>CAVTIA010000001.1:0-158297 GCA_963734635.1 uncultured Acidobacteriota bacterium
CGGGATTCTGGGCGCGGAGGCCGATCTCGGTTTCGCCAGCAACAACCTGCTCACTACAACCGAGGCGAACTTCTTTGGTATCGATAAGGACTTTTTCGATGCCAGAGTCGGCACAGTCATGGGCAACGTGCTGGTTGGCTATCCGATCGGCGGGACAACTGGCGAGGGCGTCAATCCGTTCTTCGCCGGCGGGCTCGGTCTGATCCGGACCAACGTGCAAGGGGTTGACGAATTATTTGACCGCAGTGAAAACCTCTTCGGGCTGAGTCTGGGCGGGGGTGCTTATGGTTTCGTGACAGATACCTTTGGATTGCGCGGCGATGTTCGTTGGTACTACTCCATCACGGATCCCGATCTGGAGAGTGACCTCCTGGACATCGACCTTCCCCTCGATATCGACCGGACCTTTTGGCGCGCCACCGGCGGCGTCACATTCCGATGGTGAGCTCGCGGTAACCACGTCAACGCACAGGCGAGCCCACGTCAACACACGGGCGCGGGCACCTGATCATTCAAACACTATGTCTAACCAATCGGGAATTGCTGGAACGAACGCTGCAAAGATGCCTTCGATCTCAAACGGGACATGTACTTTCAAGCTGGCTCACGGTGCGTGCTTGGGGCATGTCGCTTGCACCGCCAAACCGAACTAAGCGACCTAAGGAGGAACTTGATATGAAGAAGATACTGATCGTGGCGGCGCTTGCGTTGACGCTTGCGCCGTCGACTGCACGCGCCGATTGGCTGTTTACACCTTTCGTCGGCGGCGTCACTGGTGGCCTTGCGTCGGGGAGCGTGACATGGGGAGGATCGCTCGCGTGGATGGGCGACGGGGTTTTCGGCTTCGAGGCCGACCTAGGCTGGAATCTCAACAACAATCTCTTCAACACCGAAGACTCGGACCTGCTGGGTTTCGATAAGGACTTTATCGAGGCCAATGTCACCACACTCATGGGCAACGCGATCGTCGGCTATCCGTTCAAGGGTTTCAATCCGTACATCGTCGGCGGGGTTGGTCTGCTTCGGGTCAAGGCGAAAACCGAGGAAACCCTGTTCGATTTCGAGTCCACCAACAACGAGTTCGGGATGGACCTCGGCGCCGGCGCTATGGGTTTCGTGAACGATAACTGGGGATTCCGCGGCGACTTTCGCTGGTTTTACTCGTTCGACCCGCCCGAGCTGGGCTTCGATCTGCTGGACGCTGGCATCGTCAACAGGGTGGACGTTCCGACCGTCGACCTCGTCGGCATCGACGTCGACCGACACTTTTGGCGCACTACCGCCGGAGTCACGTTCCGCTTTTAGCTGAAACGGTTCGACTCGTTCGGATCGTTCAGGCCGTTCGCGGCTGAACGATTCGAACGAACCCGCTTACACGATTCGACTCTTGTGTGACCAGCGTATCGCCGGCCGACTGCGCGCGACGACATCGTCATTTCGCCTTCGACAATTCGCAATTCACGGCACGGCAAGGCCGTTAGAAAGACTCTCGGAAGACCGATGGCTCGAGAGCAAGTGGCGCATCTGCTGCGGAGGGCGGGATTCGGCCCCACGGCTGCGGACCTCGCCAAGTTCGACGCAGTACCTATTTCAACGGTCATCGACTACCTCGTCGACTACGAACGGCAGCCCGACGACGTGGACTCGAGGATTGGGCAAATTGACCATGTCAGCGTGACGACGCGAGGAGGCCAGTTCTCGCCGAACACGGACATCGAGGACGCCCGCCAACGGTGGGTGTTCGGATGGTGCACTCTCAGCGACCGCTGCAGGAGAAGATGGCGCTCTTCTGGCACAACCATTTCGCCACCGGCTACGGCAAGATTGCAGGTGCGTACGGCACCATTCACGGCACCAAGATGATGGCGCTCAAACAGGGCGCGCTGCCGGGCCGGCCCGGACAGATCGAGCTGTTCCGCAGGTTCGCGCTCGGAAACTTTCGCAATCTGCTGATTGAAGTCGCGCGCGATCCGGCAATGCTCGTGTGGCTCGATGGCCGGCAGAATGTCCGCGCGCAGCCGCAGGAGAACTTCGCTCGCGAAATCATGGAGCTGTTCACCTGGGGCGTCGGCCACTATACGGAGCAGGACGTGTACGCGGCGGCACGGGTGTTCACGGGCTGGAATCTTCGCAACGCAACGGGCGGCCTTTTCACCAATCCGAATACCTACTACGAATTCGCCTATAACCCTGGCCAGCACGATACGACGGCGAAGACGTTCACGTTTCCGATCTACAGCGACGGAACCCGCACGATTCCCGCGAGGTCGGCGAGCGATGGCATGCAGGACGGCATCGATTTCATCACTGCGCTCGCGCAGCACCCGGAGACGGCACGGCGGCTCGCACGCAAGCTGTGGAACTTCTTCGTCAGCGAGATCGAAAAGCCGGACCCGGCGTTTGTCGAAGCCGTCGCCTCCGTGTACCTGCGAAACGGGACCGAGATGAAGCCGGTCATCCGATACATCCTGAGCTCCGAATGGTTTTTCGACCCTGACCGCTGGTATGCGCGCTATTCGTGGCCAGCCGAGTTCGTCGTACGTGCCATTCGCGAGATCGGCTGGGCGGGTTTTTCGGTTGACTCGACGCGAACGCCGTTGACGAACATGGGACAGACGCTGTTCGAGCCGCCGAACGTGAGTGGATGGCAGCTTGGAGCCGCGTGGTTTTCAACGAGCGCGATGCTCGCCAGAATGAACTTCGCGTCGACGCTGGCCGCAAATCAGCGGTTCAACCTGGCGCGTTCGGCGACGTCGTTTCGAGCGACGCCCGAGGCACTGCTCGACTTTCATGTTCGAACGACTGTCGCCGGCGCAATTCGATCGGCAGCCATACAACGAGCTGTTGACGTATCTGACCGCCGGAGGGCCATGGACCGGCTCGGACGCGCACGTCGATACGAAGACAGTCGGACTCGTCAGGCTGATCGTTGGAGCGGCTGAATATCAGTTCGTGTAAGAAGATGGTCACACGACGGGAGTTCATTCGTGACGGCATTGCGGCGTTCACCGTCGGCTTTGCCGCCCCGGCCTTTCTGAACAGCGTCGCCCTCGCGCAGGGCGTGCGGAGTCGAAATCTTGTCGTCGTTTACCTCAATGGCGGGAACGACGCCTTGAACACGGTCGTTCCGTACCAGGACCCGTTCTACTACAGCCGCCGACCGGCACTTGCGATTCCTGCGGGTCAGGTACTGCAGATTGGCAGCGACAGCAGCGGAAAGACGCTTGGTCTGCACCCAAAGCTCACGGGGCTGCGCAACATATTCAACGAAGGCCGCCTTGCTGTGGTGCAGCGCACCGGCTATCTGAATTCCAGCCGCTCGCATTTTCAGGAGCTCGACATCTGGGGCACTGCCGACCCGAACGCGCCGACAGGACTCGGATGGCTTGGACGTTACCTCGACACGCTGCCGGCACCTGTCGATGCGCTGACAGGGTGGAGCTCGATGCGCGAAACCCCGCGAGCACTCGTCGCGCGCAACGTCGGCGTTCCCGCCATCCCGGACGCGCGGAGTTACAGTTTTTCGAGTCCAAATGACGGCGCGGAGGCGTCTACGAGCTCGTCGCCGCTACGCGGATTGCCTCCCACGTACCGGTCAACCGACCGCACTTGTCCTTCGTCAACGGGTCCATTCGCGGGGCGCTCGACACGCTCGACCGGGTGGCGTCGGTGACTGCTTACGTATCGACCGTCACGTATCCGAACAGTGGCTTTGCGATGGCGCTGCGCACCGTCGCTGCGGCCATCGTTCGCGGGATCGGAACGAAAGTGTTCTGGGTACAAACTGGTGGGTTCGACACACACGCCAGTCAGGGCAATACGGGCGGCGGCGCGCACGGGGATCTGATGGGCACCTTCGGAGACGGGCTTTCGGCCTTCTATATGGATCTCCGGAACCAGGGATTGCTGAACGACACGCTGGTGCTGCAGTTCTCGGAGTTCGGCCGCCGGATCAATGAAAACGGCAGTCAGGGCACCGATCACGGTGCCGCGGGCCTCATGATGGCGATCGGGGGCGCCGTTCGCGGCGGCATTCACGGCACGGCGGCGTCCCTCGATCCGAATCCTGACAATCCGACGCTGGAGAACAGCGGAGGAGATGTTCGCTTCGAGACCGATTTCCGCGCCGTCTACGCCAGAGTCCTTGATGGCTGGCTCGGCGCCGATTCCGTATCACTGCTCGGCGGTAACTTCAGGCAGGGCGCTCCGCCTGTCATCTAGACACATCGGGAAGATTCTTGGCCCTCCTGAGCACACATTGACCGCTCCTCTCGGGCTGGACGATGCCGGCCCTTTGGCATGACTGAGCGGGACCATTTGCCATAAAGGTCTCATCCTCATCGATTTGGCGGCCTCGCGCTTCGGAGCATCCGGCTGAGCTCGGCGGGGTATGTCGCTTGCACCGCTCGACGACCGGGGAGGAGAAGCAAATGAAAAGATGGCTAATCGTGTCGGCGCTCGCGCTGATGCTTGCGCCGTCGACCGCGAATGCCGACTGGCTCTTTACACCTAATATCGGCGCCGGCTTCGGCGGCAGCGCGGAAGGCCGGGAGCATTTGACGTGGGGTGCCTCGATTGGATGGATGGGAGCCGGCATCCTCGGATGGGAAGCCGACTTCGCCTACAGCCCGGAGTTCTTCGAGGGCGACGATGATAACGTCGACCTCATCGACGACAGCAATGTGACCTCGTTCATGGGTAATGTGATCGTCGGCGTTCCAATCGGCGGAACGCAGGGGGTCGGTGTCCGGCCGTACTTCGTTGGCGGGCTCGGGTTGATCCAACAGAACGTGCAGGACTCGGACGACCTGTTCAACGTCAGTAACGACGAGTTCGGCATGAACGTCGGCGGCGGTGTCATGGGGTTCGCAACGGATCACGTTGGTTTCCGCGGCGATCTTCGTTACTTCCGTGCGTTGACCGATTCCGAGCGAAGACAACGACTTCGACATCGACTTCGGCAACTTCGATTTCTGGCGAGCGACCGGCGGCATTACCTTCCGCTGGTAAGTCTGAAGTCGTCCAGCTCGTTCGAGGCGTTCGGATTGTTTGATTGCTCACCGTCAACAATCCGGACGTCTCGCTGATCGCGTTCGCCAATCACGACAGAAGTTCCACGGTCACGATATTCTCCAGATCTCCTTCCGTCGTTCCGCATCCCGTTCGAGCGCGACGCATCCATGCAGCGGGAAACCCGCAGACGCTGCTGACTGCGTCACCTTGCAGCAGCAGACGCAGCAGGCGATCGAGATGCGGCATGTGGCCCACGATGAGAATCGCCCGGGTCTCCCCTTCCAGTTCGTCGCGGATCCATGCCGGGGGATCGTCCGGCTGCAGTCCGCGCGCCGCTGAGAACGGCGCCAACGGGTTGCAGGCGCGCCAGAACAGCTCGGCGGTCTGACGGGCTCGCAGCTTTCCGCTGTGCCACACCTGATCTGGCCGCACGCCTCGGCCGGCGGCCTCCGCCGCAAGCCGCGTTGCAGCAGTGCGCCCGGCATCGGACAAGGGCCGCATCGGATCGACGTCCGGACCGACCGCCTCCGCATGGTGAACCAGTACAATCATTGGCAGACCCGGATGTGATCTATACTGTGGCGCTTCGGGAGCGCGGCGATTTCACCGACTTGATGGGCCGCGCAGCCTGGCATCAGATGCCTAAGGCTTCCATGCTATCTAAGTCGCGAGTAGCCCGCGACCGGATTGGCGGGCTTTTTTATTGTCTTCACTACGGGGATCGCCATGTCGCGTTATACGTTCACATCTGAATCGGTTTCTGAAGGGCATCCGGACAAAGTCTGTGATTACATTGCCGACTCCATCCTTGATACCTGCCTCGAGCAGGATAGGAACAGCCGGGTCGCCTGCGAAACGCTCTGCAAGAGCAACACCGTAGTGATCGCTGGCGAGATCACGACCAACGCGACCCTGGATTACGACCGCATCGTCCGGCAAGCGGTCAGAGAAATCGGCTATACCGACACCGCTGAGCCATTCTGCGATTCCACGCTGAAGCTGATCTCGCTCATCACCAAGCAGTCTGGGGAGATCGATCAAGGAGTGACGGCCGCGACCAGCCAGAGTGGAGACCAGGGCGCTGGCGATCAAGGGATCATGTTTGGATATGCGACTGACGAATCTCCGGAACTGATGCCGCTGCCGGTGCTGCTGGCGCACAAGTTGACCAAAGGCTTGAGCGACGACCGCAAGGCCGGCAAGGTGAATTGGCTGCGCCCGGACAGCAAGTCACAAGTGTCGGTTCTGTATGAGAACAACCAGCCCACCGAGGTAACGACGGTGGTGGTCTCGACACAGCATTCGCCCGAGGCGGATCAGAAAAAGATTGCGGAATACGTACGTGAAGAACTGGGACCTCGCGTGCTGGGACACTGGTGGCGCAACCAGCTGACCTTGTTCGTGAATCCCACCGGCAGCTTCACACATGGCGGTCCGTCGGCAGATGCGGGCGTCACTGGCCGCAAGATCATCGTCGACAGCTACGGCGGCGCGGGACGGCACGGCGGCGGTGCGTTCAGCGGCAAGGACCCGTCGAAAGTCGATCGCAGCAGTGCGTATTTCTGCCGCTACGTGGCGAAGCAGGTTGTCGCCTCGGGGCTCGCGAAAAAAGCCGAAATTCAGGTGGGCTACGCCATCGGAATGGCGAAGCCGGTGTCGGTCAAGGTGGACACGTTCGGCACCGGCGACGAACGGGCAGCGGCGGAATTCGTGATGAACGCATTCGACTTCCGGCCGCGAGCCATCATCGACCGCCTGGATCTATTGCGTCCGATCTACCGCAGCACGACGAATTACGGGCACTTCGGGCGGCCCGGTCTGCCCTGGGAAGTCGTGGAAAAATCCGTCGCGGTCACTCGCTGAGAACAGCTCGTACCACCGGCGGGGACGGCCCGTCACAGCGCGCTGGACCTCGCCGACCTGCACTGCGACTTGCTCGGCACGGTCCTCGGAGATTCCGACCGACACCAGCAATGAATGGGTGTCATTCTGCAGCGACTCGATCTGCCGCTCACTGATATCGCGCGCAGCCACCGACAGCCACAAATTGTGCGTCAGGCGTTGTGCCGCCTGTTCCGTCAGCTGGCTTCCAGCAAGGACGCCAGCCGTCCGACGGGATAGTTCATCCACCGCGGGCACAGCAGACGACGGCTGCGCGTACTTGCGAAGATCGTCTGCCAGATTCCTGGGGGCCTCCGGGTCGCGCGCATTGGCGATGTACTGGAGATCTCGCGCGACGTCACCGAGCTCCTCCGAAACGACGGCGTCGGGGGTGGGAACCTGCCCGTCGGGCTGTCGACAACCAGCCAGGATGAGCACCGAAGCACAAATAAGGCCTGAGGAAACCTTCCACATCATGGGAATCAGGTTACCCTATCTCGGCAGTGCGCGGATCGTGCAGCCCTCACGATCGCCCACGCAAATGTCCTGACCGGCGAGGACGTGCGCGCCGGTAACCGTCAGCCCACGCAACGAACCAGACCACTATCGTCGCCGCGCCATCAGATGCACCTTGGCGACGGCATGCATGTACCCGCCCGCATCGGCATACCGATCTGCCGCCGCAAGCGTGATGTGCTCGAGCGCCCGTTGCGCGTCACCAGTCGCTTCGAGATACAACCCGACATACAGCCGCGCATAGAACTGGCCGAGCGGCTGCGCACCCGCGGCTGCCAGCACGTCTTCCGGCTTCGATGCTCCGCGAAACATGTCGTAAATCTGCCGCATCGGCACACGCGCATCGGGACCCACCGGCAGCAGTGCGGCTCTTGCCTTGGCCGTTGATTCGGCACGTGCGACGCACAGGAAATGCCACGCGGCATTCTCCACATCATCGGGGTTCACAGTGCGGTGCAGCTCGAATTGTTTGCGGCAGTCGTCATAGCGGCCAGCGTAGTACAGTGCGATGCCGCGCTGCCACAGCTGCGGCGCGACGGCGGGAGCCAGCTTGACGACCTCGTCGAATCCCGACGTCGATTCGGCAATGCGGCCGCGCACGAAATCAGAGACGGCACGATCGAGAATGTCCCGCGGCTGCTGCGCCGCGATGGCTAGTCCGGCAACCGCCAACGCGACAAGCGCGAGCGCGACAAGCGATATGCGAAACACGTCGAATCGTCCTCTGCTCACTGCTGACGTCGCAGGTCCAGGCAGATCAGGGTGTTCTCGTTACGGGCATAGAGAAACCCGTCCGACAAGGCCGGGTAGGCGCGGACCGTGCCTGGGAGGACCTGCGCACGTGCCAGCGGCTTGAAGCCTTCGGGGGTCGCCGGCGCAAGGACGAGCTCGCCGCGCTCGCGCAGAATCACGAGCCGATCGCCGGCGAGCGTCACCGTTCCGGCCAGGAATCGCTCCTGATTCCAGCGCACCTTTCCGGTCCGCAGTTCGACTGCCCGGAAGCTCTGGCCAAACTCCTGGCGCCCGTGGAATCCATACAGGGTTCCATCGTAGTGAACGCTCGTCGCGTAATGGTTCGTGAGGACCTCGTCCGACGCCCAGAGCTGGTTGAGCGTCGTCCCGTCGAGGCGGAAGACACCTGCGCCCGGCCCGTACTCAGCTGAGACGAAGAGGAGGTCGCCGATCACAAGTGGAGTCGCCACGTTGACCGATGCGGCCATCCGCGCCCGCCAGGGCCGTTGAAACTGCACCTTCCCGCTTGCCGGATCGAGACCCACGAGTCCGGCGCGCGTGAGGAAAATCGCGACTCGTCGTCCTGCGATGGTCGCTCCGGCTGCAGATGAGTAGCTCGCCTCATCATTGGTCGCGGTCCAGAGCGCCTGTCCCGTCTTTGCGTCGAAAGCGACGATTCCCGCATTCGGGCCGCCGACGTTGGCGAGAACCCGGCCGTCTTCGACGAGTGGCGATCCAGCCGCACCGAAGAATCCTTTCGGGACACGGTATCGCTGCACCGTGTCGACGCTCCACATGCGCGTGCCCTTGGCCAGGTCGATGGCATGCAACTGCCCTTGCGCACCGAACGTGTACACGATCCCGTTCGCAACCACGGGCACAGCCCGCGGACCCTCGTCGAAGCCGAAATCATCCCGGTAGGACGTTGTGTACGCGTAACGCCATTGGGTGGCGCCCGTGCGTGGATCCAGCGCTTCAACAACCTCCTCATTCGCGACTCGGTGGAACAGGATGATTCGCCCCTGAGCCACGACCGGCCCGCTGAAACCCGGCCCCACGTTCTTGCGCCACACGACGCGTGGCCCCTGCGAGCCCCATGCCTCGGAAAGCGCGGGTCCGTGGTACACCCCGTTCCGCTCGGGACCGAGGAACTGAGGCCAGTCTTCGGCCCACAGCGGAGCAACGGCCGCTGCGAGAAGGACGAAGGCGGCGAAACGGGCGACAGGACGCACGGTGCCGTCTATGTTACGGCCGCACCTTGCGCACAACGCCGACTTTTTGGTAGCCTGCGGGTTCCGATGCTGAGCGTCCTCCATCGTGCGCACCACCATCACCACGGCCATCGCGGCCGGCGGGAAGAACTGCGCATGTCAAGGGACTAAATACCAGGGACGAGACGCCCGACGCAGCAGACCCCGCCGGAACACGTGGCGGGGTTTTTTGTTGTACCGGAACTCGGAACTGGGAACTGCGGCAGGGATAGTAGGGCAGCTTAGCGGCGCGGTGGCAGGCAGCAGGACACAGAGATGATGAATTTCTCGAAACTCGACGGACTCATCCCGGCCGTCGTGCAGGACTACCGGAGCGGCGAGGTGCTGATGGTGGGCTTCATGAACGAGGAGGCCTGGGACATCACCCGCCGCAGCGGCTATGTGACGTTTTTCAGCCGCACGCGCAACAAGCTCTGGACCAAGGGCGAAACGTCTGGCAATCGGCTCGCGGTGCGCGACGTGCTCGTTGACTGCGACGAGGACACGGTGCTCGTCAAGGCCGAACGGCTGGGTGATGGCAACGTCTGCCATACCGGGGAACGCACCTGCTTCTTCCAGCGCGCGGAGGGCGTCACGATTCCATGAAGCTCAAGCTGGGCATACCGAAAGGCTCGTTGCAGGACGCGACCGTTCAGCTCTTTGCGCGTGCCGGCTTCAACATTTACGTCAGCACCCGGTCGTACTTCCCCACCATCGACGACCCTGAAATCGAATGCATGCTCATTCGCGCGCAGGAAATGGCCCGTTACGTCTGCGACGGCGTGCTCGATGCCGGGCTGACGGGCCAGGATTGGATCGCCGAGCACAAACTTGGCGGCGACGCAAAGCATTCGCTGACATCGATCGCGGATCTCGTATACGCGAAGCAGAGCTTCGGGAAGGTGCGATGGGTCCTCGCGGCGCCTGAGGACTCACGCTTCACGTCACCCAGGGACTTCGCTGGGGCGACGATCGCCACCGAGCTGGTCCGCGTGACGAAGGCGTACTTCGAGCAGCACGGCGTTTCGGTCAACGTCGAGTTCTCGTGGGGTGCAACCGAGGTCAAGCCGCCCGTCCTTGCCGATGCCATCGTCGAAGCCACAGAAACCGGCTCGACGCTGCGCGCCAACAGGCTCCGGATCATCGACACCGTGATGGAGTCGAACACGCAGCTCATCGCCAACGATTCAGCACTGGCGGACCAATGGAAGCGCACGAAGATCGAGAACATCGCGCTGCTGCTCCGCGCCGCCATCGAGGCACAGGGCCGTGTGGGTCTTATGCTGAATGTACGGCGTCTCGATCTCGAGAAAGTGCTGGCGCTGCTTCCCGCGCTTCAACGGCCGACGATCTCGTCTCTAAGCGATCCCGACTGGGTCGCCGTCAATACGATCATCGAGGAACGCACGGTCCGCGATCTGATTCCGAAGGTCAAAGCGGCCGGGGGCCAGGGAATCGTGGAGTATCCGCTCAACAAGATCGTGGTCTGAAGCATGCTGACCATTGTTGATTCCGGCAATCGACGCGCCGTACGGGCGCTCCTGACCCCTGGACGCGCACGCGACGCCGCGACCGAGAGGCGCGTCGCGAAAATCGTGAACGACGTGCGTCGCGGGGGCGACGAAGCGCTGACGCGATACGCGCACCGGTTTGACGCGCTCGAGGACGCCATCGAAGTTCCACGGGCAGAGATCCGCGACGCCGCCGCACGCGTGCCGTCGGAGGTCCGCGCCGCGCTGCGCGCCGCTGCCCGCAATATTCGCGCGGTTGCGAGGCGCCAGGTTCCACGCCGCTGGCGCGTGCGTGTCAATCGCGGCGTCGTCGTCGAACAGCGAGTCGTGCCGCTCGACCGCGTCGGGTGCTACGTCCCCGCTGGACGGTATCCGCTACCGTCTTCGCTGCTCATGACCGCCATTCCGGCTTCGGCTGCGGGCGTGCGGGAAATTGTCGTCGCGTGTCCGAGGCCTGCGCCCGTTGTCATGGCCGCAGCCATCGAAGCACGAGTGACGCGGTTGTTCCGAGTCGGAGGCGCGCATGCGATCGCCGCACTGGCCTACGGCACGGAGACGATCCCACGAGTTGACAAGATCGTGGGTCCGGGCAATCGATACGTCGCTGCCGCAAAGGCCCTCGTCGCCGCCGATTGCGGCATCGACTTCTATGCGGGCCCGACCGAGATAGTCATCGTCGCCGCTCGCGGTCCGGCAGAATGGATTGCCGCCGACCTCCTGGCGCAGGCCGAGCATGATCCGGACGCACGTGCGGTCCTGATTACACCGAGCCGGACGTTGGCCAAACGTGTTGCGCGTGCTGTTGACGATCGGCTGCCCGGCACCGGTCCTGCCCGTCTCTCGCTTCGGGCGCACGGAGGCATCATCGTCACCTCATCGCTGGCGGAGGCGATGGATCTCGCCAACGCGTCTGCGCCTGAACATCTGGTCGTCGGCGACGAAAAGCTGGCTGGAATGGCGCGTTGCGCAGGTTCGGTGTTCGTGGGGCCATGGTCGGCGCAGGCGGCCGGCGACTACGCCATTGGGTCGAATCACGTGCTGCCCACCGCCGGTGCAGCTCGTGCACGCGGAGGGCTGTCGGCAGCCGACTTCGTCCGCCAGTTCACGGTCCAACGCGTGACTCGCGCCGGGCTGCGTGGGATAGGCGGGACCGCGATGACGCTGGCTGGAGCCGAAGGACTGCAGGCACACGCCGACTCGATCGGCGTAAGGATGAAGTGATGGTGATACAGGGTTACCCCGACCCGGGCGAAGGTCTCAGGCTGCATCTCAACGAGAATACCGGCGGCTGCTCGGCAGCCGTGCTCGAGGCGATTCGCCGCGTGCGACCGTCCGACGTGTCGACATATCCGTCGTACCGTGACGCGGTGATCGCTACGGCGGCGCACTTCGGCGTCGATCCCGACTGCGTCCTCCTCACCAACGGGCTCGATGAGGGGATCCTGATGGCCGCCGTCGGACACATCGCGCGCAAGCGGGTGCACGACGCAGAGACCATCATTCCGCTGCCCGCGTTCGATCCGTATCCCAACTCGACGGCCGCTGTGGGAGCGACGGCCGTGCGCGTGCCGCCTGGACACGACTTCGCGTTCCCGACGCAGGCGAGTCATCGACGCGGTGACGCCGCGGACGCGCATGATCTTCCTGAATACGCCGAACAACCCGACCGGGCAGTTGATCCCAATCGAGGACCTCGGGCCGCATCAGCAAGGCTGCACCAGACGCCGTGGTTCTGATAGACGAGGCATATATCGAATTCGGCGGCGCGAGCTTCATTCCCTATCTGTCACAGTTTCCGAACGTGCTGCTTGGGCGCACGTTCTCGAAGGCCTACGGTCTCGCAGGCCTGCGCATCGGCGTGGTGATTGGCCATCGACAGGTGCTCGATCCTGTCAGAGCCGTCACCCTCCCGTTCAATATCAACGGCGTCGCCCTGGCCGCGCTCGGTGCGGCTCTGCAGGATCACGATTTCCTGCCCCGGTATGCCGCCCAGGTAGAGGAATCGCGCGAGCGGCTATACGACGCGTGCCGGCGGCTGGAGCTGGAGTACTGGCCCAGCGCCGCCAATTACGTGCTCGTGCGAGTCGGCGAAGCCGCGCCGTTCGTAGAGGCGTTGGCTGCCAGAAAGATTCACGTCAGGGATCGTTCGAGGGATCCCGTCACGCCCGGATGCATCCGCGTGACCGCGGGCATGACAGAGCATACGAAGGCCGCGATCGATGCGCTGGAAACGGTCGTCGCCACGCGTCGGGGCGCGACGAGTACCGCGCCACTAGGATCAGGGCAAGCCCTATGAAGAAGACCTCCGCCCGCTCCGCGGCATTCGATCGCCGTACGACCGAAACGCATGTTCGCGGACGATTGGTGCTCGATGGGCGCGGGCACTACGACGTCAGCACGGGTATCCGGTTTCTTGACCACATGCTGGAGCTGTTTACGCGCCATGGCGGGTTCGACCTGACCCTCCGCGCTGCCGGCGACCTCGACGTGGACCAGCATCACACCGTAGAGGACGTCGGTATCACGCTTGGAGAAGCCACCCTCGAGGCGCTCGGCAACCGCAAGGGCATCAATCGGGCAGGCTACTTCGTCATGCCGATGGACGAGACACTGGCGGTGGTGGCAATCGATCTCGGTGGTCGTCCGCATGCTGTTGTCGATTTGAAGCTGCGTGTGCAGCGCGTTGGCGACCTGCAGAGCGAGTTGATTCACGACTTCTTCGAGGGCTTTGCTTCCGCAGCGCGGGCGAACGTGCACGCCGTGGTGCTCTACGGCCGATCGAGCCACCATCATGTCGAGGCGGTGTTCAAAGCGTTCGCGCGGGCCCTTCGTGTGGCCTGCGCGCGCGACGCTCGTCTGGCGAAAATGCTGCCGAGCACGAAAGGCCTGCTGTGATTGCGCTCATCGACTACGGCGCCGGAAATCTGACGTCGGTGAAAAAGGCCCTGACGGCCCTGGGGGTCGGATTCACTGTTCCGGCAAGACCTCACGATCTGGAGGCTGCGGCCGGACTCATCGTGCCTGGTGTCGGGCACTTTGCGGCCACGAGGACTCTCGATGCATCCTGGCGCGACGCCATATCGAATGCGGTACACACGGGCACACCTTTGCTTGGCATTTGCCTCGGCATGCAGTGGCTGTACGAAGGCAGCGAGGAAGAGCCCGAACTGCCTGGTCTGGGAGCGCTCGCCGGCCGATGCCGGCTCCTCAGCGGCAATCAGGCAGAACGTCTGAAGATTCCGCACGTGGGATGGAACGCACTCGAGACGCCGCGACCGTCACGACTGCTCTCTGGCCTTCGCTCGGGAACCTACGTGTATTTCACGCACTCATTTGCCGCGCCGGTGACCGACGACTGTGTTGCGGCAACGACGCACGCGGACCGCTTTGCGGCGGCCGTCGAACGCGACAACGTGTTCGGTGTGCAGTTTCATCCCGAAAAGTCAGGCGATGCCGGCCTGCAGATCCTCCGCAACTTCCTGGAGTACTGCCGCACGTGCTGACGAAACGGATCATCGCGTGCATGGACGTGCGCGACGGGCAGGTGGTCAAAGGCGTTCAATTCCAGCAGCTTCGGCACGCCGGTGATCCTGCGGAGCTGGCCCGCCGCTACAACGTGGAGGGCATCGACGAAGTCGTGGTTCTCGACGTTACGGCGACGCTTGAAAGCCGGCGTGCGCTGGCCCGTACCGTGAGCGCCGTAGCTAGGGAGATTTTCCTGCCGCTCACCGTCGGAGGCGGCATTCGGTCCGAGGACGATGCGGCGGCGGTAGTGGATGCGGGGGCCGACAAGGTCAGCTTGAACACCGCGGCGCTCAGCAACCCGTCGCTGATTACGACGCTCGCGCGCCGGTTCGGCAGCCAGGCGGTCATCGTGGCTATCGATGCAAAGCGACGAGACCGCGGATTTGGCGTGTTCGTCCGAAGCGGAACCGCAGATGCGGCGCGTGACGCGGTCGAATGGGCCCGCGAGGCGGAGGGGCGCGGCGCAGGCGAGATCCTTCTGACGTCCATGGATCGCGACGGCACGCGCGAAGGCTTCGACTGCGAGCTGACCGCAGCGATCGCCGACGCGGTCAGCATCCCGGTGATTGCATCAGGCGGCGCTGGTGGCCTGCAGCACTTTCTCGACGTGTTCACAGCAGGCTGCGCCGATGCGGCGCTGGCCGCCTCCATCTTTCACTACGCCGACACGGGGGTCGCCGATTTGAAGCGCTATCTGCGCGCGAACGGCATCCCGGTCCGACTCGAATGCTGATCCCGTCCATCGATTTGCAGGGTGGACGGATCGTTCAGCTCGTGCAGGGTGAGACGCTGGCCGTCGAGGCGACCGACCCCGAGCCGTGGATAGCGAAATTCTCACGGTTTCCCCGTGTGCAGCTCATCGACCTCGACGCGGCGAAAGGCCAGGGTGACAACCGTTCAATGGTCACCTCCATTTGTGCGCGACTCCCCTGCCGGGTCGGCGGCGGCATCCGCTCGATTGAACGCGCAGAGGCCATGCTCGCCGCAGGTGCGCACGCGGTGATCGTCAGCTCCGCTCTTTTTCGCGACGGTGTCGTCGACGTCGATTTCGCGCAGGCACTCGCAAGAGCGGTCGGGCCCGAGCGCGTCATCGCTGCGGTCGACAGCCGCGGTGGTCACGTCGTCATACATGGCTGGCGAACACCGTTGCCCATCACGGCGGTCGACGCCGTCCGGGCGCTGGATCCGTATTGCGGCGAGTTCCTTTACACCCATGTCGACACGGAAGGACTCATGCGCGGCACCAACATGGACGCGATCCTTGCGGTTCGCCGCGCGACTGATCGCCGCGTCACGGCCGCCGGCGGCATCACGACGAGGGAAGAAATCGGTAGCCTCCACGCGGAAGGTGTCGACGCCGTGGTGGGGATGGCCATCTACACCGGGCAGTTGGCGCTAGACGATCTGGAAAGCTAACAGGGTCGAGCTGGGCCGCGGCTTGCCGGGGCCCAGCATCGCCACTGTGTTCGGCCAACCGCCTCCCGGCGCTGTACGCCGGAAATCTCACTGCGCTCGTGCTCTATCGCAGCCGGCGCGAGTAGTGCGCAATTCCAACGTCTGCCAGCGCGGCAAGCACTGTCGAAGCTGATTCGTCCTACACGGATCGCGGGGCACGAACTCGCGCCGAAGAATCGCTCCGTTCGATTTCAGGCGATTCATTGTCGGCGTACGCGCAGGTCGGCGGCCGGCCGAGCACAGCGGCGACGCTCATTGTTGGTACGGACGCGGACGCGTCACCAAAGTCGTCGGCTGATGCCGGCTGTGGGCGCGTACGCCAGGCCGCTCGCACCGCGCAGCCGGAAAGCGGCCGCAGCGATTCCTCGCGTCGACTTCCGTCTTCGCGTTCTGGTTGCGCGAACTGATGCGGCGCTTCTTGCCGTGTGACGGATGTCGTCCAAGTCAGCTGATAGTCGACGCGAGCCTCGTCAGGGCAGGAGCTGCGGCGCGCTTTCCCGGCCGCAGCGTCCGCGCCTACAGTCGGCGTCAGCTGACGACGTCCAGCAGCACTCGCGCCCGCGTTTCGGCATCGGGCGATGCCTTAACCGGTCTCAACTCAAGACTCACAACTCACGACCGTTTTCTGTTACGTTACTCACCGTAACCGCTACGTTATTCAACGTAACGGCCGCGGCTCTAGCGTTCGGAATCGACGGCTTCGGCCCGGACAGGCTCATGGACAATCCCTTCATTTACGGCGAGATCGTCCCGGACGACGCGTTCGCCGACCGCGAGACGGAGCTCGACCGTTTAGCGACGGACCTCGGCGGCGGCCAGAAGGTTTTCCTCATTTCCCCTCGCCGATACGGCAAGTCCTCGCTCGTCTATCGCGTCCTGAGCACGCTGGCGCGGCGCGGGGCCCTTACCGTGAACCTGACGGTCAGCAGCTACAGCTCGTACGTGGCGTTCCTGGAGGGATACGCGAAGGCCCTCGCGACGGTCGAGACGAAGTGGCAACGCGCGCGGACTTGGCTCACCGACGTCATTACCAGTACCAGGCCGGAGCTGCGGTACGAGACCGATGGCCACTTCTCGGTCGGCTTTCCCGCCGTTCGGACGGCTAGAGAAGTGAATCGCCTGGCCAACGAAATCTTCGATCTTCCCGGGCGTCTGGCCGCCGACCGGAAACGCACCGTCGTCGTCGCGCTCGACGAATTTCAGGCCATTGACGGGTTCAACGGCGGCAATGTCGAGCACGCGCTGCGCGCCGCCGCGCAGCAACAGCGGAACGTCGGTTATGTCTTCGCGGGCTCTGAACCGAGTCTGATGGAAAAAATGATCGGCCCGCGCCGCCCGTTCTACAAAGCGGGACCTGTGATACGCCTCGAGAAGATTCCTCCAGCCGTGTTCGCCGACTTCATCGAGAGGCGCTTCGTACGCAGCGGGATTCGAGCCGAGCCGGGCCTCGGTGCTGCGGTCGTCGACCTCGCAGGCAACCTCCCATACGACGTCCAGCGCCTCGCTCACGAAACCTGGGACGACGTGCGGGCCGCAAGCGGCCGGAAGGTGGGCCTCGAGCATCTTCATGCCACGCTCACGCGCCTGCTCGCGGAGCAGGACACGATGTTCGAAGCAGTGTGGCAGCGATTGACCCTGGCGCAGCGCGCGGTCCTGCGCGCCGTCGTCCTCGAGGGCGGCCGCGAGCTTCTGTCGGCCGATGTTCGCTCCCGACATCGACTCGGTGGCCCGTCGAGCATTCAGGCATCGCTTGCGGCACTGATGAAACAGGATCTTCTCCTCAAAGAGGCGCAGCATTACGTTGTGGTCGACTCGCTGCTTCGCGAATGGATCGCGAGGAAAACGTATTGAACGTGAAAATCCTCTCGCGCCTGGGTTTGGACCGACGGGAACTTCGCGCGTGGGCGATGTACGACTGGGCCAATTCCGCGTTCCAGACGACGATCATCACGGCCGTATTCCCCGATTTCTTTGCCACCGTTGCCGCAGCCGATCTGCCGCCTGCCATTGCCACCGCGCGATATGCCTGGGCGACGACGATAGCGGTGGGTATCGTGGCGGTCATGGGTCCAATCCTGGGCGCCATTGCGGACTATCGCGCTCTGAAAAAGCGGATGCTCGGCGCGTTCATGGCGATAGGCGTAGTGGCCACGCTCATGATGGCGACCATCGATCGCGGCGAGTGGGCGTACGCCTCGATCATATTCATCGTGGCAAACGTATGCATCGCGGCAAGCTTCGTGTTCTACGACTCCCTGCTGCCGCACATCGCCCGTCCCGACGAAATGGACCGCGTGTCCACGGCCGCGTATGCGATGGGATACCTCGGCGGCGGACTCCTGCTCATCATCAACTTGTTGTGGATTCTGATGCCGACGAGCTTCGGCATTCCTGACACGCTCACCGCGATCCGACTGTCGTTTGTCAGCGTGGCAATCTGGTGGCTGGTGTTTTCCATTCCGCTGTTTCGCGATGTGCGCGAGCCGGCACGGGCGCTCGAGCAGGACGAGACTGGCGCCGAGAATCCCGTGCGCGCAGCGTTCGTGCGCCTCAGAGAGACGTTTCAGGAGCTCCGCGGCTACCGACAGGCGTTTCTAATGCTCGTCGCGTTCCTCCTCTACAACGACGGCATCCAGACGATTATCAGGATGGCAACCATCTACGGGGCAGAGATTGGCATCGACCGCGACGCGCGCATCGCCGCTTTCGTCGTGGTGCAGTTCGTTGGCGTCCCGTTCTCGTTTCTGTTCGGAGCCCTCGCGGCACGTATCGGCGCCAAGACATCGATCTTCGCAGCGTTGACCGTCTATACGGCCATCAGCATCCTGGGCTACTTCATGACATCGGCGTGGCAGTTCTTTGTGCTGGCGTTCCTCGTCGGCACCGTGCAGGGAGGCAGTCAGGCGCTCAGCCGGTCGCTCTTCGCGCGCATGATTCCAAAACACAAATCGTCTGAGTACTTCGGGTTCTTTTCGGTCTTCGAGAAGTTCGCAGGTGTCGCCGGGCCGGCGCTCTTCGCAGGCTCCGTCATGCTGTTCGGATCGAGCCGCGCGGCCGTACTGTCGGTGATTCTGTTCTTCGTGGCCGGCGCGTTGGTCCTCACCCGGGTCAATGTCGCTGAGGGTGAAGCGCAAGCACACGTGTCAGTCTGACGGGGCGGGCTCTGTAGAGCGCAGGCTTAAGCCTGCGCTCTATGTGAGGAGGTCGACAGCTAACAGGTCGGCGCCGCGGGTGAGCGGAATAGAATCAACCGCATCGTACGCCTGGTACCAGCACCATAAAGGAGAGCACGCATGAAACTCCGGGATCCGTTGAGATGGATGACGTTCACCGCGATGGCGTTGATCTGGAGCTTCGTCCCGCACGCTGATGTACAGGGAAGACAGGCCCGTAACACGGGGACGTCTGCCGTCAACGGCGCGATCGATATTCATGTCCACACGCTGCCCGACGATCGGCCGCGCGCTCTCGACGGGGTTCAGGCGGCGAGACAGGCGCACGATCGCAGCATGAGAGCCATCGTGCTCAAGAACCACTACGAATCCACCGCGGGACTGGCCTATCTCGTTCGCACACTCGTACCCGGCATCGATGTCTTCGGCGGAATCGACCTGAATCTGACGGTCGGCGGAATCAATCCGGCTGCAGTCGAGCACATGACGCGTGTCACCGGAGGCTTTGGCCGCATCGTCTGGATGCCGACCTTCGACGCGGAGAACCAGGTGCGTTACTCGAAGGAGAATCGCCCGTTCGTGAGCGTGTCACGCGGTGGAGAGCTCCTGCCGGAAGTCAGACAGGTCATCGGTTTGATTGCGAAGCACAACCTGGTGCTCGCGACGGGCCACTCGTCGGCGGAGGAAGGCCTCATGCTGCTGCGAGAAGGGCGACGCCAGGGCGTTCAGCGGATGGTCGTGACGCATGCGATGAATCCGCCGATCGCCATGAATGTCGCGCAGATGCAGGAGGCCGGCAAGCTTGGTGCGTTCATCGAGTTCGTGGGCAGCTCGCCGGTGTCGGCTGACGCCCGCATGAGGTACGACGGCTTCGCTGCCGCCATTCGCAAGATCGGTCCAGAGGTCTGCATTCTTTCTTCCGATCTCGGCCAGATGGGAAACCCGCTGCCCGTGGACGGTTTCGGCGCGTTCCTGACCGCGCTGCGCGATCGCGGCTTCAGCGAGCAGGACATCACCCGGATGGCAAGAGAAAACCCGGCAAGGCTGCTCGGTTTGAACTAATACAACGCCCAACCGAAGCGAAGCCTAAGAGCACGTCGCAAATTCGTAGTGGCTGACTTCAGCCGGCCGTGAGGTCCGCCTAAAGGCGGACACTACGTTCAATTTTGCAACTCCCAAGACGGCGAAGCGGCCTAAGCGAGCCGCTTGCTCGATCGAAGGGTCGCGAGGATCAGAATCCCGACACCCCACGCGAACAGCGCCAGCGCATCCGGCCACAGCACGGCCAGCCCGACGCCCTTGAGGAAGATCCCACGCAGAATCACGAGGAAGTACCGCAGCGGAATAAGGTATGTGACCGGCTGAACCAGGGCGGGCATGTTCTCGATCGGGAAAACAAATCCCGACAGAAAGATCATCGGGACCAGGAAGAAGAACGCCGTCGTCATCATCGCCTGCTGCTGCGTCCGTGACACGGTCGAGACGAATAATCCCAAACCCAACGCGGTCAGCAGGTAGACGAGACACATCAGCAGGAGCAGGGCGAAGCTGCCGCGCAGCGGCACCTCGAACCAGCCGACTGCAACGGCGACGACGAGGAGCACGTCCACCATTCCGAGCGCGGCATACGGAACGAGCTTCCCGACGATCAGCTCCCAACGCGCGATCGGCGTGACGTTCAGCTGCTCGAGCGTGCCGACTTCCTTCTCGCGCACGATGGCCATCGAGGACAACGTCGTGGTGACGACGAGCAACACGAGCGCAAGGATGCCTGGAATCATGAAGTAACGACTCTCGAGGCTCGGGTTGAACCAGACGCGGATAGCGGCGTCTACCAGCGGAATCGCCGTACCTTGCCCTGTCTCAGCCGCAAGCTCGCGCGAGTATCCGGAAATCAACGCACCGGCGTAACCAAGCGCCACGTTGGTCGAGTTGGCATCGGTCCCGTCGGCCACCACCTGCACGACGGCGGTCCGGCCCGTGCGAACCCGCTCGCCATAATCGGCCGCGATCACGAGCGCCATCCAGGCGCGGCCGCTATCGAGGTATGCGTCGATTTGGTCGACCGACGATACGGTCTCGGTAATCGTGAAGTTGTCGGACACGTCGAAGCGTGCGATCAGATCGCGGCTCGCCGACGATCGATCCTGATCGACGACCACGACCGGTACGTTTCGCACATCTGTCGTCGCAGCGTAGCCGAGCATGGTCAACTGGATGAGCGGCGCCATGATGACGATGCTGAATAGCCGCGGCTCCTGCCGGAGCTCGAGAAACTCCTTTCGCATCAGGCAAAGAACCCGGTTCATTGACCGAGCCTCCACTCGCGCTTCAGCCGCAACGAAGAGAGACCCAGCATGACCGTCGCAAACACCACGAGCGCCGCGAGATCCTGCCAGAACTGCATCGCTCCCACACCCTTGAGCACGATTCCACGCAGGATCGTAAGAAAGTACCGCGCCGGCACCGCATAAGTGACCACCTGCAACGCCGTCGGCATACTCGAAATCGGGAAGATGAATCCTGAAAGCATCAACGTCGGCATGTACGACGTCAGCATGGCAATCTGAAACGCGACCTGCTGAGTCTCAGCAAGCGTGGAGATCAGCACGCCGACCGCGAGTGCCCCGACGAGGAACAGCGAAACCGACAGAATCAGAGAGACCCACGAGCCGCGCATCGGCACGTCGAAGAGCAGCATCGCGGCGCCGACGATGGCCATAGCGGACGCGAGCGATACGAGGAAATACGGGACCGTCTTGCCAATCACGTACGCGAGCGGTCCGAGCGGCGACATCCGAATCTGCTCCATCGTTCCGAGTTCCTTCTCGCGAACAATCGAGAGCGCCGTAGAAACGACCGCGGTCAACATGGCGATGTAAGCGATGAGTCCCGGTACGAGGAAGATGGTGCTGCGCAGCTCGGGGTTGTACCAGACCCGCGGTTCGACGGTCAGCAACGGGCCCGACGCCAGCCGCGCCTCCAGCTCGTAGCGGGCCGACACGGCGCTGATGAGCCCGCGGCCATAGGCGACAACCGTCGTGGCGGTATTCGCATTGTCGCCATTGACGATCAGTTGCAAGCTGGTCGGTCGCCCGGTCGTGGCATCGCGGGCAAATCGTGGGGGGATCACAAGCACAGCCCTCGCGGTGCCCTGGTCCAGCAGCCGATCGATCTCCGCTTCATTCATGACGTCGGCGACGACGTCGAAATACCCCGAATTGACAAATGCGGAGATCACCTCACGGCTGGCGCTGCTGCGGTCGTTGTCATCGACAGCCAGTGGAATGTTCCGGATATCGAAGGTGAGCGCATAGCCGTAAACGAGAAGGAAGAATGCAGGGACGAACAGGAGAATCGTCAGGCTACGGCGATCGCGTCGAATCTGGCGGAACTCCTTGAAGACGAGTGCACGGACTGTGGTCACGCGGCACTCCGCTCGACAACCTCGAGGAACACGTCTTCAAGCGACGGTTCCACGGCTTTGATCTCCGCAGTGATGCCGGCATCTCGGAGCCTCGCCGCGATCATTGCCGGCGAGATATCACGCGACCGCAGGACCGCGTGGACCGATGTGCCGAAGATGCTGGTCTTCTCGATTTCCGCCAGCTCGTCGAGGAGGTGCATCGCCTGAACAGGGTTCGGCGCCCGGATCTCGAAAATCCGTCGGGCCGCGAACACCTGTTTCAACTCCGAAACAGTGCCCAGCGCTGCAAGGCGGCCCGCGTTGATGATCGCAATGCGATTGCAATGTTCGGCTTCATCGAGATAGTGCGTCGTCACGAGTACCGTGGTCCCTCCGCGGGCGAGCTCGTCGATCAGCCGCCAGAATCGGCGTCTTGACAACGGATCGACGCCGCTGGTCGGCTCGTCGAGGAAGACGATCGGCGGCTCGTGGAGAATGGCGCATCCGAGACTGAGGCGCTGTCGCCAGCCCGCCGAGAGATCGTGAGTCAGCGTCGATTCACGGCCGCCCAGTCCCGCCATATCGAGCACGAAGGCCCGACGTGCCGCCAGACGTTCGTCACTGAGTCCGTAAATCCCGCCGAAGAAGTCGATGTTCTGATCGACAGTGAGCTTCTCGTAAAGAGAGAAGCGCTGCGACATGTAGCCGATCCGCTGCTTCACCGCCTCGGGATCCCGGCCTACGTCGATGCCTCCGACCCGAGCGCTCCCGGCGGTGGGGCGCAGCAGGCCGCACAGCATGCGGATCGTGGTCGATTTGCCGGCGCCGTTGCTCCCCAGGAATCCGAAGATCTCCCCTTGACGCACATCAAACGTCAGGTCGCTGACAGCAACGAACGCGCCGAACCGGCGCGTCAGTCCCCGAACTTCGATCGCGTTCATCGGCCGATCGCTCGGTCGAGGCGGGCCTCCGCGAGTCGAACCGTTGCTATCGCCCGCGTCCTTTCGAGCTCAGCTACCAGGAGGTCCGTTTCCGCGTCCAACGCGTCGGTCTGCGAGATCAGCCCTGCCATGAATCGCTCGTTCACGACCCGCCGGTTCTCGGCGGCCGCTCTGACACCATCGTCGGCTGCCATAACCGCGGCGCGCCCCGAGTCGATCTCGAGCAGGCGCTGCCGCACCTCGAGCGCCAGCATGGAGTCGAACTCCTCGAGCCGCTGCCGAGCCGCGTCAGCCAGGTTCGCCGCCTGAAGCACCTCGGCACGCGTCCGCCCGCTGTCCCACAGCGACCAGCCAACGCTGACTGTGGCGTCCCAGAAGTCATCCCAGCGGCCTGCGCGTGGAAAAATCCTCGGGTTGGGATTTGCGTAGTCAACCCCTCCTGTGATTGCCACCGTGGGCCGCCTTCCCGCACCCGCGGCGTCTTGCTGCTCGACGGCGGCGCTCACGCGCTGCTCGAGCGCGCGGCGCTCGCCGCGCATTGTCCGCGCCTGGGTAACGAGACTCTCGAAAGGCGTGGTAACAGACGGCGGCAGTTCGAGGGGTTCGGCGATGTCGATCGGCTGCAGCAGATCCACGCCGATGAGACGTGCCAGTTCGGCGGACGCAAGCGCACGCTGATTCTCGGCCTCGATCAGCAGCATCCGCTGTCGCGATTCCTGCGCTTCGGCCGCGGCGATCTCATTCGGCGGCACGAGGCCAGCCGCCCGGCGCTGACGCGCGTCCTCGACATGCTGCTGCGCACGCGCGAGACTCTGTTTCAGCACCTCGGCCGCCGATTGCGCAGTCACAACGGCCCAGAAGGCGCGCGCGACCTCCAGCCGCAGATCCCCCTGCGCGGCGACGACGTCTGCCGTCGCTGCGGAGGCTTCCGCGCGGGCCGCACGCTCGAGGGCGTCTGTGCGCCCGCCATCGAAAATGGGCCATTGAAAGTCGAGTCGCGTCAAGTAGTTGTCGGGGATGTCCGGATAGAGGACTGTCAGGCCGCCTGGTGCTCCCAGCGTGACGAAGGGCGTCACGTGACGGGTCCGCTGGTAATAGGCCGAAGAGCCGATGATAGGCCGGTCGGCCGCGTCCGTTACCTCCACGGACGCCTCTGCAGCGGCGGCACGCGCTTGCGCCTCAGCGAGGCGATGACTCGCCGCAACGGCTCTCATTTCCGCTTCCTGGAGAGAGAGCCGAAGAGGCGCAACGCCTTGCGCCGACGCCGGGGCGCCGTACGCCCACAACCAAAGAGCGACGACAAACACGACGCTCACCAGGGTCTTGTGTGCGGTCATGACGCAGAATCCTTCGCGGCGAGTCGGCTGATGAAGACATCTTCGAGTGATGGCGACCCCGGCATCGAAGCCCTCAGCCGTGATGGCTCGTCGCTAGTGAGAAGTCGGCCGTCGTGCAGCAGCGCGACGCGCGTGCATCGTTCGGCTTCGTCGAAGTACGGCGTCGACATCAGGATGGTGATGCCGTGTGAAAGAAACTCCGACAGCAGCTTCCAGAACTCCCGGCGGGATACCGGATCGACGCCGGTGGTCGGCTCGTCGAGCAGGAGCAACTCGGGTTCGTGAATGAGAGTACAGATAAGCGCCAGCTTCTGTTTCATGCCGCCTGAAAGCTTGTCCGCCAGCCGCGATCGGAACGGCGTCAATTGCGTCATGGCGAGGAGCTCATCCCGGCGCACCCGGTAGCGCCTCACACCGTGAACTTCAGCGAAGAACGACACGTTCTCGTCGACGGTCAAGTCGCCGTAAAGGCTGAAGTGCTGTGACAGATAACCCACACGTTTCGTGATCTCACGATGATCGAGCAGAGGATCGCGTCCGAGCACGCGTACCTCGCCGGCATCCGCGCGAAGAAGACCGCACATCAAGCGAATCGCGGTCGTCTTGCCTGCTCCATCGGATCCGATCAACCCGAACATTTCGCCTCGCTCGACGTCAAACGCCACCGATTCGAGAGCGATGGTCGTGCCGTAACGCTTGGTCACGGCGCTGAGCGTAATCGCCGTATTCATGGCAGCGACAGCTCCGCGTCTACCGGCATTCCCACCTTGAGAATGCCGGCACGATTGTCGACGCTGACCTTGATGCGATACACGAGCTTCGAACGTTCGTCCGCGGTCTGCACGTTGCGCGGCGTGAATTCGGCCTGTGGCGAGATGTAGGTGACTTTGCCCGGAATGGTGTCTCCGGCGTCCGTCAGTACCGTTGCGGATTGCCCGATGGTGATCCGCGGAATCACCGGCTCAGGCACGAAGAGATTCGCCCACGCGTTATCGAGATCGGTGACAACCACCACCGGCATGAGCGGCGCCATCTGCTCGCCCGTATCCGCGAGCTTCTGGGTGACGACTCCCGCGGCAGTCGCCTTGATGAGCGCGTCGGAGCGAGACTTCTCGAGCAGCGCGATCTGCGCGTCGCCCGCTTCGACACGGGCGCGCGCGGCGTCGAGGTCTTCCCGCCGGGTGCCTGCTTGAAGTCGAGCGACGACTTCCCGTGCAGCCTGTACGCGCTCGCGTGCGCTCCGGACCCGCTCCTGCGCCACCTCGACGCGCGTTCTGGCGTCGTCGCGCTCCTTCTCGGCGCCTGCGCTGGCGCGGAGGAGCGCCTCGAATCGCTCCAGGTCGGTTTCTGCAGCCTTCAGCTCTGCAGTCGCCACACCCGCTTCGGCTCCGGCAGCCTGGACCTCCGCCTGCGCCTGGCGGATCTCCTCCGGCCGCGCTCCGGCCTGGAGCGCTCGCAGCTGAGCTTCCGACGCGGCGCGCTCGGCACGTGCGCGAGCGATCTGCAATTCGGTATCTGTAGCGTCGAGTCGGCCGATAAGATCGCCCGTCGCGACACGATCGCCCTCCATCACGCGCAGCTCGATCAGCCGCCCGCCCACGACTTGGGCGACCCGTACCTCGGTGGCCTCGACATGCCCCGAGACGCGAATCGTGTTCGAAGGCTCAGGCTCCCGACAGGCGATTGAGGCAGCAGTCAGTCCGAAGCCAACGGCCACCAGCCAAGAGGTTGCTGTGGTTTTCATGGGTGATCCTTGCGCAGCATGGCGCGTGCCGCGGTCTGCACGTGTCTGACGAAATCCTTGGTGTCGCGCGGTGCCGCCGCCGCGATGTCCGGCACATTCTTCCGCTGCGACAGCACCCGCTGGCGAGCGAAGAACATCAGGATGGAGGGCATGATGGTGAAGTAGGTGAGCAGTGGGTCGGCCTGGCGGAACGTTCCCTCGTCCTGGCCCTGCACGATGACGTCGCGGGCACCCAGATAGACGCCGTTCATCATGCCGAACGTCTCGTTGTCGATGTGGGGTGCGCCCGAGCCCAGCTCTCGAAGGGCGATCGAAGGAAACCAGGGGCGCTTGGCGGCTTCTTCGACGATGGCGGCAATCCAGGCGTCCAGCTTGACCTCGGCCGAGCCGGGGCCCTCGGCAATCGCCCGGACACGGGCGCCGACGGCGCGAAACATGTCGCGCAGCACTTCGAGGTACAGCCCGAGCTTGCTGCCGTAGTGGTAGTAAATCATCGCCTTGTTGACGCGGGCCCTGGCAGCGATGCGGTCCACGCGAGCGGCGTCGAATCCGCGCTCGGCGAACTCCTGCGTGGCGGCCGCGAAGATGGCGCCCTGCGAGTCGCCACGCGAGCGTTTGGCTTTAACCACGGCTGTTATTAACCAACCAGTTAGTTAATAGATCTGCTGTCGGTCCCCTGTCAAGGGCGCGGTCCCGCCATATACGATCGCTCTGTGCGCATCGTCATTGCTGGCGGCACTGGCTTGCTCGGCACGGCGCTGGTCCGTGAGCTGACGCGTGATGGCGCGACGGTCACAGTGCTGACGCGCCGACCCAGGCAGCCCCAACAGGTTCGATGGGACCCCTACGGTTCCGGCGCCTCGGAATGGGCGCATGCCCTCGATGGCGCCGACGCCGTCGTCAATCTCGTCGGGGCGTCGATCAACAAACGCTGGACCACCGCGTACAAGCGCGAACTGTGGGACAGTCGCGTTCGCGCCACGCGGACGCTCGTCGCGGCCATGAAGAGCGTTCGGCGGGTCCCGCCAGTCTTCGTGAGCGGTTCCGCCGTCGGCATCTACGGTGACCGCGGCGACGAACCTGTCACCGAACAGACGCCGCCCGGCTCCGACTTCCTTGCGAGCCTTGCCAGGCAGTGGGAGAAGCGAGGCGTTAGCCGCACGGCCAGCGGCGCGCGTCGTCGTGGTGCGAAGTGGCATCGTGCTCGACAGGGATGCAGGTGCCCTTCCGCGCATGGCGCTGCCGTTTCGGTTATTTGCGGGTGGACGATTAGGGTCCGGCCGCCAGTACATTTCCTGGATTCACAGGAACGACTGGACCGGCATGGTGCGATGGGCGCTGGCAAGTGACGCCGTCACCGGGCCAGTGAACGCCACCGCGCCGAATCCAGTGACGAATCTGGAACTTGCGCAAACGCTTGGTCGGGTGCTCCGGCGTCCGGCAATTGTGCCGGCGCCGGCGTTCGCACTACGGCTTGCGTTGGGCGAAATGGCCGACGTGGTCCTTGGCGGACAGCGTGTGCTTCCGGCCAAGGCACAGTCGCTGGAATTCACCTTCAAGTATCCACTGCTCGACGGGGCGCTTCGCGCGATCTATGCACGCGGCGCCCCGTAAGGACTCGCCCTGCGCGTCAATAACTCGCATTCGTATCGGTAATCCACGTCTCGAACCTGCAGTGTGTGTCTGCATTACCCTCTTCAATAGCTTTCGCATGACACCGAATTCGACGGTCCATGCTCCCTGTACGCAACGCCTCGAGCGATGCGGCGCGCGCGTCAGGAATTCTGCCGGCCCGGAAGTACGCCCACGCTAGCGCGTCCATCGTAAAAATGTCGTGCCGAACTCGTGCGGCCTGCTCGGCGAGCGTAACCGCTTCGTCGATTTTTCGACCTCGTTCCGCAAGCATCCGTGCGAGCGCGGCCGGTTGCGGCTCCTCCATCTTCCAGCCCTCACGCTCGAGCGATTCCGCCTCGGCGTACATCTCCTCGGCCGCCTGTCGATCGCCGAGTCGCGCCAGCAAGTCCCCGATAGTTGCTGCAAGCTCGGGCGTCGCCGCCTCGGCCATCAGCGTGCGATATGACTCGAGCGCCTGGCTGTAGTTGCCGCGTGCAGCGGCCACACGCGCCAATCCTGAGCGCGCATACGGGTGATTGGGAAAGACGTAATCCGCCCGCGCAAACTCTCGTGCGGCGTCGTCAATCCGGCCCATTTGGAACAGGAGGCCGCCAACCTGCACGTGGTGCCACGCGATTGATTCGGGATCATGGGCGCTGGTGGACTCGGTGGCCATCTGCATGTGCCGCAGCGCCTCGTCCAACCTGCCCTGCAGCTCGTGCGCATACGCCACCCTTGCGTACGAAGCCGCATCAGGCCGCAGACGGACCATCGAATCGAACGCTGTGAAGGCTTCGTCATACCGGCCCAGTTCCACCAAGGCATCGCCCAAAACGCCGTAGCTCCAGGCGTCGTGGGCGTTGACGGTCATTGCCCTCCGCGCGATTTCGGCGGCCTCTGTGAAGCGATGTTGCGACAACAGAACCGCGCCGAGCAGCTTCAGAGCCGAATACTCGGAAGGCTCGTGCGCCAACACGATTCTCAGCACTCTCTCGGCCTCGATCGCACGACTTGCATCGGTCTCGATTCGTGCCTTTCGTAGCAGGATCTCGGCGAGCCGGACCCCAGCCGCCGTGTCGGCCGCGTTTGCCGCCAGACGTCGCCTCGCTTCGGCTTCGGCGTCGTTCAGGTCGAGACGCGAGGTCGTCAACACAAGGGGGAGCGGCGAGCTCGCGACACGGGTCCGTTGCTGCGGCCATGCGAGCCACGTCGCGATGACGCTCACAACGATCACGAGAAGCGGAATGACATAACTACGGGTGCGTGGCATGTATGCCTCCCTTCGACTCATGACTCGCGACTAGAGCCGCGGTCTGCTGGTTAGCCGCGGCGACGGCGTCGATTCCCGTCCGGCATTCGGCGTGGTGAGAAACGGGAACACGTCCAGGTACGGCCGGTCGTTCTCCTCCACACCATCGCCGAGCCTGTTGTTGGGAGCGCGCTGGAATGCCGGCGTCAACGGCGTCGCTCCAGCCATCGCCTGCAGCGCAATATCCACGACGTCGTCGCCGACGCGTCTCCCGTTCGGAAAACCTGCCATATCGCCCGCCAGCACGCCGAGCCGGTTCGGACGCGGAGTCGGCGCGATGCCCGTGTTGAGTCTCAGCATTTCCGAGGGTCGCGGGCTCGTGCCGATCTGGTTCAACCCAGGAATACCGGTCAGGAAGATCGTGACGAGATCGTTTCTCGGTGTGGGCGGCGTCTGAAGACCGAACAGCGCCTGCATCAGCATTGGCAGCTCGGGGTTCGTGACGAAATTGAGCGCCGCTCCATCGCCCGTCGGTTCCAACCCGTTGAACGCGTCCTTGGTCCCGACAGGAATCACGACTTCGTTGACGAGCGGGTTGCCGAGACGCGACACCTGAACCCAATCGCCCGCGTGTATCTGTCCCCCCGGGCTTCTGGTCGTGGTGCTCCTGCGGCTGGCCGTCGACCACACACCGATCGTCGCGCTCGGATCGGAAGGATTGGCAGGACGCACTCCGTTGCGCGTGACCGCCGAAATCGGCAACTCGATCGCGACCGTGTTTACGTTGAAGCCGGCAAGGCTATCGATCGGTGAGCCGAGGCCGTTGACGAGCGTGCGGAGCTGGAGGAGGTCGAACGTGGCGCCGAGGTCAATGTAGAAGCCTTCTTCCCGCGGGCCCGCGAAGACGCGCAGATCGTGCGGTATGACGGAGTGCACCCCGGATCCGAGCTGACCGTTGTAATCGCGAATCGAGCTGCGGCCGACGTTCGCGGGGAGCACCCAAAGGTTGGCGGCGAGCAGAGTGGGCGTGCCTGTGCGTCTCGGCCCGGTAATTCTCGTCAGGTTGAAGAACTGCCGAACGTTCAAGTCCGGATCGTCGAATGAGCTGACAGGGCCGGTGTTGTAGAGGAACGTGTTCGGGTTCCGGATCTCGGTCCGGAACTGAAACTGGTAGGTAATGTCCTCGACCGCGTCGCCAGTGTTGTCGATCATGATCTCGTAGAGGACGTTGTCATCGAACTTCCAGAAGTTCGGCCCCGAGCTGGGAAACTGCAGGGGAATGAAGTTCGAAATGAGGACCACCCGGTCCGGCCGCTCAGGGCTCACGAATGCATACACATCCGTGTTGTCCGCAAGAGGGTCTTGACTGATCAGCGGCGCCTCGCGGTGGCTCGAGGCCCTGGTCGATATCGACAACGGAATCGCCACGGCACACGCCATGACAGCAACGGCAAGTTTCCTCACGTAGCACCTCCACAGGCGTCTACGGGTGGAAGTTGGATCTGGATCTCTCCTCTTTGAGGTGCCTAAGCTCTTATGAAATCGTGGCCGGCTTGCCGACCAGATACATATCGCCGGTCGGCGCCGGCACGCCGCCAGCCGGCTCGATCGTAACGGCCACAGCGGCAGGCGCCGGAATGTCCGGCGGAGTGCTGAAAAACGTCTGGCCCGTACCATCGGGACCCGGTGTCAGGAGCCCGGCGCTGATCGGCGCCTGCGCGGTGACAACCCACACCTGATACACCCGTCCGGCCGGCAAGGCGGGAAGATTCGAGGAGGTGAACACCATGCCACGAGCGCGGCTCCATAGTGCACGCGCGCTCGCCTGAGGCGCCACCGCCTGTCCCATCAGGTCAATCCGCACCAGGTCTGGGGCAGCAAGTACACCCATCGCGGACTGCAGTTCACCGCTCACGCGACGCGCCTCGGCAACAGCGCTTTCAGCCGCCGATGCCTGCACCATCGCCTGATTCAGGCGTGCCTCGAGGTCGCGTATACGCTCCTGAAGGCTGAATGCATAACCACCGAGACCTACCGCCACCACGATTGTGGCTGCGAGCGGAAGCCATCGCATCGTCCCGCTCATTCGCTGACTTGACACGTCCGGGGGGGATGAAGCGCGACCGTACGACTCCAGCACTCGCCGCCGCAGCTCAGGCCGCGGCGTCCGTTGCGGCACGGCGTGCGCGAGAGCGTCGGCTACGCGCCGCAGCTCCCGCACTTCCGTGGCACAGTCGTCGCAGCCAGCCAGATGTGCTTCGAATGCGGCACGTTCCTCGCGATCAAGGCTGCCAAGCACGTACGCCGCGACCTGATCCTTGAGATCACCGTGCGACGATGTCATGGGCGTCCTTCCGCAAGCGCGTCTCGCAGCTTCAGCAGGCCGAGGCGAAGGCGGCTCTTGACCGTGCCCAGCGGCTGCTCGAGACGATCGGCGATCTCACGCTGCGTGAGTCCCTCGTAGTAGGCCAGCTCGATGACGAGCCGCTGCAGCAACGGCAGCTCCGCCAGCGCGCGTTGCGCCAACCGCGCGTTCTCGGCATCGATGATCCTGGAAGGTGCATCGCGAAGCACAGCCGGCATCTCGTCGATCACGCGCGGGTCGTCGACTGCGCGGCTGTCGGGTCGCGCACGTGCGCTCCGAAGCTTGTCGATTGCACGGGACCGCGTCATCATGAGCAGCCACGCCGCAACAACTCCTCGGGAAGCATCGTAGCGCGCCGCCTGGCGCCATGCCTGGGCGAACACCTCCTGGACGACGTCCTCGGCATCGCCCTCATCGTTCACGATTCTGAGCGCAAGCGAATAGACTGCGCGCGCATGGCGGTCGTACAGCCTCGCGGCGGCATCGCCGTCGCCGGCCGCCAGCCGCCGAAGGTCTTCTTCATCGTCGACGTCGGTCCCGGCAGAGCCAGGCCGAAACGCCAACGCGGCCGCCAGAAGGCCCATTACCATTGACTACGTAGCCGGAGCGCGTACGGATGATACGCCTCTCCCAGTAGACGCCCTCGCCGAGTTGGGCCCGCGACACGGTTCGCTAGCGAGGATTCGGGGCCTCGTTGGAACCGCATAGGGGATCCGAAGCGACTACGGACGAAGCCGCGTCCAGGAACCAGTTCAGCGCGAGTAGCGGTCGAGCGCCTGCAGCCAGACGGTTACCGGCTCGGGACCCTCGAGCGATGGGCCGAACACGATCTGCTTGGTCTCGAGTCGCTTGCCGTAGAAGCGCTCGTTCGCATCGCGATCCTGCCGGACCGTACTGCCGTTGATCGTCACACCGGCAAAAAGCCCTCGCGCGCGTGAGTAGCTCAGAATCTGCGCCCGAAGCTGCAGGTCGGTGGCGGCCTGTGCATCACGACCAACCGGCCCGGCAGCAACCGCCGCGTCCGCACCGAGCTTGAACTGGTTAGACACGAGATTTTCGACGCCGCGGCGGTCGTTGATCACCAGGATGATGTCCGCAGCCTGCCCGCCGATCTGCAGGCCGATGCTGCCTCCGGTCAGGGTCATAAACGCCGGCGCCGACCAGCGGCCCTCGTTGCGCGCGCTGATGATGCCGCGGCCGCGAACGCCGCCCACTAAAAAGCCGCCTCGCAGCGTTCCGGGAAAGATAGCGATCCCTTCGGCCTTTCCGAGGATGGCTTGGGGTATCGACTTGTCTTCAGCGGACATGATTTCGCCGAACACGGTCGACGCTTCACGCACACGCCTGGCTTCGTCGGATTCCTGCCGAGCTTGCGTCGCTGGAGACAGAACTACGAGGACCAGGGCCACAACTGCAGTCATCAATCGAGCGCTCGTCATGCGCAAACTCCTCATACGAATTGCCCTGTTACACCGAGAGTCATGAGCCTAAAGGCTATAGCCCGTTTGCGGGATGCAGATCAAGTTAATTGGAGATGACGTGCACTGATCCTTGTCATCCGGAAACCGGTCTGGCGGCGCGGGCCGGCGCGGCCTCAAATTTAAAGGATGGCGGGAGCGCCCTGCCGGAAGTTGCCACCGAGGATAGGCACCGAATCCGCGCCAAGCCACCCATCGAGAACCTTCGCATACACTGCGCGGAAATCTGTTTCGTACCGGACATCGCCGCCGCTGTTTTCCAGCGTTGGATTGGACGGATTGGGATCAAGAGATGCGGCCGTGCCGTGAATGCCGCCGCGGACCGCTCCCCCGACGGCCATCATGACCCCGGCTGCGCCATGGTCGGTGCCCTGGCTGCCGTTTTCAGAAATCCGCCGGCCGAACTCCGAGAACTGCAGTATCAGCGTGTCGTTGAGGAGGCCTTGATTCTGAAGATCGGTGTAGAACGCCAGGAGGCCATCGCCGAACGTGCCCATGAGATTCGCATACGCACCGACGCCGGCGACACCCTGGCCGGCGTGCGTGTCGAAACCACCTGTCTGCACCCAGAATACTTTGGTCCCGATTCCGCGTAGCATCGCGCCTGCCACCGTGCGCAGGGCCAGTGCGAATCCGTTGTTCGGATATGTGACGGTGGGTACGTAAGTGTTCACCGTCGCCACGCGGTCGAGTGTATCGAGCGCACCGCGAATCGAACCATTGACGAACGACAGGTGTGGCCGGTTGATCGTGACGTGCGACGCAATCTGCGTTGCCGCCAGCCGCTCGATCTGCGCTTCTGCTCCGCTGTTCGGACTGGAAAGGCTATACGTACGCGCATCCGGAATGGCTGGAACGCTTACGCTTCGCGTCATGAGCGCGCGTGGCGTCTCCCGCGTCGTGTTCCATGCGGCGAGCGTGTTGACGGGTGCGGGCAACGCATCGAGGTAACGACCCAGCCACCCGAGCCCCGTTGGTGCGTTTGGATCCGCAGTGCCCCAGATGTCGGTGCCTTGAAAGTGTGATCGGCTCGAGTTCAGGTAGCCCGTGCGCTGCACGACCGCGAGACGGCCCTGATTGAAGATTTCACGGAGTCCTGCAAGCCTGGGATGCAGACCGAGCGTCTTGCCGGTGCTGTCACTTCCAATCTGCAGAACCTGACCGGCAGGAATCGCGATAGCCGGGCGGCGGCTGTAATAGAACGGGTCCTGATAGGGCACGACCGTGCTCAGCGCGTCGTTGCCGCCACTCAGGTAGATCACCACGAGATTACGGGTCCTGGCGCCCTGCGCGAGAGCAATCTCGCTCAGGAACTCGGGGGCGGCAAAGCCGACGGTAAACGCCGCCACACCGTCACGGATGAACTCTCGTCGGGTAATCATCTGCTCAAATGAATTGATATTCCGCTGCGCCAACGATCAGCCTGACGAGCCCCGCCGTCTTCGTATTGGCCTGCGTTTCCGTTCCCGTCCATGCTCCTCCCGCCCTCAGATACGAGAGCAGGTCGTTATACGGTTGTCGATCGAATGGCGCGGGCGACAGCCGGTCGAACAGGAAGAAATCCAGCAGCGCCTCTGGCGTCGCCCGGTACGACGTGGTTGCTCGCGACACGTTGAACCGCTGATTCACCGCAAGCGTCGCGGCGAAGTTCATCCGGGCGAGCATGGCGCCGGTCGAAAACCATCCGGGCCCGAGCTCCCATCCGTTCACATCCGGCGGCTCGAACAGCGTCTGACCCATGTTGGTGAGCGGCGTTCGCGCGGTATCGACGGAGAAACCCGCCCAGCCGATCTCGCGAATCGCGCGGACGACGAATTCCACGGGCCACGAATATCGCGAGAACCACCGGTCAGGATTGCTGAACCACTCAGACTGGAGGATGTACCGGACAACGGGTTTCATCTCGGTCCCGCTTCGCAGGTACTCGGACGCGACACTCTCAACAAACGCGGGATCCGGCGATTCGAGCTCGCTGACAAAGAAATTCCACAGCTTGCGTGCCAGACGCCTGGCCGTCTGCGGATGCTGTGCAAGTGCGGTGATGAAGTCGATCCCGTCCTGCATGCCGTCGGCGGCCGATCGCGCGGGGATCGTGCGGTTGCCGTCGCTGTAAATGGGGAACGTGAACGTCTTGGCCGTGGGATCGTGCTGGCCCGAGTTGAAGACGAACTCGTAATACGTGCTCGGATCCGCATTGCCCCCGGTCGTGGCATTGCGCAGGTTCCAGCCAGTGAACACTCGCGCGGCGGCGTACACATCCTGTTCCGTGTAGTTGCCGACGCCCCACGTGAAGAGCTCCATGATTTCGCGGGCGAAGTTCTCCTGTGGCCGGTTGCGCACGTTCTGGCGGCCGTCGAGCCAGACGAGCATCGCCGGATCGCGCGCAACTTCGATGAGCAGGTTGCGGAAGTTGCCGAGCGCGAACCGACGGAACAGCTCGATCTGCCCTGGCGGGCCGGGGAGATCACCCGGCTTCAGCGCCATCATCTTCGTCGCTTGCACCGCGTTGTAGGCGCCGGTGAGCTTGCTGTAGGCCGTGGCGAAGTGGTTGTGCCAGAACAGCGCCATCTTTTCCTGAAGCGGACGCTGCGAATGCACCATCCGGAACAGCCAGCGCTGTCTGGCATCCTCGATATTCGTATTCGGTGAAAACTGACCGCCGCGCGTGGTGACGCTGACGTACTCGCTCTGGCCGATTTTGGAATCGACGTCATCGGCCTGTCGCTCGTAATCGACGAGATGATCGATGACCGTCGAGACCTGCGCGTCGCCAAAGGTGACGAGGTCAGCGGCTGTAGGGCCGAATGCAGCCCGTCGCAGTACATGCTCGACTTGCCAGTTCTCTCGGGGCATGCCGTCCTTCGCGGAAACCCATTCTAGATGGCGGTGACCCGCCAAAAATAATGAATTTTCTAAGGCAAATTACAGTTTCGTACGCAGTCGGCCGCCGGCGAAGTGGATCGCGGATTTTACACGTGTTTGGTCCTGCGGACGCGTTTCCAATTTGTGATCGGGTTGGACTGCTCTGGCGCGTCGAAACTACAATCCAAAGTCCTCGAACCCCGTGGCGCGATCGAATCGAAAAGCCGTCAAGCGACTACCTCGCCGTCGTGCCTCACGCGACAAACGGCCCTCCCCGTCACGTCGCCGCGGGCCGGCACAGCCAGCACCCAAAGCACCTGCAGGGGTCAGCAGCGGCCTCGCTCCCGGCATGCAGACGCTCAACACGTATCTCGCCGTGGCGAACGTCGGCGCCTCGATGGACTTCCTCGAACACGCGTTCGGATTCGAACGGGGTGTAATCCTGCCCGACGCCGACGGGCAGATCCGGTACGCCGAGATGCGGCATGGCACATCGGTCGTGATGCTGATTCGCAAAGGCGACACGACCGCCGCCACGAGCGGGGTGTCAGCGATTTACACGTACGTGGACGACGTGGATCGCGCGCTGGAATACGCACGACAAGCTGGCGCCGGCGTCGAAACGGCTGACGACAAGCCCTGGGGCGATCGTGTGGCAGCCGTCACCGATCCCGATGGATATCGCTGGATGCTCGCGACCTTCAAGAAGCTCGCTCCGTTCGTCTGACAGCTTCCTCAACACCCACAAGCCACGGAGACACGGAGACGCGGAGGAAAGCTTGGCCGCGATCCGAGGAGGCCGATGCTGTCGTAACGGCCGATTCGTGTGCCGGGACTGAGCGGCATCAGTTCGTCGGCACTAAGCGCTTCAGCTCTTGATCCCAATGCTGCACGAACACAAGACTCGGTGTCTCAGCGCCCGCTTCGGTCTGAGCTCTGCGAACGACGAAGAACCTCCCATCCGGAGCGACGTCGTAGGGGCGAGAGCCTCCTTGCGCGGTCTGCATTGGCAGGTCAAACAGGACCTCGGCGCGCCCGGCCCTGAACGTTGCTTTGGTTTCCGTCGTAACGCTCATCATCCGTCGATCGTCCAGACTGCGGAAAAACAGCGCTCGGCCGTCGCGCGACCAAAGGGGCAGCCAGCCCCCACCCGTCGAAATCTGCTGGCGACCGCCAAGCTGCGGATATCGCTCCACATAGACCTCAGTTTGACCAGACAGGGTCGAGTGGTAGGCGATCCAACCTCCGTCTGGTGAAACAACAGGGGCACCGTTGCAGAACTCGTTCTTCACGAGCACTGTCGGTTCGCCGTGGGTCGCTATGGGGGCCTGCAAAATCGGGCACTGAAGTTTTTGGCTTGGGATGAGCTCGGTGAAAATGAGTTGCCTGCCATCGCGGGACCAGTCATATGCGTACACGTCGAGCACGTCTTTGCCGCGCGTGACGAGACGCTCCTCGCTGCCCGTGCCATCCGCCGATCGCCAGAAGATTTCCGGGTAACCGGCCCTGAACGACGTAAACGCGATACGCTCGCCGTCGGGCGTCCAGACCGGGCCGTAATCAGGGCCGGCGTATGTGGTGAATCGGCTCAATGTGTCTCGGGCGAAGTCTGTACGTCCACACGTCGTCCCGCGTGGCCAACGCGAGCCGCATTCCATCTGGTGACACGCGGACGTCGCGGTACGTGTCCAACGAGATCCCTGGCAGAGCGGACGCACGGCCCTCGCGATCTACGGACACCACTGTCATTTGGCCGCTACTGGTGCCCGACACATACGCAAGCGAGCCGTTCGCCGACACGTCAAAGTCGGCGCCGCCCGTCGCCATCGTCGCCACCCCTTCGACGACCGGTGCAGGAGTCCCCGTGGCCTCCAGCCGTTCGAGATCAAAAGGCACGGCGCGCAACGTGCCTGCGACAGCGTAGACGAGATGTCCCGTAGGGACATAGCGCGCGTGGCTGCCGCCGCGCAGGAGCACCTTCGACACACCGGTGCGCATATCGAGCACCGCCATCTGCGCATCTTCAACACCGGTGGTCGGAACGATCGTGAAGAGGACGGCTTGACCGCCGGGCAGGAACTCCGGCCAGAGGTGATCGCCGTCGCGGCCGGGCTGCGTGAGGACGACAGGGTCACCGCCTGCCGCCGAGACGCGCTGGAGGCCTGCCGGCCCACCGGTGGCGAACACAATGGTGCCGTCCGACCCCCACGTCGCCCCACGCTGGCGGGGGCTGTCGGTCGGCGTGATCGTCACCGCTGGCCCACCCGTGATTGCCACTTTCTTCAGCAAATTCGAGTCGAAAAACCCGACCCACTCACCGTCGGGTGACACGAAGGGCCCCCTGGGGGCGTCGCCGAGCCCACTCAGCACGATCGGCTCGAGTCGATCGAGTGCGCGAACGATGAGCTGGTTATTACCGCGGTAGATAACACGGGACCCGTCGGGTGTGATCGCCAGGTTCCGATCGTTTTCATTGGCATCTAACGCCGCATTGCCGGCCGTGATGATCTGGGTGCGGACCACGAGCGGCAGGGCGGGACGCGTGATCCACCAGACCGGGCCGCCAATGAGGATGGCTCCAACAGCGGACGCTGCCGCGCCGAGCGTGACCGGCTGCCAGCGTATCGATGTCGCCGATGCGGATGACGCCGGAGATGCCGGGGCGAGGCTCGTCGCGTTGTCGAACACGAAGAGCGCTGCCGTCGCGTCGATCCGCCGCTTGCCTCGATCCTTCGTAAGACACGTGCGCAGCAGCGCGCGCACGGCGGGCGGCACGTCCGTTGGCAACGCGTTCCACTCCGGGTCCAGCCGGGCCACGGCTCCGAGCGTGTCGACCACATCGTCTCCGTCGAATGCGCGCCGCCCTGTCAACATCTCGTAGAGCACGCATCCGAACGCCCAGATGTCGCTCCGCTTGTCCACCGCCTTACCGCGTGCCTGCTCAGGGCTCATGTACGCGGCGGTTCCGAGCAGCACGCCAACTCCGGTCATCATTGCGGGTGACGTAATGGTCGGGGATGCCGTCGCGTTGACGCTATCGACCGATACTGGTTCGAGCACCTTCGCCAACCCGAAATCCAATACCTTCACGACGCCGTCCGGGCGCAGCTTGATGTTCGCGGGCTTCAAGTCGCGGTGAATGATGCCGTGCTCGTGCGCGGCTTCCAGGGCTTCCGCGATCTGCTTGCCAATACCGAGAGCTTCGTCCAGCGGAATTGGGCCACGCGTTATGCGGTCGGCCAGCGTCTCGCCTTCCACCAGTTCCATGACGAACGCACGAACGCCCGCTTGCCCTGAGCTCGTCGAAGGGTCCGCCTTCTCGAAGCCATAGATCTGCGCGATGTTCGGGTGGTTCAGCGCGGCGAGCGTTTTGGCTTCCCGTTCGAAGCGGGCCAGTCGCTCCGCGTCGTGCGCGAACGCGTCGGGCAACACCTTGATCGCGACATGCCGGCCAAGGTTGGTGTCGAGTGCGCGGTACACCTCACCCATCCCGCCGGCGCCGAGCGGCGAAGTGATCTCGTAGACTCCGAGGCGCGTCCCGATGCTCAACGACATCGTCATTGGGGGCAGAGTCTCTTTCAAATCCTCAAATCATCGATCATCGATCTTCCAATGACCTCTCGCCCATTCCGCCCGCACCAAGTGCGCCGGTGATCTCGTACGCGCCGATCCGATCGCCGTTCATCAGGGACATCGTGGGGAGGCAGTCTTTCAAATGCTCAAATCATCAATCATCGATTCTCAAATGAAACCTCGCCCGCCATGGTAGGTGCAGAAACGGCCCGCCGCCGCAACCAGGAGTGCCGCAGAAACGTAAACGGGGATGAACAATCGAGCCGAGAGAGCCTGCGGCCGCTCCGCGTCACGTGCGGCACGAAAGCAGCACGTAGCAATGACGATGCTAGGATTGAATGAACGGCAACGGGCGACGCTTGCGGATAAGGTGCCGGACGCAGCGAACGTCATCTCAGGCGCGATCCTCGTGGCGTCTGCGGTGGGCGACTTCGAGGTATCGTCGGTTGCGGTGGTGGCTGCGACAGGCTTCTGGGCTGCCGCCCTGGTTCTTGCCTTCTGGGTACAGAGGTAATGATGACGAGCGCGCTTCTCCTGTTCGGAGGAATTGTCGGCGTCGCGTGGATCATCGGATTGCTCGACTGGTTCGCGCAGCGCCGAAGTCGACGTTCGCAGCCAGGCCGCAGCTGATCGTTCCGGATTTGCGCCCATACCGCCAGGTCGGACGGCGCCACGGACTCCATGAACGCCGAAACGGGTCGGTGCGCCCGCGCCAAGTGCGCCGGTGATCTGGTACGCGCCGATCCGATCGCCGTTCATCAGGGACATCGTAGGGAGTAGCTTTCAGATACTCAAATCATCAATCATCGATTCTCAAAGGACGTCTCTCCCATGCCGCCCACGCCGATCGGAGCTGAAATGACGTATGGGCCGAGCCGCGTACCGGAAGAGATCATCGACGCAAAACTCCCCACGCCCCGATGGGAGCAGGCGGAACCCGAGTTGTTGTGGAAACTGGGCGAATTATATCCGGATGGTCGTCACGCCGGCCTCTGCTCCGCTCTGGTGGAGTACCTCAACCCCATCACAAGGACCGCCAACGGTCACACGCAAGGCAACCCCGTGAGGCCACGATTGGCGGTCGCACGCGGCACATGGGCATGCCCGACGTGTCGGGCCGGCGCCGACCTGCGAACATGCCGACTCGGATCGCCTGAAATCGAGCGCAGCGATTCCACGCCGCGCGTTCGTTCCGCGCGATCCGTATCGGAGGAATCAGCCTGGCCGGTGCATGCCGCGCTGGCAAGCGTTGGAATCGGGCACTACGCGCGGCGGTAGCGAAAGGGCACGAGCGGAGCCGAGATTTCCGCCCTTCGACACGCTCAGGACGTCCCGAGCAGAGTCGAGGGACGGCGTGTGAGCCGGGAGGCGCCGGCCAGACACGTCGGGAATGTCCCTGGTTCGCGTCGTCGTGCGGGTCAGCTCCTGTAGCACTCCTCGTACATCGGAACGACGCGGTCGGCGCAAAAGTGCACGCGCACCCGGAGACATGCGGCAGCCGCGACGTTCCGATGAAGCTCGGAGTCAGTGAGCAGCGCAATCGCGCTGGCCGCCATTTCGTCGAGCGCATCGAGTGGATACAGAAATCCGCTGACGCCGTGCTCGATGACTTCGGGCAGGCCGCCGACGCGCGCTGCCACGACGGGCACCTCGCACGCCATCGCCTCGAGCGCCGCGAGGCCGAAGCTTTCCTGCGCCGACGGAAGCAGAAAAACATCGCTCACCGACAGCAGCGGCACAACCTCCTCCTGCGCGCCGACGATGTCGATGAGGTGCGTGATCCCCAGCTCGCGACCGAGGCGCGACGCTCTTCCAAGCTCCGGACCATCGCCGACAAGCAGCAGACGCGCTGGTACCGCACGCCGAATCCGATCGAATATCTGGAGCACGGCCTCGATTCGTTTGACCGGCCGGAAGTTCGACACATGCGTGACGATTTTGACGCTGCTGTCGCCACCCGTGAATCGCTGTCGCAAATCGGGAACGTCCAGCCGGCGGTGAATCGAGCAATCGAGAAAGTTGGGAATGACGACGATCTTCGATCGAACCTGCAGCTCTGAATATGTCGCCTCACGCAGGCTCTCCGACACCGCCGTCACGCGATCCGATTGATCGATCGAAAACGCCACAATCTGCGAGTACGACGGATCGTTGCCGACGAGCGTGATGTCCGTGCCATGCAGTGTCGTGACAACGCGGGGAGCCGAGCCGCCGTTGGTAGACGCCAGCACCTGGCGCGAAAGGAACGCTGCCGTCGCGTGAGGAACCGCGTAGTGAGCGTGAATGATCTCGAGGCTGAATTCGCGAGCCACCTGCACGATCCGGTTCGAAAGCGACAGGAGATACTGCGGCTCACGGAAGAGCGGATAGGTCGGCGTGAGCACCTGATGAAACGCAAGACCCGCCTGGAACTCGCCCAGCCGGAACGGCGTCTCGGTACTGATGAAGTGCACCTGATGCCCGCGCCGGGCGAGCGCTTTGCCAAGCTCCGTGGCCACGATGCCGCTGCCCCCCACGGACGCGTAGCAGACGATTCCGATGTTCATACGCGATCGATACCCGGCAACCGCTGCAGGACAAGTGGACTGCGCACGACGAATGCTTCGGCAAACGCGACGCCAACTTGCGCCCCGTACTGTGCGTCGCGGCTTTCCACCAGCTGCCGAAAGCGCTCCGACGTCAGCCGTGTTGCAACCGCATCAGCCGCCGTCGGCCGGAACTGGCTCGCGTGGCACGCAAGCGCGCGTCGCTTCGTCTCGTACTGATCGCTGACGTCGACAACGAACGAAGGCGGTCCGGCTTCATTGATGAAATAGAAGCAGACCGCCGCCGGTTTCCACGGCTCACCTGCGGCCGGATAACGCCGGAGGCCGGCGTTGAAGACCGCTTCGACGAGAAGCTGACTGGCCGCCACATGATCCGGGTGCCTGTCGGACCAATGAGGCACGGCCACGACGCGCGGACGGGCTCGCCGAACCAGCTCGGCAGCCACTCGGACGTGCGAAAGATCGCTGCCGATGCCGCGATCGGGTAACCGCAGGTTGACGCGCCAACGCGCGCCGAGCACGGCGCGGGCAGCCTCGGCTTCCGCAAGCCTCTCCTCGACGGTCCCGTTGCTGCCCATTTCGCCCGCCGTCAGGTCGCACAATCCCACACCATCGCCGAGGGTCGCGTGCTTGGCGAGCGTGCCGCCGATGCCGATTTCGAGATCGTCCGGATGCGGACCGAAGGCCAGGATGTCGACCGCGTCCGCACCACCACTGCTCATCGCATCCAACCGAACACCTGATCCGCTTTCTCTGTGGCGTCCTGCACGGCACGCGCCAGGAGGCGCGCGGCAACAAATGCGCCGGTGACACTTGTGGCGCTGCCACCGAGCGCAAAGACGTGATGCGGATAGTTGCGATGCGGGCCGATATACATCAATCCATCTGCAGTCTGCCCGTAGACAACCTCCCAGCCGTAGTCTGGCTGCAGACCCGAAATCACCGGATATTTCTTCAAAGCTTCGTACATCAACTGACCGGTTCGCTGAACGAGCACCGCGGACCGCGTCCGAACGGGTGTTTCTTTCTGGTCGCCACCCGCGACGATAAGTCGTTCGTCGTGCGTGTGGCTGATGACGGTAGGTGGCCGCTGCGCGTCGCGAAGGACGATCTTCGAATCCCCGAGCTGCCGTCGCATGGCTGCGGGCAGCATTTCGGTCATCACCAGATACGCCTCGCGCCGATCCAGATGACGCTGAAGAGACTTGAATTCAGCCGTCGCGGTGCCGGTGGCGACGATGACCTTTCGGGTACGAATGGTGCCGTTTTCGCCGATGACGTCCGCAAACTTGCGCGTGAAGCGCACCTTGCCGACGGCCGAATGCTCGAAGAATGCGATGCCCCGTCGGCTCGCCTCGACTGCCAGCCCTATACAGGCACGGTAAGGGTCGAGCGCGAACGCGTCGGACGACTTCATGCCGCCTGCGGCATCGAGCCCCGTTCGAGCCTGAATCTGTTTTCGGGTCAGCCACGCCACACCCAGCCCCGCCGCTCGGCGTGCGTCGTACTCGCGCCGCAGCATCCGCTCGTCGTCGTCGCCGGCCACGACAAGCTCTTCCCGCGGCGCCAGTTGGCATTTGATGCCGAGCCGGCGAATCAGCGCGGCGCCGTCGAGCGCGCCTCGTCGCCACATTTCGAATGCATGACGTGCGCCCTTGAGGCCGTATGCGCCGGAAATGTCGCGGAACGACGGCCCCGGCTCAGGACTCATCAATCCTGCGCTGCGCCCGCTGCGTCCACGGCCTATACGCTCCTGTTCGAGCAGGACCGTGTCGAGGCCCGCCACGGCACACGCGTACGCGACTGCGCAGCCCGTCAGTCCGCCGCCGACGATGACGACATCGGCCGTTCGATCCCCTCGATAGCGCGGAAACGCAGGAACGCGCGAATTCGGAAACTCATGGATCCAGGGTGAGGTGCCATAACGTCTTGCCATTCAGCGTCGTCTCCGGATTGTCACGCCAGTGGCAAATTCGTGGACGAAGGCCCGCAAGTCTGCATGGAAGGGAATCGACACAAGGGGAAATTGTAGCTTGCCGTTAAGATGGGCTCAGGATGCGGCGCGTCCTCGGCGTTCTCGCCTTGATATTGCTGGTCGTAGCCCTGGCAGCCGTGGCCGGCCTGGTCTGGGGGCGATCGCAGCTGCGCGGCAGCCTTCCGCACATCGACGGCGAGCGGCAGATGCCCGGGCTGGCTGCCCCGGTGCGCGTGACGCGCGACGCGCTCGGCATCCCCACCGTCTTTGCAACAAGCCGGATCGATGCCGCTCGTGCGACCGGGTTTCTCCACGCGCAGGACCGGTTCTTCCAGATGGATTTATCGCGCCGCCGTGCGGCCGGTGAGCTGGCGGCGCTGGTCGGCGCTCGAGCCGTGCCGGTCGACCGCGAAATCCGGGTCCATCGGTTTCGCGCCGAAGCGCAGCGAGCGGTGTCGTTGATGAGCCCCGCCAATCGCGAGCTCCTCGACGCCTATGTCGCCGGCGTCAACACGGGGCTCGAAGCGCTCAGCGCGCCACCGTTCGAATATCTGCTGCTTCGTCAACGGCCGACGCCGTGGCGCACCGAGGACACGCTGCTCGTCGTGCTCGCCATGTTCATCACGCTGCAGGATGACGACGGCTCGTACGAAGCGGCGCTGGGGACCATGCAGGAGGTACTTCCACCGGCGATGGTGGCATTCCTCGTCCCGGATGGTTCAGAGTGGGATGCCCCGGTAATCGGACCGGCCTTTCACGCGGCGCCAATCCCTGGCCCCGACGCCTACGACCTGCGCACCAGGCGGACGGGTAAACCTCAAGTCCCAGGTCCCAACGCCCAACGCCCAAGCTTCGAGGAAGCGAACCTCGACGTCCTGAATCCTCGCTTGCGAATTGGCAGTTGGAACTTGGGAGTTGGGAATTGGGAGTTGGGGCTTGATGATCGCGCCCGCGAGATCGCGGCGATCGGCAGCAACAACTTCGTCGTAGCGGGCCGTCTCACTGATTCAGGTCGGCCGCTCCTCGCCAATGACATGCACCTGACCATTCGGGTGCCGAATATCTGGTACCGCGCGTCGCTGGAGTGGCCCGAGCCGACTGACGCGAAGCAGCCTCACCGGCTGACCGGTGTCACGCTGCCTGGCGTTCCAGCGGTGGTGGTCGGAACGAATTCACACGTGGCGTGGGGGTTCACCAATACCTACGCGGACTGGAGCGACATCGTTCTGCTCGATACCGACCCTGGTCGTCCCAACCAGTATCTGACGCCGGAAGGATGGCGCGAATTCGAGCGGCATGAGGAGACCATCGAAGTCGCCGGCGGGCAGCCGCAGCGTTTTACGGTTCCGTGGACGATCTGGGGGCCCCTCCTCGAACCCGATAGTCGTGGACGGCTCCGCGCGTACCGGTGGGTGGCCCATGCGGCAGAACGGCTGGCAGCGTCGGTAACGCCTATGGAGTCGGCCCGTACCGTGCTCGAGGCATTCGAGGAGGCCAACGGGCTCGGAGTGCCTGGCCAGAACATTGTCGCTGCCGACAGCTCCGGTCATATCGGCTGGAGCATCTACGGCTCAATTCCACGGCGCGAGGGCTTCGACGGCCGCACACCGGTCTCATGGAGCGACGGATCGCGCGGATGGAACGGGTGGCTGAGCGACGAGGAGTATCCGCGAATTCTCGACCCGGAGGACGGCCGCATCTGGACGGCCAACGCCCGCGTCGTGAACGGCGAGATGCTCGCAAAGCTCGGCGACGGCAGCTACGAGATTGGGTCGCGTGCGCACGCCATTCGCGATCGACTCGCAACACGCAAGCGCTTCGGCGTGCGCGACCTCCTCGACATCCAGCTCGACACACGCGCGGACTTTCTCGCTCGCTGGCGAACGCTATTGCTGAACGTGCTGGGCGACGCTGGAGTTGGTACGAATAACGACCGTGCGTTGCTCCGGGAAATCGTCGACAAGGGCTGGTCGGGGCACGCCACCCCCGATTCTGCGGCGTATCGACTTGTGAGGGTGTTCCGTGAGTTGGTATCGGCTCGCGTGATCGCGTTCGTGCTGTCGGAGTGCTACGAAGCGGACCCGACGTTCAATTACATGACGGTGCGCCGTCGGGAAGCACCAATCTGGCAGCTCGTCACCATGCAGCCGCAGCACCTGCTCGACCCGAGGTATCGGACGTGGTCGGAGCTGCTGCTCGCCTCCGTGGACGACACGATCAAGCAATCGATGGCGGAACGGGGCGGCAACCTGCGCGACCGCGTGTGGTCCGAATACAACGTCGTCGCCTATCGGCACCCGTTGTCCGATGCCATTCCGCTGTTCGGCCGCTGGCTCGACATGCCCGACGCTCAGCTTCCAGGGGATCTCTACACGCCACGAGTGCATTGGGGTGCCGTTGGCCCATCCGAGCGCATGATCGTCTCACCGGGTGACGAAGGCAGCGGGATGATGCACATGCCGACGGGCCAGAGCGGACACCCGCTTTCGCCGTTCTACGCGAATTCACATGCTCCGTGGGCCGCAGGCGAGCAGACACCATTTTTGCCAGGGGAAGCGGTTCACAGGTTGACGCTGAGACCGTGAGTATGGGGCTGATCGCGCAGGCTGAAGCCTGCGCTCTACGTACTTTGGTCTCAGGGGTCAGGTCTTTCGTAGCGCGCAGGCTTCAGCCTGCGCGGCACCTAGATTTCAGATCAGCAACGCATCCCGCGCCATGATGACGCGGTCTTGTGCCTCTCCGACGGTCTCGGCTGAGGTTGCCAGGTGCCCCATCTTGCGTCCCGGCCGCGGATTGGTTTTCCCATACAAGTGAAGCTTGACGTCCGGGAACCGGCACGCCGCCGCCCAGTTCGGCTCGCAGTCCACCCAAAGGTCGCCCAACAGATTTGCCATTGCCGCCGGACGCAGTATCTCCGTCGATCCAAGCGGCAAGCCGCATATCGCTCGCACCTGCTGCTCGAACTGACTCGTCACCGCAAAGTCGAATGTGAGGTGACCGGAATTGTGGGGACGCGGCGCCAGTTCGTTGACGAGCAGCTCGCCGTCGGTGCTGAGGAAGAACTCGACGCACAAGACACCGACGTATTGCAATTCTTCGAGTATCGTTCGGGTGATCTCGAACGCCTGATTCGCAACCGCTGGACTGATTGCAGCAGGGACGGTCGTCAGATCGAGGATGTGGTTGCGGTGGCGGTTCTCGAAGGGCTGATACTGAACGATCGTCCCGTCCATGCCGCGTGCGGCCACGACCGAGATCTCCGCCTGCAGGTTGATGAACTTCTCCACGACCGATTCCTGGTGACCGATAGCGGTCCAGATGTGCTCCACGTCAGCGGGCGTCGTGACCTTGTGCTGCCCTTTGCCGTCGTATCCGAACGCCGCCGTCTTGACCACGGCGGGGGTGCCGACGCGCGCAACGGCGACCCACAATTCGTCGAGCGTGGTTGCCGCAAAGAACGGCGCCGTTGGCACACCGCGATCTGCGAGAAACGTCTTCTCGCGGGCACGCTGCTGCGCAGTGTGCAACGCCACGGCAGACGGACGCACCGGAGTGAACGCTTCTACCGCGTCGATGGCATCGATCGGCACGTTCTCGAATTCGAACGTCACCACATCGACGCCACGGGCAAACGCACGCAGCGCGTCGAGATCTTCGTACGCGGCGGTGATTTCGACGTCTGCAATCTGACCGGCGGGCGAGTCGTCTTCGGGTGAAAACGAATGGACGCGGTAGCCCATCCGTCGTGCGGCGATGGCGAACATCCGCCCGAGCTGTCCGCCGCCGAGCACTCCCAGCGCAGCGCCAGGTGGAACGACTTGACCCTGGCCGCCGAACCCAAGTGGCGAAGACCGGCTCACGGCAGACGTTCCTGACGGACTCTCTCGGTCTGCTCGTGGCGAAACGCGCGGAGCTTGGCGCGCAGCTCCGGACGCGAGTTGGACAGAATGGATACCGCGAGCAGCCCCGCATTGGTCGCGCCGGCCTTGCCGATGGCGAGGGTCCCGACGGGCACGCCGCCAGGCATCTGCACGATTGAGAGCAGCGAATCGAGCCCTTGCAGAGCGGCGCTTTGAATCGGAACCCCCAGCACTGGCACCGTCGTCTGCGCCGCAACCATGCCTGGCAGATGCGCTGCGCCGCCTGCGCCCGCGATGATCACCTCGATGCCGCGCGCCTCGGCACCGGCGGCAAACTCAGCCATCCACGCCGGTGTGCGATGGGCCGACACAATGTGACGCTCATGCGCCACACCGAACCGATCCAGTGCTTCGGAGGCGTGCCGCATCGTGTCCCAGTCAGACGATGAGCCCATGACTACCGCAACCAGAGGAGTATCCATGAGGGAAACGGAGATTTTACTGTACCGGGACCGTTGCCTATCTGGTGGTGCGGTACACTCACCACAAGGGAGCATCGCTATGCGGTGGCGAATCGTCCTCTTCGCGATCATTCTGTGCCCGCAGGCGCTCGGCGCGCAGGCGCCAGGTCCGACCGCGCCAGCTTCAACAGCTCCAGCTCCCACAACGCTGGAGGTGCCTTACGTCCAGTTCACACTCGCAAACGGCCTCAACGTCATTCTCCACCGCGACACGAGCGTGCCAGTTGTCAGCGTGAACGTGTGGTACCACGTCGGCTCGGCCAACGAACGACCCGGGCGCACGGGCCTCGCACACTTGTTCGAGCATCTGATGTTCGAGGGCTCGGGTCATGTCGCGGAAGGCGCGTTCGATACGCTCCTCGAGGCGGCCGGTGCCTCGAGCAACGGATCCACTGACCTCGATCGCACGAACTACTTCATCGACCTGCCAGCCAACGCGCTGGAGCTTGCGCTGTATCTCGAGTCCGACCGAATGGCATACCTGCTCGACACGATGTCGCCCGAGCGCGTCGACGGCCAGCGCGAGGTGGTCAAGAACGAACGCCGCCAGAGCTACGAGAACCGTCCCTACGGCATGGCGTCAATCGAGCTCGACCGCATGCTCTGGCCACCCGGGCATCCATACAGCTGGCCCACGATCGGATCGATGGAGGACCTCACCGCGGCGAGCTACGACGACATCGTCGCGTTTTTCAAGACGCACTACGCACCGAACAACGCCAGCCTGGTGATCGCGGGCGATATCGACATCGCGCGCACGCGCGCGCTTGTCGAAAAGTGGTTCGGTGACATCCCGCGGGGTCCGCTTGCACCGCCGCCAGCGGCGCCCGCCGCCGTCCTGACCGGCGTAACGCGAAAGACGATCACCGATGAAGTGCAGCTTCCGCGGCTTTACCTTGGATGGCTGACTCCGCGCATGTATGCGCCCGGCGACGCCGCTCTCGACGTCGCCTCGTCGATTCTCACAGGTGGAAAGAATTCACGCCTCTACAACCGGCTCGTGTATGAGATGCAAATCGCGCAGGACGTGACCGCTGCTCAACAGGGAGAGGCCCTCGGCGGCTCGTTCCTCATAGTCGCGACCGCGAAGCCCGGCCACACCATTGCTGAAATCCAGAAGGTCATCGACGAGGAGCTCGACAAGCTCCGCCGCGACCCTCCCGAACAGCGTGAGCTGCAGCGCGTGCTGAATCAGATTGAAGCGTCGTTCTACCGAGGCATGGAGCGCGTTGGAGGGTTTGGCGGCAAAGCCGATCAGTTGAACGCTTACTACTTCGCCGGCGGCGGACCGGACTTCTACGCCGAGGATCTCGCCAGATATATGTCGCTCTCTCCTACTGACATCCAGGCGGCGGTGCGGCGATGGCTCCCGCCCGACCGCAGGGTGGAGCTCATCGTCGAACCGGCCACAGCGAAGTAACGCCAATGGGTGGACTTCGTGATCGTCGTGCGCTTCGTGGTCTGGTGGTCGCGCTGCTTGTGTCTGGCGGGATCGTGTCCGCCCAGGGCGGACCCGACCGCTCGAAACCCCCGGTGCTTGCCCCGCCACCGCCGTTGAACGTGCCGGCGATTGCGAAGCGCTCTCTGTCGAATGGCCTCGCCGTCTGGGTGGTCGAGTCTCACGAAGTACCAGTCGTCCAATTAAGCCTCGTGGTACGCGCCGGCGGAGGCGATGATCCACAGGGGAAGTTCGGAGCCGCGAGTCTGACCGCCGCCATGCTCGATGAGGGCGCAGGGCAGCGTTCGACCCTCGAAATCGCCGACGCGATCGAGTTTCTCGGCGCCTCGCTGACCACGGCAAGCTCGTACGACGCGTCGGCGGTCCGCCTGAACGTCCCCGTGCAGCGTCTCGACCAGGCGCTTCCCCTGCTGGCCGACGTGGCGCAGCGCCCGACATTTCCGGAGAAAGAAGTCGAACGGCTGCGGCAGGAGCGGCTGACGTCATTGCTGCAGGCGCGTGACGACGCTTCATCGATTGCAGCGATGGCATTTGCCCGGATCGTGTTCGGCCCGGACCACCGGTACGGCACCGGTCTGATCGGGACGGAGACGTCCCTGAAGGCGCTGACGCCCGGTGACTTGCGCGCCTTCCACGCGGCCTATTACCAACCGGCAAATGCCACGCTGATGGTCGTCGGCGACACAACGCCGGACATGGTCATGCCGCAGCTGGAGAAAGCCTTCGGCACGTGGCGGCCATCGGCCCTTGCGGGACGTAATCAGCTGGTTCCGATGGCTCCGCAGCTGCGTCAACGACAGGTTTACCTGGTGGACAAGCCCGACGCCGAGCAATCGCAGATCCGAATTGGAGGCGTCGGCGTCCCGCGATCGACACCCGACTATTTCCCGCTGATAGTGGTGAACACGGTGCTTGGTGGAGCCTTTACGTCGCGACTCAATCAGAACCTCCGCGAAGAACACGGATACGCGTACGGCGCGAGCTCCGCTTTCGACATGCGGCTGTCTGCAGGACCGTTTGTCGCCGCGGCCGGCGTCCAGACGGACAAGACCGCCGAATCGGTTCGTGAATTTTTCAAAGAGCTCGACGGCATCAGGATGCCCATCGGGGCGGATGAACTTGCCAAGGCCAAGAACTACATCGCTCTCGGGTTTCCGTCGGAGTTCGAAACGAGCACGGATCTGTCACGCCGGCTGGAAGAATTGCTCGTCTACCGTCTTCCGGACGACTATTTCGAGCGATACGTCGCGAACGTCATGGCCGTCACCGCCGAGAGCGCGCGCAGCAGCGCAGAAAAGTACATCGTGCCATCGCGGTTTGCCGTGGTAGTCGTCGGTGACCGTAAGACGATCGAATCGGGCGTGCGAGCGCTCAACCTGGGACCTGTCCAGGTTATGACGGTCGAACAAGCAATCGGACCATAGTCAACGGTGCGAAGGTGCGAGGGTGCGACGGTATGGACACCTATTACCATCCGCGAGATTTAGGCCGATTCGCTGAGATCGGACGCGAAGCGCCGGAGCTGTGGCAGAAGTTCCTGGACTGGTACAACGCCGTGTTCAAGGAAGGCGCTCTCAGCGAGCGTGAGAAGGCGCTGATTGCGCTCGGGGTAGCTCACGCGGTTCAGTGTCCTTACTGCATCGACGCGTTCAGCACCAGCAGCCTTGAAAAAGGGGCCACGCCCGAACAGATGACCGAGGCGGTTCATGTGGCAGCGGCGATTCGCGGTGGCGCCTCGCTTGTGCACGGCGTGCAGATGCGGAGCCATGTCGATAAGCTCGCGATGTGAGGTTCCGCATTGCTTTTGACCCTTGCGAACAGCCATCACCCGCTGTCGGACGCGGTTACCCAGCGCGCCACGCTTGCCGGGCTCCGCACGCCACGCACGTTCGAAGATGCGGTTGCCGGGTGCGGGCACGATCCGCTTCGAGCCGCCGCAATCAGCACCCTTCAGATCAACCTCGGCAAGCGCTGTAACCAGGCGTGCCGCCACTGCCATGTCGATGCGGGCCCGGATCGCCACGAGGTCATGCCGCCTCACGTTGTCGACGCCTGTCTGAGCTTTCTCGACGCGAGCGACATTCCTACGCTCGACATCACAGGGGGTGCGCCGGAGATGCACCCTTCTTTTCGCGACATCGTTCGGCGAGCGCGGACGGCGGGACGCCATGTCATGGACCGTTGCAATCTGACGATTACGCAGCTGCCCAACTACTCCGACCTTCCGGAATTCCTGGCTGAACACCGTGTGGAAGTAGTGGCATCGCTTCCGTCGTTTGCCGCGCGACTTACAGACACCCAGCGCGGCAGCGGCGTCTTCGAGGCCTCGATTGCCGCGTTGCGCCGTTTCAACGAGCTCGGCTACGCCGTCGACGGGTCGGGATTGCTGCTGCATCTCGTGACAAACCCGGTCGGGGCGTTCCTCCCCGGCTCGCAGAAAGCTCTTGAAGTCGACTGGAAGCGCGAATTGCACCGGCGCCACGGCGTGACATTCAACCGGCTGTACACCATCACGAACATGCCGATCAGCCGGTTTCTGCAGTTCCTGATCGACTCGGGAAACCTGCAGGGCTACATGGATCGACTCGCCGGGGCGTTCAATCCGGCAGCGGTCGATGGTCTCATGTGCCGCAACACACTGTCAGTCGGGTGGGACGGACAACTCTACGACTGCGACTTCAACCAGATGCTGGAGCTGGGTACCGCGGCCGAAGCGCCGCGCACGATTTTCGACGCGAGGCCCACGGCTCTGGCCGGCCGTCGTATCGTCGTCGGCCCGCACTGCTTCGGTTGCACGGCCGGGGCGGGCTCGAGCTGCGGCGGTGCCACGGTCTGAACGATCCGCCTGCAGGCTCGCTGCGCAGCTTCGGCAGGACGACGTTTGAGGATGGTAGCGGACGATCTATGCTGAGGCGGCAAGCAAAGCAGCAGTGGAGGAGTACGCGAATGCGATTTTTACGAGTTGCGGTTCTCGTGTTGATGGCGCTCGCGGCAAGTCGCGCGGTTGATGCGCAACTGAACAACCCGATTCCCTCGCCAATTCCGAAGCGCGGGCTGCGCGTCGAAATCAAGGACGTCGCGCGGATGCCGGACACACGCGGACTCCGGGGCGCCAGCGAGGACTCGATGCCGGCAGGTTGGGCGCGGTTGAATTTCATTCGCGAACTGCCCGACGGCCGGCGCTTTGTCAACGACCTGCGGGGCCTTCTCTACGTGCTCGACGCGCAAAACCGGCCGACAGTATACGCAGACACCGGGGCGGTGTTTCCGCTGGGATACTACAGAGGCCTCGTGGCTGGTTTCATTACGTTCGAGTTCCATCCGGAGTTTGCGACCAACGGACTCTTCTACACGATTCACACCGAGCGGGCGACCGCTAATCCCGCCAGTCTGCATTTCATTCCGCCCGGCTTTGCGGCGGCGGACGTTACGTACCACGCGGTCATCACTGAATGGCAGGCCGCCAGCCCGTCAGCGAATGTCTTCAAAGGCTCACGACGGGAATTGCTCAGGGTCGGTCACGTCGTCGCCAATCCGTTCCACGCGCTGGATGAACTGAAGTTCAATCCGCTAGCCCGATCTGGTGCCCCGGACTACGGACTCCTCTACGTCGGCAGCGGCGACTGGGGCTTCAGCAACGGCGGCGGACCCAAAGCGGACAACCCCGGGCAGGGGCAGCGGACAGATACCTTGCTGGGCGCGGTCCTGCGGATCGATCCACGCAGCCCCACCGTGTCAGGCGGTACGCGCGGCATCGGCAACTATACGATTCCTGCCATCAACAAGTTCGCTGCAGACGGTGATCCGAAGACGTTCGGTGAGATCTACGCGTACGGCTTCCGCAACCCTCACCGGTTGTCGTGGGATCCAAGCGACGGCACGCTGTTCGTCGCCGACATCGGCAATTCCAATATCGAGGAGATCAACATCGTTCGCGAGGGCAACAACCACGGCTGGATGCAGCGAGAGGGAATTTTCCAGAGCGGCTATTACGTGTCCGGAGGAAACGGAAATCAGGTCTACCCGCTGCCGCCTAATGTTCTGGACGGCACCATGAAGGACGGCTTCACCTATCCCGTCGCCATGTACGACCATGGCGAGGGGCTCTCCGTCACCGCCGGCTTCGTCTACAGCGGCCGCATTCCCGCGTTGAAGGGCAAGTTCATCTTCGGAGATATCGCGCGAGGCCGCGTGTTCGCGGCCGACGTTGCCGCACTCAAGGCCGCCGACGACGGCATCCCGAGTACTGTTGCCGGCTTCGAAGAGATCCAGTTGTTCGTTCGCGATGCGACGGGCACCACGACGGACGTGTCGCTCCAGCAACTTGTCGACAAGCTGATGGGGGCACGTCCCCGTGTCGACCTGCAGCTGAGCCAGGCGGCGAACGGCGAACTGTATCTCACGTCGAGGCAGGACGGCATGATCCGGACGCTCGTACCGGAACAGGGCGCGGGCGTCTCATCGGCGCGATAGCGACTGTCACGCGCACGCTAAAGCGTGCGCTCTACAAGCGCAGGTCGCGGCCCTCAATCGTGGTAGCGCGCAGGCTTCAGCCTGCGCGTCTATAGGATCCGGCTCGCCTACACGCCTGCGGCCATTCGCGTCCTCAGCTCGGCGTCGATCGCGGACATGAACTGCTCCGTTGTGAGAAACGGATGGTCGGGACGAATCAGCATCGCGAGGTCTTTCGTCATCCGGCCCGATTCCACGACGTCGACGCACACACGCTCGAGCGTCTCTGCGAACCTGACAACGTCAGGAGTGTCGTCGAACCTGCCGCGATACTGCAGTCCCCGGGTCCAGGCATAGATTGAGGCAATCGGGTTTGTGGAGGTTGGCTTCCCCTGCTGGTGAAGCCGGTAGTGACGCGTGACGGTCCCGTGCGCAGCCTCTGCTTCGACCGGCCTCCCGGCCGGCGCCATGAGCACCGACGTCATCAACCCGAGTGAGCCGTATCCCTGAGCGACCGTGTCGGACTGAACGTCACCGTCGTAGTTCTTGCAGGCCCACAGGTACCCGCCGGACCATTTCAGGTTCGCCGCCACCATGTCGTCGATCAGCCGATGCTCGTATGTCAGGCCCTTCGCCTCGAAGGCAGCCTTGAAGTCGGCGTCGAACACACGCTGGAACGTGTCCTTGAACCTCCCGTCATAGGCTTTCAGGATCGTGTTCTTGGTCGACAGATACACCGGATAGCTGCGGCCGAGTGCGTACGTGAAGCAGGCACGTGCGAATCCTTCGATGGAGGAATCCAGATTGAACATGGCCATCGCGATGCCGCCGCCTTTGGTCTTGATCACCTCGCGCTCGATCGGGCTTCCGCCTCCATCAGGAGTCCAGCTGAGCCTGACGGTGCCTGCGCCGGGGAATCTGAAGTCCTGTGCTCGGTACTGGTCGCCAAACCCATGACGCGCGACGACGACCGGTTTGTCCCAGTGCTGAACGACACGCGGGACGTTGCGACAGATGATCGGCTCCCGAAAAATCGTGCCGTCAAGGATGTTGCGGATGGTGCCGTTGGGCGACCGCCACATCTGCTTCAGACCGAATTCCTTCACGCGGGCCTCGTCGGGGGTGATGGTCGCGCATTTCACGCCAACGCCGTATCTCTTCGTCGCCTCGGCCGCGTCGATAGTGATTTGATCGTCCGTCCGATCGCGTGACTGGACCGACAGGTCGTAGTACTTCAGGTCGATGTCGAGATAGGGAAGAATCAGCGTCTCGCGGATCTGCTGCCAGATGATGCGCGTCATTTCGTCCCCGTCCATCTCGACGACGGGGGTCTTCACTTTGATCTTGTTCATTCACGCTCCTGCGCCGGGTTCGAAAGGACCCGGCCTACGATCTTACTTTTCTCGGCACCGTTTGCCTTTTGGGTCACCGAGCTCACTACCAATCCCACGATAACCACGACCAGCGCACCGATCACGTTGTGCCAGAGAAAGGCGACGCTGGTGAAGCTGGCGGCCCAGGCCACCGACGCCATCCCTGCGATGAGGCCGACGAACGCGCCGTTCGACGTAGCGCGCGGGAACGCCACGGCAAGAATGAACACCCCGAGAATCGATCCATAGAAGAACGATCCGAAGCGATTCACGACCTCGATCAGCGAACCGAGTTCCGCCGCCCACACAGCGACTATCGACGCGAAGACGCCCCACAGCCCGGTTGCGGCCTTCGACACGCCGAGGTAATGCGCATCGGATGCTCCCGGCCGGAACCAGCGTCTGTAGAAGTCGATAACGGTTGCGGTGGAAAGCGAGTTCAGCTCGCCCGCGATCGTGTCGGTGGCCGCCATCACAATGGCGACGATGAGAAGTCCGATCAGGCCAATCGGGAGCTGCGTGAGAATGAACGTCGGAATGATGTAGTTGACATCAGTGAAAGTGCCTCCGCCATCGTTGTCCCGCGCCAACGCCAACGCCTTGGCATGCACTGATTCGAGCTCCGCGTTGCGATCTCGAAACGCGGCTTGCGACGCCGCGACACGCGACGACTCGCCCGAGCGACGCGATTCGGCAAAATCGGCAGCCGCGCGCCGCCGATTCTCGTACGCGGTGTCGAACTCCGTCTGCAGTGACGCATATGCGGGGGCCGCCGCGCCGGCAACCAAGCGCTCGTGCTCGGTCGCGCTGAAAAGCAGCGGCGGACGATTGAAGACGTAGAAAGCGAAAACGAGCACGCCGACCAGCAGCACGACGATCTGCAGCGGAATCTTCCAATATGCGCTCACGAGCAGCGAACGCCGGGCCTCGTCGAGCGACCGCGCCGTGAGATACCGCTGCACCTGACTTTGATCGGTGCCGAAGTACGAGCAGAACAGGAACAGGGCCGCAATCATGCCCGACCAGAACGTGTATTGACTGGTCAGGTCGAATGAGAAGTCGAAGCTGCGCAGGCGGCCCGTCGCCGCCACGAGACCAAGCGCATCGCTCGCGGCAATACCGTCTGGTAATCCCAGCAGCGCCACCGCAATCACGGCCAGTAACCCGAACACGACGATCACCATGACCTTGACGTCGGTCCACGTCACGGCCTGAACGCCGCCGAACATCGTGTAGACGACAGCGGGTGTCACGATGAGCAGGGACGTGGCCGTCACGTTCCACCCGAGAACGAGCGACATTACGACGGCCGGCGCCGACACGACCGCGCCGCACGACATTCCCCGTGAGATCAGAAAGAGCAGACTGGTGAACGTCCGCGTTTTCGCGTCGAACCGCTGCTCCAGATACTCGTACGCGGTGTACACCTTGGACCGGTAGAAGAACGGCACAAGGGTCACCGACAGGATGATCATTGCCAGTGGGAGCCCGAAGTAGAACTGAATGAACCGAAGACCGTCGGTGTAGCCCTGGCCCGTTGTCCCGATCATGGTGATCGCGCTGAGCTGCGTCGACATTACCGAGATGCCCGCCGCCCACCATGGGATGCTGCGCTTGGCGAGGAAATATCCGTCGAGCTCCTGGCTGTCTTTCGTCCGCTTCAGGCCGTCGTAGACGATCCACGCGGTGAACGCGAACAGGATGGTCCAATCGATCGGATGCACGTCAGAGAAACGCCCGCTCGAGCAGCCAGAGACCTGCGAGGATCGCAGCCTGCGTCAGGAGCACTTTGACGTAGCTGGCTGTCACAGTTGTTCGACGCGTCGGCGAAGCTGTGCGTGTGCGGCCGCGAGCCGGTCGCCGGTGGCAGCCAGCCACGATTCATCGGCGGCAAGGGTCTCTCGCGACTGGCCGAGCGCGCGCGCTGTTTCGGACGGCGCCGGACCGCCAGGCGTCTGCCGCACCTCGACGAAATGGCGCGCGCTCATGATCTCTTCTATCTGCGCGTCTGTGTACTGCAAAGGCACGCCGAGGAGATCGCCCGAGACCGTCGCGAGCGTCGCGCCGAGCGGCGCGCCTGGGCCGCTCGCAGCGCGCTTTCAGCAGCCGGCCGGCAATGGCGTGTGCGGTCTTGAACGGAATCCGGTGCTGGCGTACGAGGTGATCTGCCAGCTCTGTCAGCGTCGTGCCGCCTTCGGCCGCGCGCGATTCAAGCCGCGCCACATCGAACTCAGCGGCGCGCAGTGCCGCATCGACCAGCACAATCGCCCGTCGGGCGTCGCGAAACATCGACGCGACGAGCGGCTGCAGGTCGTCTTCGGTGTCGACGACGTCGCCGAAGGGCGTGTTGTGTACCGCCAGCATCACCGCGCCGGCTTGTCCCAGCCCCTTGCTGGCAATGGCACGGGCGTGCTCCAGCGCCACGGGATTCCGCTTCTGCGGCATGATGCTGCTCGCCTGGACGAATCCGTCCGCCAGCCGCACGTAGCCGAATTCCAGCGTGCTCCAGAGCAGCAGGTCCTGAACCACGCGTCCCAATCCGGACAGAAGCACTGCGACGGCCGACACGCTCTCGAGCAGGTAGTCCACCGTGGCGATACTGCCGTAGGTGTTGCCGGTCGGCGCGTCGAAGCCGAGCAGATCGCTCGTCAGCTGTCGGTCGATGGCAAAACCCGTCCCGGTGATCGCGCACGCGCCCAGCGGACACCGATTGGTAGTTGCGAAGGCCGCCCGTAGTCGGACCGCGTCCCGCTCCAGTTGCTCGATCACCGCCAGCAGATAGTGGGCCACCGTCGACGGCTGTGCGGGCTGCGTGTGCGTCAGCGCTGCGACGAGCGTGTCCCGGTGCCGGTCGGCGAGCTCGATCAATCCCCCCCGCAGCTTCAATGACGAGTCCAGGACCGTCAGGATGTATTCCCTCTGACGTAGCCGGTACATCGTCATATCGATGTCGTTGCGGCTGCGTGCTGTGTGGAGGCGCCCGGCCGTGTCCTCGCCGCAGTGACGCTCGATCAGCCGTTCGATGTGAAAGAACAGGTCTTCACACGTATCGTGATAGGGAGTCGCCCGCACGTCTGTGACCGAGATCGCATCGAGAGCCTCGCGCAGCGCGTGCGCTTCGTCGGGCGACACGATAGCCGTATCCGCGAGCATCACAAGGTGCGCGTAGTTGATCGACAGCAGGGGCGACAGGAACAGCGCTTTGGCGTCTTCGAAATTCTCGCTGAGGACGTGATCGATGTACTGTGGGTCGAACGTCATGTCGGCGGTTGCAGCCACTGCGCTCGCCGCTGTCGGGCGTCACTCGCGTCCGGATTTGTTTCGAGCCTCCAGTCGCGTGGCGGCTCGACGCCGAATTTGAGCTCGAGCCGCATCAGCTGGTCCCGGCGCGCGACGAGCAGGGCAACCGTATCACCAGGTATGTATTGATCGAGCCTCGCATTGAGCTGGTCGGCACGCACACGGAAGTCGTCGATTGCAAGGATCTCGTCGTCCACGTTCAGGCCGGCCGCATACGCCGGGGTCTCGCGGCGAACCTGCGTCACCAGCAGACGCCCACCGTCGTTGCGAGTGGTGGCGCCGAGCCAGACGCGCCCCTGACGCTCGCCCGACGACTTGAACCGTAACCCCATCGTGTCCAGCGCCTCCGAGTAGTCGAGCTCGGCCGTGCCCTGCACACCGTTGGACCAGAACGACCGAAGGTCGACGCCCGATGCCTGCTCGGCAACCGAACGGAACTCGTCCGGCGTGTACCCGCGTTGTCCCGAGTACTTCTGGAACGCGGCGCGCATCACATCGTCGAGGCTCTTTGCACCTGCAGTGGCCCTCCTGATTTTCGCGTCGAGCAGGAACGCCAGCACTGCGCCCTTCGTGTAATAGCTGATGGATGCATTCGGCGAGTTTTCGTCGGGCCTGTAGTACTTGATCCAGGCGTCGAACGACGCAAGATCCACGGGCTGCACACCACGACCAGGGGTCGTTTGCAGCTCTTCGATCTTGTTGGCCAGCGCGTCGAGATACTCGGCTTCGGAAGACAGGCCGGCGCGATGGACGAGCAGCTCGGCATAGTAGTCAGTCACGCCTTCGACCATCCAGAGCTCACGTGTGAAGACTTCTTCCTCGTAATTGAACGGTCCAAGTTCGACCGGACGCAGGCGCTTGCCGTTCCAGGCATGAAAAAACTCATGACTCGCAAGCTCGAGCCACGCCAAATAGCTGGGACGTGTGCGCGTCGCCCATCGCCCCGCCATGAGCAGCGTCGAGTTCTTGTGCTCGAGCCCGCCGCCGGGAATCTGTCCGGGAACCGACGTGAGCACGTTCATGAAGACATAGCGGTCGTACGGCAGCGAGCCCCACATCCTGAGATGGGCGCGGACGATGGTCTCGAGATCTTTCGCCGCGCGCGCGCCGTCGAAGATCCCCGCTTCACCGACGTTGACGAGGTAATGGCGCTTGGAGTCGACGGTGAATTCGTATACCGCCGGGTTGCCGACGATGATCGGTGAATCAACGAGTGTGTCGTAATCCTGCGCGCGGTACCGGTGAGCACCGCCTGCCATTTCCGGTAGCGCCGTCATCGATACGCGCCATCCGCGCGCCGGCTCGATCGTGACCTCGTGTGGACGCGCGGCTCCGTCCGCAAGCGTGAGGAACGTCGGCGCACCGTTGATCATCGCGAAGTCCGCTTCCACCCAGTTCGTGCGGACGCTCATCTCTCGCGCGTACAAGCGGTACTTGACCGTGGCGCTCGTCGCGCCTGCTGTTGCCACTCGCCAGCGATTCTTGTCGGTCTTTTCCACCGGCATCGTGCGGCCGTCCGGCCCGGCGGCACTCACCGCCTCCACGTTGCGCGAATACTCCCGCACCATGTACGAGCCGGGAGTCCAGACGGCCATCATCAGATCCACCGCAGGCCGGCCACCCGTGGGCACCACAGCTGTTACCTCGATGTAGTGCGTGTGAGGCGCGGGGAAGCTCAACGTGTAGCGAATCGGTTCGGACACTGTTTGCGCGAACGCCGTTGCGGCTGTCATCACCAACGCGGCCGCCAACACTCCGCCTAATCTTGCGACCATGTGCTGCATTCTATAAAATCCGCCAAATAGTTGTTCCTCAAACACTTCTTCTCGACCAACCATAAGGTTATCGGCCTGCTGTATCGGTTCACCAGTCCGTTGTTCCTGCTCCCGGCGAGGCCAACGCTCCAGATGGCGTTGCCGCCCATTGAAACTCGTCCCGACCTGATTGAACCGTTCCTGAGCGACGCCGCCCATGTGCCCGGCGGGTTTGCGGCAGGAGTCGCATTGCCACAAAACGCAGAAGAAGTCGCCGCGCTCGTCACGTCTGCGCAACGTGTTCTTCCTATCGGCGCCCAGTCGTCGCTCACGGGAGGCGCAACGCCGAGGGGCGAGGTCATTCTCAACACCCGCGCTCTGACCGGCATCACGATGATCTCCGGCAATCTCGTGCGCGCTGGGGCCGGCGTGCCCCTGACCGAGCTGCAGCGCGTGCTCGCCGCAGACGGGCTCTACTACCCGCCAGTTCCGACGTTCGACGGCGCCTTCGTGGGCGGCACAATTGCCACGAATGCGGCGGGGGCTGCAACATTCAAGTACGGCAGCACACGGCAATGGGTCGAGGCACTGACCCTCGTGCTCGCGGATGGATCGCTGCGGGAAATACATCGCGGCGAGATCACGGCTTCTCTCGATGGCGTCTTCGAGCTGCAGGACGAATCGGGCCGCACCGTGCGCGTTCCAGTGCCCTCCTACCAGATGCCCGCGGTTCCCAAGCTGTCGGCTGGATACTTCGCGCAGCCGCAGATGGACCTCGTCGATCTATTCATCGGGTCCGAGGGCACATTGGCGATCGTGGTGGATGCAACGCTGCGCGTCATTCCGATGCCGCGGCGTTCCGTCGCGCTTGTGATGTGCGAGTCCGATCAGCAAGCCGTTAAGGTCACCGCCGGACTGCGGCGTGAAGCGACTGCAAGCTGGCGCGGCGAAGGACCGCTCGACGTCTCGGCCATCGAATACATCGACGCACGTGCGCTCACGAAGACACCCGACGACGCGTTCGTGCGTGCGGGTGTGACCCGCCCGAGCGGGACATCAGCCGCGCTTCTGGCGCAGATCGAAATCCCAGGTGCAGACGACCTGGCCCTGCAGCGCCTTGCGGAGGTCCTCGCCACATTCGGCATTGACGACATCCCATACTTCGCAGCGCCTGGCGATGACCGAGCCGCCAGGCGCCTGCTCGAGCTCCGCGAAGCGGTGCCCTCGGCGATCAATGCGCTCGTTGCATCGGCAAAGGCACGCGTCGATCCGCAGATCCAGAAGACGGCGGCGGATGTTGTCGTCCCATTCGAGCGTCTGGAGGAATCGATCGCGCTCTATCGCAGGAGTCTTGAAAACCGTGGGCTCGACTATGCGCTCTGGGGACATTTGTCCGATGGCAACCTTCATCCGAACGTCGTGCCTCGATCGATGAATGACGTCGAGCAGGGACGAGATGCGATTCTGGAGATGGCGCGCGGAGTGATTGCGATGGGTGGCGCACCGCTCGCCGAGCATGGCGTCGGGCGCAGCGCCTTGAAGCAGCAACTGCTTCGGGAGCTCTACGGCGATCGTGGAATCGAGGAGATGCGCGCCGTCAAGCGCGCCCTGGACCCGACGTGGAAGCTTTCGCCCGGCGTGCTGTTTCAGAAGTCGCAATGAACTGAGCACACACGGCGACTTCCTGGTGTATTCGGGGCTCAGAGCAGCAGGCTCACCGCTGTCGAAGCGAGTCCCGCAATCAGCAGCCACAAGGCCGCCGCGCTGAAACCGCCGCCATCGAATTTCTGAGAGTCGCCTGGCAGCGACGTGCCGATCTTGCTTTGCGCCACAAACGCGGCACCCAGCGCACCGAGCAGCAGCACCCATCCGACCGCCAGCACGCTTCGGGTGGCGGTTGTTGCGCCAGCCAGCCCTCCGGCGACGATTGCTACCGATGCGATCCACCCAATCATCGCGGCGCCCGCGAGGAGCCGCAGCCGACCCAGCTCACGGTCTATCGCCTGACGGCGAAGTTCCGCCTGCAGCGCCGCCGCAGCACGTCGGCGCTCCTCTTCGAGGTGGCCGCGCTCCAATTCCAGGCGTGCGTGATCGCGATCGAACGCCTCTTTCAGTGCTGCAACGACCACGTTGGTCAGCCGCGCCTCGATTGCGCCGGCGAGCCCCTGCGCCTGAGCAGTCGCGGGAAATCCGGGAGGCTCAGGCGGGGTTGATGCATTCCCCCTGAAACGTTTTGCGGCATCGCGAAAAGCGATCAACGCGTCTACGGCTCTGAAAAGGCTGGTGACATTCACGCCTGTGCTCCTGTTCAAAAGACGTTCCGCGCTGCCGAGCTCAACCATTCGTCGCGCGCCCGGCGCTGCTCGGCCGACAGGCTGCGACCCGCGCTCTCAGCGCTGACGATCTCGACCTGCGGGTCGGCCTCGAGGCGAAGCCGTCCCGTGGCACGCTGTCCGCGCCGTTCGAAGACGATCGCCAGTTCGTCGCCCGGCTTGTGTCTGCGAATCAGCTGCTCCACCTCAACCGCACTCCGAACGTCCGTGCCGGCTACCGCGAGAATCACATCATCACGTTCCAGGCCCGCACCGTACGCGGGTGATCCAAACGGGACCGGCGCCGTGATTCGCGTTCGTCCCTGCACATCCTGAAATCTCAGTCGCCCGGCCGACGCGGTATTCGGAAACGCGGGCCGAAGGACAAAGCCGACGCGCTCGAGCAGCGGCCTGTAGTCCACGAGCTCGCGGCCCTGGATGAACCGGGCAAAAAAGCTCTCAGCGAATGCGGCGTCGCCGGCAACCGCCGCAAGCGCCGCCTTCAAGTCGGCAACCGTATACGGGTTGTCGACGTAGCCGGGCGCCTTGCCGCCCGGCTTTCCGTGCTTCTGCCAGAGTGCCCGCATGAAATCATCGAGCGTTGTCTTGCCGTTGCTGCGATCGCGAAGCGTCAGATCGAGGCCGAGTGCGATGGCCGCACCCCATGTGTAGTACGAGATGTAGGTGTTGTCGAAGCTCGTTCGATCCACCGACACGGCTGCATCGACGAACGGTGCGAGGCGGCTCATGTCCTCGGCGCTTCGTATTCTCCGTCCCGGGCTGTTCGCAACCGCATTGACGACGTCGGACATCTCGGCAGCGAAATCATCCACCTGTGTGAGACCGGCTCGGAGGAGGACGAGTGGCCCGTAGTAGCTGGTAAATCCCTCACCCAGCCACAGCTCGCCGGACATGTTCGCGTCCTCGAAGTTGAACGGCTCCAGCGACCGCGGACGGATCCGCTCGATGTTCCATCCGTGGATGAACTCATGCGAGATCGTATCGAGCAGGCCGATCCGGTTCGATCGGATCGACGTCGTGCTCGTGAGGATCGTGCTGTTGCGATGCTCCATGCCGTCGCCGTTGGCCCACGGCAGGTAGTCCGCCAAAAACGTATAGGTATTGCCTTCGTACGCCGGATACTCGCCGAAGACATGCCTGGCTTCCCGAACGATCTTCTGCACGTCGAGGGCGAATGCGTCGAGCTCCGCGTCTGTCCCCGCATGATGGACGACGAGCCGGAAAACCGGCGACGCCTGCGACTTCACTCATGGAAAACGTACGCAAACCGAACGCGCTCACTTCTGTAGGGCTGTCCATCAGGTACTGAAGGTTCGGCGCCGCGAACGTGTAAGGATCCGCTCCTGCCATGAGCTGCGTAGCGACGCGCCAACCTGATCCAGGGGGCGGCTCGACGCGCATCGTGACGGGACGATTCTCGAGCCCCCGTGCCCACATCAGCGCCGCCGGCATGTTGATGTGCGCGTGCGTGCTATCGATTCCGAGGTACGTCCCATCGACGCGGTCGCCGTAAACCCGATAGGTCACCCTGACGCGACCCGCGTGAGACGGAACGTTCCACTGATGCGGAGCTGGACGAACGACGGCGAGCGCGCCGCCGGCAGCATCCGTAATCCGCACGTCGAACACATTCTTCGCAAACTCGTGCAACGCGTAACGTCCGGGCGATGAACGGCTCATGCGAAGCTCGACCGGACCGGGAGGCAGCTCATCGAAGCTCACCTCCACCTGCATCAACCGATGTTCGGCTTCGGGAAACGACAGGCGATAGCTGACCGGCGCCTGCGCAAAACAAAGCGACGGCGCGACGCCGACGAGCAGAAACACCGCGCATGCAGACGCACGCATTGCGAATCGATCGTATATCGAGTGCCGGGTCTGCGACTCGGTGACTGAGCCTCATCGCAGGATTGCGGGACGTCTGCCGGGTCTGCGGCCCGATCACATACGTCGCGCCGCAGGACCCGGCCCACGTTACGAGCTACGGCGCGAGGATCGGCAACGGGCGTCCGGAGTCGTAACGGTGAATCGTGCGAAGCACGGCGTCGGCCATCATGTCGACGAACCCGGGGTCGTCATTGACCGCTTCGGCTCGGACCATTGGCAGCCCGAGGTCTTCGCATACCGCCGCTGCCTCCTTGTCGAGGTCGTACAACACCTCGATGTGGTCGCATACGAACCCGATCGGGCACAGGATTGCCGCCCGGAGTCCGCGTGCATGCTCAGTGCGGAGGTAGTCGCACACGTCCGGTTCGAGCCACGGATCCTCCGGACGTCCGCTGCGGCTCTGATAGACGAGCGTCCACTCGGTGATACCGGCTGCCGCGGCAACCAGCCGCGATGTTTCGTGCAGCTCCGCCTGGTAGCGTGAGTTGTCGGCCATCGACCGCGGAATGCTGTGGGCTGTAAAGATGAGCCGGGCCCTATCGCGATCTTCCGCGCGCAGCCGATCTGCAGCCGCACGCACGTGCCGCGCATTGACGTCGATGAAGAGCGGATGGTCGAACCAACTGCCCACGTACGTGATGTCCACGTCCGCGCCGGCTTCCGCCCGGAGCTCCTGCCGTGCGTGCGCCACATTCTCGCGATACTGCTGACAACTGGAATAGGAGTGGTGAGCCGCTGCGATGAAACCCACAGCGCGCCGGATCCCGGCGGCGTGCATTTCTCGAAGCGTGTCCACGAGCAGCGGATGCCAATTGCGCATACCGACGTACACCGGTAACTGATAGCCGGCGATCGAGAGCCGCTGCTCGAGTCCTTGCGCCTGGAGGCGCGTAAGCCTCGTTATTGGCGAGACGCCGCCGAATATCTCGTAATGGTGTGCCACTTCCTCGACTCGCTCGGGCGTCACACGGCGGCCGCGAAGCACCCGTTCGAGGAACGGACGGATATCGGCGTGCCCCTGCGGACCGCCGAAGGCCACAATCAGAACGGCCTCGAACCATCCAGGGCTGCTGCCCGCCATATTCTTTGAATTTGACTAGTGCGCGCGCTCCGCGCGTGGCGACGCTGCGAGTCGTGCGGCAAGCCTCAGCGCGTACTCGAGCCCGCCCGGATCGGCCGCACCTTTGCCGACGATGTCGAAAGCAGTACCGTGCGCGGGTGTGGTGAAGACGGTCTTCAGCCCGGCGGTGACGGTGACACCTTTGTTGAAGCCAAGGAGCTTGGTCGCAATCTGCCCCTGGTCGTGATACATCATCACGACCCCATCGAACTCCCCTCGTTTCGCCCGCAGAAAGATTGTGTCCGACGACAGCGGACCGGTGGCTCTGATCCCCTCCCGTTCGAGCTTGTCGAGCGTCGGGCGGATGATGCGGATTTCCTCGTCGCCGAACAAGCCGTTCTCGCCGCAATGCGGGTTCAGCGCGGCCACACCGATCCGCGGCGGGTCGTATCCCATGGCCCGAAGCGTCGAATCGGCAAGCCGCAACGCGTTCTCGATCCGCTCCGGCGTGATCATGTTCACGGCCTCACGCAGCGCTACGTGCGAGGTGACGCGAAACGTCGCAAACTCCGGGATGACGTTCATTTCGCCAAAGAAGCCCGTGTGGCTGGTGAGCTTCGCGAACATTTGATGCTCGTCGTGAAACGCCCATCCGCCTCGATGGAGCGCCGCCTTGTTGAGAGGCGCGAAGCTGATGCCGTCCAGGCTGCCCGTCAACGCCAGCTCAATCATCGATTTGAGCGTGTCGCCGCATACACGGCCAGACATTTCGGAGATTCGCCCTCGCTCGAGCTGCGCGGGATCGAGGTTGCCCAGGTCGAGCACCGGAATCGAATCGGACCCCCAGTCCACTTCGCCCAGCCGTCCGCACACCGTGTAAGGGATGGGCGTGCGTGCATCGCGCATGCCGAGCTCGAGCACGCGAACGTCTCCAATCACGACGAGGCGCGCCTTGTCCGCCATCGCCCCGGATGCGAGCACCTTGACGGAGATCTCCGGCCCGATGCCCGTGGCATCGCCTAGCATGAGACCGATCACGGGACGCGAATCAGAAGTCACAAATCACCCTGGTGCCTTGTTTGTCTATCTTGTCATGAGGTAGCCTTGCACACCGCATCGATAACTCCCGACTCCCAATCTCCAACTCCCAAAGAACGCTGACTCCCAAACGGGACGTAAGCCATCCGGGAATTTGGGAGTTGGGAATTGGGCCCTGGGAGTTCTTGAATAGATGAGCAACGAAACGCGCGCAACGGCTGCTGTCATCGATTACGTTACCAGGTCCGGTCTCGACCGATTTCCATCAGAGGCCGTGTCGCTCGCCAAGGAGTGCATCATCGACGGGCTCGGCGTAATTCTCGCGGGCTCCGCCGCGAAGGGAACCGGCATCGTCCGCGACTACGTGCGTGCCGGCAAGGAAACCGGCGAGTCGACGGTGCTCGGCGCCGATCCGTTCACATGCCGTGCTGCGTCTGCCGCGCTCATCAATGGCACCGCCGGGCACGCGCTCGATTTCGATGACACGCAGCTTTCTTCGTCGCCGGATCGCATCTTCGGGCTGCTGACGCACCCCACGATTCCGCCGCTTGCGGCAAGCCTCGCGGTGGGCGAACGGCTCGGCGTCTCGGGACGGCAATTCCTCGAAGCGTATCTCATCGGCTTCGAAGTCGAGTGCAAGATGGCGGAGGCCATCAATCCCACGCACTATCAGAACGGGTTTCACTCCTCCGGAACGTTCGGGACATTCGGTGCCATGATCAGCGCCGCGAAGCTTCTGGGGTTGAACGCTGAAACGCTCGGGCATGCGCTGGCGATCGCCTCCAGCATGAGCTCCGGCATCCGTTTGAACTTCGGCACGATGACCAAGCCACTGCACGTCGGGCGCGCTTCGCAGAACGGCGTGATCGCCGCCGAGCTCGCGGCGGCCGGCCATACCGGGGGCAAGGAGGCGCTGGACAGCCCGTGGGGCTTCTTCCGGGTGTTCACGCTTGGCGCCGGCTTCGATGCAAATCAAATCGTCGGCGCGCTCGGCAACCCACCAAGCATCGTGTCACCTGGCGTGTCGCTCAAGCCATACCCGTGCGGAAGCCTTGGCCATCCCAGCATGGACGCCATGCTGAAGCTCGTGCTGACGCACGACGTGAAGCCCGAACAGGTGAAGGCCGTCCGGTTCCGGGCCGGCTCCAACATCCTCAACCCGCTCCGCTATCAAATCGCGCGCACCGAGCTCGAAGCGAAGTTCTGCCCGGCATTCATGATGTCGAGCCTGGTTCTGCGCAGGAAGGCCGGGATCCACGAGTTCACGGACGAATTCGTCCAGAGCGCGCCGGTCCAGGAAATGATGCGGAAAGTGACGACAATCCGGGACCAGGTGATCGAGGCGCGCGGCTTCGATAAGATGCGCAGCACTATCGAGGTCGATCTCGCCGATGGGCGGACACTCGTCCAGGACGCCGACGAGCGCTACCGGGGCGGGCCCGACAAACCGTTCACGGGAGAGGAGCTGCACGGCAAGTTCACCGATTGTGCGAGTCTTGTGCTGCAACCGGCCGCGATCGGCGCGACGCTCGATCGCCTGGAGTCACTCGAGCAGGTGCGCAACGTTCGCGACATCGTCAACACGGTGACTGCCGGCGTGCTCGAAGGACAGCCGGTAGTGTTGTAGGGCGGCCTACGTACTTATGGATCTTGCCTGGATCTCGGTCGGCGCGCTGATCATCGCGGTCACCCTCAGCATGGTGACGACGATCAACGTGGGCATCGTCTGCCTGGCGTTTGCGTGGATCGTCGGGGTGCTCCTCGGCGGCATGTCGGTGGGCGACATTCTCCAAGGATTCCCGACGCCGCTGTTTGTCACGCTGGCAGGCGTGACCCTGCTCTTCAGCATGGCGCGCGGAAACGGGACGCTGGAGCGCGTCACCGAACGCGCGGTGCGCCTCTGTCGCGGGCACACGGGCGTGCTGCCGATCATGTTCTTCTTTCTCGCGCTTGGCTTGTCTACGATCGGCCCAGGCAGCATCGGAGCTGCCGCGCTGCTCGCGCCGCCCGCGATGGCCGTCGCGGCGCGAACGGGCATTTCGTTCTTCCTCATGGCCATCATGATCGGCAACGGCGCCCTCGCCGGAAGCCTCTCGCCCTTCTCACCCACCGGAGTCGTCGCCAACAGCGTCATGGCGCGCATGGGGTTTCCCGGGCTGGAGTGGACGACGTTCATCAACAACATCCTGGGCCATACGCTCGTGGCATTCGGCGGATACGCGATGCTCGGCGGGCTGCGTCTGTTTCGCACCAATCAGGGGGCCGTGGCGGTCGCCGAACCACCGACCCAGCCGCTCGACTGGCGTCATTGGCTCACGATCATGCTGATCGTGGCGCTACTTGTCGGAGTGATCGGCTTCGAGTTCGAGGTCGGCATGACGGCCCTGACGGCGGCGGCGATCCTCTCGTTTGCCCGTGCCGCCGACGAAAAGGAGGCCATCCTGCGGATGCCGTGGGGCGTGATCCTCATGGTCACAGGCGTCACAGTTCTCATCGAACTGCTCGAGAAGACACAGGGACTCGACCTTTTCACCGATCTGCTCGTGCGGCTCTCGACAACCGACTCGGTTACCGCTGTCGTCGCATTCGTGACCGGCGTCGTCTCCGTGTACAGCAGCACGTCTGGCGTGGTGCTGCCTGCCTTTCTCCCAACCGTTCCGGGCATCGTCGAGCGACTCGGCGGACTCGATCCGATTGCCGTCGCGTCGGCGATGAACCTCGGCTCGCACCTCGTCGATTTGTCGCCGCTCTCCACGACCGGAGCCCTCTGTCTTGCCGGAGTGCCGGCCGGCGTCGACCCGCAAGGGTTGTTCAACAAACTGCTGGCGTGGGGCCTCTCGATGACTGTCGTCGGCGCAGTGCTGTGCTGGCTGATGTTCGGGTAAACGGGATCCCCATTAATATTGCGCAACAGGAGGAGATCGATGCGCAGGTTCATGGTTGCCGTAACCGTGGCGGTGTGTGCCGCCGCCGCAATGCAGATTCAGGTCAACGCCCAGCAGGGCGGTGGTCGCGGCGTGGCAGCCGGCGGTACAACAGCGGGGGCGGGCCGCGGTTACCCGACGCCGGAACAGTATGCGAGCTCGAAAGAGGCGCAATCGCACGTGGCGAAAGCCAAATCCATCGCCGGCAGCGACGCGAAGCTCCTGATGCGATTCGAGAACACGTGCGGTGCGCTCGGTCCGCAGCGCCCGGCGCTCGAAGCGCAGAATGCCGGCCAGAAACCTGAACCGCCGCGTCCGGTCGAGCCCGTCCAGATTTTCGACAACCTCTGGTACTTCGGGTTCAACACGATTGGCGCCTGGGCCGTCCAAACGAGTGACGGCATCATCATGGTTGATGCCCTCAATACCGTTCAGGAGGCGGAGACGATCATCGAACCGTCGCTCAAGAAAGTGGGGCTCGATCCGGCGAACGTCAAGTACGTCATCGTCGGTCACGGTCACTTCGATCATTTCGGCGGGGCGCCGTACTTCCAGGACAAGTACAAGAGCCGAATCGCGATGAGCGGGCTGGATTGGGACCTCATTGAGCGGCCGAACCCAAACGCGAATCCGGCACAGGCCAGCAGGCCCAGACCGAAACGGGACGTCGTCGTCACCGACGGCCAGAAGATCACGGTGGGTGACACGACCGTTACGCTGGCCGTCACGCCCGGACACACCGTCGGCTCACTCGCCTACCTGATTCCCGTCAAGTACCAGGGGCGGCCGCTGACGGCGCTGATGTTGTCCGGCGCGAACATCACGCCCGATCGCGCGTCGCTCAACGCTTTCAACAAGGCGCTCGACGCCGCAAAAGCCGCGGGAGCGCAGTCGCTCTTCAACGGCCACCCGGGACTGTTCGGGGACGAGACCGGCTGGATGGATCAGCTGCGAAAGAACCCGAAGGGACCGAACGAGTTCGTGTACACGCGCGACCAGTTCGCGAAGTTCATCGACATCATGAAGGAGTGTGCGGCGTCGCGCGTCGTGGCGATGGGCCTCTGATCGTTGCGTACGTCGTACTCAGTCGCTCACTCGGTAGCCGGGCCCGGTGTCGCCGTGGCCGGCCTGTGATGACCAAAGCGCGTCTGTGATTCGTACCAGTAGAGAATCGCGGCGCCAAAGCCGACCGTCCACGCCACAAATTCCACGAGATAGCCGAGCCCGGTGAGCGGCGCACCGATAACGAATCCGCCACCGAGCGCCGCAAGTTTCGCGAGAAGCGTCAGGCCTCCGATGGCGACCACCCCAATCGCCACCGACGCGTATGCGCCCGGCTCACGCCATCCGAACCGGGAAGCAATCCAGCGACCTAGGTGATGCGCCAGCCCGACGAACCCGACAAGGGCCACCAGCATCACGAGCAGGACAGCGAACGGCATCAGGAAGAGCAGCGGGATGCCGATGATCGATACCGCAAGAACGACAGCCGTGAGAACCATGACGGGAACGAACAGAATCTCGGCCAACAGTCCGATGAGACCGGACCGGACTGGCGCGGCCGCCGTGCGTGCCGCGATGCGTTCAACAGCATTCCGTCCGAACGCGACGATGATCACCGCCACCATCGCGAGCACTGCGAGGCGCAGGGCGGTCGCGGCCAGGCTGCCAAACCTCGACCAAAACGTTCCGAAGAACCCAGGAAACCACATGCCTCGTCGGAAGCCCCCGCCGCCACCACCAACTTCCGTCACATCGCCTTCGACGCGGGAGCCTTGGGCGCGATTCAACGTGCCGCCCACGGACACGGCGTCTCCGCGGACGACGGCATCGGGTCCCAATGTCAGGGTCCCGCCGATGGACGTTGCGTCTCCGGTCACCTCGCCGTTGACAGTCAGGGAACCTCCGATTGCGACCGCATCGCCCTCCAGTCGTTCGTTGCGCTCGACGGTAACATCACCGCCAAACCGCACACGATCGCCTCGGACCACGTCTGTGCGTTGGACCGCCTCGCTCGGCTGCGATGCAGACGCATCAGGCAATGGTGGCGCAGGCGCTGCGCCGCCCGCGAGCTCGCGCTGCTGTTGCGAATTCAGGTAGCTGACCTGCAGAACCAAATCTGCATCGGTGCCGAGCCTGTCGCGCAGCTGCTGGCCCGTGAGTGTCTCTCCGTCGACGTTCACCACGCCGTCTACGACCTGGATCATCCGAACGGCGCTCGCACTGTCGCGAGGCACGAGCGCAACACCCTGCTGCAGGGCGACGACGTCGTACCGTTCGCGAAGCCTCGTGCCGAGATCGGGTTGACTGGCCGCGGTTTGTCCCTGTCCGATGCCCTGAAGCGAAAAGAGAAGAACGATTGCCGCCGCGCCGACTCTCCAGTGCCGTCTCATTGATTTGCACCTCGACGTAGTGTCCGGCTTCAGCCGGACTACGTTGGTCCGCCTAAAGGCGGACACTACGACCAACTCAGAAACACAGCGCGCCCGGCCCACGGAAGGCAACCTCCGCGCGCAAGAGCCGCTGCAGCATGTAAAGCGCCGCGATACCGACAAGCTCGATCGCAAGCAGCACGACTGCGTTCTGCGGCGTAGCCACGATTCCTGCAACCGCACTGCTGGCACGCGCGAAGGCAAACCACCATTCCACCGCTGTCGTACCAGCCGCAACGAGCGACGTCGCAAAGTTCGTTGCGACCGCCGCGGCTGTGGTCAGAAGCCATCCGCCGGCGATACCAAAGACGCCGTATGCGGCGGCGCCAGTGGTGAGCGCGACAAAGACGGACGCGGCGAGGCCTGAGACCAGGACAACTCGACGGCGGCGCACGCGGGCACGCCACGCAGCCTCGACGGTACGCTGGACGAAATCGGAGGAGGGCTCGACCGCCGGCACGGCAGCAAACACATGCTGGAACGCTGCATCTGCGGCATCGTCCAGCCCCTGCTCCTCATTCGACAGCCAGTGCTCCGTGTTCTTCTGCCAACGACCCATGTGGCTCTCGTCTCCTTTACGGGAATACGTGGCGCCGGGTTTCAACCAGCGCCGTCACGGCTTCCATCCCGCGGCGCTCAGAATAGCCGCCAGCTCTTTTCGCCCCCGATGCAGGTAGGTTTTCACCGTCCCTTCGGGCATGTGGAGGATCCCCGCAATCTCATCCACGGTAAGGCCTTGCTGGTACCTCAGGACAATGGCTTCGCGGTACTCGGTCCGAATGCGCTGCAGGCCGTCCTCGAGTGCCCGACCGAGCTCCTTTCGTTCGGCATCGGCCTCCGGCGATGACTCCGGATCCTCGCTGGGCGGCCCGGGATAGCCGCCGGCCTGCAGCTCGTCGAGCGATATGGCCGCGACGCGCCTGCGGCGGAGATGGTCAATCACGATGTTCCGGAGGATCTGGAAGAACCAGGCGGAAAACCGTCGCTCAGGATCGTAGGTCTTCAGCCGTGCGAAGGCCCTGACGAATGCGTCCTGAGCGAGATCCTCAGCGAGCGTGCGATCGCGGACGAGCCGCGCGGCCATGTTGACAGCGGCCGAGGCGTACCTGGCGACGAGCGTCTGATACGCCTGCTGCGATCCGGCGAGCGCCTGACGAGCCAGTTCGCCGTCGCTGGTGGGCACGGATGATTATGTATACGCAGCACACGGAGACGGGGTTTCGATTCGCTGAGTTCACACTTCTCGGTTCCGTACGTAGTGTCCGGCTTCAGCCGGACCTCGACGAACGTGAACGCGAACCGAGAAGCGAGAAGTGAGAAGCGTGAACGATACGCTCTGGTTCAGAAGTCGAACTTGACGACGAGCTGGACGATCCTCGGCTCCGTATTGAGGCTGGTAATCTGCCCGAATGTCGGGCTGTTGATGTCGTAATCACCAACCCAGAAGTTGACGGTGTTGAAGAGATTGAACATGTCGGCACGCAGCTGAATGCCCGCTCGACGCCACACGTGCAGGCGCTTGGAAAGCGAGAGGTCGAGGACAAACTGAGACGGGCCATCGAAGTCCAGAATGTTGAGCGCCCCGACTTCGCCGGCCATTGGATTGAAGAAGACCTGCCCAGGGAAGGAGGCGGCATTCGTCAGGTTGTCGGCTCCTGCCGCACGGCCGGTGTTCGGATCGATTAGCGAGGGATGGATCCAGTAGAGATTGCCGTGCGCCTCGTGCACTCCCAGGCGTTTCCTGATGTCGCTCGCGCTCAGCGTGCTCCGCGCGGTCTGATTGCCAGAGCGCGACGTCCGATTGAACGTACCCCGACGCGACAGGATCGAAAACGGCGACCCGCTCTGCCAACGGACGATCGTGCTTGCCTGCCAGCCGCCGGCCAGCCACTCCGACAGCCCGCCGCGATTCAACCATCGTTTGCCTGCACCGAACGGCAGCTCCGCGATCACGTTCGCGTTCATGACGTGGGTGACGTGAAATGGCGTGCGTCCTTCGTTGAGCTCGGGACGCGCGTTGTCGAGGAACGGCTCGAAGCGAACCTGCGACGTCCCCGCCGAATTCGAGCGGCTGTCTGACAGCGTGTAATTCACCTGTCCCATGACGCCGTTTCGAAATTGACGCCGCAGCTCGAGCTGGAGCGCGTGATAGTTCGTGTATCCGCCGTTATGAATGAGGTCGGCGACATAGATGCCGGGGTTCGGCAGGAACATCTCCCGGGCCAGCTCGCCGATGATTGGTCCGGCACTCGTCGTGTACAAGTCGGCCAGAGCCGCGACCTGGCCGGTCTGAATGAGGCCCCGGACGGTCGTGTTCGTGAGAAAGCCGCCGCCGAACCTGGGAATCACCGAGAGCGGCGCACTGCCGGCGATAGCCGGGTTGAACGACGGATCGAACACGCCGGTCCCCTGCAGCGCCAGGAACCCGTTGTTACGGGCGCGCAGAAAATCCTGACCGAACGCGCCATGCGGGTTGGTCTGGTTCAAATCGATGCCGCGCCACAATCCGCGGCCGAACGATCCTACGTACCTCGCCTCGCCGGCGAAGTACCAGGGCAGCTCGCGCGTGACACCGACACTGACCTGATGAACGTGCGGCTGCTTGATATCCGGATCGATAGCAAACGCGGCAGCACCAGACGAAACATCCAACTGGTCTGCGTACGTGCGGACGCTCGTGAACTCCGGCGTTGGAACAACGGGCACACCTGCACCGACGGTGGTGTATACGGCGGGCAGAAACGCGTCGGCCTGAAGACCGAAGTTCGAGCCGGTTGCATTGATGGCGACCTGCACGGTCTCTTCATTCACGAACGTCAGCGAATACCCGCCGCGCACGGCCGTGCGGCCGTCCTTGAACGGGTCCCAGGCGAAACCGACCGTCGGCCCGAAGTTGTCCAGATCCTTGTTGTAGAACGCGCCATTGACAAACGTCACGCGCCCATCCGGGTTGAGGAGCGCGTCACGAACCGATCGTCCGTCGAGCGCCGGCAACAAGGCGAGGTTGTCGTCTTCGCGGAGAGGACTGTAGTACTCCCACTTCAGGCCGCCGCGCAGCGTGAAGTTTGGCTTCCACCGCCAGTTGTCCTGGAGGAAGACGGAGCTGTTGTCCAGGCTGTAATTGCCGTCGTGCGGTGTGCCTGGCACGAAGCCGGCCGTTCTATCGCGAACGTTGAACGTCTGACTGACCGACGACACGGTCCCGGACAGAAACGCGAGCCATGCATTGGCGGACGACGAGATCGACGGCGCTGATGCCGCCGGGAAACTGGGCTGCGGTGAGCTGCACGCGCGCAGGCGCCGCAACGCTGAATCCAAAGTCGACTTCCGGAAAGCGGCCCGCGAAGTTGTATGGATTTATACGAATCTGCTGCAGCTGCCCGCCGAATTGCAGCTCATGATTGCCACGAAGCCACGACCCGGTGTCGCTGTACCTGGAACAGCCGGGTATCGCGACCCTCAGGCTGGAAGTTCGTGATGCGATCGGTGATGAGAGGAAGCGAGAAGACTGCGCTCCCGAAATCCTCGCGGCTCTCGAACGCCCCCGGCGCAAGGTTGCCGCCGACGCGAACCTCGTTCGTGAACGTGGACCTGATCCATCGCCAGGCTCCGACGTAGAAGTGCACGGTCGAGTCGGTAAATACGACCGGACGCTCGTGGATTCCATCGAGGTCACTTCTGTCGTCAGTCTCGGTGAACCACGCATAGTTGGCTTCGAACCGATGCGCAGGAGCCGCCTCATAGTCGAACCGCAGGCCCCATTGATGCCGATCGTTGAGGCTGTTCTGCAGAAATCGGTATCCGGCAGTGTTGAGTGGCCTCCCCTCGGCGGAGTTGCCGGCGTCGAAGTTGTTCACGTTTGACGCTGCCGGGACTCGGGTGAGGATGTCACGCTGGATCACCGGGTCCAGCGGCAATCCGGACGCCTGCAGAACATTCAGCGTGCGGATCTGTCCATCGTTTCCCACATAGCGAAATGCACCCTGCAGAAAATCGTCATGCCTGGGAATCACGTTGTTCTGGGTTGCTTGTGTCCGCAGCCGATATCCCTCGTAATACCCGAAGAAGAAGAGACGATTTCGAACAACGGGGCCACCCAGCTTGCCGCCGAACTGATTGCGGCTCAGCTGCGGTACGGGGAGGCCGCTGCGCTCGTTGAAGAACGAGTTCGACGCGCGTCTGTTGGTACGGTTGAAACCGAAGACGTTGCCCTGGAATCGGTTCGTACCGGACGGTGTAATGAGCCGAACCGCGGTTGCGCCCCCTGCGGCATCAGCGCCCGGCACCGCGGTAACAATCGTCAGCTCACTCACGGTGTCGGAGGTCGGCCGATTCGGAGAGAAGTTCAGCGCATTGTCCCGAATGAAGTTGTCCTGGATGTTGATCCCATTGAGGGTCAGCTGCGTCCAGGTGGGGCGTCCGCCATTCACGGCTGTCGCGGTTCGACTGACGATACCCGGCACGCCAGCCTGCAGCCTGATCAGCTCAAGCGGGTCCCGGCCATTCAGAGGCAGATCGACGATTTGACGCTGGATGACGGTTTGCGTGACTTCCGGCGTGGTGGTCTGCACGAGCGCCCCGCCGGCGGTCACTCGAAGCGTTTCGGCGAGTGCCCCCACTTCAAGTCGTGCGGTCAACGAACGCTCCACGCCAACGTTGATTTCAACCTGCGTGAATTCCGCGGTCTTGAAGCCTGTGAGGCTGAGCGTCACGGTGTACGACCCCGGCTGCACGAAGGGGAACAGGAACGCCCCCGATTCGGTCGTGGTCGTCTCGGCCTGCTGGCCAGTGAGCTCGTTCGTGAGCATCACGGTCACGGCAGGAAGGACGCCGCCGGTCTCGTCGAACACCGTGCCTGCGAGCCGCCCGAACGACGCCTGCGCAGACACAACCGCGGCAAACAGCACTGTGCTCGCGAAAACTACGATCAGATTCCTGAATAACCCCATTGGGACCCCTGTGTGTGGGGGGTATTCTCGCGCGACTTTCCGCTTCGCGCCACTGCCAGCGCAAAAACGGGGTAGCGCGCACGCTTCAGCGTGCGCGATCGCGCTATCGGTCCATCTATCGCCGCGCAGGCTGAACCTGCGCGCTACGGCTGCCGGGAGACGTGATCAGCTCAGCCGCGGTTCGGACATCAGCGCCAACGTGTTGCCCTCGCTGTCCTCGAAGTCCGCCAGCCAGACCTCGCGGTCTGCCAGCGTCGCGATCTTGTGAGGCGCCGTGCGAAACGCCACGCCGCGCGAAGTGAGCGCCTCGTGCATTTGCCGGATGTCTTCCACCGAGAAGTAGAGAACCGACCCCGGGTGATCGAAGCCTGGTTCAGGAGTCGACAACATCAGCCGCACGCCGCCGCAGTCGAAGAACGCGAGACGCGGCGGGGCTGCGAACAGGAAAGGCAAACCCAGTGTGTCGCGATAGAAGCGGACGGCACGATCGACGTCGTGCGCCCGCATCGAAATCTGATGAATGCGTGAGAGCCCGCTTACTGCAACCATTCGGTCCTCCGTGCTGGGTGGTCTTATCCGCACGGTCCGGCTAAAGCCGGACACTACGTACGAGGCTTCTGAAGTGGCTTCAGCCCAACGCCATGAAAACCACGACTTCGGCCGGGGCAATCGGGCTGATCGACACGAACGCCGGCTCCGTAGCGTGCTGACGTCCTCGCACCTGTACACGCGAGCCCACGGAGTGCGGCCCCGTGTACGCGGCCGTTCCGACAGCCGCCTCCGCGCTGTTGGCCACGACCTCGAACTGGTCCCCGGGTGTCCATAGCTCCGCCGACACGACCACGTCGCCGCCCCGCGGAGCCTCACCATTCGGATTGACGACGATGAGCGCTTCGGTCGTATCGAGGAGCCGCGACCATGCAACGAGCTCTCCGGCCGGCGGAAAACGGAAATCCGGCCCGAAGACGCGAACCTCGCGGGGATATTGTCGGCCGACGCGCAGCACGGGATGCCGGGCCCGCGTCGTACACAGCGCCGCGATCCGGCGGTATGCAGGACTGGACTCGTCGAACGCGTGCGCCCCGGATGTGCCAAAGGGACCGAAACCGGGAAGCGTGGGATCAAGTTCCAGAATCTGCGTTTCGAGGTCGCGATCGGAGCGGGCGCGCGGGTGCTCGGGACCGAACATCGTTTCGCGCAAAAAACGATCGCCATGATTGCCGCCATCGTTCCAGCCCTCCGCGTGCAGAAACGGCAGCTGGTTCTGCGCAGGCCCGGCAAATGCCTGCTCCGAACCGTAGTAAACACACGGGATGCCCAGCGTGAAGAGCTGAAAGGCTGTGGCGGCCGCGATTTGATAATCCTTCACCGCGGAGTTGTCGGGAATCTCGGCAGAGAACCGGACTTTGCTTCCGAACACATGATCGTGGTCATCCAGAATCGAGACGTGACGGTCGCCGAACGCGCGATGTGACTCGAATCCGGCGCTCGATTCCTCGAATTGCCGAAAATAATCGCCTCCCGGCTGCAGTCCCTTCGCCACCGCGTGCAGAGTCAATCGAGCGGACCCGATGTCGAGCGCCGCCGTGAGGTTGCGGCGCAGGATCGCGAGATTGTCGAGCACGAAATCCTGAAACCTGTCGCCGCCGGCGATCTCGCCGACGAGCAGGAAATTGCGTTTGCCGAGCCGGTCCGTGAATTCGCGAATCGCGCCGCAGAAGTTCCGCGTTTCCTCGAGCGACATGTGCTTCACAGTGTCGATGCGGAAACCGTCACAATCGCTGATCGCGATCCAATACTTGTAGCAATCGACCAGTGCGCTGAGCGTGCCTGCCGCATCGAGCGCGAGATCCTTGAGTGCAAAGAAATCCGTCCGCTTGTGCTCTGCGTGCGGATTCTCGATGTCGTCGCCGCCCAGGGAACCGAGTCCGGCGCGCGTATAACGGTCGGCACGCCGCAGGTCGAGCGGCCACACCGCCTCGTGAATGCCTGGTCCGGGAGCCGCAACTCCTGCCTGGAGCTCATTTCGCCACGCGAGCCGCCACCCCGCCAGTTGCGCATGGTGAGGACTCCCGTAGAAGTTCGGCCACCCGACAAACGCCGGCTCGTTGCGAACGGACTCCGTCGGCTGGCCCGGCGGCACATACCCCCAGTTGTCGCCAGTGTGGTTGAGGATGATGTCCAGAACAATGCGAATGCCGCGCTGGTGCGCATCCTCGACGAGGTCGAGCAAATCTTCTCTCGTGCCGAACCGCGGATCGACATCCAAGAAGTCCTGAATACCGTAGCCATGAAACGTGTCGAGCCTCGCCCGCTGCTTGAACACCGGGCCGATCCACAGCGCGGTGACCCCGAGGCCGTCCAGGTAATCGAGCCGCCCGCGAATGCCCGCAAGCGTACCGCCCTGCCATGCACGCCCCGAGCTGGCCCAGTCGTGCCAGTTGATGTCGGGACGACTCGGTGCCTGACGCAAGCTCCTGATACTTTCGCGAGTGAGAAGCGGCCGAGACGACTCACGCCCGTCGCTGAACCGGTCGGGCAGGAGGAAGTACAACACCTCGTCGCGCCAATCGACCGGCGATTGTGTATATCCCGCTTCCGTTACTGCACGTCCGAGTAACGTACGCACCGCCGCCAGCGTCTCCGGCCGGCCTCCGTCAAGCAGGTTCCTGAGAGACATGCCGCATAGCGTAACGCTTCCTTTGGTGGTATGAGTGGAAGTGCGACACCAGCCTGCAGATGGGGTTGTTCATATGACTCGAGCGCTCGGATATGGAACGCTGGTCGCCTGCATCGTCGGCGCGCTTGGCGTTGCGGCACAGGAACCGATCTTTCGCGGCAGGGGCGACGCGGTGCGCGTCTTCGTCACCGTCACCGATCGCGACGGCCGGCTCGTGACGAATCTTCCGCGTGAAAGTTTCGAAATCCGCGACGAGGGTCGGCCCCAGCCGATCACCTTGTTCGACAACAGTCCTCAGCCCATCCGCCTCATTGTCATGATTGACGTGTCAGGGAGCATGGAGGGGAATCTTCCATTGCTGCGTGCTGCTTCAGAGCAGCTCATCGGGCGCCTTCGACCCGACGACCTGATGCGTCTGGGCACGTTCGGCCGTTCGGTCGCGATTGGTCCCTCGTTCACGAAGGACCCGCGCGAGCTGCTCGATTCGTTGCCGCGGGTGATTGAAGGCGATGCACCCACACCGCTGTGGCGCGCGATCGATGAAGCGATTAGCGCATTTGGGGACGAAAACGAAGAACGCCGAGTAGTCCTGGTGCTGAGCGACGGCAAAGACAGCGGGCCAATCGAATTTCGTCAGCGCTTCGTCAGCCAGGGAGAAGTGATCGACCGCGCACGGAACGAAGACGTGATGGTCTACGGCATCGGCATGCGCAGCCGGCCGCGTCAGCGTCAGGTGGGACTAGGTCCCGGCGGCCTGCAGGCCGCACTCCTCGCGGACCTGCCTGACCCGGGCCTCGCGCTCGTCTCCGAACACACCGGGGGTGGCTTTGCGGAAATTCGGTTCGGGCAGGATCTGGCCGCTGCATTCGCGCAGGTTGCCGACGAGCTCCATGGCCAGTACCTCATCTCGTTCGCGCCGCCCAGACGCGACGGCAAATCGCACGACATCGAAGTAAGGGTCAGCGAGCGGGGAATGAAACCGCGCGCGCGCAAAAGCTACGTCGCGCCGAAGCAGTAGCAGCTTCGAACGGAATCGATAGCACGATTCAAACTCTGATCGTCGATCGGAGAACCCAATCCGCGATTTCCGCGGAGAGTTCCACCCGGGTAGTGCATTCCTGCTGGTGCAGTTCTTGCCGAGTTGCACGGGAATGCAACAGCGCATTGCAGCAATCGTCGTTTGTACCTTGGTGGCGGCGTGTGGAGGCGGCGATGCGCCCACCACGCCGTCGCCGGTGTCCGAACCGTCGGCGCCAGTGGCCACAAGTGGCGCACCAACCGATGACGTCAGGCTCGCAGACGATTTCGGAGGACGGCTGCTCTTCCCGCCCGACAACTGGTGGAACCAGGACATCACGACGGCGCCCGTCGATCCGCAGTCGGACACGTATGTGGATTTCGTCGGCCGCACGCGCACCGCACATCCGGATTTCGGCCCTCCGCCGTACGGCATGCCGTACCTTGGCGTTGGCGGCGCCGAAGCACGCAGATCGGTTGCGTTCGTGGAGTACGGCGGCGAGAGCGACGAGGGTTTCCGCGGTGAGCGTGGCTACCCGATCCCGGAACTGGCGAAGAACCAGCCGAACGTCATCGAGGGTGGCGTGCCTGGAGGCGGCGGCACCGGCGATCGCCATCTGCTCATCGTCGACCGGGATAGATGGCTGCTGTATGAGCTCTTCGCGGCGCGGTGGAATACGTCGTCAGGACGTTGGGAAGCAGGATCGGGCGCAGTGTTCGACCTGTCATCGAATGCACGGCGGCCGGAGGGTTGGACGTCGGCCGATGCCGCAGGCCTCGCAATCCTGCCGGGCCTCGTCCGATATGACGAAACGCTGCGTGGACCGATCCGACATGCACTTCGTGTGACGGTTCGACGCACGAACGGCTACGTCTGGCCGGCTTCTCACCGAGCGGGTAGCACTCAGGGTGCTTTGCCAATGGGAGCGCGCCTCCGCCTCAAAGCGTCGAAGACGCTTTCGGGATATCCAGCTCAGGTACAGAACATCTTTCGCGCGATGCAGACGCACGGCCTCATCGTGGCTGACAACGGAAGCGATCTGTACGTGACCGGCACGATGGATCCCCGCTGGAACAACGACGTCCTCAACCCTGCGTTCCGAAGCCTCTCGATGAACGACTTCGAGGTCGTCCGCCTCGGCTGGCGCTGATCTCGATCACGTCCATTCAAATCTCTATTCTGCTGATCCTCAATACGGTCGGAGTGGTTGCAGGTCGCCTTGGTACGGAACCACCTGGCCGGCGGTGAGAGCTACGTCGAATGTGGCCGTCCGGAACCCGGCTGCCTGCAGATCGATCCGATGCGTTCCGGGCACAACCGTCATCGCGCGTCCAGCCGAGAAGTCCTGAACAATGCCGACGTACACGCCGTCCACGAAGATCTCGGCCGTCACGGGCCACACATCGAAGGTCAACGCGCTCTGGTTCTGGTTTCCAAGATCCATGAAGTAGGTGGACAGGCCAGCCGATACGCCTCCTGCGCCGTAATCTCCGCCGTACGTCTGTGGCGTGTCGTACGCCTGAGGCGTGTCGTACGTTTGAGGTGGATAGGTGTCGTACGTTTGAGGTGGATAGTACGGGGCGGTTGGATATCCGTACTGCGGGTAAACGCCGACGTAGGGATACGAATAGTACGGGTAGTACGGATAGATGGGATAACCGCCCACGACTCCTCGCCGTACGAAGCGACCCCGGTTGTAGCCGTTCACGAACTGACCCGGCACCGGACGGGTACGGACGAAGCCGGTGCCGGCATGAACGAAGCCGCCGCCGCTGTGCACGAAGCCGGTGCCGACGGGTGCCACTTCAAAGCCGGTTCGGACCGGAACCGTTCCAAAGCCCGTGCGGACAGGAACGGTTCCGAATCCGATACGGCCGAAGTGTCCCGCCGGCATCGAACCCGCGACGATGGGCCGTCGCACGACCGCGCGTGACCTGACTACCGGCCTGACGACTGTGCCTCGTACGACGGGCCCCCCGACGACAACGCCCGATCCGCCAACTGATCGGACGCCACGTCCAGCATGAGAGCGACCGCTGCCGCGCTGCGCGTCGGCCGTTGCCGGCATGAGGACCAGCACGGAGATCAGAGCACCGACGCTGAGCAGCTTATGGGGTTTCACATTATTGGATGAGAGCAACTCCACTGCCAGTACACACCGTCAAGATGGCGGACAAAGTTGCTCGACGAGCACCGGGCAGCTATTGATTTGTCCTCAGAGACAGTTCCAATTTTGAGACGCCGGACTCCTACTTCGACGTCGAGTCGAGTCGGATTAATGTGCTGACGACCGCTCCGCAGTGTTCTGCTATGCTGCGCGACGGCCCGGCGCCTCGTACGTAGCGTCCGGCTTTAGCCGGCCCCCCGTGCCAGGCCGCCCGCTCAGATGCGATGTCACGCTACACGATTGACCGCTTCGAAGGCGTAGGCTGGGCCGTGCTCGAAGATGAGCACGGACAGGCCTTCACGGTGCCAAGAGACTGGCTGCCATCCACGGCGCGTGAAGGCGATGCGCTCAACGGGGACGCCACAGCTCAGACAACAGCGGCGACGCTGGTTCGCTTTGAGCTCGACCCAACGGCTCGGGAGGAGCAACTCGCAAAAGCGCGCGCACGCCGAGACGCACTGCCACGCGGACCGAAGGGAGACATCTCGCTGTGACCGCGCTGCGTGGGCTGATCGCGCTCCTTCTCCTGGCGATATGGACCTCAGGTGTCGGCGGTCAGGGACCGCCCCCGCCGCCTCTTCGGGTTCATTTCATCGACGTGGGGCAGGGCGATGCCGTCCTGATTCAGAGTCCGTCCGGTCAGAATGTCGTGTACGACGCAGGCGAACATCCGACGAGAGTCCGCGATTACTTGACGGGCCTCGGCGTCTCAAACCTCGGCGTCGCCATTGCGTCGCACAACCACGCGGATCATATCGGGGGACTCGCGGAAGTGGTAAAGCACTTCCGACCACAGTTCTATATGGATAACGGGGTCCCGACGACGACCCAGACGTACGCGCGGCTGCAGGAAGCGGTTGCAGTGGTGGGCAGCCAGCTTCTTGAGCCTACGGCGCGTAGGATCACTCTTGGTGAGGCGGCATTGACGATCGTCCCGCCGCCTGGCATTCCGGATTGGGATCAAAACGACAATTCGATCGGCGTCGTTCTGGATTACGGCGCGTTCCGGCTGTCGTTAGCAGGCGATGCCGAACCGCGCGAGTGGGCGTGGTGGAGAACGCATGCTCCCGATTGGTTGCGTCCGGTCCACGTTCACAAGGCAAGCCACCACGGCTCGACGAACGGTGACACGACCGAAGGCGTTTCCATGCTTGCGCCGAAATCGGTGGTGATCGGCGTGGGTATTGGCAATACCTATGGCCATCCAGACGAGGCAGCGCTTCGGTTGTACGCGAACGCAGCACAGGTATTTCGCACAGACCACCACGGGACCGTCATCGTAGAGGCGCAGGCCTCGGGTGGCTATAACGTGAGCGTCGAACGTGGGGAGGGAGCGAAACCACAGCCTCCCCCGCAGTCGTGCGTCGACATCAATCGGGCCGGCCTCGTCGAGTTACAAGAGATTATTCACATCGGGCCGGAGCGGGCACAGCAAATCATCGATCTGCGAAGGGTGCAGCCGTTTCGGTCGGTGGACGATCTGATTCGCGTCGACGGCATCGGACCAGCGCGGCTGGCGGACATCAAAGCCCAAGGCAAGGCATGCGCGCGGTAGGCCGAAACGTCGCACCCACGGATTTACGGTATCGGCAACAGAGACTTATCTCGCGGACGCACATGCTGATCGGCAGCGTTCAAGAGGATCGTGGTTGCTGCATAGTCGCCCATCAGAGACAGAATGTTGACCACTCCCTGATGACCGAACAGTTTCACCGCACGCGCGAATGTATCGGACGCGACTTTGTGCGTGGTGATTGAATCGCGGCCCAGCTGAACGATGACCGCTTCCGTTTCGCCGAGGGTCCCAAGAGGTCTGCGGTACCTGACGGTGTCGACGATCTGTGGGCTCAAACCCGCTTTCAGCGCGGCAGGTTCGTGCGCAGTCCATACGTATGCGCAGTCCATCTCCCGCGCCGTTACGAGGATCGCCAGCTCCACCAGGCGAGGCTCGAGGCCCGACTTGCGGCGCAGGTAATCGTTTACGTTGGTCATGGCATCGGCCACCGGCGGGCTATAGAGCCGGATGGCTCCAGGTCCGAAACCATCCGCCACTCCCCTGGCGTCGTACAGCTTCTTGCCAGCGTCGCTCAACGCTTCCCGCTTGATCGCCGGAAAGCGGTTGCCGGTGTCGGGATGGATATCCGCTGGGAGTGAACGGTTGGATGCCTGTGATGCCTCTCTGGCAGCGCCGGAGGCTGCCTGTTCGGTCAGACCATTCCGTGCCGCCACGGTGGCGACGGTGATGCTCACCGCCAATAGGACGATCAGAGTGTGAGACGAGTTCATCTTCTACCTCCAGACTACACAGCAACGCGTAGACCTTTGCCTTACGAGATTCTGTGTCGAGACGCGACACGAATTCGATTGCCGCTCGGGCGGACATGAATCTAATCCACAGGAGCGTGTTCTTGCCATCATTGAATTGCCTGGTCCGTATGGCCGCCAGAGTGTGGGCGTAACAAGGGATCCGCTAGTATCCCCGCATGGAGCATCCGACGGTTATCCACCCTCGCGACCACGCCGTCTACTCGCCCGACAGAATGGGCAAGAGCACGATCTTCCGGTCTGAGCGCGTGATGGTCGGTCTGAATGCGTTCGAGCCCGGGCAGGAGCATGCGCTGCACGCGCATGCAGGCATGGACAAGGTCTACCACGTCGTTGAAGGCGAGGGATTGTTCCTGCTCGAAGCCGGGGACGTTCCGATGCAGGCGGGAGTCCTGCTGGTCGCACCTGAAGGCGTGCCTCACGGTATTCGCAACACGGGCACCGGACGGCTGCTCGTCCTCACCATACTTGCCCCGGCGCCGTAGTATCACAGCGCGGCATCGCCGCAACCAGAACATGCCGCGTTGTGTTGTGCTCTCTGCCTCGTCGTCATGCCCGCCACCGTCATAGTCGGTGCCGGCGCAGCCGGAATTGTGGCCGCGATATTTGCCTCGGAACGATCCTCGGTGACGCTCGTCGAGCGGACGAGTGACGGTGGGCGCAAGATCCTGATCAGCGGTGGTGGCCGGTGCAACGTTCTCCCCGTTGCGCTCGAACCCGACCGATTCGTCACCGAATCGCCCCCTCATCTCCTGCGCGGCATGCTACGGGCGTGGCCGCTCGTCGCGCAGCGCGAATTCTTTGAACGCGACGTGGGCGTCCCGCTCACGCTGGAGGAAGAAACGGGCAAGCTGTTTCCTGTCTCGGGCCGCGCGCGGGATGTGCGCGACGGATTGATCGAACTGGCCAGACGCCGCGGCGTTCAGTGTCAATGGGACACGTCAGTCACCGGTCTGACGCCGACGGCAACGGGCTGGTCCATCGAGACCACTCGGGGCGTGATCGACGCGCGAGCGGTGGTACTGGCGACAGGCGGACTGTCGGTACCGAAAACAGGCAGCGACGGAACGGGGATCCGTCTTGCGACCGGCCTTGGCCACGTGCTGCACGACACCTACCCGGCACTGACGCCCCTCATCGCCGAGCCCGCGGTGCACGCGTCGCTCGCGGGAGTGTCACTCAACGTGAGACTGCGCGCGAAATGGCGGGGCAAATCGGCCGAGGCGTCCGGCGGATTCCTGTTCACCCACCGCGGATACAGCGGGCCGTCGGTGCTCGACCTGTCACATATCGCCGTACGGAGCAGGATGAACGGCGACGATCCGGCGGATGCCGCCGTGTTTCGCGTCGCGTGGTCGGCGAAAGATGCCGGCGAATGGCAGCGTGAGCTCACAACGTCGGCGGGTCTCGTCGTCACGACGGTCGCGCGCCATCTGCCACATCGTCTGGCGGTACAACTCCTCAACGAAGCCGGCATCCCTCCCGATCGGGAAGCCGCCGGATTACGCCGCCATGAGCGGACGGCACTACTCGACGCGCTGACAGCGTTCGTCCTGCCCTCGACCGGCGACGAAGGCTACAAGAAGGCAGAGGTCACAGGCGGTGGCATCGCACTCGACGAAGTGAACCCGCAAACGCTCGAAAGCCGGCGTCACGCCGGGTTGTTCTTGTGCGGTGAAATGCTCGACGCGTTTGGCCCAATCGGAGGCCACAATTTTGCGTGGGCCTGGGCGACCGGTCGGGCGGCCGGGCTTGGCGCGTCGCGATACACCGCCTGATTTTTCTTTCTCTTGTCCCTCACTGCAGCAGAGGCGTGAGGCCGCCGAAAACACCAAGGAGGGGTCGAGCGGCCCAGTCGAGAGAGATGCCGATGCTAGAATCACGACCCACCGTGCCGTCCAGCATGCCCGGCGGCGCCTTTGTCGCTGGCGCTATCGGGCGTGTTCGTTTCGCCGCTCCCGCGCGTTGTACGTGCCGCGGCAGCCAAGGGTCGGAACTGGCCGAGATTCATGCCTGGTGTTTTCATCAGCTACCGCCGACAGGATAGCGCCGGGCATACCGGCAGGCTGTTCGACCGGCTGCAGGCCCGCCTCGGTCGCGGTCGCGTATTCATGGACGTCACCGGCATCGACGCTGGCGTGGATTTCGTCCAGACAATCGAGCGAGCCGTCGGGTCGTGCGATGTAGTGCTGGCCGTCATCGGTCCGGATTGGTTGAGCTGCACCGATGCCGGCGGGCAGCGAAGGCTCGACGATCGTTCCGACTTCATTCGCATAGAGATTTCCGCGGCCCTGGAGCGCAACGTCCGCGTCATCCCTGTTCTCATCGCCGGGGCGTCCCTGCCACCGTTGCAGGCCCTGCCCGAAGATCTCAAGCCTCTTGTTCGCCGTCAAACGGTGGAGCTGCGCGATAGTCGCTGGGACGCTGACACCAACGATCTGATCGTCACGCTCGAGGCGCTGCTCGGGATCGATCCAGACGTTGTGCGAGCGACTCGCAAACGGAAGGCGGCTGTTCTCGTCGCAGGCGCCCTCGCTGCTGCGATCGCCATTGCCCTTCCGGCCGCCTGGTATCTCGCGCCCGCCGACGAAGGTGCTTCGCCGGCGCCGGCTGATGCGCCAACAGTCCCGGAGCGCGTGCTGGATTATTCGGTGATTTTTCGCGCCGACCCAAGGCAGTACCCGGAAAGCGCGCCGACGCGAGTCGCGGAGGACAGGATCTTTTCAGCGGGAGATCTCCTTCGCTTCTCCTTCAGCAGTCCACAGCCAGGGTTCCTGTACGTGATCAACGAAAGCCCTCCCGATAGTACCGGGAGCATAGCGTTCAATATTCTGTTTCCCTCTCCGACCAGCAACGATGGGTCGGCGAGGCTGGCCGCCGGCCAGGAGCTGCTGATCCCCGAGAAAGGCGACGGGTTTGTGCTCGACGCTCAAGAAGGCACGGAAAAGCTGTGGCTCGTGTGGTCTCTGAACGGAATTGATGAGTTGGATGCCCTGAGGCGGTGGGCCAACCCGGAGGATCAGGGCCAGATCAAAGGTTCAACCGATCTCGACGCACTGCGCAACTTCCTCGCACGGAATGTGACGCCTGCACCTCAGGTGCAGCAGAATAGCGATGCAACACGGACGACGCTCAAGGCGCCCGGAGAGATGTTCGTGAAGCTCGTCACGCTGGAGCATCGCCGGTAGGCCAGTGTCTCTGGAGTCGCGAATGCACGCAATCAAGAGCAACCTCACCACGCCGACGGGCAGAGTTCGAGCCACAGTGCTCGTCCTCGCGACGATCGTGGTCGTGATTCAGATGTTTTCTTCTGCGCCGATGGCGCAGTCGTCGCAGGCGAGACCCGAGCTGGTGCTGCAAACCGGGCACACGCGCGGAGTCAACGCGATCGCGCTGAGCCCCGACGGCCGCTTCCTCGTTTCAGGAAGCGACGACAACACGATCAAGCTCTGGGATCTCGCCAGTGGCAACGTGCTGCGTACGCTCTATGGCCATGAGAAGCCTGTCCTCGCGGTTGCAGTGAGCGCCGACGGCCGCCTGATGGCATCAGGTGGCGACGACAGCAATGTCCGCGTGTGGGACGTCACCACCGGTGGCCTTCGAATCTTCGGTGCGCACAGCAGCGCAGTCAAGCAGGTGGCCTTCAGCGCGGATTCGCGGCAACTGACTTCGCTTGGAGCCGCCGAGCTGAAACTCTGGGATGTCGCGAGCGGGCGCGAGCTTCGCAGCACAGCGCTCGGTGCGGAAAACGATCGACTTGCGCTCGCAATGCCCGACCAGACTGTCACGGCCCTGACGCTCGATGGCCGGCTTGCCGCTGTTGCAGGCGGGGTGACGTATCGGGGCGGCGTGCTGGGCTTTGGCGGTGGCGTCAGGGCGAACCCTATTCGGATCGTCGAGACAGCAAGCGGCCGCGACGTCGTTGCCTTCAGGCTGCAAGGCGAGATCCCGATGCCGACTGACCTGCGTTTCAGCCCCGACGGCCGGCTGCTGGCCGCGAAGTTCCTCGAGAACAGGGCCGATGCGACGGGCGACACTGTACTTCCAGGCTCGCTGATCGTCTACGAAGTGGGGACCGGCCGCGAGGTCAAGAGGTTTCCATCGGGTGACCTGTCCCATACAGGAGGAATCGGATTCAGCCCGGACAGCAAGATTCTCGCGTCACGCATCAATCTCATTGAGGGTCCGGAACCTGCCGATCTGAATTCGTTGAACCGATCCATATCCGGCGCGATCAAGCTGTTCGAGGTTGGAACGTGGAAAGAGGTCCGCGAGCTGACGAACACGGGCGCGGATCTGCCGGCCGGCAGCCTGCGCGGTATAGCCTCGTCGCCGCTCACGTTCAGCGGCGACGGAAGACTGCTTGCGGCAAGTCTCGGAGACGGCGTTGCCTTGTTCGAGACTTCGAGCGGCAGCCGCGTGAGAGTGCTGCGCACGACAGAAAAGGCTGCTGCGATTTCGGCCGGGCCGAGCATCGACTCCTCTCGCGATGCCATGATGCGACAAACCGGTGTCGACCCGGACCAGATACGGGCGCTGGTGGAATCGGTGGGCGGCATCGCGGCCGATCTGCCGGACGTGGTTCGCTCCAGGGTGGGGACCGGTTCGAACATCACCTTCACTCCCGACGGGCGACTGCTGTCGGTCTCCGGATCGGCGAGCGTCTGGGACACCGTCGCCGGAGTCCCCCGGCCCCGATCCGAAGCTGCCGACAGGATGCTTTCGTCGATCACAGGCGACGGAAGCGTCGCTTACAGTGCCGACGGCAGGTTCAGCGCTCAAGCGGGGTTCGAAGGGCCCATCGGCGGGGATGCTACAGCGAGCGCAGTCATCGTCAAGGAGGTGGCGACCGGAAGAATCGTCCAGACCATCCCGATCGGTAAGGCATCGATCCCGTCTGGTACGTTTGCGGGTACGCCGCAGGCCGACTCGCCTCTTCAGATTTCCGGCCTCGCATTCAACGCGCGAGGTCTTCTGGTGCAGTACTGCGACTTCCAGATGAGCGGAGGCCGCAGGTCCATGCTGGGAGGCGGCGTCGGTTTCAAGCAAGAGTGTCACGTCAAGACCTTCGATCCGGTCAGCGGCAAACAATTACGCGATCTCAAGCTGGAAGGCGACAGCAGCAGCACCCTAGGCTTCTTCGGTGCAGGCTCCGGTGCACCGCCGATGCTGAGTCCGAATGGACGCTTCCTGGTGACGTTCAAGGGAGAGACCCCCAACTTCGGAGGCGGCGGGCTGCGGTCGAGATTCGGCCTCGGCGGTTTCGGTATCCCGGGGGGCTCTGCCGGCAACGATCCGGGCCAGCCCTATACCATGACCGGCACCGACATCGAGAGCGGCCGCAAGGTCTGGGAGGTCAAGGGTGAGAGCGCATCGATGATGAGCACTCCCGGCGTGACCTTCAGCACGAATGATGCTGTCCTCGCCATTACGAGCGTCGAGAAGAGCAGGCCGGTAATCAAGCTGTACGACACGACGTCGGGACGCGCGCTCACCACGCTGGATGTCGGCAACCGGAATGCTGGCGCAATGGTGTTCAGCCGAGACAGCAAGCGGCTCGCGATCACCTACAACGGCGGGAATCGGGCTTTCGTCGTGGAGGGGGGGCGCTCGCCGGGCCGGGGGGCATCGTCAGCGGCCGGCGAGAACGTCACGGCCGTTTACGACGTGTCGAATGGCCGGCAACTGTTCGTGATGGCGCACCAGACGCCCGTGAACAGCGCCGCGTTCTCGCCAAACGGGCGGCTGATCGTCACGGTCGGCCAGGACCGCAATCAATATATCTGGGACGGCCAGACCGGTGAACAGCTCGCAACGCTCGTCAATCTGGATGTGCTCGCTAACGTTACAGGGACTGTCGATTGGCTCGTGGTCACGCCCGACGGCTTGTTCGATGGTTCTCCCAGCGCGTGGCAACAGATCATGTGGAGGTTTTCACCCAACACGTTCGATGTCGGGCCGGTAGAGATCTTCTTCAATGAGCTTTATTACCCCGGACTGGCAGGTGAGATCTTCTCGGGCCGTCGGCCGAAAGCGCCGCGCGATCTGCAACAGATCGATCGTCGACAGCCGAACGTCACCCTGAGTCACACGGCCACAGGTGAGATCGCGACGCGTCTCCTCACCGTAAGGATCGACGTCGCGGAGGCGCCCGCTGACGCAGCCCGCGGACAGGGCAGCGGCGCCAGAGACGTGCGGTTGTTCCGCAACGGGACTCTCGTGAAGCTCTGGCCAGGCGACGTGTTGGCCGGTCAGGCGCGGACAAGTCTCGAAGCAACGCTGCCGATTGTTGCCGGCGAGAATCGCCTGACGGCGTACGCATTCAACCGTGAGAATGTGAAGAGCGCGGATACCTCGTTGACGGTCACAGGCGCCGCGTCCCTCAATCGCCAGGGCACGGCGTACGTGCTGGCGCTGGGCGTGAATCAATACGACAACGCGCAGTACAACCTGAAGTATGCAGTCGCTGATGCCACGACCTTTGCCGACGAAATCAGGGCACAACAGGGAAAGGTCGGGCGGTTCGATCGCGTGGAGGTGGTCGAGCTGCTCGACAAGGACGCAACGAAGGCGAATGTGCTCCTGGCGTTGAGGCGGCTGGCCGCCAACGTCGCATTGCCGCCCGGGGCACCCGCGGCATTCGCGAAGCTTTCACAAGCGGAGCCGGAAGACGCGGTCATCATCTACTTCGCCGGGCACGGCACCGCGCAGGGCGCGAGATTCTATCTGGTGCCCCACGATCTGGGCTACAGCGGCCCGCGCGCAGGTATCGATGCCCAGGCCGTTGAGACCATCCTTTCGCACAGCGTCTCCGACCTCGAGCTCGAATCCGCGGTCGAGGGGCTTCAGGCCGGACAGTTGGTGCTGGTAATCGACGCGTGCAATTCGGGGCAGGCGCTCGAGGCCGAAGAAAAGCGCCGCGGCCCGATGAACTCGAAGGGGCTGGCGCAGCTGGCTTACGAGAAAGGCATGTACATCCTCACGGCCGCACAAAGCTATCAAGCGGCCCTCGAGACGTCGCAACTGGGCCACGGTTATCTGACGTTTACGCTGGTCGAAGAGGGCTTGAAGAAGGGCATGGCGGATCTCGGCCAGAAGGACGGTCAGGTATTGGTGCGCGAGTGGTTCGACTACGCCACCGAACGAGTGCCGGAGATGCAGCAGAACAACAACGACACTCGTTTGCTCCTCGCGCAGGACGACAAGATGGCCGACCAGAATGCCGTGAGGAACCTGCAAAGCCCCCGCGCGTTCTACCGGCGCGAGGTCGAAGCGATTCCCGTGATCATCGGCAAGCCGTGATCGACCGCCGTTGTCGCAGGGCGTCGCTAGGAATGGAATCGACGAATCGGGTCGGGACCATCCATATACGTTGGATGCGCGCCACGCTCATTCTTGTGGCGTGTGTGTGCGCCTTCGCGCAGGCGGTCCGGCTGGGCGCTCAGGACGTCGATGAGCGCAAATTGTGGGATACCGAGTTCCTGAAGAAGCGCCAGAGCGCACCAGCCGCTCCGGCGGCGTCGCGAAAGCCTCCTGTATACAGACGCGCCACGCCCGCCAGCGTGAGCAACGACCAGGCCCCAGGTGAAATGCTCGGCGTCACAATCTGGCGCCTGCGTCCATCGCGTGTGTCCGACGGCACCGATTCACGGCTGCTCCTGCAGGAGGACGACAAGAGCAGCAACGCCGAGTGGACGCCGGAACGTGTGGAGGCAGGGACGACCTTCACCGCCGGAGAGCCCTTGCGGCTGAGCATCGAGTCGCCGCGCACCGGCTTTCTGTACGTGATCGATCGCGAGCAGTACGATGACGGTTCGACCAGCGATCCGTACTTGATCTTCCCAACACTGCGGATGCGTGCGGGCAACAACGCCGTCACGGCGGGACGAGTCATCGAGCTGCCGGAGCGTTCCGCATTTCGTCTCAAACCAATGCGGGCCGACTACAAAGGCGAGCTGCTCACGCTGCTTGTAACGGCTGCGCCGCTTCCGGAGGTCAACGTCGGTCCCACCCTTCAGAAACTCGACGCCAGGCTGGTCGAACAATGGGAACGCCAGTGGTCCGCGACGATTGAACGATTCGAGATGGTGGGGGGCGCAGGCAGGGCGTACACGAGAGCGGAAAAAGAGGCTGGTGCACAAGGTCGCCTGTTAACTCAGGAGGACGAGCTTCCGCAGACGCTGCTCCGCGTCGTCGCAAAGCCAGGCAGCCCGCTTCTGGTGTCGGTGCCGCTTCAAATCGCCAGGTAGCCTTGTGCCCTCTTCACGGCGGCGAGCAGTGAGCAGCAGGCGTCGCACGAGTTTTCGCCGAGCCTTCATCCCGCTCGCGATCATTTGGCTCTCGCCGTTGGCGGCGGCGCCGGCCGCGGCTGGGAACCGTCAAGCACCAACGCGCCAACCCACCACCTCGTCGGCCAGCTCCGCGTCCGTCCCAGGGAGCGCCACAGTGGTCGACGGTCCGCCGTCGCCCATAGCGCCCGCGGTTATCACGCGCGATGACAAGGGCGGTGCCACGATTCGTGCCGTGCGAATCGACGAGCCATTGAGGATCGATGGGCAACTGGACGAAGAGGTCTACCTCAACGTGCCTGGCGCCGGCGATTTCATCATGCAGGAGCCGCGCGAAGGCGACCAGGCCACGGAACAGACCGATACCTGGGTGTTCTTCGACAGCGAGAATCTCTATATTGCCGCGCGCTGTTGGGACGCTCATCCGGAGCGATGGGTGATGACCGAGCTCCGCCATGACAACAACAACATCATCGACAACGAAAACCTGTCGGTCGCACTCGATACGTTCCACGACCGCCGCAACGGCTTCTTTTTTCAGACGAACCCGCTCGGCGCGTTGCGCGAGCAGGCGTTCACGGACGAAGTCAACATCAATTCGAACTGGAACACGGTCTGGCAGGTGAAAAGCGGGCGGTTCGAAGGAGGCTGGACGGTTGAAATAGCCATTCCCTTCAAATCGCTTCGATATCGAGGATCCGGTCCGCAGGTGTGGGGGATCAACTTTCGACGAATCGTCAAATGGAAAAATGAGACCTCGTTCCTGACGCGAGTGCCCCGCGCGTACGGCCGCAACGGCATCTTCAGAGCGTCATCGGCAGGTACGCTCGTCGACTTGGAAACGCCGGCACAATCGATGAACCTGGAGCTGAAACCGTACGCGGTTTCTTCGTTGACGACGGACTACGCTGCCGCCGCACCTTTTTCCAACCGCTTCTCGCGAAACGCCGGTTTCGATTTCAAGTACGGATTGACCCGCAGCCTCATTGCGGATGCCACCGTCAACACGGACTTTGCACAGGTCGAGGAAGACCTGCAGCAGATCAACCTCACACGATTCAGTCTGCAGTTTCCTGAAAAGCGAGACTTCTTCCTTGAAGGGCAGGGAATGTTCAACTTCGGGGGCACGCGTGGCAGCGGCAACGATGTCCCGATCCTGTTTTTCAGTCGGCGGATCGGTTTGAGCCAGGGCCAATCCGTACCTGTTGTCGCGGGCGGCCGGCTCACCGGCACCGTCGGCAAGTTCGGAGTCGGGGCTCTGAACATCCAGACGGATGACAAGATCTCGGCAGGTGCGGTCGCGACCAACTTTTCCGTCGTTCGACTGAAGCGAGACATCCTGCGGCGCAGCAATATCGGCTTGCTGGCCACACGTCGGACGTCGTCTGCCGACCAGTCGGCGTCGAACACCGTCTTTGGCGCGGATGCGAACCTGGCGTTCTTCAGGAATCTTTCGATCAACGGCTACTACGCCCGCACAGCCACGCCGGGCGCCAAGAGGGGACCAATCGAGCTATCGCGGGCGGTTCGATTACGCTGGTGACCGCTACGGGGTGCAACTTGAACACCTGCTGGTCGGCGACAAGTTCAGTCCGGACATCGGGTTCATGCGCCGCACCGATTTCCGCCGCAGCACCATCGGCGCGCGGTTCAGCCCCCGGCCGGCGTCCAACCGCCTGATTCGTAGATTGAATTGGGAAGCCGGTTACGACTACATCACCGACAGCCGACGAACACGGGTCGAAAACCGCCAGTTTGCGGGGACGTTTCAGATTGATTTCGAGAACAGCGACCAATGGACCCTGGATTACACGCACGACTTCGAATATCTGCCGCGCAGTTTCGCGATCGGGCCGGCGGTCACACTGCCGGTGGGCGGCTATGACTATGACACCTTCCGAATGACGTACGAACTCGGCCAGCAGCGCCGAGTCTCAGGCCGGCTGTCGGTGGCAACCGGCACGTTTTACGACGGGCACAAGAAGGAAGCGAACCTCACCAGCGGCCGGGTCGCGCTTTCTGCACGTGTGAGCGTCGAACCCGGGGTGACGATGAATTGGGTCACTCTGCCGTACGGCAGCTTCAAGAATCGGCTGCTGACCGCGCGAGGGGTTTTTACGCCGTCGCCGCGGACGCTCATCAGCAGCCTGGTGCAGTACAACGCGAGCGATCACACGATGAGCTCGAGTGTGCGCGTGCGGTGGGAGTACGTCCCCGGCAGCGAGTTCTTCGTCGTGTACAGCGATGGCCGGAACACCTCGGAAGCCCTGGTGCAGGGGCTCGTCAATCGCACGGTGGCAATCAAGGTGACGAGACTGCTTCGCTTCTAGTACACGTGGCGAGGATGTTCAGTTCCCTATCCGCTGCGATATGCGGGCGACCTGGACGGTGTTATGCGGTCGGCCTACTGTTAGAAAGGCTCCTCATTTCACTGGTGCGTGCTGTGCTTCTCGGCCCACGCCAGTGCATAGTCGGCGATCTCCTCCCACCCCTGCTGGGCGGGCATGAGATGCGAGCGTCCCGGGAATTCCTTGATCTCCGTGATCGTGTTCGACTTGTAGTGCTTCGCGTTCGAGCGTTGGACGGCTGGCGGCATCAAGTGATCTTCGCTCCCCGAGATGAAGAGAAGGGGCGCGCGGGCGTCGTTCTTGTAGTCGACCGCGATGTCCTGGGGCCCGGGGATGAAATTCGCCAGCACGCTGTCCCAGAAAATGCCCCCGGATGCCGGGACGTGATAGCGGTCGTAGGCGGCGCGCGCGTCCGCTTCGTCGAATGTGTTCGTGAACACGTAGCGCCATTGATCGTACGTGAACGCCACTGCCTTGTGGCGATTCGCGGGATTCTTCAGCACCGGGAGGGTCGATTTGAGCTGTGACAGCGGCGTGACGCGCACCCCTTCCGTAGGTGCGGAGTTGATCGCCACTCCAACCGCCCCATAGCCACGATCGAGGAGTAGTTGCACAAAGGCGCCACCCGCCGAATGACCCATAAGGATCGGTGGCGCCTCGAATCGCCCGGCAACGGCTTCGAGGTGCGCCATGATCGCGGGAACCGTGAGACGCTCGACGGGCGTTGGATCGCGGTTGAGCGATTCGACCTCGACCTCGAACCCCGGATACGCTGGAGCGAGGACGCGGTAGCCCTGGGCTTCATAGCGCGAAATCCAGTGCTCCCAGCTTCGTGGCGTCACCCAGAAGCCATGAACCAGTACGATCGTATCGGGACGTTTTGATGGCGTGGGCATGGTGCGTCTCCTTGTGCACTTCGCGTTTCAGCCGATAGGTCCTATCCGGCTCACCACTACCTTTCCTTCTCAGACTTCGATCAGATTTCACCACCGCGCAAGCCCATATTCACGTCGACAGTGTCGAAGGCGTCAAAATTTTCTCAGGATGAAGACCCTGCTGGTTCTCAGGCACGCGAAGTCGAGCTGGAACGATCCGGAACTTGATGACCAAGAGCGACCGCTGAATGAGCGCGGCCGGCGGGATGCGCCGCGGATGGGAAAGCTCGTGCGAGCGTACGGACTGATTCCCGATATTGTCATCAGCTCGGACGCCGTGCGGGCGCGGCTGACGGCTGAGGCGGTGGCCGAGGCGGCTCGCTATGCGGGAGAAATCCTGCTGGATCCGCGTCTTTATATGGCTAGCCCGGCCGACATCCTGTCGCTGCTGCGAACGGTGCGGGAGAACGCCGAGACCGTGATGATCATCGGGCACAATCCCGGACTCGAAGAGCTGGTCGAGCAGCTGACCGGCGAGCGGCAGGACTTGCCGACGGCCGCCCTCGCGCACATTGTCCTGGAGATCGATCAGTGGCGCTATCTCAAACGGTCGACGCGCGGAAGGCTCTTGGGCCACTGGCGGCCGAAGGAACTGAGATAGCCGCACCGACGGTATGGCAGTGGCGGAGTTCGTAGGGGCCCGTTGCCATGGCCAGTCAATGGCAGTGCGATGGCAGATGGCAGTCCGGCGATGCTACCGCTTGATGTCGGCCGATTCCTGTCGACCCACGATGCCCGCCGAACGGACGTACCTTTCCGTCCCCTCGCAGACGTTGTGCTTCGCCGCGGCGCGGTTATTCGTTTCTGAAGGCGTTCCGGCCGTCGCTTTGCAGCGTTATTTCAAGTACGGAGGATTCTTCATGCGCCTTCTGCTTTGCGCGGCCGTTGTAATGGCGGTGGTTGTTGCGGGGGCCGTCCCGCAAGGCCAGACTGCCTCCAAGATCCTGGTCGCGGTCTGGGCCCACGCTGACGACGAGGTGCCGGTCGGGCCAATCCTCGCGCGATACGCTCGAGAGGGCGTGCAGGTGTACCTGATCATCGCGACAGACGGGGCCCAAGGTGCGTCTAATACGACCATCCCGCGCGGGCCGGAATTGGCACGAGTGCGAGCGGAGGAGGCGCGCTGTTCCGCGCACGCGCTAGGTGCCCATCCACCCATCCTGCTCGGTTTTCCCGACGGGGCCCTTGGTAGCTTCACGACCGACCGAACGCTGCTCTACCGCCTCAGTGACCGTCTGCAGGAGGAACTGGAACGGCTGCGGCCCGACGCCATCATCACGTGGGGACCGGACGGAGGTATGGGTCACCCGGACCATCGGCTGGTCGGTAGTATCGTGACGCAGTTGGTGCGGGCTGGTGCGCCCGGCGTAACGGAACGGATGTTTTATGCGTTCATTCCATTAGAGGGATTTCGTGCCGTGTATCCATCGCGTGTCGCGCCGCAGTGGCTGATCCCACAAACGAAGTACCTCAGCACGCGCGTGTCGTTTTCCACGGGGGATGTCGAAGCTGCTCACCGGTCGATGGAGTGCCACAAGACGCAGCTTTCAGATGATGTCGTGCGACGTGTGTCGGAGACGATGAGAACAACAACGGAGCTGGCGCTTGCGCCATTCTCAACTGCGGCCGGGAATGACGTATTCCGCTAAGACCGCGAGCTGTCCCAAGCTTGCTTGACGCTAAAGCGTCCGGTGGCGGTCAGTGACCGATCGGCGAGGTGCACGTGCACCGGCGGCCACGGACGCAAGCGCGGGTCCGGAAGTCGGCACGATTTGGCGGCGGTGGCGGTAAGATCGCGCCATTCAAATGGGAACGTTCAGGCGCTTGCCCGCCCGGCCGTTCGTGACGGTGTCGGTGTCGCTCGCATTGGCCACCGCCTGGGTGGCGCTCTACACGCAGTTGCGGCCGGTGCAACCTGGTCTTCCGGCCACTGACGCGGGCGTGGTGCTCCGTGACTACCAGCCCGTGACGGCAGAGCGCCTGAAGAATCCCGAAGCCGATAACTGGCTGATGATCCGGCGCACCTACGACGGCTGGGGTTACAGCCCACTGGCGCAGATCAACACTGACAACGTTGCGCGGTTGCAGCTCGTGTGGACGGTGCGCACGGGGGAAGTGCTCGCGCATCAGTCGGCGCCGATCGTCAACGGTGGCGCCATGTTCGTCTCGACGCCCAACAACCAGGTCATCGCCTTCAACGCGGCCACGGGCGCCGTCCTCTGGCGCTACCGGCGGCCGCGGCCTGAAGGGTCGATCGTGGTGCATCAGCCGAATCGCGGTGTCGCGCTCTACGGCGACAAACTTTTCTTCACGGCGGGCGAAGCGGTGCTGATCGCGCTCGACGCGAAGACCGGCCGCGAGCTATGGCGGAAGGAGATCGCGAACAACCGCGCTGCGTACTACACGACGCTCGCGCCGCTCATTGCTGACGGCAGAGTGATGGTCGGCACCTCAGGCGGCGAAACCGGTGTGCGCGGCTTCGTGGCCGCATTCGATCCGGACACCGGCAGGGAATTGTGGCGCACCTTCACCGTGCCGGCGCCCGGTGAACCCGGCAGCGAGACATGGCCAACCGGCGACCAGTGGAAGACCGGCGGCGCCCCGGTATGGGTGACCGGCAACTACGATCTCGAGACCAATACGTCGTATTGGGGCACCGGGAATGGCGCCCCGTGGATGGGCGATCAGCGCCCCGGCGACAACCTGTATACGGGATCGACGGTCGCGATCGACGTCGCCACCGGAAAGATCAAAGGCCACTTCCAGTACACGCCCAACGAGTCATGGGACTGGGATGAAGTCTCGCCGCCGATTCTCGTCGACTACCAGCGCAAAGGCCGCACGGTGCGCGGGCTGATCAATGTCGCGCGCAACGGGTACCTGTGGTTTCTCGAGCGCACGGCCGGCGGTCCGATCGGGTTTGTCGAGGGGAAGCCATATGTCAATCAGAACGTGTTCCTGCGTCTCGATCCGGTCACGGGCCGGCCTGACATCGATCCCGCACGAAAGCCCGGGATGGGCAAACGGGCTGCGTTCTGTCCGAATCAACACGGCGGCAAGAACTGGCCGCCGATCGCCTTCAATCCGCAGACCCGGATGATCTACGTCCCGGCCAACAACAACATCTGCGGCGCGCTCACCGGCGTGCCGGCGACCTACACCGCAGGTGGCATGTTCACGGGTGCTAAATCCGACGGGGCGTTCCTCAACCCCGGCGCCGATCACATCGGCGAAGTGCAGGCCTGGAACGTCGATACCGGCGAGCGCGTGTGGACGCACCGCTATCCCCGTAGCCCCAACTGGGGCCCGATGCTCACGACGGCGGGCGGGCTGGTGTTCAGCGGCGGCACCGTCGATCGGAACATTCACGCGTTCGACGCGGTCAGCGGCAAGATCCTGTGGGAGTTCACGACCAACTCCGGCATCATCGCTCCGCCGACCACGTTCACTGTGGATGGGAAGCAGTACCTCGCGGTGCACGCAGGCTGGGAAGGCGATGCGCGCGCCATGACGAACGCCGTGAGGCGCTTCTTTCCCGGTGAAGTACCGAACGTGCCGCAGGGCGGTGCCATCTGGGTGTTTGCGTTGAACGAATGACGCGACACGCGGCGTGACGGGGCAGTTGCCTTGCACCATGCGGTCGCATTCCAGCTCTCCAAGCGGACGCCGCAGCCAGGCTGGATGCAATTCTGTCGCGATAGGGTGTCAGCTCGCGCTGTCCCGGCGACAATTCTGCATCCGACGTTCCGACTGGAACGGCCAGGTCACGACACCCAAAGGGGGACGCTTCGGCGCGTGCCGTTGACGAAACGCCTCGCAGAGGCGCTCAGGAAGTATCGCCATCTTCGAAGCCCGCGTGCGTTGTGTCAGGACAACGGTGAACCATTCACGCGGCAGATGGTGCAGACCCGCGTGAAGCGCGCAGCACGCCGAGCTAGCCTGTCGCAAGACGGCGTACACATCCTGCGTCACACGTTCTGCTCGCATCTCGCGATGCGTGGAGCGCCCGTGAGAGCGATTCAGGAACTTGCCGGCCATAAGGAGCTGACGATGACGCAGCGGTACATGCACCTGAGTCCGGCAGCGCTCGACACGGCGATTCGGTTGTTGGAGGAACCCGCTGGACCTGCGGGGGCGAAACGTCACGGGTCCGCCTGAAGGCGGACACGACGTACGAAGCCGGTCTCTACTAGCGCACTCGTGGAGACATGTTGAAGACGGGCACCAAGGAAGAGAAACGATCAATAAAACCAGGCAGGAAACTGGCGGTGAGGCAGGGATTCGAATTCTTCGAAACGCGTTTCTAAGTTAGTGATGGCGCGTGACTTATGGCTCTAAGAGTTTGAATCCCAACCGCTTGTCTCCACGGGATATTTCTCTGGCATCTTCCCCAATCCTCGCGAGTCGACCGGAGTCGTGGAGACATTTTGGAGACGGGTTTGGAGACGACCCGAAAACCTGCCTGAGTCCCAGAGCTGCTGATAAGGGCTGGCTTCCTCTCTCGGCAACAACTCCCAATCTGCTCGCAGCAGAATGAGGGGCGGCCTGTCCGTGCTATTTTAGGTTCGACTCTAAACCTAAAATAACGCCGTCGATACCCGCGCTTCCTAAAATAACGTGCGTACTGCCGACTTCTCGCCTGAAAGCCCTGGCCGGCTGGTCGAAATCCCGCCTGGCGTACCGGCGTTCGTCCCCGACCCGATGCCGGACGAGCTGACACTCGACTACGTCGCGATTCGGCTGCTGTCTGACGCCGAGCACGCCATCGGCCGCCTGGTTGGCGCCGTCGGGCGGACCGTGAACCCGTTTCTCGTTGGCTCTCCCCTCCTCCATCGTGAGGCGATCCTCTCGAGCCGCATCGAGGGGACCATCGCCACGCCCGAGCAGCTCGTGCTCGCCGAGCTCGCTGGCCCGTCCAATGCGGGTGAAGACGTGGGCGATGCCGAAGAGGTCGTGAACTACATGCGCGCGATGCGCCACGGCCTCCGGTCGAAGCTGCCGATGTCGTTGCGCCTGATTCGCGAGCTACACGGTGTGCTGATGAAAGGGGTGCGCGGCGGACAGGACCGCCCCGGCGAGTTCCGCGACGTGCAGAATTTCATCGGCTCGCCAGGCGCGTCGATTGGCGACGCTCGCTTCGTGCCTCCACCTGCCGGCGCAATGCGCGACTGCCTCGACGTGTTCGAGCGACGGCTACACGCGCGCGACGAACGCCTCCCGATCCTCGTCAAGCTCGCCGTCGCCCACTACCAGTTCGAGGCGATCCACCCGTTCCGCGACGGCAATGGCCGTATCGGCCGCCTCCTGCTACCGCTGCTGCTCGTGCGTGAGAAGCGCCTCGAGGAACCGGTCCTGTATCTGAGCGCCTACTTGGAGAGAAACCGCAAGGAGTACATGGACCTGCTGCTGGCGGTCAGCCAGAAGGGCGCCTGGCTCGAGTGGGTCCGGTTCTTCCTGAAGGGCGTCGAGGAATCGGCGAGCGAGAGCCTCGAGCAAACGGACACGCTGCTCGCTCTGCGCGAGCGATATCACAATCAGTTCCGGTCCGCGCGCTCGTTCGGCGTCCTGCAACAGCTGATCGACAACCTGTTCGTCTCGCCGTCGATCACGATGACGACGACGGCAAAGGCGCTGAAGATCACGCCGGCAGCGGCGTCGGCGAACATCCGAAAGCTGACGGAGGGTGGTGTCCTGCGCGAGGTGACCGGACGCAAGCGCGACCAGGTCTTCGTCGCGCACGAGATCCTCAAGTTCATGGGGAAGCGCTGAAGGCCGACATCGACCTGTTTAATGCGGGTGGCGGAACGGACGACCCCGAGACCGCCGACCCGCCAGGCGGCACTCCGCGTGTACCTGCCCTCGTCCATCCGCAGTAGCGCGTACACGTGGCGGTCGATTACTCGCTGGCAGCGTACCGAATGCGCGGCGCACCGGCGCGCGCGATCCAGGAGCTCGCAGGACACGCCGACCTGTCGATGACTCAGCGCTACATGCACCTGAGCCCGGCAAGCACTCGATGCAGCGATTCGGTTGCTGGAGGAACCCGCCGGTCCGGCTCGAGGGACACAGCGTCACGGGTCCGCCTGAAGGCGGACACTATATCTCTACGAATACGTGGAGACATTGTGGAGACGGAATCTTAAATCACGAAGCTGCCCCAGGGAGGCAAAGGATGCCAAGAGTTCCGCCACGTTTTGGCGCTTCCCTGTTCTCGGCTGCTATCACGAGGCCCGAAATACTAATCGTTGCTGAGGCGCATCAGCCCCGAATCAACTGGCCACCCGCCCGCCCTCTAACACCGCGTGCGGCATCGCGTATTTCAGTCGCCATTCGATGGTGATCGGGCGTTCCTCCCGGTCCCCGTCCGGCTCCACGGGTCCAAGATACCGAAACCCCATCGTCACTCCCGGCCGGTCATCCGCCCGCTCCCGAACGAACAGCAGCGGCGTCACGCCGTGCTGCGCTGGTTCGAGATGCCGTCGTCCCGGTTGCGAGTCGCGCGTCGTTCGGGCTTTCGACTGCCAGTGGAACCGCCTTTCATTGAGCGGGAAGTCCCGGTAACGCAAGTGCTCTTTCGTCGCGGCGGCCTTATCGAGCGTGACGAGCAGCAAGTCAAATGTTCCGCCATCTGTCGGCTCGACGCCGGTGTAGTAGTCGCGGAACTTTCCATCGGCGGTGCGATGATCGAAGGCAGCGCTCAGCTCGACGCCGAGATACCGCGCGTGCAGGACCAGCGGGATCTCGGGCGCGAGCGCGTGTGGCGGGGTCAGCACCGCGTTCAGCTCACGCAAGACGGGCACGAGACCCGCGATCTCTTCGCGCAGTAGCGCGTGCTCCGCCCACAACGCCTCCGCCCGAGCGCCAGCGGCGATTTCCTTACCGTAGAGCACTGCGAAGAGCATCCGTGCGAGCCGACGGTCGGCCTCGTCGACGGGTGATTCCAGCGACGTCAGCCGTGCCCACATCCCGAGCCGACGCTCATCGCCGACGTGAATCAGCTTGTGAACATTCTCGAGCGCCGCTTTCTCCTCTTGGCCGACCGTTCGCGCATCGAGACCCGCCGACTGCCGCAACCCCCACCAGGAGCGATCCTTGCGGTACACGTCATCGAGCGCGACGTCGGTCTCGCGAAGAAACGCCGCCAGTGACAGCCCCGCGTGCGCCGGCTCGCGCAGCAACGCACGAATGCCCGCTTGGTCCGACGGAATCGCGCGACGCATCTGCGCGAGCACGTCTTCGCGGACCTGCTCGTCGAAGCGCAAGAGGCAACCGGTCGGAAGCCGCCCGAATCCCTTGGACACGAACTCGGCCAGCTCGCGCGGCGTGTGGCCGAGTAGCGATCGCAGCCGTCGATCGAATCGGAACTGAAGGTGCTGTCGTCCGGTGAGGTCGAACACGACCAGTTCAGCCTTGCCAGGCGCACGACGCAGGCCGCGCCCGAACTGTTGGAGGAACACCGTGGCACTCTCGGTCGGGCGGAAGAAGAACAGCGTGTTGACGTTGGGAACGTCGACGCCTTCGTTGTAGATGTCGACCACGCACAGCACCTGCACCCGGCCGGCGTCGAGGTCGCCACGAGCGCCTCGTCGCTCGACGCTGTCGGTGCTGCCAGTCACCACCTGGGTCGAAAAGCCACAGTCTTCGAAACGGCGGGCGACTTCTTCGGCGTGGCGGACGTTCACGCAGAACGCGATGGCGCGCATCTCGGACCGCCGCCCGATGCACTCGGTAACTGCCCGGACCGCCCGCAACACGAACGCCTCGGCCGCGCCCACGAGCCGGCCTGCGAGCTGATCGGGCGCGTAGCGACCGGCGGTCCAGGTCGAGGTCGCGCAGATCGGCGCCTTCCACGTCGAGCATGTAGTAGCGAAATGGAACGAGCGCGTGCGGAATGGCGTTCCAGACGCGGAGGTTGCCGACCCACGGTCGTGGGAAGTGACGCTCGTAGTCGAGACCATCGGCGCGCTCCGGGGTGCCGGTCAGACCCAGCAGTTCTTTCGGTGCCACCCGGTCGAGCAACGTCTCCCACGAATTGGCCGCGGCGTGGTGAGCCTCGTCCAGAATCACGTGGTCGAATGCGGCGGGATCGATCGCGGAGCCGTCGCCCAGCGAATCGATCGATGCAAACACGTGGCGCTGAATGGCGGGCCGCTCGCCCTGGTACAGCAACTCGCCGAAGTCGCGCATCTGGAGCACGTGGCGAAAGATTCGACGCGCCTGCTCGAGGATCTCGCGGCGGTGCGCGACGTACAGCAGCGTCTCGACGCGTCCCGCCTGCCGCAGGGACCGGTAGTCGAGCGCGGCCATGACGGTCTTTCCCGTGCCCGTGGCCGCGACCATCAGATTGCGGTGCCGTCCGAGCTCGCGCGCGGCCGTGAGTTCCTCAAGCACCGGTTTCTGGAAGTCCCTCGGCTCGATTTCGAACAGCAGGTCTTCGCTCGAATCGTGGCGGGCGTCCGGCGAGAGGGCCCTCGTGAGCCGCACGCGCTGCGCGTCGTTCCCAGGCTCGTACCGTTCGAACTGATGTGCATCCGCCCAGTACTGGTCGAAGGTCTCCTGCATCTGCGCGACCAACGCTGGTTGATCCGACTGCGTCATGCGAACGTTCCATTCGAGACCGTCGGTCTGAGCGGCATGCGAGAGGTTCGACGAACCCACGAATGCCGTCGAGAACCCGCTGGCGCGATGAAAGATCCACGCCTTGGCGTGCAGCCGCGTCGTGTTCTCGTCGTACGAGATCTTCACCGTCGCATTCGGCAACGCTGCCAGTCTCTCAATCGCAAGCACATCCGATGCACCCATGTACGTCGTGGTCAACACGCGCAGCGAACGGCCGCGCGCGTCGCAGTGGCGCTCGATTTCGGTGCGAAACTTCTCGAAGCCGCTGAGCTTGATGAACGCGCACAAAAGGTCGACAGAGTCGGCGCTATCGAATTCACTTCGCAGGTGCTCGAGCAGTTGGTCGCCCTCGGCATTGACGATCAGGCTCGAGGCATGAAGCGATCCCCGCGGCCGCTCAGGCGCTTGGGCAGGTCGCTCGACGATCGCTGTGAGCCGTTCGGCATTCAATCGCAACTCATCATCGCGCGCGAACACGCGTGGCGCGTGGGAGCGCAGCACCGCGAGCAGCGCCTCCGCGAGTGCGAGGCCCTTCGTCGAGTCGGCTTTCAGCTCCGCTAGTGCCAGCGCGAACCCATCCCCGAGCAATGATTCAAGCACCGCGCCGATCGGATCGCTCACCGTAAGGGCGGCGCGATGTACGTCGAACGCAGCACCGAGTTCCGCCAATTGACGGTCCAGTCGCGCACTCACGATCTCGTCGTACACGCCTGATTTCAGTTCGCTACGGCGCCACCCTGCCATGGAACCTCCCGGGACTCGACCGACGCTAATTTCGCCACAGTGTCAACGCATGCCAGCCGGTATTGACGTCGAGTTTTCAGCTATGACCAAACGCCAACGTGAGTAATTCGTAGAATAGCGTCTATGGAAGACGTTCATCTGGACAACCAAATGACCGTGTTCGTGCTCATTCGTGAAGACCAGAACGAACACGGCTACATCGACACGTCCATCACAGGCGTCTTTCGCGACGCGCGAGTCGCGAAGGAGATGGAGGCCCTCGAGCGTCTGCATGCGCGGCAGGACGGGCTTGTGGTGGAAGATGACGAGAGTCCTGACGGCGAGTGGCGGGTGTCCTGGAAGGTCGAGGAACACCCCGTGGACTGATTTATCCTCGAACGCCTTCTGCCATCGCTTCCGCGGGCTGTCAAACACGACCGCCTTGGGATCGAACGCCCAGAAGCCGAGCGGGATCGCGGCCAAGGAGATGATCCTGCGCGTGCACCTGGTGCCCGCGTTGGGTCACAAGAAGCTCGACGCGATCAAGAGCGAGGACGTGCAACGACTGAAGCGCAATCTCGAGGCGAAGTCGCCGAAGACGGTGAACAACGTCTTGACCGTGCTCAGCATGCTGCTGAAGAAGGCCGTGGAGTGGGAGGTGATCGAGCGGATGCCGTGCACGGTGAAGCTGCTGCCGGTCGCCGAAGGGATCAACAGCGTTCTACGACTTCGACGAGTTCGAGCGGCTCGTCGAGGCGGCGCGTGTGCTCGATCCGCGAACGCATCTCATCATCCTGTTGGGCGGTGAGGCGGGATTGCGGTGCGGCGAGATGATCGCGCTGGAGTGGACCGACGTGGATCTCGCGAACCGGCAACTCTCGGTTCGCCGGTCGGACTGGAACGGTCAGGTGACGGTACCCAAAGGTGGGCGCATCCGGCACGTGCCGATGACGAGACGACTGACGGCGGCGCTGAGCGAGCATCGACACCTGCGGAGCACGCGCGTGCTCTGTCAGGACGATGCCGAACCGCTCACGCGGCAGATCGTTCAGACGCGTGCGAAGCGTGCGGCACGTCGCGCAGGTGTGTTGCGCGGTTCACCCACGAGCGGTGGCGGAGGCGTGCACATCCTTCGTCACACGTTCTGCTCGCACCTGGCGATGCGCGGCGCACCGGCGCGCGCGATCCAGGAGCTCGCAGGACACGCGGACCTGTCGATGACTCAGCGCTACATGCATCTGAGTCCGGCAGCACTCGACGCGGCGATTCGGTTGTTGGAGGAACCTGCGGGTCCGGCTGGAGTGAAGCGTCACGGGTCCGGCTGAAGGCGGACACTACGTACGAACGGGTCGCTACTAACGAATTCGTGGAGACATTGTGGAGACGGGGACCCGAGGAGGGAAAACGATCAATAAAACCGGGCACTAAACTGGCGGTGAGGCAGGGATTCGAACCCTGGGTAGGACTTTAAGGCCCTACAACGGTTTAGCAAACCGCCGCCTTCAGCCTCTCGGCCACCTCACCGCAGACGGTAAGTATACGTGAAGAGGGCACTTGCTCGATCGCGATCGCACCATTCCCAAGGCGACGGTTTTTCGGAATTCGCCTTCATCGAAATGCTCAGCAAATCGGCACGTTTCCGACAATCAAGTGGGCACAGTTTTGGGCACAGTCGTGTTGTGCCCGTCAAAACGGGCACCAATCGGCGGTTCGACACCTACGCTCGCGCTGTCGAATGCGCCGGATGTGCCCCCGATTATGCTCACCAGGGTGGGCGGCGTGCCCTGCACGAGGCCGATCGAGATGGTGATCAAGGAGTCGGCGGTTAGACCGGCACGGACACTCCAAGACTCACGAACGCGCGCGTCAGTTCCTGTCTGAACGCGGAACGCCGTGCGTACTGTTGGCTCAAATCCGCAAACCACATCGAGAGCTCTGCCTCGCGACCCTTCGGCGCGAACGCCAGGCACGACGCGACAAGCAAGGCGGCGTGTCCGTAGTGCCTCCGTCGGGAGTTGCCGAGGATACCCTCGACGCGTCTTTCCGCGGCGACTCGCATGGCGGTGATAGCGACGTCGCGATCGCTCGGTCATCGTGATGCTGGGGCACACGTGTTGAATCAGCACGACAATCGACGGTGTCGCCAATTTTGGTTTCCCGTCGTCGTCCTCATTGGGAATGTCTGCCAGCAGATCACGGCCCGTCGACTCGAGTTCCGCGCGAAGTGCGTCGCTGACCTTTCTCGCGGTCGCGTTCGCCAGGAGGACGGCGAACAGCGGAAACATCAGGTGACCCGGATGGTCGTCGCTTGACCAACCCAGACCCGGAGCCTTCGAGAGCAGAGTCAGCCGCGGCGCCCAGATCGCCGACGAGCACGCGAAGCAGTCCGACCTGTCGTCCGGCGTTCTTGGGACAGCGAGTCAGCGCCTTCTTCGCCTTTGCTCGCAGGGTGGCGACCGCGTGCCCATCCGAGGCCATCCAGCGCAGCAGGCGGGGTAGCGTGGGAGCACCACGCCACGCGGCTTCCAGACGTCGCGGTACGTCAGCGCGCCCGAGCTGTTGAGCAGCCAGCGCTGCGCCGTCGAGCAGTTCGCCCCGCCAGTGTGACTTGCCCACCAGCGTCGCCGCGGCGTCGTACGCCCGGAGGGCTTCGGGCCAACTTTCAGCGTCCACGAGCGCCTCGCACCAGGCCAGACACGCTTGTGGGCGCTTCGTTTTTCGGGCCAGTCCGCTCAAGGCCGTTGACGCCGTCCAGACGGAAGACCGCCTCACGAAGCCAGCGTTCGTGGTCGCTCTCCCATTCGTCCTTCGACTGCCGGAAGCGTCCGAGACGCTTCACCCACAACGGAAGGAATGCCTGAGGTCCGGCAGGGCCCCGGCTGACACATCCTCCATGTCCTTGATCGGATTCAGCAAGCGAGCTGACGCCTTCGCTTGCTCCATGGCTGTTGAGCAGAGCGTCGGCCCGTTGGCTGAGCGGCGTCGTGGTGTACACGCTCGTGACGTACTGCGCAACGCACGCATGCGCGTCAACCCCGAGGACCTCGTCGACCAGCTCGTGCTGGCCCAGGTCGATGTCCACGACGGCAATCGGTCGCAGGAGCGCCTCGAACACGCCTCGGGCGCTGGCATGGTCGCCGGCGAGGAACGCCTTGCTGCCCAGACGTAGGTGCTCGCTGACGTCGGCCGGGTCGGCATATCCCACGACACGGGCGGCTTCGGCGAACGATATCGCGTTATCAACTATTCGCTGCGAGGGACTGCTGGGCTTCCACCCGGCGCGGCCCTTCACCGCTCGGGCCATCAGTAGGTCGACGACCGTCGTTCGCGCGTTGGGAGCGAGCTCGTCCAACACGCCGCGCACGAGCGCGCGTAGCTCCGGCGCGGTCATCGCCTCGAGGGCGCTGTTGAAGTCTGGGTCTTCCGCGGGAACGCGAGAAGGCGCCCGACGACTTCTCACGGCATTCTCCGGAGTTACGACTGACGGCGGCGGCGGAGCGTCGCCTTCGCGGCATGGGCATGACGAGCCCTCGCCGCAGGGAGTCTGGCAACCGTGGTCCACTCGCCGCGCTCGACAGATCTGAGGAGCGCGCGCTCATCGGCGTCGAGATCTGGCGTGGGGCGTTCGCGGCTGGCGACCGATGGGGACGCCGACACTACGGACGAAGCCGTCCGTTCTCGACGACGATTCATACGAGGCATCTCTCCGTCAGGATAGCGCAGCCGCATCCTTTGCACACGCCTCGCACCTTACGCCAGTGGGATTCCGCCGTCGCGTGCCAAGGACGGCCAGTCACCCGCCACGCCGCAAGGCCCCGTTTCACCGGCGCGCGTTCGGGTGGATGATAGTGGTCGGAACCGCGCCGCGCAGCGGCCCGACTTCAATGGACGAAGCACGACCCATCGTCAACCAGCAGTCTCCCGCCGAGCTGAAGATTCGACTCTTTCGCTCACTGTTTCGCGGACGGGAGGACGTCTACCCTCGTCGCTTCGAGAGTCGAAGGACGGGCAAGTCGGGATACGCGCCGGCCTGCTCGAACGAGTGGGTGCGCGGCATCTGCGAGAAGCCGCGGATCAAGTGCGCCGAGTGTCAACACCGCCGATTCTTGCCGGTGACCGACGACGTCATTCGCTGGCACCTATCGGGCGAGGATGAACACCGCGAGCCGTTCGTCGCTGGCGTCTATCCGCTGCTCCTGGACGAGTCGTGCTACTTCCTAGCCGTCGATTTCGACAAAGCGAATTGGCAGGACGACGCCGCGGCCTTCCTTGCAGGTGTGCCGGCGACTCGATCTCCCTGCCGCCTTGGAGCGGTCGCGATCCGGACGTGGTGGGCATGTCTGGCTCTTCTTCGAGCAGGCCATCCCCGCGGCGTTGGCGCGTCGGCTCGGGTCGCACCTCCTTGACAGAAACGATGGAAGGACGACCCGACGTCGGTCTGGATTCCTACGACCGGCTGTTTCCCAATCAGGACACCTTGCCGCAAGGGGGATTCGGCAACCTCATCGCCCTGCCCTTGCAGAAGGGACCGCGCGAACGCGGTCACAGCGTCTTTCTGGACGAGCGTTTTGTGCCGTGGGCTGACCAATGGGCGTTTCTGGCCGCATCCGCAAGGTCGGACGAGTCGCACGGTCGAACACGTCGTTCAAGAGGCCGAGCGTCGGGGACGGATTCTCGGCGTTCGGTCTGCCGCCTCAAGAGGACGGTGACGATGAACCGTGGACCATGCCACCATCTCGTCGACCGTCGGGAACCACCGATCACCGGCGAGCTCCCGTCAACGTTGGAGCTGGTCCTCGGGAACCAGATCTACGTCGCCAAGGACGGGCTCCACCCTGGGCTGCGGAACCGCCTCCTCCGACTGGCGGCTTTTCAGAATCCGGAGTTCTACAAGGCGCAGTCGATGCGAGCTGTCGACCTACGACAAGCCGCGCGTCATCGCCTGCGCCGAGGATCACGCCCATCACATCAGTCTTCCACGGGGCTGTCTCGACGAGATGCGCCAGCACGCTCAAAGACCTCGGCATTCGCCCTACTGTTCGCGACGAACGCCACGCCGGTCGACCCTCTGGACGTGACCTTTCAGGGAGAACTGCGGCCTGAGCAACGAGGTCGCGGCCGACGCGGTCCTCGCACACGACACCGGCGTGCTGGCCGCCACCACCGCGTTCGGCAAGACGGTCGTGGGCGCGTGGCTGATCGCCAAGCGCGGCGTCAGTACGCTCGTGCTCGTCCATCGGCGCCAGCTGCTCGATCAATGGGTGGATCGCCTTTCGACATTCCTCGGCGTCCCTGCCAAGTCGATTGGGCGAATCGGATGGCGGTCGAAACACGCCGACCGGGCTACTGGATGTCGCGGTGATTCAGAGCCTGGTCAAGAAGGGTGTCGTCGACGATCGCGTGGCCGACTACGGCCACCTGATCGTCGACGAGTGCCACCACCTGTCGGCGCACAGCTTCGAGCGGGTCGCGCGACAGGCCAAGGCGCGGTTCGTTCTCGGGCTGTCTGCGACCGTGGCCCGAAAGGACGGTCACCACCCGATCATCTTCATGCAGTGCGGGCCGGTCCGGCACCGCGTGAATGCGCGGGTGCAGGCGGCATCCCGACCGTTTGAACATTTCGCCCTCGTGCAGCCAACGTCGTTTCACCCCGCCAGGACTCCCGACGCGGACAAGCGAGTGGAGTTCCAGACGCTGTATCAAGAGTTGGTCGAGGATGACGCTCGCAACCGGCGCATCTGCGCCGACGTCCTCGAGTCGGTGAACGCGGGGCGATCGCCGCTCGTGCTGACCGAGCGCAACGACCATCTCGACCGTCTGGAGCGCGAGCTCTCCAGAGCGTCCGTCATCTGGTCGTGCTGCGCGCGGGCATGGGCAAGAAGCAGCGACAGGCCGTCAGCGATCGGCTGGTGGCCATTCCTCGGGACGAGGCCAGGGTCATCCTGGCGACGGGCAAGTACGTCGGCGAAGGCTTCGACGACCCACGACTGGACACGCTGTTCCTGACGCTGCCCGGTCTCGTGGCGCGGCACCATCGCGCAGTACGCCGGCCGCCTGCACCGGCTGTACGACAGCAAGCGCGAGGTGCGGATCTATGACTACGCGGATCTCAACGTCCCCATGCTGGCGCGCATGTTCGATCGCCGCTGTCGCGGCTATGAGGCCGTGGGCTACACGGTCCTGTTGCCGGCCAGCGCGATTCCGGGTTGGCCTTCCGACGTCGTGTTGCCGTCCGATCCGGTCTGGAAGCGTGACTACTCTGGCAGCGTCCGCCGACTTGTCCGAGACGGGGTGGACACGCCGCTCGCGAGCCTGTTCGTTCACGCCGCTCGCACGTTCCCGGAGGACGCCGACGGAGTGGATCGCGCTCGGAGTGCAACAGAGGCATTCCTCTTCCGGCGGCTCGAGACGCTACCCGAAACCAAGGGGCGATTTCGTCTGAATGTCGCGCTCCCGATTCCGTTCGACGGCCAGAGCCGTCTGGAGGTCGATCTTCTCTGCGCCGATGCGCGCGTCGCGATCGAACTGGATGGTGCCCAACACCTCGCGGACCCGGTCGCGTACCGTAGGGATCGACGCAAGGACCAGCTCCTCCAGGAGAACGACTACTTCGTTCTTCGCTTTCTTGCGGAGGACGTGGGCAAGGAACTCGACCTGGTGCTCGATGCGGTCCTGCGAGGGCTCAGTCGCCGCACACGGTCCTCATCGGCGGTGAGGCCCATCAGTATCTTGCGGCGGGTGCCATCGTGACCTTCGCGGCTACGCCAACGACACCTTCGGTGTTCAGTCGGATTCAGCCCACGCAGCGGCCTGATCGCGTCTACCGTGAAGCACTCTGGCGATCAACACCTCGCTCTCGTGCCGGTAGTAGATGACGTGGTTCTCGGCAGTGAAGGATCGAACCCCCTCATCGAATTCCGGACGAAGGCGGCCCATTCGGGGCTGTTCCGCCAGCAGGTTAAAGCGGTCGATGATGTCGTCGATCAGTCGGTCCGCGGTGGACGGGCTCGCGTCCTCGGCGACGTACAACCAGATCTCGTCGAGGTCCTGTTCGGCCAGCGACGAGAGCCGATACGGCATGTCAGGACTTCTTGGAGCGGGTCGTTCTCCCGCGGGACTTGATTCGTTCGGCCAGCCGACGGCCGGACGCCTGGTCGTAGGTGCGTCCCTCGCCACGCGCCAACGCACCAAAGCCAGCCTGCACATCCGCGCGAAGTTGTTCGCGCGCGTGGTCCCGATCCTTCAGCAGACGCAGGGCCTCGCGGACGACTTCGCTGGCCGTCTGGTACAGACCGCTCTCCACCTTCTCGTTCACGAGTCGTTCGAGCTCGGGCGTGAGTGACACATTCATGCTCGTTTCCGTCCTCAGCTCGCAGACTAGGACGGATAACGAGAAATGTCAAGACTTGCTCGTTCCTGGCAGGGCTCACTGTGCCCAAGAGTGTGCCCAGACGGGGTCCGATCCCCGTCCTTCGGCACCCAACGGCAACCAAGCTTGTACCCAAAAACATGCCGCCTGACCTCGACCAGGTCGAAGGATTCGCGATCCGCAGGCGACCGACCACAGCTGCACGCCGACCTCTGCGCTCGCCACTCTGAGCGGCTGGTCCAAATCACCGCACGGAATGTCCAGCGCGATTCACAAATACGGCCGGCTTTGACGGAATGCCTGACGTGATGCCCGCGAAATGCGGCGGGCTTGAAAGGCATCGAACATGCTCACGATGACCCTATAGGGCACGAAAGAGTTCTGGTCATGCGTATCGAGCGCAACCAGCCTGGGAATGAAAGGAGATGTCACGGTGACCAGCAATCTGATGACGGAACTGATGAACGACTTCCGAGGTGATTCGCTCAGCAGCATCGCCTCAGCGGTCGGACAGAACCCCGCTACGACACAGAGTGCGATTGCCGCTGCACTGCCCGCGTTGCTAGGGGGCCTCGCAAACAGAGGCGTCAACAACTGAGCAGGCAGGCAATCTTCTCGATTTGATCACGCGCAACAAGCTCGATTCCGATACGTTCGCCAGTACCTTCCAGCGCGGTAAAAGCGCCAGGCGGTACTCAACAGCCTCATGAACGTCGGGCGCCCACTGCTGGACTCGATTTTCGGCAACCGCTCGGGAGCGATCAGTGACTGGGTGGCGTCGCGCTCCGGCGTCAGCCGTTCGTCCTCGTCTTCGCTGCTCAGCATCGCCTTGCCAATCGTCCTGGGACTGATCGCCAGGCGGGTACGCAGCACGGGTTGGGGTGCGTCGAACCTGATGAGGCTCATGGCCGACCAGCGTGCGTTCCTGGAGGACGCGCCGGCCGGGCTCGCCGCCGTACTGAGCGCAGAGGAGACGCCCATCACGCATCACGTGCGGACCGACGACACTGAGGATGTGCGTAGACGCCGGCCTACCGCCGTGATGTACGAAGCCGCACCGCGAAATCGAAGTGGCTGGCTGTGGGCATTACCACTGCTGCTGTTGATTCCGCTCATCGGCTATTTCCTCGCGCGTAACAACGAGCCGCGCCATGACGTAGCGGTGTCGAGGCCGGCTCCGCAAGCGGCCGTCCCTGCAGCGCCTGAAAGGCCGGTCGGTACAAGTTCGGAACCGGCGGCGTTACCCGCGGACGTCGGTCCGTACCAGCTCTGGTTTGCAACTGGTTCGCAGTCGCTTACCGCGGAATCGTCACAGCAACTGCGTGAGATCGCCGACGTCATGCGGACGCATCCGCGGGCGAAGGCCGAAATCAAGGGATACACGGACGACGCCGGCAACGACGCGGCCAATCTGGCGCTGTCGCAGAACCGCGCGGCGGCTGTGATGAACCAGATCGCCGACCTCGGGATCGACAGGTCGCGAATGACCGCTGAAGGCTACGGCGAAGCCAATCCGGTGGCGACCAACGACACGGCACACGGACGTCAGCAAAACCGCCGAGTCGAGGTAGAGCTGACCGACAGATAAGCGAACTCGTTGGAGCTTCGGCGGCGCATGTCGCCGCCGAGGCTGTTCTCGGACATCCAACGACATCCACCCCGACCGCTGGTAGCACGTGATTTCGACGTGGGGTCGGCCGAAAAGATTGCGACTACCTGACCCGATACGGCGCAACGAGGTTTGCCCTCGTCGGCAGATAAATCACCGTATCGCTCGACTGTCTTCGCGTGAATACCGGAAAGCCGTTGTATTGGCCGGTCTGCATGAAGACCGAGTCATCGAACGGAACGGCCGGACCTGCGCTGACCCATCTTCGGCCTCCGTAGTTGATCCACACCCCGTCGTTCGATTCAGGTCGAAGCGCAGTCACGATACCGCCGGGGGACGATGAAGGTGCGGATACGGGCGCGGCGCTCGGGGCCGCGGCGCCGGGAGGCAGTTGACCGACGTTGATGAAGATGTTCGTAGCGGCGCCGAACGCCCGCTCATCGCCCGCCATGGAAAAAGGCGCCAACGGCACGGGCATAGGCGCCGGCGGATACCAGAGCGCCCACAAAGGAATTCCGCCGCCAAGATCGCGGAGCAGCGCCGCTTCACTCGGCTTGAAAGGATCGAGCTTGCGAAGCTCGAGAATCGGCGTTTGTGCCACGAGCACGCTGCCGTACTGCCTCAGCCACCACGCATCGGTCGGTTTGTACGGGTCGAGTCCGTACGGATACACCGATAGAGCCGACTGGGCCCGGGCTGCCGGCGCGCACAACAGCAGCAACAGCGGGATGACGGCCACAAAACGCCGGGCGTAACCTGAACGGCAGACAAACCTTGAGATGGCCACGGTGCGACCGGCGAGGATCTGAGCAAGAACGTGGCCGCAGAACCGTTGAGCTTCGATGGGTCCGGCTAAGCCCGACACTACGTACGAGCTGTCTTGAACCCGCGCGACGATCAGTTACCGCCGGGTCGAGGGCCGTGAGTCTCGAGCTCCAGCAGCCAGTGCTTGCGCCACAGGCCGCCGCCATAGCCGCCAAGCTTGCCGTCGCTGTTGACCACACGGTGGCAGGGAATCACGATCGCAATGCGATTCATTCCATTGGCACGACCAACCGCGCGTTGCGCGCCTGGCGCTTTGACGCGTCGAGCGAGGTCGGCATACGAACAGGTCTCACCGTACGGGATTCGCACCAGCTGACGCCATACACGTTCTTCGAACGAGGTGCCACGAAATACGAGTGGGACCGTGAACGTGCGCAGCGCTCCCGCAAAGTAACGTTCGAGCTCCGCGCGCACCCGCGTCAGGTGTGGATGATCCCCGGGCACGAGCGGCTGCTTCATCAAGTGCTCCAGCCGCGTGATCTGTTTCTCGATCATCCGCCGATCGGCGAACTCGAGCAGACACAGGCCCTCCTCGACAGCGCCCGCGATCATCGGACCGAGCGGTGTATCGATGCCCGTGGTCACGACGCACGATGCCGCCCCACTCTTGCCTGGAGAGGTACCGAATCTTCGCGCGAACGCCTCGCGGAATCCGCTGTGCGACTCCCATCCCGTGCCAAGCGCCACTTCGTCCAGAGCGGCGCCGCCGCGAAGCTGCCTCAACGCACCCGCGAGCCGGCGGCCGCGACAGTACGCCTGGAACGTCATGCCGTAATGTTCAAGGAAATAACGTCGCGCGCGGGCCGGGTCGATCCCGAGCGCACGCACTTCACCGTCGCGAAGGCGTCTCTCCGGGTGTGTCTCCACCTCGTCGAGCAGCTGCTTCACCCATTCCGGTGACGATCCCGACGGCCGGGCCGGATGACACCGCTGGCACGGACGGTAGCCCGCGAACAGCGCCTCGCGAATGCTGCCGAAGAACTCGACGTTCGACGGAAGCGGCTTTCGAGCCCGGCACGATGGACGACAGAAGATCCCCGTCGTCCTGACGGCTGTGAAGAACACGCCGTCGTAACTCGCGTCGCTGCTGAGGAATGCGCGTTCCATTTCGCGCCGCGGTGGAAGGGACGGGCTGAAGAGCGCGGGTTGCTCAGGCGCGATGCGATCAGGAGCGGATGTCGGTGTTCCCATAGGTTCAACTTAACGCTCTGACCGACCGGACTGCCACCGAAAAAATGACATGAAATTCATTTGGCGGAACGCGGCGATCTGCGGATCCACACACGAAGCCGTGTTGACGCTGCGCCAGATGGCAGTGCCATTCCAGCGGCGCGGGTGGCGGTTGCTGGTCGCGCAGTCGGCAGGCCTGCCAGCCGGACCGCTTTTTCGACCTGCGGCTGCATGACTAGCTGGAACGCCAGCTCGTCGCCAACATCCTGCAGCGCACGCGGGAGCTGTCGATCGCTTACATGGAGTATGGCGGCGAGGCCGCGCTCGACTTGCGCACGCGGTACGTCGGGCATCAGGTGCACGAACGTCTCGAGGCCGGTGGCATCCATCGCGATCGCGGCTCTCTGCGGATCCCGAAGCTTTCTGGCCGGCGGAGCATCGGGAAGCGGCGCAGCGAGCAGCGCTCGTGCGTCGACAATCCCGGGACCGAAGTTCGCTGTGTCCCAGCCCGGCGGCGTGCGACACGTGGACTGCAGCAGCGACTTGAAGACGCGGGCGATCGGTGCCGTACCGTACCGGCTCACCAGGTTCTTGAAGCCATGGAACGACACCCAGAGGGCCGCAACCCCTGCCGTCGTGGCAACGGCGAATGACGTGCCGTTGCCACGGTTCACCGAAAAATCGAAGCCGCCATCCGAGCCTCGCTCGACCCGTGCACGCCAGACCGACGCGCCGGGTGCGCTGATATCCACAGCATCGCCGCGCGACGATCCCGCCCATTCCTCGTCGTCGAAAGTACTGGCGGCCACGGCAATCGTTTCGTCGAAGGCGGCCGGGAACACGACGACGCCGACTTGATTGCCGGCGGCGGCGAGCACGATGGCACCTGCGTCTATCGCTCGGCGGATCGCCGCTTTCAATGCGGGGCTCGGGAGCGGCCCACCGAGACTAATCGAAATGACATGCGCTCTTTTCGACACCGCGTGATCGATGGCCCGGCGGAGGCCACGCGTCGAGAACAGCACGACCGATTCAGTTGTGCGGATCGGGATGAGCGATGCGAATGGGGCCGCACCTGATACGAACGCCGGCGGCGGCAATCCTGGAGCAGGACCTCGATTGCTGACAATCACGCTCCCGGTGCCAGTGCCGTGGCCGGGATTGTCCAGGAACTCGTCGTCCAGATCGTCTATCGGATTGGGATCGTCATCGTCAAAGTCAAACCCTTCGGCAACGAGCAGCCGTTCGGGATCTGCAAGATCGGGGTGCGGTGTGAAGCCGGTGTCTGGGTGCCCGATCGTGACGCCCGCGCCGGGCTGCCCACTGGCGAAGAGCGCCCAGGCGTCGATGACATTCGCCTTTTGAAGACTCCACTCGAAGTTACCGGCAGTGCCCGGATGATCGCCTCCGCCCGCTGCGCGGGGCGTGGGCGGTTGCTGCACGTCTCCAATGTCGTACTTGAACAGCGGCTCGGCGTGGATGACCTGGGGCTGCGCGCGCAGCCGATATACCGCATCCCATGCGGCGCCGGGCGTGATTCTCTTCGCGCGCTCAGGCGGTACGAGCTCGAACTGGCCCTCGTCGCTGGAAACTGTGTCCACGCGCCAGCGCGCGAGCCCGGCCTTCTGTGCGGCACGCGTTGCGGACCGTTTGGGCGATTCTCGCGGTCCCGGGTCCACTGTGAGCGCAATGGCCTCGAACTGCGGATTTCGATTCTGAGGCGTGGCTCTGCGCCGGCTGGGCCGCTGGCGGGCCGGGCGATTAGCTTTCCTGGCGCGACGCGCGGTTTTTGACTTCGACATGAGACGGCCCGCGGACGGATTCAAGCACGGTCCGGCTGAAGCCGGACACTACGTACGCGCGCTTTCCACGCGTGCCCGCGATAGTAAACCAGGTGCCGGCGCGGAGGCGATGAGAGGCTAGGCGGCCGACAGAGGAACCGACCACAGCTCCAGGTCGCCCCTGCGGAAGATTGCCACGAACGCGTCCACAACCACTGGATCGAACTCCGTTCCAGAGCCCTTGACGATGACGTCGCGGGCGTCGTAGGTGGACATCGCTTTGCGGTACGGACGGTCGCTCGTCAGCGCATCGTAGACGTCGGCCACCGCGATGATGCGCGACTCCAACGGAATCGCATCTCCCTGTGTCTCGTGGTATCCGGTACCGTCGAACTTATCGTGATGCGCGAGGATGATCGGAATGATGCGGCGCAGTGAGCCACCGACGGGGTGCAGCATCTCGACGCCCTTGGCCACGTGCTGCTGCACGGCTTCGTATTCCGCCGCCGTCAATCGTGCGGCCTTGTACAGAAGATCACGGCTGATGTCGAGCTTGCCGATGTCGTGGAGCAGCGCGGCCGCGCGCACATCCTCGATGCGGTCCTGATTGAGTCCCATCTGCGAGGCAATCTGGGCGGCATACACCGACACTCGGTACGAGTGGTTCTCCGTGTAGGTGTCCTTCGACACGAAGTGCCGCAGGATCATGAGGACTCCGTAATACGTGTTGCGCAGCTCCTCAACCTGCTGGGTCCTGTGCTCGTACAACGTGCCCATCAGGTAGCCAGTCACGATCAGCGTGCCGCCCCAGACGACAAGTTCGAGCCACTGGGAAAACGGAATCTGTGCGGCGGCATCCTGAGGCGAGGTCGATTGCGAAAAGACAAGCAGTCCTGTAACCAGGAGCACGCTTGCGAACGCCGTCAGCGTCGCGTGCCGCCGCCCGTAGAAATAGGCGGATCCCAGCGTGGGCAGCACGAAAAAGCTCAAGACCATCCGCTGCGTTCCAACGAGATGGTTCAGGATGAACGCAATGATGAACAAGGTGAGCACCACCCAGAGTTCCTTGTTCACCGATTCAAAGCGCCGTAGCATCGACGGTTTCATATGTTGTATTTCCTGAAGCAGCCCGCGGGTTATCTCAAGATTTCGGCCAGAGATGGTCGATGACCCTATCCGGCGCAGGCTCAAACGCTTCCGGGATTTTTGATGAACGTGCCGGATCAGCAGACAGAATCAATGGTGTTCAGATCGGGAACACGCAGCACCAATGTTGTCAGTCGCGATTCCGTTGCGTGTTGCACGTCCCGGGCACGGTATGCACACTAGCGTCATGCAACCTGCACATGCGTCCGAGCCACTGCCGACTACCGATGCGGCCCGCGCAGTCGTCCGTCATCTCGTCGCAACGCTCGCTTACCGCGCCGCCAAAGTGCTGCGGGACGTCCCGGCCGAATTCGCCTCGGCCACCGTCGGCCCTGCGACCCGGCGACCCGTTCAGATCGTGGCGCACATGGGCGACCTCATGGCGTGGGCGATCACGCTCGCGCGAGGTGAATCTGTCTGGAAGGCCGGCGGAGGCGACGACTGGAACGTGGAGGTCGATCGCTTTTTCGACGGGCTTTCTGCGCTCGACCGCGAGCTCGCTGGTGATGCGTCGTTCACCGGGTCGATCGAAAAACTGATCCAGGGACCGCTTGCCGATGCACTCACCCACGTCGGACAGCTCGCCATGCTCCGCGGCATGACTGGCGCCGCAATCCGTCCCGAAAGCTATGCAAGAGCCGAGATCGTGGCGGGACGAGTGGGACGTGAACAGGCGCCGCCTGGACGTGAGTTCGAAGGCGATGCAAGCGCCCGACGTTCGTGATCGGCTCCAGGGCGAACCGTTGCCGCGTGGAATAATGGCGACGTGGCGCCTCGCGTAAGGTTTGCTCCGTCACCGACCGGCTATCTGCACGTCGGCGGCGCGCGCACGGCGCTCTTCAACTGGCTGTACGCGCGGCGGCACGGCGGGACGTTCGTCCTCCGGATCGAAGACACAGACGTTCAGCGATCGTCGGCCGACATGGTGACAGGCATCCTCGACGGGATGCGTTGGCTCGGACTCGATTGGGACGAAGGGCCGGACGTCGGAGGGCCCCGCGGCCCGTACTTTCAATCGGAGCGCCTCGACCGATATCGAGAAGCCGCAGCGCGGCTGGTGCGCGAGGGACACGCGTACTACTGCTACTGCTCAGCCGAGCGCTTGCGGTTGGAACGCGAGAAAGCGGAACACGAGGGCGCCGCGTGGCAGTACGACCGGACCTGTCTTGCGCTCGCGCCGGACCGTGTTGCCGCGCTCGAGGCGGCAGGCGCGCCACGCGCGATTCGCTTCAAGGTACCGGCAACGCACACGGCATTTGTCGACGCGGTCCATGGCCCAATCGAATTTGATTCGGCCAGCATTGAAGACTTCGTGCTGCTCCGCTCGGACGGCTACCCCACCTACCATCTCTCGGTTGTCGTAGACGATGTGGAGATGCAGATTTCGCACGTGATTCGAGGTGACGACCACATCTCGAACACCCCGAAACACGTGCTTCTGTTTCAGGCGCTCGGCGCGCAAACGCCGGTGTTTGCACATGTGCCGCTCATCCTCGGCGCGGACAAGAAGCGATTGAGCAAGCGGCACGGCGCCACGTCGGTTGCCGAATACCGGCGCCAGGGGTATCTGTCCGAAGCGATGGTGAACTTCCTGGCGCTGCTCGGCTGGTCGCCCGGGGACGATCGCGAGCTGATGTCCATGGATGAGCTCGTCGGCGCGTTTTCGCTCGAGGGTATCAGCGGCGGCAACGCGGTCTTCAACACGGAAAAGCTCGACTGGATGAACGGCCAGTACATCGCGCGCCTCGCGACGGAGCGCCTGGCGGCCGCTGTCGCGCCGTTCTTTCAGGAGGCGGGGCTCAAGGGGCGGATATCCGACCCATGGTTCCACCGGCTGCTCGATTTGCTTCGTCCGCGTGCGAAGCGGCTCACTGACTTCGTCGATCTCGCACGACCGTTCCTCTCGGATACGGTTGAGTATGAAGCTGAGGCGATCGAGAAGCATTTGGGTAGTGCGGGGCTGGGTTCACACGTTGAGGTGCTCGCCGCCACACTGCGGGCGACGGATCCCTTCGATGAGCCACATGTGGAAGCTGCGGTGCGAGGAACGGCAGCTGAACGGGGCATCAAGGCCGGAATGCTCATCCATGCCACGCGCGTGGCAGTTACTGGCCGTACCGCCAGTCCCGGACTGTTCGAGGTGCTCGCGCTGCTCGGCCGGGAGAGGACCGTGGCACGTCTCGAACGGCTCGTCAACTTCCTTGCCACAGCTCCGAGGGCCAATTTTTCCTGAACAAACGCCGCACATCTGAACCGCCGCGCTGATCGGCTCATTCATCGTGCCGTCCGCGCAAGCCACCTTTCTTCTCGCTCGTAAGTCCTTTGTTGTTGAGAGTTAGCCACGCTGTGCTGCGCAGCCGTGGCACCCCCGTTGCAGCCGCTGCTCGGGTAACGCCGGCCCTACGCGGTAGCAGCGAAGGGTACCAGCGGAGGGCTTCCGTGCTCGGCGGGCAATGCCGCGAGCTGCGGAACGGACATCGATAGTAGGAGGTAAGAGTGGCTAAAGAGGATCGTGGATTCGCCTCGATGGACCGCGCGAAGCAGCGTGAGATTGCCAGCAAGGGCGGCAAGGCCGCTCACCAGAAGGGGACGGCGCACGAGTGGACGAGCGAGGAGGCGCGAGAGGCCGGCCGCAAGGGCGGCATGGCGAGCCATCGCCGTCGCAAGGAGAGCACCGGGCAGCCCGAAACCAGTGGTGCGACCGACATGGGCGGTTCCGAGGAGATGAACAATTCGGAACGCTCGGGCGGTGACGATCAGAGCGAGCGAATGCGCTGAGCGCAGTGGTATCGCATCGTTCAAGCGGCCTGGCAGCGACCGCGTTGCGCCGGGCCGCTTTTTGTTTGTACAATTCACAGTTCGCGTCGCGCACGTTTTCGCGGCAGTACACCACTGGGAGGTCGTTCAACGGTAGGACACGTGGCTCTGGACCACGTTATCGGGGTTCGAATCCCTGCCTCCCAGCCAAATCTCTAACTCCTTAGTGCTTCACGAGTTCTGCCGAGGGTGACACGTCCGAAGCAGGTGGAAACGGATTGTCACATTCCTCATCCGTGTGGGAATTCTTCTCTGATTCGCGTCGGCCAGCCGTGAGAATTAGCTGGTCTGCATCTGTGTCAGCTAACGCAGTCAGCTAACGCGCGGCGAACCCTGGCGGCTCCAGACGCGGGCCTCCGTCTCAGCTATCCTTCTTCAGACCTGAGTTCACGCCGAGGGCATCATGCTGCGCAACGTCCTGCTGTTCTTCACAGCCTTGCTGCTTGCCCTTACGGCGGGCCGGGCGTTTTGGGTGTGGCTTGGTGAAAACCCCTTCAACATGTCGGGCGCAACCTACGTCGAGTTTTTCCAGCAGCTTGATAAGGGCATTGCGATTCCAATCGCTATAACCGGCATCGGCGGCACGCTATTGGCTGGCATCTCTGCGGGTGCTTGGCGCAACGACCGCCGCGCCGGCTCGACGGCAACGACCATCATCTGCCGACCGTTGCGGTAGAACAGTTCGCGCCCGTTGGACGACCACCGTGGTGAACGCCCGCCGCCGGTCGAAATCGCAATCCTGCCACCTGGGCCGGGATAGGTCGTTACGTATATTTGTATCTGCCCCGTTTCATTGGACGAATACGCTAGCCATCGGCCATCCGGCGAAAACGCCGGGCCTCGCTCCTGAAAAGGTGTCTCCGAAAACCGCACCGGAGATTCTCCCGGCTTCACCGTGAATATGTCGTAGCTGCCACCCACGTCATAGAACGCCAGGGTGGTGGCATCGGGGAGCCATGACGTGGGACCTTGGTTTGTGGTCGCCTTCGTCAGTTCCTCCTCCACGGTTCTGCCATCCGCCGCCATCCAATAAAGGGCGCCCGCGCCTGCACGATTTGACGAGAAGACAATCCGTCTTCCATCAGGCGTCCACAGAGGCAATATGTCGCCCGCGGGGTCCGACGTGAGTCGGGTGTGGGTCCCGCGTTCCACGTCAATTACCCAAATGTCGTCATTTCCGTCCGGGCTCCGCATGGTCACCGCCACCCGCGCCCCATCCGGCGAGACACGTGGCGCACGGTATGGAGCTTGCCTCTCACTCAGGGGCTGCGCCTTGCCGCTTCGGTCCACCCACACCAAGGTTCCGAAAGAAATAGGCACGCCGCCCGTCGCGTAGACCAACGTTCCGTCGTCGGCAACACTGTAGTTGGCGGTCCCGCTGGTTGTCGCGGGAATAGTCCGCTCGCATAATGCCCTCGACCACAGAAACTGCTCCCCCGTTGATTGCCAACCGGTCTGCATCGAAAGAAATCGCCAGCAACGTCTCGCCCACCGCGTAAAGGAGATGACCCGTCGGCAGATACCGGGCATCACTGCCGCCTCGGAGCACGACCTTCCGTTCCTCTGTGCGAAGCGACTGCACAGCAATCTGAGCTTGGTCCCATCGCGTCGGACCTTTGCCTGCCGTCACGCTGAAAGTGAGGAGAACCGTGACAACGGCAGTCACGGCAATAGGAAGAACCCGTCGCCAAGCAGGCCGTTCGACCGCGACAGGTTGCGCTGCCAGAGATGCCGTCTCAAACGCGCCGTCGAGCGCCAGTCGGAGACTCTGCGCAATCACCGATGCGCTGCTTCCGGTCCTTGTGTAGACAGCGTTTCAGGAAGGCGACGAGCACGGGCGAGAGGTTACGAGGCAACAATGTCCAGTCGGGCTCTCGTGCCAGCACTGACGCGAGCACGTCGGAGACTTCGTCGCCCGTGAACGCTCGCTTGCCCGTCAGCATCTCGTAGAGCACGCACCCGAACGCCCAAATGTCGCTGCGCTTATCCGACCGCCTTTCCCCGTGCCTGCTCGGGGCTCATGTAAGCAGCGGTGCCAAGCAACATCCCAGCGCCTGTCATCATCGCGGGTGACGTAATGGTTGGGGATGCCGTCGCGTTCATGCCCGCCCCAGACATCGGTTCGAGCGCCTTCGCCAGACCGAGCCATCTTCGCTCGCTCCAAAACAGTCGCTCGCTCGATGGCTCCTCGGCTCGTTTTCAGGCGTCGCACGGCTCTCGCCGTGCTTCGGCTCGAATCCCTGCCTCCCAGCCAATCACTTCAGACTGTCCCAAGTCCTTCCGCTGTCACCAGTTGCGGAGTTCGAGTCCGTTGGTGCCTGTGCGGGCTGACGGTCCGCAGCATGCGGACGCCGTAAACAACGCCTGTGTTCTCAACCCGTTGACGAGATCCGCAACGGTTCGAATCCCAGACAGTTGTTCCTGCGCCTCGGTGTCGAGCTGAAGTCGACCACATCACAGGCCAGCCTTTCTCAACCGCGAGAGGAGACTTGGCTTCTTTGCATGCGCATCACGGAGCGCACCGATTCGGTGTGTAAATTCGGACGCCCGCCCTTTGCTGGTGCTCACATCGCGTAGGTCAGCGAGGAGCGCCACGGCGGCGTCGTAGTCGCCAGGACGTGTCGTGCCGATGAATGCGTCGATCCGCTGCCACGTCTGACGCTCCCGCCTGGCCAAGCTGGTCAAGTATCGTTGCCGAACTGCCTGCTGTTCTCGCTCGCGCCGTTCACGTTCGCGAGCCTCGCGGTCGCGAGCGGCTTTGCGCCGTTTCTCCGCGGTTGCCTCCGCTCGGGCACGCAGTTCGCCGACCGTACGTAACGGCATGCCGGGTCCGCGGCGCGGTGCATGTCGTCGAAACCGGCGCAGGATCTCGGCGCCCACGCTCCCGTCGCCACGAGCCACGCGCGAGAGCAACGCGACGTGCTCGTCGGCCCTGAGACTGGCCAGCCAACGCTCCATGTCCCTGGGTGACGGATCGGACGGCGCATTCGTGATGTCGCCTGCCGCCGCGACAGCGACGAGGTCACGATCGAGACCGAAGATGTCGACGAAGCTAGCGAGCGCGTGTGAAAGGTTTCCGAGTCCCTCCGGTCGCGCCGGCTCGACGACGCTGTCAGCGATCTCGCCGCATTGGACATCCAGCAACCATGCCAGATACAGGGCTCGTTCGTCGCCGCCGCCGATGTCGGCCCGAAGCCCTGCCAACGACGACAGCCAACCGCTCCCATCGTCCGCGGTATCGAAACTCTCCCCATCGCTCTCGACAGAGATGGCGATGACAACGTTCGATCCCTTCGACCGAATGTCGAGCGTGTGGCCCGCCGCGTAGCGCCGGAGGGCTTTCACATCCACGATGCCCTTTGGGTACCGAAACGCGACTTCGAGGAACAACCAGTTGGCGAAGTACAGCGAGACGTCGAAGTAGTTCACCAGGAGGTCGCGCGGGTTCGCTTTCAGATCCCCGTATTCGTAGTGGTTGCTGAACGACGTACGCGAGATCGCCGCTCGCGTCGAGATGGCGCGCAGCTCGCGCATCTGCCGGTCAGTCAGCGGACGGTCGATGGCCCGAAACTCGTAGTACTGATACTCGCTCATCGGTCCCAGCTACCAGCGTCCTCGCGCCCACCGCCGGTACGCCTCGATCCATTCCCAGCCGGCCGGCGGGGGATCCGACAGTGACAGCTCGAGAATCGGGATGGCCTGTCGCTCGCGGCCCCGGTAACAGACTGCGACGATCTCGCCGGCGCTCGTGACATCGATCTTCTTCACGGTGACGACAACGCCGAGCACCACCGTCTCAAAGGGAAGCTGAACGTGCTGCTCGACTGTCGCGTGGAATCCGACCGCCTGTTCGGACTCCGTGTACGCATCGACGATGGCCTCCTCGATCATCGCGTCGAGTCGGCCGATTGGGATCCTTCGGCGCGCGGACGCGTGTCGTGCCTTGCGGCCCGGGTTGCCGTTCCTCGTCACGTCTCCCCTCCAGCACTCGGTCCCATCGGCGGCGTGCGCCGAGCTCTGAAATGCTCGGAACACTGTGGCTTCAAAGTCTATTTTCAGGGAGTATCGACTGTTGGCGCAATTTGAAGCCGCTGAGGGCCCAAGCCCTTCGAGTGAAACACGATATGTGTTCAGGGAATGGACAGCGAACGAAGCCGACCTTCGAGGAGTGAGCGTCGCGCCTGACTCGCCGGATCCGGGAGAAGGAAGCCGGCAAGGGCCTCGGCGAAGTCCCGATTGTCGAGCAGTGCCCCGATCTCGGTGCCAATCGTATGCGCGCACGTCGTCCGACGCGGCGGCGACATCACCCACAATCTCAGGACGGCCATCGACGACGGCGATGATGTCCTCGAGGTCATGGCTCGCGACGACGTCATCGCCACCGCGTCCGTGAAACGCCTCCAGCTTGGTGGCGATGAACAGAGCCGGCGTGACGACTCGTACGTCGTGTCCGGCGATACGGAACGTCCGGGCCGTTTCGATCGCGGTCGGATACCACCGATTACTGAAGCCGAGGACTGTGGCGTCCGTGGGCATGATGTCGACCATCATGTGACCGTGCCGCCAGCGGCAGAGCGGCGCACCAGGGGTGGTGTCTTCACCGAGACCCAGTGCCCGAAGTCGCTCCGCAAGCGCCGCGTACTTCGCGTAGGAGGTCACATCGACGATCGCGTCGACGTCCTTGGTCGGGCGGATGCCTCCAGCCGCCGGGTCCGTGATGAACAACCCGGTCGTGCATCCGCCGACGAACACGAGTTCATCGAGCACCGGTGCGAGTAGGCGCGCGACCGACTCGAAGAGCGCGCGATTCGGATCAGCCACGTAGAAGTCTCCGAAGCCGCGCGCTCAACTCTTTCTCCGCAAGCTGCCGCTCGCGCGCGCGTCCGTCGCGCAGCGCGTCGAGCAACGCCAGCAACTCGTGGAGCACTGGATCCTTCCGGGCGGCCGTCGGGACGGCCTTGTGTAGTGGCTCGAGCGTAACGCCGCGTACCTTGCCTTCCGCATCCGGCCATACGGGCGGGAGGTCGCCGCTCGCAGCGATCAGGGTGTTCAACGGAGGGGCCGCGTGTGCCGTCGGTATGCCACGGGTGGCCTCGCCACGCTGGACGGGAAATGCGTATTTCACGCCGTGGATCAGAAACTCTTCGGCTGCCTTCAAAAGGGGCCGCCCCGTCTGAGGATCGATCAAACGGGAACGCTCGAGCCGCTTCAGGGACGCATGCACCTGGGAGGGACTCAGCGCCAGATCGCCGGCCACCTGAGCAATCGACGGGCGCGCACCGCCGTAGCTCACCAGTTTGACGAGCACGACTATGTCCTGCGGCAGAAGGGCTTGTGGCATTCCATATTCTAGAATCTAGAATCAGGAATCACAAGCAGCGGAGTACGGACCGCTCGCTCGTTGGCAGCTCGGCACGTCTTCAGGCATATCGCGCCTCGCATGCTCGTCGCGAATCGGCTCGAATCCCTGCCTCCCAGCCAAGTTCGGAACCCGGGTCGCACTCCGGGGAACGTCAATCATTCCAATCATTCCGAGCTGGAATGCCTGCACTTCGCGCAGGAACGCGAAATTCTCAGCCCATTCTCAATTGCTGACGGCTTCTCCTCAGCAAATGCCGAAGTCTTCGAGCCCGTGCGGCCGAAGTGACATTTTGTTGTGACATTTCCGCGTGCGACCATTTCCGGCGGCTTGCCGTTCGCCAGAACAGATATTCGTCGGCGCCGCGTCAGCCTGATGTCGGTGCCATCCGGCGCGCGCGTCTCGCCGAGGAGTTCCCATGCGCGCACCGGCTAGGTCGACGTGCGCTTGACGTTCTCGGCCCGAGGGCCCTTCGGTCCCTGCCCGACGTCGAACTCGACTCTGTCGCCCTCGCGCAGATCCCCGATCCCTTCGCCGTAGATCGCACTTTGATGGAAGAAGTATTCGTTTCCCGAATTGTCCTTGATGAAACCGAACCCCTTGTCGACCCGCAACGTACGAATTGTTCCCGTCACTGCTACCTCCCGTGGGCCAACCGGTCGTTGTTGACGCGGGTCCAGCCCAATCACACGTTTGATTGTGGCCCATGTTGTCCTCGGAGCGAGCCCGATAGTCGTGAGTGCCGGCCGTCGCTCGTCTCCACCTGGGCATTAGCGTCAGGGCGACGTGCCCGGATGGGCCGCAGCCGTGGGATCATCACAACGGTTGCCCAACTCACCCCTCGAAGACGCCCTGGCACGCTACTGGGGGTACTCCACGTTCCGGCCACTTCAGCGCGAAGCGATGGAGGCAGTGCTCGGTCGGCGCGACTCGCTGGTCGTGCTGCCCACCGGCGGCGGCAAGTCGCTCTGCTTCCAGGCTCCGGCGCTCGTGCGTCCTGGACTCGCGGTCGTGGTGTCCCCGCTGATCTCGCTGATGAAAGACCAGGTGGACACGCTGGTCGGCAACGGAGTGCCCGCTGTGCTGTACAACAGCTCGCTCACGCCCCCGGAGAAAGCGGGCGTCGTCGCAGGTCTTCGCGATGGCCGCTACCGCCTGCTGTACGTCTCCCCCGAGCGGCTGGTGGGTGAGGGGAGCGAGAGCTTTCTGACGCTGCTCGCGACATGCGGCGTCAGCTTCGTGGCGGTTGACGAAGCGCACTGCATCAGCCAGTGGGGACACGACTTCAGACCGGAGTACCGTCAGCTGGCGCAGCTTCGGCAGCGGCTGCCCGGGATCAGCGTGCACGCCTACACCGCGACGGCCACCGCGAGGGTGCGGCGCGACATCGCCACGCAGCTCGGTCTGGTGGATCCCATCGAGCTCGTCGGATCGTTCGATCGGCCGAACCTCGTCTACCGCGCGCTGCCGCGTGCCGCGCTGAAGCGGCAGCTGCTCGATACCCTGGCGCGCCACCCTCAGGAGGCCGGGATCATCTACTGCACGTCGCGGCGCGAGGTCGATGCGCTGGCTGCGTGGCTGACCGCCGAAGGCGTTGCCGCGCTTCCGTACCATGCGGGGCTCGGCGAGGCCGAGCGCACCAGGAACCAGGACGCGTTCATCGCTGAGCGCATCGACGTCATCGTCGCGACGGTGGCGTTCGGCATGGGCATCGACCGGTCGAACGTGCGCTTCGTCGTCCATGCGGGCGCACCGCGGTCCGTCGAGCACTATCAGCAGGAGTCGGGACGCGCGGGACGCGACGGTCTCGAGGCCGAGTGCCTGCTGATCTACTCGGCCGCCGACTTCATGAAGCTGGCGCCTCATGCTCGAGAGCAACGGCGAGCTGACGGACGCGAGCCTCGCGCTACTGCGTCAGATGGAACGCTACGCCGCCAGCGTCGGCTGCCGCCACCGCCATCTCGCGGAGTACTTCGGCGACGGCTACGCGCCCGACAACTGCGGCGCCTGCGACTATTGCCTCGACGAGCTCGAGACCGCGGGGGAGCCAGTCGTCCTGGCGCGGCAGATTCTCTCGTGCGTTGCGCGCGTCGGACAGCGGTTCGGCGCGCTGCACGTGGCGAACGTGCTGCGCGGCCACGCCAGCGAACAGGTGATCGCCAAGGCGCATGACAGGCTGAGCACCTTCGGGCTGCTGCGCGGCGCTGCCGGCATCCGAAGTCCGCGGCTACATCCAGCAGCTCACGGCCCTCGGCCTGCTGCGCATGACCGACGATCCGTATGCGGTGCTGGCGCTGACCGCGAAAGGACTGGCGCTGCTGAGGGACGAGACGAGCTGTCCCGGGCTGACGCTCGCCCGGCAGCGCGCCGCGCGCAGGGACGCGCCGCGGACACGGTCGCGCGTCGAGACGGAATCGTGGGAAGACGTCGACCGCGCACTGTTCGAACGGCTTCGCGCGGTGCGGCTCGAGACCGCGCGCCAGCGTGGCGTGCCGCCCTACGTCATCTTTCACGACGCCACGCTTCGCGAGATGGCTCGCCTTCGGCCAATCTCCCTCGACGCGCTCCGCTCGGTCAAAGGGATCGGCGCGCGCAAGGCCGACGACCTCGGCCCCATCTTCCTGTCGGCCATCCGCGAGCACCCGTCGTAACGGAACCGGAGGATGCCGCTCGTCACCCTCGACCGCGTCTCCATCGCGTACGGCCACCTCCCGCTGCTCGACAATGCGAACCTGCAGGTCGAGCCGCGCGAGCGTGTCTGCGTCATCGGCCGCAACGGCACCGGCAAGTCCACCCTGCTTCGCATCATCGGCGGCGAGCTGGAGCCGGACGGCGGCAGCGTCTGGCGTCAGCCCGCGCTGCGCATCGGCCGGCTCGCGCAGGACGTGGTGCTCCGGGATTCCCGGCCAGTGTTCGACGTGGTCGCCGACGGGCTCGGCATGGTCGGCGACGAGGAGTGGCAACGCGAGACGCGCGTGAAGCAGGTGTTGTCGCGACTCGATCTTGACGCTGGCGCCTGCGTCGCGACGCTGTCGGGCGGCTGGCGCCGGCGCGTGCTGCTGGCGCGCGCGCTCGTCGGCGAGCCGGATCTGCTGCTGCTCGACGAGCCGACCAACCATCTCGACATCGAGTCGATGACATGGCTCGAGACGTTTCTGATCGACTACCCGGGCGCGGTCATGTTCGTGACGCACGATCGCGTCTTCCTGCAGCGCGTCGCGACCCGGATCGTCGAGCTCGATCGCGGCCGCCTCTCGTCCTGGCCGGGCGACTACGCAGCCTTCCTTCGCAACAAGGAAGCGGCGCTCGCCAACGAGGCGGCACAGCAGGCGAAATTCGACAAGCGGCTTGCCGGCGGAGGAAGCCTGGCTGCGCCAGGGGATCAAAGGCCCGGCGCACACGGGATGAAGGCCGCGTGCGCGCGCTGCTGGCCATGCGGAGCGAGCGTGCGGCGCGCCGCGCACAGCCTGGCATGGTGCGGCTCCAGGCGGACAGCTGGCGACGATCCGGCCAGCTGGTGATCGAGACCGACAGGCATCTCCAAGGCATTCGGCGGGGAGCCCGTCGTCGCGGACGCATCCGTGCGCGTGATGCGCGGCGATCGGGTCGGGCTGATCGGGCCGAACGGCTCCGGGAAAACGACGATGCTGCGGATGCTGATCGGCGAGCTGGAGCCGGATTCCGGCGAGGTTCGCCGCGGCGCGAACGTCACGGTGGCGTACTACGATCAGCAGCGCGAGCAGCTCGATCCGGAACGAACCGTCTTCGACACCATCGCCGACGGCCACGACACGCGTCATCGTCAACGGCCAGCCGCAGCACGTGCATGGCTACTTGCGCGACTTCCTGTTTCCTCCCGGAGCGCGCGGCGTCGCCCGTGAAGGCGCTGTCGGGCGGCGAGCGCAACCGTCTGCTGCTGGCGCGACTGTTCACACGGCCGGCGAATCTGCTGGTCCTCGACGAGCCGACCAACGATCTCGACATCGAGACGCTCGAGCTGCTCGAGGCGCTGCTGATCGACTGGCCGGGCACGCTGCTACTGGTCAGCCACGACCGCGCGTTCATCGATCACGTGGTGACGAGCACGCTTGTCTTCGAAGGGGAGGGCCGCGTGCGGAGTACGTCGGCGGCTATACGGATTGGCTGCGGCAGCGCCGGCATGCGGCGCCACTGCCGCCTCCGTCGTCAACACCGAGAACCCAGGCTGCCGCGCCAGCCGAGTCAGTGCCGCCCGCGGCGAGCCGCAAGCCGTCCTACCGCGAGCAGCGGGAGCTCGAGGAACTGCCAGCGCGCATCGACGGCGATGGAGCGCGAGCAGGAGCAGCTGAACGCCGCAGTGGCCGCTCCGGATTTCTACAAGGAAACGGCCGAGACGATCCACCAGACGCTGGCGCGGCTCGGGCCCTGGAGCAGGAGATCCTCGACGCCTATGCGCGATGGGACGAACTCGACTCGCGGGCCGGCAGGTAGTATCCGGCTTCAGTAGTGTCCGCCTCAGCCTGCTACAATGAGAGGTTCGCCATCGGCCATTTTCCAACACAGAGAGCTGCCAGATGATTTCGGTGAGTAGTGTGTCCATGCGTTACGGATCGAAGGTGCTCTTCGAGGACGTGACGACGACATTCGCCCGCGGCCGCCGCTACGGGCTGACGGGCCCGAACGGCGCCGGCAAGTCGACGTTCATGAAGCTGCTGACCGGCGAGCTCGACCCGCAGCGCGGCACGGTCGTGCGTCCGGCCAAGCTCGGCGTGCTGCGGCAGGACCATTACGCGTTCGACCAGCACCGCGTGATCGACACCGTCATCATGGGCAACCCCCGGCTCTGGACCGCGCTGACCGAGCGCGACGCGCTGTACGCCAAGGCCGAGATGTCGAACGAGGACGGCATGCGCCTCGGCGAGCTCGAGGGGATCGTCGGCGACGAGGACGGCTATTCGGCCGAGAGCGACGCGGCGGTGCTGCTGCAGGGGCTCGACATCGGCGACGCGCTGCACGAGCGCAGCATGGCGGAGCTGCAGGGCGGGCAGAAGGTCCGCGTGCTGCTGGCGCAGGCGCTCTACGGGCAGCCGGACGCGCTGCTGCTCGACGAGCCGACCAACCACCTGGACCTCGACTCGATCCACTGGCTCCAGCAGTTCCTCAGCCGCTACGAGGGAACGCTGATCGTCATCTCCCACGATCGGCACTTCCTGAACGGCATCTGCACGCACATTGCCGACATCGACTACGAGACGATCATCACGTATACCGGCGGCTACGACGACATGGTGGTCGCGAAGACGCAGATCCGGGCCACGATCGAGGCCGACAACGCGCAGCGCGAGAAGAAGATCGCCCAGCTCAACGACTTCATCGCGCGCTTCGGCGCGGGCACGCGCGCCAGCCAGGTGACGTCGCGGCGCAAGGAAGTGGAGCGGCTGCAGACGACGGAGCTGGCGCGGTCGAATATCCAGCGGCCGTACATCAAGTTCGCCGACCCGGCGGCCGTCGGGCAAGATTGTCGCTCGAGTGCGAGGGACTCGCGAAGGCGCACGGCGAGACGCAGGTGATCTCGCGCTTCGGCGGCGATCGTGAACCGCGGCGATCGGATCGTGCTGGTCGGGCGCAACGGCGTGGGCAAGACGACGCTCCTCAAGGCGCTGCTCGCCGACGCGCCCGGCATGCCGGCGTCGCCGGACGACATCGACGCGGGCACGGTGCGCTGGGGGCACGAGGTGTCGATCGGCTACTTTCCCGCAGGATCACGCGGGCGAGATCGAGAAGGGGATGACGGCGGTCGAGTGGCTGCACCGCTTCGATCCCGACGTCTCGCGCCAGGAGATCCATGGCCTGCTCGGCCAGATGCTGTTCAGCGGCGAGGAAGGCCACAAGCCGACCGAGGCGCTCTCCGGCGGCGAGACGGCGCGGCTGCTCTTCTGCCGGATCATGCTGCAGAAGCCCAACGTGCTCGTGCTCGACGAGCCGACCAACCACCTCGACCTCGAGTCGATCAACGCGCTGAACGTGGCGCTGCAGCGGTACGAGGGGACGGTGCTCCTCGTCACGCACGACCAGGATCTGCTCGAGGAAGTGGGGACGCGCGTCTGGCAGTTCGAGGCGGGCCGGGTCGTCGACTTCAAGGGCACCTACGAAGAGCACGCGGTGTCGCTCGCCTGACAGGGCGCGATTGGGACTGCTGCTCGGTCCGTCTGCGGACCAACGCGCCGGGTCAAGGCGACGATGCCGCCGAAGCTTGCCGGCCTGGCACGGCATCCGACCTCCAGCCCCGTACGGTGAAGCGCCGTCGGAAAACCGCTCTTGATCAAGCGCGGCGCCACAACGGCTGCTCTTCGTAACCGGCCGACCAGACTCCCTCACTATCGAGACCGTGCCGCTTCGGTGATCCCCAGCGTCGCATCTGCGGTTGCCTCGCTGTAGCTCGTCACCCACACTCGATAGGTTCCAGGTACGGACGGGGCAACCGTGACGTCTGGATTATTTCCGTCGGTGTCGTCGTTGCAATGCCACCCGTCGTTCGGATCGAGGACCGCAAGCGCGGTGTCCGACGATGACGACGCGTAGAAGCGCAGGCGGGTTCCGGATCCAGTGAGGTTCACGATCACATCGGGGCGTGCCACTGCCCAGCCGACGCACTCGGACCCGAGTGAAAGCGTCGAGAGATCGACGTCCCCGCCGGCCTGCACCGATACGGTCACCGGATCCGGCTCGAAGCCTGGGTCGAGTGTCTGGGAGCCGGAGACTGCCTCGTCGGCTGTGACGTCGAGCGAGCCTGTGCTCCCCGGTGACGGCGAAGACGGCGGCACCGTGTCTGACGACGGTTCGTTCGACGGGAGACTCGTGCTCGAATCTCTATCGTCAGAGTCCCCTCCAGAGCTCAGCAAGGCGACAAGAACTGCCGCGAGCAGTATGGCCCCAGCGCCGATCGCGATCGTCTTCCGGCTGAATGCGCCTCCAGCAACGACAGCACCGCCGCTTCCAGTCACGACGGGTCTGTCCGCTCCTCCCGTCACGGTAACCGTTGGTCGCGACTCCACGGCATCGGCCTTTCGGAGGCCAAGCCGCTTGATCATTTCTGCTACGTCGGATTCCCATCGGGTGTGACTCAACTCGAAGGCGTTGCGATACGCGAGGTCCTTGAGGTCATCCGGCAATTGCTCGGGGGCCGGCATCTGCGCCCCTTGCACGAGCACAGGCGTGACGGGGATGTTTCTTCTGAGGGCAGCGGCGATCTCTTGGCGCACGAAGTCAGCCGGGGTTTCCAAGCGGCGCTTTCCGGACGCATCTTTGATATCGAGCCAATCGGGACCGATCAAGGCCAGCATGAGGTCGCAGGATCCCAGACGCTCTTGAAGAATCTGGCGGAAGTCGCGTCCGAGGGCGATGCTGTCCACATCCATGAACACCGAGTCCCTGCCAATGAAGTCCGCGAGCTCGTTGAACAGGGCCCTGGCTTGACCCTCGGTGTCTCCCCTGCGGTAGCTGACGAAGACTGCGCCCATGTAGTACCCTCCGGACTCGTGCGGGTTTCCTCAGGAAACGGGTAACGCATGTGTCATCGTTTCTTGCGCGCTGATAATACGCGCTTGGGCCGCGTTCCTGATGCCTTAATGGTGCGCCATGGCTTCCCGCGCGGCCTATCTCGTTGCATGAACAACCAGGACCGCCAAGCCAAGCGCGACGAACGGCGACGCACTGATTCCACGGTGGAGTGACTGGGTCGTCGGAACCACCACCGGCGACTTTGAACACTCGCTCGGTCGCGGTTTGGGCATCGAGCCACGCCGAGGTGTCCCCGGCGAAGATACCCAGTCCGGGCCCGTTCCAGCAGATCCAAACACTCTGCCGCACGGCCATCTGTGGCGGCAGTCTGCGCGAGCCGTGCTAGAAACCGCTGCGCGTCCGTTTCAACGACACATCGCCGCACCGCGCCAGGATCTTCCCTCTGGACCACGTTATCGCGGGGTTCGAATCCCTGCCTCCCAGCCAACTTCGCTCGCTCTTGCCATAATCGCTCGCTCGTTGGCAGCTCGGCACGTCTTCAGGCATATCGCGACTCGCACGCTCGTCGCGAATCGGCTCGAATCCCTGCCTCCCAGCCAGCCTTCGCTCGCCTGGATCGAGCGAGCTTCGGCGAAGCAAGCGAGTCTCAGTCCCACCGAGCCTGCTGTTCGGCGAGCGATCGTCAGGTCTTCACGGCCGGTCGTTTTTTCATTCCACCGACTCCATCCCGTGCGCGTCGAGTGCTGAAGTCAGCGTCGATCCGGTGAGCTGTCGAAGAAGCGCGTCGGCGGCCTCGGGATCCTTCGCGTGCGTGCTGCGCGCGGCGCCGATCGTCACGTAGCTCTGAAGTTCTGCTGGAAAAGGCCCGAGCAGCTGCACGCCAGGCACCGGGATGATCTCGCTCGTCAGCGTCACCACCAATTCGGCCTCGCCCTTGGCCACGGCGACGGGCCCGCCAGCGGGTCCGACCAGCATCACCTTGGGGCGCATCGCGTCTGTGATGGCCAGCTTTTCGAATGCCGCCTCGATGGTGGGGCGGCTCTGACCCTCGGCAGTAAATGCGACTGACCTGGCGCTCAGCAGCGTGCGCTTGAGCGCGTCCGGCGTGCTCACGTCGGCCTTCGGGGTGCCTTCGCGCGAGCCAACGCCCACTCCGGTGCGGGCGAGATTCACCTGCGACTCGGCAACGAGGTGGCCCTGTTTGGCGAGCTCGTCGAGAAGCGCGGGAACGAGGATGGCCACGTCGAACGGCTCACCCTGTTCGATCTTGCCTTTCAGTGCCGTCGACGTGCTGAATTCGATCGACAGCGGACGGCTGATCGCGCGTTCGATCTGAGGCTGCAGGTCGTCGAGAACGCCCTTCACGGCATTTGAGCTGAACACGCGGACCGCTGCGGCCGGCGGCGCCGCCTCCTGGGTCGTGCCGCACCCCGAAATGGATATTGCCAATCCAATGGCAATGAACGATGAACGTTTCATACGCACCACCTCCGCCTCGCCAGAGCAGTATCTGCTGGAAGACTTGATTCATTTGTCACGAGTTCGGCCTTTCAAGAAATCTAAACCCGGAGCTCACCGGAGCTCACTTGCGTTGGTGCCGGCGAATCCCGATTCCGGTGGCCGGACCGCGCTGCGATGGCTTGAGCGACCGCCTGACGCTCGCTCCGTGAGCTCGCGGATCCCCCCAGCCTTCTCGCGCGGTCAGGCGATCCCTGTCGGCCTGACGTCGATCGCCACATCTCTCATCACACGGGCTTCACCTTCAGCACCCCAATCTGGATCAAGAGTCCCGTGAAGTCGTAGATGCGCCGCTCATGGACGATCTTCCGGTCCCGTAGCTCGTACAGGATCACGGCGTTGAAACGAAACGACTTACGCGTCGGCGAGATTCCCATGAACTCCCCAATATGCGTGCCCGTAACGGCGAGCGCCTGTGCAACCCGGTCGCCGTCGATGAGGAGAGATTCAGTCTTGATCGTGCAATCGAGAAACGCGGCGAAAAATGCCCTGAGCGTGTGCTCCGCCGCAGAAGGTCCGGTGTGGACGCCCCCGATTCGGCTTTCGATGATCGCGTCCTCCGCGTAGTCGGCGGCCAGTGCCGCCGCATCCAGTTCCTCGTAGAGCTCCTGGCGCCGGTCGAAAAAGGCGACGATGTCGTCACGGGTCATGCCGCTCTGACCCTGCAGCGGATTCACGGCGGCCGGTAGTTCAGATTGCATGGTGCCCTCCTGACGTGCGCGAGGCGCGGTATACGATGCTCAGTTCACCGGCACGAGGCGCTTCAGTTCCTCCGTCCAGTTTTGGACGAGGACGAGGCGATTTTGCCCTACTTTTCCGTCAGGGAAGCTGTCCTTGATCATCAGGAAGCGACGACCGTCCGGCGAGATATCAAACGTCCTTTGAAGTCCCGGCGCCCCAAAGAAATATTCGCCGCTCAGGGCTGATGTCGGTGTGTTGGTGCGCCACGCTGGTCCAGCTTCCACGCGCACGGCCATCAAGACGCCGTCGGGTGCCAGATAGAACAACTGCCTGCTGTCTCGGGACCACAGCGGTACTCGTCCGCCGCCGGTCGAGATCAGCCAGCGGCCGGTGCCCACTTCCGGGTACGGCCGTACGTAGATTTCTTCGCGACCGGATTCGTTCGAATCGTAGGCGAGCCAGCGGCCGTCCGGGGAAACCTGCGCATTTCGATCGTTGAACATAGTCCGGACGATCGGGCTGACTGTGCGTGGAGTCTGCAGCGAGAGCGCCGAGATGTCGGAGCCCGTCTCTGTCGGTGTGTCTTCCCGAAAGAGCACGTACCTCCCATCGGGCGTGATCGTATCGGGAAACTGTCCGTTCGGACTTTCTGTCAGCCGCTCCACCTCGCCGGTCCCATCTGTCGCTTGCCAATACAGATTCGACGCTCCCGCGCGAGAAGAGGCAAGGATGAGTCGCCGGCTGTCCGGGACCCACACAGGGGCAAAGTCCACGGCCGAGTCGGACGTCAGCCGCGTCAGTGTCTGTCGCGCCAAGTCCCAGACCCAGATAACGTTCACTTGATCGCGGACCAAGACGGCGATGCGCGTACCGTCCGGCGAAATTCGCGGCAAGACATAAGGGCGCGCTGGCGCGGAGAGTGGCTCTTCGCGCCCGGTGCGGTCTACCCAGACCAGCGTCCGGCGCACGACGAACCCTCCGCCACCAGGGTGGTAGACCAATGAGCCGTTTCCTGCAACCGCAAAGTCTGCAGCTCCGGTTCCCTTTGCGAGCACACCCTCGATGACCGGGACCGGGGGCCCGGTAACCTCCAACCGGCGCAGGTCGAACGGGGTCGCGAACAACGTGCCGCCCGCGACGTAGACGAGGTGCCCCGTGGATACGTATCGGGGATACGTCCCACCAGGTATCAACACTCGGTGCCGACCCGTTTCGAAGTCGAAGACGGCGATTTGCGCGCTCTCAATCCCACCGCTCAGAATCGTGAATAGGACCGCGCGACCACCCGGGAGAATCTCGGGCCAAGCATGATGGTTTTCCTTCGGTTCAAGCTTAGTGAGCTCCTGCGGCTCGCCGCCGCTCGCTGACACGCGCCACAGCCCGCCTGTGGTTCCCCTGGCAAACACGATGGTGCCGTCATCTCCCCAACTGGCGCCGTCGATCCCTGCAGCGCCGGCGCCCGTGAGACAGATGCGGGACGCGGGGCCGCCGAGGGTCGACACCCGTTTCAGCGTGCCATCGCTTTCGTCGCTGAAGCCGACCCATGCGCCGTCGGGTGAGAAGAACGGGCCAGCCCGATTGGAGCCATCAGTGCCAGGAAGTTGTCTGGCCTCGAGATCGTTGACTGGACGTATCGCCAAGAAGATGCCGCCCGCTCGCGCGGCGCGATACACGACGTATTGACCGTCACGGGAAACCGCCAGATCGTGATCGGTGTTGGCCGGAGCCAGCGTGTCGGACGGCGGCAACGAGATTTCAATCCGCGCGACCTGGGCTGGCAGCGCATCACGACGCAACATCGTCCAGAGAACGAGAGCAGAGGCGAGAGCGACCGACGCCAGGGCAAGTGCCGCCAACGCGGGTCGTTGCCACACCGGGCGGTGCAGAACTCCTGCGTGGTGGTTCGCCGCCTGGACGGGCGCTTGGAACGCGCCCTCCAGTGCCATCGACACCGCACCGATGTCGGGCACTCGTTCCTTCAGCGACTTTCGTAAGCAGAGGCGAACGGTCTGGCGCACGTGAGGCGGAATGTTTGAGGGGAAGAGGCCGAAATCTGGTTCACGCTGCAGCACTTTGGACAGCGTCATCGACACGTCCTCGTCCTCGAATGCTCGCTTGCCCGTCAGCATCTCGTAGAGCACGCAGCCGAATGCCCAGATGTCGCTCCGCTTGTCTACTACCTTGCCCCGCGCTTGCTCGGGACTCATGTAGGCAGCGGTGCCGAGTAGCACGCCGACGCCGGTCATCAGCGCGGGTGACGTGATGGTCGGTGATGCAGTCGAATCGACTCGTGCGGACACTGGTTCGAGCGCCTTCGCCAATCCGAAATCGAGCACCTTAACCGTCCCGTCAGGGCGCACCTTGATATTCGCGGGCTTCAGGTCGCGGTGAATAATGCCTTGCTCGTGCGCTGCTTCGAGCGCTTCGGCGATCTGCTTCGCAATCGGCAGCGCCTCATCGATCGGAATCGGTCCCTGCGCGATGTGGTCGGCGAGCGTCGGTCCCTCGACGAGTTCCATGACCAACGCACGAATGCCGTCTGCCTTTTCAAGACCGTGGATGATCGCGATGTTCGAGTGGTTCAGCGCGGCGAGTGTTTTGGCTTCCCGCTCGAAGCGAGCCAGCCGCTCGGGATCGTGCGCGAAAGGGTCCGGCAGTACTTTGATGGCTACTTGGCGCCCGAGGTTGGTGTCGCTGGCTCGATAGACCTGGCCCATGCCGCCTTCGCCAATCAGTGCGGTGACTTCGTAGGGGCCGATGCGGGTGCCGGGACTGAGGTTCATGGCGTCAGCGCCGAGGTCCAGTTCAACACAACCGTGGTGCTCGTCTGATTGATGACCGAGACCCCGAGTAGAAACCGCTGGCCATCGGCGCTCGCCACGAAATGTACGGCGTGCATCGAGCCGATGGAGGTATCGACAGGCACGTCGAAGACCTTTCCGGGCCGTCCCGCGATGAGCGACGGCGCGAGCGTCATGGCCAGCGCACTCACAGTGCGATTCGCAGCGAGATAGAACAGCTCGCGCCCGTCGGCCCTCCACTGCGGGTGTGATCCGCCCTGCCTGGAGAGCTGTGACTTGTCCCGTCCCGACGGAAAGCGTTGCACGTAGACTTCGGGACGTCCTGATTCGTCCGACGTGTAGGCGAGCCACTGGCCATCTGGAGACAGCCGCGCCGCGTACTCGTTGAAGGTGGTGGCGAGAAACGGCATCTGTTGTCCACCCGCCGCTGGCATCGTCCAGATGTCAGCCTGCGTTCGTGGATCGATGTTGGTGAATACGATAGTGCGCCCGTCCCGTGACCAGTCGGTCGTGTACTGGTGCGAGGCCGCTTCCGCCACGCGGTGCTCCTCTCCTGGCTTCGATACCGATTGTCGGTAGATGTTGTAGAAACCATCTCGATTCGACACGTACATGAGCTCGGTGCCGTCAGGAGACCACACGGGGCTCAGTTCGGTAGGCATCATTGAACGTGACCCGCGACGAGACGTCGCGCTCCATGTCCACGAACCAGAGATCCGAGGTCGTAGACTGGAATGCGCTGATCGCGACCTTCCGCCCATCCGGCGAGATCTGCTGGTAGTAGGAGTTGTAGTTCGACAGGTCGGAGCCTTCGCTCAGTCGCCCGAGCGGTTTCCCGAGCCGATCGAACCACTGTGTCAATGAGGTTGCGGTAGCGCCTGTTCCTGCCGCATACGAGAGTAGATTCGGCGCCACGGAGAAGGCGCTGAATCCCAGTCCGCCGGCGTAGGCGACCGGTCCTGCGAGCTCCACTGGATCACCGACCGTGCCCCGCACCGGATCGAGCGGTCTCGCAACAATCGCACTCTCGGCCACGTAGAGCACATGGCCGTTGTAGTAAGTGCTGTTGGAATACTGCGGCACAAGGCGCACGGCGGCGTTCGAGCCGACTGTCGCAAGGTGGATTCCCGTCGCATCCGTCTGGGCCCCCTGCACGGTGTACAAGAAATGCTGGGCGTCGACGTGCTTCGGCCAGCGATGACCGATTTGTCCAGCTGTCGTTTCCAGCTTCGTGACGGCTACTGCTTCGCCTCCTCGTTCCGAAACCCGGAAGATCGGAGTGGTGGTATCTGGCACGAACAGAATCGTTCCATCGGCGTCCCCAGCTCCCGCCGCGGCCGCTAGGGGCTGGGGCCAGCACTCTGGGCGGTCCGCCAGCGAGAGCAATCGTTTTCAGTTTGCCACCGGCGAAGAATCCTATGGCATCGGCTCGCGGCGCCCAGAATGGGAACGCGGGATCATCGGTGTCGGCCAGTTGACGCACGGCGCCGTTGTCGATCGAGCGGATCCACAACGTCGGGGGACCATCCTCGCCTTGTCCGACGAAAACAATCGAACGGCCGTCGGGCGACAGTGCGGTAGCACCGGTAATACGGATGTGATCGGGCGGTGCAATCGTGAAGATCATCCGCTCCGCGGGGCTCGGAGCGGCGCCGCCCCGCCACCACCCTGCAGCGGCAATCAAGGCAGCAGCCAGCGCGCCGCCGACAACCAGCCACCTTGCAACGGTGCGATTCGTGCGTAGAGGCGCTGCGGGCGCAGCCGCTGCGGGCGTGCTGGCGATCCACTGCAGCTCGCGCTTCACGTCTCCGGCGTTCTGCCAACGCTCGTCAGGGTCCTTTTCGAGGCAGCGAGCGATGAGGTGATCAAGCGAAGCAGGTGACAGAGGCTGGCGGCGTGAGACGGGTGGCACGGGGTCCCTGAGGATAGAGCCGATGACGCTGGCGGGCGTATCGCCGACGAACGCGCGCACACCTGTTGCCATCTCGTACATGACGGCGCCGAGCGACCAGAGATCGGTGCGGACGTCGGCTTCCTTGCCCTCAACCTGCTCCGGTGCCATGTACTGCACCGTGCCCAGAATCGTTCCTCGTTCCGTTCCAGGCGAGGTTGTGGCAAAGCGCGTTATTCCCGACATGGATATCGGACCATCGGGCGCACGAAGCTTGGCGAGGCCGAAATCGAGCAGCTTCGCGCCCGTCTTGGTCAGCATGACGTTGGCGGGCTTGACGTCGCGATGGACGATGCCTTTGCGATGCGCCTTGTCGAGCGCGTCCGCAATCTGAATCCCAAACTGCAACGCCTGGTCGAGCGGCACTGCGCCCTTCGTCAATCGCTGAGCCAGCGTCTCTCCCTCCAGGTACTCCATCACAAGGAAATCGATCCCGTTCTGGCTACCGACGTCGTGGATGTTGCAGATGTGCGGATGACTGAGGGCGGCGAGCGTCTTGGCCTCGCGCTCGAAGCGCTGCTTCAGCGCAGGATCGCTGGCAACGTGCTCGGACAGGACTTTGATGGCAACCGTGCGATCGAGGCGCGTATCGGTGGCCTTGTAGACCTCTCCCATGCCGCCCGCACCGATTGAGGCGGTAATCGCGTACGGGCCGAGGCGAACACCGGGGGCGAGGGCCATTGCTATATGAGAGTTAGGCGGATTCTACAGGGAATCGGTTCCGTCGTTAGCGGGCGACAGTGGTCTCGCAAGCCGAGCCACCCGAGTCCTTCCGGAGTGCCGGCGGGTGCCGCATCTTGTTACGCCGCACCACCCATCCTCGTCACGACTGTTGTTCGTGGATTGCGGTTAGCTGATCGAGAGTTGTCCAGGGCCGCTTCGAATTCCAGGAGGTCGTCTGCCGTGCAGCGGGAGATACAATCTGCCCCTCATGTTGCCACCCGGAGATCGTCTCGGCCGTACGACGATTGCGTCCAGATCGGTACTGGTGGGCATGGTGAGGTAATCGCGCAGGGACACCGCGACGCGCGTTACCTGCCCATCAATGAGCTGGCAATGCAGTGCAACGAAGGGCTGATCTTGGCTCACCGGGTCACGTGAGTATCCGCACCGGTTCGGGGTGTCGACTCAGATGTATTCCTCACTTTCACGGCTCGTCAGACCCGATCGAGTCGTGACGGTACCTCGAGATTGCGGCTATGTCTTTCGGCGGAGATGCTTCATCGCAGACTCAAAGAACGCTCACCCGATCTCGCGAGTGCTCTCCAGGTGCTGGCAATGGGAGATGCACCGAGGCAGCTGATTGCTGCTCGTTGGCTGCGGGGTGAGGCGCTTCCGGCCGCGCAGTTGCGATCCATCGGCGTGACCAAGAGGATCGACTCGGTTGAAGAATCGATACGGATTCTCGCGGCCCTGGTGAATCTCCTCAACGAAGCCGCCAAGTCGCGCGGTCGCCCAGGAGCGCGATTGATATGGATCCTTGACGAGTTTCAACGAATCGCGCGTTGCAGCGCAAAGGTGAGAGAAAGATCTTTGTTCTCCCCCCGATGCGATCCGATGAAGCCCTGTCTTTCGTAAAAGACGCGTTGCACCAGTTCAGGCCCACCAGTGTTGTGGACGATACGCCGTATTTTCCGTTCACAGAGGAAGCCGTCCAAACGATACTCAACCAGCAGGGTCTTCATCCTGAGAAATTTTGACGCCTACTCAAGGTCGCACGGATCGAACGCCTGAAGTCGGGTCGAGCGGTGGATGCTCGCACCTTATAATTCAGCCCTGATGCGTCTTTCCGCGTCGTGGCTCCTGGTGGCCGGGATGGTGGGCGGCGTCGGGATCACGATCCTCAGCGGGCGGGACCAATCGCCCCCTTCGAGCCAACCACGCACAAGCAACACGGTCACGCTGTCCATCGTCGGAACCACCGACCTTCACGGCGCCATCTTCTCCACCGAACGGGCGCGGCGGGCTTCCGCTGCTGGCTGGCTTCGTCAACAACCTGCGCGCGGTGCGAGCAGCGGATGGAGGCGCCGTCCTGCTGCTGGATGCCGGCGATGCGTTTCTGGACGGCATGGAATCCAATCTGAGCGAGGGCGCGCTCGTCGTCGATGCCTACAACGCCATGGGCTACACGGCGGCAGCCATCGGCAATCACGAGTTCGACTTCGGACCCGTGGATGCACCTGGCGCGCGACAGATGTCCGGCGACATGAGGGGCGCCCTGAAGGCGCGCGCGACCCAGGCGCACTATCCGTTTCTGGCTGCGAACCTCATTGACGTCGCCACGGACCGACCTGTCGCGTGGCCCAACGTCAGACCCTCTGTTGTGGTGGATGCTGCGGGCGTGCGGGTCGGCATCATTGGCGTGATGACGATTGACGCACTGTCGGCGACGGCTCCCGTGAACGTCCAGGGACTGCGCGTCGCACCACTGGCGCCAACGATCTCCGCCGAAGCATCGCGACTGCGAGCCGCGGGCGCCGAGGTGATCGTCGTGACGGCGCATGCCGGCGGGTCTTGCTCGCGGTTCGATCGACCCACCGATCTGTCCTCGTGCGATCCGTCGTCCGAGATTTTCGCGCTGGCGAGAAGCCTGCCCAAAGGACTGGTCGACGTCATCACGGCTGGCCACACCCACGACGCGGTCGCACACCAGGTGGAAGGAGTGGCCATCGTCCAGGCCTATCCGCGGGGCACGGCATTCGCGCGCGCGGATGTCGTGTTCGATCGCGATACCCGCCGCGTCGTGAGGACCGACGTGTTTGCTCCTCGGCACGTGTGTGCGCGGCAGGATCCGGAGACACTTTCGTTGCGACGCCACAGCGGCCTCGGCCTCGCCTGTGCCGGTGTCACGCTACGAGGGACGAATCGTCGTCCCGGATGCCAGGGTGAGCGCTGCCATGGCGCCGGCGCTCGCGCGCGTACGCGAGCTTCAGGCGACCCCCGTCGGCGTGTTCATCGAGACGCCGATTCGGCGGATCGGCGATCCGGAGTCGCCGCTCGCACATCTCTTGGCCGACACGCTGCGCGATGCCCTCTCCGCCGATGTCGCGATCCACAGGGGCGGCCTTCGCGCCGACATCCCAGCGGGCAACCTGATGTTCGGGCACCTGTACGCGGCGTTTCCGTTCGACAATCGGGTGTCGCGCGTGACGCTCAGCGGCGACGAGCTCCGTCGCGTGTTTGCCGAAGAGATCAGGCGACGGCGACAACGTGGGTCGCTGGCGATCGCTGGCGTGCTCGTCAAGACCGGCTGCACCGGAGAGCGTCTCGACGTCGAGCTGTTCAGACCAAACGGACGGCGCCTGGACCCCGAGGAGAGGCTCGTCGTCGTGGGGATGGACTCTCTCGTCGCGAGGCTCATCTTCACCACGATCGCTCCGCCTCCTGACGTCGGCGTGTCACACACCGCGCCCGTCCTCAGGGAGGTCGTCGAAGACTGGTTGCGGCGGCGCGCCGGTCAGCTTGCGTCCGAACAGTTCGTCGATCCGGATCACCCCCGGTGGGAACTGCCGGACACCGTTCTGACAGGATGCGTCGGACTTGAGGTCGGCAAGAACCGGTGATTCCCGGTGACGATTATCTCCAACTGTCGACGTTCTTGTTGAACAGTTCCGTCCCATCGCGATGTACATGCCGATGAACAATACCTGCATGGACATCTCCATGTCCGTGGAGAAACCCTCGGTCGCCGCCGGGTATGCGATGACGACGAAGATCCGCCACGTTCCTGGTGCTGACCCAACCACTGCATCTGTTGGACGGCTCCAAGCGGAGTCGGATCGACCAGAGCACTGGTGGCGTGACCCAGGAACTCTATTTCACTCCACTCGCGATGCCGAATTGGTTGTTTTCCGCGCAAACAGACTCCATCAGCTCGTCGTTCGCCGGCGCAAGCGTGGACTGCGACGTGACGGTGAACGCGCGGGAGTAAGCGCCGGGATCGTCGACCGTCACCTCGGTCGTGATGTGGCCAGCGTCGACGCGCGTCCATCGCTCGATCGTGTGGAGCTGATTCGTGTGCGGCATACCGCGGGTGTCGAGCCAGAATTTGTCGTTGAAACCGACGGTGTCGATGACCACGGTGTCGTTCTGGTACCGCCCGATCGAGTGGCCCCACCACGTTGGCTCGAGATCGGCGGGGTGCGTGCGACCGTCCAGGAATACCTGCCGGAACGTCCGCATATACTCGAACAGGATGTACATGTGGGTCGGCCGCTTGTGGGTGTGGTTCTGGATGAAGCGGAACGGATAGGGCCCATACCGCAGCACGCCCGTCGGCAGGCACCAGGCGCCGGGATCGTCGGTACCCTTGCGTGATGCCATGAGCGCCTTCGCCGGCGGCAGCAGTAAGGCTTCGGCACTTCTCATGCTCGCCTGCTGGCTCTGGGGGACGAGCACCCAGATGCCCTCGCCGAAATCGATCGTGCCGTCGGGCAGTCGAGGTGCCGGCCCGGTGGGCGCCGGTGGGCGCTGCACTTCCTGGCCAAGCGCATTGACTGGACCCAGGACACCCGTAGGATTCCCCTGGCCGGCCTGCGCCGCAAGCAGCGGCCGCGCCAGCAGAAGCGCCACAACGAAAAGCGCGGTACCCACAAGCAGCGTGCGCACGTTTACCTCCTGTACGTAGGGCGCGGCTTCCGCCTTCGCTGAAGCTACCACCGTAGCGAAACCTCGCCCCGCCCAATTTCGGGGAAGGCAGAAAACCCGTCGTCGTGGGAAACCGGCGTGATTATAGCCGCCGAATCAGTCCTCGCGTGGGCTTGGTTAGCGGCGGCTTCAGGGGCGAGAGATCGGATCCAGGCCGCTCTTCACCATCGTGTCGATACCCCTCGGGGACGTTAGAAATTCGATCAGAGCGCGCGCCGCATCTGGATTCCTTGCGCCACCGGCGACACCTGCCGAGAATACGGTCACTCTTTGCACTTCGGCGGGCAGCGGTCCGACGTAGTCGATCCCAGGAACTTCTAACAGCTCGCTGATCTGCTGAAAGCCGATCTCCGCTTCCCCGCGCGCAATCACCGTCCCCACTCGTCCCACGTCAACTCTCTTGCTCTTCTTCATGACTTCGTCGACGATGCCAAGACGCGGAAACAGCTCGGTGGAAAGATAGACGCCGCTGACCTGCGCGGAGTACGCGATCGACTTCGCTTGCAGCAACGCCCGCTTCAGCGCGTCGACTGAGCTGATATCCGGCTTCGGCGCGCCTCTTCGGACTGCCATGCCGATGTTCGAGCGTGCCAGATCGACGCGGCTGGCAGCCACGACCCTACCCTCACGGATCAATTCGTCAAGCGCGTCGCGTGCCAGAATGAGGACGTCCACGGGTTCACCTCGTCGCACTCGGCTCGCGATGGAATCCCGCCCGATCCCTGTTGATGTCGCGTCCGTCACGACCGTGTGACCCGATGCGCGTTCGAACTGTGGCGCCAGTGCAAGGTGTGCTGCCGCCATACCACCCGCCGTCATCACCCGCACCTGTTCGCCGGATGCGGGCGCAGCAAGAAGCACTGTGGCGGAAACGACAAGAGCGGCTAGTCGTGACATGATCCTCGCGCCGTGAAACGCTTCATAGATCACCAGGTCGGCGGCCGTCTGTTCCACGTCGTCGCCTGTTCATAGGCGCGAGCCAGGCGCAGCACGAGCGCCTCTGCCCAAGGCGGTCCGCTAAGTTGCAGGCCGATGGGCAAGCCTTCGCGCGTAAAACCGCATGGGATGCTGATGGTTGGAAGGCCATAGACGTTAAATGGGACAGTGTTTCTGATGAGCGGTGAAAGCTGTTTCTTTGCGATCATCTCCAACTCTATTCGCCCCGCCTCCGCGATCGTTGCTGGCGGAAATGCCATCGTCGGTGTCGCGAGCACGTCCACCGTGCCAAAAACCTGCTTCATCGCGCGCCTCAAGCGCACAATTGAATTGATTGCCTCAATATATGCCGGTGTACTCACGTCAACGGTTCCGCGCAGACGCAGCAACGTCTCTTCCTGATAAAGCTCAGGGCTCCGGGCCATGTAATTCGCGTGGTACGCATAGACCTCGGCGCCCGTCGGAGCCACTGGAAGCATGGTGAGCTCGGGCAGTTCGACGTCCTGCGTGCTCTGAGAAAACTGACCGAGCACGGCGAGCGCCTGATCGACCACCTTCTCGATATCCGGGCTGAGCTGGTCGTAAAACAGACGACGGGGCACTCCCAGGCGGACCCGCACCTTGCGAGATGCGAGTGCCTCTGCGTCGTAGTCAGGCACGGGCACATCAGCGCTCGTGACATCGTCCGCATCGTAGCCGGCAAGGGCCTGCAGCAGCAGTCCCGAGTCGGCAACCGAGCGCGTCAGTGGCCCGACATGATCGAGGGACGGTCGAAGTGGAATCACGCCTCGGTTGCTCACTCGACCGTAAGTTGGTTTGTAACCCACGACACCGCAGAACGCCGCCGGTATCCGCACCGAGCCTGCCGTATCCGTTCCGATGGCCCCATAGCACAGCCCCGCCGCGACGGCCGAAGCGGCCCCGCCGGATGAACCGCCTGCGATGTGATCCGGCTGCCAAGGGTTATGCACCGCTCCAAAATGGCTGGGGATGGAAGTGCCGCCAAAAGCGAATTCATGCATGTTGAGCTTGCCTAGAATTACGCTGCCTGCGGCCTTCAACCGGCGAACTACCTCCGCATCCTGCGCCGGGATTCGATTGGCAAAAAGCGCGCTTCCCGCGGTCGTTCGCATTCCCGCAGTGTCGATGTTGTCCTTTAGCGCGATCGGAATTCCGTGTAATGGCCCGCGCCATTTCCCGCGCTGCAATTCCGTCTGTGCTGTGCGCGCCTGCGCCAGCGATCCCTCCGGGTCGGTCGTGATAAACGCATTCAGGACCGGATTGAGCCGTTCAATCCGCTTCAGGCATTCCTGCACCAGCTCCACCGGCGAAACGGACTTTTTCCGGACCAACTCCGATGCCTTCTCAAGGGAGAGACCAGCGAGGTCGCTTGATTGTCCGAGTACGACGTTGCCCGCAAGCATCACACCTCCGCCAGCGAGGCTACGCTCGAGGAATTCCCTGCGAGACAGCTTGCCACCCTCAGCGGCTTTCGCGGGCACCTGACGAGAAACAGAGTCGAACATGTTTGCCTCGGAATTTCTGCCAAACGGGGGCTGTAACCAGGCCGACCGGCACCGGGCGCTGCGAGGCTCGACAATATAACGCCAAACCGACCCACTGGAATCGCTCGCCGGAGGATCGCTAACGAGATGAGTACGTGGCCTGCCAATGCCGAGATCGCTCGTGACGTCCCCCTCGTGTTTGCCTCGCCAGCGGAAAACCGTCGTCTGGACAGGAGTTACGTCCAAGGATGGCTGTTGGAGGCTGACGGCCGTCTGGCCGCTCAGGGAAATTGCGACTGATGGGTTGGTTCTTCGAAGAATCGAATCCAGTTATCGTGATGAGCCGCTTTGCGAGGACCGTGAAGGGATCTTCGTCAGGACGTCGATCCGCAGCCTTTCGTCGACATCGTTGATCGAAAATCCTTTTCGTACCAACCGTGACGAGGGCGGCGGTCCGAGAGTCGGAAATCGAAAGTCATGGCTTGATCTCGAGCCTGGCAATCTTGTCGCCCTTGAGCGTGAAGTGATAGCGGAGATCCACAGGACTGCCAGGGAAGTCCCCGGTGAGACGCGCGGTCACGATAGTGCGCACACACCCGCGTCGGCGGCCGCTGGGATCGAGCAGGCGATCGGGATGCTCGAAGGTCGCTGGAAGCTCCTGATTCTCTTTTATCTCTTCGGCGGCAAGACGCTTCGCTTTTCAGACCTGGAACGTGCGATTCCAGAGGTCTCGCAGAAGATGCTGGCGCAACAGCTTCGCCAGATGGAACTGGACCGCATCCTTACGCGCACCGTGCACGCTGAGGTCCCGCCGAGGTCGGGTTTGACGCTACTTCCTCACCCAGGTCTCAGTGATTTTCTGAGCCTGGCCCCCGACTCCAAAGGCGCTGTCGACCGTCATCGTCCTGTTGTCCGCCGAGACCGTTCCGTTGGATGTGCCAAACGGTTGGCCGTTCATCTTCACGATTGCACTGTAGTGGTGATCGTCCACCCGCCGGATCGCCATGGTCTCACCAGACGGCTTACCTGCGACCAACACTGGCACTTCCGTACCATTCATCGGCGAATCGACGCTCATCGTTGCCGCCGGCTGACCGCCCATCGGTGGTATCTGCCAAATGAGGCGAAGTCCCCCGTTGCAACAGGCCTCAACACTCAAGACGATGCCTTTCCCCTGCGGGTCAGTCCTCAGCCACGTGGTGCCGACGCCGAGTTGTGCGTGTGCCTGACCGGCCCAGCCAAGTGCCAACAGGAACGCGGATGCACCGATCAATCGTCCGGCCGCTGCCATGGATCTCATTTTGACCTCCGCGAAAGGACGATTCTAGCCTTAGCGCGCCGTAGCGGCGAAGCCGCGAAGGCGGAACGTCCTGCCGTTGCGCCGCATCGGCGTCACTGTTCGACCTCGAAACGCCAGTCGGTACGCGAGCGGCGTCGTGCCGACGATCCGGCCAAAGTGCTCGCGCATGACCGTTGCCGATCGGAAGCCGCACTCTTCCGCGATTCGTTCGATTGCCAGATCGGTCGTTTCCAGCAGTTGCTGCGCGCGGCGAACCCGCACGCGCGCAATCCAGGTCGCTGGAGTGGCTCCGAGTTGCTGACGGAAGCGGCGGCTCAGCGTCCTGGTACTCATAGCCGCGCGCCGAGCAAGTACCGGCAACGACAGATCACTGCCAAGGTTCCGGTCGATCCATGTCAGCAGTGACGCCAGCGATGCATGATCGTCCACAGGAGGTTCATGAACGATGAACTGCGACTGCCCACCCGCACGTTCGAGCGGCATCACGGCGGCTCGCGCCGCCTGGGCGGCAGCCGCGGCGCCAAAGTCGCGTCGCACCAGATGCAGACACAAATCGAGGCCCGCGGCGGCACCCGCTGACGTCAGGACATTCCCGTTGTCAACATAGAGAACGTCGGCATCAACCTTCACGTCTGGATGGCGGCGCGCCAACTCGCCAGCACCACGCCAGTGCGTCGTGGCACGCCGGCCGTCGAGGACACCGGCTGCGGCCAGTACGAACGCGCCGGTGCAAATCGACGCGACGCGCGCACCTCGCGCGAGCGCGCGGCGAATGGTGAGCAGTACGTCGTTGGGAATCGGCGCATCCAGATCGTCGACACCTGGTACGACCACGGTATCGGCAAGCTGCACGGATGACAGCCGCCACGGCACGCTGAGTGCGACGTGCTCCGATCGGATCCTGGCCGTGCTGCTGCACACGCGGACCTCGTACGGTGACTGTCCTCTGACGTCCCGAACCCGCCCGAACACTTCGCAAGGCGTTGCGAGGTCTCCAAGCACCACGCCATCGAAGGCCACCACCGCAATGAGGTGGCGCTGACGCACGCGTACCGCGCCACGTGACCTTGGCCTAAATCCTGTGGATATTGTCTTTTCAGCCACTGGGCCCAGTCTGGCACGTTTCGTAGGATCGAGCCAGGGAGGTCACAACACCGATGAACCACACACCGCTTCTCGCGATGGACTACATCGGGCCCGCGATTGGAGCCATCGGATTCCTGCTGCTCACATTGTTTGTACGGGAGCCACAACGTCGGATGCTCAACGCGATCGTTGTCGCTGGTGCAGGTGGCGTTTACTTGAGCGGAGGGCTGGGACCTTGGGAACTGCTGTATCCCGCCGTCGCGACCCCGTTTGCATATCTCGGTCTGCGGTCGTACCGATATGTCGGCGTTGCCTGGCTGATGCACTCCGGCTGGGACTTCGTCCATCACATGTGGGGGAATCCGATCTGGCCGTTCATGCCGACGTCCTCGTTCGGATGCATGATCTTCGACGCGATCATCGCTCTCTGGTTCCTCGCCGGCGTCCCTTCGATGATCAAACCTTACAGTTCGATCTACCTCAGCCCCGCCGCGCCGCCTCGATGGTGGCGATGTCGATCTTCTTCATCGGCATCATCGCCGCGAAGGCGCGCTTGGCCTCCGCGCCACCGGCCGCAAGCGCATCGGTCAGCACGCGCGGGGTGATCTGCCAGGAAAGGCCCCAGCGGTCCTTGCACCAACCGCACTGGCTTTCCGTGCCGCCATTGCCGACGATCGCGTTCCAGTAGCGATCCGTCTCTTCCTGATTGTCCGTCGCGACCTGGAAGGAAAACGCCTCACTGTGTCTGAAAGTCGGACCGCCGTTGAGACCAAGACAGGGAATGCCCAGAACGGTGAACTCCACCGTCAGTACATCGCCCTCCTTGCCGCCCGGGTAGTCGCCGGGCGCCTTGCGAACAACGGTTACTTCACTGTTCGGAAAGGTGGCGGCGTAGAAGCGCGCCGCTTCGTGCGCGTCCTTGTCGAACCAGAGACAGATGGTGTTCTTGGGCTTCATGTTCGTGTGCTCCTTGTGCTCGATCGGGCGAACGGCGCTTCTCGACGTCGAACGCATCAACGAATTCGCCGCTAGGGCAGCTACCTCATCACCGTACGGAGGTCGCGCCTCCGGCGACATTACAGCGGGAGCCTCGCCGAATGTATGCAAGTTTTGGACAACCGTCTGCTGAAAGCGGAAATCACCAGAAGGCAGCGAAAATGATCAAAGACGGTTCACAATTCACAGAACGTGAGCTGACGGGAACTGCGAGTGTATGGCTTCAAACACGGAGAGATATCCACGTGGCTTGATCAGCACGGCGCTTCGGCGCGGATTGCGCAAGCGCTGCCCGCACTGCGGCGAAGGGCGACTGTTTTCCGGGTGGTCCCATATTGAACGCTGTTCGACCTGCGGTTTGGTCTTTGCGCGCAATCCCGGTGATACGTGGGCCTTTATCATCCTCGGCGATCGCGTGCCCATCGGCGTGATGATCATCTTGATCTATTTCGGAGTGGTCCGTTCACATCCTGTGTTGGGCCTGACGATGGTGGCGGTGTTGTTGGCGCTCCTTGTCTGGACGTCCCCGAACCGCTGGGGCGTCGGTATCGCGCTGCATTACTTGTCGCGAGTGTACTGGCCCGATCCCGCGGATCCTGTCCCGCCGCCCGCTGCAATCACTCCTGGTGAGGCCAAGCGCTGAGGCGCTCGCTGAACGCTCTTTACGTTACCTGCGCGTCGGCCCGGTAGAACGCCCAAGTCTGCAACTCGTCCGACACCCGCGCTTGTCCGATGACTCGATAGCCGAAGTGCTGGTAGAGGGGAAGATTGCGTGCGTCCTCGGTGTTCAATGTGACACCACGCGATTCCCGATCACGGCAGGACCTCTCGTGCAGCACATCGAGGAGCCGGCGGGCGAGACCCTGACCAGCGTAGGAACTTCGCACACCAAGCATAGCGAGATGGTAATGGGGCTGCTCGATGACAAATTTCCGCGTGGCTTCGCCGTACGCCTCATACCGTGATCGGGCCGCGTCGCCCAGCTCGCGCCACACCTGCTCCCGGAGTTCGTCGAGACTGGAGGACGATCCACGTTCGCCTGGTCGGTTGATATTGGCGACCGCCACGACCTTGTCTTCATCTGTGGTAACGCCCATGACCAAGTCGTCTCGTACGAAGCGTGCCGCTGTGAAGAAGTGCATCAACGTGCGTAGGCGCTGAGCGTACCTGTTCCCCGCCTGTCCGATCACAAACCGCATCACCGGATAATTCACGAAGGCGTCCGAAAGGACGTCAACGACTTCACTGATTCGGTCCGGCGGCAGGTCGTTGACTTCCAGCATCATCGACTGCGGTGCAGGTAATTGTCAGGTCGGCTCCGCCGCTGCCGCGGAGTGTCTGATCGTCGAGAGTCAGAACACGATTGTCCAGCCCGGATTTCGTGCCTGTTCTCTCGTGTACGCCACGCCGTCAACCTTGAGGCCGTTCTCATCGACGAGCGTGACGATACCGCCTTTGTTCGACAGCGCCAGCGGCTGCGCGACGCGGACAGTGCGCGTTCCCCCCGCCGCTATCGCCCCTGACAACGGCAGCCGTTTCTTCTGCGTATCGAGTAGTCCCCACCCCTGCAGGCTGACCTCGTGGGGCGCGGTATTGAGAAGCGTCACCACCTCAACCTCCGGCGACTGGACCGGATTCACGAGCGCCGCGACGATGCGCACAAGTCCATGCGGCTCATCGGTGGTCGGCGGGGCCGGAGGCATCGGCGGGCCAGGCGGCAACGGGGGAACAGGCACAGGCGGCTCGGCAATGCTGTGCCCGGTCCGGTCGTCCGTGTGCCAGGCTTGCGACTGAAACTTCAAGAAGATGGCAACCCACTCGTGCTGATCAGCGAACTGCACCAGCAGCCCGCCATCCTGATACACCCCGTCGTCGTCGACGAACCGTCCGGTGTTGCCCTGATTCATGTGAATGTCATGGATACCGTTGCCCGGAAGGAACCCGAAGTATTTGTCCTTGGTCTGCGGTTCGGGACCCCATCGCTCTCCGAAGGCATAGACGAGCGCTCTTTCGTCGGCAACGGCACGCTGCATGACGCGATCGACCTTCTCGTTCAAGTCGTTGTCGAAGCCAGGAACGCTGAACGGCAGCGGCCGCATGTTGGTGCGCTCGAAGAGATTGCTTCTGATGAAGTCGAGCGCGCCGGAGTCGGGCCTGCGCTCCAGCCTCGTGAAACCTGTCGGCCACTGCTCGGCAATCGCGATTAGCGGATGCTGGAAATTCTCGATGATGATGAACTCGACATCCGAGGGTGGAAGTTGAGACTTGACGTTGACAGCAATGCGGTAATCGGTGGTGTCGTCGACGAGGCGTACCTGGTAATGTGGGCTCTGGCCGGCGCCAAGGCGCACCTCAATCGCCTTCCCCTTCAACACACCGTACGAGTGAAGCGGCATTCTCCCCTCCTCTGATCATCAACGTCGCGGAATATACACGCGAACAAATCCACCATTTCTGCCGCGGGACTCCGAAATCTCAGTGTCCCGCGGCAACGTCATGAGGACATTCAGCTTTCCTTTCGCCTCTGTCGCCCGGGTTTACGTCTCGCAGACGCAGACTTGCGCGCCCCGCCAGTTGCTCGCGAAGCGCTGTGCCGGACCCCTCCAGCGGCTTTGAAGACGGCATTCAGCGTCGCGGGCGTCCTGGACAATGTGAAGAATTGTTCGTTCGAGGGATTCTGCAACTGCTGCGACATGAATGCCCACACCTGCCCAGCCGACCTGTAGCCCCCGTGTGACTGCACGACGTCCTTACAGTTGACCACGCGTACGTTCGGAGAATGCCTGATGATGTTGCCTGGATCTTCGGGTCCTGAAAAGCCCAGCGCGGTATCGAAGTCAAACAGATCGCCAACGCGATACCAGACCCGCAGGACGGAATCGTTTCTCGAGTGGAAGACGTAGAAGCTTTGACACCTTCCACTTGCGTCGTGGTAGCGCTCGCCGAGCTCGATGGACTCGTTATCGACGGCAGAAGCAAAGTTCCACGAGTTCCGCACGATCCGCGGCGTTCCCTCCCGCAACGCCTCAAAGGCCACGTGCGCTCCGAGACTATGGGTGTTGAGATCGATGGTGGCGCCCACGCCACGCAGTGCCGCCAACAGGGTTGAAAACCGGGATGCACTCTCGCCAGCCCGTTGCCGGGCGAATGGGAAAGAGACCCCTACGGCGCCGCCGGGCCACGCGAACCCGACCAGCGCGTCGTACGCCGCCGCCTGACCGCCAAGAAAGCCGAGCTGGCGCATCTGGCGGTCGATGACGTTGTACGAACCGATGACGTCCCGCTCCTCGTTGTTGTAGCCGTGGATTAAGACCGTGAGGCGCTTCGACTGGACTTCCCGCAGAAACTCGTCGTGCGCCACAACTTGGCCCGTGGAGCTCGCGAGATCGATGCGTCGAATCTCGTTTGCGTTGGAGAATTCTGTGGCGGACCAGAAATCCCGCCGGCAGCTAACCATCAGCATCGTAGACATGTGACCCCCTTTCTTAACAGGGCCTCATGATCCTCGATTACGCCGTGTTGGTGCTCGCTCGAGCACGCGCCACATATCTTCTTGTCGGGCGCCGTCTCAGGGATGTAGCATTCGCGCGGAGGCTCGCATGACCCCACTGCGTAACGTCGTTGTCGCCACGGTCTGTCTGGCAATTTCTGCTCTCACGTCGCTTCACGCCGACGTCAAGACCGAGGAGCGCACGAAGTTCGAGCTTGGGGGAATACTCGGCAAGGTCGTCAACATTTTCGGCGGCAAGGATGCGCGCGAGGGAACGATGACGACGGTTGCCCTGAAGGGCAGCCGCAAGAGCATGTTCAACGACGCGACCGGGCAGATCATCGACCTCGCCGAAGAAAAGATCTACGACCTCGACGTGAAGCGGAAGACCTACCGCGTCATGACGTTCGCCGAGTTACGGCAGCGGATGGAAGAGGCCAAGGCAAAGGCCGAAAAGGCCGCGCGCGAAGAACAAGCCAAGCAGAAGGCCGAGCCAGCGCCTGCCAGCCGGCCCGAGGACAGCGTAGAGATCGATCTTGACGTCAAGTCGACCGGCCAGAAGCGAGCCATCAACGGATTCAACACCAGCCAGGTGGTCGTGACGGTCGCCGTACGCGAGAAGGGAAAGACGCTGGAGCAAAGCGGCGGCCTTGCCATCACGACGGACATGTGGATGGCACCGCGGATGCCTGCGATGAAAGAGCTGATGGACTTCGATATGCAATTCGCGCAGAAGCTGTACGGGCCGATGATCGCCGGCGCGTCACCGCAGGACATGGCCAGCGCCATGGCAATCTATCCCATGCTGAAGCCCGCGCTCGAAAAGATGAACGCCGAACAGTCGAAAGTCGAGGGCACCGCCATTTTGACGACCCTGAAAGTCGAGGCGGTCAAGTCGGCTGAGCAAATTGCTCAGGAACAGAAACAGACGGAAGAAAGCTCGAAGCCGAATCTTACCGGCGGGGTAGGCGGTCTCCTGGGTGGCCTTGCCAGGCGCGCAGCCCAGAAAAAGGTCGATGGCGATGGGCCGCAGCCCAGAGCGATGGTCATGACCACGACCAGCGAGCTGTTGAAGGTCGCCAACGCTGTAAGTGACGCGGACGTCGCAGTGCCGGCCGGATTCAAACAACAGTAGCCTCCGTAGCCTTCGCCTTCGCTAGTCGCGCGATCAGGCCGCTCAGTAAAAGTGCGACCTAAGAAAAAGGCCGTCGCTAAGACG
>CAVTIA010000002.1:0-678873 GCA_963734635.1 uncultured Acidobacteriota bacterium
AGCGGTTCCCCGACGTGGACGACCTTTCGGATCGGCATTCCGTCGAGCTGGTGCGCCAGGTCCCGCTCATCGCCACGACGGCGCTTCGTGCTGGTCGCCCACGACTACAAGTACGACGTGCCGGTGCTCGCGCACGCGCTCGGCACACCGGTCGGCTACATCGGCCTGCTCGGCAGCAGCCGGCGCGGCGCCGCGATCCTGAACCTCTTGCGCGAGGATGGCGTGGCGGAGGAGGCGCTCGCGCGTGCGCGTGCCGATCGGGCTCGACCTGGGCGCCCAGTCCGCGCCCGAGATCGCGCTCGCGATCATGGCCGAGGTGCTGCTCGTCCAGCGGCGCGCGTCGGGCATGCCCATCGGCAGGAGAAGGTGAAGAAGGGGCTCAAGGGAGGCGCGTCCTCCCCGAGCGGCGATGCGGCCGTGGACGGCGCGCGTCGCGAAGAGGGAGGCGCGTCCTCCCCGAGCGGCGATGCGGCCGTCGGCGGCGCCGCGCGTCGCGAAGAAGGAGCGCGCTCCTCCCCGAGCGGCGATGCGGCCGTGGGCGGCGCGCGTCGCAAAGAGTGAAGCCGATCGCGATCCGCAAGGCCGACGCGACGCCGCCCGCGCTCATCGGCCGCGTCATCTGCCACGACGTGCGCGGCGCCGACGGCAAGGTGGCCGTCGACAAGGGCAAGACGCTCGATGCCGAGTCGGCCGCCCGGTTGCAGTCCCTCGCGTGGGACGAGGTGCACGTGCTCGAGATGGAACCCGGCGATCTGCACGAGGAACCGGCCGGGGCGCCGTTCTCGGCGGCCGCCGCCGGGCCCGGCGTCGAGGTCAAGGGGTACGTCGGCGGCCAGTGGACGCTCGCCGCCACGCGCCGAGGGCTGTGCCGCGTCCCGGCCGAGGCGCTCGCCGCCGTGAACGCGCTCGAGGGCATGTCGGTCTTCGCGCTTCTGGGACGCGGTGCCCGTCGAGGCGGGAGAGACCGTCGCGAAGGCGAAGATCACGCCGCTCGCCATCGCCGAGGCGGCGGTCAAGCGCGGCGAGGAGCGCGCGTGGGAGGCCGGAGGGCTCGTGGCGGTCGACGGCTTCGTTCCTCGCACGATCGGCGCGGTGGCCCGCGAGCGTCTCGAGCCGCGCCAGCGCCAGCGCTTCGAGTCCTCGCTGACGGAGAAGGTGGACTGGTTCGGGTCGCGCCTCTTGCGGGTCCGCTATCCCGCCGCCGACGCGGGGTCGGTCGCCGACGAGATGCGGGCGCTGATCGCCGAGGGCGCCGAGATCCTGATCGCGGCGGGCGCCGGGTCGCTCGATCCGCTGGACCCCGTCTTCACGGCCTCGCGCGCCTCGGCGGGCACATGGAGCGCCACGGCGCGCCCGCGCATCCGGGCAGCCTGCTGTGGGTCGCCGAGATCGGCACTCGGCCCGTCGTGGGCATGCCGGCCTGCGGCATGTTCTCGCAGGAGGCGACGACGTTCGACCTGGTATTGCCGGTGATCCTCGCAGGTCAGCGAGTCGACAACGCGACGGTGGCAGCGCTCGGCCACGGCGGACTTCTGTCCCGCGACAGCGCCTATCGCTTTCCGCCCTACCGCAAGAGCGCGACGCGGGGCGAGCTCGGCGAGTGACATGGCGCTCTACAGCGATGTGGTGCGTGAACGCTTCCGGCGACCCCGGTTCCGCGGTCGGCTCGAGGCGCCCGACCTCGTCTTCGAGGACGTGAATCCGCTCTGCGGGGACCGCATCCGCATCGAGTGCCGCCTGGCCGACGGACGCCTGGCCGACGCGCGCTTCAGCGGCGACAGCTGCGCCATCACCGGGGCGTCGGCCGATGTCCTGCTCGAGACCGCCGTGGGCCGCCCGGTCGACGAGGTGCAGACGCTGGACGTGCCGGCCATCCTCGAGCGCCTGGATGCCGACATCCGCGCCTCGCGGCTGAAGTGCGTCAGCGCTGCCGCTCGCCGTCCTGCGGGGCGCGCTCGAGGGCAAGGAGGTCGCTCGATGAATCTCGCCGAGCTCACGCGGCCGGACTTTCCGATTCTCCGGCGCATCGTCAGCGATCACCCGCTCGTGTTCCTCGGCCGCCTCGAGCCAGAAGCCGAGCGCGGTCCTCGAGGCGATGACCCGGTATTACGAGCGAAGCCACGCCAACGTGCACCGGTCGATTCACACGCTCGGCGAAGAGGCCACGGAGCTGTACGAGGCCGCGCGCGACGCCGTCCGCGGCTTCATCGGCGCCGCGTCGCGCGAAGAGATCGTCTTCACGCGCGGGACCACCGAGGGCGTGAACATGGTGGCCCAGGCGGTGGGGCGAACGCTGCTCGCCCGGCGACGAGATCATCGTCACGGAGCTCGAGCATCACTCGAACCTGATTCCCTGGCAGATGGTCTGCCGCGACCGCGGTGCGCGCCTTCTCGCCGTGCCCGTGATGGACGGCACTCATCTCGACATCGCCGCTTACGACCGGCTGCTCTGGCAAGGACGCGCGTGGTGGCGTTCGCGCACGTGTCGAACGTGCTGGGCACCATCAACCCGGTCGCTGACATGACCCGGAAGGCGCACGCCGCCGGCGCGCTCGTGCTGGTCGACGGGGCGCAGGCGGTGCCGCATTTGCCCGTCGACGTCGCCGGCCTCGGCGTCGACTTCTACGCTTCTCCGGCCACAAGATGCTCGGTCCGACGGGGATCGGCGTCCTCTACGGCCGGCGGCCGGTGCTGGAGCGCCTCGAGCCGGCGTGGGGTGGCGGCGAGATGATCAAGGAGGTGTGGATCGACCACGCGCAGTGGAACGACCTGCCGTGGCGGTTCGAGCCAGGCGCGCCGCCGATCGCTCCCGCCGTCGGGCTCCACGCGGCCGTCGAGTACCTGGAGAAGATCGGGATGGCGCGCGTCGCCGCGCACGAGCAGGCGCTCACCGCGCAGTGTCTCGACCGGCTCACGGTGATCCCCGGTGTGACCGTGTACGGGCCGCGCAACCCGGAGATCAAGGGCGCCGTCGTCGCCTTCAACGTCGACGGGCTGCACCCGCACGACGGCGCCGCGCTGCTCGATCAGCGCGGCATCAGCGCGCGCGGGCCATCATTGCGCCCAGCCGCTCATGCGGCGCCTCGGGATCGCCGGCGCGCTGCGCGCCAGCTTCTCGGTCTATACGGGTAGAGACGACATCGACCGGCTCGCGCCCGCCGTCTCCGCGATCAAGGGCGATCTCTGATGGGGCGACACGTGGACGCTCCCGCGCCCGCGCGATGGCTTTCGCTCGCCCCGGTTCGGTCAGCCTCCGACCTTCATGCGGCTGCCGTACATCCGGGACGCCCGCGATCTCGACGTCGCGATCGTCGGCGTGCCCTATGACAGCGGCGCGTCCTACCGGCCCGGCGCGCGCTACGGCCCGCGGCACCATCCGGGATCAGTCCTCGCTGATCCGCCCCTGGAACCCGGTCCTCGAGGTGTCGCCCTTCGAGAAGCTGCGCGTGGCCGACTACGGCGACGTCGACGTGTCGCCGGTCTCGCTCGACGAGACCTTCGCGCTCGTGGAGCGCGAGCTGGATACCGTGGTGCAGGCGGGCGCCATCCCGCTCGCCGTCGGCGGCGATCACTCGATCACGCTGCCCGTCTTGCGCGCGGTCGCGCGCCGCCACGGGCCGCTCGCCCTCGTGCACTTCGACTCGCACCCCGACACGTGGGGCGAGTACGCGGGCTCGTATCACTATCACGGCAGCACGTTCCGGCGCGCCATAGAGGAAGGCCTGGTGGACGGCGCGCGCATCGTCCAGATCGGCATCCGCGGGCCCGTGTACAGCCGCGACGATTTCGACTTCCACGCCCAGCACGGCCTCGAGGTCGTGCGCATCGGCGACGTGAAGGAGCGCGGCGTCGGATGGGCGATCGAGCGGGTGGCACGACTCGCCGGCCGGCCCGCGTATTGCTCGTTCGACATCGACGCGGTGGACCCCGCCTACGCGCCCGCCACCGGAACGCCCGAGGTCGGCGAGCTCACGAGCTACGAGGCGCTCTCGCTGGTGCGCGGGTTGCGCGTGCTCGATCTCGTCGGCGCCGACGTGGTCGAGGTCTCACCGCCATACGACGGCCCCGGCGCCATCGCCGAGCCTGTCGCGGCCAATCTCCCTGTTCGAGCTGCTCTCGCTCTTTGCCCTGAAGCGCTGAGGAGCGTCCTGCCGTCGGCTCGACCGCCATTGGCGGCGTGACCGCCGGTGAGCCGAAGAGCGCGTGCTATCATGCCCCCCGTGGGAGCGTCCATGAAGCACGGTCCCGCTCGCCCCGCCGCAGCGATCCTCCTCGCTGTGCTCGCCGTCCTCGCCGCTGTCAGCCTTCCGGGCGTGCCCTCGCCGCCTCGCCCGTCTCGCTCATCGAGATGGACGGCGCCATCTCGCCGATCACCGTTCGCCTGATCGACGGGGCCATCGAGCGCGCTCGCGCCGACGGCGCCCAGGCGCTCGTCGTCCAGCTCAACACGCCGGGCGGCCTCGAGCGGTCGATGCGCTCGATGGTGCAGAGCATCTTGAAGTCCGACATTCCCATCGTGGTCTACGTGGCGCCGACCGGGGCGCGCGCCACCTGCGCGGGCGTGTTCGTCGCCGGATGGCGGCGCGCGTCGCCGCCATGGCGCCGGCCACGAACATCGGCGCCGCACACCCGGTGGCGGTCGGCGGAGGCGGCCAGGCCAACAAGGAGATGATCAAGAAGGTCGAGAACGACGCTGCGGCCTTCGCGCGCAGCATCGCCACCGAGCGCGGCCGCAACGTCGACTGGGCGGAGAAGGCCGTGCGGGCCTCGGTGTCGGCGACCGAGCGGGAGGCGGTGAAGCTCAAGGTGGTGGACCTGGTCGCAGAGAGCCTGCCCGACCTGCTCGCGAAGATCGATGGGCGCACCGTGAAGACGCCGAAAGGACAGGTGACGCTCGCCACGAAGGACGCCGCCGTCAAGCCGATCGAGGTACGTTTCCGCGACCGCTTCCTCGCGCTGATCACCGATCCCAACGTCGCCTACATCCTGATGATGGTGGGCATGCTCGGCATCTTCTTCGAGCTGTCCAATCCGGGTGCCGTCCTGCCGGGCGTGCTCGGCGGCATCAGCCTGATCCTCGCGTTCTTCGCCTTCCAGAGCTTGCCGATCAACTGGGCCGGCCTGCTCCTGATCCTCTTCGGCCTCGCCCTCCTGATCGCCGAGATCAAGGTGGTGAGCCACGGCGTCCTCACCGTCGGCGGCGTCGTCGCCATGGTCCTCGGCTCGATCATGCTCTACGACGCGCCCGAGACCGGCCTGCGCATCTCGTGGTTCGTCATCGTGCCGACCGTCGGGGCGACAGCCGGCCTGGTCATCTTCGCGGTGTCCGCCGGGCTTCGCGCCCTCTATCGCACGCCGTCCACCGGGGCCGCGGGCATGGTGGGCTTGGTGGGTGTCGCGCGCAGCGCCCTCAATCCCGAGGGCCAGGTGCAGATCGACGGCGAGCTGTGGCAGGCCGTGGCCCAGGACGGGCCCGTGGCCGCCGGCGAGGCGGTCGAGGTGACGGCGCTGGACGGGTTGACGCTCAGGGTGACACGGCCCGCGCGGCGGGTCGATGCCGTCGAAGGCGCGGCCAAGGGAGGAGGCGCCTGATGCGGAGGCTTCGAGCTGCTCTTCGGCATCGTGCCCGTGGTGATCATCGCGATCTTCGTGATCGGCTCCTCGGTGCGCATCCTCCCGCGAGTACGAGCGCGGCGTGATCTCCGCTTCGGGCGCCGCGCGCGCGCCATCTTCAATCCCGGTGGCGATGGCTCCGCCCGGGGCTCATCCTCCTGATCCCGTTCGTCGACAAGATGGTGAAGGTGAGCCTGCGCACGATCACGATGGACGTGCCGCCGCAGGACGTGATCACGCCGGCGACAACGTCTCGGTCAAGGTCAACGCGGTGATCTATTTTCGGGTCGTCGATCCGACGAAGCCGGTGCTTCAGCGTCGAGACCTTTCTGCACGTGACGTCGCAGGTCGCGCTGACCACGCTGTGGAGCATCGTGGGACAGGCGGAATGGACGATCTGCTCTCCTCGCGGGAGCGGCTCAACCGAAGCTGCACGAGATCATCGACGGGCACACCGAGCCGTGGGGCGTAAGGTCTCGGCGGTGGAGGTCAAGGACGTGGACCTGCCCGAGCGACATGCAGCGGGCGATGGCCCGCCAGGCCGAGGCGGAGCGCGAACGGCGGGCCAAGGTCATCAACGCCGAGGGCGAGTTCCAGGCCGCCGCCAAGCTCGCCGAGGCCGCCGACGTGCTCGCCCGCTAGTTATTCGGTCGATCGGCTCACCAACGAGCAGGTCGATCGAATCCTGCAGCGCCTCGCGATCGTTTTCCGCCAGCACGTCGAACCCGGCCAGCTCGACGGCGGCGAGGCGAATCGGCTCCCCTTCGAACATGTTTACCGTGATGGAAACCTTGTCCTGGGCACCGTTCAACGCAACGTCGAACGATGCCACGCGCGCGTCGGGGAAACCGCGATCGTGATAGAAGGCCTCAATCCGCTTTAAATCGGCCTCGAAAGCGCGACGGTCGAAGTATCGTTTCCGTCCCCACGGGATCCACGAGCCTTCCCGAGTTTGCAACGCGCCTTTCAGCGCGCCTTCGTCGATCTGTTCGACGCCGTTGAAGTGGATGCTCGCAATCTGGATGTCGCCTTCCTCGCGACACGCGCCCACGGTGACGGCGGCGGCGAGAACAAGAACGCGCAGGAATTCGCGCTTCGGGGACATCGGTCTGCGCAGTAAACACACCGCGTGCCAGAGCACGACCGCGTCTGTCGGGTTTTTGGTGGGAGGACGGCTCAGCTAATGCAACGCAATCAGGCGACTCATGCGTTGCGGAGAGCGATCAAACAAGTTGTGGCGGGCGATCAATCGAGAGGCGAGACAAACGGCGGCGGGCGGGTCCGAAGGACCCGCCCTACTTACACGTTACGGCTGAAGGACCACCACCGTGCTCGCGCGGCGGTTCCGTGCCCGGCCTGGCGCGGTGCTGTTGTCGGCGATCGGACGCTCCTCGCCGTAGCTGACTGTCCGCAGTCGTCCGGCTGCGATGCCGCGGCTCACCAGGTACTCGCGGACGGAGTTCGAGCGCCGTTCGCCGAGCGCCAGGTTGTATTCGACGGTGCCGATGCTGTCGGTGTGGCCTTCGATGGTGACGTTCAGCCCGGGATTCGCCTGTAGCTTCGCGATGGCGCCATCGAGGATTTTGAGCGCATCGGGCCGCAGGCTGAAGCGATCGAAGTCGAAGTGAACGTCTTCGAACGTGATCGTTTCACGGCGTACGACAGTCAGGTTGAGGCTGCCGGTGGCCGTGCCACCCCGGTTATCCCGTGCGTTCACCGTGGCGGGGACGTTCCCCTCCTGGTTCGGCGCGGTCCACACCGTGTTCTGCGCGTTGGCGTTGCTGAACGTTCCTTGCGGCGCCGTCCACTGGTAGGTCAGCGGATCGCCGTCGGGATCGGTGCCGGTAGCCGTCAGGTTGCTCGTCGCGCCAGGCTCCACGGTGCACGGATTACAGCTGGCGGTTACCGACGGCGAGCGATTGGGCGGTGGCGCCGGTGCCGGCGCCGGCGGCGGCGGCGGCGTCACGGTGTTGGTGACCGTGGTCGTTTCCTTGATCACGCGCACCCGCTGCCGTGGCGGTGTCACGCCCGGATGCCAGCCCACGCGAATGTCGAACCCGAACGGATTGTGGTCGATGTCGAGCCCTCCGACAACGCGGCCGTTCGTGCCGAAGCTGTAGTTGACGCCGGCATGTACGAAGATCCCATTCGACGCCTGCCATACCCCACCTGCTTTGATGCTGGTGGGATCCGAAATCGGACTGAGTATCGGCGCGATGCTGCCGTCTTCAGCGACAAACGGCGGGTTGACCACCACGGTGTTGTCCTTGATGACCCACTCGCCGAGGTACTCGACCAGCGCACGAATGCGGGTACGCGTCGGGAACGTTGCGCCCAGGCCCCAGGTGATGCCGTCCGACACTCTGAACTCGTCCGGGTCCCCGCGGATCACACCGCCTGCCATCCCCGTGAGCTCGACGTTCTGTGAGAACTCACGGCTGACAATCAAGTCGAAATAGCCGTTCCAGTCGCTGGTGCTGGCCCAGGTCGAGCCGGTCGGGAACTGCACCATCACGCGCGGTGCAAGGCTGACGGAGTCACCCCGCGACTGCGACACGAGGTTGTACTTGCCACCGACGATGATGGGGCCTCCGAGCGTTTTCGACCATCCGCGGCGGACGTACGGGTACTCCTGCGAGACGCCGCCGAAGACGGGTTCAGTCGGGATAAACGTCGGCCGCACATCGCGATCGAGCCGAACCGTGCGCCACGAACCGAAGATCTCCAGTCGATTCCAAAGTCCGACAGCGCCTGTCAGTCCTATTTGATTGACGTCCGTCAACCCCTGACGCCGATCCCAATTCGCCCTGAATCCGCTGACGGACCACCGACCAGCGGGCAGGGTTTCAGCGGTTGACAGGAACCAGAGGCCGGTATCGCCGTAGAAGGTCGGCAACGCAGGGCGAGGTGTCGTGTCGCCCTGAAGTACGATTTCATCCTGTGTTACTGCCGTCTGGGACGTAGTGGTGGTGGTTCCCTGCGCAGGCGTCTGCCCCTTCGCGGGTGACGCCAATGCCAGAACGCAGAGGGCCCCGCAGAGTGTACACACTAACACAATATTTCTCTCGTCGCCCGGTCGAATTCTGGCCGTCGGGTTCGCTATTCGCGAACCGACGCGGTGCGGTCCATGCCGGAAACATGAGCCACCCCAACCGTAGCACCATCCCCCGACGCGGTGGGAGGAATTAGGCGGCCGCGGCCTCCGCGACTGATTTGTCCTCCTTTTCGGCCCGCGACACGCGCTTCATCAGGTGTCCATTCATGCGCGGTTCCCTTTTCATGCGCCGCGCGTCCACCCTTGCTCGCGATCTCGCGCTGTTTCTCGGGCGACATAGAGGCAAATCCACGACGTTCCTTGCGTACTGACTCCACGGCATTCCTCCTTGATTGCAACCTCCCGCCCCGGAGAGGCATGAGGCGCGGGGGCTTCAAGAGATGTGCCGCGGCCGCACGGTTTTGAGCGCTGCTCATAACCATGCGCGATTTCAATTACCTACGGGCGATCGGTGCCAAACAGGCCACGCGACCGATGAAGTAGAATCCTACAGTTGAGGTTCGATCTGAATGAACTCCCAACAACCCGCGATGGGATCCATGCGCGACCGCGGGCACCCGCAACCAGACGCCGCTAAAAGCGAGTTACCATCGCTACATGGATGAAAAATGTGCGCCTGCACCGCCACCTCCGTCCGAAACCGCCGGTAACAAGAGCGGCCGGACCGTACACTGCGTGAAATTCCAGAAGGATCTTCCGGGCCTGGATGCGCCACCGTGGCCGGGAGAGCTTGGCCGTCGCGTGTTCGAGAAGGTGTCGGCGCAAGCGTGGAAGCTCTGGGAAGAGCGGATGAAGATGATCCTGAACGAGTACCGCCTCATGCCGTGGCAGAAGGAGGCCCAGGAGCTCATCGCGAAGCAGATGGAGGACTTCTTCTTCGGCGAGGGCGCTGCGTTACCGCCAGGTTACGTACCGCAGCAGGCCAAAGGGTAATCACCCTACAACAGTGAGTTCGCGGTCCATCACGAAGTGAAGCCGTTCGTGCGCGTCGCGCAACGACCCCTCCACATAGCGTGGGTCCGACCCGCGGGCAAAGATGAATCCCAGGTAGCTTCGGCCTTCGGGCAGCGGAACGACTGACGCCCCGGGTTTCGCGGTTATCCGGACTTCCTCGACCCCGGGGACCCCGCAAGCGCTTTCGACCCCCTCTACGCTCCTGAAAATGCCGCGCCTGGTAATCGGAATCATCATCACGCCGGAGGCCGCGGATTCACGTCGATACGCGTCGACCCGCTCGCCGAGCGCGTGCCTGAGCACAACTTCCTCGAGCGTCACCGGTTCATCGGTTTCGTCCTTCACGAACCGAAGCGATCGTGAGCAGAGCCCGCCGATGGGACGCGCCGCAATCTCCAGCAGATAGACGGTACTGCCGCTGACGCGACATTCTGCGTGAACAGGGCCGTGATGCAGCCCGATGGCGCGAGCGCCGTCTGCCACACACTTGAGGATACGCTGCTGAACGTCGCCTGCTGCAAGCGACGGCGCGAGGTAGATCGTTTCCTCGAAAAACGGGCCGTCGAGCGGGTCGGGTTTATCGAAAATCGCGAGCGGCTGAAATTGACCGTGTTCGAGGATTCCTTCGACGGCGTACTCCGGTCCCGAAATGAACGACTCCACAAGCGCACGGCGATGTACGTGGTCGCGTTCGATCAGCACATCGGCCGACTCGAGCAGCCGACGCAGGCGACCAAGCGCCTCCACGCATTGGTCTGCGTTGTCAACCCGCATCACGCCGCGACTGCCTGACAACGCAAGCGGCTTCACGACGGCTGGGTAGGGAAAGCCTACGACGCGTGAACGCACGTCCTCATCGAGCGATACCGACTTGAACCGCGGCGTCGGGAGCCCTGCCGATTTAAAGGCTCGACGTGCGAAGAGCTTGTTCCTGCTGATCCGAGCGGCATCGGGCGGATGCCAGCTGAGGCCAAGCGCGCGAGCGAGGCGCGCGGCGAGCACCGCGGGTCTGTCGCCGACTGCGATCACGCCGTCCGGCGCTGCGTTGGCGCACGCCGCAACGACCGATTCCACGGACCGGTCCTCATCGTGAAAACGAACCGCAATCGCCTGATCCCACCACGGATCGTCCAGACGATCGCACCGATCGGTCACAAACATCAGCCGTACGCCCAGCTTCTTGGCGGCGACTCCGAACGACCGTATTTGATACCCGATAGTCGTGGCTACGAGCAGAACACGTCTTTCCATTCAGAAGGTTTCCATCGGTTCGGCACAGCAGTACCAGGGTTCGGTGACGAGCGGCACCGGCGTTCCGGATGTGGGCTGTCGCGTCCCAATCGGGAGGCCTGCCTGTTCCCGCGCAAGGCGGGAGATCGCGTCGAATGTTTCGCCTCGCGTCGCCCCACTTGTCGATTTCACGATGCGCATGACCGCTGCCTGAAGATCATCGACTCGATGATCTTCATGACGCCAGGGCCACGTCAGCGACGCCGGCTCGAACTGCGTGACCCGTTCCTGGATTCCAGGAAGGTGCAGCAGCGGGGATTCGGCCGTAACGAGAAGCCTGATGCCAAGCTGAATAGGTGCGACCTGTTCGACGCTGCCGAGGTCGTTGAGAATGTCGAGCAACTCGACATACCCTTCGAGGCTCGTCCACGGAGTAAACGGGATGAATGTCGGAGAAAGCGTCAGCCCCGCTTCCCGGCAAATCGTCACCGCCCGTACGAAGTCGCTACGCGTGTGCCCCTTTTGCAGTCGCTCGAGCACTGTGTCGTCGACCGATTCGACCGCGCTCGTCACAAACAGGCAACCCGTGTGTCGAAGCAGCGGAATCAGATCGGCGTGCGCGAGAAGATGCTCGATCTTGATCGTGGCGTCGTAGGAGACACTTGGAAACTCCTTGCTCAGACGTTCGACAATCCGGCGTGCGTGGGTGGGGCCATTGAAGAAATCGGGATCGCCGAACGTGATGTGCCGAGCTCCGGCATGAACCTGCGCGCGGATGTCTTCGAGCACGACATCGACCGGAATCGCCGTGAACCGTCCGCGATAGACGGGCACGATCGGACAGTGCCGGCACAGGTGTTTGCACCCCCGTGTCGTGTCTGTGCTTCCGATCGTACGTGTGGTGCCGTCCGGCATCCGCAGCGACGCGTAGCGCTCGAGCGGCGGGAGACCCGCACGATCCGGCTGAATGAACGGCACACGCTTGGGCGCCGCGGTGTGGAAATCGGGAGTTGGGAGTTGGGAGTTGGCGGTTGACAGTTCGGATTTGGCCGCCAACTCCACAAGTTCAGTCTCTGCATCCGGACCAAGCACGTGTTGGATGCCGCGCTCACGAAGCCAGGCCGCATTGAGCGGCGCATAGAGTCCGTATGCACACAGCCGTGCAGCAGGATTCACCCGGCGAACCCGCTCGATGACAGGCCCCGCGAGACGCGTGGCCGTATGCATCGGCAGGTAGAAGCCGATGAGCGACGCCGCTGCAATTCTTCCCTCGTCAAGCTGCTCACGCGAGGTGTCGGCGCAGTCCACCTCGACACCCGACCGCCGAAGCCACGCAGCAGGTGATGCCAGCCCCAGAGGCTGCCGGCCGAGGTCATAGGTAGAAATCAGCAGCGCCCGCATCTCGACATTGTATGAAATCGGATTATGCTGGCCGGTACTGGAGGACACGACGTGGCGCAGCCATCCACAGCACGAACGGAAGCCGCCCGCGACCGCGCGGTCGCACAGGAGGCGACGTTCTTCGGCCATCCTCGTGGCCTCTCGACGCTCTTTTTTACCGAGATGTGGGAGCGGTTCAGCTATTACGGGATGCGGGCGCTCCTGATCCTCTTCATGACCGCCGCCCCGGCCGCGGGCGGCCTGGGGTACGACGCGACAACGGCTGGCGCGGTTTATGGGCTCTACACATTCGGCGTCTACGCGCTCGCGCTGCCAGGCGGGTGGATTGCGGATCGATTGGTCGGCCAGCGTCGCGCCGTGCTGTACGGTGGAATTCTGATCGCATTCGGTCATTACAGCCTCGCGATTCCCTCGATGCCGACGTTCTACGTCGGGCTGCTGCTGATCGTGCTGGGAACCGGTCTTCTCAAACCGAACATCAGCGCCATCGTTGGCGACCTCTACAGTGAGAAGGGCGCCAGACGAGATGCAGGCTTTTCGATCTTCTACATGGGGATCAACCTGGGCGCGCTCGCGGGCCCTCTTGTCTGCTCGTGGCTGGGCGAGCCGCGTACAGGTGCGTCGTGGGTGAACTGGCACTACGGGTTCGGGGCTGCTGGCGTCGGAATGACGCTGGGGCTGATTCAGTACGTCGCAGGTCATCGCCATCTTGCCGGCGCGGGACAACTCAAGGAGGACTCGGGGCAACCGGAGCGGATTGCGGCCGCGCGACGCCAGTTCGGGATCGGACTGGCGGTCACCGCGCTGCTCGTCGGCATTGTCGCCACCCTCAGCCTCTCCGGTACATTGCCCGTAACCGTTTTTGCCGAGAGCGTGTTCTACGTCGTCACCGCGCTTTTTGCGGCGTACTTCGCGATCGTGATTTTCTTCCTCGCCCGCAACTCGGTTGAGCGCCAGCGATTGACGGTGTGCTTCCTCCTGTCACTCGGCGCCGCGATGTTCTGGTCGGGCTTCGAGCAGGCCGGGTCTGCACTGAACCTGTTCGCACGCGATCTCACGAATCGAACGATCTTCGGCACCGAGGTCACAGCCGGAGCGCTGCAGGCAGTGAATCCCATCTTCATCATCATGCTTGCTCCAGTGGTCGGCATGATCTGGGTCAGGCTGGGCAATCGCAATCCGTCGATGGCCACGAAATTTGGCCTTGGCCTCCTCCTGCTCGCCGTCGGCTTCGTGGTGATGGCCTGGGCCTCGATGTCGCTCCAGGATGGGAAGGTCGGAATGCAGTGGCTCGTGGCGACGTACTTCTTTCATACCGTCGGCGAGCTGTGTCTCAGCCCTGTCGGCCTGAGCAGCATGACGAAGCTCGCGCCCGGACGCCTTGTGGGACAAATGATGGGCACCTGGTTCATGGGCGCCGCGATCGGCAATCTTGTCGCTGGGCTCGTCACGAGGTTCCTGCCGCAAACCGAGACGGTGGAGGCGGCCATGCAGAACGGCGTGCAGCTCTTCGGCATGGTGGCGGCCATCACGGGCGGTGCGGGCTTGCTGTTCCTGGCGTTCTCGAAGCCGATTCGCCGAATGCAGGCTGGAGTGAACTAGAGCGTGGCGCTCGACGAATACAAACGGAAGCGCGACTTCAGCAAGTCGCCGGAACCGGAAGGCACGCGCCCGCGAAAATCGCCGGCCGGACGCACGTCGCGCTTTTTCTGCGTGCAGAAGCATCTGGCCAGTCATCTTCACTACGATTTACGGCTCGAACACAAAGGCGTGCTCTTGTCCTGGGCGGTGCCGAAGGGACCGTCGCTGGATACTTCGGTCAAACGCCTCGCGATGCACGTCGAGGATCACCCGATCGAATACGGCGAGTTCGAAGGTGTCATTCCCTCGGGCTATGGTGCCGGCATCGTGATGCTCTGGGACAAAGGCCTGTGGACACCCGAGGTCGATGATGTCGATGCGGCGCTGAAGAAGGGCGACCTGAAGTTCACGCTCGACGGCTACAAGCTGAAGGGATCGTGGGTGCTCGTACGAACCAAGGGTGGGTGGTCGGGAGGGGGCGATCGATCGTGGCTGCTCATCAAGCACCGGGATGAATGGGCAGGCCCGGTCGACATCGCTGAATTCGCGCCGCTGAGCGTGAAGAGTCGGGGCGATTTTGCAGAGATCCTGTCCGAGGACAACCCTGACGTCTGGCGCTCGAATCGTCCTGCGAAAGGGGGCGAGACGGGCGCGATGTTCGAAAAGATCATCGCGCGGGCGCTTGAAATGCGATCCAGCCGTGCGGGGCGTTCAGGCCGATCGGGTCGCTCGAAGCGTCCGGAAGCTTCGGAGCCTTCTGAGACCCAGGTGACGGTGTCTCGAGCCAGCGTGGAGACGAAGCGAACCCGGAAACCGCGAGAGCAAAGCTCCACCAGCCGGACCACGCGCGCCAGATCCACTCCGCGAAAACGCGCGGCCACAAGGAAAGCCCGATGACGGCGCTTATAGCGCGCTCGATCTGCAGCATTTTTCCGGCATACAGGAGCCGGACGCTGCCGGGCCGGCATGCTCGCGGCGGAGCGCCGCGTTCAGCTCGAGACTGGATACATTCGGACTCGCCGTGGCTTTGCACCTGCGATCGTGTGCAAAAACGGGGGCGTGTCGTTCAGAGTGCGCGTTGTATCTCGGGGACGTCCTGCGAGGATTCCAGGAGACGCTGGCTAAGGACAGACCATACCGCAAACGACAGCCTCCGGCGATCATGACGTGCGATCGAGGTGCGCCAGAACTCGCCGAGCACGGGCTCGACATGAGGCTCCAGCGCCCCGACCTCCAGTGGCTGCTTGTGCTCCGATGCGTAGCGCGCCAGCGACTCGTCCGACGGCCGGCCGGTGTTTGCGATCACCACATCGATCGGTCGGCCAATTGTCTGCGAGACCCATCGCGTCTCGTCCGCCGCCGTGAAGCCGGCCATGCCGCGTCCCTCCGTCAACAGGTTGGCGATGAGGATGAACGGTCCGCGCACTTCGGCGAGCGCCTCTTTGACGCCACGCACGAGGAGAGGTGGCACGAGGCTCGTGAAAAAGCTCCCCGGTCCAATGATCACGGCATCGAACGCGCGGATCGCCTCATCTACCGCGGGGTGAATCGATGGCTGCGGTTCCAGCCAGACCCGCTTCACCTGGTTTCCACGCGACTGGCCGGCGTCAACTTCCACTTCCCCGCGCGTTTCGGTGCCGTCGCCGTACTCGGCGCAGATCGATGCCGGCTCGGTGCTCACGGGCCACACTCGCCCTTTGCATCCAAGTAGGGATCGCAATCCGTCTACTGCGGCTACGAAGTCGCCGCTGTACTGCTCCATCATCGACAGCAGCAGGTTGCCGCCGGTATGGCCCGCCAGCCGCGCGTGGTTCTCGAGCATCGGCAACCGCGACAGAAGGACGCGTCGCGCCTCTCCCTCGTTGCGGGAAAGCGCCAGCGCACATTTCAGAACGTCGCCCGGCGGAAGCACGCCCAGCTCGTCGCGCAGCTGACCCGAACTGCCGCCGCTGTCGAACATCGTTACGACGGCGTTGAGCTTGAGCCACGGATTGATCTTGAGGCCGCCGAGCAGGCTCGGCAATCCCGTACCGCCGCCGACACAACCGATGTTGAGCTCACGCAGATGCACTGGTCTGATTCTATCCTCGGCGCTTCAGAGGCACTTCGATAGCCTTAGCGGTGCCGGCACGTGAGCCAAGCTCTCCAGCAGCGCTCACGTACAATTGAATGTATGGACGAGTGGCGACAGGCTGCCGCGGCGCTGGCCGCCGATCTCAAGCATGTATTTACTGATCGCCTCCGGTCAGTCGTGGCGTATGGACCACACATCGAAGGAAATCAGGAAGCCCCGATCACCTGCCTTGCCCTTGTGGACTCCCTCGAGCTGGCTGATCTCGATGAGTGCGCGCGGCTCGCGCCCCGCTGGGAGCGGCAGCACCTGGCGACGCCGCTCATCGTGCCCACCCGCGAGTTCGGCCGATCGCTCGACGCCTTTCCGCTGGAATACAACGAGATTCTTCGGGTCCACGACCGCGTGTTTGGCGGAGATCCGTTCGACGGCGCGTCAATCTCACGCGACGATCTGCGCCGCGCCTGCGAAACGCAGATCAAGAGTCACCTCGTCCATCTGCGCGAAAGCTACATCGAGGCAGGCGGGCGCCCCCAGGCGATCGCCGACCTCGTTACCACCTCCGCGCCGGCCTTCGCTGCGTTGCTCCGAAACGTCGCACGGTTGAACAACGGACAGACATCGATCGATCGCGAGGCCGCAACACGAGAAGGCGCACGCGCCGCCGCCCTCCCGGAGGGCATCGTTGTCGACATACTGCGCCTGGAGCACCGGCCCGCGATCCCGATGACCGATGGAGCGAAGCTCTTTCCCGACTACCTGTCCGCGGTCGAGCAGCTGGCGCGATCCGTTGACGCATGGCGATTCTAAAGACCATCGCGCTTGCGTCCGTCGTGTCCTTGTTCGTGCTCCTGACAGCTCTCAACGGGAGCGCACAGGAGCTGCCCCAGCTGACGCAAACGGTCAACGATTTCGCCAAGGTGATCGATCCGGCGAGCGCGGCAGCAATCGACTCGCTCATTCGCTCGCTCCAGCGGGCAAGCGGTGACGTCATCGCTGTCGCCACCGTCGATACTTACGCTCCGTACGCCGACATCCGGGAATACGCGGTCAAGCTCTTCGAGAATCAAGGCCGCGGCATCGGGCAGCGTGGCCGCGACAACGGACTGCTCGTAGTTCTCGCGGTGAAGGAGCGGCAGGTGTGGGTCGAGGTTGGCTACGACCTCGAGCAGTTCATCACTGACGGTTATGCGGGGGAAACGAGCCGGCTATATATGGCGCCCGAATTCCGCCGCGGGCAATACGGCGCGGGACTGCTGGCGGGCGTCTCGCGTATTGCATCGCGAATTGCAGAAGGCCGCAACGTGGTGCTCCAGGGAGCACCGCGGGAGAGGCGCGATGAGGCACCGATTGAGGTGCCAGGGGCGCTGCTGCTTACCCTGTTCATCCTCTTCATCGCGTTCAACGCATTCATGGGGCGAACCAGGCGGCGTCGGCGGTTCGGCCGCTACTGGGGCGGACCGACCGGCTGGGATAGCGGCGTGGGCCCGTTCGGCGGCGGATTCGGCGGCATTGGCAGACCGGGTGGCGGCTTCGGCGGAGGATTCGGCGGCTTCGGCGGTGGACGCAGTGGAGGCGGAGGCGGCGGGGCGGGGTGGTAGGCATGCACAATGCACAATGCACAAGGCACTAAGGCACTGAAGCACCAGGCACCAAGCACTCATACAAGAGGTAAAAGACGATGACTCGACAGCTTCGAACGGCGGGGGTATTGGCGCTGCTGCTGGTAGTCGCACTAACGGCTCCCGGGTGCTCCTATAACCGGTTCGTTTCGCAGGAAGAGACCATCAAAACGCAGTGGGCCCAGGTCGAGAATCAGCTGCAACGGCGCAACGACCTGATCCCCAACCTGGTCGAAACCACGAAAGGCATAGCGCAGCAGGAACGCGATGTGTTCGGCCAGATCGCCGAGTCGCGGGCGAAGCTCTCGGGTGCGCAGACGCCGGAGCAGGCAATGCAGGCGGCCAACGAACAGAGCGCGGCGCTGGCTCGCCTGCTCGTCATCGTCGAGAATTATCCGCAGCTTCGATCCAACGAAACATTCAATCGGCTGATGGACGAGCTGTCTGGTACGGAAAACCGGATTGCCGTGGAACGCATGCGCTATAACGAGCGCGTCCAGGAATACAACACGCTCCGGCGCCAGTTCCCGTCTAACATCACGGCGAGCATCTTCGGCTTCCAGGCGTATCCGGTGTTCAATGCGCCGCCGGAGGCGGAACGGGTGCCTCGCGTCGACTTCGGCAGACAGGGGTGATACAAGTGCGCTCAAACGCGCACGTCAGGAATGGGAGGCGGCGGGATGCCTATCGTGGATTCGCTGATTCCAGAGTTCGACCACGAGATGGCGACGACACGAAAAGTGCTCGAGCGGGTTCCAGAGGAGCGATTCGACTGGAAGCCGCATGAGAAGTCTTTTTCGCTGGGTGTCCTGGCGAAACATGTAGCGACGCTCCCAACCTGGGGCACAGAAACGCTGATGCGATCGGAAATCGACCTCGTCGGCAACAACCCTCCTGCGTCGGCCGCCTCGAAGAGCGAGTTGCTGAACGCGTTCGATAAGAATGTCGCGGATGCCCGCGCCGCACTCGCCGGAAAGTCCGACGCAGAGCTGATGGCGATGTGGTCGCTGAAACGCAACGGCAAGACCGTTTTCTCGATGCCGAAGACGACGGTCCTTCGGTCGTTCATGTTGAATCATTTGATCCATCACCGGGCACAGTTGACGGTCTATCTGCGTCTGCTCGATATTCCGGTCCCCTCGATTTACGGCCCGAGCGCGGACGAACCGGCATTCTGACGATCGAAGCGTTGATGAACGTTCAGAGTCCCACGGTTGTTCAACCTTCGGCGTTCCCGAAGTCAGAATTGAATCTGCGCTCTGCGCTCGGCATTCTGCAATTCAGCCTTGCCGGCGTCCTGTTCCTGGTCCTGGCCACCGCGAATGGTGCCGGGTATCGCTATGGCGTGTCCGACCAGGCCTTTTATGTCCCGGGCGTGATGCGTGCGCTCGACGCGTCGCTCTTCCCCCACGACGGATCGCTGATCGACTCGGAGGGCCGGCTGATGGTGATTGACGATCTGCTGGCCGGTCTCGCCCGCACCACAGGCCTTTCGCTGCCCACTCTGTTCTTCTTTGGTTACCTGGCGTCAGTGGCATTGCTGTGGACAGGGCTGGTCCTCATCGGAAGCCATGTCTATCGAAACACATGGGGAGTGATCGCACTGGCGGCGGCATTCGCGATGCGGCATCGAATTCCGCGAACCAGCGCCAACTCCTTCGAACCGTACTTTCACCCGAGGATGCTCGCCTTCGGACTGGGCGCACTCGCGGTGGCGAGCCTCCTCCGCCGTCGATCCTGGCTGGCCGTCGCACTGGTCGCCGCCGCGTCCATCGTCCACATTACGACGGCACTGTGGTTTGCGGTGCTCGTGGGCGTCGCGCTCGTGGCTATCGACCCGCGCTGGCGACGGCTGGCTCTCGTTGGCACGTGTGGCGCTGCGGTCCTCTTAGTTGGTGCGGTGACTGTCGGACCCCTGCGTGGTGCACTTGCCGCCATGGACGCGACATGGCTTGACGCCGTCGCGAGCAAGGACTCGCTGTTTGCCGCCGACTGGCCTGCCTGGGCCTGGGCGGCGAACCTCGGTTTCCTCGCGCTGCTCTGGTGGGCACATCGGACGCGAGTGCGGCGCGGTACCGCCTCCCGTGAAGACGAAGGGCTGGTCTGGGGCGCCACCGCGCTCGTGGCGCTCTTTCTCGCCACGCTGCCGTTCGTCGTGATGAAAATGTCTCTGGCGGTCCAGTTTCAGATCTCACGAATCTTCTGGCTGGTCGATTTCATCGCGCTCGTGTACGTCGCCGCGGCGGTCATCGAAACAGATGCCAGGCGCGGCTCTGACGGCGGACGCGCACGCGGCGACGCATCGATGCGACCCGTCCTCGTTGCGCTGCTGCTGCTCGCGATTGCCACGAGCCGTGGTGCCTACGTCATGGTCGTCGAGCGCCCTGAACGTTCACTGTTCGAGCTGAACCTGCCGCAGTCGGCCTGGGAAGACGCGATGCGATGGATCGCCGCGGCGCCGGGGCGATCGCACGTCCTCGCAGATCCGGGACACGCGTGGAAGTACGGAACCAGTGTGCGCGTCTCCGCCGGCCGAGACGTGCTGCTCGAGGAGGTGAAGGATTCCGCGCTCGCAATCTATTCGCGAGCCGGGGCGGTGAGGTTCGTCGAACGGCGCGCAGCACTCGGCGATTTCGGCGCGCTGACGGCAGAGAAAGCCTCCGACCTCTCACGCAAGTACGAGCTGGATTACCTGGTGACCGAGGCAGACCTGCCCCTTCCGCTCGTGCATCGAAACCAGCAGTTTCGAATCTACGCGTTGCGGTAATGTTCACGCCTTCGGCCTACCGGCCGCGCTTCGCTGGCGGTCATCGGCAGACGCTCTATGCGTGGGGTCGTTCGCGGAAGTTTCCCCGACTGCCGGCGCCTGTGGAGCGCTACTTCGACGTGGCACCGGATGCGCGCGTGCTGGCGCATTGCCACTGGCACGGGACCCCGGCCAATCATCCAACCATCCTGCTGCTCCACGGGCTCGAAGGGTCGAGCCTCGCACACTACATGCGCGGCATGTCTGACAAGGCCTGGGCGGCGGGATGGAATGTCGTCCGCCTCAATCAGCGGAACTGCGGAAATACCGAGCACCTCTGCCGCGGCTTGTATCACTCAGGGCTCACCCACGACGCGCGACACGTGATGGACGAACTGTGCGAACGCGACGGCATCCGGGCGATGGCCGTCGCCGGTTATTCACTCGGCGGGAATCTCGCGCTCAAGCTGGCCGGCGAGCTCGGAGATCGGCCAGGGTTGCTCAAGGCGGTGTGTGCCGTGTCACCCACCATCGACCTGGCACGCTGTGTCGATGTGCTGGAGCGCCGCATCAATGTCGTGTACCAATGGAATTTCGTCCGCAATCTGAAGGCGCGCATGCGCCGCAAGGCCGCAGCGGTTCCCGGCGTGTACACGCTCGACGCGCTGCGCGACGTCTGGAGCATCAGACGATTCGATGATGTCTACACGGCCCCGTACCACGGCTTCCGCGATTCGGCGGATTACTACTACAAGGCGAGCGCGCTGCGCGTCATCGACCGCATTCGTGTCCCGACGCTGATCCTCGCGGCCGACGACGACCCGTTCGTGCCGCCGGTGCCATTCCGTGCCGCCGCGATCACCCGGAACCCGCACATCACAGTGGTCACCACACCGCACGGCGGACATTGCGGATACGTCGAGCGCGCCGACGATGGATACGACGGGTACTGGGCGGAACGCGAAGTCGTAAGATTTGCCGCCGCACACATCTGGAACCACGACGGCCACGAAGAACCCGAAGATTCGACTAATCCAGCCTTTCGATCAAAAGCCGCGCGAACTCCGGCCCCTTGCCCGACTCCTCGTGCTTGAAATACACGAACACGTCGCCGCACGACGCCGTCTGCTCTCGTATCGTGTCGGCCCAGCGGCTGATGTCGTCGGCTGTGTAGCCCTCGTCGCGAAGCCTGAAGTAGGCGTGGTCGGCCGTGACGACGACGGGCGTTGAGAGTCGTTCGCTGTCGGCCACACACAAAGCGAGATTGCGAGCACGAAGACGCGAGTACACCTCGTCGTCCAGCCACGAGGGATGCCTGAACTCGAAAGCCGCGCATACGCGGGGCGGAAACGCATCGAGAAATGCGTCGAACAGCGAAATGTCCTTCTTCAACGTCGGTGGAAGCTGAAACAGGAGCGCACCGAGCTTCGGACCCAGAGTAGACGCCGTTTCAAGGAACTGACGGACACGGTCCGCACAGTCGCGCAGCCGCGCGTCATGTGTAATCCGGCGCGGCGCTTTGAGTGTCAACTTGAACCGATCCGGAGTCGCCTTGTTCCACCCGTCGAGGATCTTCTCGTTGGGCGCACGGTAGAAGGTGTAGTTGATCTCGACTGTCGGAAACCGTTCGGCGTAGTACGGCAGCATCTTCGCCGCGGGCAGCGTCGGCGGATAGAACGTGCCCTTCCATTCGGGATAGTTGTAGCCCGATGTTCCAACCCAAAACATGGGACCGCGGTACGGCTCCAAAACGAGAAATTCTGTACCAATTCCGATGAGCCGTATAGCGGTCGCTTAGGTCAGGTTATGACGACAAGCCCTTGGCTGGTAGAGTTAAGCATATGTGGGTTCGCAGGATGATCGTCGCGGCGGCGCTCGTCGCGTGCGCCGGGTGCAGCGCTGCACCTGAGCCGCGCCGTTACGAACTCCGCGGCCAGATCCTCAGCGTCGACCCGGCGCGGCGTGAAGTCCTCGTCGACCACGAAGACATCCAGGGATTCATGCCCGCGATGACGATGCCCTACAAGGTGAACGACGCCGCGCTGCTTGAAGGCAAGAAACCCGGAGATTTGTTCACCGCAACGCTGGTCGTGGAAGAAACAAACGCCTATCTGTCGACGCTGACGACGACCGGTCACGGCCCTATCGCGAATCCGGCTGCCACCCGCCCGGCGATCACCGACGCGGATTTCTTACGAGAGGGAGATCCTGTTCCCGGTGACGCGCTGATCGATCAGAGCGGCGCGCCGCGACCAATCACGTCGTTGCACGGCCACCGCGTTGCGCTGACGTTTGTCTATACGCGGTGTCCTCTTCCCGATTTCTGCCCGCTGATGAGCAAGCAATTCGCGGTGCTTCAGGACGAGATCCGCAAGTCTGCCGAACTGCGAGACGTTCGCCTCGTCTCTGTCACGCTGGACCCGGAGTTCGACACGCCAGCCGTGCTCGCCGCACATGCCAAGACGCTCGGCGCTGACCCCGCCCTTTGGTACTTTGCAACCGGCACCCGCGACGAGGTGTTGGCCTTCGCGAAGCGCTTTGGCGTGCTCACCGAGCCGGGCGAATCTGCAGGGGTCGTCGTGCACAATCTGCGCACAGCAGTCATCGATGCGCAAGGCCGACTCGTGAACGTCCACTCGGGCAGCACGTGGACTCCCGCCGACCTCGTTGCCGACCTCAAGAAGGCTTCCGCTTCCGCGCACTGATCGAGCGGAACCCCCGGTGCTGCCGTTCACGGCCGCCGAGCGGCGTACCATCGCTCGTTTGACGACTCCGAATGCAGTCCAGGCGTGGCTGAACGACCTGCCGTATAACACCGAACGTGGCGGTGAAACGCTTCGCAGCTTTCGCGGGGTCGTCCGGACAGGCACGATGCACTGTCTAGAGGCGGCGCTGGCTGCCGCCGTCGCGCTCGAGCAGCATCGCTTTCCTCCCCTCGTGCTCAGCTTCGAGTCGACAGATCTGCTGGATCATGTGATTTTCGTGTACCGAGGACCGGACGGGTGGGGATCGGTGGCGCGCTCGCGCGATCCCGGCCTGCACGGCAGGAAGCCGGTATTCGCGACGCCGCGCGCGCTTGCGCTCAGTTATTTCGACGGGTATATCGACTACACCGGACGCATCAAGGCATACGCAGTCGTCGATCTGCGGGTGCTGGACCCGTACGACTGGCGTCTGGGTGAACGCAATGTCTGGAAGGTGGAACGGATGCTGCTCGAGTGGCCGCATCGACGCATCGCGTCGTCAGACCGGCGCGTGGACCGTCTGCGGCGGCGGTATCGTGCTTTCCGCGACGCACACGGCTACAAGCCGTGGAAGTACTATCGCGGCCGCGATCGATGGACGGCGCTGCCGCCGGAATTCCGCCACCGAGGATAAATCCAACAATTTACGAAGCATGATTCAGTCAAGGTCGAAGTCGCGCAGCGGCCGCGTCACCGGCTCGCGTTTCGCCTCTCGCAAGGCTTCTTCAAAGCGCTTGGTAAGCGCGTCGTCGCGCCCCTTCTCGGCTTCCACCGACTGCTTGAACAACGCCTCGCGTCGTTCGTCCTGGGCCTTCAGAATGCTCGCCGCCTGGTCGAGCTCGGGTTTGTCAGCCCGCTCCGGCTCGCGGTGCGAGACGACGCGCCGAAGATTCGTATCCACGACGAGCGTGGATTGGCAGCAGGGACAAATCACCTCGACCTCGCTCGTCAGCTTCGCCATGGAACTATTCTAGTCGAGCCGAATGCCCACCCTTCGCGTCGCGACCTACAACATCCACCGGTGCCGCGGACTCGACGGTCGCACCAGTCCGGGTCGAATTGCCGACGTCATTCGAGCGATCGATCCCGACATCATCGCGCTGCAGGAAGTGGTGGGCGCAAGTCCGAGGTCGGCGGGACACGCCGAGGAGCTGGGCGCACAGCTCGGAATGGGATGGGTCATGGCCCCGGCGCGGCATCTGCGTCACGCGTTGTTCGGCAACGTGGTACTCAGTCGGCTGCCGATTCTCCATCACGCGCAATACGACCTGTCGTGGAAAACGTGTGAGCCGCGCTGCTGTCAGCGTGTCGACATCGCGGTCGGAAGCCATACGCTGCACCTCTACAACGTGCACCTGGGAACCGCATACCTTGAGCGCAGGTACCAGGCCTCTCGCCTCGTCTCATTCGTGCACGACCGGCGTGTGGGTCAGCCGAAGATCGTCCTCGGCGATTTCAATGAATGGATGCGGGGGCTCGCGACGCAGATGCTGAGTCAGCGCCTGAAGAGCATCGACCTCCGGGCGCACCTGCGCCGGCGCCGTACGTACCCCGGCGTCTTTCCTCTTCTGCACCTGGACCACATCTACTACGAGGGAAAGGTGGAAGTTGCCCGGTTGGAACTGCCTCGAACGCGCGTGGCGCTGCTCGCGTCAGATCATCTGCCGCTCGTGGCAGAGCTGACGGTCGAATTCAGCTGATCTCAGCCTTCTTCTTCGTACTCTTCTTCTTCGATGGGAAGCAGGCGCGTCGGAGGACGAAGGGCTTCGCGGAAATCGTAGACGGGCAAATCGCGAACGTGAAGCGACATCACGCAGTGTGCGCCCTTTTCTTCGATTACCACGATCACCGGGCTGCCCTCGACGCCTTCGCGGAACACCAGGCGGCATCCGCAGGCGAGTCGGGCGTGCGTGAACCCCTTCAACATACGGGGATCATACTACAGCACCGACTTCACGTATTCCTCGAACTGCTCCTTCGATGCGATGCCCGAATGCTTCTTGTGAACCTTGCCCTCGCGGTCGACAATCACCGTTGTTGGAAGGCCCCACATCGGACCGTAGGCTACTTCGACGTCGGTTCGCTTGTTCGCATCGAGCATCGGATAGTTGACGCTCAATTCTTTTGCAAACGGCCCCACCCGCGAGAACTCGTCCAGGACGTCGATGCCCAGCACGACGAGATCGTCCCGGTACGTGTTCTGAAGCTCGATGAGCGCTGGAATCTCCACGCGGCATGGCCCGCACCAGGTCGCCCAGAAGTTGATCAGGATCACCTTTCCTTTGAACGACGCGAGGTGCACGTCCACACCGTTCGTGTCTTTCAGGGTGAACTGCAACGGAGCATCCCGACCTACGGCGAGTGTGCCGGCCGCCTCCGACGCACCCCCATCAGCAGCCGGCGGCGGAGCGTCAGGGTCGGGCCCCGATCCGGGAAGCATCAGCAGCAGCGTGAGTGCTACGATGACCGCTCCCATGCCAATCCAGGCACGGGTTCGGGGACTCAGGCTCCGTTTGGGATCATCGGCAGGGCCGGGGTTCGGGGACGGCACCTGTCCAGGTGCGAGATCGTCGGAAGAGGAAGGCGCATCCATCACGCTAATTATCTCTCAGGTGGCGCCCCGCGGACGCGGCGAACGCAGAACAGGACAGTCACTGCATCATCGGCACGTCTTTCGGCGCCGACTCGTGATTTCCCAGCGCTTTTCCGCGAAGTCATCGGTACATCCTTTGCTGCACGCGCGCTTTACGCCCTGCCGGACACGGACGGCGAACCGCAGTTTTTGCCGCGGCCAATCCGTCAGCAGTAAGATGGCTGACACCGCGGAAGAGCGACTTTGCAAGTCGTGAGGAGAATTCCCATGAGGCGGACCATCCTGGTCGCTATGGCAGTGATAATGGCGGCGGTCGTCGTGTGGCCACGGCCGGTCGCGGCGCAGACTCCATTTTTTCCATACTTCGGCAAGAACCAGATCCGCTACGACAATTTCCGGTGGCAGATCTACACGACCGACCATTTCGAGATTTACTACTATCCTGAAATCGAGCAGCACCTGGAGCGTGTCGCCGGATATGCGGAGAGCGCCTACCAGCACATCAGCTCCGAGCTGAAGTACGACCTCGCTTTCAAAATCCAGCTGATCCTCTTCAAGACGAGCGCTGAGTTCCAGCAGCAGAACGTGATTCCTGGAGCGGCACAGGAGGGCGTCGGCGCCTTCGCCGAGCCTACGCGGTATCGAATCGTCATGCCGCTCGACGATCCTCCCGATCTTCTCTATCGCTTGATCGTGCACGAGCTGACTCACCAGTTCGAGTTCGACATCATCCCGACTTCCCTGATACGCCGCAATATCCCGCTGTGGGTCAACGAAGGTCTGTCGGACTACATGACTGGAATCTGGCGCCCGATCGATCTGATGACCGTGCGCGACGCGGCGGTCGCCGACATCGTTCCGAAGATGAGCGAGCTCGAGGGCTACACCAACGTCGGCAGCGTGCGCATGATCTACAACCTCGGGCACGCGGTCTTCGAGTTCATCGAGTCGCGCTGGGGGAAGGAAGGCATCAGGCAGTTCCTGTTCTCCCTGCGCAAATCGGTGATCGGCGGCGGCGAGGACGCCTACATGGAAGCGCTGCGCCTCTCGCCCGAGGAGTTCGACCAGGAGTTTGACAAGTACCTGAAGGATCGATTCAAGCCGTTTCGCGACAAGGAGCGCCCCGCCGACTACGGGCGCAACCTCGCGCCCAATCCTGAGCGAGGAGTGTTCATCGGCGCGGCATCGATCGAACCGTCCCCCTCCGGCGATCTCATCGCGATGGTCACCGGCAACCGCCGCGACCGCGAGATGGACATCGTGCTCGTGTCGTCTCGTGACGGATCGGTGATCCGCAACCTCACGAGCCAGTTCGATCAGGACAAGGGTTGGGAATTCATCATCCAGCCCGGAATGCGGTTCAACACTGTTCCATGGCTGTCGTGGGCGCCGACTGGCGACCGCCTCGCGTACTTCGTGCGCAGGGAAAAATGGCGCACCTTGATCCTGCAGAATGTGATTACCACGGAGATCGAGCAGCGTCTCGAGATGCGAGAGGTAGACGACCCTGAATCGCCCGACATTTCACCTGACGGTACCAAGGTCGCGTTCGCCGCGTTGCAGGGCGGGGTCGGCGACATCTGGGTGATCGATCTCCAGACGCGGCAACTGACAAACGTCACGAAGGACAACTTCGCCGATTCAGGCCCCACGTGGTCACCCGACGGACAATCGATCGTCTATGTCGCGCGCGTCAGCGGCAATGAAAAGCTGTTCCGTCTCGACGTCGCGACGGGCCAGAAGACCCAGATGACCTTTGGGACGCATGACGATTCAGCAGCGCAATACCTCGATGCCGATACGCTGGTCTTTTCGTCGACGGCCACTGATCCGGGCAAACCAATCGAGGCGGACGTGGCGCGAAACGGCAATGTGTACAACGTATGGACGCTCGGCCTCAAAGCCGGAGACTTGCGGCAGTACACGGATACGCTCGGCGGCAACACGTCGGCCGTCGTGCTCCGTGCAGGCAGGGCCGAGCCCCGAATCGGCTTCGTCAGCTATTACAAAGGCGAATGGGAGCTGCATACGCTCGAGCGCCGCGATCCGCTCGCCATGGCCGCTACCGCTGACTTCGGTGCGCCGGGGCCGATTATCGACTTCCAGGCGCCGCTCTCGCACACGCTGATTGCCGAGAACAATCGGCGCAAAGGCGCATTCGAGAAGCTGTTCCTCGACGGGCGGCCACCGGTCAACGTCGGCGTCACGAGCAGCGGCGACGTGTTCGGCGGATCTGCCGTGACGTTCAGCGACGTGCTCGGCGACAAGCAGATCAGTCTGTACGCCGCGTCGATCTCACAATACCGCACGCTCGCCTTCTCGTACTTCAACGCGGCGCGCCGCTTCAATTACTCGCTCCAGGGCTTCTCACAGACCCAGTTCTTCTACGGTGCGCTCGAGGGGGTGTTCTACGACCCGGCGCTCTCGAGCTTGATCGACCGCGACCTTGCCGTGGCCACGAGAACGGTGCGCGGCGGCACCGCCTTCGGCATCTGGCCGCTCGATCGGTACCGGCGAGTGGAGCTGTTCGGCGGCGTCATGCAGTACCGCGAGGAGTTCAACGATCCGACGCTGCAGTCGATCTCGCAGGACTACCAGCAGCAACAGTTCGGACGCGAGCTCTTTAGAAGCGGCACCTACATCCCGCTTGGCGTCAACTTCGTTCAGGAAACGACCGTGTTCCGGGAGTTCGGGCCGCTCGCGGGCAACACGATGCGGCTCTCCTACGAGGTGTCGCCGAACCTCGGCGACACGCTCGGACGGCAAACCGGCGACATCGATGCTCGCTACTACCTGCGCCTTGGCGGCAGCGGCCTCCTCGCGCTGCGCGCGAAGGCCTTCAAGAGCTGGGGCGACGCTCCCGATTTCATTTACTTCGGCGGCAATTCGGAGATGCGGGGGTACGAGTACCTGCAGTTCATCGGCTCAGAGGCCGGATTCCTCAACGCCGAGCTCCGCTTCCCCTTCATCGAGGCGATGCTGACGCCGGTCGGGGTGCTCGGCGGCATCCGCGGGGTCCTCTTTGCAAACATGGGCGGGGCTCGGTTCGAGGGACAGCCGTATAGCTGGTTCTCCAACGGCTCGGAACTCTACACGCCCGTGGTGAATTACACCGTTTCGCCGTTTGGCAACGCGACGCCAGTGTTCGGAACCCCGCAGCCCGTCGACGGGTTCCGGCTGGTGGATGCTCGAGCGTCGTACGGAATCGGGCTCGAGACATTCGCCCTGGGCTTCCCCATCCACTTCGACTGGGCATGGCGAACGCTCTTCAACAAGCCGTGGGAGGACCTGCTCTTCGCTGCGAGCGGCGGCAGCTCCGCGTTCCGCAAAGCGCAATTCGCGATGTGGATCGGCTACGACTTCTGAGACTGGCCGCAGAGACGCAGAGACACAGAGTCTAATTTAGAATCGCTGTGTCTCCGTGTCTCCGTGGCCTGTTGGGGTGAGCGTGAGCGTCCCCCGCCGCGGGCACTTCACGCACGTTAGGCACCCAAGGCACCACTGGCGCCTTAGGCACCTAATACCGACTAGAGTTTCTCCAGCCGCAGCTCGCTGCGCGCGACGTCCATCGATACGCGGTACTCGCTGAGGAATCGATGGCCGACGATGCCCCCCACCTGGAATCCCAGGAGCACGCTGGGCGCACGGAGGTTGAGCACGGCAAGCCCAACGTTCCGGTACTCGATCTCGTCGAACTCCACGTCGACACCCGGTAAAAGATAAGCGTTCACATCCATACCGGACATCCCAAAGACACGGAGCGGGATCCGGCGAACGGGCTTCATCGACAGCGCGCCGGCCGTTTCAGCGCTGATTGAGATCAGTTCACCGCCCGTATCCACCACGAAGTACGCCGGATACGTGGAATTGAGCATTCCGCGGACCATCGGCAGGCGGTTGATGCGCATCGGCAGCACGAAATCAGCCTCGTTCTGCGGCAGCGTGCGTGCCAGCAGCACTTCTCGGCGCTGATAGTCGATCGCCACCGACAACCCGAGAGAGAGAGGCGAGAGGCTCTCGCGCTGCCACCGCGGCAGCGCGTTGCGGACCGCTCCACGGATTGCGATGGGGACATTGCGCATCCGCAGTCCGCCGACTTCGAGCGCCTCGACGCGCCCCATGTCGAGACGGCGAAGCGCCGGAATCCCGACACCAGCGGTCAAGGTCGAAGTGATCGTGCCGATCCCCGCTCGACGAGCCGTAATGTCTGACACCCCCGTCCGCTCTGCGCCGGTGTCGAGCACGAACTCCACGGGAGTCCGGTTGACGCGCCCCTGCAGCACGATCTTCTTGTCGACCAGCTTGAAGGACACGCGAAATACGCGAGACGCGTCCCCTTCGATCTCCTGCGGAACCCGCCCCTTGAAGCTCCTCAGCAGCCTGACCTTGCTCTGAAACAGCGTGGCCATCTGGTTGTCTTCCTTCGACGTACGCGGAGGAAGGAGCATGACGTACCGTTCGAGCGCATCCGCGGCCTGCTCAAACTGGTTGAGCCGTTCGTATATGAGACCGACGAGCGCGTGGATCTCGGGATCCTGCGGCGCCTCGGCCGATGCTTTCTGTGCCTCGTCCAGCGCCTCGTCCAGGCGGGTGCGCGAAGCAAGGGACCGTGCGAGTCCAAACCGGGCGCGGCTGGACCCTCCTTCGTCCAATGCCTCCGTGTACGCGGCGTCGGCTTCGTCGAAGCGGCCGCTGGCCCAAAGCGCGTCGCCGAGCAGGGTTCGGGCTTCTGCGTCAGCGGCTTCGCGCTGATTGAGCAGGTCCGCCTCGCGCCACGCCATCTCGAACTCGGCGATGCGGAGCGCCGACCGTACCTTGCCCTTGCGCGCACGAAGGACGAGACCTTCGTCGCCAGTCTGGGCAACCTGTTCGTACGCGCCCAGGGCTTCCCGGTATCGCGCCGACTCGTACAGCTGGGTGGCCAGCTGATATTGTGCCGATGGATCCTGAGGCGCCGCCTGCTCGGCGGCGCGCATCCCCAGGGTGGAAATTGCGGCTCCTGCCGCACCGAGGAGCACCAAACCACGGAAAGCAGACATCTTGGACCGCTCCCATCGCAGGTTCTACGAATGACGCCTTACTTCTGGTAATACTGTGCGTTCGTCAGAATGAAGTTCGTCCAGTTCTCGGGCGTCTCCTCCAGTGCAAAAATGGCCTGAACCGGACACGCGGGGACACACGCCCCACAATCGATGCATTCGTCCGGATGGATGTACAGCATCTCCGCGGCCGCGAACGCCGATTCGTCCTTGCGGGGATGGATGCAGTCCACCGGACACACGTCGACGCACGCGGCGTCCTTGGTACCGATGCATGGCTCGCAGATGATATACGCCACGTGGGTCTCCTCGCAGCCGGGCAAGTATAACTCGGAGCATCGACCGCACCTTGCGGCCGTGCTGCTTGGGCTCCTGACCGCTTTCGCCGCACTGCTGCACTCTGCGCCGACGTGGCGCGACGCTCCGGAATTACTGCCCCTCTTCGCGCCTGCCGGTCCGAGGTCGACGGCGTACAGCATGCGGGTGACCGACGACGGCCTGGAGGGCGTGCTGCGTGAGCTCGATGGAGACCCGGCCCTCTTGCGCACGCCCGGCGCCTGGGACGTCCGGGAGCTCTCGCCCGCCGATGCCTTCGGCAACGCCGGTGCGTATAACCGGTGGCAAGTGGCGCGGCTTTACGGTGCTGAACGGGCACGGGTTTCGCGCGGGGCGCGCACAGAAAACGGGCGCGCGGTCGAGTCCTGGACCTTGATCTCCCCCTATCCGGACCCCACGCTGCAAAAGTTGGAGCGCGGCACGCTGCTCGTTGTCCTCCGCCTGCCGTAAGTAGTCCCAGGCTGGTTTTGGGGGTACGATTTCCCAAAGCCCCAATGGCATCAGTCGCGTCGTCCCTCACGAACCGGGTGTTTCTGGCCTGCACGCTTCTGGCGATGCTGTCGCTCGGTTTTGCGTTTTATTTCGTCAATGAGCGGGCGTCGACGGCGGCAGAGAACGAGCTGCGGCGCGGGCTGGAGGAAGCCGGCACCCTGGTGGATCAACATGCAGCGACCCGGACCGACCACTACACGCGGCTCACGCGTGTCGTCGCGGACCTGCCGAAACTGAAGGCGGCGGTGGAGACTGGAGACGCACCCACCGTCCAGCCGCTGGCGGACGAGTATCGCGAAGAAGTGGGCGCCGATCTTCTGATCCTGACCGGCCGGAGCGGTGCGGTGCTCGCCGCAGCGGGGCTGAACGCGGGCGACATCCCGGAGCTCTTGCCGAATCTGCCGCTCGAGTCGGAGGACGAGATCTCTGCGTTCCTGCCGCACAGGCGCGGGCTCCTGCAAGTGGTGAGCGCGCCGATCTTCCTCGAGGGTCCGGTTCCGGACATTCTCGGTCGCCTCACGGTCGGCGTGCTGCTGGACGATCGGCTGGCCTCGGAATTCAAGAAACTCACGGGGAGTGAGATCGCGTTCGCTGCGCGCGGAAACATTCTCGCCTCGACCCTTCCGGCTTCCTCACGTTCGGTTCTCACGCAGGCTATCGCCTCGCCTTCACTCGCCACCGTTCTTCTCGATAACGAGGAGTACCTCGTCCTTGTCAGACCACTGCAGGTGGCCGGCGTGCCTGAACGCGACGTTCCCGTTGCGCTGGTACTGCGATCACGGACGGAGCGGCTCCAATTTCTCGATACGATTCGGACGGGGCTCGTGGGCATCCTCGTCGTGACGCTTCTGCTTGCAACACTGCTCAGCTACGGTGTTGCGCGCACGATGACGAGACCTCTTGCCGCAATCACCAAAGCGATGCGCGAGGTGGCGGCGACCGGCGACCTCACCAAGAAGGTGACGCTCAAAAGCCACGCGCTCGACGACGAAGACGCTCGCACGCTGGCGACAGCGTTCAACACGCTGACCGAATCGATCGCGCGTTTCCAGCACGAAGCAGCTCAGAAGGAGCGGCTGTCGTCGCTCGGTCGCCTGTCGACGGTCATCGCGCACGAGGTACGTAATCCGCTCATGATCATTCGCGCGTCACTCGCGACGCTCCGGCGCAGCCGCCTCACGGCGGCGGAGCTTCGGGACGCGGTGGCAGACATCGACGACGAGACGAAGCGCCTGAATCGGGTCGTGACCGACGTGCTCGACTTCGCCCGGCCAATCCGCTTCGAGCTCGCGGAGGCCGACCTGAACGAGATCTGCCGCGCATCGGTAGCGGCCGCATGGACCGGTGCCGCATCCGACGACGTCACGCTCGACCTTGACCCGCGTGCGGTGCACATCGTCACTGACGCCGAGCGGCTCAGAATCGCGTTGGTGAACGTGCTCACGAACGCAAGGCATGCCGTTCATGCTGCCGCGCGGAGCAGCACGGGCACCGACGGCCCTGCTGCGTCGGTCGGCGTCATCGAAGCGCCTGCCGTGCGGCTGCAAACACGGTTCGCCAACGGTCGGGCGATCATCCTCATCGAGGATCACGGCACGGGTATCACTCCAGCGGACCTCGCGCACATTTTCGATCCGTACTTCACGACGCGCCGGGCCGGCACAGGCCTCGGCCTGCCCATCGCCAAGAACATCGTCGAAGGCCTGGGCGGTTCGGTAAGCGTCTCGAGCCGCGTGGGCCACGGCACCGAAATCCGGATAGACCTGCCGCAATCGAGCCCGCACATCGAGGCATGACGTCCCCACACGGCACGATTCTGCTGGCCGACGACGAGGAGAAGATCCTGAAGCGCCTTGGTCGGGCGCTGCGCGACGAGGGACACGAAGTCGTCGAGGCCACGACCATCCGGCAGGCGCAGCGATACCTCGGAGAACGCTCGTTCGACCTGCTCGTCGTGGACAACCTGATGCCGGACATGACCGGGCTCGAGCTGATTCGCGAGATGTCTCAGACGATGGCGCCGGCCGAACGGCCCCAGATCGTAATGATGACCGCGCACGGTTCCACACAGATCGTCCGCGAGGCGTTCAAGCTTGGCGTGGAGGACTTTCTCGAAAAGCCGTTCGAGGTAGACGAGCTGCTGGTGCTCGCGCGTCGCGCGGTAAAAAGCCTGCGGCTGCAGACGGAGCGACAGTACCTGATCAGCGAGCGAGACGCCGAGTTCAACCACTACGGCATCGTCGGCCGCAGCCGGGCCATGCAGGACGTTCTTGCGCGCGCCGAGCTGGTCGCGCAGAGCAAGAGCACCGTTCTGATCACGGGCGAGACCGGCACGGGCAAGGAGATGGTGGCGCGGCTGATCCACCATCGGAGCGCCCAGCGGGAAATGCCGCTCATCAAGGTCAACTGTGCGGCGATTCCAGAGACGCTGCTCGAATCGGAGCTTTTCGGCCACGTCCGCGGCGCTTTTACCGGTGCGACCATGAGCAAGCGTGGAAAGTTCGCCCTTGCCGACGGCGGCTCGATCTTCCTGGACGAGATCGGCACGCTGAGCCCAACGATCCAGTCGAAGCTGCTTCGAGTGCTGCAGGAGCGCGAGTTCGAGCCGCTGGGGGCGGAACGGACGCACCGCGTCGATGTGCGCGTCATCGCGGCGACGAACCGAGACCTCAAGCAGATGGTGAGCGATGCGCGATTCCAGGAGGACTTGTACTACCGGCTGAACGTGATCCCGATTCCGATCCCTTCGCTGCGCGAACGTCGCGAAGACATCCCGGTGCTCGTCGATCACTTCGTCGAGAAGCACTGTCAGCGTACAGGCAAGCGCATCGAGCGCATCGATGACGAGGCCGTGCAGGTGCTGCAGCGGTACGATTGGCCCGGCAACGTGCGCGAGCTCGAGAACACGATCGAGCGTGCGGTCGTGCTCTCGACGGGTTCCGCGATCACCACGGCGTCCGTTTCGCTGCTTGGGGCCACTTCCACACCCGCAACGGGCCTGCCGTCGCTGCGGCTGCACCAGAACCTGGAGTGGGTGGAGCGCGAGACGATCCGTCGAGCGCTCGATCAGGCGAGCGGTGTCAAGAAAGACGCCGCTGAGCTGATGGGTATCAGCCAGCGCGCCCTGAGCTACTATCTAGCGAAATACCGCATCGATTGAGCGCGCGGAGCGCGCCAAGAGATACTGCCTGCTAGCCAAGGACTCTCTCTTCGGATGTGAAGCGCAGGGCCTTGGCTGGTTTTCGCGTCTTGTTCGATATTTACCCGTTCGGTAATCCGTCGGAGTCCCTTGAACAGGTTTCGTGCGGGATATCAAGGGCATGCCGATTTTTCTGCGGGCACCGTGCTTGCTCTGGCAGGCGGGCTCCCCCATGTTCTATGTGCATCACACGAGCGTCTGTTCTGGCTGTATGCGTTACAACACTAGTTGCGATTCCGGGTCGGTTGGCGGGTACCCCATCGCTGCAGGATCCGGAACGCCGCGTGATCGAGATCACGGTAAAGCGTTATGAGTTCGTTCCCCCTTCCGTCGAAGTCGTTCAGGGAGAGCGGGTGCGGCTCGTCGTGAAGTCGGGCGACGGCCTTCACGGGTTCGGCATCAAGCGATTCAATGTGTCGAAAGAAGTTCCGCGAGGTGAGACCGTGAACATCGACTTCACGGCCGACGCGGCAGGCGAGTTTCCGATCCTGTGCACCGAGTTCTGCGGCGACGGCCACGAACAGATGAAGGGCACGCTGGTCGTGAAAGCACGGGACGCACAACCGTAACGGTCGACAAGGAGCGTTGAATGCGAATACACATGCTTGCAGCCGGCGTGCTGCTCGTTCTCGGCGCGGCATCCGCGGGGTGCGACGAAAAGCTGGAAGACTTGACGGGACCTACACCCAACCTTCAGCCAACTCTGAGCAGCATCCAGCGGGAGATCTTCGACACGACCGACTCGGCGGGACGGCAGGCGTGTACGAACTGTCACACGTCCGTTGGGCGAAATCCGTCCGGTCTGATGGACCTCCGTCCGGGCGCCGCATACAACAGCCTCGTCGGGGTGACAAGCCCTGCGAAGCCGGGCGCCGTTCGTGTCATTCCCGGCGACCCGGAGAACAGCTACATCATTCAGAAGCTGGAAGGCCGCACCGGCATAGTCGGCACTCCGATGCCCCGCGGGAATACGCTCCTCACAGCGGGTCAGATACTTGTCATCAAGCGCTGGATCGAGCTGGGTGCGCGCAACGACTAGTGGTATGTCCTACCTCCATCACTACCGGCCGCGCCGATGTCGCGGCCGGAAAATCGCGGTCGAAGGCTTGTTGTGAGCGGTACTCATGCAGTTGAGACAGTCCACTAGGAGAAGATCATGAAGATGATGCAGCGACGCGTCGTGTTGCTCGTGATGATACTGGCCGCCGTGTTGTGGTGGCCAGCGCAGGCCGCCGGACAGGATGTCCCGACCGACGATCCCGATCTCGATCTGGTGCCGCTTCAGCCCGACTTCTCCGTGATTGCGATGCCGACGGCGCTCCGGTTGCCGCGCTACAAGAGCGCGTTTCGTATCACACACCGGTTCGCCCGCCCGCTCGGCACGGGGGATTTCAGCGATCTGGCGGAAGATTTCTTCGGCATCGATTCGGGCGCGCAGATCGGCCTCGAATACAGGTTCGGGATCATGCGCGGTGCCCAGCTCGGGATCAACAGGACCAACGATCGCACCGTCCAATTGTTCGCCGAATACGACCTGATGCAGGAGCGCGAGGGCCGTTTCGTGAACCTCGCCGTGTTTGCGTCCATGGACGGAACGAACAACTTCCGCAACAACTACACACCAGCGCTTGGGTTTGTCGTGTCGCGTGCGTTCGCACCCGTAGGCACGCTCTTTCTACAACCGATCTGGGTCAACAACTCCAACCCGTTGCCGTCGGCGCTCACCGACGATAACGACACGTTCATGATGGGGATCGGGACCCGTCTTCGCGTACGGCCGACGGTGTTACCTGGTGGGCGAAATCATCCCCCGGCTGGCCGGCGACAGTCCCGGAGTGAACCAGGCGGCGTTCGCGCTCGAAAAACGCGCCGGGGGCCACGTGTTCCAGCTCAACTTCTCGAACTCGCTCGGAACGACGATGGGGCAGATCGCACGCGGCGGAGCAAGGAACGACGATTGGTACCTGGGATTCAACATTTCACGGAAGTTCTTCTGATGATCGAACGGTCCCCGGCGTGGAAACGTATGAGCTTTGCTGCCGCGTCGTTCTGTGTGGCAGCGGTGGTGATGATGGGCATGGGGTGCGGTGGTAGCAACGCGACACCGGCATCGCCGACTCCAGCGCCGTCACCTTCACCCTCACCGACGCCGGGGACTTCGACGATCACGATCACCGCGAGTGGCGTGTCGCCGCGTACGGTAACGATTTCGGCGGGATCGCGAGTGACGTTCGTCAACAACGACACTCGAGTCCACGACATGGCCTCAGATCCGCATCCCGAACACACCGCGTGTCCGGCGATCAACGATGTCGGCTTTCTGCAGCCAGGACAAACCAGGACGACGGGCAACCTCAACACGCCGCGATCGTGCGGCTTCCACGATCACAATCAGCCGTCGGCCACCTCGCTGCAGGGAGTCATCACGATTCAGTAACGGTCGCTCACATCAGTTTTTCTATTCTGAGGTCTCCCCAGGTTTCAGCTCGAGTACCTGCACACCTCTCGGCTCGACCAGCTTTCGGAAATCGGCGGGCATCCCGGTCAGCAGTGGGAACGTGCCCCAGTGCATCGGCACGGCCAGGCGCACGCCGAGCAGTTCGCAGGCCTTCGCCGCCGCCGAGGGATCCATGGTGAACCGGTCGCCGATTGGAAGAAATGCGATGTCGGGGTGGTGCATCTCGCCGATGAATCGCATGTCGCCGAAGAGCGACGTGTCCCCGGCGAAGTACAGCACCATTCCGTCCTCCAGCCGTACCACATAGCCGGCTGCCTCGCCCATGTAGATCGTCTGTCCGTTGTCGGAGTAGCCACTGCTGTGCCGCGCGTCCGTCATCGTGATCCGCAGGCCGCCGACTTGCTGCGAGCCGCCCTTGTTCATCGGCAGCACAGCCGCGATCCCCTTGCGGCGCAGCCACTCGCAGAGCTCATAGGCAGCGACGACCGGAGCGCCGCTTTCACGCGCCACGCTCACCACGTCGCCCATGTGATCGCGGTGGCCGTGGGTGACGAGGATCAGATCGCATTTCGGCGGCTTCTTCATCGACTCGGGGCACGCGGGATTCTCAACGAGCCACGGATCGAAGAGGACGCGCCTGCCACCCGGCGTGTGGAGGAGAAAGGTGCTATGGCCGAACCAGGTGATGCGGAGACGTTCCATTTACGAATTTACGGATTTACGAATTGTATTGGTGGATTGAAGAGTACTGACGGAATTGCAGTCCTTACGAAAGGCAAGCTGACCGCGAAAACAAACGCGGCCACGCGACAACGCCGCTGACCCTGCTGATCCATTCGTCAATGACATTCGTCAATTCGTCAATTCGTAAATCCGTCAATTACACTAGCTGATAGTGGCTATCGAAGCTCCCTTGGCGTTCCTGCGCCCCCCGTCGCCGAAACCCGAATGGCTCAAGGTGCGCGCGCCGGGGTCGCCGAACTACCTGCGGCTCAAGGGATTGATGCGCGAGCTCGGGCTTCACACCGTGTGCGAGGAGGCGCGCTGCCCCAACATTGGCGAATGCTGGCACCACGGCACTGCCACATTCATGATTCTCGGCGACGTGTGCACGCGCGCTTGCGCGTACTGCGCCGTCGCGCACGGGCGTCCAGCGAGCCTCGATCCCGCCGAGCCGGCCCGCGTGGCCGACGCAATCGCAGCCATGGCCCTTCAGCATGCTGTGATTACCTCGGTCGATCGCGACGATCTCTCTGACGGTGGCGCGATGATCTTTGCCGACACGATTCGCGAGACCCGGCGACGGGTTCCGGGATGTCGGATCGAAGTGTTGATACCAGATTTTCAGGGCAGCGAGTCTTCGCTGCACACCGTGCTCGACGCTGAACCAGACGTGTTGAACCACAACATCGAGACCGTGCCACGGCTGTTTCGTATGGCACGTTCGGGCGGACGCTATCCTCGCTCGCTCGAGTTGCTCGACAGGTCGCGCCGCTACGAGCCGGCAATTCCGACGAAGACGGGCATCATGGTCGGCTTGGGCGAAGACGTTGACGAGGTCGTGTCGGTACTGGACGACCTCCGGCGTGTGGGAGTGTCGATCCTGACGATCGGTCAGTACCTTTCGACCGACGCCGAAGCACGCCGCGATGGCGCGCTATTACCATCCTGACGAGTTTGCGACGTTAAAGAGCCTCGCGCTGGAGAAAGGATTCGCTCACGTCGAATCGGGACCTCTCGTCCGAAGCTCGTACCATGCCCACGAACAGGCCGACGCGATACTAAGTCACAGGTCACACGTCACAAGTCACAAATAATTCGCGGCGCCTCCTTCATCCCGACCGGCCCGCAGCCCAACAATTGACTTGCGTGCCCAACGTCACTATTGTTCCCACCTCAACTAATTCCCACCTCAACCGTGAGGCACACATGGCCCAGATCTCCTTGATCGTCAACGGCAAGGTGCGGAGGGGCAACGTAGAGTCCCGCACTCTCCTCGTACATTTCCTTCGGGAGGAACTCCTGCTCACCGGCACGCACGTTGGCTGCGACACGAGCCAGTGCGGCGCGTGCACGGTGCTGATCGACGGCCGTAGCGCCAAGTCCTGCACCATTCTGGCCGTCCAGGCCGACGGCTCGAACGTGACAACGATCGAAGGGTTGGCGCAGAACGGTGAACTGCACCCGGTACAGCAAGGCTTCTGGGACGAACACGGACTGCAGTGCGGCTACTGCACCCCGGGAATGATTCTGTCAGCCGTCAATCTGCTCAAAGACACGCCCAACCCGACCGAGCAGCAAATCCGCGCCGGCATCGCCGGCAACTTTTGCCGCTGCACGGGATATCAGCACATCGTCAATGCCATTCAGAACGCCGCGGCCAGGCTCGGCGCCCGCAACTCCGCACCTGACGCTCGGAGGTGAATATGGCTTCGACTCCCGTTTTGCCGAAGCTCGTCGGCACACGCGTCAAACGGCGTGAGGATCCGCGCCTCATCCAGGGGCGTGCCACGTACGTTGACGACGTGAAGATCGCGGGCATGCAGCACATGGCATTCAAGCGCAGCGATATTGCGCACGGCCGGATCCGATCTGTCGATGTGACTGCCGCCGCTGCGATCGAGGGCGTAGAGGCCGTGTTCACCGGCGCGCAGATCGCAACAATGCTCGAACCGCTGCCAATCGCGACGCCGTTTCCGTCTCCGCCCCATCGCGCGGTTGCCGTGGATGTCGTCCGCTACGCGGGCGAACCGGTAGCCGTTGTTGTCGCGCGTAATCGCTACATCGCCCGCGATGCGGTAGATGCCATTCACGTGGAGTACGACCCTCTCCCCGTGGTCGTGGACCCGGAGCTGGCGATGACCGGCCAGCCCACGGTGATTCACGAGGCGTTTCCGAACAATCTCGCCGTGCCGCTCGTGCCGAGCGGCACCGGAGTGAGCGCGGACGGCAAGACCGTGGACGACGCTGCAATCGAGAAGGCTTTTGCTCAGGCGGAGGTCGTCATCTCTCAACGAATGATGAACCATCGCCTGGTGCCGAACGCGATCGAGCCGCGCGGAGTCGTCGCGCACTTCGAACCTGGCAAGACGCTGCTCACCGTCTGGTCATCCACACAGAATCCGCACATCCTGCGTACGCTGGTCGCAGCGATGATCGGGCTCGGTCAGAATCAGGTCCGCGCCATCGCACCAGAAGTGGGTGGCGGCTTCGGATCCAAGATCAACATCTACCCCGAAGAGTACGTCGCAGCGGTCCTGTCGAAGCACCTCGAGCTGCCCGTGAAGTGGATTGAAGAACGGTCGGAAGGTTTCGTAGCTACGACGCACGGACGCGACATCATCGCGTACGTTGACGTAGCCGCGCGGCGCGATGGAAGAGTGCTGGGGCTGAAGATGCGGCTCATCGCCGATATCGGCGCTTACAACATGCTGCTCACGGCCGCCATCCCGACGCTCACGATGATGATGGCGAACGCGTCGTATGACATTCCGGCGATTCGGACAACCCTGACCGAGGTGTTCACCAACAAGACCCCGACCGACGCCTACCGCGGCGCCGGACGCCCGGAAGCCACATATTTCGTCGAACGGGCCATGGACATGCTCGCGCGCGAACTGAACATGGACCCGTCGGAGGTACGTCGAAGAAACTTCATTTCGCCGGCGAAGTTCCCGTTCGCCACGCAGATGGGTGCCGTCTACGACTCCGGCGACTACGAAAAAGCACTCAACTGCGCGCTCGAAGCGGCCGATTGGAATGCGCTCAAGGCACAGCGCGACGCCTGGCGCCGCGAAGGGCGTCTCGTGGGCCTCGGGTTGTCGATGTATGTCGAGGTGTGCGGCCTCGGGCCTTCGTCGGCGCTGCCGACCGGCGGGTGGGAGCATGCACAGGTGACCATCGAGCGCGATGGCCGCATCAGCGCGACGACCGGCGCCTCACCTCACGGACAGGGCAACGAAACCACGTTCGCGCAGATGCTGGCCGATCAATTTGGTGTCCCGATCGAACACATCACCATCCACCACGGCGACACCGCCGTCGTCAAACAGGGAATTGGAAGCTTCGGCAGCCGTTCTCAAGCCGTGGGCGGCGTGGCGATCCATATGGCCGGCGCAAGAGTGAAAGCGAAGATGGCAAAATTCGCGGCCGCCCTGCTCGAAGCGCACGAAGACGACATCGTGTTCGAACACGGCAGGATTGGCGTAAAAGGCGCGCCTGCGTCCGCCAAGTCCTTTGCGGAAGTCTCGGGCTACGCGTATGTGCCTGTGCCGTTGCCGGCGGGACTCGAGCCGGGCCTGAGCGAAGAAGCCTTTTTCGAGCCGACCAACAACACCTATCCGTTCGGATGTCACATCTCCATGCTCGAGATCGATCGCGAAACCGGCGAGCCGCGTCTCCTCAAATTCGTTGCCGTCGACGACGCTGGTAATCTCATCAACCCGCTTATCGTCGAAGGCCAGATACATGGGGGCCTTGCGCAGGGCATCGGTCAGGCGATGGTGGAAGAGGCCGTGTACGACGAAGACGGTCAGCTCCTGACCGGCTCGTTCCTGGACTACGCACTACCTCGAGCCACAGACTTCCCCAGGTTCGAGCTCCACGCGACGGTGACACCGACCCCCGTGAACCCATTCGGCGCCAAGGGCGTCGGCGAAGCGGGCACGCTCGGGGCCACGCCATGCATCGTAAACGCCGCGGTCGATGCGCTCAGCGGGTTCGGCGTCACGCACGTAGACATGATGCTCCGGCCTGAAAAGTTGTGGCGCATCATCCAGGGAGGGAACGCATGATCCCGGCGGCATTCGCATACGTCCGCGCAACGTCGCTCGACGATGCCGTAGCGAAGCTGAAGGCGGCAGGCGGCGGCGCCAAGGTCATTGCCGGCGGCCACAGTCTCGTTCCGCTGATGAAGCTCAGGCTGAGCGAGCCGAGCATCCTCATCGACGTTGGTCGCATTCCCGACCTCGCCGGCATCCACGAAAGAGATGGAAAGATCGTGATTGGTGCCGCTACTGTGCACAGCGACGTGGCTGCGTCTTCCCTGCTCCGGGAGCGCTGCCCGCTGGTGGCCGAAGCTGCGGGCATGATTGGAGATCCTCAGGTCCGCAATCGCGGCACTGTTGGAGGAAGCGTCGCGCACGCGGACCCGTCAGCCGACATGCCTGCCGTGCTGGTCGCCCTGAACGCTGAGGTACACATCAAGGGACCTGGTGGGTGGCGCGTCGTCATGGCGCACGACTTCTTCAAGGATCTGTTCACCGTGGACATGGCGCCTGACGAAATCATCGCGTCCGTCCAGTTCACCCCGGTCAGGACATCCGCGTACGCGAAGCTGTTCCAACGTGCGTCTCACTACGCCATCGTCGGCGTCGCGGCTGTGCTGGAGGTGAACGGCGGAACCATCGTATCGGCGCGCATCGGGGTCACCGGCGCGATGTCGCACGCGCAGCGCCTGGTGGGCGTCGAACGGGCGCTCGCCAACCGGCCGCTGTCAAAAGACACGATCGCTGCGGCTGCAGAAGGGGCTGCGGAAGGTCTCGAGGGGATCAACTCGGACATCCACGCGAGCGTGGACTACCGTCGCGCGATGGTCCCGGTGTTTACTCGACGTGCCCTGGAGGGTGCGCTGGCGCGTGCGTAGCCGGCGTTTCCCGCGGACGGCCTCAAACGGTACTCGCAATCCTCGACTGCAGACAGCCGAAGAAGCGGTCCATCATCATCTTCGACACGCTGCCCACGAGCCGTTGACCGAGACGTGCGATCGTGCCCCCGGTCCGGACGGTACCCGTTACATACACGATTGTCTCGGCGCCGTCCGCGTGCAGCGAGACGAATGAGCTTCCGTTGACGAATCCCTGCTTGCCCCGTCCTTCGGCGGTGAGCCGATACGAAGAGCCGGCGACGAGATCGGACAACTCGACAGTGCCGTCGTAGGTGCCGACAATCGCCGAGAGGGCAACGGTCAGCCGCGCGCGAAAGCGGTTTTCGCCGTCAGGCTCGAGGGTGTTGCACCCTGGGATACACGTCGAGATGACGGCGGGATCCATCAACACCGCCCAGACCACATCGGGCGGAGCGTTGAACCTGTAGCTGCCGGTGATGTCCATGGGTCTGCCGTAATGTGTCTTGTCGGGTGGTCAGTAGCCGTCAGGTCTTTCGCATCTCTTCATGAGCGCTGGAACGGCGTGGCCGAGTCAGGGCGTTCAGGTGCTGCGCCAAATCCGCCAGATTCGCCATCGTCCGCACGGGCAGAAAATCGTCCACGTTGGGCAACGCGACTTCCAGTCCTCGCGTCAGCGGCGCATAGTCCGGAGTACCGATCAGCGGATTGAGCCAGATCAGCCGACGGCAGCGTCGTCGCAGCCGCTCCATCTGCGCGCCAAGCACCGCTGGATCCCCCCGGTCCCATCCATCCGAAATGAGCAGCACGACGAGTCCCCCACGCGGCAGACGCCGGCTCCACTGCTGATGAAACTGCCGCAGCGCGTCGCCGATTCGCGTTCCTCCGGACCAGTCAGGAACGACCTGCGCCACACGGGCGAGCGCCCCCTCCACTCTGCGACCGCGCAGTTCGGTCGTGACACGAGTGAGCTGGGTCGAGAATACGAATGCCTCGACACGGCGCTCCCGCGCGGCAAACGTATATGCAAAGTGCAGGAGCATCCGGGAGTAGCGCTCCATCGATCCGCTGATGTCGCAGAGCAGGACAACCGGTCGCGGCCGCGTGCGACGCCGACGCTTCGGCCATCGAAGAACGTCGCCGCCAGTACGCACGCTCTGCGCGATCGCACGACGCAGATCCAGCCGGGGTCCTCGACCAGGCACCCATCTGCGTGTCCGCCGCATGCCCGGCGTCCATTCCAGCCGCTCGAGAGCAGCGCGCGCGGCTGCAACGTCCTCGTCGGTGAACGCTCCGAAATCCTTGTGCGCGATCACCGCAGCGTCGCTCCACGTCCGCAACATGCCCCCACCCTCGCCCACATCGCCGGCTGGCAGCGGGACGTGTCGTCCGCGCGTGTCAGCCGCCTGCGAGCGCACATCTGCTGCTCTGTCGTCACGTCGGGAGGATGAATCACCCGGTCGCGAAAGCGTCGCGCGACGTTGACGCCAGAACGCGTCAAATGCCTGGTCGAAAACCGGCAGGTCGTCGCGACGGTGGACCAGCAATGTGCGGCAGGCGTGGTACACGGCATCGCGACTGCCGAGGTCCACGTGCTGGAGCGCTTCCACCACGTCCATGAGGCGTCCGACGTGCATCTCCAGTCCGAGCGCACGCAGGAAGCGTCCGAACAGGAGAACGTTCGCGACCAGGTCTGCCATCACGACGTTCTATCGACGTCCTGCGCTGCGCGCGCAACCAGCGCCGCCAGGCCCGCGCCCGAGACCGTGTCGATGTCCTCCTTCGCCTTGAGCGCCACGCCAAGAGTGGCTTCGACGGCGTCGGTATCCAGGTTGTGCCTGTCGAGTGCGACCAGCGCCGCGACCCAGTCCAGCGTTTCTGACACGCCAGGCACCTTGTATAGCTCCATCGCGCGAAGCTTCTGCACAAGCGCCGTCACTTGCGCGGCCAGGCGTGCCGGCGCCTCGGGGATGCGCGCCTGTACGATGGCCAGTTCCTTCTCGAAGCTCGGGTACTCGATCCACTGGTAGAGACAGCGTCGCTTGAGAGCGTCGTGGATGTCGCGCGTGCGGTTGGAGGTGATGATGACGAGCGGTGGCCGCACGGCGCGCACTGTGCCAAGCTCTGGAATCGTGACCTGAAACTCGCCGAGCAGCTCGAGCAGATAACCCTCGAACTCCTCGTCTGCGCGGTCGATCTCGTCGATCAAGAGGACTGCCGGCTTCGCGCGGGCCGGGTCGATTGCCTGGAGCAGCGGACGCTTGATCAGAAACGTTTCGCTGTAGAGATCGTGGCGCGCGGACTGCTGGTCCAGGGCGCCGGCCGCCTCCCGGATGCGCAGCTCGACGATCTGCCGCGCGTAGTCCCACTCGTAAACGGCGTGTGTGACGTCTAGCCCTTCGTAGCACTGCAGCCGGATCAGATCCGTCTCGAGCGCGCCGGCAATGGCGCCGGCAAGCGCGGTCTTGCCTACGCCAGCTTCTCCCTCGAGGAACACCGGGCGTGAAAGACGCAGCGCCAGGAACATGGCGACCGCCAGACCGTAGTCAGCCACGTAGTGCTGAGCGCCCAGGCGCCGCTGCAGGTCGGGAATAGATTCGGGAAAAATGGGGAGCCTCGCGCCCGCGAAGCATAGCACTTGCGCGCAGGGTCCGGCTAAAGCCGGACACCACGTACACCCCTTACTTGAACACGCGCAACAAACGCGTGATCGGATCGTAGTACCGGCTGACCACGCGCTCCTTGAGCGGGATGATCGCGTTGTCAGTGATGTGAATGTGCTCCGGACACACTTTCGTGCAGCATTTCGTGATGTTGCAGTAGCCGATGCCATCTTCGTTCTTCAGGGCGGGCACGCGGTCTGCCACATCGAGCGGATGCATCTCGAGCGCCGCCGTATACACGAAGAACCGCGGGCCGATGAACTCCCCGTGCTTGCCGTGATCGCGCAGAACATGACACACGTCCTGACACAGGAAGCATTCGATGCACTTGCGGAATTCCTGGACGCGATCGACGTCGCGCTGCGCCATCCTCCAGGTGCCGTCCGGCTCGTCGGGGGGCCGGGGCGTGAACTTCGTGATCCCTTTCTTGACTTCGAAGTTCCAGGAAACGTCTGTGACCAGGTCCTTGATCGGCGGGAACGTCCGCATCGGCTCCACCGTGACGGGCTCCCACAAATTGAGTTCCGTCAATCGCGTCATGCACATGAGCCGAGGTGTGCCATTGATTTCTGCCGAACAGGAACCGCACTTGCCGGCCTTGCAGTTCCAGCGAACGGCCAGATCCGGCGCCTGCTCGGCCTGGATGCGATGCACGACGTCGAGCACCACCATCCCTTCAGATACGCCCGTGCGGAAGGACTGGAACGTCCCGTCGCCGTTCTCATGAGTGCGCCAGATCCTGAACGTCGCCTCGCTGATCACGCCTTCTGCTCCTCGATCACCTGCTGCAGTTCCGGGGGAATGGGCGGAAGCGGGACGCGCGACACCTTCATGGCCCCGCTGAGCTGCTTCACCATGATGTTGATTTTGGAGAACTCCTCGTGTTTGTCCGGATAGTCGTCGCGGAAGTGACCTCCACGGCTTTCCCGACGCTCCAATGCCGACAATGCAACGGCCTCCGACACCGCCAGCAGGTTTCGCAGATCCAGCGCCGTATGCCACCCGGAATGGTAATCACGGCGGCCACACACACCCACGCGCGCTGCGCGCGCGCTGAGCTCGGCGATCTTCTCGAGCGCCTGCCGCATCTCCCGCTCGATGCGGACGATGCCGACGAGATTCTGCATGGTGACTTGCAAATCCTGCTGGACCAGGTACGGGTTCTCGCCGCCAGCGCCACGCTCGAACGGGTCGAGCGCCACTTTCTGGGCGCGGGCCACGGCTCCGTCATCAAGCCTGGGCTGCGGGTGCTCGCGCGCCCACACGGCAGCGTACTCGCCCGCCCGCTTGCCGAACACGATGAGATCCGACAGAGAGTTGCCACCCAGACGATTCGCGCCATTGATGCCCGAGGCGCATTCGCCTGCCGCGAACAGGCCCGGAATGGTCGACATCTGTGAATCCGCATCGACGCGCACGCCGCCCATCACGTAATGCGTCGTGGGGCCCACTTCCATCGGCTCTTTCGTGATGTCGAGATCGGCAAGCTGCTTGAACTGGTGGTACATGCTGGGCAGCTTGCGCTTGATGTGCTCTTCGGCGTTGGAGAGCTTTTCCTTGATCCACGCAATGTCGAGATAGACCCCGCCATGCGGGGAACCTCGCCCTTCCTTGACCTCCCGCACGATGCAGCGCGCGACATGGTCGCGGGTCAGCAGCTCCGGCGGACGCCGCGCCGACTTGTCGCCCTGGGTGTAACGCCATCCTTCCTCCGCGTCCGCGGCGGTCTGCGGCTTGTAATTGTCGGGGATGTCATCGAACATGAAGCGGCGTCCTTCGCTGTTCTTGAGGACGCCCCCTTCACCCCGCACACCTTCGGTGACGAGAATCCCCTTCACGCTCAGCGGCCATACCATGCCAGTCGGGTGAAACTGGACGAACTCCATGTCGATGAGCTCGGCCCCCGCGCGATACGCGAGCGCATGGCCGTCGCCAGTCCCTTCCCAGCTGTTGCTCGTCACCTGATACGCGCGTCCGATGCCGCCGGTCGCCAGGATCACCGTCTTGGCTGCAAAGACGTGGAAATTACCGCTCTTCCGCTCGTACCCCAGAGCCCCGGCAACGCGGCCGTCGTCGAGGATCAGATCGACGATCGTGTGCTCCATATGGACGGTGACACCGAGGTACGTCGTGTGGTCCTGGAGCGTTCGAATGAGCTCGAGACCCGTTCGGTCGCCGACGTGCGCCAGCCGCGGATAGCGGTGACCGCCGAAGTTGCGCTGGTTGATCCGCCCGTCGGGGGTGCGGTCGAACACGGCGCCCCATGCCTCGAGCTCGCGCACTCGCTCGGGCGCTTCCTTGGCGTGGATCTCCGCCATACGCCAGTTGTTCACGTACTGGCCGCCGCGCATGGTGTCGGCAAAGTGCACCTTCCAGCTGTCGCGATCGTCATTGTTGGCGAGCGCCGCTGCCATGCCGCCTTCGGCCATCACGGTGTGCGCCTTGCCCAGGAGCGACTTGCAGATGAGACCAACCGAGACACCGCTGTTTGCCGCCTCGATGGCAGCGCGCAGACCCGCGCCACCCGCCCCGACGATAAGAACATCGTAGGAAAACGTAGACATGTGCATTGACGAATCGACGAATTTACGGATTGACGGATTTCAAGACGCACCCATTCGATTGACGGATTTCAAGAAACCCACTCAATTCGTAAATGCGTAAATTCGTCAATTCGTAATTCACAGGATTCTCGGATCCGTCCAGATGCCCATCGAGCACAGGCGGATATAGAGATCGGCAAACGCCACCGAAAAGAGGCTGCACCAGGCAAAAAGCTGGTGGCGCACATTCAGGGCGGTCGAACATTCGTAGGCGCGATCGCAGAACGGATGCTTCGAGACTTCGTCGTGCGAGCCGCCCGCCACATGCCGCATGACGTGGCAGCCAAGCGTGTAGCAGCTCAGGAGGATGACGTTGACGAGAAGCAGGAGCGTGCCGAGACCGATACCGAAGGACCTGGCGCCCGTCGTCGGATTCGCGAACCACAGAGCGAGCCAGACGTCATACGAAAGGATGAACAGGAAGATCACGGCGATCCACATGAAGTACCGGTGGACGTTCTGCAGCACCAGCGGAAAGGAACGCTCCCCCCAGTAACTCTTTCGCGGCTCGCCGACGGCACACGCGGGTGGGTCGGCCCAGAACGCCTTGTAATAGGCACCACGGTAGTAATAGCAGGTGACGCGGAACAGACCCGGGAACGGCAGGATGAGCAGCGCCGGCGAAAAGGGCACCCACGCAGGAATCCATGCTGGCTTGGGACCGAACAAGGCATGCGGCGAATTACCGAACAGCTCGGGCGAGTAAAAGGGAGAGAGGTAGGGACCGTAGGTGTAATGCGCGTCCTGGAAGGCGGCCCATGTCGCATACCCGATGAACAGCGACAAGCCGATGAACACCGCCAGCGGGGCCACCCACCAAGCGTCGCGCCGTGCCGTCGACCCAAAACCGCGCGGCGCGATCCGCACCGGTACGACTTCCATCCACACCTCTCCGTTCCCAGATGGTAGCTGGTAGGCGGTAGCCGGTAGCGGTTGCCAGTCGATCTGGCTCGCGTCCGGCGGGCGTCAGGCTTCGTGTCCTGCCGCCCCCTGCCTACTGCCTACTGCCTACTATTTGGGCGCGTCAATCTTGATCTGCTGGAGCGCATCCATGGTCGTAGCCAACGCGGTCTTCCCTGCCGGATACTTCGCAACGCTCAGGATGTGCGCGATGAGATCGGAGGTCTGCTCCGGGGTCAACGACCCGGGATCGAGCGCCGGCATCGTCATATTGATCTTCTCGAACAGGTCGCCGACCGTTTTTCCCTTCCAGTTTCCCGTGAACGTGTCGCCTGTCAGGCCCGGAATGATCTCGTTTCCCTTCAGGTCGTCGCCGTGGCACGAGGCGCACTGTGCCTTGTACAGTTCCATGCCGCGCTTCGATTGTTCTTCGGTGTACGCGCCGGCGGCCAGCGATGCCCCCTGCGCGCGCGCGATCTGCAGCCCCCAAATCGCCGTCAGTACGGCACACGTCGCAATCAGAATCGTTTTCCTGTCCATGTGTCCTCGATTCCCAAGTTTATCCTTATTTACGCTGTGGACCGCCATGCGGCTCGTTTCATGAGTTTGTTCCCGTTCTGACCCGCATAGCGGTCCTAGGCGCGCGAAGCGCGCCAAAAGATACTGGCAACCAGCCGAGGGGCGCTACGGGGATATCAAGGGGCGTCGCCCCTTGGCTGGTTTGTAGACGTGGGTGCTTTGGCCGAAGAAGACCTCGGCGCTCTCCATCAGCGATTCCGAGAGCGTCGGATGCGGATGGATGGTCAGCTTGAGGTCTTCGGCTGTCGCCCCCATTTCGACCGCCAGGACGCCTTCGGCAATGAGCTCCCCAGCGCCGCTGCCGGCAATCCCGACGCCGAGCACACGGCCACTCGTTGGTTCGAGTATCAGTTTCGTGAGCCCATCGGGCCGGTCGATCGTGATCGCGCGGCTCAGCGCGCCCCAGGGAAACTTCGCGACGTCAACGGCAATCCCGCTGGCGTTGGCCCCGGCTTCGGTCAGCCCGCACCATGCAATTTCGGGGTCCGTGAATACGACGGCTGGAACAGCAAGCGGCTCGAACACCGCCTTGCTGCCGGCAATGGCATCGATTGCCACACGAGCCTCGTGTGACGCCTTGTGCGCGAGCATCGGCTCGCCCACCACGTCGCCAATCGCAAAGATAGACGGCTCTGCAGTCCTCCGCTGGCCGTCCACTTCGATGAACCCTTTCTGATCAACTCTGACACGCGTGGAATCGAGCCCTGGAATCTTCGAGTTCGGTCGCCGTCCGACCGCGACCAGCACACGGTCGAACGTTTGTTCCTTCGGCGTCACGTCGCCTTCAAACACAACCCGGATCCCCTCCGCCGCCTCCGCGACGTTCAGCACCTTCGTATTCAGCATGATGGCGGCAAACAGCTTTTCGAGCCGCTTGTGCAGGACGTTGACGAGGTCGCGATCGGCGCCCGGCAGCAGTCCCGCGGTCATTTCGACTACGGACACTTTGCTTCCGAGCGCGGCGTAGACCGTGCCCAGCTCCAATCCGATGTAGCCGCCACCGACAACGAGCAGCGAGCCGGGGATGTCCGGCAGGTCCAGGGCAGATGTCGAGTCGAGCACCCGCGCGCTGTCGATCGATAACGATGGAACGCGTGCCGGATACGACCCTGTGGCGAGGACGCAGTGCTCGAACTGCAGTTCTGTCTCCGTGCCGGCGTCTGTAATCGTCATCGATCGCGGACCCGTGAGCGTCCCACGCCCCTGCAGGTACTTCACCTTTCGCAGGCGGCCGATCTGCCCAACTCCGCTGGTCAGCTTGTCCACGACCCCCTGCTTGAAGGCCCGCAACCGGTCCACATCGACGTTCGGCTCGGAAAACGTAACGCCCCAGGCGCGTGCATGACGCGCCTCATCGATGACCTGGGCTACATGAAGAAGAGCCTTCGAAGGAATGCACCCGCGATAAAGGCAGACGCCGCCGGGATTCTTTTCCTCGTCTACTAGCGCCACCTTCATCCCGAGATCCGCCGCGTAGTACGCCGCGGCGTATCCACCGGGGCCGGCGCCGAGCACGGCAACCTGTACGGATTCGGTCGCCATCAGGATCCTGTCTGAAGAATCTGCGACAACGGCACTGTCAACCCAGGAGCGACAGCAGGAACGGCTGCTCGACGGCTTCCGCAACCCAGCGAAGGAAACGCATCGCGTCCGCCCCGTCGATGACACGATGGTCGTACCAGAGCGACAGCGGCAGAAGCTGCCGCGGCTCGAACGTGCCGTTCGACGCCTCGATGCGGTTCGAACCGCTCTGTGCCGCTGGCGTCGCTGCACCGCGCCATACGGGCTCGACGATGCCTCGTGAGACACCCAAGATCGCAACCTCAGGCCAGTTGATGATCGGCGTGAAGTACGTGCCGCCGATCCCGCCCAGATTGGAAATTGTAATCCCGCCACCTGACATCTCTTCGAGCGTGAGCTTGCGATCGCGGGCCTTCTGCGCAATCTGGTGCAACTCGATGGCTATCTGGGTGAGATTCTTCTGGTCTGCATTTCGAATCACCGGCACCAGCAGCCCGCGATCGGTGTCCACGGCGACGCCGAGATTTACATATTTCTTGTAGACGATCTCGTCCGCCTCGGCGTCGATCGATGCGTTGAACTGCGGGAACCGCTTGACCGCCACCGCAAGCACCTTGACCAGCATGGCTGTCACGGTGAGATCGCCGCCCGCCTGACGCACCTGCTCGCGGTATTTCCGCCGCAGCTCCTCCATCTCCGTGATGTCAGCTTTGTCGAACTGCGTGACGTGCGGAATCGTGCTCCATGCGTGGCTCAGACGCTGGGCGGTCGTCCGACGGACATTGCTCATCGGCTGCCGTTCGACTGCGCCCCATTTCTCGAAGTCCGGCAGCGAAGCGCCACGCCGTTCCACCGCACCGCGGGTCGTCCCGGCGCCTGCGACGATGCGGCGCGCGTGTTCTTTCACGTCTTCCTCGGTGATGCGGCCGCCAAGACCCGTGCCCTGTACTTCGTTGACGTCGACGCCGATCTCACGCGCAAGACGCCGCACGCCCGGCGCGGCCGGCGCGGCCGGTCCCCGCTCGGGACGGGAAGCCGCTGGACCCGGCTTTGAGGTGTCGGCCGCCCGCGCGGCCACAGGCTCCGGACGCCCGGGCCTCGGCATCGAAACCACTTTCTGATCGGGCTTTGGTGCGGCGGGCCGTTCCGGCCGTGCGACCGCCGGCTCCTCGTCCGGCTGTTTGCTTCCACGTTCGGCAACGGCGGGCGCTTTCGCCGCGGATGGTGGAGCTTCAGAGCTCCGCGCCTCACTTGCTGCAGGCTTCCCGGCACCGGCACCACTCTCCTCGACCGACAGGATCGTGTCGCCGACTTTTACCTTGTCGCCTTGCTTTACCTGGATGTCTTTGACGACCCCCGCCACCGACGACGGCACTTCGACGGTCGCCTTGTCCGTCTCCAACTCCACCACGGGCTGGTCCTTCTCGATCGTGTCGCCGACGTTCACGAGCACGCGAAGGACATCGCCGGTTGTGACGTTCTCACCCAGTTCGGGAACTTTGAACTCAGTCACAAGGAGATCCTGTCTGGCGCTGTGTTTGGTCTTTAGTCTTTAGTCTTTGGTCTTTGGTTGCACACCACCGAAAACTAAAGACTAGAGACTAATGACGAAAAGACCAAACCGACCCTAAGACGTTGCCGGATTCGGCTTTTCTGGGTTGATTCCGAGATCCTTGATCGCCTTTTGAACCAGGTTCGCGGGAACTGCACCATCCGATGCGAGCTCGCTCAGCGCCGCCACGGTGATGAATCTCGCGTCCACCTCGAAGAAGTCGCGTAGCGCCGCTCGAGAGTCGCTGCGTCCGAAGCCATCGGTACCAAGCGCGACCAATCGACGCGGCAGCCATTGATCGATGCCATCGAAGAGCACCTTGACGTAGTCCGACGCCGCGACGATTGCACCTGTGGCATCGCCAAGGCATTGAGCAACGTACGGCACCCGCGGTTTCTCGCCCGGGTGCAAGCGGTTCCAGCGTTCGACCGCATGGCCGTCACGGTACAGCTCCTGGTAACTGGTGACGCTCCAGACATCCGCAGCCACGTTGTAGCCGGCGAGTATCTGCTGGGCCTTGAGCGCCTCGTTCAGGATTGCCCCGCCACCCAGCAGATGTGCGCGTGGCTGGTCCTGGGTCGATTCGGCGGCGCGCAATCGGTACATCCCTTTGAGGATGCCCTCGCGCGATCCCTCGGGCATGGGCGGCATCTCGTACTGCTCGTTCATCAAGGTGATGTAGTAGAAGATGCTCTCGCCTTCCCGATACATGCGCCTGATACCGTCCTCGATGATGACGGCGATCTCGTAGGCAAACGCGGGATCGTACGAAATGAGATTCGGCACCGCCAGGGCGAGCAGATGGCTGTGTCCGTCCTGGTGCTGCAACCCTTCACCGGCCAGCGTCGTCCGGCCGGCGGTCCCTCCGCAGAGAAACCCGCGGGTGCGCGAATCGGCGGCAGCCCACACGAGATCCCCCACGCGCTGCATGCCGAACATCGAGTAGTAGATGAAGAACGGAATCGTATTGATACCGTGAGTGGCGTACGCGGTGCCGGCGGCGATGAAGGACGAAATGGAGCCCGCTTCGGTAATGCCCTCCTCGAGTATTTGGCCTTCTCGCGCTTCCTTGTAGTACAGCAGCGTGTCTATGTCGACCGGATCGTAGAGCTGACCGACGTGGGAGTAGATACCCACCTGGCGAAACAGCGCTTCCATGCCGAAGGTGCGGGCCTCATCCGGCACGATCGGGACCACGAGGTCGCCAATCTCCTTGTCGCGAAGCATCTTGGCCAGCATTCGAACGAAGGCCATCGTGGTCGATGCCTTCCGCCCGTCGCTGCCCTTGTGGAATTCCGCGAAGAGCTCCGGCAAGGTGTCTGTCTTGAGAGGCTCGACCTGAACGATCCGGCGCGGCACGAAGCCACCCAGCTGCTTTCGCCGTTCAGTCAGATACGTGATTTCCGGGCTGTTGTCGGACGGCCGATAGAACGGCGCTTTCGCCACTTCCTCGTCGCCAATCGGCACGCCGAACCGGGTGCGAAACGCACGTAGCTCGTCCTCGTTGAGCTTCTTCTGCTGGTGAGTGATGTTCTTCCCCTCACCAGCCTCGCCGATACCGTACCCCTTGATTGTGCGGGCCAGGATGACCGTCGGCTGACCCTGGTGCTCGACCGCGGCTTTGTATGCCGTGTACACCTTGATGGGATCGTGACCACCCAGCGTCAGTTTCTTCAGCTGCTCGTCTGACAGGTGCTTGACCATGTCCAGCAGACGCGGATCGACACCCCAGAAGTGCTGGCGTACGTAGGCGCCAGACTCGACGGCGTATTTCTGATACTCACCGTCGACGACGTCGCCCATGCGCTTGACCAGCAGCCCCTCAGTGTCCTTTTCGAGCAGCACATCCCATTCGCTGCCCCAGATCACTTTCAGAACGTTCCACCCCGCGCCGCGGAAGACGGCTTCGAGCTCCTGGATGATCTGACCGTTGCCGCGCACGGGTCCGTCGAGGCGCTGGAGATTGCAATTGACGACGAAGATCAGGTTGTCGAGTTTTTCGCGGGAGGCGAGCGTAATGGCCCCGAGTGTTTCGGGCTCGTCGGTCTCACCGTCGCCGACAAACGCCCAGACTTTCGAGTTCGACCGCTTCTTGAGTCCGCGATCTTCCAGGTAGCGCATGAAACGGGCCTGATAGATCGCCGAGATCGGCCCAAGCCCCATCGACACGGTGGGGTATTCCCAGAAGTCCGGCATCAGCCATGGGTGCGGATACGACGAAAGTCCGCCGCCCGGCTTCAGCTCGCGCCGGAAGTTTTCGAGCTGCGCCGCGTCCATCCGCCCTTCGAGGAACGCGCGTGCATAGATACCGGGAGCAGCGTGCCCCTGGAAGTAGATGATGTCGCCGTCGTGGTCCTGACCCTTACCCTTGAAAAAATGATTGAAGCCCACTTCATACAAGGTTGCAGCCGATGCGTAGGTCGAGATGTGTCCGCCGATCCCTTCTTCCTGTTTGTTCGCCTTCACGACCATCGCGAGCGCGTTCCAGCGCACGAGAGACTTGATACGACGTTCTATCTCGCGGCTTCCTGGGAACGGCGGCTGTTCCGACGCGGGAATGGTGTTGATGTAAGGAGTATTGGCAGTGAAGGGAAGCTTGACGCCGCGACGCCGCGCGTGGTCGCTCAACTCCTTCAGGAGACGCCCAACCCGGGCCGGCCCTCCCGACTGCAACACATAGTCGAGCGACTCCAGCCATTCGCGCGTTTCGTGCGCTTCGAGCTCTGCCGCATTCTTCGGCGCCGTATTACGCATGTACCCTCGTGATCATCACGGACCAACTAAATATTTTACTATTCGTTGATCACCCCGATGAAGTCCGTCGCTCCTTTCCTGTATGTAACGCAGAGTAATAGCGAAGCTCCGCCGCAGCTGGCTCGAGTGCACTCTGCCATTGTGTCGTGCGAACGGTGCCCTCGCCTGCGCGGGTATTGCGAGCGAGTGGCGCGCGAGAAGAAGCGTGCGCATCGCGCCGACACGTACTGGGGTCGGCCCGTGCCCGGGTTCGGCGATCCTGATGCACGTCTGCTGCTCGTGGGACTCGCTCCTGCCGCGCACGGCGCGAATCGCACCGGCCGTCCCTTCACCGGCGACGGCTCCGGTGATTTTCTGATGTCGGCACTTCACCGTACGGGGTTCGCGAATATCGCGACATCGCAGCGTGTGGACGACGGGCTACGGCTGCAGGATGCGTACATTCTGTCCGCCGTACGCTGTGCACCGCCGGAGAACAAGCCACTGCCGGAAGAAATCGCGCGCTGCCTGGATCACCTGGATGCCGAGATGACGCAACTTCGGCGGGTCCGCGTCGTCGTTGCACTCGGCAAGATTGGATTCGATGCGTGGGTGCAGCTACTGCGCCAGCGGCGGGGCGTGGTGATGTCCCCGAGACCGCAGTTCGGCCACGGCGTGTGCGTACAGCCGGGTGATGGCATGCCGATCATCATCGGCTGCTATCACCCGAGCCGTCAGAACACCAACACGGGCAAGCTGACGGCCCGAATGATGGGGAGCATTTTCAGGAAGGCGAGACAGCTTCTCGCAGAGCGGATCTGAGATCCGCCATGTCTAGAACGGACTCTTGCCGGCCTGGAACCGGAATCCGGTCTGGGCGTCGCCCTCTCGCAACATCTTGTGGCATGCGCCGCACGTGTTTCCCCCGAATTCTTTGGCCGCCGCCTGCGCGGCCACCTGGTCGGGTGCCGGCGCCGCAAGGATCTTGTCGAGTGCGTCCAGCCTGCCCAGGCCCTCCTTCACGATCTTGACCGCTTCGGCATTCTTCTTCTCCATCCAGAACGTCTGGAGCGTCATCAGATTCTGACGGAGCGTGGTGACCTGCATCCGCGCATCGGCAAAGCTGCCGGAACCGACCGCCTTGTTCAGCGCACCGTTGGCCTGCGCGTTCGACTTCATGAGCTTCACGTGCTCCTCCATGGTGGCGATCTTGCCCTGCGCCATCGCCCCGGCGACGAGAGTGACGACCATGACACCTGCGCACACGATGAAACGTCGCATATGCCCTCCTTGTTGCGGCTATGCCGCACTGTGCCCTACTGCGAGCGGATGCTATCCGAACAGGCGTGCCGCTTCAACGCGAGAGAACGCGGGCAAGCGTAGCGCCGTCGATGTTGCCGCCGCTCATGACGCAGACGATCCGGCTGCCGGCGAGCTGCGGCGCCATTTTTCGGGCAGCCGCAAGGGGCGCGGCCCCCGCGGGCTCGGCAAGGTTGTGCGTCAGGCGCAGCGTCGCGCGGACGGCGTCCCCGAACTCTTCTTCTTCCAAGGTCACAACCTCATCCAATTCCTTCTTCAGAATCGAAAACGTCAGGTCGTACGTCGTTCTCGTCGCCACGCCGTCAGCGCATGTCGCGACGCGGTCAGTGGTAACGCGCGCCGGGCCGCGCCAGGAACGCGCGAACGCATCGGCACCGCACGCCTGCACGCCGACCACCCGCGCCCGCAAGCCTCGTCCGGTGCGAACGATGCAACAGCCCGACGCACCGCTTCCTCCGCCGACGGGCGTGAAAATCCAATCGACGTCGGGCAGGTCGTCGAAGACCTCGGCTGCCAGTGTGCCAACGCCCGCGATCAACCAGGGCTCGTTCGCCGAGTGCACGTAGCGCCACCCTTGTCGCGGCGCGAGGACCTCGACATGTTCACGGGCCTCGTCGAAATCACGGCCGTACTCCACCACGTCGGCCCCAAGCGCGCGCATTGCCGCCATCTTGTCGGGATTGCTTCCGACGGGCACGAAGATGTGACACGGCACATCGTGAACGCGGCAGGCAAAGGCGATCGACTGCCCGTGATTCCCCGTGCTGGCGCTGACAACGCCGCGGCGTCGTTCGTCGGGACTGAGTTGGGCGACGAGATTCAACCCGCCTCGGATCTTGAATGCACCCGTCGGATTGTGATTTTCGTGCTTCACCCAGGTTTCACACCCAATCCACTCGTCGAGAAGAGGATGGCGCAGCAGCGGCGTAGGCTGCATGTGTGCGTACACCCGCGGACGGGCGGCTTCGACGTCTTCGAGCGACGGCGCGTTCATGGGCGTAAAAACGAATCCCGAACACGAGCCGCAACGTCGGGTCTGTTGCTGATCAACCCATCGACGCTCCATCCGAGCAGCCGGCGCATGTCAGGCTCTTCGTCGACGGTCCACACCTGCACTTTGAAACCGCCTTCGTGCGCATAGCGAACAAATCGCGGTGACACGATCCGCGTGACCCCGTTCGACTCTGGCACCTGGTATCCGCCGTAGGCGGCTCGCCGCACGGGCCACCGCGCCCACGTGCGATATACGGCGAGCCGCACTTCAGGGTGGCATGCGCTCGACGCCATCTCAGGCAGCACGGCGCGTGCCGCCGCGATGCTGCGTGCACCGTAGCCGGCGGCACAGACGCGCTCGGCGGCGGCCGCACGGCGGACTTCGCGCGCCACAGCTTCACCCATTTCGGCCGTGTTGACCTTCATCTCGACAATCACCGGCACATCCGGATAGCGGCGAAGCACTTCGGCAAGAGTCGGCACGCCGATACCCTGGTTTCGAAAGGGGAACGCGCCACCGGTGCGGAACCGGCAGCCCGCGTCGACCCGACCAAGGTCCGCCGCCATGTACGCTGCGACTCGCCCGGACGCCGAGGTCGTCCGATCGAGTGTCGCGTCGTGATGCACGACCGGCACCCCATCGGCAGCCAGGTGCACGTCGAGCTCGAGGCCGTCGGCGCCTGCCGCTATGCCAAGATCGAATGCAGCCAGCGTGTTCTCAGGTCCCAGCGCGCAGCCGCCGCGATGCGCGAAGACCAGTGGCCTCGAGTATCCGAAGAAAGTCACCAGCCAAAGTGTAGTTCGCCGTCACGTACCCTTGAACCTTGTGACTTCCGACTTGATAGAATCCGATTATGTCCAATCCCAAGGCGGCGACACTCGGTGAATTGCGGCGCGCCGTCGAAAGCGGCAAGGTCAGGCGCCGCAGCGTGCACGAGGAGGTGCGGCAGAATCTGATCGCGAAGCTGCGTGCCGGCGAAGCCCTTTTCCCCGGCATTGTCGGTTACGACGAGACGGTGGTGCCTCAGCTCGTAAACGCGCTGTTATCTCGCCACAACTTCATCCTGCTCGGTCTGCGTGGTCAGGCAAAGACGCGCCTGATGCGTGCGCTCGTCACGTTATTGGATGACGTGATCCCCGTCATGCCCGGGTGCGAGGTTAATGACGACCCGCTTGCCCCAATCTGTGCGGCCTGCCGTACCCGCATTGCTGCCGAGGGCGACCGCACACCCATCGCATGGCTGCCGCGAGACGCTCGGTACGTCGAGAAGCTTGCCACACCCGACGTGACCATTGCCGACATGGTCGGCGACATCGACCCGATCAAGGCTGCGAAGTCCGGTCTTCAGCTCTCCAGCGAGTTGACGATGCATTACGGGTTGCTGCCGCGGGCCAACCGGGGGATTTTCGCCATCAACGAGCTGCCGGATCTGGCCGGCAAGATTCAGGTCGGCTTGTTCAACATCCTGCAGGAGGGTGACGTCCAGATTAAGGGTTACCCGGTGCGACTGGCGCTCGACGTGCTGATGGCGTTTACGGCGAACCCCGAGGATTACACCGCGCGCGGCAAGATCATTACTCCGCTGAAAGATCGCATCGGTTCGGAAATCCGCACCCACTATCCGGCCGGACGCACAGAAGGGATGAAAATCACCGCCCAGGAGGCGTGGCTCCACCGCGACGGCGCCGAAGTCAGAACCGAGGTGCCCGGATTCGTCGCCGAGGTCGTTGAAGAAATTGCGTTCCAGGCGCGGCAGGACCGCCGGGTCGACAAGCGATCAGGCGTGAGCCAGCGCCTGCCGATTTCGGTGATCGAGAATGTCGCATCGAACGCGGAGCGCCGGGCGCTGGTAAACGCTGAAGAAACCGCGACCGCACGCGTCACCGACATTTACGCCGCGCTGCCGTCGATGACCGGCAAGTTCGAGCTCGAATACGAGGGGGAGCTCAAAGGCGCCGAGAGCGTGGCGCGCGAGCTGGTACGCGCAGCCGTCGGCACGATCGCCGACGGATATCTGTCGCATCTCGAGACGCGCCAGGTCATCGAGTGGTTCGACCTGGGCGGCAGCCTGCAGCTGTCGGACGCGACGAGCGCGCAGGAGCTGCTCGCGCGCGCGCGTGAGGTACAGGGGCTGCTGGAACTGGCGCAAGCGGCCGGCGTCCCCGCCAACGCCACAGCACCGCTTCTGGCGGCCGGCGTTGATTTCGTGCTCGAGGGGCTGTACGCGCTGAAGAAGATCGGTCGCAGCGACGAGCGTGGATACCACGCAGCAGAAACACCCGTGCGGCGTCCTGCTCCGCGTGAGGCCGCCTTCACGGCCGAGACGCCGCTGCCCGCGGGAGGAAAGAAGAAGTATTACAACTGACTCCTCACTACCGACGGCTACCAACTACCAGCTACCAACTACGAACTGTGAAATACCGGTACACGAAATACACTGGCGACCTTCTCGACGAGATCGACCTCGAAGATCTCGTGTCGAAGCTCTCCGACCTGCTGCTCTCGAGCGGGTTCAGCAACCCGTGGGGCGATCCTTCCGACGGTGACGAAGATCGGTCGATGCAGGCGCTGCACGACGCCATCCTCGAAGCGCTCTTCAGCGGCGGCGTGCTGTCCGAGGAGGCGCTCGCGCGGCTGCTCGGCGAACCCGCCGACGGCGATCAGGAGAGGGCCCGCCAGCAGCTCGAGGATCTGATTCAGCAGATCATCGAGCGCATGATGGAGCGCGGCTTCATCACGTCGGCTCCCGATCTCGACCGCGAGCGCGAATGGCGCGAAGGCAGGGGCGGCGGATCGGGCGAGGACGCAGGGCCGGTCACATTCGAAGTCACTGATAAAGCGCTCGACTTCCTCGGGTATCGCGCGCTGCGCGATCTGCTCGGGTCCGTCGGCCGCAGCAGCGCTGGTCGCCACGACACGCGCCATCTCGCCACCGGCGTCGAAGCCACTGCCGCACCGAAACCATATGAGTTCGGCGACACGCTCAACCTCGATCCCAGCAGCACGATTCTCAACGCCGTCCACCGGCGCTACTCCGAGCAAGTGAAGTCCGGAGGCGACCCCGTTACCGCGATTGACGTCGAGTACGAGGATCTGATGGTGGCGCAGAGCGAGTACCAGAGTTCCTGTGCAACGGTCATCATGCTCGACTGCAGCCACAGCATGATTCTGTACGGTGAGGACCGCTTCACACCCGCCAAGCGGGTCGCGCTCGCACTCTCACATTTGATTCGCACGCAGTACCCAGGCGATTCGCTGCACGCCGTCCTGTTTCACGATTCCGCCGAGGAGATCCCGCTGAAGCAGTTGGGGCGTGTGCGCGTCGGACCCTACTACACGAATACACGGGAAGGACTGCGGCTTGCGCGGCGCATTCTGGAACGGCAGAGGAAAGACATGCGCCAGATCGTCATGGTCACCGACGGCAAACCATCCGCGCTCACCCGCCCGGACGGGCAGATCTACAAGAATGCCTTCGGCCTCGACCCGTACATCGTGGCCGAAACATTCGCCGAGGTGAATGCCTGCCAGAAAGCCGGCATCATGATCAACACGTTCATGCTGGCGCGGGATCCCGACCTGGTGGCGTTCGTACGGCGTGTGGCGGCGATATGCCGGGGCAAGGCGTACTTCACCACCCCGTACACCCTCGGCCAGTACGTCCTGATGGACTACATGAACCGGAAGACCAAGACCATTCACTGAGTTGAAAGCGTAAAGTGCTTCCTTCCACCATCCCAATCTTCCCGCTCCCTAACGTCGTTCTCTTTCCGAACGTCTTCCTGCCGCTGCACATTTTCGAGCCGCGGTACCGCGCCATGGTGGGCGATGCGCTTCACGGCGACCGCATCATCGGGATGGTGCTGCTTCAGCCGGGATGCGACGCGAGCGACGAAGGGCGGCCTCGAGTGTTTCCCATCGGATGCGCCGGAGTCATCACGCACGCGGAGCCGCTCAACGACGGCCGGTTCAACATCGTGCTGCGCGGGCTCGAACGGTTCCGCATCACGGGCGAGGACAGCGGCAGGACGTATCGGATGGCGCAGATAGACGCTCTCCCCGAAATGATCTCCGAGGATCACCGAGGCGAGCTCCGGCGGCACCGGCATCGCCTCGAGGCGCTGCTCGCGGTCGCCATCGAGCGTGCCGGCGCCGAGCCCAGGTTTCCGCCCGCGGTTCCCGATGAAGATCTCGTCAACGCGCTCGCGCAATATATCGAGCTCGAACCGCTTGAACGGCAGGCACTCCTCGAGCGCGAGGGCGTACTGGCCCGCTGCTGCGCATTGATTGAGCTGCTGGAAATGAGAACGATCAGCCCCCGTTCGGCGTGGGGCAAAGTCGTGCACTAAATCCCGCCACTACGGCCACAAAGACGTCGTAGCCACAAAGATCACAAAGAGTGGTGTCCTTTGTGGCAATCGTCTTGTCTGCGCGAAGGTCGCACGAAGAATTCTGGGTGGTTAGTGGCTGAACCGCTCGGCGAGCACCTTGATGATCCGCTCGCCGTGAAAGCGGCCGTTCTCGATGAAGATGGATCCTGTGTTGCGCCCGGCTACTGCCCCGCCTGCAATGAACAGATTCGGCACATTCGTTTCGAACGTCTCGGGATTGAGCTCGGGGGCGAGCGTCTCCTCGTCACATTGGATGCCTGCACGCCGCATCAGGTCGACGTCCGGTCTGTAACCGGTCAACAACAGCACTCCGTCCGCAGGAATCTCGTCCCGCACGCCGTCGCGATCGACGACGACCACATCAGGACGAATTTCGACGACATGTGTTTCGAAACGCGCCGCGATTGATCCTTCCTTGATCCGGTTTTCGATATCCGGGCGCACCCAGTACTTGATCGAGTCTCCAAGCGTGGCCCTCCGGTGCACGAGCGTGACGTGGGCACCCGCGCGAAAGAGCTCGAGCGCCGCTTCGGCCGCTGAATTCTTGCCGCCCACCACTACGACGCGCTGGCGGTAGTACGGATGGGGCTCCTTGAAGTAATGCGACACATGCGGCAGCCGTTCGCCCGGCACGCCAAGGGAATTCGGGATGTCGTAATACCCGATCGCGAGCACGACAGCGCGTGCGCGCCAGGAGGCACGATCCGTCGACCCGTTGGCGCGCCGCGATCCGGGCGGGACGCTCGCGGTCGTGACGACAAATACGTCGCCCTGCCGGGCAATATCGGTTACCTCTCGGTGGAACGACGCCTGAATGCCATGAGTGTCGACGACGCGGCGGTAGTAGCGCAGCGACTCGAGGCGTGTGGGCTTCTCGAACGGCGTCACCAGAGGCAGACCGCCGATCTCGAGCAACTCCGGCGTGGTGAAGTACACCATGTGCGTCGGAAAGTTGAATATCGAGTTGACCAGCACGCCCTTCTCGATAACGACGTATTCGAGACCATGCTGCTTGGCGGCGATCGCGGTGGCGAGGCCCGATGGGCCGGCGCCCACGACCAGAACGTCAGGAATGGACATGGGGTTCGTGTTCGTGGACATTAGAACGTAGCATGAACCTGAACACGAACAGAGAAGTGAGAACGGAGAAGTGTGAACGATGGGTTACTGCAACGGCGCAGGGAGCGTCGACTCTCCCATCAGGTACTGATCCACTCCGCGCGCCGCGGAACGTCCTTCAGCAATCGCCCAGACGATGAGCGACTGTCCACGCTGCATATCGCCCGCGGCAAATACACCAGGAACGCTGGTCATCCATCGCTCGTCGCGCCACACGTTGCCGCGCCCGGTCATCTTGAGGCCAAGATCGTTGGCGAGCGCGCCGCGCTCCGGCCCGAGAAATCCCATCGCCAGCAGCACGAGGTCGGCCTGGATCTCGAACTCGCTGCCGGTGATCGGCTGCACATGCACACGTCCATCCTTGCGTATGATCTCGACCTTCGTCCCCTGCAACGCCCGCACTCTTCCAGCATCGTCACCGACGAATCGCTGCGTCGAAACGGAGTACAACCGTTCCCCGCCCTCTTCGTGGGCGGGCGACACGCGGAAGATGTTCGGCCATTGTGGCCACGGGTTGTCGGGCGCCCGATCGACGGGCGGTTGAGTGAGGAGCTCGAGCTGGGTGACGGATTTAGCCCCCTGGCGGTGTACCGTCCCAAGACAATCAGCGCCCGTGTCGCCTCCGCCAATGATCACCACGTGCCTGCCCTGGGCGCTGATGAACTGATCGTCCTGGATCACGTCGCCTTCGCAGCGTCGATTCTGGAGAGTCAGGTACTCCATCGCGAAGTGGATGCCCCGCAACTCACGGCCGGGCACCGGCAGATCGCGAGGCTGACCTGCGCCGGCGGCGAGCACAATGGCGTCGAAGTCCGATCGCAGCCGTGCGACAGGCACATCCGTACCGACGTCCACACCCGCGCGGAAGATCACGCCTTCCTCCTCCAGCACCGCGAGTCGCCGGTCGAGGACGCGCTTCTCCATCTTGAACTCAGGTATCCCGTAGCGCAGCAGTCCCCCGATACGATCCGATCGTTCGAAAACGGTTACGGAGTGGCCGACGCGATTGAGCTGGTCGGCAGCGGCCAGACCCGCCGGGCCTGACCCTACGACGGCAACTTTCTTGAACGTTCGCGTTTCGGGAGGATTCGGTCTTACCCACCCTTCGTCGTACGCACGGTCGATGATGGCGACCTCGATGTCCTTGATCGTGACTGCATCGTCATTGATGCCAAGCACGCAGGAGCCTTCGCACGGCGCGGGGCACAAGCGACCAGTGAACTCCGGGAAGTTATTCGTTGCGTGCAAGCGGTCGATCGCCGTTCGCCACCGGTCGCGGTAGACCAGATCGTTCCAGTCGGGAATCAGGTTGCCGAGAGGACACCCTTGGTGGCAGAACGGGATCCCGCAATCCATGCACCGAGCGCCCTGCGCCTGCAAGTCGGCGGTGGCAGACGGCAGATACACCTCGCGCCAGTCGCGAATACGCTCCTCGATTGGACGCGTCGCGTGCTTCTTCCGCTTGATCTCGATGAATCCGGTGACCTTGCCCATGGAACCCGTGATGCGGCGAAGTCCGGCTAAAGCCGGACACTACTGTACAGACGGCGCGTCGGACGCGACGTATGCCACGACGGGCACGCTTTCGGTCGCGGCAGCGGTTGCACGCCGCCTGGCTTCGGCCGCGAGGGCTCGCTTGTACTCCCGCGGCATGACCTTGACAATGCGGCGCTGCAGCATCGGCCAGTCCTCGAGCAGCCGGGCCGCAAATCTGCTGCCCGTGTACGTCACGTGCTTCATCAACATTACATGCACGAAGCCGATGTCCTCGGTATCGTCCAGCGCCTCGAGATCGACCATGTCGAGGTTGCATCGGCGCTTGAACTGGCCGTCGCCATCGACGACGTATGCGATGCCGCCGCTCATCCCGGCCGCGAAATTGCGCCCCGTTCGGCCGAGAATCAGCGCGCGACCACCGGTCATGTATTCGCAGCCATGATCGCCGACGCCCTCGACGACGACGGTAGCGCCGCTGTTGCGCACGCAGAAACGTTCGCCCGCGACTCCGGAGATGTAGGCATCACCGCCGGTGGCGCCATAAAACGCCACGTTGCCCAGAATGATGTTCTCTTCGGTTTTGAACGTCGACCGCAGCGGTGGATATGCAATCAGCATGCCGCCGGACAAGACCCTTGCCGAATCCGTCGTTGGCGTCGCCGACCAGCGTCATCGTGATCCCGCGCGGCAGAAACGCACCGAAGCTCTGTCCGGCCGAGCCCGAAAACGTCATACGGATCGTGTCATCGGGTAGTCCTGCCCCGCCGTATCGCTTCGTGACTTCGTAGCCGAGCATCGTCCCGACGGTTCGATCCGAGTTGCGGATGAACGAGCTGAATTCGACGGGCGTCTGATGCTCGAGTGCCGGCCCACAGCGCGCGATTAGCTCGTTGTCGAACGCACGGCTGATTCCATGATCCTGCTCGCACACCCTCCGACGCGCCACGCTCGCCGGGAGATCCGGCACGTGAAACAACGGCCCCAGATCCAGCCCATTGGCCTTCCAGTGATCCACGGCCGCGGCGACGTCGAGGCAATCGGCGCGTCCGATCATCTCGTCGATCGTTCGGAAGCCGAGTTCGGCCATCAATTCGCGAACTTCCTGTGCGATGAACGTAAAGAACGTCTCGACGAACTCGGGCTTGCCGGCGAACTTCTTGCGCAGCTCGGGATCCTGCGTCGCGATGCCAACCGGGCACGTGTTCAGGTGACACACGCGCATCATCACGCATCCCATCACCACGAGCGGAGCGGTCGCGAATCCGTACTCCTCGGCTCCAAGCAGCGCACCGATGACGACATCGCGGCCCGTCTTGAGCTGACCGTCCACCTGGACGACGATGCGATCCCGGAGCTTGTTGAGGACGAGCACCTGCTGCGTTTCAGCGAGCCCCAGCTCCCAGGGAAGGCCCGCATGCTTGAGACTCGTCAACGGCGACGCGCCAGTTCCGCCGTCGTGCCCCGAAATCAGCACGACGTCCGAGTGCGCCTTCGCCACTCCGGCGGCAACGGTGCCGACGCCGCCTTCGGCGACGAGCTTCACGTGGATTCGCGCCAGCGGATTCGAGTTCTTCAGGTCGTAGATGAGCTGCGCCAGATCCTCGATCGAATAGATGTCGTGATGCGGCGGCGGCGAAATCAGTCCGACATAGGGCGTCGCGTATCGCGTCTTTGCAATCCACGGGTAGACCTTGGGCCCCGGCAGCTGCCCCCCTTCACCCGGCTTGGCGCCTTGCGCCATCTTGATCTGCAGGTCGTCCGCATTGACGAGATATTCGCTGGTCACGCCGAACCGAGCTGATGCGACTTGTTTGATCGCACTGCGGCGCGAGTCGCCATTTGCGTCCGCGACATACCGCTCGGGGTCCTCGCCGCCCTCGCCGGTGTTCGACTTTCCACCAATGCGGTTCATTGCGATGGCCAGCGTCTCGTGAGCCTCCTGGCTGATCGAGCCGTATGACATCGCACCGGTGGCGAAGCGCTTCACGATTGTCTCGACGGGTTCCACTTCGTCGATCGGCACCGGCGGGCCGGCGGGCTTGAATCGGAACAGTCCGCGCAACGTCGCGCGGTTCTGGTTCTGCTCGTCGACGAGGCGCGTGTACTCCTTGAAGATCGTGTACTGACCGCTGCGTGTGGCGTGCTGCAGCTTGAATACCGTCTCGGGATTGAAGAGATGGTACTCGCCGTCACGGCGCCACTGGTATTCGCCACCCGGCTCCAAATCAACCGCGCCGGCGGGATGCGAACCGAACGCCCGCCCGTGTCTCAGACAGACTTCCTGCGCGATGACGTCGATACCGACCCCGCTCACCCGAGACGTCGTGTGCGTGAAGTACCGGTCGATGAATGCCTGACTCAGCCCGATCGCCTCGAAGATCTGTGCGCCGCAATAGCTCTGCAGCGTCGAGATCCCCATCTTGGACATCACCTTCAGGATGCCCTTGTTGAGTGCCTTGATGTAGTGCGTGATCGCTTCGTCGCGGTCGATGCCTGTCAGCATCCCCTGACGATCATGTCGTCGATGGTCTCGAACGCGACGTACGGATTGACCACGCCGGCGCCATAACCGAGCAGCAGCGACACGTGGTGAACTTCCCTCGCGTCGCCGCACTCCACCACGAGGGCGCAACGCGTGCGGGTTCCCTCCCGCACCAGGTGGTGATGGACGCCGGCGGTAGCGAGCAAGCTCGGAATAGGCGCCTTCCGCGGACCGACACCGCGGTCGGAGAGAATCAGAATGTCGTAGCCGGCCGCCACGGCGTCGCTTGCGCGGCGGCACAGGTCCGCCATCGCATCTTCGAGTCCCTTCCCCTTTCGATCCGCGATCGAACAGCAGCGACAACGTGGTCGACCTGAACAGCGAGTCAGGCGGCAAGTGGCGCAGCTTCGCAACGTGCTCGTTATGGATGATGGGGTACCGGATCTGGATCTGGCGGCACGATTCCGGCTCCGGACGAAGCAGGTTGCGCTCCGGCCCGATCGTCGATCCCATGTCGGTCACGAGCTCTTCCCGAATCGCGTCGAGCGGCGGGTTCGTCACCTGCGCGAAGAGCTGCTTGAAGTAGTCGAACAGCAGCCGCGGCCGCTGTGAGAGCACGGCCAGCGACGTGTCGGTGCCCATCGAGCCCACGGGCTCCTCGCCGTTCAGCGCCATCGGCGAAATCAGGATGCGGAGATCTTCCTGCGTGTAGCCGAAGGCCTGCTGCCGCTGCAGCACCGATTCGTGCTCCGGCTGCTCTGCACGCGCGGGGGGCAGGTCGTCGATGTCGATGAGATTGGCCTTCAGCCACTCGCCGTACGGATGTTGAGCGGAAAGCTCCCGCTTGATCTCCTCGTCGTCGACAATGCGCCCCTTGGAAGTGTCCACGAGGAAAATGCGCCCCGGATGCAGCCGTTCTTTCACGACGACGTCATCGGGCGGAATGTCCAGTACGCCGACTTCCGAGGCCATGATCACGAGGTCGTTCTTCGTGACGTAGTACCGCGATGGGCGCAGACCGTTGCGGTCGAGCACCGCGCCGACGACGGTGCCATCAGTAAATGCGATCGAGGCGGGACCGTCCCACGGTTCCATCAGCGATGAGTGGTACTGATAAAAGGCTTTCCGATCGCGGTCCATGCCTTCGTGTCCGGCCCACGGCTCCGGGATCATCATGAGAATTGCGTGAGGCAGAGACCGCCCGCTCATGACGAGGAATTCCAGAACGTTGTCGAACGTTGCCGTGTCGCTGCCGCCTTCGCGAATTACCGGCAGCAGCTTCGCGAGATCCGACCCGAACAGGTCGCTCTGCAGCAGACCCTCGCGCGCGCGCATCCAGTTGATGTTGCCGCGCAGCGTGTTGATCTCGCCGTTGTGCGCTATGTAGCGGTATGGATGCGCGAGCGGCCAGGATGGAAACGTGTTCGTGCTGAACCGCTGGTGCACGAGCGCCAGGGCCGACTCGAGGTCGGGATCCGAAAGATCCGGAAACATCGGCTCGAGCTGGCGTGCCGTCAGCATTCCCTTGTAGATGAGCGTGTTTGCCGACAGGCTCACGATGTAGAAGAGGCGGCGGGAAAGCGCGCCGATCTCGAGGCCATCAGCGGCGTGCTCGAGCCGCTTCCGAATGACGTACAACTTGCGTTCGAACGCCTGACCACGAAGCCCGGCGGCAGCGCCGATGAATACCTGCTCGAACAGCGGTTGAGTGGCTTTGGCGCTGTCGCCGATCAGCCCGTTGTCGTGCGGCACCTCACGCCAGCCGAGGAGCGTCTGACCTTCCTCCTCGACAATCCGCCCGAACAGTTGTCTGACAGCATCACGATCTCGCGGCTCGCGCGGCAGAAACACCAGCCCGGCACCGTACGCACCCGCCGCGGGCAGTGCGAACGACACCACCTTGCGCAACAGCTTGTCCGGCATCTGGACGAGAATGCCCGCGCCGTCGCCCGTGTTGGCTTCGCATCCGCAGGCGCCCCGGTGCTCGAGATTCATCAGCACCTGCATCGCCTTGCGGACGATCGTGTGGGAACGGTGGCCCTTCATGTGGACCACGAAGCCGACACCGCACGCGTCGTGCTCGGCGCGAGGGTCGTACAGGCCTTGAGGCGCCGGCTGACTGAGCGCCGACGCAACCTTCGTCGAGGGAAGGCCAGAGACGTTCACGGGATCGTGTCCACTCGACATGGTGGGACCCTTATACGATCTCGCGAACCATAAGTGAAATACAATGTTCTTGGATATTCAATCTTATTTCGGAATGGATAGGAAAATCCCTTCTTTCGAATGTGCTCGGCCGTAGCAGGCCACCCACCCGCGTGCACCGCCCACCCACCCCCGTACAGTGCCAATCCGCTGAAAAACGGGCAATTTCCATGGATGAGTCTCCTAAAATGGGCAGGATCAACCGAACCTCGGGCCGTTGCCCGAGGCGACAAACGCAGGAGAGGTTCGATGCACGCGCCGATAAAGTACGTGGAAAAAGGGATGTCGATTGCGGCCAACGGCGTCTGGCACGTCTTTGCCGCCGCCAACCGAATCGCACAGAATCCCTCGTTCACGCCCCGCTGGTCTGACAAGCCGCTCCTCAAGTCGCATCAGAAGACCAAGCCGCCGCTGGGCTGGCCGCGCCAAACCGATTCGCTGTGCCCCACCTGCGTGCGCGAGGCACGTCAGGACATCCTCGACGGCAAGAAGGACGTTTCGATCCTTCTCAACGAGAAGGTTGGCGAGATCAAGGCGACCATCCTCGAGAAGGACGGGAAGATCGTCATGGTCAAGGACTGCCCGGTGCATGGGCACTTCGAAGACGTGATGGCGATTGACACGGCATTCTTCAAGCACCTGGAGGAAGTGTTCCCGGGGCGAGACATCCGCGCACACAACGACGAGAAGCTGCACAACCACGGCAGCTCGACGATTCAGCACGGACGCGGATCGGTGCTGACGGTGGACCTGACCAATCGCTGCAACATGATGTGCGACCCGTGCTTCATGGATGCGAATCAGGTCGGCTTTGTCCACGAGCTTACGTGGGAGGACATCAAGCAGGTCCTCGACAACGCGATCAGCATCAAGCCGCGCCGTCAGATGTCGGTACAGTTCTCGGGCGGCGAGCCGACGATGTCGCCGTTCTTCCTGGATGCAGTGCGTTACGCGCGGAAGGTCGGCTACAACAGCGTGCAGGCGGCCACCAACGGGATCGAGTTCGCCAAGAGCCCGGACTTCGCGAAGGCCGCCGCCGAAGCCGGCCTGCGCTACGCATACCTGCAGTTCGACGGCATTGGCAATGCGGCCAATTCACATCGTCGCGTGGGCAATCTCTTCGATGTGAAGCTGCGCGCGATCGAGAACCTCTACAACGCCGGCGTGGACATCGTGCCTGTCATCACGATCGTGAACGGCGTCAACAATGAGCAGGTCGGACGCGTCATCGAGTTTGCGCTCGACAATCCGAAGCGCATCAACTTCCTCTCGTTCCAGCCGGTGTCTTTCACCGGGCGGGACGAGGAAGTCACGCCGGAACGCCGCGCGGCTCAGCGGTACACGCTGTCGCACCTTGCGCACGACGTGAAGAACCAGACCGGTATCGGTGTGCCCACGCGCGACTGGTTCCCGATCTCGTTCATGTCCACCTTCACTGACTGGGCCGATGTCGTCCATGGACCAGACCGGGAGTGGGGCCAGCTGACGTGCGGCTGCCACCCCAACTGCGGCATCGGTATGGCGGTGATGATCGACAAGGAGACGAAGGAAGCCGTGCCGGTGACCGCGTTTCTCAGGGCCGACCAGCTGGCCAAAGACGTGGCGCAGGTCAACGATGCGGCACGCGGCAAAACGCTGTCGATTGCCGGGATGGCACTGGCGCTCATGCGGAACTACGACCCGTTCAAAGCGCCCAGGCACTTCCGGATCGCCGACCTCATGAAGAAGTTCGACAAGACGTTCGGCGCCACCGGCAAGAATTACGGCAAGGTGACGGGCGACCGGACGCTCCAGGACATCGAGCATCGACGGTCCGATCGCTGGAACTTCCTGTTCATCGCCGGCATGTGGTTCCAGGATCTGTTCAACTACGACTTCCGACGTACTGAGATGTGCATCATCCCGTATGCGACGCAGCAGGGCGAAATCTCCTTCTGCGCGTATAACACGGGCATCGGCTGGCGCAACATCATCGAGAAGATGCACATGACGGCCACCCTCACCAAGTGGTACGAGGAGCATGGGCGCCACGAAATCTTCGCGGGCAACAAGCACGTGCCGTTGTCGAGCGGCGATCACTCGCTCGTGCTGAACGCCGAGGCGGTGGCGGCAGGCCGGCAAACGGATCTCGACGAGCTCGGGATTGCGAAGAATGCACGCGAGGAAAAGCTGCAGGCGCGCAAGAAGCAGATGACTCCAGACGAGCTACGACACCATGAAGACATGGAACGGCTCTACCGGCAGCAGGTGTTAAAGGAACAACCAACGATTCAGATTCAGGGTCTTGGTACAGGCCTCCGCAAGCAAGAGGTCGCTGAAGTCGTCCACAAGCCGACCGTCTGAAGTAACCGCACACACGCGCAACGAGCCCGACAGTTCCATCAAAACTGTCGGGCTCGTTGTGTTTCTTCGTTCTGTAGTCGAGCTGTATTGAACGGGTTCAGGTCAGCGCAAATTTGCACTGCTGAACAATTCCGCCTACGAGCACTTGTCGGCGATCATCTTCACCGCTTCAACCTTCAACATCGGACCCGCAGCGGCTGCTCCCGCAGCGGCTCCCGCTCCCGCCGGCTGAACCGTTCCCGTAATCTCGACCTGATGGTTCACATGAGGCGAGATCGCTTTCTCCTCACCCTCGAGCTGATAACGCGTCGCCGTGGCGGAACCAGCAGTGCCCACTGCGCTCCCGCCGGCCGCTGCTTTCGCATTGGCAAGCACCCACTTCGCGGCAGGAGCTGAAGGTGCAGCACCACCAGGAGTTGCCGATGCTGTCGGAGCGTTCTGGATACAACCACTGATCGTCACCTTGGCCGCCTGCCCCGCGGAGGGCGTCGCAGGTCTCGCCTGCTCGCTTGGAGGGGCGGCAGGTCTTGGCTGCTCGCCCTGAGCACCAGGCTGGGGCTTCGGCGCACCTCCCCCAGGCGCCTGATCCTGAGCAGCAGTCGCGACTGCGAACGAAGAGGCAACAAGTAGAGCTAGCACACACTTCCGCATTTTGTCCTCCCTGTGCTTTCACGCGGGGGAGCGTGCGAGCGAATGCTCAGCGCGGAGCAATAACGGCACCAGTTTCCGAGACCATCTTCGTCGCAAACCTCAGCTGGGCGTGTGCACGGCTCTCGCGAATCAGCACGTGAGAGAATCAGCTCATGCGTTTGGACGGTCGAACGATCATCGTGACTGGCGGCGCGTCTGGGCTTGGGCTCGCGACCGTAGAAATGGCGCTGGCGGCAGGCGGCCGCGCTGTGATCCTCGACGTGAATGAACAGGCGGGTACCGCGGCTGCGGCGCGTCTCGGAAACAGCGCGCGGTTCATCAGCGCCGACGTCACGAGCGACGCGAGCATGAAGCGCGCGATCGACACAGCAGTAGAGACATTCGGCGCGGTACACGGTCTTGTGTGTGCCGCGGGGATAGCCGCCGCCGAGCGTGTGCTTCCGAAGGAAGGCGTGCAGCCGCTCGAGCATTTCACGCGCGTCATCAACGTCAACCTGGTCGGCACGTTCAACACCATTCGGTTGGCCGCAGCGGCCATGGCAGCCAATGCCCCCAATGACGGCGGTGAGCGCGGCGTCATCGTCACCACCGCGTCGGTCGCCGCGTTCGATGGGCAGATTGGCCAGGCCGCGTACGCCGCCTCCAAGGGCGGCATCGTGGCGCTTACGTTGCCGGTCGCGCGCGAGCTGGCGCGCATCGGCGTGCGTGTCATGACGATCGCGCCGGGCACGTTCGACACGCCGCTGATGGCCGGGCTCCCCGACGCCGCGCGCCAGTCGCTGGCGCAACAGGTACCGTTTCCGTCCCGCCTCGGACGACCGCCGGAGTACGCCGCGTTGGTGCGGCATATTTTTGAGAACGAGATGCTCAACGGCGAGGTGATCAGGCTCGATGGCGCGATTCGAATGGCGCCGAAATAGAATGATCTGAATGCTCTCCGCAATCACCGGCGCATTGGCCGGTTTCTTTCACGTGCTGGCAGGGCCCGACCATCTGGCGGCGGTTGCGCCCCTCGCCATCGACGGCCGCGGTCGCGGATGGATCGCAGGGTGGACCTGGGGCCTGGGCCATGCGTCCGGTGTGGTGGTGGTCGCACTGCTTGCGGTGCTGCTTCGCGACGCACTACCACCCATCGACGTCATTTCAGGTTGGAGCGAACGCCTCGTCGGAGCCGCGCTCATCGTCGTCGGCGTGTGGGCCCTCAGGCGCAGTATGCACCTGGCGCCGGCAGCGCACGTTCACGGCCCGGTGCAGCACGATCATGTGCACGTCCAGGCAGGACCACGCTGGATTCGCCGTATGGGTCATCCGCACGCCTCGTTTTGTCTTGGCGTGCTGCACGGTGTTGCGGGCAGTTCGCATTTTCTTGGTGTGATCCCCGCGCTCGCGCTTCCTACACGCATGGCAGCTGTGACGTACATCGCCGCGTTCGGGGCGGGAACGGTGGCGGCCATGACAATCTTTGCCGCGGTCGTCTGCCGCACTGCAGCTCATACTCGTCCGGATCACCGCGCTCACCGGATGCTGCTGACTGGGGCCGCCGTGCTGGCCATCGTCGTCGGTGGGATCTGGCTGATCCCGGCCGGGGCGGTAATTCCACATCCGTAATCGACGCGACCTTTTTGGGCGGTCGCTCTGGTCGGCACCCGCCGAGTGATACGTTTTCCGTCGCCGAGCGATGAAATTCCCCACAAATTCACCAATCCGCGTGGCGATTTCGTTTTTTCGAACCGGAACGGGCTTTGCGAAGCGATTTCGTATCTGCAATGACTCCGGATCAACTTTCGGCGCCGCCAGCGGCCGAGGTCGAGAATCGTCCCGTCCGCCCGGAACTCGCGATATCGGAATTTGAGCGGCTCGTTCGCGAGCGTCCTCTCGACGTCGCCGCAGTCGAGACACGTGCGGAACAACTCGTCGCCGCCGCGGATACCGCCGCGGCCGCACGCCGATTTTCCGAAGCGCTGGCCTGTCTTTCCGTCGTCGCGAACTGGCGTGAGGCCACGAGCGATCGTGCCGGGACCGAGCGAGTTCGCTTATCGATCGAACGACTGGAACGTGCCCATCTCGAGGCACAGCTTGGCTTTGTAGACAACCCGCGACACGCGGATCGCAACACCCGCTCTTCGATGCTCGCCACAAACGCTCCCGCCGCGTCGGACATGCGGTTCCGGGCACTGCAGGCGCGCACGTACATCGCGCGCGGCGATGCAATCGGCGCCGCGCGGTTCCTCACGTCAGAAATGGCCGAAGGGGATCCATCGCTGATGATGGCTATCGCGGAGATTCAATTGCGCGGCGGTCAGCTCGATCGCGGCATTGCGCTCATCGAACGCGTCATCACGCAGGATCTCTCCGTCGGCGACGATGCTGTGCTGATCGGGATTGAACTGGCTGAGCATCAGCCCGACGCAGGATTCCTTCTCGTCGACATGGTGGCCGACGCCTGGGCAAGGCGCGCCGAGTGGCCAAAGGCGACGGCGGCGTTCGAGGCGTTCGTCGGCGAGCAGCCGAACTATGCGCCGGCGCTTGACCGACTCCGCGAGATGGAAGCCGCTGCGTCAAACGCGTCGGACGACGCTCGCGTCGTCCCCTTCCGGCGGCTGCCGTCCGCCGCGGCGAAGTCCAAAAGCGCCTGACGGCCGCGTAACCTACCGAAGAATCTCGCTCTTTGCGGCGTCGAGAAGCGCCAGCGCACGCTGTGCCTCGATAACCCGGTCACCACGGAAATCCGGCGCTACCGCGCGGCTCGCTGTTGCTACTGCAGACAGCAGTATGTTGTGAGCAGGCCGGGAAGCCTGAGGCACGTTCATCACGCGCAAGGGTTGTTCAACCTCCGACAGCGTCCCTCCAACCGCCCGCAACACGTCGTCGGCGGGAGTTTTCGCCGCAGATGCCAGGAACGGACCGATTTCGATCAACCGTGAGAGCACCGGCCGAACCTCTTGCTCGTAACTGGTCTGCGAACCGGGCTTCGGCTGTGGCGCACGCGCAACCTGTTGACTTTGAGTGACCTCTTCGCGGCGACTGAGACGCGGTGCCGAAGGCAGATTCGGACGCAAGGCGACCATCGGCGTGAGATCGACGTACACCGTCCGGCCCACGACGCGGACATTCCCGGCACCCGGCGCGTCGAATGTCACACGAGCCCGCACAAACGCGACGCGATTACCGGTTGTGTATCTTCGAATCGACACCTGCCGGATGAACGCCGCGTCGGAAGCGGGGGCCAGCTGATCTTCCCTGATTACGCCGCTGACAGGACCTGCCTCGACCTCGAGCGCCCGCGCCGACAACACGCGGAGTGCAGCTTTTTGTGGTTCGCCTGTCATTTCGAGCGCGAGTGAGACGCGATCGGCCACGCGCAGAAGCACGACACGCACCAGTCGAGGGTCGGCCGCACGCGCCTCGAGAGCGGTGAAGTGTCCGAAACACCCGACGAGGGTCAACACGATTGCGATTCGAGCGCGAAGGATCATCGCGCAAACCTCGGCGACCGCGCCATAAGACCCCCAGGGTCGTCCGCGCCTGTTGGCGCCGCGAACTGCTCAAACGATTCAACGAACACGTCGTTTCCCGTGTGGCCGTACCGCGCGAGACGAGCCTGGACGCCAGCGATTTCCGCGTATGACAGGTATGGCCCCACTATGACCTGATGGACGCTGCCGCGTCCGACCTGAACGAACGCCGGAAGACCCGCCGCCTGCAGCTGTTCCGCCAGGGCGGCTGCACTGCCGGCCGCGCGGAACGACGCCACTCGAACGTTGAAACTATCCGCCGCCGGAAGCGACTTCACGTCGAGGGACTTCGAAATCATCAGGTACGAGTCGACGCGTGCAAACGGCGGTGGCGGCGACGTTTCGGGAAGACGGTCGGTGCCCCACGAGCGAACACCGAAGCCAAGCATCGCCAGCAGCATGACAGCCGCTGCGGCCATCGCTGTCTTGGTGACGGTACGAAGGCCAGGCTTGCGTCCGCCCCTGGCCTGCACGCGCCGGGTTGCAGCTCGAAGAATGCGCCAGTCAATGCGGGTGACCCCGCGCTCCTGTGCGATTTCCAATGCGCGATCGCACAGCACGTTGACGGCCCGTGGGATGCCCCGCGACTGGGTCGCGATCACACCGATTGCGGCCTTGGTGAAGGTGATGCCCGACACCGACGCCTGGCACACTCCGTCGTTCGCATCGAGAATGGTCACGTCCGACAGGCGGGTCAGTTGGTGCGCCATCGACAGGCGGTGATCGATATACGGCCCAATCTCAGCGTCGGACAGCGGGTGCAGCTCGCACCGCCGCGCGACGCGCTCATCGAGCTGAGGGGCGTGCTGCCGAAGCGTCTGATTCAGCTCCGGATGCCCTACGAGCACGATCTGCAGAAGCTTCGCTTCGTCTGTTTCGAAGTTGAGGAGCAGGCGCAGCTGCTCCAGCATCTCGGGGTCGAGATCCTGAGCTTCGTCGATGACGAGCACCGCACACCCCCACATCGGAATGAGCGACGCGAGGAAGTGCTGGAGAGCCCTCATGAGCTGGTGACGCGTCGGTGTACCGGCGAGGGCAATCTGTCCCGGCGCATTGATCACGCCGAAGTCGGCGAGCACGTGGAGGAGCAGATCTTCGATTGTGATTCGAGGATCGAGAACGATGGACGCACACGCGCCCGCCTCGAGCTCCTGAAGCAACGTCCGACACATGAGCGTCTTGCCGGTGCCGGATGCGCCCGTCACGACGACGAGCCCCTCCCGCTGCTGCAGTGCGCGCCGCACCTCGTTTCGCGCCGTCATGTGCGATTGAGAGGGGTAGAAAAACCTTTGGTCGAGCGATTGCCCGAACGGCCGCTGCGGCAATCCATGATGCTCCTGGACAACCAGCGCCGGTACCTGTCGGCGCCGAACCAGGCTCGGCATCAGGTCACTCAATCCTTTGGCAGTCACAAATCACAACGTTCAGCGGATCTCCGTCATCGGCACGTTGCCGTCCTGCAAGAAGTACGCGGCACAGGCAGCGTCGAGCAGCTCCCGCGTGATTTCCGGCTGAAGTCCCTTATAGCGGCACATTGCCGTGACCTGATCCAGGATGTCGCGCGGGTGGCACGAACGCATCGGACGGCCCATGGGCACATAGTGACGCCGGTGCAGGTAGGCCACCATCACCTGGTGGAACTTCAGTTGTCGCCGGCGGCAATTCAGCTCGAAGATTCGGGTGAACTCGTCAACAGAGGGATCTTCGATTGGGATCTTGTACGGGATGCGTCGCAGAAACGCTTCGTCGGCGAGATCGTTCGGGTCGAGGTTCGTGGCGAACACGACCAGCACATCGAACGGCACCTGGAATTTCTTTCCCGTGTGCAGCGTCAGGTAGTCGATGCGGCTCTCGAGCGGCACAATCCAGCGATTGAGCAGCTCCTGCGGCCGCATACGCTGCCGCCCGAAGTCGTCTACGAGAAATACACCGCCGTTCGACTTGAGCTGAAGTGGCGCCTCGTAGAACTTGGTAATCGGGTTGAACGTGAGGTCGAGCATGTCGAGCGTGAGCTCACCGCCTACCATGACGACCGGCCGCCGAATGCGGACCCACCGGCGGTCACGTGGCTCACTGGCAATGATCGACAGCGAATCGGGATCGTCGGCCTCGAGCGACTCATGGTTCGCAGGGTCGTACATCGTGATGACGCTGCCGTCGATGTCGATGGCGTGCGGAATGTACATGTCGCCGCCCACGGAGCGGCCCATTCCTTCGGCAATCACCGTTTTGCCGTTTCCGGGTGGCCCGTAGAGGAAAACCGCCTTGTTGGCGTTGACCGCGGGACCAAGCTGATCGAGTACACGGTCGTTCACGATGAGGTGTGAAAAACCTTGGCGCAGCCGCTCCTCGTCGATGTACCCACGCATCGACCTGAGCGCGTGCATGTAATCCACGTAATTGGCGAGGGGAACGGGCGCCGGACCGATGTAGCCGTTGTCGGCGAGGTACTGGCGTGCACGATCGCGCCCCAGGTCGGTCAAGGCATAACGGTACGACGCGCTGCCAGTGCCCAGTGCACCGCGTACCTCGACGAGGCGCTCTGCACGCGTGCGCTCCACGAGCGTCTCAATCGCGCCATACGGCAGCCGCAAGCGGTCGGCAAGCACGAGTCCGGTCGCCTCGCCAACGTACAGCGTCTTCGTCATTAGCTGCTCGAGCCGATCCGGCGCGAGTCCGGTCGCCTCCAGGGTCGCGGGCATCGGCGGCGGCGCCGTCTCCTGAGCCTCGAGCGCGGTGAGGGTTGCAGCGGCGGGCATTATTTGTCCGCCATCGGACCAAGAACCTGGACGAACTTGATCGCGGCAGGTCCGAGCGTGACGATCCAGATCGCCGGGAAGATGCAGATAACCAGCGGAAAGACCATCTTTACCGCCGTCTTCGCAGCGGCTTCTTCCGCGCGCTGACGTCGCTTTGTGCGAAGGACATCTGAATACACCCGCAGCGCCTGCGCGACGCTCGTCCCGAATTTGTCGGTCTGCACCAGGATCGCAACCAGTGAAGTGAGATCGTCGACGCCCGTTCGCGCTGCGAGGTTGTGCAGCGCCTCGGACCGAGGCTTACCGGCGCGCAGTTCGAGGTTGATGAGCCGCAGGTCCTCGGACAGCGCCGGATGCACGGTCGTCAGCTCTTCGCCGACACGCTGAAGTGCCTGATCGAGGCCGAGCCCGGCCTCGACACTCACCACGAGCAGATCGAGCGCATCGGGAGTGGCCAGCCGAACCCGGTGTTGTCGGCGCTTGGCCATACGCGCGAGAACAATCCCCGGCAACAAGTAACCGAAGCCGGCGCCTCCGAGCGCCAGTGGAATGCTCGCTCGGAAGAGGAACGGGGTCGCCATCACCGCAAACACCGCCAGCGCGCACCCTGCCCGAATGCCGAGAAAAAGAACGATCGCGTCCTGCCGCCGAAAACCAGCGTGAACCAGACGGAGCTGCAGCTTGCTCATCTCCGACGGCGACTTGGGAACGGCGTTGCCGATTCGCTTGAGGGTATCGACAACCCGGTCGACGTTGTCGCTTCCCGACCGCACCGGCTTGCCAGAGACCTCGCCCAAACGCCGTCGAATGACGGCGGCGTGGCCGGGCGTCAGCGCCATCGCGCCCGCTGTCACGAGCAGCGAGACGAACGCAAAGGCGAGGAGCGGCAGAATGATCGTCACGCTACACCTCGATCTTGATGACGCTGCGGATCCACACGAATCCAATCAGCTGCATGATGATGGTCGTAAGAATCAACGTCCGGCCCATCGGCTCTTCGAAGAGCGGCCTCATGTGCTCCCGATTGATGAACGACAGCGCGACCGCGAGGAATGCCGGCAGCGCGAGCAGGACGAATCCGGTAATCCGGCCGTGAGCCGTGTGCACCCTTACCTGCCGCTGAATCTTGAAACGCTCGCGAACGACGTGGGCAAGGTTGTCGAGAATTTCCGCCAGGTTGCCTCCCGTGTCGCGCTGAATGGCGACCGCGGTCACGAAGAACTTCACGTCGAGCAGAGGCACCCGCTCGGTCAGCGAGTTCAGGGCGTCGCGCAGGGGCAAACCGAAGTTCTGCTGATCGAAGACCTTCTTGAACTCAGGCGCCGCAGGCGGAGTCAGCTCGTCGGCCGCCATGCCGATCGCGGCTTGAAACGCGTGACCAGCGCGGAGCGAACGCGAGATGAGATCGAGCGCGTCCGGGAACTGCTCCTCGAATGCCTTGAGCCGGCTGGATCGTCGCTGCAGCAGCCACAGCACTGGAAGTGAGGCGCCGAGCGGTACCATTACGAACTGGGCGAGGGGAATCCGGAGAAACACATACGCGGCCAAAGCGGCAACTGCAGCACAGGCCAGACTGGCGAGCAGAAGCGCGCTGGGCGTCGTGTTGACTCCAGCCTGCTCGATGAGCCGGCTGAGACGCGACCCGGCGTTCGTGCGCCCAATCAGCTTTTCAAACGAGGGCAGCGGTCCGTCGTGTTGCCGGACGACCACCGACTGATCGGGGGCCTCTTCCGGTCGCGACACTTCCTGAAGCCGAAGCTCGAGCTGCCGACGCTGGCGCGACTCGGGCAGCCGCGTGACGAAGAAAACACCTCCCGTGACGACAGCCGCAGCCACGAAAACGAACACCATGAACGCGATGATCATGGGCGAACCTCCACTGCACCCTCGAACATGTCAGCGGGCAGGTGGATTCCGGCCGCACGCAGCCGCTCGCCGCATTTCGGGCGCACGCCGGTGGCCCGGAAGCGCCCGATCACCTTCCCTTCCTGGCTGACCCCGAGCTTCTCGAACAGGAAGATCTCCTGCATGGTGATGACGTCGCCTTCCATGCCGGTGATTTCCGAGACACTGGTCACGCGCCGCGAACCGTCGCTGAGGCGCGTCTGCTGCACGACGATTTGAAGGGCGGATGCGATCTGATTCCGGATGGCGCGTTCCGGCAGGTTCGTCGCACCCATCGCGACCATCGTCTCGATACGCGTGAGCGCGTCGCGAGGCGAGTTCGCGTGCACGGTGGTCAGAGAGCCGTCGTGACCGGTATTCATCGCCTGCAACATGTCGAGCGCTTCTTCACCGCGGACCTCGCCGACGACGATGCGGTCGGGGCGCATGCGCAGGGAGTTGATGACGAGATGACGCTGCCGGATGGCGCCCTTGCCCTCGATATTGGCGGGACGCGTCTCCAACCGTGCGACATGTTCCTGGTGGAGTTGCAGCTCGGCCGCGTCCTCGATCGTGACGATGCGCTCGCGCTCGGAGATGAAGCCCGAGAGGACGTTGAGCAGGGTGGTCTTCCCTGCGCCTGTACCGCCGCTGACCAGGCAATTGAGGCGCCCCCGAACGCAGTGTGCCAGAAAGTCGAGCATCGGCTGCGTCAGCGAGCGAAGTGCCACGAGCTTGTCGGCTTTGAGCCGTTCCGCCGGAAACCGTCTGATGGACAGCAGCGGCCCGTCAACGGCAAGAGGCGGAATGATGGCGTTGACGCGCGAGCCGTCGGCCAGACGCGCATCGACCATCGGCGAGCTCTCGTCGATTCGCCGTCCGATACGGCTCACGATGCGGTCGATCACGCGAAGCAGATGCTGGTCGTCCTGGAACGAAGCAGAGACGCGCTCCAGCACACCAGCTCGCTCGACGAACACGTTGCTGTGCGTGTTCACCAGAATGTCGTTGATTCCCGGGTCCCGCAGCAGCGGCTCGAGCGGTCCCAGGCCAAACACATCGTCGAGCACTTCGCTGAAAAGCGACTCGCGCTCGCTGAGGCTGATCGGCGTCGTTTCTTCGCCGAGCAACTGGCCGAGCAGCGCCCGGATTTCGCTTTCGGCGCGGGAGCGATCAGTGTGTGCGAGAGCCTCGAGGTTCAGCCGCGAAAGCAGCTTGCGGTGAACGTTCGCACGAAGCTCCAGATACTGCTGACGGACAGCCTGCTGGCGTGGTGCCGGACCGCGGGCCGCCGCTGTAGCCTGAGCAACGGGCGGAGGGGTAACCAGACTCATGATTTCACTACCACATGGAGGCTATGCGCTGAATTCCAAGGGGACCGCGACGACCGGTGGATTCCGAATCGTCCCCCGTCAGATTAAGAATGCGACGGGTAAAGCCGTCGAACTGCGCCGCAATGTCAGAGTTTCCCGTGAGCGCCAGCGGCACCCCGGAATTGAGCGCCGTGGAAACCGTCCGGTAATCGCTCGGGAACACGTGATCGATCTTCCGCCCGAGCGCGTTCTCGATTTGATCCGGTGGAATCGGGTACGGTTCGGCAGCGCGGTTCAGCAGAATGCGTACGCGCTCGCTGCAAGCCCCGAGCTGGCCGATCCGGTCGAGCAGACGCTGGGCGTTTCGAACGGAAGGGACGTCTGGATTGGCAACGAGGTAAATGCTGTCAGACATGTACAGCGCAGTAGTCGCCGACAGGTTCAACTGGCTGCCCGTGTCGACCACGATGTACTCGAACTGCTGCGCCAGGAGGCGAAGCACTTGTTCGACGGCGCCCGCCTCCGAACCTGCTGGACGGTCGAAATGATCGGATCCGGCAAGAATCTCGAGACCGGACTTGTGCTTGACCACGAGTTCCTTCAGAAACTCGCTGTCGAGACGGTGAAGGTTGTCGATCGCGTCGAGCAGGCTATACCGGCTCCGTACGCCGAGGAAAAGCGTGACCTCGCCGAGTCCGGCTTTCAGATCGACAATCATCGTGGGACGCTTGCTCAGGCGCGCCAGCTCCACGGCGCAATTCACGGCAACCGTCGTCGTGCCGGTGCCGCCCTTTGCTCCAACAAAGGCAATCGTCGTCGCGTGGGGCCGCGTCGCCGACGACGCATTTCGCCGCGACGTCAGCCGATGAATGGCTTCCTGGAACGTTTTGTGCGACGGGGGCCATCCGAGGAATTCGTTGGCACCAGCGCGCATTGCCTGAAGGATGAGGTCCGGATTCGACTCGAGCGCCACCATGAAGATGGACACGTTCGGCGCGGCAATCCGCAACCGTTCGATTTCCGACAGCGCATAGGCGTGCTGGTTGCGCCCGTCAACGACAACGAGATCCGGGTGCGCCGTCGACGTTGACGCACGCATCCCCGATGCTGATCGGCAACGGCGCCCGACCTCAGCAGGTCGGACGCCGCCTTTCGGAATCCCTCGTCGTCGCTCAGAATTTGAGCCGTTAGGAGCGCCATGTCCAGACTATCGGATTACTCGACGAGGCGGACAGCCCGCAGGAATACACCGTCCGGCACCGGCCCGGCATCGCCATCGACAGTGCCGAGGATTGGGGTGATGCGTCCGTATATGTTGTTGCCGTCACGCGATTCCACGTAGATCCCCAGCCAATTGCCGATCTTCAAGTCCGCATTCCGTCCATTCTTCTTTCCGGAGGCGTAGTATTCGGTGTCAAACACCGGAATCGGGAATATGCGGGGACTGTGCTGGCCGAACGGGCTGTGCACGGAGTTGGTGCCCTGGTCCCAGTAGGCGGTCGGATCCTGCGCCATCAGGTCGTCGATCCCCTGAATTGTCGGTCCGACCATGTTGCCGGGCTCAGCCGTCAACAGATCACCCAGCGGCGCGGTGTAGTTATGCTGGCAGCCGGCGATATTGTCGCGATACCAGCTGCCGCCGGTTCCGGGAGGGATCGCCCAGGAGTCGTAGAACGACGGCGCAATGTTGTTCCCGGTGCCGGCGCGAATCATGAGCAGCAGGCCCTTGTCGGCAACCGGGTCGTACCCGTTGTAGCCCGGCTGGCCCACCGGGATGTACTCGTCGGCATTCGGCAACAGGTTGCCGTGGTGATCGTATCGATCGAAGGTGCTCTCGGGCGTCCACGGAGGATCGGAGTGCTCGACCCACCGGTCCGGGATCGTGAACGGCTTGACGCACGACACGGCGTTGGCCGGTGCAGCTTCGGCGGTCGCCCTCGCCGAAATATCTGCCTCGGACATTCCGAACACCGACATGATGAATGTCGTCAACGGATTGTTGCGTTCGGCGGTTCGAAACACGGCGACCCTCACGCGGTTTGACTCGCCGCTTGGTGCGACGGGAAACGTGACATCTGCAGGCTCGACCGACGCTGTCTCTTTGAGTACGGCATTCTCCACCGCCGTATTCATAGCGGCCAGCACGGCAGGCCCGGTGGGCGAGCGGTCGTCGAAGTCATCGAGCGCCAGGGCAATGGCTCCAGCGAGAGCTCCAGCGTCCGCCGACGTCTGCGCCTGACCGCGTGCGGTCATCAGCATGCCTACATCGATCGCCAGCGCCGTTGCGGCGAAGAACGCCATGAACCCCGTGGGGATGTACGGCAGCGCAGCGCCACGCTCGTCGCGTCGAAGATGGCGAAGGCGAATCATTTTCCTGTCCCAGTGAAAGGCGCCGGCGGTGTCGGCAACGATTCGTTCTCCTGCAGCCGCGGCAGATACGGCTCCTGCAGGCGTGGCAGCTGGTTGGTCACGCCGAACGAGCCCTGTTCCAGAATCTGCGGCGTAATCATCACCACGAGCTCTGTCTGATCCTTCCGCGCCGCCTTGCTGCGGAACAGGTAACCCAGGATCGGAATGTCACCGATGCCCGGCACCCTGGCCAGTGTCTGCGTCATGCTGTTGTTCAGCAGGCCGGCAATCGCGAACGTCTGCCCGTTGGCGAGCTCGAGCTCGGTCTCGGTTCGGCGCGTGGTGAGCGCAGGGATGCGGAAGCCCGAGAACACGACAGCGTTGGCGAAGTCCAGCACGCTGACTTCGGGACGGACCTTGAGGTGCACGCGTTCGCCAATCACCGTCGGCGTGAAGGTCAGGCGTACACCGAACTCCTTGAACTGCACCGAGATGCCGATGTTTGCGCCAGAACCTTGAGCTATCGGAATCGGGAACTCGCCGCCCGCCAGGAAGCTGGCTTCCTTTCCGCTCTCAGCGACCAGGTTCGGCTCGGCGAGACTCTGGAACAGTCCGCGGGTCTGCAGCGCGCGCAGCAGCAGGCCAAGGTCATACTTCTCGCTGAGCACGAAGAAGTTGAGAAAGTCGCTGAACGTGAACTTGCCCGACGCGGCGTCAACCGGCGCTCCGAAATCGGAGCTGCTCTTGCTCCATTCCATTTCCTCGAAATTGGCCGAGGGGAATTGCTGCGTGGTGACCCGCCCCAGGGTGTTCCTGATACCCGTCGGACCAGTGAAGAGTGACACGCCAAGCTCAGTCAGCGCGCTCCGGCTCACCTCAGCGAACCGCACGCGCAACAGAACCTGGTTGCTTCGAGCTGGCTGAGCCGGCGGCAGCTGGAGCAGCGTTACGACATCCTCACGCTGTTCGACGTATCCGGCGGCAACGTCAACCACCCGCGCGACGATGTCCTTGTCAGGAACGGTGCCCGAGAGGACGATCTGTCGCCCGTTGCTGTGAGCTTCGATGGTATGGGTGGGGAAAAGCTCCTTGAGTTGCCCCTGCAGCCGCGCGAGATCCCGCTGCACGGCAATTTCGTACCGCCGGAGCGCGCCGCCGCGCTGCCACACGAACATCGAGATCGTCCCGGCATCTTGCCGTTGAGGAGCAGTTGATTCGGCGACGTCACAAGCGCATCGGCGATATCGGCGCTGGTCAGCGACACACGCGCGATTGGCGATCCGGTATCGATGACCGTGGAACGTCCCACGAGCAGGGATACAGGAGTGGCCTCCAGTTCGGCCCCAACGGCAGCCTCGACCGGAGGGGCCGGCGGCGCCTGCGCGAGAAGGGCCGTTGGACTGAGCACCCAGATGATCAAAATTGGGGCGATGACCCGCACGATAGACACGCGTCTCCTCCTCATGTGACTACTCCTGACGCAGGACTTCCTGCGAGCGTTTATCGCCACGAATGACTTCCACCGTTGGCGGTGGTGGCGGAGCCGCTGCGACGCGACTGGGAGCCACAGGCCTCCTGGCGCCCTGATAGCCCAGCAGCACGGCCGGCTGAATGCCAGGGGTCGGTGGAGCGGTCTTATCAAGGGGATTGCGCAGCGCGAGTTGAATCTTTCCTTCGGTGCTGGCGAGCGTCAGCCGTTCGGCCTCCATCGGATCCACCATCAACGTGACAACGCTCACGATATCGGCTTGTTCTGCTCTACGTCCTGCTCGATTTTCGTGCCCGATGCGAGCACGAGCACATTCGTCAACACGACCTTCGATGTCATGTCGGTGTTCTGGTTCGTCGGACTGACCGTCGCGAGCACGTCGACGTGTGTGCCGGGCAGCACATACCCCGCAACGCCGATGACGTCGTTAACTCGAACCGACAGCGCCCGCTTTCCCTGCCGGAATGACCGGCGGCAAACCTGCTCCCGCACCGACCGGTGCGAGCTTGGCTGGCAAGACCGCCTCGTTCTGCGACCATCGACTGAATCAGGCCGCGCCCGATGAGCTCCTTCGGATCGTTGAACGAACCGGCCGGAACCGCATCCGCCGGCCAGGCGATGGTGCGCAGGTCTTCCTGCGCAGTTCCGCTCCCAGCGCCAGGTCGGCGCCGGCCACAACGACGGGTGTCGTGGGTAGACTGACTTTTTCGACTGGCCTGTTCTGGATGTATCGATACGTGGCCAGCGCAAAAGTGCCGCCCAACCCAAGGGCAAGGAACAGGACGATGAAGATGCGGATGCGATTCATATCAGCGAGGCTCCCAGCTCTTTCTATTCATTGCGCATGGTGGCGGATGCAGACAGCGTGATCGGTTCACCCACGTCGGTTACCGGGGACAACGAGCCCGGCGATCGGCTGCAAAACCATGAACTCGAACGGGTAATTGACCGTGACTCTCGAACCCGATGTATCCGTGCCTCCAATCGAAATCACGACGTCGCGTGTAATGAGAATGGAGCTGAAGGAGGCGGACGGCAGCTGGCCCGCTGCCAGATACTCTTGAACACGCGTGCTCACTGCGGTGTCGGATGTGCCGGGCAACGAGGCAACGCGAGCGCCTTCCCGTGTGGCATTGGTCAATACCTGCCAGGTTTGAAACGCACGACCGAACTCGAACACGCCCACCGACAGGAGCAGCAGCAGCGGCATCGTGAGCGCCATCTCGATCAGGGCTGCGCCGCGGTCGTTCTTCTGACGCTCGGTGTCGGTCTGTTTCATACGAAGGCCCACGCGACGATTGCGCCAATGGCAATGGCGGGCGCATACGCAAAGCCGTTGTTCGCTCCCGCATCTTCAATATCGGCGGCGTTTCCGCCAGCCGTTATGACGAGCTCGGCCGATCTGCTCACGGCGAGGCGCAGCCGACCACGGTACGCGGCCACGACGACGGCAAGGATGCCGCCGGCAATCATCGCCATGAGGAATGCCCACAATGTGCTCGCCGGACCCAGCAGGGTTCCAAGCGCCGAAAGGAGCTTGACGTCACCCGCGCCTGTAGCACCCAGGAAATGTCCAGGCAGCATGAGCACGAGGCCGACGAGGCCGCCCGCGAGCGCAGCCGTCACGCCGACGCGCCCGAGGCCGGCCGCGGCCAGCAGCACGCCCGCACCGGCGAGCGACATCGTCAGGCTGTTGGGTACACGCCGTGTGCGAATATCGATCGCCGCGGCTGTACCCGCTCCTGCCACGACGATCGTCAGCGCGAGCGCATCGGAAGACATCCGGTCCAAATCCAGTGTTGTTATGGGACGGCGTTCGCGATGCCGGTCGAAATCTCGCCCCATATGGAGTTCACTTCACTCGACGCACCCACCAACCCTGCGATGGAGAAGATCGCAATCATGGCGGCGAGCAGCGCATACTCGATGAGGTCCTGTCCTCTCTCGTCGCCCTCTAGCAACCGTAAGCGAGCAAGAAGTTTCGTCATAACGTTCTCCGCGTGCCTTTCAGCACCTTAGGGAGCTCCAGTCGGAGGTCTTGCACCAAAGCCATGTTCGTTCTTCATCAGCGTCAGGCTGCGCATCTACGTGACACGGGCGAAGCGTCAACGCATCGCCCCGTGCCACGCAATCGGAGACGAGGAACGGGGGATATCCCCGAACTCTCAGCTCGCGTTAGGGAACGTTCTGGAGCGCCGAGACGATGTCTCCCCAGATTTCGTTGACTTCGGTCCCCGCCTGGCCGATCGCAACTACGGCCACCAGGGCGATCAGGCCGGCCAGCAGCGCATACTCGATGAGGTCCTGGCCCTTGTCGTCACGCAACAGCGCACGGAAACGGGCAATCACATTCAACATGATGTTCCTCCGCGCGTCGTTGTCCGCGACGCGCAATTCAATGAATCGACAACGGCCACGACACATCGCGAGGCCGCGATAGCGAGGAGGTATTGCGCAACGGACATGCCACTGCTGGGGTTCGCGACGTCCGGGTCACTCAAGTTCTCTGGACCGATGGACTTACCGCGACGTGGGGGTGCGGTGCAGGCGCTGCGGCACGCGCCAGGTGCAACGTGGTGTGTCCTACATTCGTAACCGCCGTTGTCGAATTCGTGAGACCTGAACGTGTGCCTCACTATTGGACACTGCGCGGTGCAGACACAGATCTCAAGTTTCTGAAAATAAGGCTAGCGAGCGCACGACCATCCACTCACATCTGTAATTGCGTGTGCGATGTTGTGCGTCCCCGCGTGGCCAGGCCACGCGCAGCCAAGGCAATCGGCCAGGAATCGGAACGGAACGCACGCGTGTGTGAGATGCGCGTGAGGAATGAGTATTGCCATACCTCTTCTGTTCAGGATCTGTCTGTGAAATTTCGAGCACGGTATCTCTGGAACGACACGTTGGCGACGATGGGCGTGCTGGTCTTCGTGCTGGCCGTGCTCATCTCGATCGACGAGCGGGTGCGTGAACAGACCGCACTGATTATGTCCCCCGGCGCCGTCAGCAGCATCCCGGCTCAGCTCCGCGAGGTGGGATCGGCTCTCGTCGACGCGGCGCAGACACAAAGCCTGGAGCATGCACCGCTGATGTCGTTCGTTGTGGTTGCGACGGTGCTGCTGCTGGGCATGATGCGAAAGTGACCGTCCCGCAGATCCTAGCGATTGAGCCCGACCGCTGGAGGGCCTCGCAGCTGAAAGCCATCGCACGCCGGATAGGTGCGGAGCTGCGGCTGACCGATTCCATGGACGGTGCTCTGGCGGCGCTCAGCGCGCAGACGCCTGACCTGATTCTCACGCCGGCACTTCTCTCGGCCAGAGACGATCAGACACTCACGGATCGGTTGCGTGCGCTCGGCGACGCTGCCGCGCACATCCAGACGCTCACGATTCCGACGCTCCACGCCCCCGAACCTTCGGCCGGCGAACTTTCGCTGTCGAGTACTCGCATGTTTGCGGCATTGCGGAAGGACAGGTCAAGCCAAACAGGTCCCGCTGCCTGCGACACAGACACGTTTGCGGAACAGGTTGCGTTCTACTTGATGGGAGCGACCGAAGCACGGCGGAAGCATGCTCCAGCGGGGGTCTCCGGCGAGGCGCCGCCGAAGCCCAGCCAGGCCGCCGCATCGGTCGCGGTCGACCCGTCGTTCGACGAGTTGGATCTGACCGCCTGCATTTCCGAGGAGATGCTGGACCAGACGGCGGTCCACTCGATCAGCGCGCCTGAGAGAGCCGAAGACCTTACAACGATCGAGGCGGAGCTGGAAGCAGCACTCTCGAGCGCGCTGGCTGATGCGACGGTGGAGGAGCTGCAGAACTTTCTACCCGAGGACGTGACGATGTCGGCACCGGTGCCCGAGGAGTCGCCACTGTCTGAGTTCGATTCCGAGGACCCGCCGCGCAGCCTCGCGGCCGCCGATCCGAACCATTGGCAGCGCATTGACCCTGCCAAGCCCCGATTCGCGGCGCTTCTTGCCAAGCTCGATGAGATCGCCATGCGGCCTGCTTAGCTGCCTTCGCTTTCGGGAACGCGAAATCGCGACCGCGATGCTGCTTCGCGGCGCGTTGTGGTCCGTGTTGATCGCGGTCGTATCTTACACGACGGCCGATCCGGATTTGTGGGGACATGTCCGGTTCGGGCTGGATTTCTTTCGTGACCTGAGTATTCCGAGCTTCGATCCGGTACTCGTTCACGAGCGATCGCGCATGGGTCAACCACGAGTGGGCAGCGGAGGCTGTCACGGCCGCAGCATTTCAAGTCGCCGGAAATTCCGGACTCGTGCTGCTGAAGATTGCCGCGGTGCTGTCGTTCTGCTTTCTGCTCCACCAGACGCTCACGTGCGAAGGGGTCGGCGATGCGTTTTCCCGCGACTTGATCGCCTCGGTGGCGATTGTCGTGACCATCGAGCAGGCGCACCATATACGGCCGCAGCTCTATTCACTGGTGTGCTTTTCGGCGCTCCTCTCCTGCCTGATTCGCGGTGTACGAAATCATCGGTGGTTGATCGCGTTGCCTCCGCTCTTTGCGGTATGGGCAAACGTTCACGGCGGATGGATCGTAGGCGGGGCGGTTGTCATCCTGTTCACAATCGGGCTCGCCACCAGCGCTGAACGCAAGTCCGCAATCTGGTTTACGGTTGCCGGCGCGGGATCTCTTTTCGCAACGCTGGCCACACCATACGGCTTGGGGCTCTGGCGGTTTCTCGCTGAAACGGTCGGCTTCGGTCGGGCAGACATCCGTGAATGGCAGCCTATCTATGTACTCGGTCCGAACCTGTGGCTGCTGTGGCTTACGACACTCGGAGTAGCCGCGACTGGGCTGTCGCACACGAAACGTACAGAAATTCGATGGGAACGAGTGCTCGCCGTCGCGGCGCTGGCGATCATGTCGCTGCAAGTGAGCCGGCTCCTCGCATTCTTTGCCCTTGCGACGCTGTTCTGTTTTGGCAGCGCGATCGCGCATCGACTGGGGCGCGTGCGCGTCGCAGGATCATTCCATCGGTGGGTCTCGCTGCGTGCCGTGTCTGCCGTTGCGGTCTGCGTCATCGTGGTCGCAGTGCCGACGATTGCCGTCAACGCGGCGAGCGTTCGAATCGACCCGCGTCATGTACCTGAAGCAGCGGCCGTGGAGTTTCTTCGAGCGCACGCCCGTCCTGCGCGCGTTCTCGTCTGGTTCAACTGGGGTCAGTATGCGATCTGGCACCTGCCACGTGGCATGAGGGTGTCTATCGACGGCCGTCGTGAGACCGTCTATTCCGACTCGCTGCAAGATCGCCACCTACAGTTCTATTTTGATCTGCCAGGAGGGGCTGCCCTCCCCCGCGAATTGAACGCTGACTACATATGGATCCCGCGATGGCTCCCTGCCACGCGGAAGCTCAGAATGCGCGGGGAATGGGATTTGGTATACGAAGGCGCACAATCGACGATCTTCGAGCGGGCAGGAGTGAATAGTCCACGCACAAGTGCCGCGCACATAGAAAGCGCAGGTTGGCGCTTGTTCCCTGGACGTTAACGGACCTCCTCCCGATGCCGCCGTTGATTCTCACTGAGTCGAATGACTATCGCCTTCTATGAGCGCATCACATCACTTCCAGCCGGGCCACCAGTGCTGTCGAAGCCGCTGCTTAGTGAAATCGTGCAGTTGAAGAACAGAAACGAACATTAGGAACTCGGCGCCAGGATGCGGGACGCAGGCCATCTCGTGTCGAAAAGTCGACGAGCCGTGTCGGAAGACCGTGTGCACCATCGTCCAGCCCCATCGTTCTCCTGCGCACGTTCCGTCGCACGCTGGTGGCGGGTTTGGCGTGCTGGCCGCGCGCACATTCGTAAGCACCATGCGTGATTTCGTGCAACGGATGTGTGGACCAAGCATTGTGCGGCCACGGCAGACCATAAAGAAGCCCTCGAACGAACCGGTACCTTTCGCCGAGGATTTGCCTCGAACAGCGGCCGGAACAGAACTTGCCACTACACCGGCTACGTCCCGCTGCGCACAGGCTCGCACGACGCGATGCGGGGATGAGGCCTATGCGAAGGATGCTCGACAGAATCAACCGGAGCGCGACATCGCGTGACGATGTGTCGAGGAGAAGGTATGGAGCAGCGCAGTCGGCGCAGCAATCATCGAGGCGGCGCTGATCATCCCGCTGCTGCTGTTGATGACGTTTGCGATTGCCGAGTTCGCAACGATGTTCTATGCGTATCTGGCGTTGGAGAGCGGGGTCAGTCAAGCAACCCGCTACGCCATCACCGGCAATCAGATGGAGGATCCGGACAATCCAGGGGAGCAGCTCGATCGCGAGGAGTCGATCATGATCGCCATGAGAAACGCGACGCCGACGCTGACCCTCGACGACGGCGCCTTCACATTCAGTCATCTCCCGGAAGGCGGCGACGATTGGCTCTCCGGTGTCGGTGGACCCAACGACATTGCCAAGGTGTCGATCAACTACACGTGGACCTTCATCACCCCGCTTGTCCGCCCGTTTTTCGGCAACGGCCAGCTCAACCTGACGGTCGAATCGGCCATGAAAAGCGAAGGCAGGTTCGAATGACCAGACAGCTTCGTGGATCGAGCGGCCAGAGTCTCGTCGAGTTCTCGCTGGTTCTGCCGTTCGTGATCGTGCTTGCGTTCGGCGTGACCGAAGTCGGCTACGCGCTCCTCGACCAGCACGTGGTGACCAAGCTCTCGCGCGAAGGCTCGAACCTGATATCCCGTAATGCGACGTTGCAGGACGCTGCGACCGCGGTGCGGAACATGACGACGCGACCGGTCGACTTCGACAACGGGTCGACGATGATCCTCTCAGTGCTCAAGAAAGTTGCGCTCCCGGGGTCGGCCAACTTCGACCGTGTGATCCTCTATCAACGCTACAAGTTCGGAACGCTGTCGGTTCAGAGCTCGCTGAAGACCGTCGGGCCGGCATCGTTTGGGGGGCCGCCGCACTACGTCGCACCCAACTCCAACCAGGACACGAACCTCCGAGTCCAGGATCTCCCGGCCAATATCGACATCGCCAACGGCAATCTGTTGTACGTCACCGAAGTGTTTGCAACTCATACTCGGATCACTCCCCTTGATCGATTCGGTGTCACGGTGCCGGACCGACTGTATTCGATCGCGTTTTTCTGAGTGAAGAGACATGACTAGACAGAGATTCACTAGCGAAGAGGGCGTCGCACTCATTTACCTGACGCTCATTCTCAGCCGCCCTCATGCTCATTTCGGGACTCGCGGTCGACGCCGGTCGAGCGTACATCGTCCAAGGCGCAGCTCACGAAGTCCGTCGACGGAGCGGCGCTGGGCGCAGCGCGAATGCTCAACAGCGGCGACCCCGAGGCCGAAGCAAGCCGGATCTTCGAGGCCAACTTCCCAGACGGCTACATGGGGACGTCCTCCGTAACCGACCCGGCGAACGACGCGGATTTTTTCACGCTCGAGACGATCGATGAAACCGGCCTCAACGTGATCACCGTCAGGGCGTCGGCGACGCTGCCGACAACGTTCATGCGGCTGGTCGACTTCGACGAGGTGACGGTCACGAGCTCAGGTGAAGCCACCCGGCGCATGGTCGACCTGGCACTGGTGCTCGACGTGTCCAGCTCCATCGGCGGCGCCTGGCCCGCTGTCAGAGACGCGGCACGCATGTTCGTCAACGCGTTCGACGAATCGTCAGATCGTTTCGCATTGATCACCTACGGTAACGGAGCTACGGTGCGCGAACAGATGACCTCAGCGCGCGGGTTCGACAAGAACCAGGTCATCAACGACATCCCGCAGAATCTCCCGGGTGGCAGCACCGCCATGGTGCAAGGTCTCTATCGAGGGTGGGACGAGCTGCGAACGGTCCCGGCGGGTCAGCAGTCGGGTTTGCGGGCGATCGTGCTCTTCACGGACGGCGCCTCGAACAGCGTTCCCGGCATTTACGACGCCTCCGGGACGTCAAAGGGGCTCCGAACATACGACTTTCCGAAGAATCTTCCGGATCCCGATAATCAGACCTGGGACAACCCCATGATCGTGGGCCTCTTCCACACCCAGTCGGGCAACCAGAGTCCGTCACACAGCCTGACGGTCGCCAACTGGAACAACACGAACACGATCCCGCAGATTCCTTTCTTGCCAGCGCAGACGTTTCAATCCGAACATCGGAGCAGCGGAATTCCCACGTCGTTTCCGCTGCAGACAAACAACCTGATGGTGAACGGGCTCTCACAATCCAGCGTGAGGGGGTTGCGGAACTGGAACGCAGCCCAGCAACGTTTCCCGGCCGAGGTGTTCAACATCAACAACGCCGCCAGAAACGTCCTGGAGATCATCGCTGACGCCGCGCGAAGCGACGACGACGGCACCTATCCCATTCGCATCTACACGATAGGCATGGGCGCTCTCGTCCGGTACAACCTGGGAACGATGCCCGAGAAGCCCGAAGACATTCTCAAGCGAATCGCCAACGACAAGACATCGCCGGACTTCAACAGCGATCAGAGGGAAGGCAAGTACTATTTCGCGGCAACCGAACATGACGTGGCGCCAGCGTTCGAAGCGCTGCAGAACCAGATCATTCGTCTGAGCAAGTAAGCGTCAGCGCGAGTATTCGGTAGGTCGCTGGCTGCCGCGAAGATATCTCTCGCGATCGTCGGGCCGGTAGATGCGCACACGTGACGCCACCTCCGCCGCGGGAGGCCAGTCCAGCGCACCAATCGGGCTCGAAGCAAATCGGCGGCGGAATGTCGGCTCCTCACCAGTCTCGAGCAGCAGGAACGGCTCGAGTCCCCGCGTCCGTAAGTAGGCGATGGAGGAATCGAGCCATGACGGATCGAGCGTGTCCCAGACGAGCGTGCGTCGACCGGAGTAGAGCCGGACGCTGCCGCTCTCTGAGCTGGTAACGACAATGGCATTCGGCGGCAATCGCCGGGCGACGAAATCTCCCGCCCGTTCGTAGCGTGCCTCGAGCTGGTGCAGCCGGAACACATTCCTGATGTCGGCCTTGCCGACATAGGTCACCGCCAGCACAATGGCCAGGGCCGCGACGACTGGACGTGCCGTCCAGGGCGCGATTCGTCGTGCGATCGAATCGATCGACGCCATCACGAGGATCATCACGAGCGGGAGCGTCGGCAGCAGAAACCGCAAGAATGACCAGTCGTCGAAAACGACGTAAGGCAGATAGCAGGCGATGTTCACGAGAAACATCCCAACAAGCAGCGCCGTGACAGCGCCGGGCAGGAGGAACGGCGCCGCGAGAGCCAGCATCCAGATTGCCGTCTGCGTTTCGGTGAGCCAGGACACGTACCGGGTCGCATTGGCCGCGACGCGATCGAGGTTGAATATGGTGCCCAGCGTCCCGTATCCGGAACTCAGCACCGAGCCATAGAACATGTACTGAATAGCCGCGACGGCCGCCGGCCCGGGAGAGGCGCATGCGGCAAACGTTGCAGCCGCTCGGACACGCTCCTGCCGTGTCCGCTCCGGCCTTAGAAGAAGAAACAACCCGATCGGCACCGCCAGGGGGACCAGGTTCGGTCGTACCACCACCGCGGCCGCGGCTGCGATCCCGGCGAGCGCCGGATCCCGGACGCGAGTGCCCGTGACGAACGCGACGGCAAGTGTCCATAGCGCCGCGGCGGGCACGTCGCTCATGGGCTGCACGAGCTGATACAGAAAGACAGGGCTGCAGGCGACCACCAGCGCCGACGCCAGGCCAATCCTCGGGCTCACACGCGAGGCGATGACGAAGGTTGCAGCCACGAGAAGAACACCGAACAGCGGAACCACCACGAAGGCCGCGCGAACGCCGGCAACCGCGACAAGTGGCGCCATTGCGATCGAGAGGCCGGCCGCACAGATGGGAACGATCGCCCCTGGCACCGTGGGCGACGGCAGGTGACCAGCCGGCGCGAACGTCAGCGGCGCGTTCGGCCACGGCGCTTCGAGTGCCAGCGGCTCCGGCACCTGCAGCCGTCCCGACGCCCATCGCTGCGCCTGGTGAACGTAGCAGTAGGAATCGGAGCCGCCTGCGACAAAGGTCCCCCACCGGATACCGACGACGAAAACCGACGCAAGCACGAGCGCGACGAGAAACGCGCGCATCACCGCAGCCGCTCGCCAACGAGCACGCGAAGCGCGTGTACACCGTCGCGCCAGCCGATCTTCTTTCCCTGCGCGCGCGACCGCGGCTCGAATCGGATCGGGTGTTCATGGATCCGATGTCCTCGACGTAACAGGCGTGCGGTGATCTGCGGCTCGATGTCAAATCGGTCGGCGTTGAGCTCGAGTGACCGCGCTACGTCCATCCGCATGACCTTGTAGCAGGTTTCCATGTCGGTGAGCGACGCGCCGAACAACAGGTTCGTTACGCCGGTGAGAATCCGATTCGCCACGAACGTGACGAGCGGCGCGCCTGCGCGTCCCCTGAGAAACCTGGAGCCGTACACCACGTCGGCAGTCCCGCGCAGAATCGGCTCGACCAGGTCAGCGAGCTGCTGCGGATCGAGCTCCAGATCGGCGTCCTGGATGGCGATGATGGATCCCCGCGCACGCTGCAATCCGAACCGGATGGCCGTGCCTTTGCCGCCGTTCCGCTCGGCATGGAACACGACAAGCGGCAGGTCCTCCTCGACTGCCGCATCCAGGACCTGAGCCGTTCCATCCGTTGAGCCGTCGTCAACGACGAGGATTTCTCTGGGCAGCGGTAGATGGACCGCGAGGAGCCGATCGAGCACGGCTCGGGAGGTTGCGACCTCGTTGTAGACGGGAACGATGATCGACAGGAGCTCAGCGCGGCCGCTCACCGTCGGGCCGGCGTACGACGGACGGGGCCGGGCCGGTATTGCACCTGTACGTTGCTGATGATGGCGATCGGGCGGCCCGGTGCGCTGAAGTTGTCCGTGCCGTCGGGCCCTACGATCGACAGCTTTTCACCGAGGATGCTGACTGTCTGCTCTTCGGCCGGAATCGTCACGCTGATTGATTCCGAACCGGTCGGGGCTACCGCCTTGACGCCGCCGGGACCGGCGCCGCCCGACACGCGATCGACCAAATCGGCGGGGGTGCGGAACTCGTTCTGCACCACGGCCCGCGTCAGCAGCGTATTGTCCGCCGTCAACACACCGATCGTGGTCGTGTAATGGCGGTAGGCACGGTTCGTCTTGATCAGCTCCTCCGAGTACGTGTGGCGATTATGGAGATCGAAGGTGAGTGTGACGTCGCCCGTGTGCGGCGGAAGCTTGATGATGATCCCCGCGGCGGGATCGCGGCCGGTCAGGACATCGCAGAACAATCGACCGGTCTTGACGCCGTCACCGAGCACCGACGGGCATTCGACGACCGCGGGCTCCGTCTTCGGAGGTGGTTGTGCGGGTGCCCGGCGTCTGGTCTGAGCGTCGGCATCAGCGAACCAGGCGGCAACCAGCACGAATAGTAAAGCGCGCACCGTCGCACCATCGCACCGTCGCACCGTTGACCGCATGGTTCAGTCGCTGACGCAGGTGAGTCCTGCGGGTACGGATGGCATCGCGACCGGCGTCTCGCCCTTGTGCTTGATTAGCTCGAGAAACTCCATACGCGTCCTCGAATTGTCACGAAAGGCGCCAAGCATGGCGCTGGTGACCGCGAACGAGTTCTGTTTCTCCACTCCACGCATCGACATGCACAAATGGGTCCCCTCGCAGACCACCGCAACACCGAGCGGATTGATCTTCTCGAGGATCGTCTGGGCAATTTGATTGGTCATCCGCTCCTGGATTTGGAGCCGCCGCGAAAACACGTCAACCAGCCGGGGAATCTTGCTCAGGCCGATCACGTGCCGCCTCGGGATATACGCCACGTGGCACTTGCCGAAAAACGGCAGCATGTGATGCTCGCAGAGGCTGTAGAAATCGATGTCCTTCACGATGACCATCTCGTTGTAGTCAACGGTAAACAGCGCACCGTTGAGGATGGCATCGACATTCGCGTTGTATCCGCTGGTCAGAAACTTGAGCGCGCGCTCGACGCGCTGCGGCGTGCGTACGAGGCCTTCTCGCGACGGATCTTCGCCCAGCTCGGCCAGCAGGCGTCTGATCAGATCCTCCACGTTCAAATTGTAACCGGTAGCGAGGCTTCCCCCTCAGATTGTAGCGCGCAGGCTTCAGCCTGCGCGGCGAGCGAACCCGACCTCGGCGTCGCGCACGCTAAAGCGTGCGCGCTACTGCGCGTCACAGGGGGTTGGGTTCCACGTTGTGGCGTCGGTCTTTTTGAAATGCGAGCTCGTCACGTATCGCGGCGCGCTCAAGTACTGCGGGTCTTCCACCATGGTCGTCACGAACAGCCATGTGTCGCCGCTCGTCGCGTCGGTGACGACGTTGTAAAACTCGGTGAGCTGGGCGTCGGCACTGTACGGAACGCCGTTTTTACGCAGGTATCCGGCGCGCAGGTTCTCTGTTGCCACGCGAAGCGACCCGCCGCCCGACGAACCGCCGCGGCGCCCGCCGGCGAACTGCCAGCTCGCGATCGATCTTCCCTGCCAGCTGGGTGCGGCCGGCTGTTGCATCCGGACGAAGTGGAATCGACGCGTTTGCGTGCCCGCTTCGGTGTCGACTTTGAGCGTGGCGTCGTTCTCCCACGCAATGCGAACCCGTCCAGGCAGGCGCATGATGGCGGCCGCGCCGTAGCCGCGGCACTGCTCCCCCGCTGCCGCGTCGCGAGCGGGATCCCATGTATTTGCCAGCTTGACGGCGGCTTCGGTAAGCGGAAGGCTTGCGTAGTCCCCTTTGGGCGGCGTCCGCATCCGCCAACGCCAGTCTTCGGTGACCACGGCTACCCAGGTGCCGGTGAGATCGATTGGCGCCGCGGCTCTTGGCGATTGAGGACCACCTCCCTGACGGCCCTGCGACTGCACCGTAACGACGCCGAGAACCATCGTCACGAGCAGCGCTGTGGCAGCGCGCCTCAACGACTGCTCCGCACAGGCCCGCCCGCCGGGTCCTGCCTCGGTGCAAGCGTCGTATAGATCGCCTCGATGAACATCTCCGTCGTCCAGGGTCCGGTCGTCGAGCCATATCGCGGATCGTAGTCGGCGGTCGGCTTCGCGGCCTTCATCTGCTGGAGCGTCATGCCCTTCTTCATCATCGACTGGATCCGATCACGGATGATGGTCACCATGTCGCGGTAGTAGGCAACATCCGCAGAGTCGCTGATGCGGCCATGTCCCGGAATGACGAGCGTGCCCCCTTCGGTCCGGAACTCCGCGACCGACAAGTCGAGAATCCGGTTCAATCCATCGATGACACCGTTGATGGTGCCGCCACGCTGGACGTCGATGATCGGATAGCTCGTCGTGAGGTACACGTCACCTGCCGCAATCACATCGGACCCACGGAAGTGCACCAGCGTATCGCCGTCGGTGTGCGCAGCAGGCTCGTGCAACAACTGGATCCCCTCGCCGTTGAAGAAATGACTCAGCTTCATACCGTCGCTGAAATACGTATCGGTAGGCAGCGCATCGAAAGGCGCAGCCTGCTCGCCGGCCGGAGGTTGCGACATCCGCTCGAGCACTTTCTCATGCGCCAGAATCGCGGCACCGCGCTCCGCGTCGCTGACGGCCTGAGCGACGTTTCCGCCTGCAAACGTCTGCCCGGCGAGTCGAAGTTTCATGTTGCCGCCGGCGTGATCGGGATGGACGTGCGTATTGATGATGTAGCGAATCGGCTTGGCAGGCGCCTCGACCTGCCGGTCGGCCACGCTCGATCGTGTTTCCGCGGCAAAGCCCAGGGGCCGTTCGCGGAGATCCAGCTGGCTCTGCAACTCCGAAATGGCGGCCAGCACTGCATCCGACATCTGCGGCAACCCGGTATCAACCATCAGGACACCGTCTCTGCCGATCGACACGACGATGTTCGCGCCGGCGCCCTGCAGCACGTAGATATTGCCGCGCACGGGCAGCACCTCTACGCCCTGGACCGCTGTGCGGCTCGTTGCGCGGATTTGGTACTCGTTGTGACCCGCATAGCGGTCCCCGGCGCGCGGAGCGCGCCCAGAGATGCTGGCGAGGACACTGGACGCGGTGGCAACAGCCACCACGACGCCAAGCATGGCGACTGTCGTGGGTCGTACGGTCCGGCTAAAGCCGGACACTACGTTGCGGACGGTCATCGCCCCTCCGCACGCTGCTGCTGCGCCGGCGGGGGCGGCGCCGGCATGTTCTTCAGCTTCAGCCTGAAATCCGGATACATCGTCGCGGCACCGCCGCGCGTCGCTTCCAGCGGGATCCCATGCCGCGTCGCAAATTCGGTCGTGAATGGATTGGCCCCTGGCAGCAGGTGCGGTACGGCACCCTTCTCCCGATCGACTTCCTGGACGACGTTGCACGGGTACGGGGGGACCTGCTGGTGGACGTTCAGCTCGTAGTCCGTCGTGCGAATGAACGGCTCCGTCAAGTAGACGGGATCGTGGACGATGGCTGCCACGGTCAGGTAATCGCCGTTACGCATCCAGTATTCCTTCACCGTAGCCCTGTCGCTTCGCGGGAGACCGTTGCGCCGCAGGTAGCCTTCCTTCAGGTGCGTCACAGTGACTTCGAGGATGTCGCCGACCCAGCGTGCGGTCGAGAATCCGGCCCAGGTATGAAGCGCATCGGCCGGCGGGTGCGGACGCCCATCCAGGTACACGGTACGGTCGACCGAACGAAGCCACTCGGCATGAAACGCCGTCACCTCGCGTGAGACCGGATCCACTTCTTTCGAGATGCGCAGGTTGGAGGGGCCGCGCCAGATGTAGTCAGCCGAGTGCGGCCGGCACTGCCATTCGGGCAATGTCTGAATCGAGGCGTCCCATGTGTCCGCTCGCATGCGGGCGGCGTCGCTGATGGGAATGCCGAGATAGTCACCCAGTTCCGGGCCAGGTACACGCTCCGGCTGGTCCTCCCAGAACCGCGGCGCCCATTCGCCCGAGAAATCCACCTGCGCCGATGCAGGCGCACCTGCGAGCAAGATCACCGCAAACAGCGCCATTCGCAATTTCATCGGTGGCTCACCTCTTCTCCTACCGATACTTGCCAGAAAGCAGAATACCCGCATTCGGCACATACGTATCGAGACCTAGCTTCTGGAGCATTTGATACGTGGTGCAAACGGCGGCCGATACGACTGGGAGGCCGCTCTCCTTCTCAACGGCAGGAATGGCCGCCAGCGACGGCATCTGGACGCACGAGGAGAGAACGAGCGCATCCACGCCGTCCAGGTGGAGCTGCTTATAGATATCAACCAGCGCCATCGGATCGCGGCGGCCGACTTCGACGTTATCGGGAATCTCGAGCGAGACGGTATCGACGACCTCGATTCCTTCGTCCCGAATGTAATCCGCAACGAGGCAGGTGAGAGGTTTGAGGTACGGGGCCACCAGCGCGATCTTCGCCGCGCCAAGCGTCTTCAACCCGTGCACCAGCGCGCCGGCGCTCGTGACGACAGGCGTAGGGGCACCTTCGCGCCTGGTCACTTCGTGCAGGCGCCGCTCCGACTGGCAGTGGTACCCGCGTCCCATGCTCATGATTGCGACCAGGCACGCATATCCGATGACGTCGACGCGCGCATCGGTGAGCTCCGCCGCGCACCGCTCGGAATCGCCGTCCATCGCGGCGAGCTCCTCCTTGGTGACGCGCCGCATCCGCATCCGGCTCGAGTGAAACGTGAAACGCTCAGGCGCGACGGCCTCGCGCGCGCGCAGCATCGCTGGAATCTCCGTCTCCATCGTCGTGTTGGAGCTCGGAACAATCTGGCCAATTCGATAGGTGCGCTCCATGGCAATCTCGTTCACGCTTCTGAGTTCTCACTTCTCAGTTCGTGTTCAGGTTCGGTTCAAAGTTCCATGAGGTTCGATGTTCGGGTTCGACCGTGACCGGATCACGAACAATGAACTAGGCACTCGGAACCCAGAACCGAACCCTGAACACGAACCGAGAAGCGAGAACCGAGAAGTGTGAACCATTCAATCACTCTGTCCGAGTTGCTCGCGCCAGAGGCCAAGCGCCTTCTGTGCGGGCCTATCCGAAAAACTGAACAGCACCGCCTCCTCGGCGCCCTCGTGTGCAGTCCACGTCCACGACGGCACGACGAAAATGTCGCGTGGCCCCCATTCGTAAGTGACGTCACCAACGCGTGTGCGGCCATGTCCTTCAACAGCCGCGTACACCGTCGAGTCAGTCGCGCGATACGGAGTGCCCCGGAACCCTTTCGGCAGCAGCTGCATGAACGCGCCAATCGTCGGCATCGGGGCGCCCCCAGTTGCGGGATTGATGAAGCGCATCTTTACCCCGTGGCATTCGTGGAGCGACCCGTGTTGATGAAGGTGCGCCAGCGTCTCGCGGCTGCGCGAATACGGATAGTTGAAGATCGGCGACGACGGCCGGGCGGATTCCCAGTCCACCGGCAACATATTGGCCGCGTACCGGGCATGTGAATCGCCTTCGGGAACCGTGTTCGGCTGCGTCTCGCCCGGAAAGCTTTCGCGGAAGCTCGCGTCGAACAGGTTGACGATCGGCACATCCAGACCGTCGAGCCAGATGACCGGCACCTGCCCGGGATTTCCGTGGTCATGGTAGGTCCACGACGGCGTCAGGATGAAATCGCCAGGATGCATCATCGTGCGTTCGCCTTCGACCGCCGTGTAGGCGCCCGTGCCCTCGATGATGAATCGCAGCGCTGCGGCGGCGTGTCTATGCGCCGGTGCAATCTCGCCGGGCAGGATCAGCTGCAATCCCGCGTAGAGACTTTGCGTAATTCGCGACTGCCCGCGCAGGCCCGGATTCTCCAGCACGAGCACACGGCGCTCGGCCTCTCTCGCCGTGAGCAATCGGCCGGCTTCCATCAACAACGGGCGAACATCGTCGTAGTGCCAGAGCACCGGGACTATCTCAGGCGTCGGCTCGGGAGGGATGATCTTGCCGAGGACCTCCCAGAGCGGTGCGGTGTGCTTCTGATCGAGACGCTTGTACAGGTCGCGGCGCTCGGGAGGAAGATCCGACCTGTTGATGATTGTTGCGGTTGCGCTGTCCATGATGTTGCTTCCATGTGCCGGGTCCAAAACGGACCCGGCCTACGTCTGTACGGCGGCTCCTTTTGGACCCGCCGCCTCTTCGGACCCGCCGCGTGTGGCGGCGGCGTGAACGTCTACTTCCATTGTCCCAATGCGCTCGATAGTGGCGACGATGTGGTCGCCCGGGCTTATCGGACTGACCCCTTCAGGCGTGCCCGTGAGGACGACATCGCCGGGATACAACGTGTAGAACGAGGATGCCAGCTCGATGAGCTCGGCGACGCCAAGAATCAGATACTTCGTGTTGGATTTCTGCCGGCGTTCGCCGTTCACCGCGAGCTCCAGATCGAGAGCGCCTGGATCGGGAATCTCGTCGGCAGTGACGAAGCAGGGACCAAGCACGGTGTAGCTGTCGGGTGACTTGCGCAAGCTGCGATCCTCGGAACCGCGAATCGTGACGTCGAGCCCAATGGAGTAGCCCGCCACGTAGCGGAGCGCTTCGGCGCGGGGAACATTGCTGGCCGGTGCGCCAATCACGAATGCGAGCTCGACCTCGTGATCGGTCCTGCGGTCGGGTTTGCGCACCGCGATACCCTCACCTGCACCCACCAGAGAACTTCCCGCTTTCAGGAACACGCCAGCCTGCTGGATCGTGATCGTGTGCGCCGGATTGTTTGCGTGGATCTGGCTGTCGGACTTCACCTCGTCGAGGTGCTTCTGATAGTTCACGGGGGCAGCAATGATCTTGCCGGGGTTTGCAATCGGACTGAGCAGCTTCGCGCTCGAAAGCGGGACGGACGGCGCGTGTGTCCGTATAGCCTCCGCACGCGCCCGCACATCGTCCAAATGAGCCACGAGCATGTCGTAGCCGGGAAGCGGATACCGGTGGGACGGCAGCACGTCGAGGGCGGCCGTGACGTCCTTGATGTCGGCGCCCTCGACGATGCCGAAGCGACCTTCGTTAAATCTGCAGAACCGCATCAACCATGATTATGCGTCACGCCCACGTAGGCCGGGTCCTTTCGGACCCGGCTGCGGTTAGAACTGGTACTTAACGGCGAACTGCATGATGCGCGGCTCGTCCGCCGCCAGATACCGGCCGAAATTCGGGTTGCTCAGGTTGGTAACCGGCGACGTCGGATTATTGCCGGTCGCGGGCGTGGATCCGGCCGCAGCCGGTCTGAACCAGTTGAACGCATTGAATGCCTCGATGCGCGCCTCGATCCGGTGACTCGTCGCGAATCGGAACGCACGCACGAGTGACAGATCCACCACGCGGTAGCCCATGCCGACAAAGGCGTTGCGACCGGAATCACCGAAGGTCCCGAGCGCCGGCTGGGCAAATGCTGCCGCGTTGAGCCAGCTGTCGACGGTCTTGGAACCATAGGGGTTGTCGAGCACCTGATTTACCCGCTGAACGTTTGGCGCTCCCGTCAGGGCCCGATCCTGGCCTGTAATTACCGACAGCGGACGGCCGGACGAGGCCCTGAAACTCCCCGACAGACGCCAGTTGGATGCGACGGCTCGTGCGACCGCGCTGTCGAATTCTGGCGACTGGATGGTGGCGCTCATCGTGAAGATATGCCGGCGGTCGGCATCGCAGGAACCGTAATCGCGGTCGAACCGTGCCTCACCATCGGCGGGTGGATTCAGCAGCGACACAGGCAGCATGTAACCGCTCCCGGCATTGCTCGTGCCGCCGCCGCCCGACGGGTGGCCGAGACACTTCGACAACGTGTAGTTCACACCAGCGGTAACGCCGTTGGGATCGCGGCGCTCGAATGCGAGCAGAAGACCGTTGTATTTCTGCGAACCCTGATCCGTGAAATAGTCGAGGAATCCGATGAAGCGTCCAATCGCCGGATTCTGCTGCGTGAGTTCACGACGGGTCGGCAGCGGCGCTGCCGAACAGTTCGGGAACGTCTGACGTCCGGTTTCCGTGTTCAACGTGCATGGCCCTGTCGCCGGGATACCGGCTGGAATGGTTCCGGGATTCCCGGTGACCACATCCCACAGGTTGTTCGTGTAGTTGCCCAAATAACTCGCAGACACCGCCATGTTGCTCCCGACCTGCCGCTGGACGCTGACGTTCCAGGCATGCACGCGGGTCGGAGCGAGATCGGACGGCGGAACGATGTACGGGCCGTTTGGGGAGAACGGCGCGTTCGCGTCGAAGGTGATTGGGAACGGATTGTTGATGCCGGTTCCAGCGAACGGATCGTCCAGGCTGCCGATACCCGGCCGCTGCAGGCGCACCTCGGAACCCCATGGCGGCGCGTTCGCCGCATTGATGAAGAACTGACCGTTCACGAACTCGCCATTCATGCCGTAACCGGCGCGCACCGACATCCGGCCGTCGCCGTTTGGATCCCACGCAACGCCGACGCGCGGCGCGATGTTCAGCCATTCCTTGTGCATCCCGGCCTTGCCATTCGGGAAGCCATCATCTCCGGGATAGGTGAACCCGGGCGGTGCTTGTGGGAATACTCGGCTGCGCTCCCCGGCATTGAACCGCGCCACCGAGAAGTTGTAGATCGCACCGTTCTGGTGCTGCTGCGGGAACCATGGTTCCCACCGCGCGCCATAGTTCAACGTCAACGTCGGAGAGAGCCGCCAGGTGTCCTGCGCGTACAGGCCAAAGTATTTCTGCTTCATGTCGAGGGTGTTCGGCGCCGACTGCTGAAGCAGAAACGGACGGCCGATCAGAAAATCTGCGAGGCCCAGACCCGTGACGCCGCCGTCAAAGTCGAACGAGCCCGGCGACCGCACGTTGGCTGCCGACAGCGAATCCCAGAACGCCACGCTCGTGCCAAAGCCCCACTGATGTCCCCCGCGGATCATCGTCAGATCGTCGCTGAACGAGTATGTATTCGTGTGGAAGATCGCCTCGTTTTCCGTGCCACCACCAAGGTTGAAGCCGCCGGTGACGGCCAACAGCATGTAATCCTCGAGATAGCTGTACGACCTGATGCCAACGTCGTCGACGCTGAAGAAGTTGGAGTGGGTCCGATGAATGGCGCTTCGGTTGAAGGCAAACCGCAGGTTGTTCACCATGTTGTTGGTGAGCACCTTCGTGTCGCCGATGGCGACCGACTGCGCGAGGTTGTCGCGCCCGCCAAGTCTCGTCGACAGCACGTTTTCTGATGACGCAAACGGTGGCTCGTACTTGTACGTGGTTGCCATGTAACGACCAAAAATCGTGTGGTCCGGCGACCACTGGAAGTCGACCCGGCCAATCGTCTGCAGTTCGTCGATGCTGCGCGGATTCGTTACGCTCACTCTGCCACACGGGTCGGTCGCCTGCGGCAGCCGTTGCGCGATTCGGACAGCGGCGGGGCTGAACTGCGCGGGGTCGATGCGATTGCCTACGAACGGCGCGCCGAGGGCGATCGCGCCCCGCGTGGTGCAGGCGGCGGATGCTACCTGCGTGAAGTCGCCGGCGAGCATCGCCGCCGTCGGCACGAATCGCACGTCTTCGGAGGGTCGCTCTTCTGTCTTGGTCCCTTGGTACGCACCGAAGAAGAACAGGCGATCCGTGACCACCGGTCCGCCCAGCGTGCCTCCGAACTGGTGGCGCTTCAGGCCGTCATCGGCCCGTTCACCGGTCGTCCGATCAATAGCGTTGAACGGGTTGGTCGCGTTGAACTTGTGGTGGCGCGCAAACTCGAACAGATCGCCGTGGAAGGCGTTGGTTCCTGCCTTCGTCGCCGCATTGACCGACGCGCCCGAATGGAATCCGTTCTGGGCGTTCTGCGCGCTCGTCTCCACCCGGAACTCCTGCAGCGCATCCGGAAACGGCAGCGGCAGGTTGTAGTTGTCGTACGGATTGTTGTGCGTCGCGCCGTCGAGCAGGTACGCAACGCCGAACGGCTGACCGCCGGCAACCGAGTAGCCGACGCCACCCTGCATGCTCCGGCTGGACGACGGGCCCATGGGCACGACCGCGCCGGCGATGACGATGAGATCGGCGGAATTCCGGCCGTTGAGCGGCAGCTCTTCAATTCGCTCGTTCTCGACGACACCGCCGATCGCAGGATTGCGGGTTTCCACGAGCGGCGCGGACGCTTCGACCGAAACGGTCTCGGCCACGGCACCAAGGGGCAGCGTGACCGCAATGGTCGGGTTGCTGTTGATTTCCAGGACGATGCCGGTTTGCACGTAGGTGCGGAAACCGGCCAATGAAACCTCCAGGCGATACGGTCCGATCGGAAGGGCCGTCAGCGTGAAGGCGCCATCCGTCTCGGTCACGACCTCGCGGCGGAAGCCGGTATCAGTTTGAATCGCGGTGACGGTAGCACCGGGCAGTACTCCACCGCTCGGATCGGCGACCGTTCCGTTGATTTGTGCCGTCGCTTGTGCCGACACGTGCGTCGCAGCAATTAAAAGGACGAGAACGCTTCCTACGACGATCCTCACCACACGGTCCATGCAGAACCTCCCTGAGAGCCCAAATCCGGCCGGAGTATACCTCTACGTCTTCGGCGCGCGCACGCGGGGACGTTCCTGCGTGATAGGCTGAGGCGCTCGTGAAATACGTGACCTTTGCGGCCGGCGACACGCCGGAGCCCCGTCTCGGAGTCGTCCATGGTGATCGAGTCATCGACCTGCGCTCGGTGATTCCGAGCGCACCACCCACTCTCATCGATCTCATCCGCGCGGGTGCCACTGTATGGAGCGAGGTCGGAGCCAAAATCGACGCGTACGTGCGAACCAAGGCTGCGTCCGCCCCGGGCCACGGGCAGAGCAAGGAGTATCCAGGGCAGGAGGTTCGCTGGTACCCGCCCATACCGCACCCGCCGAAGAACGTGTTCTGCGTAGGCAGGAACTACGCGGGCCATGCGGCTGAGTCCGCACGGGCCCGCGGCGCCGAGGTGAAGATCCCGAAGATTCCCGTGTTCTTCACCAAAGCGCCCACGAGTGTGTCAGGCCCATTCGACGACATCCCGTGGGATCGGTCGGTCACCCAGCAAGTGGACTGGGAAGCGGAGCTCGGGGCCATCATCGGCGTTGGCGGCCGCAACATTCGCAAAGACAAGGCGATGAGCCACGTCTTCGGCTATACGGTCATCAACGATGTCACGGCTCGGGATCTGCAGAATAGCCACTTACAGTGGTTCAAGGGCAAGAGCCTGGACGCGTTTTGCCCCATCGGCCCGTACGTCGTGACCGCCGACGAGTTCGGGGATCCACACACAAAAGGAATCGCGCTGCGCGTCAACGGCGTGATGAAGCAGCAGGCCAACACACGCGACATGATCTTCCCTGTCGATACGCTCATCGAATCGCTGTCGCAAGGCCTGACGCTCGAACCAGGCGACATCATCGCCACCGGCACGCCTGACGGCGTCGGCTTCGCACGTACCCCGCCCGAGTTCCTCCAGGACGGCGACATCATGGAAACAGAGGTCGAAGGTATCGGCATTCTGCGCAACCGCGTCGTTGCCGATTCTCGATAGGAGCGTTTGATGGCCACTGAACCACGGACGTTGACGGTCAATGACGTCATCGACAATCAACCACTCAGTGGTTTTCAGCTCGTGACGATCATGCTGTGCAGCCTCGTCCTGCTGCTTGATGGCTTCGACACACAGGCCATGGGATTTCTGGTGCCGCCGATTGCCGAAGAGTTCGGGATCCCACTCAGCGCGTTCGGCCCAGTGCTTTCAGCCGGTCTCGTCGGATTGATGATTGGCGCCATGAGTGCGGGGCCGATTGCCGATCGCTGGGGCCGCCGATGGGCCATCATCGTGTCGTCGCTCGTCTTCGGCTTCTTCTCTCTGTTGACGGCAGGCGCGGATTCGATTCGTGAGCTCGTCACGTTACGGTTTCTGACCGGTCTCGGCCTGGGCGGCGCGATGCCGAATGTCGTCGCGCTCTCTTCCGAATACGCCCCGAAGCGACTCCAGCCCATTCTCGTTACGGCCATTTTCGCTGGCATGGGAGGAGGCGCCGTGCTGGCAAGCCTCGTGGGCGGTGCGCTGATCCCGATCTGGGGTTGGCGGTCGGTCTTCTATGTGGGCGGCATCCTGCCGATCGCACTCGCGCTCATTCTGATCAAGACGCTGCCAGAGTCTGTCAGGTTTCTGACGGCCAGAGGCGCCGACCCGAAGCAGGTAAACGCGATCGTTCGCCGTATCGCACCAGACCTCGGCGATGTGCGGGTGACGACAGGCCCCCTCAGTCACGCGGCACAAAACCGCGAGGAGCTGCCTGTCGCACAACTGTTCAAGGAAGGCCGGACCGCGGGAACGCTTCTCCTGTGGATTCCCTTCTTCATGAACCTGCTCATTCTCTATTTCATCCTGAGCTGGCTGCCAAGCCTGCTCCGCCAGGCAGGCATGCCTGTTTCTGCAGGCATCACGGCCGTGATGGTCTTCAGCATCGGCGGTATTCTCGGCGCACTGGTGCAAGGACCGCTGATGAAGGCGTTCGGCATTTTCCCTACCATGGTGGCCGAGTTCCTTGTCTCATTGGGGCTGGTGGTGCTGGCTTCGATGATTTTCTCCAACTTCCCGCTCATGATGGTGACAACGTTCACCCTCGGCGTCAGCGTGCAGGGCGCGCAGGCGGGACTCAACGTGTTGTCCGCGATGTACTATCCGACAATGATCCGCTCGACCGGCGTGGGCTGGGCGCTTGGCATCGGTCGCATAGGATCGATTGTGGGCCCGATACTGGGCGGCATCATGCTGTCGATGCAGTGGACGCCGCAGCAGATTTTCATGGCAGGCGCTATTCCCGCGATCTGCGCCGCCTGTGCCGTCGTTGCGAGCGGGTACCTGCAGGGACATGTGAGCCCATTCAGGCCGGCCACCGAACTGGCCACGGCCAACGCACACTGAGATGGTCATGACCGATTACGAACGAATCGAAACGCTCTTCATCAAGAATCTGGACCTGCAGCACCATCCCGTGGCAGTGTCATTTCTCGACAGCGCACCTCCTCTGGTCGAGAAATTCGAAGGCGTGCTGCCATCCGGGTGCAGCTTCTGGAAGCTCGCGTCCGACGGACGCATCTTCTACACAGTGGGCGCCGATCATTTCAACTGCCCGATCGGCTCCTACACCCACAACATTTCGCTGCCCGAGCAGCGCGCGCACGAGCTGAACGACACGCTCCAATTGATGACGACCATCGGATATCTGCGGATGGAAGAAGTACCAGGTATTCCGCAGCTTCCCGCAACGCCGGAAGTCGTCTTGTATGCACGGCTCGGCGACACGCCGGTAGATCCGGACGTCGTCCTCTTCTGGGGTCCGCCAGGCAAGGTGATGGTGTTGCAGGAAGCAGCGATCCGGGCGGGCGTCGCGGCGCAGTTGACGACGCTGGGACGACCGACGTGCATGGTGCTGCCGGCGGCGCTGAAGCACGGGACGGTGGCGAGCAGCGGGTGTATCGGCAATCGCGTCTACACCGGCCTCGGAGATGCGGACATGTACGTCGCGGTGCCGGGCAAGGACATCGGTCTCATCGCCGAGCAGACGGCCGTCGTGCGCGCAGCAAACTCGACGCTGCTGCAATACCACCAGCAGCGAAAGCAGGAGCTGACGAGCGCTTAAATTACGAGCGACCTGGCGCGAAAGAATGGAACCGCCAGGTCGCTCGATCCTTCCAACGCGATCTGTGCGGGAATTTGCGCCGCCGGCAAGCCCGTTGTAAAGCAGCCTCCAGGCGACATCGTCAGACACGGTGACCCGCGCATCGGCCCGATCGGGCCGGCCGCTCCACAGCGTCCATCGATCGGCGTCGCGCTTCAGCGTCCACGTGCCTCCGGCAGGCCCCGTCACCTCGAACGCGACGGTTGCGCCCTCTCGAGCCACCACGTCCCGATAGGCGTGCGGCAGGACGCGCAAGCTCACGTCGAGAACGGCTTTCAAGTATCGCGGCTCGGCGAGCGGTGGAGCGCCAACGGCCAGACGAATCTGCATCTGATGATGCCAGAGCTCCGTGAATTCGCGGCCGACATCGAACCAGCCGGCAGACGACTGCTCACCCGCCCAGGACACTCCGAACAGGGCAGGCGCATCGAGCGGAAGCGCCTCGAAGAATGCGGCAAGGTCGCGGCTTGCCAGCTCGAACATTTCGACGAGCACCGCGGGGCTCAGTCGTTTCGTCGCGCTCACCCACTCGTGGTTCAGCCCGTTGATGAAGCGAACGAAGTCGCGTTCGCCGGCAATCGGAAACGGCGGCGGAGGAGGAACAAGGCGGTCGCGGTGAAACGACACGCGCCGCAGCGAGATGTCGATGAGGTGCGCGGTGACGTCACGTACCGTCCATGCACCGGCGACGGTTCCACGATTCCACTGCTCGTCTGTCAGACCGCGAAGCAGGGTCACGAGAGCCGACGACACGGGTCGAAAGAACGGACGCGTGTCGACGACGGGCAGCGGTGAGAGCGTCATTTTGAGGAAAGTAACCCGAAGGTCATTTGTACGAGGAACTTCAGGCAGACGGACGCACTAACGAAAACATGACCGCGTCTTCCTGGACGCCGTGCAGGAGGAGCCGCTGACGGAGCACCCCTTCGCGCAGCGCGCCGGCCTTTTCGGCAACACGCACACTCCGGTGATTGGGGGTCGCGATTACGATCTCGATGCGGGCGACGTTGGTGTACTCGAACGCCCAGTCGCGCATCCGCAGCACGGCTCGCGCGGCGATGCCGCGTCCAGTGGCCGCCGATCTGACCCAGTACCCGAGATTGCAGCGTCGATTTGCTTCGTCAATCTGATTCAGGCCGCACTGGCCGAGGTACTGGCCGAGCGGATCGACCATGGCGAATTCGAACCACTTGCGCTCGTTGAACGCCTGAACCTGGGTTCGCAACCACGATTTCGCTTCCTGGAGCGAGTAGTCGCGGTGACACCAGGGCATCCATTGAACGAGCTCGTCGAGCGACTCCCGGACGGCGGCGTACATCGCCTGGGCGTCTTCGACGCGGCAGGGACGAATCAGGACCTCAGGCGCGTGAGCCGGGGTCGGGGTTTCCAAGGCACGCATGATGGTGATAATAATGTCCGTCTATGGGCGCCACCTTACGAAACACCGCGATACATCGTCGTCGCCATCGCCGCGAGAAGCGGCTCAAACTACGCCGTCACCTTGCGAAAGCCGCGCCGGGAGAGCGGCCGGCGATTCAGGCCAAGCTCGCCAAGACCTACGCGATCGCCGGCGCAGAGCCGCCATCCAAGGACTGAACACAGCCCTCATTTGGCGGTGGGTGCCGGCTGATCGGGGCCGCTGTATCTCAGAATAAACAGCCCCCAGTGCTTGTCGTCCAGATAAATGTAGCCTCGCGTATCCACGAGGACATCTTCTGACTGCTGCACGAGATCGTTCGGCGGCTGCGGCCCGTACCGCTTGAGCGGCGGTGGGGGGATGAACCAGCCGGTCTCCTGCGGACTGATCGGATCCTTGATGTCGAACACACGCAGGCCCGCATTGAAGTAGGTCAGATAGATCAGGTTGCCCGGCTTCTCGACGTCGGGCAGGTGGACCTCGTGGTTGATGTTGTGCGGGCCGAAGCGGCCACCCTTTTCGCAGAAATTCTTGTACGGCTCGCCCTGGGGCGGCTGGGGCAGCGGGAAGAGCGACATCAGACGCGGCCGCTTGATGTCCTTGATGTCGACCAGGCCCGCAAAATTGAGCCCTTCATTGCAGCGTTCGTTGCTCGCTTCTGAGGCGACGAAGACGAGGTTGCGATCCCACAGCGGCAATGCCGAATGCAGTGACTGCGACCCCGCGTTGATGAACGGCGGACTGAAATCGAGGCGGCTGATTTCCTTCGGGTTGGCGGGATCGCTGATGTCGAGCGCGACGAGGCCCGGCGAAAACGCCATCACCAGCGTCTTCCCATCGGGACTGACGACCGCCGGGCCGTGAAACCCATACGGCGTATTCGGCCTGAGTGTCTCTCCTGCCGCCCTGTTCATTCCCGGCTGGGCCCACTTCCCGACTTCTTTCGGGTTCCTGGGGTCGCTGACATCGAGAATGACGAGGATGTTGCCGCCCTGGTAGCCCGGATAGCCGGACGACAAATACGCGTAGCGGCCACCCGGGTATGAGTTTCTGTGCGTGCCACCGGCTCCGGATTTCCAGCGCGACACTTCCTTCGGATTCAGCGGGTCGGAGATGTCCCAGATGATGATGCCCTCACTCCCTGGCTTCGTGGGATCCCCACCCCATGCCGCGACCTTTGGCTGCAGCGCGCCGATCATGAGGTTGTCGTGCAGCGTGACCTGGATGTTCCAGCTGTTCGGCATTCCGGGAATGAACTTCACGTACTTGGGATTTGCCGGGTCGGTGACATCAACGATGCTCCACCCGTCGTGCCAGAGATGTCCCGTGTAGAGGTACCACTTGTCGCCAACGCGCTTGATGGCGAGTTTGAACGGAGGCCGCCCCTCCATGGCGCTGTAGCCGACCGGCTGCATGTTCTGCGCTTTCCATCCCTGCGGAATCTGATCGGCGGCAACACGCGTCGTCAACGAAGTGACGACAAGCACAACGGTGACTGGAATGATTATGAGCAGCGACCTCTTCATGGCACGTCTCCTCCGCGAGCCCTCAATTGTAGTGCGGCCGAGGTAGTGGAGGCATCAGGGTTGCACGAGCCGGGGCACCTGCGGGAGGTTCAGGCTACATGTCACTACGAGAAAAGTACAACCACGCAATTCAGACGGCGAAGAGTTTCGGCATGCAGGGCTCGGCCGAGGAACGAGACGGCAAGTTGTATTTCAAGGGAACTGTGCCGTCACAGGATCAGGCAAACAAGATCTGGGACGCCATCAAGACAGTGCCGAGCTGGCAGAACGAGGTCGTAGCCGACATCAAATCGACGGGAGCCGCCGCGACGACCACGACGCCACAGAGAGACACAACGCAGAAACAGACACAAACAACCTACACCGTCAAACCCGGCGACACGCTGAGTAAGATTGCCAAAGAGTTTCTCGGCGATGCGAACGCGTACATGGAAATCTTCAACGCGAATCGCGATCAACTGACCGATCCGAACCTCATCAAGCCCGGCCAGGTGCTCAAGATTCCGCAGCACGCGCATCACTGACGCTCTCGTGGCCCAGCCGTTGCACGCGACTGAGCGTGCAGCGGCTGCCTTTCCTTTCTTCTGCGGTTTGTTCGTCGAAAGCTTTGTGCTGGTGCGGGAGCGCTACGAGCAGATGCTGGGTATGGCACGCCGCGATGCGCTGAACCTTCGGAATATTGACTTCGACACGGGTCGGCCGACGATGCCGGGCGAGTACCGGCGCGCCGACGAAGCATACACAGAGTTGCGCGAACGGCTCGCGAAGAAGCCTCCTGTGCAGGTGCCGGAGGCGATGCAGCGCGACCTCGATCGGTTCTTCGGCTCGTAATGTGGGCGCGGCTGTCAGAGCGTCATCACTCACCTGCGTGCTGACCGAACTGCTCGTCTTCCGCATCTCGCTCGGCATCCTGCTTCGTTCGATGAACGCGGCCGTCGATATGGTTGGGCGGGGCGTACGTCGTAAATACCTGGAGAGGCACGCGACCCGTGTTCACGAGATTGTGGGGCGTCCCCGGCGTGACCACGATCACGTCGCCATCGTTCACGTTTGTCTTCTGCCCGCCGAGCACAACCTGGCCGGATCCCTTGAGTACGACGATGGTTTGCTCGACATGAGCGTGTGTCTCGGCGCCGATAGACTCGCCAGGCGGAATACTCATGACCACGAGTTGCGACCTGGCTCCGGTGAAGAGTACCTTGCGGTAGTTGGTATTCGTTTCGGTCAGGTTGAACAAGTGCGCAACATACGAACGGGAATCGCCCGTGGTGCCGCCCTGCGCCGAGTCGATTGATGCCCAAGCTCCGAACACGGCGAGAATCATGAAAATCGCAATAGCTCTGTTCACTGCTTCTTCCTTGTAGGGCTCAGTATTCGTAGTACCAACTGCACGGTTATTGGTAGTACCCAGTTGCATCCGGCGTACCGCCACCGCTTCGGCTGGCATGCACACACAGACGTGCCTGGACTGCACCCGGGGACGATCACAGGCCGCGTGGCTTGCCTCCCGGGCCGTAGCTGCGCCATCATCGCAGCGTGGTTTCATCAATCGCCGCCGAATATCGCCGTTACAAATCGCTCGGAGAGGCCGCTATCACACAGGTGAACGAAGCGGATCTCGCGAAGGCAGTCGGAGAGGACAACTCGATCGCAGTGATCGTCTGGCACATCGGGGGAAATCTGCGGTCGAGATTCACCGACTTCCTGACCTCCGACGGTGAAAAGCCGTGGCGCAACCGTGACGAGGAGTTCGAGTCCAGGGTCGTCACGCGTCAGGAACTGCTGGCGAAGTGGGAATCCGGCTGGCAGGCCCTGTTTGACGCGCTCGCCTCACTTACGGATGCGGATCTGGATCGGAATGTCACGATTCGCGGCCGCCCGCTCGCCGTTTCGGATGCGCTGCTCCGCTCGCTGGCACATACCAGCTACCACGTCGGCCAGATTGTCTACATTGCGAAAGCGCTGAACGGGACGGCATGGCAGACGCTCTCGATCCCAAAGGGCGCGTCGGCGGCTTACAACCAGAACCCGGGGCGCGAAACCCCCGAGCGTCACGCCGCCATGCTGGAGAGCCGGAAGCCCCAGTAAGAGCACCACTCGAGACTCTACCGCGTCTCGAGTGGAATGATCGTGGCGCCCGGCCGCTGCGGCGAGCCCGCGTAGACGTCCCCGCCCTGATCCGAGAACACGGCAAAGCGACACGGGTCTCGGCCGTCCTTGAGCGAAAACGTGTACGTGCGGCCGTCGGTGTTGAACTGCAGTTGGAAACCAGGCGGCACCGGCGGCAGATTCCTGAGCTCGTCGGGTGGACGGTACCTCTGGCCCTGCTGGCCGGGCAGCGTCGAATGCTGTGCGGCGTTCAGCCGGCGCGCATACTGAATCGCCTGCTCGCGCCGAATACGATCGTCAGCGGTCTCGGTCTGCGCGTGCAGGCACTCTTGCGCGAGCGCCGACGCGGTTCCACCAATCAGGACTGCCGCCGTTACAAGGACATGCCAGACCATCGGTCCTCCTCCAGCGCGTAACGCGCAGGCGTCCGCCTTCGTTGAAGCTCCGGCGAACCGCCCAGCGCTGGCTTGTCGCAGGGCTGGTCAGCCTGCGCCGTCGGCACAATTCACGAAATGAGACGCCGGAACGAGGAAAACGGTCGGGGTGGGGTTCAGCGTCGCTTGGACTTCGCTGTGGCGCGCGCCGACTCGCGAGCAGGGCGCTCGACCACGACGAAATCGGCCGTGCCCCACGTGAACGGCGGCTTTTTGCGTCTGTCCGATTGACGACGCTCGCGGCTGACATCACCCGACGACGTGCGTCGCTCGGCGAGGCGCCGGTCCCAGGACAGCTTGACAGGGAGTGCCGCTGTGGCGCGCTTGAGCTTGTCGAAGCGTCGCAAGGCCCCGCGGCGCACGATCAGCTCGACCTTAGGCGTGTCTGACGGCGTGTCTGACGGCGTGCCTGACGGCGTGTCTGACGGCGTGTCTGACGATCTCTGGCGTTTGCTGTTCTTCACGTTGTTAGTCACTACATGCGGTGTATCGGCTTTACGGCCGCCCATCCTTACAGCGAGCGTATCTGCACGAATGTTGCACCTTACAGCCGACGCACGATCCTGAGCCCTGGGCCCTGAAGTTGCACCCCTCGTATCCGTGGCTTCATGGACGAGCTGGTATCGGCACCTGCATGCCCTTGGTCGCAAGAGCGTCCGTGAAATCCGCCGGGTCGCCGATCAAGGACGCCTGTCACCGGGAGTAAATACCTCGCGCCTCGAAACCAGAATGGTCAACGGGTTGTTCGCCGATGCGGCAACCAGACTTGGCCTGTGGTGCCGCTACATCACGGAAGACTTTCTGTCGATCGAAGACGAGCGAGGCACTGTCATCAGGATGTCCGGTGTGTACAACGATCTCGACAGCTTCGCGAGCGGGATCATCTGCGGTGACAAAGACCTGTCGCGCCGCGTCCTCGACGACGCGGGGCTCTCGATACCGCGAGGCGAATCGTTCCCTGCGGCCGAATCCAGCCAGGCCTTGGCGTTTGCGCTCGCGCTCGGTACCCCGTGCGTGACGAAGCCCGCCCGCTTCACCTCTTCGTCCACGGGCGTCAGCGTGCGATTGACGAGTCCGTCAGAGATTCTGAAAGGATTTCGCCGGAGCGCGTTGTACTGCGAGCGGGTGCTCGTCGAGGAATACGTGGAAGGTGACGACTATCGACTGCTCGTGTACGAAGGGACGTGTCTGTCGGTGCTGCGACGCGAACGGCCTTGCGTGACCGGTGACGGGCACAGCTCGATCACCGCGCTGATTCGACGCACAAATGCAAGCCGCATCACATCGGACAACTGGAGTCTTGGGGATCCGCAGTTGATGCCACTAAAGGCCGATGCCCGTACACGCGCATGCCTCGCGAGCCAACAGCTCACGCTCGCGAGTGTCCCCGATCGCGGTTGCCGCATCGAGCTTTCACGACTCGCCAACTATTCAGTGGGCGCGACGTACCGCGAGTGCCTCCGTATGACGCACCCTTCGATCATCGACGCGGCGGCAAGAGCGGCCGAAGCGGCTGGGGTTATTCTGGCTGGCATCGATATCATCGCGCCGGATATCTCGAAGCCTGCTCACGCGGTCAACGAGATCAACACGACGCCGAGTACCGAGCTGCACTACTTCGTGAGCAACCGGGAGGACTGCGCGGACCCGTTCGCGTTCATCCTTCGTCGCCTGATCGAGCGCCGGAGATCCAGCGGCGCGCGCGCGAGAGATGATGGCGAGCGGCAGCCAGAAACGGCGCCGGATCGTCTGGCGCCCACAACGCATACGCCCGCACGCCTGAAAGCGACTGTCCCCACTGGGTAAACGTGAGCGCTGCGCGCTTTCTGTGTTCCCACGCACTCCTCGGGTCACGAAATTCGTCGAGCCAGCGTACGCCCGCACGATACGTATCCACCGTCGCGGGTTGCCCGGTCAAGTCGAGATACTGCAGCAACGGAAAGTTCATCCCGGAAGCATCCGCGAGGGCGTGCTGCTGCCACAAGCGCGGATTGAGCTCGATGAGCTTCCAGCGTCCGTCGCGGTCGTCGCGCTTGAATTCGATAGACCCCGGCCCCCTCCAGTTCATCGCGCGGAACAACCGGAGACCCAGCTCACGAACGTCGGGCTCGACGACCGTTTCCATCAGGGTGCCCACACCGAAGTCGACGGGGTACTGGCGGATCTTCCGCATGCAGATGACCGCGCGCGGCTGGCCATTGCCGTCGAAATAGCCGCATACCTTGCAGTGGTTCGTGTTGGGGCCAACCACGAGCGACTGGATGAGCGCCGGCTGTTCCGCCGCGAGAATCTCCTCGAACCATGAAACGAGCGCTGGCGCGGCGTCCACACGAATCGCCTTGTCGCCCCGATACCGCTCGCGCCACAGATGACCGACGAGCGGCTTGATCACAGCCGGATACGTCACAACCGTCGCCAACCTCCGCACATCGTCGAGCGTTCCGGGTGTTTGTGTGCAGGGGACCGGAACCTGAGCCTCGGAGGCGAGCGCATACATCGCAGCCTTGTTGAGCGCGATTGACACCGACTCGCACGACGGAAGCGCAAACCGGAAATGCGGCTCCAGCACATCGCGATTCTCCGAGACGAACGTCACGAACGCGTCGGACGTCGGATAGAGAATCGGGCGGTCGGAACAGTGGCGTGCGCGCTCACAAAGAAACGCGACAAGCTCATCAGCGGCGTGAGGATGTGGCGATACCGCGTGTACGCCGAACTTCGATCGGAAGCCGAATTCATCGCGTTGATGGTCGAACCCTAACACCGTCAGCCCCGACCGACCGAGCGCCCGCACGACGGCGAGGCCCGTGTCGAACAACCCGAGGACGAAGCAGGGTACCGAGTGGCGCATTCCCACCGCAGAGCTCTATGACGCATGGAAGACGCCTGCCAACGCTCGAGGCACCGGGTGATTGATGTGGCTCCCACCTCCGCGCGGAAGCGCCGTATCCGGCTCAGCGGGACCGTTGTGTCACGTAGTGTCCGGCTTCAGCCGGACCGTGATCGGACGTAGTGTCCGGCTTCAGCCGGACCGTGATCGGACGTAGTGTCCGGCTTTAGCCGGACCCGTTGCCGCGAATCTGCGCGCGAACGCCGGCGAGTGTGGCGCCACTCCGGCCCAGTGCGAGCGAGCCGAGCAGCCACAACGGAACCGTCAGAACGACGAACACCACCACAGAGAAACCGGTCGCGATCGTCTTGTCAACGCCGAACAGCGTCAACGCGACGACGCAGAAGAACTGGTAGGTGCCGACGTTCGCTGGCGCATTCGGGATTGCCGTGCCGAGGTGTATGACGATCAAGGTGGCGGCCGCCGCCCAGAACGCAAGGTGCAGGGGCGCGTAAGCGATGGCGACGAGCCAGAACGCCAGGATCTGACCCAGGAGCAACACTGGTGACACGCCGAAGGCGACAAACGCTTCGGGGCGGCGACCAATCTCGCGAAAGTGTCGGCGGAACCGTTGGATCCTCCCCGAAGGCAACGCCACCGAGGCCACTGGTACCGCTCCACGATCGTCACGCACGCGCAGGACTTCGTACAGGAACAACAATGCCGCCACGAGAATCAGCACGCCGAGCACGTCGCCGGCGTGGAGAAGACCGGCCGGCAGCGGCATCAGCATGGCAACCACACCGATTGCGATGGCGAGCCAGACGCCGTCGAATAATCGCTCCACCATGATTGACGGAAACACGGTCGAAACCGGTGTGTTCAGCTGCTTCGAGACGAGGAATGCCCGGAGCAGTTCGCCGGGGCGCATTGGCAATATTTCGCTGGCGAAGAGACCCGCGTAAATCGCACGCACGGCGTCGAGCCACCGGAGCTCGCCGATCGGCTTCAGTAACAGCCGCCACCGGAACCCTTGTGTCATGTAGGTGAGGATGTCGATTGCGATGGCGAGCCCGACCCACGTCCATCGCAGCTCGCTGACGGTGCGGAGCATCGGTCCGAGCTCCACGTCGTGGAACACCCATATCAGGCCGACGACGGCGACCAGGTACCCAGCGAGCGTTCGCAGCTGCAAGCGCATTCCATAACCGTAGGGCGGGCCTTCACGGCCCGCCTGGCTGCTTCTCCGCGCCCTCATCGGATCTCCGATACGCGTGCGAGCGTCACTGCGACGCGCGGCAGATCCAGCACGTTGCGGTACACGATGTAGCGTGGCTCCCATGCAGTAGCGAATTTCGCCTTGTAGGCGCGCAGGCCTCCGAAGCTGAAGATGAACGTGAGGCGATGGAAGAAAAAATGGATGGCGCGCTCCTCTGGCGACGCGTCCTCCCTGGCCTGAAAGCCCGACATCGGCGCAAGACCGAGGCTGAACCGATCGAAGCCGTGGTCGCGGCTATGGAACAGCAGTTTCACGACCAGGAAATCCATCACGCCGTTCGGAGCTGTGCTTCGACGCCGCATCAGGTCGATCGTGCTCTCCCCTTTGCGGTACGACCTGATGCTGTTGACAAACGCCTGCACTCTCCCGTCGCGTCCAACCGCGACGAGCACCGGACAGTTGCGTATGTACTCGCGATCGAAGCGGCCCAGCGTGAACTGGCGTTCGCGGCGTCCGGGAATCTGCAGCCAATCGTTGGACACGCTTTCGAGCTCGGCCAGAAGTTGGTCGCTGAGAGGTGGCTCATAATGGCGGACCTCGACACCCTGCCGCTCGACCTTGTGCACCGCCTGCCTCAGGCTCCTTCCCTGCGGGCCTCCGAGGCTGAATTCGTGCAGATCGACGATCGCGTCCTCCCCGAGCTTCAACCGTGACAGATCACAGCGGGCGTAGGTTGGCAGAAAGTCGGGCAAGGTCTGGTAGAACGCAAAGCCCCACCCGTTCTCCGTGCACATCTGCGCGAAGCCGCGTACCGTTGGTTCGATCGCATCCTCCGGCCCAACTGGATCGCCGAGCACGAGCGCGAATCCACCGCCGACGCTGTAGGCCAGGACTGCCCGCCTGGAGGGCCCGAAGAAATACGACTTGTCTGGCCAGAGCTTGAAGAAGTCGAGAGACGATCGGCCATGTTCACGCACGATGTCGACGGCGGCCGCGTGCTCCTGCGGTGCAACCCGCAGCCGATACAACACCGGTCGAAACAGCAGCGTGAGCGCGTAAACGACCATCACGACCGTCATGAGCGACAGCGAGTCGAGAAACCAGGCCGCGTGCCTGGTATGCGGCACGAGTCGCGGGTCGCTCGACAGCATCAGCGCCTGGAGCGTCTGGTGCATGGCTTCTCGCAGCGTGAAATTGATGCCGAACTCACGAGGGTCGAGCAGCCAGAATCCCAGCACACCGTAGCCGATGCCGACGAGCAGCGCGGTTCCGAGACGGACCGTGGCGAGCGCGACCTCGGGCTCGCGACTCCGCACGGTGAAGTGACGTCGGCCTTCGACGAGCAGCACGAGCAACACGAACGAGAGCGACGCCTCCTCGTAATCGACTCCTTTGGTGAGGTGGAAGACGATCGACAGCACTGCCAGCACCGCGACAGCCTGAAACGCTCGTCGTTTGCGTCTGAAGACGTTGAAGGAGGAAATGACGAGGGCGAAACCCAGCACAAGCGTCAAAAAGCGCGACAGCTGGACGAATTCGAGCGGGAAGATTTGGTACAGCAGAGCCAGTCGTGCTGACAGCGGCGGCTGGATGAGCGAATACAGATTCAGAAGGCCGCTAGCCAGCGTCGCGACGGCGATCGCGATAACGATTGGCGGGTGCCGGGAATGCGTCAGCGACGCCTGCTCTGCGAGCGACGGGCGCAGTGCCGGTGCCGTACGTGTCGCTCCCATGTGTGCAGACGAAGAGCGCAATTGCCATACCAGCCGCGATCGCTCCTGAGCTTACGTTCTGAACTCTGGCGCGTTCGCAAGAGACAATTGGAGGGCGCGAACACATCGCGATCGCATCAACGCCAAAGTGATGAAAGACCCACGCCTCGCGTCGATGATGGATCCGAAGGCGATGCCCTTTGACGCCGGACGTATGGTCTATGGCGGGTTCACGGTCCTCGTCGACATGTAGGACGAGGCAGCCCGAGCCGGTCAATCGGGGCTGGCAAGATGTCGCGACTTGTATCAACGCGCGCGCGGTCGGGGCGCGGCCTGGCACTTTCTGAAACAATAGGCCGCACCCAGGTGCGATTGATGTCTGCCGGAGGTTACGTCATGCGCAGGACCGCCGTTATCTGTGCGCTCGCCTTCTCGACTGCCGGACCCGCCACAGCTCAGGAATGGACCGAATACCTGAACGTCCGCGACGGCTTCCACGCGCTCTTTCCCGGCGAGCCACGCATCACGGAGACGACGTGGACGTCGCAGACCGGCTTTACGCTGCCGGCGCGCGTGTACAGCGTGGAACGCGGGCGCGAGCGGTATGCGATGACGGTGGCCGATTACACCGGCGTCGAGCAGCTCGGCGCCGAACGCGTCAAAACGTGCGCGCCAGGCTCGGAAACATGCCTCGGCACGCCGGGACTCTCGGGAGTTGGCTACTGGAAGCACGACGTCCGCGGCGCAGCGCTCTACGCCACGTCGATGTTCATCAAACGCGACATGAAACTGACGGAGATGTACCTGGAACCAGCAGGACCTGGTCTCGGGCATCGTGCTGCAGCTCACGAGCAACGCCGACGAGTCGCGTACCTACGTGTACATCGCGATGCACGAGATGAGGCTGTACATCGCCGAGGCCACCGTTCCGAACGGGTCGCCCGAGCCGGCGTTGTTCGTGCAGGCGGTCGGATGGCTCGACAAGGACGGGAACCGCATCCGGTATCGCACCATGTACTCACACGAGATCCACGGGATGAAAGAGGCGCCAGGTACCGGCTCATTAGCGAACAATGCAACTCGTTCGTCGTTCAGTGGTGTGAGGAATGACGGATGGAGGGCCCATGTACGCTTCTTTCTCCGGTGGACTTTCGACGTGCGACCGGCCCGCCGCCGCCGGCGCGGCGCGGCGGAAATCGGTCTTCGCTTCGCTGCCCGCCCGCTTCCGCGGCGAGTAGCGGCTATCTCGGCGCGACATGTGTCAGGCGGCAACAAACGTCTGAGCTAATTCGTGGCAACTCGAACGCACTGACAGGAACTCGCCGCGGAATTCTCGCTACGCCCGATTTCCACCTGTCGCTGGCGTGCCGCTTGCGCAGGCGGCGGCAGTCCGGCCGCACGTCGCAAGTTCCTTTATGAACGACGCGAGTAGTCTCGATGTGCTCGTGGTCGGCGCCGGACCCACGGGACTCGCGCTGGCGTCTCAACTGGCACGCTGGGGTATCAGGTTCCGGATTATCGACAAGCGCCCCGATCGCGCGCAGGAATCTCGCGCCCTGGCGGTTCAGCCACGGAGCCTGGAGCTCCTTCAGTCGATCGGTCTGGGCGAGCGACTCGCGGCACGCGGACAGACGACCACGCGCCTGGTGCTGCATCTCGATCGCGCACGGCCTGCCACCATCGATCTCGGCGACATCGATCGCACAGACACACGTTTTCCGTACATTCTGCTCGTCTCGCAAGCCGACACCGAAGCAGTGCTCGTCGATCACCTCGAGTCGTGCGGGGTCACCATCGAGCGACGCGTCGAGCTCGTCGGGTTCCAGCAGAACCCGAACGGTCTGACTTGCGCGCTGCGGCACGAAGACGGGCGAGACGAGGCGATTCGTGTCAGGTACCTTGCCGGATGCGACGGGGCGCACAGCACCGTTCGCAAGGCCGCAGATATTCCCTTCGAAGGTAGCGCGTACCTGCAGAATTTTGCGCTCGGGGACGTCGAAGCCAACGGCCCGCTCGTGCCAGGCGGGGTCAACGTGTTCGCCCTCGGTCGCGGATTGGCGGTTTTCTTTCCACTCGGCCACCCGACAACGTGGCGGGTGATCGCGATTCAAGGCCGCGACCCGGGGGCGACCGTTGCAGGCGGCACGGATGACTTCTCGATGGATCCGCTGTCGCTGCCGGAACTGCAGGCCATGGTGGACGATCCCACGCGCGGGGCCGTGCGCTTGCGCGATCCCGTCTGGCTTACGCGGTTTCGGCTCCACCACCGACAGGCTGCGCGATATCGCGACGGCAGTGCCTTTTTGGCAGGCGATGCGGCACACATTCACAGTCCGGTCGGGGCGCAAGGCATGAATACCGGCATTCAGGACAGCTGGAATCTTGGCTGGAAGCTCGCCATGGTGAGTCGAGGAGTGGCGAACGAACGAAATTCTCGAGTCGTACAACGCCGAACGATGGCCGGTCGGCCGCACGTTGCTTCGCGCGACGGATCGGGTTTTCGCCGGCGTCGAGAAATCCGTGACGCGTGGATCGTATGCGGCGGCACTACGCCGCCTGATCGTACGCCACGTGATCGCGCCAGCCTTGTCGCGGCGCCGTATTCGTGCGATCGCCTTTCACTTTGTCTCGCAGCTCGGTATCCGATACGCAAACAGCCCTGTCGTGACGGAAGGGACGCCGAACCTCCGGCGCGGACCGAGGGCCGGCGATCGCCTGCCCGACGCGCGCGTTCGACGCGACGGCCAGACGCAGACGACGTATTTACAGGAGGAGCTCCTGAAGCCGTCCATGATGCTTCTGCTCTGCGGACCGGTTGAAGCGTGGAACAGCGACGGCCTTCGTAACCTTGCGCGCGAATTCCAGGACCTGCTCGGACTGACGCACCTATCCAAGGACGATCGCGACGGAACACTGGTCGACGAGAAAGGAACGGCATTGGCGATGCTCGGTGTCGATACCACCGCACAATATCTGATCCGTCCTGACGGACACGTCGCGTTCCGATGCGCCGGCACGGATCTGTCCGGTGTGAGGGACTACCTCCGTCGATGGTTCGTGCCCCGGTAAGTTCGCCTCGTCGTTCCTCAACGTTTTACTGGGGGAGCGATGGCGAACATCTCTACGACTCGAATCGCGACCACTGACCGCCCGGCCGCGCCGCCTGCAGACGCTCCCGATCTGCTGGTCAGGGGGCGTACCGAACTGAAATACAGCCTGCCAGGCCCGATCGCCGACGCCGCGCTGCACGTGGCGCGCGGCTACTTGCCTCATGACACCTTCGCACTCGGGCCGCAACAGCTCGTCACGTCGCTCTACCTCGACACCGCGCATCTGACGTTCCTGCGGTGGCATCGCGAACGCGTTCTCGATCGTTTCAAGCTCCGCATCCGCCGCTACGGGGATCATGCCGCGGCGACGCTGTACGCCGAAGTCAAACGAAAAACGGGATCGGTTGTCCGCAAACACCGTGCAGCGTTCCCGGCCGACGCTCTGCACGCCGTTCTCAACGCCTCCGTAGAACGGGTCCTTCCACTTTCGCCACAGGCTTCGGTGGGCCGCCGGGACGGTCCGTCGGAGCGGACCGTCCAGCCAGCACTGCAGCGTCGGGTCGCGGAGCGACCCGACCTCGGCGTAGGCGGTTTGGACCCGGCGTTGGAGGAATTCGTGCGGCATCGATCGCGCTGCGGCGCCATGCCCACGATGCTGATCACCTGCGTCCGGGAATCGCTGCGCGACCCGAGAGATGGGACGGCCGTCACGGTCGATCGCGATCTGCGGTATCAACCGTCCTTTCGTTGGGACACTAACGCGCTGAAGTCTGTTTCTTTGGCAAATAGCGGGAACGGCGAGTGGCGATCGATTCCGTTGCCCGATGCGCCCGGACGCGCTACAGCACTCCTCGAACTCAAGTACGTCCTGGACCCGGAGCAGTGGATGGCCGCCCTGATCGAGCAGCTCGCCCCGTGGCGCGTGTCCTTCTCGAAGTACGCCGCCGCGATGACGGCGTCCATGCCCGCCGCCTGCTGACCTCCTGTTCAACTTTGCTCGGGGCATCGTTGGATCAGATGCGAGTCAGTCATGAGCGACATCAACCCGACACAAATTCTCGGCTTCATGGAGGCGGGCAGGCTTCTGGTTGCCGCATCCATCGGCGCCCTGGTCGTCGCGGTTCAGCGCTGGACGCGTCGCGGCCGGCCCCTCACACCGTCGATGGAGCAGGCGCACGTCCTCTTGTGCCTCGCCGGCGCGCTCATGATGCTCATCGTCGGCGACTCCGTGGCGCGTGCGTTCGGCATCGCGGGCGCCGCAGCCATCGTCCGTTTCCGGACGCCGATTGAGGATCCCCGCGACATCACGGTTCTGTTTCTGTTGATGGCGCTCGGCATGGCCGCCGGGCTGGGCCTGATGCCCGTAGCCGCACTCGGCACCGCGTTCGTGTGCGGGTGCCTGCTCGTGCTGCCTCACGGCCAGGGAGAGCCGCCACGAGCGATGAAGGTGGCGCTCGTAGCCGAAGGCCGGCAGTTTCCATCGACTCATGTATCGAAAGTCTTCGCGGCGCACCAGATCGCAGCGGAGCCGATGGAGTTCTCGCACGGCAAGCACGCGTCGGTACGCTACCGCGCCGTGCTGGATCGGGAAACGTCGATCGACGTCGTCAGTGCGCAGCTGCTCGCAGGTGGAGCGGCAGGGCTGAGCTCGGTGTCGTGGGAAACGCCAAAGAAGGAGCTGTCGCTATGACCAGGACGGCTGCCGTCATCGCTGTCGTGCTGGTCGCCGCCATGCCGGCCGCGGCGCAGCAATCGCCGGAAGCTGCCCCTCCGCGCGACGGTGAGTGGAGTGTCCGATGGGCCGACCATCCTGAGGTCGAGTGGTCAGGCAGATTGCGCGTGGAATTCCGAGCGCGTTTGCAGGGCGATAGCCGGGCATCCCGCGCCGCCGTCGAACGCCTCGACGGTGATCCTTTCGACATCGGCCGTCGCCGCGTTGGCATCGCCGGCGAAATCGGCGGCACGCTGGAGTTTCAAATCGAGCGTGAGCTCGAGGATTCGGTCCCGTGGCGTGACGTATACGTGAACTATCGTCCGACGCGCGGGCTGCAGCTTCAGGCGGGTCAATTCAAGATTCCATTCGGTCTCGAGGAGACAACCAGCTCTTCCAACCTCGATTTCATCTATCGATCGATTGTGTCCACCAGGCTTGCGGCAGGCCGCGATCGCGGCACGATGTTGCACGGCCGCCTCGCCAGCCGCACGCTGGGATACGAGATCGGGGTGTTTGCGCACGACGGCGACAACGCGCGCCCCAAGCATGCCGGCCGCGTGTCGGGCGGACGTACGGTCGCCGGGCGGCTCACCGTCGAGCCGTTCCGCCACTCGAAATCAACATGGTCCGATCTGCAGTTCGGGGTGGCATTCACGCGCAGCTCGCTGCCCGAAGGCTTTCCTGCCGTTCGTGGTCGAAGCGTGCTCGGCGTGTCGTTCTTCGATTCCGACGTCTGGGTGAAAGGAATGCGCCGCCGCGACGGCGTTCAAATTCGATGGCGGCCCGGCCCGTTCTCGTTTGCGTCCGAGGTCATACGCGTCAGCGACGATCGGCGCGGCCAGGGACGTTCCGGGACCGATTTGCCGCCGTTCCTCGCGCGAGGCTGGTACGTGAGCGGCACGTGGGTGGTTGCCGGTGCAGCTGATGCTGCCAGCGTCGCGCGACCGGTCCGGCCTCTCTTTCAGGGCGGATTCGGCTCGCTGCAATTGGCGGCGCGACGTGAACGCCTGGTGCTCGGAAGTCTCACGCTCACCGACACTTTGTCGACCAGCCCGCGAGCGGAAGCGGTGCTCGGCAACAGCGAGACCGCCACGACGTTCGGCGCGGCGTGGCATCTCAATCGATGGATTGCGATCGAAGGCAACCTGATCCACGAAGCGATCGGCGCACCGTCCGTCACAGGGACGCCGCGTCTCCGGATTTGGAGTCGCCTCTTCAGGGTTCAGGTGTCCATCTGATGCCTACCATCGCCCGGCGGTACGTGGTGCAGTTCGCACTTGCGGCGATCGCATGGACCTCGGCGATCGGCTTCGCCGTTGCGGCGCCGACGCTCGACGACCTGTTCGCCGACGGCATCGTCCACGACGTGCGGCTCTCAGTCAATGAACGCGACCTCCGCGAGCTCCGCGACCGTTACCTCGAGAACGTGTACTTTCCCGCCGACTTCGAGTGGCGCGGTGAACGCGTACGGAATGTCGGAGTGCGATCGCGCGGCCTCGCCAGCCGCAGCGCCACGAAGCTGGGATTGAGAGTTGATTTCAATCGCTACTCGACAGGCCAGCGATTCCTCGGCCTTGCCTCGCTCGTGCTGGACAACCTCGTGACCGATCCTGCGCTCGTCCGTGAGCGCGTCAGCATGCGGCTGTTTGCTCGGCTCGGCCAACCAGCGCCACGAGAGGCGTTCGCACGAGTGTTCATCAACAACGCATATGAAGGCGTCTACGCCATTGTCGAACCAGTGGACGATGATTTTCTGGCGCGTGTCGTCGGCGAGAAGTCTGGATACCTGTTCGAACGGCGCTTTCTTCAGCCTTATTACGGCGAAGACCTCGGCGAAGACCCGGCAGCCTACAGAACCGTCTTCGAGCCGCGGACCCACGAGCTCGACGCCAACACCGTGCTGTACTCGCCTATCCGCGAGCTGTTCTATGAAGTGAACCAGTCAGTGGACACGGTCTGGCGCGAGCGGGTGAGCCGCTACATTGACCTGCAGCAGTTCGTGACCCACGTCGCCATCGAGACGTTCCTTTCGGAGGCGGACGGCATCCTTGGCTTCGCGGGCATGGCGAACTTCTACCTGTACCGCGGACCGGTGCACGACCAGCATCGCCTCATCGTGTGGGACAAGGATCGCACCTTCGCGGCAATCGACTCGTCGATTCTGCAGCGCGCCGACGAGAATCGCCTTTTCAGCCGCGCGCTGGCCTTCAGCGATCTTCGATCCCTGTATCTCGACGTGCTGGAGCGATGCGCGCATCTGGCAGCGGCTGACGGCTGGCTTGAAAGTGAAATCGTGCGCCTCGCGGCGTTGATCGATGGTGCGGCGAAGGAAGACCGCCGCAAGCCGTACGACGATGAGGCGCGTGTGAGGGATGTGGATTTCCTGAGGCAGTTCGCGCGGCAGAGGCCGTCGTTCGTGCTCCAGGACGTCGCGCAGGAGCGTGGGCGGCGCTGAAACCGTGCGGACGAGTCGCCTGCCACTGCGCGTACTACGCGTCGTACCGCTGCTGCTGGTCGCAGGACTGGCGCGCTGTGGCGGAGATGCCGTCACTTCGCCCACGCCGACGCCCCCGCCGCGGCCAACCTTCCCCATAATGACTGGCGAAACCGCGGTGCTGCTTGCCGCGGGCGACATCGCGGTCTGTGGATCGGCAGCGACGCAGGCAACGGGACGCCTGCTGGATGGATTACCAGGCACCGTCGTCACGCTTGGCGATAACGCGTACCCTTCTGGCAGCGCAGAGAGTTTTCGCGACTGCTACGACCCCGCGTGGGGCCGGCACAAGGCACGTACGCGTCCATCCCCGGGCAACCACGACTACGAGCAGCCGGGTGCCATGCCGTATTTCAACTACTTCGGTGCGAGTGCGGGGCCAACCGGCCTGGGCTACTACCGATTTCGTCTGGGCGACTGGCAGGTCTACTCGCTCAACAGCAACGTGTCGATGGGCACGGGGTCGCCACAACTACAGTGGCTGCAACGGGAACTCGCCGCCAACCCGTCGCCGTGCACTCTCGCGTACTGGCACCATCCGCTGTTCACGTCTGGACGCAATGGCGACAACCCTGCGACTCGATCGCTGTGGCGAGTCTTGTACGATTTCGATGCCGACGTGGTGATTTCCGCCCATGACCATCTGTACGAACGGTTCCTGCCGCAGGATCCGGACGGCCGGCCCGATCCGCAGCGTGGCATCCGCCAGTTCATAGCCGGCACCGGCGGCTCAGCACTCACCTCCCCCGTTGGCACACACATCAACAGCGACGTCATCTGGAGCATCCATGGCGTGCTGGAGATGGTGCTGCGCCCGAACAGCTACACGTGGAGGTTTGTGTCCGAGTCGGGTGCTCCCGCGGATATCGGCGCAGCACAGTGCCACGAACCGGTACCGCCGGAGACGGTGAACTAAACAGTGTTGACCTTTGACTCTTGACTTACGCGTTTCTGTTTAAATGGCCGCCATCAGACCGGTTACAACTGGCCTGCTCTTTGGTTTGACGAGTGCCCCTCTGCCATGAGGGTCTCGATTTGCTGGCGTAGGTTGACATCGACCCCAGCAAACCGGACGCCAAATCCGATGCCTGGCTCCGTGCTAACGACCTCTCCCGCAAGAGGTAGCGGTTCCTTCGCAGTGCGAACCACATCGATCTCCACAATCTCGCCGATTGACGGAGTGGTTTGTCGGTTGACGATATAGCATCCGCTCACGCTGAGATCGCTGAGTCTTGCGTCGAAGGCGCCCCACTTGCCGAACCACCGGCACTCGAAATAGTGAGTCACACGGGGATCGCCGCGTTGGTTGTTGGTGTTGTCAGGGATGTCGTCAACGGGGGATCGACGACGCTGCCATGAGCGAAGCAAGCCGCGCAGATCGACCACGAAAGGATTGTAGCACTCTGCTTCGCGTAGAATCTGCGCATGGCGAGGAGCCTCTCCGGGTTCCTGCGGGACAACGCCTTCATCGTCGCAGCCGTCGTGCTGCCGGTTGCGGTCGCCGCATTCTTCGTCGTCGCCACGCTGATTCCGCGGTGGACGGTTCCGCCACCTTCCTACGATCTCGTGATGCGAACCACGCGGCCATACGATGCGACGCGTACTGGCGTCGTCGTGGATTTCGCCGTGCGCGGGGGACAGGTCGAGGCGACATTGCGTCCACCCGTTCCACCCAACGTTTACGCGGAGGCGCCGGCACTGCTGTTGTTCGATCACAGCACGATGAGCGTTCGAGAAATCCCGCTCGAGTTGCCGACTCGCATGGAGGAAGGCGAACCTCCCCGAACCATCGTGGTCGAGGCACTATCCGGCCGACGCGTATCGCCGCAGGCTGAAGCACCGGACGGGTATGCACTGCAGAACCGGACGGGTAACAGTCCCGGGCTCGTCGGCGAACTGTTCGGGATGGGACGCTATCGGCAGACCGCTGCGCTGGTGAACGGGGGACGCGTCGTGCAGCTCACACTTCCGGCGCCGTTTCGCGATCCTTATCAGTCGCCGGTGTATCACATTGGCTGGGTGCTCGAGGAGGGGCAGCCCTGACGTGAACGGCCGCACACAGGCGCTCGCCGAGATCGTCGCATTGGTGCGTCAGCATGGTTTCTCGGCTGACGAGATCAGGGAAGCGCTGCGCGAAGGCGGCGCGCCGACCACCGAGGATCGACGACGCGGCATCCTCGTTCGCGTGCTGGGATTCATCGGCGGCACGTTCGTATTTGCGGGTGTCGGCGTATTCATCGCACTCCAGTGGGACTCGATGAATGCGGCGGCGCGAATAATCATCACGCTCGGCTCCGGATTGGTCGCGTTCGTCCTCGCCGTGCTATCAAGCCGTGACCCTCGCTTCGACAAGGCGACTACACCGTTGTTCCTCATGGCGGCGGCACTCGAGCCGACCGGGATGCTGGTGGCATTCAACGAGCTCGGCTCGGGTGGCGACTGGCGATGGGCCAGCCTCATAACCTGTGGCTGCATGGCCCTTCAGTTCGGATTCGTCTTCGGCCCTATTCGCCGGTCGGCGCTCCTCTTCTTATGCGTCCTTTTCGCGACGCTGTTTTTCTGGACGACGTTCGACATCCTGGACGTGGACGACGGAGTGGGAGTGCTGGTGCTTGGTGCGAGTCTCCTTCTCACCGCCGTGGGTGTGGACCGAACGCCGCATCAGGTCATCACGCCGGTGTGGTACCTGTTCGGCGCCGCCGGCGTTCTGTACGGCGTGTTCGACCTCGTCGAAGGCACTCCCATCGAAATCGGGTTTCTATTCGCCGCCGCCGGCCTTGTGTACCTCAGCGTCGCGCTGCACAGCCGGACGCTGTTGTTTATGGCAACGGCGGGAATTCTCGCCTACACCGCGTGGTTCACCGGGGAACACTTCGCGGAGTCCGTGGGGTGGCCGATCGCGCTCATCATCTTCGGGCTTCTGCTGATCGGCCTCAGTGCGCTTGCGCTGCGGATCGACCGGAACTACGTGCGCGCGCCGGCGCGTTAAGAACGCCGAGTAGAGCGCACGCTTCAGCGTGCGCGATTTCGCAATTCACGTATGACATCCCGCGCAGGCTGAAGCCTGCGCGCTACTACATACGAGTGGGCGCGAACCGTCGGATCGCCAGGTACAGCAAGAACCCCGCTGGCCCAAAGAGAAACGTCAGAACGAGCGCAGGCACGACGAGCAGGTGTGGGACGCCCGATGCCTGCGCGTCGCGGACTTCCCACCCGCCCATGAACAAGTCGAACGCCAGATAGTGCGTCCACCCAGCCAGCAGCACCCACGGATCGCGAAACAGCGCGCTGACGGCGGCCAATGATGAAAATCCGCCCTCGCTCCATGGAAGTGTGGACGCCACCACCACCACATAGACCACCGCGAGCAACGCTGGCATCCCGACGGGCATGAGTGTCGTCGCCCAGCGCGCACGCGGCAGGAACACCAGAGGCAGCCATGCCGCCAAGGCCATCAGGTTGAGAATCGAGAAAAGCTGTTCGGGTGTCATGCAGCGATCCCAGCCAGCGCCGCGCGCGAGGTGCGGCGCGAACCGACGCTAATCCAACCAAGGACGAGGACTGTCAGCACCGCCCACAATCCGATCGATGCCAGTGCGGTCGCGTCGGGTGCGACCACGCTTTGTCCGCGCAACGCCCCCCAAAGGAGCAGGAGGAACAACGACGCGTAGCTTACCGCGGTAGCCAGGATTGTGCGTACACGAACTGCCTCAGGCCGGCGCCAACGCCGCAGGCCGACTGCAACGAGCGCAAGCGCCTGGATCGCATGCAGGCCAATGAAATGCGGAAGGCGCAGATCGCCGTGCTCCGTGCTCCACCCCGTCATGGGCAGGCCGGGGCCGCCGTCAACGCCGCCCACGGTATGGGCGCCTGCAACGGTCATCCTGTTTTCGACGCGCGCTTCGGCAAGCTGGACGTCGGTCGGCCGGGTCATCAGGCCGCCGGTCAGCGCGCCGACGATCGTCAGCGTCATGCCCAGACGCAAAGCCCATCCGAGTGGCCGATCGGCGAATCGCTGCCGCCACAGCGCTGCGGCCACCGCCACGCTCACGAGCGTCTGCAGCAGAATTGCCGTCCCCATCACCGCAAACAGCGTCATGTCCAACGGCGTCGACACGTTGAAGTGGCTGGTTGTGCCACGCCAGGCCTGTGCATCGATGATCGCCACTTCCAGCACGAACACCAGGGCCGTCGTCCAGCCGACGATGCGCCGGACACGTGGCCACTCCGGGAGCCACTGGAACATCCACGCCAGCGTGAGGCTGTAGATCGCAGTTGAAACGGCAAACTTCAAAGGCTTGAGCCACGCCGGCGCGCTGGTGATTACTCGTGGATCGACCAGCATACCGACGACCGAGGCGCCAGCCACCACGAGCATGAGGATCCCAACCGCTGTCAGCGGCGGGCTTCCACGCCAGAGCTGGTCGAGCAGATCGGCCGGTCGCGGCGCGGTGAACCGAGTAGGCGTGTGTGCGGTCTCCATGAGCGCTCCTCCTGATGTTGTCACTGTCAACATTTTATGTCTGCAATGTTGACGATGTCAACACTGTGCCGTAAGATGGGAGACGGAATGACGACACCCACGCGGGCGGCGCGCAAACCGCGCCGCCGTTACCATCACGGCAACCTGCGCCGCGCCCTCCTCGACGAGGCCCTTGCCACAATCCGCGCCGAGGGCGTTGACGCGGTGACCCTTCGCGAAATCGGCGCCCGGCTGGGGGTTTCGCGGACCGCGCTCTATCGGCACTTTGCGGACAAGCGGGCGCTCCTCGCGGCCGTATCCACAGAAGGGTTCCGGACGCTTCGACAGCAGCTCGTTACAGCCTGGGAAGAAGGCGGCCGCGGACCCGCGGCGTTCCAGTCAATGGGCCTTGCGTACGTGCGCTTCGCGGTTTCCAACCCATCGCACTATCGCGTGATGTTCGGCGGCTTCGTCGATCCAAAGGCGTGCGACCCCGAACTCGTCGCCGAGTCGGAGGGCGCGTTCCAGGCCCTCATGGACGCGCTTGCCGCGCTGCAGCGTGCCAAGGTGATGCGGGGCGACGACACTCTGACGATGGCCAGGTTCGTGTGGGCTGTCGTGCACGGCGTAGCCATGCTTGCCATCGACGGCCAGCTTCGCGAGCCACATAGCGTGGACGCGTTGACGCAATACGCGCTCAGGCGGCTGCGGAGCGGGATCGAGGCCGACACCGGTCAGCGCCGCGCAAAGGCGACCCGCCTTTCATGAAGGGACCGTCGTCGCCACTTCCTCCGGTCGGGGCCGCTCGATCTCAACCGCATCGAACGGGATGTCCGCTCCGAGCGGACGACTCAGCTCCGACTCGAACCTCGGCACGTCGAGCGCTCGCTCCATTCGGGCCATCACCAGCGTCGCAATTGCATTGCCCAGCACGTTGACGGGCACGAATGCCGACGACAGCAGCCGATGGACACCCAGAATCAGGCCGACGCTCGCCACCGGAATCGTTCCGGTTGCCGACAGCGTGGATGCCAGGACCACGATGGCTGACCCGGCGACGCCGGCACCACCCTTCGACGTGACGAGCAGGATGGCCAGCAGTCCAACCTGCTGGCCGATCGACAGTTCGATCCCGACGGCCTGAGCGAGAAACACGGACACCGCCGAGAAGTACAAGCACGTGCCGTCGTGGTTGAACGCGTAACCCGCCGGCAGCACGAGCGCGACGATGCCTGGGTCGGCGCCCAGTTGTCGCAGCTTCGCATGAAGCCGTGGAAATACCGACTCGCTCGAGCTCGTGCCAACCACGATCATGAGCTCCGTGCCGATGTAGCGGACGAGTCGGGGCATATTGATGCCGAATCCCCACGCGATCGGCCACAGCACGAACAGAACGAACAGCGCGCAGCACACGTAGAACATCAGGACGAGGTTGCCGAGCGCGAGGAGCGAGGCAGGCCCGAACCGTCCCACCGTGAACGCGATGGCGCCGAACGCGCCAATCGGCGCGACGTACATCGCGAACGCGATCATCTTGAACAGAACCTGCGACAGTGCGTGGACGGCGTCGACGATCGGCTTGCCCTTGGGACCGAGAGCCAGCAGCGCAAAGGCGAACATCAACGAGAAGAACAGCACCGGCAGCACGTCACCCTCGGCGAACGCGCCGACGGCGCTCGTGGGGACGAGGTTGAGGAGGAACTCGCCGTAGCCGACCGGCCGTACTTCCTGCTCGACTTCGATGACGCTGCTGTCCTCGAGGGTGGTGGGATCGACATTCATTCCCATACCCGGCGCCCAGACATTCACCAGGACCAGGCCGAGGACCAGCGCACACGTCGTCACGATTTCGAAGTAGATGAGCGCCTTGATCGCCACGCGACCGACGCGCCTGGCTTCGCCGACACTCGCGATCCCATGGACAACCGTGCAGAAGATGATTGGCGCAACGATCATGCGCACCAGCCGGATGAACAGGTCACCCAGCGGTCGCAACGAGTCGGCACTCTGGGGCCAGAGATATCCGACCAGGGCGCCCAATATCATCGCCACCAGGATCTGCAGCGACAGGTCTTTGTACAGGGGACGTGTGCGGCGGTTCACGATGGGCGCGCCAGTTGCCACGTCAATTCACTCCGCTGCTGTGCCCAGGATGCGCACGGCGTCCCCGAACAGTTCCTCTGCGGTGAAGCGTCGCGAGATCAGCCGTTGCTGGTGCGCGTAGAGAGCCATCTGGCCGAGCGATTGGCTCTGTGCACGTACGCCGAAGCGCACCGGGTCGTCGACGCCGGTTGGCAGCGCGGCTGCGGCGCGGCTCTCTTTGAGCACGCGATAAACCTCCTGAATCACATCTGGCCTCGATTCCGCGATCGAACGGCGGACGACGGCGAGATGGTTGATCGGGACGCCGCCATGCGTTCGCGCCCAGCGTCGGCCCTCCGCCTCCGGATCCGGAATCAGATGTTTGATGGGGCCGTCTGCTGCGACATCGCCGAGAATCGCGGCGTCGATCTCGCCGTCCAGCAGCATCTGTTTGAGATTCTTCCCCTCGGGCGCCCTCTCGACGTTCGGCGGCTCCCGGTACTCCGCGACATGCGGGTCTTCGAACGTCACCCAGGTAATGCTCTGGAGATCGACACCGTAGTCTTCGGCGAGGAATCCGCGTACCCATGCGCCGGTCGTCTGACTGTATGCGCGGACGCCCACTCGTTTGCCGTTGAGATCCGAGGGCGCGAACGGGCCGCGATTGGCGTTGCAGAAGATCGTGTGATGCTGATTGCGCCCGAGAATCGTGGCCGGCAGCAGCACGTACGGCTTCCCGTGTTCGTAGCCCTGCAGATACGTGGCGATGGCGAGTTCGCCAAAGTCGTACTTCTGGTCGCGCATCATCGCCTTGAACTGCGTATTGGGTACTTTGACGTCGGCGTACTCGAAGGCGATCAGCGGCGAGCTCACGCGGCCCGTCTTCAGAGCCTCGGTTGTGGCGTGGTTACCGAGGAGCGAGTACAGCGTGAATGGTGAAACCGGGGACACCGTCATGAATGACTGGCCAATGCGGGGTACAGCCTCTGGGCCGTGCGCGAGAAGATCCATTCGCGGTCCGTCTCAGGCAGGAAGTGAAGCGTGTCCTGGGCCAGCGCGAGAAGCTGGGGCAACGAGCGCTCCGACGCTGGAAAGTTCGATCCCCACGCAATCCGTGACGCACCGAACTCGGAGACGAGCCGCCCGAAAAATGTTTCGGGCGTGGCTCTTCCTGTTGTCGCGCCCACGAAATTGCGTTCAGTGACTTTGACGAAGACGCCGGGAAATCGTGCGAGGCGCCAGAGACTGCCGGCCGCCTGATAAGGGGGCCCGTCTGCCTGGGCCGGACGCGCCAGATGATCCAGCACGACGCGCAACTCGGGAAAGCGCTGGAGCACGTTCTCCACCTGCGGAATCCCCTCCGCGGTCATCTGCAGGCAGACAGGAAGGCGGCTCTCCTCGGCTTTGCTCCATGCGGGGAACGATTGCGGGTTGTCCAGCCACCCCGCCTGACCTGGCATCGTGCTCCCGGTTGTAAAGAGTCTCAGCCCCGTCAGCCCGCGCTCCATCCAGCGCGCCATCGTCTCGCATGCGTCGGTCGCGAGGATGTCGCAGGAAAAGACACCGGTGAACCGGTCAGGATGCGCCCCGACGGCGTCCGCCACGTAAGAGTTGTCGTGTCCGTAGCACGTGGATGCCTGCACCAGGGCAGCTTTCCGGACGCCGGCGCGGTCCTGTTCGGCGATCAGTTGCTCGACACCGACAGGGCGTTCCCGGGACCAGTCTGACTGATGACCGCCCAGCGGCGCACGGGGATACCTTTGCGTATCCAACGAGATGACGTGTGGATGGATATCGATGATCGGAACGTTCACGGCAGGCGCACTTGCCACTTACTTTACACTTTCAACTTTGAAGTCTGTACTTGAAGGAGTCCCATGTCCGAAAGTCGCGGAACCCGCCCCGGAGGCCGAATCCTCGTCGACGCGCTGCGCATCCACGGCGTCGATCGTCTTTTCTGCGTACCCGGCGAAAGCTATCTCGACGTGCTGGACGCGCTTTACGACACGCCGGAGATCCAGGTCGTCGTCGCGAAGCACGAAGGGGCCGCCGCCAACATGGCGGAAGCGGATGGCAAGCTGACGGGACGACCCGGGATCTGCTTCGTCACGCGCGGCCCCGGTGGAACGCATGCGAGCGTCGGCGTACACACGGCGTATCAGGACTCGACACCGATGATCCTGTTCGTCGGCCAGGTGCAGCGTGACGTACGCGGCCGCGAAGCGTTCCAGGAAGTGGAGTTCAGGGAGATGTTCGCGCCGCATCGCCAAGTGGGTGGCGGAGATCGACACCGCTGATCGGATCCCCGAGTACGTCCTCCGGGCTTTCAACGTCGCAACGTCCGGCCGCCCGGGGCCTGTCGTGCTCGCACTGCCTGAAGACGTGCTGGCCGAGCAGTCTTCGGCCCCCGACACGCGACCCTTCTGCGCGGTGCAGACCGCGCCGCACGACCGCGACCTCGCGGCGTTGCGCGACGAGCTCGCGCGTGCCGCTCAGCCGCTGCTGATTGCGGGCGGTTCGTGCTGGTCTGCCGAAGGATGTGTCGCGCTGGCCCGCTTCGCGCAAGCGAACGCGTTGCCCGTACTGGCGTCATTCCGCCGCCAGGATCTCATCGACAACGAGCACCCGTGCTATGCGGGGCATCTCAGCCTGGGCATGCCGCCGCACCTGCAGCAACGGATGAAGGCGGCAGACCTGATCATCGCGCTCGGCACGCGCCTCGGCGACATCAACACGATGACGTACTCGCTCTTGCCGCCCCCCCGCCTGGCCGCGCGGCTCGTACACATCCACCCCGGCCCGGCCGAGTTGAACCGCGTGTACCAGGCCGATCTGGCCATCGCTGCGTCACCCTCAGCAGCCGCAATCCGGCTCGTCGAAATCGAGCCCGTTGCTCCGCGCTGGAGCGCATGGACCGAATCGGCGCGGCGTGAGTACGAGAAGTTTATCCAGATGCCGCAGAACGGCCCGCGTCGCGGCGTCGACCTGGCCGTCGTCATTCGGCATCTGGCGACACAGCTTCCCGCAAACGCGATCCTCTCGAACGGCGCCGGCAATTTCACCGTCTGGGTGCACCGGTTTTTTACCTACCGGCAGCTTCACACGGAGCTGGCACCGACGAGCGGCGCGATGGGTTACGGCTTCCCTGCTTCGATTGCCGCAAGCCTGCGGCATCCCGATCGAGTGAGTGTCTGCGTCGCGGGCGACGGCGATTTCCTGATGTACGCGCAGGAGCTCGCAACCGCAGCGCAATACGGCGCGCGCGTCATCGTGCTCATCGCCAACAACGGCCTGTACGGAACGATCCGCATGCATCAGGATCGACGCTTCCCTGGACGGGTCTCGGGTACCGAGCTGGTCGGGCCGGATTTCGTGGCGCTGGCCAGGTCTTTTGGCGCGCATGCGGAGCGCGTCGAGACCACGGACGCGTTCGCGCCCGCCTTCGAGCGCGCGTGCGCTGCGGACCGCTCGGCGGTGTTGGAACTGGTGACGGATCCGGATCAGATCACGCCCGATCGACGACTAAGTACGTAGACGACTAAGTACGTAGTGTCCGGCTTCAGCCGGACTTAATATCGCTGCCATCGCACTGGGTCCGGCTAAAGCCGGACATACGTACTTCGTGGTCAGCTACTACGTACTTCGTGGTCAGCTACGTTCGTGGTCAGCTGTTCGACTTCGCGCCCAACGTCGGGACGGATGGCGCCACGTAGCCGCGAATGGCCGCTGCGGCGTGCGGCTCGATCCCCGTTTCGAGTTCCTGCCCCCGTGTCTCGGGCAACATGGACGTCGCGATCAGGACGAGCATGTAAGCGCAGGCCGCGCACACCCCCATCGCAACTCCGAGGCCCAGATCTGCGGCGAGGACGCCGACGACCATCGGCACCAGCGAGCCGACGGCTCGCCCCGTGTTATACGAGAACCCCTGGCCGGTTGCCCGCACGCGCGTCGGGAACAGCTCCGCAAAGGTGGCGCCCATCCCGGCGATGATCCCCGACTGAAAGAACCCGAGAGGGAACCCGAGCAGCAGCGCGGCGGTGCCGCCGAGCGGTAATAGCGTGTAGGAGGGGACAACGACGGCCGCAGCGCACGCCATGATGACGAATGTCTTCCGGCGGCCCAGCCAGTCACTCAGGTGCGCGCTGATGACGTAGCCGAGAAACGAACCAAAGATGTTGAAACCGAGATACGCGCCGGTCCCAAGCACCGAAAGGTTGCGCACCGTTCTGAGATACGTTGCGAGCCACGTCAGCGTCACATAGTTGCCGCCCAGGCCACCGGCGGCGAGCATGGACGCAACGACCGTGCGACGCCGCAGACCAGCTCCGAAAATCTCGAGAAACCGCAGCCGGTTATCGTCTGACGTCGCCCGCATCTCGCGGAACACCTGCGGCTCCTCGACGTAGCGTCGAATCCAGAGGACGAAGAATGCGGGGAGCAACCCGAGGAAGAACAGATACCGCCACGCCATCTCTGGCGGCGCCACGCTGAACACGATCGTGAACAGGAGCACGGCGGTGCCGTAGCCTACCGACCAGCCGCTCTGCACGCACCCGACGGCGCGGCCGCGGATCCGTTTGTTAATCACTTCGCTCATCAGCACGGCGCCCGCAGCCCACTCACCGCCGAAGCCAAGGCCCTGCATGCTGCGCGTAAACAGAAGTTGCTCGTAGGACTGCGTGAATCCGGACAGGAATGTGAAGAAGGCGAACCAGACAATCGTGAGCCGCAGCACCGCGGCGCGGCCGAATCGATCGGCGAGGATGCCTGCCAACCAACCGCCCAGGGAGGAGACAAGCAGCGCGGAAGTCGCTAACGTGCCCGCTTCCGTCTGCGACAAGCCCCATACAGCGATGAGCGTCGGCATGACCACCGCATAGAGCTGGACATCCATGGCGTCCAACGCCCATCCGGTGAAGCACGCCCAGAACGTGCGCCGTTCTCGCACGTTCATGCTGGTAAACCAGTTCGCCACAATTCCTCTTTCGTCCGCCGGTGACTACCGTGTCACCGCGCCAGCCAGGCGGGTGCCCGGCGAGGGTGACGATGTTACACCTGCCGGGCGGTGGGTCTACCCCTTGATCGACGCTCGTGCTCGGGCGGCGCACCAGGGGCTAGCGCGGGAGTGATCCGGCGTACGCCTCGCGAGTGCCACGATGTCCTCGTCGGTGAGCTTCGCGACGACGCGCTTCATGAGCTGTGCTCCCGCGCTGTTGTTCGCTCCGGTCTGAAAGTTGTACAGAGGAACTAACGTCCTTCAGGTCTTCCGATGGCCGGCGGAGCGGCAGGCTGCTTGTCGTTCCAGATCCGCTGCAGACGCTCCTGGTCCCTGTTGTTCTCACAAAGATGCTCCAGCATCTCGGTGTCTGGCTGCAGGTTGAGGCGCATCGTCTCCGCCGTCCACGGCCTGGAATACGCCTTCGGGTCGTCGATGGTGATGGCCACTTCCATCCGGCCGAAGTTCACCCGGCGGAATCGCTCGGTCGTCCGGAGGGCTTCGGTATGCGGATGACCGTCGTTGTCCAGCCAGCTGCCTTCTTTGAATCCGGCGCTCTCGACAACGAACGTCTCACCCTCCCATCGGCCGACGGAGTACCCGTAGTACTGGGGGTTTGGATCGACAGGCAGCGACCGTCCGTCGGTGTGAATCTGGCGGTACTTCGTGAATTCCTCGTACAGGTGCACGGTCAGGACGGGTGTCTGAATCAGCTTGAACCCGTACGGCGACGTGAGCCCATCAGGCACACCGTGCGGCAGGCAAACGGTCATCGGTCTGTCGAAGCCGTGCGTCGCGACGCGTCGTTTGAAGAGCTCCGCTGCCCACGGCAGCATTGGCGCTTCCGTCCCCTTTGCCAGGAGGTTGTAATTGGGATTGTGGCCGGAGGTATCGAGCTTCCAGATGCCAGAGTGATCCGCCTTGCCGTCGGCGGTGCGAGGCGCCGGCGCGCTCAGGTTCGGTTTGCCGTCCGCGGTCCGGGGGGTCCCGGGAACCGGCACCGAAAACCACTGCGCAACCGCATTACCTGCAGTCGTACAAACCAAAGCAAACGCGAACATCACACTGCGTGAGGCGGTGAGTTGGTACATCCGCATCTGAACAATCTCCTTCAGCGTCCGGTGACCCACGATCGCAGCAGTCGCCGAACGGCTGGAAACCGGTAGGGAGCCAAGACGTGCTACTGCTGTCCGACCGGCGAACCCGCGAAGAGCTTCTGCCCGGTGCTCGTCAGCACGACCGCCTGTGCGTTGGCGTTATGACTGCCATCACGAGCCTGCCTCGCTTCGACCGTGACCACGTCGCCGATCTTCATCGAATCGCGCTTCCAGCCAAGCCGCAGCAGATTGTTCGGGCTGGCCATTTCGAGTCCCCAGTTCGTCATCGAACCATCAGCGTTCTTGACATCCATGAAGAACCAGATGTGGGGATTCGTCCACTCGACCTTGGTGACGGCGCCGGTGAGCTTGACCGGCTTGTTCTCGTCGAACTCCGCCGCGAACGAGTGGTGCGCCAGTGCCCGTCCGGACGCGGCGACCGAGATAACGCACAAGACAATCGCAAGTCGTGTTCTCATTGGTGTCTCCTGTAGTCGGAGGCCTTGAGGCCTCCGGCTACGTTGCTCAACTACTTTGCTCAACGGCCTGGTGCGCCTTCCTGCGTCCCCCAGATTTTCATCAGGTTCGGCAGCGATTGACGGGGAAAACCGCGCGCAGCGTCAGAACTAGACGCAACAGAATGGCCGCGAGCAACATCAGCGGCGCCGACAGGAGCCCTCAAGGATCGGCGCGCAACCTGAAGGTTTCCTGAAACGACGCTGGCCATTCGGCGCACGGTCGGCACCCTAGCCAATCAAGGCACTCGGGTTACATTCACGCGATGCTTCAATAGACATGAATCGCGCCCGAATCGCGAAGCGAGTTGTCGTTCTGGTTGCCGTCGATGCCGGACGCACTGTCATCGCCGTTGGCCGCCACTGCCAGCGTCGCTCCGTCGGCCGAGAGCGCGACGCCGCTGCCGAACTGGTCGAACTCGTCGGCGTTCGGCGCCTTGATGTAGGCCTGCTGCGTCCACTGGCCGGCATTGCGGACGAAGAGATAAACGGCGCCTGATTCGGGCGCTTTGAGTTCTTCGGGGTTCGCCTTGAACCCGCGTCCACTGCCAGACTGGCCCGGCGCCCCGGCAGCCAGGATGCTGCCGTCGCGACTCAGGCTCAGACGCGCCCCAAACAGATCCGTCGGCCCGATGTTGAACGATTTCACGTACGCCTGCCGTCGCCAGCCATCGGCGGTCCGGCCGTACACGTAGATCGCGCCTGCGGATACCGTGTTGTCCTGCTTGCTGTTTTCGTCGCCGTCGATTCCGCGCGTCAAGCTCGTCTCATCGCCCGCGCCGACCGCCAGCGTGGTACCGTCGGCGCTGAGCGCAATGGCAGAGCCGAGGGCCGAGTTGCGAACCGTGGTTGTTTGCTTGACGTACGCATCCTGCGTCCATGTCGTGCCGCGGCGTACGAACACGTACGCTGCCCCCGAGCCGGGCGCGTCCTCGTTCACGGCGCCGTTGACGCCGCTTGCGCCGCCGTCCTCGTCATAGGCGCCAACGGCCAGCGTGTTGCCGTCGGCGGTCAACGTGATGGAGAACCCGAAGCGGTCGGCACCCTGCGCATTCGACGCCTTGATATAGGCCTGCTGCGTCCAGGTGGACCCGCCGCGAACGAACACGTAGGCAGCGCCCGCGTCAGCCGCGGAGTTGTCCTCCTGCTCGCCACCTGTCCCGCCGGAGCCCGCAGGCGAAGACGGATTGATGCCGGTGGCAGCGCTCGCCTCTCCCTGGGCGCCAACGGCGAGCGTGTTGCCGTCGTTGCTGAGGGAAAGCGACCAGCCGAACTGATCGGCGGCGTCAGCATTCGACGCCTTGATGTAGGCCTGCTGCGCCCACGCTGTCCCGGTTCGCGCAAACACGTAAACTGCGCCCGCCGAGTCCGCCGAGTTATCTCCCTGGTTCGCACCAACGCCGCGCGCGCCGCTGTCCTCGAGCGTCGCACCGACTGCGAGCGTATTGCCGTCGCCGCTCAGGGCCACCGAGATCCCGAAGCGGTCGGACGTCTGCGTGTTGGACGCCTTGACGTAGGCCTGTTGCATCCAACGGCCGCCTGACCGCACGAACACGTAAACCGCGCCGGCATCCCAGGCCGACTCGTCTTTCTGGTTGCCGTTGACGCCCATGGCACCACCGTCCTCGTGCGGTGAACTGACGACGAGGGTGTTGCCGTCCGCGCTCATGGCCATGCCGACGCCGACGAGCGGATCTCCCCTCCCGAGCCGGTCGTCTTCGCCGGCGTTCGACGCCTTCAGATAACGGATCGACGAAGCGGGTCTGCTGGCAAAGTCGATGCGCGATGTTTGCTGGCGCGCAGCTGCCGTGCCTCCGAGCCAGATCATGACCGCGGTCAGCCCGACGTACGCTGCTGCTTTGACCTTCATGCCGCCTCCTCGTTGTCCCTTCTGCTTCCGGTCGTGCGCCGACCCGGGTATGGAGCTCAGTTGCCGCGCCCGCCTGCAGGGTTGCGGACGCGTTCGTTGAACTCTTTTTCGTCCATCGGCGCGAAGATTACCTCGAGCAGCTCGCCATTGGGCGATCCTTTCGACTGCAGCCGCAGCGTCCGCACGTCGCTCGTCCATGGCTTCGTAAACGTCCGTCGATCGTCGACGGTGATCGTCATCTGCAGGGTGCTTGCGTCAACCTTGCGCCACCGCTCGGTGATCTTTGCCTCCTCGCTGAACGGGGTACCCCACTCATCGAGCCACGCGCGATGGTCGAGGCCGATCGTCTGCACCACCAGCGTGTCGCCTTCCCATTTACCCACGGAGTAGCCATACCAGTACGGCCCCGCATCTTCAGGCAGGGCGCGCCCATCAGGGGGCTATTAGTCCAATTCGGGGACAAATTAGGACTCAACTGGCGGCGAATGTCAAAGGCAAAGCCGACTCGCGTACGTCGCGGTTGCGCTACCGCGGGAGCGGCGGATAGGTGCCTGGGCCGCCGCACGCGACGATGCCCGCGCGCAGGTTCGGCGTGTTGCACTTGTCTGGCGGTACGTAGATGTCCTTCAGGGTCTTGCGGTACTCCGGATACATCGTCTCGCGCCCACCAAGCACCGCCTTCATCGGCAGGTTGTAACGCTCCGTGAGCTCTTTGGCGAACGGATTCTGTCCAGGGAAGTAGTGACGCACGGTCCCTTCTGGCACACCCTCGGATCCGCCGGAACACGGTGACCCGACGGCGCGGGATGGCGCGCCACCGGTCTGCTGGTACACCTTCGCCAGGTGATACGGACCGTCCAGGTAAATCGGATCATCGATGCGTCCGCTCACAATCAGCAGGTCACCATGCCGAACGAAGCGCAGGGTGATGGTCGCTTCGTCGCTGTGCGGCACACCGTTGCGGCGGACGGAGCCCGCCACCAGATGGGTTGTGTGCGTCGTCAGGATGTCGTTCTCCCACGTTCCGGTTGTGAAGCCCGACGAGGTGTGAGGCGCATACTTCGACGGATGCGGCCGCCCGTCCATCCAGATCGTCAGCGGAAGGAGCGTGCCTCCGAAACCGACATTCCACGAAACCAGGTCCCCCGTGCGCGGATCGTTCTCTGCCCAGACTCTGAGACCCTGCGGTCCGAGCAGCATGTAGGCCAACGTGTACGGGACGCATCGGCGATCGTCGCTCGACACCTGTGTGTCGTATGACAGAGCCAGCGCGCGCGCCCTCCCGGATTCGTTGAGCGGTATTCCCGTGTAGTCCACCGGAGTCGGTCCGTTCCCGGGGACGTAGCCGAGCGAGTCGGTGTAGGGACGGTTCGACCAGGTTCCCGACAGGTCGATTTGCGCAAGGGCGGGAGCGGCCGTCGCCAGCAACAAGACTGCGATCAGCGTGGCGGGTGTCGTCGTCTTCATCGTCATTTCTCCGGGCGAGGGGTTCGAGCTCACCACCTCGACGAGCAGGGCGTCGGATCCCACTTCGTCCCATCCGGCTCTTTCTTGAAGTGGGAGGCCACGATCAGCGGATTGTACAGGTACACCGGATCCTCCACGATGGTCGTCACTATCATCATCGACTCGCCGTTGGGCTCCGGGAACACATCGAAGTACTCGGTGAGCGTCGCCTGGGCACCGTACGGAACACCGTTCCTGCGCAGGTAAGCGGGACGCATGTTCGTCGTGACGACCTTCAGCCCCCGTGCCCTGGGCGAGCTCGGCGCCGCGAGCACCCGTCGCGGTGCCCAGGTGGCGACGGAGTCTCCCTGCCACGTCGCCGATCCGCCGGGCGACTTCCACTCACCGAAGTGGAACACGCGCGTCTGCGTCCCGAAGTCGACGTCCATACGCAGCGTGTTGGAATCCTGCCACGTTACGTGGAGACGCCCCGGCAATCGCATGATGCCCGCCGCTCCGTAGCCCTTGCACTGTTCCCCTGCCGCTTCGTCCTTAGCGGGATCCCAGGCGTCGGCAACCTTCTTGGCTTCCATTGTCATCGGGAAACCCATGTAGTCGCCCTTGGGGGGCATCACCATGCGCAGGCGCCAGTCCTGGGTGATCACCGAAACCCAGTAACCTGTGATGTCGAACGGGGCAGATGCCTGTGCCGTCGGCGGTGCCGCGGGACCTCCGCCACGCTGACCCTGCGCGGTGACCGCCACGCACAGCAGACCAACGAACAACACCGGCGCGGCGAACGCCAACCGACCTGCGGTGCGCATCATTTTCCTGCCTTGACGCTTTGGTACACGGCCGCGACGAAATCGTCCGTCGTCCAGGGCCCCGTCTTCGAGCCGTACTGCGTTTCATACGCCTTGGCCGGCGCGGCGGCCTTCACCTGCTCCAGCGTCATGCCACGCCGAATCATGTCCGCAACGACGTCACGGATGACGACCATCATGTCCCTGTACTCGACGACGTCGATCTTGTCGTAGACCCGGCCCCGGCCAGGGATCACGTGGGTCGCGCCGCCCTCATGGACAAAGGGTATGGGTCGCAGCGCGAGATCGATGATGCGGTTCAGGCCGTCGATCTCGCCCTGCACGCTGCCTCCCTTCGCGAGATCGATGACGGGGAATCGCGTCGCGTCGAGCAGCTTGCCTGCGACCACGACGTCCGACGCACGAAAGAAGACAATGCTCGCGGCGTCACTGTGTCCGGCGGGTACCGTGATGATCTGGACGCCCTCTTTATTGAAGAAGAGATCCTTGCGTGCCTGAACGAATGTGTCGGTTGGCCACGTGTCGTCTGGAAACGTAGATGTCTGGCCGGTCGGCGCGCTCATTCGCAGCAGCACCTTCTCATGAGCGAAGATCGCGGTCGTCTCGCCGGACACGCCTTCGAACAGCAGGCGCCCCGCTTTCGCGATCACCGCGTTCCCGCCGACGTGCTCCGGGTCGGGACTCGTATTGATGATGAGCGAGATCGGTTCGGTCGTGACTTTCTGGATCGCGGCAAGCGCACGCCCGGCAGCTTCCGCCGTGCCGGTATCGACCACCAGCGTGCCGTTGGAGCCTGTCTGTATCGCGATGTTTCCCCCGGCGCCGGCGATCATATAGAAGTTGGGGCGGAGCTGAACCACTTCCACCGCTTCAGCATTGCTCCGTGCGGCGCCACCCCCTTGTGCGCGCGGCAACGCGTGAAATCCAGGCAACAACGCTGCGGTGACGACGGCAATTAGCGCTCGGCTCATGAGACTCCTCACCGGTGATCCAGCCGGGGCCCTGACAGGCGCGAAAGGCATCGACCACCGGCCGGATCGATGCTGAACAACCTGATTATCGACGTCCCGCAGTTGGATTCGACCTGCCATGACGCGAATATTTTCGGTCGTCAGGCCACGATGGGCGCAGCAAATGCGGGAGCCGCCACGAGCGCGGCCGCTCCATGGAGCCGCGGGTACTCGCTCGCGCCGACGGGACGGATGTCTGTGTCGGCGACGGCCGGCATCAGGGCGCGCTCGGCCAATGCGGCGCGAATGGTGGGCTCGATCAGATCCCACGCCGCTGTGATCTCACCGCCGATGTAAATGCGTGCCGGATCGAGCGCGTTCACGACCGATGCGAGGCCCAGGCCGAGGTAGCGAGCGGTCGATTCGAGCGCGGCGGCGGCCTTGGCGTCGCGCGCCCGTGCGCGCGCAAGGAGGTCGCCGATCTTGAAATCCTTGTGATCGGCCCGGATCGGCCCCGTCTGCGCCATCGGGCGACCGAAGTAGCGCGCGAGCGTCGCCCGGTTCGAGACGTAGGCTTCCCAGCAGCCATTCGCGCCGCAGGAGCAGCGCGGGCCGTCGAGCGAGAGCGGCACGTGGCCGAACTCGCCGGCGATATTGTGTCGGCCCCGCAGCAACTCCCCGTGAATCATGACGCCCACGCCGAGGCCGTCCGACACGCTGACGAACACGAGGTCACCGGACGTTTTCGCGAGATCGTCGCGCAGCGCCCACGCCTGCGCCAGCACGCACGCGCGTCCCGAGCTCTCGATCTCGACCGGCAGGTCGCTGGCCGCCGCGAGCAACTCGCCCAGCCTGACGTTGCGCCAGCCGAGCGGCGGCGCGTGCAGCACCGTCATCGTCGATCGCTCGACCATGCCGGGAACGACGACGCCGATGCCCTCGCACCCCTCGACGTCGGGATGCTCGGCGATGAGTGTCGCAATGCGCGCAGCGACGACGCGAACGAGCTCCTGCGGATTGCGCGCGGTGGGCAGGCCCACGACACCGGTCAGCGGCTTCGCGAGCTTGTCAGTCAGCATCAGAAATGTCTGGCTCGCGCGGATGTCGACCGCAGCGATGGCGCGGCGTCCGGAGTTGATGTAGAGGAATGTCGGCTTGCGCCCTCGCGCCGCCGGACCCGACGCGCCCTCGACGATGAGCCGCTCGCGGAGCAAATCGTTGACGATGAGCGAGACGGCGCCGCGACGAATCCCCATCGCGCGTGCGAGGTCGGCGCGGGAGATCGGCTGGTGCGTGCGTACAAGGTTGAGCGCGATGGACCGGTTGATTTCCCGCGAGGTGCCGCGGGTCGCGACCGTGAATCGGCTCGGATTGATTCGGGGCATTAGTCTTGAATGCTCCATTCCTCAGTTTCAATTCAACGGATCCTCTGGTACTAAACAGCGTCGTAAGGCAAAGGTCACTTACGCGTTTTCGTTTCGCACGGCCGTCCCCGGCACGTGTCTTCTGATGCACGCCAGCGCGAGCAACACCATCAGCATCAGGACCGACCACAACACGAAATACGCGGAGGGCCCGCCGCGATCGATCGCCTGTGAGCCTGCGTACGCCGCGACGACGTTTCCGATTCGTCCGACCGCCACGGCTGTTCCAACACCTGTGCTGCGAATCGGAGTCGGATAGACGTGCGCCGCCAGCGCATACATTGTCGTCTGCACGCCGTTGAACAAGGCGCCGGCCAGCAGAAGCATCGCCATCAAGCCGACAGTGCTGGCTGGATCAAGAGGCCAGACGGCGAGTATGCCTCCGCACACCACGCCACCCGCCGCCATCCCCAACATCGCGATTCGCGACCCGAGCCGCTGGAGAACGATTGCGCCCAGCAGCGCACCGGCAACGCCGCCGTAATTCGACATCGCCAGCGCACGGCTCGCTGCGGGCTGAGCGAAGCCGATGTCTGCGCTGGTCAGCAGCGCGGGCAGCAGCAGAATGATCACGTAGTTGGACATCAGCCCGAAGAAGAACGAAGCCCACAGTGCCAATGTGTCGCGCGCGAGCCCGTCGCGAAACAGGCTGGCGATCCTGTCCGACGTGACCGGCGCCACGTTCACCTCATGCGGCGTCACAAAAGTGGCATCGACTGGGATGTGATGACCGCTGCGACGGAGAAGCCGGGTCAGTTCGGGCCACCGCGCCGGGTGACGCACCAGGAATTTCGGCGACTCGGGAATGAGCTTCCATAACGCCAGGCCAATCAGGAGTGTGAGAACGCCGCCGGCAATGAAGAGCGCGCGCCAACCGCTGGCTGGAATCACGAGCGCCGCCAGCTCACCGGCGAGCGCGCCGCCAAGCGGAATGCACACGATCGTTGCGGTGACCGCGAATGCGCGCTGTCGTGTCGGCACGTACTCAGAGGCTAACGTCGCGGCATTCGGCATGGCGCCGCCGAGTCCGATTCCGGCCAAGAGGCGCAGCACGCTGAGAGCCGCGAGGGTTTCGACCAGCGCCATCATCAACGTCAGCGCGCCAAACAGGACGACACACCCGATGAGCGTCGGCCGACGCCCGAAACGATCGCCCGCCAGACCGCCGACCAAGCCGCCGATCATCATGCCGAACGGACCAATGGCCAGCGCTGTCGTGAAATCGGAACGCTGAAGGCCCCACTCGCGAATCATCGTCGGGACCGCATTGGGCAGCAGCTGGTTGTCCAGTCCGTCGACGACAATCGTGAGGGCGGTGCCGAAGATCAGCAGCTTCTGGTAGGTGCTCCAGGGACCTTCGTCGATCAGCCTTCCCGCATCGAGCGCGCGGGCATCTGGTGAATGTGTCATGCGAGGTCGTCCGTCACCTGCGGGAACACGCGCTGGAACGCCTCCGCATGCTGAATCCCCTTGCGTCCGGAATTCCGCACCGCTTGCGAGCCCCGGCGTCGGCTGAGGTCCGAGTAGTACTCCACCAGGTGGCTCTGCGCCTCCATCGACTCCATGGCCGCGCGTTTCTGTTCCCAGACCGGCGTGATATCCAGGAGGATCTCCGGTTTGAAACCGCACTGTTCGGGCTGGTGCGGTTCGAACATGAACACGGGCGGTGCGCCGAGAGCAGGACCCGGAAGCGGGTACCCCTCGGCCTGCGCATAAACCCGTGCCTGCAGCGAAATCGCATTCGCCGCCGGGTGATCCGGGTTGTACGGGTCCGCGTACGAATGTGTGAGGACGAAAGCAGGCCGGCAGGTGCGGTACTCCTGCACGAGCGCTTCCATCAGTTGGTCTGAAGTCCGCAGCGGGTAGTCGCCGGCATCGAAGAAACGCACCTCGGCGCCCAGCAGTCCCGCCGCACGTTCCGATTCGGCGCGACGGATCTCCTTTACGCGCTCCACCGTCATGCCCGGCTCCTTCCAGGCGCCCTGACTCTCGCCACGTTCCCCGTACGACAGGCACAGGATCCGTACGCGATGCCCACGCGACGCGTAAAGCGCTATAGTTCCGCCGGCGCGCCAGACGAAGTCGGCCGCATGGGCACTGAACACGAGCACGGTGGGAGTCTGAGCCATTGAGGGAAAACCGGAGCCCTGTTATCTCTTTGCCCCGAAAATCGGCAAGGTAATATAATCGGCGCGTTTTGTCTCAAGAGCGGACAAATTAAGGATCACGGGCCCGCCTGTCGTCAAGTGAAAACAGGGCACCCATCATCATGGAGACGAACCATTGCCTGTTCCTTTCCCGCGCTTCGGCGACGTAGCTCACGTCGGTCACATCGAACTGCTTACGCCGCGACCCGACGACAGCCTCGCGTTCTTCACCTCGGTAGTGGGTCTGCACGAGACGGCAAGATCCGGCGCGTCTGTCTATCTGCGCGCGTGGGGTGATTACGAACGTCACACGCTGAAGCTGACGGCGCACACCACATCGGGACTCGGCCACCTGGGTCTGCGCGTGTGTGATGACGCAACACTCCAGCAGCTGGTCGGACACCTTGCCGAGCACAACATCGTCGGCCGGTGGACCGAGGACGAGGTGCACGGGCCCGCGTACCTGGTGCCCACACCGGACGGTCACGCCGTCGAGCTGTATTGGGAGACGCAGCGGTTTGTGGCGCCGCCCGAGATATCAACGGCCTTCAAGAACCAGCCGCAACGGTACGTCCCGCACGGCATTGCACCGCGTCGCCTCGATCACATCAATCTGCTGGCACGTGATGTCGGTGCCTCCCGGCATTTCTTCCAGACTCTGCTCGGCCTGCGGCTCACGGAGCAGATCGTTTTCGACGACGGCTGCGAAATGGGCGCGTGGCTCTCCGCCACCAACAAGTCCTACGACGTGGCGATCACCCACGATCGGACCGGGTCGTCCGGGCGGCTGCATCACTTCACGTACATGATGGACAGCCGCGAGGACGTGCTGAGGGCGGCCGATATTCTCCGGGACGCGGACGTACGGATTGAAACCGGCCCGCACAAGCACAACGTCGGGCAGACCTTTTTTCTGTACTGCTTTGAACCTGGCGGCAACCGCTTCGAGATCGGCGCCGGAGGCTACCTGATCTTCGATCCGGACTGGAAGCCAGTGGTCTGGACGCAGGCGGAGCGCGCGATGGGACAGGCGTGGGGCTTACAGACCGTGAGCTCGTTCCATACCCACGGCACGCCGCCCGTTCCCGTTTCAGTGGGCGTCAACTCTTAGCGAGGCTCCGCCTCAGACCGACGAACATGCCGAGTGTGGCTCCGCCTCGCTAGTGGCAGTGTCTGCTTGCCCGCACTCCGTGCGGGCGGTCAATCGGCGCTGCAGGGCGTGGGGTTCCATTTCGAGCCATCCGGCTCTTTGCGGAAGTCCGTGCTGGTGATGAACTCCTGTCCGAGGTACTTCGGATCGTTCACGATAGCCGTGAGCGTGATCCAGGTCGAATCGCCAGGGCCGGGATGCAGGTCGAAGTACTCGGTCAACACCGGCAAAGGTCAAGAGTCAACTCTTGACTTACGCGTTTCCGTTTAGGATGCGTAGCGCCAGTCTTCTGAGACACCGTCACCGATAGCCCGTGAGGTCCACCGGTGCCGACTGCCGCGGCGTAGACGCTTGTTCCCACCGGCCCCCGCACCGCGGCCTCGTTGTGCGCCACCGGCGTCGTGGCTGCGGCGACCAGAGCAAAGCCATCGCGATGACGACGGCCCGCGCCACACCGCGCGCGCTGATTCCGCAGATCACCGCGCCTGCAACCGCGAAACACCGCCTCGACAAAGGCGTCACTCGCGCCGTATTCAGGGTCGTACTCGAGGTCGGCTGGCAGCCTGACCTGCTGCAGCGTCATGCCCTTGTCGACCAGCGCCTTGATGCGGTCGCGCGCGATCGTGAGCATGTCGCGGTATTCCATCACTTCGCTCTCATCGCAGATCCGCCCGTGGCCGGGCACACCATCGGCGCTTCTCCTTTTCGCGGCATAGCGACAGCCGTAGCCTCGGATCAGGGCTCGGGCGGTATCTCACCTTTCGGCGCGGTGCCCTGGTTTTCCTTCTCGAGAAGCTTCAGGAACTGCTCGACCTGCTCGTTGTTGGTGCAGAAGTTCTCGGTGAGGTCCTCGTCGAGGACTGACAGCGAATACCTGCGCCACGCCGACGTCCACGGTTTGGTCAGCACCTTCGGATCCTCGATCGTGAACTGGTGCTCGATGAAGTTCATCGAGGGCCGCCGGAAGCGTTCGATCACGTGCAGTTCGTCGCTGTGGAACCATCCGTCGCGGATCCAGGTGCGTTCGTCGATCGAGACGGTGTCGATAACGAGCGTGTCGCCCTCCCATTTGCCGACCATGTCGCCGTTGAACAGCGGCTCCTGCTCTTCCTTCGGCTTGTGCGGACGGCCGTCGGTGTGGACCACGCGCCATCGGTTGTTGTTTTCAATCAGGTGCACGAACAGTCCCGGCTTCGTGAGGAACCGGATCGCGTAGGGATTTTCAGTCATCATCCCGGGCGTCCCGGGCGGTAGGCACCGAACGTTCGCGTTGCCGTAAAGCTCGACTTCGGTGCGGCTCATCGACTTGAACTTCTCGAGCGCCCACGGCTGAAACGGGATCGGATCCTCGACGATACGCTGGTCGGGCACAACGCTCCAGGCGTTCGCGCGGCCGGTCGGGCCGGGGAACCAGACGCCGGAGAAATCGGGCTTGCCGTCCGCCATGCGTGGCGTCGGACCGCCGGGCGGAAGCGGCATCGGCTTGACACTGCCGCGCGCCTCGACGAACTCCTTCTCGGGCTGAGCCGCCTGCTGCGCATACGTGGCGGCCGACAGGAGCCCGATTGCGGCGATTGCCACGCAGACAACGCGATTCATCACTATCTCCAGACCTTCGTGCCGAAGATTCCTTCGACGTCCTGGCCGAGCCGCTGCACCGTGCCGTCGGCGAGCTTGATGAACGACGCGGCGTACCGGCCCTTCTCACCGTTCTTGGACGCGCAACCCCTCACGAGCACTTCCTTGTTCAGACTGGCGTTCAGCACCGCCGGCGTCGCGCCGCCACGTCGCAGGTTCGACGTGGATGAGAGCTGGAACGTGGCCTCCTCGCCGTTGACGGTCAGGAAGATGTATGCGTGCGGGTTCTCGTAGTTCACTTTGGTCAGGATGCCCGTCACGTCAGAGCAGTTCTTCGCGTCGAACTCCGCAGCAAATGCATGATGAGCGGAGGCAGGCGCCGATCCGACTACCACCAACAGGCAGAACATGATGCCAACTGTCGCTTTCATCCGCGATACCCTCCAAGGTTTACCGGAGACCTAAAGGTCTCCGGCTACCACTACCAGCTACCAGCTACCAGCTAGAAATCGTATTTCACTCCAAACTGGATGATGCGCGGCGCGCCGGTCTGCGTCGTGATACGCCCGAACGTCGGTGCGTTGAAAATCAAAAGCGGGTCGCCCCAGTTGAAGTGGTTGAGCAGATTGAATGACTCCAACCGCAGCTCCAGCCTCCGTGTCGCACCCATCGCAATCAGTCGCGATATGGCGAGATCGACGTTCCAAAAGGCAGGACCGACGACGGCATTGCGCGGGAGGTCGCCGAGCGTGCCGGCCGCGGGCTGCGCGAATGCGTCGCGGTTGAAGTAGCTGGTCAGCGACTTGGCATAGAAGTCGTCGCTCACCTGGTTGGGCCGCTGGTACCGGATGCCGCTGAACGCGTTGTCGAGGCCGCTCTCGATGTTCAGCCGGGTCCCCGAACGCGCGTTCACGATGCCCGAGAAACGCCACTGCGAGGCGATCGCGCGCAGCGCCGGCCGTTCGAAGGCCGGAGTCTCGTAGCCTACCGACAACGAGGCCAGGTGCCGACGATCCTGGTCGCAGTAGCCCTCGTCGAACGACGGATCGTCCAGTTTCTGGTAGCCCCCGCTCGTCTGATTGAAGCGGGGATTCTGCGGAGTGCCCCTGCACTGCGACAGCGTGTAGTTCGCGTTCAGGCTGATGCCGTTGACGGCGCGCCGCACGGCCGCGAGCTTGATGCCGTGGTAGTTCTGCCACCCGATATCGGTATTGAGGTCGAGCGGACCGATGAACTGCGCCTCCCTCGGGTTCTGCTGATACAGCAGGCGGCGCTGGTTCAGGTTCGCGTTCGTGCTGCACACCGCGTAGGAGACCCCGTTGAGCGTGCATGGTCCCAGCCCCATATAGATGCCGGGATTGAGGGCAAGCTGGTACCACAACCGGTCGGAGTGGCTGCCCAGGTACGCCGCGCTCACGCCCCAGTCGGAGCCGATCTGCTGCTCCACCGTAAAGTTCCACGACTGGATGCGGTTCGAATTGATGTCGGGATCCATCGTACCGAACGAGCCAAACTGAACGTAAGACGTATTCGGCCCGGTCACGATCGGATGCGGATCGCCGCCCGACCGTCGTCCGATACGGATCGTCCATCAGCCCGGCTGGATCGTTGATGATCGATCGGTTGCCGAAGGGTGGCGCGCCAGCGTTGATGTTGTGGTACTCGCCGGACATGAAGTCGTAGCCCATGGAGTACGACGAACGCACCGACAGACGGCCGTCGCCACGAACGTCCCACGCAAAACCCCCGCGTGGCGAGAGGTTCCACCACTGCTTGTTCAGCCCGGTCTGCCCGACAGGGAATTTCTCGTCGCCCGGATAGATCAGGCCCGTCGGTGCATTGAGGAACACCGTGCTCTTGATCCCCCGCTGGAAATTGTCCATGTCGAAGATCGAGACGGCGTTGTTCAGGACGTTCTGTCCGAAGTACGGCTCCCAGCGCATGCCGAAATTGAGCGTGAGCCGCGACGAGATGCGCCACGAATCCTGCGCATAAAGTCCCAGATACCAGTTGTCGATGTTGAGCAGGTTCTTCGCGCCGTGCTCGATGCTCGTGATACGGCCGATGAGCAAGTCCCCCAGCCCGGAACCGGTAACGCGGCCGTCGACGAGCCAGTTGCCGTTGGCGCGCGATGTTGAAATGTAATCGCCAACCCAGTACCGGGCGTGCCCGCCAAAGCCAAACTGATGGTCGCCGCGAACGATCGTCAAATCGTCGGCAATCTGATACGTGTCGTTGAGGAAGGCGGCGCGTGCCTGGTTACCCGGGTATATCTCGAACCCGCCAGTGACGTTCATCACCATGTAGCCCGGGTCATAGCTGTAAAGGTTCGCGCCGAGGTCCTTCGGCGAGAAGAACGGCGTCTGGTAATTATCGAGATCGCTGAGGTTCATCGCGAAGCGCACGGCGTTCACGGTGGTGGAACTGAACACCGTCGTCGCACCGAGCGTGGTGGAGTGCGACCAGGCGTCGGTGCCCTGGTTTCGCGTTTTGAGCACGTTGTCGTCGCCCCCGGCGTAGCCTGGCGGCGCGGTGTAGCGCTGGACAAAATACCGGCCGAAAATCGAATGCCGGGTGCCAGCCTGATAGTCCACTCGTGCAAGTGTCTGCTTCTCGTTACGGTCGGACCCCACGTCATATGTGATCTGCCCGCATGGATCCGTCGAGGAGGGCAGGCGCTTCACCAGGTTCAGCGCTGCCGGACTGAACTGGCTCGGATTGATCCGGTTGTTCACGAACGGCGCCCGCAGCGCCACCTCGCGCCCGCCGTTGCACTGCGCCGAGGCAAACGTCGTGAAATCGCCGGCCAGCATCTGCGAGTTCGGCACAAAGGCAATGAACGATGCGGGCCGCTGTTTCAGAACCGTGCCCTGATAGGCAGCAAAGAAGAACAGCTTGTCCGCCACGATCGGCCGCTCCGAGCGTCCCGCCGAACTGGTTCCGCTTGAGACCATCGTCTTCCCGCTCTCCGTCGGGACCGATGCGCGCAAACGGGCTCGTTGCGTTGAAACGATGATGGCGGAGGAATTCGAACCCGTTGCCGGAAAACCGATTCGTCCCGGACTTGGTGACCGCGTTGACCGACGCTGCCGAGTGGAAGCCATTCTGGGCTGACAGGCCGCTCGTGGCCACCCGGAATTCCTGGAGCGCATCGGGGAACGGGAGCGGCAGGTTCACGTTCTCCTGCGGGTTGTTGTGCGTCGCGCCGTCGAGCGTGTAGCCGACGCCGGTCGAAAGTCCGCCGGCCACGGAGATCCGCACGCCGCCTGGCGCGGTCCGGTTCGTCGCCTCCGCGAGCTGCACCGCTGCGCCCACCATCAGCACCAAACTGGCGGGGTTCCGGCCGTCAAGGGGCAACTCAAGGATGCGTTCGTTCTCGACGACCGCGCTGATGCCGGCGCTGCGGACATCCACCAGCGGCGCCGCCGCTTCGACGGTGACCGTTTCCTCGAGCGAGCCGAGCTCGAGGGCTGCGTTAATCGTCGGCGTCGCGCCGACCTGCAGGACGATGCCGGTCTGCACGTAGGTGCGGAAACCTTGCAGCGCCACCTCCAGCCGGTAGGGGCCGGTGGGCAGGTTCGAGATCAGATAGGCGCCGTTTTCGTCCGTTACGGCCGTGCGGACCAGCCCGGTGGCGGTCTGCGTGGCGGTTACGGTGACACCTGGCAGCACCGCACCGCTCGAATCGGTCACGCGGCCGTTCAATTCGGCCGTGGACAGCTGCGCCCAGGCGGGCGCGGATAGTAAGACGCTGACAACGAAGAGGATCGACGGGAGGACAGCGCGCGATGTCGCTGGACGAGTCATACCTTCGCTTCTCCTACGTAAGGGTGTCCGCGGAGTCCTATTTAGCGAGCGTTTGTAGCATCCGGCTGGGCAGCACGTCAAACAGACGGGACCTCAGGTGCCTCAAGGTGCCTGGGGTGCCTCGGGTGCGGCCCACGTACAGAGACGCGGCGACGGCGGAAGAGCACGAGCGAAGTGAGATTTCCGGCGGAGCCAGGAGGCGGATGGACAGCACGCCCGCGCCGCGGACGCGGAATGGTTGTCACGGGCAAAAGGCAGCCAGGTCCAAAGGACCCGGCCTACGTCATGCGGCGGTCGCGTTGGTCCGGCTAAAGCCGGACACTACATCCCCCGCACCCTTGGCACACTAGGCACCTTAGGCACCCTGGGCCTTTGGGTCAGAAATCGATCTGCGCGCTGAACTGGAGAATGCGCGGATCCTGCACCTCGGTCGGCTGCCGCCACTGCGAGCCGAACGCATTGTTGACCTGCACGACACCGCTGCCGTTGAACGCGTTGTACAGGTCGATGTTCCCTTGAACGCGGACGCGCTGGTTGACCCGAAGCGACTTGGTCAAGCGCAGGTCCAATCGCCGGATTCGGTGGTCGTACGTGGTGCCCGGCACGACGAGCGGAACAATCGCGGTGGCTGTACACGGCACCCGTCCTGCGCATGCCGCAAGATTGCGACCGAGCGACGGCGCTATTTCCGCGTTGCTCGCCGTGTAGGCGGCAACGATATTGGGACCGGAGATGTCCTGGTAGATCGCAGAGACCGTGAAGTCGTACGGCAACGGGACGGCGCCGTTCATCTTGAACTGGGTCTGTCCTCGGAACGGGGTCACGATACGGCACGTGCGCTTTCCGTTGATGGTCGTCGCGTTCTGCGGCGCGCTCGGCGACGCCGTCGATATGCCGGCGACCGTGGTGGCGGTCTGCGGAGCCGTCAGCGAACCGGCCGCCACACCTGGTGCATCCACCACGAAGCAGTTTTCGGTCGTCGAGCGACCCGTATCGATCCCGCCACCGAGCTGGATGCCCGATCGAAAACGGGTGTTGATAGATATATTGAAGAAGTCGTTGATCTGCTTCTGCTGCCCGTAGTTAGCCGACTGCGTCACCAGGTTGTCCACCTGCGTGAACTTTACGAGCGACACATCGTACAGACCGCACACCTGATACCCGCCGCCGTCGGGCAGATTGCGGTTCAGTGGCGCGGTAATGCAGTAGGGATCGAAGTCGGCTGGACTGCGAAGCTGATTGTCCGTGACCGTGAAGTTGCCGTACCAATTCCGATAGTAGCCGGCTGTCACCGAGGCGCTCGAGCCGAGTTGCCGCTGAATCTCGGTGGCGAAGTCCCAGTTTGAGTTACGCACACCGTACCCGCGTAGCACATCGTCCGCCCAGTGCGTGGTGGGATTGAAGCCGCCGAAATTCGGATCAGACATCGGACCGCATTCGCCGTTCGCTGCTCGATTGTTCAAGTCGCAGTCGGGAATGAAGTTGCCGTTGTCGGTCCATGTACGGGTGACGGTGTTGACCGACGTCAGAATCGGGTTATTCGCACTTGCCACCGCGGTGCCGGTTTTCGCGACGTACCGTCCGATCGACATCTTGAGCGCGGTCGTGCCATTGCCGAACAAGTCGTACGATGCGCCGAAGCGGGGATTGAGGTCTTTCCACGCGGGGACGTTAGAAACCGCTGCAAAGTCACGGGCAGGGACCCAGCCCGACTCTGGCGCGGGGACGTGGCTCGCATCGACTCGCCCATTGAAGTAGTCGTAACGGACGCCGTAGTTCAGCGTCAGGCGCCGAATGGCCCACTGGTCCTGGAAGTAGATGCCCATGTCGGCGCGCGTGCGATCGATCGCGCGGTACGGTGTCGCATACTGCGTAATCTGCGTCGGAACGCCCAGGCGGAACGAATAGTTCACGTTCCCATGAACGTAGGTGCCGACATCAGACACCGCCTCTTCGATCTGCATGCCGACCTTGAACGCATGCGTTCCGGTGATGTACGACATTGAGACTCGCTGCGCGCCGCGATCCGTTGCGCGCTTGTTGGCATAGGTGGCCGACGCGTTGTACCGGAAGTTGTTCGAGAGCTCCAGGATAGAGATGTGCGTCGGCTCGACGCCGGGATTGAGGAACGTCGGCCAGTGAGTGATCGAGAGCGACCCGCCCGCCTCGAGAAGCAGCTTCGAGGTCAGCGGCGCCTTCCAGTCGCCCTGATACAGGCCCGTCGGACGGAAGTGAAATGCGAGACCGGCTTCCGGTGCGCTTCCGAGAGCGCCGATCGCACGACACAGGCAATCGTCGGCGACGTCTGCGAAGAAATTGAACTTGTTCTTCTCTGATGCCTGCCATGTGACGCGAATCGCCTTCGATTCGTACCACTGGAAACGGTCGCCCGGCCGGGAGAGATCTGGTGTGTAAACGGGCGTTCCCTGGGTCTTGTTCCAGTAGTTGCCCGCCATCAAGTGTCCGTTGCCCCATTCACGGAACGAGCCGAAAAACCACACCTTGTCGCGTTTGATGGGTCCGCCGAACGTGATGCCCGCGTCGTAAACCTTCAGGATCTTGCTGACGGTCGTGAGGCCGCGCGATCGCAGGTCGTCGTTCAGGTTGCTCGATTCGAATTTGTCGCTCGTATACAGACCCGACAGCGTGCCTGCAAACGCGTTGCTGCCTTCCTTCGGAATCATGTTCACGACCGAGCCGTCAGCGTTGCTCTCGGCGGAGATGCCGCTGCTCTGCAGCGACACTTCCTGGATCATGTTCGAGTTGACGAGGTATCCCACGTTCCCGCTCGCATGGTCGATCGACATGCCGTCGAACTGCCGCTTGGTGCCCGTCTTGCCGTGATAGGCGTTGCCGATGTTCTGATTCAGTTGACCGGCGACGTCGGCAAAGGAGCCCGAGAACCCAGGGGTCACTTGGACAATCGTCGCCCAGTTCTTGGTGCTGGTCGGAAGCAGATTCAATAACTCGCTCGAGAGGATCGTCTGCTTTCTGACGTTCTGCGTATCCACGAGCGGACTCTCACCGGTGACCGTAATGGTTTCCTCGAGAGAACCCACCGGCAGCTCAGCGTTGATCGCCGCAGTGAATCCGGATGTCAGCTCGATGCCTTCGCGCTTCAGCGTGTTGAATCCGGCCAGCGAGAACGTCACGGTGTACGTGCCTGGCCTTAGATCGACGATGTTGTAGCGACCTTGATCGTCGGTAACGACGGTGCGAATTTTCTCGATGAGGGCAGGGCTCGCGGCTTCAACGGTCACTCCCGGCAGCACCCCACCGGACCCGTCGCGCACGACGCCCGCAATTGCGCTCGTCTGCTGCGCGAACGCAGCGTGTGAAATCAGCGAGATGTATGCACAGACGATAAGGCAGACTCCCGGGACTCTCGAAAGTGTCATCGCGGCCCCACTCCTTCCGGCGTGTGAATGGACCGGAACCTTATAACAAAAGCAGCCGGTGTGTCTCTGCGCCGCTGTGGCCCTGATCGTACCCCTAAGGTCACTCGTGTCGGTGTTCGCGAATCCCGATTCCGGTGGCCGGACCGCGCTGCGAGGGCCGGAGCGACCGGGTGACGCTCGCTCCGTGAGCTCGCGGATCCCCCGAGCCTTCTCGCGCGGTCAGGCGATTCACATCGGCCTGACCTCCATAGGGCTTCGCGAATCACCAACACGAGTGACCTCAGGGTTAGGTCAGAAGCGCAGCGAGTCCTCGAAGCGCTGGATGTACCGGCCGCTGATGATGACCGTGAACCACAGCAGCAGCGAGCTTGCGGCGACGATTTTTGCGGAGAGCGCCGCGTCTTCGCCTGGACCGAGGTGTTCCACGGAATCGAAGACGCCCGTCATGTAGAAGAGCAGCGCGTTCACGCCGAGCAGCATCAGCGCGCCGAGCTTGAACCAGAAGGCGATGTCGGCCGCGTAATACACGGGCATGCCGATGAACGCCAGCATGCCGGTGACGAAGTTGAGGCCTAGTCCCACCATTGCCAGCGGCAGGAGGCGATGCAGCGGCGCCAGCGGCAATTCGCGTGCGAACCCCATGATCCGAAGGTCGATGGCGCCGACCACGCCGATGATGAGCGAAAGGCCGACGAAATGTATGACCATCATCGTGGCCCACCACCACTTGGTGGCGACCATCAGGTCGGTGAACCCATCTGGTGCGGGCTCGAACGCGTGAACAATGGCCCCGACGCCGCCCTCGACGACGGGAGTGCCCTGAGCGACGCCGGGTTGGGGATGCCGGATGTCGCCGCCCGTGTTTCCTGTCCTTACCATCAGGCCCGTGGCAATCGTCGACAGCAGCAGAACGGCCACGATATCGGCCCGCGGCGGTCCTGCGGCTGTGCGTCGGAATCGCCATAGAGCTGTCATCGCGGCTCCGCCCGTCGCGATCACGAACCACAGGCCGAGCATCGCGGCCCCTTCGTGCCTCTTCACCAGCGCTTCGGATATTCCAGCGTCATTCGCGATAGTCCGGTCGGCAGCGACACCGCTGACGAACGTGGGAATCGTCACGAGCGCGACCACGGCAAAGATGATGAGCGCGCTTCGCCGCAGATCGGTGTTCCTGCCTGCAAAGGACGCGACGAACAGTGCGAGCGCGATCACGAACCCGATGATGGGTACGTGATTGAGCAGAAGGTGGAGGTGGTCGAAATTCATCGCACGCGTCTACGTGCCTTTGCCGTACAGGATGTACGAGGCGGTGTACGCGAGGCTTCGGCCAAGAGCCAGGACCCCGAGCCATACACCCAGCATCCACAGCACGAGAGGTCGCTTCGCGGCAAGGCGCGATGCGATCCCCGCTTCGTCGACAAGACACTCCCGCTCAATCCTGATCAGCACCCACACGCCAAGGGCGATCAGCACCAGCTTGAGATAGAACAGCGGATTCGTGAGCGCCTTGGTCGGGTAGGCAATCAGGAGGAATGCCCCGGAGACCATATTGAGCCAGAAGCCGATCCAGACAAGACGGAAGAATCGGCGGAGCGGGACGAGCGGCAACTCCGGCACGAAACCCAGAAGGCGCGCGCCCAGCAGCCCGCACGTGCCGACGAGCAGGGCGAGACCGATGTTGTGGAGGACCAGGACGAAGTAGTACGCGAACAGCGACTCCGACTCGCGGAGCCAGGTGCTCAGACCGGTGCGCTCGAGCGTGTCCAGAAACGCGGGTGCCAGGGCTACCTGATGTTCTCGTGATGCGACAAATCCTGCATGTGTGCGGCATCCCGCTCCGAGCAGTACGGCGCCTCTTCGATCTCGTAATCCTTCATCAATTTCAGCGGGCGCGACGGCAGGACCCACGGCTGAGCCAATACAACAGGATCTTCCACCGTGACGTCGTAGTGCAGCATGTCACCCTCACGGCGCAGCCGCTCGATTACACGCGTCTTGTCACTGTGAAACAGGCCGTGATCGGAGAGCCAGGTGGTGTCGTCCAGGTTCGTGACGTCCACGACGAGCGTGTCACCTTCCCACCGGCCGATCGAGTCGCCGTGCGCAGAGGGATCGATGTCAGCCCGATGCTCGGCGTTCATCCGGACGACGCGGAAGAAGTTGCCGTTCAGATCGTCGTACATGAACACGAGCTCTTTCGCCGTCTGGACGATCTTCTGCGGCGGACCGACCCGCGGAACGCCGGGCGGCCTGCAGTGCCACGCCGGGTCGGTCAGGACCTGTCGTTCATCCAGATCCTTCACCTTCGCGACGTATTCAGGCTTGTAGACCGGCCGTCCCGGATTGAACTGTCTGATGCCGACCGGCTTGGCGGTTGCCGCATCGTAGGACTCGCCAGGCTTGATCTGCGCAACCGGCCCCCCGATCCGGTGATACCACTGCCCGTTCAGATCCGGGTGCCCGTCGGACAATCTCGGCGTTGCGGCTGCGGCGCTCGCCGCACTCGCGGCTGGCTGCTGGCCCTGGGTACGCGCCTGCGCGCCGGCCAACACCAGAGAGACGCACACGATTCCCGCTGTGGTCGCCGCAACTGCGGTCACTCTGCTACTCATTGCCGAGCCTCCTCATCTTCGAGGTTCCGTCGGGGTTACCTCGCCTCTGCACTGCCCGGTTCGGCCGTCAACTTGATGAAGTGTCCATCGGGATACGTCAGCTGCTTCAGCCATCCGAGCGGCTTGCCGTTCTTCGCGGGCTGGACCTCCACGATGAGCGTCTCTTTCTTCGCCATGTCCGCGTTCAACAGCTGTCTGGTCAACCCGTAGCGCGTTCGCATGTGATTCGGCGGGAAGGTTTCAACGGCGTACTGAATCTTCTTCCCGTCCTTGTCGACGACATCGAAGTAGATATAGATGTGAGGGTTGATCCATTCGACGCTCGTCATCACGCCTTTCACGGTGGTCGTAGTGTTCTCGAACTCCGCCGTGAGTGAATGGTGCGCCGTTGCCGGCAGGGTGAGCCACGTCATGAACAGTGCGACCAGAGCAGCGCAAGAAGTGGTTCTCATCGGTGTCCCTTTCTCGAACCAGCAGCTCCACACCCGCGAAAAGGATACAACCGAGGCAGTATAGGGTCGGGCGCAGACCACAGTCAATTTCGGCCGACCGTCCAGCCTCGCCTCGCACTTACGCTGACCACGGTTCGACTTCGTACATGCCACACGTCGCAGTGCCCGTTTGGAGGACGAGGCGTGATAGTTCCGGAAGACTGATTTCAGAGGAGCGTCGCTACAACAGATCTCGCCGGGATGATGCAGCAGCTTGGGCTGATGCCGGAAGCGCCAGCGGACTGACACGAAGAGGCAACCGCGAGGTCAATACCACCGTTGCACGGACACAAACGCTCCTGAGCGGGTGGGCACGATGGACACGCCTGTTGTCGTCCCCCTGCGATGAAGCTGCGGAATGAGAAGACCCATGCTGGTGCCGGCCGCGGCGCCGGCGATCACGTCTGTCGGGAAATGCCTGCCTGAAAGTACGCGCAGACTCCCAACCGTCGCGCCTCCGCCGACAGCCGCCGCGAAGACAAGCCATCGATACCGACTTTGGGGATGCCGTAAAGCAAAGGTTTTTGCATAGCTGATACCGGCGGCGAAGACGACAGATGTGTGCGCCGAGTAGAAGGACAAATAATTGTCGTTCTTGTCCAACAGCGGGTCATCCGCTGCCAATCCGTACACCAGCGGCCGCGGACGATCCGCAGCGACCTTGACCGCCTGGTTCAGGGCAACATTCACGAGAACGGCCTGGCTCATTACCAGCGCGTCTGTGAACGCACCTTTCGATGCACCCGCATCAATTAAGGTGCTTGCCGCTGGCCATGCGAGCAGCGCGACGACCGCACCCGTACTGACTTTATCCAGAGTGTCGGACCTGCGTCCCGCGGTGCTCCGATCGAACCTGTTCACTGCAGACGCGGAGCAGGGACATGACTTCTCCACCTGGTTCGCAAGAATCACAGGCAACAGCGCGGCTCCTCCGGCCGCGCCAAAGACGACGAGATCAGTCTTGAGGTGAAGTTCGTATGGCGTCTGCGGTGTGGCTTCCTGACCGTACGCCGGCAACGCGGTCACAACGACCGCGAGAAGCGCGACAGTGCCTTGTATCGAATTCAATTGAACTTGATGCCGACGGTGAAGTCCGTTCGGTTGTGCTTCCAATCGCGGATGACGGAATCCCTGCTGAATTCCACATCTCCTGACTGCCCGTAGAGAAAGTTGACCGCAGGCGTGAGCCAGAACCCGCGACCCAGGTACACGTCGTAACCGGCCCCCGTCGTGAACCCGAGACCGTGGGACGAGTTGCCGGCTGGTCCTCCGAAGCCCTCGACGTCCATGATCAGAAACGAGCCACCGAGGCCACCTTTGACGTAGAACCCAGACGCGACACGTGGGTAGTACGTGAGGATTCCGGAAACATTATTGACGGCAAGCGTTCCCCTCAAGTCGCTGGTCCACCATGTCCAGCCCATCCCGCGAAGCTCGATACCGACCAGCAGTTGAGGATTCACCGCCCAGCCCAAGCCAAGAGCAGAAGCACCGCCCCAGCGCCTGTAATCGCCGAACACCGATCCAACCGTGCCGCTGGCGGACGTGCCGGTCGAACCTGTTCCCACATCGACCCCTACCCAAAAGCCGCTTCGCTCTTGTCCGGTGACGACACCGGGCAGACCGCACACGAGCACGACGAGCAGGACCGATACTCGAACGGTGGCTCGGAAGACTTCGAGCCCACTCTGCGGCAAGATCTCGATTGGACCGTGAGGCATCGCTATCTCTCGTTGTCGAAGCCTTTTCCGCGTTCGGAAGCCTGAACGGGCCTTGTAGGGCCTTACAGCCATCAACGTCTCGAGCGCTAAAAACGAACAAACGTCTTGTCCTCCATGGCACTGCCGGTGATCGGCTCTTCGCGTACGACGTGTCAGCTTGTGGGGCGTTCGGTGACTGCGATGCCGGGAGTGGCCCGTAGGGCCGACTTCGCACCACCGCGACCCTCTCCTTCCAGCAGCGCCTCGAGGCTCGAGTAGGCGTAGATCGTGGGTGCGCGATTCTGCATCAGGCCACCTGTGTCGGCCGTGGGTCCGTAGTTGCTGTGCAGGTCGCGACCGAGCATCCGCAGCATCGCCATCTGCTGCCCGCGATGATGCGACGTATGGGTGAGCCGGCGGGTCATGACCCAGGCTCTCGAACGTCGGACGTCGAAGAACGCAGTCGACTCCTCCCACCACTCCTCGTTGGTCTGCCGGAGTCGCTCGAGTCGGCGGCGGCTGTCCTCCGCGTACCGCGTGATGAACACGAGTCGAGTTTCCGGTTTCGGCAGCGGCGGCGCTCCCACGTCGATGCCGAGCATGTTCCGAAACCACGCGTCCTCGCTGACACACTGGTGGACCATGTGCTCGTGAACGCTGCGCCCACGCGGATCGTCATGCCTCGGACGTATCGGCAGATCGTCGTCTCGGAACTCGCTCCAGACGCTCAGCACCTTCACGCGTTCAGTCTCATAGCTGTCGACGAGAAAATCGTATTTCATGACAGATCAGGCTCGCTCGCTGTCCAGAATCCGCATTTGATGTTCGTCGTAGCGCGTGCCGGCGACGGCGGAAGCCGGCACCGTTTCCTCGATGCGAGCGATGTCCTCGCGGCTGAGCGTGAGGTCAAGCGCAGCCAATGACTCAGTGAGCTGCGCCCGCGTCCGCGCGCCGATCAGTGCCACGATGTTCGTCCCTTTCGCCAGCACCCACGCAATCGCGAGCTGCGATGCTGTGACGTGCTTCTCTGCAGCCGCTTTCTGGAGCGCCTCGACGAGACGATCGTTGCGTTCACGGTTCTCACCGGTAAAGCGCGGCAGCCGTGACCGAAGATCCGTTTTTGCTGTCGGCCGCGACCCGCTCAACAATCCGCGCGACAGCACACCGTACGCGGTGACGCCGACGCCAAGCTCCGCAAGCACGGGAAAGATCGTCTTCTCCGGCCCGCGGCTGATCAGCGAGTACTCAATCTGAAGATCGCCGATCGGATGCACGGCCTGCGCTCGCCGAATTGTCTCCACTCCCGCTTCGGATAAACCAATCGCGCGGACGTAGCCCGCCTTCACGAGATCGGCAATTGCGCCGACGGTATCTTCGATGGGCACGGCGGGATCGAACCGACCCGGGCGATAGATATCGATGTGATCGACGCCCAGGCGCGTCAACGTGTAGCCAAGGAAGTTCCTGACCGCAGCCGGCCGTGCGTCCATTCCCAGCCAGCTCCCGTCGGGGGCGCGCATGGACCCGAATTTCACCGAGACGAGCGCCTTGTCGCGACGGTCCCGCAGGGCCCGACCGATCAGCAGCTCGTTGTGGCCGGCGCCATAGTAGTCGCCGGTGTCGAGCAGGTTGATGCCAGCGTCGAGTGCGGCATGAATGGTCGCGATGCTCTCGCGCTCGTCCGACGGACCATACATACCGGACATGCCCATACAGCCCAGTGCCAGCGGAAATACCGTCGGGCCGCTCGCGCCGAGCCGGCGCGGTTGGTATGTTGGTAGACTCATACCTGCGGATGGTGGATCGCCTGGTCGCTTTCGGCAAGGACTCACATTCCCCGCGCGTTCGGCAACGACTCACGTTCGCTGCGCGTTCGACCGTTCACACCGCTGTAGCAGGCCTCGAGACGTGTGCGAAACGTGTCTCGCGCCATCCGTAGCGGATAACCATCGGAGGAGTCGAACCTCGATCGGACGAATCTTCGACGACCGTATGAACGCGTTTGACTGCGCGAGAGACCGACGGTAGGCGCCAAGGAAAAGAGCTTGTCGCGGGCGATCGGCCCGACGGTGGCTGGCAGTCGGCGGTCAGTAGATCGTGGGGGATGGCCAGTAGCTCGTCGTCAACTACCTACCATCCAGCTACTGACCACCGACTGCCAACCACCGCCTGGGGTCAGAACGTGTATCTCACGCCGAGTGCGCGTCGCGTCTCGGCCCGTCCGCCACGTCGGCCTGCCGGAGTTCGGACTAAATCTCGCTGCTGTCTTCGACCCCGTTCCGGACGGCGCGACACGAGGCATCGAACTTCGAGAAACTGAAACGCCGTTCAGAGGGACTGGATCCACAGGACCCGGCCCCTCGCGCAAGCTTAAAAGGTGTAACGAACCCCGAGCTGCATCCGCGCCATGTCGCTGGCGACCGTGGGAACCAGGAAATTCCCGCTGCGGCGGTTTCCGGTCGGGTTGGCGTAGTTGATCCGGTTGGTCGCGTTGTACACCTCCCAGAAGAAGCCGGCCGTCTGATTCCGCGGCAGGTCGAAGACGTACTGGGCGCGCAGATCCAGGATCACGTGATTCTCGCCGTCGATCCCGTTGCGGATGGCCCGGCCATTGCTGTCGACCGGCGAGACGATCGGCCTCGTGGCGTCGTGGACGCCCCGCACGGGCCGCTCGAAGTTGTCGCGGTCGCCGTTGACGTCGGTGCCGACGATTTCGGTGATCGGATAGCCCGAGTAGTAGCGGAAGGCCGCGCCGACCCCGAGTCCACGCCACGGATTGACGTTGACGGCCGCCGCGAGCGCGTGGCGGTTGTCGAAGTTCGAACGCGCATAGTCCGCGCGCGGGTTGACATCGTCGGAGTACCGCTTGTTGTTCGGGTCGGCGCCGGCGGCGGTGAACGTCGTCGTCCCGTTGACGTCGCGCGCCCGAGCCAGCGTGTACGACACGCGGCCGCTCCAGCGCGTCGAGTACCGCTTGACGAGCGAGAGCTCCAGCGACTCGAAGTCGCTGTTGAAATCGTCGCGCGTCTGGTACTGCAGCACGCGCGAGAAGTTCGCCACGCGGGCGGCCGCTGGAATGAGCGTCCCGCTCGGGTCGAATCGGTCGACACCGCACCGAGTCACTCGACCGGTGGCTCCGTCTCCGCAGTCGTTGATGTCGATCAGCCCGGTGTTGTCGTAGCCGCGGTTGCCGACGTAGTCGACCGCCACGGACAGGTTCGAGAAGAGCTCGCGCTGCACGCCGAGGCTCCACGACCAGAGATAGCCCAGGCGCCGGTCGCCATCGAGGTACGGCTCTGGGTTCGGGAACCCGCCGGCATTCACCTGATTCCGTTGATCGGCCAGAAGCGCGCGGCACGCCGGGCTGATGTTGGCGAGCCCGCCGCTGCCCGCCGGCTGCAGACAGACGTGCGTCGGGATGACGCCCCGGTCGGCCGACAAATCTTCACCGGTATCGAACGTGTACAACGGAGAGAGCGCTCCAGCCGAAGCGTGTTGCTTCGTACCGCGGCGAGGTGGTATCGTAGAACTCGCCGACGCCGCCTCGAATGACCGTCCGGCCCGAGGCGGTCGGATTGAAGGCGAACCCGAGGCGGGGCGCGAAGGCGTCCTTGGTGTCGGGGGTGTATGTCGGGTAGTCGTGCCGGACGCCCAGGTTCAGCGTGAGGTTCCGGTTCACCTGCCACTTGTCCTGCACGTACCAGTTCGTCCGTCGGTCGCCGAAGTCGAAATACACCTGCCCGAGCAGGATCTGGAACCGCGAGGGATAGGTGAACGGACTTGCCGGATTGAACGGGAGATTGTGCTGGAACGTGAACACGCCGTTCACCGGCCGGCCGACGATCTGCGGGTTGTGGTTCAGCCGCTGCCGAACATGCCTGTCTTGTACGTGTGCGAGCCGACCCAGCCGCTCTTGATGAAGGTGAAGTCATCGCCCACCGCGTTCGTGGCATTGTTGCCGATGATCGCGGTCCAGTTGCCGCCCGAGAAGTGGTCCATGTCCCCTTCGATGAACACGTGCTCGGTCAACTGGTTCTCTTCCTCCCAGTTCTCCCCGATCGTCGGCGTCCGCTCGCGCACCCAGCGGAAGCTGAAGTTGTGGTTCGACGACGCGTGGTAGTCGCCCCGGATGAAGCTGTTGGTCGCCTTGATCGAGCGCACGTTGTAGTTGGTGGCCAGCGGCGCCGCTGCGGCCGGAAATTGAGCTGGACCGCCTCGTCGATGATGTCGCGTTCCAGGTTGACGAACCAGAACGCCCGGTTCCGCACGGCCGGACCGCCGGCGCTGAAGCCGAAGATTTTCTCGCCGCTCGGTGGATTCTTCTCGCCGCGCGCCTTCAGGAAGGGATCGACCGCGCGGAGGCTCTCGTCCTGCCAGTAGTAGAACCCGCGCCCGGAGAAGGTGTTGGTTCCCGATCGTGTGATCGCATTCACGACCACGCCGGACGACCCGCCGAACTCCGCGGTGTACTGATGCGTCAGCACCTGGAACTCAGCCATCGAGTCGAGCGACACGCGTGTCTGGAGGCCCCGCGCCCCGCCGCCACGCTCGTCGTTGTTGCTGCCGCCGTCGACCAGGAACAGGTTGCCGGCCGTATCGCGTCCGTTCGCGTTGAACGTCCCTCCTTCGAACGTGCCGGGTTGAAAGGCCGGTGTCAGTCCCGGCACGAGCGTCATCAGCATGAGCTGCGACCGTCCCGAGGTCGGCAGGCCGTCGATGTCCTCGGTCGTGAGGTTCGTCCCCAATCGGCTGGTCGTGACCTCGACGATCGGCGCCGCGCCGGTGACCGTCACCGTTTCGGCCACGGAGGCAAGCTGGAGCGTGAAGTCGATCGTCAGCTCCTGTCCGACTTGAAGGACGAGCCCGCTGCGCGTCTGCGCCTGGAACCCCGCAAGGTCGATGCGCACCGTATAGGTACCGGGCTCCATCGTGGGCATTCCGAAGCGTCCGTCAGCACCGGTCACCGACTCACGTGTCACACCTGTCGCTACGTTCGTGGCAGTCACCGCTGCGCCGGGAAGTACCGCCTTCGCCTGGTCAAACACAGTGCCGGCCATTTCGGCTCGGCCCGCCTGCGCCGAGGTAGATAGCTCCAGCACGGAGCCCATAAGGATCGTCACCACGCCGAGGCCCGCGATTTTTCTTAACATGCGACCTCCTTCCGTAATAGACGTGTCCGCAGGTAGCTAGCCGACTTGTGTGGCTCACGAGTGGTACGAACAAAGCCAACGAGAGAGGGCCGCGCTTTTTGGCGCCGGAGAAAACAGTGACGATTAATCGACCTCTACGAAGCGAGCGGCGACACGTTCACGCGCTCACCAGCGGCCGACACGAATTCCGACCGGGACCACGCTGAGGCTAAAACGCATACTTGACCCCCAGCTGGATGATGCGTGGGTCGCCGGCCTGTGTGGTGATGCGCCCGAACGTTCCCGAGTTGAAGTTGTCGTCCGTTCCGCCGGCGTTTGCGAAGGTTCCAGGGTCGCCCCAGTTGAACGTGTTGAACAGATTGAACGCCTCGAGGCGCAGCTCCAGCGCCTGCATACCGACAACGGGAATCGTCCGCGAGATCGCCAGGTCCACAGACCAGTAATTGGCCCCCGTGAGCTCGTTCCGCTTCAGGCTGCCGTACGTCCCCGGTTCCGGTTGCGCGAAGGCCGCGCGATTGAAGTAGTTCGTCAGCGTCCGCGAGCTCGCATAGAGATCGTCGCTGACCTTGTTGGGCCGCTGGTTCCTGACCCCGGTAAACGCGCGGTCGAGGCCGCTGATGATGTTGATGCGGTTGCCGGACCGGATGCTGACGATGCCCGCAGCGCGCCAGCCGGACGCGAGCGCGCGCATCGCCGCGCCCGAGAACGCCGGTGTCTCCGCCCCGAGCGTGACGCTCGCCAGATGCGTGCGATCCTGATCGCAGTACCCTTTATCGGTACTCAGGGTCGTCAGGGTTCGTATACCCGGAGCTGATCTGGCTGAAGGTGTTCGGCGTGTCCGTGCCGACGCAGCGCGACCAGGTGTAGTTGCCGTTCAGGCTGAGGCCGCCCGCCGAGCGCCGCTGCACCGACAGCTTCAGGCCGCGGTATCCTGCCAGCCAATGTCGTCGTTCAGATCCAGCGCGCCGATCAGCCGACCCTCCGCCGGATTCTCCTGGTACAGCACGCGCCGCACGTTCAGGTTGGCATTGGTCGAGCAGACGTTGTAGCGCACGCCGCTGATGGTGCAGGGGCCCAGGCCCATGTAGATGCCGGGATTGATCGCGGTCTGCGCCCAGAGCCGATCCGTGTAGCTGCCCAGATAGCTCACCGCGACGCCCCACTCGCTGCCGATCTGCCGCTCGAGCGTGACGTTCCAGTTCTGCACGCGCGGGGAGTTGATGTCGGGCTCCATGGTGCCGAAGGCGCCAAAGGGTGGGTATTCCGTGTCACGGTTCGTGACGATCGGGTGCGGATCGCCGCCCAGGTGGGCCCACGGGTCGTCCATCAGGCCAGGAGGGTCCGTAATCAACGTCCGGTTGCCAAACGGCGGCGCCGCGGAGTTGATCTGGTGGTAGTCGGTCGTCATGAAGTCGTAGGTCAAGGCGTACCAGGCGCGCAGCGCCATGCGTCCGTCGCCGGTGACGTCCCACGCGACGCCGACGCGCGGCGAGAAGTTCTGCCACTGCTTGTCCAGCCCGGTCTGTCCGGGCGGAAACCCGTCGTCGCCGGGATAGAGGAGCCCGGCGGGCGCGTTCACGAAGACGTTGCTCTTGATGCCGCGGCTGAAGTTCTCGTCTCGGAAAATCGCGATGGCGTTGTTTTCGGCGGTCAGCCCGAAGTAAGGCTCCCACCGCAGCCCCAGATTGATCGTGAGCCGGTTGGTCGCGCGCCACGTGTCCTGTGCGTAGAGACCCAGGTACCAGCTGTGCGTCGGCAAATCCTGCTGACGCCCGTGCTCCACGGAAGTGACGCGGCCGAGCAGAAGGTCGGCGAGCCCGAGCCCCGTGGCGCGGCCGTCGACGATCCAGGTCCCGGAGGCCCGGGACGAGGACAGCACATGCCCGCGCGTACGCGCGACATTGCCGCCGATCCCGAGCTGATGACGACCGCGTACCAGGGTGAAGTCATCGGCCACCTGGTAGAAGCTGTTCACAAAGTCGGCCTTCGTCGACCCTGCAGGAAACTCGAACGCGCCCTCGACGTTGATCGGCATCTGACCCCGAATGTAGGGGTGCAGCTTGATTCCCAGATCGACCGGATCGAAGTACGGCGTGTTGAACCGGTTCACGGTCGTCCGGTTGTATGCAACGCGGATCGCGTTCACCGCGGTGGGCCCGAAGACCATGGTGTCGCCGAGGGTCAACGAGTGGGTGAGATTCTTGAGGCCGTCGCCGGACGCTTTCAGGATGTTGTCGCCTTCGCCCTGGTAGGCCGGGTCGCGCCTGAAGAACGTCGTCAGGTAGCGGCCAAAGATGGAGTGGTTCGAACTCCACTGATAATCGATCCGCCCGAGGGCCTGGCCTTCGTTGCTGTCGTCGGTCGTGCTGTAGGTGATCTGGCCGCATGGGTCCGTCGTCGACGGCAGCTTGCTGGCGAGTTTCAGCGCGGCCGGGCTGAAGAGCGCGGGATTGATACGGTTGTTGACGAAACCGCCGCCGAGGTTGACCTGTCTGCCGCCGGTGCAGGCGGGCGAGGCAAACGTCGTGAAGTCGCCAGCGAGCATCTGGGCTGTTGGGACGAACGCGATCTGGTCCGCGGGCCGCTGGCGAAGCGTCGTCCCCTGGTAAGCGCCAAAGAAAAAGAGCTTATCGCGGGCGATCGGCCCGCCCAGTGTGGCGCCGAACTGATTGCGCACCAGGCCGTCGTCCTGGCGCGTGCCGTCGGGGCCAAACTCGGCGAACGGGCTGGCGGCGTTGAGCGCGCGATGGCGGAGGAATTCGAACGCGTTGCCGCGGAAGGTGTTGGTCCCCGACTTGGTCACCGCGTTGATCGAGGCCGCCCCGTGCACCCCGTTCTGCGCCGACAGGCCGCTCGTGGCGACCCGGAATTCCTGGAGCGCGTCAGGAAACGGCATCGGCAGGTTCCGGTTGCTCTGCGGGTCGTTGTGCGACGCGCCGTCGAGTACATACGACACGCCGATCGGCAGTCCGCCTGCGACCGAAATCCTCACACCGCCCTGCACGTACCGGGGGTTGTTGGCGGCGTCGTCAGTGGTGTCGGTCTTGACTGCGGCGCCAGCCAACACGATGAGGTCGGTGACCTGACGGCCCTGCAGCGGCAGCTCCACGATCCGCTCGTTGTCGACAATGTCGCCGATGCCGGCGCTCTGCACGTCGACGAGCGGCGCGGCCGCCTCGACCGAGATGGTCTCTTCGAGGCTGCCGATCGCCATCACCACGTTGATGGTGGGCGTCGCCGCCACCTGCAGCACGATCCCCGTCTGGGAGTACGTGCGGAAGCCCTGCAGCATCGCGTCCAGCCGGTAAGGGCCGGTGGGAAGGTTCGGCAACACGTAAGCCCCGTTCTCATTCGTGGTGACGCTGCGCGTGAGTGCCGTGTCAGTCTGGGTTGCCGTCACGGTGACCCCCGGCAGCACGGCGCCGCTTTCGTCGGTGACGCGGCCGCTCAACTGTGCCGTTGACAGCTGCGCCCATGCAACGGACGCAGAAAGAAGAACCGTGAGCGCACCCACCAGCATTCTCGGAAACCACGCCATGGCGTGTCCCTCCATGTAAGCCAGTGAACGACAGGGCCGTCGCCACCTGCCCCGCAGGTAGCCAACTAAGTCGTGTGGACTCGACGAGCGGTACGAAATAAGGACGACGAGCGGCCGCGCTTCTATTGGCGCGGCGGAAGGAAAGAAACGTGTCGAAAACTAGGTCAGTTGGAGACCGTCGTCAATACGGGCGGAACGACGCAAAAATAGAGTACTGACCGGATGCCTCAATCAGGGGCGCCGGTCTCACTTCGAGCGTCCGTCGCAAAGGTACTTTTGAATGCTCTTGAGGGCTGTCCGGTGTCGCGATGCCGAAATGCGGAGGCGGAGTACGTCACGCTGGCGACGGGTGAACGACGTCAGCTCGCGCTGAGCACGCGCGAGATCGGCGCTGCTCCACTCTGCGCGCATGAGACCCCTCAGTGAATGCCCTTGTCCGGGAGCAACAGGTGTCCAATTTCGTGCGCGATCGCAATCGCCAGCAACGAGGCACGCCGCACGCCGTTGCCTCCCGTCAGCATCTCGACGCGGTCGTAGATCACATAGACGAATCGGCCTTCCCCGTCGGCCGTCCGCGCTGCAAAGCCCACGCGGCCTTCCACGACCGGAGACTGCATTCGCTCCGCCTGCTCCATCGACACGATCGCGACGGTCAGCGCTGCCTGCCGGGCTTCATTCGATTCGGTGGACAGTAATTCAGGAGTCAGCCAGACGGTTTCCACTCCTGCGTCACAATAGATTCGCGTGACACGTCCTTGCGCCGTCGTCAGGACATCCTCAGGTACACGGGCAGTATCGCGGAGGCGTAACGTGATCACGAGCGGTTCGGTCTGATCCGCAAGAGCCGTAGGGCCGGAGATGGTTAGCGACATACAGAGCAGCCGCGCCGCGAGACCCGTTCTCATGAGAGTCCCTTCAATTGAATACGCGTGCTGCGGGTTTACAGACTGCCCGCCGTTGACTGGCGGCGGGAGTATAAGTGCCGGGTAGACGCAGTCAATCACATGAAGACTGGAATCTGGGGAGGCATATGACTGGATGCTGCGCGAGCCGGCCATCGCGCATCGAGGAATGCAAGCAGGCATGAACCTGCGAGCGTACAGAGACCGACTAAGAACCCAGCCGGCGGCGGGTGTCTACCTCAGAAGCCGTACCTCACGCCGAACTGCATGATGCGTAGCGTGCCCTCTATCGACGTAATCCGTCCGAACGCGCCCGAGCTGAAATTCGTGAGCGTCCGGTCGCCACCCTGCGAAAGCGTCGGCGGACCCCAGTTCAACGTGTTGAACAGGTTGAATGTCTCGACGCGCAGCTCAAGGCTGCGGCTGGCGTCGAAAGCGATCAGCCGAGAGACTGCCAAATCGTGCTTTCGCGATACTTGATTCTGGCAGGGGCAATCAGGTTTTGTATTGAATTCGTAAGGATCAACGTGCGCATCGCCGGGCCGTTCACTCTGGCGCAGCTCTGGTCGCTCGCGGTCGTTGCGATTGGAATTGTGCTCGCACTCCGGACTCACCCGGACGCGCGCGAGGCCGTCGACCTGCAGGTCAAGGGTGGGACGAGGGCGAACTCCGATACTGTGACATGAGCTTGATCCGCTGAGACGGTGTGAGCACTTTGTACATCGCGAGCAACATGAGTGACCTGCGAGTATTCCGCTGCCGGCGCAGGGTCTCGAGCTCATCGCTCAATCGCATCACGGTGGCATCGTCTGCCTCACCGATTTCGATCGTGTGACGCAGCTCGGCATCGAGCCGAGCGAGCTTTTTGTAGAGCTCAATGCGTGCTCCCCGATCGCGGTTGAAGATCGAATCCAGCTGAGATACCTGCTCGGACGAGAGCGCAAGTTGCCGTTGGATGGCTGAGTCTCGCCACCATCGACTTCGTTTGGCAGATACAGCTTGTCCAGCCAGAACGAGCGAGGCCACACCGAGCAGGGCGGCCACTGCCGCCACCCACGCAACCGCGCCGATCGGCGACACTCGGACATCTCGAGCCAGTCCCTGGGGCATCGACATTGCCGTAGTAAGTCTGTGTTCTCCCGGCGGGACGCGCCATCCTGTTCGGAAGGGATTGCCGGACAGTGTCCCAGCGGTACCTCCCCGACCTGCTCGTGCCGCTCCTGCTCGTCCACCCCGAGTCGATCCCGCCAAGGTTGTCCTTGCCGAACAGGTTGAACACCTGGGCGATGAACTCGACCTGCCGACCCCCGCCGACCCCGATTGCCTTGCTGGCCCGCACGTCGAACCGGTTGTATTCGTCGGTGTCGAGCTGTTGAAACGATGAAGCGTCGCCCGCTGTCCGGTTACGACAGACGCTTAAGTAGGGTTCAGACCGGATTACGGCAATGGACCCGCTGCCACAGAATGCGCGCCGTGGCACTCGATACGGGTCCCCGACCATCTCATACACGCCGCCCCCGTCTTCATAGGAGTGACACCCATGCGATTGCTTTCAGCGTGGCTCGTCGTCGCCATCGGGTCCCTGTTCTTGGCGCCTGCCGTTGCGCGCGGCCAGGTCGCTGACACCGCCTCGCTCGCAGGCGTCGTGCGCGATGCCTCCGGCGGGGTGTTGCCGGGGGTGACGGTCGAAGCCGCCAGCCCGGCACTGATTGAAAAGGTCCGCACGGTTGTCACCGATGGTCAAGGTATCTACCGTATCGTCGACCTGCGACCAGGGATCTACACGGTTACGTTCACGCTGCCCGGGTTCACCTCGTTCCGACGCGAGGGGCTCGCGCTGACAACCGGTTTCACGGCAGCTGTCAACGCGGAGTTGAAGGTGGGAGCCCTGGAAAGACGATCACCGTCACCGGCGAATCGCCGGTTGTCGACATTTCGAACGTACGGCAGCAGACGACGCTCGAGCGCTCTACGCTCGACGCGCTGCCGACGACCGGCCGCCTCGCGACATACGCGCAGATCATTCCCGGTGCAACCTACGGCAGCGCCGTCTGGCAGAGCGTCGGCGGCCTAGACGAGCGTGGCAACGCATTCGGGATCCATGGCAGTCGCGCGGAAGACAACGTTCCGGTGATGAACGGCCTCGCACAGCGGCTCCAGGGCGGTGCAATCTTCGTGTTCAACAACCTCACGTTCGAGGAAGTGGTCGTCGAAACGGGCGGCATGTCGGCGGAGCGCAGCACGGGTGGCGTGCAGATGAATATCGTGCCGGGGCAGGGGGGGAATACCTTCTCAGGCAGCTTCAGCACGTCGCACAGCAGCCCTTCCTGGCAGGCAGGCAACCTGACGGACGAGCTCCGTCAGCGGGGCTTGAGCTTCTCGCCATCGCTCAAGCAGCATTACGACACCGGCGGCGCCCCTGGCGGTCCATCGCGTCGCGACAGGCTCTGGTTTTTCAACGCCTATCGATTCGGCGGGAACCAGCAGTATCAGCAAGGGAACTACTTCAACAAGCTCCAGGACGTCAACGTCAGCACCGACCCTATGTACCGCGTCACGTTCTACGAGCCGGATCTCGACCGGCCGGGTCACACCAACGATTACTATCGCGACTACAGCCTGCGGCTGACGTGGCAGGCGGCCAGGCTGCACAAGATCGTCGCCTCCTATCAGGTGCAGCCGAACTGCAGTTGCTTCTGGCCGTTGCTCGAGCTCGGACCGCAGCAGGGCATTCAGGGCACTCCCGAGGCAGTAGGGGCGCACAACTACAAGGTGAACTATCTTCCGCTCGTCACGTGGACGTATCCGGCGACGAACCGCCTGCTCCTCGAGGCCGGCGCCTCCGCCAACGTGTTTGACAACAACACGCTGCGAACCGACCCGAGCGTCGGGCTCGACACCATCGCGATCACGGAGTTGTCGGGGAACTTCCGATACGGGTCGCGTGCGCTCGGCACCAGCCATGCGCAGGGGTACCGAGTGCAGCACAACCGGCGGTACCGGCAGCGCGTGTCGATGTCGTACATCACCGGATCGCACGCGTTCAAGGCTGGTCTCGAGACGAGGCCGGTACCGGGAGGGGTCGCCGGACAAGGCGATGGACTCGAATCAGATCAACGGCGCCAGATCGTATGCATTCCGCAATCGCATCCCCCAGCAGGTCACGATCTATGCCGTGCCGTTCGAGCAACTATGGCGGACGCATGATGTCGCGGCTTACGTTCAAGATCAGTGGACGGTTCGACGGCTCACATTGAATCTGGGTGTGCGCGTCAACAAGTTCAATGGCGGCGCGCCGGCGACGGAGATGCCCGCGGGCCCGTTTGTACCGGCGCGAAGCCTCCCGGAGACCAAGGACTCCCCGAACTGGACGAACGTCAATCCCCGCCTTGGCGTAGCGTACGACTTGTTCGGGAACGGCAGAACGGCTTTGAAGGCGTCGCTCGGCCGGTTCACCCGATATGAGATCGCCGCAGTGGGCGTCCCCGCAGGGAACCAAGCGGCAAGCACCACTCGGACCTGGAACGACGCCAACCTTAATTACGTGCCCGACTGCGAGCTGCGCAGTCCGGTGGCGAATGGCGAGTGCGGCCCCTGGTCAGACCTGACGTTTGGGCAGGTACGCGGCGGGAACACGCGTCGTGCCGACGATGCCCGCGAGGGCTTCAACCGGCAGTTGGGCAACTGGCAGGCGTCGGTGTCGATGCAGCACGAGTTGCGCCCCAACCTGGCGCTGAACGTCGGCTATTTCCGTACCTGGCACCGCGGGTTCCTGGCGCTCGACAACCAGGCGGTCACCGCAGCCGACTACGATCCGTTCTGCGTCACGGTCCCCAGGGATTCGCGGCTGCCAGGCGGCGGCAACGAAATCTGCGGTCTCTACGACGTCAAGCCTACGGCGTTCGGGCGCGTCAGCAACCTCGAGACGCGAGCATCGAACTATGGCGGCCAGACGGAGATCTACAACGGCGTTGACGTGACGCTGAATGCTCGATTCAGCAGCGGAGCACAAGTGGGCGGCGGCCTGAGCGCCGGGCGCACCGTCAGCGATACCTGCGCGTTCAACGCCCTGCCGCAGGTACGGGTGAGCACACTCGATGGCGCGGCCGTCGCCGCGACCGCTCCGCAGGTGTCACGGACGTCCGAGTTCTGCAGAACGACCCGGCCGTGGCCGACGCCACGCAGGTGAAGTTCCTGGCCATCTATCCGCTGCCGTGGGATTTTCAGGTGAGCGCAACCTACCAGAACATACCGGGGATTCCGATTATGGCGAGCCGCGTGTTCACCAACGCGGAGGTCCGGTCGTCGCTAGGGCGCGATCTCGGCGCGTGCCGCGGCGCCGCCACCTGCAACGCCACTGTTCTGGTCGACATGGTTCCGAGCGGGACGATGTTCGAGGACCGGCTCCAGCAGGTCGACCTTCGATTCACGCGGTCGTTCCGTTTGGCGCGGGCACGCATTCGCGGCAACGCCGACTTCTACAATCTCTTCAACGCCGGCGACGTCCTCAACATGACAACCCGATACGCAGGGACAACCGGCGGCCAATGGCTGCGCCCGATCCGAATCCTTGGCGGCCGCATGTTCAAGTTCAGCGCGCAGCTCGATTTCTAGCGAGGCTCCAATCCGCCTCCGGTGGAGAGCGCGTCACCGCCGCTCTCCCACGACCACGATCGAACGCGTCGCCAGACCGCGCACTCCAGACATGGAGCGGACCTGGACGCGCAGCATGTAGTGGCCCCCCGGCAAGCTCGTGAACACAAAACCGTGCAGTTGCTTTTCGCGTGCGCCGTCGAGCGGCATTTCGCTGGCGCGGTACAGGTCGGCGCTTTCGGCCTCGACCCACAGAAACCGGTTCTCCTCGTTCGGCTCCACCGCAACGAGGAAGCGCACGGTTGCGGGCGCGCTGAAATAGGACCCCTCTATGATGATGCTGACCGCCTCGGCCGCGTCCCCGGGCGCAGCGCCGGCCGCGCCTACGAGCGCGAGAACCAACAGCCAGGCGATGGTGCGATTTAGCCTTGTCACCTCAAGCGTGCGTCGCAAAGATATTTCTGGATACCTTTGCCGGTTAAGCGAAACCGCGACACTGAGATGCGGTTTCGGTCCGTCCCTGCGGTGGGGTTGTAGGCTCGGGCGCTCGCCCAGTGCACCACGGGAGACAGTTGAACGCCGTACGGCGCCTCGAATACTCCCGTGAGGACGAACCGGTGCCGCTCGTCAGGTTCCGTTGGGTCCCCACTCGTCTCTGCAAATGGCTGGTCCCATACCTGCGGGTGTCCCGCGCCCGAGCGGTTTCCGGTGGATCCGCCGTAGGAATAGGAGCCTGCGAGCGTGTAGTGTGCTTGCACCGGGGTACGCCGGAGCGTGACGATAACGCCCGGGTGCATGACGGGCAATCCCGTCCGGGCGGGACTTTGGGGCGGGCCGGACGCTACTGGCGCACAGAAGCGATTAGTGGCGAGTTCGACATCCGCGGCGAATCAGGAGCCAGGAGGAGAAATCCTCTGACTCTCCCGGATTTGGCGTCCGTCCAGACTGACAGTCCAATGGACTCCCTTGCGTTGAAGCTCGGCCTCATAGATCGATAGGCCGCCCAGACCTCGCGACAGCGAGGTTGCCACGACTGTCGCCAGGATCAACGGCAAGACGATTGGATAATCACCGGACAATTCGAAGACCAACACCGCCGCTGTCAGAGGTGCGTGGATGCTCGCGGCGGTTGTCGCGGCCATTCCGACAAGAGCGTAGCTGCCGGAATCGGCTTGTGATCCGACGCCAATCAACATGAGAAGATGCGCCCACAGCGTTCCCGTTGCGCCGCCAACGAGCAGCATCGGGGTGAAGACGCCGCCAGGAATCCCGGAGCCGACGGCACTGCTCGTTGCCACGGCCTTCGCGACCATCAGCACGAGCACTGTTTTCGCCATCAGCTGTCCGTCGAGCAGGAAGTTCAGCGGCTCGTATCCGTTCCCAGCCACTTCAGGAACCCACATTGCGATCACACCAACGCAGAGGCCCCCGAGGATCGCGCGCGTGGGTTGTCGAAGCGGATGCGCGTCCATCCACCGTTCCACGGCGGCGAGCAAGTATTGAACGCAAATGCCGCGACCGCAGCCACCACGCCCAGCGCGGCGAAGGACGCGAGCTCGACTGGCGAGCTCGCCACGAACGAACGCTGTCCGTAAATAGGCCCACCCCCGACGATCGCTCGAGTGATTGCGGTGCCGATCAGCGTGGCAACCATCGTGGGCAGCAGCGCTTCCATTGCCACAATCCCTACGATGTTCAGGACGAATAAGACGGCGGCGAAGGCGTGTTGTACGCCGCGGCGAATCCTGCCGCCGTGCCCGCAGCCACCAGGATACGGACGCGCAGCAACGGCTGTCCGAAGCAGTCGCGCAGGTCGCCGCGATCCTCGATTCGAAGTCGACCCTTCGCGTCCAATAGACATGCCCGTCGCGATGGCTACCCATGAACATGAGACGCGCCTTATCGTCGTTCGGAAGGACAGGCGTACGTTTCCGAGCGCAACGGCCTCCATGACATTGCTGACCCCCTGCGAAACGGCGACGAGAGCCGCGCAATGAGCCCGGCGGTCAACGCTCCAAGCGTTACGACCACCAGCCGCGTCCACGGCGGCATCCGTTGCGAATGCCTCTACGACCTCGGTCGCGTCGTAAAACACGCGATAGATCAGTCCGAGCGAGCCTCTGAACGCCGCGGCGAAGAAAGCGGCGCCAACAGCGACGACGGTCAGCGCGACGACGAACCGCAGCCGTTCAGACATCGAGACTACGACGAGCTTCGCACATAACGACTTCGTCGAACCTTGTCGTCTCAGGGCAAATCAGATTTCGTATCTGGTGCTCACGATCTTCTTCGCGCACGCTAGAGCGTGCGCTCTACACTCCGCGCTCCCACTTGAATTACTGCACGGAACAGTGAACTGGCGGGCGGCACCGTGCAGTCGCTCTTAAACGTCGACCGGCGGGTTGTCTTCGTCGTTCGGCGATTACCCACACGGTGCCACCCATGTTTTGAGCAGCCGTCACGCCGGCTGGGAACTCCGTCCCAGCCGGCGCGCAGGTGCGTTAGAACGTCAGCCTGAAGCCCAGCTGCAGCGTCCGCGGCGCATACGCGAGATTCGAGTTGAACTCCGGCTGCCCGAACAGCGGGCTCAATTCGTCGGTCACGTACGAGCCGTAGTTGGCGCGATCGAACAGGTTGAACACTTCCACGATGCCGTCGATCGCCGACGCGGCCCGCCGATCGGGATCCGCTCCTGCAACCGGATGTCCACGCGGTGGACCGGGTCGCCGACGAAGCCGTTGCGCGGCACGAGCGGTGCCGTCGCGGGCGGAGGCGCAATGCGAACGCCTCGAACCCCTCACCGACGCCGCGCAGGTCTTCTCCGTAAATCGTGGACATGCCGCTCGCCCGACCCGTAGAAGTAGCATGCCGCTCACCTGGAAGCCGCCGCCGACCTGCCAGATGCCGTTGAACACGAGCACGGTGGCGCTGGTCGGTGACCGCCAGCGAGTAGTCGTTGCCGAGATCCTTCGGCCACCGGGAACGGCACTTCGCTGAAGCCGCTGATCGGCTGCGGATCGCCGTTCCAGAAGCCCGACAACGTGTAGGTGGCCGACGCCTGCCACCGGTTGCTGAACCGCTTCGTGAACGCCGCCTGCAGGCCGTGGTAGTTGGACCACCCGGTCTTCGGGTCCATCCCGATCGATGCCCCAGAGCGGATCGAACCGCCGGGCGATGTCTCGAGGACGGGTAGTTCGCGCCGGTGGCCTCGTCGTACGTCAGGTTGATGTTCGGCAGCAGGATGTTTTCGTCGGCGCCGTGGAAGTAGACGTAGTCGGCGGTGAGCGCCGAGTTGCCGGCGAACTGCCGCTGGAAGCCGACCGAGCTCTGCCACATCAGCGGGACGCCTGCGTAACTCCGGCGTCGGCGGCAGCTCTCCGAGGTCGCGGTACAGGCAGCCCGGCACGTTCCTGACGTAGCAGAACCGCTCGAGCGCCTGATCGTAGGTCGGCCTGCGGGCCGTTGAACGGGTTCACCGCGAAATCGGACCGGCCGTCGGCCTCCACGCCGATGAACGCCACCTTCTGCGGCAATTGCGCCCAGTTCAGCGCCGCGGCCGGGATGTCCGCGTAGTAGAGCCCGCTGCCGCCGCGCAGGACGGTCCGGTCGTTGAGGGAGAAGGCGAAGCCGAGCCGCGGCTGCAGGTTGTTCGGCGTCCTGCGGACGGTCGGCCGCCATCCACTGCAGGAACGACCGGTGCTGCGCAAACGCATTCCAGATCAGGTCGTATCGCAGCCCGAGGTTCAGCGTCAGGCGGTTCGAGATCTGCCAGTCGTCCTGGATCCAGGCGCCGTACTTCGGCAGCGTATCAGGACGGTAGAAGTCGCCGACGGCGATTTCGTAGCGCTGCACGAGCGGGTTGAGCGGCGCCAGGTTCCAGGTGTCGACGTTGAACGGATCCGGGAACAGGCTCTCCATCTGCGGCTGCGGACGGCGCCGGGCCACCGCGCGCGGTGATAGATGCCCATGCAGTTGTTGCAGTTGGTGCTGAGGCTCTGCGAATAGAGGAACTCGCCGCCCAGCTTCAGGTCGTGCCGGCCGCCTGCGTCGTATGAGAACGTGAAGTCGTCGCGGATCGTCGTGACCTTCTGCTCCCAGATCCGCGGGTGCAGCGCGCTGCCCGCAATCTGAAAGCCGCGGAACCGGATGATGGGGTTCCCGACACTGATGCCAGCGGCGGCCTGCGGGTGGTTCGACCAGCGGCTCAGCGGCTCCTGCAGCCAGTGCATGTAGGAATAGCCCACCTTGATCTCGTTGAGCGCGCGGTTGGACAGGACGTTGGTCATCGTGCCGAGCGTGCGCCAGGAGTCCTCGTCGGTAATATGTCGCGCTCGCGAGGTGATTCGCGCCGAGTGATGCCGAACGGGCGTGAACCGCTTTGCGCCGTCGCCCTTGAACATGACGCGGGCATTCGGCGAGAACTGGTAGTCGAGGCGGCCGCCGTACAACTTGATCGTTTCCTTGCCGCTCAACGAGATGTTGAAGTGCGGGTAGGGGGTCCTCGCGAACGAGCGTCAGCGGCGTGCGGTTGTACTCGTAGTTGCCGAAGTAGTGCACCCGATCGCGCACGATCGGACCGCCCGCGGCGCCGCTGATCTGCTGGTTCTTGAACGGCACCTTGCGGCTCGAGGACGTGGTCCTCCGCGTTCCAGTCAGAGTCGCGGAACGTAGCCGCTGGACGAGCCCGGTGAAGGCGTTCGTCCCCGACTTGGTGACGGCGTTCACCATCGCGGCCGGCGATCGGCCCTGCGTCGCGTCGAACCGGTTCGAGACGAACTCGAACTCGGCGATCGTGTCGCGGCTGTACCGCGGCTGGTTCAGCGCGCCCAGCGTGTTGCCCACCTGCTGCCCGTCGAGGTTCAACGCGAAGGCCGGGTTGTCTTCGCGCGGCACCGTGACGGGCTCGTCGCCGATCAGCGTGGTTCGGTTGCCCGGGGCCAGCAGCGCCAGCGCGATCCACTGGTTGCCCTGCACCGGCAGCTCCGTCATCTGCAGCGGATCGATGTTGCCGCCGACGCTCGACTGCGTCGTCTCGATGAGCGGTGCCTCGCCCGTGACCGTGACGGTCTCCTGTACCGTCGACGGCGACATCTGCATGTTCAGAGTGACCGACTGACCGACCAGGAGCTGGACGCCCATCCGCTCCACGCGCGTGAAGCCCGCCAGATCTGCGGAGATTCGGTAGGTGCCGACACGGACGGGAATGCGATAGACGCCACGCGCCATCGGTGACCGCCTTCGAATTGATTTCCGCTGGCCTCGTGGACGGCCACAATCGTGACGCCGGGAAGCACGGCGCCAGTCGCGTCCGTGATCGTGCCCGTGACACTGGCTTCCTGCCCGTACGCCACTTTCGACAACGCGAATAGCACCAGAACGAACGGCAACCATTTCCTCGAATCGGTCCTCATAAGGTGCCCTTTCAGTTCGGCTACGGAACTGTTCTGGGGGAGCCGAACGCTGCCAAGCGTCTGAGAAAGATCCGAAGAGATCAATACAGTCGCATCGCGCGGGCTGCTGCCGCTTTGTTGAGCGCCGGAATACCGTTCAGGCGGCCACGCCAATACAGTCAGAGACAGGACGAGCTCGAGAAGGACCTTCGCATCGCCGAAGCCATCGGTTACAGCCTGTACTTTGGCTGCGTACTCGGAAAGGGTTTCAGTGTCCAAAAATACCTTCCGAACAGGATGGCGACTTGGGTCAAGCGTTGCGCACCATGTACCCACAGATGTTCGAGTTGCCAACTGCACCGGCCCACCACCGCGCGCTATCCCGGTGGCCCATTCTGGTGGTGACTCCCGTGAACGTGTTCCGCGACCCTGCGGCACCTGAACTCCACCCGACGGTGCGCCGAGCCGCTCAGTTGTTGATTGACGCTGACATTCCAATCATTTTTGTTGCCTCATCTGTCGTCCGAGAGCCCGAACATCTTCAACGTGAGCTTGGAATCGTCCATCCGTATCTATCAGACGGCGGCGCCACTCTGCACATTCCGTACGGCTACTTCGGAGGCGGATACGCGGGAGCGGGGACGGACTGGGAGATGATGACGTTTGTGGCGAGAGGGTTCGGTGTCGAACCTCCCAGCGGGCTTCAGTTCTTGCTCCAGACCTATCGCATCCATCGATCCGACATCGTCACCATCGGGTTCGGCGTCACGTCGTCAGATCGATTTGTTCTCGAACATGTGGACGTCCCGGTCATCGTCCGAAACCGGAACATCGGTCAGAACCCGCTTCAAACATCGTTTCCCGACGCCTTCGTGACGCACTTCGAGGGGCCCCTCGGGTGGGGAGAAGCGATTCTGGGCGGATTGGCGTATGAATCAGATGAAACCGGTATGATGGCCGTGCGCCTGTGATACGCGTCTTGTCATCTTTAACCCGGCGGATTCGCCCGGGATCGTCGATCCGGAATGTATTGATCGCCGGGTTCGCGGTCGTGTTCGGGTTGTGGCTGCTGTCCGGCTACGAACTCGTGCGCCGGCTGGCGGCGCTCGAGCAGCGTACGGCGGCGGAGCACGAGGCAGCGCTGAGCGGAGCCCGCCTTCTGACGAAGATTCGGACAAACGTCCTGCTCGGTTCGATTTTTCTGCGAGACGCGATCATCGACAACCGTTCGATCGACGCCGACTACTATCGGCAGGAGCTCAACAGAATCCGCGGGGAAGTCGAGCAGTTGCTGCCCGATTATTCTCTGGACGTGACGTCCCCGGAGGAACGTCAGCACTGGGCACAACTTCAGAAAGAGCTCGAGGATTTCTGGAAATCACGAGAGTTGGCGTTCGCTCCTGATGGCCCGCTGGATACCACCGAGGCGGCAGCGGTCCTGCGCCGCCGAGTCGTCCCGAGTCGGACCGCCATTCTGCAGATCCTCGATCGATTATCCGAGCTGCAGGTCCTTTCGCAGCGGCGGCACGAAGCGGAGGCCTCGGCGCTGTACGCCGAATTGCAAAACCGATTGCTCGTGATTGGCGCTGTCGCGATTGTCGTGGGCCTGATTGTGGCGGTATTGGCGACCAATCATGTAGGTCGCCTCGAGCGTCAGATTGAGCGCCAGCGGGCGGGCGAGGAGCGTACGCGGCGCGATCTGGAGCGATTGTCTGCTCGGCTCGTGACGGTCCAGGAGGAGGAGCGGCGGAGCCTCTCTCGCGAGCTGCACGATGAAGTCGGTCAGGCACTGACGGCAATCAAGATGGATGTGACCGTGGCGCGTCGCGGAATCGACTCTTTACAGACAGCCGAATCAGGTGCGCGCATCGTCAGCTGGCTTGATGATGCCCGTTCGATCGCCGAGAATACTCTGCAGAGCGTGAGGGATCTCTCCCAGTTGCTTCATCCGTCGATGTTGGACGATTTTGGATTGCCCGAGGCGCTCCGCTCCTATCTGCGTTCGTTCTCGAAGAGAACGGGCATCTCTGCGCAGTTCATTCAGCATGGAAAGGAACAGCGGCTGCCACAGGCGATGGAGGTCTGTGTCTATCGGATCGTCCAGGAGGCACTCACGAACGTCCTGCGGCACAGTGGCGCGCGAAACGTTATCGTCACATTGTCGCAGATGGCCAATGGGCTTGACATGACGATCGACGATGACGGACACGGGATCGACCATGATCTCGCGATTCGGCACCTCCTCGACACGTGGACTCGGTGTCATCGGCATGCGCGAGCGCGTCCAGGCGCTTGGCGGAACGTTCGCATTGGAATCGCGGCGCGAGGGAGGCACGAGGGTCGCCGTGCATCTGCCGGCTGTCCCGATTGCGGCGAATCTATCCGAGAAGTCGGACCCGGAGCTTCTGGCAGGCTGATCAGTCTCGCATTCTGCTCGCGGATGACCACACGCTGGTGCGTCAGGGTCTACGCAAAGTGCTCGAGGAACGCCCCGAGTGGGACGTCGTTGCCGAAGCTGGCGACGGCCGCGAAGCGGTTCGTCTGGCCGAACAGCTCAAGCCCGACGTCTGTGTACTCGATGTCGCGATGCCACTCCTGAATGGAGTAGAGGCGACACGACAGATTGCGCGACGCGTGCCAACCACGCGAATTCTCGTCCTGAGCATGTATTCGGACGAGGCATACGTTGCACAAATCCTTCAGGCGGGCGCGGCCGGCTATATCCTCAAGGATTCGGCCGATGTCGATCTCATCCAGGCGGTGAGCGAAGTCGCACGCGGCAAGTCGTTCTTCAGTCCACCGATCGCGCGCGTGATGCTGGACGATTACGTGCGACAGCTCGCGGAAAAGGGGATTAGTGACCGCTTCGATTCTCTTTCAGACCGCGAACGCGAAGTCTTTCAGTTGATTGCTGAAGGAAAGGTCAACAAAGAAATCGCAACGCTGCTGTCTATCAGTCCGAGCACGGTGGAAACTCACCGCGCCAGGATCATGGAGAAGCTCGATCTTCACAGTGCCGCCGAGATCGTCCTCTACGCGGTGCGCCGCGGCGTCATTCGATAAAGGGGCAGCCGCCCCCGTGGCGGACGGCTGATCCATCCTCAATTCGTTTTCGACAGGTCTACGGCGATCGACCCGCCGGCGAGCGAGAGGTTCTGCGCGAACGCGCCTTGTACAACTCGTAGAGCATCTGCCGCTCGTCCGGGAACTCGTCGTAGAGAATCTGCATGATGGTGTAGTCCGCCCCGTGCACGACAGGCTGGATGATGTGAACGTAGGCGATGTTCCCGTCGGGCATCGGCTTGTCGATCTTCAGCAACCTCCATCCTGCCGCCTGTCGTTGCCGTTCCGGTTTCTGGGATTTGTGTAACCCCTCGCGAAGCTTCGCCATGACCCGCTCGAAGTCCTGTGTCTTGTCGGGCCTGACGGCGACCGTCCAGAGCGCGGCGTCGCCGTCGATCGTGAACGCCGCATGCTGGCTTCCCGAGGCGGCACTTCCCTGACTTTGTGCGTAGCCGGTTGCTCCGGTCAGGGCCATTACTGTCAACAGCATCACTCTCATCCACAGATGGATTCGTGCATTCACCACCGACAACCTCCTTCATCCGACGGCGCGCGGCCGCAGACGAAATACTGCTGGAAGACGGTCTCGGGCTGCCATCCTGTCGGGACCCGATATTTCCGTCCGAATGGAGAGGACGTGATGCCGCTCGACGACGTTGCCGAACGTCATTCGGAGGCCGAGCTGCCGCATCGGAGTTGACAAGGCACAGTGCCGTTGAACGATGGGCGTTCCGGATCGCGCGTTTGCCTCGTTGGTCACGAACCAGCCGTGCTCCGCGTGGTGATGGAATGAAACGTGCAACTATCCGGCGTTCTCGACGAAGAGTCGCAGCTTCGGGTGACGAACCAGCACGATGACGACGATCGCGATGAGGGAAGGGGCATGATGTCGCGAAACTGACCGAAGGAGCAGCGAGTGAGATTCGTCATCAACGGTGCCGGCATCGCCGGTCCAACGCTCGCCTACTGGCTGCGGCGCTGCGGACACGATGTGCTGCTCGTCGAGGAGGCGCCGGCGCTTCGGACCGGCGGATATGTGATTGATTTCTGGGGAGTCGGCTACGACGTGGCGGAGAGGATGGGACTTCTGCCTCGAATCCACGAGCTGGGCTACGGGGTGCGTGAGGTTCGCTTCGTCGACCAGCGTGGGCGCAGAACCGGCGGTTTCTCCACCGATGTGTTCAGCCGCATGACGAATGGCCGCTTCACGAGCTTACGACGCTCTGATCTCTCGACAGCGATCTATGGCGCGCTCGACGAAGGCGTCGAGACAGTCTTCGGCGACTCGATCGCCGCGCTTGATGAGGAGCACGAGGTCGTCCACGTCCGCTTCGAACGAGCATCGTCGCGGGAGGCCGATTTCGTCATCGGCGCGGATGGATTGCATTCACGGGTACGTCAGATCGCATTCGGGCCGCAGTGCTCATTTGAGGCCTCGCTCGGGTATCACGTCGCTGCGTTCGAGGTGGATGGCTACCTGCCTCGTGACGAGTTGGTGTACGTCAGCCATGCGGTCCCAGGACGACAGATCTCCCGGTTCGCCATGCGTGACGACAAGACGATGTTTCTCTTCGTTTTTCGTGACGAGTATCTGACCGGCCCTGCGGCATGGCACGAGCGCGATCGCAAACAGGTACTGACTCAGGTCTTTGCGGATGTCGGCTGGGAATGCCCGCAGGTCCTTGCCGCAATGTCAGATGTCGGCGACATCTACTTCGATCGTGTCAGTCAGATTCGAATGAGCCGCTGGGCGAAGGGCCGCATCGCGCTCGTCGGCGATGCCGCAGCGTGCGTTTCGCTGCTCGCCGGCGAAGGCACCGGCCTTGCGATGGCCGAAGCGTACGTCCTTGCGGCGATGCTACACACCGGCGGTGGAAATCACCATCAGGCGTTTAAACGGTATCAGGACTCATTGATGCCGTTCCTGGGACGCAAGCAGGAATCGGCGGCGAAATTCGCTTCCTCGTTCGTTCCGAAAACCCGTGCCGGTATCGTCTTTCGTGATGCGGTCACTCGGCTGCTGCGAATTCCCTTCATGGCGAATTACTTCATCGGCCGGGATCTCCGCGACGATCTCCGGCTTCCCCGAGTCGCGCGTTAGCCCGCCACATGCCATCGGCTCGCGGTTCATCAGCGGCAGTACGCGACGAGCCTGATTCGTGCGCTGGTGGACTGCCCAATCCTTCATCAGGGAGTGTGCGCCCGCCACATCATGCATCGCAGAGTACGGCGATGCCGCCTGCTGCAACGCGAGTGCCTTTGAACTGGCCCCTTACACTGCCACCCCCCGCCAGCTCTACAGGCCCGCGAGTCAGCACAGTGCCAATTAGATCACTGCCGGTGCAGCCATCCCACCAACCGCCGCAGCCAAGAGAGACAGCGCATGCCGTGGCGATGCCAACGATCCGCCTGGCAGCGTGGCCTCGAATACTTCCTTCGCCGCGAGCGCGAAGAAGAACACCATGCCGATGTCGTTGATCCGAAGATGCAAGGGATGGATGACAGCGTCGTAGCTGTCCCAGTCAACGTTCGCCCACACAACGGCCGTTGCGGTGCCCACCAGCAACAGCAATGAGTTGTCGAGAATGAAGCGGACGACCTCGAACCGGGTGTGCGTCATGCCTGATCAGCGGCCCCCCGGCACGCCGAGCGTCGGCGGCGCGCGCCCGTATTGCCGGCCGTCGCGGGCAAGAATGCCGCTGGTTGCCGGCCGTCGCGGGCGAGAACGCCGCTGGGTCCTCGAGACAGGAAAAGCACAGGACACGAACGGGCCGCTATATACTTGCCTCGCATCGCCAGCCACCGAAGGAGGAAGACCGATGACTTGGATTCCAAATCGCCGCGCCCTCGTCGCCGGACTTGGGGCAACACTGGCAGCGTTGACGACAGGCGCGAGACCGCTGCGCGCACAGTCGGCGCCTCGGGGGAACACTCCCGCCCGTCACGATCTCGACCGATGGATGGACGAGCTGCCCGCCAAGCATCGCATCTTCGTCGATACCGCCAGCCGCGAGGGAGGGCAGAACGGAGTGATGTTCGCCGGCAACGTGTTCAACATCAATGAGTCGGCCTACGGGGTCAAAGCCGCCGATGTGGGGCTCATCATCTGTTTTCGCCACCAGTCGACGGCGTACGGCTACAACGAGGCCATGTGGACCAAGTACGGGCAGTACTTCTCACAGCGCCTCGAGCTGCCGAAGCCGGTGACGGTCAACCCTCTTAACTCGGCCGGCCCAACCGAAGAGGGCGCGAGGACGGTTGCCACGCTCGCCGACAAAGGCGCTGTCATCGCCGTCTGTGCGCAAGCCACTCGTGGAATGGCCGGCCGAATCGCCATGGCCACCGGGGGATCGCAGGAAGCGATTCTCAAAGAGCTCATGGCGAATCCGGTGCGCAACGGCCGCTTCGTCCCAGCGGGCGTCGTTGCCGCTACGCACGCGCAGGAGTACGGCTACACCCTGCTTAGCTGCGCCTGACAGTAGTGATGCACCCGGGGGTTGAAGAGTCCACCCCGCGGGTGGAGGTTTCCCTTGTCACCGCCCATGGCCTCGCGGCGCTAGTCACCTTACTGGCGTCGCTTGCGTTCGGCATCGTCGCCGCCATCGAGCTGCTCCTTCCGGATCTCTTTGGCGGCGTCTCGTGGCTGAGCTGGGGACGGGTCCGCTACGCGCACACCCAGGGCGTCATCCTCGGTTGGCTGGGGAACGTATTCTTCGCGTTCCTGTACCACGCGGTCCCGATCCTCTCCGGCCGTCCCGTGACGAGCCCTCTTCTGGGACGGTGGCTCTTCGCGCTCTGGAATCTCGCCGTGATGGTGCCCGGCTGGATCCTCGTGCTGGCCGGGATCAGCCAGCCACTCGAGTGGGCCGAGTTCCCGCTCGTCATTGACGTCCTGGTCGTCGCCGGGCTCCTCGTCGCCGCGATTCAGTTCGTGCCGCCATTCTTCCGCCGGGGCGTGGAATCGCTGTACGTCTCGAGCTGGTATGTGATCGGCGGTCTCGTCTTCACGCTGCTCGCCTACCCGATGGGGAACTTCCTGCCGGAAGTCGTACCCGGGGCTCAGGGCGCTGCGCTCAGCGGCCTCTGGATTCACGACGCGATCGGCCTCTTCGTCACGCCGCTGGCACTTGCCATCATCTACTACGTCATTCCCGCGGCGAGCGGACGCCCCATCTACAGTCACTTTCTGTCGATGCTCGGATTCTGGCTGCTCTTCTTCGTGTACCCGCTCAATGGCACGCACCACTACGTGTACTCCGTCATCCCGATGGAGGCGCAGGTCAGCGCAATTGTCGCCTCGACGATCCTCGGCATCGACGTCATCCTCGTCGTTGCGAACCTTCTGCTATCGGTGCGCGGCAGCGGCTTCATTCCTGCCGATGTCGGACTTCGCTTCGTGACGACCGGCACCGTGTTCTATCTGCTGGTGAGCATTCAGGGCGCGTCCCAGGCGCAAATGGCGATCAATCAGACGGTGCACTTCACGGACTGGGTGGTCGGGCACTCGCACCTGGCCATGCTCGGCTTTGCGACGTTCGCGGGCGCCGGCGGCCTGGTCCACATGTGGGAGCGCCTGCCGGGCGTTCGTTTCAATCGGCGCGCGTGCGAATGGTCTTACTGGCTGCTCGTCATCGGCGTGACGATGATGGTGATCGACCTGACGATAGCGGGGCTCGTCGAGGCGCAGATGTGGCAGTCGGGCGCGCCCTGGATCGAATCGGTGCGCGCCGCGAGGCCTTATTGGTTGGTCCGGGCGCTTTCGGCGGTCCCAATCGCCGCCGGCTTCATCGCGCTGCTCGTCGGTGTGACAACGGGAACGCGCCGCGACATCCCGACGGATGCGCAAAACGTCGTCGTCGATGTGCGGGGGGGTGACCGGCTCAGACCACGGGTGGCGTCCGCGACGGCGGAGCCGGCATGAGCGTCGGGGCCGGGCGCGCGCTCCGCATGGCGTACATGGTGGCGGGCCTGGGCGGCATCGGATTCTTTCTGATGTCGGTTGTGCTGCTGGGATACTGGCCAGGCCGTGTGCTCGAAGATCAGACGCGTCGCATGTCGCCCGGTATGCCGCTCGGCCTCAGCGTCAGCGAGCAGCGCGGACGCGACGTCTACGCCCGTGAAGGATGCGCGTACTGCCACACGCAGCAAATCCGCTATCTCGATACCGACATCGCGCGGTTCGGTGCGCCGACGCTTGCGTGGGAGACGCAGTTCGATTACCCGCATCTCTGGGGCACGAGGCGGATCGGTCCCGATCTCTCCCGCGCGTCGGGGACACGGCCATCGGACTGGCACTACCTGCATCTGTACTCACCGCGCACGCTCGTGCCCGATTCAGTTATGCCCGCCTATCGATCGCTCTTCGACGGGACGGCGGATCGTCCGCGTCAGGAGGCACGCGATCTCGTGGCGTATCTCGAGACGCTCGGACGCGCGCGCGAGCTCGCCGGGCCCGAAGGCGAAGCGCACGCACGCGAGGCGTGCAACTGCCCGGACGATCACATGGCGCACATGGCGTTGTCGGTGACGCCGGTCAACGGCAGCCCGACCCGGCCGCGCGCTGATGGGAACTATCCGATGCTGCCCGCCGCGCCGGATCTCGAACGCGGCAAGGCGTTGTTTGCGGCCAACTGCGCAAGCTGTCACGGCTCGAGCGGCAGGGGTGACGGCCCGGCCGCCTCGGCGCTGGTGCCGCGGCCAGCAAATCTGGCCGAGCACCGGTACTCGTTCGATCGTCTGAGCGAGGTGCTGTGGAATGGAAGCGTCGGCACGTCGATGTCCGCGTGGCGCGATCACGCGGTTGGCGATCTGGCGGGGATGGCGGCGGCCGTGCAGGCGTTCTCGATGGTCGAGCCTGCGGATGTGCCGTCGGACGCGATCCTCGCCCTCGGCGCGCGTGTGTACCAGGCGAATTGCATCCAGTGCCACGGGACGAACGGCGATGGCCGCGGGACGGCCGTGGCCGAGCTCGTCGTCCGGCCAACCGATTTCCGGCGCCAGCAGGCGAGCCTGTCCGCCAGCCTCCGCGCCCTGCGCGAAGGAATGATCGGCACGCGCATGGCCCTGTGGACCGACCGACTGAGCGCGGACGAGATTCTCGCGGTCGCACACTATGTACGCAGCTTCTATCAGGACGCCGCGACGCGCACGGAGCAACCACAGTGATCAGCAGTATCATCGTCATCGCGTCGGTGGTGTTCGGCCTGGCGTTCGTGGTGGCCTGGTGCTGCTCTCCTGCACTGCGTCGCTGGGTGGAACGGCCGAAATACAATTTCCTCGCCCGGGTCCAGCGCTATGACCGGGCGCACCGCCGCTCCTAGACCGGAGCACCGGCTTAGAGAGGATTCTGCTGATGATTCCGACGGGACACAGATTGCTCACCGCTATAGTCGGCGGAGGCGCGATTGGTGCGCTCGTCCTCGGCTTCGCCCTTTACAGCCAACGCCGCGCGGAAGCTACCGAAACGCCGAGTGTCATCGCGACCGAAGAGTACGGGCGACGATTGATCACCGACACGGCCCGGCTGCTTGGCCCGGATCACGAAGATCCCGCGATGCGCTACTCCGGCAGCCGGCTGGCCTGCTCGTCGTGTCATCTCGGCAGCGGCGTCGATCCGGGCATGCTGTCTCTTCTCGAGTCGGCCGACCTGTATCCGCGGTACTCCGGCCGCGATGGCGGCGAGCGCGACCTGTTCGATCGCATCAACGGCTGCATGGAGCGAAGCATGAACGGCCGCACGATGCCGCGCAACAGCCCTGAGCTGATCGCAATGGTGAACTACGTCGAATCGCTTGGCGACCGCTTCAAGGCGATGGGCACGAGCCTGCGCCAGGCCACCGACCCTGCGGCGTTTGTCAGGCCCGAGCGCGCCGTTAACTTCACAGCCGGAGAACAGGTCTTCAAAGAACGCTGCGCGATCTGCCATAGCGCCGACGGCCTGGGACTGCGCGCCTCGGCCGATGCTGAGGACGGCTACGTCTTCCCGCCGCTCTGGGGACCGGACAGCTTCAACGATGGCGCCGGCATGGCGCGCGTGCTCACCGCGGCCCGTTTCATCAAGGCGCGGATGCCGCTCGGCGAGCCCACGCTGACAAATGACGACGCGTTTGACGTGGCGGGATATATCAACGCGCAGCCGCGGCCGCACATGGACAATCTGGAGCGTGATTATCCAAAGCGCGCCGAGAAGCCGATCGACAGTCCGTACGGCCCGTATGCCGACCCGTTCCCGCAGGACCAGCACAGGTTCGGACCATTCAAGCCGATCGAGGAGTACGACAAGGCGCAGAAGACAGCCCGCCAGTGAAGCGCCAGGCCGCCAGACACCAATTCTGTGCGGGCCTTACATTAAGGATGTCGAGACCGTGATGCTGGTGCGCTACGAGCCGGGGGTCGAACTGTTCGTCAGGGACGTTCAGTTCGAACGGGATCACGCACGGCTGGTGCTCCACAAGGATCGCAAGGGGGACCTTGCCACCACGCTGACCGTGAAGTGGCCAGTGCCGCTGACGACAGAGCTCACCGAGTCGGCGCTCATAGACAGCGTGCTCAGCCGGTTCATTACGCGGAAATAACCCACCGTATTTTCAATCTCCAAGACGATGCAGTTCGTCGCTCTCTACCCAGCGCACTCGGTCGGTCGTGTTGTCGAACGCCAGGCGGACCATCGTCTTCGCGATGACATCAGCGGATATCGGAGCGTAGCGACGAGTTCGTCCGACCACGGCAAAGACGAAACGAGCCAGTGGCAGCACCAGCCGTTCTGCGGCACGGTAATCGCGGCGCGCCCCCTCGTCATCGATCAACGACGGCCGAAGCACCGTCAGCTGCGCGTATCCAAGCCGAGTCAGCGCCTCTTCCGCTTCGCCTTTGGTCCGCTGATAGAAGTTCGCTGAGCTCGCGCTTGCCCCGACCGAGCTGATGAGAAGAAAGCGCCTGGCTCCCTTTGCCAGCGCTGCCTGGCCGAAAGCCAGAACCGCGTCATGGTCGACAGCGCGAAACGCCTCTTTCGAGCCCGCCCGCTTCATGGTGGTGCCGAGGCAGCAGAAGGCGACGGCAGTACCCTCAGGAATCTCGGCGGCAACGGCGGTCGCGTTCTGCAGATCGACAACCTTCGACACGAGCTTTTCGTGCTGCAACGGCAAGATGCGACGCCCCACAGCGATGACGCGACCGACGTCCTCACGCCGCACCAGGTGATGCAGCACGCGCGCACCCACCACACCCGAAGCACCGGCGATGACAACGGTGTTCACTGCTTGCCAACATTATGGCTGCCCTACAATGAATTCATGCGTCTTCTGAGTTGCTGTGTCCCGATGGCGATGGTAATCCTGCCGTGCGCGTTGCTCGCCCAGCCGGCACAGGCACCCAGGGTGTTGCCGGCAACAGCGAGCGCTCAGCTTGCGCGCAGCCTCGAAGCCGCGGCGCCACACGCCAGGCACGTCTGGCGCGATTCGCCGGCGGTCAATCCCGATGGCACCGTCAATGGCTACATCGAAATCTCGCGCGGCGATCGGCGCAAGTTCGAGCTCGACATGAGCAAGAACGCGCGCGCGATCGACCGCATGATTTCAGAGCGGATCGGCGGCTATCCAGTCAATTACGGATTCGTGCCTCAGACCATCTCGTACGACGGCGATCCCTTCGACGTGCTGGTGCTCGGACCATCGCTGCCCGGCGGTGAGCTCGTGCGCGGCGTCATCGTCGGCCTGATGTACATGGAGGACGAGAAAGGTTACGACGCCAAGGTCGTGTTGTCCCCGATTGGGCGAGACGGCCGCCCCACGTACGAGCTGACACCTCCCGTCCGCGACGAGATCGCAGGTTATTTCCGGCGATACAAGGAGGACGAACCCGGCATGTTTTCGAAGGTGCCTGGGTGGGGATCAGTTGCCGATGGCCGCGACCACGTCGCCACCACTCGTGCGTTCTTCCGAGAGTGTCGGAAGCTCGCGGGATCCCCGTGCGTTGCTACCGCGAAGCCTTCCGAACGCTTTCGGGAACCGGCATGATCACATAAAGGTTGCCGGTCTCCGTTTCGACGATCTGAGAGATCGAGAATCGTGACGCCGTCCCGTTTCTCGATGATGTGACCGGGAAAGAATGCTTTGATCTTGTTGAGCGGCTCGTTGTAGTCCTCGTAGTCCGAGGTACAGGAACTCCGTGACGACGTTGCCCTGACGCACCTCGATGCGTTCGGCGCAGTTCCTCGCGCACGGACCGTCGCCCGTCCCGGCGAGGAGCGTGGCGGTGGCGGTTGCACCAGGGACGCCCGGGATCGGATACGTCAGAACAGTCTTGCCTGCGACGGTACTGACCTTTGTATTGGTTCCAGCTGCAACGGCAGCCTTCGGTGCGCCTTGTGGGCCGCTCCAGAGCCGAATGAGCCGCTCGTTGCGCGCGGCAGGATTCGGAGTTGCCTTCCCCTTGCCGGGAACGAGCTCTGCCCCTGGGATGTCTTCGTCCCATGCGAAGTCACCGCTGACCACTTCGATGGCCTTGTACATCTGGCCGTCGGGACGCGTGCAGGTGTACTGCACGCGCATACCCGACACCTGATAGTTGATGCTCGCGCGGTAGTTGACGAGGGTGCACGGCTGGCCGCCGGAGCGCACCGTGCCGGTGCTCCGCTGGACCTCCAGCGTGGCGACGCCGTCCACCTCGTACTCTCCGCGCAGCATCCCCATGTGCCACATCCAGAGCTGCGCGGGCGTTTTGGGATCCCGTGCGGCCAGGAGAGCTTTCGGGTTGCCACCTAATACGGAAGCAGCGGCCTGGTCGTCCCGGGCCGCGGCCCCTGTGGTGACGAGACTCTGAGCAACCAGCGACGCCAGGAGGACGATCGCGAATCTCATGTTCGTCAATGCCGTATCTTGCTTTCGCCCAGATTGGGGGAATCGTAATCACGACAGGGTGGTGTTTCCGTTATGAAGTCGATCTTCGGATCCAGCTTGATGCGCCGCGTGTCCAGGACCCACGGCTCCAGCAGCACGTCCGGGTCCACCACCGTGACGTCATAGACCAGAATGTTGCCTTCGCGGCGAAACTTCTCGGTCACGCGCATGTTGTCCGAGTGAAACAGGCCACCCCGCGCCAGCCACGTGACGTCATTGAAGCCCACCGATTCGATGACCAGAGTCTCGCCCTCCCACCGTCCCACCGCGTGACCCCAGTAGGTGATGTCGCGAGACAGTTCCGGATCGTGCTTGCGCCCGTCAATGGGGATGATCCGGAAATACTGCGACCCGTAGAACAGCACGATCTCGTTCGCCGTCTGCATGATCTTCGTCGGCGGATCCTCGCGCGTGATGCCCTGCGGCTGGCATCTCAGGATGGGATCCTCGGTGTTCGTGTTCTCGTCGAGAAACTGGATGCGGTCCCAGTGTTCCGGCTTGTAAACGGGCCTGTTTGGCGCCCAGCGTCCACTGAACCACACTTCGCCGGCCAAAATGTCCTCGCGGATGAATTCCTGATCCCAGGACTGGTTGGTCTGGTAGTTGATGTCGCAAGGACCCTGGCCCGGCGCGCAGCGCCGTCGACCTCGCACCGCCGGCTCCTGCGCTCAGCCAATTCCCGCTCAGATCCGGTTTGCCGTCCGGCATACGGGGAGTGGCCGCCGGAGCGGCCGTCGCGGTGCCCTGGGCAGTGGCGACGGATGCGAGCGCGAACGCGAGCGCCATCGCAATCGCCGGCATGAAAACGAAGCAAGACAGACGACGGTTCATGGTCCTTTGCCTCTGCTAGTTGTTGTTGGGATCCCCTGACCACGTCGTGATGACGCGACCGGTGGGCATCCGCAGCTCCTTCAGCATGCCCATCGGGTTGCCGCTCCGCGCCGCAAATCCAGACGCGGTCACACGATCGCCAGGCTTGAGGCCCCCCTCCGCCGACGATCGCACCAGCCCGAGCCTCCGCAGCGTCCCGATGGCTCCGGTCTGGAACAACCAGACCGTCTTGGTGCCATCCGGATTGGTCACTTCAAGGTGCAGCATCGAGTGTGGGTTGACGAACTCCATTTTCACGACCGTGCCGGAAAATTCGATCGGCTTGTCCAGGTCGTACTGCGCGGCCACCGCATGGTGGGCAAGAACGGATCCCGCCGCCGCGAGCCACCCACACACCACGAGCACAGACATCAATGTGTAGTTTTTCATCGCTCGAACCCTCCAGGGTTCTGTCCTGGTCCTCCTAGAGATCCCAAGCGGGTGCGAGTATACCGCTCGACGACGTGAAGGGGTGTTGCGTGGGCGGACCGAAAGTGTTACCTGTGTGCCCGTAAACGCGCGGTAGGTGGACTGAACAGAATGGCTCGCAAGACGACGAAGAAAGCCGCGGCGAACAGGAACACCGCGAAGAAGTCGGCGAAGGTCCCCGTCCTCCTCGCAGGCGGCAACCCTCAGATCGCGAAGGCCGAAGGCGACGCCCCCGTGCAGGCCTACATCGCGGCCATGCCCGGCTGGAAGCGCGACGTCGGGCGGCGTCTCGACGCGCTCATCGCATGCACCGTCCCCGGCGTGCGCAAGGCCGTCAAATGGAACTCGCCGTTTTACGGAGTCGAGGGCCAGGGCTGGTTCCTTGGCATCCATTGCTTCACGAAGTACGTCAAGGTGGCGTTCTTCCGCGGCACGTCGCTGCGTCCTGTCCCTCCCGGCGAGTCCAGGCACAAGGAAGTGCGTTACCTTGACATCCGCGAGGACGACCAGCTCGACGAGGCTCAGCTGGCGACGTGGATCCGGCAGGCGGCTGCTCTGCCCGGGGCCAAGGCGCGCGGCGGCTCGGCTGGCAGCACCTCGCGCCGCCTGGATTCGTCGCCGCGCTGGGTCCGGCGTAGCAGGTCCGTGGAATCTGAAAGCCCGCGCGTTCGCGACCGTGAGGACGTGCGCGGCGGAGCTCGCGTGCCACTCGCCGCGGCGTGCGGGCCGCGGCGACGATGCTCCAGCGCGGTCCACGGCGGACCTGGACATGGACGGCGGCCCGCGGGGCCGGTCACGAATTGCCGCGACCGCTGTCCGGTGACACGCCGAGCGCCGGCCGCCGCGAGGTCGATCGTCGTCACCGCGCCGGCGACAACTGGACCTCGAGGCCGAGGCGCTCCGCAGATCTCGTGCCGGATCGCAAGGGTGGTAGAGACGCATCCGCCGAGCGTAGCGCCGACCGTCAGCCGTCGAGCGGCGACCGCTGGCCTGGGCGGCAATCGAATAGCGGCTTTGCGGATTGCGAGCGTCGTTACCGGGTGCTCGCGCGACAGCTCGTCGACGAGCCGGCCAAAGGCGAGATCGGTGATCGTCGCAACTGAGTTCCGCACCCTCGCGATCAGCGCTTCCGCCTCGTCCGGCCGCTTACCCCGTGTCCCGTGCTCGTAGGGCTGTGTCGGCAGGCCGCCGTCGATCAACGCGATGCGGCGGCGCGTGATGACGAATGGCCGTCGATCGCGAGCCGAGACGCAGACGACGTACGCCCAGCCAGTGTGCTCGGAGACGGCTACCATCGAGCACTCACTGGCGCGCGTGCAACAGATCCAAGGCCACAAAGCCCGTTACAAAGGCATCCGGAAGAACACTCTGGATCTGCGACGTGTCTCGGCGGTCGCCAATCTCCAGCGAGTCAGCCCGCCAATCGATCGCCGCGTGACTTTACCTGTTCAGCTCTCTAGGCCCATCTCGTCACCGCGCCGGCATAACTTGGACCTCGAGGCCGAGGCGCTCCGCAGCGTTGCGGATTGCAAGGTGGTAGAGCACGCCATCCGCCGAGCACAGCAGCTGATACGACGCGGCACAGCGGCGAGGATCGATGGCACGCGGATCACGAAATCGGGGCTCGACCGGCTATGGGACGCCGTGACTATATCCCCACCATCGCGACGCACCCTTTCGCAACTTGTCTTGGCCTCGACTCGAGCGAGGCGGTTGCACGAAAGGTGGGAGGCGATCTCCGCTTGTCTCATCGCGCGTTTTTCAACTTCTGTCTGTAATCCGGGTAAAGCGTCTCCGGATACCCGAGCACGACCTCACGGGGAATACCCCACTTCTTCGTCAGCTCGTCGACGAAGGGATTCTTGTCGGGATTCCAGTGAGGCGCCGGCGCGTCGAGCGCCGTCCCTTCGAAAGTGGAGATGCACGGCGGGCCGACCGTTGTAATTTCCGTGGGCGACCGCTCAAACGTTTTCGTGATGGTGTAAGGCTCCGCAAGATAGTACGGGTCTTCGATGACGAGCTGGACGGTGAGGAGATCGCCGTGCCGAAAGTACCTCGTAGTAACCGTCGCGTGATCGCTCATCGGCGGCCCGTTCTTGCGGATGTAGCTCGCTTTCATGTTGGTCGTCGTGGCGACGAGCGTGTTGCCCTCCCAGCGGCCGGTCGTGAAGCCGGCGCGCGAGTGCTCCGCGTACTTCGAGGGCCGCGGCCGCCCGTCCATCCAGATCGTCATCGGCAGCCTGTTTTCCCAGGCCCCAATCGTGTACGACGTCACCTGTCCCTTCGTGGGCTCGCTGTTCCGCCACAGCGTGAAGCCGAACGGACCCTGCACGAAATACCACACGGGACGTCCCTCACACTGCCGGTCGATCATGCTGAGCTGCGATTCGTTGTAGCTCAGGGCGCGGACGCGTCCCTCGTCGCTCAGCGGAAGCGCCATGTAGTCCACTGGATAAGTGTCGTTCGACACGTCTTCGGTGCTCAGTGGCAGCCACGACCCGGTGAGATCGATTTGCGCGGTCACGGTCTGAGCAGACGCGGTGCGCAGGAGCGCCACGGCGGCGATGGCGACGGCGAGCGCCCACGTGCAGCGGGCTACCACGTGGCGGTGCATGGTGTTGGATTCCATTTGGAACCGTCCGGTTCCTTCTTGAACTGCGAGCTGATGACAAACGAACGCTGCAGGTAGCGTGGATCTTCGACCACGGTCGTGACGATCAGCATCTGGCCGCCGCCCGGGTGAGGCGCGAGGTCGAAATATTCGGTGGACGTGGCGTCTTCGCTGTAAGGCACGCCGTTTCTGCGCAAGTACCCGGCCCGCATGTTGGTCGTCACCACGGTGAGCGAGCGTCCCAGGCGGTCCCACGTGGCCTTTGAGTTGCCCTGCCACGTACGCTCGGTAGACGCGGAGGCCGGACCGAACCGGAACAGCCGTGTCTGCTGGCCGGTGTCGGCCTCCACGCGCAACGTGTTGTCATCCTGCCAGTTGATGTGAAACCGGCCGGGTACGCGCATGATGGCGGCAGCGCCGTACGCCTTGCATTCGTTGCCGGTGCGCGCGTCGGCCGCCGGGTCCCACGCGTCGGCGGTCTTCCGTCCCTCGGCGGTGAGCGGCACTGCGCGGTAATCGCCTTTGGGTGGTGTGATCATCCGGAACCGCCAATCTTCGGTCACGTACGACACCCGAGTACCCGGTGAGATCGATGGCAGCTGCCGATCGTGGCGTGGTGGAGGTTGCCGGCTTTGGCTGCTGGGCCCCGACCTGCACACTCCCAGCCCCGATTGCAGCAGCGAACAGCACTCGTGCGAACCGGGATGCCGTCATGATTTCTCCTGCTGGTGGAGCGTGCGATAGACGGCCTCGACGAACGCGTTCGCGGACGCTTCGCCGTACCGGCTCGTGTAGCCACGAGCGGGACTGGCGGCCTTCACCTGTTCCAGCGACATGCCGGCCGCCTGAAGGTCCCGTACCCGGTCGCGCACGATGGTGACCATGTCGCGATAGCCAAGGAGGTCGAACTGATCGACGACGCGGCCGTGACCCGGGATGACGAGCGTGCCGCCCTCGCGCGACACAATCGGGACGGATGGAATCGCGAGCGTGATGATCCGGTTGAGGGCGTCGATTTCTCCCTGGATCGTCCCGCCGCGGGCGACATCTATCGCCGGAAAGCGATCGACGTCAACGATGTCCCCGGTCACGACGACGTCGGAACGGCGGAAGAAGACGATCGCGTCGCCGTCGGTGTGCGCGGCCGGCTGGTGAAGCACTTCGATCCCTTCCCCGTTCAGATACATGTACTTGCGCGCGTAATCGAACGTCTCGGTCGGCCACGCATCAGCAGGGTACGCCTGTGTTCCAGGACCGGCGCCGCTCATGCGCGTAAGGACGCTTTCGACGGCAAGAATCGACGCGGCTCCGGCACCCAGGAAATCGTTGGGCAGACCTATCGAACGCTGGAAAAACAACGTCTGCCCCGCTTTCGCGAGTGCGGCGTTCCCGCCCACGTGGTCGGCATCCGGGCCGGTGTTGATCACGTACCGTATGGGGTTGTCGCTGAGCTTGCGGATGGCGGCGACGACGGCCGCGGCGCTGCCCGCGCTGCCGGCATCGACCACGACGGCTCCGTCTTCCCCGACCTGCGCGACGATATTGCCGCCCGCGCCCGTCAGCATGTAGACATTCGGGCGCACCTGCACCACCTCGAGGTCTGGCGACGCCTGCGCTGCAATGATGGCGACGGTACCGACGGCTGACAGCACCGTCAGTGCGACAGTTTTCATGGCGCAAATCCTAGCAGAGTCGCGGGACGAGCAGCGGGCCCCCACTTGGGGACCATCCCCGCGTGACGTTTGCAATGAACTATCAGGAGTGAACACTAGCGAGGCTGCGCCTCAGACCACCGAGCATGTGGCTCCGCCTCGCTAGGCAGTGTTTGATTGCCCGCGCTCCGCGCGGGCGTAGCCGTCTTGAACGGTGCGTTCAAACTTGACTCATTTGTAAGGAATCTGGCCGTTCAAGACGGCTAGGCGCGGCCCACGAGACTCAGCGTGGCTGCGTTCTCATCCGGCGACCCGCCAGTCGAACGCAAGCAGATAAGTGTGCTGTCCTGCCGAGCCGTTGTCATCCGACAGGATGTAGAGGCGGATGCCGCCAGTGGATCGCGGCACCACGGCGATGCCTTCGAAATTGTCCACGGTGAGTGGTGGGGCCATCGCCATTTCGTCCAGCACGCGTCCTTCGCGCGCTCCAGTTGCGCCGATCAACCTGACAGAAACGCGGGTACCGGAGCGCGGCTCGTACGCGCGGGCGAGCATGGCGAAATCGCCTGCCTCGCCGTAAGCCGCAAGCGCCGTCAGGCCGAAGCCCGTGGGAACGAGTGCCCCGAAGGCCGTCTCCTCACACGTCCCAGCAAGGCTGCAGAGCCAGACGGTGCCACCTTCGCTCCCGACGAGATAGAAGCCTGGTCCGGCTGCTGGATAAACGGTCAGTGCCTCCATGCCCCCGTTGGCCGGGAAGTCGGCGTTGGGCGCAGGCGTTGGACGAGGAGGGCTGTCGTCGGCCGCATACAACCAGATTCGGTGGTTGCGCTCGAAACTCACGAGTCGATCGCCAGTGGGCAATATGTCGAAACCTTCAGCGTCCGCCCCCAAGCCGGTCAGCGGCTGGCTACGCTCGCTGACGAGCGAGGTCACTCGAGCGTCCCCGAGACCTGACAGCTGTGCGGTCTCGTCAAAGATGAGACGCGCCTCGAAAAAGTAACCAGAATCGCTGACGGCGACGAGGCGGTCGCCGGAAACAATCCGCATGTCCGACAACTCGTGGACACCAGGCGAATCCGCGCTTTTGATCTCAATACCGCCGGCATAGGCGAACGCTCCAATGCTGCGCACCGACGGGTCGCGCGGGTCAAGCGACACCGGCGACACTTCAATGGGCACCGATACGCCAGTGAGCCGAGCGCTTTGCAGCGCTGGGGAACCGCAGGACAGCACCGTCAAGGCAGCCAGACCAATCAACGCGGCAGCTTTCACGCAACTACAAGATTACTCCGCTCGTGAACACGGCTGTCGCCCGAGAGGCCGTTCGCTGGTGCTAGCAGCTTTCGAGAAGTCGCTGACCGGCCCCCTATTTCGCCTTCGCCCGCGCAGCGTCGCCTTGTCGGGGATCCGGCGATCGAGGCACTGCGTGACCATCACGCCGATCTCGATCTCGACCATGTTGAGCCAGCTGGCGTGTTTCGGCGTGAAGTGAAACTCGAGCCGCGCAGGATCCGCCGTGCCTCGGCGGGCGCGAAGGCCTGGTAGAGCGCCGCCGCTGAATGGGCCGACAGATTGTCGAGGACCACCCGGATCCGTTCGGCCTTCGGGTAGTGCTCGTCGACCAGATCGCGCATGCACTCGGCGAAGTCGACACACGTCCGGTGGTCGGTGACCTTGGCGTGTCGCCAGGGGCGATGCACATCGACAAACAGGAAGACGTTCGCAGTGCCGTTGCGCACGTACTCGTAATCGACCCGCCTGGGCTTCCCGGGCTCGGCCGGCATCGGGATACACGCTTCCCCGATCAGCTGCCGGGGGGTTTCATCAACACCGACGACCGGTCGCCGCGGATCCGGTGCTTCGGCATAGAGATCGAGGACGTCTTCCATGCGGGCCACATACTCGGCGTTGACGTGCGGAATGCACCACATCTTCTCCTGCCATGGCTTCAGCTTCATCTCCGCCAGCCGGCGACCCACCGTGTCGCCCGACAGGGTCTCATGCGCGGTGAGGCGCACCATCTCGCCGGCCAGCAGGTGCATCGTCCACCGGGCACGCCCGGAGGGAGGTTTTGAGCACGCGACCGCCACCAGGAGGGCTTCATCGCTGGCGCCGAGCTTGCGCGGCGCGCCGGGACGGGGCAGTTCGGTGAGCGCGCAGTCCAGGCCGTCTTCGACAAAACGTTGCTTGGTCCGGTACACAGTCGACGTGCCGACACCGACGGTGCGAGCAATCATCTCATCGGGGGTCTGGGCGTCGGCCGCGAGGAGAATCTGCGCCCGCTTGATCCGGCGAACGGCCCCTCGGCCGCCGCTCGTGAGCGCCTGCAGCTGGTGACGTTCCTGGGCGGTCAGCGTGACGCGATAGCGTATGTTCATGGACATGTTGGATCACACTCCCGATTCCATGTCCAGCCATCCGTCCCCCCGCTTCACCGCGAAACAGGGGCAGTACCTGGCCTTCATCCACACATACACCCTGCTGCACCGCGAGGCGCCGGCCGAAGCGGACTTCCAACGGTTCTTTCAGGTCACGCCGCCGGCGGTCCATGACATGATCGTCGCGCTCGAGCGGCGGGGGCTCATCAGTCGAGTGCCACGCCAACCCCGGACTATCAGGCTGCTCGTGTCGGCAGAAGAACTACCCAGTCTGCAACCGATCAAAACCACTGCGGCGGGGTATCAGGTGATCGTGATCCGGTGGAAACCCTGAGTCCACCAGCAGCGGTATGCAACGACTGGTATTGCCCGACCAAGGTAGGAGGTCGCAGACCAGGTGGGGTGCATGAGGAAGAAGCGGAATCAACGAGACCGAATCGTGGATTTGCTGCATCCTCATCGGTCGCGAGTCCCTTCGTCGACCTAGTCGTGACCTGCAACGGACGATACGCGAATCGACGCGCGGTAACGGTTCGATTCGACCGCAATCACTCGTTGCGTCGGTTTCGGCGGCATCGGACCTGCCTGAAGCAACTCTCGAAGTGGTCGGCCACGGCCGGGACCCGAAGGAGGGTCAATACTGAAGATCGTCAGCACGGTCGGCGCGATATCAGGCAACGAAGCAGGCGACTCGATCTTCATGCCTCTCCTTACCCGCGCGCCTGAAGCAATCAACGTGTTCCGTATTACCCAAGGGGCGATTCCGCCGTGCCCGCTTGGATCACCTGGCGCTGCTCCGGCGGGCCCTGGGAACATAGAACTGTGGGTGCCCTTGACACCAAAGGCGTTCGGCTCCGAGTCCCAGCTAGAGGAAGCCACAACATCGGGTGGTCGAAGTGGCTGAGTTCGAGACGACAGATTCTGCGCTGCGCGGCGAGACGACAATCACGATCTCGCTCGCCCAATGCAGACGGTGGCACCCATGTCCGCGCCGTGCATGACGGGCTACCGCGCGGTTGGTCGGCCGCCGACAACAAGGCTGGCTAGAGTGTCGGTAACTGCGATTCTTGGGTTCATCGCCGTGTTACCCCGGTGTTACCCCGGAAGCGGAAAAGTGGTCGGGGCGACTGGATTCGAACCAGCGACCCCCTGCGCCCAAGGCAAGCCGAGGAGAGGTCGGAAAGTGCTGTTTCCCGAATGATTTGCAGCGTTCGAGAAATGCTGTGACCAAATTTGTGACCACCCGATCGGCGACGCACGCCGAATGTGCCAGCGGTGGTCATCACACCCTCCCGCTTCGAAGCAACGCCGGAAGCGAGGTCGTTCGGAATTCGTCGATGACCTCCTTTGACTTGTGCCACGCCTCGCCGTGCAGTCCGGCAATCAATCCGAACCAGACACGCTCGAACGCCTCCAGCGCTTCGTCATCGCCGTAGACGACGTCGGCCGCGAGCATCGGCTTGATGTCGTCGGTCAGGCTTCGCGTCAGCTTGTCGAGCATCCGTTCCTCGGCGTTGGCTCTGGAGATGGGCGTACCTTCGTGTGCGAGGTAATGGTTGAACGCGGCGATAACTCTCGCAGCGTCGAGCGACAGTTGCTTCAGTCCTTCGTTGAGATCGAACAGGTCGCGTCCCTTCCGGCGCTGAAGGAGCGCCCGAAGCTTGGTCCCGAACAGTTCCTCGGGCTCGAACGACGCGACCGCGACCTTGCCGCTGAACCACGGATTCTCCACGGCGAACGGGTAAGTCCGGATGCCGTAAATGTTCTCGTGCTCGCGGGTGTTGATCTCGACTTTCAGCTTGGCGTTGGTCGCGGGCGCCGCCTCGGGCGAGAAGCTGAAGATCAGGTGAATCGAGTGAGCCGCTGACTTGCGGCGGCACGGCCCGAGCCACGACAGGGCACCGCGAACGGCATCGACCGTCTTGCCGATCGGCTCGGGCCGGATCTGGACGAGGTCGATGTCCTCCGAGTATCGGAGCGGCTGACGGAAGAGGAGCTTGTTGATGGCGGTGCCGCCACGGAATGCGAGGCGCTCGGCGAGGTACGGTTCCTCGAAGATGTCGCACAACGCGCGACAGATGATGAGATCCTGTTCGACCTGGCGCGGGTCCGGCCATGGCGTCGTTGCGGCCCACTCCTGGATATAGGCGGTGGGAATCACGCGTCGATCTCCAGCGGTACGTTCAGACTCAGCTTCCAAGCGGGCGCATCGGGCGCCTTGGCTCGCGCGAGGCTTGCCACGACGCGAACGGACGGGTCGAGCGGTTTGAATGACTTCGCCTTCACGGCGAGCGGACGCAGGCTGACCGCCTGACGAGTGTGCCTGAAGTGCTCGAGTAGATAACCGAGGCGCCGCGCGGTGGAGTTCTCGTAGAAGGTGGCGGCGCGGGCGAGCTTCCGGGGATCAGCCTTCGCGCCGAGGTCATGGACGATCTGTGCCGCGCCATTGAGACCGGCAGCTTGACGGAAGTAGCGAACGACGTCGAGCAGAAGGAGCTCGACACCCGCCACCTTGGCAAATCCTGCGTCGGTCTTCAACTGCCCGAGCCACGGCTCCTTGTTGACTGCAACGAATCCGTCAGGCGCTTGATACACGAACTGGATCCGCTGTCGATCGATCGCGATGGTCCGAAGCTGCTTCGGAACGATCACCTGGAAGACCTGCGCGGCCTGATGCGAAGCGCCGTGAAATGCGGCGGCGCGGAGCAGAGAGATCCGGTAGTCCAGGCCGAGATGGTCCATGAGCGGATCGATCCAGCGCGCCGGGTCTGGTCCGCCGGCGGCGCGGTCTTCCGGCCGCAGGATGAGGTAGAAACCGTGCTTCGGACTCGCGAGGCGACGCTGCCGGGCCAGACGTGCCGCGGCAGCGGCGAACGCGGTCGCCGAAAGGCTCAGGGTCTTCATGGCTTCGGCCTTGGTCAGATATCCCGCCCCCGGCCGAGCTGCTCGTCAAGATAGCTATCCAAGGTCTTCCTCATGCCCCAAGTATATGCAAAAAAGCGATAAATGTGTCTATTTATGAATACGATTGGGGCCAGTCTCCTGTGAACCCGACCCGGTGAACTCCTGGCGTCATGCTGGGCCGCGACGACGTCCCTGCATCCGCACGATATTTCCGCTCTCGCCTCTTGGAGCGACCGGGATGCGGACCTGTTGGCTCGCGGCCACGAGGTCCTCCTTCAGCAGGTGCGCGTAATGCGCCTCGGTGACGGCGACGCTGGAGTGCCCGAGGATCTTCGACAGCTTGTAGATGTCGCCGCCGGCCTGGAGCCAGCGTGTCCCGAAAGTGTGCCGCAGCGCGTGCGGTGTGATCATCGGGATCTTCGCGCGCGCCGCGCCTTCAGCCAGCACTTCACGTAGCCGCTGCGGATTCTGCTTCCACAGCTTGTCTTCGTCTTCGAGCTGTTCCTTGAGCGCGGCGCTGGCGTCCGGCTGCATCGGCACATCTCGTTCTTTGCGGAACTTGCCGATCACGTGGACCGTGCCGCGGATCCAGTCGATGTCCTGCTTCGCATCGATGCCGCGGATCTCGTCCAGCCGACATCCCGTACCGAGCGCGAAGCGGACGAAGTGCTGGAAGCGTGGGTGGAGGGCATCCAGCAGCTTCGTCTCCTCCTCGAGCTTCGGGCCGTTCATGGCCGTGCACGATCCGTATCAGCAACAGGCGTGGTTCGATCGGAACGTGCGGCCTTGGCTTGCGAGCGCGCCTGCCACGCACAAGGTCCTTACGTGGGGAAATCACGATTGGTGTGGACAGTTGTGCAGCTTTCGCGATGACTCGCCTGCGCACGCACGTTCGACGGATCTCCAGATCCTCGTCGACGAAGGGACGACGGTGCCGTCCCGCGGGGGCGCGGGTCCCGAAATGTCCGTGTGGGCGACGCCCTGGTCCAATCCGTTCATGCGCTGGGCGTTCATGAAGCGACCGGGCGATCTCGAGCGCGTCTACGCGGGGATCTGCTCCACACCCGCCAATCGCAGTACAGTCGCGCTGCACGTTAGACCAGCGGTTGCGCTCCAAGACGTCCCGTCCGCGCTCGGTGAGGACGACCAGGGCGCGGTCTTCCCCGATGGTTGGAATCGTCTCGACCAACCCCTGCTCTCGAAGGTGCCGCAGGTCGCCGCCGTTCGGCTCCAGCGGGCGGTCCTGACCGTCGCGGAGATCGCCGGCTGGCACGACGCGGAAGGCACCGACGGTGGCGAGCGCGCGAACCTCCGAGCCGCGCAACCTCACGTCGCTGTCGCGTGCCCAGACGCGCTCGCGTTCCGGGCCGCGCGGCAACTCGAGGTCGCGCGTGAACACGTCGCGAATGTCGAGCCGTTCACGTTCGCGAGGATTGCTCAGCCCGCCGCGGCTGCCTCGGCTCAGCTCGCGATCGCGATCGTCGCGATCACGTGGGTCATCAGTCCAACGCGGATCGAAATCCATATACGCCTCCTGCCGGAAGTGCTCGTGTGAGCGCGGAACGAGAATGGCCGCGAGACGCCGAGCGCGGCCGTGAATAGCCGTTTCTGACGGGGCTTCGCCAACAAGCGCCTTGATTTGCATCACTTAGGCGCGATTCAGGTGTGACCAAATTTGTGACCACTTTGCGGTCAAAACAGGCATGCGAGGGCGATTCGTGGCGAGAACGAACGAACAGAGCTCGCGCCGAGAAGCGCTGCTCATCGTGATGCTTACGAGGATTTCTGAGGAAAGTGGTCGGGGCGACTGGATTCGAACCAGCGACCCCCTGCGCCCAAGGCAGGTGCGCTACCAGGCTGCGCTACGCCCCGACATTTTTTAAGACTGACGAATTACCGAACAGTCTTGCGTGTTTCCCCTCCGAGCACTGCCCCAGCTTGCCCCACCAGACCCCCTGAAACCCCACCTTGGTGGGTGCAAAGATGGCGGCGGTGGGGCGCGTGGAGGGTGTCGCTTTGGGGTTGAGACGCCGTGGAGACATCTGGTTCCGCAGCGGGCCGCCGGTACGAGCGTAGCACAGGGTTCAGCGATCGGAAGGCCGCACGGCGTCGAGCGGCCGAGATTGAAGTGGAGCTACGGTCCGGCGCCCTCGGCTGGACGACGAACTGCCCTACCTTCGCGGACTGGTGGAAAACGTATGAGCGCACCCACGCTCCGAGTAAACGGCCGCGCACCCAGGCTCGTGACCGCGGCACCATCGCTCACGCGTTGCCACATTTCGGAGCCAAGCGGCTCGATGCGATTCGGCCATCGGATTGTGTCAAGTATCTGCACGAGCGTCGGCAGGCGGTGGCGGCCAACCCGGGTCGAAAGAACCCGCAGCGCATTAGCGAAGGCACCGTGCAGCGCGAGCGACGGTTCCTTCAAGCGGTGTTTCAGCGAGCTGCGGAGGATGGCCTGTTGGAGCGGAATCCGTGGCGCGGGATTGAACGCGCACCAGAGGCGGTCCGCGCAAGGTTGTTGTTGCCTGATGCCGAAGTCGCCATCCGAGCCGTGCTGTCTCCTCGGTTTCAGCGGTTTCTGACGTTCATGCTTCAGACGGGACTGCGACTCGATGAGTGCAGAAGCATCGACCCGGCACAAGACATCAAGAATGGATGCGTCCATGTCGTTGGGAAGTTCGGAAAGCCTCGGGCGGTGCCGCTCACGCTGGTGGCACAGAAAACCATCGATGAGCAACTCGCCGCGGATGGACGGCTGTGGCGGCAGAACCCACAACGACTCCGCGAGGTGCTGGCAACAGCAGCGAACCGGGCGGGCATGCAGCATCTCAGCCCGCACGACCTGAGACATACGTTCGGCCATCGCTGGCTGATAGCGGGCGGCGACATCTACACGCTCAGCAAGTTACTCGGTCATTCCAGCGTCAGCGTCACAGAGCAGCATTATGCGCACTTGCTGAAGGAAGACTTGGCGACGAAGATGATGGCAGTGATGCAGACTCGGTGACCGTCATCCACGTCGTGCGAGTCGTGGCGACCAGCCGTCCAGGTAACGATCCGCGGTCGCTCATGCCAGGTCGGATGGAAATGCCCGATGACGTCGCGAATAAGCGGCAACAAAGCCATCGGTGATAGCCCATTGCGCGAACTTCGAAGACGATAGCAACGATTAGCGGTCGTTTCCGAAAATCCGTTATGCGACAGCCCGCCCTGGACCCAGGATTTTCCCCCTGCACAGCGATCCTGGCCAATGTGGGAAGGGGGCTATAATCCCCGGTCTGTTCCTACAGAGGCTCCACGGCGACATATGAAAAAAATGGATATCGTAATCGTGGCATTCATCACTGCGACCGCAGGCGCCGCTTTTCATGCGTCAGTCCGCGCCGAGCAAGCGGCTGCGCAACAGGCGCCGGCCATCTCCTCCACGGGACCGGCCCAGTCCGTGTGGGACGGTATTTATACGGAAGAGCAGGCGAAACGCGGGCGCGCGCTGTATTCGGAGACGTGCGCGGCCTGCCACGCCGCGGATCTTTCGGGCGGTGAAACGGCACCGGCCCTGGCCGGCACCGATTTCAAGTCGAACTGGAGCGGCCTCTCGGTCGACGATCTTTTCGAGCGGATCAAAGTGTCGATGCCCGGGGACAACGCCGGGAGTCTGAGTCGTCAGCAGACAGCGGATATTCTGGCGTTCGTGTTCTCGATCAGTCGCTTTCCAGCCGGCACGTCAGAGCTCGTGCGTGAAGCTGAAATCCTGAAGTCGATCAAGTTCGAAGCGTTCAAGCCCGACAGCAAATAACCAGGATTCCACGAGACGTCTGTTGACGAGAGGCTGCTCACATACGGCCTCTCGTCAACAGACTAACGTGCGTGTTAGCCGGGCAGGCGAAACGCCATCAGCTCGCCCGGGTAGTTCCCACCGCCGATCGCGATGACGATGTACTGCTTGCCGTTGAGCATGTAGGTCATTGGCGAGCCGGTCTGCTGGGCCGGCATCAGCACCGCGCCCGCGTCCTTGCCGGTCGCCTTGTCGTACGCGCGCAGCAGCGCGCCCCGCGGGTGGCCCGCCGTCGTCGGCTGCGGTTCGCCTGCGATGATGAGCGTTTTGGTGACCAGCGTCCCGACGATGCCAGCCTGGCCCGTGCGCGGGATCGTGAGCCCCTTCAGCGCGGGATGGTTCCGCACGCCGTCCGGCGTGTCGCCGTGCGCGATCTGCCAGAGGATCTCGCCCTTGTCCAGGCTGATCGCGCTGATGCTTCCATATGGCGGCTTCGCAATCGGCAGGCCCTGAACCGTGAGTCCCGGGCCGCCACCTTCGCCGCCCGCCCCTGCTCCTTCGGCCTGCGGAGGCGCATCCGCCGCGGGGGGCGCAATGATGATGACAGGACGTCCGGAGGCCGCACCCATCGGGTTCGTGGCGCGAGCGCCGGTCAGCGCACTGCCAAGGACGTAGTTCATGTCGTTCTTCGTGGGATCCGGCTTGACGAGGCCGAGCGAGCTCGGAGACTTACGTGAATACACGTACAGGATGTGCGTCTCGGGATCGTAGGACCCACCCGCCCACACGGTCCCTCCACCATTGATCGCCAGCGACAGCGTGCCGAGCGGGCCATTGACCCTGCTGACGACGGGCGGCGTGAAGATCGGCCCGATCTTGTATTTCGAGATCACCTTCTCGCCTTCGGCGCGGAGCTCGGGGGTGAAGTCGATCAAATCGTCGCGCGAGAAACCGTTGCGATCGTAAGCGAACGGCTTCCCGTGCGCGTCGAGCGGGAACGGCTGCGTCGGCGAGTACCATTCACCGGGCACGTCGCCTGCTTCGACCGGGCGCTCCTCGATCGGCCAGATCGGCTGCCCGGTCACGCGATCGAACACGTAGAGGAAGGCCTGCTTGGTCGGCTGCGCGAGCGCCTTGACTCGTCGACCGTTGACCGTGATGTCCGCGAGGATCGGCGCGCACGGGATGTCGAAGTCCCAGATCCCGTGGTGTACCAGTTGATAGTGCCACTTGCGCTCACCGGTCTTCAGATCGACCGCGACGATGCTCTCGCCGAACAGGTTGTTGCCAGGCCGATGCCCGCCATAGTAGTCGCCCGTCGGCTGCTCGACCGGCAGATACGCCATCCCCAGCTCTTCATCGACCGAGATCTGACCCCACACACCTGTGTTCCCGCTGTACACCGCCGAGTCCTTCTCCCAGGTGTTGCGGCCGAACTCACCCGACTGAGGAATCGTGTGGAAGATCCACAACCGCTTCCCTGTCCTGACGTCGAACCCGCGAATGTAACCCTTGTCGTTGACCATACTGCGCGGCACGCTGCCGGACATGTGCGCGGCGCCGATGATCACCGTGTTTCCTGCGACGATCGGCGTGGCGTGCAGGCCAATCTCGCCTTTGATGGGGTCGACGGCCTGGTCGTTCTCCATCTTCAAATCGACGACGCCATCCTTGCCGAAGCGCGAGATCGGAATGCCGGTTTTTGCATCAAGCGCGATGAGCCGGTAGCCGGGCGTGACGTAGAGAATCCGTTCCTCGCGCCCATCGGTCCAGTACCGAGAGGCCGCGTCCCGAGAGCTGGCGAGGCGCCTCCGAACCGCGCTCCCCTTCGCGCTCGCTATGCATCCACATCAGCTCTCCTGTCGCCGCGTCGAGGGCCACCACCGCCCGGCGGGTGCCGGCGGTCGAGTAGACGACGCCACGCGCCATCAACGGCGTTCCCTCGAAATTGAACTCGGGTCGCGGGCCCAGGCTTTCAGTCTTGAACCGCCAGGCAATCTCGAGGTTGTTGAAATTGCCGGCACTGATCTGGTCGAGCGGTGAGTACCGCGTGTTGGCGAGATCGGCGCCGTACGTTGTCCACTCGCCGTTTTTCGCACCAGACTGGCCGGCGATTGGCAGCGTCGCCCAGATGAGCAGCCCGACCAGCGGAGCGACGCGCAACCCCCATCGACGAACCGTACGCCTCATACACCCTCCGTAGAAGTGTGAAGTTGTACCCGAGTTCCATATGGGCCCGTTCGCGGAGCTTATACCCGGGAACCCCCCGGTTAGGCAAACCTTTTGGCTACCAGCCGATCGGCTGACCCTTGTTCTGCTCCTGGAGCCAGGCCTGGAGCGGCGCGAAGTAGTCGAGGATCACCGACGGAACGACAGGAACGATTAGCGTGGTTTTCGGCGCGCGAGGTTGAGCGATCCGGCTGAAAACGTGGACCTCCAGATGCAGGCGATCTGGGCGGCTCTCGTTCACGAATTCAAGATCTTGTACATCAACCCGCCACCCGCCTATGCCAAGCGCACGCAACGTTTACGGACTCCGTCAGAGGTCGTCGCGTCGAATTCGGGTACCTGCGTGGACCTCGCGCTGCTGCTCGCGGGGTGTCTCGAATACATCGATGTCTACCCAGTGATCGTGCTGTTAAGCGGACACGCATTCGTCGGTTATTGGCGAAACAGCGACCACCACGACAAGTTTCGGAGGGTCAACCTCGTGCCTGCGTCGGTGGGGCTCGAGGTCGGCGCCTTTTCCAGCCAGTCGAATGTGGCGCTGGTGGATCCCTATGGGTGGCGCCTAGGCAAGCAGCAGTACTCAGAGATACGGCAGTACCAGCGGCAGGACCAGCTCCGGTTTCTCGAAGCCACGGGGTTGTGCTTCGACTTCTCGTTCGCCGAAGCGATAGAGGAAGGGGCGGCGAACCTTCGTTCCCCGTCTGATTTCGACTCGCTGCTGGATGTTCGACTCGCGCGGTCTGCGACGCCGGCTGTGACGCCGCTACCCATTCTGTCCGTGCTTTCCTCTCACGCGGACGGGTCAGTCTGGAGCATTACGCGCACTTGCTGAAGGAAGACCTGGCGTCGAAGATGATGACCTCATCCTCGACACTCCGCAGCGGTGTGATGACGGAAATGGCGAAGCCTGCCGGCGACTTGACGAAGGACTGGTGCTTCCTTCGGCGAAGGTGCAGACTATCAACCCGTGATGGCAAGTGGCTGGTACACGAATTTGTCGATTGACGAGAGCGACACCGGACATCTTTTGTGCCGCGGTTCACTCCGTATAACTCCGTATGGACGTAGGGGGAGAACGTCGATGCGTTTCGTGATACTGAGTTCTGTCGTTGCGGCCCTGCTCCTTTCCGGGTCGGCCCATGCACAGGAATGGATCAATTACGAGGATCGCGCCTGGGGGTTCTCCATCAATTTCCCGCACGAACCGAAGATGGAACAGATCCGCTATACGACGTTCTTCGGCCAGACCGTGCCGGCGCGTGTCTACTCGGCCGAACGGGGACCCGGTCGCTATTCCCTGACCGTTGTATATTTTGCGGGCGCGCCAACGGATTCGCACACCGCCGTCTCGTACGCGGCCGAAGCGATCCGCGACAAGGGCGAGGTGAACTATTTCGCCTTCGACAGTCTCGACGGCATCCCCGGCCAGATGATCACCACGACCCAATCGGACGGGCGGCTCATTCAGGCGGGCGTCTATTTCGTCGACCAGCGCCTGTACATCGCCGAAGGAAGCGTGGCGGCTGGTAGCGCCGCAGCACCGTCGCAATTCCACCAATCGATCAGAATCGTAGACCCTGAAGGCAACCCGATCGTTCTCGAACCCCCCAACTGAGGACCCCAATATTTCTTCGAGATTTGAACAGCAACCGCGAGTTTGGGTCGATGATCGTGAGCGACACGGGATCGATAGGCAAGAACAGTGGCCCGTGGTTCTCGCGCGCCTTACTCACGCCGCAACGCTGGAACAGCGATGTTGACAAGCGCACCCCAAGCCCCTGACGATCAACGAACTGCGGCAGCTTCTCGAGGAATCGGAGTGGATGATTAGGAGGATTCAATGCGCCAGCGTTCGACGTTGATCACAATCGTCTGTGCCGCCGCGGCCGCGTGCGGCTACGTCGCGGTTGACGGTTTGTTCCCGATTCAGGCGCAAACGCGTGCCACCAGTGCCGCTGCCGTAACTTCGGCGATTGGTTCGCTCGAGGCCACGGGCCCTTACGAGGTCGTGCCGAACTGGCCAAAGGATCTCAGCACCACGCCGGGCAACGAGAAATGGACTTTCGGCGCCGGTCAGGGCGTGTTCGCCGAAAGCCCGGACCGCGTCTATTACATTCAGCGCGGGTCGCTGCCCGTCATCCCGCCCCAGGGGCGCGGCGGCGCCGGCATTTCCGCCCCGCAGGTAGCGCCGAACCTGGCCTTTCCTGTCGCGGGGCTGTGGCGGAACGCCACGCAGGCGAGCCCGCCGGGAGCGCTGTTCAGGCCCGGAACGGAGCAGCCGGGCGACGACTCCGACAGAGGCAAGAACGGCGCCGACTTCCTCTGGGCAAACTGCATCCTCGTCATCAACCGCAACGGCGACATCATCGAGAACTGGACGCAGTGGGACAAGATGCTGCGCCGGCCGCATTCGGTCTACATCAGCCCATATGACCCACAGAAGCACGTCTACATCGTCGATGACTACCGGCACGCGATCTTCAAGTTCACCAACGACGGCAAACAGCTGGTGAAGACGATCGGGACGCCGAACATGCACGGGTCCGACCCGACGCACTTTTATCGGCCAACCTTCATGGCGTTCAACACCGATGGCAGCTGGTACGTGTCCGACGGGTATGCGAACACGCGCGTCGTGAAGTTCGACAAGAACGATAATTACGCGACCGCCTGGGGCGAGCGGGGCACGAACGCGGGACAGGGGGCGAAGCCAGAGACCCGACCGAACTACTTCAACAACGTGCACGGCGTCGGCGTGGACCCGCAGACCCGTGAGGTGTACGTCAACGATCGTGGGAACCGCCGCATCCAGGTGTTCGACGAGAACGGCAAATTCATCCGGATGTGGTCGATGCAGCAGGGCCCGACTGGACTCGACCTGCACTTCGTGCACATCGACGCGGATCGGCGCGTATGGGTATTCGATCAGGTGAGCCAGCAGCTCGCGCAACTCGATCGCGAGGGCCGTCTGATCAACGCGTGGGGCGGCCTCGGCGCATGGCCGGGCGCGCTCTTCGGCGTGCACGGGATCAGCGTGGATCAGGAACAGAACCTGTACCTTGCGGCGGTTGGACGTGGCGGCGTGCAGAAGTTCCGTCCGCGCCAAGGCGCCAACCCGGCGTACGTGGTCGGCAAGCACGTGTACTCAGCCTGGAAGTAGTTCGCGGGTTTGGGAGTCTGGAGTCGCTATGAAGCTGATGCTCGTTGCTCTCGCCGCATTCGCCTGCACTGCAATCGCCCACGACGCAGCCGCGCAACAGAATCCAATGCGCCCGGGCCGCTGGGAAGTCACCGGGCAGATGGAAATGCCGGGTATGCCGGTGCAGATGCCGCCGATGAAGAACACCCAATGCATCACCCAGCAGCAGATCGACAGTCCCACCCGTGGCCTCCCGCAAGGACCTGACAACAAGGACTGCAAGGTGTCGGACTACAAGGTCTCCGGCAACACCATCACGTGGAACATGGCGTGCCCGAGCCAGCAGATGACCGGCAGCGGCGAGCTGAAGTTCAACGGCGACGCCTACACGGGCCTCGTGAAAATCATGGCGCAGGGGAAAGAAATGAACATGAAGTTCAACGGGAAGCGCATCGGGGATTGCACGCAGTAGAAGACCGGGCTTTCGGCTTTGGGCTCTAGGCTTTCGGCCCTGGGCCCATTCTAATTACGGCAGCTCGCGCGTCATTTCCACCATTGTCGGTCGAAAGCCGAGCTGCTCGAAGAGCCGGCGGGCTGGAACATTCCGATCGGCCGTCCACAAGATCACGCGCGGCGCGCCGCGGCTGCGCAGCCATTCGACGGCCGCCTCGATGAGCGCGGTCGCGATGCCGAACCGGCGGCCCGCTTCGTCCACCACCACGTCGTGGATGAAGCCGCACGCGTCGCGCAGCTCCTTCCAGGACAACGGCTCGAGGCCCGCAAAGACGTATCCGACGACCGCCCCATCCTTCTCGGCCACAAACACCACTGCATCGTCCTCACGGAGCTGAGACCGCAGGAATCGCCCGTACCCGGCTTCCGGATTTGACCCGGGCGACAGGAAGCGCTGCGGGTCGAAGCCGTAGTGCACCCGCATGAGCAGGGCGCCAAGGCGTCCCAGAGCCGGCGCGTCGCGTTCGGTGGCGCGCCGGATCACGAACGGTGGATCGGCAGGCATGAATCAGACATATCTTATGGGAATGACGAGGCAGGCGATCGTCGTCGTATGTGCGTTGATCGCGGGACTTGGTGCGCACGCCGCGCTGTCGGCCCAACGGACGTTTGCGCTGGATCCGCTCGACAGCACGGGACGCGTCACCTACTTCATCGGCGAGGGCACGCCGGAGTCGCAGTATCGATCGCAGGATCGCGAGCTCGCGACGTGGGCACTGGCAGCGTGGGCGCGCAGCACGGGCGGCGCCATCCGGTTCGAGTCGGCTCGTGAACAGGATGCGCTCGTTCGCGTGCACTGGATCAACGAGCGCGAAGGACTCTACGGTGAGATGCGGCCGCTGTTTGTCAACGGCCGCCGCGGCGCCGAGGTGTTCGTGCGTCCGGATACAGAGGGGCTCGGTGGAGAGATCGCGCGTCTCGCGCGCACGGATCCGCTGATGCGCGACACGATCGTGTACCTCACGTGCGTGCACGAGCTCGGACACGCGATGGGACTCGATCACACCGCCGACTTCAGCGACATCATGTACTTCTTCGGGTTCGGCGGCGACATTCCCGGGTTCTTCAATCGCTACCGGATGCAGTTGAAGCGGCGGGAGGACATCGCCGGGGTGTCGGGGCTCTCTTCGGGCGATATCCAGCGAGTCACGGCGTTGTATCGGAGATAGATCGGCGGGTCCAAAGGACCCGCCCTACACGAGCAGGTCGCCGCGGGCGACGAGGACGGCGGTACCGCCTACCTTCACGCTCGCGATCTCGTGGCCTCGCGAATCGATCGCGATGTGGATCCGGCTCGGCCGACCCATCGCCACACCCTGCAGGCTCACCATCTTCCTCGAGGCGTCTCCCGTCACGAGTCCGTGGCGTACGAGATAGCAGCCAAGGGCACCACTCGCACTGCCCGTCGCAGGATCTTCGACCATGCCGAACGTGGGAGCGAACATGCGACTGTACGCGGTTTCGGGTGATCCCGGCGGGAGCACCGCGAACAGGAAAATACCGAGATCAACGCCGATCGACGACATGAGGCGACGGTGCGCCGATACGTCGCTGCCGGCACGGTCCACCGCCTCGCGGCTGCGAATCGGCACGAACAGGAACGGCAAGCCGGTGGACACCTGCTGAATCGGCAGATCGGGCGCAAGGTCGTCGGTCCCGAGACCAATGGCTGCAGCAACAGCCTCGCGTGCCTCGATCGCCGCACCGAACTCAGGCTTCAACTGCGTCATCCATGCAAACCGAAGACGGTCGCCGTCCCATTCCAGATCGACCGGCACCGGTCCGACGCCGAGACCAAATACGAAACGCGACTGACCGGCACCAATCGTGCCCGTGTGTGCGAGCGCGAACGTGCTGCCGATCGTCGGATGCCCCGCCATAGGCAGCTCGTTTGCCGGCGTGAAGATGCGCATGCGCACGTCGGTCCCCGCTGCTTCGGGCGGCAGGATGAACGTGCTTTCCGAGAAGTTCATTTCGCGCGCAATCGCCTGCATGCGCTCGGTGGAGAGAGCGCGCCCGTCCAGAAACACGGCCAGCTGATTTCCCGCGAGTGCCTGGTCGGTGAAGACGTCGTATTGCAGAAATGACAGCGACACGTTCGGTTGATGGTTGGTGGTTGGCGGTTCGTGGTTGATGTTGGGAGTTGGAAGTTGGGAGTTGGGAGTTATTTATCGCCCCTTCAACCGCAACTTCCGCCCCACGGCGATCCCTACGTGATACGCGCCCTCCTGCTGCATCCAGACGTGCCGCGCGTGATTGTCGGCGAGCTCGACGATGAGCGTGCGCTTGTCCTCGGGGAGGGCCGCGGCAATCAGCTCGACCAGCTCTTCCTGTCGCTGGATGTCAACCGGTGCAAAGAGCTCGTCCTCATGGATCGCCTGGAGCAGCTCCTCGTATTCGTTCTCGCAGGCTTCCTCGGCGTCTGAGAATGGCGGCACGTGGCGGAGCTCGCCGTCGAGATCCAGCTTCGCCGCGCACTGGTTGGCCAGTTCGAGTAGGTCGTCGGAGGTAGGCATTGGGGGATCTTACGACGACAGGTTCTCAGGTGCATGGGTGCACAGGTGCTCGGGTTCCGGTGCGCAGGTGCTCCGGTTCCGAGGTAGCATTGCGCTCCTCGCGGCTGTTCGGCTCGTCAACTCGTCACCGGAAGGATACGAACATGTCACTGCAAAGACTCGCTCACGCGTTCGTACTCTCCCTCGCCATTCCGGCGCTCGTGCATGCACAGGCACCGGCCGCGGCGCCCGCGAAGCCCGATTCGCCGCAAGTGCAGGCGCTGGTCGAGAAGGCGAAAAAGACCGCGGGCACGCAGTGGGCAGAAGAGGCGCATTTCTTCTGCGAAGCGCCGCGCGGCAACAGTGCCAATGACCCCGTCATCGCGCCGACGAAAATCTTCGACAACGTCTACGTCATCGGCAACGCCGGCACGGTCATCTACGTCGTCCAGACGTCGAACGGTCTGGTAATGCTCGATTCGCTGGGCACCGCCCAACTGGAAACGCAGCTGCTGCCCGGCTTTCAGAAGCTGGGCCTCGATCCGGCAAATGTCAGAGCCGTGATCATGGGACACGGCCACGCCGATCACTTCGGCGGGTCGCCGTACTTCCAGGACAAGTTCGGCGCGAGGATCTACATCTCCGAAGCGGACTGGAACCTGATGGACAATCCGCCACCGGGACGCGGTGGTCAACCGGCCGCGCCGCAGGTGCGGCCGAAGCGCGATCAGGTGGTTGCCGACGGACAGCCGATCGTAATCGGTGATTTCCGTGTGACGCCTGTAGCCATTCCCGGCCATACCCCTGGATCGATGGGCTACATCTTTCCTGTGAAAGACAACGGCCGCACGAGAATGGCGGCGATGTACGGCGGCACAATCCTCACGCCCGGCCCGATCTCCGACGAAGGGTTGGCGACCTATCTCAAGTCCGTGGCGCGCTTCAAGGATGCAACCAGCAAGGCCAAGGTCGAGATCGTGATGCAGAATCACCCGCTGATGGACCCGGTGCAGCCAAAGCTGGAAAAGATGCAGTCCCGGCAAAGCGGAGATCCGAACCCATGGGTCGTGGGCGAGTCGACTTATCAGAAGTTCCTGGACGTGATGTATCAGTGCACCGAGGTGAACATCGCGCGGCGAAAATCCTGAGCGCTGAGCTTGGCGCGGCGTAAAGCCGCGCCCTACGTGCTGCGTACAGGTCCGGCTAAAGCCGGACACTACGTACTAAAGCCGGACACTACGTACGCGGGTCCGGCTGAAGCCGGACACTACGTACGCACACGAGCGGACCCATCGGTGACTCGTGTCAAAGCCGACCGAGTATGAGCGTCGCGATCGGCGAAGTACCAAAATGCCGCAAACGCTTTCAAGAACAAGTCCTTGCAAACTCCGTTGGGAGCATGCTCGCTCACAAGGCGCCCAGTCTTCGAGCGGCTGGAGCGTTTTGCCGCGACGCGAATCCGAGGCTCGGCGTGACACGAGACGCCGATGCGGTCCGCAACGGTCCGGCTGAAGCCGGACACTACGTACGCGGGTCCGGCTAAAGCCGGACACTACGTACGCGTCGATGCGGTACGAGTCATCGCGCGGGGGCCGTCACCTTGATCGCAGTGATGACGGCTCGACCTGCGTCGATTGTGAACTCGATGCGGTCTCCGGGGTTGATGCCGCTCAGAAGCGAGGGCGTTGCCACCGGGTAGCTCATCTCCATCGCCGCCATGAAGCCGGTAATGGCTTCGTGGTTGACGATGAGCCGTCCCTCGCGCTGGAGCGATCCAATCACCGATCCGACGCCCATGAACACCGCGGTTGCTCCCGGCGGCGTCGCGGCTGGCGCGGAGGTCCGCATCTCGCCGCCGCGGCCGACGACGAGCCGGCCGACCATGCCGACCTTGTCGTGCGCCGGCAGGTGGCAGTGCATGAAGAGCGTGACGTCCTCGTCCGGCGTCACGAAGCGTCCCGAGATCGTCTTCGGACCGACGACGTTCAACGCGAAAATCGGGTTCAGACCGGGGATCATCAGGTCGTGCCGGATCTCGTCGGCGTTCTCGAGCACGATCTCGACATCCTCGCAGCGCCCAACGCGAAGCTCGCGCGGTTCGAAGCCGAACACCTCGCCCTCTCTCGCGAACTGCCGGCCCGCCTTGACCACGATGCGCCGCGTGGCGCGCGGCTTCTCCGGACAAGACGAGGCAACGGGCCGATGGCGTTCGGCATCGATCAGATCCAGGCGCGGCAACGCGACGCTCTCCTGCCGCTGCGGGTAGGTGAAAGCGCCGCCGGCGGGCGGCGTGGTGGGAAACCCTCGCTCATAGTTCTGCGGCGTGGTCCCGAAGATCGACGGGTCGAATACCGGGATCCTGCCCTTGTAGTAGTCGGGGTTGAAGAATGCCGCGTGACTGCCAGGATGCCCGTTCGGATCGAGCGGTAGCCCATCCTCGCCCATGAAGCCGTCGTAGACGATTGCCGTGTGATCGCCGCCAGGGTTAATGCCCTTGTTGGTGGCGGCGGGCTGCGCGTGGTCGTGCATCAGCCAGACACCGGGCCCGGACGAATAGAACCCATCGTTGCCGGTGCGCAGCGCGAGATCGACGCGCTGCGCCGGACCGATGTCGAACACGTCGCGGGTGATGCGCGCGTCCTTCGGCACCGGATAGCCATCGAGATCGGTCAGCGTGGGATGGTGGCCGTGCGTGTGGAGGTAGACCGTGCGCGGGCCGACGTTGAGGACCCGCAGCCTGGTGCGCTGGTCCGGCTTCACCAGAATCGGGCTGTCCCGCAGCGTAAACGGGAACGAGCGGCCGTTGACGAGAAAGATGTTGGAGGCGCGCTGCGTGACGTCGTAGTCGCGGTGCATGCGCTTCTCGATCTCACGCGGGTCGCTGTAGGCGGCCGGGATGCGGTTCAGCCGGTCATCGATATCCATGTACACCAGGGAATACTCGTTGTCGTACTCCTCACGGGTGGCCTTGGACATGGACGCGATGCGTCCGGCACCGGGCACGAGATGCGCGAAGTTGTTGTACGGCCGCTCCGGCTCGATGATCAGCATGCCGGCCAGTCCCATGCTCGGATGGATCTGGTCCTGCACGTGACAGTGGTACCAGAACGTCCCCGGCTGACCCGCCGTGAAGCGATAGGTGAACTGCCCGCCGGGCGGCACTTCATCCTGCGTCATGTGCGGCACGCCATCCATGTTGTTGGGTTGACTTGTGCCGTGCAGGTGAATCGTGTGCGGCAGGTAATGGGTGTTGTACAGCGTGATCTCGACGATGTCGCCGGTCTCGACGCGCAGCGTGGGGCTCGGCAGCCGGGCGGGCGACGTCATCGCGGTCCCCATCGGCGCGAACACCCAGAACGTCACGAACTCGCCTGGATAGACCTCCTCCTGAATCTCCACGACCTCGAGGAAGAAGTGCAGCTCGTCGGGATCGCCGTCGCCGTCGATGTCGCGGACCAGCTGCACCGCATTCTGGTCGGCTCCCGGAATCGGCAGCAGCTCTGCTTCCAGGTTGGCGCGTTCAACCTCTCCGCCGCGCCGGTAGGCCGCGGAGAGTGCGAAGCGATCGAGGTTCGGGATGAACTCGAGATCGGCGATATCGTGCGCGAAGACGTAGGCGCCGCCTAGCAGCAAGCCGAGGAACGTGGCCGCCGCGCGGCCGCGCTTCGTCATCGCGCGCCGGGGATCGGCAGGCGCGTGGGCATTGGCCCCGTGTAACGCAGGACCATCAGCCCCCCTCCATTGCCGTCCGTCAGGTACAGCAGGTTGGTGTCCGGGTCCTGAAAGATCTCGCGCGTGTGACGGACCTTGTGCAGGCTACCGGACGCCGGTCACGCCCGCCGACCGGAGGCGGGAAGACGGGCGAGAGGAAGTGCGCAACGAACACGGGCGCAAACGGGTTGGAGATGTCCAGCACGTGCAGGCCTTCGTCGTACCAGTTGATGTAAAGCAGGCTCGGCGAGCGGCGGTCGAGCACCGGCAGATGCGTCGACGCGCCCGCGCGCGCGCCGGGACCGTCCGGACAGACGAATGTGGGCTTGCCTGGCTCGAACCGGTCGGCCACGAAATCGAGCCGGAACGTGGAGAGCAGGACGACGTTGGCGGGGCGCTCACCTTTCACGACATCTGGCGCCTTCAGGTCGGAGACGTCCAGAATGCGCCCGAACCCTGGCGGGCAGTCGAAGATCTCATCGGTGTGGACGACGAGATCCGGATGCTCGCCTTGCTTGACGACGACCGGCAGCGACGTATGCGCGGCACCGAGGTTGCCCGCCGTGAAACGGCGGCACGTAGTCGTAGGTGGCGAGCAGCGCCGGCTTCGTCCGATCCTTGATGTCGAGGATGACCATGCCCGCGTCCCGCCACGCCGCATAGAGCCGGTCGTTGTAGTACACGATCTCATGGCACTGGATGATCTGCGGCTTGCCGTCGGGACCGAGCCGGTCGAGCGGCCCGAACTGTTCCCCTTTCATCATCCCCGGCACGTGCCACGTCGCGACCTGCCGGATGTTCGCGGGATCGGAGTAATCGATAATCGACAACCCTTCGCGCTGCATGTTGGTTGAGAACTGGCCGCAGCTGTAGGCGTAGCGATCGTCGGCGTCCAGGCCGTGCGCCGCGCCATTCGGTACGAAGCGCACAAAGGCGATTTCGCGCGGCCGCGCGGGGTTGGATACGTCATGGAACGACACGCCCGCCTCTGCGGCCTGCCCGGCGGCCGGGCGCGTCGGATTGCTGTTGTCCCCATCGTGATTCAGGATGAGGATCTTCTTCTCGCGGTTGACTCGCAGGTAGTTGCAACGCGTGCCGACGCGGCAGGGCACGAAGCTGAGTGGCTTCATGTTGCGCGGATCGCGCACGTCGGCAATGAGCACACCGAACAGCGTCTGCGGACTGTTGTAGCCCGCGAGATAGGCGATCCCGTCGTAGACGCGCACCGTGTTGAAGCCCGATCCGACTTCGGGACCGGGCCGTCCCTGGGCCTTCGCCCAGGGCGCACGTTCGGGCACCTTGAAATAGCTGTGGCCGACGAGTTCGAATCCCTTCGCTGCCGAATACTTCCTGACCTCGTCGAAGGAGAGACTGAACGGATCGACGCCTGCGGGGATGGGCAGCGCTTCGATTTTCGGACCCAGCACCTGGGCGGAGCCGACGCACACCCACGCTGAGACCAGCGTCGCGCCGACCAGCAGCCTTCGTCCTCGCGCCATAAACCCTCCGTTTTCTTCGCTGCGAAATCCTACACCGCCAGTTGGCGGGTCCGCGGGTCGATGCAATTCACCCTTGCCGCGGGACCCGCCCAACGGGCTACTCCTCAGAACAACAGCTTCAAGGAGAACTGAACCTGTCGCGACGATGTCGCAGTCCTCAAAATCCTGCCGACTGTCGACAGTCGCCGCTGCGCGATGATGTTACCCGCCGCATCGCGCTCGTCTGGACTGCCTGGAAAAATGACCGCGGCCGACGGCCAGTCGGCCACGCCGACTTCGGGCGTTGCAAAGTTCGCGTGGTTCAATAGATTGAAGACCTCGGCGCGGAACTCGACGCGACCATCAGGGCCAAGCCAGCCCGCCGGCGTGTCCTTGGCCAGCGACATGTCCACGTTGACCAGGCCGGGCCCTCTCAACATGTTTCGCCCCGCCGTCCCGAGGAACCCTTCGGCAGGCAGCGCGAATGCGCAGGGATCGAACCAGAGGTCTGGAGTCCCCACCTTCGTGCCTGCGGGGATGTGATCGCAGCCGCGTGAGACACCGCTCGTGATGTCACTCGCCTTGACGCCCGGTACCAAATCCGGCCGATCGAGACCGGCCACGTTGCCGAGCACCTGCGATCGGGAGCGGTTGCCGCCCAGCGCCGGTGTGAACGGATAACCGCTCCGCATACGGAGAATCCCGCTGATCCACCAGCCTCGCGCAAGCGCTCCAACGACTCCACTCGCGCCGCTCCCCGGAAGACGGTAGATGGTGTTCACCGAAAAGTTGTGCCGGACGTCGTACGCACTCGGGCCGCGGTCGCGAACGAACGGATCGGCGCTCGTGAAATGGCTCGTCGTGTTCTCGGCATCCACGATCCCCTGCGTTTCATCCTCGGCCTTCGACAGGGTGTACGAACTCTGGAACTGGATGCCGTCGCTCAGCCGCTTGCGGACCTGGAGCTGCAGACCGTGGTACCAGGAGTTGGAGTCGCTGACGAGGAAATTCGAATTGGCCCAGTTGCGGTTGATACGCGGCTCGTTGCCGAGCCAGCACTTGTCGCCCGTGGGATTGAACGCAGGCGCCGTTCCGGTGTTGAGACACACGCGGTTCCCGCGTGCATCGACCGACGGCGTGCCCGCTGGAATCGTGGGATTCGCCTCGACGCGGCGGTACAGGTCGAGGCCTCGCGTATACGTATACGCCACCGTCGCCGCAATGTTCCACGCCAGCTCGCGCTCCACCGACAGATTCGCCTGAACGCTGTGCGGTTGATCGATGTGGAAATCGACACCACCTGCCGACCGCCCGCCCGGGCCCTCAGGGAACACGAGCGGGAGCTGGAAGTTGTCGCTCGCTCGGCTCGTCGACGAGTACGGCCAGTTGATCCCGATGATGCCGGTGCCGAACGTGGCGACGTCGTACAGGATTGCGGCCCCGCCTCGCACGGCAGTCTTGCCATCGCCGCGCACATCCCAGGCGAAGCCGGCACGCGGGCTGAAATTGCGGTACGACGGGTTTTCGAACAGCTGCTCCGGATTATCGGCCTGCAGGCAGTACTGCGCGTCGGCACACGTGGGGTTGGCATCGACGCGGATGTCGCGAACGGAACTGATGTGTCCGTTCAGCTCTGCCGGGTCGGTGAGGAACTCGTATCGCATGCCGAGATTCAACGTCACCGTCTTCACGCGCCAGTCGTCCTGCACATAGAAGCCGATCGTGTTGAACCGCCAGTCGCTCTCGAGAATCGATCCGGGCGCGCGCGCCGTGTAGGCCGACGGCGTGCCGCGCAGGAAGTGGGTGACGCTCGGAAAAATGATCTGCCCGAGGGTGTTGGCGCCCGAGAGGAAATGCGGGGCGAAATGATTGATCAACGTGCCGAACTTCAGCGCGTGCGCGCCCCTCGACTACGTCAGGTCGCTGCTGAACGACAGAAGATTCTGGTTCTGCACGATCGGCGCGCTCGGCCGCGGCCCGAACTCGCCGATGCCGGAGATGTTCACGAGGCCCATACCTTGTCCAGGCACGAAGTCGTATTGCGGACCGCCGACGAGCGCCGGTGACGTGAGATTGAGCTTCGTCGAGCTGTACGACATGCGTGCCGTATTCAGCAAGGTCGGCGTAAAGATGTGCGTCTCGGAGACCGTCAGGTACTGATTCCTGCTCAGACGATCGGTGACGAATCCCGGGAAGCCAAGCGGTCGGACCTGCGTCGTCTCGTCCTGCGTCAACCGGCCGAATGCCGTGTCGGATGCGGAGATGTTCCAATCGATCCGTCCCTGGTAGAAGTCCTCCTTCGTCGGCTGCGTGAACGGGAAGGTCAGACGGTTGTCGGACAGGTTCGGCAGCGGGAACTGCGCAAGCAGCGGCTTGATGAGCGGCGCAATCGTCGGATCCCCATCGAACCGGCACGTACCATTGACGGGTAATGGCTCCTGCCGGCACTGCGCGGGAATCGTGTTTGCGATCGACGTAATGCCAAGCCGTTCGCGAAGCCCCTCATACGTGAAGAAGAAGAACAGGTTGTCGCGCTTCAGTGGCCCGCCGACCGACCCGCCAAAGTTGTTGCGTTTGAATGGCGGAAGCCGATCCGGCGTGACGGCGGTACGAACGTCGAAAAAATTGCGCGCGTCGAAAACGCTGTTCCGGAGGTATTCGAACAGCGACCCGTGGAACCTGTTCGTGCCGCTCTTGGTCACGATGGTCATCTGGCTGCCCATCGTCATCCCGTACTCGGCGCTCAACGTGTTGGTGATGACGCGCCACTCCTGAATACCTTCGATGCCGAGGGTGGTGTTGGCCATCGAACCGGAGCTGCCACCGAGCACGTTGACCATCGCGGTGCCGTCGATCATGTAGGAGTTCGATCGCACGGGGGCACCGTTGCTGCTGTACCAGCTCCCGACGAACGTGCCGCCCGATGACATGTTCTCCTGGCGCGCGATGCCGGGCTGCAGGAACGTCAGATCGATGAAGTTGCGCCCGTTGAGCGGAAGGTCTGACACCGCCTGCGCATCGACGAGTGCACTGAGCGACGCGCTGGTGGTGTTCACGAGCGGCGCCTCGGCTGTGACCGACACGGTTTCGGCGAGCGCTCCAACTTCGAGGGTGAAATTAACGACCGCCTCCTGGCCGACGGTCAGCGTCAGCCCGTCGCGGACGGCGGTGCGAAAGCCATCGATCACCGCACGCACTTCGTAACGGCCCACGGGCAGCGCGGGGAACCGGTAGGAACCGTCAGGCTCCGACACTGTCGAGCGCGACAAAGCCGTGTCGGCATGAGTGACCGTGAGCGTCACACCGGGCATGACGCCGGCGCCCGGATCCCGGACGGTACCAAGAATCGTCGCCGTCGGAAGCTGCGCCGACGCGGAAGACGCGCTCGCGAGCAGCACCACAATTAGCACAATCGATTTCATCCCCATCACAGCCCCTCCCTGGCGATCGCCACACTGTTTATTTCGACGGTCGAGCCAAATCGTACGTGGTGGTGTCGAAGCACATGCCTTCGCCAATCTTTCCGAACGGCTGCCGACGCACTGTGTGCATTGGCGAGGTCCATGAACCCGTCAGCATCTTCGGATCCTCGATCACGGCCTGATACTGCAGCGTATCGGCATCGAGCATCCGCCAGCGCTCGGTGACGTGCAGCGCGTCGGAGTGCAGCCAGACGCCACGACTCGTAGGCGTCGGCCTGTCGCGGGCGTCGGCAAGCCACGTCTTGCCGTTGAAGCCGATGATGTCCACCACCATCGTGTCGCCGTCCCACCGGCCAATCGAATCTCCGAAGTAGCTTGGCAGCACATCAGGTGGATGCGGACTCCCGTCGGTCGGGATGAGACGGAACGCGTGGTAGTACTCCGTAAGCACCACCATCATTCCGGTCCTCTGCACGATCTGGAACGGCCACGGCGAGCTGAGGATGCTTCGCGGCACGCCGTAGGGCATGCAGCGGAACAGCGGGTCGTCCGTTTCTTCGAGCTTCTGCTGTTGCGCGCGCGCAGCGGGGGTATACAGCTTCTCGAGCTCCGCGAGGCCGTCGTTGTTGCCGAACCCCATCGGCCCCCAGACACCCGTCATGTCGGGTTTGCCGTCGGCGAGGCGCGGGACTGGGCCCGCCGGCTTCGGCGCTGGTTTCGCTGCGGGCGCGGCTCCCCGCTGACGCGCCTCTGAAGGCTGCGCGGTCGTGACGACCATCACGAGCGCCGCACACGTCACGGCGGCAACAACACTCACGAGAACGTTTCTCATCGCCAACCTCGCGGGGGCTTACGTCTTAAGTCAAAAGTCAAAAGTCAAAAGTCAAAAGTCAAAGGTCAAAGGTCAAAGTTAAAAATCGAATTGCATGCTGATCTTCGCGAAGCGTGGCAGCAGGATCGACTGCGGCCTTCGCCAAATCGTATACACCGGGCTTTCCGCCGTCACCGGATTCACGTTCATCACGTTATTGACATCGAGGTTCACCGTCGTCCTCGTGGTGCCAAGCCGGAACAGCTTCGAGACGCGCACGTCGAGCTGGTTCAATCGCTCGCCGTACACCGTCCCGGGATCGATGATATTGACCGTCACGTTTGCGGCGCCTCCCGCCAGCGGGCGCCCGAGCGAACGTGCGGCGACGGCGGTCGGCACGACGAGCTGCGCCTGGATCGGCGGACCCGGAATGCTCTGGAACGATCCGGCGAGCCGCACATCGATACCGGGAATCGTGTACGACCCGAGCAGTTTCACTTGTGTGAGGAACGCGGTGTCGACGTGGCAGTGGCTCCGCGGAGTCAGCACCGCGCCCAGCAGCATTTCCGGCACACTCTCAACGATCTCGCAGTTGTCCGTGCTCGTGCGGCCCGTACTGACGCCCCCTTGCAAGACAACGCCCTCGGGCAGGCGCGCGTTGACGCTGAAGTCGATGCCATTGAAGTGCTGAATCTGTTTGCCGTAGTTGCCCGAGAACGTCACGAGATTGTCGGCAGCAAGGCCGAACCTCTCTGGCTTGAGGTCGTAGAGACCGCACACGTCGTGTCCGCCGCCACCCGGCAGTCGCGAATCGCTCGGGGCCGTAATGCAGAACGTGTCGAAGTCCAACGCCGACAGCGTCCGATCGTCCATCGTCACCAAAGAGACGGCGCCGCTGCCGCCGGTGGGCGTCCCGAGTCCGAGGTTCCCGTACCAACGCCTGAAGTAGCCGAGCTCCGCCGACACGCGCGGGAACAACTCGTGCTGCAGCGCCGTCGAAAACTCCCAGTTGTACTCGCGCACGCCCCAGCCGCGGAGCACCTCCGAATCGTAGGTCGTGCCCCGGCGCGTGCCGCCGAAGCTCGGGTCGACCATCGCACGACACTCGCCATTTGCCTCGGGGTTGACCAGATCGCAATCCGGGACGAAGTTCACGTTCGTGTCGGTCCATGCGCGCGCGGTGGTGTGGACGAGGTCGAGAACCGGGTTGCCGAGCTCGTCGAGCTGACGGCCGCTCAGGTACTTGTTCAACGTCACCTTCAGCGCCGTGCGTCCGGTGCCGAACAGGTCGTAGGCTGCGCCCATCTTGGGCGTCACGTCCTTCCATGAGAGCTGGGGCGTGTCGGGAATCGTGATATTGCGATTCGGCGCGATCGCAGTCGGCCCGAGATACTGGCCGGGGAAGTGCGTCTTCTTGTAGTCGAATCGCAGGCCACCCGTCAGCGTCAGGCGATCGATCGTCCAGCGATCCTGCGCAAACAGCCCGATGTCGGCGTCCATTTCCCAGAGCGTGTGGAACGGTCTCGCACGCAGCGTGATCTGGTTGGGAATGCCGTTGTTCAGGCGATACGCAATCGGCTGATGTACGAAGTTGAAGTAGTCGCTGGAGCCGGTGGAGTTGTTGAAGCCCACCTTGAAGGAGTGCGCGCCCGTGATGTACGAGAGCGTCGCCCGGTATCGCAGGATCCGGTTCTGGCGATCGCTCCACCCGCTGGGGCGCGCTTTGAAGGTGACCCCGGTCGTCTGCTCGGTAAGCCCGATAGCATTGGGGTTGGTATCCGCGTACGGAAGAAAGCCCCAGTCGAAGTGGTGGTAGAGCACCGAGGCCTCGGCCAGGAAGCGGTTGGTAAGCGGCGCCGACCAGTCGCCCGTCGTGATGAAGAGCGGGTAGCCGTGATCGTTGTCGGCTCCCGACTCAGGCGCTGTCGTCGCCGTGATGAGCGAAGGACACTTGCATGACTTCTGCTGGCTCCACAGCCAGGCAATCTTGTGCTTCGGCGTGGCTTGCCACGTCAGGCGCGCCTGCCCGTCCAGCCAATAGCTGTCGTTTTGGGCAGGCTGGTTCAAATCGGGGTCGAACGTAAACGTGCGGAGATCGCTGACCGTGCGATTGACGAACATGTCGCCGACATACGCGTCGGCTCGCATGTAACGCATGGCCGAGTAAAACCACAGGCGGTCCTGGCGGATTGGCCCGCCGAAGCCCGGATTGAAGTCGCCGTTCACCTTGATCGCGTTTGGCGTCCGCAGCCCGAGCGCCCGCAGGTCATCATCGAAATTGTTCCCGGCCATCGAGTTGTTGGCGAAGCTGCCGAAAACGATGCCGCTGAAAGCGTTGCCTCCATCTCGCGGAATGATATTCGTCCGCACGCCGCCTTCGGCTGCCTCGGCCGAGACCGCCGTTGCGTCGACGACAACTTCCTGAACCGCGCTCGTGTTCACAATCCAAAGCGTTTCGAACGCTTCGTTTGCCCAACCAGTCGACAACCCGTTCAGGTTCTGCCGGTAATCAGTGCTCTGGCCGCCGTGGATCGCAAGAATGGTGGTCGTGTCACCGCCGGCGCCACCAATTTCCTGCGCCCCGAGTCCTGTGTAGTTGACTGCGCCAAGGGCAGTCGTCATGCCCGGGATCAGCACACCGAGGCTCGACGGCAATCGACCCGTGGGCAGTGAATCAGTGACCTCCTGACCGAAAACGCGCTGTTGAGTGGTGTTCTGCACGTCGACGGTTGCTGCTTGCCCGGTAACGGTGACGGTCTCCTGCACCCCTCCGACACGAAGGTCGGCGTTCACGGTGGCAGTGAACGAGCCCGTGAGCTCGATGCCTTCCCGGCGCACTGGTGAAAATCCGCCCAGGGAAAACACCACGGTGTAAACGCCAGGCCTCAGGTTCTCGATGCGGTACTGCCCGCTTCCATCCGTCGTCGCGGAGCGCACCTTTTCGATCAACGCCGGGCTCGAGGCTTCAATCGTGACGCCGGGGAGGATTGCCCCCGAGGCGTCGCGCACGACGCCGGTAATCGACGCCTGCGCAAGCGCGAGGTCGGGAAGCAAGACGACGAAGATCAGCACGACAAGTGTCGTGACAAACGCGCGCATAGTCGACCTCCCAGTGCACCGGTCTAGAGACCGATCCCAAGGCGTGGCATCGGAGTACGCGGTCCCAACGACCGTGCAGTACGGATACTGCGGAAGGAACCGCAACGCCTTACGCCCGTTCACGGGCAGAGCCAGCGCTGTTCAGCGCAATCCCGCGTGAATCGGCTTGCCGTCAGCATCCAGCACCTCGGTCATTTCGCCTGCATTGCGGGATGCATCCCGAGCCGGGTGAGCCTTGATGGTTACCTTCACGCCGGGTTTCAGCACCGCGGGAGTGACACCGCGGCGGTACAGCTGATTGGGAACGGCGCCTTCAAAACTCCATCGGACGACTTTGCCGTCAGGATCTTTCGCGTCGACATAGACCCACGTGTGCGGGTTCTCCCACTTGACCTCGGTGACAACACCTTCGACGGTGATGGTCTTGTCGACGAAGTAGGCCACCGACGCGGCGTGATGTGCGAAGACTGTCCCCCCGAGGAGCGCAATGCCGAGCCCTACGCTCGCTACCTGTCGATATGTCATGAGTCCCTCGTTATTCGACTAATCGCTGCAACCCGCGAGGACGGTTTCAGCCACAAAGAACACCAAGGTCTCGTCTCCCCCGACATTTCTTCGAATTAGAAATCGTACTGAACGCTCATCTTGACTGCGCGTCCCACGAGGATGCCTTGTGGCTGCTGCCAGTTGCCGAAGGTGTTGCTCTGCTGGAGCACCGCGTTGCCGTTCAGCGCGTTGTACAGATCGACGTTCAGCGAGGCGCGTCGCATACCGAACCGGACGATCTTCGCGAAACGAAGGTCCAGCTGATTCAGCCGCTCGCCGTACACCGTGCCCGGCTCGACGAGGTTCACAGTGACATTGGCGGCGCCGCCTGACAGCGGCCGACCGAGCGACGGCATGACGACGGTATTGTTGGCGACGTAATTAGCCTGGACCTCGGGCCCGGGGATGCTCTGCAGCGATCCGCTGATCTGGACGTCGATGCGCGGAATCGTGTACGCGCCGAGGAACTTCACCTGCGTCAGAAACCTGGTATCGATGTGGCAGTAGCCGACCGGCGACAGTACGCCTGCTGGCACGGCCGCCTCAGGACGTGCCACGACGCCGGCGATCGTCATGGCCAGCTCCGGCAGCTTCTCGAGCAGCTCGCAGTTGTCGGTCGAGGTGCGTCCCGTACTCATACCGCCCTGCAGCAGCACGCCGCCTCGTACACGGGCATTGACTGTGAGATCGAGGCCGTTCCAGTGGTGAATCAGACGACCGTACTCGTTCGCGAACGTTACGAAGTTGTCCGACGCGCGACCGAAGCTCGTTTGCTTCAGGTCGCGAAGGCCGGCAATCGTGTAGCCGCCGCCACCCGGCAGACGGGAATCACCCGGCGCGGTGATGCTGAAGGTGTCGAAATCGGCGGGCGACAACGCGCGGTCGTCGGTGGTCGTCAGGTTGCCGTACCAGCGGCGGAAGTACCCGACATCGACTGAGACCTGCGGAAGCACTTCGCGCTGCACGCTCGCCGAAAATTCCCAGTTGAACCCGCGAACACCCCAGCCACTGAGAAGGCGGGGGTCCCACTGTCCGGCGCCGCCGGCTACCTTGCCAAAGTTCGGATTGGCCATCCCGCCGCACTCGCCGTTGGCCCCCGTCGCCAGCAGATCGCAATCGGGGGTGAAATTACGGTTCGTATCGTTCCACGACCGGGCGGTCTCGAGAACCAGATTGCCCGCAACGGGATTGCCGATTCCGTCCACCTGCCTGCCGTCCAGATATTTGTTCAGGCTGATCTTGAACGCGGTCTTCCCGTCGCCGAACACGTCGTAAGCGGCCGCCATCTTCGGCGTAATGTCATGCCAGCGAAGCTGCGGCGTCTCGGGGATCGTGAACGGCACCGGTACCAGCTGGACCGTCCCATAGGCGTTCTTCGGATCGCTGATGATCTGCTCGGGAAAGTGACTGCGCTTGTAGTCGTATCGCACGCCCAGGTTGAGCGTCAGCCGATCGATCGTCCAGCGATCCTGTGCGAAGATGCCCGGCTCGGCATCGAGCGTCCAGAGATCGTGGTACGGCCGCACCCGTAGAATCACCTGGTTCGGCACGGCGTTGTTGAGCCGGTACCGAATCGGCTGAAGCGCGAACACGTTGTAGTCGGCGGTCGCCCACGAGTTCACCACGCCGGTCTTGAAGGCATGGGCACCGGTCACGTACGACAGCGAGAACCGGTAGCGGAGTGTCTCGTTCCGCGCATTGCGGAAGTCGCCGGGGCGTGTCTTGAGGTTCATCCCGTTCGACTGCTCGAGAAACCCGATGAGCGTGTTCGGCGCGCTGTCGCGGGGAAAAAAGCCCCACTTGTTGATCTGATGGAGCACACTCCCGTCGACGAGCAGCCGGTTTGTAATCGGAGCGGTCCAGTCCGCGGTCATCACACGCTGTGGGCGGCCCCAGCGGTTCTCGGTGCCGCCAATCTGCGTGGCCGATTGCAGTGACGGGCACTTGCACGACGTCTGCTGCGTATACGAGAACGCGAGCTTGTGGAGCGGCGTCGCCTGCCACGTCACGCGCGCCTGGGCGTCCTTCCAGATGCCGCTGTTCACGGCCTTCCGGTTCAGGTCGGGCGTGTATGCCCAGACGTTCGGATCGTCCTGCGTGGTGTCGACGAACACGCCCGCGACGTAGTTGTCCGCCCGGAGGTAGCGCACCGATGTGTAGAACCACATCTTGTCGCGTTTCAACGGCCCGCCAAAGCCGGGATTGAAATCGCCGCTCACCTTGACGGAATTGGCATGCGGCAGGCTGCGCGCGCGCAAATCGTCGTCGATGTTGTTCGTTGTCAGATTCTCGTTCGTAAAACTGCCGAAAACAGTGCCGGCAAACACGTTGCCGCCATCGCGGGGAATGATGTTGGTGCGGACGCCGCCCACCTCGTTCTCGGCAGAGGCGGCGGTATCGACTACCACCTCCTGGATGGCGCTCATGTTGGGGGTGTACCCCGTCTCGAACGCCTCATTCCCCCAGCCGGTCGAGACGCCGTTGATCATCATCCGCGAGTCCTGAAACTGGCCGCCGTGGATCGCGTAGATGCCGGCGATGTCGCCTATGGAGCCGCCGACATCCTGCGCGCCGAGCCCGTACCAGTTGCCGGCGCCCTGCGTGACGCTGACGCCTGGAATAAGCACGACAAAGCTCGAGGGCATCCGCCCCGAGGGAATCGCGTCGGCAACCTCCGAATCAATGACCCGCTGCTGCGTTGCGCTCTGCACGTCGACCACGGGGGCGTCGCCAGTGACGGTCACCGTTTCTTCAACCGAGCCGACGCGCAAGTCTGCGTCGACGGTCGCCGTAAACGTGCCCGTCAGCTCGACGCCCTCGCGGCGCACCGTCGAAAATCCCGATAACGTGAAGCTGACGGTGTAATTGCCCGGTGGCAGCGTGACAATCCGGTACCGTCCGCTCCCATCGGTGACGACCGACCGCGCCTTTTCAATCAGCGCAGGGCTCGTCGCCTCGACAGTGACGCCCGGCAGCACGGCGCCGGAGGAATCGCGCACGACGCCAGTGATGGACGCTTGCGCAAACGCGACGGTTGGAAGAACGAGAAGCCATATACACGCGAGAACGAGCCGGATCGGGCCACGCATCACGAGCCTCCTGGATAGCGCGGCGAACCTAGCACGCACCGCAGGGGGTGTCAATCGTTGCCGACCGTGGGCGCTGTTGTTGACCGTGGGCGCTTGACCTCCCCCTGGCCCGGGAATACCATGCGAAACAGCTTTCACGTCTCCGGAGGGTCCGTCATGCGACAGGGACTTCGGCTCGCGCTGCTGACGGTGAGCGTTGTGCTGGTCGCTGCGACCGGGTCATTCGCTCATCACTCCGTGTCGGGTCAGTTCGACACTTCGAAATCGCTGACGCTGACCGGTGTGGTTTCGAGGGTCGACTGGATCAACCCGCACATCTACCTGCATCTGGACGTCAAGAACGACGACGGAACGGTGACGATGTGGGCGCTCGCAACGCTTCCGACGGCGATGATGCGGCGGGCCGGGCTCACACGGGAATCACTGCAGGGCAAGCCCGGCGAAGTGGTGACGGTCGCGGGCAATCCTGCGCGAGACGAGAGCAAGAGCCTTGCGTGGATCACCAAGATCACGTACGCGGATGGGCACACTATTTCGCCGGCCGGACAATAGGACAGGCCGCGATGTGAGGAGCGCATCATGAGGAGCCGCTTCCTGAGCTGCAGCCTGCTGGCGGCTGCGGCTATCGTTGGCGTCTGCGGGGCGTATGCGTCGGCGCAGGCACCTCGCATGACCCCCGAGCGTCTCGCAGCGCTCGCCGCCCGTCCGACACCGCGGCTGCCCGGCGGCCGCCCCGACCTGAACGGAACCTGGGATCGACTCGGTGGAATCGAGTTCGTCCGCCCCGCGAAACGTGAAGACGGCTCGGTCTGTATTCTGGGCTGCGAGCCCGCAGCCGGGCGAGGCGGCGCTGCCGGCCGCGGCAGCGGGCCGCCCGCGCCGCCACCTCAACGGAGCTTTCCGAGTTACAAGCCCGAGTTCCTTGCGAAGGTCAAAGACCTCAGTGACCGGCAGGTTCAAACCGATACGTCCCTGCGCTGCCGCCCCATCGGCGTTCCGCGCATCGGACCGCCCGGCAAGATTGTCCAGAACGCCCGCGAAGTGGTGTTCCTGTACGACGACATAAATGGGTCGTTCTTTCGAATCATTCCGACCGACGGCCGCAGGCACCGACAGGGGCTTCCGTCGAGCTATCTGGGCGACTCCATCGGCCGATGGGAGCAAGACACGCTGGTCGTCGAAACCGTGAATTTCAACGATGAAACCTGGCTCACCGACAACGGGGCGTTTCACACCGCCGGTCTCCAGGTGATCGAGCGCCTCCGCCGCGTCGGCGACACCATCGAGTATCAGGCGATCGCGTCCGACCCCGCAGTACTGGTGGAACCGTGGGCGACACCGCCGAGGACGATCTGGCTCACCGATCAGGAGCTCGAAGAGTCACCGCGCTGCGAGGATCGGGACATGGATCTTATCCAGGACGGCACGCATCACGACAACCCGCGTTAGAACCGCTGATCATCCAGACGCCCTGAAGCGATACCGATCGTCTTATCGCGCGCCGCCGGCGAAGCCGTACTGATTGTTCTCCTGACACACGTACTCCATCACTTCGTCGGTCGCCGGCCGCAGCGTCGACTCGTACTTGATGGTGACCGGGCGGGAAAACGTCCCCGGATCGTCCAGGACCATTTCGGTCACAAGGTGTCCCATGTCGATGCGCGTCCACCGCTCCACGGTATGGAGCTGGTCGGTGTGCGGCGTCCCACGGCCGTCGAGCCACGCCTTGTCGTTGAAGCCAACCGTGTCGATGACCAGCGTGTCGTTCTCGTACCAGCCGATTGAGTGGCCCAGCCAGGTGGGATCGAGGTCAGGCGGGTGCTTCCGACCGTCCATGAAGACCTGCCGGATCGAACGCATCAGCTCGTAGAAGATGTAGACGTGCGTCGGCTTCTTGTGCGTGTAGTTCTGGATGAACCGGAACGGATAGGGCGTGTACCGCCCGACGCTCATCGGCAGGCACCAGTTATTCGGATCGTCCGGCGTCTTGCGCGATTCCATGATCGCCTTGGCTGCCGGAAGCAACAGTCCCTCCGCGGGGACCGCGACCGTATACGGTTTCACGTTCACCCAGATGCCGTCGCCGAGATCGATCGTGCCGTCGGGCAGCCGCGGCGGCGGGCCCGTCGGCGCCGGCGGCAGCCGGAACTCCTGGCCCAGCGCGTTGACTACTCCCAGCGGCCCCTGCTGCTGCTGCCCCTGCGCCGCGACCACGGCCGCGAGCCACGACACGATGACGATGACTCCACTTACGGAGAGCCCGCTGCGCACATTCACCTCCGGCCTCGTTCGGTGAGGCGTCATCAAGAATCGACCTGCACGGCCAGCTTCGCCAGCCGCGGCGTCAGCACGCCTCGCACGGCTTGCCACTGCGGGCCGAACCGCGCCGCGATGATGTTCACCGCGCTCGACGGCCGAGAGCCTAGCGCCGGCCCAGCCAGTGTCAACGTTTACCGCACTGATGTGACCGCCTACAGACATCCGCTGCTATACTCCGAGCTTTCGACAGCCATCTTCGGTCAGCATCAGACAAGCGAGCGCCTAGACCGACAGCACGTGGCTCCGCCTCGCTAGTGCAGTGTTTGATGCCCTCCGGGCGGGCGAGCCGTCTCGAACGGCGCGAAGCTACTCGTTCGGGATCAGCCGATCAAGACGGCGAGGAGGGAATCGTGAAGAAGCGGACAACGTTCATCTGCGCGGCACTGATGGTGCTCGCGGGCTCCCTCTGGATACGACCGGCCGCGCAGGCGCCGGCGCAGGGCCAGGATGTCCGCGCGCTGCTCCAGGCGGTGTCGAAGAATATCGGCGCCGACAACCTCACCACGCTCGAATATGGCGGCGCCGGAATGGTCGCGGCGCCGGGACAGGGCTACGACCCGATTCCCACCTTGATTGGCATTCCTGAAAGTTGGCCGCGATTCGCCGTGACCAACTACACGATGACCATCGACTACGCGACGATGTCATCGCGCGAGGCCTATACACGCACGTCACCGGAGATACCGAACCGTTATCCCGCGCTCCCTGGTCCGGCGAGCGAGCACGGCAACCTGTCTGATCCCTCCTTTAGACGGGGCGGGGGTGGCATCGCCAACGCCGCGCCGGTGCAAATCGATCTGCGCAATAACAAGAACGTCGCGTGGGACGTCGTCAACAACAAGCCGGTCCGCCAATGGCAATACCTCTACGGCATCGACACCGGAGAATATCGACAGCTCGAAGTCATCATCACGCCGCACGGTTTCGTGAAAGCCGCGCTCGCACCCGGCGCGAACCCGATTCTTGTTCCTGGTGGCGGCCCACGGCGCGTCGTCCTGAACAACGTGATCGGGAAGTACAAGGTGGTCGGCACGCTCGAGGACAACCTCGTCGCCCAGGTGGAGACATGGATTCCCAACCCGGTCGTTGGCGACATGCGGATCACCCACGAGTACGACGAGTGGAAGGACTTCGGCGGGGTGAAGATGTGGACCGAAGACCACTCGCACTTCGTCGAAGCGTACCAAGCCGATAATCGCCAGTTCCGTATCACGAGCGCGCGGGCGAACGCCAAGGTCGCGCCCGAGACGTTCGCGGTACCCGCAGACGTATCGCAGGCTACTCGCCCGGCGGTGCGCGTCGAATCACGGCAGCTGGCACCAGGCGTCTGGTTCCTCGGCGGCGGCAGCCACAACAGCTTGCTCGTCGAGTTCCGCGACTTCGTCACCGTCGTCGAGGCGCCGCAGAACGACGAGCGCTCCCAGGCCGTCGTCGCAGAAGTTCGTCGGCTCGTCCCCAACAAGCCCATCCGGTACGTTGTCAACACTCATGCCCACTGGGACCACGCGGGTGGACTCCGCGGCCTGGTTGCCGCCGGCGCGCAGATTGTGACGCACCAGCGCAACGCCGAGTACTACGGACGGGTGATGTTCGGCCGTGAGCGCAAGCTGATGCCAGACTCACTGTCGCAGCGTGAAGATCTGCTCGGCGTGTTGACGAACCCTCAGTTCATCCAGATCGGGAATCAAGGTTTCATCCACGACCGCCGACCGCTGAGCACCGAAGTGTCCAAGGTGATGGAGTTCTTCAACATCGGTACCGGCTCGCCCCCGTACTCGAACCACAACGAATTCTTCCTCGTGGCGTACCTGCCGGCGGAGGGAATTCTGATCAACGCGGATCTGTACTCGCCACCGGTCGCGGGTGCGCCGCTACCGTCGCCAGCGCCCGAAGGCGTGGTGGCGCTCGGTCACATCATCAAGGAGTTCAACCTGAAGGTTACGCAGCACGTGCCGATTCATGGGCAGCCCGGCAGCCACGAACAGTTCCTGAAAATTCTCGGGAGCGCCGAGTTGCCGGATGCGCACGGGCCGCTGATGGCGCCGAACACTACGACGAGTAGTCGGTAAACACATTAGGGTGCCTGGGGTGCCTGAGGTGCCGTCGTTCTTCACCTTGGAAGGGTAGCGATGGACGGGATCAGACGAATCGGCGTGGCCGTGATTGGTACGGGATGGTGCGGAGGTATCCGCGCGGTTGCGTGCTCGACCAGCCCCTGGGTGAAGGAGCTGCACATCGCGGAGATCAGAGAGGACCGGCTGCGCGAAGTGGCAGGGCAGACGAACCCTGTCACCGCCACGACCGACTACCGGGGCCTGCTCGACAATCCATCGATTGATGCCGTGATGATCTCGACGACACCCGAGGGCACGCACTACCCCATCGCGAAGGAAAGCATGCTCGCAGGCAAGCACGTGCTCCTCGAGAAGCCGATTGCCATCGAGCTGTCGGAAGCCGATGAGCTGATCGCGCTCTCCAAGGAAAAGAAGGTCGCGTTCACCATCGCCTACTCACAGCGCTTCAACCCGAAGTTCGCGTACGTCAAGCGCGCGCTCGAGGACGGCACGATCGGCGAGCCCGTCAGCGCGCTGGTGAGCCGGCACATCACCCGCAATCTCGGAAAGAAGATCAGCGGGCGCGTAAAGCTCTCTCCAGCCGCGATGGAATCGACGCACGACATCGATTTCGTGCTCTGGTGTCTTGCACCACGCAAGCCGATCCGCGTCTACGCGCAGGAGGCCGCCAAGATCATGAAGGCGCAGTACAACGCGCCCGACTGCGTCTGGATGATCGTGACGATGGACGACGGTACTGTGTTCACGATCGGAGGCGGCTGGGTGTTGCCTCCTGCGTATCCGAACTTCGCGTCCACCTGGATCGAATTCGTCGGTACCGAGGGCGCTGTGATGGTGGACGACACGCATCGCGATGTCTACGTGACGACCATGAAGGACGGCATCCGCTTCCCCATTTCATCAATGCCAGGAGAGAGAGTGAATCACGTGTACGCCGGTCCAATGGAAGCGGAGACGCTGAACTTCCTGGAGTGCGTCGCCACCGGCAGGCCGCCGCTGGTCACGCCAGAGCACGCTCGGATGGTGATGCAGCTCTACAAAGCGGCGGACCTCTCGGTCGAGACGAATCAGCCAGTGGCGCTGATGGTGAAGGACTCTCCGGCACTGGCCGGCGCCACGGCCTGACTCGACCGTCCGCGTTTCTGGATAGATCCCACAGGGGGACACGTGGCTGAAGTGCACCGTACAGCGGTCGTTTCCGACACGCTGTTGCAGCAGGGCGCGATCGACGAGAGCGTCGCGGCCACGCGCACGCGGTGGTGGATGCTGGTGCTGTTCAGCCTGATGTACCTGATCTGCTACCTGGATCGGGGCATCATCTCCGTCGCACAGCCTGAGATTCGCGAGACGTTCGGCCTGACGTTGCCCCAGATGGGTCTCATCCTCGCCGCTTTCACCTGGGCGTACGCAGCAGGTCAGGTTCCTGTCGGATGGCTCGGCGACCGCTTCGGGCCCAAGAAGGTACTGAACATCCTGATTGCGTGGACGTCGACGTCGGCGATGTTGACGGGAGTTGCCACCGGCTTCGGTTCGCTTGTGACGGCCAGGCTCCTGCTCGGCGTCGGCGAGGCGGGCGCATTCCCGGTGGCCAGCCGCGCCATGCAGCTCTGGTTTGCACCGTCGGAGCGCGGTCGCATCCAGGGCATCACCCATTTCTTCAGCCGCTTTGCCGTAGCCATCACGCCGCTGACCGCAGGCGGTCTGGTGCTCGCCTATGGCTGGCGGGTGATGTTCTACGTGTTTGGCGCAATCGGCTTCGTATGGGTGGCAGCGTTCTGGTGGTTCTACCGCGAACGCCCGGAGGATCATCCGCACGTGAACCGCGCCGAACTGACGCAGATCCGCGGCGTCAACGGAGACGGGACCATCAAGGCCGTCTCCACCTTGCGTCCCGCCACGCCGTGGCGGGAGATCCTCACGGCGCCGAACATGTGGTGGATCGCGCTCGGCTACGGCTGCTTTTTCTTCGGCACGAACTTCTATCTGACGTGGTACCCGACCTACTTGCGTGAGTACCGCGGCCTGTCGATCGTGGCGCTCGGGTTCTGGGGCTCCATTCCGCTTCTGGCCGGCATGGCGGGCGACGTCGTTGGCGGCTGGATTTCCGACATGATTCTCAAGCGTACGGGCAAGGCGAAGCTCGCCCGCCGCGGCGTGGCAGCGCCCGGGTTCCTGCTGGCGGGCGCTTTTCTGTTGCCTGCGGCAATGGTCGGCGATGCGACGACGTCGATCCTGTATCTCGCCACGTCGTTCTTCTTTCTGGAGTGGGTCATCGGGCCGGCATGGGCGGTCCCGATGGATGTGGGCGGCCGTTTCAGCGGCACGGTCACGGGTGTGATGAACATGACGGGCGCGCTCGCCGCGTCGCTCACGCCGATTGTCTACGGCACCCTGTTCGGACGCGGCTACTGGGTGGCGCCTTTCGCCGTGAGTGCCGCGGTACTGGCGCTGGGAGCCTTGATCTGGATCTTCCTCATCGATCCGGAGAAGCGTGTTGTCAGTGCAGAAGCGACGGCCTGATGGCTGGCCGCTTGGTGACGGCGGCGTTCACACTTCTTCGTTCTCGCTTCTCGGTTCGTGTTCAGGTTCGCCGTGAAACCGAAACGCCGAACGATGAACCGCCAACCCGGAACCCAGAACCGAACATTGAACACGAACGGAGAAGTGAGCACCTAGAAGTTCGAAGGAGGCATCTGTGACCATCAGCACATTGACACTGCGGGCGCTTGCATCAATCGGCGTCGCGTCGGCTGCAACGCTCGCGGTACTCGGCGCGCAGCAGGCCACCGCTCCAAAGCCTGATCCGAACGCGGCGCCGCCCGGTGCCTCGCTCTCGATGGGACCCGCGTCACAACGTGATGCCGATTTCGCTGGCACCGAAGTGCACGCACGAACCGACGTCGATGAAAATCGAGCCCGACGTCTTCCCCGTGAGCATCGGCATGAGCACGTCTACCGACGGGAAGAAATGGGTCGTGCCAGGCCCGGTGCAGGACGATGCTCCGCTGGCGGTCGACCTGTTCAACGATTGCCTGGGGACCGGTGATAACCCTGATTGGCAAAAGCAACTCAAGACGGTTGTCATCGACAAGGACGGAGTCGAGATTACCGGTTTCATCTTTGCCGACAACTACTACGAGTTGTACGTGAACGGGCAGATCGTGGCGCGCGACAGCCTCGGCATGACGCCGTTCAACTCTACCGTGGTTCGGTTCCGCGCCAGGTACCCGATGACGTATGCCATCAAGGGCATCGACTGGGAAACGAAGCATGGTCTCGGCATGGAATATCAACCCTTCAACATCGGCGACGGAGGGTTCATCGCGTATTTCAGCGACGGCAACGGCACGCATGCCGACTGGCGAGCCGAGACCTTCTACATTGCGCCACTCGACGATCCGTTCTGTGTGCGCACGGCAGGGGGACGCGATTCGAGCTTCTGCTCTCAGGCCGTGCGGCCGGCGTGCGCACAGAGCGACCCATTGAAATGCCGGGCGCTTCACTTTCCCATTCCCGACGGCTGGACGGCGCCGGGCTTCAATGATTCAGCATGGCCCAGGGCGATTATCTGGCGGCCAGTCGAGGTGACGACCGTCCCCGGCTACGTGAACTACACGAAGTATTTTGGCGACGCGGAGTTCATCTGGACGCACAACATCCGCCTCGATGATCTCGTGCTGGCTCGTTACATCGCGAAGGGCCCGCGGCGCTAGTCGGTAGCTGGTAGTCGGTAGTCGGTAGCGGGCTACACTCTCCGAAGTCTTCGTGTTGCCGCGCGCATTCTCCGTATAATCACAGCCGGTCTCAGGCAGAACCGTGTCGCTTAGTCCGGGCGTTCGCCTCGGCCTATGAAATCATCGCGCTGATTGGCGAAGGCGGGATGGGCAAGGTCTGGCGAGCGCGTCACCTGGCGCTCAAACGAGACGATGCCCTGAAGGTCCTTCCCGACGCGTTTGCGTCGGACCCCGAACGACTCGCCCGGTTCCAACGAGAGGCGCAAGTCCTCGCCTCCCTGAATCATCCAAACATCGCCCACGTTTACGGCCTGGAGCGGACGGACGGCTACGATCTCGCGCGAGGTGACTTCGACCGATTTACCTCTGATCCCCACAACGACTTTGACGCGAGGTGGTCACCGGACGGCCGAACACTTGTATTTTCCTCGGTACGTCGGGGTCAGATCGACCTGTACAGCGGTCCAGTCGATAAGAGCAGCCCTCCCGAAGTGCTGTACGCGAATCAGTATCCGAAGTGGCCCTCGTCATGGTCTCCGGATGGGAAGGTGCTTGCCTTCGAAGAGCGTCGGCCCGAGACGGCTATGGACGTCTGGCTGTACTCGATGGACGAGAAGCAGGCGCGGTCGTTCCGTCATGGGCCATTCAACGAGCAGTCGCCTCAGTTCTCGCCAGATGGCCGCTGGCTGGCCTTCTCCTCTGACGAACTTGGACGGTCTGAGATCTATGTCGTGCCCTATCCAGGACCAGGTCCGACGTGCAAGGTCTCGACCTCAGGTGGTGATGAACCCCGCTGGTCGCAGGACGGGAAGGAACTGTTCTACCGGAAGGGGACAACAGCTATGGTCGTTGACGTCGCGAATCGTGACTTCTGCAATCCCGCTCCGGTACCGTTGTTCGACGGACTCGATGTTTCCGGAGAGGCGTGGGATGTGTCTCCACGAGGCGACTTATTCGTAACGCTTGCCCGTCGAGAGCCGCCACGACTCCATCTCGTGCTCAATTGGTTCAGCGAGTTGAAGCGCCTCGTGCCGACGAACTGACCCGCGGCCCATCCACCACCGTCGCATCGTTCTTCGCGGTGACGTGCCATATTCTCGTAAGCGGTCGCACAGCGGTCCAACGGCTATACTGCCGGTGTGACGAGCGCGTTCGACGAGTCGTTGCCCGGAGCCGATCTGGTCCGCATGGGACTCCACGATGTGCGACACGGGCGGGAATCCGTCGAAGCACTCCTGGTGCTGGTCGGCGCGCCGCGGCTGCGTCGCATCGGTATCGACGTTCCGGAGCGCCGGATCGCGCACCCCGAACATCGTCTGTACGAGCTGCTCTCCCTATCCGACAGCGATACGGCACACAGCCGCTACAACGCCCTCATTCGGCGTCTTGTGAGCTTCGAGCGGGCTGCGGAATGCGCGCGCCGGTAGACGCGGCGCGGCTCGATGCGTTCATGCGGCAGCTCGCCCTTGCCGCACGCGGTCCCGGTCGGGTTTATCTGACCGGCGGCGCGACCGCTGTGCTCGAAGGCTGGCGCACGTCGACGATCGACGTCGACCTGAAGATGGTTCCTGAACAGGATGAAGTGTTCCGGGCGATACCACGTCTCAAGGAGGAGCTGTCGATCAACGTGGAGCTGGCATCACCTTCAGATTTCATTCCCGAGCTGCCCGGATGGGACAACCGGAGCCGCGCCATCCGTACGGAAGGCAACCTGACGTTCTGTCACTACGATTTCTATGCGCAGGTGCTCGCGAAGATCGAACGTGGCCACGCAACCGATCTGGAGGACGTCGAGCAGATGATTCGTCGAGGGCTCGTCGACGCCAGCCGCCTGCTCGAGTTCTTTCATGCAATCGAGCCTCAGCTCGCGCGCTATCCGGCACTCGATCCTGCTTCGTTTCAGAAAGCTGTCGAGGCGACGGTTGCAAAATGGTCCGGCTAAAGCCGGACACTACGTACGTTCAGGTACCTCTCTTCAATCGCAGCAGGTCGGGACTGCGCCCGGCGGCTTCGCGCACGAGGAACCCCATCTTCGGATGTGAGGCTTCGAGATCCGCGGCGATTCCCTGATTGCGCAGCTCTTCGGTGCAGGTCGGTCCAATGGAGGCAACGACCATCCGCCGGAGCGCATCGCGTATCGCATTCGACTGCCCCATCGAGTCGGCCACCTGCATCAAGTGGACGATTTGCACGCTCGTCGTGAAGAGGGCAACGTCCAGCTCACCGCGAACGATCGCGTTCACTGCGCTGCGAAGCGGCTCGATGTCGTCGGGCAGCGCCCAGCGGTAAACCGGCACGCTCGTCACGCTCGCACCGCGGGCTTCGAGAGCGCGCAGGAGTTCGTCGTTCGGCTTGCCGTATTCCTGTACTGCGATACGTTGACCGCGCAGCGATCCCGCCTTCTCGTCGAGAGCGGTCAACAGCTCGCGCCAGGTGTTCGGCTCGGGGACCGTGATCCACGGGGTGATCTTCAGCTCGCGAAGGACGGCGAGTGGCTTGGGGCCGCGAGGGACGACCTTCGTTCGGGCTAACGCCGCAACGAATTCGTCACGCGAGCTCGTCGCCTCGACGACATCGAGCAGCACGCGAGTGCCGACGCCAGTGAGCAGGATGACGATGTCAAAGGCCCCGCGCTTGAGGGCATCGGCAAGCGCCACCGCCTCGGGGTTGGATTCAAGCGGGATCTCTCGAAGGGCCGGCGCGGCAACGGGCCGGCCGCCATAGGTGGAGACGAGCGCCGCCATCTCATTGCGGCGGCGGCTTTCGAGGACTAGAACACTCAGGTCGTGGAAAGACGGGGTGGACACGGACTGCAGGTGCTCGGGTTCAAGGGTGCACAGGTGCTCGGGTTCCGGTTCACGGTGCTTGGGTTCTTGGGTTCAACGGTTGGTTCGCAGGTTCACGTATGAACCATGAACGACCTGCGAACCGCTGAACCAACAAACCCGCGAACCGGAACCTGAGCACCCGTGCACCTGTGCACCCGAGCACCCGCATAGGTTCGCGGGTTCCTGGTTCGCTGGGCTGGTTCACGCCCAGCGGAAGCCGCTCTTCGCGAGCGGCAGCGAACGAATCCGCCGGCCCGTCACAGTCGCGATCGCATTGCTCAGCGCGCCAACCGTGGGCGGCAGCGCCGGCTCACCGAGGCCGGTCGGCGGATTGTCGGTCCGCAGGAAGTGCACCTCGATCTGCGGTGGCGCCTGGATTATCCGCGTTGGCTGGTAGACGTCGAAGTTCCCCTGCACCGCCCTGCCGCCTTTGTAGGTGATCTCCCAGTTCATCAGGTGGCTCATGCCTTCGATGACAGCCCCCTGTGCCTGGTTGATAGCGGCGCTCGGATTGACGATCTGGCTCCCGATGTCGCCTGCCACCCACACCTTATTGACCTTGACGCGGTTGCCGGAATCGACGCTCACCTCGGCGACGTGCGCGAAGTAGCCGCGATGGCTGAACTGGAACGCCACGCCCATCGCAGTACCCTGCGGCAGCCGGCGCGTTCCCCAGCCGGACTTCTCGCGCACCAGCTCGAGCACCCCGCGCATGCGCGACGCGGTGAAGCCGTCGGCGCCCTCCTGCGGCTCGGGCATCGCCGTGCCAGAGAGCAGGTCGAGCCGGAACTGCAGCGGATCCTTCCCCGCCGCGAGCGCAAGCTCGTCGAGGAACGACTGGAACACCCAGGAGAATGCGTTGCTGCGCGGTGCACGCAGCGCACCGGTCGGTACGCCAAGCGGCATCAGCGTCGCCTGGAAGTCGAAGTTCGGTACGAAGCGCGCCGGGAACTCGACGCCGTTGATATTCGCCGAATTCGAGAACCCCTGGACGCCGCGAGCGTTGTCGCCGTAGCTGACGAAGTGATTGCGCCACGCGATCAGCTTGCCCGAGGCATCGACGCCGGCTTTCAGGAAGTGGAACCCGCCGGGACGATAGTGGTCGTGCTGCATGTCGTCTTCGCGCGTCCACAGCACTTTCACCGGCACGCCGATCTCTTTCGCGATGGCGGCCGCCTCACCCATGTAGTCGTTGGTCAGCCGCCGACCGAAGCCGCCGCCCGCCCGCTGCAGATGAATGGTGATGTTCTCCGCTGGAATGTTGAGCGCGGTCGACACGAGCTGGCGTCCCTGCTGCGGCGTCTGCGTGGGCGCCCAGATTTCCATCTTGCCGTCGCGATAGTGCGCCGTGCAGTTCTGCGGCTCGAGCGGTGCGTGTGAAATGAACGGATACGCGTACGCAGCCTCGACCACCTTGGCTGCTCCCTGGAGCGCCTGATCGACGTTGCCGTCCACCCGCAACGGGAAGCCTGGCTTCTGGTTCGCGATCTCGGACGCCTGACGCGCAAAGCCTTCGCTGCTCTGCTGCGCGGTCGGGCCTTCATTCCACGTGACCCGCAGCCGGCGCCGCGCGCTCTGCGCCTGCCACCAACTGTCGGCGACAATCGCGACACCTGGCATGAGCCCGCGTGTGTCGGTCGTGCCGGTGACGACGAAGGCGTGCTTCACGCCAGGCAGCGTCTTGATTTCGTCGAGATTCGCGCTGGCCACAGTCCCACCGTACACCGCGCATTTTTCGTACACGGCGAACAACATTCCGGGCAGCGTGAAGTCGATCCCGAACGTTGGCCGGCCAGTCACGATGGCGCGGTTGTCGACGCCTGTCTTCGCCTTGCCGACCGTGACGAAGCTGGCCGCAGGCTTCAGCGGCACAGACGCCATGTCCGGTGGCGTGAGGGTGGCTGCTGTCGCGGCGAGCTGCCCGTAGGTCAGCGATCGACCGCTCGCGCGATGGTGAACCGCGCCGGACGCGGCGGAGCACTCGCCTGCCGGTACGCCCCACGTCTGGGCCGCCGCCGACACGAACATCAGACGCACGGACGCGCCCACGCGCCGCAGCGGATCGTAGTTGTTCGGGGTTGCCGTGCTGCCGCCCGCATTCTGCGGTCCGTACCTGGTCTGATCGAGGTCGGCCTGCTCGATTTGCACCTTGTCCCAATCGACTTCGAGCTCCTCGGCAATCAGCATGGGCAGCGACGTCTTGACGCCCTGGCCGATTTCCGGGTTCTTCGCCATGATCGTGACGATGTTGTCCGGTGTGACCTTGACGAACGCGTTGGGCACGAAGGTAATGGGCGGCGCCTGCTGACCCTGACCAAAAACGCGTGCAACGGGATCGAGGTAGGCGGCGACGACCATTCCACCGCCGGCGAGCGCGGTAACACGAAGGAAGGAGCGGCGATCGAGTGTAAGTGTTTTCATGGTGCGCTCCTTATCGTCCGGAGACGTTCTCGGAGGCCTGAGGGCCTCCGGCTACCGGCGTGACCGGGGCGGCCGACGCGCGCGCGGTCTGCGGCGCGCGGCTCGAGAGCATCGCCGCGGCTTTGTGAATCCCTTCGCGAATGCGCAGGTAGGTGCCGCATCGGCACACGTTGCCGTTCATCGCGCGATCGATTTCTTCGTTGGAGGGCTTCGGCGTCGTGGCCAGCAGCGCCGCGGCGGACATGATCTGCCCAGCCTGGCAGTAGCCGCACTGCGGCACGTCGATCTCCTGCCACACCACCTGCAGCGGATGCGTGCCCTCGGCCGAGAGGCCTTCGATCGTCGTAATCGGCGTATTCGCCGCAGACGACACCGGCGTCTGGCATGCCCGCACCGCTCGGCCGCGCACGTGCACCGTGCACGCGCCGCACTGGCCGATGCCGCACCCGTACTTGGTGCCCTTCAGGTTCAGCACGTCCCGGAATACCCACAGCAGCGGCATGTCGGCCGGCACATCGACAACCGTCGATCTTCCGTTCACGTTCAAGGTGTAGGGCATGACGTTTACTCCTGGACGCGCAGGCTGAAGCCTGCGCGCTACGTACCATTCGCCACGCGCAGACTGAAGCCCGCGCGCTACGTACCGAAATGTGGCACCGAAATGCGGCGCACGCCGCGTCCGGCCGCCATCCGCAAATTGTAGAGCACACGCCTCAGCGTGCGCATTGTTGCACGCGGTTTAACCCATCGGCATTAAACCGGACCCCCACGCAAAATGCAAGCCGCACCAGCTTGCAGCGTCCTGCATAATCAAATTGTGCGCGTAACTTGTACTTGCGGCCGCGGTGGCACTCCTGGCGGTGCAGCCGGATGTCCGAGCGGCACGGCAGAGTCCGCCAGTGCCTGCCGTCGACGCCCCGCCTCCGTTCGATCAGTGGCTCGAGAACCTGATCCGGGAAGCGCACGAGCGCGGATACAGCGACACGCTGGTCGATCAGACACTCACCGGCCTCAAACCACTGCCGCGCGTCATCCAGAACGACCGCGCTCAGGCCGAGCTCGTCGTCGGATTCGACCGGGTACTATCGTGCACGCATCAATGCGCGGTTCGTGCAGCAGGGACGCGAGATGGCCCGTCTCAACAGCGGACTGCTCTCGAGCGTCGAAAGGAAATACGAGGTTCAGCGACGATTCGTCCTCGCCATCTGGGGGATCGAAACGCGCTATGGCCGCGTGAAGGGCAGTACGCCCGTCTTCCAGGCGCTGGCCACGCTGGCGTGGGAACCGCGTCGCTCGGATTTCTTTCGCGGCGAGCTGTTCGACGCACTCACGATGGTGTCTCGCGGACACATCGATGCCGACAGCATGACCGGCTCGTGGGCTGGGGCGATGGGCCACCCGCAGTTCATGCCGTCGAGTTATCTGAAATACGCGGAGGACTTCGACGGCGACGGCCGCACGGACATCTGGCAATCAACACCTGATGCGCTCGCTTCAATCGCGAACTATCTCGGAAAGTGGGGCTGGGACGACGAGTACACGTGGGGGCGAGAGGTACGTATCACGCCGGCCGTTCGGGAGCGCATCGAAAAAGAAACCACCCGCCGCACCGAGGGCTGCTTCGCGATGCGCAACATGACCGAGCGCATCCCGCTGACGGATTGGCAGCGGCTCGGCGTACGGCGAGTAGACGGCGGCTCGCTGCCGACAGCCGACGTCAAGGCAGGACTCGTCACCACCGACCGGCGCACGTTTCTCGTGTACGAAAATTACGACGCCATCCTCAGGTACAACTGCGCGCACTACTACGCGCTCACCGTGGCGCTGCTCGCCGATCAAATGCGCTAATCCAATCCAGGCCTCAGGCCTACGCGTTCTTGGTTTTCAGAATTTCGTCGATCAAGAACAGATCGGTAAGGAGCGCGCGCAGGTGGATCGATGCATTGAGGTTGTCCACGAGCTGCGAGCTGATGGAGGGCTGTGCGAGCACGAGCTCGATAGCAGCGAGGCTGGCGCGCGCGTCGCGATCGAGCACGGCCGCGTACTCCCGATAACGTGCTTCGGGCTCGAGCCGCTGCCGCTCGATCACGGCCACAAGCAGCTCGCCCATCCCGTTCAACGCCGCGGCCGCGCGCGTCAGAAACTCGCGAAGGTGTCCGCCGGAGGCGCTGGCGGCATCGCCCGTCAGCCCTTGTGCCGCATACGCCAGCATGAACTCGTACGCTTCTTCGATGGTGTCGCAGCGACGCACGAACTCGCTTCGCAAATCATTCGGATCGGTGGGATCGTTCATCAGGCGTTCGGATTGTTGGGAACGTTCAAGACGCGATCAGATCAGAGACAAGAGCAATCTCCGTGTCTCCGTGGCCTGGAGCTATTGAACAGCGGACCCTTCCGAACGACCGATGGCCCATCTGTCGGGATCGTGGTGTTCGAGGTATTGCCGTCGAGTGATCCAGCCGAGGATCATCGACTTCGTAATCCACCACTTCTCGGGCCGGACAGCGAAGTACACGTGCGCGATGACGAGTCCGACGAGCGCGACCCCGGCAATGCCGTGCGAGACGTACACGAGGCCCCAGGTGCTGTCCCCAAGGACGTACGGGTTTCGTGTCAGGAAGGGCGTCTGCACGCGCACCATCATGAAGAGCCCGCTCGTCACCACGGTCAGGGCCGCAACGACGATCGCCAGGTGGTAGAGCCGATTGCCGAGCGGGTATTTGCCCGGTCGCGGTCCCGGCACGTCGTGTCCGAGCTCGCGAAGGACCTCCGCTTTCAGCTCGGGCAGATCGCGCGGGCCAACCCAGATCGACCAGAAGTCGAGCCACACCGTCGCATGGATGATGTGAAACAGAATCGACGCGGTCAGGACCAGGCCAGCACTCCAGTGCCAGGTCACCCACGGAAAGCGGACGCCCGCGATCGGCAGAAACGCCGTCACCAGCAGCGTGAACATCGCGGCCGCCATGACCCAGTGAAACATGCGCGCCGCCAGCGAATGCCGCACGATGCGACCGGGCAGGTCCGCGTGCGCCGCTTCCATCGCGTCGGTCTCGTCCGCGTGACGTTTCCGGTGGGCGGAGAACACCATGTAGCTCGCGTGCGCGACGAGGAACGCGACGCCCGCGAAGAGGGACGCCCACAAGAGATCCCAGGAAATGTGCGTCAGGATCGGCTGGTCCCAGGGGTTGCGACCCCAGGTCAGGAAATTCATGCGGTGGCCTCGCCCCGGATCGCGCGCTTGACGAGATTGCGCATCAGCGGAACTTTGTAGCCGTTGAAGCGCAAGGGCCGGGCGCCTTCGATGGCACGGTTCGCGGCTACCATCGCGGTTGCCTCGTTTGCCGGTCGTCCGCGCACGAGCTCTTCGACCGACTGGAGGCGCAGCGGCCGCGCCGCCACGCCGTTGACGACGATGCGTATGCGATCGATGGTGGAACCGCTGCCGCCCTCGCTCAGCACCATTGCCGACGCGACGCTGACGAGCGCAAAGTCCCACACCTGCCGATCGCGCACCTTCTCGAAGTAGAAACGCGCACCGCCCCACGTCGCGGGGAGCCGGATGGACGTCAGCAGATCACCAGGCTGCAGAATCGTCATGCGTGTGATGTCGATGCCAGGGCCGACAAAGTAGTCTTCGGCCGGCACGATGCGCTCCTCGCCGTCGGCCGTGCGGATCACCATCTGTGCGTCGAGCGCAATCAGCGCAGGCGCTGTGTCAGACGGGTTGACCGCCACGCAGCGGTCAGCGTCGAGGATCGCGTGCTCACGGTTGATCGATTCGGGCGCATCGGCGTAGCAGATGTTGCCGCCAGCGCGGTAGCAGGGCCATCCGGCGCGGTAGTACCAGCAACGCGTGTCCTGCGAGACGTTGCCGCCGATGGTGCCCTGATTGCGAATCTGCGGCGACGCTGCCGCTTCGGCCGCTTCGAGGAGGATCGAATACCGCTCGCGCACCACCGGATGGCGAACCACCTCGGTCAGGGTGGTGGTCGCGCCTATTTCGAGCCCCTCGCCGGTGTCCCGGATGCCCTTCAACTCGGGGATGCCGCACAAATCGACAACCGCCTCGGGCCGCTTGATCCGGTCTTTCAGCCAGTCGAGGCTGTCGAGACCGCCAGCGAGCACCCACGCGTTGGCCCCGTAGCGACGCAGCACCATTTGCGCATCCGCGACGGAGGTCGGCTGGAACAGCTCGAACGCAGGCATCGGGTCGCGGATTACGGCCATTTAAGCTCTCTTCTCCTCGTCCAATCGTACGGGTCGTTCGAATCGTTCGGGCGTTCGGGCGTTCGGGGCGTTCAGTCGTCGGATCGTTCGGGGCTGTCTTAGTTATACGTGCGTACGTAGCGGTTCGTGCATCCGTCTGCCGTTCTCCAGCGACATCAGAATAATGTCAGCCGTCACGGGCGCGCGCCGGAACACGTCTTCGCCTACTGCGTCGGCAATCGCATTCAGTACCGCGCCATAGCCCGCGCCGACTGGCGGCTCGCCTACACCGCGCGCGCCAACGGGCGTCTCGGGATCGGCGATGTCCAGCGCTTCGGCGCGCATGGTCGCCGGAATATCCAGAATCGACAGCGGCTTGCTGTAATGGAAGCGGTCGCCAAGCGACACGCCGTACCGGGGATCGACGATCGATTTCTGGAACAACGCGTGCGCGATGCCGAGACAAGCGCCGCCTTTGATCTGCGCCAGCAGACTCCGCGGATTGATGACGGTGCCGACATCGCCGACAGAGAGAAAGTCAACAAGCGTCGCCTGCCCAGTCTCGACGTCGACTTCCACCTCCGCAAAGCCGATGACGAACGAGTAGGTGACACCGTCACGCGGATGATTGTCCTTGGCCACGCCCATCAGTCCCAAACCGGTGAGCGCAGACGCGGACTCACGCGTCATCACGTTGATGTCTTCAGGCAGCTCGTGGCCGTCGTACTTGCCACCGAGCTCGATGGCACGCCTCGCAGCCTGAGCATAGCTCAGCCCTCGGCCTGGACTGCCGCGATGATAGACGCGCTCGCCACCAATCTCGTATTCGCCCGGCGCACCGCCAAGATCGCGCGCGGCAATCTCCTGCAGCTTGCGCCGTGCGTCCATGGCGCCTGCGTAGTTGGCGCGTGTCATGGCATGTGTCGTCTGGCTCCCGACCGACGGGCACGTCCACGGCAGGTGTTTTCCGGTATCGCCCCAGACGACTTCCACTTTCTCCCACGGCACGTCCAGCACCTCGGCGGCAACCCGCGCGAGGTCGATCACCGAGTGAGTGCCAAGATTACCGACGGCCGACTGAACGTAGAGCCGCCCGTCGGGCCGGATCGTCAGAATGCTGTCGAAGCCGACCGAGCCCGCGCCGTGCGGTCCAACCGCAACGCCGATGCCGCGGATTTTCGACCCCTGTCGCTTTCCGGTTCGCGTCTTGCGCTCGTCCCAGTTGAAGAGCGCTGCACCGCGATCGAGCGCCTGCTTCACGAACGCACTCGTGACATGGTTGCGCCGCCCGTTCGGAGTCGCCGGACCGAAGTCCGCCTTCCCTTCCGGTGAGTTCATGCGGCGAATCTGCACCTGATCGATCCCGAGCTGCTTAGCCGCCTTCGTGATCACCGGTTCCATGATGCCGTTGGCCTGCATGGGGCCAGGCGACCGCTGCTGGGACCGCGGCGGCGTGTTGGTGATGACGTTCACCGCGCGCCAGCGCATCGCAGGAGGCTGATAGATGAGCGACGCCGCAAGGCCTGCCGAACGATGATCGCCGAGCGGCCCGTACGCTCCGGTATCCGCAACGATGAACAGATCGACCGCCGTGATGCGACCGTCCTTGGCAAAGCCGACCCGGGCACGGCCCGTCAAGTTGGTGCGCGAGCGACCGATATAGCTTTCTTCCTCGCGGGTGATCCGCATCATCACCGGCGTGTTCGTCTTGCGCGACAGCAGCGCAGGAATCGACATCGAGACGGCGCCGCCACCCTTGCTGCCGAATCCACCGCCGGTGTACTCGGAGATCAGCATCACCTCCGACGGCTTGATTCCCACCCAGCGCGCGATGTTGTTGCGCGTTTGCGCCAGGCTCTGCGTGGAGGCGTGAATGAACAGCTTGCCGTTCTGCCAGTACGCCATCGCGCTGCGCGTCTCCATCGGGTGATGGCCCGTGGACTGCACGACAAACGTTTCGTCGAGCACGAGCGCCGCCGCGGCAAAACCTGCGTCGAGATCGCCGTACGACCATTCCTCGAGCGCCTTGCCGGTTGGCAGACGCCCTTCCCCCGCCGCAACAAAATCTTCGGCCGTCCACTTCACGGTCTCTCGCGGGGCGGGCGCGGCCGGCCCCTGGCCGCCAGGCGCTGGCGCTCCCCAGGCATTCCCTTCCAACCGTGCGTTCGGACCGTTCGGCCGCAGACTTTCGACCGCGTCCGTCACGAACGGCAGCGGCTCGAGATCGACCTGAATTCGCTCGACCGCTTCAGCCGCGGTCAACTCATCGACCGCAGCGACTGCCAGGATCGGTTCGCCGGCATACACCGGCTCGTTCGTGAGAGCGCGTTCCGCGCCTTCAAGATCGGGCAGATCGTCTGCGGTCAGAATGGCTCTGACACCGGGCATCGCCGTCGCGGCGCTCGTATCGATACTGCGAACGCGGGCATGCGGCATCGGGCTGAGCAGCAGCTTGGTGAACAGCATGCCGTCAGCACGATAGTCCTCGGCGTACTTCGCGCGTCCCGTCACCTTCGCGACGTGATCGGGAGGGATATAGTTGCGGCCGACAAGCTTTCCGGGCATTACGTTGTCGCCCTCCGCATGTACTCGGCGCCGCGCATGAGCGACGTCAGAATCTTGTCGTAGTCCTGACAGCGACAGAGGTTCCCGGAAATCCCGTGCGCCAGCTCCTCGCGCGTCGGTGTGGGATTGGTCTTGAGGAACCCGACGGCTGACATGACGAAGCCGGGCAGACAGAACGCGCACTGGAAGCCCTGCTCGTCGACGACGGCCTGTTGAACGGGATGCAGTTGGCCCGTGGGGCTGGCGAGACCTTCGATCGTGACGACGTTGCGTCCGCGAACGGTATGCGTCAGCACCGAACACGAATAGTGCGGGACGTCGTCGATGAGCACCGAGCACGCGCCGCATTCGGCGCGATCGCATCCAAGCTTGGTTCCGGTGAGGCCAAGCTTGTACCGCAGCGTCATCGCCAGCGTCTCCTGCTTGAGGACGTCGACGCGCCGCATCTGCCCGTTCACATTGAGCGTGATGAGACGTTCGACGGATCCGGGCGCTGTTGACGTCTGGCCTAGAACGCCGCTGCTGCGAAAGAGGTACCCGACGGATGAAGTGACGGCTCCACCCGCGATTACACTCTTGATGAAGTTCCGTCGTGAAAGCGACATGCGCACACCCCGCTGGGCGCGTTGAGTCTACACCTACATGGTTGGTGGTTGGTAGATGGGGATCGGGGATCGGGATCGGGGATCGGGGATCGAGGATTGGGGGTTGGGGATTGGGAGTTGGGAATTGGTAACCTATCCCCAGGCCCCCAGTGATCCTGAAGCAGTTTTACCTCAACTGCCTGGCACACGCTTCGTACCTCGTCGGCGACGAGGAATCGCGCACGGCGGCGGTTGTCGACCCGCAGCGGGATATCGATGAGTATCTAGCATTTGCGGGCGAGCACGGGCTGCAAATCGCCCACGTATTTCTCACCCATTTTCACGCCGACTTTCTCGCGGGTCACCTGGAGCTTCGCGACCGGACGGGGGCGACTATATATCTGGGCGCCGCCGCGAAGGCCGAGTACCAGTTCCAACCCATGGGGGATGGTGATGCCGTCCAGTTCGGGAAGGTGCGGCTCGAGGCGCTCGAAACACCGGGACACACGCCAGAGTCGATCTCCATCCTCGTTTATGACCTCGCGGAAAGCGACAGCGTCCCTCGGGCCGTGCTCACCGGCGACACTCTCTTCGTCGGCGACGTTGGCCGGCCCGACCTGCGCGCCGCGCTAGGCTGGTCGGCAGCGGATCTGGGCAAACTCCTGTACTCGTCGCTGCGTGACAAGCTGTTGCGACTGCCGGATTCCGCACTTGTCTACCCGGCGCACGGCGCAGGCTCTCTTTGCGGCAAAGCGATCAGCAAGGAAACGGTGTCGACGATCGGCGAGCAGCGGCGATCGAACTACGCGCTGCAGCCGATGACGCGGGAGGCGTTTCTCGAACTCGTCACCGCAGACCAGCCCGACGCACCGCCGTACTTCACCTACGACGCCGTGCTCAACAGCCGCGAGCGTCCGACGCTCGACCAGGCGCTCGCGCGCGAGCTGCGGCCGCTGACGATCGACGAGCTGCTCGCCGAGCAGCAAAAGGGCGTCCAGGTGCTCGACACCCGCGACCCGGCCGAGTTCGCTGCAGCGCATCTCGAAGGGAGCATCAACATCGGCCTGATCGGGCAGTATGCGACCTGGGCCGGAACAGTGCTCACACGCGATCGGCCGATTGTGATCGTCGCGGATCCCGACGCGGAAGCCGAATCTGCAATGCGCCTCGGACGCATTGGATTCGATCATGTCATCGGTTTTCTCAAGGGCGGGCTGAGAAGCGCTGATGCGTCGGCCGCGCGCGTCGTGACGACGGAGCGTATTGGCGCGGGTGTGGCGGCCGAGCGGCTTGCATCGACGACGCCGCCCTTGGTCGTCGACGTGCGCGCGCAGTCAGAACGCGCGCAGAAGCGGATCGCGGGAAGCGTCCACATCCCGCTCAGTCGCCTGGGGGAGCGGTTGTCGGAGATTCCTCCCGATCGCCCCGTGCTCGTGCACTGCGCCGGCGGATACCGATCGTCCATCGCAGCAAGCCTGCTCCAGCGTGACGGCCGAACGAACGTCAGCGAGTTGGCGGGTGGGATTACCGCGTGGGAAGGAGCAGGATTGCCCGTCGAATCTGGACCATGACAAGGCACAAGTCACAAGTCACAACAAAACGTACAAAAAGATCTCTGTGTCTCTGCGTCTCTGTGGCCCGTGATCGTGGTCCGGCTGAAGCCGGACACTACGTACGTTGGGACGTGGGGCGTTGGGCGTTGGGCGTTGGGCGTTGGGCGTTGATTAGACCGCGCGCGCACGGCGCGGGCGGGCGGCGCGCGGAAGCGCAATGCGAAACGTGCTGCCGTCAGCACCAGACATGGCGAGCGTAAGACGTCCTCCGGTCGCCTCCACCGCGCCCTTCGCAATCGACAGACCCAACCCGGCCCCCTGCGTCCCCGAATCCGTGCCGCGATAGAAGCGATCGAAGATGCGCTCGCGGGCGGAAGGCTCGATGCCCGCTCCACTGTCGATGACGTCCACGATGGCTTCGCCAGACGCTTCCTCTACGCGTATCCGGATTCGTCCGCCGGACGGACTGAACTTGATCGCGTTGTCCACCAGGTTGATCAGCGCCTGGCGCACCACGAACCTGTCCGCGTAGGCGTGCGGCGTTCCGACCTGTTCGACCTCGATGGACTGCCCCTGTTCCTCGGCCAGCACTTCGAGATGGTCTGCCACCTCGTCTGCGAGCTCGCGGACGTCGAACTCATCGGTCGACAGTTTGGCCTGCCGCGTCTCGGCGCGCGACAGCGTGAGGAGGCGATCAACCAGACTCGCAAGCCGATCGGCTTCTTCGAGCATGCTCCCGATGATCGTTCTATACGTGGCGTCGTCGCGGTGATCGCGAAGCCCCACTTCGCCAACGCTGCGCAACGCAGTGAGTGGCGTGCGGAGCTGATGAGACACATCGGCAGTGAAGCGTCGCATCTGCTCGAACGACGCTTCCAGTCGCCCGAGCGTCTCGTTGAACACCACCGCAAGACGCCCCATTTCGTCGTCTGGATTTTCCACGGGCAAACGATCGCTCAGGCGCTCGGCTGTGATGAGTTGCGCGCGCTCCGTCATCCTCTCAACGGGCAGCAGCGCACGCCGCGCGAGTGTGTAGCCCCCCAGGCCGGCAATGGCCCCCGCCAGCGGCAGCCCGAACGCGAGAATGAGCGCGAGCTGGTCGAGCTCCTGTCCCATGGCGGCCTCGGACCGGCCGACCTGGATGATGACGGGGCTGCCGCCAATCTGGCCGCGGCGCGTCAACACGCGAACTGGCGTGACCGGATGGTCGACGCGGATGATGCTCTCGTCGGCGCGCTGCGCGATGTCCCGGCTCTCAGGCAGAGGGCTGCGTGCCGCCTCGGCGTTCTGATAGAGCAGCTCCCCATCTGCGCTCCATACACGAAGCCAGAACTCCTCGTCGGTGATGTCCTCGGACCAGGTGATTCCGCCTTCCGGTGTCTGTTCCACCATCGCGGAGGCCCACTGGAAGTCGCCGAGCAGGCGCGTATTCAGTGTTGCGGAAATGCTGCGACTGACGAACGCGAAAACAACCGCGGCATACACGGCGAGCACCACCACCATTGCGGCGACGTACCACAGCGTGAGTCGTACCCGGACGCTGTGCGAGCGCCACCAGCGCCTCATGGCTCGCCCTCGTGCAGCATGAACCCGACGCCGCGCACCGTATGAATCAGCTTTTCGCGCTGTTCCGTGTCGATCTTGCGCCGCAGGCGCGCGATGTGGACGTCAATGACATTGTCGAGCGGTGTGGTCCGCGCCGTTTCCTTCCAGACATCACGCGCCAGGCTCTCACGCGACACCACCTGGCCCTGATGGCGAAGAAGGTACTCGAGCAGCTCGAACTCGCGCGCCGTGAGATCGACGACGGACCCTCGGCGTGAAACCTTCCTCGTAATCAGGTCGAGCTCGAGGTCGGCCACCGAGAGGCGAGGGATCTCTGCGGCGCGTCCGCGGCGCACGAGCGCACGAATCCTCGCCACCACTTCGGCAAACGCAAACGGCTTGACCATGTAGTCGTCTGCGCCGGTGTCGAGGCCGAGCACCCGGTCCTGGAGGCTGTCTCGTGCCGTCAGGGCCAGCACGGGCGTCTTGATGCCGCGGTCCCTCATCGCCTTGAGGATCTCCAGGCCATCGCGGCCGGGCAGCGTGAGGTCCAGCAGGATGGCGTCGAACGGCTCCGTGGTCACGCGAAAGAACGCGCTCTCGCCGGTGCGCTCAACGACGACGTCGTAGCGCTCGCCTTGGAGTCCCTCGCGCAGGGCGTTGGCGACTTTCAGCTCGTCTTCGACGACGAGAATTCGCACGAATCAAGAATAGCTATGAGAGACCGAGCAAATCCAGAAGCCGCGCGCAGCGTGGATCCGAGCGGATCGGCTCGAACCGGGGCTCGACAGCCAGGTAGATCAGCGCCGGATCAGAGTCAACTACGGCTTGCTCGAGGGCGGCAAACGCGGAATCGTGGTCCCCGACGCCGACGTATGCGAGCGCCAGGTGATACCGGGAGAGGTATCGGGTGGCGCCCAGGCGAGGCAGACCCGCGACCAGCTCCGCGGCGCCCGCAGCATCACCCGCCAACGCCCTCGCATTTGAGAGGGAGGCCGCATACATCGCGTCGTGGCTCGCCTCCGCATGAACGGCATCGAGCACGGCAACGGCGTCCTCGGTTCTGCCGATTTGAAGGTAGATCGCCCCAACCAGACGCCGTGCAGGCAGGTACTGGGGATCGATGTCTGTCGTGCGCCGACAATGAGCCAGCGCTCCGTCGTAATCGCCGGCCAGATACCGAACGAACGCAGCGCTCGTGCCGACGACGAGACACAACGGGTCGAGCTCCACGGCGCGATCGATTTCGCGGATCGCCTCCGTGTACCGTCCGAGGGCGGCAAGCATCGTCGCGTATCCGCGGTGCGAATTCTCCTGGCTTGGGTTGAGCGCGATAGCCTCGACGTAGGCGGTCTCGGCGCCTCGCCAGTCCCATTCGAGCATGCGGCGCACATCGGCGAGCGCGAGCCGCCCCTCCGACATTCTCGGCTCGAGCTCGAGCGATCGCTTCGCTGCCGCGCGGGCGGTTTCGAGCGCGCTGCGCGGTCGCTCGCGATAGTTGAGGGCGCGCGCGACATGCACTCGCGCAGCACCTGCATGCGCTGGTGCGAAATTCGGATCGATCCGTAGCGCCTCGGTATATCGCGAGAGCGCCTGTTCCAGACCTTCGTCATCCGGTCGGAGCCAGTTGTTCCAGAAGTAGCGTCCCTGCAGGTACTCCTGGTATGCAGTCACCGACGTGGCGGGGGCACGCGGTGCGGCTGCGTCGGCCGGTGCCAGCTCCGTCGTGAGCGACTCGGCGACGCGCGCGGCGACATCCGCCTGGACGGAGAAAGAGTCGGTGAGGTGGTGTTCGTAGGTCTCGGCCCAGAGATGTGTTTCGCCGGCCGTTTCAACAAGCCGCGCGGTGATGCGGACGCGCTCACCCTGACGACGAACGCTGCCTTCGAGCAGGTAGTCGGCGCCGAGCGCCTTTCCAATCTCGCGTGTGCGCTCGGTGGTGCCTTTGAAGACCATCGACGACCAGCGCGCCATGACGCCGAGGCGTCCACGGCACCGCTCGCCGAGCTGCGTGATCATCTCTTCGGTCAGGCCGTCAGTGAAGTACTCCTGGCCTGCGGCGTCGCTCAGATTTGTGAAGGGCAGTACGGCCAACCTGACGCGCGGCTGCCCGCCCCCCGGTTCCTCTGTGTCGATGGCCGCCGTGCCGATGAAGCGGTATCCGCGACGCGGGAGCGTCTCCACGAACCGCGGGTTGTCCGCGTCGTCGCCGAGCGCAGCGCGCAGTCGCTTCACGGCGGCATTGAGGCTGTGCTCGAAATCGACGAAGGTGCCATCGGGCCACAGGCGCTTGCAGAGCTCGTCTCGAGTGACCACGTCGCCGGGGCGTTCGAGCATGACGCGGAGAATCTCGAACGGCTGCTCCTGCAGCCGGATGCAGCTACCGTCCTTGCGCAGCTCGCGCGATCGAACATCGAGCTCGAAGGAACCGAAGCGCAGTCGCTGTCCCGTTTCAGTTGCCGAGTCCATGGGCTTAACCAACCAGGGCAAAGGTCAAAAGGTAACAGTCAACGGAGCCGTTTGAAAGGGTCCAAATGGCCGCTCTAATAATCGGTCGGTTGGTCACCGAACTACCAGCGTGTCACCCACATGTAATCTCGTGTCACCTCAGCGGGACTTCGCGGCTGGTCTGACTTCGCGGCTGGTCTGACTTCGCGGCTGGTCTTTCGTCTTTGGTCTTTGGTGTTTGGCTGGGCTTAACGGGGTTGGGCCTTGGCGGCTTGGAAGTCACCAACCCTCGCCGAGAGCCCAAAGCCGAGAGCCTAACGCCAGATCCCGTAACCCCTTGGCCGATAAACGTCGATCGCGTTACGATGACCACGCGCGAAAGGAACTCAACATGAGCGTCATCAACCTGACCGTGAACGGCCAGCCCCACACCGTAGACGTCGACCCGGCTACACCCCTGCTGTACATCCTGAGCGATGACCTCGCGATGCGGGGACCAAAGTTCGGCTGCGGTCTTGGGCAGTGCGGCGCCTGCACGGTCATTGTGAAGGGCGAGGCGGTCCGCTCCTGCTCGGTGCCGGTGCAGTCTGTGGCGGGCGCGCAAATCACGACTTTGGAAGGGCTTGGATCACCCGAGAACCTCCATCTCATTCAGAAGGCGTTCATCGACGAGCAGGCGATGCAGTGCGGATTCTGCGTCAACGGCGTGATCATGACCGCGAAAGCGCTCGTCGATCGGACGCCCAACCCCAGCGACGCACAAATCCGACAGGCGCTCTCGACTGTCCTGTGTCGATGTGGCGCGCACCTCCGGATGGTGGCAGCCATCAAGCGTTACGCGCAGGCGCAGCAGCAGACAAGGAGGACGGCATGAAAAGCAATCTGAGTTCCGATGCCAAAGCCGCCCTCGCGAAAGCCGGAATCACCCGGCGTGATTTCGTCAAACGCTCAGGCGTCCTGATCGTTGCGTTCAGCGCGGCGCGCGTCGCGGGCGATCTCGGTTTGGCGCCGGACTCCCTTTCGGCGCAAGGGATCAATGGTCCCGGTAACCCGCAGCTCGACTCGTGGATTGCTATCGGTGCCGATGGGCGAGTGACGGCCTACACCGGGAAATGTGAGCTCGGGCAGGGACTGTTCACCGCGCAGACGCAGCTCGTGGCCGAGGAGCTTTGCGTACCCATCGAACGCGTAACACTGATCCAGTGCGACACGACGATGACACCCGACCAGGGGACCACGTCAGGCGCGCAGTCGCATCCGACCAACTTCAACCAGGGCAATCTCGCGCTCGCGGGAGCCACCGCGCGCGAAACGCTCCTCCAGCTTGGCGCCAAGCGCCTGGGTGTGCCTGTTGAAGGCCTCGTCGCGGTTGACGGCACCATCCGCGCGAGCAATGACGCCTCCAGGAGCGTGACTTACGGGGAGCTGATCGGTGGACAGAAATTCAACATTCAACTGAACCGCGCGGCGAAGCGGAAGCCGGCCAGTCAGTGGACCGTACTAGGAAAGCCGGTCCAGCGGCTCGACTTCCCCGCCATCGTCACCGGACGGTTCGAGTACGCGCACAACGTGCGCGTGCCCGGAATGCTTCACGGCCGCGTCGTAAGGCCTCCGACATTCGGCGCTACGCTCACGTCGTTCGACGAAGCCTCCGTCCAAAAACTCCCGGGCGTGGTGAAAGTGCTCGTCCGGAAAAACTTCGTTGGCATTGTCGCCGACAAGCCATGGCAGGCGGAGCAGGCAGCTCGCCAACTGAAGGCGGTGTGGGCGCCTGGGCCCGCGCTGCCGGATCAGCGCACGTTCTACGAGCACGTGCGAAGCCAGAAGGCAACACGCGACACGCTGTCGGTCGACTCAGGCGACGTGGATGCCAAGCTGAAAGAAGCCTCGAGAGTGGTGCGGGCGACATATATGCACCCGTACCACATGCATGCGTCCATCGCGACAGCCTGTGCTGTGGCGGATGTGAAGGCTGACGGCGCAACCGTCTGGTCCTCGACGCAGGCGGTGTACCCGCTCAAGAGCACGATGGCCACGATGCTCGGGCTCAAACCGGAAAGCGTTCGCATCGTCTTTCGGATGGGTCCAGGCTGCTACGGCGTCAATGGTGCCGACACGGTCTCCTACGATGCGGCGCTGCTGTCGCAGGCGGTTGGAAGGCCGGTCAGGGTTCAGCTCTCGCGCCAGGACGAGATGGCGTGGGAGAACTACGGGCCTGCCTACGTGATCGATCAGCGCGTGGGGCTCGACGCGAACGGAACGATCACCTGCTGGGACTACGAGGGATGGTCGCTGTCGCGTGGCGGACGACCGGGCGGCAACGCACCCGGCAACGTCGTCACGGGCATGCTGGCCGGCTTCCAGCCCGCGGGGGTTCAACCGCGCTCGCCGGCGCCGCAGCCGATGGGGGACTATGACAACGGCAACAACACGGTGCCGTCGTACACGACCGGCACCATCGGCGCCATGAGTGGTGGGACCGGCACCGTCCGCAGCGAGCGCGTGCTTTCACACGTCGTCGAATCGCCGTTCTTCACGGGGCCGCTGCGCTCGCCTGCACGCCTGCAGAACACGTTCTCGCACGAGTCGTTCATGGACGAGATTGCGGCGTCCGTCAAAGCCGATCCGGTCGAGTATCGTCTCCGGCATCTCAGGGATCCGCGGCTGCGCGAAGTGCTGAATGCGGCGGCCAAGAAGGCCGGCTGGGATACGCGGCCGTCGCCTCGCGCGAATATCCGGCGCTCGGGTGTGGTCAGCGGTCGTGGCGTCGCCTGCGTGCTCTACGAAGGCGATAACGGCTACTGCGCGGTGGTCGCGGAGGTCGACGTCAACCAGGACTCCGGGCTCGTCGTGGTCCGACGGTGTGTCGTCGGCATGGACTGCGGCCCAATCTCGAACCCCAACGGGCTGACGAACCAGGTTGAGGGCGGCCTCATTCACGGAATGAGCCGCGCGCTCCGCGAAGAGGTGACCTGGAGCGCCGACCGCGTCACCTCTATCGACTGGCGGACCTATCGCCCGTGGTTCCTGGGCGACCAGGTGCCGGTCGTTGAGACCGTGCTGATCAACCGGCCCGACGCAGCGGCGATGGGGGCAGGCGAGACGTCGATTACTGTCACCGCGGCGGCGATCGGCAACGCCGTCTTCGACGCCACGGGCGCCCGGCTTCGGCAGCTGCCCTTCACGGCCGAACGCGTTAAGGCGGCGCTCAGCGCACGATCGTAGAACGCACGCCGTAGCGCCCACGCCCTACGTAGCGCGCACGCTTTAGCGTGCGCGATATTCGCGCAGGCTGAAGCCTGCGCGCTACGACCAACGGCCGGGGCGTGTAACATTCTGCACACGCATGAGTGCGCACGCCATCGTTGCTACCGTCGCCGACCGTCCTGGAATACTCCACGGGCTGACAAAGGTCCTCGCCGATCACGAGGCCAACATCACGTACGTCGATATTCACAACGGCGATCCGCATTCGACCACGTACTTCGAACTGACCCTCGAGCGCACTTCGCTCGACACGGTGCTGGCAGACCTGCGTCAGGTCCCTGGCGTCGCATCCGTCATCGAAACGCCTTCCTTCGCGAAGATCTACGGTAAACGGATCATCGTCATGGGTGGCGGCGCGCAGGTAGGGCTCGTCGCGATGGGAGCCATATCCGAAGCGGACCGACACAACATCCGCGGCGAACGCATCTCGGTGGACACCATTCCCCTGGTTGGCGAACAGGAGCTGGCAGCGGCGGTGCGATCCGTCATTCGCCTGCCCCGCGCGCGCATTCTGGTGCTCGCCGGCGCCATCATGGGCGGCGACATCACCGCCGCCGTCGAGGAAGTACGAAAGCAGGGCCTCTACGTCATTTCGCTGAACATGGCCGGCAGCGTGCCAGACGCCGTCGATCTCGTCGTGAGCGATCCGGTTCAGGCGGGAGTGATGGCGGTCATGGCCGTTGCGGACACGGCCAAGTTCGATCTGATGCGGCAGCTCAAAAGACGCTACTGACCAACCAGCCTCACCTCGCACTTACGCAGACTACGGCTTGACTCCGGACGTCCGCACGTCGGACGCGACGAGGGAGGGCACAGTGCAGCCGGGTACCGAGGTTGCTCTAATCCCCGCCGATCTACGACCGAAAAGGTGGATGTGTACGGTTTTGCCCGGTTTCACGCGGTGGGACAGCGGGATTTCCGACCACTGCGACCGCCGGGCCGACGACGGCTTCGATTGGAGAGGACTGATCTTATGCAGCGCTCGCTCTTGCCCGGATGGTTGGTTGCCGCAACCCTCCTCTGTTCCACATTCGTGTACGCCCAGGGTGTACAGACAGGCACTGTCACCGGAATCGTGGGCTCGGCGGACGGACTGCCGCTGCCCGGCGTCACGGTTACGGCCACGTCGCCAGCGTTGCAGGGCGAGCGTTCGACCGTCAGCGATACCAACGGCGTGTACTACCTGAGGGCGCTGCCGGCAGGCACCTACACAATCGGCTTCGTCATCCCAAACTTCCAGCCGTCCACCCGCACCGACGTTGTCGTCACAGTCGGCGGAGTCATGCAGCTGGAGACCACGATGTCGGTGTCAACCGTCACAGAGACGATCACGGTTGCCGGACAGGCGCCGTCCCCGATGGGCTCAGTGACGACGAGGCAGACGTACGGCAAGCGTGACGTCGACGCCCTTCCTGTCGGACGACGGCCGGCTGACATTGCCGAACTCGCGCCGGGCGTCACGAGCAATACCTTCGCGGCGGGACAGCTGATCGTCGGAGGCGCCTTTGGCTTCGACAACATCTTCATGGTGAACGGCGTCGACGTGAACGACAACCTGTTTGGCTCCGCCAACGACCTGTTCATCGAGGACGCGATTCTCGAGACAAGCGTGCTGGCTCATGGCGTCTCCGCGTCGTACGGCCGCTTCTCCGGCGGCGTCGTCAACGTCGTGACGAAGAGCGGCGGCAATTCGTTCAGCGGCAGCTTCCGCCAGAACCTGAGTAATCCTGCGTGGATCGCCGAAACGCCGCGGCAGAAGCAGAACGGCATCGTCAACCCGAGCCGTGTGAGCAAGAACTACGAAGGCACAATGGGAGGCCCCGTTGTTCGCGACCGGCTGTGGTTCTTCTCCGCCGGACGATACGAGAACAGCGACGCGGCGAATACCTTCACGCAGACCGGCGGCTCATTCGTCCGGACGGTTACGAACAAGCGTGGCGAGCTGAAGCTCACGGGAACCGTTGCACCGAGCCACACAGTGCAAGGCACCTACATCAACAATTCAACGGAGCAGGCAAACACCTCGGGGGTTCCGCTGACCGCGCTCGTCGACGCAAGTACGCTGTACACGCGCCAGTTGCCCAGCCACCTTTTCGCGCTCAACTACAACGGCGTCGTCGCGTCGAAGGCGCTGGCGAGCTTCCAGTACTCGCACAAGAAGGACGGACGCCGGAACAACGGCGGTCACAGCGCCAACATCATGGATTCGCCGTTCGTGACGGCGGGCGCGACACCTGGCGTGCCGGGGTCGCTCTTTTATCACGCGCCGTATTTCGACGCGACCGATCCGGAAGATCGAAACAACCGGCAGCTGACGGGCAGCCTTTCGTACCTTCTTCTCATCTGATCGCTTCGGAAGCCACGACCTGAAGGGCGGCGTCGAGTACTTCGTGAACACCGGCATCGGTGGCAACTCGCAGTCACCGACCGGTTACGTGTTCAACACTGACTACCTGGTGCAAAGCGGCAGGCCGGTGCTCGATGCTAACGGCAGGCCGATTCCGCGCTTCACCCCCGGCGTCTCGGCGGTGTGGAACACGCTGGCCACGCGTGGCGCCAGAATCGACATCAAGACGACGTCGCTGTACTTCGAGGATCGCTGGACCGCGACGCGCCGGCTGACGTTGAGCCTCGGCACGCGATTCGAGGCAGTGCGCAGCGACGCCACAGGCGACATCACGACCGTGGACACGTCGTCATTCGTTCCCCGTCTCGGCGCGGCGTACGACCTGCGCGGCGACGGCTCGACGACGCTGCTGGGCAGCTATGGCCATTACTCCGGCCGATACAACCAGGTCCAGTTCTCCGCGAATACGAGCGTCAGTAATCCGAGCGAAGTGGACTACGTCTACTCCGGACCGGCAGGCGAAGGGAGCGACTTCGCTCCCGGGTTCGACATCGCCAACTATCGTCAGCCGGTTTTCGCGAACTTTCCCACCGCCAACGTCGCCATGCGCGACGGCATCGAGTCGCCGATAGTCCGCGAGCTGACGCTCGGCGTCGACCGCACGCTGGGTCAGCGGGGGCATGTGTTGTCGACATATGTGTGGCGATCGACCTCGAACTTCATCGACGACTTCATCGACTCGTCAACGGGCGTGACCAGCATTCCCGTCGTCGGGACGGTTGCCAACCGCGTCTACGGCAACACGGACGAGCCACGGCGCGATTACCAGGCGTTGATTTTTCAGAGCGACTATCGTGTGCGTGCTGCGGTAATGGTTGGTGGTCACTACACCCTCCAGCTCCGCAATCATGGGAACTTTGTCGGTGAGGCGGCCGGACGACCGATTCCCGATTCGGTTTTCGGCAACTATCCCGAGATTTTCGGACCGGCGCTCGATCGGCTGATGCCCGAAGGACGGCTCGACAACTACCAGCAGCACAAGCTCCGCGTCTACGGCGTTTATACGAGCTCGTTCGGCCGGTTCGGTTCACTCGACCTCGCGCCTATCTGGCGCGTGAACTCGGGCACGGTCTACAGCCACACGGCCACGCTGCCGCTGACGGCCGTGGAGCTCGCGCGCAATCCGGGGTACCCGACGGTGAACATCAACCCCGCCGTGCGCCAGACCATCTTCTTTGGGGAGCGGGGCGAAAACAGCTTCAAGGGCTACGGCGTCGTCGACTTCGCGGCGACGTATACGGTCCCCGTGTGGAGAGCCGTGGCCCCGTGGCTGAAAGTGGAGCTCTATAACGCGCTCAACAACCAGAAACAGATTGCATGGGACCGCACGGTGAGCGTCGATCAGAACAGTGCACGCGACGCCAACGGCATTCCGACGGGGCACGTTCAAGGCCCGCGGTACGGCACCGCCACGGCCGACAATCAGTTCCCCCAGCCCTATCTTGGCCAGAACGGCGGCCGCGCATTCCGAATGGCGTTCGGCATGCGCTTCTGACGCACCGGATTGTCCAGAGTAACGTAGGGTGCCTGGGGTGCCTCAGGTGCCTCAGGTGCCCAGACTAGGGAGCGACGCAGCGGAAGTTCGCTGCGTCGTCGATGCTGCCCTGGCCGCTGTAGCGGGCCACCTGCGGATAGGCGCAGAGCGGCCGCGTGCGGACCACCTTGCCGTCGGTCACCTTGCTGGCGACGATCGCGTCCGGCGCCTTGCCCTTCTCCACCCAGTTGATGAGGGCGGTCATCGCGTCGTGGCGATCGGGCCCGATGCCGCCGGCGCAGTGCGCCATGCCGGGCACCATGAAGAGCCGGAAGAAGTCGCGCGTGTCCGGCCCGTTCGTGGCGACCGCGCGTTCGTAGTAGTTCACGCCCATCAGCGGCTGCAGCACGGCGTCGGCCCACCCATAGGTCATCAGCAGCTTGCCTCCGCGGCGGCGGAACTTCGACAGATCGGGGTTGTTGGCGTTGGCCAGCTTGCCCCACGCCTCGAGCAGCGCGGCATCCTTGTCGAAGTCGAACGTGGTGTAGTCGTAGTCGGGACTCGGCGGCGTGTGCACCAGGTAGCGCATCGCGTTCTCGGCCAGGTTGAAGTCCGCGGGCTTGGCGTCCGGTTTGGCCGGGACGATCACGTTCATCCAGCCGCTCCCAGTGCCGCCGCCGAAGAGGCCCGGCATCACCGCCTCGCTGCCCGGCATGAAGCCTGGAAAGCAGCGGCCGGCCGTTGCTCACCGGTCCGCCGTAGACCTTTGCCATCGCCTCGGCCTGCGCCGGCGTCAGGCAGTCGGCGCCGTCAGTGCCCTGCGCTGCACGCCGGCACGTCGCGCACCGGATCGAAAGCGCACTTGCGCGGATCGTCGATAAGGCCGTCCTTCAGCCCGTCGATCGCGTCGCACTTGTCCATCACCTTGCCCGCGACAAATGCCAGCTTGGCGGGCGTGAGCGGCGCCTGGCTGATCGCGCGCTGGTTCCACATCGCACCCATCGCGAAGCCGGTCTGCTCCACCCACGGTGCGTTGGCGAGCGATGCCGTCGAAATCGTCGGGATAGCGCTGCGCCTCGATCAGCCCCTGGCGCCCGCCGTTCGAGCAGGAGTTCCAGTAGCTGCGCGACGCGGCGCGGCCGTAGTAGTCCTTGGTGATGTCCTTCGCCGTGACGGCGGTGAGGTGCACGGCGCGGTAGGCGTAGTCGATCGCCTTCTGCGGATTGCTCATCACGAACGACGCTCCCGGCTCCTGCTGTGCATCGTGGCCGGTGTTGGTCTGTGCGAAGGCGAATCCGCAGCCGCAAGGCTTCGTTGCGCTGCGCCGCTCGGCCGGGATTGTCCAGATTCTCGCCGGCAAACCCGCCGTTGCCGATCATGTAGAACCGGCCGTTCCACTGCGCCGGCAGGCTGACCTCGAAGGCGATCTCGGGCTTCAGCGTGCCCGTGACCTTGCAGTAGGCCGGCGCCGCCGCGCTGGCCACCACCATCTCCGCCTTGATTGAGCCGATCTCGTCCGACTTGAAGCGGCCCATCGTGTCGCACGCCCTGCGCGGCTTGTGCTCGGCCTTCGAGTAGTCCACCAGCGCGTTCGCGACGTCCGCAAACGCCTGGGCGCGGGCGTTGGCAGGCATGAGCAACCAGGAGGCGGCGACGGCAATCGACACGACAAAGGTGAGGTTCCGCATGCGGGGATTCTACTCGTGAGTCGTGAGTCGTCGGTCGTTCTTCCCCTGGGGCTCCTCGGCACCCGGTGCCCTAACTACAAAGCGTGCAATTTGATGCGGGTCAACACACCGTGGTGGTAGACTGTGCCCGCTTCCCGCATGGAATCCATGTTTTTGGCTCTCGCAGTCACTCTGCATGGACCATCAATCCCGTCCAATTCGGCCTATTCCTGCCAATCAACCAGTTCGAAACCGCTGATACGCCGCGGTCGCCTGATACGGAGTTCCGTTCGGGCACAGGTATGCCGCGACGGTCGCGCGCGTAGATGACAGAGTGTCTGCCCTCAAGGGAGGAGAGCGTCATGAGCACGGCGTCTTTGCGCCTGGTTATCAGGTGCGTCGTCGCGATAGTGCTGTTTGCTGCACCAGTTGCAGCGCAATCGATTACCGGCACCATCCAGGGGACCATAGTCGACAACCAGAACCTCGCGGTTCCAGCCGCCACGGTGACGGCTCGAAACATCGACACCAACGTGACCCGTGTCGTGGTCTCGGATGCCGAAGGCGTGTACCGCTTCCTAAACATGCCGGTGGGCAACTACGAGCTCACCATCGAACTGTCCGGGTTCTCTCGCTATGTGCGTTCCGGTCTGACGCTGGCGCTCAACCAGACCGCGGTCGTCAACGTCGAGATCAGGCCCGCGTCGGTCAGCGAGGTGGTCGAAGTTCGTGCTGACGCGCCGATCATCAACACGTTGAACGCCGAGGTTGGCGTCCGCTTCGACCAGACGCGCGTGGCTGAATTGCCGGTCATCGGCAGCCGGAACATTTTTTCGCTGGCGCGATCGGCGCCCGGCGTGAGCGAGATTTCGAGCGGCCAGAACAGCTTCGCATCCGGCAACGCGGAAGCCAACTTCGCGTCGAACGGCGCGCGGTTGCGGTCGAACAACATCATGATCGACGGTCAGGATGTGAACGATCCGAGCGTGACCGGCCGCCAGCAAGCCATCAACAACACGGATATCGTTCAGGAGATCCGGCTCATCACCAATCAGTTCGCGGCTGAATTCGGCCGTGCGGCCGGATCGGTGATGAACGTGATCACCAAGAGCGGGACGAACACGTTTCGACGGAAGCCTCTTCTGGTTCCACAACGACAACAGCCTGAACACGCGAAGCAATCTCGACAAGGCCGCAGGGCGCTCCGATTCGCCTTACCGCGTCGAGAATCAGGAAGGCGGCGTTATCGGCGGTCCGATCGTCCGTGGGCGGACATTCTTCTTCGGCTCCTACCAGCACTGGACCGATCGACGCGTGGGCTCAGGCTTTACGTTGACTGGAGCACCCAGTGAAGCCGGGCGCCAGGTGCTTCAGGCAGCCGCTGGCAGCCGGGCGCAGGTACAGGCGCTCCTGAAGCACCTGCCGGCGGGCACGCCGAACGGGCGATCGTCGAGCTTCACCGTCGGCGGGCAGACGTACAGCGTGCCGCTCGGCTCGATGACGGGCTCTGCGACGCAGCGTCTGGACAACAACCAGGGAAGCGTGCGGCTCGATCACCAGCTCGTCGCAGAACCATTCGTTGACTGGCCGGTATCTCTTCGACGACACGTCGACCGACAACACGGAGCTCAACGGTACAAGTGACGCCGCCAGGCTTGACTCACAACAATCCGAACAACGGCCATTCGGTGAACATCTGGACGAACAGCGTCTTTGGCGCGAGCACCTCGAACGAGTTCCGCGTGGCGCTCTCGCACATCGGCTCGGTCTTCGATGCGGACGACCCGGTGTCGAAGGAAATCCCCTCGATTGAGATCACCGAGCTGGGGATGAACGGCTTCAATGCGGCGTCGAACCGCACGGCAATCGGCCTTGCGGTCAACTACCCTCAGTTCCGCTACGTCGATACGCTATCAGGTGCAGAACAACGTGACGATGGTGCGCGGCAACCACGTAATCAAAGCAGGACTGGACGTGCGGCGCGAGTACGTCAAGAGCCTCTTCTTTCCCACCCTTCGTGGGTTGATCCGCTACACGACGCTCGACGCGTTCGTCAACGACGTCGCGGAGGCCACCAACATCAACAAACCGATTCCGGGCGGCACCGACATCAACTACTACAAGTGGTGGGACCGGTACTACTTCGCCCAGGACGACTGGCGAATCGGCTCCAACCTGACGCTCAACCTCGGTCTCCGGTACGAGCTGCCAGGCAACAACGTTCAGAGCCTGATCGACCTGAACGAGAGCATTCGTGCAGGCGAACAACGGCAATCCAGTCTTCGGGCTGAGTCACACGCCGAAAACGGATAAGAACAACGTGCAGCCTCGAGTCGGATTCAACTGGCAACCGACCACGAGCCGGGAGGGCGTACTGGGAATGATCACGGGTGGCGATCGGTTCGTGGTGCGGGGCGGATACGCACGCACCAACGACTATGCGTTCCTCAACATCGCGCTGAACATCGCCAGCTCGTTCCCGTTCGTTGCCGCAATTGGGGGCAACAACGTATCCAACGCGTTCACCGTGCTGCAGAACACGCCGGCGGGCGTCCCAGCCGGAATAAATCCGAACACGTTGAATCGGACGGTCGTGGACAACGACTTCGTGTCGCCGACCTACGACCAGGTGAGTCTGGGCATCGAGCGGCAGCTCAGCGAAAATCTCGCGATGCGAGTCGGGATACGTTGGTACATTCGGCAACGATCTGTTCCAGACGCTCGACGGCAACCCGCGGGTGCCGTTTGGCGGTCCTGACCGGCCCACGCGTGGATCCAACCCGCGGAATCATTCGGCTGCGCGCCAACACCGCGGAGTCGTGGTACCACTCCATCCAGACCGGCGTCGAGAAGCGCTTCAGCAACGGGTTGAGCGCCGGCGTCCACTACACGTGGAGCCGCTTTACCGATACGGCATCGGAACTCTTCAACACGTCCCAGGGCGAGGTGGCCGTCGCGCAGGATTCGTTCAACATCGCTGCCGACAAGGGACGTGCTTCGTATGACCGTCCGCAGCGACTCACCGGCAATTTCGTCTGGGAAGTGCCCTGGATGCGCGACACAGCAGAGCGCCGCTGGCGAAGATCGTGGGCGGCTGGCAACTCAGCTCGTTCTTCACGTTCCAGAGCGGTGCGCCGTTCACGCCGCTGAACGGTTCGGATCCCACTGGTGCGCTCGCCGGCATCGACGCTCTCGTCGGCAACGCGATCCGCCCGAATCTGAACACGGACCGTGACCTGTCGAAGATGACCATCGAAGAGGTCCGCGCGGCGGGCGGCGCGTCGCTCTTCAGGACGCTCTGCGGCATGCCGAGCCCCACCTGCGCAGGCGAGCGCGTCGGCAATACGCCGCGCAATCTGCTGCGCTCCGACGGGATCGGCAACGTCGACATCAGCATCGTGAAGAACACGCGGTTCGCGAACGGTCACAACTTCCAGATCCGCATCGAGATGTTCAACGCGACGAACACGCGAAACTTCGGAATCCCGGATAGCCGCGTGACGTCTTCGAACTTCCTGAACCAGTGGGCAACTGACGGCGGATTCCGTCGCACCTGGGTTGCGCTGCGATACACGTTCTAGACCCAGGCGCTCACTCAGTTAAGGCAAACCACAAGGACTCGCGACCGGGTACACACCCGATCGCGAGTCCTTTTTTTGATCGTCATCAAACTTTTGTCGCGCGCATTTCTTGATCGTCATCAAACTTTATCGTTCGTAAACTGCAGAGCCATAGAGACTTAACGCGACGGCGATCCAGGATCTTGGTTCCAGACATCGGCCTGCATGGATTCGATGCTGCGTCCACCGAGTGCGTTCGCACAAATCCCCTGAATAACTACGCATCCCCGCCTGCGAAACAACTGGTACGCATCTCGGTATACCGCCCTACGTCGCAAAGACGCGACAGCTGAACCGTTTTGCCAAAGGGAGAGGAATCCATGTACGCACGAATCTGTGCGTTTCTCGTGGCGTTCGCGCTGGCCGCTACCGGCGTGGTCACCGCACAGGAACGCTTCGGAACGCTGAGAGGTACTGTCACAGACCAACAGGGTCAGCCGATACCCGCTGTTACGGTCACCATCACGAATGCCGTCACGGGCGAGCCCAGGGTCTATGTCACCGACGCCAATGGCCAGTACCTGGCGCCCGATTTGAGTCCGGGGCGATACAACGTCGCGTTTGAACTCAGTGGTTTCGCCAAAGTCGAACGCTCGGACCTCAGCGTCCTGCTGGGACGATCGTTCGACATCAACGCGCAGATGCGAGTGGGAGCGTTGAGCGAAACCGTCCAGGTCACCGCCCAGGGGGCACCACTGGTGGATACGCGCAGCACGCTCGTCGGCCACAACGTGACGGCCGAGGAGTTCGATCGTCTGCCGAAGAGCCGCTCATTCCAGTCGATCGCCATGACGGCACCGTCGGTTAACTCCGGCGAAGTCGAAGGCGGCTTTCAGGTGGCCGGCGCCAGCGGCGCGGAAAACTCGTTCACGGTTGACGGCATCGTCACCAACAGCCTGATCAACGGTCAATCGCGCCAGAACACCGTCTTCGAATACCTGCAGGAAGTGCAGGTGAAGACGAGCGGCATTTCCGCGGAGTACGGCGGCGCGCTCGGCGGCGTGGTCAGCGCAGTGACCAAGAGCGGCGGCAACGTGTTCCGGGGTGAGTCGCACTACTACTTCGAGGGCAGCGCGCTGGCGGCCAATCCCGTCAAGCGGCTGGTGCTCGACCCGGTGGGCGACAAGACCGCGTTCTTCGTACAGGATGCGGAATCGCCGAAGACGCACAACGAGTTCGGTGGATCAGTCGGCGGGCCCATCGTCCGCGACCGTCTCTTCTTCTTCGGCTCGTACTCGCCGCGAAACGAACGGCAGACGAGTCCGTACAACTTCGATGACGGCTCCTACGACATCAAGCGCGACATCTGGCGCCAGCAGGCCTTCGGCAAGCTGACGTACGCCATGCCACGCGGGTCGGCCAGCTTCTCGACTCTGTGGACCCCCTCAACGGCAAAAGGCACGCTCGCCTCGTACACAGGGGCGACGCCGAATTCGTATACCGGCCCCAAGTCGTCGCTCGCGTTCGAAGGGCAGCGCGGCTATAAAACCAATCAGCTGAACACGAGCGGTACAGTGGATTTGTCGCTGACGAACAGCTCATTCCTGAGCTTCCGAGGCGGGTACTTCCACGATCGGTATAGCGATACGGGAATCCCTGAGACCACGACGTACACCTATCAAACTCCGAGCACACCGTTCAACGCCGTGCTGCCGGCGTCGCTTCGTGGCGGAACGGGGACGGCGAATCTCCGGCGCGCACAGATCACGGAGTTCGACACGACGAAGCGTTCGAGCTTCAACACCGATTACAACCACGTGTTCACGGGCGCCGGTGTCCACACCCTGAAGGGCGGCTACGGCTTCCAGCGCACGACGAACGACATCGACACGTTCTATCCGGGCGGATACGTGTTCATCTTCTGGGACCGCCCGTTCACGTTCGGCGGACAGAACCTCGGACGCGGAACGTACGGCTACTACGAGGTGAACGATCGGCGAATCACGAACAGAGCAGGAAGCAACATTCACTCGCTGTACGTCCAGGACCAGTGGTCCGTCAACAATCGGTTGACATTGGACGTGGGCCTCAGAACCGAAAATGAGGTCGTTCCTACGTTCCGGCCTGACATCCAGAAGAATGCGATCGAGTTCAGCTTCAAGGACAAGCTCGCACCGCGACTCGGCGCGGCGTACGACGTCTGGGGCGACGGTCGCATGAAGGTGTTCGGAAGCTGGGGCCTCTACTACGACTGGACGAAGTACGAGCTGCCGCGCGGCTCGTTCGGCGCCGAGACGTGGTGCATCTACTACCGCGGACTGGATACGCTCGATCTCGGCAGCCTGAATCTGGACAACAAGCCTGGGCGGGACCTGTGGGTCAACCAGGGCGGCTGCCGCGACCGGCGCGTGCCGTCGTTCCAGGAAGAGATCGATCCTGATCTAGAGCCAATGCGGCAGGCCAGCACCAGCGTTGGCGCCGAGTACCAGCTCGCCAACAACAGCGTGGTGACGGTGCACTATATTCACAACGACCTGCTCGAGACGATTGAGGACGTCGGATTCCTGAACGCTCAGGGCGACGAGGGATACCTGATCAGCAATCCCGGCAAGCGTCAGGCGGCCATCCAGTTCCCGACGGGCGCGACGGCACTCGGCCAGCCGATTCCGCGACCCAAGCGGATCTACGATGCGCTGGAGCTCGGCTGGAGCCGTCGGTTCTCGGACAACTGGTTCCTCAGCGCCAACTACACGCTGAGCCGGTTGTACGGAAACTACTCCGGGCTCGCCTCATCGGATGAGATCACGACGCCGACAACGGGAGTAGGCTCGACGACGGCGCAGCAGCAGTCGGTCAGCATTGCCCGTCCTGGCGGCAACGTGAATCGCGCGTGGGACCTCGACGAGCTGCTCTATGACGCCCACGGCAATCGTGACGTGCTCGGCAGGCTTGCCACGGACCGTCCGCACGTCGCGAAGGTCTACGGGTCGTACTCGTTCCCGTTCGGCACGCAGATCGGCGCGTTCTTCTACGCCGGCAGCGGCACGCCTATCTCGACCTACGTCACCTCCGTTCACACGGCTGATGCGTTCGTGGAAGGCCGCGGCAATTTCTACGAGCTGGACGGAACCGTGACGAGGGACAAGCGCACGCCGGCGCTCACGCGAACCGACCTGCTGCTCTCGCACACCGTGAACGTCGTCGGCAGCAAGCGGCTGCGGTTCGACCTGAATGTGCAGAATGTCTTCAATCAGAAGACGACCCGTCACATCTTCAACTTCCTGAACCGCGGTTCCGGAACCGAGCGCGGATCCTCGTTGATCGATCTCGCCAACACGGACCTCACGAAGGGGTACGACTACAACGCATTGATTCGTGCTACGCCCGACGGCGTCAATGCGTATGAACCACGCTACGGGATGGCCGACCTGTTCGAGGACGGCGCCCGTGCGTATATGACGGTTCGGTTCGAGTTCTAATCGACTGCAATTTGGCCGCATCGGCGGCCGTCTCACCTGGAGGGGAGCACTCGCGCTCCCCTCTTTTTTGTTTCTAGGCGCTCTTTCGGGTCGCTCGGTTGCGCTTGGTTGGGGCATCGCCATGTATTCGGCGAGCGCCTCCTGCGTCGTACGCCGGAAATCTCACTCACCTCATGCCCTCTCGCAGCCGTAGAGCGCAGGCTTTAGCCTGCGCGGCCAAGATTGACGAACGCAAGAGATCGCGCACGCTGAAGCGTGCGCTCTACTTGCGACATCACGGATCGCGGGGAACGAACTCGCGTCGCCGAATCGCTTCGTTCGATTTCAGGCGATTCATGTCGGCGTACACGCAAGTCGGCGCCCGCCGACCACATCGGCAATGCCCCGCCACGTGGCTGCCGACGCGGCGCGTGGAGGTCGGAACGTCGTCGCCTGATGCCGACCGTGCGCGTACGCCAGGCCGCTGGCGCTGCGTAGCCGGAAAGCTGCCGCAGCGTCCGCGCCCACGGAGCGGCGTCAGGTGACGACGTTACGTCAAGGCGCGGGAGACGGCTGGAGAATCACGACCACTAATGAGGTGCTGGCTAGAGTTCCTGCGTATCGATTTGCGCCCGCTGCAGCCGTCCGCTGAAGTCGACATAAACCGACTTCCATTCGGAAAAGACGTCCAGCGCCGCAGTCCCGGCTTCGCGGTGACCGTTGCCCGTCGCCTTGGTCCCGCCAAACGGCAGATGAACTTCAGCGCCAATCGTCGGCGCATTCACGTAGAAGATTCCCGTATACATGTCCCGCATCGCCGTGAATGCCTTGTTCACGTCGCGGGTGTAGATCGACGCAGACAAGCCGTAGCTGACGTTGTTGCCGATCGCGATCGCCTCTTCGAGCGAATGGCTCCTCATGACAGCGACGACAGGACCAAAAATCTCCTCCTGCGCAATTCGCATCGTCGGGCTGACGTCGCCAAAGATTGTGGGCTCGTGGAAAAACCCGGAGGCATATGCGCCGTCGCGGAGCCGGTGGCCGCCCGTCAGCAGCCTTGCGCCCTCCTTGCACCCGATTTCCACGTACTGTGCAACCGTCGCAAGCTGTGCTTCGCTGACCACCGGACCCATCTGAACCGACGGATCGAGGCCGTCGCCGACGCGAAGCGCTTTCGCGCGCCCGACGAGCGCCTTGACGAACGTGTCGTACACCTGCTCGTGGACGACCACCCGGCTGGCGGCCGTACATCGCTGACCGCTGGTGCCGAATCCGCCCCACAAGCATCCCTCAACCGCAAGCTCGAGCTGGGCGTCGTCCATGATCATGATGAGGTTCTTGCCGCCCATCTCGAGGTGGACCTTCTTGAACGAGCCCGCGGCGCTCTGATTGACGAGGCGGCCGACCGCCGTCGAACCGGTAAACGAGACGACCGAAACGTCCTGATGCGTAGAAAGGAGCGTTCCGACCTCGGATCCGCCGGTGACGAGATTGACCACACCAGGCGGCACACCGGCCTCCTCGAGGACCTTGACGAAATTCACCGCCGACAGCGGTGTCAGCGTCGCAGGTTTGAACACTACCGTGTTGCCACAGACGAGCGCCGGAATGATCTTCCAGGACGGAATCGCCATCGGAAAGTTCCACGGCGTGATGACCGCACAGACGCCAATCGGCTGGCGAACCGACATGGCGAACTTGTTTGGCAGCTCGGACGGCACCGTTTGGCCGTAGAGGCGCCGCCCCTCGCCCGCCATGAAATAGGTCATGTCAATGGCTTCCTGAACGTCGCCCCGCGCCTCGTCCAGTACTTTCCCCATTTCCCGCGTCATGTCGCGAGCGAAGTCTTCCTTCCGTTCTGCGATCAGCTGCGCTGCGCGGAAAAGAATCTCCGCCCGTCGCGGCGCCGGAACCTGGCGCCAGGATGGGTATGCACGGGTGGCGGCAGCAATGGCGGCGGCGGCGTCTGCCGGCGTGGACTCCTGGAACACCCCAATCAGATCCGTCTGATGCGCGGGGTTCCGGTTTTCGAACAGTTTCCCGGACACAGAGTCGACCCACTGTCCGCCGATGTAGTTTCTGAATGTCATACGTAACATTCTGCACTCACGTGCCTTCTGAAGACTGTGCGCCTATTTGATGTGAACAAACGGGTTACGGCTTCGCTCCGCAGAGCTGATGCAGAGGACAGATGCAGGGCTGAACGAAGAGAATGGAAAGAGTGGGCAAAATACCTCGATTTCAGCCGTGGCACGGATCCTGAATCAATCCTGGACGAAGGGCGGATCAACTATGGCTGACACGGACCGTCTCGCCATCACGCCGGTGCAGAAAGTCGTCGTAGTCGACGGCAATGCTGAAGTGCTCGGCATGCTCGAGGCTGTTCTGGATGCGGGACGCTACGACATGGTATTCGTGGAATCCAGCGATCATGCCTATTCACAGATCAAGAAAGTGCTTCCAAACCTGGTCATCGTCTGCGCAAGGATTGAGCAGCTCGAGTCGTTCCAGCTGCTCACGATGCTGAAGCTCGACTCGGAAACGCGCGAGATCCCGGTACTCACCTACACCACAGAGTACGAAGGCCAGGACATCGACACCGCCACCTCCCGATTCACCGATGACGACGAAGAGTTCCTTCCGAGCAGACGCCCGATCGCGCTTCGGATGAACTGAGGCCATCCCGACCCCGGGAGGATGTTATATTCCTCTCGGTGGACAGTCACAAGCGCGACGAACGCGTGCCGATCCTCGGTGAACTGCGTGCCGAGGTGATGGTCTATCAACCAGTTCTGGTGAGCGACATCAGTCGCACGGGCGCCGCCGTCGAAACCCATTTTCCGATGCAAATCGACTCGCTGCACGACCTGCGCCTGACGCTCGGCGACAAGTCGATCGTCGTCAAGGCGCGGGTGGCTCATTCCCATATCAGCGACGTCGATCAGGTGAATGTGGTGTACCGGACCGGACTCGAGTTCGTCCAGCCGCCGGCATTGGCGAGCGCGGTGATCACCCAGTTCATGGCCGCCCTGAAAGCCAACCGCAACCGGGTGCAGGGAGCGGCTACCTGAATTTCAGATGTTCCAGGTAATCGCCTGAATGGATACGCTCGGCGCGGCCGAGCGGGGCGTTGTAGAAATACACCCACGCGTCGATGATCGGACCGCCGTCGAGCGTTACCGGCGCCAGCGCCCGGGTGTAGAGGCTGCTGTCGGGCTCCTCGGTCCGGCACCCCTCGAATTCGTCGAGTACCTGCAGGACGATCGCAGGGTGCGTCATTCTGTACACTTCACCCCAGGCCGTAGCATCCGACGCGGGTACGGCGGCCGGATAAATCCCCAGGTCGAACAGCGCCGCCGAAATCGTTCCGCGGCCAACGTACACGAGATGGTCGGCAACCCGGAGCCGGCCGGCCCGGTTGAACGGCCTCATCAGGGTTCCGTAGAAAAAAACGAGATCCGCCATCGCCGAACTGAGTGCGTTCTGAGCGAGTTACGCCCCGGGGGCGACGGGCGTTTACGCAGACGCCCGTCCAATTGGGAGGTCAGAGCCCTTGTGCCAGTAGTGGCCGCGTCCAGGCGTGGCCCGGCGGCAGCTGAAAAGAGGCCCAGGGCGGGCTGTCAGAGTGTGCCGCGGAGTCCGAGGGTGTCGGCGCTGTTCCGCATGAAAGAAATGACGTTGGCCACATGTTCTTCGAGCGGCAAACCGAGCTCTGCCGCGCCGCGACGCAGGTCGTCACGCGACACCGCTCGGGCAAACGCCTTGTCTTTCATTCGTTTGAGCACCGAAGCGGCCTGGAGGTCCAGGACGCTTTTGGTGGGTCGGACGAGTGCGGCAGCCGTCACGAAGCCGGCCATTTCGTCGCATGCGTATAGCGTCCGCTCGAGCAGACTCTCGCGGGGGATCCCGCTGTAATCGGCATGTGACAGGATGGCGCGCGTGAACCAGTCCGGGTACCCACGGCGCTGCAGCTCCTCGCATCCGCGAAACGGGTGGTCCGCGGATGTCGGATAGCGCTCATAGTCGAGGTCGTGCAGCAGCGCGACCGGTCCCCACGCCTCTTCGTCTTCACCAAACTTGCGGGCGTAGCCTCGAACGGCGGCCTCGACAGCCAGCGCATGCTTCCGCAAGCTGTCGCTGTGCGTCCATTCGGTGAGTAGCTGCCACGCGGCGTCGCGGGCCATGGGCGCGCTCACGAGCGGACCTTCCCTGGCGCTTCGCGCGCCAGCTCGATGCCGCGGTCGATGACTGCCTGCGCCTTTTCCGTCAGGTGGTATGGACCGAGGTCGACGGGATCAACGAAGATCGCCTCGTCCACGTCGGAGCCGGCACACAACTCACCCCCGGCGGGCCAGCAGAGATAGTCCACGAGCACAAAGTGGTACCGCACGCGTCGCTCCTCGTCGAACATGATGCGATCGAACACCTCAATCACCGGCCCGACATCCACCTCGAGCCCCGTTTCCTCTCGCATCTCGCGGATCACACCGGATTCCAGCGTTTCGCCCAACTCGAGGGTACCGCCTGGAAGGCTCCAGGTCCCGGCGAGCGGCTCGTAGCGGCGCTTGACAATCAGAACCTGCCCGTCGCGCAGGATCACCGCGCCAACGCCCACGACGGGACGCTCGGGGTATTGACGCGAGTCGGTCCTCTTGTCGTTCACGCTTCTATGTTCTCTCTTCTCCGTTCGGTTCGTGTTCACGTTCGGTTCCCCGTTCTCGGTTTTGGGTTCATGGTCGAGCGCGTCGAACCTGAACACGAACCGAGCACCGAGAACACAGAAGTGTGAACGTCGAGCTCTATTCACCCATCACTTTGACGATGACGCGTTTGCGGCGCTGCCCGTCGAACTCCGCGTAGAACACCTGCTCCCACGGACCTAAATCCAGCTTACCGTTCGTGATTGGCAGCATCACCTGGTGTCCCATTAACGTGCGCTTGAGATGCGCGTCTGCATTGTCCTCACCCGTCTGATGATGGCGATAGTCCAGTCCCGCGGGCGCGAGCTTCTCGAGCCACACCTCGAAGTCGTGAATCAGGCCATCCTCCCAGTCGTTCACGTAAACCGCCGCGGTGATGTGCATCGCCGACACGAGTACCAATCCCTCGTTCACCCCGCTCTTCCGGACGATCTCCGATACCTGATCGGTGATCCTGATGAATTCGCGCCGCTTCTTCGTCTCGAACCAAAGATATTCGGTTCGTGTTTTCATGACGGTCGATGGTCGTTGAGCGGCAGGGCCGCATCGGCGTTGAGCTCCACACCGCCGGTCAAACCCCTCCGGTACTGACGAAGGCCCGCAGCGGCAATCATCGCCGCATTATCGGTTGAGAGCGCCAGGCTCGGAAGATACAGGGGGATTCCTCGCGCCGCCGCGCGTGTTGCCGCGGTTTCCCGCAAGCGGCTGTTCGCAGACACGCCACCCGCAATGCCGACGCTTTGTGCACCGAACCATCGAACGGCTTCGAACAGCTGATCGAGCAGTGTTTCAACGACAACTCTCTGAAAGCTCGCCGCGGTATCGGCAACCTCCGGCGGCGGCAGCGGGTCGTCCGCAGCCAGGCCAAGCTCGGCGCGACGAACCGTGACGTGGCGAAGGACCGCCGTTTTCAATCCGCTGAAGCTGAAATCGCGCCGCCCTGGCAGGTGCGGCGCGTTGCGATCGGCATGCGTCAGTCGGGTCTTTGGAAACGGCACCGCGCGATCGTTGCCCTGCCGCGCCACCAGATCGATCGCCGGCCCCCCGGGATATCCGAGCCGTAGCAGCTTGGCTACCTTGTCGAACGCCTCCCCCGCCGCATCGTCGCGCGTTCGGCCCAGGAGCTCGTACCGGCCAGGCTCCTCGATGCGGTAGAGGCTGGTGTGCCCGCCGGACACAACGAGAACGACCGCAGGCGTTGGCATTTCGCCGTTTTCCAGGACCAGTGACTCGATGTGGCCGGCCAGGTGATGAACGGGGACGAGCGGCACCGATTGCGCCCACGCCAGCGCTTTCGCGAAAGAAAGCCCCACGAGCAGCGATCCGACGAGCCCCGGGCCCTGCGTCACTGCAATCGCGTCGTAACTGCGACCGGATTCTGCGATGGCCTTCTCGACGACGCCGCAGATGTCGCGCACGTGCAGGCGTGCTGACAGCTCCGGCACGACACCACCCCATTCCCGATGGATATCGGTCTGCGACGCGACGACGTTCGAGAGGAGTCGCCACGGACGGCGCGCGTCGTGGGTCTCCTCGACAATGGCCGCGGCCGTTTCGTCGCAGGAGGTCTCGATGCCTAAGAAGATCATGACTGCCTACTGCCTACTAATTGGGCAAGCGTCTGCTCGTAGGGCGGACGTGCGATACCGCGCTCGGTCACGATAGCCGTGACGAACTCGGCGGGCGTGACGTCGAACGCCGGATTGCGGATGCGTGCTCCTCTTGGCGTCAAACGAGCGGAGCCGAGGTGCGTGACCTCACGCTCGTTACGCTCTTCAATCGGAATCCGGCTGCCGTCCGGGGTGTTCAAATCGACAGTTGAGACCGGCGCCGCCACGTAAAAAGGGATGGCGTGAGCCTTCGCCAGCACCGCGACCGCGTAAGTGCCGACCTTGTTCGCGACGTCCCCATTCGCAGCGATCCGGTCGGCCCCGACGACGACCAGGTCCACATGACCCTGACGCATCATCGTGCCTGCCATGTTGTCGGTGATTACCGTCGTGTCGATGCCGTCCTTGACGAGCTCCCAGGCGGTCAGGCGGGCTCCCTGGAGGAAGGGGCGCGTTTCATCAGCCAGCACGGCCACTCGTTTGCCCTGCGCGACGGCGGCGCGGATGACGCCGAGCGCGGTGCCATAACCCGCCGTGGCCAGCGCGCCTGCGTTGCAGTGGGTCAGGATGTTCGCCGACTCCGGCACAAGCGACGCGCCGTGCGCGCCCATCGACTTGCAGCTCGAGACGTCTTCGTCGTGAATACGCTGCGCTTCGGCTTCGAGGCGGTCCTTGATTTCCGCGACCGAGCAGCCGGCCTGGGCGGCGCTCGCAAACGTCTGCTTCATTCGATCGATTGCCCAGAACAGGTTGACGGCTGTTGGTCGCGTTGCGGCCATGAGGTCGCACGTCTTCTGGAACTCGGTGGCGAACTGCTTCGTACCGGTCGCCTTGCTCCTCTTCATCCCGAGCGCAATGCCCATTGCCGCCGCCACGCCAATGGCGGGCGCGCCTCGAATGACCATCGTCTTGATGGCCCTGGCCATCTCGGACGCTGTCCTGCACGTCACGTACACCTCTGAGGCAGGCAGCTTCCGCTGGTCGATCATCACGACAGAATCGCCCTTCCATTCGATTGTTGGAAGCATGTCAGTTCACACTGGAGTTCCTGCCAGCATAACGTGGGTCTCGAGTCCCCGCCCACTGCCCACTATGATTTGCTCGTAGCCTGCTGGTTTCTTCCGGTCATGCGGCGCCCCGGCACGTCGCGTGCGCTCGCCCTGGTGCCGGCTCGGGCGCGGGGATGCCGGCTGGCGGCGGCCGTTCGGAGCACGCCGCCGTACCGCGCAGCCGGAAGTGGCGCGCAGCGATTCCCAGACGCGAGTTCGGACCGCGTGATCCGAGCTGCGCGAACTAGCACTGGCGGAGAAGGCCACGCCGGATGTCGTTTGCATCACCCCTTACTCGCGTCTGCAGCAATAGGACATGAGCGAGCGCCACTTCCCGGCGTGCAGGAGCCGGACGCCGCCCAGCCCGGCATCCCCGCGCTCGAGCGGTAAGGCCTGCTATGGCAGCCGATCAAAATCCAAGCGCTGCGGTGACGACACTTAGAGGATGCTGCGATCAAACGGAAGAGGCAGCAGTTCGCTTAGCCGATAGCGGCCAGTTTCGCGACGAAGGTTCGCGAGCACGATATCCAAGTCGCCGCCAAACTCCCAGAGGATCTGGCGGCAGGCTCCACACGGTGGTGTCGGACGCTCCGTGTCGGCAACGATCGCGATGCGGCGGAATCGCCTGTGTCCCTCCGACAGCGCCTTGAACATGGCAACACGCTCGGCACAGATGGTCAGGCCGTACGTCGCGTTCTCGACGTTGCACCCGGTGACAACCGTCCCGTCGACGGTCTCGAGCGCCGCGCCCACTTTGAACTTCGAAAACGAAGCGTGCGCGTGTCGTCTCGCCTGGCGAGCTGCACGAATCAGATCAGAGTCTTTCAATGATGCCCTCCAGCAGCCCGATGAACGCACCGCGGACGCGCCGAGCGGTTTCGAGCACTTCTTCATGGTTGAGCAGCTGTGGCAACACTCCGGCCGCCATGTTGGTGATGCAGGAGAGGCCAAGAACTTCGATTCCCATGTGCCGCGCGGCCAGCGCTTCCGGCACCGTGGACATACCGACGGCGTCCGCGCCAATCGTGCGAAGGAAACGGATCTCCGCGGGCGTCTCGTAGCTGGGTCCGTGCACGACGACGTACACACCGTGCGACACGGGAATACCTCGCGCGCTCGCCGCTGCGTCGGCAATTGTTCGCAGACGCCTGGAGTACACCTCGGTCATGTCCGGAAATCGCGGACCGAACCGCTCGTCATTGAAGCCCAGCAGCGGGTTGCTCCCGAGCAGGTTGATGTGGTCGTCGATGACCATCAGCGCGCCGCTTGCGAAACCGGTATTGATGCCCCCGGCCGCGTTCGTGAGGATGATCTCGCGTACGCCGAGCCGCCCCATCACGCGTGTCGCAAAAACGACGGCCGACAGATCGTGTCCTTCGTAAAAGTGCGCTCGCCCGGCCAATGCGGCGATCTGCCTGCCGGCGACGCTGCCGACTACCAGCCGCCCGGCATGCCCGACGACGTTGGAGGCAGGCCAATGTGGCAATTCGGCGTAGGGCATCGTGACCGCATCGAGCAGCGTGTCCGCAAAGTCGCCGAGGCCTGAACCGAGCACCACGGCCGTTTGTGGAAGCGTCTGGCACTGTGATCGAATCGCGGCGGCGGCGGCCTCCACGCGTTCGTACATGTCGTTTGTCATCGTGTGCAAACGGTTTCGTATGCGTAGGCCGGGCCTTCACGGCCCGGCGGCACCTTAGAGCAGCATGCCCGCGATGGTGGCGCTGATGAAATTGGCGAACGTGCCCGCAAGCATGGCTTTCAGCCCGAGACGAGCGAGGTCGTGCCGCCGTTCCGGCGCCAGCGCTCCGATGCCGCCGATCTGGATGCCGATCGAGCTGAAATTCGCGAAGCCACACAGCGCAAAGGTGGCGATCGTGAACGATCTCGGATCCAGCATGTCCTTCATCGGACCGAGCTGGGAGTAAGCGACAAATTCATTCAACACCATGCGAGTGCCGAGCAGGTTGCCGATGGTGGGGGCGTCGCGCCATGGCACCCCGAGTCCCCATGCAATCGGCGCGAACACCCATCCAAAGATTTGCTGCATGCTGAGCCCGACGACGCCTAACAGCGCGTTGACGAGCGCGATGAGCGCAAGAAACGAGATGAGCATCGCGCCGACGTTCAGAGCGAGGTGAAGGCCTTCTCCCGTGCCGCGACCCACTGCGTCGATGACGTTGACATCGGTCTTCTCCACCTCGAGTCGCACAGTTCCCGCGGTCTCGGGCTGGCGTGTTTCGGGCACGAAGATCTTCGCCATCATCAATGTGCCTGGCGCCGTCATGATCACCGCCGTCAACAGGTGTTGTGCCTCGATGCCAAAGAGGATGTACGCGGCCATGATGCCGCCCGAGATGTGTGCCATCCCGGCGGTCATCACCGTCATCAGCTCCGACTCGGTCATCCGCGGCAAAAAGGGCCGGATGGTCAGCGGGGCTTCCGTCTGACCCATGAAGATACTGGCGGCAACGTTGAGCGTTTCTGCGCCGCTCGCTCGCATGAATCGCCGCATCACCAGGGCAAAGGCCCGCACGATCAGTGGCATCACGCCGAAGTAGTACAGCATCGCGAAAAGCGCCGCGATGAAGATGATGGTCGGCAGCACCTGGAACGCAAAAACGGTCGCGTACTGTGTACCTTCCTGCCCCAGCACGTTGGTCATGATCCGCGGCCAGACGTCCGGATTGCCGAGGGGCCCGAAGACAAACGAGGAACCGACGAAGGCGAAATTCAGCAGTCGCGTGACTGCGGTGCCGGCCGCCTGCAACGCAGCACGTCCCGCTCCCGTCTTGAGCACGATGAGGGCAAACAGGAACTGAAGAGTGAGCCCCCATGCGACCGTGCGGTAGTCGATGGCACGCCTCGCCGACGACAAGCAGTAGGCGAGCGCCAGGAGCAGGGCGAGGCCGGCAACGGGCTGCACGCTCGATACTCCGAGTGCCCCAATGGCGATCGCAACGGCCGCAACAGCGGACAGGCTGCCGAGCACCAGCAGGTCATGGCTGGTCCAGCGCTGGCGCCCGAGTTCTACGGCGTCGGTGGTAATTTGCAATGTGGCTCCTTAGCGGACCTCTCCGAGCACCTTGACACGGGCCGGCGGCGGCTCATCAGCGATGGTGACGGCGGCGCGGCACAGCTCGATCGCCCGCTCGAGGCCACGGCCGCCCCGGTGGTGCAGCTCGATGAGCGGCTCCCCTGCGGTAACGTGCGCGCCAAGCGCAACCTTTGCGACAAGGCCAACTGCGTGATCTACAGGATCGCCGACCTTCAGGCGACCTGCACCCAGCACATTGCTGGCGCGTCCGAGCGTTTCGGCTCGAAGCGCGGCCACGAAACCAGTCGCCGGTGCCCTGAACAGCTCACGGTCAGGCGCCTGCGGCATGACGGCGTAGTCTTCGACGACACGGGGGTTGCCTCCGTGCGCCTGAATCATCGACCTGAACGTGTCGAGCGCGCGACCCGAGCTGAGCGCATCCTCGACTGATCGCGCCGCCGCCTCCGTGTCGCGCTCGCGGCCGGCCAGAAGCACCATGCGTGTCGCGAAATGCAGCACTACGTCGGCAACCTCGCTCGGACCTTGCCCTTTCAGCGTCTCGACACACTCGATGATCTCGAGCGTATTTCCGATTGCGGAGCCGAGGGGCGCATCCATGTCGGTGATCAGCGCCTCGGTCCGTACGCCGGCATGGGTTCCGATCGCGACCATCGAGGTGGCTAAGGTACGTGCGTCGTCAACGTTTTTCATGAACGCGCCATGGCCGCATTTCACGTCGAGAATGAGCGCATTGCTGCCTTCCGCGAGCTTCTTGCTCATGACCGACGCCGCGATGAGCGGGATGCTTTCCACGGTCGCGGTCACGTCCCGCAGGGCATAGAGCTTTTTGTCGGCCGGAACGAGCGAAGCCGACTGGCCGATGATACTGGCGCCGACGGTACGCAGGATTCTCTTGAAATCGCCGATATCAAGATCGGTGCGATATCCAGGTATCGATTCCAGCTTGTCAAGTGTGCCGCCGGTATGGCCGAGCCCGCGGCCCGACATTTTCGGGACGATCACCCCGCACGCAGCGGCGATCGGAGCGAGGACGATCGACACCTTGTCGCCGACGCCGCCCGTACTGTGCTTGCCAACCTTGATCCCTGGAATGTCGGAAAGATCGACGCGCTCACCGGATTGGGCCATCGCCTCGGTGAGCCAGGCGGTCTCCTCCTCTGACATGCCTCGCAGAACGATCGCCATGAGAAGAGCCGCCGACTGGTAATCGGGAATCCGCGCCGCCGTTACCCCTTGGACGAACTGATCGATGTCGCCGCGCGAGAGCGCGTGCCCATCGCGCTTCTTCGCGATCACGTCGACAAAATGCATGGAAGACCGCTCAGTATAATCAACATTCCGACGATGGCGCCCACAACGGCGGCAAATCCGATGTCGGCCGACCAGAGCAGCGCGCTTGCTGAGTTCGCGCGCACATGCCGCGCGGCCGCGCGTTCGGTGTCGCTCTACCCACGAACGCACCCGGCGATCCAAGCCGCGTTGCTGCGCGTGACCGCTGCGGCCGGCCGGCTGATCCCGGCTGACGACCTCGTGCTCACGATCCACCCCGATACGCTGGTGATCGACGGCCGATCGCCTCAGCGCCCCGACGCGGCGATCGCAGAACTCGCGGTTCTCATGCACGAGCGTCTGATCGGGGAGATCCGCATCGAGCGCAACGCCACGCTCGAGGATTGGCACGCATTACTGCTGCTTCTTGCTCGCCCGCCAGAGGAGCTGATCGCCGAGGGCGGAATAGGTAAGGGCTGGACTGCAGCGGGACGTGAACACTTCGAGATTCGCGAAATCGACTACGCCGAGGTGCTGCGCGAACGGGCTGGCGACGGCGCGAAGGAATGGGACGCGATCATCCGGTTCTGTCTCGAAGGTGGCGGGCACGCTCGAGGAGCGTGAGCTGGCCGCGCTGCTCGACCTGCTCAAGGATTCGTCACGCTTCGGCGAGCTGCTCGAACGACTCCAGACCGCGGAAACCGCCGGAAATGCGTCCGTCAGCGCCCGCGCGGCGGCGCTCATCGCGCTGGTCCAGAAGCTGCTCGAAGCCACCTCGCATATGCCGAAGGCGCAGGGCGAGGATGTCGTTCTTCAGATGACCGCCGACGGCGTATCGCGGTTGACGCCCGACATGCTGCTCGCGCTGGTTCGGCACTCACAGTCCGAAGGCGAGCGCGCGCAGATTGCGTCGGCCGTCATAGACCGCGTGACCGACGAAACAGCGGCGTCATTCGTGGCCAACGCCATCGTCAAGGAGCGCGGAGCCTCCGAGCGTCTTGCTCAGGCTCTCGAGGCCCTGGTTGTGGATGGGGGTCACAAGCAGCGCCTTCTCGACCTGGCCAAGGAAGAAGCCGTGGGCACCCCCTTCGGCCGTGAAGCGAGCTTCGAAGAGCTCTGGCAATCGGCCACTGACATGCTGACGTCGTACTCGGACGAGCGCTACGTCTCGGCCGACTACGCGCGCGAACTGTCGGGCGCACGCAAGCAGGCCATCGATGTGGAGCGCGTATCAGACGATCCGCCCGAACGAATCGAAGGCTGGCTCGCGACCATTTCCGACGCCGCGGTCAGGCAGCTCGATTTTCAGCTGCTCCTCGACCTGCTCAAAGTCGAAAGGGATCCGATGTGGTGGGGCGAGATTGCCGGAATCGCTGCCGCGGAGGTCGAGAGACGGGCGCTCGCGGGCGATGTGCAGGCTGCGCTACAGGCGACACACGCGATCGGGCACGAAGCGGGTTCGGGCGGGCGCGAGCTGTTGCGGGGCGCAGCGCAATCTACGGTTGACAAACTCGCATCCGGCCGCCTGGCCCGGCACCTGGTCGTCCAGCTTCGCAAGGTCGATGACGATGGCGTCGAGCCGATCACGCAGCTGTGTCATACCGTCGGCCCTCGAATCGTCAAGGCGCTCGCCGAAGCGTTGATGACCGAGGAGAACACCCGCGCAGTTCGACGCTTGCGCAACCTGCTGTTGGGATTCGGCGCGGCCGGCCGCGAAGCCGTCGAGCAGTTGAAGCTGTCGCCGAATCCGACCGCGCGCCGCACGGCAATCGAGCTGTTGCGCGTGTTCGGCGGGCGCGACGCACTGACCGACCTGGCCGCCATGCTTAGAGACGCCGACCCGCAGGTGCAGCGCGAGGCTGTGCGCGCGCTCGTCCACGTGGGATCGCCTGAGGCGATCGCAATCGTGCAGCGGGCGCTCGACAGCGACGCTTCGACCACGTTTCTCCAGGAGCTCATGGGCCTTCGCGACGAAAAAGTGGCGCCGCTGCTCTGCCCCCTTCTCGCGCGATCGAAGCCACGCGGTCCGCTCATCGAGCTCCACACGCAGATCATGGATGCCCTGGGAGGATTGGGCGGTCACCCCGACTCGGTACAGGCACTTCGGGCGGCGCTCTACCGTGGCGAATGGTGGGCGCCGACTCGCACCGCAGTGCTGCGCCGGGCCGCAGCGGCGGCACTGCGTCGCATAGGAACGCCCGATGCCCTCGCGGTCCTCGAAGAGGCGGCGCAGAAGGGAACACGCGGCGTCAGGAGTGCCGCGCGGATGCAGATGCGAACCCCGCCGCAGCGAGAGCGACAGCACACATGAGCGCCACGCAGAAGACCAAAGTCTCCGATGAGTTGCTGCGTCGGTTCGCAGCTGCGCTTCGCGCTGTACAGCTGTATGCCCCTGCGCACCCGCTCGTGGCACGCAGCATCGATGCGTTCGCGGAAATAGTGGGACTCGTCCACGCGACGGCACCGTCGATCGTGATCGGGATGGTGGGCGAAGAGCTCGTCGTCGGGGACATTCCTGTGCCGCGGGCCGAAAGCATGGGCAAGCTGATTCAGCAGCTCGAGGACGCCGGAATCGAACGCATCGTCATCGATCGCGGAGTGCAGGCTTCGGAGCTGTCACAACTGGTCCAGACGCTGGGCGGTGACGCCAAAGACGCGACCAAGGCGCTGGGCCGACTGACGCACGTCCGCGTCGGGCGCCTGCAGGTGGAAAAAGGGGCCGAGGCGCCGTCGGGCGACATCGCAACGTACCGCCGTCTTTACGACGACGCCGTGAGCGTCGCGGAAACACTGTGGGACAGCGCCAAGACCGAAGGCAAACCGGATGCGGACGCGGGGCGGAACATTGTCGACAACCTGGCGCAAGAGGTGTCGCAAAACCGCCCGGCGCTGCTCGCGCTGACCGCGCTGAAGAAGTACGACAGCTACACGTTTACGCACATGGTGAACGTATCCATTCTCACCATGGGGCAGGCGCGCGGTCTGGGCATCGATGGCCCGTTGCTGCGCGAGCTGGGTCTGGCCGCGCTGATGCACGACATTGGCAAGGTCAAGACCCCGCCCGATATCCTCAATAAGGCCGACAAGCTGACGGACGGAGAATTCGACATCCTGCGGCGACATACCGTTGACGGCGCCGAGATTTTGAGACGCACGCCGGAGATTCCGGCACTGTCGCCGGTGGTCGCGTTCGAGCACCATCTGCGTCTGGACGGAACCGGCTACCCCGCAGGCGTCTCACGCTCCTCGCTGAACCTGGCGACGATGCTGACCGGCATCGCAGACGTATACGACGCCATGCGATCCCAGCGTGTGTACCAGGACGCATCGCCGACCGATCGTATTCTCGCGGTGCTGCAGCGTAACGACGGCAAGCAGTTCGAGCAGAATCTCGTCCGACGATTTGTGCAGCTGGTCGGCATCTACCCGGTCGGCAACCTCGTCCGCCTGACGACCGGCGAGGTGGCCGTGGTGCTCAAGATATATGCGCCAGACCCATATCGGCCGCGTGTTCGCGTGCTCATCGATCGCGCCGGCAAACGAGTCGAGCATCCGCGCGAACTGAATCTGTGGGAGAACCGTGAAGGCGATCAGCAATCAATCCAGGCGCCGCTCGATTCCGCGGACTACGATTTCGATCCGCTCACCTATCTGTAATCCAGGCAATTCGAAGGGTATCCATGGAAGTTGCACGCCTGATCGGACTGAGGACTCTTACATCTGCTGCTGCGCTCTTGTGGCTCGCGACGCTTGCTGCGCAGAGCCCTCAGTTGACGTCGTACCCACTGATGGTGTCGCCGACCGCGCCGGCCGCAGTCGACCGCGGCGTGCGCGATTTGGATCTGCCTCGCGATCCGCGCACGGACGCGACGTCCTGGAGCGTCCGACAACGCGGGCCGTTTCTCGCTGGCAGCGTCATCGTGAAGTTCCGGCCCGGCACGTCGACCGACGTTCGTCGAAGGCTGCTCGCCCAGGTGGACGGCGCGCCGGTCGCGCCGCCAAGTTACGCTCCGTTCGAAATCGTTTCGATCGATAGTTCCGCCGACCCTGAAGCCGTCGCACGCCGTCTCGAAGCGCAACCGGACGTCGAGTATGCGCAGGCACGATACCGCGTGTACCCGCGCTTCACGCCAAACGACCCCCAATACGCACGTCAGTGGAACTTCCCGGCCATCGACATGGAGCGCGCGTGGGACATCAACCAGGGTGCGGCGACTTCGATAACCGTTGCAGTCCTCGACAGCGGCGTGGCCTTTCGATCGGCCGTGGTGCGGTACGAGGCGCCGGCATTCACCCTCGATGGTCCGACCAGCCTCAGGTTTCCGGCGCTGGGTGTCGTGGACGTTCCATTCGCCGCTGCTCCTGATCTCGATGGAGCCAATCGATTCGTCTCGCCACGTGATTTCATCTGGGAAACGGCGGATCCGCTCGATCTCGACGGTCACGGTACACACGTCGCTGGCACCGTCGGGCAGCTCACGAACAACGGTGTGGGCGTCGCGGGCATGGCGTTCAACGTCCGCATCATGCCCGTCAAGGTCATCGCCGGCGTATGGGATGCCATTTTCGGCAGCCCACGAATCGGCACCGACGACGTCGTGGCCAGAGGCATCAGGTACGCTGTGGACAACGGCGCGAAGGTGATCAACCTGAGCATTGGCCGATCCGGTCGGCCTGCGCCAGCCGTGCACGAGGCGATCGCGTACGCGGTGTCCAGGGGTGCATTCGTCGTGGTTGCCGGTGGAAACGGTTTTGAAGAGGGCAACGACATCGAGAGGTTCGCGGAATTCGCGCCCGACATCGACGGCATGGTTGCTGTTGGAGCGATTGGCCGCGACCGCCGGCGGGCCTTCTACTCGAATACGGGACCGTACATCGAGCTGGTGGCTCCAGGCGGCAACACCCGCGTTGGCGGAACCGGCGGCGGAATCCTCCAGCAGACGTTCGACTTTGATTTCGTCGACACGTTTGTGCGCGGACCCAGCCAGTACCGCGCGCCGCGGTTCGACATGTTCGCTTACGATTTTCTTCAAGGGAGTTCGATGGCGGCGCCTCACGTGGCCGGTTTCGCAGCCATGCTCATGCAGCAAGGCATCACGAGCCCGGCAGCCATCGAGGCCGCCATGAAGCGATACGCGATCGATCTGGGCGAGCCCGGACGCGACAACGAATATGGCTACGGACTGATCAATCCACGCGCGACGCTTCGCGGACTGGGACTCGCGCGTTGACTCGTCTCATTACAGCGATCGGAGTCGTCCTGCTGCTCGCTGGTCCTGCTCGCGCGCAGTCAGATGTCACAGTTCGCGGCTTCGCCGACGTCGGTTCCACGTCGTTTTCCGCCGAGCGCAGCTTCGACGCCGTGCTCGGCAGCGCGCGTGGACCCGTGTTTGGAGGTGGTGTCGAAGCGCTGCTGCCCGGGCGCGTGTTCGTGAACCTGCGCGCCTCGCGTTTCCGCCGCACCGGACAGCGCGTGTTTCCGTTCAACGATCAGGTGTTCCGCCTCGGCATACCGGTCACGGTGACGGTCGTCCCCATCGAGCTCACAGGCGGCTACCGCTTCGACTACGGTGCGCTGCTTGTGCCGTACGCCGGCGCCGGCGTCGGATGGCATCGCTACCGGGAGAAATCCGAATTCGCGGACGCGGGCGAAAACGTGCAGGATCGATTCACGGGATTCCACGTATTGGGTGGAACCGAGCTTCACCTTGGGCGGTGGATCGGCGCAGCATTCGAAGCCGAGTGGGCAACGGTGCCCGATGCTCTGGGCGCCAGTCCCAACAGCGTCGCGCGCGAGTTCCAGGAATCCAATCTGGGCGGATTCACGATTCGAGGGAAGGTAATCGTGGGGAGATGGTAAGCGCGTTTCGGCGGCGGGTGCTCGCGGCGGTCCGGCGGATTCCCGGCGGAAAGGTTGCGACGTACGGCGACATTGCAGAGCTCGCCGGCCGTCCGCGGGCATGGCGCGCGGTCGGTAACATCATGCATAGCTGCGGTGATCCCGCGACGCCGTGCCATCGCGTTATTGGTGCTGGCGGTGCACTCGGCGGCTACGGCGGCAACCTGCAATTGAAGCGTGAGCTGCTGCGCGCGGAGGGAATCGAGGTCGGCCGGATGCGCATCCGGCGATTTCACGACGTTCGTTGGCGGTCCACCTCCGACGTTGCCGGACGACGCGGAGGTCGCCGGCGGTTCTAAGCCGCACCACCTCATCCGTTCTCTCCACTGGAATCGCGTCTCAAGAGACTGTATTTTCACAGTGGCGATGTTGAGCCCCGACCTTCGTGCATGCCCGGCCGGGTGCGGCCTCGGAACGTCGTAACACATCAGGCGAGCTCAGGAATATCGGTACCGTTGGACAACCTGACGCGTTATCAAGATCGCGAGGTACGCATGAATCACGGCCTCGCCCGACGGCCGCGCGTCTCGCGCGAAACGAGGCTGCTCCTCACCACCGCGCTGCTGTCTGTCGTCGCGCTGTGGATTCTGGCGCGCATTCGGTTTCCCGATCAGCCCGCCGGCACACCAGTTCAGCCGCTTCTGACTCAGCTGGCCTCAGGCCCGCCTTCGACAACCTCGCGTCCGAAATAGCCCAGCTTCGGCCGCGCATCGAACCGCTCCTCGTTGGGTCCGCGCTTCGTATCCGTGACGACGCCGCGGTGACGCTGCTCGACACGCCGATGGCAGCAGATCGACGGCGTCGTCGGCTTCGATCCGCTGTCGCGCCTCGCGGTCATTGCCGCGCCGTTTCTGCCGGCTCCGCCTCCAGTGCCGTGGACACCGCGCAACACCGAGGAGCCGCGGTACCTCGATCGCCGCGGACGTTTCGACCGGTAACGTTGCGCTGCGGCCGGTCTTCGTCGGCTCGCTCGCGGTCATGCAGAGCCCGCTATGGCAGGAGCCGATCTGGCTGGCGCCAGCCAGCGCCGAGCTGGCGCCCGGCTCGTTCGTGTTCACGACCGACGCGCTGCTCGCCGGCATCGTCATCGATGAGGGACGACAGTCGGCCATCTTGCCGGGAGCCCTCCTGTTGAAAGAAGCCGATCGACTGCTCAATCACCCTCCAGGTCCTTCGGGAGAGCTCGGCGTCCAGGTCCAGGATCTGACGACGCCGATTGCGAAAGCCACGGGCGCTTCGACTGGCGTGGTCGTGACGCACGTCGATTCGAAGGGACCGTCTAGCGCGGCCTGCACTCGTCGTGGGAGACGTGCGTCGAAGCGATCAACGGCACCCCGCTCGAGACGCCGCTGCACTGGAAGGCACGCGCACTCAAGCTGACAGCCGGCGAATCGGTGAACCTGCGCGTACGGCGGAAGCGGCGAGGTCCATGAGCTGAAATTCGAGTGCCGCGCCGTCTCATGGTGTCTTCAGAAGGGATTCACGCTCGGGCTGTCGCTGCGGAACGCTCCTGGAGCCGGGTCGGCCGTCACCGCGGTCGAGGCGGGATCGATCGCCGATCGCGCCGGTCTTCGGGTCGGCGACGTGATCACGCTCGCCGGAAACGCGCAGGCACCCTCACCGGCCACCGTGATGCGGAGCCGTCGAGCGGGTCGTCCGAGGGCGAGGCCGTGCTGGTGGCGTTCGTGCGCGACGGCACACAGGCCGTGACGGCGCTGGAGAAGTAGTGCGACGACTGTCGGACGGCATGCTGCTGATGATCGTCGGCGCCGCTCTGGGACCGCTCGGCCTCAACGTCCTGTCGCAAAGACGCTTTCAGTGATCGATCCTGCGATGCCTGTCGCGCTCGTCGCGCTCGGCATGCTCGTCGGCCTTCGCGTGCGAACGTGCAACGTTCCCGGTGAGGGCCGCCTGCGGGCGGCGGCGATCGGCGAGACGGTCCTGACGACAGCCACCGTCGCAGCAGGCGTATCCTGCTCATCGCGCCCGATCTGGGGCGCCTCTACGCGACTCCCGTTCTGGCTGGTGGCGTTGGTGCTCGGGATCTGCGCGGCGCCCTCTGCGGCGGCATCGTTGCATGCCTCTGCAGGACTTGCCAATCGGTCCTGCACGACGCGTCGGCGACATGGATGGACTGCTGTCGATCGCGCTGGGCGGTGCTGCCCTCGCGCTGCTGCGCGAGCAGTCGTCACCGATCGACGCAGTGCCCGTCCTCCTGCAGGCCTGCGCCGTCGCCGTCGTCATCGTGCTCGCCGCGTGGCTGCTGATCCGCGCATCGTCGTCGGAGACCGAGCGACGGGTCTTCACCGCCGCGCTTCTGCTGCTGCTTGGCGGCGCGGCCGACTACCTGTCGCTGTCGGCGTCTGTTGAGCGGTCTCATAGGCGGCGTCTTTCTGCAGATCATTGGCGGCCCGGCCCGCGATTCCGTCCATCGCGATGTTCTCCATTTCCAACGCCCGCTCCTTGTCCTCGTTCTGATCGTCAGCGGCGCTCGGCTCGAGCTGCAGACACCGTGGCTCGCCCTCGGCGTGATCTATCTGCTGATTCGCACAGCGGCGAAGCTTGCCGGCGGATGGGCGGCGCGGCGAGTGGTCGGGCCGGTGACATCGGACAACCTGCGGACTGTCGCTGCTTGCACCGGGCATCCTCGGCGTCGCGTTTGCTCTCAACGTCGTGCGCGCGGCAGGACCGGACGCCGGGCCGATCCTCGCGGTCGCGGCGGTCGGCGCAATCGGCTCGGACCTTATCGCCAGCTTCAGTCAGGAAGACAAAGCGGAGCTCGCGAATGAAGCGACTCGCGGCGCTTCTCCTCGCCATTGCGGCCGTCGTCTGGGTGCGCCGTATCGGTGGCACAGCGACGCTCGGATCGGCGGGGACGGCGCTCGCACTCGGATTCACGCTCGCTCGGCGCCTGGATCGCAGGCGACGCCCTTCGCCGGTTTCAGCTGCCACGACTGACCGGCTATCTGCTGTTCGGCGTACTCGCCGGGCCGTACCTGGGCAACCTCATCAACGAGCTGATGGCCAATCAGCTCCAGGTGATCACCGGTATTGCCACCACGCTCATTGCGCTGATCGCCGGGCTCTCGCTCAACTTCGAGCGTCTGGGCCGGCGGCTGACCTCCATCGCGTACATGACGGTCATCACGCTCAGTCGTGGCGATGCTCGGACTCATCGCGTTCGCATGGATCGCGTGGCCGTGGCTTGGATTGGCGCCGCAGGCCACCGGCGTGCAGCGACTGGCGATGATTCTGCCGCTCGTGACGATCATCATCAGCTTCTCGCCGACCATGACGGCAGCGGTGACGGCCGAAACGGGCGCACGCGGCAGGTTGAGCGAGCTCGTGCTCACCATGGTGCTCGTCGCCGATCTCGTGCTGCTGGTGCTGTTCTCGCTGTCGATGCAGGTGGCGCGCGTGGTGTTCGGCACCGAAAGCGCCGACGTCAGCGCGGTGGCCCGGTTCGCGTGGGAAATCGGCGGCGCGACGGCGTTTGGCGCGCTGGTCGGAGCGATGTTCGCGCTGTATGTGAGGTATGTCGGACGCGAGGTCACGCTCGTCCTCATCGCCGCCTGCGCGCTCCTCAGCCAGGTCGGAACCACGCAGAACTTCGAACCGCTGCTCGCGGCTGTGACCGCCGGGCTGGTCATCGAGAATCTCTCAGCGCCAGCAGGGTGATGCGCTCCGGGCTGCGGTACAGCGTGGGGCGCCGCCGATTCTTCTGATCTTCTTCGCCGCAGTTGGCGCATCGCTGCGCCTGGACGCACTGGCGGTCGTTGGGGCTGCCGCCATCGCGCTGTCCGTGTTCCGCCTCGCGATGATCCGCCTCGGCATTCGCGCGGGGCTGCGCGTGTCCGGCATCAGCCGCGATCCCGCCCACTACGCGTGGACCGGACTGATTTCACAGGCGGGCATCACGCTCGGGTTCGGGTCGATCGTTGCGGCGGAGTTTCCCGAGTGGGGCGCCAACGTCCAGACGCTGCTCGTCGCGTTGATTGCCATTCATGAGCTCGTCGGACCAATCGTCTTCCGCCAGGGCCTGGCGCGCGCTGGAGAGCTCGATGCGACGGCGCCGAGGCCGCTGATGGTCGTATCCAATCGTGAACCGTATCTGCACAACCACAACGGCGACGGCCATGTCGTGGCATCGCCGGCAACCGGTGGTGTCGCGGTGGCGCTCGACGCACTGATGCGGGAGCGTGGAGGCGTGTGGATTGCGCATGGCGCCGGATCAGCCGACCGCGCGGTCGTGGATGCCTCGGACAGAGTGCCGGTTCCCCCGGAGAACCCTTCGTACCAGCTGCGACAGGCTCTGGATCGACGAGCCGGCGTTCTCCGCGTACTACGGCGGATTCTCGAACGAAGGCCTGTGGCCTCTCTGCCACATGGTGGACGTGCGGCCACAGTTCCGCAGCGAGGATTGGGCGGCGTATCAGGACGTCAACGTGCGCTTTGCCGCTGCGATCGACGAAGAGCTCGCCGCCCCCACCACGCCAATCTTCATCCACGACTACCATCTCGCACTCGTCGCACCGGCGCTGCGCGCGCGCCGACCTGACGCGCAGGACGGCACTGTTCTGGCACATCCCGTGGCCGTATCCGGATCGCCTGCGCATCTGTCCGTGGCGGCGGGAGATCCTGACCGGGCTGCTTGCCAACGACCTGCTCGCTTTCCAGCTCGAACGCGACCGACGGAATTTCCTGCTCGCGGTGGAGGATGAGCTGGGCGCCGAAATCGAGACCGAGGCGTCCGAAGTCCGGCTGAACGGACGCCACACGACGGTTGTCTCCGTACCCATCGGCGTCGACTTCGACCGCATCCAGCGAATCGCAGCGGATCCGGCGCTCAAGGACGAACAGGAACGATTGGTCCAGTCGTTCGGTCTGCGCGCGCCCATCATCGGGATCGGCGTCGATCGCCTGGATTACACGAAGGGCATCCCTGAGCGGATCGCCGCACTCGACGCGGTACTCACGCAGCGTCCCGAGTTGCGCGGACGCATGACGTTCGTGCAGATTGGTGTCCCCTCACGCTCGGAGCTGGCCAGCTACAGCGCTATCGAGAACGAGATCAGCCACGCCATCGACGCGGTGAATCGCCGCCACACGGTGGGCGGCGGCCCGCCGGCGGTGATCTACCATCGCTCGCCGCTCACCATCGTCAGCCTCGTCGCGCTCTACCGGCTGGCGCATTTCTGTATCGTCAGCTCGCTGCACGACGGAATGAACCTGGTCGCGAAAGAGTTCGTCGCCTCGCGCGACGACGAGGACGGCGTACTCGTGCTGAGCGCGCTGGCCGGCGCGGCGCAGGAGCTGCAGGACGCGCTGATCATCAATCCGTACGATGTGGACGGCTTCGCGGACGCGCTGATCCGCGCCATCGAGATGCCGCGGTACGCGCGCACCGCGCGCATGCGCGCCATGCGGCGCGCCGTCGCCGGACGGAACGTGTTCAGCTGGGCCTCGGACGTCCTCGAAGGCCTGGAAAGCCTGTGGTCGAAGCCACTCCACTACATTGCTCGCGGCGCGGAGGATGCACCCGTCTGATGCTGAGGAATGCTGCTGAAAGAATGATTCTGAGCCGGCGTCACGTTCCGGTGCTGGCGCACTTTGCAGGCTCCAACGTGTTGGTGGCGTTCGACTACGACGGAACGCTCGCCCCAATCGTCGCGACCCCTGCGGCCGCGCGCATGCGGCTATCGACGCGACGTCTGTTGACCAACGTGGCCGCGCGGTATCCGTGTGTCGTCATCTCCGGCCGCCGGCTCGATGACCTCGCCAAGCGGCTCCAGCGTGTCCCTATCTGGCATCTGGTCGGCGATCACGGCTTCGAGTCGCGCGGAACATCCAAGGGGGCCTCGGCACAGGTGCGGGGGTGGGTGGCCCAGCTCCGCACACACCTCCCGGCCCAGAAAGGCCTCGTGATCGAGGCGAAGCGACACTCGATCACCGTGCATTACCGGCATGTGCGCGACAAGCGGCGAGTCCTCGAACTGCTGGCAGAGGCCGCCCACCAGCTCCGCGGCGCGCGCGCCATCTACAGTCCCGAGGCAATCAACTTTCTCCCAAACAATGGCGCTCATAAGGGACTGGCGCTCCAGCAAGCCTGCCGGGCGTTTGCGTGCGACACTGCCATCTACGTCGGCGATGACGACACCGATGAAGATGCATTTGCCTCGGGCGGACCCGAGCGCCTTCTGTCGATCCGCGTCGGAACGAAGCGCCCGTCAATCGCGCAGTACCGTCTCAAGAGTCAATCCGACATCGACCATCTGATGAAGCTGCTGGTCGATTTGCGCAGGACGAAGCCGGCCGCGCGCAGCTAGACGCGCTGATGGCCCTGCATCAGGCGGAGGTACTCGCGGTCCCACGCCGCGCAGAGACTTTCTCGAGGCGAATACGGGCCCGGCTCGTACCGCCGCGACGCTATGCCCTGTTGACCCTGCTCCACGATGTGCCAGTCCTGGCGATTGACGAGATCCCAGAATGACACTGCCTCGTCCGGCCTCGCTGTCCCGGGGTTTGCCGGATCGAAGTTGAACAGCCACTCGGAGTCGACGCGTGTGCGATCGACACCAAGCGGCGTGAGCCGGTAGTAAGTCATGTAGTCAGGATGGATGCTCAGCAGCAGATTGGGCATCGCGGAGTAGTAGTACGCCCGCCGTTGGTCGTCTTTCATCGTCGAAGCGATTGGTGGCGCGCACCGCCTTCCGCTCGCCGTCACACTCTCGTGATCGGCAGCAAGCTCCATGTAGCCGCCGAGGAACGGACCATCGGCAAGATCGTTCGCCGAACTCTGATACGGGATTCGATCCGCAAGCTCTGGATGAATCACAGGACAATGGAGGCATTCGGAATAGTTCTGAAAAACGAGCTTCCAGTTGGCCCTGACGTCGTACGTCACGTGGTGGACGATCCGAAGCGTTTCGAGATGGAATCGATCGAGGCGCGTGGCGAGCGGCGCAATCCAGGTTGCGAAGGGCGTCGTCGGGGTGGCGACGTTCACGAACACGAACCCGTTCGACTCTGCGACGGCAGCAGTATGGAGCGGATAGTCGTTCCGATTGAATCCGTCCACGCCGTGCATGTGCGGCGCGCCAATCAGGTCTCCTTCGATCGCATAGGTCCATGCGTGGTACGGACACTGGATGACATCGGCGAACCGGCCCGTCTCGGTCGTGCACAGGCGGGTGCCGCGATGCCGGCAGACGTTGAAGAAGGCTCGAACGATTCCGTCCCGGCCGCGCACGACAATAATCGATTCGTCCGCGACGGCGCAGACGATGTAGTCGCCTGCCTGCGCGAGCCGGCTGGAGCGTCCGACGCAGCTCCACAGGCGTCCGAAGATCGCGTCCTTTTCGGCTGCGAGAATTTCTGCGGAAGTGTAGTAGGCGCGCGGCAGCGTCCGCGCACCCTGTCGAAACGACGCCGCGGTTCTGATGAACACGTGCCGACTCGCCGATATTATAGGCAGCGTACCGCATGCGAATTTGCGTAGTCGGCCTCGGAAAGCTTGGCACACCGCTCGCCGCCATCCTCGCTGCTCGCGGTCACGACGTGACAGGCGTGGACGTGAGGCCCGAAGTTGTCGAGCTGCTGAACCAGGGGCGAACGGCTATCCAGGAGCCCGGCCTTGCAGAGCTCTTGGAGCGGACCCGGTCGCGTCTTCGAGCCACAACTGATTTGGCGGCCGCCGCGGCCGACGCAGAGGCGTCGTTCATCGTCGTGCCGACGCCCAGTACCGCAAACGGCACGTTTTCGGTGCGCTTCGTCGTCGATGCGATCGAGGGCATTGGACGCGGGCTTCGTCGATCGAAGAATTACCACGTCGTGACTGTGACGAGCACGGTGATGCCTCTCTCGCACGATCTCGAGATCAGGCCCGCGCTCGAGAGGGCGTCCGGCCGCATCGTCGGCAACACCGTTGGACTCTGCTACAACCCGGAATTCATCGCGCTCGGGAGCGTCTTACGCGACATGATGAACCCCGATCTCGTCCTCATCGGCGAGTCGGATCCCCGCGCCGGCGACGTCGTGGAAGCGGTGCACCGTACGTTCATCGCACTCGACGTCCAGGTGCGCCGGATGACGTGGGTCAACGCGGAAATCGCCAAGCTCGCCGTCAATACGTTCGTGACGACCAAGATTTCCTACGCGAACATGCTCGCGGAGCTGTGTGAGCACCTGCCGGGCGGCGACATCGACGTCGTGACGGACGCCATCGGGGTGGACCACCGCATCGGTCATGCGTACCTGCGCGCGGCCGTCGGGTACGGAGGTCCGTGCTTCCCGCGCGACAACGCCGCTCTCGCGGCTGCGGCGGCGCAGGTTGGCGCGCGCGCGGACATTGCGGCGGCTACCGACGCGATCAACCGAAGGCAGCTCGACCGGCTTGTCGGCGTGGTCCGCACGCACGCGAGCCCGCGCCAGCATCGCATCGGGGTGCTGGGCCTTGCTTACAAACCCGGGACGCCGGTCGTCGAAGAAAGCCAGGGGGTAATGCTTGCAAATCGTCTGGCGGCGGACGGCTTTGCTACCTCTGTGTTCGACCCTGCCGCATTGCCGGATGCTGCAGCCGCGCTCGCTCCGCCCGTCTCATGCGCGCGCGCGCTCGTCGAATGTATCGAAAGCTGCGACGTACTGGTGCTCATGGTGCCCTTGCCCGAGTTCCGCGAGATACCCGCGCTACTGCGCGCGAGGGCTCGGAAGCCGTCTGTTATCGTCGACTGCTGGCGACAGCTTGCTCCCGCGGATCTCGAAGGACTCGCGGATCTCGTACATCTCGGAAAAGCGTCGGCACCGAGCGCGGCAGCTGCGCTCATGAGTCAAAAGTGAAAAGTTCACCCCACCGCCATCAAATCGAACTGTTCGTGATGAAGCTGTGCATCGGGGCGAACCGTGATGTCCCGACCGAGCGACTGCTTCAGATCCTTGAACACCGCACGCTCTTCTTCGCGTAATGCGCGCGCGATGTCGGGATTCACGCGCAGGACGAGCGTCTGTCCATCCAGATCCGCGCTGATCTTCTTGACCTCGGACAGAATCTCATAACAGATCGTCGAGCTCGACTTGATGACCGCGCTGCCGGCGCAATACGGGCAGGGTTCGGTCAGTACGCGTTCGAGGCTCTGTTTCACGCGTTTCCGCGTGATGATCACGAGGCCGAAATCAGAGACCTGCAGCGTCTTCGACGGCGCGCGGTCCTTCCGCAGCTCCTGCTCGACTGTCTGAAATACTTTCTGGCGGTTCTTCTTCTCCTCCATGTCGATGAAATCGAGCACGATGATCCCGCCCAGATCCCGAAGACGGATCTGACGCACGATTTCCTTCACGGCTTCGAGATTGGTCTTGAGAATCGTGTCCTCCAGACGTCCCGCGGATTTCTTGCCGACGTAGCGGCCCGTGTTGACGTCGATGGCGACGAGAGCCTCCGTCTGGTTGATGACGATCGACCCGCCCGATTTCAGCCAGACCTTGCTGCGGAGCGCCCGATCGATCTCGGCCTGCACCCCGTACTCCTCGAGGATGGGGTACTCCTTGTCGTAGAGCTTCACGCGGGTAGAAAGCGCCGGCATGATGCGATCGACGAGCTCGCACACGCGGCGATACTCGAGCTCGCTGTCGATGCGAATGGAGGAGTACTCCTCGCTCAGGAGATCGCGAAGAAGCTTCGCGACCAGGCTCTGCTCCTGGTATACGACCGCTGGCGCGCGTGACGACTCGGATTTCTGGCGGATGTCGGTCCACACGCGATGGAAATAGCTCAGGTCGGAGACGATGTCTTCCTTCGGACGTCCGGCAGCCGCGGTGCGGATGATGACCCCTCCGGCGAAACCGTGCTGCTCGCGGAATTCGCGCACAATGCCCCGGAGGCGGCTCCGTTCGTCGCGCGAATCGATCTTGCGCGATACGCCGACGTGATCGACGGTTGGCATGAACACCAGAAACCGCCCGGGCATCGTGGCGTGGCACGTGAGGCGGGCCCCCTTCGTGCCGAGCGGCTCTTTGGCCACCTGGACGATGATCTCCTGCCCTTCCTTGACCAGTTCTTCGATCTTCGGCTCGGGACCCTTGTCCCTGTCGCGGTCACGACGGCCACGATTAGCCGCGGCGGGACCACCGAAGGCGGCGGAACGTTCGCCGTGGACTTTCCTTCGGTTGTCGTTTGAGGCGGGCGCGCCCGCTCGAGCTTCGTCGAATGGTGCGGCAGGCGGCGCTCCGTTGCCGCCGCCTGTGACACCCGGCTCGTCCTCTTCCGTCTCGAGGCGGTCGAATTCTTCGGTCGACGCGATTACGTCGGAGACGTAGAGAAAGCCGTCGCGGTCGAGACCGAGGTCAACGAACGCCGACTGCATGCCGGGCAGCACTTTGGATACCCGGCCCTTGTACAAATTGCCAACCACGCCGCGCTGCCGTTCGCGCTCGATGAAAATCTCGGCGACCTGGTCTTCCTCGAGGATTGCAACCCGTGTCTCGTGGGCGCTCGAGGAGATGATCATCTCCTTGGTCATGCCCGTAGCTCTCCGCGGGCTGGAGACGCGCACGACAGAGCTCCGCCATCGCCAGCAGTAGCTGTGACAGCAGGAGTCTGAGGATCGTGATCACGTCTATGTCAGCCCTAATTTGTGAATCTGCGCATCCGCACGTTGAGAACCAAGCCGAACCCTGCCAGCGTGGCAATCATGGAAGAGCCGCCATAGCTCATGAGCGGAAGCGTGAGACCTTTGACCGGCGCGAGGCCGGCCGACATCGTAATGTTGTAAATCACCTGGAACGTGAAGCTGGCCAGCACTCCCAGCACCAGGTATGCGCCGAGTCGATCCTTGGCGAGCCGGGCCGACTCGATCGAACGCAGAATAACGAACAAATACAGTCCGAGCACGACAATGACTCCCGCAAATCCCTGCTCTTCAGCGAGCACCGAGAAAATGAAGTCGTTGTGCGCTACGGGCAGAAACCGCAGCTGACCCTGCGTGCCTTCCGTGAACCCCTTGCCCCATGGCCCGCCCGATCCCACGGTAATGCGGGCCTGAATCTGTTGATAACCGGCACCTCGCGCGTCCTGTGAGGGATCCAGGAACGTGGAGATGCGCTCTCGCTGGTAATCCTGAAGCGCGAATTTCCATCCAATCGGCGCGGCAAGCAACGCGATGAGCGCCAGCGCGCCCAGAATCCGCATTGGCATGCCGGCCACGTACACCACAGCGAACGCCACCGGAATCAGCGTCGCGGCCGTGCCGAGGTCGGGCTGCTGAGCGATCAACAGCAGCGGAATAGCGGTGATAGCACCGGCCACGAGGAGGTCGACGCGCGTCACGATGCCGCGTCGGCTCTCGCCGAAGAACTTCGCAAGCACCAACGCCAGCACGGCCTTCGCGAACTCCGACGGCTGGATGTTGAAGGAGCCGAGGTCGATCCAGCGGCGCGATCCGCCGCGCACGGCGCCGAACAGAAGCACGTAGAGGAGCAGGCCCAGAATTGCGACGTAAATCAGGTGCGACTTGTCGGCCAGCGAACGGTAATCGATGCTGAGCGTCACGAGAAGCGCAATGATCCCGATCGCGATGCCGTAAATCTGCGTCTGGACGATGCCCGTCCAGCCGCCTGTTGCGCTGTAGATCTGGGCGAGGCCAACTGCGCAGAGTGTCAACACCGCGATCAGCAGCCCCCAGTCGACGTGATGATACAGCCGGCGTTCGAACACGGCGTCAGTTCGTCCCCGGGGCTGTGCTCGCGCCGGCCGCGGCCGCGATCGGTGTCTGCTCGTCTATCGGGGTCAGGTCCGGATCGGCTTCTGGCACTGGCGGCGGCGCCGGGACCGGCACTGGTTGGAGCGACGGAAGCGGCAGACCGTCCTTTTTCGCAAAGTATGTCTCGATGACATGCTTGGCGATCGGCGCACCGAGGTAGCCGTGCTCGTTGTGCTCGCCGAAGATCACTCCCGCAATCTCGGGGTTGTCGCGCGGCGCGAAGAAAACAAACCAACCATGGTCGCGCAGGTCGCGATCCGTGCCTCGCGCCGCCTGCCGGCCTTGGATCGAAATCACCTGCGCTGTCCCTGTTTTTCCGGCGACGTCACGCCCGGGAATGCGCGCCCGGCCGCCCGTGCCGTGAGCGTTCACGACCATCCACAGGCCTTCGTGCAGCGCCGCCAGCGTACTGGGCCTGAATAGCGTCTTGTTGGCGACGGCCGGCGGAGTAGCAATCTTCCACCCTCCGCCGTCATCAACCGCGCGAATCAGGTGGGGGGTGACTCGCGTCCCGCCGTTGGCGACGGTCGAAATCATCACGGCGAGCGAGGCCGGCGTCACCGACACCTGACCCTGGCCGATCGCGACCGAGATCGTTTCACCGGGATACCACTTCTCGCCGTACCGCTGCTGCTTCCATGCAGTCGAGGGCACGAGGCTCTCCTGCTCGTTGGGCAGGTCTATGCCGGTCTTGCCTGCCAGCCCAAGGTTCTCGGCCCACTTGTGGATGCGATCGACGCCGAGCATGTTGCCGAGCGTGTAAAAGTACACGTTGCACGACTGCTCGATCGCATGGCGCATGTCCACCGAGCCATGGCCTCCCCTCAACCAGCACTTGTAGTAGCGGCCGTAGAAGTTCGCGCCGCCACCACAGCTCACTCTGAAGTCTGGCGTGACGAGCCCTTCCTCGAGCGCCGCAGTCGCCACCACGATCTTGAACGTCGAACCCGCTGAATACCGCCCCTGGATGGCTCGATTCTGCAACGGCCGAAGCTTGTCCGCATTGAGCGACACCCACGTGGCACGGTCGATTCCGCCGGCGAAGTCGTTAGGGTCGTAGGCCGGAAGACTGACGTAGGTGAGCACTTCCCCGTTGCGGGGATCCATGATCAGCGCGGCGCCATTGAACCCGGCGTGCCTGAACCCGTCTTCCGCAGCTTTCTGCAGGTCGTAATCGATGGTGAGCTGCACACGGCGGCCCTCGACGGGCGGGATCTCCGCGAGGGTCCGGATTTCGCGGCCCACGCTGTTGACGACGACGCGCCGCGCGCCGTCCTGACCCATCAGCAGCCTGTTGTAGATACGTTCGATACCGGATTGCCCCACGATCGCGCCGCTGGTGATGCCTTCGCCGATCTGGCTGTCGCTGGCTTCGCCGACGTATCCGAACAGATGCGCAGCCATCGCGTCTGCCGGGTACTGGCGCATCGGAACCTGCTCCACGACGACGTCCGGCAGCTCGAAATCGAGCCGCCTCGCCATGATGGCGGCGACCTGCGAGAGCGACGCGTCTTCGATCACCACGATCGGCTGGTAGCTCGGGTCGCCACGATGGCGCTCGACGATCTGCTCGACTGTCGAGACGTCGAGCCCCGCAACGGAAGCGAGCAGACGAACCGTGCGATCCAGGTCCTTGGTGTGTTCGCGAACGATTGAGACGCTGAACGACTGCCGGTTCTCGACGAGGACCTTGCCGTTGCGATCAAACAGCACTCCCCGCGGCGCACGCAGGGCCAGGGTGCGCTGGTGGTTGCTCGCTGCCATTTCCTCAAAGCGTGCGTGCTGGACGATCTGCAGGAACCAGAAGCTGATGGCGAGCGCAGCGAACGCCATGACGACGCTCACCTGGAGCACCATCAGACGAACCGTTATCCGTCGCCGATCTTCTGTCTGCGCCATTGCTGGTTAGTATTCGAATTTCACGCGTCGGGCCAAAAGGACCCGGCGGTCTCCTCAAAGTTTCGTTCGCCGTCCCGCGCGCCGGCGTTCCACGGCGCCAGGCAGCGATTCCACGATGGCGAACGCAATCAATCCCACCGCCGCATTCCCGAGTGCCTGACTCGTCACGGCCGCCCATGGCGACGGAAACGATCGCAGGCCGAGCAGCATGTAGAAACCCATGAAGACCGCCGCGTGCACCACCGTCGCCGCCAGAAATATCAACAACCGCGGAAGCGCCGCGGTGACGATGAACTGCTGGCCGATGACGCCTGCGAGAAAGCCGACGATAGACTTGGCCAGCCCTCCCACGCCGATGACGCCGCTCGACATCGCATCCTGGACGATTCCCGCGAGACTGCCGGCGAGCATCCCGGTCACCGGTCCGCTCGTCAATGCCACGTAGACCACCACGACCAGAACGAGATCGAGCGCTGCCGTCCCGCCGACGAGGAACCGCGCCAGGGTGGTCTGCAACGCAAGCGCCAGAGCGATCGCAATGAGCACCCCGAAGGCCTTCACTCGCGTGCCCGACCGCCATCCGATGGGGCGTCGTCTTCTTCCGCCCCCTCGGGAGGTGTGACCACGACGAGGACGGCCTCCACTGACGACGAATCTACCACCGGCCGTACTACGATGGCACCAAACCCACTGCTGCCCCGCTCTACTGATTCTATCTGACCTATGGCGAAGCCCTTAGGGTAAATGCCGTCAATTCCGGACGTGACTACCGTGTCCCCTACCTGAACATCAGCCAGGCCGGACACGTAATTCATCCGGAGCCCACCCCCGGTGCCCTCGACCACGCCGTGCGCCCGGGAACGCTCGATGAGCACGCCGGCGGCCGCGTTCCGGTCGATCAGCAGCTGCACCTTTGACGCTCGCGCGGTTGGCGTGACAATCCGACCCACGACTCCGCCGGGCACAATGACAGCCATGTTGGGCCGCAAGCCCTCCGCCGAGCCTTTGTCGATTGTGATCGTGCGGAAATCCGGGCTCGCACCGCCGGCGATCACGGTCGCGGCCACGGTAGCGAGCTCGACGCTCGCGCGCAGTTCCAGTATCTCCTCGAGGGAGCGCGCCCGCTGCGCCACCGCGCGCTCCTGCTGTAGTCCCACGCGCAGGCGGGCCACTTCCTCGCGCAGTCGCTCGTTTTCGCTTCGCACTTCCTGCAGCGCGACGTAGTCGGCCCACGAGGTTCGCATGCCGCCAATCGCCGTCGAGGCAATCCGCTGAACCTCCGCAAACGCGCCGAACGTGACCTCCTCGAGCAAAGGTATGCCGCGATTCGTGCTCACCTGCGCGGATATCAGAACGATGTGACCCACGGTCAGCGCGACAAAGAGGTAGCCCGTTCGTTGGCGAATATCAAGCACCGGCATATCAGTAGGCAGTAGGCAGTAGGCAGTGGGCAGTGAGAAGACCAAACCAGAACCAGCTTTGTTCGCCGCCTGCTACCTTCTGCATACTGCCTGCTGCTTACCGCCTACTAATCGATTGAGATTTTCCGGAGCAGATTGAAGTCCGAGAGCATCTTGCCTGCGCCGAGTACGACGGAAGACAACGGATCCTCGGCCATGGCGAGTGGCAGACCCGTTTCTTCCCGAAGCCGCTTGTCGAGATTCTTGAGCAGCGAACCACCGCCCGTCAGCACGATGCCGCGGTCCACGATGTCGGCTGAAAGCTCTGGAGGTGTCCGTTCGAGCGCGACACGTACCGCGTCGACGATGACATTGACCGTTTCGGCGAGCGCTTCGCGGATTTCCTCGTCGCTAATGGTGATCGTCTTGGGCACCCCTTCGATCAGGTGCCGGCCCTTGATCTCCATCGTCATCCGCTCATCGAGCGGAAAGGCGGACCCGACTTCCATCTTGATCTGCTCCGCGGTCCGCTCGCCGATGAGCAGGTTGTACGTCTTCTTGATGTACTGGATGATCGCCTCGTCCATCTCGTTGCCCGCCACGCGGACCGCTTTGCTGTAAACAATCCCCGCGAGCGAGATGACGGCAATATCTGTGGTGCCGCCGCCGATGTCGACGATCATGTTTCCCGAGGGCTCGGTGATCGGCATGCCAGCGCCGATGGCCGCCGCCATTGCCTCCTCAACCAGGTGCACCTCGCTGGCCTTGGCACGATACGCGCTGTCCTTGACGGCGCGCTTCTCCACCTGCGTAATCTCTGACGGCACGCCGATGACGATGCGCGGGCGTACCCAGACGTTGCGGTTGTGCGCTTTCTTGATGAAGTAGGTCAGCATCTTCTCGGTGACCTCGAAGTCCGCAATGACCCCGTCCTTCATCGGCTTGATCGCGACAATGTTCCCCGGCGTCCGTCCGAGCATCTCCTTGGCGTCTTTGCCGACCGCCTCCACCCGTCCGTTAATCTTGTTGATCGCGACGATCGAAGGCTCGTTGACGACAATGCCCTTCCCGCGGGCATAAACGCAGGTATTCGCCGTACCGAGGTCGATAGCCAGGTCGTTTGAAAACAGCGAGAAAAACGAGCCGAGACCCAATCAGTAGTTTCCTTTCTCTGCGACGTGAATACCGTTCTTGCCAGCATCCTTGACCCGGTACATGGCGCGATCAGCCGCTCGTAACAATTCTTCGGCTGATGAGGTCACATCCGGGAGGGTTGCGACCCCTACCGAGGCGGTAAGGAAAACGGAGAGGCCATCGCTCTCCAGAAATGTAAATGACCGTATCCGGTCGCGGATGCGCTCGGCCACGAATATGGCGCCGTCCCGGCCGGTGTCGGGCAGGACGACCGCGAATTCATCGCCGCCGAACCTCGCCACGATGTCGGTTTCGCGGGCGCAGCTGCGGATCACGCCGGCGGCCTCGACCAGGGCCCTGCTGCCGGCAAGGTGGCCGTGCTGCGTATTTACGTTCTTGAAGCCGTCCATGTCGATGAAAAGCAGGGACATCGGGCGTCCGCTACGAATCGACCGCTTCTCTTCCCGGCGCAGCACCTGGTTCAGATAGCGGGAGTTCGAGAGCTGGGTGAGGTCGTCGGTGACCGAGAGCGCATCGGCCTTCTGCAGCGCCAGGGCGTTGTCGAGCGCAATGCCGACCGGCTCGAGCAGCATACGAAGGGTCGCGGAAATGGAGGCGCCCAGCGCCGGCACAGCCGACGACGGGATCGGATCGAGGCCGACGAGCACGCCGGCCGTCCGGTTCCGACATAAGAGGGGAAACGCCATGACGCTCCCGACGCCGTCCCCGCGGATGCGGCGATCCTTCGCGAGGTCGGCCGACATGAACTCCAGGCCCTGATTTGTGACCCAGCCCGCCACCGGCCAGATCGACGGCTGGAGCGCGGGAACCAGGCCTTTGTCGGCCATCACAGCAAGCCGTTCGCCAACGCCCGGCGCGACGACCGCCCAGCATGGCGCGTGTATCCAGTCGTCGGCCTGGCGAATGAGCCACGCGGCAAGCTTCTGGGGATCGCGGGTGGCATTGACGTCGCGAACCACCTCAATAAGCGCGTTGCGCCGCTCGAGCCTGGACTTGAGCGTACGCAGCTGGACCTTGACGTGGCTGGCGAAATCAAGGCGAGTGGCACCTCGGGCCATCTGGTGCGTGACGTCAGGCTGGGTGGAAGTCGATGTCACCGCTCGCGGGGGCGGGGAACGGACTCGGGCATGCATCTGCCGCAAGCGAGCCGCTAAGTCCTTCTAAACTGGTCGAATATACCACGGCCGTGGGCTTTGGAGTCCGGGCTGCGGGGCTGTAAGATCACTTTTTGAGGCATGCTCGGACAGCCGTCCGGGGAGCCCGTAGGATTCAATCATGACAATGCTCGACCGGATGCGTCGGCACAAGGGCTGGCTGAAGTGGAGCCTCGCGCTCGTAGTGCTCGCATTCATCGTCTTTTACATTCCGAGCTTCCTCAACGATCCCACCGCGGTCGGCGTCGGCGCGGCGCCAACCGAAGTGATCGCGGACGTGGAGGGACGATCCGTCACCGCGGGACAATTCCAGCAGCGGTACAACTCGCAGATTCAGGCTTACCGCTCAGCCTACGGCGCGGGCCTCAGTGATCAGCTGCTTCGCCAGCTCGGCATCGAGCAACAGATCCTCCAGCAGATGGTCGACGAGCAGGCTGCCCTTGTCGAGGCCGAACGCCACGGCATTCGCGTCAGCGATGAAGAGCTGGCCCAGCAGATATTCGCGATCCCAGGTCTGCAGGAAAACGGCCGGTTCGTCGGCGAGCAACGCTACGAGCAGATCCTGCGCAGCCAGATTCCTCCGATGACGAAGGCGACCTTCGAGGAGACGCTCCGGCGCAGTCTCATGATCGACAAGCTGCGCGCCGCGCTTACCGATTGGATGACCGTCTCGAACGACGACGTGGAGCGTGAGTTCAGGCAGCGTAACGAGAAGGCAAGACTTCAAGTGGTCGCGCTGACTGCCGACGCGTTCCGGAGTCAGGTCAACGTGTCGGACGCCGACGTTTCGTCCTATTTCGACGCGCACAAGGCGGAGTATCGCGTCGGTGAGCAGCGCAAGGTTCGAATGCTGCTGCTCGACCGCGATCAGGCGTTTGCTCGCACGGGCGTGACGCCGACCGAGGTGCAGTCGTATTACAACGGCAACATCACGCAGTACCAGACGCCCGAGCAGGTGCGTGCCAGCCATATCCTCCTCAATACGGCGGGCAAAGACGAAGCAGCCGTCCGGAAGCAGGCCGAGGACATGCTTGCAGCAGGTGAAAGCGGGGGCGGACTTCGCCGAGCTCGCCAAGGAAGTTCTCGGAGGACGAGGGCAGCAAGCCGAACGGCGGTGATCTCGACTACTTCTCCCGCGGCCGCATGGTTCCGGAGTTCGAAGCAGCAGCGTTTGCCCTCGAGGTCGGACAGGTCAGCGACATCGTCAAGAGCCAGTTCGGCTTTCACATCATCAAGGTCGTCGACAAGAAACCGGCAGTGACTCGCTCGCTCGACGAAGTGCGGCCGCAGATCGAAGAACAGTTGAAACGTCAGCGGGCCGACCAGCAGATCGCGACGCGGGCCACGGAGCTGGCCGCTGGCATCAGCAACACGGCCGACCTCGATCGCGTAGCCCGCGAGAACGGCCTCATGGTCACCGAGAGTGAATTCTTCGGCCGTGACGACCCCGTGCCTGGCCTCGGCCCGGCGCCGCAAGTGGCCGCGGCTGCGTTCATGTTGAACGGCGACGCGGTGAATGGGCCGATTACAACGCCTCGCGGACCGGTGTTCATCGCGCTTGCTGGTACTCGCGATCCGTACGTCCCGACGCTCGATCAGGTGAAGGATCGCGTCCGCGAGGACGTCATCCGTACGCGGGCGACGGAACTGAGCCGGCAGCGCGCGTCGCAGATCGCCGCAGCGCTTCGGAGCGCCGGCAATTTTGCAGCGGCTGCAAAGGCGCAGGGATTCGAGGCCAAGGACACGGAGCTCATCGCCAGGGGAGCACCGCTGCCTGATGTCGGGGTCAGTGCAGCCATCGACAAGGTGGCGTTCAGCCTGCCCGTCGGCGGGGTGAGCGAGCCGATCACCACGAATGATGCGACTGTGATCGTCCGCGTCGCCGAGCGTGACGAGGTCACGCCCGACGAACTGCAGAACGGCAGGGAGACGTTCCGAGACCAGCTGCTGTCGGAGCGCCGTGGCCAGCTTCTTCAGCGCCTACATGGCAAAGGCAAAGGAGCGAATGCGCATCGAGATCAGAGACGACGTCGTGCGCCGCATGCTCGCGGCTACGACTACGTAACACGGTCAGGTAAAGGGCAACGACCAAAGGTGACACTCGCGTACGTGTGCCCTTTACTGACCTTCACCCTGTTCACCTCACAAACACATACGGCATCAGCGCCAGCGGCTCGCCGCGTCGAAACAGGCGGACAGGCGCCGTAAGCGCAGCGAGCGCCTGTCGCTCCGCGCCCCCCGCGAGCAGACCCCAGACGTTGAAACCCGATGACTGGAACTGCTCGCTGAGCGCCTCATACAGGGTGCGACGCGGCGGGTAGAAGACGAGCTCGACGTCCTCTTCCGCAGGAATACCGGCGCGCTGCTTGGCGAGATCGACTGCCGTATCGAGACCTCCAAGCGCGTCAACGAGACCATGCTCGCGTGCCTGCCTACCCGTCCAGACCCGGCCCTGAGCGACGGCATCGATGCGGCCCGCCGTGGTATGGCGCGCGGTCGCCGCCTTCTCGACGAATCCGTCGTAGAAGACCTTCATGTAGTCCATGAGCCTCGCGCGCTGCTCGTCCGTGAACGGAGCGAACGGCGAATTCATGTCAGCGTTCCTGCCCGACTTCACCGTCGCCGTCGCGACCCCCAGCTTGTCCATCGTGCCGTCCACCACGATCTTGCCGCCAAAGATGCCGATCGATCCGGTCAGCGTGCCCGGCTGCGCCACGATCGCATGGGCCGGCATTGAAATGTAGTACCCGCCCGAGGCTGCCAGATCCGACATGGACGCGATGAGTGGGCGCGACGGGTTCGCATCGCGCGTAATCATCAGCTCGCGCCAGATGACATCGGAGGCGACCGACGACCCACCGGGACTGTCGACGCGCATCACGATCGCTCGAATCGATTCGTCGTCGCGGATCTGCCGGATCTGCTCGACCATCGTGTCCGAGCCGACGACGGCACCGTTGACCGGATCGTAAGCGCTCTTGCCCGACGCAATGATCCCTGAGGCGTGGAGGACCGCAACGCGAGCCGTCGGACGAATCCCTACGGACTGCGGCGTGACACGCTGATACAGCGAAGCGTCGATCGTGCGGTCCCCGCCGTCCGTTTGCTTCAGGACGGCAACTCGATCGTCGAGCTGATCAAGGTAGGCGAGGCCGTCGACGAGGCCCGCGCGCCGAGCGACTTCGGGCGGAAACGGCCCGTCATCCAGCAGTGCGCGCACCTGGTCCACGCTCTTGCGCCTCCCCTCGGCAATGCCCTGCACGAGCTGCTCGTAGAGGTCGCGATTGAGCCATTCGGTCATTTCGCGATGCGCGTCGGTAAAATCACGCTGCGTGAGTTGGTTCGCCGCCGTCTTGTACGGGCCAATCTGCACGAAATCCGGAAATGCACCGATCTTGTCGAGCGCGCCGCGCAGGAAGACCTCGTATGACGCGATACCGGTGAGATCGAGCGGGCTTGTTGGCAGCAGATACACTTGATCGGCCGCACTGGCCAGGTAGTATTCGCGATCGCCTCCATACTCGAGATACGCGATCACCGGCTTGCGCGACCGCCGGAAATCGGTGATCGCATCGCGCAGCTCCTGCACCTTGCCCCAGAACGGCAGTTCCAGCGTAGACGGGCGAAGCACCACGGCCGCGATTCGCGGGTCGCGCCTCGCTTTGCGAAGACTCTCGACAATGCTGCGCAGCGTGGTGTCTTCTCGGCCGACGATCTGGCCGACGATGTCGTCAGGCCGCACCTCGAGGAGCTGCCCACCTGGACGCAGGACGAGCGCGGCGCGATCGGGCACTGTTGGGCCACGGGTTGCGAACACGTACAGCAGCACGATGCCCGCGACGAAGAGGAGCACCGGCAAACCAACAACAGCAAGAACCAGGGCGGCAATGCCACGACGTAGTGCCACGAGAACCTCCTCGTAGTAGGCAGTAGTGTCTACTCGTTACTACCGTATAATCGCGCGATGCGACGCCTTTCAGCGATCTTTCCCTTCGCGGTCGTGCTACTCGTGACCGCCTGCGGCGGTAACACGGAGAACACCAGCGTGACTCAACTCATCAGACAGGACGACGCCATGGGCACAGGCGCAGAGGCGCAGAGCGGCCGGGTCGTTACCGTGCATTACACCGGCTGGCTGTATGACCAGACGCGGCCCGACCGCAAAGGCAACAAGTTCGACAGCTCTCGCGACCGCAACGAGCCATTCTCGTTCAACCTTGGCGCCGGCGAGGTGATTCGAGGCTGGGACGAGGGAGTCGCGGGGATGAAGGTTGGCGGCCGCCGAACCCTGACCATTCCACCCGACATGGGCTACGGCGCTCGGGGCGCCGGAGGGGTCATCCCGCCCAACGCCACCCTCCTCTTCGACGTCGAGCTGCTCGAAGTCAAGTAAGCCCATCCGTCAGCCGTTTTCGGCGTCGGGCCGATAAGAGAGTCAGCAACCGTCCGTCGGTGCGCAAGGACGGGCAGATCCGGGTGCTTGTGTCACCGAGCCCGGGCGCCTGAGTTGTTTCGTCTTGCACCGACGCGGCGTCCACACCGTATGGCACCGACTGAGAGCGAAGCCCGGGAGCGCATGACCGCGGCGCAGCAGAACACAACTCCGTCCGCATGAACGCCCGGTTCCCCGCGCCATTCGATCACAGGGATCCACTCGCCGGCATCGCTGGCGGGAATGCGATCGACACGGGGGCGGTCGCCGGATCCGCACCCGCATCCGCTGGGTACGGCTATGGGGCCGCCGGATACGGGAACACGGCCGGCGACTCCGAGCTGAGCATCATCCAATACCTGCAGGCGCTCTACCGGCGCCGCCACGTGGCACTCGCGGCATTTCTCATGGTGTTCCTCGGAGCGTCGCTCTACACCGTCACCGCCATTCGAATCTACGAGAGCACCGTCCGCATTCTGATCGAACGCGAGAATCCGAAGGTCGTGTCGTTTCAGGAAGTGCTCGACCCTGGCGAAATCACCGACGATTACTACGAAACGCAGTACCGGATCCTGCAGAGCCGCGTCGCTGGCACGACGGACGATCGACGCGCTGAATCTCTGGTCGGATCCACAGTTCAATCAACCGCCCCGGATGACGATTCGCGGCCTGGTGATGATGCCGATCAACATGGTCGCGCAGTGGTTCGAGCCGCCCCCGGCCGCCGAGACGGCAACTGCCGCCGAAACACGGGCACAGTCTCGGGTGATCGATCAGTTCCTGGGCAACCTCCGGATTTCGGCGGTCCGATATAGCCGTCTCGTTGACGTGACGTATCAGTCGGCAGATGCTGGCCTTGCGGCCCGAATTGCGAACGCTCTTGCTGAAAACTACATCCGGCAGAGCCTCGAGCTGCGGTCGACGACAACCAAGGAGGCGTCCGACTTCCTCACGCAGCAGCTCGGTGAGCAGCGCACGAAACTCGAGGCAAGCGAGCAGGCCCTCCAGGCGTACCGCGAACGAACAGGATCGGTGTCGCTCGAAGAGCGGCAGAACGTGGTGGTACAGCGGCTGGCCGACCTGAACGCGGCGCTGACGCGCGCCGCCACCGCGAGAATCCAGAAAGAGGCTGCCTACAACCAGGTCAGGAACATCGTGCGGGATCCCGGCGTGGTCGACAGCCTGCCGACGGTGCTCTCCAATCCATTCGTCCAGCAGCAGAAAGCGGAGCTGGCGCAACTGCAGCGCCAGCGGGCGCAGTTGTCGGAAAAGCTCGGCCCGAACCATCCCGAAATGGTGAAGATCGGCCTGGCCGTTCAGACCTCCGAGGCAAAGATCCAGGCGGAGGTCGCGCAGGTCGCCGAAGCGATGCGCCGCGAATACGAGGCGGCGCTGGCGGAAGAACGCACGCTCGCCACCGAGCTCAACTCACAGAAGCAGGAGGCGCAGGTCCTGAACCGCGCCGGCATCGAGTACGGCGTTCTGCAGCGCGATGCAACCGCGAACCGTCAGATGTTCGAAGCACTGCTCCAGCGCACCCAGGAGACAGGCGTCTCTGAGGAAATCCGCACGGGTAACATTCGCGTCGTCGATCACGCGGAAGTAGCTGACAATCCCGTGTCGCCGAACGTCTTCAACAATCTCCTGATGGCGCTGTTCGGCGGCCTGACGCTCGCGATCGGCCTCGCGTTCGCGTTGGAGTATGCAGACGACCGTATCAAGAACCCCGACGAGCTGAAGAAGCATCTCGGGCTGCCGTTTCTCGGGATGGTTCCGGCTCTGTTCGACAAGAACGCTACGCCGCCCCTTATTGGCAAGGGAGTGCCGAACAATTTTGCGGAGAGTTTCCGATCGATTCGAACCAACGTGCTGTTCTCGTCGACGGACCAGGGCGGGCGGCTGGTGGTCATCACCAGCTCGACGCCCGGCGAAGGCAAGACCACGGTGTCTACGAACGTGGCGGTCGCGCTCGCGCAGGCGGGACATCGCGTCCTGCTCATCGATGCGGATATGCGGAAGCCGCGGGTACACCAGGCGTTTGAAACCGGATTGACACCGGGGCTTTCGAATCTGCTCGTCGGCAATGCGACAGCTTCAGAGGCGATTCACGACTCGTCTACGTCGGGCCTCTGGATCATGCCGGCGGGAACGCATCCGCCGAATCCGGCTGAACTGCTTGGATCGAAGCGGTTCAAGGATTTTGCCGCCTTTCTGATGCAGTACTTCGACTGGGTGATCATCGATACACCGCCTGTCATGGCGGTGACCGACGCTTCGCTTGCCGCGAACCTCGCACACGGTGTGCTGTTTGTGGTCGGCTCGGAGATGACGAGTCGCCGCATCGCGCAGCGCGCCGTCGAGCAGCTCGAAATGGGCCAGGCGCGCTTCCTTGGCGCCGTCCTGAACCGCGTTGATCTCGAGCACAATGCCTATTACTACTCCAGGTATTACCGCGCGGACTACGGCGGCTACTACGGCCCCTCGAACGATGCCACCACGCACGAGACGCATTCGATCAGCGCACGAGGCGCAGCAGAAGCCGGCGCACGGCTGAAACTCTCCGAAAACTTTCGACAAGGAAAGCACTCATCATGAACACCGCCGATCGTGCGATCGTATTGACCCTCTTGTTACGAGCGTTATAGGCTACGCGCCATGTCATTCATAGAGAATGCGATGGAAGTTCTGGATCGCGCGGAAGCGTCTCTGCATGCTGTGATCGCAGACGCGCTCGTGGCCAAAGCGTACAAGGAAATCGCGACCATCGCAGCCATGGCGGAGGCGGTCGCCGCGATCAGCGTGGGACGCGGTGGTGAATCACGACGCATCAGCGGTGCGTCACCTGTGGCGGAGCTCGGTGTCGGGGCGACGGTGTCCCCCACAGACCCCACCAAGGCCGTCGAACCCTCCTGGATGCGGCCAAAGACGTAGCGAGTGACCGCAGCTTTCTCTTCACCTGATTTTTCGCCGCGGGCCCCCGTCATCGGGTTGCTCGTCGTCTGCACCGCCGGCGCGATCGCTGCGTGCGGCGCACCAGCCGATCGCGCACGGATCGAGCCGACATACGACCGCGCAACCGGACGACTGGAACTGCTGAAATACGACGCCAATGGCGACGGCAAGGTCGACACATGGAGCTATATGGACGGCGCACAGATCGTGCGCATCGAAATCGACACGAACCATGACGGCGTTCTGGACCGGTGGGAGTACTACCGGGCAGATGGACAACTCGAGAAGGTCGGATCGTCTCGCAGGCAGGGCGGGAGCCCGGATTCGTGGGCGTACTACGGGCAGGGCGGATCGATTGCGCGACTCGAGCTCGCAACGCATAGCGGGGGCACCGTCGATCGAATCGAGCACTATGAAAAGGGTGCGATCGTCCGCGCCGAAGAGGACACCACCGGCGACGGAAGAATCGACAAGTGGGAGGTTTATGACGGCCCGCGGCTGGCATCGGTTGCCTTTGACACGACCGATCGCGGATACCCCGATCACCGGCTCGTATACAGCGCCGACGGCAGCGCACGACCAGACGCTGTCAGTCCACTGACCGACGGACGGTAGCCGGAGGCTTTCAGGCCTCCGGGCGGCGAGCCCCGCCAGGCGCCTTTTCTTACAGTCGGCCCCCCCTTGATCCGAAACAACCTATAGGACAGGAAAGCACTCGAGGACTCTGTACGATCAGACGCACATGAGACATAAGTCCTTACAGTAGAGGTATTTACATGCGTTACCTTGCCGCAGTCTTCTCGCTGGCCGCCTTGCTGCCGTCGATGCCGCTGCACGCCGCGCAGGCGACGGCCGCACCCCGACCGAGGCCCGTGGGCGCCGCGGTGCAGAATCCGGCACCTGTCGCCATCAACGGCACCGTCATAACGTCGGTGGGCCAGCCATTGCCCAACGCGGTGGTCCGGGCGCGAAACCTGCTGACGGGACGAATCGCAGGCACGACATCGACAACTGGCAGCGGCCGGTTTGCGCTTGCCGGACTGGATGCGGGCAGGTATGTGCTGGAGGCCGTCGACGCCACCGGCCAGATCGTGGGAACGAGCTCGTTCATCTTCGCGGCTCCGGGGACGACGGTCGCCGCAACTGTCACCGCGACGAGCGGCGCGGCGAGCGCGGTGAATACGGTATCAGCTTCTGCCGCAACGCTGACCACTGCAGCGCAGAGCGTGAAGTATGCTGCCGTGGCTGCGGGCGTCGCAGGCATGGTGGCTCCTGGTGGCGTGGCAACGGCCAGCCCATCCCGCTAAGCTGGGGACTCTCCGGCAATCGCCAAGGACCAGCGGCGTGGCAGATCGCAGGATCGCGTTCTTCATTCTCGCGTTGTTGTGGGCGTCGCCAGCGCTCGCTCAAACGGCAACGGAGCCGGTTCCCGACCCCAGCGCTGAAGCGCCAATCAGGTTCGGCCCCCTCGCGCTCAAGTCCACTATCGCGCTGAGCAACATCGGCATCGATACCAACGTCTTCAACGCGGCCAGCGACGACAATCCGCAGAGCGACTTCACGATGACGTTCACGCCTGTCACGGACATGTGGCTCCGCATGGGCAGGACGTCGATCAGCGGAAGGATCGATGTGGACTGGGTCTACTATGAGACCTTTGCGTCGGAGCGATCCGCGAACGCAGATTACCTGATCGGAGCGGCCAGAACGTTCAATCGCCTGGCTCTGAACGGCTCCGCACGGTACCTCAGCACGCGCGAGCGCCCCGGATTCGAAATCGATGCACGTTCGGATCGCACCGAAACGGAATGGGACGGCAGCATCGAGCTGCGCGCGCTGCCGCAAACGTACTTCGGCGCCAGGGCCTGGCGTCGTCGTGTGGCATTCGACAGAGATGAAGTGTTTCGTGGCGCGAATCTGGCGGAGGAGTTGAACCGCACGATCGACGCGCAGGCATTCACGGTTCGCCACGCCCTCACTTCTCTGACCGCGGTGTCGCTCCAGGTTAGTCGCGAGGAGGAACGGTTCACCCTGTCCTCTCTCCGCGACGCCGATTCGAACCGCGTCGCCGGCACTGTAACCTTTCAGCCTCGGGCATTGATCAGCGGCAATGCGACCGTCGGATACCGGCAATTCACGCCACATTCGGCCGACGTACGGCCCTATCGAGGCGCGACGACCGCCGTCAATCTCTCTTACACGCGTCGCGGGATCACCCGTTTCGGCATCGATGCGTCGCGCGATGTGCAACCCTCGCTCGAATTGGGGCACCCCTACTACCTCGAGACGGGTGTGGGCGGATTCGTGCAGCACCAGGTCTTTGGTCCTTTCGACGTTCTGGCACGAATCGGAACGCGGCGGCTCGTCTATCGCGATCGCCTGGGCGTTCCTCTGGAAGTATCGAACCGTACGGATCGGGTGCGCGCGTTCGGCCTTGGCGCAGGATATCGGCTCGGATCGGACAAGCGTATCGGATTTACCATTGAACGGCAGAACCGCACGTCCAACGTACATGCGTACGGATATCGCGGCCTGCGATTTGGGATGTCGCTGACATATGAGACTTGATGCGCGCTTGTACGCGATTCTGGCTTTCGTGCTGTGGGCGATCGCCTCTGATTCCGCGCACGCCCAGTCGCCCAGTGGGCAGGGGCCGGCTCCGCCGGACCCGCAATCGGGGCAGCCGGCCGCCAGCTACATCGTTGGACCGCAGGATGTCCTGACCATTACCTCGTACGATCAGACCGAACTCACCGGAAAGTTCACCGTCGAATCAGATGGCAGCTTCACCTATCCGTACATCGGACGCGTCAGTGTCGGAGGAATGACGCTGCGCAGCGTCGAAACCTCACTGAAAAAGGAGCTCGCCACCCACGGCTTTTTCAAGGACGCGCAGATCACGGTGGCGATCGAGCAGTACCCGAAGCCAGAAGATCTACATCGTCGGCGAAGTCCGGACGCCTGGCGCCTACGCGATGTCGGGCAACATGCGGCTGGTCGAGGCCTTGGCGCTGGCGGGCTCGACGCTGCCGACCGCGAGTGGCGAGGCGGTAGTCGTGCACGCTTCGAACGACTCGTTGCTCGTCGAGACCGCGCGGCCAGCCGACACCAACGATCCGCGCAATGACGACCCGGATCGCGTTGCCCGGGTTGATCTCCGCGAGCTCGAAAACGGCGACCTGAAACAGAACGTGGGGCTCCGGAACGGCGACACCGTCTTCGTACTCCGGGCAGAAAACGTCTATGTCTTCGGCCAGGTGAAGAATCCAGGCGCGTATCCGCTACGGCAGAAAAATACGACCGTGCTGCAGGCGCTATCGCTTGCGGGCGGAGTCACCGACCGTGGCTCGACCGGACGCATCCAGATCGTCCGCATCGTCAACGGCAAGAAAGTGGAGCTTCGCGCGGCGCTGACCGACTTCGTCGAACCGCGCGACACTATCGTCATTCCTGAAAGGTTCTTCTAGACCGCGCGGCGCAGCCGTCGCGATTCACATGAACAAAATCGCGCACCGGATCGAGGCGTTCCGCAGCGCGGCGGCGGCCGCGGTGCGCGCCGACGCTGCGCCCGCGTTCCCTGCACCGATTTCGGTCCCTTGGGGCGGCAACGACCGGATTCCGCGCCTCTTCCTGGGCATGGGTGATCTGGTGGTGTTGGGGTTGGCATTCGTTGCTGCGAACGCGTACGCGCCCTCTGTCCAGCGGCTCCTGCTGCCTGGCGGATTGCTGAGCGGCGTATTGCCTTCGGTGCTTCCGACCCCAACACTCGCGAGGCCCGAGCTCTTTCCATCACCGTCTGAGGTCATCTGGCTGCTTGCCGTCGCTTCTCCAGTGACGCTCGTCGCGATGGAGCTGCTCGGAGGCTATGCGCGACTGGTCCGTCAATCCGCCGTCCGCGTCGCCATGACGGCGATTGGATCGCAGTTTGTGGCCGTCAGCTTCAGCGCGCTGATCGTCTTCGCGCTCAAGCTGTCGAGCTCGAGCCGTGTCGTGATTTTCACGTTTGCACTCGTCTCGACAGTCGGGCTCCTCGGTTACCGAGGCGTTATCTGGGGCTATCAGCGCCATCGACTGGCAAAAGGCGTGTATGCGAAGAACGTGCTTCTCGTCGGCCAACCCCGCGGTGTCGAGTGGATAGTCGGACACTTCCAGCAGAACATTCCCGAAAGTGAATTCCGTCTGGCAGGGTGGCTCAGGGTTCCTGCGCCGATGGGCACGCACACCCCGGAGCGGCGCCGTGACGATTCGCTTCGGCGCATTCCAATTCAGCAGCTTGGCGACGTCGACAGCCTGGGTGACCTGCTCGTTCATCATCCGATTCACGAAGTCATTGCGATCCAGTCCTCCGTCGATCGCGAGTGGCTGCGACCGACCATCGAGTTCTGCCAGTACTTCCGCGTCCGGCTGCGCATCATTCCCGGGGCATTGCTCATCGGCAGCCTTCAGGACCTCCATGCGGCGTTTCGTGCGGATCCGCTCCGTCTGCCGGAGGTCGTGCTGGCGCCCCGCAACGTCGACGAAACCGCTCTGTTCGTGAAGCGCGTGATCGACGTCGTCATTTCGGCCGCACTGCTCGTGTTGACTGCACCGCTGTTTGCGTTGATTGCCGCGGCGATCAAGCTCACGACACCGCACTTACCAGTCTTTTACCCCTGGCACGTGATCGGACTGAGCGGACGTCCGTTCACCGGCTACAAGTTCACGACGATGGTGGCGGACGCAGACGAACAGAAGCGCCATCTTCTCTGGCGGAACGAGATGCAGGGACCTGTGTTCAAGCTCAAAGACGATCCCCGCGTCACGTCGCTCGGCCGGCTTCTCCGCAAGTACAGCCTGAACGAGCTGCCGCAGCTCTGGAGCGTCCTGAAGGGGGATATGAGCCTGGTGGGACCGCGTCCCGCATTCAGGCACGAGCTCGCTCGGTACGAGCTCTGGCACAAGCGGAAGCTGTGCTTCAAACCGGGTCTCACCTGTTTCTGGCAGGTGAGCGGCCGCAATCGGATCACCGATTTCGACGAATGGGTGCGGCTCGATCTCGAATACATCGACCGATGGAGCCTCTGGCTCGACTTGCGGATCCTCGCCCGCACCGCATGGGCGGTCGTCTCGGGGTCAGGATCCTGAAATGAGGCGAACGCTCGCTGGTGCAACGGCCGCCCTTGTGCTCGCTCTCATCTTTCTCACGCCGTTTGCGGTCCGCCCTGTGGACACGCCCGCGTACTACATGGGGTTTGCCCTGTTCCTGCTGACCCTTCTTCCTGTAGTCGTGCGGCTCATGACAGGCGACCTCGACGTGTTCGAACCAATCGTCCCTATCTCGCTGCTCATCGGTCTGGCGTTTGGTATTCGAGCGATGTATCTCGTGTACGACCCGAGCTCCTTTTCGACATGGCTGGTCCGAGTATCGTTCGACGACTTCATCTGGCGCGCGCTGGTGATGGCCGTCGCCGCATATTGCGCGCTGCTCGTCGGCTACTACCTCGTCGCGAAACCCGTCGTCACTCTTCTGCGCCACAACCCTTACGTTCCCAGACGCACGTGGCCCCGCACGATGCATGGCGGAAAGCTTCTGACGTTGGTGGTCGTCGCGCTCGCGGCGATGGCGGTCAGGGTGTACCTGGGAGAATTTGCCGCGAACAGCACGGCCGAAGTCACAAGCGTCACATTCGTCCTCGGGATTCTCTCGACACTCGCGCAATATGCCGCGTGCGCGCTCGCGCTGTACATCGCAGCAGGCGACAACCGGCCCTGGCTCCGTGTTCTGCTGTGGGCAGGGGTTCTGCCGCTGGCAGCGCTGCAATCGCTGGCATTCGGCGGCAAGACGCCAATCCTGCTCGCCCTCTACGCAGTGATGGCAGCGCGCCATTACGCAAAACGCAGGTTGTCGGTGCCGGTGCTGGCAGCCGGAATCGTCGTCGCCGTGCTGGTGGTGTTTCCGACCGTCAATGCCTTTCGAGTTCCGAGCGAGCGTGCGCTGGCCGGCAGCTCCACCGACCCCACCATCGAGGGATTCGCGTCACGAGTGGTTGCGATCCCGTCGCTCTTTTCTGGCATGCGCGCGTCCGAATACGCACAGTTTGCAGCCGAGAGCGTTCTCGGTCGTGCCAACGGCATCGATTCGCTGGCCGTGATCATGAAGTACGGCGACGCCATCGATCTCGGCAACCCCGCTGCCTATTGGCAGATACCCCTGTACGCGTTCGTGCCGCGCGCCGTCTGGCACGACAAGCCAGTCATTCTCACCGGCACTGAATTCGCCCGGCTGTTCGTGACACCGAGCGAAGAGGGACTGCGGGAGTATCCGTCGATCGGTGTCTTTCACATCGGCGATCTGTATGCCAGCTTCGGTGGAAGCGGAGTCATCATCGGCATGTGCATCCTGGGATTCCTGTTTCGCGTTGTGTATCAACTCTTCGACCCCGCGCGCTCACCCGACCTTGGAATGAAGTTCGTCTACATCGTGCTGCTATGGGGGATCGTCAACGGATTCGAGTCGGACATCCCGACCATCTACGGCAACCTGCTGAAGAGTTTCTTGATCTGGATTCTCATCAAACTGTGGCTGAACGGCCGCGCAATGCCTGCGGCCGCCTACGCCTCGTCGGGATTCAGGGCCTCGGTTGTCACCGCGCATCAGCCCCGCACGAGCTACGCCACCGCGACCGCGAGACGATGAGCGACCGACTCCCTGGAACATCGCCGACGTTTGCCGTCGTTGTGCCTGCCTACAACGAAGCGACCGACATTGGCGCGACCTGTGACGCGCTGCTCGATCTCAGCCCCGCGCCCGACGAGATCGTCTTCGTGGACGACGCGTCGACCGACGACACGGCTGACATCATCCGCCGCTACCTCGTGCGCCCGTCGATGCACCTCATCGTCCAACCGACGAACAGGGGACCGGCCGCCGCGCGGAACGCGGGGGTGGGCGCGACCACGAGCGAGGTGATCGTCTTCGTCGATGCAGACGTGCTCCTTCCGCCGGATTTTCTGGCGCGCCTGGGCCTTCATTACGAACACGGGGCCGATTCAGTGGCCGTGGAGGCGAAGGTCCCGGCGGCCGATGCCGCATGCGAGAGATTCTTTCAGGCTCAGCACCACTACCTGTACGGTGACGACCGCGACGTTGGATGGAGCCAGGCGTTCTCGTGCCGCCGCTCGCTCGCCGTCCGCGCGGGTTTGTTCGCCGAGGAGCTGCCCGTGCCCGGCGGCGAGGACGGTGAATTCGTCCAGCGCCTGTCCACCTGCACGAACAGGTGCGTCATCGACAAGACCATCGTCGTGCACCACGTCACCCCGAGCACGATCGGGGAGTTCTGGCGACAGTGGCAGGGCCGGGGCGTTGCCGTTCCGTTTGTGCGACGGCGGATGCATCACACGACATGGCCGTCACTCATTGTCGAACGGCTCGCCGCGGCTGCGTGGTCGACGTTGCTGGTCGTCTCCGTGGTTCCGATGCTCCGGCGTGCAGCCGCCCTGACACCGCTCAGCGCGCGCGGGTGGTCGGACCTGCCACCGTTCTTCGGGTTGAGCGTTCTGCAGCTCCTCGCCCAGCGGAGCGGCGAGTGGAAGGGAATGCTCAGGCTGTACATGGCGGGGCCGTCCAATGCGCGTTAGCGTCGCGAGCTTCATCAGCGGGATTCACCTTTTCGAGCTCGCACGCGAGCTCGACAAGCTGGGCGCGCTCGACAGCTATTACACGGCGATGCCTTCCTTCAAGGTCACGGGCGTGACTCGCGCTCGAGTGGCCACACACCCTGCCGCGCTGCTGCCGCATTTTGCCTTGCAGCTTGCGCGACTCCAGCGGTTCCAGTCGCGGATCAATTGGGCCACGACCGAGGCATTCGACCGGTGGCTGTCGCGACGGCAAGCGGCGTGCGACGTATTCCATGTCGCTTCCAGTTATGGACTCCGTGCCATGCGCCGCGCCAAGGCGTCCCACGGCTCGTGGACGGTGTGCGATCGGGGCTCGTCCCATATTCGAACGCAGGACCAGCTGCTCCGCGAAGAGGTGGCGCGCTCAGGGGTGCCGGCGCCGCAGACAGATCCCCGGTTCATCGCAAAGGAAGAGGCAGAGTACGAAGAGGCAGACGCGATTTTCGTCCCCTCGACATTTGCGCGGCAATCGTTCCTCGATGCGGGCGTCGAGCCTCGCAAGGTTGTCGCCATCCCTATCGGAATCAGACTGGAGGAGTTCTTCCCGGCTCCCAAGCGCGACGACACGTTCCGTGTGCTGTGCGTTGCGATGATCTCATTGAGAAAAGGCATCGGATACCTGCTCGAGGCGATGTCGCGACTCGAGCTGCCGAACAGCGAGGTTGTGCTGCGGGGGACCATCCTGCCCGAATCGCGCAGGATCCTGTCGCGTTACGAAGGTCAATTCACGCTCCAGCCTTCGCTGTCGAGAAGCGGAATGAGGGACTTGTATTCCCAGGCATCCGTTCTGGTGTTGCCGTCCATTGAAGATGGATTTGGACAGGTGATCGTCCAGGCAATGGCCAGCGGCGTTCCTGTAATTGCGACAACGAACACAGGCGGACCAGACGTGATTACGGACGGCAAGGACGGATTCATCGTTCCAATTCGAGATGCGGGCGCTATCGCGGAACGCCTCGAGTATCTATACCGCAACCCAGACGCACGGGCCGAAATGGGACAGGCCGCGCTCGAAACCGTCCGTGCATGGAATGGGTGGGGCCGATACACCAACCAGGTGCTACGCACCTATCACGAAGGTGTATCGCGTCGACATGCACGCTAGTCAGCCAGACCACGATGCGGTGGCGATCCGAACAACCGTCTCGTCGGAGTCGATCGACCCGCTGTCCTGCGCGCCCAGAGAGACTGGCAACCAGCCGAGGGCTCTGGCGGGATATCCAGGGCAGAGCCCTTGGCTGGTTGCCGGGCAGGCGATCGTGGGGTTCGGTTGGACGGCAGCTGCCCTCCTGGTCGGGTTCGCCACGAAGATGCTGCTCACCCGCACGATGGCCGTAGCAGATCTCGGAGTCGTTCTGGCAGCGCAGGCGTTCACCGGTCTGATGCTGGTCGTCGCGGAGCTGGGGCTGCCGGATGCTGTCGTCCGCTATGTCGGCGCCGACGCGACACCGGACGCCGCGCCAGGAAGGACTGTACGAGCGGCGATAGGAATCGTCTCGGTCTCGGCGCTGCTGACATCCGCAGCGGCGCTCGTGGCCTTGCTCCTGTGGTCCGACGGCTCGATGTCAGGCGATGCCGTCGCCGCGACGGCGATCCTGATTGCCGGAGCGCCCGCGTTTGCTATCGGCGATGTGTTGGGCGCTGCATACAGAGGCGTCAATCGCCTCGGAACGAAGCTTCTCCTGCTTGACGTTGCGCGCCCGGGCATTGTCGTCATCGCGCTGTTGCTGTCGCCGCTTGCAGTCGCGCGCCGCGCCCCTTACGTCGCGGGACTGTACGTGGCCGGCGCACTGCTGGTGCTCACATGCCTCTGGGTGTTGTTCAACCGCGACCGGCAGTGGCGAAGCCGCAACGCAAGCACGCCTTCCGAGCTGCTGCGCTTCGGCGTACCGATCGCGGGCGCCGCAATCCTGTCCGGTCCACTGGTGAACAGCCTTCTGCCGATGATGCTGTCTGCATGGACGGGCTCAGCCGCCGTGGCCTTCTACGGTATTGCCCTGGCAGTTCAGGGCATTGCCGGTATGCCACTTGGAATCTTCGAACAAATTCTCGTGCCCGTATGGGCACGAATGGCCGCGCTCGAAACGCCCGGCGAACTCGCCCGCTCGTACCAGCGGTATGCGACCATCTGTTTCTCCTTCGCAACCGGCCTCGCCGTCATCCTCCTCGCCAACGATCGCGGCTTGCTTGTGTTGCTGTTCGGTGCAGACTATGGCGCGGCCGATTCCGCGCTCAAGTACGCGCTGCTCGCTACGCTGTTCGCGGCGTGGGCAGGACCGAACGAGGCGATGCTGAGAGCAACGGGACTGTCGGGGTCGATTCTCATATCCAGGCTGATTACCGCAGTCGCAGGGACGGCGAGCGCTGCCGTGCTCATACCTCAGTACGGGCTGACCGGAGCCATCAGCGCGTTCGCGTTGGCGGTTGTGGTCCTGAACGTCGCCTACGGAACGGCACTCTACCGGGCGGCGCGAATACACCCATTCACCGTTCGCCACGCGATGACCACGTTGGCAGCGATAGCCGCCGTCGCGGCGGCGATCGCACGCCCGGCTGCCTTTCCGGAAGCCGGTTGGGTCACAGCACACGTTTTGGCCATCGTGATCGTCGCGGCCAACGCAGACCTTCAATCGTCGCTGGGCGTCGTCCGCGACAGGATCCTGGCACCGCGATGAGCACTCGATATCGCCTGGCTGTTGTGACTTCCCACCCGGTGCAGTACCAGGCGCCGCTGTTTCAACGGCTCGCCTCGCACCCCGACGTGGAACTCACCGTGTTCTACGGCGACGACCGGAGCGTGGCCGGCGAACTCGACAGCGGCTTCGGGTTGCCGGTTCAATGGGACCGCCCATTGCTGAAGGGTTATCGGTCCGTCTTCCTGAAGCGAGTCGATACGGTCCGAAGTCCGCTGCAGCGACTGGCAGCTGACCTCCGAATCATTCGCCATCTCTTTACCGGACGATTTGATGCGGTTCTGATTCACAGCTATGCCACGCGCCTTTCGCTGCTCGCTTATGTCGGCGCGCTGGCGAGCGGCACGCCGGTTCTGCTGCGCACCGAATCAGAACGGCTTCGTCCCAGAGCCCGGTGGACGGAGGCTGTGAAAGCAGTGGTGCTCGGGCCGCTTCTCGCGGTGACGTCGGCGGTTCTGGTGATCGGCCGGGCAAACAGGCGCTTCTACGACCATTACGGCGTCGCGCGCACCCAGCAGTTCTTCACGCCCTATTCGGTGGACAACGACTTCTTCCTCACTCAGCGCAGCATCGTGGAGAAGTCGAGACAGGACCTGCGCCGGTTGCACGACTGGCCGGAGGACGTCGTCGTGATCGGATTCAGCGGCAAGCTGATTCCACTGAAGCGCGTGGAGGATTTGGTCGACGCGGTTGCTGCGCTCCAGGCAGAAGGGTTGCGGGCCGGGCTGCTGATCGTCGGCGACGGACCGAGCCGCGCGGCGCTCGAGGAACGGGTACGCGCCCGCCAGCTCAAATGGACGCAGTTTGCGGGATTCAGAAATCAGTCTGAGCTGGCCGCCTGGTACGTATGCATGGACGCATTCGTGCTTCCGTCGCGAAGCGAGACATGGGGTCTCGTGCTCAACGAGGCCATGTTGTTTCAGCTGCCCGTCATCGCGTCCAGCATGGTGGGAGCGACCGAGGACCTCATCGACAACGGCAAGAACGGATTCGTGTTTGACGTCGGCGACGTAGCGCGGCTGACGGACACGCTGCGGCCTCTCGTTCATTCAGCGGAGACGCGGTGCCGTTTCGGCCGGCATTCACGGGCAATCGTCGACAAGTACTCGCACCACGTCTGTCTTCGTGGAACCCTCGACGCCCTTGGTCACGTCACGGGACGGCCCTGCATGGATCCGCAGGGGCTCGAGAGCAGAGGAATGACTCCCTGATGGAGCGCTGGAAGGAACGGGTGTACGCGACATACACGCGCACGGCGCCCACCAGCAATGCCGCGTGCACAGCTCCCGCGCACGAGCGGCAGCAATATCTTCGTCGGTACCGCAGCTTTCTACCGCGCGACCTCGCTGCACCGATTCTGGATATCGGCTGCGGTACCGGCGGATTTCTGGATGCGCTGCAATCGGTCGGCTACTCGGGTGTCGAGGGTGTCGACCTGAGCGCCAGCCAGGTACAGACGGCTGCTGCGCGCGGGGTGACGGGCATAACGCGTGCGCCGGCGCTCGATTATCTCCGAACCCAATCGAATCGATACGCGACGATCAGTGCGTTCAGCGTGCTCGAGCATCACACACGAGCGGAGCTGTTCGACCTGCTCGATGCAGTCCGCGAGGCCCTGCAACCCGGTGGATGCCTGATTGCGGTTGTGCCAAACGCAAAAGGACTGTTCGGCGCACAGGTGAGGTTCGCGGACATCACGCATGAATTGAGCTTTACCCCGACGAGTGTCGCTCAGCTCTGTGCTGTCGTTGGACTCGACACGCCGATCGTGCTCGAGCACGGGCCCATCGTGCACGGGGTGCCCAGTGCGATCCGATGGACGTGCTGGCAGGCAATCCGCGCGGGGCTTCTGTTTGCGCGCATCGCCGAAGGCGCGGATTGGCGATGGCGGGTGTTCACGCAGGATCTGGTGTTCGTCGCGCGAAAGCCTGGCGACGTTCGCACACCATGACGTCCACAGTCCTGATGCTCGGCGGTCCCGTATCCGCAGAGCAACCGAGCATGAATCGGTACGCGCAGGAACTGTTTGACGCGGTTGGTCGCGCAAGCACGACGTACGAAATCACGCTCGAGCAGCCCACCGAGACACGGTACCTGTCGCGACTGTGCGATCACGCGCACGCGCGGCGCATCGACAGCGCCTGGTCGCGCTACGTTGCGTACCCGCGCTCGCTGCGTGGGCGCGCCGCAGGTGCGTTTCACATCCTCGATCACGGGTACGCGCAGCTGATCCGGTCGCTCGACCCCGAGCGCACGATTGTCACCTGCCACGACGTCATTCCGCTGCTCGCGTCGGAGCACGTCATTCCCCTCGACGTGCCTGCAACGGTTGCGCGGACGTTCAAGCTGCGCATGACCCAGCTGGCACAAGCGCGTGTCGTGATTGCGATCTCGGCTGCGACTCGGGCAACGTTGGAACGCTATACGGAGGTCCCCTCCGATCGGATCGTCGTCATTCCTTACGGTATCAATCCAACCTTCGCGCGTCTCGAGCACGCGAGACGTCCACGGCGCGCGTCGGCGGGCGTGGACGATGAGGCGAAGGTCGTTCTGCAGGTGGCGACCAAGGGCCGCTATAAGAACACGCCGGCGTTGCTCAGAGCTTTCGCGCAGCTGCGATCCCGCGTCGCAGACGTCAGGCTCGTGAGAATCGGCGCGCCGCTCTACCCGGACGAGGCGGAGCTCGCGGACACACTGGGCATCTCCGCGTCCATCAGGCACGTCGGCATGGTCTGCGACGATCGAATGCTTGCCGAGTGGTACAGCGCAGCCGACGTTCTCGTGTTTCCGTCGCTCTGGGAAGGATTTGGCTGGCCGCCGCTCGAATCAATGGCGTGTGGCACTCCAGTGGTCGCGTCGAATATTCCGGCAATCAGCGAAGTTGTCGGCGATGCGGGTGTCCTTGTCTCGTCCGAGGACCCGTCTGAGATGGCGCACGCCGTGGAGCGCGTGCTGATGGACCCTGCGTGGAGTTGTTCGCTGAGGAGGAAGGGCCTCGAGCGCGCTGGCCATTTCACTTGGGCGAACGCCGCCGCGCAAACGCTCAACGTCTATGAGAGCGTGCTTGGGTAGAACTCGAGCCGTGCGAATTCTTCATGTCATCCCGGGTATAGCGCTGACATCTGGCGGGCCGCGGAACCTCATTGGCCTGGTCGAGTGTCTGACGCGGCATGGTGTCGATACGACGCTGCTCACCACGAATCTCGGGTTAGAGGTTACAGGGGATAGGTTCCAAAACTCCTCTAACCTCTCCCCTGTCCCCTGTTCCCTGACGTCGGGCTCCTCCGGCGACGCGCGCGGAGCAACCTGCGACGTACACAACGTGTGGGCCGTCGGCGGACGATATGGTCTTGCCCCATCGATGGCGGGGACGCTGTACCGCACGATCGGCGCCTACGATCTGGTTCACATCCATTGGCTCTACAACTTTTCGTGCATCGCAGCGGCACGGGCGGCGCTCGCATCCGGCGTGCCCTACATCATTCAGCCGCATGGCAGCCTCGATCCACACTTCCGCAAGAAGAACCAGCTGGTCAAGCAGGTTTACATGGCGACCGTAGGCCGGCCGCTTCTGCGAAAGGCAGCGGCTGTTGTCTTCGACACGCCCGAAGAAGGCCAACTGGCATCGTACGCGCCGCGGCGTCCCGAATGGACGTTGCCAACGGGGCTCGCCCCTGAGGATTTCGATCCCCTGCCGCCACGAGGCACATTCCGCGCCGCGTTCCCCACGGTGACAGGGCCGTTCCTGTTGTTCGTCGGCCGACTGAGTCAGCAGAAGGGACTCGACCTTCTGCTGGCCGCCTTCGAGCGTCTCATGCACGCTCGCCCTGACCTTCGGCTCGTGATCGTGGGCCCCGATTTTCGGGGCTACGAAGGGCAGGTACGACAGATGGCGGCACAGCTCGGTGTGGCCGATCGGGTTGTATTTACGGGGGTCGTAAGTCACCAACTGAAACTGGCCGCTTTTGTGGACGCAGAGCTGTTCGTTCTGCCGTCTTACGCCGAAAACTTCGGTACGGTGATTATCGAGGCCCTGATGTGCGGATTGCCCGTGGTGATTTCTGATGGTGTCAATACCCACCGCGAGCTCGAGTCCGCTGGCATTGCAACCGTAGTTCGGCGCTCGGTGGACAGCGTCGTGGCGGGCGTCGAGTCGGTGCTCGGCGACGCGAGTGCACGCACACGCCTTGCGGCCGCAGGCCCTGCGTTCGTGAACACACGTTATACGTGGGACGCCATCGTACCTGACGTGATCGCTCGGTACGAAGCCGTCATCGCGCGAGCTGGCCGCTCGGTTTCCGGCGGCTCATGAAAATCATCGTCACGGGCTCAGCGGGATTCATCGGGTCTGCGTTCGTACATCACATGGCGCAGGCGCCCGGCGTACACACGGTAGGTGTCGACAACCTGTCCCGCCGCGGTGCGACAAACAATCTCCGCTGGCTGCAGCAGCACGTTTCCAACCATGTGTTCGAACGCCTGGACGTCACGTCGGCTGCCGCGATGGACGACTTCATCCACCGGCATGCGGACGCGGACGCCCTGGTACATCTGGCTGCGCAGACGGCTGTCACCACCTCGGTGGACGCTCCCAGACGTGACTTCGAGACGAATGCCTTAGGCACGCTGAACGTGCTCGAAGCTGTACGCCGGCGAGCGCCCTCCCTGCCGGTGTTGTATGCGTCCACGAACAAGGTGTATGGGAACCTGGAGGACGAGCGGGTGCGGCGACGCGGTCAACGATACGAATTCGTTCGCTCGCCGAACGGAATAAGCGAAGCGTCGCCGCTGGATTTCCACTCACCGTACGGATGCTCAAAAGGCGCGGCCGACCAGTATGTGCGGGACTATGCGCGCATCTACGGCTTGCGAACGGCCGTGTTCAGGCAGTCGTGCATCTATGGCCCGCGGCAATTCGGTTTCGAGGAACAGGGCTGGGTGGCCTGGTTCGCGATCGCTGTCGCGACCGGCGCTCCGGTGACGGTTTACGGCGATGGCTTCCAGGTGCGCGACCTCCTGTGGATTGACGACCTGTGCGAGCTGTACCGCATGGCAATCGCGCGCATCGACCGTATCGCCGGCAATGTCTACAACATCGGCGGAGGACCGGCCAACGCGCTCTCCGTCGCAGAGGTGCTGCAACGACTGGAGCATCTGTACGGCAAGGAAGTGCACGTGGCACACGGAGGCTGGCGACCCGGCGACCAACGCATTTTTGTGGCCGACACCGCTCGCGTTACCCATGATTTGGGTTGGAAACCGCGCACAACCGTGGAAACCGGAATTCCGCGTCTCATCGACTGGGTTCGCGAGTCCGTTCGTGAAATCGAGCACGTCGTCGCCGACGCCGGCCAACTGACGTGGGTGTAAATGACAGACGCACGAGCCGAGCTGCTGCAGCGCGCCTACTACGCCTCGACGGCGGTTGCCTATGACGATGCGCATATCGAAGCCGCCGAGCATCGACTCGGGTTGCAGATCATGCTCGCCGCGATCCGACACTATGGCTTTGACTCGGTACTCGACGTAGGTTCCGGCACCGGCCGCGCGCTGACGTTCGTCAAGAGTGAGGTTCCGGCGATGCAAGTGGTCGGAATCGAACCGTCGGCCGAGTTGCGCGCGGTTGGCCATAAGAAGGGGCTGACCGCGGACGAGCTCAGGCACGGCGATGCACTGCAGCTGCCCTTCGACGACGAGTCGTTCGATCTCGTATGCGAGTTTTCGGCGTTGCACCACATCGCGGAGCCGCGGCGAGCCATTTGCGAAATGCTGCGGGTCGCCCGACGAGGCATCTTCATCTCGGACACGAACAATTTCGGGCAAGGACCGCCCGCCTTGCGAGTGATCAAACAAGCCATCAACCTCTTTGGCCTGTGGCGTGTCGCCGACTGGGTGAAGACGGCTGGCCGCGGCTACTCGGTCTCCCAGGGTGACGGCGTCGCATATTCATACTCCGTGTTCAACGATTGGCCCGAGATCCGGCGGCGGTGCCGAGTCGTCCACGTGATGAATACCGACGGCGCAGGAATCAATCCGTACCGGAGCGCTGCGCATGTGGCAGTACTGGGACTGAAGGGGCAGTGAAGCTGCGCCTCAAACCGCCAAGACGGCGTGAGCGGGCGCGGCTTCGCTTCACTGCCGACAGTGTTGACTTGGCCCCGCTTCGCGGGGCTAGACATCTCCAAAGGCCGGGAACACACTTGCTTCACTTGCCAGGATGTCAGCCTTTGGCGATGTCCAGGATGCACCGAGTATGAGCCGCACGCACGCGGATGACGTGAAAGGACTCATTCGTCAAGCACTCCCGCGCGCGATTCGGTCACGCCGAATCAAGGCGGGACCGCTTCGCGACGCCTGGCTCGTCACGTCATGGCACGACTATCCGGCCGGCATCCTCGGGCGTACGGAAGGCCCTCTGCTCGACTGGTTCTCGAAGGAAGTGCGGCCCGGGGACACCTGGATCGACGTTGGCGCGCATTACGGTTACACCGCATTCGCACTGGCGCGACTCGTCGGGACCGGGGGGCGCGTCTTCGCGTTCGAGCCGGTTGCGATGACCGCGGGATGCGTCGATCAAGGCAGGTTGCTGAATCGATTCGATCAGCTCACGGTCCTGCCGATGGGGCTCGGAGCGGCGAATACGCTTGAAGTGCGCCGTCTGCCTTTGACGCGGGGAATGGCCGATGCGACGCGTGCAGGTTCCGCTCACGCACACGTTGATGCAACCTTCGCGAGGTTTGATTGGGTGTGGCCGCTCGTGCACGGCGGCAACGATAGGATTCACGGTATCAAGATCGACGTCCAGGGCATGGAACTGGACGTGCTGGATGGCATGCGCGACGCTCTGAGGCATTGGCGACCACGAATCGTCGTCGAGCTGCATGCCGGCGTGAGCCGCGAGCGAGTGCTGCGTGTGTTGAGCGACGCCGGCTACTCGGGCGAGGCAACTGCTATCGACCCCGCACACGGTGAGAGCGCTTCGCGTCTACTCGACGATCGCAGCTATGCGTTCAATCCTGCCTGAACGTCGAGCCATGGCACGCCTCTTCATCATCACGATCAACTACGCGCCCGAGCCAAGCGGCTTCGCGCCTCACGTGACGGCGCTCGCCGAGCACCTTGCGCGACAGGGTCATCAGGTGTCCGTGTTTACCGGATTTCCCTTCGCGCCGAGGTGGCGCAGGCGCGTGGAAGATCGATGGCGCGTTTTTGCGTGTGAGCGCAGCGGCAGCCTCACCGTGCGTCGGCTGACGCATTTCATTCCACGCAAACCGTCCAGCGCCGTACAGCGGATCTGCATGGAAAGCTCCTTCGGCGCGATCGGATTTGCCGCGATGGTCAGCGTGATGCTGAAGACCGGGCGACCCGATGCCTTCGTCTATGTCGGCGCTCAACCCGCTCTTGCAATGCTCGCGAGAATCGTGGCGACGCTCGTCAGGCGTCCCTACCTTGTCCGAATTACCGATCTAGCAGCCAGGGCGGCGATGGACGTTGGCATCGTCGGGCGCCGCGTGTCCCGAGCCCTGGATGCGTTCGAGTTTGCGGCTTATGCAAAGGCCGCCGGGGCGGCCGTCCTGTGCCGCAGCTTTGAGCAAGCCCTGGACGATTACGGCTATCCATCGGATCGCATCCGCGTAATTGCCAACCCAATCGACGTCGACCGGATTCGTCCGATCGCGCGCACCGGACGCCTTCGTGTCCGATATGGCATTCCGGCGGACGCATTCGTGGTCATGCACGCGGGCAGCATGGGGCTGAAGCAGGGGCTGTCCACCGTGATCGAGGCGGCTGCGCTCACGCGTGAATCGGCGATCCATTGGGTCTTCATCGGCGACGGCGAGGTTCGTTCCCAGCTGATTGACGCGACTCGAAGCGTGGGCGTGCAACATAAAGTGCACTTCCTTCCCTTTCAGCCGGATAACGCCTTGTCGGAAGCATTCGCGGACGCCGATGTGCTGCTCGTCAATCAAGTGCGAGCCGTCAAGGACACCCTCATCCCCGGGAAGCTGCTCACATACATGGCAGCCGGCCGCCCGGTACTCGTTGCAGCGAACCCCGAGAGTCAAGCCGCGCAACTTCTTCGCGATGCTGGCGGCGGTCTGCTGATCACACCGGAGGACGCCGACGCGCTGGCGATCGCGGCACGTACGCTCTCCACGTCAGGGCAAGACACGCTGTCCGCATTCGGTACACGAAATCGGACATATGCCGAAATGAATTTCGATCAGCAGAAGGTCCTTGTGGAGCAGGAACAGTTCCTTCTGCAGCAGCTCGCATGACGCGCCCGCAGGTCCGCTCTGCGGCAACCCCCTGGCTCGTCCTGACGCTCATTGCACTGGCAACACTCGCATTCGGCGCCGTGTATCCGTGGGCGTACTTGCCGCTCTTCGTCGCCGCGGCGACGATTGGCGTGATTGGAATCGGACAGCATGGCGTTGTGCCCACGCTCCGTCCGGTCGTCGTCGGTCTGGCGCTCTTGTCGATCACCGTAGCCGTCCAGTTGATTCCATTGCCGGCGACCTTTGTGAACGCGATCAGCCCGTCGACCCGCGGCATCATGAACAGCTTCGATCTCGGCTTCGTTTCCGATGCGGAGTGGCTTCGGATGTCGATCGATCCCGCGCGCACGCGCATTGCGCTCTTTGCGATTGTCGCTCTCGGGGTCTACGTGATCGGCCTTGCGTCGCTTCTCGATGCGCGTGGGCTCCGGCTCCTGCCGCGGGGACTCGCACTGGTCGCGGTTCCGCTGGCACTGTTCGCCATCTATTCACGCCAGCACAACAACGGACTCATCTATGGACTCTGGGAGCCGCTCGACGGTGGCGGCGCCGATCAAGCCGGACCATTCATCAACCGGAACCACTTCGGCGGCTGGATCGTCATGTCGTTGTGCGTCATGATCGGATGGCTGTTGGGCAAAATTGAGCGCGTCCCCCGTGTTTCTCAGAAACGCTCGCCAATCATCGCGGACGAGATAGGCGCGGTGTTCCTCATGGCAACCGCCATCGCCTTCGGCACCATCTCGCTCTTCTGGATCGTGTCGCGATCCGCAATTTCGAGCTTCGGAGCAGCCGTGGTGGTCTTTGCGTGGTTCGTGGTGAAGCGTCGTCACATGAGCCCTGCGCGGCAGATGCTCGTGCTCGTGGCGTTGGGGACGGTACTTATCGCAGCCGCGTCATTTCGCGGAATCGACATGCTGGCGCGCTGGTTCGTTGACGAGCGCAGTCTGCTCAGCCGAATCGACGCGTGGCGGGACGGATGGGATGTGGTCCGCGACTTTCCCGTGCTCGGGACAGGTCTCAATACGTACTCGCCGGCTATGCTCCTGTACCAAAAACACAATCCGGGATTTCATATGGCGCAGGCGCACAACGACTACCTGCAGCTCGTTGCCGAGGGAGGCGTGATTGTCGTCCTGGCCGCGACGGGGACAGTGATTCTGCTGATCAACGCGATGCGACGTACGCTGCGCGCGGCGAGCATCGAAGCGCGCGGCTACTGGGTACGCACAGGGTCCGCCGTAGGACTGATAGCGATTGCGTTTCAGGAGATCGCCGAATTCAGTCTTCAGATTCCTGCAAATGCATTCCTCTTCTGCACGCTGGCCGCATTGACTGTCACGCCGGTTCGGTCAGGCACGCCGACCGGCACGATTTCGCGTGGTAACATCGACGTGCCAGAGGATTCCGCTGGTGCCGCATTGTCCTAAATGCCACTCGAAGAATCTCCGCCGCTCGGCAACCCGAAACCATTGGGAGCGCTGGCGAAAAGAGATCACCGGAAAGCGCCCATATCGATGCCGCGCCTGTCAATGGCGTGGATGGAAATCGAGCGCCATCGACGAACCCGATTCGAGTGCATCGGATGCATCCGGCGCTCCCGATCCACCGAATCTAAAAGGTACCCCACTCGCCCGGACCGACTCGCGCGCAGAGCTGGATCTCAAGGAGCTCGATCGATTTCACGGCAGTTCGAAAGACGACGCCTGACCGCTCGATGGCCCTGCGCATAGGCTTCGACCTGGACGGCGTGCTGGCGGACATGGATACGGCGATCGTCCGCGAGGCAACCACACTCTTCGGATCGACGCCCTCCCCGTCGCCGCATGAAGGGCCCGCGTCGATGGGCGATGCGGTGCCGGAGGAAATCGCCAATGACGCGCCGGTCCGAAACGAGATGCAGTTGACGGCTCGCCAGCGCCGGCAACTCTGGCGCCATCTCCGAAGCATCGACAATTTCTGGGAGTCACTCGATGAGATCGAGCCGGGATCAGTGGCACGGCTCGCGCGGATGGCGGAAAAGCGGCGCTGGGAGATCATCTTCCTGACTCGTCGCCCCACCACGTCGGGGCGAACGTCTCAAGTCCAGTCGCAGCGCTGGCTCGAAAAAAGAGGATTTCCACTCCCGAGCGTTTTCGTGGTGACTGCCTCGCGGGGACTCATTGCCACCGCGCTCACGCTCGACATCGTCGTGGACGATACGCCGGAAAACTGTGTGGACATCGCCTCGGACTCGAAGGCACGAACGATCGCGATTTTCCGCAATCAGGACAGGCAGCCCCCCGCCGTTTTCAGCCAGATGGGCATCCATGTCGTCAACTCGACGGCGCAGTGTCTCGATCTGCTGGTCGAGATCGATTCGAGCCTTGCACAGCCGAAAGCCGGCCGCCTCGAACGGGTCATGCGGACATTGGGCCTCAAGGAATCCACGAGCGCCTGAAGCGCCGCATCATCCTCCCTCCATATGATCGTCCGCAGCGACAACGAGTGGGGCCGCCTGCGGTCCGTGATCGTCGGGCGGGCGGACAGCGCCCGCGTGCCTATTCCCGACGTGAGCCTGCGGGCGGTCAATTACGCGGGCACTTCACGCCCGATTCAGAGCGGACCCTACCCGCAGCGTGTGATCGACGAGGCCAACGAGGACCTCGAATTCCTGTGCGACGTATTTGCCTCCGCAGGCGTGGACGTCCATCGGCCTGACGTTCCGCGTACCGATGTCCGTCATGGTGCAGACGGATGGTGTTCCGACGGGTACTATGCGTTTTGCCCGCGGGACGGCCTGCTCGTTGTCGGCGACACGATTGTGGAGACGCCAATGGCGCTGCGATCGCGCTTCACCGACGCATTCCCCTACAGGCGCATCCTGCAGAAAGCGATGCTGGACGGTGCACGCTGGATTGCGGCCCCGAAGCCCAGCCTGCCCGACGAGGGATACGACGAGCGCGCCGATCGCGATCACAAGAGCCTGCGCAATCTCGAGCCGGTTTTCGATGCCGCCAACGTCCTCCGCGCCGATCGGGACCTGTTTTTTCTGGAGAGCAACAGCGGCAACGCGCTCGGCGCCGCATGGCTGCAGCGTGCGCTCGGTTCCCACTACACCGTTCATCTGTTGAGCGGCATCTATAGCTACATGCACCTGGACAGCACGGTCAGCCTGCTGCGGCCGGGACTGGTTCTAATGAATCCGGAACGGCTGAACAGCACGAGTATCCCGGCCGCGCTCCGGAAGTGGCGGATTCTGTGGTGCCCTCCGCCCGTCGATGTCGGATTCGTCGAACCGTATGAACACGCGAGTCTCTGGATTGGCATGAACCTGTTGATGCTGGACGAGCAGACTGCAATCGTCGAAAAGTCGCAGGTGCCGCTGATTCGGCTCCTGGAGCAGGAAGGTATCACCGTGGTTCCCGTACCGATGCGGCACGCGCGGACACTGGGCGGTGCAATCCACTGCGTAGCGTTGGACCTGCGGCGCGATTAGTTCACGAAACCCGCTTCCCTACTCGCCGGTCATGCCGACGGGGCTTCTTTTCGCGTTCCGCGACAGGCGTACGGCGTCTGGTCGTGCGGAGTACGGAAAGGTGGGTTCGATCGACGTCCAGAGACCGCGGCACGCGCCCGCAACGTAGGCACGCGCGAGCGTCCACCGGGATATGCCGAGCGGCGCCCTCTCTGTATGAAAACGCCAGTTGCGCCGCGTCCCGACCACCGCTTCGGCGACGTACCTGGTGACTCGCCATCTCTGGCGTGTCACGACGAAGAGAAACACTGCATATGCGGCAAGATCGGCACGAGATTGGATGTATTGCCTCTGACGCTTCTCCAATGTTGTCGGAAGGGGATGTCGCACTCTCGCTTCCGGCGTGTACGCCACGGCGTAGCCGGCTTCGATCAATTGCGCGAATGCTCGATGCTCTTCGCAGCTCGATAAAAGCGCGCCTCGCCCCAGTCTCTCGTCGAAGCCCCGCCACTCGTCGAATACTCGACGACGGAACGCCATGTTGTTGCCGTTTCCGATACCACCGAAGGACGCAATCTCGAACCAGCGCGGGTGGCGGCGATCGAGGCGAACGACTGATGGTCCCAGGTCGGTGAAGTCGGAACCACTAGCGTCGGCCGCTTCGAGGAGCGGTAGTGTCCTCCCGGTCGCCACCGCGACGTCCGGGTCATCAAACTGGGCTGCCAGGTGCGCGAGCCACGTCGGGTCCGGAACAGCGTCGTCATCAATGAAGGCAATCACTTCCGAGGAGCAGGCGCGCGCACCGGTGTTTCGAGCGCGACTCAGACCGGGAATGGGCTCGCCGACATACCGCACACCTGCCCGTCGCGCAACCTCGAATGCGCGGTCATCGCTGGGTGCGTTGTCGACAACGACGACGTCGAAGCGCGGATAGGCGAGCTGTTCGAGCGCCTGCAGGCAACGATGCAGCGCGTCAGGCCGGTTGCGCGTGCAAATGACAACCGAGCAGGTCGGCGCGCCGGCGGCCGCAGTGATCATCAAGAGGTTCCAATCCTGGCCTGGTTCAAAACCGCTTGTGGGTCCCGCAAACCGAGCAACCGGTCGTAGACCGTGGCGATTTCGGCGGCCATTCGCTGCGGCGAGAAGTGCTGCCGGACGCGCGCCTGGCCTGCAGCGCCCATCGTTTCACGGAGATCCGCGTGAAGCACGAGATGGCGCAGTCGGGCCGCCAGCGTCGCGGGATCGGCTGGCGGGACGACGTACCCCGTGCGACCGTCCTCGACGAGCTCAGGTAACCCACCGGCTGACGAGGCGACAACAGGCAACCCGGCCGCCATCGCCTCGAGAGCTGCCATGCCAAACCCTTCAGCGAGCGATGGCTGCACGAGAATGTCCCATCGGCCGAGCCAAGGCCATATGTCAGGCTGCCACCCGACAAACGCGACGCTGTCCTCGAGACCAAGCGTGCGGACCTCCTGCCGAAGCGTCGTCTGATCCGGACCTGCTCCAGCTATCTCGAGACGAACGCCCTCAACGTCCCGCCGGAGAAGGGCGAGAGCACGTATGACGTAGACGATGCCTTTGATCGGCACGAGCCGGCTGGCGACACCGAGCATCGTGGGTTGGTTCACGCCTCTCGGTCTTGTGATTTCCTCTTGTAGCTCGATACCGTGGTAGACGACACGTGGTGTGATCCCAACGATCTTCGTCGCAACGGCTCGCGACAACGCCACGACCTCGTCCGCCATCCACGGACGAACATGGATCGGCCCCGCAATGCCCTCTTCCGCTCCGTCGGAGTGCGCGTGGAACACGATCTTCGTTCGCTGCGCCGACCTCACCACGAACGGAACCGCACGGCCACCGAAATGGAGGTGGACGATCGAAAAACTCTCGCGCTGCAGGCTGCGCCGGAACCGTAGCGCACCCGCCACATCATTACGCGCTCCACTCCAATCGAACGCGCGCACACCGATGCCCGCCGCGCGAAGCTCGTCGGCCATGGGTCCGTCGCCACCGAGAAACCACACGGTCACGTCGTACCCGCGCGTGGAGACTGCCTTTGCCAGAGTTCGCACCACGCGGCTGATGCTGGCTCCCTGCGCGTGCGCGGCAGTCAGGACGTGTGGTCACACGCAACGGCATCATCGCTGCTCGCCCCATAGCAGCCCCGTAAGGTCACGAACGCGTGACCGGATACGCAAACGCGCGCGCCACCGGTCAACGGGATAACGCCCGAATCGAACGCGACTGGCCAAGGCAACCGCTGAGTCATCGGGCTGCACCATGCTCCGTGACAAGGCGTACCGGTCGGACGAAACCGTGTTCACTCCTGCCTCGCACGAGAACGCGCACTCGAACACAGCACGCACACGATTCTGAACCGCTTCGTTCATGCGACCGAACGGATATGCAAAGGCCCGAACGTGCTGGCCTGTGATGGCGGCAAGATCGTCGCGGCTGCCGTCAATTTCCTCTCGCATCTCGCGATCCGACAGCGTCGTGAGATCCGCATGCGTACGAGTGTGCGCACCGAACTCGATACCACGCCCGGCCCATTCCTGAATCTGGTCCTCGGTCATTAAATGGTGCGGTTGTGAACCTCTGAGCCGATCCCATACATTTTCGTCGCCCACGTGATGAGTGACGACGAACACGGCAGCGCCAAAGTTGTGGCGTTTCAGCACCGGCAACGCGTACGTCGTCAGATCCGCATATGCATCGTCGAACGTCAGAAGCACGGGCTTACGCGGTAGGGCTCGATGGTTGCTGCACCAGGCGAGCCAATCGGCGGGACGTATACCGACGTATCCGCGTCGAACGAGCCAGCTGACGTGTCGCGCAAACCGTTCTGCTGAAACAGTCAACTCGGAAAAGGTGCCTGGTTGTGAGGGCCCGACATGGTGATACAGCAATACAGGCAGCCGCACGAATCCTGTTCTCATAGTCCTGTTGTCAGATTGCTTATATCGTCATCTGAACCTGCGATTAAGTCGCCGCCACCGGTCCGCCTTGAGCCGTGCACGAGCGACCAGTCCGCGTGGCCCGAGACTGCGCCACCATCGAAGGCGCTCCCGGCCGCGGGTGAGAAGACCGGGGCACGCCATTTCGGCGGCTTCTTGTTCGGCCAGGACGTCCCACTCCGGCCCCCACGCTGGGGTAAGCGTCGAGAGATCGAGCTTGGGATAGTCCGCAAGAAAAGCCGCCTCCCCTTTCTTCGCAAGCGCCTCGAGCGCGATGAGCTCAGCCCGGAGCAAATACGGAGCGATCCGTGGTTGGACCGTCCAATCGCGTTCGATAGGAGCCATACCATTGATGCCACAGCACCGGCGAATCGCCGTCCTTCAGAACGTTTCCGATTCCGTACCGTGCCGTGTAAAACGGCATCAGATACTTGTGGCGCGTCAGCTTCTGGCCGATTCCGTGGTCATATTCGTACTCCCAGGCGCCGTAGCTGCGGCGACCGCGGACACCAGCCAGCCCCCATCGCCGTCTGAACTCGTGCCAATTGAACATCAGGAGCGGGCCGGCCGCCTGCCCGGGAGCGAAGCGCCACCAGCCGTTTATTGAAGGCGCCGCGGATGCGATCTCAGGGCTGTCACGCACGCGTTCTTCCATGCCCACCAGATCCCACCGTCCGTCTCTGAGTCCTGCGAGCAGACTGTCCAGGCTGGACAGCAGCGCTGTGTCATGTTCGATGATGCACACGTACTCTGTGTCGCACCGCTCGAGCAGCCGCAGCAGCGCATCCGCGTAGTCATAGTCTTCCAGCCAGTACCTGGACGCCAAACTCAGCCCGGTACGATTCCATTTCGTCGCGCCCCCCTCCGCGCTTGGACACGAGAATCGGAGCGATCGAATGGAACGTTCGAATCGATCTGAGATGCACCCGCATCATCTCGGCACCCGACCAATACGGCGTCACGAACGAAAACGTCATGATCGGTAGAAGGTTCTGATCGTGTCGCAGATCCGCGCCACGTCGTCACGCCTTAACCGGAGCGAAGACGGGAGCCAGAGCATGCGCGCGGAGATTTCCAGAGCCACGGGGAACGAACCGCCCACACGGAACGCGGGTTCCGCGTGCAGCGCGGGATAGCATGGCCGCGTGCCGATGCCGGCCTGGCGTAGATGTTCGGCGAGCCTGTCGCGCACGTCTCCTTCGACCAGTACGTCGATGAACCAAGGTGTTACCTGCGCGAGGTCGGTACGGGGCAGCGAGACATCCGTCAGGTCGTCGAGCAGCTCGCGGTACCACGCGAATAGCTGCCGCTTCTGCTCGATCAGCGTCGGCAGTCGCCGCAGCTGCTCGATTCCAATCACAGCCTGGAGGTCCGTGAACTTCAAATTCCAGCCGACGCGCGAATAGCGGTCGGACCCGCCTTCGGTGCGTCCAAAGTCTCTCAGCAGCCGCATCGTCGCATGCGCCTGATCGTCGTTGGTCACGACCGCTCCACCCTGTCCGGTCGTCACGATCTTCTGCGAGCTGAACGACAGACACCCGCAGTCGCCGAGTGTGCCGAGATGGCGGCCGCCGACATACGACCCGAGGGCCTGCGCGGCGTCTTCAATTACGCGCACGCCCCGCCGCTGCCACCGTGTTACCACGTCCGCGAGGTTGCCGGGCGATCTCCCGTTCAGCGACACGAATACGATTGCCCTCGTGCGTGGGGTAATGAGCTCGTCGACTCGAGAGATGTCGAGGCAGAACGTGTTCGGTTCGATGTCGGCGAAAACAACCTTTCCACCGGCCAGAAGTACGGCGGTTGCCGTTGCGGCCATCGTCAGATCCGGAACGATGACTTCATCGTCACGACCGACGCCGCAGGCTGCGAGCGCCAGAAACAGCGCCAGCGTGCCATTCGGGGCGACAGCGCAATGCTGCGCGCCCGTAAAGTCGGCAATGTGCCGCTCGAAGCGCCGAGTTTGTTCGAACTCGGTGAGCCACCCACCGGAACGCATGTAGGCGTTCACCGCAGAGACATCGGCGTCGGTGACCACCGGTTCCATCTGCGGAATGAATGCCGTCATCGCGCGGCCAGTTGCTCCCGATACCATGCAATCGTACGCTGGAGTCCCTCTTCGAGAGACACTTGGGGAACGAATCCGAGCAATCGGCTGGAACGCTCGGTCGAGGCGACGCGTGGCGGATCGCCACTTCCACTGGAAGGCTCGAAGGCCACGCGACCTGTGAACCCGGTCAGCCTCACAATCATTCGGACGAGATCGCCGATTGAGGTTCCGACCCCTGATCCCAGGTTCAGAAATGCGGGTGGCTCAATCCGTTCGGCAGCCGCCAGCAGTCCCTCAGCGATGTCATCCACGTACAGGAAATCGCGTGTGGTCGAGCCGTCGCCCCAGACCACGAGCTCCTTATCACGGAAGCACTTGGCAATAGTGGCCGGGATCACATGTGGGTGCGGCGAATCGAAGTGGTCATCCGGGCCGTACGCGTTGGCCGACAGCAGGGTGACTGCGCCGAACCCGAATTCGCGGTGGTACATCTCAGCAAGGATGACGAAGTCCCGCTTGGCCATTCCAATCCCGAGGTGACTGTCAGCGACAGGGCCGTCATGCAGCGTATCTTCACGAAGCGGCGATACTGCATTGGCCGGATAGGCGAGAAGGTTGCCGAGGGACACGAACTTCCGTACTCCCGCTTCGCGCGCGGCCTCGAGCATATGGAAGTTGATGAGCGAGCACTCGCGATATTGCGACGCCGGGTGCGCGCGACTGAACGAGATGCCCCCGGTCGGCGCAGCAAGATGAACGACAACGTGGCATCCGCGGACGGCTTCGCGGCAGTGTTCCAGCACGCGAAGATCACACGTCCGCGATCGAGGAACGACGATGCGCTCGTCAGGCACGCCGCGGCGCCGCAGTGCTCGCCCGACCGCCGAGCCGATGAACCCCGCACCGCCCGTCACGAGCACTCGCGCCCCACGCCACAATTCGTCGGCTGTCGATTGCTGACGGCTGCGGTTCACAGGTCGATTCTATTTTGCCGGGAAATCGGGTCGCGGGTCATTTTTCGAACACACTCCTGTTAGTCTTCTCCTGCACTGACCTCGAGGAATGACTTCCGTTCCCATTTTCAAGGTGTTGTACCGAATTCTCGTGCCCGCGCCGGTGCGGACGTCGCGGACTATGGCACGCCTCAAGGCGCGGCTTCTTCCGCACGATTGGATCTATGACGCCGAATTCTACGAGACGAGCGTGGAAGGACCCGCCCGTCGGAGCGCGGCAAGAATCGCCGCGACCATCGTCGCCGATTTCAAGCCGAGGGCCGTTATCGACGTCGGATGCGGAACCGGCGCGCTCCTGACGGCTCTCGGCGAGAGAGGCTGCCGCATCTGCGGACTCGAGTACGCAGACGCCGCCCTCGCGCACTGTCGCGCAAGGCGTCTCGACGTCGAGAAGTTCGATCTGGAAAACGACGAGTACCCTGCAAGTCGTCGATTCGGGGTCGCAATCAGCATGGAAGTCGCCGAGCATCTGCCGCGAAAGGCCGCCGATCGGTACGTCGACCTGCTCACGCGCGTTGCGCCTGTCGTCGTGTTCACTGCGGCCCCCCCAGGTCAGGGCGGTACCGACCACGTCAATGAACAGCCGCCTTCCTACTGGATCGCCAAGTTTCGCGACCGTGGCTTCGAGCATGCGCGCGACCAGTCAGGACGCTGGAGCGCCGCGTGGAAGGCTGGGGGCGACGTTGAAAGCTGGTATTACGAGAACCTCATGATTTTCCAACGTGCGCCGGAGAGATGAACGGCGGCCGCTTCTCGTAAAGACCGATCACGTGACCACGATGATCCTCCTGATGGATCAACCTGAGTCCGTCGCGGCCGTTCAGGAATTTCACCAGCTCGAGACCTCCCTCGACCAGGGCGCGAGGCCACCACGAACCCTCAACCCGCGGGTCGTGAAATCGCAGCTCGTTGAAGATCAGAAGTCCGCCGGGACGCACCGCGTGCGCGATGTTGGCGCTCACACGCCGCAGGGTTCTCCGTCCGTGCAAGGTGCCGAGCACGCACATCAGAAACACGACATCGAACGTTCCCTCTATGGCCTCGCGGCTGATGTCGATGCGGCGGACCCAGACGCCCGGGACCGCGACTGCGGTCCGCTCGCAGGCGATCGGTGATACATCACACGCAGTGACGGAATTCGAGCGTTCAACCAGCTCACGAGTAAAGAGCCCTTCCGCGCATCCGATCTCGAGGACGTCACCCCAGGCCGCCGGCCCGCGAAGCGCGCCGATGGCTGAGAGCACAGCGTGGTATCTCTGTTGTTCGGCATCTGTCTCAAAGTGCCATTCGCCGTTCAGGATCGCGCGGTCGTTGCTCTGCTGCAGCTCAAGCCACCACCGCTCGTAAGCGACGGAGGACAGGAGTCGGGCATGCCGGTACGTCATAGCCAGTCCTGGAACTCGTCGCAGGATGCCTTTGACACGAGAGGCCCCACCCGCTTGGCCCATCAATCTGGCCACGCTGTTCTCGTCGACAGCCGCCTCGAGAGCGCCTGATGCGCGCGCTCGAGCCCGACAGCCGCGTAGAACAGCAGGACGAACTCCACTGGAACGCGATACACGGTGGCGGGATAGTAGGCGACATGCACCGCTACGAATGTCACGAGGACGCACCAGAGTACCGCGTCGTCCTTCAACACGCGCCGCCGTCGCCAAATGCCGGCGAGTGCGGCCACGAAGACAACGACGTACGAGCTCGAATATGCGATTTCGTCCAGTACCGGTCGCGGCAGACTGTTACTGACCTGAACGGCTCCATCCTCTTCGAGCGTGATCGTCGTGTCGGCTGTCATGATCCGGGACGGCATCAACCGAGGCCAGAAAAAGTACGCGAGATAACGACACTTCAGCGCCACCGTCTCGAGCGGCCGTGCGCCGATTTCCTGCCATGCGAGATCCCAGTAGAAAGCGTCGAGCCGCTGTTCGGCCGCTGGCGCCAGCAGTTCGGGCCGCGCGCGTGCCGGAACCGAGTCGGTAAACTGCATGAGCAGATCGATATTGTGCGCCGGCAGCAAAGCGGCGGCATATCGCGAGTTGCCCATAAAGAATGAGACGCCGCTTCTGGTAGGAGCCATCGCTCCATTCAGCAGGTAATTGCGGACCAGCCACGGAGCCGTAACTGCCGTTGTCGTGAGAATCAGCGCCACCGCGATGCGATATCGGCGCGTCAGGATCAGCGTAACTGCCGTCAGCGCCAGCGCCGGTGCGACCATCGCGCGAACGAGAATCGCGGCTCCAAGGCAGACTCCTGCGGCTGCCGCTCGACTCGTCGTTTTCGCGGTGACGAGCAGGTAGCAGAAAGCAACCAGAAAGACAGAAACCACCGAATATTCGTGGAGGAGCACTGCGTGCCGCACGAGCAACGGGTACAGCGCGTACAGCAGAGCGGCGATCGCGCCGATCTGGCGCCTCGCGGTCAGCGCAGTCGCGAGCAGAAAGAGCAGCGCCGCACCAAGCGAGTCGACGAATACCTGCAACACCTGGACGACGAGTGGATTGTCGCCTACGACCCACCTCGCCGCGGCAAGGAAGGCCGGGTAGAGGGGCTCGTAGTACGCGGTTTCGACGCCTCCGTACCCGAAGATCCCCTCGCTCAGCAGATCGTCGGCGATCGTCCAGTGATAGCCCTCGAGCGACGGCGCCATCGTCAGCAGATAGGCAACTCTTGCAACGGCGGCGACAGTGAACAGCGCGACGGGAGCGACGACCGGGCGCAGAAAGACAGGCACCATCCCCGGGGCAATTGCGAGCGACATCGAGCCTTCGAGCGATTCTAGACGAGGGCTGATTCGTCCGGCAGGCATCCGCTGCACTCCCTGGCGGACCGCGAAGTGTTGAGAGGGGACGGCCGATACTTGTACGGGAAGTGTTTTCTATGGCAGTCGCAATGGAAGGGTGCTATGTACCGCCGCGCATGTCGGGCCGGTTCGTCCGACTCCAGAGGAGGTGCGCATGCTCAATCTCCCAAACGCGTGTGTGGTGCTGGCGGCGCTGGCTTTCGTCGCGGCTGTCGTCACGAACTTCATCGGGGACTATTTCGCCACGGCCGAGGGGTACTCGAGGGCGTCGGCGAATCTCGCGCTGCTGGCGATTGCGATCGTCCTGTGCTTCCGACATGACCGACGCTAGTCGACGGCCCAGGTAACGCGTTCCGTGAGGTACCTCGTAACCGGCGCTGCCGGCTTCGTCGGCAGTCATCTCACCGACGCGCTGCTCGCCCGCGGACATCGTGTCGTCGGCCTCGACAACCTGTCGACGGGGCAGGAGCGATTTCTCGAAGCCGCGTGCCAATCGGACCGCTTTACGTTTGTGCGGGGCGACATTCTTGATCCGGATGTGCGGCGCCGGGCGATTGAAGACGTCGACGCTGTCTATCACATGGCCGCCAACGCCGACGTTCGCGGCAGCTTCGCTTCACCTCGCACCGACCTCGAACAGAACACTCTCGGTACCTTCGAGGTCCTCGAGAGCATGCGCGCGGCGAGGGTCAAACGCATCGTCTTCGCATCGTCTGCAGCAGCCTTGGGAGAACCGGACGTCTTTCCAACGCCCGAGAACTGCCCGATTCCGGCGCAGACGTCGTTGTACGGTGCATCGAAAATGGCGGGCGAAGGGTTGCTGGCCGCGTACTGCGAAGGATACGGCTTCGAAGGCCGCAGCTTCCGCTTCGTGTCGCTTCTCGGCCCGCGGTACGCGCACGGACACGTGTTCGACTTCGTCAAGCAGCTGCTTGCGGATCGTACGCGGCTGCAGATTCTGGGTGATGGCTCGCAGCGCAAGAGTTATCTTCACGTCGAGGACTGCGTCCGTGCCCTCGTGGACATTTGCGACCACGGGGGCTCGGCCGCCGATGGCGGACGGTACGAGGTCTATCACCTCGGCGTACCGGCTTTCTGCCTCGTGCGTGAGTCCGCGCAGTGGATTTGCGACGAGATGGGCGTATCTCCGCAGATTCGAGTTCGGCACCGGGAATCGAGGGTGGATCGGCGACAGCCCGTTCGTCTTCCTCGATGTCCGCAAAGCGATGAGCACCGGTTGGTCGCCGATGCACTCGATCGAAGCGTCGGTGCGCGAGACGGTCCGATGGCTCCTCGATAACCAGTGGATCTTCGACCGCAGACAATGACGCCGTTCGAAGTTGCCATTCTGGCCGGGGGGGCCGGCTCTCGACTCAAGTCGCGGACGGGCCACTTACCGAAGCCGATGGTCCCGATCCTGGGCTCGCCGCTGCTCGAGCACCAATTTGCGCTCTGCCGACAGCATGGTTTTTTCCGGATCCTGCTGCTGGTCCATCACGCCCACGAGCAAATTCGGGCGCATTTCGGCGACGGCTCCGCGTACGGCGTTTCGCTCGGCTACGCGCTCGAAACGAGGCCCCGAGGAACCGCAGGCGCACTGCACGACGCTCTGCCGCAATTGCTCGACACCTTCCTCGTGCTTTACGGCGACACCTATATCGACGTGGACCTCCGCCGAATGTGGGATGCGCACGTGAAGCAAGCGGCCGACGCCACGTTGTTCGTGCACCCGAATGACCACCCGCACGACTCGGACCTGGTCGAGCTCGACGACAGGAGCGTGGTCACGGCGCTACACCCGTATCCGCACCGCGACGAGTGCCGCGACAATCTGGCGACGGCTGCTCTGTTCGTGATGCAGCGCAGCGGGCTCGACGGGACGACGTCCAGCGACACTCCTGCCGATCTCGTAAAGGATGCCTGTCCTTCGATGCTGCGAGCAGGGCGGCGCCTTTACGGCTATGTGTCCCCGGAATACATCAAGGATGTCGGAACGCCTGAACGGCTGGATCAGGTCGAGCACGACATCATCGCCGGCATCCCGGAACGGCTATCGGGGCGCACGCTGCGTTCTGCGGTCTTTCTCGATAGGGACGGCACGCTCAACCGCGAGGTCCATTATCTGGATGCGCCCGAGCGGCTCGAGTTGCTCAGCGGCGCTGCCGACGCCGTTCGACGCATTAACCGCGCGGGCCGCCTCGCGATCGTGGTCACGAATCAGCCTGCGGTCGCGCGCGGCGATCTGACGCCAGCAGGGCTCGAGCGCATACATCGAAAGCTGAACGGAATGCTCGGCCGGCATGGTGCGTATCTGGACGCCATATTCGCGTGCCCGCATCATCCGGACGGCGGATTTTCCGGCGAGGTGCGCGAGCTCAAGAGAGAGTGCGAGTGTCGCAAGCCTCGAACGGGCCTCATCGACGCAGCTTGTCGCGACCTCGCCATCGACCGCGGCACCTCATGGATGGTCGGCGACACGACCTCGGATATCGAGGCCGGGCGACGCGCCGGCTTGAGAACCATCCTGCTGCGCACCGGCTACGCCGGCCAGGACGGGAAGTATCTGTTTCGGCCCGACTACGTCGTGAGCGACCTGGAAGCGGCGGTCGGCTGGATTCTCGACGGCCACTCCCAGATTACCCGCCAGATGGCGCCGATCGCCGCCGCCGCACTCGACGCGCGAATCCTGTTGATTGGCGGCCTCGCCAGGTCCGGCAAGAGCTCTGTCGCCCAGGTGCTCAAAGAGAGCGTGCAGGCCTTCGGGCGAACCGCCCATGTCCTGTCCCTCGACTCCTGGCTGAAGCCGCTGGGCGAAAGAGCCGAAGGAAAAGGTGTGATGGCCCGGTTTGACGTCGACCGGCTGATAACCGCGATCAGCCCACTGGTCGGTTCCGGTCGTTTTCACTCGATCGAGGTGCCGATCTATGACCGGGCCCGGCGCGCCATGTACGACCGCTGGGCGCAAATCTCGATCGGTCCCGATGACCTGATCATCCTCGAAGGCGTGCCTGCGTTGGCTCATCACCACCTTGTAAAGCTGGCAGGCGTTCGCGTCCACGTTGAGATGCAGGAGGCGGAACGGATTGCACGCCTTCGCGCCGATTACCGGTGGCGCGGCGAAAGTGATGCCGCGGTCGATGCGCTGATCGCGTCGCGCGCCGCCGACGAGTGCGAACCGGTGCAGAAGGCTGGCGCCGACGCGGACTTCACCGTGATGGCCTGGACCGCCGGATGATCGTCAGCAAGACTCCGTTCCGAATGAGCTTCGTCGGCGGAGGCAGCGACGTGCCGGCGTTCTACCGCGAGGAAACAGGAGCTGTCCTCTCTACGTCGATCGACAAATACATGTACATCGCGGTCAACCGCAAATTTGATGAGCGGCTCCGCATCAGTTACTCGCGTACCGAAGAAGTGGAAACACCACAGCAGGTGGCGCATCCGCTCGTGCGGCATGCCCTGGAAGTTGCCGGCATCGACGGCGGCATCGAGATCACATCGATGGCCGATATTCCGTCCCGTGGAACTGGTCTCGGTTCGTCGAGTGCGTATACGGTCGGCCTGCTCAACGCGCTGTTCGCCTACCGGAATGAGTACGCCTCGAAAGAGCGGCTGGCTCGCCTTGCGTGCGACATCGAGATCTGCCGCTGCCAGGAGCCGATCGGCAAGCAGGACCAGTATGCTGCCGCGTACGGCGGCCTGAATCTCATCCGGTTTCATGCGGACGACTCCGTATCGGTCGATCCTGTGATTTGCGAACCGGCGGTCCTCACAGACCTGGAGGCGTCGACGCTGGTGTTCTACACCGGGCGCGCGCGCAAGGCTTCCGCAGTCCTTACCGAGCAATGCGAGAATATGTCCGTCAACCGGCCTCTGATGCGCCGGATGGTGCAGCTCGCGTTCAATCTCAAGAAGGAGCTCGAATCGGGCCAGCTCGAGAGCGTCGGATCGATCCTCAATGAAAACTGGTGCCTCAAACGACAGATGGCCGGCGGTGTGTCAGACGCGACGATCGATGAGTGGTACGCAACCGGCCTCGCAAACGGCGCGCGCGGCGGCAAGCTGCTCGGCGCTGGCAACGGCGGCTTCCTGATGTTCTTTGCACCGCCGGAGCTGCACGTGCGTATCAGTCGGACGCTCCCCGATCTGAAACCGGTGAAATTCCGGTTCGATCGCACCGGCGCACAGATCGTTTTCTACCAGCCTGCGGATTCAGCGTGAGCTCTGCATTCACGGTTGCCAATTACCTCGCCGCACAGCGCCGCCTCTCAGAGAAGCTCGACGTCGGCGCCTTCGAAGCGGCTGTGGGGGTCGTGAAGGATGCGTTCGAGTCGGGCAGGCAGATCATCACGTGCGGCAACGGCGGCAGCGCACACACCGCCTCGCACTACATCACCGACTGGAACAAGATGGTGAATCTCGCCACGGGCAGAAAGCTCCGCGGCATCTCCCTGTGTGACAACGTCGGCATCGTGACGGCGTTCGCGAACGACATCGCCTACGACGAGATATTTGCGGGTCAGCTCAAGGCGATTCTCGAGCCGAACGACCTGCTCATCGCCCTCAGCGGCAGCGGCCATTCCGCGAACGTCGTCAAAGCGGTTGAATACGCCAACGGCGCCGGTGCGAATACGCTGGCGGTCGTCGGTTATGACGGCGGCACACTCAAACAGATCGCCAGGCACGTCGTATGGGTTCCATCCTTCGACATGCAGCTCTGCGAGGACGTGCACCTGATGTTCGGACACATGGTGATGAAGACGCTATGTGGCTCCGGATCGCCGACTGAATCGTCGCAACGCGGCGGGTCCGAAAGGACCCGCCCTACATTCCTGAGACGACATCCCGCACGGCGTCACACACCCGGTCGTGCTGTTCGTCGGTGAGCGACGGGAACATCGGCAAGGAAAAGATTTCGAGAGCCGCCCTTTCTGTGACGGGCAGGGAGCCTTCTCCATAGCCCAGGTCCACGTACGCCGGCATCCGATGAATCGGCCATGGATAGTGGACGCCGGTTGAGACGCCGCGGGATGCGAGCCCTCTCATGATCGCGTCGCGTGCCGTGTGACGCACCACATACAAGTGATACACATGACTGGAGTGCGATCTCGTCACCGGCAGCTTCAATGACGTTTCAGCGAGCTGCTTGTCGTAGCGGCGAGCAAGCTCACGACGGCGGGCGATGTACCCCGTTATCCTTCGAAGCTTTCGGCGCAGTATCTCGGCGTGCACCTCGTCGAGCCGTGAGTTGTACCCGTGCTCTTCGGCATAGTACGTCCCGTCCGTGCCATAAACGCGCAGCTTCCGCATCCGCGCCGCCATGTCTGCGCGTGACGTCACGGCCATGCCGCCGTCGCCGTATGCGCCAAGGATCTTCGTGGGATAGAAGGAGAAGGCTGCAACCTGGGACATCGACCCCGCACGCCGTCCCCGGTGCTCGGCGCCGGCGCTCTGCGCGCAGTCTTCGAGTACGGCGATCCCGTGCTTGCTCGCAACGACATTCAACGCGTCCATGTCGACGCACTGTCCGAACAGGTGCACCGGCACGATGCACCTGGTGCGCGCCGTGATCGCCGATTCGAGCTGTGACACGTCCATCAGGTACGTGTCAGGCTCGATATCCACGAACCGCGGAATCCCGCCGGCCGACACGATCGCCGCGACCGTAGGGATAGCTGTATTGGACGTGGTGATGACCTCGTCACCTGCACGGATGTCGAGCGCCCGGAGAGCCAGGAGCAGTGCATCGGTGCCGCTGTTGACGCCGACTCCGTGGCCGGTGCCGCAGTACGCCGCAAATTCCTGTTCGAACGCCCGGACGCTCTCGCCGAGGATCAGCCGTCCCGACCGCATTACCTGCTCGAAGGCCGCCAGTATGTCGTCCCGCTCGGCCTCGAACTCCGCGCGGTAATCCCATGCCGGAATGGTCATGAATGACGAGAGCCGAAGGATACCCGATTGAGCAGTGCAGCGAACCGGTACCGCGCCGATAATGGAGGCGTGGCCATCCAGGCATCGTTTCTGCCGTCGGGACGTCCGCTGCTCAAGTGGGCAGGCGGCAAGCGCCAGCTGCTACCGGTGCTGCGGCGCTACTACCCCACCGAGTTCGAGCGCTACATCGAGCCGTTCGTCGGCAGCGGCGCCGTGTTCTTCGACTTGTATGCCTCGGGTCGCATCATCGGCCGGCGGGTCCGGCTCTCGGACGTAAACCCCGATCTGATCGGCTGCTACCGTGCCGTGCGCGACGACGCGGACCAGGTAATCGCGGCGCTTGCGGAGCTTGCCGAGGAGCATCGTGCGCGCGGCAGCGCGTGCTACTACGACGTGCGCGACGGCCGGTTCAACCCGTCTCGCTCGGCGCTCGTGGGCGACGTGTCCGCCCGGTACACACCCGCGCTCGCGGCCATGCTGATTTATCTGAATCGGACCGGCTACAACGGCCTGTTCAGGCTGAACAGCAGCGGCGGCTTCAACGTTCCGGCAGGACGCTACACCGACCCGTCGATCTGCGAGCCCGACCACATTCGCAGCGTGGCCGGCGCACTCGGAGCCGACGGGGTGACGCTCGAATGCAGCCGGTTCGACGAAACGATTGCAGTCGCGCGCGGGGGTGATTTCGTGTACTGCGACCCTCCGTACGCCCCACTGAGCCGAACGGCCAGCTTTGCTCACTACACGGCGGCCGGATTCCACGCACTCGATCAGCGGCGTCTACAAACGGCGATTCTCTCCGCAGCGCGCCGCGGCGCACTCGTGCTGATCTCGAATTCGAGCGCACCCGAGATCGAAGCCGGATATTCGATATCTTCGGCCAGGGCTGCCGGCCTCGTCGTTCAACGTGTCCCCGCACGCCGCGCGATCAACTCACGGGCTACGCGGCGCGGACCGGTAGACGAGCTGATTATCACGAATGCGCGTGTGAAGCCCCTCGACGAGGTGCCAATTCGAATGCTGCCCGCACGCCGGTCACACCGCAGCGCCAGGAAATCCAATATTGCGTAGCCGAGGCCTGGGCCGCTAGGCCCCGGCAATCCAAACGAGCTTCCGGCAGTTGGGGCACGCAAACGCCAGCCTCAGGTCGCTGACGAACGACACGTAGCCGCCGGTGCCAAGTTGGGCGCATGACGGACAGACGCCATTCTTGCTGACTTCGAGACTTGCGACACGAAGTGGACGGCCCGTATCAGGACAAGGGACGGTGCGGGGCGACTGGCCGGGGGCGGCAACCGCGAATGTCGCGGCCACGTCTTTGCCCGACTGACGGCGCCACTCGAAAAGCCCGTGGAATGGGGCATTTGCCGGATCCTGAGCCATATAGGGCAACGATAGTAGCAGAGGCTGGCCCCTGACCCCTTATCCCTGCTAGTCTCACGTCGAGCGAAAGTGGCGGAACTGGCAGACGCGCCAGACTTAGGATCTGGTACCCGAAAGGGTATGGGGGTTCGAGTCCCCCCTTTCGCACCACTCGACTCGGCTTCGCCTTACGGCGAAGCCTGCCTCTGTGGCCTGTCCCTGAGATGAAAACCGAATTCACCGACGTTACCGAAACGCAGAAAACCATCTCGATCGAGATTCCCACCGACGTCGTCGACGCGGAGTTCGATCGTGTCGCGCGCGGCTATACGAAGCAGGCACGCCTTCCCGGCTTCCGACCCGGCAAGGTGCCGCAGACGCTCATCAAGCAGCGCTTTCGCGACCAGATCCTCCACGACGTCATGCACGGGCTCATTCCCCGAGCCGTCGAAGAGGCGCTCCAGACGCGCGGCATCGAGCCAGTCGACACACCCGACGTTCGCGACGTGGACCTGGCCGAAGGACGGCCGCTGAAGTTCACCGCCGCCTTCGAAACGGTGCCGGCCTTCGATCCCGGCGACCTCTCGTCGATCACACTCCGCCAGACGTCGGCGCAGGTCGGCGACGAGGACGTCGATGACATGCTGCGGCGGCTGCGCGAACGCGCGGCGAAATACGAAACGGTGGAGGGACGTGCCATCGCCGACGACGACGCCGTGGTGCTCGACATGGATCGTACGGATGCCGCGGGCCACGTGGATCATCGGGATGGCGTCACGGTGCAGCTCGGTGCGGCAGGCAATCCCCCTGGCTTCGACGCGCAGCTGGTTGGATTGAACGAAGGCGAGTCAAAGACGTTCGCCATCCAATTTCCGGAGGACTATTCGGTTCCGGAGCTGGCCAATACCCAGCAGACCTACTCTGCGACGGTCAAAGGCGTTCGGCGGCGTGTATTGCCCGATCTGGACGACGAGTTTGCGAAGGACATCGGGCCGTTCGATTCGTTGAGCGCGCTACGCGACCACGTGCGTCACGATCTCGAGGCGGAGGCACAAGACAACGCGAGACGCCAGGTTCGATCAGAGCTGTTCCGTCAACTGTCGCAGCGGATTCCGTTCGAGCTCCCGACATCGCTCGTTGACCGCGAAATGGATCGGCGCGTCGAGGAATTTGCGCGGCAGCTGGCTTCACAGAACGTCGATCCACGTCAGGCAGGGATCGACTGGGGTCAGTTCCGCGAAGCTCAACGGGAACCGGCGTGGAACGCGGTGGCGAGCGCACTCGCGCTCGACGAAATCGCCCGACGCGAACAGATTACGGTTATGCCAGAAGATGTCGATAAGGAGATTGAACGGTTTGCGGTGCGCGCCGGCCGCACGCCGGCGGCTTTGCGGGCGCAGCTTGAAAAGGAGGGTGGCATCTCCCGTCTTTACGCGGGTTTGCGACGGGAGAAGGCGGTTGACTTGGTCCTGTCGCGTGCTAAGATGGCGCCGTAGCGGTAGCCGGAAACCTTCAGGTTTCCGGGCAATCGCCGGAGACCTAAGGGTCTTCGGCTACCAAACCTAACCATCAAATCACACGACAACTCGACGCTGCCCAAATGCGCCACGTAATCGAGCCACGCGCCCAGTTGGTACCAATGGTGGTCGAGCAGACCAACCGCGGCGAACGAGCCTATGACATATTTTCGCGGCTCCTCAAGGACAGCATCATCTTCATCGGGACGCCGATCGACGACACGATTGCCAACCTCGTCATCGCTCAGATGTTGTTCCTGGAAGCGGAGGACCCGGACAAGGATATCTTTCTCTATATCAATAGTCCGGGAGGTTCGATAACAGCCGGGCTGGCGATTTACGACACGATGCAATTCATCAAGCCGGACGTGCAGACGATGTGCATCGGACAGGCGGCGTCGATGGCCGCAGTGCTCCTGTCGGCGGGGTCGAAGGGCAAGCGCTTTTCCCTGCCCAATTCCAGAATCGTGATCCATCAGCCGCTGATGCAGGGGCTGCAGGGGCAGGCGACCGACATCGACATTGCGGCTCGTGAAATTCTGCGCATGCGCGAGCGGCTGAATGAGATCCTGGTCAGTCACACGGGACAGCCGCTCAAGCGTATCCAGGAAGACACCGAGCGCGACTACATCATGTCAGCCGACCAGGGAAAGGAATACGGGATAATCGATGACGTCATCCGGAAACGGGTGTAACATCGAAATGGCTTTGGGCTCAGGGCTTTAGGCACTGGCCAAAGCCGAAGCCCGAGGCTCAAAAGCCGACAAGTCATGGTGAAGAAAAACGGCGAGACCGAGATTCTCCGCTGCTCGTTCTGCAACAAAGATCAGAACGACGTCCGCAAGCTGATTGCGGGCCCGACGGTCTTCATCTGCGACGAGTGCGTGGAGGTCTGCAACGACATCATTGCGGACGACAACCGGTTCGAGAACCGCGGCGTTCGTTCGTCGCTCCCGTCGCCGCCCGAGATCAAGAAGTTCCTCGACGAGTACGTCATCGGGCAGGAACGGACAAAGAGGAAGCTCGCGGTCGCCGTCTACAACCATTACAAGCGCATCGAAATCCAGAAGCAGCCGCGCAGCCGGAATGACGTCGAGCTGACGAAATCGAACATCCTCCTGATTGGCCCGACCGGCACGGGCAAAACCTTGCTCGCGCAGACCCTCGCCAAGCTCCTGTCAGTGCCGTTCACCATCGTCGACGCCACCACGCTGACGGAAGCTGGCTACGTGGGCGAGGATGTCGAAAACATCATCCTCAAGCTTCTCCAGGCTGCCGGCGGCGATATCGAAAAGTGCCAGCAGGGGATCATCTACATCGACGAAGTCGACAAGATCTGCCGGAAGGACGAGAACCCCTCGATTACGCGCGACGTCTCCGGCGAGGGCGTGCAGCAGGCGCTGCTCAAGATTCTGGAGGGCACGGTCGCGAACGTGCCGCCGCAGGGCGGCCGCAAGCACCCACACCAGGAATTCTTTCAGATCGATACGACCAACATCCTCTTCATCTGCGGCGGCGCCTTCGTGGGCTTGGAGAAAGTCATCGATCGCCGTGTCGGCAAGAAGACGCTTGGCTTCAAGGCAGATGTAAAGTCGGTCCAGAAGCGCGAGGTCGGGACGACGCTCGAATCTATCGAACCAGAGGATCTCATCAAGTACGGCCTCATTCCCGAGTTCGTCGGCCGGTTGCCGGTGGTGGGCACGCTCCACGAACTCGACAAGCCGGCGCTCGTCCAGATCCTGACCCAGCCGCGGAACGCCATCACTCGCCAGTATCAGAAGCTGTTCGAATACGAGAACGTGAAGCTGCGCTTCACCGACGATGCGCTCGAGGCGATCGCAGAGTCCACGCTCACGCGCAAGATCGGGGCGCGGGGCCTCCGCATGATCATCGAAGATCTGATGCTCGACTTGATGTACTCAGTGCCGGGCCAGAAAAAGCTGCGCGAGGTGGTCGTCACCCGCGAGATCGTGGAAGCCAAGGACAAATCCATTACACTGATTGAAAAAGCCGGATAACCATAGGGCTCAGGCCTCAGGCCCCAGAGAGCACCGTGACCTGCAGCCTGAGACAGCCCTGAGCCCTGAGGCCTGGGCCCTGAGGCCTTGAGGTCTACAAGGATCTGAATGGAAGTCTACGAAACCCTGCCCATCGTCCCGCTTCGGGACGTGGTCGTCTTTCCCCACATGATGATGCCGTTCGTAATCGGACGGCCGTCGTCAATCCGCGCACTCGAGCATGCCCTGATGAAGGACAAGCGGATCTTCCTGGCCGCGCAGCACGACGCGTCCATCGACGATCCGAAGGCTGACGACATCTACACGATGGGCTGTGTGGCCAATGTCGTCCAGAGCCTCAAGCTGCCGGATGGCAACATCAAAGTGCTCGTCGAGGGTGTCGACCGCGCCCGCGCCGTCGAGTGGAAGGAAGACAAAGGCTTCTACCGCGTCGTCGTGAAGGTGCTGCCCAAGACGAAGGAGACAGCCGCAGGCGACGTCGAAACCACGATGGGCCGAGTGGTGTCGCTGTTCGAGCAGTACGTAAAGCTGTCGAACAACCTGCATTACGACGCCATGATTGCGGCCGTGCGTGTGGACGATCCCGGCAAGCTTGCCGACACCATCGCCGCGCACCTGGTGATCGGCGTCGACGAAAAGCAGAACCTTCTCGAGATCATCTCCCCGTTCGAGCGCCTGAACCGCATTGCCGGCATCCTCGAAATCGAGGTCGACAAGCTTCAGGTGGACCGCCGCATCCAGTCGCGCGTCAAGAAGCAGATGGAGAAGGCGCAGAAGGAGTACTACCTCAACGAGAAGATGAAGGCGATCCAGAAGGAGCTGGGGCGCAAGGACGACAAGGGCAACGAGGTGGAAGACCTGCAGAAGAAGATCAAGGAAGCGCGAATGCCGAAGGAGGTGGAGGAAAAGGCCACCCAGGAGCTGAAGCGGCTCGAGGCCATGCCGCCGATGTCGGCCGAAGCGACGGTTTCCCGCAACTATCTGGACTGGCTCATTGCGGTGCCGTGGTACAAGAAGACCCGCGAGAACCGCGACCTGAAACACGCCGAAGCGGTGCTCAACGAGGACCACTACGGCCTCGAGAAGATCAAGGACCGCATCCTCGAGTTCCTCGCCGTCCGCTCGCTCGTCAAGAAGCCGAAAGCCACGATTCTGACCTTCTCCGGACCTCCCGGCGTCGGCAAAACGTCGCTCGCCAAGTCGATTGCGCGTGCAATGAACCGGAAGTTCGTCCGGCTCTCGCTCGGCGGCGTACGCGACGAGGCGGAGGTTCGTGGGCATCGGCGCACGTACATCGGCGCGTTCCCGGGCCAGATCATCCAGATGATGAAAAAGGCCGGCACGCAGAACCCGGTGTTCCTCCTCGACGAGGTCGACAAGATGTCGATGGATTTCCGCGGCGATCCGTCGGCAGCGCTGCTCGAAGTGCTCGACCCCGAGCAGAACAACTCGTTCCTCGACCACTATCTCGACGTGGAATTCGACCTGTCGCACGTGATGTTCATCTGCACGGCGAACGTGCTGCACACGGTGCCGCAGGCGCTCCGGGATCGCATGGAAGTGCTGCAGCTGGCCGGCTACACCGAGTCTGAAAAGGTGGAGATTGCGAAGCGCTTCCTCGCGCCGAAGGCGATCGAAGGGCGCGGGGCTGACGAACAACAACATCGTCATTGCTGACGAAGCGATTCAGACAATCATCCAGCGCTACACGCGCGAAGCGGGCGTTCGCAATCTCGAGCGCGAGATTTCGTCGATCTGCCGCAAGATAGCGCGCAAGGTCGTCGTCGAGGGGCGCGCGTTCAAGGAAGACATCACCGCCGAGAAGGTAACAGAGTACCTCGGTGTGCCGCGCTTCCGCCCGAGCGTCGCGGAGGAGCAGAACGAAGTTGGTATCGCAACCGGACTCGCATGGACCGAGGTGGGCGGCGAGCTGCTTGTGAGCGAGGCGACGCTGATGCCCGGCAAGGGAAAGTTGACGCTCACTGGCAAACTGGGCGATGTCATGCAGGAGTCGGCCCAGGCGGCGCTCAGCTACATTCGGTCCAAGGCGCCCGAGTTCAACCTGCCCGAAGACTTCCACTCGAAGATCGACATTCACGTGCACGTGCCCGAGGGCGCGATTCCGAAGGATGGCCCGTCGGCCGGCATCACCATGGCAACGGCGCTCGCCTCTGCTGTCACCAAGATTCCGGCACGCCGGGACGTTGCGATGACCGGCGAGATCACGTTGCGAGGCAAGGTTCTCCCGATCGGCGGCGTCAAGGAAAAGGTGCTGGCGGCCCACCGCGCGGGCGTCACGACAATCGTGCTGCCGCGCGACAACGAGAAGGACCTCGCCGATATCCCGAAGAACGTCCTCGACTCGCTGAGCCTGCACCTGGTGTCGACGATGGACGAGGTGCTGAAGATTGCGCTGGCCGAGCCGCTGCCAGCGCGTTTACCGGTGGCACAGGTGGTGCCCGAAGTGGCGGACGCGGGAGACACACCCACTACGCATTGACGGGAGGCGTAGTTCGCTGACGACGGCCACAGAGACACAGAGTCACAGAGATCACAATTGAGCTAGGGTTCGTTCGTGCCTCTATGCCTCCGGGGCTGTCACAGTGAGAGGCGCCTGCGTTGCAGATTGTTGCCGAATTCGTTGCGAGCGCTGCGAGCGCACGTGACTTTCCCCGTGACCGGCTGCCGGAAGTCGCGCTGGTCGGCCGGTCCAACGTGGGCAAATCGAGCCTGATCAACGCCCTGGTGCGGCGCAAGCTGGCGCGCACGAGCGCGGCTCCCGGCAAGACGCGCCTGGCCAACTTTTACCGCGTGCAGCGCGGGTCCGAACCGGCGCTCTATCTGGTCGACCTGCCCGGCTACGGATACGCGCGGGGAGGCGACGTCTCGGCCCGGGAATTCAATCGGCTCGCCGACGCATATTTGTACGCGCGGCGTGCGAGGCGGATGATGTTCCGACTCGCGGGAGGGGCGCCGGGAGGGTCGCCCCACGGGGAGGACCCGTGGCGATCGAGGTGCTGCTGCTGGTGGATTCGCGCCACCCCGGCCTCGATTCGGACCTCGAGGCCTGGACATGGGTGAAGTCGCAGGAGTGTCCCTGCGGTATCGTCGCAACCAAGGTGGACAAGCTGACGCGCGCGGAACGTGCGCGCCACACTCGGCAACTGGAATCGTTGTTTGACGTCCCCGTCACGCTGGTCTCAGCGGAGACGGGGGAAGGACTGGATGAACTGTGGAAGCTGATCGCGAGACTACGAAATCGAAGAACGGCGCCGTAGGCACGGCCACCGCCGCCCCTGCCGCCGCCGCCACCGCCGCACCCGCCGCCAATCCCCAGGCACCGGCGGCACCGGCGCAGGCTGCCCCCGCGCAGTCGATCTCCCTGTCGGCGCTGAAGGAGATGAACATCACGGCGCTGACGAAAATAGCCAAGGAGCTGGACATCGCTGGCGCAACGGGCATGCGCAAGCAGGAGCTGATCTTCGAGATCCTGCGCGTGCGCGCCGAGAAGAGCGGCAACATCTTCTCCGAAGGCGTGCTCGAGACGCTGCCAGACGGGTTCGGCTTCCTCCGCGCTCCCGACTACAACTACCTTCCCGGTCCGGACGACATCTATGTCTCGCCGTCGCAAATCCGCAAATTCGACCTGCACACGGGCGATACCGTGTCCGGCGTCATCCGGCCGCCGAAGGATGGCGAGCGGTACTTTGCGCTGATCAAAGTCGAGGCAATCAACTTCGAGCCGCCCGAGAAGACGAAAGAAAAGGTCTTCTTCGAGAACCTCACCCCACTCTATCCCCAGCAGAAGTTGACGCTCGAAACGCAGCCCGAGGCACTCTCGGGCCGCGTCATGGATCTGCTGACGCCGATCGGCAAGGGACAGCGCGGCCTCATCGTCGCGCCACCCCGGACGGGCAAGACGATGCTGCTGCAGAGCATCGCGAACAGCATCACGTCGAACCACCCCGAGGTCTACCTCATCGTGCTGCTCATCGACGAGCGACCGGAGGAAGTGACGGACATGCAGCGCTCAGTGCGCGGCGAGGTGATCTCGTCGACGTTCGACGAGCCGGCACAACGCCACGTGCAGGTGGCGGAAATGGTGATCGAGAAGGCCAAGCGTCTCGTCGAGCACAAGAAAGATGTCGTGATCCTGCTCGATTCGATCACGCGTCTGGCGCGCGCCTACAACACGATCGTGCCCGCGTCTGGCAAGGTATTGTCAGGCGGCGTCGACAGCAACGCGCTCCAGCGGCCGAAGCGCTTCTTCGGCGCGGCGCGCAACATCGAGGAGGGTGGCTCGCTGACGATCGTGGCGACCGCGCTCGTCGACACGGGCTCGCGGATGGACGAGGTGATCTTCGAAGAGTTCAAGGGCACCGGCAACATGGAAATCCACCTCGACCGCAAGCTCACCGACCGCCGCGTCTTCCCGTCAATCGACATCACAAAGAGCGGCACCCGCAAGGAGGAGCTGCTCCTGCCGAAGGAAGAGCTGAACAGGGTATTTGTGCTGCGCCGAGTGTTGACCCCGCTGTCCCCGACGGAGGCGATGGAATTGCTCCTGTCGAAAATGGGCAAGACGAAGACGAACGGCGAGTTCCTGGCAGCGATGGCGGCAGGGAAATCGTAGCCTGATATAATTTCTGTTTGCGCCACACCCGAAGGAGCCCGTTGTGAAGGAAGGGATTCATCCGAAATACCACGTCGTCGAAGCGCGCTGCGCCTGCGGCAACACCTTCAAGACGCGGTCGACCAAGCCCGAGCTGCATCTCGAGATCTGCTCAACCTGTCATCCGTTCTTTACCGGCCGTCAGAAGCTGATCGATACCGAAGGACGCGTAGAGCGGTTCACGAAGAAATTCGGGGTACAGACCTCCGAACAGCGGCGCACGGCCGCCAAGGCTGCCAGACCAAGACGGCCGCCACCAAACGCACGCGCAAGGCCCCGACAACCTAGCCGCTGCAGGTCCGGCTGAAGCCGGGCACTGCACCCGAAAGTAGCAAGCACAGCAATATCGGGATGGGAATGTACCTGACTTGTCGCATGCTTCTCCTCCCGGTTCACGCCAAGTCCACAACACGTGCCGTATCGGAACCGTATGCTCGAGGTGAGTGAAGAAGCCGCTTAGAACGGCGGATTAAAGAGCGAAAACGTGGTCTGTTCGGTCCGTCTTGCGGACTTCGGAGAGGCGAGCTTCCGATCGAGGCGTGTCAGACGATGCCGAACTGCGGTCGCGCGCGACCCACTGGTTGCGAGCTGCAGCGACTTTCGCGCCAGGTCGCGCGCCAGATGGAGATCCCGTTTGCGGTGCTCGTGGTGAACGGCAAGCGCTTCGCTGGCCTCCTGCATGAACCGCGGCGGGCACGCGGGCAACGCGAGAAGGCGACGCCATTCGGCGGCGGCCTCATCGTAGCGTCGAGAACGACGGTCCAATAGCGCCAACGCCCGCAGCGCCTCGGCGGACACGCAGGAATCAGCCGCCGCAGCCGTCGCTGCCGACTCCATCGACTCCGCCCGCGCAAAGCACGCGCGGGCATCCTCCAAGCGGCCGGCGCGCAGGTAAAGACAGCCCAGGCCGTACGCCTCACGAGCCGTCTGCGCGGCGTCCGCCCCTTCCTCCAGCAGTTGCGCGGCTCGCGCAGTCAGCAGGGCGAGTGAAAGCAGATCGAGGCGGTTGTGTTCCAGCACCGCTGCGAGCGGACGTTCGTCCCCGCTCCGAACATACTGAAAATACCGCGACGGAATGGCGTAGCCCGGCACGTCGTCCTCGCGCACATGGCCAAGGATCGACTCTTCCAGCGAATCCAGACAGCAGCTCGCGCGAGCCCCCACATGCGGCGCCGCTGCCCCATTCACCGGCCTGTAAGATGCGGAACGCCAGAGACGCCGCGCCGAATGCAGGATGTCGACGTGCGGCATCCCGGCAAATGAAGCGGTCATGCGGTGAAACAGAAACCGCGTTTCGAGCAGCGGCACGTCGAATGTCTTGCCGTTATAAGAGACCAGCGCCCCGGCACTGGCGGCTGTACTGGCGACGTCCTCGAGGAGGCCGCGTTCGGCTCCATAGCGGGCCAGCAGAAACTGCCGCACCTTGAACGTTGCGCCCTCGAACCATCCACAACCCACGAGGAATGCGTACGTGCCGGCGCCGCCGGCCAGGCCGGTCGTTTCCAGGTCGATGAACAGCACTCGCGACTGTCCAATAGATGGCTCGAGCAGCGCAAGCGCCGGCCAGGAGCAGTCACTTCCGGGTGCGTTGTCGGCAACGACGGCGCGACCGTGGCGATGACCGGGGGGATACGACCGATCGATGACGACGTAGCGCTCGCCGCGTGATTCGCGCCATTCGCCATCGAGTGTTTCAGAGGTGATGTCGCAGTATGCCGGGTCCGCGTCTGCCGGGTCCACCGACGATGGACACCGCCCGTCGGTGGGACCCGGCCCACATATGTGGAGGTCTTCATGCGCAGCCGACCCGCCGGACGGCCTCACGACGCTGCGAAGCCGTTCGGTGAGATTCATGCGACGACTCGCGCCGGCGCCGCCGAGTCGACGAGCAGCTGCAGAATCCTGACAGCAACGGTTTTCGCGAGCGGGCCTGTGTCGCCGATAGGCCCTACGCATGTCGGGCAACCGTGCTCACACTCGCAGCTCGCAATCAGATCGCGCGTGCGCGTCAGCAGTTCCGCACGCATCGCAAACAGCGGCTCGCTGAAGCCAATGCCGCCAGGGTAGTTGTCGTAGACGAACACGCACGGCTCATCCGGAATCGTCGCGGGATGTCCAGTTCGCGTCAGGTCGGTGTCGTCGGCCTGGTTTCCGCTACCGATCGAAATGCCGATGTCGTTGCGGTCGCACATCAGGAGCAACTGCGCCACCTGGCGCATTGCGAACGAGAGGCCGACAACGCCGTCGCGCCGGTCGTCGGCTGCATACGGCAGCACCGCCATAATGGTTTGTGGCACGGTCAACCAGTACGCGGAAGTATGCAGTTGCTGCTCGGGCAGGTCCAGCTCACCGGAGCCCACGTTCTCGTTGGTGTAGAACTTGATCTTCTTGAAGCCAACGACGCGTGAGGACACGTGCACTTCGCCGTGGGCATGGATTCCGGGATCGGGGATCGGGGATCGGGGATCCGGAGCCGAAACCTGACCACGTTCGGATCCCGGATCCCGGATCCCGGATCCCGCCATAGTGAAGGTCTCGAGCACCGTGACCTTCGTGTACGTGATGGCGTCGGTGTAGTAGTCGCAGTCGATGGCCCGCACGTAGGCTTTGCGCCCGTCGAAATCGAGGCGCTCAACCTGATACAACGCGCCTTCGAGCAGGTAGATGGCCTTCTCGTGCAACGTCGCAGGACCGCTGGTGAAGCTCGTTTCGCCGATGACGTCTGCCCCACGCGTCGTATCGACGACCACGAAGTTGTCCGACGAAATCGAGCGGAGGCTCACCGCGTCTGCGGGATACGATTCGCTCGTCCACTGCCAGTCGGATCCGGTCTGGTGCACCAGACCGTTTTCCGACAGCACACGCAGAACTTCCTGGACGTCGTGACGGCCGTATTGTTCCGACGTCGAAAAGGGCAACTCGAATGCCGCGCATTTGACGTGATCGACGAGGATGTGCAGGTTGTCAGGATTGACGAGCGCATGCTCTGGTGAGGCATCGAAAAAATACGACGGATGCCGTACGACGAACTGGTCGATCGGCGCGCTGCTCGCGACGAGAACCGCAGCCGAGCGTTCACTTCTGCGCCCTGCACGTCCGGCGCGCTGCCATGTTGCCGCGATCGTGCCCGGGTAGCCGGCCATCACGCACACGTCGAGTGCACCGATGTCGATGCCGAGCTCGAGCGCGTTGGTCGAGACAATCGCCTGGACGAGACCATCGCGCAGTTCCTTTTCGATCTGCCTACGGCGCTGTGGAAGATAACCTCCTCTGTAGCCGCGAATCCGGTGGCGATTACCTGCAGGGCCGTCAAAATCATCCTTGAGATAGGTAGTAAGGATTTCGGTCGCGAGGCGGCTTTGCGCGAAGACGATCAGCTGCATGCCGCGTTTCAGGAACTCGCCCGCAATGCGCCGTGCCTCAGAGAGGTACGACCGCCGGATTCCAAGCTGCCGATTCACGACGGGCGGGTTGACGAACACGAACGCCTTCTCGCCTCTGGGTGCCCCGTGCTCCGAAACCAGTTCGAACGGCTGCTCTACCAGCCCTTCTGCCAGCTCGCGTGGGTTCGCAATCGTTGCCGAACAGCAGATGAACGTGGGATTCGAACCGTAGTGCCGGCAGACGCGGAGCATCCGCCGGAGGACGTTGGCCAGATGGCTTCCAAACACCCCGCGGTATGTGTGCAGCTCGTCGATCACGACGTAACGCAGGTTTTCGAACAGCTTTGCCCAGCGCGGATGATGCGGGAGCACTCCCGAATGGAGCATGTCGGGATTGCTCAGCACGATGTGCGCGCGGCCGCGGACGGCCTTGCGCGCGTCCTGGGGCGTGTCGCCGTCGTACGTGAACACGCCGATCCGGGCATCGTGACCAGTGGCGAGCAGCTCGGCAACCTCCCGGAGCTCGGCTAGCTGATCCTGGGCGAGGGCTTTGGTTGGAAACAGGTACAGCGCGTGCGCCGCAGGATCCCGCAGGATGGCGTTCAGAACGGGCGCGTTGTAGCAAAGGGTCTTGCCCGATGCGGTTGGCGTGGTAATGACGACGTTGCGGCGAGCCAGCGCGTGCTCGATCGCAACCGCCTGATGCGTGTAGAGCTCCGTGATGCCGCGGACACCGAGCACCTCGCGCAATGGTTCGCTGATATCGTCCGGAAACGGCGCGTATCGGGCCGAGAGCGCCGGAAGCACGCGGAGCGCCGTGACCCAGGCGTCCGGAGCGTCGTGGTCTGTGTGGCGGCCCCCGGTGAGACGATCCAAGGCCGTTTGTAGCGCCATGTCGTGCGCCCCGACCCTGAGCTCAGTCGACGGCTGAAGGCGTCCTGGCCCTTCGACGCGCTCGAAGCCACTCTGACCATCGTCGAGGGGTGGACGCGCACCGACGGGCGGGAGCATGGCCCCCGATGATAAACGTAAAAAAGGCGAAGGTCCAGGCAGAAGGCCAACGTAGGCCGGATCCTTTCCGGACCCGGCTGCCTAGTGAGGCTTCAGCACGACTTTTACGCAGCCATCCTGCTTGTCCCGGAACGTTCGGTACATTCTCGGTGCCTGTTCCAGAGGCTCCCGGTGTGTAACCACGAACGAGGGATCGATATCGCCGTTCTCAATGTGACGCAGCAGACGTGACAGGTACTTGTGCACGTGGGTCTGCCCCAGCTTCAGTGTCAACCCTTTGCTGAACGCCGCACCCATCGGCACCTTGTCGATAAAGCCGCCATATACACCGGGAATCGACACAATCCCACCCTTACGGCAGCAGTGGATCGCCTGTCGAACGGCCGTGGCGCGGTCCGTCGCCAGATGCAGGGCGGTCTTCGCCTTGTCGTACCAGTAGTCGATGTGAGCGCCGTGCGCTTCCATGCCGACCGCATCTATGCACGCATCGGGTCCAAGCCCACCAGTCATCGTCTTCAGACGGTCGAACACCTCGTCGTTCATGGAGTCGAGCGTCTCGGCACCAGCCTCAGCAGCCATCCGCAGTCGTTCGGGCACCGCATCGATCGCGATCACCCGCCAGGCGCCGAGGAGAAATGCGCTCCGGATGGCGAACTGACCGACCGGCCCGCACCCCCACACTGCGATCGTGTCGCCCGGACGAATGTTGCAGTTCTCGGCCGCCATGTAACCGGTGGGAAAGATGTCGGTCAGAAACAGCAGCTGCTCGTCGGTCAAGTGATCGGGCACCTTGAAGGGTCCGACGTCCGCGTACGGGACTCGGACGAACTCGGCCTGTCCGCCTGCGTAGCCGCCCATCATGTGCGAATAACCGAACAACGCACCGGCTGGGTAGCCATACAGCTTTTCGCTGATTGACGCGTTGGGGTTCGAGTTGTCGCAGACGGCCCACATCTCGTTGCGGCAGAAGTAGCAGTGTCCGCAGGCGATCGTAAACGGGACGATCACCCTGTCGCCTTTCCGAAGGTTGCTGACGGAGCGTCCAATGTCGACGACCTCGCCCATGAACTCGTGACCGAGGATGTCGCCTGCCTTCATTGTGGGTATGAAGCCGTCCATCAGATGCAGATCGGAACCGCAGATCGCGGTAGACGTCACGCGCACGATCGCGTCGCGGGGGTTGAGGATTGCGGGGTCCGGGACGCGCTCGACGGTGATCTTGTCGGTCCCCTCCCAGCACACAGCTTTCATCGTCGTCCTCCGACCGGCTGACCCTTCGTCGTCGGGATCTCGCCGGTCTCGATCAACTGCTTGAATCTGCGCAGGTCGTCGTGAATCTGAACAGTCGGCTCTTCGCCCAGAAGCCGAGCCACTGCGGCTCCAAGCTTCCCGGCGGGCGGGCTGTACCTGCAGGTGTACTCGCACCTCGGTACCGCGCGGCGTTTCACGAAAGTTGACGGAGCCGGCGGTCGAGACTTCCGATCCTTCGAGCGACTGCCACGCGATGAGCCGGCCGTCGATTTCGTTGATGATGCGCGCGTCCCATTCGACGTTCATTCCTGCGGGGCCGCGTGCAACCCAGTGAGAAATACCGGCTTCCCGTTGTGACACGGCGCGGAGGTGATTCATGAATCTTGGGAGGTTTTCGAAGTTTCGCCAGAAGCGAAACACTTCGAATGGCGGTCTGCTGACGGTCACCGCCTCCTCGACGTGAATGCCCGCGTACCCACCGAGCCGGCGACGCGTATCAGAATCGCGGTCCGCAATGACGCCAGTTCCATGCTGAGTCGGCCGACGCCCTTGACGTTTCGTGATTGCGTACACCGCCACCGCACCAGCTGCTACCATCGGCAGCCACGTTGCCCATTTCGCTGTTCCTGCCGCCACAACGACCTCCTATGGAATAGGGCCGATTCCCAAGGCCGGCCCTCATGTAGGCTAAACACGCATGCAAACATCCCCGCATGTGGCCACGGTTCAGCTCGCGCGGCGCCTCGGATTTTGGGGCGTGGTCGGCATCGGCATCGGCGTGACGATTGGTTCCGGCATTTTCCGCACGCCCTCGGCAATCGCAACGAGGGTTCCAGACCCGCTGCTCATGCTCGCGGTATGGGTGCTCGGTGGACTGATTTCGCTCTGCGGCGCTCTCTCTTTTGCGGAACTCTCAGCTGCGTTGCCCTACACCGGCGGCTTCTACGTGTATCTGCGGGAGAGCTGGGGCCGGCTGATGGCGTTTCTGTTCGGCTGGTCTCAACTTGTGCTGATCCGGGCGTCCGCGATTGGCGCGATCAGCGCCGTGTTCAGCGAGTATTTGCTTCGATCGCTCGGCTACGATCCCGCGGCGCATGAAACCGTTGCGGACTCCATCGCCGCCGCCGCGATTGTCGGAACAGCCGCGGCCAATATTCGCGGTGTGCGCCTCGGCGTCGCGCTCGTCGGCGTGTCGACGGGCATGAAGTTCGGGGCGCTCGCGCTCATGGTGCTCGTCTCCGCTGCGCTCGGAGGCGCGGCAGGAGCATCGACTGCCCACTTCACCGCGGACGGCGGTTCCGTGGAAGCGGGGCTGTTCGGGCTCGCGTTGATTTCAGTGCTCTGGGCGTATGACGGGTTTGCGGACGCCTCTTATGTATCGGGCGAAGTGACCGACACCAAACGCGCGCTACCGCTGGCGATCATTACCGGCACGATCGCGATTGTCGCAATCTACCTGGCTGTGAACGTGGCGTATCTCTACGTCAATCCAATCGATCGAATAACGCGCTCGCCATTGATCGCGGCCGACACCATGGGAACGATCTTCGGATCGCTCGGCGTCGCCATGATCGCTGTTGTCGTGACAATATCGACGTTCGGCGCACTGATGTCGACAATGCTGACGGCGCCCCGGACATTTTTCGCCATGGCGACCGACGGGCTTTTGTTTCGCAGACTCGCTGGCGTACACCCGCAGTACGGCACGCCACACGTGGCGATAACCCTCGCGGCCGCTCTCGGTGTCGCGTTCGTATTCACCCGAACATTCGAGCAGCTGGCGGATGCCTTTGTACTATCGATATGGCCGTTCTACTGCATCGCCGTTGCAGGTTTGTACCGGCTCCGCCGCGTGAAGCCAGAATTGCCACGCCCGTACAAGGTTCCCGGGTACCCGGTGATTCCTGCGGTGTTCATCGCGGCTGGGGTCTATCTGGTCGGCAATGCGCTCGTCAACGATCCGCTGCCGACCGGTGTGACCTTCGCGATCATTCTTGCGGGCATTCCCGTGTATTACCTTGCGTTCAACGGAACTAGGAAGCGCGCGAAGGTTGCGAAGAACTCATAAAAAGGTCCGGCTGAAGCCGGACACAACGTCGTCGGACTACCGTGCCGCGGCCACTTGCGGTCCTAGCGGCGCATTGAATGTCTGCCAGCTGTCGGTGGGACGCTGCTGCTCGACTCCCGGCTTCGACCAGTCGCACACGCCGTCTGGGAAGATTCTTCTCAGCCTCGCCATCTCCTCGCCGGTGAACGTGACTCTGTAATCCGACGAGTTGATGGGTTTCAGCTGGCATTTCGCGACATCGGAACTCACCGGCGCTCCTGCCACCCCCCGCGGAATCGAGTGGGCCGGATAGAGTTCCTCGCAGCGGCCCGAACCATATGTGGCAGGCTCGACGATCTTCTGGGGCCTGTCATCGCGAGTCCAGCACGCATCCACCAAATCCGCCGGCTTTGCGCGACGGACTCTTACGATCTTCGGATCGCTCGACTTGTCGTCCGAAAGACTCGTCAGCCACCGGTCCATCTGATTGAGCGCTTCGGCGAGCACGGGGGCGCGCGTCGAATCACCCCACTTGCGGTCGTCGGTCAACATGACGTGGTTGTCCGTGTAGCCGTTCGCCTTACGCAGGCGCTCGCGTGTCGAGAATGACGTATACCGGATGTGGATGTCACCATCAGGGACATCGTCTCTGTATGCGCGGTAGTCGATGATCGGCGTGCTGGCGAGTCCACCGGCGCCGTTGAGCATCAGACCAGAGCGATACGCTGCGCGGATTGCAGCCGGATCCCCGACAGTGCGCCTGAGCACAAAATTCCCATCGTTGTCATAGCCGCCGACTTTCTCGTTTAGGTCGATGAACTGGGCGGTCGAGATTACCCGGCTGTTCAGCGCGGCAAGACCGTACTGAACGCCGACGTTATCGAGCGGCCGCCGCGCGAATCCGGTTGCCGGATCGCGCCCATATACGTTCACGGCATGGTCGTACACCGTGCAACGGGCCCCGCGGGGATTCTTCGCCGCATCGTAGACGAGATCCTTCGGCAGCGCCTGCGGGCAATGCTCCGTTACGTGGATTCGACCGGCGCCCTCGTCAACGGACGTCACGGTTGCGAGGTTGCCAAACCCAGAAATCTGACGCTTCTGCTCGTTTGTGTAAGACAGTGGGGCTGTGTCGAAGTAGTGCTTCAGAAGGCGGGCGTCGGTAATAAAAGGCACCGTGCCGAACGCGACGTCGGGGAAGCTGCGTGCGGGCATGATGCCGTCCAGCAGACCCGGATATGCGTCGGCGATGTGATGCTGCTGGTAGGAGCCGCCGGACCCGCCCCAGCCGATCGTGAACTTCGGCACGCCATACGCTTCGATGAAGTGTTCCTTGACCATCATCATCGTTTCGGCGGCCAGTGTTTCCGCACAGTTGTTGCCGAACGTGTTCAACGTCGCTGAAGCAATGGCATAGCCGCGCTGCAACATCACGTCATCGAGTACGCCGCCAGTCGATGTGCCCTGGCGATACCAGCCGCCGGTACATCCGCCGCCGAACGTGTAAATCAACCGGCCGTTCCATCCGGTGGGCCGCGTAAAGACATCGGGCGCCGGCTCAGCAGGGGTGTGGAGCATCGCAATCTGATAGATGGCCCTGTTGATGGTGCCAGTCTCGATGCGCACGACATATGGGACGAGGTGTCCGGTCAACGTGGTCACCATTGCAACGTCCGCCGGAATGGCCGCCCCATCGGCAAGCGCTTTCAGGTCACCGCCCGCCGACGATCGATAGAGATAATCGACGCGCGTAACGATTGAGCAATTCTCGTCGAGCGCCGGCCCCAAGGTCCCGCCGGATTGAAGCTTGAAATTGCGCGTTTCGCAGACAAACGGCTGCTCACGAGGACCGGCCAAAACGGGTCCTGCGTTGGGGTGATTGACAACCGTCAAACGCGACTCAGCGCCGCCACGCACCGTTGCGGCGACGGTGTTCGTGCCCATCGTCAGACCCGTAAGAAGACCCGTCAACGTAAGCGCGGCATTCTCGGTGCGAAAATTCGACGTTACATCCCGGCCGTTGAGGGTAACCCGGATATCACTTGCCGCCACACCAGCGGGAACATCGACCTGGATCAATGCGTCACCGCCACTCACTCTGTCGGGGCGGGGGTTGGATGCTACTCGCACCTCTACTCCAGCCTGCGCAGACGGAAATACGACCAACGACGCGACGATGGCTGCGGCTGCGATCAGTCCGTATGCCGCACGTCTGTTCCAGGAATGTCGCTGAGCCATCAGGCCGAGTATCGTTCCATCCATGTAGCGCCTTCCTTCGGCAATTGGGGAAAGGTAAGCGGCAAGCACGAGACAGCTACCGCTCTGCCCCGCGTGTGCGGAATGCCTCGTCGAACGAGGAACACTCGTACTCGAGAAGCTGCATGTTCCGGTCGAGCCGCCGGTACAGCGGCATGCTCATCTTCCACGGCCGTGTAAACACCTTTGGATCCTCGATCGTGACCTCGTAGTTGATGTGATCGCGATCGATCGGCGTATAGCGCTCGACGACGTGCAGCTGCTCACTATGATGGTTTCCGGCCCGGTCGAACCACGTCTGGTCGTTGAAGTGGACGACGTCGACGACCAGCGTGTCCCCGTCCCAGGTTGCGCGCGAGTCACCCATCCAGAACTCGATCGGGCCCCTCGGGTGCGGCGAGTTCATGAAGATATTCCGCACCGCGTGGCCGTATTCGTAGAGGATCGACACCTGCGTGGGTGTCTGGACGATCTGTAACGGCAAGCCCATGTAGGTGGCGCGGGGAACGCCCGGCAGCCAGCATTTGGTCTCGGGATCGAGTGTGGCTCGATTCGCGAAGTTCTCCCGCTGCTTCGCTGCCGCCTCCGGTCTGTACGGGATCTCGTTGCCGTCGACTACACCAAGACCGGCCGGAACACCAGCTTCCGCGGGATGCGGCAGGATGTTCCACGCTGCGCTGTTCACCGCTTGCCAAATGCCGGACATATCAGGTTTGCCGTCCGGCGTGCGCAGCATGTTTTGCGCGACCGCATCAGGTGCGGTCGCAAGAAATACTGCCCCGATGATCCAAGCGACTGCTGTCTTCAGCATGGCGACCCTCACGGTTCACTGTGACTGTGGATCCGCTGCTTGCCTGACTTTGCAGCGATGCGGCCGGCTTCGAGGCGGTTGCTCACGCTCACGCCTTCCCAGCACGCTTCTTCGATCAGCTCGAAGTTCTTCTCGCGGAGCCGCTGAATCTGGTACGCGATCTTCCACGGCTGCGTGAAGACCTTCGGGTCCTCTATGGTCGCCTCGTAGTCGACCGTGTTCGCGTTCACGAACTTCCACCGCTCGACGACGCGCAGCGCGTCGGTGTAGAACGTGCCGTGAGAATCGATCCATGGTTGCTTGTTGTAACCGACTGGATCGAAGCGGAAATTGGTCGTCTCCACGACCAGCGTATTGCCTTCCCAACGCCCGCGTGAATCTCCCTGCCACGTGGCTGCACCCTTGGGCGCATGAGGGCGTCCGTCCAGCAGGATCACGCGGTAAGCATGCACCCACTCGAAGAGCATGACGACCTGTCCGGGACTCTGGAGAATCTGGATCGGTCCGCGGAGATTGCTTCGAGGTACGCCCTGCAGCGAGCAACGATCTTCGGGCTCGATGTGCTGCAGCTCCGTAGGAGCCTCGAGGTTGATGAGATGCTCCCTTCGCTTCTCGATGGCCCACGGTTGGAACGGAATTCGTCCATTGGGAGGATCGATGATGACTTGCTTCCGCAGCCCGATGTTGGTCGCGGCCCGCTGTTGCATCTTGTTGTGTTCAGGGTCGCAGCATCCCTCCTCGAGACTGTGCCCTGCATTCGCAGAGTCAGCACTGCCCTCCCATGTGCCCTGAATGTCGGGTTGGCCATCCGGCAGGCGTGAAGGACTCCAGCCCTGTGCCGCGGCTGAGCCGGGTGCAGCCCACCAGACAACCACCACGAGTGCAAACGTCGTGAGAGAGTGCTGGAGTCGCGTGTTCATAGCCGACCGTCCTCAGCCTAGTTTCTTCCAGGCCGTTTCAGGAGCTCCATGTTCCTGTCGTTGACCTCGACGCAGGCTTCCTCGTAGAGCTCGGAACCGTAGTCTCTGTTGCGATTGAAGTAGATCGCGAACGTCCAAGGGCGCGTGTATACCTTCGGATCGGTGATGACGGCCTGGTACTCGATCCGGTCGGCGCTGACCACCGTCATGCGCTCCGTCACGCGCATCGCATCACTGTGGAAGCTGGCCATGACGTCGAACCACGTCTGATCGTTGTGGTTTGTGACATCGACGACCAGCGTGTTCCCCTCCCAGCGGCCTCGGGAATCGCCCAGCCACAGCTTGACGTTCTCGGGAATGTGGGGACTGCCGTCGACCGGAATCACCCGGTACGTGTGGTGGGCCATGTTGAAGATGACCACGTGGCCCGGCGGTTGGAAGATTTCGAACTCGCGATTGTTCATGTGGCGCGGCACTCCCTGAGGCCAGCACTGCGCGTTTGGATCGACAAGTTCGGGCGTCGGATCGCCGTGGAGCTGATAGATCGGCTTTCTCTTTTCTGCCGCCCACGCCTGATACGGGATCTTCCCGTCGGGCGGATCGATGATGAGGCTCTTGCCGCTCAAGGACGGGTTGGGCTTGAAGTTCTGATACAGCGACTGATACTCCAGGTCTTCGATGTTGTAGAAAGTGCCGACCGGGTTATAGATTCCCTGAATGTCGGGCTGACCGTCCGGCGTGCGCGGTGGCGAGTAGGGTTTCGCCGGCTCCTGCTGCCGTGCGTCGACGACGGCGATCAGGGACACGAGGGCAAGGACAGGTAACAACATCGGACAGCGGGATCTCATGGCGCTACTCCGGTGGTCTATACCACGTGCGTTCGAGGCCGAAGGCGTAGCATTCGTAGTCGAGCACGCGGATATTCTTCTCGATTCGACGATACAGCGGCAGACTCATCTTCCACGGCCGTGTGAAAACCTTCGGGTCCTCGATCGTCGCCTCATAGTTGATGTGGTACGGGGTAATCGGCGTATAGCGCTCGACGACGTGAAGCGCCTGGCTGTGAAAATTGCCTGCGCGATCGAACCATGTCTGGTCGGTGAAGTAGACCACATCAACGACGAGCGTATCCCCCTCCCAACGCCCCCGTGAGTCACCCATCCAAAATTCAAGCGGCCCTCTGGGGTGAGAGGAGTTCATGAAAATACGGCGGACGGCGTGCACGTACTCGTAGGTGATGGCGATGTGGTTTGGAGTCTGGAAGATCTGGAACGGGAACGGCAGGTAGGTGGCGCGCGGAACTCCCGGCAGAAAACACTTCGCGTCGGGATCTGCCGTTGCCCGGTTGGCGAAATTCTCACGTTTCTTCGCGGCGGCCCACGGCTGATACGGGATTTCGTCGCCCTCTACAATACCGAGTCCCGCAGGCACATCCTTCTCGGCAGAATGTGCCTGGATATTCCAGTTGGCTGTCGTGACGGCCTGCCAGATTCCTGACAAATCCGGCTTCCCGTCTGCCGTACGCGGAAGCGACCCGGAGCCCTGAGCTGCCGCCGGGGCCGGCAACAGTGACGCCAGAGCGAGCGTCGCGATCATCCAGCCCCGAAGGCGCACCATGATTCTCATTCGTTCCTCATGCTGATGTGAGGTGGCTGACGGTACCATTCCAAAACGGCCAACGTCAAACGGGTACCGACTCCTTGTACGATGTGGCGTCCCCGGTTTCAACGAGGAGTTTCATGGGCGATAAACAGCGCGTCAGGGTGGGTCGGCTGAATCGGCGCGAGGCGATGGCGCGAATGGCGGCCACGCTCACGCTGTCCACCACGTTCGCCGCAAGCCTGGCTGCGGCCGGTGCACAGCGTCCGACGCAAGCGGCGCCTCCCCGGCGGCGAACCGTCCAGACAGTCACAGGTGCGATCGACCTCGCAAAGCTGGGCTTCACGCTGTCGCACGAACACATCTGCGCAGCGTCTGCCGGGTTATGGCAGGCCTGGCCGGAGCTGTTCGGAGGTCGAGCGCAACTGGTCCGGATTGCGGTCGAGCAGCTCAGGCAGGCGAGAGACGAGGGGATCGACACTCTGATTGATGTCACGACCATCGACCTCGGACGCGACGTCCGGCTGCTCGAGGAAGTCTCGCGCAAATCCGGCTTGCAGGTAATTGCGTGTACCGGGCACTGGCTCGACCCGTCGCGGTCGATGAACGCGCGGACCGTCGAGGAGCTCACCGAATTCTTCGTCCGCGAAATCGAGCGCGGCATCGAAGGGACCGATATCCGGGCCGGAATCATAAAAGTCGCCAACGGCGGCATGATCGACGCGTTCGGAGAGAAGCTTCTCAGGGCCGCGGCAAGGGCCAGCAAGGCGACAGGTGTGCCGATTACGACTCACTCCCCCGGTGGCGATCGTGTCGGCGAAAAGCAAGCGGCAACGGGTATTACCTGGGCATGGATCAACTTCCGCGCGGGGGCCCTGCGGCACCTGGCACCCCGCTCCAGCAGCCGGGGGCGCTGTCCTGGGACCAGCGGTACACGCAGATCAAGAATCTGGTCGATGCAGGGATGGCGGATCGCATCATGCTCGGCAACGACCATTCGATTGCCATGTCGTTGCAGCCGACATCGGCCGATCGCATGCGGCTTGCTCAGAACCCGGATGGAATTCTCTTCGTGAGCCGCAAGGCAATCCCGGCACTCAGGAAAATCGGCGTCTCGGAACAGGCAATCCGAACGATGACTGTGGACGTACCCCGACGGTTCTTCGAAACGTAAATTCGCCTGACCTTAGAACGCCCTGCTCTGACAGCCGTCCACGACGATCGACGTGCCGCTAATCCAGCTCGCGCGCGGCGAGCACAGAAATGCAACGACATCGCCGACTTCCTCGGGCCGGCCGAATCGGCCGAACGGAAGCTCGCGCTTGACGAACTCTGCAATAGCAATCGGGTCGGCCTGCTGCCGCCGCCACCACGAGCCGCCTTCGAACAGAATCGACCCGGGTGACACGCTGTTCACGCGGATGTTCGAAGGCGCGAGCTGCTGTGCAAGCGATTTGGCCAGGCTGATTTCGGCGGCTTTCACCGCGTTGTACGTCATGCGTCCGCCGGCCTCGCGACCGAAAATGGACGCGATGATCACAATCGCACCGCCGCCGCGCCGCTGCATGTGCGGCACGACGAGACGCGACGCTCGGATTGAGGGAAAAAGCGTCTGATCGATTGCCTCCTGCCACTCTGCGTCGGTCGTCTCGAGCAGCCCACTGCCTCCGGCAGAGCCGACGTTGTTCACGAGAATGTCGATCCCTCCGAACGTGGCCGCTGTCCGGTCGATGACGTGCTGCACACCTTCCGCACGGCTGACGTCCGCGCTCACGGAAAGCACGGCAGTGTCGTGACCGGCCGCAGCCGAAACCGCTCTTTCCGCATCGCGAAGCCCGGTCTCGCCGCGTGCGCACAGGCAGACTCGACATCCCTCCGCGGCGAGCGATCTCGCGCTCGCCAGTCCAAGTCCGCGACTAGAGCCGGTGACGATCGCGACTTTATCCTTGAGACCGAGATGCACGGTTCCGGCGATTGTATCTGAGCCGTTTCCCCACGGTCGTGGCTCACAGTGTGCAATAGCTGCATACGGGGTGGTACAGATCGGATTTCTGACTGTACAGATTACGGAGGGATTCCGATGAGATGGCGGGGACGTGCGGGCAGCGGCAACGTCGAGGACCGTCGAGGTATGGGAATGGGGATGGCCCTGCCCATTGGCGGCGGCATCGGCGGCCTCGTTCTGCTTCTGCTGTTTACCATGCTGACGGGTCGAGTTCCGATCGACATGGTCACCACCTCCTCCAATCCCAGCGAATCCACCGGCACGACCGGCGTTCCTGAAAACGATTCCCAGGCCGAGTTCGCGTCGGTGGTCCTTGCCGACACCGAGAACACATGGAGCGAGATATTCGCGCAACGAGGCGCCACATACCCCAAGCCGACCCTGGTCTTGTTCACGGAAGCGACTCAGTCGGCGTGCGGGGTTGGCCAGTCCGCCATGGGCCCCTTCTACTGTCCCAATGACCGCAAGGTGTACATGGATCTCTCGTTCTTCTACGATCTGGAGACGCGATTCGGCGCGCCAGGGGACTTCGCGCAGGCCTATGTCGTCGCGCACGAAGTCGGTCACCACGTCCAGACCGTGACCGGCCTTTCGGATCGCATCGCCCGCGCCCGGCAGTACCGAAGCGAGCGCGAAGCGAACGCGCTCTCGGTAAGGCAGGAACTCCAAGCGGACTGCTACGCGGGTGTGTGGGGCCACTATGCCGCGAGGCGAGGGCTCCTCGAACCGGGGGACGCAGAAGAAGGCCTCCGGGCTGCTGCCGCCATCGGAGACGATCGTCTCCAGCGGCAAACACAGGGCCGCGTGGTTCCGGAATCATTTACCCACGGGTCGTCGGAAGAACGTGTGCGGTGGCTCCGGCGGGGTCTCGATTCGGGCAACATCGACGCGTGCGACACGTTCGGGCAGGGAACGTTCTAGCGATCACGAGAGCAAGCGGGTCCTTTGGACCCGCCACGGTCCGGCTGAAGCCGGACAACGTACGAAACTTCCAGAATTCCCACGCACCTCGCGAACCGCAGCTGGTCCATCAGCGCGACTTGTCGATCTGTATCGAATACGCGTCCGGCGACGCTGGCTATTTGCGTAGACGCTGACATGGGTAAGAATCTTAGCGACGCTCACGCCCTCATCCATATGCGCATCGGCGTTCCAGCCGAAATCCGGCCCGGCGAAACGCGCGTGGCCGCCACACCGGAGACCGTCGGCAAACTGGTTCAAAAAGGCCGGCATACCTGCATCGTTCAGTCGAATGCCGGAACGGCCGCGAGCATCCCTGACGCCAGCTTCGAAGCCGCCGGCGCGGTGATAGTCCCCCACGCTGCGGACGTCTACTCGCAATCCGACGTCATTCTCAAAGTACGCGTGCCGGAGTCGACCGAGCATCCGCTGCTGCGGCGTGGGGCGATCCTCATCGGGCTTCTCAATCCGCACGACGAGGCGGCAATCGAAAAGCTCGCGGAAACGGGCGTGACGGCCTTTGCGCTCGAAGCCGTCCCCCGCATCACGCGGGCACAGACGATGGACGTCCTTTCATCGCAGGCGAATGTCGCCGGCTACAAGGCCGTATTGATCGCAGCAAACGAATACCGCCGTTTCATGCCGCTTCTCATGACGGCCGCAGGGACAGTGAAGGCCGCCCGCGTGCTGGTCCTGGGAGCGGGGGTTGCGGGCCTCCAGGCGATCGCCACAGCGAGGCGGCTCGGAGCGGTTGTCGAAGCCTTCGATGTGCGTCCCGCCGTCAAGGAGCAGGTGGAATCGCTGGGCGCAAAGTTCATCGAGGTGCCTGCGTCCGGCGCCGAGCGGGTGGAGGCCGAGACTGCCGCGGGGTACGCGCGCGAGATGAGTCCCGAATACCGGCAGCGCCAGGCAGCCCTCATCGCCGAGCGCGCCGCCGTCGCTGACATCGTCATCACGACGGCGCTCGTGCAGGGTCGACCCGCGCCGCTTCTCTTGAGCGAAGACACTGTCAAGGCCATGAAGCCCGGGGCCGTTATCGTCGACCTTGCCGTGGATCAGGGAGGCAATTGCGCACTCGTGGAGCGCGATCGAATCATCGTCGCCCACGGCGTCAGGATCGTCGGCTACTCGAATCTGCCCGCGCTGCTGGCAGCCGACGCCAGCGCCCTCTACGCACGAAACGTGCTGAACTTCCTCCAGTTGCTCGTCAATTCCGCGACAGGCGCGCTCGAGATCGATAGAAACGACGAGATCATCGCCGCGACGCTCGTCTGCGCCGACGGCGCGCCAGCCCGCAAACGTGAGACGTCACTCGCATGACAGAGGCAGTCGATCCCCTCATCATCAACATCACCGTATTCGTTCTTGCGGTCTTCGTCGGCTACCACGTGGTGTGGAACGTCACGCCCGCACTGCACACTCCGCTCATGAGCGTGACCAACGCCATCAGCTCGGTGGTCGTCGTCGGCGCGATCCTCGGGGCTGGCTCGAGCACTGCCGGAATCGGCCCGCTGATCGGTGCCATCGCGGTCGCGCTGGTGGCCGTGAACACATTCGGCGGGTTCCTGGTTACCCAGCGGATGCTGGGCATGTTCAAGAAGAAGGCAACCACGTCGGAGCGCAAGTAGCGGCGATGTCCGCCAACGTCATCGCGCTTTCCTACCTGGCGGCAAGCGTCCTCTTTATCCTTTCGCTGAGGGGCCTGTCGCATCCCCTCACGGCGCGTCGCGGCAACGTGTTCGGCATCGTGGGAATGTCTATCGCCGTGGCGGCCACGCTGGCAATCACACGTCGAATCGACATACCACTCGCAATGCTCGCAGGCGGCGGCGTCGTGGGCGTCATCATCGCCAGGCGGGTGCAGATGACGCAGATGCCTGAGCTCGTCGCGGCCATGCACTCGCTGGTCGGCCTGGCAGCAGTCCTGATTGCGATTGCCATCCTGAACGAGCCGCCGGCATTCGGCATCGCCGAGCCGATACCAGTCGGCGCCAGGGTGGAGCTGTTCATCGGAACATTCGTGGGCGCCATCACGTTTTCCGGATCCGTGATCGCGTTCGGCAAGCTCGCAGGGCTCGGGAAGTACGGACGCGTGTTCTCCAGCGCCCCGGTGACCTTCAAGGGTCAGCACGTGGTCAATCTGGCGCTGGCGATCCTGATGATTGTCGCCGGCATCGTGTTCGTGAACGAGATGCCCGCCGACCAGTGGCAACCGTTTCTCGCCATGACGGCGATTGCGTTTCTCCTCGGCGTGCTGATCATCATCCCGATTGGCGGGGCCGACATGCCAGTCGTCATCTCGATGCTGAACAGCTACTCCGGATGGGCCGCGGCAGGCATCGGGTTCTCGCTCAACAACTCGATGCTGATCATCGCCGGTTCGCTCGTTGGATCGTCGGGCGCTATCCTGTCGTACATCATGTGCCGCGCGATGAACCGGTCGTTCTTCAGCGTCATCCTTGGCGGCTTCGGGGGGGCGGAAGGCGCGGTGGCCGCCGGCGATGCGCAAAAGTCGGTCAAATCCGGATCGCCCGAGGATGCTGCATTCCTTTTGGCGAACGCCGACCGCGTAGTCATCGTGCCGGGGTATGGGCTGGCCGTTGGACGGGCGCAGCATGCGGTCAAGGAAATGGCGGACAAGCTGACCGCGAAGGGCGTCAGCGTCCGCTACGCGATTCACCCGGTCGCAGGACGGATGCCGGGACACATGAATGTACTGCTCGCCGAAGCCGAGGTGCCCTACGAGCAGGTCGTCGAAATGGAGGACATCAACAGCGACTTCGGCTCGACCGACGTGGCCTTCGTGCTCGGCGCGAACGATGTCGTCAATCCGCTGGCGGAGCAACCCGGCAGTCCGATTTACGGCATGCCCATTCTCGAGGCGCACAAGGCACGAACGGTCATCGTCAACAAACGGTCGATGGCTGCCGGTTATGCAGGCGTCGACAACCCGCTCTTCTACATGGACAGGACCATGATGGTATTCGGGGATGCAAAGAAGGTGGTCGAAGACATCGTGAAATCACTGGAGTAGTCATATGGCCGTGAAACCAATTCCCGAGGGCTATCACACCGTCGTGCCGTACATCGTCGCAGCGGACGCGGAGGCGCTGCTCAAGTTCCTGAAGACCGGACTGAAAGCCACCGAACGCGGGGTGATGCGCTACCCCGACGGCAGGATCTGGCACGGAGACGTCGTAGTCGGTGATTCACACGTCATGCTGTCGCAGGCAACCGAACAGCATCCGGCCATGCCGGCGACTCTTTACCTGTATGTGCCCGACACGGACGCGGCCTACCGAGCTGCACTGGCGGCCGGTGCTACGTCGGTGATGGAACCGGCCACTCAGTTCTATGGCGACCGGAACGCGGGCGTGAAGGATTCGAACGGCAACATGTGGTACTTCGGGACCCACGTCGAAGACGTGTCTCCCGAGGAGATGCGGCGAAGGCAGGCCGAGGAAATGGAGAGGCGACGACGGCGGTAACGTTCCTATGTCAGCACGCGAATGATGTCGGACCGCGTGATGATGAACATCTTCTCCGTTTTGAAGTCGCGAACGAGGACCGCCGGATTCTCGGGGGTGATCATCGTTGCAAGGAGCTCGAACCGGCGTCGAGACATCGACAAAGGGGAACGCCGGCTGCATGATCGACTCGATCGGCTGCTGTTTGACACTGGGGTCCCGCACGAATTCGTTGTACAGGTGCGCCTCGTTGAGCGAGCCGACGACGCGGCCGTTGCGGGTGACGGAAAGCTGCGAGAAATCGCGGTCGCTCATGATCCGGATCGCCTCTTCGACCGGCTGCGACGCCTCCACGGCGTAGAGCTCGCCCGAGACGCCCATGGCAACCAGATCGCGCGCGGTCATGCCGCTGACCTCGAGGAATCCCTTTGCCCGCATCCATTCATCGTTGTACATCTTCGCGAGATAGCGCGATCCATGATCGTGAAAGATCACGACGACGACGTCGTCACGGGTGAAGTTGTCGCGCAATTGAAGCAGCCCCGCCATGGCCGACCCGGCTGAATTTCCCGCGAAAATGCCCTCTTCGCGCGCGATCCGACGCGTCATGATGGCGGCGTCTTTGTCCGTCACCTTCTCGAAGTGATCGATCATGTCGAAATCGACGTTTGCGGGCAGGAAATCCTCGCCGATGCCTTCGGTCACGTACGGATAGATCTCGTTCTTGTCGAAGATGCCAGTCTCCTTGAACTTCTTGAACACCGACCCGTAGGTATCGATACCCCACACCTTGATGCGGGAATTGCGCTCCTTCAGGTATCGGCCGACACCGCTGATCGTCCCGCCCGTGCCCACACCGCATACGAGGTGCGTCACGCGCCCGTCGGTTTGCTCCCAGATCTCGGGGCCCGTCTGTTCGTAGTGCGCCTTGGTGTTCGAGAGGTTGTCGTACTGGTTGGCTTTCCAGGAGTTCGGAATCTCTCGCGCGAGCCGCGACGACACCGAGTAATAGGATCGGGGATCTTCAGGATCGACATTCGTCGGACAGACGATCACCTCGGCGCCGAACGCCCTCAGCGCGTCGATCTTCTCCTTCGACTGCTTGTCGGTGGTCGTGAAAATGCACTTGTATCCCTTCACGACCGCGGCGATGGCCAGGCCCATCCCTGTATTGCCCGAAGTACCTTCGATGATCGTCCCTCCGGGCTTCAGCAGGCCAGCCCGCTCGGCGTCCTCGATCATCGTTACCGCCATGCGGTCCTTAATCGAGTTGCCTGGATTGAAGGTTTCGATCTTCGCGAGTACGTCGGCGTCGATGACGCCGCGTGTAATCGAGTGGATGCGGACCAGCGGGCGTATTGCCGATGGCATCGAGAATCGTGTCGTAGATCTTCCTGGCCGGGCGGGACGGTCACGGGTCGATCATTACAGGCGGAAGGGGGTAGGGGGAAGGGGGTCAAGTCACAAGTCACAAATGAGTAGAGGGCACAGGCCACGAAAGACCTGTACCCTCGCCCTGTAAGCTCTAACCTGTAACCTGTAACCCGTAACCGTCTATCCGGCCACCTTGAGATTGTTGACGACGCGGGTCACATTTTCCGTGCTGCGAGCCAGCATCATCGCACGGTCGGCTTCGGCCTTGGATTTCACGTTTCCCGTCAGCGTTACGACGCCGTCTTCCGTGTCGACATCGATTCTCAATCCGCTGACCATGGAGTCGGCAAGGAGCTTCGCCTTCACTGCCGACGTGATCCCGGCATCGCCGGTGATGTCACGGACGTTGTCTCCGATGTTACCCGTCCCTCGATCGGCATTGTCGCGATCGAAGAGACCCCCAGTCGGCGCCGACTCCGTCACCGTAATACTGTCAACGACCTCGCGCACGCCATCCGTGTTCCGGGCAATCTGAACCGCGCGCTCCTTGGCGAGCGCGGAATCCACGTCGCCGGTGAGCGTGACCACACCGTTCCTCGTGTCGACGTTCACTTGATACGCCTTCACGGTGTCATCGGCTGCCATCTTGGTCTTGACGTTCGTGGTGATGCCCGCGTCAGTCTGTGCGCACGCCACGGTGAGCGCGGCGACACCGACGAGGGCGGCCAATCTCTGTAACATCACAACCTCCTGAAGAGTCAGTAGAGCTCCGGTGACGGACACGCATTCGGCGTACCAGCCCGATAAACGGCAGAGCCAGCAACTCGTCAGAAGGGGCGAACGAACGCGGAATCAACGTGTTGACCCTTCGCGTTCTTAATGCTCAGTTCGTGTTCACGTTCAGTTGCTGAGTTCAGGTTCTTATCGAACCTTGAACGCGAACGAAGCGGGAACCAGGAAGTGTGAACGGTTGTTCTCGTTCAGTGCGTCATCGCGTAGACGATGTAGTTCACGCCAAGACGGTAAGCGTCGTTGGTGGGGTCGGTTCCGTACAGATCCCTCGGCAGACCATTCCCAGTAGTCGCCAAGATCGTTGTTCCAGTTGGCCAGTGCGAGCATGCGCCCTGACGGATCGTTGTTTTCGAACATCCCCCAGAACGACGGCGGGACGTTCACGGTTGGATGCGGCACTTCCAGATGCTTGATGTTGAAGAACGACTGAAAGACCGGGTGTGAGACGTCGAGCCTGATGAAGTGGTGGTTCGGAAGGGCGCGCTTCATCTGCGCCACCATGTTGCGCCAGTGGCCGTCACCTTCGAAGTCGTCGAAGATGAGCAGTCCGCCCTTGAGTAAGTACTCCCGAAGGTTCTTCGCCTCGGCGTCGTTACTCGTCCAATAGCCAGGCTCGGACATGTAGATGACCGGGTTCTCGAAGATACGCGAATCGTCGAGGTCCAGAATGTTGCTGCCGTCCTTCCGGACGCGCATGTTCGTGATGTAGTCGAGAATTTCCGCGAAGTTCCGCTCCGCTGTCGGGTAGTCGTGTTCCCATCCACCGCCGCCGAAGCGGCTGAGACTCGCGCCGTAGCGAATACGCGTGAACACGAAATGGCTGTCGTACTCGACAGTGGGCATCGACTGACGCCCGCGCCGGAGCGAGATCTGTCCGGCGACCACTGCCGGCAGGAGGAGCGCCGCAACCAGCGACCGAAGCAATCGTGAGACGCATGGCGGGTTTTCAGTGCGTCATCGCGTAGAGGATGACGTTGATGCCGACGGCATAGCCGTTCGGCGAGAACTGGTAGAAGAAGCGCGGGTCTTCGCCTTCGCGCTCCCACGCGTCCGAAATGTCCGTGTTGTGCGTCATCAGCACCATGAGGTTGCCGTGATGATCCGACACGCCTCGCACCGCTCGGGACGGCGCTGTCGAACCCGCGCTCGGAGGTGCCGCCGCCGCTCGTCCGCCAGAACTGAATCGACGGGAATCTGCGGTAGCTCATGCACCTCGAACATCATCTTGAACACGGGATGGTCGAGCGGAACGTCGCTGAACCGGATATTCGGACGGCGGCAGCACGCGCGTAAGCTGCGACGCCCAGTTCTGCCACGCATAGCGTGCCCCAGTAGTCGTCCACCCACAAGAAGCCGCCCTTGAGCAGGTAGGCCCGAAGGCCGCGCACTTCCGCTTCTGTGAACGCAGCGGTCCCGACGTCCTCCATGTGCAGATACGGGCACTGGTACAACGCGTCTTCGGTGAGTCGCACGACGAGGTGCTCGGGTGTGCCGTGGGAGTCCTTGCTGACGCGCGTCTTCGTCAGCTCCGACAGGCGGATGGAGAAATTCAGCTCGGCGTCAGGATAGTCCGTGGACCACCCCTGCCCGCCCGCCTCGCGGCGTCCGCTCGTGTAGACCGCCCGGCAGAAGTTGAAGCCCCGGCCGAAGCTGTCGTCGCGAGCAAACTTTGCCGGATACCCGCGCGGACCGAACCCGCCGAACTGCCGCCCGAACTGCGCCAGGGTCGTCGTCCCGACGCCCACGACCAGCAGGAGCGTCAGCGAGAGCGATTTCACCTCGGTGTCCTGGCTAGCGATCGGTAGTACTCCTGCACCAGCCTTCGGAACTCTTCGGGCACCTCGTCGGAACCGGTCAGCACGATGCTGTTTTCGTCGGCATCGACCCGACGCCGGAGGCCGAACTCGAACCGTTTCAGTCCCTCGGCAATCGTCGACTGGAGCCGCTGCAGCTCGGAGACGTTCTGGTACACGCGCGGGTCGTCCAGGCGACGCAGCGCGCGCAGAATCTCGTCGAGCTCGCGCGGGTCGATGTTCTCGGCCGCGAGGTCGCGGCGCAGCTGCTGCGCCTCGCCCGTCCACTGGCGGACCTCGCCTCGCAGCTGCCGGATGTCCTCCTCGGTCAGCCGCCCGTTGCGCCACCAGTCTCCGTAGCCGTATCCGCCGCCCCAGTCCGGACCACCCCAGGCGCCACCACCGGCGACCGCGCCGTCGGTATCGCCGCGACCACCCGCCTGCGCACCATCGGCGTTACCACCCTGCGCAGCCTTCGCCGCCCTGCGAACCCTGAGCACCTTGCGACCCCTGGGAGCCCTGTGAACCTTGCGAGCCCTGTTGGCCCTGCTGGCCCTGTTGGCCCTGCTGACCCTGCTGGCCCTGCTGACCCTGTTGGCCTTGCTGCGCCTGCTGGCCTTCCTGTCCCTGCTGGCCCTGACGGCCGCTCTGCTCGGCCGCGTTCGCGGGTGCGCTCCTGCAGCGATTCCGCTGCGCGAGCCAGACCGTCTGGCACGATCGAGCGCCGTTTCCATCCGGTTTGCGTTTTCGTTCCCTGGCCGAGAGCCGCCGCTGCTTCACCCAGCTTGTCCCTCAGGTCCTGAATACCGCCGGCAATTTCGTTTTCGGCGGCATCGACTGCCTGTTCCGCGGCGGCCCGATTGACCAGGTTCTGTGAATACCGCAGCTTGTCGGCCAGCCGGTTGTCGCGAATGGCGCTCGCAGCCTCGGCCATCTTGCGCGATGCCGCCCGTTCGTTCGCGCTCGCATCACGCGCGGCGCGATCGATTTGCTGCTCGAGCGAGTTCACCCGCGACTCGAGGTCGGTCTTCTTGTCGGTGATCGAGCGCGCGCGGTCGCGACGCGCCGGCGTATTCGGGACACCTGCGAGCTCCCGCGCTTCGGCGCCAACTTCCTGCTGCCGCCGCGCGATCTCGTCCGCCTGACGGATCGCCTCGTCGATGTCGCGCTCCGCGCGCGCCGCCTGGTTCTGCTGCAGCCGCCGCTCCGTCTCACGCAGACGTTCCAGCGCCGACGCTGCCTGCCCCGCCGCGTTCGCGTCGCCGCCAGCCGCCGCGCGCCGCATCGCGTCTGCCGCCTGCTGCATCTGCCGCGCGGCCTCCATCAGATCCTGGCGATTCTCTTCGCGCGCCAGACCGCTCGAGCCGGCGCGCGGCCTCTTCGGCCTGCTCCGCGAGTGCCCGCTGCTGCGCCGCTCCACCAGACGAAGAACCGCCCTGTTCGAGCGCGCGCAGTCGCTGCCGCGCCGCCTCCTGCTCCTGCCGCCGCGCCAGCTCCTTCAGCTTCTCGAGCAGCTCGTCGAGCTCGCGATCGCCGGTCTGCTGCTGTGCCTGATTGGCGGTCTCGTAGCGGCTCGCCATCTTTTCGAGCTCCTGATCGAAGATCTCAGAGAGCTCCTGCTGCTGCGCGCTTCCGCCGCCGCCGCCGCCGCCACCGCCCTGCTGGACGCTGATCTGGTACTCGTATTCTTCTTCAGCCTTCTGCAGAATCTGCAGCGCTTTGTGCTCGGGCGGAAGCGCACCGTCGGGACTTACCGCGGCGAGCTTGGTTTCCGCCTCCTTCATCGCCTCAATCGCCTGCGGCAGGAACCCGATGATCTTCTCGAAAGCCGGATCCCTCTGGACGAGCTGACTGTTCAGGCGGGTGACCAGGCCTTCCACCTGCTCGCGCAACCGCGACTGCGACAGCCCTACGACCGTCGTGCTCTCGCGAAGCTTGGTCGGCGTATAGTTCCGCCGGTCGCGCTGCACGTTGAACGTGGCGGAGATGATCTGCCGCTGCTGCTCGGAGAGCGCCTCGACCTGACCGCCGGCTCCGCCTCCGCCACCACCGCCGCCGCCTGCCATAGACGGCGCCTGCCGGAAATCACGGCGGAATGGACGAATGCGCAGGAAATACAGGTCGCTCGTCGCCTGGCGGCCCTGCCCCGCCGAATTGTCCATCGCGCGAGCGTAGTACGAAACCGAATCACCTGGCTGTACGCCAAGTTCCTCGAGGAAGAACGTGTGCCCCGCGGTGACTTCGGGCAGCCGGTTGCGGCCGTTGAACAGCTTGACTGTCTTCTCGGCGGCGCCGTTCACCGAGTAGACGAGCTCCAGATCGCGAATACCGAAGTCGTCTTCCGCCTGCGCTTCGACGTACGACCTCCTCGATCGCGGACACGGATGTGTCGCGGCCGGGTTTCGCGAACGACACCGTCGGCGGCTGATCTGTCAGCACGTCGATCGTGTACTGCGGTGATGCGGCCGCGCGTTCCTTGCTCGGCGACTCGAGCTCGATGCGATAGAAACCATCCCCCGTAACGGTAAATGCCCCGGTCAGCGAGCCGTCCGCCTGGGGCGTCAGCGCGGCCGAATCCTTGTCATTCAGCGCGACCTGTCCGCCAGGCGACTTCATCGTCGGTACCACACGCAGCCTGACCTCGGTACCGGCAATCACGGCGATGTCTCCGCCGTCTTCAATCTTCTGCGGCTCGAGCCCGGTGTATGCCGGGAAGTGGTACTCCATCTCCAGGCGCTGCACGTACGGCACATCGACGACGCTCAACGTAAAGGTCTGCGATCGAACCCGCTCTGCTTCGACGTAAGTACTCCAGCGTCCCGGCTACGTCGAACAACATTCCTTCGTATCCGCCGCTTTCGTCGCGCACGAGAGGAATGCTCTCGAACTTCGCATCAGCCGATCGCTTCACCATCACCGCGGCATCGTCAGACGCGAATCCGAGCAAGCGGGCGGTAATCGTCTGATCGGCGCCTTTGGGGACGGTCGCATTGCCCGGCGTGACCTCGATGCGGTACGGCGCCGCGGCTTCGACGCTGCGCTGCACCAGCAGGAGAGCGGACAGCGCGCTCCGAAGGAACGCCGGACCGAGGAGAACCATCAGAATCGTGGCAGCCGCAACCGTACCCAGGACGATGCCCCATCGGCGGAGCGGTACCTGTTCGACGCGTCGGACAGCGTCAGTGGCGGCGCACGCCTCGAGCGCCTGCTCGACGAGCCGGCGCACGAGCGCGGCGGACGCTGATTCGCCGCCGCCACCCTGACCGCTCGCTTCGACCGCACTTATGAGCGTCGCCTGCAGCGACGGCTCATGTTCCTCGAGATACAGCGCTACCTGCTCGTCGGTGACGCGTCGCCTCAACGGACGAATAAGGAAGTAAAAGACCGAGCCGAGCACCGCGGCCGAGAGCAGCACTCGAGCGGCGATGATGGACGAAGGACTGAAGCGCGCCCATTCGAGCGCGTACGCGGCGATGAAGAAGACGGCCACCGCCACGGCTACGCTGCGCACGGCGCCACGGAGCGCGAGTTTCATCCGCCAGCGCGACTTGACGTCGCGGATGACTTCCGTCAGGTTGGAAGGCGGAGTGGATCGACGCTGCGCGCCGACGATGTGCTCGAGCATGACGCCCCTCTCGATTCCGCCGGTTCCGCGGCTCCTCGGATGGTGTCCGCGGCGCCCGGCCTAGTCACCTCAGAATACGCCTAAGCTGCCGTCTCCGTTCAGGCTTTCGACATCCGGTTCGAAATCAGCGTATCGGCCCCCAGGAGCAGGATGCCGAGGAAGAGCACGTACCACCACAGCCGCTGCGATCGCTCCTGGACTTCGGGTGTCGGCGGCAGCCCGGCGGCACCGGCCTGCCGGCCACTGGGGCCGCCGCTCGTCGCGGCGGCGACGATTTCCTTGGGATCCATGGCTGTCAGGTCCGACTCCGCTGTATCGACATTGCTGGCCACGACGGCGTTGACCGTGTCGCCCGACTGAGCGCGCACCTCGTAGAAGCCCTGCTCGGTCAGCTCGAGCACCTCAGCGCCCTCTTCGTCGACCGCGACGCGGCGGCCGGACGGGGTCAATACGACGCCGCTTACCGGCTGCGCCGCGGCCCCCGCCGAGGTATCGAGCACCTGGCCGACGGTGAGCCACGGCGCCGGCTCGGAGTAGGACGCCAGATGCCTCGCCACCCGATGAACGAACGGCAGATACACGGGCTTCAGCGGAAAATCGTTCCACGACAGGTCGAGCGTCGACGCCCACAGCAGCACGCGTCCCGCGCCGATCCGGCGTTCGAGAAGCGCCGGTGCACCACCGTCGAAACGCGCCAGTACCTGTGCGTCGGCCGCCGGCATCACCGTGCGATAGCCGTAGATCCTCGCCGCGGCAAAGTCACCGCTGCGGGGCGCGCGAAACGGCTCGAATACGGGATGGCCGTACTCGAGGGCGCCAATCCGGGCTGCGTCGCCTCTTGTGCGATCCACGGGCGCCTGGAGCACGGCGGGAAGTACGTCCACGTCCTGACTCCAGGTGGCGCGCGATCCGATTGCGACGAACAACCCGCCGCCGCCTTCGACAAACCGCTGGAGTCGCCGGGCCAACGCCGCAGGCACGGTGATGTCGTTCAGCAGCACCACGGATGCACGCCGGAGGTCGTCGTCGGAGAGGGCATCCTGGTTGCGGGAGACGGCCTCGAAGCGCGGCGCATCACCGATCGCGAGCGCGCGGTTCAGATACAACGCTCCGCCGCCCGTGCCGCCACGATCGACGACGATGACGCGAACCGGCTGAACGGGCGACACGACGAAATGAAATACGTTGTCGGTGGCAAGGGCATCATCGCCGGCTCGCACGCTGCCGCGCATGAACGTTCCCGCCACGGTCACCGGATCGAACGTCACCGACGCAGAGCTGTTCGCCTCGACGTCGAGTGGTTTGCTTTGAATCGCGCGGCCGCCGAATTCAAGTGAGAGCTGTCCACCGCGCAGCGAACGCATGCTGCGATTGACCGCGACCGCGGTCACGGCGACTCGCTCCTGGTTCGAGAACGTCGAGCGGGCGAGCGAAATCCCTGTCACTGCGACGTTTGCGGCCTCAGCCGCCGCCGGAAATCGCGACCGGGGTCACCGTGGTGCCTTCCGGCAGCCGTGCGCCCTCCTCGCCTCGCCATCCGCCGCGTTGAAAGTCGCTGATCAGGACGACCTCGCGCCGCGGCAGCGACGTGTCAGCGAGGATGCTGCCGGCCACCTTCAGCGCCGGCGCGTAGCGCGTCGCGCCTGCGCCTGGCTTGGCGGCAGCGATGGCGGCCGCGAGCCGCTGACGTTCTCCTGGCGCGGCGGAGCGCAGCGCGATCTCCGCGCCGGATGAGAAGAAGACCACCGACGCGCGATCGTCCGGACCGAGGGCACTGATGACGTTCTGGGCGGCTGCGCGCGCGCGATCCCAGTGATCGCCGTACGTGATGCTGTAGCTCTGATCGAGGAGGACAACGACCTCACGCGCGCCCGTGCCGACGGCCGTGTTCAGGTCGTCGCGCTGCAGAAACGGACGCGCGAACGCCAGCACGATGAGCGCCAGCGCCGTGAGCCGCACCATCAGCAGCAGCCAGTTGTGAATCCGCCGCCGGCGCACCGATTTGTAGGGGACGCGCTGCACGAACATCAACGACGGAAAACGCACCACCTGCTTCTTCTCGCGCTGAATCAGATGGATCAGTACCGGAATCGACAGCGCCGCGAGCGCAACGAAGAACAAGGGGGCAAGGAATGACATGGCTACCGAAGTCTCATTTTTTTCTCACGCCCTGTCAGAAACCGAAACAGCGCGTGATCCAGCGGCTTGGACGTATCGAGCAGCGTGTAATCGACACGAACCTCAGAGAATCGCTGCTGCAATGCGTCCACGTGGGCGCGTACCAGCGAGATGTACTCCTTTCGCATCGCTTCCGGCACCACGGGTATCTGGTCGCCGCTTTCGAGGTCCTCGAAGGCGGATGCATTGGAAAAGCCGAAATCGAGCTCCGCAGGGTCCAGTACGTGAAACACGATCAGATCGTTGCCACGAAACCGCAGCGGGGTCACAGCATCGACCACGGTCTCGGGATCTTCGTAGAAATCCGAGATGACGACCAGCACGCCACGCCGGCCGAAGTGCTCCGCCAGCTTGTGGAGGGGCTCGCGCAGCCGGCCCGGGCGGCCTGGCTTGATCCGGTCCAGCACGTGCAGCACGGTCTCCATGTGCTTGGCCGACGGCGGCACGTGTTCGACGACGTCCTCATCGAAAGCGACGAAACCTACGCGATCCCGCTGATGATGCACCAGGTTGGTGAGGCATGCGGTAAGCATGCGAGCGTAATCGAGCTTGGTAATTCCGATGCTGCCGTAGTCCATCGATTTCGACACGTCCAGCAACACCGAAAAATTCATGTTCGACTCTGCTTCGTACTCCTTGACGTAGTAGCGATCGGTGCGCGCCCACACCCGCCAGTCGATGCGGCGGATGTCGTCGCCGGGCACATAGCCGCGGTGCTCGGCGAAATCGACCGACGCGCCGAAGTACGGCGCCTTGTGCAGCCCGTTGATGAATCCGTCCACGACGGCGCGCGACACGAGCGACAGGTTCCCGATTCGTGCGAGCACGACGGGATCCATGAACCGCGCGCCGGGAATCGCGCTCGGATTGTGGCCCGCGAGAAGACTCACATGCCACTCCGCGGCAGCGGAACGGCGTCGAGCAACCGATCCGTCAGCATGTCGGTGGTAATGCCTTCCGACTGCGCGTGGAAGTTCGTGATGATTCGGTGGCGCAGCACAGGATGGGCCAGCGCGCGGACGTCCTCGAAGCTCACGTGATACCGGCCGCTCGTCAGCGCGCGCGCCTTGCCACCAAGCACCAGGTACTGGGCGGCGCGGACGCTGGCACCGAATGCGACCCACTTCTTCACGTTGTCCGGGCATGTCTCGGACTTGGGCCGGCTGGCACGAACGATGTCGAGCGCGTGCCGCATCACAGGCTCCGCGACAGGCACCTTGCGCACGAGTCGCTGGAACGCGATCAGATCCTCGCCGCTCACCGGACGCTCGAGCTTCGGGTCCTGCAGTGCAGTCGTCGTCCGCACCACGTCGTATTCTTCGCCGTACGGCGGGTGGTCGATGATGATGTGGAACATGAAACGGTCGAGCTGCGCTTCCGGCAGCGGATATGTCCCTTCCAGCTCGATCGGGTTCTGCGTCGCAAAGACGTAGAACGGCTCGGCGAGGGTGTAGGTGCGCCCCTGGATCGTGACGCGATGCTCCTGCATCGCCTCGAGCAGCGCCGACTGCGTCTTCGGCGGCGTCCGGTTGATCTCGTCCGCCAGAACGATGTTGGCGAAGATGGGCCCGGGAGCGAACACCATCTGGCGCCGGCCCGTCGCAGGGTCCTCCTGGACGAGGTCGGTGCCGGTAATGTCGGACGGCATCAGGTCGGGCGTGAACTGAATACGTGAAAACTTCAGATCGAGGACGCGCGCCATCGTGTAAATCAGCAGCGTCTTGGCAAGACCGGGCGCCCCGACGATCAGGCTGTTGCCACCGACGAACAGGGTGTGGAGCACCTGCGAGATAACGTCTGCCTGGCCGACGATGACCTTGCTCAGCTCCGAGATAATCTGTTCACGGCCGACCTTCATCTTGTCGGCAAGCGCCAGATCGTCCGGCGATTCGAGGTCGACGACATCGCTCACGTAGGTATTCGTTAGCACTCGGTCAGTCATGGCTTCGGGTCTCCCTCGAGTCTACGGATTTCGCGCGTCTTGAGCGCAAGGTCGGTCACCAGCCGTTCGAGCTCGCTCGTGTACTTCGCCGGCGGCATGCTGTCCTTCAGGAGTCTCAGCGACTCGACGCGGCGCTCGAGATCGCGGCGTTCCAGATACAGCGCGCGCAGCTTCGGGTCGTCGGGCAGCGGCGCGGCGTCCGCAGCCGACCCGAGCGACAGTGCGGCGGCAAGCTTGCCGTCGGCGCCGGTCGCGGCCGGCGTCTGACTGCCGTTCTTGTCGCCGTTGTCGTCGAGCATCGCGTGCTCGGTCGCGAGCAGCCCTTCCCGCTCGTAGGCGCGCGCGACCTCCGCCTTCGTATACTGAAACGCCTCGAGCATGCTGATACGGCCGTTCTTGTCCGCATCGGCCGTATCACTGGAGAACGCCTCAACGAAGTAACCGCCAAACAGGGTGGTGAACTGCTCCGCTCCGCTGCGTGTGGCAGTGATGATCGTGCGGCCCTGAGCCGAAAGCGCCTCGACGAACGGGCCGCTGGAGCTCGATGTGTTGACGAACACGACGTTGCGCGCGGGCACCCGGCGAATCATCGTGTTGAACTCGGCGGCCGTGATGTCGGGGCCCGGCAGGTTGAATCTGGCGGTCTGTCCGTCGAAACTGCCATGCCCGAACAATACGATGTACACGACGTCCTCGGGAGCGGCGGTCTTGGAGAACGCGGCCAGCGCCTTGTCGATTTCCTCGCGCGTGGCCCGGCCGTTGATGCGTCCTGCGGGCTCCTTCGCGTCTGCCAGGTACACGAGCCGGTCGGGCGTAACGCCCACCTTGGCCGACGCCTCGGCCAGGGCAGTACCCCACTTGTGAAACAGCTCGCCGTGCTCGGGGTCGCCCGACAAGCCGACGACAATCAGGAGAAACGCTCGAAGCATCACGAAAGCCCGACAGCGCGGCGGTAGCCCCATTCCGCGCACATCAGACCCATCAGCGCGAACAGGATGATCGGCATGTTCCACAGCTCGCGCTCTTCGACCGAGGTGACGCCGCGACCGCCGTAGCGAACGTCTTCGGCAAGGCCGGCCGCCGTTTCCGTCGTATAAAACCGTCCGCCCGTTTCTTCGGCAATCCGGCGAAGCGGCCCTTCGTGCATGGTGGGGTCGAAATACTCAGCGTCGCTCGGACCCGCGCGCAGGTACGTGACGCCGCTGCCGATGATGTCGGACCCACGGGACGAGTCGACCGCGACCTCGTAGGTGCCGCCGTTGTTCGTGACGAAGGTGCCGCGGTAGAGGCCGTCCCGTTCGCCAGTCCATTCAAGCGGGACGTCAACAGTGCTGCCGTCGGGCCGCGTGACGCGCGCGGTGACGCCGGCGTCGTTCAGCTCGACGAATGTCTTGTCTACGATCGTCGCCTCGATTGTCGACAGGCTCACCCGGCTCGACACGATCGACGGTCGTCCGCGCCTCGACGACCCCGGGTACGCCGTCGACGAGCCAGCGCAGCATCTGCCGCCAGAAGTTTTCGTGCGTCTGATCCTCGAGCGAGATGCTGGCGTGCATCTGCCACTGCCAGGTGTCCTGCAGCGTGAGCGCCAGCGCCTTGCCGCGCCCGTACTGATGCCACGTCAGTACCGGCTGCGACCGGCCGCGGTCGTCGGTGCCGGTCAGAAGCACGGTCGCGGCGGGTTTCGGGTTGAGCGTCGCATTGACGCTCGTCGCCTGCGGCAGATCGCGCCAGCGCGCGGCCGACGCCGCTTCGCTGTTGCCGATCTGGGTCGCGGCGTGCGACTGACCCGCGCGCGTCGGCTGTACCAGCAGCCGCGCCAAGTCGGCCGGCTCCGACGCCCGCGCAGCGCGGATCGATGACGAGCGGCAGTGCGTCGGCAACCGGCGTACCGCCGTAGCCACCTTCCGCGAACGCGCGCGCGCCGCCGAGCATGAGCAGATTGCCGCCGCGCCGGTCGACGAAGTCGGCAATCATCTGCAGCTGGTCGCCGGAAAACGCCCCCGCCTCGATGCTGCCCAGAATCAGGCCGCGATACGAAAACAACTCCTCGCGCGTCTTGGGGAAGCCCCCGACAAGCTCGTCCGGACCGTCAACACCGAGTCGCAGAAACTTGTTGTCGGCCGTCCGCTGCAGCACGACGAGCTGAAGGTTCTTGTCGTCGGCCACCGCACGACGGATGAACTTCATCTCGAATCGCGGCTCGCCTTCGAAGTACAGGATCTTGTCCTGCGACGTCTCGCACCTGGATGAGCGCCTCGCGAATGTTGTTCTGCGCCACGACTCTCGTCCGGATTGCGGCGCGACTCGGAACTTGAAGAGCCGCGGACCCGCCTCCGACGCGGTTGCGCGAACGCGTACCGTGGCCGGGCTGTCGTCGGCAGGCAGCCGAACCTGTTCGGAGCCGACAATCCGACCCTCGTCCTCGACGTCGACCGTGACCGTGCGGCCGCCGTACCCGGTCTGCGTCACTACGACGTCTACGAGGAGCGACGCGCCCTTGAGAACGCTGCGCGGCGTGCTGACCCGGTCGATTTGAATGTCGCGCGGCAGCTGGGCGCTGCCAACACCGACTGTGTAGACGGGCAGCTTCTCCGCTTTCATGCCGAGCAGCGAGTTGGCGAACGAGGCATCGCTGGTGTCGGCGCCGTCGGATACGAGCACGACGCCTGACACAGGGAGACCGGCGAGCTCTTCGCGCGCCCCGTCGAGCGCGGGACCAAGCCGCGTCTGCGATCCGCCGAACGTGAGATCCTTTGCGGACTCGAGCCGGCCGGCGGTGGACGAGAAACGAAACACGCGAACCAGGAAGCGATCCGACAGCGCCTTCAGCAACGCGCTCTCCGGGGCGCCGAACTGCTGCTTGACGAATTCGCCGCGCGGCATGCCCGACCCAGTCGGGTATCTGCATGCTCCGCGAGTCGTCCAGGAGCACAGCCACGACGTTCTGCTGCGGGACCGCCGCCCGGACGATGAGCGTTGGACGGAACAGGCAGAACAGCACGAGGGCGAGCGCTGCCATGCGCAGCGCAGTCAGGACGATCCGGTCGCGAAGCCGTCCCTTCGAGCGCACGCTGCGGTAGGTGACCATGGCCACCACCATGACCGTGCCGGCGAGCAACGCGGCGACGAGCGCACCGGTGCCGATGTCGAAGCGGAACTCACCCTGCTGGAAGACAACGGGCCGATAGCTGAAGAGTGCCTGAAAAATGGCCTCCAACACGGCAAACTCCCCTTCTTAAAGGACGGCAGGGTCTCGGGATTCAACCCTTCGAGCCTCAGCCGTTTCGCGGGCCCGAAACAAGAACCACAAGACCCGATGAGCGCCGATCATACCTTCTGAAAGGTGCGGGAGAAACCCCTCATTGAGCGAGAACGCCTAACGTCCAACTCCCAATTCCCAAAATGCCAACTCCCAACGTCCAACAGGCGTTCGAGGGCGGGAACATGCCCGTTGCCATTCGCATGTGGGCGTTGGAGATTTGAGAGTCGGGAGGTGGGAGTTGGGAGTTGGGAAGTCGGGAGTCATTCAGGCGAATTCAGAGGAGTCGTCCCACGAGAAAGCCGCCAGCTGCCAGCGATACCCATCGCGCGGTGCGCGGTCGGACGTGCTTCAGGCGGTTCCAATGCCAGGCGAGCCCGATCATCGCCGTCACGACCGCGAAAACCGCAACGACCGTGGGAAGCGGGGTCGAGTCGCCCACCGTAGAACCGTGCGAGTCCGGGATTCCAGATCGAGCCGTACACGATGCAGAGGTGCACGAAATAAACGACGAGCGATTCCTGGGCAACAGCACCGAATACGTGCGGGAGGTGCGAGACGTGCCGGCTGACGATGGCGATGAGCCCCAGGATGAGGCCGCACACCCCCGTGCGGATCGCGACGTCGCCGGGGATGCCGCTCCACACGACCATGCCCGCCACGATGAGCAGCGACCCCGGCGCCAGCATGCCCCAGCGCGCAAACGAAACCAGGTGCGCCGCGCCCCACCGCGCGTATAGCAGTCCCGCGGCGGCGCCGACGAACACGTACGCCGCCCATGGAAACAGCGGAAACAGCGACCCGGTTGCGGGTGAGAAATACGCCGCGAGCGGCAACGGCATCAGCATCGTCCAGTCGGTCTGCCACGCCGCGGGGGACGCCGCGATGAGCGTCACCGCGGCCGCGAATGCCGCCACCATGAAGACACGTCGCGTGCGCGCGACGAGGACCAGCAGCTGCAGCACGATGAGCGTCACACCGATGAGTTGCAGCACGTCCACGGCCGTGAACGATTGCCATTGAGCCTCGAGTCGTTGCTGTGAGCTCCGAGAAGTGCAGTACCGGGAAATGCAGCCCGTAGCCGAGAACGACAAAGAGCGCAAATCGCCGCAGACGCTTCACGATCGTTCCTGACAGGCGCAAATGCTGCGACCAGTGGCGCGTCGTCGCAATGCTGAACGCGAATCCGGCCAGCAGGAGGAACAACGCCGACGTGAGCCCACGCTGAAACATCCAGACGTCGAACCACCGGCCTGCCCGATAGTCGTCTGGCGAGCAGCGCACTGGATGTGTGCCCTGCGACCATCAGCACGACCGCAAGCGCGCGCGCAAGGTCGATGAAGATGACTCGATGGGCGTGAACAGAAGGATAAGAAGACCTGTCGTGCACGCTTCTACCTTCTCAGTTCTCCGTTCGTGTTCACGTTCGACGAGCGTCGGAAGATTGAACACGGAACCGAACCTGCCCGCCTACGCGCGAAGCGCTCCGGCGAGGCCTCGCGGGGCGGTCCGCAGTTGCGGACCGCCTAACCAGCGCTGCTTCGTCGGGTCGCAAGGCGACCCGACATTGGCGGAGGCGGGAACACGAACCGAGAACTGAGCACATAGAAGCGTGAACGACGGACAAGCACTTGGACGTGAACGACCAGTTCACGTTCAGTGCGTCATTGCGTACAGGAGGACGTTGATGCCGAGCGCGTAGCCGTTGGGCGAGAACTGATAGAAGAAGGCGGCGTCCTCCCCTTCGCGCTCCCACGAATCGGCGACGTCGGTGTTGTGGGTCATGACCACCATGATGCGGCCGTGCGAATCGCGAATCGCGCGGAAATGCGCTTCGCGGCTGTCGTCACCTCGCTCGGACGTCTCGCGACCGCGCGTGCGGCGCCAGAACCCGATGTTGGTGATTTGCGGGATGCTGGATACGACGAACTGACTGCTGAAGATTGGATCGGTGAGTGGAACGTCCTCGATCGGATATTCCGAAGGCGGCAGCACCTTTGCCAACTCGCGCGTCCACTGTTGCCAGGCGAGGGTCCCCCAGAAGTCGTCCACCCAGAGAAACCCACCCTTGAGCAGGTACAGTCGCAGCTGCTCGGCCTCCGGCAGCGACTCAGGCCAATCGTCCCGACGTCGGATGCCATCGTGAACGGACACTCGAAGAGCGCATCGTCAGTGAGCCGAACGACATAGTGCATCGGCTCACGCGCGCGCTCGAAAGGGACCGGCGTCTTTGTCAGCTCCGACAGACGGATCATCAGATTGATCTCGCCGTACGGGTAGTCGGTGCGCCATCCGCCGCCCGACGGCTCGCGCCGCACGCTCGTGTACAGCAGGCGGCAGAAGGAGAAGGCCCGGTCCTTGCGAAGCGGCGGGAGGACGCATCGGCGCCATGTTGCTGTCGCCACGAAACCCGAAATCGAACTGCGCGTACGCGGCAACCGCCGACAGCAGCAGCACGCCGACGACCGCCCACGCGCGAACCTTTGACAACCAGTCCGCCCTTTGACCTCGCTACCCAACAATCCGAACGCCAGCCCGATCAGAGTAAACCGTCACAGCATGATACCCGCCGTTGATGGCAATGAGGGCGATTGGCTTGCGTTCGAAGAGATAGTTCGTCGCCAGCGCCGTTGCTACCCAGAATAGCCCCGCCGCGGCGCCGAGTACCACGGCGAACGCACGACCCGGATTCGGACCAAGGTACAGCCCGAAGACGTAAGACGCAATCAGGCCGAGCACGAACGTGATCCCGTAGGCCACGCGGCCGGTCTGAAATCGCGCCGGATATCGCTCCGGAGTGGTCCCCACGGCTGTCATCCACGCTCTACCGAACAGCGGCCCGTACCACAGAGCGCCGAGGGCGAATCCTGCCAGCGTGGCGACGAGCGTGGCAGTGAGCGAAACTGTCGGCATTCGTCCCCCAAACCGTACGGCCCGGCGTACGCCTGCCCGCGCAAACACATCAATGAGCTCGTACGTAGTGTCCGGCTTTAACCGGACTACGCCACGGTGGCGGATCTTAGGCTAAATTGACCTCATGGCTTTCCGACGATTCGCTCTCATCCTCCTCGTCGCCGCGACCAGCACGGGCTGCTCCGGCCCATCGGGAGAACAACCGGCATCGCGCGTCGCAACGCAACGGCGGTGCCACCGCGCCGACTGAGCGGAAGTACCTGCTCGAGCGTGTTGACGACGCGGCTGTCGTGCAGCTGTACGCGGACGGCTTCTCGTCGCTGCCGCTGCGCGAGAAGACGTTGATCTGGCATCTGTACCAGGCGGCGCTCGCCGGACGCGACATCTACATCGATCAGAAGCATCGCGACGCTCTCGAGATGCGCAGCGTGATCGAGCAGATCGTCGCCCACCCGCAGGGAGTCGACTCGGCGACGCTGCGCGAGATCCAGCGATACACGAAGCTCTTCTGGATCAACAACGGACCGTACAACAACCTGACTGCGCGCAAGTTCGTGCTGATGCTGACGCCGCAGGCAGTTGAGTGCCGCCGTAAAGGCGGCGTCTTCGGCAGGCGCAACGTTTGCCACACGTCCGGGCGAATCCGTCGATCAGATGCTTGGACGCCTCGGCCCGATGTTCTTCGACGCGAATGTCGACCCGATCGTCACAAACAAGACGCCCGGACCAGGAAAAGACATTCTGACCGCCAGCGCCAACAACCTCTACTCGGGCGTCAGCCATGTCCGACCTCAAGGGGTTCAACGAACACTATGGTCTGAATTCACGCCTCGTGAAGCGGGACGGGCGTCTCGTCGAAGAGGTCTACAAGATCGACGGCCGTTACGCGGCTCAGATCGGCGACGATCGTGAAGCACCTCGAAGCCGCAATTCCGTTCGCGTCCGCAACGATGGCCACAGCGCTGCGTGCGCTCATTCAGTGGTACCGCACCGGCGAGGACGCGGATCGCGCCAAGTACGACATCGCCTGGGTGGCGGACAAGGACTCCCCGGTCGACACCATCAACGGCTTCATCGAGGTCTACATGGACGCGCGCGGCATCAAGGGCTCATGGGAGGCGCTCGTCTTTTACGTCAACCAGGACAAGACCGGCCGCATCCGGACTCTGGCCGACAACGCTCAATGGTTCGAGGACCGGATGCCGTGGAACCCCGCGTACCGCAAGCCCACAGCGACCGGCATCGTCGCGAATGCGATCGACGTTGTCGTAGAGACGGGCGATTCGGGTCCCGTGACGCCGGTAGGGATCAACCTGCCGAACGACCAGAAGATTCGCGAACAGTACGGCAGCAAGTCGATCTCTCTGACGAACGTTCGTGACGCGTACGACAATTCGACACCGAGCTCGATGACCAGCGAGTTCGCGTGGTCGCCGGAGGAAAGCTGCACGCGGCGAGAAATTCGGTCCGCTCGCCGCCGAGCTGCTGACCGACATGCACGAAGTCATCGGGCACGCCTCAGGACGTCAGAAGGATGGCCTGTCCGGCACTCCGCAGGAGCTGATCAAGGAACACTTTTCCGCCCTCGAGGAGGGGCGCGCCGACCTGATCGCTCTGTACTTCCTGCCCGATCCGAAGCTCGCGGAGCTCGGCATCCTGCCCGCAGCCGACCAGGACGCAATTGTCCGCGCCGAGTACGAGGCGTATACGCGGAACGCCCTGGTTCAACTTCGCCGAGTCCGGGAAGGCACGCAGATTGAGGAAGACCACATGCGGAATCGCCAGATGGTCATCGGCTGGTTGATGGCCAACACCAAGGCCATCGAGGAACGGACGCGCGACGGCAAGCGTTACCTGGTCATGGTCGACCCGGTTGCGTTCCGCGAGGGTGTCGGTCGCCTGCTGGCAGAAGTGCAACGCATCAAGTCCGAGGGCGATGCTGCAGCCGCAGCGAGACTGTTCGACAGCTATGGCATCCATTTCGATCCAAAGGTGCGTGACGAGGTGGTGAAGCGGGTGGACGCCCTCAACCTCCCGTCCTACACGGGCTTCGTCATGCCGAAGCTCACACCGATAACCGGCGCCGACGGGAAAATCACCGACGTGACGATCTCCTATCCGATGGATCTGACGAGGCAGATGTTGGAGTACTCGGGCGTAGTTGGTGGTCGGTAGTTGGGGGTTGGGGAGCACGAGCTCTCCACGCGCAAGCGCTTCTCGGGCGAGCGCAATATGCGCCGCGCGATAAGGCGTCCGGCGATTCACGTAATCGTCGACGACGTCATAGAACAGTAAGTAGTGCATTGTTGGGCTTTCGGCTGTCGGCTTTGGGCCTTGTGACTTGAGTCTTGCTACGAGGGCCACAGCCAGCCGAACGTCCCGCCGGTCAGCAGCCCATAAATGAGCGAATCGATGTTCGACCTGATCGTCGTGGTCCACTTGCGTCTGTACCAGATCGAGTGCTCCCAGAGCGCCAGGCCGTAGCCGACAAACGCAACCGTCGCCGAAAACCGGAAGACTTCCAGATAGGCCGCGCCTGCCGGCAACGCGCGGCTCGTCAGGTACGCCGCGAAGACGCCAACAACAACGCAGAATACGAACCACTGAGCAAGCTGGTTGCCCATCCGGAGATCGCCGGCGGGAAAGACCGTCATCATCACGACGGGACCCTTCTTGTGCTTGGCGACGAACTCAGGATCTCGCGCGCCGAGCCGGCCCGGGCACGGCAGCATGTAATCCCCCGGCGGAATCGAGAATCCGCGCAGCGCATCCATCACCCCGTCCTCGGAGGGTGCGCGGCCGTAGTCGGCCGCGTGGTACCCGATAAACATGTGAATGACGAAGCTGGCGAAAAAGACCAGGACGGCGGAGATCAGAATGGGAAGCCACAGGGAGGTCAGTGACACCATCGGGAACTCCTGTGTCGATCGCGCAGGCTAAAGCCTGCGCGCTACGTGTCCAAGGGTTTGTGCGCAGGCTAAAGCCTGCGCCCTACGTGTCCAGGCCGTTGTAGAGCGCAGGCTTCAGCCTGCGCGCCGGCAATCAGTGTGACGCAAAGACTTTGAGCTGCCCCTGCTTGTCGAACGTGAGCACGTCATAGGCCTGCGGCTTCACGTTCGGGACTTCCATGCCTGGCGAGCCGATCGGCATGCCGGGAACCGCGAGTCCGACCACTGCGGGCCGTTCCTTGAGCAGTCGCTGCACGTCCGCAGCCGGAACGTGGCCTTCGATCACATAGCCGTCGACGACGGCCGTGTGGCACGACTGCGCACGCGCCGGGATTCGGTGCTGTGCTTTGATCGCGGCGACGTCGTCGGTTTCGGTGACCTGCGTCCTGAAGCCGTGCTGTTGCAGGTGCTTCACCCAATTGGCGCAGCAGCCGCACGTCGGCGACTTATATACCTGCACCGTGGACGCGGGCCGCTGAGCGCGAGCCGGTCCGATTGAGAAAACGAGCGCTCCCAGAAGTGCGGCCAAATAAATATGCCGTGTCATGTGTGGAACCTCATGGATTGGTCGCGCCGGTCTGTACCGCAGGCGTCTGCGGCGCCTGCTGCTGTGGCTGCGGCGGCGGCTGTTGCTGCCCCGGCCGGCGCGGCATCTCCTCTGCCGTAAAACGCGGCAACTGCTCATCACGCGTCGCGAGGTGGTATACCGCCGCGGCAATCGCGATAGCAGACTTCTTTACGTCATCTTCGACGATCCGTTCGTAGGTGTCGAGGTTTGTGTGCCACGAATATGACTGATACTCGATTGGGTCCTGCATGACGTTAATGCCGGGCAGTCCTGCCTCGTTGAATGAGGTCGAGTCGGTACCGCCGCGCTGCCGGCTGCGCGTCGTCGTGGCGCCCAGTACTCCGAGATCGCTCAGTGGCGCGAGGGCCTCGCGGAGAACGACGCCCGCCGAGGGAGGACCGAATACAGTCATCGCACGCGCACGGCCCGTCCCCGTATCGATGTTGATGTAGCCGGCGAACTTCGTGTACTCCGGTTTCTGCTGCTCGAACATGCCAAAGTGATCGCGCACGTAGGCCTGCGATCCGTACAACCCCTGTTCCTCGCCGCTCCAGAGCGCCACTCGCACGGTCCGGCGCGGCTTCGCCCCGATTGCCATCAGGATTCTCGCCGCCTCCATCGTCACCGCGCATCCGATTGCATTGTCAGTGGCGCCGGTCCCTGCGTGCCACGAATCGAGATGACCGCCGAGCATAACCACCTCGTCAGCCTTGTCGGTACCAGGAATTTCGGCGACAACGTTGTATGCGGTCCGTCCTTCGGGATGGATCTGATTGACGATATCGAACTCGAGTTCGACCGGGCGCTTGTCCGAAAGCAGCCGCCAGATGCGGCCGTAGTCCTCGTTGCGCATGACAACCGTCGGCGGCGCTTTCGCCAAGTCGAAGTTCATGTCCTGCGCAATGCCGGCACGACCGAACGCGCGAATCTGGCCGTGATCGCGGCCGGCGTCGTTGACACGCACCCGCGCTCCGTTGGCGACGAGAAACTGATTCAGCTGCTCCTGGATCTGGTTGTTCGTCAACGGCTGCGGTTGACCGTTGCCCTGGTTATTCTGCTGATTCTGCTGCTGTTGCTGCTGCGGACCCTGAGCCGGCGTCTGATTCAACTGCGAGAGCACGTCCGCATCCTCGCGACGCAGAGCCGGCGGGTTGAACGTCACAAACACCTGCTGGGGAGCGCCGACCAAAACGACCTTGCCGTTGACAGCGGCCTTGAGCCCGTCGAAATAGGCAGTGAGCGTCTCGCGAGTTGGTCGCTCCGGCAGGATCATCTGCATCGCCTGGCCGCGCGCCACCCCACTCGTGCCGGGCGTCCACGCCAGAGCCTCCACGACGAGCGCATCCTTCACAGGAGAAACGATGTGTGCGGACAGCCGCTCGTTCGTCCACCCGGGCTTCCCCCAGTCCCACGGCTCCAGATGTCCGTTCTTCATCCCCCACGCGTGCATCTGCTCGATCGCCCATTCGCCAGCGGCCTTGAGGTTGGGCGAACCCGTGAGCCGCGGACCATAGACGTCGGTCAACATGTGAAGCGTCTGGAGGATTTTGGAGTTGCCGATCGCTTCCTGCCGAATCTTCCAGTAGACGCCCTGATCGATGCGTTCCTGGGCGGCGACAGAGGCAACCGTTACGACGCCGATGAGCGCGAGCAGCAGATAAGAACGCCTTCTCATGTCATGTGCCTCGACTGGCGTGAATGCTAACACGGCCGTACGAGGGTGCCGCGCGCCTGATTTGAGATGCGCCGGATTGGACAAGGAAGGCGGGTCGTCGGACCCGCCTGGTGGTATGTAGGGCCGATTCTCTTGGAGCTACCGCTCGGTACGATGGGGCGACGTTAGTGGTCGTTTACGTCAACGGCCGATGGCGACCCGCGGCACGAACGGCAGCGTCGTGATCGTCACTGTCTCGCCATCGCCAGATTGAAGCGCTCCTCGGGCTTGATGAGGTGGTCCTGATCCTCCTTGCCGATATCAATCTGCACCCAGTGAATCTCGCCGCTGAACTTGTTGCCCGTCGCACCGTAATCAGGCGACGCCGGTGAACCTGTGTCACTCCCGACATCGCAGGCTTCGTCGGCGGAGAAGCCCATCGGTTGCGTCTTCTCGACCCTGCCCTTGCCGAACGGCTTGCCGTCGCAGTAGAGGGTCACATCGCCGCCCTTGGCGAGGCCACCGCCGTCGTACTTGAACTCCATCCGCACCTGGTGTGTGCCGGCCGGAATCGGCGCCTCCGACTCGGCGAAGTAGTAGTCGATGCCAAAGAAGTTGTAGCAGTATTTCAGCTTCCCGTCCTTGACGTAGAGCGCCCATCCGCCCGCCTCGCCGCCCTGGGTGATGATGACGCCCTTGGCCCCGCTCTTCGGAACGTCGAGCTCCGCGGTGACCGAGTGCGACTTGTTCTTGAGGGTCAACACACACGCCTCGCTCACGCGCATTCCCGGGAACAGGAGCTGCGTGTTGCCGCGAATGAGCTGCGGGCGGCCGGCGATGTCCGGATTGATGCGCTCGAAGCCGCGATCGTCGAGCGGCACGACGTTGTATTTCGTGGCTTCGATCAACCAGAGCCGCTGCAGCTCGGCGAGCTTTTGCGGATTCTCGGACGCGATGTTCTTCGACTGCGTCCAGTCGTCAGGGCCGTAGAGCTCCCAGACATCCATGTCGAACGGCGGCGGTTGATCGGCCTTCCACGGTGTCCGGTGCTTTGTGCACCGCCGTCCACCCCTGATGATAGATGCCGCGGTTGCCCATCATCTCGAAGTACTGGACGACGTGCGTCTCCGGCGCCTTCGCATCCTTGAAACTGGGCGCCATGCTGACGCCTTCGAGCGGCGCCTGCGCGATGCTGTTCACGATGGTCGGTTCCGGCAACCCCGCTACGTCGAGGATCGTCTTGGCTACGTCGATCACGTGGTGGAATTGCGTGCGGATCTCGCCCTTGCCCTTCACACTCTTCGGCCAGTGGACGATCGTCCCGTTGCGCGTGCCGCCCCAATGCGAAGCCACCTGCTTCGTCCACTGGTACGGCGCGCACATGGCGTGCGCCCAGCCGACGGCGTAGTGGTTGTACGCCTTGGGCGTGCCGAAGTCGTCGATCTTGCTCAGCAGGAATTCGGTGGTCTCGATCCCGGGCATGCCGTTGAGCGTCGTCATCTCGTTGAAGCAGCCGTTGATCGTGCCTTCTGCCGAGGCGCCGTTGTCGCCGATGATCAAGTAGATCAGCGTGTCGTCGAGGATGCCGAGATCCTCGAGTGCGTCTACGAGCCGGCCGACGTGGTGGTCGGTCTGTTCCATGAAGCCCGCGTAGATCTCCATCTGACGCGCAAGCACCGGCTTCAAGTCCGCCGGCATCTCATCCCATGCGGGGATTTCCTTGTGGCGCGCCGTCAGCTCCGCGTCCTTGGGGATGACCCCGAGCTTTTTCTGCCTGGCCAGGGTCTCCTCACGGAGTTTGTCCCAGCCACCGTCGAACTTGCCCTTGTACTTGTCCGACCACTCCTTCGGCACGTGATGCGGCGCGTGGGTCGCGCCGGGGGCGAAGTACATGAAGAATGGCTTGTCCGGCATCAGTACCTTCTGCTGGCGCATCCACGTAATCGCGCGATCCGCGAGATCTTCGGTGAGCGTGTAGCCTTCCTCAGGCGTCTTCGGCGGCTCGACTGCCGTGGTGCCCTCGTACAGCCCGGGGTAGTACTGGTTCGCCTCACCGCCCACGAAGCCGTAGAAATGCTCGAAGCCGGAGCCGGTCGGCCACTGGTGGAACGGACCCATCGGCGTCACCTCCCAGTACGGCACCTCATGACACTTACCGAACTGCGCGGTGGAGTAGCCGTTCAGTCGCAGAATCTCCGCGAGCGGCGCCTTTTCCTTGGGACGGATGCTGTTGTTGCCAGGGGCCGAGGTTGCCATCTCGGTGATCGCGCCCATGCCGACCGAGTGATGGTTGCGGCCCGTGAGCATCGCCTGTCGAGTTGGCGAGCAGAGCGCTGTCGTGTGGAAGCGGATGTACTTGAGCCCGCCTTTCGCGAGGCGCTCGGCGGTCGGCGTGTTGCACGGACCGCCGAACGCCGACGAAGAACCGAAGCCGGCATCGTCGATCAGCACGAGCAGCACATTCGGCGCGCCGGTTGGCGGACGCAGCGGCACGATCGGCGGGTACTTCGTGTTCGGGTCCTTGGCGTCGTATGTCGTCAGCCCGACCGTCTTCGGGTCCGGGATCGGAAGGATGTCCCGCTGCAGCTTGTCGTTCGATGTGTTCATTTCTCGGCTCCAATCTCCTCGATGTCGTGGCGTAGATACCGCTGACTTCTTGCGAAAGACTCATCCGTCACCTAGGATGAGTTGATGCCTCGTGTGACCCTTCGAGCGTCTGAGTCAGCCACTGTTGGCACGGAAGACACGCTGACGGAGTACATCTGCGACTGGCCGGACTGCCCGAACGTCGCGGAGCACGTCGTCGGAGTCGTGCGTGAGCTCCGCGCCTTCGTCGCCGTGTGTCCAGAGCATGCAAGGCTGCTGGCCGAGCGCGCGAAGCGCTGACCATTCCTCATCGCGAAACATCTGGTTCTCGTGTCGAGCGTCCTGTCGGCTGGTCCCGCAATCCGCCGACGAACAGGCTTCTCCGCCAAGCCGGCCGGCGCCGGGCCATGCCACCTTGGCAAGAGCCAGTCCCAGGCCGGGCGTTGAAATGTGAATGATTCGGACGCGCAGAGTCGAGGCGCTCAGTAGAGCCGCGACATGCCGCGGACTTCGTCGTGGGAATGACTCGGCCGATCCGCGTCTCCCTGACGTCGAGCAGCGAATCCGACTTACAGGTTGTCGATGGGCACGGGTTCGACGCGATCAGCGAGCGCGAAGCCGAACACCTTTCCGTAGAAAAAGAGCTCTGCCTCGAGACAGCGTGCAATCGTTTCCGCCCTGCGGAAGCCATGCTGCTCGCCTTCGAATGCCAAATAGGCGACCGGCAGACGCTTGGCGCGTACCGCGTCGGCCATTATCTGGGACTGGTTGGGTGGAACGACTTTGTCTTCCAGTCCCTGGAAAAGGATGAGGGGACAGGCGAGACGGTCGATCGCATGAATCGGCGACCGCGCGCGATAGGTATCGCGAGCTTCGGGGTAGGGTCCAATGAGGCTATGCGAGTAGCGCGACTCGAATTTGTGCGTGTCGAGCTCCAGCACCTCGAGATCGCTGATGCCGTAGTAACTCGCGCCAGCCTTGAATACACCGGCATGAAAGGTCAGCGCGGCGAGCGTGGTGTATCCCCCGGCGCTGCCGCCTCGAATAATCAGCCGCCCGGCGTCTCCGCGTCCCGTTTGACATAGAAACCGCGCAGCACTGGTCACGTCGGCGACGTCCACGATCCCCCAGTTGCCATTGAGCCGCTCACGGTAGGCGCGGCCGTACCCCGAGCTGCCGCCGTAGTTGACGTCCACGAGCGCGAAACCACGGCTCGTCCAGTACTGAATCTGCAAATCCAGTGTGGCGCTCGCGGCCGCTGTCGGTCCGCCGTGGGTGATGGCAATTAAGGGAGGCGCCTCAGCAGCCGGCGCATTGAAGTCCTTGTTTTGAGGTGCGTAATAGAACGCATGAGCAATTCGGCCGTCCGCTGTCGGAAATTTGATCGCTTCTGGTACCGAGACATAGCCCGCCTCGACGGGCTGCGTCGAGGCCGTACGTATGGAGACGACCTCGCCGGTCGCAATATCGATGCGAACGACGCGATCCGGAGCGGTATCCGAACCCGCCACGACGATCGCGCTGCTGGCGTCGGCGGCGATCCACTCGTCCGGCTGCAGCCCCGGCGCAAACGGCGACAGCATCCCGCTTGCGGCATCGACCGTTGCAAGATGCCAACGTCCCCGCTGCGCGTACGACACGATCAGCTGCGACGGCCCCGCGCACGCCCACGTTACCGTCCCGAACACCCAGGCCGGCCTGCCGAACTCGGCTTCGTCTGGCAGATTTCGAATGACAACACGATCAGGACGACCTGAAAGATCCGAACGGTAAAGCTGCCACCACCCCGTTCGATCGCTCACGTAATACAGCGCGCCGTCGGGCGACCAACCAGGTTGGTAGATTGATTCGGTGCCGCCACCGGCGACGCGCGTCGCATTCGTGAGAGCGCCGTTCGCGTCGACGTCGCCAACCCACAGCTCCGTGGCGTCCCACGGCATCGCAGGATGCCGCCACGAGAGCCACGCAAGTCTGGTCCCATCGGGGTTCAGGCGCGGCGTGGAGTAGAAGTCATACCCGGACGCAATGACCTCGGTAGGTACGTAGTGTCCGGCTTCAGCCGGACCGTCTGCACGTTTGGCCGGACCGAACGGAATGCTGACGATCGTATTGATCGGCTCGCGCCCTTCCTGTTTGTGATCTTCGCGCACACAGATCAGACGCTGGCGGCGAACATCGACGTCGAAATCGGCGTACCGCCACGGCCCTGGGGGCGTCAGGGCCTCCGGTTCGGACATTGAGTTCAGCGCACCGGCTGCGACGATCCGGTATACCCGCTGGTCTGAGAAGTTGACGCAATAGACCGTGCCGTTGCGCACGATGTACGCGCCGCCGCCGTATTCGTGCACTCGCGAGCGAACGTTGAAGTCCGCCGGCACAACCTCGACGATGGAGCCATCCGGACGCCATCGAAGGAGCGCAGACCGACCGCGTTCCTGCGGGCGTCCTTCCATCCAATAGATGTCACCGCGATCGAGCTGTACGGCGCCCAGCCGGAGACTTCCGGCAGCGACCGCGGACGCGGATAGCGGCGAGGCCCACGTACCGTAGGGAGCTGTTCTCACATCACGTCTTTGTCCCTTTGTGGCTGTCGTCTTCGCGCACTTCGTGGCTGATCGTCAGCTGCCGTCGCGGATCACGCGGCACGACTCGATGTCGAAGGACACCTCACCAATAGTCAGGCGCGTCTGGTCGCGCAGGCTTGCGGCAAATCTCACGAATGCGTCCACGTCGCCGAAATTGCTCGCTAGTCCGAGCGAGACGCGAATGGCCCCGGCACTCTTGCCGCCGCGATGCGTAATGATCTGCAGGAACCGCGGCATCGTCATGTCTGCGCTCTCCTCGAGTGCGGCCGACACGTCATTCGCCGTGAGCCCTTCGGCTGCCTCGCCCGCGCCCGGATTGCAGAAGCATCCGGTGCGCAGCGAAATACGGTTCTGCGTCGCGAGCTCCTCCACGCGCCGGTAATCCAGCAGGTGTCCTTCCGGATCGTAGAAATTCATCGTGACGATCCCGCCTCGTGCCGCAGTCGTCAGCGGTCCGTAAATACGCACCATGGGGCGGTCATTGGTGTGCCGCAGCGTCGAGCAGTGCTTGAAGCAGCCACTCTGTCAGGCACCGCACGCGCGCCTGGATCGTGTCGATGCCGACGGTGCCCAGGTGGCGGAGGCCAATCTCGACGGCGGGGATCGCGAGGTAGTTGAGCGTGCCGTCTTCGAAGCCCGCCTCGCCTGGCGCGAGAATGTGACAACGGCCCTCCACGCTGGCGAAATTGACCGTGCCCCCGGCAAACCACGGTCGATGCAGCTTTCGTAGGGTGGTGTTGCGCACCAGAAGACACCCGACTCCGGTCGGATAGCCGAACATCTTGTAGAACGAGATGCTCACGAAGTCTGGCCGGACCGCGGCGAGATCGAGGCGACTGGTCGGTACAAACGCCGCCGCATCCAGGAGCACATCCCACCCGCGAGCGTGTGCCTCCTCGATGATCTCGAGCGGATGCTTCACACCCGAGAAATTCGACTGTGCAGGAAATGCAAACAGATTGTTCGCGGACGTGGACGTCTCCTCCAACAGCTCCCGCAGTCGATCGCGATCGATGCGCAGCTCAGGGGTGGTGAGCGGCACGTATGAGACGGCCGCGCCTCTGGCGGCTGCAAACTCGCGGATGCCGTTCACCGAATTGTGGTTGTCCATCGACAGGAAGTGACCGCCCGTGCGGACCGAAGGGATAGGACTCGCCCACATGCTTGAGCGCCGCGGTTGCGTTCTGCGTAAAGATCGCGGTGTACTCGCCTTCCGCGTTGAACCACGCCAGAACGGCACGACGTGCGCGCTCCACGAGGTCGGTCATCCCGGAGGAAGTAAGACTGACCGAATGCGGATTGCCGAGCACGCGATCGTTGAGCAGTGCCGTGTGCTCGCGCACTTGTGATTCGGCGTGCAGTCCCCCGCCTGTGTAGTCGAGATACACGTGGTGCTGGGCGTCGAGGCGCCGGTACTCGGAGGCGCGCAGCGCGTCGATGCGGCCGGTGCCCTGGTAGTCAGGAAACGCCTTCAGGAAGTCGTCGAATGCAGGCACTGCCTACTGCCTACTGCTGACCGATATCGAAGGCGGCTGCCGCAGCGTCTGCAGCACCACGCAGTACCGTTCAGTGAGCCGAATCAGCGTAGCTCGCTGATCCTCCGAAGCGTCACTGTCGAGCTCGAACCGAAGACGAATATCTCTGAACCCGACCGGAGCATCCTTTGCGACGCCGAGCGTGCCGCGAAAATCCAGATCACCCTCCGCCAGCACACGCGCGTCACGCAGCTCGACGCCAATCGCGGTTGCCACAGCACGCATTGTGACCCCCGCGCACGCGACCAGCGCCTCGAGCAGCAGGTCGCCCGAACACACCATGGATCCATCTCCGCCGGTCGCTGGATGCAGCCCGGCCTCGACCAGCGCCTTACCTGTGTCCACTTTGCACGTTAGCCCTCGGGTGGTGCGCCCTTCCGCGCGCAACGTGACAACCGCGGCCGCCGGCTCGTCGCGGTACCTCTGCTTCAGCGGCGCCTGCATCGCCTTCAGCTCATCAGCATCCATCCGTCCCGTCTCCACTCCTGCTGCGCTTGAATTGCGCAAAGCGCGACCTTTATGATCTTCTCTTCAGTCACATTGAAGGTTCGGATTTACGAATTCACGTATTGACGGGATTGCCCACGTGTTGACGGACTGCGCAGGTCAAATCCGTCAATTCGTAAATCCGTAGATCCGTAAGATCCGTAAATTCGTCATTCCTACGAGGTTAGCAGTATTTGAAAGCCCCGCTCATCAGCGCCGGCGCGATTGTGCTCTGTCTCGCTGCTGTTCCCAGGAGCGCGCAGCCACATCCAACCACGTCAACAGCGGCCGTGGCGACCGCCTCGGGCGCTCGGATCGATGTCGGATCCGCGGGGATTGCACCAGACGTGCTGCAGCTCGCGCTGGGCGCAGTCACCTGTGCGACCCGATTGGGCGACATCAAGGCGCCACCCACTCTTACAGTCATTGATTATTCGCTGCCGTCGGTCGAACGGCGACTGTGGGTATTCGATCTGAGTGATGGGACTCTGTTGTTCAGGGAACTGGTCGCCCATGGGCGCAACACGGGCGACAACATCGCGACTCGTTTTTCCGACTCGATGAACAGCCGCCAGTCGAGCATTGGCCTGTTCGTCACTGCAGACACATACGTGGGCAACAACGGTTACTCGCTGCGGCTCGACGGCCTGGAGCGCGGCTTCAATGCCAACGCCCGGGAACGCGCCATCGTCATGCACGGCGCGCCGTACGTCGATGCGAAGCTCGCAGCCGCACAAGGCCGCATAGGGCGAAGCTGGGGCTGTCCCGCTCTCCGCGAGGCGGTCGCACGACCGGTGATCGACACAATCCGCGGCGGCGGCGTCATCTTCTCGTATTATCCCGACTCGAGCTGGCTGAAAGGCTCGCGCTTCCTGAACGGCTGCGCTTCGATGTAGCGGCGTCGGATGACTGGCCTCACGTAGCTGGCATAAAGAAGGTAGAGAAGCGCGTTACCGCCAGGCTGGCTCGCCGAAGTCTCCTTCAGGGACGACAAAAGATCAAAAAAAGATCCTAGAAGCGCTTCGATGAACGCATCGCGGCGCGACAGCTTCCGCACGTATCCAGACGAAAGGCTTCCGGCCAGACGTCTTCCCGTACGAATTTCACACTTCCACTTTCAAGCCAGCTGGGAACACCCGTTGCTCCGCATGGTCGCGACTGGATTTTGCTGCTGTCCTCGTTCTATTTCGTCGATCGCGGCAGCACGAGTCACAGCACAACGAAGAGGTGAAAATGCGTTACGCGATCGTGCTTCTTACTGCCCTTGTTGCCGCGGCGTGTGGCGAGGCGCCAGACACAGGTGTCAGTCCCACATCCATGCTCAGCGTCACTGGTTTTACGCAAACGGCGCCGATAGGTGATGCCGCCAATTCATGTTCCGATTCGGCTCCGATCTGGGTCACTGTCAACTACACCACGAGCAACGGCCACCTGCAGGGTGAATGGACGCCAATCTTCAATATCGATACATACCAGGTGGAAATCAGCTATTCGCGCGACGGGATCGAACCTTGGCATGTCGTCGCTGCGTTCGACACGAATCGCACTGAGTTCAGGTATGTCGACAGAGAAAACGGCGGCAGGTATCTTGTCCGAGTGCGTGTGAAGAATCGGTGTGATCGCGTGGGCGCGTGGAGCACACCGCTCAGTGTGATGCTTGCCGACGGCGCACCGGACGACGAGGGTTCATCCGAAGAGGAATATTGCGAATATCACGAGAGTATCACGAGCAATAATCCCGCAGCACCCGACAGTTCACTTGGGTAGAGCGATCGACAGCGCGAGTGCCACGAATTGACTTCGGACCCCAAGTGAACACCACAACTGGACCGAGTTCAGTTCTTCAGGAACAGCGCCTTCGGAATCTTCCCGGCCACCACCTGCCGACCGTCCACGGCTTCGGCCACGTGGAAGTCCACGGCGATGCTGCAGAGCGACAGCGCCTTGGCCGGCGTCAGCCCCTTCTCCTCGACCAGAAACTTCACCGCTTCCGCCACCGCCAGCCTCATCGAGCGATCGAGATCGACGTCGATGCCCATGACGATGTAGTGGGTCGCGTTTTCGGCGCGCGGTGCGGTGATCGTCTTGCCCTTGTGGAGCGACGAAGCGGAAGACGCCGGTCAGCGACTGCTCGAGCGCGTTGCCGCTGACTTCGCCGTCACCCTGCGCGCCGTGCGGATCGCCGGTGTAGAAGCGCGCGCCCGGATGGAAGACCGGCAGATACAGGCTCGTGCCCGACGGTCAGCGCCCGGAAGTCCATGTTGCCGCCGTAGTCTCCCGGCGGCCCCGAACCCTGGAGCCCCGGCGCACGCACGCCGACGTCGCCCATCACCGGGTCTGCGCGGAGCGATCGCCATGATGCCCATGAACGGGTTCATCGGCACCTGGATGCCGTCGGAGAAGAACGCGACATCCGTGCCGCTCGATCGTGCCCGTTCGATATCAGGTGGCGAGTGCCCTTCGGGAATCTCGAGCGGCACGTCGCCCTCCTTGACCCCGGATAGCTGTCGCCGGAAGACGCCGCCGGTCGGGCCCGTGCTGTTCATCCCGTACGGCACGCGCGTCGTCAGCGTCAGGATCTGCACTTCGAGCGTGTCGCCCGGCTCCGCGCCCTCGACGTAGATCGGACCGGTGAGGACGTGACCGCCGCCATCGCCCGGCCTGCCGCAGCGTGCTGCGCGCCGCCCAGAAGTCGAGGACGTCCTTCAGGATCTCGTCGCGCTTCACGCCGTAACTTCGGCCAGGAATTCCGACCGGGTGCTCGTCCTGCGTCGATCCGGCATGCGACAGCGTGTCGATGCGGACCGTCTGTCCTGACTTCACGGTGGCGACCGGCGCCTTGTCGATCGGAAACGCGCCCCACGCCAGGTTTTGCGGCCGCGAAGGCACGTAGACGTCCGCATGCATGTCCTGCGCGGCGGTGCTGGCCGCCAACCCGAATGTGACGGCGATGACCGCCAGTAGTGTGATCGTAGATCTCGTCGGCTTCGACATGAGTTCTCCCATTGTGAGTCGGCGCATCACGCACCTTTCAGAACGCGAACCGGAAGCCGAGCTGCAGCATGCGAGCCTGGTAGGCCAGGTTGCTGTTGAATGACGGCTGCCCGTAGCTCGCGCTGCTCTCCTGCGTCGTGTAGGAGCCGTAGTTCTCGTGGTTGAACAGGTTGAACACCTCGACGAACCCGGCAATCGAGCGGTTGCCACCGAGGCCGATCCGCTTCTGCACGCGCATGTCCACGCGGTGAATCGGATCGCCGACGAAGTCGTTGCGCGCGACGATCGTGCCGTCCGGACGCAGGCGCTGCTCGCTGACTGCCGTGCCGCCTACGTTGCGCAGGTCGCCGCCGTAGGTCGTCGTTCGCCGCGTGCCCGAGCCGAAGAAGTAGAGCCCGCTCACCTGGACGCCTGCGCCGACGTCCCAGATGCCGTTGAAGACCGCACGATGGCGCTGATCAGCCGGCCGCCAGCGAATATTCGCCGCCGAGATCCTTCGCGACGTCGAATCCAAGCTCGCTCCGCGTCAGCTTGCCGTCGACCATCGCGATGACCGGCGGCGGCGGCGTGCCGTCCCAGAAGCCGGCGAGCGTATACGTTCCCGACGCCTGCCACCGATTGCTGAACCGCTTCGTGAAGCTCGTCTCGAGGCCGTGATAGTTGGAGTATCCCTTCGAGGAAGCCGAAGTTGACGAGGCCCCACTCCGGGAACGGCCGCCGACTGATGTCGCGGAACGGATAGTTCACGCCGGTGGCCGGGTCGTAGCTCAGGTTGATGTTGTAGGTGTTCTCCTCGCCGCGACCGCCGGTGAACACGTAGTTCGCTTCGACCGCCATCGTCGCTGCCGAGCTGCCGCTGCACACCGATCGACGTCTGATGCGAGTACGAGCCCTTGCGCCACGGATGATTGATTTCGCTCGTCAGCTCCCGGCGGAGACATCCGGGCCGGATACCGGTGACGTCGCACGCGGTCGCGAGCACCTCTTCGAACGTCGGCACCGGACCGTTGAACGGATTCGCGGCGAAATCAGCACGTCCGTCGTTGAGCCGCTCGGCCACGGCGCTCACGGTGTAGAGCGCCGACTGGTGCGCCTCGTCGGTGGAGACCTGCGTGATAGAACAGCCCGTAGCCTCCGCGCAGCACCGTGCGGTCGTCGAGGCTCAGCGCAAATCCCAGGCGCGGCGCGATGTTGTTCAGGTCGTGCGGCATGTTGCCGTCGAGCCACGGCAGCAGCACGACATTCTCCGAGTGGACGCCGAGCTGCACGTCGTAGCGGACGCCCAGGTTCAGCGTGAGCCGGGCGCGACCTTCCAGTCGTCCTGCAGCCAGCCGGCGAACAGATGCTGCGGCACTTCGTAGTGGAAGTTGGTGTTCGACACCGCTCGCCGCACGCGCACCGTGATCGGCGAGAGCGCGGCAAGGTTCCAGGTCGAGGCATCGTTCCACACCGGGAAGAGCTGCTCGATGTTGGCGGGAATCGGCCCGCCGTTGGCCTCGATGGCGCCCGTGCACTGCGCGCACCAGTCGATGATCGTCGGCTGCTTGATGTACTCGCCGCCGATCTTCACGTCGTGGCGTCCGCCCATCGCGAACGACGATGGCGAAGTCGTCGCGAATCGAGTAGTTGTTCTGCTACTGGTGCTGCCCCACCGCCGAGCCGACGCTGTAGCCGCGGAAGCTGATCGTCACCGAGCCGCCGCAGTCGACCGGCGCGTCGGGAAAGCAGCCGCCCATCCAGCGTGACGTGCGAGTCGCGCGTGTAGTCGTAGAGCGCGACGCCGCCCTTGATCTCGTTGACGGTGCTGTTGCCCAGCACCTGCGTGAAGCGTCGAGAAGACCTGATTGCTGTATCGCCGCTCGCGTCGCGCGGTCGACGGATGGCTGGTCGCGCCGCCGGTGCCGCCGAACGGCTGGTCGAAGTAGTACTTCTGGTACCGCGCGCGTAGAAGTGCGACTGCGGCGAGAACTGCAGCGTCGAGCCGCACCACCGCCTTGCGCTGACGGTTCATCGCCGCCTGGTCGATGTTGAAGCTCGGAAACGGGCTCGAGAACGTCACCGTCCGCGGCTCACGCTCGATCTCGTAGTTGCCGAAGAAGTGAGCCCGGTCGCGGACGATCGGCCCGCCGAACGTGCCGCTCACCTGCTGGTTCGAGTAGGGCACGCACGCGCTGCTGGATGAAGTCGGCGGCGTTGAAGCGGTCGTGCGGAAGAAGCCCGACAGCGTGCCGGAGAATGTGTTCGTCCCGGACTTGGTGATCGCGTTCGCCAGCATTCCGGCCGAGCGTCCCTGCGTGGCGTCGAAGCGATTGGTGACGAGCACGAACTCGGCGATCGCGTCCATGCCGTAGCTCGGCTGGTTCTGGTCGGTGCCGGGAATCAGGTGCGTGATCTGCTGCCCGTCGATGTTGATCTGCGAGTAGCCCTGGCGCGATCTGCGGGATGTTGCTCTCCTCGTTCTGGCGGCTGCCCGGCGCCAGAATCGCCAGATCCATCCAGTTCCGGCCGTTGATCGGCAGCTCCTGCATCTGCCGCGCGATCGATGTTGCCGCCGAGCGTCGACGTGGCCGTGTCGACGAGCGGCGCTTCGCCGGTCACGGTGACCGCTTCCTGAACCATCGGACGGCGCCATCTCGAGCTTCAGAGCCGCCGTCTGTCCCACGAGCAGCTCGACGCGTCGAACGAGCGTCGCAAAGCCTGACAGCTCCAGCGTGAGCTGATAGCGTCCGGCTCGCACGGGCAGCCGGAACTCTCCGCGCTCGTCGGTCACACCGAGAAACGTGTTGCCCGACGATTCGTGCAGCGCCGTAATGGTCACGCCGGGCATCACTCCTCCCGACGAATCGATCACTGCGCCGCTCAGTGTGGCTTCCTGTTGCGCGCGTGCGTCGCAAGGCGCAAGCGCGATCATGCAGACGAGTACTACGACGGTTCGTATCATCGATGCGCTCTCCTCTTGCGACTTCGCGCAGAGCAAGGCATGGACCAGTCGAGATTGCACGCGATGAAAACGTATTTTTCCGCCTGAAATCGCGAAACACCGTGAACGCGCGCGCCGATCGCACGAGAAACGCGCGCGCAATCGCCACATGTTTGTGTGATTGGGCACGCGTGGCGACAAGGATGTGGGGCGCAGTGGACGGTCGGCGGTAGACAGCACGTAGGGCGCGGCTTTACCCCGCGCCGCGCGGGCCGTGAAGGGTGACGAAGGCACAATGCGGCAGTACTACGCAGGGCCCGGTTTTACGCCGCGCCAGGTGGGCCGTAAGCCCGCCCTACCTACTGCCTACTAATTTGTCTGCCGACGAACGGGCAGCGACAGGTTTGTGGGGGAGAGGAATGGGCGCTAATGGCTCAATGCAAGCGGCGGAAAGTACGACAATTCCAACCAGCGCCGCCAGGCGCTCACGAGTCCCGGATAGTCATCGACGATGAGGACTCGCGGCCGGCTTTCCCGTGCGATTCCGTCGGGCCGCGTTGTCATTAGGCGAAGCGTCTCCGCAAGAAGCGGTAGTTTCCGTAGCTGTCGACCCTCACGCAACAAAAATCTTCTACTGTGGCACGGACATGGACTTTTGGCGTAAGGGGCAGCGATGGCGAGGGCTGATATGATCAATTGTCTCCCTCGCACGTACGGGTCTGCAGTACTCCCGCCGCAACGCCGCGCCATAGGTCTCGTGGTCGCTTGGGTTTATGACTGGCTTTCACCCACTCGTTTCGGAATGGTTCAGCCAAACGCTTGGCGAGCCGACGCCCGCGCAGCGTCTCGGGTGGGAGGCTATTCGCGCAGGCCGGCACACGCTCGTCGCGGCGCCGACCGGGTCCGGAAAAACACTGGCCGCGTTCCTCACAGCGATTGACGATCTCGTCCGTGAAGGTGCGTTCGGCCCCACTGCCAGACGAAGTCCGCGTCGTCTATGTCTCACCGCTGAAGGCACTTAGCGCCGACATCCACAAGAATCTCGCAGAGCCGCGTCGGGGCATTCGTCAACTCGCCGAAGCGCAGGGCATCGAAGCTGCTCGCATCACGGCGGCAGTCCGTACGGGCGATACGACGCAGACCGAACGCGCCGCCATTCTCAAGCGACCACCGCACATCCTCGTCACCACCCCCGAGTCCTTATACCTGCTCCTTACGGCTGAGCGGAGCCGTGACCTGCTCCGCACTGTCCGGACAGTCATCATCGACGAAATCCACGCGGTCATCGGCACGCGGCGGGGAGCGCATCTGGCGCTGTCGCTGGAACGGCTGCAGGAGCTCGCCGAGCGGCCGCTGCAGCGGATCGGGCTTTCCGCGACCCAGCGACCGGTCGAAACAGTTGCACGGTTTCTGGTGGGGGCCGATGCCGCGCGCGGCGAGTGCGCCATCGTCGACGAAGGTCACCGCCGGGCTATCGACCTCGAGCTCGAAATACCTCGATCGCCGCTCAGCGCGGTCATGGCCCACGAAGTGTGGGAGGAGTACTACGACCGTCTCGCGGAGCTGATCGGCTCGCATCGGACGACGCTCGTCTTCGTCAATACGCGACGGATGGCCGAGCGAGTCGCCAGACACCTCAGCGAGCGCCTCGGCGAGGAGCAGGTCACCGCACATCACGGAAGCCTGTCCAAGGAAACGCGCATCGACGCGGAGCATCGCCTCAAGAGCGGCACGCTCAAAGCACTGGTCGCCACGGCATCGCTGGAGCTCGGCATCGATATTGGTCACGTCGATCTGGTCTGCCAGATCGGCTCGCCCAACCGCATCGCGACCCTGCTGCAGCGGGTTGGTCGATCGGGTCACACCATTTCTGGCACGCCCAAGGGTCGCCTGCTGCCCGTGTCGCGCGACGACCTCGTGGAATGTGCCGCGCTGCTCCGATCGGTCCGCCGTGGTGAGCTCGACGCCATCGTCATGCACGACGCGCCGCTCGATGTGCTCGCGCAACAGATCACGGCGGAAGTCGCCTGCCGGCCATGTGCCGAAGACGAGCTGTTCGATCTCGTCCGCCGTGCATGGTCGTATCGGGCGCTCGAACGCAGCCAATTCGATGCCGTAGTGACGATGCTGGCCGAGGGGTTCGCCACGCGGCGCGGCCGCCGTGCCGCGCTTGTCCACCGGGACGAGGTACATCGCGTGCTTCACGCGCGACGTGGGTCGCGGATGGTGGCCATCACGTCGGGAGGGGCGATTCCCGAAGTTGCGGACTATCGCGTCGTGGCTGAACCCGAGGAAACGTTCGTCGGCACGCTCAACGAGGATTTCGCCATCGAGAGCCTCGCGGGCGATATCTTCCAGCTGGGTAACGCCTCGTGGCAGATCATCCGTGTCACTGCCGGAACGGTCCGCGTCGTGGATGCGCACGGCGCACCGCCGACGATCCCGTTCTGGCTGGGCGAGGCACCGGCACGCAGCGACGAGCTTTCGCGTGCGGTCAGCGATTTGCGGGCTGACGTCGAAGAGCGCATCGCGACACGATCACCGGTCACAGAATCCATTGTCGACTGGCTGGTCTCCGACATCGGGCTCTCGCAGGGCGCCGCGCTGCAGCTGTTCGAATACTTCGCCGCCGGGCGCTCTGCGCTCGGCGTGATTCCGACGCAACGGACACTCGTGCTCGAACGGTTCTTCGACGAATCGGGCGGCATGCAGCTCGTCGTGCACGCGCCGTTCGGCAGCCGGATCAACAAGGCCTGGGCGTTCGCACTTCGTAAGCGTTTCTGCCGCCAGTTCAACTTCGAGCTGCAGTCCGTGGCAACCGAGGACGCGCTGCTGCTCTCGCTGGGACCTCAACACTCGTTTCCGCTCGCCGACGTCTTCCGGTACGTGCACCCCACAACCCTGCGCGACACGTTGATTCAGGCGGTCCTCGATGCGCCGCTCTTCGCCACCAGGTGGCGGTGGAACGCGACCGTCTCGCTGGCCGTCCCGCGCAGCCGCGGCGGTTCGAAGGTGCCTCCTCCACTGCAGCGCATGCAGGCGGACGACCTCCTGGCCGCTGCATTTCCCGATGCGGCCGCTTGTCTCGACAACATCCCCGGCGACCGGGAGATCCCCGATCACCCGCTCGTCAACCAGTCGCTGCGTGACTGCCTCGAAGAGGCCATGGATAGCGACGGCCTGGCGAAAGTGTTGACCGCCATTCATGCGGGCGAGCTTCAGCTCGTCTCGCGCGACACGCCCGAGCCGTCCGCGTTCGCCGACGAAGTGCTGAACGCGGCGCCGTACGCGTTCGTGGACGATGCTCCGCTCGAAGAACGGCGAACGCATGCCGTGCAGTCGCGCCGGCCCGTCAACCTCGACGCTGATGAGACCGGCCTGCTCGACGCGGCCGCTATCGAACGAGTCGTCGACGAGGTGCGCCCCGATCCACGGGACGTCGAGGAGCTGCACGACTTGCTCGTCACCACCGGCTTCCTTGCTGAGCACGAAGCCGACGCGGCCATGGCGCGAACGCTGATCGACCGTGATCGAGCCACTCGCATCATCGTCGACACCCATCCGCCGGAGATCTTGCCACCCGTAGAGCGCACGCTTCAGCGTGCGCTGTGGGTTGCCGCGGAGCGGCTTCCGGAGATTCTGGCAGTGCAGCCGAACGCGACTATGGATCCTCCGATCGCAGCGCCTGCATCGCGCAGCGCTCGAACGTGGACCCGGGAAGAGGCTCTCGTATCCCTGTTTCGAGGCCGAATGGCGATTGGTGGTCCCGTAAGCGCTTCGACGTTAGCCGAATCGCTGGGTGTATCGACCGCCGACGCGGACGCCGCGCTGCTCGCCCTGGAGTCGGACGGCGCGGTGCTACGTGGCGTGTTCACCCCCGGGGCCCGCACGGTCGAATGGTGCGATCGCGTGCTGCTGGCCCGCATTCACCGGTACACGCTCAACCGCCTGCGCGCCGAAATCTCGCCAGTCACGCCCGCCGAGTTCATGCGGTTTCTCTTCGCGTGGCAGCACGTGGACCCCTCGACCGCGCTGATGGGACCCGATGGCCTCAGGGCCGTCGTGGGGCAGCTCGACGGCATCGAGGTGCCGGCGCGCGCATGGGAGCGTGAAGTGCTGCCGGCGAGAGTCGAACGGTACGAGCCGGCGCTCCTCGACATGCTGTGCCTGACAGGCGAGGTGAGCTGGGCGCGGCTGTCCACAGGGCCCACCCAGGTCGTGGGCGCGACGCCGATTGCCCTGTACCTTCGGGAGCATGCGGAAGCATGGCTGACCCTGCGACAGGATGCCGCGAGACAGGCCGAAGCTGTTCCCCTCGGCAGCAGCTCGGAGCCCGTCCTCGATCGCCTGCGCTCCCATGGCGCGTCGTTCGTACACGATCTCGCGTCTGCGTGCGGCATGACGGTGGACGACGTCCATCGCGCGCTTGGCGAGTTGGTGGCGGGCGGGTATGTCAGTTCGGATGGCGCCGCCGGGCTTCGAAGAGTCATCGGGGCAACGCCGTGGAGCGCCGGGGCACACCGAGCCGGCCCCGACGGGCGCTGGTTCGCACTGCGCGAATCTGGTGAAGTGCCGCGCGACGTTGCAGTGGAAACGCTGGCCTGGACTCTGCTGCACCGTTATGGCGTCGTCTTTCGGCGCGTGCTGGCGCGGGAGGCGCCAGGCGTGCCGTGGCGCGAGCTCGTGTCGGTTTACCGAAGGCTCGAGGCTCGCGGCGAGATTCGCGGCGGCCGGTTCGTGTCGGGCATGGCCGGCGAACAGTTTGCGCTCGCCGACGCCGTCGAGCGGTTGCGAGAGATGCGGCGGTCGGGGAACGACAACCGTCTCATCACGATCAGCGCAGCCGATCCGTTGAACTTCACCGGCATCATTACGCCAGGCGACCGCATCCGTACGGCACAGGGCAACCGAATCGTCTATCGCAACGGTGTCCCGATTGCCGCGATGGAGGGGGACGTACTGAAGCGCCTGGCTGAAGTCGACCCGGCAGTGGCGGCGGAAGCGGCGGCCGCCGCCGCTGGCAGGCGCGTGCCCGTCTTCAGCGGGTACGTGGGAAGGCTTGGCTAGCGTTCCCACAGCTGTGCTTGCCGGAGTTCGGCTAAAGCCGGACACTACGTACATTCGTGCGCTTTTGTGCGGGAGGCTCGCATGTTTGATGAAGTCTCGGACTATGAGCTGCAGAAAGACGACCGGCCGCCGGCTCTCGAGTCGCGCTCGCCGCTACCGTGGATCCTCGCCTCCCTGTTGATTGCAGCGGCCGGCGCTACGTGGTTCTACTTCTTCAGCGGCCGCGATTCGCAACAGCAGAGCTCGGCTACCGAGGCTGCGACGGCGGCAGCGCCTGCCACACGACCGCTGGGCGCGCCTGCAGACTCCATCCTCCTCCCGCCCCTCGACGAAACCGACGCGCTCGTACGGCAACTCGTGGCTGCGCTCTCGTCGCACCCAACGGTCGCAGCATGGCTGGCGACCGACAATCTGCTGCGTAGTTTCACGGTGGCGGTCGACAACATTGCCGACGGAGTGACGCCAGCTCGACGGCTCAATGCCCTTCGGCCTGCGGGCGCCTTTCGCGTGATCGACGGAGACGACGATCTGTCGATCGACCCCCGCAGCTATGAGCGCTACGCGCCGCTTGCGGGCGCCGTCGATTCACTGGATCCGGAGGGTACGGCGCGTCTCTACTCGACGCTGAAACCGAGGATCGAGGATGCGTATGCCGAGCTTGGACGCGACCGGTCGTTCGACGTCGCACTCGAGCGAGCATTCGTGGCGATGCTCCAAACACCAGCGCTCGACGGCGAAGTCCGGCTCGTTCCGACCGGTGCGGTGTTGTACGCGTTCGAGAACCCGCGAGTCGAAGGATTGACGGCGGCACAGAAGCAACTGGCGCGGATGGGACCGCGCAATGTCCGCGTCGTTCAGGGCAAGCTCCGGCAGATTGCGGTGGCGCTCGGCATCCCGGCGGAGCGACTGCCGCGGTAATCGAAGATTGAAGATCTGTCGATTGATGACTGTTGATGATTGTCGATTGGTGATTGCTTGAACGGATTGTGAGAGTCGAGTTACCAATCGAAAATCAATTCGTCATTCGACCTTCATCAATCGACAACATTCTTCAATCGATAGATCTGCAATCTTCAATAGATCGATTGTCTCGTCCTGTCGATCCAGGTGCCCCATGTGGGGAAGATCCACATGGCCAGCCCGACCCACGCGATGGCACGCATGCTCGGTGGCGGCGGCGACCAGGGGCTGCTGATCCAGATAGCGGTCGTGAGCGCGATGAGCGACCACATCGACCACTTCCCCGCCGACCGCCGCGGGCGCGTGCTGCGCACGTATGCGGCGATGGCAGCGACGAACAGGGCGCCCTCGACCGCCAGCGTACCGGGAATCGAATTCCACAACCCGAGGCCGACCTGAGGACCTCCCGGCCATAGTGGGAGGTCGGGCGCGTGGGTCACGAAATCGAGCAGCCAATGGCTGACGATGGCCAGTCCGATCAGGAATCCTGCGGCGGCGCGCTTGAGCACAACGACGGAGAAGCGGCCGGCGACAACGCCCCACACGATCGCCATGCTGAGACTGTGGCTCCACGGGTAGTAATCGAAGGCGAGTGGCGTAAACGCGGTGTGACCCGGATCGATTCGCACCCGTTCGATTCCTGCAAGCAGCAAAACTGGCCAGATGAGATCGAGGCCGAATGCGGCGGCGATCAGCGCCGCAAGGGGCGTACGTGGCGAGGCGCGTTTGGCGCCAAGGGCAACGGCAAGGTGGCCAACGAACACGGCGCCCCTATTCTGTCCGAATCACCCTACAATGCGGCGTTCCGGGAGACGACATGACCAAGACGCGACTGGAAGCGTTCAGCGATGCCGTTATCGCCATCATCATCACGATCATGGTGCTGGAGTTCGAGACGCCCGAGGCTGCCGACTGGGAAGCCCTGAATATGCTGACGCCGGTGTTCCTCGCATATGTGCTGAGCTTCTTCTATCTCGCCATCTACTGGAACAATCACCATCACCTGCTCCATGCCATGCAGCAGGTGAGCGGCGCGGTGCTGTGGGCAAACATGCATCTGCTCTTCTGGCTATCGCTTATTCCGTTTGCGACGGCATGGACGGGCGAACATTATCTCGAAGCGCTTCCGACCGCCGTCTATGGCGTGATTCTGCTGCTCTCGGCGATCGCGTATTGGATCCTGGTGCACACCATCATGGCGTCCGAGGGACCTCATTCCCGGATCCGCGCAGCAGTGGGCCGCGACGCCAAGGGCAAGATCTCGATTTTGATCTATGCAGTCGCGATACCCCTCGCGTACGTGAGGCCGTGGATCGCCGACGCCATGTACCTGGCGGTCGCGCTAACGTGGCTCATCCCCGACCGCCGCATCGAAAGGACCCTGGGCCTCAAACGCGTCTCGTGAGATTGCATTACCGCCGGCCGTCGTACCACTGGTAGCACTCCCGCGCACTTCTCAGTGTTCGGCCGCGCTGCACGATTGTCTTGAGCATGAACGTCAGCGCCTCGCGCGGCGTGTACAAGCGCGCCTTACGACCGCTCGTCAGGATGGGGTGATGCCGCAGAATGACGATCGTCCGACCGCGCGGGCGTGCCAGGCGCTTGAGGCGCCGCGACAGGTCGATTTCTTCGGCTGCGTACAGGTCCAGGCTGAATCCGCCAAGCTCGCGAAACACTGCTGCCTCGCAGAAGATGAACGAACCGGCCATCCATCGCATGGTGCGGCTGATCGCGTTCCAGACCGCAACGATAACGGTGGCTGCGAAGGGCGAGAAATCGAGTCGAACCGTGCTGCCGCCAGCGACGCACCGGCCCGCCCCAATCGTGCGCGCCACGTCGGCGAACAGCTCTCGACTTGGAAGCGAATCGGCATCCACGAAAACCAGCCAATCGCCCGTCGCCTTCGCGGCGCCGGCGTTTCGAGCGCGTGCGATCTGATTGACCGGCTCGAACACGATGATCGCACCTGCTTCCGCTGCAATCTGCGCCGTTCGGTCGGTCGAGTTGTTGTCGCAGACGATCAGCTCCGACGACCAGCCGACCTCATCGAAGGCTGTCATCGCATGCCGGACCGCTGTTAACGTGGCTCGGAGGACGCGGTCTTCGTTGAAGGCGGGGATGATGACGGATACTTTCATGAGCCATGCATTGACGCTCTTAATCTTCGATGCGGCGCTGCTCTCGTCTGTTCGCGCCCACGAACAACGAAAGCATGAAGCTGACCACGCTCACCACAAGAGCGCCGAGAAATGCCGCGCCGAAGCCGTCGACGTGGAAGCCGAGACCCAGCCACTCTGAAACGACACCGGTCAGCCACAGCATCAGCGCATTCAACACGAACGTGAACAGGCCGAGCGTCACGATCAGGAGCGGCAGCGTCATGAACCAGAGCAGAGGACGCACCGACACGTTGAGCACGCCGAAGATCAATGCGACGACCAGGAGCGTCCACCAATCGCCGTCAAACGAGATCCCGGGTGTAATCCGGGTCCCCGCCCACAGCGCGGCGGCGTTGATCAGCAATCGCCACATTATCAGCATCGAAATGCGATCTCACCAATCCGCCGGCCGATAATCCTTCAAAAACTGTCCCCACATGTGCGTGCATGTGTTGAATCCGCTGACGATCGGATCGAGGATGCGTGCGGCGCCGTCTATCGCGTCGAGCGGCGGGTGAAAGCGCTGTTCGACGACTTTGCGCGCGGAAATCTCGACCGGGTCCTCGTCGGTGATCCACCCCGTGTCGACGCTGTTCATGTGGATACCGTCATGGTGATAGTCGGCGGCCGACGTGCGCGTCATCATGTTCAGCGCCGCCTTCGCCATGTTCGTGTGCGGATGCCTCGTTGTCTTGAATTTGCGGTAGAACTGCCCTTCCATCGCTGACACGTTCACGATGTGCTTGTCGCGCTCCGGTGTGCGCAGCATGAGCGGCTTCAGACGCGCGTTGAGAATGAACGGGGCAATCGCATTCACCAGGTGCACTTCGAGTAGTTCCACGGACGGCACTTCCGCGAGCAGCAGCCGCCACGAGTTGCGTTCGCGCAAGTCGACCTGCTGCAGATCCGTATCGAGCTGCCCTTCCGGAAACAGGTCCTTCTGAGCCGCCAGCTCCTCCGGCAGCAGCGGGAACTGCGACAATTCCGCAGCAAGCGTCAACCCGGGAGCCTGTAGCGCGGGCGCCTCAGCCCAAGCGGCCGCCTCACGAACGTAGTGTCCGGCTTGAGCCGGACCGTCGTCGTCGTAGTGTCCGCCTTCAGCCGGACGTTCACCGCGACCCCGGGACGAGCCTTCAGGCAGCATGTAATAGCCGCGCAATCCTTCGTACGCGCCGACGAGCCTTCGAACGTGGAGCGGCATGTCGCCGAGTGCAGCTGTCTCCGCGGCCATCATGTGTGCGTAGAAGTCCGGTGGCCGCCGAACGGTCTGACACGCATTGTTGACGATGAAGTCGAGGCGGGCGCGCGTGGCGAGCAGTTCGCGGCAGAACGCCTCGATGCTCGGCGTGTGTCGCAGGTCCAGACCGAAGACCTCCAGCCGTTCTCCCCACTGCTCGAAATCGGACTCCTGCGCGTACCGCTTCGCCGCATCACGAGGAAACCTCGTCGTCACGATCAGGCGCGCGCCGGCTCGAAGCAGTTTCAGGCCGGTTTGATAGCCGATTTTCACGCGGCCGCCGGTCAAGAGCGCCGTGCGCCCGCGCAGGTCCGCCAGCTCGGTGCGTTTGCGAAAGTTGAAGGCGGCGCACTCCGGACACAGCTGATCGTAGAAGTCGTGTATCAGCGAATACTTCTGCTTGCACACATAGCAATGCTGCAACTCCTCGGTGCAACGGTGCGAGGATGCGAGGTGCGAGGCGAGGTGCGATGGTGCGTGCGATGGTGCGCAGTGCGAAGGTGCGATGGTGCGGCCTTCGGAACTCGGCGGTGCGATGTCCGGTTGGCTGCGCTGAGGCTCCAATGGAGCCGAGTCGGATCTGAACACGTTCGGCGTATGAAAGGCTGGTTTGCGCCGCCGCGTCTGAATTCCTGTTGCCGCACGTGCAAGTTGATCGCGCTCGACGCGTGCGGCCCTTCGCTGACGCGCCATGATCTTTGCCATGCGTCGCCGTTCAACACGGTCGGGATGGTAGACGCATGCCACCGCCTGCAGGAGTCGCCGGCGATCATCCTCGGGCACTCCTTCGAGCACACTCCGGTCGGCGGCGATCGATTCGAGCAGCTCGACGGTATCTCGAAGACGCGCCGCAAGCGTCTGCGTTGGAATTTCAGTTGTGGGCATCAACTCAGGGTAACCCAGTCGGCGTTCTGAAAAAGAAAGGGCGGACCTTTCGGCCCGCCCTTCGCAACGACGTCCGGAGGCCTAAAGGCCTCCGGCTACCAGTTACCAGCTACTGCCAGCTACCAGCTAGCTCGTCGCCCTTACGTACTTGTTGAACCACGCAACAGTGCGCTGCCACGCCTGTTCGGAAGCCGCCTTGTTGTAGCGCTGCGGTGTCGCGTCGTTGTTGAAACCGTGTACGGCACCCGGATAGATGTAGCCCTCGTGTCTGACGCCGGCAGCCTTCATGGCCGCCTCGTATTCGGGGTACGCGTCAACGAGGCGCTTGTCCTCGCCGCCGTGGTGCACGAGCACAGCCGCCTTGATCTTGGCGACGTCCGCGGCCGGTGGTGCACCGCCGTAGTACGGCACGGCGGCCTGCAGGTCGGCGCCCATCCGCACGGCCAGCGAGTTGGCGATGCCGCCGCCGAAGCAGAATCCCGTGACGCCGAGACGGCCGCTGCTGTCCGGACGACTCTTCATCCACACCGCCGCAGCGTACAGGTCCTCGCCCATCTTGGCGCGATCTACCTTCCCGAACATCGCGCCACCCTTCTCGTCGTCCCCCGGATATCCGCCGACGGATGTAAGACCGTCTGGAGCGAATGCCATGAAGTTCTCCAGCGCGAGGCGCCGGGCGATATCCTCGATGTGCGGGTTGAGGCCGCGGTTCTCGTGGACCACGAGGATCGCCGGCAGCCGGTTGGTTCCGGCGTTCGCCGGCCGCACCAGATAGCCTTTGATCGACCCGTTGCCCTGCGGCGACGGCACGGTCGCGTACTCGACCTTGATCCGCGAGTCCGTGGGCGACACCTGCTGCGCAGCCGCGTAGTTCGGTATCAACTGGTCGACGATGGCCGCGGCCGCCGCGCTGGAGACCGCGACCTTCTTCACGCGGTCCATGAACGAACGGCGATCGATGTGGCCGTGGATGTACAGGTTGTAAGCGTCAATCGCCTCCCGTGGCACAGGCGTTTTCGTCGGCTCCATAACAGCTCCTCTTGAAGATGTTCGGGGGATGAAAGCGTGTGGCGGAGAATATCACGTTCGCGTTGTTCCGGTACCTGCGTGCAGTTACTGTATGGGCGGGCCTGCTAGTCCTGGACGTGCGCGTCCCGCGGAGGTATCATTGGCGTCGATGAGGAGTGCGCTCATGAAAGCAGCCCGTCGAGTTACTGCCCTGCTTGGTCTTGGTGCCCTGTGTTTCTGCACTGTTGTGGTGGCGCAGCGAAGTTCAGGCCCGCCGCAGCCGCAGGCCGGTCGTTTGCCGGCCATCGGCGCCGCGAGGCCCAACCGCGGAACGCTGGTGGAAAAGCCCGCCAACGCGATGCCCGTCGTGCCCGCCGGTTTCACCGTCAGCGTGTATGCAGAGCTGCAGGCCCCACGGATGATGGTCTACGCGCCCAATGGCGACCTGTTCGTCAGCTCGCCCGCAGCCAACAACATCACCGTGCTTCGTGATGCGAATAACGACGGAGTGTTCGAGGCGCGGAGCGTGTACGCGGCGGGCACGCCGCCCGCGGGCCGCGCAGCAGCCCCTCCACCGGCCCCGGCCGCGCGGCCGCGGAGCCGCGCCTCCTGCTCCGGCGCCAGCCGTGAACCCGGCGATCAACGGTGCGATTCTCGGTGCATCCGCACCTGCCTGCGCACCGCCGCCGGAATTCAACAGCCGCGGACCTGGCATGGTGGCCGCCCCGTTCGGCATGGCGTTCCACAACGGGTACCTGTACGTAGGCAACACCGGCTCGCTGGTGCGCTTCAAGTACGCGAACGGGGATATGCAAGCGCAGGGTGAACCCGAGAAGCTGCTCGATTTTCCAGTCGGCGGGCACTCCACGCGAAACATCATCTTCAATCGAGCCGGCACGAAGATGTATGTCACCGTCGGTTCCCAGTCGAACAACAACGCGGGCGAGGACTGCCGGCGCGCGGCCGATTCTCGAGTTCAATCCGGACGGCTCCGGCTATCGGGTGTACGCATCGGGGATCCGCAATCCGGTCGGACTCGCGCTGCAGCCGGGCACCGACATCATCTGGACCGCGGTCAACGAGCGCGACAATCTCGGTGACGATCTCGTCCCGGACTACGCCACGTCTGTCAAGGATGGCGGGTTCTACGGATGGCCGTATTCGTACATCGGCCAGAACTACGACCCACGCTACGTCGGCGCGTTTCCGGAGCTGGTAAAGCGCGCCATCGTGCCCGACGTGCTGATTCCTGCGCATTCGGCCGCGCTCGGCATCACCTTCTACACCGGCACGCAGTTCCCGCAGCGGTACCGGAACGGTGGCTTCGTGGCGCTGCACGGTTCGTGGAACCGTTCGGTCGCGTCCGGGTACCGGGTGGCGTTCTTCCCGATGAACAACGGGCGGCCAGGACCGCTCGAAGACTTCATGACCGGCTTCGTCGTGAGCGACGGCGAAGGCGGCACGCCAATCGAGCGCTGGGGACGTCCCGTCGGCGTGACGGTCGCACCCGACGGCAGTCTGCTCGTATCGGACGACGGGGGAAACAGATCTGGAAGATTCGAGGCAGCAGCGCAGCGACAGGCGGAGATCCGGCGTTAGGGTTCGACACGGTTCAGCGTGCAAAACGGCCGCTGATCGTCCAGCGACCCGGCTCCACCGTGTCAAAGCCAGCCGCTCTCAGGGAGCGGCGCAAATCGCCTGAAGCCGGAGAACGCTGCAGACCGCTGGCCAGAGCGAGTCCACGAAGACTCCGCTGGGATGCACTATCCGCTCATCAAGGAGTCACGTCGTTCGAGCGCGCTCCGGCGAGCGAGTGCTCGCGCCCGCTCGGCAGTCGCGACGAGCGCGCGTCAACTATGCACACCCGCTCGTCGAGGAGCAATGGCGTTCGAGCGCACGGCTCCGGCACTGATGCGGGCTGCGCCGAATCAGTGCGACGATGATCCGAGCGGGGCTGCAGCTGATGCGAACTATGCCACAGCTGCTCGAAGGAGCGGCTGAGCCGCTCCGGAGAATCAGCTCGGGCCGCAGGCATCCGAGCCGACAACTGCCTACGGCTCTAACTACTAGGCGCACCCGCTGGTCGTGCCGCAGTTCACGCACTTGTAGCACGACCCGCTGCGAATCATGAGCGACCCGCACGTCGAGCACGGCGGCGCATCTTCCTGCGCTCTGAATCGCCGCGAACTCGGCGGGCTTCGCGGGTTTCGTTGATCCGGTCGCGCCCGCGACGTCCGGAGGCCTGAAGGCCTCCGACTACCGGATCCCGATTGCGGAGCAGCCGGCTGCCGGATCTCCGATCCTGTCCGGCTCCTCTCGCAGGTTCACGCCAGCACGGAACTGCGCCTCCGGCGAGAGAAACTTCGTCGCCATCCACCGGAAGATGTAGTCGACGATCGACTTCGCAAAGCGCACCTCGGGATTCTTCGTCATCCCGGACGGTTCGAAGCGCGCATGGCTGAACTTGTCGACCAGCACCTGCAGCGGCACGCCATACTGCAGCGCATAAGAGATCGCCTGCGCGAAGGCGTCCGCGAAGCCCGAAATCGTCGAGCCTTCCTTCGCCATCGTCAGGAAGATTTCACCCGGCTGCCCATCGTCAAAGAGGCCGACGGTGATGTACCCCTCATGGCCGGCGATGTCGAACTTGTGCGTAATCGACGGGCGTTCGTCGGGAAGCTTCCGGCGAGTGGGCCGCTCGACGATCTTCACCACCTCTTTGACGACCTCGCGCACCTCCACACCGGCGTTCCGCGTATCGGCCACGCCCGCTTTGGAAGTGTTGAGCGGCTGAGTTCGCTTGCTGCCGTCCCGATAGATCGAGATCGCTTTGGCGCCGAGACGCCATGATTCGATGTACGCCTTCTCTATGTCCTCGACCGACGCCTCGCGGGGTACATTGACCGTCTTGCTGATGGCGCCGGAGATGAACGGCTGCGTGGCACCCATCATCCGGATGTGGCCCATGTATTGAATCGATCGTTCGCCCTTCGAGGGCCGGAACGCGCAGTCGAACACCGCCAGGTGCTCCTGCCTCAGGAACGGGGCTCCTTCGATCGTCTCGTGCTCGTCGATGTAGTGAACGATGGCCTCGATCTCGGACGCGGTGTAGCCGAGCCGCCTCAGTGCCGCGGGCACGGTACCGTTGACGATCTTCATCAGACCACCGCCGACGAGCTTCTTGTATTTCACGAGCGCGATGTCGGGTTCCACACCCGTGGTGTCGCAGTCCATCATGAAGCCGATGGTCCCGGTAGGCGCGAGCACTGTCGCCTGTGCGTTGCGGTAGCCGAAGTCCTCGCCCAACTCCACCGCCTCTTCCCACGTTTGCTTCGCTGCGCTATAGAGGTCGGCCGGTACGACCTTCGGATTGATCTCTCCGACGGCATCACGGTGCTTCCGCATCACGCGGAGAAACGCATCACGGTTCCTGTCGTAGCCCGAGAACGGCCCCCCGTGATCGCGCGCGATGCGGGCCGATTGCGCGTAAGCTTCGCCGGTCATCACCGCCGTGATAGCCGCCGCATAGGCGCGTCCTTCGTCACTGTCGTACGGCAGACCGCGCGACATCAACAGCGCGCCGAGATTCGCGTATCCGAGACCGAGCGGCCGGTATTCGTGGCTGTTCTTCTCGATCGCCTTCGTCGGGTAGCTCGAGTTCGGAACGATGATCTCCTGCGCGGTGATCATGACGCGGCAGGCGGCGCGGAACGAGGCGACGTCGAACTCTCCATCTTCCCTGACGAACTTCATGAGGTTGATCGACGCCAGATTGCAGGCCGAATCGTCCAGGAACATGTACTCAGAGCACGGATTGCTCGCATTGATGCGCCCGGTCTCCGGACACGTGTGCCATTCGTTGACGGTCGTGTCGAACTGCATCCCGGGATCGCCGCAGATCCAGGTGCCCTCGGCAATCATCCGCATCATGTCGCGAGCACGGTAGGAACCCATGACACGCCCGTCGGTGACGGCGTGGGTTTCCCACTTGTCGTCGTCGAGCACCGCTCGCATGAAATCGTCTGTCACGCGGACGCTGTTATTCGAGTTCTGGAAGAAGATCGAGCCGTACGCCACGCCCGTGAACGAACCGTCGTAGCCCGCGTCGATGAGCGCCCATGCCTTCTTCTCTTCCTCGACCTTGCAGTTGATGAAATCGAGGATGTCGGGATGGTCGGCGTTGAGGATCACCATCTTGGCCGCGCGACGCGTCTTGCCACCCGACTTGATGACGCCGGCAAACGCGTCGTACCCCTTCATGAACGAGACGGGGCCGCTCGCGGTGCCGCCGCCGGCGAGGTGCTCCTTCGACGAGCGGATGGACGACAAGTTGCTGCCGGTGCCCGACCCGAACTTGAAGAGCATGCCTTCGGTCCGCGCCAGCGTCAGGATGGAGTCCATCGTGTCCTGGACGGAGTTGATGAAGCACGCCGAGCACTGCGGCGCCCTCTCGAAGCCGCAATTGAACCAGACCGGACTGTTGAACGCCGCCTTCTGATAGACGAGCAGGTGCTTCAGCTCAGCCGAAAAGGCCAGAAGGGCATCCTCGCTCGCGAAGTAGGCGTCCTGACGAGCCCACTGCGTGATCGTGTCGACGACGCGGCCAATCAGCTGCTTGACGCTCCGCTCGCGCTCCGGCGTCCCAAGCTGCCCCCGGAAGTATTTCGACACGACGATGTTGGTGGCCTGCTGCGACCAGAAGCGCGGAAACTCGACGTCGCGCTGTTCGAAGACGACCCGGCCCTGCTCGTTGCCTATGACCGCCGAACGGATCTCCCATTCGACCTCGTCAAACGGGTCGACCCCCGGCCTCGTGAAATAACGCGGGAACTCCAGCCCTGGCATCGCGCGCGCCTTCATCTCGGCGCTCTTGCGTGCGCGGAGGGACGAATCACCATGCAGTGCCGGCGTCCCCGCCGACTCGACTGGCTGACCGACTGGAGCTGCCTCGCGGGCAGGACCTCTTTCGTCCATCGCTCTCCCTCCGAACCAAACGGATGCACCTACCCCGAGCGGTGCGGTGAAAGTCTGGATTGTGATTCGCACTCGTCCCTCGACGGCGCTCGGGACGATCCTGGGCGTGTCGAAGGGTCGGACATCCTGCGGAACTCGCGTGGCAGAGCGGAACGCTGGGAGCTCCCACCCAAACCATTTTCCGTGTTGAGCGCCCGGCAATATTGCGCCCGGCTTCCAGGCTTGTCAAGGTCAAAACCACAACATCTTGCGACTTTCTTGTAGGGCAATCGCAATATCTTGCTTTATTCTCGCATCCGCCTTCGCGCCGTCGCAATCAGCGCGGCACCTCGAGAAGACACGGTTCCTGCTCACCGGGGTTTGCCCACCGAAGCTCTGAGTAGCCGGAAGGACTGCGAGGAGCGCAGGTGGGAGGGAGTCGCCTTTTCGGCGTCTCCCCCGAGTGCACAGGCAGGATTGTCTTGCGGGATGTGCCCCACCACTTTCGCTGTGGAGCGGGGAACTTTCGATCTGCCACCGGGTAGAGCAGGCGATGTGCCAAGACGACGCAGGCGCGATCGGCTGAAACGTTGGAAATTTCAGCCGATTACGGATGCGGCAGTCGTCGAGGTTGGATATGTGGAAAGGTGAATGATAGAAAGACTGGCCGAAAGTGGTCAGCCTTTACACACTTGGGCTACTTACCTAAGAGCTCAGCCGCGAGCGTAGCGGCCTTGTCAGCAAGCGTCGCTGCAAAGATGAGGTTGCGCTCCTTGAGCGCCTGCTCGGCCTGCTCGCTGAACCGCTTCGACTGCTCGTACTGCGCGCGGCTGTCGGTGCTCAAACGCATGTAGTCGACCCTGTTCAAATCCCGCGAGGCGCGCGTCAGCAGATCTCGCACGCTGCGCTCGTTGGCGCCGCTTGCCGGAGACGGGGCAGTGAGCTCACGAGGCTCCGATGGCGGAGCCGGCGGTGCGACTGCGACCGGGGGCGTCGGCTGGGGTTTCGCGGGAGGTGCGGGACGCGCGGCCGGGGTTCGCGGTGCCGATGCTGCGGGCGGCGGCGGTGGCTCGGGCTCCGGAACCGATGCTGTCTCCGCAGGCGGCTCCACCGGGACCAGCACGTGCTCGGGCGGTAGCGGAATCTGCAGCGGAGGCCCTTCAGGAGCGCTTTCCGCACGGGCTTTGGCGCACGCGCCGCCCAGCAACGCAATGGGCAAAATGCAAAACGCAAACAGCACGAGGCGCAGCGTGTGTGTCTTGACTGCTGAGTGTTGCATTGCTCAAATCTCGCTCGCTCTGGGCAGCACAATTCGAAATGTCGTACCTCGCCCCGGCGTGGACTGCACCTCGAGCTCGCCGTCGTGCATCTGAATACTGCGGTACACCATCGACAAGCCTATCCCGGTCCCGCGATCCTTCGTAGTGTAGTACAGATCGAAAATCTTTCCGAGACGATCCGGAGGAATGCCGACGCCCGTATCCTCGACCCGAACCTCGACCTTGTCGCGGGGGCCCGGCGCCGCAACCAGCCTCAGCGTGCCGCCATGCGGCATAGCCTGACAGCCGTTGATTGCCAGATTGAGAAACGCTTGCCGGAGCATCGCCGCGTCACCGTTGACGCTGGGCAGCGTCATCGGGGCGTCTACCGTTACCTTGACGTAGTTGGCTTGCGCCTCGGGCTCGATCAACGGCTGGATCTCCTCGAACAGCGCGCCAATGCTCACCGGCTGGAGCTGCAGATCTTCGGGCCGCGTGAATTTCAGAAATCCTTGAACCACCTCGTCCAGACGACGAACGGCGCTCTCGATCACTTCGACGTGCTGGAGGCTGCCTTGGACGGCAGGATCCGATGCCTGTTCCGCAGCTCCCAGGCCGAGTCCAACGCCTGACGCAACCACAGGCTGCGGAAGGGCCGAGAGCACGCCGCTCTTGATCTTCGTGCGCAGCAGCTCGAGGTGAATCATCATCGCGTTCAGCGGGTTCTTCACTTCGTGGGCGATGCCCGCGGTCAGCCTGCCAAGCGCCACCAGCTTGCGTGAATACGCGATTGTCGACTGTACCCGCGAAAGGTAGGCCAGGTTCCTCGATACGAGCATGATGCCGACGAGTCCACTGTCGGTGCTCTCGATGGCATGGGTCATCACGAGGAACTCATCGCTGCCGCTCGTCTCATCGGTGCCGGAAGCCGGGAAGCGTACCTGCACGGGGCCGCGCGACTTCCGCGCCGCGAGCGTTTCCTCGACGATGCCGCGGTAGGGATGATCGAGCGGAAAGAGATCCTGAACCGCGCACCCCACAGAGGCGGGCAGCGCGAGCTGCATCGCGCGATTGCTGAAGAGCAGCTCTCCCAACGGATTGAAGAGCGCCACCGCATCCTCGAGATGTTCGACCGCCGACTCGAGGCTCGCCTTCTGACCGGCGAGCTGCGAGCGATCGGCCGACAACTGCTGGCTGACCGCGTTGAAGAACGTGCCCAGTTCGCCGAACTCGTCGTCCTGCGGCAGGTCGAGCTTCACGCCGAACTCACCTCTGCCGAGCCGTGTGAGTCCGCTGCGGAGCACGTGGATTGGCCGCAGCAGCAGCTGTGCGAGAAACGCCGCGACCAAGACCGCCACGCCGAGCGCCACGGCCGCGGTGATGAGCGCGGGTCGCAGCGCGGCGTTCAGCTCCTGGCGCATCAGCACGGTCGAGAGGCCGATTCGAATGGAGCCAAATGCCTCGTTGCCGAGCAGCATCGACTGTCGCACTTCGAGCGTCTGTCCTTCTTCCGAATAGATCACGCGCAGCTGGTCGAACGGGCGCTGCTCGAGGAGCGCCGCAAGATCGGGACGCTCCGCCTGACTCAAGCCTTCACGCGTGGGATCGCTGCTCGCGATGATCATGCCGCTCGTGTCGAGGATGACGGCGCCGGTCACGCTCTCGCTGTAAATGCTCGATTCGAGGATCGCGCGGAGCCCAGGGTCGGCACGCAGCGCTTCGTACGGCTGGGCGCTGTCGGTGACCACTTCCCGCGCGCGGTGGAAGATCGCGTTCGAAAGAAGCTGGCCTCGTGCCTGGCTCTCGTGCAACACAACGCCGGCGACGCGCGTCACGTACAGTGCGCTCAGCGTCATCATCGCGATACCCACGATCGCGGTGACGCCGGCGATCTGCTTGCCTTTGATGCCTAGGCGCATTCAAAAAAACTCACTACGCTCCAGGAACCTCTTGCTTCGCCGAGTTTCTTCCCCGCAGCCGATTGAGCTTGTTGTGCAACGTTTTCAGGCTGATACCCAGAATTTCTGCCGCGCGCGTCTTGTTGTCGCGCGTGTGCTCGAGCGTGAGCAGAATCAGACGCCGCTCGGCTTCTTCCACCGTCACACCCGGCTCGAGGGAGATGGCGGGCGCCGAAGTCGCGGCTGCAGGGCTCGCGAGCGGCGGCAGATGCTTGGGCTCGATGAACTCGCCCGCGCTGAGAATCACCGCGCGCTCGATAACGTTGCGAAGCTCGCGGACGTTGCCGGGCCAGTTGTATTGCTCGAGTACGCGCATGGCCACCGGATCGACCGCCGACACGGATTTGTTGTTGCGCGTGTTGAATTCAGTGAGAAACGCCTGAATCAGGAGCGGCAGGTCGTCCTTGCGCTGGCGCAGCGGCGGCAGCTCGACGGCGAATACGTTGAGACGATAGTACAAGTCCTCTCGAAGGCGGCTGTTCTTCACAGCCTCGAGCGGGGTGGAATTCGTGGCGGCGATCACCCGTACGTCGACGGTCTGCTCCGTCCGGCCCCCAAGTCGCCGGAAAGTGCGCTCCTGCAGCACCCGCAGCAGCTTCACCTGCGTGGCAGGAGTCATTTCGGCGACCTCGTCGAGGAAGAGCGTACCGCGGTCGGCCAGCTCGAAGCATCCCTCCCGCCGATCGAGCGCGCCTGTAAATGCGCCGCGTTCATGGCCGAAGATCTCGCTTTCGAGCAGCGTCTCCGGAATCGCTGCGCAGTTGATCGGGACAAACGGGGCCTGGACCCGCGGCGACAACTGGTGAACGGTCTGCGCCACGAGCTCCTTGCCGGTGCCCGACTCGCCCCAGATCAAAACAGATGCGGCCGTCGGCGCCGCCTGCTCGATGATCTGGTACACCTTGCGCATCTGCGGACTGGCGCCGATCATCCGGCCGAAGCTGCCCGAGTCGCGCAGCTGACGCCTGAGAACTTTGACTTCGCGGATAGTTTCCTGCCGCTCAACGATCTTGTCGAGCAGGATTTTCAACCGCTGCGGCTCGATCGGCTTCGTAAGGTAGTCGTACGCACCTTCCTTGATCGCTTCCACTGCGGTCTCGACCGTCCCCTGCGCAGTGAGGATGACGATCGTGACGTCGCCGGCCTCCTCCTTCACGGAATGCAGCAGCTCCAGGCCGCCCATCCGGGGCATCACGAGGTCGCTGATGATGATCGACGGACGGAACGCAGTGATACGCTGGAGCGCCTCCTGGCCGTCAGCGGCTCCTTCAGTGGAAAAACCCCACGTGCGGACGAGCTCGGTCAACCCAAGGCGGGTCGTCGGGTCGTCTTCGACAATCAGGACACGGTCACGGGAAATGGTGGTTGTCATACTGGGTCCAGGCCGCGTGGGGTGTCGCGATGCCGTGCTGATGTTACCCTGTCATTTTTACACGGTCTAGCTGAACAGTGGCCGACACCCCTACCGTCCCGTACACCGGACCAACGCCTGGACAGCGAAGGGTGGTCGCCCTTGGCGAGATACTTCTTTGCTCAAGCGTCCCGACGCAGATCGCACTCAGCGTGCTCCTCGGGTTGATTGGGCTCACGCCGGAGGGGCCCGATGGACGGCTATCGCTGTCCTTTGTGCTGATTCTTTCGCTCGGCGACACCTTTGTTCTTATCACCCTCATGGGGGCGCTGACTCGAGCGCACGGCGACAGCGTACGAGCGTTATGGCTCGGCGACCGACCGGTCGCGCGCGAAGCGCTCGCCGGCGCGATGCTCATCCCCCTCGTATTTTTCGCCGTCGTTATCTTGCTGAACCTGCTTCGGTTGTTGGCGCCTTGGCTGCACAACGTGCCGACCAATCCTTTCGAGCAGCTCGCCGCGACCCCTGGCGAGGCGATCGCACTGGCCGTCGTCGCGATCGTTGCGGGAGGCGTGCGCGAAGAACTGCAGCGTGCGTTTCTGCTGCAGCGTTTCGTGCGTCATCTGGGCGGACCGGCGGTCGGAGTGATCGTGCTCAGCGTCGCGTTTGGAGCCGGCCACTACATGCAAGGCTGGGATGCGGTCGTCACGACAGGACTACTCGGCGCGTTCTGGGCGGTGTTGTATCTGCGACGTGGGAGCAGCGTGGCCCCAATCGTGAGCCACGCCGGCTTCAACGGACTCGAGGTGCTGCGGGTCGCAATCGTCGGAGCGTGATTTGCGCTGCGACCTACCCCTTGACGATCACGATCTCCGCCCGATTCCGCAGGTCGCGCAGCCACTGACCGATCGTTGACGCGCGGCGTTCGGCCGCCGCCCGCTGGCGGGCGGTCGGTTCCGCCTCGCCAAACGGCATCAAACGCCCGTTCTGCGTGAACTCCTCTGGATGAATGCGGTAGTACTGCAGTACCTCCTCTTCGCTCAACAATGTCGTCGTCCCGAAGCGCTGGTTGAGATAGCCCTGAATGCGCAGGCTTTCGCGCGCCAGTTCACGGATGCGCGCCTGGTCTACGCCAGTTTCCTCGGTCACGGCAGCCAGACGCTCACCGGCGCGGGCCGTCATGGCCTCCACTTCGCCGGCAATATCGGCAGCCGACGGTTCCGGCGGCGCAAACCGCTCCACTTCGGCGAGCATCAGTTGGCGATCCACGAGCAACTCGATCGCCGAGGCCTCGGGCGCGCCCGAAGGTACGTTGCCGATTCCCAGCGCTACGGCGGCTTTCAGGTCCGTAAGCGTTATCGGGTAGCCATCGACGCGGGCGACGATTCGGTCGAGTAGCTGCTGCGCAGCGAGGGGTGCGACACACATCGCCAGAATCGCCGCGAGGCAACCGGAGGCCTTCAGGCCTCCGAGGACGTCCCTGTGTCTCTGTGTTTCTGTGACCCGTGGCATAGAACGTTAGAAGGCCTGCCCGAGCGAAATGTGCAGCACGTTGCGCCGCTCGAGTCGGCCCGGTGCCAATTCGCGACGATCGAGCTTGAACCCCATGTCGATGCGGATAGGGCCGACCGGCGATCGATAACGAAGGCCGAAGCCGGCGGCACCACGCAACAGTCCCAGGTCCAGATCTCTGGCGCGAAGAAAGACGTTGCCCGCATCGAGGAACCCGACGGCACCGAGCCCACCAATGACCGCAAGGCGGACCTCGGCATTCAGGACCACCAACCCGTTTCCGCCAGTTGGGAACCCGGTGGAGCTGATCGTCGCGTCGGTACCAAGTCGATCCAGGGAAAAGCCCCGCACCGTCGTGTCCCCGCCTGCGAAGAACCGCTCGCTCGCCGGCAGCAGATCTTCCACGACGTCAACGATCGGTGTGCCGCCGGAACCGATGATCGGCTGGCCGTCTGGACCGATCCGAGCAACCGTTCGGCGGAACCCGTGGGCGAGGCCGAAACGGGATCCAAACGCGAGCACGAGACGCCGTGCGGTGGGCATGCGGTAGAACCCAAAGCCTTCCACGAAGGTTCTGGTGAATCCAACCTCGGATCCGATCATTCGCGCGGCGAGCTGGCTGTCGAGAATCACCAGGGTGCCGTAATCGGGATCCAGCACGTCATTCCTGGTATCCCGGATAGCCGAAGCAGAAAACTTCGAAATGCGTACCTGCGGGAAGATTCGGTCGATGAGCGGTTTTTCGGCCTCTGTGAAGCGTTCGTCGAACAGTCGCGTGTGTTCGTACGAGTAGCGGCCGGCCAGACTGTAGCGCGGACCGATGCGTACGCCGGCTTCGGCCCTCGCTTCGCGGGTGATGAAGTTGAAGCTCGATCGAATGGCCTGGTCCAGAATGCCGGTCACGAGCACATCGGCTGGGCTGTTGAACGCCCTGGGTTCGCGGAACGTTGCCAGCACACGGTACTCGTTGAAGCCGTAGCCGCTCCCCTCGGCGGGCTGATCGAAGCGGATACCGCTGTCCGACAGCACGACGTCGCGCGAACGGAGGCTGACACGGCCGAAGAGATTGACGGCGCGGTTCTTTCCCCAGAGATTCCGTCGGCCGATTTCAAAGAAGCCGCGAGGCGCAACTTCGAAGCGTTCTTCGGCCTGGCCGCCTTCGCCGGTCGGGCGGAGGCGTGTTCCGCCCTCGACGCCACCACCATATCCAATCGTGGTGGGCGGCGCCTCGTCGACCTGAACGAGCACATCGCGCCTCGGTTCGCCAGGATGGCGCAGCTCCTCAATCACGACGCGGCGGAACAGACCCAGAGCCGCAAGCCGTTGCTGGCTTTCGATGCGGGCGGAATACCCGAGCGGCTGGCCCGGCCTCAGCAGCAGTTCGCGTTCGATCGTCTGCGTGTTCGTGCGCTCGTTGCCCATGATGATGACGTGGTCCACGATCACCTGCTGCCCTTCGGCAATCGCAAACCGGATGTCGGCGCGCGTACCGTCATCCGTCAACGACACGTCGGGCTCGACGACCACATTTTCGTAGCCGCGGTTGCGATACTCGATATCAATGCGATCGCGGGCGGCAACCACGTCACTCTCTGAATACGGCCGGCCCTGCTGGGTTGTCATCAACTCGTTGAGTTCTGCGCTCGTCAGCACCGCGTTGCCCACGAAGGCGATCGACGACACCAGCGTTCGTGGTCCTTCGGTGACGGTGAAGTCGAGCATGACCCGACGGTCCGGACCACCGGCTTCGTTACGCGGCGCCTCCCAGACGCTGTTCTTGACGACTGCGCGCGTGAAACCGCGCGACCGGTACAGATCGCGAACGGCGATCGCAGCGCGATTCACCGCAGTCTGAACGAGGGGCTGCCCGCCCTGGATCTGCACGAGCTTCTCGAGATCGGCCGCCGGAACCACACTGTTGCCGGTGATCGCGACGCTTTCGACCACAAAACGCACTCCACGATCGACCGTAAAGGTGATGGTGAGCATTCCGTTGCGCTCTGTGCGGGAATGCTCCGCCATCGCGTCGCGGTAGCCCCGTGCCCGCAGGTAGTCCTCAATCGCGAGAGTCGCGTCCTCAAGGAGGTCCTCGTCTGCCGACCCTTCGGTGCGAACCGGCACGAGCCGCTCGCGGTCCGCTTCCGGGAGCGGATCGCCGGCAAATTCGACCGTGACAAGCGGACCACGGTCGACGGTGACACGCACGGTCGCCGTCCCGTTCGCATCGAACGCCACAGTGTGGACGGCACGCGCTTCATAGAAGCCCATAGCGCGAAGCGACCCGGCATAGCGTTCTAACGCCTGAATGATCTGGGGACCGTCATAGGGGTCGCCGACGCGCACAGCAATATTGCCCGGCGGCACGCGGCGGTCGGCGGCGTCGATTTCGTCGATGTCGAGGCGACCGATCGTTACGCGGGGGCCGGACTGGATCTCGAATGCCAGCGTCGCCCGATCCGGCGCGTGCGTCTCCTCGATGCTGGGTATCACACGCGCCGCAGGGAATCCGCGCTCGCTGTAGAACACACGGAGCGCCTCGGCCACGTCCTCTGCACGTCCCGCCGCGGGAGCGACGCCGAACCGCTCCGTAACGACCGGCCGAATCTGATCCTCGGGCAAACCCAGCGAGCCGCGGAACTCGATGCGATCGATGGGATGCAGTGGCACGAGTAAGTAGCGCAGCCGGATACCAGCGCCGGAGCTCTCCTGCAGGACCTGGACGTCCTCATATCGATTCAGGCTTGTCAGATGCGTGAGCGTCTCACGTACTTCGCGCATCGACAGCGGTTCGCCGACCGTGGTTTCTATGAGCCCGGTTACGAGCCGGTCGTCGATGGTGCGCCCTTCCTGCTCGACCCGGACGTCGGTGATGAGAGGAGGAGTCTGCGCTAGAACAACGGAAGGGAAATGCAAAATGCAAAATGCAAAATGCAAACATAGACCTGCGAACAATGTTCCGTTTGCACTTTGCATTCTGAATTTTGAATCACACGATAGCAGAACAGTTACCCAGTATCAGAAAGCATGTCGCACACGCACATCGAGCGCGTAGGTCCGATCCTCGTTGCGCGAGAGAATCCAGGAGAAGCGGTCGGTCTGATCGTATTCGAGCAGAATGATCTGATCGCGCGTGGACGAAGAGAGGCTTCGCGAGTACGTCAGGTAGATGCGCTCGGACAATCGCTTGCCGATGGTGAGACGGGCTGCGGGATCCAGGCGCGATGACTGTGCATTGGGATCAACGAGCGATGGGGTCAGTTGGAATGTATCCACGCCAAAGGTCTGCTCAGCAAGCCTGCCCACCTCCGACGACAGCGCGCCGGTCAGCGCGCGCGTCGCCCGCTCGCGCAACAGTTGCTGCTGTGGAGTGATGTTGGTGCTGTACTGGCGGAACTCGACGTCCTGTCCCGGCGCGACGTCCCCGAACAGCAGGCTCAGTACCTCGACCTCGGGCAGCGGCGGGTCAGCTTCGAACGCGGGCGTCAGTCGATCGAGCGTACCGGCGGCGCGTGCAATCACCCGATAGGTCTGCCCGGGCACGCGGACGCGGGTCTCGGTTTCGATGTCGAAGAACGGCTGGATACGTGCGGGGTTGTTGAAATCGATCGTGCCACGCGTGATCTGGTACCGCCGTCCTTCGAATGTGAATTCACCCCGGTCGACTTCAGCGCGACCGAAGAGCAGCGGTCTGTCGTAGGTACCCGCAGCTGCAAATCGGCGCTGGCAAAGATGCGGGCCATGCTGTTCCGGATCTCGAGAGTAGATGGAGCGACGATCTGCACGTCGTACCGCAGCGGCAGTCCCGTGGCCGCAAGCGAGACCGAACCAACCTGCCCGGTCGATGCCACAGCTCCGCCGCCGCCCCCCGTGAGATCGAACAGACCTCCCTGATCGTCGAAACCGCGCGTATACAGGGCGTTCCGCACCGTCACCGTGCCGGACAGGGTCAAGGCATCCACCATGCCCTGCACGCTCAGGTCCGCATCGACCAGCGACCGCATCCCTTCGGGAAAGCGCAATCGCATGCTGTCGCCGATCATCGTCACGTCGACGCGGGTTGGCCGATACGCTTCCATGTCGATGCGGCCGCCGAACTGGACAAGGCCTCCGCCGAGCCGCGCGGTGACTTCGTCCAGACGAACGCTGCGCGTGTCGAATCGAACCGGTCCGGAAATGTTCTCGAGCGCGTGCGGCAGGCCGAAATGACGCACCCGTCCGTTCTCCACGGTCATCGTACCGGTGACGATCGGATCGCGCATCGGGCCCTCGAAGGTTGCCTCGAGCGACGCGCGTCCGGAACTGCGGATGTTCGAATCGAAACCCTGAAGCAGGCCGAGGCCCGCGTCCCCCGTCGCGCGCATAGCGATGCGCTCGTCGTGCAGGTTGACGACGCCGCTGATGTCGAGCTGCGTTTCCTCCCCGACAAGCCGCATCTCCTCCACACGCATCGTGTGCCGATCCAGTGCGATGTGGATGGGCGCCGCGCCGCGCAGCCGATAGTCGAACAACCTGAGGTCCAGACGATCGACGGTCGCGTCCACGAGCAACTCGTCGACGTTGGTGAGTTGTCCGAGGACCCGAACATTGCCGCTGGCGATTGCGGTTGTGAACGGCGACAGGTTCGGGTTGAGCGCGCGCACGTAGGGGTCGAGAGAGGTGTCAGCGACGACGAACGACAGGTCGGCTTCCATCCCGGGTGTGAGCGCAATCCGGCCCGAGCCGGACACCGCCAGACGCGGTGACGCCGCTTCGAGCTTCAGCGTCATCATGTCGCCGTTGACGCTGGCCTGACCGACGACCTGCCCGATGCCTTCGTCGCCCACAAAGAAGTCGTTGATGGTGCCGCGAACGTCGTACCGCGGCCGATCGAACGTCCCGCTGCCTCCCGCGTTGAAATCGAACCGTCCAGAGAGCAACGGCACGGTCGTGGTTGACGCCATCGCAACCCCCTCGATGGGTATCCCTCGGCCATCGAGGTTGAATGAATACGTGCCGTCATATCCGACGTACGCCGCACCTGCCGCGCGGCCGCCCGCCTTCACAATCTGCAGCGAGTCGAGCCTGACGCCGTCGTCTTCGAGGAGCACGGCGGACATAGCTGTTTCGAACGGCTGCCTGTAAGCGACGCCGTCAACGATTGCCATCTGACCGAAGCCGTACGGCCCGCGGTATGCGCCGAAGACGTGGAACTCCCCGGAAAACAAACCGTCAACGTCGTACTCGTCCAGCTCGAATGCATGGCGCAGCTCGGCGACGGGCCTGCGGATCACGCGAATGCGCGCGTTGATCTCTTCGCCGCCGTCGCGTCGGGGGAACCCAAGCGAAAAGCGGCCGTCGACGTGGATGGCGGAGTCGCCGTTGAGCACCGCGACGCTGGCCACGTCCGCATAGGCGTTTTCGATCACGGCACGACCCGTGGTCGAACCCCACACCACGTCGAACGCCCGGATGCGCTCGCCGCGGAATACGCCTTCGATGCGCGGACGACGCACGTTGTTGACCATGACACCGTCGAAAGTGCCGTAACCTCCTATTGAGATCACGCCGGTCCGCGATCCGAACGCAGTCAACACGCCGGCAAAGACGCGGTCGCTCTCTTGCCAGTCCGCGCTCGTGACGTGAAACTCAATCCTCGATCGATCGCCGTACGCAGTGCGCCCCTCGAACTCGACATAGGTGTCAGGTGTTGCCAGACGGCTGACACCGAAGTCCACCCACTCGGGACCGTAGGCGTAGATCATGTTGCCGGCAATTGGCACCGGCTCGCTCAACGGTCGGGCGTCAAAGGGGCCCCATTCCCGCCCACGCCGCTCTGCGGCGTCAATCTCCGACGCGGTCATGAATCGCGAGAGCGTGGGGCTGGCCGTTTCGAGCCGGATTTCACCGTCGCCGCGATGATCGGAAAATCGGCCGAGCGGCCATTCGAGCAGGTTGCGCCCCGACGCGCGCCCCGCCAGGCGGATGCCGTCGAGCTCGAGCACGTCGGTGAACGCCAGCACGTCGACGTTCTCGTACACGGTGTCGAAGCTCGCGACCGCGCGGACGCCAGGCTGCCCGAAGGGTCCCATCCGGTAACTGAAACGTGACGAACCACCGTACAGAGCGGCCGTCGCGTCGGTGACCTCAAACCGTTCGGGGACCCACAAGAGCGCGCCACGCAGGTCGGTGAACTGATACGTGTTGACGTTGGTGCTGGCGCTCGAAAATACGCCTTTCAGCTCACGGCCGGTGCGGGAGCGTCCGTTCACGGTTTCGCGAAAGAGGTGGAACGTGCCCGTGAACTCCCCTTCGCCCCCGACGGTGAAATCGCGGTCGGCAAAGAAGATGTCGCGCATACGGGCGAAATCGACCTGGGAGCGGACGACCCGATAGGTCTGCTCGGGCCAGCGAGTCACATCGACTTCACCGGTCAGCTGCGATTTCGAGCCGTCGGTGGTCAGGTCGATCCGATCGAGCACGACCTTGCCATCGACGACGCGGAACGTCGTGCTCATGTCCGCGCGCATGGGCACGTAGTTCTGGATGGAGACGGTTCCGTTTGTAAACCGCGCCTGGCCGCGATACTCGGACGTCGGCCGTGCCACGATCACGTCGAGGTTGCGGCTGACGACGCTCCAGGGAGTGCCGTGATCGGCGTACGTAAACTCTCCGCGGCTGGCGCGGACATACTGCAGCGTGGTGGTCCAGGAGCTCGCCGCCCGTCGTTCACGGGTAAACCGCGGGAAATTGTGACGGCCGTCGGGAAACGTCTCGACGAACATCCGCCAATCAGTCATTTCGATGGCGTCGAAGACGATCCTGCGGTCGAAGAGCGTACTCCAGGGCACCGAGACATTGATGCGCTGCGCCATGAGGAACGGGCGTGACTGCGGTGTCAGCCCTTCGATGATGACGTCCTCGACCACGAAACGCCCGAGCCACAGGTGCACGGACAACCGACCGATATGCATCGGCCGGCCCATGTACTGCGATGCAGCCGCTTCAGCGCGCGCCTTCAGTGACGGACCGAGATCAATCGAAACGGTCGTGACGAGTGCGACCGCAACGATCACGGCAAACATCACCACGATGCGGCGAATCACACGCTGCGTGATCTGTGTGACGGGGTGGTTAAGGACGGTATACGACAAAGTTCACCGAAGCCTGACTATTAACACTACCCCCCGAACGGCCCGCCGCCAAGGACCTGATCACTCGATGACAACCAGCACCGTTCTGGCCTCGACGAGTGCGCCTTGCGTGACCCGTACTTCTTTCACAGTGCCGGTTCGCGGCGCGCGCACCTCGTTTTCCATCTTCATCGCCTCGACTACGACGATGCCCTGCCGCGCGACAACGGCGTCGCCCTCGTTCACGAGCACCTTGACGATGCGGCCGGGCATTGGCGCAGCGACGTTCACCGGTCCGCTTCGCGCCTCGTCCGTGCGGTCGGACCGCGCAAGGCGACGTTGCGTTCGAGGGCCGATAAAACCGTGAATGCTGACCGGCACAGCCCTGCCGTTCACGTAGACGGCCAGCTCGCCTCCCGACTGGTCGCCGATCATCACCTCGTAACTACGCCCCGGGCGCAGCGCCGGCGACGACAGAGCAGGCTCAGCCGAGCCCACCAGCAGCGACCAGATGTCCCCCACTCTCGCAACGTCTACGGCGTATGCGCGCCCATCGACCACCGCCCGGTACACGCGACCCGCCCCTGTGATCTCGACAGCGCGTTTGCGCCCGCCTGCCTCGACTTCGAACGTCACCCGCGCAGGCCCTCGAGCCGGGCCAGCCGCTTCCAGCCGGACCTCCCCGCGGGCGGCCGCCCCGATTCTGGCAAGGTCGCCGGCTCGCGCGGAGCGGAACGGCCGCTCACTGAGGCGCCACCCGCGACGATCGTGTGCAGCGCAGCAGCGACGGCGGCGATCTCTTCTTCGTCCTCGCGTGGATTCTCGAAAGGCTCGCCGCGGCGTTGCTGCAAGAGCTCGTCCAGATATGCGGTGTGGAATGTGGCTTTCTCGAACGCCGGCTGCTCCAGCATCCATCGAAAAAATGGGACGGTCGTCCGAATGCCCCCGACGTGGTACTCGCGGAGTGCCCGCTTCATTCGCGTAATGGCCTCCGGGCGGTCAGACCCCCAGGCCGACAGTTTCGAAATCAGCGGATCGTAAAAAATAGGCACGTCCGTGCCAGATTCGGCGCCGCTGTCGTCCCGAATCCACGGACCGCCAGGGACGCCGAGCGCGGTAATCCGGCCCGGAAAAGGCATGAAGCCAGCGTCCGGGTCCTCCGCGTAAATCCGGCACTCGATTGCGTGACCATTGGGGCTCAGCGTTTTTTGCGGATCGATATCGAGCGGCTCCCCCTGTGCGATGCGGATCTGCCACTGCACGAGATCGATGCCAGTCACCATCTCGGTAATCGGATGCTCCACCTGCAGGCGCGTATTCATCTCCAGAAAGTAGAAGCGCCCGTCCTCGTCCAGAAGGAATTCAATCGTTCCGGCGCTCGTATATCCGACCGAGCGCGCCACCGCCGCGGCTGCCGCCGTGATCTCCGAGCGAAGTGCCGGCGATACGGCAGGCGACGGCGTTTCCTCAATGACTTTCTGGTGCCGGCGTTGGATCGAACATTCACGCTCGACGAACGGCAGCACATTGCCGTGCAGGTCCCCCAGCAGCTGCACTTCCACGTGCCTCGGCCGGACGAGCCGCCGTTCCAGGTAGATAGCCGGATCGCCGAAGGCGGCGCGAGCCTCGGACCGGGCGGCGCGAATCGAGCTCGGTAGGTCTTCGGCCGCGGTGACCACCCGCATGCCCTTGCCGCCGCCGCCTGCGACGGCCTTGATGAGCAGCGGATACCCGACGCTCGCAGCCGCCGCCTCGATTACCGAGTCCGATTGATTCGCATCGAACGGAGCATCGGAACCGGGCACAACGGGCACGCCCACAGCAATTGCCGCGCGACGCGCCGCGGTCTTGCTGCCCATCAACGAAATCGCTTCAGCGGTTGGCCCGATGAACGTCAGCCCAGCAGCCCGACACGCCGCCGCAAACGATTCATTTTCCGCGAGAAAGCCATACCCGGGGTGCACGGCATCGGCGCCGCTCGCCTGCGCCGCGTCGATGAGCCGATCGACGCGCAAGTAGCTTTCAAGGGGAGCGCTGGGGCCAATTGCATAGGCCTCGTCGGCCATTCGTACGTGGCGCGCTGCTCGATCGCACTCCGAGTACACGGCTACACAGGCGATTCCCATGTCGCGGCATGCGCGGATCACGCGCACGGCAATCTCGCCGCGGTTGGCCACCAGAATTCTGCGCAAAGCCCGCTAATTCTAGCACTTAGGGCGAGGTCCGAAGCGCACGCGCCAGCTGCGGCAGCCGGTACACCCTGCTGTCCTCGACGTCGAAAAGATGCTCGGCGGCCGGAAGCGTGGCAACCCAGCGCGCGATGACGATCGAGAGCCCGGGCCGGACAATGACATATAGATCGCCGTCGCGGCGATAGTCGTCCAACGCATTTGGAATCACGTCGCCGATCGCCCGCCGCAACGGTGTGAAGTGTGGAGGCAGGTACCCGCTGTACCCATTGACCGTACGGTAGCCGCCCACAACGCCGCGGTATTGCGGGACCGCGTTGTGGAATCCTTCCTCGATTGGAAGATCCAGCACCGTTGCACCCTCGGGGATCGTGCCAGGACGCATCGGCCGCGGCACCTCGACGATCCGATCGACACACCAGCCTTCGATAACGATCAGCAGCGCAATGCTCGCGAGCACCGCGGAGGCGTGGCGTCGGTATCGCTGGAGGAGGGCAACCGTTCCGAAGGCCGCCAGCACGCTGAGACACAGGATTGCGGGGAACCACGCGCGAGCCGGAACCCGGATGCTCTGGATGCCAGGGATTCTGACGAGCAGATAGTACGGCCCGTACGTCAGCGCACGCCAGGGCGTGGACCATTCGGGCTCCGGGCCCAGCGCCACGAGCCACATCGCAACCACGGCGACCACACAAAACATCACGACACTGCGCTCGGACCAGGCGCGCCGAAAACCCGCCGTGAGCATCGCGCCTGCGATGAGCATCAGCACGGCGAATGTGAACAGACGGTAGGGGCTGAAAGGTGGGAGTGGCAGCGGACCGATATGCCACCCGAATGGACCGGTCCACACCCGTGCGAGCACGATGAGCGTCAGGACCACAGCCGCGCGGGCGAGGCGGCGAGGCCAGGCACCGATGTCCGTCCCCTTTACCACGGCGCGTAACGCAATGACGCCCAATGCGAATGTGGTGAAGCCGGGAAACAGGGCGCCCTCCTCGAAGTCGTGCGGCAGGACACCACGCCAGGGGACCGCCCGGTGATACATGCCGAGCAGGCCGACGATGTCGGCGCTGAACATTCTTATTTCGGTGTAGCTGCGGATGAAGCCGTACGCCGCTTGACGCAGCTGATAACCCCAAAGCAAAGGCACGAGCGGCACGCTCGCAATAGCAGCCGCGGCGGCCACCGCGGCAAGTCTTCTCCAATCCGGGGCCCGCACGAACCAGACGCACCAAACCAGCAGCAGCATTGGAAAGAACACCAGCAGCGCCGAGTTCGCCAGGGCGGTCACCAGCCAGCCCACACCAAACCACACCAGCGCCCGGCGGCTACCGGTCCGGAAATACCTGTGCAGCCACATCAGCGCAAACGGCATCCCGAATGACGTCATGTGCTGGAGATGCGACAGATGCACGGCCTGATATGGGGCAAACGCATAGGCGAGCCCTGCAACGAACCCACCGGCATTCGATTCGGTGAGATCGCGGGCAAGCGCGTACGCGGCAATGCCATTGAGTGGCACCGACGCGAGGAACAGAAGGTTGTATGCAAGCACCGGGTTGTCCGTGATCCAGATCACCGGTGATGCAACCGGGTAGACCAGCAGCAAGTGCTCGGTGAATGCGGTCACCCCCGACAACGGGGCAAAGGACGGAAAGTTCCACCATTCCGCGGTGAGAGGCAGATGCGTCGCGTTCCACGCAAGGATCGACGCGTTGAGCAGCGGGTCGCCGACGTCTGAATACACGTGCGTCAACACGTTCGGCAGCAGTTCACGGAACAGGACGGCGGTGATGATCGCGTAGACGAGTGCGGCCGCCGGAAGACCGGGGTCCGGCCAGCCGAGCGTTCGTCCGCGCAACCACTCCATCAGAGAGGAATGTTGCCGTGCTTCTTGGGTGGGTTCCGGTCGCGCTTGGTGTCGAGCGCGTCCAGGGCAGCGATCAACTTGGCGCGGGTCTGCCGGGGCATGATGACCTCGTCAACGAACCCCCGTTGGGCGGCCACATAGGGATTTGCGAACTTCTCGCGGTATTCCTGGATTTTCGCGGCACGCACCGCCCCCGCATCGCCGGCCGCTTCGAGCTCACGCTTGTAAAGGATGTTGACCGCCCCTTCCGCTCCCATCACCGCGATTTCAGCCGTCGGCCACGCGTAGTTGGCGTCGGTGCGAATGTGCTTGCTCGACATGACGCAGTAGGCGCCGCCGTACGCCTTGCGCGTGATCACGGTCACCTTCGGAACGGTCGCCTCGGCGAACGCAAACAACAGCTTTGCTCCGTGGCGGATGATGCCACCGTACTCCTGAACGGTGCCCGGCAGGAATCCGGGCACGTCTTCGAAAGTCACGAGCGGGATGTTGAACGCGTCGCAGAACCGGACGAAGCGCGCGCCCTTGACCGACGCGTCGATGTCGAGCGTGCCGGCCAGGTGCGCCGGCTGATTCGCCACGATGCCGACCGCGCGGCCGCCGAGGCGCGCGAACCCAACGACGATGTTGCGCGCGAAATGCTCGTGCACCTCGAGCAGGTAGCCTTCATCCACCACTGCGCGGATGACGTCGCCCATGTCGTAGGGCTGATTCGGCGATGCGGGCACGATGGTGTCGAGCACTGCTTCCGCGCGGTCGGCAGGATCGGCCGACTCGACGCGCGGTGGATCGTCCACGTTGTTGTTGGGTAGAAACGACAGCAGCTCTCGGATCAGGAGCAGGCACTCCTGGTCGTTGTCCACGGCAAAGTGCGCGACGCCGCTTCGTTCGTTGTGCGTTATCGCGCCGCCGAGCTCCTCTTTCGTCACCTGTTCATGGGTAACGGTGCGGATGACGTCGGGACCGGTCACGAACATGTAGCTCGTGTTCTTCACCATGATCGTGAAGTCGGTGATTGCCGGTGAGTAGACGGCGCCGCCCGCGCACGGTCCCATGATCGCGGAGATCTGCGGTACGACGCCTGAAGCGAGGGTGTTGCGAAGGAAGATGTCGGCGTAGCCGCCGAGCGACTGCACGCCCTCCTGAATACGCGCGCCCCCCGAATCGTTCAATCCGATGACGGGCGCACCCATCTTCATCGCGAGGTCCATGATCTTGACGATCTTGGCGGCGTTGGTCTCGGAAAGTGACCCTCCGAAGACTGTGAAGTCCTGTGCGAACGCGTATGCAAGCCGTCCGTTGATGCGGCCGTGCCCGCACACGACGCCGTCGCCGGGCACGACCTGATCGGCCATGCCGAAGTCGCGGCAGCGGTGGGTGACGAACTTGTCTATTTCCTCGAACGTGCCGGCGTCGAACAGCAGGTCGATGCGCTCGCGCGCCGTAAGCTTGCCCGACTCGCGCTGGCGGCGAAGCCGTTCTTCACCGCCCCCGAGCTCGGCCCGCCGATCGAGATCTTGAAGAAAATCCTTATCCATGCATTTACGAATTTACGGATTTACGGATTCACGAATTGAGGCATTACAATTCGTAAATTCGTAAATTCGTGAATCCGTAAATGTTTATACCCTCGCCGCCTGCGCCTTCTCCCAGTCTTTGAGGAACCGCTCGAGGCCGATGTCGGTGAGCGGGTGCTTGAAGCACTGCTCGATGACCGCGGCCGGTACCGTCGCAACGTCGGCGCCCATCCGCGCCGCCTCGATGATGTGAATCGGGATTGCGAACGCTGGCGACGAGAACTTCGGTCGTCAACTCCGAATTGTCGAAAATGTCGACGATTTCGCGCACGAGACTCATCCCCGTTGCGCCGATGTCGTCGAGGCGCCCGACGAAGGGGCTGACATACGCGGCGCCCACCTTGGCGGCCAGCCACGCCTGCGCGGCCGAAAAAATCAGCGTGACGTTGACGCGGTGCCCTTCCGACGCGAGCGTCTTGCACGCCCGGACGCCGTCCTTCGTAAATGGCACCTTGATCACGATGTGCTCGTCGATCAACGCGAGATCGCGACCTTCTCGCAGCATGCCGGCTGTATCGGTGGCGACGACTTCGGCGCTGACGGGCCCTTTCACTGTTTGACAGATCTGTTTCAGGATTTGCCGGTAGTCGCCCGCTTCCTTCGCCAGCAGCGACGGGTTGGTCGTCACCCCATCGAGGATGCCGAGCTGCGCGAGCGCCTCGACTTCCTTCAGGTTTCCGGTATCGACGAACAATTTCATGGGTGACTCCTGAGGGGTTGGTGGTTGATGGTTAGTGGCATCTCCACCACCGACAACCGATGGCCACGACTGCCCACGACCAACTACCAGCTACGACCAACCACCACCGCCAACCGATCCGCCGTTTCCTCCACCCGCTCCGACTCCGCACTGATATTGGGCAGCGGAACCTGTGTGTCGACCGCGACGACCGAATAGATGTACCGCTTTCCAGGCTCGACGCTCGTGTCACGGTACCGCGCTTCGGCAAGTGGTGTGGGTGTGAGCTGCCGCAGTGTGGCATCGCCAGCCTCCCGGCGCAAGACCAGATAGCCGTCGAGATCCAGCTCGCTGTTGGGCTCCCAGATAAGGCTGATGCCCCCTTCAGAAGGTACGGAGGCCACGCCGACCGGCGCCGCAGGCGGAAAAACATCGACCGGAGTGAAGCAGGTGCGCGGTGATGGCTCGCTCATGATCGTGCCCCGCTGCGCTCGGACCGTGTAACAGCGTGGACGTCCCAGCGAGAGCTCGTCAATCGCAAACGTCGCGGCGAGTGCGTTTCCATTGATCGGCGTCGGCACCACCGTCGTCCCCGGTGCACGCACGCTGGCAACGGGAAGCTCCGATGCGTCGGGCGCAATCTCCCGATAGACGTTGTACGTTGTCGGTCCGGCCGGAACCGTGGCATCCGACGTTTGTTGCGCGGGTTTGGCCGCGGGGGCCTGCACCGACGTCACAAACGGTACCGGTTCCGGCGGAAGCACACGATCGAGCAGGAAGCCAAGGAGTCCACCAGAGGGGTCCCACGTCAGCGAAATGCCTGACGAGTTATACGTCGCGCGCACCTCGGACGGGGGATCGGGCAGCGCCGTCAACGCGAGCTCCGCCTGCATGCCCGGAGGCCCGGGCCGTCCGCGCACGCTGAATGGAACGGCCAGATAGAACCGACGGAGCGAAGACACAGCCTGATCGCCGGATACGGGCGACGCCGCCGATCCGACTGCCCGCGGATCGATATACACACGTCCCTGCACGAGCTCGTCCTCTGTCAAGCCTGTCCATGACGGTCACCATCGAACCGGGCAGAGCGCCCTCAGACGGATCCGGGGCGGGTGGCGGGGGTGCATCCTCGTCTACTTTGGGTGGCGCAACTACAGGGATGCTCGCGACGACGCCCCCGAGCTCGACAAAGCGGGCGGTAGGCGGGGCGCTGCGTCCGGTGTAGCCGTACACATCGATGCGCTGAATGTCGATCGGCATCGATTCGTCGATGTTCGTGGAGGGTACGGTGAGGGTTACGTAGACGTCGTTTCCCAGACGCGTCGCACCGATTGTGGCCACAGCGGCCGGGATTCTTACGTTCGGGGGAATCGGCGCCCCCCGCTTTCCACACGCTGCGCCGACGACCATTGCGGTGAGCGCAAGCGTTGCGCCTGCCCGCACACCGAGCCTCATCACCCTTCAGATGGTACTGCCACTCGCTTCCCAAGCTCGGGCGATTTGAATCGCCGCGGGTCGATACCGTATCCGCGTACCTTGTAGTTCAGGATTCGTTCCGTGGTGTCCAGCAGACGGGCAGCCTTCGCGCGGTTGCCGCGAGTGGTCTTCAGCGTATCCTGAATCAGATCGCGCTCGTAGGCAGCCACGGCATCCTTCAGCGACACGCGCGTGACCGTGCCCGACGCGTCGGCGGTCTGCAGTGACGGCGGCAGGTGGTGGCCGTGAATGACCGCGCCGTCGCAGACGAGAATCGCCCGTTCCATGACGTTCTCCAGCTCTCGCACGTTGCCTGGCCAGTGATACGCCATGAGCATATCGATGGCCGGCGTCGAGATGCGTTTGATCACCTTACCGTGCTCGCGCGAGAACTTCTCGAGGAAATGGTCGGCCAGCAGCAGCATGTCGGCCTTCCGCTCGCGCAACGACGGCACGAAGATCGTGAACACGTTGAGGCGGTAGTACAGGTCCTCGCGGAACTTGGACTCCGCGATCGCCTTCTCCATGTCCTTGTTGGTGGCCGCAATGAGGCGGACGTTGACGCGCACGGTGTCGGTGCCGCCAAGCCGCTCGAACTCGCGCTCCTGCAGCACGCGCAGCAGCTTGACCTGGGTGCTCAAATTGATGTCGCCGATTTCATCGAGAAAGAGCGTGCCGCCTTCGGCCATCTCGAACCGCCCTTTCTTGCGACCGGTCGCACCCGTGAACGCCCCTTTCTCGTAGCCAAAGAGCTCCGACTCGATCAGTGTGTCGGGCAGCGCCGCGCAGCTGACCTTCACGAACGGCTTCTTCGCGCGCAGCGAGTTGTAGTGGATTGCGTGCGCGATCAGCTCCTTGCCGGTGCCCGATTCGCCGCGAATCAGCACCGTCGTGTTCGTCTTGGCCACCTGGGCCACTTGCTCGTACATCTGCCGGGTCGGTCCGCTCGTCCCGATGATGTTCGAGAAGTCGTAGCGCTCGCGCAGTTCCTGACGGAGGTGCGTGTTCTCGTCAACCAGGCGGCGCCGTTCCTCCTCGACGAGCCGCTGTACGTTGAGCGCCTGCGCAATCATCGAGCTGACGATGCCGAGAAACTGAACGCTGCTGTCGAAGTCGCGCTCCGGCTTGAACCGAAGATCGACGGCGAGAGCGCCTACCGATGTGCGGCTCTGGAGCACCGGCACGCAAATAAAGCTGAGCTCCTGCTTGGCGGCATCGCCGCGCCGGGCGGCGCGGTTGAGCAGCGCCGGCTCGCGGCTGACGCGGGGCACCACGATTGGCTTTCCGCTCTCGACGACCTTTCCCGTAATGCCTTCGCCGACGCGGTAGCGGACGGACCGCGCGCGGTCCTCGAATCCCTCGGCGGCCTCGACGTGCAACTCGCCGTCGCGCAGCAGGGTGAGCATGCCCCGGACGACGCCGTGATGGCGGACCAGGATCGTGAGCACGCGCTGCATCGATGCCTTCAGGTTGAGGGTGCCGGACAACGCCTGGCTCACCTCCAGCAAAGTCGACAGGCGCCGCGCGTCGCGTGCGGCGGTGCTCGGTTCGGCGGCTGCAACTTTTAGGGCAGGCATACGCTCCTACATTTCCGAAGGATCCGCAGATCGTCGCCACAACGATGTGGCGGCCATTGCGCAGCGCCGGCGGCAATATCGTGGGCGCTGTCGCGCACAATTAAGACGTCTTTGTATTAACTCAGCAATTCGCCAGACAAAATTGTCATAAATTGCGTTTCAGCGTAGACGGCATTCTACAGGATTCGCGTGAAATTGCGACCCACGTATCGACGTGAGCAACGCACGCGCCGCTGGCGCGTGTCTTGCGATGCAGACCGGGCATCATGACGACGCACTCTACACGTCTGATGCCAGTCGTCGTGTGCCTCCTCGTCGGTCTCTCCGCCGCGGCGCACGCGAAGCACACCGACCTGCCGCGGGTACGCCCCCTCGACCCGTCGCTCACCGTGATTGTCGATGCCGGCTCCCGATCGGTCGAACACGTTTCACGCACTGGTGAAACGTCTCGAGGCAGGCGACGTCGTCGTCTATCTGCAGTACGGTCAGCTTCCGAGTGGTTTACACGGGCGGTTGACGTTCCTGACGGAGGCTGTCGGCCTCCGCTACGTCATGGTGGAAGTGTCACGTGAGCTCGACACCCCTCGCCTGATCGCAATCGTGGGCCATGAGCTGCAGCATGCCGTTGAAATCCTCGACCAGCCGCAGATCGTCAGCCGGCGACATTTGCGGCGCGTACGAGCGAATCGGGATTCAAACGCCGCCACTTCGCGAATGGAGCCGTGGGCTTCGACACGCACGCGGCCGTCGACGTCGGACGACAGGTCTGGCGGGAACTGGCCGGATCGGCAATGGAACGCTCGCAACGCGCTAGCGGAGGCCTTCAGGCCTCCGTCACAGAATGTAACGCGAGAGATCTTCGTTGCGGACGATGTCGGCCAGCATGCGGTCGACGTACGCCTCGTCGATGGAGAGTGACTGGCGGCCGAGATCCGGCGCCTCGAACGAAACCTCGTCGAGCAGCCGTTCCATGACGGTGTGTAACCGCCGTGCGCCGATGTTCTCGTTGATTTCGTTCACACGCGCGGCAAAGTCGGCGATGCGCCCGATTGCGCCCGGGGTGAACGTCAGCGTCAGGTCCTCTGTGCCCAGCAGCGCCATGTACTGCTTGACGAGGGCGTTGCGCGGCTCGGTCAGGATCCGCACGAAGTCGTCCCTCGTGAGCGGCTCCAGCTCCACCCGGATCGGAAATCGGCCCTGAAGCTCGGGAATCAGGTCCGACGGCTTCGAGACGTGAAACGCGCCGGCGGCGATGAACAGGATGTGATCGGTCTTCACCATGCCGTGCTTGGTGTTCACGGTGGTGCCTTCGACGAATCGGCAGGATGTCGCGCTGCACGCCTTCGCGGCTCACGTCCGGACCATGACCGCCTCCGCCACTCATCGCGTCGCGGCTTGCAATCTTGTCGATCTCGTCGATGAAGATCATGCCCGGATTGCTCGACACGCTGAATAGCGGTCCGGCTCACCGACTCCATGTCCACGAGCTTCGCCTGCTCCTCGGCAACGAGATGCTCGAGTGCCTCCGGTCACTCGCAGCCGCCGCGTTTTCGTCCGTCCCTGGAACATGTTGCCCATCATGTCCTTCAGGTTGATGCCGATCTCCTCGACGGACGTCCCGGCAATCACCTCGAAGGACGGCATCGCCGTGTCGCGCACGTCGAGCTCGACGACGCGATCGTCCAAGCGGCCTTCCTTCAGCTGCTCGCGCATGCGCTCGCGCGTACGGCTCGCTTGCTCGCGGACCACCGTGTCATCGCCCGGCCGACAGGAGAGCGCACGGGCGGCAGCAGCAGGTCGAGCAGGCGCTCCTCGGCGGCGCGGCGCGCCTTGTCGCGCACCTCCTCGGCCTTCTCGGCGCGCACCATCTCGACGGCCAGCTCCACCAGGTCGCGCACCATCGACTCGACGTCGCGGCCGACGTAGCCGACCTCGGTGAACTTCGACGCCTCGACCTTGATGAACGGCGACTGCGCCAACCGGGCGAGCCTCCGCGCGATCTCCGTCTTGCCGACGCCGGTCGGCCCGATCATCAGGATGTTCTTCGGCGTGACTTCCTCGGCCATGTCCGAAGGGAGACGCTGCCGGCGAATGCGGTTGCGGATGGCAATCGCGACCGCGCGCTTGGCCTTCGCCTGACCGACCACGTGTTTATCGAGCTCGGCGACGATCTGCCGCGGCGTCAACGTGTCGATCGCGCTCGCGGTACGTTCGGGAAGAAAGATGGCCATGAATCCCGTATCACAATTCTTCAATCGTCAGGTGCGTGTTGGTGTAAATGCAGATGCCGGCGGCAATCGCCATCGCCTCTTCGGCGATCTGACGCGCGCTCAACTGGCTGTGGCGGCTCAGCGCCCGTGCCGCGGCCATGGCGAAAGGACCACCCGAGCCCACCGCCACGATGCCGTCGTCGGGCTCGATCAGATCACCGGTCCCCGAGAGCAGAAAGATCGATTTTCGATCGGCCACGATCATCATCGCCTCGAGCCGGCGCAGCAGGCGATCGGTACGCCAATCGCGGGCCAGTTCGACTGCCGCGCGCTCGAGGTTGCCGCGATACTGCTCCAGCTTGGACTCGAATCGTGAGAACAGCGCGAACGAGTCGGCAGCCGACCCGGCGAAGCCCGCGAGGATCGTGTTGTTGTACAGCCGCCGAATCTTGCGGGCGCTATGCTTGACGACCGTCGCACCGAGCGTGACCTGGCCGTCGCCGGCGAGGCACGTCTGGTCGCGGTGCCTCACCGCCAGGATCGTCGTCGCATGCACGGGCATTACGTGAGTATGCCTCAACCCGTCCGCAGGCCGACCTGCAGCGATGACACTGTTGCAGTGACATTGGTCGCTTCGCCGCCAGATCGGACGTCGTTTCGTTGAGCAATCCCGTGGCTCCCGTGTGGCAGCACTGTTGCTGAGGTACGTGTGATCGAAATCCTGAGGAGTGGACATGCTCCCTATTTACCTGTTCCTAGCGGCGCTGCTGATGGCGCCATCGGTTGCCCGAGGTCAGGAAGCAGAACCGGAAGGCGGCACCACTCAGGCCGAGCCTGCCGCCCAGGCTCCCGCCGCCCGGATTGCGATGCCGCGCGGCAGTCGCCCACAGGGCGACAATCCGCGAATCGGCACGGCTGTCCCACGCGCGACCAGGCCGGATGCAGGCCGAGGCGTTTCGGACCCGGCAGCGCGGGCAGCCGAAACGCCTCGGCCCGTTCGGGCAGAAGTCCCGGCTCGAGCGGCGAGCGCGCAAGAACAGCCTGCGCCCGAACCCGAGCGCCAGGCCGTTCCGCGGGGGAGCCGGCCTCAAGGTGATAACCCTCGGATTGGCACGGCAGTTCCGCGACCCTCGGCCCCGCGTCGATCCGGTGGCGGAATCACGACGGACCGAGGACGCACTGTTGTCGTGCCGAACCGCAGCCGCACCGTCATCGTCCGGCCACCCAGCCTCTATGGCTACTACTACCCGCGCGGCTACTACCCGTACGCATACACGCCGTATGGGTACGGCGCGTTTGGTCTGGGTTACTTCTACTACAACCCCTACCGGTGGTACCGGGATATGCGCCCGGCTTCTCGACGTATGGGTACTACGACGGTTACCGGCGGCCATTCAGCTCGTTCGACATTGGCGAGCTGCGCCTCGACGTGTCGCCCCGCCATGCCCAGGTGTATGTCGATGGGTACTATGCGGGTGTCGTGGACGATTACGACGGTGTGTTTCAGGGCCTGAAGCTCGAGTCGGGGGCGTATCGAATCGAGATCACTGCGCCGGGCTATGAGAATCTGAGTTTTGACGTGCGGATCAGCCCCGGACAGAAGATCAGGTACGAGGGGAATCTGTCGCCGCGTGCCGTAGATCGATCCGGAGGCCTGACAGGCCTCCGGCTACCACAGTCCTCACGACTTACGGCGTAACCACACATAGACCGGAACGCCTGCCAGGATGATTGCGGCGCCGATGAGCGTTCGTCGCGGGTCGGTGTAGAAGGCGTTCAGCACGATCACCAAGCACGCGAGCGTGAAAATCGCGGGCGTCACCGGATAGCCAAGCGCCCTGAATGGCCGGGGGGCGTGCGGTTCGCGCCGACGCAGCACAAACACCGCGGCGACCGCGAGTCCAAGGAACAAGGTGATCGCAAAGCCGACATAGTTCGCGAGCGCGTCCAGACTCCCGGTCAGCACGAGCAGAATCGCGAATGCGGCCTGCGCGGCAATGGACACTGCGGGCGTCTTGAATCGTGGATGTATGTCCGCGGCCGACCGGAAGAACGCGCCATCGCGCGCCATCGCAAAATACACGCGTGGGCCTGCAAACGTATATGCGTTGATTCCCGCCGCGAGGCTCACAATCGACACGAGCCCCATCACGTCGCCGGCGCGAACCCCGAGCAGCCGATCCGCAACGACGTCGAGCACGCTTCCCTTCACGGCGGCGAGCTCGCCTATCGACATTACGTAGATGAACAGTACGTTCATCAGCAGGTATATGAGCGTGACCGCCACCGTTCCGATCAGCAGCGCGAGCGGCACGTTGCGCCCCGGGTTCCGAATCTCCTCGGCCATGTACGCCGCCGCGTTCCATCCCGAGTAGGTGAACATGATCGGAATCAGCGCGAAGAGCCAGCCGGCTGCAACGACGGGTGCGGCCGTCTGCTGAAGGTTCGCAGCCGACCCGGTCCCAAGCGTCAGACCGAACGCGATGAATCCAACGAAGGCCGTCACCTTGAGCGCGGCAAGAATGTTGGTGACCGTACGGCCCGGGCCTACGCCAACAATGTGCACGAACGCCGCAGCGACGATTGCCGCGCTCGCCACCAGCGTCTGCACGGAAAACGTCAGCGGGAGGAACGGAATCGGAACGACGAACAGGGGGGTGCTGTTGGCGGCTCCCGGGAAGAACCGATCCAGATACAGCGCCAGCACGATGGCGCTGGCTGCCATGGCGCCCGAGAACCCTGCAACGAACGACGTCCAGCCGGTGAGAAAACCCGCGAGAGGGCCGTATGCATCGCGCAGGTACACGTATTCTCCGCCCGCGCGGGGCCGCAGCGCCGCCAGTTCGGCGTAAGCCATTGCACCGGCAAACGCGAGCAGGCCGCCGGCCAGCCACGTGGACAAGTACATCAGCGCGCTCGGCACCGACGCGGCGATCTGCGGCGGGAGAAAGAGAATGCCGCCGCCGATGACGTTCGACACGATAATCGCGGCGCCGTCGAGCGGACCGAGCCGTCGTTCGAGTGAGGGAGGAGCCTGGGTGGTCGTTGTCACCCGGGGATTATCGACTCCCATTTACGAAATTCCAAATCCCAAAAATCGGGCGTGAGCGGGCTCGACAGTTAGTGCCGTGGATTGGGGAATTGGGGATTGGGCGTCGCGAATCGAGAGTGGCTATTCGGTGAGGAGCTGCCGGTCGATCTGGTACTCCCCCATCTTCGCCCAGGTGCGCCTGCCATGCCTGCCCAGAATCGTGACGTTGGCATCGATGAACTCCCGATTCTGAAGCATCCTGACGCGCGCGAATCGCTCCCCGTGTACCCGAGTGGCGATCGCAGGATGATTGGCTTCGTCGTGGCGCCGGCGGCCAGACCGTTGGTGTCGATGGCACGCACGAAATGATCGCCCCACGCTTCCTGTTCGCCGACACGCCGGAACACCGCCTGCATCTGCACGCTCGCGATTTCCCGATCGGAGACGTTCTGAAGCTCCAGCGAAATGCTCGGAACGAGCTTGTTCTGTCCGCCGCCCAGAATGCCCGCGTCGTACCAGCCGGTGTGAACGTTGACGATCTTGAGGTCTTTCTCGACCTCGCGCGACTCACAGGCCGCCAGGAGCAGCGCCGGAAGCAGGGCGACCGCCAGCCGTCGTACCATCACTGAATTCTACCCTTGAGACACCGGAACTGGTCTGCGGGTTCCGCGGGTAGACGTCTTGAAAGGCTTGCCTTTCAAGACGTCTTGCCCGCACAGCGTGCGGGCAAGGAGATACTGCCCTGGCGAGGGAGCCACATGCTTGGTGATCTGTGGCGCAGCCTCGCTAGAACTCGCCCACCTGCACGCGGGCTCTGACCTGTTCGAGCGTGAGCTGGCCTGCTCGAAATGCGGTCAGGTCGTCACCCTTGATCCGAATCACGAGTGTCATCGCGTCCTGGCCGCCGGGCATGAACGGATCGCTCGGCGCGTTGTCGCGCGCGGCGACGGTGAGCCACTCGTTGCCTTCGAGCACCAAGGCACCGCTGTTCTCGATCATTGCGTCGATCAGCGACGCCTTGACTTCGTCTGTGTACGCCTGGCTTGGATCCGTCAGGGTGGCGTCTAGCAGGGGCGGCTGCGAAGGCTCCAAAGCCTGCGTGGTGGTGGTAGTCGGCGGCGGCAACCGGCAACGACTGCGCAGTCGCGGTCGGTCCCGGCTGTGTCGAGGCACGCTCGAGCGCTCCGGCCGGCCTGATCTGCCGCTGAACGCGCTGAAGAATGCGATCGAATTCGGCGCGCGCACGTGGATCGGCAATGGCCTGCACGAACGCTCTCATCGAAGCGACATCGCGGCCCAATACTGCCGCGTTCTCGTTCATGGTACGCAGTGACCATGCCAGGCTTCGTCGCAGTGAAGGCACCTCGACGTCGAAGAACACTCCGTACCCGTCGAGCCGGAAGCCGCGCACCTGAGGCGCGCTCCCCTGCAGGAGGGCGTCGTCGGGCATGACCGCCCGGATCCGGCGACGCAGGTTCTCGACACCGAGTTGCACGGCGCGCTCGAGGACGCCTTCCATCATGAAAATCTTCTGACGCGCACGCACATGCTCCGCGTCAGAGGCGGCCGGTGTCTGTGCCGATGCGACCGATGCGACACTATTTGCTCCGACAGCCAACACCACACCGACGATCCACGTTCGTACCACCGGTCTCTCCTCCTGCCTACTGCCCATATGCTTACTATCTCTGCTGCTGCGAGGCGCGGATCAGGTAGTTCAGCATCTCGCGCTGCTCACGGACTTCCGCGCCGGTCAGGCCTTCGATCTGGCCGAAGTTGCGTTGAATCTGAGTTAGATCGATCCGCCGCTGCGAATCGAAGTCGCGAACGAGTTCCGCTGTCCGCAATGCCAGTTCCCGCTGTTGACGTTGCTCGCTTTCTTCGATGAGCGTCCGCACACGAGTCATCAACTGCGCCTCATTTCCTAAGGACGGAGAAGAAGGCGCCACGGTTTCCTGGTTCGCGACCCGAATGGCCGCCATCTCGTCGCGCAGACGGCGTTCGAGCGCCGCCAGCGATGCTTCCGATACATTCGTCGCCGATACGTCCTGCGCAGACGCGCCTTCCTGCGCAGACGCGGCCGTCACGTTACGCGGGGAGCCAACGCCGTTCGTGCCCTGCGCGATGCCGAGCAGCACGCCGACTGCGAACACAATGGTGGCCGCTGCCACTTGGGCCCACGCGGGAAGCGGCCTGGCGAACCAATGCGCGCGCTTGGACTTGGTTTCGCGTTTGAACTCCAACGGTTGAGGCGCCTGACGTTGGGTAATGAGGAATCCGAGCTCCGCTTCGGGCGGGCTCCATGCGGCGAGTTGTTCTCGCGTGGATCTGAGTGCCGCAAGCTCCGCGGCACAGGCCGCGCACACGGTGACGTGTGCGGCGATTGCCGTTCGCTCGTGGGCCTCGCAGTCATCGTACAGATAGCCCACCAGCGCCGCGTTATTCCCGCAGTGGAATGTCTCGGTCATGCGCGTTTCACCATCTGCGGCGCCAGACGGCCGCTCTGTTTCTGCGGCGTCAGACGGCCGCTCCGTTCGAGATTTCGTCTCAGGACGGCCAGGCCCTGATACAGTCGTGTTTTCACCGTGCTCAACGGACATCCTTGAAGGTCCGCGATTTCCTGGAACGTCATGCCGTGGTACTCCTTGAGGATGATGGCCGTGCGCTGTTCCTCGGGGAGTAGACGCATTGCTTCGGCCACCGCCTCACTGAGCTCCTTCCGTGAAGCCAGCTCCTCAATCGATTCCACGGGCCCCGTCTCGGCGGCCAGTTCCGCCGGATCAACGCCCTCGGGTAATTCGACCAGCGGCGAGCGCCGTCGCCGTCGAATCCAATCCCGGCACAGGTTCAGTGCAATCCGGTACAACCAGGATGAGAACTTCGCCTGTCCCTTAAATCCTGGAAGCGCCCGAAACGCCCGGAGAAACGTTTCCTGTACAGACGTCCCTGGCATCCTCCTCGCGGCCGATGACCCGGTACGCGAGGGCATAAATCGGCCGCTCCCATCGAAGGATGAGCTGATTGAAGCTGTCTAAATCGCCGCCCCTCGAGCGGGCGACGAGGTCTTCATCGGTCCACGTCATTAATGGCGCAATCGGTTCCGACTGTTAATAAGACGGCGGCCGTGCCGCGACGGCTTTCTCGATCGATCATACGCCTCAAGTGCTTATACGGGAGTTCTTTAGACGGGTTCGGCTTCAAAGGCGTTAGAATAGCCACGCAGTGGCTTTGAACCTGCCTACCGATGAGGTGTTTCTCACTACGGAAGAGGTGTTGGCCTACCTCCAGGTCAACCTCCGGTACTGTCTACAGGCTCATCAAGGCAGGAAAAATCCCGGCGGTGCGGGTGGGCAGGCAGTGGCGGTTCCGCAAGCGTGACATCGACGCGTGGCTGGATAGCCAGCGCACCCAATCTGGCGGCGCAGTTCCGGCGGCGCTCGTCCGCCATGGGCGTGCGCGCATCCTGGTCGTAGATGACGAGGCGAGTATCCGCGACCTGCTTGCGAAGACGCTCGCGCTCGCCGAATACGACGTGGACACCGCGTCCGACGCCGCAACGGCTCTCAGCCGCGTGCGCGCATCGGAGTACGATCTGCTGATCGCGGATCTGAGAATGCCTGGCATGGATGGACTCACGCTGGTCCGGCAGGTGAAGGGCATCCGGGCCGAACTGCCTGTAATCATCATCACGGGATTTTCGAGCGAGACGAGCGCCATCGAGGCCGTCAATCTCGGTGTGGCGGGCTACTTGAGAAAGCCGTTCCGCGTGCCCGAAGTGCTTGCAGCCGCCGCCAAGGCGCTCGGAGTTCCCGCCGCATAGTGCGTTCCTGCGGTTCGATTGATTCAGCTTTCTGAGCTCACCAAGTCGTTTGGCGATCGCGTACTGCTCGATCGCGTCACCTGGCAGATCGGCGACGGGGACCGTGTCGGTCTCTGCGGACCGAACGGCGCCGGCAAGACCACGCTCCTCAAGATGCTCGCCGGACTTGACGAGCCGGACTCCGGCGGGATCGTCAGACCGTCGAACCTGACGATCGGGTATCTGCCGCAGGATGGGCTGACGCACTCCGGACGAACCGTGTTCGAGGAGGCTGCCAGTGCGTTTCAGCCGCTCCTCGATCTCAAGGCCGAGATGCACCACATCGAAGAGCGCCTCGGCGATGCATCGCTGACGACCAACGAGCACGAGGGGATGCTCGCCCGCTACAGCGATCTCCAGGACCGATTCAGGCTGGCGGACGGTTACAACATGGACCTCCGCATCGCCACCGTATTGCGAGGGTTGGGGTTCGATCAGAACGATGCGCAGCGGCCGGCCGAAACATTCTCCGGCGGTTGGCAGATGCGCATCGCGCTCGCGAAGCTGCTGCTGGGCCGTCCGAACCTGCTGCTGCTCGACGAACCGACCAACCACCTCGACCTCGAAGCGCGGAACTGGCTCGAGGAGTACCTGGGGGCCTATCCGTATGCGGTCATTCTCGTGTCACACGACCGCTACTTCCTCGACGCAGTCGTCACACGCATTACTGACATCAACCTGCGCACGCTGACCGATTACGTGGGCAACTACAGCAAGTATGTCGAGCAACGCGACGCCATGCTCGATCGTCTCCGCCAGGCCAAGCGCGAGCAGGACGAGGAAGTCGCCCGCATCAAGATGTTCATCGACCGCTTTCGGTACCAAGCGACCAAAGCGGCGCAGGTGCAGAGCCGCATCAAACTGCTCGAGAAGGTGGTGCCCATCGAGGTCCCGCCCGAGCGGAAGCGGATCCATTTCAAGTTTCCCCCGTGCGCGAAGAGTGGCCGCACGGTGCTTGAAATCAAGCATGCGCGGAAGGTCTACGGGGATCTCGTGGTGTTTCGCGACCTCAGCCTTCACATCGAGCGAGGCGATCGCATCGCGCTCGTCGGGCCCAACGGAGCGGGCAAATCAACGCTGATGCGGCTGCTGTCGGGTGAAGAATCGCCGACCGCGGGAATGCGCACGATCGGACACCAGGTCGTCACGGAGTACTTCGCACAGGACGAGGCAGCCCGCCTCGATCCCGGGCCGACCGTCTATGAAACGCTGGTAGCAGGCTCACCGCACGACATGGTGCCCGCCATTCGAAACATCCTCGGTGGGTTCCTGTTTTCGGGTGACGACATTTACAAGCGGGTGGCCGTGCTGTCGGGAGGCGAACGGACCCGGCTCGCAGTGGCTCGCATGCTCCTGCGTCCGTCGAACACCCTGCTGCTCGACGAACCGACCAATCACCTGGACCTCGACTCCAAGGATGTACTTCTCGAAGCGCTCGAGGATTACGGCGGCACGCTGATCTTCGTGTCGCACGACCGCTACTTTGTCGAGAGGCTCGCGACCAAGATCATCGAGATCGGCCACGGCGAGGCGGTTGTCTACCCCGGCACGTACGCGGAGTTCCTCTGGCACAAGGCGCGGGGCGTCACGGAAGAGCCGGGATCCGGGACCCGGGATCCGGGATCCGTAAGTGCGAAATCACGCTCGCCAAAATCAGCGCCTCGACTCGCCACGAAAGACACCGGAACCACGAACCCTCGAACCGCGAACCAATCCCGGACCCCTGATCCCGGATCCCGGATCCCGGATCCCGCCTCCCGGGATGACGCGTAAGCGGCTCGACGCGGCGCGGCGCCAGAAGCAGCGGGCACTCGATGCCCTGCGCAAGCGAATTGCCGACCTGGAGGCACGGATCGCGGAGCGCGAGGCACAGGTCAAGGAAATCGAGGCGGCTATGAGCGCCGCGGATTTCTACGACGATCGCGCCGCTGCGACGGCCATGATCGACCGACATCAGGCATTGATGTGGGAGGTCGGCGACCTCATGGCGCAGTGGGAGGCGCTGCACGAACACGCGTCCGAATCGTAAGTGCCCGTCCGTCCTCCCGCCAAAATTGCATTGGACTTACAATCTTGTAATCGGACGATCTGCCGATAAACGGGTAACACGCGGATTCTGAAGGAATTGCGCCCACTTTGACGGTTCAACCTCGGGCATACGCTTTGCGACCTGGACCATTTCGTCCGAGGTCCCCCCGACGCATGTTGCGTTCTGGCGTGGCGCGGCGAAGGGTGATCGCTCCGTGGAGCACAGCGCCATGACGAAACCGCATCACGGCCCGGAACACCGGGCGCCCGTGGCGCGGACGCGGCGTCTACCGACCTCGGGGCGTCCCGACGATACGTGTGCGGACAGCACGAGCGAGATCGACGACATGTTTCTCGGGCACATGGTTGCCGGCATGCGGAACGGCGTACTGGCGTTCACGCGCGATGGACAGCTGACACTGATTAACCGCGAGGCGTACAACATTTTTGACATCGCACCGCAGCTTCATGACCTCGGCCGGCCTATCTCTGAAGTGCTCCAGGCGCACCATGAGGTGGTCCGCGTGCTGAACACCGTGTTCGACGTGCACGTGTTGCCGAACCGCGCCGAACTGCGGCTGCGGCCGTCGGGCAAGGTGATTGGCTACACGCTGGCGCGGGTCCATGACGAATCGGGCCGGGTGATCGGCGCGTCGATGTTCTTCAAGGATCTGACGCGGGTCGAGCAGCTCGAGGAACGGGAGCGCCTTCGCGATCGGCTGGCGGCGGTCGGCGAGATGGCCGCGGTCATCGCACACGAAGTCAAGAATCCGCTCGCGGGCATCGAGGTGATGGCGGGACTGCTGCGCCGGAAGATCACGGCGCCCGACGCGCAGAAGGTGCTGACCGACATCATCAACGAAGCCAAGATGGCCAACAAGATCGTGCAGGAGGTGCTCGAATTCGTCCGCCCGATCCGGCTTCAGGTCGATCGCACGGCCGTCGCCGACGCCGTGCACGCCGCGGTCCATCTTGCCGAGACGAAGGTCCCGCGCGGCGCCATCAGCGTCGACGTCGATTTACCAACCGGGTTGCCGCTGATTCAGGGTGACCAGCACCAGCTGACGCAGCTTTTCACGAATCTGCTCACGAATGCGTACGAGGCCATGGACGGGCGCGGTCGCGTGACCATTACCGCGAGCCCGACGAGGGTCGACGACGGCGACGCGGGACGAGAGGCCGTGCTGGTGGAGCTGACCGACGAAGGTCCGGGAATGGCGTCAGACGTCGCCGAGCGGGCGTTCAGTCCGTTCTACACGACCAAACCCCAGGGTTCGGGCCTGGGACTCGCCATCGTGCGCAAGATCGTGGACGCGCACGATGGGAGCATCGATCTTCAGACCGCGCCGGGACGCGGGACCAAGATTCGCGTCACGTTGCCGGTGAAGGCCGCGGACGAATTCGTCAATTGACACTCTCGAGGACATATGGGCCGGATTCTGATAGCTGACGATCACGACTCTCTTCGCCGCGGCGTGGCGCAGGCTTTGGCCGAAGCCGGGCACGACGTGGAAGAGGCGCCCAACGGGAATGCCGCGATCGAGAAGCTGCACGAGGGCTTCTTCGATGTCGTGGTGAGCGACCTCAAGATGGGCGGCAGCAGCGGGCTCGACGTCCTCAAGACCGCGAAGACCCTGCATCCTTCGTGCGGCGTCATCCTCATGACGGCGTTCGGCTCCGTCTCGACAGCGGTTGAAGCCATGAAGGCCGGCGCGTTCGATTACGTACAGAAGCCGTTCGAAGTCGAGGAAATGGAGGTCAAGATCGAGAAGGCGCTCGAGATGCGCCGGATGCAGCACCAGATCGACTACCTCCGCCACGCGCAGGGTGACATCTACGACTTCGACCGCATCATCGGATCGAGCGGCGCGCTCGACAAAGTGCTCAGCGTCGTCAAGAAGGTGGCGAGAAGCAACACGACGGTACTGGTGCGCGGCGAGACCGGCACGGGCAAGGAGCTGATCGCCGGCGCCATCCATCACAATTCGCACCGTGCAGCGCGGAACTTCATCAAGGTGAATTGCGCGGCGCTCCAGGAAAACCTCCTCGAGTCCGAGCTCTTCGGCCACGAGAAGGGCGCGTTCACCGGCGCCGACAAGCAGCGGATCGGCCGGTTCGAGCAGGCCGATGGCGGCACGCTGTTTCTCGACGAAATCGGCGACATGAGCGCCAATACGCAGGCCAAGATCCTGCGCGTTCTGCAGGAGCACGAATTCGAGCGCCTGGGCGGCACGCGGACGATCAAGGTGGACGTCCGGCTGATTGCCGCCACCAACCGCGATCTCACCTCGATGGTGGAAGCGGCAGCGTTCCGTGAGGATCTCTATTACCGGCTCAACGTTGTCACGATCGAGATGCCGCCACTGCGCGAGCGCAAGGAGGACGTCGCGGCGCTCGCGAACTTCTTCATCCGGCGATTCTCGGGAGAGCTCAAGAAGAAGATCGATGGCCTCGAATCGGAGGCGTTGAAGCTCCTCATGCGATATCACTGGCCCGGCAACATCCGCGAGCTCGAAAACGCCGTTGAACGAGCCATGCTGCTCGCCGAGGGGCCGCAGATCGCTGTCGCAGATCTCAGGCTGGGCGACACTGGCAGCTTCAGCTCGCCTCGCGAAGCGGCGTCGATCATCAAGATCCCGCCCACGGGCATTCCACTCGAGGACATCGAGCGGCTTGCGGTCGTTGAAGCGCTGAAGATGTCGAACTGGGTGCAGAAGGACGCCGCGGAGCTGCTGTCGATCAGCCCCCGTGTGATGAACTACAAGATCAAGGTGCTCGGCATCGAATTTCCGCGCGGCCGCCGCGCGGCGCCTCATCACGACCAGGCCGGCAATTCACAGGCGGTTGCATCGGTCTGACCAGACGCCCAGGGTTTCATGGCCCGCCCGACGTATTCCGGTAGCCGGAGGCCTTCAGGCCTCCGGATCTAGCTCCGCCTCGCCCGGGGGTGGGCCTTGCGGTACACCTCGAGAAGCTGTGCGGCATTCACGTGCGTGTACCGCTGCGTGGTCGACAGCTGGACGTGCCCCAGCAGCTCCTGAATCGCCCTCAGATCGGCGCCCTGCTGCAGCAGGTGCGTTGCAAAGGAATGCCGCAGTGCGTGCGGACTGATGCCGAAACGCGTGCTGCAGCCAGAAACGTATCGAGCCACCAGGCGCTGAACGCTGCGGCCGGTCAGACGCGCGCCGCGCCCATTCACGAACACCGGATCGCCGCCGGCGCCGTGCCTTGTGCTTGCGCCCTGGATTCCGCGCGTTGCACGCAATCGCGCGCGATCGCCATACCACGCTCGCAGCGCCTTCTGCGTGCTGGTATTGAAGGGGACCAGACGTTCCTTCCTCCCCTTGCCCGCGACGCGCACAATGCGCCCCGCCAGGTTCACATCCTCGATGTCGAGTCCGACGAGCTCGGCGAGACGAAGTCCGGAGGCATAGAACAACTCCAGAATCGCGCGATCGCGGCGCCCGAGCGGGCTTGACGCGTCGGGCGCTTCGAGCAGCCGCGACATCTCGTCCACTGACAGGTGCGCCGGAACGCGCTGCTCACGGCGCGGCGATACCGCGAGCGACGCGGGATCGCCCTCGATCAGCCCTTCCCTGCGGAGATATCGCACGAAGCTCCGGAGCGCCGACAGCTTGCGTGCAACCGACGCGCGGGACTGACGGCGCCGGTAGAGCTCCCCCATGAATGCGCGTATGACGCTCAGCTCCAGATCCGCCGGGCGCAAACGCGTCAGGTCCTTGCCGAGGTTGCCGGCTGCAAAGCCGAGAAACTGCGACAGGTCGCTCCCATATGCGGCGACCGTGTGAGCAGACATGTTGCGATTGAGGCGGAGATGGTCGAGGTATTCGCCCAGGCGATCCGTCATGCAAGCTGGCGGCGCGGAGCTTCATCGATCCAGCTCTCGATCGCCCGGAGCGCGTGCTGCGAAACCGCGAGCTTTCGATCCTTCGCCCGGCGCGAGCCTGAGTCGGAGCTGGCGATGATGCCGAACGTGATGTTCGTCGGCTGGTAATGATGAGGGTCGGCGTGCGACACGTAGTACGCAAGTGCCCCGATGGCGGTCGTACGGGGCGGGACGCGCGGTTCGCCCCCCAGGACGATCGCCGCGGCGTTGCGTCCTGCGATCAACCCCGAGGCAGCAGACTCGACGTAACCTTCGACGCCAGAAATCTGTCCCGCAAAGAACAAGTCAGGCCGGGCTTTCGTCTGCCACGTTTCCCGCAGCACCCTCGGAGCATTGATGTAGGTGTTCCGGTGCACCATCCCGTAGCGGACGAACTCCGCGTTCTCGAGCCCGGGGATCAGCTTCAATACCCTCGCCTGTTCGCCCCACTTCAACTGAGTCTGGAAGCCCACGAGGCTGTAGTGATCACCGGCGAGGTTGTCCTGCCGGAGCTGAACGACCGCGTACGGTCTGCGTCCAGTGCTCGGCTCGATGAGGCCGACCGGCTTCATCGGACCAAATCGCAACGTATCCCGACCGCGATGCGCCATCACTTCGATCGGGAGGCACCCCTCGAAAAACCTCTCTTTGTCGAAATCATGAACAACTGCCGACTCTGCTGCGATGAGCGCGCCGAAGAACCGATCGTATTCTTCCTTCGTGAGCGGGCAGTTCAGATAATCGCCCTCGCCGTCGTCCGCGCCGCACGTTTGCCCGGTGACTCCAGCGACGTCCGCTGGCGCTTCTGCGGCCCGCGGCGAAAGCTGGTCGGGCTCGGCGACCGGCTGCGGAAGTTCCCGTCCGCGAATGCTGCGGTCCCACCGCGACGCGCGGAAGACTTTGCTCCGATCGATCGTCTCGGCGAGAACGACGGGACTGATCGCGTCATAGAAATACAGATCGTCGGTGCCGACGATCGCGGCGAGGTCGTTCGACAGCGACGGCGACGTCAGCGGACCTGTCGCAATGATCAACGGGAACATCGACGGGTCGCTGGGAAGCCGGGCGACTTCCTCGCGCACGACGGAAATCAGAGGGTGTGAATGCACCGCCTGACTGACGGCCTGCGAGAACAGATCGCGGTCGACGGCAAGCGCCGCGCCGGCGGGTACGCGATGCGCGTCGGCGGCGCGCATGACGATCGACCCGAGCCGGCGCATCTCTTCCTTGAGAAGGCCTACCGCGTTGTCCAGCTTGTCGCCGCGAAAGGAATTGGAGCAGACCAGCTCCGCCAGGCGATCCGTCTTGTGCACGGCTGTCGGACGTACCGGCCGCATCTCGTGCAGGACGACGCGGACACCGAGCGCGGCCGCTTGCCAGGCGGCTTCCGATCCCGCGAGGCCGCCGCCGACGATATGGATCATGCCGCGTCCGGCTGTATCAATCAGGCCTCCGTCGCCTGAGTGCCTGCCGTTCGGCCGCGCCTCGTGCGAGTTCCCGCGCGGCCGGTCGCAGTCCGGCGCTTCGACGTGCCTCGTCGCTGCGAGGGAGAGGCGTTCTTGCGCGCCTCGAGCAGCTCCACCGCCTGCTCATACGTCACCGATTCCGGGTTGGTTCCCCGCGGGATCGACGCGTTGGTCGTGCCATCCGTGACGTACGGTCCGTACCGACCCGCGAGCACCCGAAGCGCCGTGCCGTCCTTCGTCAGCTCACGCAGCACCTTTTTTGGAGCAGCCTGCCGACGCCGAGATTTTTTCGGCGCTCTCAGCAGGGCGAGCGCGGCGTCGAAGGAAATGCTGAACACGTCCTCGTCCGATTCGAGCGATCGGAACTCGTCGTTGTGCTTCACATACGGGCCGAACCGCCCGAAGTTGGTTGTGATCTGCTCGTTGTCGTCGGGATGCACGCCCACGACTCGCGGCAGCGAGAGCAGCTTCAACGCCTCCGCAAGAGTCACCGACGACTCGGTCATCCCATTCTGCAGCGATGCGCGTTTCGGCTTCGGCGCCTTCTCCGCCTTCTGCGGCCCCTTGCCTCGTGTTCTCGGCGCCGGTTCCGGCGTCTCTCCGAGCTGTACGTACGCACCGTACCGCCCGGTCATCACGTAGACGTTCTGGCCGGTTGCCGGATCGACACCAAGCGCGCGGGGGCCTTCGGCTTTTGCTCGTACGAGTTCGAGCGCTTTTTCGGCGGTCAGGTCCGCGGGCGCGATATCCTCGGGCAGCGACGCCGTGCGTCCCGGGCCACCCTCAGCAAGCTGAACGAACGGGCCGAAGCGGCCGATTCGCACGCGCAGCGGCTCACCGCTCTCGGGATCGGTCCCGAGGTCGAGAACCGGATAATCCGCCCGTTCCTCGCCGCGCGTGACCGCGGGCAGCAGTCCGCGGTGCTTCTTGTCGCCGAAGTAGAACTGCCGCAGAAACGCGACCGACTCGCGCTCGCCGCGCGAGATCTCGTCGAGGTCGTCCTCCATTTCCGCGGTGAAGTCGGTTTCGACGAAATCGCCGAAATGCTCGCGCAGGAGCTTTGTCACCGCAAAGGCCGTAAAGCTGGGCACGAGCGCCTTTGCCTGGCGGAAGACGTAGCCGCGACGAACGATCGTGGCAATCGTCGGCGCGTACGTCGAAGGACGTCCAATTCCGAGACGTTCCAACTCCTTGATGAGCGATGCCTCCGTGTACCGTGATGGCGGCGTGGTTTCATGCCGCTTCGGCTCGGTCGCAAGGAGAGTAATAGCCGTCGATCCGTCGCTGTGTACGCGGTCGCCGACAGCGGCCTGCGGCAGAATCGTTTCCTGATCCTCGAGCTCCGCAGCGGGATCATCGCTGCCCTCGACGTAGGCGCGACGGAAGCCCGCAAATTCGATTGCCTTGCCGCTCGACGTCAGAACGACAGCCTCGCCGCCCGGCCCCTTCGTCGAAAACTCGATGGTCGTTCGCAGGACGCGCGCGTCCACCATCTGCGACGCCATCGTGCGCTTCCAAACCAGCTCGTAGATCTTCAGGTCGTCGGAATCGAGCACGCCTTCGAGCTGCGAGGGTGCGAGCCGGAAATCGCTCGGCCGGATGGCTTCGTGCGCTTCCTGCGCGTTCTTGACCTTCGTCTGATACCGTCTGGCGCCGTCGTAGTACTCGGCGCCGAACATCCCCCGGATCACTCGCGCCGACTCCTGCAGCGCCTTTTCCGACAGCGTCGTCGAGTCCGTGCGGTGATACGTGATGAGGCCTTCCATCTCGCCGTTGCCGATGTCCACGCCCTGAAACAGGCGCTGCGCCGCCTGCATCGTCCGTTCGGTGGAGAATCCGAGCTTGCGGCCCGCTTCCTGAGTCAGCGTCGATGTGGTGAAGGGCGGCGCCGGACGTTCAACGCCGGGCTTCTGCTCGACTGATGAGACCGTCCACGGCACGTTCGCGCGCATCGCGTCCGACAGCGCGCGCGCCATCGCCTCGTCGAGAAGTCGCACGTTTTCGTTTCGAAGCGCGCCGGTCTGCGGATCGAAGTCCTTGCCGATCGCGACGCGCTGCTCGTCCACGCGGGCGAGCGCCGCGATGAATTCGCGTCCATCACCTTGAAGACGAGCCTCGAGGTCCCAGTACACCGCGGAACGAAACGCAGCACGTTCCTCTTCGCGTTCGACGAGCAGGCGAACGGCCACGCTTTGAACGCGGCCGGCGCTCAACCCGGTCTGGACCTTCTTCCAGAGCAGCGGCGACAGCGTGTAGCCGTACAACCGATCGAGAATGCGGCGGCTCTCCTGCGCACGAACCAGGTTTTCGTCGAGGTCGGCAGGATTGTCGAGTGCCTCCTTGACCGCATCCTCGGTAATTTCGTGGAAGACGATGCGGCGAACGGGGACTCTCGGCTTGAGGACCTGCGTCAGATGCCAGCTGATGGACTCGCCCTCGCGATCGGGGTCGGTGGCCAGCAGGACCTCCGACGCCTCCTTGAGCGCCGTCTTCAGATGCGTGACTTGTTTCTTCTTGCCGCCGGGAACGACGTAGTACGGCTTGAACTCCTGATCGACATCGACACCAAGGCGACCCCAGTCCTTGTCCTTGATCTCCTTCGGTACCTCCGCGGCCGATTCGGGAAGATCGCGGATGTGGCCATAGCTCGCCTCGACGCGGTACTTCGAGCCAAGAAACCGGCCGAGGGTCTTGGCCTTCGCCGGCGATTCGACGATCACTAAAGGCTTCGCAGCCATACGGAACTTGAAATCACACTAACACGTTCGCGCGGAACGCATGAAACGGCCGCCCTCGATACGCTCGATCCATCCCTGCAGTTCGAGCTCGAGCAGGCGCGGCAGCAGACGTACGCCGTCGACACCGGTCGCCTCGGCCAGCGCGTCGAGAGCATAGGTCTCGCCACGCCGCATCAACCGCAGTAGTGGGTCACCAGAAGTCATTGTGGTCTCGCCACTTGTCGTGGCCGCGGCCTGTCGCGGCGCGGCCGCGTGCAGACCGAGTTCTTCAAGAATATCGTCCGCACACTCCACAATCTTTGCCCCATCGCGAATCAGCGCGTGGGCACCCCTGTTGCGGCCGCTGAGGACGTTGCCCGGCACGGCGAGCACGTCGCGCCCCTGATCGAGGGCGCAACGGGCCGTGATGAGCGACCCCGACTGTTCGGAGGCTTCGACGATGACGACCGCGCGTGACAGTCCGCTGATCACACGATTGCGCAACGGAAAGTGAAACTTGAGCGGCGCGGTGCCAGGCGGAAACTCGCTGAGCACCAGGCCCGAAGCGGCGATATCAGCAGCGAGCGGTTCATGTTCGCGCGGATAGACGCGGTCGACTCCAGACCCGAGCACCGCGATCGTGCAGCCCGTGCGCAGCGCGCCGCGGTGGGCGGCAGAATCCACGCCGCGCGCCAGCCCGCTCACGACAGTGACGCCGCGCGCAGCGACGTCCGCACTGAGCTGTTCGGCAACGTGGAGCGCCGCCGAGGAGGCGCTGCGCGAGCCGATGATCGCCACGGCGGGACGACGAAGAACGTCCAGCTCGCCGCGACACCACAGCACGGGCGGGACGTCAGAAATCGCGAGCAGCGCAGAGGGAAACCGGGGATGGTTCCACGGCAGGACACGGATGCCGGCAGCTTCGGCGCGAAGCCGAACAGTCCTTGCGTGATCGCGAAGCTCCCGGGCCTGTTGCAGAAGGAGCGGATCGACGTTGCGGAGACGCTCGGTGAGGCAGACCCGTGAAAGATCTGTGATGAGCGACAACGCAACGGCCTCATCTTCGGTCATGGTCGCGAATACTCGCGGGTGTCGCGACCCGACTGCGCCGGCGCTCCGAAACAGCCGAAAAGCACAAAAGGTCGGGCCCCACCCTCTGGTGGCGCCCGACCTCGATGTTCGGATTATAGGCAACCAGTCCTAACTTCGCAACGCGGCTATGACGAATCTCGCAAATACAATCGTGGCCACGCGAACGGAATCACCTGCTTTGGGCCGATTCGGGCTGGCGGCGGATGGTACGCGCCTTGCTCGGGCGTAGTAAGCTATTGAACTGTAAAGCTCTTGCCTGCCGCGTGGGTGACGACTATAGTGGGGCCTTCTCAATGCGCCTGTTTTCGATCTGTCACCATTTTTATCCTGACGCTGAGCGCGGCGACGCTCGCCGCCGACGCGCGCGGCGACGCAAAGAAGCAGGTGGAGTTCGGAATTGCTGTTGCACAGCGGGGACTCTGGCGCGAAGCTATCTACCGGTGGGAGCGTGCCACTCAAATCGATCCGACCTACGCTGCCGCGCATAACAATCTGGCCATCGCGTACGAACACGAAGGGGAGCTGGACAAAGCGCGCGCGGCGTACGAGAAAGCCGTCGAACTCGAGCCCGGTAACTCGTTCATCAAACAGAACTACGAACTCTTTAAGGAAATCAATGACCGCACGACTCGCCAGGACAATCAGTAGCCTGTCGGCGGTTGTGTTAACCGCGGCCTGCACGAGCTACTACGAGATCCCCATCGAGACGCCGATCCGTCCGAAGCTCGACGTCTCGTCCTTCCAGCGCGTCTTCGTGGCCGGCTTCGTGGCCGGTGGAACCGAGGATGTCGATGGCAACCTCGAAACCACACGACTGCTCCGCAGTCAGCTTCGTACGAAGTCCGAGCTCCGTGTGATCGATGCGGACGCGCTTCCGTTGATGGAGGTTGCGCTCGACGGACGCGAGGCCGGCCGCCAGCCACGGAATGTCGGGATAAGCCGTCGGGTCCGCCCACCATCAAAGACGATGCGGACCTCGAAGTCGTACGAGCACGTGTTTGCGAATGTCGATTACTGGAAGCGGATCGGCGAAGAGTATCAGCAGCCGCTCATCGTGACCGGCACCGTCATGTTCGCGCCGCAGGCGCGCTCGGGCATCGTCCAGCGCGACCAGGAAGTCTACGATTCATTCGGCCGCCGCCGGGTAGTACCGGTCCGCACTTACATGGAGCGGAAAGGTTTCGTGCTCAAGCCGAAGTTCGTCTTCATCGACGGTCGGACCGGCACGGTTCTTCACTCGGAGAACTATCGCGAAGAAATCCTGTACAACGCCAATCAGACATCCCCGGCGCTGTCCTCGTACTTCGAATTGATGGACCGGCTGATTCCGAGCTTTCTCAGCACGCTCAGCAGCCAGCGCATCAAGGGCACACGCATCCTTCTTCAGTAAGAGGTGGACCTTCGGGTCCACCTTTGCTAAGCTAAGTCTTTTGTGCGGGCTGATTTGCGGCCCTCCTACGGTATCGGCTTTCAATCGAGGAACGCCCGTGTACGCGATTATTCAGGCCCGCGGTCATCAGGTCAGAGTCACACCCGGCGCCGTCGTCGAAATCGACGGTAAGCCCGGTGAACGCGGATCGGAAGTGACGTTCGATCAGGTGTTGCTGGTCGAAAAAGATGCCGGCGACATCGTGGCTGGTGCGCCGTACGTGGCCAACGCCCGCGTGGTGGGTGTCGTGGACGGTGAGGCGCGCGGTCCGAAACTGCGTGTGTTCAAGAAGAAGCGGCGCAAGGGCTTTCGCAAGACGCGGGGACACCGGAGTGTCTTTACCCGGGTGCGCATTACGGACATTCAAGTCTAGGCTTTGCGCCAATAGGAAACATCATGGCTCATAAGAAGGGACAGGGCAGCTCACGCAACGGCCGCGACAGCAACGCTCAGCGGCTGGGCGTCAAGCGGCACGACGGCAATCTCGTCACGGGCGGATCGATCCTCGTACGACAAAAGGGACGACGCTTCGAGCCTGGTCTCAACGTCGGGCTCGGCAAGGACCACACGCTGTTCGCCAAGGTCAGCGGCAAGGTGCGTTTCGAGGATCACGGCCAGCACGGCCGTCGCATTTCGGTTCTTCCAGTTGAATAACTGGCTATCGGCTTTAGGCGTTAGGCTCTTGGCCTGACGCCTAGCTCGCTCCGCCCTGGAGCCCAAAGCCGAGAGCCCAAGGCCCAAAGCCCACACCGTATACTGATCTCGATGTTCGTCGACGAGGTGGACATCCGCGTAATCGCCGGTGATGGCGGACGTGGGTGCGTCAGCTTTCGGCGCGAGAAGTTTGTGCCGCGCGGCGGGCCCAACGGCGGCGACGGCGGCAACGGGGGCTCCGTCTACGTCGTTGCGTCTCCGCGCAAGAACACACTGGTCGACTTCCGCTATCACCCGGAGTTCGAAGCCAGACGAGGCCGGCACGGACAAGGCTCGAACAAGACGGGACAGACTTCCGAAGACCTCGAGATCGAGGTTCCGATCGGCACGCTGGTATTCGAAAAATCTGCCGGCGCCGACAGCGCAGGCGACGACCTGCGGCTTTTCGCGGACCTTACCGAAGACGGTCAACGCGTGCTGGTCGCCAAGGGGGGTCATGGCGGACGTGGCAACGCGCGTTTCGTATCGTCGACCAACCGTGCCCCACGCCGATCCGAACCCGGAGAAGAGGGCGAAGAACGTTACCTGCGCCTCCAGCTGAAACTCCTCGCCGACGTCGGCCTCGTGGGTTTTCCGAATGTCGGCAAGTCAACGCTCATCGCCCGGATATCGGCTGCGCGTCCGAAGATCGCCGACTACCCGTTCACGACGCTCACACCGAATCTCGGCGTCGTCTCGCTCGGAGATGATCGCAGTTTTGTGGTGGCCGACGTGCCGGGCCTCATCGAGGGTGCGCACGGCGGGCAGGGCCTTGGCGATCGCTTTCTGCGACACATCGAGCGCACGAAGGTGCTGATTCACGTTGTGGACGTGTCCGGTGCATCCGGCCGGGATCCGGTGAACGACTTCAAGGTCATCGTCAAAGAGCTGCAGCTGTTCGATCCGGCAGTGGCGTCGAAACCACAAATCGTAGCTGCCAACAAGATCGACGCGCTGGACGATCGATCACGGCTCGAGCGACTCGAGCGGTACGTCGCGCGTCAGAAGCTTCCGCTCTTCCGGATCTCGGGCGTCACGGGTGAGGGTGTCGATCAGCTGCTTGCAACCACATGGCGACAGCTCGGCACGGCGCAATCGGCGGCGGCTTCAAGCCAATCCGGCTCCCCGCCCCGGCGCGACCACGAGGAACTGCCGTCCCGCCGCGCATGACCCGTCTCGGTGTGCTCGGCGGTACCTTCGACCCTGTTCACTTCGGTCATCTCGACGCAGTGGATGCGGCACGCGCGGCGCTGGCGTTGACCGACATCCTGTTCGTCCCTTCCCACGATCCACCGCACCGCTCGATCGATCCGCACGCGAGCCCTTTTCACCGGTTTGCGATGGTGGCGCTCGCCGCGAACACCTGTCCGTCGTACCGCGTCTCCGATCTGGAATTGCTGCGGCAAGGCAACTCCTATACAGCGGACACGCTTCGGAGTCTGCACGCCGTCGGATGCGAGGCGTCGCAACTTTTTTTCATTCTCGGGGCTGACGCGTTTGCAGAAATTGCCACATGGCACGAATTTCCTGGCGTCCTCGACCTTGCGAATTTCGCGGTCGTGGCGCGGCCAGGAACGACAATCGACCATGCGCTGGCGCGCACTCCGGAACTGCGTACGCGCACGCGCCCACCCGCGTCTCACGTCGCGGAGCGCGGCTCGACCGGCCTGTTTCTCGTTGAAGCACACACGCGCGACATTTCATCGACACTGATCCGACAACGGCTCGCCGCGCGAGAGTCGATTGACGATCTTGTGCCCTCGGCGGTGGCCCGGCACATTGCCGCACATCATTTGTATCAGGTGGAAGACGACTTGCATGGCACTCACACGAACCACCACGGTGCGTAAACCGGTCGGCGCAAAGAAGCGCGCCGTGAGCAGAGCCGCACGGCTCCCGAAGGAAGTCACAGGAGCGGTCCACGCCGCACAGAGCAAGAAGGCATCCGACGTCGTAGTCCTGGACCTCCGCAAAGCAGGTGGATTCACCGACTACTTCGTGATCTGCACGGGCGGCAGCGGACGTCAGATCCAGGCCATTGCCGACGCCGTGAAGGAAACGCTGAAGAAGGACTTTGGCGAGCGGCCCGTACTCGCCGAAGGGATCGAAAGGTCGGAATGGATTCTGCTCGACTACTTCGATTTCGTCGTGCACATCTTCAGCGTCGACTGCCGCGCCTTTTACGGGCTGGAGCGGCTGTGGGGCAACGCCGAGCGGCACGAGTTTGCCGCGCCGGCCTAGACGCCCTCCTCGCGATTACGCTCGCTCCGCGCTGCGCTGCGTGCGCAGCAGTGCTCTCTGCACCACTCGATGGTCCCGTCTGTGCCTCGTGTTGGAGCGGCGTCGTACCGCTGATTCCGCCCTTCTGCCGCACGTGCGGCGACCCGCTGCCGTCGTGGCGCGTCATCAGCACCGCGCTCGAAAAGTGCCCGCGTTGCCGCCGTGGCGGCTACTTGTTCAGCGCTGCCCGCGCGGCCGGCAACTACGAAGGGACACTGCGCGACATCCTTCACGCGTTCAAGTACGACAGCCGTCGCAGCCTGGCGCGTCCGCTTGGCATAATGCTGCGCACCGCAGGCGCCGAATCTGCTCGCCGACGCGCACTGTGCCGTGCCCGTGCCGCTCCATCCGTGGCGTCGATTGCGTCGTGGATTCAATCAGGCAGAAGTGCTTGCCGTGCAACTCGGTCTGCCGATGACACGTGCGCTCTGGCGCAGACGCGCCACAGCGCCACAGACCGGACTTCACGCCGCGGCGCGCCGGCAAAACGTCAGCGGCGCGTTCACGCTGTCACCGTTCGGAACGGGGGAGTCGCGCCAAATCTGGCTCGCGGACCGAGTCGTCGTCCTCGTCGATGATGTGCGCACGACCGGCGCGACGCTGAATGCCTGCGCGGCCGTGCTCCTCGAGGCTGGAGCGCGTGAGGTGCGGGCACTGACCGTTGCCCGCGCGGCGCCGCCCGCGCCGCGTTCCTCAGGAGTGCATCAATGATGCCGCCAAATGCGCCTGGAATCCGTCAGTTCGCGTCAACCTCGAGAGATTGCGCCACTGACGCGTACACATCGGCGGCGACGACGGTCACGGTCGCGATCTGCGTCGAGGCGTACCCACCCTTCGCTCCTCGCCTGACGGAGATAGCTGTCGCGAACGCGGGCCAGCAGCGACAGGTCGCGCTCGTACCGGTCGCGGTCGCGCTGCTTCCGTCGGGCGGATACCTCCGGTGAAATGTCGAGCAGGACTGTCACGTCCGGTTGAGGAAGGTATTTCTGGATGCTTGTGAGCCATCCCGGCTCCAGGCCGTGCGCTTCGCCGTACGCGACACTGGAAGCGAGATAGCGATCGCAAATCAGGATCGTTCCCTGACTCCGGGCAGTGACAATCCGATCCCTCCATTCGTAGCGGTTCGCCACGTATAGAAGCTGCATGAGGTCTGGCGGGTAGTGACGGTCGCCCCGCAGCGCGCTCGCGATCTCGCCGCCAATCGGCGTGTCGTAGTCCGGGAACGAGAGAAGCTTCACGTCGCGTCCCTGACCGACGAAGCGATCTCGCAAGAGCTCGGCCTGCGTTTGCTTGCCGCTCTGGTCGAGTCCCTCGAACGCGATCAGGAGACCTTTCACTCTTAGACTTCCAGCGCCAGGACATCGTCAATGGTCTGGCGGCGCCGTATCAGCGTCCACTGCCCATCGTCAACGAGCACCTCGGCCGGCAGGAGGTGGCGGTTATAGTTCGACGCCATCACTGACCCGTAGGCGCCCGTGTCGAGAATCGCCACCAAATCGTCTACTTCGAGGGGCGGCAGCGCTCGATCACGGGCAAAGACATCGCTGCTCTCGCAGATTGGCCCGACGATGTCCCATGGAGCGGAAGGCGAGGGGCGAGGGCGCACCGGCACGATCTGGTGATAGGACCCATACAACGCGGGTCGAATGAGCTCGCCCATACCCGCGTCGAGCACGGCAAGCCGCCGGCCGTCTGGATAACGCTTCGTATCGACGACGCGGGCGACCAGCGCGCCGGCATGGCCAACAACTGCGCGGCCCGGCTCGAGGAGCAGCGGCAGGCCCGTTCGACGGACTTCAGGAATCACTACCGCGGCATAATCGGCGGCGCTGATGATCGGGACGCCCCTCGTACGCGATTCCCAGGCCGCCTCCCACGTCCACGTGCTCCAGCGCGATCCCGTCGTCGCGAAGCTCCAGCGCGAGAGTCGCCAGGGCCCGCGCGGCCCGCTGCAACGGATCGACCGTCGTGATCTGCGATCCGATGTGTACATGGACTCCGACGAACCGGAGACCGGGACGGCCGCGGCGCTCGCGGTAGATCGTCCGCGCGTCCTCGAGCGACACGCCGAACTTGTTGATCTTCAGGCCGGTTGAAATGTTCGGATGACTGCCAGCGTCGATATCCGGATTGACGCGCAGCGCCACTCGCGCCTCGCGCCCCTGCGACTCGGCGAGCGCCGCAATGCGATCGAGCTCACCGCCCGATTCGGCGTTAATCGCGCCGACGCCAATGGCGATCGCGCGCTCCAGCTCGGCGCGCGTCTTGCCGACTCCGGTGAACACGATGTCGGCTGGTGTACATCCCGCGCAGAGTGCGACCGCGATCTCGCCGCCGGAGTTTGCGTCGAATGCACTGCCGATCGACCTGAGCAGGCGGACGATCGCGAGCGTCGAATTCGCTTTCAGTGCGTAATGAATGCGGTGCGGATGCGCCGCGAACGCCTCATCAATGGCGCGATAGCCGTGGCGAATGGCTCGAGCGCTGTAGACGTAGACGGGCGTATCGACGCGCTCAACGATCGATTCGAGGCCTACGCCGTCGCACACAAGACCCGTATCGGTGTGCGTGAACGATTGGTACACGAACGTCGGCATGTTATCATGCGCGCATTGATGGCTCACCGCGCACGTGTGCGCGTCGCGCCTGCAATGCCTGCTGCGCGAGCATGAATCTGACCACCGATCGCTCGCAAGGCGTTTCCATCGTCCGCGTCAACGAGACGCGTCTGCTGTATCCACTCCTGTCAGAGTTCGCAACCACGATTTCTGCGCTGATCGGCTCGGGCGAGTACCGGTTGCTGCTGGATCTTTCGAGCGTCACCTACGTCGACAGCGCCACGATCGGATGTCTGATGGATCTCTATCGGCAGGCGGCCGCGGCAGGCGGCAGCCTCAAGCTCGCGGGCGTCCAGAAGCGCGTCGAGTCGATGCTGACGATGACCGGCGCGCAGGATGTGCTCGAGATACACGCCGACGAGCCATCGGCGATCAAGAGCTTCGGGTCGAACGGAAAATAGAAAACGGCCCTCAGTTCACAGCGGACGCAGCGCTCTTTACAGATACGGCAGCCGCTGGGACAACCGACGGCTTTATCGGCGCTTCGACGAGCGTCCAGGCATCGACTTCGTCGAGCACGCGAGCAGCGAACTCCGTGTGCAAGGCGTGCCCCCCGCGATGGGCGACGAGATGCCCGATGATCGGGTGACCCACGAGCGCCATATCGCCAATAACGTCCAGAATCTTGTGACGAACGAACTCGTCGTCGAATCTCAAGGCGTTATTCAGGACACCCGTATCGCCGATCACAATCGCGTTTTCGAGCGAGCCGCCAAGCGCGAGTCCCTGCTGGCGCATCATCTCGACTTCTTCGAGAAACCCGAACGTCCGCGCGGGTGCGATTTCGTCGACGAACGATTCCTCCGTCAGGCGGACCGTTCGAGACTGGTGTCGCAGCAGCGGGTGATCGAACGCGATGCTGTATGTAATCTTGAAGTGGTCGGACGGATACAGCGCGATCCGCTTGTCGCCGCGCGACAGCGAAATCGGTCGGATGATCTTCATGTAGCGCCGCGGCGCCGTGAGCTGCTTCAGACCCGCTTCCTGAATCAGGTAGATGAACGGGGCAGCGCTGCCGTCCATGATGGGGACTTCCGGGGAATTCAGCTCGACGATCACGTTGTCGACGCCCAGGCTGACGAAGGCCGCCAGCAGGTGTTCAACGGTATCGACGCGGACAGCGTCGCGGCTCAGGCCGGTGGCGTGATTGATGCCGCCGACGTGCCTGACCGTTGCCGGAACCTCGAGGCCACCGAGATCGAACCGGCGGAATCGAATACCCGTGTCAACGGGAGCAGGCTTGAGGGAAAGGGTGACTTTGTTGCCTGAGTGAAGGCCGATCCCCACGCAGGTGATCGATCGGCGAAGTGTCCGTTGTGCGTGCATCAGGCTCCCTGGCCGTAGTTGAGGGGCTTAGTCCAGGAAGCAAGCGGAGTGCCGAGCTCTGCAATTGTTCTGGGATTCCCTAACTGCTTGCCTGTGAGTCTGTTGCGGGGTGACAGCACGAAAGTCATCGATTTCGTGCTACGCGGTGTTGCATCTTCGCAACAACATCCATCGGAGTGTTGTGGCGAATTTACCACACCTCTTACGACGGTCTCAGCAACGAACGCAGAAATATGCCAGTGGCCGACCCCGGATTTTCCGCCACTTCCTCGGGCGTGCCTGTGGCCACAACGTGTCCGCCAGCACCGCCGCCTTCCGGTCCGAGATCGATCAGATAATCCGCCGAACGCACCACATCGAGATTGTGCTCGATCACAACGACGGTGTTGCCCTGGTCCACGAGCTTGTTCAGCACGTCCAGCAGCTTCCGCGTGTCCTCGAAGTGCAGGCCGGTCGTCGGCTCGTCGAGGATGTAGAGCGTTCGTCCCGTGCCTCGTCGTGACAACTCGCGCGCCAGCTTCACGCGCTGCGCCTCACCGCCGCTCAACGTGGTGGCAGACTGGCCCAGCTCAATATAGCCGAGACCCACATCCTGCAGCGTGCGCAGCTTGGTGGCGATAGGCGGGATGTTCTCCAGCAGCGGCAGCGCCTGATCGACGGTCAGCTCGAGCACCTCCGCGATCGACTTGCCGCGGTATTGCACTTCCAGGGTCTCACGATTGTACCGACGGCCCTTGCAGTGCTCGCACGTCACGTAGACATTGGGCAGAAAATGCATCTCGATGGCGATGACCCCGTCCCCCTGGCACGTCTCGCAACGCCCTCCCTTGACGTTGAACGAAAACCGCCCCGGCTTGAAGCCACGAGTCCGTGCTTCGGGCATCATCGCGAACAGCTCGCGGATGAACGTGAACATGCCCGTGTAGGTGGCCGGGTTCGATCGCGGGGTGCGGCCGATCGGTGACTGGTCGATCTCGATGACCTTGTCGATGAGCTCGGTACCGTCGATGCGGTCATGCGGTCCTGGCTCCGTCGATGCCTTGTAGATGGTCTGTGCCAGAGACCGATAGAGGATGTCGTTGACGAGCGTCGACTTGCCCGAGCCGCTCACGCCGGTGACCGCGGTCAACGTCCCGAGCGGAATAGAGACGTCGATGTTCTTGAGATTGTTCGCGCGGGCGCCACGAATCACGATCTCGCCCCTCAGTGCCGGCCTGCGTGCCTTGGGCGTGGGAATGGACCGTTCGCCTCGGAGATACGCGCCGGTGAGCGATCCGTGGCCGTCGTTCAGCAGCTCCCGGACTGCGCCCTGGAAGATCACCTTCCCTCCGTGCTCACCGGCGCCGGGCCCGAGGTCGATCACGTAGTCTGCCGTGCGAATGGTCTCCTCATCGTGCTCGACGACGATGACTGTGTTGCCCAGATCGCGGAGGCGCGTCAGCGTGGCGAGCAGCTTGCGGTTGTCGCGTTGATGCAGGCCGATGGAGGGCTCATCGAGCACGTAGAGCACTCCGGAGAGGTTCGCGCCTATCTGAGTCGCGAGCCGGATTCGCTGCCCTTCTCCGCCCGACAGCGTTGCCGCACTCCGATTCAATGTCAGGTACCCGACGCCGACATCGTGGAGGAAGCGGAGCCGCTCGCGGATTTCGCGCAGCACGCGTCCGGCAATCAGCTCCTCTCGATCCGTCAGCTCGAAACTCTCGAACACCTCGAGCGCGTCGCTGACCGGCAGGTCGACGTACTCGGCGATGCCTCGGCCTTTGACTCTGACGGCGAGGCTCTGCGCCTTCAAACGCCAGCCATGACATGACGGACACTCGCGCAGCGTCCGGTACGGCTCGAGGTCTTCCTGCTCTACCCACGATGCGTCCTCGTATCGGCGTCGAAGGTTTGGAATGACGCCCTCGAAGTCCTTGCCGAATGGCTCCGCCTCTGCGTCTCGTGCGCGTTCGCGGTGGCCTGCAGGGCGCGGGGGCTCGACGAACTCCTCGGCTGCCTCGGCATCCTCGTCCATGTCTGCGTCGCGCACCACCGCCGCGGCCTTCGTCGCCGCACGCGCGGCACGCACAGCGCTGCCGGCAGCGCCAAAGAGCACCAGGTCGCGCTGCTTTTTCGGCAGCTTCGCAAATGGGAGATCGGGATCGATGCCAAAGATGCGCGCCAGTGTGAGGATCGCCTCTCGCACGAGCTTGCGATCGCCGCGCGCCCACGGCGCAATGGCGCCGCCGAGGAGCGATTTCGATTCGTCCGGGACGACCAGATGCGGGTCGAAGTCATACGTCGCGCCAAGCCCCTGGCAATCCGGACACGCGCCGTGCGGCGAGTTGAACGAAAAGGCCCTCGGCGTCATTTCCGGCATCGAGATGCCGCATGTCACGCACGCAAGGCGACGGGAAAACAACTGGTCGCCACCCTCGTATGTGTTGACGATCACGATGTCGTCGGCAAGGTTCAGCGCGAGCTCGAGGGAGTTGGACAAACGGCGCTCGATGCCCGACCGGACGATCAACCGATCGACGACCGTCTCGATCGTGTGGTTCCTCCGGCGATCAAGTTTGATGTCCTCCTCGAGCGAGCGGAACTGGCCGTCAATCCTGGCCTTCGTGAAGCCGCGCTGCCGCAGCGCGTGCAGCTCCTTCTTGAACTCCCCTTTTCGTCCCCTCACGATTGGCGCAAGCACGTTGATGCGCGCGTCCTGCGGATGGAGCATGACGAGGTCAAGGATGCGCTCGAGCGATTGCGACGCGATCTCGCGGCCGCAGCGGCAGCAATGCGGAACGCCGACGTTGGCAAACAGCAGCCGCAGGTAGTCGTAGATCTCGGTCACCGTGCCGACGGTCGACCGGGGATTGGATCCCGTTGTCTTCTGCTCGATGGAAATGGCGGGCGACAGACCTTCGATCAGATCGACGTCCGGCTTCTCCATCTGCTCGAGAAACTGTCGAGCATAGGCGGACAGCGATTCGACGTACCGGCGCTGTCCCTCCGCATAGATGGTGTCGAAAGCCAGCGATGACTTTCCCGAGCCCGAAAGACCCGTGATTACGACAAGCCGATCTCGCGGGAGGTCAACGTCGATGTTCTTGAGGTTGTGAACGCGGGCGCCGCGTACTGCAATCCAATCGTGCGCCATACCCACTGCCAGGAATTCCGTGGTTACCCGAAACCCCCATTCTAGCGCAGACGCGAATGGCGATACCCGTAAAGCCCGTAGACAAGGGCTCCGAGGATGAGCCACACGATGAAACGCTCCCATGCCTGGCGTGGCAGGCCGACCATCACGAACAGGCACGCAGCAATCCCGAGGGGCGCGACGACCCACACGTAGGGCACACGGAATGGCCGCGGGCGTTCCGGTTCGGTGACCCGAAGTACGAGCACACCGGCGCACACAAGGGCGAACGCGAACAGCGTCCCGATGTTCGTAAGATCGTAGGTTTCGGCGGCATCCCCAAGCAGCGATGCCACCGCCACGACGACTCCTGTCAGGAGCGTCGTCGTGTAGGGAATGCGCGTTTTACGATCCACGCGCGCCGCCCATGCGGGCAAGAGCCCGTCGCGCGCCATCGCAAAGAAGATGCGCGGCTGACCGTACTGAAACACCAGGAGCACCGCTGACATGGAAACCACCGCGCCCAGCGCGACCAGCCAGCCAACGCCGGCGTATCCCGCCAATTCGAGCGCGCGGGCCAGCGGGTCGGCGACCGCGAGTTGATCGTACCGAACCATGCCTGTCAGCACGGCGCCCACGATGACATAGATGACCGTGCACACCGCCAGGCCGCCGAGAATCCCGATCGGGAGGTTACGCTGCGGATTGCGCGTCTCTTCGGCAGCTGTCGACACCGCATCGAAGCCGATGTACGCAAAGAACACGATTGCCGCGCCCTGGTGGATGCCGGTAAAGCCGTTCGGCGCAAACGGTGCGTAGTTCGACGCGTCGATGTTCATCAATCCCACGGCGACGAAGAGTCCCAATGCGAGCAGCTTGACGACCACCATCACGTTGTTGGCCGTCGAGCTCTCGCGGGCCCCGCGCAGCAGGAGCCATGTGATGAACATGACAATTGCGAAGGCAGGCACGTTCACGAGCAACGGCACGCCCGCAATACGAGGCGCCGTCTCGAGCAGTGCCTGAACGTCGGAATTCGAACTCAGTAACGCGGTGCGATACCCGGTGGTCAACCAGGCGGGGAGATCGATCCCCACACCGCGCGTCAACGTGGTGAAGTAGTCGCCCCAGGAGATCGCTACCGCGACGTTCCCGACCGCATATTCGAGAATGAGATCCCATCCGATGATCCAGGCCACCACCTCGCCGAGCGTCGCATAGGCGTAGGCGTAAGCGCTACCGGCCTGCGGGATCATCGCGGCGAGCTCCGCATAACAGAGGGCCGCCAGCGCGCAGGCGGCGCCAAGCAGCAGGAAAGAAAGAATGAGCGCCGGGCCGGCGCCGTATCGAATGACCTCACCATTGGGTCCCGTCTGGCCCGCGGCCGCTGTCCCTATGGCGCCGAAAATGCCAGCACCAATGACGGCGCCGATCGCAAGCATGACCAGATCGCCAGCGCCAAACACGCGTCGCAGGGAGCACGCCTCGTCGCCGGGTGGCTGCAACTCGGAGATTGGCTTGCGTGCGAACAGATGCGGCACGGGCACGACTCTAAACCCTTCGCTCGTCGTAAGGTTCGTGCACTTCGTGCTTAGTCAAAGCGGTAGGCGGTTTCGTTCGAGGAGACGACCATCTCGCCGTTCGGTCCGAACGCGACGCCGACGAGCGCCGTTCCTGACACCACGAGCTCGGGCTTCGCTTCAAGGTCCCGAAACCGGTAAACACCGCTGCCCCCGGCGAGCGCATCCACTACGTGAAGCGCGCCGTCCGGGGCAAACGCCAGACCCTGCGGCCTGCCGAGCGGGCACGGAAGCGGATGCACCTCTCCCTTGCGATCGATGCGGTAGATGTAGTCGTACGCGTTGAGCGTTGGCGCTGTGACGAACAGCTCCTGCTCGCTGCTCATTGCCAGGTGGAACGCGGCGACGCTGGCGGGAATCGTCGCAAACGCGGCAGGACGACTATCACGTACGCGAAATACGGTTCCCGATCGATCCCCCACGTACATCGATCCCTCGTCGTCGAACGCAATCCCGCACGCGACGCCCAGATCGCTCGCCACCTGCTCATGCGAACCGTCGTTCTTGATCCGGTAGACAGCGCCCTCGAAGCGGCTGGACACATAGAGGTCTCCATCCGGACCGAAGGCGAACGAAGTCGCGTTGACGATTCCCGATGAAAACGACTCGCGCGTGCCGCTGGCGGTCACGCGGAATATCGATACCGGGGCCTCCTGACCTCGCGGCCCGCTGTAGGTGACGAAAAGATTGCCTGCCCGGTCGAATACAGGGTTGTCGACCTGGTGCAGTCCAGTCGCCCAGCGGGTGCCAATCGTGACATAAGCGGTTTCGAGCGTCGCGCCCGGAACTTTCATCGCCGCGCGGCCCCCTTCCAGGTCCGCCGGAATGATGACCACGAGGCGGCTGGACGCTGCGAATGCCACTCGCGCAACGGTCTCGCCGAGCTGCACCGTCTTTACGTCGTCGACTGAAAACTCGGAACCGAGAATCGTGATCCGCCCACCCTCAACCGCACGAAGCGGGTGGACGGACGTGATGGCCGGCACGGGAAGATCCTACTCTTTGCGTTCCCGCGGACCTGCAGGTTTTGATTGTGCGGGTGTCCCGCGGGGACGTCAGGTCTGGTCGAGCTCGACGTTCCAGTACAGATAATCGCGCCAGCTCTCTGGAGCGTTGCGGAGCCCGATGGTGATGCGGATCGCAGGCGCCGAATCGGGACGCCGAGGCGTGCGCAGCAGCTTCATCCCGGCCTCGCTCGGCGTGCGCCCGCCCTTCTTGCGATTGCACGAAATGCAGCAGGTAACGATGTTTTCCCAGTCCTTGCGCCCGCCGTGGGCGACCGGCACCACGTGATCGAACGTGAGCTCACCGATTGGCATCGTCTCGTCGCAGTACTGGCAGGTGTAATTGTCGCGGGCGTAGATGTTCGCGCGGGAAAACGGCACGTAGTCGAACCTACGCTTTATCTTTACGAAACGGAGCAGGCGGATGACCGAAGGCAGCTTGAAGCTGAACGATACGGCCCTTACCTCGCGGTCATGGACGGCGATCACCTCCACTTTCCCCTGGCACCAGAGCGTCACGGCCTTCTGCCAGTGGACGACTTTCAGGGGCTCATACGAGGCGTTCAGAAGGAGTGCCTGCTCCATCGGATCAGATTCAATGATAACCGGCCCCCACCTGAGCTGTCCAGAATGGCTGACGTAGAAGACTAGACATCTCAGCGAGTTACGTCGATATTACACATGTGCCCAGACGTGCGTTGGTCGTCCTCGTGGCCCTCGTGACCGCCGGATGCGCCGCGAGGGGGGCCACGCCGCGACCGTTTCCTGGCGCTGCTCTTCCTCCCGGCGCCGGCAGCACACCCGATGCCGCGACCCCACCTGATCGTGGCGCTCCGGCGGGTGCCGAGTCGCCCACTGTTGCGGCGGAATTGGAACCTGGAGCCTTGACCGACCTCATTCAGACGGCAATGGATTTCCTGGGAGTTCCGTACCGGAATGGCGGCAGCGACCCGTCGGGATTCGACTGCAGCGGGCTGGTGCAGTGGGTGTTCGCCCGGCACGGCGCGATGCTGCCTCGCGAAGCGAAGGATCAATATCGCGCCGGGCGCGGTGTCGATCTGCGCGACGTGCAGCCTGGAGATTTGATCTTTTTCGAGACCGTAAGCCGCGGCGCGTCACACGTAGGCATCGTGATCGGCGAAGGGCGTTTCATTCACGCGCCGAGCTCGAACGGCGTCGTGCGCGTTGAGCCCTATACCGCGAACTATTGGATTCGCCGTTACGTCGGTGCACGCCGGGTGATCGATGTCACCGCTTCCGCCGCCGCGGCGGCGGGCCTTCCTGGATCCGAGAGATCCTCTCGATAACGTCTTCGTGCAGCACGCGCATGTAGCGCCGCGTTTCTTCGTCGCCGCTGCTGATTCGTAGTTCCAACCGAGCAACTACATCGCCAAGTAGTGAGTGCATCTCACGCCGGGTCTCCTGGTCGCCGGCTCGTATTTCCGTGCGGACGCCCTCGACAGCTGCCGCTATTTCCTGCCGAATGGCAGAAAATTCAGCGCGCATATCGTCCCCGAGTTGCAAAATTTGCGATTCGAGTGCCGTCATGCGAGCGGGCAGGAGCTCAAGACCTTCCACTTTTCGTTCGAGAATTTCGATTCGGTGGATCAAAATTGCGTCCGGCATGCCGTGGCTCTATCCCGCTGGATGTGCCACGTGCGTGCCGGCGGGACGACGGTAGCATCGTCAGAGCGTCGGCGCAAACCAGGGCCGAGCCGGACGCGACGAACGCAGGTGATCGAAATCCCGTCTCCGTGTCTCTGTATCTCTGTGGGTCCGTGATCGCAGTCCGGCTGAAGCCGGACACTACTACTGAATCCGTACGGTCCGGCTAAAGCCGGACACTGACGTGTACTCAGGCGGTTACGTACTCAGGCGGCGCGGAAGTCGCCGGTTGCGCGGCGTGTAGTGGTCCGAAGGAACTGTCTCGTGTTCAGATCGTCTTCCGTGTACGCGGCGATCACGCGGGGCACACGCAACGGCTCAACACGGCAGTTCACATCGGGCGGTGCCGCCGGCTGCGGTTGCAGCACCTCTGTGTACCGCTGCGGGTAGGACGGAAACGCACGGAAGGTGGTGCCAACCACACCACCGTATCTGTTCGTGAGATCGTCGAAATTGTGCCGCAGGAAATCGCACACCTGCGGATCCGGCTTCGAATCGAGATACTGATTCACCATCTCCACGACGTTCGTAAAGAATCGATCGCCGTGACAGTTCGCCGAATAGGTACCGTCCGCGCGCTCCATGCGTCGAATGCCGGGACGCTGCGGATCGATGTGATAGAGCTCGTGAACGATCGTGTCCAGCTTGGCCACCCAGTTCGGCTGTCCCTTGTAGTGAAGCTGCTTGCGGCTGCGCGCCAGCATCTGATCGCAGAAACGCGGCAGCGCAAACGACACCATGTAGTCGACCGAATCCCCTTCGACGTGCACACGAGGCGACTTGGTGACGAACCACTCGGATCGACGCGTGAAGTGACCCGTGTCGCGATCGCGCCAGTAGTAGTAACCAGGCTCGCTTGGCGGCAGGCAGATGCAGTGGCACGTGGCGTACGCGCCCTCGGCGGCCGTGCGGCCCGCGCGCGCAAATACCAGCACGCGCTTCATGTCGATGAACGACAACGTGGGCACGCGAGCCACGATGTCCGTCATCAGCCGGAAAAGATGGTCCGTGTAATTGATCATCGCAATCCGCCGCCGTACAGAAATGCGCCGCACAAAATCCCCGCTTGTAGGAGATGCAGCGGCCTTCAGCGCAATTCTTTCGCGCGCGTTTCAGTTGTGCGTTGTGAACGAGCCGCGTCGATTATATAGCTTTATCGGTGCGACTTTTCGCGCACTTCACTCAACAATTCGTCGTTTTTTCGCAGATCGTCGCTTACCGAACAGGTGAGGGCTCTGCAATTTCGGGAACTGATGACGAGGGAGTTGGGAATGGCTGTGGTTCGGGTGTGCTACTCGGTGGTGTGGATGGCTCGACCGAGATCTCTCCATCGATCGATCCTTCTTCGGAAGCAGGTGCGTCGACCGATTCGAGAGGCGTGAGGTTCTCATCTGGTGTCGAAGTGACGGGCACCGGAACGACGGGCGCGGGTGTCGGTGGCGTCACTTCTCCCATGCGGCTCAGAATCAGCTTCTGACGACGAAACAATCGTGTGTTGGGACGTGACGGGTTCAACACGCGAGGGTTGATGATGGCGCCCGCGAGGAGCGCCGCCTGTTCGGCATTCAGGGCGGATGCCGAAACGCCAAAGTACGTGCGGGCGGCTGCCTCCGCACCCCAGATCCCGTCGCCCCATTCGATCACGTTCAGATAGATTTCGAAAATTCGCGCCTTGGGAAGTGCCGCCTCGAGGCGGCGCGCGATGATGAGCTCGCGCAGCTTGCGCAGAGGGTTGCGCGAGGGCGTCAGATAGAGATTCTTCGCCAGCTGCTGGGTAATCGTGCTGGCGCCGCGAACGGCACGACCCTGCTCCCAGTTGACGCGCATCGACTCACGAATCTGTTCCAGGTCGATCCCCTCGTGATCCCAGAAGGCGGCGTCCTCCGCCACCAGAACCGCCCGTTTTAAAGGCTGGGAGACGCGGGAATACGGCACCCATCGCTGGACGTGGCGTACGCGCTTCCCTTCGCGCGCCGCCTCGGCCGCACGCAGCTCCATGAACGCCGTTGTCGAGGGATTCGTCTTCGCGAGTACGCGGACGTCGGGAAGCGTCAGGTAGACGTAGGCGAGGGTAGCAAACGTGATCGCGCCGAGTATGACGAAGATCCGGAGAAGCGGAACGCGACGTTTAGCCACCGACAACAATTTTGATACGGTTGCCCGGCTGTAGCGTCGAACCAGGTGTGGAATTGTTCATGACCGCCAGGGTAGCGGCGGTGATTACGCCGCCCGACCGCTCGGCGATCGATGCCCACGTATCCCCCGCCCTGACCACGTAAAAGTCAACGCGGTTGGGACGGATGTTCTCGGCTTCAGCCGCGGTCATCGAGCGGAAGGAGCGGATGCTCGTGAGAAAGGCCGCGTCGGCCTGCTGGAACGCAGCGGGTGCTGCAAGACCAGCCACGATGTAAACCTTCCCGTCGTACGCGATGTGCGCCGCGCGCGTGGTCATCTGACCAAGGTCCTGCATCTGACCCTGGTACTCGCCGATGAACGCGTCTAGCCCGTTGATCCTGGAGCCCTCGCCGCGGACGAACCGGAACCCGGCGCTGTCCATGCTGTTCCGGGCAATCTCCTGGATGTTGCGTCCACGGGGCATTTCTACGAGCTGCAACAGCATGAACACGTTAGCGCCCGGCGCCTTGACGACCACCTGTTGCGGGCTGTTGGAGATTTCCCATTTTTCAGGGAAGTCGATTCTGAACCGCAGAACGGGATGGAGAAACGCGCTGCCACGCGCGATGCCCTGCTCCGGGTTGTCGCCGTAGACGATGCCGTCGATGCGCTGGTCGAACGCGTCGCGGTTGGTGGAGAACGACCCGCCAGCCGCTTTCAACTGCTGAACGGTTGGCTGAATCTCGCTCACACGTGAGAGCGGATCAGGGTGGGTGGACAGCCAGTTCGGGACGCCCCGTCGATCACCGGCCGCTTCGTCAAGTCGTCCGAGCGTCGAAAGAAACGCCGGGACCGCCGCCGGATCCCATCCGAGCTGCGATTCGTATTTCGCACCCAGCTGATCTGACTGCAACTCGTCGTCGCGCCCATATTTGAGGAACAGCACGCCGAGCGCCTGCGCGCCCAGGTCGCCGAACGGTCGCGCCACCGGGACGAATATGCCGAGCGCAATGAGACCCGCCTGACCGCCGACCTGCCGCGTGTACTGCTGCGCCGAATGCCGCGCGGTAACGTGGCCGATCTCGTGTCCGAGAACGCCGGCGAGCTCCGCCTCGTTGTCGAGAAAGGGCATGATCCCGCGGGTGATATAGATCGCCCCGCCCGGCACCGCGAACGCGTTCACCGCGGGAACGTCCACCACCGTGAACCGCCATGGCAACTGCGGACGTTCGGAAATCTTCGCCATGCGCCAGCCGATTTCGCTGACGTAGCGCTGCAGCTCGGGGTCGTTGTAGACCCCCATCTCCTCTTTGATCTGCGGCTCCGACTCGTTGGCAATCGAGATTTCCTGCGCCTCGCTCATCAACGAGATTTCGCGGCGGCCTGTTACAGGATTGGTGGCGCAGGCGGCGAGGAGCGCAAGCAGAACAGCCGATGTCGTCAGGGACACCGGTAGCTGGAGGCCTTCGGGCCTCCGGACAAAACGAACGAACGGAAGCCACATCATCGTCAATCCGCCCGGTCAAAAGGACCCGGCCTACTTCCAGTTCCGCCGGGTCCAAAAGAGCCCGGCCTACAAAAGCTACGCGCTGACGCGTTCGAGCAGCCCCAGCGCTTCGAGCTGCGTCCGCAGCGTGTCCACCACCTGAGGCGCGACCGGACGAAGCGGCGGCCGCGGAGCGCCGCCGGCGTAGCCCATGAGGTTGAGCGCAGCCTTGAGTGCCGGAACGCCGTGCTGCCCGCCGATGGTGCGCGCAAGCGGAATCAGCCGGCTCTGCAGCTCGCGTGCTTCGTTCAAGTGCCCCTCACGGACCAACGCCTGCAACAGCACGCAGGCGTCTGGTGCAAGTTGCGCGAGCGCAAGGATCGCGCCATCGCAGCCGACACAAAGAGCCGCAAAAACGGTGGCGGCCGAGCCTGCCAGCACCGAGAAATCGTCGGGCGTCCGCGCAATGAAATCGGCAATCTGCGCGAGGTCGCTCCCCGACTCCTTCATGCCGACGATATTCGGGTGAGTTCCCAAGCGGGCTACCGCGTCGGGCAACAGGTTGACACCCGTATACATCGTCACGTTGTAGAGCAACACCGGGATGGGCGATGCGTCGGCCACTTCAACGTAATGCCGCACGAACACATCCGTGGTCATCTGCGCCTTGAAAAATGCGGGCGTCCGCACGAGCGCGGCGTCTGCACCAGCCGAGGCAGCGCGCCGGGTCGCGGCAATCGTGGCCCGTGTGGACTCGCGACCCGTTCCGACGACCATCGGCCGGTTCCTGGGCATTTCGGCGCGCACGATGTCGATAACCCGATCTGTTTCGTCCTCATCGAGCTGGGGCGCCTCACCGTTCGATCCGAGCACGACGAGGCCCGTGAGCGGCGTGGCCATCCATCGCACAACGTTGGAGCGGAGTCCCTGCTCGTCGAGCGTGTCGTCGCTGAGGAAGGGCGTGACGATCGGGGTGAAGATACCGGTGAACCGTTTCATGGCTCCAATTGTACAGGTGTGCGCCCCGCTCCCTGCACCACGAGGTTGACGCCGAGGACGACCAGAAAAATTGCTGCCGCCGGTGCGAGCATCCACGGCGCATCGACGACGAGCGAGATGTTTGCGGCCTCCTGCAACATGGTGCCCCACGTGGGCACCGTGTCGGGAAAGCCAAGGCCGACGTACGACAGCGTCGCCTCGGCCATGATGAAGGCCGGCAGCAGCAGCGTGGCCTGCGCTGCCAGGTAGCCGCCGGTCGCCGGTAGAAGATGTCGCGTAAGCAGGCGCCATGGCGTGGCGCCAAGCGCACGCCCTGCCGTCACATACTCGCGCTCGCGCTCAGATGCCACGATGGCGCGCACGCCGCGTGCCACGATCGGCCAGCCGAGAAGCGCGAATATCGACGCCAGCAGCACGAACACCGTCGCGGGCGACAGAACCAGCGGCATGGCGGCGCGCAGGGCGAGCGCCACATAGATTGCCGGCAGCACCAGGACGAAGTCGGTAAACCTGGAGAGCGCGTGATCGATCGCGCCGCCAGCGTAGCCAGCGAGGCCACCGACAAATGCCCCTACGAGCAGCGCGCCGAGCGTGCCGATCAACGCCAGTCCGAGCGAGGTGCGAGCACTGTAAAGGAGGCGCGCAAACGTGTCGCGGCCGAGGCTGTCGGCGCCGAGCAGGAGCAGTGGACCGCCATCCACTTCGTGCACGGTAACCAGGCGGCCGTCGGTGAACCATCGCAGCGATACGGGCTGAGAGGTGTCCTCTTCAAATCGCCGCTCCAGAGGATTGACGAGGCGCTGTGGGTAGATGAACGGCGCCCGCGGCGCCCCGTTAAACACGTGAATGGCGGTGGGCGGCGCGTACAGCGAACCGGGATGCCGGCGGTCGGGCGCATTCGGCGCGAGCCACGGCGCGGCAATGGTGACGAGAACCGCAGCCGCGAGGAGCCACAGGCCGGCCCGCTTCATGGCACCTGCCGTTCGCGCACACGTGGATCCGCCGCGGCGAGGAGCAAGTCGCCGATCACGCTGCCAACGGCCAGAAAAAGGCCGCCCATCGCCGCGCATCCAGCCACGAGATAGATGTCGCGCGCGCGTAGCGCCTCATACATGAGTCGGCCAAGCCCCGGCCACGCGGTCACGAACTCCACGACAAACGAACCCGAGAGCAGCGCACCAATCGCGAGGCCGTACACGCCGCAGATCGGGCGCAGTGAGACGCGCCAGGCGTGACGCAGAACCACGTCGCGCGCAGAAAGGCCGCGCGCGATAGCGGCATAGGTGAACGGCTGGTGCAAAGCCTCGGTCATCGATTGAGACTGGAGCCGCTCGAACGTGGCGGCTATCGGCAGCGCGAGCGCCAGCACCGGCAGCGGCAGATGCGTCGCCACGTCGGTCATCCAGGCGAAGCCACCGAGCGTTGTGGCATCAGCGGATGTCATTCCCCCTGCCGGAAACCAGCGTGTACTGGCCGCGATGAAAAGGAGCAGCAGCGAGGTGAGCAGCGGCGGGACAGAAAGGCACACGAGCGACAGCGCACGTATGACGGCCGCGCCAGCGCCACTCCGGCTGCCTGAGAGCACGCCGAGCGGGATGCCGACGAACGTTGCGAGCGCGAGGGCCGCAACGGCCAGCACAGCAGTGTTCACGGCAGCGCTCAGGACCAGGCCACGTACCGGCCGGTTGTAGAGGAACGAATCACCGAAGTCGAAGCGCACCGTGCGCGCAAGCCACGTGACCCATTGAGCGCCCGGACTGCGATCCAGATCGAATCGCGCACGTGTACTGGCAATTTCGGTGGCGCTCGCAAACGGCCCAAGCTGCGCCGTGACGTCGCCAGGCGCCAGCCGCGCGAGAAAGAGCGCCGTCGATGAAACGACGAGCACGAGCAGCAGAGCGAATGCCAGCCGCTGTGCAAGGAATCTAATCAACGGGCGCAACGCTCAGGCTGTCGGCATTCCACAGGACAGGAGGTCGCAGGACCGAAGGCACGACCCCACGCAGTCGCGTACTGTGCGCGTAGTACATGCGCGGCGCAACGAAGTAGAGCACGGGCAGGTTTTCCGCGAACGTCCGCTGCACGAGCATGAACTGCTCCCGACGCCGGTTGGGGTCGGTGCTCGCGGCCTGTTCGATCATGAGCGTGTCGATGCGCCGTTCCCACTCGGTGGCGGGACTGCGCTGCGACATGTTCCAGAAATGCCCTGAGCCGGAACTCAGCCAGAAATCGAGGTTGCCGGCCGGGTCGAGGTCCGTGGCGAGCGGCCTGTAATAAATAGCGTCGTAGTCGCACGCCAGCAGCCGCTGGATGAGGGCGCCAACCTCGAGCGGCTCGAAATCGATGGCGATGCCAATGCCCGCCAGCTCGTCGCGCAGCACCGTTGTGCCCTTTTCGTACCAGCCGATGCCGCGCTGCGTGATGCCGGTGAAGCGCGCTTCGGTGCCCCGCGCGTCCTCGACCACGCCGTTCCCGTTGCGATCCTCCAGCCCAATCCCCTTCAGCAGTTCGCGCGCGCGATTGTCGTCGTGGGGGTAGCGAAGCACATTCGGGGAGAACCACTGTGTGTTCCCGGGCGTGATCGGACCCCACACCGGCACGGCCGCGCCGAGAAACACCGTTTGCGCAAACGCTTCCCGATCGACCGCGTGCGAAATGGCCCGCCGGAATTCCGGGCGCTGCACGAAAGCGAAACGGGGATCCTTTCCCTTGACCTCGGGCTTCAGGCAGAACCAGAACGCATCGGCGTCGGGACCGACGCCGAGCTGGACGAGGCGCAACTGCCCCTGCTCCATTGCCCGGCGCACCGGCACGTAATCCTCCGGCCGCAACTCGGTTGACGTGAGGTCTGTCGACCCCGACTGCAGCCGCAGCAGCTCCGCATTCTGTTCCGGCACGATTTCCAGAACGATGCGGTCAACGTACGGAAGCTCGCCGTCGTCGGCCGCACGTCGCCAGTAGCGGGGATTGCGGTCCAGCACGACCCGCTGTCCGGGCTGGTATTCGCGGACAACGAACGGGCCGGTGCCGACGATGTCGACGGGAGGTGTGGTGCTGGCCCATGCGGCGGCGAATTTGCCGGAGGCGAGCTCACCCTCCAGCTTGTGCTTCGGCAGAATCGGGAGCTGGTCGAGGAGCCGCAGTCCTGGACCCGACGCGCCGGCAAACGTCACGATGACGGTTTGCGCGTCGGGCGCGGTGGCGCGGAGCGGCTGCCCGCCGGCCACCAGGATGCCGGCCAGCACGCTCTCCGACTTCGGGTCGAAGACGGCCCGCAGCGAGAACAGAACGTCGGCCGACGTGAATGGCGTACCGTCGGACCAGGTCACACCCGGCCGCAGGTGGAGCGTGTGCACAAGGCCGTCGTCGCTCGACTCCCACTTCTCTGCCAGCCACGGCTCCACCTCGAACGTGGCGCGGTTCACCCGCACCAGGCGTCCTTGCGTGAGCTGGGTGAGGAGCTCGGTGGCCTGGTCCCGGGCAACGAGCCGGTTGAACGACCGCGGCTCGGCCCGGATGGAGGCCACGATCTGGCCGCCACGGCTTGGCGCCGTGTCCCTTTCAACAGCGGGCGAATCGCTCGATTCGCTTCGCAACAGGAACCCGACCGCGAGGGCAAGCACCGCAGCACCCAGAATGGCCCGAACGAGAGAAGTTTTTACCTGCAGATTCTTGATGCTCCGGTCAATTTATTGGCCACGTCTGAATCCGTGCAGATTTCAGCACAAAACCGTGCAATGCCCAATACTGCCGCGCGCCCCGCGCCTCGTCGATTGAAACGGCCAAGCGTCTGGCCTCCAGCAGGCAGCCTCGACGCGCAAAGCCAGGTGCGCTGCAGATCCTAAGTCGTTCTCCATCATCGAATTACGCGCGCGCATGGTTTTGGCCCGGCTGCTGGCACTGCCTCTGCCATAGCAATGGCCCGGAGGCTCATTAAGTGGCAACCGAAGACCTCGAACTACACGCTCCCCAGCGTCTCGGACGAAGCGTATCAATCGATCAGGCCGCGCAGCTGCTGAACGTATCGCGTCGGACCGTTTATTACCGCATCCGCGACGGCCGTCTCCAGACCATCCGCACCATCGGAGGCTCTCAGCGCGTGCTCGTTGAGTCGCTGTTCACGATGGGATTCCGGCCGCAGCCGTTTCCGACGTCCGCACTGGCCACGACGTTTACGGTTCGAGCCGCACGAGGCTGACAGGCCTTTTCCTGTCCGGGAGGTTTCATTGGCCCCACAGAGCACCGCCGCATCGACCAGTCGACCAGACAATCCTCCTTCGTTGTTCCTCTGATCTGTCTTGCGGCGGTGCTGTTGGGGCCGATCGACGCCTCGGCACAAGGGCGCCGGGCGCGTCTCTCCCGCGATCTTGTCCAGCAGCTCGAGTCCGTCACCGACACGGCCACCTGCGTCATCGTCCCTGGCACGCGCGCGCAGGTGGACGGCCTGGTGGCGCGGCACGGACTCACCATCCGCAAGCGGCTCAAGGGAGCGGCCGTTCTCGAAATACCCGCCGGCGCATTGGCCGCCGTGGCGGCTGACGCGGGGCTCGACTCCCTCACCAGCAACTATCGGCTGAAGCCGCACATGGGGGTGACGACAACCGCGATTGGCGCCGACCAGGTGTGGTCGGCCGGCTGGGCAGCGGGCGCTCCAGGCCTCACCGGCAGCGGCATCGGGGTGGCCGTGATCGACACGGGCGTCGCCGATGTCCGGGAACTCAAGAATCGAATCGTCGTCAGCGTGGACTTCACCGGCTCGTCCGGCGCGTCCGGCCAGGCGGTGGGCCGCGCCGGCTGTGGCAACGCCGGGACGGCGGCGCGAGGGCGCGCTGGCGACGATAACGGTCACGGCACGCACGTGGCCGGGATCATCGCGGCCGCCGGGGTTAACGCGAAGGACACCACCAGCGGCGTGGCGCCCGGAGCCCACATCATCAACCTGAAGGTGCTCGGCGCCGACGGCAGCGGCTATGCCAGCGACGTGGCCGACGCGATTGACTGGGCGACTGAGAATCGCGACCGCTACAAGATCAAGGTCATCAACCTGTCGCTGGGCGGGCCGGTGCTCCAGCGCTGCGCCGACGATCCGGTGTGCCAGGCCGTTGAGCGCGCGTATGACGCCAAGATTACGGTCGTCGTCTCCGCGGGCAACCACGGGAGGGATGCCAACGGCAACGAGCTGTTCGGCCGCATCACGATGCCCGGCGTCTCGCCGTTCGCGATTACTGTGGGCGCGCTCAACACGAAGGGCACCGCGCAGCGGTCTGACGATGTGATCACGACATACAGCTCGCGGGGGCCGACGTGGTTCGACGGCCTGATCAAGCCGGATCTGGTGGCGCCGGGCAACAAGATCGTGGGGCTGCTGGCGCCGAAATCAACGCTGGCGCGCGAGCACCCAGAGCTGGTGATCGACACGACCCAGGGCAAGCGGCTCCAGCTATCGGGCTCGAGTATGAGCGCAGCCGCCGTGTCGGGCGCCGCCGCGCTCGTGCTCGAAGCGATGAAGGGGCTTCACCCAGAAGCCGTTCGGCATCTGCTCCAGCAAACGGCCAGCGAGGTCGCGAATACCACGCCGCTCCAGGCGGGCACAGGCAGCTTGAACGTGCGTGGCAGCCTCGCAGTCGTTGCCGGACAGGAATCGGATGTGTTGATCGCCGGCGACCTCGCGCAGGCTGGCCGCCAGCAGCTTCTGCACGCGATTAACGTGTGTCACATGGTCCGATGGCGTGAACTGGTCGGACGGCGTCACCTGGTCGGACGGGGTCACTGGTCGGACGGCGTCACTTGGTCGGACGGCGTCACCTGGTCGGACGGCGTCAACTGGTCGGAGGGCATCACTTGGTCGGAAGGCATCAACTGGTCGGAGGGCGTCAACTGGTCGGACGGCATCAACTGGTCGGACGGCGTCAGCTGGTCGGACGGCGTCACGTGGTCGGACGGCGTCACCTGGTCGGACGGCGTCACTGGTCGGACGGCGTCACGTGGTCGGACGGCGTCACCTGGTCGGACGGCGTCACTGGTCGGACGGCGTCACCTGGTCAGACGGCGTTACCTGGTCGGATTGAGCAATTCTGCGAATAACTTAACAACATCGATAGGAGTCGAAAATGCGACAGCTAATCATCTGGGGCGAATAGACCGATACAGTGGTCGCTCGGCCCGTCTTAAATGACAAGGCAATCTGCCGAACTACCACGCTCTGGTCGAGCTGTACATCAGCACGGTCATTACTGCTGGCATCCTCACTATTGCCTATTCGACTTGCGTCACTGATCAGTCAGCCGGTCGGTTGGGACTGGCTTACGCTGGCGGCGCTAACCGTTCTAACAGGCACGTTTAGCATCAAACTTCCTTCAGTTAGCGCGCGTCTCTCCGTTTCAGAAGCATTCGTATTCGCGGCTGTCCTCTTGTTCGGAGCACATGTCGCTACTGTGATAGTGGTGCTCGACTCGCTGGTTCTCGCGTTGTGGTTACGTCAGACCTAATCGTTCAGGCCTGCGCGTGCTCTTCAATATGGCCGCAGGTGCCGTGGCCATCGCCTCAGCGGCACAGGTCTTGGGATGGATGGTTCCCGTTCGACCTGCCGCCGCAGCACCGATCGATCAACTCGGTCTTCCTGTTCTTCTCGCTTGCGATTTGCTATTTCGCGCTCAACACTGGCTCGTCGCCGTTGCCGTTGCCCATGAGCAAGCGGCATCGGCTAGCGATATATGGCGTCGAAATTTCTTGTGGTTCGGGCTCAACTATTTGGGAGGCGCATCCGTCGCATTGGTCCTTGTTGGCTACACACGAAACGTAAATGTCGCCGCGATCGGAATAATAGGTCCGCTGGTTGTTATTCTCTACCTTACGTTTCGACTGACATGGGCTCGAGTCGAGGACGCGGATCGACACGTCGCACAAGTGAATGAGCTTTATCTCTCCACCATCGAGGCACTCGCGATGGCGGTGGACGCGAAGGATCAGATCACCCATGGCCACATCCGACGCGTCGAGGTGTTCGCACTCGAGCTCGCCAAACGATTGGGCGTTAGCGAGGATCGGCACCTCAAGGCAATTGCGACGGCGGCGCTGCTCCACGACATGGGAAAACTTGCTATTCCCGAGCACATTCTCAACAAGCCAGGAAAACTGACAACGGCGGAATTCGAGAAGATGAAGCGACACGCCGACATCGGCGCGGACCTGCTGTCATCAGTGAAATTTCCGTATCCCGTCGTCCCGATCGTGCGCCATCACCACGAGCACTGGGACGGTGGCGGCTACCCTGCCGGTATTTCCGGAACGGATATCCCACTGGGCGCTCGCATTTTGTCCGTCGTTGACTGTTTCGATGCGCTCACATCCGATCGTCCGTATCGGCCGCGATTGAGCACTGAGGAAGCATTCACAATCATCCGTGAAGCAAGAGGCAAGCTGTACGACCCGTTAGTAGTAGATACGTTCATCCGCGCGTACCGAGGACATTGGACCGCTTGCGATTCGCGCCGGCCAGGAAGCGCGCAGCTTCATGGAATCGACTGCGCTGTCGGACGACGAAACACCGCGGCCACTCAGGCAGATTCGAGCGAACGCATCCGAAGCCTTCCTGCTTGACACATGCTCAACGGAGATCGCCAAGGCAGGCTCCGTGAATATGTCAGTCCAGATAGCGGGTCAGTACTTGCGGCAGCTCACCCCGGCCACCGTATACGCCTTGTTCATGTACGACAGTACCAGCTGACGTACTGACCTGTGTCAGCACCAGTGGAGACGAACAACGCTTGCTTGGCGCGCTGACAATTCGGCTGGGTGAGCGAGTGACCGGATGGACGGCAGCGAATCGCCGCACATCGGTCAATTCAAATGCCTCACTCGATCTTGTGGAGATAGCGGGCTTCTTTGTGCCGCGCCTGCGGAGCACAATTGCTACCCCGCTTGCTGACGGTGAAACGCTCGTCGGTGTACTTTCTGCCTACTCGAGTCAGCAGGATGCTTTCAGTGAAAGCCACCGTTATGCGTTCGAAAAAGTTGCATCCACGCTCGTCAGCAGGGTGTCACTCCCCGCGTTGAGCCCTTCCTCCAACGTCGTATCGTTCCGGGCGCAAAAAATCTGACGTCGATCTCGAACAATTCGAAGAGGTCCGCGATGAGCTTCACCTATGAAACAGCCGCGAGACTCTTTGGCGAAGGCGAATTCTTGCGGCTTATCGAGCTGTCAGGCGGAAACGAACAGGCTCGAATCGCCCTCGAGCCACGTCATCGCGTCATCGTTGCCAATGCACTGGCGCTGGTGGGCGAATTCGACGAAGCGCAGCGGCTCGCTGAACTGGATTGTGGTTCTCCCGCGGCGCCAGTGATCCGTTCGCAGGCCGAATGGACACTTGGCCTCGTCAGTTGGCGAACCGGACACATCTCCTCAGCCGTACAGCATGCTCGGACGGCACGTACGTCTTGCTCACGAATCAGCTGACGCCGAACGGATTGCCTGGGCTCTCCTGCACTTATTCAGGCTCAGCATCCAATGCGGACCGATGGACGCGATTATGGCCGCACTACCAGAAGTGAGGAAGGCCGTAGCGCGTGCCGGCATATCGCGTGCCTCAGCATATCTACACAGCTGTGTTGCCGTACTCGAAGGACAAACTGGCCGTCTTGATGAAGCACGAAGACATCTGGACATCGCCGAATCCTTATTACACTTGGCGCCAAACGCCTGGTTGGCCGGCTTGGTGCAGATGGATCGCGGAGCGGTTGCAGGCCATAAGTGTGAGTTTGAACTTGCATACGATCACGTGCGTAATGCGAAGGAAATCGCCAGGCGCATCGGATACCAGCAGAATTCTGCTGGCGCCGATGCTCACGCTCGGCCATCTCCAGTTCCTAGTCGGTGAGTTCGATGAATCCAAACGCACACTTCTCACCTTAACAAATCACCCACGTGCGTCGATTTCCGTACGAAGCTGAGCGCGTTAGATAGTCTTGCAAGGGTACATTTGGCACTGGGGGAACTCGATCAATGCGAGAACGCAGTAGGGGAGATCAATAAGCACGTCTCTAATTATCCTGGAAGCTGCCTCTATGTTTCAGGTGCGTCGAGCGGCCCTCGTGCGCGCACAGTTATTAGCTAAGAAAGGCTGCAGCGACGAAGCACTAAAATGCTTACAGACCGCACAATGAAATGGCCCGACAATTTCACGATGTTCCACTCGACGCCGCGGCGCAGCTGCAAATGGCCCAAGTCCTGGCGAAGGCCCGAGATTACAAAGCGGCATCACGTCGTTTGTTGGAGGCCGAGGGTCAAGAGATTACGACCATACGTGAATTGCAAGCTTCTTACTACTACGGGGCTTCGCACGTATTGAGCGACCTCGAAATATCGCTCAAACAGCATCTTCACGATCGCGCACTTGCGCCTGTGGGCCGAGCAGGGATGGTGTCGGTCCGTTTTGAGATCGATGATTTTCCACTTCAGCACACGTCAGACAAGAGATACGCATCAAACGAACGCCTACACCGTCGAGTGCGTCACCGATTCATTAGCTGCATTCGTCGACCTCGCCTACCGGCCACGCCTGTTGGGTGAAGAGATGCTCTCGGCTATCGACGGCCTGGCGTGCAGCCCCGCCTCCAAGGTGATCGAAACGCGACCTGATGCCGAATCGCCCAAGGCTGAGAATGACACCGTTACTCTGCCTCTGGGCACGGATCGCGGAAAAAGGAATCTGACGCTGGTGTGCAAAGTGCCGGACGACCCCGTCAAGGCCGTCCTGCTCGCCGATGTGCTTCGAATTGGCCGGGCCGCTATAGCGCTCGAGCGTGCGCGTGAAGAGGAACGCAGCCGCGCAGCATTGTGGCCGGCGCCGCCGATCGAGGAGCAGGCAGGTGCGTTGTTTCTCGCCGAGGAGATGCAGACCATTCTGGCGACTGCCCGCCGCGTCGCGCCTACAACCGCGCCGGTTCTCATTACCGGTGAAACCGGTACGGGCAAAGAAGTCGTCGCCCGCACCATTCATGCCTATTCGAATCGCGCGTCGGCAACATTTCGTCCGTTCAACTGCAGCAGCGTTCCGAAAGAGATGCTGGATTCGCAGCTGTTCGGCCACCGCAAGGGGTCTTTTACAGGCGCGAGCGAGCACTTCCCCGGAGTCATCCGATCGGCCGCAGGCGGCACGTTGTTCCTGGACGAGATCGGTGAGACCACGCTCGAAGTCCAGCCGAAACTGCTCCGATTTCTCGAGTCGAACGAGGTGCACCCGATAGGCGAGGTACAGGCGGTGCGCGCGGACGTCCGGATCATCGCCGCCACGAACACGGACCTCGACATGCTCGTCACACAGGGGCGGTTCCGGGAAGACCTCTTCTACCGCCTGGACATTGTGCGGCTACGCCTGCCGCCACTCCGTGAGCGTCGCGTCGAAATTCCACCGCTGGCGCACCACTACCTTCACAAGCATGCCCAGGAATACGGCAAGGGCACCCTGCGGCTGGCTGAAGAGACGATGGAGTACCTGGTGCTGTATCGGTGGCCCGGCAATGTCAGACAACTGGCCAATGAGATGCGCCGCATGGCGGCACTTGCCGAGACCGACGCCGTGCTGATGCCGGAGCACCTTTCCGGCGAAATCGCCGCCTCGCGCCGCACTGTTCCCGCATCGCAGCGGTCCCTCGATGCCAGCGAGGTCGTTGTCCGGATGGACCAGCCGCTTCCCGCAGCCGTTCAACACCTCGAGTGCGCGATGATTCAGCACGCGATGCGCATAACGGGCGGCCGACTCGAGGAGACAGCCGCGATGCTCGGATTGTCCCGGAAGGGTCTGTATCTGAAGCGGGTTCGTTACGGCTTGGAGTCTGTCACCGAAGCCGCCGCGGGCGGCTCTTGAGGTTCAGCGCAATAGCTGCTCGGATCAGGTCCGTCAATGCACCCTCGTCGATCGTGTCGGTTTCGTGGATGTCGATGGCGCGTCTGACATTCCCCTCAAGACTGGAGTTGAACAGTCCTGAAGGATCCTGCAAAGACGCTCCCTTGGCGAAGGTCAGTTTGACCACGTTCTTGTAGGTCTCACCAGTACAGATATTGCCGTGATGGGACCAGACAGGAGTCCCCATCCATTTCCACTCCTCGACTATCTCCGGGTCCGCCTGCTTGATGAGGCGGCGCACTTTATCGAGCGTCGTTCCTCGCCAATCACCCAGCTCTCTAATCCTTCTGTCAATCAGTTTGGAAGCGGCTTCCCCGCCTTTCGCGGCGCCTTTCGCGGCGCCTTTCTCTTTGTCGGGGGACGGGCGCTTGGCCCCTTTTGCAGCTACACGCCTGGCTCCAGCCTTCTTTGCGACCGCGACCCTTGCGGACTTCCTGGATGTCGTCTTGGCCATTGTGTTCACTCCAACTGATGACTCATATATTCAACGCAATCTCCGTAAACACCACGTCAACCGATTGCGCATCCCGGTGGAGCGGATGAGACAGTGGCAAAGGCAATCCGAAGCGCGACAGGGACCGCGCAGGCTAAAGCCTGCGCGCTACGAAAAACTAAAGCCCGGAGACCGCCGGGCGGGCGACGGACCCGTGCGGCAGGGGTTGCGGCACGAGACTCTCCGGTACCCACACCTCTCCGCTCATGATCCGGCGCGCGGTGCGCGCAACAGTGGCGCTCATCACGTGCGGCTGGCCGTCCACGTTGCGCACGCTCACACGGACCTCCAGGATGCCGGCAGGATGGCCGATGCGGAAGCACGACGGATTCGAACTTGCCGCCCGAGGCACATTCGTGCACGAGCGTGCCGGGAATGCACGCGGCCACCGCCGTACAGATCGACGCGCCTCCCGCATACGCGCGGTGCGCCGTCTGCATCGACATCAGCCGCGCGTGCACATCGTGTGTGCCGGCCGTCAGCACATCGCCCGACGAGGTGGTATACGCCACCGGCGGCGACACGAAGGCCACCTTCGGCAGGCCCGGGCTGACGCTCGTCGCCACCGTGCGATCCGGTACGATGCCGAGGACCTCGGCGGCAATCGATCGGATTTCCTCCAGTACCCCCGTGGCCGCGGAGTGCGCGTCGAGGGCGGCCGGAAGCTCCGTGCCGGTCAGTCCAAGCGCTGACGCGGCACAGAACACCACGGGATTGGCCGCGTCCACGATCGAAACCTCGATCGTGCGCCCGTTTGCCAGCAGAAACCGATCCCGCGCATGTCCGGTAGGAAGAGTGCGGCCCGTCGTCGACCCGCCCGGCTCGAGCCACTCCAGGTCGATTCGCGCGGCGCGACCATTTACACCGGCGATTTCATAGTCGCCGTCAGTGCAGACGCGACCGTTGCGCACGGGCACGTGCGAATGCACCAGCACGCCCGTGTTCACGCTTCGAATGCGAACGGTCGTAATCGGCTCCACCGGGCGCACCAGGCCCGACTCGATCGCAAAGGGCCCGACGGCGGACGTCATGTTGCCGCAGTTGCCGCCCCAGTCCACCGTCGGCGCGGAGACGCCGACCTGCGCAAACAGCATGTGGACGTCGATATCCGGTGCCGCGTCGCCACCTACGATCATGGCCTTGCTGGTGAGAGAGGTGCCGCCGCCAATTCCGTCGATCTGCCGGCCGTCCGGCGAGCCAAACGCGCGCAGCAACACTTGCGCAATCGCCTCGCGCGGATACGGCAGAGCCGATTCGAGAAACAGCAAGCCGCGGCTCGTGCCGCCTCGATACAACACGCACGGGATTGAAATGTCTGCCATTGGTGAAGTCGCGGTCCAGTTTACAATGCAACGCTCACCAGGGAGGCGCAGTGATCGGACAGACACCACAGACGATCGACAGCGTGTTGCCGCGTGCACCACAGCGCAGCCTCTTCGTGAGTACGGGAATTCCCTTAGTCGTCGGCGTTGTCATCGCTCTCCTGCCTGTTCCTGCGAACCTCTCTCCCGAGGCGTGGCGGTATTTCGCGCTCTTTTCCGCCGTGATCATCGGCATCATCACGGAACCGATTCCACCCGCAGCGGTGGGGCTCACCGGTGTCGTCCTGGCTGCGGCGCTCGGCCTCGTCGGTGCCACACCCGCCGCATCGGCAGGCTGGGCGCTCAGCGGATTCGGCAACACCACGGTCTGGCTGATCTTCGCTGCTTACATGTTCGCGCTCGGCTACGCGCAGACCGGCCTCGGCAAGCGAATCGCGCTGCAGCTCATTCGCGTGCTGGGATCGAAGACGCTGGGGCTCGCCTACGCCATCACGCTCGCCGACTTGCTGCTCGCGCCGTTCACCCCGTCGATCACGGCGCGCTCCGGCGGCACCATCTACCCGGTCATCCGCAGCATCCCGGAGCTGTACGGCTCACGCGCATACGACCCCAGCGCACGAAAGATCGGGTCGTATCTCCTTTACACGGCCACCTCGACGACGCTGATCACCGGCAGCATGTTCATCACGGCGCTTGCGCCGAACGCGCTGGCGATTGGCTTCATCGCCGAGGGCACGGGACTGCAGATCTCCTGGTGGGACTGGTTCCGCGGATTCGCGCCGGTGGGGTTCGTCCTGCTCGCGATCGTTCCCGCGCTCCTCTATCGCATCTATCCTCCGGAAATCAGGGAAGCGCCAGAGGCGCCGCGGTGGGCGGCCGCGGAGCTGAGCGCGATGGGACCGATCAGCCGCAGGGAGATCCTCCTGCTCGTTCTCGTCACCCTCGCCCTCATGCTGTGGATCGGCGCCGCCGAACACATCGAGCCGGCCATGGCGGCCATTCTCGTCACGGTACTGATGGTGATGCTCCGCGTTGTCTCGTGGAACGACGTGATCGGCTACTCGCAGGCGTGGAACGTGCTGATCTGGTTTGCCACGCTCGTGACGCTGGCCGGCGGCCTGTCAGAGACGAAGTTCGTCCCCTGGCTCGCCGACTCGATTGCCCCCTCGCTCAGCCAGCTCGGCACCACCGCCAGCATCGTCGCGGTGGTCGCGGTCTTCTACGTGCTGCACTACTTTTTCGCGAGCATCACCGCGCACGCGGCAACGCTGTTTCCGGTGTTTCTCGGCATCGCGCTGACCATTCCCGCCGTGTCGCCGATGCAATGGGCGCTGCTCCTCGCCTACTCGCTCGGACTGATGGGCATCCTGACGCCGTACGGAGGCGGGCACCAGGCCATCTACTACGGCAGCGGGTTCATCCCGAGGCGCGACTTCTGGATATTGGGACTGATCCTGGGCGTGGTGTATTTCGTGGTTTACCTGGTTGTCATCATCCCGTGGCTTCGGTTCTTGGGGTTCTAGTGCGCGGGCTGCGCAGGCTGAAGCCTGCGCACCACGACGTTGTACGTAGTGTCCCGGCTTCAGCCGGACCTTCACGGCATACAATGAGCGCGCCGGCCCGGCACATCAATCCTGGAAGTTTTCGATGCATTTGTCATCACGTTGAGATGAGGAGGACATCGTGCGTTACACATCGATCCTGATGCTGATCTATTTCGTCGGTGCGGCAGTCGCGCTGGACGCACAGGCCCTGACCCGGCGCGACATGTCCCTGCAGATCGCGCGCGCGTTGGCCGACGCCTCCATTGCGTGCGCCAAGCAGGATGGGTATGACGTATCGGTCGCCGTCGTCGACCGCGCGGGCGATCTCACGCTCCTCATGCGCGGAGACCAGGCGAATCCCCACAATGCCGAGCTCGCGCGGCGAAAGGCGTATACCGCCCGGACCTATGGCGTCTCGACGATGGAATTCCGGAATCGCACCAACGGAACCGACCTCGCAGGACAGCGTGAACTGGTGGACATTATTCCGCTCGGTGGCGGCTTGCCTGTGATGGCCGGCAACGACCGTATCGGCGGGCTTGGATTGAGCGGAGCGCCGACGCAGGAAGCCGACGACAAGTGCGCCGCGCAGGCGCTCAAGAGTGTCGCGGCGACGTTGAAATAAGAACAGGAATTGACGGATTGACCGAATTTACGGATTTACGAATTGATCGTGCAACTTGAATACGTCAATCCGTAAACTCGCAAATTCGTCAATTCGTTGTTGATTACGGCTTACACCGGTCCGTTCCCAGTCCACCGCCCTCAGCAGTACCCACGTCGCGGTACACCTTGTGGCAGTTCGCGCACGCGTCGTTCAACTTCTCGGACATTCCGCTCAGCGCATCCTGATTGCGGCTCTGGGACGTCTTGTAAAGCTCGCGTGACAGAGCGACGAGCTCCTGGGTGAATTTCTGGTAATCCGCGTTCTGAATGGGCACCGGCCTCCCGTTCTCGCAGCGCCGGCCCGGCACCATGAACATGGGCGTCGTCTCGATGAGCGCGAGCGCCGCCTGGTCCACCGCCTGCCAGCCGTAGTACACGGTGGCTCCCCACAGGACGTAGTCGAACGGCACAGGGTTTACCGGTTTTGTCGCACCCGGGTCCTTGACTTGCGTGTTGAAGATGATGTTCGCGTTCGGAAAGGTCACACCCCGCATGAACTGCGCGAGATTCGCCGTTGAAGTGAGCGTCACTCCTCCTGCACCTGCAGTCGTTGCCGCAGGGCGCGAGGCTGGGAAGGTGGTCGTCTTCAACCCAGCGTCGGCAAGCGCCGTCGAGCCCGCTTTGAAGTTGCCCACCTGAAGCATGTATGCGGCGAGATCAATCGTCTGCGGCCGCATGAGGGAACCCGGAGCTTGCAGCGGCATCGTGTTCTGAATCTTGTCCGCCAGCTCCGCCAACGAACGTCCGCCCCACGCGGCGACAAATCCCTCGCCAGCGAGCATCGGCCCGATGACACCCTCGAGCTTCTCGCCGTGACATGCAGCGCACTGCGCCTTGTACAGCGCCGCTCCGCGCTGCGCCTGTTCTGCTGAGTAAACGCCGTCTGCCACCGTTCGTGCCTGCTGCGCATGGCCGGTGAGCGCGAACGCAGCCCCGAGCGCAAAGGCGGCCAGCGAGCGCCGCCGAGCGTGCCGCGAGACGATTGCCCGCCCCGTTACATTACGCATGTCCTGTCCTCCGAAATCTCCGTAAATGCTGGCGTTTCTTTAAAAAAACAGGATCGCGATTATACAGGACTTTCAGCATACAATTCGCCTCCGACGCGCCTCGGGGCGCGTCCGGTTCGCGCGCGGCGCGTGCGAAAAAATCCGCACACGTCGGTGATACGATCACCCGCTCAATATCGGCGATCGACGTTGGGAGGGCCAGCATGCGGGCGTCCTTATTCTTCCTGCTGACCGCAGCCACGATGGTGAAGGACGCTGCCATCGCCTGCGCGATGGATCCAATGGATGCCTGCTCGGCTTCCTCACACCTATGCACGGCGACGCCGCGCGGAGCCATGGCGTCGAGAAGGAATGGATTAATCAGCCCGAAGAGTCCTCAGGAGGACAACTGACATGTGTACGAGTTCGGTCAGACGGTTCGTACGTGCGGCGTTCGTGATCGCATTCATAGCGCTACCGGTCCTGGTTTCCGCCCAGGACGCGACGATTACGGGGACGGTCACCGATACGACAGGCGGGGTGCTGCCTGGCGTCACGGTCACCGTGGTGAATGAAGCATCGGGCATCACCTTCGAGTCGGTCACCGACGAACGCGGCGTGTTCCGGATGCCGGCGCGCATCGGGAACTACCGCGTCACGGCGGCGCTGACCGGCTTCACCGATGTGGTACGGACCGGGCTACCGGTCGCTGTCGGCCAGGTCGTGACGATCAACCTGCAGATGGCGCCGTCAGGACTCCAGGAATCGGTCACGGTGACAGGCGAGGCGCCGCTGCTCGACGTCAGCAGCTCGAGCCTCGGCACCAACATCTCGCAGGCCCAGATGGAGGAGCTGCCGCTCAACGGCCGGAACTGGCAGGACCTCGGGATGCTGGCGCTCGGAAGCCGCGTCAACGGGGTCGGCACCAACGAAATCGCGGCCGAAGGAAGCGGCACGTATCAGGTCAACGTCGACGGACAGCAGGTGACGTACTGGGGCGGAGGCCTGGGGAACGTGCAGCCGCGCTTCAGCCGCGATGCGATTGCGGAGTTCGAGTTCATCGCCAACCGGTTCGACGCCACCCAGGGCCGTTCGCAGGGGATCCAGATCAACGCCGTGACCAAGGGCGGCACCAACAACTACCTGGGAACCTTTGGCGGGTATTTCCGGGACGACAGCCTGAACGCCGCCGACAAGATCGTCAACCGGGTGCTGCCGTACTCGAATCAGCAGCTCAGCACGACGCATGGCGGCCCGATTCTGCAGGACAGGTTTCACTACTTCGCCAACTACGAGTACGAGCGCGAGCCATGGACTACGGTGTTCACGACGCCCTACTCCGCGTTCAACCTGGAATTCACGGAGCCGCGAAAAGAGCACAAGTCGGGCCTGCGGCTCGACTATCAGTTCAACCCGAGCCTGAGAGCGACGGTTCGCGGATCGATGTGGCAGAACGACCAGAGTCTCGACCAGGCGTTCTCGGCAACCGGCACCAACCACCCCTCGTTCCTCGTCCAGACGTATCGCGACAGCGATCAGATCCAGCTCGCGCTGACGCAGGTGCTGGGAAGCAGGGCCGTGAACGACTTCAAGAGCGGATACGTCGGGATTCGAAACCGCGAGTCCTCACGCGTACCGTGGGAGAACCACCCCGCCGCCCGGACCGACGGCATCACGAACGGCTCGCCGATCATCACAATGAACGGCTTCAGGTTCGGGCCGCCTGGAAGCGTTCCGCAGGAGATCCAGGAAGGCAAGTGGTCGTTCCGGAACGACTTCACGGTTTCGGTGAACAAAGCTCGGACGCCACGACTTCAAGATTGGCGGCGAGTACATCAAGAACTCGTGGTGGCTGATGATCTGCCGCGACTGCACCGGCATCTACGATGCGCAAGGCGGGACGGCGGCGGATCAGGCCGCGATTCAGGCCGCCCTGCCCCGGCTCTTCCCGACGTGGGACAGTCCCGATACCTGGAACCTGAACGCGCTGAACCCGATCGTCCGGCGTTACACGCAGGGGATCGGCGACTTCACGTTTTCGGTGGACCGCCATGTGGCGGCCGGCTGGATCCAGGACGACTGGCAGGTGTCGTCGAACCTGACGCTCAATCTCGGTGTGCGCTATGACCTGGCGCTCAACGGCTTCGGGGAGGATTACGACTTCCAGCCGTGGGTCAATGCCGGACGGTCGAACGACACGAACAACATCCAGCCTCGATTCGGTTTCGCCTACCGGCTTGGCGAGCAGACCGTGCTTCGGGGCGGCATCGGGAAGTACTTCGGCGAAGTCACGGATCAGTCGGCACACGGCACCGTGTCGTGGCGGAACATTGTCGGCGTCGAGATCCTGAACGACGGGCGTCCGGATTTTGCGAGCAACCCCTTCAACGGACCGCAGCCGACCTACGACCAACTGGTTCTGCGGACGTGCTGGGATCAGAAGGTGAACCAGGGGGGCGCGCGGCCCGGGTGCATCCGCCGCACGGTCGGCAACAACCTCTCCAGCCCCAATTCGCAGTACCCGCATTCCTGGCAGGGATCGATTGGCTTCCAGCGGCAGTTGAGCAACTCGATGGCCGTGGAGGCCGACTACGTCTACTGGGCGAGCGCGCACAACGTCATCGGGAACGTCAACATCAACCAGTCGTTCAACGCCGCTACGGGACTGCCGAATGCGACCACCAACGTTGCACTGCTGCCGTTCCCCGAGTGGGGCAACGTCGCCATGCGGAACCACACGCTGGGCTACGATTCCAAGAACCACTCGGTGCAGGTGGGACTCACCAAGCGTTTGAGCAACCGCTGGCAGGCGTCGGCCAGCTACCTGTGGGTACGCGATTTCGCCAGGGACACTCCCCCGCTGCTGCCGGACCTGCCTGGCATTCCAGAGGCGCGAGACTGCACGTACCCGGTTACGTGGACGGCTGACCGCTCGCGATGGGTCTGCGATGTGCCGGTGAACTTCCGCGCCTTCGGGGTTCCCATCTACGACGAGGAATGGTACGTGACGGGACATCAGGTCCACCGCGCGACCTTCAACGCTATATACGAGCTGCCGTACGGCATGCAGGTCAGCGGGCTGTATTTCTACGGCGACAACGGAAAGGAGACGACGACGTCCGGCGTCGACGTACTTGCCGTCGGCGGCGTTGTCGCGAATCGCACACGAAGAGATCGCTCGGTCATCCCGCGTTACAACTTCGAACGGAAGGACCTGCACCGCGTGGACGTGCGGTTCTCACGGCGCTTCTCCCTCAACGGCCGATTCTCGTTCGAACCGCTCGTCGAGGTGTTCAACCTCTTCAACCGGGCCAACTTCAACACGTGGAACCTGAACGAGAGCAACAGCAACTTCGGACAGCCGCAGCAGGGCGCTGGCGGCAACAGCGGCGCCGGTGGAACCGCGTTCCAGCCGCGCGTCGTCCAGCTCGGCTTTAGGGCCACGTTCTAAACAACGCCCAACCTCCACTTCCCAACTCCCAATAGCAGGACGGGGAGTGGGAGTTTGGGAGTTGGTAGTTGGGCATTGGGAGTTGAGAGACGACCGAGCGGGATACAATTTCCGCTCGGCCCCATACTGAGAGGCGGCCTCGACGGCCTGCCGTGTCTGAGTCGACAGGAGCTACATACATGAAGATGACGCATCGTCCCGTGACAGTCGTGCTCGGCGGGCTGCTCTCGGTCGCACTACTGCAGACCCCGGGGAACGCACAGGGGCGGCAGGGCGGCCAGGCGGGCGCCCCGGCGAATGAGACCCTGAGCCAGAGCTACCGCGGCAGCAAGGCGCGCGACTGGGAGTTCCAGAAGGTGGCGCCGATCAAGGTGTTCGACAACCTGTATTACGTCGGACCCGGCAACGTCTCCGTCTGGCTGATCCAGACGACCGACGGTCTGGTCGTGTTCGACTCGACGCAGGAGCCGCTGGTCGATCACGTGCTGGACAGCATCCGCAAGGTCGGCTTCGATCCGAAGAACATCCGATACATCTTCCTTACGCACGGGCATCTCGATCACTTCGGCGGCACCGGCAAGCTGAAGCAAGCGGCCCCGGCGGCGCGGATTGCGACGCTCGAGGAAGACTGGCAGCTGATCGAGACGTTCTACAAGAACGCAGCGTCGGGTCGCGGCGGCAACAACCCGAATGCCCGTGACCCCGGCATCCCGTTCGCTCGCGATCTCGTGATCAAGGAAGGGGACGTCATCACCGTCGGCAAGACCGAGATCAAGGTGTACAAGCTACCGGGCCATACAGCGGGCTCACCCTCGTTCACGTTCACCGTGTTCGACAACGGCCGGCCGCACAAGGCGCTAATCTTCGGAGGACCGGGTCAGCGCAACGGCGTCGAGGGCGGCACCCAGTTCCTCGAGAGCATCCGCCGACTGAAAGGCAAGGAGTTTGCGGATGTGGAAGTGCCGGTGCACGTTCACAGCTGGCTGACAACCTATCCGGATGAGCGAGGCGGCACTGTCTTCGAGCCTGCGATGCAACTGGCCAAGCGGCAGGCCGGGCAGCCGCATCCCTTCGTGATTCCGGACATGTGGAAGAAATGGCTCGACCGGGCGGAGGCGGGGACGATCAAGTACGTCGAGGAAGCCAAGGCGGGCAAGGCCGCCCCGGTTTCGAACTGAATCACGCGTAGGGCGGGCCTTACGGCCCGCCCACCATGCCAGATCCATACGCCACGATCGGTCAGCGCATCGTTGTGGCGCTTGTCGCGCTGCTCGCCTTCCCGTGTCGGCCCGGACGCAGAAGATCGTTCTTGGCGGGCGTCAGCTGCTCCGCGGTTTGCGCAGTGGCCTGAAGCCCGCGCGCACGTCCTCTGACAAGAGTTGTGGCTGTTCCCACGCCGCGAAGTGCCCACCTTTGTCGTGCTTCTTGTAGTAGATGAGTTTGGGATACGCCCGTTCTGCCCAACTCCGCGGGGCTTGGTAGATCTCGTCAGGGAAGGAGCTCACCGCAACCGGGATGGAAACGTTCTGCGGGAGGAAGAACGGGACCTTGCCTTCGGGCACGTCTCCGAAGTTTTCCCAATAGAGACGAGCCCCAGAGATAGCCGTGTTCGTCAACCAGGTCAGAGTGACGTTATCGAGGACATCGTCGCGGGTAAGGCCTTCGGGATGTCCGTCAAAGACGCGTGAGATCAGCTTGAGACTGCGGTCGTCGTGATCAAGAAACCAGGCCGCCAGGCCGACGGGTGAATCCGCAATCCCGTAAAGCGTCTGTGGACGTTGCCCCATCTCGATGACGTAGCCCAGGCCGTGCTTGTTGATAAAGACCAGTTGGTCGTACGCGCGTCGTTCGTCGGCTGAGAGATCGGCAGGCGGTTGTGAGCCGGCCTGGGCCGCTCTGGCGATGTCGGGTGGCACCGTGAAAGGCAGGTTCGTGTGAATGCCGAGCAACTCCGGAGGCGCCTGTGCAGCCATCACATCCACAACGATCGCGCCCCAGTCGCCGCCCTGCGCGACAAATCGCGTGTAGCCGAGGCGCTTCATCAGCTCAACCCAGGCACGTGCGATGCGGGCGACGTCCCAGCCGGTGGTGGTGGGCCTGCCTGAAAACCCATAGCCCGGAATGGACGGAATCACCAGATGGAACGCGTCCGATGCGCTCACGCCATGTGCCGTGGGATTGGTCAGTGGATCGACAATCTTCAGCTGCTCGACGACCGAGCCGGGCCATCCGTGCGTGACGATCAGCGGCAATGCATCTTCATGTTTCGAACGAACGTGAATGAAATGAATGTCCAGCCCGTCAATCTCGGTGATGAAATTCGGTAGGGCGTTCAGTCTCGCCTCGCACTTGCGCCAATCGTAGTCGGTCGCCCAGTAGCGCGCGAGTTTTTGAATCGTCGCGAGCTGCACGCCTTGCGACTGGTCCGTGACCGTTTCCCGTTCAGGCCACTTTGTCGCGTTGATGCGCCTGCGCAATTCGGTTAATTCCGCTTCGGGAACGTTCACACGAAACGGCCGAATCGCATCCTTGTCAGCGGCAGGCTTGCTGCGTTCTTGTGTAGCACTGGCTGTAGCCATGGCGTCGTTCTCCCAATATTCAGATCCCACGACATGCCGCGAGCGCCTTTGCATGTCGCGGACGCTCTCGTGCAGTGCGAGGCGATACGCTCGATTGAGTCGTGTTTTCGTTGAACAACTTGCGGCCACGCGTAGCGTGAGGAAAAGCCCGCCAGCAAATGAAATGCCCGTCGTTCCGCGTGATCCCTCGATCGAGCGATGTTCGAAGCAGCCCAGACGTGCTTGCCACGATGGAAGACGCTGGAGTCAGCTGATACTCGCGGCGAACGCCACAGAGTACGAGCGAAAGGAGCGTTCCCGGCGTGCTGAGCCGGCACCGGCGGGACGAGAGGCGCGCGGCTGACGAATCGGTCGTGGTCCCGTCCGGCTGAAGCCGGACACTACGTACGACTTCGCGCGGTCCGGCTAAAGCCGGACACTACGTACGATCGTGCCAGTCCGGCTCAAGCCGGACATTACGTACACGAATCAGGTCAGGGTCGCAGCGACGCGACGTAGGCGGAAATGGCGATCAGATCGTCCTCGGTCAGCTTCTCCACCGCCGGCTTCATCGCCTTTGCCATGTCGCCGTTCCGCGCGCCCACCTGGAAGTCGTAGAGCTGGCGTGCCATGTACCCGGGATGTCGTCCGGCAAGCGGCGGGGCGACTGGCGTGCCGCGCATGTCAGGGCCATGGCACGTGCCGCACGCCTGCGTCTTGCCGTTGCCGCCGGTCATTACGAGGTTCTGGCCCGCCTTGATGCTGCCGGGCGGCACGTACGCGGCCATGCCGACGCGCGGATTGCGCAGCATGTTCGCCTGGTAGCTGTCCTCGGGCATCTCCACGATGCGCCTGCCGATCGGTTCGGTCTCGTTCCCCTCGGCTTTCAGGAACAGGCCGTTGATCGTGGCGGTGAAGCGAGGCACCGTCTCGGATTCGACGACGCGGATCCACGGCTTGAACGTGAGCGAGGCGAAGTACTCCGCAGCCTGCTGCGCCTCCTGCGGCGTCAGGTTACGGGCCATGGCGGCCATTTCCCACGCGTTCGCCTTGTTGATGTCTGCGCTCTTCCGCTTGCCGTTTGCCATTTCCGTCAGCTGGCGCAGAAAGTAGTCGACGCGCAGGCCCGCCACCGGACCGTTCTGCATCAGCCCCTGGCCGTTGGGATAGTGGCAGATCGCGCAGGCACGGAAGCGCTGCGATTCCTTCCCGTGCGCGACGATGTCCGGCATCGGCGGGTGATCTTCGGGATACCAGTCGGCTGGCTTGTACGGCGAGGTGATCTCGGCGACGCTGAAGTACTTGCCGGTGCCCGGAATCGTCAGCTTCTCACCCGTGGTGTCGGCCGGCATCCCACCCGGCCGATCGCAGTCGCGCGGCGTGCTGCCCGGGCACCGGTTCGACCAGTCCTGCGGCGCCGGCGGCACCGTCTTGTAACCGTAGGCCCACAGCGGGAACCCGGGCTCGAGCGCGAGAAACCGGACCCCCTGTGCCAGCAGCCCGGTTCCACTTGCAAGGGCGACGACGAAAACCAGCAGACCAGCGCGCTTCGCCATGGGTGTCAGTCTATTACTGCTTCACACCCCGCGGGAATTCGAACGTCACCATGTAGAGCTCGGGGCTGAAGCCGGTCACCTGGTGCGGCACGCCTTCCGGGATCAGGAGGAAATCGCCCTTCGTAACCTTGTGGACCGTCCCCCCCTCGATTCTCCGTTCCACCTGATCGCCCTTCTTCGTCTCGACGATCTTGCCTCCGGTCGTGATTTCGCCGTTGCCGTCGATAATCGCCCACACTTCCCCTTCGGTCGCGTGCGCCGCTGCTCTTTGCGGCGGCCTCCGGCGATCCACCGCCATTCGATACGCGACCCCGCTCGGCGAGGTCGCCTCGGGACGCTCGACGACGGTGATGTTGGCGTAGGCCACTTCCTGAAGCTTGGCTCGGTGGGCGGCGACGCTGGCCGCCGAGAGGAAATACGCCTCCCTCGGATTGTTGTTGATGCTCTGCGGACCCTGCTGGCTCGAGGCAACCGAGGCAAGTGTGATGACGAGTGCGGCTGTGACAGCAATGATTCTCATATCGATGCTCCTCTGCCGGGTCCAAAAGGACGCGGCCGATGTCGCGCGTGCGCGTTGCCGGGTCCTAAGGACGCGGCCTACGGGTTCCAAAGGACCCGGCTACCTGGGGGGCGTGACGCCCCTGAACCACTTGAAACCGAGCTTGTGCAGCTCGGCGATGGTGTGACCGACGCCCTCGTTACAGGTGTTCTCCCACACCTCGCGAGCGTACGGGTCGGGATCCACTGTTACGGTGTTGCGCCAGGCGTACTTCCCGGTTGTGTTGTCCGTACCGCCGGTTCCGGCGCGTCTCATCGGGTAGTTCATCTTCCACGGCCGCGTGTAGATGGTCGGATCTTCCACCGTGAGCTCGTAGTCGATGGTGTTCGCGTCGGCCATCCTGAAGCGCTCGGTCATGCGCGTGTTTTCGCTGTAGATATTGCCGACGCTGTCGAGCCAATGTTTGCCGTTCAGCCCGGTGACTTCGACGACGAGCGTGTCGCCGTCCCAACGGCCTCGGGAGTTGCCGCGGAAGAATTTCGCCTGGCCGCCGACATGCGGACGCCCATCGGTCGCAATCACGCGGTGCACCCGGGCGGTCACCATGATCACGCGACCTGGCTGCTGGATGATTTCCCCGACCGCGCCCCTCGGCCCGATCATCGTGAAGCAGTACGACGCGGGGTCAGCGTAGAGGCGCTGGCCGCTTTCCCCTGGCCATCCACGAGAGAGTCCGGCGCGATTTTCGTTGCGCCGCGCCAGTGCCCACGCGTTGTACGGGATTTTTCCGTCCGGCGGATCGGATACGAAGCTTTCCTGGGGCGGCGTGGTGACATCCACGTACCCGTGCTCTTCGATGTCATCGCCTCCCGCTCCGCCCGGTCCGCCCCATGTGCCCTGGAGGTCGGGTACTCCGTCAGGAGTGCGCGCGGGACGGTACGGCGGCAACGTTGCCTTGTGCGCTGCCCATGTCCTGGCCATCGGCAACCTTGGTGTATTCAGATCGAATCGTGCCTGCGCTGCGGCAGGACGCAAGGACAGAACCTGCACCGCGAGCGCGGCGACGACAAGAGCAACGGCTGCGAACATGTTTCGCATGTTCCAATACCAGTTAGTTGAACGGAATGCCATTCGGTTTGTCCCACGCGTCCTCGAGCAGGTAGGAGAGACATTCATATTCGAGGAGCTCGGCGTTCGCGTCCCGATGTCGATACAAAGGCATGCTGATCTTCCAGGGCCTCGTGAATACCTTTGGATCCTCGATCGTGGCCTCGTAGAGCATGTGGTTGGGCCCTGTCGGCGTGTACCGCTCGACGACGTGCAAGGCCTCGCTGTGAAAGTTGCCTGCACGATCGAGCCACGTCTGATCCGTGAAATGCATGACGTCGACGACCAGCGTATTGCCATCGAAGCGCGCCCGCGAGTCTCCCATGAACCATTCGATGGGACCCTTCGGATGCGGATTGCCGTTCATGTAGGCAAAGCGAACCGCGCCCAGATACTCGTAGAGAAAGGTGACCTTGTCGCGCTGCTGCACGATTTGAAACGGGTGCGGCATGTAGGTGATTCGCGGGACACCGGGCAGAAAGCATTTGCTCTCCGTATCGAGCGTGGCGCGGTTCTGGAAATTCTCCTGCCTCTTCTTGAGGGCCGCGGGTTGATAGGGGATCGCGCCGCCCTCGACAACACCGCGGCCCGCCGGCACGCCGAGGCGCGCGTTGTGATCTTCGAGATCCCACGCGGCTGTGTTGAGGACCTGCCAGATCCCTTGAAGATCAGGTTGTCCGTCTCGCGTGCGCGGCGGGTTGAACGGCGCGGGCGTGGCGGTTTGCGCAGCGCCTGTGCCCGTGTCGAGCCAGAGCGACGCGATAACCGTCAGAGCCGCAATTGAGGGAACGAGCCAGCGAGAACGGCGAAGTGTGGACGACATGATGCGAGCTATCGTCCGATGGTGATCGACTCGAGCTGCTCGCGTGCCGGTGTGAGATCGCTCTGGCCAGCGGGAAACTTGTTCAGCTCGAACAGAAACGCGAGGAGGTCAGCATACTCCTGAGGAGAGAGCGTCTTGGGGCTTCCGACGGGCATGGTGCTCGCCATGGTTCCGTAAAGCTCCCACGCCGTGCGGCCATTCCACTTTTTCTGGAACGGCTCCCCCGCCACCGCCGGCGCCTCGGCATCGCCCTCTCGCTCGAGCGATTCGCCAGGGATGACCGGTACGGCCGCATGTCCCTGTCCGTTGTCCAGATGACACAGCACGCAGCGCTTTCTGTACTGTGCGCGCCCACGCGCGGCTTGATCGGTCGTGTACACGCCGTCCATGACGGAACGTTTGCCAGGGGCCTGCGCTGCGCGTGCGGTACCGCCAACGGCAGCGGCCGCGACGAGGATCATCACAACAACGACACAGCCCGATTTTGCCGGGTCCAAAAGGACCCGGCCTACTTGCGAAAGAACCCGGCCGGCGCGACGCTCCCAATCACGCGTAGGGCGGGTCCTTTCGGACCCGCCTCGACGATTGCGAATCACCGACTGGCCGTCCGACTGGCGGTCTGCGTGGTCGGCGACGGCCACGGGTTCCCGGGCGGCCCGTACTGATAGAACGCGCCCAGGGTCGTGATCTTGTCCATATCCGGATAGAGCACGCCAATCGCCGGCATCTCGCGGCTTCCGCGCGGCGAATACCAGATGGCGCCTTCACGCGTCACCTGCACCTTGGGCGTGTCGGCGTCGAACTGCGGCTTCGGATAGAACGCCCACGTCTGGTTGCGCGGGTTGAACTTGCTGATGAGCGCCACGCGATCCGGTGTCGGAGAATCCGCGAACCACATGTTGCCTTCCGGGTCAGGATTCACGTCGTACGGCTGCGCCGTCCAGAGCGGCACCGAGTACTCGGTGAAGCGACCCGTCGTCTGGTCCAGCTTTGCGAGCTTGCCCGGCCGGCGACCCTGATTCCAGATGGCCGCCCAGATGTTGTTCTGCGCGTCCACGTTCAGCCGGCGAATGTGGCCCGGGAACGTCAGCGGCGCAAACTCGGTCCACTGCTCGTTGATCGTGTCGAACTTGGCGATCTTCCCGGAGTTCCACAGCGCGATCCAGATGTTGTCGTTGCGGTCGGCAATCACGCCGTAGGGAACGGCCCCGCGATCCGAAATCGGGTACACGGTGACCTTGCCTGTGGCGCGTTCCCACTTGCTGATCGCGCCGCCCATGATCCAGCCGACGTACAGGTTGCTCTTGGAGTCGAGCGCCATCGACTGCATCCACTTCATCTCGTTGCGGATGACGTTGTCGGGATCGCCGGGAATCTGGTGATCCCACTTTTCGGTCTTGGGATTGAAGCCGAGGATCCGCTTCTTCCCGGTCGGCTGGACCCCGGAATGCTCGGGCGCCCACACGATGCCGAACCGATCGATGGTGAGGTCGTGGTTACCGAGCTTCGCGCCATCGGGATAGAGGTAATCTTTCTGCTCGCCCGTGCGCGGATTCAGCTTCACCAGCCGGTGCGGGTATCCGCGGTCGGTCAGCCACACGTTGCCGTCGGCATCGAACCGGACGTCCTGCCCCCACCGGATGCCGCGTCCCTGCTTGGCGAATTCAGGCGAGCTGCTGCCGGTTCCCGGCGGATCGATCGGCAGGTAATACTCGATGAACATCGCCTTGCTGAGCGCCGCCTCGTCGAGCGGAACGTCTTTTTCCGCGCGGACGAAGCGCGGCTTGGCGTCGGGACCAAAGTTCTTCGTTACGTACGCAATGAATTCCTCGCGCTCCTTCCTGGCGAACGGAAACCACTGCACGCGTCCCGAGAGCGCCCCTTCGGTGTACGACCGCGCATCGCGCTCAGGGAGTTCGGCGCCCATCATGTGGCCGAGGCGCGCGCGCCACACGTCTTCACTCGCCGGCCTGGCGGAGATGAAGTTCTCGTGGTGGCAACGCATGCAGCCCTGCTCGATCACCTCGAGACCGGGGCCAGCCGGATAGATTTCCGAATAGCGCGCGAACGTCACGCCATTCTGCGGAGCAGGCTCGACACCCTGGCCCGCCCGCATGGCGACACTCAGCTTGGCGTTCTCACCGGCCCGCAGCGCGACCTTCTGCACCTCGGACTCGAGCCCCTTCGCCTTGACGCGCACTTCGTAATTGCCCGGGAAAAGGGCAAGGGATCGAAATGCGCCAGCGTTGGTGAACACCATATACGTGACGTTCTTGTCGGTGTTGCGGATGTACACCTGCGCAGCCCTGAAGGCCTGCGGCGCGGTCACATTACCCGACAGACGCGCCAGCCCGGCAATCTCGCCGCGCTGCTGGGCAACAACAGTTGTGGCGCCCCAGCTGATGCTCAGGACATATACGGCACACAGGGCCAGGACCCCGACGATCACCCCGGTCAGAAACCGACGGCTGCTCATGATGCCTTCCTCCGCTCTACAAGCGCTTACAGTAGCGCGCAGGCTTAAGCCTGCGCTCTACGGGTGCGGGGCGCCAGGGATTTTGGGCACCCTGGCGACCCTCCAATCACGTGAAATCCTACCAGACGAACCGGATCGCCAGCTCGGCCTGCTGCCGTGGATACACGGTATTCAGCGTGCCAAACGCATTCGACGTCGCATTCATCTGCCACGGCGTAGCCCCTACGCCGAGGCTGTCGGTGCCAAACAGGTTGAGTACCTGAAGGATGAGTTCGGCGCGGCGTGCGCCGCCCAAGCTCACCTGCTTGCTCACCCGCAGATCGAAGCGCTGGAACTCGTCGGTCATGAGCTGACTTCTCGCGATCGCCGCCAGCCCCCGTGATGCGCGCCAGGTGTTCACCAGTGCCAGCATCTCGGCATCGTTGCCGCGGTTGAAGACGTTCTTCGTCGTCCCCGGCACGTAGTCGGTCACCGCGCCGTCGGCGTTCAGATCGATGCCGGCGCGCGCGGGGAACGGCCGTGACGACCGGTAGTTCCACACCGCCCCCACGGTGATGTCGAACGGCAGCATCACCGCGCCGCTCGCCACCAGCGTGTGGCGCCGATCCTGACTGCCGTAGCCGTCGTCATACTCCGGATGGTAGAAGTCGACGACGGTGGCCCCCCCTGCCCCCTGAGTCCTCGTCCTTCGCCAGCGTGTAGGACACGAGATACTGCGTCCGGCCCGAAAAGCGCTTGTCGAGCCGCAGATAGAGCGCGCGATAGTCGCTTTCGCCCGCCGCGCGGTATTCGAGGATGTTCCCCCACGTCGGCAGCGGGCGCCGCCCGGTTATTGGATCGGGGGTATTGATGTTGGCAATCTGGTTCGCCTTCGTCTCCCTTGCTGAACACACCGTCCACGTGAATCGCCAGATTCGGTCGCAGCTCATGCGACAGCCCCACGTTGAGCGATGTCGACTCTGGCTGTTCAATCTCGTCGTCCGTGGTGCTGACGTTCGGCGTCGCTGACACCGTGACGAAGTCTGCGGCGACAGTCCGCCATACGGATCCGGATACGACGGATTCCGGATGTTGACCTGGCTTTGGAGCAGCGCGTTCACCTCGTTGCGCAGGGTGTTGGCGAAGACGTTGCCGTAGTACTTGCCGGTGGCGAGGCGCGCCACCGTGCGCCCGTCGCTTCGCACGTCCCACGCCAATCCGAACCGCGGCCCCCAGTTGTCGTTGTCCGCACGCGAGTCCGGGTCGATGAGCTCGGCCAGCCGTGGCCGGCCGTCGAAGGTGATGTGATTGTTGAACGCCCGGTGCAGGTTCTCGTAGCGGAGCCCGACATCGAGCGTCAGGTTCGGCAGGACGCGCCACTCGTCCTGCACGTATGTCTGAATCCAGTCGGCCCGGAGATGCCGCGGCAGCGGCGGGAACGACGCGGTGAACTGAATCGGGGTTCGCAGGTTGCGAATCGACGCCGCGCTGCCGTCGAAGAACTGATCGGTGCCGAACGTCCAGGTCCCGATGTTGTGTGTCGACTCCTCATTCGAGCGGAAGCGCAGGAAGGCACCGCCCGCCTTCAACGTGTGTCCGCCCATACTGAGCGTGAGGTCGTCCGAGATGTCCCACCGCTCAGTCCTGTTGTTGCTGTAGCCGGTCGATCCCCACGTCAGGCTCGGGAAGACGTACACCGCGCCAGGGGAGCCCGCGATGGTGTAGGGCTCGAAGCGTTCGGCCGGGAACTCGCCGCGCTGGCTGGCAGGCCACCGCGGAATGCCGGGCGGGCTCCCGAGGTTCTCCAGGTGCGACGGCGGAAGCTGCGACCGGACCTCGTTCAGCACCCGTGAGCTGATCACCCACGTGTGCGCCGCCAGCAGCGAGTCGCGCGGCGAGTCCGTATCGGTGCCGGTATTGCCGGCCAGGCTCCCACCGCACTCCTCACAGAACGTGTACTCCTTGTCCCACAGATACCGCAGGAACACGTTCTGCTCGTTGTTCACCTGGAAGTCGCCCCGCAGCAGCAACTGCCGCCGCTCGTACCCGGCCGGGAGAGTTCCCCTCGACCGCCGAGTAGAACTGCGGCTGGCCGGTGCGCACCGTGACCGTCTTCGGCTCCTTCGTCCGCTCCAACGCCGCGAAGAAATGGATCCGGTCCTGCACGATTGGGCCGCCGAACGCGCCGCCGTACTGATTGCGCCGGTACTCCGGCTTCGGGTCGCCACGGGTGTCGTGCTGCTCCTTCTCGAACTTGTCCATCGCGTTCAGGCTGGTGTCGCGGAAGAACTCGAAGACCTCCCCGTGGAACTCGTTCGTGCCGCTCTTGGTCGCCGTCAGCACCACGCCGCCGACCGCGCTGTACTGCGCCGACGAGCCGCTGATGTTCACGCGGAACTCGCGGATCCCCGACTGCGGCACCTCGAGGAATTCCTGCCCCGAGTTGTAGATCTGGTTCTGGCCGCCGTCCACGTACGAGGTCGTCAGGTTGGCGTTGGCGCCCCCGGCGCCGATCGTCGGCCGCGCTCGCCGCGTGCCGGTTGGCAGCTGCGTCCCAGGCATCAGCAGCGCCAGCGACCCGGCCTGACGGTTGGCAATCGGCAGCATCTCGATCTGTTCCTGCGTCACCACGCTCGCCACTTCGGTCTGTCGTCGTTTCGACGACGGGGGACTGCGCGGTGACGATCAACGCCTCCTGGATGCCTTGAAGCGACATCGTGAGGTTCTGCTGCACCGAGAGCCCGATGGTCAGCGCAAGGTTGGTGACTTCTGCCGTTGCAAAGCCACCAAGCTCGGCTGTCAAGCTGTAGCGGCCGGGCTGCAGTCCCGCCAGGCGATACTGGCCGTCTGTTTCGGTGACGGTGGTCCGGACCGTGCCGGACTCGACGTTGCGCAGGGTGACGGTGACCCCGGGTAGAACGCCGCCTTGCGCGTCCGCGATCACACCGGTAATCACTGCGCTGGCTTCACCCTGAGCGGCGGCAGCAGCCGCCGTTCCCAATACGGAGACCAAGAGAAGGGTCGCAATCCGAAGGTACCGACGTCCCGAGACAGCTGTCATGAAACCTCCTCGACGAAACGGAAAAACGCCGCAGTGAACGCGCTGGGTCAGCCTAAAGGAGTAGGTCGATGGGCAATGGCCGCGACCATCGCATAGGGCATGGGGTTTGTCAAGAATCGGATATGATGCCGGGCGTCCATCTCGCTCAAAGGAGTCGCTGTAATGCGTACCTCTGCGGTTGTCATGGCGCTCGTCTTGGTTGGATTTACCGGTGCGGGGCGCTCGCCCGTCGTGCTCGGACAGACCGGCGCCGGCTGGGTAACGCTGTTCGACGGCAAGAATCTCGATCAGTTCGTCGCCACCGGTGACGCCGACTGGCACATCGTCGACGGCGTCCTGGAAGCCACGAAGGCTCGCGGCTTTCTCGTCTCCAAGCAGTCGTACACGGACTTCGAGCTGCGGGGAGAGGTCTGGGCGACAACACAGTCGAACGCCGGATTCCTCTTCCGCATCACGAATCCGAAGGACCCTGGGATTGAGAACGGCTACGAGCTGAACATCAACGACGAGCGCAAAGACCAGTCGGGACGGACGGGCTCGATCGTCAACGTCGCGAAGCCGCTGGTGAAGTTCGATTCCGGCGGCAAGTGGACGACGGTTGAAATCAGAGCGGTCGGACCTAAGATGACGGCGAGACTTGACGGAACGCTGACGGCGGAAGCGAGCGACGCCAAGTACGCGCGTGGGCCCGTCGCGTTGCAGGCGGCGGGTGGGCTCGTTCGCTATCGGAATGTTCAGATCAGAGAAGTGAAGTAGAGCGCAGGCTTTAGCCTGCGCGAATCTTGCCGGTCCGGTCAAGTTAAGTAGAGCCTCGCCGGTACACCTTCGAGAATCCATTGCGGGCGTTCGTCACGGCGAACGTCCCGTCTTCCAGTGCTGACAGCTTGATCCAATACGCGCGGCCGTTGTGCGCCGGCGGCGGTGGCACGTTCGGACCGGGCTGCGGCAGCGGCATCGGCGCAACCGGCATCACGTCCTGCTGCTCGTCGATGCCGTTGGCGATGAACATACCGGGCGCGGTGTACTCCTGCCCGCTCAGCAGCGAGAAGTGCATCTGCCACAGGTCCTCGAATCCGGGCGACGAGTAGAGCGCTCTCATCACAGCGGGCAGCCCACCCTTGCGCGTGCCGTTGTTCATGATCGCCACGCGCGGCGCCACCGCGTGGACGAACAGCACCGAGTTCGATGTGTCCTGCCCGTGATGCAGACCCAGTAGCGCGTCAACCGTGCCGAGGCGGTTCATCGGGCACACGAGCTCGAATTCCTTGTCGGTTGTGAGATCCCCCAGGTGCAGCGCGCGGAACCTGCCAAACGTGATGTAGCTGCCCACCGACTCGGGATCCTCGGGGATGGCATTCACGGGTGCCGGTCCGCTTCCGCACAACGGGTTGGCCCTGCCGGCATCAGGGAGCGGCGTGCGAATGACAGCACCGTTCGACGTCACGATGCGCACACCGATACCCGCAATCGGAATCGTGTCTCCAGGTTTGACGACCGTATGCTTCGCCTTCGCATACAGTTCTGGGTACACGCTCTGCAGGTACTTTTCCGTCGCCTCGTTCTTCTGCACGGTCGGTCCGTGATCGATGAAGTGGCGAATCGGGATGCGCGAGGCGAGTTCGGCAAGGCCGCCGTAGTGATCGCCGTGCCAGTGGGTGGTGATCAGGTGATCGATCTGACTGAGGCCGGCGTCTTTCGCGGCGTCAAAGATACGTCCCGCATCCCGAGCCGCGCCCATGCCGCCGTTGCCCGTGTCGATCAGAAGCGACTGACCGGACGGAGACACGAAGAGCGTGGCGTTGCCACCCTCCACGTCGACGACATAGATGTCCAGCGTCTTCCCGCTGCGCGTCTGCGCCGCCACAAGCGCGGCACTCACGACGATCGTCACGAGACATAAAAATCGACGCATCCTCGTAGTCCTTGAGCGTGGAGGTGAACGTCCTTCTGGACCCGGCGCGCTCCTATTGGCCCGGTCCGTTGATCTGCTGACCGGCAACCAGGAAGTTCCGTCCGTCAGCTGTCTTGACCGTCCGCCCGGCCATCGTCGTCGTGCCGTTTTTCGCGCGGAACCCTTCCACCGTCAACTCCGTCCCGATCGCAAGGTCCGTCTTTCGAACGCCGGCGCGCAGCAATGCCGTGGCGCTGCCCGCTTCGACGGCCCAGGTCTCGGTTTTTCCGTCTGGCCTCTTGACGTCGACGTGCAGCCAGCCGTGCGGGTTGACCCATTCGAGCTTGCTCAATGTCCCCTTCACGGTCACCGGCTTCTCGATGTCGAATTCCGCTGCGAACGAGTGATGCGCCGAGGCGGGCGCTGCGGCCCAGCACAACCCGACGCCCATAACCGCTGCAAGAAACTTCCTCATGGGACTGCCTCCGCGTTCTTAGGAATCAAAAGACTGACACTCGTAATCCAGGATTTGGAGGTTCTGCTCAATCCGGCGGTAGAACGGCATGCTCATCTTCCACGGTCTCGAAAAGACCTTGGGGTCGGTGACCGTGACTTCGTAATTGAGGTGATCGCGATCGAGCAGCGTATAGCGCTCGACGAGGTGCATCTCCTCACTGTGAAAATTGCCGGCGCGATCGAACCATGTGTCTGCGTTGAAATAAGTGACGTCGACGACAAGGGTGTCCCCTTCCCAGCGCCCACGAGAATCGCCGAGCGCCCATTCGATCGGCCCTTCGGGATGCTCGCTGTTCAAGCGGATGTGACGAAGGCCGTTCGTACTCGAACAGCATGCCGATGTAGGTAGGCGTCTGGATGATCTGAAACGGAAACGGCATGTACATGATGCGCGGGACGCCAGGCTGAAAGCACTTCGTTTCGGGGTCGGCCGTCAGGCGGTTCTTGAAGTTCTCGTTTCTCTTTGCGAGCGCCTCGGGCAAGTACGGCAGTTCGTTGCCTTCCACCACCGCCTGCCCCGCGGGAACGCCCTTCGCGGCAGAGTGATCCTGAATGTTCCAGGCAGCCGTGTTCAGCACCTGCCAGATCCCTGAAATGTCGGGCTTGCCGTCGGCGGTGCGCGGCAGCGAGCTGGTCGTGGCCGCCGGCGTCTGAGCGGGGACGCGGTTCATCGAAAGCCACGCAACTCCCACCAGCACGAGCACCACGACGAGAGTGAGGGTAGTGCGACCGACTCGGCTTGTCATCTCGTCCCTCTCACTTTTGGAAAGCGCCGCGAGACCGTTTGCGTCCCTCGTCGGTGTACTTCAGGGCGGACTGTACGCCCTCCCAGCACCCCTGCTCCCACATTTCGTACTTCGGATTCGGATTGCGACGCCATCCCCACGCCATCGTCCATGGCCGCGTGAAAACCTTGGCGTCTTCGATCGTCGCCGTGTAGTAGATGACGTCCTTGTCAATCATGGTGATCCGTTCGACGACGTGCGCGTTCTGGCTGAAGAAGTTGCCGATGTGATCCATGCGTGGTTTCGGCCAGCTGGTTGGTCGCGTCGATGACCAGCGTGTTGCCCTCCCACCGGCCGCGTAAACTTCCTTGCCACAGCTTGATGTCCGGGCGGAGGTGTGGCCGCCCGTCCGTCGGGACAATCCTGTAGGTGTCCGCGTAGTCGTTGAGCATGAACACGTATCCAGGGGTCTGGACGACGAACTTGGTTGCCCCGTACCCGAATCGCGGGGCGCCGTCCGGCAGGCAAAACTGCCCCGCGTCGAGATACTTTTCGAAGTGGGCCTCGCGCTTGGCTGCGGCCCACGGCTGGTACGGAATCCTGCCGTCCGCCGGATCCACGATCGAGCTTCTGTCTCCGGAGCCATCGATCGATTCCGGGTGCTCTTCGATGTTTTCCAGATTGCGTATGGCGATGCGGTTCCAGTAGCCCTGAAAGTCAGGTTTCCCGTCCGCGGTGCGCGGAGGGTTGAATGTCTTGGCCTTCTCCTGCGCGCAGCGGTGGAACGGCGCGGGCTCCTCGGGACACCCTCCGAACTCGCTGTACGGGCGTATCTTCGCGGGCGGCGATCCCGGTGGCGGCGATGCGAAAAGGCGCACGTGACTGACCGACCACGGGCCGCGATAGACCGGAGAGGATGAGAACGACTGATTGCGATGACAGAGGCACAGAGACAGGCAGACACGGAGGATTCGTGCCGCCGCACGCAAGAGAGGCTTGCCATGTCTACGTCTCCTTCGAACTAGCCGGTACCAGTCCGGAAGCCTGAAGGCTTCCGGCTACCAGCGTAGCAGGCTAGCCGGAGACCTTCAGGTCTCCGGCTCAGAACGTAAATCGCACCGCGAGCTCCGCCTGCTGCCGCGGCTGGACCTCCAGGATACGTCCGAACGCATCGGACAGCGTGTTTTCCTGGTACGGACTCTGCCAGGCAGCGGTCACCCCGACACCGTAGTTGTCGCGCCCGAACAGGTTGAACACCTGTGCGATGAACTCGACGCGCCGGGTCCCGAACGTCACCGCCTTGCTGGCGCGAAGGTCGAACCGGTTGTAGTCGTTGCTGGCGATCTGGCTCTCCGGGATCGGCGCCCGACCGTTCTGTGCGCGCCAGGCGTTGACCGCCGCCAGGAACGAGTCGGTCCCCTGGTCTGCCCTGGTTCCGCGTGGTCCCGGGCACGTAGTCGGTATTCGCAACGCCGTCGGCGTTCAGGTCACGGCCGGCGCGCGCGCTGAGCGGCATCGCCGAGCGCAGCGTCCAGATGCCGCCGAGGTTGATCTCGAACGGCAACACCACCGAGCCGCTCGCCACGAGCCCGTGACGGCGGTCACCGCTGCCCGGCCCGTAGTCGAGGGACGGATTGTAGAAGTCGGTGACGACGGCCGTGGCGACGCCCGTCGAGCCCGAGTTCCGTTCCTTCGCTAACGTGTACCAGAGCATGTACTGATGCCGGTCGGCTAAACGCTTGTCGACGCCGCACGTACATCGCCCGGTAATCGTGGAACCCGCGCGATCCCAGCTCGGTGACGTTCCCCCACCGGCGATCGGCCGCCGGCCCGTCGCCGGATCCGGCGTGTTGATGTTGGCCGGCTGGATCATCTGTCGACATCCGTGAAGACGCCGTCGACATGCACCGCCAGGTTCGGCCGCAGCTGCTGCGAGAAGCCGATCGTTGCGCCCTTCGCCTGCGCGTTCTCGATCTCGTCGTCTCAGGATGTTGACGTTCGGCGCCGCAGATACGCACAACGAATGTCTGCGGCGAAAGCCCGCCGTACGGATCGGGATACGAAGGATTCCGGATGTTGACCTGGCTCTGCAGCAGCGTCGTCAGCTCCGACCGCAGCTGGTTCTGCATGACGTACTGGTAGTACGCAGCCGAACGCCGCCCGAACGACGGATCGGCCATCGCCCGTTCACGTCCCACGCCACACCGAGGCGCGGCGCGACGTTGTCGTTGTCGCCGCGCGAACTCGGCGTGATCAATTCGCTCATGCGTTCCCGCACCGGCGAGGGTGATGTGGTTGTTGAACGAGCTGGTACTGGTTGTCGTACCGCAGCCCGAGGTCGACGGTCACGTTGGAACGCACGCGCCACTGATCCGCCACGTACCCCTGGATCCAGTGGTTCTCGCAGGTTCCGCGGCAGCGGCGGAAACGACGCCGTGAATTGAATCGGGCTCCGTCAGCTTCGCCATCGCCGCCCGGCTGCCGTCGAAGAACTGGTCGCGGTCGAAGACCCAGGTGCCGAGGTTGACGCCCTGCTCTTCCGGTGAGAGCAGGCGCACGTAGCGCGCCGCCGAATTTCAGTGAGTGGGTTCCCATCGTCCAGGAGAAGTCGTCGCGATACTCCTGGTCCGGTCGGTCCAGTTCATGCGACAGGTGTTCGAGCCCCAGAGCAGGCTCGGGAACTGGAAGATCGCGGGCGTATATCTGGGCGAACCGCTCCGGCGGGAATTCACCCTTCCGGGTCCGGATCCCAGCACGGTATCCCGGAGGCGCGTTCCGGTTGTCGAGATGCGACGGCGGCATCTGGACTCGCAACTCGTTCAGCATCCGCGATCCGATGACCCACGTGTGCGCGACCAGGTTCGAATCGCGCGGCGACCAGACGTTGGCGCCGACATAGGCCGCGTTGAAGCCGCCGCAGGTTTCGCACTCGATGTGCTCCAGGTCGGTGACATAGCGCCAGAAGAGCTTCTGCTGCTGGTTGACCTGGAAGTCGACGCGCGCGAACCAGGCGCGCCGCATGTACGTGCGCGGGAAGCTGCCTTCGAGCGCGGAGTAGAACTGTGGCTGTCCGGTGTTGACGATCGCGGTCGCCGTCCTCTGCCGACCGCTCGAACGATGCGAAGAAGTGGAGCCGATCGTGGATGATCGGACCGCCAAGGGCCGCACCCGCCGAATGTCGCCGGTAGTCGGGCTTCGGCTCACCGGTCGTGTCGTGCCGCTCCTTCTCGAGCTTGTCGAACGCGTTGAGGCTCTTGTCGCGGAAGAACTCGAACACCTCGCCGTGGATCTGATTCGTGCCGCTCTTGGTGGCCACCAGCACGACGCCGCCGACGGCATTGAACTCCGCCGACGACTGGCTGATGTTCACGTGGAACTCCCGGACCGCCGACTGCGGGCACCTCCAGGTGCTGCTGCCCGGAGTTGTTCGACGTGTTCATGCCGCCGTCGACGTGGTAGAGGTTCATCTGCTGGCCGTTGCCACCGCCGGCGCCGATCGTGGCCGTCGGCCGGCGTCCCGACAGGTTGAATTCATGCTGGTGCCCGGCAACAGCAGGGCGAGCGAGATCGGCATCCGGTTCGCGACCGGCAGCGATTCTCAATCTGTTCCTGCGTCACCACGGCCGCCACTTCCGTCTGCGTCGTCTCGACGACCGGCGCTTCCGCCGTGACCGTAGACCGTCTCCTGCAGCGTCTGCAGCGCCATCGTCAGGTCGCGCTGCACCTCGAGGCCGATGGTGATGGTGATGTCGCTGACCTCGGCGTTCGCGAATCCTCCGAGCTCGGCCGTCAGGTCGTAGCGTCCGGGCGGCAGGCCCGGGCAGCCGGTACGTGCCGTCGCCTTCGGTGACGGCCGCTCGCACGACACCGCTTTCCACGTTGCGCAGCGTCAGGTTGACGCCGGGAAGCACCCCGCCCTGCGCGTCTCGGATCGTGCCGGCGATCACGCCGCCGGCGCTCCCTTGCGCCGCGGCTGATGCGCGTCAGTCCCAGCAGGCACGCCAGGACGAGCGCCAGAGGTTACGAACCCCACCAATCCGACGCCAGATGTCCATGAAATCCTCCACTGACTTCGTGAGCGATTCACGCAAGAAAGGTCACCGGGGTTCGGGTCCGAACTTCTGCTCGGTTTCAGCCACGTCAGGCACATGCCTGAATGATTCCCAATGTGTCGATATCAGGCGTTACGGCGCTATGAATCAAATGAAGGGTCGCAGTTCAGTGGCGGGTAGTCTAATCCCGGAGATGATCCGTGTCGAGGTCCTCGTCCACGCTGCTCGGCAGGCGCGCTCGCAACCAACGAATCTGCCCGCGATGATTGATTTCATCTTCGGCGACATGAAACCACGCCCAATGGCGCTCTACCACGACGATGTGAGCCAGGAGAGCGCCGATTGAGTTGCTCTGCGCATCGTGCAGATGATTGAGCTCTGCGAGCGTCAGCCCTTCTACCGCAGCTATGGTGGTGGCCTCGCATAGGTCAACATGCCAACGAGCCTTCCGATCGCCGGCGTGTAGCCCGGGATTGGCTCGATCCGAAGTGGCGATGGATGCCAGCAAGTCAGCCGCAATCTCGAGCACCTGTCACGCGTGCTGCAGCCACATCATGAGAACGGCGCTCGAGGAGTCTGATGACCGCGGCGAAAATCGCGTAAGCCGCAAGCGCGGTTACGGCCGCGGCGTTGTCGGAGGCGGGCGGCGGACCAAAGAAGACGTAGGCCTGAATGGCCAGCATGATGAGCCCAAACAGGACGATCGGCGCGACTCGCACGCGGTCTCGCACGAGATATAGCCACATCCCACCGAAGAGCAACACCGTCTCAAGGCCGAAAGCCGCTACAGGGTGATTCCACAACCCGAGGCCAACCTTCGCGGCGTCATCGTAGATAGGCAAATCGGGACGGTGGACGATGAAGTCGAGAACCCAATGAGAGAAGACTGCTACTCCGATCACGAACGGCGCTGTCCTTCCAGCATTCGGCACCGCAAGTCGGTAGGTAACAGCCGCCGCAAGTGACCAGAGAATCGCTGCGACGAGACTATGCGTGTACGGCATGTAGTAAAGGTCGAGAGGGTTGGAAGCGGTAATCCCTGGGAGAATGCGCACTTTCTCGACGCCCAGGAGAACGAGCGGCGCCCAGACGACATCGAGCAGCTGCACAGCAATGAAAAGAACCCAAAGCGGGATCGCGAAGCCACGTGCCCTGGCAGCAAAGCTGACGCCGTAGTGGCCAACAAACACGGCCGCCTCCTCTTCCGCAGGCGCCGAAATCTGCATTAGGTGCCGTTTTCGCGCGCCGCTTTAGGCTTCCGTGGAAGCAGCACAGTGAAAGTAGTCCCATCACGATCAGGCGACCGCACGCTGATCGATCCTTGGTGGGCACGGACGATCTCACTCGCAATGAACAGCCCCAGGCCGATCGATTCATTCTCTCGAGCCGTCTCCCCTTTACGGAAGGCCTCGAAGATCGTCGCTTGCAGCTCTTCCGGAATCGGCGGGCCGAAATTGTGAACGGCGACGGCGACGGCATCGGGTTCGGTGTCACGCACCCGGACGCTTACGGGACCTTTCGTCCCGTGCTGAATCGCATTGCCGATCACGTTCGAAAGAACTTGTGCGATCCGATCCGCGTCGCAGACGACGTCGCCGTGTCCTTCGATATCGAGCTCGATCGTCTGATCGGGCCTGCTCATGCGCAGCTCGTCGACCACGGTATTGCAGATCTGATGCAGATCGGCCGGCAAGAACTTGAGATCGAAGCTCATGCCGGCACGAATCCGCGCGAAGTCGAGTATATGGGCGAGCATCCGCGTCATCCGGTTTGCGCTCGTCTGGATTCCCTGGACCAGTTCCTCCTCGCGAATCGGCAACTCGCTCTGGCTGAGGATTCGCGCGGCCATGCTGATTGCCGCAAGAGGATTGCGCAAGTCGTGGCCGACGACGGCCACAAGACGTTCGCGGAGCGCGGCGGCTTCTTCGGCGCGCTCTCTATCGGCCTTCGCGGCCTGGAACAGCTGCGCGTTGTGCATGGCAAGGGAGGCGCGATGTGCCAGCTCCTCGGCAAACGCCAGATCCCTCTGGTTGTAGTACCTGGTTCCCGTTGCCGCGAAAACCATCACGCCGACGGTCGAATTCGCCCGACACGATCGGAACGTGGATGAATGAAGAGATGCGAAACCTGCGCATCAGGGAAATGATGTTCTCATCGACCTCTTCGTTCAAAAAGCCATTCTGGCGTCCACCTGGAATTGAACTCCGCGCGTCCCGTCTGCATGACTCGGCGGCTCGGAGGGCCCACGCGGTAGGTGCCGCTCCGCAGCATTTCTCGCAGGATGGCGAGCAGTTCCGGATTCGCGGCATGCACCACGGCGAGCTGCAGTTCATCCGGTCTGCTGATCCTTGAGATGGACGAGCACGACGTCGGAGAAGGAAGGCACCGCCATGCGAGCCATGGCGGACAGGGTCTGCTCGAAGTCGAGCGACTCCGCCAGGAGACGTGACGCGTCGGCGAGAATCGCCATCGATTGCTCGGCGTACTTGAGCTCCGTGATGTCTGCGACCGCGCCGGTCAGGACCTCCCCGCCGACGTCCTTGTCAAAGAGAACGCGACCGCGATTCCGAAGCCAGCGAATCTCACCGTCCGCCAGCACGACCCGATGGTCGCTTCTGTACGGGCGCCCGGTCGTGATCGACTCGTCGAGACGCCTGCGCAACCCGGGCCCTGTCCTCGGGATGGACGACTCGGATGGCGTCGCGAATCGCTGAACTGTTTCCTCTTCCTCCAGCCCGAACAGGCGATTCAGGCTCGCATCGGCGAGGAAGAACTCCGTCTTCACGTCCAGGCGCCACGTGCCGACGGCCGCCGCGATCGAAGCCGACTGGAGGCGTTCGGCCAGTCTGCTCCGCTTCCTGCTCGCGTTGCTTTCTTCGCGTGATGTCCTGCAGTGAGCCGACAATGCGCACGGCCTTGCCCGTTTCGTCCCGGACGATGAGGCCGCGGGCGACGAGATCGGCGTACGTTCCATTCTTCCGGCGAAAGCGATATTCCTCCTCCCAGAGCGGCTTGCCCGAATCGACCGCGAGCTCGACGCTGAGTGACGCACGCGTTCGGCGTCCTCCGGGTGGATGCGCTCGGTCCACCAGTCCAAGGTGCCTTCCGCCTCTTGCGCGTCTCGTAGCCGAAGGTGGCCAACCCGCCGTTCCAATGAATGACACCGATCTCCAGATCCCACTCCCACACGACATCTCCGGTGGCCTGCAAGACCATCCGGTACCGGTCGCGCGAAGCGCTTGGCATCCCAGAGGCGCTCGCGGTCACGTTCGGCCGCGTCTCGCTCGATCGCGATTCGCGCGAGGTTCGTCGCCAGATCGATCAGGCTGCAGATGCATCGATGAAGGAGTGAACGGCTGTCGGTGGTACATGGCGAACGTGCCGAGCACGTTCGCCGCGCGCAGACACGATCGGTGTCGACCAGCACGCTCTGATGCCGAGCTGCGAGGGCCGCGATCCTTGTAGTCCGTCCACAGCGGATCCCGCGCGATGTCGGTCACGATCACCGGGCGCCCCAGGAACGCCGCCGTGCCGCACGACCCCGCGCGCGGACCGATCGCAACCCCGTCGATTGCGCGCCTGTAGCGTATCCGGCAGGCTGGGCGCGGCACCGTGCCGCAAGTGCTTCCGATCCTCGGACAGGAGCAAGGATCGGACGCCATCCCGTCGACCTGCTCCTCGAGGATGCGCGTCAGCTCCTCGAGGACGTCGGGCCAGCGGATGCGGGCTGCGCGATCATCTCCAGCACGCGCGACTGGCCTTCCAGAAGCAGGAGGAGCTTCGCACGATCCCCTCTCCTCGACCAGATGCTTGAGCGCCGACCAGGCACCTCCTTCGAGCTGCGGTCTGAGCTGCGCGGCGTTGGTATCAGTTGATTGGGAGCCCACCGGATGCTGCGTCCAATGCATGAGTGAGAACGTCCGAGCTCCAGACACTTCGTGCTGCAGCACCAACCGCTGCGTGCCGCCGCCGGCTTGCAGCGCCTGTTCGAGCGCGAGCTCGGCCAATCGGATGAGATCCTGACCGCTGACTGCCGGCAGTTGAGCGCCCCCAGATCCCCGCCGCGCCCACGCCGCGCACGTGCGTCGTTTCGCTCCAAGCTGGCCAGGAGCGCGCGGATCTCGCCGCTGCGTCCGGCCTGCGGATGTCGCTTGTAGACCGCCACGCGCGTCGGTCCCAGCGCGCCGGCACCCAGACGTTCGCGGTCTCCGCGCCTGCAGGACCGCTTCGCGCATCTGCTCGGATCGTCCATCTCGACGACGGCGAGCTCCATCGACCCCGGCTCTGGCGCAGCAGCCGCAGCTCGGCGTCGACGAGCACCTCCAGCGAGGGACGCAGCATCATTCCCGCGCCCGAGCCTTCCGGGCAGTTCCGACTCGGGCCGTCCGAGCGCGAGCAGCCTGAACAAGCAGTGAGCCCTGGCGACCGACCTGCTCGAGAATCGATGAGGTCCTCCGCAGAGGTCCTCCGCGCCTGCGAATCGAGTCAGGCAGATGACGCCGATCGGGATTCCCTCCGGGGCCAGCAGCGGGACGCCGGCAAAGAATCGGACGCCCTCGAGACGGTAGGGTCCCGTCGAGAAGCACGCGTGCATCGACGCGTCGGCGAGCACCAGCGACGAGCTGCTCTCGAGGATTTCGTAGCAGGGCGGCGAGCTGTCCGGGCGAGGTCGAGCCCGACCGTGAACGAGGCGATCGCCGGCAGCCGCGAACACCGTCAGGCGACCGTCGTCCATCAGAGCCGTCAGGGCCGTCTCGAGACCGAAGTACGCCGCCAGCCACGCCATCTGACCGGCCGCCTTCTGCTCGACTTCCCGCCGGATTCGCGCGACGAAAGTCGTCGGCCGTCTTGCGCGCACGTGTGCGAGCGGCCGCCGAGTTGGCGCGCTCGCGGGCGGCCGTCTCCGCACTGACCCGCTCACCCGAGCAGGCCCAGCGCCACGAACTCGCGAAGGTCCGCGGGCGCGACCGGCTTGCGCACGAACATCAGGGCTCCCCGGCGGAGCGCTTCCTCCTCCGTCAGCTCGAACCCGGAGCAGAGAATCGCCGGCGGGATCGGCGGCGCGAGGTCGCTGCGGAGCCGGGTCAGGAACTCGAGCCCGTCCATCCCCGGCATGATGAGGTCGAGCAGGATCAGGTCCGGCTTCTGCGTCTTTGTCTTCGCGAACCCCTCCTCGCCGGACGACGCCGTCATGACCTCGTAGCCCGCGTCCTCGAGGACCAGTCGAAAGAACTCCTGCAGCTCCTTGCTGTCGTCGACGACGAGAATGCGCTTCGTTTCGGCTCGGCCATTCAGATCCTCCGTCGCCGGATGGGGCTGCCAAGCGATGCACAAGACGTGCCTTACAGCGGCAAGGAAATTCTCGCGGGATGCGCAACAGGTAGGTCTTTATGCGTATGTGACCATTCGCGTGCAGGTGAAGGTGGCTTCGCGGCGAGGTGGGCAGACTCGGTCTCACGCGGGCCGGGTCCGAAACGCAGGCCGGGTCCGAAAGGACCCGGCCTGGCGAATGTCAGAACCTGAACCGAACCCCGAGCTCCATTTCCTGACGTGCGCCGCCTACCGTGTACCGTCCGAATGAATTGGACAGTGCGCTGTTCTGGAAGACGCCGCCAGTTCCGCCAATCAGGTTGTCGCGGCCGAACACGTTGAACACCTGCATCAGCAGCTCCACGTTGGTGCCCGACGGCAGGTTGAACGTCCGGCTGAGACGCGGATCGACGCGGTTGAAGTCGCTGCTCTCAATCTGACCCTCCGGAATCGCCGCCAGTCCGCGGACGGCACGCCAGGCATTGACGAGCTCGAGGAGCCGCGCGGTCCCCTCGCTGTCCCTGCCCGCCATGTTCCGCGTGACGCCCGGCACGCAATCGACTGTCCCGTCGCCCGTCAGATCAACGCCGCTCAGAGCGTCGAACGGCAGCGCCGACCGGATCGTCCAGACGGCACCCAACGAGATGTCGTACGGGATCCGTGCGTAGCCGCTCGCGACGAGCGAGTGCTTGCGGCCCGTCGGCCCCGTCTCGAGGTCCGGGTTGTAGTAGTCAGTGATGTTGCTGACGTTGTTCTCGGTCCAGTCACGCGTGTACGACAGCAGGTACTGGTACCCGTTGGCGAAGCGCTTGTCGAGGCGACGTAGATCGCCCGATAGTCGCTCCATCCGTTCGCGGCCAGCTCGGTGACGTTGCCCCAGTTGGCCAGCGGGCGCCGGGCGTTGATCTGCGCGGCGGTGAAGGTGATCGTCGCCGCCTGAGCCGCCGTCAGCGTCTTGAAGTCGAACACCGGGCTAGGCCTGGTTGATGTTCTGCGTCCGCGAGAGCTCCGCAGATCCGTGTACACCCCGTCGACGTGCAGCGCCAGGTTCTGGTACAGCTGCCGCGAGATGCCAGCCGTCACCGTGTCACCCGAGGCGTTCTCGATGTTGTCGTCGAGGATGTTGATGTTCGGCCGCGCCGAGACCGTCACGAATGCCTGCTGCGACAGGCCGCCGTACGGATCCGGGTAGGACGGGTTCGTGATGCTGATGGCGTTCTGCTTCAGCGCTGACTGCTCGTTGCGAAGCGCGCCCTGCGGCAGGTACTGTAGAAGCGCCCGTATGCGGCGCGGACGACGGTCTGTCCGTCCTCTCGTACGTCCCACGACATTCCGACACGCGGCCGAAGTTGTTGAGGTCGCCGCGCGAGTCAGGATTGATGAACTGCCGCAGACTCTCGCGGCCCGTCAGGTCCATCTGGTTGTTGAACGAACGGTACTGGATGTCGTGCCGGACGCCGAAATTCAGCGTGAGGTTGCTCCTGGGCTTCCATTCGTCCTGGACGTACCAGTTGATCCAGTAGTTCTGCATCTTCCGGGTCGTATCGGGAAACGACGCGGTGAAGGAAATCGGGGTCCTCAGGTTGGCAATCGCCGCCGCTGACCCGTCGAAGAACTGATCCGCGCCAAAGGTCCACGTGCCGCGATTGGCCGTCACGTCCTCCGGCGAGATGTACTGGGCGTAGTTCTCCGCCGAACTTGAACTGGTGCTGACCCCGGACGTGCGAGAAGTCTTCCTTGATCTCGAACCGGTTGGTCCAGTTCAGGCTCTGGGCGTTCGAGCCCCAGTGGAAGCTCGGGAAGTTGTAGATCGGCGTGAACCCCTCGAACCGCTCGGCGGGGAACTCGCCCGGCTGGTCCCACTTCGACGTTCCGGGAGGTCCAGTGGCGTGGCGAAGGCGCGCAGGCCACTGTACGCGCAGGTCGTTCAGCGTTCGCGAGCTGATGACCCACGTGTGTCCCGTGACGACGTGTGTCGCGAGGCGACTCGACGAAGGAGTCGCAAGAACGCCGCGTTCGCGCCACCGCACGCTCTCGCAGTCGATGCGCTCCTTGTCGAGCGCGTAGCGCATGAAGAAGCTCTGCTGTTGGGTGAGCTGCACGTCGACCGCGAACGAAGTACTTCCGCCGCAGGTAATCCGTCGGGAACGTGCCGTGAAGCGCGCTATAGAACTGCGGTACGCCCGCTATTGACAGTGAACGACTTGTTCTCGGTGAGCCACTCGATGGCGCCGTAGAAGTGCGCGCGGTCGCGGATGATGGGCCCGCCGATGCCGATGCCCCACTGGTTGCGCCGGTAGTCCGGCTTGCCGCGCCCGACGCCTCGCTGATCGCGCGTGATGGCGTTGAGGCTCGTGTCGCGGAAGTACTCGAGCAGCTTCGCCGTTGAACTGGTTGGTTCCGCTCCGGGTGACGGTGCTCACCAGGCCGGCCACGTTGCCGCCGTGCTCGGCCGACGCCTGCGCGACGTTCACGCGGAACTCCCGGACCGCCATCATCGGCATCTCGGCGTGCTGCTGGCCGGAGTTCGTGCGACCAGTTCGAGGCGCCGTCCACGAAGTAGGCGTTCATCTGGTTGTTGATGCCGCCCGCCCCGATGTTCGCCTGCGCCCGCCGCACCTGCGTGTTGTCCATGTTGGTGCCCGGCAGCAGCAGCACGAGGCTGGCCGGCTGACGGTCGGACATCGGCAGCGTATCGATCTGCTCCTGCGGTGATGACCTGCGCGACGTCGGTGCGCGTGACCTCGATCACCGGCGCCTCCGCCGTCACGGTGACCGATTCCTGCAGCGTCTGCAGGCTCATTGTCACGTCACGCTGCAGCGAGAGCCCGATCGTGATCGTGATGTCCCGGTATTCCGCATTCGCGAAACCTGCCAGTTCCGCGACCAGCTCGTACCGGCCGGGCGGCACGCCCTGCAATCGATATGTCCCGTCACTTTCGGTGACGGCGCTTCGGGTTACCCCACTTTCCGCGTTACGAAGCGAGAGCGTCACCCCCGGCAGAACGCCTCCCTGAGCGTCCCTGATGGTTCCGGTGATCATGCCGCCTGTTTGTGCAGTCGCCGGAACTGCGAACAGCAGCGCCAGCAGCACAATCAGAAAGGATCGCGCCCCCACGAGAGCATCCCTCATACGAATCTCCTCCCTTTGACCGAATCGCGACGTACTGGCCAGCAGAAACCGCCTGGCTGGGCTCCGTGTACCACATAAAGGGTTGTCAAGCAAAGGCGCCCTGTGGTGTGCTTGACTCGTGGTATTCTCGGCGCCGAATATCGTAGGGTACTTCCGCTGAGATCGTCTGAAAACGGAGGCCATAATGGCGAGTTTTTCGATTACCAGAGCGCTGCCAGCCCTTTTCGCCGCACTTCTGCTGGCGGCCCCGGCAGCCGCCCAGGGCGTCCCTCGACTCGACTCCTACAACGGGGTCGCGGTGCGGATTCTCCAGAGCAACAACGCGGGAAATACCCACCACATCATTGATCCGGTCAGGCAGCAGGTCGTGGGCATCATCAAGGGGTGCCCACACGCGCACAATCTGACCACTCACCCCGACGGGCTGTACTTCTACTGCTCCAACGAGCAGGACAAGTCGATTGACGTGTTCGACACGACGACGCTGCAGCAGGTCACGCGGATCCAGTTGTCGGAGCGCCCCAATAAGATCGTCGTCAACAAGAAGCACAAGAAGATCTATGCGGCCATCCGCAACCGCGCGAACGGCAAATCGCTGGTGGATGTCATCGACATCCCCACGCACAAGCTGATTCGCAGCATCGAGGTGCACCACCCCGTGCACAACACGTACGTGACGCCGGACGACAACTTCCTGGTGGCTGGACTCGCCGGCGATCCCGAACCTGGTGATCCGACGATTCAGGTGATCGACACCGCGACCGACAAGATCGTCTGGGGCATGGAACTCAAGGGGCCGAACGTGCAGGGACGGGACAATCACGAAGTTCGCCCAATGGCGTTCGAGGCAAATCCGGACGGCTCGACGAAGCGGATGTTCGCGCAGGCGGCCGCCATCAACGGTGTGTGGGTGATTGACTGGGCCACGCACAAGGTGGTGGACATCCTCTATCCGCCGGAACTCAAGCCATGGCAGAAGAATGCCGACGGCGTCCAGGGGGCCCCGATGCACGGAGTCGAGGTGCTCCCGAACCGATCGGCCGTGTGGGCATCCAGCCGTCTCGACAGCCGGATCTACGGGTGGACGCTCCCGGATCTGAAGTACATCGGCGCGGTGCAGGTAGGTCCGACGGCGAACTGGATGACGCCCACGCCCGACAGCCGCTACATGTACGTCGCGGTCTCCGGCGCCGACTACACGGTCGTTGTGGACCTGCAGAAGCGGGCAGTCGTCAACAAGATCAAGACGGGCGCCAGACCGGCCCGCAACGGCACGGCGATTCTGCCGCTCAACCGCGTGAACACGACCACGACAGCGTCAAACGCGACGCAGGAGACCACCCAGGCCGGTCGGTAATAGTCATGAGAACAGGAAAGTCGCTCATCGCCATCTTCTTCGCAGCCTTCTGCCTGACGGCGTCGATGTTGTCCGACTCCGGCGCTGCAGGCGCAGGCGGGGCGCGGAGGTGCATCCCCGAGTGCCGCCGACATCGACATGTTCCGCAAGAACATCGAGCCGCTGTTCATGAAGGATCGTGGCGGCACGGACCCGGGCTACGCCTCGTGCGTGATGTGCCACACGTGGCAGACCAGCCTTCGCTTTGCGCTGCAGACGCCAGCCAACGACGCCGGATGGACGCAGGACCAGTCGCGCATGAACTTCGAGATGCTGACCAAACTGGTCGACACGGCAAACCCGGACAACAGCCGGCTGCTCCGGAAGCCGCTGGCTCCGGCGGCAGGCGGCTTGGAACACACGGGCGGCACGTTCTGGAAGTCACGCGAAGATGAGGAGTATCAGACCGTGCTCAAGTGGATCCGCAGCCTTCCGGCGGATCGCTACGCCCAGGGACCGCAACCACAGCTCGACTTCGCTTTCTTCCGGTCTTGCGTCCAGCGCGTGTTCCAGAACCCGCGCGAGGGACAGATCCGGTGCAGCAACTGCCACGGCGGCGGCCAGATCGGCTTCGCACCCGTTCCCGCGAATGGACGACCCGAATGGGACGAGGCGGAGGCAAAGCGCGCGTTCAACGTCATCCAGCGGCTCGTTATTCCCGGCAACCCTGAACAGAGCCGGTTCCTGTTGAAGCCGCTCCACCCGGACGGCGGAGGGTCTTACGCCCACAACGGGGTAAGACGATGGCCGAACCGGAACGACTCGGAATGGCAGATGTTGGCCTCCTGGGTGCGCGGGCAGAAGACCGGCACGAGTTGTTCCTGATCGAATGAAAGAGGTGGAGAGGAGGCGTCTCCTCTCCACTTCCCCTTCCCCTCCCAGCCTCCTAGTCCTTCCCGCTTCACCCCTTCGACGCGCCAGCTCCAGAATCCGGTAAGCTGCGTTCGAAGGGGCGATGGTTTACCTCCTGTTCGTTTGCTCGGGGCTCAGCGGGCTGATCTATCAGGTCGTCTGGGTGCGCGTCTTCGGGAACGTCCTGGGGAACACCATTCATTCCGCGTCCCTTGTGATCGCGGTGTTCATGCTGGGACTGGGAGCCGGCGGATACGCCGTGGGCACGTGGGCGGATCGTCGTCACGCGCTTCGCCCGGACTCTCTGCTGCCCGTCTTCGGGGCGTTCGAGCTGACGATCGGCATCCTGGCGCTCGGAGTGTCCCTCGTTGTCCCGCGATTGGGCGACGTCTCGGCCCTCTTTTCGTCGTACGTCCCGGGATCCGACGGGTGGTACGTGCTCTCGACTTCTTCTCACCTCGCGCGCGCCGCTCTCGTCGTCGTGTTGCTCACCCCCATCACGCTGCTCATGGGTGGAACCCTGACCCTTCTGATTCGCCATGTGGTCGGGAGCGACGTTGACGCGGGCGCATCGCGCGTTGCCCTGCTCTACGCGGCGAATACTGCCGGGGCCGCCGTTGGCTGCTTCCTGACCGATTTCGCGCTCGTCCCGGCCTTTGGTCTCCAGCGGACGCAGATCATTGCGTTCGCATTCAACGTCACAGCCGCGGCAGGTGCGTTCTGGGTTGGACGGTATCAGGTCCGGCTGAAGCCGGACACTACGATCGACAGCAAGGCAGGCCGGTATCGCAAGGACGAACTTAGCAAAAACGTACGTAGTGTCCGGCTTCAGCCGGACCAAGTGGTTCACTCGGCCTCCGCCATCCGCTGGACCGCCGTGGCCATCGCGATCTCCGGCTTTGCGGCGATGGGCATGGAGATCATCTGGTTCCGGTACTTCAGCATCCTGCTGGGCGAGGACCGGGCCGTCTTCTCCGTGCTGCTCGCCGTCGTGCTTGCCGGCATCGGCTTCGGCGCCCTCGCCAGTGGATGGCTGCATCGCCGCGCAGCACGACCGGTCGCCGTATGGATGTTCGTGCAGGCCTGCTTCGTTGCTTCCATCCTGCTCGGGCTTGTGACGGTCGACGCACGACAGCTTCGCGACGCCGCGGCTGGGTACGCCGCCGCTGAGGGCTGGGCGCGTGCGTGGGCAGAGTTGTGGTTCAACGCCAAACCAATCCTGCTCGTCGCCGGCGTGCCGTCTCTACTGATGGGATTTTCGTTTCCGCTTGCCAACGCCCACATTCAGCGAACTGAATCGCGGGTGGGCGGGCGCGCGGGCCTCCTCTACCTCGCCAACACGGCCGGCGCCGTCGGTGGCTCGCTGGCAGCCGGCTTTCTGCTGCTTCCGTTCCTCGGCATTCAATCGAGTACGACTGTGCTGGCCGTGATGGCGGCCGCTGCGATGGTGCCGCTTTACCTAGGGTCACGCGACGACCTGGAGAGCACGACGAGCGCACCGCCCTACAAGGTATTAGCGAGCTCGCTGGCGGCAGCCAGCGTGGCTCTCGGCGCATGGCTGCTGCTGCCATCGAACTACCTGCTCTCGAGGGCGCTGCTTTTCCCAACCGAAAAGGCATATGCGATCAGCGAGGGTCTGACCGAGGTCGTCGCGGTGACCGATGGACCCGACGGCGGACGAGTGCTCGTGACAAACGGGCATCCGATGTCGTCGACCGAGCTCTTCTCGCAGCGATACATGCGCGCCATGGCACACATTCCGCTGCTGTCGCTCGATCGGCCCGAGCGTGTGCTCGTGCTGTGCTTCGGCGTCGGCAACACCGCGCATGCTGCGACGCTCCACCCCTCGGTGCGCCGAGTGGATGTCGTTGACCTGTCGAGACACATCCTGCAGCACTCGAGGTACTTCACCGATTTCAACCACGACGTGCTGCGCGACCCGCGGGTCTCCGTGTATATCAACGACGGGCGCGATCACCTGCGCTTAGAGGCGCCCGGCACGTACGATCTGATTACCCTCGAACCTCCGCCGATCGTCCACGCCGGCAGTGTCCGCGCTCTATTCGCGCGAGTTCTATCCGAGTGCCCGCTCGCGATTGACACCCGGCGGACAAATCAGCCAGTGGCTCCCTGTGTTCGGCGTGCCTGATTCGATCATCCTCTCGATGATTCGCGCCTTCATCGACGTGTTTCCGAATGCGGTTCTTCTGTCGGGAGCCAACACCAACCTTCTGCTCATCGGTTCGCGCGACTCACCGAACCAGATCGATCCGAACCGCATCGCGGCTGCGCTGTCGCAGGCTCCAGCCGTTCAGGACGACCTCCGCCGCCTCGACCTGGGCACGGTGCGCGACATCGTCGGCACGTTCGTGGCGCCCGCGCGCACGCTGGAGTCAGCCGCACGTGAGGCCATGCCGGTCACAGACGATCGTCCCATACAGGAGTAGGCAAACGGTCGCTGATCAGCTTCGGGGAGGGTGGCATCTCGCCTTCGGTCGTCGCTGTGAGGGAGGTGGCTTCGTGGTGTCCGGGCTGTTTCAGCGGTGGGAAACCGTCGCCGCTCGTTGCAGGGCTCGACACGTATCTCGCGCTCACGGAGATCGCGTATCGATCGCAGCCATCCGACAACGGCCGCATCGCCGGCGCCACCAAGGGGCGAACCGTCGCCGGCAGCGGATACCTCGGCGCCATCGTCCCCGAATCGGCGGAAGTGCAGCAGCTGCTGAATGCCGCATCAGAACCTGCCGTCAAAGAAGCGGTCAGCGCCCGCTACGCAGCGGCGACGGCGCTCCTCGAATCGGGAAAATTCGTCGACGCCGTCGAGCACTTCCGCGCCGTGCTCCAGCTCGCGCCGAGTTCGTCCAGGCCCGCAACAATCTCGGCGTCGCGCTCGCCTCGCTCGGCCGGCTTGACGAAGCCATCGAGCAGTTCCAGCAGGCGCTCACGCTCGACCCGGCGTTCGAGGATGCCCGCCGGAACCTTGCACTTGCGCGGGCCAAGCGCCCGCAAACATCGGAACCGCAGCAGCGTTGACGACCGCAGCGCTATTTGCTGCGGCGGCGCACATCGACGACATCCAGCCGCGGAGTTCGTAACGCGGTACGACAACATGGGATCGTCGTCGCCCGATGCCGGTCCGTGGGCGCGGACGCTGCGGCCGGGAGAGCCGCCGCAGCTCATGCCCTTACGACTCCCCTGGCCGCCGACCTGCGCGTACGCCGACATGAATGGCCTGAAATCGAACGAGGCGATTCTCCGACGCGAGTTCGTTCCCCGCGATCCGTGGCGGACGAATTCAGCGTCGACGGTGCTTGCCGCGCCGGCAGGCGTTGGGATTGGGTCGGGAGACTCGCGGAGGCTTCGATGCCACGAGCGAGTGATTTCGGCGTACAGCGCCGGGAGGCGGTTGCCGAATACAGCGGCAATGCTCGTTGCTTCGCGGGAAGAATCGCGCACGTTGTGGATCTTCACGTTGAGAACATAGCCAATCGACGCCTCACGCACCTCACTGGTGATCGAGCGCGCCCGCGCGGTCACGCAGCGCGAACACGCATGCGAGGCTGATCAGCGCGCAGATCGCCATGTACACCGCGATCGCGTTCGAGGTGCCGAACTGCTGATACAGCGCGAGCGCCACGATCGGCGCCGGCCCGCCGGCCGTAATCGATGCCAGCTGGTAGCCGAGCGAAGACCCGCTGTACCGCAGCGACCCAGGGAAGCTCTCGGCGATGAACGCGGCCTGAGGCCCGTACTGCAGGTCGTGCAGAGGCAGCGCAAACAGAATTGCGAGAAACACGAGCGGGGTCGAACGCGTGTCGAGCAGACCGAAATAGATGAACGGATAGACCGTCATCACGAGGCAGCCAATCGCGACGATCCGCCGGCGCCCAAACAAGTCAGATAAATGCCCGCACAGCAGGATGAACATGCTGGAGAGCAGCGCCTGCAGCATGACGAAGCTGAGAATCAGGCCACGGCTGAAGCCGAGCTGCTGGGTCGCGTAGGTGATGATGTAGGTGGTGAAGATGTAGAACTCCACCTGCTGGCCGGTACGAAGCAGCGCGGTCAACGCGATTTCGCGCCAGTTCTTCCGGACAACTTCGACGAGCGGTGCCTTCGCCACCGCGCCTCGCGCTTTCAGCTGCGTGAATACGGGTGTCTCGAGCACGCCGATTCGGATGTACATCCCGACAAAGACGAGCGCGACGCTGGCGAGAAACGGCACCCGCCATGCCCAGTCCAGGAATTGCTGGTCGGTGGTCACCATCGTGACCAGCGCCAGCGCGCCGTTGGCCAGCACCATCCCGGCGGGCGCGCCGAACTGCGCGAAGCTCGTGGTGAACCCGCGGCGCTTCGGGTCGGCCCATTCGCCCGCCATCAGCACAGATCCGCTCCACTCGCCGCCGACGCTCAGCCCCTGAAACACGCGACCGATCGTCAGCAGCACGGCGCCCCAGATGCCGATGACCTCGTACGACGGCACGAGACCGATGCCTACCGTCGAAATGCCCATCATCATCATCGTGATGATGAGCAGCGACTTCCGCCCGACGCGATCGCCAAAGTGGCCGAACAGCGCGGCCCCGATCGGGCGCGCCGCAAACCCGACGAAGAGTGTCGAGAACGAGGCCAGCGTGCTGTAGAAAGGATCCGATCCGGGAAAGAACTTCTGCGGAAACACGGTGGCCGCAGCCACCCCGTAGAGGAAGAAGTCGTACCACTCGATCGTAGTGCCGATGGCCGAAGCCGAAACGGCGCGGACCAGGTGTCGCCGTCTCTCGGCATCGGGCAGCACCGCCGGCGCAGTCGATTCTTTCGTATAGGTATCAGTCATGAGGACCGGTGACGTTACCATATTCTCCGTGACCGACGCGGTGGTCCAGGACCTCTCACTTCCCAGCCAGCAACGATCGACCGGAGCCTCCGGCAACGCGACGTTGCGCGAAGCCGAACGCATCATGGTGGTCTGCAACGCGTGCCGCTACTGCGAGGGCTACTGTGCCGTTTTCCGCGCGATGGAGAAACGGCGGAGCTTTCCTGCAGGAGATTTGCGATACCTCGCAAACCTGTGTCACGACTGCGGCGAGTGTTTATACGCGTGCCAGTATGCGCCGCCGCACGAGTTCGCGATCAACGTGCCTCGAGCGTTCGCGCAACTTCGGCTCGAGTCCTACGAGACATATGCGTGGCCCGCCCCGTTGTCGCGCGCGTTTCGGCGGAACAGCGCAGTTACCTCAGCTCGCCTTGGCTGCAGCGATGGTTGGCGTGATATGGCTGCTGGCGATCACGACGGGAAGCCTGGAGTTACCGCTGACGAGGGCAGACTTCTACGCCATCCTTCCCCATTACGTGATGGTGGCGGTCTTCGGAGCGGTGTTCGGGTTTGCGCTGATCGCGCTTGGTGTGGGGCTCGGCAGATTCCGTCGCGATACAGTCCAGGATCCGCGCGTTGATCCCCTGCCTCACAAAGATCGTAGGCCGGGTCCTTTCGGACCCGGCACATATCCCGGCTGGCGTGCCCTGCGCGACGCGCTTACGCTGAAGAACCTTCACGCACACGGCAGCGACTGCACGTATGTCGGAGAAGAGTCGCGATCGTCATTGCGGCGATGGTTTCACCACTGCACGTTCTATGGCTTCGGGCTCTGCTTTGCCGCCCACGTCTGTGGCGGCGATCTATCACTGGCTGGGATGGCCGGCGCCTTACGGCTACGGCAGCCTGCCGGTGGTTCTTGGCACCGCGGGAGGTTTCGGACTGCTGATCGGTCCAGCCGGCCTGTATTCCATCGGTCGCCTACGCGATCCGGTTGCTGCGGATCCCGCCTATCGGTACCTCGAACATGGGCTCATCCTCCTGCTGTTTCTCAGCAGCCTGACCGGCCTGGCACTCCTCGTCTTTCGTGAAACTCCCGCGATGGCGTACCTGCTCATCGTCCACCTGGGGGTCGTCCTGGCGCTGTTCCTGACGCTGCCGTACGGCAAGTTCGTCCACGGTCTCTATCGCACCGCCGCGCTGGTCAAGCACGCCCGCGAGTCCTGACCGGACTCGCAAGGCACAAGGCCTTGTGCCTTGTGACTTGTTTGACACCACTCAGGGTCAGGGGCTATCGTCAGCCGGTTGCCGCGGGCACGTGCGCGGCGACCTTCGTTTATCGCGAGAACATTCGGAATACTGTTCGTTTCGCATACCCAAGGAGGGTAAAACGTATGCGGCTGTTCGGCCTTGCTGTCTGGCGTCTGGTCGCCCTCGTCTTCCTGCTCGGCGCCGGACTGGCGTTCGCGCAGGCGTCCACAGGCACCATCAACGGGCGCGTCCTCGACCAGGGCGATGCGGTGCTGCCGGGTGTCACGGTCACCGTGACCAACCAGGCTACCGGTGTCGTACGCACGACCGTGTCGAACGAGCAGGGCGTGTACAGCATGCCTGGCCTCGAACCCGGCGTGTACAACATAACGACCGACCTGACCGGCTTTGCCGCCGGAGCTCGGAACGGCGTGACGCTGACCGTCAATACGACGATCACGATCGACTTCCAGATGCAGGTGGCAACCCTGCAGGAAACCCTGACCGTCACAGGTGAGGCGCCGCTGATCGAGGTGACGCAGTCAAAGGTCGCGTCGACCATCGAGACGACGGAGCTCCAGGCCATTCCGCTGTCCGCGCGCAACGTCAGCGGCATGCTGGCGCTGCTGCCCGGCGCCGTGCAGATCGAGCCGGTCCACCGGAGCAAGACGAACGTCGGCAGCGTATCGTTTGGCGGGTCCTCGGGCACGAACGTGATCCCGAGCGTCGATGGCGCCGACAATCGCGACAACCAGTTTGGCGGCGCGCTGCTCGCCTATTCGACAGAGGCGATCGAGCAGTTCCAGCTTGCCACAAGCCAGTTCAACGCGGCAGACGGACGCACGGGAGGCGCGGCACTGACGATGGTGACGAAGTCGGGAACGAACGTGTTCCGCGGGTCGGGCTTCGTGTTTGGCCGCAGTGACAAGATGACCGCGAAGGACTTTTTTACTGCGGAGGCCGATCGGGACAAGACCCCCTTCACCCGCCGGGCGTTCGGCGGGTCGGTCGGCGGCCCGATCATGCGCAACCGCGCATTCTTCTTCGGCGCCGTCGAGCGCCTACAGGAGGATTCGGAGCTTGCCGTCCCGGCGAACCTGTTCACCGAAAAACAGCTGCTCGTGGATGCCCAGGCGCAGGGGTTGATTCCGCAGGGATTTGTCAATCCCAACAACCCGACGTCGGTGGCCCAGCCGTCGCGGGTGCTGCTGACCACCGTCAAGGCGAACGTGCAGTTGACGAACCAGCACGCGGTGATGATCCAGTACGCCGGACATGAGGACTACAAGGGCGCAGCCACGTTCGCCACGTCGAACGACAACCGCGAGCCGGAGAACACCGACATCACGATGTGGAGCGTGGTCGGCCAGCACAACTGGGTCATCGGCAACAACACGTTGAACCAGATCACCGGTCAGGTGAACAGTCTGAAGCGGCTCAGCGACACGGTCAGCGTGATCACCGGCGAGCACTTCATGCGCGACTATCCAAACGTGCCGCTCTTCCCGCTGCGTCTTGCGTTTCCTGCCGTGAACACCGGCGCCGGCGGTCAGGCGGGCTCGATCACCGATACACAGATGATGCAGCTCAAGGACGAAGTGTCACTGCAGACTGGCACGCACGCGATGAAGTTCGGCGTCAATTACAACTACCTCAAAGACATCGGTCTGCTGAACGGAAACGCGTTGTACGGGGTTCTCACGTTCTTCGACGACCCGTCCGTGATTCTGACCAATCGGACGCGCTATCCGCAGGGCCTCCAGACGCCGGGGATCGTCCGGCAGTGGGAGAGGGCGAATCCCGACCTGGCGGATTCCCTCCTCGACGCGCATCAGATCGCCGCGTGGTTCCAGGACGACTGGCGCGTGACGCCGCGCCTGACATTGAACCTTGGGGTCCGCTACGACATCGACGTGAACTTCTATCATCAGTCTGCGAGCGAGAACAACGCGACGCGGCTCGTGCTGGAAGCGATTGGCAGGCCGGAAGCGGAGGCGCCGAAGACTCCATACGGCAGCGTGTCGCCGCGCTTCGGCATGGCCTACGACCTGTCAGGCGATGGGCGGCGGGTGGTGCGCGGCGGGGGCGGCATTTACTTCGACCAGTTCAACATCAACGGCGGCAACGTCTCGGACATCTTCTCGCAGAACAAGCGACCGTTGAACGTCCTCGCCACCTTGACGAACACCGCGATTGGTGTCGGCCCGTTGTCGACGTTCCGCTTCGGGGTCGATCCGCTCCCGACCGGGCCGCCACGGTCCAATACACTGCCGCTCGGCGCGCGGGGCGAATGGATCGCCGATGACCTCGTCAATCCCCGCACTTACCAGGGGCACATCGGCTACGCGCAGCAGCTCGCGGACAACACCAGCGTTTCCGTCGATTACACACACATCGAGGGGCGCAACGAGCTCAGGACGATGAATATCAACCCGATCGTCAATGGGCGTCGCGTGCTCGCCGACGATTTCGTGCGCGTGTTCGGGAATGCGAACTACCTGAGCGATGTCAGGATCCTCTCGTCGATCAACGAGTCGGAATACGACGCGTTGACGTTCAAGCTGCAGCGGCGTCTGACGCGGGTCACCCTTCAGGCGCACTACACGCTCGCGCGTGCGTACGCGTACGGCGGCTCGACTGCCGCACGCGGCGCTGCCCCGATACCGCAGGACGCGTTCGACCCGTTCGCCGAGGGCGAGTGGGGGCCGACGTTATACGACGAGCGACATCGGGTGGTCGTCATGGGCGTGTTCGAGATGCCGTACGGCATCCAGCTGTCGCCGGTGTTCCAGGCGGCATCCGCGCGTCCGTACAACCTGACTTACGGGAACGACTTGAACGGCGACGGTGCCATCACCGACCGATGGATCGATCCATCTACCGGCGAGCAGGTGCACATCAATGCAGGCCGGGGCGACAAGACAGTTGTGATGGATCTGCGGACGACGAAGTTCGTCGAGCTGGGCGGTGAGAGAAGGATTGGGTTCTTTGCGGAGGTCTTCAACCTGTTCAACGCCGCCAACTTTGGCGAGCGGTACCAGGGCAACGGGCGTAGCACAGCGTTCCGGCAGCCGAATGCTTTCGTGGCTGGCGTCGGCTATCCGCGCCAGGCGCAGATCGGTGTGCGGTTCTTGTTCTAAACGGCCTGCCAGTCGACGCAGGGCGCCGGCCTTCGGGCGTCCTGCGTCATCTGTAAATTGTTTGAATGTCCTCACCACCACGACAGGACTCTGAGCGGCTCGGCACGGTTCCAGCCGACCGGCTGACTCCGCAGCATCAAACGGCGCGCGCCGCGTTCAGGAAGGCGCGCGGGATGGACGTCTTCGGTCCGTTTCTGCCCCTGCTCTGGAGTCCGGAGCTCATGATCCGGACGAGCGCGATGGGCGACTACCTTCGTTATCAGAGTGCCTTTCCTCCGCATCTCAGCGAGTTCATCATTCTCGTCGCCTCGCGCCTGTGGTCGCAGCAATATGAGTGGTCGCTGCACAGTCCGATTGCCCTCAAGGCGGGCGTAGATCCCGAGATTGTCGATGCCATCGCGCAAGGGCGGCGCCCCGCGCCCATGTCGGAGGAACAGGAGATTCTGTACGACTTCTCGACGGAGCTAATCGAGAGCGGCAGTGTCAGCGACAACACCTACTATCGCGCGCTCGCGAAGTTCGGCGAGAAGGGCATCGTCGACGCCGCCGGGATCACGGGCTATTACACGTTCCTCGCCATGATCCTGAACACCGCTCGTACTTCGCCGGAGCCAGGGGGACCTCTGCTGCCTCCCAATCCCCCGGTCAGGACAGATGGATTGACCGACCCTTCGCTCGTCTGAGGCACTCAGTCATACGGCGGGCCCACGGTCGGTCGCGGCGTCGCGCCCATCAATTCCCGTTGGCGTTTCCGTTGCTAACGGGTGGACATGCGTGTTCGTCCTCGTGGTCTTGCACCTTTCTTCTTCTTCCTCATCGCGGGCGTGATTCTGCCGATGTTGAGCATCGCGGAGGCACAAGAGCGGAAATTCAATTTCCCTCACGTGCGTCCTCTCGACGCTTCGACGCGCGCCGCGTTCAGCAGCGGGATGAAAGGCTCACCTCTCTTCCGAGAGCTGGTGGCACAGCTCGAGGGTTCCGATCTCATCGTCCACGTCGAGTCCGACTGCTCCATGCGCGATCGCGTGCAGGGCAAGCTCCTGTTCGTGACCGCGGCCGGCGGCGTACGGTATCTGAGGGTGCGAATCGGGTGTGCGGTCACCGGCATCCGTCAGGTTGCGATACTCGGACACGAGCTGCAGCACGCGGTCGAGGTGGCAGACGCTCCGTGGGTCGTGGACGAATCGACGATGGCGGAGGAGTACCGGCGCATCGGTTTTCCCTCGCGAGGCGACACCGGCGGATCGTCGTTCGAAAGCCGCGCCGCAATCGACGCCGGCGAGCGTATCCTTCGCGACTTGACGATCGGCACGCAATGAAATCGAAGATTGAAGATTTGACGAATTCAGAGTGTTGTCGAGTGCTGATTGACGATCGGGCGAATTGATTACGAGATTGAAGCAATAGGTCCAATCGGATAATCAATTCACCAAATCCCCCAATCTTCAATCGGCAACACTCTTCAATCTGCAGATCTGCGATCTGCAATGGGATCGCGGTAATATTGCGCGTTGGGAGCTGACCGATGACCACACGCCCCGGACGCCACTTTCTGCAGATTCCAGGACCGACCAATGTTCCGGATCGCGTGCTCAGGGCGATGGATTACCCAACCATCGACCATCGGGGTCCGGACTTCGCGCGGCTTACACACGAGGTCCTCGACGGCCTGCGTCCGGTGTTCCAGACGCGCGGTTCCGTCGTGATCTACCCCTCGTCTGGCACTGGCGCCTGTGAAGCGGCACTCATCAACACGCTCTCGCCCGGCGACCGTGTCCTGATCATGGAGACGGGCTGGTTTTCGCACATCGCGTGGCGGCATCCCGCCGAAAAGCTCGGCCTGCGCGTGGACTACGTGCCGGGAACGTGGCGGCGGGGCGCTTCACCCGAAACGGTCGAAGAGCGGCTTGCCGCCGACAGGGCGCACGAGATCAAAGCCGTCGTCGTCGTCCATAACGAAACGTCCACCGGCGTGACCAGCCGCATTGCCGACGTCCGGCGTGCGATAGACAACGCTCGTCACCCCGCGCTCCTGATCGTGGACACGATTTCGTCGCTCGCCTCGATTGACTACTGCCACGACGAGTGGGGCGTCGACGTGACAGCGGCCGGCTCGCAGAAGGGTCTCATGCTGCCGCCGGGTCTCGGGTTCAACGCCGTGTCGGCCAAGGCTCTCGCCGCTGCGAAGAGCTCGAAGATGCCAAAGGCGTACTGGGACTGGGAGCCCATGTTGAAAAACATGGCCGCCGGTTTCTTTCCGTACACGCCCGCGACCAATCTGCTCTACGCGATGCGCGAAGCGCTGGCGATGCTGCATGAAGAGGGGTTGACGGAGGTGTTCGCCCGCCATCAGCGCCACGGCGACGCGACGCGCGCGGCCGTTCGTGGCTGGGGGCTCGAGATCGTCTGCGAGGATCCGCGCGAGTACTCGAATTCGCTGACGGCGATTCTGATGCCGGAGGGCCACGACGCGGACAAACTGCGCACTCTCGTCCTCGAGAAGTTCGACATGTCGCTCGGCACCGGCCTTGGCAAGCTGGCGGGCCGCGCGTTCCGCATCGGCCACCTCGGCTCGTTCAACGACCTCATGCTGGCCGGCACATTGTGCGGCGTCGAAATGGGGCTGCGGCTGGCTGGAGTGCCGCATACGGACGGCGGCGTGATGGCCGCGCTCGATTCGCTCGGGGTACCGGTCGGAAAAGCGGAAGCCGTACTGTCCTGAGGGGCTCCGGCACATGTCCATTGTTGCCCGCGGCGTTGGCGGCGCCACGACGCTGAAGCTCACTCCACTTCCACCGAGCTCCCACGGCAAGCCTGTCGACACCTTCGGCGCGAGCGCCGAGCTCGAGCGCGAGCTCAAAACCGCGGTAGCCGGAGAGGTGCGCTTCGACCGCGGCAGCCGGGCGATGTACGCGTCGGATGCCTCCAACTATCGCCAGGTGCCGATCGGCCTCGTCATTCCGCGCGACGACAACGACGTCCTCGCCACCGTCGCCCTGTGCCGCAAGTATGCGGCGCCGGTGCTTCCTCGAGGGGCTGGCACCAGCCTCGCCGGCCAGGGCTGCAACGTCGCGGTGATCCTGGATTTTTCAAAGGTACATGAACGGCATCCTCGAGCTGGATGCAGGAAGTCGATTCGCGCGGGTCCAACCTGGCGTCGTGCTCGATACGCTTCGCGCACGCGCCGAGCGGGACAAGCTCACCTTCGGCCCCGATCCCTCGACGCACAGCCGCTGCACGCTCGGCGGCATGATCGGCAACAACTCGTGCGGTACGCACTCGCTGCTCGCCGGCAAGACCGTCGACAACATCCACACGCTGCGCATCGTGCTTTACGACGGCACGCAGCTTACCGTTGGGCGCACGAGTGACGAGGAGCTCGAAGCGATCATCCGTGCGGGCGGGCGACGGGGCGACATCTACGGCCGGCTGAAGGCGATTCGCGATCGGTATGCAGGACTGATCCGCGAGCGCTATCCAGACATTCCGCGGCGGGTGTCCGGCTACAACCTCGATCAGCTGCTGCCGGAGAACGGGTTCAACGTGGCCGGCGCACTCGTCGGCAGCGAAGGCACGTGCGCCGTCGTCCTCGAGGCGAAAGCCCGACTCATTGCGAGCCCGCAGCACCGGTCGCTCGTCGCGCTTGGATACGCGGACGTGTACGAGGCGGCCGATCACGTCCCCGATCTGCTCGAGCTGAAACCAATCGGGCTCGAAGGGTTCGAAGGCGTGATGATCGAGGCGCTCAAGCGCAAGGGCGCGCCAAACCTCGACCTCATCCCGGAGGGGGGCGGCTATCTGCTCGTCGAGTTCGGAGCCGACAACGCTGCCGACGCCGATGCGGCGGCGCAGCAGCTCGTGGATCGCGTGAAGCGCTCACGCTACGCGCCGAACGCCCGCATCTACACCAGGGCCGAAGCGAAGGCGGTGTGGCGCATTCGCGAGTCGGGCCCTCGCGCAGCGATCTCAGCGCCCGGCGCGCCGCCTCGTTATGAGGGCTGGGACGATTCGGCGGTGCCGCCGCACCATCTGGGCGCGTATCTGCGAGATCTTCGGGCGCTGCAGAACGAATACAACTACCAGGCGGTGTATTACGGCCATTTCGGCCACGCCTGCATTCACATGCAGACGAGCTTCGATCTGCAGAGCGAGGATGGGATCCGCAACTACGGTGAGTTCGTCGAGCGCGCAGCCGATCTCGTAGTCCGCTATGGCGGGTCCGTATCCGGCGAGCACGGCGATGGACAATCGCGCGGGGCGCTGCTGCCCAAAATGTTCGGTCCGGAGCTGATGCAGGGGCTACGCGAGTTCAAGGCGATCTGGGATCCCGACTGCCGGATGAACCCGGGCAAGCTGATCGACGCGTTTCCTCCGACCGAAAATCTGCGCCTCGGCGCCGACTACAAACCGCAGGACCCTCGCACGCACTTCCGCTTTCCCGACGACAACGGGTCGTTTGCGAAAGCTGCGCTGCGGTGCATCGGCGTGGGCGAATGCCGCAAGCACGACTCCGGCACGATGTGTCCCAGTTATATGGCGACCCTCGAAGAGGAGCACAGCACACGCGGGCGTGCGCGCATGCTGTTCGAGGTGCTGCAGGGAGAAGTGGTCGCTGACACGTGGAACAACGAGTATGTCAAGCGCTCGCTTGACCTGTGCCTCTCGTGCAAGGCCTGCAAGTCGGAGTGCCCGGCGAACGTCGATCTTGCAACCTACCGTTCGGAATTCCTCTCGCATTATTACGAGAGCCACGCCAGACCGCTCGAGGCGTACGTGTTCGGCATGATCGACCGCTGGGCGCGACTCGGCTCCGCATTTCCTCGCCTCGCCAACGCCGCAGCGCGCGCACCCGGCATCGACGCGCTGATCCGTCGCACGTTGCATCTGGCCGACGAGAGAGAGATGCCCCGCCTCGCCACCGGCACGTTCAGACGCTGGGCGCGGCGCAACGGCGTCTCCGCTGCAGGCCATCGTCCGAGGAAGGCATTGTCCCCGCCGCCGGGCGGCCGAGACGTCATCCTCTGGGCTGACACGTTCAACAATTACTTCCACCCCGAGACGGCTGTCGCCGCATACGAGGTGTTAGGCGCCGCCGGCTTCGATGTCAGCGTCCCACAGGGACACTTCTGCTGCGGCCGCCCGCTGTATGACTTCGGCATGCTGACGCGGGCCAAAACCTACTTGCGGCGCATTATGGATGGTCTTGGCGAGGAAATCGACGCAGGTTGCCCGGTGGTGGTGCTCGAGCCAAGCTGCGCATCCGTGTTTCGGGACGAGCTCCGCAATCTTTTCCCCGACAACCCGCGCGCCGAGCGGCTGCGTCGGCAGACGTTCGTCCTGAGCGAATTCCTGGCGCGCCACGCGCCGCAGTACGCCCCGGCGCTGCCGCGCACGGTCCTGTTGCACGGGCACTGCCACCAGAAGGCCGTCATCAAGATGGATCACGAGGTTGGCCTGCTTCAGCGCATGGGCGCCGACGTGCAGATGCCCGATGCGGGATGCTGCGGGATGGCCGGACCGTTCGGCTTCGGCGCCGACAAGATCGCGGTCTCGAAAGCCGTCGGCGAACGCGTGCTCCTGCCGGCCGTGCGGCAATCGTCTGCCGATACCCTCATCGTGGCGGACGGGTTCAGTTGTCAGGAACAGATTTCACAGCTCACCGGCCGGCGCGCAATCCATCTTGCCGAAGCGCTGCGCATGGCGCTTCGTACGTAAGCCATCGCCCTTCGTACGTAGTGTCCGGCTTCAGCCGGACTGATCGTTCATTACGGCCGATCGGTATGCCGGGCCCGCAGCCTTCGGCGCTGCGCGCCGGAAATCGGCTTCCACTCGCCGCTCTGTCGTTCACGCGGCGAGTAGCTGCTGACTCGCAGCGCCATCCGTCACGCGGCAAGAAGCAGCACGCGAGTTCATGCAACGAGAACGCGTGGACCGGACTCGCCGCGGAAGTCTCGTTCCACCCGATTTCCACTTTCGCGTGAAAGGGCGCTTGCGCAGGCGGCTGCCGGCCGGCATATCGATCGGTTTTTTTTCCGCGCTGAGCGATGATGACGTCCGCTATGCTGAGCGATGATGATTTTCGCCATTCAGTGCCGTGCGACATCGGCGGCTCTTTCCGTTTCAAAAGCCGGCCGACTATGAGCGTCGCGATCGGCGCAGTACCAAAACGCCGCAGTCGCTGGGCAGAGCCAGTCCTTTTAGATAAAATTATACGGCAAACTCCGTTGGGAGCATCTTCCCTCACGATTTTTTTATTTGTTTTAAATATAAAAAAAAAAATAATAATATAAAGAAAGAAATTTATAGGCTAGGTAATTAGTTTGTATAGATTAAAGAAGAGGTGAGAATTAATTTGATAATGAAAATTATAGTAATATAAAAAAGATGAAAAAAAGTTAAAGTTAGAAGTGGATATTAAGATAATAGAATAGAATAGTATTTGATAGTAATAATGAGGGTTTGAAAAGTTGGAAATAAAGGAAATGGTGATATTAAAGAATGTAATAAATTAATTGAATGATATATAAATTGAGAGGACTTGTTATGTGTGAATTTCGTAGATTTAAAATATTTAGGAGTGAAAATTTTTAAGTTTAAAAAAATTATGATTTTATGTTTGATATTAATTTGTTTGATATGGAGATTAATGAAAATAGGAATGATAGGATTTTGAGAGGTTGTGAAAAAGGAAATAAGGGGAAGGAGTGGAAGATGAAAGAAATTTAAGTTATGGAATGAGTAGATGGGAGAGAAGAATGAATAAATGATAATAATGGGATGTTTGATTTTGTTTTGCGTTAGTCTGCGAGCGACTGCGAGCGTTTTGCCGCGACGCGAATCGGAGGTCGGCGTTGAAATGAGCCGCCGATGTTTCTATCTGAGCGGGCCCGCATTTCTTCTCTGAAAATTGCCCTGGGAAGATCACGAAACCCTGCGGCCTCCAGAGACATTTCAGCCAGCCATCCTCGACGCTCAGAAGGACGTCATGGGTGGCGATCACGTAAAGCGCCCGTCGCCCGGCCTCGTCCCGAGCGCGCGTCTCTATTCCGTCATAGTTCAATGTTTGTACGCCGTCGGTTCGAACGGCGGCCACCAGGTAGCCCTGACCGTATCTGCTTCGTTTCAATTGGAGCCGGATCGCCACGTCCCTGCCTTGAAACGTGCCGGTTGTGCTACCGACCGTCCGGAGAGAGCGCTGAACGTCCCACGCGTGATCGTGGGCTCGGTCAGGAGCCGGGCAAATCCAGGCAGGAAATGTTCGCCGGGAGCCATGAACTTCCAGGCAATGACGATGACGACGAGGAACAGCAGCAGGCCAAGCAGGAACAGTCTCCTCCTGACGTTTACTGCTTTATCGGCCGTCCCGGTAACAACAGTGATAGCGCCGCGGCAATCATGAGCGCTTGGCGTAAGGGCCGATACTAACGTCTAGCTACCGGCCGATCGAGGTGCTCGGTCGACAAGGCGTATCACGTTGGTCGCCCGACTGCGTGCCGCAGGGTGCGTGCTCACTCGCGCCGACGCTTCGGAACAGCAGATTCCGCGGGCTCTGAGCTCGGCGACAACGGTCTTCGGAATTTCACGACAGCCGCACGTCGATGACGTGCGCCAGGTGCCACTTCACGCGCTGATCGAGTGTCGCGTTCCGCGGCATTGGATGTCGGGTATGCCAGCGGACGTTAATCCTGGCCATCAGGAAAGGCTCGCCCGTCGGTCTAAGGCTTCACCGCAATCATCTGCAGCTCGACGCGCGCGCCGGAGTTGAGCGCCGCCACCTGCACCGTGGCTCTCGCCGGCGGATCCTTGGGGAAGTACTCGCGATAGACGGCGTTGAATCGCTCGAACTCGTCGAAGTTCGTGATGTAGGCCGTCACAGTCGTGACGTGCTCGAAGCCCATGCCGGCGGTTTTGAGCACCTCGCCCAGGTTGGCGAGCGCCTGCCTCGTCTCGGCCTCGATGCCGCCGGACACCAGCTGCGATGTCACGGGATCGCGTCCCAGATGGCCTGACAGGTACAGCGTGTCACCCACGAGGATTCCGGGACTGAACGGCAGTCCCGTGTTGGGAGCTTTCTCGGGACGAATGGCGCGACGCATGCCGACCGGCGGTGACGTCGCATCCGTCCCTTGCGCGACGAGCGTCACGACGACTCCCAGAATGAACCCGGCAATGCCGGTCAATGCGGCGGCCTGGCTGCGACGAATCGCCATGACAGTTCGAGACCTCCGATGGTCCGGCTAAAGCCGGCGATTATCAAACGGTCCGGCTAAAGCCGGACACTACGTACGTCTACTTCCCCATGGCGCGCGCTTTCCAGAACGGCCAGCTGCGCGGATACGTGGCACCAGTGGACGTGGCCTGCCGTCCTCCCGTCGGCGGCGCCGGCCCGACGTCCTGGGGACTGAGGTACGCCACCGTTCCGCCAAGTGCAACGGCCTGCAGCTGCACGCGCGCGTTGACGTCGAGAAAGATGCTGCGGCTGACCGCTTCAGGAATATCCGGTCCGACGATGACGACGCCGTGGCCGCGCATGAGCGCCACCGCCTTGTCGCCGAGCGTCTGCGCGAGCGCGGTGCCAAGCTGGTTGTTGTTCACCAGCATCCCCGTCGAGCCCGGCACCTTCCTGATTTCGTAGTTCGGTACCCCAGCGGTCAGGAAAGCTGCCATGTGGTACATGGGCCGCATCGGGATGCTGGAGTCGGCGAACACGAGCAGGGATGGGGTGTGCGCGTGGACCACCGACCTGACGTCCGGTCGCGCCTTGTAGATGGCGGCATGAATGAACCGCTCCTGGTATCCCTGGCGCTTGTCGCTCACGGGATTGCCGTCGAGGTCGTACTCAATCAGATCGCCCGCGCTCACGAGCGCGGGCGCCACATCTCGCGAAAGCAGAAAGTGATTCGGGTTCTGGTCGTGGCGGACGCTGATGTGGCCGAGACCATCGAGGATGTTTTCGTTCGCGAGAATGCGATTGCCAACCACGAGATCGTCGACGAGCTGCGCGCTCGCACCCGCCGCCGCCGTACGGCTGCCGCTCTGACTGGCAACGCGCTCTGCGGTGAAGAACGCCGCGACAGCGGCCACCGCGAGACCATACCCGACCATCCGTACGTTCATATCGCCTCCAATACCGGCCCCGGTATCACTGGGCGCGGCGGTCGCTGTCCGGGTCCCGGATCTCCATCACCTGATCGGGTTGAGCCAGTGGTCGAAACCCGAACTTCTCATACAGACCATGAGCGTCGCGCGTCACGAGCAGGAACAGCGCAGGTTCTGAAGGTCCGGATGATCGAGGATCGTCTGCAGCAGTGTCTTCGAAATCCCGCATCCTCGATATTCCGGGATGACGAACACATCCATCAGATACGCGAATACCGCCCGATCGGTGACTACCCGGGCGAACCCCACCTGTTGTCGGTCTCGATAGACGCCGAAACACAACGAATTCTCAATCGCCCGCTCGACGACGGCTCGCCTGCGCCCCCAGTCGACGAGCTCAGGAAGCCATGAATCAGGTCGATGTCGAGGCGTGCAACGTCCGTGGAGATCTCGAACTCCGGCGACACGTTCGCTGCTGCGAGCCATTGCCAGTAGCGCGCAGGCTTAAGCCTGCGCTCTACTAGTTCGTCCCGGTCGCTCCCATGCGATGGCCGCCAATCCACACCGAATGGATCTTCCTGGTGTTCAGGATGTCCTGCAGCGGATTGGCGTCGAGGACGAGAAGGTCGGCAGCCTTGCCGGGCGCGATCGTTCCCACGTGATCGAGCTTGGAAACCTGCGCGGCGGCGCCCGTGGCGGCGACGATCACCTGCATCGGCGTCATGCCCGCCTTCGCCATCATCTCGAGCTCGACCTGCTCGAAGTAGCCCTGCCAGCGTCCCTCGTCGGTGCCGCTGTCGGTGCCGAGGGCAATCGTCACACCCGCATCCGACAGGAGCTTCAGGTTCTTCGTCCCCTGCGCGAGCGCGACTTTGATCATCTGCGTTTGCGGGTTCTCGCGCATTTTCTGCTGATATCCGGGAGTGCTCACCAGGTCGACCTGTTCCTTGAACACGGACATGCCACGCAGGAAGAACGGGTCCTTGAAGAATGCGGGCGTCTGCTCGTACACGATGAGCGACAAATCGCGGGTGAGCGTCGGAATGTAGCCCACGTTCCGCTTCTTCATGGCAGCGATAAACGCCGGGGTGACATCGACGTCGCGAACACTGTGAGCGATGACGTCTACGCCGCGTTCGAGCACCATTTCCGCTTCTTTCAGGTAGAAGATGTGCGCGTTTGCGCGCAGACCACGCTTATGTGTTTCGTCTATCAGGGCGCCATACAGGTCGGGCGTCATCTGCGGCGTGACGTGCGTCTTGATGCGGTCCACCTTCTGGTCGGCGTAGCGGCCCACGGTCTGACGCACTTCGTCAACGGTCTTGAGGCCGCGGATGCTCGGGCCCGAGGTGTAGACGCGCGCTCTGTCGAGCGTCCCGCGATCCTGCTCGTCGCGCAGCTTGATCGCTTCCACCGTCTCTTCGTTCGTCACCTGGCCGAGGCTCACGGCGGTTGTCACGCCGTACGAGGCGTACATCCGCAGCCGGCGAACCAGATCGTCGCGCATCGCCATCCCTTTCGTCTGGTTCTGCACGTGCGCGTGGGCGTTGACCATTCCCGGCATGACCGTCTTCCCCGCCAGGTCCACCCGCGTTGCCCCCGCGGGGACCTGCACGGAAGCGGCGGGGCCCGCAGCGGTAATGCGGCCGTTGCCAATGACGATCGTGCCCTGCTCGATCGCAGCTCGGCCGGTCCCGTCGATGATGCGTACACCCGTCAGGGCCGTCACGCCGCCTTGCGGCGCCTGAGCGGTGGATCGCTCGGTCGCGACTCTCCCCACCACCAGCATGAGTACGGCTACGACGACCAGGCGGATTAACGTGCGAACCATGGCGTCCTCCTTATGCGGCGTTTCGACGTCTCACAGCGCGGCATAACCACAACCACACATGCCGCGCTGTGTTCACCAGTGTTTTCTAGTGACACTGCGCGCTGCGGTTCAGCCGGGTGGAGTTTTGCGGGGCAATGATAGCGCACAGCTACTCGGCGTGTCGCTGCAGCAGTTCAATCTTCACTCCCCACGGGTCTTCGGCAAACGACATCAGCACCGGCGAATACGCCCCCGGCGGTCCCGGCTTCGGTTCGGTGGTGAACGCGAGGCCCCCTTTGGCCTTCAGTGTTGCGGCCGTCGCGAGCAAATCGGGCATGCGCCAGCCGACGTGATCAATGGCGTGGCCGCGGCTCGGCATCGTGTTCCCCTGTTCCATGAAGAGCCACACGTCGCCGTACTTGATGCCCTCGAGGCTACCCTTCAGCCTGGCTGGCTCGCCCCCGAACCGGTCGAGATACCACAGGCGAGTGCCCTCGGGATCGGGCACGCTCAGGTGCACGTGATGGAACGCGAGCGCGCCGGGCTCTTCCACGAGCTGAATTCTCGCGCCCCATGGGTCCTCGATGAACGCGTATCGTCCGAGGCCGGGCATGTCGCTGACAGGAGTCGTCACGCGAACACCGGATCCCTGGAGCGCACCGACCTGTGCCTGCACGTCGGCGCACGACAGCGCAAAGTGGTCGATAGCCGCGCCGAGGCTCGGCGCCGGTGTGGCGTTCTCGAGGAAGATGACGCGCGTGCCACCGAACCAGATGCGATCGACGTGGTCGCCGGGCGCAGCACCCAGATGCTCGACGTACCATCGCGCGGCTGCTTGTGGAGCGGGTACGCCAAGGTGCACCTGATCGAATGTCAACGTCTCAGCTCGCATTGGCTCCTGATCCCCGATCCCCGATCCCCGATCCCCGATCCCCGATCCCCACCTCACCACCGAAACGGTGTGAGTGCCGGCGTCGCGCCCGCTGGAAGCCCCGTACGCGCCGTATTGAGCACCATCGAAATCGTCGTGTAATGCCCCGTAAGGCCAATCATGTCGACGATGCCGCGCTCGCCGAACTTCGCGAGGGCTCTGGCGTACGTGGCATCGCTCACGCTGTGGTTGCGCTGCAGCTCGATGCTGAAGTCGTACGCGGCTTCTTCATCCTCCGCCATCTGTTGTGGACGTCGCCCCTCCGCGATCGCCTTGGCGATGTCCGGATTGAGCCCGCCCTTCAGCGCGGCCGGGTGGTGTGCGTTCCACACGTACTGCTGCGCCCAATGACGTGCCGTGATGAGAATGATGAACTCTGACAGACGGGGTGACAAGACGCTGTTGAACCGCACGTAATCGCTCACACCCCTCTGCCGATTCACCAGCTCCGGGCTTCGAAGGAGCACGTTCCAGGGCCCCGTGAGCGGTCCGCGCGCTGCCGTGTATTCGGCCGCCGCCTTCTTCTGCGCCTCGCTCATCTTTTCGGGAGGAATGGGCGGCATCCGGTCCTGGGCGTAAGCGTTCACGCACAAGGATAGCGAGAACGACCAACAACCAATACGTACCTGATCATGAACGACTCCCTTCGCGGCGCGATTTTGTGCAAATGCTTCATCGCGACTGAATCCGTTCGGATCAGCGCGGGCTCGATTCGGGCCAGCGGAGGCAACTTCACCAGCACCGTGGCAGCTGTCGCATCGGCGTGTGCGTGCAGCATCGTGGCAGGACAACGACCTGGCGCTTGCAGTATCGAGTATGCAGGAACGTCCAATGCACAAGAATTCACCGCTATCTTCGCTCGCGACGGCAGATGGTATTTCGCATATAGCCCCGACGATCCCGGGCGCAAAGGGTCAGGGCGTCGTGGCTCAACAGCCTCACGAAGCTCGGCGTGTCCAGGTCTTGTCGAAGCCATCGCGCTCTCCGTGACCGACCACGCGCAAGATGGCCTTCAGCAGTGCCGACCGATCGCCGAACGGTCAGATCGGTGACCCGTCACCTCGAAGTCCCAAGCGCAGCTCGCTCTTGCCGATCACCACGCCCGGAGACACGACCTTGTGAGCCTTCAACAGCGCTTCAGCAAGGTCCGGCAGGCTCATTGCGACGTCGAACGACACTCCTGACAAATCAGGTCGTTGAAGGATTCCGCGGGCCGATCTGAAATCCCTAAGCGGACATCCGATCGCTTTCGCCGCGTCGACACGACCAGCATCCAGAGGAGTCCCTGAAATCGCGCAGTCGCAGTACACGGACGTCCCAGGTGCGACGTCAGCGATGGGTCCGGTCCGAAGCCGGGACACTGCGGTACGCGGTCCGAACACCAAGCCGGACACGCGTACGCTCACAGCGCAATCGATCACTCGTGTCTCTGAATGTCTCCATGGCTCGGAGCGTGGTCCGGCTGCCGGTTCCTTTCGGACCCGGCGCAGGCTGCGGCGGGCAACGAGCGCGCCGCCGACTGCCGGCGACGAGCTGGAGTGCCGCTACTGCGCCTGCGACTTCAGAGCCGTCAACTCCGTCTCGCTGCGCACCGTCATCACGCCCATCTGACTCGAACGGTAGATCGGCACGATCACCTGCACCCTGCCGTCTCGCTCGAGCAGCGAGATGTGACGAATTTCGGTCCCGTGCACCGGTATGTCGAACAGCGTGAAACGATTTGCCGCCGGGTCGTACTTGAACAACTGATCCGCGGTCCAGAGATTGCCCCACGCGTTGTGCCCGCCGTCAACCGCGAGGTGATACGCCTGCAGCGCAGGGCTTGGCAGCGGGATAATCGTCGTCTCTTTCGTCTTGGTGTTGATTCTGGTCAGCGACGCTCCCCATGAGTTGCCGACCCACAAGACGTCGGCATTCTTGTCGGTGCCCATGCGGCGCGGCCCCAGCGACCAGGGAATCGGCACGCTGAAACCCGCGTCGCTGAACCCTTCGTAGAACGAACGATCCGCCGCAAAGCGATCCACTTCGGCCTTGATCGGCGCGAGCTTGATCTCGGACACCTCACCGGTCTTGACGTTCGCCATGCCAATGGTGTCAATCGCCATCTGCGCCCACCAGCCATTGCCATCGCGATCGCCTGCAGCGCCATACGTGGCGACGGTGCCTTTCGAGCTCTTGGCAGTCACGGAGCGGTATGCCGTGAACGTTTCGGTTGCCGGGTCGAACCGCAGCGCGCCTTCGGGCGATGATGCCCAGATCTTTCCCTGGCCGTCGACGTCCATCGTCACGGCGCCACCGACGGGCGTCATGTCCGAGGGCGTCTGGTACACGGTGATCTTGCCGGTCTTCGGGTCGAGCTTGCCGAGGCCGCGGCGACCCGGATTCACGTCGAACCAGAAGTTTCCCTGCGCGTCGCGCGTCAGGCCGTGAGCGGTGGCCGCCTCGCCGTTTCGCCCGTCCACCCTGAGATACGAAACCGTTCCGGTCTTGCCGTCGACCTTGCCGATCGTCACGAGACGATTGGGGTTGTTCACCGTGTAATACAAGTTGCCGTCGAGTCCCATGCCGCCGTCGTGCGGAAGCTCGCCGAGCTTCGACGTCTGCCCGAGCGCCCAATCCATACCATCGTTGTCGTTGTACTTTGTCCCGATGCCCGAGTCTGGATTGAGCGGAAGGTCATAGATTTTCCACACTGCGCGCGCCGCTTCTCCGGTCGGCCGTGGACGCGGCGCAAACTTCATCGCCGTCTCGCCCGGTCCACGAGCGCGTGCCAGGTAGGCGGCGAGCTCCTTCTGATTCCTGCTCATGATCTCGTTGGCCCTGGCGTCCGGACCCGGGTACACCCCGGTGCCGGGCACAACTTTCATGAGGTTGATGACTTTGTTCCAGCCGGCTTCGTCGAACCGGAACTGCAGGAGATAGCCCGGCGGGTGACACCCTGTGCAGTTGTTCATGAAGATCTTCTTCATGCGGGCGTCACCGGGAGTGCTCTCCGGCAGTGCGCTCGCCAGCATTTCGCTCGGCATCTGCCGGACACGACGTTCAGCGTCCGTCATTGTCTGCAGCACGAGGTCATGGCGGCGTTTTGACGCGAGATCAACTTTGCCTGTGGCGCTTTCGAAGCCGAGCGCCTGTGCCCATACCCGGTACTTTCCAGCCGGCAGCGGCGGAAAGTAGTAGCCGCCAGACTCATCGGTGTAGACGCTCGTCGTGACGGTGGAACCCTCCATCTTTGCGTAGACCGTGACCCCTTCCATCTTCTGGCCCGACGCCGATGAGATTGCGCCAGAGAGGATGTGGTCCGCGGCCTGAACTCCTGTCATGAGAACCAGACTGGCCGCACCGGCCAGCAGCAGAGTTCGCAGGTATGTCATAACGCTTCTCCTCGACTTGCTCTACGCAATGCCGATCGACGATCGCTCGATTGGCGAATGTTGATGATTGCCGAATGCCGATTGTTCGAACTGATTGACGATCCAGGGAGATTCGCAGTCAATCGGCATTCATTCGGACGATCGAAAATCGTCATTCGACAGCAATCTCCAATGGATAGATCTGAATTCTGCAATTTGGGCCACTCAACGGGATGCTGGCGGAGCCGCCGGCGGTGCCGGCGCGGGTACCGTTCTGATGAACGCAACGATCGCGTCGATCTGGGCGGGTTGAAGCATGTACTTGAAGCCCGGCATGCGCGGAGTCCCTTCGAGGATCACCTTGCGCACGAGGTCGTCGTTCCCGCCGCCTGACGACTTGCTCAACACCGGGCCGTAAGTTCGCGCGCCACGGGCGGGCGGCAAGTGGCAGACGCCGCATGACTGCGAAAACACCTGGCGGCCGAGCCGCTGCTGGTCGTTGAGGCCGTCGGGTGGCTGCTGCGCGAACGCATACGGCGCGCCCGCGGTCAGCAGGAACAACACCAAATAGCTATTTCTTGACACCGGGACGGGCTCCTTTCTCGACCAGAAACTTGACGACCGTCTCGTAATGGAACGCGGTTGCAGCATCGAGCGCGGTGCGGCCGTCGGCATTAGCGGCGTTGAGATCGACTCCGAGATCTACGGCCAGCTTCACGGCTTCGAGTATCAGTGCTTCCCGGGTGGCAAGATTGGGCTGCACCCAGGCCACCCCTCCGCCCATTCCCACGGCAGCCATCAGCGGGGTCGTCGCCTGCGTCTTCCTCGTCTGACTCAAGTCTGCGTATTCGGCGCGGTGCACGACGAGCGGATCGGCGCCGTGTTTCACCAGCAGACGCATGACCTCAGGTTCGGTGAATCGGGCCGCCAGCCAGAACGGAGTTGCTCCTACAAGTTCGGGTGCGAAGTTGAAATCCCTGGAGGAGCGTCGAGTTGGCGTCCAGGTCTGAAGCGGCGCGTTTGGATCCGCGCCGTGGGCCAGGAGAGCCGCCACCATCTTTTCATCGCGATGCATGATCGCCGCATGAAGCGCGGAAAAGCCCGCTGCGGCCGCCTTCGGGTCGGCACCGCGATCGAGCAGAAATTCAACGATGTCGGTGTGGCCGGAATGCGCGGCGAGTACCGTGGCGCTGACGCCCCAGGCGTCCGCGTCGTTCACGTTCGCTCCGGCCGCCACGAGCAGCTTCGCCGAGTCGAGATCGCCTACGCGCGCCGCAAACATCAATGCGGTGTCGCCACCGTGCGGAATGGCGCGGTTGTATTCGAGCAGACCGTGTGGCGGCACCGCCATCACCTGGCTCCAGACGTCTGACTTGGCGTGCACGTCAGCGCCACCCGCGAGGAGCAGCTTGACCACGCCAGGGTGCTCCTGCGCCACCGCCCACATCAGCGCCGTCTGACCACGCGCAGCGCGTGCGTTGACATTTGCGCCTTTGGCCAACAACTGTTCGACGACCTCGGCGCTTCCGGAACGCGAGGCGACCATCACCGGCGTCTCGCCAAGCAGGAGCGCCGCATTTGGATTCGCACCCGCCTGCAGGAGCCGGCGGACCATCGCGGCGCTTCCGTTGAGACTCGCGATCCAGAGCGGCGTCGCCCCCAGATCGTTGGCCGAGTTCACCTTCGCGCCCGCACGAAGCATCGCGTCCGCGCTTTCCACGTCGTCGCGATAGCTCGCCCAGTGAAGAGCCGTGGTCCCGTCCGGCTCGACGGCGTTGACGTCTGCGCCTTTGGCGATCAACGCGCGCACGGCGCTGCGGTCGGTGTTCTTGGCGGCCTCAATGAGCGGCGTGCGTTCCGCGCCGCTGACGATCGGCGCAAGTGCAGGCACAAGTACAAAGTGCAAAGTGCAAAGTGCAAAGTAAGTTGGAAGTAAGGCACGGTTTGAACTTTGCACTTGCACCGGTCCTTTCAACGCTACAGGGAAAGCGTATCGATGGGCAGCTTCCCCGTGCTGCCGCCAATGCGCTCCACCGGGACGTCGAGTTTGTCCATCAACGTCACCAGCAGGTTTGCCATAGACGGCTTGTCCGCGTACGTCAGGTGGCGTCCGCCCTTGAGCCGCCCGGCGCCACCGCCAACGACGAGCAGCGGCAAGTTGTCGCCTGAGTGCCGGGTGCTGTTGGAGATGCCACCGCCGTACAGGATCGTCGTGTGGTCGAGGAGCGTACCGTCGCCGTCGGGCGTTGCGCGAAGCTTGGCCAGGTACTTCGAGAAGAGCTGCGTGTGGTACCGGTTGATCTTCGACATGTGCTCGACGAGTTCCGGCTTGTTCTCGTGATGCGACAGCGGATGATGCGCCTCAGGGACGCCAATCTGTGGGTACGGACGGGCGCTTTGCTCCTTGCCGATCATGAACGTAATGACGCGCGTCAGGTCCGACTGAAACGCCAGCAGCTGCAAGTCGAGCATCAGAGCAAGGTGGTCCTCGAACACCGGCGGCACGCCCTGAGGCTGCTCGAGCGTCGGCAGCTCGACCCCGCTCTGTTGCTCCGCCTTTTGGATTCGCCGTTCGACGTCGCGAATCGACTCCGCGTATTCCTCGACCTTTACCTGATCCTGCTGCCCGAGCGCCCGTCTCAGGTCCGCCAGCTTCTCATTCACTGAGTCGAGAATGCTCTTGTGTTGACGCAGTCGCGCTTCCCGCGCCGCCCGATCGCTCGTGCCCGTGTCGCCGAACAAGCGCTCGAACACCGACCGCGGGTTGTGCTCCATTGGCAACGGCTGCGTGGGGCTGCGCCACGAGATCGTGTGCGTGTACGCGCAACTCAGGATGCCGGTGCACGCTCCGGCGTTGTTGGGGGCGTCCATCGACATCTCGAGCGACGCAACCTGGGTTTCTTTGCCGAACTGTCGGGCGAGAAGCTGGTCCATCGAGACGTCAGCGATGATCTCCACTTCGTTTCGCCCGCCGCGCGGCGTCCCGGTGAGGAACGAACCGGACGCGCCTGCATGGATGTAGTTCCACGATGATTTGATACCGGACAGCACGAGCATCTGATCCCGGAACGCGCCCAGCGGCTCCAGAATCGGCGAGAGCTCGAACGCACTCCCCTCGCCCTTGGGCGACCAGTACTCCATGGCCATCCCGTTCGGCACATAAAACGCCTGGAAGCGGTGCACCGGCGAAGCCGCGGCGCGCCCACGCAGCGAGAACGCGGGGAGCATGGCGTCGAGCAGCGGCAGCGCGACGGTTGCGCCCAGTCCGCGCAGAACGGTCCGCCGGGGCAACGATTTCGTCAACAGGAAGGACATGCGTGACTCCTCACCAGCCAAGGGGCATTCACCGGGAATATCAAGGGCGGGCCCCTGGCTGGTTCGCCGATGATGCTCGCGTCAAGAACCCGGGACTCTTCGAAATCCCCAGAATCAGCGACGACCAGCGATAGTTCTCCGCCGACGCGTCGCGCACGATCTTGCGTATCGCCGGCCGGTCGTAATACTCGACTCGTCTGCCGAGCGCATATGCGAGCAGCTTCTCGGTGACGGTGCGGGGAAACTGATCGGGCTGCTCGAGCAGCAGCGCGCGCAGGCCAGCCAGACCGGCCACCTTCGACCCGCTCGCGGTCGTGCCGGTCGCATCAACCGGCTGACCCGACTCGTCTACAGTTCGCCAGCCTCCGATGACGTCGAAATTCTCGAGCGCAAATCCCAGCGGGTCGATGACCGAATGACAACTCGCGCAAGAGGGATCCTTGCGGTGCTGCGCGAGGCGTTCGCGTATGGTAAGTGGCGCCGCGCCCGGTTTGGCCTCCGTCAACGTGGTATCCACGCCAGGAGGCGGTGGCGGTATAGGCAGTCCGAAGATGTTGTTCAAGAGCCACTTGCCTCTGAGCACGGGCGACGTGCGATCCGGATAAGACGTCGTCGCCAGCAGCGCGCCGTTGCCGAGCAACCCACCGCGCTGATCGGTATTCGGCAGCGTGACGCGCCTGAACCGGCTGCCGTAAACACCCGGGATCCCATAGTGCCGCGCCAGACGCTCGTTGACGAACGTGTAGTCTGCTCTCAGAAGGTCCGCCACGCTGCGATCCTCGCGCAGTGTGCTCTCGAGAAACAGCTCGGTCTCCTCCTTGAACGCTTGCAGGAGACTCTCGTCGTAGTTGGGGTACCGGTCGGGATCGACAACGACTTCTTCCACGCGTCGCAGGTTCAACCACTGCGCGGCAAAGCCATCGACCAGCGCCCGACTGGCACGGGAATCCGCCAGCATACGCCGCACTTGCTGTTCGATAATCGCGGGCCTCGTCAGTTGTCCGCGTTCGGCCAGATCGAGCAGAGGCTCGTCGGGACCGCTGCCCCACAGGAAAAACGACAGGCGCGACGCAACTTCCATGTCGCTCAGAGGATTGACGATGGAACGTGGAACCTGTCGATGCGGGATCGCGATACACGCGCAGCAGGAAGTCGGGATCCACAAGCGCGCGCTCGAGCGCGAACTGGATGCCCGCATCGAAGCTCCCGCCTTCGCGGCGGCCGCGGTCGAAGAACTCGATCAACGTCCGCACGTCGGCACTGGTCGTCGGTCGGCGATATGCCAGTCGCGCAAACTTCGTCAGGATGGTGCTGGCGCAGGCCTGTTCTTCAGTGACGCTGCGAGGTTCACACACGAACACTTTTTGCCGGCTCGGTGTGTCCTTTGCCGAACCGGTTACGGTGTAAGGTCCGCCGATCTGGACCGAGCCAACGCTCGCATGTTCCATGTAAATCTGATCGTTGGTCAGCACTCTGCCGCGCTGCAGCGGCTGCCGGAGACCTTCGGGCTCCCAGAGCTCCCGCACGAAAGACACGCCGATGGTGTGCGGACCCGCCGGCACTCGCGTGCGGATCTCCAGCCCGGTGTCCGCGCCGGTCTGCATGTAGGTTTCCCATTCCGGATCGCCGGCAAACCCGGGCTCGCCGTCGCCGGCGTAGCTTGCCGCAGCAGGTCTGCCCTTGGCGTCGCCGCCCACAGTGAACCGTTTCAGAAGCGCGCCATCGAGACGGACATCGAGCTGCTGCGGCCAGCCCATGCCCATGATGTAGTCCTGGTACTGCCTGCGGAGGCGAACCTTGATCAGGTACTCGCCGTCGACTGAGAAATCGTGACGCACGGCAATGCCGCCGCGCGACCCGAACGGAAGGTCCTCGCTCTGCCGGTCGTCCTGCACGACGTGCAGCGGAACTGCATACGTCGCGAGTCCCGGGCTGGCGGGAGGCAGACCCACCGCGAGTCGCGTGACCAGTCGCGCGACCGACAGATACCGTTCGAGGTGCGCAGTAGAAATCGTGAGGACGTCCGCGAAGTTGTCAAAGCTGCCATCGGCGGTCTCGTCGCCCGGCAGCAGCGTCCGGACGTCCAGATCGACGGCGAGAAGGTCACGGATTGCGTTGTTGTATTCAGTTCGATTCAAACGATGAACGGCATTGATGCGGCCGGGGTTCGGATTCGCCGCCCATGCGCGATCGATTTCGGTCTCCAGCCAACCCGCCACCGCCTGATACGTCGCCGCGTCAGGCCTCGGCAGGCCTGGTGGCGGCATGGCGCGGGCGCGAAGCTTCTCGATGACGCGCTCCCACACTTCCGGATTCGCGCCCGGCGTCGTCACGTCCAGACTATCGAGCGCAAGTCCCGCGGTGCGCAGCCGCTGGTTATGACACGTAACGCAGTAGGTATCGAGAACGGCGCGAGGGGAAGAAGATAGTGGGCGCCCTACGATGGGAGTTGTGGTCGGAACAGCCTGGGGGATCTGCTCAGGCGGGCCTGAACTGTGCACGCCCACCGCCACCGCGATCCAACCGGCGATGAGGAGTACGAAGACCGCCGCCCGGCGCTTAGCCTGCATTCGCGTCATCCGCCGGGCCAATTCTGCTACTTTTTCAGCGGTTTCTCCAGCGTGATCGTCCTCCCCAGATCACGGCGTCGGCGCCGCCGCAAATGGCCCGACAGCCGGCCTGGCCTGTGTATTTGCTAGTGGCCCAAGCTCCGCAGCAACCCCGCGGGCAATCGCCGCCGTCTCGCTTCCGGCCTGGAAGCACGTGAAGTCGGCGCGATCGCGCCATGCCAGCGGACCACACAGCCGTACCCCGGCCTTTACCGCCGCATCGTGGACGATGTTGATGGCACGTTCGTAGTCGGGCGTGCCCTGTCGGAAACCGGAAAAGTTGCCGAGGTCTCCACTCGCCGCGAATACGGCCGTCACGCCCGGGACCTTGGCGATCTCGTCGGCATTCTTGAGCCCTTCGAGCGTTTCGATCATCAGAATCAACACGATGTTGTCGTTGATCGTGTTGCGGTAGCCGCCGGGAACGCCGCCCCACACGGCGGCCTCGAACGCCTGGCCGCCGCCGGCACTTCGGCGCCCGAGCGGCGGGAAGTAGGTCCAGTTGCGCGCCTCGACAGCCTCGGCGACGGTATCAACCGTCGGCACGACAACGACGAGCGCGCCGGCGTCGAGCGCATGCTGGATCTCGCGCTCATCGGCGTATGCGACCCGCACGCCGGGAACCGCCTTCGCGTGCGGGCAGGTGCGCCACATGCGGGCGACCGCCTGCCAGTCGTGCTGGTCGTGCTGCATCTCGGTCCAGATGAAGTCGTAGCCAGCATTGGCCATCGCGCAGTAGGTGGCGGGATCGGTAGCGCTGAAAAGCGTCCCGCCGGTCACCTTGCCGCCTTGCGTCATCTTGAGCTTCACCGGATTCCAGACCTGTGCACCAGGCGGCGCATTGAATGCGGGCCCGTATTTCCACGTGGCCGGATCGAACGGACCCTGATTCACCGCCCCTGCAGGGGCCACGGCCCTGGCGTTGCTGTCTCTGCCGGCCGGCGCGGCCAGAGGAAACTGCGTCGCCCCTGGCGCGGCGTTATTGGCGTAGGGATCGGCGGTTGACGGCGCCTGCGTCTGCGCGCCCTGCGCGGCATTCTGCGATGGGGCGTTTTGCGTCTGGGCGTTCTGCGTCTGGGCTGCCCACGCCGCGAGCGCGAACACCGCGCAGGCGACCGTAAGAGCCAGATTCCTGATCGTCATTCGACCTCCTACGCTCTCTTCACTTAACGGCGCCGTTCATCTTGTAGAGCATGAGCTCCATGTTCCGGTCACCCTCGAGGCACGCCTCTTCCAGCAGTTGATACTTCTTTGCTTCTTCCCCGCGCACGATACGTCCAAACGTCAGCGCGATGGTGAAGGGCCTTGTGTAGACCTTCGGATCTTCGAACGTGGCTTCGTAGCGGATGGTGTCCGGCCCGACTGGCGTGAAACGTTCGCTGATGCGCAGCGCGTCGCTGTGGAAATCTCCGACCATGTCGAACCACGTGCGGTCGTTGTTGTTGGTGACGTCGACGACGAGCGTGTTGCCGTCCCAGTGACCGCGCGAGTCGCCCATGAACAGCTTGATGTTCTCTCCGATGTGCGGCCGTCCATCGATCGGAACCACACGAGAACCGTGATTGAACTCCTGCAGGAAGAACACGTATCCGGGAGTCTGCACAATCTCAACGGTGCCTTGATAGAACATGCGGGGGACACCGCTCAGAAAACAGCGCGTGTGCGGGTCCACATACTCCCATTTCGTGATTTCCGTGTGGTTGTCGAAGATTTCCTGACGCTTTGCCCTTGCCCACGGCTGGTACGGAATCTTGCCGTCGGCAGGATCCACCACGAGGCTGCGGTGGTCGGTCTGATTGCCGCTGAACAGCACGTGCCGCTCGTCGGCGCCTTCCTCAATGTTGTAGGTGGCGAGTCGCCTGCCCTGGTTCGCCCAGAACCCCTGAATGTCAGGCTGTCCGTCCGCAGTTCGCGGCGGGCGCCAGTCCTTGTCCACCGCCACGGGTGTCTGCCCTGACGCTGGAGCCAGCGCGAGAATCGTTCCGACAGCGGTTGCGACGATTGCGAGCTTGAAGGCGCTGCTCATTCCACGCATTTCACTGAACACGAGGACGAACCGGGGCAGCATCCGGCAGCGTACGCGCGATGGCGAGCGTCGCCCAGCTTGTGCCAGCCGCAGAGATCCATTGGTGTCTTCCAAAGGGGAAACCGCTCTCGAAGTAGCGCTGAACCGGAAACGAATGCGTCCTCACGAGCCAGGCGCCGTCCTGATACTGGCTGCCGAGCAAAAATGCCACGCCTTTCCGGTAGGTCTCGTCGGCCGGGGCAACACCCGCGACATGGAGCGCATACAAGGACAAACCGGTCGCATAGGCATCGGGTTCCGTGCGGCCGAACTGAGACCATCCACCGCTTGCTTCCTGCGTCTCGCGAACAGCTCTTACAGCAGCGGTGATATCGGATCGTGTCGCATCAGTCCACACGAGACCCATCAGGCGCATCGCGCGTTCTTCGGCTGAACCCGGCTTCGCCGCAAGCAGCCACTGGCGGGCTCGCCGCAGCGTTTGCGTAACCTGGCTCTGACGACCGGGCAACGAATAGGATTTCAGCCCGCCTGCAGCCACGGCGGTGTGGCTGATGATGCTGTATTCAGAGGGCGGGCGGTTGAGTCCATTCCCCACCCATCGTCCATCGGGCATCTGCCGGGCCATGATCCACTGCATCGTGGCTGCGGTCACCGTGTCGGGCGGATGGCCTCCTGCGGAGAGCGCCAACAATGCATAGCCCGCGGTGAGCGCTTCGCCACCAACTGCCGGATCCCCGGTCATCATCCGCGGCATGTTGCTCTTGAAGAACGTCAGGATGTCGTCGGCAGTCTTGCGGGCCCGCACCTCGTCAAACTCGATGCCCTTCCCCCTCGCGGCGGCAGCCGCCCACGCCGGCATCGCATTGTGGTGGCATGAAATGCAGCCGGTCCTCTCGCGGAATCCCGGCGCCGCATCGAGCAGCCGCGCCATGCTCCTCGTCAACGACACTCGGGGATCGCTGACGCCGCCTTTCGCGGCAGGAGGAATCTGTTCCTGCCGCGGCCCGTTGCCACGCGTGGCGCCGTGCTGTTCCAGGATCTGAATCTTTGCGCGATCGCCCTTGTAGATTGCCCAATCGAGCGCCGACTCGTCTTCGGTGGTCCGCGCGTTCGGATTGGCGCCGTGGTCGAGCAACAGTTTCAACGTATCGGGCCCTGCCGCCTCAGAGGTGACGGCAGTCAGCAGCGCGGTTCGTCCGTACTGGGCGGCGTTGCTCGCATTCACGTCGATGCCTGGTTGAATCAGGCGAGCGACCATCGGCGTGGGCTGCCATGTCGAAGCCGCTGTCACAAAATCGGGGGTCGGGCTCAAACCTCTGGAGATCAAGTACTCCGTCGTTGGCAAGTCATTACGCGCAAGCGCGACGCGTCGCGCGACAGGCGTGAGCGTTCCGGGATCGAGGCCTCTGTCGACGAGAAATCGCACAACCTCGACGTCGGCGGATCTGACGGCCAGCGTCAATGCCGACGCGCCGCCTGCATCGGACGCGCGGATGTCGGCGCCGCGATCGAGGAGCAGCCGCAGTACGCCGACGGTTCCCGGATAGCTGGCCGCAACCAGCAGCGGCGTCCGGCCGGTCTCCGACCGCGCGTTCACGTTCGCTCCGCGTGCGAGCAGAACCCTGACCTTCTCCTCGTCTGGCATCGCCCACATCAGCGGCGTCGTACCCGACGCGCCAGCCCGGTTCGGATCAGCACCGTGGCGGAGCAGAAGCTCCACCGTGCGGGCGTCACCGAACAATGTCGCAGCCATCAGGGCCGAAACACCGTCGGCATCGGCCGCATTCGGATTTGCGCCACCCGTCAGCACACGATCGATGTCACCAGGAGCTCCGCGCTGAATCGCACGAAGAAGCGGCTCGCCGGACGTGTCGTTTTGAGCCGACACTGCCACCGCGAGCAGCACTACCGCTAACAGCCGCACCAGCATTCGCCTAATCCCATTCCCTCTCCACCCCGTGCCCCCGCGCCACGTCGCCGTGCTGCGGCGTGACGAAGCCGAGCAGACAGCCGTTGTCGCCGTCGCGCAGCAGGTGGCAGCGCACCTTGATGCGATCGCCAGCCACCACGTGCGCCTTCGTGACGCCGTTTTCCATGATCGAGTTCGGATTGGCCGCTTCGAGCGCCCATATCACTGCCTCGCCCTTCTCGTTCTTGACCTCGAGGTAAACCCAGGAGTGCGGGAAGAGCCAGTGCACTTCCTTGACCGTCCCTTCGAACGGTGTCCACTTCGTCGTGTCGTAGTTGTTGTGGGAGTGGTGAGCACGAGCCGGCAGGACCAGGACCAACGCGACGATGACCGCAAGGACGAAGGATTTGAGCTGCATCTCAGCCTCCTATCAACCTTTTTCGCCGTCGGCTACCTCGTGCGGCGAGGCGTTGGAAATCCGTGGGAGTACGTCGTCTCGTAGCGAATCCTTTTGCCTTCCTTGTCAAGGAACCCCAGCGACTGCTGAAAGAGCGCCGGCGGCGGCAACCCGCGAGCGACGGTGCCCTCCAGAATGTACAGACGATATTCATGCATGTGGATGACGGCGAACGTGCGTGACCCGTCAGGGTTGAGCAGCTGCAGCCGAAACCCTTCGACGAGGTCCGCGTTGTAGTTGGCGAAATGCGTCATTTCGGACTTCCTCTTGATGAAGCCCCACGACGCGTGCACGATCGCGCCTCGCACATCAGCCCTTCCTGGACTGCCGCAACTGTCGCCATCTCCGCCAGCCGCCTTGCACTTTGCCGCTCGCTCGGCGTGCATCTTCTCGGCATTCGAATAATCGACAACGGTGACGGAGTAACGGTTCGCCCCCTGCACAACGCTGTAGGCACGGCCCGGCAGCGTGAGGCCGTACTCCGAGTCGTACTTGATGTCCGCCACCTGGGGCTGACCCGGGAAATTGACAGTGAAGAAATCGTTCGGGCTGCCGAACTCGATCCAGCCACCGCCACCAGCCGGTGCCGCGGGGCTTGCCGACTGCACTGGAGGCGACTGCGCGAAGGAAGGTCCCGCCTGAAGCAGGAGCAACGCCGCCGTGATGAGTGGAATCAGACGCATGATTCGTCCTCCCCTCTCAAATGGACAGAGTTCCTTGGCTCGTCGTACGGCGCCCATTAGACGCCTGCTCGGAGGGCGTGTCAAACAGAGAAGATCACGGCCTTCATTCAGCGAGCTCCCGCATCACGCTGATGAGATCCGACTTGCCTTCGAAGCCAATGCCCGGCAGCTCCGGCATTCGGATGTGGCCGTTCTCGACGCGTACGCTGTCGGGAAATCCGCCATACGGCTGGAACAAGTCGGGATAACTCTCGTTGCCGCCTAATCCGAGGCCGGCGGCAATGTTCAGCGACATCTGGTGGCCGCCATGCGGAATACAGCGTCGCGGCGACCAGCCCGCGGTCTCGAGCACCGACAACGTGCGCAGGTACTCGCACAATCCGTAAGACAATGCGCAGTCGAATTGCAGCCAGTCGCGATCCGGCCGCATGCCTCCGTATCGGAGCAGGTTGCGCGCGTCCTGATGGCTGAAGAGGTTCTCTCCGGTCGCCATCGGGCCTGGATAGAAGTCCGCCAGGGCCGCCTGCAGCGAATAGTCGAGCGGATCTCCCGCCTCCTCGTACCAGAACAGCGGATAGCTGCGCAGCAGCTTGGCGTAAGCGATGGCAGTTTCGAGATCGAAGCGACCGTTCGCATCCACGGCGAGCTGCGCCTTCCCGTCGATCTCTTTCAGCACGGCTTCGATGCGCTGCTGATCGTCTTCGATTGAAGCACCGCCAATCTTCATCTTCACAACCGTGTAACCGCGATCGAGGTAGCTGCGCATCTCGGTGCACAGCGCGTTGAGGTTCTTGCCCGGGTAGTAATAGCCGCCCGCGGCATAGACGAAGACGTGTGGATCGGCGACGGCGCCGTACCGCTCCGCCAGCAGCCGGAACAACGGCTTGCCGGCAATCTTCGCCACCGCGTCCCACACCGCCATATCGATCGTGCCAACCGCCACCGACCGCTCACCGTGCCCTCCCGGCTTCTCGTTCTTCATCAAGGCCTGCCACACCCGATCGGGATCGAGGTTGTCCACTGAGTCGTTGAGCAGACTCTTCGAGTCGGCCTCGAGCAGGCGAGGAGCGAAACGCTCCCGTATGAGGCCGCCCTGACCGTAACGTCCATTGGAGTTGAAGCCATAACCAACCACCCGGCGACCGTCGCGCATCGCATCGGTCACGACCGCCACGAGGCTGACGGTCATCTTGCTGAAATCGATATATGCATTGCGAATCGCTGAAGAAATCGGCTTGGTGGCTTCGCGGATGTCGAGGATGCGGATCATGGGAGGTCTTTGGTCTTTGGTCTTTGGTCTTGGTCTTGGTCTTGGTCTTGGTCTGGTCTCGCTGGTTCGGTTCGTCCACGACCAAAGACTAAAGACTAAAGACAAGAGACCTGAAGCTGGCGCGCGTCTATAGCCTACAGCCCAGCCGCGGGCGCCGAAAGCCTGTTGTGAAGGTAGAATGACGGGTCCCGATGGGCGGAAGAGGAACCATATGACAGTACCCGCGCGGAAGCCCTTTTATAAAGTCCTGTACGTCCAGGTCCTGTTCGCGATTCTGGTCGGCATCATCCTTGGCTACGTCGCCCCCGAGACGGGGGCGGCGATGCGGCCGCTCGGCGACGGCTTCATCAAGCTCGTCAGAATGATGATCACCCCGATCATCTTCTGCGTCGTCGTGACCGGCATCGCGAAGATTGGCGACCTCAGGGCGGTCGGGAGGATCGGCGTCAAGGCCCTCATCTACTTCGAAGTGGTTTCGACGCTCGCGCTGATCATCGGACTGGCGGTGGTCAACATCGTTCAGCCTGGCGTCGGAATCAACGCCGATCCGGCATCCCTCGACACCGCGGCCGTCGCGGCGTACGCGAGCACCGCGGAGAAGCTGAGCACCGTTCAATTCATCCTCAACATCATCCCGACGACCGTGGTGGGGGCCTTTGCCGGCGGCGACATTCTGCAGGTGCTGTTCTTCTCTGTGCTGTTCGGCATAGCCCTCCTGCATCTTGGGAACGAAGGGCGCCACTTGATCGCGGTGATCGACCAGTTCTCGCACGCGCTGTTCCGGATGATCAATATGCTGATGCGCGTCGCGCCCATCGGCGCGTTCGGCGCCATGGCATTTACGATCGGGGCGTACGGCATCGGCACGCTGGTTCAGCTCGGAGCGCTGATGGCCGGTGTCTACCTGACCTGCTTCTTCTTCGTCTTCGTGGTACTCGGATCGGTTGCCCGCATGACCGGCTTCGGCATCTGGAAGTTCTTGAAGTACATCAAGGAGGAGATCCTGATCACGATCGGGACCTCGTCGTCCGAGGCGGTGCTGCCGCGCATGATGGGCAAACTCGAGAACCTCGGCTGCTCGAAGCCGGTCGTCGGGTTGGTCGTTCCGACAGGCTATTCCTTCAACCTGGACGGCACGTCCATCTACATGACGATGGCTGCCATCTTCATCGCGCAAGCGACGAATTCCCCGCTGTCGTTCGGGGAGCAGATCGGACTGCTCGGCCTGGCCATCCTCACGTCGAAGGGGAGCGCTGCGATTACCGGCGGCGGCTTCGTGACGCTTGCGGCCACGCTTGCGGCCTTCCCGGCGGTGCCGGTCGCGGGACTGGCACTGATCGTCGGCATCGACCGGTTCATGTCCGAGGCGCGCGCGATTACGAATCTCATCGGCAACGGTGTGGCAACGGTTGTCGTCGCCAAGTGGGAGGGCGCGCTCGATGCGAAGCGGATGAATCGCCTGCTGAACGGTGAAGCCGTGGAGGACGTGCAGGTGGAGGCATCAACCCAGCCGAAGGCCGAGCCCGCGGCGGTAGCTTAACGCAGGTCAAGATCAGGGATCAGGGATCAGGGATCTGGGATCGGCCGCGATCGGGACCGGATCCCTGATCCCTGATCCCTGATCCCGATCTCAGGTTATCCTTCAGTTCGTTCCAGCCGTTGCGAGCCGGCGTCCGCCAATCCACACCGAGTTGATCTGCCTCGTGTTGCGGATGTCCTGAAGTGGATTTCCGTCGAGCACGAGCAGATCGGCCGCTTTGCCCGGCGCGATCGTCCCCACCTGATCCAGCCTCATGATTCGTGCGGAAGTGCTCGTCGCCGCGGTGAGCGACCTGCATCGGCGTCAGACCCGACTCGACCATCAGCTCGAGCTCCATGTGCTCGAGGATAGCCCTGGAAGCGACCGAACGTCATGTTGTTCGGGACACCACCGTCGGTGCCGAAGCCGATGGGAATTCCCGCGTCGAACATGATCTTGAGGTTCTTCTTGGCCTGCACAAGCGCCTGCTTGATCGACTGGGCCACCTTGTCGTTGCGAACCCTCTCCTGGAACGCCGGATCGCTGACGATGTCGACGTGCTCCTTGAAGAGCGACATGCCACGCAGGAAGAACGGATCCTTGAAGAACGCCGGCGTCGATTCGTAGACGTAGACGGTGACCTCGCGCGTGAGCGTGGGAATGAGACCGACGTCGCGACTGCTTCATCGTCGGCGATCAGCTCGGCGTCCACGTCGAGATCGCGGACGCTGTGCGCCAGCACGTCGGCGCCCTTCTGCACCGCCGCTTTCGCGTCCCTGAGGTAGAAGATGTGCGGCGCCACTCGCAGGCCGCGCTTGTGCGCCTCGTCGATGATCGCGCCCCACGTCTCCGCGCTCATGTTGGCCGGCGGATCGTCGAAGTGGAACTTGACGATGTCCGGCTTCAGGTCGGCGACGCGGTTGGTGTTGGCGCTCGACTCCTCGGGCGTCTTGAACCGGCGCACGCTCTGGCCCGACGTGTACGACGCGCGCACGATCCAGCGACATCGAATTCTGCTCGTCTCGCAGCTTGAGCTGCTCCTGCTCGTCGTCCGGATTCGCACCGAGGCTCATCGACCGTCGTCACGCCGTAGTTCGCGTACATCCGAAGCTGGCGGATCAGGTCCTCGCGGATCGGAATCTTCGGGTCGAGCCCCTTCTGCGCGTGGCCATGTGCGTTGATCATCCCGGGCATGATGGTCTTGCCCGTCATGTCGAGCCGGACGGCGCCGGCGGGCACCGCGGCGTTGGCGCCGAACTGCCTCGATCCGTCCGTTCCGCATCACGATCGTCGCCTGCTCGAGCGCCGGGACGGCCGGTGCCGTCGATCACGCGCGCATTCGTCAACGCGACGACGCCGGCCGCCTGAGGCGCCTGTGCGGTCGTCTGCCGCGACGTGAGAGCTCCAACCAGCAGGAGCGCGGGAATCACGACGGCGGCCAGGCGGGTCGAAATACGCAGCATCACTCTCTCCTGTTCGTCCTCTTGTCGGAATTCGCGTCTGTCAAGACGTGGTGGGCATCATGAATCCCGACGACACTATATCGCCCTTGGGCCACCGCGTCGTCACCGCCTTCGTGCGTGTGTAAAACGCGACGCCCTCGGTTCCGTACACGTGCAGGTCGCCGAACAGCGACTGCTTCCAACCGCCGAACGAATAGAACGCGCTCGGCACGGGAATAGGCACGTTGACGCCGACCATTCCCACCTCGACCTGCTCCTCGAATCTCTCGGCGGCGCCACCAGAGTTCGTGAAGATCGCGGTGCCGTTGCCGTACGGATTCCGATTGACGAGATCGATGGCTTCGTCCAGCGTCTCGACGCGAAGCACCACGAGAACCGGCCCGAAGATCTCGTCTGTGTAAATGGTCATGTCCGGAGTGACCGCATCGAAGATCGTCGGCCCGAGGAAGAATCCCGCCTCGTGCCCTGGAACCTTCACGCCCCGTCCATCGACAACGAGCCGCGCGCCTTCTTTGATGCCGCCATCGATGTACGACTTCACCCGGTCGCGGTGCGCGGCGGTCACGAGCGGCCCCATATCCATGCCCTCGGCCGATCCGGCACCGATTTTGAGACCGCGCGCGAGCTGGCCAAGCGTCGCGACGAGTGCGTCTCCTATAGATCCAACCGCGACGACGGCCGAAATGGCCATGCAGCGCTCGCCGGCCGATCCGAAGGCGGCGCCGAGCAGCGCGTCGGCGGCGAATGCCGGATCCGCATCGGGCATCACCACAGCGTGGTTCTTGGCGCCGCCAAGTGCTTGCACGCGCTTGCCTGTCGCAGCCGCCGTGGCGTAGACGTGCTTCGCCACCGGAGTCGAGCCTACGAATGATATGGCCTGGATGCCGGGGTGACGCAGGATAGCGTCCACTGCTTCGCGATCGCCGTGCACGACGTTGAATACGCCGTCGGGCACGCCGGCTTCCTTGAGCAGTTCGGCCAGGTGCACGCTCGCTGACGGATCCTTCTCCGACGGCTTCAGCACGAACGCATTGCCGCATGCGAGGGCGACCGGAAACATCCACATCGGAACCATCGCGGGAAAGTTGAACGGCGTGATTCCCGCGCAGACGCCGAGCGGCTCGAGTCGGGAATGACCGTCCACGCCGCGGCCGACGGCCGGCGAGTGTGCGCCTTTGAGCAGGTGCGGCGCGCCGCAGGCAAACTCGACCACCTCGATGCCGCGCTGCACCTCACCCATGGCATCGAGAAAGACCTTGCCGTGCTCTTCGCTGATCACAGCGGCGAGCGCCTTCTGGTCGCGCTCGACGAGCTCGCGGAATCGCGTGAGGATGCGCGCACGGCGTACCGGCGGCGTGGCACGCCACGTCGGAAACGCGGCAGTCGCGGCCGCCACAGCCGCATCGACGTCGGCGGTGTTGGCAAATGGCACAACGCGTACGACGCTGCCGGTTGCCGGATTGGTGACATCGCCGAACCGAACGCTCTGCGTTGCAGTCGGACGTCCGTTGATCCACAGAGGAACCGATGCGAGCGCAGACGGTGGGGATGTGGAAATTGTGGTGCTCATGGTCCGAAAGGACCCGGTCTACTGTCCGCCGCGTCCGCCGGGACCCGCGTTCCCACCTCGTCCGCCCTGGCCGGCCGGACCGCCTTGACCGCCGCGACCCACCGGCGGCTTCGGGAACCCGTTGTGATACAGCGTCTGATAGCGGATGCCGTTGCCGTTCTCGTCGATCCACGCGATTGACTGCTGGAAGAACGCGGGCTCCGGATAACCGTCGGGAACAGTCCCTTCGAGAATGTAGAGCCGGTTCTCGTGCATGTAGATCGCCGCGGACGTGCGGGACTTGTCCTTATTGTTGGTGAGCGTCAGCATGTGGCCTTCGACCAGGTCGACGTTGTTCCAGTTGAAGTACGTGACCTTGGCGTCGCGCTGCATGAACTGCCACGTCGCGTGAATCACCGCGCCCGCGCGGTCGGCCCACGAATAGCCCGGACCAGTTGAGCTGCCACCTCCGCGACACGTCTCGGCGCCCGGAGGACACGATTTGGCTTTCTCGGCAAGAATCGCTTCAATGTTGCTGTAATCGACGACGGTTGCCGTAAATCGGTTCTGTCCCTGCTGCGCACTGTAGATCCGCGCGGGCAGGTCGGCGCCGAACTGCGACTTGTAAGTGGTCTGCGTCACCGTGGGCTGCACCGGGAACGTAATCGTGAAACGATCTTCCCGGCTGACGAATTCGACCCATTCCTGGGCAAAAACGCTCGCGCCTATGGACAGGACGAAAGCTGCGACGACTCCACATCTCACTCGCATGATGGATAATCCCCTCGTTGCCCGACTCTAGACGGTGCTCTGGGAATAGTCAATTGAGGTCGATAAGACCGATCGAGGTGCGACCATGAAACGCGTGCTGGTTGTAATCGGTGCCCTGGGAACCGTGCTATTCGCGACGTCGTTTGCAACGGCGCAGTCGCCGGCCCGCACGGCCGAGCCCCCGATGACGAACCTTCAGGTCTGGCCGAAGGATGCGCCGCGTGCGCAGGTCATCCAAACGATGAACGCGTTCAACGACTCGCTCGGCGTCGAGTGCAACTACTGCCACGTTCCGGGCAACTTCGCGTCCGACGACAAGCGCGAAAAGCGAGTCGCGCGTCAGATGATCCTCTTGCGGGATTCGATCAACGTCATGATGGGCGCGATCGTCGGAAAGCCCGCCGGAGCCGGGCCGACGGCCGAGGACGGCCTCCCTGGCGCGCCGGTCCGCGTGCTGTGCCGCTCGTGCCATCGCGGACTTCCCATTCCTCTGCAGCTCACCGACGTCGTCACCGCCGCCGCCACGAGCGGCGGCGGCGCGACCGCTGGTCTCGCGAAGTACAACGAGCTTCGGACCAAGTACTACGGTGGTCAGGAGTACGACTTCCGCGAGAACAGCCTGGTAACGGTCGCCACGCGCGCGATGACGGCGAAGAAGCCGGACGAGGCGATTCAGTATCTGCAGAAAAACCTGGAGCACTTCCCGAAGTCAGCGCCTACGTATGCCGCGTTGGCGCAGGCCAAGATTGCCAAGGGGGATACGCAGGGAGCAATCAAGGATCTCGAGACGGCCGCGACGCTCGATCCGCAGAGCCGGCCGATCCGCGAGCAGCTGCAGCGAATTAAGGGACAGTAACGAGCTTTGCCGCTGTGTTCGGCTGGACGCCTCCCGCTTCGCACGCCGGAAATCTCGCTTCGCTCGTGCTCTATCGAAGCCGCCGCGAGTAATGCCCTATTCCAACGACCGCCAGCGCGGCAAGCGCCGCCTGAATTAGTTCGTCCGACACGGATCGCGCGGACCGAACTCGCGGCGCCAAATCGCTACGCTCGATTTCATCGCGATCGGTGTCGGCGTGCTGCGCAGGTCGGCGTCCGGCGAACACAGCGGCAATGCTCACTTGCGAACAATTCCGAACGATCCGAAGCTCCGACGATCCGAACCATTACTTGAGCGCGTACACGTCGTATCTGACGGCAGTACCGACGCGCTCCCCTACGGCGACCGCTTCGCCAGCGTCCGGCGGTTATTTCTTACCGGCCAACTTCCTTACTCGGACGTGTCGGTGCGCTGCAGCACGTGCCCGAGGCTCCCGCCGTTCAACCGCCCGCGCGCCGCGCGCCGAGATCCGATCGAGGTCCACCACGCCGATAGACAGTTGCTTGCCTAGCACGCGAAACGCGGCGTCGAGTTGGTCAATCTGCGAACCGTGTCGAATATTCAGTACGCGATCGACCTGTGGGAGATGCCAATCCAGACGCCGGCCGAGCTCCGCTTTCCCGACGTTGGCAGTGCGCATCGCCCGATAGAGTTCGATTTTGGCGCATTCCAGCGGCGGCACCTCGATCCAGGGACCGGACGCGTCGCGTGGTTCCGGAATGTCTTTCCGGTCCTTCATGAGCGCATCGAAAATGGTTAGGAGCGCGTCCGGTGCGCGCTCAAGCGCCTCCTCCTTGGTGTCACCGTAGGTGATGGCACCAGGAACGTCCGGAAACCTGACGACATAGCTATCGCCGCCATCTCGTGTGAGTGTGACTGGATACCGCATGGGGTGCCTCCTCCGCAGGTGCGCGCTCCATCGCGCCACCTGTCCCTCAGGCTGAAGCAGCCTTGATGGGCTAGCCACCGTTTGAGCTCCTGACTTGTCACTCAAGGCACTATACAACAGATGTGTTGCGTAGTCAACAAAAGTGTTGCCCCGGGGGGGGACGCGCCTGAAATTACTCACTTGCAATCAAGGATCTCGAGACGGCCGCGACGCTCGATCCGCAGAGCAGGCCGATCCGCGACCAGCTTCAGCGGATCAAGGGACAGTAGCGCGCAGGCTTCAGCCTGCGCGACCGCGGTTGATCGTGCGAAGTGAGCATTGCCCCTGTATTCGTCTGGCCGCCTCCCGGCTTCGCACGCCGGAAATCTCGCTTCGCTCGTGCTCTATCGAAGCCGCCGCGAGTAATGCCCCATTCCAACGACCGCCAGCGCGGCAAGCACCACCTGAATTAGTTCGTCCGACACGGATCGCGCAGACTGAACGCGGCGCCAATCGCTACGCTCGATTTCATCGCGATCGGTGTCGGCGTGCTGCGCAGGTCCGCGTCCAGCCGAACACAGCGGCAATGCTCACTTGCGAACAATTCCGAACGATCCAAAGGTCCGACGATCCGAACGATTATTTCAGCGCGTACACGTCGTATCTGACAGCGGTGCCGACGCGCTCGCCCACCGCGACCGCCTGCAGTCGCGTCAGCCACGAGTAGCGCGAATCACCCGTCTCGAACAGCGGTGTCGCGCGCAGCGACGCGCCCGCGCTCGTCGTCTGGCCGATGCCGTTGTACGTCACAAGTATCAGCGCCCCATCGTCGGTTCTGAGGGTGACGCGAACGTCGAGCCGGTAGCTACCGTCGGGGCGGTTGGTGATCCAATCACCGGAGGGAGGCTGGATCGACGCATTGAGGCGCGGCCCTTCGAAGCGGCCGCCGTTGATCTGCACGATGGTGCGCGTACCTTGCGGGCCATTTTCGACAACCGTGCGCGTGCCCGTTTCAACTCGCATCGTCCCGAGGGTACTCGAACTCCGGGAGTCGCCGTCCTTCGTCGCCACTCTGGGCACGTGGGGCGGTCGCCGGACCGGACGCTGAGGTCTGAGCGAGAGCAAACGATCCAGACGTGGTGAGGCCGAGGCTTACGAGCATTGCGACTACGAGACGCATGGCGTCCTCCTTGTTCTCAGAACCCGGGCTTGAGAGTGCCTTTCCGACGGGCAACCTCCAGGAGCGTTGGGTAGAACTGTACGAATGTCCGTTCCACTGCCGTCTGCTTCGTGTGGCACTCCACGCACCGGGCGACGGCTTCGCCAGCCAGCGGGGCCGCCACATCGGTCAACGCAGTCCCTCGGCCGAAGTTGAAGAACGCCCATCCATCTGGAAATCGAGCATCCTTGACCTCCGCTTCGAGCACGGACAACTCGGCCTGAAACCGGCCTCCGTTGTTCGGAGCGGCCTCGGTCGCCGAGCGGCGGATCTCGAGAATGAAAACGGTGCCGTTTGGCCATCTCCCCGTCTCCATGAACGCGCGATAGGACGAGGGGTTCACGAATGTGTTGGTGAAGGCGGGAGGCGCTGCTGCGGAACCTCCTTCTGCCGCATAGGTCAACCCGAGACCCGATCCGAGGAATGGCCACTCACGATAATCCGTCGGGCGCACGAGACTCGTGCCGTTCGTATAGCGCGGCCCGTCGGTTGCCGACTGCTGGCCCCCGACACGGACCGCAAATCCGAAAATCAGGGTCAGACTCACGAAAATCATCAGTATGTTGATCGCCATTCGAGTCCCTTATTCAGAGTACGCCCAGCAGCATACGTTGATTGCACCCACTTCGGCATTGTTTATCACGACGTGACCCTCCGGCGATGCCGGCGAACGGGTGTGTCCCAGCCACCTGGCGGCAAGTAATGGAACCGAATCAAGAGATGCGAACGGTGCATCTGATTCGCCCGCGTCGTATTCCCTCCCGAAGGGGTTTAGCGAAAAGCATTTTGGGGTCTGTCGTTATCCGCGTGGAAGCCAAGACGACGAGATCATTCACATCCCGAGGGTATGCGTGAAACGGATCTGGATGCGCCGCCACGCGGCGACGCGATCACCGGCAGCGTACTCGTGGCCCACCTGAACGGAGGCGCCGGTGGGCAGCGGAATCTCCACCCGGCTGATGAGGCGTTGGACTCGCGCCACGGATCCATTGGTTAGCGCATCGAGCGCCATTTCGCCGGACAGTCGATGGGCCCCGCCTTGACGCGACCCACGAGGTTCGTCGCAGTTCGCGCGTCGCCGGGGCGCGCCGCCCGTGAGGAGAATCGACGATCGGATGCTCAACGCCACGTCGCGTCCACGACCGAGATTGGAACCTCGATCAGTAACTCGTGGCGCGAGCGAAGTGACGAGCGCGCCACATGGCGCAGCCCCAAAGAACCAGAGCGACGCCCGAAGCGATGACAGGATCACACATGACGACGGCACTGCCGCTGTATTCGACGGGGCGCCTCCCGGCTCCACACGCCGGAAATCTCCCTGCGCTTGTGTTTTATTCGAGCCGCCGCGAGTAGTGCCCAATTCCGACGTCTGCCAGCGTGGCATGCACCGGCTTCGCTAATTCGTTGGACAAGGATCACGCGTACCGAACTCGCGGCGTTGAATCGCTTCGCTCGATTTCAGGCGATCCGTGTCGGCGTGCTCCGCAGGTCGGCGCCCCGTCGAACACAGCGGCAATGCCCTCTATGAAAGTAGATAGCGCTCGGCCGTCGGGTTCAGATAGTCACAGATCCGAAATTCAGTTGAGTCGTCAGTCGCGAAGCCCTGTGGAGGCGACCGATGGAGAGCGCCTGACCGCGCGAGAAGGCGCAGGATACGGAGCGAGCTCATGCCCGGCCTGCAGCGCGCGGCGTGGGAACCGGATTCCGACTTCGCGCACGCTGAAGCGTGCGCGCTACTTCGATCGTCCGGGAGGACCTTGCGACAGCGTCGGAACCTTATAGAGCGATTCGAGCGCTGTCATGTACAGCGTGCGACGTCCCGGTCCGCCGAACGCCACATTTCGCGCCACCGACGGAACGCGAATGATACCGACGTGCCCGCCGCGCGAATCGATCACTTGAATCCCCGCTGCGGTTGCGACATAGAGCCGCCCCGCCGCGTCGAGCGCCATACCATCGGCGCGACTTCGTAGGCCCAGTGACCCCTTTTCGGGCTCCCGCAGTTTCACGAACTCACGCTTGTTCGCCACGCGACCGTCTGCCTGCACGTCGAATGCGTACACGAATTCGCCGTCGGTGTTGCCGACATACAGCGTCTTCTCGTCGAGGCTGAGTGTAACCCCGTTGGGCCGTTGAATCTGCGCGTCGAGCAGCAAACGAGACGATAAGAACGATGAACGGCAGTATCGGCAATGCCCAGGCTCTGCCGTCGCAGGTTGGGACCGCGCTCACGTCGGCGGGAGCGTCGTGGGACGTTCTGCCTGGCGGCCGATTCATCGGGCCGACGGCCTCAGATACATCCCTCGACGCCTGCGGGTGGGTGTGTAGAATGGCGAACATGTCCTCGCTTGCCGCGTTAGCCGATCGGCTCTACGCCGAGGAAGTCAAGCGCGCCCGCGCGATGGAGCCGGCCGATAAGCTCCTCGAGGGCCCGCGGCTGTTCGAGCGAGCCTGCCGCTTGATGATGGACGGGATCCGCCATCAGCATCCGGAGCTTGACGAGGATGCTGTTCGGTCACTACTGCTGTCACGTCTGGCTCATCTCCACGCGATCGAACGCCAGTGACCGCCGATGACGCGGTGATGGCCGTGCTCGATGCATTCGAGGCCGTCGGCGTGCCGTACATGATCGTTGGCTCGCTCGCCTCGAACTTCCACGGCATTCCCCGCTCCACCCGCGATGCCGACTTCGTCGTCGAGATGTCGCCGGGGATCCTCGATCGCCTGGCGGCGGTGCTGCCGCGTGAATTGACACTTGAGCCGCAAGGATCGTTTGAGGCCGTCACCGGAACCACTCGTTACCTCATTGCATTGACGGGGAGCCCGTTCGTGTGTGAGCTGTTCGTTCGAAGCGACGATGCGCACGATCGCGAGCGATTTACGCGGCGCCAGCGCGCGCGTGTGGCGGGTCGCACTGCGTTCGTGGCCACGGCCGAGGACATGATCGTGACGAAGCTGCGCTGGGCCCGTGAGGCCGGCCGCTCGAAGGATCGCGAGGACGTGCGCAATATCCTGGCTGTTCGAGAAGACGAGCTCGATTGGGACTATTTGACGCGTTGGTCGTCTGAGCACGGTACAGCGGCACTGCTCGCCGAGATCCGCGAGTCGATTTCTTCCGCGTGACTGAGAAGAGGAGAGCTACTTCACAGGCACGCGCGATGCCACTTCTGTGTGTCCCAGTGCTGTACGACGACGATGTTTGCTGCGCGCGTACGCTGCGGATCACCTGAGCCCTTCACGATGACGAATCGCTGGCCATCCGGCGCGACATCGTAGTTGCGGCTGATCTCGGGAACATCGGTCACTCCCGGCAGTCGATCGAGCAGCTTGGTCGGGTTACCGTCGCTCCAGGTCGTGCCACCTGAAGGCACAGACCGTGGCTGCGTCCCTGTGGCATACGGTCGTACAAAGACTTCGAGCCGAGCCCCGACTCCCGATTCATACGCCAGCCAGCGTCCGTCCGGCGACACGACAGCCTGGCGTTCTGTGTCCTTTTTCTGCGCCAGGAGACGATAGGAACGATGAACGGGGTATTCGCGCGGGTGGTTGACGGAATGCCCGTTATGCGGCCCCCTCCTCCCGCCAGCACAGCGTGGAACCGGACGTCGATGTGCCTCTGTCAGCGGAAGGACTTCGACACGGCAAGGACAACCAGCTTGAGACGGCGATTGCGACAGTGGAGACCATGCAGCCTGGAGTCGAATCGAGAACCGGTTAGACTCGGGGGATGGCGGCGCGTGTCAAAGCGGGCTTCATCGAACCGATGCTTGTGCTCCGCACTAATAGCCTTCCCGACGACCCTGCGCGTTCAGGACGTTGAGGCGAACAGGCTCGTTTGGTCCGATTTTGCGGAACTCCGCCCATGAAGCCCATCATTAAAAGACAATCAGTCAATCAACTGCTCAATTCCCTGGAGGCGGACGCATTCGAACGCGTCGCGAAGAAGCTCACGCGCGTGAAGCTTCGGCCAAAACAAGTTGTGTACAAACCGAATGAACCGATCGATTGCGTATTCTTTCCTGAGAATGTTGTCCTGTGCCTGATGACACTGATGTCGAACGGCGACACGATCGAGGCCGCAACAGTCGGTCGTGAGGGCGCGTCATGGATCTCGGCGAGCGTCGGCGCACCAAGCATGCCGTGCGAAACCATTGTGGTCATCGAAGGCACGGCACTGAGGCTGCCGGTCGCCGATCTCGACCGAGAACTGAAGGAAAACGGTTATTTCCGGGACGTCCTGACCGCGTACTCGCACGCGCTGCTGATTGCCTCAATGCGCACATCGGCCTGCAACGGGCTGCACGGATTGCAGGAACGGTGCGCGCGTTGGATCCTGATGACGCTCGACCGCGTGGATTCAGACCGCTTCGCCGTGACGAAAGAGTTCCTCGCGCAACTTTTGGGCACGAACCGACCCACGGTGAGCGTGCTGGTCTCGGTGCTCGAAAAGGCGGGAATTCTCAACGTGGAAGGCCGTTGGGTCACCCTGGCAGATCGAAATCGTCTGAAGGAAGCCGCCTGCGAATGCTACGACGTCATCCGAACGAACTACGAAGCCGTCGGTAGATAATCACTCCGAATCGACGGTCGGGTCGGCAACCCACACCGCCTGAAGCGTACGATTTCTGACGGTATTCAGACCTCAACCGTCGCACACTTTGCCTGAATTTTACTCGCGAGCAGGCGAGAGCGGATGTGACCCTGCGAAGTCGTGGTTCCAGCAACGTCCAGATCGTCAATGGCTTGAAAAACGGTGGAATTCCGCTTCTGGCTGGCTGGAGCGTGGCCCCGAACGTTCTGGCCCCGTCCGGAATGCGGTCGTCGCGGAACCCGGTGGCGACCTACTCATTAATACTTGGCTTCGACCGGCCGTGGTGCGCGGTCGGCTAGAGCCGTGATTTTCGTCGTCTTCGGATGTGGACCGTTGGCGGATGGCAGGCCAATACTCGGCCTTCGTTTCATCGGTCCTCAGGTTTGGCCGATCCATATCGGCCCACCTGTCGACGGAGTGCGCCTGATGAAGAGAACACGCAGTCGTCGCACGGCGTCTCCAACGACGACGGGCCGCGACACTCAAGAGCCCGCCGACAACGTCTCGCCGCAGGCGGAGCCTCGAACCGGCGCGTCGTTTCCGAATCGCAAGCGAGCGGAAGAGGCACAGGCCAGGCTGGCCGCCATCGTCGAATCGTCGGATGACGCGATTGTGAGCAAGGACCTCAATGGCATCATCACCAGTTGGAATCGTGGCGCAGAACGTGTTTTTGGCTACACCGCCCACGAAGTGGTGGGTCAGCGCGTCACTCTTCTGATCCCGCCGGATCGACTTCACGAGGAAACGCTCATTATGGAGCGCATCCGCCGAGGGGAGATGGTCGATCATTCTGAGACAATCCGCCGCCGGAAGGATGGCACGCTGTTCCATGCGTCTGTGACCGTGTCTCCCATCCGCGACAGCCAGGGCAATGTTGTGGGTGCGTCGAAGATTGCCCGCGACATCACCGATCGCAAGCGAGCGGAAGAAAAACTGCGTGACAGCGAGCAGCGGTTCACGCGCTTCATGCAACACCTACCGGGCCTGGCGTGGATCAAAGACGCGCAGGGGCGGTACGTGTACGCCAACGACGCGGCCGAGAAGGCCTTCCGGACGAAACGAGACGCGCTGTACGGCAAGACCGATCACGAGGTCTTCCCACCGGAGACGGCGGCGCTCTTTGCCGAGAATGACCGGCAGGCGCTGACCAACGAGTCGAGCATCCAGACGATCGAGGCGCTCGCGCACGAGGACGGGATCGTCCATCAGTCGATCGTCAGCAAGTTTTCCATCCGCGGCTCCGATGGCGACGCCCTCCTGGTGGGTGGCGTCGCGATCGACATCACGGGGCTGAAGCAGGCCGAGGAAGAGCTGCGCGAAGGTGAAGAACGCTATCGCACCCTCTTCGACTTGGGTCCCGTGGCCGTTTATTCCTGTGATCGCGCGGGTGTGATTCAGAACTTCAACCGCCGCGCCGCGGAACTGTGGGGCCGCGTACCTGCCGTAGGCGATACGGACGAGCGGTTCTGTGGCTCGTTTAAGTTGTTCCGCCCAGACGGAAGCTTCATGCCACACGAGCGGTGCCCCATGGCCGAAGTCGTCGCCGGCACGATTTCCGAGGCGCGTGACGCCGAAGTGATCATCGAGAGGCCGGACGGCTCGCAAGTGACCGTGATCGTCAATGTCCTCCCGCTCAGAAACGAACGCGGAGAAGTCGCGGGCGCGATCAATTGCTTTTACGACATTACCGCGCGCAAGGACGCCGAAGAAGGACACGCCAGGCTCTCCGCGATCGTCGAATCGTCGGACGATGCGATCATCAGCACAAGATCTCAACGACATCATCACCAGTTGGAATGCCGGTGCAGAACGGCTGTTCGGCTACACCGCCCGGAAGCGGTGGGGCAACCCGTGACCCTTCTCATCCCACCGGAGCGAGTCGATGAGGAATCGGCGGTGCTTGCACGCATCCGCCGCCGGGGAGAAGTCGTCGAGCAAGATGAAACCGTCCGCCGCGCAAAGACGGCACGTTCGTCGACGTGTGCTCTCAAGGTTTCTCCCATCCTTGGACCGCCAGAGGCAAGTGGTCGGCACGTCGACGATCGCCCGCGATATCACCGAACGTAAGAAGGCGGCAGAAACGCTGCTCGAGGCAGACCGGCACAAGAACGAGTTCCTCGCGATGCTCGCCCATGAGCTCCGGAACCCGCTCGCACCCATCCTCGTGTCGATCGAGATCTTACGTCGAGCAAAGAGACTGGAAGGGATAGAGACCCTGGACCTGAGTCCTCGTGTCGACCACGCACTGGACGTACTGCAGCGTCAGGTTGGACAGATGGTGAGGCTCGTCGACGATCTGCTCGACGCGGGTCGGATCAGCCGCGGCAAGATCGACCTTCGCCGAGAGCGGGTCGAGGTGGCGTCTGTCGTCCACCACGCAGTGGAAGCCGCTCGCCCGATCGCCGAACGGCGAGGTCAGGAACTGACGGTCGTGCTGCCGACGGTTCCGGTGTACGTGAACGCCGACCCGACTCGACTGGCGCAGATCGTGGGTAACCTCTTGAACAACGCGTGCAAGTTCACCGAGCGGAACGGTCACATCTGGCTCACGGTGGAACGCGGAGCCCGACCACGCGGAAGCGGCGTCAAACGGACTCGCTCCGCAGATCGTCATCAGTGTGCGCGATACGGGTGTCGGCATCGCCCCGGATCGGCTCGAAGGCATCTTCGACATGTTCACGCAGCTCGATACGTCTCTGGAACGCTCGTTGACGGGGCTTGGCATCGGCTTGACGCTCGTGAGGACCTTGGTCGAGATGCACGGCGGCACCGTGCGGGCGAGCAGCCCTGGTATCGGTCAGGGCAGTGAGTTCGTCGTACGGCTGCCGATTGTGACGGAAGCGGCCATGCAGGCACCGCTGTCGCCGACGAGCCGAGCCCGCGGTGACGCCGCTCCGGATTCTCATTGTCGATGACAATCGCGATTCGGCCGACATGCTCGCCACGCTTCTCAAGTTCAGCGGACACGAAACACACACCGCTCACGACGGTATGGCGGCCGTGGAGGCGGCAGATCAAGCTTGATCCGGATGTCATCCTGCTGGACATTGGCCTACCTCAGACTCAACGGCTATGAAGCGGCTCGTCGAATTCGTGAACAGACCAGTGGCAGGGCCGTCCGGTGCTCATGGCCCTAACCGGGTGGGGGCAGGACGAGGATCGTCGCCGGTCAGAGGAAGCCGGATTCGACGCCCACGTCGTCAAGCCCGTGGACCATGTCGGGCTCAGCAAACTGCTGGCTGAACTCGGCGCCGCAACCGGGACAGTGGAGCCCTGATCCACGCAGATGAGCGGACGCGCTGCGCCAGCACACGCGAGCCGAGCCGACCGTTCATTCACCGTTCCTGGATCGTTCCAACTCGGACGGTTTTGAGTGTTTCTGGAGGTTTGAGCGTTTCAGAATGGCTGTGACTGCCAAAAACCCGTTCGCGCCATCTTGACGCCCTGGCGTCGTCGGGTCGGCTACGAGACGACAACGAGAACGGATGTCGGGAGCGGCGCGATGTTCTGCGAGCATCGTTCAACGGACACCTTCCTCAGACCTCGTTGAGCGACGAGTCATAAACGCATGCGACTGATGCTTTGACCCCCATGACATTCCGCATCGTCCAGCCATACGGCAAAGACAAAGCGCGCGAATCCACAATCATCAGCGAGCACGCGTGCGCCGATGACGCGTTCGCGGAGATCGATCATCTGTCCGCGCAGATGGTCCGCACGGGCATGCCCAGTGACGCCATCGAGTTGATCGTGATCGAGGCCAGCGGCCGAGCGGTGATGCGGCGCTACCTCAAACGTGGCTCCAGCCCCGGTTGGCGCGTGTCCCCCGAGAACGTGGGCGGCGCTCCACGAGAGCAAGCCGACGCTCAACAGCGCCGCCGTCGCGCCAGCGCGTTATCCTTCTGCTCGGCTTTGGCCAGGCGCGCACTTCCGCGCGGACGATTTCCTGCAGGCTCCGGAGGATGTCCTGCAGGACCTCGGATAACGGACGTCCGCGCGACATGTGAACGCAGTCCGCTCCTTCAGTCGCGCGCCACGGCGCGGCCGAGGAGGAACCCGAACGCAGCCGCGACCAACAGGGCCGGCCCCGGGTTGTTCTTCACCACAGCCTCGACGTCGTCGACGACACCCTTCAAGTCGTGCGTCCGCACGTAGTCTGCCGTGGTCGTCAGCCCGTCCGCCGCCGTCTGAGCGACTTGGCGAACCCGCGCGCCTCCGGGTAGCGACTCCGAACGCTCTCGTACAGCCGACGCAGTCTCTTCCAGGCGGCCCGCCGTGGCGGCGCGACCGTCTTCGACCGCGTCCACCGCCGACCGTGCGGCCTGGGATACCGCATCGCGCGCTCGCGTCGCCTGGCTGATCGCGGCCTCGCCGACTGCGCGGGCCTGGTCGGTGGGTGATTGTGGAGCGTTGGTCTCTGGCTTGATCATGTCAATCTTCTCCTTGGCTGTGGGTCATGTTCGAAGGTCGATCGCCGTTGCGTCACGCAGCTCCGCGTCGCAAGGTCGCGATGCTCGCGATGGAGGATCGTGTACTGGTCGGCTCGCCATCGTTCCCGGGAGCGCCCATTAGTCCGGCTAGCACGAGTCATACCAGCCGTTGACTTCGGCACCGTTCGGCATCGTGAGGCTGCGACCCGGTCGGCCCAGTAAAAGTGTCACGGACAATGGAACAGCGACGCCATAGAAGTGGCATCGCAACGAACCTCTGGTCGAGTGATGCTCGCGAGGCTCGATCGCACAGCAGGAGCGCCCGAGATCGTATCAGCGCGCACGAGCGCAATTCCTTCCAGCGGTGCGGGGCTTCCCTTCCGCGTAGCCACGCGTGTCGCTGTCCAATCATCACCATACCGAGACGTATTCAGACGCATGGAATCGGCGGCTTGAACATGGCTCAGTGCCCTTTTACCTTGTCCTGAACGATGAACTGCTGATCGCCTACACGTAGCACGTCTGCGCCTTTCCCGGTCTGTGAGCGACGCGCATCTTTCTCGCCGACGTGGCGTCAGCATCAATGGTCGGCGAGAAGCGCGTCGGCCGCGTGCGGTCTGAACATTGCAGTCGCACGAATTCAACTGTAAGGAGGAGTGCGATGCTGTTCACATTCGCCGTGATTCTGTTCGTCCTGTGGTTGCTAGGCGTAGTCGGGACGTACACAATCGGCGCATTCGTCCATGTGCTGTTGGTCATCGCGCTTGTGTTGTTTGTTCTTGGCTTGTCGAGCGGCCGACGCACCGTCATCTGACGGCCGGCAGAGCCACAGAATCGAAGCAGGAGTCAACAATGAACGCAGATGTCATTAAAGGCAAATGGCACCAGCTCAGAGGTGAAGTCAAGTCGCGCTGGGGCAAATTGACCGACGACGACCTTGATCGCGTCGAAGGAAACTCGGAGAAGCTGATTGGCAGGCTCCAGGAACACTACGGTTATGCACGCAACGATGCGGAGCGGGAGGTCAAGGACTTCTTCGATCGCCAGGAACGACTGGGTGGCCGGCAGCGTGACGAAGAAGCGGTGGCGCGCGAGCCTGAATCCAGCCCCCACTTCGGCGGGCGGGCGCAACCCGGCGACGTGATCGGTGTGGAAACCGGCGGCGAGCAGACGCACGTGGGCGAGACGACAGAAGACGAAAACGATCGCCGCCGAGATGCGGAAGACGAGGTCGCCACAGGACGCAACCGGAGGCGGACAGAAGGCTAATATCGGTTCACGGCTCCGCCGCCCGGGCGTTTCTCTACAGTGCGCGCGGGCGGTCGCTTCGCTGCTGCTCTTATCCGGAATTCGAAACTTCGCGGCGTGCGCATCCTGCAACGCGATGTCGGGCCATCAGGCGCACCGTCCTGTTGGGCGGCGCGCCATCTTCTACAGAAATTCGCAAGTCGCGATGGCGGAGAAATTTTCAGGCGACAACGCGGATCCCGCCTCGTTCAGCGTGCGCGGAGTGTCGAAGAAACAAGTGTCGGCAATGTCGCGTCTCGCTTTGGTGCGCGGCCGGTCCAGCCCCTAAAAATCCCGTTCAGCGCCGAGCACCTGGTACGCGAATTACTGCCTCGAAAGGGGTGTTCGTCATACCGGGTGGCTTGATCAAGCGGGGACACTCGAACGATAAGCGTGCCGACTGACATTGTTCTCGTAATCCCTCCACCGAAATCCGACATCGCTCTCCAGCGAGCATGTGCAGTTTGACAGGTTCGACCGCAGTCCATTGAGCGCAGTCCAAGCGAGCAACACCAAGCATTACCGCAAGGACAAGACTGGCGATGAAGTACTGGGTCCCAGAGAAGTGAAGATCAATCTGCGATCCTTCACGCCGGTCCTACTGATTAGGTAAGCGTTGGTCGAGCTTTGACGCGAGTTCGTGGACGTCGATATCCGTGAGCTGATTCCGAACTAGGTCCTCCGGGAGATCGACCTCCACCTTGTGCTTCTTACACAGCGCCCGCAGCATGTGAAGTATTGTCGTGAGCTCTTGTTCGGCGAGTAGGTCGATCTGCAGATCAAGATGGGCACGCTTGTCAGCCTGACGTGTCATACGATTCTGCGACATCAGGACGAACACCGAAAGAAAAATGGCCTCCAGCGATACCACCAACGTAAGAAAGCTGAACGGAAAGGGGTCGAATGGTGTCACACCGGTCCACCCCAAGTTGATCACAATCCAGCCGACAAACCACACAACGTGAACGATCGCAAACGGCGCGGTTCCAGTCGTTCGGCTGATCGCATCGCTCAGGCGGTCAGCGGCCGTACGTTCATGCAGTGCGGATCGTTCGAGTCTGGCGATTGCGCCGATGTTGCGTTCGGCTGGATGCGCACGGTTCGGCGCGTGAGTATCGTGATCGGTAACCACAGGCACCGCAGGGCAGATCCCTCTGGCAGCTGCGCGAGCACCGGAGCGGCAAACCCCGGGCTGAGCCGCGTCGTGGCGAAGTGGATTGCAGGCTGCGGCGGAGTGCGGCGTCCGAAACGATCAATCGCCGGGCGCTAGTCAGGCTGAAGAGTCAGACCCGGAAGGACTGGAAGACCCTTCGGGCGTTCTTTCTGGATGATAAAGGTCTGGCGACAGTCCCGGCAGAAATGAATCTCCGTCAAGAGAGATTCGACGGATTTGGTGGTGTTCTGCCCCCCACAGTTCGGACAGGGACGAGGAACCTGCGGTGTGTCGCTCACTGAAATGGTAGAAACGCGCAGTGTAAGGGATGCGAGTCGGCGGGAGCGTTGACTCGAATCAACAAGTCGCGGGTTCAACTTCCGGAGAACGGGCCTCGCGCGCAGACCGGGGCTGGAGCCTTAGAAGTGGATAGCGCGGCGACGGAACCTTCTTTAATCAGCGGGCTGTGATCAGTCGGGCAGGTTCACGATGACGGACTCGGTCCGCATCAATTCAGCGGCTTCGCCTGTGCGCATCAATCAACTCCTTGAAGCTGCCAATCGCGGCAACGAGTTCGGTCGGCTCGACTGGCTTCGCCAAGTGCGACTGGTAGCCGGCTTGAAGGGCGCGCGTGCGATCTTCGGTTCTCGCATATGCGGTCACCGCAATAGCGGGAATGGCCCCGCCTGAGTTCTTGTCCATGGCCCGGATGCGCTGTATCAAATCGTAGCCATCGACGTCCGGCAAGCCAATGTCACTGACGAGAATGTCAGGTCGCGATGTCGGCAATAGCGAGAGCGCCTCTGCCGCCGAACGTGCAGTCACGACGTCGGCGCTGTACACTTTGAGGAAACGTTCAAGGAAGTCGCGCGTGTCAGGCTCGTCTTCGACGACGAGCACCGCGGATACCTTCAAGTGAGACGGCCAGTTGTTGCGGATCGCTCTTCCCTTCACGCTCGCTGACCGCACCGAAAGGGCGCGGCATGAAGCCACATGGCAGCAGGATGCTGAACGTCGCGCCGTGTCCTTCACCGGTACTGTCCGCTCGAATGCTGCCGCCGTGCAATTCGACCAAATGTTTGACAATGGCTAGTCCCAGCCCGAGGCCGCCAAACTGTCGCGTGATCGATACGTCTGCCTGTTGAAATCGATCGAAGATGTACGGAAGGAACTCCGCTCGAATGCCGACGCCTGTATCACGTACGCTGACTTCGAGATCGGCCCCGACACGCCGCAGGCCCACGTCGACGGTGCCGCCCTCCGGTGTGAATTTGATCGCATTGGACAGGAGGTTCCAGAACACTTGCTGAAGACGCGTCGGGTCACCGGCGATGGGGGGCACGTTGGTATCAAGGTCGCGTTGAACAACGATACGCTTGGCGTCAGCCTCTTGCTTCATCGTATCGACAGCATCCGTGACGACAGCGAGCACATCGACGCTCTGAATCTCGAGCCGAAACTTGCCAGACACGATCCGACTGATGTCGAGCAGATCGGAAATAAGCTGCGCTTGGACTCGCGTATTTCGCGCAATAACATTCACTCCACGCATCAGTACGTCCCGCTCGCCGTTGGCTTTCGCCATCAGCTGCGTCCATCCGAGCATCGCGTTCAAGGGCGTGCGAAGCTCGTGCGACACCATTGCGACAAACTCGTCTTTGACCCGGTTGGCGCGCTCGGCGTCGGTGCGCGCCGCTCGTTCGGCGTCAAGCAACCGCTCGCGCTCCACCATCGCGTTACGGCGTTCGATTTCCACCCGTCGTCGCTCCGTCACGTCGCGGAACACGAGCACCACGCCGACGATACGGCCATCGCGGCTCCGGATCGGTGCGCCACTGTCGTCAATCTGCCGCTCAGTGCCATCCGCGGCGATCAGTACCGTGTGATTCGCCAGGCCCACCACGATGCCTTCCACCAGCACTCGAGTGACGGGGTTGTCAACCGTGCGCCGCGTATCCTCGTTGACGATCGCAAAGACATCCTGGCATGCTCGCCCTCGCGCGTCGTCAAGTCGCCAGCCAGTGAGATGCTCTGCGATTGGATTCATGAAGACGATGCGACCGCGTGCGTCAGTGGCGATCACCGCGTCGCCGATGCTCTCGAGCGTCGTTTTGAACCACTCCCGTTGTTCGGCGATCGCGTCTTCTGCTCGACGTTCTTCCGTCACATCCCGGAACACCAGGACGACACCGGTGATCCGACCAGCATGGTCCCGAATCGGTGCGGCGCTATCGGCGATCGGATGCTCGGTGCCGGTGCGGTCGATCAGTACCGTGTGATTGACCAGACCGACAAGGTGCTCAGAGCGAATCACAAGGCCAGTTGGATTCTCGACCGGCTGACGGGTCTTCTCGTTAACAATGTGAAAGACCTCTGCCAGCGGCGATCCAGCGGCCTCGGCGGTCGTCCATCCTGTCAGCGTTTCGGCGGGCCCATTCATGTACGTCACACGACCGTCCCCGTCCGAGGCGATCACGGCGTCCCCGATGCTTGCGAGTGTGATGCGAAACCATTCCTGCTGCGCCGCGAGTTCCTGCGCGAGCCGCTTCTGTTCGGTGATGTCGCGAAGAGTCTTGGCAATACCGACGATCGCGCCAGAGCCATCCCGTACGGGCGACACCGACAGGGACGCCTCAACTCTGCGACCGTCCTTCGCGACCCGAACGGTCTCGAAATGCTCAATGCGCTCGCCTCGGCGAATCTTGGCGAGAATGTCGTCCTCTTCGGCCTGTCGCTCTGGAGGGATCAACATCCGAATGGACCGTCCAACGAGCTCTGATGCGGAGTAGCCAAAGAGCCGTTCCGCAGTCGGATTGCAAGACAGGATGATGCCATTCAGATCCTTCGACAGAATGGCATCTTCGGAGGATTCAACGAGAGCTGCAAAATGCGATTCCATCGTGCGGGCGCGCTTCTGTTCGGTTATATCGCGTGCAATCTTGGATGCGCCGATGATCGCGCCAGACGCGTCCCGCACAGGCGAGACCGTCAACGAGATGTCGATTCGTCGACCGCCTTTGGTGAGCCGTACAGTTTCGAAGTGATTCACACGTTCGCCGCGGCGAATGCGCGAGAGGATGAAATCCTCCTCACCCTGGCGCTCAGGCGGGATCAAGATACGGACGGGCTGTCCGATCAACTCGGCAGCGGCATACCCAAAGATCCGTTCAGCGGCGGCATTGCATGATTGGACGATACCTTCGAGATTCTTGGAGAGAATGGCATCGTCTGACGAGTCGACGATCGCCGCAAGATACGCCTGCGGCACCGAGAGCGGGTCGTTATGCATTCAGATTGCCAGCTCATTCTTGTCGCGCCAGCTCGTCGCGACGTGATAAATCGACGCCGTTACCCTGATCACCCCCCTACAACGGTTGGTGGATTCGTGCATGTTTACAACGGTTGGGCTTCGGTGTGTCAGGCGAATCACATTGTGGTCGTCTGGTCGCCCACTGCTCGCGCCACCGAGGTAGGTCCCAGAAACACAAAGCGCAACGACGGCCCCCGCTCGAATCAGCGACGCTCGGTTATTAATGCACTGGCCGACAAAACTCACGAGTCAATGAGATTTCCAATTACAACCTTCGTATCGCCCCGCGCACTCCGGCCGAAAAGAGCGCGATTATTGGTGGAATAACGGTTGCTCAGGTAAGGGCCACCGGCACGCCTCCTCGGGGTTCTCGATGCGTAACTTTGAATCGGTGTGCCCATTGGATTGGCTCGACCAATGACTCGCTATCACATCGAGCAGATGGCACGCGACCTGGCAGACACGCGTCACGAGCTGTGGGTCAAGTGCGGTCCCCACAATTGGGCAACACTACTCACGACGCAGGACACAGGCGAGCATTACTGCGTTACGTGCCTGACACTGTTCTCGTCGAGCGGTGAGCCTATCAACCCCCCACAGAACCCGGGCAAACGCCGGTCAGGCACCCAATAGCGACCCACCCGGTTGGGAACCTTTGATGAGTGGCGCGCCGGGCGACCCCTTCAGAAGGGGGCATCGTGTTGACGGCACTGTCAAGTTGACGAAAATTCGGTTCCCTGATCCGCAAGCTGTTGGGGCCGACTCCTGTTGGAAGCCCGACGCGTTGGGGGTAAATTTCTGGGATTACCCGCAACTTGACAATACCGTTCCGACCCCTTCACCTCGCTCAGGGTCGCCTGAGCCTTGTCGAAAGGCGAGGCCAGCACACGCCCCAAGGCGAGCTCACGGCCAGGACCGCGGCTTGCACCTCGAAGATCCTGGCATGGGGAGGAGCTGAGCAATGGACATCTCGACTGCCGTCGCAATCGCGGTCGTGCTCTGCATCGGGCTGTGGGTTCCGTACTACATCTGGTACATCCGCCGCGGGAAGGCGCACGGACATACCTGGTTCACATGGTGGAAGCCGCGGGGTCACCCCGATATTGGCCCGGACATTGGTGGGCCCCTACAGACTCGGCCCGGGGCAGACGATGCGCGGGGGGCTCGTTACTGATTGGCACCGCGCCCTGGCTGCGTAGAGTAGATGCCTGCCGGCGGCGCGGAACCCGAGCGTCTCCAGCCGTTCCTCCGAGATCTCGCCCGGGTGGACCTTCGGGAACCGGAAGATCTCCATGCCTTGCGCGCGGAGTTGAGCGAGCAGTTGCTTCAGACGGGCTCCGCCATCCTCGATGAAAGAGCGGAGCGATACAATATCCGTCTCCTCCATTCCGCGCGTCACGCAAAGAAGGTAGGCCTCGATTCGCTCGTCGGAGACGACCGCCAGTCCTGTGATGTCGCCCTTCCTTGCCGTGAGGGTCTCGACCGAGTGCTCCAAGCATGTCTGCGAATGCGTCTCTTCAAGGAGACCATTGGCGGCGGAGATCATCGATCGTGACTGGGATCACGAACCGCCCCATGACCTTCGCCGCAGCGCCCTCTTCACGCTGCAAGACGTAGTCTGTCAGGAGCGCTTCTTGGACATACCCGCCTGCGCTGAACAGCTCGCAGTCAGGGGCGTCCGAGCTGTCACGGGCAGAACACGTTTAACGCCGACACACCCGGCTGGAACTCCGATGGATACCGCGCCGCGCGACCCTTCTCGAGCGGCCGTTACCCTGATTAGTGGGTACGGGGACGCCGTGATTTGCCCGCTCGCATCGATCACGAGCAGTTCGATGCGCGCGCCACGCCATCGTGATCACCCGTTCCACGCCATCGTGATCACCTGTTGTACGGCATCGTGATCACTCATTCCACCGCATCGTGATCACCCGTTGTACGGGTCGTGATCACCCTGACATGGGGCTTGAAGCGCAGCCACCGCGAGGCGGCGCGGAGCCTGGGGATCAGTGCCGGCGCCGTGGCCTCGGCCCTGAGCCGGGCGACGGCCTTCGGACTGACGCTGGAGGCGCTGGAGGGGCTGACCGACAACGCGCTCGAGCAACGCCTCTATGGGCCGAAGCTGGCGGGCACCGGCGCGCGACCGCTGCCGGATCCGACCTGGATCCACACGGAACTCCGACGCACCGGCGTCACGCTCGAGCTGCTGCACCTCGAATACCTGCAGCAACATCCGGACGGCTACCGCTATTCCGCCTTCTGCCGGTTCTGGCCGGCCGTCCGCGCGGCGGCACGCCGCGGCCGCGGCTTGCAGGCGGCGGTAATCCGGCCGGAAGTCGTGCCCCCATTCCGACACGCAGTGCGCCTCGTCCACCACGAAGCGCGCCACCGGCAGCGCCTCGAGCAGACGTACGAACGATGGGGCCGCAAACCGCTCTGGCGCGACGTAGAGCAACTGCAGCGCGCCGCCGCGCGCGGCGGCGAGCGTGGCTTGGCGCACCTCGGACGACAGCAGGGAGTGCAACGCGGCCGCCCGGATGCCGCGCCGCGTCAACTCGTCGACCTGGTCCTTCATCAGCGCAATGAGCGGCGACACCACGATCGTGGTGCCAGGAAGCGGTACCGGCCGGCAATTGAAAGCCGAGCGACTTGCCCGATCCGGTCGGCATCACGGCGAGCACGTCGCGGCCGTCGAGCACGGCACCCACGAGCGCCTCCTGACCGGGCCGGAACGATGCGTGTCCGAAGTGCCGCCGCAGCGGCTCCATCACATCGACCATGCGTGAGGATGTCCGTCTCGACTATAGAGCGAAGCGCTCGCGGTCGGGCCGTCCGGGGCGGAAAACGGCCGCGGAGAGAGGATGAGACTGCGGTCCGGACGAACGTTCTTCGTGGCACCGGCCGCGCCAGGGCGGCAGGGTCCCATCGCGCACGCTAAAGCGTGCGCTCTACTTCGATCTTCCGGGAGGCCCTTGCGACAGCGTCGGAACCTTATAGAGCGATTCGAGCGCTGTCATGTACAGCGTGCGACGTCCCGGTCCGCCAAACGCTACATTTCGCGCCACCGACGGAACGCGGATGATACCGACGTGCCCGCCGCGCGAATCGATCACTTGAATCCCCGCTGCGGTTGCGACATAGAGCCGCCCCGCCGCGTCGAGCGCCATACCATCGGCGCGACTGCGCAGGCCCAGTGACCCCTTTTCAGGCTCCCGCAGCTTCACGAACTCCCGCTTGTTCGCCACGCGGCCGTCCGGCTGCACGTCGAATGCGTATACGAATTCGCCCTCGGTATTGCCGACATACAGTGTCTTCTCGTCGAGGCTGAGCGTAATCCCGTTCGGCCGTTGAATCTGAGCGTCGAGCAGCAGTACTTCGCCGCTTGGCGTCAGGTAGTACACATTGCCGGGTTCCTTTGGAGCGACGTCGGGCGCCGGACGAGGCGCCGGGTCCGTGAAGTAGATGCCGCCCCTGTTGTCAGCGATGAGATCGTTCGGTGCCCGAAAAGGCTGGCCGTTGAACTGCGTGGCGAGTGGCATCACACGACCGTCGGCCGTGACAGCAACGATTCGGCGGCCGCCCCCTTCCGCGGCGAGCAGTCGGCCGTCCTTCGTCATGAACAGACCGTTTGCTCCGTTCGTGTTTTCACGCCACACCGACATCATGCCCTTCGCATCGATCTTGTAAGTGCGGTTGGCCGGAATGTCGCTGAAGTACAACGCACCGTCCAATGCGCCGACCGGTCCCTCGAGACCTTGAAAGCCTCCGACAAATACCTCCAGCGGCGTCCCCTCGGTGATCACGCCGGGAATCTCGGCCTGCAGTCGGAATGAATCCTGTGCCCCGATGGCGACGGTGCCGAGCATGAGAACGAGCCAAGCGGCTCCGCCCCTTGATATCCCCCGAGAGCCGCTTGGCTGGTTGCCAGTATCTTTCGGCGCGCTTCGCGCGCCCAATGAGATCCATGGAAGGTGTCGATGCATGAGAAACCTCCGTGAATCCGTCAATCCCGCTTCGTGATCAACGCGCCGGTGTGCGCGCGCGAACCTCGGCGGCCCGGGCGCGATTTTCCTGCCTATCGTATGCCTCGGCGAGGCCATCGAGCGCACCGGAATGCGTCGGCGACAGAAACAATGCCTCGGAAAACCGCTCGGACGCGAGTACCAGATCGTTCGATCGGAGCGCGACCGTCCCGAGGTTCACGAGAACGCCGGGGTCGGTGGGTGTCATCTGCAGTGATGCTTCGAGCGCCTGCCGTGCGCGGTCGTACCGACCGAGCGCGGCGTAGGCGCTGCCGAGCAGGTTGTGAACCTTGACATCCGCTGGATCCAGCTCCACGAGCGCTTCTCCAAGCTGCACTGCTTCCTGGAAGTTGTCACGAAGGTACGCAAGGCGCATCTGGCAGTACAGCAGAACGGCACGATCGACGCGCGCCTGTTCGACGAGCTCAATCAACTGCACGAGCGCATCCTCGTCGCCGGCGTCCGCGTACATCGATGCGAGCTGCACCAGGGCGCTTCGATCTGTCGGATTGCGGACCACCGCTTCGCGCGCCGCGCCGATCGCCTCATCCACACGACCGAGCACGGCTCGGAGGAACGACAGCTCCACGAGCGCGGGGACAGTCGCGATCTCGCTGAGCATTTTTTCCGCTTCTTCGAGACGTCCCAACCGTGCCGCTGCGCGTGCGAGGCCGTTCAGCGCCTCGGCATCTGACGGCGCTTTCATCACCGCCTCGCGAAGATCGGCGTACGCAAGGTCTACCGCGCCGGCCTTCAGCTGCATGAGGCCGCGGTTGCGACGCTCTGGTGGAGTAGCGTGTGCGCGCGCATGCGCAACGGCCGGCGGCTGTCGCGCGGTGCGTTCCAACTCGCGCAGCCGCTCCACATTGGCTCGCTGAAAAACGCCATACACCGCTCGAGGAGCCGAGTACTCGAGCAGCAGACGATCGTCGGACTGCACCAGCGCGTCGCCCGCGTAGTGGTGGAGCTCGCCACCGCCTGCGACGTACAAGCTGAGGACGCTGAACGGATCGCGCACTGCCGCTTCATCCAGGTCCGCGGCGACGCCGGGCCGGGACCATGCGGCCGCGATACCGTCCTCGAGCGCCCCGATTGGGCCGGTTGCGCCGACAAGCAGCAGGTCGCTCTCGGCAACGAGCCACGCCGACCCTTCGGGAAACACCGAGATGAACGTTGCGACGATGGATCGCAGGTCGGCGTCGGTGATGCTGTAGGTGTGGGCCCACTGCATGAGAATGCCGTCCGGCGCGAGCCGCGCCCGGGCGGCCAGGAAGAACTCGCGCGTGAAGAGTGAGGCCACGCCCGCCATCCACGGGTTTGAGGGCTCGGAGATGATCACGTCGTACTGCCTGGTAGATAGCAGCAGATGCGAACGGCCGTCACCCACCATCAACTCCGTTCGCGGATCGTTCAAGGCGTTGTGGTTTTCCGCGGCGAAGAATGACGACGCTTCCACGACCTCCGGCGAGATCTCGACGACATCGACGCGCTCGACTGGATGCGTGAGGCTGGCGCCGAGCGTCACGCCGCTGCCCAGCCCAATCACGCACACGCGCCTGGGGTTGGGATGCAGCAGCAGCGGCAGGTGTGCCAGCAGCTTTTGCGTCAGCATGTCTCCCGCATTCGATGCATCGACCTTCCCGTCGATAGCGAGAGATCGCGCACCAGGGACATCTCGAACCGAGACCGTGCCGGCCGCGCCCTCGCGGTAGTACACGAGCCGACCCGCCTCCAGACCCGTCTCGAGGTCGCCCGCCGCCAACGCAGTCGCGTATCGGTAACCGCCATTGGCGAGTCGGGCATGATTCCATTCGGGCGCAAACAGCGCGAGCGCGACGGTGACAACGCCACCCAACATCGCGCCAATACCGACACGGGATCCAGATTCGGCGCGCCACGCAATGACAACTCCCGCAGCAGCCGCAACAATCGCCGCCAGTCGCACCGATCCCTGAATGCCGAGCATTGGAATCAGGACAAAGCTCGCCGCGATGGCACCGACGATCGCACCGAGGGTGTTGGTGGCGTACACGACAGACGCGTCGCGGGGTACCGTCGCCGGCGTCGAATCTGCGGCGGCGATTGCGAGCGGAAACGCCGCACCAAACGCAATCGACATCGGAAGCTGGATCGCGATCGCCATGGCAACCTGCATTGCCAGCACCGCGCCGAACGTCACCTCAGGCCGGCTGACCAGCGACGCGACGACGAGCGGCAGCCGATCGACGGCGATTGAGGCTGCGAGCGCTGCGGCCGCAGCAGCGATCATCACGAATCCCAGCCAGGTCATCGCGCGCGCCGGGGATCGCGGTGCTCGCCAGGCGGCAAGCGCCGACCCGATGGCCAGGCCGGTGATCACGGCCACTACCATTGCACTGAACGCGTACGTCGTAGGTCCGAGCACCATCGCAAGCGTGCGTGTCCACGTGACCTGATACACCAGCGCAATGCATCCCGAGATCCCGAGCGCGGCTGCGGCGATGCGCAGGCCCACGCGACGCGACTCCACCGCAACGGCTTCCGGCTGATCCCCACATCGCGCAGGCTGAAGCCTGCGCGCTACAGCGGGGTTCTGCGCAGGCTGAAGCCTGCGCGATGCAGCCGGGTTCTGCGCAGGCTGAAGCCTGCGCGCTGCAGCCGGGTTCTGCGCCCGCTGAAGTCTGGGCGCTGCAGCGCGGCCTCGCTCAGGTGTCGTCGGCTCGAGATCGTCGCGAGTGCTTTCGTAAGGGGGCTCACGTTTCGCCAACAGCAGCGCGCCGCCCGCGGCTACCGCATTCAACAGAACGCCGATGACAGTCGTGCCGCGGATCCCGAGCAGCGGCAGCAACGCAAAGCCGGTGAGCCCCGCGCCCGCGCCCAGCGCCGCGCCAACCGTGTTGACGGCGTACAAACCGCCGACGTCAAACGCCACCGAACGCTCGGAACGGTTCGCACGATCCGAACCTTCGATCCACCTCACCGCCACAGGGTAGGTGGCACCCATGGCGGCCGTCGGCACCGACACCAACAGGAGCGCGAGCAGCGCGATCGTGATCTCGAACGATCCCGCGTTGTCGCCCCCATACACCCATTGCAGAATCGGATGCACCGCCGCCAGCAGCACCGGCAGGATGAGCGCGCACGTTGCAATGAACGCCTCGAGCGCCGCATACACGCGCAGGGCCCGGGCGGGCGCCATGGCCGAGGCGGCACGGCCGGCGGTCCAGGCGCCGACGGCCAATCCACCCATGAATGCCGCCAGCAGAATGCCGACGGCGCGCGAGGTGTGCCCCATGGAGAGCGTCAGCAGCCGCAGCCAGACGACTTCGTACAACAGCGCTGCGGCCCCGGACAGCAGGTAAAGGATGCGGAACAGGCGCCTCAGTCTAACCCCTTGAGACACCCCCGGCCGCGGTGCTATCGTTCACCCCAAGTCACGGAGGTGCTCTCGATGAAAGCAGTGTCGATCCTGATCGTCACCGGCGGTCTCCTGCTCGCGACGCTGCCGGCGCGGGCGCATCATTCATTTGCGGCCGAATTCGACATCAACCAGCCGATCACGCTCAAAGGCGTCCTGACAAAGATGGAATGGGTGAACCCGCACGGCTGGATCTACGTCGACGTGGCCGAGCCAGACGGCAAAGTGGTGAACTGGGCAGTCGAAGCCGGTGGCCCCACCGCATTGCTGCGCCGCGGTCTGCGAAAGACCGACTTCCCGGCGGGCGTCGAGGTGACCGTAGAGGGCTACCGCGCCAAGAGCGGCGCGCCGAAAGCGAACGGGCGGAGCGTCACGCTGAAGGACGGCCGCAACTTTTTCCTTGGCGCCTCGGACACACCAGGTGCCCCGCCCAGTAACTAGCGAGGCTGCGACTCAGACCGCCGAGCATGTGGGTATAGCCTCGCCTTGCTGGTGACAGCATTGGCTAGCGGTTAGACATCTCACACGGGACGTCGCGTGTGCCGTCCCGTTCCGCCGCGAGTTTCCCTGTTTCCGTTGTGGATCCCTAACCCGACCTGCGAAAGGGGCGTTATGAGGCTGTTGAATCGTCGTGTGAGCCAGCAGTTGGGTCTCTTTGCGTGTGTCGTGCTAATGGCAGCGTCACTGGCATCTGCGCAAGCGACGAGCACGATCAACGGCCGGGTCTTGGATCAGGGCGACGCACTCTTGCCGGGGGTGACAGTCACCGCGGCCAACACCAGTACGGGCGTGATGCGCACGACTGTGACCAACGCGGAAGGCGTGTACAGCATGCCGGGGCTCGAGCCCGGCGTCTACAGCGTCAGGACGGATCTGCCCGGGTTTTCCTCGGGGGTCCGGGAACGCGTGACGTTGGGACTCAACGCGACGATCACGCTCGACTTCGCGCTTTCGCTCGCGGGCGTCGAGGAAACACTTACCGTGACGGGCCAGTCCCCGCTGATTGAAACGACGCAGTCGAAGTTTGCTTCGACGATCGAGACGACTGAGCTCCAGAACCTCCCGATGATCACGCGCAGCATCAACGGGATGCTCGAGCTGCTTCCCGGCGCGACGCCGATGGCACCCATCGATCGGACCAAACAGAGCGTGGGGAACGTGTCCTTTGGGGGCGCCTCCGGCACGAACATGAGCGCCACCGTCGATGGCGCGGACAACAGGGACAACCGCCAGGGCGGGACGCTGATGAACTTCACTCTCGAGGCCCTTGAACAGTTCCAGCTCGCGACGAGCCAGTTCAGCGCGGCGGACGGGCGAACCGGCGGCGTCGCGATTTCAATGATCACCAAGTCAGGGACCAATCTGCTCCACGGCTCAGGCTTCCTTTTTGCCCGTGACAAGGCGCTGACTGCGAAAGACTACTTCACGGAGCGCGACAATCGCGACGAGATCCCCTACAGCCGCCAGCAGTGGGGCGCGTCGATGGGTGGTCCGATCATGCGCAACCGGATGTTCTTCTTCGGAGCGTTCGAATTCGTCAACGAAGACACGAGCATTCCCGTGCCCGACCGGCAATTCGACGAGCTGGAGCTGCTCGTGTCTGCAACCACGGCTGGTCTGATACCGCCCGGGCTGGTCAATTCAAACCATCCGCACGCGGGCCCGATTCCGCATCACCTGTCTATGTACTCGGTGAAGACGAATCTCCAGCTCAACAACAATCATTCGCTGATGGGACGTTTCGCCGGGCAGAGCGACACGCGCTGGGCGGTTACGTTCACGGCTCCGAACAACGATCTGCGTGAGCCGGAAGACAGCTACCAGCACTTCTGGAGCGGCGTCGTTCAGCACGGCTGGGTGTGGGGCAGCCGGGGTTTGAACCAGCTCACCGGCCACATGATGCACAACGACCGTCTCAGCGATCTGCGCAGTGCCATCACTGGAGAGCACTATTCGAGGGACTTCCCCAATGTGAACTTCTTCCCGCCTCGCCTGGCCTTCCCAACAGTCAATACCGGCGCCGGCGGCGCAGGTGGATCACAGACTGATTCGGACCTGATGCAGATCCGCGACGATGTGTCGCTGCTCGCCGCTACACACGCGCTGAAGTTCGGCGCGAACTACAGCTATCTGCCGCGGCTGGGGGTCCTGAACGCGAACGAACATTTTGCGACGTTCACGTTCTTCGACGATCCGTCGGTCATCCTCAGCAACAGCAACGGGCGCTATCCGCAGGGCTTCCAGACGCCAGGGATCGTGCAGCGTTGGCAGCAGGCCAACGGCGGGGCCGTCAACGGTGTCGGGTCATGGGCCGAAAGCCGCAAGGACGCGAGCCAGTTTTCGCTGTGGTTCCAGGATGACTGGCGCACGACCTCACGCCTGACCCTCAACCTGGGGGTGCGCTACGACATCGATTGGAACTTCCGGGATGAGGAGAACAACCCGAACAGTGCAACCATGCTGGCGCTGCAGGGGATTGGGCATCCGTACGCCGGGCTGCCCAAGACGCAGTACAAGAACGTCTCGCCGCGTGTTGGATTCGCGTACGACCTCGCAGGGGATGGGCGGCGAGTGGTGCGCGGCGGCTACGGTCTCTACTTCGATCAGATCAACCATCAGCCATTGGGTGATATCTCGTCGCACAGCCACCGCCCCCTGAATGCCTTGGCAGTCCTGACGAACACCGCGATCGGCCGGGGCGAGCTCGCCACGTACCGGTTTGGTATCGATCCGTTTCCGGCACAACCCACCGAGGGAAACTCGTTGCCTCCCAACTCCACCGGTCAGTGGCTGGGACCGGACGTCGTGGATCCGCGGGTTCATCACACGCACATCGGTTACGCCCACGAGCTGGCGGCAAATACGATGGTCTCCGTGGATTACACGTACCAGAAGGGGACCAGAGGCCTCATGACGCTGGACATCAATCCCCTCGTCAACGGCGTGCGGCTGTTGGCCCCGGACTTCACCCGGGTCTTCGGGCGGCCTGACGTGCTCAGCGGTGTGAATGTCAAGGCGTCGATCGGAGAGTCGGAGGTAAACCAGCTCACGTTCAAGTTCCAGCGGCGACTGCCGCGCGCGACGGTGCAGGCCCACTACACGCTGGCGAGCGCGTATGCGCACGGCGGCTCGTGGGCTGCTCGCGGGGGATCGCCGACGCCACAGGACTCATTCGACCCTCTGGCGGAGGGCGAGTGGGGGCCGACGGGACAAGACGAGCGTCATCGCGTGGTGGCCACGGGCGTGTTCGAATTACCCTACGGCATCCAGCTCTCGCCTGTATTCCAAGCAGCGAGCGCCCGTCCATACAGCCTGACTGCCGGCAGCGACCTGAACGCGAACGGGACCAACAATGATCGGTGGATCGATCCGGCAACCGGGAAGCAGGTTTCAACCAATGCAGGGCGGGGAGACGCGACCGTGGTCCTCGACCTGCGCGGAACGAAATTCATTTCCCTCGGGGGCGACCGACGGATCGCCGTGTTCGGCGAGGTCTTCAACGTGCTCAACAATGCCAACTTCGGCGGGAGTTATACAGGCAACGGTCGCAGCGTGCTCTTCGGCCAGCCCTCTGGAGGGTTTATTCCAGCAATTGGATATCCGCGTCAGCTGCAGCTGGGGGCCAGGTTCCTGTTCTGATTGGTAGGTAGTTCTGAGTAGCGCGCAGGCTTAAGCCTGCGCTGCTACCATCGGCGCTCCCGATGTATCATTCGCGTCGGACGAGGTGCGGAGCTTGGGAGGACACACCATGCGCGTTATTCCACTGATGTCAGCCGCGCTCCTTTTGTTCCTATCGGGGCAGGTGCTCGCGCAGGGCTTGACCTGGACGGAGTACCTGAGCAAGGAGGATTTCTTCAGCATCAGCTTCCCTGGTACACCGAAGGTGCAGGAGATCACGTATCCCACGGAGTACCGCATTACGCTGCCGGCTCGCGTTCATAGCTACGAGAATGGCCCGTACCGGTTCTCCGTGACGGTGGTCGATTACCGGAATGCGTTGCAGATGCACCAGGCGCGCAACAAGAAGTGTACGGCCGAGGGAGGAGACGGCGATCAGTGTCAGGACGATGGGCCGGAGGAGATGCGGGGGGCGCTCGTCTATGCGTCGTGGAACTTCATGAAAAGAGACGGCGTCAAGCTGACGCACTACGCACATTACAACTCCGACAGGGTTGAAGGGCACGAGATTCACCTCACCAATGCCGACGGATCCCGCACTTTTTCAACCGTCCACATGCATGAGGATCGTCTCTACATCCTCGAGGCGAACGTGCCTCGTGGCGCGCCGGCGCCAGGTCTGTTTCAAATCTCGATTCGATTCCTCGACAGCCAGTTGCGGCCCGTTCGCTATGAATGGGATGGCACTCAGTTGTACTCGAATGGCTATCCCCCACCACCCCGCACCGGCCAGGGTCGGCAGGGCGGCGCTGGTCAGCAGGGCCAGGGCCGACAGGGTGGCCCGGCCGGACAGTCCGGGCGGGGACAGTAGGATTCTTTTGAGGCCATCGGCAGGTTGATTACTGTTGGGATCGTAGGAGGGTGAGTATGACGGTCAGACACCTGAGCCTCGCAGTCATGTGTGCGGTGGCCCTCGCCCTGCCGGCGTCGGCACACCATTCCCACAACGCCTACGAAGTCACGAAGTGGTCGCCGTTGGAGGGGACGGTCAAGGAAATCCACTTGATCATTCCGCACTCGTGGATCTACCTCGAGGTCAAGGACGAAAAAGGCGAGGCGACGCTCTGGGCCCTGGAAGCGGCCGGCCCCAACGCGATCCTACAGAACGGCGTCAAGAAGGAGGACGTGCGGGTCGGTGATCAGATCAAGGTCCGATGCCATTTTCTCAGGGATGGCACCAACGGTTGTCTCCTTGGGTTCGTGACGCCCATGCACGGCGACAAGGCGCGGGGCCATGGCGTCGAGCTGGAATGGGACTGAGTGTATCCGAGCGCCAAGATGGAGGAAGTCCGACGTAAGACGTAAGATGTTGAGTTGACATGACAGTGGGGCGGGGCTGAGTTCCCGCTAATACGCGCGCTAAGTGAGGAGGAGGCGTTCGATGACCAGGAAAGTCTTCCGCTGGGGATTCGCCCCACTCGCAATTACGCTCTTCTTAGTGACCGCCGCCGGCCAGGTTGGCTCCGGACAGCAGAATGGCGGAACGGTCGCGATCGACAACGACGACATTGGTGGCGTCGTCACGGGATCTCGCGGACCCGAGGCAGGGGTCTGGGTCATTGCCGAAACGACGGACCTGCCGACCCGATTGATCCGGATCGTGGTCACCGACGAACAGGGCCGGTATGTCGTGCCCGATCTGCCCAAAGCCAACTATGACGTCTGGGTCCGTGGATACGGGCTCGTCGACTCGACGAAGACGAAGTCGGCTCCGGGAAAGATCGTCAACCTGACGGCGGTGCCGGCGCCGAACCCGCGAGCGGCCGCCGAATACTACCCGGCCCTTTACTGGTTCGCGCTCATGCAGGTGCCGCCACCGAGCGACTTCCCGGGTACCGGCCCGAGTGGCAACGGCATCGCGACGACAATGAGAACCCAGGGCGAATGGATCCGCAGCACGCTCAACACCGATGGGTGCACGGGCTGCCATCAGCTCGGGGGCAAGGCCACGCGGGAGATTCCAAAAGCGCTCGGCGCGTTTCCATCATCGGTTCATGCGTGGGAGCGGCGTCTGCAATCGGGCCAGGCAGGCGCTGCGATGCTGAACCGCTTCAACCAGGTCGGCAAGCAGCGCGCGCTGTCGATGTATGCCGATTGGACGGATCGGATCGCAGGTGGCGAGTACCCAACGGCTGCGCCGCCTCGCCCGCAGGGCCGTGAGCGTAACGTCGTCGTCACGATGTGGGACTGGGCCGATCCAAAGCACTATCTGCACGACGAGATCGCCAGCGACAAGCGGAACCCGTTCGTCAACGCGAACGGGCCCGTTTACGGCGCGCTCGAGGCTTCGGCCGATTACCTGCCAGTCGTCGACCCGAAGGGGCACAGCGCCAGCACGGTCAAGCTGCAGGTGCGCGATCCGAAGACGCCGAGCGAAGCCGACACGCCGCCGGCGGCCTCATCGCCGTACTGGGCCGACGAAGTGATCTGGACGTCGCAGTCGAATGCGCACAGCTTCGCGATGGACAAGCAGGCCCGCGTCTGGATCGCGGCGCGCATCCGGCCGAACCAGACAGCCGAGTTCTGTCGTCAGGGATCGGAGCATCCGTCGGCCAAGGCTTTCCCGCTCGCTCAGAGCGGCCGCCAGATGCAGTTGTGGGATCCGAAGGCCAAGAAGATCACCACGATCGACACCTGCTTCGGCACGCATCATCTGAACTTCGACAACAACGACGTGCTGTGGTTCACGGGCGGAGGGCAGGTCGAAGGATGGTTTGACACACGCGTGTTCGACAAGACAGGCGACGAGAAGCAGGCGCAGGGCTGGACGGCGTTCGTTCTCGACACGAACGGCAACGGGAAGCGCGACGCCTACGTCGAGCCCGATCAGCCGGTCGATCCAACCAAGGACAAGCGCATCAGCGCCGGGTTCTACGGCGTCGCGCCCGAGCCGAACGGCAACGCGATCTGGGGAACGACGCTCGGCATGCCAGGTGCGGTCGTGCGACTGACGCTCGGATCGAATCCGCCGGCGACAGCGCTGACGGAATACTACGAAGTGCCGTTCAAGGATCCGAAGGCCTCGGGCTCAGGCTTCGCGCCGCGCGGCATGGACGTAGACAGCAATGGCGTTGTCTGGACCACGCTGTCGAGCGGACAGCTCGTGAGCTTCGACCGCCGCAAGTGCAAGGGACCGCTGAACGGGCCGAACGCCACTGGGAAGCAGTGCCCGGAGGGCTGGACCTTCTACGCGTATCCCGGACCGAACTACAAGGGCGCGGTCGACTCGGCGAGCGCCGAAGAGGCCTACTACAACTTCGTCGATCGGTTCGACATGCTCGGCTTGGGCAAGGACATCTCGCTCGCCACCGGCAACGAATCCGATTCGCTGCTCGCTCTCGTCGATGGCAAGTGGCTGACGCTTCGCGTTCCCTATCCGATGGGCTTCTACGGCAAGGGGATCGACGGGCGCATCGACGACCCGCGCGGGGGGTGGAAGGGCAAGGGCGTCTACTCGTCGGTTTCGACCCGCGCGCCGTTCCACATGGAAACGGGCAAGGGGACGGTTTCGAAGCTCGTGAAGTGGCAGGTCAGGCCGAACCCGCTATCGAAGTAACGCTCGCAACACAGAGCCGGGTCCGAAAGGACCCGGCCTACTTTTTCGCAATCGACTTCAGGAAGTTCACGATATTCCAGATATCGGGGTCCTTCAGCCGATCTCCCCACGGACCCATACTGAGATCCGGCGGAATGCCGTCCTTGATATTCGTGAAGATCTCGCCGTCGGTGCCGCCGTGCTGCCATTCGGCATCGGTGAGATCAGGCGCTGGGCCGATCAGGTCGTTACCCGAACCACCCGTCCCGTTCACGCCGTGACAGGGCGCACAGTTCTTCGCATACAGCGCCTTGCCCGCCGCAATTGATTCCGGTGCTGCTGCGACTGGATTCTTGATCTTCGCGGCCTCAGCATTGCCCTGAGCGGCGTGAGCCGCACCAGTCAGCCATGCAGATACGGCAACCGCGAAGGCCGCGGAAAAAACGACGGGCACATGGGCTCGGAGTTTTGCCATGGCCGCATTGTAGCGCGCAGGCTTAAGCCTGCGCGCTACGTGTGCTTACGCTAGTTCGTACCAAACCCCGCAGGAATCTCCAGCACGTCGTGCACGGCTGTCGCCTTGGGCGCGAGATCCGGCAAGCCTCCGCCTTCGGGCTTGCCGCTGACCAGATGCAGCCGGTTGCCGATGAAGGCGCCGGCCACTCCATGGCGTGCGCTCGGCATAGACGGCAGGATGATCCAGCGGTTCGTCGCCGGCTCGTATGCTTCCAGCGCTTTGAATGTGGCGTGGTACCGCTCGTTCTGTATCTCGCCGCCCGCCACGTAGATCCGTCCGTTGAGCGTTCCCCATCCGCCGCCGCTCCGCGGAGTCGGCATGCGCGCCTTGACCGCCCCCCACGTGTCGCGCGCCGGATCATATTCCTCGACCACGTCGGTATTGCTCGACGCGGTAACGTGCGCCGCACCGAGCCGGCCGCCGATGACGTAGATCTTTCCGTTGACGGCGCCCGCGAATGCGTGATTGCGAGTGGTCGGCATCGCGCTGCGGGTCGCCCACGTATTCGTCGCGGGGTCGTACACCTGGTTGGTGCCGACGACGCGCTGAGGACGATTGCCGAAGAGCGCGGTCTCACCGGAATTTTCCATGAGCGTGGCGCCGCCGATCACGTAGATCTTGCCGCCAACTTCCGCCGCAACCGCCGAGCAGCGCTTCATCGGCATCGGTGCGAGTGCGCGCCACGAGTCGGCCGCCGGATCGTATTCCCACGCGTTGTCGACCGGCTCCCAGCCGTTCATCCCAGGACCGGACAACGGCCGCATGCAGCCGCCGAACACATAAATCTTGCCGTTGTACGCGGTTTGCGCCTGATGGTGCACCGGGACCGGCATCGATTTCTTCTTCGTCCAGCGATCGGCGTCTGCGTCGTACTCGTACACCATCGCCGTGGCGGGTTTGCCGTTGGTGCCGAATCCGCCGATCACGTACATCTTGTTGTTGAGCGCAACGCCATAGAGCTCCTCTTCAGGCTCCGGAAACGGAGCGCCCTTGCCCCAGCGCAGCGCCGGATCCTGTGCCTGAATGGATCGACCATCCACACCGAGGACAAAACCGATTAGCAGCGCAACGAAAGACAGGAGACGGAGACGCGAAGACTGAGTCATCGGGTGCCTCCCCTCTGAGGCGGAAGGTCGAGCACATCATGCGAGGCCGTTGCGGGATCCTGCGCATCCTGCGGTCCGCCCGCGCGCATCTTGCCGCTCACCGTGTGCAGCTTGCCGTTGAGGCAGCCGAACGCATTGCCGTGCACGGCGCCGGGCAGCGACGGCAGAACCTGCCACGTGTTGGTCGCCGGGTCGTACGCTTCGAGCGCCTTGAAGGCGGCGTGCAGCTCGCGCGTGATCCATTCGCCGCCGCCGGCAAAGATCCGCCCGTTGCACACCGTGTAGCCGCCGCCGCTGCGGGGCGTCGGCATGCGCTCCTTCACCGGACCCCAGAGGTTCGCCGCCGGGTCGTACTCCTCGACCGTGTCGACGTTGGTCGTGACGGGAATGTTGCCGGCGCCGAGCCGGCCGCCAATAACGTAAATCTTCCCGTTCACGGCGCCCGAAAACGCGTGATTGCGGGTCGTAGGCATCGGGCTGCGACTCGTCCATGTATCGCTGGCGGGGTCGTACATCTCATTACGCCCCGAGACGCGCGTGCCCTGGCCGTTTTCCATCGGCTCGAGTCCGCCAATCACGTAGATCTTGCCGGCCACCTGCTCCGCGATCGCTGAGCACCGCTTCACCGGCATCTGGGCCAGGGCGCGCCAGGAATCGGCCACCGGGTCGTATTCCCACGCGTTCTGCGTGCCCCCTTCTCCCGAGATTCCCTTGAGGCATCCGCCGAACACATACAGCTTGCCGTTGTGCTCGGTCTGCGCCTGATGGTGCACATGCACCGGCATGTCTTTCTTTTGGGTCCACCTGTCGGCGGCCGGGTCGTACTCGAACACGAGACCTGGGGCGTTGCCGCCAATCCCGAATCCGCCGAGCACGTACCACTTACCGTTCACCACCGTCCCATAGAGCTCTTCCTCCGGGTGCGGAAATGGCGCCGCCTTTGTCCAGCGAAGCTGGCCGGTCTGCGCAACCGCTGGACGAGCGATAGCGGCGACGCCGATGAGCACCGCGATCGCCGTCAGCAAGCCAATCTTGCGTGATGACATATGAGTTCTCCCTCGTGCCGCGATTAAATGGTCCGCGGCCGCTGTATGTCAAGCGTGGTAGCATGCGCCCGACTCACCTTTTTCAACCAGCGTAGGCTCCGCCTTCGACCTCTCGACGATGCTCGAGGTGCCCTGAGCGGACGTCCGCATGGGCAGGCGGACCTGATGCGGAATCGCACTTATGAGACGGACCGTTGCTTCACTGATTCTCATGCTCATGCTCGGCGCGTGGACGCTGCTGGCGCAGGCGCCGGGGCGATGGATCACCAACAAATTCGCGGCGCTGCCGACGCCGGCAGAGGAGTACACCGCAGTTACCGCGAACAACCGCCTCTACCTGATTGGCGGGAACCGCGGCGGCAGCCCTCAGTGGCCGCGCGCCGTTCTCGAATACGACCTGGCAACCGACAAGTGGACCGCGAAGAAACAGGTGCCGTTCTCTGGCGACCACATGGCAGCCGCTTCGGCCGGAGGCAAGGTGTACGTGTTTGGCGGGCAGGCAGAAGCCGGTATCAAACAGCCTCTCAACACGGCGTGGGAATACGACCCCGCAACCGACGCATGGCGGCCGCTCGCGCCGATGCCGACCGGACGCACTGCCGCTGCTGCGGTTGAAGCGGGAGGTCGAATCTACGTGATTGGCGGGAACGTCGCCGGTGGTCTCACGGTAGGAACCAACGAGGTGTACGACACGGCCGGCAATCGCTGGGAAACCCGGACAGTGATGCCGACGGCCCGCAACCACCCGGCGGCGGGCGCCGTCGCAGGCAAGATCTACGTGATCGGCGGGCGGCTGGCCGCACCGAACATCGGCGGCTTCGTAGCGAGCAACACGGACGTCGTCGAGGAATACGACCCGGCGGCGAACACGTGGCGCGTCATGAACAAGATGCCGACCGCGCGCAGCGGCCACGGCTGGACGACGTTCCAGGGGCGCATTTACGTGGCAGGCGGTGAAATGCGCGACGCGCACATGGATGCAATCTTCCGCGACGTCGAAGTGTTCGACCCGGCAATCGGCGACTGGTATCGCCTGCCGCCGATGCCGACCGCCCGCCACGGCGTGAACCTCGCGGCATTTGGCAATCGGCTCCATGCGATCGGCGGCCACATCGCTTTTGCGGCCACGGGTGAAAAGGAGCTCCACACGGCGGCGAACGAGGTATTCGAGTTCAATCAGCGGTAAACCATCCACGACACGATCCTCACTCGCGGAGGCATCATGCGCCGCATATGGTACCCCGGTGTTGCAGCCATCCTAATCGGCGGGTCGATTCTCCTGGCCCAGCAACGCTCCGGGCCAGTCGAGTGGCCGTATTACGGCGGCGATCAAGCGGGTACTGAGTACTCGCCGCTTACCGATATCCACGCGGGCAACGTGCACAACTTGCAGATGGCCTGGCAGTGGAAGCATTGGGACACGCCGCCTGCTCCAGGGTTCTTCGAAAGCACGCCGCTGATGATTGACGGCACACTCTATGTGACGACTCCTTACAACAACGTCGCCGCTATTGATGCCGAAACCGGCCAAGAGCGCTGGCGGTTCGACGGCCATGCCGAGAAACTCGGCCCTCTGCTCTCGTCGAGCGGATGGAAACTGAGAGGCACCGCATTCTGGCGCGACGGTAGCGCCCTGCGCATCTTTCTCAACAACAGGCATCGACTCGTATCGCTGGATGCACACACGGGTAAACCGGTGACATCATTCGGACACCAGGGCGAGGTATCGCTGACGGAGGGTTTGCCGAGGATTTCGAATGTCACGCACACCACACAGAGTTCGCCACCTATCGTGTACCGCGACCTGGTCATTGTGGGAAGCCAGGTACCCGATCGCGTGCAGCAGCCGGATCCAGTCGGCTACGTGCAGGCTTTCAATGCGCGCACAGGTGAGCGCGTGTGGACCTTCTCGGTGATTCCACAATCACCCTCTGACGCTGGCGCGGAAACGTGGGAGAACGAATCGTGGCGCCGAAACGGTCATAGCAATGTGTGGGCCCCGATGACGCTGGATGAAGCCCGCGGATTGGTTTATCTGCCAACTTCGACGCCGAGTAGCGACTATTACGGAGGCGAGCGGCCGGGCGCGAATCTCTTTGCCGAATCGCTCGTGTGCCTCGATGCAGCCACCGGAAGAATGAAGTGGCATTTCCAAATGGTGCACCACGGGCTGTGGGACTACGACAACCCGAGCGCGCCCAACCTCGTCACCATTTCGGTTAACGGCAGGCAGATTGACGCGGTTGCCCAGGTTACCAAGCAGGGGTTTGTCTACGTATTCGACCGCGTCACGGGCGAGCCAGTCTGGCCGATCGTCGAGCGTCCGGTCGACACAGAATCTGACGTGCCCGGCGAGAAGCCGTACTCGACGCAACCGTTTCCCTCAAAGCCCCCGGCATTCGTTGACCAAGGCGTATCGCTCGACGCTGCCAACAACCTCACGCCGACGGTAAAGGCTCTGGCCCAGGAACAGATGAAAAAGTACCGCCTAGGCCCGCTCTTTACGCCGCCCTCCCTCCGGGGCACGCTTCAGCGCCCCGGACAGGTCGGCGGTGCGAACTGGGGTGGCGCCGCATTCGATCCGCAGAGCGGCTACCTGTTTGTCCGCGCGACCCGGGGTGTCGGTCTGAACCGGATCGGGAAAAACGATGGGTCCGATCCGCTGGTGGACGTTCCGTACTCCAACAGGTTCGGCGGCGGTGGCGAGGATGCCAGTGTCGAGGGACTTCCGCTTACGTCGCCGCCGTACGCGGTCCTGACAGCCGTCGATCTCAACAACGGGGAGATCGCCTGGAGGGTGCCGCTTGGAGAGGGCAACGCCGCGATCCGCAGCCATCCTCTGCTGAAAGGTGTCACGCTGCCGGACCGCCTGGGTTCGCCGAACAATCGAGGCGGCCCGCTGGTCACGAGGAGCGGTCTGGTTTTCATTGGCGGCGGCGACCGATATTTGTATGCATTTGACGGGAAGAATGGAAAGGAAGTGTGGCGCACCGCTATTCCATTTGCGAATACTGCCAATCCGATGACCTACCGGACTCGCTCGGGCCGCCAGTTCATCGTGATGGCGACGGGGATGGGAGTTGACCACGCCTTGCTCGCGTTCACGCTGAACGGCAACTGATAGCTCGCCTCGTTTCGCGACCACGGAGGATGTGATGCGTCGCTCTTGCTGTTGGCGGTTTGTGGCAGCTGCCGCGTTCGTCCCGTTCCTGTTCGCCCCTCGCGCCGCTCTGTCTCAAGCCGGCGGCAGCTGGACACAAGGCGGCCCCATGCCGTTCGAGCGTGGAGAAATCGCCGTCGCCGTCGTGAATGACAAGGTCTACGTCATCTCAGGCAGCTCGCGCGGCGTCGAAGCGAACGCGTTCAACCAGGAATTCGACCCGGCGACCGGCATGTGGCGGGAACGGGCACTCATGCCGTCGGTCGCTTCCCATGCAGGCGTCGCAGTGATCAACGGGAAGATCTTCATCGTCGGCGGCTTCGTGGCCAACGTTCACGTAGGCGCCGTGAACCGCGTATTCGAGTACGACCCCGCAACCGATCGCTGGCGCGCTCTGGCGCCCCTCGGGGCGCCGCGCGGCTCTCCTGGTGTCGTCGCGCTCAACGGAAAGATTCACGCGATCGGCGGACGTGACCCGGAGCGGAACACCGTCGCTTTACACGAAATCTACGACCCCTCGACCAACAGCTGGACCATGGCAGCGCCGCTGCCGCTGGCGCGCGATCACCTTGGCGCCGTCGTTGCCGGCGGGCGGATCCACGTCTTCGGCGGGCGGACGAATGCGACCGTGGACAACACCGCGCGCCACGACGTGTACGACCCCGCCACCAACAACTGGAGCTCGGCGGCGCCGCTCCTCACAGCGCGCAGCGCGGGCGTCGCATTTTCCCTGGCTGGCCGGATTGTTTATGCGGGAGGCGAATGCAAGGATCCGCAGGGAAGCGTCACGTTCACCGAGGTCGAGGCGTACGACCCGCGAACCGACCGGTGGACGGCCTTGCCGCCGCTGCAACCGGGTCGGCACGCTGCCGGCGTTGCGGTCGTCGGACAACAGGCATATCTCTTTGGGGGCAACATGGGCTGCGGTGGCAACAGGCCGTCAAAAGAGGTGTTGACGTTGCGGATGCCGTGACCTTAGGGGAGTGTTTTCAGGGCACCGCCACGCCATCGAGCGACTCTCCCAGTCTGGCTGCCCACACGGACACGATGGGGTTCCTTCGTCAGATCTGTGTGCTCGCGAGCCCCTTCATAGACCTGAATCTCGCCGGTCGTCAGCTCCACCCAGTCCATCGGCGGTCGGTACGGCATGGTGCCACGCCTGAAGATCAGCACTCGCCCTGAATAACGCGACGGCGCGTAGACGCGAAGTGCATGCCGGTAGAGATCCAGGATGTACGGGCTGCGGAGTGACGGAGGCAACAGAGTGCCTCCGCCTGACACACGCCTTCCAGCGCAGTCTCTCGACACTGCCGTTGATGGTATCGCGCGTTCGCCAGTACCGTTGTCGGCCGAACATGTCGAAGGCCCGCAGAAGATAACCGACCTTTTCTCGCGGTCCGAGACGGGCAAGCTCGACGACGTGCTCGCGCAGTCGCTCGCGTGCCGGTGGCGAGGGCTCTCTTACCTTGCCTGGCGGATCGAGCATGAACAATAAGGGCACTTCCTCGCCGTCTCTTACCAGTTGGTGAGCCATTTCAAAGGCTGTCGCCGCGCCAAAGGAATAGCCACCCAGCAGATACGGTCCGTGCGGACGAATCGTCCGCAGCTCTTCGATGTAATGTCTGGCGATCGTGTCGACTCGCGTGTGGCGAGCGGCCACACCATCCTGCGCTTGATGCTCGAATGCATACAGCGGTCGATCCGGCCCCAGGTACTCAGGCAGGAGCGCGGTGCTTGAATCGCCATGAACCCAGATAAACGGCAGTTTGGAGCCCTCTTCCTGAACGGGAACGAGGCACGACCACGATTCCTGGCGTCGATCGTCAGTGAACAACCCCGCCAGTTGCTCGATCGTGGGCGACTGGAATAACACGGCTACAGGCAGCGTCCTTCCAAATCTTTTCTCCAGGCGAGCGATCAGCTGGACAGCGAGCAATGAGTGACCGCCAAGATCGAAGAAATTGTCACGGGTCGTAATCGACGCGACTCCCAGCAGCTCCTTCCAGATTCGGGCAATAGTTCTTTCAACCGCGGTGCGAGGCTCTTGGAATGCCGGCCTGATCTCTTCCCCTGGCTCCGGCAATGCAGCCTGGTCGATCTTTCCATTCGGAGTCAGGGGAAGCGAATCGAGCACGCCGAACGACGGAGGGGACCATGTAGTCCGGCAACTTCTCGCGCAGGAAGTTCCGAAGAGCGTCGGACGAGGGTCGGTTTCCATTGGAGGGGACGACATACCCCACCAGCGACTTCTCGCCACCGACTCTCTGCTTTGCGACGACGATGCTCTTGCCGACGTCAGGATGCTGCGCAAGCGCTGCTTCGATCTCCTGCAACTCAATGCGGAAACCGCGAAGCTTTACTTGCCCGTCAACGCGTCCGACGAAGTCGATGCTTCCGTCGGGCAGCCAGCGCGCAAAATCACCAGTCCGGTAGATTCGCGATGACGAATCGGCGTCGAACGGATCGCGAACGAATCGTTCCGACGTCAGCTCAGGACGGTTCAGGTATTCGCGCGCAAGGCCATCCCCGCCAGCATACAGTTCGGCGATGACGCCGATCGGGACGGGTTGGAGATCGCCATCGAGAAGATACACGCGCGTGTTGGCGATCGGTCGTCCAATCGGTACCGTCGCCGTCGTCTCGGCGACACTCTCGACGCGGTGCTTGTGGTGAACGTCGTGTTTTCGGTCGGTCCGTATACGTGCAATAGACATTGCGGCGGTCCGGATCGAAGGATTGTCCTGACCCACTTCGGATCGCACGTCTCGCCACCGAACGAGCAGGTACCGCAGCCCTCGAAAGGCAGTAGGCACGTCGCTCGCCATCTGATTGAACAGCGCAGTCGTCAGAAAGAGCGTGCTGATGTTCTGGACCTGAATCGCTCTCGCGAAATCCCGCGGGGAGAGCAACACCGTCTGGGAAATTCCGACAACTGAAGCACCATGCAGCAAGGCTCCCCAGATTTCAAACGTTGCTGCGTCGAAGGACGCATTGGACACCTGTGCCACGCGATCGGCGGGACCCAGCTTCACGTAATCCGTATTGACGACGAGGCGAACCACCGCGCGGTGCGGCACCGCCACGCCTTTCGGCTGTCCGGTCGACCCCGATGTGTACAAGACGTAGGCGAGATTGGTAGCCGTCGCACCGCTGCTCGGATTGTCAGACCGGCTGTGCTCGAGATGCTGATCATCCAGAAGCGTCACGCGCGCGCGATTCTCTGGAATGAGTGGAAGCAGCGTCTCTCTGGTTACGAGCACACGCACGTCGGCGTCATTCAGCATGAACGCAAGACGCTCGCGGGGATACGACGGCTCCAGCGGCATATACGCGCCGCCGGCCTTGAGGATGCCCAGGAAGCCGACGATCATCTCGATCGAGCGTTCGACGCAGATGGCAACCACCGAGTCGGGCCCGACTCCAAGGTCACTGAGATGGTGCGCAAGTCGATTGGCGCGCTCATTCAGCTGGCGATACGTCAGGCGCTGCTCACCGAAGGCGACGGCAACCGCGTCCGGACTCGCAATCGCCTGCGCTTCGAAGAGAGTGTGGATGCACGTATCTCGCGGGTAAGTCGTTTCAGTGCGATTCCATTCGACCAGGATCTGATGCCGTTCCTCGTTCGTCAGGAGCGGGAGTCGGGACAGTGGCACATCCGGATCTGCCACGATCGCGTCCAGCAGCACGCGAAAGTGCTGTGTCATTCGTGCGATCGTTGGCGCATCGAACAGCATCGTGTTGTAAATGAAACGACCTACGAGACCCTCTTCGGTTTCGTGGAAGTGCACTTCGAGGTCGAACCGCGTATACGGCTTCTGCGTTGTGATCCGCGTCAGTGTCAACTGGCCGATCGACGGCGACGGTCTCGGTGCGTTCTGAAGAGCAAATACCACCTGAAAGAAGGGGTTGCGAGACCGGATCCCGCGCCGGATGCAGCTCCCCGACAAGTCTTTCGAACGGAATGTCCTGATGGGCATAGGCGTCGAAGGCGACTCTTGCCGCCCGGCCAAGAAAATCGCGGAACGTCGGATCGCCCGCTGCGTCTGTCCGCAGGACGAGCATGTTGACGAAGAAGCCGATCAGTTGCTCGACTTCCACGCGGGTGCGGCCGGCGATCGGGGTGCCCACAACGATGTCGTCCTGGCCGGTGTAACGATGCAGGAGCGCTTGAAACGCCGCGAGCAAGGTCATGAACAGCGTGGCGTGCTCGCTCCGCCCGAGCGATTTCAAGGCCTCGACGACATCGCGCGACAGGCGCATCTCCTGCGCGGCGCCCGTGAACGTCTGGACGGAAGGCCGCGGGCGGTCAGTAGGCAGGTCGAGAACAGTTACCTCGCGCAACTGTTCGCGCCAGTAATTCAATTGCTGTGTCAGGAGGTCGTCCCGAAGGCGTCGCTTCTGCCAGACGGCGAAGTCCGCGTATTGAATTGGCAACTCGGGCAGAGGCGAGTCATCGCCCCTCGCGAACGCATCGTAGAGGGCGACGAACTCGCGGTACAGCGGACCCACTGACCAGCCATCGAACACGATGTGGTGAACCATCAGCACCAGGACGTGGGTGCAAGGATCGAGTCGCACCAACGTCGCGCGCCAGATCGGCCCCGTCACGAGATCGAACGCGCGTACGCTGTCTTCGTGAATGACCCGCGACAACTCAGCGTCTTTCTGCTCGGGTGACAGCGCAGTCAGGTCGACACGGCGCGCGGTGATCGATGTGGCCGGATGAATGATCTGAACTGGTGTGCCGCCATCCGGCGCAAACGTGGTACGCAGCGTTTCATGACGCCGCGCAATCTCGGTAAGGCTCAGGTCGACGGCCGCCGGATCGAGCGGTCCGTCCATCCGAGTGACGATCGACGTGTTGTACGCGGGGTTGGCTGGCTCCCACTGATCCAGGAACCAGAATCGCTGCTGACCAAAAGACAGCGGTGGATTGACGGGTGACGACCGGGGCGGGATTGGTTCGGTCTGCTGTCGCTCCGCCTTTTCACGAAGCCTGCGCTCCAGCAGCGCACGCTTCGCCGGCGACAGCGCCGAGATTCTGGCTTGAAGGTCGCTCATTTGCGGCGATCCGCGCGCATCCCACCCTCTCGCTCGAGACTTCGGAACTCGCCTTCCGCCCCTTCGTCAGACAGCGACTCCACCTCGGCGAGCAACTCTCCAATGTCCTGTAGAGTCGGATGCGATGGCCTCCTGTTCGAGAAGGTAGACCGCCAGGCTGTCGATGGTCGGTTTCGCAAAAATAGTGTCCAACGGAAGCTCTACGTTGAGCTCGTGTCGTATCTGAGACACGACCTGGGTAGCAAGCAGCGAGTGGCCTCCGAGATCGAAGAAATTCTCCTGAACGCCTACTCGCTCACGGCCCAGCACGCGACACCAGATCCTCTCCAGCACGCGTTCGGTATCGGTACGAGGGGGCACGAGGGCGGCTGGTGTATCGGACCTCGCGAGATCGAGGGCCGCGAGTGCTCGACGATCCACCTTTCCGTTTGATGACACCGGCAGTGCATCGAGAAATACGAATGCGGACGGCACCATCGCACGCGGCAGCTGCTCGCTGACGTACGACCGCAACTCGGTCGCGAGCGTGCCGCTCGCGACGGCCGGAACGACGAATGCCGCAAGGATGTTCTCTCCGTTCGCGTCCTTGACGGCCGTCACGAAACACGCTGCGACCTTCGGGTGCCGCCCGAGGATAGCGTCACCTCAGCGGGTTCAATGCGAACACCCCGAATCTTGATCTGATCGTCGATGCGACCGAGAAACTCCAGCACGCCATCTGGACGATAGCGCCCGCGGTCGCCCGTGAGATAGAGGAGATCCGCAGGGCTGTTGCCGAAGGGATTGTTCACGAAGCGTTTCTGCTGTTCCGCGGGCGCATTGATGTAGCCAAACGTGCGGAAGGGCGTCCGAATCACGATTTCGCCTGGTTCTCCTACCCCGCACAATTCGCGCTCGTCGTTCAACACCAGCGCTTGCGCGTTCGGTAACGGCTTGCCAAGAGGTTGGACCCCATGCGTTGGCTGTTCCGGAATCACGTGGAAGGTTTCGATCAGCGTCGTCTCAGCAGGGCCGTACAGGTTGACGATCCGGGCCGTTGGTGGAATGACGGAGCGCCATCGCGCAACGAGCCTATCCGTGAGCGGTTCACCGCCGAAAAATGCCCAGCGCAACTTGCGCGGTCGCGCTCCGTTGGCCATCGTGGCGAGCCACGCCTGCCCGATCGTCGGCACGGCGTGAAAGATGGTGATCCCCTCGCGATCCATCCAGGAGAGCATGTCTCCCGACGCTGTGTCGGCGGTCTCATCCGGCAGGCAGAGAGTGGCGCCGCTCACGAGAGGCAGAAAAACGTCCCGAAGGATGACCTCGAACGAAGGGCTCGTCAGTTGAGCGCAGCGATCGTCCGGCCGCACGTCGAAGGTGCTCCGCTGCCACGCGATTAAGTGACTCAAGCCCTTGTGACATCCTCGGACCCCCTTCGGAATCCCCGTAGTGCCGGATGTGAAGAAGATGTAGGCAGCGTCTTCTGGCGTGATGTCAGGCACCGAGATGCCGACGGGGGGCGTCTCGAGAGAGCCATCTTTCGCGACGGAGATGATTTCGAGGCCAGGCATTTCGCGCAGCCACTCTTCCTCGCCATCCCCCGTTCTCCAACGTACACGAGATGCCTGGCGCACGCTTCCGTCAGGATGAGCCGCTGACGGTTGACAGGAAGGCTCCGGTCAACCGTCAGGAGCACGCCGCCACTCCTGAAGATGCCCAACGAGGGCCGCTATGTATCCGAAGCTGCGCGGCCCCATCAGCGCCTACGGCCTCTCCGCGCCGGACGTTCACGTGCCAAGAGCGACACGGGCAATCGCCTCGGCAGCGGACCACAGTTCGCTGTAGGTCCAGGAACGACCCGCTTGTTTCACCGCCGTCTGCCCGGGTGACTGTCTGACGTGTGACAGGAATACATCCGTTACGAGGGTCGAACCTCGGCTCGGACAACGCGACGGTTGGATCGGGCAGGATGTCGCGTGATGTCTCGGTCAGCAGCGAATACGATGCAATCCGCTTGTCAGGTGCGGCGACGATTTGCTGGAGAAGTTGGAAGAACTGGTCGAGCAGATGCTCCATTCGAACCGCATCGAAAAGGTCGGCGTTGTATTTCAGATCGACTTGAATCTTCTGCCCAGCCTTCAGCACGTACATCGTCAGGTCGAACTTGGACTCGTCCGCCGACATACTCAGGCTTTCGAGCGTCAGCCCCTGGGCATGGAGCTGAGGGATGTCGAGCAGGAAGGCATTGAGCATGACTTGAACCAACGGCGTGTGGTTCAAGCTTCGTTCGGGCTGCAGCTCCTCGACGAGCTTCTCGAACGGCAACTCCTGGTGCTTGATTGCATCCAGGACGACCGAGCGAACACGGTCCAGCAATTCCGTGAACGTAGGCCTGCCCGACATATCGATCCGTATCGGGAGCGTATTGACGAAGAAACCAAGCAGCTTCTCTGTCTCGAGCTGTGTGCGTCCGGCAATTGGGCTGCCGACTACGATGTCGTCCTGACCGCTGACGCGGTACAGCAAAATCTGGAATGCTGTCAGTAACGTCATGAACAGTGTGGCGTTGTGCCGTTGGCCGAGGGACTTCAGCGACTGGAGCAACTCGACCGGCAGCACTTTCGCAACACGTGCGGCCGTAGACGTCTCGCCACCTCGTCGAGGGCGATCTGCCGGCAACTCGAGGGGCGATACGCTGCCGCGAAGACGCTCCTTCCAATAGGACAGCTGCTTGTCGAGTACCGGGCCCGTCAGCCATTCCCGTTGCCATCGCGCATAGTCGCTGTACTGGATAGGCAGCTCGGGCAGCGGCGACGGTTTCTCCTGCGAGAACGCCTCGTACAAGGTGGCGCACTCCTGTAGCAGCAGGCGCGTCGACCATCCGTCGTAGATGATGTGATGCATCACCAGCACCAGACGATGCTCCGTCGGTCCCAACCGCACGAGTGCCGTTCGCAGCAATGGATCGTTCTTGAGGTTGAAGGGGGGTCGCGAGTAGTTGGCGGTCGCCTCCTGACACGCGCTTTCACGCTGATCTTCGGGACAATTCGAGCAGTCGACGACGGTGAACGACACGGGTCGATAGGGCGCGACGAACTGCACCGGCTGATCGCCGACGAGATCGAAGTTCGCGCGCAGCAGGTCGTGTCGCCGGCGAATTTCGTTGAATGCCCGCTCCAGTACAGGGACGTCCAGAGGCCCTGTCAGGCGCAGGACCTGAATCATGTGGTACGCGGAATCATTCGGACGAAGCTGATTGAGGAACCAGAGTCGTTGCTGGCCGAAGGACAACGGCGCAGGTCCACTATCGGTCCTCCGCGGAATCCTGCGCACTCCGCTCATCGAAGGCGGGGGTTCATTCGGCAAATTCGACATCGCTGGGCGCATTGTCACAAGTGATCACCAGAAGCCGGGATGGGGAGCATAGGGATCCACACGAACGTTGACACATGCGGGGAGTCCTGATGCCGCAGCCCGGTCGAGGGCGTCCCGAAGGACGGTAGCGTCGGTCACGAATTCCGAGTGGCCTCCGAAGATCTCGGCGATCCGCTCGTATCGCAGCGCTTCCTGAAACCGGCTGAACAACTCCGGGTGTTCACGCGGAAGGCGTTCCTTCTGCCGAAGCCCACCGCAGATGCCGTCGTTGTTCGCAACGACGACGACCACTGGTATTCGATGGCGCACTGCCGTCTCGAGGTCCATCGCGCTCAAGCCAAACCCAAAATCGCCGCACACGACGACGACCATGCGCTCCGGTGCCGCGAGTTTCGCTCCCATCGCCATCGGAATGCCTGCGCCCATGCAACCGTTCCATCCCGGATCCAGCCAGCCGCACGGTGTATGCGCGGACAGAAGCGCTTGACCCGCCGCAAGGGTGATGTTGCCATCGAGGACGACGATGGCGTCCTCTGGAAGGAAACTGCGCAATGCCGCGAAGAGCGTCAGGGGTGCGATTGGCGTCGATTCGCGCGTGAGCGATGCCGCACGCGTCAACCGTTTTTGTTCCGCCGCCGCCATCACACGTTGTCGCCATGATTCCAGCCGTCCTGCCGCGGGAACGGATGTTTCCAGTAACGCGTTCACCTGACTGAGAAATCGCCCACTGTCGGCATGGACCGTGATGGCGTCGGGCACGTTCTTCCCTAACGTCGTGGGATCAATGTCTGCGTGGATGACTCGCGCACTCGGTGCCAGTTCTGCGCCAAATCGAAATCGCCAATCGAACCAGGCTCCAGACAGGAGCACGAAATCGGCCTGGGATTGGACCCAGCGCCGCACGTCGTTCGCGCAGAGCGGATGATCGTCGGGCAGAAAGCCACGCGCCAGCGGAGCGGTTATGAACGGGATCCCGTTCCGCTCGACCAGGTTGCGCAGATCAGCCTGATTGAATGACCAACGAATGCCCTCGCCGAGAATCAGCAACGGGCGATCTGCGGCGCGAAGTAATTGCGCACACTGCGCGACGACCTGTGCATCTGCGTGACAGGGAGCAGCAACACGTGGGGCCTCAGGGAGATCGTTCTCCGCGTGCGCATCCAGCACATCTTCGGGGAGATCGAGGTACACGGGTCCCGGCCGCCCACTCATGGCAATCTCATGCGCCCGCACGATCGCCATGGGCAAATCAGCAGCGCGTGTAACGGCGGCGGCCGATTTCGTGACGCTTTGATAGATCGGCACGGCATCCAGTTCCTGGAAGTAACCGATGCCCTCTTCGTGAACCGGACGCCGTCCGCCCAACACGATCACCGGCCACCCGTTGTCTCGGGCGATCAGAACTCCGGTCAACGCGTTGGTGACTGCGGGTCCGGCAGAGACCACAACGACCGAGTCGAGCCGTCCAGCAATGTAGTTCGACGTTGCTGCCATCAAGACCGCCGTTTGCTGATGGCGAGCGCCGATCGGACGAATGCCACGGGCCGCGCACTCGGAAAAGATCTGGTCCACCGGGGTGCCCGTGATCCCGACGACCCGCTTGACGCCGCAGTGGCGCAACGCATCGGCGACGAGGGCATGGCCACAGCTCTTTTTCGGAGAAACGGGGCTGCGCGCTGCCTCTCGTTGCGCCGATCGGAGCTCAATCACGCATCGCTCCTTGACGCCTTCTGCAGGAGCTGGCCGGCTTCGCCTTCTGGCAGCTCTTGCAGCTCGACTGCCAGCGATGCGAGGTCGTCGTCCTGCTGAAGACAGGCCAGGTCGGCTGCCAGCGAAGCTGGCGTCGGATGATGAAACAGCAGCGTCGACGGAATCTCCAGCCCAAGCGCGCTGATTAATCGTGCCGAAACCTGCATCGCGCGGAGGGAGTCGCCGCCCAGGGCGAAGAAGTTGTCGTGACGCCCTACGCCGGTCCGTTGCAAAACTTCCTCAAAGATCGCGGCCGCGAGTTGCTCGAGGCCTCCTGCCGGGGGCTCGAACGCGACACCCAGTTCTGCCGCAAGCAGTGTGGCCAACCCTGTTCTCTGCAGCTTTCCTGTGGGCCCTTTCGGAATCTCCGTCAGAATCACGATGCGGGCCGGGACTTTGAAGTCCGGAAGTTGTGTCAAGGCAAACGCACGGACGTCTATCTCCTTGAGCGTCCTCCCCTCATGCGGCACGACGGCTGCCGCGATCGTCTCCCCGAGTGTGGCGTGAGGCATCGCGAACGCTGCCGCCTCTCGTACGTCGGGGTGTCTGAGCAGAACCTCGTCGATCTCGCGCGGCGCGATCTTCTCGCCGCCGCGATTGATGATTTCCTTGAGGCGCCCAATCAGTGACACATACCCACGATCGTCGATAACCCCCCGGTCACCCGTGCGGAACCACCCGTTGATGAAGGCCTGTTCGTTCGCAGCAGGATTGTTCTCGTAACCGCCAGTGACGTTCTGTCCTCTAATCACGACCTCGCCGGCCTCGCCCGCAGGGAGCAGCGTGCCGTGTTCGTCCATAGTCGCGGCCTCACAGCCGGTCGCGAGTCCGACTGAACCAGGCACACGGTTGCCTGGCGGCATTGGATTACTCGCGATCTGATGCGCCGCTTCGGTCATGCCGTACGCCTCGATGACAGGGGCGCGAAAGACCATTTCCAGTTCGGTCATTGTCCGGGGCGCGAGCGCCGCGGACGACGAGCGGATAAAACGGAAACGGTGTCGAGCGATGATGTCGAGGGCGTCCGGAGCGCGTCGGAGGATCTCCTGATGGATCGTCGGTACCGCGGTGTACCAGGACGGACCGAGCTCATCCACCCATCCGAAGAATGATTCACCGGCGAAACCGGGAGTGCAGATCACGGTTGCATGCGCGCGAAGCGAGGCAAGCAGGGCGGCGACAAGTCCGTGGATGTGGAACAGCGGCATCACGTTCAGGCATCGGTCGTCACGTGAGAGCGACAGGCTCGCGGCAATGTTCTGCGCCGACATCGAAAGATTCGCCTGCGTGAGCGGAACCAGCTTCGGCCGCGCTGTCGTACCCGACGTGTGAAGGACGAGCGCCGGGTCGTTCGACTCGGAGTAACGTCCACCCTCACGGCCGATCAGCGCGTCGCCGTTCAGCGTGACGACTCCCGCCTCCTCGTCGTCTACGCGAGCCGACTGGATGATGGTGATCCCGCTCGCTCGCGCGATTGCCGTCGCTGGCGAATCGATCCCGCGTTGCACGATCAACGCTCTCGGGCGTAGATCCGCGAGGCAGAATCGGAACTCGTCCGGACCGTAACCGGGATTCAACGGGGCGCTCACGGCACCCACTGACACGCCGAGGAAAGCTGCTGCCAGCTCGGGCCCGTTCGGAAGGACGATGGCTACGCGGTCGCCACGGCCTATCCCGTGCGCATTGAGCCACGCAACCATACCTTCGACCTGACGGCAGAGACGCGCGTAGGAGAGCGAAGGTCGCTTTGGGGCTGAGAGAGCCGGCGATTCCGGGTTACGTTGTGCCGCATCGCGTAGCAGGGTGCCGATGGTGTCGACGGCAATGCCGCTTCGACCCTCGACGCATGTGTCGCTCATATTCCCGTCGTTCACGATGGCACGTCGACTGGCCCGACGCTCATTGGCAGCAGAGGAACGACAGACCAAGGTACAGGCCGTCCAGAGAGAGACACTCGCATGTGATGCTCGTCTGACCGGGTAATGGCGGGAGCAGCAAGAAGCATGCACGGCAAAACACTGCATTTTTGTGAGGGGGCCCACGATTTGTTCTGTGGATCGCGGACTTTTTGGTTGCAGCGGAGCAGACCTCGAACTCGCACGGTAGCCGGAGACCTTCAGGTCTCCGGAAACCCTCCCTGCCAGCATCCCCCTGCGGAGTGCGTTAGAGTACGCCCATGAAACCGCGGCTCTTCCTGGCACAGGCCGGAGCCCTGGCGCTTCTGCTGTTGCTGGCGACGGGCAGCCCTGCCCGTGCGCAGCTGACTGAGCCGTTCGACCACCTTCACCTGGCCGTGACCGACGTCGAGCGGGCGCGCGACTGGTACATCGCGCACATGGGCGGCAACGTGGGCGAAACGCCGGAGACGGTCGCGTGGGGAAAATGGCCGGCCGACCACCCGCTTCCCATCCAGCTGCACTTCCAGCTCGCGGCGGACGCACGTCCGAGCGCAGGCAGCACGATTGACCATATCGGTTTTTCCTTCGCGGACGTGGCCGCCCATGTCGAAAAGCTGCGCGCCGCGGGGGTCACGATCGTCAGTCCGGTTACCGAGGTGCCCGGCTTGTGGAAGCAGGCAGTGGTGGAAGACCCATGGGGCACCAAGCTGGTGCTCGTCGAAGATCCGGACGCGCTCGGCATTCATCACGTCGAGCTGCGTGTGCCGAATCCGGATGCCACGCTGCAGTGGTACGTCCACGCGTTCGGCGGAGATCGCACGAAGTACAAAGGCCGGATCGAGGCCGTGCGTTATCGCGACCTCGGCGTCTTCTACCTATTCGCAGTTGCTGACGCCGAGGCACGAGGGGGGCCGGGACACTCGATCGACCACCTCAGCTTCGGGCCCATCGATCTCGACAAAGTGGTGAACGCGCTCACGGCCGAAGGGGCGAAGTTCACCTCCAACCCGAATCCCAGAATCAATCCCGCGTGCCGCGTCGTGCAGGCTGAAAATGGCAGCGACATCCGCCGGCTCTACTGTGCCCAGCCGGACCAACTCTCACACCGCGTCGTCTACCTGGAAGGGCCGGACAACGTCCACGTGGAGCTGGTGCAGCATCTGGAAGCCGGAGGACACTGAACCTAGGGCATGCTCAATCGCATCATCGAGCTCTCCCTGAACAACCGCCTGATCGTTCTGCTGCTCGCGGGCGGGCTCGGCGTATGGGGTTGGTGGGCGGTCGGCGCGACGCCCATAGACGCGATTCCTGATTTATCCGACAACCAGGTGATCGTGTTCACGGAGTGGGCCGGTCACAGTGCGCGTGAGGTGGAAGATCAGGTGAGCTACCCGCTCACCGTGAACCTCCAGGGCCTTCCGGGCGTGCGCGTCGTGCGTTCGCAGTCCGCGTTCGGCTTCTCGATGATCTACGTGATCTTCGAAGACGACGTGGAGCAGTACTTTGCGCGAACGCGGGTCCTCGAGCGGCTGAATCTCGTGTCGGGCATGCTGCCCGAAGGAACCACGGCCACACTCGGCCCCGATGCGACGGGCGTGGGCCACGTGTTCTGGTACACGATCGAGAGCGACCGTCATTCGCTCCGCGACCTTCGCAGCATCCAGGACTGGTTCGTTCGTTATCAGCTGAATGCAGTTCCCGGCGTCGCCGAGGTCGCATCCATCGGCGGCCACGTTCAGCAGTATCAAATCGACATCGATCCCAACCGGCTCAGAGCCTATAACCTGTCGCTCGGCGATGTCGTGGAGGCGGTGCGCCGGAGCAATCAGAACGTCGGCGGCAACGTGCTCGAGTCGAACGGCACGTGGTCGATCGTACGAGGCGTCGGGCTGGTCGAATCGGTAGATGACATCGCGCAGACTGTGGTCGGCGCATCCGGTGGCGTTCCTGTCTATGTGAACCAGGTCGGCGAGGTTCGGATTGGCGACGCATTTCGTGTTTCGTCGCTGGTGAAAGGGACCGATGAAGCCGTCGGCGGCGTCATCGTGGCGCGGACAGGCGCCAACGCGCAGCAGGTCATCGACGGGGTGAAGGCGCGTATTCAACAAATCAGCCCGGGCCTGCCCGAAGGCGTCACGATTGTCCCGTTCTATGACCGTTCGACGCTGATCGAGCAGGCGGTAGACACGCTGGAAACAACGCTGCTCGAAGAAATCGCACTCGTCACCCTCGCTCACGTCGTGTTTCTGATGCACCTGCGGTCGATCCTGATCGTTACGCTGCCGCTTCCCCTCGCGGTTTTGATGTCGTTCCTCGCGATGTACTACGTGGGCATCTCGTCGAACATCATGAGCCTGGCAGGAATTGCCATAGCGATCGGAGTGCTTGTCGACGCGGGCATCGTGGTCACCGAGAATGCGTTCCGCCAAATCGAGCGCAGCGGCATCAGCGTGCGCGATCGGCGCGCCGTGTGGGCGACAGTCCTCGAATCGACCCGGCTGGTGGGTCGTCCAGTGTTTTTCTCGATGGCGATCATCGTGCTGGCGTTCATTCCGGTGTTCGCGCTGACGGGCCAGGCGGGCAAGCTGTTCCAGCCGCTCGCCTTCACGAAGACGTTTGCTGTGATAGCCGCCACCGTCCTCGCGGTGACCGTGGTTCCGGTGCTCTGCACGCTGCTCCTCGGCGGCAGGATGCGCGACGAGTCGGCCAATCCTGTCATGCGTGTGCTGCGCGCTGATTTACCGGCCCTCGCTCGAGGCCGCAATGTCGCACCGCTGGATCACCGTGACGGCGTCGGTGCTGGTGTTCGCCGGTGCGCTTCTCGTCGCCACGCGCATCGGAGGCGAGTTCATGCCTCCGCTCAACGAGGGCGACATGCTGTTCATGCCGATTGCGGACCCCAGCATCTCACTCGAGCAGAACACCGAGATCGCCCGTCGTCAGAACGCGGCGTTCATGCAGGTTCCCGAAGTGGAGTACGCGGTGGCCAAGGTCGGCCGTGCCGACACGTCTACGGATCCGTCGCCACTGAACATGACGGAAACGGTCGTGCATCTGAGGCCCCGCGACCAGTGGCGTCCTGGCATGACGCTCGAACGGCTCCGCGCCGAGCTCAGTGCAGCGGCGCAGCTTCCGGGCGTCACGAACATCTGGACGATGCCGATCATCAATCGGATTGAGATGCTGTCCACCGGTATCCGGTCGGAAGTGGGCGTCAAGATCTACGGCGGCGATCTCGCCGTGCTGGACGACACGGCCCGTCGCGTCGCAGACGTCCTGCGCACGGTTCCAGGGGCGGCCAACGTCTATCCGGAGCCGCTCGTGGGGGCGCAGTATCTCAACGTGCGCGTGGATCGCGAGGCCGCGGCGCGATACGGGTTGAGCGTTGCCGCCGTGCAGGAGGTCATCGAGACAGCTATCGGAGAGCGGGTCGTCACTCGAACGTTCGAAGGACGGCAGCGTTTTCCGATCAGGGTCAGGTACGCGGCCGAGTATCGCGACGAGGTGGAGACGCTCGGCAACGTCCTCGTAGCTGCGCCGTCGGGCGAACAAGTGCCGCTCGCGCAGGTGGCGCACTTCGAGCACACACGCGGCGCCGCGATGATCACCTCCGAGAATGGGCTGCTGCTCGCCACCGTGCTGCTGAATATTCAGGGGCGCGACGTGACCGGCTTCGTTGAGGACGCCACGGCAGCGGTTGCCGCGCAGGTGCCGCTGCCGCCCGGATACTTTCTCGGATGGAGCGGCCAGTACGAGAACCAGGAGCTGGCACGCCGGCGCCTGCAGTTGATCGTGCCGATCGTGCTAATTGTCATCTTCGCGCTGCTGTATTTCACCTACCACTCGGCACTCGAAGCGTTCCACGTGCTGCTCACCGTGCCGTTTGCGCTGACGGGCGGCGTGTTCTTGCTCTGGATGCTCGGCTACAACTTCTCCGTCGCCGTCTGGGTGGGATTCATCGCGCTGTTTGGAACCGCGGTGCAGACGGCCGTAGTGATGGTGATCTACCTGGACGAAGCGGTTCGGCGCAAAATGGCGGAGCTCGGGACCACGCTGACGAAAACCGAACTGCGCGAAGCCGTCATGGAAGGGGCGCTGCTTCGGCTTCGGCCCAAGGTCATGACCGTGTCGACAGTCGTGGCGGGTCTGCTGCCCATCATGTGGACCGATCGTGTGGGCGCCGAGGTGATGAAGCCGCTGGCGACGCCGGTGCTCGGAGGGATGGTCTCGTCGCTGCTGTACGTGCTCATCGTGACGCCCGTGTTGTTCTACTGGATTCACGAGCGCCGCCTTCGGGTTGCGTCGGCTGCGTCCAGCAGAGGGCGGCGGGTCCGCTGCTCCCTTCGCTGCACGGCACCCGCCCCACGTACTCCTTCGCAGCAGCGCTCGTGATCGTTGCGCTCGCTGGCGCGGGCTGGTGGATATGGACGCGCCAGGCGCAACCGGCGAATGACACCACGCGGCGCCGTCCTGGAAACGATTCGCAGCGGGGATCTCGTCGTGACGCTGTCGAATCCCGAAGGCCAGCTTCGTACCGGCAGCAACCGCTTCCGGATCGAATTTCGGTCTGCCGCGACGAACGAGCCAGTCGACGTCGGTACCGTCCAACTCGGCAGCATCGATGACGATGCCCGGAATGGTGATGAACAGCCCGATCACCATCACGCCCACCGGCCAACCCGGCGTATACGATGCGACCGGCGACTTCGGCATGTCGGGATCCTGGCAGATGACAATCGAGTGGAACGGCCCGGCCGGCCGCGGGTCGGCGGCTTTCGAGGGAAACGTGCAATGAGACGAGTGAAAAATTGTTTCTCTGTGGCTCTGTGTCTTGGTGGCTTGTCGGCACTGGCGCCCGCTGCGCACGCACAGGGCGTCACCATCGAGCAACTCGTCGCGCTCGCGCTCGAACAGTCCCCGGAGCTGAAGGTCGCCCGCACGGAAATTGGTGTCACGAACGGCCAGGTCACGCAGGCGGCGCTGAGGCCCAACCCACTGTTTTCTTCGTTTCATGAACACGAGCCGGGCGGCATGATGATTACCGCCGCCGACGTGGAATGGCCGCTCGATCTCTTTCGCCGGCCCGCCCGCGTCGCCGTCGCTCAGCGCGTGGCCGACGTGACGTCACTGTCGATTCGCGATCGCGAGCGGCTGCTGGCATCGGCGGTCCGCGAGCAGGTCGGACGCGTGCTCGCAGCCAGACGAAACCTCGAGCTGACCAATGAGGCACTTACAGCGGCCCGCCGCATGCGCGATCTGCTCGACCGGCGCGTGACGGAAGGCGGCTCGACGAAGCTGGACGCGAATGTAGCCGCGGTGGAGGCGATGCGGCTCGAAGCCGACGCGGCGCTCGCCGCGGGCGAGCTCGAGGGAACGACCATCGAGTTGAGAGCGCTGGTCGGTCTCGCCGCCGACGCACCGCTCGCGCTAAGCGAATCGCTCGAATCGCTGGCTGCGGTCCCAACCGTACCGAGGCTGACCGCAACCGCCGCGATCGAAGCCAGGCCCGATCTGCGGGAGGCGATCGCGCGCATTCAGCTTGCCGATGCCCGCATCGAACAAACCGCGCGAGACGCCCGTTCTGAGGTGTCGCTGCTGGGCGGCTGGACGAGAAGCCACTGGACATTCCCACAGTTCGGCCTGGACCATAGCGGCGCGCACGTGCCGATCCAAAATACGTTTAATAGTTATCTCGTGGGAGCCAAAGTGACGCTCCCGTTCTCGAATCGCAATCAGGGGGCGCTGGCATCGGTGCAGGCCGAGCGAAGTGGAGCCGAGTTGCTCTTTGCGGCGCGGCAACGGGCGGCCCGAGCCGAAATCGATGCCGCAGTCGCACGGGAACGCGAAGCGCGCCGGGCGGTGGAGATTTATTCGACAACCGTTCGCGAGCTCGCACGACAAAATGTGGACGTGATGCTCGAAGCGTACGACCTTGGCCGGTTCCCGCTCTCGGACGTGCTGACCGAGCAGCGACGCTACCTCGAGGTGGAAGGCGCCTATACGGACGTCCTGCTTCGCGCGTATGAGGCGCGCGCCGCCGTCGCGCGGGCGTTCGGAGAAACGCCGTGATCGGATCGTCGGGGCGCGTGCCCTGGCCGGCGGTCGTCCTGGTTGGCGCAGGCCTTCTCGGCTGTGGGTGCCGCGATTGGCTATAGCGTCAGAGGACCGGCGATGACACCGCCGGCCGATGTGTCGCAGCGCCCGGCTGAAGATGCTGTGGCGCCGGCTCTCGGAGGTCACCAACATGCCGGCGCACCACTATCCGAACGGATCCCGGATCCCGGATCCCGGATCCCCTCGGCCGCAGATCTGACCGTGACGCTGAGCCCCGACATGATGGCGCGCGCCGGCATCAGGACCGTCGCCGCGACTTCCGGCGCAACGACGCTCGAGCTGCGCATGCCCGGCGTCGTACAGCCGAACGCGTATAAAGAGGTCGTCGTCACGTCACTCGTGTCGGGACGCGTGACCCAGGTCAGTGCCGACCTCGGGACGCAGGTTGCAGCACAGCAGCCGCTCGCCACTATTTACAGTCCCGAGCTCGCCGATGCCCAGACCGGGTTCATCGCGGCGCGCGCGGAACAGGCTGCACATCAGCAGCGACAGACACGTACGCAGCGACTCACGGCGATCGGCGCCGCCACACGGCAGGAGCTCGAGGAGCATGAGGCGGAACGCGCCAAGATCGATGCGGCCGTGGAAATCGCGCGCGCGCGGCTCGCCCTGCTCGGCATTCCTGAAGAGCGAACGCAGCGTCTGGCCGGACCACAGGACGTTGTCACAACCACGCCAATTCGTGCTCCCTTACCTGGGGTCGTCACCCGCCGCGCTGTCAACGTCGGGCAGAACATCGATCCCTCGATGCCGCTCTTCACGATCGTCGACCTCTCGACGGTGTGGGTCATCGCCGATCTATACGAGCGCGACTTCGCGAGGGTGCGCGTGGGCAGTCCCGCGACGATCACCAGCACCTCGTATCCAGGCATGACACTTCGCGGCCGCGTCAGCTATATCGACCCCCAGGTGCAGCCGGAAACGCGCACCGCGAAGCTTCGCGTGGAAGTGCCGAATCAATCCGGAAGACTGCGGCTGGGCATGTACGTCGACGCGCACATAGGAGAAGGGTCGCCCCGCCAGGGGCTGTTCGTGCCGAAATCTGCCGTCCAGATCGTCGGCAGCGACACCGTGGTCTACGTGGCTGTCGACTCGCAGCAGGGACGTTTCGTGGAACGTTCGGTAAAGATCGGCAGCGAGAACGGCGATCGAGTGCTCGTGCTGTCTGGCCTCCAGGCGGGCGACGCCGTCGTCACCGACGGCGTCTTCTTCGTGCGCGCGGAACGGGAAAAAATGCAGCGGCGGTAGCGATCGCGCACTCCGTAGAGCGCAGGCTTCAGCCTGCGCGGATCGCGCACGCTAAAGCGTGCGCTCTACAACTCGTGATGGATCGTAGTGTCCGGCTTCAGCCGGACCTGCTACTTCTTGAGCCCAGCTGCAAGGATTTCCAGGCATCTGCTGTGCACAGAGTCCACTGCAGCGACTTCGTCGCCGTAAGTTTCGAGCTCTTCGACGTCTTCAATCGAGTCATGCGTCTATAATCGACGCACTAAACAACCGCAGTTCGGGCGGACTTTCAGTCCGCCGAATTGAATGGCGCTCGAGCCCGGAATACGCCTCGGCCCTTACGAGATCCTGTCGCCGCTTGGCGTGGGTGGGATGGGCGAGGTGTATCAGGCACGCGATACGCGTCTGGAGCGAACGGTCGCCGTCAAGGTGCTGCCATCGCAGCTCACTTCGTCGGTGGCAGCACGTGAGCGGTTCCACCGTGAAGCGCGGGCCGTTGCGGCGCTTCAGCATCCCAACATCTGCACGATCTACGACGTCGGCGAAACCGATGACCACCAGCACTTCATCGTTATGGAGTTGCTGGAGGGCGAAACGTTACACCAGCGCCTCACGCGCGGGCCGTTCGACATCGCACAGCTCGTCGATCTCGGGATCGTCCTCGCCGATGCATTGGATGCCGCCCATGGACGTACGCTCATTCATCGCGACATCAAGCCCGCGAATATTGTTCTGACGCTGCGTGGCCCGAAGCTCCTCGACTTCGGGCTCGCCAAGAGTGTCGCCGCGGCCACTGTGGCTTCACTCCAGCCGACTTTGTCAGCAGGCCCGATGCTGACCGATCCCGGCAGTACCGTCGGGACCGTGGCGTACATGTCGCCGGAACAGTTGCGCGGCGAAGAGCTCGATGGCCGAAGCGACCTGTTCTCTCTGGGGCTTGTGCTCTACGAGATGGCTACCGGCCGGCCGGCGTTTACGGGCGCAACGAGCGCAGTCATTTCGGCGGCGATTCTGCACCAGTCGCCGATGTCACCTCGCCAGCTCCGACCTGATCTGCCTGCACCGCTCGAGCAGATCATCGTGAAGATGCTCGAGAAAGATCGCGACATCCGGTGCCAAACGGCTTCCGAGCTGCGGGCGGATCTGAAACGGGTCAAACGAGATCTCGATCGTTCGGACCGTTCGAATCGTTCAGACCGTTCTTCCGTGTTCGAGCCGCTGGTTGTCGCTCCTTCGACGTCCGTTCCAGCCAACGCGCCGCCGGCGTCCTCGTCCGATTCGCAGGTCCTGGCAGCGCTCGTCAAACGGCATAGAGGCATCGTGGCCCTTGCGGCCGTGGTCCTGTTGGTCGTCGTTGCGGGTGTGATCTACTCGACGATGCAGCGGGTCGCGGAGCAAGAGCCCGCGACGTCGACCGCGCCGCTCGACAATCTCGAGGTCGTGCAGTTGACGACGAGCGGGAACGCCGAGCGGCCTGCAATATCGCCGGATGGGCGATACGTCGCATACATCCAGCGCGAAGCGAATGCCGCGAGCCTGTGGATTCGGCAAACCGCGACGGCCAGCAACGTTCAGATCGTTGCGCCAGAGGCAGGGGTAAACCTGCTCGGCGCGACGGTCACGCCCGACGGCAGCTTCGTGGATTTCGTTCGCGGTCAGCCGGGACAACCAACGTGGTCGTTGTGGCGCGCGCCATTCCTCGGCGGCACGCCGAGACGCCTGATCGACCGTGTTTCGAGTCCCCCCGACTGGTCGCCGGATGGCCAGCGGCTCGCATTCGTGCGGATCGACGCAGCAAATGGGATGGACTCGCTCGTCGTGACGGGCCCCGATGGCGCGGGCGAGCGCGTGCTGGCAACCCGTCGGCGTCCGGCGCTCTTCTACAACGGTAATCGCGCGGGTAATCCAAGCGTTCGGCCTGCATGGTCTCCAGATGGCCGCACCATTGCGTTGTACGGCGCCGTTTCCGGCTCGGAAGGGGCGACCCAGCAACAGATGATCTTCGTGGATGTCGCAACGGGCGCGGAACGTGTCGTATCGCTTGCTGCTCTGGGTGGCGAACCTCAGGGACTCGCTTGGCTCGACGGAGAATCGCTTCTGGCAAACCATTCGGCGCAAGGCGGCGCCCCTGAACAGCTTTGGCGGCTGTCGTCCAGGGATGGACGGCTGTCGCGGCTCACCAACGATCTGAACTCCTACTTCGGAGTCAGTGTGAGTCCGGATCGGACAACCGTCGTGACGATGCGCTCCGAGACACGGGCGAGCATCTGGGTTGGGGACGGTGCGGCTGCCGATGGGGCCGAGGTCGTCGCTCCGGCACCATTCTCCGGACGCGCAACATTGGCCACGGTGGCGTGGGCCGGGGAAGACCTCATATACGCCAGTACCGCAAGCGGCCGCGCCATAATCGCACGGCTCCGCGCCGGGCTCGTTACGCCCGAGGAGCTTATATCGAACGCTCTCGAGGGAAGGGGAACACCAGACGGTCGAACCGTTGTGTACCGGGCTACCGAGGCTGACGGCGAGGGTCTCTGGAAGGTGAACGCGGATGGCCGCCAGCCAGAGCAACTGGTGCCCGGCCAAATTCGGGGTCCGGTGATGGCTCCCAACGGCCGGTTCGTCGTCTTTTCCTCAAGTCGCCGCGGCGCGCTGTCACCCTGGATCGTCTCGATCGACGGAGGCGAGCTGGTGCAGGTCACGACGACGTTCGCGGGAGAGTCAAGCCTCGATATCTCGCCAGACAGCAAGACGATTGTATTCACTTCGCGCGACGATCAAGGGAGGCCCATTACTTCTGTGTGCGACCTGCCCGCCTGCACGTCGCGGAGAAGCTTGCCTGTTTTTCCTGACGAGACGGCGGTGGACGCCTGACGGTCGTGGCATTGCCTACGATGACCCGGCGACTCGCAACATCTGGATTCAATCCCTCGACGGCTCGGCCCCTCGCCAGCTCACCCACTTTACCGACGACCGCGAGATTGCCGACTTCGCCTGGTCGCACGACGGCAAGCGTCTCGCGATCTCTCGGGTTTCCACGAGCAACGACATCGTGCTGTTTCGCGGATTACGGTAGATTCGCGGCACAGCCGGCTATCGGTAGACCAACTTGGCTGCTCTCTACCGCGAGAAAGTCACATCCTTGGCCGCGGCACTCCAGCGGATCGCGCACGCTAAAGCGTGCGCGCTACAAGTGTGCGCTCTACCGGCGACTCGCCATGACCGGCGCGAACTTCTGAATGCGCTTCGCCTGCTCGACCTCGCCGGTATAGATGTTCCCCTTCGAATCCATCGCAATCGCGTTGATCCAGTGGAGCTGGCCGGCGTATCGCCCGTTGCCGCCGAACGACCCCAGCGTCCTGCCGCTCTGACGGTCGAGAATCCACACCTTGTTATTCGTTCCATCCGCGACGTAGAGGAACTTCTGCTGGGCATCGCGTGAGATGGCGAGCTTGTAGGTGGTGCCGCACGGCGGCATCTTTGTGTTTGCCAGACCCCCGCAGCCTTCACCGCGAGCTGGCGTGTTGGGCGACACGGAGAATTCCTTCACGAACTTGCCATCCGTCGTGAATACCTCGATTCGGTTCTGCCCCCGCTCGCCGATGTAGACCAGCCGATCCTTCGAAATCTCCGCGAAGTGGAGGTCGGGAACGAAATTTCGTTCCGGCGGCGGAGGTGCGCCCGTCCACTTGTATGGCGGAATCGGGTCGTTCGAGACTTCGCTCAGGGGCATTCCGTGTCCACCCCACCCCCGCTTGTACGCGCCGGTAGACGCGTCATAGATCACGACGCGTTTCTGCTGGATGATGTACAGCTCGTTGGCGACCTCGTCGAGTTGGAAGCGCCCCTTGTTCACGAGGAAGCCGGTTTCCTGGTTGTTCTCCGGCATCTTCTGCGCTTCGGCCGGCGGACGATGACCGAAGTCCCACACGAGCTTTCCATCGCGCGTGAACTTCAGAATGCTGTCCTGCGGCGCAGTGCCCGACACCCACACGAAGCCTTTCGTGTCGGCAATCACGGTCTGCAGCGCCGTGGGCCATTGCGGGTGATAGCCGGGCCCACCCCACGCATGGACGACATTACCCTCCTGATCGAGCTCGATGAGTTCCGGGCCGCGCACGCAGCACTCGATCCGAGGCGGGTTATCCCCACCGCCGATCTCGTCGCCTTCGGCCACGGCGCCACGATTCAGGAACCAGATATGGTCCATGTGATCCACATGGATACCGGTGACCTGCTGCATGCTCCAGCGGTTGGGCAGCGGCTTGGGCCAGAACGGATCGACCTTGAAGATCGGCGCGCCGCTCTCATCGACGGCCTGTCCCTGGGCCTGTGCCTGGTACCTCGATTACCAGAGCCGACGGCCAGCGCCAGAATGCCGCACAGTGCGAGAACCAGCGCAAGGGTACGCTTGTGCATAGTCATAGGATTGTCTCTCCGTCTCACTGCCTACTGCCTACTGCTTACTGAATTCAAACGCGTCGTGATTGGTCACGTTGAGCGGCTCGCCGCCGCTGAACGCGGCCGTGAGGTGCCCGCTCACGATGTAGAACCGGTTTCCGATGACGCCCCCGCCTTGTCCGTGCCTGGCTTGAGGAAGGTTCGGGAACGACAACCACGAATTGCTGGCCGGATCGTACGCCTCGAGCGCACGAGAGACTGAATTATTGATGGCTGTGATGCTCTGCCCTCCGGCCACGTAGATTCGGTTCTGGAAGACGCCGACCACTCCGCCGTCGCGCGGTGTCGGCATGCGCAGCCTGACTGCGCCCCAGCGATCGGCCGCGATGTCGTATTCCTCGACGAGATCCGTTGTGCTGCCGGTGGCCACCGCCATCGATCCAACGCGGCCGCCGATGACGTAAACCTTGCCGCTCACTGCCCCGACAAACATGTGGTTCCGCGCCGTCGGCATCGTTTGACGAGGCTGCCACGTGTTGGTTGCCGGATCGTACATGTGATTGAGGTCGAGCACGCGATGCGGCTCTTCCCCCGACAGCGACTGGTTCTCGAGCCCTGGATACTGCGCCACTCCGCCCATGACGTAGATCTTGCCTCCGGACTCGACGGCCGCCGCGGCCAGACGCCGGATCGGCATCGGCGCGAGCGCACGCCACGAATCGGCTACCGGGTCGTATTCCCACGAGTTGTCAACGGGGAACTGCGTCGGTCCGCCCGGCTGACGCTGGATGCCGCCGCCAAACACGTAGATCTTGCCGTTGTAGCCGACGACGGCATTGTGATGCGCTGGTTGCGGCATGTTGTTCTTCTTCGTCCAGCGGTCCGCGGCCGGGTCGTACTCGAACACGTTTCCAGGCGGCGCGCCCTGCTTGCCGCCAGCAGCAACCGGGTTGCCGCCGAACAAATACAGTTTCCCGTTGACAACCGCGCTGTCCCATTCCTCATTCGCCTGCGGGATCGGCGCGAGTCGTACCCAGCGACCCTGTGTCTGGCTGCTGACTGCGGCCGTGCCGAGCAGCAAGATAAGTGCGAGATATTTCCACGACATGATGGGATTCCCTTTGTTTTATCTGCTCGCGGTCGCGCCCGGCGCACGCTCGAACTCAAATGCTTCGTGGGCTTCTGTGGAGCCTGGACCGCCGCCGCCCGTGCCGCTCTGCAGCTGACCGCTCACGGCGTGGAACCTGTTGCCGATGACTCCGCCGGCAAAACCGTGCCGCGGCACCGTCATCGGAGGCAGCGAGTACCAACGGTCGCGCGCGGGATCGTACGCCTCGAAGTTGCGAAACACGCCGACCATTTCGCTGTCCAGGTACTCGCCGCCCACGGTGTAGATCAACCGCCCGTCCGTCCCGTAGGCCATGCCGCTGCGGGGATAGATCATGCGCGATCGCACCCGCCATCTGTCGGTCGTCGGGTCGTACTCCTCGACGGTGTCGACGGCACTCGATCCAACAAACGACCAGCCGACACGCCCGCCAATCGCGTAGATCTTGCCGTTCACGGCGGCGCCCGCGTGATGGTTGCGCGGCACGTTCATTGGCATTCGCGTTTCCCAGGTGTTGGTCGCCGGGTCGTAGACCTCGTTTGTCGCGACCGAACGATGCGGGACCGTCGCGCTGATGGAGACATCCTCCTTCTGACCCGGGTGATAGCCGGCGCCTCCGATGACGTAGATCTTGCCGCCGAGCTCCGCGGCAAAGCCACCGCCACGCTTGGTCGGCATCGCGGCAATTTCGCGCCAGGTGTTGGTGGCAGGGGTGAATTCCCAAGAGCGGTTTGTCGGGTACCAGTTGTCACCGGTCGGCGTCAGCTTGATCCCGCCGCCAAACACGTAAACCTTGCCGTTGTACCCCACCATCGCCTGGTGATGAACCGGCATGGGAATATCCGGCTTCTTCGTCCAACGGTCGGTCGCCGGGTCGTACTCATTGAACCAACCCGCAAGGCCTCCAGGCGCGTTATTGCCATACGCGCCAAGGATGTACAGCTTGCCCGCCACGATGGCAGACCCAATTTCCTGCGTCGGCTGCGGATACGGCGCAAGCCGCACCCATTTGCCCTCCGGCGCCTGCGCGGCAACAGTGAGCTGGACAACTCCAGCAGCGATTGATACGGCGACCGCTACTACGAGCACTCGTTTAATGACTGACAACGGCATTAAGAGCCTCCCAGTCCGCCTAAAGGCGGACACTACGTACGAGCGCGCCTATGAGCGCCTACCAACTACAGAGCTACCGACTAGCCAGCGGCGCCTGAACCTTTCCCTGAAGCGCCTTCCACAACATGTCGGCCGGTACGAGGCCTCGCCCGTGTGAGGGCGCGATCCGCTGCACGTCGAGCTTGAGCTGCCGGACTCGCTCTCCGAGCGCCGCGTAGTAGGGACTTACAAGGCCAGACGGCGGATCGTTGGGTCTCGGCTCGCCGAAGTCGTTGAAGATGTCGGTGATGATCAGCAGCTTTTCCTGCGGGACGTACGACATCAGCAGATTCGCGGCGTGTCCGTTCGGGACGTGGTACACCTCCAGCGCTCGCGATCCGTCGGTCAGGACGTACTTGTCGTTGACCCACACGAAGCTGGCTGCGCGCGGAGCCCTGGAGAGTGCGTCAGGCGCAAGCGTGTGCGGGTTTTTCAGAACAGCTTGCTCGTAGAAGCGCCTGTTCATCTCGTGCGTGATGATCGACACGCCTTCGGCGACGAACGCGCGGACGCCCGCTGCGTGGTCGCCGTGGTGATGCGTATTCAAGTGATACCGAACCGGCTTGTTCGGGACAAGCTTCCGCGCTTCTGCGAGGTTGGCCAGGGCCCGGGCCTCGCTGACAGACGACTCAATCAACACGGTGTAGTCGCGAAGCTCCACGAGCTGGCTGTTGGGCTCCGGCGAACCACTCAGGTACCAAACGCCCGGGGCGACGAGCTGGCCTTCGGCCCGCGCCGGCTGCGGCGTCGCCGGAGGCGGCGCCTGGAGATTCACCGACGCACCGGGCCGGACGTCGGTAATAGTGACCTCGAGCGTCGGGAAACCACCCTGCTGCTGCACAATCCGCGTCGGAAACCGGAGATTCCCGAACATGCGGTAGTCACCAAACGTCGTCTGGATGAGCGTGTCGCCCAGGATCGGGTTGGCCGTCCACGTGTCGATTCTCTCGATCAGGTTCTGCTCGTTTACGTACCCTTCGACTCGGTATTCATTCCTGACAGGAAACGAGATCACGGTCAGCGTCCGGGAACCAACGCGCCGTGAACCGATCGTCGGACTGGCGTTCGCAGCGGCTTTCACGAACCCGTGCGGCGTCAAAGCCAAAGCACCGCCGCCCCAGGCCGAATTCGGGTTGACGACCGCGGCCGCGCGAGCTTCCGTGTAGAGCGGCTGTCCACCACCGCCACGCGGGGGATCTTCGAACTGGGTCCGGACAATCTCTTCTCGCGCCAGACCACGGTCGTAATCGATGACCCGCGAGTATGTCGCGTGGAATTTCGGATACCCGGAGTCGGGCCGGTAGCTCTGGGCGAAGGCGTATGTGAACCCGGTCCCCGAATACTGGATGGTCTTTAAATCGGTGGCGCCAAGCGCGCGGCTGACATTGGCGACGGTTGCGCCGGCGTCCTGCAGGGTGGCGCTGACGCCGAATACCACGGTGGCCAGAACGACAAACCCGACGCGCGACGCAAAAGCCATGACATGAGGCCCCGAGACACGGCTCACGCAGCGGCGAGCGCGCTGAGGCCGCTGGATTATATCCCGCATTCAAGATGTCTGGCATGTTCGTGACCGCAGGAAGCTGCTTACTGTCCGAGAGGTCACTGCCGCCGTCTACAAGGGGTGCGTCGGCGCGGGCGCCGAGGTTGGGAGGAATACGAGAGGAATACTGTGGTATTCCGTGTAGTGTTACCATAGTCACATGAAGATCGGGGTGTCCCTGCCGGAGGACCTCATCGCGTTCGCCGACCAAGCCGCGCGACGACGGGGGACGTCGCGGTCCGAGCTGCTCGCGCAGTTGCTCGAGGCCGAGCGCGTGCGCGAACAGACGCAGGCGTATCTCGACCGCCACGGCTGGGATGTCGCCGACGACGCACAGGGCTGGCGGCAATACCAGCGACGCCGGATGTCGGAGGAGTACGGTGGCGACGACTGGTGAGGACCTGCCGCGGCGCGGCGAGGTCTGGTGGGTGCAGGTCGACAAGCGACGCCCCGCCGTGGTCGTCCAGACCGACAAGGTCCGCGAGCCTCGCGTGCGATCCTTCCTCGTCGTTCCCCTCACGAGCCGTCTGCACCTCGAGGGCCTGCCCGGCAACGTACGGCTCGACCGTCGGGACACACGTCTGGCGAAAACATCCGTTGCCAATGTCTACGATGTCCAGAAGGTGCTTCGGGCCGATTTCATCGAGCGCCTGAGCGCGTTGTCCGGCGATCGGATGGGCGTTATCGCCGATGGTTTGCGTCTCGTTTTCGATCTCTGAAACGGCCTATCTGATTCGCCACCGAGGCTTTGAAGCCGCTGCTGCTGCGCACGAATAATCTCCTTCGTCCTGCGAGTGCTGTCGCCGTTCGGCCACTGTGCGCTCAAGGTCGCGCCGGAGGCTGCGGTCTCCGGTAGCGGAAGCGCCCGATCGAGCGCCGGCGGCGATTTGTCCACGCCGCCATCGTCGAAGCCTCGATGCCGAAGACGTAAGTCCAGGCTGACACAGGTTGCGGCAAACCGCCGCCCTCTTCGGCGAGCCCGAACGTTCCATCCTGCTGCGGCTGGAGTTCTAACCGGCCCAAGTGCCGCTGCCAGCTATCCCAGACCGACTGAGGAAGCGCCAGCACGCAACCGCCGCAATCGGGATCCGCGCCGACTGAAACCCTCAACATCATTTGGTAGAAAGTGCGCCTGAACACGTTTGCGATGTTGACGATAGGAACATTGAACGGGGTATTCGGCGGGCGTGGTTGACGGAATGCCCGTTATGCGGCGCCCGTCCTCCGCCAGCACAGCCGCCGCCGCCCGTTGCCACGCACTGGTGATGGTGCCCAGGCCCGCGGCACACGCGCGAGCAATCGCCCGGTGACTGAGCTGGGCGTCGAACTTGAGGCGGAGAATCTCGCGCAGGCGTCTCATCGGTAGTCTCGTCGCTGCCATCCAGGGCCCTCCTCGGAGAAAGCCCTCAGGATCGCCGCTCCCCTACCGACGAGCGTTCAGCATGCCCGGACTCGGCGTTCACGATCACCGGATCCGGTGTTCAGCATGGCCGGATCGGGCGTTCAGGATGGCCGGATTCGGTGTTCAGCATCCGCCGGATTCGGCGTTCACCTTCAACCGGATTGGCTGTTCAGGATGGTCCGGATTCCGCATATAATGAGCGATTGAGGGGCCTGGATCTGCTCAGGATTCCACAGATCGCGCAAAGCACGACGTGGATGTCTTGGTTTGTTTATGTCGTGCAACTCGTTGAGAGTGTAGATCGGGATAGGCTCATCCCCGCTGTCGACGATTTGGGTGTCCCATCGCGGCCCTACTTTACGCCGATACACTTGCAGCCGTTTTATCGCCGCCGCTTCGATCATCGGCCTGGTGACTATCCCGTTACGGAGGTTCTTGGGAATTCCTGCCTGGCACTTCCGTTTTCCGGCGTCATCACTCAAACCGAGGTGGACTGCGTTTGCGAAACTCTGTCGAAAGTGTTGGAGACGTCAGCGATAGCACGGTGACGAGCTCGGGAGTCGCGAGGCTGAACATTAGGCGTCGCCTTGGGACCACGATTCTGTTTGTTGCGTCGCTGGCCTTTTCGCTGATCCTGGCAGAAGGAATTCTGAGACTGGTACTTGACCCCGTCGACTACCTGATGCCGTATATCGTTACAGACAACATCCTGCGCGGTAAGATTCTGCCAAATTCCGGCGGTCATGACGTGTGGGGTTATCGTAACAGGGCAGTTCCCAGCCAGGCGGACATTGTCGCAATCGGCGACTCTATGACCTACGGAAATGCGGCCAGTGCCGCCAACTCATGGCCGGCCACGCTTCAGCGCCTGACGGGGAAGACAGTCTACAACCTCGCTTTGGGGGGGCATGGGCCTGTGGAACATAAGTATTTGCTGGAGAGCAAAGCCGTTCTTCTGAAGCCTTCGGCCGTTGTTGTAGGGTTTTACTTTGGAAATGATCTCACAGACGCATTTTATTTGACTTACAGGAAGGACTACTGGAAAGACTTGCGCTCTCCCGATTTTGCACCCGAACCGGACGAGCCCTCCGACAATTTTAATCCCGACACCGGCATTTTCTTGGGATCGCTGAGATCTTACCTCGCCCACAACAGCATTCTGTACAGGACGGCGATGCTTTCATTTGGAGAGACCTTGAGATTCCTGGAAATGAAGTATGCGGGTACAAATGACACCACCATCTTTGAAGATGCCGCGCTGGGAATCAGGACAGGGTTTACGCCTCTGACGACTTTACAAGCTCTCAATCTTGATGATCCCAAGGTGAAGGAAGGGCTGCGGATCACTATGGAGGTGCTTCTGCAAATGAAGCAATTTTGCGAGGACAGAGGAATCCGATTTTACGTTTTGATGCTTCCAACCAAAGAGAGCGTCTTTGCGAGCTACATCGACCATAGAGATATGAACCTCACAAACGGGGACGCCATACACCAAGTTATCGCAAACGAACACACTGTGAACGAATTGCTGAAAGCGTACTTCGAGGAAAAGAACATTTCCAACGTTGATGTCCTGGAACCTCTGATAAAGGCAGCTGGAACAGAATCCATTTATCCAACCAACGCGGACACACATCCTAACAAGAACGGATACGAGATAATCGCGAGAGAACTCATGGCGCAACTCAAGCTTTGACACGACTTGAGCTTGCTCGATGCCTTTGATAAGAATGGTACGTCCTGTGAAAAGTAACGTGATCGGCTGTGCGGGGGAGGGTCTTGGGAGGTCGCATAAGGGGCCTTCCGTCAACCACGCGCGCGAAACCCCGTTAATCGTTCCTATCGTCACTCGCGAAAGGCGGTGCGGCTGCTCACGTGGAAGTCGAGCGCGCCGATCTGGTGTCAGTTGCACGAGCGCGCGTTTCGGCGACTGGGTGGGGCGCCCGCCGTGATCGTCCTCGACAATCTCAAAGAGGGCGTCCTCACGCCGGACCTCTACGATCCGGCGCTCAATCCGCTCTATCGCGACGTGCTCGCGCACTACGGCACCGTCGCGCTGCCCTGCCGCGTCGGCGATCCCGATCGGAAGGCCTACGCTTCATACTGCACCTCATGAGTCGGATGTGAGCGCGATCGGCGCTCGGATTTCCAGCGCGTGATGCCTTTCGGCTTGTGTCGGACCGGCGCACCAGGACCGGGCCGTTCATACAGGTACTGGTTCTTGTCGTTGTACGCATGGGCCGTCAGCAGGCCTGCGAGTCGCCACTGTTTCGCGGTCGCGATCGAAATGTCGAGGGCGCGGGCGACTTCCGCGAGCGTTAGCAGCCCGCGTTCGCGCAACCGGTCATATCTCGATTTGAGATGATAGTGATCCCGGACGCGGGCCACCATCATCGGGTTCACGGCCTTCCCCATCCCCGACCGGAAGCCGTTCTCGGTTAGGACTCGCGCGATCGGCACATCCGTGTAATCGCCGAGAAGCCGATCGATCTCCGCGACGACTTCCGCGCTCGTCTGACGAAGCGCCCACGCGGGTGCCGGCCGCGGTAAGGTGAGGGTTCGCGTCGCCCCGCCGCGGAAGCGCACGTGCACGACCAGCTCCGTCCCTTTGACGAGGGTCACGTCGTCGACGATCAGTCGCAGCATCCGTTTCCGTTCACGGTCCGGCGTCGCCGCATCGCGCCAGAGGCGAGGGACATCATTGGCCAGTGCCAGAATGCGAGCCCGTTGTTCGTCGCCGAGGACCACACAGTCGGCGTCGTGCTGCTGTCGATAGCGTTCCTGCGCCTCGTTGAGGAGGCGCAGCTTGTGATTCCAGTCCGCTTCCAGCGAGTCGGCGACCAGGCGATTGTTGGGATCCACCCGCATGAAGCGTTGGCGCGCGAGATCGACGTCGTACTGCGCACGGTCGACCGCCTTGCGACGGAGGGCATCGGCCTCGTCCAGACGGCTCTGGAGCTCGTGCTGGATCCCGACGCTGACCTCGAGGGCCATCGGGCTGACCGCTTCGATCACGAGGGCACCGATCGCGTCGTCGATACTCGCCCCTGTGATCTGCTGGCAAATGGCATGGCCATGTTGGATGCCTTCGCGTTGGCAGGTGTAGATCGGGACCAGGGTGCCACGTGATTGGTGATACCGCACGGTCATCCGGAGGCCGCACCGGCCGCAGAGGACCAGGCCCTGCAGGAGCGCCGGGCCTTCGCGGGGCGGACTTCGCCGCCGATCGGTGCCATACCCCGCGGCATTGTCACGGAGCATCGTCTGATGCTGTTCGAACTGGTCCCAGCTGATGTAGCTCGGATGGGCATCGCGGACGAGCGCCATCCATTCCTCACGCGGCAGCTTGTGGTACTTCCGTGTTTGATGTCGCTGCCGCGTGCGCCCGTAGACGAACGCGCCGGCGTACCGCGGGTTGTGCAGCACCCACAGCGTCCGTGGATGGTCGAGGGGACCCCAGATCACCTCGCCTTTGCGCGCGCCGTGCCACATCCGCCGAGGGAACGACAGGCCCTGGTCGCGGAAGCTCTTCACGGTCGCGGTGGCAGATCCGGTTCGACGAAACGTCTCAAACAACGCCCGAATCGTGTGCTGGACTTGTTGATCCGGATCGAGCACGACCCGCCCCGCGGCGTCGTACACCAAGCCGACCGGCACGCGACATTGCAATTCGCCGCGCCGCGCCTTATTCAGGATGCCTCCAATCAGCCGGGCGCGGAGGACGTGGAGCTCCGCTTCGGACATCGTGCCCTTCAAGCCCAGTAACAACCGATCATTGAAATGCGCCGGATCATAGATCCCGTCTTCATCGAGGATGAGCGTGTCGGTCAGCGCGCAGATCTCGAGGAGTCGATGCCAATCCGTCGAGTTGCGCGCGAGGCGCGAGACCTCCAGGCCCATGACCATCCCCGCCCGGCCCATGCCGACGTCGGCCACCAAGGTTTGAAACCCGGCCCGATCGACGGCGGACGCGCCCGACAGGCCTTGATCGTTATCGACGACGACGATCTGATCGGAGGCCCATCCGAGGGCGATGGCTCGCTGCTTGAGGTTGTACTGGCGCTGCGTACTTTCCGTGTGCTCGAGGACCTGACGCAGCGACGATTGGCGGATGTAGAGATAGGCGTGTCGCTGGAGATGCCGCGCCTGCACTTTGCTATGCGTCTCGCGTGTCATGGATGCGTCTCCTCTCGCGTCGCGCCGAGCGCCATCGTCACCAGCAAGTGGGTCACCTCGCCTCGCACGCCCGCGGGCACCGCGATGCCGGTCCCGCGCACCGGTCCGTCTGACGTCCGCGCGGGCCCCGCACAGGCGGACCAGGCCCGTATCCATCCGGCCATCCCATGACGGATGAAGAGGGCGAATCCAAACTCGCGTTCGCCGCCGCCCTCGAGGACCGCGCGCCGCAAGCCCTCGTACCCGGCGGTGGCGCCATCGGGCACCGCGTCGTCTGGCGGTGGGTCGAGCCTTATCGCTGTCGTTTTTTTTCCTGTCGCTCCAGCGCCCGCTCGATACTGCGAGGATGGACGGTGACGGCGAAACGGTCGGCGACGTGCTGGGCCAGATCGACCGGCCGGAGTGACGCATCCCGCGCCTGCGCCTGCTGGACGAAGGTGACGATCTCGGCGGTCAGCTTGTGGCCGCCGTGGGGCCCGCGCTTCTTGGGCAGCAGCCCCGCCAATCCGCGTTGCTGAAAGGCCCGCTGCGCCTGATAGAACGAGGGTCGCGAGAGGCGGAAGGCCGCCGCAGTCGGCGTGACGGGCTGCGCGTCGATCTCGACGCGTCGGAGCATTTCGTATTTGACCTGCACGAGGTCGCGCGCGTCGAAAAACTCGTGGGCCCCAAACACCGGATCCGTGATCTGCTCGGCGTGGCGGTTGAGGGCGCCGTCGACGCGCAACGCCTCGACCTTGGGATCGGGGCGAGGCGGGCGAGTACGCTGCGGCATGTGTTAAGTAAATTACGACATACCATCCCTGGGTGTCAAGCGAGAATCCGTCGGCCCTCCGCAATCCATAAGCGCCAGAATCGACCATTACCGCCACCAGACCGGACTCTGGCGCCTTGACCGCTCGGCGCCGTCTCGGCGTATTTCCCTTTACATATTCGGCATAATTTGCCTGACACCGCTTCCGGAATACGCTCGTGGAGGCGTCGGGTGTCATCGCTGGACCTCCGCGATCACTGCACACAACCGGAGCAGATCAGACAGCCGACAGTAGGCTCGCCCACACGCGAGGGTGACGAACGGATCGGGCTCGGCGACATCGGTCCACGTGACGGGCATGGCGGCCAGCGCTCCGTCATCATCGGCGTAGAAGACGCGGTACTCCCCCCAGGTCTGGTTCACGGATACGACTTCGAACGTGCGTCCGGTCAGCGGGTGAAACGGGTGGGTGACCCGGAAGATTTGATGCGGAGCATTCGCATTAACCGCAGTTGACAGCTTTCGCCAAGGCGAAGGTCGAAGTCGCCGTCCAGGTCGCCGAGCGCTGGATTCTCGCGCGGCTGCGGAACGAGACCTTCTTCACCCTGGCCGCGTTGAACGCCCGGATCGCCGAGCTCCTCACCGATCTCAATGACCGGCCGATGAAAGGGTACGGCGGCGCCTCGCGGCGCGCGCTCTTCGAGCGGTTCGATCGGCCGGCGCTGCAGCCGCTCCCGCGCGATCGCTACGTCCACGCCGACTGGCGCCACGCGCGCGTCAACATCGATTATCACGTCGAGGTCGACCGGCACTATTACTCCGTCCCGCACGCGTTGATTCACGCCGCCGTCGAGATCTGCCTGACGGCGACGACCGTCGACGTGCTGCTGCGCGGCGTGCGCGTGTGGCTGCACGTGCGCAGCTATCAGCCCGGCCGCCACACGACCATCCCGGAGCACATGCCGAAGGCGCACCGCGCGCATCTGGAGTGGAGCCCCTCCCGCTTGATCGGCTGGGGCGCCACCATCGGGCGCCACACCGAGGCGCTCGTCCAGGCCCTGCTCGAGAGCCGGCCCCATCCCGAGCAAGGCTATCGCTCGTGCCTGGGCATCCTGCGATTGGCGAAGCAGCACGGCCCCGAGCGGCTCGACGCCGCCTGCGCCCGCGCGCTCGCCGCCGGCGCGCGGTCGTATCGCCACGTCGAGTCGATCCTCAAACACGGCCTGGACCGTCTGCCCCTGGACGTCGAGCCCGCGCCGCCGAGCGCGCGGCCCGTGCATGCCAACGTCCGCGGGCCCGCCTACTACGAACCGCCTGATGCCGAAGGAGACCGCCATGCTGACTGAACCGACGCTCGACCGCCTCCGCGCCCTCCGTCTCGGCGCGATGGCCGACGCCTATCGCACGCAACTGCAGGACCCGGCGATCGGGGCGCTCAGCTTCGACGAACGCGTCGGCCTGCTCGTCGACGCCGAGCATCTCTCGCGCGACAATCGCAAGCTCGCCCGTCGCCTCAAGGAGGCCAAGCTGCGCATGGCCCAGGCGTGTCTCGAGGACCTCGAGTACGCGCCGCGCCGCGAACTCGATCGGGCGCTGATGCGCCAGCTCGCCACCGGCCGGTGGATCGCCGAACACCGCAACGTCCTCATCACCGGGGCGACCGGCGTCGGGAAGACCTACCTGGCGTGCGCGCTGGGCCAGCACGCGTGTCGGCAGGGCTACCGGACGATCTACCGGCGCTTGCCGCGCTTCTTTCAGGAGCTGGCGCTCGCGCGCGCCGATGGCTCCTACACCACCGTGCTCGCGCGGCTGGCGCGCGTCGACGTCCTGATCCTCGATGACTGGGGCCTCGCCGCCGTGACCGACGTCCAGCGCCAGGATCTCCTCGAGGTGATGGAGGATCGCGACGCGACCCGCTCGACGATCATCACGAGCCAGCTCCCGCGCGATCAGTGGCACGCGTATCTGGGCGACCCGACGATCGCCGACGCCGTCCTCGATCGCCTCGTCCACAACGCGTATCCGATCACGCTGAAAGGCCCGTCGCGACGCAAGGAGAAAGCCTGATCGACGCGACGGGCCGTGGACGGTGCCAGACCTATGGACGCGCAGACGCGCCCACAGGTCTTTGGAAAACCGCGCGGACGCGGTTTCCCACACCGCCCACCGCCATCATCGGATCGATGAAAGGAGAAGAACGCAGAACGAACACCGACCGTACATCGAGCCACTATCACTGGAGGCGAACACCGGATAACCTATCCCGCAGCTCAGCGTCGCTTCGCTCCGATCACGATGCCGTGGTCCCCGTGATCACGATGGCGTGGACGGACTGATCACGATGGGTGGAATGCGCACCGGAGAAGGCAGCGGGGTCTGTGTAGTTCCTTTCCGTGTGCGATTCGGGCGCAGCCGACGTTATCCATTCAGGGGTGGACATCATGGCTGCCATCATCGAAATCGGATTTTTCGTGCTGCTCGCCGCCGTCTGGGCGTCGCTCGTTATTGCTTTTGACGATCCGCGTCCAGACACGCTCGATTGGCGATTTCACCATCCTTCTCACGATCACCGATAGCTCGACCGTGCGTCGCCTGCGCCACGTTCTCCTGCTCAACGGTCAGGCACGTGCTCTGGGCATGGCGGCGTGTACTGCTGCCATGACCGATTGCTCCGCGGAACGCCACGTCAGGTGGCATCAGCGAGGATGGCACGAATGCCGGTCACGATCTCGTCGACCGTGGCCTCATAGGGAAACCGGATGCGTGTGCGGCCCTTGGCGTCGAGTGCATACAGCCATGTGGTGTGAGCGACCGTGGACTTGGCCGCAGACTCCGGCGCCGGCGTGATTTCATAAGCGGCCCCGAACTGTGAGACGACCCGATCGATTTCTGCTCTCGTTCCGGTAAGACCAAGAGCGTCGAGGTCGAAGTTCTCCAGATCTGCCTTGAGGACATCCGGCGTGTCACGGTCGGGATCGACGGAGATGTACAACGCAGCTGTCCCCACGGACATTCTGCACTCTCCCGCGCGAGTTGTCGTCACGCCGGCGGGACGCCGCCATCGTCCTGGAGGAGTTGAGCGGCGTGAGGGAACGGTCGATGATCATCCCCATGCCGACCACGGCCCGCCCGCAGCAGCGCTACGACCACCGGCTTCGGAATCTCGTCCAACGCACCGGGGACGTGACCGTCGCCACGAACCTCGGAGTCCCTCGCTCGACGGCGCGTGGGTGGCTCGGCGCGGCACCGACGGTCGTCGTCTGTCTGGATGTGGCGGACCTCACGGAGCCGCAACTCCGGCAGGAGGTCCTGAAGCTGCGGCGCCGCGTCCAGAAGCTCGCGGCGCTGCTCCGGCTCGCGCTGGCCCTGCTCCGCACCTCCGGGTTTAGCCTCACACGGAGAGCGTCTGCCGGACGGACGCGCCAAGATGCGGATCCTGCGCGCCGTGGATCGGGCCCACAAGTACCTCCCGTTGCGAACGGTCCTGCGGTTCCTACGGGTGTCACCGAGTCGGTTCCATGCCTGGCGCCGGCGGCAGACGCGCGTGTGCGCTCGACGATCAGTCGTCCTGTCCGCACACGTCGCCGCATCGACTGACGCCACCCGAGGTCCGGGCGATCAAGGACATGGTCACCTCGCCTGAATACCGTCACGTCCCGACCGGCACGCTCGCCGTCCTCGCCCAGCGGCTCGGCACGGTCTGGGCCTCGCCCTCGACCTGGTACCGCCTCGTCCGGAAGAACGGCTGGCGGCGGCCCCGCCTCCGCGTGCATCCGGCGAAGCCGAAGATTGGGTTGCGCACGACCCGCGCTGACGAAATGTGGCACATCGACACCACCGTCATCCGCCTGCTTGACGGGACCCGCGCCTATCTCCATGCCGTGATCGACAACTTCTCGCGACGGATCTTGGCGTGGCGAGTCGCCGACACGTTCGCACCGGTCAACAGCGTGGCCGTGTTGCTCGACGCCAGTCGAGCCGCGACGTCCTCAGACACAATCCCCGTCGTGTTGGCAGATGCGGGCGTCGAGAACGTGAATGCCCAGGTCGACGCACTCATCTCCACGGGCGTGCTGCGCCGGATGCTGGCCTTGACGGAACTGAAGTTCTCGAACTCCATGATCGAAGCGTGGTGGCGCTCCCTGAAACATCAATGGCTCTTCCTCCACTCGCTCGACAGCGTCAGCACCGTCCGTCGACTCGTGACGTTCTACGTCGACGAACACAACCGCGTGCTTCCGCATTCGGCGTTTCGGGGACAGACGCCGGACGAGATGTACTTCGGCACCGGAGACGCCGTGCCGGCAGACCTGACGTCACGCGCGACCGCTGCGCGCCGAGCACGCGTCGAGGCCAACCGATCGGCGGCCTGCGAGACGTGCCCGTCAGTCGACGCAGCCGCCTGACGACCGAGTGCTGACCGCACGTCGTCTGAGCACGGGACCGACAGGCCCTGCGTCGAGAGGCGAGTGCGGAAAACCGGGGACCGCACGGCGCCCGAGTAGACAGGCAGGGCCGTGTCCGGGATCAGAGTCGCTGCCCGTTAGCGGCCCCTTGCCACCTGAATGACGAGAACTCGCGCGCGAAAATCCAGAATGTCCGTGGAGATAGCTGGGCGCCGAATCTCTGTCAACACGCCGGGACGACCGCCCCGCCTCCTCGCACAGGTCCACTTCCGGGCGATGAGCTGCCGATGCCACCGCAGAATCGTGTCGGGCGTGACGATCGTCGCGACCTGACGGAGCCGACCACGGCCCAGTCGGTGTCCATGCATGGCCAGCCGGCGGCGCTCGTCATCGGTCAGGCGGATTCGGCCGCGCATGTACCCACGCAGGATGCGGTTCTCTTCAATCAGGTAAGCCACGGCATCCTGCTGCCGCTGGTCGAGCCAGCCGACCAGCGCCGCCAGGAGTATTCGGACGGAGAACGCGTCGAGCACGGCGGGAGAGTCTATACCACCGACCCGATCTCAAAGCCTCAAGGACCTTCGGCCGAGCAATGAGACATTACGGGCTCCGTAGAGCTCCTTCGCACAAAGGTTCCACTGTAAGCGATTCGACGGCGCAAGGCCGATGGTCGCCAGACTTTGCGCCCGATCAACCGCCCACGCCATCGCCGATCCTCCCTCCGGGCGCCCGCTGCAGCCCGGCCGCCGGGAGCCGCATGCACCGGCTCCGGCATTTACTACTCCCACCACACGAGGAATCTTGCGGACAATCCTGTTCTAACGCATAATCTAAATATTAGGATATTTCCATATTGATCGGCCGGCTGGCGTGAACCGCATTCCACCCGAGGAAACCGATGAGGAGCTTTCAATCAGGCGACCGTGTGTTCCAGGCACAGTACGGAGCGGGTGACGTTCTGGCCGTTGACGAACGTTACACGACCATCGCGTTCGATGAGGGAGGTGTGCGGAAGTTCGTGACGCGACTGCTTCAGGCGCAGCCAAGTAACGAGCCGCGGCCGGTCAAGCCTCCGCCACCGGCGCGACGCCCTCAAAAGCGGCGATCAACTGTGGCGGAGCCTGACGATACCGCACACATGACGTGAGTACCGACGGATCCCCTTACTGGATGGGGCGTTCGTGATCGTTGCGTGGGTCGCGATCAAGTTGTTCATCGAGTTTGGGAACGAACGCGGATGGATTGTCCTGCACGTTCCGACCGTGCTGTCGGTTGGAATTGTGTTCGCCATCCTTGCGATGGCCGCGGCGTACAGTGGGGCCGTTGCACCCGTGAAGGATCGCAGGAGCACGCCGAACTGGCCCCTGATGTGTAGCCGCGCAGTGACGAGAAGCGGCGGCACGTCGTGGAGGGAGCTCGGTGAGGCATCCCGGGGTGGTTGTTGGGGGGACTGTGTGGGAGGGAACTCGATCAATGCGAACGCAGGCAACAGAAGAAGTAGATGCACGTCAGACGATCACGCGCCTCGTTGCTGACTTCGGCGTAGCGCGGCTGGTGGGATTCGTCGCCGACGTGGCAGAGGCCGAAGCTGACCGCTCGCTGCTGGCCGGCGACCGTCAGAAGGCAGCTCGGTGCATGCGTGACTTTCGAATCGTTCAGCGAGCGGCGACGATGTTACGTACGTAGTTCTGTTTGGGCGAAACGGGCGTGTCGGAAGGACCGATGATGGATTCACTCTGGTACAAAGACGCCGTCGTGTACCGAGCTGCCCGTCCAGGCGTTCTACGATAGCAACGGCGATGGCCACGGAGACTTTCCAGGGCTCGTCGAGAAGCTCGATTATCTGCGCGACCTTGGCGTCACCGCGATCTCGCTCTTGCCGTTCTACCCATCGTCTCCTGCCCGAGACAGGTTTCGGATGGCGGACTACGAATCGGTCGACCCACGTTTCGGCACGCTTCGCGATTTCCAAACGTTTCTCGGCGAAGCTCACACACGTGGGATGCGCGTCCTCATCGAGCAGCCACTCTTTCACCGCCAGCCAGGCTTCGATATCAACGACGTGTCCTTCCGCGATGGCTTCGTCAGAGTCATATGCCACTGGTTGGACATGGGCGTGGACGGGTTACGACTTCGCGGTGTTGCCAATGCTCTCGAGGGCGATCGGGGGCACAATGTCGAGAAGGTTCACGGTCTTCTGCGGCATATCCGTCAGACCGTTACGCAACGCTACCCGGGGCGGGCGCTCGTAGCTGATGTGCCTTCGCACGGAGAGGATGGTGCCGGATACTTCGGGACTGGAGACGAATGTCATCTGGCGTTCAACACGGCCCTCACGCCGCGCCTCTTCATGGCATTGAAACAGGAGAATCGGCGCGCGGTGGTGGATGTCGCCGCTCATGTAAAACCGCGTAAATCTGGACCGACGTCGCCGAGGGCGACGGCGTGATCACCGTTTCGGCTTCTGCTCCTGCTTCCGCTTCTGCGCCTGTTCAGCCTCGCGCTTGCGATAGGACTCTCCGTCAATCGAGATGATCTCGGCGTGATGCGTGAGCCGATCAATCAGGGCGACGGCGCACGCGGCGTTCGGAAACACCGTGTCCCATTGCTTAAACGGTAAGTTCGTGGTGATCACGATGGACTTCTGCTCGTAGCGGCGGCTCACCACTTGAAAGAGGAGGTCGGCGGCGTGGGCGTCGTAGGCGAGATAGCCGACCTCATCAATGGCGAGGAGGCTGGGGCGCAGATAGCTCCGAAGGCGGTGCTGAAGCGCGCGGGCGGTTTCTTGCCGAGTGAGATCGAGGATCAGATCAGCGGCGGTGAGGAATCGCGCCGAATGGCCCGCCAGGATCGCCTCGTGGACGAGATTCTTGGCGATCATCGTCTTACCAAGACCGTGCGAGGCGACGACGATCACGTTCTCACGCTGCGCGAGAAAGTCCAGGGTGAGGACACGCTCGAGGGTCGACCGATGGATCGCCTTGGGCCAGTCCCATTCCCAATCGGCCATCGGCTTGAAGCGGCCCAGGCGCGCGTCCCTGAGGCGCCGCTCGACGCGGTGCCGCAGGCGGGCCTCGAGCTCGGCCTGCGCCAGGCGTTCGAGCTGGACGACGGGACTCCAGCGCTTCTGCGTGGCGCGCGCGATGAAATCACTGAGCTCGGTGGCGGTGTGGACGAGGCCGAGCTGCCGGAGCTGATCACTCAGCGTCGGGATCGGATCGGGTGAGGTCATCGTAGGTCTCCAGGCGATGGGGCGTGACGTCGAGATCGCGGACGCCGGGGCGATCGGGCAACGCCATCGGGATCGGGGGCTTGAGCCCGCGCTGCCGCCGGCGGGTTTCGAGGATGTGGGCGATCGCCCCGGCGCCGAGCGCGTCGCGCTCGAGCGCGCGCTCAACCGCGGCGGCGAGTTCCTGCGGTCCGTAGTCATCGAGTAGGGCGAGGAGCCGCGCGACCTGATACCGCAGCGATTCGCCGCGCGCGGCCAGCCGTTCGAGCAGCGTGGCGACCGGCGGGACCGCGAGACGGAGCCGGTCGCGCGCACTGGACGAATTCGCTTGACGTGTCGCCGCGACGAGGCCGGTGATATGCGCCTCCTGCTCGATCACCTGGCCGGTGTCGTAGCTGCGCGCGTGGCGCGCGATCTCCTCGGTGCCGACGATCACCCGCACGGTCGTGGGACTCGCCAGCAGCGTCAGCGGGCGGCGCACGTGGGTATGCGGGATCGAGTAGCTGTTGCGGTCGAAGCGCACGTACGGCGTCTTGCCGGACATGACCGTGCGCATCACGTCGGTTTCAAAGGGATGGGCGGGCTGCGGCAAGAGCCGCAGCTGCTCCTCCGTCAGGACGTCGGCGACCGTCCGATCACGTTGCTCGGGATGCGGACGTCGATGCGCGACCTCGTCGCGCCAGCGCCGAAATTGGGCGTTCAGATCGTCGACATCGACAAACGTGCGCGCCGCAAAGAAGGCGTGGCGCAGGTACTGGATCTGGCGCTCGACCTTGCCCTTCTCATTGGCGCGCCCTGGTGTACAGGCTCGCGGCGCAAAGTGATAATGGCCGGCGAGCTCGAGGAGCCGCGGGTGAAACCGAATCGCGGTGCCGGCGCGCTCGAGGACCGCACTGCGCAAATTGTCGTAGACCAGGGTCCGCGGGACCCCCGGCCACGTCTGGAAGGCCTCGACATGGCCGCGGAGAAAACTCTCGAGTGTCTGGTCGACGGTGAAGAGGGCGAAGACGGCGCGCGAGTACGCGAGCACCATCACAAACCCGGACAGCGGACGGACGCCGCGACCGATGCGGATCGCGCCGAAGGCGCCCCAATCGACCTGGGCTTCTTCGCCAGCGAGCGTGGCGAGCCGGCGATAGACGGTCGCGGTCGCCGCGGGGCGGATCAGGCGCACGGCGCGCCGTAGCTGCACGACAGACCCCGTGTAGCCACGTCCCTTCACCATGTCGAAGAGCCGCGTCGCGCGCAGCCGCGGATACTGCGCGAGCGTGTCGCGGACGAAAGGCAGGTACGGATCGAGTCTCGTCGCGCGGCACGTGCCACGCCGCACGCCCTGTGTATCGTTGGCGATCGCCGCGCGTACGGTGTCATGGTGGACGCCGAGGGCCGCGGCGATGGTGCCGACCCTCCAGTGCTCGCCGTAATAGAGCCGGCGGATTTCGGCGTGCTGCGCGGGCGTGATCATGGCGCGTCTCCGGGGACACGCGACGAATCCGCCAGGGCGGTGGAAGGAGCCAGGCGCTTTCCCGGCCACAGACCATGCAACGCAACGCGCCCACCAAGGGCGCGGTCGGCACCCGATCCGTCGTCGTGTCCGCGGGGAGTGTGGCGAGCGGGACCGCGACCTGGGAAGTGTGATCCCTCACGCGGGCACGGTAGGCCCGCTGGTGATCGCGATGATCGAGGCGGCCTTCCGGGCTGCGACGATGGCGCTGGCGCGCGGCCTGGACGGACGCGCGACGGGCTGCTGTGCAACACGCGGCCGAGCAATACGCGTGGCCGCGATCACACGAGGGGCAGATCGCGAAGAGGCGATTGCAGCGGCGACAGATTTTCTGGCGAAGCGGCGCGTCCACGACGTCGGAGCGGCAGCGCGCTTCGACTGGACACGACTCGTAAATCGTGGCACAAGAAAGACGACCGGCTCGGTCCGTCGGAGCATCGAGGCGGTCATCGAGGGCCTGGAGCTTCTACCTCCAGGCCTTCACCTCAATCCGCCGCAAGCCCGTCAGCCTACAACAATCCAGTCACATTCGAGGGGGGCGCCCGGCGGCAGCTGCGCTCGAGCATCGGTGTGATCGCGACGGCCGCCGAGCGCCTGCATGGCTCTTCGATGACCGCTGATTTCAGACGAGATTTAGTATGAGGAGTGCTATCGACGAGAGTCCAGATTTACGCGGTCTCAGATGAGCGCTGACAGTGGACATCTTGCGTCAGATGCCGGAGATTCCAGCGACCTGCCAGTGGGCGATTTTCTTGCGAAATGCCGATGAACTGAGTCTTAGGACGTGCAACGATCGAGAACGTGAGGTACTTGTATCAGGCGTATGCGCCGGATCGGCAGGCACGCCTGAATAGCGGGATCCGGCGCCGGTTGGCGCCGCTCCTCGACAACGATCGCCGGCGGATCGAGCTCGCGTACGCGCTTCTGTTGTCGCTTCCCGGCACTCCGATCCTCTACTACGGGAACGAGATCCGCATGGGTGACAACGTGTTTCTGCCTAACTGCAATTCGGTGCGAACACCGATGCAGTGGTCCGGCATGCGTAACGGTGGTTTCTCGCGTGCGGATCCCGGGCGTCTCTACGCGCCACTGAATGCTGATCCGGTTTTCGGCTATCGGGCCGTGAATGTCGAGGCCCAGGAGAGGCAGCCGTTCTCGTTGCTGAACTGGATGCGCAGGCTGATCGCCGTTCGACGACAGCACAAAGTCCTCGCCCAGGGGAGGGTCGAAGTTGTCGAGCAGCGGAACGAGAAGGTGCTGGCGTATATCCGTCGACTCGGAAACCAGCGGATCCTCGTCGTGGCGAACCTCTCTGGAGGCGCGCAATCAGCCCAATTCCTGCTTGGCCTTCATGCCGGCACGGAGCCGGTCGAAATACTCGGTGGCGAGGCCTTTCCGCGAATTGGCGCGGCGCCGTATTCACTCACGCTGGCCCCGTACGGCTTTTACTGGTTCACTATGGATCGGGTGAGTCGCGAGTTGAGAGGACGGCGGGATCCAAGTGTCCCTGCCGTGGACCGCGGAACCGATAGCGGGAACGCACCTGGGTTGGTGGCGTGAGGGCGTGCCATCGGATGCATCAACGCATTGCTGATGAGGGCGAGGTACGTGCGCGTCTCCGCTGGGCCGTTAACCAATTGGGATATCCGCGCACGGTGCGGGCGCTGGCTTCAATCGGCTATGAGGACGCACAGCGAAGTCTCGCGGCTGGTGATTGCCTGAAAGCGGCACGCCTATACGTTTGACGTCCTGTCGAAAGTGCTCGTAGCGTAGCCGGACGAACCGATACCCGGTTAACGGCGACGGCGCTCCCGGTGCAGTTCCTGCAAGAGCGTCTGCGTATCGACGAGGTGGTTGTTGAAGATCCGACGAGCGACCTCGAGAAGATTTGCCAGCAACGGATCACGCAGCGAGTAACGAACCGTCGTCCCGTCTTTCCGCGCGGTGACGATGTTCTTCGCCCGGAGGAGCGAGAGCTGTTGCGAGACGAGCGACTGCTCGAGACCAAGTCGCTGCTGGATTTCGCCGACCGATAACTCGCCAGGCACAAGGGCTTCCAGGATACGGATCCTCGCGGGGTGCGCGAGCGCCCTGAAGAACTCCGCCTTGAATACCTGCAAGTCGCCCGGTGCGGTTTTCATCGACGCTCATCTTAGGGTGGATGGTGCGGCTCCGCAAGCGCGCAAGGACCGGCCAAGACCGAGACGTGCTTGAACTCCTGAGAGCCGAAGGCCAGCCTGCTGTTTCATTCGCCGTCGAGCGCTCGCGCCGCGCGGATCCAACACCTCCGCATCGTGCGTCCACGCGGCTGCCTTCAGATCCTCGCCAGCCAGGAGCAAGACCTGCGCACGCCGACTCGCGATTTCCGCAAGCAGTCCCACGACGGCCGCCAGACCGAGCGGGGTCACGAGCGATTCGAACATCTCGATTGCCCGTGATTCGCTTTTTGCCTCCGCGGTCCGCGATTGCTTTGGGAGCACAGCCACCCTTACCAACTTCGCAATAGCGACGGACTCGTCCCGACGAGGAGTCCCCGGAGACGGTCTATCGGTCAGGATTAACAGCTTCGTGTCTGGAGGCAGCGACCGGTGCAGCGCACCCGCATCAGACTTAATATACTAATATTATGATATGTTACCATATCTCAGCGGTGGCGCCGGCTCAACTCCTTCCAGACCGCCGAGTTTGCGGCAAATTCCGCGGAACCGCGGCGGCCGTTCCGTCATGGATCCGGATGACGAACCCAAACAGGCGGCTGCGACCCACGCCGCGACCTGGTCTGAGCGTACAGGCGTGAAACGCCTGCTGATCTCCGATCCTCGCGGAATGGGCGTGTTCGAATTGGCTGCGCTCGCGGCTCGTCGGGCGCGCCAGCTTCAACGCGGCTGTCTGCCGAAGATCGACAGGCCGCACACGCTGGCCGTAACAGCGCTCCTCGAGGTGATTACGGGAAAAGTGGCCAGGGTGAAAGAGCGAGCGCCCCAGGAATCAGCAGGCAACGAACTCAATCGTGCCCCTACCGCTGCGTCCGGCGCGATGGCGGTGGGTGAAGAGAAATGAACGTCACGCGCGTGCCGCTGCGGACCTCCGCACAGCGAGCGTTCGACGTAGCCGTGATGTCCAGCTGCTCATCGTCCCATCTGCAGGTCAGTCTGCCGATCGGCCACTCGCTGAGTCGTTCCCGCTTGAGACACCTGCTGGCATCGGAGCGCGTGGTTGTCAGTGAGCGT
>CAVTIA010000003.1:0-1426561 GCA_963734635.1 uncultured Acidobacteriota bacterium
ACTACGCGGCATCACCGTCTCGTACGAAACCGTGCGGCGCTGGTGCCAAACCTTCGGCCTCGCGCACTGGTGACCACCGCCAGCATCGCGATCGCTGGCGTCTCGACAACTGTTCGTCGGCATCGGCGCGCGCGCTGTTGTTGCGCGTCCATGGCAACCGAGAGCGCGGGCCCTCATCGACATCCTGCTGCGGCACCGCGATCGCCCGCGCACGCCTGTCGCGCATTGCTGAGGCCAGCACCGGCTGCCGCGCCGCGTCGTCGCCGATCGCCTCGGCAGCTACCGGGCCGCCCATCGCAGCGTCATGCCGTCCGTCGTGCACGACACACGCTACGCCAACAACCGAGCCGAAGTCTCGCACCAGCCCACGCGGCAACGCGAGGTTCAGATGCGGCGCTTCAAGTCCGTGGCCCAGGCACAGCGATTCCTCTCGTCCACCGTGTGATTCGCAACCTGTTCAACGTCGGCCGGCATTTACTTCGCGCCGGCCACCAGCGGCTCCTGCGCACGACGGCGCTCGCCACTTGGAGCACTGTCGTCGGCGTCTGATGCCGTCCATCGGGCTCGACACCGCGACGAACTGTGTCGTCGAGCTCGTTAAGTTGACAGAGGCCATCGGCTGCACGGCCCGTCTTCACGCACGAACTGTCGATGTCGCTGATAGGGCGTGCCGGCAAGGCCTCGATGCAGTCGATGACGCCTTCAATCTGCCACGGACTGCGAGCTGCCGCGGCGTCCTGGGGTTCACTACAGTAGCTACGGCGTGGTGGTCACCGTTTCACCGCGTTGCCGACACGTGTGATCGCGTCGCCAGCCTGGGCTTCTCCGACCAATCGCGGCCTCAACCTTGCCCACGGTCTCGTCAACGTGACCCTCAGCCTTCAAATCGTCGTCGCCGGTCACCGTGCCGACGGCTTGCTTGACCTTGCCCTTCGCCTGATCGATCTCCCCCTTGCGCTCGTTCTTGTTCCACATCTGAAGCCTCCAGACATTGTTTTATGCCGCTCAAGTCGACGCCACTATGCCAACGAGCGGCGGCCGCTCAGCAGCCCAACGACGAACAACACGAGGGCGACAACCAACAACACATGAACGAACGCGCCAGGAATCGTGCCGGTCCGACGATGCCCAGCCAGCCAGGCGATCAGCAGAATGACGGCGACGGTGAACAGCATGGTGATCTCTCCCTTTATAGTGCGACCGTATCACCCACCAACACGGGCAGCGACGATCGACAACGTCTCGGCACCCCAGCATGCGGCAATCGCCGACGCGTGTCTGTGCGTTTGAGCACAGGTGCACCTGACGGAGTCGCTGGCGCGGGCAGCCCAATCGCGACGGATGCCCCTTGGCGTTCAGGCTCGACAATGCCGGTGCGAACGATAATTCAACACCGTCGGGTGCCACAAACCCTGCACACGTGAGAACGCCGCACGCGCCGCCCTTATGTCGCGCGGTGTTCGTCGATCAGCAGCTCGAGGCGTGTACAGTGCAGAAACTCGATCCACCTCAAGCCGCCCGTTGGTATTCGTGAATGAGCCCGCCCAAACGGTCGCGTCGTTTCACCGGTATCGGTTGCGCATCAGGGTAACGCTCGATCGCCGGCCGGCCATTGGGCGGCGCGAGCTCCAAGCTGCGATGCGCGCGATGACTGTTGTAATGCTCGATGAACACCGCCAAGGCTCGCTCAAGATGCCACGCGCCGCCAATCAGCAGCCAGTCTAGACATTCGGATCGGACTGTCCGAACGAACCGTTCCGCGATCCCGTTCGCCTCTGGCACTTGAATCGGCGTCTGGATGATTCGGGCGCCTTGCGCCTCGAACACCGCATCAAAGCTGTCCGTGAACTTCCGATCCCGGTCGCGAATGAGAAAGCGCACCGGCTGCAGTCGCGCGCCGAGGGTCCATGTGACCTGCCGCGCCTGCTGCGTCACCCACTCCGCGTCGGGATGCGCCGTGCACCCGGCGACGTGCACCCGGCGGCTGGCCAGTTCGATGAAGAACAACACGTTCCACATCGCTGGAGCCAGACGGTGTCCACGGTAAAGAAATCAACCGCGATCACACTGGCCGCTTGCGCGCGGAGGAACTCGCGCCACGTGCGCCCCCGTCGCTCTCCAGCCGGCCCGAGCTGTTCCTGATGCAGGATCTTCTTGATGGTGGTGGCCGAACCACGGCGACGCCGAGACCCTTCAGTTCACCAACGATACGTTGATAGCCCCAACGCGGATTTTCGCGAGCGAGCCGAATGATCAGCGCTCGCACCTCCCGGTCGATCGGCGGTCGACCGGGTGGTCGGCCGTACGTCCACGTCTCGCGACCAGTCGGCGGTGCCAACGGAGCAGCGTGGCGGGGGTGACGAGAAATGCTCCCCCAGCTCACTCGTGGGAGGGTCCGAGCGGCCGCTGCCAAGACCATCGGTCGGCCGCCAGAAGCGGCGGCCGCTTGACGCGCCGGCGGAGCACCGCCAGCTCGTGGCGCAAGACGACGATTTCAAGTTCCTTGTCCCTGGTAGGAATCGGAACAGGAGGAGGATCAGCTGCAGAACGCGGTGAAACGCGACGTCCCGGACCGATAGGAGCACGGCACCTCCGAGGAGTACAAGACAGGCGCCTTATTCTACGCAGTCCGAATTTCCGCACCCCACACGTTCTCCGATTCGATCACCGAAGCTGGAGAGTCGAAGACTCAGATTTGCCAAGGGTGGGCTGCGTGGCAGCCCATCCTCCCGCGAGTGGCTTGTCCATGCGAACAGCATCGGATCAGTACCCGGACGAATCCGGTCACGTCGGCGCTGGATGATTCGAGACGGGTCGCTCGGCGCGCTACGTGCTCAAGGGTCCAGCCGGGTGGGTCGCGCGCCTCCGGCGTTCGGTCGCCACTAGACCGTTGTCCGGCTCCTTGCGCGAATTATGTACTCGTTGTGCGCGTGCGTCCGGCGGCGGTCCTCAAGCCGACGGCTTCAAGGAGCGCATCGAGGTCGGTGACGATACGTTGATAAAGACGGTCAAGACGATGGCGCTTCTGTTGCGCGAGGCGAGCATCGATCTGGCACTGAAGCTGCCGTTCGTCGGCAGCATCGGGTTCGACGCTTGGGACACGCCTAACTCGCAATGACGTTGGACATTCTGGATTTCAGTCAGTCGACGACTAAATAGCTCCTGACGCCGCAGTGATCCGCGATGACGCCGGCCGCGAATAGACAAACGCTGGGGGACCAGTCGGGAGTTGAGACCATCGCGCGTCGGCCTCAGCGCTCCGCCCACGCCTTTCTGAGACGTTCCAGACGATAGGCGCGAGCTGACCGAGCGAACGGCGATCGACCAGTACCTCCGTGAGCAGGGTGCTGCCGTCATCTTCGACATGCGCCGCGCCGACGGCGAAGGCGAATGGCGATGGGTCTAGCCGCGTCGCACGGGCTCTCCCGTACCTGGCACGTCCGCGAGGAGATCAAGCCCCGAGCACAACCGGCGGTGCCGTGTATTCGGATCGTGTGACCTCATCACCGCTCGTTCGACGTCACACAAGATCAACGCCGCTGTCATAGAAAGCGATCACCTTGTTGCCGTCAATGTGACACCGACGTCGCCCCACCGTCACCTGCGGCTAATACGCTTTCGGCATTCCCTTGCCACTTCATCTTGTGAGGTCAACGATGCCCACTCGAGTTCCGTTTGCTACCGTGCTGGCCTTGATTGCACTTGCACTGCCGGTGCTCGCCGTCAGCACCAAGTTCTCCACGTTTACACCGCTGACGAGCTCGGCAGGCGCCGCCGCCGACCCCACCAAGCCGATCACGCTGTCGAACCCCAAGTTCAGTCAGCGGTCGATCGCCGACAGGACCAATCAGAATCTTCTGGTGCCCGGCTCCAATTCCGGCGATTGGGACATGATTGCCACCAACGAAACCGGGCCGAACGCGGGCCGATTCCTGTTCATGCCGTTTGAGACGGATACGGCCGGTGTGCAGCGCGTAGACCTCAACGACCCGCACTATGACACACGCACTGTGACGATCGTGCCCCCCGGCACCCTTGGCTTCGTTTCCGGCGACGCCTCTCGCTGGACGCCCTGGGGCGGATACCTGACCGCCGAAGAGTCCTGGGAAGATGACGGCTCCAGCACCAAGGGGCGCCTCTTCGAGGTCACGAACCCGGTCACCGCTGGCCCTAATGGCGGCGACTTCGTCTGGCGAATGATCATCCCGCGTGTGTCTCACGAGGGCCTTGCGTTCGATCGGGACAACAACCTGTACTTCGTCGACGAGCGGTTCCACGGGGCCGTGTACAAGTATGTGTCCGCCAACCCGGACGCCGCGGATGGGGCCACGTTCTTCGCGGAAGGTCAGACGTTCGCGCTCAAGGTAGGGGCCGGGGGGCAGACCGAAAACCCCGGTGATGCTCCCATCACTGGCGCGGCCACCTGGGTACCGATCACGAATGCAGGGGGAGGTCCACTCGCTGGCGTGTCGGTCGTCCTGCCCGACGGTACGATCGACGGCCGTCAGTCGGCTGATGACGACAACGTGAACTCGAGCGAATACAACCGCCCCGAGGACGTGGAGCTTCAAACCCTGTCCAACGGCACACAGCTCCTGTACTTCGCGACCACAGATTCAGACAGCAACACGAGCAGCGGAGATGGTCGGGGTCGTGTCTATACGATCAACCTGAGCACCAACGTCGTGAGTCTCTTTGCCTCCGCAGCGTCTACCGATCTGGCTACCGGCGCCGCGGTTGCCGGTGGCTTCAGAAATCCCGACAACCTCGCTATCGATGCGGAAGGGAATATCTACATCATTGAAGACCGCCCCGGCGCTGGGGACGACGACATCTGGTTCGCCAGAGACATCAACCAGGATGGCGACATTACCGATCTCGGCGAAGGGCTCGGGCGATGGGCGTCCAACGGGACGCCAGGCTCGGAGTTCACCGGCCTCTACTTCGACATCAAGAATCCGAACCGGGCGTACGTGAATATCCAGCACCCAACGGGCGGCAACGATCGCCTGATCGAAATCTGGGGCTCGCCGGGTAACGGGAAGTAACACCCGCAACTGGGCAGGGAGCCCACACTGCTTATTGAGGATCACCGCGAGCGCCACGGCCTGTGGGCCCAGCTGCACGGCCGCGGCACCCAGCGGAGCTATCTTCGCGGACATTCTGGCTTCCGCGCGCGAGTTCTCGTCATTTGAGGGCGGCAAGGGGCAGCTACGGGAGAGACGCTGATCCCGGACGCGATTCTGCCCGTCTATGATTGGGACCGCGCGGTCCGCTTCTCCCCGTCGCCTCCAGACGCACCGGCCCGAGAGTCCCTGTGGTCGGAAGGCGGCCAGCTGTTAGTCACGCGGCTGCGTCGATTGATGGGCACCTCCCGCAGGCCGCCGATCGGTTGGCCTCAACGCGGGCCCGGCGTGCGGCGGCCGCGCGTGCCGTCAGGTCGGCTGGAACCGCGTCCCCCGTGCCGAAGTGCATCTCGTCAGGCGTCTGTCCGCGAAACGCCGAATGCGGAAGCACCCGGTTGTGTTCGTGGACGTAGAACTCGACTAATCGACGGACGGTGGTCACGCTGTCCAACGAGTGGAGGAACAGCCATTGATGTTTGAGGGAGCGCCACCACGCTTCGATCGTAGCCCGACGCCGAGCTTCACGCTGCCGCGGGCGTGTATCGAAGCGTCGTAGCGTCCGGCGAGGGCATCGACCAGCGCGTTTAGGCAGTTGACCATGAAGCGCGCCCTCCGATACGTCTTGCTCTGCGTCGGGATGTTCTACATGGGGGCAGGCCTCGTCGCCGCATTCGTGCCGCTGCCGAACGCCTGGAAACCGCTTCCCACGCCGGGGACGGTGGGATCGAGACGCCAGGGGGAAGCCGGGCAGCCGCGCCGACGGATTCGAGATGATTCGCAGGAATGTAGGACTGGCGGAGGTGCGGGCGGGTCATCGACGTGCTTGGGCAACCGGGTCCTGAACAAGTGGGAGACGGCGTTCTGGCGACGGCTCGAGAGCGAGGAAAGTGGGCGAAGAGCGGCCTGAGCGCTGTGGTCCAGACGTAGTCCAATTAGGCCCAAACACCAGGTAATACGGGGTAGCTGGCTTGACCAGAGACCAGCACGAGACAACACGATTCACGACCCCGTTAAATCTGCAAAACCTCCATCTCCGGTTCAAATCCGGACGGCGCCTCCAATTTTTCTTGGTCCATTCCGGTCGCATGGGTGGCTGTGGAATCTCACGGGCGTCAGGACCGTCGAAGAAGGCGCTTCCATGCCGCGGCCGATGTCCTCGCGATGACCAAGAGAGTGGAGGTGGTCGCGAAGCCTCCGGTCGCTGGCGATTAACCCGAGAATCGCGGGACGTTGTCTTATACTCTCCACCGGAGGGAGCCGTGAAAATTGCTGTTCGCATCGTGTGCGTCTGCTTGTGCGTCTGCGCTGTAGCCGCGGCGTCGGTATATGGTCAGGGACGAGGCCAGGCTCCGCCGCTACCGCCGGCTACCGACACCGTCGCGCCCGACATTCCGGGAGTCGTCAAGGGCGGAACGAAGGTCGCCGTCATCAAGGACGACCTTCAGGGCACTGAAGGACCCATCGCGCTTCCAGACGGCACCGTCGCCTTCACCGAGCCAGGCGCGGACCGGATCGCGCGAATCGACAAGGACGGCAAGGTGTCGGTCTACCTCGACAAGACCAACGGGTCGAACGCTCTGGCATTCGACTCGAAGGGCCGCCTGATCACGGTTCAACGAGGCCCTGCGCACGTCCAGATCGGCGTGGTCGCTCCCAAGGGCAGCGAGGCGACACTGGCGGACAACTTCGAGGGCAACCCGAACGATCTCGTCGTCACCAGGAATGGGGGCGTGTACTTCACGGTGCCAGGGCCCATTGTGGCGCGCGGCAGCGCCCCTCCATCCACCCCGTTCGTACCGGTCGTGTATTACATCGCTCCGGGCAGTGGCAAGGCCGTGAAGGCTGCTGACGGGATCACCAATCCCAATGGCATTCAGCTGAGCCCTGACGAGAAGACCCTGTATGTCAACAACACCCGCGGCGAGTATGTGGTCGCCATGGATGTCCACGCTGACGGCACGCTTGGACCGAAGCGCAATTTCGGCAAGTACGAAGGCGTGGAGACCACACCGACGGGCCCGGTGAGCGGCGCCGACGGCCTCGCCGTCGATAGCAACGGTCGCGTCTACGCGGCCACCGCTGCGGGAGTACAGGTGTTCGGCCCGAAGGGCGAGCACCTGGGCACAATCCCTCTGTCACGCTCGCCGCAGAACCTGGCGTTTGCGGGTCCAGACAAGAAGACGCTGTACGTCGTCGGCCGCAACGCGGCGTGGAAGGTTGAGATGCTCGCGCAGGGCCACAAGGGTCGCGCGAAGTAGCACTGAGCACAGAGACGCCGCCGCTCAGAACCAACTGGGTTTCTTTTCCGGGGGATATACCGGCACTGCCGGAACGAAGCCATTCCGGTTCGGCATTTGGACCTTCGGCAGGGTCTTCTCGTCCATCACGTCGTTTTCGTTGATGATGCCGTTCCAGTAGTACAGAACCGCGACCAGGGCGTAGACTTCATTCGGGGTGAGCGATCCCGGATTGCTCGGGGGCATCGCGCGGTTGACATAGTCCCATGCGATCGTCGCATAGGGGTAGTAGCTTGGCCCGTTCCGTTCCTCACCGTAATAGGTGCCGCGATAAGGCTTGCCGGGACTGCCGATCACCAGGCTCCGCATGAGCCCGGTTTCCCCTTTCTTCCCGTGGCATACCTCGCAGCGCCTGGCAAATATTTCCGCGCCTTCCTTGGCAGTTCCGCGCCCCGGAGGAAGTTCCTTTCCCTCCGGCCCAATCATCCGGTCAAAGGTCTGGATTTCTGCCTGGCTCAGCGGCGTGCCCACATTGGGATAGACACGCTGCGACTGCGCCAGCACGGCGCCAGAGACTGCCAGGATCATCACTGGCAGGAGGAATTTAAGCGAACAGGACATCGGAGATGCTCCCATCGCGAGCGATTTTCCAGGGCTGAATGGCGTTGAAATGAATGGCGCGGGGACGTGGGGTTTTTTTCCAATCCGCCAGGTCCATGCCCCAGTTCTTCGTCAACTCCGTCAGCGAAGGCTGAACTTCACGCGCATCGTCCGTGCAACGAGACTGGATCACCGCCTCTTGTCCGTCCCAGGCCCAGTCAAAAGTAAACCGGGTATGCGCCCTCGGAAGTACCGGCGCATGCAGCTTCGCTTCCTTCCAACTCCGGCCGCCGTCCGTGGATACTTCCACCTTGGTGACCGCACCGGCACCGGACCAAGCCAGGCCGGTAATCTGGACATATCCCTGGCCGGCCATTTTCAGTCCCGCTGAAGGCCTTGTAATCACGGATTTCGGGCCAAACTGAAAATGGTACCAGCGCGCTTTGCCGCCAAGGTCGGGTCTCGAGACCGAATGATTCATGCTTTCATTCCAGGCCATGTAGGGCTGGTCCACGACCTTGATATGTCTCAAATACTTCACGCTGAATGGGGCTTCCCAGCCTGGGACGACGAGCCGAATCGGATAACCCTGCTCAACACGCAGCGGCTCGCCATTCTGGCCGTAGGCCACGAGAACATCCTCCATGGCCTTCGCCAGCGGAAGGGTGTGAGTAAATTTGCCAGCGTCTGCCCCTTCCGAAATCAGCCAGTTCGCGCCCTTGTGCACGCCAGCCTCGTTCAACAACACGGAAAGCGGCACGCCGCTCCATTCGCTGCAACTGGTCATCCCGTGGATGAACTGGACCGGCAACCCCATGTTCGGATCGTCAGAACCATGGATCGCGGGAGAGCTGTTTCCATGGCACTCCAGGAAATGAATCCGTGATACGGAAGGCAGCCGCTTCAGATCCGCAATGGAGAAACTCAACGGACGATCCACCATGCCGTGGATCGTGAGGCGATGTTGCTCCGTATCGATCTCGGGAAACTCCGAGGAGTGCTGTTGCATGAAGTGGAGCGGGGCCGGTGTGATGATTCCCGCATAATCCTGAAGCGGGGTGTAGTGCGTCATGTGATCGACGCGGTATCTGGCCCCGCGGCGCGGCGGCTCGCCGTGGACGTGTTGTGCGTGAGCTGATTGGCCTCTGACGGCCCATCCTGCCCCTGCGGCCGCACCAGCCAGTGCAGCAGTCTGTCGCAGGAACCCTCTGCGGTTAGATCGATTGGGATCCATGATTGCCTCCCTCCCGAGTCTCCGATGGATCAGAGTCCGGATAAGTAACGCGCCATCGCCTGCCGGTCGGCAGCCGACATCGCGGCCATCATCTTCGTCATGATGGCGTTGTTCTTCCGCTCACCTTCGGCAAAGCGGCGCATCGACTCGACCAGATATTCGTAGCTTTGGCCGGCCAGGCGAGGCGCCGACACGCCATCAGCCTGCGTGGCACCAAGAAAATCCGCCGCATGACAAGCCTGGCATACAGCGATTCCAGGGGGCGGCGGCGCGGACGCGGCGCCAGCCGACCTCGCCGGCCATTTCTGTTTCGCGAAATACGCCGCTGCGACCCCGCGTTCTTGCAGCGTGAGGCTTTTTGTCATCCACGGCATGACCTCGTCGTGTCGATCTCCACGTTCGAAGTCGTGCAGCTGTTTCGCGAGGTAATTCTCCGGCTGACCCGAGATGACCGGAATGGTTGCATTTCTGCGCACGCCGTTCGCGCCGTGGCATTCGTTGCAAACGCTCAACTTGGCGCTGAATTCTCGATCCGTGCTCGGATCCGGGATTGCCTGAGCGGCAATTGCCGGCGCGGCCAGAACGACCAGAACGCCGCAGACAATCTGTAGACGCAAGAATTGTCCCTCTCGCGTGGATGTTGCCGGCGAATTGTAGCCCACAAAACCCGGCGGCGCTATATCAGAGGCCTTCCCCGTCTTCGGCGGATTCACGCGCGACCGCCTAGCGCACTTCGATGAAGAGCGGGTTGGAGTAGAACCACAGGTCCTGCCACGGACTCTCGCCCGGAGCGTCCATGACTGGCTCGGCGTCCTGTGTGCCGGTGCCGCGCACGCGCAGATAGACGTTCCGGGATACGCGCGGAAGGGTGGTGACAAGGCTGCATACGTCACCGTTGCAGGTCCAGTTCCTGTTTGTGAACCGCTCGATCACCTTCGTCGAGGGGTTCTTGTCGTTATTTCGATCCTGAACGGGCCCATTGACATCGCCCACGATCAAATCGACGCGAGCGACCTTCGGGTTGTCGCCTCCGGCATTTTCCCTCTCCGGATCCCGGAAACGGATCGCAACCGATACATCCTCTCCCGCCTTGATGGCGAGTGTTCCACCCATAGCGGCGGTGGTGCCCTGATTCCCCGCCGTGACATCGAGCTCGCTGATCAGGTCCCCTGCGACCACGAAGATGCGGCCGCTTCGCAGCCCATCGAGGATTCCCTCATAGGTTCGTTCTGCGTGAACGTAGGTCTTCTGGTACTGGCCCGGCCAGAAGTCGGAGCCGGGATCCGACGGCTCGGCGTAGTTGACGTGGGAATCCGACGTCGCGACGATCCAGAACCGTCGCCCTTCGCCAAGCATCGAATCCCACAGGCCCCCGACGATCGCAGTCATCTGATCGAACCCACCGAGCGTGTGCGCGCCCGGGTTCTGGTACGCGCCGCGAAATCCGCCCGGCCGGCCCGTGGCGTCGCGTTTCGGGGTGCCGTCCGGTGCCAACGTTGCGGCCTGATGGCCCGGAGCGCCTTCCATCCCGCGGTACACGCTCGGCACAAGGTCGTTGTTGGCGCGGAACTCACGCGGCTCGTCCAGCCCGTACTGGCTGATACCCTTCGCCGATCGGGAGGGATGATTCGCGAACAGGAGCGGCAGCCGAGGGAGTCTCCTGATATGTTCGAGCGCGCGCTGCGTCATCGCCTCGTCGTTGCGGCTGCGATCGACCGGCCAGACTTCGTTGGCGTCGAAGCGGCTCTCGATATCGAAGAGCATGGCGGCTTCCTGCTCGCTGTTCGGAATGATGAGCGTATGGTGGTCCATGGCGGGCAGGTTCAGTTCCATGCCGTAGAACTGCAGGACTTCCGGCACGAGCTTGCGTGACGTCTTCAGCTCCGCGTACGCCTGCTCGAGATTCAACTTCGAATGATTCGGGCCCCCATGATCCGTCGTCACCATCCACTGAAGACCGTATTCCCGAGCCTTCCGGGCGTTCGTCGGAGTCGGGTAGCGTGCGTCGCCGCCTATGATGGGCTCGGGTATGGTCTTCGTCCGGTCGTACCCCGGACTCCAATGACTGTGAATGTGGGAGTCGCCGGGACGCCACTGTCGCTGCGCATTCTGCGCCGATGAAAGCCGAATCGCGGCTGCCGCGACGAGCAGGATGAGAGCGTGCATCTGCCAGCGCTTCACGTACGCCTCGCTTCTCTTGTAACGACAAGATCAATTGAAGGCTTCACTCTGGGGCCCGACACCCCGCCGCGAGGGCGATGAACAGCTCAGAAGTTTACCCTGAGCATGAACTGCATCTGCCTCCGATGTCCATGGATGCTGGCGGCGTTGCGCGTCGGCGAGCAATCGAATGGCATTCATGGCCCGGGCGGGAGCCTGGGCGAAGAGCAGCGACGGAGCAGCGATCAGCAGCGCCAGAAGCACTCGTTTCACGCCCACGCTAGCGAAGCTCTGTGACGCCGATGTGTCGGTCCGGCAACGTTACAGAACGTTGACGTCAAGTCGGAGCGCAGGATCTCGAGCGCCACCACCCTGTGACGACTTCGTCACATCGTACAAATAGGCTCAGGCGTGCCGCCGATCCTCACTCCGGACCACGTCGGTTGCTGTGCAGTCGTTGTTTTGTTGTTTCAACGTCTAAGGAGAGCTTGAAATGGCACTGCTCAGAATCGCTCACGTTCCGCCGCCGATCGTTGAGCCTGGCGTCAGCGTCCTGGACGCCGTGGCTGTGATGGCCCGCGATCGAGTGGGTGCAGTTGCCGTCGTCGAGAAAGGCGACCTGCAAGGGATCTTCAGCGAACGCGATCTGATGCTGCGCGTGGTGCGGCAGGGCCTCGACCCCGCCGCGACGTTGGTGCGAGATGTCATGACTGCCGAGGTGAAGACCATCACCGAGGCGGCCTCGTCGGACGATGCCATCGGCGTCATGCTGACCGGGCATCTGCGCCATCTTCCCATTCTCGGCACCGACGGCCGAGTCCGGGGCCTGCTCTCGATTCGCGCGCTCCTGGAGGACAAGATGGACGACCTGAGCCGCGAGGTGAGCTCCTTGGAACAGTACCTGGCCAACGATGGTCCCGGTGGTTAAGGCTGGGAAACATTCCTGCACCGCACTGGACGTCTGAGTCACTCAGGATTTCCACTGCGTGCTGTAATTCGTGGCCGATCGATGCGATGAGGTCGCACTCCCGCTTGTCCTTATCGACCTTGATCCACAGCATTCGGTACGCACCCGCACTGGTGACTCCGACCAGGCACGCTGTCACATCATGCCCACATTCGCCCGCTTCGACGTAGACGATGCCGTCGCTGGCGTTGATTGCGTTCAGACGAACGTAGGTTTTTCAATTCGAAGATTGAAATCTGCTTGACCTTCCCATGGCTGAAGTTGCTGGAGGCGGCGAGGAGTTGTGCTGATTTAGGCGCGTTCGAATTCTCGACTCGCCGTAAGGGATACCGGACTCACCGCGCCGAGACAGCTCGATGCGCGACGCGACTATTGCTGTGATGCGCCGACGAGTGTCGCAGGCGCGTGTGCTTTCCGGCCCGCACGCCGCCGGGCCATGATTCCGATCGCGAGCGGACACGATGCCCACCGCGACAGCGGTAATGCCTTCTTCAGTACCGCGAGCGAGCATCACGACACCGAGCGCGACCCATGTCGTACCGGCGCTTACCAGCATCGTGGTCAGCAGCTGTCTGCGAAGGCGCAACAGGGTTCTTCCCTGCGATTCGCGAGTGGAACCAAGGCCCATGCTCACGGCCGAGAATACCACGTTGGCCTGGCAGATTTTCAGATCAATAATTGAAGAGATCACATTTTCTGCGCTATTATTTCGCGTGCCTGCATCTTCTGTCACACGCGGCCGACCCCGGAAATTCACGGAACCCTCACAGCGCGTGACGCTGACCTTGCCGCGGCGCCTGATCGACTCGCTGCGTGCCACTGATCCGGACCTGTCGCGCGCCATCAGCAATAGCCTGGATCCGCATCCCGTGCCCCGCAAATTGATCGTGGACGTGATGCGCGTCGGGCGACGCGAATCGCTGATCATCATCAACCCGACGCTGCTCCCCAGCCTGCGTGACTGCAGCTTCATCCGGCTGGCGGCCGACCGCGCCTTCATTGCGCTCAAGCCGTCGGGCACTCTGGCAGACCTGGCGCTCGCCGTGGCGGATCGGCTGGAGGACGCCGAGGTCACGCGCCAGCAGAAGGCTGCCCTGCGGGCGCTGCGGCGTGCGCTGCGAACCTGGCGGCTGGACCGCAAGGTGAAAGTCACGCACAAGGCAATCGTGATCCTCGACGGCGCAGACGAATAGAGGCACGACATGCCGTGAGCGTCGTCGCGGCAAACGGCTGACGCCCGCGACGAGGCACGGCCGTAGTTGCGCTACAGGCAAGCACTTACTGTGCTTGTCTACCCTTCATCCTGCTGGGCCACGTTCTTGCTTTGCACGGCCGCGATTACCCACGTCCGCGTGAACATGGAACCCCGCGCGTCTCGACGTGAACAGCGTCCGCATTCCGCCACACGAACCGTGTGCATCAGTTCAATCCCGACCGTAATGACAGCGCGTCAACGGCGATCGGCCAGAGAAGGTGCTTAAAGAACATGGCTGCAAACAAACCCAATTTTCTGATCATCTGGGGCGACGACATCGGCTACTGGAATATCAGCCACTACAGCAAGGGCATGATGGGTTACCAGACGCCCAACATCGACCGCATCGCCCAGGAGGGCGCGACGTTCACCGACTGGTACGGTCAACAGAGTTGCACTGCCGGCCGCGCCTCCTTCATCTGCGGCCAGAACCCGATCCGCACGGGGCTGACCAAGGTCGGCATGCCGGGCGCCACCGTCGGACTGCAGAAGGAAGATCCGACGATCGCTGAGCTGCTGAAGCCGCTCGGGTACGCGACGGGTCAATTCGGAAAGAACCATCTTGGCGATCGGAATGAATACCTGCCGACGGTGCATGGGTTCGACGAGTTCTTCGGCAATCTCTATCACCTGAACGCCGAGGAAGAACCGGAACTGCCCGACTATCCCAAGGATCCGAAATTCAAGGAGCAGTTCGGACCACGCGGCGTGCTCCACTGCGTGGCCACTGACAAGGACGACCCGACCGACCAGCCGCGGTGGGGGCGCGTGGGCAGACAGAAGGTCACGGACACGGGACCGCTGACCAAGAAGCGCATGGAGACCATCGACGAGGAGATCACGTCCAAGGCCATCGAGTGGATGGAAAAGCAGGCCAAGGCGAATCAGCCGTTCTTCCTCTGGTACAACTCGACCGCCATGCACTTCAGGACGCACCTCGCCGAGAAGAACCGCGGCAAGAGTGGCCAGGACGACTACAGCGATCGCATGGTCGTCCACGATGAGCAGGTCGGCCAGCTGCTCAAGAAGCTCGACGAGCTGGGCCTCGCCGACAACACCTTCGTCATGTATTCAACAGACAACGGTCCGGAGAACGACACCTGGCCGGACGGCGCCAACACGCCCTTCCGTGGCCAGAAGAACTCGGGTTGGGAGGGTGGCTGGCGCGTGCCGTGTTTCCTTCGCTGGCCGAACAAGATCAAGGCTGGCACGACGCTGAACGGTATCTGCTCTCACATCGACATGCTGCCGACGATCCTGGCCATGGCCGGTGATGACAAGGTCACTGAGAAGTGCCTCAATGGCTACAAAGTCGGAAACATGACCTACAAGGTCCATCTCGACGGCCACAACCTGATTCCTTACCTGACCGGCCAGACGAAGGAGAGCCCGAGGCAATCCCTCATGTATTTTGACGATGACGGCGAGGTCGTCGCGGTGAGGGTGGGCGACTACAAGTTCCATCTGGCACTACAGCGCGCCAACACGATGAGACAGTGGGCCGAACCGTTCGTGAAGGTGCGGCTCCCGTACATCATGAATCTCCGTCGCGACCCGTTCGAGCGAGCCGAGTACAACTCGAACACCTATTTGGACTGGATGGTCAACCACGTGCCACAGATGTATTTGATGCAGGCGGTGGTTGCAGGGGAGGTCGACAACTTCCGCAAGTTCCCGCCCCGTCAGAAGCCTGCGTCGTTCAATCTCGACGACGTGATGCGCCAGGTGTCGACAAATACGCACGCGTGACGACGATAAGTCGTCGCCGCGTTAGTTGACGGCAGTACCAACCGGCCCATGCAGGGAACGCACCCTGCATGGGTCGCTTTTCGGGTTGCTCTCGCACGATGACCAATCGCGACTCAACGCGTACGGAACTCGCGACCGTCGCGGAGGAGGTGCGCTCGTTCTACGAGAGGATGCCGTACCCGCCGCCTCTCACCAGCCTCGATCAACACCGCGATCTCTACAAGAACCCGGATCGCCGACGTGCGCACTACCACCTGATGTGGCCGACCGAGCCGGTACGGGGAACCCAGGAGATCCTCGTTGCGGGTTGCGGCACGTCGCAGGCGGCGAGGTACGCCCTTCGCGAGCCGGATGCCCGCGTTACCGCCATCGATGTCAGCGACACGAGCCTGCGTTACACGCGCGAGCTTCAGAGAAAGTATCAACTCGAGAATCTCGAGCTTCACAGGCTGTCGATTGAGCACGTGACCGAGCTCGGACGCTCGTTCGATCACGTGGTCTGCACCGGCGTGCTTCACCATCTGGCCGATCCGGACGAGGGGCTGCGGGCGCTGCGCCATGTCCTGCGTCCGCGGGGCGCGATGCACTTGATGGTGTATGCCCTCTACGGACGAACCGGCATCTACATGATGCAGGAGTACTGCCGCCTGCTCGGCGTCGCCGCGTCGGACGGGGACCTGCGAGATCTTGGCGAGATACTTCAGAAGCTTCCGGCGTCCCACCCGATCGCCGGCGTAATGCGCGGCGCGGTGGACATCAATCATCCAGACGCCCTGGCTGACGCACTGCTTCATCCCAGCGATCGTGCGTACACCGTTCCGCAGCTCCATGCGTGGCTGGAGCGCTGCGGCATGTCCTTCGGGCGATGGGTCGAGCAAGCGCCCTACCTTCCTCAATGCGGGATGGTCGCGAAAACCCCGCATGCCGAACGACTCGCGTCCCTGCCTGAACCGCAACAGCACGCCGCGGTGGAATTGCTCCGTGGAACGATGTTCAGACACAACCTGATTGCGTACCGCGACGATCGTCCGGGCGTGAAGTCGATCGACTTTGTCGGTGATGGCTGGCGCGCGTTCGTTCCCATTGCCGTGCCATGGACCGTGTGCGTCCGGGAACGCGTGCCGCCGGGAAGTGTCGCCGTGTTGATCAATCAGGCGCACGTATTCACGGATCTGGTCCTCACGGTTGATGCGTTCGAGAACCGGCTGCTCGGCGCCATCAACGGCAAGCGAACGCTCGGGGAGATTCTGTCTATGAGCGCGGCTGATCGCGACGACGAGCGGGCGCTGAACTTCTTCGAGCGGCTCTGGCAATACGATCAGGTGGTCTTCGACGCGTCGGCCGGTTAATCGAACCTTTCCGGCGATTTCGGGCTCCAGGAAGATGTTCATCGAGAAGGCTGGAATTTCTTGCGGCTGCTGCGTCCACAGAGTAGCGTGTTGATCGCCAATGCCGTCGAGTACCATCGTTGCCCGGTCGCCGCAGGAGACGCCGGGCTACCGGCGCACCGCCTGGATTCAGCTGTCGCTGGGTTTGATCTGCATGATTGCGATCTCGAGCCCGCAGTACGTCTGGGCGCTCTTCACCCAACCGCTCAGTACGGCGCTCGCGGTTGGGCTCCCGGAGCTGCAGATCACGTTCTCCATCCTGATTGTGGTGCAGACCTTCCTGTCGCCGTGTCAGGGTGCGCTCGTCGATCGATTTGGGCCCCGACTGCTGCTCTCGCTCGGCGCGATCTTCACTGGATTGAGCTGGTTGCTGGCGGCGGAGGCGTCCACTCTTTCCCGGCTCTACCTGGCGTACGGTCTCCTCGGTGGCATAGGCACCGGCATTATCTACATTGGCGTCGTCGGGCATGTTGTGCGGTGGTTTCCGGACCGGAAGGGTCTGGCCACCGGCATCGTGGCCGCTGGGTACGGCATGGGGGCGCTGCTCACGACGTTCCCCGTGGCGCGCGTGCTGGAAACCGCAGGCTACCAGGCGGCTCTGACGCGATTCGGGTTGATCTTCGGGGTCATCGGTTTGATCGCGGCCCAGGGTCTGCGGCGGCCGGACGCCGCATCGCTGGACGGTCGCCTCGTGCTCAGGCGCGCTCACCTTCGGTCGGCCGGCGAGTCGCCGGGCAATGTCTCGCCGAGGCACATGCTCAAGAGTCCCATCTTCTGGCTGATGTTCGTCATGATGACGATGATGTCGACGACCGGCTTGATGGTCACGTCGCAGATGGGCGCATTCGTCCGCGATTTCGGAATGGCCGGGGCCATGCTGTTCGGCCTGCCGGTGCTCCCGCTCGCGCTCTCGCTCGATCGTCTCACCAACGGGTTCACGCGTCCGTTCTTCGGGTGGGTCTCGGACCGGCTGGGACGCGAGAACACGATGTTCATCGCATTCGCGTTCGAAGGTGCGGCGATGGCCGTGTGGCTTCTCACCCTTGGCAATCCGCTGCTGTTCGTCGTGATGTCGGGCGTGGTGTTCTTCGGCTGGGGTGAGATCTTCTCGCTGTTTCCATCGACACTGACGGACACGTTCGGGACGAAGCATGCAACGACGAACTACGGGTTCCTGTACATGGCTCAGGGCGTCGGCTCAGTGCTCGGTGGACCGGTGGCGGCCTACCTCTACCAGGCTACGGGCTCGTGGATCCCGATCTTTCTCATCGCAATCGCAATGGACCTGACCACTGCGGTCCTGGCTATCCGCTTGCTGAAACCGATGCGTCAGCGCTGGCGTGAGCGGGTTGTCGGACCGGCCGTCGAAAGCTCGAAGGTCTCTGATCTTCACCCCGTACCCAACCTGACTCGATTCTCGCCCTAAGGCCGAAGCACGTACCAGCCTTCCACTTGACGGGTATCCTTGGTCCTGGTCCGGCTGAAGCCGGACACTGACGTACGAAGCGTGGCTGACCGCTGCCTTCGTCTGTTATCTCGCGGCTCAGATTTCGACAATCCCTAATTTAGAACTGCCCAGCGACGCGAGCAGTGGCAGCCGCGAGGGGCCGCCGCCGGACGGTTCCGTGACCTCATTACGCTGCTCGAATAGCCGCGGCAGCCAATGCAGCATCCACAGATTCGCAGTGACCCCGATGAACGTCACGATAAACGCAATGCAGAACAGTCGCAGACGCGACAACGGACGAGGCGTACTGACGAGGCGTGCCATCGGTGGAATAAACGAGCAATGCCCGTACCGCGAACAGGGTCATCAGTTGAATGGACACGTTCCCGACCCACGCGCGGACCGACCCACGCGCGGACGTGGCTCCTCGCGCAATCGATCGCGATCGCAGCGTCGACATCCACAAGGGCTGGCACGGCCTGACGTGAAGGTGTAACTGCTTATGCGGCCTGAGGCCGTCTCGGAGGGGTAGCTATAGTCCCGGCAGTCTCCGCCCGATAGCAGAGGGACAGAATGCTCACGCCTGCCGCAGCCTGCACGAAGCTTCTGCATGTTGGCAACGACCGCGAACTGGCGTATCGCCTGACGGGCGCCCTGCAAAGGGCTCGACAGGACGTCGTGGTGGCATCGGTCGCGCGCCTGTCAGAGGCGAAACGATGGGTCAGCGACAACCCCGATTTCGGGGCGCTCATCGTCGAGGATCACGTCCAGAGCCAGAGCTGCGCCGGGTTCATCGGTGAAGTTCGTGGCCTCGGACTCACCGCACCGGTCGTCGCCATATCAGTAAAAGGCGCCGAGCCCCCCCTTGCTGCGCTGAGAGCGGGGGCGGACGACTACGTGGTCAACGGCCAGTCACTGGTCCCCGATTTGGCGGGAGCTGTGGTTCGCAGCCTTCATCGCGCGAAGAGTCTGACGGCGAAGCGACCCTTGCGGTGTCTCTATCTGGGAGATTCCGCGCTCGCACGCGAGAGCTTCCAGGACGCGCCACACGCGATCCAGATCGTTGAGCCGGATCGGCAATCGACTAACGGCGCGAATCCAATCCCCGTCGACGCGCCGGCACCCGGACAGAAGTTTCCCTTTGACGTCGTGCTCGCCGAGCACGGCCGTGCGAGCGTAGACATCTTTGCGATTTTGAAGGACCTGACCGTCCGGCGACTTCAGGTTCCGATCATCTTCGTTGTCGAGTGGGACGAAGCGCTGATTGTTCCCGCGCTCAAGATGGGCGCGGTCGACTACGTTCTGAAGACCAAGGCAGCCTTCGAGGCATTGAGCGTCAGAATCGACCGTCTGCGGTCGGGATCGATTCTCGCGCGAGAGTTCGACGACTTACTGAGGCAGCAGGCCGAGCTTCGTGCGTCGCTCGACCATGCCACGACGGATCGGGCTGCTCTTGAAGTCCAACTGGCAAACGCGAAGACGACCGTCCAGGCCACCGCAGAGCGGCACGCGGCCGTGATGCGGACCGCTGCGGAACTGCAACAGCAGCAAACGCAATATCAGACCGAGCTGGCGCGTACGACCGAGGCCCGCGATGCGCTCGCGGAGCAATTGAACGAGGCAACGTCTGCTCTTGACCAGGCTCGCCAGAAGCAGGCGTCGGATGCCGCCGCGGCAGATCGGCTTGCGCGGCGGGAAGCGGAGCTGGCCGCACAGCTCGACGAGGAGGCGGCTGCGCGCCACGCGCTGCAGCAAGAGCTGTCCGAGAGCGAGCAGCGAGCGTCGGAGGAGCGCACGGCGACTGCCCAGGAAAGCTCACAGCTTCGAGCACAGCTCGAGGAGCGTCTCGCTGAGGAATTGGCAGGACGCGAAGAGGCCACGCGAAAGCTGAAGGACCTCACGAAAGCACTCGCACAGACCAGACGCGCGCGCGCGGCCGATGCCACAACGGCCGCGGAACAACTCTCTCGACGTGAACACGAGCTGTCCGAGGCGATAGCCGAAACGGCAGCCACACGGGACGTGCTCGAACAGCGTGTCACAGCCGCCGAAGCTGCCCTGCGCGCGGCTGTCGAACGCGCGAACGGAGATCGCGAGGCCCTCGTCGCGGCGGGTTCGAAACAGGAAGCCGACTTCGAGGCTCGGCTCGCAGACGCCGCTAGCGTGCGCCACGCGCTCGAGCAGAAGGTGGCGGCCACAGAAGCGACACTTCGGGACACGATTGAGCGTCATGCCTCGGAAATGGCGTCGGCGTCCGAGCGGCTGGTTGCCGAGCGCGAGACCCTGGTTGAGGCGGCCTCGAAGCGCGAATTCGATTTCGAAACACGACTCGCAGACGCCGGCGCCGTGCGCCGCGCGCTCGAGGAGAAGGTCGCGGGCACGGAAGCGACGCTACGGGATGCCGCCGAGCGCCGTACCAAGGAGATTGCGCAGTCTGAAACGCAGCTGGCGGAGATGGCTGTGGCTCGCGAACTGCTTCAGCAGCAGTTGAATGACGTATCAACGGCGCTTGAAAACGCCCTGCAGGCCCGCACAATGGAGGCCGCCGAAGCGGCCCAAGTCCGCGCCACCCTCGAGCGGCAACTACAAGACACGTCGCTCGCACTCGATGACACGAATAAGGCGTGGGCGGTCGACGTGTCCGCGGCGGCCGACCGGCTGACGAGACGGGAGGCGGAGCTCACAGCGGCGTTCACCGCGTATCGAGCGGACTGCGACACGAAGTTTGCCGAGGCGTCCCAAATCCGCAGCACGCTCGAGCGGCAGTTGCAATGACACCTCGCTTGCCCTCGACGAGACGAAGAAGGTGCGCGCGGTGGATGCGTCCGCGGCGGCCAGACGGCTGATCAAACGTGAATCCGAGCTCACGTCAGCGTTCACCGCGTATCGAGCGGAGTGCGAGGCAAAGTTTGCCGAAGCGGCCCAGATCCGCGGCACGCTCGAGCGGCAGTTGAAGGACACGTCGCTCGCACTCGATGAGACGGCCCAAATCCGCGACACCCTGGAGCGGCAGCTGAAAGGTACGTCGCTCGAGCTTGACGACACGAAGAAGACGTGGGCGACGGATGCGTCAGCAGCAGCCGACCTTCTGACCAGGCGCGAGGCGGAGCTCACCGCGTATCGAGCGGAGAGCGAGGCAAAGTTGGCAGAGGCCGCCAATACCCGCCGCACTCTCGAACAGCAGCTGACAGACGCGATGCAGTCCCTCAGCGAGATGATGAGAGCGGGCCAGGCCCTCGAGGCACGGCTCTCCGAACGCGATGCGCAGTTGAAGAATCAGGCCGACCTGCATCGTCAGCAGTTCGGACGTTTGCCGTCGAACATGCTTCAGTGCTCTCGAGATGGCGCAATCGAACAGGTTAACGACGCGATGTTCGCCATGCTGGGCTATCGCGCGCCGCACAAAGCAAAGGGGTTTGATTTCGCGACCGCCGTGTTCGAGTCTCCCGACGATTGGCGATGGTTGATCGAACGCTGTGTCGAGACCGGGACGACGGCGTCACTCGACACGCTGTGGAAGAAAAAGGACGGCGTTCGTATTCCTGTCCGATTGCGCGCCGTGCCGAGCCCGTCCGGCCACATCGACGTGGTCGTGGAGAACCTGACGTCATATCGAGCGCTGGAAGAGAAGCTTCGCCGGTCAGAGCGCATGGAGGCCGTTGGACGACTGGCATCGGAAGTCGCCTCGACGTGCGACAAGATGCTTCAGGATGCGGGCCGGGATGGCTATGCGTGGCTCTCTGCAGTTGGCGATAGCCCGATTCGACAGCAGGGCGAGGCGTTCCTGAACGACATTACGCGTGCGGCCGGCTTTCTGCGGCAGCTCGATGTTTACAGCCGGACGCAGTCGACTTCGGCCGGCCCTGTCGATCTCAACCGCACGCTGCGCAACTTGATGTCCGTGTTAAAGCGCGTGGCGGGCGACGACATCGAATTCGTGCTGCCGAAACACTCCTCGCCCGTCCGCATCGATGTGGAGCTGGACCGCGTAGAGAGAATTCTCGTCAACGTGGCCGCCTATGGGCGTGAGCGGATGCCGTTTGGCGGCCGGCTGAAATTCGAGTTCGCCAACGTGATGGTCGGGCAAGAGAGTGTGGCGAAGCACCCGGACCTCCGACCAGGGCCGCACGTTCTTGTCACCGTTACGGCGGTAAGGTATGCGGTCTGGTCCGACGCCTCGAGGACCCTCCCGCGGTTATCTCACGCGCCGACGCCCGCCGAACAGGCTCCGAACCGGGTCGGCGTGGACCTGAGCGCCATCCAGGGGCTCATCCGTGGCTGTGGCGGTCGCCTGTGGCTCGTTGCGGAACCGCCCGGCGACATGGTGCTGCAGATCGATCTGCCCCAGAGCACGGCTGCTGCTGGCGCGGGTGTCCTGCGCGCGTCAATGCCGCGCCCGGTGCAACGCTGGTTGCACCCGGGTCGCTGAGCAGCCGACAGGTCCGGCTCAAGCCGGACACTACGTACCCGAGGTCCAGCGCAACCCGCGGGTCCGGCTAACGCCGGACACTACGTACCGTCTCTGTGGCCCGTGGCACGCCGTCTGGCGTTACAATCTGCCGCGTGACGAATAGAAACCTGTTCTCGTCAAAGCCGCGGTTGGTGTGTATTGCGGCGGCCTTCCTGTTCATGGTGGTAGCGGGCTCGACGGAGCGTGTCTACCTGCAGGAGGCCTCAAACCGCGCCGCGCAGGACCGCCTCGAGCTGTTGCCCGTACAAGGCAACATCAGTGTGCTGGCCGGAGCGGGCGGAAACATTACGGTTCAGGTCGGCAGGGACGGTGTTCTGCTCGTTGATTCGGGCGTGGCCACGATGAGCGACAAGGTCGTCGAGGCAGTCCGGAACTTGTCGCAGCGGCAGGTCACCTACATCGTCAACACGAGCGACAGAAGCGATCACGTCGGAGGCAATGAGCAGTTCACCCGGATGGGCCGGCCGCTGGCCATCGGGCGTGCGGCGCAGGCGTCTGTGTTTATCATCGCCTTCAGCACCATCCTCGACCGGATGAGCGATCGCAACGCCAAGCCCCAGATCCCCGATCGAGCGTGGCCGAACGACACGTACTCAGGGTCCCAGAAGAACATCTACTTCAACGGCGAGGGCGTGGAGATCTTTCACCAGCCGGCGACGACGGACGGCGACAGCATCGTGCTCTTCCGGCGTTCCGACGTCGTGAGTACGGGGGATCTCTTTGATCCAACCAGATACCCGGTGATCGACCTGAAGGCGGGAGGCAGTCTCCAGGGAGTCCTCGAGGGGCTGAACCGGCTGCGACAGATGGTGATTCCAGCCGACCACGTCGAAGGCGGAACGATGATCGTTCCGGGCCACGGCCGGGTGTGCGATATGGCGGATCTGGCTGTCTACCACCAGATGGTGACCATCGTCCGCGATCGGCTGCAGGACATGATCGCGCGCGGCATGACGCTCGAGCAGATCAAGGCGGCGAGGCCGACACGTGATTACGACCCGGTCTACGGCAGCCCGACGGGCAGCTGGACGACCGACATGTTTATCGAGGCGGCCTACAACAGCCTTAAGAACACGCCGAGCGGAGCAGGAGCACGGTCATGAAGCAGCGAGTCCTCATCGTCTTGTCGTCAATGGCATTGGCCCTGCTGGCGTGGGGTGCCGGCTCGGCTCTGGCCCATCATTCGGTGTCCGCCACATATATCTTTGGCAAGACCGTCCGGCTCGATGGGACGCTGAAGGAGTTCATCTGGCGTAACCCGCACTCGTTCATGCGCGTAGAGGCGCCCGACGACAAGGGCATGAAGTACATCTGGATCATCGAGGGCGCGGCACCGCAGCAACTCAGCGAGGCAGGATTGACGGCGAGCACTCTGCGTCCTGGGGATCATGTCATCGTAACGGGGCGGCCCGGACGTATCGCCGAGGACCACAAGCTCCTGCTGCACACAATCGAGCGTCCGTCGGACGGGTTCCGGTACGAGGGGCCCAATAATCCGCAGTGACAGCCATGCAAAGAGGTGTACTTCTCCAGATCGTCGCAGCATTGCTGCTGTCGGTATCCGCTCTCGTTGCTGCGCAGGCGCCAAAGCCGGCGCAGGGCAGGGCGCCGACAACGCCGCGCGCGGCTGCGGCGTTTGACATGACGGGCTATTGGGTATCGGAAGTCACCGAGAAGTGGCGCTTCCGCATGCTCGTGCCGGATAAGGGGGACTACACGCAGGTCCCGCTGAACCCCGAAGGGCGCAAGATCGCCAACGCCTGGGACCCGGTTAGAGACGAGGCAGCAGGCGAGTCGTGCAGGGCGTACGGCGCTGCCGCGCTGCTGCAGGTGCCGGGCCGGCTCCACATCACCTGGCAGGACGACAACACACTGCGTCTGGACACCGATTCCGGCACGCAGACGCGCCTTCTCCGTTTCGCCCTTCCACAAGGTCAGGGCGCCCCGAGCGCGTCGAGGGGCGGCACGGCCATGCCGCCGAACGGGGCGCCTGCGTGGCAGGGACACTCGGTCGCCATATGGGGCGGCACTGATCCGAGGGATCGCCGTGATGGACAGGGAGGACCGGCTACAGATGATGGGGGCAACCTCCTCGTCGCGCGGGACCGCAGGGACCCTGACTATCTGAAGGTGACGACCACCCGCATGCGCCCCGGATATCTGCAGAAGAACGGTGTGCCCTACAGCGCGAACGCGCTCCTCGAAGAGTACTTCGATCTCGCGTCCGATCCGTACACGAAGAACACCTGGCTCCTGGTCACAACTGTCGTCACGGATGCGCAATACCTCAACGAGCCGCTCATCATGCACTCGCATTTCAAGAAGCTGCCGGACGCCTCCGGGTGGGATCCCACGCCGTGCCGCGCGAACGAGCCACGCTGAAGGAGGCCAGATGAGATCCGCGATGCTGCTCCTGCTGTTATTGGTTCCGGGCGCGTCGGTGTACGCGCAGGTCGATCTTGCCGGCGAATGGGGTCCGCGGAACTACAACACCCACGTGGACATCGGCGACTACACCGGCATGCCGATCAACGAGGAAGGGCGTCTGAGGGCGATGGCATGGCACCCTGACCAGCTCGACCTCCCGGAAAATCTCTGCCGGCCGCATCCGATCGACCACGGGCTGCGTGTCTCCCCGTCGCAGCTGCGCATTACCAACGAGTTCGATCCCGAGACCCGCCGGCCGGTTGGCCTCCGCCTGCTCGTCTCCTGGCAGGAGCCGCAGCAGGTGATCTACACCGATGGGCGGCCGCATCCGTCACCGAACGCGCCTCACAAGTGGTCGGGATTTTCGACCGGCCGATGGGACCGCAACACGCTCGTTTACACGACGACACACCTCAAAGAGGCGTATCTCTCGCGCAACGGCGTGCCCAAGAGCGTCAACTCTACGGTGACGACGCGGATCCATCGGTACGGCAGTCTGCTGATCGTCTGGTTCTTCATCAACGACCCGGCCTATCTGACCGCGCCGTATATTCGTGCGTCGAGCTTCGTGCTCGATCCCAACCAGGTCATCCCGCCGTTCCCCTGCGAAATGAGCCCGGACGGGACGATTGTTCCGGCGGGAAAGGTGCCGAACTTCCTCCCTGGCAAGAACGACGTGTTGCCCGAGTTTGCAACGGAGTACGGGATACCTCAGGAGGCCGCGCTTGGCGGAGAGGAAACGATGTACCCCGAGGTACATCAAGAAGATGAAGACGATGAAGGTCGCGCCCCGCACGACGACGGAGCACTATCGGCGCGCGCAGTGAGTGGCGCGCGCAGCAGATGGGGCGAGTACTGGTTACCGGCGGGGCCGGGTTCATTGGGTCTCACGTCGCCGATGCACTGATTGCCCGCGGTCATGAGGTCCACGTTCTCGACGATCTCACAGGTGGTTTCCGCGAGAACGTTCCGGCAGGCGCGCAGTTCGTGCAGGGCACGATCGTTGACGCCGACGCCGTCGAACAAATCTTCGCGCGGGTCCGCCCCACGCACGTCTATCACCTCGCCGCCTACGCGGCCGAAGGCCTGAGCCACTTCATCAAGCGCTTCAACTATACGAACAACGTCATTGGCAGCGTCAATCTGCTCAACGCATCGGTTCGCCACGGCGTAGACCTTTTTGTCTTTGCGTCCTCGATCGCGGTGTACGGCGCGAGCCCCGAGTTGCCGATGACGGAAAATACGGTCCCGCATCCAGAAGACTCGTACGGCATCGCCAAATATGCAATCGAGCTCGAGCTGCGCGCCTGTCACACGATGTTCGACCTCGATTACGTCATCTTCCGCCCCCACAACGTGTTCGGCCCGCGTCAGAACATCGGCGACCGGTATCGCAACGTCATCGGCATCTTCATGAACCAGATCCTGCAGGGGCACCCGATGACGATCTTCGGCGACGGCACGCAGTCGCGCGCGTTCAGCTATATCGCCGACGTCGCCCCACTCATGGCCGAGGCGATCGACGTCCCCGCCGCGCGGAACGAAATCTTCAACGTGGGTGCGGATGTACCGTATTCACTCAACCACCTGGCGCGAGCGGTCGCAGGCGCGATGGGTGTGACGGCGAACGTCGTCCACCTCGCTCCACGTGTCGAGGTGCAGCACGCGCATTCCGCGCATGAGAAGATCCGGAACGTGTTTGGCGTGAGGACACAAACGCCGCTTGAAGACGGGCTCGCGCAGATGGCCGCCTGGGTCCAGGGACACGGCGCCCGCCACAGTGCGCCGTTCACCGGAATCGAGATACTGAAGAACCTCCCGCCGGTGTGGCAGCCGGGATGACCACGTACCACACCGCACATCTGACGCCGGATCCAGCCCGGAACGTCGTCTGGGCCACTGTGGCGCGTCATCTTGCGCCGTACGTCCCGCAGGATGCAGCCGTCCTCGAGCTCGGCGCGGGCTACTGCGACTGGATCAACAACGTACGTGCAGCGCGACGCGTCGCGCTCGACATCTGGCCAGATCTGCCCGCGTTCGCCGCGCCAGGTGTGGAGCCGATCGTGCTCGATGCATCGGTCGGTCTTCAATCACTGGGTTCTTCGTCGTTCGACGTCGTGCTGGCCTCGAATTTCCTGGAGCACTTCTCGCCGGACGTCGCGGCGTCAGTGGTGGAGGGCGTCAGGACGCTGCTCCGGCCCGGTGGCCGCTTCGTCATCGTCCAGCCGAATTTCCGGTACGCGTGGCGGCATTACTTCGACGATTACACGCACCGGTCGGTTTTCACGGACGTGTCTCTGCCGGCGATGCTGCGCGCGAACGGCTTTCGCGTGCTGGAGGTCCGGCCGAAGTTTCTGCCGTACTCGCTGCAAGGTGCTCGCGTGCCGATCACGAGATTCCTGGTGAGCGTGTATCTGCGTTCGCCGATCAAGCCGATGGCGGGGCAGATGCTGGTGGTCGCCGCAAGGGACTGATCGGATGTACGGCGCCAAGACCGTCAGCGTCGTGTTTCCCGCCTATAACGAGGGTGGGAACATTCGCCGGGCCGTTGAAGACTTCTTCCTCACCGGCGTTGTCGATGAGATCGTGGTCGTCGATAACAATTCGCGCGACGGGACCGCCGCGGAAGCCGCCGCCACACGCGCACGCGTGGTCTGCGAAACCCGGCAGGGGTACGGTCATGCGCTCCGGCGCGGACTGCGCGAGGCCACAGGCGATCTCGTGATCATGGCGGAGCCCGATGGGACGTTCATGGGTCGCGATGTCCTGAAGCTGCTCGCGTACTCAGAAGATTTCGACATGGTATGCGGCACGCGCACCACCCGCGAGCTGATTTGGGCACAGGCGAACATGGGGTGGTTCCTGCGCGTGGGCAACTGGCTCGTCGCCAAGCTGATTCAGGTGCTGTACAGCGGGCCGTCGCTGAGCGACTGCGGCTGTACGCTGCGGCTCACGCACCGCGTGGGGCTGGCGCGCTTCGTCGACGACCTCACCGTCGGCGGCTCGCACTTCCTTCCCGAGATGGTGATCCTCGGCCTCAAGCGCGGACTTCGCATCATCGAGGTGCCCGTAAATTATCGCAACCGAGTAGGCGAGTCGAAGATTACGGGAAGCTTCAAGGGCACGGTGCGCACCGGCGTGAACATGATCATCCTGGCGCTGAGATGCCGCCTCACCTGAACGCCCGCCGGCTGGCGATCGTCGCGGTCGTGCTCGCTGCCGTACTGCCTGTACGTGCCGACGCTCGACAACTACTTCGCGCAGGACGATTTCGGCGTGGTCGGCCTGCTCGCATCCAAGCCGGCGCTCTACTTTCCGCGATGGTTCGTCGTGCCGTGGATGGAGAACATCTGGGGATACACCCCCGACGAGCTCCGCCCGTTCGTGGCGTTGACTTACCAGGCAGCGGCGCAGTGGAACGCGGGGTCGCCGATTCCGCAGCATCTCGTCAACGTGGCGCTGCACGCCGGCAACGCGCTGCTCGTGCTGGCGATCGCCGAGCGCGCAGCCGGATTGACCCTGCCGTCTGCCGCAGCAGCCGCCATGGTGTTCGCCGTTCTGCCGATGCAGACCGAATCGGTGGCATGGGTCACGGGCCGCGTCGATTCGATGCCCGCCTTCTTCTATCTCGCCTCGTTCTACCTGTACTGCCGGTGGCGAGCGGAAGAACGGACGCCGCTATACCTCTGGTCCATTGCCGCGTGCTTTACGGCGCTCTTCTCCAAGCAGAACACCATCACTCTGGCGCCAGCGCTGATGGCCTACGACCTGATAGTCGGCCGACGCCCGCTCCGAGTTTCGTGGGCATGGTTGCGGCCTTACGCACCATTCGTCCTGCTGACCGGCGGATACCTGCTTCTCCGGTACGCGGTGTTCGGCCAGGTTGCGCGTGAGAGCATGCTGGGCACAGCACGCGTGGATTTGTTCGTTCAGGATGTGTCTACGCACCTGCGCCGCATGGTGTTTGGCGAACCTGGCCTTGCGATGTCGGCGGCGCGCGCCGCGGTCGCGGTAGGGATCGGGGCTGCTGTTCTCACGTCAATTGCAGTGCTCTCCCGCACCGGCGCCCCTCGTCTTCTCCGCGCCGCAGCGTACTTCTCGATAATCTGGGTCGTTCTCGGAATTGCGCCGACCGTTGTCGCGGGATACGTGTCGCCGCGACACATGTACCTGGCGTCCGCAGGCTGGGCGATCTCACTTGGAATCGCGTTCGAGGTGCTTTGGCAGGCGAGACCTGCACGCGTGATGAAGTGGGTCGCAGTGGCGGCCGCCGCTGCCGTGCTCGTCGGGTACATCGTTCGACTTGCCGACGACATCCGGTTGTGGGAAACGCGGTCAATGGTGTCGCGCCGGGCACTGGCCGACATCGAGCGCGAAGCGCTCGATGCCCCGCAAGGGACGCTGATCATTGCGGGTGCTCCGCGCCGAAGCTGGGATTTTGCGCTCCCGCATGCGCTGCGTCCTCCATTCACTCGCGAAGATCTCACGCGACGGGTCACGGTCGTTTCCGACTCGTCGATCCATTGCTGTCCGGCCATCCTCTGGGAGGCGTACACGCGAGGAGCGCTGCACGAGTGGCTCGGCCGCCCCGATCAGCCGCCGGTGATCGCGCTTTACTGGAATCCCGATACCGGACAGCTGTCACGCGTGAGCGACATGGACGATGCGTATCTTCGAACGCTGATGAAGGTGCTTGTCGAAACCAAGACGCAAGCCGCGTTGGACGAGGCCATTCACGACACTCTTTGGGCGCTCGCCGCGCCCCGGATTGTCCAGCGTTGACGATAGCGCCGCACGATCTCGGGCGCGAAGCCATGCTCGCAATGCAAGCGGTCACCGAGGCGCTTCGCGTGACTCGCATGGTGGAACACGAAGCGGCCAGCAGCGCGCTGACAAAGGACGATGACTCGCCGGTGACTGTGGCCGATTTCAGCGTGCAGGCGCTCATAGCCAGACGCCTCGGCCGGGATTTCCCGGACGACACCCTGGTGGCGGAAGAAGATGCCTCGGCGCTGCGCGCCATCGGCTTTGCGGGTGTATCGGCCCGTGTCGTCGACCTCGTGCGACAGGTGGACGGGAGCAGTACGCCCGATGACGTCCTGGAGTGGATCGACCGCGGCGGCGGCAGCCCCGGCAAACGGTTCTGGACGCTGGATCCGGTCGACGGCACGAAAGGACTCCTTCGTGGCGGCCAATATGTCGTCGCGCTGGCGTTGATTGTGGACGGGGTCGTTCGCGTTGGTGTGCTCGGGTGTCCACACCTGCTCATGGACGAGGGCGCCGCGCGCCACGGTAAGGGTGGCATCGCGGTAGCGGTCCGCGGTCTGGGTGCGTGGTGGTCGTCCCTTTCAGACGACTCTATGCAGCGCTTGTCGGTCTCACGTGTCGATGATCCCGCTCGGGCGCGCGTGCTGCGCTCGTTCGAGGCGTCCCATGGCGACGTCGGCCGCCTCAATCGTGCCATCAGCGCACTCGGCACCCACGTACCGTCGATACCGATGGACAGTCAGGCCAAGCACGTCGTGGTTGCGAGCGGAGGCGCCGACGTGTTGCTTCGATTTCCCTCAAACACGGGCGTGCACGAGGCGATCTGGGACCAGGCGGCAGGTTCGCTCGTGATCGAGGAAGCGGGCGGGCGTGTCACGGACCTTCTCGGCCGGGCGCTCGACTTCTCTGCAGGCCGGCGCTTGTCATACAACCGGGGTCTCGCAGTGTCCAACGGGTTGCTGCATGAGGCGTTGCTGGCGGCGGTTCGGCGTTCAGACTCTGAATGAATGGCACGCGGCGGCGGCCGCCGGTTGCTACGCGTAATCATCCACCCGGACGTGCGATCCCGTCTCCGTCGAGGAGGCGTGCGGCCACCTGGGGATCGGTGGTCGGCAGGCGGCAGAGATAGTTCTCACAGATGTAGATCGTGGCGCGGCCGTTGCGCCTGGGTTTTCCCTCGACGAACGGCACCAGCGACGCAAGCTGCTTCTGTGTTGGTCCCTCGTCCGCGAGCACGAGGATCTTGTTCGGTATGAAGCGCTCGTGGACGACTTTCAGCAGAGCCCGCGTATCGGCGGCGGCTCGATCCCCGACGATGACAATCTGCTTTTGGCTGGAGTGTGCGAAATCGATCGCGGCGAGCAGCTGCGGAAGCGCCGCGGGCGATCGCGCAAGCCGCACCGACACGGCGCGAAACGTGGCGTCGGCTCGTTCGCGCAATTGCGGCCGCCCGGTCAACTGCCACAGCCGCAGCAGGTTCATCGCCGAGATTGAATTGGCCGACGGCTCGTCGCCGTCGTACTCCTCCTTCGCCCGGACGAGCACGTGCGGGGCATCGGCTCTGGTGGAGAAGTAGCCTCCCTCTTGCTCGTCCCAGAACCACTGGTCCTGTGTGGCCTGCAGGCGCACGGCCCATGAGAGCCATCGCGCATCAAATGAAGCCTCGTACAGATCGAGCAGGCCCTGAATCAGGAACGCGTAATCCTCGAGCAGCGCGTCGATGTCCGTATCGCCTTGCCGATACCGTCGCTCGAGCGAGCCACTGTTCGGGTCATACAGATGGGACTCGACGAATCCTGCCGCTGCCGCCGCAGCGTCCCGATAGGCAGGCTCGTCGAACACTTGCGCCGCTCTTGCGAGCGCCGAGAGCGTCAGACCATTCCATGCGACGAGCACCTTGTCATCCCGCGGTGGCCGGGGTCGCGACAGTCGCGCGTCGGACAGTCTTCGTCGTGCTGCGTTGATGCGTGCGCGCACGTCCCGGTCGGACATGCTGAATCGCCCCGCAGTTTCGGCTACCGAATGCTGCTCACTGAGAACGTTCTTGCCCTTCAGCTCCCGCTGCGAATCCTGAGCGTCGGGCACGTTGCCATCCGGTTCGATCCCGTAGTGATAGGCGAACATGGCCGCATCGCTGCCGAGCAGGCGGCGAATCTCCTCCCATGTCCACACGTAGAACGCGCCTTCAGCCGTCGCCGCCGTGCGCGCATCGATGCGGCTGTCGGCGTCTTCTGCGGAAAAGAAGCCACCACCCGCATCCCGCATGTCGCGAAGGATGTAATCGAGCGTATCGCGCGCCACGTCGCGGAAATACCCGTCTCCCGTTGCCTGGAATGCATCGACGTACGCGGCAGCCAGCTGCGCCTGGTCGTACAGCATCTTCTCGAAGTGCGGCACGCGCCAGAGCCGATCGGTCGAGTACCGGTGGAAGCCACCACCGAGCTGGTCGCGCAGGCCGCCACGCGCCATGCCGCGCAGCGTCTGCAGCGTCATGTCGAGCGCGCGCGCTGTGCCGGTCCGGCCCTGATAGCGCATCAGAAAGTTCAGGACCACTGGCCGCGGAAACTTCGGCGCGCCGCCGAAGCCGCCGGCGGTCTCGTCGAAACTGGCGCTGATGTCCTGGTAAGCCCGATCCAGCAATTCGGCGTCGATCGATCCAGTCGCGCCTCGCGTGGCCTGACTTCGCCCCTTCAGCGCCTGCGTGCCGTCGGCCGCCGCCCGCAGTGCGTCGTTGCGTCGTGTCTTCCAGAGCTCCGCGACGCGCTGAAGGATGGTCCGAAAGCCCACGTCGCCGGCGCGATCGTCCGGCGGCAGGTAATTGGCGCCAAAGAACGGCTCGAGATTGGGCGTCAGGAAGAGCGACATGGGCCAGCCGCCCTCGCTCACGCCAATCACGTAATTCATGTAGACCCGATCGAGGTCCGGGCGCTCCTCGCGATCCACTTTGATGGACACGAAGTGCTCGTTCATGAAAGCGGCAATCTCGGGATTGGAGAACGACTCGGCCTCCATCACGTGACACCAATGGCAGGTGGAGTAGCCAATCGACAGGAAGATGGCCTTGTCTTCCCGGCGCGCCTTCTCGAATGCCTCAGGCCCCCACGGATACCAATCGACCGGATTATGCGCGTGCTGCTGGAGGTAGGGACTCTTCTCGGAAATCAGGCGGTTGGTGTGTTGAGGCGCGCGGTCAGCGCGCGCGCCCCCCGTGTCTGAGGCAGGGACGTTCGCCGGCGCCGGGCCGCATGCGGCGGCCATGGCGACGGCGAACAGGAAAATCAGAACGTGCACTACCGCGCGGCTGTGGCCGGGGCAGGCTTCGCGAATTTCGCGTCCTCCACCGCCATCGCACGGACGTTCTGCATCGCCCAGGTGAACTCCCGGTTCCGTACTTGCGAATGACCCAGACTGAAGGGCACTTTTCTGCCGCCGACATCGCGGAAGTCGGTGTAGTCGATCTGCGTCGGGTACGGCCCGAACGGCGTGGTCGATCGAGTACCGCAGCCGCCGGAGCATGCCGCTCTCTTTGTCGAAGTACGCCTTGACCTGCGTCAGATTCTGCGTCCGCCCGCTCACCACGTAGAGCTCACGGCCGAGGACGTTCTCTGGCCGATCCATTTTTGCGTCCATCAGCAGTTGCTTGAGCTGCGTGGGGAGGTTGAAGACATCTTCGAGCTTCGTCGCGTCGCCTTCGGCGTTCCGTAGATCCCGGACCGCCCCGTTGCCCGCCTTCGCCCAGCTGGCACTCGGCCCGTACGCGACCAGGTTGTCGGCCTGTCCCGTCTTGGTCACGATCAGTTCCATCCCGGGAGCCTTCGAGGAGATCTCAACCTGCAGTGCCGGGAAGGGACGACCGATGCGGCGCTGCGTCATGGTTCCGGCGGCCACGAGGCTCGGCGTCTTTTGCATGGCGCCGGTCCCGCCGGCCGCCGCGAGATACTTGTCCAGCACCTGCGTCGCGGTGATGCCGCTCGGCACTGCGGGCGCCGCTGGGAGATTTGCGTAATAGTCCTCTCCCAAGGCGGGCGGCAGCTGTTCACCGACGACGTTCGGCGCGCCTACGGGCGACGGGCGCCCGTTGTGGCAAGTGAAGCAGGTGACGCGATTGGCGCCCCCGAATGAGTTCTTGTTGACCGCATTCACCATCTCGATCATGCGCCGCGCGATCTCCTTCTGGGGCTTCGTATCCGCCTCGCGCTTCGCCGCGTCGTTGTCGTGGCAGTACGGGCAGCCGACCCCGAGGGCCGCTTCGAACATCACCATCGTCGGGTTCAACTGATCCGCAGGGTGGCCCCTGAGTGACTTGATGTTCAGGAACTGGTCCTCCATCTTCGCCCCGGCGCCGCCCTGAGCTGCGACGGGCTGCTGATGGACACCGATCGTTACCACGAATACGACGACGGTTGCCGCGATGAGCGTCCCCGCCGATCGCCTAGTCATCAGTGTCATGATCTGCCTCCTGACCGAGCCGGATCCTACACCCGTCGCGGCCGAAATGCGTGTATTTCTTTGTCGTTCTTTGTCGCGCTCACGGCTAGCGAGGCTGCGCCTCAGACCACCGAGCATGTGGCTCCGCCTCGCTAGGCAGTGTTTGATTGCCCGCGCTCCGCGCGGGCGTAGCCGTCTTGAACGGTGCGTTCAAACTTGACTCATTTGTAAGGAATCTGGCCGTTCAAGACGGCTAGCAACGCTCCGGACGGTTCAGCGGGGGGATTCGAGCCTGCCGTTGTGAAGCCCCAAAACGAGCGCCCCGTCGCGCCGGGCGTTCGGCACGTCGCCGGCTGCCAGTATTTCGCCCTCGAACTGATCTCCGACCGTCAAGGCCAGCGCATCGGGGAGCAGCCCGCCGAAGGCTGCGTCCAGGGTGAACCGGGTGGAGGGATCGTCGATCAGGACGAGGCGAACGCCTGCGGGAAACGGAGTCGCCGCCCGTTCAACGTCGCGCAATACCGTCGCTGAGAGATCTGCAGGCGCTACCAGGCGCACGTTCCGCGCCCGGTACACCGGAACGAGCAGCAGGGGAATCACCGACGCGACGGCCAGCGTCCGAAGTGCGCGGCCGGGCTGTTGGCGAATGAGCGCGGCCACGACAGCCGCCGCGGCAATGCACGCCCCGATGCTGGGGAAAACCGCATACAGGCTCGACCGCACCGGGACGAACACCGTAATCGCGTAGCCGAATGCAAACCAGAGGGCGCCGAGCGCCAGAATCCGACGTTCACCCGGTGCCAAGGTTGGCCGCGTGCGCGCGGCGATGGCGACCAGCAGGGCGACGGCCGCTGGCCACGTCGCTCCACGGTCAAGGTACTCGAGCGCGTTGCTGAAGAGAATCGACGGTTGAATCGTGAGCCGGTAATACGATGGAGCGGTTGCCGGCCAGAAAGCGCCGGACTGCAGTCGGAGGACGAGGTAGATGGCGAGCGCCGCAAGGAGCGGCCACATGCTGGACAAGCGACGGGCAGGGTAGAGCCAGCAAGCGAGGAGGAACGGCAGCACGACCGCTTCCTCCTTCGAGAGCATCGCCAGCAGACAGAACACGCCCCCGAGCATCATTCGACCGCTCATCACTGCCAACGTGGACGCCAGCGCCGCGCACGACAGGAGCAGCGCGGTTCTTCCGCTGACCCACAGCACCGCCATGTTGATCCCATGGAAGTTGAACGCCCACAGCGCGGAGGCCAGCGCACTGGGCGCGGCGGGCAGGCTCAGTCGTCGAGCCACCATGAAGAGCAGCGCGGCACCGGCCAGGAGCAAAGCGAAATTGGTCACGCCGTAGGCAAGGGGCGCCATGCCCGACACTGCGTAGTTGAGCGCGAATGTCGCGGACACCAGCGGCCGGTAGAACCCGTTGTTGCGTGTCAGCAGCGCGGCCGCGTCACTGGCCGACTCGATACGCGCGCCGCGGATCCACCCGAAGTCGTCTTTGACGAATCCATGACCGAGATCGGGGACGTAGGCTAATAGAAGTGCAGCCGACAGCAGAACGCCGGCTACGAGTGATTCGTGATTAGGAGCCGGTTTCATAACTCACGAAGGGCGGGGCTTCCGCCTTCGCTGAAGCTACGGCGGCCCCTAATTACACATCCTACTTTGTTGCGGTCGGTGATTCAGTGGCGGCGTCGTACACGACACGTCCGCCGACCATCGTCAGCACGGGCTTGATGTCCTTGATCTGATCGGCCGGGACCGTCAGATAGTCGCGATCGGTCGCCACCAGATCGGCGAACCTGCCAGGCTGAATGGAGCCCAGATCGTTCTCACGGAAAAACAGATATGCGTTGCTGCGCGTGTGCGCGATGAGCGCTGCTTCGCGGCTGACGGTGTGAGTGTTGACGCCGGTGCCGCCGACCATCTTGCCTGTCACCGCCCAGTACAACGTCTGGAACGGACGGAACTGATTGACTTCGAATGCATCCGTGCCAAGGCCCCACATGATGCCGCTGTCCTGAATTTCCCGAAGTGGCGGCATCGCCAGCGCCCGATCGCCCCACACGCGGCGGAGTAATCCGCCCGTCACGATCTCGCGGGGATGAACCGCGATGAACATGTTGAGCTTCTTCATGCGCTCGATCTGATCCACCGTGACGCCTTCCATGTGCATCAGCGCCCATCGAAGTGGCCGGATCGATACGCCTTCCTTGTCCAGCTTTTCAATCTGCCGGAGCTTGCCTTCGATGGCGACGTCGGTCTGCGTGTGGAGCAGCGCCTGGATGCCGGCCTTTGCCACGACGCGAGCGAAGTTGCCGAACTGATCCCATGATTCCTGCGTCACGGGCTGCTGCGTGGCCGAGTACAGGTTGTCACCGCCTCCGCCGGAGAAGTTCTCGCCCCAGTTGGTGAAGTCCTGCCACTCGTCGCCGTCGTGATAACGAAGCGTCGGAATTCCGGCGAGCTGTTTCTCGACTGCGCCGGCCCCCCGTCCGCCGGGCGCAGTACGGAAGCAGAAGAACCGCATGCTGGCCCGACCTTCACGCTGGAATTCCCGGTACAGGTCTTCCCACTGGCACTCTCCGCCCGAAGTCGTGAGACCGGCCCTGTTCAGATCGCGAAGCATGGCCAGGCTGCTCGCGCGGATGATCTCCATGGGCAGATTCGCACGCGCGCCGTTGGGTGCATCAAGGAACTTGGCGGCATTTCTCACAGCACCGTTGCCGGCGACGTCGATCACACCCGTTGCCCGGCCGCTCGCATCGCGTCGAATCCAGGGCTGATTCATCTTCTCGAGCCCGATTGCCTCGATAGCCTTGCTGTTGAGGAAGGTCTCCGCGCGGCTGAACTGCAGGAATACCGGGTTGTCGGGCGAGTACGGATCGAGCTCCTCGCGCGTGAACGGTCTCTTGTCGTCAGCGAACTGATCGGGCGACCAGCCGCCCAGGTTGTAGACCCACTGGCCCGGCCCTTTCTCTTTTGCCTTGGCGCGAATGAGCTCGAGCGCGCGCTTGCGGGAGTCCACGCCGTCGAACCGCAGCTCCAGGTTCCAGTACGCGCCCTCCTCCTGGAAGTGGGCGTGGTTGTCGATCAGTCCGGGAACGACGGAACGTCCCCGCAGATCGATCCGACGCGTGTTGGGACCCGCCATTCGCGTGATGTCCTGATTCGATCCGACGGCGACGATGCGATCGCCGCGCACCGCGACCGCCTGGGCGATCGAGAACTGCGCGTCCACGGTGATGATCTTTCCGTTCGTCAGGATCGTGTCCGGCGGCGCGGTCTGCTGCGCATCGAGCGCCAGCGACGCGACGACCAGCACGGGGACCATCAACACGAGTGTGAGTCGTTTCATGGCGTTCTCCGCTTCAGTAGGCAGTAGGCAGTAGGCGGCCGGTAGTGGGCATGACAGTGCCTACTGCTTACTGCCTACGAAGGTGGATTATACGGGCGCTCGGGGCCGTGGACGTCGATCACGTACGTGCGACGGCTGAAGCCAAATCCCGTGCGGCAGGACGAAGCGCCGATCTGCGAGGAGCGCGAGCCGCGCTATTTCTGTCCCGGCCGAAGCTCGTACGGAGCGCCCGTCCCGGACGATCCCAGAAACAGCTTACGTCCGTCGGGGAACGTCAGGTCGCGGCCATTCGCGCGCCGTGTCCCGTCCTTTGCGCGATAGCCGTCGATCGCGATCTCGGTGCCCGCAGTGAGCGACTGCTTCGTAAACCCACGGCGGAAGAGCACGTTTGGTGTGCCACCTTCGATCGCCCATGGTTCCACCGTCCCGTCCGGTCGTCGAACATCGACGTGGATCCAGACGTGAGGGTTCACCCATTCCACCTTCGTGACCGTGGCCGCCTTGAAGCTGACAGGCTTGTTGGAGTCGAATTCCGCGGCAAAGGCATGATGCGCGGAAAGGCGTTCGGCTCCGCCCACCAGAAGCAGACCCAGGCCGACGACGACCGCTAGCTGTGTACGCATTGGATTCACACCTTTCTCCGATCGCAATCGTGCCGCGTTGGCTGAAGCGTGCGCTACAGTCATCTTCGGTACCATTCATAGAGCTTGTCACCCGGCGGAACCTTGCGGGTGATGTCAACGATCATCGTTTCGCCCTCCCACCGCTTGACCAGCTGCTGCTTCCGAAGGTTGCCGAACAGGAACTCCTCGACGAATTCGATGCAGCGGTACTCGAGCAGCTCCATCGTCGGCTCGAGCCGTCGATAAAGAGGCATCGAGATCTTCCAGGGCCGCGTGAACACTTTGGGATCCTCAATGGTCACTTCGTAGCGGATCGCGTCGCGGGTAATCGGAGTGAAACGCTCCACCAGGTGCAGCGCGTCACTGTGGAAGTTGCCCGCCCTGTCGAACCAGTTCTTGCCGTTGAAGCGCGTCACGTCTACAACGAGTGTGTCTCCCTCCCACCTGCCCACCGAATGCCCCATGTACGTATCGTCAGGCGGCTCCTCGACTTTATCGAAGTGGATGGTACGCGCGGTGCTCGTGAACGCGAACGCCAGGTTGATCTTGTTCGTGCCCTGCACAATCTGAAACGGGTACGGCATGTACATCGCCCGTGGAACGCCAGGGAGGTAGCATTTCAGTTCCGGGTCGCGGTCGATCCAGTTCTCGCCGTTCTCCTTCCTGATCGCGGCCGCTGCCGGTGTGTACGGAATCTCACCGTCTCCTTCCACGACGCCGAGCGATGCAGGCACACCGGCGGCTGCGCCGAGCGCGAGCACTGGCGCGGCCGGCACACGGGCGTACGCATACTCATACACGCCAGGCTGTGTCACCGCCCCCGAACGTGCTTCGTGCGCCTGCAGATCCCAGTTGGCTTCGTTGTTCGCTTGCCATATTCCGCTGAAGTCCGGTCTGCCATCCGCCGTGCGAGCCGTCTGCGCAACAGGTGTTTGAACAGGGGCGCGCGTCATCGAGACCGACACGAGAGCGCCGACTGCAGCCGCTGCGACGGCCCCGACAATCATTGAGCGTGTAGACCAGCGCCGCATCACATCGCTCCTTCTGGAGAATCATTCTGCATTTCGCGTTCGTCGTCCGTGTCTATCTCGTCAGCGGATTGCTCTCTTCACCCGTGTCGCCGAATCCGGCGTTGAATCCGCCGCATCCGGCCGTGCACATCGTGGCGGGGTTCGGGCCTCGCCCCTGCGCAAACGCACGCTCTTCGGCGCGTGCTCCCACCAGCAGCGCGGCCATGCCGTAGTTGCCTTCATGGCACCGGGGTTCCTTGTAGTGCCGGTTCGCGAAGTCGTTCTGCTTGTTGTATTCCTGCTTCACGGTCCACGGCCTCGTCCACGTCGCGGGATCGTCGATGGTGACGGCGTACTCGATGGTATTCGCGTCGAGGCGCGTCCATCGTTCGACCAGGTGGAGGCTTTCGTACGATCCCTGGAAGTATGTCTTCGGACTGAAGTTCGTCACGTCGACGACCAGCGTCTTGCCCTCCCACCGGCCGCGTGAATTGCCCCACCACTGACGTACAGTTCGAAGGCAGATGTGGCTTGTCGGTGATGGGAATGACGCGCTGCCATCCCTGACCCTGCGCGGTATCGTAGAAAATCGACACGGTGCCGGCCGACTGGATGATTTGAAGATAGAAACCGGTGTTGCCACCGAAATCCGGCAGCATAGCGGCCATGCAGCGCTCACCCAGGCTGCGGTCCTCCGGATTGTCGGAGCGATTGATGACGCCGCCCCCACCCCCCGGTCCTCCGGCCCCTGCCACGGTCAGATAGTGGGGAGGCATTTCTGCGCGTCGTGGCGAGACGGGTCCGAACTTGCCTCCCGCACAACCCTGCAGGTTGTTCTTGCACACGTCGGTGGGCTGAAGGAGCGCGAGCTGGAAGTCACGTATTTCTGCTCGCTTCTTCTGCGCGGCGGGTGTCAGGGGAGGAATCTTTCCGTCGGGCGGATCCACGATGAGCGAGGTCCGCCTGCCGGTCGGTTTGTGCGTCGTGAAGATGGCGGCGTTGTAGGCGCCGCCAACGTCCTGTTCGCTGCCGCGCTCATAACGTCGATCGTCCTGGTTGAGGATGCGCTCCCGCTCCTTGTCGAGCGTCGCCTGCTCCTCTTCGGTAAAGAATTCCCGGTTGCCAAAGCGGGCCGGCCGCTGCAACGGGACCTCGAAGTCGTAGCTCCAGATGCCCTGCAGGTCGGGTTCGCCCCAGGAAGTCTCAAGCGCCGGCCCCGGCCCGTTCGAGGCGCCGGTCGCACTCGGGCGTCCGAGGGTGACGAACAAGGTGACGGCGGCGATAACGACCGCCACCCCGATGACGATAACCAGTCGCGTGCGCATCGGCTATACCTCACTACGCGCACGCTGAAGCGTGCGCGCTACGTGCGCCCTTTCGATCACGCGCACGCCGAAGCGTGCACTCTACTTCCGGAACCATTCATAAAACTTGTCGCCAGGAGGGACCTTTCGGGTGATATCCACGATCATGGTTTCACCCTCCCAGCGTTTTACCAGTGGCTCGTTGCGGATGTGACCGTACAGAAATTCTTCCGCAAATTCCGTGCAGCGGTATTCCAGCAGCTGCATGTTGGGTTCCATGCGGCGATAAATCGGCATGGAAATTCGCCACGGACGCGTGAAGACCTTTGGATCCTCGATCGTGACCTCGTACTGGATGACATCCGGAGTCGTCAGCGTGAATCGTTCGACCAGATGCAGCGCATCGCTATGGAAGTTGCCCGCCCTGTCGAACCATGTCTTGTCGTTGAAGTTCGCGACGTCCACGACGAGCGTGTTGCCTTCCCATCGGCCCACCGAGTGGCCCATCCACGTGTCGGCAGGCGGCGGATCGACCTCGTCCAGATGGATCGTGCGCGCCGTCGTCGCAAACGCATAGGCCATGTGGATCTTGTTCGTGCTCTGCGTGATCTCGAAGGGGTAGGGCATGTACATCGCGCGCGGGATGCCGGGCAGATAGCATTTGAGCTCCGGATCGCGATCGATCCAGTGCTCGGCGTTCTGCTTCCTGATCGCCATCGCTTCGGGCGTGTACGGAATCTCACCGTCCCCCTGCACGACGCCGAGTGAGGCAGGAACACCTGCCGCCGCCCCGAGCGCGACAACTGGCGCTGCGGCAACCTGGGCGTAGTCGAAGGGATAGACGCCGGGCTGCGTGACCGCGCCAGGTCGTGCGGCGTGCGCCTGCACGTCCCAGTGTGCTTCGTTGTTGGCCTGCCATATACCGCTGAAGTTCGGCTGGCCCGCAATGTCGCCCGGTCGCGCCGGCGCGCCTGCGCTCTGTGTGACGGACGCCGAGATGGCAGCGCCCACGACGGCCGCCGCCGCGGCGACCGCGATCATCGAGGCGTTCAGCGGGATGCGCATGTATTTGGGTCTCCTCATCGCGCGAGCGGGTTCTCTTCGACTCCGACGAAATCGGTGGCGTTGTCGTGAGTCGCCGGATGCGGTCCCCGTCCTTCGGCGTGCGCTTTGTCGGCCAGCCTCGCCGCAAGCAGCAACGAAGGGAAGCCGTAATTGCCTTCGTGGCACCGCGGTTCGTAGTAGATCCGGTTTTCCTTGTCGTTCTGGCGCGTGAACTCTTCGATGACCGTCCATGGGCGCGTCCACACGGTCGGGTCTTCGATCGTCACGGCGTATTGGAGCGTATCGGGGCCCGTTCGAGTCCAGCGTTCGACGAGGTGCAGGTTCTCGCGCGATCCCATGAAATCGGTTTTAGTGCTGAAGTTCGTGACGTCCACGACCAGCGTGTCGCCTTCCCATCGGCCGCGCGAGTCGCCGTGCCACTGGCGAACGCGGCCGGTTAGATGCGGACTGCCGTTCATCACGATGTTGCGCTGGAATCCCTGACCCTGACCGACGTCGTAGAAGATCGAGACGCCGTTCGGCGTCTGGACAATTCGCCGGAAGCTGCCGCCGTATGCCGTGCCGAACTCGGGAATGTTTCCCGACAGGCACCGGTCGGCGAGGCTGCCGTCCTCGGGGCCGTTGTGCCGGTTCATTCGCCCGGTGTTGTACCGATCGAGGGCCTCGGCCCTGCGCACCGAGGGTGTCGGATCGTACTTTCCTCCGGCGCACGCCGTTGACTTGTTCTTGCACGTCTCGGTCGCCTGCAGCAGGGCGACGCGGAACGCCCGGTCGGCGGCCGCTCGCTGTGTCGCTTCAGGTGTCAATGATGGGACGCGTCCGTCCGATGGATCGACGATGAGCGACGTGCGCCGCCCGGTGCGCTTCATCGACATGAAGACCGAGTTGTAGGCGCCTGCGACGTCGAGCTCGGTGCCGCGTTCCACTCGACGGTCGCGTCCGAGGAGCGCGATGCGCTCCTTGTCCAGCTCCGCGCGTTCCTCTTCGGTGAAGAACTCGCGTGTGCCGTAACGGGCCGCTCGCTGGAGCGGGGTGTCGAACTCGTTGGTCCAGATGCCTTGCAGGTCGGGCTCGCCCCACGCCGTCCGCTGAGCGCCGTTTGTCTCGGCCGACCTCACATTGACCGATACGGCGACGGCAGTGATGACCACCGCTGCCCCGATGAGTGCGAAAAGGCGGGTGCGCATCGGAGACCTCTCACAAAAGTCAAAGGTTCAAAAGTCAAAGGTCAAAAGTTGCCTTTTGACCTTTGACCTTTTGCCTTACACCGTTCTATCTAGAACGCCACCCGGAATCCCAGCTGCAGCATCCGCGGCTGGTACGCCACGTTCCCGTTGAACGCCGGCTTGCCGTACTCGGTGCTGCTCTCGTTGATCGCATACGAGCCGAAGTTCGCGTGGTTGAACAGGTTGAACACTTCGAACATTCCGTCGATGGCGAAGCGGCCGGCGATCGGCAGCCGCTTCTGCACCCGCATATCGAAGCGGTGGATCGGTTCGCCGACGATATCGTTGCGCGCCATGATGCTGCCATCGGCGCGCAACCGCAGGTTGGGCGCCATTCCGCCGCCGCCCTCACCGCGACGATCGACGCCGGTGATGGTGACAAACCGCTCGCCGGAGCCGAAGAAGTAGATCCCGCTCAGTTGCACGCCGCCGCCGACGTCCCAGAGGCCGTTGAGGACCGCCCGGTGACGCTGATCGCCCGACTGACCGAAGCCGCCGGCCAGCCACGATCCGGCCGCGCCGTATTCGCCGCCGAGGTCGGGCACCAGCGGGAAGCCGACCGGCCGTCGCGCGACGAGGCCGTCCGACCCGAGGAACCACTGATCGCGACGGGGCCAGAGCGTCCTTGAACGACGCGAAGGTATAGGTCGCGGTCGCCTGCCACCGGTTGCTGTAGCGCTTGGTGAACGTGAAATCGCGCGCCGTGATAGTTCGAATACCCTTCCAGTATCTCGAAGTTCACCAGGCCCCAGTCGGGAAACGGCCGGCGGCTGATGTCGTTGAACGTGTAGTTCGCGCCCGTCGCCGGGTTGTACGCTGAGATTGGCGTTGTGCACGGTCTCCTCGAGCCGTCCGCCGGTGAACACGTAGTTCGCCTCGAACGACATCGTGTCGCCGATCTGGTGCTGGATACCTGCCGACGCCTGATGGCTGTACGGCGTGCGGCGGCCGGGATAGTTGATCTCCTGGTTCAGCGTCCGCCGCACGCAGCCCGGCACGTTGTTCACGTCGCAGGCCCGCTGCAGCGCCTGGGCCTCAGCTCGGCTTCGGTCCGCCGAATTCACCTTCGCCACTCGGACCGGTCCCAAACCAGTTCGGGCACGAAATTGGGCCGGCCATTCGGGCGGATCTGGTATCTCGAACGGTGCTAGCATCGAACTCCGTCTGCTGCACGCCGTCGTTCGGCGCAAACGCGAAGAACAGGCCGTACCCGCCACGCAGGATCGTGCGATCGCTGAGGCGCAGGTTCATGCCGAGCCGCGGCGCCACGTTGTTTGTGTCGTGGGGCAGATCGCCCGGCAGCCAGGGCCTGAACTCCAGCTTCTCGGAATGGGCGTTGGAGTCGAGTCGTACCGCAGACCGAGGTTGAGCGTGAGCCTGTCGCCCATTCTCCAGTCGTCCTGCATCCAGCGCCAAAGACATGCCGTGTGATGAAGTGCTTGTAGTCTCTCGGATCCGACAGTCCGTGGAAGACCTGTGAGGTGATCGGCGACAGGGGCGCCAGATTCCAGGTGGAGTAGTCGTTCCAGACCGGGAACAGCGCCTCCAGGTTGGCGGGCACGGCGCAGTTGCGCGCGTCGATCTCGCCCATGCAGCGCAGTGCACCAGCGGAACTCGTTGTGGAAGCGGATGTATTCGCCGCCCAGCTTCATGTCGTGCCGGCCACCCCAGTCGTACGACGGTGGTGAAGTCGTCGCGAATCGTCTGCGTGTCCTGGAAGATGTTCAGCGCGTTCGCGCCGATCGTGAAACCCCGCAACAGGATGATTGGCGGCGCGCCAGTCCAGAACCGGGGTGATACGGGAAGTCGTCCGCCCTTCCAGCGCACCGTCGGCTTGTCCTGCCGCTCGTAGTTGGTGCCGCCGACGCGGATTTCGTTGACGGCGCGGCTGCTGAGGACCTGCGTCAACGAGGCGTTGTACTGCGGCGTCTCCGTTCGCGCGTGCCGCCGGCCGACGGGTGCGTCGTGGCGCCGCCGCCCGCATAGAAGATGTTGTTGAAGTCCGAGACGCGCGTCGAGAGGCGCGTCTGGGGGTGAACTGATAGTCGAGCCGCCCGAGCGTTTGTGCGACCGGCGTCGGGAACTCCTGGTTCACGTTGAAGCTGGGTACGGCGTCTGTAGTAGTAGGTCTTCGGTTCGCGCTCGTATTCGTAGGCGCCGAAGAAGTGGACGCGATCTCGTCGGATCGGCCCGCCGAACGTCGTGCTCACCTGCTGGTTCGAGTAGGGCAGCACGCGTTGGTGATGAAGTCCTTTGCGTTGAACTTGTCGTCGCTGAAAGTAGCCGCCGAACGTTCCCGCGAAGCTGTTCGTTCCCGACTTGGTGACGGCATTGACGATCATGCCCTGGCGAGCGCCCCTGCGTCGCGTCGAACCGGTTGGCGACCACCTCGAATTCCGCAATGGCATCGCGGCTGAACCCGGTCTGCTCGGTGTCGGTCTGCGAGTGGTAGTTGATCGTCAGCTGCTGGCCGTCGACGTTCGTCTGCGAGTAGCCCTGGCGGAACTGCGCCATCCCGCCGCCTTCGTTCCGGCGGGCCCCCGGCGCCAGCAGCGTCAGGTCCATCCAGTTCCGGCCGTTGATCGGGCAGCTCCTGCATCTGGCGCGGGTCGATGTTGGCGCCCACGGTCGAACGTTGTCGTGTCGACCAGCGGAGCTTCGCCCGTGACCGTCACGGTCTCCTGCACCGAGGATGGCGTCATCTGCACGTCGACTTCCGCGGTCTGACCGATGAGGATCTGGATGCTCCGGTTCACGGTGCTGAAGCCGCTCAGCTCGACCGTGAGCGCGTAGCTGCCGACACGCACCGGCAGTCGGAACTCGCCGCGCTCGTCGGTGACGGTAGTAAAGGTGTTGCCGCTTGCGGCGTGCACCGCGGTAATCGTCACGCCCGGCAGCACTCCGCCGGTCGAGTCGGTGACGGTGCCCGTAAAGGTCGCTTCCTGAGCGGAGACGGCCACGGACACGAACAGCATCACCATAAAGGTCAGGAGCCCCCGAATCGACGCCGATCTCATTTACGACCTCCCTTGTTAAGAGTCCGAGAGAGCCGACGATATGAACGTATTTCCCGGGCGGATGAAGGTGGGGGATTCTAACGCCGTCAGCAAACGGCAGCAAGGCGCACGCGTCGGGTGTAGAATGCGGCCCGCTGACGCTCACTCGCCACTCTGGCAGCCATGGAGGTGGACATGACACCGAGGCGGATTGTTGTTCTTCTCGCAATTTTTGTCGTATTTGCCGCTGTCATTCGGGTCGCCGCGCAGGGCGGTCCCGCTGCGGTCCCATTCAAGCTCGGCACTCTCGAGCAGAACGGTCGAACATTTCTCGGTCTCGTGCTGCGCGACACGCAGGTCGTCGATATCGCGCGCGCGAACGCGGCGTTCGAAGCGGCGAATGGCTCGGCGCCGCGGCTCACGGTGCCGTCCGACATGAAGCAGCTGATTGCGCGGTACGACGCCGAGTGGAAGCCACGGCTCGCGGCAATCGCCAAGACCGTCTCGAGCGCAGCAACGGCGCCCGCGTACGTCGTGCCGGTCAGCGCCGTGAAGGTGCTGCCGCCAGTGCGCCCATCAGTCCAGCTGAACGCGGGCGGCAATTACGTCGAGCATGAGCAGGGCATCGCGGCGAACCAGGCGCGCGGCGGCGGCGCGCGCGGAGCGGCGCCGGCGGCCGCACCGGCGGCGGCACCCGGTCGAGGCGCACCCGCACCGGCGCAGACCGCGCCAGGAATCTGGGAGCGTGCCGCGAACGACACGCGTGAGAATCCGTACCTCTTCCAGAAACTGCCAACCGTCATCATCGGCGCCAACGATCCGATCGTCATGCCGCGCGGGCGCACCAATATCGACTTCGAATGCGAGTTCGCAGTCGTGATTGGCCGGCCGGCGAAGTACGTTCCAACGGCTCGCGCTGCCGATTACATCTTCGGCTACACCGCGCATCATGACGTGTCCGATCGCGGCGGACGCGGCGACAGGAAGATGGGCGGGTCGGATTGGCTCATTGGAAAGAACCACGACACGTTCGGGCCGCTGGGACCGTTCATCGTGCCGAAGGAGTTCCTGAGCGCTCCGATGAAGACGCGCCATACGATGTCGCTCAACGGGATGGTGATGCAGGATTCGAACACCGATCGGATGAGCCACAACATCTACGAGCTGCTGTCGTACGCATCGAACATCGTCACGCTGAACCCCGGCGACGTCATCGCCGGCGGCAGTCCGGCCGGGACGAACATCGAGCGCGCCGAGCCTCGCTGGATGCGAGCCGGCGACACGGCGAAGTGCGACATCGAAGGTATCGGCGCGCTGAATAACCCTGTCGTTGCGGAAGCGACCGTTTCGAGCCGGTAACGGGAGAGCCGGTAGCTGGTAGCCGGAAGCCTTCAGGCTTCCGGACCGTCGGCGACAGGCCAGGAGAATACACGGCGGACACACGGGTGCACGGCGAGGAGGAAGGAACATGAGACTCCGATGGAGCGTGGCGTTGTTGACGGTGCTGACGATGTCGATCGTGCAGGCCCAGATGCCTACGATGACGAGTGTTCAGGCGGGCGGCGGCCCGATCGTGGTTACCGCGCTCGGCCACGGTAGCGTGCAGGTCGAGCAGGGTAACAAGGTCGTGATCGTCGATCCGGTGGCTGGGATGGCCGATCTGTCACGCGCCAAGCGGGCCGACCTTATTCTCGTCACCGACATCCATCAGGATCATCTCGACGCGGGCGCTGTGGCGAAGCTGCGCAAGCCTGGCGCACCGGTCGTGGTGCCTCCCTCAGTCGCCGAGACGAAGCAGATCCCGGACGTCACGGTGATGCCGAACCGCACGATGCGGACCAACGAGACAGGCGCTCGCAGGCATCACCGTGATCTCCGTACCTGCTTACAACCTCACACGCGGTCCCAAGCCCGGTGAGCTGTATCACACCAGAGACCGCGGTCAGGGTTACTATCTGGCGTTCACGGACAAGCTTGCTGTCGTTCGCGAAAAGAAGGCGGGCTCGGTGTATGTGGCAGGCGATACCGAGTGCGTGCCCGCCATTGCGCAGTGGGTGAAGGACGTGGATGTGGCGCTCCTTCCGATGAATCTGCCGTACACGATGACGCCCGCCGAGGCAGCAGAGTGTGCGAAGGGATTCAGGCCGAAGGTCGCGATCCCGTATCACTACATGGGACAGAAGCCGGAGGAGTTCGCGGCAGCGCTGAAGGGATCGATGATCGAGGTTCGCCTGCTGAACTTCTACGCGAAGGCAGCGGGCACGCAAGTAGATCGACGGCTCGGAGCGGGTCCGCCGGAGCCACCGGGAGCGTTAGATGCGAAACCGCTCGAACGCAGTAATCGTGGCGACGGTGGTCGCCGTTGCTCTAGGCGGCGTCTGGCTCGCCATGCGGCTCCAGGGTCCTGCGGCTGCTCAGGTCGCGACCTCCGGACAATTTGCGTCGTACACACCGTCACGCACCGGAGACGGAAAGCCGGATCTAAACGGGATCTGGCAAAGCCTGACAACAGCCAACTGGGATCTCGAGGCGCATGGCGCCGGTGCAGGCGCGTATCCGCATCTGCTCGGCGCGTGGGGTGCTGAGCCGGGAGGGCAAAGCATCGTCGAGGGCGGAGTGATCCCGTACCGGCCCGAGGCCCTCGCGAGCAAGAAAGCGAATTTCGCGAGCCGCGCGACAGCGTCGGTCCCCGGAGACGGCGTCGAGCCATCGCTTGGCGATCCGGAGATGAAATGCTGGATGCCGGGCGTGCCTCGGATCGATGTACATGCCGTATCCGTTTCAGATCGTCCAGACACCCGAGACGCCGTGCTGATGACCCACGAGTTCAACGGCAACGCGCGCACTCGTCCGCATGAACTGGCAGGAGGAAACGCCGGTCGACAACACATTCTTCATGGGATGGAATCGCGCGGCGATGGGAGGGCGACACGCTCGTTATCGACGTGACCGGGTTGAGCGACAAGAACTGGCTCGACCGTGCCGGCAACTTTCTACAGCGACGCTGCTCACGTCGTCGAACGGCTGACGGCTGTCAGCCCGTATCACCTTGCGTACGAGGCGACGATCGAGGACGCGAAAGTGTTCTCGCGTCCCTGGAAAATCAGCTTCCCGCTCTATCGCCGGATGGAGCGCGACGTTCAGCTGATGGAATTCAAGTGTCAGCCCTTTGTCGAAGAGCTCGTGTACGGGCGCTTCACGAAGAAGCCCACCAGTTAGCGGAGGTGGTAGTGATGAGTCGTAGACTCCGAATTTCGTTGGGTGTTGTCGCGATCGTGGTCGTGGGCGTCTCGATTCTTGCCGCACGGGGCCAGCTTGACATGGCTGCCCGACCACGCTTCACCGGCGGGCACCGCGAGATGCCGAGGACTGGACGCCGCCGAAGACGCCGTGGGGCGATCCGGATCTCCAGGGCATCTACAACTACGGGACGAGCACTCCGCTGCAGCGACCCGACGCAGGTGGGCGACAAGGAAGTGATGTCGGACGAGGAAGCCAAGCAGCCCTCGAGTCGGACATTGCCCACAGGCTCGATCGCGATCGACGCGACGGCGGTGCGCAGGCGGACGTGTCGCGCTCGTACAACGACGCCTGGATGGACCCGACTCGGATGCGGCTGACAGCCGACAAGCGCACGTCGCTCATCGTCGATCCGCCCGACGGCAGACTCCCGCCGCGAGTCGAGCGTAAGCTGACGCCGGAGGAAGAGCAGGCAGCGGATCGGCGCAGGACTTGTCGACGCGCCGCTTCAACACCGGCTTCCAGGAGAGCTACCTCGACATGGACGTCGGCAACCGCTGCATCATCCGACGTCGCAACGAGGGTGGCGGACACCCGTATCTGCCGGCCATCTACAACAACATGGCGCAGATCCTCCAGGCGCCCGGCTACGTCGTCATCTACGCCGAGATGATCCACTTCGCGCGGGTCATTCCGGTCGACGGCCGGCCGCCGCTGCCGGACACCGTCGAGACCTGGCTCGGCGATCCGCGCGGCCGCTGGGAAGGCAACACGCTGGTCGTCGAGACGAGGAATTTCGTCGGCTCGCAACGCACGCATGGTCGGCCGCACCGGCGTGGTCTACGGCAACGCCAATCCGAAGACGTTCACGATCGTCGAACGGTTCACCCGCGACGGGCCCGGAGACCGATCGATTACGAGGTGACGATGTCCGATCCGGAGACCTGGACGCGGCCGTTCACGATCTCGGTGCCGTGGAACAAGACGACCGAGCAGATCTACGAGTACCAGTGCCAGGAGACGAACTACGACATGTATCACTGGCTCCACGGGGCCCGCGAACGTGAGAAGCGGGGCGAGCGTTTCGATCCGAATGCGCCCGATGCGCTCGGTGGGCAGCAAGACTGAGTGTCGTAAGTAGTGTCCGGCTTTAGCCGGACCTGGACGTAAGCGTAGTGTCCGGCTTCAGCCGGACCGGGGAGAAGAACTCGATGCGATTCAGACTCGTCCTGGTGGTCGCGGGAATCGCGCTCGTGCGCGGCGGCGCCGGCCCGGGCGCATCACGCGTTCGCTTCCGAATTCGACGCGAAAAAGCCGGTCAAGTTCACCGCCACCGTCACGAAGATGGAATGGATCAACCCGCACGCGTGGATGCACGTGGAGGTGAAGAAACCGGACGGCACGATGGAGAACTGGATGATCGAGGCCGGATCGCCGAACAGCCTGTTCAGGCGCGGCATCAACAAGAACACGGTCCGAGTCGGCATGCAGGTCGTCGTCGACGGCTATCAGGCGCGCGACGGTTCGCGGCGGGCCAACGGACGGGATGTCACGCTCCCGGAAGGGACGGAAGCTGTTCCTCGGCTCGCAGAACGACCCCGGCGCGCCCGAGGGCAGAGTCGCAGCAGAAGTAGCGAGCGAGCCAGACACAACGCAGCCAGGAGGCTCTGACGATGCGCACGAACAGTGGTCGTCACACATAGGTGCTCTTGACGGTCGATCGTTGCGGTGTTGGTGGCGCTTTGCCGGCTGCAGCGCGCCGGCGAGCGCTCCGGAGACCGCTCAGCGGCGACGGCAGCGCCGCGCCGCGGAGTCGGGCGGACAGGACGAGTTCGGCCCCTACGAGCCGGTGGCGAACTGGCCGCAGCCGCTGCCGGATGGTCCCGACGGCGTGAAGCATGACGGATGGACGTGGGGATCGGTCGGCGCGATGTTCGCCGAGACGCCCGGATCGCATCTGGATGGCGCAGCGCGGCGAGCTGCCGTTGCCCGCCAGAGGCGAAGCCATGGACGCCGTACGGCCTGCTCAATCCCCCGCGCGGCAACGCCACAGGCAATGCCGACGGCCTCAGCGCGACGTGTGAACCGGTCGGCAAAGCGCGGATGGGAGCGGCGGTGGCACCACTCCGTGTTCATCGTCGATCGCGACGGCAAGCTCAGTCGGGGACTGGCCGCACCTCGAAAAGATGTTCGCGCAGGACCGGTGCGGTCGCGGTCCGCACAAGATCAAGATGAACCCGTACGACGCCGAGAAGCACGTCTGGATCATCGACGACCAGCAGCACGTCATCTGGAAGTTCACCAATGACGGCAAGCTCGTGCTGACGCTCGGAACGATGGGCAAGCGCGGGCGCGATGCCGGCCTGCTCTTCGATCGGCCGACCGACATCGACTGGCTGCCCGACGGGACGTTCTTCATCAGCGACGGATACGGCGGCACGCGCGTGGCGAAGTTCGACAAGGACGGCAAGTTCCTCATGGACTGGGGTTCGGCGCCGAAGGACATCCGAACAATCCGGGCCCGAACGAGTGGAACACCGTCCACAGCATCGCCATCAGCAAGGATCGCGGCTGTTCGTCGTGGATCGCGGGCACCGGCGGTTCCAGATCTTCGACGTGAACGGCAAGTTCCTCGACATGTTCTACGACCGGGCGTCGAACTCGTCGCCCGTACTACCACTACATCTCGACCGATCAGGTACCTCTGGGTAGCCGACGGCGGAACGAATCGAGATCCTCAAGTACGACCTCGACGGCCATTACCTGTACGGCTGGGGCGGGCGCGGTCGGTCAGCCCGGTCAGTTCAACGGCCCGCACCAGATGACGACCGACCAGGACGGCAACCTGTACGTCGCCGAAGTGTTCAACGGACGCGTGCAGAAGTTCCGGCCGAAGCCGAACGCCGACCCGGCCAAGGTGGCCGGGCAGGAGCTGCGTTATACGGTGGGCACGAACTAAATCGGGGATCCGGGATCGGGGATCGGGGATCGGGGATCGGGGATCGGGGGTTGGGTTCCGGCAAACCGGATCCCGGATCCCTGATCCCCGATCCCGGCAGTGAATCGTTCATTTATTCATTCTCGGAGGGGAACCTCTTAATGATCGCGGTGTCGATGGCTTCCTAACCCATCTCCGTACGTGGGCGTGAGACGCGGTTTCGCAAGCGCCGAAGGAGGACAAGTGATGACTTTCCGGTCCCTCGCGCGTCGCGTCGTCGTGGTGTTCTGCGTGGTGTTCCTGCCGGCTGTCGCATGGGCGCAGTCGGAGACCGGCAACATCGCCGGCGTAGTCAGAGACGCGTCGGGCGCCGTGCTGCCCGGCGTCACGGTCGAAGCCGCCAGCCCTGCCCTGATCGAAAAGGTCCGCATCCGTCGTCACGGACGGCCAGGGCCTCTACCGCATCGTCGATCTGCGGCCTGGCGCGTACACCGTCACCTTCACGTTGCCCGGCTTCAGCACGTTCAGGCGCGACGGGATCGAGTTGACGACGGGGTTCACGGCGACCGTGAATGCCGAGATGAAAGTGGGAGCGCTCGAGGAGACGATCACGGTCACCGGGGAGGCTCCGGTGGTGGACATCTCAGAACGTCGAGCAGCAGACCACGCTCTCGCGCGACATGCTCGATGCGATCCCGACCAGCAGACGTCCCGCGCAGTTCATCACGCTCATCGTGGGGGCCGACGGCGGAGCCAACGCCTCGACCCTCCACGATGTCGGCGGTGTTGGGAGCGACCGCGCATTTTTCGGGGTCCACGGCCAGCGCGCCGACGACATGACCTACAACTTCGGCGGCATGGATTCGAGGGTGTTCAGTGGCGGGGGGTTCCAATACAACGCCCACACCTTCGAGGAAGTCGTCGTCGAGACGGCCGCCGGCTCCGCTGAAGCGACGACCGGCGGCGTCCAGATCAACATCATCCCGAAGGATGGCGGCAACATGTTCTCGGGAACTGTGAGTACCGAGATCACCGGCCCGAAACTGACGTTCGACAATCATGAACGACGACCTGCGCGCCCGTGGCCTGACGACGGCGGGGTCAGTCAGAAGGTACTACGACGTCGGGGGAGGAGTCGGCGGCCCGATCATGCGGGACAAGCTGTGGTTCTTCAGCGCCGCCCGGTGGGAGGACAGGTCCAGTTATCAGGCCGGCAACTACTACAACAAGCGACAGGGCACCGTGTTCTACGAGCCGGATTTGAGCCGGCCGGCCTACAACCACGATTTCTCCAAGGACGCCTCGGTTCGCTTCACGTGGCAGGCCGCGGCGAAGCACAAGATTGTGGGCAATTACACGCATCATCCGTCCTGTCAATGTACGTTTGCCCTGCTGGAGCAGGTGAGTCCCATCTTCGCGCCCGAAGCTGTCGCCGAGCACCATTACGACGGCCACGGGCCGGGGCAGAAGCCGCAGTCCTTGACGACTGCCCACTACACCTATCCGGTCACCAATCGGCTCCTGATCGAGGCGGATTTGTCGGTGAGCGTCTATCACCGCGACCAGACACGGGTACCGGGTGTGGGGTACGACGCCATCTCGGTCACGGACACGGGGCTGAACCTCAGGTACGGCTCGCGGAGCACGCTCTACCAGGTACTGAACGACGACCGTAAGCACGAACGGTTCGCGGTGTCCTACATCACCGGGACACATAACTTCAAGGCCGGTGTCGACCTGAACCAGTTCAGCCAGGGCCGTAAGAGCTACGACGACCCCTTCCTCGTCAATCAGGCCATCTCGTACACGTTCCGACAACCAGCTGCCGGTGTCGGTCTCGATCTACACGGGGCCATACGGGCCGTATCAGACGGGAACGGAGAATGCGTTCTACGCGCAGGATCAGTGGACCATGCGGAGGCTGACGCTGAACCTGGGCGTGCGGTACGCCGTGTACGATGTGTTGATCCCGGAATCCCACCTGCCGGCGGGCCCGTACGTGCCTGCGCGCGATTTCCCGGAAGTCAAGCACTCGCCCCGCTGGGAAAATCTCAGCCCGCGGGTGGGCGCCGCCTACGACCTGTTTGGCACCGGCAGGACGGCGCTCAAGGTGGCGCTGGGCCGGTATCCAGCCCGCAACACGGGCGTCGGCGTGAACCTCCCCGTGTCGAATCAGCCCACGAGCACGACGATGAGCTGGAACGACTGCCGAACGGGAATTTCGTCCCCGACTGCGATCTCAGAAACCGCCGTGGCCAACGGCGAGTGCGGAGCGTGGAATGACCACACGTTCGGTCAGGTCAGGGAAGGCAATCACGCGCTTTGCAGACGACGCGCGCGGAGGCTTCAACCTGGAGAACTACAACTGGCAGGGCAATGTCTCGGTCCAGCACCAGTTGCGGCCGAACATGGGCCTCACCGTCGCCTATTTCCGCACGTGGTACGGCGGTTTCCAGGCGCTGGACAATCACGCTCGTGACGCCGGCGGATTACGATCCGTTCTGCATCACCGCGCCGGTGGACAGCCGGCTGCCCAGCAGCGTGAGCGGCAAGCAGTTCTGCGGGACTCTACGACGTCAACCCGGCGAAGTTCGGCCAGGTCAACAACCTGCGGACGCAGGCGTCGCACTACGGGAAGATGAGCGAGGTCTTCGACGGCGTCGATGTCACCATCGGCGCGCGGTTCGGGCAGGGCGGACAGGTCCAGGGAGGCCTGGCCACCGGGCGCACGGTGACCGACAACTGCCTGGTGATTGATTCGCCGTCGACCGGGCACTGCCGGGACGCCTGCGGGCGCAGCGTTGGCGCTACCGGTGGTGGATACGCGGCCGGGCTTCTGTCACGTCAGCCGGCCGTGGTCCTCCTCGACGCAGGTCGAAGTTCTCGGTCGTCTACCCGCTGCCCTGGGACTTCCAGGCCAGCGCGATCTATCAGAACATTCCCGGGGTCCCGATCAGGGCCACCTACGTCGCCACCAATGCTGAAATCAGGCCGTCGCTGGGCCGGCACCTCGCGGCGTGCCCCAGCCAGACCGCTGCCACGTGTAATCAGAATTTCCCGGCGATCGACCTGATCCCGCCCTTCTCGCTCTACGGTGACCGGATCCAGCAGGTGGATCTCCGTTTCACCCGGAACTTCCCGATCGGGGAGCCGCAGGCTGCAGGGGAATTTCGACGTCTACAACGTGCTCAATGCGAGCACCGTCCACAACGAGCAAGCGACGTACAGCGTCACGAATAACCAGTGGCGGAACGCGATCCAGATCATGGGCGGGCGCCTGATCAAGTTCAGCGCGCAGCTGACGTTCTGAGCTGGCCAGTCCTCGTAGAGCGCACGCTTTAGCGTGCGCGATCGTTCGCGTAGTAAGCCGGGTTCCGCGGCGCACACGACGGCCCGCCGCGGACCCGGCAATTCCAAGGAGAACGCGATGCCGAATCGTAGACAGTTTCTCAGGAACGTCGCCGGCGCCACGGCGGGTGCGTTCGTCGCAGGCGGCAGCTTCGCCGGCATGGCGCTCGGCGCTGCTCAGACGCCTGGCGCGACGCGCCGTCGGGCAATGATCGGTGGCCGTCGCATCACCGTCATCGACATTCACGCCCATCATTTCGTCCCCGAAACGATCGACATCGTGCGCGGCACGCCGCTCGAGATGGAGTTCAAGGGTCAGGCCGGCAACAAGGACCGGTACCTCGGACCAGGCTGGCTCCAGTACATGGACAAGGAGGGCATCGACATCTCGGTGCTCAACATGAACCCGTGGTGGTACGCGGCCGACCGCGATCTTGCTCGCCGCGTCTGCGATCTCCAGAACGAGAAGACGGCGGAGTGGGTCAAACGCTATCCGGATCGATTCGTCGGGCATGGCGACATGTGCGTTGCAGTTCCCGGACCTCGCCGCCGAGCAGCTGGAATACGGCGTCAAGAAGCTGAACTTCCGCGGTGCTCCGATCGGCGGCAGCGTCGAAGGACAGGAGCTGTCGGACCGGAAGTTCGATCCGTTCTGGGCCAAGGCTGAGCAGCTCGGCGTCATGTTGTTCATGCACCCGCAGCAGGCGCCTGGCACGACCTCGAACCCGCGGCTCGGCGGCAAGGGCGCGCTCGGCAACACGATCGGCAATCCGCTGGAGACCACCGTCTTTCTGTCGCATCTGATTTTTGAGGGAACCCTCGATCGTTTTCCCGGATTGAAGATCTGCGCCGCTCATGCCGGCGGATACCTGCCGTCCTACCTTGGTCGATCGGACGCGCGATGCGGCCGCGGCGGCGGACAGGGCGACTGCACCAAGCTGAAGCCGAGCGAATACTTCAGGAGGAACCTCTACATCGACACGATGATCTTTCGCGAGGAAGGCTTGCGGAACCTGGTTGCCGAGGTCGGCGCCGATCACATGTTCTACGGCACAGACTTTCCGTTCGACTGGCCTGTCGGCATCGACTTCATCCTCAACGCGAAGGTGCTGAACGACCAGCAGAAGGAGGCCATCCTCGGCGGCAATCTGATCAAGCTGCTCGGGCTGAAGCCCGTCTCATCGTAGAAATATGCACGTTGGAAGCGTCCGAGCTCACGTAGGGCGCGGCTTTACGCCGCGCCACCCCCTCAACTGACGCTCGGGGTGACCGCATGCGAAGCACCGCGATCGTCGCCGGAATGGCCGCGATATGTTTGGGCGCGGTCGTCGGTCTGAAGGCTGCGTCACCACAGGAGCAGCCGCAGCCAGCAAGCACCCTGACGTTCAGCAGGGATGTGGCGCCGATCCTCTTCAAGAATTGCACCCACTGTCATCGACCGGGCGAAGTGGCGCCAATGTCGCTCCTGACCTACAAAGATGCTCGCCCGTGGGCGAAGGCGATTCACGCCGCAGTGCTGACGGGCGTGATGCCGCCCTGGCATGCCGATCCGGCACACGGCGAGTTCGCCAACGATCGACGCCTCAGCGAAGCGGACAAGAACACGATCGCCGCGTGGGTATCTGCCGGCGCGCCTGAAGGCAATCCCGCCGATGTGCCGTCACCGCCGAAGTACATCGACGGCTGGCAGATCGGCGAGCCCGACATCGTTTTCGAGATGACTGAGGACTACGCCGTTCCGGCGAAAGGGGTCGTGGAGTACCAGATCGGATGTACATCCCGACCAATTTCGCGAAGCCGACGTACGTCCAGGCACTCGAGATCCGGCCGGGCAATCGCAAACTCGTGCATCACGTGCTCGCGTACTACAGAGCGAAGCCCGATGCACAGCGAGTACCGGTGCTGTTGTTTGATACCGAGCGTCAGCGACCGCCCGTTCCCTCTGCGTCAGGACTCCGACCGCGCCGAACCGATCCGACTCCGGCCAGGCTGATTGCCACTTACGCGCCCGGCACGCTGCCGCAGGTGTTCCCCCTGGGTACAGCGCTGCGTCTCGAAGCGGGCGGCGTACTCGAGCTGCAGATGCATTACTCCACCAACGGTACGGCGGGAACGGATCGTACGAAGGTGGGGATGATCCTTTCGAAGGACCCGGCGCCGGCCGAAGTCCTGGCCAACCACTTCTTCAACGCGAAGCTCAGATTGCCTGCCCGTGCAACTGACGTGCGCGTGGATGCAGATGTCGCCTTTCGGCAGGACGCCACGTTATGGGGCTTGTTTCCTCATACGCATCTGCGCGGGACGAAGTGGGAGTATCGGTTGGTGTTGCCGGATGGCACCGAACGGATGATTTTGTCGGTCCCGAGGTACGACTTCAACTGGCAGACGTACTACATGTTTCGCGAACCGCTGCGGGTCCCGAAAGGCTCGCGGATCGTATCGAGCGCGTGGTACGACAACTCAGCCCGCAACCGTTCCAATCCGGATCCGAACGTCGATGTATCGTGGGGTGACCAGACATGGGAAGAGATGCAGTACACCGGTCTGCTCTACAGTGCTGGCGCCCCGGCGCGCGTGGCTGTGGAGGCGGGGCGTACTGCGGGCAACTAAACAGTGTCTCTTATGCGTTTCTGTGTAGCGGAACGCAAGCGTTTGCGAGGGAGGCTCCATGCGTGCGTCGAACGGTCTTTCGCGTCGAGACATGATGAGATTGATGGGCGCAGCTGGTCTTGCCATGACCGGGGGCGCGACGCGCGCCTTCGCCCAGGCGGCCGGCAGGATCGAGTCAACGGCGCCCGAGCTCGCGAACATCATCAACACCAGCGAGCCGATACGGCAACTCGCTACCGGCTTTGGCGGTGATATTGGTCCCGCCGAAGGCCCGTTGTGGGTATCCGACGGCCGCTATCTGCTCTTCAACGACATCCAGACCGCGCGGCGCATGAAATACACGCCCGGGAGCGGCGCCACCGTCGCCATGGAAAGGACCAATGAAGCCAATGGCATGACGCGCGATCTGCAGGGCCGCATCATCTCGGCCGAGCATCTGACCCGACGCGTCACGCGCTACGAACCCGATGGCAGCGTCACGGTGGTTGCCAACAGCTTCCAGGGAAAGCGCTTGCTGCGGCCGAACGACGTCATCGTCAAATCCGACGGCACCATTTACTTTACGGATCCGGGCGGCAATGCCGCGCCTGAACAATGGGACGTGACGCTCTCGGGCGTTTATCGCGTGTCGGGCGACCTGGGCTCGATGTCGCTCGTTGTCGACGACATGGTCAGACCCAACGGCCTTGCGTTGTCGCCGGATGAAAGCATCCTCTACATTGCCGATTCACGCCGCCGTCACGTGCGGGCGTACGATCTTCTGCCCAACGGCATGGCTGCCATGGAAACGAGCCGCGTGTTCGTGGATCTCAACGGCGCGGAGCCGGGAGTACCAGACGGGATCAAGGTCGACACCGCCGGCAATGTCTACAGCGGCGGCGCAGGCGGCCTCTACATCATGGACAACAAAGGCCGGAAATTGGGGCGGATCGTCCACGGGCAACCGGCGACGACGAATATCGCGTTCGGCGGCGACGATTGGAAGACGCTCTACTTCACCACCAGGAGCACGCTCTTCTCCGTCAATCTGAAGATCGCTGGCATACCGGTGCCGGCGAAGAAGAGGGCGACGTAAGCACGAGACATCGTCGTTCACCCTTCTGCGTGCTTCGTGCTCTGTTCGTGTTCACGTTCGGTTTCGCGTTCATGCGTTCACGTTCGGGTTGGGGTTCGCCCCGAACCTGAACACGAACTGAGAAGCAAGAACCGAGAAGTGTGAACGACGCCCGTCAGGATCCTTTCGTATAGGTCAACGTCGCGTTGGTTGACGGCCCCGGCTGTTCGGTGGCGCGGACGATCGTCAGCTGCCCTCCGCTGAGGCTCATGATGTCGCGCATCTGGTTGAGGGCAGTATTCCACGTGTAGAGCACGAGCCGGTTTCCGTCCCAGCTTGCCTTCGTGCGCCATTTCACGACAGCGGTTGATCCCGACTGACTGCTCGATGTCCCGTCCCACACCGTGTCTGTGCCATCGAGCTTGTACACGACTTTCATTGGCGTCGCACCGAACTGGCCGCTCTCGATGGTGAGCTCGTTTCCGGTTTGCGTGAGCACTACCGTGGGTGACGGGACGCCCCATCCGTTCGAACCGGGATAGTTGGCCGGCATGCTCGACACGTACTTCCACGTGCCGGTGAAGTTCGGGCGCTGCTGCGCCGAGACCGCGACTGGCAGTGTCAGGGCGATTACCGCCAACGCTGTGATGAATCGTGTCGACATCGTCGCGTGCCTCCGACCGCGTTCGCCCGTTCGCGCAGGCTGAAGCCTGCGCGCTACGAGTACATGCCGCTAGTACCCGTAGAGCGCACGCTTTAGCGTGCGCGTCGGTGCGTGCGTGCGGTCGTACACGTGCGCACGCGTCGGCCGGATGGTCATCGCGTCCCTCCCGCCATCGGCATGAGCGATCGGCCGCGCACGAGCTGCGTCGGATCGGCGCCAGGTCTCGGCCGGTACTTCTGCGTGCGTCCGCCGAACACTTCCGCGATGAACAGATTGCCGTCCTGGTCGGCAGAAATCTGGTGCATCGCCCACGTGTAGCCAGGCCGCGTTCCGAACTGCCCGAACGAATACTCGACGTGTCCCGACAGATCGAACTTGACGATCCGATCCGAGATGCTGTCGACTGCCCACACGTGTTCGTCGGCGCTCATCATCATGCTGTGCGGCGCGATGCCCGGCCACTCCTCGAGGAAGTTGCCGTTGACGTCGAACACCTGAATGCGCCTGTTGCCTCGATCGGAGACGAAGACGCGCGCCGGCGAGCCTCCGACGGCGATGCCGTGCGGAGTGTTGAACTGACCGGGACCGGTCCCGCGCGTGCCCCATTTCATCAGCGGCTTGCCGTCCTTGTTGAACTTCACGACGCGCGTGTTCCCGTAGCCGTCCGCGACGAAGAACGTCCCATCGGGCAGCCAGTCGATCATCGTCGGACGCCGCAAGCGTGTCAGGTCGTCGTTGTCGCCGAACTCATCCAGCACGCCGAGCGTCTGCACGAGCCGCTTGCCGTCGTGCGTGAACTTGTAGATCGACGTGTCGCATGTCATCGACCACCCACACGTGACGCTCCGGGTCGTACGGGCTGATGTAGACCTGATGCGGCCCGCGGCCCCATTCGAACAACTTGTCCCACTGATTCCACGCCTCGATCAGCTTGCCGTTGCCGTCGACCACGACGATGCAGTTGACCATGCTGGCGATCGGCTGCGTCGCTGCCATCTGATTGAAGAAGCCCCAGTTGCCCGGAAAGTTCGGAGGGACGCGGTCGGGCAGCTTCAGCTCTCCACGGTTGGCGAGGTAGATGCGGTTGGGCGATTCGGCAAACACGCCGCCCTGCGATCCCCAGATGTACCCCGGCTTCGGGTACGGATGCGCCCATTCGGGCCACTTCGGATCGGGAACTTCGTAAGGCCCGGTGATGTCGCCGACGCCCCCTTTGGCAGGATCCACGCGGCTCTGCTGCATCGGCGCCGCGGAGGGGAGCAGTTCGAATCCGAGGACTACCAGCAACGAGGCGAACAGCGAAAGGGGCAGCCGGCGCATCTCGACTCCTCTTTCCGCGCAGGCTGAAAGCCTGCGCGCTACACATTACAGACGGCCGAACGACCGCCGGTATACGCGGCACCTGTAGAGCGCACGCTTCAGCGTGCGCGATCCCTGTCCAAGGCGGCTCGGAAGGCGCCGCCCTACGTGGCGCCGAAGTCTAGCCCTTCCACGATGACGGCGCAACCGGCCGGGTATAGAATGGCGCGCGGCGAAGTTGGAGAGACCTTAATGAAGCAGATCCTTTCGTTGGTGCTTCTCGTTGCGGCGTTGTCCGGATTCGCGGTGGGTGCACAGGACGCGGGCCCCGTCATCGACGCTGCGGTCAAGGCGATGGGGACAAGCAGTCTCCAGTCCATCCAATACTCCGGCACCGGCTCGGTCTTCATGGTGGGCCAGAACTTCACGCCGGAGTCGCCGTGGCCGCGGTTCAAGGTGGTCAAGTACAACACTGGCGTTCGCTACGACACTCCGGCGTTTCGTGAGGAGCTCGTGAGGGTTGACGACGAGAATCCCGCGCGCGGCGGAGGGGCCGGGGGGTTCATTGCCGCGACCGGCCAGGGCGGCATGCGGCCAATCCTCGGCGAGCAGACGCAGGTGCGCCAGGCGACGCCCCGCACCGAAATGGGGCAGCTTCAGATCTGGATGACGCCGCACGGATTCCTCAAAGCGGCGGCTGCGAACAAGGCGACGGTCGGCAATGCTGGTGGCCGGCGCACGCTGTCCTTCATGGCACTCGGGAAGTACACCGTCACCGGCACGCTCAACGATCAGAACCTGGTCGAGCGGGTGGAAACACGCGTCGACAACACCATGCTCGGCGACATGGCGCTTGAGGCTTCCTATTCCGGCTACAAGAATTTCGGGGGCGTCCAATTTCCGACGCGGATCGTTGAGCGGCAGGGCGGGCATCCGACGCTGGACATCACGGTCAGCGATGTTCGGCCGAATGGCGCGGCGACGCTCGAGGTTCCTGGAAACCCGCCGGCGGCACCGGCCGAAACGGCCGCGAAGTCAGAGCGGCTCGGCGATGGAGCCTGGGTGATCACGGCCGGGCTGAACAGCGTCCTCGTCGAATTCACCGACTACCTCGTCGTCGTCGAAGCGCTCGGCAACGACGCGCGCTCGCACGCGGTGATGGCCGAAGTAAAGCGGCTCGTGCCGAACAAGCCGATCCGGTACCTCGTGAACACGCACGCGCACTACGATCACTCGGGCGGCGTCCGTGCGTTCGCGGCGGAAGGGGTCACCATCATCACGCACGAGGTCAACAAGCCGTTCCTCGAGAAGGTGCTTGTCGCTTCCGCACCAGATCAATCCCGACAGTCTCGCGAAGTCGAAGCGCCGCGCCGTCGTCGAGGGCTTCCGGGACAAACGTGTGTTGACGGACGCGATGAACACGCTGGAACTTCATCACATTCGGGGCAATCTGCACCATGACGGCTTGCTGATGGCGTACCTGCCAAAACAGAAGGTACTGATTCAGGCAGACGCGTTTCATCCGAGGCCGGGCGCCAAGCCGTATCCGACGCCGCCTCAATTCACGGTGAACTTCTACGAAAACATTCAGCGGCTGAAGCTGGATGTTGCGCAGGTGCTGCACATTCATGGCGGCACGGATTCGATCGCAACCGTCGCCAAGGCAGCGGGGCGCTCCTGAACGTGTTCGCAATACGGGCGTTTGCTTGACCGGGTTCCACCGAGATGCTATACAGCGCGGGCGGCTCGACTTCTCTTACGTGAGGTGATCGTTATACACGGCTGACGGATTCATACCGGCTCCTTCGCGCCTTTATAGGAGGAAACGTATGGGAACCTCGCGGACCGCGTTACTCTTCGTCGTTGTCGTCGTTGTCGGGTCCCTGCTCGTTGTGCCAACCAGTGCGTCAGCACAGGTGGCGGATAGTGCCTCGATCGCGGGAATGGTACGCGATGCCTCTGGAGCTGTGCTGCCCGGCGTCACGGTGGAAGCAGCCAGTCCTGCTCTCATCGACAAGGTCCGCACCGTTGTCACCGACGGCCAAGGCCTGTACCGGATCGTCGATCTGCGTCCCGGTGCTTATACTGTGACCTTCACCCTGCCCGGTTTCAGCACATTCAGGCGCGATGGTCTCGAGCTGACGACCGGCTTCACCGCCACCATCAATGCCGAGTTGAGGGTCGGCACGGTCGAGGAAACGATCACGGTGAGCGGCGAGTCTCCGGTGGTCGACATTTCGAACGTCCGCCAACAGACGACGCTGGAGCGCGAGACGCTAGAGGCGCTCCCGACCTCCGGCCGCATCAGCCAGCTTGTCAATTTCATTCCGGGCGCTGTGGTTGGCAACCCGGTCTGGCAGAGCGTGGGCGGCCTCGACGAACGTGCCAATGCCTTTTCGGCGCACGGAGGGCGCTTCGAGGACAACGCTCCCATGCAGGATGGTCTGGTTCAGCGTCTGCAGGGAGGCGCCATCTTCGTGTTCAACCAGCTGGCCTTCCAGGAAGTCGTCGTCGAGACGGGCGGCACGTCGGCCGAACGGAATACGGGCGGCGTCCAGATGAACATCGTGCCGAGAGACGGCGGCAACACCTTCGCTGGCAGCTTCAGCACCTCCCACACCACTCAGGACCTGCAGGCAAACAATCTCAACGACGAACTACGCGCGCGCGGCCTGGCATTCTCGTCATCGCTCAAACAGCACTACGACACAGGCGGCGCCATCGGCGGGCCCGTCGTGCGGGACAAGTTGTGGTTCTTCAACGCGTACCGGTTCGGCGCCAACCAGCAGTACCAGCAGGGCAACTACTTCAACAAGCTGCAGAACCAGCGCGTCGGAACCGATCCGGTCTGGCGTGTGACGTTCTACGAACCGGACCTCGACCGTCCCGGCTACACCGACGATTCCTACCGCGACTACAGCCTGCGGCTGACGTGGCAGGTGGCGGCGAAGCACAAGATCGTCGGGTCCTATCAGGTGCAGCCGAACTGCAGCTGCTTCTGGCCGCTGCTGGAGCTCGGGCCGCAGCAGAACATTCAGGGAACGCCTGAGGCGGTCGGCGCGCACAACTACAAGGTCAACTATCTCCCGCTCGTCGCGTGGACGTACCCGGTCACCAGCCGGCTCTTGATTGAGGCGGGGGCATCGGCCAATGTGTTCAACAACAACACGCTACGCACCGACGAAAGCGTCGGGCTGGACACGATCGGGATCACGGAGCTCTCGACGAACTTCCGCTACGGCTCAAGGGCCTTGGGACTGACCCACGCACAGGGCTACCGGGTGCAGCACAACAGACAGTACCGCCAGCGCGTGTCGATGTCCTATATCACCGGGTCGCACGCCTTCAAGACCGGCGTCGACGTGAGTGAGTACCACGAAGGGAAACCCGGCGTCGCGAATGACTGGAACCAGATCAACGGCGCGCGGTCGTACACGTTCAGAGATCGCATTCCCCAGCAGGTCACGATCTTCGCCGTGCCGTTCGAAAGGCTGTTCCGCACGCGCGACATCGGGGTCTACGCCCAGGATCAGTGGACGATTCGAAAACTTACGCTGAACATGGGCGTGCGGTTCACCAACTTCAACGGCGGGGCGCCGGCAACAGAGATGCCGGTCGGTCCATGGGTCCCGGCGCGCAGCTTCCCGGAGACCAAGAACGCGCCGGACTGGACCAATGTCAGCCCCAGGCTTGGCGCCGCGTACGACGTCTTTGGGGATGGCAAAACGGCGCTGAAGGTGTCGCTGGGCCGGTACACACCCTATGTGATTGCTGCCGTCGATATTCCTGCGGACAATCAGGCGGCCAGCACGACACGGACGTGGAACGACAACGGGAACTACGTGCCCGACTGCGATCTCCGGAACCCGGTTGCGAACGGAGAGTGCGGCCCCTGGTCAGACCTGTCCTTCGGGCAGGTTCGCGCGGGCAGCACGCACCGTGCGGCCGATGCGCTCGGCGGTTTCAACCGCCAGGACTACAACTGGCAGACGTCGGTCTTGCTGCAGCACGAGCTCCGCCCGAATGTCGCACTGAACGTCGGCTATTTCCGCACCTGGTACGGCAACTTCCTGGTCACCGAGAACCAGGCGCTCACGACAGCGGACTACGATCCATTCTGCGTGACCGTGCCGACGGACAGTCGGCTGCCCGGCGGCGGCGGGAATCAGATTTGCGGGTTGTACGACGTCAAGCCAGCGGCGTTTGGCCGCGTCGACAATCTGGTGACACAGGGGACGCATTATGGCAAGCAGAGCGAGGTCTACAACGGCTTCGATCTCGGCCTGGACGCGCGCTTCGCGAGCGGCGCGCAAATCTCGGCCGGCGTCGGCGTTGGACGCACGGTGACTGACACGTGCGATTTCAACAGTCTTCCCCAGTTGCTGCCGAACTTCATCGGGCCAGTGGCGGTCTCAACGACCGTCCTGACGCCGAGAACATCCGAGTTCTGTCACGTCAGCCGCCCCTGGACCGCTGCGACCGGCATCAAGCTGTTTGCGATCTACCCGCTGCCGTGGGACTTCCAGGTGAGCGCGCTGTATTTCAACAAGCCTGGCATTCCAATCGTCGCGAGCCGCGCATTCACGAACGCGGAGATTCGGCCGTCACTCGGTCGTGATCTCGGCCAGTGTCGAGGCGCTGCCACCTGCAACGCCAACGTCGTGATCAACATGATGCCGACGGATACGGAATTCGAGGACCGGCTCCAACAACTGGATGTGCGCGCGTCCCGGAGCTTCCGGGCGGGGCGAGTGCGACTGCGTGCGAATGGGGATCTGTACAACGTGTTCAGCGCGGGCAACGTGCTCAACATGACGACGCGATATGCCGGGCCCACTGGAGGCCAGTGGCTGCGCCCGATCCAGATCCTGGGCGGCCGGATGTTCAAGATCAGCGCGCAGATGGACTTTTAGTTAGCTGGTAGTTGGTAGCTGGTAGCTGGTAGTTGGTGATTGGTCACCCGTAGAGCGCACGCTTTAGCGTGCGCGATCGCGATCGCCGCGCAGGCTGAAGCCTGCGCTCTACTGGTGCAGGAAAGGACTTAATGCGGAGACCAATTGTGGGTGTCATGGGCGCAGGGACGATCATCGCTGTCCTTCTTTGGTTGGCTTTTGCGCCAACGCCGGTGCAGGCACAGGCAGGTGCGCAGCCTCCGACGCCGGGATCGTGGGCGCGCTTCACCCTGCCGCGAATAAGTGATGGCCGTCCAAACCTGAACGGCATCTGGCAGGCTCTCGTCACGGCGAACTTCAACCTCGAGGATCACGAAGCGCAGGCGGGGCCCTACACGGAGCTCGTGGGTGCATACGCCGGCGAACCGGCCGGGCAGAGCGTCGTCGAAGGCGGCGTCATTCCGTACAAGCCCGAAGCGCTCGCCAGGCGGAAGCAGAACTTTGAGAACCGGGTGAAAGCCGATCTCAGCAACGACGAGCGCTGGCACGACCTGGGCGACCCGGAAATGAAGTGCTACATGCCGGGTATCCCTCGCGCGACCTACATGGGTTTCCCCTTTCAGATCGTGCAGGGAACGGCCGACGCGATTCTCTTCACGTACGAGTTCGCGAGCGCCTCTCGCGTTGTCCGGATGAACTTCAAACAGGAGGCCCCCGGGGACTTCTGGATGGGGTGGTCGCGCGGCCGCTGGGAAGGCGACACGCTGGTCGTCGACGTGACGGGGCAGCGCAAGGAAACGTGGTTCGACCGGTCGGGTAATTACCACAGCGAGGCCCTTCGCGTTGTGGAGCGCTACACGCTGGCCAGTCCGTACCACATCATGTACGAGGCCACGATCGAGGATCCGAACGTGTACAGCCGGCCGTGGAAGATCAGCTTCCCGTTATACCGGCGGATGGAAAAGAATATTCAGTTGTTGGAGTACAAGTGTCAGCCGTTCACCGAAGAACTCTTGTACGGACAGTTTCGGAAGAAGTGAGCGGAGGTGTGTCGATGACGCGTCGATCTCTGATGTCGCTGGGTGTGTTGGGCGTTGCGATCGCAGTGGTGTCGATCCTGACGGATCCCGTCATGGGTCAGGCACAAAAACCGGCTGCGCCGGCGCGCGCGGCCACGGCCGCGGCGAAGCCGGCAGCACGTGCGGCCACGCCTGCCAAGACCCCCTGGGGTGACCCCGACCTTCAGGGCACCTGGAACTTTGCGACGAGCACGCCGCTCGAGCGGCCTGCGATCGCCGGCGAAAAGGCGGTGCTCTCCGAGCAGGAAGCGGAGGAGTTCGCCGAAAAGCTCGCGTTCGACTTGACGCGCGATCGGCGTGACGGCGGCAATGCCGCCGACGTGGCGCGTGCGTACAACGAGCACTGGATGGACGCTCGCCGACTGGAGATTGTCACCGACAAGCGGACGTCCCTGATTGTGGATCCACCCGACGGGAGAATTCCGCCGCGGGTCCCGTTGACGCCGGAGCGGAAGCAGGCGGCGCAGGAACTCGCCGCGCGTGCCGCCCGCTTCAACGCGGGAATGCCCTGGAGCCACGAGGAATTCACGCCGCCCGTGCGCGGGATCATCCGAACCGACAGGCCGCCGTATCTCGGCACCATCTACAACAACACGGCGCAGATCTTTCAGAGCCCGGGATATGTCGTCATCCTGCAGGAGATGATCCACAGCTCGCGCGTCATCCCGCTCGATGGCCGTCCGCACATCGGTTCGAATCTTCGCCAGTGGCTGGGAGACACGCGAGGCCGGTTCGAGGGCACCACGCTGGTCGTCGAGACGACGAATTTCCGGAAAGACCTGGGCGCGGTCTATGGCAACGGCAATCCGGACACGTTCAAGATCGTCGAGCGCTTCACGCGCGTGAGTCCTGACTCCCTCAACTACGAATTCACGGTCTCGGATCCGAACACATGGACCAAACCGTGGACGGCGATCGTGCCGTGGACCCGAATCACCGAGCAGCTGTACGAGTACACGCACGCACGAAGACAATTACGATCTCGTGCATCTGCTCCACGGCGCTCGCGTGCGGGAAGCGAGAGGGGAGAAGCCACCCGATCCGTCGAGCCGTCCTGCCGGCGGCGGCGGCGACGACCGCTGAACAAAGAACTTGTCGTTCACGCTTCCGGGTTCTCTGTGCTCGGTTCGTGTTCAGGTTCGTGCGAACCCCGAACCCCGAACCGAACGTGAACACGAACTGAGAAGCGAGAACTTGGAAGTGTGAACGACATGCTTTTACGTGAAGGGAAGAGGCCGATGCGAACGAGATTCTTCAGTCTGGTTGCGGGAGTCGGGCTGCTGCTGGCCGCGGGGCCGGTCACGGCACATCACGCGTTCAACTCGGAATTCGACGCCAACAAGCCCGTGAAGGTACGTGGCACGGTCAGCAAGGTCGAATGGATCAATCCGCACGCGTGGATTCACATGGATGTCAAGAAGGCGGACGGCACCGTCGAGCGATGGATGTTCGAGGCCGGGACTCCAAACACGCTGATGCGGCGAGGGCTGACCAAGAATTCGCTCGCGATCGGCACCGAAATCGTGGCCGACGGGTATCAGTCGAAGGATGGCATCTGCGAGCCTGCGTGCAGAGCTAACGGGCGCGATCTCACGTTACCCGACGGAACCACCCTGTTCCTGGGCAACGACGGCGGACGCGGCCAATAGCCTGAAAACAGCCCGAAGCCTTCCTTGCACAAACCGCCCCGCCGGGGCGGCCCGCTGCCGCCCCGGATCCCTGCTTCCGCCGTCCCTGTTTGTACGTATAATCTTGACCGCCAGCAGAGCGGATGAACGCGTTCCACGCTCGGGGCGGATGTCGGCGTAAATCGCTGCATCTCGCGTTCGGGTTCCGCCAGCGGGCGAGCCATTCGTCGGGGAAACGAGCTCCAGGTTCCAAGGAGGGTTTGCTGATGCGGAACCGAACTCTCGTGCTGTTGAGTGCAGCTCTTGTCACGGTCGTGCTCTGCGCGGCGATCGCAGTCGCGCAGGCGCCGTCCGGCACGCGCTCCTTCGACGCAACGACCACGGATACTGACGCGGCCATCAAGGCTGCCGCCGAAGCGGCACGTACCGCGCAGGCTGCGCGCACCACGTGGACTGCCCCGAGGACTCCGTGGGGTGATCCCGATCTGCGCGGGTACTGGCTCAGCCTGAGCTACACCCCGCTCGAGCGCCCCGCCGAACTGGCCGGCAAGGCGTTCTATACGGAACAGGAAGCGCTCGCGGCCTTCAAACAAGCCGTCGAAGCCGACGCCGAAGTCGATCCGCGGACTGTTCACTACGACTGGAAAGAATATGGAATGGACGCCTGGCAGAGTCCCGTCAGGCCGAATCTTCGCACCGGGCTGATCATCGACCCGCCCGACGGCCGCATCCCGCCGATGACGCCCGAGGGCAAACAGCGCGCGGCAGCCGCCCGTCGAGGCCCATCGGTGATCAGCCGTGGTCTCTACGAACGCTGCGTCACGAGCAATCAAGGGCCGCCGCGAATACCGCAGAATCACGACGCGGAATCGCAGATCTTCCAGTCGCCGGGTTACGTCATCTTCGTCCTGCAATCGAACAGCGACATCAGGATCGTGCCGCTCGACGGCCGCCCGCATCTGCCGCAGGCCGTGCGCCACTGGCTGGGCGATTCGCGCGGCCGTTGGGAAGGCGACACGCTGGTGATCGAGACGACGAATTTCCATCCGAAGCGCGAATGGCGTGGGTCCGCAGAGAACATGCATCTGGTCGAGCGGCTGCGGCTCACCGATGCCAAGACGATCGATTACACGTTCACGGTGGCCGACCCGACGACATGGACCAAGCCGTGGACCGCAGAGGTACCGTGGCCGCGAATTGAGCCGGGGTTGTACGAGTTTGCGTGTCACGAGCAGAACTACGGGTTGATCAATGTCGTGAAGGGGGCCCAAATCCGAGCGCGCGAAGGTGGGCGAGCCGCGGGTGGGTCGCTCAGAGACGAGTAACACATAGGTGGATGTTCGGCGTGTAGTACGTAGTGTCCGGCTTTAGCCGGACCGGAGATTCGCAACGGCAGCCGCAGCTGCCAGCCAACGCTGGACACTGCGCACGGCTGCAAGGGGGAGATGCCCATGGGTCGCTGGCGAGCGGGGTTGTTCGTGGTCGTATCGTTCATGGTCTTGCTGCCGTCTGTCGCACAGGCGCAGAGCAGCATCGCCGGGACTGTCCGTGACAGTTCCGGGGCGGTGCTGCCCGGCGTCACCGTCGAAGCGGCGAGTCCTGCATTGATCGAAAAAGTCCGCGTCGTCGTTACCGACGGGCAAGGGGTGTACCGCATCGTCGATTTGCGACCGGGCCCGTACACCGTCACCTTCACACTCACTGGATTCAACACATTCAGACGCACGGGCATCGAGCTGCGCGCGGAGTTCACCGCAGCTGTGGACGCCGAGCTTCAGCTCGGCACGGTGGAAGAAACGATCACGGTAACAGGTGAAGCGCCGCTGGTCGACACGCGCAGCGCGCGCGCGCAGACGCAGTATGAGGCGGAAACGCTGCAGGCGCTGCCCGGATCGGGTCGGCTATCGACCCTCATTTCGGTGATGCCCGGCGCGGTCATGAACAACGAGGGCGATCGCGCGCTCGGCAACTTGAGCGACCGATCGCAGACGCGGTTCGCGATCCATGGCGCGCCGAACGCGCAGCCGGTGATCGACGGCATGAACACCGAGATGGCCGCGTCGAATACCGGCGTGTTCGTCTGGTCTCAGGTCAACTTCCAGGAGGTCGTGGCGGAGACGAGCGGCATCGGCGCAGACCGTGACACCGGCGGCATGCAGCTGAACATGATTCCGCGCGACGGCGGCAACATCTTCTCCGGCATCGCGCAGCTCGCATACTCGGGCCCGGACCTGCAGAGCAACAACATCGGCGACGAGCTGATCGCCCGAGGCCTCAGCGGCTCGACAGGGACTGCCGTCCATCAAGAAGTTCTACGACGTATCGGGTGGCGTCGGCGGTCCCGATCAGGCAGAACAAACTGTGGTTCTTCGGCTCCGCGCGCAAGAGCGTCACGCAGCAGTACGCGGCAGGTATCTACTGGAACAAGCACACGCAGCCGGCGAGCATGCTTTACGAGCCTGACTTGAGCCGCCCGGCGCACAGCAACGACTTCTACCGCGACTACAGTCTCCGGCTGACGCTGCAGGCCACCGAGAAGCACAAGGTTGTCGTGGGTCGGTTCCTTCCAGGCGAACTGTAACTGCGTATATGCGCTGTTCCGTCCGCAGGGAGGCTCGCTCGTCACGCCAGAGGCGGCGACCGAGCACGCGTACGAGCCGGCCTTCAACGTCACGGGCACATGGACGTACCCGGCCACCAACCGAATGCTCCTCATGGTCGCGGCGCGGCGCGAATCACATCACGCAGACGAACAGGCGTGGCGCGGGCGTCGACGAAAACAGCATCCAGATCACGGAACAGTCGCTTGACCTGAAGTACGGCGCTGCGTACGGCCCGACCGCCGGCGGTTCGTCATACTCGAGCCTGCCGCGCCGCCAGTACCACCAGCAGCTCTCGGTCACGTACGTCACCGGGATCGCACAGCTTCAAGAGCGGCCTGAATATCCGGCAGGTCAAAACTGGCAATAACGAAAAGTACGGCGCCGATCTGTTCATGGCCAATCGGGCGATTCTCTACACGTTCAACAACCAGCGGCCAGTGTCATTGCAGCTGCTCGCGACGCCCGACTCATTTCGAGGAATCGGCGAACGACATCGCCGTCTACGCCCAGGATCAGTGGACGATTCGCCGGGTGACCCTGAATCTGGGTCTCCGCTACAACGACGTCGACATGTCGAGCCCCGAGCTGGTGCTCGCCGCCTGGTTTCTTCGTCGGTCGAGCGGAACGTGCCCGCTGCGGAGCACATTCCGCACTGGCGGAATCTCAGCCCACGTGTGGGCGCCGCGTATGACCTGTTCGGCGACGGCCGGACGGCGATCAAGGGATCGCTGGGCATGTATCCGGACATCATCCGTGTGTCGCCGGCGAATCCCGCGAACCTGTTCTCGCTGACGACGAACAGGACGTGGAACGACACCAGCTTCGGCGCCGGTGATCCGCGGAGCGGCAACTTCCGGCCCGACTGCGAGCTTCTCAATCCGGTGGCCAATGGCGAATGCGGCCGTGGTCCGATCAGAATTTCGGGCGGCCGCAGACTGTCGACGCGCAACGCGCCCGACTCGCTCGAGGGCTTCAACGAGCAGTTCCGCAACTGGCAGGCGTCGGTCAACTTCCAGCACGAGTTGACGCAGGGTCTCGCGCTGAACGTCGGCTATTTCCGCACGTGGTACGGCGGTTTCCTCGCGACCGACAACGAGGCGGTGTCCGGCGCAGCGAACTTCGATTCGTTACTGCATCACCGCGCCGACCGATTCCCGGCTGCCGGGCGGCGGCGGGAATCAGATCTGCGGCCTGTACGACGTCAAGCCGGCGTTGTTCGGCCGCGTCGACAACCTGGTGACGCAGGCGTCGAACTACGGCGACAGCAGACGCAGGTGTTCAACGGCTTCGATCTCACGCTCAACGGGCGATTCGGCCAGGGGGGTCAGTTCTCCGGCGGCCTGAGCGTCGGGCGCACGGTCACTGACAACTGCTTCCTGAACGACAATCCGTCGGTGACCACCGCCGCGTTTCTCAACGTGCTCGCGTTGCCTGCCACGTCGACCGTCCCGCGCAACTCCGAGTTCTGCCACGTGGCGCCGCCATGGTCGTCGGGCACGCAGCTGAAGTTCCTGGCGGTCTATCCGCTGCCGTGGGATTTCGAGACCAGCGCTATCTTCCAGAACAGCCCGGGCATCCCGATTACGGCGAGCTACGTCGTCGACCAACGCGCAGGTGCGAGAGACGCTCGGCCGGAACCTGGCGGCGTGCCCAAGCCAGACGGTGGCCACGTGCACGCAGACGGTCCGCACGGAGCTCATACCGCCGAACACGGTGTTCGAGCCGCGGCTGACGCAGGTCGATCTGCGAGTGTCGCGGCTGTTCCGGCTCGGGCCGACGACGCGCCTGCGGGGCATCTCGACATCTACAACGTCTTCAACGCGAGCAGCGTGCTCAGCATGACCCCGACATACGGGGCGGCATGGCAGAACGTCGCTTATGCTCTCAGTGCACGGTTGTTGAGAATCGGCGCGCAGCTTGATTTTTAGGTATCCATCCGCGAGTGAGCGGGGAAGGTAGAGGGGACGTAATGAGCAAACGGTCGATAGGCTTACTCGCCGTTGCGGGAGTTGTCGTGGCGGCTGCGCTCTGGTTCACCGTCGCCGTGCCAGGGCAGGGATCGTCGTCCGGCGGTGGCGCGCACCGAGGACGGAAAGCCGAATCTGAACGGCATCTGGCAGTCGTTCACGACGGCCAACTGGAACATCGAGGCGCATTCGGCCGAGGCGGGGCCACGTCCCGAGTTAATGGGCGCCTACGGCGCCCAGCCGGGCGGCATGAGCATCATCGTCGACGGTGATGGCACCATTCCGTACAAACCCGAGGCGCTGGCCGAACGTGATACGAACTTCAAGAACAGGATGACGCCGAAGATCACGAACGATCCGAACCGCTTCGACAGCGGCGATCCGGAGCTGCAGTGCTTCCGGCCGGGCGTGCCGCGCGCGAACTACATGCCGTTCCCGTTCCAGATATTCCAGGACCAGAACCAGATCCTGGTTGTCTACGAATACAAGTGGTCCATGCGGCAGATCCACGTCGATCCGCAGATGGAAGCGCCTGTGGATTCGTGGATGGGATGGTCGAACGGCAAATGGGAGGGCGACACGCTCGTCGTCGACGTCCGCGGCTTCAACGGGTACTCCTGGTTCGATCGCGCGGGCAACTATGCGACCGACATGCTCCACGTCGTCGAACGCTGGACGCCGCAGGGGCCGAATCATCTGATGTACGAGGCAACCATCGAAGACCCGAACGTCTTCACGCGGCCGTGGAAAATCAGCTTCCCGATGTACCGCCGCCTCGAGCCCAATGCTCAGCTGATTGAGTTCAACTGCGTCCCGTTTGTCGAACAACTGCTGTACGACCCGCTGGGACTTTACTTCCCACCTGGGACGCGGCCCGACGAGGAGCGCTAGGAGGTCATGCAAATGCGGATTGCGATCGTGCGCAAGTTGTTTGTACTGGCGCTTGTTGCCGTTGCAGCAGCGTCGATGGCTGTCCTGATGGCGCAAGCGCCGGCGTCGGGCGCAAAGCCGCTCGCCCAGGAGTTGACGAACACGGACGCCGCCATCAAGGCCGCGGCGGAACTCGCGAAGCGTGAGGCGGCGACGAAGAATTACGCCGTGCCACGCACACCGTGGGGCGATCCGGATCTGCGTGGCGTGTACTTGACTGCCACGTACACACCGCTCCAGCGTCCTCCAGCGCTGGCGAACAAGCCGTTGTTCACCGAGGAAGAGGCGGTTGCCGAGTTCAAGCGGGCGGTGGAGGCCGACGCAGAAGTCGATCCCCGAACCGTCCACTACGATTGGAAGGAATACAGCATGGATGCGTGGCAGGGCGGGGCAAGACCCAACCTGCGCACATCGCTCATCGTCGATCCTCCCGACGGGCGGCTCCCTCCGAACACCCCTGAGGCGCAAAAACGCCGCGAAGCCGCTCAGGCGGCCGCCAAGCAAAGGAACCCGGCGGCCGGCATTCGGACGTTCGGCAATACCTACACGCGGTGCGTTCTTGGGCTTGGCGCGATCCCGCTGATGCGCGGAGGCAACCCGGGTGCGGAGTCGGCTGCTGCGGCTGCGGGCGTGACCGCCGAGGTGCAGATCTTCCAGAGCCCCGGCTTCGTGACGCTCGTCATGCAGTCGAACAACGATGTGCGGATTATTCCGGTCGACGGACGGCCGCACCTGTCCAACAAGGTCCGGCACTGGTTTGGCGACTCCCGCGGCCGGTGGGAGGGGAACACGCTGGTGGTGGAAACGACCAATTTCAAGGACCGAAGGCCGGCGGTCAATTTCCAGGGTGCGACCGACGCCCTAACGGTGGTGGAGCGATTCACACGAATAGCCCCCAATACGATGCGGTACCAGTACACTATGACGGATCCTGCGACGTGGGCCCGCCCGTGGTCGGTGGACTCGGAAATGCCGCTCGTGGAACCGAATCTGATTTACGAGTTCGCGTGTCACGAGCAGAATTACGGTGTGATTAACGTCGTCCGAGGGACACAGATCCGGGAGCGTGAGGCCATAGCGGCTGGACGGCCGATTGGCGGCGGCGGTCGTGGTGGCGGCGGCGGCGAATAGGAATAGTACCGAGAGGAGCACCATTATGCGGACTCGGATGCTCACGGCCTGCACCGCCTTGGCACTCATGGGTGTGCTGGCCGCAGGCGCGGTGGTCCTGACGGCGCAGCAGGGGTCGGGCGGGGCGGTTGCGCAGACCGCTACCGACACTGAAGCAGCGATCAAGGCCGCGGCAGAGACGGCACGCAAGGAGGCGGAGGCGCTCAAGAACTGGACGCCATCGCGCACCGCGTGGGGCGATCCCGATCTGCGCGGCGTGTGGCATCTCGCCACGTATACGCCGCTTCAACGTCCTGCCGAACTGGGTGAGAAGGCGTTCTACACCGACGAAGAAGCGCTGAAGGTTTTCAAGCAGCGAGTCGAGCAGGACGCGGAGGTCGATCCGCGAACCGTTCACTACGACTGGAAGGAATACGGGATGGACGGCTGGCAGGGAGGCGCCCGGCCGAATCTGCGTACGTCACTCATCGTGGAGCCCTCGAACGGCCGACTGCCTTCGCGGACCCCGGAGTGGGAGCAGCGTCAGGCGGCCCGAGCCGCGGCAGCAAAGCTCCGGGATCCCGCGGCCGGCATCCAGACCTTCGGCAACACTTACACGCGGTGCGTCCTCGGCAACGGAGCGATACCGCTCGTGCGCGGCGGCAATCCCGGTGGAGAAGGCTCCGCCGCCGGTGTCACAGCGGAGGCGCAGTTCTTCCAGAGCCCTGGCTACGTGACGATCGTGACGCAGTCGAACAATGACATCCGGATCATCCCGCTGGATGGCCGCCGGCATCTGCCCGATAAGATCCGACAGTGGTACGGTGACGCACGCGGCCGCTGGGAGGGAAACACGCTGGTGGTCGAGACCACGAACTTCAACGACCGCTCGCCGGCGCAAAACTTCCAGGGGGCGACGGATGCGTTGCAGGTAGTCGAGCGGTTTACACGCGTCGGTCCCAACACATTGAAGTACCAGGTACACGATGACCGACCCGAAGGCCTGGACGGGCGCTTGGCGGGTTGAGGCAGAGATGCCGCGGGTCGATCCCTCGGTGATCTTCGAGTTCGCGTGTCACGAGCAGAACTACGGGGTGATCAACGTGGTCCGGGGCACGCAGCTCCGGGAGCGTGAAGCCGCGGCCAGAGGAGGGTCGGCGAGGGCCAGGCCGGCTGGCGGCGAATAGGCTATGTTCCTGACGGTGGATAGACAAACGAGAGGAAGGAGTACCAGATGCGGATCACTGTAAGGGTCGTGGGCGTACTTGCTGCGGTTGGCCTTCTGGCTGCGGTACCGCTCAGCGCGCATCACTCGTTCGCGGCGGCGTTTGACGAGAACAAGCCGGTCAACCTGCAGGGGACGGTCACCAAGGTCGAACTGGTGAATCCCCACGCGTGGATCTGGCTCGACGTCAAGGGCGCGGACGGCAAGGTTTTGAACTGGGGTATCGAAGGTGGGCCCCCCACGAATCTCTTGCGGAACGGCATCACCAAGAACAGTCTGCCGGTGGGCAGCCAGGTCAAAGTGTTCGCCTATCAGGCCAAGAGTGGAGAGCCCAAGGGCGTCGGCGTGTTCGTCGAGTACCTCGACGGCCGCAAGGTGTTCATGGGCGGCTCGGCTCCGGGTGCGGACGGCAACACGACCAACCAGAACCGGTAGGATCGAGCCGGGACTGATTCCGCGGCCGGCCCCGGCCTTTGGTGTCTTTGATCGAACTGTGTGAATGGCTGGGGAACACTCCGTGGAGCATCGCGCTCCATGAGTCGCGCTACGCCTTTCTGGTCGTCCTGACGATACACGTACTTACGCTGTCCGTGTTTGTCGGGACGGCCCTGATGATCGACCTGCGGCTGCTGGGCGCAACGATGGTGCGTGTGCCCGCGTCGCAGGTCATCGGGCGACTGGTGCCCTGGAGCGCGGCAGGACTGATCCTGATGCTCACTTCAGGTGCGCTCCTGTTTTATGCGGCACCCCTCGCCAAGTACCAGAACGTCTTCTTTCGATTGAAGATGGCGGCTCTGCTCCTGGCGCTTCTGAACGCCTGGTTCTTTCATCACACCGTCTATCGCCGAATCGCTGACTGGGATCGAGATGCAGTGCCGCCGCGGTACGCGCGAGTGGCAGGCGCCCTGTCGCTGGTATTGTGGATCGTCATCATCACGGCGGGGCGGATGATGGCGTACCAGGACTATTGGTTCAACTGATGATCCTGGAATTCTGCCGCTGGATTCAGTATTCGGCCCCCTTGGTCGCGATGCGCGACTCGCCCTGGGTCTTTCCTGTCATCGCGACGATTCATCTGATCGGACTCACCATGATCGGCGGCGCCGTGCTGCTCGTCGATCTCCGCCTGCTGGGACTGGGATTGCGACATCAGCCGGTGGCACTGCTGGCGCGCGACGCGGAGAAGTGGCTTCTGCGCGGCCTTGTCGTGGCGATGTCGACGGGAATCCTCCTCTTCATGTGCTTCGCCACGAAGTACTACTACCTCACGTTTTTCTGGGTGAAGATGGCCGCCCTGATCGTCGTGGTCGCACTGACCTTTTCGGTCCGGCGGCGGATCACCGCGGCCGATGACACGCAGCTCAATCCCGCAACGGGAAGGTTAGTGGCCGTGGTCTCGCTGACGCTCTGGACGACCGTCGCGCTCGGCGGACGCTACATCGGGTTCCCGTGAGACCGGAAGCCTGCTCCTTCGAATTCGCTCAATGAGAGCGGAAGCCTGAAGGCTTCCGACGCAGGGCGGGCCTTTACGGCCCTCTTCTATCGACCAGGTGCAGGTGCCTGCGGCGTTGCTGCCGGTCCGCCGCCGCGGCCGCCCCCCTGACCCGTCCGACCAGGTTGTGCCGGAAAGTCCTTCGACCACTCGCCGTACAGGTTCGAGTAGACCGACTGATACCGAACGCCGCGTCCCTCCTCATCGACGTAGCCCATCGACTGCTGGAACAAGCCCGGCGGCGGATAGTTCCCCGGCACGGTGCCCTCGACGATGTATAGCCGGTTCTTGTGCATGGAGATGTGCGCGAAGGTCCTCGACTGGTCGGAGTTGTTAGTCAACTGGAGCTCGATGCCTTCGACCAGGTCCTGCCATGCCCACGCGAGGTGCGTGACCTTGGCGTCGCGCTTGATGAAGTTGTACATCGCATGCAGCAGTGCGCCACCGAGCTCTTCCTTCCAGTAGCCCCGGCCTGCGTTGGCGAGGCCGCACGAGCGTTCGTCTCCGAAGCTCGTGGGGCACGTTTTCTTTGCCCGCTCGTCGGCGATCTTTTGAATGTCGCGGTAATCGGCGACGGTAATCGAATAGCGGTCGGGACCGCGGACGACCGAGTAGACGCGCGCGGGCAAATCCGCGCCGTACTCCGACTTGAAGGTCGTGGTGGTGACGGTCGGCTGGCCCGGGAAGTCCACCCGGAAGCCATCCTCTTTATTGATGTACTCGGTCCAGTCCTGGGCGAATGCGGATGAAGACAGAAGGACGATCGACGCAGAAATCAACGCTCTTAGAGGCATGTTGAACACTCCCGGCGGCGGTAATGTTGCCAGAACCTGACGTTTGCGCCAAGCAATCTGAGGTCGTTCGCGTGCCTTTTCCAAGTACACCGTGGACATTCTTACACTGGCTGACACTGGCGCCGGTCGGTAACTTCCTGATCCGATTGAATTTGTTCAGAAAATCACGACCCGCGTGATTTCGTGCGTGTGGCACAGCCGTTGCCCTGTCACAATAAACGTGGTGACTCTTTCCAGCCACGAACGGCTGCTTACGATTATCCGGGCGCGACCGCGGCTGTTTGTCGGAGCCGTCCTTGCGGTATCCGTAGGCATTTGGGTCCTGATCGGCGGAGCGGCCGCGTTCGGGTTCAGCGCGATCCGGGGGCTTCCGAACTCCGAGGCCGTCCGCACGGTCGGGATCATGCCCCGCGCCACGACCCTCGTGGACATCAAGGGGCGCCACGCCTTCACGATTTTTCAAGAGCAGCGGCTGCACGTGCCGCTTACCAAGATCTCACCGCACTTGGTACGTGCGATCGTTGCGGCCGAAGACCAGCGGTTCTACCGTCACGGCGGGTTCGATCTCATCCGGGTCGTGGGCGCCGGCTGGAACAACCTGCTCGCAGGGCGAGCCGAGCAGGGGGGCAGCACGATTACCCAGCAGCTTGCCCGGCTGGCGTTCCTGACGCCCGACAAGACCTATCGCCGCAAGCTGCAGGAAATCGTCGTCGCGATCCGGCTGGAGCGCGCGTTCACCAAGGACGAGATCCTCGAGCTCTACCTGAACAAGGCGTATTTCGGTGACGGGCTGTACGGCGTCGAGGCCGCATCGCTCGGCTATATCGGCAAGCACGCGGAGGAGCTGGACGTCGCTGAAGCGGCGTTGATTGCGGGTCTCGTCAAATCGCCGTCGAGCTACGCGCCGACCGCGAGCACGCAGCGGGCTCTGGCCCGTCGCAATCTGGTGCTTCGCGTGATGCACGACGCCGGCGTGATCGACTCGGACCAGTTCCAGGCGGCGCGCCGCGAGGCCATCGTGCTCAACGACGCGCTGCGCCGTGAAGAAGCCTACGGCCAGTACTTCAAGGAAGAAGTCCGCAAGCAGCTCGTTGACCTCTTTGGTTGGGAGCGCGTGTCTACCGAGGGTCTCAAAGTAGAGACGACGCTCGATCTCGACATGCAGAAGGCGGCCGAGGCCGAAGTTGCCGAGGCGGTCGCTGCAGTTGAAGCCCGCCAGGGGGCGCGCGCGAAGCAGCGGTCTGCGAGCGAACCGCTGCAGGCGGCGCTCGTCTCCCTCGACCCGCACACGGGAGAAGTGCGGGCGCTTGTTGGAGGCCGTGAGTTCGACAAGAGCCGCTTCAATCGGGTTACCCAGGCACGACGGCAGCCGGGGTCGGCCTTCAAGCCGTTCCTGTACGCGACGGCGTTGGAGCGGGGTTTCACGCCGGCCACGGTTCTTCGGGACTTGAGCGATCCGGTGCTGACGCCCGCGGGTGCCTGGGTCCCGCAGGACGGCCACGTTGACGAGGACATGTTGACGATGCGCGAGGCGCTGCGCCTGTCGAGCAACCGGGCGGCCGTGCGCATGATCGAGGACGTCGGCATTCCGGCGACCGCGGAATACGCCGAACGATTCGGCATGCCGGGCATGCCGCACGTGCCGTCGCTCGCGCTCGGATCCGGCGAGGTGACGATGCTCGCTCTGGTGTCGGCGTACGGCGCGTTCGCGAATGACGGAACGCTCGTCGAGCCGACGTTGATCCGGCGCGTGACGACGAGCGCTGGCGAAGTGCTGTACGAATCGTTACCTGACTCACATCCCGTGGTCCGGCCGATTACGGCATTCCTGATTACCTCAATGCTTCAGGACGTGGTCAACGCCGGCACCGGGTCCGCCGTCAGACAACTCGGGTTCCGTCTGCCTGCCGCAGGCAAGACCGGCACGACGAACGAATATCGGGACGCGTGGTTCGTCGGTTATACATCCCGGTTGGTGACTGGCGTATGGCTCGGATACGACCAGCCTCGCACCATCCTGGCGGGGGGCTATGCCGCGCAGCTCGCCGTGCCGCTGTGGACCCGATTCATGCTGGCCGCGACGCGTGACGAAAAGCCCGAAAGGTTTCCGACCCCGGAGTCGGTCACCGCTGTCAGCATCTGCCCTTTGAGCGGGAAGATAGCGATCGGCGCGTGCCATGGCGATCACAGCATCTCCGTCCGCACCGAGTATTTCGAACCCGGCACCGAGCCGATCGACTACTGCGACTACCATCTGCTGCGTCGTGCGCCGCCGATGACGCTTGCGTCGGCCACCATGACGCCGGCGCCCACTCCGGCGCCGGCCGCTGCGGCGCCGGCTCCGGCGCCCGAGACGGTGGCACAGCCGAGCGCTCCGACGCCGACGCCGCCGGTGGCCGAGCCGAAGAAGAAACGCGGATTCTGGGGCCGCGTCTTCGGCATCGGCCGCTGAGCGCCAGGGCGCTCCGGCGCACTTGATCCGGGCCAAATCCGACCTCCAACTCCCAACTTCCAAGAAGGCCCTGAGAGCGCCTGAGACATCTTGGGCGTTGGAAGTCGGGCGTTGGGAATTGAAATCGATCCGCGTTTGACACGCGTCCCGACGGAGTGGGACACTCCGGCCAGAGGGAGTGCTATGAAACGGACGTGCGTTTTTGTTGGGGGCGTCGTGCTGGCGCTGGCATCGAGTTCACAGCCGCTGGTGGGCCATCATGGTGGGGCGGCCTACGATCAGACCAAATCGGTCACGTTCGAAGGAACGGTCACCGAGATGCAGTTCGCGAATCCGCACGTGCTGGTGTACTGGGACGTGAAGGACGGCGAGGCGACGGGGCAGAAGTGGTCGGGGTGGCTGACCGCGCCCAACAAGCTGGCCCGGGCAGGATGGAACCGCAAGAGCCTGAACCCGGGCGACAAGATAGTCGTCACGGGAACGCCGCACAAGGACGGCAGCCACGTGCTGCAGATTCGAAAGCTCGTCGGACCCGATGGCAATGCCTTGCCGTTGTCCGAGAACTAAACAACATCTCGTAAGGCAAAGGTCTTTACGCGTTTCGGTTTAGCCAGCTACGTGATGACCCGACGAGAGGCGAATTCGATATGCGTGCATTCACAATTTTGACTATCGCGGTCGCTGCTTCGTCGGCGCTCGTCGCCCAGCAGGCACAACCCGCCGGCAGAGGGCAGGGCGCCGCGCCAGCGGCGGCATCGGCGCCTGCGCCGAACCGCGATATCACCGGCGTCTGGATGATGCGCAATCCCCCCGGGTCCAACCGCGGCTGGACCAACTTCACCTTCACGGATCCCAAGCTGGATCCGCCGGTATTGACGGCATGGGGCGAGGCGCGGTTCAAGGAGGCCAAAGACTCGAACGGCGGCAACTACCGGCTCGACGAAACGAACGATCCGGTGCTCACCAAATGCTATCCCCCGGGAGTGCCACGCGTGTACTTCCACCCCTACCCGTTCGAGGTGGTGCACACGCCGAAGGTCACGCTGCTCGTGTACCAGTACGACCACACGCTGCGGCGCGTGTTCACGGACGGCCGCAAACTGGTTCCCGACCAGCTCGACCCCCTTTGGTTGGGCCATTCGGTCGGCCGATGGGAGGGCAATGACCTGGTCGTAGAAACGATCGGCTTCAACGACAGGACATGGCTCGACCGTCTTGGCCACGCACACAGCGAGCAGCTGAAGGTGACCGAACGGTTCCGCCGCATGGATCGCGATCACCTCGAGCTGGACATCACCATGGAAGACCCGATGGCGCTGGCCAAGCCGTGGAAGACGACGTTCTACTATGAGCTTCGGCCGCAGTGGGAGCTCGGCGAGATTTCGTGCTCCGGCGACTATCTGGACTGGTCGGCTGTCGAAGCGCGAACCACCAAGTAAGGCAAGGCACAAGCCACAACCACTGGCTTTCTCTGTGTCTCCGTGTCTTCTGTGGCCCGTAATCTTGGGCCTACGACATCCGCATTGACTTCCGTTGCGCCCGAAAAATAGACTCCGGCCGGGAGGGCGCATATGAAAGGTGTTGTCTTGTTCGCGGCCGGGTTGATGGTCGGTACCGCCGTTCAGATAGGGCTCGCGCAGAATAAGAACGTGGTGATGATGAACCACGTCGGCATCAACGTCCCCAACATCCCCGAAGCGATCACCTACTACACGCAGAAGATGGGGTACCGCGAGGCATTCCGCGCCAATGACGCGCAAGGACGGCCGACGCTCGTGTATCTGCATGTCAGCCACAATACGTTCCTCGAGCTCGGTCAGGCCAATGCCGAGCGCCCTGCGGGCTTCACACACTACGGGCTTCACGTCGAGAACATCAAAGCGGCGGTGGAGATGTTCAAGCAGCGTGGGATCGCTGTCAGCGACGTGAACAAGAGTGCGTCCACCAATGCGCTCCTCGCGAACATCAATGATCCGTACATGGGTCGCATCGAGCTGGCCGAGCTGACCCCAGACTCGCTGCACCGCAAGGCGCTCGACAGTTGGAAGCCGTAGCAGTGGGGATGCCTGTAGCGCGCGCGCTTTAGCGTGCGCCGCAGCCTGGATCGCATCACGGAGTGCCGGTGAGCGCACACAAAACGAAGGCCTGCTGTCTGTTCGGCTTGGTGTTGGCGACCGCTATCCACGTGGTGGTCCCAGCCGAACTGACAGGAGCGCAGCAACCAGCGCAGCGAACAACCGCGGCTCTCTACGAAGGCGCGCTGCTCATTCCGGGCGACGGCAGCGCGCCCGTTGTGAATGCCGCCTTCCTCGTCCAGGACGGGGCCGTCGTACGCGTGGGCGCCCGTGGCACCGTAACCGCCCCTGCGGGCGCAGTTCGCATCGACCTTTCCGGCAGGACTGTGATGCCCGCGTTGATCAACACGCACGGGCATCCCGGCTTTCAGAAGGGCCTGACCTACGGCCGCCAGAACTACACGCGCGAGACCTATCTCGACGATCTCAACCGCGCGGCGTACTACGGCGTTCGCGTGGTGATGTCGCAAGGCATCGATCCGGGCGAGCTTGCATACGAGCTTCGGCGTGACGTGGAGACGGGACGGGCGGACGGCGCTCGACTGCTGATCGCGGGCCGCGGGATCGGAGCCCCGAATGCGGGTCCCGGCGCCGCCGCATACCAGGGAATCGCCTACGAAGTGACGACCGCGGAGGAGGGTCGAGCTGCGGTGGGCGAGCTGGCGGCCAGGCGTGTCGACCTCGTCAAGATCTGGGTAGACGATCGCGGCGGACGCGCGCCGCGCATGCCGTCGCCCGTGTACCGCGCGATCATCGACGAAGGGCACCGCCGGGGACTCAAGGTCAACGCGCATGTCTTTTACCATGAGGATGCGGTCGGACTGGTGGAGGCAGGCATCGACGGTCTGGCGCATCTCGTGCGCGACCGTGAAATGGATGGTGATCTCATCGCCGCGATCGTGCGGCGCGGCGTTTACGTGATGCCGAATCTCAGCGGTGCCGAGCGTGGCACCCATTCGACCGTGCCCGCCTCGTTCGAGGAGCCTGGTCTGATGACGCTCTTCCGTGAATCGACACCGGGGCCCGTCGTCGATCGCATCCGCGCGTCGTTCACATCGCGCGATGCGGCCGCCGCAAGCGCCGCTCGAACGAGGTACATGATTCTTCAGCGGAGTCTTGCCGCGCTCAACAAGGCTGGCGCGCGGATCATTCTTGGATGCGACACCGGGCTGGAGGATCATCTCTTCGGCTACGCGGAACAGCGCGAGCTCGCAGAGATGGTGACGGCCGGCATGTCGCCGGCTCAGGTGATTGTCGCCGCCACGAGCCGTTCGGCCGAATATCTAGGCCTTCGGACCATGGGGACTCTGGCGGCGGGCAAGCGCGCCGACTTTATCGTCCTTCGCGGAAACCCCCTCGAAGACATCAGGCAGACACGGAGCATCGAATCCGTGTACTTCGACGGACGTCCCGTCGATCGTGCCGGTCTGCGCAAGCGATTGACCCGGGAGTAGTCACCACCACGGTTATTTCGCGGTCTGTGGCATTCCCGGATACCGTACCCGCGGCGGCGGGGGATAGCCATTCGAGTAAGGGCTGTCATACCGGACGCGGAATCCGTCCTTGTCCACGAACCCGAGCGACTGCTGAAACAGTCCCGGCGGGGGCAAGCCGGCGGCAACAGTCCCCTCCAGGATGTAGAGCCGGTTCTCGTGCATGTGGATCATGACGAATGTCTGGCTGCCGTCGCGGTTCGCGAGCTGCATCCGTCGTCCTTCTATCCGCTCGGTGTTTTGGTACCCGTAATCGGTCACCTTCACGTCGCGCTTGAGCAACGCCCCGGAGGCGTAATCCATTGCGCCACGCAGTTCACCCACCGAGGGGTTGTTGCACAGGTTCGGATACTTGTCACAGTTGGCGAGCCGCTGGGCATGGAGTTTCTGGATGTTCGAATAGTCGATCACGGTAACGGAGTAACGATTCGGGCCGTCCTGGTAACTGTGAACGCGCCCGGGAAGCACCGCGCCGTACTCAGTGTCGTAGGTGATATCCCGCACGGTCGGGTTGGCGGGAAAATTGACCGTGAACCCGTCTTCGCGACTCGTGTACTCGACCCATTCCTGCGCAAACGCAGGCGCCGCGATGCATAGGACGAAGGCTGCCGGAACGAGCGGGACGTAACGCATGTTCTACCCTCCAGTCCAGATGCGCGGATCCTACACCCGAAACCGCTGATCCAGGTCGTACGTAGTGTCCGGCTTCGTACGTAGTCCGGCTTCGTACGTAGTGTCCGGCTTCAGCCGGACGGCCGCCTTTCAGGCGTTCCTTGTGTATGCTTTCGGCGTTCGCGTAGTCGACGACGGTCACCAGGAATCGTCCGCGTTCGTTGACCACGCTATAGGCGCGAGCCGGAGATACGCCGGTATATTCAGATGTGTACTCGATGTCCTGGATCGTCGGCTGACCCGGAAAAGGCCACTTCGAAAAAATGCTGAGGGTTCGATGACACAGGATGGTGTTCGCGACGCCGCGTTCGAGATGGCGGCCTCGGGTATCCGCTTCGGCGTTGGTGTCACGCGCGAAGTCGGCATGGATCTCGTTGATCTGGGCGCGCGGCTCGTCATGGTGCTGACCGATCCCGTACTGGCTGGCCTTCCGCCAGTGCAAGCGGTCATCGAGTCGCTCGAGGCGAGTCGCGTGCCATTTACGTTGTACCGCGACGTTCGGGTTGAGCCCACGGACGAGTCGTTTCTGGACGCCATCACGTTCGCGCGCACGCGACGGTTCGACGCCTTTGTCGCCGTCGGTGGCGGTTCGACGCTCGACACCGCGAAAGCCGTCAATCTCTACACGACGTATCCTCCGGCGGAGTTTCTCGACTACGTGAACCCGCCCATCGGGAAAGGACTCCCGGTTCCCGGCCCGCTGAAGCCGCTCATGGCGATTCCAACGACCGCGGGTACGGGTAGCGAGACCACCGGCGTCGCGATCTTCGATTTGCAACGGCTGCACGCAAAAACCGGCATCGCCAACCGTCGTCTCAAGCCCACGCTGGGGTATCTCGATCCGGAAAACACGCGTACGGTGCCGCCCCAGGTGGCTGCGTCGACGGGGCTTGACATTCTCAGCCACGCCGTCGAGTCGTTTACGGCGGCGCCATTCACGAATCGACCGCATCCCGGGAGGCCTGCTCTTCGTCCCGCCTATCAGGGCTCGAATCCAATCAGCGATATCTGGGCGCTCGAGGCGATGCGGATTGTGTCGAAATATCTGGTCCGGGCCGTGGACGATCCGTCCGATGACGAGGCGCGCGCGAACATGCTCCTCGCCGCATCGTATGCCGGCCTCGGATTCGGGAATGCCGGGGTGCACCTTCCGCACGGCATGTCATATGCCGTGTCGGGCAACGTCAAGAGCTACCGCTCACCGGGTTACGCGACGCCACATCCACTTGTACCGCACGGCATGTCGGTGGTATTGAACGCACCGTCGGTCTTCCGGTTCACGGCGTGTGCAAATCCCGATCGTCATCTGCAGGCGGCACAGGCGCTTGGTGCTGACATCGCGCATGCCAGAGCAGAGGATGCTGGACGCATCCTCGCGGACCGGATTACCTGGTTCATGCAACGGCTGCAGATGCCGAATGGCCTGAAGGCGATCGGTTACACGGCGAGCGACATACCCGCGCTCGTCGAGGGCACGCTGCCCCAGCACCGCGTTACGAAATTATCGCCCCGTGCGGCAGGACCTGAAGAACTGGCCAGGATGTTCGAGGAGGCGATGTCCGCCTGGTAAGAGGACAACAAGTCACAAGTCACGAGTCACAAACAATCTTGTCCGTTTTGTGACTTGTGCCCTGTGACTTGTGCCTTGTGACTTGTTACTGAACGCGCGCCAACTGTCCCCGCGCGAAGCCCCCGGGGTTGAGCGGCGAGTGGATGTTGAAGTAGAAGCCGCCTGGATTGTCGATGATCTGCTGGGCGAGCGCCGCCGGCACGTCAATTCCAGTCGCCCGGAATTCCCCAGTGGCGCCGTTGGCCACGAACGGTGCCGTCACGGTGAGGCCTGTGTTCACGGCAACAGGGCCGTTGATCCCGGCCGGACCTGGATGGATATGCGCGCCGATGACGGTCGTATTACCCGGAAAGGCGCTCATCTGGAAGTAGAAGTCGGCTGTCGCGGCCGTAATCGTGCCGCCGGCGCTGCGCGTCAGGTGCAGCGTAATCTGCGTCGCTCCGATACCGCCCGCTTCCGCGTTGGCAATTGGCGGGACCTCGTTGCTGGGCCGCAGTATTGCGGAAAACACAGCCGGCTGGCTGGATGGCGACGTCGTGTCGTTGTCATCGCACCCGGCGGTGACGGCAGCACATGCGGCGAGCGCGAACACTACCCATCGATTCATCAGTGCCTCCTACTTCAGTTCCCTGATCTGGACATTCTTGAAGCGCACCACGCCGACTCCCGCCTGCAGCGCAAATGGCCCCCGCGCAAACTTCTTGTCCTCGACGTCGACCATCTGCATGCCGTTCATGCGCACCATGAGGCGCGGACCCTTGGCGGTGATTTCCAGCGTGTTCCACTTGTTGCCCGTGTTGATCACCGACGCCGGCTTCGCGACGTCGACGATGCCGCCGGTGCGATAAGACTGGTCAGGCCGGGTATCGAAGATGTTCACTTCGTAACAGGTGGCGGCTCCTACCTTCGCCGGGTCCTGGCAGCGGATGAAAATGCCGCTGTTGGCGTCGGGGGTCACCCAGAACTCCGCCCGAATCTCGAAATTGGTGTAGGTCTGCTTCGAGAGCAGGAACCCGCCACCGTCCGTGGACCAGATTTCTCCGCTCACGACTTTCCAGTTGGCGTTCCCTACCGGCGTCCACTGGCTCAGGGTCTTGCCGTCGAACAGCCTGACCCAGCCGCCCTCCTGCCCCTGCACTGCAACGACTGCCAGAAGAACCGACACGAACGTGGCCGCGAAAACACGCTTCATCACGCCCTCCTCCTGATTAGGCTCCAGACCGGCTTTCGGCGAAAACGCCCTCTCCTGCGCCGTCCGTCCACTTCTCCGTTACCCGCCAACGTACTAATGTGTTTCGGCCATCTTTTGACGTCATCGTAGGGACCGGTCAGGTCCTGGCTGCTGATGGCGCGCGGTACTGCGGCAAATCGAGGACTCGGGCTCGCCGGCGGCGGCTGTTGACCAGACGGCGGGCGTCCGATGATTGCCGCGCCTATGCCGAGGACAAAAGTGAGGAGGGGCACGATCGGGAGCGCCCCGTTATACCTCATTTCCGTTACTGAACGTCACAGTGGCAGTGCACGGCGGGCGATGCGGGGCAGGCCCGCACGATCTGATGTACGCTAACTTGCGTGTTCCGCTTCAGTTGGACCGCTATGCGGCTCGTTGCGCAGATTGCGTACTCGTTATTTCCTCACACAGCGGTCCCAGGCGCGCGAAGCGCGCCAAAGAGAAACTGGCTAACCGCGCTCTGCGGCGCACTGGCCACCGTTGCGCTGGCCGGGTGTGGCCAGCCGTCCTCGACGGTGCCGCAGGGCCAGTCGGCCGCAACCGACTTCTACCGCGGCAAGACCATCAGCATAGTCGTCGGGTCGGGCGCGGGAGGCGGTTTCGATACGACTGCGCGTCTCGTAGCCCGGCACATCGGCAAGCACATCCCGGGCACGCCTACCGTCATCGTCATCAACATGCCGGGAGGCGGAGGTCTCGTCGCGGCCAACCATGTGTTCAGTGCCGCGCCGAAGGACGGCACCGTCATCGGGCTCTTCCATGAAGCCCAGATGATGAACCAGCTGACCGGCGGCGAAGGGGTCAACTTCGACCTGCGACAGTTCAACTGGCTCGGCAGCTCGTATGACGACCCGAATGTCTGCATCGTGCGCACTGACGCGGGGGTGACCTCATTCAAGGAGATGATCGGGAACGCTCGGATCACTGCCGTGGGGGGCACCGGCCCCGGATCGAATACCTACGATGCACCGCGTGTGCTTGCGGCGGCCACCGGCGCCAGCCTGAAGGCAGTGGCCGGGTATCCGACGACCAACGACGTGAGGATCGGCGTCGAGCGCGGCGAGATTCAGGGGATGTGTCTCGGCTGGGAGTCAGTGAAGTCCGCGTCGAGCCAATGGCTGAAGGATGGGTACGCGAAGGTCATCGTTCAGAACGGTGTCACGCGCCACAGGGATCTACCCGATGTACCTCTTGCGATCGAATTTGCCAAGGACGAGGAAAGGCGAATGCTGCTGCGTCTCGTCGATGCACCGGGGGCGATGGCAAAGCCGTTCACGCTGCCGCCGGGTGTCGACCCTTCGCGCGTGGGGATTATACGCACCGCGCTTGCGGCAACGTATCACGACGCGGCGCTGCTCGACGAGGCGCGCGCTATGAACCTCGAGTTCCAACCGAAAACCGCAAGGCAGATTCACGAGATTCTGGACGAGGTGCTGGCGACACCGCCGGCTGTAGCCGCCAAGTATCGCGAGATCATTCAACCGTGACCAGGCCAGCCGACCTGCGCGAGTGGATTGCTCGCATCGAGACCCTCGGCGAGCTGCAGCACGTCGCGGGGGCGCATTGGGACCTCGAAATCGGGACGTTGTCCGAGATCAACTACCGCCGCAAGCCGCCGGCGGCGCTCCTTTTTGACGACATCGTCGGGTATCCGCGTGGGTACCGCGTGCTCACGGGCTCGATGAGCAACGCGCGGAGGATGGCGGTGACGCTCGGACTCGATCCGAATCTCGACACCGCGAGGCTGGTACAGGAGCTCCGCGGTAAACCGATGCAGTGGGAAGCGGCGGCGCCGCGATTCGAGCCGGAGGTGGTCAAGACGGGTCCGATCTTCGAGAACGTCGTCGAGCGCTGCAATGTTGACCTGACGCGATTTCCGGCCCCGCGCTGGCACGAGCACGACGGCGGCCGGTACATCGGAACCGGTGTGGCCGTCATTACGAGCGATCCGGATACCGGACGAATCAATGTCGGCGCGTATCGGATGATGATTCAGGAGGACGGGCGCACAGCCACGATCAATGCGGAAGCGGGCAAGCAGGGTCGCGCGCAATACGAACGCTGGTTCGAAAAACAAGGTAAGGCCCCGGTCGTTGCGTCCTTCGGACACGATCCGCTGCTCCTGATGGTTGCAGGCACGGAAATCCCGAACAGCATCAGCGAATATGCGTACGCGGGAGCCATGATTGGCCAGAAAATCCCGATCGTTCGCGGCGAGGTCACGGGTTTGCCGATCCCTGCGGCTGCGGAGATCGTCGTTGAAGGATGGATTCGGCCTGATCGCCTGCTGCAAGAGGGCCCGTTCGGGGAGTGGACGGGCTACTACTCGGGGTCGCTGCGCCCGGTTCCGGTGCTCGAAATCGAGCGCCTCTACTTCAGAAACGATCCAATCATCCTTGGAACACCGCCCGGGAAGCCGCCCAACGACTACTCGTACATGCGCGCGCTCCTGAAATCGGCCATGATTCGCGACGAGCTCGTGAAGGTTGGCGTTCGTGATGTGCGCGGCGTGTGGGCGCACGAAGTGTGCGGCGGCCGCCTGCTCATCGTCGTCTCGATCAAGCAGCGGTTCTGCGGCCACTCGCGCCAGGCCGGCTTCATGGCGGCGCAGTGCCCGGCCGCCGCTTACATGAACCGCTTCGTGATTGTGGTCGATGACGACGTCGATCCAATGAATCTGGAAGAAGTGATGTGGGCGGTCAGCACGCGCTGCGAGCCGGCGGAAGACATCGAGATCATGCGGAAGTCGTGGGGCAGCAAGGTGGATCCGATGCTCGCGGATCCCGCGGTGCCGTACAACACGCGCGCGCTCATCGACGCGTGCCGCCCGTTCGAAAAGCTCAACACCTTCCCACGCGTCGCGCAGTCGACGCCCCGCCAGGTCCGCGAGACAGTCACGAAATGGAAGGCGCTGTTCGCCGATCCGCGTTTCCCTCTTCCTGAAACCGTTGTGCCATCGGCGGCGGTGGACGGCAACGACTGAAGGCAGCTGATCGTCGGTAGCACGGACGAATGGAGACCTTTTTCTCAGCCCTGTTGCAGGTGCTGGCCCCTCACACATTCGCGGTCATGCTGGTGGGTATCGCGGTCGGCCTGCTGGTGGGAATCCTGCCCGGGCTGGGTGGTGCCGCAACGCTCGCGATGATGTTGCCGTTCGTCTATCCGATGGACGCGGTGTCGGCATTCGCGTTCCTGCTGAGCATGCACGCGGTGACGGCCACCACGGGCGACATTACCTCTGTCCTGTTCGGCATTCCGGGGGAGGCGACGTCGGCGGCGACGGTTCTCGACGGCTATCCAATGACTCGCCGGGGCGAAGGCGGTCGTGCGCTCGGGGCGGTGCTTTTCAGTTCGCTGATCGGCGCGCTGGTCGGCGCGGTGGTGCTGGCGGTCTCGGTGCCGATCATCCGGCCCGTGGTGCTTCAGCTGGGCCCGCCGGAGTTCCTGATGCTCACAGTTCTGGGCCTCAGCTTCATCGTGTCGCTTGCCGGGCGCAACCTGATCAAAGGCTTCATCATGGCGGCGCTGGGCTTTCTGCTCGCGATGGTCGGCCTGGATCCGCAGAGCAGTATTCAGCGTTTCACGTTCGGACAGCTGTACCTGTGGGAAGGGATCAACGTCGTGCCGGTGGTTGTCGGGTTGTTCGGCGGCGCCGAAGTACTGCAATTGATGATGACGAAGCAGAGCATCGCCGCGCGTGCCGGCGACGAACGGCTGGCCGGCGTCATGCAGGGCGTGCGGGACACGTTCGAGCACTGGTGGCTCACGCTGCGCGCAAGCGCGATCGGGGTCGGGATCGGAGTGATTCCGGGAATGGGCGGCGCCGTCTCGCAGTTCATTGCGTATGCGCATGCGCAGCACACGTCCAAACATCCCGAGACCTTCGGCAAAGGGAATGTCGAGGGGGTGCTGGCTACGGGTGCCGTCAACAATTCGCGCGAGGGCGGCAATCTCATCCCGACCGTGGCGTTCGGCATTCCGGGCAGCATCTCGATGGCCATTCTGCTGAGCGTCTTTCTGCTGAAAGGGCTCGTGCCGGGGCCCGCAATGTTGACGAAGAATCTGGACATCACCTACGCAATGGTGTGGGTGATCGTTCTCTCAAACATCATTGCCGTCATGGTGTCGTTTCTCTTTCTCAATCAGCTCGTGCGGTTGACTCACGTCAAGGCTGCGCTCCTCGTGCCATTCCTCCTGGTGCTGACGGCGTTCGGTGCCTATACAGCCCACAATGCGTTCGCGGACATTCTGCTCATGCTTGGTGCCACCGCCGTTGGTGTCGCAGCGATCCGATGGGACTGGCCGCGCGCGCCGCTTTTGCTGGCACTCGTACTGGGCGATATCGCCGAGCGGTATCTGTTTCTGTCCTATTCGCTGTATGAATGGCGATGGCTCGGACGACCGCTCGTGCTCGCATTTGCCATTCTGACGATTGGGGGACTGGTGTGGCCGTTGTTGCGGCGCACGCACCAGCCAACGCCATCGGAGGTGCATCGCGCGGACGTGCCGGTCGCCATCGGTTGTCTCATTGTGGCCGTCTGGGTGTTGTATCAGGCAGCCGGTTGGCCATTCCGCACCGCGGTATTCCCGCTCGCGACAGGGGCACTTCTGCTGGGACTCTCCCTGACGAAACTTGGGACGCAGCTATATGGGAGACGCCTGTCTGTGGGGCGGGTTCCGCGAGCCGATAGTGAACTCACCGATCCTCCTGATGTTTTCGCCACGGCGTCGCGCGCGGAATGGCTGTCGGCGCTCGCCTGGATGGCTGCCTTCTTCCTGCTGCTGTGGCTGCTGGGCGCGCTGGTGGCCGTACCTCTCTTCGCAGCGGCATATCTGCTGACGGTTGCTCGCCGGGGGAGTGTCGTTGCTGGCGTTTATGCGTGCGTCTGCTGGTTGTTCATCTACGGACTGTTCGCTCGCGCCCTTCATGTGCCGTTGCCGGCAGGAGTGTTGTTTTCGTGAAACACACCATCACACTCAGGATCAACGGCGAGCCATACGAAGGAGAGGTCGAGGCTCGCACGTTGCTCGTCCAGTTTCTCCGCGATCAAGTCGGACTCACAGGTACGCACATCGGATGCGTTGTTGGCGAGTGCGGCGCCTGTTCAGTGCTGGTCGGCGGCGTTCTCGTGAAGTCCTGCCTGATGCTGGCGGTGCAGGCGAACGGGTCCGATGTAACCACGATCGAGGGGCTCGCCACACGTGATGCGCTGCATCCGATCCAGGAAGCGTTCGTCAGCAGGCGTGGTCTCCAGTGCGGCTTCTGTACGCCGGGTTTCGTCATGGCCAGCTATGCGCTCTTGACGCGTAATCCGAACCCGACAGAAGAGCAGATTCGTCAAGACCTGTCGAGCAACCTGTGCATGTGTACCGGATACGTTCAGATTGTCGAGGCAGTCAGGGAGGCAGCGGCACGCCTGCAGCAATGAACCAGTACATAGGACAGAGCGTTCGCAGCAAGGAGGCGCCGCGGTTCGTATCAGGCCAAGGACGCTACGTCGACGATCTGTTGCTGCCTCGCATGCTGTACGCGTCGATTGTGCGCAGTCCCTACGCACACGCCCGGATTCTGTCGGTACGTGCGGACGATGCGGCGCGGCTTGCGGGTGTCCGCGGCGTCGTTACCCCTGAAGACGTCCAGCGCCTGACCCGTCCGTTCAAGCCCGGACGGTACGCGGCTGGACTCCGCGTGCCGATACCGGAATATGCAAGCGCCATCGAAAAGGTTCGCTATGTCGGGGAACCCGTTGCCATGGTGGCCGCCGATACCCGCGCGAAGGCGGAAGATGCGCTCGAGCTCGTCGAAATTCAGTACGAGCCGCTGACCGCGGTTGCTACTGCGGAAGATGCGGCAGGCGCGTCGGCTCCATTGATTTATGAAGAGCTTGGCAGCAACGTCGCCTGGGAAGGGCATGTGTCGTATGGCGACGTCGACGCTGCGTTCAATCGCGCGGACCGAGTCATCAGTGAGAAGCTGAAGATACATCGCTACAGTTCCACTCCGCTCGAGCCATTCGCGTGTCTCGCAGAGAGCACAGCCGGACGGCTCACCATCTGGTGCAATTCGCAGTCGCCGGACGTGATTTACGAAGCCGCGGCGGAAGCCCTCGGCATCAACGACGTTCGCGTCATCGTGCCCGATGTGGGCGGAGGGTTCGGACAGAAGATTCACCTCATTCGAAAGTACGCGGTGCTCACAGCGCTGATGGCCATGAGGACGCGTCGGCCCGTCAAGTGGATCGAGGATCGCAGCGAGCACATGATGGCCGGCGGGCATTCCTGCGAGCAGGAGTTCGACGTCGACGCGGCGGTCTCCGCGAACGCCGAGGTGCTCGGGCTCAGAATCCGCGATACCGACGACGTGGGCGGCTCGGTGAGCACGCTGACGATTCACTTCACCAACAAGTTGAACAACCTGTTCAACACCTACAAGGTTCGCCACTTACGGCTCGAGGGGCGGTCCGTCCTTACCAACAAGTGTCCCGTCGTGCCGAATCGAGGAATCGGCAAGCCTGGCATGTGCTTCGTCTGGGAGCGCATGATGGACCGCATCGCCCAGGAGCTGTCGCTGGATCCTGTCGAGGTTCGCCGACGAAATCTGATCGCCGCCGACGAGTTCCCGTATACGACGCCGAACGGCAATATTTACGGCAGCGGGAATTACCAGGAACTGCTCGACAAGGTGGTTGCGAATGTCGGATACGAGGAAGTGCGACGGCAGCAGGCCGAACAGAACGCCCGCCGGAGCTCCCGCGAAGCTCAGGCGAGCGAAGGCGGATTGATCGGCATCGGCGTAGTCATTGGAATTGAACCCGGCGGCCGGAATGCTGCTCGCGACATGGCGATCTTTCCGCACTCAAAGCAGATGCCCGGAGCCGGCGGTGTCGAGGGCGCAACGGTCAAGATCGAAAAGAACGGGTCGGTCGTCCTCACGCTCGGGTCGCCGAGCTGCGGCCAGTCGCACGAGACCACCGCGTCGCAGATCGTGGCCGAAATTCTCGGCATTGCTCCGGAGCGCGTATCACCTTCGGGAACGTTCGACACCGCCATCTCTCCGTGGGGCGTCTCGTCGTCGAACAGTGGAAACAACTTCCACCTGTACGACGTCGGAGCCGTGCACGGTGCAGCAACGCGCCTCCGCGACAAGGTCTTGACGCTCGCAGCGCACGTGCTGGGCGCAGACAAGAGCACGCTGCTCATCCAGGACGGTGTGGTTTGTGTGAAGCAGCTGGCAAGTGTGGGGCGGGTTCCGCGCGCCGGTCAGGAACAATCGGCGCGCGGACCCGCCATCAGTTTCGCCGAGTTGGGGAAGATCGCCTACGCCAACCAGGCGCAGCTTCCAGCGGGATTCGAGCCAGGCCTGCAGGCCACGTACTACCACAGCCATCCGCACGCTGACCCGTTGATGCTGCCCGACGCTGAGGGAAGAGTACGAGCGCAGTACACCTTTTCATCAGCGGCGCACGCCGCGGTCGTCGAGGTCGATCCCGAAACAGGCCGCGTCCGCGTCCTTCGGTACGTCATCGTCAGCGACAACGGGACGATGATCAATCCGGCGGTCGTAGACGGACAGATATACGGGTCGGCTGCGCATGGCATCTCGGTGGCGCTGGGCGAAGGATTCGTCTACGGCAGCGACGGCCAGTTGCTGACCCTCACCCTTCTGGACTACGGAAAATCGACGACGCTCGAAACCCCGCGCATCGAAATCGAGCACGCGCCGGTGCCGGATCCGTTCACGACGCTCGGTCAGAAGGCCGCAGGTGAAGGCGCCGCCATCCCTTCGCCCGCCGCAATTGCCAGCGCCGTCGAGGACGCATTGTCACCTCTCGGCGTGAAGGTGAGGCAGCTCCCTCTCTCGCCGGAACGAGTGTGGGAATTGATCCATGGCCGTACGTAGGGCGGGCCCTTCAGGACCCGCCAAGCCGAAACAACCGGCGGGCGTTGTGTTCGTAGATCCTGGCCTTGTCCTCCAAAGACAGGTCGATCTCTTCCATGGCCTGCAGAGCAACCTCGACGTACTTCACGCCCCCCTGCGTGTCGAATGGCATGTCGGTCCCGAACATGACGCGGTCCACGCCGAAGAAGTCGATCCCGCATCGCAGCGCGGGAACCGATCCGATCGTGATCGTGTCGGCATAGAAATCATGAAAGTACGCCTGCGGATGTTTCGCGAGCATGATCGGTTCGTTGCGAGTGCGTGCGGCCTTGAGAAACTTGTCGTATCCCTCGCGGATCCGCTCCGATGCGTACGGCGCAAACCCGCCCAGATGATGAGTGATGATCTTGATCCGGGGATGGCGGTCGAACACGCCCGAGAAGACCAATCGGGTCATCGCAGAGCACGTGTCGTACAGCCATCCGATGATGCGCCACGCATCGAAGCGGCTGACGCTCTCGGCCGGATAGTCGGCGCGATCGGGTCCGCGCACCGGGTGGAGCAGGATCGGGACATCGAGCGCGGCGATCCGATCGAACAGCGGCATGAACTGCGGATCGTCCAGCGGGCGTCCCTGCACGTCGGTGTAGACCTGCACACCGACAAAGCCCAGTTGGCGGACAGCTCGATCGAGCTCCGCGATCGCAGCGTCGACGTCGTTCAGCGGCACGCATGCAGCGGCGCCGGCGAACCGGTCGGGATATCGGGCCACGAGGGCCGCCATCTCGTCGTTCGCAATGCGCGAGAGCTCGAGCGCCTCCGTGGGCCCCGCAAGCTGCTCGACGGGAGGATTCGCCGTGTTGACGATCTGCACGTATCCGTCGCCGGCGATGTCCATTGCTCGGAAGCGTGCATCCAGGTCGAATAGAGCAGGGATGGTGCGTTCCTGATCCTGCAGACGCATCTGAGGGGGCGCAACCTTGAGTCGTGCGTCGCGGAACCCCGGGGTGACGATGTGATTGAAGACGTCGATCTTCATAGTAGGCAGTAGTCGGTAGGCAGTAGGCAGTGGTAGCCGGAGGTCTTCAGACCTCCGGGACGAGGTAACGAGTGTATCCCGCAGAGTTCGAATATTTTGTGCCGCAAACGCTTGACGAGGCCGTCCAGCTGCTCAATCGCTATGGACCGGAGGCCAAGGTTCTGGCCGGCGGGCAAAGCCTGCTGCCAATGATGAAGCTGCGGATCGCGAGCCCGCGATACCTGATCGACATCAACAGGGTCGAGGGATTGGACCGTCTGCACTGCGAAGACGACCGGCTGGTCATCGGGGCATTGTGTCGACACGCTGACATCGGCGCATCGCGTGTTGTCCGGGACCGTTTGCCAATCCTCTCCGACGCCGCAGCTCTCACCGCCGACGTGCAGGTGCGCAATCGCGGCACCGTGGCCGGCAGCGTGGCGCACGCCGATCCGGCGGGCGACTGGCCAGCCGCACTCATGGCGCTCGACACCGAAGTCATGATCACAGGCCTGAATGGTGTACGCAGCCTGTCGCTGGATGCCTTTATCGTCGATGCGTACACCACGTCGCTGGAAGATGCCGAAATCGTAAGCGGCCTTTCCGTCCGCCTGCCACCCATACCCGCTGGCGGAGCGTACGTGAAGTTCGAAAAGCGAGCAGGCGACTTTGCCGTGGCGAGCATCGGTGTTCAGCTGGAGCTCGATGGCGAACGCTGCGAGAAGGTTGCCGTCAGCCTCGGTGCGCTAGGCGTCAGACCGATTCGTGCGGGAACGGCCGAACAGATCCTCGTCGGAAAGACGCCCGCACCCGACGTGCTGCGCGAGGCAGAACGACTTGTTTGCGAGGCGGCGCAGCCATTCGAGGACACGCGCGGATCGGTCGAGTACAAGCGTCATCTCGCGGGCGTGCTTTTCCGTCGCGCATTCGACATCGCCCTCGATCGAGCGCGCGGCCTCGAGCGAGAAACAGTTCACGTGTAAGTGTTTTCTGGTAACGCTGACGCACCAGGCATTGCGCAGAAAAACAAGTCTCGCGCGTTAGCGCCACAAAGGGGACGTTGGCGGGATGCGGTTAGACGGTCAATTCAATGTGAAGGCGGAACCAGCCGAGGTGTATGCATTTCTTACCGATCCTCGGAAGGTGAGCAGCCATCTGCCGGATGTTACCAACGTGGACATCCAGGACAACGATCATTTCACGGTGACTGCGCGCGTAGGCGTTTCGCACATCCGGGGGACGATGATCGTCAAGCTCGCAATCCGGGATCGCCGGCCACCCGTGAGCACGACCATCGTCGGTCAGGGGTCCGGTCTGGCAAGCGTTGTGGACCTCGTGACGAGTTTCAGGCTCGAGCCGGCCGGCGCTGTGGAGACCGTGGTCCACTGGCAGGGGGAAGTCACGATTTCGGGGAAGATCGCCGCGTTTGGGCCCCAGGGCCTGCTCGAGCGGCTCGCTCGCAGGAACATCGACACGTTCGTCGAGGGCATCAGAAAGGGGCTCGAGGCACAGGCCGCCGTCGCGACGCCTAGAGTGTCTTCTTGACGTACCGGCGAATCGCACCGACAATTCGCGCTGGGTCTTATCCCTTTCCCGTCTGAACAACTCGCGCGGAGGTGTGTCATGAAAATCAGGGCCGTTCTCCTCGTCGTCGGCGTTGGTTTACTCCTGGCCGTCCGGCCGGTTATCGCCCACCACGCGTTTGCGGCGGAATTCGACGCCGAAAAACCCGTCAAGCTCACCGGCTCCGTCACCAAGCTCGATTGGACCAATCCTCACGCCTGGATCTACATCGACGTGAAGGACGATGGGGGCAAGGTGGCCAACTGGGGGTTCGAGCTGGCGAGCCCGAACGGCCTGATGCGCTCGGGCTGGACGCGGTTTTCGCTCAAACCCGGCGACCTCGTCACGATCGAGGGTAGCCGGGCCAAGAACGGATCGACCAATGCGAACGCCCAGGTGATTACGATGGGGAGCACGGGTCAGAAGCTGTTCTCGGGGGCGAATCCCCAGGCGCCACAGTAACGGGGGCTGTCGTGAAGCGCCCGTGCACCGCCTTGGTGCTGGCGGCGATCGTTACGGCCTGCCCGGCATTGATGTCAGCGCAGTGGGCGCTGCGTCCTGGGCCGGGTGTGCCGAAAGGGGCCGACGGCAAGCCGAACCTCACCGCACCCGCGCCGCGGACGGCCGACGGGAAGGCCGATCTGTCCGGCATCTGGATGCGGACGACACGTACAGAGAAGCCGGGCAGCGCGCCGGCGGGCCAGCCGCCGCTGGCGACGATGGGCAACATCGGCGCGGGCTTCAAGGACGAGTTGCCGTATCAGCCTTGGGCGGCCGAGCTCGTCAAGAAGCGCACGGGCGGCTACGACAACCCCGACGCGCTGTGTCTCCCGCAGGGCCCGGGGCAGTTTCACAACGACCCGCAGCCGCGTGAGATCGTCCAGCTCTCGCAAAAGACCCTGATCGTCCACGAGTCGAACTATATGCTGCGGACGATCTACACCGACGGCCGCCGCCCGCCGAAGCTGGGTGAGCCACAGCCCTACTGGCACGGCTATTCGGTTGGCCGGTGGGAGGGCGACACGCTCGTGGTCGAGACGAACAACTTCCGCGGCGTGCAGGGGGGCAACCCGGGCGATGGGTGGCTCGATTCGCGTGGTAGTCCGTTCACCGACGCGCTCCAGATGACCGAGCGAATCCGGCGCGTGAACTTCGGCAACCTGCACATCGACGTCACCATCAACGACCCGAAGGCCTATTCACGGCCGTTCACGGTGCGGATGGAACAGGTGATCGTGGCCGACGGCTCCCAGATGATCGAGTTCATCTGCCACGAGAACCAGATGTTCCTGAAGATGACGGGACGGGAGCCGCTCAAATAACCCACAAGGCACAAGTCACAAGGCTCAAGTCACAACGTACTTTTGTGACTTGTGCCTTGTCCCTTGTGACCTGAATCGGGCTACTTCTGCAACAGAGGAATACTCGCCGCCGCCGGCGGCGCCGGGCGCGACTGCAGGTATGCGTAGATGTGCGCCAGGTCAGCGTTCGGAAGCACCTTTTCCGTGTACGGTGGCATCTGGTTGGTCGGCTTCCGAACGTACCCGGTGATGACTCCGAGGGAAAGGTTCCGCCCGGCGAGCCGCGGGCCCGCCGCACCGCCTTGACCTTCGTACCCGTGGCACTGCCAGCAGCCGACACTCACCCACAACTTCTTGCCGGTTTCAGCGTTCCCCGCCGGAGCTGCCTGGGGCGCCGGCTTGGCGCCGGCCGTCTGTTCCTGGGCCCGCGTTGACACAGCGAGGCCGAGTGCCACGACGAACACCAGGCCGCTCACAGACATTGCCTTCATGTATGTATCCCCAACAGCGGTCCGGCTGAAGCCGGACACTACGACAGGCGAACCGGAGGCCTGCCCTTCGACTTTGCTCAGGGCACCCCGAGCATCGTCGAGGGGTGAAGGCCTCCGGCTACCAGTGCATACCGCCTACCGCGGCTGCGTGACCACGTCGACGAGCGCAGGCTCGCCCTTCTTGACGACTGCGAGCGCCCGCTGCAGCGCGGGACCGAGATCGCGGGCGTTTGCGATCGGCCCTTCCGCATAGACGCCCATACCCTGCGCGATCTTCGCGAAGTCCACGTTCGGGTTATCGAGCGTCGTCCCGATATTCCAGTTCGTGATGCCCCGTTGATGGCGGTTGGCCATTCGCTGGATGTGCATGACTTCCTGGTGGTACCCGCGGTTGTTGTGCATCACCGTCAGCAACGGAATCTTGTGATGCGCCGCGGTCCACAGCACACCCGGGGCGTAGAGCATGTCGCCGTCGCCCTGGATGTTCACCGACAGGCGACCGTACTTCTTGTTGGCAAGCGCGCCGCCCACAGCCGCTGGAGCTCCGTAACCGACGCCGGCGCCGCCGGAGTCTCCCAGGTGCCGATAGTGCTTGTCGAAGTCCCACAGCCGGAAGGCCCAGCCGCTGGTGTTACCGCTGTCGGCCACGAGCGACCAGTCCTCTGTCCTGATCTGCGCCCAGATTTCGGCGGTCATGCGCGCGGTGCTGATCGGTGAGGCGTCCCACGCGTGCGTGGCTTCAGCGCGCGCGCCTTCCTTCGCCCGCGCGTGCGCCTGCTCGAGCCGCGTCCGGCGTTCGGCGAACGCGGTGCGGCGGTCGGCGGTGACCAGTTTCTTGACGGCTTCAGTGAGCGCAGGCAGCGTGGCTTCCGCGTCGGCTGCCATGGCGACATCGATCTCGGGGTACCGCTGGAAGTCCTGGAAGTTGCTCTTCGTGTACAGGTCGACAGCCGTGATGCTGATGAGCCGCGTCCCGGGGCGAATACGCGACCGCGACGACCGGTGCAGTGAATCGCGGAACGCGTTCACGGTTCCCCAGAAATCGGTCAGTTCGAGGCCAAGAATCACATCGGCGTTCGCGATCAGCTGTCCGCCACCTTCGCTCTGATTGAGCGGATGCTGCGACGGGAAGTTCATGCGACCGTGCTGATCGATGACCGGCGCCTGCAGCGCCTCCGCCAGTTCAACGAGGTTCGCAATGCCCTTGGGCGTGCGCGCGAGGCGATCGGCGACGATCACCGGGTTCTGTGCGTTGACGAGCAGCCGCGCGGCTTCGGCGACGGCCCCGGAGTCGCCCTGCGGCGGCGTGGCCATCGTGAGCTTCGGGACGCGCAAGCGAGAGGCCACTTCGCCTGGTATCGGATCCTCCTGCAGGCCGCCGTCGAGGACGACCAGCACAGGCATCATGGGCGGCGTCATTGCAATCTTGTAGGCCCGTACAGCCGATTCGGCGAAGTGGGGAAGCGATATCGGGTTGTCGTCCCACTTGGTGAAGTCACGAACCATGGACGCGGCGTCCTGCACGCTGTGCGCCCACTCCACACCCGGGCGCCGCATCGTTGCGTCCAGAGAGTTACCAGCGAGGATGTACACAGGTACGCGGTCGCAGTATGCGTTGTAGATCGCCATCGCGGCATGCTGAAGGCCGACCGTGCCGTGGCAGAGCACCGCCATCGGCTTTCCTTCCACCTTGAAGTAGGCGTGGGCCATTGCGACCGACGACTCTTCGTGGCAGCAGGTGAGGAACTCCGGCATCTTGTTGCCGCCGTAGTTGATGATCGACTCGTGGATGCCGCGGAAGCTCGAGCCGGGATTCGAGGCGACGTACTCGATGTTCAGCGACTTGAGGACGTCGACCATGAAGTCGCCCCCCGGTCGATCTGTAGTGAGCTCGTCGGCGACCACAGCCGGTGGGTCGGCTTCGCGAGCAGCCGCAGGCGCCGCCGGGGCACGCGGCCCCTGGGTGGCCGAGGCCGGCGATGCCGCCTGAGCGGCAGCGGCAACCGAATCGGGGACAAGTGCCGCAGCGCCGGTGACAGCCGCGCCCTTCAGAAAGTTTCGACGATCCACGGAACGCTTGCTGGACATAGCGTCTCCTTATGAACCTGTGAACGACCCCATGAACCCTTGCACCGTGAACCGGTGAACCGGCACCCGAGGACCTCTGGGCACCAGAGCACCCGTGAACCTATAAAGTCCCGGAAAGTTTACTACGGAGCAATGTCTTCCAGCCGCCGATTACGGGTCTCGAGCATCCGCGTGGCGGTAAGCCCGCCAACCACTCCGGCCGCCGCAAACATCATGAAGACGGCGGCGGTCCCGCGTGCGGCGACCAGATAACCCACCAGCAGCGGGCCGGCCGCCGACGCCAGCCTCAACCAGCATGTGGCGAGCCCGGTGCCGATGGCGCGCATGCGCGTCGGGTAGATCTCCGGCGTGTAGAGATAGAGCACCGTATTGGCCGAGCCGACGATGCCGTAGCTCAGGGTGACGAACGCGATGACGGCGGCAACCGAGCCGCTGGCAGCGGAGCCGAGCGCGCCAAGCAGCAACGCGCCGGCGATGAAACACGCTGTCATCCACCGGCGACGCCCGATCCGGTCGATGGTGAACGCACAGCCGAGCAGAATGACGACCTGCGCGACGTTGGTCAGCGTGCCCGCGCGCAGTGCCTGGTCCAGGCTCAGACCGTACACGCGGTTGTACAGCGTGGGCATCCAGTTGTTCAGCCCGTTCGTAATGAAGTACGCGCATGCCCACAGGGTCCACGCGGTCGTCGTGCGACTGCGATAAGTGGGCGACAGCAGCTCGGTCCAGCGGGTGCGGATGCGGTCGTGGCCGATGCGCTCTTGGCCTGTATGATCGCGGTAGCCGGAGACCTTTAGGTCTCCGGTCGCGGAGGCCTGAAGGCCTCCGCCTACCGTCGATCGAACCTTCGTGCCCTTCGTGGTCCCGGATTCGATCTCCTCGATAATCGCTTCCGCTTCCTGCAGCCGTCCTTGTGTAATCAGCCATCGCGGCGACTCGCGGAGCCGCAGCAGGAGCGCCGCAATTACGAGACCGGGAATGCCCCCAATCAGAAACATGACCTGCCAGCCGAGCGTTGGGACAATCAGCGCACCAATCTGGCCGGTCACCATCAGACCGATTGGAAAGATCATCTCGTAGAGCAGGAAGAATCGACCGCGTCCCTGGGCCCTCGACAGCTCGTTGATGTACACCGCGGCAACCGGCACCTCACCGCCGACGCCGATGCCCTGGATGAGGCGGAGGAGCAGCAGCAGGGGGAAGTTCCCCGCCAGCGCGCACGCGATGCTCATGACGGACATCAATGCCGTTGCGCCCGCGGCGCTCGGCACGCGCCCGTATCGCTCGGCAAGCGACCCGAAGATGAGCGCGCCGGCCAATTGTCCGAGGTAGCCGATGGCAATGAGCCAGCCAATCTGGACGGCGGAGATATCCCACAGCCGCACGAGCACCGGCAGGACGAAGGCGAGCGAGAGCGCGTCGAACGCATCGAAGAACGTGGCGCTGCCCATGACGATACGGGCGCGCAGATGCCACCGCGAGAAGGGCGCGCGCTCGAGCCGCGCGATGAGCTCAGCCCCGGCAGTCGAGGCGTGTGGCGCGCGCGTGGCCTCGACAGGCGATGTCATGTGTGCTGCTGCAGGAGCTGGAACACGGCGTCCGCAATCGCGTCCGGCCGTTCTATCGGGGTCAGATGCCTGGCTTTCGGCAGAATGGTCAATGTCGAGTGGGGAATGGCTTCGTGTAGTTGCTGGGCCATCGCAACCGGCGTTGCGTAATCCTCCTCGCCCACGACGATCGCTGTCGGCATCTGGAACGAGGACAGATGTGCGCGCACGTCCACGTCGCCGAGCAGGCCGCAGCTTGCCGCATAGCAATCGAAGTCGTTGGACACGAACACTGAGGCCGTGCGATCGAGAACCTCAGGGTGCGCCGCGCGGAACTCGTCGGAGAACCATCGCGTCAGCTGGAATTCGATGAGGCCCTCCATCCCCTTTGCGCGCGCCGCCTCCGCTCTCTCCCTGAACTTGAGAGGCGCGTCAGACCCGTACCATGCCGTCGTGTCGATCAGGCCGAGCGCCGCGGCGCGCTTCGGGTGAAGTCCACCAAACGCCATCGCAACGCAGCCGCCCATGGAACAGCCGGCGATGGCGGCTGCGGGCCATCCCACATGGTCGAGCAGTTCGGCAAGGTCGCGAGCGAACAGTTCGGCGGTGAACCGCACAGCGCGCCGATCGGAGCGCCCGTGGCCACGACAATCGTACGCAAGGACCTGCGCACTGGGACGCAGCCGATCGAGCACGTCATTCCAGACGCTGCGATCGAGAGCCAGCGAATGAATGAGCACCACGCGCGGCGCTCCAGCCCTGGGTTCGGGATGAAGGGTGTACGCGAGAGCGGCGCCGTCAGATAACGTGAACGTGCTCTCGTGCTGCGCGGCCGTCTGCATCGGTATAGCCTATCGCAATGCGCACGGATGCCCGGCGTGTCCTGATCGCCGGCGGCGGCCCCGTGGGGCTGTTCGCAGCTCTATTGCTCGGCCGTCGCGGTTTGGACGTGCGCCTGTTCGATGAGAACGCCGCGCTGCTGGACGACCCGCGCGCCGCGACCACGCACCCGGGCACACTCGAAATCCTCGCCGCCGCCGGCCTCGTCGACGACATGGTCCGTGTCGGGCTGGTCGCGTCGTCTGTCCGCTTCTGGAATCGACCGACCGGCGAGTGTGTCGCTGAATTCGATCACGCGTTGCTCGCGGGCGACACCGCGTATCCGTACGTCGTCCAATGCGAGCAATACAAGACGGCGCGTCTGATTCTCGACCGGCTGCGAGCCCTGTCGAATGTCGAGGTGCTGTTCGACCAGCGGGTCGTGGAAGTGACGCAGCACGACGGCTCGGTCGTCGTCGCCGTGCGCGGCCCGGACGGCATCCAGCGTCACACGGGCGCTTATCTCGTGGGCGCCGACGGCGGCCGCAGCAGCGTTCGCAAGCAGTGTGGCATTTCCTTCGAGGGTTTCACGTGGGAAGAGCGTTTCCTCGTGCTGACGACGCCGTTCGACTTCGAGCGCTCGCGGCGATTTTGCTATCGCAACTACCTGGCTGACCCGGAGGAGTGGTGCAATTGTTTCAAGGTGTCGGGCAGCGGGCCGCCGGGGCTCTGGCGTACCGTATATCCTGCCGACCCACGTGCGAGCGAGGAGGAGCTGTTGAGTGACGAGGCCATCGAAGCGCGGCTCCAGAAGTTCTTCCCGAGCGGCCAGCCGTACGAGGTGGTGCACCGGAATCTCTACACGACACACCAGCGCATCGCGACAACATTTCGCGCCGGGCGCGTGCTGCTGGCCGGCGATGCGGCGCACGTGAACAATCCGATCGGCGGGATGGGTCTCAACGGTGGCCTGCAGGATGCGGGATGCCTGGCCGAGATGCTCGCCGAGGTCATGTTAGGCGGTGGTCCCGAGGGACTGCTCGACGTGTATGATCTGCGGCGCCGCACCGTCGCGTGCGAGTTCGTGCAGCAGCAGTCGATTGCCAACAAGAAGCGGCTCGAAGAGCGGGATCCCGACACGCGGCAGCGCAATCTCGACGAGCTGCGTGCCCTCGCTGCCGATCGTGTGCGTGCGCGACAGTTCCTGCTCGGTACCGCGATGATCACCAGCCAGCAGCGTGCGGCCGCGCTGACACTGGCCGACGTCGAACGCGTCGGCGGCGCACGCTGAAGCATGCGCCCTACGGGCATCGCAGCCCATGGCCGTAGCGCGCAGGCTTTAGCCTGCGCGAATGCGTGAATTGTCTGCAGGAGTCTTGATGAAGCTGGCGGTTCCTGACCTCGTCTCGCCCTCCTATTTCCCAGTCGTGGCGGCCGTGGAGCTCGGCTTCTTCAAGGCCGAGGGTCTCGACGTCGCGCTGGAACTGATTTTCCCGGTTGACGCCGCCTATCGTGCGTTGCGCGACGGTGCCGTCGATTTCGTGGGCGGATCCGCGCACGCTGCGCTCTCCGTGTTTCCCGAGTGGAAGGGTGTGAAGCTGCTCTGCGCACAGGCGCAGGGCATGTACTGGTTTCTCGTCATGCACGCCGACCTCCGGGCGGCGCGCGGCGATCTCCAGGTCGTCAAAGGGAGACGCATCGGTGCGTCGCCCTGGGTAGACATGGGATTGCGCGCGCTGCTCGAGGACGCCGGCATCGATATCCAGCGCGACAAAGTGGAGATCGCACCAGTGCCGCGCCTGCCCGGCCAGACCGTTAACTTCGGTGTCACTGCGGCGAAGCGGCTCGAGGAGCGCGTGATCGACGGCTTCTGGGCCAACGGCATGGGCGCGGAAATCGCCGTCCGTGGCGGCTTCGGCACCGTTGTCATCGATGTCCGCCGCGACGGCCCGAAGTCGGCCTTCGACTATACGTTCGGTGCGCTTGCCGCAACTGACGCGCTGATCGCCCGCGCCCCCGAGACCGCCGCCGCGGCCGTGCGCGCCGTGGTCGCTGCACAGCGGGCGCTGGCCGAGGATCCGGCACGTGCCTCGACTGTCGGACAGAAGCTGTTTCCGCCGGAAGGAGCGGAGCTCATCGCTGAGCTCGTGCGCCGTGACGCGCCGTACTACGACGCGACAATCAGACCGGCGACGGTTGTGGCCATGAACCGGTTCGCACGCCGGATGGGCGTCCTGCCTCGCGATGTTCCGTTCGAGGCCGTTGTCGCCACCGAGCTCGCGCCGCTCTGGGCGGTGGCATAATGCGTCAAAGCACAAGGCCAGAAGCGCGTAAGTCAAGAGTACCTTGCCTTACGAGACATTGCCGTGCAGTCCTGTTGGCACGGAGGATTGTGATGCCGACGCCAGGCGCTCCCGTTGTCCGGATTGCCCCGAACAATCCCGTCTTCGATCTGCCGGTGATCGTCGGCATCGAGGAAGGCCTGTTCGAGGCGGCCGGCCTCGACGTCGCGTTCTCGGCCACTTACGCGGATCGCGAGCGCGACCGGGCCGGACAGCCGGTGATGGCGCGACTCAAAGAGCAGATGTTCGAGTGCGGCGAAGCAGACAGCTACAACGTGTGCGAATGGGCGAGCATCGACCGGCTCGAGCGGGGCACGCGCGCGGGCGGTATTGCCGCTCTGCGCGCGGCCGTTGCAGCGCAGGCGATTCTCACGTTTGACGAGTCGCTGCAAGTGCCGCGCGATCTCGCGGACGTCCCGGTGGTGGTGCAGCTGCTCACCGGCTCGCACTACTGCACGCTGCAGATGCTCGAGAGCGCGATTGGGCCCGAGCACGTCAAGATCGAAGCGGGCGGTCTGCCGCAGACCCGTTGGGCCGCGCTCGAGAGCGGCTCGATCAAAGTGGCGACGCTCATGGAACCGTTCATCAGCCTGGCGCTGAAGCGGGGCGCGCACGTGGTTGCGGCCTGTTTCTATCGCGGCGGAGAGGTGATTTCCGCTGCGTTGACGCCCGCGCAGCGGCAGGCGTATTACGAGGCGGAAAACCGCGCAGTCGATCGCATCAACGCCGACTTCTACAAGTACGCGCACCACATCACGGCGCATGCGAAAGGGGCGCTCGAACCGCACGAGCTGCTGCGCGCGTTCGTGCGGTATAAGCACGTCGACTTCTACGATTCGACGCTGTTCGCGCGCACGTATGAGTGGATGAAGGCGCGCGGCCTGACCGAAGGCGGGAGCGACCACGCGACGTTGGTTGTCCGTTGACCAGCAACCTGCCCTCGGTCTGGCTGCACGAGCTCACGTGGGAAGAAGTCGCCGCGTACCTGCGCACCCGCGACACGATCCTGGTGCCGTTCGGGACGACGGAGCAGCATGGCCCTGCCGGGCCGCTCGGGCTCGACGGGTACGTCGCGATTGCGCTGGCCGAGGATGCGGCGCGGAAAGCAGGCGTGCTCACTGCCCCTCCGCTGTGGTACGGCGATTCGAGCCACCACCTCGGGTTCCCGGGGACGATCTCGCTGAGAACCGAGACGCTCATGCAGGTCGTCTATGACGTGGTGCGGTCGCTCGCACGCCACGGCTTCAGGCGCATCTTGCTCATCAACGGGCACAAGTGGACGAACCTGGCGGCGCTGACGAGCGCCGCCCGCAACATCCGCGAATTCGAGCTGCCCGGCGTGTGGACGGCGGTGGCAGATCCGATGTATCTGGCGCGCGGCATCGCGACTGCAATCAAGCACGCCAACGAGCACCACGCGGGAGAGCTGGAAGTCTCGCACGTGCTGTACAAGTTTCCGCACACGATCAGGACGGAGAAACTGTCGGACGCCGCCTGTGATTTCGATCGGCTGCTCGGACCGTTCGGAACGAGCGATCTATTCGCCGTGGGCGGACGCGACACGATCGATCAGCCCTGGACCTCGTCCGAGCAGAGGCACGCGGCGCCAACGGGCCAGTTTTCGTCGAATCGGGCCGCGAACGCGGAGACCGGAAAGCAGTACCACGACTACATGGTCGAGCGGCTCGTTGAGTTTCTCGCGTGGTGGCAGTCGCACGACGAGTTGTCGACGCCCGCTTCAGCGAAGGCGCCTCGCGGCGAAGGCGGGGAGCTGTCGTGAAACATCTCACCGCGGACGTGTTGGTGGTTGGTGCTGGAGGGGCCGGCATGTATGCGGCGATCTCCGCGGCACGCGAGGGGCGGTCGGTGCTCCTGCTCGACAAGGGGCTGGTCGGCCGCGGCGGCGCCACCATCATGGCGCAGATGACGGTCGCCGCTGCGATCGCCCATGAGGAGCCGGACGACTGGACGCTGCATCTCGAAGACACGCTGGAGGCGGGGCGCGGCCTCTGCCATGAGCCACTGTCGGCCATGCTCTGCGCGCGTGCGCCGGAGCGGATCCTCGAGATGGATCGCTGGGGCACGCGGTGGGCGCGCGAGGGCGGCCACATCAAGCAGGTGACGGCGCCGGGACACCGCCGCAAGCGCTGCTGCTACATCGATTTCCTGAGTACCGGCCCCGCTGTCGCCGCGACGCTCCGGCACCAGGTGGGCAGCGTCGAACGGATCCGACGGCTGAGCAATGTCGCTGTGATCGAGATCTGCGTCGCCGACGGTCGCGTTCGAGGTGCGGTGGCGCTCGATCTGTCGACTGGATCGCTGACGACCATCGCCGCCAGCGCCGTGGTACTCGCCGCCGGCGGTCTGACGAAGATCTTTCGCCGCAGCAGCGCCTCCACCAACATGGGAGGCGAGGCGTACTGGCTGGCGCTCGAGGCAGGCGCTGAGCTCGTCGACATGGAGTTCGTGCAGTTCTTTCCGATTGCGCACCTGGCGCCGCGGCTGGTCGGCATGGACCCGATCATGTGGGACCCGTTCCGCTACAAGCTCGGTGGCAGACTCCTCAACGGCAGCTTCGAGGAATTCATTCATCGCTACGGCGGCGAAGACGAGGGTCGTTATACCGCGCCGCGGGACCTGGCCTCGTACGCCATTCTCAAAGAGGTCGAGGCCGGACGGGGTTCGCCCCACGGCGGCGTGTACCTCGATTTCCGCCACATCCCGGAGGACCAGCTCCGGAGCGCTTTCGGGCCGGTCATCGATCGGCTCCTCGGCAACGGCATCGATCTCACGCGCGTGCCGGTGGAGGTAGCACCGACCGCGCACTATCACATGGGCGGGATTGCGGTTGACGAGCGCCTCGAGACACGCGTCGAGGGCCTGTTTGCCGCGGGCGAGGCGGTGGGCGGGGCCGGGGGTGCTAACCGCGTGTCGGGGAACGCCATCACCGAGGCACTCGTGTTCGGAGAGCGCGCCGGCTATTTTGCGGCCGCCGCGGTCGGCGACGACACAGGCTGGTCGCCCATGTACGCCGAGCCGGCACGCGCAGAGCTGGAGACGCTTCGTCAGCGGAAGGGGATCGGTCCTACGCCCGGAGCCGTGCAGCTGAAGCTGCAGGATCTGATGTGGGAGCATGCCGGCCCGTTCCGATCCGGCGAGGGCCTCGAGCGAGCCGCGGCGACAATCTGTGATCTTCGCGAACAGCTCCCCGACCTCACGATCTCTGAGGGCGACGTCTTCAACCTGGACGTTCAGGACTACTACGAGTTGAAGGCCATGCTCCGGAGCGCAGAAGCGGTGGTCGTGTCGGCGCTCCAACGGGTGGAGAGCCGCGGCGCGCATCAGCGGCTCGATGCACCGCAGATGTCTCCGGCGTTCGAAAAGAACCAGCTCGTCTCTCTTGATGGAAGGACAGGTCCGACAACGCCTGCCCTGTGCAGCCGCTGGCGCTCAGTTGTGCGATCAGAGGTTCGTTCGGCGTGAGCGACAGCGTGGTGCAGGCGTCGGTGACGACATCTCTGCGCGTCTGGCGCGGGTCGGCGCAAGAGGAAGGTCGCGTTCAGACCTACGAGGTGCCGTTTGAAGACGGCATGTCCGTACTCGACGCGCTGCGCTGGATCCGCATACACGTCGACCCGAGCCTGGCGATTCGCTACAGCTGCATCAACGCAAACGCGTGCCACACGTGTATGGCGCTCGTCGACGGAGTCGTCGAATACACGTGCACCGCGCGGTTGACCTCCGCGGGCGCATCGGTGGCGCCGCTGCCCAAGCGGGCCGTTGTCCGCGACCTGGTCACCGACACCGTCCCCTTTGACGAAAAACTGCCTTAGAGAAGTCGGTGCTGATTGGGGACCAGCTGTCGTTCACACTTCTGGGTTCTCAGTTCTCTGTTCGTGTTCACGTTCGGTTCGATGTTCGAGTTCCGGGTTCCGAGTTCCGAGTTCGGGTCAGGTTTCGCCGCGTGGTCCATCGTGAACGGCACGTGTAAGCCTTGCATTCGTGGTAGTGTCCGGCTTCAGACGGACCGCGATCGAACGTGAACATGAACGCGGAACCGAACATGAACACGAACCAAGAACCGCCAGAACCGAGAAGCGTGAACGACACGCGTCACACTCAGTAAGCCTGCTTCGACGCCCATGCCTAAAGATCTCCGTACGTTCCTGTCTGACCTGATGACCGCCCGGTCCGGCGAGATCAGGCGAGTGTCAGATCCCGTTGATCCGCGGTTTGGCGCTACCGCGGTGGCGCAGCGGTTCGCACGCGAGAACCAGTACCCGGCGCTCTACTTCGACAAGGTTGGGTGCAGCGCCATACCCCTGGTGCTGAATCTCACGGCGACCTACGAGCGTCTGGCGCTGGCCCTCGGCACGACGCTGGCCGACCTTGTTCCGACATTTGGCGAGCGGATGGCGCACCCCTTACCCGCTCGAGAAGTCTCACGCGGGGACGCACCCGTCAAGGAGCAGGTGTGGACCGGCGATGACGTGGATCTTGGCAAGCTCCCCTTGCTGACGCACAACGAGCTCGACGCCGGCGCATATATCACGAGCGGCATCGGGATCATGCGCGATCCCGAAACGGGCCGGATCAATGCCGGCATCTATCGCCACCAGGTGCACAGCCGCAACGAACTGGGCGTCTGGTTCATCGATACGCACCACGGCGCGTACATCTACCGGAGGTACGAAGAACGCGGCCAGGCGGCGCCGATTGTCATCGCGATCGGCCACCATCCTGCGGTCGTCATGGGTGCTGTGTGCCGCGTTCCGGGCGTGGGCGGCGAGTTCGACGCCGCTGGGGGCCTGCTGGGCGAGAACGTGGAGACAACGCGCGCCGAGACCTGCGACCTGCCCGTTCCCGCGCGCGCTGAAATCGTCATCGAAGGCGAAGTGATCCCGCACGAGCGCAAACAGGAGGGACCTTTCGGCGAATGGCCCGGACACTACACGGAGCAGGGACCGAAGCCGGTGATCCGCGTCAAGGCGATCACGATGCGGCAGAAGCCGATCTACTACGACATCTTTTCAGCCAACCGCGAGCACCTCGTGCTCGGCGGCCTCCCTCGGATGGGGAGCATCTACCGTAACGTCAAGCAGGTGGTTCCAGGCGTGAAAGCCGTCAACGTACCGGCGCACAGCCGCATGCACTGTTACGTTTCGATCAAGAAGGTTCGCGATGCCGAAGTGAAAAAAGCGGCGTTCGCCGTCCTCAATACCGAGCCGGAAAACCTGAAAATGGTCGTCGTCGTGGACGAGGATATCGACGTGTTCAACGATGGCGACGTGATGTGGGCGATTGGCACGCGGTTCGATGCCGAGCGCGATCTGCTGGTCATTCCGCGGTGGTCGGGCCCCGGCGGATTGCTACCAGTGGGGTGGGACTATCACGCAGACGGTTCGAGAACACCTCGCATGATCACGGCGACGATTGTCGACGCCACGAAACCGGTAGCGCCAGCCGTGTATCCACCTCGCGCGATCGTGCCGCCAACGGCCGTCGACGCCGCGAAGGACGTCGTCGTCACCACGTTGCAGCAGCTTCCGGATTAGCGTGGCACAAGGCAGCATGGCTATTCGCCAGCTACCTCCCTTGCCGATCGCAGGTCATCACTCGTCCGGGATGGGGACTCCTGATCACCCCATGCGGATCGCCACGCGGCGAGCGGCCGGCCTTGACGCCAGCGGTTGGACGGCCGAACTGCGCGAGGAGGTCGAAGACTTTTTCGACGGTCTTGCGAATGAATGGCACACACGATCATCGCCGGAGCGAACAGCGGTCGTTCTCGACGCGCTCTCGCGGGGCCTTCCTTTTGGCCCCACCGCGGCCCCCGCCGGAATCGCCGTGGAGGTCGGCAGTGGCATTGGCACCTACTCGGATCTCCTCGCGAAGCGATTCGCTACAGTCGTCGCCATCGATCTCTCGCTGGCGATGTTGAAGTTGGCTCCGGCCGGACCTGCGCATCGGTGCAAGCCGATGGCGCCAGGTTGCCGCTGCACGACTCGTGCGCAGCCGCAATCGTGCTGATCAATGCGTTCCTGTTTCCCGGGGAAGTGGAACGCGTGCTGTCACCCACGGGCGCGTTGGTGTGGGTGAATAGCAGCGGTGAACAAACGCCGATCTATCTGTCGGTGGAGGATCTCGTCACGCAACTGCCAGGCGAATGGACAGGCACTTCGAGCCGGGCGGGTGAGGGGTACTGGTGCGTGCTCACGCGGGCGTGACCCACGTTTCATCCCTGATCCTTCGGTTAGCATCGACTCGGATTCGTGAGCTGCGAGGAAATCATGAAGAGTTTGCTGACCGGGAACCACATCCGGCACCTTGGAACGGTACTCGTGGTGCACGCCGAAGCCTCGTATCACGCCGCATACGATCACTGCACGGCGGCGTATCTCCGGCAAGGAGGCGTTTCGGCAGTTAGTTTTGTTCGGCTCGCCGATGTGGGGTTGACCCGACACCGGCGACGGCGGATGCCTCTGTGCGCGGAGCGGATAGTAGCGGCAGGCGATAGGAAGTTAGGCGCGCATCGCCGTATAATCCGCAACACAATTCCTTCGAGCTTGCCGTCCGGTTTTCACCACAGGAGGCCGGGATGAAGCGGAACCGCAATCTCCTCATCGGCACGACGTTCCTCGCCCTGCTCATCGCCCTCGCTGTCACGCAATCGGTGCTCGAGCAGGCTGTTGCCCAACAGGGGGGCGTTGAGGCGCCCCGGTTCGAGGTTGACCCGTTTTGGCCGAAGCCGCTGCCGAACAACTGGGTGCTGGGGCAGACCATCGGCGTCTGGGTCGACGAACAGGACGTTATCTGGATCGTCCATCGGGGCTCCGCCACGCTGGCCGACAACGAGAAGGCGCTGGAGCTGAAGAACGGCGAATGCTGTGCCGCCGCACCACCGGTGCTCGCCTTCGACCCCAACGGCAATCTCGTCAGGTCCTGGGGCGGGCCGGGGCAGGGTTATGACTGGCCCACTGCGAACCACGGCATCTTCATCGATCATGTCGGCAACGTCTGGATCGGCGGCAACGGCCCCGGCGACTCGCATCTGGTGAAGTTCACCAGGGACGGCAAGTTCCTGCAGCAGTTCGGGCGCCCGAACGCGCGCCGCGGCCCGCCGAACGCGCAGGGGCAGCCCACATACGTCGGCGGCAGCAACGACCAGCAGAACTTCGGCCGCATCGCGAAGATCTTCGTCGACCCGAAGGCGAACGAAGCGTTCCTCGCCGACGGCTATCTCAACAAGCGCGTTGCGGTCGTCGATGCGACGAGCGGCAAGTTGAAGCGATACTGGGGCGCGTACGGCAGCAAGCCGGACGACACGCCCGTGCCGGCGTACGACCCGGCGGCGCCGCCCGCTAAGCAGTTCCGCAATCCGGTCCACTGCGCCATGCTCTCCAATGACGGGCTGTTGTACGTGTGCGATCGAAATAGCGATCGCCTTCAAGTGTTCAAGCCCGATGGCACGTTTGTGCGGGAAGTATTCATTGCGCGCGGCACGAAGGCGTCGGGCTCGGTGTGGGACGTGGCCTTCTCGCGCGATCCGCAGCAGCAGTACCTCTACATCAGCGACGGGATGAACAACCGTGTGTACGTGCTGCGCCGGGACACACTCGACGTGCTCACCAGCTTCGGTACCGGCGGCCGCCAGCCAGGGCAGTTCTTCGGCGTGCACAGCATCGCGACCGACTCGAAGGGGAACCTCTACACGACGGAGACGTGGGAAGGAAAGCGCCTGCAGAAGTTCGTGTTCAGAGGCATAGGGCGCGTCAGGACTCCGCATCAGGGTCCTGTGTGGCCGGAGACGCGCTGAGAGGGATGGTCGTGCAAGGCGCGCTCCGCTGAAGGTTCAGCCCTGGTTGCCCTCGAACCTCGCAACGGCGAAGAACGGATCGGGCGAGGCATCCTCTCTGATCTGACGCGCCAGGATCTCTCCGAGAGCGGGTCCCATCTTGTAGCCGTGGCCACTGCCGCCGCCCGCAATCCAGACATCAGGCATCGCGGGATGGCGATCGACAATGAAGTGGCCGTCCGGGGTGTTTTCGTACTGACAGACCTCGGCTCCGAGCACGGGTAAGTCCGTCAAGGCTGGAAACCGGCGGCTCACGAACGCGCGAAGCGCGCGCTCACCGTCGTGAGATGGCATGCGGCTGCCGCCGGTCGGATCGAACTCCGGCCCGCGGGCGTCATCAGCGACCTTGAAGCCGCGGTGCCGGTTGCCTGGAATGCCGTAGATGAAGCGGTCGCTGATGTCGATCCACACCGGAAGGCGCGAATCGAGGAATCGCTCATCGCCTGCCGGAGCGCCGAAGTAGAACACCTCCTGTCGTGTCGAACGTATGCGCCCGCCAATGACGTCCGGGAACAGTTGGGCCAGCCAGGGCCCGCATGCGAAGACGTAGCGGTCCGCCTCGAGGCGGCTCCCGTCGGCGAGCCGTACATCCGGCCGGCGGCCCTCCGCTTTGACGGTGACAACCGCAGCATGCCGGTACGTGCCGCCGGTCCGCACCACTTCTCGTGCGACCGCATCGCACGCGTCCCTGGCGAGCAGGTATCCGCCTTCACGTTCGAAGTAGATGTCCTTGACGCCATCGAAGTTGATCTGCGGCCACTGCTTCGCCGCGACGCTCGTCTGCAGTTCTTCGTATTCGAGTGCGAGTTCCCGCAACACGCCCAATGACTGCCGGACATAGCTGTCGTCGGTGCCGGTCAGCCAAAGAACGCCGGTCCGTGTGTAGTACTCCCGGGCGGCGGTCCGGTTCCATTCGCGCCACAGGGTCAATGCCCTGGCCGCCATCTCGACGTATTTCCGGGTTGGCCCGTAAATCGTCCGGATGACGCGAGTTTCGCCGCCGGAGCTCGCGCGAGTGTTCCCAGGTCCCCACGCGTCGATGAGCGTGACCTGCGCCCCAGCACGTTGCAGGTACAACGCTGTCCATCCACCGAACGCACCTGCACCGACTACCGCGACGCGAAGCGGAGAGCTCATGTTGAAGCGTTATCATGACGCACCTGTCGCGTTAGAACAGCAAGAAGGAGTCCTGCATGCGTCAACAGGCAACTATTGCGGCTCTGTCGTTGTCGCTCGTCGGCATCTCTGTTCTCGGCGGCCGAGCACAGACGCGCGCGGCTCCGGACCCCACAGCATTCCACCTCCTCGAGGCGACGATCGACGACATTCACGAGGCGTTCCAAGCGAAGCAACTGACATGTCGAGCGCTGATCGAGCTGTATCTCCGGCGCATCGATGCCTACGACAAGGCCGGTCCCAGTAGACCGCTATGCTGGTCACAACGAGTACGAGATTCACGCAACGAGCCGCATAGCGGTCCAATCGACGTCGAGGGAAGAGTATGAACGCGCAAGAGAAGTGCAAGTTGATTCCCGCGAGAGCGACGAATCGGGTTGTAGTGGGGGCGGCGATCAGCCTCGCGATCGGCCTTCAGCTGCACGCCGTTCCTCTCGTGCAGGCGGGGCTCCCCGCGCGCGTGGCGCGGTCGTTGGTGCAGACCGGTCGAGCAGGCGGTCCTGCCGCGCGCCGCGACTTTGCGAACCTGCCGGGTGTACGTATGTGGTTCACCGATACCGGCGGCAATGGCGAGCCCGTCGTGCTGCTGCACGCCAACACTGGGACGAGCGAGGTATGGGAGCCCCAGGTGACGGCATTTTCGAAGGCTGGCTATCGGGTCATTACCTTCGATCGGCGCGGCTGGGGGCGAAGCCAGGCCGATACGGCGACCGGTGTCCAACCCGGGCACACCTCCGAGGACCTGCACGCCCTCGCCGACTTCTTGCGACTCGAGCGCTTCCATCTGGTGGGCGTTGCTGGCGGCGGATTCGTGGCGCTCGACTACGCGGCATGGCATCCCGACCGGCTGTCGAATCTCGTCGTGGGCGCCAGCACGGGGTCGGTCAGCGACCGGGAGATTCAGGACTTCATCGCACGGATCGAGATTCCCGGCATCCGATCTCTGTCGGCGCATTACCGTGAAGTGAGCGCGTCGTATCGCGGTGCCAACCCCGAAGGCACGAAGCGCTGGCTCGAGATCGAAGAGCACGCGCGTCAGCCGAACGCGCCGGTGCAACCAACGCGATCGCCTAACACGTTCGCAAAGCTGGATGGCATCACGACCAGGACGCTCGTCGTCGCCGCCGACGCTGATCTCCTGGCTCCGCCTGCCCTCATGCGATTGTGGGCTCGCCACGTGAAGGGCGCCCAGTGGGCGACGGTGCGGGATGCGGGCCATTCGCTCGCGTGGGAGCAGCCGGATGTTTTCAACGACATCGTACTGCGCTTCTTGAAGGGAGAGTCGCCCTTTCCGAGTGTCCCGTAGTGGCACTGGAGCGTTTCGCGCAGCCGCAGAGGGCGCCACATTGGAAATCTCTGTGTCTCTGCGTCTCTGTGGCGGGTGTTCAGTGAAGATTGTCGGGATCCACGCGCCCGGTCCGGCTGAAGCCGGACACTGACGTACGGCAACTCTCTGCGTCTCCGGGTCTCTGTGGCCCGTGATCGGTGGAGGTTACTCCCTGCATCAGGGCGGCTGCGAGTTTGACCGCTTCGATGATTTCCGGGTACGCGGCGCAGCGACAGAGATTTCCCGAGAGATAGTGTCGAATCTGCTCTTCGGTGGGATGCGCGTGATGCCCGAGGAGCTCTTTCGTCATCAGGATGAACCCCGGCGTGCAGAAGCCGCACTGGAACCCGGTCTTCTCCACGAACGCCCGTTGAATCGGATGCAGCTCGGCGCCCCGCGACAGGCCCTCTACCGTGGTCACTTCGGTTCCCTCGATGAAGGCGGCAAGGTGAAGGCAGCCCGAAACCGCGATGTCGTTTACGAGCACCGTGCAGCACCCACAAAGCCCCTGTCCGCAGCTCTCGCGTGCTCCGAACAGGCCGAAATCCCGCTGCAACACCTCGATGACGGTTTCGTGCGGAGAAGCCATTGCGCGAACGGCACGGCCATTCAGCGTGAACGCGACGGTGCGCGGTCCGGTCCCGCTCATCGGTCGCTCTCCAGCGGTCTGCGTTCCATCTCGCGGATCGCGCGCAGTACGCGCTCAGGCGTGAGCGGCATATCGAATGTCGTGACGCCGACGGCGTCGTACAGAGCGTTCGCAATCGCTGGGGCAGGGCTGAAGATGCCGGTTTCGCCTACTCCCTTTGCTCCGAACGGTCCGTCGCGGTGCGGTACTTCCACGAACGCCGCCTGGAGATCCTGCGGGAGGTCCAGCATGCCAGGAATCTTGTAGTCGGCGAGGCTGGCATTCACGACCTGGCCGTCGTTGAACACCATCTCCTCGAACAGCGTGAAGCCGAGCTGCATGATCGCCGCACCCGTGAGCTGCCGCTCTACCGATGCCGGGTTGATGGCGCGGCCGACGTCGGCGACGTTGACGAGCTTCGTCACCTCGATGCGTCCGGTTTCGCAGTCGACCGCGATCTCCGCGCCGGCGCCGCCAAGCATCCAGAACGGCGTGATGTCGGTGGACTGGCCAGTCTGTGCGTCGGGCTTTACATAACTGGGTGTATACGAGCCGAAACCAACGATCGTCCCGGCCTGCATCCCGAACCTGGCGAGCATCGCCTCTCGAAATGTCATGCCTACGGATTTCGGGACGCCTGGTTTCGACCTGATCGCCTGGTCGACGCATTCGAGATCGACGACGGCCACGCCATTTGCGCCGGCGGCGATCCGCAGCAGTTGGTCGCGCGCATCTTCGGCCGCGCGACGCACGGCGTTGCCCATGTGAAACGTCGACCGCGAGCCGAGCGTCGCCATGTCGTACGGCGTTACGTCCGTATCCGGATGCACGACATGCACGGCCGTTGTCCGAATGCCGAGCACCTCCGCGGCGATCTGCGCCATCGTCGTATCCGACGCCTGGCCCATGTCCACCGTGCTGCACTGCACCGCGCAACTTCCATCGCCGTACACATGGACAGCGGCCGCTGACGACGTAGGCGCGACACAGGCCTTGAGCCCAATTGCTATCCCGCGCCCACGGCGGATCGTGCCCGTGCCGCTGTCGAACGGCTTGTGCCACGCCATGCGCTCGGCCAGCCGATCGAGCACGGCGTCGATCTCCAGGCCGGAGACGGTCGTTCCCGTGGCAAACGGCTGTCCGTTCCGAATTGCATTCCGCCGCCGGAATTCGATCGGATCGATCCCGAGCGCCCGGGCGATGATGTCGGCCTGGCGCTCGTATGCCCAGACCAGTTGTGAGATACCGAATCCCCGAAGCGCACCCGCAGGAGGCTCGTTGGTGTAGACGGCGTAATTGTCGAGCGCGACGTGCTCGATGTCATACGGTCCGGCGGCCGTGAATCCGGACTTCTGGCTCACCCGCGGACCGATGTCGGCGTAGGCGCCGCCATTCCAGTACGTCTCGACGGTCCGCGCAGTCATGCGCCCGTCGCGGCGCACTCCGGTCTTCATTCGTACCGTCGCGCCATGCTTGGTAATCGTGTAGAACTGCTCGTCCATCGTCAGCGCAATCCGAACCGGCTTGCGAAGGAGCAGCGCGCACACGGCGACCATCGCTTCGAGCTTGATGTAAAGCTTGGCGCCCAGCCCGCCGCCGAGGTACGCGGTTCGGACGCGGACGCGGTTCTCGGGCCAGCCGAGCAGACGGCTGATCTCGCTGCGCACGAACGAGGGACTCTGGGAAGCGGTGTGGATCGTCAGGCCACCAGGTCCCTGGGGCTCCGCCAGCGAGACCATCGGCTCGAAGGTCGCGTGCATGACCTTTCCGGTTCGAAAGGTGTGCTCGAACACGTGGTCGGCACTGGCAAACGCCTGTTCCACGTCGCCGCGGCGCACGTGCGTGTCGAGCGCGACGTTCGTGCCGCTGCGTCCCGCCAAGTGCTTCAGGTCAGTGAACGTCCCGGCCGGCTTGAGCACGTCGTGAATAACAGGCGCCCCGGGACGGGCTGCTGCTACCTCGTCGAACACCGCCTCGATCGGGTCGTATTCGACAGCGATCAGATCAGCGGCCTGTTCGGCTGCGTGCGGATCGTCCGCGAGAGCGATCGCCACCGGCTCGCCGACGTGCCGGACCTTGCCGAGTGCGAGGATCGGCTGATCGTGAAAGGCGGGTCCGTAATACGGATGCGGAACGAGCTTCAGGACGTCTTCGGCTGTGATCACGGCGTGCACGCCTTCGACTTCCAGCGCAGCCGTCGTATCGATGCGGACGATGCGCCCGTGCGGTACGGTGCTGCGGTGAATCCGTCCGTGCAACATCCCGGGGAGCCGCAGGTTGTGGATGTATTCGATCGTCCCGTCGACCTTGGCCACGCTTTCGAGCCGCGGAATCGACCGGCCGATTTCGCGAAACCGTGGACGGTCGCGATCCGGCACGTCCTCAGCTGGTGCCTCGATCGGCGTCGACGTAGTGGAGCTGAGCGGCTCGGCCTCCCGAGTAGCCATCAGTTCCCCGTGTCGCGCGCCGCAAGCGCTTGTGCCAGCGCCCTGCGGACGTAAACGCGAATCATTTCGCGCTTGTAGGCGGCGCTCCCACGGATGTCTGCCAGCGTTTCAGCGCCGTCGGCGGCGGCTTCGGCTGCCGTCGCGAAGGTTGCCGGCGTCGGGGGAGCACCGGTCAAGATTGCTTCGGCTGCTGTCACTCGAACGGGGCGCTCGGTGGCGGCACTTATGGCGACACGCGCCTCTGCGATCTGGCTGGACTCGATTCGAAGCCACGCGGCGACGCCGACGGTCGGCCAGTCGTCGGCCGAGAGCGCAGTGAACTTCGCGTACGCCGTGCAGACACCAGACGGCTGGGCGGGCACGTGCACGTCCGCAATCAGCTCGTCGCGTTCGAGCGTCGTCTGGTAGTAGCCGGCGGCAAGATCGTTCATGTCGATCCAGCGTTGTCCTGTCGGACCGACTGCTCGGACGCGCGCGTTGAGCGTCATCAGGATCGGAGGCAGATCCATGTGAGGGTCACCATGCCCTAGGTGGCCTCCGAGCGTGGCCACGTTGCGAATGCGGACGTTCGACAGTGTGCGCAACGCGCGTGTGACGACCGGCGCTGACGCGCGGAGCCTGGGCGAGCGTTCCAGCTCGGAGAGCGTCGTCATTGCACCGATGCGAAGCCCGCCGCCGATCTCCTCGTGTACGCCGCGCACTTCGCCGTCGAGGCGCCGAAGGCTGACGAGACGGGTTGGTTGAAACACGCCGGACTTCATCATCGGAATGAGCGCCGTCGCCCCGGCCAATGCGCGGACACGCGGATCGTCCGGGTCGAGCAGACGAATGGCTTCCTCGAGCGTTGCAGGTTCGATCAGCTCGAAACGCCTCACGCCGCGGTCCCCGTGCGCTGCCCCTCGATCGCCTTTTTCAGGTTGTCGCCGAACTCGCGCGCCAGCCGGACGCTCGTAGCTTGAAAGACGGGTTGTCCGATGCCGCCAAGCTTCCCGGTGAGTGCAATTTCCGTTGAGTAGCTCAGTCGGGTCCGTTCGTCGCCTTCGTCCGCCAGCCGTACGGCAGCAGTCGCCGCAACGTGTCCGACGAGGCCGACGGCGTCGCCACTGATTCTTGCTTCGATACCCTGATGTGGATCGACGTTCAGAATCTCAATAGTCACGTTGAAGCGAATGGTCATGAACGCGACGCGCCCTGTCAGCACCGCTGCATACCGCCCGGGCCCGAGCTCCCGAAGATCGCGGCAGCCCGGGATGCACGTTGCGAGACGCGGCGGGTCCTGCACGAACGCGAATGCCTCGGTGCGCCGGACCGCAACCGTAATGTCTCCAGAAGTGCGAAGGGCCATCGAAATCGCGTCATCGTACCTTATTGATGCCGCATAGGCTCAGTGCATGGGTGCGCACATAGGGTTCCTGTGGTTTAGTCTGTTCCAGTGTCCATAGGCACCCAATCCTCAGAGCATCCCATCGCTGCCGCCCATGCCACGGCGTGGTGGACGGAGATCACGCGCTACCAGTGGACCGTCCTCCTGATGACATGGCTCGGGTTCCTGTTCGACCTGATGGACTCGACCCTGTACACGATGGTGATGGGCCCAGCCCTGCAGGATCTGCTGGGGCCTGCGGCGTCGGTGCAGAACATCGGCTGGTACGGCGGACTGATTTTTTCGATCTTCCTCGTCGGATGGGCGCTCGGCGGCATCGTGTTCGGCATCCTCGCCGACTATGTGGGCCGCAAGCGTACGCTGATGATCACCATTCTGATCTATGCGGTGTTCACAGGGCTCGCAGGCCTGGCCGGTTCCTGGTGGGAGCTCGGCGCGTACCGCTTTCTCACGGGCCTGGGTGTCGGCGGCGAGTGGGCGGCAGGTGCAGCGATTCTGGCCGAGACGTGGCCCGAGAAGGCGCGGGCCAAGGGTGCGGCGATCCTTCAGACGTCGGCAGGCATGGGATACCTCGCCGCAGCCTTCATCTATCTGTTCGTTGGCGGCTACGGCTGGCGCCTCGTGTTTCTGGCCGGCGCACTCCCCGCAGTGCTCCTCTTCTTCATTCGCAAGACGATTCGCGAGTCAGAACGCTGGACGGCAACGCAAGACCGTGACTCCGCACCACGTTTTACCCTGGTTCAGATTTTCGAACGGAGACTGAGGCGCGACACGCTGGTCGGGTCGGCGTTGGCCAGCATTGCCAATTTCGGCTTCTGGGGAGTGTCGGCGTGGGTTCCGGCACTCATTCAGAACCGGATTGCCGCCGATCCATCGCTTGCGGCGGGCATGTCCGTGAGTTCGTATGTGAGTTTCGCGATCATGATTCTCACGCTCGGTTCGTTGCCCGGGTATGCGCTCGTCGCCGTGCTGGCGGATTGGTGGGGGCGTAAGGCGATGTTCGCCTTGTTCTTCGCGGGGGCCGCGCTGTCCGCGCCAATGATCTTTCTGGGACCCTGGACGCTGTCCCAGATGCTCCTGCTCCTGCCGTTCCTCGGATTCTTCACGCTCGGCATCTATGCAGGGTTTCCGATCTACCTGCCGGAGCTGTTCCCGACCCACCTGCGTACGACCGGGGCCGGCTTCTGCTTCAACGTCGGCCGGGTGGTATCGGCCGCCGGACCGTTTCTGACGGGGGTCGTCGTGCTCTACACCGGATCATTCGAATACGCGATCAGCGCGCTGAGCGGCGTGTACCTGCTCGGCCCGGTCACACTCCTTTTTGCAAGAGAGACGAAGGGACAGGTACTGGCGTAACGACCCTCATCTTGGACATGTCACAGCCGGCAGGCAGCCACTCCAGCTCCGGCGGCCTGTCGCCCGCGTAGCAACCGGGAATCACATAGAACGCTTTCGGCTTCCCGGGCGATATCGGTGTAGGAGGCGCACTGGGAAGAACGGGAGATTCTGCAATTGCCTCACGTTGTGTGTTTCGTCTTGCGTCAGCGCGCGCGTCGAACGTGCACCGGGGGAGGGATGTGCGGATATTGAGGGGTGTACCAGTAATACGGCGTTGTCACGAACGTCGGAAGGAACTCCGGAAAGAACAACTGCGACCCATCGGAATCGGGCCGCCGGTTGTAGAAGTCGGGAGGTACGCGGAACAAGTCACGTTCGTCGGCAGCCGACGATCTCAATGTGGGTTCCGGAAGCGCCGCGCTACGAAGTCCGTCCTGTGCTTCCGCGACGCCGCACAGCACAGCCAGAATACCCGCCGCCCACATCGTGCGCGCGAACATGCTCTTCTCGTACTATATACGCCTGCCAGCGCGATCATTAAGCCGTTCGAGCGAAACCTCTGTGGAGACTTCAGGTGTGCTGCGAGATGTCCGCGCATTCGCAGTGGCCTTGTTGGCATTTGCGGCGCTTTATGGCGCTTTCTTCTGGACGAGTCTGGCGAGCGGCGATTACATCGCTCCGAGCGACTCGCTCGATTTTGGCGTTTCCGCGTACCTGTCGCCATTCGCCCTCTGGACCGAGGGGATGTACTCGGGCTATCCGATTGCAGCCGATCCACAGTCGCTAACCTGGTATCCCGTGCTCCGGCTGCTGCGTTTGGCCGGTGCTGACTGGAACATCTTTCTCATCTCGGCGTTCGCCATTGCGAGCACCACCTGTTTTCTCTTCGTTCGACGGCTGACAGGCTCGAATGTCGCCGGCATGCTGGGCGGCGTCACGTACGGCTTCGGCGGCGTCATGTTCGCCCATATCGGCCACTTCAATCAGATCCATACCGCGGCATGGGTGCCGCTCGCCCTCTATGGCTTGCAGGTTACGCGGGAGGGCTACTACCGCGCCGGAACCGCTGCCGCAGCTGTCGGCTTCGCACTGTTGTGGCTTGCGGGGCACCCACAGGTACCCGTTTACACGACGTATCTCGCCGCCGCGCTCGTTATCGGGCAGATATTCATCGATCGTCCACCGAAAGACGCCGCGGTCGCGAGAGTGGGCTGGTCCGTCGCTGCGATGGCGCTCGGTCTCGGTCTCGCTGCCGTGACCGTGATTCCGATGGTGGAACTGGGCCAGCTCAGTGGTCGATCGGAATCGAATTGGGAGCTTTACGTTTCCAAGGCTCTCCCGCCGCGGCAGCTTCTCGGCCTCATTCTCCCGTTTGCCTTCGGTGGCATGTGGCACGACGGGTCGGTCCCCGTTGAGTATTTCGGTGTCGGTGGTCCGAACGAAAACACGGGCTACGTCGGCTTGCTGCCAATTTCACTGATGCTGGCGGCCATCTTCGCAGTGTCGAACCGGCGCCGGGAGATCTGGCTTTGGGTTGCCCTTTTCGTCGTCGCAGCGTTGCTGTGCCTTGGAGATGCAACGCCGATGGGCACATTGTTCTATTACGCACCCGGATACGCGAGATTTCGCGTGCCCGCGCGGCACCTGTTCGTGACGTCACTATGTCTTGCCGTGATTTCGGGAATGGCGTGGCACGAGCTCACCCGACGGCGTGGCGGGTGGACAGCGATTGCGGCCGCCAGCGTGACCATCGGGGTGATAGCGGCGAGTCGCCTTTGTGGCGCTCGTCTGGGGCGCGCCCGACGTTCGGTCGGCTTTCGATAACGACATTTACGCGCGATGGGTGCCAGGATGGTCAATCGCAGTCGCGGGCATTGCTTGCGCTGTGCGCCCTGCTTTCGAGGTTGGTGGCCCGCGGGCGCTACAGCCTGTTGGCGTGTGCGGCTGTGTTCGTCACACTGCATGTGGCCGAGTTGACAATGTTCCACTACCGGAATTCGGGAACCCGATTCGAATACGCAGATGTTCCCCGGTCTGAGGCGGTTCCGCACGAACGCATAGCAAGACTTCGAAATGAGTTACAGCAAACCGGGGAGCGAGCGCTGTCTGCAGACGGCAGCAAGAATCCGTTTCTCCTTCCGAACCTGACGCGACCCTGGAACCTGCCGGCTGCCGGGGGCAGCGGATCGTTGAGCCTCGAACGATATTCGCAGACGCTCGGGATGGGCGGCCCGGGAGACGTGTATCCGGAAACGCTGTCGCCTGCGCACCGCGCCCTCGACATGTTTTCCGTCCGCTATACGATGGTGCGGACGAACGAGCCATTGGCGCAGCAGCTGCGCGACCATCCCGAACGATGGACGCCACTGGAATCGCTGCAGTACTACGAACACGATCGCGATACCGCGTACACGTTGTTCAGGAACGAACGCGCGTTGCCGCGCGCCTGGTGTGTCGAGTCTGTCGTTCGCGTCACGCCGGACGAGGCGCTCTCTACGATCCGTACCGGGCACCTGCCGGCCGGTCGCGGCGAGTTCTGGCCCGCCGATGTCGCGCTCGTCGAAGACGACGACCTGCGGGAGCGATCTCACGCCCCTGGGCAACCGGCACGGAGCAAGGTGGTGGCGCAATCTGACCAACGAAGGTATCTCGTACAGTCGGATGACCCGTGCGTGCTTGGTACTCAGCGAGGTGCACTACCCGTGGTGGCGCGCGTCGGTTGACGATGTGGACGTCGGCATCGTTCGCGTGAACCATACGATGGTGGGCGTCGCGGTGCCGCCGGGATCGCACGTGGTTCGGTTGCGGTTGCAGCCGACGAGTGTCTGGATCGGCGGAGCCATCAGCGTTGTTGGGGCGCTCGTCTGGATTGGGTTAGCGTGTTCTGCGTTGCTTCGGAGTCGCCGGGTCCGCGGTGCGACGATCACCGCCGCACCGCGGGACCCGGCCCACGTACGGTGTCCGGCTTTAGCCGGACCACGCGCTTCACGGATGCACGTAGTGTCCGGCTTTAGCCGGACCGAGACGGAACATATGACCATCAAAACAGCCTCAACGTCCGCTGCTATTGCGTCGCTCCTCAGTGTCAGCGTCGTCGTGACCGCGTCGGCCCAGAACCTGGTGATCACGAACGCGAGGATCATCGTCGGCAACGGACAGGTGATCGAGGGAGGAGCCATTGTCGTCAGGAACGGGCGGATCGTATCGGCTGGCGCAGGCGCGCCGAATGCGGAGGGGGTGCCGATCGTCGATGCGCGCGGAATGACGGCGATGCCGGGTTTCATAGACGCGCACAGGCACATCATCCCCGGCGATTCGGACGCATGGCTCGCGAAGGACGCGGCGGCGCGAATGCAGGAGTTTCTCGAAGCCGGCTACACGACGTTGATGTCCGGTGGTGGTCCCGTGCCGGGCATTGTTCAGCTGAAAGAAAAGATCGAGAAGGGCGAGATCAAAGGGCCACGCATCATCACGTCGGGCCGCGCGGATCCAGCGAACTTCAAGACTGCGGACGCTGCGCGCCGGCAGGTGGAGGTACTCGCGAAGGCGGGCGTCGAGATCATCAAAGCCGCGATCAGTCCCGCCGCTGAAACCTGGGAAACCGACGTGCTCGCCGCCGTTGTTGATGAGGGGCGCAAACACAAGCTCGATGTCATGGTCCACGCCGTCAGCCCGAAAGCGATGCTGGCGGCCGTCAGGGCAGGCGCTCAGAAGCTTGTTCATACACCCCACTTCGGTTGGCTCACCGAAGCGGACGCGCGCGTGGTGAGAGACGCAGGCGTCGAAGTCCTGTCGTGCGCCGGCTTCGGCGTGCCGGTGTTCGGCGTGTTCAACAGCAACAACGTACCGACATTTCGAGACGGCAAGCCGTGGCCCGACGCCATCCTCGACGGGCAAGGGCGAGGGCGCGAAGCGGGGGAGAAGATCGTGAACGCGCGCACGCTGTGGGACGGGGGTGTCGTGTACGGCTACGGCACCGACACGGGCTACCTCCCGAAGCTGGGACTTGCTCACGAATTGCGAACTCTCAACGTCATGTTCTCGCCGCAGGATCTCGTGAAGCTCATGGGCCCGAATACGGCGGCATTCATCGAAAAGAGCAGCGAGCTTGGCACCCTCGAACCCGGCAAGCTCGCCGACATCGTCATCCTCGACGGAAACCCGCTCGAGGGTTACTGGAACCTGCTCAATGCCCGGATCGTCATCAAGGGCGGTCAGGTCGTCGTCAACAAGAGATAGCCCGTGCTCCGGGGGCCGGTCCTGCGGGCTGCGATACAATCGCCTCGCTTTTTGGGGCCAGTTCGTTCGTAGTGTCCGGCTTTAGCCGGACCCCTCAGTACGTAGTGTCCGGCTTTAGCCGGACCCTCAGCGGAGCTGAGAGCCGACAGCCAGACCAGTGACGGAGATCACATGAAAACGGTGAATCGTCTTCGAGCCGCCGCGATCGTGATGTTGCTGGCGTGCAGCTCGCCGACCGTCTTCGTACAGGAGAACTCGCCGGTCGATTTGACCGGTACGTGGCGCTGGCTTCCATACGAAGACGAGCGCGATCGCACGCCGGGGGCGTACCCTGGCGATTACCGCGGTTTGCCGCTGAACGACGCCGCGCGCATGCGCGCCGACACGTACGACGAGGAATGGAATGCGACCTCGTCACTGCTGCAGTGCCGTCCGCGCGGCCCCTCGTATCAGGCTAAGGGGCTGGATCCGATGCGGATCGACCAGGTGGTCGATCCGGTGAGCCGCCAGCTGGTGGCGCTGCGGATGGTCTACGAGAAGACGCCGGGCGAGCGGATGATCTGGCTCGACGGCCGCCGTCGTCCGTCGGCGTACGCGCTTCATTCCTGGGACGGCTTCTCCACAGGTCGCTTCGTCGGCGACACGCTCGAGATCACCACGACGCATCTGAAGGAAAGCTACGTCCGCCGCAACGGCGTTCCAGCCAGCTTCCGCGCCACGGTGATTGAGCACATTTCGCTTCAGGAGCCGTTTCTCGAGTGGACGTTCACGGTTATCGATCCGGATTACCTGACGGAGCCGCTCGTGCGCAGCGCCACGTATGTCCGCGCGCCGACGCTGCAACTCCCGCTGTATCCGTGTCAGCCCGAAGAGTACCAACCGGGTGCAAAGTACCGCGTGCCGCACTACCAGGGCGCAGAGAACCCGTACCTGACCGAGTCAGCCGTCAAGTACCGCATGCCGCAGGAAGGCACGCGAGGCGGCGCGGACACGACCTATCCGGAATGGCGCGCCAAGGGTGCGACGCTGACCCCTCCGACTGCGCAGTACCGCGTACAAGCCGGAGTACAACGACGCGTCGACGCGAATCGCGGACCGTGCGGATACCGAACCCGTACGGCAGCCGGCCTACGACCGCGTAGATACCCTCCACCTGTCGGGCAACATCTATCTCATCGCCGGCGCCGGTGGAAACATCACCGTGTCTGTCGGCGGCGATGGCGTCCTCATGGTCGATTCGGGAGCAACCGCTGCCAGCGACCGGGTACTGGCGGCTGTTCGAGAGGTGGCGCAAACGCTGAGGCCGTCGGACGGACCTGAGGCGGCGTCGCCGCTCTCCAGCGCGTGGTTGGCAACGCACACCGCCGCTGAGCCGGCAATCCGGTTCATCATCAACACCAGCGCAAGCGCCGATCATGTCGGCGGCAACGCGAGCATCCGGCGATCGCCCATGTTTCGCGTGCTCGGCTACCGCGATCCGTCGCTGAGCCTGCAGGTGCTGGCGCACGAGGCGGTGCAGCGGCGGCTGGCTGAATCGAGCGAAGAGCAGCCTCTGGCGCCCACCGACACGTACGCGTCCGACAAGTACACGCTCTATCGCTTCTTCAACAGCCAGCCGATCCAGTTGTTCCATGCGCCGGACGCGGTGACCGACGGTGACACGATGGTCTGGTTCCGGCGCGCGGATGTGATCGCCGCGGGAGACATTTACAACAGCGACATCTATCCGCCGATCGACGTCGATCGCGGCGGTAGCATCGACGGCGTGATCGGCGCGCTCAACCGGCTGGTCGACATGTCGGTGACGGAGTTCATGTCGCAGGGCGGCACGATGATCGTCCCCGGCCACGGCTGGATCAGCGACGCAGCCGACGTCGGCTACTACCGCGACATGCTGATGATCGTGCGCGATCGCATTCAGGGGATGGTGGATAAGGGCATGACGTTGGCGCAGGTGAAGGCCGCCAAGCCGACCATGGACTACGACCCGCTGTACGGGCGGGAGCGGGGTGCGACCGCGCGTTTTGTCGAGGCTGTCTACCGCAGCATCGAGAAGAAGTAGCAGCCGAGGGAGGACATCGGATGAGACTTGCATACATAGGCTCGCTCGTTGTCGTTGTCGCGCTGTCGACGCTGCCGGCTCACGCGCACCATTCTTTCGGCGGCACCTACAACGTCGATCAGAAGATCACGATCAAGGGGAAGATCGCGCAGGTGACGCTGCGCTCGCCCCATTCGTTTCTCTACGTCGAGGTCGAGAATGGGGACGGGTCGGTCGAGCGCTGGACGATCGAAGGCGCGGCGGCCAGTCAATTTGCACAGCAGGGGATCGACAAGGATGCCTTCAAGGTCGGCGATCCCGTCGAAGTGATCGGCAACCCCTCGCGCAGCCCGAACGCCACACGCGCGCGACTCATCAAGATCACCCGTACCACTGACGGCAAGAGTTGGGGCGGTGGCGCCGGGGAAGTGGTCAATTGATGCGTCTCCGCGTACGTAGTGTCCGGCTTCAGCCGGACCGGCGATCCGCGTACTTCGCGATAGTAGCGCGCAGGCTTAAGCCTGCGCTCTACATGATGATCGCGTGTGGTCTCCTGGCGCCTGCGATCGGCGAGGCCCAGGGACGCGGCGGTCGCGGTGGAGCACCGGCCGCGCCGCCGACCGCGCGAGCGATCGCGCCGATCGATCTCACCGGCTACTGGACCGCGGTCATCACCGAAGACTGGCACGTCCGCATGCTGACGGCGCCGAGGGGAGATTTCGGGGTGGGCGCGCCCGGTGTCATCGAGAATCCGGGTGTCGGCCTGCTCGGCGTCGGACCCAATCCCGCGGCGCGGTCGAATATTCCGTACAACGTGACTGGCGCCCAGGCGGCGATGAAATGGGACCCGGCAAAGGACGAAGCCGAGGGCGAGCCGTGCAAGGCATACGGGGCGCCCGGCATCATGCGCCAGCCAACCCACCTGCGTATTACGTGGCAGGACGACAATACGCTGAAGCTCGAAACAGACTACGGAACACAGACGCGTCTTTTCCATTTCGGTCCACCCGCACAAGGCGGACGGATGGACTTCAGCAACGCAACCTACTTTCCATCCGCGGCGGTCACATTCGAGCCACCAACCGGCGTGAAACCCAGCCGGCAGGGTTACTCCATCGGTGCCTGGGCGATCGTGGGCGGCTCCGGCAACGTCGAGCGCGGCGGCCATCTCAAAGTGGTCACTCGTCGCCTGACGCCGGGTTACTACTGGAAGAACGGAATGCCGTACACGACGAACGCGACGCTCACCGAGTACTTCCGTGTGATGGAGTTGCCCGACAAGAGCCAGTGGATCCGGTTCACGCAGATCGTCGAGGACCCTGAGTATCTGACCCAGCCATGGGTCATTAACTACGCGTTCAAGAAGCTGCCCGACGCCTCTGCGTGGAATCCGACCGCGTGTTCCTTTAAATAGCCCGCCCTATTGGATTCCGGGATTCCGTCCGCGCGGATAGAACTCGACCCCATCGGAGGCACGCACCGCCTTCGTCCACGCGGCAGCGGGCGTCCGTCCCTCATCGGGAACCCGCTGATCGTGATTTTCGTCCCGGGTGCGAAATCGCTTCTGCGAATCTTCGCCTGCAGCAACGTGTTCGGTCCTTCCGCTTCGAAGCCCCACGTCGTCACAGTGCCGTCCGGGTTGGTGACATCGACGAGGAGCCACGAATGCGGGTTCGTGTACTGGAACTCCTTCACGACGCCCTCGACCGTGATCTGCTTTTTGTCGTCGAACATCGTTCCCGAGTGATGGGCATGCGCGATCGTCGTCGGCACGGCGACGGTCAGCGCGCCGAATACCGCAATCTGCAGAACTCTGGTCATCGACCCTGCTCCTTCACTCCAAGCCGCCTTCGAGACGTCCGCCCGCACGGAGTGCGGGCAAGAAATGCTGCCATTAGCGAGGCGGAGCCGCACGCCCGCCAGTCTGAGGCGCAGCCTCGCTAGGCGTAAATCTAAAGTCCCGATACTGCGTGTTCCCTTCGGGTGTCTTGTACACCTCGTTGTTCGGGTTTTCGCCGCAGTGCCAGTAGTTCATCCGCAGCAGCTTGTCCTCATTGGCGACCTGCGAATAGCGCCGCTGCAAATACCACGGCTGCTGGTAGATCGCCGGGTCGTAAATCCACGCGTCGGCGACGATCGTGCGGGCGTCGATCTTTTCCCAGATCTCCACCGTCTCCATTTTTTCGCTCTGTTCGGGCTGGTTCCGGCCCATCGAGCGCGCCATGAGCTGACTGGTGTGAATCACCAGCTTCTGACCGTCCCAGAAGCCGATTGAGTCGCCGTAGTACAGCGGATAGGCATCCTGCGGCGACGGATGACCGCGCCCGTCCGTATAAACGCGACGCACGTTGTTCACCGTTTCCGACGACAGCCACGTCTGCTCGGGCCGGACGATGAACTCGCGCAGAAACGGGATGACGAGCCAGCGCGGAAACCCTGGAGGTCCGCACTCGCTCAGATTCTCGTCGTATGAGATGCCCTGCGCAGCGAGTGCCTGCCCCTCTTTCACCGCGGCGGCCGCTTCGGGGGTAAGCGTCGGCCCGACTCCCGCCGGCCCTGGCGCGACGAATGAACCACCGCCGGCCTGGGTCCAGAGTCCTGTCCAGTCGGGCAGCTCGCTGAATGGCGGATTCTGTTTGCCGCCGCGCGCGGCCGTCTTCAACGCTTGATAGAGATCCCAGGCAGTACGGTGTTTGAGTCCCAGGTCATGTTTCTGGCGCCATTCCGCCGGTGGTTGCTGGGGGCGGTCCTGGGCGGCCTCCAGACCAACTGACGCGATGGCGACCAACGCGGCCACGCAAAATCCGCTGGCAACTCTCATCATGAGCGTCCTCGCCGCAAAGTATAGGCAATTTACCGTGAACGGAGCCATAATTCCGCCGCATTCACGCCACTGCGGAGGCAGCCCATGCGACGGCAGAGTCTTGTTCGAGTAGTAGTAACCGGCGTTGTCGCGATCATCGCCGCCGCCGTTGCCTTGCGGGCCCAGGGGCCGGGCGCAACCAGCCCACCTGATCTGATTCTGTCGAACGGCAAGATCGTCACCGTCGACGAGCGGTTCACGATCGCGCAGGCGGTCGCGGTGCGTGGCGACCGTGTCGTGGCGGTCGGCAGTAGCCAGGACATCAGCCGTCTTGCCGGCCCTGCAACGCGTCGAATAGACCTGCGCGGCCGAACGGTCCTCCCCGGGCTCATCGACAACCACATGCACCTCCTCAGGTACGGCACTACGTGGAAATACGAAGTGCGGTGGGACGGGGTCGAGTCGCGAAAGGAGGCGCTGGCGCTTCTTCGCAGCCGCACCGAGCGTGCAAAGCCAGGCGAGTGGATCTACACGCTTGGGGGGTGGGCGATCGAACAATTCTCGGACGACTCGAGGCCCCTTACCCGGGAGGAGCTCGACGCCGTGGCGCCGAATCATCCGGTGTTCCTGCAGGCTTCCTACTACGAGGCCTACCTGAACAGCCGTGCGCTGCAGGTGCTCGGCATCGACGGTCCGGGCCGGCCGACCGGACGCATCTCGGAAGAGGGATTCCGCGCGCTCGTTGCGAAGCTGCCGACCGCGTCAGGTGCGGACCTCGAGTCCAGTACGCAGGGAATGATTGCGGACCTCAATCGCTCCGGGCTGACAGCGTTTGGAAGCGCCGGCTGCGAAGAGGACGTGTTGCCACTCTATCGACGGTGGGCCGCACAGGGGCAGCTCAACATCCGAGTGTTCTGCATCACGACCCCGGCCGGCGGCGGAAACATCGAGCAGTTCGTGCCGCGCATTGCCCAGATGAAGCTTTTCCAGGGTGACAGCTCTGTTGATCACATTGCCTTTGGCGAGAACTTCGGTGGGCTGTCCGATCCGATGTTCCGCCATCGCCCCGAGGCGCGACCTGAAGACCTCGCGCAGTGGCGTCGCATTGTCACCGAAGTGGCGAAGGCGGGCTTGCCGCTGCACGTGCACACGAATTTCGAAGAGACGATCGACGCGTTTCTCGATCAGATCGAAGCGGTCAACAAGGAGTATCCGATTCGAAATCTGCGCTGGGTGCTGGCGCACTTCAATCAGCCGAACGCCGCACAGCTCGAGCGCATGAAGCGCCTTGGAATGTACGCAGCCGTGCATCCGTGGGCCGTCATCAACGGCGGCATCAACATTCGGCAGTTCGGCGAGGCCGCGTATCAGATGGCGCCGCTCGCGACGATCCAGAAGAGCGGCATCACCTGGGGATTCGGCAGTGACGGCAGCCGCGCCAATCAGATCCTCCCGTTCGAGACGCTCAGCTGGGCCGTGACCGGGAAGATGGTTGGAGGCAAGACAGTGCTGCGCCAGCCAATCAGCCGCGAGGATGCGCTGATCGCTCACACACGCAAGAACGCATACTTCGTATTCCGGGAAAACGACCTCGGATCGATCGAGTCCGGCAAGCTGGCGGATCTCGTTGTGATCGATCGCGACTACCTGACAGTCGCTGCCGACGACATCAAGAACATCAAGGCGGTGATGACCATGGTCGGCGGACGTATCGTCTACGATGCGGCGGCGCCGGCGGGGACGAAATGACACAGACGTCTTTAGTCTTTGGTCTTTATCTTGCTTAGTCTTTGGTTTGGCTGCGGCAAAGGGCCGACCACCAAAGACTAGAGACCAGAGACCAGAGACCAAAGACCAAAACCCAACGACCAAGATGACGCTCGTCGTAAAGGAGCACCCAATGAAGGTACGGTTCGTGAGATGTCTTCTGGCGATCGGAGCACTCCTCGCACTTCCAGGGGTGATGTACGCGCAGGAGGCGGTCCTCATCGGGACCATAGCGGATTCCACCGGGGCAGTGTTGCCCGGGGTCACGGTCACTGCGGTTCACGAGGCGACGGGAAACAGATTCGTTGCGGTTACCGATGAACGCGGCGCGTACCGCATTCCGACGCGCGTGGGCAGGTATCAGGTGACGGCGGAGCTGCAGGGATTTTCGACGGTGACCCGCGGTGGTCTCGACCTTCTGGTCGGCCAGACAGTCACGGTCGATCTCCAGATGGCGCCATCGACGGTGCAGGAGACCGTAACCGTGACGGCGGAAGCTCCGCTGCTCAACGTCAGCACATCGAGCCTTGGGGGCAACGTCGACCCGGCACAGGTGCAGGGCCTCCCCGCGTACGGCCGCAACTGGATGGCGCTGGCGATGCTGGCGCCCGGCAGCCGTATGACCAACCCGGACGGCAACCCCTTGCCCGACCGGAACGTCGGCGAGCAGCGCGAGTTCCAGCTCAGCCTCGACGGACAGAACGTCGCGGGCGAGCTGGGTTACGGTGGTCAGCCGCGATACTCGAACGAGTCGATCGCCGAATTTCAGTTCCTCTCGAGTCGGTTCGATGCGACCCAGGGACGCTCGTCGGGCGTTCAGGTCAGGGCGATTACGCGCTCGGGCACGAACGCCCTGTCAGGTTCCGTACGCGGCAACTTCAGAGACAGCCGGTTCAACGCCAAGAACCCCGTGCTCGATCGCGTCGTGCCGATCGACAACCAGCAGCTGGCGTTCACACTTGGCGGCCCCATCCGCCGCGATCTGGTGCACTACTTCGGGCACTTCGAGTACGAGCGCGAGCCACGCACGAGCGTGTGGAACACGCCGTTCCCCGCGTTCAATGTCGAGCTGAGTGGAAAGCAGACGGTCAAGATGGGTGGCGTTCGCGTCGACTATCAGCTCTCACCACAGATGCGCATGATGGGGAAGTACTCTGAAGCCCGCGTCTGGCAGCCGTTCGGCACCGGCAGCATCAATCATCCGGCCGAGACCGGCTGGCACAGCGATCTCAATCGGGAGTATCTCGGGCAGTTCACGCAGGTGCTTGGGAGCCGAGCAGCCAACGAAATCCGAGGCGGCAAGACGCGGTACATCTTCAGAGACGGCAACCTCACGACCTGGCCCAGCCACTGGCAGCGCGGAATCGGCGTGACCACTGGCGCGCCGCGGATCACGTTCACAGGCTTTTCGATTGGCGGCAACCGCTTCTTCCCGCGCCACGGCGCTCAGGACATCTGGATGATTCGTGACGACTTCTCGTTCGCCTACGATCTGGCGGGCCGCCACGATCTGCGCGCCGGCGGCGAGTTCCAGCGGTACATCGACGATGGCAACAACTGTCAGTCGTGCATGGGGATCATCGACGCGCGCAACGGGCCGCTGCCGACCGCTGCACAGATGCAGGCATGGTTCCCCGACCCGTGGAACGCCGACACGTGGAACCTGGCAGCGATCTCTCCGCTCGTCCGGACCTACGACATCGGGATCGGCGATTACACCACTCACGACATCCGGCCGCAGGTCGCAGCGTGGGTGCAGGACGACTGGCGTCTGTCTCAGCGTCTGACGCTCAACCTCGGCGTCCGCTACGACCTCAGCAAGAACGCGAGCGGAAACAATTACGAGATTCCCAACCTTCATCCGGCGGGACAGCCTGACGATACGAATAACTTCCAACCACGCGTCGGATTCGCTTACCAATGGAACGAGCGGACCGTCATCCGCGGCGGGTCGGGGCTGTACTTTGGTGTGCCGCTCTCGGTGGAAACCTTCTGGGTGGCGCAGATCAACCGGCTGCGCGTGCTGCAGTTCACAAATGACAATCGATCGAACTTCGCCGCCGATCCGTTGAACGGACAGCCGCTGCCGACGCTTGCGCAAGCAGACCAGCGCTTCTGCCACGTGCAAAACGCGCCGGGCTGCCTGCGTCTGGCCATCGGCGAGTTGATCGCCCCGGAGCAGTACAGCCGCAACCTCGCGCGCAGCTGGCAGAACTCGATCGGGATCCAGCGGCAGTTTGGCACCACGATGGCCGTGGAAGCCGACTACGTGTACACGCAGGGGCGCCATGAGAAGGACATCCTGGAGAACGTGAATATGACGTTCAACCCGGCTACGGGCGCGAACTATCCGTTCGCGGACGTCTCGCGGCGGGCACTCCCGCTGTACGGGCTGATCTCCATGTCGGCGCGCACCGGCCGGTCGAGCTATCACGCGCTGCAAACGTCCTTCACCAAGCGACTTGCCAATCGTTGGCAGGCCGCGGCCACCTACACGCTGTCAGGTTTGAGGGATGCAGAGTCGAGACCGTTTTCCGGCTTGGAGATGGTGCCTTTCCCAACGGCGCCTGATCTTGGCGGTGAATTCACCCTCGGCGCAACCGACCAACGGCATCGCGCCGTCTTCAACGGCATCTGGGAGGTCGGCCGCGGCTTCCAGGTGGGCGGCCTGTACTACCTCGGTGTCGGAGAGCGTGCGCAGCACGTGTACGGCGGCGACCTCCGAGGGATCGGCGGTGGTGGTGCCGCGCAGGCGCTGCGGCGCCAGCGGCTGCGTCCCGATGGCTCCGTCATCGAGCGCAACAGCTTCACGCAGCCGCGTCGGCAGCGAGTGAATCTGCGGGTCCAGCAGCGGATTCCGTTAGGCGGGCGCATGTCGATTGACGGGATTGCGGACGTCTTCAACGTGTTCAATTCGCCGAACTGGACGCTGAGCAGCGATCAGGCGAACCGCCAATACAACCAGCGCATTCTCGGTGAGAACCGGGCGGCGCAGTTGGGGTTCAGGATGACGTTCTAATCAGAAATCCACCTGCACCGCAAGCTTGATCAGTCGCGGGGTGAGCACACCACGCACCCCCTCCCAGACGGGCCCGTAGCGCGTGACCAGCGTATGAACGGTGCTCGCGTTCAGGGCGTTGTGCAGCTCGATCCCAGGCTGCACCCTGGCGCCGGCGAGGTTGAACAGACGCGAGAGGGCGAAGTTCAACTGGTTCAATCGATTCTCGCGACGCAGCCGCTGCGGCTCGAGTAGCTCGACGCTTGCCGTGGCGCGGGCGCCGGCTGCCGGCTGGCGCCCCAGCGCCGCTGCGATTTCCGCTCCCGAAATCACGTACGTCGCTGTCGTAGCCACGCCGGGCAGATGCTGGTAGTTGAAGCTGGCGCGCAGGTCCCACGGCAGCGGGTACGTGCCAAAGAGCTTCAACTGCGTGAGCGCGGACCACGGCGGCGAGATATGGCAGAACCGCGACGGCGCGTTGTTCGGGCCGACGACGCTGTTGGTGGTGAGGGCGACCGTGGCAGCCGTGTTGACCGCGAACTCCGGTACGTCATCGACGATGTCGCACACGTCGGTGACGGTTCGGCCTGTAGCAAAGCCGCCGCCGATGAGCCCGCCATTGGCCAGCCTGGCGTTCAGCGTGACATCGATCCCGTCGTACACCTCCGATTGCTCGCCGTAGTTGCTGTCGAGATTGACCACGTTGCTCACCTGCCCGAACTTGGCGGGTTTGATCTCGAGCAGGTCGCAGATCTGCTGGCCGCCGCTCGGCAACCGGGTATTCGCTGGCGCCGTGATGCAATATGAATCGAAATCGGAGGGCGACACCAGCGTATTGTCTGTCACGAGGAAGTTGCCGTACCAGGTGCGATAGTACCCGACGCTCACGCCGACACCGGTGGTGAGCTCGTGCTGGAATGTCAGGGCCCCCTGCCAGTTGTATCCTCGATTTCCCCAGCCGCGTAGCACCTCGTCGGAATATCTCGTCGTCTGGACGCTGCGGCCGAAGTTCGGATTCGACAGTGGCCCGAGCTCGTTCTCCTGTGGCACGTAGTCGCCGTTGTCGGTCCACACGCGCGTGGCGCTCGTGACGATGGTGTTGGCGGGGTTGCTCGCGAACACGATGCCACCGTTGGCTTCAAAGGCCACGAAGCGGCCGATGTTCGCCTTGATCGCGGTGCGCCCGTTGCCGAACAGGTCGAGGGCGAAGCCGCCGCGCGGGTTGATGTCCTTCCAGTTCGGTACGTTCCGAACTTCGTCGTAGTGCCGGGCACCGACGTACGGGCCCGCCGGAACGTCCTGTGCGGGATTCCAGCCGTGATCATAGTCATACCGGAGGCCACCGTACAGCGTGAGCCTGTTGAGCGACCACTGTTCCTGCACGAAGAGGCCGATCTGGCGCGTGCGCATCTTCGCGTTCAGCGGGGCTGCGTAGTAGGTCACTGATTCGGGTACCCGGCCGGCGAACGTATAGCTGATCGCCCGCTCGAACGGCTGATACAGGTCGCGGTACGACTGCAGGAACAGCGCACCCACCTTGAAGTTGTGCGACCCGGTGACGTAGGACATCGACCCGGACACGTTGCCCTGCCCCCTGGGCGTGCGAGCAAGGTTCTGTACGAACGCGATCAGCGTACGGTCGGGGCTGCCGTACCAGTAGTTCGCCAGCCGGTCGAAGACGGCGATGTTGTGGTCGTTCACCTCGTCACCCAGCTTGCGTCGGTGCGTTCCGCCCAGGAACACCCCGCCCGCCTGGAACAGCAGCCGGTTGGTGGCGGGATGGGTCCAGGACGCCTGGCTCGACATCAACGGCGGGTACCAGTTGTTCCCGGCCGCCTCGGGAGAAAACTGGCCCGTCGCGATATTGAAGTTGCAGTTGCAGTTGTACTCGTAGCGGTATGTGGCGCTGATCTTGTGCTTCTGCGCCGCCTGCCAGGTGAGGCGGAAGGCGAGCTCCTGCGCCAGGTTGCGGTCGTACGCGGGATGCGACACATCGGGCTCGTAGAAGAGCGGATTCGCCGACTTGTTGAAGTAGTTGCCGGCCTGGAAGTTCGACGTCTCCCACTTGCGCGCGCTCGCGAAGAACCAGACTCGGTCGCGCTTCAGGGGGCCGCCGAAGCCGAAGCCCACGTCGTAAAGGCGTCGCAAGGTGCCCGTCAGCGTGGCGCCGCGCGCTTTCAGATCGGTATTGACGTTGTTGCCCTGGAGCTCTGCGTGCCCGAAATCGGCGTTCAAGGTTCCATGGAATTCGTTGCCGCCCTCGCGCCCGATCGCGTTGATAATCACGCCGCCGGACTGCGCGTCGGCCGTCAGCCCGCCCGTCGTCTGGACGCTCACTTCCTGTACGGTGGCGGGGTTGACACTGGCGGCGAAGTTGGCGGCATTGCCGATGTGCTCACCGAAGTACAAACCGTCGCGGAGCTGGTACGTCTCGGCGGCGCGGCCGCCGTGCACTGCGAAGATCTGCGTCGATTCACCTTTAGTGCCGCCGACGTCCTGATTCGCCAGGTTCCCCTGGGTGGCGGCCGGGATCAGCGTCACGTAGATGCCCTGGTTCTTTCCAATCGGAAGCGCGAGCACCGTTTCGCCCGAGAAGACCTGCTGCTCCTGGACGCCCTGGACGTCAACGACCGGTGCGGCGCCGGTTACCGTGATCGTCTCTTCTACGCCCCCAACGGACATGTCGCCGTTCACAGTCGCCGTGAACCCGGTGGTGAGCTGTATGCCGTCACGACGCAACGTCCTGAACCCCGCCAGTGTGAAGGTAACGACGTACTCGCCCGGGCGCAGATCGATGATGCGAAAGCGGCCGTCGTCGTCGGTCGTCGCGACGCGCACCTTTTCGATCAGCGCGGGGCTCGACGCTTCCACGGTGACGCCCGGCAGCACGCCTCCGGAAGCGTCCCGGACGACGCCAGTCATCGTTGCGCTGTTGCTGTCCTGGGACCATGCGACGCTCGGCACGAGTAACACAGCCAATGCCACCAGAGTTCGCAGTCGCTCAAGGCTCATAATGTCCTCCCACGCTGACTTGGGCCTTGTGCCTTATTTCGCGACAGCCCGTCCCGTCATCTCGAGGAACTTCTGGTTCTCGTGGCAGATGAATTCGGCCATCTCCCAGCCGTCGGCCACGATGACCTGCTCGATTCTCACAGTAAACGGCTTCGTGTAGGCCTTGGGATCGTCGACCGTGACGTCGATTTCGAGGTTGCCGAAATTGACGCGGCGGAACCGCTCGGTCAGGCGCAGCGCGTCGGTGTACGGGCTGCCCAGCTGATCCAGCCACGCGTCGGCCGCGAGGCCCCCCTGCACGCCGCGGAAGTTGTTCGACTCCACCACGAAGGTGTCGCCCTCCCAACGCCCGATGGAGTACCCGAGCCAGTAGGGCTGGGGCTCGGCCAGCTTCGGCAGAGGCCGCCCGTCGGTATGGATGGTCCGCAAGCCGTAGTTCGACTCGTAGACGATGAGCGTGCGTCCCGGCATCTGGTAGATCTGTCGCGGCTGCGGATCCAGATGGTATTGAAGCGGACCTTGCGGCAGGCACAGCGCATCCGGGTTGTCGTACCGCTGGTTGGCGACGCGCTTCTTCGAGAGCTCCGCCGCCCACGGCTGGTACGGAAGCCCCCCCACCATAGCGACGCCGATATTCGCGAACACTGCCAGCGGCGGGCGTCCGGGCGGCGCCTCGCCCGGCTTCTCCCGGCGTGGCGACACGTCCCAGATGCCGGAGAGATCCGGCTTGCCATCGGGGCCTCTGGGTGTGGGCGCCGTCACATTCACCGTGCCGTCGGGCCGCTTGGGAACACCCGACTGCTGACGTCTCGGCCACTGTGCCGACGCTGAAACGGAGAAGGCGGCGACGATCATTGCCACCATGGCGAGCTGGCGTTTCGCTGTCCTCATCTGAGCCTCCATTGAGGCCGGTATCGGACCGGCCCAGCGGCGGGTCAGAATTCTATCCTTCTTCTGGGCGTATGATCGGGTCCTCGATGACCCGGGAGAGCCACAGGGGTAGGCGTCAACCTTGTGGAACGAAATATGAGGAGGGTTCTGTGCGACGTTTTTCAATCGTTCTGACAGCGCTTGTGGCCGTACTCGTGCTGTACGCGGCGATGCGGCCGCAATTGTCCTGGCGCGTGGAGGCCCAGGCGCCGCCACCGGTCAATAACTCGAATGTGCCCCGACTGCCGCTCGAGGTGGTGCCGGACTTCCTGAAGTACCCGCCGACGATGAACCTGGGCGAGACGCTCGGCGTCGCGGTCAACTCGAAGGGCGACGTCGTCGTGCTCAATCATCCGGGCTCGCCCACGACTGGACCGCTGTACGGCAACGCGACCACGCAGCTCCTCGTCTTCGATCGATCAGGTAAGTTCGTGAAGGAGATCGGCCAGGGCGTGTACGGTCTCGGATACGCGCACGCGGTGCGCTTCGACCGCTACGACAACCTGTGGGTCGTCGACAAGGGGACGAACGCCGTTATGAAGTTCAACCCGGCGGGCTACGTGACGATGAATCTCGGTCGCCGGCCCGAGGGATATGAGGGCGAGTATCACCGCCCTGAGCCTGAAAAGGCGGTTCCAGTCGACGGCCTCTTCAACGGACCGACCGACGTCGCGTGGGACGCGAACGACAACGTCTACATCAGCGAGGGCTACGTCAACAACCGCATCGCGAAGTTCGACAAGAACGGCAACTGGGTAAAAACGTGGGGCCAGTACGGTGAAGGTGGCGAGCACGCGAACCTGAACCCGGGGCACTTCCGCAACGTGCACACGATGCAGATCGATCGACAGGGCAACATCTACGCCGGCGACCGTGGCAACCGGAGAATCCACGTGTTCGACAGCGATGGCAGGTTCATCCGCTTTCTCCACATGAACGTGCCCTACGACAAGTCTCGTCACCCGGTGCTCGGGAACCTTCCCCCGAATCGCCCGGACGAGACCGCTCCCTGGACGATGTGCATCACGAATGGGCCGACACAGCACCTCTTCGTGATGGACTCGGAGCCAGGTCGTCTCTACAAGATGACGCTCGACGGCAAGATCGTCGGAGTCTACGGTGAATCGGGACGTCAGGCCGGGCAGTTCAACTGGCCGCACGGACTCGCGTGTCCATCGGAAAACGAGCTGTACGTGGCCGACATGAACAACTGGCGGATTGTGAAGCTGGTCACGAGTCAGCGGACGACAACCTCCAGCCGGTAGGTTGTCATGGGTGAGGTCCGGCTGAAGCCGGACACTACGTACGATTGCGATACGTAGGCCGGGTCCTTTCGGACCCGGCTCGAAGCCGGAGACTGTCTATCTGGCGTTGAATCTCTGAACCCGATTGTTCGGATCGACTTCGCCCGTGTAGAGATTGCCGCTCGAATCGGCGGCCACCATGTGCAGGGCGTTGAAGCCGCCGCCGTTGCGACCGAGATAACCAATCCGCCCGCTGATCCTGTCCGTCTGCCGGTTGACCAGCCAGACCACGTTGTTCATGTGGTCGCCGATGAAGAGCGACCGACCGTCCTTCGTGAGCGCAAGGCCCACCGCCGACCCGTCGCCGAGCGTTTCGGGCGCAACCGAAAACTCGCGTACGAACTTCCCCTGTTTGTTGAAGACCTGGATGCGATTGGCCTGTCGATCCGCGACGTACACATCGTTGCCCGCAACCAGCACCGTCACGTGCCCGAGGAAATCCTTGTACGTCGTGCAGCGGTACTTTCGGGTCGTACTTGGCCCGCGGCATTGGCGCAATCTCGCTGAGCGGTTTCCCATAGGCCCCCCAGCCGCGCTTGAACTTGTACGTGTCCATGTCGAACACCAGGACGCGGCCGGCAAGGTAGTTGTCGATCACGTACACCTCGCGCGCGGGCTCGTCGAACGACGCGCCTTCGACGCCCGTCACGAGCATCTCGGTTCCCGCCGGAATCGCCGGTGAAGGGGGCCCACCCTGGCGCGCAGGCGTGGGGCGCTGCGGCGATCGCGGGAATTCGGCGATCAGCTTCCCTGGCTTCGTGTAGATGCGGAACGTATCGGAGCCCACCCAGACCTGATCCTTGGAATCGACCATGAGCATGTGCCCCTGCGGCGTGTCCCACGAGTGGAGCAGGTTCCCCTGGCGGTCGAATGCCAACACCGCGGGCGCCTTGACACAGCACTCGGCTTGCGGCGGGTCGAGCGCGGCGAAGTTCTCGGTCTCGTTCAGGTCGTTTGGACGGTGGAGCACCCAAACGATGTCGTCATTGTCGACGGCGAGCCCGGTGACGCCGCCGAATGTCCACTTGTTCGGCAGCGGCAGCTTGGGCCACGAGCCGTCAAAGACGTACGACTGAGCGGCGCGATTCTCCTGCGCACGTGCGTTCGGAGGCGACTGGAGCATCAATCCGCACAGGACGAGGAGCAACACCATGACGACGTTCCGGGTTGCAGCGCGCATATGACAGCCCTCCATGCGATGTCAGATTGCAGGAGCCGGTATTATGCCCTTGTCCCAGTTGCTTCGTCATTCCTGACCGACGCTCGCCTTTTCCCGCACAACTGATCAGTCAAACGAGGTGCACGAACCGGAGCGGTCGCGATCCGTCGGCACAACTTGTGCGGCGCAGCGCCAACGATCGAGTGCGCGCGGCTTTTTGGGGCAGTTCCTGGGCCGACACGAAGGAGGCCACGACGGGCCGCGGCCGGTCCCGCGACGCACGGCTTCCGGGGACATCGAGCGGATGGGAGGCGCACCATGATGCCAACACTCATCGAGCAGCATTACGAATTCAAGGGCGGCTATCCTGCGCGCGAGACCATCCGGCACGCCTATGACGAGCTGGACTTGCTTCGGGCGTTGCAGATGTATCGGGCCTTCTACCCGACGGTGTCTGGTGCCGCCATTTTCAGGGGCAGTGCCAACGTAGGCGTCGCACCCAACAAAGTCTTCGGATCGATGGACACGCGGCCGAGACACATCGGGTACACGCTCAACTCCGATACGCCGTATGGCCTCATGCTGCTCGATCTGCACATCGGTCCGATAGTGATCGAGCTTCCACCGGGACCGCTGGTCGCCGCCGCGATGGATATTCATCAGCGGTGGATTCTGGACATGGGCCTCCCGGGGCCGGACGCTGGCAAGGGCGGCAAGCACCTGCTGCTACCACCCGGCCACAAGGGAGAAGTGCCCTCGGGGTACAACGCCGGTACCTCGGCGTCGTTTCGCGCGCTCGGGGCCGTTCGCGCGATTCCACAGAATGGAGATGTTGCCGGCGCGCTCGAGCTCCTGAAGCGGGTCAAGGTGCATCCTGTGCACCCCACTTCCGATTGGACGGATCCGAGATGGCTCGACATGACACCCATGGCACAGGACACGACGCCGCACGCGTGGGAAGAGACGCTCCGGTACTGGCAGGTGCTGCACGACGTCGTCAACTCTGAGCCCGCTGTCGAGGACTATCGCGAGCATTATGGTGAGCTCGCCGCACTGGGCATTGCCAAGGGCCGGCCCTTCGCGCCCGATGCGCGCATGAAGCGGATCCTCGAGCAGGCGGCGCAGAACGCGTGTGCGCAGATGCGCGTCGAGTCGTTTGCCGATCGGCGGCCCGATCGCGTCGTCTGGAAAGACCGGCAATGGGAGTGGGCGGCGCTGCGGTCCGAGAACGGGACGTTCGACACACCGGACTACAGGGACACGTACGCTCGTGACAAGTGGTTTTTCCAGGCCATTGCGGCATCGCCTGCGATGTTCCGTCGCGATCCTGGCGCCGGCTCGCTGTACTGGCTCGGACTTCGCGACAAGAGCGGCGCCTACCTCGATGGCGGAAAGACCTACAAGCTCACGGTTCCTCAGCCGGTGCCTGGAAAGCTGTTCTGGTCCGTCACCGTTTATGACGCCGAAACACGCAGCCAGATCGCGACCGACCAGGGCAAAGCCGCGCTGCGATCGATGTTCGAGCTGAAGAACAGGACGTCAGAGAAGACCGTGGACCTCTATTTCGGTCCGAAAGCGCTCATCGATCACGAAGGCGAGTGGATCAGGACCATTCCCGGCAAGGGGTGGTTTGTGTACTTCCGCATTTACGGTCCCGAGCAGGCCGCTTTCGATGGCTCCTGGAAGCCTGGGGATTTCGAACAGGTGGCCAACCTTCGCGTGCAGTCATAAGCGAAAGCAGGGCCGGTTCGACGCGAACCGGCCCCCTTTCGTAGGAGCGGCCTGCTCTTAGAAGCCGTATTTCACGCCGAACTGCATGATGCGCGGCGCGCCCTCCATGGATGTGATGCGGCCGAACGCGCCTGAGTGAAGTTGTACGTGGGTCCGGTCGGCGTTGGAGTAGTCGGCGTGCGCCAGTTGAACGTGTTGAAGCAGGTTGAACGTCTCCACGCGCAACTCGAGCGTGCGGACCCCGCCGAAGCGGACGAGCCGTCGACAGCGCCACGTCGAGCGTCCGGAACCCGGGCGCCCGCACGCTGTTGCGCTCGATAGTTGCCGAGCGTGCCCAGGCGCCGGCTGCGCGAACGCGGCCGGGTTCAGCCAGTGGTCCACGCGTCTTGTCGCCGTACGGGTCGTCGCAGGCACCTGATTGACGCGCTGATTCTGGATGCCGGTGAACGCGCGGTCCTGGCCCGGAGATGACGTTGATCGGGTGCCCCGACCGGGCGCTGAAGATGCCCGACACGCGCCAGTCCGAGAGCCGACCGCGCGCATCGCGCGGCTGGCAAACTGCGGCGTCTGCGCGCCCGGCGACTGAACGACGCCGATGTGCGTGCGATCCTGATCGCACACGCCGCGATCGAACGATCGGGATCGTCCGGGTTGGTGTAGCCGTTGGCGATCTGCGGAATCCGCCCGTTTGGAAGCGAGGGATCGCCGAAGCAGCGCGACAGCGTGTAGTTACCGCTGAGGCTCACGCCGTCGTGGCGCGACGCTGAAACGACAGCTTCAGCCCTCGATAGTCCTGCGTCCCGACGGCGTCGTGGATGTCGAGATTGCCGATGAGCGGCGCCGCCGCCGGGTTCTCGCTCGACAACGAGAACACGCGCCGCTGGTTCAGATTCGCGGTGGTCGAGCTCGGGTAGAACACGCCGCCGCAGCGTGCCTGCGCCGGTGCCCAGGAAGACGCCCGGATTGATCGCGACCTGGTTCCACAGCCGGTCGGTGTGGCTGCCGATATAGCTCGCCGCCACCTGCCAGTCGGTCCGAACTGCTGCTCGATCGTCACGTTCCACTGCTGGACGCGGGGCGAGTTGATGTATCGGGGTCGACGGCGCCAAATGCGCCATACGGGATGAACTGGTGTCCGGTTCGTGAGAATCGGGTGCGGATCCCCACCCACAAAGTGCGCGTAGGGATCGATCGAATCCGTCCCGGCGGATCTTCGAGCAGCTGCGTGCGGTTGCCGAACGGCGGCGAGTTCGCGTTGATCAGTTGTATTCCGCGTTCGGGAAGTCGTAGGTGAGCCCGTAGGACGCGCGAACCGCCGTGCGGCCGTCGCCCGCTGAGTCCCAGCCCAGCCCCACGCGCGGCGAGAAGTTCCACCACTGCGTGTTCAGCCCCCTCGTTGCCGGACGGGGAACCCGGGATCGCCGGGATAGATGAGCCCGGCCGGCGCGTTCCGGATACACCGTGCTTCTGACGTTGTTGCTGAGGAAGTTGTCGCAGGCTGAAGTTGTAGACGGCGCCGTTCAGGACGCTCTGCCCGAAGTACGGCTCCCAGCGCAGGCCCGCATTGAGGGTGACCCGGCTGGCTCGCCCGCCAGGTGTCCTGGGCGTAGAGGCCCGCGTACCACTGGATTCATCGGCAGACGCGCCGGTCCGCCGTGCTCCAGGACCGGCCGACCCGTCCCATCGAGAAGGTCCGCCAGCCCGAGGCCGGTCAACTGGCCGGTGAAGCTCCAGTTGCCGCCGGAGCGCGCGTGCGACGGAAAGTGAAACTGCCAGTAGGCGAAGGTTGCCGCCGAGCGCCATCTGGTGGTCGCCGCGCACGAGCGTGAGGTCGTCGCTCGATTTGCGACGCGTCATCGTGAATCGACTCGGCGCCCGGATTGTTCACCTGGAACCCGTTACCCGAGACGATGCACGACCTCGACGTGCGGGCTGATAGCTGTAGACGTCTGACGCCGATGTCGTACGGCTCGAACGTCTCCGGAGCGAGGCGGAATACGCCGGACCCGATTGAACGAGAACCGCAGCGAGTTCACCGTGTTGGACCCGAAGACGCGCGTGTCGCCGACGACCAGCGAGTGGGCCAGCGCGTCGATGCCCAGGATCGTTCCTATTGCTCTGCGGCGTCATACAGCGACAGCGCGGTGTCCCCTTCCCGCATCGGGATCGGCTTGTCGTACTTGGTGGCCATGTACCGGCCGAAGATCGTGTCGTCGGCGGTCCGCTGATAGTCGACGCGTCCCCACGTACTGCCGCTCGTTGCTGTCGTGCTGCAACGCGTAGGTCACCTGGCCGCAGGGATCGGTGGTGGTCGGCAGATACTTGATCATGTTCACCGCGGCTCGGCTGAACTGCGCGGGATCGATGCGGTTGTTCACGAATCCGCCGCGTCAGCGTGATCTGCCGCGCCGCCGTTGCACGCGCGGAGACGCGAATGTCGTGAAGTCGCCGGCCAGCATCGCGGCGGTCGGCACCCAGGCGATATTGGCGGCCGGCTGCTGTCTTGACCCTGGTGGCCTGGATACGCAGCCGAAGAAAAAGAGCTTGTTGTGCACGATCGGCCCGCCGAACGTGCCGCCGAACTGATTACGCTGCAGCCCATCATCCACAGGCTTGCCGTCCGGCCCCATCGGGGCGAACGGGTTCGATGGCGTTGAAGCGGCGATCGCGGAAGAACTCGAACAGCGTTGCCGGAGAAGCGGTTCGTGCCCGACTTGGTCACCGCGTTGACCGCGGCGCCCGAGTGCATGCCGTTCTGGGCGGTCAGGCCGCTGGTCGCGACGCTGAACTCCTGCAGCGCATCCGGGAACGGGAACGGCAGGTTCAGGTTGTCCTGCGGGTTGTTGTGCATGGCGCCGTCGAGCAGGTAGGCGACGCCGAAGGACTGTCCGCCGGCGACCGATATCCCGATGCCTCCGGGCAAGCCACCGCTGCGGTGCGACGTGATCGTCTGCACGGCGGCGCCGGCAATCATCACGAGCTCGACCGCGTTGCGGCCGTTGAGCGGCAGCGCCAGGATCTCCTCGTTCTGCACGACGTCGCTGATGCCGGAGCTCTGCACGTCCACGAGCGGCGCCGCCGCCTCGACCGTCACGGACTCCTCGAGCGCACCGACGGCAGAGACGACGTTGATCACTGGCGAGGCCGCCACCTGCAGGACGATGCCGGTCTGGACGTAGGTGCGGAAACCTGACAGCGACACATCCAGCCGATACGGACCAGGGGCAGGTTCGACAACACGTACGAACCGTTTCCGTCGGTCACGTCGCTTCGGGTAAAGCCCGTGTCAGTTTGCGTGACCGTGACGGTGACGCCGGGCAGAACCGCGCCACTTTCGTCGGTCACCCTGCCGCTCAGTTGAGCCGTTGACAACTGCGCCGAGGCAACGCCGCCGGTGATCAGAACAAGCACGACGCCGACCGAGAAACCCCTCAGGAAGCGCTTCATCACACCCTCCGTAGCGAAAACGGAACGTTAAGAGGCCGAGCGAATGGAGGTGTGTGGTAGGGCGGAGTATACGCCCGTCATCAGGCGGGTCAAGAGCAAGGTGCGAGGGTGCGACGGTGCGAGGGTGCGGAGTGATTTCAGGGCCTCCAGTCCCGGCCGTCGCGGGCAATCAGCTCGTCGGCCTCGGGCGGGCCCATGCTGCCCGGCTCGTATTGCGGGATGGATGCTCGACTCTCAGCATCCCATTCTTCGAGAATCGGCGTCACGAACCGCCACGCCTGCTCGACACCGTCCCGCCTCATGAAGAGCATCGCGTCGCCCCGCATGCAGTCGAGCAGCAGACGCTCGTACGCTTCGGAGATTGGCTTGTGAAAGGCGTCGGCGTAACTCATGTTCATCCGCACATTGCCCACAGAGAGCTGCTCACCAGGAACCTTGGCCACGAACCGCAACGAGACCCCCTCATGCGGTTGAATACGTAGCGTGAGCACATTGGGCGCGATGATCTGACAGGCTTCCGGCTGAGGGAACAGGCAAAGGGGCACTGGTTGAAAGTGAACTGACACGCTCGTGCGCTTGCCAGCAAGCCGCTTTCCGGCACGCAAATAAAACGGCACGCCCTGCCATCGCCAGTTGTCGATCATCACTTTCATGGCGACGTAAGTTGGAGTCCTCGAGTCCGGCGAGACACCCGCTTCGTCCCTGTAGCCGAGGTATTGGGCGCGGACAACGTGCGTGCGGACGTCCGCACCGGCAATCGGGCGCAATGCCCGGAACACCTGCATCTTCTCGTCCCGAACATCATCGGCGTCAAAGGACGTCGGCGGCTCCATCGCACTGAGGGCGAGCACTTGAAGAAGGTGGTTCTGAGCGACATCCCGCAGCACGCCGGTCGAGTCGTAGAACCGGCCGCGTTGTTCGACGCCGATCGACTCCGCGGCGTCTATCTGCACGTGGTCGATGTACTTGCGGTTCCAGAGCGGCTCGAAAATCGAGTTTCCGAAGCGGAACACGAGAATGTTCTGGACCGTCTCCTTGCCGAGATAGTGATCGATCCGGAAGGTCTGGCTTTCGTCGAGATACGCGGCCAGGAGCTCGTTGAGCGCCTCCGCAGACGATGAGATCGCGTCCGAACGGCTTTTCGATGATGACGCGGCAGAAAGGCTCGTTCGGCGACGTCGATTCTCTGTGCAGGAGTCCGTTCCGGTGGAGGTTCTCGATTATGACCGGGAAGAATTGAGGCGGGGTGGCGAGATAGAAGATCCGGTTGCCTCGTGTGCCTCGGTCGCGGTCCGCGTCCTCCAGCATCTTTTTCAGGCGGTCGTAGCTCTTTGCGTCCTCGAATGTTCCGGATGTGAAATCGAGCGCGGGTGCAAAGGAGTTCCACGTCGTCGAATCCATTGGCTGGCGGCGAGAAAACCGAGCGGTGGACTCACGCAAGCTCGCCCGCAACTCATCGGGAGTAACGTTCCGACGGTCCATTCCGATGATGGCTATCGGTTTCGGCAGCGCACCGTCAACCATCAGGTTGTACAGCGCTGGGACAAGCTTCCGACGACTGAGGTCCCCATTGGCGCCGAAAATGACGAGCGCGCACGGCTCCGCCGTCGGTTCTCTCCGAATCGGAAGCCCCTGAATCTCCTCGACGGTAATCGCTGACGAAATGGCGATATCGCTCATATCAGAGACGCTTCACGCGGGAGTCGAGAGATGGTCTGCACGCGAGCCGTCGAGCCTGCCTGCGGCGGCCCGATCCACAAACCACATGAGAACCCCGGACGTCGGCTGAATCATCTGAGCCGGCAGGCGTTGAGGATCGCGGGCGCCGTCCAGCACCAGAGCAAGCGCGTCCGCTTTTTCAGTCCCCGCCACCAGGAACATCACGTGTCGCGCGGCGTTGAGAAGTCGCGGTGTCATCGTCACGCGGTTGTCGGCGATCGCGGGCACATATTGCGATACCACCCAGCGCGAGGCCTCGCCGGCCAGGTCGGTGCCGGGAAAGAGCGATGCAGTGTGTCCGTCTGTCCCCATGCCGAGCAGCACAAGGTCGAACGCCGGTGGCGGCCCATCTGCCAATACGCCGAAGGCGCGTGCGACTTCACGCTCGTAGGCGAGGGCGGCAGCATCCAGGTCGGTTCGCTCTCCCTCGATGCGATGGATGTGAGCCGCGGGAATCGCCAGGGGTTCGAGCAGAACTTGGCGGGCCATCCTGTAGTTCGAATCGCTGTGATCGGAAGGGACTGCGCGTTCGTCACCCCAGAAGAACTCGACGCGATCCCACGCCACCCGGTGGCGATACCGATCGGTGGTGAGAAGTTCGTATAAACGTCGCGGCGTCGAGCCTCCGCTCAGGGTGACGACGGCGCGACCACGCTCGGCAATTGCCTGGCACGCGATACTGCAGAACTCGCCGGCTGCCGCTTCACTCAATTCCTCGAGGTCGGCAAACTGCCGAATCTCTGTGCGAGGGGCGCTAACCACCGCTCGGACGCTCCACATGGCCGCCAAACTTGTGCCGCATCGCCGAAAGCATCTTCTCGGCGAATGTGTGGTCCTGGCGCGATCGAAACCGCGCGAAGAGGGAAGCAGCAATCACGTTCGCGGGAACGGCTTGTTCCACCGCAGCCATGACCGCCCAGCGTCCCTCGCCTGAATCCTCGACGAAGCCAGTGTAGCCGCGCAGATCTGGGTCCTCGGACAAGGCGCTCGCCGTGAGATCGAGCAGCCATGACTCGAGCACGCTTCCACGGCGCCACACTTCGGCGATGTCGGCAAGCGGCAGGGTACCCTCGAGTCCTTCGATACGTGCGCTGTGAAGGATGTCGAACCCTTCGGCGAGCGCCTGCATCACGCCGTACTCGATGCCGTTGTGCACCATCTTGACGAAATGACCTGCGCCCGCAGGTCCGCAATGCAGATACCCTTGTTCCGCTGTGCTCGCTGAACGGTCACGGTGAGGGGTCCGCACAACGCTGCCCTGTCCTGGTGCGAGCGCTTGAAAGATCGGATCGAGGTAAGCAACCGCATCCTGGCTTCCGCCGATCATCAGACAGTAGCCCCGCTCGAGCCCCCACACTCCGCCGCTCGTCCCCGCGTCCACGTACTGGATACCCTTCGCCTTCATCTGCCTCGCCCGGCGCACATCATCCTTGTAGTAGGAGTTCCCGCCGTCGATCAGGATGTCTCCAGGCTCCATCCGCTCGGCGAGCGCTGCGAGAACTTCCTCTGTTGGTGGTCCAGCGGGGACCATCACCCACACTGCGCGCGGTGGTTCGAGCGCTGAGATGAACTCATCGATCGACGCTGCTGCCGTGGCGCCTTCTTCAGCTAACTCTTGTGCGCGTTCGGTGTCACGGTCGTATGCGACGCAATGATGCCCCGCTTTCATCAGGCGGCGCACCATGTTGGCGCCCATGCGACCGAGACCAACCATGCCAAGCTGCATACGTTCTCCGTTCCTTGCAGCGCTCGCGACGCGTCTCCCGTGAGTGAAGTTAAAGAGTGTCTCTTACGCGTTTCTATATAAGAACCGCTGTTATGACAGTGCAGCGTCGACCAGTTGCTGGAGAGTGTTGAGGCCGTCGACGACATTGCTGCCAAGGTGCACTCGGAGGATCGGCCGTTTTCGCTCTGCCAACACCTTGAAGTCACCTCCGGCTTGTGCTGCTTCGACGATCCCGAACGTGTACTTCTCGCCGGGCACCAGAATATCGACCCTGTGATCGCACGTGATCTGAAGGAACACTCCTGTATCCGGCCCGCCTTTGTGCGCTTGGCCCGTCGAATGCAGGAACCGCGGCCCGAATCCAAGGCACGTCGCGACGTGCTTGCGATCGCGCACGAGATGGCGAATGGCCTGCAGCAGGGCTCGATGCTCGTCAGACATCGCAACATACGCCAGCAGCGCGAAGTAACCGTTCGTTTTCAATCGATCAAAGTGCGCCTTCAGGCAGTCGACGGCTCCTCGCGCGCCATCATTCGCATCAGGAGCGCTCAGAGGGTCAGCATAGAAGGTGAGCCCGCCTTCCCGGAGAAACGGCTCCTCGCGCGGAAGCGACCCTGTGGCCTCGTACTCGGCGGTCAGGCGTTTCGTCGAGATCTTGCTGGCCTCGACGTCCGGTTGATCGAAGGGATTGATGCCGAGGACGGCACCCGCGACAGCCGTCGCCATTTCCCACCGGAAGAACTCCTGTCCGAGGTCGTACCGATCGGCTACTGCAATGCGCGCTACCGGATGGTTCGCCCGTTCCAGGCGGGCAATGGCCTTGTCTTGTTCCCGGTCGGGATTCGACTCGAGCCGGATGTAAATGAACAGTCGATCGTCGCCGTACACGTCTGCGGGTCCCAGACTCTCACCGTCGACGGGGATGATGCCGCGGCCAGACTTGCCAGTGGATTCAGCCACGAGCTGCTCCAGCCACGCACCGATAGCCGCAATCGCAGGGGATGCCGTGATGGTGAGCTTGTCGCGTCCGCGGCGAGCGAGAATCCCGAGCACATTCCCGAGAATGACCCCGGGATTCTCCGCCGCCGGGACGCACGAAGCGCAGCTCTCCGCCATGCCGTCGGCACGGTCGAGGAAGCGGCCGACGTCGAGCCCCATTACCGCGGCCGGTACCATGCCGAAGTTCGACAGTGCCGAGTATCGGCCGCCGATTGTCGGCACGCCCAGGGAGATGTGTCGGAACCCGCGAGAGTCTGCGAGCTTCTGGAGCGGAGATCCGGGATCTGTGATCGCCAGGAACCGGCGGCCTGCGGATTCGTTGCGGACGGTTCGCTGGACACGATCGAAAAAGTACCTGACACAGGATGCTCGGCTCGAGCGTGTTTCCCGATTTGCTCGAGACGATGAACATCGTCCGTGCGAGATCGAGGTGATTCGTCTGCATCCGAATCTGTGTCGGATCGGTGGAATCGAGGACGTGGAGTGCCGGAAAGCCGTTCAGACGGCCGAACGTTGTGGCAAGCACTTCCGCGCACAAGCTGGAGCCGCCCATTCCGAGCAATACCGCGTCCGTGAAACCCGCCTGGCGCACCTCGTCGGCGATCGCTTTCAGGTGTTCGAGCTGCGTGAGCTGCTCATCGGTAATGGCGAGCCAGCCGAGCCACCGACTTTCGTCGGCTCCAGTCCAGAGCGTCGCGTCGTGTGCCCACAGCTTTCGGACCTTGCCGTCCGACTGCCATTCATTTATGGATTCTGAAACTTCGGTGGCCAGCGCCGCGGGGAGGCGGTACAGTCAGCCGATCCTGAGAGGCCGGCCGGAGGGCTGCCATCTTGTGCTGGATCGCATCGAGCAGCTTGTTGAACGCATCAGCGAACAGCCTGATGCCGTCATGCAGCAGTTGTGTCGTGACAGCGTCAATCGAGATGTCCGCCTTCGAGAGCGCAGCCATCGTCTCGTGCGCGTGCGTGACGTCCTCGGCGAGGGTTGCCCGGGCATGGCCATGATCACGGAACGCCTCGAGCGTAGCCGGCGTCATCGTATCGATCGTGTCGGCGCCGATCAGCTCCTCGACGTACAGCACATCCCGGTATTCGGGGTTCTTGGTACTTGTGCTTGCCCACAGCAGCCGTTGGCTGCGAGCTCCTTTTGCGGCGACCGCGGCCCAACGATCAGTCTGGATGAAGTGTTCGTACCACTGGTACGCGAGCTTCGCGTTTGCGATCGCGACCTGCCCGACAAGGCCCTGAAGGCGCGCACGGTCGTCAACATTCGACGCGTGTTTGAGTCGTTCGGCGATCAGCGGATCGACGGCCGTATCGATCCGGCTGACGAAGAAACTCGCGACGCTCGCAATGTGTTCGATATCGTCGCCACGCGCGACCCGCGCTTCGAGACCCTCGAGATACGCCTGCGCGACGGCCTCGTAAGCAGCCAACGAGAACAGCAGGGTGACGTTAACGTTGATGCCGTCTTCTGTAAGCTGCTTGATTGCCGGTACACCCTCGACAGTGCCCGGGACCTTGATCATGACGTTCTTGCGTCCGATTGCTGCCCGCAATCTCCGTGCTTCCGCGATCGTGCCCTGCGTGTCATGCGCAAGAAGAGGTGAGACTTCCAGGCTCACGAAGCCGTCTCTTCCGTGCGTTTCGTCGTACACGGGCTGCAGGATCGCGGCTGCGTCCTGGATGTCGGCGATAGCGAGCGTCTCGTACGCGGCCTTGGCGTCGCACGTGCCCGCTTTCGCGATGGTGGCAAGCGCGTCCTGGTAATCAGTGCTGCCGAGAATCGCCTTCTCGAAAATCGAGGGGTTCGCCGTGATGCCGGTCACCGCGCTGTGGTCGACGAGCTGCCGGAGCTCGCCGCTCGTGATGAGGTGCCGTCGAATGTAGTCGAGCCAGATCGACTGGCCGAGTTGTCGTAGGCGGTGCAGCGAGTCCCCCTTCCCCCTGTCCCCTGGTTTTGCGTCCGGACCGACAGCTCAGGCGCGACGCCACTCGCGGAAGGAGAGCGCCTGCATCAGGCCGAGTATCACGACAGAGAATCCCACGACGAGGTCGTTGATAATCGCTGGCAGTGGATAATCGGCGACATAGGGCGCCGCACTCTGCCCCAGGTCCGGGCCTTGCCATACCGTGTATCCCAGCAAGAAAGGCGCAGATGCGACCCAAAGGCCGGCCGCCGTTGCAAGCAAGGCGAACGCCTCGGCCACGCGCCGGGGTGCCACCATACTGTACGCGGCAAGGCCGACGATGAGCACACCGAAAGCACCGTCATTGATGACGGCGGCGTCGATAGCGGTATAGCCAAGCGCAAACGGCGCCATGATCAACCACACGCCGAGCGCAAGCAGCGCCCAGCCCGTCCATTGCATATATCGCTACCCTGATGTGTGAGGAGTGCGCTTGCATACCATTGACCGCCCGTCGCCACTCCGGTGTGGCTCAGCTATTGGTAGTGACGCAGCGATTGGCTTCGCCTTACCCTCTTCGCGGAGCAACCGCCGTGATCTCGCACATCACCTTGGCGCCGGGGATTCCGGTGCTCACCGCGCGCGTCGTCCGACAGGGTCGCCAATCACCCAACCGGTCCTGCATGGGCGTCAGTCCCTTGACTTCGCCGACGCGGGTCATGAGGACGATGTTCTGCCATGTTATGCCTGCGGCTTTCAGCATTCGATCGATATTGGCAGCCACCATGTTTTCCTGCGCCGCCACATCGTCTGGCAGCTTGTGGCTGCCTGGTGACCAGGGATCGACGTCGAGTGGATAAGCGGTCACGCCGGGAAAATAAACCAGGTCTACTTCGTTCGTGATTCTGATCGCGGGGGCGAGCGCCAGCTCCTTGAGGGTGACGCCAGCCCGGTGAAATATCGGCTCTATGCCAGGCACCGGTCCGCGAGTGGTAATTGCCCGATGCGGCGCCACGGCTGTTATCTGGTAGAGCGTGTTGACGCCGGGAATGCCGGTGTCTGTCACCCGCAGGCTCGTGCTACACGGACTCCACGAGCCCATCCGCTCACGGAAGTTGATTGCGCCGCCACCGGGAGCCGAGTAGTTCACGTTGAACACGATGTGTTCCCATGTGGCGCCAGCAGCCTTGAGCAGCCTGTCGAGATTGTCGGTCGCCATCCTGCTGCGTTCGGCCGGGTCGGTCGGAACCGCGAAGCTCCCCGGGTTCCAAGGATCTACATCAGGCGGGTACACGGTTACGCCGGAGAAGATCAGAAGGTCGAGCTCCGGGCTGATCTTGATGCCGGGCGCGTAGGCTTGACGATCCGTCACCTCGGGACGCGGAAAGATCGCCTCGAGCCCGCGGATCTTCGACTGTTGTTCGAGTGCCTGTGCCATTGGTGTGTCCTCGCTGAATGGATCGGTCGTCTAGCCGACGACGACGCGGGTAGCGTTCGGAACGACCCACATGTCGATTTCGAGCCGCGCCTGCGGCGACGAAAGGCCGCTGATCTCGTAGATGGTCTGCGGAGGCCACCAGTCCTTGAAGTAGCTTCGCAGCACCTCGTCGATCTGCTTCGTTTCGTCCATTCGCTTCTGGTACCGGGTGAGTTTCACCACGTTGCGCCAGCCGAGCCCCGCCCAGTCGAGAATCTCCTTGTGATTGCGCATGGTGAGGCGCGTCTGGAGTCTGATGTCCTCGGGCTGCACGATCTCTTCCTTCGGGTCGTGCGGATGCCTGTGATACAGCTCCATCGACGTTTCGCCCGCGTGCGGAATGATCCCGTTGGCGAGGGGCACCCGTACAAAGGTCGCCCGCGAGGCGCCGTTGCTGCTCGCGGCGGCCTGCGTGGCCGCCTCGACCCACTCCGGGGTCACCGACGCGATAGAGCCGAGGGTGGCGGCGACGCCGCCACGGCTAAGCACGCTCAAGAGCTGTCGTCGATCGATGAATACGGCCATCTTGATCTCCTCTCGGCCGGAGCCTCATTTGTGTTGACGGTGACGAATCCCGGTTCCGGTGGCCGGACCGCGCTGCGAGGGCGGACGCAGTCGTAGGGGTCGTTTGACTCGCGGGGCCAGTATGATACGTGATTTCGATCGGGCCGGCGTCTCCGGTAGTCTTTCCGACACAGGCGTAAGTTCCTCGGCTGGAACGACAACGATGCAGCAGTTTGAGCTACAATCCGCCATTGCGAGGGGGTAATCGTCATGAAAAAATTCATTGCCGCAGCAGCGGCATTCATCGTGCTCGTCACCATCGGCGGGTTCGCGCAGACGCCGCAGCAGAAGGGCGGCGGCGATATCACTGGTTCGTATGACCTGGTCACGGGCTGGCCGCAGAACTGGTGCGGCCAGGGATTCCAGATCGGATCCACCGCGGGCATCTGGGCTGAAACCCCGGATCGCGTGATCGTGTTTGCCCGAGGGTGCCTCCCGGTGCTCGAGGAGCCTGGCGACCTGGTTCCGGACGCGAAACGCGTCGGGCTACGACTGGTCGCAGAAGGATCCAGCCCGTCATCCGCGGAGGGATCACATCGTCAACATCGTCGATCGCAACGGCCGGCTGATCGAGTCGTGGGAGCAGCACAACAATCTGTTCGTCCGTCCGCACCGCGTGCTCGTGAACCCCTACGATCCCGAACGGCATGTCTGGCTCGTGGACGACGGCGCGCATGCGATTTACAAGTTCACACGCGACGGCAAGACGCTCGTGCAGACGATTGGCACGCGCAACACTCCGGGAAATGACGAAACGCACTTCGCGCGTCCGACTGACGTTGCCTGGCTGCCGGATGGGACGTTCTTCGTCAGCGACGGGTACGTCAATACGCGCGTGGTCAAATTCGACCGGAATGGCAAGTACCTCACCTCGTGGGGTATGCGCGGCAATCCGCCCAACGAGACGCGGCCGTACTACATGAACACGGTGCACGCGATCGTGATCGACAAGAAGAACCGCCTGTACGTCAGCGACCGCGCGAACCACCGCGTCCAGATCTTTGACGAGAACGGCAAGTTCCTCGACGCGTGGACCGGTGTGCCGCTGCCGTATTCGTTCCTGATGACCGACGACCAGTACCTCTGGTCGGCGTCAGGTCAGACGTCGAAATTCACGAAGTACGATCTGAACGGACGCATGCTCGCCGCATGGGGGACGTTCGGAATCATTCCCGGCGGCTTCTGGGGCGTGCACCAGTTCCACGTCGACAGTGAAAACAACCTCTACACTGCGGACGTGCATGTGGGACGGCCGCTGAAGTTCCGTCCGAAGGCCAATCTGTCGGCCGCCGATCGCGCACGCCTGATCGGCGCGCCGTTTCGGGCAGTGAAGCCGGTCACGACCTCGTCAAGCAACTAGCGAGCGAAAGCAGCTTAGGGGTGGGCGATCCGGAATCGCGGTTCCGGTTCGCCCGCTTCCCGTTTTGCGTTCGCGTCCATCTCTCGCGAAGTTACACTGAAGTAACAGTGATGTCGTCCGCTCGCCTCGTCGGGTCCGGTTTGGCCGCAGCGTGCGCGTGTGTGCTGCTCGCGGCATCCGTCCAGACGCAGTCTTCGCCGCGAGCGTCGTGGCTCGAGCCATATACGGAGACGGCGACGCGGCTGATTCAAGCCGCGACCGCAGACGATTTCGCGTGGCGTCGGCTGGCGGAGCTCACCGACACCTACGGTCATCGCCTCAGCGGCTCCGATAATCTGCAGCGTGCCATCGCATGGTCGGTAGAAACGATGCGCCGCGACGGTCTCGATAACGTACGAGCTGAGCCCGTCATGGTGCCGAAGTGGGTGCGCGGCCGCGAGAGCGCCGAGATCATTCACCCGCCGTTGCACTCCCTTGCCATACTCGGACTCGGTGGCTCGAACGGCACGCCTCCGGGCGGCGTCGAAGCCGACGTCATCACGGTGGCATCGTTCGACGAGCTTCGGTCACGAGCCGCGGATGTCAAGGGGCGGATCGTTCTGTTGAATGCGCCGTTCACCACATACAGCGATACCGTTACCTACCGGACCAACGGGGCGCGGCTGGCCTCGCAGCTGGGCGCCGTAGCTACACTCGTTCGCGGCGTTGGGCCGACTGGTCTCCGTACGCCGCATACCGGGAGCGTCCAGTACGGCATGGGCGTCGCACCGATTCCAGCAGCATCAATCGCCGCTGAAGACGCCGACCGTATTGCGCGTCTCAGCGCGCACGGTCGCGTTCGCATCAGGCTCACCATGGAGGCGCGCACCGAGCCGGACGCCGAATCGGCCAATGTCGTCGGAGAAATCCGCGGGCGCGAGCGGCCGGACGAGATTGTGCTGCTCGGGGGCCATCTTGACTCGTGGGACGTGGGAACCGGCGCCTCTGACGACGCCGTCGGCTGCATCGTCACGTGGGAAGCCGCGCGGCTGATGTCGAAGCTGAAGATTCGACCTCGGCGGACCGTTCGCATCGTGCTCTGGACCAACGAGGAAAATGGCCTTCGCGGCGCAACGGCCTACGCCGCCAAGCACGCGGCGCATGCCGGTGATCACGTGTTTGCACTGGAGTCCGACTCGGGAGTCTTCGAGCCGGCGAGCCTGGGATTTTCAGGCAGTGCAGCGGCGAGGAATCTCGTTCGCGAGATCGGGTCCCTGCTGTCGCCGCTGGGTTTGTCGGAAATCGTGGCAGGCGGCGGTGGCGCCGACATCGGTCCCATCGCGCAGGCGGGCAACGCGCCGATGATGGCGTATCTGGGAAATCCGGGTCGCTATTTCGCGATCCATCACACACCCGCCGACACCGTGGAGCGCATCTCGCCGCAGGAAGTTTCGAAGGCGGCGGCTGCCATCGCCGTTATGGCGTATGTCGTGGCGGAAATGCCGGACAGACTTCCCAAATAGAATCTATCTAAGCTCCGACAGCGTGACGTCCAGGACCCGCGTTTCCCGCGGGGCACGATCCCACTGGACGAGAATCGGGCTCTGGTAGGTACCTTCGATGAGGCCGTGGGTTCCGTCCGGCCGCTCGGAGATGAGCAGGCTCACGGAACGGCGCATCCGGAAGAAACGGGCGGCGGGAACAGCGAGCGTCCGTGCGAGCAATCTCTCGACAATCGATCCGCGGAGTCCAAGCGTATCGAGACTCTTGTTGAGCACCCTCACGAAATCGTACTTGGCGTAGCCGAGCGTCTTGGCCGGAACGGCGAGAGGGTTGGCGAGCACACTCCGGCTTTGCTCCTTGAAGAACTTGAGCGGGTTTCGGAGCACTTCCGCCAGGTCGTGCTTCATCAGCAGCGTTTCGTACTCGTTGACTGTCAAAGCCGAATGACGCTCAGCCGGGTCGAGGACGATGCGTAGACGCCCCTTTCCAACACCGGCACGGGTGACGAACTCGGACAGCTGCTGGTAAATTCCGAGGCGCGGATCCTTCAGGTTCACCGAATCGATCGGGTGCGTGGACACCGGAACCTCGATCCGGGTGCCCCGTATGACCTTTTCGTTGTGGAAACCGATGAGCCGTGTCAGCCGCCTTCGCGGCGTGCCGCGGATCATCCCGTCGAGATCGACGAAGAAGACCGACTCTCCGTCCCGGTTAGGATGGGTAACACAGGGCCGCAACCCTCCGGCGATGAACGCCAGGTGTGAATCCGCATTCCGAGGCTCTATCGCGCGCTGCTTGGGATCGAGGTCGTTGCGGCGGTCGAGTCTGTCGTGCTCGTAGCCGGCGCCCTCGGGAAACAAGGCACGGAACGCTTCGAGATAGCCTGGCACCGATTCCGCGGTGAGCCGCGCGGCGAGACTGCGATCCAGAAAGCCGGCCGTCGTGTGCGACGACCAGTACAGACAATGAGGATACCGAGCGAACGCCTCGTGTTCGGCGGCAAAATGGGAACGGAACTCGACAACGTCGAATCGCGCCCTGGGAACAAGTTCGAGCGTGAGATCGACCGGCTGCGAAGCCTTGATTGTCTGAGGCACTCGGGCGATTACAGTAGGGTAACACAGGTAGCACACCCGCTCTGATGTCTGTGGGCCCATCCTTCCGGCGTCTCATGATTGTCTTCGGCGTCCTCGTCGCGGCCGCCGTGCTGCTCGTCGTGCTTGTGCATGCGCCGTTTTTCCGCGCGGCCGCACTTCGGTACGCCGTGAGGACGGTCGAGAAGCAATACGACCTTCATCTCGCTGCGAGCCGACTCGATTACAACCTGGCGGCGCTCCGTATCGGCCTGGCTGACCTCCGCGTGTCGGCGCTCCACTCGCGGGACGAGCCCTTCATCACCGCCGACTATCTGTCCGTCACGTTGCCATGGCGGGCCGTCCTCGGAGACGTCGCCTTCAACGACATTACCGTCACGAATGGCCGTGTCCTGGCTCGTCGAAGACCGGATGGGACATCCAACCTGCCGGCCGCGTCTGAAACGCAGGCAGGGGAGCCCCCGGCCCTTCGCGTGGAGCAACTGAACATTCCCCAGCTTGCGGTCGATGTCCGCGACGAGCAGGCAGCGATGTTCCTGTGGATGCCGTCGATTGCGCTTCGCCTCACGCCAGACGAGGGCTACGTGAAGCTCGGCGGCAGCGGCCAGTTCAACACCGAGACACAGATTACGGACATTCCCGCGTTGACCGGAAACGTAACCTTCGACGGGCGCGCACTCCATCTCGAAAATCTGCAAGTGCGGGCAGACGAAGGATCGGCACGCCTCGACGGATCGATCACGCTCCTCGCGCGCGAGCAGGCGGTGAATCTCACGGCGTCCGGCAGCCTCGATGCAACACGCGCTACGCGATGGGTCGTGACCAATGGCGATTTGCCACGCGGCGATCTGATGTTCGAGGCGCACGTCGCGGGAACATTCGACCAGCTGGATACGCAGCTGACCGTGACGTCTCAGCAATTTGCCTGGCAGGCGCTGACAACAACGGATTTCGTCGTTCGGGCGCACATCACACCGGCCGCCGCCGAGATCGACGAACTGCGCTTCGGGTTTGAGGGTGGCCGAGCATCGGCAGTCGGTCTCGTGCCCTTCAATTCCGATTCAACCGGACAATTGAAGGCGGCGTTGTTCAACGTCGACACAACCGCTGTAACGCGAGCGCTGGCACCTGAAGCGGCAACTGTGCTTCCTGCTGGACTGCTTTTCGGCGGAAATCAATGCATCAGGACCAGGCGTTGACGTCGCACGCTGGTCGGGGACTGCACGTCTATCGATGTACAACGGGCGTAATGCTGCCGGACGGGTGGCAATCGGAGGGGATGCTGTCCTCAACGTTCAGGAGGGAAAGTGGCGATCTCGAAGGGCGCACCAACACGGTGGCATTCTCGTGCCCGCGACGTTCGAGTTCCGCGGTGATCGCGGTAACGCAATCGAGGGAACGGTGCACATCGAACAAGCCGACATAGCCGGGATTGCGCTCGTAGCCGGTGTTGTCGACGTCAACGACGACATCATGCGGGGCGGCGACCTCGAGGCTGACATTCGCGTGTGCGGGCAGCCTCAACGATCCGAAGTCGACGGACGTGCCGCAATCCGTACGTTTCGGCGCTGCGCAGATAGACGCGCCACTCGTCCAAGCGGACTTCTCCGGACGGCCCCTGCAGCCTCAGCTCGAATTCCATGTCGAGGTCCGAAGCCATCGCCGTCGACCAGGCATTGCGCGACATCGAGGTCTCAGGCCGGCTGAGCGACACGCGACCCTTGTCGTCGATCAACTGTCCGCCCGCCAGCCTTCGACGGCGGGTTTGCTGACCGCCAATGGCACCTACGAGCTCGGGCCCGCGCGCGTACACCGCGACGCTCGAGGGTATGCAGTGGCTGATCGCCGCGACGGAGGATCAGCCGTTTGCAGCCACGGTCGACGCGCGTTTCAGTGGGGAAGGCACCGTTGAAGCGCCACGAGGGACCGGCGCGGTTACGGTGCGGGACGCGATGTGGCGCGACATGGCCGTGGGCCCGCTCGATGCCTCCGTCGAGCTTGATGGCCAGATCGCTCATATTCAGGCCCAGGCACCGGAATTTGCCACGAGCGCCAACGGTCGCGTTGAGATCCGGTCGCCCTACCACGCCAGCATTGACGCGAACGTCCAGGAGCTGGATCTGACGCGTGTCTTGAAGTACGTGAACGTTCCCACAACCGTCACAGGCACAACGACCTTGACGCTTCACGCCGAATTGCCGCTCGAGGCGTGGCGAACCGGCGCTGCGACCGTCGATGTTGCGTCGCTGAAAGCCACTGCGGGCGACCTCCCGGTGGAGTTGGCGGGTCCCGCGCGTGTGCGCTACGAGGACGAGCGCGCTCACATCGATCGGCTCGACGTCGTTGCGGGTGCTCTCGCCGTGTCGGCGTCCGGATCCCTCCCGGTGTTCGAGCCCGCGCCTGACCAGCCTGCGGCGTTGATGACCGTGACAGGAAATGTGGACGACGTGGTGCGCACGGCGGCCGCGCTGGGACTGACCGAGCTGCCGGTGACCGGAGGCGACGGTCCGGTTGCACTTCTCTCACGTGTCACAGGAACCGTTCAGCAGCCTGTTGTATCTGCCGATTTGGAGGTTGGCCCGGCGTCGGTCGCGCTGGAGAACGCCCCCGCGGTGACTGGACTGACGGTTCGGGCCCACGCTGAAAATGGGTGGGTTGAGCTGCGCGAGGGCTCTGCAGAGTACGAAGGCGGACAGCTATCGGCCACTGGCAAGGCCCCACTGTCGATGTTCAACGACCGGCTGGCGGTGGTCGGCGGTGGTGTTGTGGGCGCGCCGGGCGGCGACCTCGCTGTAGTCAAGGCGCGCGCAACCAATCTCACGCCGGCAGTCCTCGCGCCGTTTATGGACAGAGGCGCGCTCGATGAGTTGTCGGGGACGATTGACGCCACACTCGAAGCGGCGTCGCCGACGCTGGAACTCGCGGACCTTACGGGTGAGCTGCGGATCGACCGCTTCGACGTTCGTGTCGCAGAGTTGCCTCTCACTCAAAGCATACCCACTCGCATCGTCGCTCGCGACGGTGTCGCCCGCGTGGAAGCGTGGGAATGGATCGGGCAGGGCAGCACGTTGACGGTTCGCGGCCAGGTGGGCTTGGAGGATCGGCAGGCCGCCCTCATGGCTGACGGAACGCTGGACCTGCGGCTGTTGACGCCGTTCGTGCGCGGCGCCGGTATGACAACGGCCGGCAGGCTCGAGCCACACCTCTCGATCACGGGCTCGCTCGAGAGTCCGCGCGTCGATGGTGACGTGGTGGTGACAGACGGGGAGCTGCGGCTGGCCGACCCCCGGGTGATCGTGTCGGACCTCTCGGTTCGAACAGTGCTGACCGGAACGACCGCGCGGATTACCGAACTGACCGGATCAGCGAATGGTGGAGCGGTCACCGGTGGCGGCACTGTGGAGTACGCCTCGGATCAGGGACTGCAGGCTCAGCTGTCGACCGGTATTCGCGGCATGGCGGTCGAGTATCCCGAGGGACTGCGCAGCGAGCTCGACGCCGACCTGAATTTCACGTTCCGAGCTCCGCCCGCCGCCTCCAGCGATGCGGTCTCGGGTAAGTTGTCGGGCACCGTCACGGTGCTTCGCGGCGCGTACCGCGAGCCGATGGCCGTCATGACGCAGCTGCTCGCGACGTTGCGCGCGCAGCAACTGGCGGCAGACGCCGAGTCGTCGCCCTTCCTCGACGCGCTGGCGCTCGACATACGCGTGATCACCGACGAGGACATCCTTGTTGACAACAACTACGGGCGGCTTCAGCTGGGAGCGGACCTGCGTCTCATCGGTACGGCGCAGACGCCCGGGATGTCGGGACGCGCGGAGCTGCGCGAGGGCGGCCAGCTATTCGTGGGGCGCAACGTGTACGCCGTCGACTCCGGCACGATTGATTTCTCCAACCCGGTTGCAATCGAGCCTGTTGTGAATGTCCGGGCGACAACCAGAGCCGGCGGTGAAGACATCGAGGTCACGATTACGGGACCGGCAGAAAGCCCCAGCGTTGCTCTACGCTCGACTTCGGCCCCGGAGCTCGGTCAGGCGGAGGTGGCTTCGCTGCTTCTCACGGGGCGCCCTCTTGAAAATCTCGCGCCTGACGACGCGGCATTCATCGGTACTCAGGTTCTGGGCAACTTCTCCGGTGAGGTGCTGGGATTTGCCAGTCGCGCCGTTGGCCTCGACACCATCAGGCTTGGCGGCGTCGAAAATCAGACGTTACGACGCGATCCGACCGAAATAGCCACCACCAAGGAGGACCCCACCAACAGGCTGACCTTCGGCAAGAGTATCGCGCCAAACCTCGACCTGACGTTTTCGCAGAGTCTGCGCGACAGCGACGCGCAAACGTGGATTATCAATTACCTTCCGCTCCGAGGTCTTGATGTACGCGTCGTATCGGACGACGCGGACTTGCGGTCCTATGGACTGCGGCATGACATCGCGTTCGGTACGAAAGCGCCTGCCATCGAGGCACGTCCGCCCGAGCGGCCGACGTTGCGGGTCGCGACCGTGGACGTATCGGGAGATCTCGCACTGCCTGAGACGCGCGTGCGCGCGACACTTCGGCTGCGTCCCGGAGAGACATTTGACTTTGCCGAGTGGCAGACCGATCGGGATCGACTGGAGAGCCTGTATCGAAGCGAGGGCTACTTTACTGCGCGCGTCATGGCACGGCGAATGGAACGGGGCGAGAGCATTGCGATCGCATATGAGATCGCTGCGGGTCCGCGAACCGTGATCGCGGTGACGGGCATCGATCTGGGTTCCGCGCTCCGGTCGCGGCTCGAGACCGCCTGGTTCGAGTCCGTGTTCGATGAATTTCTGATAGATGAGGCGACGCAGGCCGTACGCGAGGATCTGGCGAGCCGGGGCTACCTGCAGCCGACCATCAAAGCGAGTATCCGCAACGAAGGCAGCGTGAAGACGCTCGACATAGTCGTCGAGCCCGGGCCCCGCAGCACACGGACGATGGTACGCATCGAAGGGGTGCCCGAGCCTCTGGCGGATGAAATCGCTACCGATCTCGACACACGTGACTTGGACGAGCAGGCGATATCGAATCCAGAGGCTGTGGCGCGCGAAGTCGAAGCCTACCTTCGCCGCCGTGGCTACGTGCGCGTGCAGGTCGCAACCGGAATGCCGTTGTTTATCGAGGCAACAGCCACGCTGCCCGTCAATGTCGATCCGGGACCGCTGTTTACGATCGCCAGCGTGGAATTGGAAGGCGCACCCGAAATTCCAGAGGACCAGCTGCGTGAGGCCCTCGCGCTCGACCAGGACATGCCTTACGACCTTGATGCGGTGGAGGCAGCCCGGAATCGGCTGGTGGCGACTCTTCGTCGCGAAGGGTTCGCTGCGGCCACGGTCACCGTTCGAGCGAACGTCGATATCGAGCAGCCACAGATCCCCGTCACGTTTGTTATCGGACACGGTCCTCGACAGGTTCTCAGCGACATCGTCATTGTCGGGAACCGCGGCATCGATTCGGACGTGATCCTTCGCGCCCTCGATCTGTCGGTCGACGAACCACTCAGGTCAGAAGAAGTGCTGCAGGCGCGGACGCGCGTTTTCGAAACGGGCTTGTTCCGTCGAATCGACATCACGTCGGAACCGGGGGAGTCGACCCGGGACGACGTGACGCCGATGCGCATTCGTGTGACGGTGGAAGAGTGGCCCGCGGTCCGCTTGCGCTATGGCTTCGTCGTTGCGGAAGAGCGCCCGGAGGATAACCCGACCGGCCGAGAGCTGGCACCCGGGTTTTCCGCGGACCTTACCCGACGCACGCTGTTCGGGCGGGCGATCACGATTGGGACAGCGCTCGGGTTGCAACGCCGCGAGCAGGGCGGCCGCGTTTTCGGGAATGCGCCAACATTCCTGGGTTGGCCGATCGAGTCGTCGTTGGTCGCCGAACGATCACGCCAGGAAATTCAGGCCACCTCACTCGTGATGAACCAGACCAGCGTTACCTGGGAGCAGCGAGCGCGCGTCGCCACGCATCTGGGTCTGTCGTATTCGTACTCGTTCGAGAGGAATCACACGTTCGACACCCGAAGCCTCGAGGACAACCCGCTGGCGTTCGACATCAAGCTCAACACCACCCGCTGGAACACCGCGGGGGCCTGGGACACCCGCGACGACCCGTTGGACAGCACGAATGGGATGCTCGTCTCGTCGAGTTTCGACTACGGACGCGTCGGGACTCCAGCTGAGGCTGCGCTATCCAGTGACACGTTCGTTCGCGAGCTTGTCCAGGCGTACTACTTCCGCGCGTGGCGCAGCGTCGTGCTTGCGTCGGCCGCACGCTGGGGACTCATGGTCCCCTTAGGTGGTAGCGATGTGTTCCGGCAGGAGATGTTCTTTGCCGGAGGATCGCGCACGGTCCGCGGCGTGCCGGAAAACAGCCTCGGCCCGCGCAGCATCTTCGACCCAGGCGAACCGGCCGGCGGACAGACGATGATCGTGCTCAACCAGGAAATGCGGATGCCGATCTACCGGTGGGTGGGCGGAGTGACGTTTATCGATGCGGGCAATGTCTTTGCGAAACCCAGCGACGCCAGCCTGCGGGATTTGGTGGGATCGATCGGGTTTGGTCTTCGTGTGAGTACGCCGTTCGCCCTGCTGCGTGTGGACTACGGCAAGGTCATATGGGGTATGCCGGAACCGGGCTCAGGAAGATGGACGTTCGGGATCGGGCAAATCTTCTGACGTATGTCAAGACCGCACCATCTCTTCGAACGTAGGGCGGGCCTCGGCCCGCCTGTCTTCGACATTGCCAGGGCAACCCGCGCGTCAGCGGGCGCGGCGTGAAGCCGCGCCCTACGTGAGTGAGCGCTTCGGTCTTTAACGTCCGCGAACCGTGCGCATGATCGACATCACTTCCGGCCGCTCGGGCGCCTCGGGCGCCAGCTGGAGAAACCGCTCGAAGGCGTTTGCCATGCGCGCGGGCCGGCCCGCTCGATAGGCCATCAGTCCGCCGTAGTAGTGGGCGTACGCCATACTCGAGTTCAGCTCCGCTGCTCGGTCGAATGCATCGGCCGCACCCGCCCAGTCTTCGCGCTTGGCAAGCACGAGTCCGAGTTGAAAATGCGCTTCGGCAAGGTTGCCGGCAACGGCGACGGCCTGGCGCGCTGATTCCGCCGCGGCGTCAATTTGCCCATCCAGCAACTGCTGTCCGGACATCCCGATGAAATGCCACGGATCGTCTTCTCCGCGCGCCGCGAGCTGTCCGTACGACTCGCGCGCCTGATCGCTGGCGCCGAGTTTCTGATGACTCTGCGCCGCGGTGTACACGACGGCCGGTGCTGCCCCGTCGTTGGACCGCTCGACCACCTGCTGATAACGGCCCGCTTCGTACATCTTGCGAACCTCGGCCGCGTCTTGCGCCAGCGCAAGAGTGGGAAGCAGGAGAAATACGAAAACGGCTGCTCTCATGACGTTTCCCGCCTCTCTTAACCCGGCAACAGCCCGGCGTCGGGCGCCGGGACACTGCCGAGTTGATTCTATGGCACGGCCTGCGCTTATCGTGCCAACTATGACCCGGTTCGAAATCCACTGCCGAGCGGGAAAATCTCGCCATTTCGGCCCGGTTGTCTGGATTTCGTACCGTAGCGGAAGAAACGTCCGGTAAAGAGGTCGTGGCAATCGGGAAACGATTGGACACGCCGGCTCTTTGACGGTGATTTCTACCGGTCACCGCGGGGCTCGGCCGGACGCCCACTCACAAGCCTCGTGTTCGTGCAGTCGCGCGACGGCAACACACCTCTATCTGACGCGTCGCCGGTTGCTGGCGGCGAACCGCACACGCCGCTCTATGAAGGTCCACGCCTGGCACTATCGCGGGTGATTGCCAAGGCAGGCCATGGCACAGAGGCTGGAGTTCGTTTCGAGCACTTCCTCGTTCCGCGCGTACCGGTATAGCATCCCCGCGGTGCTCGACCCGTTCTTCATCTGGCTGGAATCGACGGCGTTCAGCGTCTGGATGCGCGAATCGCCGTCGCTCTTCGCGTTTCCCCTGATTCTGGCGGCGCACACGATTGGTCTGGGCCTGCTGGCCGGAGTCGACGTCGCCCACGATCTCCGCATCCTCGGCGCCGCTCCCAAAATTCCGACCGAGTTCGACCGCTATCTTCGGATCATGTGGTTCGGCCTCGCGCTGAATGCGGCGTCGGGCATCGCCCTTCTGATCGGGTATCCGACGAAAGCGCTGACCAATCCGGTCTTTTATCTGAAACTTGGCCTGATCGCCGTCGCGCTCGTGCTGGTAAACGTGATTCGACGCAGGCAGCAGTCGTACGCCCCCAGGCTGCTCGCCGCGATCTCGCTCCTGTGCTGGGCCGGTGCGATTGTGGCCGGGCGTCTGCTCGCGTACACGTATACGCGCCTCGATGCGACATCGTGAATGCGCGTGGCGGGTCCGAAAGGACCCGCCCTACGTACGCGACGTGGGTAGGCTGGGTCCTTTTGGACCCGGCGTGAGTGAATGATGGGCCCATTTCAATACTGGTTCGAGCAGACGGTCTCACAGGTGACGCCCGTCCGCCTGTTCATGCAGACGACCTGGGGATGGCCGGCAACGGAGAGCGTGCATTTCATCGGCCTGACGCTGCTGTTCGGATCGATCGCGATATGGGACCTTCGGCTGCTCGGGCTCGGTCGCGGCGTACCTATCTCGGCGTTTCACCGGCTGATCCCTTTTGCGGTCGCGGGCTTCGCGATCAATGTCGTTACCGGCTCGATGTTCGTGATGGCGGAGGCCAACCAGTACGTCTACAACCCCGCATTTCAATTCAAGCTGGTGTTTCTTGCACTGGCCGGGCTGAACGTCCTGATCTTCTATGTGACGATGTTTCGGCGCGTCGCGACGCTGGGTGCTGAAGCCGCACCGCCAGCCCTGGCAAGGTTGAATGGAGCGCTCTCGCTCGGGTTCTGGATGGCGGTGATCATCTGCGGCCGGCTGATCACGTTCTACCGTCCCACGCGGTGCTTGCCTGGACAGACGATCGCCTTCGTGGCCGACTGCATCATCAGGTAGGCGGAGGCGGTTCGCGCCGACACCATCATCCCTGTGGCGCCCAGCGGTCGAATCGGGATGTCGCCGGCCATGTCGTTCTCGATCGAGATCGGGCGCACTGTGTCAGGACTTCGGAACGCCTTGAGACTGAGTCTCGGATGCAATGTCCGCTCCCATTGTGCGTTTTGCTTGATTGAGCGGCGGGCGCACACGTACGATGACGACATGCGCGGTCCGGCGATCGCGCAAGGAGGTTGCATGCGCGGCAACGACAAGGTGATAGCTGAGCTCAACGAGGCGCTCCGCGAGGAGCTCACGGCGATCAACCAGTACTTCATACACGCGGAGATGTGTCACAACTGGGGGTATCACCGGCTCGGCTCGTACATCCGTAAGCAGGCGATCGACGAGATGAAGCACGCCGAAGTGCTGATCGAGCGGATCCTGTTTCTCGACGGGACGCCCAAGATGGAGTACCTCGAGCTGAACGTCGGTCAGAATGTGCGCGGCCAGATCGAGGCCGACTACAAGCTCGAAGTGAACGCCGTTGCGATGTACAACAAGGCTATTCAAGTCGCGCGCAACGAAGGCGACGATCAGTCGCGGGAGCTGTTCTCAAAGCTCCTCAAGGACGAGGAAGAGCACGTGGACTGGCTCGAGGCGCAGCTCCACATGATTCAGGAGATGGGCTACGAGCGGTACCTCTCCCTCCAGGCCGAAGGGCAGAACGAATAAACCAAGTCACAAGTCACAAGGCTCAAGTCACAAGTCAGAAGTCACAATCCTTTGTGACGGGCGATTTGTGACTTGTGCCTTGTGACCTGTGCCTTGTGACTTGATCAGACCGCCTGCGCCTCCACGGTGATGGCGAGCGAACCGCGGATCGCGTTCGAGATGGGGCATCCCTTTTCTGCCCCTGTCGCGAGCTCGTTGATCGTGTTGCGGTCAATCCCTTCCAGACCTTCGACGACCGCTTTCAGGTGGGAGGACACGACCTTGAGCCCCGCGTCGCTCTTGTCGGCGGTGACGGTAGCGGTGACGCGCACGCGACGCGCCTTGCCGCCCTGCTTGCCGATGACATTGGTCAGCACCATTGCGTAGCACACAGCGTGTGACGCGGCCAAGAGTTCCTCGGGCGTCGTCTTGTCGTCACCTGTGGAGTCAATACGGCTCGGAAATGTCACCGGCAGCGAGAAGGCGCTGGTACCAGCTTTGACCGTGCCGTTGCCTTCCATCAGGGTCCCTGTCCAGTCCACATCAGCGTGCCGCGCGAAGGTTGCCATTATGTTTGCTCCAGTCTTGATCGTTGACGAAGTGAGTGTCGCGAACTGCACAATTTGAAAGATTCAGATCGCGATTGTCAAATCGAACCGTCGCGCCGCACTCCTTTCATGCCCGATTCGCCGATGCCCGGCTCCCGCGACGTGAACCTCCTGCTTGGGGGGCTGCTTCTCGACATGGCCACACTTGCCGGACGCAGTCAACGCGCGTGGGGCTATAAGCGCGCGGCGAAGGCGGTGCTGCGCCTCGACCGGCACATCACCCCGCTGGTCGAATCGAATACGCTGCGCGCGGTGCCCGGTATCGGGCCGACGACCGACCGCATCGCGCGCGAGCTCGTGTACGACGGTTCCTCGAGCCTCGTCGAGCGCGCCGTTGAGGAATCGGGCAAGGCCGACGACATCGCGGCGCTGCGGCGTCTCCGGCACGGATTTCTCAGCAATGCGGCGGTGCGCGAAGTCCTTTCCCGCCGCATCCCTCCAGCGCGCGAGCAGTATCGCGGGGACTTTCAGATGCACTCGGTCTGGAGCGATGGCGCCGAAACACTCGATTCGATTGCCGAGGCGTGCCTGGCGCGAGGCCACAAGTGCGCGGGGATCACCGACCACTCCTACGGCCTGCGAATCGCGCGGGGCATGTCGATGGAGGAGGCGGCGCGGCAGCACGCCGAGGTCGACCGCATCAACGCCGCTTATGCGGGACGATTCCGCATGTTCAAGGGTGTCGAAGCCAACATTCGTCCCGACGGGACCGTCGATCTGGAGCCGCCGGAGCTCAAGCTGTTCGAGTTCGTGGTCGCGTCGCCCCACTCACAGCTCCGTACGTCCGCCGACCAGACACCACGCATGGTACGCGCGGTGTCACAGCAGGGCATATGTATCCTGGGGCATCCGCAGGGACGCCGGTTCAACACCCGCGCCGGCGTGCTCGCTGACTGGGACGCTGTGTTCGAAGTCGCGGCCCGTCGCGCAGTGGCCATCGAGATCGACGGCTCGTGGGATCGTCAGGACGTGCACTACGAGCTCGCCGCGCGCGCGCTCGCGGCAGGATGCATTTTTGCGCTCGACAGCGACGCGCACGCACATCAGGAGCTCGAGTTCGCCGACATCGCCATCGCCCACGCGCGTCTGGCGGCGATCCCACAGGAACGAATCGTCAATTACTGGAGCGAGATGCAGTTCCTCGAATGGACAAAAGGAGCGTGGGAACGGTAGGACCTCCCCTATTCGAGCTCGACTAATGGGACTCCCGGCTGGACGAGCTCTCCCTGCGTGCAGGCGACCTTCCTGACTCTGCCGTCCCGCGGTGCCTTGATGGGCAGCTCCATCTTCATGGCTTCGAGCATGACGAGCAGGTCGCCACGTGAGACCGGCTGTCCTTCGCTGACATGAATGGAGGCCACAGTTGCCGGCATCGGCGACGCCAGCCCCATGTCATCGTCGTGTGTGCGCCTGGCCTTACTGTCGGCGGTGCCGGTGACATCGACGACGAACGTCCGGCCGTCGATAAACACCCACCTTGATATTGCCGGGCCAGTGGCGTAAGCCAGCCGCTGCCGTGTCCCGTCGGACACCTGGTACCGGCCGTTGCCGAGTGGAGTGACGTCGAAGTCAACCACGCCAGCCTCGCAGCATGGTCCACGGATCAGGAGCGCTGGTCGGCGCTGAGTTCCCGGTTGCAGCGACTCCAGTAGCCGCCATGGCAACGCTGATCGCTTCGGCAGGCGGGTCGTCGGCGGACGAGGCCACAAGAGTCGCGCGCTCCATGTCCACCAAGCCCGTGTCGACGTCACCGCTGATGAACCGAGGATGCTCCAGCAGGGCGATAAGAAAAGCGATGTTCGTCCGAACCCCGAGAATTGGATAGTTGCGGAGCGCCGCCAGGGCGCGCCGCCTGGCGCGTTCGCGGGTGTCGGCCCAGGCAATGAGCTTGGCGATGAGCGGATCGTAGTGGACCGAGATGTCGCCACCTTCGACCACTCCGCTGTCAATGCGAATACCGGGCATCATGGGCTCTCGGTACAGCAGAAGCGGTCCGGCCTGGGGGAGATCGTTTTGCGCCGGGTCCTCTGCGTAGACCCGGACTTCTATCGCGTGCCCACGCTGCGACAGCTCACGCTGCGACCACGGAAGCGGTTCGCCGGCGGCGACCGCGAGCTGTGCCAGCACGATATCGACGCCGGTGGTCTGTTCCGTGACGGGATGCTCGACTTGCAGGCGCGTGTTCATCTCGAGGAAATAGCACCGCGCCTCATCACCCGTGCCCTCGAGCAGAAACTCGACGGTTCCGGCATTGCGATATCCCGCAGCGCTCGCGAGTGCCACGGCAGCTTCGCCCATCCGCGCTCGAAGGCGTGGCGTCAATGCAGTGGACGGCGCTTCCTCGACGATCTTCTGATGCCGGCGCTGGAGCGAACACTCGCGCTCGAACAGGTAAACCGCGCCGCCGTGGCTGTCGAGCAGAACCTGAACCTCGACGTGGCGCGGGCGATCGATGAGACGTTCCACATACAGCGTCCCATCGCCGAACGCCGCGATCGCTTCGCGACCGGCCTGTGCAATCGCCGCCGGAAGCGACGCCTCGTCACGCACGGCTTTCATTCCGATGCCCCCACCGCCGGCCGATGGCTTGATGAGTACCGGGAAGCCTATCCGTCGAGCCGCATCCGCTATGGCGGCTTCACCCTGATCGGCGGGCGTCTCGCCGGGAACCACTGGAATGCCGGCACGCGCCGCGGCATGACGCGCGGCGATCTTGGAACCGAGCGAGGCGATCACATCGGGCGGCGGCCCGACAAAGATCAGCCCGCCAGCAATGCAGGCAGTCGCAAACGCATGATTTTCGGCGAGGAACCCGTACCCCGGGTGGATCGCTTCGGCACCGGTTTCCGTCGCCGCTCTGAGCACCGCTTCCGTAGACAGATAACTATGGGCCGCAGGCGCCGGGCCAATCCGCACCGCCCGGTCAGCGAGCGCTCGGTGCGGAGCGCTGCTGTCCGCGTCTGAATACACGGCCACCGACTCGATACCAAGCTCGCGGCACGCACGTATGATGCGGACCGCAATTTCACCGCGATTGGCGATCAACAGTCGGCGAAACATCTCAGTGCGATTCCTTGAACGACGACCTCGTTCAACGTTCACATCCTGAACACGCCATACTTCGGTGGCGGGATTGGCGCGTTGAATGCCGCGGAAATGCCGAGCGCGAGCGCCTCTCTCGTCTGCGCTGGATCCAGAATCCCGTCGTCCCAGAGGCGCGCGGTCGAGTAATACGGCGAGCCTTCGGCCTCGTACTTCTCGAGAATCGGACGTCGAATCGCTTCCTCTTCGCTCTCGGTGAGGACTTTTCCTTCGCGCGCAAGTTGTTCGCGTTTGACGGTCGTGAGGACCGTCGCCGCCTGTTCGCCGCCCATCACCGAGATTCGCGAGTTCGGCCACATCCACAGGAGACGCGGCTCGTACGCGCGACCACACATCGCGTAGTTTCCCGCGCCGAACGAACCACCGATCATGACGGTGAACTTCGGTACCACGGAGTTCGCAACGGCGTGCACCATCTTCGCTCCGTCCTTCGCGATGCCACCGCGTTCGTACTGCCGGCCGACGATGAATCCCGTGATGTTTTGCAGGAACACGAGCGGAATGCCGCGCTGATTGCAGAGCTCGATGAAGTGCGTCGCTTTCAACGCAGATTCGGAAAACAGCACGCCGTTGTTCGCGATAATGCCGGCAAGAAATCCGTGAATCCGCGCAAAGCCGGTGACGATCGTCGCGCCATACCGCTCTTTGAACTCATCAAACCGCGACCCGTCCACCAGCCGCGCAACCACTTCGCGCACATCGTACGGCTTTCGCACGTCCCAGTTGACGATGCCGTAAATCTCTGTGGGGTCGTACGCGGGGGCCTCCGGCGCCGCCACGTCGGCGGGCACAATCTTCCGGGTATTGAGGGTGGAGACGATCGTTCGCGTGATCTCGATCGCATGCGCGTCGTCTTCGGCAAGATAGTCGGCGACACCCGACAACCGCGTATGCACGTCGGCGCCGCCCAGCTCCTCGGCCGACACCTCTTCCCCTGTGGCTGCTTTCACGAGGGGTGGTCCTCCCAGAAAGATCGTTCCCGTGCTCTTGACGATGACGGTCTCGTCGGACATGGCGGGCACGTAGGCGCCGCCTGCGGTGCACGACCCCATTACCACGGCAATCTGCGGAATGCCTTCGGCCGACATGCGCGCCTGATTGAAGAAGATGCGGCCGAAGTGACCTTTATCGGGAAACACCTCCGCCTGCAGCGGAAGGAAGGCGCCACCCGAATCCACCAGATAGATGCACGGCAGGCGGTTGTCGAGAGCGATCTGCTGCGCGCGCAGGTGCTTCTTGACCGTAATCGGGTAGTAAGTGCCACCCTTGACCGTGGCGTCGTTGGCTACGATGACCACTTCCCGGCCCGACACCCGTCCAATCCCGGTCACGATGCCTGCGCCCGGGGCTTCGTTGTCGTACAACCCCCACGCGGCAAGCGCCGACAGCTCGAGGAATGGCGAGCCTGGATCGAGCAGCCGGTCAATCCGGTCGCGGACGGGAAGCTTGCCCTGCTGGCGGTGGCGTTCCAGGTACTTCGGCCCACCACCCTGGCGGCACACACTCGTCCGGTCGCGCAGCTGTTTGACGAGACCGGTCATGCGGGCGTGATTGTCGACAAACTCCGGCGCGTCGGTGCGGATGTGGCTCGTCAGGCGATGCACTTCACCATCCGCAGCAATCTGTCTTGAATCCGCACGCCGGACACCGCCAGACGGCGTGCATGCGGTACATCTCGGCCTTTCCGCATCGCTCGCAGATCATCGCTTCTTCGTGGGCGTCCGTCGGGGCGGGAAGGGACGGACAAACCCCCGACGACGTGTTGTCAGGCAGGTTCGGGGGGTGTGTTGGGGGCTCACGGTCTGCCATGGCGCGCATTATAGGACCAGTGTCGATATCTGCCTCTTCTGTATGTATCATGTACACGCTGTAGGCTTTTTCAACGAGGGATGGCGTACTGTATTAATTGAAAACGGCTCTATGCTAGCATCGGGGCCCTGTTGAGATGTCCAGCTCCTATATTTCTTCTACGACGAAAAAGCGCCGCCGCGTCCTCGCGATAGACGACGAGCCCGCCATGACCGAGTGGCTCAAGATGGTCATCGAGGCCGAGGGATATGAGGTGCGTACTGCGCTCATCGGCACCCGGGGTGAGGAGATCTTCAAGCAATGGCGGCCTGACGTGGTCGTCACGGACTTGATGCTCCCGGATCTCGATGGGATTGCCTTACTTCGGCGGCTGAAGGACATAGACCCTTCGCCGGAAGTGATCATCATCAGCGGCCAGGGCACGCTCGCGCGCGCTGTCGAGGCCGGCCAAGCCGGTGCATTTTTCTTCCTGGAAAAGCCTGTCAGCCAGGATGGGCTAATCGACCTCATCCGCCGCGCCATCGAGCAGACGCAGGCACGCGCGGAGCACAAGCAGCTCAAGGAACAGATCCGCGGTCAATACAGCTTCGCCAACATCGTCGGCCAGAGCAAGAAGATGAAGGAGCTGTTCGAGCTGGTGGAAAGCGTGGCCGCCAGTGATGCGAACATCCTGATTCAGGGTGAGAACGGCACGGGGAAAGAGCTCATCACCAATGCGATCCACTACAACTCGAATCGGGTGAAAGGGCCGTTCATCAAAATCAACTGCGCCGCGATTCCCAAGGACCTGATCGAGAGCGAGCTGTTCGGATACAAGAAGGGGTCGTTTACGGGTGCGCACACCGACAAGGTCGGCCTGTTCGAGATGTCCGAGGGCGGCTCGCTGCTGCTCGACGAAATCGGAGAGATGCCCCCGTACCTACAGACCAAGCTGCTGCGGGTGCTGCAGGAGCGTGAGTACCGGCCGATTGGCAGCGATCGGCTCGTACACGTGGACTTCAGGCTCATCTGCGCCACGAACATCGAGCTCGACGTCGCGCTGCGTGAAGGAAAGCTTCGGGAAGACCTGTATTTCCGTATTAACACCATCACGTTGCGCGTGCCGCCGCTGCGCGAGCGTACGGAAGACATCCCGCTTCTCTGCACGCACTTCCTGGCTCGCTTCAACGAGCGCTATCAGAAGAATGTCCGCTCGATTTCGCCCGCCGCGTACCATCTGCTCATCCGCAACCGTTGGGCCGGCAACGTGCGCGAGCTCGAAAACGCGATCGAGCGTGCCGTGCTCGTCAGCAAGACCGGCGAGATTCAGCCTATCGACCTGCCGGAATCCATCCGCGAGGAAGGCGCCCCTCCCCAGGAGTTCACGATTCCGCCACACCGGACGTTGGCGGAAATCGAAAAGATGGCCATCCTGCAGACGCTCCAGCGCACGAACTGGAACAAGCAGGAGGCCGCGCAGATCCTGGGTCTCTACCGCCCGACGCTGTACAGCAAGATGAAGAAGCATGACATTCAGGACCAGCGCGCCCAGCAGCGCGCCGCCGCTGCAGCCGGGCAGGCCGTCCGGTAGTCGGGGACACGAGTGCTCCTCGTCCCGATGAGGTTCACTTGCACCGGAACAACCTTGGTGCATGCGGGCTCGGTCAGACGCCCCGCGACGGATTGCTGGCGAACGAACCTGCCTGGACGGCGTGGCACTTGTTTTGGAACACAGATTTTGCTGAGAACCCGGTTTGGCTGGGCTCTCGGGCGGACCGGAAGGAGGACGTGTGGACGACGATCGCTCTCGAATGATGCTCGGTGCGTGCCTTGGCGCGGCTTGTGGGGCCGCGGCAGCCTATCTCTTCTTTACGGACCGCGGGCGTTGGCTCCGTGATCGGATCGAGCCGGCCGTAGACGATTTGCGGCGGGAGTTCGAGCGATTCCAGTCGACGATTGTGAAGGTCGGAGACCTGGCCAACGAAGGGATGCGCGCCGTGTCCGAGTTCAAAACGGCGCGCGGCCAGTATCCATCGAGCGGCACATCGCACTGACTGGTGCTCGGCGCTTGGTACTTGAGTGCCTGGTTCCCGCGCGCAGTCGCGTGCGCGTTGTGACTTGTGATTTGTGCCTTGTGACTTGTGATTGGCAAGGGTGAAAAGGGGGAAGAGCATGGCGGACTACGAACGTGATGGCGAGGGCGGCGGCGGGTTCATCATGGGGCTGCTGGCGGGCACGGTTCTGGGGGCTGGCCTCGGAATGCTGCTTGCGCCGAAGTCGGGTTCCGACCTGCGTGACGAGATCGGTGAGCAGGCGAAACACTTCGGAGACAGAGCTTCGGAGCAGTACCGCCGCGCGTCCGAGACGGCGAGCAACTGGGCCGAGCGTGGCCGCGACATGGTGCAGCAGGCCCGCAGCGCGGTCCAGCGCGGTATGGAGGAAACCCGCGGTAGCGACAGCGGTTACACCAGCGGGCCGTCGAGCACGCCGGGCTCGTTTGGCGGCGGCACCGGCAGCGACTACGGCCGGTCGTAGACGCGTTGCTGCGCGATTCGGAGGCCCAAGAGTCTCCGGTCTACCATCCGGAGGCCTGAAGGCCTCCGGCTACCTTCTACCTTCGCAACTTCCCTGAACCCCGTGCTCGCAGCGGTTTCCGCACATTGACTGTTCGCGCATCACGTACAGTGATAATCACCACGTGAGGCTGGCCCGGCTACTACTCCGCCTGAAAGCGGATCTTCGATTTTCGGGCCTCGCGGCTTGGCGCGGTCTCATTCGGCTGTTGACGGGCAACGACCTGACTCACGCCGCGTCGATCGCCTATTACGCGCTCCTGTCCTTTTTTCCGTTCCTACTGCTGGTCATCTCGATGCTCGGTTCCGTCGCCGCCGACGAAGCGGACCGCCTCGCAGTGCTGACATTCGTCTTCCGGTATTTCCCGGCCCGGGTGGATTTCGTCAAGACCCAGCTCGAAGCATTCACCGCGACGCGGATCCCGATTGGCGTGGGTGGCGCCCTTGCATTGATCTGGGGATCGCTCGGAGTGTTTGGCGCCGTCACGAGCGCCGTCAACGAAGCCTGGGGCGTCGAGAAGCAGCGCAGCTTTTTGAAGCACAGGCTCGTGTCATTCATCATGCTCGCGGCGAGCGGAGGGGTGCTGATCGTCGCGCTGCTGCTGGTAAGCGCCGTCGAAATCGCAGAGGCGTCGTGGTTCGGCGTGATGCTCGCTCGCTTTCAGTGGTTGCAGGCGCTGCAGTCACTGACCGTAACCTACTCGGCAACGATTCTGCTCATTATTGCCGTGGGGCTGATTTATTACTTCATCCCGAATGCGAAGACGCGCTTTCGCGACGTCTGGGTGGGCGCAGTCTTGACCGGCGTGCTCTGGAGACTCGCATTCAGCGGCTTCTCGTGGTACATCGGTCGGAGCGCACAGCTCACGCTGATTCACGGGTCGGTAGCGGCAGTCGTCGTATTCTTGCTATGGGTGTATGTCTCGTCGGTGATCCTGATGTACGGCGTCGAATTTACGGCGGCGTACGCGCGTTTTCGTCGGCATCGCCCGGAGCATATACCCGCCGCGCCCGCGCCTCGAGTATGACCAGATTCCGCATCATGACGACGCACGTGTCGGGCTTCAGCCGGGCAGGTTGCCGTCGGACGCGCACGAACCGCGGCAACAGCGGTGGCTCGTCGTCATCCTGACCGCCCTGTGCGCCTCGACGTTGCCTGCGAGCGGTCAGTTTTCTCTCGTCTCGGTGGAACAGGAGATCGAGATCGGTCGCGAGACGAATGCCGAGGTGCGCAAGCAGGTGCCGGAGGTGCGCGACTCGGAGGTGGCTACCTATGTCCGCAGCATCGGTGAACGTCTTGGGCGTCAGGCCTCCGGACCGAAGTACCCCTACAGCTTTTCGATGGCCGATTATCGCGAGATCAACGCCTTCGCGCTGCCTGGCGGTCCCATCTGGATCCACCGCGGTGTCCTGCACGCGGCGACGAACGAGTCACAGGTCGCCGGCGTACTGGCGCACGAAGTGGCCCATGTGGCCCAGCGCCATGCCGCGAGCCAGCTGACGAAGGGAATGATGGCGAATCTCGGGCTCGGGTTGCTGGGGGCCGTCCTCGGCAACGGCGCCGGCGGGAGCGCCGCGCAGGCAGCGGCCGCGTTCATGACCAACGGGATCTTCATGAAATTCAGCCGAGACGACGAGCGTGAGGCCGACCAGGTGGGTCTGCAGTTGCTGAGACGGGCGGGGTGGGACGCGCGAGGGATGGTTGAGCTCTTCGAGATTCTTCAGCGCGAGGCGCGACGCAATCCGAGCAGCGTGGAAACCTTCTTTTCGAGCCACCCGTCTCCGCAGGATCGCATCCAGCGGCTGCAGGGGGAAGTGGCGCGTCGGCCCGGCGGCACGCGCGACAGCCGGCAGTTCCAGGCCGTCAAGTCGCGGCTGCAGAAGATGGCGCCGCCGCGTCCGATGCCCACGGAGTGAACCATTTTGCAGTGGCTTATTGATGTCCAACCGCCTCGCCCTCGAACAGAGCCCGTACCTCCTCCAGCATAAAGACAACCCTGTGGACTGGTATCCCTGGGGCGACGCCGCTTTCGAGAAGGCGAAACGGGAGGACAAGCCGATCTTTCTGTCGATCGGGTACTCGACCTGCCATTGGTGCCACGTGATGGAGCACGAGAGCTTCGAGAACGCAGACCTTGCCGGCCTGCTCAACGAGCATTTCGTGTCGATCAAGGTCGATCGGGAAGAGCGGCCCGACGTCGACCGGGTGTACATGACGTTTGTCCAGGTGACCACCGGGTCAGGCGGATGGCCGATGAGCGTGTGGCTGACGCCATCGCTCGCCCCGTTTTACGGCGGCACGTACTTTCCCCCGACGTCGCGGTGGGGAAGACCCGGATTCGCGGAGGTGCTGGAGGAAATCGTCCGCGTCTGGCGCGAGGAGCGGGGCAGAGTGGAGCACTCGGCGGCCTCCATCGTGGACCGGCTCCGATCCCTTGGAGGACATGCCGCTGGCGCAGGCATTCCGGACAGCGGCGTGCTCGACGCCGCGGTTCGAGAGTATGCCGGCTCCTTCGATCACGCACGCGGCGGGTTCGGCGCGGGCACGAAATTTCCGCGGCCGAGCGAGCTGCTGTTCCTTCTTCGCGAGCACGTGCGAACGGGTGCGGACCAGCCGCGCGACATAGCGCTCGCAACTCTCCGGGCAATGGCGCTCGGAGGAATGCGTGACCACATCGGCGGCGGGTTCCACAGGTACTCGGTCGACGCGGCGTGGCGCGTACCGCACTTCGAAAAGATGCTCTACGACCAGGCGCAGCTCGTGCTCGCGTATCTCGAGGCGGCGCAAATCACCCACGATCCATTCTTCGCGGATGTCGCCACCGACACGCTCGACTACGTGCGCCGCGACCTCACGCATCCCGAAGGCGGGTTCTACTCAGCCGAAGATGCCGACAGCGTGCCGCCGGAGCTCGCTCACGAGGCGTCGCCCCACAAGCGTGAGGGGGCTTTCTACGTCTGGCGCGACGACGAGATTGGCGCCGCGCTTGGAGACGATGCGGGAGCGTTTCGTCTGCGGTACGGTGTGCTGCCCGGTGGCAATGCCCCGTTCGATCCGCAGAACGAATTCACGCAGCAAAACCTGCTCTATACGGCGCGATCGGTTGACGACGTCGCGTCGGCGACAGGAACGCCGGCCGATGCCGTTGCCGGTGCGCTCGCAAGGGCGAGGGAAACGCTGCTCGACATCAGGTCACGTCGTCCACGACCGCATCTGGACGACAAGATTCTGACGGCCTGGAACGGTCTCATGATTGCGGCCTTTGCGCGCGCGGGCCGCACGCTCGACACAGGTGCGGGGCACGTCGCAGTCGCCCAACGCGCGGCGGGGTTCATCCAGGCGCACTTGTGGAGCGCCGTCGACGGGAAACTGCTGCGCCGCTTCCGGGGTGGAGACGCGGGGGTCGAGGGCTACGCCGAAGACTACGCGTGTCTGATCTTCGGGTTGCTGGAGCTCTTTCAGGCCGACGGGGAACCGGCGTGGCTGGAATGGGCGCTCGCGCTCCAGGCGCGCCTCGACGCGATGTTCTGGGATCCGATCGGCGGGGGATGGTACAGCACCACCGGCAACGATGAATCGGTGCTGTTGCGTCTCAAAGAGGAATACGACGGTGCGGAGCCGGCCGCCAGTTCCATCTCGGTGCTGAATCTGCTGACGATGCTGCACCTGACCGGCGATCCAGGGATGAGCGAAAAGGTCGAGCGCACGTTCGCGGGCTTTGCGGGCGCGATGTCGACGGCGGGCCGTGCCGTCCCGATGGTGCTGGCCGCTTTGTCCACCCACTACATGGGAGTACCTCAAATCGCCATCGCCGGGGACCGCGGGACATCGTCAGACCCAAGCGAGCTCATGTCCATCGTCCGCAGACGCTATCTGCCGACAGCGGTTGTGGTCCCAGTCAGCAGCTCGAACGCCGCTGCGCTGGTGCGGCTGCTGCCCTGGACGGAGACGCTCCGCGTTCGTGAACAGCGGGCAACGGCGTATGTGTGCCGCAACTTCGCATGCCAGACTCCGACCACGTCGCCGCCGGAGCTCGAAGCGCAGCTTGGCCAATTTTGGGTGAGAACCTGAATTACGCTATCCCCAATGGAGTTTCCCATCGAGATCTGGCTGCGCGGCGACAATCACGCCACGACGCGGATGATTGCCCCCGTTGCTCGTGAGCCGCAGGCGTGGACCGACGCTGACGTGAGCGCGGTTCTCGAGGAAATGCTCCGCGCGCTCGACCGTGCCAGGCATCCGGACGTCGATCCTCATCGTCCGGTGGCGCTGCGCGGATTCAGTTGGATCGTGAGCCCGTTTGAAAGCGGCGGGGTTGTGATTGCGCTGGAGCTCACGCTTGGAGCGGTGGTTGGCGGCCCTTTCGACGTGCCCGAAAGTCAGCTCACCGCCGCGATTGCCCGCATCATGTCGGCCCACGGCACGCCGACATCCTCCGTGCACTGATCGCGATCTCCCCCGTACGTAGTGTCCGGCTTTAGCCGGACCAACGCGGACCTATCGGTGGCTCGTGTCAAAGCCGACTGACTATTCGCGCCTCGATCAGCGAAGCACAAAAACGCCGCAGCGGCCTTGCAGACCTATTCCGTCCAACTCCGGTTGGGAGCATCGTCGCTCACGAGTCGACAGTCATAGGGCGGCTGCGAGCGTTTTTCCGAGGCGCGAATCGGAGGTCGGCGTGATACGAGCCATCGATGGGGTCCGCGGCACCACGGAAGTGCGGTCCGGGTTGATACCGCACCCACGCCCACGCCATCTCCACCGCGATTCGGCGCACGGCGGGGAGCCCGCTCCGCGCCAGCCCCTGGTCCCGCCGGGTCGTGCCACTGTCATACGGCGCCGATACCAATCCCGTGAGTCCACCCACTTCACGCCGGTTCCGCAACCGGCGACTGAAGAGTTCGTCCGCCAGCACCGTCGCGCCGCGCGCCGCGACCCCGCGCAGCTGCGCCAGGCGTTGCGCCGGCGTGGCCGACGCGCTCGCCCGGACCTGCTGGCGTTCGAGGCGACGCGCCTGCTGCCGTTCGGCCTCGACACTCTGCAGCACGCGCCACGTCGCCAGCAGCCGCGCCTGCACGCCGGGCGGCAGCCGCTCGCCCGCCCAATCCCGGACCGCCGCAACGCGCTCGGGAAACCGCGCGTCGATCCGCAGCCGCGACACGCCGTGCAGCGCCAGGAGACTATGGATCCGATTCCGCAAACGCGTCCGGTCCGCCTGCAGCGTCGTGAGCGCACGACTCGCGTGCCGCGCATCCTCACGCTCCCGTGTGGGCACGTGCACCACGTGCCACAGGTCCCGTTCTCCACCCCAATATCGCAGCAGCATGCGGAGCAGCTTCTCGCCGTCCAAACGGTCCGTCTTCGCCTGCCGCGCGCGGCGCGACACCTCAATGCTCGACGAGTCGACCACCAGATTGCGCACCCCGAGCATCACGAGCAGCCGGTGCGGCCAAAATCCATCCCGGCCCGCTTCGTAGCAGCTTCGCACCGGCGCCTCCATCCCCACTCCCAATCGCTCCTTCGTTGTCGCCACCACCCGGCGCACCGCCTCGCCGTCGCCAGCTCGCACCCGGGCCCGGTATCGTCGCGCATCGGGTGCGCTACTCATGGTCAGCAACCACTCCTTTGCGCTGAGCTCACAGGCCACATACAGTGCCGCCGCTGCAGTAGACTCGCTCCGATGGGTCGTGTTGGTCATGTCGCATCTCCTTTCGAGTTCGTCCCTCAAAAGAGATTCAACATACAGCCGACCCGTCGCTCCGCCCTACATAGGGTCTGAAGCCGGACACTACGTGTACCGTTCGTTACGCGTACCCACGCTAAAACCGGTACGTGTAGAGGATCTTCGAGGCGGCGCGCTTATCGAGCGTCGCGAAGCGATTGAGGAGAGGATCATCCAGCCAGTTGTGCGTGTACACGACGTACACGTCGTTGCCTGGCGTGACGATCCACCGGAACCGGGACTGCCAGCCGACCACGGCGCTCTGAGAGTCGTATTGAACGTTGTTGACGAGCGCGATGAACGGCGTGAGTTGCGTCTCGCTGATCAAGCGGTACAGGCGCGTGCGGAACGTGCCCTCCGCGAGCTTGACGTCATTCCACTGTCCGTTGAGGAACAGGAACAATCCAGGGCGCAGGCGAAACGACAGGTTGAGCTGGCGCTCGGTGCGCGTGCCCGAATAGAAATCGCCAACCTCGATGCGCCCGTTGACGGCGACCTTACGGCGGTTCGCCGACTGCGCGACGATCCGAAACCGGTTCGTATCGTATGTGGCACCCGTTGGCAGAGTAATCCCTGGGCTGATCTCGAACGGTGCGTCGAGGCGCTCGTGGCGGCGGATCGCGCTGACGAAGAGGTTGTCCTGCCGGTGCGTGTTGAAGCCGAAGAGCGACAGATCGATGTCGCGCGTGAGCACGTTGTTGTGCAGGTCGGTCATCGTGTCGACCGTGACGCCGAAGCGCAACTGCCGCACGAAGCTGTTGGCGGGCCGTGGCTGAAAGCCCACCTGCGGGGCATAGCGCCGGTAACTCAGCCGTCGGACGAAGCCGACCGCTGGATCGAAACCCTCCTGCACTTCGGTGGTTTCGAACTTGGCAACCCAGCGGTCGTTCGGATAATCGATGACGGCGCCGAACGCCGAGTTCCCTCGGGAGATGCCCGGGCGTGTCGCGTGCAGGAACCATCCGATCATCTCGAGATTCTGTGAGCCGCGGAACTTCGATGTCGCCAGCGAAAAGTCGATGCCGGCTGTGTGACGCTCCTCGCCACCCGTCACCGTGCGCGGATCTCGCCGCGTGTACAAGGCGCCTATATACGACTGCGCGAAAATCCGACGCTTGACCCGGGCAACGGTGAAGTCCTCGCTGTCATACCCGTCGTCCTGGCCGGTGCGCACGTGCAGGAGGCCGACGTCCTGCGCCCCCATCTGGCCGGTCACCTTGGTGCCGAAGTCGATCTTCTGCGGCGTCGCGTCGGCACTCAGGCCGATTTGCCGGCTGAAAAACGGGATGACCTGATCGTCGCTGGTGGCGTTCCCGCCGAAGTAGAAACCGCCCTGACCCCTTCGCTGCGTGTCGCTGCCGAAGTCGAGAAACGTAGCGCCATCGAGAAAGAAATCGCGCCGCTCCGGAAAGAAGAGTGAAAAGCGCGTGAGGTTGACCTGGCGCTCATCGACCTCCGTCTGCGCAAAATCCGTGTTGACGGTGAAGACGGTGCGGAGCTGCGGCGTCGGACTGTAGAAGAGATCGAGGCCGCCGGTCGCATTGCCGATCATTGCGCTGCTGCCTCGCCCGGGCGAGGCCTCCGACGTGACCAGGCCGTAGGGCTTGATGTCGAGGCCGTGTCCCTGGCTCACGTCGTGGATGCCCGTTATCAAACCGGCGCTGTTCATCCGTCGTACGCCCTGATTGCGGACCCAGCCCATCCAGAGGCTTTCCTCGTTCTTGCGCCGCACGGTGCGCTGGAAGTTGATGCCCCAGGTGTCGCTGTTCGGGTTGAAAGTCAGCGTCCGAAAGGGGATTTTGATCTCCAGCGTCCACCCAATCTCGCTGCGCAGCGCCCTCGCGTCCCAGATGCCGTCCCACTCCCGATTGTCGCTGTTGACGCCCATGTACGAGTCGGCCATCAGCCCAGAGGGGTTCATCTCGAAGTAGTACCCGGTGCGTCCGTCGAGGAACGTATCGATCGTCCACGCGAACCCATCGTCGGAATTGAGTCCTTGATCGCGCCGGCGCTGGTATCCGAGCCACTTGTCGGGTTCCGAGTCGTAGCACGTGACACCGAGGTACAGCGACTCGCGGTCGTAGGCGATCCGAACTTCCGTCGGCTCCGTGGCCGGCTGTCCGTTTGCCGGATCCCGTTGCATGAAGTCGCCGGCGGGGATGACTCTCGTCCAGAAGGGTTCATCGAGGCGACCGTCGAGCGTGATCGATTCCCCATCGTTCAGCCGCAGGGCCGTCATCCTGCGCCGGCCACCGTTGTCGGCACCCTGATTTCCCTGGGCGTTCTGTTGATTTGCGGCCGGCTGCGCGGCGACGGAGGTTTGCTGTGCTGCTGCGGTCGAAGCGCAGACGCACAACAGCGCGACTTTCAGGGGGAGTCGCAACACCCCCGGGCGTACCATGCTCATTAGTGGCTAGTCCTGCCGGGAGGGAAGTGGGCAGACCCTACCCGCTACGTGCGCCGACGGCCGCCGCGCGCGTTCGCGGACGGCAGGACCGTTGCCCGGGGTACCGGAAGCCAATGGTAGCGCAGGAGGGGTCCGGGTCGGAAAAACAAGCCCGGACGACCGAGACTAGAACCGATACGTGTAGAGAATCTTCGAGGCCGCCCGCTTGTCGAGCGTGGCGAACCGATTCAGCAACGGATCGTCCAGCCAGTTGTGGGTGTAGACGATGTACAGATCGTTGCCCGGCGTGAGTATCCACCGGAAGCGTGATTGCCAGCCGACCACCGCGCTCTGCGTATCGTATTGGATGGTGTTGACGATGGCCATGAAGGGCGTGAACTGCGTCTCCCCGGTGACTCTGTAGAGGCGCGTTTTGAAATTGCCTTCCAGCAGTTTGATCGTGTTCCACTGGCCGTTGAGATAGAGGAAGAGACCCGGGCGTACGCGAATCGACAGGTTGGCCTGACGTTCCGTGTGCGACCCTGAATAGAAGTTGCCGATTTCGTATCGACCTTGAAGGGACAGCCTGCGCCGGTTTGCGGTCCGGCCCCAGACGGCATACCGGCTGAAGTCGTACGTATTCCCCATCGGCAGGGTGATATCGTCGGCAATCTCGAACGGAGCGTCCAGCCGTTCGTAGCGGTTCGACACCTGGAGACCGAATTCGTCCTGCGAGTGAAAGTCCACTTTCAGCAATGTGGCCTCGAGGCCACGCTGCAGCACTTCGTTGCCGAGATCGGTCTGCACCGTCGCTCCAGCGCCGAATGTGAACTGACGGATGTACGGATGGCCGGACGGCCGCGGCCCGAATTCGAGATTCTGCGTGTACCGCCGGTAGCCTAGCCGAGTCACGAAACCCACCGCGGGATCGAAGTTGTCCTGTACTTCGGTCGCGTCGATGCGGCCGTTCCATCGATCGTTGGGGTAATCCAGTGTCAGACCGAACGCCGAGTTGCCGCCCGAAACGCCGGCGCGGCTCGAGTTCAGGAACCACCCTCCGACCTCCAGGTTTTGATCCCCGAGAAAGGAGGATGTCGCTAGACGCATGTCGACGCCCGCCGTTTGCGCGGTGTCGGCTCCCGCAGCACGTGAGTCGCGACGGGTATACATCGCGCCGATGTACGACTGCTGGAACATGCGGCGCTTGAGACGGAAAACGGTGAAATCCTCTCCGATGACGCCGTCATCGTCGCCGGTACGGACGTGCATGAGACCGACGTCCTGAGCACCCATTTGACCGGTCAGCTTCGTGCCGAAGTCGATCTTCTGCGGCTCGTTGGTGGCGCTCAGGCCGATGCGCCGGCTGAAGAAAGGAAGGACTCGTTCGTTGTCGAAGGTGGTCTGATCGTTGTTGCCCTGGCTGTTGCCCGGCGGGCCGGCAAAATCAAAGAATGTTGCGCCGTCGAGGAAGAAGTCGCGCCGTTCCGGAAAGAACAGGGAATAGCGGGTCAGGTTCACCTGGCGCTGGTCCACCTCGGTCTGTGCGAAGTCGGTATTGACCGTGAAGTTCGCGCGGAGCTGCGGCGTGACGTTGTAAAAGAGATCGACGCCGGCGCTCGCATTGCCCACTATCGACGAGTTGCCTCGTCCTGGTGAAGACTGCGACGTGAACACCCCGTACGGTTTGATGTCGAGGCCGTGTCCCTGCGTGACTTCGCGGATACCACTCACCATGCCGGCGTTGGTCATACGCTGGAGACCCTGGTTGCGTGCCCAGCCGCTCCAGATGCTCACTTCGTTCTTGCGCTGAATCGTGCGCTCGAAATTGATGCCCCAGGTGTCGTTGTTCGGATTGAAGTTGAACGTCCGGAACGGCAGCTCGATTTCGAGCGTCCATCCCATCTCGGTCCGGTGCGCGCGTCCTTCCCAGATGCCGTCCCACGCGCGGTTCTGGCCGTTGACGCCCATCAGCGCATCGGCCATGTGTCCGAGCGGATTCATCTCGAAGAAATAGCCGCTGCGTGCGTCGAGGAACGTGTCGATCGTCCAGCGCACCTTGTCATCGGACCCGAGTCCTTCATCGCGGCGACGCTGAAACGCGATCACGCCGTCGGGGTCGGAGTCGTAGCAGATGACGCCGATGTAGAGGGCACTGGCGCCGAACCCGATGCGCACCTCAGTGCGCTCGGTCGCCGGTGTGCCGTTGTTCGGCTCGATCTGTACGAATTCGCTTATCGGAACCGCTCGCGACCAGATCGGTTCGTCGAGTATGCCGTCGAGCGTAATCGACTCACCCTCGGCGAGAGGGACGGCGACAATCCTTCGCCGGCCGCCGTTGTCGGCGCTCTGGTTGGCTTGCGCACTTTGTTGACTGGCGGCTGGATTGGGCTGTGCGGGTTGCTGGGCTGCCACGTCCGGGACGCAGGCACACACCAAGGCGATTGTGAGGGGGAGTCGCAAGACTCCCGGGCGAACAATACTCATCAGTGGTTGATTCCTACCGGCAGGGGAAAAGGAGGGCAGGCCCTACCCGCTACGCGTCATTACGACTGCGCAGCCGTCTGTGTTGACACTGAATTTTTTCGGTCAGAGCTATTCGGCGGTCCATGGTAGCCCATGAGGGCTCAATCGGGCGAGCCCCATGGACAACGGAGGACGCTGCCTCGAAGATCAGCGTGCCGCCGCGTACGTTTTCGTAAATCCGTTTCGAGCATTCGTAACGGTATACGAGCCGTCCTGCTCGGCGACGAGCTTGATCCAGAACGCGGCGCCGTTGTGTGCCGGCGGCGGTGTAGCGGTGGCGCCCGGCTGCGGTGCAGGCGCAGGGGCAAGAGGAAGAGCGGCCGGCTGATCGTCGGCCACGTTCGCGATGAACATGCCCGGCACCGTGTATTCCTGGCCGCTCAGCAGCGAGAAATGGATCTGCCAGAGATCCTCGAGGCCGGGCGATGTGAAGAGCGAGCGCATCGTCTCGGGCTCGCCGCCCTTGCGCGTCCCGTTGTTCATGATGACGACGCGCGGGCGGAGCGCGTGGATGATCGTCTCGGAATTCGACGTGGCCTGACCGTGGTGGACGCCAAGCATCACGTCGACTGTGCCGATGCGGTTGTCGGGGCACATCAGCTCGAATTCCTTGTTGCGGGTCAGATCGCCCAGGTGGATGGTGCGAAACGACCCGAAGGTGATGTGCACACCCACTGACATCGGATCTTCGAGGTTGTTGGGGCTCGGCTTGAACTGCGCGCAGTACGGATTCGGACGGCCGCCGCCCGGTAGCGGCTTCGCGATCAGCTCGCCGTTCGAGGTGACGACCACGGCCTCGAGGCCCGCGATCGGCAGCCGCATGCCGGGCTTGGCCACGGTGTGCTTCGCCTTGGCGTACATCTCCTTGTAGACGGTCTCGAACTTCGCCCCGGATCCCATCGGATCGATGTTCGGACCGTGATCGATGAAGTGGCGGATCGGCATCTGCGGCAGCAGCTCCGGGAGTCCGCCGATGTGATCGCCGTGATAGTGCGTGATGATGAGGTGATCGATCTGTTTCACGCCCGCATCGGCGGCAGCGGCAACGATGCGGGCGGCGTCGCGACCGTTGCTGGGATTGCCCGTGTCGATGAGCAGCGATTCTCCCGACGGCGGGACAATCAGCGTGGCGTTTCCGCCTTCGACGTCCACGACGTAGATCTGAAGCGATTTCGAGGCGCGGGTTTGCGCCGCCGGATTGGCGGCCATCAGACACACGGCGGCGAGAGCCGCTGGCAGAATTCTGGACGTGCGCATGGCGTTCTCCTCCGTGATGGCCGCCGTTAATCGCTCTTCAGCTCTTACGTGGCGACGGCCGTATCGGCCGACGGTCCGTAGATCGATGGCACCTTGCCGCCCATGGGTCGGATGCAGGTGCTCAACTGGCCGCGGTGGTGCACGGCGTCGAGGAACAGCATCCACATCAACGACTGCACGGGCGCCTGGAACGAATAGCTCTCACCGACACGGAAGTCGCCTATCTTCGCCCAGGTGTCGTCACTCACGCCATTCAGCTTGGTCAGGAGCGTCCGGTAGCTCGCGTCAAACGCCGTGACGGCGCCATCCAGATTTGCGAACGGCACCTGCATCCGGTGATGAATGACAGCGGCGTCGAGGAGCTCGATCATGTCGTCGATGTGTCCCATGACGTGGCCGACCAGCTCGCCCGCCGACCGCGATTTCGGATCGTGCTTGTAGTCGAGGCTGCCGGCAGGCAGGGCGGCGATCACGTTGTGAAACCGGTCGAACTCGTCGGTCAGCGTCTTCTGGAAAAAGTTTTGGTTGCTCACTGGAATTCTCCTGCGGGTCTGGGAAACGGAGCCCACATTGTAGCCCCTCGGAGGGCGTTACACTCGAAGGTATGAAACTTGGGGCTGCTCGTCTGTGTCTCGACTGCGACGAAGTACACGACCAGGAACGCTGCCCGACCTGTGCGTCGGAAGTGTTTGCGTTCCTCACGCGCTGGGTGCCGCGCTCCAACGGCCGGCTCAGTCAACCGGCGCTACCTGTCCCCGAGCGTCCTGAGGTGGACGTCTATCGTCAGATCACCGGAGCCCAGCGGAACGGAAAGGGTCGCCTATTTGTGGGGAGCGCGGTGGGGCTGGGCGTGCTCGGTGTCGTTGGATGGATATGGCGCCGTGCGGTACAAAGCAAGGACGCACCGAAGGAGGGCGGCATGTAAACGGCTCATCGCGGTGCCCTCGCAGACATGATTTCCTACACCCTCTTCAGATTGCGTGAGTAATCGCGCTCGCTGGAAAGCACCAACCATCAGCTTGAAACTGTGATGGTCGGCGCCGATGTCGCGCAGTACCGAGGCATCGACAACCTGCACTCTTGAAGTCGGTTCGTTCACGCCCGCACGCGTCAAGGCATCCACGTCGACGGAATGATGCAGATGGATGCTTGGAAGGAAAATGTCCGGTCGCCTCGAGGTTTGCATTTGTGCTCCAGGGAGAGCTGGCACGCACGTCATCGACGAATGACTGAATGACATCTCTACGCGTCGAGAGTCGTGCATCGCCACTGCAGAAATCGGTGAGCGTCCGGTACAACAATCTGCGCGTAGACGCTCTGCATTCGTGCATTGGGGAACAGACCGGAGCGGTTGTAAAGAACTTCTGCGATCAGGCCCAGTGACGCGCTGCGCAGGATGTTGCGTAGGCTATTTCCCGTGCGGAGGGCCGAAGGCACTGCGCTGCTCGATGCCATGGTCCAATCGACTGAACGCGAAGCGGGCAGGGCGCAGCGTGTACAATCGCTCTCCTCTGGTCATCGTATCGACCCTCGAACCACACGCCATCCTTGGTACGCTGTACACGAGGCGACGCCACGCCTGTGCGCAAACGATCAATCTGACCCAGATAGCAATAGACGTGGTCGGAAATGAATTGTCGGGAAACCCGCCTCTCCAATGAACGATCGAGCAATACGGGACTGTGCAACGGGCCCGCGCATAGCCATACACGCTTGGCGCGGTAAGTCGAACTGGCGGTACGCACCGAAACGTCACGGTCTCCTGATGTGAAGCGCGAAACGCACTCGTGCAGGAAAACAAGCCGATCGGAACGCTCCGCTTTGAGGCGACACCACTCGGCTTTAGGTCGGACCGGTCGCCACGGCCGAACAACCAAGGCTTCCCCAAGCGCTCCGAAATATCGGTATTCGGATAGAAACGGCGAACGAAGTTTCGAAATACCATGCGTTCGCGCCAGCAAAGTTCTGCTGACTGCCTGTCGAAATCACGCCGCGCCAATACGTGCCCAATCCGCCATGCCCGAGATACGCACACGGATTCGTGTGGCCTCCGTCGTAATAGACAAACTGACCGCTAGCCGGCCCTCCGATCACGAGGACCCGTCGATTTGCGGGTAAGCCGAGGACTGCGCCTAACGCCGAGAGGCCGGAGCCGACAACGATTTCGTCAAACAACATCGGCGAACTGCTGTGTGCATAGCTCTCCTAGCGCAGCGACCAGCAGCTGCCCAGGAAACGACCAGACCAAGGTCAGGGAGAGCGGGCGGATTACCGTGGCGCAAGAATGATGCCTAGTGGCCGGCTTTGGAATGTGCCGGTTAGAGCCACCTCTTCAGTAAATGGGTGCCATGAGGCTGACTTTCGTCCGCTGTTACCAGGCATTACTTGCGGCCGTCGTTCGGTCGTCGGCGCAATGGGTCGGCGGTTGCGCGCGTTTTTCAAACCCTCTCGGCCCTCATCTGCGATGGATTCCAGTTCAGCCACAATGCCGTCGAGGCTTCCCTCACCCAGAACCTTTGCCTGGTACTCAGTAATGACCCCCGCCATCCGAGCGACTGTCGGTGATTGAAAGACAACCTGAAGAGGGAGTTCAATTTGAAATTCGTTGATGACCCGGGAAACAATCCGGGTGGCGGCCAGAGAATGTCCCCCAAGGTCAAGGAAGTTATCGTCAACTCCCACGTCCAGCGACAGGACTTCCGACCAGATCCCGGCAACGATTTCCTCGGCCCGAGTTCGCGGAGCCAAGAAGGCGGGCTGCAGCTTCGGCCTGCTTGAGATCGATACCGGGAGCGCCTGTCGGTCCCCTTGCCGCCCGGCAACTGGGGCAGTGCGTCAACAGTCACAAAAACGGAAGGAATCATATAGTCCGGCAATATTCCTTTCAGGAAGGTTCTCAACTCGCTTACCGCAACCACGGGCGTTCCCGAAGCGCAATCGGCAATCCAGGCAAAGTGTTTTCATCCTTCCGGTGGCTTTGCGGAGTTTACTCAGGAGGAGATCGAGCAGTCGATTGCGAACCGCTTCGAGAAGATCGCTTTACGTCATGCAAATCGAATCGCCGTCAAATCCGGAGATCAGTCCGTTACCTATGACGAACTAAACGGGATTGCCAATCGAGTTGCGCAGGCATTGCTCCTGCGGTTCGGGATGGGTGACGAACGGATCGTGTTGCTCTTGGACCACGATGCGCCCCTTGTCGCAGCAATCCTCGGAGTTTTGAAGGCGGGCAGGGTCTTTGTGGTCCTGGACCCTTCATTCCCGAAAGCGCGAATGGCGTCATGCTTGCCGACTCACAAGCTGGCGCTGTTCTTTGCAGCAGCAGGAGCCTTTCCCTGGCAAGAGACCTGGAGCCGGACACGTCGCGGTTGATGAATATCGACGAACTCGACGTCGGGCTCCCTGTCGAGAATGCACAAATTAGCGTTCGACCTGAGAGACTGAGCTACATCGTCTATACGTCTGGTTCGACGGGAAGGCCAAAGGGGGTCATGCAGAATCATCGAAATAGTCTGCACGAAGCCATGGTCTACGGTAACGGCCTCCGCGTATCCATCCACGACCGGATGGCCCTTCTGTACTCGTGCAGCGCGAGTCAGGGACTGAAGATTGTGTTTGCGGCTCTCCTCAATGGCGCGGCCTTGTACCTGTTCGATCTCAAAAAGGGAGGCTTCAACCTCTTAGCGGATTGGCTGGCTCGCGAGGGGATCACGATTTACTTTTCTATTCCGATCGTCTTTCGCGAGCTTGCCAGCGTGTTGGATGCTCAACACGTATTTCCGAATCTGCGAATTATTCAGCTCGGGTCGGATGCGGTCACACCGAAGGAGATCGAGGACTACAGAAGACATTTCTCGACAAGTGCGATCCTCATCATAAGGTTTGGTTCGAGCGAAGCCGGTACTTTGAGGACATTCTTTATCGATGGCGAAACTCCTCCGGTATTCCGCGGCGTGCGCGTGGGCTACGCGGTGGAAGCCACCCAAATTCTATTGCTGGATACCGTGGATAGCGGAAAGGCTGCCGGTGCCAATGAGCCAGGCGAAATCGCCGCCAGGTCGCGATATTTATCGCCGGGCTACTGGCAACTGCCGGAGCTCACAGCGGCCAGGTTCCAGGCTGCACCGAACGGTGACCAGCGAATCTATCTGACGGGCGATCTTGGTCGAGCTCTTCCCGATGGTTGTCTGGAGTACATCGGAAGGCAAGACGATCAGGTAAAGATCAGGGGATACGCTGTCGCAATGGCTGAAATCGAAGCCGCACTGCTCATTCATGAGTCAGTTAAGGAGGCCGTTGTGGTCGCACGCGAAAGCGCGTCGGCGGAACAACAACTAGTGGCCTATCTGGTTTCGACGGGAAAGCCCGTGGTTGCGGTAAGCGAGTTGAGAACCTTCCTGAAAGGCATACTGCCGGACTATATGATTCCTTCCGTTTTTGTGACTGTGGACGCACTGCCCCAGTTGCCGGGCGGCAAGGTGGACCGACAGGCGCTCCCGGTATCGATCTCAAGCAGGCCGAAGCTGCAGACCGCCTTCCTGGCTCCGCGAACTCGGGACGAGGAAATCATTGCCGGGATCTGGTCGGAGGTCCTGTCGCTGGATGAAGTGGGAGTTGACGATAACTTCCTTGACCTTGGGGGACATTCTCTGGCCGCCACCCGGATTGTTTCCCGGGTCATCAACGAATTTCAAATTGAACTCCCTCTTCAGGTTGTCTTTCAATCACCGACAGTCGCTCGGATGGCGGGGGTCATTACTGAGTACCAGGCAAAGGTTCTGGGTGAGGGAAGCCTCGACGGCATTGTGGCTGAACTGGAACCTCATTGATGTGACTTGAGTGATCCGTCATGCTCGACTTTCTTTCCAGTCTATGCCCGGTGATAAGCCGCCCGGTAACCACCTTCGAGCTCGCACAAACATACGCGTGGTCATGGATTTCGCATCGAGTTGGACGGGTACTGTAACGGGGCTTCATGGAAGAGCGGAAGAAAGATGATTCACGAATCTTTCAAGATCGGTCAGATCCCAGTAGTCCGCTAGAATCGTTAAGGCCTTCACATAAGCCCACATGCCGGGGTGGCGGAACTGGCAGACGCACGGGACTTAAAATCCCGGGTCCCGAAAGGGGCGTGTGGGTTCGATCCCCGCCCCCGGCACCAATTTCTTAGGAGTCAGCGCGTCATCATCGCCAGGGCGAAGGTGAGGCCAGCAGTGGGCTGGCGAACGCGCATGTCCACGGCCGCGACAAACATCAGCGTCGGACGAGCTCGATGTCGAGTCGTGTATCGCCGTCGATTTTCACGTCTCGCCAGCCAGACCCTGGGTTAACAGGCAGGAAATGGAACGCGGACGCTGGCTGCCCGGCCGGATCTTCGTACCCATCTTTTTCCCAATGGAGAGAGCTGATACCCGACTCCACCGCGGGCGCAAATGAGCACGGGCAGACCCACACCGGCCGAACACGGAACAGGCCATTGACGTCGGTGGACACCATCGCCTGCTCCGACGACCATAGGCGGACACCTGGGATTGGCACCCGTCCCGTCGGCGTCGTCTCGTACACCATGCCAGAGAGGGTCATGTCCGTCATGTAGTAGGTATCACCGCCGCTGTTGGCAGGTTGCAGTGTCTGCCGTGGCTGGGGTGTGGGAGCCGTCGGCGACGGCGTCCTGGCGCCATCGCAGCCTGCCAGCCCGATTGCCAGCACCAGCATGAGAATCCCCATAGGCGTGCTGTGTGTCATGGTGCGAAAGACCGCCAAAACTTGAACGGGGTGACAGTGCCCAACTCGAGACGCGTGTTGGGCGTCATTGCGCGGCCTCAGTATAGGCGCTTCGGTGCGCCGGCTATTCAGCTATCACAGACGTGCGTACCCAGCACGTTGCATTCGTCAAGCGCGGAAAAACAAGCCTCCCTCTCTGGTCGGATATGGTTACAGGCACGCGGCTTGGACTTCACAGACGACGTACTACGAGCCAATTTTTCACTGACGCAAGTTCGCTGGGCATCTCGACGGCTGTGGTAGCATCGGGCCGGCCGCGGGAGGGAGCACTCATTCCTGTCATGCGCGAGCTTGGGTTTTCCGCTGTCGGTTTGATACGCAAACGCGATCGCGACAGACTCGAGAAGCAATCAAGGCGCAATGGCGGCAACATGCCCTTCGCGTCGACCATCGCAGTCGTGGTTGTCGTCGGCGTAGTGCTGCACGTGCAGCAGACCGGCGGTCTGACGAGTGAGAGCCTGACGCACGTCGTCGCCAGCCACGTGACACGCATCAACGCTACGCAGGTCACATCGGATCGCGTCGTCGTCCTCGTCGACAGCAGCGGGTCGATGACCGGCACCGATCAAACCGTACAGTCACAGCTCCAACAGTTGACCGACGCTGGTATCTCAATTGTGAACCGTGTGCCCGTCCCCGGATTTGCGATTGCGTCGGCAGACCAATACAGCCTGCTTGACACTCTTTTGCAAGGTCTTGCCTCAAATCCATCTGCGGACGCCGTGTATGTGATTTCGGATTTCTCAGTCGGCGACGAAGCCGCGAATGACACCGCCGCTTATGAGCGGCTCCGGATGGCGCTGCACGACCGCGGCGCACGCCTGTATTGGGCGACTGTACGGGATACTCCACCCCCGATGTATCACGCGCTCGCGCGGGAGTCTGGCGGCGATGTGATCCCTGTGCAATGAGGTCAGCCATGGTCAACGCGCCGCGTGTTGCAGCATTTAGTGTGGGGATGTGGTTCGTCTGTTCATTTGCACTCGCCGCACCTGTCGTCACCGTGCGAACGAATCCACAGAGGATCATCGGCGGCGGAGTGTCGGTGATCGCGATTCGCGTCACCGATGCCGGCAAGCCTCTCGCGAATCAGGCTGTGCGGATCGCAGTGGTCGAGGGACAGGAGTGCGGTACGCCTCAGCAGACGACGGCGACCACGGGCGAAGACGGCACGGTCCCGAGGGTGCACTTCACAGGAGGCCTGTACGTAGAGGCGTGCGTGGCGCAGATCGAGGTGACTACAGAAACGCCGGCGGCTACAGCGGGGGACCCACCTCAGATTGCTCGGGCGCAAGCCACCGTCACGGTAAATCCCAACAGCGGCGCCATGACGCGCGTCGACGGCTTCAGCGCGATTGCGCTGGTGCTCGTCGTGTCGTTCGCAATCGACCGTCTCGTGCGCGGGCTGTTTTTCCTGCTCTCGTATTCGAGCGCGTGGGCAAGGCGGTTTCCCGATCCGGACTTCAACAGTGGAACGATCTCGGCCGAGGCGGAGAGGAATCGCCGCTTGATTTATTTTGTCCTGGCCGGGAGCCTCGGGATGATTGCGCTCGGATGGGTCGGTCAGGTGCGAATTCTTTCCGCGCTCGGCTTCACCAACGTCAATCGATGGCTCGACATTCTCGTCACCGGGCTCATCCTGGCAGGTGGCGCTGAGCGCACCGAGCAGGTTCTCAAGAGCCTTGGCGCATCGGGACCGTCGACAGAGGCCACGTCCAAAGAGCCGATCGAAATCAGAGGAAAGCTCACGATCGAAGGAGAAGGCAAGACGGCAATTGTCGGACCTGAGCGCGAACCGTTGCCGTTGTCGTTGGCGGACAGGAGTGGTCCGCCGGTTGGTGTCTGATCGACTGAGGGCGATTAGCCTTGCTTCGGTTCGTCCTCATAGAGTGTATGTTTTCATAGTCACGACACGGTCAAAGGGTCGTCCGTTTGGCTTTGTCCAGGTCTTCAGCGTTGGTCGTCGCAGGCGTATCCGTGCCCTTTAAGGGGCCGTGACCCTTATTCTGCTTCTGCTCATCGATGTTGCGTTCGTTGGCCTCGCGCTCGTTGTCCGCCTGTTTATTCGTTTCTGGTCGCTCCCCGGGGACCTGGTCGCGCGTATCTGCTGGGCTCCGTTCACGCATGCTCGCCTCCGCTGGGCATTGAGCAAGACGGATACCGTTTTACGCAGGCGCTGATCAGATGGGCTTGTGCCGTTTGGCGAGCAGACCAGTCGCCTCCGGTGAGGTCGATATCGGCGATCAGCACGCCACGCTGGGCATCCGGCTGGTAGGTGAGGAGAGTTGGCACCTCGAAAAGATCTTCAGGTATTCGTGTATGTCCGTCAGCGCGGAACCGCCGTGCGTCCTGAATCGTCTCCTCCGGAGCTGCCCCCGCTGGATCCGGAAGACGACGCCGACCCGCCCGCGCTGTATCCGGAGGACGAAACCGACCCGCCGCCGCCCGAAGACGTTGACCCCGTTGTGCTGCTCGTGGCGGCTCCTGAAGAGGAGGTCGTCGCGCGCGGCTCGGATTCGCGCTGGCGTACACGTGTGTATCCGACCCCATCGATTGCCTGGCCGGCGCCGTTCGGGCGCGGAGTCTCGGAGCGGCCGCCCTCGACCACCGCATACGAAGAGCCAAACGCATACGGATAGTAGTACCCCGAGTACATGTACGCGAATGGCGAGTAGTAGTAGGCCCGGTAATCGAACGGGTCTGCGGCCAGGAACGCGGGCGGTAAAAACGGCGCCGACGCAGACCCCGCCGACTTCTCGACGACGAATTTCCGTGGATACGAGAGCGCAATCATCACGTCGATGATCCGTGCCGTTACTCCAGCGTCCGCCAGGCTGATGACATTGCGGCTGTTCAGGTCGAACTGCGCATTCGTCTCAGCCAGTGCGGCTTCCAGTGCTTGCGGTGACACTCTGCTGCTGGCCTCCTTGACCGCGTCGAATGTGAATGATCTGCCTGCGGACACGAACAACGACGCGACACTGTCCGCGATGCGGCGGTAACGCCGTACGCGCAGGCTCTCACGTGCATCGACCCACGACGATTGCACGTCGAGCCATGTGCCGTCGGTCGCAATCAATGCAAGGCCGGATATGCGTCGCGATTTCTGATCGGCGCACGTCAAATCAGCCTTCGCGAACAGCCTCCGGCCGTCGAGCGACCATTCGGCACGCTGTGTCCCACGGCACTCCGCATCGGTGACCTGATGCTCCATGCCGTCCGCGACGAGCGTCTCCTCCAACACCGTCTGCCCGCCCACGATCGTGGCGAAGGTGACGGCGTGTTCGCCGGCTCTTGACGCGCACACTCGCGTGTCTGACGCATTGGCCTCGACCGGCTGCCAGCAGCCAATCCAGGGTGACCAGTGAGAATCCACGGCGTCGGGGTGCACACCGTCGCGCTGAGGCTCGCGCTCTTGTGCATATGCTGCTGTGGCGACCACGAGAACCCCCATGGTGACGGCGAGAACGCTCTTCATGGCTGGCTCCTCAAAACGGCACTTTTACAAACGGCACGCTGACGCCGGTCGACAACCGAAGTCCTGAGAGATCGACCGGATCGAAGTTCACCCATTGTTGGGACAGATCGCCTGAGGCCCACCGGTATCGTGCGTCGAAAGTGACAAACAACCACCGCGCGGCACGAAGATCGAGGCCGCCGAACAAGTGCGCGGTCGGGGTCCACCCGTGCGATTCGAACACGTCCGTGAAGATCGCGCGTCGCGGATCGAGCGCGTCGATGAAATCGCCGTCCTGCGACAGGTCGAATCGCAGCAAGCCGGCGCCGCCACCTACGTAAGGAATCAGGCCGCGCGGGATCCAGGCGAGGGTGCTGACGCGACGGCCGCGCGCGTGCAGGGCCCACTTCATGCTGCCCGTCACGTTCACCTGATTCAGGCGCGTCGTCTGATTGATCGGCTGGCGGTTGTTGTCGACGAAGTGCCGGTACTCAGACGAGGCGGAGGCGCGGCTGATGTCTACGCCAACTACGGCCTCGATGCGATCGGTGATCGTGATGCCGACGTCCGCAGCAAATCCCGGAGCGTTGAAATCGCTACGCTGCAGCGTGAGCTGATCGGTGACGAAATCGTACCAGTCACCACTGGCGCGAACCCGGGTCCAGCTCGCGCGGACTGCCAGAAAGCCGAACGGCCGGCCGAAGAGAAAGTCGGGCGTGGGACGGGGGCTGGGGGCCTCGGGAGGTGCCCCTGTCTGGTCCTGCGCGGCTGCGGGCGCTGCCGCCGCAGCCATCACCAACAGGGCGACGAAGCAGAAGCGCATAAAAACTTCGGAGGTCGGGCGCGTCGCTGCGCCGCGCGCGTTGGGGCAAAGACCGCACCAACGCACGAGGCTGAATTCTCCCACGTTTTTCTATGCGCGGATGGATCAGGCCATTGGGGACGAGAGGTGACGTCGCCGGAGGGTGACAGGGGTGCCTCACAACGCGGTACTCTGTCGCTGAAATGCCGTTCAAGAGTCAGGCTCAGCGACGTAAATTCGCACAGCTCCTCGTGGAAGGGAAAATCTCGAACGAAACATTCGAGGAGTGGAATCGCGCGTTTCCACGGTTCGTCAAGCCCATGACTGCGACGCTCGTGCAGACACTACCCGAGGGCCCGGAATGGATGTACGAGGTCAAGCTCGACGGGTATCGCGCGCTGATTCTCAAGAGCGGCAACGACGTTCAGATCCGCTCGCGCAATGACAAGAACCTCTCCGGCGCGTATCCGGGTGTCGATACGGCGGCGAAGCGGATCAACGGCGACTCGGTCGTGCTAGATGGCGAGATCGTGGCTATCGATGCGGAAGGACATCCATCCTTTCAGGCGCTTCAGCACCGCGCTGCCCATCCGAGGCACTCGATCGTGTACTACGCGTTCGACGTGCTGCACTTGAACGGCGTCGATTCGACACGCTTGCGGCTCGAACAGCGACGTGCCGAGCTCGAACGTGTCGTGAAGGGATCCGGATTGCGCATTTCGCAGGAGCTGCCTGGCACGGCACAGCAGGTCATCACGGCCGTCCAGCGCCTTGGCCTGGAAGGCGTGATCGCAAAGCGGCGGGATTCGCGTTACGACGCGGGACAGCGGAGCGGCGCGTGGGTCAAGCTGAAACTCGACAAGCAGCAGGAGTTTGTCATCGGCGGGTACCGCCCCGGCAATCACGGCGTCGATGCACTCATTGTCGGATATCACGAGGGCAAGCAGCTCCGGTATGCCGGCAAGGTTCGCGCGGGCTTTACACCGCATGTGCGCAGGGAAGTATCTGACGCACTGAAGCCGCTGCACACCGCAAGATGTCCATTCGTCGACCTCCCCAACACCAAGACGTCCCATTGGGGCGCGGGGATCACGGCCGACGAGATGGACGAAATGCAGTGGGTCAAACCGAAACTGCTGGCGCAGATTCGATTCGTCGAATTCACCGCCGAAGGGCATTTACGACACGCAGCGTTCCTGGGGTTGCGGAGCGACAAAGACGCGACCGATGTGGTGCGCGAGAAATCTTATTGACCGCGTCCTTCTCCGCCGCGCCCGCCCCCACGTCCTGCACCGAATGGCGGATACGTCCGCGGGTTGATCACGTGGCGTTCGAGGAAGAAGTCATTCAACCGCGCTGTTGACTCCGCGAACTCCGGAATGCCGACGAACTCGTGAGGCACGCCGGCGAATTCGTGGAGCTCGGAGGCGATGTTCGCGCCGCGCAGCAGCTTCAGGAACTCCTCGCTGCTTTCGGGACGAACGGTGGTGTCCGCGAGACCGTGATACAGCACCGTCGGCGGGAACGCTTTGATATACGTTCCCGGCTCGGCCTGTTTCCACTGTTCCTCGCTGCTCCCTTCCGGCATCGGAAACTGCTTACGGAATCCTTCCCATGCCGGACCGGTCACCGCGTAGTACGCCATACAGGAAGCCACCTGCGTGCCCGCACCCGTGTTGCCGCCGCTGCCTTCATACTGCGGCTGGTTCTGTGTGCCCGCGGCGAAGAGCGCCAGATGTCCGCCCGCGGAATAGCCGGCAACGCCGATTCGCGCTGGATCGATGCCAAGCCGCGACGCATTCGCGCGCGTCCATCGGATCGCCGCCTTCACATCTTCGATCTGCGCCGGCCATTTTGCCACGCCGGCCAGACGGTACTGTGCGGCGATGTTCACGTAGCCGAGTGCCGAGAGCGACTGCAATCGCGCCGCGAGATTGTTCTTGTTCCCGCCCGCAAAGCCGCCGCCGTGGTAATGCAGGATCGCCATCCGTTTCGAGGCGCCCGCAGGAGGCTTGTAGATGTCGCAGTGGAGCTCGACGTCTCCTCCCTTGCCGAACAGTACATCCCGCTCCACGTTCGCGGCGTCGCGCGCAGGATTCGGCGCCGGACCCTGTCCCTGCGCCAGCGTGGTCAGAGATCCAAATTCGCTCGCCACGACGCCCGCGCTGAGCGTTCCAAGAAACGACCGCCGAGTCCAATTCATCGTTGCCACACGCATCTCCTCTTCATGAGACCGGAACTCGCAAGTGCGGGCATTGTATGACGTGAGCACCCGATTCGGATGCATTTCCCGAGCGCGGGCGCCAGCCAAACGAATTTGTCATCGCCCGCGTCGTGCACTGTCCTCCCTCGGTCAACACAGGCTCTTTATGGCGTCCGACCGTGAGGACAGTGGGAGACCGTTCCTGCGGAAATGGGCGGATATTTGGCCGATCGTGAGGCGGCACGCCGCATGGAGTCGTGACTCAGTGAGCACCGACATGCTCATGGAGGATTCGATGACCGCATCACGCGCGTTGTGGTTGATACCCGCACTTCTGCTGATGGTCCAGCCGTTCGACGCAGCCGCCCAGGGCCGGGGCAACGGTGCCAGAGCCGCCAAAGGAGGCGGGCCCGCATTCTGCCGCAGCGGTGCTGGTCATCCGGTGTTTGGTTGGGAATGGTGCCGCCAGCGCGGATGGGATGGTGCCTACGCCGGAAGAAATCGCACCGTTTCGAGAGACGGCCGCGTCGTGCAGCGATCGTACCCGGATCGATACGGCAACCGGCGCGCGATCGATTTCGCGTTCGATAACGGATACGCCGACGGCTACGAGAAAGGGCTCGAGGACGGACGCGACCGCCGCGAGTTCGATCCGACGCGTCACAGGTGGTACCGATCGGCCGATCGGAACTATGACGACTCGTATGGTTCACGAGCCGCATACGCGAATGTGTATCGCGAGGGGTTCAGGTCCGGATACGAGGCCGGATACGCCGACGGCGATCGTTACGGAAACAATCGGCAGACCAACCGATTCCCCTGGCCATTCTGATGGGGTCGACGTACCGGGATCGGGGATCGGGGATCGGGGATCGGGAATGCCATTCTGATTGGGGACGCCACCGACACGCTGTGGCGTCCTCTTACAGCGCGGTCGCTTTTTGCACGGACGGGCGACTATGAGCGCCGCGACACCCGAAGCACAAAAACGCCCTGCTTGTGAGCTGATGGGCCGCGGCTACTTCGTTCTGAGCAACGAGAAGCGGGGGTCGGCGCCGAGCGATTCCGCCACTGGCAGCCCGAGCTCGCGCCGGACGATGTTGGTTCCCTGCACGAGCGCCACCATCTTGTAGAACGCATGGCGTCGGCCCATGCCTTCGCGTCCCATGCCGCAGTCCGACGACACAATGAGGCGCTCGGCGGGAATGTGCCGCAGCGCCGTCCTGACCACCTCCGCCACTTCCTCGGGCGATTCCACCTGCAGCGTGTGGTGATCAATCGCGCCTATCGCAACCTTCTTGGTGGTGACGGATCGCCCGACGTCTTCGATGTCGGCGAGGTTGGAACTCTTCATCTCGAAGGTGATGACGTCCGCATCCACCTGGTTGAGCAGCTCGAGCGCCGGCTTGTAGGACTGAATCGTCCTGAACATCCGCTGTTGCGAGGGATTGCCCCAGCAGGTGTGACACCACACTTCTGTCTTCGCGCGCAGGCCTTTTACGGTGTTGTTGAACACCTTCACCATGAACGCCGGGTTGATGACATCGTCAACGAAACCACGCGCCGCAAGCAGATGGATCTGCGGTTCCTCCATCTGGATGACGGGGCAGCCGGCATCGGCGACGTCGTGCAGCTCCTGGTTGAACGCGTCGCTGATCGCCATGATGCGTGAGGGCAGGTCTTTGTAGTGCTCATCCTGCACGGCAAACGCCACGAGCTCGGGTGTGACGGTGCCGAACTTCACCGGCTTCGGCGTGAGGCGCTGCGCCGCTTTCCAGATTTCCGCGTACTGCAGCTCCCCGCGGCCGACGGGACCGACGATCTTCGGCATCACCCGCGCCTCGAGATAGTCGTGGAGGATGTGACCGCGCGGAAACGCAATGCCGCCCGCGCCAACCGCCGCCAGCTTCGGCTGGAGCCTGTCGAATCCGTCCATGTGGTGGGGCGGATAGCCCGTCCAGCTCTGACCGCCAACGTCCTGATCGAAACGGCAGTCGCCGTCGGTGACGATGTCGAGGCCGGCCAGCTCCTGGTCTCGCAGGTATACCGAGAGCGCGTCCACGTACTGCTCGCGGTAGCGAGACGTGACCATCGCGTCGAGAAACGACCGCGTGCCGAGGTTCTCGGTGTACCAACTGGGTCGCGGTAACGATCCGGTGATCGTGGTCGGGAGAGCCTTGTCGGCGGTCGCCTTCAGCATGAGCCCAATCTCGTGGAAGCCCGGGCATTATAACCATCCATCTCAAGTCACAGGGCGCAAGTCACAAAGTTCAAGTCACAAATGCCTTGTGACTAGCCTGCACAATCGCATCGATGTCGTCGGAGTCGTCCAGGATCTCGTAGATCTTTTCGTCCTTCCCCACAAGGTTAGTCAGAGCGGTGGCGTTCGGACTGGTCAGCACGAACCGCCGATCCTTGAACGCGCAGTGCGACTTCGGTCGTCCTGCTGTGCTTGACGTTAGCCGGTGGTTGGCAGAGACTGCCGGTGCCGTGGGGACGCATGGATCAGCGGAGCGTTGGGCAGCGTTCGCGGTCGGCTTTCTGCTGACCACTGCAATCCTCCTCGTCATCTTTTGACGATCCCGTCGAACGACTTGGCGGTGAACTAAAGTGCCTAAGGTGCCTCTACTACTTGAACCAGAGGCACTCTAGGCACCCCAGGCACCCCAGGCATCCTTTAGACACCCTATGTGATTGCTAACACTTTCGTAACGATTGCTCTCGAAAGCGAATGACCACGCCGCGCGCGGCGCACATGATTGCACGCGCGAAACGGGCACTCACACCGGCATAGGGGTCAGTGAAATCAACGCGTTACGGGCCAAAGTACGCCCCAGGAACCCTCTGACGGCATGAGCGTTGCGCTGGCGGAGCCGGCGCGTTCGCCATAGGAGGGTGTCACGATGATGTGGATCACAATCGGCGCAGCCGTAATCTTCTACGCCTACTTCAAGGTGCGTCGTCGTCGGGTGGCGCGGAACAACTAACGAGGCTCCGCCTCGGGTCATCAAGCGTGTGGGATGTGGCTCCGCCTCGCTAGCCAGTGTTGGTTTTGCCCCGCCTCCGGCGGGGCGGACGCCTTGTCAGGCTTATAAAGCCTGACTCGCTACATGTCTTCCGGCCTGTCAGGGCGTCTGGCGCGAACAACAAGCAGCGCTATGGCGCACTAAAACCACAGTTCCCGTTCGTATACAGTCTGACCGTCTTCGTGGTCGAGGGGCTTTGTGTACCGTCGCGATCCATGACCTCCAGTGAGATCGTCATGGGGAGCCATCTGCGACCCTCGTCGTCGGTGTTGGATTCCCCGCCGGAAACCAGACGGCATTGAACGTCGATCTCGGCAAAGACTCCGTCTGACTTCTGCGTGATGAGCCGTTCCACGGCCGTGAGCACCCACGACCATCGAACGATGGCGCCGCTCGATCCGACGACCGTCGAGGCGGCAATCGAGCTCGGTTCCACCCTCGATCAGCACGCATACATCCGCACCGCGGGTGGGCGACGTCACCGTAAATGATGCGCGCAGCGCCGGGAGCGTGACCGTCAGCGTGGCGGTGCGCTCCACGCCGGCATAGCTGGCCGTAATTGTCACGTTTACGCGGCTCGAAACAGTCGGCGTGGTGATCGTGAATGTGGCGGTCGTTGCGCCAGCCGCCACCGTTACCGATGCAGGCACCCTGGCCGCGTCAACGTTGCTGCTCTCGAGTCGGACCAGCGCGCCGCCGGTCGGCGCCGCGCTGGTGAGCGTCACAGTTCCCGTAGGGGACGCCTGCCCTGGCACTGAAGTCTCGGACAGCGACAAAGATGACAGTCGCGGAGGTTCCGGTGGCGGTGGTGGAGGTGGCGGCGGTTCCGGCGCCGGCGGCGGAGGAGCCGGAGCCGGGGTGGCGTCGGCGCAGGAGCGGGCGCGCGACAGTTGGTGAGGTTGGGCGTGGGGCTGGAGCTCTTCGAATCACAGCCTGCCAACTGCCAACGCCAGTACAAGTCCTGTCCCTACACGCCAGAGCCCACTACGCACGTCGCCTCCTATACCCGATTCATGTGTGTTGAGTACGAGATCGAGCCGTTCACACTTCCTGGTTCTATCCTTCTCGGTTCGTGTTCACGTTTCGGTTCTCAGGTTCGGGTTCAGTAGGTCCCGTTCGGCGTTCGGCCTGGTGGCCGCTCCCAGCCGCCGGCGCATAGCCCCTCGAACCTGAACACGAACGGAGAAGCGAGAACCCAGAAGCCGAGAACGACAGCTCTCATGCTCAATTCAAGGAACCCAGGGGTTAAAGGGGGGTGACGAGAGTATTGTGGCGGGCGACGGCTCGGGTCAACCCAAATTACGGGTCACGCGCGGACGAACGGAGCCACGTGGTTACGACGGGCGACTGGCGCGCTACGAGCGCCGCGCACGCCTCTATGCGCTCGAGAGCCTGCTGCAGCGAGCGTTGCGAGGATGGAACCGGGTTCCTGGCGAAAAACTCTCTAACATCGGCAGCGTCGGTGGTCGAGCAGAAGCTCCCGAGCGCGCCGACGATGCCCGGAATTCCCTGAAATGTGCCCAGTTTCCCGGTCAGCGTTGGCCATTGGGCCTTGACGAAGCTCCACGCGGTCCTGCGTGATGCCGGTCGCGTGAGGAGGCCCGAAATGAGCTGTCCCGTATCCTGCGTCCGCACTTCCTCGGACATCGCAAACGTCAGCGTGCGCTGCACGAGCGCCGGGTCCTGGAACCACGGGAGTGCGCCAAAGAACCTGTAGTACTCCTCCGGTTGGGCGCTGAGCGCTCGAACGCGCTCGAGGTACCGGTCGTACAGCACCGCGTCCCCACCGAGGGCTGCAACTCTGAGCACGGCGGGCACGACGGTCCCCGGAAGCGACGACGGATTTGAGATGTACCGCATTGCCAGCTCACGCGCACGCCGCTGGACATCTACGTCGCCACCTGTTGCCCCTACGAGCGTCAGCAACTCCGCGCGCCGGCTGTGTCGCTCGTCATCGTCGGCGGCATTGCCTGGCAATCCGAGCGCGTTGAGCACCGGACCGAAGCGCCGTCGGATCCATTGCTGATAGTCCTGGCGCAAAGAGGCAGGCACGATATCCTCGCCGGTCTGCGTCAGTCGTGACACGAATGTGTCGACGACGGCTGCGGTGTCGTCATTGGCATGCGCCGCGGCCAGGTCGAGATATACGCCGATGTCGTGTCGTCCCGCCCGCACCATCCACCATTCATCGCCGAGCAGGGAGATCCGTTCCGCTGGCTTGAGACTCGACGTAGCGCGTGCCACGCGGCGAACGGCGTCCGGCGTGTACTCGGTGAAGTAATACCCGCGCGCATCGGCATTGGCGATGAGGGCGCCGCAACCGGGCGATCTGAGGGTCTCGCGCCGCTGGTCCAGCACTTCACAGTGAGGCGCCGGGTTGTCTACGGCCCGTAGACAGACGGGAATCGTCCACTGTTGGTCGGAGGGGACGGTGACACCAGGGATGCCGACGAATCGCTGCTGCTGGAGCGTTGTGTCGCTCTGTGTCCCGACGCAGCGGTCCTGCATGGCCACAACCGGCGCACCGGCTTGTTCGACGTAGCCTTGCATGATTCGGTCGATCGGCCGACCGGTTACGCGCGTCATCTCGCGCCAGAAATCTTCCCCCGTGGCGTTCGAGTACGCATACGCTTTCAAGTACGACGCAATCCCTTTCCGAAACGCGTCGGCGCCGACAAATGCCTCGAGCATCCGCAGCACGCCCGCAGTCTTTTCATACGCAATTCCGTCGAACACCTCGTTGATCTCATCGGGTGTTTCGACTCGGATGCGAATCGGCCGCGTGGTCCGGAGAGCGTCGATGCCGAGCGCGCCTTGCGTGTCAGCCGCGTCGTCCAGCTCGACTTTCCATTCGGGACGCCAACGTGCCAGCGGCTTGTTGGCCAGCCACGTGGCAAATCCTTCGTTGAGCCAGATGTCGTCCCACCATTTCATCGTGACGAGATTGCCGAACCACTGATGCGCTATTTCGTGCGAGATGATGGCCGCAACCTGCTTCCGCGTTCCCAACGACGCTCGTTCGGGATCGACGAGCAGGAGCCGCTCGCGGAACGTAATGGCGCCGCTGTTCTCCATGGCACCGGCGGCGAAATCGGGCACCGCGATCAGATCGAGCTTGCCGAACGCGTATCGAATGCCGAAGTACTCATTGAAGAACGCAAGCTGCTGTTCGGCAGCTTCGAGCGCGAACGCGGTGAGCCCGAGCTTGTCAGCGGTCGAGCAGACGCGAATCGGTGTACCGTCCGATGCGCCAGTCCGGCAGACAAAGTCGCCCACAATCATGGCCACCAGATACGTCGACATCTTCGGCGTCGTCGCGAACTTCAGCGTGTGCTTGCCGGTTTCGGGTCCGGGTTCGTCGGAGAGCACGGCGCCGTTTGAAATGGCCGTATCCGCGGCGTCAACCATGAGCGAGACGTCGAACGTCGCCTTGAATCGCGGCTCGTCGAACGACGGGAATGCGCGTCGCGCGTCGGTCGCCTCCATCTGCGTGACCGCGTACTTCCGGCCGTTCGCGCGGCTCAGATAAAAGCCGCGCAGCTTGTCGTTGAGAATGCCGGTATAGGTGATTTGCAGCGTGGCCTCGCCCGCGGGAATCTCTTGCGGTACGGTAAGCGTCGCCGTTTCCGTGCTTGCGTCGAGCATGACCATCGCCCGCTGTGTGCGGTTGGCCGCGGTAATCGTCACGTCGCCGAAATCGAGCTCGACGGCGTGCAACACGATCGTTCGAGTGGCCGCCTTGACCTGCACGCGGATTGTCTCCCGTCCGCGAAACGTCGCCGTGTCCAGGTCGGGAGCAAACCACAGCGTGTAGTGGTCGGGAACGACGGTGTCGGAGAGCCGCTGGGCCGCCGCGGGCCGTACATCAACGCATTGAAACAGCGCGAAAAACAGGAAAAAGACGTAAAAACGCCGCTGCATGCCCCCCAACGGTACCACGTCGGCAAGGTTCTGGCAGTGGCTGGTGGTCGCGGCCGGTGCTAGTGCGGTTTACGCACAATTTGGGTGCACGCGCACCGGTTTTTGTGTCTCAACGCCATACGCATGAGCTCGATCTGACCTGCTCGAAGGAGGCGACGTGACAAAGCGGGCTAGCCTGCTGGCTCTTGCCAGCATCGTCGTCGTGGGATGCGGTGGACCGAACGGCGCCGAAACGACGGCAACCGAAGAAAGCGCCACAACCGAAACACCGGCGGCCGTGAAGCCGTCTGCGCCGCACTTCCGTGAGATTACCTTGCCGGAAGGTACCTCGCTGCCGCTGCGGCTTCGGTCGGCGGTTGCTTCAGACACGAGTCGCGTGGAGGATGCCGTTCGGGCCGAGCTGCGCGAGGCCGTGGTCGTCAACGGGACGACGGTGCTGCTGGCCGGAACTGAGTTAGCTGGCGTCGTGACGGCGGCCGAACGCTCAGGGCGCGTCAAGGGACGCGCGCGCGTGGCGTATCGTTTCGACACGCTGAACCACGGCGGCGAGCGGTACGACATCGCAACAGCGCTGCTCTCGCACCAGGCCGAGGCGACAAAAGGCGAGGATGCCACGAAGATCGCGGTTGGCGCCGGTGCAGGTGCGGCGATCGGTGCGATTCTCGGAGGCGGTGACGGCGCGGCCAAGGGAGCGGCGATTGGCGGTGCGGCGGGCACAGGCGCGGTCCTCGCCACCCGCGGCGAAGAGGTACGGGTGGGCCCTGGCGCGAGCGTCACTACGCGTCTGACGGCTCCGCTGACGATTCGAGTGAAAACCTAATTCCCCGTCCGGTTCCGGTTCTGCCACATGGTGCGGCGTTCGGCCGGCAGCTCACGGATGAGCGCGCCGAGCGCCGCATTCTCAGGCGCCACATAGAACTGATACGTATACCGTTCCGTTTCGCGAGGGGCGTCGGCCGGAATCGTCGCGCCGTGTGCGCCGCGCGAGTTCAAAAACACCAGCATCGTATTCGGGCGGAAGGGAACCATGCCGGCGAGCTCGCACGGATGGCCGTGGTCTCTGGGGTAGTAGGTCTGTTTGAACGGCGCGTCGTCGTCATCGGCGACGCGAAAGAGCTGAGTGCCGTGGGCATCGCTGTCACCCGGGCGTGCGAGATACAGGAGACAGGTCAGGAGCGACCGTTTCGGATCGCGATGCGGCTCGAGGTGATAACCGGGGCGACGGAGCATCAGGCGGCCGCCAGACGGCAGATGCGGCATCTGATTGGCGCGCTCGACGAATTCGGCGCCGAATATGGTTTCGTAGTGCTGCTGAAGCGGTTCGTGGAACTTGTCGAGCACCGCCGGTTGAATCATCTGCCGGGCAAGCACGTCGTCCACGAAATTCCACACGGCCGTGGCGAGCGAAGGGCCAAACGTCAGCGGGAGCGGCAGGTCCTGCTTGACGGCGTCGTGCTCGGAAAAGAACACGCTCGGCGGAAGCGCCTGAAGCAGCAGATCGTACACACGCGGGGGTAGCAGCTGTTCAACCACGATGTGATGAAAAGGATCCGCGCGCATCGTCTCGGTGGCAATGGCGCTTCGAACGTTAGTGGTCAGCTGCTGGGTGTCGAGGACAGCTGGAAGGGCAGCCAATTCCCGCTGCTGCTGCTCGTTCAGTTCGGCGATCATCCGCAGCTGCGCTGCGTTGTGGTCGCCGCGCGCCGCACGAACCGATGTGTCCTGCAGCAGAGTGCGCAGCTCCTCGACTTCGCGTGTCAACCGGCGCAGCTCCTTGCGGACGGGTTTCAGCGCTTCGTCGGCATCGTGACGCCAGGCGCCGCGAAGGCGAGTGATCAGGTTCGCGCGCTTCAGTAACTGTTCAAGCATCCGGTTCCCTACCTTGCTGAGGCAACTGGACTAACCTCGGCGGTGATGGCGGCGGTCACTTCGGCGGCTCGGGACCAGTCAGTCAAAAATGTGACGGGGTCTGTTCCGTTCAGGTTGACCGGGACAACGGGCAAGCTGGGTGACAGCGGAGCCATGTCCGCAAGGTTGACGGTGTCGTTCCACCGCGCCATCTCATTCGCCGCGCGGGTGAGGTGATCTGGACGATTCAAAAACGACTTCATCGGCCCCGCCGACGACTCGGGGAGGCCGACCACCGTGCCGGAGAGCACACGGGTGACCCGCAGGACACCGGCGCGCGCCAGCCAGGGAGACGCGTTGACGAGGCGCATCGTTGCCGCCGCCGCGCTTCCAGTGGCCGCAGGGTCGACGAGAATCAGCGCGCGGACATCAGCAGGAAATCGACCCGCGAAGAGCTTCGCGAAGACGGCGCCCAATCCGTGGCCGACGAGCACATATGGCCCGCGTTCTCCCGCTCGACTGAGAAGTATGTGCAGCTGGTCCGGCACTGCGGAAGGATCGTAGGGCCGATCGCCGGCCTCGCTCCATCCAAGTCCAGCCCTGTCGTAGCTGCAGACGCGCGTCGTCTCCGCTATGGCCGGTTGCACCCAGCCCCATGCGGACGACATGCCGGCGGCGGGTGCCTCGAGGACTACGGTCGGCGAACCGTTGCCGGTGCAGTAGATGTGGAGCTGACGATCACCGATGTCGATCATCCGTCCAGGATGTGGAAACTGGCGCCGCTCGATCGCGGTTGCGGCGCCCTGGTAGGTAGCGCCGGCGAGCGTCACGAACAGCACGATCGCCGCAATCCGCAACACCGCGCGGCGAAGAGGAACCGGGATCACGATTTGCGCGAGATCAATCCGGGCCCGTTGGTGGTTTCGGCGAGCCCGTACTTTTCTATGCGCGAGTACAGCTGCGCGCGCGTCAGCCCCAGCAGCTTGGCCGCACGCGTCTTGTTGTATCGGGCCTGCAGCAGCGCCTTGGTCACGAGCGAACGCTCCAGATCCTCGAGATTGACGCCGCCCGGGGGAAGCGCAGCATTGCTGGCGTCTTCGCCTGACGCGGCGGCTGACTCGCGCGGCACGCTGAGCGGCAGATGTTCGGTCTTGATGTATCCGCCGTCCGCCAGGATGACCGCTCGCTCGATGGCGTTGCGCAGTTCGCGAACATTGCCGGGCCACGGGTAGGTAAGGAGCTGGTCCTTTGCTTCGCGTGCGATTCCGGCTGGCGGCTTGCCCACCGCTCCGCCGATTTCCGCCAGAAACGCGTCGGCGAGCTCGAGAATGTCGTCGAGCCGGTCGCGCAGCGGCGGCAGGGCGATCTCGAACACGCTGAGACGGTAATAGAGGTCCTCGCGAAAGGCGCCGCGCCGCATCGCTGCCTGGAGATCGCGGTTCGTGGCCGCCACCACGCGGATGTCCGCGCGACTGCTGCGCGTGCTGCCGAGCCGCATGAATTCGCGCTCTTCGAGGACGCGAAGCAACTTCGCCTGTACGGTCGGCGCCATCTCGCCGACTTCGTCGAGAAACAGCACCCCGCCATTGGCCTGCTCGATGCGCCCTGGTTTCGAAGCGACAGCACCGGTGAAGGCCCCGCGCTCGTAGCCGAAGAGCTCAGATTCGAGCAGTTGATCGGGCAGCGCCGCGCAGTTGATGGCAACGAACGGCCCGTTCTTCCGCCGCGACCCCTGATGGATGAATCGCGCCACGACTTCCTTGCCCGTGCCCGATTCGCCCGTGAGGAGCACTGTCGTTTCTGTTTGAGCTACCCGCGCGGCCTGCGCCAGCACGTCTCTCCACTGCTGGGAATGGCCCACGACGCGCCGCTGTCCGGTGCGCGCCTCGAGCTCACGCGTCAGCGTTGCGACTTGCGCTTCGAGCTGAGCCGCGGTCTCGCGCGCGGCGGCGTCGCGCCGTGCGGCCTCGGCCAGCCGCTGATGCGAGAGCGCGAGCGCGAGCAGATCGGCGACGCGACGCGCGAAATCGATATCGCCCTCGTTGAACCGTTCCGTATCGCGCGCCAGGAAGAACAACGATCCGAATACTCCCGTGTCGAGCGCCATCGGCACCCGCAGGGCAGACCGTGCGCCGAGTCGGCGGAAAATCCGGCCGCGGGCGGTCTCCATCTCGATCTGGGATTCGGCGTCATGGATGACGTACGGATCGCGGTGCAGAAGCGCCCGTGCGTCGCCGATTACGGTCATGGGTGCCCAGAATTCAGGGTCGTCCACCTTGGCGCCCGTCATCGCGTAGACATGCAGCGACCGGCCGTCCTCTGCCCACGAGGTCAGCACGAGGATGTCATGCGGCAATCCGCCGCGGATCACTTCGGAAACCTCGGCAAAGATGTGGCGGATGTCCAGCGCGCCTGCCATCGTGTGGAGCAGACGGTCGAGCGCGTCGATGCGCTCGCGGCGTACGGCTTCGGTGCTGAGCAGTGCGTCGTGCTGGAGGGCCAGCGTCAACAGGTCGGCGACGCTGTCCATCACCGCTTCGTCGGCGGCGCTAAAGGCATCGGCCGCACTCGACGTGAACCAGAGCGCTCCGTGGACGCTCGAACCGCGACCGACCGTGCAGATGATCCGTGAGCGCGCGTCGGCATCGAGCTCGGGAGCGGCCACCGATCCAGCATCCGCGATGCGGTGTCCCGTCACTTCGAGCTCGCCCGTCGGCCGCGCCACGTACAGAATGACCGACTCGGCTCGATCGAGACGCAGCACGTGAAGCCGCTCGAACGGCGCCACGTCGCGCAACAACACTGCGAGCCGCGGAACGAGATCGGCAAGCCCGGTTCCTTCCGACACCAGGCGCGCGACCGCCGCGAGCAGAGCCGAGGTATCCATGACGATCACGGGATCGGTCCCCAGTATAATCCGTGGACATCTCTCATCTGCGGACAGGGGCATTGTGGTTGGGACTGAGATGAACGTGCTGGCGGGCGGCGTGTCGTGGATCGATTTGAATTTTCTCGATCGGCCGCACGCGATTGCGACCGCAGTCATTCGAGGCGCGGGCTCGGTTGCGCTCATCGATCCGGGGCCGAGCACGTGTCTCGATACGCTCGAGCTCGGGCTCGAGTCACGCGGTCTGCGCTTCGACGACGTTACGCATCTGCTGCTGACGCACATTCACCTCGATCACGCCGGCGCGACCGGCACAATCGTTCGCCGTCATCCGCACATCAAGGTGCTCGTGCACGAGAAAGGTGCGCCGCACGTTCTTGATCCAGGCAAGCTGGTTGCGAGCGCATCGCGGTTGTACGGCGATCAAATGGATCGCCTCTGGGGAGTGATTGAGGCGGTGCCTCACGATCACCTGATCGTGCTCACGGGCGGCGAGCAGGTCGACGCAGGTGGACGGACGTTCGAGGTCGCATACACCCCGGGCCACGCGAGCCATCACGTGTCCTACTTCGATCGTTCGAGCGGAGTGGCGTTTGTGGGCGATACAGCGGGTGTGTGCGTCGACGGAGGCTACGTACTGCCCCCAACGCCCCCGCCCGATATCGACGTCGATCTATGGCACGGCAGCGTGGCGCGTATCGAGAGGTGGGCGCCGCAGACGTTGTTCCTCACGCATTTTGGTCCCGTCGATAACCCCCACCCGCATCTGCGGGCGCTCATCGACAACCTGGAGACGATGTCGGGTATCGTGCGGAAACGGCTTGATGAACCGGGGCCCGACGACGAGAAGGGGAGGCGATTCGCCGAGGACGTGACGCGCGAATTGCGACGGCAGATGAACGAGCCGCAGGTGGCCTCATATCTGGCCGCGGCGCCGCCCGAGCTCCTGTGGCTCGGGCTTGCGCGCTACTGGAAAAAGAAAACCGGCTAGGCTCGACTACTGCTGATCGAATGCAGTGAGGAGCGTGACGTCGCCGACGTTTCGCGCCATCAAATCGACGAGATCAACGAGGTCGCGTTCGCCAAAGACCTTCAATGCGCGTGCGTAGGTCGCGGCACTGACCGTGTGGCGGCCAAACAGCTCGCGACCAAACTGGACGATCGCAGCATCCTTTTCAGCCAGACTGTCGAGGGCTCCTCGCTGACGCACTATATCGATCACCGAAGGCTCCAACCCCGCGCTTCGGGCCGCCGTCTCCTTCATCCTCACGTCGTAGTGCTGATGATGCTCGTAGGCGGTCACGAGCGCCGCCAGCGCCATCAGGCGTTTTCCAACACTCGCCTCGAGCAGCTTCATCCCTGACCCGTGGCGATTGATCTGTCCCGGACCTGTGCCTTCCGGTGCCAGACCGCGGCTGTACAGCGGCCCTGGAGTGGCTCCAGCCTGCGCCTTCACATAAGGCAGCCGGCTTCTGGAATCGGCATGAATATCAGTGGGTGGTGTGAAGGGGAGAGGCAGCGACTGCTTCCACCCCGGGGGCATCTGCTGGTTGAAGGCCGTCAGTCGCGTGGCGGTCGCGGCGTAGTTGCCCATCAGGCTGACGACATCCACGAGATCTGCGCGGCCGAGAACCTGGAGCGCACGAGCGTACGTCGGAGCGCTGAGTGTGTGCTTGCCAAATACCTCCCGACCGATCTCGATGATGACGGCCTGCTTGTCGGCCACTCCGGTGATCGGCTTCCGGTTGCGCACGATGTCGATGACGGCGGGATCGAGACCAACCGCAAGGGCTTCCATCTCGTGCAGCGACCACTCGTACGGCTGGTCGTGCTCACGTGCGGAGATGAGGATGGCTAACTCCGTGAGCTGGCGTCCAAGAGGGGAGAGCCACCGCACGTCCACTCCCGACGCGTGCAGGCGTATGGCCTCGACGCCCTGAATGCCCGGCTTGAGCGGGGGAAGCCGGTTTCGCGATTCAGGATTCACATCCCCGGGCGGCGCGGTGTTCGAGCCCGTCTGCGCCGCGAGAATGGTCGTGCAGCCGGCAAGGAGAACGATTAGAGCCGCCGCGCCGCGTCGCATGGTCTCTCCTCCAATCTCGCCCCGGTAAGCGGGACGCGCCAATGCTGCTGCCGTTCAGGAGGAGAGTGTATGCCTGCCGGGGAACCTGGCGCACGGAAAACCGCGAGCGGGCGCACCGTTGCGTGCGTCGTGAACCGAGCGCGTTGTTACCGCCCCCAGAATCGGGCTGCTTAGTTCGCAGACGCCAGAGCGGGACGGGTCCGCACGGGCATTGCGTGCGCCGGTTCGATCAGCAGCCGGAGCGCGTACCCCTGAGGCGTCCCGGTGGCTGTGCGATATGGGCCCACGCGATACACGGCGGAGAGCACCTTGCCCTGCCGGAGCACTGCGGGCAATTCCGTGCAGTCGCGGCCGCTTCGCTCGATCTGGAAGTGCACAAGCCGATAGAGCGGGATCGACGCTGGGACCTGGCACTCGACAAACGCGTCGACGTCGCTGACGTCACGCGTCACAACCGAAACGAACCGGAGCGCGCCGCTGGCGTCGCGCCACGTCAGTCGTCCGGGCACTCGGAGCTTGCGGCGGTTGCCAATTCGGTTCTGGCTGAGAGCCGGGTGCTGATGCCGACCCTGTGAACTAACGAGAGTTTGTATCACCTGAGCCCCCTATGAGGAACGTTGACCAGTTCCACCATCAATGCTGGGGCCGATGTCGCTCTTGTCACTTTGAAATGGTGGGCAATCTGTAAACTGTTGTAAAAACGTGGGTAATGTCAAACGACAGATCTATCGTCGCGCCGCGATGTGGATACGACGTATCCAGGGAGGTGTATACCTGATTACTTTGTATCCGCCGCCGCACCTTCGAGCTGCAGGCGGCGCATCTTGAGATAGAGGCCGCGACGCGTCAGTCCCAGAAGGCGCGCGGTCTCCGAAATATTGCCCCTGGTCCGCCCGAGCGTCGTCACAATCAATTCCTTTTCGACCTGCTCGACGGCAGCCGTCAGATTCCGGGCGCCGGCCGGCGGTGTCACCACCTGTCCGGCGGCACCTTCACGCGACGGCGACGGCGCGGCCAGGTCCGGCGAAAGATGATCCGGCAGCACGGAGCCGCCTGGTTCGCTCATGGCGACTGCACGCTGAATCTCGTTGCGAAGCTGTCGCACGTTGCCAGGCCACCAATATCGGGCGAAGAGATCCAGGGTCGCTGGCGCGAGCTGGACGTCGGGTCTGCCCAGCCGGTCGCACGCTTCACGCAGGAAGAACGTGGTCAGATGCGGTATCTCGTCGCGCCGATCGCGCAGCGGCGGAACCTGAATGCGAATCACGCTCAGCCGGTAGTAGAGATCCTCACGAAACTTGCCCTCCACTACGCGCTGCTCGAGGTCCGCGTTGGTCGCGGCAAGGATTCGTACATCGACGGCCTGCGGCCGCGTTTCCCCGACCGGCATCACCTCGCCCTGTTCCAGGAATCGAAGCAGTTTCGGCTGGACGTCCAGCGGCAGGTCGCCAATCTCGTCGAAGAACAGCGTTCCGCCGGCTGCAGAGCGAATCAGTCCCGGCTGGTCGGTAACGGCGCCCGTGAAGCTGCCACGGCGGTGTCCGAACAGCTGGCTGTCCGCCAGCTCCCGCGTCGTCGTGGTGCAGTTGTACGGGAGATACATCGCCCCGCGGCGGCGTGAACCAACGTGGATGGCGCGTGCGACCAGATCCTTCCCCGTTCCGCTCTCCCCCGTGATGAGCACTGTCAGGTCGTGGCCCTGCAGGCGCTGGATTTGTTCGACCACTCGGGTCATCGCGGCGCTTGCGCAGATGAAGCCTGGGAGGAGCGGCTCGAGCAGGCGTAGGTTAATCTGCTCGGCGGCACGGCGCGGGCGCTCGCGGGCGCCGCAGAGCTCGAAGCCCTGGCGCGCGACGGCCGTGAACATGCGCAGGCGGCGTCCGGCGCTTTCCGTGAACCCGCCGGCTGCCACGACCGTGCACGAGCGTGGGCCGTCATAGTCGCGCCCGAGCGGCTCGGTCATCACGATGCTGCCCGCGTACCTGGTGTTCCCCTGCAGTGCGGCGCGCGCCAGCGCCCGGGCCACGTCGTTGTCACACCCCGCAGCGGCAGCGATGCGAACCTCGCCCCCGGAGACCGCGGTGAACACCACGGCGGCATCCGCCGCGATCGTTTCGAGAAGTGACGTCGCCGTTTCACGTGCCAGGAGATCCGCCAGGATGGCGGCATCGACCAGCCGCCGGACCACCGCGTCGTCCTGATCGGGGAAGACGACGGGCTGGTCGCGAGGCGCCTCGTTCAACGATGTCCTGAGCGCTTCGACCTCGCGCAGGTCGTGCTCGGCGCCGAGCGTTCCGAACGTCGTGCTGGCCTGATTGAGATAGCGTTCGGCGGCCGAGCGATTGCTCCTCTTTACGGCCAGACGGCCCAGCGCGAGATGACTCAGGGCCGCGTGGTAACGTTCGCCGAGAAGATCGAAGACGCTGGCGCTCTGCGCAAAGTCGTGATGGGCCGGTGCCGGACGGTTGCTTTGTTCGTGGACGGTGCCGCGAATGCGCAGGAACTCGCCCCATGAAGCCGGCGCCGACCGCGGGTCCATCCGCGCTTCGCACGCTTCGAGCCGTGTTTCCGCCTCGCGAGTCCGGCCGCCCGCTACAAGAGCCTCGCAGGCGGCGAGCTCGGCCTGGATGGCATCCGACGCTGGTACGTTGGGCGTACCGACCATCTCTTCGGCGATGGCAATGGCCTTCTCGTGATCACCCCGCCGAATTGCCAGCTTGACTCCCAGCACACGCAGCGACCACTCGTACCAGCGAATCGCGGTGCTACCGTGCTCGGCGTACGCGTCGCTTGCCTGCCGCAGATATTCTCCCGCGCGTTCGTACGAGCCGCGCATCAGGTGAATCTGCGCGAGGGTGTCGAAGACGGCGCCGGTCGTCTCGTGGAACTGGACCGGACTTCGCACTTCAAGCGTACGCGTCAGCGTTTTCTCGGCGCGCTCCAAGTCGCCGAGCTGCACGAGGATCTGTCCGAGCGTCGCGAGCGCGACGGCGAGCCCATGGCCGGATCCGAGCGATTCGTGGAGCGTGACGCTGCGGTCGGCCATCGACAGCGCCTGGTCGAACCGATGTTGCATCAACGCCACGTTGGCCTGGTTGTGCACGATCCCGGCGAGCACATCGTCGGCCTGAATAGCCATCGCGAGGCGTTCGCCTTGACGGAGAGCAGACGCGGCTTCGTCGTATCGGCCCGACTGGGCCATCAGGATCCCCGACAGCGAATGCACGAGCGCCAGATGGCGGCGGTCACCTGCGGCGTGCAGCGCCGATGCGGCCTCTGTCAGGTGGTCGCGCACGATGCCCGACTCGCCGACGTGCCTGTAGCAATGCGCAAGCTCGTAATGCGCGAGACCAATTGCGCGCGAATCGTGTGCAAGTTCGGCGTGCTTGAGTGCGCGCGCATGCAACGCGATGGCACGCGACTGCTCGCCGCGGGCGTAGGTGATGCGGCCGTGCAGTCGCCACAGCGTGGACAGACGTGCGTCGCTGATCGGCTCACGGATGCCGCTGGGCGGCCGGCCCAGAGCGGAGGCAGCCTGGGCGAGGTCGTCCTGCATCAGCCAGGCTTCGGCCAGTGCGCTTCGAACCGCCATTTCGTCTTCGCGGCTGAGAGCAGACGACCGGAGCAGCGGCGCCAGGATCTGGGCCGCTTCTGAACCGCGGCCGCGCTGAAGGGCGGCGCCCGCGCGCGCAATCGTAGATTGGGTGTTTCCGGACGCCACGTGAGAGGCTTCGGACGGGAGTATACAAGGTATACAGGTCGCCGCCGAGGAGACTTTCGCGGCAGGTGCTCGAATGCCGCAACCTACGCGGAGCAATGGTTTGCGGAGGTCGGGGGGCTACAATGAGACACGGATCATGGGCCGGCCCCTCCGTTCTCTACTCGTCGCGCTAGTGCTCACCACAGCTGCCTGTGCGCCACCGGAAGACCCGCCCGCGAGTGCGGCATATCGGGCGGAGACGCCCTCGGTCGCCCAGGCCGCGGCGCCGGCCGAATCGTCCCGTCCGCGCATCGTATTTCTCGGAGATAGCCTCACGGCGGGGCTGGGACTGCCACGTGCCCAGTCGGTTCCATCGCTGATTCAGACGCGGCTCGATACCTCAGGGTATGCGTATGAGGTCGTAAATGCCGGCGTGTCCGGCGACACGTCCGCAGGCGGCCTGCGCCGCCTGGATTGGGCGCTCGACGGCGATGTCGACGTGCTGGTGGTGGAGCTGGGCGCCAACGACGGCCTGCGCGGGCTGCCAGTGGCACAGATGAAGGAGAACCTCGATCGGATCATCTCGCGCGCGACAGAGCGTCGGATTGCGGTGATCCTTACGGGGATGGAGGCGCCTCCCAACTACGGCCCGGTGTACACGTCAGAGTTCCGCCAGGTATTTCGGGACCTGGCCGACCAGCATGACGTGACCTTCGTGCCATTCTTTCTCGAGGGCGTTGCGGGTATTCCGCAACTGAACAACACCGACGGCATCCATCCGAACGCCGCCGGCGCGAAAATCATCGAGCAGACCATCTGGCGCGCCCTCGAGCCGATGCTGGAAAGACCTTCCTGATGTCTTCCTGTTTGGTCGTGACTCTGGCCTCCGACCGTTCTGCCTGGCTCAAGGTCTTCCATCGATGATCGAGCTCCGCGGCGTGTCGAAGACGGTCGAAAGCGGCGGCCGTCCACTGACGATTCTGCACCCGCTCGATGTAACGATCCCGTCGGGGCGTTTCCTCGCGGTCGTCGGGGCCTCGGGCAGCGGCAAGTCAACGCTGCTCGGACTGCTGGCCGGGCCTCGATGCGCCGAGCACGGGCGAGATCCTGATCGACGGCATCGACATCACCAAGCTGAGCGAAGACGCGCTGGCCCGCCTGCGCGGCGAAAAAATCGGCTTCGTGTTCCAGTTCTTCCACCTCGTACCCTCACTGACCGCCTTCGAGAACATTCTCGTGCCGATGGAAATTGCGGGCCGCCGCGATGCGGACGGATCGCGCGCGTCTGCTGCTCGAGGAGGTGGGGCTGTCGGATCGCGGCCACCACTATCCGTCGCAGCTCTCAGGCGGCGAGCAGCAGCGGGTGGCCATCGCGCGTGCTCTGGCGAATGATCCGTCCATCGTGCTCGCCGACGAGCCCACGGGCAACCTCGATTCGACAACCGGACGCTACATCATGGAGCTGCTGCTCGCGGTGCGCCGCGTCGCGAAGCTCGACGCTGGTGCTCGTGACTCATGACGTCGAACTCGCATCGCTGGCCGACTCGCGGCTGACGCTGCGCGATGGCCGCTCCGTAGAGGCGCGGCTGGAGGCGTTGCGATGACGATTCGTCCTTCGCATGGCGATGCGCGAGGTGCGCGCCTCGTGGCGACGCCTCGTGTTCTTCTTCATCTGCATCGCGGTCGGCGTCGGCTCCATCGTCGCATTGCGGTCGGTGATTCAGAGCGTGCGCGTGGCGCTTGCCGGAGAGGCACGCACGATGCTCGGGGCCGACGTGCTGGTGACGCTCGAATCGTCCGTTGTCGCAAGCGGTGCTCGACAGACTCGACGCCGGAGCAGCGCGCGGGACGCGTCGCGGTGCGGTCCGAGAGCGTCGAGATTCCGACGATGGTGAGACCGGCGGATCCGTCGAATCCTGCGGCGCGGATCGTGGAACTGCAGGCCGTCGGGCCGGAGTTTCCGCTGTACGGGTCGCTGACACTGCGCGACGGGGCATATTCACACGGGCAGCTGACGGATCACGGTGCGCTCGTGCGGCCGGAGCTTCTGGCGCAGTTTGGGCTGAACGCGGGTGACGGCATTCAGATCGGAACGCAGACGTTCGAAATTCGCGGCGTGATTACGGCGGAGCCCGGGCGCCGGCTCGGGGCCTTTACGCTTGGTCCGCGGGTAATCATCGACCGCGCCGATCTCGAGTGCGACAGGTCTGCTCGACGTTTGGGAGCCGCGTGTCGTACCAGCAGTTGCTGCGCGTGCCCGAGAGGCTCGCTCCGAAGGTGGCGGTCGATCTGCGACGAGGCGTTTGCCGACGAGTTCGTCAACGTTCGCTGGTATCGCCGCACCGAAGACCAGATGGGTGAAAACCTGACGCGCGCGGAGAACTATCTGAGTCTCGTCGGGCTCGTCGTCCTGATTCTTGGCGGCATCGGCGTGTCGAGCGTCACGCGCGTGTTCGTCCAGCAGAAGGTCCGCAGCATCGCGATCCTCAAGTGCGTCGGCAGCAGCTCGACGCAGATGCTCGCCATTTATATGGCGCAGATGCTGTTGCTCGGACTCGCCGGCAGCACACTGGGCGTCGCACTGGCGGCGGCGGTCCTCGCTGCGGTGCCCGCATTCGTAGGCGACCTCGTCGACGCTGATGAGAGTCGATTTCGGGCTGACGACGTCCGCCGTCCTTCAGGGCGTCGCGATTGGGCTGCTCGTGTCGGTCCTGTTCTCGCTGGTGCCGTTGCTCGAGGTGCGGCACGTCAAGCCGTCGCTGCTGTTGCGGCAGGACATCCCGCGGCCGTCGCGGTTCGACTGGCCGAAATGGAGCGTCACTGCGGGCGTGGCAACCGCGCTGGTCGCGGTGGCCTCGTGGCAGGCCGGCTCCGTTGAGGTCGGGCTGATGCTGTCCGGCGGGTTCGTTGCGATCGCCGTCGTGCTGCACCTGGCGGGGGCCGCGCTCGTCCGCGCGGTGCAGCCGCTGCGATACTCGCGCTACTTCGCGCTGCGTCAGGCGGTGCTGCACATCGCGCGGCCAGGCAATCAGACCCGCGTCATCCTGCTGGCCGTCGGTCTCGGATCGTTCTTCATCCTCGGCGTCCGGACGCTGCAGGCCAACCTGCTGCGCGACTTCGCCATCCAGGCCGGACCCAACGCGCCCGACATGTTCCTCATCGACATCCAGCCGGATCAGCGCAACGAGCTCGCGACGTTTCTCGACGATGCCAATGGTGACGCACCCGGTCCGCAAGATGATTCCGACGCTGCGCGCGCGCGTCGTAGCCGTCCGCGGCCGCGAAATGGACATCGACAGCTATCAGCAGACACGGGGCCGCGGACTGTCGCGCGAGTACACCGTCACGTATCGTCCACAGCTCGAAGCCGAACGAAGAGCTCATCGACGGCGCGTGGTGGAGCGATGCGCCTGCCGCAGGGTGAGGCGGAGGTGTCGATCGAGGAACGCTTCTCCGACCGCGACAGCGACGGCAACTTCCGCCTCGGCTCGCGCATTCAGCGTGGGCGACGAGATGCGGTTCGACGTGCTCGGCCGGGTCATCACGGCGCGCGTGACGAGCGTTCGCCGGGTCGACTGGCAGGACTTTCGCGCGGGCGGCTTCATGTTCGTGTTCAGGCCGGGCACGTTCGACGGCGCGCCGCATACCTACATCTCGGCGCTGCAGGGTCCGCGCGATCCGGACGCGCGCGCTCGAATGCAGGGTGCGCTCGACGGCGAGGTTCCCCAACGTCACGGCGATCGATCTGCGCGAGATTCTCCAGACGATTCAGACCATCGTAAACAACGTCACGCTCGCCGTGACCGTGGTCGGCATCCTGGTGCTGCTGAGCGGCGTCCTGATCCTCGTTGGGGCGGTGTCGATGACGAAGTTCCGCCGTGTCTACGAAGCGGCCATCCTGAAGACGCTTGGCGCGAGCAGCCGGCTGATTGCGACGATGCTCGTGCTCGAATACGGCGTGCTGGGCGCCATCGCCGGAACCGTCGGCGCGCTCGGCGCAATCGTGCTGAGCTGGGCGATCGCGCGCTACGCGCTCGAATTGCCGTGGGATGCCACGCCATCGATCACCATCATTGGCATCATTGCCACATCCATTCTGGTGGCGGCGATCGGCGTGGTGGCCAGCATCGACGTGCTGCGGCACAAGCCGCTTGCGACGCTTCGCGCCGAATAGGCCGATATAGGCGCATTTGGCCATTCGCGCAGCAGGTGAATGACGGTGTAAGATCTGTTAGATCGAACCCGGTTCCATGGACGTAGAGACCTACAGGGCCGCCCTGCTCCAGAAGCGTGGCGAACTGCTCGGCGCCAGCACCGCCAAACCACTGCAGTGGACGGTCGAGAGCAACTCCGGCCGACAGGGCGACATGGCCGATCAGGCCAGCGGCAACAACGAAGTCCACATCCAACTGAAACTCAAACAGACCGACGCCAAGATCTTTCAGGCGATCGAAGAAGCACTCCACAGAATCGAGCAGGGCACCTACGGCGTCTGCCGCGACTGCGGCGAGGAGATCGCCGCGGCGCGGCTGAATGCGATCCCCTGGACGCGCGTCTGTATCACGTGCAAGGAAAAGCAGGCTTCATGAAGCAGGACGAGCTGCGGCAGACCCTCACCGAGTTTGCCGCCGAGCGAGTGGCGCTGCTCGAACGTCATGAGGCCGGGGCGCGGCACGTCGGGAACTACGATTTCAACAACGCATATCAGTACGTCATCAGCCGCGAGGAAACCCATCTCCAGTGGCTGCAGACGGCGCTGGCCGAATTCGGGGACCCGCTGCCTCCGCCTTCGACGAAGCTTGCGGTCCCGGACGTCGCGAAGTCGCGTGAGAAGGGCGACGCAAGCCAGGTCCGGGCAATCTGCGATGACGATGCGCGGCAGCTTGGGGCGTTCATCGATCGGTGGCGGCTCAGAATTGCGCGAATGACGCACGCGCGCCACCGCAAGATGCTCGATGTCATCCTCGGTGAGTCGCGTGAGCACCAGCGGTTTTTCGAGCAGGCAGCGGCCGGGCTCGAGGACCTGCTGGGTCGCCGCACCGGTGGCGTCCCGCGGCGGGGCAGTGTCCTGCCGGTCCGTTGGCTGGAGTAATCAACCGATTCAACACTCCGCGAACGTCCGCGACGCAATCGGCGTACCTGTGGCGCGCGGGTGATTCCCGCAGACCGATGAGCATCGCCGCTGCGTTCGGCCAACCGCCTCCCGGCGCTGTACGCCGGAAATCTCACTCCGGCTCTCGCCCTATCGCAGCCGACGCGAGTAGTACCTAATCCCAACGCCTGCGAGCGCGGCAAGCACCGTCAACGCTGATTCATCCGACACGGATCGCGGGGAACGAACTCGCGTCGCCGAATCGCGTCGTTCGATTTCAGGCGGTGCATGTCGGCGTACGCGCAGGTCGGCGGCCAGCCGGACACAGCGGCAATGCTCCTCTGCTGCCGTGACGTGGCCAATTCGCGGCAACTGCAAACGTCGTCGCCTGATGCCGGCTGTGGGCGCGTACGTCAGGCCGCTCGCAGTGCGCAGCCGGAAAGCGGCCGCAGCGATTCCTCGCGTCGACTTCCGTCCTCGCGTTCTGGTTGTGCGAATCAGTGCGGCGCTTCTTGCCGTGTGACGGATGTCGTCTGAGCTAGCTGATAGTCGACGCGGGAGCCGTCAGAGCACGAGATGCGGCGGCTTTCCCGGCCGCAGCGTCCGCGCCCACGGACCGGCATCAGGCGACGACGATCGACGATCCCACCTGCTCATCGAATGTCGTTCGGATCGTGCGACACCTTCAAGTCTCGAAACGACTGGCAGCTATCGTTGCGAGCAGTTCTCGGACCGTTCGCCCTGTGACCGGATCCTTCCAGTCAGGCGCAATCTCGGCGAGCGGTTCCAGCACGAAGCTGCGGTCACGAAAACGAGGGTGGGGGACGACGAGGTCGCGTTCATTCATGATGACGTCGCCGTACAGGATCAGGTCGAGATCGAGGTACGCGGTGCCCCCGGTACGGGCGCTCACGACCGAGCTGTCGTTCGATATCAAGGAGAGCGTGGAGAAGGTCGCGGGCCGACAGCGTTGTGTAGCCGGTCGCGGCGGCGTTCAGAAATCGCGGCTGATCGCCGACACCAACGGGATCGGTCTCGCGAAAAGTGGATACGCGGAGTTGTTGCAGATGTGGCTCGAGGGCGGTGATCGCTTCACGCAGCAGGCGCTCGCGGTCACCCAGGTTGCTGCCGAGAGCGATTGCGACGTGAACTGTGACCACGTGCTGTTAGCGGAGGCCTGAAGGCCTCCGGCTACCGAATCAGGGGTTACGGACCGAAGGCCTCGGGTACCGACGAACTGCCAGCTGCGAACCTGGAAATTTACACGCTCTCGGCGACCTGATTCTGAGCGTGCTTGCGGCCCCTGAATCCCTCTTCAAACAGCGTATAAACGGCCGGCACGAGCACGAGCGTCACCATCGTCGACGCCAGTAGCCCACCGATGACGACGCGCGCGAGCGGCGCCTGGAGCTCGCCGCCTTCGCCCAGACCGATGGACATGGGCACCAGCCCGAGCATCGTGGCCAGTGACGTCATGAGAATCGGTCGAAGCCGCCGTCGCCCTGCCAGTTCGACCGCTTCGCGCAGTGGGAGGCCGTCGCGCCTGCGCAGTGTGTTGGTGTAGTCCACGAGAAGAATCGCGTTGCTGACGACAATGCCCGCCAGCATGATGACGCCGATGAACGCCTGCAGGTTGTACGCGGTTCCTGTGAGGTACAGGCTCAAGACGACGCCGATGCCCGCGACCGGAATCGAGAACATGATGATGAACGGATCTCGCAGCGACTCGTACTGGGATGCCATGACGGCGTAGACCAGCAGCACCGCGAGAATGAGCACGAGCTGGAGCTGGCGGAACGACCGCGCCTGTTCTTCGACCTCTGCTCCGAAGCCTACCGAGAAATCGGGCGGCACGCGCACCTGACCGATGCGCGATTGCACTGCAGCGACCGCTTCGCTGAGGCTCGTCTCGATGTCGGCGTTGACGCGCGTCATCCGCTCCATGTTCTTGCGGTCGATCTGCACTGGCCCGGTGTCGCGATCGACAGCGAGCAGGTTGCGAGCCGGCACGACCTGGCCCGCTGGCGTACTCACGAGGACGTCCCCGATATCAGCGACGCCCTCCCGATCGGCCTCTCGCAGTCGCACGATGATCGGGTACTCGTTACCTCGCTCGCGGAACTGCGCCGCCTGCGTGCCCGCCACATTCGTCTGAATCGTGCTGGCGACGTACTGCGGCGTCATGCCAAGCGTGGCGGCCTTCGGCCGGTCTATGCGGACCGCAATCTCGGGCCGGCCCGCGTCCTGCGCCAGCCGCACGTCCGCGATGCCCTGGGTACCGGCCATCATGACCCGCGCTTCGTCGGCAATTCGCCGCGCGTCGTCCAGGTCGTCGCCGCGGATCTCGAGCGCGAGCCGTGCATCGGCGTCGCCTCCGAGCATCCTGTTGAGCTGGAAGTTGCCACCACTCGGGTTCGCCCGCACCATGACGCCCGGAAGTCCTGACAACTGACGTCGTAGTTCCTGGGAAATCTGATCGCTCGTGCGCGTGCGCGAATCACGCGGGACGAGCCGGATGTTGATTGTGCCCCGGTTGGTGCCGCCACCGAACCCGAATCCGCCGCCGCCGCCATTCGTGATGAGGGTCCTGGCCTCAGGAACGTACTGACGAACCATCTCCTCGAGCTGCAGCATCACCGCCTCGGTGCGCTCGATACGAGTACCGACTGGCAGTTCGGCGTTCACGTTGACTTCGCCTTCGTCGGTCTGAGGCATCAGCTCGGTCGAGAGGAGCGGATAAATCAGCACCGCCGCCACGACGGACGCAACGGCGCCACCGATGATCGTCGGCCTGTGCGCGAGCGCCACGTGCAGCGCCTTGCGATAACCCTCGTCCACGCGCTCTAGCAGGTTCTCGCTCGCGCGGTACAGGCGGCCCAATGGTCCTTTACGAGCCGCTTCCTCGTCTGGCGTGTGCAGCCAGCGCGAGCAGAGCACGGGCACAATGGTGACCGCGACGAACAAGGACATCGCGAGCGAGAAGATCACGACATAGGACAGTTGGCGGAACAGCACGCTCGAGATGCCTGTCAGGAACAGCAGCGGAATGAATACAGCGATGTGCGTCAGCGTGGATGCGAGAATCGCCGACCAGACCTCCTCGCTGCCATCGATGGCGGCTTTCATCCGGTCTTTCCCCATGTGGAGGTGGCGATGCGTGTTTTCGAGCACCACGATGGCCGCGTCCACGATCATGCCTATGCCGAGCGCAAGGCCGCCGAACGTCATCGTATTCAACGTGAAGCCGCCAAAGAAAAGCAACGCGAACGTGCCGATGACCGATATCGGGATCGACGTGCAGACGATGAGCGTCGATCGGAAATCGCGCAGGAACAGAAAAATGATGAACACAACCAGAAGGCCGCCCACCACAGCGTGCTCGCGTACGTTGTTGATGGCGCGTTCGATGAATACGGCCTGGTCGTTGGCGACGAGCACGCGGATACCCGGCACCTCGCGGTTGATGCGCTCGACTTCCGTGCGGATTCCGGCGGATACCGCGACGGTGTTCTCGCCGGTCTGCTTGTTCACCTGCATACGTACGGCAGGCTTGCCGTCGATCTGCAGGAACTGCCGGCGGTCCTCGGTAGAGTCGACGACCTCTGCGATGTCGCGCAGGTAGATTGGCACTCCGTCCCGCGTCATCACGGCGACGCTTCGGATATCGTCGAGGTTGGTGAACTCCCCCTGGCTGCGGACGAGATAGGTGGCGTCGCCCTGGGTCACTTCGCCGAGCGGGAGGTTCTGGTTCTCCTGACGGAGCACCTGCACGACGCGATCGACGGAGAGGTTGAGGGCGGTGATTTTCTCCTTCGACAGCTCGATGTGAATCTGCCGGCGAAGCCCGCCGTTCACCGTCACCGCCGCGACGCCTGGTGCGCGCTCGAGGCGCGGTGCGAGCTCGTTTTGCGCGATTTCACGCAGCGTCACTGGATCGAAATCGCCTTCGACCGCGAGATTGATAATCGACTGGGCGTTCGCGTCGGCCTTGAAGATCTGCGGCGGATCAGCATCCTCGGGCATCCGGCCGCGAACTCGATCGACGCGGCTCCGCACCTCGTCGAGTGCCTCGGACATGTCGGCACCCCAGGCGAAGTTCAACCTGACCTGGCTCCTGCCTTCCTGAGACGACGAGGTCACCTGCTCCACGCCCGGAACGGCGCTGGCAGCCTGCTCGAGCGGACGTGTTACCAGTTGCTCCATCTCGAGGGGGCCGACGCCGGCGTAGTTGACAAAGATGGTGATCGTCGGCTGCGCGAAATCGGGCATGAGATCGACCGGCAGCCGGGTCAGGGAGATTGCGCCCAGCAGCACGACCACGCTGCTCAACATGAACATCGTGACCGGCCGATCGATCGCAAGGCGAGGGATGCTCATCGTAGTCTCCGTGAAACGCTAACGTGTGCAGCGCGCGGGCTTAAGCCTGCGCACTACGATAATTCTTTGCGTGCGTCAAGGTGCAGTGCCTGCGGGCTGCTGTCCGCGTCGTCCTCCGAACCCTCGGCGTCCGCTGCCCTGGCCGGGCGCCGCGTTGTCGAACTGGCGATCGGCGGAGATGCCGTCGGTCCCGGAAGTCTGTGGTGCAACGCCGGTATTGCTGCGCCGCTCTGACAGCGCACCCTCGCCGGTTCCGCGCCCCTCCGATACCGCTCCTTCAGAGTCGCCACGACGCCCGCCCGACGAGCCTGCCAACAGGACGCGGTCGCCGTCGCGAAGTGCGGCCGCTCCGGTTGTCACGACATGGTCGCCTTCGGCGACGCCGTCGAGAATCTCAATCTGTTCGCTCTCCTCGATGCCGACCCGGACCGGCCTGAAGGTCACCGTGCTGTCGGCGGATGCGACGAACACGCCGCGCCGCCCCGTATAGTCGACCACCGCGTTGGTCGGTACGACGAGCGCGTCCTTCCGTTCATCGGTGGTGACCGTCACGCGGGCATACATGCCCGGCTTCAGCCTGTATCCAGGATTCGGAATTTCCACCTCGATTGGCGCAGTGCGAGTCGCCGGATCGAGCACCGGTGCGAGTCGAGCGATCCGGCCACTGAACGCCTCGCCGGGGAACGCGTCGACTTCGACCCGCGTCATGTCGCCCGTCCGAATCTGGTGCAAATCCTTTTCGACGATGTTGGCGACCAACCGGACGCGGCTGATGTCGACGACATCGACGATAGGGGCATTCTGGCCGACAGATGCGCCAGCGTCGACACCGCGGCGGGCCACGAACCCGTTGACCGGTGAGACGACCACTGTATTGGCAAGATTGATCCGCAACTCGTCCAGCCGCGCTGCCGACTGCGTATTCTGCGCCCGCGCCAGGTCGAGCTGGGCGACGGCGGCCTGATACCGCGCTTCGGTGTCGTCGAGCGTTTGCTTCGGGAGGAGCTGACGCGCGTACAGGTTGCGCGAGCGCTCGGCGCTGGTCTCGGCCAGCTGGAGGTCGGCCTCGCGCTGCCGGATGGTCGCCCGCGACACTTCGAGGCCGGCCTCCTGCTGCTTGACCTGCTCCTGAAGCTCGTAATCCTCGATCTTGGCGATTCGCTGCCCACGGCTCACCGGATCGCCGAGCCGTACATATATGGCTTCGAGACGTCCAGCCGCGCGAGGCACGACCGATACGCTAGCGTCGCCGATGAGATTGCCGACCACGACGAGCTGCTGAGCCACGGATCCGCGCGCTGCTGTCGCCGTCTCGACCGTCATCGGCCCAGCGGCGCCCCGGCCGCCGCGGCCACCACCACCCCGCCGTCCCTCCGGTGCATCAACTGCCTGACCGTTGACGGCTTGTGCTGCCGGATCGCGGCTGAGCCAGCCCGAGTAGAAGAGCGCGCCGAGTGCAGCAATCACGGCGAGACCGATGACGAGAATTTTCTTCATTGACCCTAGTTTCCGCCGCCGGCGGCCGCGACTGCCACGATGACGACGATCCCTTTCATTGTCTACCGGCCGCCCCCGCCGAAGCCGCCGCCTCCGGCGAACCCGCCGGCATCAAAGCCGCCTCCGCCGCCGCCGGCATTGTCTGCGCCGCCCCCTCCGCCGCCTGCGTTGAGCGTCGTAATCCCGCCACCTCGCGCGCCCGGCGCTTCCTGCGCCCGCTCGAAGTCGACAAGGGCGCGCCGGTAATCGAGGAGCGCTCTCAGCTCGGAACTTTGGGCAGTGGCCAGATCGCGCTGTGCCTGCACGACGAAGAAGTTGGTGGAGAGGCCCACCTCAAAGCGGCTCTGTTCCGCTTGGAGCCGCGTTTCGGCCAGCTGCCGCGCGACCGTTGCTGCGTCGTATCGCGTGAGGCTGCTTTCGACTTGCAGAGCGGCGTTGGTTACCTCGGTGGCCACCTGCAGCTCGAGGGCTCTCAACTGTGCCGTGGACTGGTTGAGCTGAATACGTGCGCGCGCGTAGTTGGCGCCTGCGGCGGTGGTGCCGAGCGGGTAGGACACGTTCAGCTGGAAGTTCCAGGTTGGGTAGTTCACGCCGGTCAACGTACGCAGCGCGTCCGAAAACCCGCCAGGAACAGTGCCGATTACCGTGCTGCCGAGCCCGCTTCCCTGACGGATGAACTGGGTTCCGCCAAGGCCCTGGGCGCCGTAGCTGGCGATGAGGTCAAGATTCGGAAGGGTCTCGTTCCGCATGAACCGCATGGTTGTGTCGTTCGCTTCGATCTGACGCCGTGCCTGTGCCAAATCCGTCCGGTTCTGCAGCGCCTCGCGTACGGCGCTCTCGACGTTGAGCGGTTCGGGCGCGAAGACTGGACGATCGGCGGGGTTGATCGACGCACGCCACAGCGGATCGTCAGTGCCATTCACGATCAACCGCTTGAGCGAGAGCTCCCCGGTGCGCCAGGTCGCTTCTGCCTGCGCGACAGCCTGACGTCGTGTGGCTGCTTCTGCCTGGGCCTGCACCACGTCGAGCGGCGCCATCGTGCCGATCTCAACCCGCGTCTGATTGTCTTCGACGAGCTTTTCGGCCAACGTCAGTGACCCGCGTGCGACCTCGACCGCATCAATAGCGTACAGCAGCTCCCAGTACGCGTTCCGGACCGCCGAGAGCGTTGTCGCGATCGTGCCGCGGAGCTGGATTTCCGAGATGTCGCGATTGATAGCGGTGACGCGCAGCTGTTGCCGGTTGTTGTCGATCACGAATCCGCGGAGCAGCGGCTGGGCGAACGCCAGGTTGAAGTTCGACGTATAGGTCGGATTGAAGTTGGCGAAGATGTTCGACGTAACCTGCTTCCGGTTGTTGAACTGGAACGTCACATCACCACCGCCCCACGGCAACGCCTGCAGGATTCCGGCGTTGAAATCGGTGGTGTCGTTCTGCACGATGTTGCCGCCGTTCAACTGGTTCGTCGGCGGCTGTGTGGTGGCGCGCTGATTGAACTGCGACGTGGCGGTCGGCTGATAGGCCGCCCGGAGGCGCGCAATGGTGAGATCGAAGGTCTGTGGATTCAAGCGCTCGACGGCCAGCTCCAGGTTGCGCTCGAGCGCCCTTGCCGTCGCCTCCTCGAGCGTGAGATCGACCGGCGTACCTGGCGGCGGCTGCGGTGCCGTCGGCCGCGTCTGCTCGATTTCGTTTCGAGCGGCGACGAACTGTTGCGCTGCGACACGCGCAATCTCGTCGAGACGTGTCCGCTCGTCGGTTGCGTCCTGTGCGAGCAGCGTGGCTGGCACAGCCAGCAGCGCAGTCAACCCGAACACGGGAAGCAGACGGGCGGACGGTCGAACGGCGTCGAAGTACAAAACACGCATATGGACTTTCATGAGGTGATCGAGTTAGCGCTGATTGCGGTCGTTCCGACCACGCCGGTCGTTGCGGGCTTCCGCCAGGGCCGTGAACTTGGCCCACTGATCGGCGGTCAGGGTACGCCGCATCCGGAGCAGCATCATCGTCCGCGTCTTGTTCAGCTCGGCGCGCGCCGACTCGACGACGCCGACATACTCCAGCACGGAAGCGTCATCGCCCTTCTCGATGAGGCGATCGAGCTGATCTTCCGCCTGATTCAGCGTCTGCATCCGCTCGCGCAGCGTCGGCTGAGTCTTCTGGAAGATGGCCTCGAGCCTGGCGCTCTGCTCGGCGGTCAAGGCGAGCTCACGGCGGAACGGCTCGTCCTGCCACCATTTACCGCGCTGGGCCAACGCGGTCGTGCCAGCGCCGGCCACCAGGATAACGACGGCAACCCACCGGGTCAGTATTTTCGAGACTTTCATGGGTGACCTGTCCGACAATACGGTTGGCCTGCTCCAGTTGTTTACTGAATTTGGCCGCAAGTAATACGAATACCACGGGTTTTCGGCCGCGGGGCGCCCGTGGCACGTCGATTGCGCTCGCAATGGGTGAAACCAGGTTTCGAGAGACGGTTTCTCCTCTCGGCGCCTGCAGAGGCGGTATTTTACGCCGAGGATGGGTAGCGATGAGACGAATCGTGGTCATGCTGATAATGCTTGCCCTGTTGACGGCCGCAGCGGCGATGGCGCGGCAGGGGTTCACGATCCGCGGGCGCGTTGGCGCCACCGACCAGGAGGCGCAGGAGGGCTACTTCGCCATCGACAACCAGACCATGATCGTCGTGAAGCCGGGAAGCGAGTTCCACGCCTATATGCGCTCGCGTGTCGGCCAGCGCATCCGCATCACGATTGAGCCCGAAACGGGCACCCAATAAGGGTACAAGTCACGGGTCACAAGTCCCAAGTCACAAGGCAAAACGCCGAATTGTGACTTGGAATTTGTGACTTGAGCCTTGTGCCTTGATCAGCCGTTCGCGATCCGTTCAAGGCCCCGAATCGCTGCGTCAACGAGGTTGTCGGGCGTCGATGCCCCCGACGTTAGACCGACGGTGACCGTTCCCGACGGCAGCCACCCGCTGGTTGTCACCTCCTGAGGGGAACCGACCGGCTTGTGTCGGATCTCCCCGCTCGACAGCAACCCCCCAGGATCCGCGATGTGGTAGGTAGGTACCCGCTGCGCGCAGATTCGCGCGAGGTTACACGTGTTGCTGCTGTTGAGGCCGCCAATCACGACCATCAGGTCCACCCGATGTTCGTCGAGCAGGGCCTTCACGGCATCCTGTCGGTCCTGCGTCGCGCTGCAGATTGTGTCGAACGTCCGGAAACGCTCAGGCAGGGCCGTGTCGCCGTAGCGACTGCGCATCGCTTGCCGGAGCATCTCGCCGACCTCCAGCGACTCGGAGCTGAGCATCGTCGTCTGGTTGGCGCAGCCGATTCGCTGCAGGTCGCGGTCAGGGTCGAATCCCGGCGAGGTGGCGCGATCGAAGCGCGCAAGGAACGCGGCTGCGTCACCGCTGGAGCGGATGTAGTCGCAGACAGTCATCGCTTCGTCCCGGTCGAGAACAATGAGGTAACGCCCGGCGCCGGCGTGGAGCGCCTGCGACGCCGTCGCTCTCGTCTCTTCGTGCCAGTACTTGCCGTGAATGATCGAGGTGAAACCGTCTTCCGCGTATCGCTTGACGTTTTTCCACACGTTCAGCACGGAGCCGCAGGTGGTATCGACGAGGATGCATCCGCGTTGCTGCAGATCCGCGAGGAGCTCAATCGTCACGCCGAACGCGGGCAGAATGACCACGTCGGCAGGCTTGATCAGATCGAGCGATTCGCCCTGATCAGTCAGGAACCGGATGCCTTGCGCACGCAGCTCCGCGTTGACGTGTGGATTGTGGATGATCTCTCCCGTCAGATAGACAGTACGATTCGGAAATCGCCGGCGCGCCTGGTATGCATAATCCACGGCGCGATCGACGCCGTAGCAAAAACCGAATTCGCGCGCGAGATGAATGGTGATTCGTCCCGAGGCGTACTGGAAGTCGGCGTTCTTGATGGCTTCGATGAGGTCGCTGTGGTAGCTCTCAGCAAGGACGCTGGCGACCTCGTGTTTCAGATCGAGTCCCTTCCGGAAGATCAGTGGGGGCACTACTTCGCCGCAACCTCCCAGACGAGCGGCGTCAAATCGTCGAGAGGACGCAGCGAGGCACCGCTCGTTCCTTCGATCGCAACTTCGAGCATGCCGAGGAGCTCCTCTTCGGACAGCGTCGTCGAAACGGCGTGCAATGTTGTTCCGGCTGGTTGGAGGGCCACCTGCGTCGGCGAACCACTCAATTGATTCGGGCCGACGACATGAGCGAGATGACCGGCAACGACACCGAGCAGGAGCCCAGCCGCGGCCGCGCCTGCCACCCAGCGCATGCCGGGCCTGGCTCGCAGCGAGGGGCGCTGCGTGAGGTTGCCCGGGAACGTGATCACGCGGCCCGCTCGACCCTCCTGCTCGAGGCGCTGCAATATGCGCGTTCGCTGTTTGGCAAGGCGATCGACAGAGAACGCGGCGTCGGCTTCCGCGACGGTCACGGCAGCGATATCCGTGAGCATCCGGTTCAAATGCGCGCTGCGCTCCGCGCATTCCGGGCAGCTCTCGAGGTGATTTCGCTCGGCAGCGTAACCCGCTTTGTCGAGGCAGACATCAATGAGCCGGTCGTCGGAGAGATGACTTTTGCGCATGTTCATCGCTCCGCTGCGAGCAGCCTGCGCAGCTTCCGAACCGCTCGAAAAAGATGCACTCGCACGGTGGCTTCACTGACGCCGAGCGTCTGACTGACCTCGTTCGTACTCTGCTCGGAGATCTGACACAGCGTGAACACCAGTCGCTGACGCTCTGGAAGCTGGTCGACCGCCGCGAGGATACGTTGCCCGCGTTCGCTCGACAGCAGCCGTTCCTCAGGTGTTTGTTGAGGTGCGGCCGGTTCGGGCATGAATGCCTGTCCGGTAGCGGGCGCGGGTACCGACCACCGTAAGCGGCGGGACCGCGCCTTCTGCAGATCAAGACAGCGATTGACGAGAATGCGTATAAACCACACCTCGAAGGGGAGTTCCTCGCGGTAGGTCGTGATGTGCGTAAACACTTTTACAAATGCATCCTGCACCGCCTCGTCGGCGTCGTGCAGGTCCCGGAGGTACTGATACGCGATCCGCGCGGCCCGTCGCTGCAACAGCGCGACGAGCTCTCCGAAGCGTTCTCGCGCGGCGTCGCGCTTCCCCGCGAGGACGAGCGCCTTGACTTCCGCTGCAAGCTCCGAGTCGCGAGATAAAGGCGCGACAGGAACAGGAGCAGCGGCTGTTGCCGGCGATGACATCCTTCGCGGAGTCTGTCTGAGCATGAATACGGCGCCTGATACGACGCGTTTACCAGCGAAAGTACTATACTCCAAACAGGTTGCGGGGACTCTTCCCCGTTGACTTGGTTCGGACGCGGCCGCTACCATCGGAGTCCTTCAATATGGCCATTCAAGTTGAACGTGCGCGGGGGCTTGAAGCCGTTGGCATTCTCCGGTCGGGCCCTGTTCACTGGAATCTCAGCATGCCGGTGCTCACCGAGATTGCCGTGCAGCGGCGGGAAGGGGAGCTCGCGGCCGAAGGCCCACTGGTGGCGCTGACGGGTCACCATACCGGACGGTCGCCGAATGACAAGTTCTTCGTGCGTGAGCCGTCGAGCGAGCCGCACATCAACTGGGGCGAGCTCAATCGTGGCATCGACGAAGCGGCCTTCGATGCACTTCATCGCGATCTCCTGTCCTTCCTGCAGGATAGGGAGTTGTACGTGCTGGACGCGTGGGCCGGCGCGGATCCCGCCTATCGCCTGCCGATCCGGGTTGTCAACGAGTTCGCCTGGCACAACCTGTTTGCCCGCAACATGTTCCTGCCCGAGAACGATCCGGTCAGGCGGGCCGAGCACGTGCCGCAATTCACCGTCATTGACGCGCCGAACTTCAAAGCCGATCCCGCGCGCCACGGTTCGCGCTCGGACTGCTTCATTTACGTCCATTTCGGCAAGCAGCTCGTGCTCATCGGGGGAACCAGCTACGCGGGCGAGATCAAGAAGTCGATCTTCACGATCCTCAACTATCTGCTGCCCCGCAAAGGCGTGCTCTCCATGCACTGCTCGGCGAACGTCGGCCCGGATGGCGACAGCGCGCTGTTTTTCGGCCTGTCCGGCACCGGAAAGACGACCTTGTCCAGCGATCCGACCCGTCGCCTCCTTGGTGACGACGAGCATGGGTGGAGCGATCGTGGCATCTTCAACTTCGAGGGTGGCTGCTACGCGAAGGTGATCAAGTTGTCCGCGGAGGCTGAGCCGCAGATATATGAGACGACGCGCCGGTTCGGAACGCTCCTCGAGAACGTCGTCATGGACCCTGAGACGCGTGTGCTCGACCTGAACGACGCGTCGCTTACCGAAAACACTCGCGGCTCCTATCCGCTGCACTTCATCGACAACGCAATCCTCACAGGCCAGGCTGGGCATCCACGGAACATCGTCATGCTGACGGCCGACGCGTACGGCGTGCTCCCGCCCATTGCACGGCTTACGCCGGAACGAGCCATGTATCACTTCCTTTCCGGGTACACGGCGCGAGTGGCTGGGACGGAGAAGGGCGTGACAGAGCCGAAAGCGGTGTTCAGCACCTGCTTCGGCGCGCCGTTCCTTCCGCTGCACCCCAGCGCCTACGCTCAGATGCTCGGCAAGAAGATCGCGCAGCACAACGCTCGAGTCTGGCTGGTCAACACGGGATGGACAGGCGGGCCGTACGGCGTGGGCACCCGGATGAAAATCGCGCACACGCGCGCGATGATTTCGGCCGCGCTGAGTGGTCAGCTCGACGATGTGAGCTATCGAACGCATCCGCAATTCAATGTGGACGTTCCGGCATCGTGCCCGGGAGTGCCCGAAAACGTCCTCGATCCGCGAAGCACGTGGTCCGATCAGCGAGCGTACGACGAACAGGCGAAGAAGCTCGCCGCGATGTTCGTCGAAAACTTCAAGCAGTTCGAGAAGGACGTCCCGCCGGCGGTCAGGGAGGCCGGGCCCAGGGGTTGAACGGCAAGTCTCGCTACGAGCCCGTCATCGGGCTCGAGATTCACGCGCAGCTGCGGACGCAGACGAAGATCTTCTGCGGTTGCAGCACCGCATTTGGCGCCGCGCCGAACACTCAGGTGTGCCCGGTCTGTCTGGGCCTGCCCGGCGCGCTTCCCGTACTCAATCGCAGAGCAGTGGACTACGCTATCAAGGCCGCGCTCGCGCTCGGCTGCGACGTGCAGCCAGTTTCGATCTTCGCGCGAAAGAACTACTTCTATCCCGACTTGCCGAAGGGGTACCAGATTTCGCAGTACGAACGCCCGTTGGCGCTCCGTGGTTCGCTCGACATCACGGCCGACCGCGGTCGAACGGTGCACCTCACGAGAATTCACCTCGAAGAGGATGCCGGCAAATCATTGCATGAGGGGTTTCCGGATTCCGATCGCGCGACGTACATCGATTACAACCGCAGCGGCGTGCCGCTCATCGAGATCGTCACCGAACCGGACATGCGATCGGCTGCCCAGGCGGCCGATTTCTTCGAGCGCCTGCGCGACGTCCTCGTCTGGATTGGCGTCAATGACGGCAACATGGAAGAGGGCAGCCTCCGATGCGACGGCAACGTCTCGGTCAGGCCTGTTGGCCGGGAGACTTTCGGCGTCAAGACGGAAGTGAAGAACGTCAACTCATTCCGTTACATCGAGAAGGCGCTCGAATACGAGATCGAGCGACAGATCGATCTGCTCGAAGCAGGCGGCCGTGTTGTGCAGGAAACGCGCTTGTTCGATTCGTCCACAGGTCGTACGTTCCCGATGCGCAGCAAGGAAGAAGCGCACGACTACCGGTATTTTCCGGAGCCGGACTTGTTACCGCTTGCCGTCGATGCCCGGCGAGTGGAGGCCGTGCGTCAGACCCTTCCCGAGCTGCCGGAAGCGCGCCGACAGCGGTTTGTCGCTGCGTACGGCTTGCCCGAATACGACGCCGGAGTATTGACCCAGTCGGCTGAGTTGGCTGGATATTTCGAGCAGGTCGCCGCCGAAGCCGGCAATCCCAAAGCCGCCAGCAACTGGGTGATGGGGGAGCTTCTGCGGACGCTCAAAGAGCGCGGCACGAGGATTACCGAGGTACCTTTGTCGCCGCGTGCATTGGCGGGCCTCATTCGTCTGGTCGATAGGGGGGCACTCAGCAGCTCGCTCGCGAAGGACGTGTTCGCCAAGATGTACAACTCAGGACGATCGGCAGAGGAGATCGTTGCTGCTGATGGGCTTGCGCAGATCGACGATGAAGCCGCGCTTCTGGGCCTTGTACACGACGTTATGGCTCGGCACAGCGATGCCGTCGCGCAGTATCGCGCCGGCAAGAACGCCACCTTCGGGTTTCTGGTGGGGCAGGTCATGAAGGGGAGCGGCGGGAAGGCAAACCCGAGGTTGGCAAACCAGCTGTTGAAACGGGAACTCGAGAAGTAGGCCGCTGGTCCGGCTAAAGCCGGACCTGAGGTTTCCGAGTTTCCCCAGTTCGGTTGTATACTGGTTGCATCCATCGACAACATAGCCCGAGTGCACAGGCAGCGTGATCGAGACGCATCACCTCTCGAAGTTGTACAGCCGCGGTTTGTACGCGCTGCGCGACCTGACGATTGGCGTTGGCAAGGGCGAGTTCGTTTTTCTGACCGGCCCGAGCGGCGCGGGCAAGTCCACCCTCCTCCGTCTGCTGCTTCTTCAGGAACGTCCCAGTGAAGGTGAGATCGTCGTCAACGGACAGCATCTGTCCACGTTGTCTCGCCGGGAGATCCAGGAATATCGCCGCGGCGTCGGGTTCGTCTTCCAGGATTTCAAGCTGATTCCCACGCGTACAGTCCTCGAGAACATCTCATTTGTTCCAAAGGTCCTCGGTGTTTCACCCACGCAGCAGCGGCGCAAGGCATTCCAGGTGCTGAAATGGGTGGGGTTGCAGCATCGGATCAACGCGTACCCTCATGACCTGTCCGGCGGTGAACAGCAGCGCGTCGCTATCGCCCGTGCGGTGGCGAGCGACCCGACACTGTTGCTCGCCGACGAGCCGACTGGCAACCTCGATCCCGATCTGTCGCTCGAAATCATGAACCTCCTGCGAGAGATCAACGCGGGCGGCACGACGGTGCTCGTCGCGACGCACGATCGAGAGCTGATTCGGCTTGTGGGACGCCGTACGATTACTCTCGAGCAGGGTAAGGTCGTGGAGATGGCATGAGGGCGCTGGACTACGCGATCAGGGAAGGATGGGCGAGTCTATGGCGCAACCGGGGCTCCGGCACGTTCGCCGTCCTGGCGATCGCCCTCGCCATGATCGTCCTTGGAGCGTTGTTGCTGACAACGTGGAACGTCGAACGTCTGCTTGCCCAGTGGTCATCGAGTGCGGAGTTCTCGGTCTATCTCCGTGACGATGCCTCGTCAGAGCAACGGGGAGCCATCGAAGCGCTCGTCGATCAAAGCGGCGTGGTGACGGGCCGAGAGTACATCTCGAAGGCTGACGCGCTCGGACGGTTTCGCCGTGAGTTCGCGGACCTCGCATCCCTCACCAACGATTTCAATGACAATCCTTTTCCCGCGTCGGTTGAAGTACGCGTGCATCCCGATGCGCAGGAGGATGGCCGCGCCGGCGCATTGGTGCGACGAGTGTCGATGCTGCCGGGCGTCGCCGACGTTCGCTACGATCGGGAGTGGCTGGCGAGGCTCGCGTCCGGGCTGGCCGCTGTCCGGGGCGCTGGATTCGGGCTGGCCGTGGTGATGGCGCTGGCTGCGGCCGTGACGGTCGCGAGCGTCGTCAGGCTGGGTCTGAATGCCAGGCGCAGCGAGCTGGAAATCATGCAGCTCGTAGGGTCGCCGATCGCCTTCATCCGCGGTCCTTTTGTCGCGGAAGGTGTCTTCCAGGGGGGCCTTGGCGCGCTTGTCGCGTTAGGGCTGCTGTGGCTCGGGTTGGTCATGGTGGGTGCCTGGTGGGGAAGCGACCTTCGGGTGTTCCTCGAGGGCGGATCCTTGCAATTTCTGCCGGTCCGGCTGTGCGCCGCCCTGGTGGCGGGGGGGATGGTGGTAGGGGGGGCCGGGGGGTTCGCGGCCTCACGCCATGCGGTCTAGACCGTGGGAGGTGGAGCCGCGCCAGCCGGTAGCCGACTCCGCGTTGACAGCAACGCGCGCCGGTGACTACACTGGACAGGAAATCATATCCATGGCGGTGCCACGTCACCGGGTTGCACGTTTCCTGACCGATTCTCGTCCCCAGCCAGATTCGGTCTTTTACTCCCTGTCAAACTTCTATCGGGAAGAGTTCATCAAGTGCCAGCGCTGCCTCGATGCGCAGCGCGAGTACTATTCGGATCGCGCCATCAGCGAAGTTGAACAGGCGATCACGAAAGTGCTGGCGCAGCTTGACAGGTTGTGCACGAGCGCCGACGCTGACCGAGTCGTTAGTCGCCTCCTCCAGCAGTTCGACACCGTTGCCCGCCCCTCAGCCTGGTCCGACCCCCGACACACTCACTGACGCAATCCCTTAAAAGCCTTCGAAACGATTTGACGGTCGTGGTGCGCGCAGCGCTCGACGCGGTCGACGCCGGCCGTCTGGTACGCGATGCGCTCGCAGCGTCAGATGTTGCGGGCTCGTTACGCGAAGCACGCGCTGTTGACGTCATTGCGGCGGGCAAGGCGGGCGCCGCGATGCTCGCGGCGGGCGCGGCTGCAATGCCGGCGTCGGTGCGGCATCTGATCGGAGCAGGAGGTGAACGCGTCGATTCGCTTCCCTCAGTTGTGCGTTGGCACACAGCATCTCATCCAGTTCCGGATGAGCGGAGCGTCGCAGCAGCGGTCGACGCGATTGCGCTGGCAAGGGCCGCACACGAAGGCGACCTGCTCGTGGTGCTTCTTTCCGGAGGCGCCTCCTCGTTCGTCGCGTTGCCCGCCGCGGGACTCACGCTTTCCGACAAGCAGCACACCTCGAAGCGGCTGCTCGAGCTCGGAGCCGAGATTCATGAACTGAATACGGTTCGCAAGCATCTGTCGTCGATCAAGGGTGGATGGCTCGCCGCGGCACACGCCGGATCGGTGATCACTCTGGCGCTCTCCGACGTGGTCGGTGACGACTTGTCATCGATTGGATCCGGGCCAACCGTGCCCGATTCCACGACGTTCCGGGAAGCGCTGTCCGTTCTCGATGGGCACGGCGGTCGCAATGGGTTTCCCGCGACTGTCGTCCACAGACTGGAGCGCGGCGCGGCAGGAGAAATTGCGGAGACTCCGAAGCCAGGGGACCGCCGACTTGCGAAGTCGACTGCCCGCGTCATCGGCGGCGGGCGGACCGCTGTCGAGGGCGCACGCAGGGCGGCATCGTCTCTGGGTTACCGGGTACATGTCGTTGACCGTCCGGTTGTCGGTGAAGCGCGCAACGCCGCGTGGGAATTGGTGCACACGGCTTCACAGATTGTCAGAGAGGACGTTGGTGGGCCGCTGTGTGTTCTCGCAGCGGGTGAAACGACGGTGCGGACGTCCGGGTCGGGAAAAGGCGGGCGGAACCAGGAATGCGCGCTCGCCATGGCGCGCGCGCTCGACACGATCGCCGAATCAGTTGTTGCGGCGAGTGTCGGTACCGATGGCATCGATGGTCCAACCGATGCCGCCGGCGCGATCGTTGACAGCACGACGCTCGCAAGAGCAGAAGCAGCCGACATCGGGCCGCCTGAGCGTTATCTCGAAGACCATAACAGTTACGTTTTTTTCGACGAGCTTGGCGACCTGATTCGCACCGGCCCTACGGGTACGAATGTCGGCGACCTGCAAGTCATACTAGTAGGCAGTGGGCAGTAGGCAGCGCTTACAACTGCCTACCGCTTACCGCCTACTGCCTACTATTCATCTCCCCATGCATTCCCGCGACGAAATTCTCACTCTCATTCGCGACAAAGTTCATCACCCTGCCAACGCACGCGAGCTTGCGCAGCTCCTCCGCGTGCCGCGCGACGAGCGCAGTAGCTTCAGGCGTCAACTGAAGGCACTCGTCAGCGACGGCGTGCTCCTGCAGATCCGCGGGAACCGATTCGGACTGGCCGAGAAGATGGATCTCGTCGTCGGTCGCCTGCAGACCAATGCGGGTGGTTTTGGATTCGTGGTGCCCGAGCACCCCGTCCGGAGACCGCCGGAGGAGCCTCACTCCAAGGCCTCCGCAAAAACGCGAGGCAGGCCCGTCGATAAGAAGCAGGACGTCTATATCGCGACCGGACACCTGATGGACGCCATGCACGGTGACCGGGTGGTCGCGAGAATCGAGCGGCGCACCGACCGAGGTGCCGAAGGACGAATCATCAGGATTCTCCAACGAGGGCAGGAACAGATCGTCGGGCGATTCGAGACTGACGCGGCGAATCTCGGTTACGTCGTGCCCTTCGATCGTCGAGTGCTGACCGACATTCACGTGCCGACCGGCCAGTGGTCATCCGCCGAGCCGGGCGACATGGTCGTTGTCGAGATCACCAAGTGGCCGACGGCCTCCCGCGGTCCGCTGGGCCGCGTCGTCGAAGTGCTGGGGCGCGTCGATGAGCCGGGTGTCGACACACGAATCATCATCCGCAGGTACCAGATTGCCGATGCGCATTCGGAGGAGTCGGTCGAAGAGGCTCGGCGGCTCGGTACGACCGTCAAGGATCGGGACATCCGCGGGCGCTCTGACTTCCGATCCGTGCCGACGGTGACGATTGACGGCGAACATGCACGCGATTTCGACGACGCCATCACCATCGAGCGGCAGGGTAACGGCCATTACCGGCTCGGGGTGCACATCGCGGACGTATCACACTATGTACGCGAGGGAAGCGCCCTCGATGACGAGGCCTATGAGCGCGGAACGTCGGTGTATTTTCCCGAACGCGCCGTTCACATGTTTCCGGCGGAGCTGGCCACCGGCTTGTGCAGCCTGAATCCGAATGTCGATCGTCTGGTGCAATCGTGCGTGATGGAGGTCGACCGGAACGGACAGGTGGTTCGGTACGAGATGCACGATGGCGTGATCAACAGCGACGCACGGATGACATACACGGACGTCAATGCGATTCTGACGGACCGCGACGAACAGACGATGGCTCGATACGTCGAGCTCGTGCCGATGTTCGAATTAATGCGGGAGCTGTTCGAGATTCTGAACGCGCGCCGCCGGCGGCGCGGCTCCATTGATTTCGACCTGCCAGAGACCGAGGTTGTGCTCTCTGAGCTGGGCGAGATCGACGCGATTATTCCTTCCGAGCGCAACGTCGCTCACCGGATCATCGAGGAATTCATGCTCCTCGCGAACGAGACGGTGGCATCGCACCTGGTCGAGAACAACGTACCCGCTCTGCACCGTGTCCACGAGCAGCCTGACGAGCAGAAGGTTCTGGAGTTCGAGACCTTCATCGGCACACTCGGCTACGGTCTCGGGGCTCAGGGACACGCATTACGTCCGAAGCATTTCCAGAAGCTGATCGATCGGATACGCGGCACGCCTGTCGAGCGGCCGATCGCGGCATTGATGCTTCGAGCCATGCAGAAGGCACGATACGACGCAGCGCCTCTCGGCCACTTCGGGCTTGCGGCGGAGCACTACACACATTTCACGTCGCCAATCCGCCGATATCCGGATCTCGTCGTGCATCGTATGCTGCGGCAGGCGCGGCATGGCGGGATCACCGACGAGCGCCGAGAAGAACTCGATGAGGAGCTCCCCGAAATCGCACGGCATACGTCCGAACGGGAGCGGCGGGCGGACGATGCGGAACGCGAGCTGCTGCAGTGGAAGAAGGTCCGCTTCATGGCAGACAAGGTCGGCGACGAGTTCCACGGTTACATTACCGGCGTTGCTCCATATGGCCTGTTCGTTGAGCTCATCGAGCACTTCGTTGAAGGGCTCGTCCATATCTCGAGCATGGCAGACGACTATTACCGGTTCGTCGAGCAGCAGCACATGCTGCGAGGCGAGAACACGAAACGTGTTTATCGGCTCGGCGACGAGGTACTCGTCCAGGTGGTGCGCGTCGACATGGAGCGCCGGCAGGTTGATTTGGGTCTCGTCGAGATTCTGGAAGCCGTTCGAGGGGAGGAGCAGCCGCGCGGGCCGATTCGGAGCAAGGTGGTGCCGAAACGGGAACGACGTCGCTCGCAGCGGCCCGGTCGGCGCGAGCGCGCGGCAAAGAAGAGGCCCACCGGCCGCAGGCGCAAGTGAGCGCCGCGTGCCTACGACTTTTCTGGCCCTTCTTTGAACGAGTCCTTGAAGTTCCGGATGCCCTTCCCGATGCCCCGGCCGATTTCAGGCAAACGATTGGCGCCGAAGATCAGGATGATGATCGTCAGAATGATCAAGAGCTCCGGGATGCCTAAACGGCCCATTTGTCACCGTGAAGTTACGGGTTTCAGTTACAGGGTACAGAGTACAGATTCCAGAGTACAGCTACCCAAGCCCAGCGTGCGTTAGGGCGATTGTACCATGGGAGTCTGGTCGGAACGGATTTTGAACGGCTGGCTCGAGAGGAAGGCATGACGAAGCGTTTTGTCCCCATCGCACTGATCCTGGCCGCTGCCGCCGCAACCCTCGGTGCGCAGCAGGAAGGGTCGGTGGCGCAGTTTTCATCGGGTGTACAGCTCGTCGAAGTGTACGCAACCGTCACGGACGAGAAGGGTGAGTTGTACACGGGGCTGCGGCGCGAAGACTTCGAGGTTTACGAGAACAACCAGTTGCAGGAAGTCTCCGCCTTCGCCGCCGGAGAGTTTCCGCTGACGGTGGCGCTCGGCGTGGATCGCAGCTGGAGCATGGCGGGCGAGCCGCTGCGGTTGGCCAAACAGGCGTCGCAGACGTTCCTGCGTGCGCTGAAGCCTGCTGACCGCGCGATGGTAGTGGCAATCAGCAGCGATGCCGACGTGATCGCGCCGCTGACCATGGATCGCCTCGAACAGTCCCGCGCGATTGCGGGGCTCGATCCGTGGAGTACCACGGCGCTCCACGACGGGATCATTGCGGCACTGGATCGCCTCGAGCCCGAGCGGGGGCGGCAGGCGCTCGTGCTATTTTCAGACGGCATGGATCGCTACAGCACGAAAAGCTCGTCGGACGTGTTGGAGCGAGCTCGCCGCAGCAGTGCGCTCGTGTATCCAATCGCGGTCGGCCGCACACGGCCGCCGCTGCTCGCCGAGCTCGCGGTGCTCACAGGCGGTCGATCGTTTCTTCTGCGGGACATCAAGGACCTCGAGAAGACGCTTGCCGACATCGCGCGCGAGCTGCGTTACCAGTACCTGCTCGGCTATGCGCCGGTGGACTCGATCAAGCCAAATACCCGCGAGTGGCGATCGATCCGCGTCGTCGCGAAGAGGCCCGGCCTGCGCGTCAGAGCGCGCGACGGGTACATGACGGAGTAGCCACCCATGTCGCATCACGTCGTGCTCTCGCTGTTCGACGACGCGGCGTCTGCCGCGAATGCCGCTCGGCAGCTTCGTGACTTCGGGGTGCCGCGCGAGCAGGTGTCCATCGTGGCACGATCGCACGACGAGCAGGTGACTCTAGCGCGGCAGTCAGGGGCATCTCCGGGATCGGAGCTCGAGGACTCGGCGGCTGCGGCTCGCCTGGGAGAGCTTGGCGGGCATCTGCTTGCAGCGATCGCGATCGTGATGCCGGGCATCGGACCGATCGTCGCCGACGGACCTCTCGCGGCGGAACTGGCAGAGGCGGCCGGTCACCTCGCAGGCGGCGTGTCGCGGACGCTTGAACGGGCCGGCCTTCCGCATCCCGAGGCCGAACAGTGGGAGACGTCGATACGGGCGGGTGCGATTCTCGTGGGCGCGCATGTGCTGCAGATGCAAGTGGATGGAGCATGGGAAGTGATGCGGCGCAACGGAAGCCGCGGGGTGGTCGCCGGTATTTGGCCGGATTGACGTCTGTAGTAAGCGACAGGGCGGCCGCCCTTGGCACGGCTTTGAAGGATATGGGGGGGTCGGCCGAGGTATTTCTTTTGCAGTTGCGATGCGGTGCGTCGTTGCGGAAAATGAAGTCTGACCACAGCCTTACCCTGAATGTCGAACCAACCGAAACGGCCCACGGCTGACCAGGTATCGGCGTCTGAGCATTTGAGCGTGCGGCCCGACGACGGCCGGCCGTCCGAACTGCGTTTCATGTTCGAGAGCCCGACGCAGAGTCGGGTGGGCAGCGCGCTCGGCGCCTCGGTTGTCGGCCACGCGGCGTTCATCGGACTCTGGGTGTTTATTCTCTGGCTTGTGCCCCAGAACGTGCGGGAAGCCGTGTTACCCGACGAGTTCCCGCGGCAGATCGTGTGGCTTGCCGAACCCGGTCCGGGCGGAGGCGGTGGCGGCGGTAATCAGAGGCCGGAACCGCCAAAGCCCGCTGAGCTGCCGGGTCGCGAAAAGATTTCGGTGCCAGCTGCCAAACCCGAGCCCCTTCCAGAGCCGGCGCCCGAAGAGCCGCCGCCGCTCGATCAACTCACGATCCCGGCCGCGACAATGGCCGCGGCTACAGAGACGACTATCGGCGTGCTCGATTCCGGCGACGCGTCGTCGCAATCCACCGGATCAGGGTCGGGTACCGGTGCGGGATCCGGTACCGGATCTGGTCTCGGCGCGGGCAGCGGCGGTGGCACGGGCGGCGGGGTCTATCGGCCTGGTAGCGGCATCATCAATCCCGCTGTCGTTCGTGAGGTGAAGCCACAGTACACCGCGGACGCGATGCGCGCAAAGGTGCAGGGCACCGTCCTGCTCGAATGCGTCGTGCTTCCCGATGGATCAGTCGGGCGCGTCGATGTCGTCAAGTCGCTCGACTCGACATTCGGTCTCGATCAGGAAGCGGTCAAGGCCGCCCGGCAATGGCGTTTTCGGCCAGGCACGCGGTTCGGCGAACCCGTCGCCGTGCTCGTCACGATCGAGCTCACGTTCACCCTTCGCTAACTTACCGAGGTCCGGCTAAGCCGGCCACTACGCACCACACGGCCGAGGTCCGGCTAAAGCCGGACACTACGTACACGCCGGGGCGCCGCGATATTCTGCGTCGATGGTCGCGACGCAGAACTTCCAGATTTCCACAAAGGGACAGGGAGATGTCCGGGATGTCACCCGGCAGGTTGCCGACGCGGTGTCTCGCTCCGGAATGCGTTCGGGCATTGTCACGGTGTTCGTTGTCGGGTCGACGGCGGGCATGACCACGATCGAGTTCGAGGCAGGAGCGATCGAGGATCTGAACGCGGTGTTCGAACAGCTCGCGCCGCGCGAAGGCGAATACCGTCATCATTTGCGGTGGGGCGATGACAACGGATCGAGTCACGTGCGCGCGGCCATCGCAGGCCCCTCGCTCACTGTTCCTTTCGTTGACGGTGCGATGGTCCTCGGCACCTGGCAGCAGATCGTGCTGCTCGAGTTCGACACGCGCGCGCGAAGCCGCGAAGTGGTGGTGCAGATCGTTGGGCAATAAAAAGGGCGGGTCCAAAAGGACCCGCCCTACTTGCCTACTTACTTTGCACTTTCAACGTTGAAGTTCGAAGTTAGTACATCCCGCCCATGCCACCGCCGTGCGGCATGGCCGGGGCATCCTTCTTCTCCTCTGGAATCTCTGAGACGAGCGCCTCGGTTGTCAGCAGCAGCGACGCGATGGAAGACGCGTTCTGCAGCGCGCTGCGCACGACCTTCGCCGGATCGATGACGCCAGCCTTCACGAGATCCTCGTAAACGTCGGTCGCGGCGTTGAAGCCTTCGTCCTGCTTCATATCGCGCACCTTCGACACGACGATCGATCCCTCGTCACCTGCGTTCTGCGCAATCCAGCGCATCGGTTCTTCGAGAGCCCGTCGAATGATCTGGAGCCCCACGGCCTGATCGCCTTCGAGCTTGAGGCCGTCGAGTGCCTTCGACGCGCGCAGCAACGCGACACCGCCACCCGGAACGATACCCTCTTCAACCGCTGCCTTCGTGGCGTGCATCGCGTCTTCGACGCGCGCCTTTTTCTCCTTCATCTCCGTCTCGGTGGCCGCGCCCACCTTGATGACGGCAACGCCTCCAACCAGCTTGGCGAGGCGCTCCTGCAGCTTCTCGCGGTCGTAGTCCGAGGTCGTGTCCTCGACCTGCGCGCGGATCTGCTTCACCCGTCCGTCGATGGCGTTCGAGGTGCCTGCGCCTTCGACGATCGTTGTGTTGTCCTTGTCGATGGTGACCTTCTTGGCCTTGCCGAGGTCCTCCATCTTGATGTTCTCGAGCTTGATACCAAGGTCCTCGGTGATTGCTTTTCCGCCTGTGAGGGTGGCGATGTCTTCGAGCATCGCCTTGCGGCGGTCACCAAAGCCGGGCGCCTTGACGGCGGCGGCGTGGAGCGTGCCGCGCAGCTTGTTGACGACGAGCGTCGCCAACGCTTCACCCTCGACGTCCTCGGCAATGATGAGCAGGGGGCGGCCGAGGCGGGCCACCTGCTCGAGTACCGGCAGCAGGTCCTTCATCGAGCTGATCTTCTTTTCATGGATCAGGATGACCGGATTCTCGAGCACCACCTCCATGCGTTCGGCGTCGGTCACGAAGTACGGTGAGAGATAGCCGCGATCGAACTGCATACCCTCGACGACATCGAGGGACGTTGAAAGTGTCTTGGCCTCTTCGACCGTGATCACGCCGTCCTTGCCGACCTTGTCCATCGCCTCGGCGATGATCTTGCCGATCTCGGCGTCGCTGTTGGCCGAAATCGTGCCGACCTGCGCCACCATGTTGCCCGACACCGGGCGCGCCATTTTCTTGATTTGCTCGACAACTGCTTCGACGGCCTTCTCGATGCCGCGCTTCAGCTCCATCGGGTTGGCGCCGGCGACGACGTTCCTCGCGCCTTCGCGGTAGATCGCCTGCGCGAGCACGGTGGCGGTGGTCGTGCCGTCGCCGGCCGTGTCGGACGTCTTGCTCGCGACCTCGCGCACCATCTGCGCGCCCATGTTCTCGAGCGGATCCTTCAGGTCGATTTCCTTGGCGACGGTTACGCCGTCCTTGGTAATCGTCGGGGAACCGAACTTCTTGTCGAGGACGACGTTGCGCCCTTTGGGGCCGAGCGTCACCTTTACCGCGTCGGCCAGCTGGTTGACGCCGCGCAGGATCGCCTGACGCGACTGCTCGCCGTAAATAATCTGTTTTGCCATTGTTGGATGCTCCGTTCTACTTGGAATCCAGGACCGCGAGCACCTCGTCCTCGCGCATGATCAGGTATTCCTCGCCGTCGATCTTGATTTCCTGGCCTGAGTACTTGCCGAAGAGGATGGTGTCGCCGTCCTTCACATCGAGCGGCTGACGCTTGCCGTCGTCCTTCACTTTGCCCTGGCCGGCAGCAATCACCTTCCCCTGCTGCGGCTTTTCCTTGGCGGTGTCCGGGATGATGATCCCGCCGACTTTCTGCTCGCCTTCATCGAGGCGCTGGACGATTATGCGGTCGTGTAGCGGTCTGACTTTCATGTGCGTCGACTCCAATACTGGGTGTCGTGGACTCTCGGGGCGCGCCCCGTTGAATTGAAAAACCTGACGACCGGATCGGACCGACCCGGCGTGATCAGCTATGCCTGGACCCGTACAGTCTCATCGTTAGCAGTCGGGCCAGGCAACTGCTAATTCTATCGACCCCAAAAAATTCGTGTCAAGCCCGATCGTGCGGGCGGCGGAGGCGGTGTTCGGCGATCTTCCGGCTCAACGTATTGCGGTGCATGCCCAAAAGATCGGCGGCTCTGCACATGTTGCCGTCGGCCTTGGCGAGGACGTGCACGATGAAGCGCTTCTCGAACTCCCGATGGGCGTCTTCGTAGCGGATGCCGCGCGACACCATGTCGTCAACGAGACGCTCGAGCTGCTCGCGCAGAAGGGTCAATCGAGTTCTCTCCCGACGAGCCGGCGAAACGCTTCGCGATATTTCTCGCGCGTCTTCGCCACCACTGCATCTGGCAGGGCAGGAACCGGCGGTTGCTTGTTCCACTTGATCTCTTCGAGGTAGTCGCGGACATACTGCTTGTCGAAGCTGATCTGCGGACGCCCCGGCGCGTACTGGTCTTTCGGCCAGTATCGGGACGAATCGGGCGTCATCACCTCATCGATCAGCAGAACGTCGCCTTCGGGCGTCAGTCCAAATTCGAACTTCGTATCGGCCAGCAGGATGCCGCAGCGCTCGGCATGGGCCGCGCCGAAGGCGTACAGCGCCATCGTCAATGCTCGAAGGCGCTCCACGAGTGTCGCGCCGATGAGCTGCGCGGCCTCCCCCTCGCCGATATTCATGTCGTGGCCGCTCGTCGCCTTTGTCGCCGGGGTAAAAATCGGCTCAGGTAGACGATCGGATTCCCGCAGCCCCGGTGGCAGCCTGACGCCGCAGATGGTGCCCGTGTCCAGATAGTCCTTCCAGCCTGAGCCCGCGAGATAACCGCGGGCTACGCACTCGATCGGGATCGGACTCGTCTTCCGCACGAGCATCGAGCGGCCGGCCAGGATCTCGCCGTGCCGTCGCAGCTCCGGCGGGAACCGATTGGCGTCGGTTTCGATCACATGGTTGGAAACAATGTGCTGCGTCCTGGCAAACCAGAACGCCGACAACTGTGTGAGGACCCTCCCTTTGTCGGGAATGCCGGACGCGAGCACGTAGTCGAATGCCGAGATGCGGTCGGTGGCAACGAGCAGCAGCGCGTCGCCCACGTCATAGATGTCACGTACCTTCCCCTGGCGATGAGGGGGCAGACCGTTCAGGCGTGTTTCGACTAGGGGCGCAGCGACCGGCACGTGTACTTCCGGGAAGGAAGCGCGGATCTTACAGGGACGCTTCAACGCTCGCAACCGTACGCAACAGCACTGGTCCTCGTGTCGAGTGGGCCTGATATATTGTGGTAACCCGTTCCACAGGTCCTTTCGGGTTCAGAGTCAACAGGTTTCAAAGGTTCAGATGCGCGTGCGTACGGTCCTCGTGTCGCTGCTGGCGATTGCGCTCTTTGCATGGTTTCTCAGCCACGCGAATCTCGCCAGCGTCTGGACGCAGGTCAAGCGCGCTCGCATCGACCTGCTGGTGGCAGGCTTCCTGGCGGTGATCGTGACGTATGTGATTCGTGCGTGGCGGTGGCAGTACCTGCTTCACCCGATCGGCCCGACGCGATTTCGAACGGCGTTTCGGACGACGGTCATCGGCTTCGCCGCGCTGGGCGTACTGCCTGCTCGCGCCGGCGACGTGCTGCGCCCGTATCTGCTGGCGCGGCAGGAGGGGCTGCTGGTTTCGGCAACGCTGGCGACCATTGTCATGGAGCGTGTGCTCGATCTGATCACGGTGCTCGCGTTGTTGGCACTGTATGTCTGGGGGATCGCCGACCCGGCGATGCTGCCGCCAGCCCTTCTGCGCGGGATCGAGGTGTCCTCGGCTCTCGCAGGTGCGGTGGCGATTGCGCTCATGGGGGTGATGTGGGTGCTCGCCACTCATCCCGAACGTATCGGCGGCCTCGTTTTTGCCATGGCTCGGGTGCTGCCACATGCCGTCGCCGATCGGCTGGCCGGCCTGGCCCGCACATTCAGTGGTGGTTTCGCTGTGGCACGAGAGCCCCGCGCCCTCGCGGCAGCGGTTGCGTGGTCATTTCCGCTCTGGCTGGCAATCGCAGCGGAAGCATGGCTGGTGACGATCGCGTTCGACATCGCGATGCCGTTTACCGGCACGTTTCTCCTGCAGGCGCTCCTCGTCATTGGTGTCGCCGTACCTACACCCGGCGCCGTCGGCAGTTATCACGAGGCGTATCGCATCGGCGTCACGACATTTTTCGGCGCGCCTGAGGATACGGCTGTGGCGGCCGCCATCGTCACCCACGCAATCTCGTATTTTCCGGTGGTGCTGACCGGAATCGTGTTCATGGCGCAGGATGGTCTCAGCTTCGGGCGAATCAAGGCACTGGCGGGCGCCAAGGAGGTGGCGAACCTCCCGTGAAGTGCCCATTCTGCGCTCACCTGGGCGACAAAGTCGTCGACTCGCGCGAGAGCAAGGAGGGCGAGGTCATTCGGCGGCGCCGGGAGTGCCTTGGTTGCGGCCGCCGGTTCACCAGCTACGAACGGATCGACGAGATCCCGTATATGGTGATCAAGAAAGACGGCAGCCGGGAACGATTCGAGCGCCAGAAACTCATCGCGGGCCTGCTGAAGGCCTGTGAAAAGCGGCCGGTGAGCGTGGGTGCCGTGGAAGGCGTCGCCGACCGTGTCGAAGCCACGCTGCAAGAACGCCCCGAAAAGGAGATGAGCACGGAAGAGATCGGAACCGTGGTCATGGACGAGCTGAAGCGGCTCGACAAGGTGGCTTACGTACGATTCGCGTCGGTCTACCGGCACTTCCGCGACATCGGGGAGTTCATGACGGAGTTGAAGGATCTGCTGAACACGAAAGATTAACCGGAGACCTGAAGGTCTCCGGCTACCATTCACCGGGTAGCCCGAGGCCTTTAGGCTGGAGACCGGTAGACGGAGGCTTTCAGGCCTCTGAGTGACGATGGCATTAACGCTTCGACACACCAGGCCGCAGCCCGAACCGGCGGCTCCGCCCACCCCGAGCCCTGCGCCCGCGCCTCGGCGACCGTTCCGCGACAACACCAAGCTGATTCTCACGGGCATCGCCGTGCTCGTCGCCGCCCTGGTAAGCCTGCTCGCGCTGGCGAGCCGCTCCGCGACCCTCGCGCCTGACTTCCTCACTGAGTTCGTGCTGTATGCGCTGTCGGCGACGAACCTGGCCATTCTCGTCGGGCTTGTGTTCGTGCTCGCCCGCAACATCATCAAACTGTTCGTCGAGAAGCGCCGTTCGCTCCCGTTTGCCCATTTCCGCGCGAAGCTCGTGGCGGTGCTGCTCGGAATGACGCTGATTCCCGCGGTACTGGTACCTGCTGGTTGGCAGCGAGCTGATTCGCAACAGCGTCGACCGTTGGTTCAACGCTCCCATGGACGATGTGCTGTCGTCCGCGAACACGATTGCGGGCGACTACTACCAGGAACGGTGGCGCCTGGTAGCTGCGGAGGCGCAGCGGCTCGCTCGCGCCGTCGGCGGCATCGACCTGGCCTCGACACCTGCCGATTCCGTGAGGGCGATCGTGGAGCCTGACGTTCAGCAGGGGCGCATTGCGCATGTGGAGGTCTACCGTCGGGATTCGGCGGGCGGCGCCGATAACGCGCTCTTTGTCCCGGTTGTCGACGTGGGCGAGCCCTCGTTGCCGCGCGACTTCATTCGTGAGTCGGCCACGCGGCTCACCGAACGTGCCGTTGCCGATCCTCAACTCGCTCCGGTCATCGAACGGCTGCCCGACGGCGGCGATCTGATTCGGGGAGCCGTCGCGATTCGTTCCAGGGGTGGCTCGGCGCAAGGCGTGGTGATTGCGAGCGAACACATCACCGCAGAGTTCGCGGCTCGGGCGCGTCGCATGACGCAGGCCTACGAAGACTACCAGCAGCTGCGAGTGCTCAAGCAACCGCTCGCCGGCGTGTACCTGTCGTTCTTTCTGATGCTGACGCTGATGATTCTGGTCGCGGCCACCTGGATGGGACTGTATCTGGCCAAGCGCATCACGCGTCCGGTTCAGATGCTGGCCGCCGCTGCGGACGAAATTGGCGCCGGACATTTGGACCATCGCGTCGAACCGGAGACCAGAGACGAGTTCGGATCGCTTATCGAGGCATTCAACCGCATGGCGGCGGACCTGTCGATCAGCCGCCGCCGGCTCGAACGCTCCTCGGTGGAGCTCGAGCGCAAACATCAGGACGTCGAGGCACGGCGCCGGTACGTCGAAACGATCCTCGAACGGATCGCGACAGGAGTGATTTCCGTCGATACCGCAGGTCACGTGCGCACGTTCAACGCGGCGGCTTCGCGTCTTCTTGGCCTCGACTCCAGCGTGTCCGGTCTTCCCGTCTCTACAATCTTCGGCACGCCCGAGCTGAAGCCGCTCGCGAACCTCATAGAGGACGCGGCCCGCAGCCGCGAGGAGGCGCTGCCGCAGGAAGTGTCGATTGCGCGCGACGGGCGCGAGCTCCACCTTGCCGTCATGACGACGCCCCTTCGTCGCGAAGACGGGATCTCGGACGGCATCGTCCTCGTGTTCGACGATGTGACGCCACTCATCCGGGCGCAGAAAGTCGCTGCCTGGCGGGAGGTGGCGCGCCGGCTGGCGCACGAGATCAAGAATCCGCTGACGCCGATTCAACTGAGCGCGGAACGGATGCGGCGTCACTTTTCCAGCGCGGCGGCGCCGACGCAGGCGCTTGTCCAGGAATGCACGAGCACGATCGTCGGAGAAGTCGAGTCGCTCAAGGGACTCGTCGACGAGTTTTCCCAGTTCGCTCGCATGCCGGCACCGCGCGCCGTCTCAACCGATCTGCAAGCGCTCCTGTGCGAGGTTCTGACGTTGTACGAAGGGATCTTTGCCGAGGTGCAGCTGCGGCCGCGGTTTGCCGACGGGCTGCCCCGCGTCTCCGTGGATCCCGAGCAGATTCGTCGCGTGATGATCAATCTCATCGACAACGCCGTCGAGGCGATCGATCGCCGCGGCGTCATCGATGTGGAAGCGCATCATGTCAGAGCGGAAAGCCTGGTGCGCATCGTGGTTGCCGACGATGGTCCTGGCATTCCTGCAACAGAACGCGACAAGCTGTTCCTGCCGTATTACTCGACGAAGCGGCGAGGCAGCGGGCTCGGTCTGGCCATCGTCCGGCGGATTGTCGCCGAACACGGCGGCAGCATCGACGTGACTGACAACGTGCCGCGCGGCACGCGGTTTACGGTGGAATTACCTTGTTGACGATGTCGTTCACACTTCTGCCTTCTCGTTTCTCAGTTCGTGTTCAAGTTCGGTTCTTTGTTCGTCTGCAGGCGGGGGCGAACCTGAACGCGAACAGAGAAGCGAGAACTGAGAAGTGTGAACCACAGGTTCTTCGTTCAGGTTCATGCCATCTATCTTGATCGTCGACGACGAGCCTGGCGTGAGGAGCGCGCTGGGTGGTGTGCTGCGCGACGAGGGGTACGACGTCGAGGCGGTCGACAGCGGAGAAGCCTGCCTCGAGCGGCTGTCGCGACAGGCCTACGACGTGGTGGTCCTCGATATCTGGCTGCCGGGGATGGACGGCCTTCAGACGCTTGCGCGGATGCGCGAGCGACAGGTCGACACGCAGGTCGTGATTATTTCGGGGCACGGGAACATCGAGTCGGCGGTGCGTGCGATCAAGATGGGCGCCTTCGACTTCGTGGAAAAGCCGTTGTCGCTCGAAAAAACGGTGCTGGTCGTACGTAATGCGCTGCGGCAACGAAATCTCGAGGCGGAGAACCGCGCTCTGCGCGCGCGCGTCGACGCGCAGCACACGATGGTCGGCGACAGCTATGTCATGGACAAGCTGCGCGAGCAGGTAGCGATGGCGGCGCCCACCAACGGCCGCGTGCTCATCTTCGGCGAGAACGGGACGGGCAAGGAACTCGTTGCCCGGAATATCCACCAGATGAGCCGGCGCCGCGCAGGCCCATTCGTCGAGGTCAACTGTGCTGCGATCCCGGAGGACCTGATCGAAAGCGAGCTGTTCGGCCACGTGCGCGGAGCGTTCACAGGCGCCGTCGCCGATCGGCGCGGAAAGTTCGAGCTCGCGCATGGCGGCACGATCTTCCTGGACGAAATCGCCGACATGAGCCTGAAAACGCAGGCGAAGGTGCTGCGCGTGTTGCAGGAACAGATCATGGAACCGGTGGGCGGCTCTAACCCCATCAAGGTGGATGCGCGGGTACTGGCCGCCACGAACAAGGACCTCACCGCTGAGATCAGGGCGGGCCGGTTTCGCGAAGATCTGTATTTCCGGCTGAACGTCGTGCCGATTTTCGTGCCCCCGTTGCGCGACCGGCAGGAAGACATCCCGCTCTTCGCGGATCACTTCATGGCGGTGCTGGCGCGCGAGTACGGCCGTCGTCCCAAGACGTTCGAGAGCGACGCACTGGTCGCGCTGCGGCAGTATCCGTGGCCGGGCAACGTGCGCGAGCTACGCAATGTCATCGAGCGGTTGATGATTATGGTGCCCGGCGATCGCATCTCATCACGCGACGTGACGTTTCTCGATCAAGGCCCCCCTGCCGATGGCCGCGCGTCGACGCAGATTCTCTCGTCGGCGCCCCTTCACGAAGCTAGAGACCAGTTCGAGCGCGATTACATCCTCAGGGCGCTGGCGGCGCAGCAAGGGAACATTTCACGCACGGCCGACGTGCTCGGCATCGAACGCAGCAATCTGTACCGGAAGATGCGCAGCTTCGGCATCGCACCATCCCGCCGTGGAGAGGACGAAGAGATTGCCTGAGCGGCAGCGCGGCGAGACGCCGCGCCGCGTCGCGGATATCCCGACCCCGGCGATTGTTGTCGATGTCGCGGCCATGGCGCGGAACATCCGGCGCATGGCGCAGTTCTTCGCATCAGGTCCGTGCCGCCTGCGGCCTCATTTCAAAGCGCACAAGACGCCAGAAATTGCCAGGCGACAGCTCGCGGCCGGCTCGTGCACAGGCCTGACGTGCGCAACGGTGTCGGAGGCTGAGGTGGTCGCGGAATTCTGCGGCGATGTGCTCGTTGCCAACGAGCCGGTCGGTCCCGGCAAGGCCGGTCGACTCGCGGAGCTGGCCCGGCGCACCGATGTGACCGTCGCGGTCGATTCCGTCAAAGGGCTCGAAGAGCTCGACGCTGCTGCGCTTCGAGCGGGCATTCGAATCGGAGTGCTCGTGGACGTCAACGTGGGACAGAACCGGTGCGGCGTCGCGCCCGGAGACGCGGCGGTGCGGCTGGCTCGGCAGGTGCTTTCGACCAAAGCCACACGGCTTCGCGGCGTGATGGGGTACGAAGGGCATGTGGTCGGGATTCCGGATCGGACCGATCGGGACGGCCGTGCCCGTCGAGCGATGACGGATCTGGTGGCAACGGCGCGCGCGATTCGCGATGCAGGTCTTCCGTGCGAGGTCGTGTCCGCCGGCGGTACCGGCACCTACGACATTACCGGGCGGATGGAGGGCATCACAGAGATTCAGGCTGGGTCGTACGTGTTGATGGACAGCGACTATGGTCGGCTGGACGTGCCGTTCGAACAGGCGTTCTGGGTGCTTGGCACAGTGGTCAGTCGGCCCACGCCGACTCGCTGCGTGGCCGACTCCGGCCACAAGGCGACGACGAAAGATCACGGCCACCCGCTGGTGCGAGACATTGACGGCGCGGAAGTGATTGCGCTCAACGACGAGCACGCCACAATCGGCGTGCCTTCTGATTGCCGTCTCGATGTTGGCGACCGCGTGTACCTCCGGCCGTCACACACCGACCCGACCATCAACCTCCATGACGTGTTGTATGCGATCGAGGACGAACGCGTGGTGGACGTGTGGCCGATTGCGGCACGCGGCTATCCTGAGCATCGGCGTGGCTGAATTGCCTGGCACCTTAGGCACCCTGGGCACACAGTGCTGCGTCCGTAGTCCGTAGTGTCCGGCTTCAGCCGGACCCCAACGGCGAGACAGCTTCACTGACAACGGGCCACGGAGACACAGAGGCACGGACGAAGCACCTGAACCCAGACCGCCCCGCCGTCAAAACATGATCCAGCAGAGGGCTGCGCCAATCACGGTCATCGAAAGGCCCCACGCGAGCAGCTTGTTATACGTCGGGCGCACGTCCTCGGGGTTCGAAATTCCTGCCAGACACATCGCTCCCAGGGTGGAGAGCGGCGACATGTCAACGAGATGGGCGCCGACATTCATCGACGCTGCAATGGCTACGGGATCGCCGCCGCCGAGGCGCGCGATCAGTCCGGGAATCGTGGGGAGGAACGCCGGAAGGACGACGCCGGACGTGCTGCTGTAGACGGAAATCACCGCGGTGACGAAAGCGACTGCTGCGGTGGCCGTGACCGGCGTTGCAATGCGTGCAAGGAAAGCCGAAAACAGCTCGAGGCCGCCCGTCTTTTCGAGCAGCGCAATCAGCACGGTCACGCCGCTGACCATGATGATCGGGTACCACGGCATTTTGCGGATCGCCTGCTCGTGGTCGGCCACACGCAGGGCAGCGAGCATGACGGCGCCCGCGAACGCCGCCATGCCGATGTTCGCGTCAGCGAAAAGCACGACCGCCAGCACACCAAGAATCACGGCAAGAGTGATCCAGTTGTGTCCGGTAAATTTCGTCGCATCGGACCGACCGTCGAGGGCGCCAGTGAATTCAGACCGGAACAGCCGCCACCCGCCGAAGAGCAGGTAACCGCCGAACGCAACGACGGCGTGAGCGACGAGATTCGTCCAGTACGTGCGCCACTCGAATCCGCCCAAATTGATGCCCTGCATCAGGCCGTTGACGATGATCCCGGTGGGTGCGAACGGCGAGAGTGCCCCTGAACCAGCGCCGTAGCCGACCATGATCGCCATGAGAAACGGGGGGATGCGTGCGCGGCCGGCGACGGCCATCGCCATCGGCGCCAGCATGGCAACGGTCGAAATGTTGCCGGGGCCGAGCGACGAAATCGCGCAGCCGAGCAGGAAGAAGGACACCGGGATCAGGCCCGTGTTGCCTCGGCACATCCGCAGCGCCTGGTGCGCGAGCTTGTCGAGCGTGCCATTGAGCTGTGCCTGGGTAAAGAGGAGCGTGACGCCGGTCAGGGTCAGAAACAGCTGGACGGGAAAGCCGCCCACGACGTCGTTAAGCGACATCCCGCCGAAGTAGACGCCGACGATCCAGGCGAAGGCGACCGCCAGCACACCCACATTCAGCCGCGAGAAGCAACTGACGACGATGGCGGTGAGAAGAGCCACGAGAGAAAGCCAGGCGAGAGACATTGGGGGGCATCGTACAAGTGAAAAGTACGAAGTGGAAAGTGGAAAGTAAGTGCTACGTAGAGCGCAGGCTTCAGCCTGCGCGGTACATTGGCTCCCTGCGCGAGCTTACATGGGTTCGGGCGCCGTTCTCGCAGCGTCGTGGGTCTTGCGACGAGCGATGGGAGCGGCCGCGGCCGTGTTCGTCGTCTTATCGCTGATGTCGTTGACGATGCCCGCAGTTTTTCGGGATGTTTCGTATGCCGTCGACGGCTATTCGCGGCTGGTCGAGCTGACCACGCGCGTCATCACGGTCGTGCAGTGCAATGTAGCGTGGCTCAGTGCAGTCGCGTCCCTGTCGTTGTCGGCCTCACTGGTCTTGCGCGCGCGCCTAGAATTGCGACGTTCCGCGGAGCTTGTTCTCGAGAATCTGATTCGGGGTGAACGAGGCGAGCTGGAGCGCATGCTCGGCTGTGCCGACGAGCGCCGCCGCAGGCACCAGGCCAACGATCTCGCTCTCGAGAATGGTGACGCCGTACCGTGCCGCTTCGTGCTTGACCGCTTCGAAGACCCTGAACATCGGCGTCTTTTCGTAGTTCGTCAGGTTGATCGACACCTGAACGATACCGCGGTCCTCGAGTGCGATGCCCATCGCCTTGACATAACGGAAGCCGCCGCTGCTGAACCGGATCGCGGCGGCAATCTTCTTCGCGACGTCCAGGCGGTTGGTCGCCAGGTTGATGTTGTAGGCAATCAGCGGCATGCGGGCGCCCATGACGGTCGCGCCCGCTGTGGGATGTGGTCGAGCAGGTCCGAAATCGGGCGCCCAGCCCGGAGCGGACATCTTCGCTTCGAGCCCCTCGAACTCGCCGCGTCGAATGTCCTCGAGATTCTTGCGGGCTGGATTGCCGGACGCCTCCTCGTACAAGTAGACCGGCACTTGAAACCGGTCCGCGACTTCTGCCGCCGTCTCTTTGGCCAGCCGCACGCATTCGTCCATGGTCACGTCCTCAATCGGGACGAACGGTACGACGTCTACTGCGCCGATGCGGGGATGTTCGCCCGTGTGCTGGCGAAGGTCGATTCGCGGCAGTGCTGCCTCAAAGAGTGCGACCACGGCTGCCCTAAGCGAAGTGGCATCGCCTGCCATCGTGAGCACGGAGCGATTGTGCGCCGTGTCCGACGAGTGATCGAGCAGTCGTACAGACGGCGTATGCCGAACAGCGTCTACGAGCGCGTTCACAACTTCCATCCGACGCCCCTCGCTCACGTTCGGCACGCACTCGATCACAGGCATGGAGACGCTTGTATCACATCAGTCGCTGATGCCTGATCCCCGATTCCCCGATCCCCGATCCCCGATCTGATGCCTGATTCCTGTTGCCTGATCCCTGGTTTTGCCCGATAATCGCCTCCATCGATCCCATCTGATGTCAGATCCGCTGTCGACCAACCCGGTCCGCGAAGCCGAGCCGCATGACGAAGCGGACCGAGAGGCGCGAATCGAGGAGCTCCTCCTTTCCGGACTCGATCATTATTTCGGCGGACAGTATGAGCGCGCGATCAGCGTCTGGACGCGCATTGTTTTTCTCGACCGTCATCACGATCGTGCGCGCGCCTACATCGAGCGGGCTCGCAGCGCGCTTGCCGAGCGGCAGCGTGAGTCCGAGGAATGTCTTCACGACGGCGTCGTCGCGTACAACGCTGGCGAAATCGACAAGGCGCGCGAGCTCCTCACGCGCGCGTTGGAGCAGGGCAGTGACGCCGCCGGCGTCTTTCTCGATCGTCTGAATCGCGTTGGTCCCGTTGGTCTCACGGCCGATGCGCATCCCGAACCGAAGCCAGCCCGCGCCGCATCAGGACGCCGCCGGATGCCGCTGGCGCCGCGGCGCCGTGAGTGGGTGGCTGCAGGGTTGGCCGCGCTCGTGGTCGCGGCGATGATGCTGCTCAGCGGCTTGCCGATCGGCACCTGGCTCTCCGAGTTGGAGGTGGCGGCGCCAACGGCTGCGCTACAGCCCACCGTCGATGAGGCGCTCCCAATCGTTCGGGCGTCTGAAGCCGCGCTGCTGCGGGCGCGCACACTGCACGCTGACGGCCAACTGCACGACGCACTGCGCGCGCTCGAACGCATCGGCATCGGCGATCCCGCTCGCGCGGACGCCGACCGGCTTCGAGCCGATATCCAGCGCGATCTCTTCGCGGTGGCAGGTGTTCCGATCGCGGTGACGCCCGAGGGAGGCGGCCGTCCGTGAAGTGTCCGAAGTGCAGCTACCTTGGCTTTGAAACCGGAGATCGCTGCAGAAATTGCGGCTATGACTTTTCGCTGATCTCCCACGGCGACCCCCAACCGATTGACATGGATCTGGAGCTGCGCAGCGCGCACTCGGATGCGGCAGCTGCGTCTGATTGGCCGATCCGCGCCGAAGCCACGCTCCCGCCTCCAATCCATTCAGCCGTGTCCACGCCCAACGTGAGGCCGTCGCGCGGTTCGAAGCTCCCACTTTTCACGTCTGCGGACAGGGCGGATGAACCGCTGATCCGGCTGCCGGTGACCCCGCGGCCACCGCTTGCGGTGCGCCGGACTCCCGACAGCCCGCAGCTGCAGGTCGTGTCGAGAGCAGTGCGCGCGGTAGAGCGTGAGCCGGCGCTCGAGTTCGAGACCGCACGCGCGACATCGGTCAGTGAGGACCTCGCCCAGGTCGCGGCGCTACCGGCTGCTCGCGGCTCGACGAAAAAGCATCTGGGTGCACCTGTCATCCTTAGTGGACCGCTGACCCGCATGGTGGCTGCCGCGATCGACCACGTGCTGCTTCTCGCCATCGATGCAGGGGTGATCTACTTCACGCTGCGCATTTCGGGACTGACAATGAACGAGTGGGGCGCCCTGCCGGCGCTGCCGCTGCTGGCGTTTCTGCTGCTGTTGAAGCTCGCGTACTTCTGCGCGTTCACGGCCGTCGGTGGACAAACCATCGGCAAAATGGCTCTGCGCATTCGGGTCGTGAGTGAAGACAATGGGGCAATCGACGGGAACCTCGCACTGAAACGCGCGGTCGTCGGCGCTGTGTCGACGGCCTTTCTCGGACTCGGCTTGCTGCCAGCCTTCTTCGACCCTGAGCGCCGTGCGTTCCACGATCGCGTGGCGCGTACCCGCGTCGTGGGTCTCCGCACAGCCTGATTTGCAACTCGCGGTCGTGTAATCCGGAATCAACAGGTCCTCGATGAACCGGCTTGCGCTCTTTGTCGCAACGGGCGGATACGTGGGCTACGTTCCAATTGCTCCCGGAACTTTCGGATCGGCCCTCGGACTCGGTCTGTTATGGGGCATCCGCCCGTTCGGCGATGTGCGCCTCGAGATCGTCGTCATCGTCCTCGTCCTTGTCCTCGGTGTATGGAGCGGGAGCGTCGCCGAGCGGCATGCCGGCAGGGTCGATCCCGGTATCGTGGTCATTGACGAGGTCGCCGGGATGCTCATAACGATGTTGTTGATTCCGGTTACAGCCAGTAGTGTCCTTGCAGGGTTCCTTGTGTTTCGAGCGCTGGATATTCTGAAGCCGTGGCCCGCGCGGCGTCTCGAGCGACTGCCGGGCGGATTCGGCATCATGGCGGATGACGCGATGGCGGCGGTCTATGGAAACCTCGTCATGCGCGGCCTGACGGCCGTTGCCGCAGAGTGGTTCAGATGAAGCCGCTTCAGCGGGCCGCCATTATCGCCGTCGGCAGCGAGCTGCTCACGCCGTCGCGCATCGATACGAACTCGCTGCTCATGACCGAACAGCTCAACCTGCTCGGCATCGAAGTGGTGTCGAAAGGCATCGTGGGCGACGACCACGACGAGCTGACGGTGGCGCTCAGTACAGCACTCTCGCGCGTTGACATTGTGGTGTGCAGCGGCGGCCTCGGTCCGACCGATGACGATGTCACGCGCGACGTCGTGGCGCACGTCCTCGCACGACCGCTTGCCGAAGACGATCGCATTACCGAGCGCATCCGGGCTCGGTTTGCGGCCAGGGGCCTTCAGATGCCCGAGATCAACCGTCGTCAGGCGATGGTGCCGGCGGGCGCCCGGGTCATCGAGAACGCAGGGGGAACTGCTCCCGGGCTGTGGATCGAAGACGGTGACCGCGTCGTGGTGCTGCTGCCGGGGCCTCCGCGTGAATTGAGACCCATGCTTGCGGCGCTGGTGGCTGGATGGCTCGGCGAGAGAGCGCCGGGGTTGTCGCTTGTCCGACGCGTTCTGCGGATCGTCGGGCGAACCGAATCCCACACCGAGGAAGCCGTGAGGCCGCTGTATCCCGGGTGGGCGGAGGCGCCCGTTCCGATCGCGGTGACGATACTCGCGTCGCTTGGTCAAATCGAATTGCACTTGTCGGCCCGCGCTCGCTCGCGCCCTGAAGCGGAGGCCGCGTTGGATGTGGCATCGTCGCAGGTAATCGAACGGCTCGGGATGGACGTGTACAGCCGCGACGGCACATCCATGGAGCATGTCGTCGGCGACTTGCTGGTCGAGCGCAATTGGCGTATCGCGGTGGCCGAATCATGTACGGGAGGGTTGATCACGTCGCGGTTGACGGATGTGCCGGGCAGTTCGCGTTACGTCGAGCGCGGCGTTGTCGCCTACACGAACGAGTCGAAAGTGGCGCTGCTCGGCGTTGCCCCGGCGCTGATCGACGAGCATGGCGCTGTGAGCGAACCGGTAGCGATTGCGATGGCCGAAGGGATCCGCATGCGCGCAGCGACGAATGTCGGAATCGGCGTCACGGGCATAGCAGGGCCCGGCGGCGGTACGCCGCAGAAGCCGGTGGGAACAGTGGCGGTGGCGGCGGCCGCGGCCGATCTGGTGCGCTCGCGTTTGTTCCGCTTCATCGGCGATCGGGAGCACGTCAAGTTCCAGGCCTCGCAGGCGGCACTGGACATGGTCAGGCGAATGTTGCTCGCATCCTGACGAATGAGGCTGTTCATTGCGGTCACGATCGATGCGGATGTCGTTGCACGGATGTCTGAAAGCATTGACGAGCTTCGCGAGCGCGTCGCCACGTCAGCCCCTCGCGCGCGCGTCCGCTGGGTGCCCGCCGACCAGCTGCACGTGACTGTTCGGTTCATCGGCGAGGCGAGTGAGACTCAGGCAGCGAGCATCGCCACGGCGCTTGGACCGGTGCTGCCACTGGAACGATTCGAGCTGGCGTTTCGTGGCCTCGGTGTCTTTCCCGCACGCGGCGCGCCGCGCGTGTTCTGGGCGGGCATCGCTGCTGGTGTCGAGCATCTCGCTGCGGTGGAATCGGACGTGACGAAGAGACTGGACACGTGCGGCATTGCTGGCGACGGTCGCTCGTATCGTCCTCACGTCACGCTGGCACGCGTGAAGGACGCCGGCGGCCTGAGAGTTCGCGGGCTGTTCGACGGAATTGTGGACCGTGCCTTCGGTATGTCTGTGGTTGATGCGATTACACTGTTTCAGAGTCGTCCGTCATCCGACGGTTCCGTGTACGTGCCGCTTCATTCCACGCGGCTCCGGTGAGCCGCGGCTGAAGGTCGCGTCAACATCCGCAAATTCGAATGGACACGGTACTGGCCATCACGCTTGGTTATCTCGTGGGTTCGGTTCCGTTTGCTTATCTGCTGGCTCGTCGGCGCGGAATCGACCTCCGCCGTGAAGGCAGCGGCAACGTTGGCGCGGCAAACGTGCTTCGCACGACCGGCACGGTAGAGGCGGCCACCGCTGTGTGTCTGGATGCGATGAAAGGGGCGCTCGCCGTACTGATCGTGCAGCGCGTGACCACCGAGCCGACGGCGCCCGTTGCTGCCGCACTCGCGGCCGTGATCGCACACATTCACCCGGTCTGGCTCGGATTCCGTGGAGGTAAAGGCGTGGCGACGGCGGCTGGCGCCTTCGCGCTGCTCTCTCCGGGCGCCGTGCTGATTGCAACATGCGTGTTCGTTGCGGCTGTCTGGATGACACGGTTCGTTTCGGTTGGATCCGTGGCGGCCGCCATCACGCTGGCGGCGACGACCGCGGCGGGAGATTGGCCGGGGCCGGTAGTCGTAGGGGCGACCGGAACAGCGTTGATCATCCTGTATCGGCATCGCGGCAACCTGGCCCGGGTGATCGCAGGTACCGAACGCCGGATCGGGCAGCGCGCGTAGGAGGAACCTATTCGTCAGATCGCGATACTCGGAGCCGGGGGCTGGGGAACAGCACTCGCCGTGCATCTGGCCCGCGTCGGCCATGACGCCCGTCTGTGGGCCCGCGACGGGGGCCTCGCGGAGGAAATGTGTGCGCGCCGGGCGAATGCGGTCTACCTGCCGGATGTGGTCTTCCCCGAGCGGCTGCAGGTTACCAACGATCTCGAACAGGCTCTCCACGAAGTGGATGTCGTGGTCGCAGCCGTTCCCTCTCACGGGACACGCGAGATCCTGCGACACGTATCCTCGTTGGTTCTGCGTCGCGTCACCGTCGTCAGTGCGGTGAAGGGCCTCGAGCAAGGGACGCTCTTACGCATATCGGAAGTCATCGAGAAGGAATTGGGCGACCGCGTCGCGGTGGCCGTTCTTTCGGGTCCCAGCTTTGCCGCCGAAGTTGCCCGACAGCTTCCGACAGCCGTTTCAGTCGCCGCTCGCGACCCCGCCGTCGTCGAGCAGGTTCAGGCAGATTTCCGGGCACCGTACTTCCGACTGTACGGCACGTCCGACGTGATCGGCGTCGAGTTGGGCGGCGCACTGAAGAACGTGATCGCGATTGCGGCGGGCGTGGCGGAAGGTCTGGCGCTCGGACACAATGCACTGGCCGGACTGATTACGCGCGGACTGGCCGAGATTACCCGTCTGGCATGCGCGCGCGGCGCGCAGCGCGAGACGCTCGCGGGGCTGTCGGGCTTGGGCGACCTCGTATTGACCTGCACGGGATCGCTGAGTCGCAACCGGCACGTCGGGATTGAGCTTGCGCATGGTCGCTCGCTCGACGACGTGCTGTCGGGCATGAGGATGGTGGCCGAAGGAGTAAGGACCACTGAAGCTGCACTGGCGCTCGGCGCCCGCTGCGGCGTCGAGCTGCCGATCGCTTCGCAGGTCGCGGAGCTGCTCGCGGGACAAAAGGACGCGCGCACCGCCCTGTACGAGCTCATGCTGCGCCCGCAGCGTGCGGAGGCCGGATAATAGAGGGGTGGGTTTCTTTGACCGCCTCGTTCAGGGTCTCACCCGAACAAAGCAGCAGCTCGTCGAACGGTTCGACGAGATCGTCCAGAAGGCTGACAGCGAGCCCGACCGTACCAGACCAATCGACGTGGACACGGTGGAGGCGCTGGAGGAGCTGCTCATCTCCGCCGATGTCGGGATCGCCGCGACGGAACAGATTGTCGCTGCCGTTCGTGATCGAGCGCGGCGCGGCGAGAGCCTCCGCGAGCTCGTCAAAGCGCAGATTCGCGCGATTTTCGAGGAAGCTGGCAACGGGCCTCCGCCGAACGGACACACCCCGCACGTGACGCTGATCGTTGGCGTGAACGGAACCGGGAAGACCACGACGGTCGGCAAGCTCGCGAGCTATCTGAAATCATCGGGCAAGCAGCCCCTCGTGTGCGCCGCCGATACATTCCGCGCGGCAGCCGTGGAGCAGCTGGAAATCTGGGCGAAGCGCGCCGACGTCGATATCATTCGCGCGAAGGAAGGCTCCGATCCAGCGGCGGTCGTGTTCGACGCCATCCAGTCTGGACGTGTGCGCGGGCGTGATCCGATCCTTGTCGACACCGCGGGCCGGCTGCACACCCGCACCAACCTCATGAACGAGCTCGACAAGATACGGCGTGTTGCCGCTCGTGCCGCCGAAGGCGCTCCACATGAAGTCCTTCTCGTTCTGGACGCCACTGTCGGGCAGAACGGGCTGGCGCAGGCACGCGAGTTCACCAGCGTTGCTGGTGTCACCGGAATCGTGCTCACGAAGCTCGACGGCACCGCCAAAGGCGGGATTGCCGTCGCGATCGCGCACGACTTGAAGCTGCCGATTCAGTACGTCGGGGTGGGCGAAGGGATCGACGACCTCATTCCGTTTTCCCCGAGCGAATACGTCGACGCCCTGTTTCAGGAAAAGTGGTAGACGACGGCCGGTGGATGCGGCGGGCATTGGAGCACGCACGTCGTGGTCTGGGCCGGACCTCGCCGAATCCGGTAGTTGGCGCGTGCATCGTTACTGATGAAGGGGTCGTCGTCGGTGACGGCGCGCACGAGCGCGCCGGCGAACCGCACGCGGAAGTGTTCGCGCTGGAAGAGGCGGGGCCGCGTGCACGCGGCGCCACGCTGTACTGCACCCTCGAGCCGTGCGTGCATACAGGACGGACCGGTCCCTGTACGGACCGGATCATCGCAGCCGGCATCAGGAGGGTGGTCGCAGCGATCGAAGATCCCTATCCGCTCGTCAGTGGACGCGGGTTTCGTGCGCTGCGCGATCGCGGCGTCGAGGTTGCAACAGGCACTGAACGGGAGCAGGCGATCCGGCTGAATCAACCGTACCTGATGGCGATCCGTGAGGGGCGCCCGTTTGTGATCCTGAAAGCGGCGACCAGCGTCGACGGGCGCGTTGCCGCGGCGACAGGAGCCCGGACGCAACTGACGTCAATTGCTGCCGCGCGTCATGCGCATCATCAGCGGGCGCAGGTCGACGCCATTGCCATCGGGTCGGGCACACTCCTCGTCGATGATCCGTTGTTGACCGCGAGGCATGTCTACAGGGAGCGGCCGCTCGCGCGAGTGATTTTCGACCGCCGACTGCGCACCCCTTCGACGGCCCGCGTGTTCTCGACCCTTGCTGCGGGGCCGGTGATAATACTGACGTCCCCTGCAGCAAAGCAGCGGCAGAACGAGCAGGCCGACGCCCTCGAACGCGCCGGCGCCACCATCGAGGCGGTCGGGCCGACGATGGCCGCGGCGTTCGCCACGCTCGCGCAGCGAGGCATTCAGAGCGTCGTTCTTGAAGGGGGTATCGGGGTGCACCACGCAGCGTGGGACGAGGCGCTCGTGGACTACGTTCAGCTATATGTGGCTCCCGTGACACTTGGGCCGGACGCTCCGGCTGTTGCGGCTGGGCCGATGTCAGCCATCCCCTCGCTTGTCGACCAAAAGGTGCAGATGCTGGGACCGGATGTGCTGATCGAAGGATATGTTCACCGGCCTCATTGAAGCGGTTGGCGAGGTCAGGGAGATCCGGCAAAACCCCTCGTCACTGAGCCTGGTTCTCGAGACGACTCTCGCCGCCGAACTGCACGCGGGCGACAGCCTTGCGGTGAACGGGGTATGCCTGACGGTGGTTCGCGTCACGGCAGATAATGTCTATGTGGACGTCGGGCCGGAAACCGCGCGTGTGACGACGCTGGCGGCGGCTCGTCCCGGTCAACCGGTAAATCTGGAGCGTGCGATGCGCGCCGACGGGCGGTTCGGCGGCCATATCGTGCAGGGTCATATCGATGGAACCGGAGTCGGTCGACCGCATTCGCGACGACGGGGACGCCCACTGGCTGACAATTTCGTTAGACGGTGAGCTTGGGTGCCGCCTGATTCTGAAGGGCTCGATTGCCGTAGACGGAATCAGCCTGACGATTGCGGCTCTGCACCCGGCGGCGTTCGATGCGATGATTGTGCCGTTCACGTGGGCGCACACGAACGTGCGCGCTCTTCGCGCCGGTGATCAGGTCAATCTGGAATGCGACATGATCGGCAAGTACGTGGCGCGAGCAGTGGAGCAGCTGCTGACATGACCAGCGAGAACCGGAAAATCCGTATCGCCAAAGGCGCACGGCGCCGCAGCCCGTTTGCGTCGATCGAGGAGGCCATCGACGTCATCCGCGCCGGTCGCATGGTGATCGTCGTCGACGACGAGGATCGGGAGAACGAAGGCGATCTGACGATTGCGGCTGAGAAGGTCACGCCCGAGGCCATCAATTTCATGGCGCGGTATGGCCGCGGCCTGATTTGCATGTCGATGACGGCGGAGCGCCTCGACCAGCTCGAGGTTCCATTGATGGTCAATCAGAACACGACGCCGTTCAATACCGCGTTCTGCATCAGTATCGAGGCCAAACAGGACGTCAGCACGGGAATCTCTGCCGCCGATCGCGCGGCGACGGTGCGTGCGGCAATCGACCCGAAGACCAAGGCATCCGACCTTGCGCGACCCGGCCACATGTTTCCGCTGCGCGCGCGCGACGGCGGTGTGCTGGTTCGTGCCGGTCAGACGGAGGCCGCGGTCGATCTCGCGCGCATAGCGGGACTCTATCCGGCGGGGGTCATCTGCGAGGTGATGAACGAGGACGGCACGATGGCGCGTGTGCCGGAGCTCACCAAGTTCGCCAAGAAGCACGGGCTGCTGATGATCACCATCGCGGATCTCATCCAGTACCGGATGCGAACGGAGCGACTGGTAAAGCGCGTCGCGACCGCAGCCCTTCCGACCGCGCATGGTGCGTTCCACATCCACGCCTACGAGAACCAGCTGGACAACGAGACGCACGTCGCGCTCGTGCGTGGCGATATCGCCGACGGCAAAGATGTTTTGGTCCGTGTCCATTCGAAGTGTCTGACCGGAGACGTCTTTCACTCAGCCCGCTGCGACTGCGGTGCACAGCTCGAGACGGCTCTTGCCCGGATCGCCAAGGAGGGGCGGGGCGTTCTGCTGTACCTCAATCAGGAAGGGCGGGGAATCGGGCTCGCGAACAAGATCCGCGCATATGAACTTCAGGACACCGGTCTCGACACTGTCGAAGCGAACGAGCGTCTGGGTTTCAAGGCAGACCAGCGCGACTATGGCATTGGTGCACAGATCCTGAGTGAGCTCGGTGTGAAGACGATGCGGTTGCTGACGAACAACCCCAGGAAATTCGTGGGGCTGCAGGGTTACGGTCTTGCCGTTTCCGAAGCGGTTCCGCTCGAAATTCCGGCGTCCGACCTTACTCGCCGCTACCTCAAGGCCAAAAAGGACAAGCTCGGGCACCGCCTGTCGTCTGTGTAAGACTCTCGGACGGCTTGCTCCCGTCGCGTGCCTCGCCTAAGATAAGGGTTTGCGCCACTTGGGGTTAGCGCCATCTGTGGGGCTGGCCCACCAATCCCATTCCTGTGTTTGAGTCACTAAGCACCCGGGTCCAGGAGGTCTTCAAGTCGCTGCGCGGCGAAGTGCGGCTGACGGCGGACCACGTCGAGGCGGCGCTCCACGAGATTCGCCTCGCGCTCCTCGAGGCCGACGTCAACTTCAAAGTGGTGAAGGCGTTCATCGACCGCGTCCGCGATCGCGCGATGGATCAAGCGGTGTTGCGGAGCCTCACCCCGGGCCAGCAGGTAATCAAGATTGTCCGCGACGAGCTGCTGGCGCTTTTCGGTGATGCGGAAGGCGGTCTCACCAAGACGACCGCCGCGCCGCGGGTGGTACTGCTCCTCGGACTCCAGGGTTCTGGCAAGACGACCACGGCCGGAAAGCTGGGGAAGTGGCTCGTTCGGCAGGGACGCCATCCGTTGATGGTTTCGACCGACGTGCGGCGGCCCGCTGCAATCGAGCAGCTTTCAGTGCTGGGTGAGCAGGCCGAGATTCGGGTATATGCACCGGAAACGATGGACCCGGTCACGCGCGCCACAGGTGCACTCGCAGAAGCAAGGGCCAAAGGATTCGATACGGTCATCGTCGATACCGCGGGCCGGTTGCATATCGACGACGAACTGATGGACGAGTTGCAGGCGATCAAAGACGCCGTGCTCCCTGCGGATCTGCTCTATGTCGCCGACGCGATGACAGGTCAGGACGCGATCAAGAGCGCCGGCGAGTTCAATCGTCGGGTGGGGGTCACAGGCGTCGTCCTGACCAAGCTCGATGGCGACGCGCGCGGTGGCGCCGCATTGTCTGTCGTCTCGGTTGTGGGCGTGCCGATTGCGTTCGTGGGCAGCGGCGAGCGTCTCGAGGACCTCGAGCTGTTTCATCCCGATCGGATTGTGTCGAGGATGCTCGGCATGGGCGACGTACTGTCGCTCATCGAGAAGGCCGAACAGGCGATCGACAAGGATGAAGCCGAACAGCTCGAAGAGAAGCTGCGAAGAAACGAGTTCACGCTCGATGATTTTCGCTCGCAGCTCAAAACCATCAAGCGAATGGGTCCTCTCGAGAGCGTACTCGGGATGATTCCGGGCCTCGGCAATCTGAAGCAGCTCGCAGACAACAAGCCCGATGAAAAGCAGATGGGACGCGTAGAAGCGATCATCTGCTCGATGACGCCCGCCGAGCGGCGCGATCACACGATGATCAACGGGAGCCGGCGGAAGCGGATCGCGCGCGGGAGCGGTACGTCCGTCGAGGAAGTGAATCGGCTGCTCAAGCAGTTCACAGAGATGCGCCGGGTGCTCCAGATGATCGGCCAGGGTGGAATGCCGAAGCTGGTTCCTGGCATGAAGCTCCCGAGCATGCCGCCCCGCGCAGCATCGGGTCATCCGGGCAAGAAGCGCAAGAAGGGTGGACCCTGGGGGCTGATCAAAACAAGGTGATCCGAGGTCTTTAGTCTCTGGTCTTTGGTCTTTAGTGCCACCAAAGACTAAAGACGAAAGACCAAGGACTCGAAGGAGGATTGATGTTATCGATTCGTTTGAGGCGCGCAGGATCGACGAAGAAGCCTTATTTCCGCGTGGTGGTGACCGAAGCGCGATCGGGGCGCGACGGCAGTTTCGTCGAGAACGTCGGCACGTACAATCCGCGGTCGAAGCCTGCCCAAGTGGCGATCGACAAGGCGCGTCTCGCCCACTGGCTGAAGCGCGGCGCGAAGCCTTCGGACACGGTGCGCACGCTGCTGGCCAAGCATGTGTCACGTGATCTGTCAGCTGTCGCTGAAACGCCCGCGGCCCAGTAAATGTCCGGGATGCCAGACGATCAGGGTGCCTCGAGCCCGCTGCGCGCGGTAATAGAGGTCGTGGTGCGCGCGCTGGTCGATCATCCGGACGCTGTAAAGGTCACGGAGAGTGTCCGGCGCGGTATCAACGTACTGGAGCTGCGAACGGCGCCCGGCGACATGGGCAAGATCATCGGGCGGCAGGGCCGGACGGCGGCGGCGCTGCGCACGTTGCTCGCGGTCACGGCAGACCGGCACGGCAAGAAGGCGCAGCTCGATATCAAAGACTGACGTGCAGTGGGACTCGATGGTGCTCGTGGGACGGATCGCGCGCCCTCACGGGCTTCGAGGCCAGGTTGTGGTGAACCCGGAGACCGATTTCGTCGAGGAGCGATTCCGGCCGGGTGAGCGTCTGTGGACGCGGACGGGCGGACGGGAGGCAGCCCTGACGATTGCGTCGGCACGGGTGCAGAACGGCAGGCCGGTGATTGCGTTCCAGGGTATGTCCTGCCGCGAGGATGTGGAGCCTCTGGCGGGTCTGGAACTGCGCGTCCCGGAAGACTCGCTTCGACCCCTTGAGCCCGGTCGCTATTACGAGCATCAGCTCGTCGGGTGCATCGTCGAGACAGTCGGAGGCATCGTGCTCGGGCCGGTGGTACGGGTGGAAGGCGGCCCGGGCGGCAGTCGGCTCGCGGTGGACAGAACGGGCGAAGAGGTGTTGATTCCATTGGCGGTCGAGATTTGCGTCGACATCGACGTGGCTGCAGGTCGGATTCGGGTCGCAGCGCCGGAAGGGCTGCTGGATCTGAACCGTCGTACGTAGTGTCCGGCTTCAGCCGGACCAGACATGAAACTCGACATCGTGACGATCTTTCCGCGGATGGTCGAGGCTGGCCTCGCGGAAGGGGTGATCGGCCGCGGAATCGAGCGGAGAATTCTGGATGTTCAGGTCCATGACCTGCGAGACTATACGACCGATCGTCACCGGAGCGTGGACGACGTGCCTTACGGCGGCGGGCCCGGAATGGTGATGAAGCCGGAGCCGCTGGCGCGCGCCGTAGAGGACATACGGATGCGGCGGGGTGGTGAGCCCGAGGCGGTGATACTACTGTCGCCGCAGGGTCGCAAATTCACGCAGACCGAGGCAGTGCGGATGAGTGCGATGCCGCATCTCGTGCTTCTCTGCGGTCGATACGAAGGGATGGACGAACGCGTCCGAACCGCCGTGGCGACGGACGAACTATCGATTGGAGACTACGTGCTGAGCGGCGGCGAGCTGCCGGCGCTGGTTGTGGTCGATGCGGTCTGCCGGCTCGTGCCTGGCGTGGTCGGCGACGTCCGGTCGGTGGAACAGGACTCGTTTTCGCGTGGGTTGCTCGATTACCCGCACTATACGCGCCCGTCGGAGTTCGCCGGACAGAAGGTGCCCGACGTCCTGCTGTCCGGGCACCACGAGGACGTTCGCCGCTGGCGGAAGATGACGGCCCTGCGGCGCACACTTGACCGGCGTCCGGAGCTGCTGAACACGGCCGCGCTCGACGACGAGGAACGGCGAATGCTGGACGAGATACGAAAGGAACAGGAGAGAGGACAATGAGCGCAATCGAACTGGTCGAGCAGTCTCAGCTGACGACTCGACCGGCCATGAAGTCGGGCGACACCGTCCGGGTGCACGTCAAGGTGCGCGAGGGAGACAAGGAGCGCATCCAGATTTTCGAAGGCATCGTGATCGGCATGCATCGCGGCGGAGCACGTGCGTCGTTCACTGTGCGCAAGGTGTCGTTCGGTCAGGGTGTGGAGCGTATCTTCCCGCTGCACTCGCCATCGATCGCGAAGGTGGATGTGGTACGGTCGGCTCGGGTACGGCGCGCCAAGCTGTACTTCCTGCGCAATCTCAAGGGCAAGGCGGCCAGGATGAAGGAAACGAGCACCAAACGGACGCGGTAAAATTCCCGACGCCCAACTCCCGATTCCCAAGCGCTTCTTGGGAGTTGGTCATTTGGGAGTTGGGAGTTCCCCATGGTTCGAGTGCATGCGATGCGGACCCTCGAAAACGCCATGCGGCGTTGGGGGTTCTATCGCGTAGCCGGTTGCGACGAAGTGGGGCGGGGCTGTCTGGCCGGCCCCGTGTTCGCGGCCGCGGTTGTGCTCGATCCCGATTGCCACATCTCCGGCATCTGCGATTCGAAGCTGATTCCGGCGGAGGAGCGCGAGCGGCTCTATGACGTCATCACCCGCAAGTCGCTCGGCTGGGCAGTCGCGTCGGCGCAAGTGGAAGAGATCGACTACCTCAACATCCATCGAGCTTCTCTGGAGGCGATGTCGCGCGCGGTGCGCGCGATAGCCCCTATGCCCGATCTGGTGCTCGTCGACGCGTTTCGGATTCCAGGGCTCTCGATCGCGCAGCGCGCCGTGCTGCACGGCGATCGCCGATGCGCGGCCATCGCGGCCGCATCGATCGTCGCCAAGGTCACGCGCGATCGCGAGATGCTGGCGCATCACGCGGCCGATTCGCGCTACGGATACGATCGGCACAAAGGTTACGCGACAGCCGATCATCTGGCCGCCGTTGCACGCTTTGGCTATTCGTCGCTGCATCGGCGCTCGTTCAGGCCGCCAACGTTGTTTGATACTTGATACGATGGAGTAGTTCGTCCGTAAGTGTCCATAGATCGCGAGGCCGCACTCAAGAAGGCGGAGAAACTCCTCCGCCAGGGAAAGCTCAAAGGGGCCATTGAAGAGTACGTGCGGCTGATCGACGATCAGCCCGGCGACGTCAGCGCGATCAACGCGCTCGGCGATTTGTACATCCGCGCTGGGGAGACGGACCGCGCAATCGCGCAGTTCACCCGCGCGGCAGATCAGCTGTTTGCCGACAGCGTGTGGCCAAAAGCCCAGGCGATCTACAAGAAGGCCCTCAAGGTACAGCCCCATCACGAACACGCGCTGTCGCAATTGGCCGAAATTGCGCGGCGCCAGGGCCTCTCGGCTGACGCGGTGGCGTACCTGCGTCAGCTGGCGGAGCGGCGACGGATTCGCGGCGATGAACGAGGCGTGTCGGAATGTGTGCAACGCATGCGCGTGTTCGAGCGGGGCACCGCCGGCGGGCCGGCTACCGCCGCGGCGGAGGCCGAGCCGGAGCCGGACGATGTATCGGAGGATCCCGCAAGGGTCATCGCCGCGGCGATCAGGGAGCTGGCGGCTGGAAACGAGCTCCAGGGCCGCGCGGCGCTCATGCGTGCGCTCACGCTCGACTCGACACGGCATCCGGACGTGATCCGAATTGCGCTCGATCTCGCCGCTGAGGGGCGCATCGAGTCCGCCTTTGGCTGCATAGACGTGGCCGCCGACGCAGCGCTGTTGGCCGGCAACTGGAAGCAGGCCATTGAAACGTTGCAGACCTTCGTTCGAGCGGCGCCCCACATTCCCGCGCTCGTCAAGCTGGTTGAGCTCTGCGTGGATGCGAGTCTCGACGGCCCGCTTCGGTCGGCGCAGACACAGCTCGCCGACGCGTACCTGGATACGGGACGGGGTGCCGAAGCGCGCGTCATCGCCGAAGATCTGCTCGAGCGCGATCCGGACTGTGAGGCGCATGCGCAGCGCGTGCGCCGCGCCATGGAGCTGCTGGGAGCCCCTGATGCGGAACGCACGGTAGTTGACGTGCGAGGACGACACGGCACGTCCGACGTGCCCGAATCTGATGCGAATGGATCCACCGAAGAGGCGCCCGCGTCCGATGACATGGAGATCGATTTGAGCGAGGTGCTGGCCGTTATCGGCGACGCACCGGGAGGGCACGCGAACGATCCTTACGATCGGGCGCTGAGGCACCTCGCCGAGGGACGGACCGACGAGGCCATGGCCGACCTGCGCGACGCGACTCGTGTCTCCCACTCGCGCGCCAGCGCCGCAGCTGAACTGGGCAGACTGCACATCCGTCGCGGCGAGCTGGAAGCTGCGGTCGAGTGGCTGGAACAGGCGGCTGACGGCCCGGCGGCCTCCAAGGAGGAGGGATTCGCCGTGTTGTACGAGCTGGCCGATACGCTCGAACGATTGGGCGAGTCGGCCCGTGCGCTGGCTATTCTCGTTGATCTCGATGCCGACGCCGGCGGGTATCGTGACGTCCGGCTGCGCATCGAGCAGCTCGCGCGCGCGCAGCCAGGGAGCGGCCACCCGTGAAGCGCCTGGTGCTCGTGGCCTTCTTCCTCGAGATCGGATTCGTGCTGATCGTGATCCCGTGGTCGGCATTCTGGGATCGCAACTACTTCGCCGTGATGCTGCCTTCGCTGCAGTCGCTCATCACCAATAACTTCGTGCGGGGTGCCGTTTCGGGCCTTGGACTCATCAATGTATCTGTCGGGCTCACCGAGCTGGTGTCGCTCGTTCTGACACGGTCGGCTGAACGTCCCGCCTCGATCTCTCCGGCCCGGTTTACGGAAGATGGTGATCTGCTGCGCTAGCCCGAAGTAGCGCGCAGGCTTAAGCCTGCGCTCTACGTGTGACTTGAATCGCGATGCTCCCAATAATCTGCATGGTCACTGCACCCCAGCCGTCAACGCCGGAGAGCGATCGTGCACTCGTCGACCGCATTGGCGCGGCGGCGCGATCGGGCGTGCACCTGGTGCAGATCCGGCAGTGCGACTGGGAAGGAGGAGTCCTGGCCCAACTGGTCACGGCGGCAGTGCTCGCCGTCAGGGGAACCCGCGCGCGTGTGCTGGTGAACGATCGGCTCGACGTAGCGCTGGCTGCTGGAGCCCACGGCGTGCATCTGCGCGGCGATTCCATTTCCGCGCCCCGTGTCCGCCGCATCGCCCCTCCTGGCTTCATCGTCGGGCGTTCCGTGCATTCGCCTGAGGAAGCCGAGGAGGCGGCCCGTGGCGGCGGTCTCGACTATCTGATCTTCGGGACCGTGTTCAGCACCTCGTCGAAGCCGGACGCACGATCTGCAGGTGTCGGACCATTAGGTGCGGGCTGCGCGTGTGTCGCGCTGCCGGTGCTTGCAATAGGCGGAATGGTTCCCGAGCGGCTTGGCCTCATTGCCGAGTCGGGCGCAGCCGGATTCGCCGCCATCGGCCTCTTTGCCGATTGTGCATTGGACGCGCTTCCGTCGCTGATCACTCAGGCGTCGGATGCGTTTGGAAGGTAGACCCTTTCTATGGAAGCTGGCGCTGGCACACCTCTCCTGGACCTCTTCAGAAAAGGCGGCGTCGATCGCGACATACGGCTCATGGCGGCACAGGGCGTACTGGGCCTGCGACCTTTCGAGCAGGTTGGGGTCTGCGAGCTCCTCGCCAGCGATCCTGATCCCGAGATTGCTGCGGCTGCGTCATCGCTCCTCAAGGAATTGGGCGGCGACGCTCCAGACGCGCCCGCGACCGATCGACCCTCAGTTGACGAGGAGGCAGCCGACGACGAGCGAACGGCCCTCCAGAAGATCGCCGCGATGTCTCCCGCTCAGCGCCTGGCGCTCGCCATGAAAGGCAGCCGTGAGGAGCGGGCCATACTCGTCCGCGATCCGAACCGAATTGTGGCGGTCGCGGTCCTGAGCAGTCCGAAGATCAGCGAGGCCGAGGTCGAGAGCATCTCCAAGATGGCCAACGTGTCGGACGAGATTCTGCGCATCATCGGCCATACGCGCGTGTGGTTGAAGAAATACTCGATCGTGTCGGCGCTGGCGAGGAACCCGAAGACGCCGCTGGGCGTGTCGTTGACCCTGCTGCCAAGACTGCTCGAACGCGAGGTCAAAGCGCTGTCCACGGATCGGAACGTCCCCGAAACGCTGCGGCTTGCGGCGCGGAGGAAGCTGACCGAGAAGTGACCCGCGCAGGCTGAAGCCTGCGCGCTACTTCTTTGTTTTTTTTCCACCCCTGCCACTTCGCCCCCCGCCCCATTCGCTGCGCATCTGCGACAGGCCGTCCATGTAGACTCGCGCACGCTCCCGGTCTTCCTCCGTTGGCAGTGACTTGAGCAGCTCGATGGCGTGCACGAGGTCGTGCTCGATGGTCTGCCTGGTGGTCTTGAAGTAGATCTTGCGGATTTCGGCCAGCGCGCGCTCCGGATCCGGTGAGCCTTCTCGCAGTGTTTTCAGGGAAACGAATCCCTGCTTGTCGTCCGTCATGCCTGGGCCATCGGATTGGAACTCAACTGTGTTGCGATTGGCGCACGCGTCCGCCAGTCGCAACACACCCGAGCTCCAAATAGAAAAGCATTCATCCGGCAACCCTGTGACGACGAAGCCGAGGCCGCAGGTCCTCGAGCGTTCTGGTGTTGAGCACGTCATCTGGCGTCACCCATGCCCGGCGCGCCATCTGAACTCCCCACTGCATGTTGCCGAGCGCGGCGACCGAATGCGCGTCGGTCGAGATGACCAGCGGCACGCCGCGATCGCGGGCCAGCCTTGCGTTGACGTCGTTGAGATCGAGCCGGTCCACCTGGCAGTTGATTTCGAGCGCGACGCCGTGCCGCGCCGCCGCATTGAGAACGGCATCCATCGTCAGAGGGAGTGGATCCCGCTTCAGGAGCCGGCGTCCCGTCGGATGTCCGAGCACATCGACCCAGCGACACTCCAACGCCCTCAGCACGCGGTCGGTCATCTGTGCCTCGTCCTGACTGAAATGCGAGTGAATCGACGCAACGACGATGTCGAGCTGCGCGAGACAGTCGTCCGAGAGGTCGAGCTGCCCGTCGGGAAGGATGTCGCATTCGATGCCGGCCAGCAGCGTCATGCCGTCGAATCGTCCGTTCAGTGCGCGCACACGTTCGGCGTGCTGCAGCGCGCGCTGTTCGTCCAAACCGTTCGCCATCGCAAGCGCCTTGCTGTGATCGGTAATGGCCATGTAGCGGTAGCCACGCCGATGTGCGGCGGCTGCCATGGCCTCGATGTCGTCGCGACCATCTGTCGCTGTCGTGTGCGTATGCAGGTCGCCGCGAATGTCGGCAGCTGAAACGAGCCGGGGAAGTCGCGCGGCTACTGCGGCGTCGATTTCGCCGCGGTTCTCGCGAAGCTCCGGCTCGATCCACTTGAGCCCGAGCGCTTCGTAAATGGCGTCCTCCGTCTCACCGGCGACGCGACGCATCGTCATCGGTACGAAAAAGGCCGTACTCATTCAGCTTGAAGCCCAGCTGGATCGCGCGATCGCGCAGCACGATGTTGTGCGCTTTGGAACCAGTGAAATACTGCATCGCTGCGCCGCGGCTCTCGGCCGCAACGAGTCGAAGGTCCGCCTGGTATCCGCCGCGAAGGAGCACGCTCGATTTCGTGGCGCCGTGACCGAGGACGCGTTCGACTTGCGGATAGCCAACGAACACGTCCATCAGGGCAGGATCGCCGCCGACGGCAAGAATGTCGATGTCGCCGCAGGTTTCACACCCGCGGCGCAGGCTTCCGACCGGAATGAACTCCACCGCGGGCGCATGGACACGGAGGTGTGCGACGAGCTCGGCTGACGCGGAAGACGTGTCCGACAGCAGGTGGCGTCCGGTTTCCCGCTGACGTTCCTCGATGGCGCGTAGAATGAGCGTCTCTTTCTTAGCGCCCATACCTTTGAGCTCACGAAGGCGCCCCGAACGTGCCGCCTCGGCCAGCTCGTCGACCGTACGAATGTTCAGCACCCCATAGAGAAGGGCGACCGTTTTCGGCCCGACGCCCTGAAGGCGGAGAATGTCGAGGATGGTCGGTGGAAATTCTTCCAGCAGCTCCTGGTGGAAGCGGCACGCGCCGGTTGTGGTGAGCTCGTGAATCTTCGCAGCGAGATCCTTGCCTATGCCCGGCAGCGCACGGAGCTGTCCTTCATCCATGGGCGACACGGGGTCGCCCCACGTATTGATCGTGTCCGCTGCGGTTCGGTACGCGCGGATCTTGAAGGCATTCTCACCCTTGATCTCGAGGAGGTCGGCGATTTCGGCAAATACTCGAGCGACCTGACGGTTATCCACGAATCAGTCCGTGGCGTTCGATGGTGAAGTCGAGGAGGCGGGCCCCTCCCTCCACGAGCGCATTTCGCACCGCGTCGCGTCGATCGGGTGGCCCGAAGCAGAAGAGGCAGCCCCCGCCGCCGGCGCCGCAGACCTTGGCGCCTGTGGCGCCCGCGCGTGTGGCACGGGCGATGAGGTCGTCGACGACCGGGGTCGATACCCCCGGAGCAAGACGCTTCCGATTTTCCCACTCGGCGGCGATCGCGCGTCCGACTCCATTCCAGTCGCCGCCGCCAAGGGCGGCCCGCATGGTGACGGCGGTATCGCGGATCCGCTCGAAGCAGTCGAACACATGACGGTCGCCGTCGATGTGCTTCTTCGTGATTTCCCAGTTGTTGGTCCCGGAATTGCGCGGTTCGCCCGTGTAGCACAGCACCAGACGGGCCTCGAGATCCGACAGTTCGACGTCGAGCGGAACCCGGCGGACGCCTTCGACGTTCAACTCCAGCGCAGCAAGTCCACCGTAGAGCGCTGGCCGGTAATCCTGCAGGCCGGTTGGCACGCGAATCGTTTGTGCCTCGACGTTCATCGCCACCTGCAGGAGCGTTTCCGGCTCGTAATGGACGTGAGCCCACTCCGACAGGGCCGCACAGACGGCGACATTCAGCGCCGAAGACCCGGCGATTCCGGCCCCTGCGGGCGATTCGCAGGATGTGGTGAGGGTGATTCCGCGTGCCTCGAAAAAGTGGGCGAGCAGCGACAACAGCCGCAGCTCGCGGTTGTCGCGGAGCGCCCGCCAGTGGTCGGCTTCTACCGTCACGCCGGTATCGACTGAATGAAGCACGATCTTGTCGTCGGGCCTGGTCTCGATCAGTGCATGGGCGCGCAGGCTGATCGCGACATTGATCGTTTGGGCGTCCCGGTGGAACAGGTAGAGAGGCCAGATGTCGAGGGTGCCGCCCGCCAGGTCGATGCGAGTCGGCGCAGACGTCGCAATACGCACGACGGGATTATAGAACCCTGGCTCGCATGTATCCTTCTCACATCCACGAGCCTGCAGCGAAATGGCAAACATCGTTAACGACGCAGCGGTCGCCAGGGTCAGCGGTCACCAAAGCAGTCAGCGGCTGTCGTGGTGGATTCTGCTCGGACTGGTCGGGGGACTCCTTGCGGGCGTGCTCATCGAGTCCTCCGGTTCGCCGCTGCTGCAGCGCGCGTCCAACGTCGTCGAACCCATCGGCACACTCTGGGTGAATGCCATCCGGATGACCGTGATCCCGCTGCTGATCTCCCTGGTGATCACCGCGGTGGCTGGCGTGGATGCGGACGGTGCCACGCGTGTGGGCGGACGTTCGATAGTGCTCTTTGTGGGGATGGTCGCACTGTCCCTCCTGTTCGCGCTGTTGACTGCGCCGATCGCGCTCCTTCCACTGCAACTCGACGCGAACGCGACGGCGTCGCTTCGCGCAAGTGTCGCCGTGCCTGCTTCAGCGACACAGCCCATGTCATTTGCCGACTGGCTGGTTTCCATCATTCCCTCCAACCCGATTCAAGCTGCGGCAGAAGGCGCCGTGCTGCCCGTCATCGTGTTCTCACTGCTGTTCGGGCTTGCGGCTTGCCGCATTGGCTCCAATGAGCGCGAATCGATCGTCGGCTTCTTTGTCGGAGTACGTGACGCGCTCTTCGTATTGATTCGCTGGATTCTTATCGTTGCGCCGATCGGCGTGTTCGCGCTCGCGCTGCCGCTGACCGCCAGGCTGGGCTCGGCGGCGGCCGGCGCGATCGGCTACTTCATCGTGAGCTGTTGCCTCCTGCTGGCAACCGGGACAGGGTTGCTTTATCTCCTGGTGGCGCTATGGGGTCGTATGCCGCTCGGGGAATTCGCGCGCGCGTGTGCGCCGGTCCAGGTGGTTGCGATCAGCACACGCTCGTCGCTCGCGTCACTGCCGGCGCTGCTGGAGTCCGCGCGCACGCTCAAATTACCCGCGCAGATTGCCGCGGTCACGATCCCGCTCGGTGTATCGGTTTTCAAGTACGGATCGCCGATTGCCCGCATCACCGGCACGCTGTTCATAGCGAAGCTGTACGGCATCGAGCTCGGAGGCGTGGAGCTGATGGCGCTCGCCGCAGCGCTGATCGTCCTGCCGTTCTATTCACCCGGGGTGCCAAGCGGGGGCCTGCTCGTGATGACGCCTGTGTACCTGGCGCTCAATCTGCCTGTGGAGGGCATCGGCTTGCTCATTGCCCTCGATGCGATTCCGGATATGTTTCTGACCGTGGCGAACGTAACAGCGGTCTTGGCATCGGCGACGTTGCTGTCGCGCCCGGTGCGAACCGCTACGGAGAAGGATCTGCTACTGAGTCGATGATGCCCGCTTCGGTTGCCGCCATTTGGCGCTGAGAGCCGCGCGGTCTATTTCGTGGCCTCTCAGGTATACCTTCGCAATCCGTTTCGTGTTCGCAATGTCATCGAGCGGATTCGCATCGAGGACGATGAAGTCGGCGCTTTTGCCCGTCGCGACCGTGCCGAGCTGGTTCAGCCGCAGGACTTCGGCGGCGCCGCGCGTGGCCGCGGCAATCGCCTCGGCCGGCGTGAAACCTGCCGCAACGAAGTTCTCGAGCTCCATGTGTGCGGTCAGACCGATCCAACGGTTCGAGTCGCCAGCCGCGTCGCTTCCCAGGACCAGACGCACGCCGGCCGCCTTGAGCTTCGCCGTGTTCTGAAGGTCCCACACACGCCCGGGATTGACGCCGGTTGCAGCAGGCGAGCGAGCCATGCGGTCGAGCCGGCGCTGGACGACGTCGCGGGTGATGGTCTCGTACAGCATGGGCTCGTCGGCCCATCGTGGCCTGCCGGCGCCGGTAGCGCCGGTCTGCAACTCGCGGTTCATGCCGCCCAGATTCGGCGTGAACCAGACATTCGGGCGCTCCTTGAGCAACTGGAGGAATTCCTCGTCAACCGGCTGGTCGCGCACCATGTGCGTGAAACCCTCGACGCCAGCCTTCAGCAGCTCTTTGGCATCGGCAAGGTCGAATACGTGCGCGACTGATTGGAAGCCCAACTTGCGGGCCTCGCCTGCAGCGGCGCGAAAGAGTGGCGGCGTCAGCTTCTGCTTCGTGCCGTTCCGGTCATCGACCCAGATCTTCACGAAGTCCGGCTTGCTCGGAGCAAGGTCTCGAACAGCCGCGCGAGCTTCCTCTTCGGTCGTGACGGCGTACGGCACATCGTTTCTCGACGGATCGGCAGGGCCGGATCCTGGATAGGCGAGCCCTCGCCCGACGGTGCGATACAGCGCGGCGTTCTTGATGATCTCCTCGCGCATCTGAAACGGCAGGTCGCCCATATCGGTCCCGAAGCTGCAGACCGCTGCGAAACCGTGATACGCGTAGCGCTCGAGGTGATCCGTCAGATTCTCACGCGTGAAATGATCCTTCGACATCGAGCTGTCGCTCATGTCGAGAAAACCGAGATGGCTGTGCACGTCGATCATCGCCGGTATCACGGTCTTCCCTGTCAGATCGACCCGCGCCGCTCCGGCCGGGACGTCCAGGTCGCCGCTTCGTCCCACGCGCGTGAACCGCGTGTCTTCGACGACGAATGCCGCGTTTTCGATTGGTGCACTGCCGTCGCCGGTGATGAGCCGTGCTCCTTCGAACACGGTCACGCTGGCCGATGGGCCCTGGGCCTCAGGTCGCGGAGAGCAGGCGCTCACCGCGAGCGCACATATGAGAGCAATCACGCATGACGATACGGTCGTCAATCTGCTCATGGATGCCTCCTGCGGAGCGGATTCTGCCACAGGTCGGGGATCGGGGATCGGGGATCGGGGATCGGGGATCCGGATCCCGGATCCCTGATCCCGGATCCCTGCTGCGAATTGCGGTGGTAGACTCCGCGGTCAGTGATAGTCCGCGTCGTTGTCATCGTCGCCTTGACGGCCAGCGTTGCGTTGGCGCAGTCGGCCGTCGTCATCAGGAGCCAGGGTGCCCGGCCGTTTGGCGGCAAAGTGGTGGGAGATGCCGCAAACGGGTCTATTCATTGCGATCACGGGTATGTGGAGTGGCAGGTTCCCGAGAACGCGCGCCGGGTGCCGCTCGTGATGGTGCACGCGAGCAGCACAAAGACGTGGGACACCACGTTCGACGGACGCGAAGGCTTCAGGCACATCTTCCTGCGTCGCGGTTTTCCGGTGTACTTGACGGACCTGCCGCGAACGGGTCGCGCGGGGCAGGGATGCGGAGCGACCAGCTACGCGCCGCAGCCCAATCACGATCAGGTATGGTTCACGAACTGGCGGCTTGGCATCTGGCTGCCCGGTAGTCCGACGCCGGACTTCTATCCGGGCGTTCAATTTCCCCAGACGCCCCGAGCACTCAACGAGTTCTTCCGCATTCAGTACCCGGAATTCAACGCGCCAGAGAACGAGCAGGTTGAGACCGATGCGCTCGCGGTGTTGCTGAACGAGCTCGGGCCGTCCGTGTTGCTCACGCATTCCTCTACCGGTGTTCGCGGCTGGATTACCGCGACCAAGACCGCGAACGTCGCCGGCATCGTGTCGTATGAGCCGGGCGATGCGGTGTTTCCCGAAAACGAAATGCCGCCGTCCATTCCGCGGTCGGACGGAATGATGCTGGCGCCGGGCCGCGCGATTCCGATGGCGGATTTCCTCAAGCTCACGAAGATGCCGATCCAGATCGTCTGGGGCGATTACATCCCCTCGACGCTGGACAAGACGAACGTTGGCCCCCGGCTGACGCTCGACAATCGGCGCGTCAACGTCCAGCGCGCGAAGCTGATGGTGGACGCGATCAACCGCCACGGCGGCAGCGCGGTCAACGTGATGCTGCCTGACGTTGGCGTTCGCGGCAACACGCATTTCCCGATGCTGGACCTGAACAACGTGAAAATCGGCGATCTGCTGTCGCAGTTTCTAAAGGAAAAGGGGCTCGACCGGCGCTGACGCCAAGCCCGCACCCGATCCTCGCTGGTCCGACACTTGAGCGGTCGACCTCGCCACGAGCCTTCTCACCGCTGACTACACCCCTCGACTGGCGGGTGGCACGATGCCGTTCAAACGGAGATACACCGCCATCTGGCCATAAATATCCATTGAGTGCCCGAGCAAAAACCAGAACATACGCGCGCGCGTCGACGGCCCGAGGAACCGACCATCGATCGTCTGCGTGATCGTGGTGTCCGTCTGCTCCTTGAGCAGCGCCGTTCCGTAGTCGTACGACTCCGCCATCGCCTTCAGCATGTCCGTCTTCGTCTTCGCACTCTCCGCTGTAAACGACGGTGCAAGTGTCTGCCCGCCGATCCACTTCAGGACGTCGACGTTCACGGTGGCAATGTGCATCACCTGCTCGCCATAACTCCGTTGCGGCGGCGTGGATTTGTACCCGAACTTGTCCTCGGGCATCGCGTCGGCGATCTTCATCATGGTCTCTTTCTGGCGGTCCCAATCCTTCAGCAAATCGACCAGCACAGTTGCCGTCCCGGCGGGAGCCGCCGTCGCTGGCGTGGACTCACTTTGCTCGGCCGTCGTCCCTCCGCAGCCGACTGTCAGCCCACCGACCGTAACTGCGACGCCGAGGATCGAACGAAAAGTCATGCAGCCTCCAAGCACAGCGAAGCTTACAGCCGGTTTCCTCCAAACGGCTATTCGTTCATGGCTACGACCGTTGCCAGGCGGACTTCGCTGCGCCCGGCCCGGCCGCCTCGACGGCAGCCTCGGTCTCGAATGAGGACGGCGACAATCGTCGTCCTTTTCGGCTGACGCGGCAGTAGGCGCCTCCGGGTCGATGTGGTCCTTAACGTGTAACCCGTGATCTGATCTGGAGCCCCTAGCCCCGTCTGGGTTAGGATTACCGTTGGGAAACTGCCCCAGGGGCCGAGTACTCCGCAACACCAGCAGGAGGCGCCCGTGACTACTGTTCACCTTCCCGGGTTGGGCATCGCGCAGCGATCGCTAGCTGTACTCACTGCCGTTCTGACAATATCGGCGCCGGCATGGGCGGCCGAGTCGAACGCGACACCGACCTTCTCCAAGGACGTGTCGAGGATTCTCCAGCAGAAATGCCAGCAGTGCCATCAGCCGAATTCAATCGCGCCGATGTCGCTCATCACATTTCAGGAGACCCGGCCCTGGGCTCGCTCGATGAGACAGCGCGTGATCACCCGCCAGATGCCGCCCTGGCATATCGACCAGAGCGTCGGCGTCAGGCACTTCAAGAACGACATGTCGCTCAGCGATGAGCAGATCGACACGCTGGTTCGTTGGGTGGACGCCGGCGCGCCGGAAGGCGACCGGAAGGATCTTCCGCCGCCCGTTCCGCTTATCACCGATAACGAGTGGCAGGGCGTCAAGGACGGCTTCGGCCCGCCTGACCTCGTGATCAGATCGTCCGAGTACACGATGCCTGCCAAACATCAGGACGTCTGGTATCGTCCGATGAGCGACCTTCCGCTCACCGAGCCGCGCTGGGCGAAGATGGTCGAAATCCGCCCGACCAATCTGAAGGGCCGCAAGATTCTTCACCACTCCATCGCATATCTCGTCCTCAACAATGATCCGGCAGCCGTGAACACCGGGACGGTGAACTCCGTGAATAACGGCGGCGGCAGCGCGGGACTCGATGACCTGTCGGTTCGACGGCCGCAGCTCATGGAGTGGGCGATTGGCAAAGGCTACGACCTGTTCCGTGAGGGAACCGGCAAGCTGCTTCTGCCCGGTGAAAAGATTTCCTGGGATCAGCACCTTCACGCGGTAGGGGAGGAGATCACCGCTGGATCGGAAATCGGTATCTGGCTCTATCCAAAAGGGCAGGAACCGAAGAAGCGCAGTTATCTCATCGCCTTCACTGGGCTGAGAAAGCGTGAGTATCTGGACATTCCTCCCAACACCGTCGCCCACACCGAGGGCTTCACGGTGCTGAAGGAGAACACTCTCATCACCAATTTCCAGCCGCACTTCCATCTGCGCGGCAAGGCTATGCAGGTCGAGGCGATTCTGCCCGACGGCAGCACGCAAATCATCAGCTACGTGGGCCGGTTCAACTTCAACTGGATGACGAACTACATCTACACTGACGATGCGTCGCCGGTGTTCCCGAAGGGGACCGTCATCCATGTGACGGCGTGGCACGACAACACGAGGGCCAATCCCTCCAATCCCGATCCGGATCAATGGGTCGGTTACGGCGATCGCACCGTCGACGAGATGGCGCACGCCTGGATGAATCTCGTCTACCTCACAGACGAGGAATACAGTGCGCTGCTGGCAGAACGCAAAGCCAAGGCCGAGCAGACCGCGTCGGTCAGCCAGACACGATAAACGTTCCCATCTCGCAGGCCGGGTGCGTTCTGCCGCATCCGGCCTGCGCAGGTGGATCGGACCTGCCCTCGGGAACTGGTCATGAAATCGGCGACAACCATCACGGGGTTCGTCGTAGCGCTGGCCGCGGCGGCTGTTCTCGTCGCGGATCAGCAACTGCCAAGCGAGCCGCAACGTGCCTTTGGCGCAAGTGTGACGGGTGCATTCGAAGGGTGGTACGACAATCCCGACGGCAGCCGCACGCTTCTCGTTGGTTACCTCAACAGAAACGCGAATCAGGCGCTCGATGTCCCGGTAGGGATGAACAACCGAATCGAGCCCGGCGGTCCGGACCTCGGACAGCCGGCGCACTTCCTGCCGGGCCGGCGCCACGGAGTGTTCACGATTCTCGTTCCCAAAGACTTCACAGCCGAGCAACGATTGACGTGGACGATTGTGGCGAACGGTCAATCGACGACCATTCCTCTTCGACTGCATCCGGATTACGTGATCAGTCCATTCGCCGATGTGGCCGTCAAGAACGTCCCTCCGACTATGCGGTTCGAGGAGAACGGTCCATCGATCCAGGGGCCCATCGCCATGCTGGCGTCCGCATTACCGCGCACCGCAAAGGTGTCCGCACCGCTTTCACTGACCGTATTCGTCAGCGATGACGCGAAATACGCGAGCGGCACCATGGCGATACCGGTCAAACCGCCGCCGCCAGTGCGCCTGCTGTGGTCGAAGTATCGCGGTCCTGGCGTTGTCACATTCGACGACACGCAGATGACCACTGTTGCGGGCGGCACGGTCAACGTGCCTTTCAGCGGGAAGGCTACGACGACGGCCAAATTCAGCGAGTCGGGCGATTACGTCCTCCACGTCACCGCCATGGATTATTCGGGCGAGGGCGGCGGTGGTGAAGTGTGCTGCTGGACGACGGCGATGGTGAAAATATCGGTCACCCCCTGATAGACTGCGCTGCGACGTTGTCATGATCGCAAGATCGAAGTTCCGATTCATCGTCGTCGCGCTATTCGCCGTCGCCGCGTGGACGATGTGGCCGCGCGCGATTCTTTCGCACAACCCCACCACCACGACCGTGCTTTTCAACCGCGAGATCGTTGCGGTGCTCCAGAACAAGTGCCTGCAGTGTCACGGCGACGGCAAGATGGCGATGTCGCTCGCGACATACGCAGAAGCCCGCCCCTGGGCCGTCGCCATGAAGGAAGAAGTGCTCGCGCGGCGCATGCCGCCGTGGCCTGCCGAAGCCGGGTATGGTGCGTTTGCGAACGATATAGGGCTCACGACGAGAGAGATGGACTTCCTTCTGTCGTGGGTCGAAGGGGGTGCACCCGAGGGAGATAATGACCCTCCGCCTTTCATCGATCACAGCAGTCATTGGATGCTTGGCGAGCCTCAGACGATTGCGGTCGCACGTCAGGGTGTAACGGTTTCCGCCGACAGCCCCGCACGGTTCACGCGCATCGTCCTGGAGACGGGCGTCGATCGGGAGACGTGGATTCGAGCGATTGACTTCAAGCCCAGCGATCCGCGCGTCGTGCGAGCCGCGTTCTTCACGGTGATTGAGACAGAGGAGTACCTCGGAGGTTGGAGCCCGTGGCATTCGAGCACGGAGCTGCCCGATGGCGTGGCGTTCAGGCTGCCCCCCCGGGCACGCATCGCAGTCGACGTGCTGTACCGCGGCGTCAGCGAAACGGTCGTCGACACGCCTCGGCTGGCGTTGTACGCCGCGCGCGAACCGTCAGCGCGACGCGCCTCGACTGCCGTCCTGCGAGGGTCGGCTCTGCAGCCCGTCTCCTCTCGCGGCACGCCGTCGAAGCCCGAGAGCCGACTCACCGGACGGGTCGCATTTCCCGGGGCGACGACGCTGTTTGCGCTTCGGCCTCAGTTGCCGGAAAGCGCCCGTTCGTTCGAGGTGACAGCAATCCGGCCCGACGGGTCGCGCGAAGTTCTGCTGCGCGTGCGGCGTGTCCGTTTCGAGTGGCAGTCACCGTTTGTTTTCCGCGAGCCGATTTCGCTGCCGGCGGGATCCGCGCTGGAAGCCACCGCGCATTACGATGAGGCGGCCGGTACACCCAATTCCTCGTTTACGATGGCTATCACCAGGTTCGACGCGCCCACCGCGTCACTGGTACCCGCCCACGAGCCCGTCACATCGAGTGCAGCACTCATGCAATCAGCCGGCAACGACATGCCGGCGTGGTTTTGCCCGATGCACCCTGATGTGACCTCGCCGCAGACAGGAAATTGCCGCAAGTGCGGCATGACGCTCGTCGCCGGCCATCCGTTCGACACGCGCAATTACGTGCTCGACGTCCAGACGACGCCGTCCGTTATCAAGGCGGGGGCGCCGTTCAAAATGCGCTTCGACGTTCGCCATCCTTCGTCCGGGAATCCGGTGCGGGATTTCGAAGCGGTCCATGACAAGCGCTATCACCTGTTCGTCGTCAGTCACGACATGACGGAGTTCCAGCACATCCATCCCGATCAGCAGCCGGACGGCTCGTGGACTATTGAGGCCGTCCTCCCTCGTGCCGGCGCGTATCGGTTGGTGTCCGACTTCCTGCCCACGGGCGGTGCGCCACAATTGCTTTCGCGCTCGCTCGTCACAGCGGGGTTCAGTGGAGATCTCGAGTCCCAGGACGCGCACCTGGAGGCTGATACCGCATTGAGGAAGACGGCCGGGCCGCTTACCGCGGAGCTCAAGTTCGATCCGCCGCGTCTCATTGCTGGACAGTACGGCCACCTCGAATTCACGCTGACCGACTCGAAAACCGGCGAATCAGTCGCCGACCTCCAGCCGTATCTGGGCGCGTTCGGCCACGCGTTCATCCTGAGCGAAGACCTGCGCGACTCTGTGCATTCCCATCCGCCCGAGTGGCGCGACGGCAAGGAGATCGCGAGCGGCTTCGGCGGGCCCACCGTGCTGTTCGAAGGCTACATGCCGCTGCCCGGCCGCTACCGCGTGTGGGCGCAATTTCTTCGTCGCGGCGAACTGACTACTATCCCCTTCACATTCGAGGTCTCGACGCTCGATGAGGTGTTGAGGCCCAGGTAGAGGAGTGGCGTCCGAAAGCCTGGACTGTCCGATAATGATTTCGTGCCCTCTGCCGTTCGCCGTGCCATCGGTCAGCTTCTGATAGGCAGCTTTCCCAGTACAACGATTCCCGCCGAGTTGCGATCGCTCGCACGCGAGTTCGGTCTCGGCGGCGTGATCCTGTTTGCTCGCAACGTCGAGGAGCCCGGACAGGTGGCCGAGCTGGCGCGCGACCTGCAGTCGCTCGGCGGCGAGCTGCCGCTCTGGGTCAGCGTGGATCAAGAGGGCGGTCGCGTGGCGCGCCTTCGCGCACCGTTCACGGAGTGGCCGCCGATGGCGACGCTGGGACGCAGCGGTGACGAAGGGCTTGCGTCGCGATTTGCCGCCGCTCTGGCGGCTGAACTGAGCGCCGTCGGCATCACCCTCGACTACGCACCGGTGCTGGACATTCTCACGAATGCCAAGAACCCCGTCATCGGCGACCGCGCCCTGGCCGAAGACGCCGAAGCGGTGGGCAGACTCGGGGCCGCCATCATCCGCGGTCTCCAGGAGAACGGCATCGCTGCGTGCGGCAAGCACTTCCCGGGACACGGCGACACGTCGGTCGATTCACACCTCGCCCTGCCGATCGTGGAGCATTCGCCGGATCGGATCCGGCGGGTCGAATGTGTTCCGTTCCGTGAAGCCATCAAGGCAAACGTGGCCTTCATCATGACGGCACATGTGCTCGTTCCGTCATTCGACGAAGAAAGCCCGGCGACTCTGTCGCGAACCATCGTGCACGGGCTGCTCAGGGATGAGCTCGGGTACGAGGGGGTCATCCTCAGCGACGATCTGGAGATGAAGGCGCTCGCGACTACCCACACGGTGCCCGAGGCTGCGGTCGAGGCCATCGCGGCTGGTTGCGACGGCGTCCTCGTGTGCCGTCATCTAATCCAGGACCGGGCGCACGACATCGACGCGCAGGTGCAGGTACTCGAAGCACTCATCCATGCCGTCGAAGACGAGCGCATTCCGTATGGCCGTATCGAGGATGCCCTGGCGCGGCAGCGTCGTGCGAAGGAGCGCTTTCTCGCCGCACCGACATTCGCCGCGCACAGCGTCACGGCGGGTCGCGCGGGCCGTAAAGGCACACCCTACAGAGAGGTCGTGGGGTGCGATGCCCATCGGCAGATCGCCGAAGAAATGGCGCGCTACCTGTGATCAAGCCTCGGGCCGTCCGACCGGGCGATCGTATTGCGGTCGTTTCGCCGGCGAGCCCGTTCGCACGTGACGAGCTGGAGCGTGGGGTCGCGGAGCTTCGCAGGCTTGGATACGAGCCGGTATACGAGGAATCGATCTTCGACACCGCGCTGTTCACATCCGGTCCCGCTGAAGCCCGCGCCGCTGCATTCATGCGAGCCTGGTCCGATCCGGAAGTGGCGGCACTGATTGCCGTGCGCGGTGGATACGGGAGCGTGCAGCTCCTGCCGGTATTCGATTCCTGGGCGCCTCAGCGCCTGCCCAAGCTGTTCATCGGATACAGCGATAACACGTCGCTGCTGTCGTGGCTCACATGCCAATGCGGCGTGACGGCGCTTCACGGTCCAATGCTGGAACGGCGGCTGGCTCGCGGAGAAGAGGGGTACGACTCGCACTCGTTCCTCACGTTGATGCAGGGAGGCGGACAGGGGCTGCAGTGCAGCGCTGACAGCCTGTCGGCGGTTCGCAGCGGTGAGGCGGCCGGACCGCTATTCGGCGGCACCATCACGCAGCTCGTCGGATCGTTGGGAACTCCCTTCGCGTTCAATCCGCCTGACGGTAGCATTCTGTTTCTCGAGGACGTGAACGAACGTCCGTACCGCATCCACCGGATGCTGACGCAGCTGAGGCAGAGTGGCATCTTGGCGCGCGCGCGCGCACTCGTATTTGGCGAGATGCGCGGTTGTGCGACTGAAGACTCGTCCGCGGTTTACGACGTGATTCGTTCTTTCGCCGACGATGTTGCCGGCCCTGTCCTCACGGGGTTTCCGTCGGGCCACACTACGGGGCCATGCTGGACGCTCCCGCTCGGCGTTCGCGTGCGCGTGCTCACGAGCCCCACGTCTCTCATCGTCGAGGAGTCACCGGTTTCCTGATGCGCATTCACTTCATAGGCATTTGCGGCACGGCTATGGCCACGGTCGCCGCGCTCCTGAAGAGGCAGGGCCACGATGTCACCGGCTCGGATCAGAACGTGTATCCGCCGATGAGCGATTTTCTTCGTGAGGAGCAGATTCCGATCCTCACCCCGTTTGCTGCGGCTCACATCGGAGCAGATATCGATCTCGTGGTCGTGGGAAACGCGATCTCGCGCGGCAATCCGGAGCTCGAGACCGTCCTCGAAACGAGAGTGCGTTACTGCTCCCTTCCAGAGGTCATTCGAGATCAGTTCCTCTGGACATCGCGGCCGATCGTCATCGCCGGCACACACGGTAAGACAACCACTACGGCATTGACTGGCTGGCTCTTGACACACGCGAACCGCGACCCCTCGGTGCTGGTCGGCGGCATTGCGCTCAATTTGGGAGAGGGCGGTTCGAGCTATCGGGCAGGCCGGGGCCGGGAGTTCGTGATCGAGGGCGATGAGTACGACAGCGCGTTCTTCGACAAGACGGCCAAGTTTCTGAAGTACCTGCCGCAGATTGCCGTCATCGGCAACATCGAGTTCGATCACGCCGACATCTATCAGGACCTCGACGCGGTTCGGCTGGCGTTCAGACGACTGGCGAACCTCGTTCCGCGGAACGGCCTCCTGCTGCTCGGGCACGACAGTCCTGATGCCGCGGCGCTGCGCGATGCCGCCGTGAGCCCCGTTGAGACTTTCGGAACGAGCGACGCTGCCACGTGGCAGGCCTGCGACGTCGAGCACGCGGATGGCGTGACGAGCTTCACCGTTCGGTATCGTGGCCAACCCATTGGGCGCTTCCGGTCGCCGCTGCTCGGATTCCACAATGTCCGAAACGCGCTCGCGGCTGTTGCGGTGTCCCGGAACGTCGGCATCCCGGCGGACGAGGTTGCCGCAGGTCTTCGGGCCTTCAAGGGGGTCAAGCGCCGCCTCGAGACCATCGGCATGCGAAGCGGCGTAACCGTCATGGACGACTTTGCACATCATCCCACCGCGGTCCACGAAACTCTGACTGCGCTGCGCGCGGGGTATCCGTCGCGCCGAATCTGGGCGGTGTTCGAGCCGCGATCGGCGTCATCATGCCGGCGCGTCTTTCAGGACGACTTTGCGGGTGCATTTGGCGCCGCGGACGAGGTGGTGGTCGCCGCGGTATTTCGGAGCCTGCTGCCCGAGTCCGAGCGCCTGTCGGAAGAGCGCCTGGTCTCCGATTTGCGGTCGCGAGGGCAGCGCGCCAGATATATCCGCGAGGTGGACACGATCGTTCACACGATAGTGGCCGAACGGCGCGAAGGCGACATCGTGGTGCTGATGTCCAACGGTGGATTTGGCGGAATTCACCAGAAACTGCTGCACGCGCTGAACGACGCGGACTCACCGGCGACGCCCGCTGACTCTGTGGCGTTCTGAGAGCGGACGAAGACACAGAACGGAGAAGAGGAGACGGAGCGTGCCCATCCGCGAAGCGGGGGATTCGGCGGTGATCCTTCAGCTCGAAGCGGGAGTGCCGCAACGCCGCAACGAGATCGACGCCGAGGTCAACAGCCGCGCGATTCGTATTGCGGAGGGCGTGCGTCAGCGACGCATCCGTGGAGTCCGCGACGTCGTGCCCACGTTTCGATCCGTAGCCGTGTTTTTCGATCCACTGGCCACCGATCTGAACGCAATTGTCGAAGCGCTGGAAGAACGTTCAGATCAACGGCAGCCACAGGAGGCGGGAAGAGTCGTCGAAGTACCCGTCGTATATGGTGGGGACGCCGGCCCCGACCTCGCATCCATTGCAGACGCCGCCGGATTGACGGCGGAAGCCGTCGTGGCGCGGCATGCCTCGCGCGCATACCGCGTGTTCATGCTCGGGTTCCTCCCGGGATTTCCATATATGGCGCCGGTAGACGAGGCGATTGCGGCACCGCGACGGCCGACACCCCGCGCCCGGGTGGCGGCGGGGTCGGTTGGGATCGCTGGGCGGCAGACTGGCATCTACCCCCGCGAGTCACCGGGCGGTTGGCAGATCATCGGTCGAACGCCGCTCGAACTGTTCGATGTGGCCAAGACCCCACCGGCACTGCTGGCGCCTGGTGACACCGTGCGGTTTGTACCTGTCGAGTCGTCCGTAGTCGAATCGTACGTAGTGTCCGGCTTTAGCCGGACTGACGCCCGCGTTGGTGAGGTCCGGCTAAAGCCGGACACTACGTACGATCTGGCGACTACGTACGATCTGGCGACTCGCTTGATCACAGTTGTACGACCAGGATTGTTGACCACGATTCAAGACGCCGGTCGGTGGGGCTATCAGCATCTCGGTGTGCCCGTCTCCGGACCCTTGGATCCGTTGTCGCATCGCCTTGCGAATGCGCTGCTCGGCAATCTGCCCGATGCGGCGACGCTCGAAGCCACGATTATCGGCCCGGAGCTGCGGTTCGAGCAGGTTGCAACAATTGCGATCACCGGCGCCGACCTGCAGCCGATGCTCGAAGGGACGCCATTGGCGATGGGTAGCGTCGTGGAATGCGCTCCGGGGAGCGTTCTCCGTTTTGGGAATCGCCGTGCGGGCGCCAGGGCCTATGTTGGCGTTGATGGTGGAATTGGCGTGCCGCCGGTGCTGGGCAGCCGTGCGACGCACGTGATGAGCGGGCTCGGCGGGATGGCCGGGCGCGCCTTGCGCGCGGGCGACCGTGTTCCGCTTCGGGATCGTCAACGCTCCTCGGGGGAGACGGCTCGGGATCGTCGAATCCACGAGGGCGGCAGCGTGCGGCTGCGCGTCATGGCCGGTCCGCAGAGCGAGTATGCGGATCCGTCGGCGCTCGAAGTGCTTCAACAGACGCGATTCACCGTGTCGCCGCAATCGGACCGCATGGGTTATCGACTGACAGGCAGCAGTCTTCCAATGCGAAACGAGAGCGGTGAGATGATCTCCGACGCCGCGGTTGTGGGCGCCCTGCAAGTTCCTCCGTCCGGACAGCCCATCCTGCTGATGGCGGATCGACAGACGACCGGAGGCTACCCACAGATTGCGGTGGTGATTACGGCGGACTTGCCGCTTGCGGCGCAGCTTGTGCCCGGCGATTCCGTACAGTTCGAGCTGTGCAGCCGCGCCGACGCCATCGCGGCGTTGATGGAACAGGAAGGATCCGTGCGTGGCGGATGACACCGTTCAGCCTCTGGCACGAGTACCGCTGGCGCCCCTGACGACGCTTGGCATCGGAGGACCCGCCGATTGGTTCGTTCGTGCCACGAGCGCCGAGCAAGTTGGCGCCGCAGCCAGGTGGTGCCGGGACAGGGAGCTTTCGCTGTTCGTTCTGGGTGGTGGCAGCAATCTCGTAATCGCCGATGACGGCGTCGAAGCCCTCGTCCTCCAGGTGGCGATCAAAGGCCTCGATTTCCTGCGGCGCCACACCGACATCCTCGTGCGTGTTGGCGCGGGGGAGCCTTGGGACGACGTGGTGGCAGCGGCTGTCCGGCACGGACTCGCGGGTCTGGAGTGTCTGTCGGGGATCCCTGGCAGCACGGGCGGTACTCCAGTGCAGAACGTTGGGGCCTACGGTCAGGAGGTGTCGGACACAATCACCGAAGTGGAAGTGTTCGACACTGCGACCATGCACATGACCACTCTGGCGCCCACCCAATGTCGGTTCGGTTACCGTACGAGCCGTTTCAAATCAGACGACTCGGGGCGTTTTGTTGTGTGCGGAGTGCAGTTTGCCCTCCGCCAGGGTTCCCCGACCATCACGTATCCGGATGTAATCGACTACGTGCAGCGCGGCAGGATTTCATCGCCCACGCTCGACGACGTACGGCAGGCGGTGCTCTCGATTCGACGCGGAAAGGGAATGGTCATCGACGAGACGGATCCGGACACGCGAAGTGTCGGGTCGTTCTTCGTCAATCCGGTGGTCACGACAGCCGTTCATGCCGGCCTCGAAGCGGAACGGAAGGGAGCTGTGCCCGGTTTTCGCCTGCCCCACGACCGCATCAAACTGCCGGCTGCATGGCTCATCGAACAGTCAGGTTTTCCTCGCGGCTACCAGTCGGGACCAGTCGGCCTGTCGACCAAGCATCCGCTCGCGGTCATCAATCGCGGGGGCGCCACGGCACGCGACGTGCTGCGACTGGCCGTGCAGATCAAGACACGCGTCGCTGACCGATTCGGGATTGCGCTCGTGCCTGAACCGGCGTTCGTCGGATTCGCGGACGAAGCAGACGTGGAGTATCTAATGGGACGGTCCCGAATGTAGAGCGCATGCTTTAGCGTGCGCGGTCACAAGCGCGTTCACACGAGGATTCATGTCGACACTGCTCATAGAAGGCGGATACCGACTGCAGGGGCGTGTGGCGGTCGAAGGCAACAAGAACGCCGCGCTGCCCTTGCTCGCGGCATGCCTGCTGACCGAGGACGAATGCGTCCTGACGAACGTGCCGCGCATCGGCGACGTGGAAGTGATGGCGCGGCTGCTCCTCGACATCGGGGCGGAGGTGGACGGCATCGGCAGCACGACCCTCCGGATTCGCGCGCCGCGGCTGCGCACGCACGCGCCCGATCGCGGGCTCGTCGGCAGGCTGCGCGGGTCCGTGCTGCTGCTTGGACCGCTGCTCGCCCGGTTAGGCCGCGCGCATATAGCGCCTCCTGGAGGCGATTTTCCGGCCCGCCGGTCGATCTCCACGCACCTCGAGGCGCTCGAGGCGATGGGAGCACGGCAGAGTCAAAGCGCCGACCACATGCTCGAGGCCCCGGACGGACTGAAGGGCGCCTCGATGTACCTGTACGAGGCGTCCGTAACCGGTACCGAAACGGCCCTTCTCGCGGCCGCGACGGCGCGAGGACCGTCGGAGATCCGCCACGCAGCGCTCGAGCCTCACGTCGTCGAGCTCTGCGAATTCCTGCAGAAGATGGGAGTCGGCATCACCGGCATCGGCACGCCGACAATCGCAGTCGAAGGCGTGTCGCGTCCGCACGGCGCGGAGCATCACCTCGGCGGCGATTACATCGAGGCGGGAAGCTGGGCTGTCGTGGCCGCCATAACCGGCGGCGAGATCCATATCGAGGGAGCGCGGGAGGCAGAAGTCGAAGTCGTAGCCGCCGTCCTGAACCGCATGAACGTCCGGTGTGGCATGAGGGACGGTGTGTTCGAAGTGAAGCCATCGCAGCCGAAGGCCGCGCGGCGGATTACCACAGGATTGTGGCCGTCGTTTCCCAGCGATCTGATCAGTCTCGTGACCGTGCTGGCGACGCAGGCCCAGGACCGTACCCTCGTGCACGACTGGATGTACGAGCTTCGGCTCTTCGCGTTGGAGCAGTTGAGCGGAATGGGAGCTGACCTCTTTCTGGCGGATGCCCACCGAATCATCGTCAGCGGACCTACTCGCCTGCGTGGGGGCCGCGTGCTCGACAGCCGAGACATCAGGTCCGGCATGTCGCTCATCGCCGCCGGACTGGCGGCCGACGGACAAACGCGCGTGCAACCGCTCGAGATCGTCGAGCGTGGCTACAGTCAGCTCGTCGAGCGACTCCAAGGGCTTGGCGCGAAGGTCGCGAAGGTGGAGTAGCCTCTTCGACTGCTACGGCAGTCCGACTGGCGGCGGTGGCTGACCGGGCGTCGGCGGCAGAATGGGGATTGCCGGAGCAGGAGTTGCGGGAGGTGGCGGCGGCGGGGAAGCCGGCGGCTGCGGTGGTCCCGCCGGTGGTGGCTCAATCGTGATGGGTAAATCAATCACGCCCGTCCCACCCGCGCCACGACCGACACGAAATGGCCGCAGGTCCTCCTCCGAGAGCTGGAGGACGCGAACGACGTGCGGCGTCAGCGTGAGGACGATGTCGGTCTCCTGTGTTTCGCGCCGGTTGTGCGCGAAGATACGCCCGATCACCGGAAGGTCGATTAGACCTGGAATGCCCTCGGCAACGCGTCGCTCGTCGTCCCGAATCAAGCCCGCCAGCAGGTTTGTCTCTCCGTCGCGCAGCCGGATCACCGTGCTGATTTCGCGGTTCCCGAACGTAGGCAGCCCGCCGAACCCCGTTCCTGAGATGCTGCTCACGAGAATCTTCAGGGCGAGCGACACTTCGGCGTCGTGATGTGTACGCGGGGCGATGTCGATGTTGACCCCGATATTCTCGTAATTGAACGACGTAATGGGCTGCTGCGCGACGCCTCCGGTAGCAATCGGGGCGAAGGTCGTCACCGGCACCGGTACGCGCTCGCCGAATCTGGCAGAGGCGGTCATGCCTTCCGATACGCGCAGCTGTGGATTTGCCAGAACGCGGGTGTTGCTGTCGGTTTTCAGCAGACGATAAAAGAGCGCCGGCACGTTGGTCAGGAACACGCCAGACTGATCGAGGTTCACGAGATCTTCAAGCGTGAGATTTTCGCGATTGACGTCCACGACACCGTTGATGCCGGGCGATCCTGGAGAGGCAAACTGGAGTCCGTAATCGAGGAGACGGGTGCGGTCGATCTCGAGCAGTTCGACGTCGATCACAACTTCGGGCCGCGCTTTATCGATGGCCGCAATCAAGCGGGCTGCCGCCGCGACGCGCTCGGGTGTGTCTTTGATGGACAGCGCATTGGTCGCGGTGATCGGTGCCAGTCGTCGGTTATCGATCACGATGCGGAGGAGGTCGAGCGTCTCCTTGACGTCGGCATTGCTCAGATAGAACGTCCGCACGATCTCGTCCTCGTACTCCGTGCGCTTGGCCGGGGTATCAGGGATGACGGTGATCGTTCGCTGCGCGGTGACCCGGTAGAAGTTGCGCGTCGCCGTGGAGAGCGACTCGAGCGCGTCGCCGATGCTGGCGTTTCGAAGGTCGAGCGTCACCAGCTGATCGCGGAACTGCGGGTCGAACACGATGTTCAGATTCGCGAACCGGGCGAGCGCCGTGTAGATGTCCCTCGCACTCGCATCGCGGAAGGTCAGCGCGGTAGGCAGCCGGACGTCTGCGGGAAGCTCGAGCCCCGGTGGCTGCATGCTTCGCGAACGTTCGATGAGCGTTTCCAGCTCGGTTTTCCCCCCCCGCGCCACGGCGACCCTTGTCCGAATCTGATTCTCGACTGAGCTCAGCAGTTGGGCGATGTTTGGATCCGTGGGGTTGAGCTCTGCCGCGAGCTGTAGCTCGACCAGCGCCTCGTCCAAGCGTGCTGCGTTGTTAAAGCGGCGCCCCCGCATGTAGTGTCCCTGGGCCGCGCGAAGCTTCGATCGTTCAAGCCCGAACCGGGCGCCCCGATTGTCCGGATCCCGTTGAAGCGCACGGGTGTACTCGATGACCGCCCGGTCGTAGTCCTGAGCCAGTTCGGCGTTTCTTCCCAGCTGAAAGGCGTTGGTGGTCGCACACCCGGTGAGGACGGTCGTCAGCAGCAGGAGGGCCGCGAAGCGGCTATTTGCGAGTGTTGTCATTGTCGATCACGTCGACGCCACGGGGCACACGGAACGTGAACTCCTTATCGGATATTCCCTGATTTTCCTTCAGGTTCGCAAACGTGATGGCCGAATCACCCCCCTGGCGGTCGCGTGTCGTCAGCCCTCGCATCTGCAGTGTTGCAGGGTCTACGGCCAGAATCAGGTATTCGTACTCCGGCTCAGCGCGGCGAGGAGTCAACTTCAGCGCCGTGGTGCCCGGAACGGTGGAATCCGCATAAGTCGCGGTGAAATCGCGGGCAATATCGCCCTTACCTGCCAGGAAGAGCGCCGGCGTTGTCGCCTGATCGTCGGGTGGCAGCGACGCCACGATGACCTGTTTATCTGCTGGAATGTGCGAATACACCTTGCGCCCGTCCGACACGAACTCCTTCTTTTCGGGAGACGAGTACGTCCACCGCATCAGCCCAGGCTTCTTGATGAGGACGTGCCCGCGCTCGGTGGTCTGCGTGCGCAATGCGCCACCGCGATAGGTATGAACGAAGTCCGCTGAGAAGTCCCGGATACCCTGGTACCGCTGCTGGAGGGATTTCGCTAGAGCGTCGGCCGACGGACGCGTCTGGGCGCCTAATACCACCGGCAACAGGCACGTCGAGAGGACAACCGCTAGACGAAGCATTTTGAATCCACCTCAGGCCTTCAAGGTTCGCGCCAACGGGCCACAGTGGCCGGGGCTACCCGTGCCGCCTCCATTGCCCTCCGGGCCAGTTGAAGTGTGGCCGCGGGGACACGATAGCGTGGCTCAGCTGCGAAGACGCTGGCGGCATAGTAGGGACGCGACGGTTCCCCGTTGCGCCCAAACCATACGAGACTCACGCCGCGCTCGAGGGTAAGGACGTGCTGACGGCCGCGAAGGACGTGCCCGAATCCCGCGCGCCGGAAGGTGTCGAACGGCAGCCACGAATCCATTCGAACGGTAAACATTTCATCGATGACGCGAAACCGTTCGGTGAATGGGCGATTGGAGGCGCGGTATGTCTGGGGCGCCTCGCCGCTGACACCGGCGAACACTTCGTACGCGGACAGTACGCGGGGTGGCACGTTTCCGTTCATCAGCGCAGAGAGTGCCTGGGCCAGCGCCTCGGGATCCAGTTGGTTCTCCCGCGGCGGCGTCAGTACGCACAGTACGTAAGGCATACCGCGCGGCACTGCAGCCAATGCTTCCGGCAGCGTCGGCACAGCAGCATCCTGAATGACGGGAAACTCCGGACCGTACGCCGTCATGACATCAGCTGCAGCAGCGGCATTCAGCACGACGTCACGGCCGAGCCGGTGGTTGTCCTCCACTAAGAACGGCCAGTGCGACAAGACGTCGCCGACTCGAACCCAGGTGAGATCCCTGCGCACATGACGACTCATGTAGAGGAGGACGTTCTCGACCTGCCAGTTCAGTTCCGACACCAGCAGCGCGTTGCGCTCGTCCAGGCCGAGCACGAGGCGTGCGATCAGCTCCTCGCCGCGTCGATCCTCGTGGCGATCTACCGCCGGCCACGTCGACCAGCCCCGCCATCCGGCGTAGGCCAGTGCGGCAACGGCGACCACGCCTGGGAGGACGGATTGGAGCCGTCGACGCGTGGCGGGATGCTCTGGATAACCTGAACCGAGTCTGCCCGATGTCTGCACGAGAAAGGCAACACCCGCGCCGGCACAGAATGCGGCCATGTAGTGTCCTGCCAGGAAGAACACGTGAGAATCGCCTACGTTGTAGGTGAGGGCGAATGCGGTTGTGGTCCCGTACGCGGTGAGCGCCAGCACCGCCCACGGTCGTGACGTTCGCCACAAACCGGTGACACCAATTACCGCCAGGATGAGGCCGACGATACCGAACTGTTGGCGTGCGTCGAACCACCACATGGCCAGCCGCTCGCCCGCCCGCTCTGGTGCCACACCAAGGACCATCGTCTCCCGCCAGTCCTGTTTCGTCACGTCGAACCAGAACGCACCTAGTCTGTCCGTCCATGTGTCGGGGGCATTGAACGAGCCCCACACGGCGATCAGATTCGGTGCGTACTCGAGTGCACCAACGACGACGATCGCTGCTGTCGCGAAAACGAGCCGAGGTCGAAACAAGTTGGCGGGCGCTGGATGAACCTGGATGAGGAACACGGCGAACGGCAGCAACAGAAGAATCATCCCCAGGTGGTTGCCAAATGACGCCGCGTAGACAGCGAGGAAAAGCAGCAGACGAGGCGTGTCTGGACGCTTCGCGTAGGCGCACAGAGCCACGAGACACGTCCCGATCAGGGCAAGGTGCAGGGAATACACTTCGGCGATGAGCGCCTGACTCCAGAACGTGTACGAGAAGGCGAGCAATGCGCCTGCTGCGACGCCGGCGCTGCGTGAGTTGCTGATCGACGTGGTGAGAAACGTGATCAGGCCGACGGCGACAGCCGCCCAGATTGCGGAAAAGAGATTGAGCGCGCGGGCAGGGTTGTCGGGGCTCGTCGACAGGACGAAGGGGCGCGCCAGCGCGTAATAAAGGGGGTACGCCTGACGCGCACTCACTTCAGGCCAGAGGACCGCGGCCTGGAACCCGCCTGTGTCACCAAGATCGACCCCTGGCAGCAGCGTCTGCGTGTACGCCCAGAACGCCAGGGTGGCAACAACTGAAGCGATCGCGATGCGTTCAGCCACGCTTTCGCTTTCGGGCCACGAACGCTCGGACGTCGTCGATGCCGCGAGTGTTGAGTACGTGCCGCGGCTCGAGCCATCCGCGGCGCGCGGTGCCCACCCCGAACTGCATCTGGCGTGCGAGTGCCTCCACGCGGTGGCAGTCGCTGTCGATGACAGCCGTAACGCCGGCCGCGACCGCGCGGCGCGCAAGCAAACCGTCCATGTCGAGATGACCAGGAGCGCCGTCGATTTCCATCGCGGTTCCGGTTTGTGCGGCGGCGGCGAAGAGTCGATCGAAGTCGATCGGATAGCCTTCCGATCGGGCGGGCGCCCGGTTGGCAGGGTGAGTAATCACGTTCACGAGAGGATGCTCGATGGCCTGAAGGTAGCGCTCCGTGAGTCGCGCACCGTCGTGGCCGCCCGAATCATGCAGGGATGCGAGGACGATGTCGAAGCTGCCAAGCTGCTCGTCGTCGAAATCGAGTGTGCCGTCGTGCATGATGTCCACCTCGATTCCGTGAAGAATCTCGATCCCCCGCACGCGTGATCGGATGCCGGCGATTTCGGCGGCCTGCTTCGGAATATCGGCGGCCGCCAAGGCCCGAGACGACCAGGCGCGCTCCGAATGGTCGGTGATTGCGACGTACTCATAGCCGAGCTGTCTGGCGGCGCTGACCATATCGGCAATCTTGTTCTGGCCGTCGCTCCAGGAACTGTGTGTATGGAGATCGCCGCGGATGTCCAGCTCGGAGATCAGCGCCGGTAGCGTACCGTTTCCCGCCGCTTCGATTTCACCATCACCAGCGCGTAGCTCAGGCGCAATATAAGGAAGCTCGAGGTGCGCATAGAACGACTGTTCCGACGCAACGGTTATCCGCTCACCGGCGGAACGGTATAACGCTCCGTCGACGAATCGGAGGCCTCGCTCGTCGGCGCGCCGCCGCAGCTGATCGACGTGTGCGGCGGAGCCCGTATGCCACACGAGAGCAGCGCCGGCCTGGTCTGGCGGGGCCACGTACAGTGTCACGGATCCCCGAAGCGTGTTGACCGTCACACTGGAGTCCGACTGGGCCGATATTGCCGCCGCACTGGGCAGACGCGAAAAGGCCTGCAGCACGTCTTGATGACGATCGGCGGAGACAACCCCGAGGAGCGCCACATCGTCGACAGAGGGCGCGAATCGCCGGAGGCTACCGACCGGAGTCAGAGCCTCGGCGCCAAGACCGGTACGGCGCGCTTCGCGAATGATGGAGGAAGCGAGCATATGCGCCCGCCCCAGAGGGATGTGGACAGTGGTCAAGGCACAAAGCACGAGTCGCGGCCGTCGCGCCGCACACGCCTGATGCATTGTGCCTTGCTGTGTGTGCCCGGTTCAAACCGTCGCGGATGAACGAGTCACAAGGACGAACCCCGACCGTATAGTGCTCGGGTACGGTGACTTGTGACTCTCATCGGCAAGCTGCGGTCACGGTCGTGTGATGTATCGACGGCCGACCATCAGACGATAGAGGAACAGCAGCAGCACGGATCCGAGAAAAGCCATCACCCAGCCACTGGGCTCGCCTTCCCGGTAGAACCCGAACGCGCGGCCGACGAAACCGCCCAGCACGGCGCCTGCGATACCGAGCAGTATCGTGACGATGAACCCGCCGGGATCCCGGCCGGGCATCACGAGCTTCGCCAGAGCGCCCACCACCAAGCCGAAGAGAATCCAGCCAAGAATAGTCATCAGTGTTTGCCTCCCACGTTCAACCACGTCTACCGGTTGCAAGCGGGAGACCGCATGGCGGGCACAACACCCAGGACGCGTTGAAATCAGGCTATGCGACTGAGCCGTACCCCCGACCGGAGCTCAGGTGGAGTAAACGTCGGGTTTGGAGGGTGTGAGCGCGCAAGACGAGAGGAAAGAAAGAGCGCCGAAACGCGGAGGAGAGGAACATCTGGGTGCTACCGGTTGAATCCGCTGCTCCGACGCCCAAATCCGTTATCGGGTGGTACCCGGTGGGCCACTAGGGGTTCAACGATCCTGGCTACGGGTCGTTACGTCCGCCAGCCGGGGTTCCGCATTCGCGCAGCGTACGTCCAGCGATTCGACGTCCACAGGCAACGTCGCGAACCCCTCCGCCCTGGGGCGGTCGGTGGTGAGCAGCATGCTCGTTCCCTCGAACCTTTCGTCGGACCACGCGATCGCGCGCGCGGTAGGTCCGACACGCACGCTGCGGATGCGTCCCTTCCAACTCAGTCGCCCCGGCAGATCGCGCAGGTGCTCGTATCGCCTCGGTCCGTTGATGAATTCGGACGCGCCGTTGAAGTCCGGCCCGTCCCATACCTGCAGATAGCAGCCGTCCGGACTCGGCATCGTATAGCTGCGTCCGGGGGACGATCCAGTTCCGCAGCCGACAACCACGCTCACTGCGACCACCAGCCATGCGATGCGCACTTTGATTCTTATCGCCACTTGACACGCCGGCCGGTAGCGCAGTTTGGTGCTGCATCCAGTGGCGCAGAACGTCACCCAATGGCGCAGAATGGCACCTAAGGTAGACCGGGGCGGTCAGTGAGTCTGACGGACGCGTTCGATCCGTTCGCTCGTGACGGGATGGCTCGACAGATAGTCCAGCGCTCCGGCCGTTACACCTCCCCGGTCCTCTGCGGAGTGTTCAAGGCGTTCGAGCATCATTGCGAAGTGTTCAGTGGGTATGCGATTGACCCGCAGTGTGACGAGTGCGTACGAGTCGGCCTCGCGCTCCAGGTCCCTGGAATACTTCGCCTGCAACAGCGCCGTCGGTGCCGCTGCGGCGATCGCACTGATGTCGCCAACGAGCCAGGTCACTGCAAGCGCGACGAGCGAATTCTGAAACAGTTGCCGCAGTCCATGACGACGCGCGACGTGACCAGCCTCGTGCGCAAGCACGGCGACGAGTTCTTCGTCACTCTGTGCGAGCACCACGAGTGCGTCGGTCACAACGATGGTACCGGACGGAAGCGCGATGGCGTTGGGACCGAGTGCGTCGCTCTTGCGAAACGTGACCTCGAAATTGACGGAGGGGTCGGCCGCGGGAAATCGGACACGGTGGAAACGTTCGACGAGTCTTGCCTGTCGATCGGATGACACGGTGGTCGGCTCGAATATCTGCGTGTCGAGAGCGGCCATCACTTGTCGGCTGATGACATCGACGATCGGAGCTGGTACCTGATTGGCGGCCACCACGGCGACCGCCGGCACGGCGTATCGATACGCGGCAATGAGCGTCGCGACGAACAGCAGGGCTGCAGCGACGACCCATCGCACGCTGCCTTCCCAACGGCTGACGGGCCGCGACGCGATGCCTTTCCGACCCAGCAGCATCTGCAGGGCGGCCGCGTCGACCTCACAGAACGCACCATCGCCGAAACGTATCAGCCGCGGCGATGTGCCAAGTTCTTCACTGATGTCCAATTCGTGAAGCGAGGCGGTACGATTCGCAGTAACGCCGTCCACGATCAGCGTCGCAGACTCCACTGTGAGCGTCACCGCGTGAGGCGTTGAATGGAGTCCGTCGAAGTAGACGGCGGACACACCGCGTGACGCCGGGGCAGCCGCGGCTGGTTCCTGTGCGCGTTGTTCAGATTCCAAGGTCAACGTCGAGCAGTTCCGCAGCTTCCTCGCCCAGAGCCGTCGTCTCGGGCTGCGATCCAGCGACGAATTCGTCGAGCGTCCCCGAGCTGACGAGAGAGAGCTCACCGATCACGTACTTCGCCAGTCGGATCTGTGCGTAAGGCTTGAACAGTCCCAGCGTGAAGACGATGCCGAGCGTATTAGTCACGATGATGCCAAGCAATGTATGCACTTTGAGCGTCGAAATGAAACGATGCGGTCCGAGCGAGGTGTGCCGCCATACGAGATTCCGTATTTGTACCGTCATCAGGGACCAAAAGATGCTCACTCCAAGCGCGTACATGACGAGAACAAGACCGACGAACAGCGACTGCCCGGATAAATCGAACTGCTCTTCGCCGACGGGGTCAGATGCCGCGAATACCCGCAGCAGGATCAACACGCCGGTCAGAACGTACAGGCACAGGCACCCGCCGATGATCAGATAGCTCTTGTAGAAAGCCGCGACCGGCGCATCGAAAGCGAATCGCGTCTGCCCATACGCCGCGTTCGCATGCTGGAACCGCTTCAGTCGATGATGCACCAACGGCGCCAGCGTGAACAGACTGACAATCGCGAGAGCTGGCATCGCGAGAAACACTCGATACGCTTCGGCGGTACTTCCATGGAAATGGAACCGCAACCCTCGGTAGCTGCTGTTGTACAGCCGAAAACGGAGCGATCGTGCGAGAAGCCACGGGAGCAAGGCGGCGAGCATTGCAAACGCCACGACGCCGGCCGCGGGGCTGATGGCGCTGGCCGCGTAATAGCCGCCGAACAGGCAGGACGCCAGTATGCGTCCTTTCAGAATCGCGAGCGGGTTGCCGTGATAGTCGAAGCTTGCACCGGATATCCGCGTGTGGCGATAGAAGGTACTGCAGCCGTCGCACCTTCGCCCATGCCGAATAGATGCCGAACGTCACCACGCTCAACATCACATTGACGATCCAAATCCTGAAGTATTCACCGCCGGTTCCCGTGAACCTGAACGGTTCGTACCGGGTGACGGCTTCACTGGGCAGCGAGGAAACGACGTCTATGACCTCGGAGGTGGGTAACTGCTCCATCAGAGCTTGTCGGGATGGCGCCGAGCATAGCATCTCCGCCCCCGGTCTGCGCGTTCGAGTCCTTCTTGTTGATTTGCATCAACACTTTGCTTGAAACGAGTCCGCTAGACTACGCGGTTGACTTCAATGAGCGACCAGCCGGAGTCTCCGCCTCCGTGTCCGGCGTGTGGAGGGCACAACACAGTCAAGAGCGTCGAATCGCTATTGACCGAGATTCATATCTGTCGCGACTGTCATCGAACCTTCGTCGTGCGAAAGCCGGAACCGGACGTGCCGGCTCCGCCTTCCCCTTCTGAGGCTGACTAAAAGACAGCGCGTTCTAGGGAAGTCCCTCTAAGGTCACCTGACCGACAGACGGAGGAGTACTATCTCTCCTGGTTCCTTCATGAGCGGCTGAGGAGCGAATCTTGGACAACCAGAAGAATTCAGAGGATTCAGTCGTGACGCGCTGGCTGCGGCGACTTCCGGTACTCCGCGCGTATCCAGCGTTGCAGGACGTTCGGAGGGAGCTCGGGGAAGCTCGGCAAAAAATCAAGGCTCTCGGTTCAGACCTCAAGCGCGCCAACGCACTGGCCGCACAGCGAGAGCTGGCACTCCGCTCGGTCGGCGCCGGGGAACTCCAGATTCTCGCGGAGCCCGCTTTCCGCCACGATCAGCTGGCGCAGATCGCGCGTGACCGTTCATCGATGTACCGCAATGCGGAGCCGTTTCCGCACTTCATTGAGGATGGGTTGTTCAACCCCGCCATTCTCGACCGAGTGGCCGGCGAGTTCGAGGCGATGGACCGTGGCGGCTGGCACCACTCGCAGGCGACGTATGAGCGGAAGTGGTCAACCGAGGACCCGCGCCAGATGGGCCCATTTACCTCGGCGTTGATCGCCCAGCTGAACGCGGGACCGTTCGTCAGCTTTCTGGAAGAGTTGACCGGCATAGGTGGCCTCGTGCCCGACCCTCACCTTCGCGGCGGTGGACTCCACGAGATCCGCCACGGTGGGCTGCTCGGCGTGCACGCTGACTTCAACGTCCATCCGCGGCTGCGGCTCTATCGGCGATTGAACCTTCTCGTTTATCTCAACAAGGACTGGCAACAGGAGTGGGGAGGCGCGCTGGAATTATGGGATCGCGGGGGGCAACGGTGCGTCCGCGCCATCCAGCCGGTGTTCAATCGGGCGGTCCTTTTCGACACGTCGAATTTCAGTTACCACGGACATCCTCATCCGCTCGCGTGTCCGCCCGAGCGATCGCGCAAATCCGTGGCGCTTTATTACTACGCGCTCGAATCGCCAGGCGAATCAGATCGCGACGCACACGGCACGATTTTTCTCGACACCAATCCAGCGCTCGTCAGCACCGTCGCGAGCGATAGCCGATGATCGTCATACGGCATTCGATAATCCACAATCGGGGAGTTGACGGATAGCTAAGGAGAAACCCTTATTCGTTGTGGATGCGTGTTCGTCGCTATTGAAGGAAATTGGTGGACGGCAGGGGGATCGAACCCCTGACCTCTGCATTGCGAACGCAGCGCTCTCCCAGCTGAGCTAGCCGCCCGGGGGCAGGTCTTGGAAAGGATTATGAGTGTAGCACGCGGTCTCGCGCCCCGTTAACCTGCACGAACGCGGTACCATACCTGAGAGCGACTCCTCGCCATCCGTCTCGCTCGTTCGAATGCCGACCATCAGAAAAATTGGAGTGTTGACCGGCGGCGGCGACGCTCCCGGCCTGAACGCCGTCATCCGTGCTGTCGTGAAGGCCGCGTACAACGCCGGCGTCACCGTGGTCGGCTTGGAAGACAGCTTCGACGGTCTCATTTATCCCGAAAAGTCCCGGATACTGACGCCGCGCGACGTGACCGGCATTCTTCGACTGGGGGGCACCATTCTGGGAACGGTCAACAGGGGCGATCCGTTCCACAAACCAATCACGACGCCCGACGGAACGTTCGATTATGCCGAACGCGTCATGGAGATGTTCAAGCGAACCGGCCTGGACGCGCTCATCTGCATCGGCGGTGACGGCACATTGGAGATCTCGTACGAGTTCTACAAGAAGGGCATCCCGCTCGTCGGCGTGCCCAAGACGATCGACAACGACATCGTCGGGACCAACAGCTCGTTCGGCTTCGACACGGCTGTGAGCTTCGCGACGGAAGCCATCGACAGGCTGCACACTACTGCCGAAGCGCATCGACGCATCCTGGTGGTCGAGGTCATGGGCCGCTATGCGGGCTGGATCGCGCTGCACGGCGGCGTTGCTGGAGGCGCCGACGTCATCCTGATGCCGGAGATTCCGTACGATCTCGATAAGGTCGCCAGATGTATCCAGGATCGCGACGCCTGGGGCGCACGCTTCAGCATCGTCGTCGTCGCAGAGGGCGCCATCCCGCGCGGCGGCGAGATGTCCGTCATTACCAAGGCGCGCGAAGGGCAGCAGGAACGGCTTGGCGGCGCTGGACTATTCGTTGCGAACGAACTGGAGGCGCGCACCGGCAAAGAGACGCGTTCCGTTGTGCTCGGACATCTCCAGCGAGGCGGCGCGCCAACCGCGTTCGATCGAACACTGGCGACCCGTTTCGGTGGAAAGGCCGTAGAGCTCGTGCTGGCAGGCGTGTTCGGTGTGATGGTGGCCAATCATCCGCCGGACATTGTGCCCGTGCCCCTCGGTGAGGTCGTGGGAAAGATCCGGACCGTGCCGCTCGATTACGACCTGGTGCACACGGCGAGGGCGTTGGGGGTTTCGTTCGGGGATTAGTGGCCGAGCAGGTCCTGGTCCTTCTTCTTCTGTAGCTCGTCGATCATTTTGACGTGCTCGTCGGTCATCTTCTGCACGTGGTCGAGGCCCTTCCGCTCGTCGTCTTCTGAGACCTTGTGTTCTTTCAGCAGCTTCTTCAGCCGCTCGTTGGCGTCGCGTCTCACTTGCCGCACCCCGTTGCGCCCGTCTTCGGCCTGCCTGTGCACGTGACGTGAGAGCTCCTTGCGGCGCTCGTCCGTGAGGGGTGGGATAGGGATGCGCACGATCTTGCCGTCGCTCGCCGGATTGAGGCCAAGGTCCGACGAGCGGATCGCTTTTTCGATCGCCGTCATCAGCGAGGGGTCGAACGGCTGCGCGACGATGAGGGCCGGCTCTGGGACGGAAAGTTGTGCGACCTGGTTAATCGGCATCTTGCTGCCGTACGCGTCGACCTGGACGCTATCGAGCAGGCCGACGTTTGCCCGGCCGGTTCGCACGCCCGCCATTTCGCGGCGCACACGATCGATCGCGCCATCCATGCGCGTTTTTACTTCCGAGAACATGCCCTTCAAGTCGTTGAAGTCCATAGCTCTACTCTAGTTGGTAGTTGGTAGCTGGTAGCTAGTAGCTGGTTAAGGTTAGTAGCCCGTGCTCTTGGCTACCCACTTTCGACTACCAGCTACCGGCTACGGGCTACCAGCTAAGTTGAGACAATCGTACCTACCGTCTCCCCGAGGACCACGCGTCGGATGTTTCCCGGCTCCCGCAGATTGAAGACCACGATAGGCAGGTTGTTGTCCATGCACAGGGAGATCGCGGTCGCGTCCATCACCTTGAGCTGTCGTTCGAGCACCTGAAGGTACGAAATCGTCGGGTACTTGGTCGCATCGGGGTGAATCATCGGGTCGGCGGTGTATATCCCGTCCACTTTTGTGCCCTTGAGAATGACCTCAGCCTTGATTTCCATCGCTCGCAGCGCAGCCGCCGTGTCGGTGGTGAAGTACGGATTACCCGTACCTGCCGCGAATATGACGACGCGGCCCTTCTCGAGATGGCGGATGGCACGTCGGCGAATGAACGGCTCCGCCACGGCGCGCATCTCGATGGCCGTGACGACCCGGGTCATCACACCTCGCTGTTCGAGGGCGTCCTGCAGCGCCAGTCCATTGATGACCGTGGCCAGCATGCCCATGTAGTCGGCGGTGGCGCGGTCCATGCCCCGCACGCTCGCGGCCACGCCCCGGAAGATGTTGCCGCCGCCAATGACGATGGCCGTTTGGACGCCGAGGTTCTGAAGCTCGCCGACGTCGCGGGCAATCTGGGTCGTAACGGCGGGATCGATCCCGAATTGCTGGTCGCCCATCAACGCTTCTCCCGATAGCTTCAGGAGTACGCGCCGATACAGGGGAGCTGCGACAACGGGATCCGGCATTCGGGAATGAATTATAGACGCGCGAACGGCGGGTCCGGTCTATTCGATCGATTCCCCAACGCGAAAGCGCGTGAAGCGGCCAATCGTGATGTTCTCACCGGTCTTGGCGGTCGTCTCGGCGACCAGTTGCCCGACCGTGACATTGGGGTCGCGAATGGACGGCTGTTCCAGAAGGACGAACTGGGAATAGAAGCTGTTCAGCTTTCCATCGACGATCTTGTCGAGAACCTGCGCAGGTTTACCCGAGCCTTCCATCTGAGCGCGATAGATGCCCTTTTCCTTCTCGATCGCCTGCTGCGGGACGTCTTCCCGGCGCACCCACTTCGGATCCGCTGCGGCAATGTGCATCGCGACTTCCTTGACGAGGCTTTGAAATGCCTCGGTCCGGGCCACGAAGTCGGTTTCGCAGTTCACCTCAACCAGCACACCGATTTTGCCTCCCATATGGATATAGCTGCCGATGAGCCCCTGTGCCGTTGTGCGCCCCGCTCGCTTGGCCGCCTGCGCAAGTCCGCGCTTGCGCAGCAGCGTCGTCGCTTCTTCGAGGTTTCCGTTTGCCTCCGCGAGCGCGGCCTTGCATTCCATCATCCCCGCGCCAGTCTTGTCCCGAAGCTGCTTTACCTGATCTGCCGTGATTGTTGCCATCTCTCGCTCTCTATCGCTGTAGGCTCTCGGCGTTGGTCTTTCGTCTTTAGTCTCTCGTCTTTAGTCTTTGGTGGACGAACGGTGAGCAGCTAGAGACGCGAGACCAAAGACCAAAGACCAAAGACTAAAGACCAAAGACTAAAAGACGGGCTGTACAAACAAAGCGCCGGCCCACGCCGGCGCGTGACGTTGCCGCTGTCGCGTTCAGGCGCCAGCAGTGGTCGGGGTCGCCTCGGTGCGGCGCTGCGGTCTCGTCACCCGCGTCAGTCGTGCCGCAGCGTCAGCAGCAGCAGCCTCTTCAGCCTGTGCGGTCGCTTCCTCGGCAAGCTTGGCCTCGCGCATGCCTCGACCGCCCATAACCGCGTCGGCCACTTTCGATGCAAACAGCTTGATTGCGCGCAGCGCATCGTCGTTGCCGGGGATGACGTAATCCACTTCGTCCGGATCGCAATTGGTGTCGACGATACCGATTACCGGGATCTTCAGCTTCCGGGCTTCGTCGACTGCGATCTTCTCCTTGCGCGTGTCCACCACGAAGACGGTGTCGGGCAGCCGGGACATCTGCCGGATGCCCTCGAGATTTTTCAGCAGCTTCCGCTTTTCCTTCTCGGCCCGCGCGATTTCCTTTTTTGACAGCGTGTCGTACCGACCATCGGTCACCATGGCCTCGAGATCGCGCAGTCGGCCAAGGCTTCGCTGGATGGTCGTGAAGTTGGTGAGGAGCCCTCCAAGCCAGCGCTGGTTGACGAAGAACATCCCGCAACGCTGCGCTTCTTCCGAGATGACGTCCTGGGCCTGCCGTTTCGTGCCGACGAACAGAACCGTTTTACCTTCCGCGGCAAGGTTCGTGACGAACTCTTCGGCCTCGCGGAACTTCTTGGCGGTTTTGTTCAGGTCGATGATGTAGATGCCGTTGCGCTCTCCGAAGATGTAGTCCTTCATCTTCGGGTTCCACCGCTTCGTCTGGTGGCCGAAGTGCACCCCGGCTTCGAGCAGGTCCTTGATCGCGATCCCCGGCAAGCTCCCTCCCTTCCTTCCTTGACGTTGAACTACCGCTTACTGAACTGGAACCGTTTCCGTGCGCCCGCCAGCCCGTACTTCTTGCGTTCCTTGACCCGTGCGTCCGACATGAGCAGCCCGTCCTTCTTCAGCTGGCGACGCAACTCCGCGTTGAACTCGACGAGCGCGCGCGCAATGCCGAGGCGCAGCGCACCAGCCTGACCATTGACGCCACCTCCGGCTACCGTGGCCAGGATGTCGAACTTGTCTCCCGTCTCCGTGAGCAGCAGCGGTCGCCGCACCTGCGTACGCATCGCATCGGTGGGGAAGTAATTGTCGAACTCGCGGTAATTGACGGTGATGGACCCCTTACCGGGGCGGAGGAACACGCGGGCGGTGGAAGTCTTGCGGCGTCCTGTTGCGTAGTACTCGATGGTGGCCAAAATTACGCGACCTCGATCTTTCTCGGTTGCTGGGCCGCGTGTGGATGATCCGGACCAGCGTACACCTTGAGCTTCCTGTACATCGCGTCTCCCAGTTTGGTTTTTGGCAGCATGCCGCGTACAGCCTCTTCGACCAGACGAATCGGCCGCCGCTGCCGGACCACGGAGGCGCGCTCTTCACGCAGCCCGCCCTCATACCCGCTGTGCCGGCGGTAGATCTTCTGCTCGTCCTTGCGTCCCGTCAACCGTACCTGCGCCGCGTTCACCACCACAACATGGTCACCCGTGTCGATAAAGGGCGTATATACCGCCTTATGTTTGCCTTGCAACAGCCTCGCCGCCAGTGTGGCCACTCGGCCGAGCACCTGATCCTGTGCATCGATGACGTGCCACCGGCTGCCTGCGCTCTTGGCGCTGCCCACTAAGGTACGCATGAAAAAGGGGATCCTTCGCGCTGAGTCCCGACCGGGAAAGGTCCCGATCTACGCGGACAAGGCCAACAGCCGCAAACCCCAATAGTACGGATACTTGCTGCCACTGTCAAGGTAACTGAGAGGGCACTACGGCTGTGTTGCCTGCGATTCTTCATCCGATAAACAGGCACGACAGTTACCTGTTTCATCAGTTCGTGTCAGTTCCTGTCCGTTTTGGCTCGTTTGTCTGTTCGAGCCGCGGCCGGGCGTGGGTTGCGGGGTCTGCCGGTTTACTGCAACGAGGGGAATGTGTTTCGAAAACCAAAAAACGTTGTCGGACTCGACATTGGTTCGAGCGCCGTCAAGGCAGTCGAGATCAAGTCCGCGGGCAAAGGATACCGCGTCGTGGCGTTTGGTCACGAGCCCGTCCCGGTGGACTCGATCGTCGACGGCGCGATCATCGACGCCGGCGCCGTTGCCGATGCAATCCGCCGCGTGTTCGACGGTAAGAAGGGTTTCAAGACCAAGGAGGTCTGCGCATCACTTTCCGGAAATGCCGTGATTGTCAAAAAGATCACACTGCCGGTGATGACACCGTCGGAACTGGACGACTCGATCGCGTGGGAGGCCGAGCAGTACATCCCGTTCGACATTCAGGACGTCAATCTCGACTACCAGATTCTCGATCCGGGCACCGGCCCCGACTCCACCGGCAGCATGGAGGTGCTCCTCGTCGCCGCCAAGAAAGAAAAAATCAGCGACTACACCTCGGTCATCGCGCAGGCGGGACGGACGCCCGTTGTCGTCGATGTCGATGCGTTCGCACTGCAGAACGCATACGAAGCGAATTTCGGTCTCGACCCGCGTGAAGTCGTGGTGCTGATGAATGCCGGGGCAAGTGCCGTCAACATCAACATTCTGCAGGGCGACCAGTCCGTCTTCACCCGTGACATCTCGATGGGCGGCAATGCTTACACGGAAGCGGTGCAAAAAGAGCTCAACCTGCCATTCGAGTCGGCGGAGCAGGTGAAGAAAGGCATTCCGGTGGACGGCGCCACCTTCGAAGAAGTACGCCCGATGCTGCACGCCGTCACCGATAACGTCCTGCTGGAAATCCAGAAGACATTCGACTTTTTCAAGGCAACCGTGTCGTCCGAGCAGATCGATCGCATCGTGCTCAGTGGCGGGGCGTCGCGTGTGGATGGCTTCAACGACATGCTGCTCGACAGGTTCGGTGTGCCCGTCGAGGATTTCAATCCGTTTTCTGCAATTGCCTGGGACGCACAGAAGCTGTCGGGCGATCCGCTGGAGGTGGCGCCCACCGCAGCAGTTGCAGTAGGGCTCGCGTTGCGGCGAGTGGGCGACCGATGATTCGCATCAACCTCCTCGGCGTCGAGCGGACGCGCGCCCGCAAGGCGATTGCGTTGGACGTCGGCCAGCGGCTCACACTGGCGGCGGGAGTGATCGTCGCCGTGGCGGTGCTGGGCATTGGCTGGTGGTATTGGACGTTGAGTCGCGAATCGGCACAGCTCGATGCGGATTTGGCGGCGGCGCAGCAGGAGGCCATTCGACTCCGGTCGCTCCTGACGGAAGTACAACAGTTCGAGGCGCAACGCGAGCAGCTGCGGCAGCGCGTCGCGCTCATCACCCAGCTTCGCAGCGGACAGAACATCCCGGTGCAGCTGCTCGACCACATCAGTCGCAGCCTTCCCGACATGCTCTGGCTGACAACCATGGAGCAGAAGGAGGGGCAAGTGACCATTGAGGGCCGGAGCACGACGCTCATCGCGCTCTCGGATTTCGTCGGCAACCTCGGAAACAGCCCTTTCCTGCAGAAGCCGATCGAGATCGTCAACAGCCAGGTCCAGCCCGCTTCCAAGACCGGCACGCAGCTGATGCCGGAATTGATTCAGTTCACCGTCCGGGCTGCGGTTAACACTCCTGCACAACCAACGAAGGTCGAAGAGCCTTCGGGTCGTGGCCGCGGTCGGGGCGCACGCGGTGGCCGAGCCGCAGGCGCCCGAGGACGCCAGGCGGCGTCCCGCTAAAGCGCGGCCCGGCGGACCCGATATCCAGAAATGGCTATGAATCTCAGCCTTGGCCGACTGCCATGGTATGCACAGGTCGGCGCGTTCGTCGTCCTGACGGGGGCGGGTGTCGGCGCGTTCTGGTACGGGTATGCAGCGCCCGCCGAAGAGAGCCTGGCCGAACGGCGTGCGCAGCTGCAAACCCTGAAAGGGGAAATCGATCGTGGTCTTGCGGCGGCACGTCAGCTTCCGGAATTCCGGCGCCAGCTCGCCACTGAACAAGCGCAACTCGATCGCCTCCGCGTCGTACTGCCCGAAGAACGCGACGTGGCCGAACTGCTGCGCCGTGTGCAGGCGATGGCGACGCAGTCGAACCTGACAATCCTCGGCTTCACTCCCCAGGCAATCACCACGAAAGAGACGCACGCCGAGTGGCCCATCGGGCTGCAGTTGGAAGGGACGTACCACAACCTGGGCACCTTTTTCGAGCGGATCAGCCGATTCCCGCGCATCATCAACGTGACCGGGATCGCGATTCGGGTAAGAGACTCCAACACGGCGTCTGCATCGACCATCACCGCTGACTGCACGGCGACCACATTCGTCCTGATCGAGCCGCAGAAAACCGAGCCCGAAGAATCAGGTCGCGGGCGCGGTCGCGGCGCGCGCGGCCGCGGGCGGGGCGGCGCTCCAGCACGAGGCCGCGGATGACGGCGACCTGGCTGCGCGTGCTCTTTTTCCTCGCGGTCGCGACCGTGAATGCGGTGCCCTTGAGCGCGGCACAGGCCAACGGCCAGGCGAAGGAGGCGACGACGCAGCCCCCCCCGGCCGCGGCGAATCCTTCGCCCACTCCGGCTCCCTCCGCCGGCCCTGGCTCAAGGACCGACGCACAACCGAACACCGATCTGCTGATCGAGCCGCCGGGGTTCGCTTACGCCCCCGAAGGCCGTCGGGATCCGTTTATCAGCCTGCTCCGCCGTGGAAGCGACTCTCGCGCCGCGGCATCGGGCACCCGTCCATCCGGCCTCGGCGGTCTCGGCGCGGAGGAAATCACGCTCCGCGGCACTGTTCGAAGCCGTGAAGGCTTCGTCGGAATTCTGCAGGGCGCCGATCAGAAGACCTACATCGTGCGAGCGGGCGACAGGCTGTTCGACGGCACGATCCGCACAATTACGCAGAACGATCTCGTGATTGTGCAGCAGGTAAACGACCCGCTTTCACTCGAGAAGCAGCGCGAGGTGCGCAAGGTGCTCCGACAGGTTGAGGCGAAGTAAAAATGTATCGACACACCACCGTGCTGCTGCTCTGTGCGGCCATGGCGCTTGGTGCCAAGGCATCGCTGACGGCCAGCGGAGCCGGAATCGAGACCGCAACGCTCAGGAAAATTGCATCGCGCGTGGATGACCGCGCGGGCGTGATTGCCATTGAGGCGTCGGCCCCGGTGGCCTACGTCGCGGCGCAGCCCGATCCCCAGACCTTCGTCATCGAGCTTCGAGATGTCCTGGCCAGCGGGTTCGCCGACAATTTTACGCGCGATCCGCGACATCCCTTTTCCGCCGTCCGCGTCGAAAGCGCTGTCGCCGCCGATGGCATTGCGGTTGCGCGCGTCAGCATGGCGCTCACCGAGCCCCTGCGCCCTCGTGTTCGCAGTTCGCGCAACGTCATTTACGTCGAGGCCGATCGACTGGACCGCGCGCGCACAGGCGCCTCCGGCGTAGCCGGTCCCGCCAGCGCTCTGCTTCACATAGGCGCTGCGCGCCGGGGCCCAGCGACGGCTGTCACGCTGTACGGAAGTGGCCGCCTCACCGCATCGCGAGTGGATACACCGGCGGACGGAACGCCTCGCCTCGTCCTGGATCTCGCGAATGCGACGTCCGCAGTGCCCCGAACGACCGCTGTGGGTGAGGGGCCGGTCGACAAGGTGCGAATCGGGCTCAGTTCCAGCGCGCCGCTCATGACGCAGGTCGTCATGGATCTGACACGCCGTGTCCCGTATCGGCTTGAAACATCGGCGGACGGGCACGAGCTCACCGTCGTGTTTGATCCGCCTTCGCCAGCTGGTGAAGCAGCGCTGGCTTCGGCGGAGCAGGCTCCGCCTTCACCCAGTGTGGAAGGGGCCCCGGCTTCGGCAGGGCAGGCTCCGCAGGCTCTATTGATGCTGCAGGCAGCAGCAGCGTCCTCAGACTGCGCCTCCGGCTGCGGCCACCGGAGTGGCTCAATCCCCAGCCCCTGCGGCGCAGGCGGCGCCAGCAGCTCAGGGGCCAGCCCCGATTTCGCAACCTGCCGGCACGGCGCTGAAGTTTACCGGGTTTCCCATCAGTCTCGATTTTCAAGGCGCCGACCTACGCGCGGTTCTCCGCACGTTCGCGGAGATCAGCGGGCTGAACATCGTGATCGATCCGTCGATTCAGGGCACCGTCGACGTCGCGTTGCGCGACGTGCCGTGGGATCAGGCGCTCGACATCATCCTGCGGGCGAACAGGCTGGGTTACTCGATCGACGGAACCATCGTGCGCATTGCACCGCTGAACGTGCTTGCCGACGAGGAGGCGCAGCGGCAGAAGCTGGCCGAAGCGCAGGCGCTTGCCGGCCAGCTGCAGACGCTCACGCGGACCCTCAGCTACGCGCGCGCCGAGCAGGTGCAGCCGCTCATTACGACGACGGTCCTCTCGCGACGCGGTTCGATCACCACCGACCCTCGTACGAACACGTTGATCATCACAGACCTGCCCGACCGCCTGACACAGGCTGGGGGCTTGATTAACACCCTGGACCGGCCGGAGCCGCAGGTGGAGATCGAAGCACGGATCGTGCAGACGAATCGGGATTTCGCGCAGCGGCTCGGCGTGCAGTGGGGCTTCACAGGCCGGGCAGTACCTGAGCTTGGCAATACCCTGCCGCTGGCGTTTCCGAATCAAACGACCGTTGAAGGACGGACCGGCGGCGTTCAGGGGCCCGACAATGCGCCGCGAGGCGTGAGCCTGGGCGTAACGGCGGCGACGTCGGCGATCGGGTTGGCGCTTGGTGCGGTGAATGGCGCGGTGAATCTCGACGTCGCGCTGTCGGCACTGGAATCGTCAGGCCAGGGTCGCATCCTATCTACGCCGCGGGTGACCACGCAGAACAATATCGAAGCGCAGATCACCCAGGGTATCCAGATTCCGATTCAGACCGTGGCGAACAATACGGTGACCGTCACGTTCCGTGATGCAGCGCTTACGCTGCTCGTTCAGCCACAAATCACCGCAGCCAACACCGTGATCATGCGCATCTCGGTGGAGAACGCTTCTCCGGACTTCAGCCGATCGGTCAACGGAATCCCGCCCATCGATACGCAGCGTGCGCTCACGCAGGTGCTCGTCGGCGACGGCGAAACGACGGTCATCGGCGGCATCTACGTCAGCCGGGAGCAGTCGGTACAGGGGCGGACGCCAGGGCTCTACCGGATTCCGCTGCTCGGATGGCTCTTCCAGCGCAACGAGATTAGCGACGAGAGCCGCGAGCTCCTGATCTTCATTACTCCGAGAATTGCCAGGCTGTAGGAGACGAAAGTGAGAATCTCCCGCTTCAACGTGCTGCTCGTGGTGGGCGCAACCGCGCTCGCCAGCGTCTCCGCCGGGTGCAGCGAGTTCATCCGACAGGACCAGTCGCCGGTGACCCTCGTGATCGATCGCCTCGAGGCAGCGTCCGGCGAGACGTCGAACTTCGCAGGAACGCTTCAGTCCGACGTGGAGACGGACGGGGGAATCATCAGCGATTCCGCCCGAGTGACGCTGCGCGTGATCATGAAAGACGTCGGAACAGCGCCGACTCCAGTCAACAGCGTCACGATCCTCCGCTATCGCGTGACGTACCGGCGAGCAGACGGCCGCAATACCCCCGGCGTCGACGTTCCGTTCCCATTCGATTCGGCGACGACCTTCACGGTGCTGCCAGGCTCGATCGTGAGTCAGTCGTTCGAGTTGGTTCGCCATTCCGCAAAGCTGGAGGCGCCGCTGGCGGCCCTTGCTCAGAGCATCGGACTCGTCTACTCGACTATCGCAGACGTGACCTTCTTTGGCCGTGATCAGGCGGGTAACGACCTTTCGGTGACGGGCAGCATCGGGGTGCAGTTTGGCAATTTTGCGGATCCTGAGTAGCCATGAGAATGCTGAGAACGATCGTCGCGATTGCCGCATCCCTTTCGATTGCAGGCTGCACCCTCGAGGATGGGAAAGGACCGTCACCAACGGGACCGTCGGAGTTTGCGCTGTCGGTCGTGTTGAGCGCGACACCTGACCGGTTGCCGCGGGATGGAAGCTCACAGTCCGTGATCACGGTCACGGTTCGAGACGAGGCCAGCCGACCGGTGGCGGGTCAGCGCCTCGGTGTGGCGTCAAGCGTCGGAAGGCTTTCGGCAGCAGATGTGGTCACCAACGCCAGCGGTCAGGGGTCTGTGACGTTTACCGCCCCTGATGCTGGCACAGTTGGCAACGCGGCAATGATCTCCGTCGTGCCGTTCGGCACGAATGCTGGAAACGCAGTTCCGCGGACGCTGATCATCGCGTTCATAGGCCCCTCGAACACCGGCGCTCCGAGATTTGCCCCTGTGCCTTTCATGGTGATCCCGAGTCCACCCGAAGCTGGCGTCACGGCGAGATTCGACGCATCTGGAAGCTTCGACAATTCCGGCAACCCGGCAACCGGCGTCTTCGATGAAGACGTTCCCTGCATGGACGCCTGCAGTTATTTCTGGGACTTTGGTGACGGTTCCACGGGCGTGGGGCGTGCCGTCAATCACACGTTCTCGATGGGCAAGACGTACGTGGTCACGCTGACGGTGACCGACGCAGCCGGGACGGGCGCATCGACGGCGTATCCCGTGGCCGTGAACAGCGTGGCCGCCCCCACGGTAACGCTCGCTGTCTCTCCGGCATCGCCACCCGTAGGCCAGCCCGCCACATTTACGGCGACTGCAAGGGCGGCTACTGGCCATAGCATCCAGACGTTTGCCTGGAACTTTGGCGATGGAACGACTCAGACAACCGGAGTGCCGACCGTCGTCAAGTCTTACAGCGCCTCCGGCGCCTACGTGGTCACCGTCACGGTGACGGACGATCTCGGTCAGCAGGGCAGCACCAGCCTGAGCGTCACGGTTGGCAGCGGCATTGTCTTCCCGCAGCCGCCATTTACGGTGTCACCGACGACCCCGCTCACAGGCCAGGCCGTGAGCTTCAACGCGTCGGCCGTCACCGGGCTTGCAGGCGCCACGCTTACCCAATTTGCATGGGACTTCGGTGATGGAAGTACCTCGACGGGAGCAGACCCGGCGGCCGCGCATACCTACAGTAATCCTGGCAGTTACGTCGTGCGGCTTACCGTGACTGACAGCGCGGGTCGAACCGGGACAGCGACAGTCAGCGTCTCTGTCTCAACGCCTTAGGTCGCGATAAGATTCATGGATGACGGGACGGGCCTGGTCGGCCCGTCCCCACATTCATGATCGACTCCGCGATACGGCTCTTCATCTTTCAGCGTGCTTCCGACAAGTAAACAACTGGCGGCGCGGCATACGCGTGTACGGGAGTCGCTCGATGCGCTGAGCCTCGACGCAATGGTTGTCACCAACGGCGTCAACATTCGCTATCTCAGCAATCACGCGGGTTCGGCCGGCGTTCTGGTCCTGACACGCGACGCTGTTCATCTGCTCGTCGACTTTCGATATCGCGACGCAGTACGGATGTTGCAGGATTCGCCGGCGGCATGCCCTGGTCTCCGCGCTTGGGACGTACCGGCGAGTTATGACGAGGCGCTGCTGTCGTGCCTGGCAGAAATCGGTTCATCCATCGTTGGATTTGAGGCGGCACATGTCACGGTCTCGAAACACGACTGGTGGCGAAGGACTGCTGCGTCCAGAGAGCTTGCCATCACATTCCGTTCAACGGAGCGCGTCGTCGAGCAGGCGCGTCTCATCAAGGACACCGCAGAGATCGAGACGCTGCGCGAGGCTGCCCGGCGATTGTCAGATGTCGCCACCGCAGTATTTGCTGGCGTCCGCGAGGGCGTCAGCGAACGCCACGTCGCAGGCGTCATCGAGTCGGCGATGCGCGCCGCGGGGTACGAGCGCGTCGCCTTCGACACCATCGTTGGCTCCGGACCGAATGCCGCACTTCCGCATTACCGTGCGGGCGATCGGATGCTGTCGTCAGGCGACCTCGTGGTGCTGGACTTTGGCGGGGTCTTGGACGGATACTGCTGCGATTTGACCCGGACCGTTTCGATAGGGCCGCCGTCAGCGGAGGCCCGTCAACTGCATGCAGCAGTCTTCGACGCACAGCGTGCCGCTCTCGCGGCCGTGCGGCCAGGCGTCGAAACCTCGGCGGTGGATGCTGCGGCGCGGAGCGTTCTCGAGGAGCATGGCCTCGGCGCTGCATTCGGCCACGGCACCGGACACGGACTCGGGCTCGACATCCACGAAGAGCCTCGCATTACCTGGCCGCGTCCTGACGTTCCGTCGGTGACGCTCGCGCCAGGGATGGTCTTTACGATCGAACCAGGCGCTTACCTCTCTGGCTTTGGCGGCGTGCGGATCGAGGACGACGTGCTGGTGACCGAAACCGGCTGTGAGGTGCTGACCTCGGTGCCTCGAGAGCTGCAGATGCTGTAAGGCCCCGGGCCTGGGCCTGAGGCCTCTTCGCTTATGGACTTTGATGAGATTACGCGAATCCTGGAGATGATGCGCGAGCACGAGCTCAGTGAGTTCGAGCTCGAACGTGACAATTTCAAGCTGCGCATCCGAAAGAATGCGGGAGGCCAACTGGCGCCGGCATTCCCGCATCCTGCGTCCGCTCAGGCGGCAATTCCGGCAGCCGCCCCGGCCGCGCGCGCGAGCGTGCCGACCGCGTCCGAGTTGACTGAGGCGGAGGAGGAGATGGAGCTCGCGGTCGTGAAGTCACCGATCGTCGGGACCTTCTATCGCGCTTCGGAACCGGGAGCCAAGCCGTTCACCGAGGTGGGCGAAGTCGTCAAGAAGGGTCAGGTCCTGTGCATCATCGAGGCGATGAAACTCATGAACGAGATCAACGCCGAGGTCGATGGCGAGGTCGTCAAGGTGTACGTGGAGAATAATCAGGCCGTTCAGTATGGCGAGCGGTTGTTCGCAATCAGACCGGCCTGAACGATCGACATACACATGTTCAAGAAGATCCTGATTGCGAATCGGGGCGAAATCGCGATGCGGGTGATCATCGCCTGCCGCGAGCTCGGCGTCCGGACTGTTGCGGTCTATTCGGAGGCAGACGAGCACTCGCTGCACGTACGGTTTGCGGACGAGGACGTCTGCGTCGGTCCCCCCCGAAGCGCTGACAGCTATTTGAACGTTCCCGCCATCATCAGCGCCGCCGAGATTACCGGCGCCGATGCCATTCATCCGGGCTACGGGTTTCTGTCGGAGAGCTCATATTTCGCCGAGGTGTGCGAGGCCTGCCACATTCGATTCATCGGTCCCCATCCGAACGTCATCAAGCTGATGGGCGACAAGGCCCGTGCCCGGCGCGCCATGAAGAAGGCGGGCGTACCGATGCTTCCGGGAAGCGACGGTCCTGCCGAGAACGAAGAGAAGGCGCTCAAGTACGCCAGGGAAATCGGCTACCCGGTCATCATCAAGGCAGTGGCCGGCGGCGGCGGGCGTGGGATGCGCGTCGTGCGGACACCGCCAGACATGGCGCACGCGTTTCGAACCGCCCAGCGCGAAGCCGAGGCGGCGTTTGGTGTCGGCGACGTCTACATTGAGAAGTATCTCGAGAACCCGCGCCATATCGAGTTTCAGGTGCTGGGCGATCATCATGGAAATCTGCTGCACCTTGGCGAGCGTGAATGCTCGATTCAGCGCCGCCACCAGAAAATCATCGAGGAGTCGCCGTCAATCGGGCTTTCGGACAAGACGCGCCGCAAGATGGGCAGTGTCGTTGTGGACGCGGCCAAAGCCGTTCAGTACACGAACGCGGGCACGTTCGAGTTCCTGATGGATGCCGAGGGGAAGTTCTACTTCATGGAGGTGAACACGCGCCTGCAGGTAGAGCACCCGGTCACTGAGATGGTCACGGGAATCGACATCGTGAAGGAGCAGATCCGTATTGCCGCGGGCGAACGAATCTCGTTCAAGCAGAGTGAGATGAATCTCACCGGGCACGCCATCGAGTGCCGTATCAATGCGGAGGACCCTGAGACATTCGCGCCCTCGCCGGGCGTGATTCACGGATTCAGCGTGCCGGGTGGTCCAGGCGTACGCATCGACACATTTGCGCACGCCGAGTGCACCGTGCCTCCGTACTACGATTCGCTGCTCGCCAAGATCATCGCCCACGGTCGCGATCGACAGGAAGCGATCGCGCGCATGCGCCGCACGCTCGAGATGACCGTCATCGAAGGCATCAAGACGACGGTGCCTCTGCACCTCAAGATTCTGGCGGATCCGGATTTCGTCGCCGGACGACTCGGCACGGCGTTCATGGATCGCTTCGTCCCGAAAGCGAAGTCAGGGCCGCTGGCGGAGGCGGTATAAGCACGCAGGACATCAGTTCGATTCGACTTCACGCCATTCTCGACGTCGATGCCGCCGAGCGCGCTGGCTGGGATGTCGCGAGTCTGGCGCGAGCGTTTCTCGACGGTGGTGCGCGCCTGATCCAGTTACGCGCGAAGCATCTCTCGTCTGCCGCATTTCTCGAACATACCGAACGTCTGGTCGATGCGGCCGATGCGTACGGCGCGAGCGTGATCGTGAACGATCGCGTGGACGTCGCGCTCCTGGCAGGCGCAGCGGGCGCGCACGTGGGGCAGGAGGACCTCCCGCCGGCCGCTGCACGCCGCCTGCTCGGACCCAGCTCGGTCATCGGTTATTCCACACACACTCCTGCACAGATCGAAGCGGCTGTACAGGAGCCGGTCACGTACATCGCCATCGGGCCCGTCTTTGGCACAGCGACGAAAGCGACGGGGTACGAGCCTGTCGGGCTCGCGCGAGTGAGCGAGGCAGCGCGAATTGCTCCAGATCGGCCCGTTGTCGCTATCGGAGGTATTACGCTCGAGACAGCGCCGCACGTGATTGCCGCCGGCGCGTCGAGCGTCGCCGTTATCGGGGATCTGCTCACGCATGGTGATCCCGCAGCGCGGGTCGCCGCGTTCTGCCGAGTTCTCAGCCTATAATCGCCGCCGGGAGCGCGCATGGATTCGAACCTGCTGAAGACGAAATCGATCGAGCAACTCGTCGGCGATGTGGAGCAAGGTGGGAAGGCGCTCCGACGCAGCCTCACCGCGTGGGACCTGACGCTGCTCGGCATCGGCGCGATCATCGGCACCGGCATATTCGTGCTGACGGGCACCGCGGCGGCCAATCAGTCAGGTCCGGCCATCATTCTTTCGTACACGGCCGCGGGGATTGCGTGCGCGTTTGCCGCGCTCTGTTACGCGGAATTCGCCGCGATGATTCCGATCGCCGGAAGCGCCTACACGTATGCGTACGCCACGCTGGGTGAAGTTTTCGCCTGGATGATCGGATGGGATCTGATCCTGGAATACGCCGTCGGGTCGATGACGGTTGCAATCGGGTGGAGTGGCTACTTTCAGCGTATCCTGGCGGGCTTCGGGCTCCAACTGCCCTTGTGGATGGCCGCTGCTCCTGCGGCCGCTCCGGGCGCGGTGATCAATCTCCCGGCCATGGTCATCGTCCTGCTGATCATGGTGCTGCTGATTGTCGGCATACGGGAAAGCGCTCGCTTCAATGCCGCAATGGTCGCGATCAAGATCGTCGCGGTGTTGTTCTTCCTGGCCGCCGGTGTCTGGTACGTCGAGCCGGCCAACTGGACGCCGTTCATGCCCTACGGATGGCCGGGCGTCATGACGGGCGCGGCAGTCGTGTTTTTTGCCTACATCGGATTCGACGCGGTCTCGACAACGGCTGAAGAGGCCAAAAACCCGCGGCGGGATCTACCGATAGGCATCATCGCATCCCTGGTGATCTGCACGGTGTTGTACGTGCTCGTGGCGGGCGTACTGACCGGTATCGTTCCCGTCGTCGACTTTCGGCAGGATGCGCAGTTTCTGAACGCGCCGGTTGCATACGCGCTGTCCGTTATCAACCAGGATTGGGCGGCCGGCCTGGTGTCGGCTGGGGCGGTGGCGGGTATCACGAGCGTGCTGCTGGTCATGCTGATGAGCCAGCCACGGATCTTCTTCTCAATGAGCCGCGACGGACTTCTGCCGCACGGCGTGAGCCAGGTCCATCCTCGATTTCAAACGCCGTACATCACGACGATCATCACGTGCGTGATCGTGTCGATTGTCGCTGGATTGGTCCCGATACAGGTTGTCGGCGAGATGACGAGCATCGGAACGCTGTTCGCGTTCGTCGTCGTGTGCATGGCCGTCATCGTTCTCCGAAGGACACGGCCGGACGCGCACCGACCGTTCAGAGTTCCCGGAGGAACCATCATTCCGGTTCTCGGCGTCCTGTCGTGCCTGTACCTCATGGTGAGCCTTTCGGTCATGACGTGGGTGCGGCTGCTCGTGTGGCTCGATATCGGCATGTTGATCTATTGGTTCTACGGCCGGACGCACAGTCCGCTGGCTGATCCGCGCGAGGCCGCGGCGCGCACGACAGGCGAGACAGTGGGCAATACGTTGAAGATTGCCGGCTATCTGCTGCTCTTCAACGGCGCTGCAATTACGCTGCTGGCGATCCTCACCGAGTGGAACGTGACCAACGAGGCGCTTGCCCGATGGAGCGAGCTCGATGCGCTCACGAGCCGTGTGGGCATTCGTGTCACACCCGAAATCGCCGACCGATTTGGCCTGAACATCATGTTGATCGGCGCTGCCGTGACGGTCGTCGGATTCCTGGTTGCACGAACAGCGGGCCGACCGAAGGCGTACACCTCTAACATCCTTTGTGAGCTTTGTGTTCTTTGTGGCTAGTCGTTACCGTGTCGCTGTACGTCGCAGCAGCACGAACACCGGAATCCCCATGAGCACGATCAGGAAGCCGGGCCACGTGGTTGCCGGCCGATACACAAGCAGCACGAGCATGATGACGGCCGCTCCGACGATGTATGCCGCTGGCAACACAGGGTAGCCGAATGCCCGATACGGCCGCGGCGCGTCGGGCCGTGTGGCCCGCAGCCGGAAGACTCCAGCAATGGTCAGGATGTAAAAGAGCAGCGCGGCCGATATGACGTAATCGAGCAGGTTTCCGTACAGGTTTCCGTACTGCTGTGTGGATTCCGTGTAGGTCCGGGGGAGAACCAGGAACGCCGCCCAGATCCCCTGCACGCCCAGACCCCAGGCCGGCACGCGAGCGGTATTGAGGCGTCCGGCCTTCGAAAAGAACAGGCCGTCACGCGCCATCGCGTAGTACGCGCGGGCACCCGCCAGAATCAATCCGTTGTTGCATCCGAATGTCGAAATCATGATGGCGACCGCCATCAACGCCACTGCGGCGCCCGGAAATATTGCTTCGAGGCTCGACGTCGCGACGCGATCCGCAGGCGCGTGCTGGATGGCGGTCAACGGAAGCGTCAACAGATACGCCACGTTCGCGAGCATGTATAGCGAAATGACGATTATCGTCCCGAATGCCAACGAAAGCGGCACGTTGCGATGAGGATCCTTCACCTCACCGGCAGTGAACGTGATGTTGTTCCATGCGTCCGCCGAGAAGAGCGAGCCGGTTTGCGACACACAAAGCGCAACGAAGATGCCGAACGCGGTGGCCGCCGATACACCGTCGGCAATCGGCTCGAAGCCCCGTGGCTGCCAGAAGTTCCCGAAATTCGTCGCGATGGCCTCCGCATTCCGGCCGATGAAAACGGCCAGGAGGATGAGCGCCACGAGAACGCCGGTCTTCGTCGTCGTGAACACGTTCTGAATCACCTTGCCGTATTCGAGGCCTTTCGTGTTCGTCCAGGTCAGAAACGCGATCAGGACCACCCCAACCAGCTGCGCAGTCGACAACGAGATGGCGTAACCCGTTGAGATATGCAGCGGCGGAACGATATAGCGGTCCTCCGCAATCCACGGAACGAGGATGCCCGCAAACCTCGCGAACGCGACGCCAACGGCCGCGATCGTGCCGGTCTGGATCACCATGAATAGCGTCCAGCCGTAGAGGAAGCCCCAGAGAGGGGAATACGCTTCCCTCAAGTAGACGTACTGGCCGCCTGCGCGCGGCATCATCGCGGCAAGCTCGCCGTATGCCAGAGCAGCGGTGATCGTCAGCAGCCCGGTGATCAACCACGCGACCAGCAGCCATCCGGGGCTTCCGAGCTGGCGCGTCATTGCCGCGGAAACGATATAGATCCCGGATCCAATCATCGAGCCTGCTACCACCATCGTGGAGTCGAACAGGCCGAGGCCGCGCTTGAACTCGGTGTCGAGGGTGGCGAGGTCGGAGTCGGTGTGGGTACGTGGTGCACTCATCAGCGCCCATTCTAAGGCCTCAATCCAGGCCTCAGGCCTCAGTGTCCAGGAATCAGGGAATTCGGCGATTTAGAATGAAGGCTGATGACTGCGCGGTTGCTCGATGGTGCGGCGCTGGCGAAGCGGATCCAGGAAGAGATCAAGCCGGAGGTCGCGGCGTTCGTTGCCGCGCAGGGGCGTTCGCCTGGGCTCGCCATCGTACTGGTCGGTCAGAATCCGGCGTCGGAAGTCTATGTTCGCAACAAGTTGCAGGCAGGTCGTGATGTCGGTTTCCGGGCGGATCTTGAACGTTTGCCGGAAACCGCGTCGCTCGCCGATGTGCTCGCTCTTGTCGAACGACTTAACGGCAGCGAGGTCCACGACGGCATCCTTGTGCAGTCGCCGTTGCCGAAAGGCTTGGGCCCTGGCGCCGGATCGCGTGTCTTCGACGCGATCACGCCCGAAAAGGACGTGGATGGCCTGACACCGCGCAATGTCGGCCTGCTGGTGCAGGGCCGGCCCGCGCTGGTGCCCTGCACTCCGTCGGGGATCATCGAGCTCCTGCTCAGGGAAGCGATCCCATTGGCCGGCCGTAGAGCCTGTGTGATCGGCCGAAGCGAGATCGTCGGCAAGCCGATGGCGCTGCTGCTGCTCCAACGTGATGCGACAGTCACGATCTGTCATTCGAAGACACCGAATCTCCCGGACGTCTGCCGTGAGGCCGACATCCTGGTGGCGGCAACGGGCATCGCCGGCCTGGTGACGAAGCAATTCGTAAAGCCGGGCGCCACGGTGATCGATGTAGGGATAAACACCGTCACCGATGAATCGATCGCTGCGCGACTCTTTCCTGAGGGACACCCGAGGCTCGCGCGTTTTCGCGAGCGCGGCTCAGTGCTCGTCGGCGATGTTCACCCGGAGGTCGCCGACGTCGCCGGGGCGCTGACTCCGGTTCCGGGAGGCGTCGGACCGCTTACCGTGACGATGCTGATGATGAACACGTTGCGGGCCGCCCGCGCGCGTGAGGGTGTGGCCGGAGGCCTCGAGGCCTCCGGCCGGTGACGTGGTCGGCGCAGGTCGGGTACGTCGTGTCGCACTCACTGGCGGTATTGCCACCGGCAAGAGCCACGTGCGCGAGCGTTTCGAGCGGCTCGGCGTGCCGACGATTGATTCGGACCGCCTCGCACGGGATGCCGTCGCGCCAGGTTCCCCGGGCCTCGCGGCAGTCATCGAGCGGTTTGGACGAGGTGTGCTCGATGCGAATGGTGCCCTCGATCGACACAAGCTGGCCGCAATCGTGTTTGCCGACGCGCAGGAGCGCAAGACACTCGAAAGCATCATTCACCCGCAAGTGCGCCGTGCCACCGATGCGTGGTTCGCATCGCTCGACCCAACGCGGCATCCGTACGCCATCGCTGATATTCCGCTGCTCTTCGAGGTGAATCGGGATCGCGACTTCGATGTCGTGATCGTCGTGGCTGCGGAACCCGAAACGCAGATTAGGCGCGTGATGCAGCGCGACAGCTTGTCCGAACCCGAAGCCCGTCAGCGTCTTGCCGCGCAATTGCCAATCGACGAGAAGGTTCGGCGCGCTGATTTCGTGATTCGAACGGACGGCTCCATCGCCGATACCGAGCGGCAGGTCGGTGAGGTATGGAGAGCGTTAGGGAGTCCCTAACCCCGAACTCCCAGTCCCTCTCCCGCCTCCGCCGCCTCGGGTACCGTCGATACATCCTTCGCGGGCGCGAGCCGCTCCTCAACGAAGGTGTTCCATTCGTGGCATTGCGGGCATTGCCAAAGCGGTTCGGTGCTGCGATAGCGACACCGGCGGCAAACGTGCGGGTCGAGGTAGAACACCGCTTCGTGGGTCAGTTCCACGTACCGGCGTATCAGAGCGGGATCGAACCCGAGCGCGGCGAGTACTTCCCAGATCTCCTGATGAATCGCGAGACCGTGCGGATGGTGAGGAAGCGCGTCGAGCAGCTGATCGAAGGCAGCCCGGTGCTTGCCGGCCGCGGCAAGATGCCGCGACAACGCCAGTCTGGCGCGCCAGCCCTGTGGGTCTCTGCCGATAAGCCGCTGGCAAAGCTCCTCGAATCGATGCGGAGCGCCCATGCGTCCGTAAGCGCGTTCGAGACGGTCGAAGGCGAAGTGCGCGTGCTCCGGCGCCGCCTTGACGAGACGTTCCCATGCCTCGACTGCGTCCGTGAGCCTGCCGGCGCCCTCATGCGCGTCGCCCAGGTTCAGATATGCCGGCACTGTGCCGCCGTCGACATCGATCGCATCGCCGAATGACCGCAGCGCAGCGGCGCTGTTTCCGGCGCGCTGCTGCTCGAGCCCCATTTCGTTGCGCAGGAATCCGAGGATTTGCTGATCGTCGCGCCGGCGTCCGGCGTCAATCTTGACCACCTGTTCGCGTACGCGCAGCGCATCCGCCCATTGATGCTGATCCTCGTAGAGCTTCTGGAGATTGACGAGTGCGTATCGATTGCGAGGATCGAGGCGCAAGACCTCCTGGAAAGCTTCGAGCGCCCGATCGACGAAGCCGCCATGCCGGAAGTCCAATCCGAGGCACAGAAGTACATATGCGTGTTCGAGCTTCGTGAGGTCCGGACGTTGCAGCAGTCCCTGATGGATGTTGATGGCGCGGCCGACCTGTCCCTTTTGCCGATACAGGTTGCCGAGGATCATCTGGATTTCCAACGCGTCCGTGTCGAAGCTGGTGGCCTGAGTCAGCTCGTCGATCGCCTGGTCTACCTGGTTGTCGACCAGAAAATTGAGGCCGAGCATGTAGTGAGGCGTTTCGCGCAGACGGCGTCGGTCGATCCAGCGGCCGTCGCGGAGCTTGTACCGTTCCCATGCCTTGCCCACCGCGAGCCCAAGGAGCAGGGCGCACAGTACGGCCAGGAGGTACAGCTCGGTGGTCAGAACACCTCCGTCCGCCACAGATCGTGAAGGTGTACTACCCCTTCGATACGGCTGTCGGCGCCGACCACGACGATCGACGTGATCTTGCGCTGTTCGAAAACGTTGAGCACTTCCACAGCGAGTATTCCGGGGACCACGGTCAAGGGATTGCGCGTCATGATGTCCGCGGCGGTTCGCTCCATCATGTTGACCGATGCGCGCATGTGTCGCCGGAGGTCGCCGTCCGTGATCACGCCCACGAGGCGAACGCCATCGGCAACGCACGTCATGCCAAATCCCTTGCGTGATATTTCCTCGACCACCTCGCGCATCGGCGTGGTCGGCCTGACAACAGGCAACTTGTCGCCTGTATGCATGATCTGCTCGACGCGCATCAGCCGCTTGCCGATCTTGCCGCCTGGGTGCAGATTGGCGAAGTCCTCCTCCTTGAATCCTTTTGCCACCAGCAAGGTCATCGCGAGCGCGTCGCCAAGCGCCAGCGCCGCCGTCGTGCTCGCGGTCGGCACAAGGTTAAGGGGGCACGCCTCGCTGGATACCTGGCAATCCAACGCGACGTCGGACGCCTGTGCCAGCGTGGACGCGGGGTTGCCGCAGATTGCGATCAAACGCGCGTCCAGTCGCTTGATCGTCTCGACGAGCCGCAGAAGTTCGTCCGTCTCGCCGCTATTCGACAACGCGAGGACTACGTCATCGCCCTGAATCACGCCGAGGTCACCGTGGACGGCTTCGGCCGGGTGGAGGAAGAAAGCCGGCGTCCCCGTGCTGGCAAGCGTGGCCGCCACTTTGCGGCAAATGATGCCGGATTTGCCCATGCCCGTCACGATCACCCGCCCGCGGCAGTCGAGAAGTATCCGCACCGCCTGTTCGAAGCGATCATCGAGGCGATCCACGAGTGCGAGGATTGCGGCGGCCTCGGTCTGAAGAACTCTTTTCGCCAGCGAAAGATCTGCCGCCGTCGTGCGCATGAACGTCACAGACGCCCTCCGGGCGAGGAGGCGCCTGCGGCAACGTCTTCACGAACGACGGCCGCAATGCGCTTCAGCTTCAGAATCAGTGCTTCGAGCCTGTCGAGCCGCAGGGCGTTGCCTGCGTCGCTGCGGGCGCGCGCGGGTTCGTCGTGTACTTCCATGAAGACCGCGTCGGCACCCGCTGCGACTCCCGCCGACGCGAGTGGCTCGATGTACTGGGCGAGGCCTGTTGTCACACCCTGGCCTCCGCCGGGCAGCTGCAGACTGTGTGTGACGTCGAAAACAACGGGATAGCCGAACTCCTTGAGCATCGGCAGTCCGCGCATGTCCACGACCAGATCGTGATACCCGAAACTCGTCCCGCGCTCCGTAATGAGAACCGACCTGTTGCCCTCTGCCGTCACTTTGGCGATGGCGTGGCGCATGTCGGCCGGAGCCATAAACTGGCCTTTCTTGATATTGACGGGCTTACCTGTTCGAGCGGCGGCAACGAGCAGGTCGGTCTGACGCGAGAGAAACGCCGGAATCTGCAGGATATCCACGACTGCCGCCGCGGACGCCGCGTGCGAAGGCTCGTGAATGTCTGTGAGAACGGGCAAGCCGCTGTGCGCGCGAACGTCCGCCAGAACTTTTAATCCCTCGTCGATCCCGGGTCCGCGGAAGGATTCGCGCGATGTCCGGTTTGCCTTGTCATAGGAGGCCTTGAAAACGACGGGCGCGGCGCATCGGCGTCCAATATCCCGAATGGCAAGCGCAAGGTCGATCGCGTGCTGCGTGCTCTCGATGACGCAGGGACCTGCGATAAAAACCAGCGGGTGCCCGCCGCCAACCGAAAGCGGCCCAATCTGGACGGGATTCACCGCGACATTATAGTAGGCGGCTATCGCCCGGCAGCCGTCACAGCCGCCGTTGTCAGCCTGCCCATCTGGTGACGGTGCGCTGCCTCGACGAAGCTGGCAAACAGCGGGTGCGGCGTCAGAGGCTTCGACTGGAACTCGGGATGGAACTGTACCGCGAGAAACCAGGGATGCGAGGACAATTCCGCGATTTCAACGAACTTCCCGTCGGGTGAGCGTCCCGACACGCGCATGCCCTTGCTCAGAAGCGCGGCTTCGTACAAGCAGTTGAATTCATATCGATGACGATGGCGTTCGTGAACGAGCGATGTGCCGTAGATGCGCGCGGCCAGCGAACCGGGCGTCAGCTCGCACGCGTATCGCCCGAGACGCATCGTGCCGCCGAGATCGTCGACGTCGAGCAGATCGCGAAGTTTGTAGATCACCCTGTGCGGAGCGTTTTCGTCGACCTCGGTGGAATCCGCGCCTTCGAGTTCGCAGACGTTCCGGGCGAATTCCACGGTCGCCCACTGGAACCCGTAGCAGATGCCGAAATAAGGGATTCCGCGCTCGCGAGCGTACTCGGCTGCTTTCATCATGCCGCGGGTGCCGCGAGACCCGAATCCACCAGGCACGAGGATGCCGTGCGCTCCTTCGAGCAGCGACGTTCCACCCTCTTTTTCGAGCGCTTCGGCCTCCACCCAGTTCAGCCGCACCTTGAGACGATGCGCGAACCCCCCGTGAAATACCGCCTCGTTGAGGCTCTTGTATGAGTCTTCGTAGCCTGTATATTTGCCGACGATGTGCAGCGCGAGCTCATCAACCGGATTCTTGATGCGTTGGACGAGCTCCTGCCATGCCTGTGTCCGCGCTTCGGTTAGTGGCAATCCCAACAGCTTGAGCACGATACGGTCGAGGCCCTCGGCCGAGAGGACGAGCGGCACTTCGTAAATCGTCGAGACGTCCTTGGCTGTAATCACCGCTTCTTCGTTCACGTCGCAGAAGAGCGCGATCTTTCGCTTGATGTCGGCGTCGAGGAAGCGGTCGGTGCGGCAGAGCAGGATGTCCGGCTGAATACCGATCGAGCGCAGGTCGCGGACGCTGTGCTGCGTGGGTTTCGTCTTGAGCTCACCGGCGGTGCCGATGAAAGGCACAAGGGTCAGGTGAATGAATATCGTGTTGTCGCGGCCGACGTCGAGGCGGAATTGGCGGATTGCTTCGAGGAACGGCATGCTTTCGATGTCGCCCACCGTTCCGCCGATTTCAACTATGACGATATCCACGTCGCGTGAGTTCGCGCGGATGGCATCCTTGATTTCATTGGTGATGTGCGGGATGACTTGGACGGTGCGCCCCAGATAGTCGCCGCGGCGTTCCTTCTGAATCACCGACAGATAGATCTTCCCGGTGGTCCAGTTGCTGTTGCGCGTGGCCACCATGCTCGTAAACCGTTCATAGTGACCGAGATCCAGGTCGGTCTCGGCGCCGTCGTCGGTGACGTATACCTCGCCGTGCTGGTAGGGACTCATCGTTCCGGGGTCGACGTTGATATACGGGTCGAACTTCTGCAGCGATACGCGATACCCGTGGTCCTCGAGCAGCCGGCCGATCGAGGCCGCCGCAAGCCCTTTACCAAGCGACGACACCACGCCGCCGGTTACGAAGATGTATTTCACTGGCCGTCCCTCAGGTCGCGTCATCGTGCATGCCTCATGCGCTCGTACCGACGGCGATGAGCCGCCGAACGCGTTCAAGATCTTCGGGGCTATCGACTTCAACGGACTCGTGCAGGGTTTCCACGGTGCGAATACGGAATCCATGCTCGAGTGCCCGCAACTGCTCGAGCGATTCCGCCTTTTCGAGCGGCGTCTGGGGCAGCGACGTCAGCGTCAGCAGAAAGCGCCGCCGGTAGGCATACAGCCCGATATGTTTGAACGTTGGGCCGGTGCCTCTGAGATAGGGAAGTGGTGATCGAGAGAAATAGAGCGCATCACCATTGAGGTCCACTGCGACTTTGACGACATTCGGATTGTTGCGCTCGGACGCGTCAGTGATCGGCCGCCGGAGCGTCGACATCTGCACATCGGGGTCGAGATCGAGCGGCGCGATCGCCTGCGCGATCATCCCGGGCTCGATGAGCGGCAGATCTCCCTGGACGTTCACGATGATGTCGCAGTCGAGGCTCTCGGCGACCTCGGCAATACGGTCGGTGCCGGTCTGGTGTGTCGAGCGCGTCATCTGCACGACACCGCCGAATGCGTTCACCGCCGCTGCGATTCGCTCGTCGTCAGTCGCGACGATCACGGCATCGACGCCTGGCGTCGTGGCAGCGCGCCGGTACACGTGCTCGATCATCGGACGACCTCCGATGTCGGCGAGAACTTTTGCGGGACAACGCGTCGAATGGTACCGGGCGGGAACGACAACGACTGCGTGCAGTGACTGTGACGTTCGCTGGAAAGCACTGCCGAACGTGACCGGGTGCACGACGAATCATAGCATGGTGATGTGCTGCGTTTGACCGTCGAACCTGGCAAACAAGTGGCTCGAACGCGCACTCGAACGGCACGCCCAAGCTCCCGCACTCGAACTCAGCATGCAGAACTGTAGACGTCGGTCAGAAAAGCCGAGAATGCTAAGATAAGGCCGTATTTGGTATGACCTGGAAGTCCTATGCCGCGGTGTCGGGTGCCACAGTCCTGGCGGGATGGTTGGCTTCGTCGCCGCCATCGAACGCGCCGACGCCGGCGGCGAGGGCTACATCGAGTCCCGCTCCGCGCCGCCGCGTTGAAGCCGCGACTGACATCAAAGAGCAGGCCGCTCGCCTGCAGTCCCGCATGCAAGTGGCTCGCGCGTACACCGAACCACAGCGCAACCCATTCCGATTTGCCGAACGTCGGAGCGCCGCGCCGAATCCGAGCGAACCCGCGCCAGTTGTCGAGGCGCCGCCGCCGATTGATCTGGTGCCCGCGGGCCCACGCGTTTCGGTCGCGGGTATTGCCGAAGAGCAGCTGGATGGCCGCGTCGAGCGAACCGCAATCCTCAGCTCCCCCATGGGGGTGCTTCTCGTCCACGAAGGGGACACGGTCCTCGACGAGTACCGCGTGGGTCGGATTGAAGCTGAAAGCGTGGAGCTCGTCCGTCTCAGTGACGGCACGTCCACGCAGCTCACATTCGGCGCGCCTCAATAACTAGCGAGGCTGCCCCGCAAACCGCGAAGCGTGTGGCTCCGCCTCGCTAGTGGCAGTATTTTCTTGCCCGCACTACGTGCGGGCGAGACGTCTTGAAGGCGAGCGAAAGACTCGTCCTCCAAAGAATTTCGCGCCTTCAAGACGTCTAGACGCGGACAATTCGTGCCTCCTGAATAGCCTTCACCTTGCGGAGGTCCACAAGCACCTCGGCGGAGATCGGCGCCGTCTCGTCGACTATCACCACGCCCACCGCTCGCGAGCCGGACCGCCCAAGCGCGAAATTCGCAATGTTGACGCCGTGTCGCCCGAGAATCGTGCCGATCTCGCCGATGACGCCCGGCTGGTCGTTGTTGCGGATCACAATCATCGTCCCGTCGAGCGGCGCTTCGATGCCGATACCGTCAAGGAGCACGAGCCTCGGGGAGGTACGTTCGAAGACGGCACCTTCAACCCAACGCTCGCCCTGACTCGTGTGCAGCTTCACTGAAATGAGGCTGGTGTAGTTGCGTGGTCGGTTGCTGCGCGATTCGACGATTTCGATGCCCCGATCGGAGGCGACGCTTCTCGCATTGACCGGCGTAATCCCTACTTCCAGGATGGGTGTGAACAGGCCAACCAGCACCGCGTTGACGATCATGTCGTTGCGTCCCTCTGCAAGCTCGCCGTAGTAACGGACGCCCAACGCATTGGCGCGCCCATCGTTCATCTGCGCGAGAAACGCGCCGAGGCGCTCGCCAAGCTCGATGAAGGGACGAAGCCGAATGTACTCTTCTGCCGACACGGACGGAAAGTTCACCGCGTTCCGGATGATGCCGTCCTTCAGAAAATCGCGCATCGCCGCGGCGGTTTCCACGCCGACGAGCTCCTGGCCCTCGCGCGTGGAGGCGGCGATGTGCGGGGTGGCCACCACCTGGGGCAGCTTCTGCAGACGTTGATCGGGGGGCGGCTCGGTCTGGAACACGTCCAGAGCCGCAGCGGCAACCTGCCCCGATTCGATCGCATCGGCCAATGCTTGCTCGTCGATGAGGTCTCCCCGCGCGGTGTTGATCAGTCGAATGCCCTTTTTGGCTCGGGACAGGCGGTCGGCGTTCACCAGGTGACGGGTCTTTTCGTTTGCCGGCATGTGGAGCGACACGTAGTCGGCGCGGGCGAACAGATCATCGAGCGAGACCAGTTCCACGCCAAGGTCGGCCGCCACCTGCTCCGAAATGAACGGATCGTGGGCGATGATGCGCATTCCGAATGCCGCCGCGCGGCGCGCGACCTCCTGCCCAATCCGTCCGAGGCCGGCGAGCCCCAGCGTCTTGTCGCGGACCTCTTCGCCGAGAAACTTCTTCTTCTCCCACTTTCCCTGTTTCATGGCGGCGTCAGCCGCCGACAGGTGCCGGGCCATCGCGAGCATCAGACCCACTGTGAGCTCTGCCACGCTCACGCTGTTCGCGCCCGGCGCATTCATCACGACGATGCCACGTGCGCTTGCCGCTGGAACGTCGACATTGTCGACGCCGGTGCCTGCGCGTGCGATCACCTTCAGCTGCGGCGCTGCGGCAATCAGGGCCGCGGTCACTTTTGTTGCACTACGGACGACAAGTGCAGCTGCGTCGGTGAGGTCGGCGGCGAGTTGATCTGGTGTACGTCCGGTTCGGGAATCGACTTCCCATCCCTCCGCGCGCAACAGTTCGAGCGCGGAGGACGGAAGGTCGTCAGCGACAATGATTTTCAACTACGTGTTCCGCGGTGAAAGGTACGCTCGTGTAGGGCCGACACAACAGCGGCCCGGGGAAGATTGAATTCCGAAAGTATAATCTGCGTTCACTGCTCGCGCGAGTTCGGCGCATGATTGACCGCAGAAGAGAAACCGAGTGTGGCATGCGCGTGGGAAGCCGCCGCGTGTAACGGTCGCACTACGATGGTGCAAACCGCTAAAATGCGCGCAATCGCGCGCAATTCGTGGGTGCGAGCGGATCTTTTCAACAGGGTTTTCAACAGAAACTGTGCGTAACCTGCGGATCCACTGCGGGACATCGCCCTAAGAATCGGAGCTTGGAAACGGCATGAAACGAAAAGTCACGGTTGTCGGCGGCGCCGGCAACGTCGGCGCGACGGTCGCGCGCGCCATTGCGGAAAAGGAGCTGGCCGACGTCGTCATCATCGACATTGCCGATCAAAAGGCAGCCGGCATTGCGCTCGACGTATATGAAACGTGCCCGATCCTCGGATCCGACTCGCGAATCATCGGCGGCGGCGACTGGAGCGCAGCAGCGGGTTCCGACATCGTCGTCATCACATCCGGCAAGCCGCGAAAGCCGGGTATGAGCCGCGACGATCTCGTGCGCGACAACTTCGAAATCATGAAGAGCATCGCGCCACGCGTCGTGGAACACTGCCCCGACAGCATCATTATTCCAGTGGCCAATCCACTCGACGCGATGGCCCAGGCGCTTTATCGTTTGACCAAGTTCCCGCGCGAACGCGTCATCGGCATGGCCGGCGTGCTCGATTCCGCCCGGATGAGCACGTTCATCGCGATGGAGCTGAACGTCTCGATCGAAAACGTTCATTCATTCGTGCTCGGCGGACATGGAGACACGATGGTGCCGCTCGCGCGCTATAGCACCGTGGCAGGCGTTCCGATTACCGAGCTTCTTTCGAAGGAGCGGATCGACGCGATCGCGACACGGACGGCAAACGGCGGCGCAGAAATCACGAAACTCGTCGGGACGAGCGCCTGGTACGCGCCCGGCGCGGCCGCTGCGGAAATGTGCGAGGCGATCCTGCTGGACAAGAAGAAGATTCTGCCGTGCTCGGTCTTTCTTCAGGGTGAGTACGGCGTCAGGGATTTGTTCGTCGGCGTACCGGTCAAGCTGGGTGCCCGCGGTGTCGAGGAGATCTTCCAGATCAAGCTGACGGCCGATGAGGATGCGGCGTTGAAGAAGTCTGCCGCGGCCGTCAAGGAACTCGTCGACGTGATCGGGATGTGAGAACGCGTACGTAGTGTCCGGCTTCAGCCGGACCCTTCGCAAACATCGTGATGTAGCCGGAAGCCTTCAGGCTTCCGGCCTCCAGCTTACTGTGGCGTGCCGGTCTTCATGTGCTCGGAAAGCCGCCTGACTGCGCGGGTGACCGCCATCCGCGCTGCATCGACCGTGCGCATCCCGAAGCGCTGCGCGATTTCCGACAGGCTCCACTGCGCTTCGACCCGCGCGACCACCATCTCGCGGTCGCGATGTTTCAGGCGTTCCAATGCGGCGCGATATCGCTCGTACGACTCCGCCTGAATCGCCGCCTCGAGAGGCGATGTCGAATCCGCTGGGAGCTCCGGCGGGAGCTCTTCGGCCGCGGGACGACGTATCACACGCCGCACCTCATCCCGGATGCGGTTGATGACCGACATCCGCAGATAGGCCTGCATCGCGCCGACGTGCCGTGGTTCGAACACGTCGAGGCGCTGAATCGCATGAAGGGCCGCCTCCTGCACGAGATCGCCCGTGTCGAGCGAGCCTCGCGCGGCTGCCGGCAGCCTGCCGTGCGCCCAGCGTTTCAACGAGGGCAGGCAGCGCTGCAGGAGCGCCTCGACGGCCATCCTGTCCCCCTCCCGAGCGCGGATGACGAGCTCGAGCGTGGGCTCGTCGCTCAGCAACGGGTCCAGGTGGTCGTCGGGCGGCGGCGGTACCGCCTTTTCGGGTCTGGGTTCGGCCATGAGCAGGTGGTTCAGCATGATAACGGCCTCCTGAGGGGTGGTGTCTGCCCTCTTAATACTGATAACGACAGATACCCCCGGATGTAACAGACCGACGCATTCTGTCCTCTCAGGTCAGGGTTGACACCATCGTGTCGCATCTAACCTAATCTCGAGCTAGAAGCGAACGCCGAACGAAAGTCGCAACGACTGGGGCGTGGTGTAAGCGAAGCGGCTGACCGCGCGACCGAAGTTCGGACCGTAATCCCAGTTCACTCCCTGCACCGGCGTGGTCGTGAACGGGTTGAACGCGGCGAACCGTGCGGGTGTCGTGACCGGCGTCAGCACCGTCGTATCGATTCGCTGGATGTTCACCCCGCCGGCATTCATTGCGCTGCCCGTTCCGAATGCCGTAGCGCCGCACGCGCACAGCTGGAACTGATTGAACAGATTGATCACCTGCACCTGGCCGAAGAGCTCCGCGCCGCGGCCACCGGGCAGGCGATAGACGTAGTTGGCCGCGAAATCGGTCCGGATCTGTGTTTCGGTTCGGAACGCGTCGCGCGGCGTGTAGTAATACGACGTTCTGTTTCCAACGGGAGGAGCCAGGTATCCCGGATTGGTCACGTACGGCCGTGCATCCACGCCACTCGTGTTGGCAGTCGCGGACAACACGTCTCGACCGCCGCGCACCGTAAGGCACGCCGCTCTCGAACGTCTGGAGCAGGCTGAGAGTAAGACCTCCGAATATTCCCGGCCGATAGTTGACCCACAGCTTCGCGCGGTGACGCTGGTCAGTCAGGAGGTCGCCTTCCGGATAGCTCCACTCGGCGCGCTTGTACTCCGGGAAGCGCCGCCCTTCGAATCGGATCGGCCCGCTGGCGACGGTTTCTCCTTCAAAGTTGCCCCAGCTGCGTGACAGCGTGTAGTTGCCGCCGACGTCAGCCGCGTTCCAGCGCGTTGTTCCCTGGACCGTGAGACCGGCGTACCGGCGCCTGGCCAGATCGTTCTCGTTCTCGATGACGACGAGATCGTAGGCACGTCCGTCCGGGTCACGCACGATGCCGGTCGACGCATCAGCGCGGTCCGAGTAGAAGTCCGTGTAGTTGCGATAGATCGACGTCGGCGCGGACGGCCGTACGGCTGCCGAACTGTCGGTTCACTCCGGCGGCGTACTCCCACACGCTCGGCGACCGCAGATCGCCCGCTATGACGGGTGTGACCCCCGGGATGATCGGCGTGCCGTTAAGAGGCAGGTTCTCGCCGCCGTTGGCGTTGAACCACGCAAATACCTGCTGGATCGCGACGTCCGCTGTAACAAGATTCGTCGTGCCAGGCGGGTTGATGCTCGGCCCGCGGTAGAGGAACTGCCGCTCCTCGGGCTGCCCGGCGGCAGACGACGAGTCTGCGATGCTGTTGGAGATCGCAGTCACGTACTTCGCGACGCTGCCCGTGATCGACCACTCGTCACTGCCTGTCGGGTCGAACGCGACTCCGAGGCGTGGACTCCAGGCATAGTCGGTCGTGACGATGGTGGCCGCCTGATCGGCACCGTCGTTCTTGTCGTAACGAACGCCGAGGTTGGCCGTGAGGCGATCCGACATGCGCCACGAGTCGTTATAGAACGCCGAATGAGTTCGGAAATTCGACCCCAGGCTGTCGAGCCGAATCGGGTTCCACTGGATGATCGTCGAACCATCGCCGAGAAACTGCGGGTAGATAACCGCCGAGGGGCCAGTGCCTTGGATGATCGTGCTCGTCCCAAGGATGCGGTAGTCGCTGCCCGATTGGTGGGCGTTGGCCAGCCGCTTGTCGTTGAAGTAGTCGTAGCCCAGGGTCATGGTGTGTGACCCTGCGCCGGCGGTCGACAGAAAGTACGAGCCCTTTACGAAGATGTTCTCGTTGTCGCGCCCTTCTCGATCGCACACGCCACATAGCGTCTCGGCCCAATACCGCGTATTGCCGCGGCTTCTGTCGATGAGCAGCGTACCGTGCTCTAAATCGGTGAAGCGCGATCCTGAGTTAATGAAGCTCTGGTGCCGGTTCGAGTAACGTCCCTCGACGAAGACACTCGGCCCCACAACCCCGGTGTAATGCCACGCCAGGAGGTCCTCTGGAAGATTACGCGTGCCGAGGCTTGCGAGGTCCATCGACAGATTTGGGTTGAACGTGTTGTTCTCCTGGGTCCGTTGGCTCTTCGTCAAGGCGCCCTGAAAGCTGTGGCCCGGCCTCACTGCGTATGTGCCTTTGTATTCGAAGCGTCTGCCGGTCTCAGTGAACGTATACGGGATGTTGGTCACCACGGTGCTCCGGCCACTTTCTTGGGCCTGCAGGCGACCGGCCGTGAAAAACCAGAGGCGATCGCGGACCACGGGACCGCCGAGCGTGTATTCGTATGTCGGCACGACTTTGTCAACGCGAAGGTCGCGTCCACCGAGGCCGTTTATCGCCGTCTCCTCGAAGGGCGTCATCCTGCGCCAGTTGTCGTTGTTGAGCGTGTCGCGGAACGATCCGCTGAAGCGGTTCCCGCCCGACTTGGTGACGATGTTCACAACGCCGCCGCCGAAGCGGCCGTACTCGGCCGAGATCCCCGCCGTTGCCACGGTTGTCTCCTGGATCGCATCCTCGATGTAGAGGTCAATCGCCTGGCCACGGAGGTTTTCGTTCACGGTCACGCCGTTGACGAGGAAGAGATTCTCGAAGGACATCGAGCCGGCTATCGAGTAGGCTCCCGCCGCGCCGGTCGCGTGCACCGACGGCGACAGCATGAGCGCCGCGTGGATGTCGCGTGCGGTAGGCAGATTGGCGATCAGTTCCTGGCGGAAGCTCGTGGCCACCTGGGACGTGTCCATCAGCGCGTTGGTGGCGCGGGCAGCGACCAGCACAGTCTCCGACACCGTCGCAGGCCCCAGCTCGACGTCGATCCGCTCCATCTGAGTCGGCGCAATGCTGACGGTACGTGTCTGCGCTCCGAAGCCTGCGAGCCCGAACACGACGGTGTACAAGCCCGAAGGTAACAGCGGCATGACGTAGTGTCCGTTGGCTGAGGACAGCGTTTCTCGCGTGCCCTGCAGGTTGGGTGACGTGGCGGTAATCGTCGCGCCTGGGACAGGCATACCCTGAGTGTCCGTCACTTGTCCCCAGATCGTGCCGGTGGTGCTCTGCGCGTACGCGGCGCCAGAGGTCAGCAGAATTACAACCGCACACCAAGCCCCAAATTTCATAGTTTTCCCCCGTGCCTCTTACAACGACGGAGGCGGCAAAAGCGAACAGCGAGGTGACCGCCGCCTCTGGTATCCTCGGCGCGCCATGGTCGGCAAAACGATTTCCCACTACCGGGTGACCGGCAAGCTGGGCGTCGGCGGGATGGGTGTCGTCTACGAAGGCGAAGATCTTCGGCTGGCCAGGCCTGTCGCCCTGAAGTTCCTGCCCGAGGAGCTGGCGGGCGACCCCGAAGCGGCCAGACGGCTGCAGCGCGAAGCGCAAATGATCGGTAGCCTCAACCACCCCAATATCTGCACGATCTACGAGATCGATGAGCATGAGGGCAGCGCGTTCATCGCCATGGAACGGGTCGAGGGGGTTAACCTCAAACTGCACATAGCGAGAGGGCCGCTACCGACGAACGAGATCCTCGACATCGCGCTTCAAATCACCCAGGCACTCGGCGCCGCCCACTCCGCCGGGATCGTTCATCGCGACATCAAGCCCGGGAACATCGTCATCAGCGGCGCGGGATTGGTGAAGGTGCTCGATTTCGGCCTCGCCCGGCGGTTCATCCAGCCGGAGACAGGTGAGCTGGTGGTTGGCGGGTCGACGATTCTCGGGCGGCCGGTTGGAACGGCCAGTTACATGGCCCCCGAGCGCATCTTGCAATTGCCGCTCGACCCGCGGAGCGACCTGTTTTCCCTCGGGGGCATCATCTATGAAATGGCGACGGGGAGGCCGCCATTTGCAGGAGCGTCTCCTTCGGAGACCGTGACCAATATTCTCGAAAAGGACCCAGTACCAATCACGAAGCTTTCACCTGACCGGCCGCTTCAACTCGAGCGGATCGTGAACCAGCTACTGGCGAAAGCCCGCCGAAGATCGATACCAGTCTGCCGAAGCGCTTCGCGCCGCACTTGCGGCCGTTCGATACCCACCGAGCCTCTGGCAGCGCGTGTTCCGTAAAGATACATAGCGGCCGTTCGCCGGGCTCCCCGTCGCGTTCCCTTCGAGAGTGGCGCGACGCATCAACTCCAAAGAAGAGTCCGTATCGCACGCGCGGCGGTGGCGTATAAGATACGGCCGAGCTAGGGCGATCTCCCGAATCGCATAAGCGGAAGGTGTTGCCGTGTCAATGCTCAGACGTTAACTACACAGGTAGCCATGCGTAACCCTGCTTAGCAACGCCGACTTGGGCATGGCTGACAGGAGGATGTGATGAGGAAAGCGCCGCGACGTGCCCCCAGTCGACGCCGAACTGTTCCAGTTCGCCGGAACCTTCTTGCCCCTGCCACCGAAGCGCCCTTAGAACCAGTGTCGGTAAGAATTGCACAAGGAGGGTCAGGGTTCTCGACGACGTGTCACGTGTTCACGGTGCAGGAACCAGGGGTTGAAGTTCGTCGCTCAGGGCAAGGGTGGACCGTGGAGGTCACGTTCAAGAAGAACAGCTCCGAACCAAGTACTTACCCAATCGAAAAAGACAAAAGTCCTTTCGACGAACCTCAGATTCGATGTGCCAAAGGGCGACATCAGACCCACGGGTCCACCGATCAAAGGCAATCCGAAAAAAACCTATCAGGTACAACGTCAGGGACCCGAATACGGGTACCGGGTCACGGACGATCCCGACGTGGACGTCGAGTAGCCCTCGGCGTCTCTGAGGGATGCTCCTTCGTTTTACGGCAGCATCGCCTCGTTTTACGGCAGCATCGCCGGCTTACTCCGGCGCAGAAGGAGAACCACCGATGGCAGACTGTATTGATCGACACGGACGGGACGGTGTAAGAATGATCAACGCATCGTGAAGGTGAAGAAGAACCAGAAGCGAGGACGATTAGGTGGATCGCTAAGGGCGGTGGCGGACCGTGGACAGATCAAATTCGACAAAGTGACGCCACCGAGTCAGCCCCGTGCAGTCGGCGCGCTTTACCCTCGTACGTCCGCGAAGGGAGCGACTGAAGGGTACCCTGGACGGACGCGTCGGGGGCATGGTGGGCTAGACCTATAAGTACAACGTCAGATGCCACGACAACCGAACCCAAACCAGAACCGACTCACAGACGATCCCGACGTGGATGTCGAGTAGCCAGGTAGGCGAACGAGAACGAGCGTTCCAGGAGACAGAATCTGACGAACGGTAAGGTTGAAAACTGTGGGTGTCAACCTGCTCGCAGGCGGCACGCGCACGGACGATCCTGACATCGACATCGAATAGCCGCGTATAGACAGCGGTCAGGTCGCGTCTCGAAGTCTTCGAGTCCAGCATGGATCACTCAGAGGAGCCCTCACTCGAAACCAGGATTTCGCACTACCGGCGCCTTCATCGTCTCGGCGCGGGCGGCATGGGCGAGGTCTATGTCGGCTTCGATGAGACGCTCAAACGCCGAGTCGCGCTGAAGGCGGTTCACTCCGAGCAGCGCCTGCACGCGGAATCGAAGACCCGCTTTCTGCGCGAGGCGCAGATCCTCTCCCAGCTCGATCATCCGAACATCTGCCGCGTATACGACTACATCGAAGACGAGCAGCGTGACTGGCTGATCCTGGAGCTCATCGAAGGCAAGAACCTGCGCCAGGCGCTCCAGGCGGGACTCGACTGGTCCGCGAAGCTCAAGATCGCGGAACAGATCGCCGACGTCCTCGTCGTCACTCACGCCGCCGGCGTCGTCCATCGGGACCTCAAACCGGGAAACGTGATGATCACCGACGCGGGCGTGGTGAAGGTCCTCGATTTCGGTCTCGCACGCTCCGTGGCGTTCGAACACCAGGCGCCCGCGGCTTCGCGCGCAAGCGACGGGGTCTCGCCTCAGCTCGAAACGGGCGGCGTCACGGCGCCAGCTACGCCCATCGACGCGGCTTCGGGATTTCACACGACGGTCGGCCTGGTCACGGGGACCGTCGGCTACATGAGCCCGGAGCAGGCGATGGGCGACGTCACGACGTCGGCCAGCGATATGTATTCGTTCGGACTCCTGCTGCAGGAGTTGTTCACCGGAAAAGCGCCGTACGACGCGACGCTCGATTACACGACCTTGCTCGCCAGAACGCAGGTCGGCACGACGGCCACCGTGACCGGCCTGGACGCCGACGTCGCCGGCTTGATCCAACGCCTCAAGTCGAGAGCTCCTGCGCAGCGCCCTACCGCCGTCGAGGTGGCCGAGCGACTCCAGTGGATTCGAAACAAGCCGAGGCGGCGACGGCTCCGGCTTGCAGTCGCTGCGGCCATCGCACTACTTGTGTCGGGCGCTGCGAAATACACCGTCGATCTGGAAAGAGAACGTACTGTCGCTGTCGCCGCGCGCGAAGAAGCAGATCGGCGTCGTGAACAGGCGGAATCACTGATTGGTTTCATGCTTGGCGACCTGCGCGCCAGGCTGCAGGAGGTCGGTCGGCTCGATGTGCTCGACGCGGTCGGCAACGAGGCGACCAAGTACTTCAACGCGGTGCCGCCCGAGTCACTCAGCGGCGATGAGCTCTTCCGGCGATCGCAGTCGATTTATCAGATTGGGCAGATCCGACAGGCGGAAGGCAACCTGAACGCTGCCTCCGATGCGTACCGGGATTCGATTGCCTTTGCGGAGCAGGCCGTCGCGCGCGATCCGACCAACGGTGAGTGGCAGATTGGCCTCGCGAACGCACGGTTCTACGCGGGTGAAGCGCTTCGAGTGCAGGGTGATCTGACGGGAGCGATGCGCCAGTACCAGGCGTACCGGGATATCGCTCAACGGCTCGTCGATCGCGAGCCCCAGAACGAACGCTGGCTTCTCGAGCTGTCGTACGGGATGGGTGGGGTTGCATTCGTCCACGAGGCGCAGGGTGATTTCCAGAGCGCCCGGCGAGAGCTGGAATCGGCGCAGCAGATCAAGGAGGACCTGGCCCGCCGCAATCCTGCCGATGTCGAACGGCGCCAGGCGGTGGCGGGCGGACACATCCGGCTGGGGATGGTGCTCGACAAGCTGGGCGAGGTTGACGCTGCCTTGAAGCACTTCCTCGCCGACCTGGAGATTAGGCGAGACCTCGTCGCGCACCAGCCGGATAACTTCGCCCTCAAGCGCAACTACCAGGTTGCGCTGAATTACGTGGGTGGAGCGTACGAGGATCGCGGTGATCTCGCCAACGCGGCCGAACACTATCGGCTGCGGCGCGAAGTGGCGGCGGCGTATGCAGCCACCGATCCGCGGAACGCGAATTGGCGCCGCGATCTGGCCGCGGCCGAGACGACCTATGCGGCAGTGCTTCGTTTACGCGGTTCATTGCGGGAAGCCGGCCAGGCGTATGAGCGCGCGATCGCGATTCTGCGACCGATCGTCGAGGCGGCGCCGGATCTCGCGATACGGCAACGCGATCTCGCAGATGCGGAACTGGGTCTCGGGCTGACGTACTTCGAACGCGGTGAGCTCGACGCTGCGGCCGCGCGAGCTGACACAGTGGAACGAGTGCTCGCGCCGCTCTTAGCCCGCGGAAACGATCGGGAAGCGACCCGAAGGGCCGCCGAAGGACGGCTGCTCGCGGCCGACGTCGTCGCGCGCCGGGGAAATGCCGGTTTGGCGCGGCAGCTACGAGAGGCCGCCCTCACGATGGTCGTATCGGGCCAGGAAGCAAATCCGGAAAAGCGCATGCTGGCCGTGCAGGCGCGAGCACTCCTGGCGTTGAATCGCACAGCTGAAGCCAGCCCAATTGTCGAACGGCTTACGAGTCTCGGGTATCGACACCCAACACTGATCAGAGTTGTACGAACAAAGGCCTGAACTTTACGGCAACGGTGCCCAAATCCTGTTTGCCGCCTTCGGTATAAGTCGAGTCCGCGTCTCATTGTGCTTTGCCCGAACCACGAACGAGGACATAAAGCGCCCAAATTCCGGCCAACGCCTTTCGGAACTTCGAAGGCGGCGTGACGATCCCCAGCTTTTCGCGTGAAGTTCTGGTTGTGCCGAGATAACGCAGCAGCCGTTGGAAGCTCTCGCACTGCCGTGTGAGAACGGCGACATCAACTATGCAATCGTCGGTTTCTGCAGCGAGGTATTCCGGGCTGGTGACAAGAGCGACGGTGGGGATCCTGCGCTTGAAGAAAGGCTCCCCCTCTCCCAGATGGACCAGCGCGCCGGGCTTTGCCGGCACAACCGGCCCCGAAGCCACACCTCTCCAGTCCTCGCGAACGCGTTCGGCAAGTTCTTTGGTAGTGGCGTAGAGCAGTTCCGGCTCTGGTCTCCCCGTTGGACCATAGGTGCCGGTCACTGGGTCGGTGGCGTATTCAAGCGCGCCGAGATGTTCGATGACGACGCTGGCAACCGCCGTCTTGCCCCCGTTCTGTCCCGACCACAATTCTGGATGGGCGTCTAGCCACGCACTCGTGGCTGCCCGGGGCGTGGGAGGGGCTAGGGACGGTGGCGATGGCCGCGGTCCGTGACAGGTGATCGACGGGAGGCGAAAATGCCCCGTGGTGAAGACGAACACGATGGTGCGGTCGTGAGGCTTCGTCACTGCCTCGTGTGCGAGGGCCAGAAGCCCGATATGCCCGTTCTCCTCAACGGCGTTGGTCCCATCCGTGTGCGTGACGGCTATCACGGTTTCGTCGCGACTGACGGTGCCCGAAGACACGGCCCACACGGTATCCGTCTGAACGTCAGCCGTGCGCACAGCGTCGACGACGAGTGTTGCCGATGCGCGGACACGGGCTGCGCGAATGAGTGCCTCCGCTTCGTTTTCCGACACCCAGACGGCGGGCAGTCCTTCATATGGTTCCCAGAAAGGCAGGTATTGGCCTGCGGCGCTGCGATCGGCCAGACCTTTCCAGACCGCGATCACGGCGAGGACACCAGCGTCCTTGGCTTTCCGCAGATCGATGCCGGAGACCCAGGCAGAGATCACTGGGTGACTGACGGTGCGCTTTGGCGGAGCCTCATCGGTCCAGGTGCTGAACAGAAGACGATACGGAACGCAGCGGCGTTGGACCGCGACCACCGCGATGTGCCCGGCCCCTGCCCTCCAGTTCTTTCGGCACCACCCATCGAGAAACGTCAACGGAGCGGTGATGCCCTCCGGGCCTGTTTCTCCGGAATAAGGCCATGCTGAAGAGATCGTCAGTCGAAGGCCACCCACCGCGAGGGCCAGCCGGTCCGGTGTGACACCCCAGCGTTCTAATCTGTGAGTATCCCGATGAACTTCGAGTCCCAATCTCGCCAAATCCGCCGCTACCCGATCGACAAGAGCCGCGTGATTGTCGCTACCGGTAGGACGATGTCCGAGCGAATACAGATATCGAAGCTGTTCGTCAAAGAACGTCTGGTAGCTCTCCATCCCGTTTGCTTAAGGTCGTTGATGATACAAGTTCCGCTCCAGCCAATTTGGAAACGAGGTTTGGTATCGGGCAGGCTGTCCTGGCAGCCACGCCCCAGAGCCGCGGAGGAGCCGAAATTGCCTTTTTGCGGAGAGGCGGGTCTCGGGGTGGTAGGGTCGGCCCTCGAGGCGACTGTATCGCGAACCCTTTGGGACGCTTTCGGTGAGTCACGTCGAGCGAGGTCATCATGGCTGGGATGAGCGCAACCAGCGCACCTATAGGAGCACGTGTAGCGTGGAGCTTGTTCGATTTCTGCAATTCGATTGTGATCAGCAATGGCTCTCTGTATCTCTCCCAGTGGGTCACAGCCAACGGAGTGCGAGAGTTTTGGTACGGCTTCAGCTTCTCGGTCTCGACGCTTGCTTTGCTCCTGACTGCGCCAGCAATCGGCTGGATCGTCGACCGCACCATCCACCGTGTGACGTGGCTTCGACTCCACGCTGTTCTGATCACGATACTTGCAGTAGCAATTCCGGTCGTTGTGCTCAACTCTTCGGCGGGATTGACGCGGGCAATTGTGGTTTTGGTGCTGTTCTCTTTCGTGAATTACGTCTATCAGACAAGCTTGATCTTCTACGACGCGATGATACCCAAATTAATAGAAGGTCGGCGCACCTCAGTCCTCTCGGGAATGGGTGAAGGGCTGGGCTATTTCGGTTCAATAGCTGGAATCTTTTTGATGCTGCCGTTGGCCAGGAACGGGCTTCCGCCGCTGCTACCACCGGGCGGTATCTTCACCCTCGCGCCCGCAGGCCTGCTGTCCGGAGTCACCGTTCTGATTGTTCTGTCATTCTTGCGCGACCGCGATCTTTCTTCGTCAGGCAGTTCCGTTGGGATGACGGCACGGTATCGAGAGTCCCTCGACCAGATCGTTAACCCAAACAGAGATCCGGTCGTCCGGCGGTTCTTGCTGGCTTTTTATCTTTACGGCGACGCCATTCTGTCGGTGCAGCTCTTTATTCCAATCTACTTGCGGGAAGTATGGTCGCTGCCCAGTGATCAAGTCGCGTTGACGGTGCTCGTCGCGCTCGTCACCGCTGGACTTGGAGCTGCCGCGGCCGGTGCCCTCGCCGCGCGAATCGGTATCAAACGCCTTCTCGTGCTGGTCCTCTGGGGTTGGTGTGGTGGCCTCGTGGCTTTAGCATTGGCGCCGACGTTCGTTGTGTTCCTGACGCTGTTTGCGCCTTGCGGCTTCCTCTTCGGAGCCGTGTCGGCCCTCTCTCGAGCCTTTCTGGCAGTGGCAGGGCGGGAAGAGAGAATGGGCTTCTACTTCGGCCTGTATTCAGTCGCCGAACGATTCTCCGCAATCCTCGGCCCGCTCCTCTGGGGGGCTATGGTTTGGCTGCTGGCCGGCGCAGGAGATTGGGCACATCGAAGTGCAATGCTGACGATGGCCGCCCTCCTCTTTGGAGGCGTACTGATAGCGCGAAGGCTGCCAGAGCCAGACACCGTTCGGGCGTCCGCCGTGCCAGCTTCGTGACTACTGAGAAGGGAAGACGTGCAAACCCAAGGGTCATTCCTAGCTATCGGCCGGTACCGTGGGCCCAGTCGCGTTAGCTCGATACCTCGCCCGCGATGCGAGTCGTTCGCTAACCGCCAGGAACCGCCTGTGCGATTTTCGCGTGTTGAACGTTGTTACCTATGAGGCCTAAAGAACGCGTGCGCCGCCGGGGTACAAGGGCGATACGTCAGGCACCGTCCGGAGGTGACATCGTGACAAAGACGCGCGTCGTAGCGGCAGTCCCTGGCGCTGGCGTTGATTACAGCGTGCCGTATTCCGGATCTCAAGCGGTTTAGCGATGCGACGGCCGCAATCGTCACCGGCTGAAGCAGGGATTCGAGCGAAAGCCAAGCATCGCTCAGCGCCGCGGCGGAAACCGCCCATGGTGGAAAGACCCCAGTTCCTGAGACATAATCGCCCGCACTCGGGTGGATGACTGGGCAGGTGCGAACGCACACGCCCGTTTTTTTGAGGAGGGTCGCGATGTCTGTCGTTGCTAGCACGGTGGCGCCGCGTGCCGGTGGTCCCACGCGCCCGACCGTTACCACCAAACAAATCTGGACCCAGTTCAAGATCGACATCAAAGGCAAGGAAGTACATACGGCGGAGACCTCCTCCCATAGCTGGGTCGCTAACCAATTCGGGCACGTCTGCCTTGGTATCCTCCTAGCGAGTGGGTTGGGTCTTGTTCTCCGCCTGCCATACTTTGGGGGCCTTACATTTCCTTGGGATTATGTCGTAGGGGCGCTGCTTGCCACGATCGGCGTGGCGTTGTGGGAGTGGCACGCGTACCGTTGCGAGGTCAAGAGCGCGAACACCAAATTTCTTCTCGACCGTAAGCTCTTACGCGACAATGCGGTCATCGCCGCGGCCTACATGGTGCTGGGTGTGGCGACGGCCTTCCTGTTTCGCTATTTTGCGTTTACTGACGCCGAGTGGTTGGGCATTCCCATCGAGTGGTGGGGCGCAGCCTTTTTCCTAGGGCTCGTGCTCATCGGTGTTCGTCTAGCGGTGCCGTGGTTGCGCCAGAAAATTACCTGGCAGAAAGCGGCGCTGCCGTACCTGTTTCGTCTCGCGGATGCACGATACGATGATCCTGGAAAGCTCCACCGTCTGATCAACATCAATCCGCCGCCGGATAGCGCGTCCAGCCAGATCGTCATCGGTGGCCCGATTGGTTCCGGTCGGTACGGAGCTCTGCACGGGCATCGGAACCGAATTCGCTTTCAAGCACGTGAAGGTCCGCTATTTGACTTTGGCGACGCTGCTCGAACTCGCCGCGCGATCTCGGGATCGCTTCGCCGACGATGATGGCCCACAGAACATCGGCTATTGGCCCTGGAGCGAGGCACAGATTGTCATCATCGACGACATCGGGCCGCTGCTTGCCGCGAGGTCGCCGTTAGGCACGGACGACGTTGATCAATTTCGCGAGGTTCTCAGTCAACTCGGTAACGTGCGCGACGTCCTCGCAACGTGTCACACAGTCTGGGCGATGGGCGAGCGACCGCACGCCGGGCAGATCGCCGCCGATGATGAGGCGCTCGACCAGCTGGCTCGCGAGATCGGCAGGTTCTTCGATTCTGGAGAACGAGAGGTGCTGGTGCTTCAGCTTAAACACCGGGCGCCAGAAGACGCGCCTTACGCGCGAATACGCGCGGTTCGCGGGATTGTCCCGCATGAGTCCATGACGCTCGGCGCAGGTGAACACGTACCGAGTGTCGAGACCTGGAACGGAGAGCATCCGCTGGCGCCGGCCGTTTAGAAGTTGATCTTCACTGCCAGCTGTGCCTCCCGCGGTCCGGCCTGGTGGGGGCGACCAAGCGGTTCACCCGGGGAGGCACGTTGTACGTAGAGCGCGACTCACGACACGACGCGATGCCAGCGGTGTACCGTATGGCGCGGGCTCTCAGGGATGGGGACGGCGCTGTCAAGTTAACGTCGACCACGGCCATGTTGGGAATTATCTCGACGCCGAAGTCGTCAGGCCGCTGCCACGGCGTTCCACGTAACGAACGGGCGCGAGCGCAGAAGTCGCTGATGGCCGGCGCGAAGCCGATGTCGTCCAACGGTGAACAGGTTGCGAACGACGTCGTGGACCGCGAGGAACCGCTGGGCCTGTGCCGCCGATTTGAAGCGCCGCCGCTCGCCCCACCGGGTCGGTTGGTGGGAGACTTCGGCCCGGTTGTTGGCGTAGCGGGTGGTGTCGTGGACCACGGACGGCATGATGACCCGGTGCGCGGCGCGGGAGCTCCCGAAGCGATCGGTGACGAAGGGGTGCGGGACCCGGCCGCTCCGCTTGAGCAACTTGCGAAAGAACCGCGCGGCGGCGTGGCGATCCCGGCGGGGCTGGAGGAGGATGTCGATGACCTCGCCCTCTTGGTCGACGGCCCGCCAGAGGTACTGACGCTGGCCGCGAATCGTCACGAAGAGTTCGTCCAAATGCCACGTGTCGCCGACTGGCCCTGCCCAACGCCGGAGCCGCCGCGCGTAGGCCGCACCCGAAGATCTCGCACCAGTGCCGGATGGACTCGTATGACACCGTGATGCCGCGTTGGGCGAGGAGGTCTTCGACGTCGCGGAAGCTGAGGGTGAAGCGTGTGCTCGCCGCCCACCAAGCGTCGCAAATGCGTATCGTGGCGGGACAGACCATGCGTTGGAGATCGAGCCGTTGCAACGCTATCTCCGCACAGAGGTCCGCCCGCCAGATCAGTGAGGTCGTGGCCGCGCCTTATCCGGCGCGCCACGATCAAGTTGCGCAACGACCGGATCCGGCTCGACGCATCGCGATAATTTCTTCGCGGAGATCCTTCGCCCACGCGTGTCGGTCCCGCCCGTCGGCACGTTGCGTCGTGCCAAACGCCAACACGGCGCATACGTCTCGCGCGCGCAGCGTTCGCCAGATCGAGCCCACCAGCGATTCATCACCCATGTAGCTGACAGCGTGGCTGGTTGTCCCGGACGCGGCATCGACAAATCGGAGCGCCACCGTCTGCACGGGAGCGTTCGCCGTGATCGCCGCCTGAATCAGGTTGCCATGAAAAGGCAGCACCGAGTCGCCATCACTGGTGGTCCCTTCCGGGAACACCGCCAGGATATCGCCGTCCTGTAAAGCCTGCGCCATCTGATCCACCACGCGCATTGCATCGCGCCGCGATTCACGCTGTACATACAAAGCGCCCCCGCCGGTCGCGAGGGTTCCGATCACTGGCCATTGTTTGACGTCGGACTTGGCCACGAGACGGCACTGGCAGGCGGCGTGAAGCGCCAGGATGTCTACCCAGGAAATGTGGTTGGACACGAGCAGCAGTGGTCCCTGTTGCGGAGGTGCTCCGACGACCTTCAGTTCGACATCGAGTCGCTTCAGCAGAGTGCAGGCCCAGGCTTGAACCCGTCTGTGCCGCCCCGCGTTTGTGAGCCGAGGGAAGACCAGGATCGATCTGCGCCACGTAGCGGAGGAGCTGCATCCACACACGCAACGCCGCCCAACACGTGATGGCCACGTTCATGGCGCGAAACGATATGCGTCAGACGCCGAGCCGCCCGATGAGGACGTCCGGGATTGCCGTGCTCGCATCGCGATGGCGACACGCTGGCCAAGATTGCTCAAGATGTGACAGCTCGCGCTAGCCGGGATTCGACACCCGCATCGCGACGCCCCGCCGATTTCAGAAACTGTTCGAAGCTGACCAGGCATCGCCTCTCGAAGACGGGAAACCGGAATTTCTGGGCACACGCAATGGCGCGATCGAAACAGGACTGTCAGCCCGTTCCAGTCAGTCGGCGCGAGATCGGCCGCGATCACCGCCTGCACGCGACGTACTTCCGGTTCGAGCCATCGGCTGCCTTCGGGCATCAGCTGCATGGCACGTTCGCACGTCACGGCCGCGTCGGTGAGCCGCCCGACGCGACGCTGAGCGTCCGCCAGATTCGCCAGGTGACCGGCTTCGGCCAGCCGGAACTGGACCGAATCGAATGCGGCGATCGCCTTGGCAATCATCGGGATGCCCTGTCCCGGATTTCCGCCCTGGCAGAGCGCCCACCCGACGAAAGCCGCCGCACTGGGCGCGAAACCCATAAAGCCGATGCCGCTCGGCGAGCGCCAGAAGGTTTCTCGCCTCGGTCATCATCTGCTCGGTCGCCTCGCACAGCCCGAACACCCATCCGCCGACATACGCCATCGGGATGGCCGTCGAATGCGGATGCCGTAAGGCGTCGGCCGTCTGCAGCGCGTCGAGACCGATCTCGAGTGCGGCGTCCACGTCTCCCAGGCAGAACTGCGTGAGGCTGAGCACGGACTTGGTATGGACCTCGGTGTTCTGCCCGTACCTGTGGGTCGCCGTGGCGTCCCGCTCGGGGATGTAGAGCGCCAGCGAGCGCTCGAGTGCCGTCTTCGCCGCTGCAAGCGTCGCCCTGGGCGAGAAGCGCCTGCCCCAGCATGCGATGCCCGATGACCTGCTCCGACTGGAATCCGTCGCGCTCGGCGCGCGAGACGAACTCGGTCGCCAGCGCAATCGCCTCGCTGCTCCGACCACGGCAGTTGACAAAGGTGAACTGCCCGAACGCGAACGGGAACACGAGCGCCGTCTCGCCGCCTTCTTCGCACAACTCGAGGCCCGCGGTCGCAGCAGTCGGCCAGCTCCAGACGAGGTGGCGCTCTGCGTCGCCAGCAGCGAACCCATCAGCGACGCCTGAAGATTCAGTTCGAGTTGCCGCCGCGACTCGGGATCGGGAATCTGGTCCAGCAGGCCGAGCCCGTGCCGAATGTGCGCGATCGCCTCGAGATGCGCGGATCGTTTCGTGGCGCTCAGCCCCGCGCGCAGCCACGCGCCGATCGCCTCCGCCGACGCACCCGCTTCGGAAAGATGATAGGCGAGCGCTTCGAGGACCGTCGGTTCGCCTCTTTCTTGCTCCTGCAGCACTTCGAGCGATGCGACCGTGCATGCGCCGTCGCTCGGCGTGCAGCATGGATTCGTGCGCCATCCGCTGCAGCAGGGCATGCCGGAACTCGTAGCGAACTTCCGCACCGTATCGCCGCGGCACGCAGAATCTCCGCCTCGACCAGCGCCTCCAGCCGCTCCTGGACCTGTACCGCGCTCGTCGTCGTTGAGCAGCGTTGAGCAGAAAGTCCCGTGTGAAGGAGCGGCCGATGCACGCCGCCGCCTGCGCGACCCGCCGCGCTCCCGGGCCGCCGATCGAGACGTTCCGACATCAATTGGGCAAGCATCAGCGGCACGCCACCCAAGCCTGCGGTGCGGCGCTGGTCCTTGCGATTGCTCTTCGATGAGGGAGATGACGAGTTGCTCGAGGAAGAACGGCACGCCGTCGGCAGCGGCGACGGCTTTGGAGATCATCTCGTCGGACAACACGCCGGCGCCAGGAACAGACCGCGCCACTTCGAGGCAATCGTCCGACGCCCAGATGCTCGAGAGGAACGGTCTCGTCGATTTTCAGCGAGAGCAGGTCCCTTGGGAAACGGCCGCATCGTCAGCACCACCAGCAGCGGGCAATTGTGCCGAGGCGGTCACGATGTCCTGCAGCAGTTCGGCCGATGACGGGTCCAGCCAGTGCGCGTCTTCGACCCACAGGATCAGCGGTCGCGCGCGTGCAGCCTGCTCGACGAGCGACACGATGAACTCGGATTGCGCTCGCTTGAGCAGTTGCGGTGTCGCGGCCGCACCGCTGCTGTCGGGTGCAGCCATGCCGAGCAGACTCGCGACGATGTCGCGGTTCTCCGGAGTGTTGCGGCCCAGTTCCTCGAGGTAGACTCGAGATCTTGTCGTGGCGAACGCGCTCTTCATCGTCTGCGGTCAGCCCGACGCGTGCCCAGAAATACGCTCCGATGGGATAGAGCGGCGTGCTGGCGAAGATCTCGTGGCACTGCACCTGCAGCAACAAGTCGCGTCGACGAACTCGGGCCGACTCGGAGATCTCCAGCACGAGGCGTGTCTTGCCGACGCCGGACGTCACCAACAACGGCAAGTGTCTGGCACCGCGACTCGTCTTTGACGATGTTCCAGCAGGACAGAATCCGCTCGATCACTGATTCGCGCCCCACCAATCGCGTCGCACCGCGTCGCATGCGTGATTCGGTCCGCGTCGAGTCGGGCAAGGCGCGCATCAGCGCGTACACCTCGATCTTGCGTGACAGACCCTTGATCGATCTCACGCCGAGCGACTTGCACGCGAACAGGCCTTCGACGAGTTCCATCGTTTCCTGGCTGATCGCAATTCCGCCTGGCGGCGCCTCGGCCTGCAGGCGCGCGGCAAGGTTGATTGCCTCACCGACGACGTCATGCCGGCTGCTGCCGGCGCTGGCGAGCAACTCCTGCGCGACCAGGACGAGACCAGAATGGATCCCGATCCGTGCCTGCAACCTCGGCAGCGTCCGTCCATGGACGTTGGTGTCGAGATCACGCAACTGCTGCATCAGCGTCAGGGCCGCGCGAGCCGCGCGCTCGGCGTCGTGCTCGTGAGCTGTGGGATAGCCGAAGTAGACGAGGATGCCGTCGCCAAAGACGTGTGCGACGAACCCGCCAAACCGTTCCATTATCGAGAGCGCCAGGCGGTGGTACCGACGAAGCAGGGGGCCGAGATCTTCCGGATCGAGCTGTTCGGCGAGATCGGTCGAGCCCACCAGGTCGATGAACTCGATCGTCAGAAAGCGGCGCTCGGAAGGCTCCTGCGTCGGCCGCGAGCCGCCGGATTGACTTATTTTCCTTTTCCCCACGTGCCTCGCCCGGTTTGGACGTATTCTAGTCCGGCTCTGCGGACCCGGACCGCCGGGCGACCTTCACTAGCCCGAACAAATGTGTATTGCCGCGCCGCTCGCGGCGGGGACCCTGAACGCCGAAACGTAGCGAGTACGTGAACGTCGTTCCGGTCCGCACCGTGAGCCCAACGGCCACCGAGCAACGACCGATGCTGCCACGCGTCTGGCCCGGAACGCGGAGTAAGGATCCCGTGCTCCCCATGGGTCCGCCAAAGAAGCGGGCGCTCGTCATCTGTACGCATCTGCGCCCCGGCAGAGACAAGCGGCGATCGCGTTACTTCATGCAACCGATTGCCGGCCTGCATGTCGGCTCGCTGATCGACCCAGCAGCACTTCGATGTACGGCTGCACCACGAGGACTGGCATGGGCCGTTCGATCCGGCGCGGTGCACCGGATACGACCTGGTCTTCCTGTCCGGACTGCAACCGGATTTCGACCGGATGCGGCAGCTCTCGTATTTCTTCCGCCGCAGCGGTGCCACGGTTGTCGCCGGCGGGAGCATCTGTACCTCGTTCCCTGAATTCGCCACGCAATTCTTCGACGTCGTCTGCGCCGGCGGCGTCGACAGCGTGCCCGACGTCGTTGCCGACTATCTGCGGGGATCGCTCAGGCGGATTTATCGATCGCCGGCCGCTCAGATTTCCTCGTATCGCATCGACCACAGTCTCTGGGCGAAGAGCCGCATCGATCCGTCCTTTCATCTGATGGAGAGCTCGCGCGGCTGCCGGTTTAAGTGCAACTTCTGCGTCATTCCGGCGGAGGTGGGTACCCACGCGCGGTATGACCTCGACACGCTGCGGTCCGGGATCGACGACGCCCTTGCGACCAGCCCGTTATTGAGCTTCCGCCGCTGGTATCCGATAATCGTGCTGCTCGACAACAACTTCTCGGACGACCGTGCGCACATGCTGCGAGTCGCCGAAATGTTCGGCACGCACCCACGCCTCCGTGGCTGGAGCGCGCTCGTGACGCAGAATGTCCTGCATGACTGTGAGCTGGTGCGAACGCTGGCGCGGTTGAAGTGCGTCGCGTTGTTTGCCGGCCTCGAGTCACTGGATCCGGAGGTGTTGCGTCGGTACAACAAGACGCAGAATCTGAACCCGCGGCAGGACGTGATCGAAGACATTGCGTTTGCCGAGTCGCTTGGCATCGCGATCCTCTACGGATATCTTTTCGACCACCGCCATCAGAGCGCGGCGGATATGGAGCGGCATATCCAGGCCATTGCCCGGAACCCGTTGATGCCGATGCCGGTCTACCTGAGCGTCGTGGCGCCGCTGGCCGGAACGGCAAGCTTCTGGGAGGACCTGCAACGCGGCCAACTGGCCCCGAACCTGCTCCTGCGAGATCTGGACGGCGAAACGGTCTGCCACACGAACCTCGCCGACCGGCGCGAGGCGATCGTCGATTTCATCGAGCGGATGTTCCGGCGGCCGTGGTCGGTGGTGGCGCGCTTTGGCATTTTGAAAAAGACGCTGCGCCGGATCATCCGCGCGCGCACGCTGAACCCGATCCGCTGGTACATCATCGCGTCGGCGAACTTCCACTGCTTCATCTGGTCGAGCGAGACGCCCTCGCAGCAGCGGACGTATGTGGCGGGCGACGACACGCTCGACCCACAGTATTTCGAGCGTCCCGACGACCTCTCGGATGCGGACCGGTCGCGTTACTTTGACCCGATCAAGCTGACCGACGCGAGCGGCCGGGCCGAGGAGTGGCTCCAGCCGTACATTCCGGCCCTGCAGGTTCACGGCCGAAGCCGAGCGTCCGTCGCTGGTTGACGCTCACGAAACAAGGAGGCACGCCTTGACCTACGCTGAGACCCGAGACGCGGAGGCGCTGCGGTTGCTCGACAAGGCGATCCTCGACTTCATCGCGCAATGCCAGCAGCGTCGCACCAATCCTGCTTCCGCCTGCGCGCGGCAGACGATGTTCTTCTTCCCGGGCGGCATGGCCAGCCGGTTGGTACGCGCGACCAAACAGTTTGACGACAATGACCTCTCGCCGCAGCAATTCACGTATGACCAGGTGTGGATCGTACCCACGACCCTGGGCGGCGGCGCACTCGATCTTGCGATGTACCGCCACAGCAGCGACACGTTCCGTGACAAGGACGATCGCATCATCATCGCTGACGACGTCGTCGGCCTGGACCTTAGCCTCGGGACGTGCACCCCACACGCCGGCTTGATCAGCTGGTGCCACAACAACAACGTCGATCTCTTCGTCTTCCCATGGGACTGGCGGCGCCGGCTCAACGAGACCGTCACATTTTTTGTAGAGAAGTTCCTGCCGTATTTTCAGACGCTCGTGATGAGAGCCGGCTGTCCGGACCCCCTCGTCCGCTTCTCGGTTGTGGGGCACAGCTTTGGCGGAATGATCGCGAACCTGATCCTGCGCAATACCGCGCAGATTCTAAACGGGATCACGGCCGTCATCACCGTCGCCACGCCCTTTTACGGCTACGCCGGGCAGCTGCATCGCTGGTTCAGGGGCGAACCAATGCTGAACCTTTTCGGCGTCTTGGAACAGGCGATGATGGAGACGATTGCCACGATGCCCGGCCTCTACACACTCCACTTCCTGGATGAGCAAACGTGGAACGACAATGCGGCGTTGCTGCAGTCCCCGCCGTTTCCGATCGCCACATACCCCAGCGTCGACAAAAACCTCACGACGGTGCGTGCTGACGCTTACAACCCGAATAGATCCGGCAGCTTGGTACGGTATCCGGGGATGACCGGCTTCGACATGTTGGAACTCGACTACGCGGAGAAGCAGTTGAAGTTCCTCGCTTCGCCGATGGACCCGGGTCTCCTGCAGAGGTTTTATAACATCCGCGGCGTGCAGACGGCCCTCGACGGAACGACGCCAATCAACAGCACGCCTGCGAGGGTGACATGGGACTGGATCAAGTCCAACTACAAGGCGACAGACCCCTCGCCCATCGCTGGCGCACAGGACCTGCCCGGGGACGGCACGCAGCCGGCGTGGACGGCGTGCCTGGCCACGAATGCGCGGCACTGTATTACGGTGAAAGCCGTCGGCATCGACCACATGTTCATGATGAGTCACCCGTTGGTGCTTCAGGAGATCGCGACGATTCTCTGCCCGGCCGGAGGCACCGTCAGTGTTACTGCGACACCACAGCCGGAGCCGTCGGACGATGAGGAGATGGTCGCGTTCCTGAAGTGGTTTGCCGAGAATCTTCTCGTCGTCAGGCAGTTCAGCAGCTTCGACGATGAGTTCCGGCAGATGCTGCCGCCAACGTTTCAGAACAGGTTGCCGAACCTCGCCCGGCGCTTCATCAGCGATGTGATGAAGCGGCCCGGCCCTAAAGGGCTGAGCCCGACTGACGGCGACGCCGGACCGCAAGGCCCTGAGCCGCCGAACAAGCCGTGATGGACCCTCGGGTTGCGACGACCCCCTCTGCCCGGGCGTGGAAGACGGAGGGGCTCGCTCCAATGGAGCGGCCCGGAGCCGTCGTGCGCGTCTTCATGGCGATTGTCGCTCTTGCCGAGCGGCTGAACCGCGCGTGCGCCAGGCTGGGGAACCCGTGTGTGTATGACACCGCCACGTTCCCTTGGGCGGCCGGCATCGAACGCGAGTGGCGCGCCGTGCGCGAGGAACTGGACCGCGTGATGGTGCGGAAGGGCGAGCTGCCGAGTGTGCAGGACATCACCGCCGACGCCGTCTCCATCTCGCAGGATGCGAACTGGAAAGTCTTTCCGCTCCTCACGTACGGGATCCGTTCGCAGTCGAACATCGACCTGTGCCCGCACACATGGCGGCTCGTGCAACGCATTCCAGGGCTGAGGACCGCGATGTTTTCGATTCTGGAGCCGGGCAAGCGACTGCCGCCGCATCGGGGACCATATAACGGCGTGCTCCGATTGCACCTGGGCTTGCTCATCCCGGAGCCGATCGACCGGGCAGCGATCCGCGTCGGACCCGAGCAGCACCATTGGGCCGAAGGGCGCGTGCTAATCTTCGACGATGCCTACGAACACGAAGCCTGGAATGAGACAGGGAACGTGCGCGTCGTGCTCTTTGTCGACTTCGAAAAACCACTGCGCTTTCCCGCAAGTATCTTCAATCGTCTGCTGCTGAACCTGGCGCCATTCACCCCGTTCCTTCGGGAGGGTGCAGACAATCTGCGGCGGTGGGAGCGTCGCTTCCATGGTCATCGATCCTAGCGCCTCGGAACACGGAATCGAGCCGCTCTGGCCCCTTGCCGGAATCGGCAGCAGACCTCCGGTCATTGATGAAATCGCGCCAGCGGCTCTCAAGAGCGAAGTCGATGCCCTTCCGCACAGTCAACGGCTCGTGGACAGCGGCTGCTTCCGCGTGTACTGGGCACATGCGAGCCAGATTCGCTGTGTCCTTCATGAGATCGGCCGGCTGCGCGAGCTGACGTTCCGAGCGGTGGGTGAGGGATCCGGCAAGTGTTGCGATCTCGACCAGTTCGACACCTACTACCTGCACCTGTTCGTATGGGACGCGCAGGCAAACGTCGTCGTCGGTGCCTACCGGCTGGGACTGGTTGCGCACATCCTTGCGCGATATGGCAAGCGCGGTCTGTACACCCATTCGTTATTCAGGTACGGCCCACGGATATTAATCATGCTGAAAGCGGCAATCGAGCTGGGTCGCTCGTTCGTCCGTGCCGAGTATCAACGCAGCTTCGCCCCGATGCTGTTGCTGTGGCGTGGTATCGGCCGCTTCGTCCAGCAGTCTCCGCAGTATGCGGTCCTCTTCGGACCGGTCAGCATCAGCAACAGCTATTCGCCGGCGTCGCGCGAGTTGATGGTCGAGTATCTCTCCGGGCACATGGCGGAGACCCGGTTGGTGATGCAGGTGAAGGCGCGTCGGCCGTTCCGCTCTGAGAGAACCTCGGCGCCGGACGAAGCCGTCCCATACCCCGCGAGCATCGACGAACTCTCGCGAATGGTCGAGCAAATCGAGCCGGACCGGAAAGGCATTCCGGTACTGCTCCGACAGTACCTGCGCCTTGGCGGCCGCATCCTCGCGTTCAACGTGGATCACGAATTCGGCAACGTGCTCGACGGCCTGATCGTGGTTGACCTGCGGGAGGTCGAGCCGGCGGTGCTCGCGCGCTACATGAGTACGGCAGGGATGATCGCGTTCCGCGCCCATCATGAACTGGGTCCGAACTCTGCCGCGGCCTGCCCGGCGCAGCTGAACTGCGTCGGACGTGCCTGCGAGAGAGCCGAATGGGTAGAATGACGCTGCCAATCCGGATGCTTATGCAGATGCCGTGGCTGCTCGTTGTCGTTCTGCTGATAACGTCGACGGCGGCCGCCCAGACACGCCCAACGACCGGAGACGTCACAGGCGTCGTCTACGACGAGCAGCGTGCGGTTCTGCAAGCCGCCACGGTCACCGCCACCAATACGGAAACCAATCAGGTTCGATCCGCGCTCACTGATGCGGTCGGACGCTTTGCCCTGCCGGCGCTGCCCCCCGGCCGCTACACCGTCAAAGCAGGACTGACCGGTTTCTCATCGGAGACGCAGCAGGATGTCGTCGTGCAGCTCGGCACCGAAGTGGTGCTGGATTTCACGCTGACCCTCGCGTCGACCGAGGAACGCATCACGGTCTTTGCCTCACCGCTGGACACCCTGCAAACCGCGATCGCCACTGTTGTCACGCAGCAGCAGATGGACACGCTGCCGATCAACGGTCGCAACTTCATCTCGTTCGCGGTGATCACGCCAGGCGTCACCAATGACAACACGCCGCAGCAGGGCGCGTCGGCGACGTCAGGGTTGACGTTCGGCGGTCAGCGTGCGCGATCCAACAACATCACCGTGGACGGCGTCGACAACAACGACCCCGTCGTTGGCAGCGTGCGCGCGACGTTCAGCCAGGAAGCCGTGCGGGAATTCCAGGTCATCGCCAATTCGTACACGGCAGAGTACGGGAAGGCATCGGGAGGCGTAGTCAATATCGTTACGAAGAGCGGCACGAACGAGCCGAGTGGCAACGCGTTCTTCTTCTTCCGCCACGACGCGCTGAATGCGAAGGAGTATTTCGAACGCTTCACGCCAGCCGGCACCGTCATCGACCGTCCCAAGGCGCCGTACCGCCATCAGCAGTTCGGCGCGACGTTCGGCGGGCCACTGCGAAAGGATCGCACGTTCTTCTTCGGATCGTTCGAACGACTGGACGTGACGACCAGCAACTTCGTCACCATCGACCATACGAGCCTCATACCCGTACCTGGCCAGGCGCCCGGTACTGTCGCCGATATCCTCCGGCGCACCGGGTTGCCGGTTGACACCGGGAACGTGCCGTATCTGATCAAGTCCGACGCGTTCCTGGTCAAAGTCGACCATCACCTTTCCAACGCGAATCTGGCCTTCCGTTACAACTACGGCGACGGCCTCAATGAAAACATCGAGCCGTGGGGCGGACTCGTGGCGAAGAGCCGCGGCGCCGCGCTCGACAGCACAGACCACATGTTCTCGGCTGCGCACACGGCCGCATTCAATTCGAACTGGGTCAACGAGGCACGGTTTCAATATGCGCGGCGCGACCAGCGCGTCGATTCGCTGGACCCGAACTGTGGTGGTCCATGCACGAACGAGGATCAGGGCGGACCGACAGTGGAGATTCTCGGTGTCGCCAGTGTCGGGAGGCAGCGGTTCACTCCGCAGCCGCGATTGAACGATCGCGTCGAGGTCGTCGATACGCTGAGCCTGCTGCGCGGCAATCACCAGGTGAAGGTGGGAATTGACTTCAACTACATCGACCATGAGCGGCAGGCGTTGCCGCTGCACTTCGGCGGCAGATATTTATTCGGAGCCTTGCCGGCGATTCCGGGCGTTTTGCCGGTGGCGGTCAACGGCATCCAGGCACTCGCGCTGGGCATTCCGTCTGTTTACATCCAGGGGTACGGCAGTTCGACGGCCAGCTATGGCTACAGCGACGTGTCACTCTTCGCGCAGGACCACTGGCGTGCGACTGACTCGCTGACGCTGAAATTCGGGCTGCGCTACCAGAATCAATTCTGGCCGGACACGGTTCATAACACTCCCGGAGTCCCTGCCGCCTACTCCTTCCCGCGGGATAACAACAACCTCGCGCCGCGGTTGGCCGTGTCGTGGGATCCGACCGCCAGCAGGCAGACGGTGGTGCATGCTGCGTACGGCGTGTATTACGACAACACCATCACAGGTACCCCCGCCATTCTCGACATCGTCGATGGTTCGCCAACCGGAGTGCGCACACTGGCGACGCGGCTCGGCGCGCCGGGACCGCCGGTGCCGATCCTCGCCTGGAACTCGCCCCGGCGCATGCTCCCGGAAACCGCTGTGGGAAGCTTTCCGAGTGTCGTTGCGTCAATCGACCCGGATCTCGAGACGCCGTACGCGCATCATTTCTCGGTTGGCGTCGATCGGCAGTTGCCCGGGCGCATCGGGCTGACGGCGAGCTATATGCGCGCCCGCGGCTTCAATCAGCTCGGCACGATCGACTACAACCCGGCGATCCCGTCGCTGGGTGCCGGACGCCGGCCGCTCGACGTCGGTGGAGTGCCGGGAACATCTGCCTCGGTGCTTCAATACAGCGGGTTCGGCGAAACGTGGTACGACGGCCTGGTCGTATCGGCGACCAGGCGGTTCAGCGAACGCTGGGGAGTGCTGGCCAGCTACACGCTGTCGAAGGCGACCGACACATCCACCGATTTCCAGAGCACGTTTCTGCCGCAGGACAACGGCGGCGGCCGCAACCCGGCCGACCCCAACGGGCTCCCACTCGGATTCGATCCGGACAAAGAGCGCGGTCCATCTCTGCAGGACCAGCGACATCGATTTGTCGTGAGCGGCCTGTACGTCGCACCGTACGCCATCAATATCTCCACCGTGACGAGGGTGGAATCGGGTCGCCCGTACAACATCCTGGCGGGTATGGACCTCAACGGCGATGGCAACGGCGGAGCGATTCCAGGTCCGGATCGGGCGCTCCGCGTACCTGGCGATCTGTCCTCGAGTGTCGACCGGAACGCGGGGACGCTGCCCACGCAAGTCACGGTTGATCTCCGCTTCAGCAGACGCGTGGGCCTCGGCAGCCGCGTCAACCTCGATGCCATAGTTGAAGTGTTCAATCTCTTCAACCGCACCAATTTCACCGACATCAACAACATCTTCGGAACCGGCGTCTACCCGGACAACCCGTCGCCAACCTTCGGACAATTCCAGCAGGCGGGGCCGCCGCGCCAGGGGCAGCTCGCCTTGAAGATCAACTTCTAACCAAACAGGACGTGGAAAGGACGCTTGCCGATACCGGACTGGTCGACGCGCGTCCTTGCGAGGTGGCGGGTGTGGCTCTTGAGCATCGTTCACATCGCCATCGTTCCGCGGATCCTCGTGCTCATGAGATCTCCTTCGTCATCAAACCTCTCTGAGACCGTTGCGCTCCTCACGATGTCTATCTACCCAACTGGCGATCAGCGACGCCGTGCGCTGTCACAATCCCGCGGGTTCACGGCGTTGATGCCATCGGCTGTTGCTTGGCTTCAGGGATGAGAGATCGGATCCAGACCACTCTTCGCCATGGTGTCGATAGCGGTCGATGACGCAAGAAATTCGATCAGGGCGCGAGCCACATCTGGATTCCTTGCGCCAGCAGCGACACCAGCCGAGAATCCCGTCACTTTTTGCACTTCGGCAGGCAGCCGTCCGACGTAGTCGATCCCAGGAACTTCTAACAGTTCGCTGATCTGCTGAAAGCCGATCTCCGCTTCACCTCGCGCGATCACCGTCCCCACTCGTCCCACCTCGACTCTCATGCTCTTCTTCATGACTGCGTCCGCGATGCCAAGACGCGGAAACAGCTCGGTGGAAAGATAGACGCCACTGACTTGCGCGGAGTACGCAATCGACTTTGCTTGCAGCAACGTCCGCTTCAGTGCCTCAACTGAGCTGATATCTGGCTTCGGCGTACCTCGCCGCACGGCCATGCCGATGGTCGAACGCGCTAGGTCGACGCGACTGGCGGCCGCGACCCTACCCTCGTGATCAATTCGTCGATGGCGGCGCGTGCCAGAATCAGAACATCCACCGGTTCACCTCGTCGCACTCGGTTCGCGATGGAATCCCGCCCGAGCCCTGTTGATACCGCGTCCGTAACGACCGTATGACCCGTCGCGCGTTCGAACTGTGGCACTAGCGCAAGGTGTGCGGCCGCCATACGCCCGCCGTCATCACCCTCACCTGTTCGCCGGATGCGGGCCCAGCAAGAAGTACTGTGGCGAAAAAGCTCAGCGCAGGTAGTCGTAGCATGCATGGTAATGCTCGCACAGTCGACGGTCTCGTGTTACGAACCAGCACCGCGTCAACCAAGGCCGTTCGCACGCTGTGAAATGCACAAGGTCCAAAAGGGTGCATTCCCGAGGCGAATGACTGATGCGATCAACTTCAGCACGAAAACCATGCCCGCCGGCGACAACTGGTTCATCATCTGCGCAATTGTGTGCGGCACCACTTGGCAGTCGGCAACTCACGGCGCCAAGTTCGTCCGGCGCTCCGCTCAATGGCCCTCTGCACGCCAGGCTGGTTGAAACCGCGAAGTGGAGGCTAGTCCGTCCTGGAGCGCTTCCGTGAGGGAAACCGTCGTCTCCAAGATGTCTCCACGACTGGGGAGGATTCCTGCAGGCTGGTGAGGACTCTGAGGAGTGGATCGACGCTTCTAACGGTTGGTCGATCAATGGAATGTGACCACAACCGCCACGCCGACAATCAGTTACGAAAACCAATCAACTCACGCTACTCCTGGCGTCCCTGAAAGTGGAACGACTCCCGCGTCTTTGTGTTCCGCGTCGGGGTTGAGCGAGCGCTTTCAGACATGACGACCGCACGACGGTGGCACGGACCTTCGCCGGCTCCTGTGAGTTGACTCCGCTGATCTGCGACGGACCGGCCAGGCTAGGTCGCCTTCGTCCAGTGAACTTTCGGTATACTCGGCCCGCCGCGACATGCCTCAGGATAGTGTGCCGGTGATCAGCTGAACGATGCTACCGCGTGCCGAAACTGCCTTTAGCTGCTAGGGGTGAGCGTTTCGCACCGACGGCGGGTACTGCCGTTTCGATTCTGATTGTTCTGTTTCTCAAGTTCTGACGTTATTACCTTCGGAAAGGTTAAATCGGCGAGCGACCCCAGAAGAGGTCTTCATGCCGTTGATACGTCTCGTGCACCTCACGGCCGTCGCGGGTCTATTGCCGTGCGTCACAGCCTGCGCGACGAATCGTTACCGCGTGCCCCTGGCGAGCTTTCGCGACTATATGCAGCCGACGATTGGAGCGCTTCGCGACCTTGACCAGAGTCGCAACAGCCATGAGATCGACCTTTACTCGAACGGCGTGGCAGTCGACGCGACCAAGGAAGTCCTGACGAGGGATTCCGATGGTCCCACACCGCTTGGCGTCGCGACGTTTTCACTCACTGGTGTCGCGGCGCATCCGCGTCAGCACATATCGCCCTCGTCACGCATAACGTCAACCTGCCGCTTGATGCATCTACTGAAGCAGGCACCAATTCGACCGCTGATAGGCCCGAGCATCGGAAACATCTAAACAACTATCACGCTCACGTTGTGGAGACCCACGGGATAACGAAGATTGAGGTGAAGCAAGGGACCAGTGAATTGATTTGGACGATGTTCCGTGACGGAGGCGACGATGGCTTCACAGAACAGCGAAAACATGATCTCCTACATGGCGTTTCGGAAGGCGGTCGGCTTGGTCGCGATTGCGCTGCCCCTCTTCATCTACGTCGGCGCATACGTCTTTGAAGCCATCCCCAAGCAGGACTCGATCAGCGCGTACTACTACACCTCCATGCGAGACGTGTTTGTGGGGTTTCTCTGCGCTGTCGGCGTGTTCTTGTGTCTCTATCGTGGTGTGTCAAAACTCGATGCCGTCGTGACGAACATCGCGGGGGCTGCAGTGATTGGCATCGCACTGCTGCCTATGGACCCAGCTTACGACCCCGTCATCCAGCAGCGATTCCCTGGATCCAATGCAGAGGTGTGCTACGTCAACCACGGACCGCTGAAGTTCCACTTCCTCGCGAGCGTGTTCTTCTTCTTGGCGATCAGCTTCTTGGCGATTTTCAGATTTCCCTTGACGAAAGAGCCCCTCATCACACCGCAGAAACCATGGCGGAATGCGGTCTACTTCCTTTGTGGTCTCACGATGATCTTCGGCATCGTAATCATCGGGATTCAACTAATGCGTCACGGCTCGATTTTCTGGCCGGAGGTATTCACAATCGCAGCGTTCGGCGTTGCATGGTTGACGAAAGGGCAATGCTTCCTGAAGGACAAGGAGCACCAGCGGACGATTCCGGTAGCCGGCCTCGGGAATCGGTGGGGTTGGGGCAAAGGCAGGCTGCGACAAGATTCCCGTGCCGGGGCTTCTGTTTAATGTATGTGGGAGGCGTCGTTGGACTTATCGGGTTGAAGCGCCAGGCTGCACTGTCAAGTTAACGTCAACCACGGCCATGTAGGGAATTATCTCGACGCGAAGTCGTCAGGCCGCTGCCACGGCGTTCCACGTAACGAACGCGCGCGAGCGCAGGGGTCGCTGATGGCCGGCGCGAAGCCGATGTCGTCCAACGGTGAACAGGTTGCGAACGACGTCGTGGACCGCGAGGAACCGCTGGGCCTGTGCCACTGATTTAAAGCGCCGCAATGCCGCTCGCCCCACCGGGTCGGTTGGTGGGAGACTTCGGCCCGGTTGTTGGCGTAGCGGGTGGTGTCGTGGACCACGGACGGCATGATGACCCGGTGCGCGGCGCGGGAGCTCCCGAAGCGATCGGTGACGAGGGGGTGCGGGACCCGGCCGCTCCGCTTGAGCAACGTGCGAAAGAACCGCGCGGCGGCGTGGCGATCCCGGCGGGGCTGGAGCAGGATGTCGATGACCTCGCCCTCTTGGTCGACGGCCCGCCAGAGGGTACTGACGCTGGCCGCGAATCGTCACGAAGAGTTCGTCCAGATGCCACGTGTCGCCGACTGGCCCCGCCCAACGCCGGAGCCGCCGCGCGTGGCCGCACCGAAGATCTCGCACCAGTGCCGGATGGACTCGTATGACACCGTGGTGCCGCGTTGGGCGAGGAGGTCTTCGACGTCGCGGAAGCTGAGGGTGAACCGGTCGTAGGACCAGACGGCGTGGCTGATAATCGCGGGCGGGAACCGGTAGCGTGGATAGTGCGCGACAGGCATCCGGCTACTGTGCCCGCGGTCGCATCAAGTTGACAATGCCCATATCAGGACTGACGGACAAGCTGTGACGATTGGGCTCACGGCGACGGAGGCGCCCTCTGCCAGGCCGTTTCGAGTTCGATCACGTCCGAAAAGCGCTTGTCGGGTCGGGGGGCCAGACACCGCAGCAGGCACAGTGCGGCCTCAGCGGGCAGAAGTGGAGCGTGCGTTCGCGGATCGATGACTTTCGCGGACAATTCTGTCGTTACGAGTTGTTCCAGCGTGGTTGCCTTGAACGGCCGACGGCCGGTCAACAGCTCGTAGCCAATAACCCCGATCATGAAGATGTCCGTGCGGCCGTCAGGCTTTTCACCAAACAACAATTCGGGTGCGAGATAGTACGCATCGCTATCGATCGGTTTCTTACCGCTGCGAGGTGTGGCGCTGATACGTGTAAGTACTTCATGTAATTCCGATACACCGGCCGACGAAATGACCAGCCGATCGCGCCCTTCGTCTGCGGTAAGGCGGATGATCGATGGCGTCAATCCAAACGCCAGCAGGCCATGTAAGTGCAGCGCGCGTGTGGCGCTGATGAGATCCATCACCATGGGTCGCCCATCGGTCCAGTCGAATGGTCCTTCGTTGTCCAGTACTTCCCGCAGCGAATATCCCGGGAGCAAGTCGGTGACGATGTACACCAGATCTTTCTCTTCGCCGTAGTCACGCACCCGCAGAATCGAAGGATGATTGACTGGCGCCATCCGCGCCTCGCGCATAAAACGGGTCCGTGCAGCCTCCCACTCGCTGTCCTGTCCCCGTCGTGTGACTCGTATCGCCACCTCATGCCCCGTGGCGCGATGAGTGCCCCTGTGGATGTAGCTTCCGAGGCGCCCGCGCCCGATCACTTCACCGACCTCATATCCATCGACGAGCCGCGAGGTGGACTCCTCGACAATTACCGGGCGCGTGGCGGCGCCGCCGGAAAGCGCTAGTGCAAAGCTCGATGCTATGTCCCACCTCGCCTGCGGGTCCTTTGCGAGCGCCTTGAGCACTGCCGCTTCGACGCTGGGCGGGATTTCCGGACGATGTCGCGTTGGTGGTTCGGGCAATTCACTAAGATGTTTGGCGATGAGAGATCGGGAATCGGATGCGGCGAACGGGCGCCGACCCGTCAGTAGCTCGTAAATCGTGACTCCGAAGCTGTAGATATCCGATCGTCCGCTGACTTCCTGGCCGCGCAGTTGTTCCGGCGACCCGTATTCAACGGTTACGAGTGTCGAGTCGTCGTCGTCTGGTCGACCGGTCCGGAGAGCGCCAATGCCGAAATCAATGATCTTGTAGACGACTTCGCCGGCCGTGTACTGGTGTGTCATCACGTTGCCGGGCTTCAAGTCGCGGTGAACGATCTCTTGGGAGTGCGCGAGGTCCAGCGCGCTTCCGATTTGCGACGCGATGCGGCACACTTCCGGGAGGTCGAACGCGCCCCGCTCCTGGAGTTGCTGTTTGAGGCTGGGACCGTTTAAGTGCTCCATCACGAGATATGGACCGATCCCGGTTTCGATGCCGAAGTCGAGGACGCTGACGATATGCGGATGACGCAGTCCGGCACACATCCGGGCTTCGTCCATGAAGCGTCTTTCCATTGCCCGGACGTCACCGCTGCGCGTAATGACTTTGATCGCGACAATATCGCCAAGACGAGTGCGGCGCGCGCGATACACCTTTCCCATACCGCCAACACCGATGCAGTCTTCGATCTTGTATCGCCCGTCCAGAACCTCGCCGGACCGGATGCGCCGCATGCGCGAATTCTACGTTACAGGCGCCGCGCGCTCGTGATCTTCTGAAGAGGTATGATTCGGTCGCGATGCCAACGACGACGGTCAAAAAGGCCGCCCTTCTGAGCAACGAGCCAACGGTCGAACTCGTGCGCATGGCACGCGAAGGAGACCACGTGGCACTCGAGGCACTGTTGCAAAGGTGTCTGCCGCCACTCAGACGCTGGGCCCGCGGCAGGTTGCCGGCGCGAGCGAGAGGGCATCTGGATACTGTCGATCTCGTTCAGGAGGCAGCCATGAATGCCATTGCGCGCCTCCATACCTTCGAACCTCGGCGCGTGGGCGCGATGCAGGCGTACTTACGACGATCCGTGATCAACAAGATCCGTGACGAGATGCGGCGCGTCAGCAGGCGTCCAGTGCCGACCGAACTGCCCGAAACACTTCAGTCAAAGGACGAGACGCCCGAGGAGAGGATCATCCGCAAGCAAAAATACGATCGATTTCGTGCCGGGCTTAGGCACCTCAGGTCGAAAGATCGCGACCTCATCGTCGCTCGCATGGAAGGCCAGTGGGCTCTTCAGGAAATCAGGCAGTCGTTCGGTTTTGCCACAACGGCCGCGGCAAGGATGGCTGTCACTCGTGCTTACGGCGTCTCATCAAGCTGCTCGAAGGCGAAACCGCACCGCCGAAGCCAAAGGGGTGAACGCCGGCCGGCTCAGGTTGTTAGATCTCGCTTGTTCTGCCCTCTTCGTTACTACCTACGAAGGAGGCACACATGCTCAAGCGCACAGTCGTTCTGATCGCACTGCTCGTGACAGTCGCAGGGCTGTTTACGGCATCGTCCACGGTGGCGGCCCCGGTGTCGCGGGTCAATCACCTGACATTCAGCGCCGCCGTCAGGCTGCCAGGTACGCTGCTCACGCCGGGGACCTACACGTTCGAGGCGGGTCCGCAGGGAAACAGCCTGGACATCGTTCGCGTCACGACCCGTGACGGCCAACGCGTCCTGTACACGGGCTTCACCACTCTTGTGACGCGTCCGGCGAGAGGGCCAATCGTGTCGTTCGGCGAGGCGCCGGCGAGTGCACCGCAGCCGATCGACGTGTGGTACGAGGACGGAGCCAAGATGGGGCACCGGTTTCGTTACTAGTCGCAACAGTAGTCCACCAGGTGCGAAGGAGGTTGTGTTCTCCTTCGCACCGTCGCACCCTCCGCACTGTCGCACGCACCCTCGCACCCTCGCACCTTCGCACCGTTCCACCATCGCACCTTGCAAAGTGTTCAATTCGGGTCACTCCTTCGTTAGATCCGGTGAAGGAGGCAAGTTCAATGCTCAATCGCAGAATCGCTCTCGCCGCGCTCGTCCTTGCGCTCGTCACGGTGTTCGCCGCGCCATCGATGCACGCAGGTGCGTCGCTCACGAACGTCAATCGCGTGACGTTCAACAGCCCCGTTGCGCTGCCCGGCGTCATCCTGCTCCCGGGAAGCTATGTGTTCGAAGCAGGCGCGCTGGGCATGAGCCCGCACATCGTTCGCGTGACGAGTCCCGACTACCAGAAGCATTACTTCGTCGGGCTTACTCAGCGAGTTCGGCGGCCGGCAAACATGGCGCGCAGCCAGGTGGTGGCGCTCGGCGAAGCGCCAATCGGCGACCCGACACCAATCAGAGCGTGGTACCCGATCGGTTCCGATACGGGCCACGAGTTTCTTTACCGATAAGTCGCCAGGGTGCGAAGGGTCGTCCACGTGACGCTCTTCGCACCCGTCGTGTAAGATCAGGGGCTGTTTGCCGCTCCAATTCCTCAACCCCACGTCCTCCTGTGAAAATCCACGAGTATCAAGCTAAATCAGTGCTGGCGCGGTTCGGTGTGCCCGTGCCGCGTGGTGAAGTGGCGTTTGCACCCGCTGAAGCCGCCGAGATCGCACGACGCCTCGGCGGAAATGTTGTCGTCGTCAAGGCGCAGATTCATGCAGGCGGGCGTGGCAAGGGCGGCGGTGTCAAGCTCGCGAAATCGCCGGACCAGGCGGAGCAGATCGCGAAGCAGATGATCGGCATGACGCTTGTCACGCATCAGACCGGTCCCGAAGGCAAGAAGGTCAGCCGCGTGCTGGTCGAAGAAGGGCTGCAGATCGACCGTGAGCTGTATCTGAGCATTCTGATCGATCGCGCCGCGGCGCGTCCCGTCGTGATCGCCAGCGCGGCCGGAGGGATGGACATCGAGGATGTCGCGGCAAAGCAGCCGGAAAAGATTCTCAGGGAACACATCAACCGTGGCACCGGGATAGTGCCGTTTCAATCGCGAAAGCTCGCCTTCGGGATGGGTCTCGAAGCCGGGCCGGCGCAGAAACTGGTCAAGTTGCTCGACGCGCTCTACAAGGCGTTCATCGAGACCGACGCTTCGCTCATCGAGATCAACCCGCTGATTCTCACGAAGAGCGGAGACCTGCTGGCGCTCGACGCGAAGGTCACCTTCGATGACAACGCACTCTATCGGCATCCGGACATTCGCGAATTTCGCGATCTGTCCGAGGAGGATCCGCTCGAGGTCGAAGCGTCGAAGTTTTCACTTAACTACATCCGCCTCGATGGCAACATCGGCTGCATGGTGAACGGCGCGGGACTCGCCATGGCGACGATGGACATCATCAAGCTGGCTGGGGGCGAACCCGCAAACTTCCTGGACGTCGGCGGCGGCGCGAATGCAGAACAGATCCGCAACGCCTTCAAGATCTTGATGTCGGACAAGAATGTGCGGGCCGTGCTCATCAACATATTCGGCGGCATCCTGCGCTGCGACGTGCTCGCCGAGGGTGTGATCGCCGCAGTGAAGGATCTCGGTGTCCCCGTGCCAATCGTCATCCGCATGGAGGGCACCAACGTGGACCAGGGGAAGCGGCTGCTGAACGAAAGCGGCCTCAATTTCACTACGGCCGATTCAATGGGCGAGGCGGCCCAGAAGGTGGTAGCCCTCGCGGGCGCGCCGGTGTAATTCAAGTCACAAGTCACAAATCGCGAAACACAAATCACAAATCGCAAATAAACAGTGGCCGTTTTACTCGACAAGAACACGAGACTGATCGTTCAGGGGCTAACCGGTCGTGAGGGCACGTTCCACGCGAAACAGGCGGCCGCGTACGGCACGAATGTCGTCGGCGGCGTCACTCCGGGGAAGGGTGGAACGACGCACGAAAGCTGGCGCATCTTCAATAACGTCCACGACGCGGTGAAGGAGACCGGTGCGAACGCCACCGTCATCTTCGTACCGCCGCCATTTGCGGCTGACGCGATCATGGAGGCTGCTGACGCCGCGATTCCGCTGGCGGTCTGCATCACCGAAGGCATTCCCGTTGTAGACATGCTCAGGGCGCTCACCTTCATGGAGGGAAAGCCAACACGGCTCGTCGGTCCCAATTGTCCGGGTGTAATCTCGGCGGGAAAGGCAAAAGCAGGGATCATCCCCGGTCACATCTGCAGGGAAGGGCGAATCGGCATCGTCTCGAAGAGCGGGACGCTCACATACGAAGCGATTCATCAGTTGACGCGGGAGGGCATGGGGCAGACCACGTGCATCGGAATTGGTGGAGACCCGCTGATCGGGACCAACTTCATCGACGCGCTGCGGTTGTTTGCCGCCGATCCCGATACAGACGCCGTGATCATGATCGGCGAAATCGGAGGAACCGCGGAGGAAGACGCGGCCGATTTCATCCGCCGTGAATTTCGGAAGCCGGTGGTGGGGTTCATCGCTGGCCAGACTGCGCCCCCGGGACGTCGGATGGGGCATGCCGGCGCAATCATCGCCGGCGGTAAAGGTACCGCCGCCGAGAAGATGGCGGCGCTCAAGAGCGCTGGCGTGCACGTTGTGAAGAGCCCAGCGGACATGGGGGCCAAGATGCGTGAGGTACTGGGAAAGTAATGGAGCGCACTTTCGCGATTATCAAGCCCGATGCGGTCGAGCGGCGGCTGGTTGGAAAGATCCTCGCGCGGATCGAAGAGGCCGGCTTCACCATTCACGCGATGCGCCTGCAGCATCTCACGAAGCAGGACGCGGAGGGGTTCTATGCCGTCCACCGCGCGCGGCCGTTCTTTGCCGCGCTGACGGACTTCATGTCGTCGGGGCCATGTGTGGTCATGGCGCTCGAGGCGCCGGATGCGATCGCGAAGTGGCGCGCCCTGATGGGCGCCACCGATCCGGCGAAAGCTGACTCGGGTACGCTGCGCCGTGAGTTCGGCAGCTCGATCGAACGGAACGCGACGCACGGCTCGGACGCGCCCGAGACGGCCGCTTTCGAGCTCGGGTACTTTTTTCGCGGGATGGAGCTTCGATAGAGGCGTGGGCCGTTTTCTAATCGTTCTCGGTATCGTGCTCGTGGTCGTCGGCTTGCTCGTCAGCGTTGGCGTGCCGATTGGGCGTCTGCCAGGCGACATCACCTACCGGCGCGGCAACTTCTCGTTCTATTTCCCGCTCACCACTTCCATCATCGCGAGCATCCTGCTGACACTCCTGATGATGTTTCTGAGACGCTAGCCGAGGACCCGAGCCCACATGCCTTCCATCAAGTCCGACAGGTGGATCAAGAAGATGGCGCTCGAGCACGGCATGATCGAGCCGTTCGAGGACCGGCAGGTACGTGACGGCGTAATTTCATACGGGCTGTCTTCGTACGGCTACGACATCCGCGTTGCCGATGAGTTCAAGGTGTTCACGAATATCAACAGCACGGTCGTCGATCCGAAGAACTTCGACGCCCGCTCGTTCGTGGACGTCAAAGGCGCCACCTGCATCATCCCGCCCAACTCGTTCGCGCTGGCAAAAACCGTGGAGTACTTCCGCATTCCGCGCGATGTCCTGACGGTGTGCGTCGGCAAGTCCACGTACGCGCGGTGCGGCCTCATCGTCAACGTCACCCCGTTCGAGCCCGAGTGGGAGGGCTTCGTCACGCTGGAGATTTCGAACACGACACCGCTCCCGGCCAAGGTGTACGCGAACGAAGGCATCGCACAAGTGCTTTTTTTCCAGAGCGACGAAACGTGCGAGGTGTCGTACGCGGACAAGAAGGGGAAATACCAGCGGCAGCAGGGACTCACGCTGCCGAAGCTGTAGCGGGATCCGGGATCGGGGATCCGGGATCGGGGATCGGGGATCGGGGATCGGGGATCTTGGCACTTTATAATCAGTCATGCTTCGTCCGTTCCGCTCGATCCATCCCACGGTTCACCCGTCTGCGTTCGTGGACATGAGCGCTCAGGTGATCGGCGACGTTCATGTCGGTCCGGAAAGCAGTGTCTGGATGAACGTCGTGGTGCGTGGTGACGTGAATTACATCCGCATCGGATCCCGCACGAACGTGCAGGATCTCACGCTGGTGCACGTCATGCGCGAGACGCATCCGACGATCATCGGGGACGACGTGACCATCGGGCACAGCGCCGTTGTGCACGGATGCACGATCGAGGATCGGTGTCTGGTGGGTATGGGAGCGATCCTGCTGAACGGATGTCGAATCGGCGGCGGATCGATCGTGGCGGCCGGAACCCTCGTGCCGGAAGGCATGATCGTGCCACCTGGATCGATGGTCATGGGCGTGCCGGGCAAGGTGCGGCGCTCACTCACGCCCGAAGAGGACGCCTCCATCAAGTGGTACGCGGACAATTACGTGCGCTATCGCCTCGATTTTCAGGCCGAGCATACTCCCGCCTGACTCCATATGCCACGCAGTGAACCGGCGCGCGGCATGCGCGACTTCCTGCCGGAAGACGTGCGGCGGCGGGAGTACGTAATCGGCATCATCAAGCGCGTCTACGAGCGCTACGGCTTCGAGCCGCTCGAAACACCGGCAGTCGAGAACCTGGAAACGTTGCTCGGCAAGTACGGCGACGAGGGGAACAAGCTCATTTTCAAGATCCTGAAGCGCGGCGAGCACGAAGCCACAGGACAGGCCGACCTTGCGCTGCGCTACGACCTCACCGTTCCGCTCGCCCGCGTGGTCGCGCAGCATCAAGCGAAGCTGCCGCGACTCTTCAAGCGCTACCAGATTCAGCCGGTCTGGCGCGCCGATCGCCCGGCGCGTGGAAGGTTCCGTGAGTTCTATCAGTGTGATGTGGATGCGTTGGGATCGACGTCGCCGGTCATTGAGGCGGAGCTATGCGCAGCGGTGGCAGACGCGATGACCGCGCTTGGGTTTTCGGATTTTCAAATCCGGATAAATCACCGGCGTTTGCTGACGTCCATGTTGAGGTCTCGCGGGGTGCCGGACGATCTTCACGAGAGCGCCCTCATTGCGCTCGACAAGTTAGATAAAGTCGGCCGTGATGGCGTCATGGCAGAACTCGAACAAAGGGGACTCAGCCAACAAGCGTGCGAAGCGATGGGTGGATTCCTCGCGTTCAGTAGTGGTGCGATATTGGGTGCGACAGCGCAAATCAGTCGAAAGACGTTGGCGCAAGCGCAACAGTACCTCGAACGCGATTCTGTCGCGGATGCCACGGACAGTCGGGCACGAGGCAACCTTGACCAAATTCTGGAGTTGAGTGAGAGAACAGCGGCAGCGTCGCACATGGCGTACGACCCGTTTCTTGCGCGAGGTCTGTCGTACTACACAGGCGCCATCATGGAAGTGAACGTCGCCGACCTGGCCGGGAGCCTGGGCGGCGGGGGGCGTTACGACAATCTGGTCGGCATGTTCTCGGGACAGGAAATACCCGCATGCGGCTTTTCGCTCGGCCTCGAACGGATCCTGGTGGTCATGTCCGAGCGCGGGATGTTTCCGCCAACGCTCACCAGCGCACCCGCCGACGTGCTCGTAGCCATGTTTTCCGCCTCGGCAGCGGCTGATGCGATCCGAGTGGCCGACCAGTTACGGGCATCCGGACTGCGCGTGTTCGTCTACCCCGATGCCGACAAAATCGGGAAGCAGATCAAGTACGCTGACGCACAACATATTCCCTACGTTGCCATCGTCGGTGACGAAGAGATCAAGGCAGGTACGGTGACGGTAAAGGATTTGGCAGCGCAAACACAGCAGACATATCCGCAGTCGGCCGCGGGCGCGGCAATCGCGGAGGTATTGACGCGACGTGGCTGAGCCGCTGGGAGATCTGACGCGTACCCACACCTGCGGCACGCTGCGTGTGGACGATGTGGGGGCGGACGTCGTGTTGCTCGGTTGGGTGCACCGGGTGCGCGACCTCGGTGGTCTTTTGTTCATCGACATCCGCGATCGAGACGGTATCACGCAGGTCGTCTTCGACAAGGACGATGAGGCGTTGATGGCGAAAGCCAAGCGCCTGCAGATCGGAGTTCGTCATCGGCGTGGCGGGCCGGGTGCAGAGGCGTTCGCCCGAAACCATCAACCCGAAGCTGCCGACCGGCGAAGTCGAGGTCGTGGTGCGACGGCTGGCGCTGCTCAACGAAGCGAGGACGCCGCCGTTTCCGATTGCCGACGATACGCCCGTGTCAGAGGACGTGCGCTTGAAGTACCGCTACCTGGATCTACGGCGTCCGGGACTGCAGGCGAACATTGGGCTGCGTCATCGTGTGACGACGGCCATCCGGCAGTATTTCGACCGGAACGGCTTCTGGGAAGTTGAGACACCGATCCTCACCAAGTCAACGCCGGAGGGGGCGCGCGACTATCTTGTGCCTAGTCGTGTTCACCCGGGCGAGTTCTACGCGCTCCCGCAGTCGCCGCAGCTCTTCAAGCAGATTCTGATGATCGGCGGTGTTGATCGATACGTGCAGATTTGCCGGTGCTTTCGTGATGAGGACCTGCGCGCCGACCGCCAGCCCGAGTTCACCCAGGTGGACGTGGAGATGGCATTTGCGCGGCCCGAGATCGTCTTTGGCGTGATCGAGCCGCTGATGCGCGACATATTCGCGGTGGTTGGGCGCGACATCGAGACGCCGTTTCTCCGAATGCCGTACTCGGAAGCAATCGCGAAGTACGGCTCGGATAAGCCGGACCTTCGCGGCGGCATGCCGATTCTGGATCTGCGCGAGGCGTTCCGCGAGTCGTCCTTCCGCGTGTTCAGGGAAATCGTGGCGGGCGGCGGCACCGTCAGGGGATTCGTCGTCAAGAACGCCGACTATTCACGAACCCAAGTCGACGGTATCGTCGATCAGGCGAAACAGCTGGGTGCGGCCGGTCTCATCTGGGCGCGTACGGCGAGTGACGGCACCCTGACGAGCTCGATCATGAAGGCGCTCGGCGAAGATGGTGTGCGTCAGATGCTTGCTGCGGCCGGAGCCGAGTCGGGCGACCTGCTCCTGGTAGCCGCAGGTGAGCCCGACGCCACTTCGAAACTGCTGGGGCAGCTCAGGCTGAGCCTGGCGCGCCAGAAGGGTCTGCTCGATTCGAACGAGTACGCGTTCCTATGGGTCGTGGACTTTCCGCTCCTCGAATGGGACGCGGATGCGCGGCGGTATGTGTCGATGCACCACCCGTTCACGTCGCCGCATGACGACGACACCGAACGGCTTGACACCGAGCCAGGCAAGGTTCGCGCAAAGGCATACGACCTCGTGTTGAACGGCAGCGAGGTCGGCGGCGGGAGTATTCGTATTCATGACTCCACGCTGCAGCGCCGGATCTTCTCGCTGCTCAACATCAGCCCAGAGGAGGCGAAGCTTCGATTCGGGTTTTTCCTCGAGGCGCTGGAATACGGTACGCCGCCGCACGGCGGGATTGCGCTCGGACTCGATCGCATATGTGCGATTCTGGCGGGAGAGAGCTCTATTCGCGAGGTCATCGCGTTTCCGAAAACGGCTACTGCAGTCGATCTCATGTCGGGCGCGCCGTCACCGGTTGATCCAAGTCAGCTGAGGGAGTTGCACCTGTCGACAAGAAAATGAGAAAGATTTCCCTGCCCGAACAAGGTATTGAAACGCTCTATGGAGCGCACGACGCCAACCTCAAGCACATCGAATCGCTGCTCAACGTTGACATACGCACACATGGATCCGAGCTGACCGTTGAAGGCGATCCGGCCGACGAACAGCGTGCCCAGCGGATCTTCGACCAGCTCCGTGCGCTCCTGGCCGAAGGCTTCTCGCTCGAGAACGGCGACGTGAAGACGGCAGCCGAGCTCGTCGTCGAAAACGCCAATGTTGATCTGCGCGGCTATTTCGGCAAAGGAGCGCAGCGGCCGGCCACGCGACGGCGCGTGAATCCAAAGAGTGTCAATCAGCGCCGGTATCTCGATGCGATCGAGCAGTTCGACATCGTGTTCGGCGTCGGGCCAGCAGGTACCGGCAAGACGTATCTGGCGATGGCGCAGGCCGTCAGCTACCTGGTCAACAAGAAGGTCAGCCGCGTCGTTCTCGCGCGACCGGCGGTTGAAGCTGGCGAGAAGCTCGGCTTTCTTCCCGGCGACTTGCAGGAGAAGGTGAACCCGTATCTTCGACCGCTTTACGACGCGCTGTTCGACATGATGGACTCGGAACGTGCGATGCGGCTTCTCGAGCGCGGCGTAATAGAGGTCGCGCCTCTGGCGTTCATGCGCGGGCGTACGCTGAACGACGCGTTCGTGATTCTCGACGAGGCGCAGAACACCACGTCCGAACAGATGAAGATGTTTCTCACCCGGCTCGGGTTCGGTTCCAAAGCGGTTGTCACGGGCGACATCACTCAGATCGATCTCCCCAACGCCCGCATGTCGGGTCTTGTCGAAGTGCTGAAGATCGTGAAGGACGTGGACGGGATCGGGTTCATCTACTTCGACGAGAAGGACGTCGTGCGGCACAAGCTGGTACAGCACATCATCAAGGCGTACGAGGCGTTTTCGAACGGCTCGCGCTCCAATGGGTGAGACGAAGCCCGTTGTCCGGCGCAAGCACAGCCGTCTGGCAGTCGATGTCGTCGCTCCGCCCAACGTGCGCGCGCCGGGACTGGGTGCATGGCTGTCGTCGGTGGCACCCGCCCGTGCTCGCGGAGCAGTCACTGTCGCCGTTGTCTCCGACGCCCGCGTTCGCGCGCTGAATCACCGTTACAGGCGCAAACTCCGTGCAACAGACGTCCTGTCGTTCCCCAGCGAGGATTCCGGCTACCTCGGCGATATCGTAATTGCAGCCGGCGTCGCCCGCAGGCAGGCCAGACAAGCGGGCCACTCGCTCCAGACCGAGCTGCGGGTTCTGGCGCTGCACGGGTTGCTGCACCTTCTTGGCTATGATCACGAGCGCGATAACGGCCGGATGGCACGCATCGAGGTCCGCCTGCGCTCGCGCGGCGGGCTGCGGGAAGGACTGATCGAGAGGCACCGGTGACACCGCTCGCTTTGTTTCTCATCGCGTGCACGACCGTATTCCTGGGTTCGGTGCAAGCGGCATTCACCGCTTTGATGCGGCTGTCCTTGCGCCTGATGGCCGAGCGAGGTGGACGCAGCGACCGCCTCGGCCGCTACCTGGACGATCCGCGGCAGCTTTTCATTCCCGTTCGAATCCTGATCGGCCTGTGCACGGTTTTGGCCGGCGTGCTGATCGCGCGCGTCAGCACGGTGAACAGCGCGCGGTCGGTCGCGGCTTTTTTCGTATCGCTCGTCGCCTTCGTGGTGGTCTGCGAACACCTGTTGCCGATGCTGGTTGCGCGCCGCGATCCCGAGCAGGTGCTCGATGTGCTGCTTCCGGCGTTCGACCTCATCGCCGGGGTGATGCGCCCGATGACGCGCATCCTGATCGAGATTTCCGGTGGCCGTGGTGAGCGGGAGCCGCCGGGCGCCGCCGACGTCGAGACAACGCCCGGAGCGGCAGCGGTCAAGGAGGAGGAAGGGGGCGAAGGCTCGCTGTCCGAGGAGGAAGGGCGGGAGCTGCTCCAGTCGATCGTCGATTTCACCGAAACCGTGGCGCGCGAGGTCATGACGCCGCGTCCCGACATCATTGCGATTCATGCGGACGCGACGCTGAACGACCTCCGCACGCTTTTCCGCGAGGAGCAGTACTCCCGCATTCCGGTATATCGCAAGGACCTGGACAATATCGTCGGCATCGTATTTGTTAAGGATCTGGTTGGGCTCCCGCCGGGTGCCGAGCCGCCGCTGACGACATTGATGCGGTCGGCGTATATGGTTCCGGAGAGCAAGCGCGTGTCCGAGCTGCTGAAGGAAATGCAGCGCCGACAGCTACAGCTCGCGATAGTGGTGGACGAATACGGCGGCACGGCGGGCCTCGTGACCGTAGAGGACCTGCTCGAGGAGATCGTCGGGGAAATCCGCGACGAGTACGATGTCGAAAGCGAGACAGTGGTCAATGAAGGTGACGGCATATTCGTCTTCAGTGGCAAGGTCAGTGTGGACGAGGTGATGGACCGGCTTGGCGTCGAAATCGAGCGCGAAGGGTTTGAGACGCTGGGTGGCTACCTTCTTTCCCATCTTGGGCGCATGCCGTACGTCGGAGAGACGTTCGAGGTGGACGATCTGGCTACCGAAGTGCTCGAGGTCGAGCGTCGTCGCATCACGAAAGTGCGCATCCGGCGACGCGCGCGGACTACGGCGTCCGCGGAGTAACGTGCCAGATCGATCCAGGCGTCCGAATCGGCCATGTCGCCAGCCTTCTTCGCGATCGCGATCCCGGCATGCCAGTGGAGCCTCGAGGTCGTCTTGGATGAAGTCTGGATTTGTTGCGCTCATCGGTCGACCGAACGCTGGAAAATCGACGCTGCTGAATCGGATTGTCGGCCACAAGCTGGCGATCGTGTCTGACAAGCCGCAAACCACACGAACTCGGATCGTGGGCGTGAAAAATTATCCCGGCGGGCAGGTGGTGTTCGTCGACACGCCTGGGGTGCACAAGCCCACGCATCGTATGGACGTGCGCATGGTCGATGTCGCGCTCGACGCGATGCGCGAAGTCGATCTTGTGACGCTCGTCGTCGATGTATCTGTCAAAGAAGGGCCCGGCGATCGGCATCTTCTGGACCTCGTGAAGACCATCAAGACCCCGGCCATAGTGGCTTTCAACAAGGTCGACCTCATCGCGAAAGCGAAACTGCTTCCCATCATCGACCGCTACCGCCAGGCGCACCCATTCGTGGAATATGTGCCGATTTCAGCGTTGGACGGGACCAACGTCAGCGTGCTGGAGAACCTGTTCCTGCAGCATCTGCCCGCCGGGGACCCGCTGTACCCCGACGATTACGTGACCAACCAGTCGGAGCGCTTTTTCGTGGCCGAGATCATTCGCGAGCAGGTGCTGCGGGTCATGCGCGACGAGCTGCCGTTCAGCACGGCGGTGGTGATCGACAGGTTCGAGGAGCCTGTCGAGGGCAGATACGGAAGCATCTACTCCACGATCCTCGTCGATCGGGAGTCGCAGAAACCCATTGTGGTTGGTCGCGGCGGTTCCATGATCAAGGAAATCGGCACCGCTGCGAGAGCGGAGCTGGAACGCTACCTTGGCGGCCACGTGTATCTGGATCTCCACGTGAAGGTGAAAACCGATTGGCGCGACGACGGGCGGGTCCTCGACGAGATGGGGGTCGCGGCATCACACGTCACGAGAGACCCACAAGGCCCACGTCGCAACCCGCGACGGAATCGCTAATCCAGCCAAGGGCTCTGCAGCTGCAACATTCCGGCAGCGAGCCCACAGCAGTCCAATATCCGTAATCGTCGGGAGGCCGGCTTTCCGTGACCAAGACTGCTACGCGCGCGTGGCGGACGTGTGTCAAAAAGCTATCAGCGTGCAATAGTCGCGTGCTAAATTGAACTGTTTACACGTGTCGGACGCACCTGCATCATGGCGGCGCAGCGAAGAATCGATCTCGTCCTCGACTCGGTCAAGCGACTGCTGCGCATTGGTGCGACCGCCAACCTGTTGAACCTGCTGCAGAAGCAGCATCCCGCCGACCTCGCGCAGATTTTCAGCGAGCTGCCCAACAGAGACCGCGAAGCGACATTCAGCCTGCTGGTCGAGCGAAACGGCCGTCTGGCAATGGAAGCCATCTCCGAACTCGGCCCCGAAGCAGGCGCGGCCCTCCTGGCCACCCGCTCCGCCGAGGAAATCGCAAAGCTCACCCAGGAGATTGAATCCGACGACGCGGCTGCCCTGATTGACTACCTGCCGGAGGAATTGTCCGCAGCCGTTCTGGACCTGATGCGTCCCAAGCAGTCGGGAGAGGTCGAGAACCTGCTGGAGTACGACGAACAGACGGCGGGCCGAATCATGAACCCGCAGGTCTTCGCGCTCAGCGAAGACTTGACCGTGGGTGAGGCCATCACCGAGCTGCAGGGGAATCGCGACGTTGAAATGGTCTTCTATCTCTACGTCGTTGACGAACGGCGTCACCTGGTCGGGGTCACGTCGCTGCGGCGCCTGCTGCTCGTGTCGCCCGAGACGCCGCTCAAGCGCATCATGACGACCGACCTCATCAGCGCGCGCGTGGACATGGATCAGGAGGAGGTCGCGCGCCAGGTCGCTTCTTATAACCTTCTGGCAATTCCCGTCGTCGATGAGGAGAACAAACTCGTCGGGGTCATCACAGTCGACGACATCATCGACGTGATCAAGGACGAGGCAACCGAGGACATCTATCGTCTGGCCGGCGTGGTCGGCGACGAGCGGCCTTTCACGCCGGCAGGCGAGTCGCTGCGCAAGCGTCTGCCGTGGCTCGGGGTCAATCTCGTCACTGCCTTCGTGGCAGCGTCGGTGGTTGCGCTCTTCGAAGGGACGATTGAACAGATTACGGCGCTGGCCATCTTCATGCCAATCGTGGCTGGGATGGGCGGCAACGCAGCGACGCAGACGCTGACGGTGATCGTGCGAGGCATCGCGCTTGGCGACGTGACGTGGAGCAACTCCCGCAAGGCACTGGTGAAAGAAGCCGCCGTCGGTGTCGGAAACGGCGTCGTGCTGGGCCTTGTCGCGGCGCTCGTCGTCTGGGCGACTCGCGGCAACCCCGTGCTCGGGCTGGTTCTCTGTGCTGCCATGATCATCAACATGTTCGTGGCCGCCACAGCCGGAACGCTCGTGCCACTCGGTCTCCGGGCCGCAAACGTCGACCCTGCGCTCGCGTCGTCTGTTTTCATCACCACGCTGACCGATGTGTTCGGCTTCTTTTCGTTCCTGGGACTCGCTACGATCTTTTCGCGATATCTCGTGCCGGGCGGGTGAGTCCGGCTAAAGCCGGACACTACGTACGTAGTGTCCGCAGTCGTGGGTAGCCGGAAGCCTTCAGGCTTCCGGGCGTGTCTTGATAGGCGAGGTCGATGAACGGCGAGTAAAATAGGTCAATTTCGTGCTCTACACAGCCGACGCGCTGATTCTGCGCACGTACAAGCTCGGTGAAGCCGACCGCATTGTGGTGTTTTTGACGCGCGATCGGGGGAAGAAACGGGGTGTTGCCAAAGGGGCCCGGCGGTCACGGTCGAGGTTCGCAGGGGCTCTCGAGCCGCTGACGGAAGTCCGCGTCGCCTATTTCGAGAAGGAGCGACGTGAGCTCGTGGGTCTGAACTACGCTGAGACGGTTCATTCGCCGCTCGCGCTGCTGGGTCTGGTTTCCGGGTCCGGAACGGCGGCGCCGCAGCGCAGCGCACCGGATCCGCATGCGCTGGGGTACGTTGGCTACTTTGCCGAGCTCCTGGACGAATGGGCACAGGAGGCGGACGCTGACGAACGGCTGTATCGTCTGGGCACATCGATGCTCGCGGCGCTCGAAGGAGGGGCGCCGGTTGAGCCGCTCGCGCGCTACTTCGAGTATTGGCTGTTGCGGCTGCAGGGCGTCTATCCGGAAGCGCGGGGCGTACTCTCCCAACGCGCCGTGTCGTTTCTGACGGAATCGCGGACGATCTCGCCCGACCGGATCGGCGATGTGCCGGCGGACCGGCGGACGCTCAAGGAGTTGGAACAGCTGCACCGCGGGCTCATCGCCCTGCATCTGGACAAGACATTGAAATCGGATCGTGTGCTCCGCGATCTACGCCGCCACGGATGATTCTCCACATGCGACAGGCCACAAACGCACGACGACACCGAGACGAGTTGAACAGACGTGTCTGTGTCTCTGTGTCTCGGTCGCCCGTTGTATCCCGACCGTCGTGACATTCCAGGATCTCATCCTCAAGCTCTCGGCCTTTTGGTCCTCACAGGGGTGTCTTCTGCAACAGCCGCTGGACCTGGAGGTCGGTGCAGGCACGTCGCATCCCGAAACGCTCTTTCGCGTGCTCGGACCGAAGCCCTGGAGCGTCGCGTACGTGCAACCGTCGCGACGTCCCGACGACGGACGGTTCGGGCAGAACCCGAACCGCCTGTTCAAACATCATCAGTACCAGGTGGTCCTGAAACCGTCTCCCGACGAGGTGCAGCGCATCTATCTCGATAGCCTCGAGGCATGCGGTATCAATCCGCGTCAGCACGACATCCGATTCGAAGAGGACAATTGGGAATCGCCGACGCTGGGCGCCTGGGGCATCGGGTGGCAGGTGCTGCTCGACGGGCTTGAAATCACCCAATTCACCTATTTTCAGCAGGTTGGCGGAATGGACCTGTCGCCAATTTCGTGCGAGATCACTTACGGCCTCGAGCGGATCGCCATGTTCCTGCAGCGCGTCGACAACGTGTTCGATCTCGAGTGGGGCGGCGGGGTGAGGTACGCGGAAGTGCGGCTCCAGGAGGAAATCGAACAGTCCAAGTACGCGTTCGGCCAGGTCAACATGCCCCCGGGGGAATTCGCGGCTCTGCACCGCGACCTGTTCGACCGGAATTACGCATTCGCCGAGAAGCTCCTCGATTCAGGTCTGATTCTGCCCGCGCTCGAGCACTGCCTCAAGTGCTCGCATCTCTTTAATATCCTCGATTCCAGCGGCAGCATCGGCGTTACCGAACGGACAACCTACATTTTGCGGGTGCGGCAGCTCGCCGTGCGCATTACCAGGACGTACGTCGATCAGACGAGTGGTGCCTCGGCGGATGTCTCGGGGACGCAGACTATCGAGGCGCTTCCCTAGCCGATGGACCGCGAGCTGCTCATCGAGATCGGGTGCGAGGAGATCCCGGCAAGCTGGCTGCCGGACCTGACCTCGCAGCTGGCGCGAAAGCTGGAGGCGCAACTCAAGGAGTTCCGGCTGACCTCCAGCGCCCCGACCGAAAGCTACAGCACGCCCAGGCGTCTCACCGTCCGCATCGCGAAGGTCAACGAACGACAGACCGACCTCGAGGACCTGGTCACGGGTCCTCCAATCGCCGCTGCGTATGCCGCCGATGGCGCACCGACGCCTGCGGCCGTTGGATTTGCGAAAAAGTACGGTGTCGAAGTCGCGGCGCTCGAAAAGCACGAAACGCCCAAAGGCGTCTACCTCGCATACCGCGTCCGGCAGCGGGGCAAGGCGACGGTCGATGTGCTCGCCGATGTGATGGGAGCGCTGCTGCGGGACCTGACGTTTCCGAAACAGATGCGCTGGGATGCCTATCTCGAAGACGGGAAGGGCGAGCTGGTCTTCGCGCGGCCTATTCGATGGCTCGTACTGATGTACGGCGGGCGCGTCGTTCCGTTCGTGATTCGCCGGTCGGAGATTGCGCAGGGCCCGAACGTCCAGGACATCCGCTCCGGCTCGCAGACCTACGGCCATCGCTTTCTGACAACCAGCGGGAGGGCAGGACGGGCCATCAAGGTCAAGACGTTTGACGACTATCAGGCGCGGCTGCTCGAGAACTTCGTCATTCTCGACCGCGGAGAGCGGGAGTCCAGAATCCGCCGCGAGCTGGAGACTCATGCGCGGAGACTGGGCGGCCGTGTCAGCAGCCTTGTGTCTGCTCACTCGGCGCTGCTGCACGAAGTGCCTGACCTCGTCGAGTACCCCTCAGTGGTGGCAGGGCACATCTCGGTGGAATTCCTGCAGCTTCCCGAAGAAGTGCTCACGACGACGATGATCCATCACCAGCATTTCTTCCCGGTGGTGGACGAGGAAGGAAAGCTGAAGCCGGCATTTCTGGCCGTGGTCAACATGGAGCCAGAAAAGCCGGAGGTCATCGCCCGCAACGCCGAGCGCGTGCTTGCCGCTCGGCTTCGCGATGCGCGCTTTTTCTGGGACGCGGACCGGAAGGTCCCTCTGGAATCTCGCCTCCCGCGCCTCTCGACGATCCTGTTTCACAAGGCCATTGGCAGCTATCGGGAGAAGGCCGACCGTGTCGCTGCACTTGCGGGATGGATTGCACGAGAGGCGCTGGAACGACCCGACGAGGTCGCGCAGCATGCCGAACGCGCGGGACGCCTCTGCAAGGCCGATCTCGCAACGGAGATGGTGCCCGAATTCACCGAGCTGCAGGGGACCATGGGCGGTATCTACGCCCGCGAGGAAGGGCTGCCCGAGGAGGTCTGGAAGACAATTTACTTCCATTACCTGCCGGTGGGCGTCGAGGCCGACGCGCCTCCTTCGCGGTCGCAGCTCGGACGCGCGGCGATTCCCTGGGCCGCCGTTTCGCTCGCCGACAAGCTCGACTCGATCGCCGCCATGTTCGCTGCGGGTGAACGGCCGACCGGATCGCGCGATCCGCTCGGCTTGCGACGACAGGCACAGGGGGTGGTGAAGGTACTGGCCGACCTGCAGGAGTTGACGGGCCTAGCGCCGCGGCTGCGGATCGGCCCACTGCTCGAGCGTGCCGCCGCGCCGTTCGGGAGCCAGGACCGGGCGCCACTGCTGTCCTTCATGGCCGATCGCCTGGCGTATCTGCTCGACCAACGCGGGTACGATGTACGCAACGTGCGCGCGGTGCTTCACGGTGACATCGCGCAGGTCAGTCCGCTCGAGGCTCGTCTCAAGCTCGAGGCACTGGTGCACATGGGCGGATCCCAAGCGCTGCTCGGCGTTGCCGCGTTGCTGAAGCGCGTGAAGAACATCACCAAGGGCGTGAGCGACGGCGCAGACTGGCGAAGCATCCAGGGCAACCTCGTCGAGCCCGCAGAGCGCACGCTCTGGTCGCAGGTAGACGCCAGCGCTCCAGGCATCCGGAGCGCCGCGGCACGCGGCGATTACCGTGAGGCGTTTGCGGGTATCGCAGCGCTGCAGCCGCCGGTGGCGAAGTTCTTTGACGATGTCATGGTGATGACGGAAGATCAAACGCTGCGGCACGCACGTCTCTCGCTCGTTGCGGCGCTTCGCGACCTGATTCTGGGGATCGCGGACCTGTCAGAGATCGCGACCGAAAGATGATGCAATCCGGTGGGTCTTCCGTAGAGCGCACGCTTTAGCGTGCGCGATCACGGACCATTTGGTCCGCGCGTTTGGGAGGAACAGGTTCGAATGGCGAAAACCGTGGCCCGCAAGGCCGTGCGCGCGCAGGCGAAGACGGCGACGAACAGGAAGCAGGGAAGGCACGTCTATTTCTTCGGCGACGGCAAGGCGGACGGCAACCGCACGATGCGCGACCTTCTCGGCGGCAAAGGTTCGGGTCTCGCGGAGATGACCAACGCCGGCTTGCCCGTGCCGCCCGGCTTCACGATCTCGACAGACGTCTGCGCGATCTATTACCGGGAAAAGGGACGGATACCGGCCGAGGTCGATCGCCAGATCGCCGACAACGTGCGGAAGCTCGAAAAGGCGGCCGGCGCCACGCTTGGATCGACGGCAAATCCGCTGCTCGTGTCTGTGCGGTCGGGCGCGAAGTTTTCGATGCCTGGCATGATGGATACCATTCTGAATCTGGGGCTGAACGATGCAGCGGTCGAGGGGCTGAAAACGCGCACGTCGAACGGCCGATTCGCGTTCGACAGCTACCGCCGTTTCATCCAGATGTTCGGCAACGTCGTGCTCGAAATTCCAAAGGACGCATTCGAGCACGAGCTCGAGTCTGTGAAGCGTATCAAGGGCGCGACGCAGGACACGGACCTGGACGAACGCGCGCTCCACGACGTCGTAGACCGGTACAAGCAGGTGGTCCGTTCGAGGACGGGACACGAATTCCCGCAGGATCCACACGAGCAGCTGAAAATGGCTCGCGATGCCGTGTTCCGCTCGTGGATGAATCCTCGCGCGCAGGAGTACCGGCGCATCTACGACATCCCGGACCACATCGGCACGGCCGTCAACGTGCAGATGATGGTGTTCGGCAACACCGGCGATCGCTCCGGCACTGGTGTTGGTTTCACGCGGAATCCTGCCACGGGCGCCAAGGAGTTCTTCGGCGAATTCCTCATCAACGCGCAGGGCGAGGACGTGGTCGCCGGCATCCGCACGCCACAGCCGATTGCCGAGCTCGCCAAGGTGATGCCCAAGGCGTACAAGCAGCTGCGCGAGATCACGACGCGGCTCGAGCGTCACTACAAGGACGTCCAGGATTTCGAATTCACCATCCAGGACGAGCGCCTGTTCATGCTGCAGACGCGGAACGGCAAACGTACGGGATACGCGGCCGTCATGATCGCGACCGACCTTGTAGCCGAGAAGCTCATCACACCGAAAGATGCAGTTCTGCAGATCGATCCGGAGTCGCTGTCTCAGCTTCTCGCGCCCGGATTTGATCCGAAGGAATGGAAGTCGCTTCCGCTGGCCGCACGAGGACTGCCCGCATCGCCAGGCGCAGCCAGCGGACAGGTAGTGTTCAGCGCGGAAGACGCGGTGAAATGGACGGATGACGGGAAGCCCGTGATCCTCGTTCGGCGTGAGACGGTGCCTGACGATATTCACGGCATGTTCGTGGCGCAGGGTGTGCTCACCGCGACCGGCGGGATGACGTCCCATGCTGCGGTCGTCGGGCGCCAGATGGGGAAGCCGTCGATCGTAGGAGCCGGCGAGCTCGAGATCGATGAAAACGCGAAGCAGTTTTCGATCAAGGGCCGCGTCGTGCGGGAGGGAGAGTTCGTCTCGTTCGACGGCCTGACGGGCGAAGTGAAGCTGGCGAGGGTGGCGTCACGGCCGAGCGAGATCCTGCAGGTCCTGAGCGGCGAGCTGCGGCCGCGCGATTCCGACATATACCGTCGTTTCACGCAGATTCTCACCTGGGCTGACAAGCACCGCCGCATGGACGTGCGCGCAAATGCGGATCAGCCCGATCAGGCGGAGCTCGCGTATGCGTTCGGCGCGCGTGGCATCGGATTGTGCCGCACCGAGCACATGTTCTTCGGCGAGGGGCGGATTCCAATCGTGCAGCGGATGATTCTGGCGGAAACCGAGGCCGATCGACGCAAGGCGCTGAATGAGCTCCTGCCCCTCCAGCGTGGCGACTTCTATGGCGTGTTCAAGGGCATGCACGGCCAGCCCGTGACGATCCGGACCATCGATCCGCCCCTTCACGAGTTCCTGCCGAAGCGCGAGGAGCTGATGGTCGAGATCGTCAAGCTCGAATCGCAGGGAAAGAGCGGGGCCGATCTCAATGGAAAGCTCGCGCTGCTGAGGAGGGTCGAGCAGCTGCATGAATTCAACCCGATGCTCGGACATCGCGGTGTCCGCCTCGGCATCACGTACCCGGAGATCACCGAGATGCAGACGCGGGCGATTATCGAGGCAGCGTGCGAGCTGGCCCGGGAGGGCGTCAAGGTCGTTCCGGAAATCATGATTCCGCTGGTCGGACTCGTGAAGGAGTTTCGCGACCAGAAGGCGGTGGTCGATCGGGTCGCCGCCGAGGTGATGAAGGAGAAGGGCGTAAAGGTCAAGTATCTCGTCGGCACGATGATCGAGGTCCCGCGCGGCGCCTTGACCGCCGATCAGATTGCGGTCGATGCGGAGTTCTTCTCCTTCGGGACCAACGATCTGACGCAGCTCGCGTTCGGTTTCTCTCGCGACGACATCGGGAAGTTCCTGCGGGTGTATCAGGACAAGAAGATTCTCGACAAGGACCCGTTTGCCACCTTCGACAGCGAAGGCGTGGGCCCACTGGTGCGCACAGCCGTGGAGCTCGGAAGGAAGTCGCGGCCCGGCATCAAGCTGGGCGTCTGCGGCGAGCACGGCGGCGACCCGTCGTCGATTCACTTCTTCGAACAAGTCGGGCTCGACTACGTCAGCTGCTCGCCGTACCGGGTGCCGGTGGCGCGTCTTGCCGCCGCCCAGGCGGCGCTCTCGGTGAAGGTAGGCGACTGAGGAACCGTGAACCGTGTCGTTCACGTGAACGACGATGATCACGATTTACGTCCACCGCAACGGCGAGACCGATCGTGTTCCGCGCGTCGACCCGCAGTGGCTGGAACCGGCGTCGAACGTGGTCCTGTGGGTGGATCTGGCCGCGCCGACGCCCGACGAGGCGCGGGTTCTCTCCGACGTATTTCACTTCCATCCGCTTTCGATCGAGGATGCGCTCAGCGAAATCCATTCGCCGAAAGTCGAGCAGTATCCCGGCTATCTGTATCTGATTCTCCACGGCATCGATTTCGACCATGCCGAGCGGCAATTCTCGACCCGCGACGTGGACTTCTTCCTCGGGCGGAATTATCTGGTGACCGCGCACGACGGGCGTTCCCGGAGCATCGCGAAACTGCGAACGATCTGCGACGAGCACGAACACGTGCTGGCCGAGGGACCTGCAGCCGTGATGCACCGGATTGTCGACTCGATGGTCGACAACTACCGGCCGGAGATCGACGCGTTGGAAGAGGAGATCGACAAGCTCGAGGAGGATGCGATCGTCGGGCGACAGGCCGATTTGATGAGCAACATTCTGGCCGTCAAGCGCGACCTCGCATCCCTCAGGCGCGTCGTGATTCCGCAACGTGACGTCGTTGGGCGGCTCGCGCGCAGGGAGTTCCCGTTGATCAACGACGAGATTACGTACCGGTTTCGCGACGTGTACGACCAGTTCGTGCGGTTGTCGGATGAAGCGATCCTGTTTCAGGATCGGATAACCGGGGTCCTCGATGCGCACCTGTCGTCGGTATCGCACCGGTTGAACGTGGTGGTGAAAGTCCTGACCGTGATCTCGACAATCTTTCTGCCGCTGACCGTGCTGACTGGTATGTGGGGCATGAATGTCCCGCTGCCCATGCTCCCCGGCGGCGAGGCGGCTCAGTTCTGGTGGGTCGGCGCGATGATAACAACTATCGTCGTTCTGATGCTGTTGGTGTTTCGATTGAAGAGATGGATCTGAGCGTGGCCCGAATCCGGGTGCTTCCCGGCGACCTTGCCAATCAGATTGCCGCGGGAGAGGTCGTCGAACGTCCCGCATCGGTGGTGAAGGAGCTGGTCGAGAATTCGATCGACGCCGGCGCGCGACGTATCGCGATCGCGATCGAGCTTGGAGGGAAGAGGCTCATCCGCGTCGAGGACGACGGGCAGGGTATGGTCCCAGAAGATGCGCGCCTCGCGGTCGAGAGGCACGCGACGAGCAAGATCGGCCGCGCCGAAGATCTCGACGGCATCGCCACGTTGGGCTTTCGCGGGGAAGCGCTTCCCAGCATTGCGTCGGTCTCGCATTTCGTGTTGCGGAGCCGCGCTCGTGGAACCGTGTCTGGCACCGAAGTGCGCCTGAACGGCGGGGCGATTGCGTCGGTGGCCGAAGTCGGCATGCCCGAGGGTACGTCCATCGAGGTAGCGGACCTCTTCTACAACCTGCCGGCGCGCCGGAAGTTTCTGAAGTCGGATGGAGCGGAATCCGCACAGGTGTCGCGGCTGGTCACGCAACTCGCGTTGTGCTATCCGGAGATTGGCTTCAAACTGACCAGCGCGGGACGCAGGGTCCTGGAGTGTCCTCCGGTGTCGGCACTGCGGGATCGTCTGTTTCAACTCTATGGCGAGCGTACGGACCTGATTGAAGTGCGCCGGGAGACGGGCGACATGAAGATTGTCGGCTATGTTGCTGCCCTGGCGGAACAGGGTCCGACGCGCGGCCCTCAAAATGTATTCGTCAACCGCCGCATCGTGCGGGACCGCACCATCGCGCACGCCATCATCGACGCGTACAGCGTAGCGTCGATCAAGGAACGAAGCCCCGAAGTGCACCTGTTTGTGTCGATGCCGCATACGGCTGTGGACGTCAACGTGCACCCCACGAAGGCCGAGGTGCGGTTTCGCGATCAGTCGTACGTGCACGAGGTGATGCGCCGCGCCCTGGGCGACACGCTTGGTCGGGGCCCCGCGCCCGAGCTGCAGCTCGAGGCGCCACGACCCTTCGAGCCGCCAGGGGCGACGCTGCAGCTGCCAGCCTCATATGCTGGAACATTTCCGAGTCGGTGGACGGTCGGTAGCGCTCCCGCTGCACCGTCGCACCTTGACACCCTCGCACCCTCGCACAGCACCGTCGCATCGAATGAAGGTGCTCCTTTATTTCGTCCAATGATTGCGTTGGGTCAGTTCCGCGACACGTTCATCGTTGCTGTTGATGACGAGGGCATCGCGATCATCGACCAGCACGTTGCCCATGAGCGCGTGCTGTTCGAGCGCATCGTCGAACGGCTCACCGCCGGGCGACTTGAAAGCCAGCGACTCCTCGAGCCGATGCTGGTCGACCTGTCAGCTGGCGCACGACAGGCGCTCGCGGCGCACGCTGGAAAACTGGAGCGCATGGGATTCGAGCTCGAGGAATTCGGAGGGAGCGCCGTGCGCATCTCCGCCGTACCGGCGCTGCTGACGCGCGAGGATTCGGAAGCGGCGATCCGCGCGCTCGCCCAGGACCTCGAAGGGCTCGAGACAGAATCGAAAGTCGATGATGCGCTGAAGCGAATCGCAGCGACGATGGCGTGTCATGCAGCAGTCAAGGCGAATTACCCGCTGACATCAGAGAAGATGGCGCACATCCTCGAGGAGTTGCAGCAGACCGCCTATTCGACCATCTGCCCGCACGGCAGACCAGTGATGCTGAGGTTGACGAGGAGAGAGGTGGAGAAGAACTTCCAGCGGATCTAGTCGTTCACACTTCTAGGTTCTCGGTTCTCAGTTCGTGTTCAAGTTCGGTTCTCGGTTCGATTCGATGTTCCGTGCTTGGCAACGCTCGCAGCAGTCAGTTCGACCGCAGCGGTGGCCGTGTTAACGACAAAGAGTCCGAACTCAGACACGCGAAATTCGCCGCATCGTCTGTACTACCGGTGCCTTTGTATCGCGCTGCCTGCGGGTAAGGACAGAGCGGCCGGCTTCGGTCAGCCTTTCCGTCGACGTGTCGTTCGGCCCCGATCGCCGATGGCACCGTCGCCCTTTCCACCCACTCCACCAGCGGCGTGAACGCATCGAAGACGCTTGTGCCGCCGCCGCCGCCGCAGTGGAACATGCCGGGGACCATGTAGAGTCTGAAGAAATCGGATGCGGACGATCCCATCCGCTGATTCACCTGTTCGTAGTACTGAATGCCCATTAGCGGGTTCAACGCGGGGTCGGCCCAACCGAAGTACATCAGAATCTTCCCCCCGCGACTTCTGAAGGCGGTCAGATCGGGATTGGTGGCGTCGAGGATTGCACGAATGCCCTCCATCCGCTGCGGGTCTTTGTCGAAGTCGAAACTCTTCCAATCGTAGGCGGGATCGGGCTTTCCAAACGCCATGTACTGCATGAATGTCTCACCGAAAAGGGATTGGATGGCCCGCGCATTCGACTGTGCCGCAAGAAACCAGGGAACCCACCCGCTTCTCGATCCGGTCGCGAAGGGAGCGGAGATCTCGGACCCGATTGGCCACCTGCGGCCAATCGCTGTGCCTCCACTCGTCGGCCCGTCATAGATAGCCTCGACTGCGTCAATCTGCGCGCTGGTAAGACAGGCTGATCCACCGGCACCAGGGGAGCATTGGGGCAAATCGGTTCGTGCACGAAAGCCGCAGGAACGCGGATCGTCAATCACACCATCGCTCACGCCATCCGACATGTCGCACTTGCCGTATACCGCGTCGGCTACAATCTTCAGCTGCTCAGCGGTGATTGCATTTCCAGCCAGAACTCTCTGATTCCAAGCGTAACTGACCATGGTGCCGGTGATATCGAGCACCGGCGCACCGACGAGAATCCCGTCGAAGTCGTCTGGGAAACGCTGAGCGGACATCAACCCTTGTCGCCCTCCGGTAGAACAGCCATCGAAGTACGACCGCCGGGTCTGCTGGTCGTAATACGCGGCGACGATTCGCTTCGCCGTTATCGCTGTCACGTGAACTGCACGATACGCGTAATCGAGCAGCTTCTGCGAATCCGCCGCGAAGGTGCCGAGCGGCTCGACCGAGGCGTCATGGCCTGTGTTGGTCTGGACGACGGCAAAACCACGCTGGAGCGCCGCGTTGCGGATTCCAACACGTGCCGGCGCATCCAGCGCTTCGCCCGCATATCCACCGTTGCCAAACATGTACAGCCGGCCGTTCCACTGCGCCGGAAGGCTCAACTCGAATCGCACCTGCGGCAGGATCTGACCGAGTACGCGGCAGAACTGGGGAACGGCGGCGGCGGCGGATATCGTCCTTGCAGAAAGGATCGAGAACTCGTACGTCGTCATCCTCACGACCGCGTCGCATTGGAGGCGCGGCTCTGCCCGCAACGAGCCAGACAAACTCGTGTTCTTCCAATCCTTGAACGGCTGGGGCGCGTTCTGCGCGTGGGCGGCTCCTGTGAGGCCGACAACCGAAAGGACGATTCCCGCAAGTGTCTTGTGCGGAAAAACGAGTCGGATCGTCATGTCAGGTTTCCTTCGATTGCGGGCCGATGATATCGCGATCGGCGGTTGGGGTTCTTTCATCGCGCGATGCATGACGCGGACTCGAGCGCATTCTCTTGTTTGCGCAGGGCTGGCACATCGAGGGGATAACGTCGAACGTGAACACGAACCCGAGAACTGAGAACCCAGAAGCGTGAACGACACGTTTCATAACGCGAAGTTGTTTGACACGCCTCGAAACCGCTGCTAAATTAGGTTTCGCTCGTAATTCACTGATAGAGAAGCGTTTAGCTCAGCCGTATACCGGGGACTGGTGTGCGAGATGGGCACGCTGCCGAGGCTGGAAACCGGCGGTCGCCCCCGTCCGCGTTGGCCCAGCAGATTCGGAGTGTGTAGTGTCGGTTCGTCGAATCGTTCTCCACGCCGGTCTGACGTTTTTGCTGTCCTCGCTTGCGTTCAGCCTGGGCAGCTGGACCGCCCAACGCTCAATGTCGCAGCAGCTGGCCGCCAATGACGCGCGGCTGAGCGCACTCCAGGAGAACGTCGCGCGAAACATCGTGCACATCCGCGAACAGAAGACGGTCGTCCCCTCTGGCACCGATGGCGAGCAGTCGGACGCCGCCGTGCCCGCAGCCGGATCGTCGCAGAGCGCGCTGGTGGACGAGATCAAGCGGCAGCTTCAGAGCGAGATGGGACTCCTGCCCGTCCGGCTCCTCCGCGAGCGTCGCGAGAGCTTCGTCGAGCTGAACAGCGTCGACAACTTCGGCAAGGCAAGTTACGGAACGGCAGGCTATCTCGGAAAGGGCTACTTCATTACGGTCAAGCACGGCGTCATCGCGCTCGATGGCAATGAGTCCGATTCGCGAAAAATCGTGTCGATCACCGTTCGCTACAAGAACCGCGACCTGCCGGCGAAAATCGTCGACAGCGGAAACGCCAACGTGGAGGTGCATCGCGGTGACTGGGCAATCATCCGCGTTCGCGGCGAGATTGACCTTCCGCCACTCAATGTGGACATGTCGTACGCCTTCGACTTCGCCGATCCGATCTTCCGTCTCGGCAACGACTATTCGAAGGGCATCATCCTCAGCACGGGATATGTAGGCCAGAAGATCCCGAACGGTCTGGTCACGTGCCTGACCGATGGGCACCCGGGGGTCTCTGGCGGGGGAGTCCTGAATCAGGACGGCGACCTCGTCGGCATCCCGATTGGCCGGATGCAGGGCGACTACCGGTTCTCGTTCATCCTTCCGGTTCGCCAGGAAATGTTCCGGAAAGTGCCGGGCATGTCGGGGCGGGGGACGGACGCGGACTGACACTCCAATTCAAAATGCACAATTCAAAATGCACACTGAATCGTAAGATTTGGTCAGCGTTTGGATTTTGCATTTTGCATTTTGAATTTCTTCCACTCCTCTAACCTTCGCTTAATCTCCTTCTCGAACCCGCGCTCGGTCGGCGTGTAGTACTTGCGGTCGGCGAGCGATGGCGGCAGACAGGTCATGCTGGCCACGGCGTCCGGCTCGTCGTGCGCATACTCGTATCCTTTGCCGTAATCGAGCTGCTTCATCAGCGGCGTCGGAGCGTTGCGCAAGTGCAGCGGCACCGGTTCGGCGACCTGTGTGTGGGCGTCGGCTGCGGCGGCCCCGTATGCCCGGTACACGGCATTGCTCTTCGGCGAGGTAGCCAGATAGATCGCGGCCTGCGCAAGCGCGGTGTTTCCTTCGGGCATCCCGATGAAATGCACGGCGTCCTTGGCTGCGACGGCGATAGCCAGGGCCTGCGGATCGGCGTTTCCCACATCCTCGGATGCAAATCGGATGAGGCGTCGTGCGATGTAGAGCGGGTCTTCGCCGGCTTCGAGCATCCGCGCAACCCAATAGACCGCCGCATCCGGATCGCTGTTGCGCATCGACTTGTGCAGGGCCGAGATGAGGTTGTAATGCTCCTCGCCAGCTTTGTCGTACAGAAGCGCGCGCCGCCGAATCGATTCCTCGAGCTGCGGCAGATCTACTCGACGCGTCCCGGTCGGATCGGGCGTTGCGGCCGCCGCGGAAAATTCCAGGAGGTTGAGCGCGGCCCGCGCATCGCCGTTAGCGAATTGCGCAATCGCCGCGATAGCGGCATCCGAGACGATGACGTCCGATGCCCCGAGGCCGCGATCGCGATCGGCAAGAGTGCGGCGGATGATTGTTTCCACGTGGCCGGTGGTGAGTGGCTGGAGGAGGAACACCTTCGAGCGGGACAGAAGAGCCGCATTGATCTCGAAAGACGGATTCTCGGTTGTTGCGCCAATGAGCACGATATCGCCTGCCTCGACACGCGGGAGGAACGCGTCCTGCTGCGCTTTGTTGAAGCGGTGGATCTCGTCAACGAACAGAATCGTCCGGCGGCCGGTCGCACGGCGCTGGCGCTCCGCCGCCGCCATGACTTCGCGGATGTCCTTGACGCCCGAGAGCACCGCGCTGAACTGCACGAAATGTGCGCTGGTCATTCGCGCGATGATGCGGGCCAGCGTGGTCTTGCCCGTCCCCGGAGGTCCCCAGAAGACGACCGATTGCAGGAGGTCGCGCTCGATCGTCTCTCGCAAGGGCATGCCGGGCGCAAGCATGTGCTCCTGACCCACGACTTCGTCGAGTGTCTGCGGCCGCATTCGTTCGGCGAGCGGCGTGCCGCTCGCCTGCGGGTCAGAAGATCGACGCCGCGGGTCCTCAGGCCCTGAGGGTGGCGCTTCGCCGTCGAAAAGCGATCTGGTCATGCACGCTGCCGGCGGGCGGCATAGACGAGAATCGCGCCCGCCACCGCTACGTTCAGCGATTCCACCGGTGCGGCCATCGGAATGGTGACGAGCTCATCCGCCCGACGCACATCGGCGTCGCTCAAGCCCGAGCCCTCGCCGCCTATCAGCAACGCGACGCGCCCGCGCCAGCTGACTGCGTCCGGGTCGCGCCCGTGCCTGGGGACGGCCGCAACAACGCGGCCTCCTTGGTCCCGAATACAGCTTACCGCGGCGTCGACCGTTGGTCCTGCGGCGACAGGCACTCGCAGGACGCTCCCCATGCTGCCTCGCACGGCCTTCCAGGAAAACGGGCTCGCCGAGGCGCCGCACACGAGCACGCCGGTGATACCGCCCGCTTCGCCCGCCCGAATGAGGGAGCCGATATTGCCCGGGTCCTGCACATCGACGGCGATGAGCACGAAGGCGTTCTCCTGGCGGCAGATCTCTTCGGCATCGACCGCTTCCCTCCGGGCAATCGCCACGATCCCGGACGGTGCGCGGACGGGACTCATAGCAGCGAAGGCGGAATCGCTCACGGTGAGGACGCGCGCGCCATGATCGTCGGCTGCGCGCGCGACCTCCGCTTCTTCGGTGCCGGCGGCGCAGGACGCCACGACCGCAACCGTTTCGAACTCCACGCCCGCCGCGATCGCTTCACGGATCAGGTGAGCACCGTCGAGCAGCAGCCGTGTGCCGGTCGCATCTGGTTGACGCGCGAGCTCACGGAATGTACGGACGACGGGGTTCTGGCGGCTGTTGATGACGGGCATTTGCTAGCTGGTAGCTGGTAGTCGGTAGTTGGTGGCCACTAAACGGTGGCGCGTATCCGGCAACTCGTTGCTACGAGCCACCAGCTACGAGCTACCAGCTACCAGCTACCGCCTATGTTAAAGTCAGTCGGTCGATGAAGGATCGCATTCTCAAGCGTTTCAACGATGAACTTGCGGCGCTCGAGCGCGAGCTGAAATTCGAGCTACCCAAGGAGATCAAGCGCGCTCGCGAGCTCGGCGATCTGCGCGAGAACGCCGAATACAAGGCCGCAAAAGAGCGCCAGGAGATTCGTGAACGCCCGCATCGCCATGTTGAAACGGCGTGTGGGCGAAATCGCCCTCATGAATCTCGACCGTGTCCCGCACGGTCGTGCGGGATTCGGATCCACGGTCCACTTGCGCGATCGAAATGGCGGCGCTGTCGTGTACCAGCTCGTGATGCCGGAAGAGGCCGACGTCGAAAAGGGGATGATCTCCACGTCGTCGCCGATTGGTCGGGCCATCCTGAACAAGGAGGAAGGCGACGAGGTGAAGGTCGTCACACCCAACGGAGTCCGCCAGTTCGAGGTCGTCAAGCTCATTACCATCCACGACGAACGGTGATCCTACAGAGCACGCATCCGTAGCGCATTGCGCGGAGGCGACATGACACGCGGTTCTGACTATTCTCCTGATCGTCGGACGGCGCTGGTGCTCTGCGGCACCGGCGCCGATGGCGCGTACCACGCGGGCGTTCTCAAAGCGTTGCAGGAGGCGGGCGTCAAAATCGACGTCATGGCCGGCCACGGTGTCGGCGCCGCTGCCGCGGCGCTGGCGGCCGTCGACGGCGCGGCGCGTCTCTGGAGTGAAAACGGAATCTGGCGGGAAGGGGCGGCCCGTTCCCTTTACCAGTTGAAGTTGTCGGTTCGCTTGGCGGCGTGGTTTGCAGGCTTGCTGACGGTCGCAGTGCTCGCCACGCTGCTCCTGGCGTTGGGCGACGGCGGCCCGCCGCGATGGCTCGTATTCGCGGCCCTCGCCCTGGCCGGTGCCATTCTTGTTGTTCTCGTCGGTGCAGCCGTGGAGCGCCGCGCGCCGGTGCGGCGATTCGCCGGAGCCAGGCCGTGGTGGCGCGTCCTGGGGGCTCCGCTCGACGGCGCGCCGGCGTCGAGCGCGTTTGCCGCCGCACTGTGGGAATTGCTGCACGGCGGCGGACCTGTCGCGCGACCGACTCCAGCCAGCGTCGGCCGCCGTTATGCGGAGGTGTTGGCGGAGAGCGTAGGCCAGCCTGGATTTCGTGAGCTGATGATCGTTGCCACCGATCTCGACTCTCGCCGCGACGTCGTCGCGGCGCTCCTGCGCGAGCCGTTTCGCCGCGAGTTCGTGGCGCCGCGGGCCGGTGAGGAACGGCAATCGGAAATCATCGACCTCGCGGGTACCGGGCGCGACCATGCCGTCGACGTCATCGCGGCGGCGCTGACTCCGCCTGTCGCGTGCGACCCGCACCTGGTCACATTTGGCGTGGACACGTACTGGCGCGGCGAAACGCACCGTCTGTGCGATCGTCCCGGAGCATGCACGCGCCTGCTCGACGAGCTCGCCGACGTACAGGTTACGCAGGCGATTCTGGTCACCGCGGTCGCCGCTCCTCACGTACCACATCGGCTGGCAGCCGCCAGACTCGAGCCGCGGCATCGGCTGGGCGAGTTCCTGGCGGCCGCCGAGTCTGCCTCTTTGCGCGACGCGCGTCTGACAGCGTCGTTGCGGTTCGATTCGGTCCACGTGATCAGCCCCGCTCACAATGCGATCGGGCCATTCGATCTGTCCGGCGCGTATGACGAAGCGTCCGATCGCTGGACCGACCTGTCCGAGCTGATGAATCGGGGCTATGAAGACGCATATCGCCAGTTCATCGAACCGGTCGTAGGCGCCAGCGGCGAGCAGATGGCGCACGGTCCGGTTGAGATCGACGTGCGGGGATAGGACGCGGCATGCAGCGAGACACCGAAATCGTGCATGCGGGCTACCGCAAGAAGTCGGAGCCCGGCGCGTTTCTCACGGGCCCGCAGTTCGCGTCCACCTACACCACGCCCGGCGATCCGTCCCAGCATGCGTTCAGCTACGGCCGCTTCCACAATCCAACATGGACCGTGTGGGAAGAGGCGCTCGCGATTCTCGAAGGCGGCGGCCAGACGGTGGCATTCGGCTCGGGTATGGCCGCCGTCAATGCGGTATTCGGAGTCGCTCTTAAACCCGGCGACGTGGTCGTCCTGCCGGCCGACTCGGTACTACGCCATTCGCCGGGTCGCATCAGACTGGCTGGAGTCGATTGCGGTCCAGGTGCGGTTAGCGCCCACGAGAGGCAACGCGCAGGTGGCCGCGCTCGATGGCGCCAGGCTGCTGTGCATCGAGACCCCGTCGAACCCGATGCTCGACGTGTGCGATATTCGTGGGCTCGTCGCGGCCGCGCAATCGCGCGGTGTGATGGTCGCGGTGGACAACACGACGGCCACAGCCTACCTGCAGCAGCCGCTCGATTTGGGAGCCACGTTCGTGATGGCGTCCGATACAAAAGCGCTGACGGGGCACAGCGATCTGATCCTCGGACATGTCGCAACCCGTGACGCGTCACTCGCAGAAGCGCTGCGAACGTGGCGGACCCACCACGGCGCGATCCCGGGTCCGATGGAGGTCTGGCTGGCACACCGGTCGCTGCCCACGCTGCCATTACGACTCGCGCGGCAGTGCGCGTCCGCTGAGTGCCTGGCCACTTTCCTCGCATCGCGATCCGATGTGGCCGCGGTGCACTATCCGGGGCTTCCGAACCATCCGGGACATGAAGTCGCCGCACGCCAGATGAAGAGATTCGGGTCGGTGGTGAGCTTCGATCTCGCCACTCGCGCCCGCGCCGAAGCCTTCCTGAACGGCTTGACGCTCATCCGTGAGGCGACCAGTTTCGGAGGCGTTCACTCCATGGCGGAGCGGCGTGCCCGCTGGGGAGGCGACGCCGTCAGCGAAGGCCTCATCCGGTTCAGCGTCGGTTGCGAAGCCGTCGAGGACATCCTCGCCGACGTCACAGCTGGGCTCGAGGCGGTGTAACTCTTCGGACGCTCACGTCGATGGTGCTATCGCCACGTGTGGGTTGGGAATCAGAGTTGCGAGGAGGGATTCTGGAGCTGCGTGCAGAGGCCGGGAGTCGTTTACTCAGGTGGACTGTAGCGTCACGGCAGAGTACGCGGGAAGTCGTAAGGAGGAAGGCACATGCGTCGACATATATGCGTGTTGATGCTGGCGTTGGGCGTCGCTGGGTGCGCACGTTCGGTGAACCTGGAGCAGGAGCGCAACGCCCTGCTTGCGCGCGATCGCGAGTGGGCCCAAAGCACGAAGGACCCCGACAAGTTCATGTCCTACATGGCGCACGATGCCACGGTGTACGCGCCGGGAGAGCCGGCAGCCAGGGGGACAGCCACTATTCGGTCCAAGTTTGAGGAAATGAGCAGAGCGCCTGGATTCTCGCTCACCTGGACGCCTGACAAGGCGGACGTGGCGAAGAGCGGCGATATCGCATACACGAGCGGCTCGTACGAGGCGACGATGGCCGGAGGGACCGAGAAGGGCAAGTACGTCGCCGTGTGGAAGAAACAGCCGGACGGCTCGTGGAAGGTGACCGATGACATCTTCAATCCCGATGCACCGCCACATGTTCCTCACACGGAGCACGCGATGGTGGCACCGTCGGCGGTCAAGTGGGCCGCCCCCCCACCGAGCCTGCCGCCAGGCGCGCATTTCGCAGTGGTTGCCGGCGACCCATCTCAGGCTCAACCCTTTGTGCTCCGTCTGCGGGTGCCGGCCGGTTACCGGATTCCCCCACACTGGCACCCGACTGCCGAGAACGTGACCGTATTGTTGGGGACGGTGGCCCTTGGAATGGGCGATACCTTTGACGAGGCCGCGATGCGGGACCTCCCGGCTGGAGGCTTCGGCACCATCCCCGCTGAGATGCACCACTTTTTCATGGCAAAGACCCCGGCGACCGTCCAGGTGCACGGCATGGGGCCGTTTGTGCTGAATTACGTCAACCCCGCGGATGATCCCAGTAAGGAGTAGTGACTTGATCAGCAGTCCAGGCAGCGAACCTCGTTGAAGATCGCTTCCTGTTTGTCGGGATTTTCCCGCGCATAGTTCACGAGACAGCGCACGGCCTTGCCGATGTCCGGCAGGCCGTACGCCTCTGCCATCTGCTGCAGGAACGCCACCTTTTCCGTTTCGAGCTCAATCGGGCTGGCTTGTGCGTTTTTCACGTCGCCGTTCTCCGTTTGACTGGGCGGTTCCAGACCGCCTCCCGCTGAAGCTACGGCGGTCCGTAGCCTCTGGCGAAGGGCCCGCACGCGATCAGGCTTTGACCAGTCGTTTCTCGTGCGACTGGTGCTCGTGCAGGAACTCCAGCGCCATGTTCAGCACGCGCTCGGTAAAGGCATCGGCGGGCAGGTTGCCGAACTTTTCGCGGAATGCGTGAAGCGGCACGACTGCCTTGGCCATGGCCCGATGTCCGCCGGCGCTGCCGATATCGGCGAAGTACTTCCGCACGAACTCCCCGGCGTTGCGTGAATATCCGAGATTCCTGACCGACATGATCAACGAATCGTTGACGATGCCGGCGACGATCGTCCATTTGACGTTTTCGAGCTGCAGATAGAAGTCCGCAACGTATGGGATGAAGTCCTCCCTGGGTGTCGTGCCGAGAAACGCGCAGAACACCTGTTCAGCCAATCGGCCATACTGTTTCGCCTTCACGACGTACTCGAGACGTTCCATCGTGATTTCGGCGCCTTCCATCTTGCGGATCAACGCGGCGTCGGCGAGTGGGTACAGGTAGGAGAACGCTTCGATGTCGACGCGGTTGGCCTGCCGGTTGAAAAACAGCGTGTCCGACTTGATCGCGTACAGAAGTGCAGTCGCAGTGCGCTCCGAAATGTTCGCGTCCACCGCCCGCAGGTGCTCGGTCAGGATGGTCGACGTCGAGCCGTAGTCCGGACGGATGTCCTTGAAGACCGCGGTATAGCCCGGCTGTTCCGGATGGTGATCGATCACCAGATCGACCCTGTCGATGAGCCCTCCGAAGTAATGCGGCTGCACGTCGACCATCGCGATCCGCTCGTACTCGCCGGCCTGCGCCGGCGTGATCGGCTCCACGTGCAGGTCGAGCAGGTTGACCATGCGCACGTTTTCAGGGCGGGTCACGCCTTCCAGCGCCGCGATGATACAGGTCTGGCGCGTGCGCCGCAGGACGTTACGCAGCGCGAGACCGCTCGCGAGCGCATCAGGATCCGGTTCGTTGTGCAGGAGCACCAGGACACGGTCCGCATCCGCGAAGAAACGCTGATACTGCTGAACCTTCAATCGCGTCAGCGAACGGCTGAACTCGGTGAGCAGCGGGCCGCCGAAGAGTTCCGACAGAGCGAGGTAATTCAGCTCCGGGAACTGCGATTTGAGCTCCTCTTCACGCTTCCTGAAGTCCGAAATACCGACGCCGAGCACGTAGATGAGCGTGCCTCCAGCGTCGCGGACGGCCTCGATAATCCTCTTGAGACTGCGTCGTCCGGTGTCCTCGATGATGACGCAGGTACCAGGGGTGAGATCCGCTTTCAGGTAGGTATCTGTGCGCCGCGGGTCGGCGGCGGTGACGTTCAGCCCGGCTTCATGGAGACGGCGGGCGAGGGATTTGCTTTCGACGAGGAACTCGACTTCGAAACTGGGCAGCAGGATCTCGTCGAGCATCCTGATGACCAGATCGGTCTGGCAGACGGCCAAGCACCTCATGGATTGACTGGAGCCGCCGTGGGAGAAACCTTCACCATGGGCCCGAAACGTTCATTATACGCCCGGCTTCTCGCCCGGATTATCGGGTGTAGGATTGGAGCACAGCAGCACACAATGCTGAAGAAAACCCTGGCGGCAACCACGATACTCCTGGCGGCGGTCGCTGGACTCCACGGGGTTTCGCGGCTCGAGCCCATGGCTGGTGGGCATGCGCGGGACGACCGAGGGGCAGCTCGAAACGCCGAGATACGTGCAGCCTCGGCCGACATTGAAGCGCCCGGAGCCGGCGTGCAACAGCCGATATTCAGGGCGCGCCTCGACCTGGTCACCATGGGCGTGACCGTAACGGACCGGCGCGGCAACTACATCGGCGACCTCACACAAGACGACTTCGAAATCGTCGAGGACGGCCGGAAGCAGTCGATTACGTATTTTGCGCGCGGCGACGAGGCGACAGCGGCGCCGCCGCTGCACGTGGGACTGTTGTTCGATACGAGCGGCAGCATGGGTGAAGACATCAAGCTGTCGCGATCGGCGGCCGTCAGGTTCCTCAATACGCTGACCGATGCCGAGGACATGACGCTGGTCGATTTCGACACCGAGGTCCGTGTGGCCAAGTACGGCCAGCGCGACTTTGCCCGCATGGTCGAGCGCATCCGCGCGCGGCAGCCGAGCGGGTGGACGGCTATGTACGACGCGCTCGGTGTCTTCCTGGACGGCGCCGCCGACAACGAGGGACGCTCGATCCTCGTGATCTATACCGACGGCGGCGATACTCGCAGCACCCTCGGGTTCTCCGACGTGATGACGCTCGTGCGTGCGTCCGATGTAACGATTCACGTCGTCGGGTTCCTCGAGCACCAGCCGAGCAGCTCGCGGCTGATGCAGCGGCAGCGGCTTGCCGAAATCGCCGAAACGACCGGCGGGCAGGCATTCTTCCCGACGGCGATGAAAGACGTGGAAGCGGCCTACGACAAGATCGTCGCGCAGATCCGCAATCAGTACACGCTTGGGTATACCTCCAGCAACACCGCGCAGGACGGCAAGTGGCGCAAGGTGGAGCTGAGGGTTGCTCGTCCGGATTTGAAGGGCGCGCGCATTCAGTCGCGCCGGGGCTATTTCGCGCTTTACAAGGACGGACAATAAGTCGATTTATGATTAGTGATTTGTGATTGGTGATTGGGCGTCAGTTTGGCCGTCAATCACCAATCACGAATCACCACTCACAAATGGCTGTGCCCGTTCACGATCGATTCACCCTGGTCAGCGATTTCGAAGTGCGCGGCGACCAGGTCCGCGCCATTCCTGAGCTCGTCGAGGGCCTCAACCGAGGCGATTCGCACCAGGTCCTGCTGGGCGTCACCGGCTCGGGGAAGACATTCACGATGGCGCAAGTGGTGGCCGCCGTGAATCGTCCGACGCTCGTGATGGCGCACAACAAGACGCTCGCCGCGCAGCTCTACCAGGAGTTCAAGCGGTTCTTTCCGAACAACGCGGTCGAGTATTTCGTCAGCTACTACGACTACTACCAGCCTGAGGCCTATGTGCCGGCCACCGACTCGTACATCGAGAAGGAGGCGACGATCAACGACGAGATCGATCGCATGCGGCTGTCAGCGACCCGTTCGCTCTTCGAACGGCGCGACGTCATCATCGTGGCAAGCGTGTCGTGCATCTACGGCCTTGGATCGCCGGAGGCATATTACGGAATGCTGCTTCCGCTCGAGCTGGGGCAGCGAATCGACCGCGACCAGATCTTGCGCAAGCTGGTTGAGATTCAGTACGAGCGCAACGACACTGAATTCGGGCGCGGCGCGTTCCGCGTCCGCGGCGACATCGTCGAGGTGGTGCCCTCGTACGAGGAGCATGCACTCAGGATTGGCCTGTTCGGCGACGAAGTAGACGAGCTGACCTGGTTCGATGCGCTCACCGGCAAAGTGGTGCGCCGAGTCGACAAGGTGGCCGTCTATCCGAAATCGCACTTCGTCACGTCACGTGAGCGCACCAAGCGCGCCATCGAGTCGATCAAGCAGGAACTCGAGCAGTACCGCGGCCAGCTCGAATCGGAAGGAAAGCTGCTCGAGGCGCAGCGCCTCCACCAGCGGACGATGTTCGACCTCGAAATGATCCGCGAGATTGGTTACTGCCATGGGATCGAGAACTACGCGCGCCACCTTACGGGCCGAGCTCCAGGCGAGCCACCTCCCACGCTCCTCGATTATCTTCCCGGGGATGCGCTCGTAATCGTGGACGAGAGTCACCAGACGGTTCCGCAGGTTCGCGGGATGTATCACGGCGACCGATCGCGGAAGGAAGTACTGGTCGCGTACGGCTTTCGGTTGCCGTCGGCGCTCGACAACCGGCCACTCAGCTTTGAAGAATGGGAAGCGCGAGCGCGACAGTTCGTCTTCGTATCGGCAACGCCGGGCCCGTACGAACTGTCGAAATCCGGTGGCGTCGTGGTCGAGCAGGTGATCAGGCCGACCGGCCTTATGGATCCACCGATCGAGGTACGGCCTGTCCGGCGACAGGTCGACGATCTGCTCAACGAGATCCGAGGGCGTGTCGAACGCCGGGAGAGAGTGCTCGTCACGACGCTGACCAAGCGTATGGCGGAGGACCTGACTTCGTACTATCAGGAGCTGGGCGTCAAGGTTCGCTATCTGCACTCCGACATCGACACGCTCGAACGCGTTGAGATTCTCAGGGACCTGCGCCGCGGCGCCTTCGACGTGCTGGTCGGTATCAACCTGCTCCGGGAGGGCCTCGATCTCCCCGAGGTGTCCTTGGTAGCGATTCTGGATGCCGACAAGGAAGGCTTCCTGCGATCCGGCGGCTCGTTGATCCAGACCTCGGGTCGAGCGGCGCGAAACATCCACGGACAGGTCATCATGTACGCCGATACGATGACGGCGTCCATGAAGTCGGCCATTGCGGAAACGGAGCGCCGCCGAGCGTTGCAGGCGTCGTACAACACCGAGCACGGCATCACGCCCGAGTCGGTCGTTCGCGAAATCGACGACGTGTTGTCGAGCGTGTACGAGCGGGACTACCTGACCGCGCCCGTGTTGCGCGAGGAGCGCGAAGTCTTCCGGACCCAGGCCGACCTCGACGCGGAGATCGCGCGTCTCGAGAGCGACATGAAGGCCGCAGCAGCGAATTTGGACTTCGAAAGGGCCGCGACGCTTCGCGATCGCGTCAAAACACTGCGGAGCCGTGAGCTCGGTCTGACCGGCCTCTCGGCCGGCCGGTAGCCGAGTGCTGACGTTCATCGACAACACGCTGAAATCTGCGCTCCTCGAGCTGCAGGAGTACGTCCGCTTGCAGGTGGCGACATTTCGAGGGGCAGTTAGCCGTCCCTTCTACTTTCGCGACATCGTCGAACAGTTCGAGCAGATAGGCATCGGGTCGCTCACCGTCGTGCTCCTCACGGGGTTCTTTACGGGCGCCGTGCTGGCGCTGCAGACCGGAATTACGCTCGACCAGTTCGGCGCCCGGCCGTTTGTAGGGCGCCTGGTCAGCGCGTCCATGATCAAAGAGCTGGGTCCGGTGCTCACCGGACTCATGCTGGCCGGGCGGGTTGGTTCGGGGATAGCCGCCGAGCTCGGCTCCATGGTGGTGACCGATCAAATCAATGCTTTGCGCGCGCTTGGAACCGACCCGGTGCGGAAGCTCGTCGTTCCCCGCGTCCTCGCAGGGGTGTTCATGGCTCCGGTGCTCACGGTGGTTGCCAATACCGTGGGCATCATCGGCGGATGGCTGATAGCCGTGTTTCAATTGAGAGTGGCGTCGAGCCTTTACTGGACGTCGGTCGTGGACGGCCTGTACCCCGCAGATGCGTGGATGGGATTGATCAAGCCGTTCTGTCTCGGGTTCGTCATCGTGACGATCGGTTGTCACGTAGGTCTTCGTACCCACGGCGGAACGCAGGGTGTCGGTCGCGCCACTACCAATGCCGTCGTGGCATCGTCGGTGGCGGTGATTGCTGTGGACTTTTTCATCACCCGTCTGTTGATCACGTTGCTCAATCAATGACGTCTGCGACTGAGCCGTACGCCAGCCCGACTGGCGCAATAGAGCCGGATGCGCCGATTGTCGTGTTCGACGACGTGTCGCTTGCCTTCGACGACGCGGTGGTGCTCCGAAACATCAGCTTCACCCTGCTGGCCGGCCATACCAAAATCATCCTGGGCGCCAGCGGCTCGGGGAAATCCACAACTCTCAAGCTGATCCTGGGGTTGCTCACGCCCGACAGCGGCGTGATCTATGTAAATGGCCGCCGCATCGACAGGATGTCAGAAGCCGAGTTGATGGCCGTCCGAGCAGATTTGGGGATGGTGTTCCAGGAAGGCGCGCTGTTCGATTCGCTGACTGTGGCGGGAAATGTCGGATACAAACTGTACGAGGAGACTCAGATGCCCGCAGACGAGGTCCGGAACCGCGTCGAGGAGGTTCTCGGGTTCATCGGGCTCGGGGAGTACATCGACCGCATGCCGTCGGAGCTCTCAGGCGGACAGCGACGGCGTGTCGCGATTGCTCGCGCCATGGCCGCCAAGCCCCGTCTGCTGCTCTACGACGAGCCGACGACGGGTATTGATCCGATCACAGCTATTACCGTGGACGACGAAATCATCAAGCTGCGCGATCTCGAGAACGTGAGCTCGATACTCGTCACCCATCAGCTGCGCGATGCGTTCTACGTCGCCACTCACGAAGCTGTTCGCCGCGACGACGGCCTGATCCTGATGCGCCCGGCAGACGAATACAAGTGTGAGGAGGCGGAGTTCATCATGCTGAAGGACGGGCGGATCGCGTTTGAAGGCCACGCAGCGGAACTTCGTGTCGCATCGGATTCATATCTGAGAAGCTTCCTGTCATAGAAAGGACTCGAATGCCGCGCACGCGTTCGCTCGGATGGGCTGAGTTGAAGATCGGGATCGTCACCGCCTTTGCCATGATCATGGCAACGACCCTGATCTTCCTGCTCAGTGGTGAAGGGGGATTCTTCTGGCAGCGTTATTCGGTCAAGACGCTGTTTCCAAATGCGGCCGGCCTGAAGCCGGGTGCGCCCGTGCGCCTTGCCGGCGTTGAAGTCGGCTCGGTCAGTCAGGTCGACCTCGCAGGCAATCAGGTCGAGGTCGTCATGGAGATCAACCGCAACTATCAACAACAGGTGACGACAGACTCGCGAGCGTCGCTCGGTTCCGTATCGCTGCTCGGGGAATCGGCGGTTGACATTACGGCCTCCAGATCCGGCTCGCCGGTTCCTGAATGGGGTTATGTGCCGTCGGGTCCTGCCGCGGGTTCTTTGGCGGAGGTGACGACGAAGGCGACCGAGGGCATTCAGGAGCTGACCCTCATCCTGCAGGACATCCGCAGCGGGCGAGGCACCATTGGGCGTCTGTTCTCGGATGACACGCTTTACCGCGAAATGAACACGCTCGTCACAGCCGCAGAGGACGTCGTCCAGAACGTGAACGGTGGACGCGGCACGCTCGGCCGACTGGTCAACGATCCGACAGCTGCGCGGGCACTGGAAACGTCTCTGCAGAATTTCGAGGCGATCAGCGCGCGTATTCGCGCGGGTGAAGGCACTCTGGGCAAGTTCCTCACCGACGACACCGTGGCGCGATCGCTGTCGTCGACGACGTCGAATCTCAACGAGATTACCGGCCGCATCAATCGCGGCGAGGGAACCGCGGGCAGACTCGTCAACGACCGTGCGCTCTACGACCGCCTGAACTCGATGTCGGACCGTCTCGACAAGGTGATGGCCGGTCTGCAGCAAGGGGAGGGGACAGCGGGGAGGCTTCTGCGCGATCGGGAGTTGTATGAGAACATGAATGGCGCCGTCGGCGAACTGCGGCAACTGGTGCGCGACATCCGCGCGGATCCCCGGAAGTTTCTCAATGTTCGGGTGAGCATCTTTTAGAGGCGCTGTGTCGTGAGCGAAGTCTTTCTCGGGATTATTGCGGTGGCCGTTCTGGTCATGGCGGCCATTCAGGTTGCTGCCATTGTCGTCGTGGCGCGGATGGCCCGTCGCCTCGATCGCTTCGCGGACAGTCTGGAACACGAAATCCGGCCCGTTGTCGCCAGCTTGCAGGCGCTGACAGCAGATGCCGCTCGCGCCACCTCCGTGTTCAGGGCCATTCTGGCGATCTTCCGGGGGCCGCGGAAAGACGATCGGCCAGCCAGCGAGGAAGATCCTCTGTTCATCGGGTAATCCGCACAGCTGCATTCCTTACCCATCCGTTGACGGCTGACGCATCCGGTGATACAAGTCGGCCGTACAAAAGGCAGGTCCGCCGCGTACTCCCGCGCGGTGGCGTCCCGGGGGTGCACCCATGACAGACTTCGGGCGTGGCGTGCGTTTCTTCATCGTCGCGTCTCTCCTGTTGGCTCCGGCGTCGACGATCGCTCAGGAATCCAGATCGGCGCAGCTCGCGAGTGAGCTGGTCAGGCTTCTCGACTCGATGAAACTCGACAGCGCGGCGGCGAAACTCGATAAGGACGAGTACGCCGGAGCGTTATACTTCGCGGGCACCCAACTGCTCGTCGTAAAGGCACGTTATATCGTTCCGGAGCGAATGGATGTGCAGCTCGCACAGAAGAACTACCGGGACGTCTACATCGATCTGAACAGCGCATCGGTGCCTGCTTCCAAGGTGCTGATTGCGGATCTGGGCGCGAACGGACTGTTCGCCAGACGCAGAGAGAATCAGTTCGATACGGCGGACCTGGGCGGGAAGACCTATTCCTTCGACGGCGACTGGCGCAGAGCGAAAATTTCCGAGCAGGAGTACACCAAGGCGTTCCAGACAAGCGATACTGAGTACATCAGGATTCTGGAAGCGCTGGTCGCTCAGCTCAAGAAGACCTCGTAGCAGGCGCGCAGTCGCCAAACGCTGCGAGGCAAAAAAGGGCAGCCTTCACAGGCTGCCCTTTTTGTGTGAGCCACGTTGGAATATCGACCCGCTGGCGATAGGTGACGGGCCGTTGACGAGTCTCCTCTGTGCCCACAAAATGCAAGCATGGCTGTTCGAGTGATGTCCTGGTTGTGGCGGCCGCGGCTCCTCCGGATGCTGTTCTCACAGGTGCGGCTCACAGGCCGGCTCCTGCGTGAGCCGCGCGTGCCCCTGTTCGTCAAAGTAGTGCCGGTGATGGCGGCTCTCTATCTCGTGTCGCCGCTCGACGTCATTCCGGACGTGTTTCCGCTGGCCGGACAACTGGACGACCTGACGCTGAGCCTCATCGCGCTTGCCGCATTTCTGAGATTGTGTCCTGAGGCACCGGTTGACTTTCACCGTGGGGCCATTGCGGAAGGCCGGCCGTATTCACCGATGTCGCCCACCGACGACGTCATCGACGCGAAGTGGTGGCGCGAGTAGCGATGCAGCTCGTCTTCGAGCAAATCCGCGCAGGGGGCGACCGCAACTTCGGTTACCTGCTCGGAGACAGGGACGCGAAGCAGGCGGTGCTGATTGACCCGTCGTACTCGCCAGAAGGGTTCGTTGAGCGCGCCAGAGATCAGGCACTGGACGTGACGCACGTCATCAACACACACGGCCATCCTGACCATACGAACGGCAATGCCAAAGCGTCAGAACTCACCTCGGCGCCGGTGGCTGCGTTCGCAGACTCCCAGCTGGTCCGACCCGACTTTGAACTTCACGACGAGCAGGAACTGGCGGTGGGCGGTCTGCGGCTTCAGTTTCTTCACGTGCCCGGTCATTGCGCCGACCATCTGGTGATCTACGAACCGTCTTGGCGTCTGTTGATTACCGGCGATCTGCTGTTCGTCGGAAAGGTGGGTGGCACTGCCAACGATGACGACGCGCGTACTGAGTGGGCCAGCCTCCGCCGGCTGCTTGACCGGTATCCTGACGAAGCTACGGTGTGGCCGGGACACGATTACGGGGCGCGCCCGAGCTCCACGATTGGCCTTGAACGCGCGACCAACCCGTTTCTGCAATGTCGCGACGGCGCCGCCTTCATCGCGCTCAAACGGGATTGGCCGAAGGTGAAGCAGCAACTCGGTCTCAAGTAGGGCGGGCCCTTACGGCCGCCGGCCTTCGATGAGCCGTCTCATGATGACTGCGGCCGTTTCTGTCGTCATCGTCGTTGTGTCCGTACTCGCGCTGATATGGACCCTGCAGCGGCGGTTGATTTACTTCCCGACGGCCGACGTGCCCACCACAGACGCAATCGGTCGAACGGACATCGAGCCCGTGAGCTTCGAGACTGTCGACGGGCTCCGACTGAATGGCTGGTTCTTCGCGGTACAGGAACCATTGCTTCGCATGACCGTTATCGTCTTCAACGGAAACGCAGGGAATCGAGCGCATCGCGTTCCCCTGGCCGAAGCGCTGCATCGGCACGGGCTGCAGGTGCTGCTCGTCGATTACCGCGGCTATGGAGGCAATCCCGGGACTCCATCACAGAAGGGACTCGCTGCAGACAGTCGGGCCGCTCGGGCATTCCTGGTCGAGCGCCCGGACGTCGATTCGTCGCGGCTGGTGTATTTCGGCGAGTCGCTCGGAACGGCAGTGGCGGTCGACCTTGCCGTCGAACATCCGCCGGCGGCGCTGGTGTTGCGCTCGCCGTTTACGTCGATGAGCGACGTGGGGCAGCACCACTATCCGTTCTTACCGGTACGTTTTCTCCTTCGGGACCGGTTCGCGCCAATCGAGCAGATTCCGCAGAGTCGAGCGCCGATGCTCGTCATCGCAGGCGGGCGTGACGGAATCGTGCCGGTCGAGAGTAGTCGTCGCGTGTATGAGGCGGCGACCAGTCCCAAGACGTTCCTCCTGATTCCGGAAGCCGATCACAACGATTACGAGTTGTTCGCGGGTGACGAAATGATCGACGCGATCATGCGTTTTCTGCAGCCGCTCGGCTAACCGGCGGTCGGATCGCGGGATCGCGCACGCTGAAGCCTGCGCGCTACGGGCGGGTGTCCGACCACAGGCATATAATCCAGCGAGTTCACCTGTTCTATTGAGATCCTCAGAGGAGTCTTCCATGACACCGAGAGGCGCATTTCTCCTGCTCATTGCTCGCATTCGTTTTCATCGTCGCCGTCGCGTCGGGTCCCGCCGTTCTGGCACAGCGAACCTCCCAGGGTGTCGTCACCCCGGGCGACCCTATCTGGGCTGGAGCGCAGGAGCCACAGGAGCCGCAGGAACCTCCGAACGGTAACGACGCGCCGGCAGGCGGTCGCGGAGGGCGCGGGGCAGGAGACGGTCCGCCGCAGCCGCGGCCTTACGACCAGGTGATCACGAGCGACGCGCGCAGCGACGACGGGATATTCAAGGTGCATCGCCTGCGCGAACAGCTGTACTACGAGATACCGAAGGCAGAGCTGGGCAAGGATTTCCTCTGGGTCAGCCAGATGAAGCGGACGACGGCGGGCACCGGGCTTGGTGGGGAAGCCGCGGGCAATCGCGTCGTGCGCTGGGAGCTGCTTGGGAATCGCGTGCTCCTCCGCCTCGTCGACTACAGCCTCGTGGCCGATCCCTCGGCCCCGATCGCACGCGCTGTTGGCGATGCCACCAACCCTGCGATCGTGCGCGTGTTCAACGTGGCGGCGTTCAACGCAGCCGGCGATCCGGTGGTCGAGGTGACGCCGCTGTTTCTCACCGAAGTTCCGGAGCTATCGGTCCGTGGGCGTATCGGTGCCCGTGGATTCGATCAAAACCGGACGCTTCTCGAGAAGGTCGTGTCGTTTCCCGAGAACATCAACGTCGAGGTGATGCAGACCTATACCGCGCCGGTTGACGCGGGAGGGCGAGCGGGGGGCCCGGCACCGACCGGTCCCGTGATGCGCGGCAACAGCGCGACCGTCGTGATGTCGTACAGCATGGTGAAGCTGCCCGAGCGGCCCATGATGCCGCGTCTGTTCGACGAGCGCGTCGGCTACTTCACCCGCAGCATGTACGACTACGGGCGGCCGGAGCACAAGGCGACCGAGCGAACCTACATCACTCGCTATCGCCTCGAGAAGCGAGATCCGAGCGCAGAGATTTCGGAGCCCGTCAAGCCGATCGTGTACTACGTCGATCCGGCGACGCCGGCGATGTGGGTGCCGTACGTGAAAAAGGGCGTCGAGGACTGGCAGCCGGCGTTCGAGCGGGCAGGGTTCCGCAACGCGATCATCGCGCGGGATGCTCCGGCCGACGATCCGGACTGGAGCCCCGAAGATGCGCGCTACTCGGTGATTCGGTGGCTGCCGTCAACGATCCAGAACGCGTTTGGCCCCAACATCCACGACCCGCGCACGGGCGAGATTCTCGAAGCCGACATTCAGTTCTTTCACAACGTGCAGACACTGTTGAAGGACTGGTACTTTCGTGCAGGTGGGCCCGCTCGATCCGCGCGCTCGGCGCCTTCCGCTGCCGGACGATCTCATGGGCGAGCTGATTCGCTACGTCGTCGCCCACGAGGTCGGCCACACGCTCGGCTTCCAGCACAACATGAAGGCGAGTGCGATGTACTCGGTGGAGCAGGTGCGCGACAAGCAGTGGGTACGACGGAACAGCCACACGCCGACGTTGATGGATTATTCCCGCTTCAACTACGTGGCGCAGCCCGAGGACGGCCTCGAGCCGGCCGACCTGATTCCGAAAATAGGTCCGTACGACACGTGGGCGACGATGTGGGGCTACAAGCCGATCCCGAGTGCGCGCACCCCGGACGAAGAGCGGTCCACGCTGGACGCATGGGCTCGCGAGCAGGACAAGACACCCTGGTTCCGGTTCTCGACGGCGCAGGCCGGAGGCAGCGATCCATTCAACCAGACCGAGGCCGTGGGCGACGCAGACGCGATACAGGCGACGACGCTTGGCCTGAAGAACCTGCAGCGTGTGGCCGACATGCTTCTGTCTGCGACGACGACGCAGACCGGGGAACCATATGAAGAGCTCACCGAGGTATATGGGCGTCTCGTTGGCCAGTGGACGCTCGAGATGAATCACGTGTCGTCACTCGTGGGGGGCTTTCTGTCGCAGCAGCGACATGTGGGTCAGGACGGTGTGCGGTTCACGCCTGTCCCACGGGCGCGACAGGCGGCGGCACTGCAGTTTCTGCTTGCGAATGCGTTCACCACGCCGCGATTCCTGATCAGGCCTGAGCTGCTCCGGCGCATGGAGCCTGCAGGTGCGCTGAACCGCGTTCGCAGCGCGCAGTATGCGGTGATGAACTCGTTGTTGCAGACGGCGCGCCTCGAGCGGCTGATCGAACAGTCGGCGCTCGATGGGCCGGCAGCGTACGCCCCCGTGCAGTTCCTGACGGACTTGCGCCGGGGTATCTGGAGCGATCTGGTGACGCCTGCACAGCCGACCGACCCGTTCCGGCGCAACGTGCAGACCGTTTATCTCGACACGTTCGACAACCGGCTGAACGGCGGTGCGGTGCCGGATCCCGCCGTGCGAGGGCTCCTGCGCGGTGAGCTCAGGACACTCCGCGCGCAGATCGCGGCGGCCGTCGCCGCCACTGCCGATCGCGCCTCCCGCCTCCACCTGGAGGATGCTCGCGATCGAATAGACGAAATTCTCGATCCACGCGCGATGCGGGCGCGGGCTGCGCCAGGCGGCCGCGGCGGGGTAGCGGGGATTGCAATCGACGATGCCTCCTTCGCGGGAGGACGCTTCGATTTCGGAAACGACATGTTCGCGAGAGTGCCCGAGACCTGCTGGCCTGACTATTTCGTGCCGTAGCGCGCAGGCGGGCTTGACGCCGCGCCACGCCGCTCCAAATCGCTGGTTCCGATCCATTCCGCCGGTGGTCCCGGCGCGTACCCGGCCAAAACCGCGCTTCTGGTGTCCAACATAATCAGGGCATCGCTGAGGTACAAGCCTTGCCTCACGTGCTGGCCGAGTAAGACCCGATCCGCGGATCGGCAACAAATCACCACTCTCTGGAGGTGTAGCCATGCGCCTGCGCATGAGCGTTGTTGCTGCCGTGGTCTGTGTCCTTGTCACCGTCACGAGCGCCCAGGTCGATCGCGGCCGGATCGTGGGCGTTATCACCGATACCGCCGGTGCGGTCCTTCCGGGCGTCACCGTCACGCTGTCCGGCACTGAAAGCCGCACTGCCGTCACCAACGAGCGAGGCGAGTTCTCGTTCGACAACCTGCTTCCCGGAACGTACACCATGCGCGCGATGCTTCCGGGATTCCGCGAGCTGATACACGAGGTCTCCGTGCCTGCCGATCGGACGCTGCGTTTAACGCTGAACATGGAAGTCGGTTCACTCCAGGAAACGATCACGGTTTCGGCGGAGCAGCCGCGTTCAGTCGTCACGAACTCCTTGCCGGGCGGGACGCCCGTCGCTGTCGCAGCGGGTGCGGTTGCCGCCCCCCAGTCAGCGCGCAGATACGATAGCTATGACCACCCATCGCCGCGCTTCAATAACGAGGCGTACGACCAGATCGAGGAGAGCGGCCTGCGGCGAGTTGCCAAGGAGCCCCTCTCGACGTTTTCCATCGATGTCGATACGGCGTCCTACGCGAACGTCCGGCGGTTCCTGACCGATGGAGCGCTTCCTCCAGCGGATGCGGTTCGCATCGAAGAGCTCATCAACTACTTCCGCTTCGACTATCCGGAGCCGGCCGATGACGAGCCGTTTTCGATTACCACCGAGCTGGCCCCGTGTCCATGGAACGCCAGACATCGTCTCGCCCTGATCGGCATACGAGGGCGCGAGACGCTCGATAGAGCGCCGCGGGCGCGCAACCTGGTGTTTCTGCTGGATGTGTCTGGCTCGATGGAACCGCCCGACAAGCTCCCATTAGTGCGCAGCGCAATGCGTATGCTCGTTGACACGCTCAGTGCGCAGGATCGCATTGCAATCGTCGTGTACGCCGGTGCGAGCGGCCTTGTGCTTCCATCGACTCCCGGCGATCGCAAGGAAGCGATCCATCAGGCCATTGCGCGGCTCGAGGCCGGCGGGTCGACGAACGGCGCAGCAGGAATACAGCTCGCGTATCAGGTGGCGCGCCGGCATTTCATCCGCGGCGGCGTCAACCGCGTGCTGCTGGCCACCGACGGTGATTTCAATGTGGGCGTGACCAGCCAGGACGAGCTCGTACGGCTCATCGAAGAAGAACGCGAGAGCGGGGTCTTTCTGTCGGTCCTGGGCGTGGGTACCGGCAACCTCAAGGACTCGACGATGGAAAAGCTGGCGGACAAGGGCAATGGCAACTATGCCTACCTCGATTCGCTGCACGAAGCACGCAAGGTGCTCGTGCGCGAGGGAGGCGCCACGCTGACCACCATCGCGAAGGACGTGAAGATCCAGGTGGAGTTCAACCCGGTCATGGTGGAAGCCTACCGGCTCATCGGCTACGAGAACCGGGCGCTGCGCAACGAGGACTTCAACAACGACAAGAAAGACGCCGGCGAAATCGGAGAAGGGCACGCCGTAACGGCGCTTTACGAAATCGTCCCAGCCGGTACGAAAGCGGATCGGCCTTCCGTGGACCCGCTGCGGTATCAGCAGCCGCTGGTGCGCACACGGGCGGCCTCTTCGTCGGAGGTGGCCAGCGTAAAGGTGCGTTACAAGGCCCCGGATGGCGACACGAGCCGGCTCGTGATGAAGCTCCTCCGCGACTCGGACGCGCCTATGTCGGCGAACCTCGCATTCGCCTCGGCTGTCGCCGAATTCGGCATGCTGCTGCGTCACTCGGAGCACAAGGGCGACGCCAGTTACGCCGCGGCAGCGGCTCGCGCCCGCAGGTTCCGCGGGAACGATCCGGAAGGTTACCGCGCGGAGTTCATCAAGCTGGCGGATCTGGCTTCCGCGCTGCACGGGCTGCGTTGACTGGACCCGGTTTCACAACCGCAGGGCGGGCCTTGACGGCCCGCCCACGCTCGTTCACTGGGCTGCTGCGCGGGGGGGTCTGCGCGAGCAACGTGTCGAGCGCAGTCGGGTCGAGCAGGCCCGCACTGACCATCGTTGCGATCTCGTCGTGGACGCAGAAACCGGCTATCAAGGCATCGCAACCGGCGAGGATGCCGACACCTGCGGCGGCCATGTCGCGTGTCGCCGCCTTTGCTACCTCGGCCAGGTCGTTCAGAATGCGTACTATCTCGGGTTTCGCGACGAAGAAGTTCTGATTCGTTGCATGCAGGTCGCGGAACGACTTGTTTGCATACGCGAGATGTTCGCTGCTGATGCGCGAGGCCGGCGTCCCTATTACCGCAAGCTCAGACAAGGCGACCAGCGCCGCCGGAACAGGCTCTTCCACACCCGGCCATCCTCGGACAAGTGTTCGATCGTGATCATGCCCGCGTCGATGCCCTCCTGGATGGTGACTTTCAGGGGCACGTGTCCCGCCACCGGCAGATTCTGACGACGGGCTTCGTCGGCAATGGCGAAAAAGACCTCACGAGGCGTGAAGTTGTGAACCTTGATCAGGTCCACGCCGCGCCGCTTTATATAGCTGCCGCGCAACTCGCGGGGGGTGGTTGATTGGCACAGTTAGCCCTGAGCTCGACTTCGCGGCTCGCGGCTGAGTGGATCAAGGCGCCACGCGGCGACTCACACGCTGACCCGGCGACCGTCGCCGACGCGGTCAGCGAGACCGAATTCTGCTGAGTCGGGGAGTGCGGTCAGCGGTGGCCACGGCCTTTCGTGGTCCGGCTCCTGGTTGTTGTTGTAGTCCTGGTCCTCGTCCTCGTTCTGATCCTTCTGCTGCGATCCGCTGCGGTGGAGCGGCCCATATCCGCGCTTTCTCCGAACTCTCCGCGCTCGCCTCGCTGTGCGTATCGCCTGACGGTGCGAGTCTTTATCAGTTGTCGTTTTGCCGCGCGACGCTTTGCCATGACAAACCTCCGCGCTCGACCTTGCAACCGCGATGCCGGGCGGGCGGCATCTGCCCGAACCAGGTCACTTCTTCTCTGTTTCAGCCCTTTCCCGTGAGTATCCTTCGCAGGCGAGGACGGGGAGTCGCGGGTACTTTGGGAATCGCGGATCGGTGTATGAAAGGCGGCAGAGTACGAACGTGCTCCCTTTCGACGATTCAATTCTCTGTGCATGGACGCAGGACGCACAGAGCCCTTGCGGTACGTTCACGTCACGTTGGATGTCTGGCTTCATCAAGCGCTCTGATTACTATTGTGGGTCTCTCTTGAGGACTCCGGGTGCAGGCGACGCGAATGTCCGGGTTGTCCGTCCGGGTCGTCGGCGTCCGATTGACTGTCAGGTTCCGAGTCATCATTGTCGATTGCGGTGAACCTGGTCGCGGTGAGGGTGCCGAATTGCTCGAGAGCAGCCGTGGAGGACACGCGAATGAGATGTGTCGTTCTTGTCGTGACGACGCTTTCTCGAATCTCATGACGGAAGTGTTCGGCGACACCGTGGGCAAAGGGACGCGATCGGCGGTGGGTATGGCGGAATTGCCGTTCGGCATTCCCGTTGAGGTGGAAATGATCGTCGAGATCACCGACTAGGCAAGTCGGCCCGCGTCGTCGCTGAAACACGAATTTGTGAAATGGTGGGCGCGGATGGAATGGGACCATCGACCCCCCGCGTGTGAAGGCGATCCAGCCGTTGACCAGCATCCTTCTCAGTCGCTCTCCATAGCAAAGATCGTTGCGCAGCCGCAAGCCGTGTTTGGCCCTACGCTTGGTAATCTGAAACTCGACGAGTTGTCAGGCTGGCACCTCGAGAAGTGGCGCAGCACTTGCCCCGACCCGCCACGCGCCAACTGCGGCCACCTGCGCACACAGACGCACCACTGATGCTATGCGCTAGACTTGCCCGCTCGGCCGGCTTGGACGTGTGGGATGAGCGATGAAATAGAAATTCGGGAGATCCATGAAGGGGATGCCGAAGCGTTCCTGGATCTGCTGACCAGAATCGATGCCGAAACGGATTTCATGCTGTTCGAAGCCGGAGAACGGGTGACGGCGGTCGAGGAGCAGCGCGACAGAATCAAAGGCATTCTCTCCAAGGAGAACCAGACGATTCTGGTGGCCTTGCACGCCGGGCAGCTCGTCGGCTACCTCGTGGCGATTGGTGGTGAGGTCAGGAGGATTCGTCATCGGGCGTATGTGGTCATCGGTGTGCTGCAGGCCTTCACTGGCCGACGGATCGGAACTCGGCTCTTCACTGCGCTAGAAATTTGGGCGAGACGTCACGGCATCGAGCGACTGGAGCTGACGGTGAGGACTGACAACGAGAGAGGGACAGGGTTGTATAAGAAGATGGGGTTTGAGATCGAAGGTTTGAAAATCCGGTCGTTGAAGGTCAAGGGCACATACGTGAACGAGTACTACATGGCCAAGATACTCGACGGGCCAAGATAGTCCTCGCTATTCTGCGGACTGCAAGGTCGGCTGAGATATCCTGATCGGCCTAATGCGTAGTAGGCGCTCACGCATCAACCCGGAGGATATCTCGATCGATTGGAGGTGCTGAATGCGATCGCTTACGGTGCTGATATTCACAATCGGGTTCGTGGTTTCTGGTTGTACAACCCGCTCCTTCCGCACTCCCCAAGGCAGATTTAGCCAGTGAAGAAAAGGCCATCCGCGAGATGGACGCGCAATGGCTGACAGCGGTACAGACGCGAGACCCGAGCGGAGAGGCTGCCGTGTTCGCGAGTGATGGCGTGGCATATCGAGTGCACAACGAGCCGTTGGTTGGTCCAGCCGCGTATCAAGCGTTCCAGACGAAGTTCTATGTAGAGAATCCGAAAGCAAGCAGCACCTGGTCGACCGACACGATCCGTGTGGCGGAGTCTGGAGACCTTGCTATCCAAACCGGAGAATTCCACAACATGGCGCTTGGCCCGAGAGGTGAGGGTGAGGACCGGGGTCGCTTCGTTACGGTCTGGAAGAAGACGGATGGAGAATGGAAGGTCGCGCACGATATCGGCTCGACGACGATGCCCGAGGCCCCGCCAGCCAAGAAACCGTAGTACGTGAAGGTGATTCTCCTCGCGAAATCGCACGTCTTTACCTCTTGGATTGCTCACGCTACAGAAGAAGGAGCAAGAAGATGCACCAATCCAGCGTCACGCGCCTAGTACGCGCTCCACGTGGGCCAATGCGGGCAATGCTTCTTGCCATGCTCGCCATCCTGGTTGTGTTGGGACAGGCCGTGACGCGTTCACAGTCTGGAACCCCTCAGCGGTCCGCCGTCGACATCACCAACGCCGACATCCGCGCCACAATCAAGACCGCGCCGGCCGATGGCGTCATGGATCAGCAGATCCGTGTCGTCGACATCGGCACGTACAACGTCGCGGTCGGCGTGCTGCATCGCGCGGCGAAAGCGAAACAAACCGCCATCTCTCACTCGCAGGTGACCGAGGTCTACCACATCATCGAAGGGGCGGGAACGCTCGTCACTGGCGGCGAGATGCTCGAACCGACGCCGTCACCCGCCGACGGCAACACGGTGAAGGTGCTGGTCGGTCCGAGTACTGGCGGAACCTCGATCCGCGGAGGTCAGAGCCGGAGGGTCGGACCGGGCGACGTGATCGTCATTCCGCCTGGCGTCGCGCACTGGTTCAGCGCTGTGGAGAGCGACATGAACTATCTCGTGGTCCGCATCGACGCCGAACACGTGCTGCCCGCCGGCTACGTCAACCCGGCGATCACTCGGAGCGGTGCGCGCTGACGGGATCATCTCGTGGCCTGGTGGTGATGACTTGACGCCTTAAGAGAGAGCGAACGTTCACCTGCCTGAACGCGACCACGATTGGGCTGCACGACAGCATGGGGCGGTTCGACGGCAGGATTCGCTCATCATTCGCACAAGAGGACGAAGCACCAGTGCCAATTCACCTGGTCGAACGGGTGTCTGACTCTCCACGTACTAGCGGCAATTGCTGTTGCGCCCGCGAACAGCGCCGGTAGAATGGTCGCACCTGAACCGCTCTGCGCCTGCGGAGGCATCGCATGATAAGGACAGGTCGGATGATGAAAAGCCTGGCTGTCCTGGCACTCGCAGCGTCACTGCTTGGCCAGGCGACTGACAGCCGCCGAAATCACGGTTCTTAGCGCCGGCGCTGTCGAACCCGGGCTGAAACCCGCCTCCCTGGCATTTGAGAAAGGGACGGGTCACACCGTGAAGATCGCGTTTGCTCCCGCACCGCAGATACGCACGCGGATCGCCGGCGGAGAGACGTGGGACGTCGTGATCGCTCCGCCCGCCGTACTCGACGAATTGGCCAAGCTCGGCAAGATTGAGAACGAACGCGTCACGCTCGGGCGGGTAGGGATGGGTGTAGCCGTCCGTGCCGGCGTGCCCATGCCGGACATCTCGAATGTCGAAGCGCTCAGGCGCTCGGTTCTGGCCGCGGAATCGCTAGTATTCACTCGCGGCTCCAGCGGCGTGTATTTCGAGGCGCTCCTCAAGAAGATGGGTCTCTACGAGCAAGTCGAAGGCAAGATCACTCGCCATGAGGACGGTGAGGCCGCCATGGGGCACGTGCTGAAAGGCACGGGCAAGGAGGTGAGCTTCGGCCAGCTCACCGAGATTCGACTCTACCTCGACAAGGGCCTGCGGCTGGTTGGCCCGCTGCCGACCGAAGTGCAGAACTACACGTCGTATGCCGGCGCCGCGATGACGGCCCGACCCAACGCCGATGTTGCCAGGGCTTTTGTGCGACACCTCGGCAGTCCTGACGGCCACGCGATGTTCGCCGCCGCCGGCATCGAACGGTGACAGCAGCTAAACATTCTGCAACCTGCATCAAACGATGCTTTCCTTCGACACGTTGAAGGCGGAGGTCCGATGCGACGTATCGGCCGTAAGACGTTGCTTTCGACGGTGGCCGGCAACGTTGTGGAAGACCCGAGAAATCGACGTTGGCGCATCGACGAACGCGCGACCGGCCAGTCGAAAATCACAACGCCAAACCCACTTCGTGCGCACAACCGCTGATGATACTGTGAGAACGTCATGTACATGCTTCGTCACGCGGCGACACTCGTCCTTTTCGGCGCGATCGCAGTAGGCTGCGGCGGCGACGACACGCCTACCTCGCCGTCGCCGCCCGGTGCACCGTTCTCGCAGACGGACCTCCGCGCGGGCAACGGGTCCGAAGCGGTTTCCGGCCGTACGGTGACGGTCAATTACACCGGATGGCTCTATGCGCCGACGCAGCCCGAACAAAAGGGGCAGCAGTTCGACACCTCCATTGGCCGGGCACCGTTCGCGTTCGTCGTGGGCGCCGGTCGAGTGATTCAGGGGTGGGACCGCGGCGTGCCCGGCATGCGTGTCGGCGGTCTGCGTCGGCTCGTGATTCCGCCGGATCTCGCGTACGGTGCGCAGGGCTCGCCGCCCAACATTCCGCCGAATGCGACGCTCGTCTTCGACGTCGAGCTGCTCGCGGTGCAGTAGCTAATTAGCGCGTTAGCTGGGTTGTTCGTCTCCGGTAGTCCCACACCAACCACACGATCGGCAGGACGCTACGGGTTGGAGGGATTTCTGAGCCCGCTGCCAACGCTTGACTGCTGTAGCCCATTCGCGCATTCCTCGTTGGGGAACTTCGTGCAATCCTGCGCCGCCATAGCGTTCGCCTTCTACGCCGTTTCAGCGATCAAATACAGAAACCTGTCGTTGAAATGCAGGTCCTTCAACTCCGGGGGAGCCGCCACCGGCGGCGGCCCTTCGATCATTACCGGCACGATTTCAGGCGGGGCCATTTCGTCTCCCCTATGACGCCCGATCGCATACCGCACCTCTTTGATCACCCATTCCGACTGCTTTGCCGCCGTGGACCAAAACAGAAAGAACACGTCGGACTCATCGATCTTCCGGTAGAGGGTTTTCTCCCAGCGTTCCCCGGGATCGAGCGATAGCAGATCCTGGAAGACGTCGATTTTCATCAACTTCAGCATCTGTGTTCGCTTCAGGACCTCGGCCCGATCCTCGGAGGCATAGGAGACGAAGGCGTGCTGGTAGCGTTTCCAGGTCTGCTCGGGAGACGAGGACTCGAGGGGCACTGTGACGGGCTTGGCGACGATGTCCAAGATGAACTTCAGGTGCGCGAACGGGATGCTGTTCTGGCTTACGAGCACGGTCCCGATTAGCCTACTTTCGCGCCGGTCGGACGGGATGGTGACCGAGAAGTTCACCGCGTCTGGCTCCCCTCGCCACACGAGTGATCGCGTTGGCTCCTCCACACCGATTCCTGGAAGCGTAGACTGAAGGTTAGGGGTGTTTCTCGTTCGACTTCTTGATCGAGCAGTTTGGCTGCACGTCCCGAGGCACGATGGTCAAACGTCTGAGCCACGGCCTTCACTCGCGCCTCGTCGCCTGGGAGATGGGCGAAGACTTGGATCAACACGGCATCGCCGGCCCGCGCCTCAGACGCTGCAAACACGCTGCATTTCACCTGATCCCGGTCTGGCTGGGCTTTCTTCCGCGCAAACAGCGCCCCCACCACGGAAACTCCTGCGGCCAGCACGCGGTACCGATGTGTTTAAGCGCTTTAGAACCCATCGGCGCTCGCGGAGGCGCGCTGGAATACCTCGGCTCGTTCCTTGCGGTTCGGCCGGAGTAGATGAGATCCGAAGGGCCAGACGTTCCAAGGGTTCTTTCACGTCGTCGTCCCACCGAGAATCGACCAGCTCGACGGCTTGCCGCTTTGTGATCGCCCGGATGTCTTCGGGCAGTTCACTAGCTGGCGGCACGTCGCGCCCTCTACAAGGACGGGAACAACCGGAACGTCACTGCTGAGAGCGGCCCTTATTTCAGTCCGCACGAGGTCGTTTGGATCATCGATTCGCCGCTGGCCTTTTCGGTCACGAGCCGTCAACCACCGCGGACCGATGACGACAAGCTGCACCGCGGACCCGGGAATATGCTCCGTGATGACCTCACTGTAATCGACACCCGGCGACAGGGCGTCGACGTCCCGGAAGACTGATTCCCCGCCAAACCGCGCGGCGAGAGCGTCGTGCAGCCGACCCGCATGGCCAGCGCTGTCTTCTCGACGGTAATTGATGATGATGGACGCCATGTCGTCGGATTCTCGGACGATTCGCCACGACGGTCAAACCGAGCCTGCATCGGAGAACTCGCGACGTTCCTCACGAGCGCTTTCGCGTCTGCTTCATTGAGCCGGAGTACCCAGGTAGTTGGCGATTGCCGAGAACAGCGATTCGTTGAAGTCCTTCGCCTCTTGTGAGGCCAGTACCAAGGAGATGCGCGCACTTCCAGTTTGGCATTATGCTGCGAACCTCGCGGGGTCGGCCAGAATACGCTGGTCGGCCTACTCACAGTTTGGCGGCTTTAGCGACGCGGTAGTAGCAAGAAGAGATCAGCATGACTCGTAACACCGAGCGAATCGAACAGTTCAAGCAAGAAGTCGAGAGAGAATGGCGAAACCCGCAGGTCACAGCGGCCTATCGCAAGTGGGACCGTGACGAATCCGAATGGGGGCGCGCCGCTCGCGACTCTGTCATCGCCCGCGCGAAGCTCGCACCTGGGATGAATGTCCTGGACGTCGGAAGCGCGCATGGCGAACCTGGTATTGCCATTGCCAAGACGGTCGGGCCAAGCGGACACGTGACGTTGGTCGATATCGCTTCGGATTTGCTCGAAATCGCCGCTGAGCGGGCCCAACGTGCCGGGCTCACGAATGTGACCACGCGGATGGCAGATGCTCACAATCTTCCGTTTCCCGACGAGACCTTTGATCGGCTGATCTCCCGCCTCGCGGCCATGTACTTCGCTGACTATCCGAAGGCGTTCAGAGAAGCCCTGCGGGCGCTGAGGCCCGGGGGGATGGCCGTGTATCTGGTCTGGGGAGCCTTCGAGCAACCGATGTTCAGGGACATCATCGGCGTGCTGTTCAACTACGTGGCACCTCCCGAGGACGAAGCTGACGCGCCTTCCGCGTTCAGGTTCTCTGAGCCAGGAAGTCTTTCGCGAGCCCTCAAGACCGCCGGATTCGTGAATGTTCAAGAGGAGCGTGCGACACTCCCGACGAGCTTCCCGCATCCGCCCGAGGAATGGTGGGAGTGGCTCGTCGACACTGCTGCGCCGGTTCAGACCTGGCTGGCATCGCTCACTGACGCCGACCGTGAGCGAGCTTTGGCGGAGATTCATGAAGCCCTGCGACCGTACTATGACGGCAAGTCTGTCAAGGTACCGATCGATGTCATCGTCGCCTCAGGCAGCAAGCCGGTGTAGTACACCTCAAGCGGCATTTGCTCACGATGCTGGAGACTGGAGCACCGCAAGGTCCGCGACTGGGTCGACCGTTGGCCCGACTGCCGATCGACGGGCTGCGACGGGTTGCTGGGCTGACCGCCTGTACTCCGTCGAGGCGCTTGTCCACATATATCGCGCAGAGCATGGGCTGGTCGAAGCCCGTTTGGTACTTGTTGGCGATAAGACGCACCTGATAATCGGCCGTCTCGAACCGCGATGGCAACGGGGCCTCGCTAATTGGCCTGCTCGTGACCACATCGCTGTTCATGCCAGATTCCGTGCACTCGAGAAGGCTGTCGGGTCGCGCACCGTGCCGCTGAAGGCGACCAGTGATAGCGTGGAAAGATCAGCCTCTCTGCTGATGTGTCGCTGGCCGCCCTTGCCGTCGTCAACCTTCTCCTCCTTCCTTCTCCACGAACATGAAGTGCCCGAGGATGTCTCAAAAGCTGTCGCGCTGGAGCACGTCTTCCCAGAAGTAGCTTGTCCGATACCCTGACGGGGCTTGCGGATTCCCCGCGCCGCATTGGACTTCGCCGGGATGGCTGCCGCGATTGCCTGCCCCGACCGTTTCACGCGTTTTGCATGCTTCTCGAGAGTCGTGAGTGCCATTTCAGCTAACGCTGCTAAGGTCCGCTAATTCTGGACCCCCGCCGCCTCGCATCAGCGAAAGGTTAGGTGAAGAACTGAATATCGAGGTAGTTGCCGGATTGATGAACTTCGGGATGGCCTCTAAAGGCATTTTGGTGGTCGAAATCAGCGCCGAGCTGTTTGAAAGGCAGTCAACTCGTTGAGTTCTTTCGCATAAGGATGGATGACAGGCATCCGACCGCCGTCATCCGCGTTCAAATACCAAACCCGCCGATTCTTGAAGTAATCCGTTAGCTCGCGATTGCGAGCCTCACCCATATCGTGTGCCCAAACGACTCTTGCGCTGTCAATATCGGCTTCGTTGTGCACCCAAATTTCCATCTGAGGAGTAATCGGTCCCGGCCCGTAGCCGACGATGACGAGATGGAGTCCGTCCTCCTTATAGAGTCGCTCCATGACCGGGGCCCGCCGATGAAACGACTCGGACGACCAGTCTCGCGTCATTGCTTCATGGGTCGTTCGAGCAAGCGAGTACAAGCAGAAAGCGACCACGAACGCTGCTACGAAGCTTCCGACGGTTCTGTCACGCCGTCGCCACAAGCGCATCGCCTGCAGCACGAAAAACAACGTTAATGCGGTAATTGGTGCGGCATAATGGTTCAACACCGCTGCTGTCGCGAGGAATCCTCCCAGTAAAACGCCACCGGTTACAACACCAAAAAGCAGCCATCGGCTTCGGCATGTCCACACGACCAGCAACGGAGCCATTACCAGCAACGGGAGTGAGAGCCATCTTCCAAGATAGAACCCCCATAACTGCCGCAATACCCCAGCCTTCCAGGATAGGAACCCACGGATTGAGCGTTGTTGGTTGTACGCATCAAGATCGCTGCGTCGACGTTCCCTTATGATTCGATGGTGATAGACCGGCTCGGGACTAGGGCGTTGCAAAAGAAAGATCGGCGCTGTCATGTAGGTTCTCTCATGAACCATATAGGGCATGCGACGAGCATTGCCGGCGATACGCACATTGTAGAAGGCCATGACGGCACCGCCTAAAGCGACAATTGCCACGATCGGCACGATGATGAACTTGATAGAGTCAGAAGCAGGCGGTCCATTCTTCGTCAACATCCAACCCGCCAAGAATGACATCGCCGGAAAACTAACGAGCAATCCCTCATAGGGACGGCTGTTTGCCAAAATCAACAAACCGATCGCGAAGAGAATCGCTTTGCCCGCGCGGGGCTCGTGCATCATCCGCCTCAGCTCACCGGCGACCAGCGCTCCACCTGTTGCCGCCACCGCGCCTCCCCAATAGCTCTGCGCCCAATACCCGGTGATCCCAAAACCGGGGTGCACCACGGTCAGAAACCCGCCTAGCAGAGCCCACCGCGGTGGGACCCAGGCGTACAGCATCCCGCAGATAGCCGCACACATGAGACCTACGCTGAGCCATACCCCGACGATTGGGTATCCGGTTGTTATCTGCCCAATAGCCAGCACCACTCCTTGAGCAGGAGGGTACTTCGACATGTAGGTCGGCCGATGGATGGTATGAGAGCTTTCGAAGTGCATCCACAAGGGATGGGTTGGATTGCTTATTCGTCCGTGAGCAAACGTATCCGCTGCGAGCAGATAGCTAAACTCATCGGTGACAAGAGGCTGAGGAACGCCGACGTTCAATCCGACGGCGGCGCTGCCGCAGAAACCCAACAATCCGATGATGGTGATACAAAGTCGCCGTCGTAGCGCGATCCTCGCGACTCCCTCCGAGAGGGAGCGGAGCCGCGAACCTACCCCATGTAATACCGGGTAACTTTGTTCAATTCTGCCGCGATCGACGAGAGTTTGCGGCATCATTGCGGCAATGGCCGGTCATTTGACCTTCGATTCGGCACGGTTTCCTCGGCTACTCTGGAGAAGCGTAGAACACCACTTAAAGCGCGAGCACGACCTCATTGATGAGGTAACGACCGCACTTGCGGAGAGAACGACGTGTTCTATCGGGAGCCCGGAGTCACGAGGGAAGGCACTCTCGCTGAGCAAGAGACGCGCCGCGAGCGAGGGCGTGAAAATTCGGCTTCGTCCGCAGTTCAGGTGTGTGGGCTGTATAGAACTTACTGTGCAGAAATACGACAGCAGAACTTTCTGCGCAGAAAGACGGGCAGCATTCAGAGAAGCGTGTCTGGCGGTAGAGGTAGAGCTTCTAATGGACCGTTCCGGAATCGCGCCTACATCGGCCGGCTCGACCTACGCGGGTTCTCCGGTCCCGGTGACTTCGAACCGCTGGTCCGTGAGGGCTTGTGCTGTGAGATGGGTCAACGACACTCCAGCAGAGAACACGCTTGTGAACTAGGTAGTGTCGCAGTTTGTCTGGACGGCATTCGGAGATGACATCAGCCGGGCCGGCGAGCCGCGGCTGCACCCCCTGCGTGAAGGTGCAGGAGCACGCGGAGATTGCGACGAACAACGGGATTTCTAGCTAAGGACTGTTCCCAAACGGGACCAACGTCAGCCGTTCGAGAATGAAGGAATTTGCAAAGCGTATCCTCCCACGATTTGTCTGGCGGCAGCTGGTCAGCCTGAAGAAAGCCGTCGCCACTCCGTCGAGAGTCCAGAAGTACCTGGAAATGGCGGGGTATACCGTGTCGCGGATAGACGACTATCACTCCGCCTTGACCTCGGTGTCTGACCTGAGGTCCACGGTTGGACGCTGGTCGCGCCCAAGCGCATTGGCGGGGATTCCATACGACCTCGACAGGATGAAACAGAATCTGTCGGAAATGCTTTCGCGATACCTCGCGGAATTTCTAGAATTTCCGACGTACGAAGAGCTTCGACGCGAGGGTTTCGGACCTGGGTATACGGCCGTGGATGCGTTGACCCTCTACATGATGATTCGTCATCTCAAGCCGAAGCGATACTTGGAAGTCGGCTCGGGCCTGTCCACGTATTACTGCAGTCTGGCGGCCGCGAGCAACGCACGTGAAGGTCATCCGCTCGCCATGACCTGTATCGAACCGTACCCGTTCGAGAAGTTGTCCACAGTGCCAGGAATACAACTGATCGTGGAAAAAGCGCAGGATGTCGACCTCTCCCTGTTTCAGAGCTTGGAACAGGGAGACGTGCTGTTTATCGATTCGAGTCACATCCTCAAGATCGGCGGCGACGTGCCGTTTCTCTTTCTCGAAGTGCTCCCTGTATTGTACGGCGGAGTGGTCGTTCATATTCACGACGTGCCATTCCCGTACAACATCCCTTATCCTCCCGAACTGTGGGTGTTCGGGCGGGAATGGCCGATGCTCTGGAACGAAGCGATGGTCGTGCAGGCGTTCCTGGCTTTCAACAGTGCCTTCCGGATTGAGATGTCAACGCCGCTCTTGAGGCACTTCGATGAACCCTTCCTCAGAGATCGGATTCCAATCTACGAAACCGTAGAGCAGAACCCGAACACTTTCAGCTCACTGTGGTTACGGAGGACAGAGGAGCGCGAGGAGGCAATTCGCGAACGGCGGCTCTCCTAGCCACCAGTCGGAGTTCATCACCGGAATTCAGCTATTTCCACGGCCTTGTCTTCGGCCCGTCAAGAAAGTCGACATTCGATAGCCAACAATCGGGGTGCCACGGATTAAGTGGTTTCTTGGGGTCGTAGATCATGAAAGCCCTCACTCGCTACAGGATCGATTCCGGCTGAGATCTCCGGAGCGTCGACAACAATTGGCGGCGGCCGTTGCAATCCCGTTGCAAGCATAGAGCGGATCGACCCTTCGCTTGTTTACAACGACGATCAATCGGCGACGAGTAAATCGTTGGTGAATTGAGGGTTGGATTGGTGGGCGCGGATGGAATCGAACCATCGACCCCCCGCGTGTGAAGCGGATGCTCTACCGCTGAGCCACGCGCCCTTCAGGTGTGTTGCGCGAGCGTGAGCCCGCGCGAGAAATTGAGTCTAGCACATCGGGATCTGGGCAGGTTTTCCACGGTATGGAAACTACTCGGTGCCGTAGAGACGATCGCCGAAGTCACCGAGCCCTGGGACGATGTACTTGTGCGGGTTCAGGTGATCGTCGACAACAGGTGTGTATATCGGCACGTCAGGATGGTGCCGCTCGACGAGCGCGACGCCTTCAGGCGCCGCAACGATGCAGATCATGCGGATCATGTGCGCGCCGGCGCCCTTGATCAGATCGATCGCGGCAACCGCGCTTCCGCCGGTAGCAAGCATCGGATCGATCATCAGGACATAGCTGCCCGAAAGGTTTGACGGCAGCTTCGAGTAGTACTTCGACGCGATGGCCGTGGCCTCGTCGCGCTGCAGCCCGATGTGACCGACCCTCGCACCTGGCAGCAGCTCCAGAACAGCATCTAGCATTCCGAGCCCTGCTCGCAGCACCGGCACAACCACCACGTCTCCACGCACCACCGTTCCCTCTGCAGGTCCAAGGGGCGTCAGCACCGTGCTCGGCATCGACGGGACATCGCGAAGCGCTTCGGCTGCAAGGAGGACGCTGATTCGATTGGCGGCACGTCGGAACTGGGGCGGCGCCGTTCGTACGTCTCGAAGCTCGTTGAGCGCGTCCTGCACCAGCGGATGCTCCACGATGTGTAGCGGCACGGCCACCTATCATAGCTTCGCCCAGCAGGCCCCAGCCTTCAGGGCCGAGGGTCAGGGCCGGTCAAGGCACAAGGCCCAAAGCCGACAGCCCGACGTCCAACCGCGAGCAGTAAGATTCTCACCATGAAGATACGGTCCGTGGTGCTGGCTGTTGCGGTGCTGCTTGGCGTCGCGCTGACGCTCGTCTGGAGTCAAACAGGGCAGCGGCAGGTCGCGCTCATTATCACCAACGGCATCGTCGTCACCATGGACGCCGCCGGCCGAACGATCGATGACGGCGCCGTTGCCATAGATGGCACCAACATTGTCGCGGTTGATTCCGCCGATACGATTGCGCGGCAGTACCGCGGCGCCGAGACGATTGACGCAACCGGACAGGTGGTGATGCCAGGGCTCATCAACACGCATACGCACGCGCCGATGGTGCTGTACCGCGGGCTGGCCGACGACATGGGGTTGATGGAGTGGCTCACGAAGTACATCTTTCCCGCGGAGGCGAAGACCGTGTCCCCGGAGTTCGTCCGGGCGGGCACGCGGCTGGCGGCGCTCGAAATGATTCAGTCGGGGACCACCACCTATGCCGACATGTATTACTTCGAGGAGGAAATCGCGCGCGAGACGAAAGCGGCCGGCCTTCGGGGGTACTTGGCCAGACGGTCATCCAGTTCCCGGTGGCGGACGCGAAGACACCAGCTGACGCTCTCGCGAGGGCCGAGCGTTTCATCCAACAGTTCCAGAACGACCCGCTCATCGTGCCGGCGGTCGCTCCTCACGCTATCTACACCCTCGACGAGCCGACACTGAGGAGCGCCCGCGAGCTGTCCAAGCGGTACGGCGTGCCGACGCTCATCCATCTCGCCGAGACGCGCGACGAGGTGAAGATGGCGCAGGAACGTTTCAATGCGTCTCCCGTCGGCTATCTCGATCGTCTTGGGTTTCTTGGCGCGGGCGTCCTTGCGGCACATGCAAGCTGGGTATCGGAGCCCGAAGCCGCGATCCTGCAGAGCCGCGGCGTAGGCGTGTCGCACAATCCCGAGAGCAACATGAAGCTCGCGAGTGGCACGGCGCCGGTACCCGCGTTCCTCAAAGCCGGCGTGGCCGTCGGTCTCGCCACCGACGGAGCAGCCAGCAACAACGACCTCGACATGTTCGAGGCGATGCGCACGGCGTCGCTCCTGCACAAGCTGCAGACCGGCGATCCTCAGGCGGTAAGCGCACGAACGGCGCTGGAGATGGCGACGCGTGGAGGAGCACGCGCGCTGGGAATGGACGCGCAGATCGGGTCGCTCGAGCCAGGCAAGCGCGCCGACGTGATCGTGGTCGGCATGAGCGCTGCGCGTCAAACGCCGATGTACAACCCGCTCTCACATCTCGTCTATGCCACACATGGCGACGACGTACGGACGACGATCGTCAATGGGAAGGTACTCATGCGCGACAAGAAAGTGCTCACGCTGAATGAAGCGTCGGTGCTTGCGGACGCCAGGGAGTGGGCAACGAAGATCAGGGTTGCAGTCGGTCTTCCTACTACTCGCTGACGACCGCGATATAGGGCAGATTTCGATACTGTTCGGCGTAGTCGAGGCCATAGCCCACGACGAACCGGTCCTCGATCTCGAAGCCGATGTAGTCCACTTTCACATCCACCTTGCGTCGCGACGGCTTGCTGAGCAGGCACGCGGTTCGCAGGTGGCGGGGCGATCGTGCCCGCAGGATCTGGTGCATGTAGTTCAGCGTCAGGCCGGTATCGACGATGTCTTCGACGATGACCACGTCGCGCCCTTCGAGGCCTGTTTCGAGATCCTTGAGAAGCTGCACCTGACCGGAGGACTTGGTGCTCGTCCCATAGCTCGAGACCGCCATGAAGTCGAGCGAGCAGGGCACACCAATCGCCCGCGCAAGATCCGAGAGAAAGACGAATGCGCCTTTGAGAACGGCGATGAGGTGCACGCCATCAGGATGGTCGCGATCGATCTGCGCCGCCAGTTCCCGTACCCGATGCTGGATGTCGTTTGCGTGGATGAGGACCTGCAGCGATTGCGGATCTTCGCGCTGATGTGTCTTGAGCACGCGTTGCACGCGAGAGTAACATACCGGTCGCGCCCGAATGAAACGGTTCCAGATGATCACCGAAGCCGATGCCCGTGTGCTCGAACACGGCAGCAGCGTCGTCCTGGTCGCTGGAGGACACGTGACGCCGCTGGCGCTCGACACGTTGAAGGCGCGACGAATCACGGTGGTGCGCGAAGGCGTGGACGTCGAGAACGAACGGCTGGCGCCGCCTCACGAAATCCGGACGATAGCAATCGCGGGCGACCACACGTCGGTTGCGCTCAAGACGGTGCTTCGACAGCATCTTCGTGGAATCGGGATCACCGTGCACGACCTGGGAACCGACACGAACGACCCTGTCGACTACCCGGACACGGCCGCGGCTGTGGCGCTGGAGGTTGCTCGAGGAGAGGCGCACGCCGGAATCGTGATAGACGGAGCGGGGCTCGGATCGGCGATTGCGGCCAATAAGGTCGCGGGTGTCCGCGCCGCAATGTGCGTGAATCGTACCCTTGCACGCTACGCGCGGGAGCATAACGGCGCCAACGTGCTCGCGCTCGGCTCTACCCTCGTGACGCCTGGTGAAGCGGTGACCATCGTGGATGCGTTCGTGACCACGCCGATGCGGGAAGCGCGTTACATCCGCAGGCTTGCGAAGATTCGGGATCTCGAAGAGCGGCCGCGCCGATAATGGAGACGGCCGACCTCCAACGCCTGATTCAGATCGTCGTCGAAGAGCTCGCGGCTGCGGGCCGGGTTGCGCCGCCGCTCCGCTGCGGCTGTCATGCCGTCCTGTACGAGTGCTGTCCGGACAGGCTCAAGAGCATTCTCGCCGCGGGCGCCTCGCGCCTCGGCCTGCACGCGTCAGGCGGATCGGCCGGCGGCGTGGCGGGCATGATCGACCATACGCTTCTCAAGCCCGACGCCACGCGGCAGGAGATTGAGACGCTCTGCCGCGAAGCGGCGCAGTACGGGTTTGCCAGCGTGTGCGTGAATCCTACCTGGGTGGCTCTATGTGCGCGATTGCTCCGGGACAGTCCCGTCAAGGTGTGCTCGGTGGTGGGGTTTCCGCTTGGAGCCACAACCACTGACACGAAGCATTTCGAAGCGCGGCGGGCAATTTTCGACGGCGCGTGCGAGATCGACATGGTGATCAACATTGGTACGCTCAAGTCTGGTGATCTCCATGCCGTCGAACGCGACATCGAAGCGGTGACGGGCCCCTGTCGCGAGATGCGAGCGGTCAGCAAGGTGATTATCGAAGCTGCGCTCCTCACCGACGACGAAAAGATCGCTGCCTGCACGCTTGCCAAAGCGGCCGGTGCCGATTTCGTGAAGACGTCCACGGGCTTTGGCCCGGGCGGCGCCACAGCACACGACGTCGCGCTCATGCGGCGAGTGGTCGGAGCGGAGATGGGCGTCAAGGCTGCCGGCGGCGTCCGCGACCTCGAGGCGCTCAAGGCGATGGTGGCTGCCGGCGCTACGCGCATCGGAGCGAGCGCGGGCGTGCGAATCGTGCAGGAATCGCACGGTCAACAGGCATCAGGCGCGGCAAAAGGGTATTGAGCGACGAGCGCCCCCGCCCGTGTGCTGCGACAGCCGTATGCTTCATATGGCTCTTCGTCGTTGGCTCCGCTACAGCAGCGCAGGCCCAGGGATCAGACGGGCCAGGGCCGTACGTTGTCGATCTGCGGGCGGGCGTCGGCGCACTTCCGCGTGATGCAGGACTTTTTCCCGACATCCCTTCCGGGACGCGTCTCGCAACCGCCGGGCTCGCATTGGACGCGGGCGGGCACGTCTATCTGATCCGTCTCGGTCCTGCTCGCGTTGGAATCGGGGCGAGCTTCACGCGCGTGGCAGGCAAGAGCTCAGCGGAGGCGGTGCCGAGCAGTTCTGCTTCATCGATCGCGCTGCCCTCAGTTCAGACACGGTTCACGGCGATCGCACCCCAGTTGTCTTTCAACTTCGGCACTTCTGACGGCTGGAGCTATATCAGCGCGGGAATCGGGCCGGCGAACGCGCGCACAACAGCCTCGGCGTTCACAACCGGCAGCGGCGACGCTGCGGTCACGACGCAGAGCGCGGCCCTCTCGACGTCGCTTCGCGCGGTTAACCTCGGTGGGGGCGCCCGCTGGTTCACGCATCGGCATCTCGCGATATCGTTCGATGTCCGATTCCATCTGGTGTCGGACACGGGGGGAGAAACCCCAATCCCGCGAACCACTCTCGTTGTCGTGACGGGCGGGATGTCGCTTCGATAGGCGACACTACGATCGATTACTTCGCGGTCATGTCGTAGATGGCAACGCCATCCAACGTCGCGACAGGCTGCCAATCGAGCGCAGCCAGCGAGGTTGCGCCCGTGAACCTGTCCACGAAGTGGCCTCTCTCACCATCGTCCAGAAGAAGGAACGGAACGAAGCCCTGTTGCTGGAAGTGCGCGATCGCACGTTCGAAAAGCTGATGGGAATGCCGGAAACAGATCGAAGCGTCACACGGTCGAGACGCACGTAAAACGCGCAACAGAGATAGACCGCAACCGCGAAAGCGGTGTATGTGACAAGGATCGAGCGCGAACGCGCATCACCCCGTTCGTCCACCTGACTTCTCCACAACAACACCGGCGCCGCAAGACCCGCGACAACAAGCGGACCCTGGCTGGCGACAATGCGCCGCGTATAGTCAGCGACGTTCGGCCAGAAGTAGTCCCACCGTACAGGCCCACAGCAGTGCGAGCCCAGAGGCTATCAGCAGAAGTTTGGAGGGCGCTCTCAAAACCTTCCCTACCTAACCCGCGACCAATCTGAAGTAGCCGACGAGGGAGGCGTTGATCGCGTCGATCGCGAGATCCCAGGCTTGCCGTTCGAACGCGCTGACCGGATCGGCCTGCCGTTCGGCACCGGCCCGCAATTCCAGGAAGTGTGCGAGAAATCCCTCCGAGCAATCGTCCAGCGTCTGTGTGGCGAAACCCCTCTGCAGCAAGACGCTCTGCCAGCCGCCCGGTCCTTCCAGCGTGAGAAGGTAACTCGTCCAGTGATCTTCCAGACCGGTGAGCAGCCGCCGCTCCGTGTCGCCGGCGGGCTCCCGCAGCAGGCAGACGTCTTCGAGGGCGACGCGGCCGCCGGGGTTCAGCACGGGCGTCCACTTCCTCAGCAGCGCCGCCTTGTCGGACAGATGCGACCAGGCAGCCTGTCCCCACAGCACGTCGAACCGCTGCTCGGGAAGCGGCGTCGTCATGACGTCGGCGCATTCGAACGTGGCCAACCGTGTGAGACCGACCAGTTCGGTCAGGTGCCGGGCATCGGCGATCCGGTCCGGGCTGAGATCAACGCCGTGGACGTGACAGCCGTACCACCAGGCGAGCGCCCGCGCGGACCCGCCGAGCCCGCAGCCGAGATCGAGCACACGGGTGGACCGCGAGATCCCTGCGCGTTGGGCGAGCTGCCGCGTGAACGCCAGACCGCCCATGTGATTCTGGTCGGTGATTCCGCTGTCGGCATCCTCGGCGAGATCGAGCACGGTCACCGCGGCCATCGAACCGCGTCGAGTCCGGATGCGCCGCAGGATCGCATCGCCACGCTGCGGGTGCGTGCGATAGATTTCTTCGATCTGGCTGCGCGTGAACCGGCTCATTATCCGACCGGTGCCGGTCCCTGCTGCCGCCGCTGCTCCAGCATCTGGAGACCGGCGGACACTTCCGCGTGCAAGTCGACGGCGTTGCCGCCGCGGACCAGCTCCTCGGCTTCCGACAGCAGATCGACAGGAGGAAACAGATCCGGACTTGGGATCGATGCGCGGCTGCACGCCAGCAGCGCCCGTGCTTCGGCAACGCGGTCTCCGGTCCGCGATGCGCCGACGGCATCGCGCAGTCCGAGTGCGGCCGGCGCCTCCGGTGCGCCAATGCCGCTCAGCACGGCGTACGCGGCATTGGCAACCCTGGTTGCCTCATCGGCATCGCCGGTCATCCGCGCAAGCCTGGCGAGGTTGACGAGACAGAACCCCTCGAGCCGGGGATTGCAGTCCTCGCGCCCGAAGTCACGGCCCTGCCCGAGCAGCGTCCGCGCTTCATCGAACCGCCGCAGACCCATGCACGCCATCCCCTGCACATTGCAGACGTAGCCCAGAGGGTCGCGAAGCCCCGCCGCTTTGTAACGATCGGCCGCAGTTTGCGCGTGTTCGTACGCCTGGTCGAACGCGCCAAGCCCGACGTAGGCGAGCGACAGGCCATCATGCACGTGCGCTTCGAGCTCGATGTTCCCGGACTGCCGCGCCGGTTCCAGCACGCTATTGCTGACGTCGATCGCCTCGCGGTAATCGCCGCGGTAGGAGAGCGACAGGCTCAGAATCAACGCGTCGCCGTAATCAGGCTTTGGCCGCGCCACGCCGAGGCGATGCGCCTCGCGCAGGACGTCGACTGCCTCATCGAGTCGCCCGAGGCGGCGACAGGTGTCCCCCAGATCCCCCATGAGCCGCCACTCGAGATCGCGGTCGCCAATTTCTCGCGCCACCGCCTGCGCCTCTTTCAGCAACGTGTACGACTGTTCGAGCGGCCCGAGGAATTTTCTCAGCGCGCCGAGACCGAGGAGGTTCAGGGCCTGAAGCCGTTTGTCAGTGGTTCTCCCCTGGACGCGCTCGAACAACACCGCCAGCGCCTGGGGGTTGCCGCGCACGGCGACGAAGTTGGGGTTCATTCGCGACAGCACTTCGGCGGCGGCGTCGAAATCCTGCGCGGCCAGCAGATGCTGCACCGCACCCAGGTACGGCTCGACGTCGGACAGCGTGCGCCAGTTCTCCCTGGGGATCTGCACACGAGCGTAGGTACTCGGCGGCGCGGCGGTTCAACGATTCCCGGCTGTAGTCGCCGCGTTCAGGCAGCTGGCTCAGGGCGTACTCCTGATCGATCGCGTCAACCGACAACAGCTCGAGCGTCGAATGGAAGGTTACCAGGTAGATGTCAATCAACCGGCCGAGCACGGCATCGACATTCAGGCCTGGGCAGAACGGAGCGACCATGAACTCCACGGCGACCGGAGGCGCCGGCCGACCCAGCACGGCCAGCGCCGTCAGCACATGCAGCTCGTCGGCGTCCAGCCGCCGATAGCCTTCGCGGATGAGCTCGTCGACCAGACGCTCCTGATAGAACGCGTCGAGTATCGAGTCGAGGCTCCGCAGCCGCCGATCCCGCTTCATGCCGGCCAGCATGACGAGCGCCTTCGGCACGCCGTGCAGCCGATCGACGGCACGGGCGAGCTGCTCGTCGGGAAGATTCCGCAGCCCGAACAGGCCGTTCGGATCGAGCTCGCGCAGCATCGCAACGCCGTGCTCGGTGGACAATCCCCGCGTGAGTGGTACCTGGCGGTCGAAACGCCGCATCGGATCGTCGAAGTTGATGGGCGTGCGCGACGTCACCAGGAGCCGCGCGCCTCGCGGTGCAGTCATGCTCAGGGTGAGGAACGACTGCAGCGCCGGATCGGTGACCCGCCCGTCCGGATCCAGCACATCCTCCAAATGGTCGAGCAGGATCACGTAGACGCCGTCGTCGAGCGCCCGGAACAGGTGCTGGACCTTCTCCTCGATTGGGAGGGCGCTGCTGGCCCATGCCTTGAGCAGCGTGTCTCGCTGTGGCTCCTCCATCAGGTCGGCGCACTCGGTGAACACCCGATCCAGCGTCACGCCTGTTGTTCGCGTGCTGAGGTAGACGATGCCGTTGACCGCCAGCGATTCACCGGGCTGCGGCCACCGGCCCTGCTCGAGATCGCCGAGCACCTTGCTGGCCAGCGCCGTCTTGCCGATGCCGGCCCGCCCAATCACGCTGACGAGACGGGTCGAACGATCGCCGAGCAGCCGTCCGAGTTGTTGTTGTTCCTCGATGCGCCCGTGAAAGAGATCGCCGACATCGAGAAGATGCTGTCCCGCCACGCGCTGTGCGGGGCGGCGGGCGCGCTCGGCGCTCGCCGTCGCCTGGTCGCGCCGCTGCTGTTCGAGCCGCGCGTCCGTCCATCGCTGCTGCACGTCGTGGATCGCGACGCTCACCTGCCGCGCCAGATCGTCCGGCGTCCGGAACACACGGCGCACAAACTCGTCTTCCAGTTCTTCCCGGAGCTTGCGAATGGCATCGCCGCTCTTGCCCGGCGTGAGCGCATCGATGTATTCGAGCGGCCAGCCGGAGGCCTTGGCGTCGAGCAGGAAAATCAGCCGCTCCTTGCGGGCGGCCGTCGCGCATCGGTATTCGAGCTCGGTGATCGATTTGTTGTCCGGGTTGTCTTTCGTGGGAACGAACCCGTAGCGCAGCGCGAAGATGCCGACGTAGATCTCGCACGCCGAGACATCCGCCCGACACTTGTCCAGCGGGCGTTGATCGGTGGCCACATAGTCTTCCATGCAGATCACGTCGTGGTGCATCTGCCGGAGGGTGTTGGCTACGGCTTCGCGGTGAGCCTTCAGGTCCTCGAACGTCGAAGACACGTAGATTCTGGCCATGGCGGTGAATTATCGGCCGCGCGGTTGAGCGAACGCCAGCCCAGCGGGAATCCTCGCAAGTTTGTTGAGGGAAATGGCTTGCCAACCGTAGCTTACGTCAGCGTTAGCAAGCGTAAGCGAAGGTTGGAGCGGGAGACGGGGATCGAACCCGCGACATCGAGCTTGGGAAGCACAATCCTGGCCCAGAATAGCCCGAAATCGAGCGCGTTTTGTGCCTATTGCTGAATGTTCGGATGGTAAAACTTTGATGGCGCGTGATGGCGAAGGATGGCGCGTGACAGGTGTCGGGCACAATCCCGGGCACAACTCTCGGCCTGCTTAGTGCGTCCAGGTTCACGCGATTTGCACGAAAGGCCAACGGCGTACACAAGCCGAGTTCACGGTGCCGTTCTCACCAGGGAGCGATCGGTAGTAGGAAATTTGTGGTGGACTTGCCTGCAAATCGCCTAGGCCCAAGTGGGAGACGGAAGGTCGGCTAATGGTCGCGCTCGGCGCCGATCGAGTTACCTCAGGCATTACAGGATGGGCCGACTCCGACGAATGGCTGTATTGATCAAACCCTGACGTCCGTGCCAAACCCACGATGAATGTCGTGCCGTTTTGTTAAAAGCGTCGAGGTCGTACCCGAAGCTGGACAGGAACCCGTCATCGTCCGGACCTAGCCAATCGAGAAATCGGTCGGTGGCCTGAAACGCATTTCCGAACTTGTCCCTACCACGCTGCCGCTGGTGTCGAGCGCGAAGCCGAGGCTGACTGGCACCCGCTTGCCGCTGAACAACGCGACGTCCACCGGCCGGTCGTCCTCTTAGACGACACGTTCCGATCGGACTTGATATCTCGCGTCATGTTCGCTCCCCCGCAATTGCACGTTAACGAATAGTGAGCGATGCATGGACTGGAAATCAGGTACCAAGCGAACGCCGCCGGAAGTAATAAACAGCGGCGGCAAGGCAGCGAACCACCGTCCGGCTGAAGGGGGAAGTTCGGGTTAAGGATGCAGCGTGATGGCATACGAAAGCCGCCGTCACTTTCCGGAAACATACGGCGTGAACAACAGGAGATGGTCGATGTCAGCTGAATATATTGATGAACGCGCACCGATCACCGCAGGCGCGGCTCGACAGGAAGGAAACCGCGCCGTTGCCTCGTCGGCCGCCTCGGCCGCCTTCGCCGAGACTAGCCAAGATGCCAACGAAGGAGCCGTTCGACGGCTCTTCGGTCTGCGCTCGCCGGAGGGCACGCGCGAAGGGACCCAAGCAGGCGGTGCCCGGCCCGCCGTCGGTTCGTCTGCTCCATCGGCACCATTCGCTGAGGCGAGCGAGCCGGCCGAGCCGGCGGCGGTACGGCCGCTTTTGGGCGCGGCCTCGCTGGAACCCGAATTGAGCGGGACCGGCTTCACCTACCGGCACAACTGGGGTCCCCGCCGTGGCCAGTGGACGCTCCGGCTCAACTGGGGAGCCGTCAACCCGCAGTCGCGCGTCCTCGTGTCCATTGGTGAGGGTGCCGCGGGCGGACCAGACAATGGCAAGTTCATCGGTGCGGCCCGGTACACCGTGCACAACGTCGCTCCCCGCGCCGGGGGCGTCGACATCTGGATCAACATCGAGTGGAGCTCGGACATCCTGCTCTACGTCGATTACATGGTGGTCAACCCCTAGGACCGCCGCCCCGCACTGCACTCATGCGCATCGAGCGTACGAAAGGAGAAGTCGATGTCGCCATATGACCGTATCGATACGGGTACAGTGATGGCCGGACCCTCGAAGGCGAGAAAGCCTGCGGTTTCGTCCGACGTCACCGAAGTCGAGCGAACCGCGAGCCGCTTGCACGTTGGCGCGGCCTCGCCGGAACCCGCGCTCAGCGGGACCGGCTTCACCTACCGGCACAACTGGGGTCCCCGCCGTGGCCAGTGGACGCTCCGACTCAACTGGGGAGCTGTCAACCCGCGATCGCACGTCTTCGTGTCGATTGGCGAGGGGGCAGCGGGCGGGCCGGACGCCGGCAAGTTCATCGGGGCCGCTCGCTATACGCTGCATAACATCGCCCCGCGCGCCGGGGGCGTCGACATCTGGGTGAACATCGAGTGGGGTTCAGACATCCTGCTCTATGCGGATTACGTGGTGGTCAACCCGACCGGTGCGAGGACGGTTCAAGTAACCGTACATCGTCACAATTCCGTCGCCTTGACCGACGCCGACGCGGACCGAATCCTCGGCGACATGGGTACCGTTCTTCAGAACTCGGATTCCGCTGCGGATACCGCAACCCAGGTCCAGTTCGTTCGTAACGGGGCGGTTCGGGTCTTACCGGCGACTGTCGCTGGCACGATCCAGACGCAGGCTGAATGGAACACCCTGATGAGCGCGGGTACGGGAGTAAAGGTCGTCCAGGCCATCCGGTGGTGCGGCGGTCCCGGCGGGTCCATCATCGGATGTGCGCCCGTTGGAAACCCGACGGTCAACTTGGCCGTCGTCCGGTTCACAGCCAACCAGGAAGGAATCCTTTGGGTTCACGAGTATGGCCACAACGCAGGCAATCCTCACCGGACGGACGATACGAGGGCGGTCATGTTTCCTAGCATCGGTGCGGACCACAATGTGGTCGATGGCACTGAGTCAGGGCGCTACTTGGGCGGCCCCCTCGCGATCACCGGCGCGGTGATGCCCATGGGCACGGCCTGCTGTGAGGACGATGCGATGCAGCCACCGAAGGATGTTCGGGAGTTCGTGTCCCAACACTGGTTCGAGGGGGTTCCCTATGGGGCCGCTTCGCAGTACACCGAAGAGGACGCCAAGCGACTCGTGGAGTGGCTGGTCGAGGAGCCGGAGAAGCACGAGGAGTTCCTTCCGGAGATCGTGACCACGCTCTGCTTCATCGGGAGCGAGGTCGCCGTCAACCCTCTAATCGATTTCGTAGAACGCCCGTGGGCCAGTCGGGCGGTATTCAATGCGAAGAATGCCGCCCTGATTCACCTCGGCGATCTGATCAACAAGTCCGGAAATCAAGCCGCGCTTGATTTCCTCGCTCACGTGGCAACGGAGATGGAAACGGCGAGAGCTCTGGCGGAGCCTCAGGCTTCCGTGGCAGTAGCCGAGGCAAGGGTAGCGGGAGCCGTGGCTCCGACTGTCGAAGCGCTAGGAGCCGAATTGGCTGTGTCTGCTACCTTGGGCCTTTCGCTGGCGGGCACCCCGGCGGCGGAGGAAACCATCGAACGTCTGAAGTCTGACCCGAATGCCTTTGCCTCCGTCAATCAGGCCGCAGCCGAGGCGGCCGAGATCTCCCGGACTGTGCGCGCCCGGGGTCAGAAGGAGTACTACAGGATGAAATCCGAAGACAGGAGTCGTCATTAGAACGCCGAGCCGTCTTCGGTATAAGCGCGTGGCCCGGGCAAGCGTCTTTGCCCGGGCCACTATCGGAATTGAACTCGTTCGAAGTGCCCGTGCCGCGTGTCGAACGCGTCAACGACACACGCGGCCCGTGCCTCGAGATCATTCGCGCCACGCTAAGTATCGCCGCGGCGCAGCCGTCACCGACTGGCCCGCGCGACGTGGCTCTTCGGGGCGATCTGAAGACCATTAGCGGCTGCCCGTTTCACAACACAGCCAACTAGGGCCAGCGCCACCAGCAACAGAAGGTGATTGGTGCGTTCACAAACACAACTTGATTGGCTGCGGTCTCGAAGAGTCTCGGTGGGCCAAAGCCGAAAGAACGGAAGGGCGAATAAAGGCGTTGATCGGCCTCCAATCTAGGAGGACTGAGGCGGAGCAAAACGGAGCTCCCGAGCACGCGTGGGCTGTGCGTGGCCCTTCTCCCGGACCATCGAGCTACTGAGAGAAGGGAAGACTTGTTGGTACCGGGAGGCGAAAGCGATGGACACGCATGGACGCTGCAGGACGCATGACCGAATGATTCTGTCCGCTCACGTCCACCGACTTTCGCCCGTGTCCATCGGTTTGGGGGTCAGATTGGAGGTCATATCGGTCAGCGCACGAAGCTCGTTGTGAACCGAATCCCCTGGACGGTCACTTCCTTCTTGTCCGTGAGTGCCTGGCCCAACCTCTCGACTTCCAGGGTCATCGCACTGAGGATGGCGGTGACGCGCGTGGCGCGAGCGGGCCGAGGTGTATTGCCCACCTGGGCGAGGCTTGCTGCCGAGAGTAGCAGGAGGAGGAAGGAGAGAATGCAAAGCCATGTACGAATCGGTCTCATGGTTGCTCCTTATTTCCTGGCGCCCGCGACCGCCCGAGCGTCCCAAGGACGGGAGATCAAGGTGCAAATGTGCATCTTGATCGAGGTTAAGCAGTAGGCAAGCTGGCGCGCTTCTAGCGTGTGCCGACCGGCGTAAGCGTTTGAATCGTGATTGGGTTGCCGTTGGGCAGAAGAGGCACTTCACCGCGTGCGACGCGCGCGAGTTGCTCGCGGCGGTAGGGACCGTTGGCGATCATGCGCGAGATCATGGTTTCCATTTCGGCTTCGACGATGGCCATGGCGGCCAGCCGGTCAGGATAAAGACTTCTGAGCACGCCTTTCAGCTCACGATAGGGCGTTGCGCGACGAAGACTGTTCGCGTCGGCCGACATTGCCCGAAGGTTCGGACCGAAGTTAAAAATCGCAATCTGATCGTCGTAGCTGAGCTTCTCGAAACCTTCTACGAGAAAGATCTTGGAGCGCGGAAAGACATGCTCCACCTGCAGGTCGCCGGGGATACCGAACACTTCGTCCACACCGCGGTTGCGGACCGCGATGTAGTCTGGGCGGCCTGCCGCGTTGCCCGTGAGCACCTCGAAGTAGTTCTGCTCAGTGCCCCGGAGCTGATTCTCGAATCGCGTGATCTCGGGCCATTCGTTCGACTTAGGAATTCCACGTCGTCGTTCCTCGGCCTCTTCAATCCGGCTCTGAAGCGCCGCCATTTCAGATGAATCTTTCTTCTTGAAGGCTTCCTCCTTCCGCTTCTTGAGTGACCGAATCTCGCTGTCGACTTGCTCGGCCTCGCGCTTGGCCTTCTCGCGCTCCAGCCTCCAACGGTCAAGGCGCTCCTGAATCTGATCCCGGAATCCTTGCCGCAGTGTCCGCGGCGGGACGCTGTCAGCCCCGGCCGCCGCGGTGGTGGTCGCACGTTGCACCTGCGGGGCCACCGACCCGGATGAGACCCCGCCAAGTTCTGAAGACGTCGGAGCCGTCGCGCGCTGCTCGGGTGTAACGCGCAGGCGAGTCATCGACGGTTCGCGGACGAATACCTCGCCAACGGGTTTAACGCCACGCAGGCGTACCGGCACGCCTACCCGAAAGCGAACCATGAGAGCGCGATGCGGGCCGGCTCGCGCCTGTTGAGAGATGTAGAGGTCGCTGCCTATCTGAGCGCACGAATGGAGCAGGTCTTGGCGGCGCGGCACATGAGCAGCGACGAGGCCCTCGCGCGCCTCGAGATGATGGCCCGGCTGAACGTGCAGGATTTTATCGATGAGAAGGGACGGCCGCTCGAACCGCAGAAATGGCCGGCCGAGATCGCGAGTTGCGTACGCGCGTTTCACTATGGGCAGGACGGGGTCAAGCTCACGTTCGTCGATCCCCACACGGCGCTCCGTACCATCTATGAGGTGACGGGGAAGCTGAAATCCGCGACGGCGGAGAGTATCGATCATCTGGCGGAAGCCCTTCGTGCCGACCTTGAACGCAGTCGGAAATGAAGAGATTCGTCAGACGTGTGAGATGACACTGCCGGCGATGGGCTCCATTACCGGCGCCGGTAATGGGCGACCGAGCAGGCGACCGCTCTCGCAGGTCCCGGGTTCGCGCTGCACCGACGACCGAGGCGCATTACCGAGTCATAAAATCTCGAACCTGGTCGAGGAATGCCTTCTGGGTGCCCTCGTCCCCAGCACCGCCCCCGTAAAGCTGGCCTCTGAACCCCACAGTGAAATCGGCCGGAGTTCATGAGTCGTCGCCGTCGAACCAAATGGAACCAGAATCCATCGCGCACTTCCTTGGGTTCCCGGTGATTGCCGGGCTACAAGTGTTGTGTCCGTTGTAGGTTGCGTAGTGTCTTCCCCCTACCGCGTCGTAAAGGTCAAACGTTCGGAAATCGTCATTGGGGAGGTAGCCGGACACCAGGACAAAGAGCAGCGTGGAGGCACGTTCGTAGCGGCGCATGATCAGCTCGAGGAGATCCTCGGCGGCCGTGTGCGCCAGCTTGCGCATGCCGAGGTCGTCGACGATCAGCAGCGGCACCACCGAGAGCTCCGCGAGGTACGCCTTGCGGGTGCCGGCGAGCGTGGCTTCGGCGAGTTCTTCGAGCAGCGTGTGCGCCTCTCGGTAGACCACGCGATAGCCTTGGAGAATCGCGGCGCGGCCGATCGCTTGGGCCAGGTGGCTCTTCCCGGTGCCGGGCGGTCCGAGGAATAGGACGTCCTCGCGTTGGGCGATGAAGCGGGCGGTCGCGAGCTCGGTACACGAGCGCACGGTTCATCTTCTTGTTGAAATCGAAATCAAAGGTATCGAGCGAGCGCTCGGGATCGCGAAATCTCGTTGGCGGTGCAGTGCGATAAGCTGGCGCGCAAGCCGACGATCACGCTGCTGCGCGAACAGAACGTGCGGACGGGCTTTTTCGAGCCCGCGCAGTTCGAGGCCGTCCGTCGGCACTTGCCGCCGCACCTGCGCCCGCTCGTCACGTTCATGTATCTGACCGGTTGGCGCCGGGGCGAAGTGACGGGCCTCGAGTGGCGGCAGGTGGATTTCGCCGCCGGGGAAATCCGACTGGACCCGGGCACGACGAAGAATGATGAGGGCCGGGTCTTTCCGTTCACTCACGAACTGCGCGAGCTCCTGAAGGCGACAGCACGCCGAACACGAGAAGCTGAAAAAGGCGGGCACGATCGAGCCGTGGGTGTTCTGGGAGATGCGCGGCAAGCGCGGGTCGCGTACAGCCCGCCAGGCGAGCCAGAAACCGCGGCCGATTGGCAGTTTTCGGAAGACGTGGATCGCCGCCTGTAAGGCCGCCGGGTGCCCGGGCCGCATCCCGCATGACTTCCGTCGCACGGCGGTGCGGAACCTCGTACGCACGGGCATCCCGGAGCGCGTCGCAATGCAGCTCACGGGACATAAGACGCGCTCGGTCTTCGAGCGCTACAACATCGTGTCGTCAGGCGACCTACGCGACGCGGCGCGCAAACTCGACGAGGCCCGTGGGCACAATACCGGGCACAACAGCCCCAAACAGGCCGCCGCCAGGGGCGGAGCGTCGCCGCAAGTTGTTGAAGGATTTGGAGCGGGAGACGGGGATCGAACCCGCGACATCGAGCTTGGGAAGCTCGCGTTCTACCGCTGAACTACTCCCGCTTCAGACGTTCATTGTACCGTAACCCCGCTACCCTCACGTCAACGGGCCACGACACACTGGGGCAGGAGTACGAAAGGAATTTCCTCTGTGTCTCCGTGGCACGTGGCGGGAAATCGGTCCGCTTCAACTTCTGATCAACGCCAGGACCTCGTCGCGCCGTTGTGCCATGAGCGCCGGCGACTTGGCTTCCAGGTTGAGGCGAAGGAGCGGCTCCGTATTCGATGGGCGCACGTTGAAGTGCCACTCCGGATATTCGACAGAGACGCCGTCTGCTTTCTCGATCCTGCCGTCTTTGTAGCGCGCCTCGATCGCCTCGAGCTTCTTCGGCACGTCGAGCATCGACGCGAGCTTCGTGTTGATCTCGCCGGAAATGAAATATCGATCGCGAAACGGCCGCAGCAAGTCGCGCAGTGACTGTTTCTTCTTCGACATCAGCTCGAGGATGAGCAGCGCGGGGATGAAGCCGTTGTCGGCGTAATAGAAGTCGCGAAAGTAGTAGTGCCCGGTCACTTCTCCGCCGAACACTGCATCCTCCTCGCGCATGCGCCGCTTGATGAACGCGTGTCCGACGCGGTTCTCGAGCGCGCGCCCGCCATACCGTCCGACGACGTCCTTCACCGCATGGCTGGCGCGCAGGTCATACACAATCGTGGCGCCAGGCTCCTTCAGCAGGAATGCCTCGGCGAGAAGCGCCGTCACGAAATCGCCGGAAATGAACTCTCCCGTCCCGTCGATGAAAAAGCACCGATCAGCGTCGCCATCCCACGCGATGCCGATGTCCGCCTTCTGACGGACCACTTCAGCGGTAATGTCGCGGCGGTTCTCCTCAATCAGTGGATTTGCCTCATGATTGGGAAAAGTCCCGTCGATCGTGAAACACAGCGTCGTGAGCCGGCAGGGCAGGCGTGCGAACAGCGTTGGCGCAACCAGGCCCGCCATGCCGCTTCCGGCATCGAGGACAACAGAGAAGGGCTCGATCGTGCCGGGGTCGATGAACGACATCACTTTCTCGACGTATTCGGGGACGATATCGCGCGAGACGCGCGAGCCTTGACGAGGCGCTGGCGCAGGCAGCGCACCGCTGGCGATCATGCTGCGGATGTCACCGATCCCGGCGTCGCCGCTGAGCGGCAGTGCGCCTGACCGGACCATCTTGACGCCGTTGTACTCCTTCGGGTTATGCGAGGCCGTAATCTGCGCACCGCCACCGAGGTTGTCCTGTGCGACCGCGAAGTACAGCATGTCGGTCCCGAGCATGCCGCAGTCAACCACGTCGGTGCCTTGCATGAGCACGCCGTCGGTGAACGCGGCCGCGAGTCCAGGCGACGAGACGCGCATATCACGCGACACCGCAACGCGGTCTGTATTGAGATACGCGGCAAACCCGCGGCCGATCAACCGGGCGACCTCCTCATTGATCTCCCCGGGGTAGAGTCCGCGAACGTCGTAGGCCTTGAAAATGTCTGGGTTTATCTGCATTCGTTGTAGGGCGGGCCTTTACGGCCCGCCTGGCGCGGCACAAAGCCGTTCCCTGCGTAAGTTGTGAAACCGGTTCTCATCACAAATCACGTCCGTGTGTAATCCGTCAGCGTGGTGTTATCTCCGAGCACCGCGGCTCCGTCGACGCTGACGCTCCGGCCGAGATAGCAATTGCGGCCAAGTATCGCGTTTGAGACGGTCGCCTCAGGGCTGACATGGCATCGCGGCCAGAGAATGGCGCCGGCCACTGACGCGCCTTCATCAACCTCGGTGCCGCGGCCGATCACCGAATACGGGCCGATGCGCGCGCCCGCCTTGATGACCGCGCCTTCGTCAACGAAGCAAGGACCTTCAAGGACAGCGGCGCCGTCAACGCGCGCGCCGGGCGAAACGGCCTTGGTGGCCGGCGCCAGGTCCTGGAAAGGCGCCGCCACGTAGCGACCGTCCATGATGTCGCGATGCACCTGGATGTACTTCTCGGGTGTGCCGATGTCGATCCAATACCCCGGGTAGATGTGCGCGACGAAGGTCTCTCCCCGTTCAACGAGTGACGGAAAATACTGCCGCTCGATCGAGCAGGGCACGCCCGCCGGCATGCGGTCGAAGGTGTCGGGTTCGAGGACGTAGATGCCGGCGTTGATGTGGTTGGTCGTAATCTCGTCGGCGCGCGGCTTTTCGAGGAATCGCCGCACATTGCCGTGCGCGTCGGTTTCGACAAGCCCGTAAGCGGTCGGGTTGTCCACGGGCGTCAGCACGATCGTCGCGCGTGCTCTCCGGTCCCGATGCATTCCGATCACTGCGGCAAGGTCGATCTGCGTCAGCACATCGCCGTTGAAGACCACCACCGATTCGGTCAGCCCGTCGGCGGCGTACTTGACGGCGCCACCGGTGCCGAGCGGCTGCGGCTCGACGACGTAGCGGATTCCGATGCCGAGCGCCGAACCATCGCCGAAGATCTCCTCGATGCGCTGAGGCTGATAGTTGAGACTCAGGATCACTTCGTCGATCTCCGGCACCTGTTTGAGCAGATCGATCTGATAGTGCAGGAAAGGACGATTGAAGATCGGCACAATCGGCTTCGGCGTGTTGAGCGTAAGAGGCCGCAGTCTCGTGCCCTGGCCCCCGGCCAGAAGAATGGCCTTCATGCAGGCGACGATCATATCCGATAGCCGAGTGGTAGAATTGAGCACCCGATGAACCTGCCGAACGCCTTAACGCTGGTGCGGATCGTTCTCGTGCCGCTCCTGGTCGTCGTGTTGCTCACGGAGTTCGAGGGTCGGCGCATTTTCGGCGTCGCGAAAGAGTTGGTCGGTGCGGCGATCTTCGGGGTCGCCTCGATCACGGACTGGCTCGATGGGTACCTCGCGCGTCGCCGCCGACAGGTCACCTGGCTCGGTCAAACGCTCGATCCGATCGCGGACAAGCTGCTCACTTCGGCGGCATTCATTTCGCTGGTTCAGCTCGACCTCGCACCGGCATGGATGGTGGCGCTCATCATCGGTCGCGAGTTCGCCATCACCGGACTCCGCAGCCTCGCGCACGCGCGGGGATTCACCATTCCGCCCTCGCGCCTCGGGAAGCTCAAGATGTCGCTCCAGGTGGCGACGATCCTGTTGTTGATCGTCGGATGGGGACCTCTCCCGATGCTTGCGCCGATCGGTCGTGTGATGTTGTGGGTAGTGCTGTTTACCGCAATGGTGTCGGCGCTTGATTACTACCGGCGCTTCCAGCGCCTCCTGAGTGCTCGCGTCACGGATGTCAGCGTGGCGAGATCGCGCGCCGAGTCCGGAGTCGGCGTGAGTGGACGCAAGGCGGGGTAGGGACTGGCCTCGGTCCGGCTAAAGCCGGACACTACGTACGTCAGCTGCTCCGGAGGCCTGAAGGCATCCTCTACTTCATGAGAGCGACGTAGTCGCCTACCAGGAAAGCATCGCGCGACATCGTCGCCTGCAACGTCGATGATTCGGGTCCGACGTCCACTGCCACCGCTTCGCCCAGCTCGAACAGAAAATTACCCCACGTGAGATTGTCGCGGTAGACCATGAACCGCGAGCCTGGAGTCACCCCGTGATCGCTGCCGCGATCGACGACGAAGTAGTCGCCTTTCGCGAAGCTCCGGCGATTGTCGTTGCCCACCATCACGCGCCCGTAGTTGCCGCGCTGCGGGGATACCCGGTCGGTAGACACGGTCGGCAGCGTCGGCAGCACGAACGGCTCGAGATAGTCGTACAGGTGGATCGCGTCGCACGGATAGGAGATCGTCGCCAGCGACATCGTGTTGTCGACAGCGTAGATGCGCAGCCACCCTGTTGTCTGAATCGTGGCGGGATTGTCGCGGCCGATGGATCTCTGTCGTTCGCGGGGCACCAGACGCCGCGTGTAATACAGCTGACCGACTTCGATGCCGTTGTCGGTTCCCGCGTTGATCGTAATGAGATCGCCGGGGGCGAAGTTCTTGTGGATTGACGAATTCTGACTGCCCGTGACGCGCACGGGCGTCGCTGGCTCCTCGAATGTCAGCGTCGGCGCGCACGCGAGCGACAGCACCTCGGGCGGCAGATTGACGGGGTCCGGTGTCGGGGCACGCTGTGCAGCAGAAGGCATCGCCGCGGCCAGCACGCTCGAGACGAGCCACAGAGAGACAGAGACACAGAGACGATTACTCATCTTGGTAGATCGTTGCACTCAGTTGCGCCTAATCTACTGATTCTTCAACCGCTGCAGCCGGTCCCGCGCGTCGTCCAGGAACTCGCTTGCCTCGAACTCGGCGAGCAGCCGTTCGAGATACGGGATGGCCTCAGCTGTCTTATCGGACCTGGCGAGCGACTCCGCCAGATAGAAATAGACAGCATCCCGTCCGGAGTAGGCGGGGTCGTCTCTGAGCACTTCACGGAAGCGATCGATCGCGCCGGGATCCCATCGAATGCGGAAATACGTCAACCCGACCCGGTACGAGTGCTCGCTGAGCCGATCGCGGGCGGCTCGCCATTTTTCCTTCACTTCGGGCATGAGCGAGCTGTTCGGGAACTTCTGGAAAAATACGTCGAACTCGGCGAGCGCAGCGCGCGTTTCCGTCTGATCGCGATCGGCCGCCCGCATCTGCACGAAGTGGGTCATCGCGAGCTTGTACTGCGCGTAGTCGGCGCGCTGGCTCGTCGGGTAGAACTGCAGGAACTCACGGAACTCGTTGGCTGCCTGTACGAGCGACTCAGGCGTGTTTTCGCCGAGATACGAGTCGCCGAGACCGAGCTTTGCGTCCGGTCGGAACGGGCTTTGCGGATATCCGTCGACGATCTGCTGGAAGTAGGTCCGCGCGTTCATCCACTGTTCTTTTTGAAGCGTCTCGTTGCCGCGCTCGAACAGGAACCGGTCGGGTTGCGCAGCGCCTGCCGGAGGAGTCTGCTGCCCGGCACCGCACGCGGCCGAGAGTGCCAGGAGGGCGCAGGCGATCGCACACGCCACACACCCGCTGATTTTCTGGTCGCTAGAACTACCGCTTGTCATTGCTTGCCGTTATCCACTCGTATTGCGCGCGAAGACCCTGTTCGAGCGTAGCCGTCGGGGCAAATGCCAGATCGGTTCGCGCCCGTGTGGTGTCCGCATAAGTGTCGCGCATGTCACCGCGCTGCGCTTCGAAACGCGAGAGTCGTAGAGCGCGGCCTGTGACAATCCTGATGAGCTCGAACACGTCGAGGAGCTCCACGCGAGACCCCCCTCCGATATTGTAGACACCCCCGGGGGTTCCGCGCGTGGCCGAGGCGAGCGCTGCTGAGACGGCGTCGGCCACGAAGGTGAAGTCGCGTGTCTGCCGCCCATCGCCGAACATTGGCACCGGCTCATCACGGAGAACGGCCTCAAAGAATCGCGAAAACCCCATGTCGGGCCGCTGCCGCGGGCCGTATACCGTGAAATATCTGAGCGCAACGGTGGGCACGCTATGGTTGACGTAGTAGAGGTAACAAAGCTGCTCGGCCGCGAGCTTCGTGACCCCGTACGGTGATACGGGTTGAGGCCGCGCATCCTCACGCATGGGCAGCGTCACTTCGTCGCCGTATATCGACGAGCTGGACGCGTACACGAACCGTTCGATCGGCTTTCCGACGCACGCCTCGAGGAGGATCTGCGTGGCTTCCACGTTGTTGACTGTATAGACGCGAAAGTCGCGTCCCCAGCTTTTCCGCACGCCTGCCTGCGCTGCCAGGTGAAATACGTGGGTCGCGTCGTTCAGCAGCGACGGAAGATCGGCCGTGGCCAGCGGCTGCTCCACCAGCGAGAACAGAGGGCTCTGACGCAGGCGCGTCAAGTTGCGCTCCTTCAACTCACGCGGGTAGTAATCAGTGAAGCAGTCGATGCCGACCACGGTGGCGCCAGCTTCGATGAGCCGCTCGGACAGGTGCGATCCGATGAACCCCGCTGCTCCTGTAACGACCGCTCTCATTCGAGGATCTCCCGGACGCGTGCCGGCAGGCGACACGGCTTTCCGGTGTGATCGACAGCGGCGTGAACGGTGTGGCCTGTCGCGGATAGAGCGCCGTCGCCGGTTCGTGTGACCTCGTAATCGAACCGGATCCGAACCGGGGTCAGCAGCGTGGCGCGCGTGGCAATCTCGATTTCGTCGTCGTAGCGCGCGGGCTGGCGGTACTCACACCGCGCTTCAATGACCGGCAGGGCTATGCCGTCCGATTCCATCTCACGATAGCTCCAGCCGGTTTCGCGGAGCCATTCCGTGCGTCCCACCTCGAACCACACGAGATAGTTGGCGTAGTAGACCACGCCCATGCGGTCGGTGTCGGCGTATCGGACGCGCACGCGGGTCTTCCGAAGCGCCGGCGCCGGACGCGCCGTTGCCTGGGATCGTTGCGTCATGCGTGAAAGGGGGTCGTGGAGGCGCAGGCGGCTCGCAGCGCCCGTGTCGCAGATTCGGGGTCGCGCGTGCCGAAAATCGCGTGGCCGGCGGCGAGAATCGACGCCCCAGCGCTCACGACATCGGCAGCGTTCGTTTCGTCGATGCCGCCATCGATCTCAATCGGGGCGGCCGAACCGGCACGGTCGAGCACTTCGCGGACGCGCCGCAGCTTGTAGAGACTCTGCGGGATGAACTGCTGTCCGCTGAATCCTGGGTTCACGGACATGACCAGCACGAAGTCGAGTTCGGCGGCGATTTCCTCCAGGGCGACCACGGGTGTAGCCGGATTGAGCGCGACGCCCGCCTTGACGCCGCGACTCCGGATTTGCGTGATGACGCGATGCAAGTGGCGCACCGCCTCGACGTGGACGGAGATCATCGCGGCGCCGGCGCTCACGAAGTCGTCCACGTACCGCGCCGGGTGCTCGATCATGAGGTGGACGTCGAGCGGGAGCGTCGCCGCGCGCTTCAGAGCGCGTACAACGGGCAGACCGAACGTGATGTTCGGCACGAAGTGTCCGTCCATGACGTCGACATGAATCAAATCGGCGCCGCCGCGCTCGATTGCCGCGAGGTCGCGCGCGAGATGCGCGAAATCGGCCGACAGAATAGACGGTGCGATCTTCACCTCACCATTCTGTCGGCCCGTCATCGGCTCACCTCGAGCGAAATGGGATCTGCCGGTCCGACACGAAACCCGCCCGCCGGTTGCTGGCGGACGACCGTCCCGGGTGGCACACCGGCATATGGCTGTGAGCCGACGATGGTGACTCGAAATCCCCTGGTCCGGAGGGTTTCGGCCGCACGTTCGCCGTTGGTCCCGATCAGGTCGGGCATCACGTAGGTCGTTGCCGTCTCGCCTCGATTCAGGAGTAATGAGACCTGCGGCGCGCGCGCCGATGGTGCGGGATCCTGCGCGACCACCGCATCGGCAGAGTAGTCGGGCGACCGGAACTCCGACATCGTTGCGATCTCGAGGCCGTCTTCGGCTAATCGCATGCGGGCAGTACGCTCGGTCTGGCCAACGAGCGTCGGGACGACCGTGGTGCGCGGCCCTGAGCTGATCCACGCCCGGATTGTGCGCTGACGGCGCGCCTGGCTTCCCGGTGCCGGATCCTGCTGCACGATCCGCCCGGCGGGGATTCGCTCATCGGGGCGCTGGTACGGGTCAATCCGCAGCGCGAGGCCCACTGCACCCAGTGTCTGAGACGCGCGATCCGCAGGAAGCCCAACCAGATCCGGCACCTGAACTTCGCTGGCTCTTACTGCCACCCGCATACCGATCAACGCAAACAGCACGAACGTTGCGACGAGCGCAGATACGAGCAGCAGGAGCTTGCCGAGGTTCCACACGCGTGCACGAATGAGCATGTAGGAGTGATCGTACCACGAAGTTTACGGGTCTCGAGTCTTTGGTCTTTAGTCTCTGGCAAGGCCGCAGAGTCAGGAATCGAACTACGAGAGACTAAAGACCAGAGACCAAAGACCAAAGACCAGAGACCAACATTACGCACGTCGTTCGAGCGCCGCCGCAAAGAAAGCCTCCAGCCCGTGCGCGAAGGGCAGCGTTCGCAACATGCCCCTGGCGTCGAGCAGAGGTACCAGAACGGGTGACTGCTCATGGCGAAGATCGATTCCAGCGAAGTCGGGGTGCTGCGAAAGAAACGACTCGATCACGGCCTCGTTCTCTTCCGGCTCGCTCGAACAGGTGGCATACACCAGGCGTCCTCCAGTTCGAACCACCGCAGCGGCGCGGTGCAGAATCGCGACCTGTTGGCTGGCGAACACCTGAAGATCGTGCTCCCGCCGCCGCCACCTGATATCGGGATCACGTCGAATAGTGCCAAGTCCGGAACAGGGGGCGTCGACGAGCACGCGATCGAAGAGCGGGTGAAATGGAAGCTGGCCGGAAGTGGACAGGCGTACGAGCTGCGTGCGCCGGGCACCGCTTGAGCGGACCGTCTGGCTCAGCAGGCCTACGCGTCGCGAGCGCACGTCGCATGCGACGAGGAGTCCCGTGTCGCGCATGTCGGCGGCCATAGCGACTGTCTTGCCTCCCGGAGAAGCGCACAGGTCGAGAACGCGCTCACCCGCTTGCGCCGCGACAGCGTGGCTTATCAGTTGAGAAGCCTGGTCTTGAACGAAATAGAGTCCGGCTGAGGGCGTGCGAAGCGGGTTTCCCGAGATCACAATCAAGCCATCCGGTGCGTGCAGGGTTGGCTCAGTCTCGATGCCGTCGCGCGCCAATGCCGCCGCGACGTCCTCGCGCCCGGCGCGAAGGGTGTTTACACGCAGCGTCAGCTTCGGCGTCTCGTTGTTGAAGTGCACCCAACGCTCGGTCGCGTCAAATCCGTACCGGTCGAGCCATCGCGCAACCAGCCATTCCGGATGGGAATGGGTAATGCCGAGATACCGCAGTGCAGCTGCGCGATCCGACGTCGATTCGGGTCGCTCAGGCAGCGGCAGCCGGCTGCGGTCGCGCAGCGTCGCGCGAAGAACCGCGTTTACGAACCCTGCTGCGCCAGACCTGTGTGCATGTCGCGCAAGGTCAACGGCGTCGTTGACGACGGCGGAGGCTGGCACACGATCCAGATGCAGAAGCTGGTAGAGACTGAGGCGCAGAATGTGAAGGACGTCGCCGTCGATTGTGGCGAGCGAGCGCCGCGCGAAATGTTCGACGAGGACGTCGAGGCTGCGGCGCCAGCGCTCGGTACCGGTAACGATCTCTGCCGTGAGTGCGCGGTCGCGTTCGTCGGTCAGGTGCCGACGACTTGACGCAAGGGCGGCGGGAAGGTCGGTACGTCCCTCGGCCACTGCACGGAGCGCATGATACGCCGCAACGCGAGCAGGGGAAGGCAAATCTATTGGTTGCGCATTTGTGCGCCGGTTGCGACGCGATGGCCGGCCAGGAACTCACGAACGTCGAGCGGCCTTCCGCCTTCCAGTTGGACGCGATCGATCGCAATGCGTCCTTCATGACCGGTCGCGACGTGCAGGCTGTCGCGCGACGCGGTGACGATCGTGCCAGGCGGCGCATCGGTTGGGACGTCCTCGACATGGGTCTGGAGAACGATCAGCCGCACGCCATTCAGATATGTGTAGGCATGAGGCCACGGGTGCAAGCCTCGCACACGGTTATGGATATAGGAGGCGGGGAGCGTCCAATCAATGAGTCCTTCCTCCTTCGTCAGGCGCGGAGCGTAGCTGCAAAGCATGAAGTCCTGCAGCTCCTCCCGATGCACGCCGGCATCGATGTGGTCCACCACGCTGACGAGGAGATCGGCGCCCAATTCGGCGAGGTCGCGCTCGAGCACGTCGCTTGTCTCGTTTGGCCCAATCGGCCGTTTTACTTTGGCCAGCATCGGGCCGGAGTCGAGCATCTTCTCCATGCGCATGATGGTGACCCCGGTTTCTGCCTCGCCGTCGATCACCGCGCGATGCACGGGTGCCGCACCTCGATATTTCGGCAGCAGCGAGGCGTGCACGTTGATCATGCCGTGCCGTGGGAGAGACAAGATATCTTCCGGAAGGAGCTTGCCGTACGCGGCTACGACGCCGAGGTCCGGCTGCAGCGCGCGGAACGCCTCGACAAACTCAGGGTCGCGAAGGCGCGACGGCTGGAGGACGGGCAATCCGCGAGCCTGTGCGAGTGCTTTGACAGGCGACTCCGACACGCGCTGCCCCCTGCCCCTCGGGCGATCGGGTTGTGTCACAACGGCGACGACCGGATGCGGTGAGTCAAGAAGCTTACGCAACGTCGGCACGGCGAAGTCTGGCGTGCCGAAGAAGACGATCCTTACCATTTGCCGCTTTTCGAGAGCTTTTTGATCTTGCGGACGATCAGATCCTTCTGAAGCCCTCGCAGGCGATCGACGAATAGCGTGCCGTCGAGGTGGTCCATCTCGTGCTCGAAGCAACGGGCCAGGAGACCGGCACCTTCGATCATCTGTTCGCTACCGTCACGAGCGAGACCCCTGAGGACAACCCGGGAGGAACGGCCAACGGAGGCGTTGAACCCGGGCACGCTAAGGCATCCTTCGTCTTCGCGTTGGCTGCCATCGCGTGCGACGAACGCCGGGTTGATGAACGTAAGCAGCTCGGCGGGATTGCGGCCTGCCGAAACATCCGCGACGAAGATTCGCAATCCCACTCCGACCTGTGGCGCGGCCAGCCCGATTCCCGGCGCCGCATACATCGTCTCGATCATGTCATCGATGAGCTGCTGGATCTGCGGGGTGATTTCCGAAACCGCCGCGGCAGGCTGACGGAGGAGTTCCTCCCCGTATCGAAGAATGGGCCGGATCATTACGAGGTGAACAGGCAGTGCGGAATCGTCATCCCGTCACTACGCGGGCGCGCCGCGGGGGGCGAACCGGCGACGCACCTGCTCGGCGGTCGCCGCGTAGTGGCGGTCGATCTCGTCGATTGAATCGCCCCCGAACTTTTCCAGGAACGCGTCCGCAAGAACGAAGGCAACCATAGCCTCGCCTACGACAGCTGCGGCGGGCACGGCGCAGACATCGCTGCGTTCGATCGCAGCCGGCGACTCAGTCATCGTCGCCAGATCCACCGATCGAAGCGGCTTCATGAGCGTGGAGATTGGCTTCATGAAGCCAATCACGCGGACGTCCTCGCCGTTTGTCACGCCGCCCTCGAGCCCGCCGGCGTTGTTGGTGGGACGCACCGGCGTCCCGCCGTCGCGGGCTGGAAGGATTTCGTCATGCACTCCCGATCCCCGTCGAACGGCGGCTTCAGGGCCGATGCCGATCCCGACGGCCTTGATCGCATGAATGCACATCAGTGCCTGCCCGAGGCGCCCGTCCAGCTTCCGGTCCCACTGCACGTAGGAACCGAGGCCCACCGGCACGCCCGTGGCGATGACTTCGAAGATACCGCCCAGCGTGTCACCCGCTTCTCGCGCCGCGTCAATGGCAACGATCATTCGCTGTTGGACGCCAGCATCGGCGCACCGCAAGGGCGCCTCCTCGGAAATGGCCGCCGCTTCCGCGAAGGAAACGATCCGCTCTTCGGACAGCATCACGTCGCCAATCGCAGCGACGTGGCTCGCGATGCGGATGCCGAATCGAGCGAGAAGCTGTCGGGCGAGGCTTCCGGCCGCGACGCGAGCGGCGGTCTCGCGCGCACTGGCACGCTCCAGCACGTCGCGAATGTCCTCGTGGCCGTACTTGAGCGCGCCCGCGAGATCCGCGTGTCCCGGCCGTGGACGCGTCACCTCCGCCCTTCGGGCGCCGGTTGCGCCTTCCGGCATCGTGGGCTCGGCGTACATGGTTTGCTGCCAGTTGACCCAGTCACGGTTGCGAATGACAAACGCGATCGGCGCGCCAGTGGTCCGGCCGTGCCGCACACCCGCGAGCACTTCCACCTGGTCGCTTTCAATGGCCATTCGCCTGCCGCGTCCGTAGCCGCCCTGGCGTCGGCGCAACTGCGCGTTGAGCGCGTCGAGATCGACGTCGAGACCGGCCGGCATCCCGTCGATCGTGACGACGAGCGCCGGACCGTGTGATTCACCCGCTGTGAGAAAGCGCAGCATCCTGCGCCATTTTACCCGGTCGTGAGTGCTACACTCTCCCGCACTATGCGGACAATGATTGTGCGTGCGGCAATACTGGCGCTGTTGCCCTTGATGCTGGCTTCATGTGGCGGGTCGGAACCGACGGGGCCTCGTGTCTTCTTCGTTCAGCCACAGGACGGCGCCACTGTAAAGAGCCCGGTGAGCCTCGAGTTCGGCGTCGAGAACTATCAGGTCGCGGCGGTGCCCGCAGGCACGGTCACCGAGAGCCGGCCGAACATCGGCCATCATCACGTGGGCGTCGATGCCGACTGCCTGCCGCCGGGAACGGCCATCCCGCGCGCGGCGCCGTGGGTACATTTCGGCGACGGCAAGAACGTCATCGACATGCAGCTCCCGCCCGGCCAGCATCGGCTCACACTGCAGATTGGCGATGACCTGCACCGCACGCAGGAAGGACTCTGCTCGACGATTACGGTCAACGTCGAGGGATAAGCTTTGCGAGGCAGGTAGCCGGAGGCCTTCAGGCCTCCGGTCCTACCCACGCGATCCACGTTCGCGGTGACGTGGCGAAATTTGCCGCACCCTCACACTGACGCCGCCGCAAGATTTGCATCATCGGCGGTTCGACTCGCGCATTTCCGCTTGTTTTCGCGGGCGGGGCAATTTGCATTGCGTCTGGCATGCCCCGGCTTTTCCATGACCGCTACGTTCTGTACGACGACATTCACGGCTGTGACCTCGCCACCGGTGACGAGGTCCGTCTCGACGCGCTTCCGAAGGACGGCCCGGGCGACAATCCGCCGGCGCTCGTCGAACTGCTGAACAACGGACGCGACGGCAGCCCTCGTTGGGTGGCATACGACGTTCGCAATCGTGCCCAGGCGATGGTCGTCGCGCGTCGCGTGGCGGGAGCCGCGTGCGACAGGGGCTTCGTGCCCATTCTCGTCTCTCTGTACGAACGTTTTCGCGATGCACTCGCTGCCGACCTCGATGAGCGGACGCTGTTGTTGATTGGCGGCGTTGCCGGATCGTCTCCGCGACTGCGTGCATACGCGTCGCAGACCGCGGAGCCGGACCTGACAGTTGGCACAGCCGAGCGGTCCAACCTGGTTTGGGGCGGACAAGCTGGTAAGGAGCTCGCGGCCGCCAGGGCAGCGTTGGTTGATGCGGCCGCGCGCGCGCCGCGTCCGCACGTGCTCCTCACATTCCGCACGACGGCTGCGGTCGAGAGCGGCTACGCGGTCAGGGAAGCACGTGCGGCGTATGGGCCGCAGCCCCTCAGACAATCGGCCGGCACTACAGCGCCGTCGGCCGAAATCGTGCGGCATGTCGAGAGGGCGACGCGGGCTGCTGAGTTCCAGCGAGCGGGACGCCATGCCGCAGCGGAGCGTCTTCTGCGCGATGTCGCCGGCACTCTGAGCCGTCGCGAAGCGTGGAGTGCCGCGGCACGGGTTCTCATCGCGCTCGCGCGTCTGTTGCTGGAGCGCGGTCGGGCGAGCGCCGCAGACAAGGTCTTGTCCGATGCAGTGCGGTTCGCGGAATCCGCCGAAGACGAGGGACTCGCTCTCGATGCGCGAATCTGGCAGGCGCTGGCGCGTTCTGATGCGGGACGACTCACTGATGCGGAGTCCATTTGTCGCGCTGTGCTGCTGGCCACGTCGCTATCGCCGATGCGGCAGATGTGGGCGCGGGCTGTCCTCGCGCGGGTGCTTTGCTGGCAGGAGCGGACAGATGAGGCGCTACGCTGTCAGGCGCCTGACTCCGGAGATCCTCCGTTCGACGGCGACCTCGTCGTTGCGGCGTCGATTCGTGCAACGTCCGTCCGGGTGTTGCTTGCCTCCGGCGATGTCTTCCAGGCCGGCCTGCATGCCCGCGCGCTCGTGGACGGTGTGTCCGACGCCGCAGATCCCTTGGCGCGCGTCGTTGCCTCCGCCACCCACCTTCGGGTGCTCGCGGCCGCGGGCGACCTGCACCTGGCCGAGCATGCATTCGAATCGGTGCGTATTACTGCCAGGCAATGCCATGCGCCGTGGCGAGCGGTACGCGCCAGGCTGATCTGGCTCGACGCACTACGTCGTGCAGGCCGGACACGTGAGGCACAGCGTCAGCTCGATCGGTTGATGCGCCTCGGTCGATTAGCGCCTGCGCTCCTTCGTCGTGCGATAGAACGTCGGCTTGCGGCCGGCGGCCAGCACAGTGGTCGAGTGCAGGTGGCGAATGGATTCGCTGGCGCGACGTCGGCTGGCGCCGCCCTCGTACATCTGGCGCACGAAGACGAGCAGGACAGAGAGGCCCTGCGGCGCGTTCTGGATCGCGCCTCGCGTGAGCTCAATCCAAGCCGAATCGAGCTCGTGTCGGCGGATGCAGGTCCGACCAGCGTGCTCGTCAGCGTCGGCACCGGACTGCCGACGCACATCGGTCAGCGGGTTCTCGAGGCTGGCATCGTGCTCGAGAGCGACGTCGGGCACGGCGCGCGGGAAATCGGCACTCCGGTACGGCTCGGGGTGCGTCTGCTCGGCGCTCTGGTGTGCCGGTGGCCGCTCGACCGGGAACCACCTCCACAGGCCAGTAACCTGCTGGCTCTCGTAAGTGCGATCGCCGCCCCACGCGTGGAGGCCCTGATCGCGGGTGTCCGGGAGGCGTCAATCGCCACAACAGCAGTGCCGGAGCTGATTGGCGTGAGCGCGGCGATGTCGGAGGTACGGCGGGCCATAGGGCGTGCCGCCCGGGCGCCGTTCTCAGTGATGATCGAAGGCGAGAGCGGCGCGGGCAAGGAGCTCGCCGCGCGGGCCATCCACCATCTCAGCGCGCGTCGCGAGCGGCGGTTTTGCGACGTGAACTGTGCGGCGCTGCCGGATGACCTTCTCGAATCCGAGCTCTTTGGTCACGCGAAAGGCGCGTTCACCGGCGCGGTCGCGGACAAGGCAGGACTGTTCGAGGAGGCGGATGGCGGCACGCTGTTTCTGGACGAGGTGCCCGACCTTTCGCCACGGGCGCAAGCGAAGCTGCTCCGAGCAGTGCAGCAGCAGGACGTGCGTCGCATAGGCGAAACGTTCACGCGCAAAGTGGACGTGCGCCTGATTGCCGCCGCCAATCGCGACATGCGTGCAGAAGCGGCGGCCAAACGGTTTCGCGCAGACCTGCTGTTCAGGCTCGACGTCATCCATCTTCGCCTTCCACCGTTGCGCGAACGGCCGGAAGACATTCCCCTGTTGGCGCAGCACTACTGGCGGATAGCCGCGGAGCGGGTAGGCTCGCGCGCTACGCTGGCCCATGCCGTGCTGACGGAGCTGTCTCGCTACCCATGGCCTGGCAACGTGCGCGAGCTGCAGAACGTCATGGCGGCTCTTGCCGTGGCCGCACCGGCTCGGGGCCGCGTGTCCGCCTCGCTCCTTCCGCCGGCGATTTCCCGCGCGGCGGTGGTGACAACGGTAAGGCTTGCGGACGCGCGCGTGCAGTTCGAGCGTCGCTGCGTGGAGATGGCGCTGGCGCGCGCCGGTGGCAGCCGGACCCGCGCGGCAGCCGAGCTGGGTCTCACACGACAGGGGCTGCTGAAGACAATGGCACGACTGGGAATCGATGCGTCGAACGTCCGGAACGCCGATGAGAGCGGAAGTGGTTCGGATGATCAATGACGGGGGAAGGGTGTAGCATCGTGCGCATCGATGAGGAGGCCGCGATGAGACCCAAGGTTGCGCTTGCGTTGGTGGCCGCGCTGTGTGCTTTCGTGTATGCGTTGCTGGTTGGGCAGGCGGACGCCCAGGCGCCGCCGGCCGCGCCGCCTCCTGCGCCTGCGCTCAAGGAAACGGTCGCGACGGAAATTCCAGGCGTCATCAGGGGCGGAACGAAGATTGTGCTCCTCCGCGACGGATTCATGGGCACGGAAGGGGTCATTTCCATGCCCGACGGCAGCATGCTGTTCACCGAGCAGGATGCTGACCGCATCATCAAGGTTGACCGGAACGACAACATTTCCACGTACCTGGAAACCACCAACCGCACCATCGGTCTCGCGTACGACGGCAAAGGGCGGCTGATAGGAACGCAGTCGCGAGATCCCAAGGTGGCCGTGCTCGCGCCGGAGCCGCGAACGGTGCTCGCCGACTCCTTCGAGGGGCAACCGCTCGTGCGTCCCAACGACCTCGTTATTGACCGGAGGGGCGGCATCTATTTCACCGACCCGCTGGGCAATCCGCAGCAGCGATTCCGCGAGCCGCCAGCAGGCCGGAAGCCGCTGCTTTTTTACATCAGGCCGGACGGCACGCTGATGAAGCTCACAGAAGAGATCACGAACCCCAATGGGGTGCAGCTCAGTCCTGACGAAAAGACACTCTATGCGACGAACGGCCAAACCATCATGGCGTTCGATGTTCAGCCGGATGGCAGCGTGAGAAACGGGCGGGTGTTCGCGCAGAGCGGTGGCGACGGTTTGGCGATCGACACCCAGGGTCGTCTGTACTCCGCTGTGGGCGGGGTGCAGGGAATCCGAGTCTTTTCGTCTGACGGCAAGGATCTCGGCACCATTCCTGTCGGCGTCCCACCGCAGAGTGTCGGGTTCGCCGGCCCCAACAAGAAAACGCTCTACATCGTCGGCCGCGGCGCGCTGTACAAGACGCAGACTGAGATGGTCTCGCAGGGGATCCAGACGCGCGCGAAATAACCCGAGAGTAGTTATCGCGCTTCGTTGTAGGCAATCTGAGCCGCGAGCGTCACGCGGTTGGCGCCGCGGTAGGCGAGGCCCGTGAACTTCTTCGGCATCTCCTCTTGAAGAGTCGCAGCCGTGTCATCTGACGATCGTCCCTGTTTCTTCAGCTCCGCGACGCGGGTTTGAAGCGCACGAAAATAATCGCGGTACGTCGCGATCATCGATTCGTCGCCCCGACGCCCGTGGCTTGGGATGATGATGGCTGGCTTCATCGCCGCCAGCCGATCGAGCACCGTGCTCCACGTGCGGACGCTCGAAGAGGAGGTCTGAAACGCGGGGAAGGCCGGCATGACGATGTCGCCGGCGAAGAGGACGCGGTCCTCCTCCACGAAGAACACGGTGTCCCCGCGGGTATGTGCGGGCCCTTCGCCGATGATCCTGACGTGAACGTCACCCAGGTCGAGTCGGTAGTCGCGGTCGAATGAGATGTCCGTTTTCCTGAAGTTCGTACCCTTGAGCAGCCCGGCATTGACGGGGTTCTGCGTCGCGAAGTTCAGAGCAAAGCTCAATCCGAGCTCGGCGATGTCCTGATCCTGCATCTTCCATCGAATGACCTTCGTCGCGGGAGGAAGGCCCTGCGCGCCGAGATCGTGCTCGGCGTGAAAATGGGTCATCGCAAGGTACTGTTCGCCTCCTCGCGTGACCTTCGCGGCCTCACGCGCGACTGTTTCGCCGTTTCGCGTCCCGAGCCCCGTGTCGATGACGAGAGTCCCACGACTGCCGACGACGATGCCGATGTTGGAGACCTGAGGCACATCGCCGTCGGCAATCCAGTACACGTGCGGCGAAATCTTCTCGGTGGCGTTCTCACGCACGAGGGGCGGAGGATTAGTCTGCTGTGCGCGCACTGCAATGCCGGCTGTGGCGGCAGTCACGATGGCGACAATGAGAATCAGAGACCGCATGCAGCCCCCCTACCTAGCCGGACAGCGGTCCGGCAGTACCTGAAAGCCTTCGACGTCGAGCACAATCTGGTTGTACATAGGGTCGCGGATCGGATCGCGCGGCGACACGCCGCCAATCCGGACACGACCGCCCAGCAACGACACGCCCCCTGGTCCCGCCATATCTGACTTCCGCACGAGGCCCGTAATCTCCACCATGGTCGCCTCGCGTCTCCTGATGTCGTCGAGCACGGCCCGTGGTCCTGACAACCGGAACCGGCGGCCGGGAGCGATGCCCTTCGAGGTATGCTCACGACCTTCCGCCTCCTCAACGATGAACAGGCGGTCCTTCGCACAGCCGGGGACCGTAATGCGCGTCGAATCGTTCGGGACGGGGCGTTCCTGCCCGGCAGCGACTGCCGTGACGGCGAGAAGCCCGAGGGCGACAACCACCTTTTGCATGGCGAAAGTGTAACGCCGTTGGGGAGTTCAGCACGTTGCACGGTGCATCCCGGCACTTTGAACGCCAAAAAGCACGACTTGCGTGTTACGGCATCGAAGCGTAGTCTCTGTCGAACGCCGGATTTACGGCGAGCGGAAGCGAAGCGCGGACCGAGTCCGCCACCTTGTTCGCGGAAGGAGCGCAGAAATGACGACGAACAGAGCGCTGACTCTGGCAATAGCGGCCGTCATCGGCATCATTTGGATTGCCTCAGGGGCCGGCATGGGTGCCGTCCAGCAAACCGGCAATGCGGTTCGCATCGACAACGATGACATTGGTGGAGTAGTAACCGGCCCGCGCGGGCCGGAGGCGGGCGTCTGGGTCATTGCGGAAACAACCGACCTGCCAACCCGGTTCAGCCGCACAGTCGTGACCGACGAGCAGGGGCGTTATCTGGTGCCCGATCTGCCCAAGGCGAACTACAGCGTCTGGGTGCGCGGCTACGGGCTGGTGGATTCGTCGAAAGTGCAGTCGGCGCCGGGTCGGGTGCTGAACCTCACCGCGTTGACGGCGCCAAATCCGCGAGCAGCCGCGGAATACTACCCGGCTGCCTACTGGTACTCGCTGGTACAGGTGCCCGCCAAGAGCGAATTCCCCGGCACCGGCCCCGAAGGCAACGGCATCAACCCGAACATGAAGACCCAGGCCGACTGGATCAGGATGATGAAGTCGGGAGGCTGCACCACCTGTCACCAGCTTGGCACAAAGGGGACGCGCGAGATACCCGCGGCGCTCGGCACGTTCGCGTCGGGAGCGGCCGCGTGGGAGCGACGCGTGCAATCGGGACAGGCCGGCAGTCAGATGAGCAACGGCCTCGATAATATGGGCCGCCGGCGGGCGCTCGCGATGTATGGTGACTGGACCGATCGGGTTGCCAAGGGCGAGGTTCCATCTGCTCCGCCGCGACCTCAGGGGGTGGAGCGAAACGTGGTGGTCACCCAGTGGGACTGGGCGGATCCGAAAGCCTACCTCCACGATGTCGTCTCAACCGACAGGCGGAATCCAAGGGTCAACGCCAACGGACCGATGTACGGCTCGCTCGAGCTGAGCGCCGACTATCTGCCCGTGCTGGATCCGGCCCGGCACACCGCGACGCAGGTGAAGTTGACCGTGCGAGATCCGAACACACCGCGCACGTCGGCGTCGATGCCGCACCCTTCGCCGTACTGGGGTGATGAGCCGATCTGGACCAGCAGGAACAACGTGCACAACCCGATGATGGATGAACAGGGGCGCGTCTGGATTACGTCAGCGATCCGCCCGCCCGCGAATCCGGACTACTGCAAGGAAGGTTCGAGTCATCCCTCTGCAAAGCTGTTTCCGGTCAACAACGCGGGTCGACATCTCGCGATGTACGATCCGAAGACCCAGAAGCTCACGCACATCAGCACGTGCTTCGGGACCCACCATCTGATGTTCGCCGAGGATGCGAATCGTACGCTCTGGACGAGCGGCGGCGGGCAGGTGGTCGGGTGGCTGAACACGAAGATGTTCGAGCAGACGGGCGATGAGGCGAAGTCGCAGGGCTGGACCGCGCTCATCATGGACACCAACGGCAATGGCAGGCGCGACGCCTACGTCGAGCCCGATCAGCCGCTCGATCCCACGAAAGACAAGCGGTACGCCGGCGGCTTCTACGGCGTCTCACCCGCGCCGGACGGCTCAGTGTGGGGGACGGTGCTGGGCATGCCGGGCGCGGTCATCCGGCTGAATCCGGGATCGAATCCGCCGGAAACGACGTTGGCCGAGGTGTATCAGCCGCCGTTCAACAACCCGAATGCGAAGGTTCAGGGATTTTCGCCGCGCGGCTTCGACATCGACCGCAACGGCGTCGCCTGGCTGCCGCTCGCCAGCGGACACATGGCCAGCTTCGACCGGCGCAAGTGCAAGGGGCCGCTCAACGGGCCGAATGCGACGGGACAGCATTGTGTCGAAGGCTGGACGCTGTATCCCGAACCGGTACCGCAGTTCAAGGGTGTGACGGATTCAGGCAGCGTCGAAGCCAGCTACTACACGTGGGTCGATCAATTCGACACGTTGGGCCTTGGCAGGAACGTCCCCATCAACACCGGGAATGCAGCGGAAGGGCTGCTGGTGCTGAAGGACGGCAAGTGGGTGGTCCTGCGGGTGCCGTATCCGACCGGTTACTACACCAAGTGGCTCGACGGCCGGATCGATGATCCAAACGCGGGGTGGAAGGGCAAAGGACTGTGGAGCACAGTGAGTACGCGAACGCCGTTCCACATGGAAACCGGCCAAGGCACCACGAGCAAGGTCGTCAGGTTCCAGCTTCGCCCTGATCCGCTCGCGAAGTGATCTGAGTCGTACGCGACGTACGTAGTGTCCGGCTTTGGCCGGACCTACGTACGAAATCTATTGCGGCGCCCTCATTTCTGGATACGGGTAGTACTTCTCGAGGTCGAAGGCGTAGCACTCGTAGTCGAACAGCTGCATGTTCTTCTGCTTGTGGCGGTAGAGCACCATGCTCATGTTCCAGGGCCGCGTAAATACCTTCGGATCCTCGATCGTCACGTCGTACTGGATGTGATCGGGACTGATCAGGGTGTAACGCTCCACCAGATGCAGCGCTTCGCTGTGGAAGTTCCCGGCTCTGTCGAACCAGGTCTGGTCGTTGAAGTGCACCACGTCGACGACCAGCGTGTCGCCTTCCCATCGCCCCCGCGAGTCACCCAGCCACCATTCGATCGGGCCCCGCGGATGGGGCGTTCCGTTGGTAAAGATGAAACGCACGGCATGGACGTACTCGAAGAGCATCGTCAGGTCGTTCGGCGTCTGGATGATCTGGAACGGAAAGGGCATATACATCAGCCGCGGCACGCCGGGTAGGTAACACTTGGCCTCCGGGTCAAGCGACGCGCGCTTGTCGTAGTTCTCCTTCTTCCTGGCCAGCGCCGCCGGCTGATAAGGAATTTCGTTTCCCACAACAATGCCCTGCCCGCCGGGCGCGCCTTTCTGGGCGGCATGATCCTGAATGTCCCACGCCGCCGTATTCATGGCCTGCCAGATCCCCGAGAAATCGGGCTTTCCGTCCGCGGTTCTCGGGATGGCTGCCGAACCTTGCGCGTGGACAACACTGGCAGGCGCGAGCATGGCGAATGACAGCAGCGTCGCGAGAATGCAGAAGGTCGGTCGGCCGGTTTCTCTCACGGAAAATCTCCTTGTCGAGGGCTCAGGGTCCGGCTAAAGCCGGACACTACGTACGTTGGCATCCACGATCGGTACGTTGGCGTCCACGATCGTAGTGTCTGGCTTCAGCCAGACCTCACGAACGAATCGTGCGATCGCTACCGAAGCACGTTGCTGGCCCGGGCTCGCTCCACGTACAGCTGCACGTCCGCAGGCAGCAGAAGGCGTTGCTGTTCGAGCTTCTCGGCTGCGTGCTGCACCGCCGCAACGTATCCATCGTGATTCTTGTAGCGTTCTTCGAGAGACAGACGCGGATCACCGGCCTCCATCCGCTCCGCCTTCGTCGTCTTGAACGCGATGTGCTGACCGTTGGCCTCGCAACCGTCGTTTTCGCCGAATCCGGCGCGGCGCAGCGCCCAGCCCGTCGTCGTCGCGATGGGCGCCTCGACGGGCGGAAGGCGGATCCCCGCGACCTCGTTGCCGTCTCGATCGACCTTCGAGACGAAAATTGGATACGCCGCGCGACCAGCGAGTGAGGCCGGATACTTCGAGACGATCCCCTTGTCGAGTGTCGTACCGAAGTCGAGGAAGTACCGGGTGGTAATGACGCCCGTATAGTTCACGCCGGGAATGGTGGGCCAGCCCAGCGCATCCTTCGGCACGGTGCCGGTCTGAAAGCCGGGCCGATGGACTGCCTGCACCATTGTGCCGTCTGTGCGGCGCGGTACATGGCTCTTGGGCGGCTCCGTCCCTTGGGTCACCCACTGATCCAGCGCCATGAGCAGCGCACGCAGCGCGGGAAACGGGCTCGTCGGGTTCAGCGGGTGCTGGCACGTTCCCATGCTGTTCACATTCCCGACGCCGTGTGACAGGCCGGAGATAAGGAAGAAGCGCACATGGTCCGGATCTCGTAAATCGTTGCCGCGCGTGTCGGTGTGCAGCAGCGAACCGGCCTTCACCCAGTATTCATTCGAAGAATTTCCATCAAAGGCCTTTGGACACGTGTTGCTGGCCGTGCAGCGCGCGCTGCGTCCTCCGGTTCTCCCGCTCAGATGGTCGGTCAGCACCTGATACGCAAACGGAAAAACGCCTTCGGGGTACAAGTGGTTCTGCCGGTTCCGCTCAGTCCTGCCGGTTTGGGCGAACCGGTAGTTGATCTGATTGCCGCTGCCACCGCCCGTCCATTTGAGCATCCCGTCGAGCACGCGCCCGTGCTTCTCATCCTCGTTGAATCCGAGCGCCAGGAAGTCGTTGAGCGCGCGTGTGGGCTGCGAAATCGAAAAGCTGTACGTGTAACGCACATGCCCCGCAAGCGGATTCGGAGTGCCGGCCGTGTCCTTCTCCGCGTGGCGGAGAAATGACATGAAATCGCGTGTCGCCGCCAGGCCTACGGCGGCCACCACAGGATCCTTGGCCGTATACGTGAACTCGTAAACGTAACTTTGCTTGAAGGGCGTTCCCGCCGGTAGAAGGCGAATGGTCTTCTCGTTGACGTACTCCCATTCGCTCGCGGGCACGGTGGTCGGCTGGTCGTCGAGCCGTGCTCGCAGCGTCAGCGTCGCTTTCGACTTGTCCATCGATGCGGCCGGATACGTCAAGTCGTACTTGACGTTCTTCGCATCGTCGAAATTGATGTACTGGTACGACGGGCCGGTGATGCTCGATCCATCCGGGTTCTTCGCGACGGGCACAGAGACCGTCATCCCATCGTCATCGCTTGAGGCGCCAAAGTCCCACCCGTTGCCGACAACGGAATAGCCGAGGTTCATCACGAATCCGTTGCCCGCCTGTGCGGCGGTGGTGGGGCTGTTGGTCAACGGAGCGTCATTGAGCGCTCCGAGCCGCATCTCGCCGCGGTTGTTGAAGTCGAGGATCACCTTGTGGTTGCCCTTGGCCACGTCGATCGGTTTCAGGATGAAAATGTCCATCGAGTACTCGACCTTGCCACGCGAGTTTCGGGGTGCGCGCGCGAGATCTGTGATCACCGCGTTTCGCGGATCGGCGGGATCGAGCTCGCCGTAGGCTTTGCCGCGAAGCTTCTCGTACTGCCCGACGCTTCCATTCGGTCCGAACGCACGACCTTCGAACGTCGGCGACTCGGACCGTGCGCGGTCGATGACGATCCGTGTGATCTGCGCTTCTACTGTGAGCGGTATGAGCGTCGTGGCGGCCGCTGCCACGAGCGCGAGACGCAACTGCGATCTACATGCGTTCATAGAGCCCCCTCGTCAGCTCGAGATTTTTTCCGCGTGGGCGTAACGCCCCGCGATGTAGCCCTGGCAGAGGCAGCGGGCGAGACCGTGCATTGAAAATCCGCCGGCTGACTCTCCACCGCAAAAGAGGCCAGGAATGACGGCGCCGTTCATGTCCATGACCTGGCACCTGGCGTTGATGCGCAACCCTCCACGGGTGTCGTGAATCACCGGAGTCGCCCATGCCGCGTAGAAAGGCGCCTTGGCGATCTTGTACTTGGGAGTTGGTTTGCCGAAGTCGTCGTCTCTCCCGGCATCGACAAGCGAGTTGTAGCGCGCCACTGTCGCCTCGAGCGCCGCGGGTGGCATGGCGACGCGTTGATACTTCATCACGATCTTTCTGGCCAGGTCGGCGACCGTGTTCGCCGTGAAAAAGAACCCAGCGGCGAGATCGACGTGCGGTGGCCCGGGTGTCCACTGTTCACGCGATACCGCGTCGGCATCGAAGATGGCCCAGATGGGGCCGCCGCCGTTGTGGCCATCGCCAATGCCGGCCATAGCGGCGTTGATGAAGTTGTTCGGGTTGTACTTGACGTTCTTGGCGTTGAGATAGCTGCCCGGATGGTACGGATTGAGCTGGTTGTACTGATTGCCCGTGAAGTCGTCGCCCGTTTCGTCGTAGAAACGTTTGCCGAGCATGTTTACGAGGGCCACGTTCTGCCAGTCTCCGACTCTCAAGCCCGAAGCTCGCGCCTGCGCGAAGACGGGACTCCCCGGCATCCACGTGAGGTTCACGTACCCGTTACTGACAGCCGATCTTGCCTGGCTTGGTCAGTCCCGAACCGGTTTCGCTCGAAAAATTCGCGAGCCCCCACAGTGACGCACCTATCGCCATCGACGCCAACTCGCCGCTCGCATCCTGATCGGACCAGGGCATCCCCGCGAGTCCGCAGTATTCCTCGGTCAGCCGGGGATCGAACATCCGGCGGAAATTCACGTTGCCCGACACGCCTCCGGTCGCAACGATGACCGCCTTGCGCGCGCGAATGTTCAGCGTAGTGCCGTTGTGGCGCACCTGGATGCCAAGCGCCCGGCCCGCGTGCGCCTCCTCGCGGTAGATGGCCAGCATGCGGTGTTCGAGCAGGAATTCGACGCCCGCCTTTCTGGCCGCCGCCTCGAGCGGGCGCATGAGTCCGTTTCCGTTAGAGGTGGTGGCGCGCACCGGGGCGTCGGTTGGCCTGCCGGTCTGCACCTGCGGCCAGTCGCCTGCCCAGACGTGCATCTGCCGAGGAACCGAATTCCCGTGCGCGCTGCCCGCACGGCCATCGGGCTTCTCATTGACGAACTTCACGCCGTGCCCGACGAGAAATTCGAACGTCTGCGCGCAGTTATCTGCAAACGCCCGGATGATCTCGTGGTCGTTATAGCGGTAGTCAGGAAAGCCGTTCGGTTGCACCACGGACCAGTCGGTCAGGTCCTGAAACACAAGGTCCGGGCTGTCAACGATGCCCGCTCTCTTTTGAACACTGGTACCGCCGCCAAGTGGAATGTTGGCGCCGCTGCAGATTGCATGGCCCCCAATGTCGTTGTGCGCTTCGACGACGATTACGGACGACCCGGCTTCACGCGCGACGATGGCGGCGGGCATACCGGCGGCGCCGGAGCCAATGACCACGACGTCCGCCTCACGATGCCAGCTCCGTGGACGCTGCGGAGCCTGGGCGAACGCGGGGGCAGGCGAGGACAGTTGGCCAGTCGCGACCGCGGCCCCGGTGACGGCGGCGGTCTTGAGCAGATCGCGACGCGAAATCCTGCTCTTCGGTGCCATGTTTCGGCGTGGCGATTATACAAGTCACAAGTCACAAGGCACAAAGTACAAGGCACAAAGCTCAAGGCCGAAAGCCCAATTTAGGAGTAAACTCCGGGCATCTGCTTCTGCCTGTCGTTGGCGACCAGGAGGGCCTGTGAGAGCGTCACTGCATGCGACTCTGTTGGCGACCGTGGTGCTGCTTGGTCAGCCGGTTTGGGGCCATCACTCCACGTCCGCGATCTTCGAGAACGACAAGCGCATCACTGTCACCGGTACCCTCACGAAGGTCGACTGGATCAACCCACACATCGTGATCTTCCTCGAGAGCACGGGCGGCTCGGCCGCGGAGACCTGGAGGATTCAGGGCAATCCGCCGGCATGGTGGAGGACTGTGGGCGTCGGTCGCGCCGACTTCGCAAAGGGGCTGGGCCAAAGCGTGACCGTCGAAGCGCTTCCAGCACAGGACGGCTCGCGCTACGGATACCTCCGTCGCATTCGTTTTGCCAACGGCGACGCTCTTGAATCGATGAACATTCTGTAAGGAGACGCACGATGAAGCGCATCATCTGTGTGGCCATCATCTCGACGCTGCCTACCGCAATCGCGTCGGCGCAGCAGCCGACCCCTGCAGCGGGTCAGCGGCCGGACCTCAGTGGCATCTGGTCAACGTTCCCGGGCGTGAATCCTGTCTCAGGGCTCAAACGAGAAGTCGCAGGCGTGGCCGACACCCGTATCGTCGACCGCACGGCGATCCGAGGCGTCGTCAGCGAGAGTCGGGGCGTGCTGCCGTGGACCGCAGCGCCATCGTACAAGCCTGAGTTCCAGGCGAAGGTCAAGGCGCTCGACGCTCAACAGAGCAGGACCGATCCTGTCTTTTACTGCGCACGGCCGGGACTGCCGCGAGTGGGGCCGCCTCGTCGCATTATTCAGATGCCGAACGAGATGATATTCCTCTACGAAGACATGTCCGGCGACCCCTATCGCATTATTCCGACCGACGGTCGCGCGCACCGCGCAAACGCGAATCCGTCGTACTACGGAGATGCAGTCGGGCGATGGGAAGGGGAGACGTTCGTCATCGACGTCCGGAACTTCGTCGAGGATACGTGGTTTGGCGAGAAGGGCTACTTCCATACCGACGCGATGCGGATCACCGAACGGCTATGGCGTGACGGGGAGAATCTCGTGTGGCAGGTTACCGTGGACGATCCTAACGTCCTCACGGCTCCTTGGACGATGGCGCCGCGCATGATCAAGCGCTCGACGCAGGCGCTCGAAGAGTCGCCGGCCTGCCGCGAGCAGGATGGTGCGCTGCTCCGGAACGACGATCATCACGATCAGCGGTGAAACAGGGACGAATTGGAGGACTTCCGATGAACCGAACCGGATACTGCGCTCTGCTCGGGGCCGCCATCGTGGCAGGCTGCACGCAGGCGACGCCAGAACAGCAGGTCGTGAACGACGCGGCGACGGCGCTTGGCGGCCGCGACCGCATCGTTGCCGTGAAGACGATTGTCATGGAAGGGGAAGGCACGCAGTACAACCCCGGGCAGGACGTCACTCCTGAAGCGAGTGGGCAGACGTTCACCGTGACGACCTATCGTCGCGCCATAGACGTCGCAGGCGGCCGTGCCCGCACCGAGCTCACGAGGAGGCCGAACTTCACGTTCTTCCAGGGTCCCGCCCCTCAGCGACAGGTGAACGGCGTCGATGGCGCTGTGGGCTACAACGTCGGCGCCAATGGCGCAGCAACGCGCGTCGCTGATGCCGTAGCCAACGATCGTCGCGCCGCCATCTTCCACCTGCCGGTCACGGCCGTGCGCGCGGCGCTGGATCCGATGGCGAAGTTGGGAAATGTGCGGACCGAAGGCAGCGAATCGCTGGTCGATGTGACGGCAGGAGGCCAGACCTTCACGTTGGCGATCGATGCGACGACGAAGCTGCCTACGCGGGTCATGTCGAAGACCTACGATACGAATCTGGGTGACGTCGTGCTCGAAACGGGCTTTGCGGAGTACCAGGATGCGTCGGGGCTGCAGCTCCCGGCTCGCCTGACCACGAAGACGGACGAATTCACCACCTCAGAGATGAAAATCGCGACGTACACCGTTGACGGGGACACCGGCGATCTTGCGACGCCGGCCGATGCCGTCAAGGCGCCCGCCATCACGGGTCCACCACCTGCGACCGTTGCGGTCCAGGAACTGGCCAAAGGCGTGTGGTATCTGGCCGGGGGATCGCATCACAGCGTGCTGGTCGAATTTGCGGACCATCTCACGCTGATCGAAGCGCCGCAGAACGAAACGAGGGCGCTTGCTGTGATCGCCAAGGCGCGCGAAGTCGTCCCCGGGAAACCTCTCACCCAGGTCGTCAACAGCCACCATCACTTCGACCACTCTGGCGGCATCCGCGCGGCGGTCGCAGAGGGGCTCACCGTGATCACGCATGAAGGAAACGTCGCGATGTTCAAGGAACAGGCGACGCGGGCGCACACGATCGTGCCCGACGCGCTGCAGAAGAGCCCCAAGCCGCTCATGATCGAGGGCGTCAGTGGAGAACGCGTTCTCTCTGATAGCACGATGACAGTGAACCTCTATCCGGTCTCCGGCCCGCACTCCGAGACGATGCTGATGGCGTACTTCCCGAGAGAGCGAATGCTCGTCGAAGCCGACGTGTACAACCCCGGCGGCGCGGTGCAGATGTTTGCCGGTCAGTTCCTCGATCAGGTGAAAAAGCGCAACCTGCGGATCGATCGCATGGTCCCGTTGCACGCCAAAGTCGGGACCTACGCACAGTTCGTCAAGGAGGCCACGGCGCCGCCGCCGGCGACGAACTAGCGAGGCGGCGCCTCAGACGCGAGCATGAAATCCGCGGCTTCGCCTCGCTAGTTGCAGTATCTGCTTGCCCGCACTCCGTGCGGGCGAGACGTCTTGAAGGCGGTCCGAAAACTTGACTCACGTGCAAAGGAATTCCGCCTTCAAGACGTCTAGGGGCTGGGTCCGGCTGGAGTAGCGCGCTGGCTTGAGCCTGCGCGCTCCGCTTTGGACGCTGCACGTCCGACCAACACAAACACATCACTCAGCCGCGGCGATTGCACGGAGAATTTCGATTGCGCGGCCCACAAGAGCGGTTGTCTCGCGTCGAATCGGCGGCGACGTGGTCCAAGTGCCGCAAAGTCTGGTATCCCCCAGCGTGAAAACCGCTTCGGGCGCGACTTCAGCGAAGAAGCGCGAACGAGGGACGCGCGACTTCCGTCGGAACTCATTACAAAATTGCGGGTTGGCGTGTACATCCAATGAGATATATGACCGGCCTGAATGTTGCGACGCACATCCGATATGACTCTCGCTCGCGCGTTCCGGCGTCTCGTTCGACAAACAGAAGGCGTTGACCTTGTGGAATACGCCCTGCTGGGGAGCTTCGTCGCGATTACTGCGTACGCAGGCGTGACATCCCTCGGCAACTCACTGAGTGGCCTCTACACGGCGGTGTTCGATTCCGTCATTGTGCAGTCTGAGGCGAGCGGGGCCCCAGATGGCGGCGCGGGCGGCGCCGGCGCTGGCGGCGGTGGCACGGGCGGTGGTGGTACGGGCGGCGGAGGCACGGGCGGCGCGGTACGGGTGGGAGCGGTACTGGAGGCGGCGGCAACGGCAACGGCGGGGGCGGCAACGGAAACGGCGGTGGGAACGGCGGCGGAAATGGAGGTGGTAACGGCGGAGGGAAGAATGGCAAGTAGGCGCGCCGACCCGGCGCTCCTGCGTGCGCGGCACTAACACGGGGTGCGCCCCCCTCTGCTCGGCGGTACCCCCGTTATATGCGGGCAATAACTCGGGAGTGCCAGTAAGTCTCACCGAATAGTCTTCCCAGCTATACCTCGAAATTCGCGTCTCACATGCGGCGGTGTAATATCGCCACCGGGTCCCGGTTGACGTGGGGCCAAAGGGCTCAGGAGGTCCGATCATGCGGCGCGCAGCAATGCTCGTTTTCATCTTGCTTCCGTTCGTGGCTGCGGGTGCGGTCCAGCCACCGGCCTCTCAGGGGTCCGGGGCCGCGGGTGCAGTCGCGGAGTGGACCGAGTACCAGAACGTTCAAGACGGCTTCAAGGTCGTGTTCCCGGGCCAGCCAAAGATCACTGAGACGACGTGGGCGTCGGAGTATGGCTACAAGCTGCCCGCGCGCACATATAGCGCCGAGCGGAGTCGCGAACGCTATTCAGTGATGGTGGTCGATTACAGCCCGATCGAACAGCAAGGCATGGCGCGCTACAAAGCGTGCCCACCCGGTGCTGAACCTTGTTTGGGCAGCGAACTGTCGGGGCCGGGGTATTGGAGACACGACGTGCGAGGGGCGCTGATCTACGCGACGTCGAAGATCCTCGAGCGGAATGTCAAGGTGACGCGATATCACTGGAGTCATCAGGACCTCGTCGAGGGTCAGCAGCTGCAGCTGACCAACAACACGGACCAGTCGCGCACGTTCGCGTTCATCGGCATGCACGAGATGAAGCTGTACATCCTCGAAGGCACAGTGCCGCAGGGAAGCCCTGAGCCCGGGCTGTTTCAGCAGTCGATGGGGTGGGTGGACAAGGACGGCAACGGGATTCGGTATCAGACGATCTACGCGAATCAGTTCTATGGATTGAAAGAAATGCCGCCGCCATCGCGTGCAGGTGGCGGTCGCGGGCAAGGCGGCCGACGCGGCGGTGGCGCAGGTGGCGCCGGCAACGCTCAGTAGCGCGGGTACTCGCACCCTAGAACGTAGAACCCGTCGTTCACAGTTCTCGGTTCTCACTTCTCAGTTCGTGTTCAGGTTCGGTTGGGTTCCGCCGGGTCGAACGTGAACACGAACCGAGAACTGAGAAGCCCAGAAGTGTGAACGCAGGTATCAGACGGCTTCCGCGATCGCCTCCATACGATCCAGCGGAATCATTTCGCTGACCTTCTTCTCCCGTGCTTTGACATCGTTGTACTCGATCGTTGCCTCACGCACGGCGTTGGCGTTGTAGTCCGGCGTGAGCGTGCCGTTCCACTCGGCGTACCAGCGCACCGTGTCCATGATGAGTCGTTCGGGACCGATCCAGTTGTCGAACCGTCCGAGCCGGATTTCGGCCGCAGCCACACCAGGCGTCATTTTCGCGTCGTAGCGCTTGCGAGCCTCGACGCCGAGTACCTGGAAGTAATCCCGCATCTCGGCCAGCTCCTTCTTGCCGGCGATCGGACCGTGACCCGGGACGAGCACGTCCGCGTCCCACCCGAGGATTGCGTTGCACACGTCAATCCACTTGGTGATGTAGCTGTTGTTGGCATACGGAGCAACCCAGAAGAAGCCAACATCCCCGAGAAACACGATCTTGTGCTGCGGCAGATACGCCACGACGTCGCCCCAGGTGTGGGCAGGACCGACACACCTGAACTGCACTTCGGTGCCGCCGATGTCGTAGACCAGGTCGTCCTTGAAGGTCACCGTTGGCGGCACCAGACGGCGTTCCTCTGCTGCTTCGACGACGCCGGGCGTGGGGGCCCACATCTTTGGCGTGTTGGGGATCGCCTTGAGCACCTCCGACCGACAGTACGGATGACTGAGGATCTCGGCCTGAGTGAAGAACTGATTGCCGTTGACGTGATCGCCATGATGATGGGTAAGGACGAGCCGCGCGACGTCTTTGCCCGTCGCCTTCTTTGCCGCGGCGATGAAGCTGCGCGCCGGAACAGGACCCTGGAGCGCATCGATCGCCAGCAGATAGTCGCGCCCGGCGATGATTCCGGCGTTTGAAACGCCGGCGGCGCTGATGCCTGGCCCGCCCCCTTGCGCATACGCATAAACATTTGGCGCAAGCTGCCGGAGTTCGCGGTTCCACTTCGGCGGCATCGGATACCGGGGATCGGTCGCGGGAGGTGGGGTGGGATTGACGACCTGCGGGCCGCCCTGCGCAAAGAGGCGCCCATTGCCCGCTCGATCGAACATCGCCGCAGCGCCTACAACCGCTCCGGCACCGAGCCGGATTGCTTCACGCCGGTTCATGTGTGCCTCCTTACGCTTCACTGCGGAAGCCTAAAGGCTTCCAGCTACTCAAGAGCAGTAGCCAAGTGTGAACTGAAACGAGCGCATGATGAATGCCTGACGGTTGTCTGTCAATCTTTCAATCGTCCGCATCGTTCGAACCAATGAGCCACGTTGTGGTCCTTTAGTGATTTCTTTGTGGCTCGCGAGTCTTTGTGGCCATAGTGGTTCCATCGTGGCTACCGCGGCAGCGTGAATGCGTCGGCTGGCGGCGGCGCCGTCTTCGGGTCCTTGAGACGCGGCCGGGCGGCGTTGATCGCAGCCACCGTCGTGCGGATCATGTGCCATCCCTCGTTCACGCGTCTGACGATATCGTCAGCGTCGTTCGCGGTGATGTTGCATGCGATCTTGTGAGCCTTGCACGCTGTCAGGATCTTCTGCCGTGCCGTTTCGACCTCCGGATGATTGCCCGGCAGGCCCATAGAGTGTGCCAGGTCGTTGGCATTTCCCAGGAAGAGCGATCCGACTCCGGGTGTGGCGGCAATCTGGTCCACGTTGGCGACGCCTTCTACTGATTCAATCATCATCGTCGCCAGCAGATCGCCGTCGGGATTGAGCGGCCACAGATCCGCATGGCGCTCGTACTCCTCGGTCGTCAGGCCCCACAGCCATGTTGCGTTGCCTGGACCTGAGCCGCGAATGCCCTTTGGCTGCGGGTACTTCGAGTCGCGCCGGGGCGGATACCGCATGTAGGTGACAGCGAGCCGGGCCTGCTCGGGCGTGTCCACCCCATTGAAGAAGACCCCGTGCAGTCCCATGTCGAGCGCCTGCTTGACGACCCACCCGGATTCGTCGGCTTCGGGCGGAAAGCGCGCCATGAGCGCGACGTTAGGCTGGAGATTGCCTTTCTTCAGGACCATTGCCCGATCGGCCATCGCGAGATGGAACTGGTACAGCGCTGGCATATCGAGCGGGTTGTGCTCCATGTCGACGTAGATGTAGTCAGCCGGCGCCCGCGCGGCGGCACGTGCCGACCCGATCGACATTTCGATCCCGGCCTGGAGGCCGTAGACCGTGCGTCCCTCCGCCAGTTTGGCAATCACCGGATTGAGATGCAGGCGTTGTTCGCCAATTTGGGCCGAAACCGCCGTTGCCGCGCTCACCACGACCAGGGCCGTTATGGCAAGGCCGGCAACCTTCAGGAGTACATAATTCGACATGCTCGACCTCCTCGTCGGGTGGAGCCTACATGCTTGACCTCCAGCGGCGCAAATTGATGGCGAGAGGCATTTACGTCCGGCGGGACCGGGTTGGCGATACAATCCGCTGGGCTTTCGCGGCATGTTGAAGAGCTTTGCCGGTCTTCGGGCCTTCGCGCGCAGGCGGTGGGTAGTTCTCTTCGTACTGTGCGCCGCCGTAATGGCGACATTGATTGCCTGGACCGCGGCGCGCGTGCCGTTCTCCTCCGAGATCCTCCGGTCGCGAATCGTCAGCACACTCAGTGAGCGGCTGAATGCCGATGTCGAGCTCGGAGCTGTGACGCTGCGAATTCTTCCGCGATTCGAGGTCAGGGGCGAGGATCTCGTGATTCGCCGCGAAGGTAGTGGTGACGTCCCGCCGCTGTTCCGCATCGAGGCTTTCACCGTCAACGCCGACATCATGGGCTTATGGCGTCGGCATGTCGCCTACGTGAAGCTCGACGGGCTCGAGATCCAGATACCGCCGCGCAAGGACAACGATGAGAGTGGCGACCGTGATCGCGGCCCAGCGGGTGGCCCCCACTTCATAGAAGGACGTCAGGTCGTGGTGGATGTGCTCGACGCGCCAGGCGCCAAGCTTGTCATCCTGCCGCGGCGCGCGGAAAAGCCACCAAAGACGTGGTACATGCACGACCTGCGAGTCGAATCGGTCAGCGCGAATACGGCGATGCCGTTCAAGGCCGTGCTGACCAATGCGCAGCCTCCGGGTCAGATCGCGACACAAGGATCTGTCGGACCGTGGCATCGTGACGATCCCGGCCACACGCCGGTCCAGGGGCAGTTCACCTTCAAGGACGCCGACCTCGGGGTGTTCAAGGGAATCGACGGGACGTTGTCCGCCGAGGGTACCTATGGCGGTTCGCTCGATCGGATCGAGGTGCTGGGGGAAACAGACACACCCGATTTCACGGTGACCGTCAGCGGGCAGCCGGTGCCACTGAAAACGAAGTATCACGCGATCGTTGACGGGACGAATGGCGATACGCGTCTCGAGAACATCAGCGCGTCGTTCATGAACACATCGTTGACGGCGAAAGGCGGCGTATTCGACGTCGAAGGCAGGAAAGGGCGGGTGGTCACCCTCGATATCACCATCGACAACGGGCGGATCGAGGACGTGATGCGTCTGGCAGTGAAGACACCGAAGCCGCCAATGACCGGTGTACTGCACATGGCTACTGCGTTCAACCTTCCGCCGGGGGACGAAGACGTTGTGGACAAGCTCGCGCTGAATGGCCGGTTCGTAATCGAGCGGGGGGGCTTCACCGATCCCGGCGTGCAGCAGAAGATCGATACGCTGAGCCAGCGAGCCAGCGGAAAGGTGCAGATGGCGAAGCCCCGAAACGTCGCGTCCACTTTCGCCGGACAGTTTGTGCTGGACGACAGCGTTCTCGCGATCCCCGCCGTGAGCTTCGACGTTCCGGGCGCAGTGGTCGAGTTGAAGGGGCAATATGCGCTCAGACGGGAGACGCTGGCCTTTGCGGGCGAGCTCGAGATGGATGCGAAGCTGTCGCAGACCACCACCGGGTTCAAGTCGTTCCTCCTCAGGGCCGTCGATCCGCTTTTCAGGCGTGGCGGCCGGACCGTAGTCCCGATCAGGATCACGGGTTCACGTAACGAGCCGTCCTTCGGCCTCGACGTGAGGCGTGTTTTCACCCGGCGGGACGTCGCCGGCGGCAACTGACCGCGTCCTGACGTCCATTTCTTTGGCTTGACGGTTTCATCGCCGGATCATCCGGCGATGGGTTACGATTCCACCGCAAGGAGGCAAGGATGCGCGGGTATCGGCTTGCTCCGTTCGCCGTGGTAGGTCTGGGTTCGTTTGCGCTGCTTGTCCTGTGGGGCTCTCCGGCCACCGCGCAGACGAAGGCATACGGTGGTCGTCTTTCACCGGTGCCGATTACAGTGGCGATGCAGGAAGCCGTTGCTGGCCGCGGTTCGGTCAACGCGGTGCTATCCGATAATCGCCTCACGATCGAAGGCACCTTCGACGGCTTGCGGTCGCCCGCGACGGTTGCGCGGCTGCATGTCGCGCCGCGCGGTATTCGAGGGCCCGCGGTCGCCGACATCATGGTGCCGGGCGCAACGAGCGGCACCTTCAAGGCTGTCGTGCAATTATCCGATGCGCAGCGGCAGGCTCTCGAGAAGAACTCCCTGTACATTCAGATTCACAGTCAGAAGGCACCGGACGGCAATCTATGGGGTTGGCTCCTTCCCCAGGAGGTAAAACGGTGATGCACCCGACTCGCAAACCCGCCAACTCGCGACGCGTTCTCCGCGCGGAATCCGGAGCACGTACCCTCATATGCCTCGTGGCCGCCGTATTCGCAGTTGTTGTCATCACCGCCCAGCAGCCGCCCGCACCGGCCGGTGCGACGTTCACCGCTGCGCAAGTGTCGGCGGGCCAGCAGGCGTATACGACGAGCTGCGCGGGCTGTCACATGCCGGATCTGAAAGGGAATAATGAAGCCCCGCCGCTCACCGGTCAGGACTTCATGAATGCGTGGCGCACGCGCCAGGCGCGTGAGCTCGTCGAGCTCATCCAGGGCGCGATGCCGCCCGCAGGCCCACGCCTGCCAGCGGACCAGTATCTGGCGATCACCGCGTACATCCTGCAAGCGAACGGCGGGCGGGCCGGCGCACAGCCACTCCTCGCGACTGCGGCTACACCGATCGGTGTGCTCGCAACCGGGCAGGGACAGAACGCGCCCCTTGCCGCAGCGGCGCCGGCGGCAGCAGCCCAGCCTGCCGCACAAGCTGACGACGGTGCACAACGGCCAGCTTCCGGCCTGACCGTCTCAGGAGAAGTGCCGAACTTCGTTCCCGTCACCGATGCGATGCTGCGAAATCCGCCGCCTGGCGACTGGTTGATGGTCCGTCGGAACTACCAGGCGTGGAGCCACAGCCCGCTGACCGAAATCACCCCCGCCAATGTCGGGCGACTGAAGCTCGCGTGGGTGTGGGCGATGAACGAAGGAGGCCAGAGCGAGCCAACGCCGCTCGCGCACGACGGCATCATTTACCTGATCAATACCGGCAACATCGTGCAGGCGCTTGACGGACGCACGGGCGAACTGATCTGGGAGCATCACGTAGGTCCTGAAGCCCCCAGCACCATGCGCAATATCGCGATCTATCAGGACAAGGTGTTCGTGGCTACCGGTGACGCGCGACTGGCGGCTCTTGATGCCCGTACGGGCAAACTCGTGTGGGACGTTCCGATCACTGAGCGGAACAAAGGTTTCACCAACAGCAGTGGACCGATCGTCATCCGCGGCAAAGTTCTGCAGGGCCTGACTGGATGCGCCCGGTTCCAACCGGATCGCTGTTACATCAGCGCCTACGATGCGAACTCCGGGAAGCAGTTGTGGAGGTTCAACACGGTGGCACAGCGCGGGGAGCGCGGCGGCGACACCTGGGGTGATGTCGCCGACATGTTCCGCAAGGGTGGCGAGACCTGGATAACCGGCAGCTACGACCCCGATCTCGATCTCACCTACTGGGGCGTGGCGCAGGCGAAGCCATGGGTGGCGGCGAGCCGCAACATGAAGACGTCGGATCGTGTGCTCTACACGAGCACGACAGTAGCGCTGAAACCCGATACCGGCGAGCTTGCCTGGTTCTTCCAGCATGCGCCCGGCGAGTCGCTCGACTTGGACGAGGTCTACGAGCGCGTGCTCGTCGACGTGGGCAGCCAGAAGTTCGTGTTCACGATCGGCAAGCCTGGGATCTTGTGGAAGGTCGATCGCCAGAGCGGCGAATACGTCGGATTGAAAGAGACGATCTTCAACAATGTCTTCGATCGCATTGATCTCGAATCGGGTGTGCCGCGATACAGGCCCGAGATCATGGCGGCGAAGGTCGGGGATTGGGTGCAGGCGTGCCCGAGCACTGAAGGGGGCCACAACTGGCACGCGACGAGCTACCACCCCGGCACGGGGCTGCTGATCATCCCTCTGGCCCAGTCGTGCATGGAGCTGTCGGGCCGGAAGGTCGAATTCAAGGAGGGCTCCGGCGGCACCGCCGGCGATCGCCGCTTCTACGAGATGCCGGGCTCGAATGGCAACATCGGCAAGCTGGCTGCGTTCGACGTGAACACCATGCGCGAAGTCTGGAGCGTCGAGCAGCGCGCGGCGTTCCTGACGGCAGCGCTCTCGACGGGCGGGGGACTGGTATTTGCGGGTGATCTCGATCGGTACTTCCACGCATACGACGTTCGAACCGGCAAGGAGCTTTGGAAGATCCGTCTCGGCACGTCCGTACAGGGTTTCCCGGTCTCGTTCACGGTAGGAGGTAAGCAGTACATTGCCGTCACAACCGGACTCGGCGGGGGCAGCCCTCGAAATGTCCCGCGCACGATTTCTCCGGACGTCCGGCATCCCCAGACAGGGAACGCGCTGTACGTGTTCGCGCTCGAGGAGTAGACGACCTCAATCTACACAGAATCTCGTAAGGCAAAGGTCAAAGGTCAAAAGGCAAATGCCGAAGGGACATGATTTGACCTGTGACTTTTGACTCTTGACCTACGCGTTCCTGTTTAGCGATCCAGTCGCGCGAGGCGTTCGTTGATCGTTGGATCGAGATCGCTGTCGGCCACAAGTGCGGCGTATCGTACGAGCGCTTCGCGCGCGGTGCCCCGGTGGCCGAGACGCTCGGCGGCATCAGCCAGATACCGGAGCGCGAGAGGGTCGACGGGCGCCCGTGAAGTTGCCCTGAACAATGCGCCTTCAGCGCGCGCGGCGTCGCCCGACAGAAACATCGCGCGGCCGTACCACGTCAACGCGTCCGACGAAGCGTCGGCGCTCATCGCACGCGGCTGCAGCGCCTCGATGGCTTTGCTCAACGCGATGCGATCGTTTCGACTCTCCGCGATATCGAGCCAGACGCGGCCCAGCGCGATGTAGGCCGCCGTCTGGTCGGGAAGGCGTTCGACGGCGCGCCCAAGGGCGAGAATCGCGCTCTCGGTGCGTCCCCACCGCGCATATGCCAGTCCGACGCTGATCAGCCGTTCTGGGCGTCCCGGTTCAAGTGCCGAAAGCGCCTCGAGCTGCTCGATCGCTTTCTGTCGCTGACCGGACTTCGAGTACACATCTGCCAATTCTTCCCGCGCCTCGACGAACGCGGGATTGATCTCGACCGCTCGCATCAGACCTGGGAGCGCTGCGTTGTCGCCCGATCGTGGGCGCAGGCACATGGCGAGCAGGTAATGTGCCTCGGCAAATCGGCTGTCGAGAGCGACCGCATGCTGCAGCGGTTCAACCGCGTCAGCCGTCTGGCCATTGCGAAAGTACGCGAGGGCAAGCTTGTAGAGAACGCGGGGCGAGCGGTCATCGAGCTGGGTGAACGAGCGGTAGTGTTCGGCTGCTCGCTGGTAGCTGCCCATTGCAGCGTGCACGTCGCCGAGCAGCTCCACGGGGCGTGGGGCCGACGGGTCGAGCGCGGCCGCCTGGCCAAGATCGCGAAGGGCGGCGCTCAGCTCACCACGCCGTCGGTACGTATCGCCGCGCTTGAGGTATGCGACCATCGATTCGCGTTTGAGCGCGAGAGCCCCGCTGAACGCCTCGATCGCGTTGGATGTCTCATCGCGGGCAAGGGAGGCGTCCCCGGCCGCAATCAGCCGCTGGAATTCGCGCTCCTGGCGCACTGAGTACCACGCCACCACGACACCGACCATCAGGGCCGCCAGGCCGACCGAGACCACCAGAAGCCGCCTCATAGGCGGCTCCATCGTAGCAGACGATGGAACTGGCGCCCGGGGGCGGTGTCTAACCGGTGTAGACTGCATGGATGCTCTCGTGCCCGGAGGTCTTGTGAAGAACGCCGGGGCCATAGGCTGGTCCGAAGTCGAAAGCGGCGAAGCGGCGCTCATTGCGCGATGCACGACAGGCGACGAAGTGGCATGCGCCGAGCTGGTCGCTGCACACCAGCGCATGGTCTACGGGTTGGCATTCAATCTTCTGGGCAATCGAGACGACGCCCTGGACTTGTCGCAGGACGTGTTCCTCCGGGTGTTTCGAACCCTGCCTCGTTTCCGGGGCCAGTCGGCGCTTCGCACCTGGATCTACCGCATCGTCGTCAACCAGGCACGCAACCGTCAGAGGTGGTGGCGGCGGCGCCATCGGGCGGAGCAAGTCTCGCTGGACGACTACCTCCGCAACTTCGGCGACTTGGAAGCCCGGCAGGACATCCTGCCCGACCGGCTGCTGGCCAGCAAGGAAACTGCGGCGAAGATCTGGCAGGCGATGGAGCGGCTGCCGTTCGAGCAGCGTACGGCGCTGATTCTGCGTGAAGTCGACGGGCTTCGCTACGACGAGATCGCATACTCGCTCGATGTCGCCGTCGGCACGGTCAAGTCACGACTGACACGGGCGCGGCAGGCGCTTCGCGCCGAGTTGCTGGGACTTCGAACATGATCCCGTATCTGGGATGTCAGGGCGCGCGCGAGATGCTCGAGTCGTTCGTCGACGGCGAGCTGCCGGTGTCGGAACAGGTAGCCCTCGAAGCGCATCTCCGCTGGTGCGACACCTGTCGCGCCCGCGTTGAAGATATGCGGCTCATCGGCTCGGCTCTTCGGCTGGGGTCGGACGCATCGGCCGCCGACTATACCGACGCAGGCGCCCGCGCCACGATGTACGACGAAGTGGTCATGCGAGTGGGAGCCGAGCGCACGCAGTCGCTCGCGCACCAGTGGCGCGAGCTGTTCAGCGACATGCGCTATCTGTGGCCTGCCTTTGGAGCGACGGCGGCCGTGATCATCTGCGTGTGCGCTTCGACGCTCGTCAACCAGATAGTCCGGGCCGAGCGTCCCGATTCGATGGCCGCGATGATCGAGATACTGGCGAACCCGGGCTCGGACGAGAACCCGCTGCATCTGGAATCGGGGATGCTCGCGCCGCGCCCACTCGACGTGAGTCCGGCACTGGCGGCGATTCCGGACGAAGAGGCGGTCTATGCCGTCGCCGCCGTAGTCACACGTGAGGGCCGCATATCCAACTATGAGCTGCTGCAGTGGGTACGTGAGCCGCTGGCGAACCCTGCAAGCGCGTTGGAGTCCGACGAAGTAATCGCAGTGCTCGACGCGGTGAAGCATTCGCGGTTCGAACCTGCACAGACCGTGGACGGCGTCGTGGCAGTCAACATGGTGTGGGTCCTGGCCCGAACAACCGTCAAGGCGTCGGCAAAGGCCGACGATCCGTACGGTGGTCCCGTCGGCGTCGGTCGCAGGTCGAGGGCGGTGCTTCGCCCGGCTCGGTCGTAGCCACAAAGTTAAAGTCGAAAGTCACAGGTTTGCTCTGCGGTCGCAGGGCAGCCTCCTGCCGGCAGGAAATACACGACAGCAGTGACGTGATGAGCCACGCGGTTGTGTTCGGCGAAGCCGACGATCGGACACGCGCGCAGTTGGCCAGATGCCTCGACGCGGAGCCCGGCGCCCTGGGTGTGCTCTGTGCGGACAACCATCTCGGTTATGCGATGCCCGTGGGCGGCGTCGTCGGTTACCGGCACCATGTTTCGCCGAACGGTGTCGGCTACGACATTGCCTGCGGTAACTGCGCCGTGCGGACAAACCTGGTCGCGCGAGACGTCGACGTGCGCCGCGTGATGGATGAGATCTGGAAAGTGATAGCGTTCGGGCTCGGCCGGCTGAACATGGAGCGCATCGATGAGCATCCAGTGTTCGATGCGATTGCGCGGAGCCCGGTTCGCGAACAGCGGGCCATGCTTCAGATGGCGCGCAATCAGCTCGGGACGGTTGGCAGCGGGAACCATTACGTCGACCTGTTCGAGGACCGAGCTGACGGCGCGCTGTGGGTTGGTGTTCACTTTGGCAGCCGCGGGTTCGGCTACAAGACCTGCTCCGGCTTCCTGGCGCTGGCAGCAGGGAAGGAGTGGGGGGCGCGGGTGGACGATTCGATGGATGCGCCGCCGACGTTGATAGCGCTCGACACACCTCTCGGTCAGGACTACTGGGCCGCAATGGAGATCGCGGGCGCGTACGCCTACGCCGGGCGCGACTGGGTCGTCGACCGCGTCGTGCGCCTGCTCGGCGCAGAACCGACCGATCGCGTCCACAACCACCACAACTTCGCGTGGAAGGAGAGGCACGGCGGTGAGACGCTCGTCGTCGTTCGGAAAGGCGCGACGCCCGCACGGCCGGGCCAGCGAGGCTTTATTGGCGGCTCGATGGGCGAAGACGCGGTGATCGTGGAGGGCGTCGACCATCCACAAAGCGCGAAGGCACTCTATTCCACCGTGCATGGTGCCGGGCGTGTGATGAGTCGGCGCCAGGCCAGGGGTAAGACGAAGATTGGCCGAAAGTGGCGCTGCGCCAACTATCGCAATTGCGATTTCGCGGCCGCCGCAGGCGGGTTTCGCCGCGGCCCCAGGAATGAGACGCCGAGGTGCCCGAAATGCGGCCACAAGCTGCGCCTTGAACCGGTGGAGCAGCAGCTGGCCGCCGGGGCGGTCGATTGGCCATCCTGGCAGACACGTCTCGCCGCACAGGGAATCGAACTGCGCGGCGGCGGCGCGGACGAGGCGCCCGAGTGTTACAAACGGCTGCCGGATGTGCTCGCAGCGCATGGACCGACGATTCACGTCCTTCACCGCCTCAGGGTGATTGGCGTCGCGATGGCGGGCGCTGACATCGTCGATCCGTTCAAGGACTGAACAGCCGCGGACCCAGGCCGTTGGGCGACTTCGGATGCGGTTTTGATTCGACGTGAGGACCGGAGACCTGAAGGTCTCCGGCTACCGGCAGATGCTAGCTGCGGATCGACGGTCGGGTGGTGTCAACGTCGCGCAGGGGCGACTGACGATGGAGCTTCGCCCCGCGCGCTCGTCATGTTATTCAGCGCATCGGTGGCGCGGATGATGACGCCGCGCGCCGCGATGTCACCCTCGAGAACCAGCTCGAACTGCTCGAACCGTGAATCGGCGATGCCGTCTTTGGGATAGATCGTCTGCCAACGGTCGCCGTCGAGCGAGTACTCGACTTTCTGAACCGAGGAGTCCGTGTCGCGCACGTCGAATTGGACGGTGACGCGTCCACCGTCGCGGCGGGAGTTGGTCACCGCTACGGCCGGCGGCGTGTTATCGATTTCAAACGTCGTGCTCTCCATTGACCCGGCCAAAGCCGCGTCGGGCGCGTTCGACGGAAGATCAGACGCCAGGATCTGAACGACATAGCGGCCATTGGGCACCGATGTCGTGTCCCAGACGAAGATCTCGTCCTTCAGATCCCGCCGGAGCGGCTTCCAGCTCGTCTCGCCTTCGCGGCGATAGAGCACGTCGTACGTGAGCTCGTCGCGGTTTTCGTCTTCAGCCCGCCAGACGAACGTCAATAGTCCCTTCTGATAGGCGCGGCGCCCGAGGGAGGGTCCACCGGCCGCACCACCGCCGCCCGGAGCGATCTGCACCGCGGCCCGCCGGTCGGGAGTGTCGCCTTCGAACCCCGCAATTTCCGGCTCACCGGTCGGAAACGGACGCTGGAACACGGTCCCAGGAGGATGGATCGTGATCGCTGAGACGCGCGGCCTCGAGTTGCGTGGCAGATAAGCCGCCGTCACAGACGTGAGCACCGGCGCCTGTTCGCGGTCGGCGGTGAGCACAGCGCGCCACTGCAGGTATCGCGCGCGGGGGCTCACGATCGCGGTCCCGTTGGGATCTGCGTAGGCGCTGCTCCAATCGCTCCACGTCTCGTCCGCGGTGCGGGTATTGCCCGAACGCGTAGATATCTCGACCTTTGTGCCGGCCGGCGCCGCCGCTTGCCATTTGATTGCGCCCCAGGTCGCTACTGACTGTGCATCTCTGACATCGGACGTGTAGATGCCCCGTTCGGCGCGCGCAGCCGACAACCGCAGCACCTTTCCCGGATTCGACGTGGCGAAGAGCACACGTCCAGAGCGATCCGGCAGGAGCGCCGTGATTTGCTGCACGGTGGCGCGCGCGACGAGCGTCGGTTGCATCGGATCGCCGGCCAGACGATAAATCTTGCCCTCGTTGCCTGTCGCCACGAGCACGGTTCCGTCGCCCTCGAATGCGATGTCGTACGGCGCGTCTTCGCGGAGCTGCCACACGAGATCTGACGCGCCGTCGGGCATGATGCGGTACACCGCGCCAGTCCCCAGGCTTTGTGTTCCTCGGGGCATCGGCGGTGGGGTGGAGCTGGCTTGAGCAGCGCTTGAGGCGTCGGCTGCAATGGTGATCGACACGACCTCTGTCGATACCGACGCAATCGGCGGCGCCGAGGCCGGCTCGGGCTGCGCCGGCGCGCGTTCCGGCGCCTGCGCGCCACGCCCGGTCACGGCCGCAGCGTAGATGTCGCCCTTCGAGTCGACGCGGAGAGAGCGGATTTCATTGTAAGGAGAGTCGAGCAGGACGAAGGGCTTGCCAGAGGCATCGAGCTGGAAAACGCGACCCGGCGATTCAGTCCCCGCGACCAGCCGCCGTTCGCGATCGAACGCCAGCGTCATCACGTGTGTCGCCTTCGTGTTATAGAACGGCGCGCCTTTCCCGTCGGGACTCACCTTGTAGATCAGCCCTTTGTCGCCCGTGCCCGCGAAGACATTGCCGGAGGCATCGACGACCAGGCTCCAGATGTAACGCTCCGGCGGATCGAACAACACGGAGCTGCTGCCGCTCGCATCGACGCGGTAAATCTTGCCGTCAGGTGACGTCGCGACGTAAATACCGCCGGCCGGTGCCAGCGCAATCGCGTGTACCTCGAGCTCCTCCGCGTCGAAGAAGACGGCGCTCCTGCCGTTGGCATCAACCCGGAATACCTGCCCTTCATTGCCGCTGCCGATGAAGAACGAGCCGTCGGGCGCGCTGACGAGTGTCCATAGAAAGGGCGCGCTCGACTCGTACACGGGCGTGACCGCCGGACCAAGGCTCAGGCGGCCATACGGATCGATGGAGAGATTCTCGACGTCACCCTGAAGGAACTCCGCCTCGGTGGAGACCTGCCAGAACGTGGGAAGCGCGGCACGCCCGACCACGGCGGCTAAGCAGACAAATAACAGAGTGATGACGATTCGCTTCAAGAAACTGCTCATAGGAAGAGGCGTGTCAGTCGCGTTTGACCTTCATTCCTCGATCGGCAGCGACAGCGTCCGAGAGCCGTTGACCGCGTGCTCGGTTGCGATGTCCCATTCACCCAGCACGGCGTTCTGCAGCGGTCTGAAGCTGCCGCCGTTGCGGTCGGATTCGAGCACCGCGAGGACCGAGGGTGGCAGCGACGAAAGCGATTCGCCCTTGACCACGGCGCCCTGATCGCGACCGAGGAGCCGGATATAGAGCCTGTTGTTCTTACGGGCGTTGTTGAGCACGCGAAGCATCTGATTGAGGTCGCGCGTCTGCAGCGGCTGCACTTGCAGCTCGCGCGCTTCCCATTGCGAAAGCCGCGTGCCGTCGGTCACCATGATCGACACCTGCCCGCGGGCGCTCGGCGGAATGTCGACCGCGACAGTCCGGGTAATCTCTTCACCCCGGTACGTTCTCAACAGCACCTTGAGGTCCACTCTGGTCCCAGGCTTCACGCGATTGCCGTCGATCCACACACGCTCGAGCGTTGCGCTTCGAGGCTGCTCGCTCGCGTCGATCTCGAGGTCCAGGCGCTCGAGCTCAACGTCTTCAAAGGCATTGCGCAGCAGCACATTGATTGGCGCCACGACGTAGGCGGCCGCTCCAACCGACGGCTGATCGCCGCTGAAAAGATCCTCAAACGCGACGTTTCCGTACTTCTTCACCGACGCGGAGCCGCGGACGATATAGCTGGCTGCGCCGTTCTGCCGTTCGTAGGAGGCGAGCGTGTTGACGATCGACAGATACGCGAGGAGCGGCGTGAAGAGCTGGTCGTTCACCATCGCCATGTTGAACGTCTTCTTCGTGCCGCGATCCGACGTCAGGCTGATGCGCACTGGGACGAGCGCAGGTCCCGGCCCCAGCGTGCCGGCAATTGTCGTGGCGCGGTCCTGCTGCACGGTGCCGATCACCTCGCCGGTGCTGGCGATTTTCATCGAGTTGGCCATGCTTGGCAGCAGCGTGTGCACGTAGGCACGCGTCATCGGAAACTGCGTCGGGCCGAGGCCATAGAACGGATGACCGAACGCGTAAACGCGGCTGCCCTCGACGTCTGTAACGGTGCCGGTCGCGCCGATCTCGAGATCGCCGCTCATGAGCGCAACGCCGACCGGATCACCCGGACGAAGCGGCGGTGGAGCCGGAGCGGCGCCGTTTCCTTGCGCGAGCGCCGCCACAGCGGAGCCCGCCATCACAGGAACGAACCCCTGATCGTTGAACGCCGACGCAATCGGATCGATGACGCCGGGGTCGAACCCGCCGAGCGTAAGCGGCGTCGCGATTGGACGAAGCAAGGTCCCGAGGCCCGCGTTGAGACCGGTGCCACCAAAAACCTGGACGTCGGCGGGGCTGTCGGCAAACGGACGCGCCCAGGCGAAGGCCTGGCGGAGAGAAGCGCGCAGGCTTTCGGGCGTCAGCGGCATCTGTAACTCGACGCGAGCCGCCGGGCGCCGCGGCGCCGCAAACGTGGCTGCCTCGGTCATTTCACCGATCGGAGTGATCCCCGCGATCGGCTCCTTCGAAAACTGTCCAAGGGAATATGAGACCGCGCCGACGAGTCGTCCATCGATGTAAACAGGGCTGCCGCTCATACCGGCTATCACGCCGGTGTTGGCGAGCGGACCGCCTTCGAGCCGCGCGAGAATGAGGTTGCGGCGGGGACCGATGACATTGCGGAGGACGCCGAGAATGTGAACCTTGAACTCATCGAGCCGATCGCCCTCGAATACCGTTCTCCCGACGCCCACCATTCCGGCTTTCAACTCGTCGACGGGGAAGGTGCGGCTCTGGCCGTCGAGGCCTGAAGCCACAACAAATAGGAGCGCACACGTACAGGCGACAAGTCTCGCAAGCATAGGCTGATAACTCATCTTGAAAGATACGGGTAAACCGCTGAAACTGCAAGGGCCTGCTGGCTCGCGGCGCGTGCAGCGGTACGCACAGGTTGACACGGGGAAAACCGCCAGAGTACAGTTTGCCTCGCTTTTGAAACTGATGCCGCAGCGCTTTAGCTTCTTCGTGTCGCCGAGCTACGCCAGCTACTGGTGGTGGTATCGGACTGCGACTGAAGGGGCACACGGCATCTAAGACTCAAGCACGAATTCAGCCGAACCGAACGCCTCTTCAGCCCAGGGTTGAAGAGGCGTTTTTGTTTTTGATGAACCTTTCGCTGCTCTGCGAGACGGTGACCGGAACGACGACGGCGGAACTGGTGGTGGCGCGAGACGCGGCCACCCGCGCCGACATGGTGGAGCTTCGCCTCGACGGGGTCGCCGACCCGGACATTGCGCAGGCGCTCCACCGCCGCCGCGTCCCGGTGATCGTGACCTGCCGGCCCAGGTGGGAGGGCGGCAGGTTCGATGGCAGTGAGGGGGAGCGTCGCCGCCTTCTCGCGTCAGCGCTCGAGAGCGGCGCCGAGTACGTGGACATCGAGTGGCGTGCTGACTTCGCCGACCTCATCCGGGCGTACCCACACCGAGTCGTTGTGTCTTCGCACGACTTTGCGGGTGTTCCCGATGACCTCTGCGGGCGGGCGCGGGCGATGCGGGCGACGGGTGCGACGGTTATCAAAGTGGCCATTACGGCCGCGCGCTTGTCCGACACACTGCCTCTCCTCGAGATCGCCAAGGGTGGTGACACAGTCGCGATCGGGATGGGCGAGGCGGGCATGCCGAGTCGCTTGCTGGCTGCGCGTTTCGGATCCCGGTGGACGTATAGCGGCAACGGAATCGCGCCGGGGCAGGTGCCGACGGGAGTGATGCTCGATCGCTTTGGGTTTCGCGCCGCGGGAGCGGATGCCGCCGTTTACGGGGTCGTCGGCGATAACGTCATGCACTCGCTCTCGCCAGTGATGCACAACGCCGCATTTGCGGCCACCCGCATCGATGCGGTGTACGTCCCACTTCGTGCGGCCGACTTCGATGATTTTCTGACTTTCGCGGACCGTCTGGGAGTTGCGGGCGCAAGCGTGACGATTCCCTTCAAGCAGGCCGCGCTCCACGCGGCAAGCAGCGCCGACGCGTTGACGCGGCAGGTCGGTGCGGCGAATACGCTGCGTCACCACGCCGGCGTGTGGGAGGCAACAAACAGCGACGTGGATGGATTCCTCGAGCCGCTCGACGCAGTTGTCGGACGTCACTCGCTCGACGGGATGCGGACGTCGGTGCTCGGAGCCGGCGGCGCGGCCCGGGCAGTCATAGTCGCGCTCAGGTCGAGAGGAGCCCTTGTCACAGTGCACGCGCGTCGAAGCGAGCAGGCGGCTGAAGTCGCCGCGTCGCTCGGCGCGGACGTCGGGCCCTGGCCGCCGTTGGCGGGATCGTGGGATTTGCTGGTCAACTGCACGCCACTCGGGAGCGCGTCCGCGCCGGCGGCGTCGCCGCTGCCGAGTGGTTCGTTCGATGGACGAGCGGTGTACGACCTGACGTATGGCCGAGAAATGTCAGCACTGGTCCGCGATGCCAAGCGTGCGGGCTGCGTCACGCTGGATGGGTTGCCCATGCTGGTGGCGCAGGCGGAACGGCAGTTCACGTGGTGGACCGGACAGCGTGCGCCAGCGGGGGTGATGAAGGCGGCTGCGGTCAGCGAGAGCACAAGTGAGGAACTGGGGAAACCATGCGCGTAACGACGTTCGATGAATTCCGCGAGCTCGCACGACGCGGAACATTCGTGCCGGTCTGCAAGGAGATCGTCGCCGACCTTCTGACACCAGTGTCGGCATTTCTCAAGATCGCGGAACACTCGCATCACGCTTTTCTGCTCGAGTCGGTGGAAGGCGGCGAACAGGTAGGACGCTATTCGTTCCTCGGCAAAGATCCATTCCTTGTCCTGCGCTCGCAGGCTGGCAAGACGATTGTCGACCGGGCGGGGGAGAAGGCGGAATCGGACGAGCCGTTCATCGACGTGCTTCGTCAGCTGATGGCAGGTCTTCACTCGCCGATCGTTCCGGGCCTGCCCCGTTTTACCGGCGGGGCGGTCGGGTATCTGGGCTACGATGCGGCCGCCTGGTTCGAGCCGGTGGAGCTGCAGCCCTCTCCAGCAGTCGAAGACGAGGCGGGCTTCATGATCTTCGACACGGTGCTCGCGTTCGACCACGTGCGGCACCGCATTCTCATCATCGCCAACGCGCAAGTCACGGGTGATGACGATCTCGAATCCCTGTATCAGTTCGCGCGGGCAAAGATCGACTTCGTCGAGCGCGAGCTCGAGCGCACGCTGTCAAAGACCACGCCTCGCGAGACCCGTCCGCTCGACCTTCGATCGAATGTGTCGCGCGAGGAGTTCGAGCGCATGGTGCTCGTCGCGAAGGAGTACATCGCAGCCGGCGACATCTACCAGGTCGTACTGTCGCAGCGGTTCGAGACGTGTTTCGACGCGGACCCGTTCATGGCCTACCGGGCGCTCCGTCATGTCAACCCGTCGCCCTACATGTATTTTCTGCGCATGGGGGAGCGCGCAATCGTGGGCTCGTCGCCGGAAATGCTCGTTCGAGTTGAGGGACGCCGAATCGAAACGCATCCGATTGCCGGTACGCGGCCACGAGGCGCGACGGAGGAAGACGACGCGCGGCTTGCAGAGGAACTGAAGCGCAATGAGAAAGAGCGCGCTGAACACGTCATGCTCGTCGACCTCGGCCGCAACGATCTCGGACGCGTCTCAACTTACGGCACAGTAAAGGTGCCAACCTACATGGCTCTCGAGCGGTACTCACACGTGATGCATCTCGTATCGATCGTCGAGGGGCAGTTGTCCGACCGTCGCGATCGACTCGATGCGCTCGTTGCGTGCTTCCCGGCCGGCACGGTCTCAGGAGCACCGAAGGTGCGCGCGATGGAGATCATCGCCGAGCTGGAAAACCGCCGGCGTGGTGTGTATGCGGGCGCAGTCGGCTATGTCGATTTCGCCGGGAACCTTGATTTCTGTATCACGATTCGCACGGTCGTCGTCGAGAACGGTCGCGCCTATGTCCAGGCAGGCGCCGGCATCGTCGCCGATTCGAACCCGGCGGCGGAGTACGAGGAAACGCGCGACAAGGCGCGGGCAGTCGTTCAGGCGTTGGAGCTGGCGCAGCGAGGTCTTTGATCACAATGCTATTGGTCATCGACAACTACGACTCGTTTACCTATAACCTCGTGCAGTATCTCGGGGAGCTGGGCGCTGACATCCGCGTGCACCGTAACGACGAGATCACGATTGACGCCGTCGAAGCGATGAAACCGGACCGCATCGTCATTTCTCCGGGGCCCGGTCGCCCCGAAGACGCAGGCATTACGCCGGACGTCATTCGTCGACTTGGCAGCACGACGCCGATTCTTGGCGTCTGCCTGGGGCACCAGGCAATCGGTATGGTGTACGGCGGCACCGTCTGCCGCGCGAACACGCCAATGCACGGCAAGACGTCCACCGTGGTGCACGACGGCAAGGGTGTGTTCACGGGCATCACCGAACCGTTCCAGGCCGGCCGCTACCACTCGCTCGTCATTTCGAGCGACGACGTCCCTAAAGACATTGAGGTGGCTGCGCGAACGAAAGAGGACGGCATCATCATGGCGGTGCGCCATCGTACATACCCCGTGCATGGCGTGCAGTTTCATCCGGAGTCGGTGCTGACGAACGAAGGGCGGCGCATTCTGCAGAATTTTCTGGAGCTGTAGTGTTTACCCCACTCCTCGAAAAGCTCATGCGGCACGAGGACCTCACTACGGAGGAGGCCGCCGACGCCATGCGCGAGGTGATGGAGGGGCGCGCAACCCCCGCTTCACTCGGCGCGCTCTTGTCGGCGCTCGTCATGAAGGGCGAGCGGCCTGCCGAGGTCGTCGGTTTCGCGCGCACGATGCGCGATCACGCGGTCAAGCTCGCCGCTCCGGCTGGTGACGTGTTCGATACGTGCGGAACAGGTGGGGACCGCTCGGGTACGTTCAACATTTCGTCGGCAGCGGCACTCGTCGTTGCTGCGTGCGGCGTCAAGGTTGCCAAACACGGGAACCGATCCGTGTCGAGCCGTTGCGGCAGCGCGGATGTGTTCGAACAACTCGGCGTCAACATTTCGGCGCCAGCGCCGGTGGTGGAGCGTTCGCTGCACGAGGCCAACATCGCGTTCTTCTTTGCCCCGACTTTCCATCCTTCGATGAAGCACGCGGCGCAGACGAGGCGGGAGCTCGGCATCAGGACCGCGTTCAATCTTCTCGGGCCGCTGACGAACCCCGCGGGTGCGCGGAGGCAGATCGTCGGCGTACCTCGACCTGAGCTTGCCGACCTGGTTGCGCGGGCGCTGCTGATGCTCGGCGCGGACCGTGCGTGGGTCGTGCACGGTGTCGACGGCATCGACGAGATCTCGACGACTGGCTATACGAGGGTGCTGGAATGTCGTGACGGCACCGTCAACACGTTTTACCTGCATCCGGCGGAATTCGGCATACCGAAAGCGTCACCTGTGGACTTGCAGGGTGGCGACGCGGCGCAGAACGCCTCGATTGTGCAAGGCGTCCTCGACGGACAGCGCGGTGCGGCTCGAGACGTGGTGCTGCTGAACGCTGGAGCTGCTCTGTTCGTTGCCGGCGCTGTGTCGGGTGTCAGGGACGGAATTGAAATGGCAGCGTCGGCCGTTGACCGGGGCGGGGCGAAGACGACGCTCGAAAGCATGGTGCGCAGTTCGCGGGAGGAGGCGGTCGCATGAGCACCGCGCCGGATCTGCTGCGAACGATTGTGGCGGCAACGGAGCGCATCACAACGGTCAGGCGCGAGCGCGAATCCTGCGCGGCCCTGGAAAGGCGCGCGGCGCAGGCATCCCCCGCCGGGGACCGGTTCGAGCGCGCGCTCGCCGCTCAGGATCGAGTGAATGTCATCGCCGAATGCAAGCGCAGGTCGCCTTCCAAGGGCGTGTTGTTGACGGAATACGATCCAGCAACCATTGCGGCGAAATATGAGCGCGGCGGAGCAGCGGCCATCTCGGTGCTCACCGAGCCGACGTTCTTCGATGGATCGCTCGAGCATCTCCGCGCGGTCCGTGCCGCAGTGTCGCTCCCGCTCCTGCGGAAGGACTTCATCGTCGATGAATATCAGCTGCTCGAGGCGCGGGCAGCCGGTGCCGACGCAATCCTGCTGATCGTCGCGGCGCTCGACCAGGCGGCTCTCGCTCGGCTTCAGGCGCGGGCGGCCGACATGGGTCTTGCGGCCCTCGGCGAGGTGCATGATGAGGACGAGCTCGTGCGCGCCATCGACGCCGGCGTACGGGTTGTCGGCGTAAATAACCGGAACTTGCGCACGCTGCAGGTGGACGTTGATGCCTCGTATCGGCTCGCGGCCAGAATCCCGCGCGACGTTGTCGCTGTCAGCGAGAGCGGTCTGCAGTCGCGCGACGATCTCGAACGGCTTTCGGCCGCCGGCTACCGGGCGTTTCTGATTGGCGAGCGGTTCATGACGGATCCGGATCCGGTCGCTGCGATCAAGGCGTTGATCGGGGATCCGGGATCGGGGATCGGGGATCGGGGAACACATTCCGACGTTACGCGAACTTCCGGATCCCCGATCCCGGATCCCGGATCCCGGTTTTCGTGATGTTCATCAAGGTTTGCGGCATTACCCGGCTCGCCGATGCGCTCAACGCCGTGAGGCATGGAGCGGATGCGCTGGGATTTGTGTTCTGGCGCCAGAGCCCCCGCCATATCGATCCGCCGCGCGCTGCGGAGATCATCGGCGGCCTGCCGGCGGGTGTGATGAGCGTGGGCGTCTTCGTGAACGACTCGGTTGATGCGATACGCGAGATCGTCGCGCAGACCGGCATTTCAGCGGTGCAGCTGCACGGCGACGAGACTGCGGAGTACGCGGCGGCGCTCGACCGCCCGGTGATGCGAGCCATCAGGGTTGAAGAGGCCGAGGACACGTGCCCCGCATGGCCGGTGAACACGACGTTTCTGGTGGATGCCACCGATCGTGTGAAGCGCGGTGGGACGGGACGGATCGTCGATTGGGATCGGGCCGCGGCGTTGGCCCGGAACCGACGGATTGTGCTGGCCGGTGGTCTGACGAGCGCGAATGTTGCGGACGCGATTGTCCGCGTGGGACCGTTCGGCGTGGATGTGTCATCAGGTGTCGAGGACGCGCCCGGCCTGAAGAATCCGGAGCTGGTGGCGCGCTTTCTGGAGAGCGCACGGAGTGCCTTTGAGCGACGCGAAATCGGCCGTCACTGACCGTCCTGTCTTCGGACGACGCGATCCCGACGTGCGCGGATACTTCGGCGCGTATGGCGGCCGCTTTGTGCCGGAAACCCTCGTAGCGCCGATCGAGGAGCTGACGGCCGGTTACCTCGCTGCGCGCGCCGATGCGACGTTCCGCGAGGAGCTCGATCGCCTGCTGAAGCATTATGTAGGCCGCCCCACGCCGCTGTACGAAGCGCAGCGGCTGGCTGAGGTCGGCGGGTCCGGGATCGGCGGGTCCGCAGCTCGACGTGAAGGAGACTCGCTACGGAACCCGCCCCACGTACGGATCTTCCTTAAGCGGGAGGATCTCACCCACACCGGGGCGCACAAGATCAACAACGCTCTTGGCCAGGCGCTTCTCGCCAAGCGCATGGGAAAGACGCGTGTCGTCGCCGAGACCGGCGCGGGGCAGCACGGCGTCGCGACGGCCACGGCCTGCGCGCTGCTGGGTCTCGAATGCGACGTGTACATGGGCTCCGAAGACATGCGGCGGCAGGCGCTCAATGTCGTCCGCATGGAGCTGCTTGGCGCGAAAGTCCGCCGCGTCGACGCGGGGAGCTGCACCCTCAAGGACGCGATCAACGAAGCGATGCGCGACTGGGTGACCAACGTCGCCAGCACGTACTACCTGCTGGGATCGGCGCTCGGACCGCATCCGTACCCGCTCATGGTCCGCGAGTTCCAGTCAGTGATTGGCCGCGAGGCTCGCGCGCAGATGCTGCACCAGGTGGGACGCCTGCCGGACATCGTGGTCGCGTGCGTCGGGGGCGGAAGCAACGCCATTGGTATTTTCGACGGCTTCATCGAGGATCGCGGCGTGCGGCTGGTCGGCGTAGAGGCGGGCGGCGAGCGTATCGCACCGGGGCGCCACGCTGCACGATTCGCCGGAGGCGTCACCGGTGTGCTGCACGGCACGCGTACTTACGTGCTTCAGGACGAAGCGGGCAACATCGAGCTGACCCACTCGATTTCGGCCGGCCTGGATTACGCCGCGATTGGTCCGGAGCACGTCTGGCTGCGCGAGCTTGGCCGCACTGAGTACGTCAACGTGTCCGACGCGGAAGCGCTCGCGGGATTTCAGGTCCTCGCGAGGCACGAAGGCATTTTGCCGGCACTCGAGTCGGCGCACGCGATCGCTTACACGACGCAGCTCGCGCGCGATGTCGCGGATGGGACCGTCATTCTCGTTAATCTGTCCGGACGCGGCGACAAAGACGTGCAGTCGGTGATGGAGGCCATCAAATGAGCGTCGCCGGTCCCGCCCACAGCCGCCTGGCGGAGACATTTGCGCGCCTGCGCCGCGCCCCGAATGGGCCGGGCCTCGTCGCCTATGTCACCGCGGGCGACCCCGATCTGCCCCGAACCGAAGGGATTCTGCGAGCGCTCGAGCGGGGCGGCGCGGATGTGATCGAGGTGGGGGTGCCGTTTTCCGACCCGCTGGCCGACGGTCCGGTGATTCAGCGCGCGACGGAACGGGCTCTCGCCGGCGGTGCGACGCTCGCGGGCGTCCTCGACATGATCGGCCGCGTACGAGCAGACCTTCGAGCGCCGCTAGTGTTATTCAGCTATGTGAACCCGATTCTGCGGCTCGGGGCCGAGCGCTTTGCCGACCGGGCCCGGGATGCGGGGGTGGACGGGGTGCTGGTGCTCGATCTGCCGATCGAGGAGGCGGGTGACTTCCGTGCCCTGATGGCGTCGCGCGGGATTGATACAATCCTCCTGCTCAGTCCGACGACGACCGATGACCGCCTGCGCAGGGCGGCGTCACTCGGCAGCGGTTTTCTGTATGCGATCTCGCGGCTCGGTGTGACCGGCGCCCGCGACGCGATCGCCGAGGGCGCGGAGGAGATGGTCCGCAGGATCAGGACCTGCAGCTCCCTGCCCATTGCACTCGGGTTCGGCATCTCCAAACCGGAGCACGTGCGGGAAGTGGGCAAATGGGCCGATGCGGCCGTCGTCGGAAGTGCACTAGTGAGCGTGATTGCCGAGGCTGCCATGTTGGATGACCTCAACAGGCGCGTAGAGGAGTATGTGCGGTGGCTGAAGTCCTGACGAGCATCGAGGAGCTGCGCAGCCGTATCGACGTCATCGACGAACAGCTCGTGCGGCTTCTCAACGTGCGAGTCGCGTGCGCGGTGGAAGTCGGTAAGCTGAAACATGAGGCGGGCCTGCCGATCTATCAGCCGGAACGCGAGGCGCAGGTACTGAACGGTGTCAGACAGGCCGCGACGGAACTGGCGGGGCCGCTGACGGCCGAAGCGCTGGTCAGAATCTTCGAGCGGATCATCGATGAGGCCAGACGGGCGGAGCGCGCGGCCAGCCGAACGGGCGAAGCGCCCGCACCATCGCTCGATGACTAGGCCGCGGTCGACACGTATCGTACGTAGTGTCCGGCTTTAGCCGGACCGTGAGACTGGCAGTACGTAGTGTCCGGCTTTAGCCGGAGGGGGGGCGGGACCGTCTGGTCCTCGGCTTAGCCGGAGCTGGAAAGCGAGCGCGGGAGAAAAGTCATGGTCGTTGTAATGGAAGAACGGGCCAGCGAAGCACAAATCGATTCGGTGATTGCGCGGCTCATCGAACTGGGCATGGACGTGCACCGATCGTCGGGCGCAACGCGCACCGTCCTGGGCGTGGTGGGCGCGGGCAAAGTCGAGAAGGAGATGATCGAGATTCTCGACGGCGTCCACGAGGTGCTGCGCATTTCCGAGCCGTACAAGCGCGCAAGCCGCAGCTACAAGCCTGAAGACACCGTCGTGACGATCGACGACGTGCGAATAGGCGGCGACGAGGTGGTCGTCATGGCCGGGCCGTGCTCGGCGGAAACCGAAGAGCAGTGCATGGCCACGGCGGCGGCGGTCAAGCGTGCCGGTGCCAAGGTGCTGCGCGGCGGCGCATTCAAGCCGCGAAGCTCACCCTACAGTTTCCAGGGTCACGGCGAAGCCGGGTTGCGCATGCTCCGACGTGCCGCCGACGCGCACAATCTGAAGCTCGTCTCCGAAGTGATGGACGTCAGCCAGATCGAGCTGGTTGGGACGTACTGCGACATGTTCCAGGTGGGTGCGCGCAACATGCAGAACTACACGCTGCTGCGCGAGCTGGGGCACGCTCGCAAGCCCGTGCTGCTCAAGCGGGGCATTTCCGCCACCATCGAGGAGTGGCTGCTCTCGGCCGAGTACATTCTGGCTGGTGGGAATAACGACGTGATCCTGTGCGAGCGCGGAATTCGAACCTTCGAGACCGCGACGCGGAATACGTTCGATATATCCGCCATACCGGTGGTCAAGAAATTGAGCCATCTTCCGGTGGTTGCGGACCCGAGCCACGGGGCGGGCCGGCGCGACATGGTCGCGCAGCTTGCGCGCGCGGCGGTCGCGGCGGGCGTCGACGGCCTGATTATCGAGGTCCACAACGATCCCGACCGTGCGCTGAGCGACGGCGCGCAGTCGATGTTTCCCGCGCAGTTCGACCGCCTCATGGCCGAACTCCGCATCATTGCGCCGGCCATCGGTCGCAGTATCTGCCTCGAGGCCGTGTCACGCCGCGGGTGGGCGCGGTAGTAGGCAGTAGGCAGCCTGCCTGTAAGCGCTTGCGTGTGTTGCGCCCGCACGGCGTACGCAAGGCCGAGTCATGGATGTCGGAGCGCGGGCGGAGCGATTCCTCCGCGCGTCTTCCGGCCGCGCGTTCTCGTTCTTGGAGTTAGCTCTGTCGTTTCATGCCGCGCAATGGATGACGTGCCGATTCAGCTGTTAGACGCGCGGGTTGCGTCAGGGTACGAGCGAAGGCCGCGCTCCCGGCCGCAGCGTCCGCTGTGCGGCGGCAACACACGTGAGCGCTGACGCCAGCGTCTGTGTCTGCTGACAAGATCACTTACGTGCCCTCTGATTCTCCAATCTTTCCGAAAATTGCAATCGTCGGCCTCGGACTGATCGGCGGGTCGATTGCCTTCGCGGCTCGTCGCACGTGGCCGTCGAGCCATGTGCTTGCGATCGACCGCGAAGCCGTGCTGCGCGAAGCTGTATCGCGCCGCGCCATCGATGCAGCCGCGTCGGAACTGTCGGCCGTTGCCGATGCGGATCTGGTGGTGCTTGCCGCACCTGTCCGGCAGAACCTGTCGCTGCTCCGCGAGGTTGCATCGCATGTCTCGGAGCGCGCATTGGTTACCGACGTCGGCGGAACGAAGCGGGCTATCGTCGACGCCGCGGCGAGGCTGCCGAAGAAGACCGTCTTCATCGGCGGGCATCCGCTGGGCGGCGGAGCGAGGGGCGGATTTGAGTTCGCTACGGCAGGTCTCTTCAACCGGCGCCCGTGGATTCTCACGCCGGCCGCCGGCTCAGCAGATCTGACAGCCGCTGTCGAGCGGCTGTCCGCGTTCGTGAGCGGACTCGGCGCCGTCCCGACTGTCATGCCCGCAGCGGACCACGATCGGCTGATGGCGTTCATCAGCCATCTGCCGCAGCTCACCGTCACTGCGCTCATGGAAGTCGTCGGAACGATTGCCGGCGCGAGCGGGCTGCGGCTCGCCGGCCAGGGCCTGATCGACACGACTCGGCTGGCGTCGAGCCCCGCCAGCGTCTGGCGCGACATCTGCGCCACCAACGCGGACGAGATCGCGCGCGCGCTCGATCTGCTCATCGAGCGGCTCTCGGATCTGCGCGGCGATCTGCAGCGCGACGAAATCATCGACGCGGTATTCGATCATGCCGCGCACTGGCGCGCGGAGCTCATGAAGGGAAGAGACTGACCGTCGGCCGGGTCCTTCTGGACCCGGTGAGGGTATACTCGGCCTCCGTAGAGGCGGGTCCGAAGGACCCGCCCTACAGCTGTTGCAGGAGGGTGTTATGAAGGCGTGTGTGGTTGCGTCGTTCGTTCTGTTTACCGTCGGCTTCGCGGCGTTGGGCGCTGACGCCTTCGCGCAGGCGGCGCAGGCACCCGCGCCGAAGCCGAACAGCGGGGCGGCTCCACACGTGGCAATCGCGAAGAAGGCCGCGGGGCAGGAGCACCTTGCGCTCTTCAACAACATCTGCACGCCGCCGCCTCCGATTCAGCCTCAACAGCAGGGGGGCGGACGCGGAGCAGCGCAGCAAGGACCGCCTCCGGCGCCTCCGCGCGCTGAGTGGTACGCGGCGCCAGTCAAGGTATTCGACAACCTGTACTTCGTCGGTGAGAAGGAATACACAGCCTGGGCCGTCACGACATCCGAGGGGATCATCGTGATCGATCCCTTGTTCGAGTACTCAGTCGAGGAGGAAGTGGTCAACGGACTGACCAAGCTCGGACTCGATCCGAAGAGCATTCGCTACGTCGTGGTCAGCCACGCGCACCGCGACCACGTGGCCGGCGCGCCGCTCCTGCAGCAGCGCGGCGCGCGCGTGGTCATGAGCGCGGCCGACTGGGACTTCCTGGCCAGCGATCCAGGTCGGTATCCGAAGGCGAAGAGGGACATCGTCGCGACCGACGGCTACAAGCTGACGCTCGGCGACACGACACTGACGCTGTATCTCACGCCAGGGCATACGCCGGGCACGATTTCCACGATCATCCCTCTGAGGGACGGGAACACTCGTCACGTCGCCATGCTCTGGGGCGGGACGGGCTTCAACTGGCGCAGCGGGTCGCCGCGTTACATCCAGCCGAAGACGCCGGCGACGTTCTGGTATGAGAACTACGCGAATTCGGCGCGAAAGATGCGGGACATCTCGGCGAAAGCGGGTGCCGACATCGTGCTGTCGAACCATCCGCAATACGACAACTCGACGACCAGGCTGCCGATGATGGCGAAGCGCACGGCCGGTCAACCGAACCCGTACGTGATTGGAAAGGAAAGCGTCGACCGCTTCCTGACCGTGGCTGAGGAGTGCGCGAAGGCGGGGCCGCTTTGGTAGATAGGCACCTTAGGCACGTCTCAGGCACGTCTAGTCACTCGTCGAAAACGGACAGGCGACGAGCCGTCCATTGCGCTCCTCGAGCGGCGGCGTGGTTTCGGCGCATTGCGGCCGTGCGATTGGGCAGCGGGTGCGGAACGCGCAGCCTGACGGCTTGTTGAGTGGCGACGGCAGATCGTCGCGCAGCCGCGCCGCCCGCGAACGTCGAGCGTCGGGGTCGGGCCTGGGCACCGCTGACAGCAGCATGCGCGAATAGGGATGCATCGGCCGGTTATAGACCTGGTCAGCAGGCCCCGCCTCCACGATATTTCCTAGATACATCACGAAGATCCGGCTGGAGATGTGCCGGACCACTGACAGATCGTGCGAAATGAAGATGTAGGAGAGGCCGAACTCCTCCTGGAGATCCTGCATCAGGTTGATGACCTGCGCCTGAATCGAGACGTCGAGGGCGCTGACCGGTTCGTCCGCAATCACGATCTTCGGGTTGGTGGCGAGTGCGCGCGCGATCCCCACACGCTGCCGCTGCCCCCCGAGAACTCGTGCGGGTATCGCGTGGCATGCTCGGGCGAGAGGCGCACCTTGTCGAGGAGCCAGCGCACCTTCTCGCGGCGCTCGGCTCTCGAATGCGTGGTATGCACCTTCAACGGCTCCTCGACGATGGCGCCCACTGTCATGCGTGGATTGAGTGAGGAGTACGGATCCTGAAACACCATCTGGAGATCGGAGCGATAGTGGCGCATGCCGCCGCGGCTCAACGACGCCAGGTCCACGACGCCATCAGGGTGGTGATAGAGAATGCGGCCGTCCATCTCGACGCGGTAGTTCATCGCTCGGAGGATGTTGACGATGGCGCGCCCGACGGTGGTCTTGCCGCAGCCGGACTCGCCAACGAGGCCAATCGTCTCGCCGCGCTTGAGCGTCAGCGACACGCCGTCGACTGCACGGACTTCCGCCTTCTTCCGCGGGATGATGCCGCCGAAGACCGGGAAGCGGACGTGCAGGTCCTGCACGTCAAGAATGACGTCGTCCGGAGTACCCATGGCAATCGTCGTGAAGATGACACCGTACCCAGTGGCCCTGGGCCGCTTCGATGAGTGGCGGCTCGAGGTCGTAACACGGCTCGAATCGCTCGGGGCAGCGCGTCGCAAATTTGCATCCGGGCGGCAGACGATGAATATCCGGCACAGCGCCGGGAATCGTCGTGAGCCGCTTTGCCGGGGCGCCGTCAACGCGCGGCAACGACGCGAGCAGCCCGCGCGTGTAGGGATGCAGCGGGTTGTGGAAAAGCTCGCGAACCGGCGCTATCTCCTGAATCCTTCCGCCATACATCACGGCGACGCGGTCGCATGTTTCTGCGACGACCGCAAGGTTGTGGGTGATGAGCAGGATCGCGCCTGCCTCGTGCCGCGCCTTCATCTCGAGCATGAGGTCGAGGATCTGCGCCTGAATCGTCACGTCGAGTGCGGTGGTCGGCTCGTCGGCAATCAACAGCGCGGGATTGAGCGCCAGCGCAATCGCGATCATCACGCGTTGGCGCATGCCGCCGGACAGCTCGTGCGGATACTGATCCATTCGCGTCGCCGCATCGGGGATGCCCACCTCGGTCAGCATGTGGATGGCGTGCGCGCGCGCCGCGTGTTCCCCTTCGGCGGGCCGGTGAGCGAGAACGACTTCGGTGACCTGTCGGCCGATCGTGAAAACCGGGTTCAGGGAAGTCATCGGCTCCTGGAAGATCATGCTGATCTCCTTGCCGCGAACCTTCCGGATTTGGTCCCATGAGAGGTCGAGGAGATTGTGGCCGTTGAACCGGATCTCACCGCCAACGATGCGGCCTGGCGGGTCGGGGATGAGCCGCAGAATGCTCAGGGCGGTGACGCTCTTGCCCGAGCCCGATTCACCAACGAGCCCGAGCACTTCGCCGGGCATGATGTCCAGGTCGACGCCATCGACCGCCTTTGCGACGCCCGATTCCGTGAAGAAATGGGTGCGGAGGCCGCGAATCTGCAGCAGAGGCGCCGTCATCGCAGGCGCGAGTACTCCTTGGGATCGAACGCCTCGCGAACGGCTTCGCCGATGAAGACCACCAGCAGCAGCGTCATGAAGAGGACGCCAAGCGGAAAAAACACAAGCCAGGGCTTGGTGAGGTTTGCCATCCCTTGTCCAATCAGCTCGCCCCAGCTTGGTGTCGGAGGAGGCAGGCCGAAGCCCAGAAAGTCGAGAGCAACCAGAGCGCCGATATTGGCCACGATCGCGAAAGGAGCAAATGACAGGACTGGCGTCAGAGCGTTCGGCAGGATATGACGGAACATGATTCCCGGTTCAGAGACGCCCGTGACGATGGCAGCAGCCACGTAATCTTTCGCCTTCTCCCTATAGAACTCTCCGCGGATGTAGTACGTCATTCCCATCCAATCGAATGCGGCGAGAATGATCACCAACAGCAAAAACGATGGCTGCATGACCTGCATTCGGCCGGGAATGTACACAGGTACGACGATTGAGCTGACGATGATGATCGTGTACAGAAATGGCAGCGAGGACCAGATTTCAATCACGCGTTGACCGAACAGGTCAATCTTTCTGCCTACGTATCCAAGAACGGCGCCCACGAGGATACCGATACCGTCGGCGAAAACGAGTACCAGGAGTGCGAACGTCAAGGAGATATTGAAGCCATAGGCAAGCCGCACCAGTACGTCGCGGCCGCGATCGTCGGTACCGAAAGGATGCTCCCAAGACGGTGGGTGCGGCGGGAAACCGGGCAGGTCGAGCAGCGATTCGTTGGGGCCGTAGGGATATGGCGGCATGAGCACCCAGTCCCCGGAGTTCGACGCCGCGAAGGTTGCGTGCAGTTCTCGATAATTTGGTTCGCCGATGACTTGCTGGCCGAACGTAGGAGCCGAGTAGAACCGCAGAATCGGGAAGTAGTACTGGTTCTGGTATCGCACCACGAGCGCGACATTATTGGCGAGGAGCGGAAGCAGGAAGGACAGCAGATACGCGGCGACAATGACGAGGAACGCCCCATATCCTCGCTTGATCCGTCGGAACTTCCGCACGCGTCGTCGGAAGACTGACTCCGAGCGCACTTGCAGTGGCACGTCTGGAGGGATCGCACCTTCTTCAACCTGATGGGCCAGGATCGCCGTTTCCGCGGCAAGTGCGGAAACGGATTTAACGCCGTCGCCGTCGCGATCAGTCACATGCCGGCTCCCGCGTGTTACTTGAATCGAATCCGCGGATCGACCAGCGCATAGATCATGTCGGAGAGGATGTTGCCGATGAGCAGGAGCAAGCTCCCGATGACAAGGATCCCGAGGGCCACTGGGTAGTCACGCTGCAGGATCGATGTGTACCCGAGATACCCCATCCCGTCGATGTTGAACACCCGCTCGATCAGAAACGATCCTGCGAGGATGAGACTGAATACGTGGCCTAACCCGGTTGCCAGAGGAATCAGGGAATTGCGAAGCGCGTGGACGAAGATGACTCGTCGTTCGTCAAGCCCCTTCGCGAATGCTGTTCGCACGTAGTCCTGCCCAAGGTTTTCGAGCAGGGAGTTCTTCGTGAGAATCGTCAGTGTGGCGAACGAGCCCACCATATAGCAGACCACGGGCAAGAACATATGACGAGCCTGGGCGACGATCTTTTCGCCGATGCTGAGAAACTCCCAATCGGAGGGTCTGAAGCCGCCAAGCGGAAAGATGTTCCAGTAGCTTCCGCCGCCGAACAGCACCAGCAACGCAGTACCGAGCGCCCAGCCTGGCACCGAGTAGCCGAGAAAAACGATTGCGCTGCTGATAAAGTCGAAACGGGAGCCGTGCTTCACCGCCTTGATGACGCCCAGCGGTACGCAGATCAAGTAACTCAGTAGGAAGCCCGTCAATCCGAGAAAGATTGAGACTGGAAACCTGCTCTTGATCACGTCCCAAACAGGCTCCTGATAGACGTACGAGTTACCCAAGTCCAGGTGCGCGAGGTTTCGCAGCCACAACGCATAGCGCACGTGGACGGGCTTGTCGAACCCGTAGTATTCGCGTATCTGCTGAATGGCGTCCTCGGGAAGCGCTTCAACAGGTCTCCCGCTTGCAGTCGCACCCATTTGGTATTGCATGATGCGGCGCTCCACCGGACCGCCGGGCACGAACTGCGTAACGACGAACACCGCGAGCGTAATTCCGAGGAAGGTCGGGATCACCAGCAAAAGGCGTCGCAGGAAGTAGGGCCCCATAGTGCCGATCCGTCTGTGGCGCTAGTCGGCGCCCGCCGCAGTCGCTTGCCGGACCCCCTGTCGCTGCGCGTACTGCTGCCAGTAGCGTGCCTCCGTCGTGCCCACCGCCATCTTGACGGTCGTGTCATTGATGCCCCGAGCGACTTGTGTCTCCTTCTCCCGATCGATCCACCAGAGAGTTGGGACGTCGCGATAGTCTCCGATGCGCGTCAGGTAGCCTTCGGGCTGGCCGAACTTGTTCCAGAATGCGATCCGTTGGTACGGCGTGTCCCACGTCAAAACATATGGGTGGATGTTGGCTAGGATTCCGTCTATTTCGCGGATGATCTCCAATCGCTTCTGGGTGTCGAACTCGCGGTCGTATACGTCCAACAGCTGATCGATGCGCTGGTTCTTGATGCCAGTGACGTTATTGGTGCTGTTAGCGTCGGCGAGCGTCGATTTGTATGACGTTTCCGGATTGGGGAACAGCAGGCCTGTCCATCCCAAGTAGATCAGGTCGAATCGCCGGTCACCCATCAGCTGAAACATCGTTTCGGGTGTCAGGAATCGGAGGTTCAACGTCACGCCCAGCTTACGGAGTTCCTCCTGATACGTTGTAAGCGCCGGCTCCGTGATCTTGTTCGCGTACATCAGTTCCATCGTCAGTGGCTGACCATTGCGCGTGAGCCTGCCCTGCGCATCGCGGTCCTTCCATCCCGCCTCGGCCAGCAGCTTCACCGCAAGTTGTGGGTCGTACTGCATCTTGGGGTTCTTTGGGTTCTCGTAAATCCCCCCCGAGTAGGTACGAGTCGATCGGAATCACCTCGTTGTAAAACAGCTTCTCGACGATCAACGGACGATTCAGCAGATGGGCCAGGGCTTGTCGCACGCGCACGTCGTCAAACGGCGGCTTGCGCATGTTGATTGCCATTCCGACAGTTCCCATTGGATTGTCGTTGTAAACCTTGCGCTTCTGGATGAGGCCACGCTGAATTCGGTCGATGTCACCCAGCTCCTGCACCCAAAAGGTCGCATTGACGGGCGCGTAGTAGTCGAGGTCTCCGCGCTTGAACATCTCGAAGGCGAGCTTTTGGTCGCGGACGACGATTTCCCGAATCTCGTCGAAGTTGTTCGAGACCGACGTTGCGTCGGTACGTTCTCGGCCCAGTAATCGTTGCGTCGCCGGATCGTGATGGATCGTCCCTTGGACGACGTCCGCTTCGTTGACGATGTAGGGTCCGGTGCCTGGCAGCAGCTTGAAGTTGTATTCCTTGAGGTATCGATCACCATCCACGTGTCTTAAGGACATGCGCGAGGAAGAATGGGCATGATGCCGGCGAAGTAGAGGAAGTTCCGCCAATTGAGCTGAGCGTGCTCGTCAACGCGCACGATGTAGCTTGCTTTCCGCGACAGGCTTGTCGAACTTCGTCGAACACGAGCTCGGTGCATCGGATCCTGCAGTCCCTTGTCCATCATCAAGGACCAGGTCGCGACGACGTCGTCCGCGACAACCGGCTGGCCGTCCGACCATCGCGCATTCGGATCGAGGCGGAAGCGATACGTCATTCTGTCCGGCGAGATCTGCCAGTGCGTCGCGAGAACGGGTATGTAGTCGAGTGTGCGTCGGATGAAGCGTGAGCAGGGTCTCGTAGACCAGATTACCGATCATGTATTCCGGACTCAGTATTCGCTTCGGGGCCACAGTACGTAGGGTGTCGGAAAGTCCGAGTATGCAACTGGCGGAATACACCGCCCTTGACCGCACGCGGATCGCCAATCAGGTCGAAATCGGTGTTTGTCTCCCACCCCTCACCAGTGAACCCACCGCCGCCCTGGTCAGCAGGCACAGACGGATCGGCCCCGCTGTCCGCATCCGGGAACACCGGGTACGCGTTCTTGTCCGTCGCGACTTGACGACCGTCGGTTGCTGAAGTTGTCGAGCCGCCGGCTCGTTCGTCTGGCGCGGAGCCGCCGCCACAGGCGACCAACAGACTGACGACCGATGTCAGGACGACGAAGTAACGAGCTGTGCGCATCGGACTAGCCTTTCGCAAGTTCAGCAATAAGTGCATCTATACAAAACACATGCTAACCGACGCGCGCTTAAGCCTGGCGCTACTGTCGGACTTTTCTGATTTCATCCACCGCATGAGGGTTTTCGAGCGACGACAGATCGCCTGCGTCCTGATCGAGATACGCCGATCGAATCACCCGCCGCATGACCTTTGCGTTCCGAGTCTTCGGAAGCTCCTGAACGAATTCAACGGCCTGAGGCCGCAGCGGTTTGCCCAGCCGGGTGGCCACCAGCGTCTTCAGCTCGTCGCCAAGCGTGTCGCTAGCGCTGAAACCCGGGCGCAGCACACAAAAGCAGGCAAGCGCCTGTCCCTTGGAGGCGTCGGGAACTCCAATCGCCGCGGCTTCTATCACCGCCGGGTGCTCCACGAGCACCGATTCCACTTCGGCCGGGCCCAGCCGCTTGCCCGCGATCTTGATCGTGTCATCCGAGCGGCCAAGGATGTACCACAGTCCGTCATCGTCGATCGCAGCCCAGTCGCCATGAACCCACACACCGGGGAAGCGCGACCAATAGGTTTGCTCATACCGCTCCGGGTCGCGCCAGAAGCCGCGCGTCATCCCGATCCATGGGGCGCGTACCACCAGCTCACCGACTTGATTGCGCACCGGACGACCCTGATCATCGACTACATCCGCGGCAATGCCGGGCGGCGGGCCTGCAAATGAACACGGCTTCATCGGCGTGAGCACGTTGCCGGCGACGAGCCCCCCGGACGTTTCGGTCCCCCCCGAGTAGTTGATGATCGGGATCCGGCCGCCCCCGGCCGTCTCAAAGAGCCACCGCCATGATTCCGGGTTCCAAGGCTCGCCCGTCGAGCCCAAGATCCGGAGCGTGGACAGATTATGCGAGCGAACCGGCTGTTCGCCGTGACGCATCAAGGCTCGGATGAGCGTCGGCGAAACGCCGAGGATACTAACATTGTGACGCTCGACGAGCGCCCAGAGCCGGTCCGGCCCTGGGTAGTCCAGAGCTCCGTCGTACAGCACCATCGTCCCGCCGAGCAGTGTCATTCCGAACACTTCCCAGGGCCCCATCATCCAGCCCATGTCCGTCACCCAGAACATGGTGTCGGTGTCGCGCGCGTCCATGCAGTGGACCATGTCTTGCGCGGCCTTGATGGGAAATCCGCAGTGGGTGTGAACGGCGCCCTTTGGGCGCCCGGTCGTGCCCGAGGTGTAAATGACCATCAATGCGTCTTCCGCGTCGGTGCGCACCGTATCGCAGCGGTCCGATTGACGGGTAACGAGCTCAGGCCAGCGGTGATCGCGTCCGCTGGTCATGGGCACTGTCGTACCGAGGCGCGGCACAACCAAAACGCATCGAATTGACGAGACCGCCTCGGCGACGAGGTCGGCCGTGGCCTTCATCGCGACAGCCTGGCCGCGTCGCCAGAAGCCGTCGGCGGTGACGAGCATGGTGGCTTCCGCATCACGAACGCGTGCGGCTGCGGCCTCGGCGCCGTATCCGGAGAAAAGTGGAAGGATGCTCGCTCCGAGCTTGATCGTCGCGAAAAACGACACGATGAGCTCGGGGCACATGGGCATGAACAACGCGACGCGATCGCCCTGGTGCACACCGAGCTCGCGGAAAGCATTGGCGCAGCGATTCACCTCGGCGTACAACTCGCCGTACGTGAGCACACGAGTGATGCCCTCTTCACCCTCCCATCGCAACGCAGCCTTGTGCTCGACCGCCGAGCCCATCCACTTGTCCAGACAGTTATGGACGATGTTGAGGCGGGCGCCGATGCACCAGCGTGTCCACGCAATCCCGCGCGACCTGTCGAGAAGCTGCTGGTAGGGCTCGTAGAACTCGATGCCCAGGTCGTCGAATACCGCCTCCCAGAACCATTCGAGATCGTGGGTCGATCGGCGAAGCAGGTCGTCGTAGCTCGAAATGCCATGACGACGCATGAACGCCGCCAGCCGGCTGCCGTCGCGGTATTCGGGAGTGGGTCGCCAGGCGATTTCACCGCCAAAGGCGAACTCGTCGGTCATTCGTGGCATCTGAACTATCTTAGGCCCCAGGGCTCAGGCCCCAGGGCTGAGGGCTACAAAGGCACCCGGCACCATAGGCACCCAGGCACCCCAGGCACTATAGGCACCTCAGGCACACCTGATCTGATGCGCGTCCGACAGACAGTACTCGAGACAATCGTGGCCCATGCGCGGCGGGATGTGCCGCGTGAATGCTGCGGACTGCTGATTGGGACCGATACCGAAGTGATGGAAGCCGTCCCTGCGTCGAACGACGCGGATGATCCGCTTCGGCGATACGAGGTGTCTCCAATCGCGCATCTGGCGCAGATCAGGCGGTGTCGCGAGTTGGCGAAGGCGACAGGCGTCAACGTCGGTGTCGTGGGGGCCTATCACTCACATCCGCGCAGCGCGGCTGAGCCGTCGCCCACCGATCGCGAGCAGGCGTTCGAGGACTTTCTGTACGTGATTGCCGGGCCTGTCGAAGATGCGCTGCCGCTCGATGTTCGCGCATACCGGCTCAGGAACGGGCATTTTGAGGCCGTGGAGCTGATCGTCGACGAACGTCCTGAAGCAGCGTCTCCACCCGCGACAACACGGTAGGCCATCGGTACTCGCGATCGACGTATGCGAGTCCTTGTTCGCCCATGGCGTCGCGTTCGGCCGGCCGGTTCAAAAGGAAGTCAGCCGCCTCGTCGAACTCCGCCGGGAACATGTAGTAGAGGCCGCCGTTCGCGCGGCGTACCTGTCCCGCGAGCACTTTGCAGCGGCCATTGACGAGAGCGGGGATGCCGTGGTTCCACGCTTCGAGCAGCACGATGCTGAGGCTTTCGTACCAGGACGGCACGACGAGGGCCCGGGCATGTGCAAGGAGCGCTTCGCGCACCTCGTTCGAGACGTACCCGAGCGCAAGAATTCTCGGGTTCGACGGAATCTGCATCTTTGCCGGCCCAGCGAGCACGAGCGCGACGTCGGGACGTGCAGAGGCATACTCCTCGAAGTTCTCGAGAAGCGCGTCGCACCCCTTGTTGCGATCCACGCGGCCGAGATAGAGCAAATAGTTCTGTGGAATGCCAAGCGCATCAAGCGGTGCGCGCGTCATTCCGGCAGTCGACACCGGCTCGAGTCCGCTCCCTACGACCATCGACGGAACAAGAGGCCGATACGCACGGCTGGAGACGAGCTGCTCTTCTTCGGGGGTCAGGAACATGTAGCCGGCCGGCTTGTCGAAAAACGGAGGCAGCACATCGAGGTTGATCGCTGCATCGTCCTCCGCGGTCGGCACGAGTACAGCTCGGTCCGCCACGACTGGCAAGCCGAAGTACGACTGGTAATAGCGGAACGTCCAGAACACGACGAGATCGAACTCATGCCCGTGCGCGCGGAGATACTCGACCAGCTCCGGCGTCTCCGGTCCGTTCTCGCGAAACCACTCTTCCTGCCGCTCGCGCGATGCACCCCCCTCGAAAACCTCGTCGCTCAAGTCGGCAAACACTTTCATGCGACGCGGCCGTGCAACAGGAAACCGAAGCACCTGGACGCTGTGCTCAACCGTGCGCCCAGGGGGGAACGCATTCTCCCACGTCACGTAATCGCTGGCGCATGTCGTCAGGACGGTGATGTCGTGGCGCCCCGACAGCCGCTCGGCCAGCTCGCGACAGTGCCCCTCGGAGCCGCCGGCAATTTCGGCCCCGTACCGCTGCACGACGAAAGCGAGCTTCATCGGCTCTGGGGCGAATCGGTTTGCGTGTCGCGTCCGCTGGCAGGTCCCGTGCTCATCGGTGAGGTGGTCGAGTGCGGAAGGGTGCCCGACAGTCGACGCACTTCGCGCCGCAGGAGTGCCGTTTCCAACGCAAGCTCTTGTACACAGGCAAAGAGGACGTGGTTGATCCGGCGCTGGCGCTCGAAATTATCCCGGCTGTATTCGTACATCCAGCGCAGAAGCGGCATCAGTACGCGCTGCTTGACGAACAGAATCAGGGATGCCGCACCGGTGGCCCGGTGCGATCGATACGCCATCTTGGTCGTGAGGCGCCAGGTGTCGGGCTCGCCGAGGAGCTCGGGAAGTATCAGGCGGGCATGCTCGGGGGTGCTGACGGCGGCACGCATCACCCCCTCGACGTCGGCGAACACCGCTGGATCCGCGAACGCTTCGCTTCCAGCCTCGACAAGCTGCCCGCGCAGCCGCTCGCGGACGCGGCCATGCAGCTCCGCCATGACCGCGTCGACATCGACGCCTGCGGCGTCACCTGCCAAAGCCTTCGCCTGCTCCCGATCGCACGGTGACGTTGGTGCTGGCGGCGGCGACCTGCTTCGTCTTCTGCTTCAGCCTGAAGAAGACCCGGTACGCCCCGCCCTGCCGGTATATGTGCTCGGCTGAAAAGCGGCGCTGAATCGTGCTCTTGCCTGCTTCGTACGGATCGCAGTCGCTGGAGTTCTCCGACATCGTGCCGTCACCCCAGTCCCATTCGATCGTGGCGCAGTAGAAATCAGCGAAGTCGTCGCTCCCGTCGCGAAGCTCTGCGCCGGCACGTACGCGCAAGGGGGTGAACCCGACCGGTGGTGTCACCCGAACAGTCAGCGTCGGTTTTCTGGCCTCCTGCTGCTGCGCACGCACGCCGAGTGCGAGGAGCGGCAACACAGCCAGGGCACCAACGATCCGCCAACGAGCGCGACGGGGATCGGTCATACTAGGCCTCGTATCAGAGTACGATTCTAAGCTGGTCCCTCCAGCCGGACAAGCAAGAGCAGCCGAGAAAGCGCAGACACGCATCGATGCAGATCGTTCATCAGACGCTGTCGGTCGCTGTGACCGCAGGGCCCGCCCGCGACATCGACGCCGACCTTCTGGTTTTTCCCGTCCTCGACGACGATGACCTTGCAGACGAACCCGATCTCGATCATGCGTCGGGGGGTGAAATCAGTGCCGCGCGGCGGCGCGGTGAGTTCAAAGGCAAGCTGTACGAGTTGTTCATCACGACGGTACACGGCTGGAAAACCCCGCGCGTGGCGCTGGTCGGGCTCGGATCACGGAAGGAATTCGCAATAGATCGCCTTCGTCGCGCCGCATCAACTGCGGGGCTGGCCGCGCGCCAGCGCGGCATGACGCGCATGGCGATCGTCGTCCACCCGGGCGCGCATGTATCTCCGGGCGATGCGGCGCAGGCACTTGCCGAGGGCGCCTTTCTTGCCAATTTCGAAGCTGCCTCGTACAAGACCGTCGATCCGCCGCGTGTCTGGCTCGACTCGGTGACGCTGCGTGTCGGCGGCGACGCCAACGCCGTTGACCGCGGAGCCGAGCGGGGCCGCGTTCTCGGTGAATGCACGAATCTGGCGCGTGAACTGGCGAACGAGCCGGCGAATACCCTCACACCGCGCGTGTTCGCGGAACGTGCTGCCGGAATGGCCAGAGAAGCGGGGCTCGCGGTCGACGTACTCGATGAAAAGCGCATCGCGGAGCTCAAGATGGGCCTGCTCCTTGGCGTCGCGCAGGGCAGTGCCGAACCGCCCAGGCTTGTGGTGCTTCGGCACGAGCCGAAGTCCGCCGCCGCACAGCCGGTGCTCGGGTTGATTGGCAAGGGCATCACATTCGACACCGGCGGCATCTCGATCAAGCCTGCCGAGAACATGGACAAGATGAAGGACGACATGTCCGGTGGGGCTGCCGTTCTTGCAGCGATGTGTGCAATCTCGCGCCTTCGCGCACCGGTACGTTGCATCGGCATGATTCCGATGACGGAAAACATGCCGGGCGGCAAGGCGATGAAGCCGGGCGACGTGCTGACGAGTGCCGAAGGCAAGACGGTGGAAGTGCTGAACACCGATGCGGAAGGCCGGCTGATTCTCGGTGATGCGGTGTGGTATGCGCGCCGCCTCGGCGCGACGCATCTGGTAGACGTGGCGACACTCACGGGCGCCTGCGTCGTTGCCCTCGGCCGTTCCACGAGCGGCCTGTTCGGAACGCCGGAGCTGTGGGTCGAACACGTTCGCCGCGCCAGTGAGCGGGCTGGCGATCGAAGCTGGCCGATGCCCGTGTTCGACGATTACAAGGAGCTCTTCAAGAGCGAGATCGCCGATTTCGCGAATACCGGCGGGCGAGCCGGAGGTGCAATTACGGCAGCGCTCTTCATCAAGGAATTCACCGGTGATCTGCCGTGGGCTCACCTCGACATCGCGGGCACTGCGTGGGTCGAGGATCCGAAGCCGTATCTGCCCAAAGGGCCAACGGGCGTCGGCGTGCGCACGTTGGCCGAGCTCGCCCTGGGCGTCGAGGAGTGGGGTAAGCTGTAAGAAGACATGTTGTTCTTTCTCCAGCAACAGCCCATCGTTGTTGACGTCGTCAAGCAACCCACGCCGACACAGGACATCAGCATCGACTACGTCATCACGATGTTTCAGACCGCCGGAGTATTCCTGCTCCTGGCGGCCGTTGGCGGTCTCATCGTCGGCGCGATCTTCGTGGTGTTCAGGCGGTTCAGAGACGCTTCCGCGGCGTCGACGACCAACGAGACCGATCACGTAAAGCTACGAATCTGACTCCGATTAACGATCGCCTGCGGCCAGTCGGTTTGTCGACTCACCGCGTTGTCATTCGATCGCTCCGTTGACCATGGCACGCTGTTCTGCTGCAGCAGCGGGTGGCCGATGCGAGCTCACTGCGCCGCGACTTTTGGTGCCGCTGCCTTGAGCGATTGCTGGTACTTGAGGATGCCGCCGGCAAGAGCCTCCGCGATCTGCTGCCGAAAATTCGTAGTTCGCAGTAGCGTGGCGTCCTGGCGGTGGGTCAGGAACGAGACTTCCACGAGCGCGCTCGGCATCGTGGCGCCCACGAGCACCATGAACGGCGCCTGCTTCACGCCGAGGTTCCGAGCGGTGCGATCGACCCTGCGCAGTTGTGCGTGCATCGACTGCTGGAGCATCGATGCAAAGTCGCGCGACTCGTCGATCTTGTTGTTGAGGGCAATCGCCTTGACGATGTCAGGCAGACTGCCCATGGTTTTCGACGACCCCGCATTCTCGCGCGCGGCGATCGCCTCGGCCTCCGGATTCGGAGCAAAATTGAGGAAATAAGTTTCAAAACCGCGCACCGACGCGTTTGCGCTCGCGTTGGCGTGGATGGACAAGAACAGATCCGCGGCCGACCGATTAGCAATGGCGGTCCGCTGTTCGAGCGACACGTACGCGTTCGTCCGGCGCGTGAGAACCACCGCCACGCCGGGTTCCCGTGTGAGAAGTTGCTCGAGACGCACGGCAATGTCGAGCACCAGCTCCGCTTCATTCAAACCACGCACCTGCGCGCCCGGGTCGTATCCACCATGCCCCGGATCGATCACGATCCGCGAGATGCCCAGACCAAGCTGGCGCGATAGTGAGAAGCCGCCGCGTCTATTGGCCGCAGCGCTCGACGGCGGCACGGGAGGCGCCGGCGCAGCTGGCGGCCGTGCCGGCGGGGAGTCCCTGGCGGCGGCCGTACCGGTCCGGCTGAAGCCGGACACTACGCCGACTTCCCGCGGGACGCCGACTTCGCGAGCGCCTGCGGCTCGCTCGAAATCGATCACGATGCGGTACGGGTTGTAGAGCGAGTACACGCTGTGGCGCCCAGCGCTCTGGAGGTCGAACACCACTCGTGTCCGGCTGTCCTGTTGGCGCCCGATTCGAGCCTGCCGCACTACATCGTCTGGGAAAGCGATGGTTGCATCCTTGAGCGCTTCTACGGCCTGGGTGTTAGGCAGGTCGAGAAACATTCGCGGGGGGCCGTCCACTCGCTCCTCGTGAAAGATCGCTTCGCGTTCGAACTCGAGCGTGATGCGCAACGCATCGGGCAGAGCTTCACGCCGGATCGCCCTCAACATGGCGGGTGCGCTGCCGTCAGCAGCGTTCAGGCGGCTGACGTGCCCGGCAACGCGCGGAATCAGGGAGCTCGACGGATACTGCGACCTGAGTAACCCAAACAGCCGGAGAGCAGTGGTGCGGTCGCGAGACTCGCCAAACTGCCAGAATGCGTCCGCCGACAGCAACGCTCCCTGCCAGAGCGCATTGTCGCTGTATCCACTCTTCGGAAATTCCTGAACGAGCGCCTCATAGGTGCCGACCGTCGTCCGTACGCGGTCCAGCAACATGCCCGGCGGCTCGCCCGGTGCTTGAGTGCCGCGCTGAGGCGCGACATCCAGCTCGCGTCGCAGGATGCGCTCGCGGCCCAGCACGTCGGTGTACACCGTCTCCGCATTCTGCGCAGCCGCTCGGGAAGCCAGGCTCGCGTCGGATGCGCCTGCGCCGGCAACCAGGAGCGCGACGAGTGCGCTACCGAAGCTGCGCATCAACCTCCTCGAAATAGTTGCGGTCGACGAGCACCTCGCGCGGTTTTCCGCCCGCACTCGGAGACACGAGCCCCTCGGCCTCCATCATGTCGACGAGCCGGGCTGCGCGGCTGAACCCAATCCGGAGCTTTCGCTGCAGGTACGAGATCGAAGCCTGCCCGGTGCCTACGACAATCCGCGCCGCCTCGTCGTAGAGATCGTCCTTCTCGAACTCGAGACTGTCGGGGCCGCTCTTGTCGTCCTCAGCGGTGATCGTTTCGTCGTAAACCGGCTTGCCCTGCTTCCGCAGGAAGCTCGCGAGCCGCGCCGATTCCTGTTCCGAAATGTAAGGGCCATGAAGGCGGATGCAACGGGAGGAGGCGGGCGGGAGGAACAGCATGTCGCCCTTGCCGAGCAGCTGTTCTGCACCGTTGCCGTCCAGAATGGTCCGAGAGTCGGTCTTCGAGGATACGCGGAACGAGATGCGCGACGGCAGGTTCGCCTTGATGAGTCCCGTGATGACATCGACTGAGGGGCGCTGCGTGGCCAGGATCAGATGGATGCCGACCGCGCGCGCCATCTGCGCCAGGCGTGCGATCGATTCCTCTACCTCGTTGCTGGCGACCATCATCAGATCGGCAAGCTCGTCGATCACCACGACGATGAAGGGAAGCGACCTGGGTGCGTCAGCATCCTTCACCGCACCTTCTTCGAGCGCCAACCGGATGTTGCGGTTGTATTGATCGATGTTGCGCACCCCCTCGGCGGCCAGCGTCTTGTAGCGTTCTTCCATTTCGTGAACAGCCCAGCGCAGCGCGTTGGACGCCCTCTTGGGATCGACCACCACCGGCGTCAGCAGGTGAGGAATGTCCTCGTACATCCCCAACTCCAGTCGCTTGGGATCGATCATGATGAGCCGCACGTCATCCGGAGTCGCGCGGTACAGGATGCTCGTCAACATCGAATTGAGACCCACCGACTTGCCCGTTCCCGTCGAACCGGCAATGAGCAGGTGCGGCATCGATGCGAGATCCGTGACGTACGGTTCGCCGTGAATGGTCTTGCCGAGAGCGAGCGTCAGCTTCGATAGCGATCGCCGATACGCGTCCGACTCCAGCAGTTCGCGCAGCGAGATTGTTTCGCGATTCGGGTTGGGAATCTGAATTCCGACCGTTGACTTGCCCGGTATCCGATCGATGAGCACCGATTCGGCCTTCATGGCGAGGCTCAGATCGTCTGACAGCCCGGTCACCTTGCTGTATTTGACGCCCGGTTCGGGCTTGAATTCGAACGTGGTCACGACAGGGCCGGGGTGGATCTGCGCGACCTGGCCTTCCACTGCGAATTCGCGGCACTTTTCCTCGAGCTGCCGCGCCGCTTCCATGAGCTCCCGCTCATCGATCTTTCGTTCCGTGCGGGGCGGATCGAGCAGCGACGCCGGCGGAAGCGTGTACGCACCCTGACGTCGGGGCACCGGCTTCGCAGGCGGGTCGGGCAGCGGAAGCGTCGATTCTGCCGGCTTGCGCCCCACCACGGGGATCCGGGATCGGGGATCGAGGATCGGGGATCCGGGATCCGCGATGCGCGGCGAGCCGCCTCCTGCGATCCGGGAAGCGTGGTCCGCACTCCGCGATCCGGAACCCGCGATTCCGCCGGATCCCGGATCCCCGATCCCCGATCCCGACTTGAGATGCTTCGCGATGACATTCCGACGCTCGCGCTCTTTACGGTGCCGTTCGATCCAGAGCCGCGCCCATCCAACGCCGCGAGCCGACAGGTCGCGCGATTCCTGACTTGCCTGCGCGAACAGCCGCCCGAACGAAAACTGCGTCGACAGGATGACGGACAACGTCATCATCGTGAGCAGCGCGATCAGCGATCCGGTCCGATTCAGGTAGTTGGATAGTGCCGACTCGAGCCACGTGCCGATCGATCCGCCCGGCTGGAAGCTCTCTCCCGCTACCTCGCCCGCGCCGAAGAGCAGGCTTAGAAACGCGCTGGTGCAGCAGCAGAACAGCGTGACACCGAACAGCTTCGTGTAGGCCGCATCGAGCGGCTGACACCAGAAGTAGTGCCAGCCGACAATGCCGACGATGAGAGGCAGCAGATACGCCGCAGAGCCGAACAGCTGGAAGGAAAGTTCAGCGAGGAATGCTCCGACACGGCCGACGAAGTTCGCAGGAGGCTGCGGCGAGTCGGTCGTGAAGAACCAGACCGGGTCGGTCGGTTCATAGCTCACGAGAGCAATGAGCCAGATCAGCGCGAGCGCAAAGAGCGCCACGCCGACGAACTCGCTGATGCGGCGCGACAGAGTGGACTGCGACATCAGATCTCCATGAGCACCGGCAGTACCAGCGGCCGGCGGCCCGAACGCTTCTTGAAGAACCTCCGCAGCTCCCCGCGAAGCTTCTCCGTCATCAGCCCGTGATCGGTTCGTTCCTCGACGCTCGACGCCGCGATGCATTCGGCGACGACACCGGCGGCGTCCCGGAAGATAGACGACTCCTCGCCTTCGCCGACGACAAAGCCGCGGGCCACCATTTCCGGCTCGCCGACCAGCGCGCCGGTCTGGCGGTTAATGGCCACCACCGCCACGACGACGCCGTCGCCGGCGAGGTGGCGCCGATCTCTGAGGACTTCATCGCCGATTTCGCCGATGCGCGTGACGTCGATGAGCACCCGACCGGCCGGCGCCTTGTCAGCGATTCGTGCGCCACGTTTGTCGAACTGGATCACGTCGCCGTTTTCCGCGAGCAGGACTTGCAGCTCTTGCTCCGTGCCCGCCAGCACCCGTTGCGCCTCCCGCGCGTGCTGTGCCAGATGCCGGTACTCACCGTGAATCGGCACGAAGTACCGCGGACGTACGAGCGACAGCACAAGCTTCAGCTCCTCGGCGCTCCCGTGTCCGGAGACGTGCACGTGCTTGATCGATTCGGTCACCACGTCGGCACCCCTGCGCGCGATATGGCTGATCGTCCGGGCGATCGCCTTTTCGTTGCCGGGAATGGGCCGCGCCGAGAAGACGACTGTGTCATCGGGTCCGAGGCGGACGAACCGGTGGTCGTCGATGGAAATGCGTGGAAGCGCCGACTGTGGTTCTCCCTGCGAGCCGGTCGTGATGCAGAGCAGATCCTGCGAGGCATGGCTCGGCACGTCCACGTCGCGAATCTGCACCCCGGCGGGAATGCGGAGAAAGCCGAGACGCTGGGCGATTTCCGCGTTCTTGACCATGCTGCGGCCGACGAATGCGACGCGGCGCTCGAACTGTACGGCCAGGTCCACCAGGACCTGCATCCGATAGATGCTGGAAGAAAACGTTGCGACGACAAGCTTGCCGTGGGTGCTGGTAAACAGTTCCTCGAAGGCGTCGATGACCTCGATCTCGGGACCCGTGAATCCCTTACGGTCGACGTTGGTGCTGTCGGCGAAGAGCGCCAGCACACCGCTGCGCCCGAGCTCCGCAAACCGGTGCAGGTCGAAATGCTCGCCGTCGATTGGCGTCTGGTCGATCTTGAAGTCGCCTGTGTGGACGATGAGCCCGACGGGCGTCGTAATGGCCAGCGCGACGCAATCGGGCATGCTGTGGGTGACACGGATGAATTCCACCGAAAACGGGCCGACGGTGACGACATCGTGCGGCTTGACCGTTTTCAGCCGATCGCCGGCGTCGATCGAGTGCTCTTCCAGCTTCGGCTCGATCAGCGCGAGTGTCATGGCCGTGCCGTAGACCGGTCCGTCGAACAGCGGCAGCACGTGCGGCACGGCGCCGATGTGATCCTCGTGGCCATGCGTCAGGATCAGCGCACGCACCTGGTCCCGGCGGGATTCCAGATAGGTGAGGTCGGGAATGATCAGGTCGACGCCGAGCTGGTCCGGGTCGGGGAACATCACCCCGGCATCGATAACGATGGTCGTGTTCTCCCACGACACCGCCATCATGTTCATGCCGAACTCGCCGAGACCTCCCAGAGGTACGATCTCGAGCCTGGACGGAGACACGACCGGTACGGCGGACTGATTCATCGAAGCCCAGCTTCACACACGGCTATGCTGTTCGGCCGCAACGATCGTCCAGGCGGACGCTGTTGCGGGATCCCGACGCGCGCGGTCGGGGGAGGCGGCTGGAAACGCCTTCAACCTTCGATCAACCCGGTGCTGTTCCGAGCCTCGTCGAAGGGTAAAAACCGGGCAGGATCAACAACTTGCCGGCGAAAACTATAGCACAGCTCTCGAAAGCCGCACCACGTCGGCGACTGTCAAGGTCTGGGGCCGTTGCGAGGGATCGAGGCCCGCGCGCTCGATGACCTCTTCGGCCGAACGCCCGAGCGAGGAAGCAAGCGGTCGGAGCGCATTCCGCAGGGTCTTGCGGCGATGGATGAACACGCCACGAACGACGCGTTCGAAGGTGGCGCGATCGGCGCCGTCGGTCATCTGCCGGAATCGCAACCGGACCAGGGCGGAGTGGACTTTCGGGGCCGGTCGAAATGCGCCCGGCGGGAGCGTCAGCAAAGGCTCGACATTGGCAACGAGGCCGGCCTGCAGCGCCAGCGTACCGTAGCTGGAGGAGCCTGGGCGAGCCACAAGCCGGTCGGCGACCTCCTTTTGAAGCATCAGGGTTGCGTCGGAGAACGTCTTTCCCTCGTCTGCTTTGCTGAGAAGGCGAAGAAGAATCGGCGACGAGATGTTGTAGGGGAGATTGCCGACCACGCGCAGCGGCTTCGGCTGGTCTTGCAGCAGCTTGGCCAAGTCGACCGACAGGATGTCGCCGGTGACGACATCGACATTGGCAGCCACCATTCCTGGCAAGGCAGCGGCAAGGTTTCGATCGATCTCGACTGCGAGGATTCGTTTGACCAGCGGCGCGAGAGCGGTCGTCAGAGCTCCGCGGCCCGGCCCGATTTCGAGAAATGTGTCGTCAGAGGACGGCGCGAGTACGTGGAGCAGCTTGTCGACCCACGCGGGCTCGAGGAAGTGCTGCCCGAAACGCTTCCGTGGACGCGGATAGGACCGGTCACGCCTCGTCTCCGTCGGCGTCACGCGCCTGACCGCGCCAATAGCGCTCCTCGATTTCTTCGATTTCCTGCTCACTGAGGCCAAAGTAGTGGCCAACCTCGTGGATCAATGTTTCGCCGATGACGGCGCGAATCTCGTCGGCATCTTCGCAGTCTTCTTCGATCGGCCGCTGAAAGATCGTGATCCGATCGGGAAGCGCGTTGCCGAACGCCCAGGTGCGCTCGGTCAGCGGGGTGCCCTGGTACAACCCGTACAGTGAATCGGGCGGCTCGATGTCCATCTCCCTGAGCAGCTCGAGACTGGGCTCGGTCTCGACGACGAGCGCGAGATTCTGCATTTCGCGGCGGAAGCGCTTCGGGATGAGCGCAACGGCTTCACGAACGAGACGCTCGAACTCGACGCGTGTCATGTGGAGCTCCGCTCTTCGGTCGGCGGGGCACTCCTTCTGCTGAAACGACCCGACGATAGTACTCGCAATCCTTGCGCACCGAGCAGCGGCCGCACAGCGGTTTTGGCCGGCAGATGCGGCGGCCGTGCAGGATTTGCACGTCGGATGCAAGCGTCCACATGCTCTTCGGCAGCGACGCGCAGAGCTGCGCTTCGACGCGTTCGGGGTCGTCGCTGTTCGCCAGGCCGATTCGGTTTGCGACCCGCAGCACATGGCGATCGACTGGCAGTCCAGGGACGCTGAGCGCATGGCCGAGCACGACGTTGGCCGTCTTCCTCCCGACGCCCGGCAGCGCCGTCAACGCGTCCATGTCCGCTGGAACCTGGCCATCGTGCTGATCGACAAGCTGCCGGGACATTCCGATGAGCGCCTTGGCCTTCTGGCGGAAAAAACCGGTCGACAGAATCAGCTTTTCGAGCTCGGAGGTCGATGCCGCCGCCAGCGACCGCGCGTCAGGATAGCGAGCAAAAAGAGCCGGCGTGACGATGTTTACACGCTCGTCGGTCGACTGCGCGGACAGGATGGTGGCGACGAGCAGCTCGAACGGGTTGCGATAGTGCAGCTCGGTGTCGGCGTTGGGATGCTGCTTTGCCAGCGTCCGAATGATGCGACGGACGTCTGCGGGAGACTTCGTGGCCAAGGAACCTAGTGAACCGGTCCCTTCGTCCAGCCGACGTTCGAGTACGAGTCGGAGAACACCCGCATGTGCTCCTGTAGCGCCGCCACCAGATTCGGGATGAACTGGACCGGCACGACAATGCGGGCGCGAACCGGGGCGCGGACGACGTGCTGATTTTCCGCCTCGCGCAACTCCTTGTCGGAGAGCGGCATCACCTCGCAGAAGGTGAGCGTGAAATCGAACGGGGTATGCGCAATGGAGCAGAAGTTTGCGTAGATGCGCGGCCCGCCGGGATCTTCGTCAGGGATGATGGTGAAGTTGATTTGCTTGCGTTCAGGCTGATCGGACATGGGCTAATGGTACGTTAGTACTTCCTCATCACCCCCACCACGACACCCTGAACCTGCACCCGGTCGGCCTCGATGAAGATGGGCTGCATCGCCGGGTTGGCGGGTTGCAGGCGCACTCGTCCGTTCTCGCGATAGAACTTCTTCAGGGTCACGTCCAGGCCTCCCACGAGCGCGATGACCATCTCGCCGTTGTCAGCCGACTTCCGGTCTTCCACGATGACGAAGTCGCCATCCCGGATTTGCTCGTCGATCATCGAGTCGCCTTTGACTCGGAGCACGTAGCTGTCGCGCTTGCCGACCAGTCCTTCGGGTACGGCGATCGTTTCGTTTGATGCCACCGCCTCGATGGGTGCGCCGGCGGCCACAAACCCGAGCAGCGGCAGCTCCACGGCCCGGCTGCCGACACGCGTTGGCACGAGCTCAACCGACCGGCTTCGGTTCCAGGCGCGCCGGATGAACCCCTTCTCCTGGAGGTTCGTCAGATGTTTGTGGACGGTGGCGAGCGACGACAGGCTGAAGCGGCGCCCGATTTCCTCGAGGCTCGGTGCATATCCATGCTGTTGAATGAACTCGTTCAGGTAATCGAGGATTTCGCGCTGGCGTTTCGTAAGCGGAAGCACGTCGTTCCTCCATCGCCGCACAGTGGGTCAGCATCCGTGCGGCGGTTTCGCCGGGACATCAAGCGCATCGGCCTTTTTGGTGGCTGAGGTGCCGCGACTATATGCGAATATAAGGCGAAGATCAAGGACCGATCGGCACCGATAAGAGCGAAGGGAAGGTGCTACACTGCCAAAGACGTCCTTTCAACGTTCCATGCGTAACCGCTCACGCTGGATTGCCGCGATCCCCCTGACAGCATTGGCACTTGTCTCGCTCGAGGCCGCCGCGACGGTCACCCGACAGAACGCCGACGCGTTCTCCAAGAAGGTTGCTCTGATTCGGAGCCAAAGCGAGGCCGGCAGCCGGACGGCGCGGCGAACCGCGCTCACACAGGATGAATTGAATTCCTGGCTTGTGTACCAGTCGCAACCGCATCTGCCGACCGGCGTCAGCTCTCCGGAAGTCACAATTGTCGGCCAGGGGCGGCTGTCTGGGAACGCCGTGGTCGATCTCGAAGCTATCGGGAAGAGGCGTTCGTCGGGCGCCACGCTCGACCCGTGGAGCCTGGTGGGCGGACGCGTCCCCGTGACGATTGCAGGCGTCCTCCATACGCGCGACGGCATGGGCCGTTTCGAAGTGCAGTCGGCCGAGATCGCCGGCCTGCCGGTGCCTCCTTCGTTTCTCCAGGAGCTCCTCTCTTACTACTCGCGAACCCCCGAGCGGCCCCAGGGCGTTCGCCTCGATGACACGTTCTCATTGCCCGCAAACATCCGTCAGATCGAGGTGGGGCAGGGTCAGGCGGTCGTAGTTCAATAACCAAGTCACAGGTCACAAATCACACGTCACAATCAGAATTGGCTCAGTGTTCTTGTGACTTCTGGTTTGTGACTTGAGCCTTGTGCCTTGACTACCGACCTTTCCACACCGCTCCAGTACCTCAAGGGAGTCGGGCCGCGCAAGGCGGCCGATCTCAAACGGGCCGGCCTCGTCATCGTCGAGGACCTGTTCTACCGCCTTCCGTTTCGCTACGAAGACCGTAGCCACATGCAGCCGATTGCCTCGCTGCGACCCGGCGCCCGGGCGGCCGTGCTCGGCGAAATCAAGAGCGCGCGTCTCGCGATGACGCGGCGCCGCGGTTTCAAGATTTTCAACATCGTGCTCAGCGATGCGAGCGGCGCGATTCGCTGCACCTGGATGAATCAGCCGTTTCTCGCCGACATCCTGCAGCCGCATCTCACGGTCGTGATTTTCGGCGACGTCCGGCTCGACTCGAGCGGGCTGCATTTCCTCAACCCCGAGTACGAAGTCGTCACGGACGACATGTCTGGCGTGCATACCGGGCGCATCGTCCCGTTCTACGAGAAGACGGGTGCGGTGACGCCGAACATGCAGCGCAGGCTCGTGCGCCACGCGCTCGACCAGTTGCCGTCGACGGTTCTCGACATGCTGCCCGAGGACCTTCGCGGGCGCCTGGCCCTCGTGCCGCGCCGGCAGGCCATCGAGCAGGCGCACTTTCCGCCGCAGGATGCGTCTGTCGACGAGCTGAACGCGTTCCGCACGCCCGCACAGCGGCGGCTGATTTTCGAAGAGTTCTTTCTTTATCAGATTGGACACGCGTGGCGGCGACACGCGACGAGCACAGAGCTGAAGCCGTTCGTGCCGAAGGTGGATGAACGAATCCGCACGGCAGCGACAAAGATCCTGCCGTTCAAACTCACCGCGGGGCAGCGTCAGGCGGTCCGGGAGATTGTGGAAGACATGCAGCAGCCTCAGCCGATGAACCGGCTCCTGCAGGGCGATGTTGGCGCCGGGAAGACAATCGTCGGCCTCCTGGCGGCGCTCGTCGCGATGGAGAACGGCCTGCAGGTGGCCTTCATGGCGCCAACGGAAATTCTTGCGGCCCAACACTACGCGACGATTGCGCGGCTACTCGCGCAGTCGCGTTTCCGGGTGGATATGCTCACCGGCAGCACCCCGGGCCTGACGAAGCACACGCTTCATGCACACATCGAGCGCGGGACGACGAGTTTGATTGTGGGGACGCATGCGCTCGTTCAGGAAAACACGCGATTCCATAAGCTGGGCCTGGTCATCATCGACGAGCAGCATCGATTCGGGGTGGAACAACGTGCTGCGCTGCGGGCAAAGGGGTTGCGGCCCGACGTGCTGTTGATGACTGCGACGCCGATTCCGCGGACGCTGGCGCTCACCGACTACAGCGAGCTCGACGTGTCGAAGATCACGGACCTGCCGCCGGGACGCACGCCGGTGCGCACGTGGGTCAAGCCGGAGTCGCGGCGCGACGAGATCTATCAGCTGCTTCGCGACGAGCTCGATCGCGGCCGTCAGGCCTACGTGATTTATCCGCTCGTCGAAGGGTCAGAAAAAATCGATCTCAAATCGGCGACCGAGATGGCCGATCACCTCCAGTCGGAGATCTTCCCCGCGTACCGCGTCGCGCTGTTGCACGGCCGCATGAAGTCGGACGCCAAAGAGCGAGTGATGCAGGCGTTTGCGACAGGTCAGATCGACATCCTGGTCTCAACCACGGTAGTCGAGGTGGGTGTAGACGTGCCGAACGCATCGGTCATGGTGGTGGAGCACGCCGAACGGTTCGGACTGTCGCAGCTTCATCAGTTACGCGGCCGCGTTGGCCGCGGACCATGGGAATCGCACTGCATCCTGCTTTATCAGTCACCGTGGACCGACGAGGCACGCGAGCGGTTGCGCGCGCTCGCGACGACCAACGACGGTTTTGCGATTGCCGAGAAAGACCTCGAGTTGCGCGGGCCGGGCGACTTCTTCGGGACGCGCCAATCGGGTCTGCCCAAGCTGCGCACCGGCGACCTGGTCCGCGATCGCGACATCATGGAGCAGGCGCACCGGGAGGCGAGGAGAATCGTCATCGAGGGCGGTCTCACAGGCGATCTGCTCGAGTTTGTGCAGCGGCGCTGGGAGCAGCAATTCGGTTTGGTGGAAGTCGGTTAGGCCTCAGGGCCCAGGCATCAGCGTGCGCGTGATTGCCGGAGCGTTCAAGGGTCGCCGTCTCAAGGCGCCGACATGGGCCGGGCTTCGACCCAGTTCGGACAAGCTGCGTGAGACGTTGTTCAACATCCTTGCCCCGCGGATCGAAGGCGCGCGCGTGCTCGACGGGTTTGCAGGTAGCGGCGCGTCAGGTATTGAAGCGCTGAGCCGAGGCGCTGCACACGTCACATTCATCGATCGTGACCGGCGCGCGGTCGCGCTCATCGAGGCGAACCTCGCGCTCTGCCGCGTAGAGGAGGGCTATACTATCGAGTATGGCGACGTCGCCGCCGTGCTGCGGCGTGCGCCACGGGACAGCCAGTTCGACCTGGCCCTGCTGGATCCCCCGTACGACGCTGACCCAGGCTCTATCGCACACGCACTGGAGGTCGTGGCCGGGCTGATGAACGGCGACGGTCTGCTCGTGCTCGAACGGTCGCGCCGGCGCGACGCCGAAGTGCCAGCATTACTGGAGCGCGTTCGCGACGTCGTGTCCGGAGACAGCGTGCTGACTTTCATGAGGATGCGACGATGACGCCCGCTGGCCCGCCGAACGGCCGCCTCGCAGTGTTCCCGGGTTCGTTCGATCCGCTGACCAACGGCCACGTCGACATTATTCTGCGGAGCACGCACCTGTTCGAGCGGGTGCTTGTGGCCGTTCTCGTGAACGCCGAGAAGCAGCCGCTCTTCACCGCCGACGAGCGCGTGGCGATGGTGCGCGAGGTATTTCGCGAGTACTCGAACGTCGACATCGATTCGTTCGACGGGCTGCTCGTCGAGTACGCCAAGGCGCGGCGTGCCAGCGCGATCATCCGCGGACTGCGTGCCGTTTCCGATTTCGAGTACGAGTTTCAGATGGCGCTCATGAACCGGCACCTCGAACCGGGTCTTGAAACGGTCTTCATGATGCCTGCAGAGCAGTACACGTACTTGAGCTCGCGCCTGATCAAAGAGGTGTTTCAGTTGGGCGGACAGGTACATGGGTTGGTGCCCCCGACCGTCGAGCGATGGCTCAGGGAGAAACAAGCACTAGGGGTAAGGGGTTGAGCATGTTTGCACAGCGTCTCGCATCGGTTTCAGGATCGGCCACGCTCAAGGCGGCGGCGGAAGCGGAGCGGCTGCGCCGCGCAGGGTTCAACGTCGTCGACTTTACAGCCGGCGAGCCGGATTTTCCGACGCCGGAACACGCCAAGACTGCCGGCAAGAAGGCGATCGACGCGAACTTCACGCGTTACACGGCCGCGGCCGGGATCCTCGAGCTGCGTGAAGCCGTGGCCGCCCGCTATAGACGCGACTACGGCATCGACGTCTCAGCCGCGGAAGTGCTGTTGACGGCCGGCGGCAAACAGGCGCTGTTCAATACAGCACTCGCGCTCTACGACCCGGGTGATGAAGTCATCACGCACGCTCCGTATTGGCCGACGATTCCCGAACAGGTGAAGCTCGTCGGTGCGACGCCGGTCATCGTACCCACTCGTGCCGACGAGGGGTTCGTCGTGCACGCAGAGGCCGTTGTGGCCGCCATCACGCCGCGGACGAAGGCAATCATCATCAACTCGCCGTGCAACCCGACCGGTGGGCTCGTGGATGAAGGCATGCTCACGCCGATCGTGGAGGCAGCGGCGAAGCGCGGCATCTGGATCGTGGTGGACCTCTGCTACGAGCAGCTGATTTACGAGGACGTGGCGCACAACCTGCCGAAGGTGCTCTTCGATCGCCATCGCGATCGGACCGTGATCGCAGGATCGGCGTCGAAGTCGTACGCGATGACTGGATGGCGCTGTGGCTGGACGATTGCGCCAAAAGAGCTGACCGGAGCGTTCAACACCATTCAAGGTCAGACAACGTCGAACATTGCGTCGATTACGCAGATGGCGGCTCTTGCGGCCATTTCGGGGCCGCAAGACGAAGTCACGTTCATGCTCAATGAATACCGCAAGCGGCGCGACCACATCCACGGATGGCTCACGGCGCACCCGGCAATTCAGTGCGTGAAGCCGAAGGGAGCCTTCTACCTGTTCCCGGATATCTCTGCGCTTCTGTCGCCCGACGGTTTGCGGACGTCGGCCGACTTCGCTCAGGCGCTCCTCGAAAAGGACCACGTTGCCGTGACGGCTGGGGAGGGCTTCGATGCGCCCGGCTACCTCCGCATCTCGTACGCAACCTCGATGGAGCAGCTGCGCGAGGGCGCCACGCGGATCCTGCGCTTCGCCGAATCGCTGCAGCCGGCCAAAGCGGCTGCGTCGCGCTGAGCACGATGGCAAGCGTAGAGCGCAGGCTTGAGCCTGCGCTCTACGTTTCCTTCGCGCCGTTCGTGATTCAGAAATAGTCCGCCGTGGATGCAGCCTTTGTACGTGCCCTGATCGATATCGTCGGCGCGGACCATGTCCGCACCGACGACAAGTCGCTCGAGCGCTACGGTCAAGATGCGCTCGGGATCGTTCACCCGCCCGATGTCGTTGCCGTCCCGGGAACCGTACAGGACATTGCGGCAATTGCGCGACTCTGCGACGCGCGGCAGGTGCCGCTCGTCGTCCGCGGCGCCGGGACCGGCTACACGGGCGGTGCGGTCCCTACCCGCGGCGGCGTTGTGCTCTCGGTCGAGCGCCTCGACAGAATTCTCGAAATTGACGAAACGAATCTGCTCGCGGTGGTCGAGCCGGCGGTCGTCACGGCCGACCTGCAGCGTGCCGTCGAGGCCGTAGGCCTGTTCTATCCGCCCGATCCTGCCAGCCTCGAACGTTCGTCCATCGGCGGCAACGTCGCTGAATGTGCTGGCGGACCGCGCGGCTTCAAGTACGGCACGACGCGTCGCTACGTGCTGGCACTCGAGGCGGTGCTGCCCAACGGCGAAATCATCGAGACCGGATCGAAGGCGGTGAAGAACGTCGTCGGGTACGACCTGACGCAGTTGCTCGTGGGCTCCGAAGGTACGCTCGCGATCATTACGAGAATCACGCTGCGCCTTGTGCCGAAGCCGCCCGCCCGCGCAACTCTGATGGCGCTGTTTACCGACATCCAGGCTGCTGTCGATGCAGTTACCGCGCTGATTCGCAGGCGAGTTGTTCCTGCGACGCTCGAGCTGATCGATCGCGAGTCGTTGCAGGCCGTGAGCGCTCACATCGGCCGCGAGGTCGCTCCGCCGGGGACCGGCGCCATGCTCATCGTCGAAGCGGACGGCGCACAGTCGGCGGTGGACGAGGAAATCGACCGCGTGACAGAGTCCTGCCGCGAAGCGGGTGCAAGCCGCGCGGTGCTCGCCGTCGACGACGAGGAGCGCGACCGGCTCTGGACTGCACGACGTCTCATCTCGATGGCGCTTCGGGCCACCGGCCTGTTGAAGATCAACCACGACGTCGTCGTTCCGCGTGGGCGAGTGCCGGAACTATTCGCCGTTGTAGACGACATCCGGGAGCGATATGGACTGCGGGTCGTCGCGTTCGGTCACGCTGGCGACGGCAACATTCACGTGAACCTGATGATCGATCCGGCCGACGCGGAGCAACGTGCCCTGGCGAAGACCGCCGAGCGCACCCTGTTCGAGCGGGTGGTCGCGCTCGAGGGCTCGATCAGCGGAGAGCATGGCATTGGCTTCGTCAAGGCACCGTATATCGGAATCGAGCTCTCGCCGGAAGAGATTGCGCTCATGAAGCGCGTGAAAGCCGCTTTCGATCCAAACGGCATTCTGAACCCGGGCAAGATCTTTCCGTAGTCCCTCGACGTAGTAGTCCCTCGACGTAGTGTCCGGCTTTAGCCGGACCTTCCGCGCTACCGGTTAGTGACCAGGAGAACGCGTTCGAGGTCCTGCTCGGGCAGCGGGGAGATCAGCGTACGCAGCCGCACGTTCGCGGTGTTCAGATATTGCACCTCGCCGAGCCGTTTCGCTGTGATGCCGCCGATGGATTCGAGGCGCGAGAGATCCACGTCGCGCACCACCAGCAGTACACGTTCCGGCGACTTGAGAAAGTCGAGCGCGCGGCCTTCGTCTATCAGATCGACCTGTTTGACTCGCGTGTAGAAGACCAGATTTCTCTCGAACACCTGATAAGTGCCGACAGGCTCTCCCGACTGCCGGTGCATGCGAATGAGATCGGCCACCCGTTCGACCGGTTCGGTTCCTGCACCTGCCAGCGCGCCAAACTGCAGCGACAGCAGCAAAACGGTGGCGCAGCTCGCCATCGTCGTCGGCAGGAGCCGCCAGCGCCGCGTCGCCGCGAGCCACCCCAACACGAGCGCGGACGCGGATATCAGCGCGATGCCCGCGTAAGTCAACAGCGGCGACGCCATGATGAAAAGCGGAGAGGCGCGGGTGAGGAGAATGGCAACAATCGCGTAAAACACGACCGTCGCCCAGGTGGCGGCGGCTAGCGCCTTCTGTGGAGCGCCATCGGCTTCGTGCACGCGCCTGACGATGGAGCGTGCCAGCAGGATCCCGAGCGGTGGAAGGACAGGAAGGATGTACCGCGGCTGCTTGCCTATCGAGATGGTGAAGAACAGGAGCGGGATGAATGCCCATGCGAGCAGGCGCCACTCTTCTTTCATCAGAGGTCGCCTGCGAAACGCGACGTCACGTACCGACTGCCACGGCAGAATCGTCACGTACATGGACCATGGCAGCAGACCGCCAACGACGATCGGCAGGTAAAACCAGAGGGGTCTCGGCGTGTTGAAGCGATCCGTCGCGAAGCGCTCGAGATTGTCGCCGACGAAGAAGCTTTCCAGGTACGCACTGCCGTGCTCGAACGCCATCGCACCGTACCAGGGAAGTCCGATCAGCGCGAAAGCAGCTGCCGCGGCTGCGACGTCTCTTGGACGGATCTGCCGCAGTCGCTGCTCATGCCACCAGATTGGTATCAGCACAATCGCCGGGATTACGAGCGCGAGCGGCCCCTTCATCAGGAATCCAAGACCAACCACCGCGCCGGCGACGAGTGGCTTGTCATCGAGGGCCGCCCAGATTGCCAGCGTAATGAGAAACGCCAAGGGCAAATCCGGTAGCGCCAACCGGGCCATTGCAACGCACCCGAAACAGGTGGCGACGATCGCTGCCGCCAGCCAGGCGGTGTCGTTGCGTAACGCGACCCCGTCTTGAGACACGCCTTGGCGAAGGCGGTTCGGACCCGGCGGCAGTCCTTCGCTCCCCGGCATGATTCGACGCGCGATCATGAATGTCAGCAGCACCAGTCCGATGCCGAACAGCGATGACCACAACCGCGCAGCCAGCTCCGTCGGTCCGGAGACCAGATATGTCGCTGCCGTGAGCCAGTAGTACAACGCCGGCTTCTGCCACCGCTCCGAATAGTTGAAATGGGGCGTGAGCCAATCGCCGCCCTCCACCATCTCCCGCGCCGCTTCGGCGTAGAAGCCTTCATCGGAGTCGGTAATCGCCTGTCGACCAAGGCCGAGGAAGAATGTGAGCGATGAGAGGAGAAGAAGCGTTAGTACGGGCCGCCGCATCCTGCCGTGCGGCTCGGGATGCGGTGACCCTTCGGCACGCTCGGGGTCATCCCCCGCATGGTCAAGGGATGAGCGCAAGTCGGAGAGCACTCACGGCATTCTAACTGGTGCCTGGTACTTGGTGCTTAGGGCTTGATGTGCTCCGGCGATCGAGGTTGGTGTCGAACACTCACCGATCGCGTCGCGCAAGGACCGATTCCCATCGACGAGGCGCTCGCGATTGCGAAGCAGATTGCCGAGGCACTCGATGCGTCAAGAGACTACGCGGCCAGCTGGTCACGGAAGGCGGCCGCATGGTTGCCCAGCGCCCGAAGGGTTTTCGCAGCGTCCTGCCACCGGGTTCGCTCGCCAAGGACAAACCGCTGATAGGGGTCTACTGCGCCCTCCAGCCGCTCGATGGCTCGCGTCTGCGCCTCCTCGAATTCGGTCCGAAGGGCACGAGTAAGCCTCTCCCGCAAAGCCGTGATCTTCTCTTTCATCTCGGCTTTGGCCTTTCGCCGACGTGCGGGGATGACGAGGAACCCAAGCATCGCGATGAGACTTGCCATCAGGATACCCGTCACATCGGCCGCGGCGGTCGATGCAGCCACGGTCACGAGCGTGCCAAGACCCACCGCCGCACCTCCTGTCGCGGCGGCGGTCGTCACGGCAGCGCGCGCCTGTTGGGCAATCGATGCGGCTTCGTGTTCGCGGTCGTAGGTGTCCACGACGCGCTGTGCCTCGTGTCCGATGGAGGACATCAGCTGGGCGCGTGTGGCGTGGAAGGTGCCAACCGCCGGTGCGCCGAGCGTGGGTCCACGGTCACGACCCCGCTCCGTCAGCCTGGAGGTCACGGCTTGCCACTGACGGAAGTCTTGATCGACGAGCCAGTCAATGAGCTCCGCGACCCGACGCTCGATCGTTCGAGGAGCGTCGGCAACGACTTGATCCTCGAACTCCTTTTGTACGCGCGAGCGATTCAACAAATCGAACATCCGTCCGACGCGCAGTGTGTCCTCGAAGTACGTATGACCGCGCGCCTCCATTTCCACCAGGACCTTCTCTATCCCGGTCATCCGCAATTCGAAACCGCGGACCAGATCGTGTCGATGGACGGCACGCTCCGCTTCGATTGATTCGAGCAGCGCCACGTCGTCTTTGAGCACCAGTAGCCGTTCGTCCGCGATGGCCGCATACCGGGAAGCGAGCGCCTGCGCGACGCCAAGAGGGTTGTTCAACTTCAGCCGGAAGCGACTTTCCTCGTCCAGTGTGCCGCGAATGAAGCGCTCCAGCGGCTCGAAGCCGCTCGCCTGCCAGAAAGCCGGTTGCCCCTGCTTCGCCTTCAACGCGAGCCGCGCGCTCACCCCGAAGGTCTCCGGTTGAGTACCCAGCTGCTGTTGTGCTGCCTGCCGCACGAAGTCGAGCACATCCTGCAGGTCGGCCTGGCGCTCAAAGATGTCGACCTTGTTGACGACGAGGACGATTTTCTTCCCCCACTCCCGAATCTTTTGGAGGAACGCTCGTTCGGTTTCGGTGAACGGGCGGTCGGCCGAGGTGACAAACAGCACGAGGTCTGACCGCGGAACGAATTCGGCCGTGAGGCGCTCATGCTCCCGCAGAATGGCGTTGGTGCCAGGGGTGTCGACAATGTGAATGTCGCGAAGCAGGTCAGCGGGCGCGGTCACGAGGCGGAGCCCAGGTTCCGCAAGCCGCGTCTCCACGTTGTCGCCATGGCGTAGCACATGAACTTCGCTTGTCGTCGGTGTGACCCCTTCCGCGAGCGCCGGCGAGCCGAGCAAGGCGTTGATGAACGCACTCTTGCCTGAGTTAAATTCGCCGACGACAACGAGCAGGAAGAACTCGTCCAGCTGTGCGATTGACTGCGCAAGGGCCGCCTGATCGGCAGCAGTCGCGCCAAAACGGACCAACGAATCGCGAATCTCGGCGAGCAAGGTCCGCGCGTCGCTGAGCTGTTGCTGAAGATTCGGGCTGATCATCGCTGCACACGTGGCCCGCCGTCCCGTTCCCCCTAGATTGCTGACGCTACAAGCAGGGTGCCACGTGGTAGGTCAACGGAAGAGAAGATCTGACCAGTGAGCTCTACCGAAACGCCTGAGCCCGGTTCGACGCTCGACTGGAAACCCTCCGGTTATTCCAGCTTTCCAGTGAGTTGCCTATAGAGCCGCCGGATGGCGGTCTCACGCTGCGCGTCATATCCCTGCAGCTTTGCGTACTGCGGGAATTGGACAGACGCCACCGCCTGATCCTCTGTCGCCCCGCGCGCAAGCTCCTTCTGCACGGAGTCGCGCACGTCCACGATCATCTGGCGGAAACGCACAAGGCCTTGTCGCGTCTGCCGCGGGTCGGCGGAAATCGGTCCGTGCCCGGGCACGAAGATGTCGGCGTCGAGTGCCAGGACCGCGTCGAGCGCGCGCAACCAGTCGAGTCCATACCCGTCGTTGATGAACAGGAACTGGTTTTCAAAGTACAGCTCGCTCAAATAGACGATTCGATCCTGCGGCACGAAGATGATGCTGTCACCGCGTGTGTGCGCACGCCCGACGTGGAGAATCTGAATCTCTTTCCCGCCGAGATGCAGCGTCATGCGGTCCCGGAACGTCTGGCCGGGCAATCTGGCGTTCTGTTCGTCGGCGGGGATCTTTTCCCGCTGCATCAGGCTGATGAGATCCGTACGGTACTGTTCGTGCCCGATTTTCAAGACGTCCGGGTAGGCTGTGTTGCCCTTCGAATACTGATTGTGAAACGTGGAGGAGACGAGCACCCGGACGGGCTGCCGGATCGTGCCAGCAATCGCGTCCCTCTGGCTCCGCGCGATCACGTCGGAGCTCAGGGCGTCGAGCACGACTACTCCTTCGCCGGTCGCGACGATTCCGCTGTTGAACGTAGTCACGCTGTAGACGTAGTGGCCGGGGATAATCTCCCGCAGCGTGCCCATTGGTGTGGCGGCAGCCGCGGCCTGGCCGGCCTCAGCGGGTGATGGCGCCTGCGAGAACACCGAGATGCTCCAGAGGAGCACAAGAAGTGCGCCGGGGGCTGGTTTCGGCATTGCCTGTCCCTCCTCGTCTCGGGGGGCTGATTATACGCAGTGTCCGACTTTAGCCGGACCAGCCGTAGTTTCCGGCTTTACGCAACCCGCGCGATAGCCCCGAAGAATTCTCAGTCCGGCTGAAGCCGGACACTACGTACGAACTCAGGGCTACGTACGAACCCGGGCCGGCGTTACAATCCGGCGCACAGACGTTAGTGCTGGGCTGCGCCTCTCACGAATCCTCTCATCGGGGCATCCCGGTCAGCATCGAAGCGAAGGAGTTTCCCATGACGCGACGACACCTGGCATGTGTGGCGGTGGCAATCCTTCTGAGCGCCGCGGTCGCGGCGCAACGACAAGGCGGAAATGGGGGCGAAGAGGGCGCCGACAGCAGCAACATGCAGCTTGTCGGCCACAACGATCTGCAGGGACGCAGCGCGTACCAACCGGAGATCAAGAGGCAGGGCGATCGCTGGATAGCCTACATCGGCCATCACGGTGGCAACGCGATGAATCCGATGACGGGACGGGAGGAGCCGCACGGCACCTCTATCGTCGATGTCACCGACCCGAAGAACCCCAGGTATCTCGCGCACATTCCCGGGCAGCCTTTGGAATCGGGCGGCACGGCGGAATCTGGCGGAGCGCAGCAGGTGCGCGTCTGCAGCGGTGCCACGCTGCCGCGCGCCGACAAGACCAAAACGTATCTGCTGAGGGCGTACGGCAACACGGCGAATTCCGCGCACGAGATGTGGGACGTGACCGACCCGTCGAAGCCGACGCGCATCAACATCATCGTCAGCGGCCTGCGAGGCACGCATAAGAGCTGGTGGGAGTGCGACACCGGCATCGCCTATCTCGTGTCGGGGCAACCCGGATGGCGCGTCCCGCGCATGGCAAAGATCTATGACCTCAGTGACCCAACCAAGCCGGTGTTCATTCGCGACTTCGGCCTGCCCGGGCACCAGCCCGGATCGACGGGGACGCCGCCGGGCGACAACGGTCTGCACGGACCGGTGTCCACAGGGCCGAAGGGCAACCGCGTCTACTTTGCGTACGGCTTCGTGCGCGACGGCATCGTTCAGATCGTGGACAGGGAGAAGCTCCTCAACGGCCCGAAGGAGCCGACCGAGGCCAATCTGCTCTATCCGCAGATTAGCCGTATGGATATGCCGCCGAGCGTCGGCGCACACAATGTGTTCCCTCTGCTGCGGATGCCGATTACCGAATTCGCCAAGGAGGCCGAGAGCGTCCGCGACATGCTCGTCATCGTCGACGAGGCGATCGGCGGCGGTTGCATGGCCACCGCCCGGGCAATGATGTGGATCGCCGATATCACGACCGAGACGAAGCCGTTCGGCGCCTCGAACTGGACCGTGCCGGAATCGAGCGGGAATTTCTGCGCGCGGGGCGGACGTTTCGGGACGCACTCGTCGCACGAGAACTTCACCCCGATTTACTACAACCGGATCATGTTCATCGCGCACTTCAACGCCGGCATCCGCGCGGTGGACGTGCGGGATCCGTTCCACCCGAAGGAAATCGGTTACTACGTTCCGGCGCTCACGGCGAAGACGGCGTGCACACCCGGAGGTGCGGGCCTGCCGTGCGCCAGAGTGATTCAGACGAACAACGTGGAAGTTGACGACCGGGGCTATATCTACGGCGCTGACCGAGCCGGCACCGGTATGCACATTCTCGAGCTGACGGGTAGCGCGCGTCAGGTGGCGAACTTTCGTTGAAAAGGTGTCGCCGGCGCGGCGCGTAGGAGCTGTGCCGCTTGCCCAGGCGTCGGCGATTCCGGCAGATCGAGCACGCCTTGCGCGCACGCAGGGCACCGTTCCGGCGCGAGCGTGCCGGACGGGCGGCGGCCGTTGGGAGCATGCCGTCGCGATCGCACGAAAAATGCTGCGCAGGCTTACGACACCGCGTGGGGTTGGGGGTCCCCACGCCGCGTTTAGATGACGTTAAGCCGGAGCTGCGTTTTTCCGGCGTGAGGAGCCGGACGCCGTCGGCCGGCATGGTCGCGGCGGAACTTCGAGAAAGTCGTTACGTACCACTCTTACCAAGCTCGAAGCACTAAGCATCAAACACCGACACTGCGATAATTGGTACGTGCCGAAGACTGTCGCCGTTGTCGGTGCGTCGAGCGACCGCCGGAAATTCGGGAACAAGGCCCTGCGGGCGTTCCAGGCAGCGGGGCATCGCGTCATTCCCGTCAATCCCAACGAGCGCGAGGTCGAAGGCATCCGCTCGTACAGGTCAGTGTTGGACGTGCCCGACGTGATCGACGTGGCAACCGTCTACGTGCAGCCGGAGGTTGCGCTGCAGTTACTGCCTGAATTCGACAAGAAGGCAATTCCAGAGATCTGGATCAATCCTGGTGCGGAGAGTACTGAGCTGCTCGCTGAAGCAAAGCGCCGGAAGCTGAACGTGATTGCCGCGTGCAGCATCATCGCGATCGGGCGGGATCCATACTCGCTCTAACATCCAGGCCTCAGGGCCCGGGGCTCCGAGGTATCAGGGAACACGAAGCACGAGGAAGCTGATGATTACCGTTCGTCTTCGCAAGAATGGTCCGTATGTGATTGAGAGCGACGAGGTGCAGATCGTCGACTGGAATGGCGTCCCGTACAGAATTGGGCGCCGACCGGTTGCACTCTGCCGGTGCGGCGCCTCAACAACCAAGCCGTTCTGCGACGGCACACACTCGAGAAAAGGCTTTCAGGCGGCCGAGGCCGCCGTGCCTGAGTCGCAGGACCGGCCAGCCGATCCCTGACCGTTACTGTACGGGTACCTGCACGAAGAACGGGGTTGCCAGCGTTGTGGCGACGTCCGCTCCAGACGCGAGCGTTACATCGCGGCCGCGCGTCGCAAGGACGACGCCGGTTCCGGCCGCGCCGCCGATCGCCGCACCCTTCGCCGCGCCGGAGCCGCCTCCCAGAATGCCGCCAATAATGGCCCCGCCTACCGCGCCCGCACCGATCTTGGTGGCGTCTTCGCCCTTCGTGGCTTCGCCCTCGAAGGTGACCGGGTTGGTTCTGATCTCCTCGCGTGCACCATTGAGCTCGACTTCCGTGAACCTGAACACGAGACGCGAACGACCCTGCACACGTCCGGCGCGGGCGACATCGACGACGTTGCCGCTCAGCATGACGCCGGCAGGCAAGACCGTGTCGCCATCAACCACTAAAGGTTGCCGCAGACGAGCGCGGACCGGATCTTCGACTTGCGCGGTCTCAGATGACAGCGCCGTCATCAGTTCCAGCGACAACGAACTGTTCGCCGGGGCCGTCACCTCGCGAAACCGCGGGCGGGCCGGTGCTGGCGCGACGGCTGCCGGCGCAGCGGATGCCGCCGTCTGTAGCTGCGAAGGCGCCGGCGCGGGGCGGGTCGTTGCGGCCGGCCTCGCAGCGGGCTCGCGTCGAATGGGGGCAGCTGACCTGTCCTGAGCCGACGACGGTCTCTGTACGACGGGCGCGCTTTCCGTAACCGGCGGGGTCGAGAGGTCAGCAGGCGCTGCAAGCGCGTTCTGCTCGAAATTCTGGGTATTTTCTGGCGTACTGCCACCGCACCCCACAAGAAACGCTGTGCAAAGCAGTGTCGCCGCAGTCCAGGACGTCTTCATTGGCATTCGCTCCTTGGATAGCCCACGGGGCAAGGATCGGACCAGCTGACAGGTTCGACGCCCCTCGGCGTCAGCTGAACGGCGGCGCCAGGCTGTCGTAACCGGGTATCATGATTATTTATCGTCATTGAATAACTATCAATTTGACTGATGTGCTCGCCATCAGGCAGACTGGCCACCATGCCCAAACGCACCGGCGCACAGATTATCTGGGAATGTCTGGTCCACGAAGGCGTGCATACCGTCTTCGGGTACCCCGGCGGCGCGATTCTTCCAGCCTACGACGCGATGCTCGATTATCCAGTCCGGCACGTGCTGGTGCGCCACGAACAGGGGGCGACCCACATGGCCGACGGGTTTGCCCGGGCAGGGGGCGGTGTTGGCGTTGCGGTCGCCACGTCCGGTCCCGGTGCGACGAACATGGTGACAGGAATCGCCACCGCCATGATGGACTCCTCGCCGATCGTCTGCATCACGGGGCAGGTACCGAGCAAGCTGATTGGCTATGACGCGTTCCAGGAGACCGACATTACCGGTATCACGCTGCCGATCACCAAGCACAGCTACCTTGTGACGCGCGTCCAGGACATCATGCCGGCGATGAAGGAGGCATTTCACCTGGCGAAGTCGGGCCGCCCGGGTCCCGTACTCGTGGATATCACGAAGGACGCTCAGCAGGCCTCGGTCGATTGGACGTGGGATCCAGGCGCGATAAAGATGCGAGGTTACCGTCCGCAGCGGCCGGTGACACGTCAGGCTCTCGCGCAGGCAGCCGACCTCATTCGCGCTTCGCGGCGTCCGGTGATTCTTGCAGGGCAGGGGGTAATCCAGAGCGGCGCGACGAAGGAGCTGATCACGCTTGCCGAGCGCATCGACGCGCCCATTGCCATGACGCTGCTCGGCCTCGGCGGCGTGCCTGCGAGTCATCCCTTGAACCTCGGGATGATGGGAATGCACGGGGAAGCATGGGTGAATCACGCCATCCAGGAAGCGGATCTGCTCCTGGCATTCGGGATGCGCTTCGACGATCGGGTTACCGGAAATATCAAAACCTACGCGCCGCACGCCAAGAAGATTCACGTCGACATCGATCCGTCTGAAATCAACAAGAACGTCGTGGCGGATGCGGCAATCGTTGGCGACCTGCGCGAAACGCTGGCGGATTTTCTCGACGTGCTCGAGCCGGAAGATCATGCGCCCTGGCTCGCATATATCGACTCGATGAAGGGCGATGCGGCCGTCCGCGATATTCAAAAGCTGCCGGACACAGGCCACCTGTACGCGGCGCATGTCATCAACGACATCTGGCGTATTACGGGCGGCAACGCTGTCGTGGTCACCGACGTCGGTCAGCACCAGATGTGGGAGGCGCAGTACTACCATCACGAAACGCCGCGTTCTCTGATCACGTCCGGTGGCCTCGGGACGATGGGGTTTGCGGTGCCCGCGGCGATCGGAGCGAAGATCGCCCGTCCCGACGCGGAGGTGTGGGCGATTGTCGGTGATGGCGGCTTCCAGATGACGCAGGCGGAGCTCACGACGGCGGCGCAGGAAGGGATCAAGATCAACATCGCGATCATCAACAACGGCTACCTCGGCATGGTGCGGCAGTGGCAGGAGTTCTTCTACGAACGCCGCTATGCGGCGACGCCGCTGCGAAGCCCCGACTTCGTGAAGATTGCCGAAGCGCACGGCCTGGAAGGGCTCCGGGTCGAGAAGCGGAGTGAAGTGACGGAGATCGTCGAGCGCGCTCGCGCGCTCGAAGGGACGGTCCTCATCGACTTCAGGGTGGAGCAGGAGGACAGCGTCTATCCCATGGTGCCGGCTGGTGCGGACCTTCACGCGATGATTCGGCGCCCCGACCGATCCGTGCTCGCGGAGACGGGAGCGGATCCGATTTGACAACGGTGTCTTTAGTCTTTGGTCTTTAGTCTTTGGTGCTCTACTCGATTGACCAGTGACGCTTGAATCACGAAAGACGAAAGACTAGAGACCAAAGACCAAGATTTCCAAGGTTCGCTTCATGCATCACACTCTCGTGGCTCTCGTCGAGGACAAGCCCGGCGTTCTCAACCGTGTGGCGTCGTTGTTCAGGCGCCGCAACTTCAATATCGAGTCGCTGACCGTCGGACGGACCGCCGATCCCGGCGTCTCGCGCATGACTATTGTCATTGACAGCGATCAGGCGAGTGCGGAGCGAGTGACGGCGTACCTGTATAAGCTCGTCAACGTACTGCAGGTCGAGGATCTCGGCGCTGTGCCTGCGGTCGCTCGCGATCTGGCGCTCGTGAAAGTAGCCGTCGCGGGCCACGACCGCGCTGCACTATTGCGTGTCGTCGACGAAACGCGCGCGCACATCGTCGACACCGGCGAACAGACGATGACGCTCGAGATCACCGGCGAACCGCCGCACGTTGACTCCGTGATCAGCCGCCTCGAACCACTCGGTATCATCGAGATGGTGCGAACCGGCCAGGTGGCGATGCGGAGGGGCGATACGGCGCTCACAGCGGCGCAATACTCCTAAGGTTAGGTCCGGCTAAAGCCGGACACTACGATCACCAGGTACGATCGAATAGGATTAGATTTTCTTCCACGTACGTCAGTGTCCGCCTTAAGGCGGACCGGTTCGCAATGACCCAGGAGCAGACATGGCGACGATGTTTTACGACAAGGACGCGGACATCCAACTGATCCGCAAGAAGAAGGTGGCGGTCATTGGATACGGGTCGCAGGGGCACGCGCATGCGCTGAACCTGAAGGACAGCGGCGTGGATGTGGTCGTCGGCCTTCCCTCTACCAGCAAGTCAGTGGAAAAGGCACGGACGGCCGGACTCAACGTGCTGAGTATCGCGGATGCATCGAAGTGGGCCGACGTCATCATGATTCTCGTGCCCGACCAGCATCAGGCCAAGGTCTACACCGCGGATATCAAAGACCATCTGTCTGCCGGCAAGATGTTGATGTTTGCCCACGGATTCGCAGTGCGGTTCAACTGGATTGTTCCCCCCAAAGACGTGGATGTGACGATGGTGGCGCCGAAGGCGCCGGGTCACCGCGTTCGTGAGGTGTTCGAAGAAGGCGGTGGAACTCCTGGCCTGCTGGCGGTGCATCAGGACGTGACGGGGCAAGGGAGGGCGCTGGCGCTCTCGTACGCCCGCGCAATCGGCTGCACGCGCGCAGGGGTGATTGAGACGACCTTTGCCGAGGAAACAGAAACCGATCTGTTCGGCGAACAGGCGGTGTTGTGCGGCGGCACGAGCGCACTGGTGAAGGCAGGCTTCGAGACGCTGATTGAAGCTGGTTACCAGCCGGAGATCGCATACTTCGAGTGTCTGCACGAGCTGAAGCTGATCGTCGACCTGATGTATCGCGGCGGCCTCGCGTACATGCGCTATTCGATCAGTGACACGGCCGAGTACGGCGACTACACGGCCGGGTCACGCATCGTGACGGAGCAGACGAAGGCCACCATGCGCCAGCTCCTCAAGGAAATCCAGTCGGGCGAGTTCGCGAAGAAATGGATTACCGAGAACGAGACCGGCTGCCAGAACTTCAAGGCGATGCGGGAGCGCGATCGTAACCATCCTGTCGAGATTGTGGGATCCAAGCTTCGCGACATGATGCCGTTCCTCGATCCCGTCAAGCTGCCGCAGCCGGCGTCGGTCTAGATGGCAGGTGGTAGTCGGTAGCTGGTAGCCATCTGGCACCGGCTCTGCGCGCCATGAACAAATATTCCTCCCGCATCACTCAGCCGCGCAGCCAGGGCGCATCCCAGGCAATGCTGTACGGAACCGGGCTCACCGACGCCGATCTGCAGAAGGCACAGATAGGCATCTGCAGCATGTGGTGGGAAGGCAACACCTGCAACATGCATCTCGATCGGCTCGCTGCTTACGTCAAGGAAGGCGTACAGGCGGCTGGGCTCGTCGGCCTGCGGTTCAACACCATCGGCGTCAGCGACGGCATCTCGATGGGAACCGAAGGAATGAGCTTCTCATTGCCGTCCCGGGATCTCATAGCAGACTCGATCGAGACGGTCGTCGGGGCACAGTGGTACGACGCGGTGATCACGGTGCCTGGCTGCGACAAGAACATGCCCGGCTCCGTCATGGCAATGATGCGGCTCAACCGCCCGGCGCTCATGGTGTACGGCGGAACAATCCGTCCAGGCGAGGCGCTCGGCCGGCCGCGGGACGTTATTTCGGCGTTCCAGTCGTACGGCGAATATCTGGCCGGCGTGATCACCGACGAGCAACGGCTGGACATCGTTCGTCACGCGTGCCCTGGTGCTGGCGCGTGCGGCGGCATGTACACGGCCAACACGATGGCGGTCGCTATCGAGGCGATGGGGTTATCGCTGCCGTACAGCTCTTCGATTCCTGCGGAGGATCCGGGGAAGGCAGACGAGTGCCGCCGCGCCGGAGCGGCGATACGCACGCTGCTCGAGCGCGACCTGAAACCGCGCGACATCGTCACGCGCGAGTCGCTCGAGAATGCGCTGACGATGGTGATGGCGCTTGGAGGTTCCACCAATGCGGTGCTGCACCTGATCGCGATTGCCCGCGCGGCACACGTGCCGCTGGCGCTGGAGGACTTCCAGCGCGTCAGCGATCGCGTTCCGCTGCTGGCCGACCTGAAGCCGAGCGGCCGATACGTTCAGGAAGACCTGCACAAAGTCGGAGGAACTCCCGCCGTCATGAAATACCTGCTCGACCGCGGCTTCCTGCATGGGGACTGCATGACGGTGACGGGGGACACGCTCGCCCGGAACCTCGCGGATGCAGCGCCGCTCACACCGGGTCAGCAGGTGATTCATCCCATCGAGCAGCCGGTATTCCCGCGCGGTCACTTGCGGATCCTTCGCGGGAATCTTGCACCTGATGGCGCGGTCGCCAAGATCACCGGCAAAGAAGGGGAGCGGTTCGCCGGCCCCGCACGAGTCTATGACTCCGAGGAAGCCATGCTTGCGGGTTTGGAGCGTGGAGAAATCGCCAGGGGCTCGGTGGTCGTCATTCGGTATGAGGGACCGAAAGGTGGTCCGGGCATGCCCGAGATGCTCACGCCAACGTCGGCCATCATGGGCGCTGGCCTCGGCAACGACATCGCGATGATCACGGACGGTCGTTTCTCCGGTGGTTCGCACGGCTTCATCATCGGACACATAACGCCGGAAGCGCAGGACGGCGGCCCGATCGCGCTCGTGCGCGACGGCGACCGCATCATCATCGACGCGTCGACGTGCGAGCTGCGCGTGGACGTGAGCGACCAGGAGCTGGCGGCACGCCGCACAGCTTGGAAAGCCCCCGCCCCAAAAGCGACGAGCGGCGTGCTCGCCAAATACGTGAAGTTGGTGCGCTCGGCCTCAGAGGGGTGCGTCACGGACTAGCTGGTCTTCAGGCTTTCGTCTTTGGTCTCTGGTGTTCGCTGGTGTCGACGTTCACTCACGAAAGACCAAAGACCAAAGACCCAAAGACCTACCATTTCGGGTGATGTGCCTGGCGCCCGGGACTTTTACAATCGATTCGTGAATCCAGGACATCAACCCGATCCCATCAGCAACGATCTGCTGCTCGACGCCTATTCTCGTGCGGTCATCGGGGCGGTCGACGTGGCCGGTCCCGCAGTGGTGCGGGTTGAGCTGAAAGAGGGGGCGGGATCAGGCGTGATTCTCACGCCAGATGGCTTCGCGCTCACCAACAGTCACGTCGTCGAGCGCGGGGGACCGCTCAGCGTAACGCTTCCAGATGGGCGGACGACGTCGGCGACACTCATCGGCAGAGACGCCGACACGGACCTCGCGGTCATTCGTGTGGCCGGGTCATCGCTGCCGTGGGCGCAATTTGGCGACTCGCGTCGGCTTCGCGTCGGTCAGGTCGTGGTGGCAATAGGGAATCCATACGGCTTCCATCATTCGGTCACAAGTGGCGTGGTCAGCGCGCTCGGACGGTCGCTCCGGTCTCGATCGCTGCGACTCATGGAAGACGTCGTTCAGACCGACGCAGCACTCAACCCCGGCAACTCGGGCGGCCCGCTCGTGACCACCGCGGGCGACGTCGTCGGCATCAACACGGCGATCCTTGCGGGCGCACAAGGATTGTGTTTCGCGATCGCGAGCAACACCGCGCGCTTCGTAGCGTCGCGCCTGATCAGGGACGGCATGATTCGTCGGAGCTATGTCGGCGTCGTGGGGCAGCAGACCCCCATTCCGCGCGCGCTTGCTCGAGCAAATCAGATCGCAGTTTCTTCAGGCGTGCTCGTCGCATCGGTCGAGCCGGGGAGTCCTGCCGCTGTCGCAGGGCTGCGGCAGGGCGACGTGATCCTGTCGTTGGCCGGTCATCCCGTTGCGGGCATCGACGACCTTCATCGCTGCCTGACCGAGGAGCACATCGGCACGCCGCTGGAACTGACGATCCTCCGGCGCGGGGAGCGGCGTCAGTGCGTGATCGTGCCGATCGAGCGAGAGCCAGCGGCAGCGTGAGAATTTCTACAACGTAATCAATCCCCGACGCACAGCGCGGCGGACCGCGTCCGTCCGGTTGGCCGCGCCCAGCTTGCCCGAAATTGACGCGACGTGGAATTTTGCCGTCTGGTCGCTGATCCCGAGCCTCTCCGCAATGGCTTTGTTCGGCAGACCCTCAGCGAGCAATTCCAGGACCTGAATTTCTCGTGGCGTCAGCGGCTCATCGAAACCCGCGTCGCGTAGGGTCTGGCGGGCCTTAAAGGCCCGCCCTACGTACGTCGTGTCCGACTTTAGCTGGACCCTGGGCGACACGAGGATGCCGTCGACCTCCAGCCCCGCGGCTTCCGCCTCCGTCAGCGACGGAAATTCGCCGACGATGCGGATCGAGCCGTTCAGGCTGGCGCGCATTCGCGCGCGCTCCTCGCGAGAGCCGACGAGAATCACTCTCATGCCGCCGGGCGCGGTCGTTCTCCAACTGCTACGGTCAGCTGCGTTTCTGCTCCGGCGCGAAGCACGCTGAGCGAAAGCACGCGGCCGACGCGGTCACCGGTAAGCAGATCGAGGAGATCCTCGGGAGATTCGATCGGATGCTCGTCGAACGCGAGGATGATGTCACCGACGAGCACGCCTGCTCGCGCCGCAGGTCCATCGGAGGTGAGGCCGACGACGAGCAACGCCTCGTCCCGATCGCGAAGGGCCTCGACGGCGCGCTGATTATCGGGCAGGCTAACGGATTGCCCGGCAACGCCGAGGTATCCCCGTCTGATACCCCCGTGCTCGAAGATGCCAGCAATCGCCTTCCATGCGATTGTGGCCGGAATCACTACGCCGAGGCCGCGGATCTCGGCGGCGGTGGCCACACCCAGCAGTCCACCTGAGGCATCGAGCAGTGCACCACCTGCGAAGCCGTCATGCATGGGAGCGGTTGTCCGGATGACCTGATCGATTGCCCGGTGCCGTCCTGTCGGAAGAGGGCCTCCGATCACCGACACGATACCGGCGCTGGCTGTTACGGCATTGCTCCAGGAGCGCCCAACAGCGAGCACTATGTGCCCGACGCGAGCCGCCGTTTGCGTTGGTGTCAGTCCTCGAGCCGTGAGCCCCGGCACTCGCAACGCAGCAAGCGTCGTGGCCGGATCCCACCCGGCGAGCTCCGCGTCGAGCAGGCCGCCGTCGTGGAGCCGCACCTGCAGCCCGTCTTCGCGGCCAAGCGCGCGCATGGTGGTGACGACCGTCCCGTCGCCGTACACAACACCGCTCGCAGGCCTGCGGCGTCCTCGTACCTGAACGATTGACGGCGCCGCCGAGGAGACGATGTCCGCCATCTGGTTTGAGAAGTCAGTCAGCATGAGGGAATCGTCGTCGAAACAACGACCGCCCGCATCACCCAAACAGGCAGGCCAACGGTGCGATGGTGCGACGGTGCGAGGGTGCGTCCGACGGTGCGACGGTGCGACAGACGGTGCGCACGCTCGCACGTTTACAGAAGCAGTACCTCGACTCGGTGCGCGTGAACTGCCCCGTCGCATGGCGACCACGCGAAAATCGTGAAGCGCCCGTCCTGGGATGCCACCAGGGCAACGGCCCGGCGCTGGTCGTGCACGAACTGCGCAGCGGCGAGATGCCGTGTCCCGCCGAGCTGGCCGGGATGCATGCGAACTGCCGTGCCGCCGACGATCGGTTCGGTCACGACGATCTCCTCGACGGGTGGGCCGCCATCGCGCCGGCCAATCTTGGCTCCGAATGCATGAAGCTCATAGCGGTCAGTAATTACGGTCGCCCCGTCCACGGCCGTAAGCCCGGCGAGGGCCTCGATTGCGCGAGTAATCGCTTCAGCCCATTCATGTTCGGGCATTCGGTCGTGTTGGGGCAGGAGGTCGGCGACTTCGCTGAACGGCGGCTCCACCGCATAACGAATCGGATGGACGATCGACTCGCGCCATCCGTCGCTGTCAGTCGGAACAACGAGAAGAATTCCACCGCGTTCGTGGCGGCGCATCGCGAGTGCGAGCTGCACCTGTACATTCAACGCATCGTTGCTCAGCTCCGCGTAATCGAAGCCGAGCATAGACGTCAGCAGGGCAGGGCAGTCGACGATGAGGGAGGCCCGTTCGTCGACGATCTTGATGCGGTCGCCTTCGAGCACTGCAAGGTTGACGAACTTGCGCGATTCGTGGCGCGGCCGGTGCTTGAGCACCAGCAGCCCCGGGCCGACGACCTCCACGACGAAACAGAACGGCGGAATGTGATACGTCGTTCCCCATACCGCGAGGTCGCCATCACCAGCCTGCCTCGCGGAAGCGGCATCGTCGGGAGAGCCCGCCGCGAACGCCTGCCTCGCCGAAGGGGCGTCACCCGGAGAGTTCGCCGCGAAGGCGGGCCAGACTCCGAGGTGAATTCCCGGCTGCTCCACGGCGGCGGCCAGGCGGGTCAGGGCGCTCGGCTCGAGGGGAAGCGGCGTCGCAAACGTCAGCGGCCAGACGTCTGGCAATGGCCGAAGGAAGGCGAGCGAGATCTTCGGCACGTAGCCTTCCTCCCGGCGCACGCTCGCCCAGAACGCCGTATCGACGAGCGCTTCGATCTGCTCCGCCGTGGGAAGAAGTTCCAGCGGGAGCTGGTCGGCGGGCGACGGCAGCAAGGCCGCGCGGTGGAGCCGCAGATGCTCCGCGACCGTAGGCGCCACGGTCCGCGCCACCGCGTACGCAGGCTGGTTCATCGTGATCAGTGAACGCCCGGCGGCAGCGGTGTCTTTTCGGGTGATTCCTGCGCGGCCGCACGGGAGACGCCGAGAAGCCGGCGAAGTTCGTCGCCTTCCATGACCTCCAGCTCGAGCAGGCGGCGCGTCACTGTCTCGAGGTCGTCGCGGTGTTCGGTCAGGATACGGCGCGCTGCAGTGTGCGCGTCGGTCATGATGCGCTTGACCTCGGTGTCGATCAGCCGCGCGGTGTCCTCCGCATACGCTCCACGCTCGGGACCGATCGAGATATCGAGGAACTTGTTCCGCTTGTGGCCGTCGTAATTGATGGCGCCAAGCGCATCGCTCATGCCCCATTCGGTGACCATCGCGCGGGCGATGTCGGTGGCGCGCAGCAAATCGTTCTGCGCACCGGTGGAAATCTCGCCGAGCGCGATCTCTTCGGCCGTACGGCCGCCCAGCAGGACCGCGAGCTGATTGAGGAGGTCGCGCCGCTGCATTAGGTACCGATCTTCGAGGGGCAGCTGCATCGTGTAGCCGAGCGCACCGAATCCGCGCTGCACGATGGAGATCTTGTGCACGGGGTCCATGCCCGGAGTGATGGTGGCGACAACCGCGTGCCCCGACTCGTGGTACGCGACGATTTCGCGCTCCTTCGTGCTCATGACCCGCTTCTTTTCGAGTCCGGCGATCAACCGGTCGATCGCTTCCTCGAAATCAGCCATCTCGACCGCGGTCTTGTCTTTGCGTGCGGCCAGCAGCGCGGCCTCGTTCACCAGATTCGCGAGATCAGCGCCGGCAAATCCGGCCGTGCGCGCCGCGACGACCTTCAGGTCGACGTTGGGGCCCAGCTTCACCTGCTTGGTGTGGATACGAAGCACTTCCTCGCGCCCCTTTACATCGGGCTTGTCCACCAGCACCTGCCGGTCGAACCGGCCAGGGCGGAGCAGCGCCGGGTCGAGCACCTCGGGCCGGTTCGTGGCGGCCATGATGATGGTGGCCTTGCGCGAATCGAAGCCGTCCATCTCGGCGAGGAGCTGATTGAGGGTCTGCTCGCGTTCCTCGTGCGATCCGATCGGACTCTGGACACGCGCGCGACCGAGCGCGTCGAGCTCGTCGATGAAGATGATGCAGGGTGCCTTCTGTTCCGCCTGGGCGAAGAGATCCCGGACGCGCGCGGCGCCGACGCCGACGAACATCTCGACGAACTCCGATCCGCTGAGGCTGAAAAACGGCACCTTCGCTTCGCCTGCGACCGCGCGGGCGAGCAACGTCTTACCCGTGCCCGGTGGACCGACCAGGAGCACCCCTTTGGGAATCCGCCCGCCGAGCGCCGTGTACTTCTTGGGGTTCCTCAGGAATTCGACAATCTCCTTCAGCTCCTGCTCGGCCTCGTCCACGCCGGCCACATCCGCGAAGCTCGTCTTCACGTCGTCCTCGGCGAAGACGCGGTGCTTGCTGCGGGCAAACGACATGATGCCGCCTTCAGCTCCGCTCATACGCCGGAAGAAAAAGCTCCAGAGCGCGAACAGCAGGAGTATCGGAATGATCCAGCTGATGACTTCGGGAAGCCATCGGCTTACGAACTCACCGGTGTATTTGACGCCGGCCGTATCCAACTCTTCGAGCAGCTTGGGATCCTCGATCCGCGCGGTGTTGAAGTTACGGCTGCCGTTGACGTCACGGTTGAATGTCCCACGGATCGTCTGATCTCCGACGACCACTTCCGCGACCTGGCCACTCCGCACCGCCGTTTTGAACTCGCTGTAGGAGATTTGCCGACCCGCAGGCGCCAGGAAATACGCCTGTGCCAGCGCCATGAGCATGAGGAACCCGAGTACGTACCACACCGCGCCGCCAGGGCGCCCCGGGCGCGGAAGCGATCGTCTCTCACCGGGACGTTTGTCCCTGGGATTCATGCCGGGTGGAATTCGGGTGTTCGGCACTACGCGGTCACCGTCTGGGTCTTCTGAAATATCAACTCATTGTCTCCCACGTCCACGGTGATTCGATCGCCCTCTCTGAATTCACCTTCGAGCACACGCAGCGCCAGCGGGTCGAGCACGCGACGCTGAATGGTGCGCTTGAGAGGCCGCGCGCCGTACATCGGATCGTATCCTTCCGACACCAGAAAATTCTTGACGGCCTCCGTGAGCTCGACGTGAATCTTCCGTTCCTCGAGTCGTTTCAGCAGTCCCCGGATCTGGATGTCGACGATGGCCTTCATGTGTTCGAGGCCGAGCGCATGGAAGAAGATCACCTCGTCCACGCGATTCAGGAACTCGGGACGGAAGTGTTGCCGGAGCGCTTCTGTCACCTGACGCCGGATACCTTCGGTCAGATCGCCTGTGTGCTCGGCAATGAGGTGGCTGCCGAGGTTCGACGTCATGATGACCACTACGTTCTTGAAGTCGACGGTTCGACCTTTTCCGTCCGTGAGGCGTCCATCGTCGAGGAGCTGCAGGAGCACATTGAGCACTTCCGGATGCGCCTTCTCGATCTCGTCGAAAAGGACGACGGAATATGGCCGGCGACGGACCGCTTCCGTAAGCTGCCCGGCCTCTTCGTAGCCGACGTAGCCGGGAGGAGCGCCGATCATCCGCGACACCGTGTGTTTCTCCTGGTACTCCGACATGTCGATGCGGATCATCGCGTGCTCGTCGTCGAACAGGAACTCGGCGAGCGCGCGGGCCAACTCCGTCTTCCCGACGCCGGTCGGTCCCAGAAAGATGAAGCTGCCGAGCGGCCGGTTCGGATCCTGAAGCCCCGCCCGGGCGCGTCGGATCGCGTTGGATACCGCCCTGATCGCCTCGTCCTGTCCGATCACCCGTTGGTGCAGCCGTTCTTCCATGTGAATGAGCTTCTGGATTTCCCCCTCAATCAGACGGCTGACGGGAATGTTCGTCCATTTCGCGACGACTTCGGCGATGTCCTCTTCGTCCACCTCTTCCTTGAGCATGCGCTGGCTTTTCTGCAGCTCGGCCAGTCGGGCTTCCTGCTCGCGAATCTTCTGTTCGAGTTCCGGCAGGCGGCCGTACTGAAGCTCCGACGCCTTGGCATAGTCACCCGCGCGCTGCGCTGCCTCGATCGCAAGACGGACCTGTTCCAGCTGCTCTCTCAACTGGCGAATCGTCTGGATCGCCTGCTTCTCCTGCTCCCAATGTGCCTGGAGTCGCGTCTGTTCCTCCTTGAGGTCGGCCAGCTCTTTTTCGAGCCGGCCCAGGCGCTCTCTCGACGCAGGATCCCGCTCCTTCCGGAGCGCCTCGCGCTCGATCTCGAGCTGCATGATCCGTCGACGTACCTCGTCGAGCTCGGCCGGCATCGAATCGATCTCCATCCGCAGCTTCGAAGCAGCCTCGTCCATGAGATCGATCGCCTTGTCCGGCAGGAAACGGTCGGAAATGTATCGATGCGACAGCACTGCGGCCGCCACGAGGGCTGCATCCTTGAACTTCACGCCGTGGTGAATCTCGTATCGCTCGCGAAGCCCCCGCAGAATCGAGATGGTGTCCTCGACGTTCGGTTCACCGACCAGCACCGGCTGGAACCGGCGCTCGAGCGCGGCGTCCTTCTCGATGTGCTTCCGGTACTCGTCCAGTGTCGTGGCGCCGATGGTGTGCAGCTCGCCACGCGCGAGCATCGGCTTCAACATCTGCGACGCGTCCATTGCACCTTCTGCAGCGCCGGCGCCGACCACTGTATGCAGCTCGTCGATGAAGAGAATGATTTGGCCTTCGGAGTCGGCGATCTCCTTGAGCACGGCCTTCAGCCGCTCCTCGAACTCGCCGCGATACTTCGCCCCGGCTACGAGAGCGCCCATGTCGAGCGCGAAGATCTTCTTGTTCTTGAGGCCTTCAGGCACGTCACCGCGGATGATTCGCTGCGCAAGGCCTTCGACGATGGCGGTCTTGCCGACGCCGGGCTCGCCGATGAGCACAGGGTTGTTTTTGGTGCGACGCGAGAGCACCTGGATTACGCGGCGAACTTCCTCGTCGCGGCCAATGACCGGGTCGAGTTTGCCTTTGCGCGCGAGGTCCGTGAGGTCGCGCCCGTACCGGGCGAGCGCTTCGTAGGTGGCTTCAGGGTTCTGTGAGGTCACTCGCTGACTGCCGCGGACCTGCGTGAGCGCGTTGTACAGTGCGTCCTTCGTTGCACCAATGCGCTGCAGAAGCTGAGCTCCCGGCGACCGTCCCGTTTCGCTGGCGAGCGCGAGCAACAGGTGCTCGGTGCTGACGTACTCGTCCTGGAGGCGCTGAGCTTCCGCCTGAGCGGAATCGAAGATGAGCTTCATCCGCGGTGAAAAGCGCAGTTCGGCGCCGTAGGCCTTCGGCAGGTTGTCGAGCAGCTTCCGCGCATCGGCTGCGACCCGGGCGGGATCGAGCATCTGCTTTCGCAGCACCGATGGAACAATCCCACCCTGCTGCTCGACCAGCGCTACAAGCAGGTGCTCCGGAGTGACCTCAGCGTGCGTGAGTTCGGAGGCCAGATTCTGGGCCGTGATCACGGATTCCTGCGCCTTGTCAGTGAACTTGTTGAGATTCATGGCTTTTCAGGTTGTGCTCATGCCGCCGAATGCTTGTTCGCAGTAACTCCCTGCAATTTCGCGATCGCTTCCCAGTGTTCGCGCTCCGCCGGGGTGAGCTCGGTCGGCAGCTGTGCTTCGATACGCGCGTAGAGGTCTCCCTTATCCTCCGGGTGTCCGATCTTCGGCATTCCGTAGCCCTTCAACCGGAACACCTGCCCGTTTTGGGTGAGCGGCGGGACCCGCAGCCGCACTTGCTTGCCGGACAAGGTCTGGACCGAAGCCTCGCCGCCGAGCGCTGCGGTTACCACCGGCACTGGAACCTTGACATAGAGGTCGCGTCCCTTCCGCTCAAACTGTGGATGCGGTGTAAGGCGGACTCGCAGGTACAGATCCCCGGATGAAACTCCACCCGCGCCGTGTTCGCCTTCGCCAGCGACGCGCACGCGTGAGCCGTCACTCACGCCGGCTGGAATGCGCACGTCCACGGTGCGAGCGTAGCCGTCGTGCTTCAGGGACAGCCGTCTCGTCGCGCCGTGATATGCGTCCTCCAGCGACAACTCGATTTCGTGCTCGACGTCACGCCCTGCCCGCTGGCGGGCGCGACCGCGCGGCGCTTGTCGCGTCTCGCCGCCAAAGAAGGTCGTGAAGAAGTCGGAGAAGGGGTTCGTGTCACCAAACAGCTCCTCCATCTCCTCTTGTGTCATCGTGCGGAAGCCGCCGCCTCCGCCGCCTGTGTTGACCGACCACTGTCTGGCAAAGGGGTTCGGACCACCTTGCGCCTCGGCCTGCTCGTACAGCCGCCAGTTCGCGCCGAGCTCGTCGTACTTTTTCCGCTTGGCCGGATCGCCGAGCACCTCGTACGCCTCGTTGATTTCCTTGAAGCGCGCCTCCGCCTGCTTGTCGCCGGGATTTACGTCCGGGTGGTACTTCCGGGCAAGCTTTCGAAAGGCCTGCTTGATCTCCTTCTCGCTGGAGGCCTTCGAGACGCCGAGCGTTGCGTAGTAGTCTTTGAATTCCAGGTCTCTAGTCTCAGTCTTTGGTCCAGCCTGAAGACCAAAGACAAAGACTAAAGCCTTCAAAGTCCCAACGCCTCGTTCAGGCGCCTGATTTCGTTGAGCAGCTGCCGACGTCCCGAGCCCGGTACTGAGGGCGGTTTCGTCCATCAACGGGCGTATACGCTGCAAGACCTCGGCGATGGTGAGGAGTCGCTGCACGCCGGCGAGGTTGATCCCCGCTTCATCGACGAGGTGCTTGATCATTCGCAGGCGCTCGAGCTCCTCCCGGAAGTACAGCCGCATGCTGCCGATTGTTCGCGAGGGCTGAATCAGGCCGAGGCGCTCGTACTTCCGCAGCGTCTGCGGATGCATCCCCAGCATCTCGGCTGCCATGCTGATGAAATAGACTTCGCGCTCCACCTTGATACAGTTCGAGTGTAGGCTTTGACACGAGGCATGTCAAGGTTGGCGGGAACTTTTCAAGGTAGGATCTAGACGGTCTTGGACATTCAGGCAGCCGATTTCGTAACAGTCGGCGCTCTCATCGCCCTCGAAGGGCTGCTGAGCGCCGACAACGCTCTCGTCATGGCGATTATGGTGCTGGGTCTTCCGCGGCACCAGCACCAAAAAGCCCTTCGCTACGGACTAATCGGCGGTTTCGTCTTCCGTATCGTCGCAACCCTCCTCGCGGTTTATCTCATCCGCGTGGCGTGGGTGAAGCTGGCAGGCGGACTGTACCTCCTGTATCTCACTTACTCCCATTTCTGGGGCCACCAGGAAGGCGAAGATCGACGCGCCGCGCCAAAAGCCAAACCATGGCTCGGCCTCTCGGCGTTCTGGGCGACCGTCGCGCGGGTGGAGCTCGTCAATCTCGCGTTTTCGATCGACTCGATTCTGGTGGCTGTCGCGATGTCACCGAAGATGTGGGTCGTGATGACGGGCGGGCTGCTCGGCATCGTGGCTCTGCGGCTGGTCGTCGGTCAGCTGATCACCCTCGTGGAACGGTATCCGGCACTTGTAGACGGTGCATTCGTGATCATCGCGTGGATCGGCGTGAAGCTCTGTCTGGATTACCTTCACGCCGCAGGTTACGTGGGCCTCGAGATCCCTCAATGGCTCTCGCTGACGCTGATCGTGGTGATTTTTGCGATTTCGTTCGGGTACGCACGGATGCAGGGTCCCACGCAAGTGCATCCGACTGCCGAGTCGTTGAAAGAGCAGGCCGAAGACCTCATCGCCGCGGAGGCGTCACTGCTCGAACGCGACGGGGCGAAAGGCTGATTACCGGCGACCGGCAGGTGTCAGTTGTGTTTCCCGCTTTTCCCCGTTGCGCGTGTACACGACCTTGACGGGCTGGTTGACGCGCAGCAGTTCGAGCGCGTACGTGTAGTCGTAAATGTTGGCGATCGTCTGGCCGGCGATCTCGATAATGACGTCGCCCTTCATCAGCCCTGCTGCGTCGGCCGGTCCGCCGCCGACGACTCCCGATAGCAACAGCCCTTTCACCTCAGTGGCATAGTCCGGGATGGTCCCGGTCGTCACCCTCACACCCGCCAGGCTCGCGCCGCGCGAAACCGGCTGGTCCACTTTCGTGAACTGGGGCGCCTCGTCTGTGTCAGCGACGGTTCGCACGAGTGAGGCGGTCATGGTGACGATGCGGTCGAGATCTTCGTAGTTGATCTTGTCCGCCGTGTCCGATGGCTTGTGGTAATCGACATGCGAACCGGTGAAGAAGAACAGGCACGGAACACCTGCCTGGTTGAAGCTCGCTACGTCCGACGGCTGATAGGGGTCAGGCTGGACTGCGAGGTCGAATCCGGCCGCGACGTTCGCGCGTTCCAGCAGCCGTCCCCAGATGGGACTCGTTCCCGTAGCCTGCACGATCAGCCGGTTGTCCTGCATCCGGCCGACCATGTCGAAGTTGAAGTAGGCCGCGATCTGATCGATCGGCATCGGCGGAGTGGTCACGAAGGCATTCGATCCGACGAGCCCGATTTCTTCCGCCGACCAGAGGCCAACCACGACGTGGCGCCGCCGTGGCTGCGGCGACCGTGCAATAGCTTCGGCGATCGCAAGCACGGCGGCGGTGCCCGAGGCGTTATCGTCGGCCCCGTGATGGATCCCGGATACCTCCTCCTTTGACGCGAGCGAGTTACCCCTTCCGCCGCGGCCGAGATGATCGTAGTGGGCGCCGATGATGACCCAGGGTTTCTGCGCAGTCACCGGCCCCGTCGCAGGCAGATACGCGATGACGTTGCGGCCAGTGTGACGCTCACGGACGATGGAGGTTGTGAGGGCAAGTGTGACGCCGGCGAAATCGAAGCCGGCCACATGCGGATTGCCCGTATCCAGCTCCTGCTGGATGTCCCGTAATGGCTTGCTGCTAAACAGCATGTCGGCAACCGATCCCGTAATACTGGCAGCGGGAATACCCGAGCCAGCCAGGGCGGTATCGAATGACATCGGCGCGAGCTGGCCCGCATTCGGGGAGCGGGGTCCCGTCACCACGAGCAGCGCTTTGGCTCCGCGCTGGCGGGCAGCCATCGCCTTGTAGCGCAGGTCGGAGTATCGCGCGAGGATGGCGCGCGTCTTCTCGTCGGTGTCCTCCGGAAAGTACCGGAGCACGACCACGATTTTGTCTTTCACATCGAGCGCGGCGTAGCTGTCGTAGCCGAGATTCTGCGATTCGGGCACGACGAGCCCATATCCGGCAAACACCACCGATCCGCTGATGTTGCCTTCGTCCGAGAACGACAGCGCCTGGATGTCGCGCGGCGCTGAAAACGTGCGGGCGGGCCCGGCTCCCGCCGTCACGGTGATACGAGAGCCACTGTCGCGGCTGCCCGCGGTGAACTCGAAGGGCATGACCATGTCGGAGCGGCCGGGCAGCGGCCGGGCACCGATCCGCGCAAGCTGCGCCGTCAGATACTCGGCGGCAAGACGTTCTCCCGGCGAACCCGCTTCGCGCCCTTCAAGCCTGTCCGAAGCCAGGAACTCGACATGCGCCTTGGTCGCCGACGGTGCAGCGGTCTGCGCATGCGATGCCGGGATGGCGAGAACCAGACCGAGTACCGCAACGAACAGGGGTCTCATGATCGTCGTCATACAGTTCATCGAATGGCGCTGACCTCGCGAGGCGCGCCGAACAAGATCACCGGGGTCTGTCGGGTGCCGCCTTCAGCGCGGCCAGCGCACGGTCGTGATTCCACTCCGCAAGAAAGACCTGTCCTTCGCGGCCGCCGCCACGACTCGACGTCCAGGCAACACGCTTTCCATCGGGCGACGGGACAGGCAGGCCGTCGAACCCGTCCGCGTAGGTGATGCGAACGGGCTCCTTGCGTCCGTCGATGTCGACCATGAACACCTCGAAGTTCTCGAACCCGAGCTTGTTCGAGGCGAACAGCACATATTGGCCGGACGCATGAACGTAGGGCGCCCAGCTCATGGCGCCGAACTTCGTGATCTGACGCGCATCGGTGCCGTCGGGCTTGGCCGTCCACACATCGGCGATGAGCCCTTGCTCGTCGAATCGCCGCCAGATGATGCGTGACCCGTCAGGGAAGAAGAACGGCCCGCCGTCATAGCCCGCCGCGTTCGTAAGCCGGCGGAGCTGGGAGCCGTCGGCGCGCATGATGTAGATCTCCGCAAAGTAGCTTGGGTCGATCTCGAGCTGCTTCTGCTCGGCGGCCGTCAACGTCCGCGCGTACGCGTCACGGTTCGACGAGAACACGATCCACTGGCCGTCGGGGGAATAGCTGCCCTCTGCGTCGTACCCGCGCGCGTTCGTCAGACGTGTCGCCTGTCCCGACTTCTCGGAAACGGCGTACAACTCGAACTCCGGGTCATAGTCCCAGGCGTACCGCCGTTCCTTGCCCGACGCGCGAAAGTCGATCTCGTCCTGCTGCAGCGCCTTTGATCGCGGGTCGTGGTGCGTCGAGGCGAAGAGAATCTGATCGCTCCCTGGGCGGAAGAACGAGCAGGTCGTCTTGCCGTAGCCCGGAGAGATTCGCTTGGTGTCCCCCGACGTAAAGTCGAGCGCGTAAATCTGATAGAAGGGGTTGCCCGCTTCGCGCTCGCTCTGAAAGACGAGCCGCTGACCATCAGGCGACCAGTAGCCCTCTCCGGCGCGGCGGCCTTCGACGGTCAGCCGCCGGACACGCGACAGGAACTCACCTTCGCGCGAGCCTGCGGCTGTACGCGGCTCGGCGCCCTGGCGAGCCTCGACACCGACGGCCGCCAGCAGCAGCGCAGCCACCAGCACACGGTTCAGTTGCCCGATCATGAACAGCATCGTTATACCATTGGTTTGTGGTCCGGTAATTGGGAGTCGGCAGGCCCCTCACAGTGCTTTTCAAAGACCTTCGCAGCCTTTCGCGCAACGACTGGCTGATTACAGCCGTCGGGGCGGCCATGCTTGTGTTCCTCACGGTGAGCGCCGTCTGGACCGCGCGGCATGGGTGGGCAATCTATAAGCTGAATCGGGGTGTCGGCGACACAGTTTTTTACGATGCCGACGACCGGCCCTGGTTCCGCCTCGACGAACAGCGGCACGACGTCCGGCTCGAGGAAATCTCGACCTACTTCAAGGACGCCGTCATATCCGTCGAGGACCACCGGTACTACCTGCATCCCGGGCTCGATCCGGTCGCGCTCGCGCGCGCTGCCGCCTACAACGTCCGGGAGGTCGCGGGCACCCAGGGTGGCAGCACCATTACGCAGCAGCTCGCGCGGACCCTGTTTCTTTCGAATACCCGCACCTATGCGCGGAAGCTGCAGGAAGCCGCGCTGGCCGTGCTTCTCGAGATCTTTTTGTCGAAGCGCGACATCCTCGAGCTGTACCTGAATCGCATCTACCTAGGCGCCGGCATCTATGGCGTCGAGCCGATGTCGCAAAAGATGCTGGGCAAGCCGGCATCGGAACTGACGCTGGCTGAAGCGGCGCTCATCGCGGGCATCATTCGTGCGCCGGCGTCATTTTCTCCGTGGAACCACCTCGAATCGGCACGGCGGCGCAGCTTTGTCGTGCTGCAACGGATGCGCGAGGAGGGAAAGATCACGGAAGCTCAGGAGCGACAGGCACGCGCTGCGCCCCTGCACATTCAGCCGCCGCCGGTTGTGACGGCGGCGCGTTACGGGTACGCCAAGGAATATCTCCGCCAGCAGTTTCGTGAGATCTACGGCGGCGACAATCCACCGGACTGGAAAGTGCGTACGACGTTCGTCCCGGCCATTCAGGATGCCGCCGAGGCCGCCGTGCGTGACGGTCTCCGTCGTCTTCGGTCGAAAGGGTTGCAGGCGGCGCTGGTCGCTATGGATCCCCAGACGGGCGACTTGCTCGCCATGGTCGGCGGTTCGGATTTCGCGGTGACGCCCTTCAATCGCGCGATATACAGCCGGCGGCAGCCTGGATCCGCGTTCAAGCCGTTCGTGTATGCGGCCGCGCTCGAGCGCGGACTGTCGCCCGTATCGACGATCACCGGGCTCCAACGCGTGGCAATCGAGGCGCCCTCTGGAGTGTGGATTCCGCGCGACGAGCGCATTGCCGGCCGCGACCAGATGACGCTCCGCGCTGCGCTGATCGAGTCGAGCAACGCGGCAGCTGTCCTGCTGCAACAACGCGTGGGCAGCGGGCCGGTACTGCGGCTGGTGCGGGACCTCGGGGTCTCGGAGCAACCCGACGTTCCGTCGCTGGCACTCGGCAGCGGCCTGGTGACTCCGCTGGAGTTGACCGCGGCGTACGCGGTCTTTCCAACTCTCGGGTACCGTGTTCGGCCCCGGGGGTTCGTGTCGGTGCAGAACGCGGATGGGACGGACGTCCACCGCGTCGCATATCGAACGCGAACGCATCATTCCCGACGCGATCGCCTTTCAGATGGTGTCGATGCTCCAGGACGTCATCGACCGAGGTACCGGTGCCGGAGCGCGCAAGTATGGAGTGACTGGCGCGGTCGGCGGGAAGACCGGCTCGACCAATGATTACCGCGACGCGTGGTTTGTGGGCTTCTCGTCCTCAGTTGTGGCTGGCGTCTGGGTCGGTTTTGATCAGCCCGACCGGATCAGCGAAGGCGGCTCGGGCGCGCGCGTTGCGCTCCCCATCTGGTCCGACTTCATGCGCCGTGTGGCGCGGCGTCGTCCGGCCGAGCCGTTTGCTCCGCCAGCCGATCTGCACGGCGAGGAACTGTGCCGCGTGTCGTATCAGCGTCCTCTACAAGGATGCCCAACCTACATCGAGTACTTCAAAGAGGGCGACGTCGTTCCGGTCCGGCTCTGCACGATCCACGAGGGGACATTCAAGCAGCGAGCGCAACGCGCGGTTGAAGGCTTCTTCACAGCCATTGGTCAAGGGTTGAAGGGCATCTTCCGCTGAAACCAGGCACCAGCGCCACACGTATCAGGTATCATTAGGGTCTTCCGGCTCTTCCGCGTCGCTCGCCAGTGACGTCACCCGAATCTCTATGCAGCTATTGCTCACCGTTCTAGGACTTATCGTTTCGCTCGCCGCCGCCGCATGCTCGGACGACCAGGGCCAGGCGCAGAACGGGGCCGGAGGACCGCCCGCGTTTCCGCCGATGGAGGTGAAGACGATCACCCTCGAGGCGCGACCGCTGCCGCAATCGTCGGAGTATGTATCCACGGTCCGATCGCTGCGATCCATTACGGTGCAGCCGCAGGTCGAGGGCATCGTCCGGCAAGTCTTCGTCATGGCGGGCGACCGTGTGGGGCTGGGGCAGCCCCTTATCCAGATCGATCCCGACAAGCAGCAGGCTACGGTGACGACGGCCGAGTCACAACGACTCTCGCGCGAAGCCGACCTCGCGTTCGCCCGACAGCAGCTCGCACGGATGCAGAAGCTGTTCGACGCGGGTGCGGTCAGCCGCGCCGAGCTCGAGCAGGCGGAAACGGCGTTCAAGAACGCTGAGGCGCAGCTTTCTGCAGTGCAGTCCCAAATCAAGGAAAGCCAGGTGGAGCTTCAGTACTATCGCGTCACTGCACCCAGCCCAGGAGTCGTGGGTGACATCCCGGTTCGACAGGGCGACCGAGTGACCACCTCGACAATCATCACCACTATCGACCAACCTGAGGGCCTGGAAGCCTACATCAGTGTGCCGCTCGAGCGCGCGATGGACCTGCGACGGGGCCTCACAGTGGAACTCCTCGACACGAACGGGGAAGTCATCGCATCGAACCCGATTACGTTCATCGCGCCACGTGCGGATGATGCGACACAAACGGTGCTCGTCAAGGCGACCCTGCGGCAAATGCCGCCGACTGTCCGAGTGATGCAGTACGTGCGGGCCCGCATCATATGGAGCAACGAACCGGCGCTGGCGATACCGGTTGTCGCGGTGACTCGCATCGCCGGCCAGCATTTCGTGTTTGTCGCCGAGCAAGGCGAGAAGGGATTCGTCGCCCGCCAGAAGGCGGTCACGCTGGGCGATGTACTCGGGGAAGACTATATCGTCCGTGCCGGTCTCGACCCGGGGGCCCGCGTCATCGTATCGAACGTCCAGAAACTGGGCGACGGCGCGCCAGTCAAACCATCGTGAACGAAGGCCTCAGGCCGTGTTCGTAGATACCTTCATCCGACGTCCGATTCTCGCCACAGTCTGTTCGCTGGTGATCGTTCTTGCCGGTGCGCTGGCAATCCCGTCGATGCCGATTGCCCAGTTTCCGGACGTGGCGCCGCCGACCGTCAGTGTGCTCGCCGTCTACACGGGCGCGAACGCTGAGACAGTTGAGACGGCGGTCACCACTCCCCTCGAGCAGGCCATCAACGGCGTCGAGGGCATGGTCTACATGTCGTCGTCCAGCACGAACAGCGGCGTCAGCCAGATCACGGTGACGTTCGACGTCACGCGCGATCAGGACATCGCGGCGGTTGACGTGCAGAACCGCGTCAACCAGGCGCTCGGCCGGCTGCCAGGCGAAGTACGGCAGACGGGGGTCACCGTTCAGAAGTCGGCCAACAACTTTATCGTGGCGGTCGGCGTGTACTCCGAACGCGGCGAGTACGACTCGCTGTTCATGTCGAACTACCTCGATGTGTACGTCAAGGACGCGCTCAAGCGTGTTCCCGGCGTCGCCGACGTGGTTATCTTTGGCGAGCGCAAGTACTCGATGCGCCTCTGGCTCGATCCGTTGCGCCTTGCCGCGCGGCAGCTTACCGCCGGCGACGTCGTGAACGCGTTGCGTGAACAGAACGTCAATGTTGCGGCCGGCAGCGTCGGCGAATCGCCCGCGCGGAGTGGCCAGACATATCAAATGAGCGTTCGTGCGGCGGGACGTTTGCGCGAGGCGCAGGAGTTCAACAACATCATCATCAAGTCCGGCGAGGGCGGGTCCCTCGTGCGGCTGAGCGACGTCGGCGCCGCGGAACTCGGTGCTGAAACCTACTCGTCGACGCTGCGCTTTCAAGGGTTCGAGGCGCTGGGGTTTGCGGTGGTCGGCCTGCCGACCGCGAATGCCCTCGACGTCCGCGACGGCATTGAGACGGAGTTGCTGCGTCTCAGTCGGTCCTTCCCGCCCGGGCTGCAGTACCGCGTTGCGTTTGACACCACGACAGTTGTGCGGGAGTCGATCAACGAAGTCGTTCAGACGCTCCTCGAGGCGGTCGGCCTCGTCGTGCTCGTGATCTTCGTCTTCCTCCAAAGCTGGCGCGCCACGTTGATACCAGCACTGACCATGCCGGTGTCGCTGATCGGCGCGTTCGCGTTCGTGAACCTCCTCGACTTTTCGATCAACACCCTCACACTCTTTGCAGTCGTGCTGGCCACGGGCATCGTCGTGGACGACGCGATTGTGGTGATCGAGAACATCGAGCGGCATATTCAGGAGTACGGGAAGGGTCCGGTCCAAGCCGCCTCGGATGCGATGCGAGAGGTCTTCGGGGCGGTCATTGCCACCGCACTCGTGCTCATCGCGGTCTTCGTGCCTGTCGCATTCTTCCCGGGCACCACCGGACGTCTCTACCAGCAATTTGCTCTCACGATTTCATTTGCCGTCGCCATTTCCGCGTTCAACGCCTTGACGCTGACGCCGGCGCTGTCGGCTCTTCTGCTCAGACACGGGGAGCTCGGCCGGGGACGAATCTTTGGCGCCATCGAGGCAGTGATCAACGGAGGAACCCGGTTGTATGTCGGCGCGGTCAGGGGATTGGTGCGTGCGCGGTGGGCGGTTGCGGTGGTCTTTGTTGCCCTGCTTGGCGTCACGTACCTCGTGTATCAGCGGGTACCGCAAGCGTTCCTGCCGGAGCAGGATGCCGGATGGTTCATGACGCTCGTGCAGGCCCCGGCGGGTGCGTCGCTCGAGTACACCAGCACCGCGTTGCGCGATGCCGAGAAAGTCCTGATGAGCACTCCGGAAGTGGAGTCCGTCTTCTCGATCGGCGGTTTCAGCTTCGCAGGCAACGCGTCGAACACGGGCATGATCTTCTCGCTGCTGAAGCCCTTTGAGGAGCGGCAGGGCGCCGAGCACCGTACTCAGGAATTGCTGCCGCGACTGCAGGGACCGCTGTTCGGAATCCAGAGCGCCATGGTGATTTCGTTTGCCCCGCCCGCCATCTTCGGTCTCGGTGCGTTCGGCGGGTTCGAGATGCAGGTGCTCGACCAGACCGGCAGCGGTGACATTCAGACACTGGCCAGCGGCACCCAGAGCCTGATCGGAGCATCCCGGCAATCGCCCGTTGTCCGCGGTCTGTTCAGCGGGTTCACAGCGAACGATCCTCAGTTGGCCGTCGACATCGATCGCGAAAAGGCGCGCAGCCTCGGTCTGCCAATCAGCGAGATTACCAACGCTATGCAGATCTATCTGGGCTCGGCCTATGTGAACGATTTTGACTTCAACAACCGCGCGTACCGCGTGTACGTACAGGCGGATCGTGCGTTCAGGTCGGATCCGAAGGACCTGGGTCAGTATTATGCGCGGACGGACAGAGGCGAGATGGTGCCGCTCACGAGCGTCGTGCGCGTGCGCGAGACAACTGGACCACAGGTCATCAGCCACTTCAACCTGTTCCGCTCCACGACGATTAACGGCGCAGCCGCGCCGGGGTTCAGCTCGGGGCAGGCGATCGCGGAGATGGAACGGCTCGCGGCCTCGGCGCTGCCGCAGGGGTTCGGCTATGCATGGTCCGGGATTTCGTTCGAGGAGGTTCAGGCGGGCGGGCAGTCGGCCGCGATCTTCGGCATCGGTCTGTTGCTGGTTTATCTGACGCTGGCGGCGCAGTACGAATCGCTCGTGCTGCCGTTTATCGTCCTGCTCGGCGTGCCGCTGGCGGTGCTCGGTGCGCTCTCGGCGCAGTGGGCGCGGGGACTACAGAACGACTTGTATTGCCAGATCGGTCTTGTTCTGCTGATCGGGCTGGCGGCGAAGAACGCAATTCTGATCGTCGAATTCGCAGAGCAGTTGCGGGCGAAGGGGCTATCGATTGTCGAGGCTGCCATCGAATCGGCGCGCATCCGTCTTCGGCCAATCCTGATGACCTCGCTGGCTTTCATCCTCGGAGTGATGCCCCTCGTGTTCGCCTCCGGTGCCGGACAGGAAGGGCGCAATTCAGTAGGTACGGCAGTGGCTGGCGGGATGTTGTTTGCGACGTTCTTGAACGTGATTTTCATTCCGATTCTCTATGTGCTGGTGCGTACGTTGATCCCGGGCGGCAGGCGCGGTGGGTCGGAGGCGGTGAACCATGCGTAACGTTCGTTCTTGGAGTGGAACGCTCTGCATTCTGTCCACACTCAGTGTGCTCGCGACGTTCACCGCGGGTCGGCTGTCGGCACAGACCGTCGAGCGGCTCACCTTCGATGAAGCGGTACGGCGCGCGATTGCCAGCAACCCGACCGTGCAGGCGGCGGCGGCGGATATTCTGCAGGCCGAGGCCCTCGCACTGCAGGTACGGTCCCAATCGCTGCCCACGATCGCGGCGGCGGTGGCCACGAACGTCATCGACCCCATTACCAGGTTCAGCGGAAGTGCGATCTCGCCGCGGACGCAGGCAGTCACGACCGCCGACATGTTCGTACCCCTCGTCGTGCCGGCGCGGTGGGCCGAATGGAGTCATGCGAACGACCAGGTGTTCGTGTCACAGCGCGGCGCAGACGACGCGCGCCGCCAGATTGGAGTGGAGACAGGAGAGGCGTACCTCGCGATCATCGCCGCTCAGCAGGTACTGGAGCTGAACGAGCGCGCGCGCGACACCGCGCGAGCCCATTTTGAGTACGCCAACCAGCGGTTCCAGGGTGGGATCGGCAGCCGGCTGAACGCGGTGCGCGCGGAGCAGGAAGTGTCATCCGATGAAAGGGTCGTCGAGGAAGCGCGCCTTCTGGTTCGGCGGGCACAGGAAAGGCTGGGCGTGCTGGTGGCAGCCGACGGCCCGATCGAAGTCACCGGTGAGCCCACGTTCGAGCTTCCGCCGTCGACGGTTCCAGACGCGGATTTGATTGCGAGCCGTGCCGACGTTCGCCTGATTCAGTCAAGGCTGTCGGCGGCGCAGCGCCGCGCCGCCGACTCATGGAAGGAATATCTGCCTTCGGTCACGGCCCTGTTCACGCCGCAGGTGCTGACTCCGACTGGACTCTTCGCCAATTCCCGTTCCTGGCGTGCGGCGGTCCTGTTCGCGGTGCCCGTGTTCGACGGGGGGCAGCGCCGGGGGGAAGCGCGCGAGCGGCAGGCGCTCGTGGACGTGGCTCGCTCCGAACGTACGGAGGTCGAGCGGCAGGCGAGCTCCGAGATCCGCGTCGCCCGCGAGGCGGTGGCCGCGTTCGAGCGGGCGCTCGTATATGCGCAGCGGGCCGCGGATCAGGGGAACGAAGTGGTCCGGATTACCAACATCGCATTCATGGAGGGGGCGAACACGAATATCGAGCTCATCGACGCGCAAAGGGAAGCGCGCGATGCCGAAACGGCTGTGGCGATTGCTGCCCATGGAGTGCGGCGTGCTCGTCTCGAATTGCTGGCTGCGACGGGACGGTTCCCGCAATAACTAGCGAGGCTCCCGCCTCTGACCGGCGAGCGTGCGGGTATGGCTCCGCCTCGCTAGTGCAGTATCTTCTTGCCCGCACTCCGCGCGGGCGAGACGTCTCGAAGGGGTCTGAAAACTTGACTCACGGCAAGGAATTGCCGCCTTCAAGACGTCTAGGCGGGAACCGCCGGCCGTTATTCCTTGATGACGGTTGTACCGTCGCCGTCTCTGACTGCGAGCGCGATGATGACGATCAGGAGCACAAGGGCGACGACACCGATGGCGATCCAGAGAGGGTTCGCCCACCAGGCCCCATCCGTGCCATCCACGTTGATGTCTACCGAGTACTGGCCAGGCTGCTGCACCATTGCCAGAACGTAGCCGCTGTCAGCGTCCGCCACGGCCGGAGTCGCCAGATCGCCCGCCGCTGCAAGACTCAGCAGCGCAAGTAGCGCGATCCCAAGTCGCATTGGATCGTTCCTCCTTCCCCTGTTATCGATCGGCGATCTGAAGGGTCTCTCTCACCCGCTGAAACGTGCGTTCGTAAGTGCCTGCCTCGGGTTGAGGAGCAACGCCGATGACGTAGAGGATGTCCCCGTTCCGCAGTTGTGCCGTTGCGAGGTTGACGTATTCACGCTGACCGGTAACATCCGAGGTGTTGACCAGGGGGGTGGAGAGACCTTGTCGTCCACCCATGCTGACGCGTCGTGTGGTACCGGCGCGCTGCAGCTCAGGATTGCTGCGCGCGAAGTTCTGCAGCACCTGCTGCGTGTCACGCTGCAGGTTTCCTGTGCCTCCCTCGACCACGCCGACTTCTACGCCATGGGTGAAGGCGGTCTGACCGTCACCCTGAACGAAACCGCCATCCGGCGCATACGTAACGCCGACGCCGGTGCTCACCTGCTCCCAATTGGCGGGGACGCTCACGCGCAGGAAGTCTGACGGCGAGAAGGTCCGAAACCGTGTCGACGGCGATTCAACGTTCACCGTGCGTCGGCTGGTGCGTCCGGCCGTCCCGGTGGGACGGCTGCGGGCCTGCCCGCGCGCAATCTGCTCCGCCGTGTACGCCGGAGACATACCCTGCAGTTGCGACTTGATCGACGAGAACTGACCTGTGTCTGCGTTTCCCTGAACGCGAAGCATTGACGCTTCACGGGTGATCGCGGCTGAGCGGTTGCCCGGATCCGGGTGGCTGCTCAGCCACTCGGGCCCGCTGCGGCCGCCTTCGGCCTGAATCGTCTGAAACATGGTCGCCATGGCTCGCGGGTCGTACCCGGCACGCGCCATGAGCTGGGCCCCGAGAAGATCGGCTTGACGCTCGTACTCACGGCCGTACTTGAGGAAATACGCGCCAAGTCCGAACTGCGTACCCTGAGCGATGACGGAGCCGGCAGCGCCGCCGACGATGGCGCCGAGAACCTGGCCAGCTACCGCGCCGATCTGAAATTTCTGTCCCTTGGTCGCCTGGGCAGTGCCGTGGCGAAGGATCACGTGCGAGATCTCGTGCGCCATGACGCCGGCCATTTCGGCTTCGCTCCGCGAGGCCTCGATCATTCCTCGGTTGAGAAACATCGGACCGCCCGGCAGGGCGAACGCGTTGATCTCCTTCTGGTTGACGACGTCGAACGTGTAGCGGAATCCCGCGTGCCGAAACTCCGCCGGAATGGCATCAACCAGATTCTCACCGACGCGCTCGACGTAGTCGTCGACGCGGTTGTCGTTGAACATTGGCAGCTGCTTACGTGCCTCTGCGGCTGCCTCCTGGCCGAGCTCGACATCCTGCTGCAGCGAATACTTGTTCGGGTCGGGCGTAATTTTCGTCTGGGCTTCTGCAGTGCCCAGGCCGACCGCCACGAGCAGGATGCCCAGCAATCTGGTGTAATGAAGAGTGGACAGTGCTCGAGTCATGCTTCTCCCCTTAGTGCAAAGCTCCAACCACCCCTGTGCAAGGGTTCAACCAACTCGGTTGGCTTCGTTATCGGAGGACGATGCCGACGGTGGCGCGCCAAAAGCTCAGGCGCGAGATCCCTGGTCGGGCGAATGGCCCATCCGAGCCGCTCGCTGCTTTGATGTGGCGTAAGTCGAACCGCAGACCTGTGCGATCCGTTACGAATCCGATGGCACCGCCGCCCAGGTCGACAGCGAGGAAGTTCTCATCCAGTGGGAAGAGCCCTGCCGCATTCTTGCTTCGCGCTTGCATGAGCCCGAGGCCAGCGACAACGTACGGTCGGAGCGATTCACGCGTGACGGCGAGAGGCAGTGCCAGCATAACATTGCCGGTGATGGTCGTGACGCGGCTCGATAGCACGAGGCCGAGCGGATCGTCTCCCTGGAAGAAACTTGGTGTGTGGCCGACCTCTGCTTCGAGGCCGAATAGGCTGTCGCTCAGGAGAAGGACCGCGGCGCCGAGCGTGAACTTCCGGCCGGCGCCCTCTTCCGGAATGAGCAGCGTCGTCTCAGGCGCGAACGATCCGCCGGCAAACGGCGCAATCAACAAGTCAGCATGAGCAGCCTGTGGCGCTGCGAGGATGATCGCCGAGAGCAGTACCCGTCAGCTGCGCGGCGCGCGCCGCTGCCCGCCCGGAAACCATCAGGTGAGAAAGAGCTTGAGGAAGAGCTGTGCGAAGAGCGAGACCGAAATATCGCCGTTGGCCAGCGTGTAGGGCGCGGCGAGCCCGTCGCTGTTCGCAAGAAGGATCAGCGTCAACTTCCGGCTGGGCACCTTGATGTATAAGGCCGAGTACGCATCGCGCGCGAGACCGAAATGCCACACGATGCGCTCGTTGTTGTACTGCTGGACAAACCAGCCAAGACCTGTTGGGACCGTGCCTGCTGCCTCCCATGCACGGCGACGCGTGTCGGCCTCGAGCAGTATGTCATCGTCGAGAGCTCCATCGAAGCGCGCGAGATCACGTACGGTGGAAACGATTCCCGTCGCGGCACTGAGAGACGGCCGCGCATAATCGGATCGAGTCGCGCGTCCTGCCGTCACTTTGTAGGGTGCTGCCACTCTGCGGAGGATCGTTACGTAACGGTCCCGTTCGTTGTTGGTGAACTCGCGCCGTATCGGCGTGCCGTCAGCGAGGTCATGACTTGGCACGGAATTGCTCATTCCGAGACGGTTGAGGATCTCTTCGGTGATGAGCCGTGGGTACTTAGCGCTCGAGCATTGATCGATCACCGTCGTCAGTGCCGCATAGCGTGCAGTGCTGTATTCGAAGGCGCCAGCCGCCCCCGCGTGCGCAAGGAGCTGTGCGACGGTCGTATTGTCTTCGCTGAACTGCGAATTCCAGCGGCGCACACGGTCGGAAAGATCGAGATATCTGAGCTCGAGACACTGTTGCAGTAACACCGTCGACGAAAGCGCCTGCGTAAGATCCAGCAGCGGGTACGGCGTGTCTCCCGTGGCGCGCACCAACCCTTCGACGTCCTGATAACCAAACCCGCTGTCCCACACGAGCTGACCATTGCGCATGATTCCGGCTGACAGGCCAGGGATGCCAGCCTGCTGTCGCAGCGACTCGAGATAGCGCTCGAAGAGCGCGACGGGCAGGCTCTGACTCTGCGCGCGCACGTGCGTTGAGATCACTGCGAGCGTCAACAGCGGGACAATAAGGATCTTTAGAGTACGCACGAGGTCCCTTAAAATCTTACACCGGCCGAGGTTAACCTGTGGTACAGTTCAGGGGCCGTACATGTCCCCATCAGGTTCGACGGTCGGACGCCTTAGATCGGCGCTTTTCTGCGCACTTTTGCTGTTCTCAACAGCCGCAACGCTGCGCGCCGCCGAGGGTCTGCGCATCGTACCTCTGGTGCGCGATGACCACGTTCTGGTCACGTTCGAGCTGGCCGACGGGTTCACCGAGGAGGTCCGGGCGGCCGTTCGCAGCGGCCTGAAGACAACGTTCACCTACACCGTGGACCTTCGATTGGAAGTCCCTGCGTGGGTGGATCGCACTATCGCTACATCGACCGTGACCAACAGCGTCGAGTATGACAATTTGACCCGTCTTCATACCGTCGTGCGCGTTGTCGACGGGAAGGTGGAGAGCAGGCAGGAGCTCGAAAACGAAGGAGCCGTCCGCCAGCTGATGACGAGTTTCCAGCGGCTGCCGTTGTTCAAGACGTCGATCCTCGAGCCCAACCGCGAGTATTACGTGCGGATTAGCGCGACGGCGCGGCCCACCAACGGCGCGTTCCTCTGGCCGTGGGGCAGCGGGACGTCCGGTCAGGCGAAGTTCACCTTCGTCCGATAACACCTCTTTCAACTCAATTCTCAATCCGGAACGTGGCCCATCGGCGTAAGATCTCGCCATGTATCCGCTGATGCTCGTCGTCCACTCACTGTTGCGGTGGTTGGTACTTGCTGCAGGTCTCGTGGCGTTCGGACGCGCGCTTGCGGGCATGCGAGGGCGCGGCGCGTGGACCGCCGCGGACGATCGTGCAGGTCAGCTGTTTGTGGGAACACTTGACCTGCAGTTTTTGATCGGCCTCGTGCTGTATTTCGGTCTCAGTCCGATCACCAGGGCAGCGTTTCAGGATTTCGGCGGCGCAATGGGAAACTCGATGCTGCGATTCTGGGCGGTTGAGCACATCCTCGGCATGGTGATCGCCGTCGCGCTCGCACACATCGGTCGTGTTCGAGTGCGCAAGACGACAGACGCCGTGCGGCGGCACAAGCTCGCCGCGATTTTCTTTGGACTGGCGCTGGTCGCAATCCTCGCAACGATCCCTTGGCCGGGAATGCCTGCGGGGAGGCCTCTTTTCCGCGGCTTCTAAACAGCGCGCCGCGACCGTTATTGCGCGGCCGGCGTGCAAAAGCGATCGAAGGCAGCCGTCAGCATCGCGGCGATCTGATCGGGGCCCTGGTTCTCGATCTGCCGCCGTTCGAGCATCCATACCAGCTGACCGTCCCTGAGCAAGCCAATGGACGGAGAAGACGGCGCGTAACCGGTGAAGTAGCTCCGCGCACTCTCGGTCGCCTCCACATCGGCGCCCGCAAACACTGTGGCCACACGATCGGGTCGCACGTGATGTTGCAACGCCAGCGCGACGCCGGGACGCGCCTTGCCTGCCGCGCATCCACAGATCGAATTCACGACAATCATGAGCGTACCTTGCGTGCCGCTGACTGCAACGTCGACATCGTCGGGAGTACGGAACTCTTCTACGCCCAGACGCGCGAGCTCGGCGCGCATCGGTGCCACGAACTCTTCGGGATAACGCATGAGGCCATTATAGGTCCAGGCTACCCGCAATAGGACAGGCCGTGCCAACTGCGACGGTACGAATCCTGAAGCCGTTGGAGGTCAGGAGGAGGAGGAAACCTCATGTACCGCGCAGCTGTATTGGTGTTTGCATTGCTCTTTCCGTCCGTCGCCGCGGCACAGCAGCCGTGCACGACAGATGCGCGTCTGGTCGTCAATGAGCTGTACCGGCACATGCTCGAACGGCAAGCCGATGCGGGCAGCGCCCATTGGGTGCAGCAGCTCGAGAGCGGCCGGATGACAGTTCGCGACGTGGTGCGCTCGATTGCAATCTCGCCTGAGTACACCGAGCGATTCTTCTATGCGGAATCGGGCGAGAATACCCCGTACGAGCGATCGGTCGCACGCTTGTACCGGCATCTTCTCGGACGGCAGCCGGATGCTGAGGGCCAGCGCGTGTTCGCACGCGTTGCCCAGCAGAGCGGACCTGAAGCCGTCATCGATCGGATCGTGAACTCAAACGAGTACCGTCAGCAGTTTGGCGACTGGGGCGTTCCCGGGTCGGGCGGACTTCGATACTGCGCCTCGAACAGCGCGGTCGGCCGTCGGCAATCTGGCCAATCTGGGACCGCGGGATGGCGGTTTCGTGAGCTAGACCAGAATGGCGACAGTGTCGTCACGCGAAATGAATGGCGAGTCGCCAATGGGACGATGCCGGCATTCAACAGGCTCGACGTAAATAACGACAACAGGCTTACGCGTGGCGAGTTCCGTGGCCAGGTGTTCGACGAGGACAATACTTACAACCCCGCACCGACAGCGGGTGAGGAAATCGTGGTGTACCCACAGGAGCGGTGGACGGACGCCGGTCTTCGTGTCCGGGCGGGTGACCTGATGTACTTCGACACGACCGGCAATATCCGTCTGAGCAGCGACCGCAGCGACGTGGCAACGGCAGCCGGTGCGCGGAGTGGCCGGCATGCGGCGGACTCACCGCTGTCGAATCAGGTGGCTGGTGCTCTGATCGGCCGCATCGACAACGGCGCTCCGTTCTTCATTGGCAACCGTCGAACCGTTCGCGCCCCGTCGAGCGGACGCCTGTACCTGAGTGTGAATGACGACTATCTCGAGGACAACTCTGGTGAATTCCGTGTGATGGTCGGGATCCAGTAAGGCTGAGATCCGAGCTACATTTCGACCTGAACTCCGAGTTCGACGGCCTTCCTCGCCATCAGCACGAACAGCTTGTCCCGCCAGATCGCCATTCCCTGACGGCGCGTAACGATGATCGTTTCGCGCCCGAGGAAATAGGTGAGATCGTCGACGTTCATCTGCACGCCCTTCTCGCGCGCCAGCAGCAAAGCAGCGTGCTGCACCGAGGTCGACGTATGGGACACGAACGCCCAGTATAATTTCCGTTCCCTCGTATATGCGGGACGCGCGGCGACTGGTTATCGGTGGACGCGTTCAGGGCGTCGGCTTCCGCTACTTCACGCAGGAGATCGCACTACGTGAAGGAGTGACCGGATGGGTGAGGAACCGGTCGGATGGCTGCGTGGAGGTATACATCGAGGGCGAAGCGGAAACCGTCACGAGAGTCGAACGATTACTACGGCGGGGACCACCGAGCGCGCGTGTCGACGACGTTCACGTCGAGATCGAGCTACCCACCGGAGAGTACTCAGAGTTCGTCATCAAATAACGAGGCGCTTGAGCACACTACATGGATCTCAAACAGCACATCAGGCACGTCCCTGATTTTCCGAAGCCGGGCATCCTGTTCTACGACATCACAACGCTGCTCAGAAACGCGGAAGGGCTGCGGGTGACCATCGAGACGCTCGCGAACCCATACGCAGCCGATCGCATCGACGTTGTCGTCGGCATCGAAAGTCGCGGGTTCATTCTCGGCGCTGCCGTTGCAGAACGGCTCGGGGCAGGGTTCATTCCGGTGCGCAAGCCCGGGAAGCTGCCGGCAAAGGCGATTAAGGAAACGTACGACCTCGAATACGGCAAAGACGCGCTCGAGATTCATGCGGACGCTGTCGAACGAGGTCAGCGGGTGCTGATCGTGGATGACGTGCTCGCGACGGGAGGTACGGCGGCTGCTGCCGTGCAGCTCGTGCGCAAGGCAGGAGGCCAGCTGCATGGACTGGCATTTCTCATCGAGCTGCTCGCGCTCAACGGCAAATCGAAGCTGACGGGGGAGAACGTCTACTCCGTGCTGCAGTACTAGTCGCGCAGGCTAAAGCCGGCGGCCTGGGTGGTAGGCGCTAAAGCCTGCGCTCTACAGGTGTAGCGCTAAAGCCTGCGCTCTACAGGTGTAGCGCGAAGGCTTCAGCCTTCGCGTCACCGATCCGCGAGTCCCTCGTTAAGAAACGCAAGAACCGGCGGATAGGTCTTGTCCGGGGCCTCGAGGTGCGGCACGTGCCCGAGACCTGGAACCAGGTGCAGTCGTCCCCGGCCGTTTGGAATGCGTTGGGCGACAAACTGCATTCTCTCTTTGAAGATCGCTGCTGATCCTGGCAGGGCGCTGCGTCAGCACGAGGCCACGATGCGGGACACGCTCGGATTTTCGCAGGCCGACGTCGAGACGTTTAGCCGGGACCATGCCGAGGCGCTCCAGGATGCCGGCTTGGATGCGTCCGTATTTGCCTCGGACCTCGTCGCGGCCGGCGTGCAAGCTGCTGTCGCCCAGCGAAAAGGCACGCCGCCTGACACCGCGCGGATGCTTCAGCAAGAAGAAGACCTGCGACGCGAGTACCGCGTGATGCTCGGCGCGGAGCGCGCAGAGCGTCTGTTCAACGAGACGGCTTCATTCGTTGGGGCGAATGCGAAGCTGCACGCGCTGGTCTCGGAACCGGGCTTCGGGGCGGCGCCCTCGGCGCTCGGATTCATGCGGAACCTGGCTGAGCATGTCAGGAAGCTGCGCCACGTCTAGGCGAGAGGCGAACGATGACACGCGATCAGATCATCGAGGACATGCAGGCCGAGGAAGCGCGGGCAGAGTCGGGCGTCGCCACAGCGGCTGCGGCGTATGTCCGCCGGGGCGAACTCTTTAAAGCCCTGGTGCGCGGCGCGTACGACGAGGGAGGGCAGTTCCGCGCGTTTGACGTGGCGCACGGAAAGTTGTCGCAGGACCACTTCGCGAAACGCTTGGTGACCCGGATGCGCCAATTAGGTCTCGGCGGCGTGATTCGCCACCGCTTGGTGCGGTGATGCGCTACGTCGAGCGCAAGCCGGTGATGCGGAATCGTCAGGAGCGCTGACAGCGAGATGCCAGGTGGCGCGTCTGAATTTGACGCCGTGGTGATCGGGCTGGGGCTATCTGACGTCAACGCGCCGACGACTGCCACGGACGAATTTGGGTATCGCTACACGCCTCCCGCCAGCGATGACGTCATCGGGATTCGCGCGGCGCTCGTGACGCGGCGAGGGCCCGGAATCATCCTAACCCTCGCCCCGTAACACTCATGGCACTCGCGGAGATGTCCTCACGCTGTGAGTAACGCAGCGTCCCCGGATTCTTCCTCCGTTGGTCACCACAATCGTCGCGCACTACGCGCCTCGTACGTCCAACTCGGCGACCCCGAGGACGGCGGCGTTACTAGTTGATGCCTCCGCCACCGCCGGGGTTGGAATCGTCGTCACGGTCATCGTCGTTGCCGTGACCGTTGTTGCCATCGTCGTCGTCCCCAGGTGGCGGCGTGTTGTTGCCATCGTCGTCCCCAGGAGGTGGCGGTGGCGGCGGGGGGTGGCGGTGGTGGTGGCGGAAGAAGGTCGCACTCTTCACCACACTGCGGCGGAGGAGGTGGCGGGGGAGCGTCGCCGGCGTCGGGACCACCACCGACGTAGATCCTGAGCGCCTCGCTCCACGGACCCATGCCGTCGCACCTGTTCTTCACGCGCACACGGACCAGGTACCTGCCGCCCTGCTCGGCGTCCACAAACCTGAACTCGGTGCGGTTCGTGTCGAATATCGCGACGACGCGCCACGGCTGGATGCCGTCCCGCGAGTAGCTGATCTGCACCTTGTACGTGTCCACGTTGAAAACGGGCGTCCACTCTCCCTTGATGTAGCCGTCGTCGGTGGTGTAGTGGGGAGTGACCCAGAACGTCGTCTGATCGGAACATGAATTTTCAATATCTCCGATGGCCGCAGTCGAGGCAAGACTGCCGTTGCCCAACGTGGATGTCGGGCTCACGCCTGTGTCCAGAGACTGATTGCCGCAGGCAGCGAGAGTGCAAGCCGTGAGTAACACAATCATCAAACGCATTTGCAATTGCTCCTTGTGGTGACCGAATGGACTCGCGCGTTTACTGCCTTCCTCGCGGGTGTGCGGCTTCGGCACCATCGCCGTTGGGTGCAGCACCTACGCTTGCGAGATGAAGCTGCAACCATGTGGGGCAACCGCCGTTCCGGGCTGGCGTGCCGTCGGAGTGAGAAATTTCGTACAGCCGGATTGGAGGTTGGAAGCCTTTCGTCTTGGTGGGTCGGGAACACCTTCCGTTGCTGCGTGTTCATCGAAGCGCGAGATCCCACCGCAGGCAGTAAGTGGGCCGATTAAGAGACGGCTTTTGTCGGGCTGGAACAAGACCGCGAGCGGATCCCGCACGCATCAATGCCTCGAATCGCGCCACACGCGAGCGGTTCGCGATCCGGCGGCGACCGTCTTCACGGCGGTGGCTGATTACATCGAGCCGGACGCGCTGCCGTGAGCTATTACGCGAAGCGCACCGACTCGAACCACTGTCAGATTCTCGAGGCGCTGACGGCGGCCGGCTGGTGCCGCCTCGACACGAGTCGCGCGGGGTTCGGGGCGCCGGATTGCCTGGCCGTTCGGGCCGGGCGCCTCGTGCCGATTGAAATCAAGGATGGCAGGAAGTCAGTGAGTCGCCGGCAACTCACCCCGCGGAAAAGTTAGTCCACGCCGCCTTCGCGTCGGCCGGCGTGCCGATTGTCGTGGTGACGAGCGTCGATGAGGCGCTGGCGCTTCGATGACTCGAGGAGGTAGGTGATTATGGCTATGAACCACGGGCATAGGCCAAAAAGTGGGGCCTTTCCTTCGGAACGGGTGGGATCTGCCCGCGCGAAGGGGAGGAGGTTCCCGCGATGCGGTTGTCTGAGCGACTGGAAAAGATCTGGGACTGGACGGAGGGCGTCGTTCAAGTTCATAGGCGCAAAAGCGTATTCGCGGGCTTCTGTGTTTTCTTCCTGCCTCAATGGGTTCCTTCATTCGCTGATTCGGTTCGTTGGGTACTCGAGGCGCACGGGCATACGCCGGCCTGGACCCGCGATCATGCGTTGTCGGCGGCCTCACGAGAGGCGCTTCGGATCGCGGATCTAACGTTCCACGACCTGCGCCACGAGGCGGGCTCGCGGCTCCTAGAAGCGGGATGGCCGCTCCACAACGTGGCGCCCATGCTCGGGCACGCGAACATCAGCCAAACGAGCACGTACCTCAACGCGACTCGGGTAGGATTACAGGACGCGATGCGGCGGCTCGACGCCTCCCGTTGCAAGCCCGTTGCAACCGGCACCGAGACCGACCGGGCACCTCATGGCAACGACGGAGACGCGGATGCGGATCAACCACTAGTAAACTAAGGACTTTGCGAAGCCTCGTCCCCGTAGCTCAGATGGATAGAGCGCGCGCCTCCTAAGCGCGAGGCCGGCAGTTCAATTCTGCCCGGGGACGCCAACGTTCTTGTCACGTACGTAGCCGGCCAGCACTCCTCCAATCTCAACGGCGCCTTGGAATCGAGCGCCGCGTCGTGTCTCCTCGAAAATCGGCGTGAACCGTAAGGGCTCGCGCAGGAGCTCGCGCAGCACCGGGCGTGCGTCGGTCGGATTCCGACACAGGAGCCCGCGCCAATCGGCGAGGAGCGAGCGCGCCTGCGCCTCCAGGATGCGCCAATTTGGGAAGCCGCACTTCGGACTCGTCCTCGATCGCGTTCAACGCCTGGCGCAGCGCCTGACGCCGGTGGTGCGCCCCCTGCAGCCGCGCCGCGAGTTCGGGCACGTCCTCGAGGCCGGTGCCGATCGCTTCGGTTGTCCTCGCGATCGTCCGTTCGATGTCGGCGAGCTCGCGCGCCACCTGCTCGTGCTGCTCGTCACGGCGCTCCGGCTCGAACTCCGCCCGCACGTCAGCGAGCACGTCCTGGATGACGTCGTCAGTCAGAATGTTCGCGATGCGTTTCGTTACTGCGTGGTCGACGTCGGCCATCGGCAACTGGATCTCGTTTCTCCTACCCTGCTGGTAGAGTGACGGAATCGCTAAATGAAATCGCGGGTAAAAGAACGGCGTCGGGCTGCATCGTTGCGGACCACGCCTGCCCACTCTTCCGCTCGCAACGACTGCCAGATCGCAAACTGAGACTGGCCGGGATCCTTGGTCAATCATCGTGTTGAACGCCGAGTCGGAGTGACAGACTACGGCAAAACGGCGATCGCCTCGATCTCGACCTTGTAGGCAGGATCGGCCAGTTGCTCAATCTGCACGAGCGTGTTCGCTGGAGGATTCGCGCCCAGATACTTGGCTCTCACGGCAGCGACCTCCGGGCTGCGAAACTCCGAAATGCTCGTGACGAATGTCGTTGTCTTCGCGACGTGACGGAAGTCGGCACCCTGGGATTTCAGCGCCGCAAGCAGGTTGATCATGACCTGCTCCAGTTGCTCCTTCATTCCGGGGCTCGCGACCTTGCCTGCTGCATCGACTCCAGTCTGACCCGCGATGAACAGAAGCTTTCCGGCCTTGACGACGTGAGTGTACGTCCCCGGAGCGGGCTTCGAGAGCGCCGGTGGATTGTTCTTTTCGAGTGTTTGAGCTTCGGCCACTGTAGCCCCCAGCAAGAGCAGCGTGACGAGTGTGAGTGTGTGTTTCATTCGCGTTGCTTTTACCACAAGCATGTGCGGGGTTGTCCGACCGTTCACGAAGGACGTGAAACGTGATCGCCATAACTCCACGAATATTCGTGAGTGGTTGAATTTCTTCGCAGGCATGTACACCCTTTCCTGTGTCGCGTTCCAGCACACGTCCGCCTGTAGCCGCGGAATCATTGCGCTGACCCACCAGGTTGCCGCGGCTTCGTGGTTGGCAGCAATGTTGCCCGTGAACTGGCGTAGGTGGAGACGCCGATGCTGGATGCACTTGAGCCTTGGATGGTACGGTCGGCGGTCGTCATTTCGGCTCTGTTTCTCTTCGACGCTTCGCTGTGCGTGCTGAACGTGTGGCTTGAACGTCGTCAATGCGCGACCGAAGCCTCGCCGCATAATCGGGAACAGGGCCGTTCAGCAGCCGTATAAGAGATCGTCCCGCTCCAGTTTCTACGGCGCTTTCAAATCGAGCGCCGCTTCGCGCTACCTCGCAGATCGGCGTGCACCGCAAAAATTGGCACAACAGTTCGCGCAGCGCGGGCTGGGCACGAGGCCGTTCAGTCGGTCGAGCGCATCAAGAACGCATCATGGACGCCAGGATGTTTCCGAGCCTTCTTCGGATTCGCGGTGCAAGCGACGATGGGCCGTCTGCAGCGTCGGGCGACACGTCTCTTGCAATTGCGTTCCGCAGGCGGCGCGCATTCGGGTAGGCAAGAATGCTCTGCACGTCGCGCAGGGAGGACGCATCGCCGAGCGCGTCGCAGAAGATCGCGGTGGCAGCTGCAATTTCAAAGGGCTCTTTCGGTGCCGCATAGACCCGACCGTTGCCGACGCCGGCCACGCGCATCAATGCGGCCGCGAGAACGACTTCGCGGTCACGGGGATCGCCGACGTGCTCGAGCGCGATGCGGGCACACGCGGCAGCCTGCTCCGCCCATAACACGATCAGTTTCTCGCGCGGCCAGTTACGCCATGGGGCGTGGACTGATGCCTCGTGGTAGCGCTTGGCGTAGAGCATCGAGGGCACTCGGCGCAATTCACCGCGCAGTGCGATATGCAGCATCCACACCGTATCAGCAGCGAAGTCGTGACGCAGGCCGGTTGGTACATAGGGTCTGTCTTCCGAGCTGCGGCGGCGGATGACGCCTCTGAACGGGACTACGGCAAAGTGATTGAGCAGGAAGTCGATGACGCGCTCGATCAGCGTGCCGCGGATGTCTGCTTGCGCAAAATACGGGCGAGACGTACCGAAGCCCTGGACGTCGGAATACGCGCAGGCGATCGCCGGGTCCGACGCCGCAAGTGCGTAAACTTCAGCGAGGTATTCTCGTGCGAGCAGATCGTCGTGGGGCGTGATGCAGAAAAATGGCGTATCAACGCGCTCGATCAGCGCGTTCACATTGCCGACCCAACCGAGGCGTTCGCGCTGGACGATGAGCTCGAAGCGCCGGTCATGCAGGTATCGCCGGCAGACGGACTCTGAGTCATCGTCACTACGATCGAGCGAGATCAGCACCTTGAAGTCGGCGAAGGACTGCGCGGCAATGCTGTCGAGCGTCTCAGCGAGGAAGACCGCAGCATTGAAGACCGGCACACAGACCGTGACGGCGGTCGTCATCAGACAGGAGCTCCGACGAGCGCGGTTACACGGTCGGCGGTTTGCACCGCCACCGCAGGCGCGAGCGTAAACTTGGCCGTGTCAACGGAGAGGTAGGCGCCGCGTTCGTCAACACCGGTGTCCAATCGTTCGTGCAACTGGCTGTCGGGATCGTCGATGTCGGTCTGGCCCAGCGCGAAGATCGAGCCGCCATTGACGACGGTGTCCCCGCCGGCGATGGCTTCGAGGGTGCCCACCGCGGGGCAGATACGTGCGAGCGCATCGATTGTTTCGCGTCGAACGGTATCGAAATCGACGCCGCGCAGCACGGCATTCCAGTCGGTCTCCTGGGCACCCGTAGTCGTTCCGATCATACAAGCTGGATACCACGAGAGATACACACGCCCACTCCGGTAGGAGACGACGTCTCCGAAAGGTCCGAGCATGACGGTAAAGCTGGCCAGAGCATCGGGCGCCTGGCCGCACAGCAGATTCACACCGAGTTTTCGTCGAATGAGCCACCGGCCCCGCGGCGTCAGGCCGTAGCGGCGGTCGAGAGCCGGCCTGTTCGCCCAGACGGCGTTGACAACGGCTGTAAAGGGTCCCGCGCGATGCTCGCCTTGCGCCTCGAAGACGACGTCGAAACCGCCGCCGGCTCGATCCTCGGCTCTGTCGACGCTGGCATGAGTGATGAGTTCGATGGCCGGATGCGCGCGCAAGGCAGCGCGCAGATGATTCGCGATCGCCCAGGTGTCGACCGCGATCTCGCATGTCTCGTAGGCGGCCTCGATGACCGCGGGATCATATCGCGTCGCAAGCTCGTCCCCCGTGAGGCGGCGCCAGACCGGACGTGATGCATCAAGCGGGCTGACCACCGGCCGCAGTGGCAAGACCTCCTCGAGTGTTTGACGAACACGCCCAAAATGCGCCTCGATATCGGGCACTGCCACCATCGTGTCGCGATGCACAACGTAGTCGAATGGGCGTGTCGGCAGGGCGCACAACGCGGCGTGGGGAATCCAGCGTCCGAGAACGTCCATGAACCGCGCCGCGCCGCGGAGCATTCTCTCCGCCGTCCGAAAGGAAGGGTCTGCCGCGTAGACGAACCCGAGGTGCAGCTTGCCTTCGTTGTACAGGCTCGCCTCCGACAACGGTTCGGCATTGCGCTCGAACACGGTGAGCCGGTGGCCGCGATCAGCGAGTTCGAGCGCGGTGCACGTGCCGAGAATTCCTGCCCCGAATATCGCTATCGACATCTCGTCTGTTGTCGTTCCATCATGATTGACTCCTGTGTTAGATAGTGTTAAGACGCTGACACCAACAGCCGGTCAATCAATGCTGCAAAGGAAAGAGCCGTAATGAAACTCTCGAATCTCGTTACGAGCCTGTTTCTCGCCCTGGGCCTGGCCTTCACCGCGCACGCCCAGTGGATCAAAGTGCCGTTGCCGGGTACGCCGCGCACCGCAGACGGCAAGCCAAATCTCAGCGCTCCCGCGCCGCGTGCTTTCGACGGCCATCCCGACCTCAGCGGAGTCTGGCTCTCCAGCCGCGTGTTCACCAATCCCAAAGGCCGTGGCCTTGAACGCTTCATGCCCGCCGGATCGAAGGTCCCCATGCTGCCCGCGGCGGAAAAGTTCTACGCGGAGGTCACCGGGAACGGCCGTTACGATGCGCCGGATCCCTCCGAGCGCTGCCTTCCCGACGGCATTCCGAACCACATGCTCCCGATCCCCATCAAGATCGTACAAGCGCCGGGAGTCATCGTGACACTGTTCGAAGAGTTCTTCGTCTTCCGCCAGATTTTCACGGATGGCCGGAAACTGCCGGTGGACCCCCAACCAAGCTGGTTCGGATACTCGGTCGCGCATTGGGAGGCGAACACGCTCGTCGTGGAAAGCAACGGCTTCAACGACAAGACCTATCTGGACGGAGAAGGCTTACCGCACTCGGAAGCCCTGCGCATCACCGAACGCTATCGCCGGACCGACTTCGGCCACCTCGTGGTCGACTTCACATTCACCGATCCGAAGTACTACGAGCGGCCGTGGACCGCGACCATTCCGTTCGATCTCATGCCGGACACCGACCTGATCGAACACTTCTGCGAGAACGAAAAAGACCTCGGCCAGTTGATCCGGAAATAGCCTGCGATGTTCAGCGGCGGCACCGGCAGGAGCGCGCGGCGAAACTCGGCCGTATTCCATGCTCCTGCTAGAATGACGAAGTCCGCGACGGAAATTGCGCCATTTGGAACTGACGCAGACCGGCTTTAGGCTGAAGGTCTGGGGCAAGCGATGAAAAGAAAAGAACGCCATCAACTCAAGGGAAACGAAGTCGCCGAGATGATCGTCGGCGCACGCACCGCGTTCGAGGCGAACCGGAGCCGCCTCGGCCTGATTGTGGTCATCGTTGCGGTGGCGGTTGCTGCCGTTGGAGGCTTCACCGCATGGCGCCGCAGTACGGAATCCCGCGCCGAACAGCTCCTGGCCGAGGCGATGGTGGCGTTCAATGCGCGCGTGGTTCCGGTGACAGCCTCGCCAACGGAGCCCGGCGAGGTGCCAGCGGCGGCCAGCATTGGCGCCACGGGATCTTTTCCAACGGTCGCGGCCAAGCTCAACGCGGCGTTGCCCAAGCTCAAAGCAGCGGCCGATGCCTATCCGGACAGCGACGCCGGCATTACGGCGCGCTATCACTATGCGTCTTCCCTTGCGGCCGTCGGCAAATACGATGAGGCAATCCGCGCCTTTGATGACGTGGCGAGCCGCGCCGGTTCGTCGAGCTTGTACGGTCGCATGGCGCTGTTCGGCAAAGCCGATACGCAAGCGCGTGGAGGTCAGTTAGACGGCGCGATCGCCACCTGGCAGTCGCTCGCCTCGAGCACCGACGAGGCGCTCCCGAAGGACGCTATCCTGATGGAGCTCGGAAAGACATATCAGGCAGCGGGGAAGACCGAGGAAGCGCGAAAGATGTTCACCCAGCTCGTCGATGAACATCCGACGTCGCCCTACACCGCAGAGGCGCGGGCCGAGCTCGGCAGCTGACGTACGCACATTCCGCTAACTTCAAGCTCCGCACGATCCCGCTGAGACGACCGAGCGCAGATAACACCAGACGCGCATCCGGTCACTGACTGCTTTTTCTTACGTCCTTCAACCAGAGGAAGTCAGCCTGCGCCGACAGGCGCATGCCGCTCACGTTCGGTCGCATGACGGCGATGTTGGTTTTGTACCACAGGCTGATGTACGGCACGTCGCCATCAGCCGTCCGCCAGTTTCTTGAGCTCCGCGATTAGTTCCAGGGCCTGACGCGGTGTGGTGTCGTCTACGTCAACCGCTCGGAGCCGCTGCAGGATCTCATCATCGCGGGTCGATGGTTCGCGGTCGAGGCCGCCGCGGGCCTGGTCGGCTGGCGACACAAACAGCCCGAGCTGGCGCGTGTCGGGATCGCCGGGTGCACCCGAAAGGGTTGGACGTCCACCTCGAGAGAGCTCATCACGCTCGAGCCCGCGCAAAATTTCCCTCGCGCGCGCGACGACCATCGGCGGCAGGCCGGCGAGCCGCGCGACTTGAATCCCATAACTCCGATCTGAGCGGCCGGGTACGATCTTGCGCAGGAAGATGATGTCGTCCTTCCACTCGCGGGCCGACACGTGCATGTTGACCACGGCGGGATAGGCGTCCGCCAAGTCGGTCAGCTCATGATAGTGAGTCGCGAACAACGTTTTGGGCCGGGCCCTCGTGTTGGTCACCAGGTATTCGGCTACGGCCCATGCGATGCTCAAGCCGTCGAACGTGGAGGTGCCGCGGCCGATCTCGTCGAGCACAACGAGGCTCCGCGACGTCGAGGCATGCAGGATGTTGGCAGTCTCCTGCATCTCGACCATGAACGTGGACTGACCGCGCGCGATATTGTCCGACGCGCCCACCCGCGCAAAGATGCGATCGACGATGGGTACCTTCGCGTCGCGTGCAGGCACGAACGAACCCATCTGCGCAAGGAGCGGAATCAACGCCACCTGGCGGAGATACGTCGACTTGCCTCCCATGTTGGGACCAGTCAGGACAACGAGCTGACGGCTGGATCCGTTGAGATCCACGTCGTTGGGGACGAACGCACCCGAGGCGTACCGCTCAACGACGGGATGTCTCGCGTCGACCGCGACGAGCTCGTCACCGTCGTGAACGTGAGGCTTTGTCAGATTCCCGACCGCCGCCGTTTCGGCGAGCGCGGCCAGCACGTCGAGAGTGGCGAGCGCGCGAGCCGTATCCTGAATACGCGGCGCCTCAGCGACCACCTCGCTCCGCAGCTGCTCAAAAATCTCGAGCTCGCGTTGGAGGATCCGCTCGTCAGCCCCGAGCACGCGCGCTTCGTACTCCTTGAGCGCGGGCGTCGTGAAACGCTCGCCGCCGGCAATTGTCTGTTTGCGCTGGTAGTCCTCCGGCACGGCATGGAGGTTCGACTTCGACACCTCGATGTAGTAGCCGAAGACCCGGTTGAAGCGCACCTTCAGCGATCCGATTCCGGTACGCACCCGCTCCCGCTCCTCCATTTGAGCGATGACCTGCCGGCCAGACCGGCTCACCGCTTTCAGGCTGTCGAGCTCGGGGTCTATGCCGTCGCGGGTGAACCCTCCATCACGCGCGAACGCGGGCGGTTCGTCGACAATCGTTCGCTCGATTCGATCCCGTACATCCGCGAGGTCGTCCAGCTCCGCCGCCAGACTGCGGACGAGCGGCGGCTGAAGCTCGGCCAGCGCCGTCCTGATGCGCGGCATCGTGGCGATCGACTGCCGCAGCGAGACGAAGTCCCGGGGAGCAGCGGTTCCGAGCGCGATGCGGGCCAGAAGCCGTTCGAGGTCGTGAACCGTCTTGAGCGCCTCGCGGAACTTTGCCCGATCGGTCGTCCGAAACGCGAGTTCCTCGACGGCATCGAGCCGGTCGCGAATGCGTTCCAGCGTGCGAAGAGGTCTCAGCAGCCACCCGCGCAAGAGTCGACCGCCCATGGACGTCATGGTCCTGTCGATTTCGTGCAGCAGCGAACCATCTGCGGTACCGTCACTGCCCACGACGACCTCCAGATGCCTCAGCGTGATCGGGTCGATCACGAGGACATCGGCGGTTGTCTTGTAGGCGATCGACCGAACATGGGCCAGGTCGGCCTTTTGCGTATCACGCAGGTACGCGACGAGTCCGCCAGCGGCTTCGATGGCTGTGGTGCGGCCGTCGAGACCGAACCCTTCGAGACCCAGGACCTTGAGCTGGTCGAGCAGCGCCCGGCGTGCCGATTCGGACTCAAAGATCCATGGTTCGGCCGTGGTAACGGGTACTTGCAGACGCCCGATCTCAGGAATACGGTCGTTGATGGCCACATCTGACGCGACAACGATCTCTCGGGGACGAAGGACCGAGATTTCATCGGCGAGCGCTTGAAGTCCTTCCATGCCGGAGTATTCGGCGCTCGTGAACTCTCCGGTCGAAAGGTCGATCAGGGCGACGCCGTACAGCTCCTGCCGCACGACAATCGACATCAGGTACGCGGGCTCACGCGCAGAGAGGTAACTGGCGTCGGTGAGCGTGCCGGGCGAGACGACGCGGACGACTTCGCGTTTGACCAGGCCTTTGGCCTTCTTGGGGTCTTCGACCTGCTCGCAAATCGCGACGCGGAATCCTTTGGTGACCAGTCGGGCGAGATAGCCGTCCACGGCGTGGAACGGCACTCCGCACATCGGAATCGCGCCGCCATCGCCGTCCTTCGAACGCGATGTCAGGGTGAGGTCCAGTGCCCGCGCAGCCACGAGGGCGTCCTCGTAAAACATTTCGTAGAAGTCACCCATTCGGAAAAACACGATGGCATCGCGGTGCTGACGCTTGGCGTCGAGGTACTGACGCATCGCAGGGGTGACGGATGTGGCTGAGGACACGCCTTCGTGACACTAACGCGCTGGAGTTTCTTTTGGCAACGATCGTGAGCGCGTTAGTGCCACGTTCGTGCCAGCGCTGGACTGCGGTCACAGCGCGGCGTTTGGTTGCGGTTATGCCGCGCTGTGAACCTTCGTGGTTATTATCTGTCAGGACGATGGTCGTTCTTGCGCTGGACACGACGACGAGTGCTGGAAGCTGTGCGTTGCTGCGTGATGACCGTGTCGTGCGCGAACAGGCGAGTGACCAATCGCGCCCGCAGGCATCGAGACTGCCTGGAGAGCTTGCGGCGATGCTCGAGCGCGAAGGGGTTGCACTGCCTGAGGTCGACATCCTCGCGGTTGGAATCGGCCCCGGCTCGTTTACGGGATTGCGCGTTGGCATCGCGACCATGCAGGGCCTCGCAATGGCTCTCAATCGTCCGCTGTTCGGTATATCGGCGTTCGATGCGTTGGCGTCACTTGCGTATGGCGGGTCTGGGGCGAACAACGAACCAGACCCGCCCCACGTACACCCAAATGGTCGACTAGACCCGCCCCACAGATATGTCGCCACATGGGTGGACGCCTGGCGCGGTGAAGTGTACGCGGCCCTGTATCGGAACGGGCGCGAGATTGAGCCGCCAACAGTCGATCTGCCGCAACATTTGCTCCAGATTTTCGTCGGACGACCGGTGATCTTCACAGGCGACGGCGCTGCGATATATCGCGCCACGATCAGTGCTGCGCTCGGGACTCACGCGGAGTTTAGCGAGCCGGTCGCGCCGCTCCTGGCCGGTGCCATGGCCACGCTCGCAGTCCAGGAGTTCCGGGCAGGGCAGCGGCCGCTACCGCATGCGATTCGACCGCTCTATGTTCGTCGGTCTGATGCGGAACTGGCGAGAGATCGATCGTGACCCGTTCCACACGACGGTCAACGTGAATGTCTAGCGTGTCGCGCTACTGGATCGAGCCGCTCGCCGACGACGTCGACCTCGATGGCGTGCTCGAGGTCGAAGCGGAGTCATTTACGAATCCCTGGACGCGCGAGATGTATTCCGGGGAGCTCCAGAATCGCTCGATGTGCCACGTCTTCGTCGTGCGGACCGAGGACTGTCGTGTGGCGGGGTTCTGTGCGTTCTGGCTGGTGCTCGACGAAATTCACATCAATAATTTTGCGCTGCGTCCTCGGTTCCGCGCGCAGGGGCTCGGCACGGCGCTGCTGCAGCGTGTCCTGGCGGCCGCCCGTGAGCTCGGCGCGCGCCGGGCGACGCTCGAGGTGCGGGCGTCCAACAGCGCCGCCAGACGTTTGTATGAACGGATGGGCTTTTATGTGGCCGGTATTCGCCGGAACTACTACACCAAGCCCGTAGAAGATGCGCTGGTTCTGTGGCGAGACGAAGATGGGCCGGCACAGGAGCGAGGCGGGTGAGCTTCGGCCCAACTGGCGACCGGGCAATAAGTGTGCTAATTTGCGCGTAGGTAAACACGGAATGACGGTTCTTCTTCGATAAGGAGGGCGGCCTATGAATGCAGCGGGAGCACAGGACGTCAAACACCTGTTGCTGCACAACAACGATCAATACCGCCAGCTTGCCGAACAGCACCATCAGTTGGACAACCGCCTGCACGAACTCTCCGACAAGCATTACCTCTCACCGACAGAACAAGTTGAAGAAGTTAACCTGAAGAAGCGAAAGCTTGCACTGAAAGATCGCATGGAGGCTATTGTCCGCCAGTACCGGGAAGGAAACGGGCATTCTTAGGCCTCAGGACCAGGGCTCAGTTCTATCGCATTTATCACGACACATCGAGAGACGGAGCCACAGAGAAACGCTTGACTCTGTGGCTTCGTGCCTCCGTGCTCCATTTGTGCCTTGTGCCTTGTGCCTTGTGCCTTGTGCCTTGTGCCTTGTGCCTTGTGACTTGATGTAGTGTTCCATTCGTGCGGATCGACCCCTCAGGCTGGCCCTTCATAGGTGGCGCCGCCGCCCTGGCCGTCATTACGGCAGCCTTCTTTAACGCCACTGTCGGTCTCGCGTTCCTGATTCTCGCAGCCATTTTCCTGTTCTTCTTTCGCGACCCCAACCGCATCGTGACTCAGGAGCGCGACGCGGTGTTGTCGCCCGCTGACGGCCGGGTTCTGATAGCGGGGCCACCGACCGTTCGCGACTTTCCGTCCGAGTCCTGGGGGCAGGTCAGCATCTTCCTGTCGCCGCTCGACGTACACGTCAACCGAATACCAGTCGCCGGTACCGTTACGAAAGTGCGTTACCATCCGGGCCGTTTCTTGCCTGCGTACCGGGCAGACGCCGGCGACCTGAACGAGTACACTGAGATTTGGATCGACCACGGTGGCCAGCCTGTGGTGATCCGCCAGGTCGTCGGTGTGCTGGCGCGGCGCGTGGTCTGCCGCACGTCGGAGGGCGCGGAGGTCGCTGCCGGTGAGCGCTTCGGGGTCATGAAGTTCGGCTCCCGGATGGACATATTCGTGCCGGTGGATGCGCGGATTACAGTAAAAGTCGGGGACCGGGTCGTCGGTGCGGTAACCGTGATTGCCATCATGGGGCAGTCGTGAAGACTGAAAACGATCTTTCACGCTCCCGGATACGGATGCTCCGGCCGCTTCGCCGTCGCACGGATGTCGCGCAACGGCGGCTGCGACACGGCGTGTATCTGCTGCCGAGCATGTTCACGCTCGCGAACATGTTCTGCGGATACGCCTGCATTGTCTACTCGATGCGCGGGGAGTTCATCACCGCAGCGCCCTTCATCGGATTGGCGATCGTCGTCGACATGCTCGACGGCCGCATCGCGCGTATGACGGGTACGACAAGCGCCTTCGGAATCGAGTTCGACTCGCTGGCCGACATCATCTCGTTCGGCGTAGCACCCGCCATTCTTGCGTTTTCCTGGGGACTGCAACCACTCGGGAGGCTCGGCTGGGCGGCAGGCTTCATCTTCGTCGCTGCAGCGGCGACCCGCCTCGCCCGCTTCAACATTCAGGCTGCAACCCACGACAAGCGTTTCTTCGTCGGGATGCCAAGCCCTGCGGCCGCAGGTGTGCCGGCCGCAACGGTGTATGCCTACCCGTGGGGGTTTCAGAGCTATCCTGAGGCGCTGCCCGTGCTGGCCATGGTCATCGTGCCTGCACTCCTGATGGTGAGCACCATCCGCTTCCGAAGCTTCAAGAATCTCGATTTCAGCGTGCGGCGCAGCTATACCGTGCTGCTCGTCGTGGCAGTATTCCTGGCGCTTCTCGCCGCCCACCCTGAAAGCATCCTCGTCGTGCTCGCTTATGGCTATCTGGTGTTGCCCTTCGTGGAAATGGCCTGGCATCGCATGCGCCGGCGGCGCAGCCAGGAAGAGCAAGTGGACGACTCAACGACGGACGAGCCGAAGGACTCAGTTACGCGTTTGTAGACGGGTGCGGCTAAAGCCGGACACTGACGTACGCGCTTCGGAAGCCGCTACTGGGAGCGTGAGTTCGACCGTGGTGCCGTGATCGCGCTGGCTCTCGACCGCGATCGTTCCTCCATTCAACTCGATGTTGCGCTTGGCGATCGGCAATCCCAGTCCGGTGCCCGTCGTCTTCGTCGAGAAGTATGGCTCGAATGCTCTTGCGAGCGCCTCCCCATCCATGCCGGCTCCTGTATCGCTCACCTGAATGCGCACGGCGGAATCGACTGGACGAGCGACGATGCTGAGGGCGCCGCTTCCGGGCATCGCATGCAACGCGTTCTCGACGATGTTGGTGAGAGAGCGCGCGACGAGCGTGCGGTCTACAAACAGTTGAGGGAGATTGCCCGGCACATCGACGTCAAAGCGGATGCGACTTTCCAGGCCTGCGCGATAGGGATCGACAGCCTCGTGAATCAACTCAGCTACGCCGACGGCGGCCGGTCGGGCCGTCGGGGAAGACGCGAAGCTCGAAAACTCCGAGGCAATCTGCCGCAGGAGCCGCACCTGCAGGAGGATGGTGCTGACGCATTCGTCCAGAACGGGACCAAGCGGTCGACCGCGATCGCCGTGGACCCGTCGCAGATGCTCGGCGTTCAACTGGATAGGTGTCAGCGGGTTCTTGATCTCGTGTGCCACCTGCCGCGCCATTTCTGCCCAGGCTTCCAGCCGATGCGTGCGCTCCAGTTCTTTTTGTTGCCGCTGCAGCTCGGCGGCCATGCCGTTGAAATCTTCCACGAGGCGTCGCAGCTCGTCGGACGAGCGTGCGACGATCCGGGCATTCAGGTCGCCGCGGGCGATTCGTCCGGTCGCGCGGCTCAGGCGATTGACCGGGTCAGCGATTCGCTCGGCCAGCCAGTACCCGATTGCGGCACCTGCGAAGACGAACAACAGCGCGCCCAACAGCACCCGGCGGTCGAGTGTGTCGATCTGGTCTTCGATTTGAAGCTCGCGCGACGTGAGCGGGACGGTGAGCATGGCGTTCAGGTCGCGCGTCGCAATCGATGTTCCGGCGACGAGATAGCTCAGAGCTCCGATCTGTTCGCGCACCACACTCGCCGCATCGTTTTGCAGCGTGAGGGCACGGTAGACGTCGGCGGGGGTGCGCGTGGGCAAGACTCCTGACGCAAACAGGTTGCGCTCGCTGGTGGCTATCAGCCTGGGCCCGACGAAGATATTCACGTCCTGATCGATCAGCCGGCTTACCCATACCATCAGGTTGTCGTCGACGCCGAGCCCCTGGGCCACCCCGCCGGGCGCCGCGAGATCTTCGACGACACGCCGCGCGGCCGATGCCGTTCGAACTGCCTCCTGCTCGACGTTGGCGCGCATCTGATCGGCGACGTAGTTCCGCGTCGCGAGCGCAAGCGCTGCGACGGGCACAACTGTGGCGGCGATGAAGGCCAGCAGCAGCTTTCGGTAGAAGCTGGCGCGAATTTCGCGCAGCAGAGCGCGTGCGGTCGTCCCACGGCGGCTGAATGTGCCGAAGAGCGCCGTCGCCAGCAGCATCAGCATGTACGTCCCGAAGGCCAGGACGGTGATTTCCGCAAGATTGACCAGATGGTCCAACGACGAGGCGTCGGGGAAGCCGAGTGCGTAAATGCCGCCGCGATCGTTGAGGAGGAATACGGTGTAGTCCGTGCCTGCGCGCTGCAGCGTCGCCCAGATCGGCGTTCGCGATTGCTCGACCCGCGAGAACACGTTGTCGTCGAGCGGCCACGCGGTCACGCCCGAGGCGTACAAAGGTGTGCGGCTCCAGCCGTACACCGCGAATTCGACGTCACGACCGGAGACCGCCTCCCCCTGAGAGGGATCGACAGGCCGCATAAGCTCGACGTACGGACTCTGCGACACGATGAACGGCAGGTTCCCGTAGTCAGTTGGCATCGCATGGACGATGATCGAGCCAACCGGCCGGCCATCGTCGTCGCAGAGCGCGCGGCCCGCGTGCAGAATGCGTCGGTCCTCGGCAAATAGCGGCGAGACCTCCTCGAAGATTGGTTCGGCGCCCCACGTGCACATCTGCTCGTCGGACCTCGGCACCGCGTTCAGATCGTCCGGCAGATTGAACGCAAACCGGCTGATGAGAAGGCCGTCCGGCCCGAAGAGCTCCACGGACGAGGTGACCGGGTACGACGCGAGCGCTGTGATTCGCCACACTTGGAATGCGCGGTCGGTGGGCGATTCGGCCCCCGACGGTGTCACCGGCGCCGTGACGAGGTCGGCGAGCCCGGGAAAGGCGTCAATCCGATCGAGGCTTTCCTCGAGAAGGCCCTGAACGGTCTGACGGTGATTGATCGCCTGCGGCGCAAAGCGGGTTTCGACAAGCTGCGCCTTGGCAGCGCGTCCGAGGTCGAACATGGACGGGTAGAAGGCCACCGCGGGCACGAGCAGTGCCAACGTCATCATGGTGAGCCGGTACGCCTGGGAGCCATGCCGATAGCGAGCTTCGAGTCGGGTAGAGTAGGCCACCAAGGCTATGACGACCGCCAACGCGACAAGCGACGGCAGACGCTCTGCGCCCGACAGGAACTGCCACATGACCAGCGGAATCGCCCACAGCATTATCGTGGCCGCTCGGAGACGCCGGTCGTTCCGCGGTACCGACCACGGTATGAGCGCTGCTCGCAGTATCAGCACCCCGCAGCCGAGCGCCGTCGCATGCCACAGGATCAGTCCTACTTGAAGCGCCAGGCGCGAGGTGCTCCACGGGTGCAGCGAGTAGTGGAGTAGATCGAGCGTGGTGTTGGCGACGGTGTCCTGAAGGAAGCCCTGATAAACGATCAACACGAGTGCGACCGCCGAGCCTGCGGCGATTTGTGTCGCGGCGAACAACGCGATTGTTCGGCCTGTGACACGGCGTCGTCCACAAACGCGTTCGCCGGGTCGATGTGAGGACACCGGGCCCGGCCAGAACGTCAGCCGCCAGGCAGCAAGCGCGTACAACAGCAGCACGACGAGGCTGCTGGCAGCGAGCGCGGTGACGAGGTAGTCGAAGGGGGACGTCAGAAGCGGCCGCAAGAGCGGTGATGCGTACTCGGCGCCGGAAAAAACCGATGCGTCCAACCAGTCGGCGGGCGACGCCAGCCGGAGCACGAGCCGGCTGAGCACAATCGCACTACCGATGAATACCGCAGCCGCCGCATACGGCGCCGTGCGAACAAGGCTGCGGCGCCAGTCGAGGAGAGGACCGCACAACAACGCAATCGAGATCGCAAGTGTGATGAGCGCGAGTGACCGGGCCGCCCGCTGCCACCTGTCGCGAGTCTGCGCGAGATCTGCAGCAGCGATGGAGGCGGTCAGCAGTTTCCCGCCGAACGGCGCCTCGACATCGAAAGCGGATGCGTCGGGTTGAGTGCGCGCGCCCTCGAATCGCAGCTCGATCGAGACAGGCGCAATGCGGGTGCGGTATCGAAAGACCTGAGCATCGGGAGGTGACGCCATCGCTTGATCGAGCGACCGCTCGGCGGCAACCGCGCCAACGCGTTCGCCTGTCCCGGTCTCCACCGGCGTGACATAGACGAGCCGCAGGCCCAGCGCTCCCCGGGCAAAGAACCACGCTTCCTCACCCTTCACGCGGTCGAGCGGCAGCTCCGATGGGCGTCCGTCCCAGGCCAGCGGCCGCCCATCGATCGCGTAAGCGGTGAGCGCGTAGTCGGTGCCTTGTGCCTGCGCAAGCGCCGCGTCGGCCGCCGCGAAGAGCCTGCGCGAGGCGAGGGCATCGCCGCCGGCGGCCGTAGCGATCGTCTGCGGATCGGCCAGGCCGAGCGCCATCAGCCGGAGCTCGCGGGCCATGCCGTCAAACGATGCCCGCACGTTGGCCTGAACGCGGGCGCGGGCGGCAGACTCGTCGGAGCCGAGAACGACGATCTCCGCGATCCGGCCGAGCAGGAAGACGACCAGCGCGCAGCCTGCCCCTATGGCGGCGATCTGGAGCAGACGCCGCCAGGGAGGAGGAGGCGTCGGGCCAGCCCGGCTTGGAAGCTGCACAATTTGATTGTAGGACTTCATTGGAGGGGGAAGGGGACCAGGAAGCCTGTTTACAATGAAGGCACCCCCCAGATGTCCCATTCCGTTCTGAAAAGCGCGGTGAAGCGGGGTGCGCTCATCGCGGCAGCGAACTGGCCCGTCACGCTCATCCAGGCGTCCGCCGACTCGCTGTTCAAGCTGCTGCTCGCCGCGCCCCTCGTCGGAGGTGTGTTTCTCGTGGCTTTGACGATCGGGGGCGAGCCAACAGCCATCATTTCACCCGAGTCCCGAGAGATGATCGCGACCATCGCCACGGCGTTGATCGCCCGTCCAGTGGTTCTCACAGCGTTTCTGCTCGCCGTCGCTGTGGTCGCCGTGGGTGGATCGGTGTTCGTATTCCTGATCAAAGCGGGCACAGTGGCCACGCTCGTACAAAGTGACCGCGAGGCGGAATCAATCGAGGAGCCTCCGCTCCATGTGAGCGCTGTCGTACGCGCGTCGCGATTCTCGGTGGACTCGTACGTCGAGTCGGCTCGTCTCCTGTTTCCGCGGTACCTGCGGCTGGGCTTTGGACTGATGGCCGTTTATCTGGTATCGGGCCTGGCGTATCTCGCGGCCGTCGTCAATCGCGATTCCTCTGAAGGATGGATCGTCACGGCGCTCATCACTGCGGCATTCGCGGCCTGGATCACGATTGTGAACCTGGCGTACCTGCTCGTTCAGATTGTCGTCGCCGCCGACAACTGCAGCGTGCCTGCCGCCATCCGTCGTGCAGCCACTTTTGTCCGACACGAACGGCGGCACGTCGCCGCGGTGTTTCTTCTCGTACTCGCGGTGATAGTGGCGGCAACAGGTGCGTCAATTTTGGCCACGGCCGCGCTCGGTCTCGTGGCATTCGTACCGTTTGTCGGGTTGGCCGCGTTGCCTCTCCAACTGTTGGCCTGGTTGCTGCGTGGTCTCGTCTTTCAATATCTCGGGCTTGCGTCGGTTGGTGCGTATTTGAAGCTATACCGGGGATTCGCAACCACGCGGAACGGGCTCACTGCGGCGTCCACATACGACCATGCCTGGCGAACTACCTGACCGCTACGAAAAATTTCTGTCGCCAACCGGGCGCAGGCTCCACGAGTCGGCGATCAGACGGATGGGAACCGTCATTGCTCGCGCGCCCGACATGGTGTCGTTCGCGGCGGGCTACCCGGACGCCGCATCGTTCCCGTGGGATGACTTTCGTCAGCTTGCTGACGAGCTCCTTTCAGGCCGAGACGGCAGCGTACTCCAGTACGGGCCGACACGTGGCTTCGAGCCGTTGCTCGAGTCGATCGTCGGCGTGCTGGGCAGCCGTCATATCAAGGCGGCACCCGACCAAGTCACCATCACGTCGGGATCGCAGCAGGGGATCGATCTCGTTGGACGGGTACTGATTACGCCCGGCGACACGGTGCTCGTCGAGCTGCCCTCATACACCGGTGCGATTTCGGCATTCAGGAACGCTCAAGCTCGTCTGGTTGGTGTCAGGCAGGAACCAGACGGGATCAGCCTTGACGATCTGGATGCAGTGTGTCTGCGCGAACGAAACGCCGGACACCGGGTGAACCTTCTGTATCTGGTGCCCAATTTTCAGAACCCGACAGGTCTGCTGCTCAGCCTGCGCAAGCGGCACGATTTGCTCGAGTGGGCGAGCAGGCGCGATGTGTTGATCGTCGAGGACGATCCATACGGGGACTTGTACTTCGACGACGTGGCGACCGCGACCGACACACGGCCGATACGCGCCGATGACTCGGGGGGACGGGTGTTGTACCTCAGCACGTTTTCGAAGACTCTCGCGCCTGGTTTTCGGGTGGGATGGATGGTGGCGCCTGCACCGCTCATCGAGCGATTTGAAACCGCCAAGCAGTCGGTCGACTTGATGACCGGTAGTCTGGACCAGCGCATGGTCCACGAAGCCGTCAGACGTGGGCTGCTGCAGCGCCTCGCCCCGGAGTTGCGCAAGCTGTACCAAACCAAGCGTGACGTCATGGAACAGGCGCTGCGTGAGGAACTCGGTGGACGTCTGCAGTGGCCTGCGCCAAAGGGTGGGTTCTTCATATGGGTGACGCTGCCGCACGGCGACGATGACGAGAGTCTGCTTGCGCGTGCACTCGAACAACGGCTCGTGTTCGTCATCGGCAGCGCGTTCTATGTGGACGGGAGCGGACACGACCGGATTCGACTGTCGTTCTCGGCTCCCTCACCTGATCGCATCCGTGAAGGGGCACGCCGGCTGGCCGCCGCAATCAAGCCAGCGAGGGGCTCGCCCTTGGTTTCGCTCTATTCCTGAGCGAGCCCTGGCTGGTTAGCAGTATTGCTTGGCGCGCTTCGCGCGCCCAGGACCGCTATGCGGGTCACGACGACTACCAATTCACACCACCACCTGCACAGCGGTCCAATGCGAGTCGGGGCAGGGTAGGTCCCGAACCGGGACGCCTACTCGATTTGCTCACGCGCGAGGGCTCGCCCGGGCAATGCCGCGATCGGTGTGGTTTTTTCTTCTCGAAACATCAGCGACGTCGGTCGCAGTGCTTCGACGACGCCTTCACGGGTGACAGTGACGACCGCCACCTGGAACGGCTTGGGGGCCTGATCAACGAGCGGAGGACCCACGAGATCCCCGGCCGCCGCCTGTGTGCCCATGACCTCACCGCTCTCGCCGACAAATACGGTGATCGAAGGCATGAGGCCAGGCAAGACGACAATGCCGCGGAATGCGCGAGGCGGGAAAACGGGTCGTGTCCCGGTTGCCTTCCGCCAGCGCTGATTGCCATTCCCCCGGTTCACGGCGCGAATGATGTTGTCGAGAGACGCAAAGTACACAACGTCACCATCGACAGCGGCGCCGATCACGTCGCCTCCGTTCCGCCATTTCCAGGCCTCGTCGCCACGTCTCGCGTCCAGCGCGTAGAAGACGTTGTCGGTGGACCCGATGAACACGCGGTCTCTGCCGACTGCGGGTTGGGTCAACGTACCCGTCAGCTTTCGCTCCCAGAGCTGGTTTCCGGTTTCCCGCGCGAGCGCGACGACGCGGCCGTCAGCCAGAGAGAAAAACAGCGCGTTTGTGTCTCCAGGCACGGCGGGGTAAGGAGAAGTCGAGCCCAGGGATCTCCGCCACATGAGTTGACCGTCGGTGCTGCGAAAGGCAAGCACGTCTCCTGATTCGAGGAGCGCGATGACGGCGCCCGCTGTCCACGCGAGCGGTGCCGTGGGTGCTGCCTCCAGCGAGGCCGACCACCGATCAGCTCCTGTTGCGCTGTCGAGCGCTGTAATCATCCGGCCGTTCTGCACGAATAGCCGGCCATCTCCAGCGACTGGCGGGCCAGCCACATCGAGTAGCCGGCTCCACGCGTGACGGCCGGTCTCGCGGTCGAGCGCCACGAGCTGTTTTTCGCGCAGCGGAACATAGATGCGGTCGTCGTCCATGACGGCGGCGGCCGCAGGTGCGAGCGGGAGCGTGAGCGTCCAGGCCGCTTCTGCGCCGAGCAGTGGCGTCGGAGGACGCTTCGTGTCGCGAAAGAGGCGCGCGATCGCTTCATATCGCTCGGTGTTGTTCGTCTGCGCGGCTCGCTCGCTGGTGTTCGTTTGCGCGGCGAGCTCGAAGCCAGGGCAGAAGCCCGAAGCGACGGTCAAGCCGACCGTCGTGAGCACCTCAATAGCGCAAGATGTCGTGGTTCGCGTGCGGCGCACCACGATATAATAGCGTGTACCACGCCCGGTTCCCCGTGTCCCATCAAACCATTCTCGTTCTGGATTTCGGGTCTCAGTACACGCAGTTGATCGCGCGGCGTCTGCGCGAGTTGTCGGTCTACTCGGAAATCCTGCCGTTCAATACACCGCTCGAAACACTGCAGCGCAAGAGTCCGGTCGGAGTCATCCTGTCTGGCGGTCCGCGCAGCGTGTCCGAACCTGGGGCGCCGAAATGTGTGCCTGAGGTATTCGACCTTCAGGTCCCGGTGCTGGGGATCTGTTACGGGATGCAGTTGATGACGGATGTGCTGGGCGGCGAGGTGCGCCGCTCAGGACATCGCGAATTCGGTCACGCGTACGTCTCCGTGTCGGCGAATGGCGGCCCCGCACCGCGGCTGTTCGCGCATATACCGCGGGAGCTGCGCGTCTGGGCAAGCCACGGCGACGATGTCGCGGCGGTCCCGCCCGGATTTTCGATTGCCGCGACGAGCTCGGCGGTCCCCATTGCCGCCATGGAGGCGCCAGACCGCCGTTTGTACGCGCTCCTCTTCCATCCAGAGGTCGCACATACCGAGTATGGTGCCGAGATCCTGCGGAACTTTGCCTACGAGGTCTGCGGGTGCACGGCCGACTGGACGATTGCCTCGTTCATCGAGGAGGCGACAGAGCGGATCCGGCAGCAAGTCGGCAACGAAAGGGTCGTGTGCGGCTTATCCGGCGGGGTCGATTCAACGGTTGCCGCGTTGTTGATTCACCGGGCGATTGGAAGTCGGCTCACGTGCATCTTTGTGGACAACGGTTTGCTGCGGCACGAGGAGGCCGCACAGATCCGCCACCGGTTTGCGGAGAAGATGCAGCTGCCGCTCGAGTTCGTGGACGCATCGGCTCTTTTCCTGGAGCGACTGACCGGTGTGACCGATCCCGAGCAGAAGCGCAAGATCATCGGGGCGACGTTCATCGACGTGTTCGAGAAGCGCGCGAACGAGCTCGGCGGCTTTCAGTATCTTGGCCAGGGCACGCTGTATCCCGACGTCATCGAGTCGGCTTCGGTCAGCGGTCCGGCAGCCGTTATCAAGAGTCATCACAACGTCGGCGGACTGCCCGAACGGATGCACTTCAAGCTGATTGAGCCGCTTCGGGATCTGTTCAAGGACGAAGTGCGGCGTGTCGGACGCGATCTCGGTCTCGACTCCGAGTTCGTGGTTCGCCAACCGTTTCCCGGACCGGGGCTGGCGGTCCGCGTCATCGGGGAGATCACGCGAGAACGGCTGGATCTGCTCAGACTCGCGGACAGGATTGTGGCCGAGGAGATCCGGAAAGCAGGATGGTACGAACGTCTGTGGCAGAGCTTCGCCGTGCTGCTCCCCGTGCAAAGCGTCGGCGTCATGGGCGATGCCCGCACCTATGAGTACACCGTCGCAATTCGGGCGGTCGAGAGCCTCGACGGCATGACGGCCGACTGGGCGCGGCTCCCGCACGACCTTCTCGCGGGCATATCGTCGAGGATCGTCAACGAGGTTCGCGGCATCAATCGCGTGGTCTACGACATCTCATCCAAGCCGCCGTCGACGATCGAGTGGGAATAACACACACGGAGAAAACAGAAGCGTGAACGAGTTTGTTCACCTCCACGTCCACACCGAGTTCTCTCTGCTCGATGGCGCGTGTCGCATCGACGAGCTGCTCGACGAGGCCGTCAAGCTGAAGATGCCGGCGCTGGCCGTGACCGAGCACGGGAATCTCTTTTCGTCAGTTGTGTTCCACGACCACGCGCGCGAGCGCGACCTGAAGCCGATCCTCGGCTGTGAGGTGTACGTCGCGTCCGGCAGCCGGTTCGACAAGACGGGACCGCAAAGCGAGACCAACCATCTCGTGCTGCTTGCCGAGACCGATGAAGGCTACAAGAATCTGATCCGCCTCGTGTCGGCCGGTTATACAGAAGGGTTTTACTATCGGCCGCGCATCGACAAGGACCTTCTCGCGCAGCATTCGAAGGGACTTATCGGACTGAGCAGCTGCCTCAAAGGCGAAGTGGCGAGCGCGCTCAAAGTGGAGCAGGCGCGAACCGCATTGGAAGCGGCCGGCCGTCTCCGGGACATTCTCGGACCGGACAATTTCTTTCTCGAGATGCAGTACCAGGGTCTCGAGGAGCAGAAGATCGTCAACCGCGGCATCGTGCCGCTGGCGCAGGAGCTCAACCTGCCGCTCGTCGCCACCAACGACGTGCATTATCTGCGGCAGGGAGACGCGCAGCCACACGACGTGCTGCTCTGCATCGGCACCGGCAAGACCGTCAATGACGCACAGCGCCTGCGCTACCACGGCGATCAGTTTTTCCTGAGGACCGCGGACCAGATGGCAGCGGTCTTCGCGGATTACCCGGCCGCGCTGAAGAACACGCTCCTCATTGCGGAGCGTTGCCACGTCACGATCCCGAAAGGGCAGAACCACCTGCCGTCTTTTCAGGTGCCTGACGACTTCACGCTCGACGCGTACTTCGAGCACATCGCCCGCGAAGGCTTCGCGCAACGGCTGCTGCGTTTGCGCCGGCTGGTCTCAGAGGGGCGTCTCCGCCACACGATCGACGAATACGAGCGGCGTCTCGATTACGAAATCGAGATGATCAAGGGAATGGGGTACCCAGGCTATTTCCTGATTGTCTGGGACTTTATCCGCTATGCACGGGAGCAGAACATTCCGGTTGGACCCGGCCGCGGTTCTTCCGCCGGATCGCTCGTCGCCTGGTCGATGCGAATCACGGACGTCGACCCGCTCGAGTTCGAGCTGATTTTCGAGCGCTTTCTCAATCCTGAGCGCGTGTCGCTGCCCGATATCGACGTCGACTTCTGCGAGCGCCGGCGTGGCGAGGTGATCGAATACGTGACTCGCAAGTATGGTCGCGAAAACGTCGCGCAGATCATCACGTTCGGAACGATGAAGGCAAAGGCAGTCGTGCGTGATGTCGGCCGCGCGCTCGACATGTCGTATGCCGACGTCGATCGGATCGCCAAGCAAATCCCTGCGGCGCTCGACATGACGCTCGATAAGGCGATTGCCGAGAATCCGGCGCTCAAGGACATGGTGGCGAAGGATCCGAAGGTGAAGGAAGTGCTGGACATCGGTCGGCGCCTGGAGGGGATGTCGCGCCACGCGTCCGTGCACGCCGCCGGCGTGGTGATCGCCCCCGGTCCCGTCACCGATTACGCCCCGTTGTACAAGGGAGCCCGGGACGAGATCACGACACAGTGGAACATGAAGGAAGTCGATCGCGTCGGTCTCCTGAAGATGGACTTCCTGGGGCTGAGCACGCTGACGCTCATTCGCGATGCCCTTACCGAGATCAAGCAGACCGAAGGAATCGACCTCGATATCGACAACGTCCCACTGGACGACGCAAAAGCGTACAAGCTGTTTGCCGACGGCGCGGCCTACGGCATCTTTCAGTTCGAGAGTTCGGGCATGCGAGACCTTCTTCGGCGCGCCAAGCCCGACAGCCTCGACGACCTGATAGCACTGAATGCCTTGTATCGTCCCGGCCCGCTCCGAAGCGGGATGGTGGACGACTGGGTCGCCAGGAAGCAGGGGAAGACGGAAGTGAAATATGAGCTTCCGCAGCTCGAGCCGATCCTCGCGGAGACCCATGGCGTCATCGCGTATCAGGAGCAGGTCATGCGCATCGCGCAGTCGCTGGCCGGCTTCACGATGGGACAAGCCGACGTGCTGCGCAAGGCAATGGGCAAGAAGGACCCGAAGGTGATGGCGCAGCAGCGGCAGGCCTTCGTGGGTGGCGCCAGGAAGAACGGCATCAGCGAGAAGAAGGCGACCAAGATCTTCGAGCTGATCGAGTACTTCGCCGGGTATGGATTCCCCAAGGCACATTCAACCGCCTATGCGTTCGTCGCGTATCAGACCGCATATCTGAAGGCCAACTATCCGTGGCACTTTGCCGCCGCGCTGCTGACAATCGAAGCGCAAAACACTGACAAGCTCGCCGTGTATCTGGCGGAGTGCCGCGAGCGCGGCGTTCCGATCCTGCCGCCCGATATCGATCAGAGCCAGCTGAACTTCTCGGTCGAGCGCGATAAGGGAGTGCGGTTCGGGCTTACGGCGATCAAGGGGCTCGGCGAAAGCGCTGTCAACGAGATTATCGCGGCGCGGACACAGCTCGGCGGTCGCATTCGTTCGCTTCATGCGCTCTGCGAAGTCGCCGATTTACGGATGGTCAACAAGCGCGTGCTCGAGGCGCTGGTCAAGGCGGGCGCGTGTGATTCGATGACGAGCGACGGCAATGTTGCCGCGCACAGCGCGTCAAGCTTGAGGGCACGCCGGGCTCGGTTGTTCGCTGCTATCGACGCGGCGTGCGACCACGGCATGAGAACACAGCGCGACAACGATCTTGGTCAGACGCAGCTCTTTGGCCGCGAAGACGACGGGAGCTCCGGCTCTGGTCAGGGCACGTCTCTTCCAGGCGTCCCAGCCTGGACCGAAATCGAGCAGTTGCAGTATGAAAAGGAGGCCCTTGGCCTGTACTGGAGCGGGCATCCGACCGACCGCTATGCGCAGGCCCTCCGCGAATACGGTGCGAAGTCCACGGCGGAGCTGGCGGTCAGAAGAGATGCCGATGCGGAGGAAGCAGGACCGACAGGTGTGAATGGTACGAACGGCGCCGGCCACGGGGTGACGACGCCTGCCAACGGAAATGGCCAGCGCGTGGGGGAAGACATCACATTCGGCGGTATCGTATCGGCCGTGCGTCCCCTGAAGACGCGCAAGGGAGATCGCATGTGCGTGCTGACGCTTGACGACGCGCAGGGAAGTATCGAAGTGGTGGTCTTCCCCGATGCCTTCAGGCAGCACGGCCATCTCGCTGAGGAGGGTCGGATGGTGCTCGTAAAGGGTCGCTGTGAGCGCGACGACGAGGCAGCGCGCGTCCTCGCCTCCGAGATTGCTCCCATCGAGGTCATCACCGAGCGGCTGGCCTCGTCCGTCGCCATCACCCTTTCGGCGCCCCAGCACGACAGGGATACGTTCATGCAGCTCTGGGACGTGCTGATGCAGCACAAAGGCGACCGTCGCGTCGCAATCGAGCTGCGTGATCCCGATCGCCACCTGCGCGTGACCATTGACGTCCACGCACAAGTCCGTGTTCGACCTTCCGAGCGCCTGGTGGCGGACGTCGAAAGGATCTGCGGGGCCGGTTCCGTAAGTCTCCGGTGACCTGCTCTGTCATGCCCATCGCCGACAATTTCAACGGGCCACGGGATCAGAACAGAGGGATAAGCTCGTAACGGTGTATGCCGGCCGACCTGCTGGAGTTCGAGGAACCGCTCAGCCCCCTCCTGAAGGAGATCGACGCGCTGTCGACGCAGCCGCGGACGCGTGAGCGACAGCAGGCACTGGACAGCTTGCAGCGTCGCCTCGATGAGCTCCGGGCAGATATCTATACACGCCTGACGCCGTGGCAGCGAGTCATGGTGGCGCGGCACAACAACCGCCCCACGCTGCTGGATTACGTGCAGAGGTTGTTTACCGAGTTCACTGAAATAAGCGGCGACCGCCGATTCGCCGACGATCATGCAATCGTCGCCGGATTTGCGCGGTACAAGGACTCCCCGGTGTTGATCGTCGGCCATCACAAGGGTGGCGGCGGCGATACAAAGCAGAAGGTCTACCGGAATTTCGGGTATGCAAAGCCGGAAGGCTATCGCAAGGCGCTCCGCGCCATGAGGCTGGCGGAGAAGTTCAAGCGCCCTGTAATCGCGTTCATCGACACGCCGGCCGCGTACCCGGGAATGGAATCGGAAGAGCGCGGTATTTCCGAGGCGATCGCTTACAACCTGCGCGAGATGGCCGCACTCGACACCCCGATCGTCATCGTCGTCCACGGGGAGGGCGGAAGCGGCGGGGCGCTCGGGATTGCAATCGGCGATCGGATCCTGATGCACGAGTTCGCCATCTACAGTGTGATTCCGCCCGAGGGGTGCGCTGCGATTCTGTGGCGTGACTCGAATCGCAAGGTCGACGCGGCGCAGGCGCTGAAGCTGACATCACCCGATCTGTTGCGCTTCGGCATCATCGACCAGATCGTCAGGGAGCCGTCAGGCGGCGCCCACACGAATCACGATTTGGCGGCGAGGTTGCTCGACGAACCGCTGTCGCGCGCGTTGAGCGAGGTGTCGGCGATGAACCCTGCGGATCGTCTCGAAGCGCGCTATCGGAAGTTTCGCGTGATGGGGAACATCGGCATTAAAGAATCATGAGAGCCGAGCGAATCTGGGAAGCCCGCCGGTGCGACGAAGCCCACGCGGACGTCGTCGCCCGCGAACTGGGCGTTTCGCCGGTTACGGCGCGATTGTTGTGCATTCGCGGACTCGGAGACCTCGACGGCGCCAGGCGCTTCCTTTCCCCTTCACTCGACGATCTGCACGATCCGTTTCGACTGGCCGACATGGCGGCCGCTGTGGACCGCATCCTGACGGCGATCGCTCGCCACGAGCGAGTCGCCATCCATGGCGATTACGATGTCGATGGGATCACGTCCACGGTGATTCTGCGCCGGGCACTGGAACTGCTCGGCGCCGACGTCGTGCACTACATTCCCGAACGCCTGCGCGACGGCTACGGGTTACAGCCGGCGGCTCTCGAACGGCTGCACGCCGACGGCGTGCGCCTGGCCATCTCCGTGGATTGCGGAATCAGGGCCGACGAAGCGGCACGGCACGCCGCGGCTCTCGGGTTGGACCTGATCATCACCGATCACCACGAACCAGATGCGGCGCTGCCACCCGCGCTCGCCGTCATCAATCCCAAGCGCCACGATTGCACGTATCCGGACAAGAACCTCGCTGGCGTCGGCGTCGCGCTCAAGCTCGTTCAGGCGCTCTGTCACCGTGCGGGACGCACCGGCTGGCTGCCGGCGTTCGTCAAGATTGCCGCGATCGGAACGCTCGCCGACGTCGTCCCACTGATCGGCGAGAACCGTGTCATTGCGAAGCTCGGACTCGCGATGCTCACCACGGGCCCTCACAAGATTGGGCTGCGGGCCCTGCTCGAATCGTGCGGTCTGGCGGGCAAAGAGATCGACAGCTACCACATCGGATTTGTCATTGGCCCGCGTGTGAACGCCGCCGGGCGCATGAGCACGCCAGACATTGCCGCGCGGTTGTTGCTGGCAGCGGACGAAACAATGGCCGACGAGGCGCGTGCGCTCGCTGATCAACTGAACGCAGAGAACCTCCGCCGCCAGAAGGAGGAGGCCGACATCGTCGCGCAGGCGCGGCGGATCGTCGACACGGATCTCGACGTGGGATCGCGCACGGTCATCGTCGTAGGAGGCGAAGGGTGGCATCGCGGGGTTATCGGGATTGTCGCGTCCAAGCTCGTGGACGCGTTGAATCGGCCGGCGGTCGTGCTCTCGATCGACGGTGAGGTGGCGCACGGGTCGTGCCGCAGCATTCCTTCGTTCGACATGCTTTCGGCGCTCGAATCGTGCTCGGACGTTCTGACGAAGTTCGGCGGCCATCGGCAGGCCGCCGGCCTCACGTTGGAGGCGTCGCGTGTGCGGGAGCTGCGGGGACGGATCAATGAGTACGCCGATCGGTACCTGCAGCCGGACGACCTGCGGCCGCGTCTCTGGATCGACGGCACGCTGGCGTTCCGATCGATTACTCCGCAGGTTGCGTCGGAACTGTCCGCGCTGGCACCGTTTGGTGCGGGCAACTCGTGCCCGGTGTTCCGCACGAGCGGCGTGGAAGTGGTGGATGGACCGCGTCTCGTCAAAGATCGCCATCTGAAAATGGCGCTGCGGCAGGACGGTCGCGTAATGCGCGGCATCGCGTGGCGCGCGGCCGATCGCGAGGCCTTTGTCTCGCAGTATCGTGCGGGGATCGATCTCGCCTATTCGCTGGAGCAGGACACATGGAACGGCGAACGGTATCTGCAACTCTCGGTCGCCGATTTCCGAGCGCCCGAGGCATGACAGAGGTGCCCGTTGCCCTGTGACTTATGTGACACTGTGTAGTTAGATGGTCAGATGGCAGAAGCGCGCCCGTCTGGGGCTGGGCCTCTTCGGGATCGCCTGCGCTATTGCGGTGTACGCCGCGATCGGAGATCGAGAAGCCTCATCACCTGTGGAGCGTCCGGCAAGGCTCGACCCTCGGGCCATTCTCGAAAGTGCGGGCGCCGCGTTTCAACAGTTTCGTGAAGCCAAGCAGGAGTTCGTCATCGAAGCCGAGCGGCAGCTCACTTACGAGGACGACACGACGAAGTTCATCGGCCTCACGATAAAGGTGCGGAATCGAGGCGGCCGCGACTTCACGGTCTCGGGGCGGGAAGGGCAGGTCGGCGAAAACGAGGAAGAGCTCGAGATTGTCGGTGACGTGAAGTTGATGGCAAGTGACGGCTTTACGGTGAACGCGGATCGCGCGACGTTCAGCAAGTCCGACTCGACGGTGAGGGTGCCTGGAGCTGTCACGTTTTTCAAAGGCGGAATGTCCGGGTCGGGCAAACGCATGACGTACAACCATGCGGGCGACGTGCTGACGCTCGCCGAAGACGCCCGCGTCGCATCCGCGGATCAGAGCGGCCGGATCCAAACCGAGTTTTCTTCGGCGTCCGCCACGCTCGCACGCCGCGACAAGTACCTTGCTCTCGATGGCAATGTCCATGCGCTGCGCGGCGAGCAGGTTCTCGAGGCGCAGCGCGGCATCGCGCGTTTGTCGGCAGACGAGGAGCGGATTACGTTCATCGAGCTGCGCGGCGACGCGCGCGTCGCCGGCGGTGGCGCGTTCGACTCGATGACTGCACGCGACATCGATCTCGATTACACCGAAGACGGGGTGACGCTCGAGCGGGTCGCACTGAGAGGGAGCGGCGCGGTTGCGATGAAGGGCGAGCAGGAAGGCGTCTCGGGTCGCCAGTTCCTTGGAGAATCGCTCGACCTGGCGTTCGCCCCCGATTCATCCCTGGTCGGCGCTGTCGGCCGGGACGGCGTGCGCGTGGATCTGCCTGCCGCGACCGAGGCGCCCGCGCGAAACATAAAGGCGAGGGGCTTCAATGCGTCTGGTGAACCCGGCAAGGGGCTGACACTCGCGCAGTTCGATGACGCCGTCGAGTACGGCGAAGAAGGCCGCGGTGATCGTCCGCCCCGGACGGCTCGTTCTACCAGTCTGCGCGCAGCGCTGACGGACGAGGCGATTACGAGTGCGGTGTTCAGTGGGCGTGCGAACTTTCAGGAAGGGGATCTACAGGCGTCGGGAGCCCAGGCCGATTACGACCCTGTAAATGGCACGCTCCGGCTGTCGGGAAGCGACTCCGGCGGAGCCCCGCGAGTATCGAACCCTGACATTCAGGTCGAAGCAGAATCGATCACCGTCACGCTCGGCGATCTGCGAATGGTGGCCAGCGGAACTGTCAAGACGGTGCTGCGTCAGGCGCGAACGACGCCGTCGCGAACGGCAGCGCCGGCAGCAGCCGGAACTGCGTCTGACGGACGGCTGCCGAGCCTGCTCGAACCAGGTAATCCGGTGAACGTCAACGCAAATGGTCTCGATTATCAGGATGCCGCCGGCAAGGCCGTGTATTCGGGCGCCGCCGCGCTCTGGCAGGGAGAAACGGCCATTCGTGGCGACCGCCTGACTTTGGATCGAACGCGGGGCGACTTCATTGCGTCCGGTGCAGCGAGGTCGAACATCGTGCTCGACACCGGTGTGTCCGTCGGACGCGCGTTGGAGATTCGCTATGACGACGCGGAGCGGCGCATTACCTACATCGGCGAGATGCCGCTGCCGGGCCGTGGAGCGACACCGGCTGCGGCAGCCGCCGCATCGGCATCGACCGGTCGCGGAGTTCCCGCTGTCGCACCTCCGGCGTCGCCCGCACCGACCGCACGTGGAGGAAGCCCGGTTACGCCCGCCGCGCCGCAAGCCGCCGCTGGACGTGGCGCAGCGCCCGTCGCACCCGCCGTGCCGCCACCGCCAGTGCCAGCACAGGTGAGCGGTCCACAGGGCGATTTGCGCGCGCGACGCGTCGAGCTTGTTCTTGCAGCTACCGAGTCACGTCTCGAGCGCCTCGAGGCATATACGGAGGTGAATGCGCGTCTCGACAGCCGTGTCGCTACCGGCGACCGTCTGACGTATCACGCTGCTGACGAGCGCTACGTCATGACCGGTATTGCGACCGTTCCGGTACGAATCGTGGAGGAGTGTCGCGAGACTCGCGGCAGAACCGTCACATTCTTCAAGTCCGCCGACCGCATCATTGTCGACGGGAACGAGGAAGTCCGCACGCAGTCGAGCCGCAGCGGCCCATGCCCTCAGCCGACTGCGCGCTGATGTCCACCCTTCGCACGCACGAGCTCACAAAATCTTACGGTGGTCGTACGGTCGTTCGCGGCGTGAGCCTGGAGGTCGCGTCGGGTGAAGTTGTTGGTCTGCTCGGACCCAATGGAGCGGGCAAGACGACGACGTTCTACATGACCGTCGGCCTCACGGCACCTGACTCGGGACGCGTCGTGCTCGATGGGGATGATGTGACCGACGACCCGATGTACGTGCGCGCGCGCAAGGGGATCGGGTACCTGCCTCAGGAGCCGTCGATTTTCCGTGGCCTTTCCGTCGAACAGAATATTCTCGCGATCCTGGAAACGCGCGGGGTTGATCGCGCTTCCCGCCGTGCGCGATTGCAGGAGCTTCTCGCAGAGCTGGGTCTCACCGCGCTGGCCAAATCGCCCGCCCATACACTGTCGGGCGGAGAACGGCGACGCGTCGAGATTACGCGCGCGCTCGTCGTATCGCCCCGCTTCATGCTGCTCGACGAACCGTTTGCCGGGATCGATCCGATTGCGGTCACTGACATCCAGAAAATAATTTTCCACCTCAAGGAGCGCCGAATCGGCGTGCTCGTGACCGACCATAACGTCCGTGAAACTTTGCGCATCACGGACCGGGCATATATCGTGCACGACGGTGCAATTTTTAGAAGTGGTACGCCAGAGTCGCTTGCGGCCGATGAGGATGTACGCCGGATTTACCTCGGAACCGAGTTCCGGCTGGACTAAATGGTCTAATATGGCTTTCTGTGTCTAGGAGGCTGAAGGCGACCGGCTGACGTCATGGCAATTTCGCAGAAGTTACACACCAAGCTCGTCCAGAAGCTGATTCTGACGCCGTCACTGCAGCAGGCGATCAAGCTGCTGCCGATGTCGACGCTCGAGCTGTCGGAGCTCCTCAATCAGGAGATCGTCGAAAACCCGCTGCTCGAAGAGGTGCCAACGGAAGAGCTCCAGCCCGTGGACGCCGCCCAGGAAAAGCAAGAAGAAAAGCCGCCGGCGGAAAAGACCGACACTTGGGACGATCAAGACTACGAGTATTTCTTCGGCGACTACCTCGACGACGGGTACCGGCCACACACGCCGACGGAAGTCAAAGAGCTCCCGCCGATTGAAAACACGCTTTCGACGTCGACGTCGCTCGCCGATCATCTGCTGTGGCAGCTCTCGATGCAGACCGACGATCCCGCGATGCGCGAGATCGGCGAAGCCATCATCGGCAACCTCGATGACGATGGACAACTGGTTGCGACCGTCGAGGAGCTGGCGGCAATGGGGCCATGGCCCATCGAGCAGGTCGAGGGAGCACTGAAGCTCGTGCAGGGCTTCGATCCGATTGGAGTTGCCGCACGCGACCTGCAGGAATGTCTGCTGCTGCAGCTCCGGCATCTCGGTATGGCAGGTACGCCGGCCGAGAGAATCGTCACCGATCACATGCGGCTGCTGCAGAACCACCAGATACCGGAGCTGGCGCGAAAGCTCGCGATGTCGATCGACGATCTCAAGCAGCACATCGAGCTGATCCGTCATCTCGATCCGAAGCCCGGCAGCCGGTACAACCCGTCGCAGTCGCAATACGTGATTCCCGACGTGTACGTGGTAAAGGTGGAGGACCAGTACGTCGCGGTGCTCAACGAAGAAGGATTACCCCAGCTGCGTATCAGCCCCGTGTACCGCCGGCTGCTGGACAAGAGCGCGAACAACAGCGACGAGACGCGGGCCTACGTGAAAGACAAGTTCCGGTCGGCGCTCTGGCTGATCAAGTCGGTTGAGCAGCGGCAGAAGACGATTCACAAGGTTGCGACCAGCATCATCAACTTCCAGCGCGACTTCCTCGACCATGGAATCGAGTATCTGCGCCCCCTCGTGTTGCGCGACGTCGCCAACGACATCGGCATGCACGAGTCGACCGTCAGCCGCGTGGTGACGAACAAGTACATGCACACGCCGCAAGGCGTGTTCGAGATGAAGTACTTCTTCCACAGCGGCATCAGCAGTGCATATGGCGAAGCGGTCTCGTCGGTCACGATCAAGCAGCGCATCCGCAAGATCATCGAGCAGGAAGATCCGCGGAAGCCGCTGAGCGACTCGAAGATCGTCAGCATCCTGCAGCGGGAAGGGCTGGAGCTGGCACGCCGCACGATTGCCAAGTATCGCGAGGAGCTCAAGATTCCAACATCGAACCAGCGGAAGGTTCTCTATTAGGCACACCCCCCACTGTATGCGTCTCGAACTGACAGGACGACACGTAACGATCACCCCGGCAATCCGAAAGGCTGTCGAACGGCGGCTCGCGCGCATGGCACGGATGCTCCAGGATGGCATCGTGTCCGTGCAGGTGGTCATCGGACGACTGAAATCACGGCACCAGGTGGAGATGACCCTGCACGCGCGCGGGGAGCACTTCTTTCATGGAGCCGCGACCGGGCGTGATTTCGCCGCGGCGCTTGGAGCTGCCGCGGAGAAGCTCGAGCACCAGGTCCAGAAGCTCAAGAGCCGATGGACCGAGCGGAGGCGCCAGGTCGTATCCACGGCGCGGGCCGGCACACCAGCGGTCGCAGCGGAACAGCCGCGGTCCAGACGAGCTGCTGCGATTTCGATCGGAAGCGACGGCGAGGTTCGGATCATTCGAACTCGCCGATATGCCGTCAAGCCGATGGCGGTCGACGAAGCCGCGCTCGAGGTCAGCGCGGATCAGGGTGCATTCCTCGTCTTCCGCAACGCCTCGACCGACACGGTCAACGTGCTCTTTCGTCGGCCCGACGGCAACCTGGGTCTGATCGAGCCCGAATAAAGCAGGCCTCAGGGCTCAGGCCCCAGTAAGGCACAATACGGCAGTGACGACAGCGCCGGCTGCGCGCGCCAACGGACGCCGCACGTCGCGTGGAACGCGGCGGTTCGTGATCCTCACCGGGCTTTCGGGTTCGGGGAAGACGCAGGCGATACGCGCGTTGGAAGATCTCGGCTACTTCTGCATCGACAACCTCCCGACCGAGCTGATCCCGACGATTGCTGCCCTCTCGTCACGCGAGGACACCGGCCTTGGCAAAGTCGCGATCGTCGTCGATGTGCGCGAGCGAGGCTTCCTCGCGGAATTTCCTCGCGTATACCGCAAGCTCAAGGCCGAACCCGGTGTCAATCCGAGGCTGATTTTCCTCGAAGCGAGCGATTCGACGTTGGTTCGACGCTTCAGCGAAACCCGCCGGCCGCATCCCCTGGCTGCGGATCGATCGGTGAGCGAGGGGATCGCCGAGGAGCGCCGCCGGCTCGATAGCATCCGATCCATGGCGGACCTGATCCTCGATACCTCCAACATGACCGTGCACGAGCTGCGCGACAGGTTCATGGTGCTGTCACGCGATGGGCGCGCGCGGGCGGAGATGGTGGTCAATCTCGTGAGCTTCGGCTACAAGAACGGCGTGCCGATGGATGCCGACCTCGTATTCGACGTCAGGTGCCTGCCCAACCCGCACTTCGTGGAGCGGCTGCGCGGGTTGACCGGTCGCGACGCAGCTGTGGTGCGCTACATGCGCCGCAGCCCGGCGACGCGGGAGTTCATCGATCGTCTCACGTCGTTTCTGACTTTCGCGCTGCCGCAGTATGTGCACGAGGGCAAGAGCTACCTGACGGTCGCGATCGGCTGCACGGGGGGGCGACATCGGTCGGTGATGATTGCCGAAACGCTGCGCAAGTCGCTCGCGCGGATGAAGGACATCAAGGTTCGCGTGCAGCATCGGGATTCGTGAAATCGAAGGGGGTGTATTGCAGATTTCAGATCGGTCGAGTGCCGATTGTTGCCGAATGACGAATAATCGATTGAAGAGTTGAATGTCGATCGGACAATCGCTCGATCGGCAATCGTCAACAGTCTTCAATCGTCCGATCTGAAATCTGCAATTTCGAAAGGTCATTTCCATGGGAGTGACGCGCGTCGAGAAGCCATGGGGGCATGAGCTCCACTGGGCGAAAACAGAGCGGTACGTCGGCAAGGTCCTGCACATCAAGGCCGGTCATGCATTGAGCCTTCAGTACCACAACGTCAAAGACGAAACGATCTATCTCTATTCAGGCCGGATGCTCTTCGAAATCGAGCGCAACGGTGCGCTGACGAAAGAGGAAATGCGGCCGGGCGACGTGGTGCACGTGATCGCCCAAGACCGTCCATCGCATGACGGCGATCGAGGACTGCGATGTGCTCGAAGTGTCGACGCCGGAACTCGACGACGTCGTGCGGATCGAGGACCGCTACGGACGGCTGGACAAAGGACCGGAAGCCTAAAGGCTTCCGGCTACCCAGGTAGCCGGAGACCTTCAGGTCTCCGGAGCGTTCAGAAGGGAATGTCGTCGTCGGTGAGCGGTTCCACCGGCGAATCTTCGGGTCCCGCCGGCTGCGAGGGCCCGCGATCGATCCCGCCACCGCGCCCACCTCCGCCGAGCAGCGTGACGCGGTCGGCCTTGATCTCAGTTGTGTAGCGCTTGTTGCCGTCCTTGTCGTCCCACTGGCGCGTCTGGAGACGACCTTCGACGTAGACCTGCTTGCCCTTGACGAGATATTCCTGGAGGCTTTCAGCCTGCTTGCCCCAGAGCACGATGCGGTGCCATTCGGTCTTTTCCTGGCGCTGGCCCTGTTTGTCGTTCCACACCTCGGTGGTCGCGAGGTTGAGCGTGGCAACCGCAGCGCCGCCGGGCGTGTAGCGCAACTCGGCGTCGCGCCCCAGGTTGCCGACCAATATCACTTTGTTGACGCTTCCCATGTCGTGATGTCTCCCTGCGCCAGCCTAACGCCCGCGTTGGACAGCGCAGGTCACGGGCCGCCCTGCGGCGGTCCGTCAGCGCGGCTGGGCTCGACCGAGGCGATCCAGATTCTGCTTTGCCAGCCGTCCCGCATCGCTGTCCGGGAAGCTCTTTGCGGCTGCTTCCCACGACGCCCGCGCCGCGTCAATCTGGCCCAGGCGTTCCTGTGCGAGCCCGCGTTTGTAGTACCCGACGGGCACGGAATTCGTGCCCGAGTAGGACTGGATGAGCTGATTGTACGCGGCAATTGCTTCCGACCACTGGTTCTGCGCGAAATATGTTTCGCCGATATAGAGCTGCGCGTCATCGGCTTGCTCGGATCGGGGAAATGCGCGCAGGAATGCCTCGAAGCCGCTGATCGCACTGCTCCATTGTCCGGCGAAGTAGTCGGCCTGCGCTGTCTCATAGAGGCGCGTCGGTGAGAGTCCCGCTGTGGATGGAGGTGCAACCGGAGGCGGGAGCGGCGCAGGGGTCGTCGAAGTGGCGGTACCCGCGGGCGCGAGAGGGTCGACGACTGGCGCCGGAGCCGGAGGCGCAACGGCCGTCTGTTGCAGCGCCTGGACGGTCGTGCGCAGAGCCTCGAGCTCCTCCTGCAGCGATCCGATCCGCACGTTGGTATCGTTCGAGCGCTCGCGAATCCTGCTCACGTCGGTCGCCATGTTGTCGATCAGCAGTTTCTGGTCCGCGAAGCCTTTCCGTAGTGCATTGGCGTCTTCGTCCATGCGCGCGTTGAGGAGCTTCACTGACTCGGCGAGCGCCTGGTTCACGGCCGCAAGCGTGATCGCGAGCTGCTGCGTCTGCTCCTGCAGCATGCGCAACTCCGCCGCCATCTGCTGATGCTCGCGATTCTGGGCAGCAGCCGGTGACGCGACGTACAGCAGGACAGCCGGGAGCGCGAGCGCAATTCTCTTCGTCATGTGGATCCTCGGACGTGGTAATCGCTTCCACCTGTATCGGCTGAGCTCGCCACGGCGAAGGCGACAACCGCCCAATGTTACTTCGATGTGATCACAAAGTGGGCGCGTCGATTCTTCGACCAGGCCGCTTCGTTGTGACCGGGATCGAAGGGAAACTCCTTGCCGTAGCTGACGGTTCGAACGCGATCCGGCGCCACCCCGAGCGAAAGGAGATACGTCTTGACCGCGACAGCGCGCCGTTCTCCGAGCGCGAGATTGTATTCGGCCGTGCCGCGCTCGTCGGCGTGTCCTTCAACGGTGATGACCCACGCGGAGTACTTCTTGAGCAGCTCGGCATTGCCGGCGACGATGGCCCGTCCGGGATCATCGAGCTCGGCGCTGTCCAACTCGAAAAACACCGGCTTGAACGGTGAATTGCGATTGAGCTCGTCGAGCGAGCGTCCGCCTATCGAGTCTTCGGCGACCGGCTCCGCCGGGACCGGCAGCGCCTCTTCGACACGCACCGGTGGCGGCGGGGGAGCGGCCGTCGTGGCGGGTGGGCCCGCCGTCGCCGGCGGAGGCGCAGGCTGTGCAACGGGCGGCCGACGCCGGGAGCAGCCGGCGACAGTCAGCGATATCGCAATCACGAGAACAAGGTAGGCGCGCATAGATGTCAGTTGGACCATGAGGGTGTGAAGTTGTTGCCGTCTCGTGTGACCTGGCGAACGCCGCGACCATCGCGGCCGATCGTGAACACATTCGTGCGCCCGGTGCGCGTCGATGTAAATGCCAGATGCCGGCCGTTTGGCGCGTACGCAGGACTTTCGTTGCTGCCTTCACCGAAGGTGATCTGACGCGTCATGCCGGTGGCAAGGTCGTAAATCTTGATGTCGTAGCCCGGACCGGTGCGCGCGGCAAACGCAATCTCGTTGAACGGCGCCGGCGACCACGTCGGGCGGTCGGCGTACGACTCGGCCGTGGTGAGCCGTCGCAGGTTCAAGCCGTCGGCGCCCACGATGTAGATCTGCGGTTGTCCCGCCCGGTCTGACGTAAATGCGATTTGCGTCCCCGTCGGAGACCAGGTCGGCGTCGTGTCGATGGCCGGATGGTTCGTCAGCCGGCGAAGTCCCGACCCGTCCCTGTTGATGATGTACAGCTCGGGGTTGCCCTCGCGGCTCGAGGTGAACACGATGCGCGTACCGTCGGGGGAGAACATCGGAAGCCAATTCTGCGTGCCACCTTTGGTCGGCTCCTGCTGCAGTCCCTGATAGATCATTGCGATGAACAAGTCAGGATATCCGCGCCGGTACGACGTATACGCAATCGAGCGGGCGTCGGGTGCCCACACGGGCGTGAGGTTGAGTTGGCGATTCGTGGTTATGCGTCGCGTGTTCGCGCCGTCGTAATCCGCGATGTAAATTTCCTTGACGTCTCGGTTCTCGACGGAGCCGGCCACGCGCTCCCGGTTGCGATCGGAAGAGAACGCGAGCTTGGTTCGGGCGACACCGCGCAACGCGCGCTGCTGCTGGTGGATTTCGTCGGCGATGGTGTGTGCGTAGAGCCGGGGATTGCTGTCGGTGCCCGTGTACTCCTTCCCGAATACCGACTGTCTCGTCCTGACGTTGAACAGCCGAATCTCCACGCGCACCGTATCGCCGGTTTTTCGCACGGTTCCGAACAGGACCGCATCGGCGCCCAGCTCATTCCACGCACTGAAAGCAATCTGATCCGGCGATCGCGCGACCGGGATGCTCGCGTACGTGTCGCGCGGAATCAGGTAGAACTCCCGTTCGAACGTGAAGTCGTCCCACAGCACCTGCGCGACGGTCTTGGCCGCCTCTGCGGCCTCCGGGTTGAGCGCCACGAAATCCGGGATCGCATACCGAGGCGGCGTACCGGGATCGCCGCTGATCACGACCGCGACCTCAGACGGCTGCTGTGGGGCAGGCGCCGGAGGTTGCTGATCGGGAGTCTGCCCGGAGGCCTGGCCGCCGGCTGCCTGGCTCGGCGCACCTGAGACCTGGGCGTCTCCGGATACGACGGACCGGGCCATTCGAAAAGCGCCGACAGCAACCACCGAAGCCGCTGCGACGATCGCGAAGACCGAGAGAACGACGGGGATGAGGGCGAGGTAGGCGGAAGCCTTCAGGCTTCCGCGGCGAAGTTTCTTCACGTTCACCTCTGATACTCGAAAGTAATGTGCACGGTCAGCGTCGGGTTCGGAAACTGGACCGGCAGCTCCGGCAATCGCGTTGTCAGCAACGCACGTTCGGCTGCGAGATCCAGCGCCAGAAAGCCGCTTGGTCGTTCCACCATGACACCTTGAATCGATCCGGCGCGGGTGATGGTGAACTTCATCAATGTCGTCCCGCGCACCCCTTGATTGGCCTGCCAGTTCCGCTGGATCAACGTCACCATCTGTTCGATGTACTCCGGACAGCAGAAGTTGCTGACGTCGAGCTGCACGCCACTGCCGCCGGCACCTCCCGTCGCCAGACCGAAACCCTGTCCGCGGGCACCCGTTTCCGTCCGCGTGACGCCCGGCTGAGGCGGCTCTTCTGAAGACGGTTTCGGTGGTGGAGGTGGGCGTCGCACAGGTCGTGCCGGTGCGACCTCTTCACGGGGCTTGGGCGGGGGAGGGGTCGGTCGGGGTGGGGCGGGTGTCGGTTCGGGAATCTCCCTGCCACCCGTAGGGGTCATGCCTCCCGCGCGCGGTCCGGGCGCCCCCGCCAAACTGATCGTCATCACCGTGCGCGGCGTTTGATCTGCCGCCATGCGCCAGTCGAAGGGACCGAACAGCAGGAGCACCAGTGCCGCAAGATGCGCCGCCATCGACCAGACGATCATCGTCCGGAACGGCTCCGGATCGGGCAGTTGATCGCGCGCGACGATGACGTCCGTGACTTCGGTCATCGAATCAAAAGTGGAAGGTCACAAGCCCATTCATGGCTCACCTGGTAGTTTCGAGACGATGCCGACATTCTGCACACCCGCTTCCTTGAGTCGATCGAAGACCTCCATCAGTTCCTGGAGACTCACCGCGCCATCACCGCGCAAGTAAACGAGCTTGTCCGTACGCGTCAACATCATCTGGCGCACCCGTTCTGCAAGGAAATCGAGGCGCACAGCTTCTTTATCGATGAAAACCCGCCGATCCTCACGGTACGTAGCGGGGAGGTCGACAAACAGCCGATTGCTGGCAATCTCCTGCGAGCGGCTTGCGACGGGGAGGTTCACCTCGACGCCGCGCTGAAGCATTGGCGCTGCCACCATGAAGATGATGAGCAGCACGAGCATGACGTCGACGAGTGGAACGACGTTGATTTCCGAAAGCGTAGGCGCAATCCGCCGGCCTCGCTGATGACGACCACCGGCGTTCGGCGCCGATGCCATGACCTTCGGCATGGATCCCCTTACGTGAAATTGCGCTCGGCGATGTTCAGGAATTCGAGCGCGAAGTCGTCCATGGTTGCCGAAAATTCCTTCACGCGGTGCGTGAAGTGGTTGTAGAACACGAGTGCCGGAATCGCCGCGAAGAGCCCGGCGGCTGTTGCTATCAGCGCCTCGCTGATGCCAGGCGCCACGATCGCCAGATTGGTTGAGCCGGTGGCTCCAATCCGCTGGAACGCAATCATGATTCCAACGACGGTGCCGAACAGCCCGATGAACGGCGTAACGCCCGCGGTGGTTGCCAGAAACGTCATACGCCGCTCGAGCTTGCTCACCTCATTGGTTGCCGCGCGGATGAGCGCGCGATCGACGCCGTCGAGGCTCTTCAGTGTTGGACGCGCCGGAGCGGATGGAGGATTGGACGGGTTGGACGCCGGCGGCGAGTTACTCCCGGCGCGGAACTGCGCGTTCATTTCGGCGTAGCCGGCTTGAAACACGCCGACGAGCGGCGTGGCGGGCAGCGAGGGACAGACCGCCTGCACCTCCGAGAACTTGCTGCTGCGGCGGAACACGTCCAGAAAACGAGTCGTGTCGCGATGCGCGCGCCGGAACGACCAGAATTTCTGGAGGATGATCGCCCAGGACGCGACCGAGAACAGAACCAGGATGATCAGCACCGCCTGATTGAGCGGTGTCGTATCGGCGATTAGCCTGACAAGATCGCCGCTCCCGGTTAAAGGAACTCCGTCGCCCTGCACTTGCAGCGCGAACAGAAGGGAGCCAAGCGTGCGCAACGAAGCCTCCGGAACATCGGATGCGCGCCGCTGGGAAGGCGCAGGAAAACCCAGCCTAGCACGCGCCAGGAATGCTGTCAAATATATGATACGATAGGGGTTCCGCGCGCATGCTCCGTTTTCTCCGGATCCGCAATCTTGCGGTGATCGAGGCCGTAGAAGTTGAGTTCGAGCCTGGCTTCAACGTCCTCACCGGCGAGACGGGGGCGGGAAAGTCCATCGTCGTCGAGGCGGTCGGCCTGTTGCTCGGCGCGCGGTCGTCAGCCGATCTGGTGCGCACCGGCGAAGCGCACGCCGTCATTGAAGCGATCTTCGAGCACGACGACAAGGAAACCGTTGTCCGGCGCGAGCTGACGAGCCAGGGCCGAAGCCGATCGTTCATCGGTGGAGCGCTCGCGACCGCCGCCGCTCTCCGCGAACTCTCCGCGAAGCTCGTCGAGTTGCACGGCCAGCACGAACACCAGGCGCTGCTCGATCCCTTGACCCATCTGTCGGTGCTCGACGAGCACGCCGGCCTGACGGAGCTGACAACGCAGGTCGCGGACTCCTGGGCCGGCGTACGGACGCTTCGCGAACAGCTCGAGCGCTCCCGCATGGACAGCCGCGAGAAAGCTGCGCGCCTGGACCTGATCACATTTCAGCTCGGGGAGATCCGGAAAGCGGCCCCGCGAGACGCCGAGGATGAAAGTCTTGCAGCCACACGCCAGGTCCTGGCAAGTGCCGAACGGGTTCAGCGGCTCTGCGCAGAGAGTTACGCCGCCTTGTACGAAAGCGACGGCTCGGCGCTCGCGTCGCTGGGCGCCGTATGGAAGCGCGTAGGCGAGCTCGCTGCAATCGACGCGCAATTCGGGTCCTACGTCGAGGCGCGAGACGGCATCAAAGGCCAACTGGAAGACCTCGCGTTCTTCTTGCGGAGCTATGCCGACAGCGTGGACGCTTCGCCTGCCCGGCTCCAGGAGGTCGAGGATCGTCTTGCACTGCTGGAGCGGCTCAAGCGCAAGTACGGTCCGACACTGGGCGATGTCATCGAGCGCGGCCACAATCTGGCGCGCGAGCAGGAGCTGCTGACGGGAGCGGGGGAGCGCGCCGAGGATTTGCAGAAGGCCCTGAATGTGGCCAGCGATCGGTACCTGAAAGCGGCCCGGGAGCTTTCGCGGTTGAGGCGTGAGGCCGCACGGCAATTCGCGCGGACGGTGGAGGGGTTGCTTGCGGACCTCGCCATGACCCGTACGCGATTCGAGGTTCGGTTCAACGCGGCCGAACTTGGTGCGGAGGAATGGGGCGAGAGCGGCATCGACAGGAGCGAGTTCTTCGTATCGCCCAATCCCGGCGAGGAGCTCCGGCCGCTCGCGCGGATTGTGTCCGGCGGCGAGTTGTCGCGTGTGATGCTGGCGCTGAAGACGATGGCGGCAGGCAACGAGCCTGGAAAGACACTTATATTCGATGAAGTCGATGCCGGTATTGGCGGACGTGTCGCCGACGTCGTAGGAATGCGGCTGCGCGCGCTCGGGGAGCGGTTTCAGGTGTTATGCATCACGCACCTGCCGCAGATCTCGGCGCAGGCGACGACGCACTTCCGGATCGAGAAGAATGTACGTGGCGGTCGAACCCTTACGTCGGTCGATCGTCTGAGCGAAGCGGCCCGGGTGGACGAGATAGCGCGGATGATTGGCGGGACTGTGGTCACCGATCACGTGCGTGCTACGGCCCGTGAACTGCTCGCCGGCAGGACAAGAGGCGAAAGCGAAAGTCCGGCGGGGCGAAAGCGAAAGTCCAGCGCCAGCTAGTTATGGCCAAGAAATATCTGATCGAGACATTCGGCTGTCAGATGAACGTCCACGATTCCGAGCGCATGGCCGGCCTTCTGGACCAAGCGGGCTACGAGCCTACCGACGACGAACGCGAGGCAGACGTCGTCGTGATCAATACGTGCAGCGTCCGCGAGCGCGCGGAGGAGAAGCTGTACACGCGTCTCGGTGAGCTCCGTGTGCTCGCCGACGAGGTGGGACATCGCCCGATCGTCGCGGTTGCCGGATGCGTTGCGCAGCAGGAGGGAGCTCGGCTGCTCAAGTCCACGAACGGTCATGTCATCGATGTTGTGGTGGGTACGCAGCGGTTGAAGATGCTGCCCGTTCTCGTCGACCAGGCGGCGTCGTCTTCGTTTGCAGAAGTCGATATCAGCCCCATGGACGATGTCAGCTTTCCGTTGGGGATCACCAGACGTGCCGACCCGGTAAAGGTGTACGTCACGATCATCGAAGGGTGCAACGACTACTGCGCGTTCTGTGTCGTTCCGTACACGCGCGGACACGAACGGATGCGGGCAAAGGCGGACATCCTTGCGGAAGTGCGGCACGCCGTCGAGCACGGACGTCGCGAGGTCCAGTTGCTCGGCCAGATCGTGAATCACTACCAGGCTCCGGACGACCCGGCATGCGACTTCGCGCAGCTTCTCGCTGAGGTGCACGAAGTGCCGGGCGTCGAGCGGATTCGATTTGCGAGTCCCCATCCCCGACACACGAGCGAGCGGCTCATCACGATGGTCCGGGACCTCCCAAAGGTCTGCAAGCATCTGCATCTGCCGGTGCAGTCGGGGTCCACGCGGGTCCTCGGCGCAATGCGACGTCGGCATACCCGGGAGGAGTACCTCGAACTGGTCGGTCGAATCCGCGACGTCATTCCGGAGGTGGCACTATCGACCGATATGATTGTTGGCTTCCCTGGCGAAACCGCTGCGGACTTCGAGCAGACGCTCTCGCTGGTAGAGGCGGTGAGGTACCACAGCATGTTTTCGTTCAAGTACTCCGAGCGGCCGAATACGCTTGCATCGCGGCGGATGCCCAATGACGTGAGCGAGGCGGAGAAGACGGAGCGCATCGTGGCGCTGCAGCAGTTGCAGCGCGAAATCCAGACCGAAATACACGAGCAGACCGTCGGCCGAGTCGTGTCGGTGCTTGTCGATTCGACGAGTCGCCGGCGCGACGGCGAAATCTCCGGACGAACCGGCGGCAATACCGTGGTGAACTTTCCCATCCCTGACGGGAGTCCCGCGGATTGGCTCGGATGTGTCGTGGACGTGACCGTGCGCCGTGCCGGTCCGAACAGCGTATGGGGGGAAGTGGCGCCGGAGTCCGGGGCGCGGCTTTTGCGTACTCTCACGAACCCGGATAGGCTTTCAGGGCAGGCGAGGCCGCAATGCTGATTGAGATGACCATCAAGGGGCTGATGGTAGACCCCATCACGAATATGCCGATCGTGATCCTGAAGGACAAGGTGGGCGAGCGGGTGCTGCCGATCTGGGTGGGGATCTTCGAGGCCAACGCGATCGCGCTTCAGATGGAAAACATCGCCACGCCTCGGCCGATGACACACGACCTGCTGCGCAACGTCATTACCGATCTCGAGGGAAGCGTCGATCGCGTCGTCGTGTCGGACCTCAAGGACAACACGTTCTACGCCATCATCCATCTCACCGTTCGTGGGGAGCGCGTGGTCATCGACGCACGCCCAAGCGATGCCATCGCGCTGGCGCTGCGGACGCGATCGCCGATTCTGGTCGAGGAAACGGTCATCGACAACGCGAAGACGGTGGACTTCGCGTCGGAGCGGGCCGACAGCGATCAGCTGCAGAAGTGGCTCGAGAGTCTCGACCCCGAGGAGCTCGGGAAGTACAAGATGTGAGTGGTTGGCAGTTGGCAACCGAGTCGTTGTCGGCCGGCCGACAATGCGGTGAGCTCCTCGCTTCTGTCTCACGCCACGCGTTCGTAGAACCGCAGGCTTCAGTCTGCACCGCGACCGTCTCACGCAATAATCCGCAAACCGCAGTCCTCAGTCGCGGACGCTTACACGATCGCTTGGCCGAGTGCAGGTTTCAACCTGCCGTGATTCGCTGACGCCAACGATCGCCCACGCGAAGCGTGCGCTCTGCGTTCGGCGCTGACGACCAACGACCAACCACCGACTACGAAAGCCAGCGCAGGGCACGAGACCTATTTCACGTCCGGCGACCGAAAACTGCTCGTTTGTCATTGACGTGTCTGAACACTATTCCTAGAATGGGCGCGTCGCCCCTCCACAACATATACATACACGTTCAGGACATGATTGTCGCCATCGCCAATCAAAAGGGTGGCGTGGGCAAGACCACGACAGCCGTGAACCTTGCCGCCGCCATGGCAATGCGAGGCGCCAAGACGCTGCTCATCGATCTCGACCCACAGGCCAACAGCAGCATCTCCTTCCTCGACGCCGGCGCGATCAAGCGCAGCACCTACGACGCCATCACCGACCCTGCGTGTCTGCTGGCTGAGGTGGTGCAGCCGACGACGCTCCCCAATCTGTTCGTCGCGCCGAGCCGAATCAGCATGGCAAAGCTGGAAGCGCGGCTGGTGGGGGAGCTCGACGCGCACTTCAAGCTCAAGGACAAGATCGCGCAACTCAACGGCGCGTACAAGCACATCGTCATCGATTGCCCGCCCGCCCTCGGTCTGCTCACGGTGAACGCGCTCGTCGCTGCGACGCACCTGCTGATTCCGATTCAGTCGTCGTACTTCGCGCTCGAAGGGACTGACGATCTGCTCGAGACGATCGAGAAAGTCCGACAGCGACCGAACCCGGCGCTCCGCATCCTGGGAGTCGTCATCACCATGCACGACAAGCGGACGGCGCTGGCGCGCGATATCCGCAAGGAGATTCAGAAGGTGTTCGGCCGGAAGGTGTTCAAGACCGTCATCACCAAGAGTGTGCGTCTGGAGGAGAGCCCGGCGTACAAGGAATCGATTTTCACCTTCGCGCCGGACTCGGTGGGCGCGACCGATTACTACAGCCTGTGCGAGGAGGTCATGGAACGTGTCGAAACGCGGACTACCTAACACGTTGCGGATGCGGCACGACGAGCACTATGTGGAGGCGCTGGCGGCGTCCGCCGGGACGCCAGTGGGGCGCATGGTGCCGATCGACCTGCTCGACCCCAACCCGGATCAGCCGCGACAGGTCATGGGGGATCTGGCGGAGTTGATCGCGTCCATCACGGAAAAGGGTGTGATCGAACCGCTGATTGTCCGCCAACGCGGGCCGCGGTTACAGATCATTGCTGGAGAACGTCGCTATCACGCCGCGGTGCAGGCAGGACTCCGGGAGCTGCCGGTCATCGAGCGAATGGCGAGCGATGCGGAAGTGCTCGAGCTGGCCCTGATCGAAAACCTGCAGCGGAAGGATCTGACGGCGTTCGAAGAGTCCGAAGCGCTGCAGCAGCTCGCACACCGGTGCCACTACACACACGAAGACATGGCGCGGAAGCTCGGAAAGTCGCGCACCTCGATCACAGAGGCGCTCGCGCTGAACAACATGCCCGACGAGGTCCGCAATCTATGTCGGCTGGCCGACATCACCTCGCGCTCGACGCTGCTGCAGATCGTCCGACAGGCGACGCCGCAGAAGATGCTGGCGCTTGTCGAGCGAATGGCGGCGCAGGGCGCCGTCACACGTCAGGATGCGCGGAGCGAAACGGCCAGGGCCCGGGCGGCGCGGCCGCGCCCGTTCGTGTTTGCGTTCCGGGCGCCCACCAAGACGTTCCGTCTTCGAATGAGCTTCGCGAAGAGCAAGGTCGATAAGTCGGAGATCATCGAGGCGCTCGAAAACATCATCCGCGAGTTGAAATCCGCCAGATAGAAAATTGAGTTCGGCTGGGTAAGGAAGGCCGCCGAGGGCGGTTCAGGCGGCTAGCAGGAGCCGGAGTGCGCCCGCGAGAGGGCGATTTCTAGCGCATTTCGAGAACGTCGCATAATATACGTTATGTTAACTAACGCGACGCTCACGCCGTCCAGCTCCGAACCGCAAAGCTCCCGTCCGGCACTTCGAATTCGATAGGTCCCTGCCTCGGGTGATGCTCCTCTTCCGCGCCTCCACGGGCCACCGTCACGAGAAACGCGACACGCGCCCGCGCCTCGGCACGAAGACATCGAAACGGAATCTGTAGCTCGAGAATCCGTCCGGCCGCCGCTTCCAGACCATCGCACGCTTCGGGTTGCCAGCCGGCGTCACCCCGCAACTCGAGTCGCGTGCGAAGGCGGCCGCGCCCAGCGGCCAGATCAAGCCGCACCGCGACCTGGAGGGCTACTGGCTTTAAGAACCGAACGCGCACCTCGACTCCTGACTGCAGGACCTCGTGGAACGCTCGCGGCCCTTCGAGACGGATGAAAAGCCGATCGAGCGTGAAGCCGAATTCGACGAGCTCCATGACGCTCGGTTCGCTTCCGGACTTGTGCATCGTCGTCGCCCCGGCGGTCTCAACCCGTCCTGCGCCCATCCATTCGAAATAGCTCGTCACCTCGCCATCGATGGTCGGTTCGACCAAGCCGGTGGGCACCTGCACGTCAATCACCAGGGACTGCGTCGTGATGTTCGTCAGGAACAGCTCCTCGGGAACCGGCTGCTCGAGCGCACGGTAGACGTTTCTGACGTGCCGGCGGAACAGATCGTCGAACTCCGGATCGTGCTCCGACGAGTGGTCGTCGCCGTACCACCAGAACCAGTCGCTTCCTTCGGCAATCAACATTTCCTCGCGAGCGCGCGCGAGTGCGGAGGCGGGAGCCGTGCCTTGCGCCCGCTCGAGCGCCCGCCGTGCCTCTGCCAGCTGACTCCAAGCCCGGTGGTCATCCGGATGACCGATCCAGATGTAAAAGTCGCCGTTGATCCACGACCCGGGATGCATCGACGTCAGCGTGCTGAACGGTGCTGCGCATGCCTCCGCCATTGTCAACGTCTTGATTTCCGGATGAGAGGTGAGCCGGCTGTACAGAGCGCGTAGAAAGGGCCGGCCCTGCCGGTCGTAGTGCTCCCACGCGTTCTCACCGTCCAGAATGATGAAAACGGTCCCCTCTCCCCCGCCCGCACGGGCGCTATATCGACGGCCCGCCGTTACCAGGCGGTATACGAAATCGTCCGCGGCGCCGTCAGCTGACCACGACGCGTAGCTGAAGCCGATCAGGTCGGACAACGCATGGTCGCGGAAGCCGCACGCAACCTTGTGCCGGCCCGTCACGATGGAGTACGGCTGATACAGCCGTTCAGGCTGATCGATGTGACCATCGCCCGTGCGGCCGAACGACAGTCCGAGCGAGCGTGCCAGGATCACCTCGTCGGTGGCCATCCATTTGAAGCCTAGGTCGGTGACGAGCGGCACCATTTCATCGGACACCGATCCCTCCGACGGCCAGAGCCCTCGCGGCCGGTGACCGAAGAATCGCTCGTGCACGCCGACCGCACGAGCGAGCTGCTCGGCGGCGTCCTCGGGATGCCGGAATCGCTCGCGCGGCATCCGCGAATGCGGGTGTGTCCGCAGGTACACGTCGGTGTCGCAGAGTAGCGGCAGAATCGGATGGTAGAACGGCGACGTGGACAACTCGACCTGGCCACGGGCGGCGGCTGCCTTGTATTCCGGGATCACATTTCGAATGAGCTCGAGCTCCACCTGACGCAGCGTGTGCTTGTCCTCTTCCGTGTATCCGCGCTCCTTGGCGAGCAGCACGCGGATGCGCGGATCGTGGTCGTGGTAGGACTGGTCGATCCATACGAGCTTGTGCCAGACCTGCAGGTCGCGGATGTCTTGAACCGTGAAGTGAGACGCCTGCGCCCGTGCTCTCGGGCCACCGGCTTCGCCACGCCGCTCCAGCAGCTCGCGATACCGCGGATACGGATCGATCATGCGCGGCCGCTGCGCATGGAAGAAGTTCTCGACGCAAAACCCGCGCTCTTCGTCGGTCAGATCTGCCGCCTGCTTCATCCCCAGGTCAAGGTGCCGATCGTGGGCCTCTTCCCTCGCGAACGCTTCCACCTGGACGAGCAGAGAGGGAACGAGATTGAACGTGACTTTCACCGTGGGGAACTCGCGCAGCAGCGCCACCATGCCCCAGTAGTCCTTCAGCGCGTGCAGACGGACCCAGGGCAGAACATGCTCACCCGTCAGGAGGTCCTGATAGAACGGCTGATGCATGTGCCAGAGCAGTGCAACGCGGGTCATAATGGAGTGCGGCGAATGCGCATCGTTGATCGCTACGTGATTCGTGAAGTCCTCGGGCCGCTCGTCATCGGCCTGCTGGTCTTCACGTTCATGTTAATCATTCCGTTCCTGATCGAGTACGCGGAAAGCTTCATTTCCAAGGGAGTGTCCGCGCCGGTCGTGTTGCGGGTGATGGCGACGCTGCTGCCGTCTGCGCTCGCTTTGACGATCCCGATGTCGCTGCTGCTGGGGTTGCTCGTTGCGTTCGGGCGCCTCTCAGCGGATCGCGAGTTTGTTGCCCTCCAGGCGTGCGGCGTCAGCCTGTTGCGTTTGATGCGCCCAGTCGCCCTCTTGTCGGTGCTCGCCTGGATCGCGACTTCCTACATCCTTCTCGTGGCAGTGCCGGATGCAAACCAGCGCTTCCGCGAGATCACGTTCGGCATCGTCGCGGAACGAGCCGAGGGCGAGGTACGTCCTCGCGTCTTCTTCGAGGACTTTCCAGACGTCGTGCTGTACGTGCGCGAAGTGTCGCCTTCAGGCGGTGGCTGGACCGATGTGTTCATGGTCGACAATCGTTCGCCGCAGGCCCCCGCGGCGTTCCTGGCACGACGCGGACGCGTGGTCATCGATCGACAGCAGCGGACGGTTGAGATGGTGCTGGAAGACGGCGCGCGCCACAAGGCGGAGAACGCCGGCGAATATGAAGTTTTCCGCTTCGAGCGGCTCCTGCTCAGCCTGAACCCGGAGACGGTATTCCCGCGCGCCGGGCCACCGCTCGGCGCGCGGGAAATGTCGATCCCACAACTCGAGGCGCGCGCCGCGGAGCTCGAGAAGCAGGGGATTTACCCGCACGCCGAGTTCTTCGAAATCCAGAAGAAGTTCTCGATTCCGTTTGCCTGCCTGGTATTCGGCCTCATCGGCCTCGCGCTCGGCGCCAGCAACCGGCGCGACGGCAAGCTCGCGAGCTTCGTGATCGGTCTCGCGGTGATTTTCATTTATTACGTCCTGCTCTGGTTTGGTCAGGCTGTCGTGCGCGGGCACATCGTCCCCCCGTGGCTTGGCGCGTGGGCGCCAAACATCGTGCTCGGCGTCATGGGAGGGCTGCTGTTCCTCTGGCGTGATCGCGGGTTCGATCGCCCGCTGCGTCTTCCCGCACTTCCCCGCCTCCGCTCGGTCGCGATTCCACCGCTCAGGCTGCCGATGGTCGGCGTTCTCGATCGCTACGTCGCCACGCTATATGGACGAGTCGCGGCGCTTGCAGCCGCAGCCCTGGCCGGCATCTTCTACATTTCGACGTTCCTGGACCTATCGGACAAGGTGTTTCGCGGCCAGGCGACGTGGGAGATGCTGTGGTCGTATTTCTGGTTCGCGACGCCGCAGTACATCTATTACATCCTGCCCTTGTCGGTGTTACTGGCGTCGCTCGTCACCGTCGGCCTTCTCACGAAAAACAGCGAGCTCGTGGTGATGAAGGCATGCGGCATCAGCTTGTACCGCGTCGCGCTGCCGATGATCGCTGGAGCGATCGTCGCCGGTGGCGTTCTCTGGTTCCTCGACGAAAGCATCCTTGGACCGTCGAATCGACGGGCCGAAGCGATCCGGCACGTGATTCGGGGCGGCTCGCCTGAAACGTTCGACGTGCTTTATCGGCAGTGGGTCGCCGGCACTCGGGGTGAGATCTACCATTACGACTACTACGACGCGCGTACCAGACGACTCAGCGGGCTGTCGGTCTATGAGTTCAGTGACGGTATGCGGATGCTGCGCCGACGGACGTATGCCGAGCTGGCGACCTTTGGAGGCACGCAGCAAACGGACGCGAGCGACCTGTGGACGCTTGAACGTGGATGGATGCGTGAGCTCATGCCCGGGGGTGAAACGCGCACGTTCACCCCGTTCACCGAGTCCAAGACCCGCCTCGAACCAGCCGCCTACTTCGACACCCAACAGCCCGATGAACGGTTCATGAGCTATTCGCAGCTACGCGCGTACACGGTAGGGCTACGCGCGAGCGGATTCGACGTGAGCGCCCAGCTCGTGGCGCTCGAGCGCAAGCTGTCGTTCCCATTCGTGACAATCGTGATGACACTGCTCGCCGTACCGTTCGCCGTGACGACGGGCCGGCGCGGCGCGATGTACGGGATTGGCGTCGGCATCGTGCTGGCGATTTCGTACTGGGTGGCCATCAGCATTTTCGCTGCGCTCGGGACAGGCGGCATCATGACGCCGGTGCTGGCGGCCTGGGCCCCCAATCTGCTGTTCGGGGCTGGTGCGGGCTACCTGCTGCTGACCGTCCGCACGTAAGTCCTCGTCTATACTCGGGTCCGCCAAAGGAGTCGCTCTATGCATCGCACACTTTGCGCCGCACTTGTCGCGCTCATTCTGGCGCCCTTCTTCGCGCACCCGCATGCGCAGGCGCGACAGGCGGCGACGCCGTACTTTCCGCCCGCGCACCAGTGGGAAAAGCGTATGCCCGGTCAGGTCGGTCTTGACGCGGCGGCCCTGAACGACGCGATTCAGTTCTCCATCGCGCACGAGAATCAGACATTCAGAGACTTGCGGTTGTATGCGGCAATCACCCGTACGAACGAGCCGTTCAACACTCCAATAGGTCCCACCACGGTACGCGGTCCGGTCAGCGGCCTGATCGTTCGCAACGGCTACGTCGTCGCCGAATGGGGCGAGCCGGCCCGTGTCGACATGACGTTCAGCGTGACCAAAACGTTTCTGACGACCGTCGTCGGGTTGGCGTGGCAGAAAGGGCTCATCCGCGACGTCACGGACCGTGCGCGCGATTACATGCCTCACGGCGTCGACTTGTTCGATGCACCGCACAACCAGCCGATCACGTGGGACCATTTGCTGCGGCAAACGAGCGACTGGCAGGGCACGCTGTGGGATAAGCCCGATTGGGCCGACCGGCCCGAGGGTGACTCGTCTACATGGCCGAACCGGAAACTCTACGAGCCGGGCACGCACTACAAGTACAACGACGTGCGGGTGAACGCGATGGCGCTCGCGCTGTTGCACGTGCTTCGCCGTCCGCTTCCCGAGGTGCTCCGCGAGGAGATCATGGAGCCGATTGGCGCTTCGTCCACGTGGCGCTGGCACGGCTACGAGAATTCATACGTCGAGATCGACGGCCGCCGTGTGCAGTCGGTTGCAGGAGGCGGTCATTGGGGCGGCGGGATGCACATCAACGCCTATGACATGGCGCGTTTCGGGTATCTGTTCCTCCGCGACGGCAAGTGGAAGGATCAGACGCTCGTCTCCGAGCAGTGGATCAAGCAGGCCCGGACACCAGGGGTCGCAAACGCTGAATACGGCTACGCGAACTGGTACTTGAACACCGGGCGCAAACCGCTCCCGGCAACACCGGAGTCGAGCGTCCGCTTCAGCGGCGACGGCCCGAACATCATCTACATCGATTGGGAGAACGATCTCGTGGTGGTGGTGCGCTGGATGCGCAACGATGCGCTCAACGAGTTCCTCGCAAAAATCATCGGCGCGCTCCGGGCACGGCCAACGGCGTGAACTCTGAACATTCCTGTTCGCGCTTCTCGGTTCTGCGTTCTTGTCATCTTCGTACGTAGTGTCCGGCTTCAGCCGGACCTCGACGAACGTGTCGTTCTACTTCCCGTATTTCACGTCATCAATCCAGATCCGTCCGCTTCCGCCGAGCGATGTATTCACCGTGTCGAGCACGAAAAAGATTGCATCGACTGCCGCAAGCGCAGGTTGTGGTCGTGCGGTTCCGAGCGGGCGAAGGTCGTTGAAAAAGACCGTGATCTCTTTCGGCTCGGTGTCGATGAAGACCGATCGGTGCCAGCGTTGGCCGTCAGCGGTGCCAGGCTCGTGGAGCTGAACGGACATTCGCGTTGGCCGATCGGCGCGCGCCGTGAAGATGAGGCGGTCGTATTCCGCAATCGATGCGTCAGCGGCCAGCACGAACGCCGCGAAGGGGCTTTCGGACGCGGCGCCGCCGACGGCATATCGGAGCCCGAGCTGCGTGCCACGTTCCGTCGGGACGACGTCGAGCGCGGCCTTTGATGCCGGACTCGTTGCAATCGTCCATCCCGTGGCAGGACCGTCACTGTATCGCACGTCGAATGTCGAAGCGCGCGGGAGCGCGGCGGATGCAGCGGGCATCGGGCGATCCCCGACGTAGATCGGATTCGACAGTAACCAGGGGATCGGCGGCTGCCCAGGAGCGCCGGGCAGCAATACTTCGACGCGGTATGCACCGCGCGCGCCGATGTCCACCATGAGCTTTAGTCGCATGGACGACTCGTTGGTCCTGACGCCGTCCCTGAACAATTGAATCAGTGCGTCCGCCGGTCCTCCCAGCTCGACGTTCAGCGTCCATTCTCGCAGGGTCGAAACGACGTCCCCGGGCTCGGCACGCGTGGAGCCATCGGTCGCCGTGAACGAAAGCGTGCCCGTGCCGTGCAGTCCGTCGATTGCCGTGTAGACGTGTCCGCGGCGGATCGCGGCAATCACGAGATCGGCGTCCGCTGCCGCGTCCCCAGTCAGCGAGATCCCTGGCAGCACGTTGGCAAACACCCGGAACAGCCGTTCGTAGGACGGCACGTGCAGCGATGCGCCGGGATTGTATGGCTCGCCGAGACTGCGGAAGCCGAGACGCGCATGGGCATCCGTTCCGGCAATCGCAACGACGGGTCGATCTCGGGTCAACGTGTCCCACTGCTCGATCACGGAATCCGGCCGATCCAGCAGCGTCGTCAACGTTTCGGTGCGGCGCGCGGGGTACGTCAGCAGCGCTTTCGTCAGGGTCCAGCGCGATTCGTCGCGCCATTCACTGTCCGCGTTCAACCACTCGACGCCGCCTATCGGCAACGTCCAGTCAGACCAGCTGAGCTCCGGCTTCGGCGACCCGGGATGCGCCGCGATCGGGAAGCCGCCCAGGCGGATCACATCGTCAACGACGTCGCGCGCCTCGCCGCCGAGCGGATACGGCGCTTGGGGAAGACCCAGTGCGACTACGTGGCCGCCGCGTGTACTGATCTCTACGGAGTCAATACAGAGCACTCCGGAGCGGTACTGCGGGGCATCTGGTTTCCTGGTTCCATCGCCGTGATCCGTGAGCACGATGAAGTCGAGACCAGCACGTGCCGCGGCCGCTGCGATCTCGTCGGCTGTGCCGGTCCCGTCCGATCCAATGGTGTGAACGTGGATGGCGCCCGTGACGAGTGTCGACTCGTTCTGTCCAGCCGGGACAGGGGCGCGGGGCGGCAGTGCGACGACATACGACGCGCCACCGACCGCTGCCACGATGGTGATCACCGCGATTCTACGCACGGGGATGGAATCGATCGTATATGGTGCGCATCCGTTGCTCGAGCACGTGCGTATAGATCTGAGTGGTGGAGAGATCGGCGTGTCCGAGCATCATCTGTATCGCTCGCAGGTCGGCTCCACGCTCGAGCAGGTGTGTGGCAAACGAATGCCGAATCAGATGGGGACTGACCGCGGTTCTCAGACCCGCCTGACGCGCGTAGGCCTTCAGAATCTTCCAGAAACCGACGCGAGTGAGCCCGGAGCCGCCGCCGCGCGCGTTGACGAAAAGTCGCTGACTGCTCCGCCGTCCCAACAGGGCGCCTCGGCCGTCGCGAAGGTAGCGTCGGACCCAGGCCGCAGCTTCGTCTCCTATGGGGACGATCCGCTGCTTCTCGCCCTTGCCCGTACAGGTCAGGTACGACGCTTCGAGATTCACGTCGCTGGGGCGAAGAGTGATCAGTTCGGACACACGCATACCGGTTGCATAGAGCAGCTCGATGAGCGCCCGGTCTCGCAGTCCGCGCGACGTCGCGACGTCAGGCTGCGCGACGAGCTGATCGACTTCCTCCACGGACAGAAACCGCGGCAACGTTTTCCACGCTCGCGGCGGCCGGATGTCATCGGCCGGACTGGCCTTGAGGCGACCGTCCAGGATGAGGTAACGGTAGAAGCCCCGGTAGCAGGCGACTGCGCGTGCCACCGAACGTGGCGAGCGTCCGTCCGACATTTGATTCCGGACGAAACCCTCCAGGTCGGGCCGCGTCAGCTTCTCGAGCCGCACTCCGCGGCCAGCCGCGAATTCGGCCAACAGCGCCAGATCGCGCGCATAGCTCTCGACAGAGTTGCCGGCGAGTCGCCGTTCGACCCTCAGGTGCGTCAGATATGCGTCGACCCGGGATGCGAAGATCGTCGTCACGCGTGTTGTCCGTGAATCGGTAGAATTGTACGTGAAGCCAACCAGTCACGAGCTGGCGCATCAATCCCGTAAAGCCCGTGACTGGTTGGTCGCAGCGTCTCTTGGCGCGCTTTGCGCGCTGTGGACCGCTACGCGGCGCCACACTACGCGCACAGCTCTTACACGATTGTCGTCGGAGGCCGCATAGCGGTCCACCCGTCGACGCACGACAACGATGGTGATGCGTTCAAAATGGCAGTCGCTGCCCACCGAGGCGATCAACTCTTCCAGCCTTGACATTGACAAGCTGTCTCCCGGCGAAATCGTCGACCTGATGGTCAGCGAAGATCGCAAGATGCTCGCGGCCGTACAGCGCGAGCGGGAGCGGATCGCTGTGGGCATCGAGATGCTCGCGTCCACGCTGCGCAAGGAGGGCCGCGTCGTGTTTGTCGGCGCCGGAACGAGCGGTCGCCTTGGTGTTCTCGAATCGGCCGAGATGCCGCCGACCTTCAGCACCGAGCCGGCGCTCGTCCAGGCGATCATGGCGGGTGGTCAGGGCGCGACGTTCGCTGCCAAGGAGGGTGTCGAGGACAACTACGAGGAAGGTGCGCGTGCGATCACCAGGTTCCGGCCGACCAAGAAGGACATCGTGGTCGGCGTATCTGCGAGCGGTATGACGCAGTTCGTGCGCGGCGCTCTGACACGGGCGCGCAAAGCGGGCGCGCGAATCATCTTCGTCACCTGCGATCCGGGCACCGAGCTCCAGACGTTCGTCGATCTCACGATCGCGCCCGCCGTCGGCGCCGAGGTCATTGCCGGCTCAACGAGATTGAAGGCAGGAACAGCGACCAAGCTCGTCCTGAACATGCTGACCACCGGCGCCATGGTGCAGATTGGCAAGACTTACGGCAACCTGATGGTCGATCTGCATACCGGTTCCGAAAAGCTCAAGGACCGTGCACGCCGGATCGTCAACATCGTCACCGGGATGGATTACGACGATGCGGATCGCTTGCTGAAGAAGGCGCATTGGAACGTCAAAGCCGCGATAGTCATGCAGAGGACCGGTCTTACCTACCTCAAGGCCATGTCACGGCTCCGCAGAGCGCATGATTCGATGCGCGATGCAATTGGCGAAGATATCGAGCCGCGCCTGCGCGGTATGCTGCAAGGCCACGCGGAGGGCGCGTCAAGTCGGACCTGAATTACCGGGTTCACAGGTTAGCCTACGTGAGTCGGGCAGCCGCCGCCCGATCCAGGTACAACTCGACGCGCCGATGAAGCTGGAGAAAAGACGCCGGCAGGTGCGTCGAAATCGGGCCGCGCAACGCCCGTTCCACGCAATGGGCTTTCCTCTCACCGATCGCGATGAGAATCAGCCCACCGGCTTTCAGGATTGTTCCCATTCCCATTGACAGCGCTTCGCGCGGGACCCGTGCCGGGTCGTCGCCAAACAGCGCGGCGTTGTCGCGACGTGTCGATTCGGCGAGCCGTACCCGATGAGTTCGTGCGGTCAGCTCGTCGCCGGGCTCGTTGAAACCGATATGACCGTTGCTGCCGATGCCGAGAAGCTGGAGATCGATTCCGCTGGCAGCGTCGATTGCCGTCTCGTACCGCTCGCACTCGGCATCGAGGTCTTCGGCAACCCCATTCAGGAAATGTATCTGCGTCGACGGCAGATTCACGTGCGCGAACAGATGGCGGTCCATGAACGAGCGGAAGCTGCCCGGATGTGAAGGTGGGATGCCGGCGAACTCGTCGAGGTTGAACGCGACGGCGCGGGCGAAATCGACGCGCCCCCTCGCGTGCAGCTCACGCATCTGCTCGTAGACTCCGATCGAAGTGCGCCCCGTCGGCAGGCCGAGCACCAGCGCTGGGTCGCGCGCGAGCGCGTCTGCGACACGCCGTGCCACCGCCGCTGCCGTTTGGTCCGGGTTGTCGAAAATGCGGATGTCCACGTGCGGTCAGACGTAAGAGGGTACCTTCACCTCGCCGCGCGCCGCAGCCAACGCCAGGCGTACGGCTCCGAACGCGGGCTCGAGTTGCAGCGGACGGACGATGCTGCGGGGGGCGATTTCCGACAAGCGCGCTTCGACGTCGCGCGCCAGCGAGGGAACACCGCGAAAGATGCCGCCGGCGAGGATCGTGGGAAACGCGTCGCCGCGCATGCCCAGCCGGGCAATGACCGACGAGGCCGCGCTCGCGAGCTCAGTACCGGCGCGGACCAGAATCTGCGCAGCGACAGCGTCGCCCTCCAGTGCCGCCTGGTCGACGAGCGCCGCGAGTGCCGCAATCGCGCGCCGATGCAGGTCGCGATAGTAGATTTCGTGTATCAGCTCCGTCGGACTGGCGAGCCCCATGTGCCGCAGCACGAGGTCGGTCAACCGTGTTGCCGGCCCGCGTCCGTCGAATTGTCGGACCACCGACGCCAGCGCCGAACGCCCGATCCAGAAGCCGCCTCCTTCGTCGCCAATCAGGTAGCCCCATCCACCCGCGCGAGCTGCCCGAGCGTAGCGATTCCTGCCATACGCAATCGACCCGGTGCCCGCGACGATGACGACGCCAGGTTGATCAGGCGCGCCTGCTTCGAGCGCGACGAGCGCGTCGTTGACGACGAGCGTTCGCGACTTGTGGCCGATCCGATTCATGATGCTGCGGATGGTGTCGGCATCCGCGGGACGATCGACGCCGGCGATGCCGAGGCAAACGGCGGCCGGCGTGACGTCATGGTCTGCCAGCGCGGCTTCCATCACGGCGTGCAGCACCTTTTCGACCTCGAGCTCCCCTGCCGACTGCAGGTTCGCGCCGCCGTCGCGTGCTTCGGCAATGACATGGCCCTCCGCGTCGGCCAGCAGACAGACGGTTTTGGTGCCTCCCGCGTCGATTCCCAGAACGTGCATCTTCTTTTATGGTAACGGTAGGCTCAGAAGCTGAGCTGCCGCGTGCACCGCGCCCCCATGTTCCTTTCCGCCGCCCGTGTGATTGCGCAGGCCGTCGATGCCAGGGCGTTTCCTGGTGCCGTTGTCGAGGTGGGTGACGTGTCGCGCGCGCTCTGGCGGGAGGCGTTCGGGACACTCACGTTCGACGATTCGTCGCCGCGTGTCGGCGATGACACGATCTTCGATCTCGCTTCGCTGACCAAGGTGCTCGCGACCACGCCAATCGTCATACAGCAAACGGAACGTGGAAGCATCGGAGTCGACGATCCCGTCAACAGATATATCGGCCAATGGAGAGGCGAGGATCGGACGCACGTCACTCTCCGGGACCTGCTGTCCCACTGCTCGGGTCTCCCTGGATGGGCGCCGCTCTTTCGTGAGTATCGCGGGCCCCAGGAGTTCGAACGGGCCATATGTGCCATGCCGCTCGAGTACACCCCTCGTGCTCAGTCGGTGTATAGCGATCTGGGATTCATGCTTCTCGGATTCATCCTCGACAATGATCAGCCGCTGGCGGCGAGGTTCGACGCGTTGCGCGCCCAGATGGGCATTGTGGAAGACGTGCAATTCAATCCACCGTCGCTGTGGCTCCGGCGGACTGCGGCCACCGAGGTCGATGAATGGCGCGGGCGTCTTGTCGTCGGAGAGGTACACGACGAAAACGCCCACGCTCTCGGGGGCGTTGCGGGTCATGCGGGTCTGTTCGGCACCGCCGCCGCGGTAGGCCAGCATGCGCGTCACCTGCTGCAGATTCTCGAGGGCAAAATCGGTGCATTCCGACGCGATTCGCTCGAGATGTTCATCGCACGCCGCAGCGATGTTCCGAACAGTTCACGTGCGCTCGGGTGGGACACGATGCTCCCGTCGTCCTCATGCGGTCGACGGATGGCGCCGCGCGCGTTCGGACATACGGGCTTCACGGGCACGTCTCTCTGGATCGATCCCGATCGCGGCGTCTATGTGGTCCTCCTGAGCAACCGCGTTCACCCGTCCCGTGCCAACGATGCAATCAAGCAGGTGCGTCCGGCTTTTCACGATGCTGTGATGGCTGCCCTGAACGCGTAGGGTATCTGGCTCTTCTCGTGTGTTGTTGTCGTTTGTGCCTTGTGACTTGTGCCTTGATTAGGACCGTCCGCGGCCGCCCATCGGCGCCGGTGTGTTCGGCCCGCCAAAGGGGTTGGCGCGTCCGGGTGCAGGCGGCATGGGGAATCCGCGAATCGGACCTCCCCGATTGAGTCCATCCGGTGCGACGCCCGGGCCACGACCAGGCGCCAACGGCTGGCCGCCGCGGCCTCCGCGACCTCCGCGGCCGGGAACGCCCATGCCCGGTGTCGGAGCACCTGCGCCCGCACCTGCATCGCGTGTCGCGGCAGTGCTCACGAACAGCCACTCGTTGTAGTGGTTGCGGCCGTTATAGAGACGCAGAGACTGCGCGGTGCTCGTGCTCGACACGCCGATGATCGGGCCGACACCCGGCATGGGCGTGGACGCCTGGCCGAACGGACTCGCTGGAGCCAATCCTCGCCCTGTCGGTGATGGCAACTGTGAAGCGGCGCCAGTCAGCGGTGATGCTCCCGCCCCCGGCGAACTTTGCTGCTGGCCTGGCGCCCCGAACAGTGCAGGACCTCGTCCTGGCTGCGGCGGCTGCTGGCCAGGCACAGCCGGCATGCCACCCACGCCAACCTGGCCCAGATACACAGGCTGGAAGTCGCCATCGGTGATCGGATCTTTGTAGAGTTTTCGAATAAAGCGACCGTCGCGGAGCACATTGAGCGATGGCGGGAACCCGCCGGTTCGGCGCGAGAACAATCCGATCGCCTGCACGTACTGCTCGCCCCTGAACACGAGCTCCGCTTCCCGTTCGCGTTGCACCATCGTTCGCCAGACCGGGAGCGCCGTCGCGAGCATGATGCTCATCACGCTGAGTGCCACCAGCAGCGCCGCCATCGCATAGCCGCGCTCCGAATTGGAAGTCATGGCAGAAGAATTTGCGTCCTTCCTGTTGCCGTTCTCCCATCGACTGTTCGGACTGTCACCGTTACCGTGTACGTCCCCGCAGCCGAGTACACGTGGGCGGTGATATTGCCGGACGTCGTCACGTCGTCCGAGCCATCGCCGAAGTCCCAGGTGTAAGACTGGATTGGAGCGTTCGTCGTCCCCTCACCGCCACCGGCTGCGGTGGCCGTGAACGTGCAGCGCCGGTTGGTCGCCGTCGTGCCACAGCTATCGGCGATCGTTACGCTGATCGGGCTGATGATCGGTTTCGGCGTCACGTTCACGGACGTCGAGACGGCTGCGGATTCGCCATTGACGTCCGTGGCCTGGACGGTCGCCGTATACGACACTGGTGTCGAGTCTGACGGGCCTGCATAGGTATGTGTGACCGTTGCCGTGCCGCCGGCGAGGTTGCCAAGGCTCTGTGAAGAACCGTCCCCGAAATCAATCGTGGCGGTTCGGAGAGTACTGCTGCCGGTCGGCCGCGTAATGGTGAACACCACGGTCGCTGTGTTGCTGGTCGCGCTTGCCTGGACGGCCCCGCAATTGCCGGTTCCCGATGCTGGGGCGCACGCGATCGTCAGGATCGGGCCAGACCGCACGGCGACAGTGACGTTGCTGCTCGTTTTCGTCCCAGCGGTGGCGCTGACGACGGCCTGCTGGGTCGTTGTGAGCTGCGTTGAGGCTTCCCCGCTTGCATTCGTGAATGCGTTCGGATTGCTCAGCGTTCCCTGATCGGCGCTGAAGGTGACCAAGATGTTTTGGAGGGGCTGGCCGCCTTCGCTCACTACCGCGGCGATCAACTGCACCGTTCCGCCGGTCGGTGGGACGCTTGCGGGATTCGCGCGCAGGGTCACCGTGTTTACTGCGGCGGCCCCGACCGTGATCTCTACCAGGTTCCCCTCGGTTTCACCGCCCGATGCCGAGCCCGAGATCGCACGGATGCGCGCCACCCCCGAGCTGTTGGCCGCAAAGAAGGTCGTGACGGCGGCGCCGTTCCGCGTCTGGGATTCCACTGGATCGAGGACGCCGAGCGTTGTGGAGAACCTGACCGTCGTCCCGTTCTGCACCGCCGTGCCTGCCTGTTCGGTGACGACGGCCGTGATCTGGGTCGTGCCGGTGGACGGCAACTCGCGCGCGCCTGCGGAGAGGGTAATGGTGGATTGGGTCGGCGCGAGCAGCGGCGATTTGTCGCAGCCCGCCACCAGAAGGGTTGCGAGCAGCAGCACGAATGAGGCGAATCGCGAAAGCGGCGTGGTCATCATCGTTACCAATCCGCGTACATCGTGCCGTCCAGTGCCCGCCCCTCAGACCCACTCTTCACATCGAATACGCCCGGCTGCGCCGCCGGGTTGGCCGGATCGATCTCCGACATCGTGGCCTGCCACGTCATATTGGAGTTCGTGAACGGATCCACCGGTATCGCCCGCAGGTACTTTTCGGTCACAAGCGCCTCGAGCATTGGCGGATAGGCGTTCTTGTCGGCGTAGTACTGGTCAATCGCGTCCCGCATCCGGAACAGATCCTCCTTGAGCACCGCCTCCTTCGCCCGGGTCTGGCTGTTGGCGTGAACCGCGAGCCCGATGCCCGCGAGAATCACGATCAGCGACATCACGATGAGAAGCTCGATCAGGGTGAAACCCGCCCACTGCCTGAATCGTTCGCACTTCTCTCTTCTGAGTGCTCGGTTCGTGTTCACGTTCGCAAGGAACCTGAACGCGAACTGAGAACCGAGAACCGAGAAGCGTGAACTGCAAGCGCTCGCCATCTACCAGTCCCGGTATTTGGTCCCATCGAGGGCGGTGCCGCCGTATGTCGTGTACACGTCAAACACGTTCTGGCCGCCCCAGCTTGTCGACGTCGGCGAGTCCTGGTACGAGCGCAGTCCCCATTCCGTCGATCCGATCATCGGATCGACAGGGACACGCCGCAGGAACTTCAGCTTGCGTCCCGAGGCGTCGTTGGCAGCCGAAACGCCTTCGACGAGCGTTTCGAGATCCGGTGGATACCCTTCGCTGCCGGGCGCCAGCTCGGTGGTCGGAATTCGCGCCTGGTCGACGGCGTTCTTGAACTGGTCGACGGCAGTGCGCATTTCGCGAAGCGCACGGCGAAGCTCCGCTTCACGTTGCCGCTGTGAAACGACCTGCGCCAGGGGCATGACCGCGGAGGCGAGGATCAGCAGGATCGTCACCACGACGAGCAATTCGACGAAGGTGTATCCGCCCTCGGGGCGGCGCGGCATCGTCATCACTTCACCGCGACCGGCGTCGCCAGGCCGAACTGCAGCGGCAACGGCATGCCCCGTGAGTCGGTCGCCGCTCCGGTAATCGCGAGATTGGCCTGACCGCCGCCGATGGCATCGAACACGATGGCACTGAGAAGCCCGGTGCCGGCAACACCCGTCTGATCACCGGTTCGCACGATGGCGATATCGACGCGCCCCGTCGCACTGTCGACCTGCTGTGTGAACGTTGCCGCCACGCCGCCAGTTCGCATGAAGCTTCCTTCCTGGACGGCGCGGACACGGAGCGCCGAGGGGTTGAACGTGATCGTCAGCGTCACGCTCGAGATCTGCGATGCACCGACGATTGATACGGGCACTGTGTACGGCCCCGCGCCCACGAGAAACTCCGGTCCTGGAGGCGACAGGACAATCTGTCCTCCACTCGGCGCGGCAGTGAAGCCTGGCGGCACTCCGCCGGCCGGCGCGCCGGGAACTCCCCCGGGCACCGGAACAGTCGGCGCGACCGCCTCGGGCTGGGCCGGCGCCGAGGGAACGGTTGTTGTGCCTGGCACCTGCGAGCTTCCGGGTGGCACTACCGGGACTCCGCCGGGACCAGGAGCTCCAGGCTGGCCCACGTTTGGAGCGCCAGGAATGGGGACTACGGGGGTTGGTGCAACAGGAACCAGGGGAGCTGGCACGTCCTGCACCCCGGGAGGGGGCTCCCCGATGATGAGTGGCGGCGGGCCAGCGAGGCCGAGGCTCTGCTGCGACCCGATGAAGATCGGGCTGACGTCCTGGAACGTCAGCTCCTGCGTGCGCACGATGCGCGGTGTCAGCAGCATGATGATGTCCGTCTGCCTGATTTCGGTGTCATTCGACGCGAATATGCTGCGGAGCACAGGCAACCGGATCAGGCCTGGAATTCCCCGCAGCGCTCGCCGATCCTCCTCACGCAACAGTCCGGCCAGCAGGTTCGATTCACCGTCGCGCATCCGCAAGCGTGTCTGGACCTTTCTCGACCCGAACGAGGGCAGATTCTGGCCGGCGATGTTGACGTCCGGCCCGAGCGTGCTGTTCTCCACGATCAGGTCGAGGATGATGTCGCCTTCGAATGTGACACGCGGCGTGACCTGGATGTTGACGCCCACGGGACGGTAGTTGAACGAGGTGAGGGGATTGAAGTTGGCGCCGCCCTGCGCCACCGGCGTGAACACCGTGGCCGGCACTGGGATCTCGTCGCCGAGATTCAACGTGATCTGCTGTCCCTCGGCGCCTCGAAGCTGTGGCTTCGCAATCAGTCGCGATTGGGTGTCGGTCTCCAGGAACTGCACCACGGCCGACGGTACCGAGAGATAGAAATCGGCCGCCGATATGCCGCGCGTAATCGTGTTGAGGTTGAATGGCTGCGGCGCAAACGTCGCCGTGTTGCCGTCACCCGTCCCGCGCGGATCCCTTTCCGGCGAGAAGACTGCAGTGATGGCGTATTGCGACAGGTCGATACCGAACTGCTTCGCGCGTCCGCGGTTGACCTCGAGGATCTGGACGTCGACCACGACCTCCGCCTTGGGGTTGTCGTTCTGCTCGACGACGCGCTGAATGATCTGGACGATGTTGGCGCTGGCGCGAACGGTGATCGTGTTGTTCGTCTTGTTGGCGACGATCTGCGGGGCCACGGCGAGAGCCGGGATACGGATGACGCCGTTCAGGATTTGGGCGATCTCGGTGGCGTCCGCATGGGAGATGAAGAAGGTGCGTATGACCTGCTCCTCGTACAGCGCGCGCTTCTGCGCGTTGTCCGGGATGACCATGATGGTGCGCTCGTTGATCACCTTGTAGAAGAGCTGATTCGCCGCGAGAATCTGGTTGAGTGCCTGCTCGAACGTGACACCGCGCATCTGCACGCTATAGGCGCGGTCTGCGTAGTCGCGCTCGAAGGTCACGTTGATCCCCGTGGTCATGCCCATCGAGTTGAGAATGTCGCGGAGGCTGGCGTTGTTGAAGACGACGTCGATCGGCTCGCGAGATGCCGGATTGAGCAGCGGCTCGGGTGACTGCCGAGCGGCTTGCTGGAGCTGCTGAATGGTGGGCTGTGGCCTCGACGCCTCGGCGAAATCGCGAAGCCGCCGCTCCATCTCGAGCGCCTTGGCGGCGATCTGGCGGTTGCTCGGATCGTACTCGCTAGCACGGCGGTACTCGCGCAGCGCGTCCTCGAGTTGTCCGCGCGCTTCGAGCACCCGTGCCTGGTCCAGATGCCGGGCCGACGCGTTGAGCATCGCGCGCTCGAGCGCGATCTGGTATTCGACGCGGTCCGGATGCTCCTGCACTGCCTGCCGGTAGTACTGAACCGCGGCGTCCCAGTCACCGGCTCGTGCGGCGCTCTCAGCTCGCCCGAACGCACGCCCGGCGCCACAGCCGGCGGCTAGCGCGCCCGTCACCAGCAATGCGAGCAGACTGACAGCGCTTGCGATACGTCGTCGATGCATCATTGTCCTGACAGGCGAATCGTCTGGCGTCCCCGGCCGTCCACATAAGAGAGTTCGATCAACTCGCGGTCGATCTTCACCATCCTGTACCGGCCTTCGATGGTGTCGCCTTCCTTTCCGTAGAAGACGTTGCCGCGGCCGTCGCTCAGCATCGCCACGCGTCCTGCCTGGCTCGGTGCTTCGACGAGACCGATGAACTTGAGAGGGATCGGCGGTGGCCCCGGTGGACCGGTCGGTGGCGCCGGAGACGTGATCCGTGCGGGAACCGAGCTTGCGGTGCGAGGAGGGACGGCGGCGCCGCTCGGTGCCGGGGTTGAATGGGCCTCGAAGCGAAACGGGTTGCGACCCGGCTCGTCGAGCGTTCCTGGCGCGCGGTGCAGCGCCTCCAGCTTCACGTCGTTCAACGGGACTTCGCCGCGTCGCGTCTGTTGGGCGGCCGCACGTGCGCGGTCGGGACGCTGGGCGACCGGAACATCGTTGCGTGTCGTCATGACGCCGGCGAGCAGAATCGCACCACCGCCCACGGCCGCGAGAACAACGCTTCGGCTCCGAACATTCATTGCGCGACGTTCCGGTAATAGGTGGAAAGATCGAGCGTCACAACCAGCGACCCGCCCTCCGCGCCTTCTGCGAGCTGCACGTTGTCGATAACGACGAATTCCGGGGACGTCTCGAGCTGATAGATGAACGCACGCATATCCGCGTAGGTTCCCTCCAGCACCATCTGGATCTGCAGGCGCGTCAGCGTGCTGCCGCTCTCCACGACGGGCGCGTAGGTCGCGCGGCGGTATTCGAGATCCGACTCGCGCGCGAGCTGCGCCAGACGCAAGTACGTGAGGCGCCGCGCACCCGTAAGATCCCGCGGCAGGACCTCGCTGTAAAAGGTGGTCAGCTCGGTCGACGCACGCGATTTTCCAGTCAGCACGCCCGAAGCCTCCGCGTGCTCAGCGCGTGCGCGAGCAAGCTCCTGCTCCGAGGTCCTGTCCCGCTCGGCAACGTTAGCCACCCGGTCGGCCAATGGTGCGACGACGAAGGCGTACAGTCCCATGTTGATGAGCACTGCGACACCCAGGCCGATGATCAGACGCCGGTGTTCGGCGCCGGCACGCCGTACGAGTGCAAGCCCGTGCGTCGAGTCCGTCACCGCGCGACTCCTTCAGCCGGCAATGCAGCATCGGACGCGGCGGACGGCATGTACGCGCCTTCAATGACCGCCTGGATCAATCCGTCGGCGTTGGTCTGTTCCTGCACCGACAGCACGTTGTGGAACGACCCACGCCGTTCGAGCGCTTCGATGAACGCGTCGAGATCCTCCGACCGGCGGGCCTCGACAGCAATCGCGACGATGAAGCTCGTCTTCTCGAGCCGCGGCTGCACAGCCGTGATCCGGACGTCGGCGGGAAGGGTCGCTTCGAACTCGGCCAGCAGGTCAGTCCATGAAAATGCGCGCTGGTCGATGATCGCGTTTGCCTCACGGGCCGCGTTCGCCACGACTTGAAGCTCCTGCGGGTCGATTTGTTTGCGGATTCGGTCGGCGTCGGCGAGAAGTCGGCGCGCGTCGAGTGTCGCCTGCGACGCACGTGCACCCAATGTCGACTGTCTCGCCCCGAGGCGCAGGATCTGAGTGACGTTGAACGCCGTCAGACCGACGACCAACGCGACAGCCAGGCCCAGCACGACCTGCACGACGCGGACGTTGTAAAAGGGCCGCGTGGCGAGATTGATGCGCAGCATCAGGCGGGCACCTCGACGGCGGCCCGCGTGCGCAGAAGCACGCCGGTGAGCGGCGACAGCACGTCCATGACGTCGATCGTCGCCGCAATGCGATCGGAAAGCGGCGCGGCCGCGGTCGGATCGATCGACTCTACGGGCGTGCCGAGCCGCTCCTGGAGACTTTGACCGAGCTCGCCAGCAGTGCTGATGCCGCCGAGCAGGACGCGCGCAAAGCCCTGCCCTGCCAGACGGTCCTGGTAATACATTGCCGTCTGATGGACGGCGTCGGTCAGCGACTCCTCATCGTCCTCGGGACGGTTCCGGAAATAAATCAGATCGCCTGAGCGGACGATGGCGATTGATGTGTATTCAGGCCGGGTGTGCACGACGAGCCAGTCGCCGTCGGTTGACCGGGCCGCTGCGAGCGCGAGATTGACGACCGCGAAAGAAGCGATGTCGACCAGACCGGCGTGCAGCCCGACATCAGCGCAGGCATCCTCGTATCCCTTGATGACGTCGTTGCGCGCCAGCACTACGATGAACTCGGCGCTGCCGTCTGTGCTGCGCGCACCCGGTGAATACGAGACCGAGGCGTCGTCTATCGAAAAGGGCGCCGCTTTGCGAACCTGCCACCTCACGAGCTGATCGAGGTCCTCTCGCCGTTGAGGCACCTGTTCGAAGCGAATGACTGACACCCTGGCGGCGACGTCGGGAATAATCAGCGCCACACGGGCCGGTCGTGACCCCAGCCGGTCGACGACATTGCGTAAGGAAGCGGCCACCGCGGCGCGGTCGACGACGTTGGGTGAACCAAGCGACGCGATAACCGCGCCCTCAGGCAGTGCCTCGACGGCGTATGACTGAATCGCTGGTCCGCCGCGGCGTGATGTCATCGTTGCGGCCGATACCCACGCCGGCGTGATTTCCACAGCGGCGTCGGGCGGCGGGCTGGCCAACCAGGAAGCAAGCAAACTCATTCGACGAAGGTCACCTTGTTGATTTCACGGAGCGTCGTCTGGCCGAGCAACACCTTCTCGACCGCAGACTCGCGGAGGAAGCGCATGCCTTCGTCATGCGCGGTTTTCTTCACTTCGGATGTGGGGCGGCGTTCAAGAATCATCTCACGGATGGGATCCGACAGGTCGAGCAACTCGCAGATAGCCGTTCGCCCTTTGAACCCGGTTCCGCCGCACTCGATGCACCCGGCGCCTTCGAAAAAGCGTTGGTTGTCGGCCAGCCCCGGATCCATTCCCGAGTCCTCGAGCGCCTTGCGTTCGACGCGCACCTGACGCTTGCAGTGCGAACAGATGAGCCGCACGAGCCGCTGAGCCATCACACAGTTGAGCGCCGACACGAACTGGTACGGCTCGACCCCCATGTTGAGAAATCGTCCAAGGACGTCGACGACGTTGTTGGCGTGAACGGTCGTGAAGACGAGGTGTCCGGTGAGCGCCGACTGAATCGCAATCTGAGCGGTTTCGGGGTCGCGGATCTCGCCGACCATGATCTTGTCCGGGTCATGCCGCAGGATCGACCGCAGTCCGCGCGCAAACGTCAACCCCTTCTTCTCGTTGATTGGAATCTGGGTGATGCCGGAGAGCTGGTACTCGACGGGATCCTCGATGGTGATGATCTTGTCCTCGACGGTCCGGATTTCCGAGAGCGCGGCATAAAGCGTGGTTGTCTTTCCGGATCCCGTCGGACCCGTAACCAGCACCATCCCGTACGGCTCGCGAATGTACTTGCGGAACCGTTTGAGCTCGTCGTCCGGGAATCCGAGGATGTCGAGCTTCAGTTCGGTGAACTGCTCGCTGATCGACTCCTTGTCGAGGATTCTGATCACCGCATCCTCGCCGTGCACGCTCGGCATGATCGACACGCGGAAGTCGATGGTCTTTCCGGGCATCCGCACCTTGAACCGTCCGTCCTGCGGCACGCGCTTCTCGGCGATGTCCAACTCGGCCATGACCTTCACGCGGGAAATGATCGAGCTGTGGAACTGCTTGGCAATCGGCCGCATCGCGGGCTGCAACACGCCGTCGATGCGGTACTTCACGTGGACGGCGTCGTCGCCGGTCTCGATGTGAATGTCGCTCGCGCGTCGCTGAATAGCCGTGTAAATGGTGGAGTCCACGAGCCTGATGATCGGGCTGATGTCGCTCGTCAGTCGTTCGACCGTGAGACTCTCGTCGGCGGACTCGTCGTCCTTGAGCACTTGCAGCTGAAAACCTTCGGTGGCTTCCTCGAGCACGCGCTGCGAGCTCTCACTCTTTTTCAGGATCGATTGGATCGCCGAGGGCGCGCCGACCGTCCGCCTCACCGGCATGCCGAGCACGACGCTCAGCTCGTCGATCATCGGCAGGTCTGTCGGATCCGAGACGACGATGACGAGCGCCTTGCCCTCGCGCCGGCACGGCACAAAGCCGTATCGCAGCATCAGGTCCGCTGGAATCGATCGGAACAGCTCCTGGTCGATCCGGAAGTCGTCCATGTCGACGAATTCCAGGCGGTACCGCTCGGCGAGCCTGCGCGCGTGCGCCACCTCCGCCGAATAGTCCTCTGGCGTCTGAACCAGGTTTCCGGGATCGACAGTTGCCATTTCTCTACCCGCCCATCACCGAGCTCAGCTCGAACAGCGGCATGTACAACGCCAGGACGACCGCGGCGATCACAATACCCATCACGACGAGAATGACGGGCTCGATCAGAGTCACAAATCGCGAGACCTCGGTATCGATCTCCTCATCGTAGAAGTCGGCGAGGCTGTTCAGCATGTCCTGCAGCGCTCCCGTTGATTCGCCTACTTCCACCATCTTCACCGCGACGTCGGGAAAGACCTGCCTTCTCAGCAACGCGGATGCGAAACTCTCACCTTCGCTTACGCGTCGTGTGACCTCCTGGATTTCCTGGCCGAAGTGGCGATTCGTCATCGCCCGTCCGGCTATTTCGAGCGCGTTGACCAGCGGAATGCCTCCACCGATCAGAGTGGCGAGCGTCCGGGCAAGCTGGGATGTCGAGAACTTTCGGACGGTCGAGCCGACCCACGGTACGCTCAGCAGCATCCGATCGACGCGTTCACGGTGGCCAGGGCGGTTCACCCACCAGATTGCCAGCGCAACAGCGCTGACGACGCCGATCGCGATAACCCAGAAATTCGCGACGATCGCATTCGACACACCGACGATGACGCGCGTCGAGAAAGGGAGCTCCCGGTCGTAATTCGCATAGAAGGTCGAAAAGGCCGGGATCACACGAACGACGATGATCGCGATCAGCAGCGTCATCATGACGACGAGAATCACCGGGTAGATGAGTGCCGAAATGGTCCGACGCCTCACGGCGCCAATGACCTTCTCGTACGCGACGTACCGGCGAATCACGGCATCGAGACTGCCGCTGCGTTCGCCTGCCATCAGCGATGCTGCGTAAACGGCAGGAAACAACCCCGAGTGCGCCGCGAAGGCGTCCGACAGCGATGTACCCGCCTTGACCTTGTCGTAGACACCGTCGAGGACCGCCTTGAAGGTGCGGTTGGCGACTCGTTGCCGGAGGATGTCGAGCGACTGCACCAGCGGCATGCCAGCCTTGAGCAACGTCGCCAGCTCTTGGTTGAAGACCAGAAATTCCTGCCGGCCGATACGCTGGCGCTGTCCCGCCCTCAGCGCGAGGCCGGAAAGGGTGGCTCGCCGCTGGAGTGAGAGGACGTACAACCCCTTGCCCTCTAGATCCTTTCGAAGGCGCGACTCGCTGTCGGCGACGTAAACGCCTTCGATGATCTCGCCGGTGTTCGTCCCAAGCCTACAGCGGAATTCCATCGTCCCAGTGTGGCATATGGCGGCAACAGTCCACGGCCAAAGTCGTGCCCGGTGAATGTGATACGGCGCCTATCGCAGTCGGACCGGTTCCCGGCGCCGACCGGCACCTGCCGCATGCAGTGCTTACGAGCCCGTTTACAGCGGCTCTACAAAGACCCGGAACACTCGGATACCCAGCTCGCGGCGGTCGGCGCTCCTGAACGCGGGAAGAGCCGCCGGAACAAACGTTTTATCGACCGAAATCCTCATTTCGATGGTCTCTTCCCCGCCGAATGACCCGGCCGGAATGTCCATCCGCCGAAGTTCCGCTCCCCCCGGCGTCATGAGGAAGCTGTCGACCAGCGTCGGACCAATGCGCGTTTCTACACGCTGTGGCTCGGAGAAGGCCTCCTTGACCGGTTGATCGGCCTGTAAGTACAGCCGCACCCCCCGCTTGGGATTGCGGAACGACAGTGTGGCCTCCTGCCTCGACCACTGCCACTCCTGCCACTCCCGCCCCGCCCCCTCGCTGACCTCCGTCTCGTACCAGCCGTCGCCAAAGACCACGACGAGCGGGTCGCTCTCGAGCCGCATATCGAACGTCGCGACGCGGTAGGAGCGCTGTCCCTCAGTGGTGCCTGTGAGCGGGAGCCTATTGCCGCTGGTCGGCGAAAAAAGGCCGATCTCCACGGTCGTCTCGCCGACATACGGAAACTTCGGAATGAACATCGTCCGCGAGTACTCGATCGTCGACCCGGGTTTCCACTGCCGCGCCGGCGTCGGCGGTTCGTGATCGTCGGTCCACATCAGTTCGCGGTTGTCATCGAGGAAGTGCACGAACACCCAGTAGTCCTCGGTCACCGCCGGTAGATCGGATGCGACTGCGAACCGGTACGTCATCCCCACCGGACTGCCAATCGCTGCAACCGGCTTGCTCATCGTGACTGTCGGCGTGGCGACTGGCGGCGCGTTGTCGTCGCCGCGCGAGCATGCGGCCGCCGCGCCGGCCAGAAGTAACAAGGCCAGTGTGCGACTGAATGTGTTGAGCATCGTTTCTGAATGATACCGCGCAAACCGTGCTAGAGTTCGTCGAACGTCAATGGCGGGCGACGCGCTGGGAATGGTGGAAACCAAAGGCCTCATCGGCTCGATCGAAGCGGCCGACGCGATGGTCAAAGCCGCCAACGTCGTGCTCGTCGGCAAGGAATACATCGGCGGCGGGTATGTCACCGTTCTCGTGCGCGGGGATGTCGGCGCGGTGAAGGCTGCGACTGACGCAGGTTCGGCCGCCGCGCGCCGCGTCGGCGAACTGGTCTCGGTCCACGTGATCCCACGCCCGCACAGCGAAGTCGAAAAAGTCCTTCCCAAGCCATAGCCGATGGCGGTCGAGAGCGCCGCACCTCAAAGCGACAAGGACCTCGCGTCGATCTCGCAGGCCCGCGCGTTGGCGCGCGCCGCCCGCCAGGCGCAGTCGCAGCTTGCCGAGCTGTCGCAGGAACAGATCGACGCCATTGTCGACGGCTATGGCCGAGGCCGTGACGCCGCACGCGGAGGCGCTCGCACGGCTCGCCGTCGAAGAGACCGGCTACGGCGTAGTGGCCGACAAGATCCAGAAGAACCTGTTCGGGTCGCGCCGTGTGTACGAGTTCATCGCGCCCATGCGAACGGTCGGGGTGATCAACCGGATAGACGACAAGAAGATCATCGAAATCGCCGAGCCATTCGGCGTCGTCGCGGCCGTCGTCCCGTCAACCAACCCCACGTCGACGGCCATCTACAAGGTACTGATCGCGCTGAAGGCGCGCTGCGCCATCGTCATCAGTCCCCATCCGGCCGCAGTACGGTGCATCACGCGGACGGTCGAGATCATGGCGGAAGCGGCGACACGAGCCGGTGCGCCGGCCGGAAGCATCGGCTGGATGAACCTGGTGACGCTTGAAGGTACGCAGGAGCTCATGAAGCATCGCGATGTCGCCGTGATTCTCGCGACAGGCGGCATGGGACTCGTACGAGCGGCCTACAGCGCCGGCAAGCCTGCGTACGGGGTCGGTCCCGGAAACGCACCGGCTTACGTTGAGCGGAGCGCAGACATCAGGAAAGCCGTTCGAGACATCATCACCGGCAAGACGTTCGACCACGGCGTGCTCTGCTCGTCGGAAAACTCGGTGGTGGTCGATGAGGCGATCGCCGAGGAGGTTCGGCGCGAGTTCATGGCGCAGGGGGGCCATTTCCTGAGCTCAGCAGATATCGATGTTCTTGGAAAGGCATTCGTGACGCCCCAGCGGCTGCCAAATCCCGCGCTCGTCGGCAAGTCGGCGACGTTCATCGCCCAGAAAACCGGGATCGAAGTGCCCGACGGTACGCGTGTTCTCATCGCGCCGCTCGCAGGCGTCGGTCGGGACTATCCGTTGTCGATTGAGAAGCTGGCGCCGATTCTGTCCTGGTATGTCGTCAAGGACTGGCGTGAAGGCTGCGAACGCTGCATCCAGATCCTGCGCTACGGCGGCATGGGGCACACCATGTCGATTCATTCCAAGAACGACGATGTGATTCTTCAATTCGGGCTCAAAAAACCGGCATTTCGAATTTGCGTCAACACGCCGACCACCCTCGGGTCGATAGGGCTTACAACCGGACTGGACCCGGCCATGACTCTTGGGTGCGGCGGATGGGGCGGCAATATCACGTCAGACAACATCACGCCGCGTCACCTGCTCAACGTCAAACGGCTGGCGCACGAGGTCCGGCCGGCCGTCGTGCAGGCGTCCCAGGAGCCCCGAACGGCACTCCCCGCCGGCCAGCCCGCCCGGCTCTTGCCGCAGCCGGCTTCGCGCCCGTCTGCGGACGGCATACCTGCCGACCTGCTGGCGGACCGCATCGACCGTTTCCTCTCCTCACGAGGGTTTGGATACCCGGCGGCGAGGGAGACCCGGCCGGTGCCGGCCGTCCCCCCTTCCGAAGCTGTCGTCGACTTCGTGGCGGAGGAAGACGTCAGGGCGGCCATGAAGGCTGGACGGAAGCTGCGAATCGACGAAAAGACGATCATCACCCCCTCAGCGCGGGACCTCGGTGAGGCACAGAAGGTATTCGTGTACCGAGGCCTGGCCGCGGTAAAAGTGCGCATAACTGTTGAGTCAGTTGGACTTATTGTTGACCTCTGAATTTGGCGGATGGTAGAGTGAACGGTCATGCTGAGCCCACGCGTCGTCCGGGTCGGGGTTTTCTGTGCGTTGGCGCCGTTCGCGGTGGCCTGCGCGACGCGCGTCGCCACGGCTCCTGTCCCTGCGCCTCCGGTGGTCGTCAGCGCTCCAGCACCCCAGGTGGCCACCCCGGAGCCGACCGTACAGCCGATCGATTCTGTCCTCGAGCTCATAACGGTGTCGACGGGCCACTTCGAAACGGGGGAGCGGGAGCTCAAACTCGGGCACCTCGAGTCAGCCCGGGAGGCCTTTAATCGAGCGCTGGAAGTCCTGCTGGAATCCCCATTTGGAGGGCGGACGGAGCCTCGTATCCGGGAGCATTTCGACCGTCTGGTCGAGCGTATCAGCGCCTACGAGGTGACGGCGCTTGCCCAGGGCGACGGTTTCGAAGAACAGCAACGGTCTGAATCGGCCACGATCGACGAGCTGCTCGCGATTTCCACGTTCGAGACGCCGGTTGCGACGGCGGAAACGACCAAGGCAGTAACCTCGGACCTCCAGTTCAGCGACCACGACATCGACATCCCGCTGAATGCGAGAGTCCTGTCGTTCGTGCAGCTGTTCAGTGGTCGTCTCAAAACCTTCCTCGAAGAGGGCTTGAGCCGCAGTGTGCAGTACCTGCCGATGATTCAGAGCATCTTCCGGGCCGAAGGGCTGCCGCTGGACCTCGCATACGTTCCCCTTGTCGAAAGCGCGTTCAAGCCAACCGCACTTTCGCGCGCGAAAGCTCGTGGCATCTGGCAATTCATGCGCGGCACCGGGCTCGAAAACGGTCTCACCCACGACTGGTATATCGACGAGCGGGCTGAACCGGAAAAGGCGACACGAGCGGCCGCAAAGTACCTGCGGACGCTGAACGACATGTTCGACGGCGATTGGCACCTGGCCCTCGCTTCCTACAACGGCGGCCCCGGTCGAGTGCAGAGGGCGATGAAACGCTCGGGAAGGACGGATTTCTGGCAGTTGTCGGCGTCGAGCCGGTATCTTCCTCGCGAAACGCGCGACTATGTGCCCCTCATCCTCGCGGCCATCGTCATCGCCCGCAACCCGGCGCAGTACGGCATGAACATCGATCCGGTTGACCCGATCCGTTACGAAGCGGTCACATTGCCGACCGCGGTCGATCTTCGTCGGGTCGCCGAGTGGATTGGGACGCCGATTCAGACCCTGCAAGACCTCAACCCCGAACTGCGACGCTGGACCACGCCGGTCCGGGCCACCGAGTACGAGCTGAAGGTCCCGGATGGCACTGGCGATATTCTGCGGGAGCATCTTGCACAGACCGGCGCCGACGATCTGGCGCCGCTGAACTGGTACGTCGTCAAGAAGAATGAAACGCTGCTCTCGATCGCGAAAAAGCTGAAGGTGAATCGGGTTGATCTTGCGGAAGCGAACTACCTGACGTCCCGATCACGTCTCGCGACCGGTCAGCGGCTGATCATTCCACGAGCACCTGTGCTGCTTCTGGCGTCGCTGCCCGACAATCCCGCGCCCGTGGTTGAGGGACGGCCTGCGACCGACGTTGTTGCCGCGAGCAATACGGCACCAGAGGTAGCGCCGACTTCCCCCGAGTCGCTGATCTATCGGGTCAAGCGGGGCGACACGCTCTTTTCAATTGCCAAGCTGTTCCGCACGACGGTGGCGTCGCTCAAGACCTGGAACGGACTCCGCAGCAGTTCGATTCGAGTGGGCCAGCGCCTCACGATCTTCGCCGACGCGGCCAATGCAACGAACTGACTAAACCGCCTCTCGCTCCCCGGGTGAGGGTTCGCCCGCCGGCGCGCGGAGCTGCCGGATGCTCTGGTCGATCCGTTCCAATAGTTCACGCTCCTGGTTCAGCGCCCGCAGCGTCGTGTGGGCTTCCCGAATGACGGACTGAACGTTGGCAAGACGCCCGTTCAGCTGGTCCACCATTTCCTTCTGCTCGCTGGCCGTTCGAAGGTTCATACGCGCTCCCTCCACCAGTTCGGTAATGGTGGATTCCGACTGCAGGACATCTGCGGCCATTTTCTGTTCTGTGGCTGTCGCGGCGGCCATCAGCTCCTGGACGTCTTGTTGTAGGGCTGTCATCTCGGTCTGTTGCTGGCCGCCAGCTTCTACGTCGGTGGCCTGCACGCCATCAACACCACCTCGAGCCGCGATCTCCACGGTGGTTGCTTCGGACGCGTTGCGTTCGGCGATCACGCGGAGCACTTGATCGATTTCATCGGACCGGCGCGCGAATTCCGCCATGTTTTTCTCGAGCGACTCGGCCCGCGCGACGGCCTCGCGCTGGAGGGCCTGCACTCGCGCCAGCGCTTCGACGACCTGGTCGCTGACAACGCTCGTGCGCGTCAGCTGATCGACGAGGGTATACATCGCCTTCATCCGCTCGCCAGCCTCCTCGGCAAGCGTTCGGCTGGCGTCGGCGGCGTCTACCAACCGGGACTGGTGTTGTTCGAGGGCGGCTTCGTCGCGCTGCAGGGCCTGGATGCGAGCCGTCGATTCGGCGAGACGCCCCTCCAGGCCCTTCACTTGTGTGTCCAACTGCTCGATTTGATCCCGGGTGCCCGTCAATGCCTCGATTTTTCGCTCCGTGTCGACGGCCTGGGCGGCAATTTCGTCGAATCGGAGACCGAGCGCATCTTCGTTGCGGTGTAGGGCCTCGATGCGAGCCGTCGATTCGGCGAGACGCCCCTCCAGGCCTTTCACTTGTGTGTCCAACTGCTCGATTTGATCCCGGGCGCCCGTCAATGCCTCGATTTTTCGCTCCATGCCGACGGCCTGGGCGGCAATCTCGTCGTATCGGAGACCGAGCCCATCTTCGTTGCGCTGCAGGGCCTCGATGTGAGCCGTCGATTCGGCGAGACGCCCCGCCAGGCCCTTCACTTGTGTGTCCAACTGCTCGATTTGATCCCGGGCGCCCGTCAATGCCTCGATTTTTCGCTCCGTGTCGGCGGCCTGTGCGGCAATCTCGTCGTATCGGAGGCTGAGCGCATCGACCTCCGCTCGACGCGTGAGCTGCGACGAGAGCCGATCGTCGACTTCGGACGCTATCTCGATAAGCTGATCGAGGCGCTTCTCGAGTGCGTCGAGAAAGGCGCTCTGTTCGTGCACGCGCCCAAGCTGCTTCTCCAGGCCCGTCGCCATCTCGCCTAACTGCGCCGCGTCTCGCATCCGCTGGTCGATATCCGCCATGCGGCCGAGGATCGCGTCGATCCTGGCTTCGAGCTCCGGCGTTCCGGCGCGGAACGAGGAGACGCGACTGTCGAATTCCTCGAGGGCAGCCCGATCCGTAGACAGCTTGTCGGCGAGCTGCGCTGCTCCGGAATACGCATGATGAAACTCCTGCACCCGTTCGCGGAGGTTCTCGAGGTCCGCCTGGCTCGCGCGGAAGTTCTGGATGTCGCCTGCGACCTGTGCGGACATCTCACGCGTCTGGTCCAGCTGCGCTTGCAGCGTTTCAAGATGGGTCTGCTTTCTGGCAAGGTCGTCGGCGTGGGTGAGCAGCTCCTGGAAGCTGGCGCGGAAATCCTCGCCAACGCTTGTTGCAACGTCGAGCTTCGCCTTGAGCTCCGATGCCAGCTGGTCGAGCCGCGAAAGCCTTTCCTCGGTGCGGTCTGACTGGCGTAGCCAGCCATCGAGCTTGGCGACCTGGGCATCCATTCCCCAGACCAGCTCATTGAGGCGATCCGTTTCCAGCCCGGCGCGATCGATCGCCTGCTTCTGCGCCTCGAGCGCACGCACCTTCTGGTTTACATGCTCCGCAAGTGTATTCAGCGACGTGAGCTTGTCCTCGACGGTGTCGCTCAGCTCGCGAAGCGATTCGATCTGTCCGAGTCGGCGCCCCATTTCCTTCACGGCTTCGGCGGCGGAGAACGCGTTGTCGTCGGCTTCTCTCGACGCGTCCCGGATGGCGCCGACGTCCTGGGTCAACTGTGTGGCTGTCCCGCGGAGCTGTTCCAGCTCCGCTCGCACGGAAACAGCAACCTCGATGGATTGCTTGATGGCTTCGAGCTCGGCGTTTGATTGCTGGAGGTGCGTGCGCAGCGTGTCGAACGTGGAACGGTCGTTCGAGATTGCCGCCGCCACCGCCTGGGCTTCCGACAGTTGTGCAGCCAGTTCGCGCCCGTGCCGGCGCTGCTGCTCGAGCTCTCCACCAGGCGCCGCGACCTTTTCGATCTGACGTTGCGCGGTAGCTGTCGCCGCGACGAGGGCGTTGACGCGGTCTTCGATGGCTGCAAGCGCTGCGGCCCGGTGCTCCAGGTCCTGAATCCGCGTTTCGAGAGCCCTAGTGGTCGCCGTTGCGGCTGCCGCCTTCCCGATTACGCCTTCCAGGATCTTGCTGGTCTCCGTCAGCGTGGCACTTCGGGAGGCAAGCTCGTCGAGGAGCGTTGCAAGCGCATTTCGTTCCCCGTGGGCCGTCTCGACCAGAGCTTCGAGGTCTTCGGGGCCTTTACGCGACTTGCCACCGACCAGACCTTGGATCGCGTCAAACATCGGTTCCTCGGAGCGCAACAGCTGGGACTCGGCGGTGCGCTGGCGTCGAAAGAATAGTCTCCACTGGACGTAAGCTCAAGCAAAGATTGCAGTTACGAACACTATTGGCTGGCGTCGGGGTGGCAGTTTCTGCCACATCCGCGGCCGCCCTTCGGAAATCTCCACCTTTTCATATCGGCTGTGACGGCCCTGGTCCTTGCAGGTGGCCGGGCCGTGCTCGCAAGCCTTCGGAGCGCCGCCGTCTTTGGCGTTGATGCTTACGCGGTTCACATCGAGGTGGACGTGTCGTTCGGACTTCCCCACTTCACAATGGTGGGTCTCCCGGATGCGACAGTCCGGGAAAGCCGGGATCGCGTCCGTGCCGCGATCAGGAATTCCGGCTTCACCTTTCCACCACATCGGATAACGGTGAATCTGGCGCCCGCCGACGTTCGCAAGGCGGGGTCCTCCTTTGACCTGCCAATCGCCCTTGGCCTGCTCGCCTCGTCCGGGCAGCTGAACCGCCGGGCCATCGATGACACCGTCGTGCTGGGCGAGCTGTCGCTGGACGGAGCCATCAATGGCATTCGCGGCGTACTGCCGATTGCGATCGCAGCAAAGCGCCTCGGCCTGCGCCGCCTGGTGCTGCCGCCACAAAACGGCGCCGAAGCGAGCGTCGTAGAGGGACTCGACGTTCGTGTCGTGCGGTCGCTGCCGGAAGCGCTGGATGCGTTGAACCATCCGGAGTCGGCCGAACGTGCGCCGGCGCCGCTACCGACACCAGGTCTTTCCCAGCTCGTCGAGGGAGACCTCGCAGAGGTCCGGGGTCAGCTGCTTCCCCGTCGGGCCCTGGAGGTGGCAGCAGCCGGCGGCCACAATCTGCTCCTCTGTGGGCCGCCTGGCGCGGGTAAGACGATGCTGGCGAGAAGACTGAGCGGAATTCTCCCTCCACTGACGTTCGACGAGGCGCTCGAGTGCAGTGCGATCCACTCGGTAGCCGGAACGCTACCCGCCGGGGCCGGGCTTCTGTCGGGGCGTCCCTTCCGCGCGCCTCACCACACGATTTCGAATATCGCGCTTGCCGGCGGCGGTGCGATTCCACGGCCCGGTGAAATCTCCCTCGCCCACAACGGCGTGCTGTTCCTCGACGAGATGCCGGAGTTCGACCGACGGGTCCTCGAGGTACTGAGGCAGCCGCTGGAGGAAGGGCGTGTGACCATTGCCCGCGCAGCGCGCACCGCGATGTTTCCCGCTCGGTTCGTGCTCGTCGCCGCCATGAATCCGTGTCCGTGCGGATTTCTTGGCGACGACCGCCGCGCCTGCCGATGTACTCCAACGCAAATCGCGACGTATCGCGGTCGCATTTCCGGTCCGCTCCGCGACCGTCTGGACCTGATCGTGCCGGTGCCGGCATTGCCAATTCAGGCGATCGCCGACACTCGCCCCGGCGAATCGACCGCAGTTGTGCGTGAAAGGGTATCCGCAGCGCGCACGGCGCAGCACACGCGGTACGGCGGCATTGGAGTACGTACCAACGCCGATCTGCGCGGCGCTTTAACTTCGCGGTTCTGCACGCCGACACCGTCAGGGCGCGGACTGCTCCGGAAGGCGATCGACCGCCTGGCGCTCACGGCTCGAGGCTACGAGCGCGTGCTCAAGGTCGCTCGCACGATTGCTGATCTCGGGGGCTCAGAAGTCGTCAACGCGGAGCACGTCGGCGAGGCACTGCAGTACCGGATGCTTGAATGATTCGCGTTGCCACGAAGAGACACAAAGGAGCGATTCCCATTGCGCTACGACTAGCAACACGTCGAGTCGATGTTCAATGCGCTCGATGCGGACGGCCTGCCTAAAGTGATCCTTCGTGCTCTTTGTGGCTGATCTTCGTGCTCTTCGTGGCTAATCGCTTCCGTGTGCTCTGTAGCGCGAAGCTCGCCCTGTTTCCAGTAAGCTGAGTTCCTCGGGACATGCAGGATCTCACAACCGGATCCCTGACGCGCCACCTGCTGACGACGACCGGCCTCATGCTGGTGAGCATGGTGTTCCAGACGTTATACGTCCTGGTCGACCTGTACTGGGTGGGACGCCTCGGCACGGAGGCTGTGGCCGCAGTGGCCATCAGCGGAAACCTGCAGTTCGTGGTGCTCGGTGCGACACAGATGCTCGGGGTCGGCACGACGGCTCTCGTGGCGCATGCCGTCGGACGAAAGGACCGCGTACGAGCGGTGCTGATATTCAATCAATCACAGCTCTTGTCCATTCTCGCCGGGACGCTGTTCATGGTCGTGATGATGGCCTTGCGCCTCCCGTACGCAAGCCAGCTTGCGGCGGATGACGCGACGGCGGCGCTGACCACCGCCTATCTTGGCTGGTTCATTCCGGCGATGGGGATGCAGTTTGCGCTTGTCGCCATGTCCGGGGCACTGCGCGGCGCCGGCGACTTCAAGCCGGGGATGGTGGTGCAAACTGCAACCGTCATTCTCAACATGCTGTTCGCGCCGATTCTCATCTTTGGCTGGGGTACGGGCCGGCCGCTTGGCGTCGCCGGTGCTGCGATCGCGACGTTCATCGCAATCGTCATAGGTGTGGCGTGGCTCACACTATATTTCCTGCCGGCGACCTCGTACTTGAAGTTTACGGCTGGCGACTGGACGCCGCGACTCGACTTGTGGCGTGCGATGTTGAAGGTCGGCCTGCCCGCAGGCGCCGAATTCGCTCTCATCGCCGTTTACCTGGTCGTGGTTTACACGGTCAGTCAGCCATTCGGGGCTGCAGCGCAGGCGGGCTTCGGCATTGGCCTGCGCATTATCCAGGCCTGCTTCCTGCCGGTGGTCGCACTTGGATTCGCCGTGGCGCCCGTCGCGGGTCAGAATTTCGGGGCACGGCTGCCCCACCGTGTACGCGGGACCTTTCGAAGTGCAGCAATGCTGGCGGGATCGGCGATGCTCATGCTGACGCTGCTCGTCGAATTCGCGGCCGTTCCAATGATTCGGATCTTTTCGAGCGATCCATCCGCCATCGGCGTTGCCGTGGAGTACTTGCAGATCGTCGCATGGAACTTCATCCCCGCTGGAATCGTGTTCGTGAGCTCGAGCATGTTCCAGGCTATGGGTAACACGCTGCCATCGTTCCTCGCGTCGTTCACGCGTATCCTGCTGGTGTCGGTCCCCGTACTACTGCTTGCAACCCTTCCAGGTTTCAGCCTGACCTGGGTTTGGTACCTGTCCGTCATGTCCACGGTAGTTCAGATGTTGATGGCTCTCCTGTTTCTTCGGCGTGAATTCCGCGCGCGTCTCAGCGCCGAACCCTGGCTTGGCGGCCACCGGCCCGAAATCGCCTAGCTCGAGCGCGAATCCCAGGCAACCTGCAGACCCGCCGCGGTGACAATGATCGCGCCGCCGGCGAGCGTCGCAACTCCTGGACTCTCTCCGCGTACGATCCACGTCCACAGAGGATTCAACACTGGCTCGATGAGCAGCAGGAGCGAGACGTGAAGCGTGGGAAGGCGCCCGACGGCGCCGGTGAGCAGCACGTAGGCAAGCGCGATCTGAACGATGCCCAGATACAGGAGTCCCACCGCGTCCAATGCCGACACTGACGGCGACGGTATCAGGACCGGCACGCCGATCAAAAACGCGATCACATTTCCCGTCACGACAGAGGAGATGCTGCTGCCACGTTGATCCAGCTCTACCCAGCGGAGTCCAAGAAGCGTCAGTGCCCAGCTGAGGCTGCACAAGACTCCGAGCAGATTGCCTGTCGTCGGGTCGGGAGCCGTGGCCGTGGCTGTTGATGCGGAACCACCGCCCACACACAAGACGAGTCCCGCGCCTGCCGCGCCGAGGAGAGCGAGATCGCGTGCTCGAAACCGTTCTCCAAGCAGCAGTGGCGCGAGCACTGCGATGTAGAGCGGTGCGGTGGACTGCAGGAAGATCGCATTGGCGGCGGTCGTCAGCTTCGTTGATGTGACGAAGAGGACGAGCGTGGCCGCGTAGACCAGGCCGACCGCGATCACTTTGGGTGAACGCTCTACGCGGCCGCGAAGCCAGAGCATGAGTGCGGCGGCCGCAATCGCGGAGCGGATCGAGGCAACCTGCAGCCCCGTAAGCGTTACTGTCTTGATGGCTGCGCCGCCCGTTGAAAACAGGATGGCGGCGGCGATCACGCGCGCGGCCGCAATGGTGGGCCTTCGCCGGATCATCGCCTCATCCGCTGATTCTTGTCGAGTCACGCGTTTCTGTTGTGCTACCCTCAGGCTCCCAGCTCCCCAGAGCTTCCGGTTCGGGATCGTCATTTCATTTTCTGCGGACGTTGATGCCTTTACGGCGTTACACGATTCTTGTAGCCGATCGCACCTCGGGCGTAGTGCGGAGAGCCACTATTGCCATCGGCGCTGTCGCGTTGGCGGTCTGCCTCGTCCTTGCTACCCCGATATTGGTTGGCTTCGGCGCAGCGTGGAAGAGCCGGCACGACGTGGCTCAGCTGCGCGAGAGTCACCGCACGCTCGAGCTCGAGAATACGAACTACCGGGAGGCGACGCAAGCGCTTGCGTCCCAAATCGAGTCGTTACAGACCGCCATTTCCGACCTGAGCTCTCGCTCCGACCTCGACCCGAATCTGGCGAAGGCGATGAACCGATTGCCGGCGCTGGTCAAAGCGCGCGCAATGGGTGGGACCACGACAGGAACGCGGAGGGATCAGGAGCTCTCGTACGCGAGAACGCTCTCGGCATTGGCGGCGCCTGAGGACACCTTCGGTCTCTTGCGCACGCTCCTCGAAGGCCTCCAGGACCGGCTCAATGTGCTGTCGCGCAACGTCGAACGACGAAACGCGCTCGCGAACGCGACGCCATCGATGTGGCCTGCATACGGCTGGTTATCATCGGGCATGGGCCCGAGACGTGATCCGGTGACGGGCGGCGTGGATTACCACGCGGGCCTGGATATTGCCGGCGAACGCGGCCAGCCTGTTTATGCGACGGCATCCGGGACCGTTCGCGAGGTGGGCTATCAAGGGGCGTACGGAAATCTCATCGTCATCGATCATGGGTTCGGCCTGGAGAGTCGTTACGGGCATCTGCTCAAATTCCTCGTCAAGCCTGGAGCAACGGTCCAGCGCGGCGATATCATCGGACAGGTCGGCGCCACGGGCCGAGCGACGGGTTACCACCTGCACTACGAAGTAACGGCCAACGGCCGATTGATCAATCCGCTCCAGCTCCTCACGCAAAAGCCACAGAACCGCTAACTCCCCTACAATCTGCGGTTTCCTTGCCGATCGCGTTGCGGCACGGCTACAATCGAGGGATACCTTCGTCGGTGGACGGCTGGTGGTTGGCGCTTCACCAACCACGCAGCCACCAACCAAAGAACACATGATCGGTCAGCTCCTCGCCAAGGTCATCGGAACGCAGAACGAGCGCGAGCTCAAGCGGCTCATGCCGCGCGTGTCGGAGATCGGCGCGCTCGAGCCGCAGATGCAGGCACTCACCGAGGAGCAACTCCGGGATAAGACGCACGAGTTCCGCAAGCGCGTCGCTGACGGTGAGTCCCTCGACGATTTGCTGACGGAGGCGTTTGCTGTTGTACGCGAGGCGGGCAAGCGTGTTCTGAACATGCGGCATTTCGACGTGCAGCTCATAGGCGGCATGGTGCTGCACGCCGGCAAGATCGCCGAGATGAAGACCGGCGAGGGTAAAACGCTCGTCGCGACGCTTCCCGCTTATCTCAACGCGCTGGCGGGCAAAGGCGTCCACGTGGTCACGGTGAACGACTATCTCGCGCGCCGCGACTCAGAGTGGATGGGGCGCATCTACCGGTATCTGGGCATGAGCGTCGGCGTAATTCAGCACGAGCTGACGGATGCACAGCGACAGGTGGCGTACGGCGCGGATATCACATACGGCACCAACAACGAGTTCGGGTTCGACTATCTCCGCGACAACATGAAGTTCGACTTCGCCTCGATGGTGCAACGCGGGCACCCATACGCGATCGTGGACGAGGTCGACAGCATTCTGATTGACGAAGCGCGCACCCCGCTGATCATCTCCGGACCGGCTGAAGAATCGACCGACCTTTATTACGAGGTCGACCGCATCATCCCCAGGCTCAAGAAGGGCGCCGTCACACAGGGCAACGTCAAGGCCGAGGATCGCGAGAAGCTCGAAGGCACCGGCGACTACCTCGTCGACGAGAAACACAAGACGGTGACGCTGACCGAGAGCGGGATGGCCAAGGCCGAGCAGATGCTCGGGCATCGCGTCGCACCGGGATCCGGCGGCCTTTACGACCCCGTCAATATGCCGCTGCTGCATCACATCCAGCAGGCGCTGCGCGCGCACAACCTGTTCCACCTCGACGTCGAGTACATGATCAAAGACGGCCAGGTGGTCATCGTGGACGAGTTCACGGGACGTCTGATGCCGGGCCGTCGGTGGAGCGACGGATTGCACCAGGCTGTCGAGGCCAAGGAAAAGGTGAAGATCGAGCGCGAGAACCAGACGCTCGCGACGATCACCTTCCAGAACTACTTCCGCAAATACGGCAAGCTGTCCGGCATGACAGGCACGGCGGAAACCGAGGCGCCGGAGTTTGGGAAGATTTACAACCTCGACGTGAATGTGATTCCCACGAATCGTCCTCTGAAGCGCGTCGAGGAGCCGGACCTGGTCTATCGAACCGAACCGGAGAAGTACTCGGCGATCGTCGACGACATCCTCCAGCAGCAGGCATCGGGTCGTCCGACACTCGTCGGTACCGTCTCGATCGAGAAATCCGAGCGACTGTCCGCCCTGCTTCGCAAGCGGGGGATCAAGCACGTCGTCCTGAATGCGAAGTATCACGCGCAGGAAGCCGAGATCGTCGCCCAGGCAGGCCGCAAGGCCAATGTAACGATTGCGACCAACATGGCCGGCCGCGGTACGGACATCCTGCTCGGCGGCAACGCCGAGCACATGGCGCGGCAGCAGGCCATCGCGGAGGAGCTCGCCGAACGGCTGCCGCGCGGCGAAGAGAAGTTCGTTGACGACGAGGAATTCGTCTACTTCTTCCACGTGGACGGATTCTTCCGCGTTCCTCGCCCCGACTGGGAACGGATCTTTGCCCACTTCAGGCGACAGACCGACACCGAGCACGATGAAGTGGTCGGCGTCGGGGGCCTCCATATCCTGGGCACCGAGCGGCACGAGGCGCGGCGAATTGATAACCAGCTGCGCGGCCGCGCAGGACGCCAGGGCGACCCCGGCTCGTCGCGTTTCTACCTATCGCTCGAAGACGATCTGATGCGCATTTTCGGGTCGGACCGGATTTCGGGTCTGATGCAGCGCCTCGGGATGGAGGAAGGGGTACCAATCGAGCACGGCATGGTGTCACGCGCCATTGAACGCGCCCAGCGCCAGGTCGAGGCGCAAAACTTCTCCGTCCGCAAACACCTCCTCGAGTACGACGATGTGATGAACAAGCAGCGTGAGAGCGTCTACACGCTGCGACGCGAGATTCTCGAGGGGCGAGTTCATCTGACCGAGGACGAAATCGTCGATACGCGGAAGTACATGCTTGCGCTCGGAGAAGAGATCCTCGAGGAACAGGTCGATCGGTTTGCGGGCAAACAGCTGGATCCTCCAGAGTGGGACGTTGCCGCTCTCACCCGTGAGGTCTCGCGCGTGTTCGGCATCGATGCGGCGGAGCTCGAGCGGCAGACGCTCGACGAAAAGAGCACCGACGAGATTACCGACACGATCTGGGCACTTGCGAAGGCGGCGTACGAGGAGAAGGAAAAGGTCGTCGGGCCGGACCTTCTCCGCCGGGTCGAGCGCGACATCATGCTCCAGATTGTCGATACGCAGTGGAAGGATCACCTCTACTCGCTCGACCACCTGAAAGAAGGCATCGGCCTCCGCGGGTACGGCCAGCGGGATCCCCTGGTTGAGTACAAGAAGGAAAGCTTTTCCTTGTTCCAGGACATGAAGGGACGGATCGAGGAGGACATCGTCCGGTATCTGTTCCTTCTCCGACCGGTGCTGAACGAAGAGGCGGCGCAGGTAGCGCGTCCGGCAGCACGGCGCGCGGCGCCGCTCACGACGAACAACCCCGGTGCAGAGCCCGTATCGGCGTTTTCGGGAAGCCGCGCGGCGGCAGCTTCCGCGGTGGCCACGCCGGCATTTGGCGGCGGCGCCCCGCGACCGGCTCGCACCGGTGGAGACGACGTCGTGAAGACCGTTCGGAGGGAAGAGCCGAAGGTCGGACGCAACGATCCGTGCCCGTGCGGCAGCGGCAAGAAGTACAAGAAATGTCACGGTCAGGCAGCCTGAGACGCAAACGCAATGGAACTGAAGATTGACGACCTGACGTTCGCCTCCTCGGAAATCGGCATCGCCACTGCCCTCACCTTCGACGACGTGCTGCTCGTGCCGCAGCATTCGACAGTACTTCCCGCGCAGGTCGACATCTCGACGCGACTCACACGCAACATCCGTCTGAACGTACCGCTCGTCAGCGCCGCGATGGACACGGTGACCGAGTCGGTGATGGCGATTGCGATGGCGCAGCAGGGCGGGCTGGGTGTCATTCACAAGAACCTGTCGATCGCGGAACAGGCATCGGAGGTCGATCGCGTGAAGCGGTCCGAGAGCGGCATGATCGTCAACCCGATCACGCTCTCACCCGACAACCGGATTTTCGAAGCGCTCGAATTGATGAAGCGGTATCGGATTTCTGGCGTACCGATCACCGAGGATGGAAGCAAGGAGGGGCGGCTCGTCGGCATTCTCACCAACCGCGACCTGCGTTTTGAGACCAACGTCGACCGCCCAATCGACCAGGTCATGACGAAGGCGCCGCTTTATACGGTGCCCGTGGGAACCACACTCGACGAGTCTCGCGAAATTCTTCACCGTCACAAGGTCGAAAAGCTGCTCGTCGTCGACAAGGACTACAGGTTAAAGGGCCTCATCACGGTCAAGGACATCCAGAAGCAGATCAAATACCCGAACGCGTCAAAAGACGCGCTCGGCCGGCTGAGGTGCGGGGCGGCAATCGGAGTGGCTCGCGATGCGATGGACCGTGGCCAGGCGCTCGTCGACGCGGGCGTGGACGTGCTCGTGGTAGACACGGCGCACGGACATTCACAGGGTGTCATCGACATGGTGACGCGCATCCGCCGCGAATTTCCGAATACCGACCTCATCGCAGGAAATGTCGCCACGGCCGACGCAACCACTATGCTCATCGGCGCGGGCGTCGACGCGGTGAAAGTTGGAATCGGCGCCGGATCGATCTGCACAACACGTGTCGTCGCCGGAATTGGCGTGCCGATGATCAGTTCGATCATGGAGTGCGCACGCGCAGCCGCGAGCCGCAATGTCCCGATCATCGCGGATGGGGGCATTCGGTATTCCGGTGACATCGTGAAGGCGCTTGCCGTCGGCGCGAACTGCGCGATGATCGGGAATCTGTTTGCCGGCACCGACGAGAGTCCGGGCGAGCTGATCCTGTTCCAGGGGCGCAGCTACAAGGAATATCGAGGGATGGGGTCTATTGGCGCGATGCGCCGCGGAAGCCGCGACCGGTATTTCCAGGACGAATTCGATCTCGAGGGCGGTCGCGCCGCCGACAAGCTGGTGCCCGAGGGCATCGAAGGGCGGGTCGCGCACAAGGGAACTGTTGCTGCCATGATTTATCAGCTTGCGGGCGGGCTGAGGGCGGGCATGGGTTACTGCGGAAGCGCAACGCTCGCGGAATTGCAGCGCAAGGCCAAATTGATCCGCATCACACCCGCGGGCGCGCGCGAAAGCCACGTCCACGACGTGACCATCACCAAGGAAGCACCCAACTACCGGATGGAATAGGCCTGGGCTCTGGGGCCTATCGTGATCCGGCGCGTTGTTTCATCGACAATTTCGATGTCCACGTGCAGCGCGTCGGGAAGTGAGTGCGCGAGTCGTTCCGGCCATTCGATCGCGAGGACGCCATCGGACGCACCCAGCTCTTCGAGACCCAGGTCGGCCGCTGCCGCCTTGTCGAGTCGGTAGAGGTCGGCGTGGTAGAGCGTCAGCCGCCCGCTGCGGTACTCGTGTACGAGCGTGAACGTCGGACTGGTCACTTCATCGGGATCGATGCCCAGCCCCGCGGCGAGACCGCGTACGAACGTCGTCTTGCCGGCGCCGAGTGTGCCGGAGAGGAGCACGACGTCCCCGGGGACGAGCTGCGCGGCCAGATGATGCGCGACGGCGTGCGTATCCTCGTCCGAGTGCGTCAGGTGGGTGCCGGTCACCTCAATCTGTGTCGGCCTCTTTGCGAATCAGTCGACCGAGTGCCTTCGGGAGATGAGCCAGTAGATCGGTGGCCGTCATCGATACCTGACCTACGCTGAGCTCGGCGAGGTCGCCCGCGGCGCCGTGCAGGAACACGGCGAGACGACAGGCCGCTTCGGCGTCGAGGAGTTGTGCCAGCCAGGCCCCGATCATGCCTGTAAGGAGGTCTCCGGTCCCGCCGGTCGCCATACCAGGATTCCCGGTTGGATTGATGAAGATGTGTCCGTCCGGTGTCGCAATGATCGTTCGATGACCCTTCAGCACGACGTACAGCCGGTGTGCTGCCGCGTAGCTCGCCGCCACTTCGATGCGGTTGGCCTGCACGTCTTCAACCGATGAGCCGACGAGCCTCGCCATCTCTCCAGGATGCGGCGTGATGATGACGTCGCGCTCTTCCGTTCCGACGAGCGCTGATGGATCTTCCGCGAGCACCGTGAGAGCGTCCGCGTCGAGGATGAGCGGCACCGTTGCGCGCTCGACCAGGGCGCGCACAAAAGAGCCGACCTGTGCGTCTCGCCCCAAACCGGGGCCGCACGCGATGACGTCGTGATGGAGCTCGAGGACGGCCTCAATCGCGGCGCTCGCCAGGGTCCCATTCTTCGTGTCGGACAGCGGCTCGGTCATGTACTCGGGCGCCATCGCCGCAACGGTGGCGAGACACGACGCAGGCGTTGCAACCGTAACGAGACCAGCGCCGGACTTCAGCGCTCCCATCGCCGCAAGGTGCGCAGCGCCGGTCTTCCCGCGGGATCCGGCGATGATTGTCATCCGTCCGAAATCGCCTTTGTGCGAGTCCGCGGCTCGCGGTTCCACGAGCGGACGCACCTGCTCGGGCGTCAGCAGCTCGATGTGCGGTCCCTCGAGCTGATCGATGACGTCGGGAGGGATCCCGATATCAGCGATGACCACGTCGCCGGCATGCGCCTCACCCGGGGGGAGCACGAGCGGCAGTTTTGGAGAGGCAAGCGTCACCGTCATCGAGGCGTCGATACAGTCTCCGATGAGCTGCGGTGTATCGGCGGACAACCCGCTTGGCAGATCGATCGCGACGATCGGGATCCCGGATGCATTCACGTCCGCGACCACCGTTTCCATCATTCCGCCTAGAGCGGCCTTGAGGCCCGTTCCGAAGATGGCGTCGACGATCAACGAACACTGCCCGATTTCCGAGAAGTGGAGCTCCCACGCCTGTTCGTCCGAGATTTCGACCACCGACACCCCGAGGTGGCCGAGGATGTCCAGGTTGAGTCGTGCGTCGCCGCGAATGTCTGCTACCGACCCGATCACGAAAACGGCCGCATCGACACCTCGCTGCATCAGCGTGCGGGCGACAACAAAGCCGTCGCCGCCGTTGTTGCCGTGGCCACACAACACGGCAACGCGTCCGTCGAGGAGGGATTCGTACGCGGTCTCAATCGCTGACACAACCTCGCGGCCGGCGTTCTCCATCAGCACCGATGACGGTATGCCGATGTCCTCAATGGTGACGCGATCGGCCTCGCGCATCTGCGCGGCGTTGAGTATGCGCATCAGGTAGTCGATACGCCGGTGGCGGGCAATCGAAGGTCACTCAGCGTATCCCCTGTAGTACGCTTGTTGCAACCGGATGAGCGAAGCATTCTGACGGCATCACGCACGCCTACTGCCTACTGCCTACCGCCTACTGCCTACTGATATGTCCGCAACCGTGAACGTAAATGGCCGCATCACGTCGGAGCACGAAGCTGTCGTCTCCGTGTTCGACCACGGCTTCCTCTACGGCGAAGGGATCTATGAAACGATGCGGACGTACAACCAGCGTCCGTTCCTGTTCGACCGCCATATGCGCCGGCTGCGCAACTCTGCCTGGATGATCGCGCTGGAGATGGACTTCACCGACGCGGACCTGGCAGCGCAGATCCGCGATACACGGGCGGCCGCCGATATGAAGGGCGCCGAGGCCTACATCCGCGTCCTCGTTACCCGGGGCGTCGGCGAGCTGACCTACGACCCTCACGCCACGCCAACGCCGTCCGTCGTGATTATCGTCAAGCCGCAGGTCGATCCGCCGTCTGAAGCGTACGAACAAGGAGTGCGCGCCGTCATCGTGGACGTCGTGCGAAACCACCCGGAGAGCGTGAACCCGCAGATCAAGAGCAACAACCTGCTCAACTGCGCGCTCGCGGCGCAACAGGCGATCCGGCGCGGCGGCTACGAAGGAATCATGCGGAACTACCGTGGCGAGCTGAGCGAATGCACGACCGCGAATCTCTTCGTCGTGCGCGACGGCATCGCGATGACACCGCCGATCGACGCCGGGCTCCTGCCGGGGATCACGCGGGAGTGTCTCTTCGAGGTTGGAAAAGAGGAAGGGATCACGGTGCGGGAAGAGGTCCTCCGCGACGAAGATCTGTTCACGGCGGATGAAGCGTTCCTGACCAGCACGACGCGTGAGGTCGTGCCGATCGTCAAGGTCGATGAGCGGTCAATCGGCAACGGCCGGCCCGGCCCCATCACGCACCGATTGCTGGCCGGCTTCCGCCGAAACGCGTGGTCGTCATAGAGACATACGTACGTAGTGTCCGGCTTTAGCCGGACGTTATGTGACCGTCTCGACTTCGGGACACGAACAGAACAAATTGCGATCGCCGTACGCGTTGTCGATCCTGCCAATAGACGGCCAGAATTTTCTTTCGCGGACGAACGGCAGCGGGAACGCTGCATCTTCGCGTGAGTAGCGGTGCTTCCATTCCGAGGCGCTCACGACGAGCGCCGTGTGTGGTGCATGCTTCAAGGGATTGTCGTTCGGGTCCGCCCGGCCGCTGAGCACGTCGTCGATCTCCTTGCGAATCTGAATCATCGCATCGCAGAATCGATCGAGCTCGGCCTTGTCCTCGCTTTCGGTCGGCTCGACCATCAGCGTGCCCGCGACGGGAAATGACACGGTCGGCGCGTGAAAACCGTAGTCCATCAGGCGCTTCGCCACATCCATTTCCTCGATGCCGGCCGACTTGAACCTGCGCAGGTCGAAAATGAGCTCGTGTGCGACGCGCCCGTTCGCCCCCGCATAGAGAATTGGAAAGTGCGGCTCGAGGCGTGCCTTGAGATAGTTGGCGTTCAAAATAGCGTGTCTGGTCGCGTCCACGACGCCGCTGGCGCCCAGCAGCCGCAGATATCCGTAGGAAATCAACAGAATGCTGGCGCTGCTCCACGGTGCGGCAGAGACCGCGTGGATTGCGCTTGGCCCTCCCCCGCGCATGAGCGGGTGGCCGGGCAGAAACGGGGCGAGATGTGCCGCGACCCCGATTGGTCCCATTCCCGGGCCTCCGCCACCGTGCGGAATCGCGAACGTCTTGTGCAGGTTCAGGTGGCAGACGTCGGCGCCGATCAAGGCCGGACTCGTAAGACCGACCTGGGCGTTCATGTTGGCTCCGTCCATGTACACCTGCCCGCCGTGCTCGTGGACGACCTCGCAGATTGTGCGGATGTCATCCTCGAAGACACCGTGGGTCGAGGGATAAGTGATCATCAGGCAGGCGAGCCGATCCCGCTGTTCGGCGGCCTTCGTGTGAAGGTCGCGCACGTCGACGCTGCCATTCGGGGTGGACGCCACGACCACGACGCGCATCCCCGCCATCGCCGCGCTCGCGGGATTGGTGCCATGCGCAGACGCCGGAATGAGGACAACGTCGCGATGCGCCTCGCCGCGCGATTGGTGATACGCGCGGATGACCATCAATCCTGCGAACTCCCCCTGCGCGCCGGAATTAGGCTGCAGGGATACAGCAGCAAAGCCGGTAATCTTGCACAGTGCGTCTTCGAGCTCGCCGAAGATCTCTGCGTACCCCAGCGCCTGATCGACGGGCACAAACGGATGCACACGGCTGAAGTGCTCCCATGTCACGGGAAGCATCTCGGTTGCCGAGTTCAGCTTCATCGTGCAAGAACCGAGCGGAATCATCGATGTGTCGAGGCCGATATCCTTCCGCTCGAGCCGACGGATGTACCGCATCATCTCGGTCTCGGATCGATGCGCGTTGAACACCGGATGCGTCATGAACGTCGTCGTTCGCCGCAGCGCCGGAGGAATGCCGTCGTATCCGGAAGCCTGAAGGCTTCCGGCTACCAATTGAGCGCCTCCGGCTACCGATTCAGGTGACGCCTTGCCGACCGCTGCGGCAAAGACGTTGACGATGTCGCGAAGGTCTCGAGTATCCACGGTCTCGTTCAGCGAAATGCCGACGGTGCGATCGTCGATGTATCTGAAGTTGATACCGGCCTCGAGCGCCCGCTGCCGTACTGCGTTGGCATCGACTGGCAACTCGAGGCGCAGCGTATCGAAGTAGCAGGTGTTGACCTGTCGCACCCCAAGCGTCCGCAGCTCGCATTCGAGCACTCGTGCCATTGCATGAATGCGCTCGGCGATTGCCCTCAGGCCCTCGGGGCCGTGGTAGACCCCGTACATCGCCGCGATATTAGCGAGGAGCGCCTGCGCCGTGCAGATGTTCGACGTCGCCCTTTCACGCCTGATGTGCTGTTCGCGTGTGGCGAGCGCCATCCGATATGCGGTGTTCCCGTGGGCATCGACCGACACGCCAATGATGCGACCGGGCATCTGGCGTACATACGCTGTGCGCGTGGCGAAGAATGCCGCATGGGGACCGCCGTACCCCAGCGGCACGCCGAATCGCTGCGAGTTTCCGAACACCACATCCGCCCCCATCTCACCGGGGGGCGTGAGAATCGCGAGCGAGAGAAGATCGGCGCCGACTGCGACGAGAACTCCGGCCCCATGCGCCTTCTCGATGAGCGGCCGCAAGTCCCGCACGACTCCCGCCTCGTCCGGATACTGGATCAGCACGCCAAAGGGGACGGGGCCGCTGCCAGACTCGAACTGCATGGCGTCGTCGGACACCACCTGAACATCGATGTCGAGCGGCGCGGCGCGGCCGCGCAATACGTCGATCGTCTGTGGAAAACAGCGGTCGCTTACCAGGAAAACGCTGCGCGAATCGCCATTGCGTGCCGCCGGTGCCGGCGTATGCTGCGGCTTTGTGGTACGCACACGGTGCAGCAGCGTCATCGCTTCCGCAGCCGCCGTCGCCTCGTCGAGCAGTGAGGCATTCGCCACCTCCATGCCCGTGAGGTCGGCGACCATGGTCTGGAAGTTCAAGAGGGATTCGAGACGGCCTTGCGCGATCTCCGCCTGATAAGGCGTGTACAGGCGTGTACCACCCGGGATTCTCGAACACCATGCGCAGGACGACACTCGGCGTAACCGTGTCGTGATAGCCGAGGCCAATGTAGGAGCGGAAGACCTTGTTGTGGCGGGCGATGCGCGTCAGACGCCGCAGGTACTGATGTTCGCTTTCCGGTGCCGGCAGTCCAAGCGGCTGCGGTAGTCGGATAGAAGGCGGTACCACTTCGTCGATCAGCGCGTCGAGTGAGGATACGCCAATCGCCTCGAGCATCGCCTGGCGCTCGTCAGCGGACGGGCCGATATGGCGGGGCGCAAACCAGTCGCTGGCGTCGAGGCGGGAGTCAGCCAAGAAGTTCCTGATACTGCCTGCTGTCGAGCAGTGCGGCGTCTTCGGCGGGGTTCGAGACATCGACCTTGATAATCCACGTCCCGTGCGGGTCGGCATTCACGGCCTCAGGGTGCTGTCTGAGGTGATCGTTCACTTCGGTCACGCGGCCGCTCATCGGTGCAAACAGCTCAGATACCGCCTTCACCGATTCGATCGAGCCGAACGCCTCGCTGGCAGAAACCTGGGCACCGACATCCGGCAGCTCGACGTAAACGATGTCGCCGAGCTGCTGCTGCGCATAGTCGGTTACGCCCACTTCAGCGACGCCGCCTGATAGCCGGACCCATTCGTGATCCTTGGTGTACTTCCGATCATCCGGGTAAGACATCTCGTCCTCGTTTATAGAACGGCATGGGCACGACACGAGCCTGTGCGACACGGCCTCGAACATCGATCTCGATGCCGGTGCCAGGACTCGACAGGTCGATCGGCACGTATGCCATCCCGATTGCCTTCTTGAGGTACGGCGTCTGCGTACCGCTGGTGACGACGCCAATCGCCTCGCCGCTGCGGACCACCTGGTAGCCATGGCGCGCGATGCCACGGTCGACCATCTCGAACCCGACGAGCCGCCTGGCAAGCCCCCGCTCTTTTTGACGCTGGAGTGCCTCACGCCCAATGAAGCGCTCGTTGCTCCATCCGATCATCCAACCGAGCCCGGCTTCGAGCGCCGTCGTCGACTCATCGATGTCGTTGCCGTAGAGCCGCATGGACGCCTCGAGGCGAAGCGTGTCGCGCGCCCCGAGGCCGGCGGGAATAACATCCGCAGATCGCCCCGATTCAAGGAGTGCATCCCACACGCGACCGGCCGCGTTGGGCGGGACGAAGATCTCGAACCCGTCCTCCCCGGTATAGCCCGTGCGCGAAATTGTCGCGCGGGCACCGGCGACTTCCCCGTAAGCGAAGCAGAACGAGCCGATCGTGCCAAGCTCCACGCCGGTGAGCGGTTGAAGCACGTCGCTCGAGGCGGGTCCCTGCACCGCCACGAGGGCATAACGGCTGCTCGAATCAATCACCGCTGCATCGCTGACACTCTTCACCTGCTCGCGTATCCAGGCGTAGTCCTTCGCGATGGTCGACGCATTGACCACCAGGAGGAAGTGGGCCGGGCCCATGCGGTACACCACCATGTCATCGAGGAACGTACCGTCTGGGGTCAGCAGACCCGAATAATGTGCCTGGCCGACGCCGAGCTGAGACGCGTCGTTGCACGCGACCCGTTGCACGGCCGCGATGGCGTCTTTGCCGGCGATTTCAATCTCGCCCATGTGGCTGACATCGAAGACGGCAGCCGAGGTGCGCACCGCCATGTGCTCGCGGGCAATGCCGGAGTACTCGACGGGCATCTCCCAGCCCGCAAAAGGCACCATCCGGGCGTGCAGTGCACGGTGACGGGCGTCGAGTGGAGTCTTTCGGAGCTCGGCGGTGGCCGTGTCGGTCATGGAGCCGTTCGGATTGTTCGGGTCGCTTGGACAGTTCGGGCGTTCGACACGTTCGTGAACGTTGCCGACGTTCTGATCGTGCTGGACGTTCGGATTGTTCACGAAGCCGACGTGCGAACCTCTAACCGTACTATGTGGGTTGGAGAGGGGTCAAGAACGAGGCGACTCCATCGAGACTGCCGGCTCGCACAATTCTTCCCGCGCCCACGCCGGCACCCGTTTGTTTGCGCGCCGCGAGCCACTGGTGCCGTATCGCAGATACGCGTCGAGGGTGTGATAGCTGATGTTCAACAGGCGGCTGGCCTGCCGCTTGTTGCGCCCGCATCGTTCGAAGACGAGCCGCGCATAGCGGCTGGCCCATGCGCGCATCGAGTCGCTGGCCGCCAGCGCAGGCGCGAGCACCTCGCCATACTGTCCCCGCACTTGCGGGGGCAGGTCGTCCAGGTCGATGCGACTGGTCCGCGCGAGCGCCACGACGCGTTCGATCAGGCGCTCGAGCTCGCGCACGTTGCCGGGCCACTCATGAAGCCGTAAGGCATCCACTGCGGCATCCGAGAGCGACAACTCGCGTGCGCTGCGATGACGGGCCAGGAAATACGCGGTCAGTTCCGGGATATCTTCGCGCCGCTCGCGCAGCGGCGGCACCTGGATGTCGACGCCGCTCAGCCGGTAATACAGATCCGGCCGGAACAGGCCGCGTTCCACGAGCGTGGACAGCGGGCGGTTGGTGGCCACTACGATGCGCGTGTCCACGCGGCGGGCCCCGGTGCCGCCGACGCGTTCGATCGCGAGGTCCTGGATGGCGCGCAGCAGCTTCGCTTGTGCCGAGAGCGCCAGGTCGGAGACTTCGTCCAGAAACAGCGTGCCGCCGTCGGCGTGCTCGAACTTGCCGCGCCGGCCTCGAACCCCCGTTGCGGTTCGCTCCTCGATCCCGAACAATTCCGCCTCGAGGAGTGTTTCGACGACCGCCGCACAGTTCACGGCGACGAACGGCCCTTTCCGCCGCTTCCCCATTTCGTGGATCTGGCGGGCGACAAGTTCCTTGCCGGTTCCGCTTTCGCCAGCAAGCGATCACGAAGCGGAAATGGAAAATACAAGTGATTTTGCCGGCTACCCTGCCGCCGCCGAGGGATCGGGCGGGCTACAACAGATATCCGAGGTACGCGGGTCGGTTCGCAAAGCGCCTGACCTGACAGCCAGTCCTAGCTGGAGGCGCACCCGGAAAGGCAATTCGGGAACTCGCCGGTCATGAGCACCTGTCGCCGCCACGACGGTATATGCATCTGAGCGCCCAATGCAGCGATGAAGTTGCTCGAGACGTGGACTGACGCAATGAACCGAAACACGGGGAGCAATGGAGGCGATTGGACGGGCGGATCGAACGGTCAATACTTGAGAAGAATTGATGAGGGTGGCGAATGCCCTGTCAGTACGTTTTCGTAACTGATTGACGGTGGCGCGCGGCTGTGGTCACAGCCCGTTGATCGACAAGTGGTTGGCGGCGCTGATCGATTCCTCACGAGTCCGCAGCAATCCTCCCGAATCCTCCCCCGCCGCGGAGAAATACTGGAGACGAACGAGCCGAGATTTGCGCGGGGCGGCGCCGCCCACATTCACGGCCTTGGTTCAAGCTGGCGCAGTTGACGGGCCTGTCAGAGCGTAAGTGATTCAGCCTGCTACATTCACTGTTCGATGGTGTTCCGCTCCACATCGACCCGTGCTGAAGTTGCCGACTTACACTCCTTCGTGCTTATGCGCGTGGCATTCTGTCCTACGATCGTGGAGAGCAAAGCATGGCAGGCGAGGATATCGTCGTTTTAGGGTCGGACGATCTCGAAGAGCGTGTCCGACGCGAGCTTGAACATCCGCTGGGATCGGAGCGACAACGCCGATTTCGTCGCTTTCTTCTCGCTGCTCTGGGGAGTGTGCCTTGGGTGGGCGGCTTCATCGCCGCGAGTGCGGCACTAGAGAGCGAACGTGAACAGGGGCGAATTAATGAACTTCAGCAAGAATGGCTAGACGAGCATCGCGGCAAGCTTAAAGAACTTGGGCAGACGCTGTTGGCGATTCTCCAGCGATTGGAATCGTTGGGAAATGAGATCGAACAGCGAATTCAAAGCGAAGAATACTTGGGGCTCGTCCGAAAAGCGTTCCGAGTATGGGATCAGTCCGACACGCACGAGAAACGCAAACTCATTCAAAACCTCCTGACAAACGCAGGCGGCATGCCTTTGACCTCTGATGATGTCGTGCGGCTGTTCATCCAGTGGATTGACTACTACCACGAAGCACATTTCGCCGTGATTCGGTGCATCTACAAGGCCCCAGGCTGCACGCGTGCGGACATGTGGGCGGACGTTCACGGCACTGAGGTGCGAGAAGACTCCGCAGAGGCCGATTTGTTTAAGCTGCTGATTCGCGACCTCAGCACCGGCAGCGTGATTAGACAGCATCGCGACACGACCGGAGATGGCCGGTTCGTCAAAAAGCCTGCCGTGCGACATCCGAGAGGCATGGGCTCCCGCGTCATGAAGTCGGCGTTCGATGACGTGGAGCTATACGAGCTTACGGAGCTTGGAAACCAGTTCGTTCACTACACGATGAACGAAGTGGTTCCTCGAATCGGAGCCGCTGAACAAACACGATCCGTCTGAGGCGCGTTTAGGCGAGTCCACATGTCGACCGAAATTGCCAAGGATGATAATCCAGACTGCATCATCCCGTTGCGCGCCCGAAACGCCCGACCGCAGACGTGGTAACGCGCGATGGCCGCACGCACGTGTGCGGACGCTCACGCGGTGCGGCGCGAAGCACGAACGTTTCGAGGTCAGTTCCCGAACGCCAATATTTCGTCCGTCGTTCGGATGAACAGACGGCCGTCGGAAATCGCTGGGGTGGCAAGGATCGGCGCATCAAGCTGATTCGTCGCGACAAGCTGGTAGGTCGGCCCAGCCTTGACTACGAACACGTCCCCGTCTTCGCTGGCAATGTAAACATGGCCGCCGCTCGCGACCGGTGACGCAGTGAAGGCGCCGGCACCCAAGCGCTGCTCATAAACGCGTTTGCCGGACCGGGCCTCGTATACACCCAGGATGCCCTGCCACCTCACTACATATAGGTAATCGCCGTACAAGATCGGCGTCGCCATGTACGAACCGGCTCGCGGCACGCTCCAGGCGACGTGCGCATTGCTGGTTTCGTCGCGCTTCAGCGAGATGTCGCCGGTCGCACTGGCGCGAATCGCGTACACGGGCGACTCATCGCCGTGCGCGCTCGTGATGAAGATGAGCCCGTGGCCAGCCACAGGGGTGGGCACCGGGATATCTCCGCCGCCGGTCAGTTTCCAGATCTCGCGGCCGGTGGCGAGGTCGTAGGCGCCAGTGTGTTTCCAGCCGTTGACCACCACCTGTTTGCGGCCGTTGATGCTGAGAATGGTCGGCGTCCCCCACGTCGGCACGTCGCTGCGGCCAACGCGCCAGATCTCCTTACCCGTTCGCACGTCGAATGCAGCGAGGAAGGAGTTCTTTTGGACGTCGGCCTGGATGATGAGCATGCCGTCGTGGATGACCGGAGAACTGCCGAATCCAAATTGGGCTTCGGGAACCATATAGAAGCCGGAGTCCAGGACGCCAAAACTCTTGCTCCAGAGGCGTGTGCCTGGAGGTCGTACACGTGGAGCCCCTCGGATCCAAACATCGCCGCCAAGTGCGTGCCGTCTGTTGCGAGGGTCGAATTCGCCTGCGTCCCCTTCGGATGGCGTTTAATGGCCGGAATACCTTTATGCGCAGTCTGTTCCCACCGCGTCGTGCCGGTACGCTTGTCGAGACAAATCACCTTCCACTCATGAACGCTGTCGTCGTTCACCGGTTCGATATCGCCGTACAGACCCGGTTTGAGTGTCGAGTCCTGGCGGCCCCCGACTGCTGTCGTGATGCACAACAGGTCGCCCCACACGATCGGACTCGAGTTGCCGAGCCCTGAATCTTCGTCCGCCATGACGGCGGACGCAGGGGCAAACTTCGTCGGTGTCGGACGTCCGTCCGCGATGCCGCTCGCATCGACGCCGCGGAACCCGGGCCAGTCACTGCCGGCTCGCGGAACGGTGGCGCGCTCCAGTGGGCTGCTGGGCCGACAGCGCCAGGCTCACTCCCAACAGGGCAGTCGCAGTGAGGCCAGACAACCAGCGATTGTTTGCTCTTCATGACATCACCTTTCGAATCATGTTGCGACATCCGCTCGTCGAGACGTGCGAACGCATTCTAGCCCTGTTCCGGTAGAGTCGCGGACAAACGCGCCCATTTGTAAAAGAACCCAACAACGCAATGTCTTGTGTCGGCGCTGCGTCTAGACTTGCCGGCGCCGTCGATTCTCGGTCGGGCAGACGAGCGGCTGACACAGCGCCAGTTACATGACCTTGGGTTACCGCGGCCTGATAGCAATATCGCGCAGCGGATAATCGGAACTGCTCTCGCCTCCCCCAGCTATAATCACGCCGCTTTCCGACGACAACTCGGTTTCTGCCTTCCCCAAATGGGGCGTGGCGAGGTCTCGCGTCGATGATCGCTTCCGGCACGCGGCTCGGTCCTAGGTCATTCAGGTCCGGGAGTCGGTCGAGAACTCGTATTCACCGCCGCGAGGCGGTGCGTCGTGACTGACGTACTTCGGTGAGCACTGAATTCCCGACCTTCACCGCAGCACTGGTTTCGAACGCTCTTCCCATTAATAGTCCGTGGCGCCGATAGAACAAATGGAGCGCCGACGCCGTCCTGATGTTGCGATAGCCCAACACCTCGATGGCGTGCTGCAGCTCGTGGCCAATCGTGCCCATCAGATGGTCCTCACGCGCGTTCGCGTTGACCACGATCTGTAGAACGCGATAGCGGCCGGAGATGGTTACTGTAGAGAGGAGGCAGCCACGTGCGTGCCACGGACAAATACCGTGCTCGACGTACACGATGCCGTCCGTCGCTTCAATGGTCTCAAGGAGGCCGCGAAATGTTATCGACCGCTCGGAAGCGGTGCGAATGACGGCAGACAGGCCTGGGTGCGAGGAACGAACTCCGGGCTCGTCGGGCACCGCCTCGGGTTGGTGAACGCCGACCCCGTCCTGATGGTGCGCGGTGGCGGCGCTGGTCGTTCCCATCACCACCGTCACGACGACGAATCCCGCGGTCAGGCATAGTGCATGTTTGGTCACGATGATTCCTCCGGTTTTGGGTGCTGCTTAAAACGCGGGAATCACCGACGACCTGCGTCATCCGCCGGAAAAGCTCATGAAGTGGCCTATAATCGGCGCCGTTCAGCGCATCTGGATGGCGGCCACCACGCCGCCAGCCAGGCCCAGCAACGGTGTGCCAAGAGAGTGGGATGCCCAACTCCGCCCGCGATCTACCGGGTGATGTCAGCGGCCTTCTACAAGCGTGGGGCCGAGGCGACGTCGGTGCGCGCGATGATTCTGATTCCGCTCGTCTATGCCGAGCTCCGGCGCCAGGCCGCGGCATGGCTGCGAAGCGAACGTCCCGAACACACCCTCCAGCCGACAGCGCTCGTGCACGAAGCGTATGTGCGGCTGATGGGCCAAGAACGTGTGGCGTGGCAAAACCGCGCCCAGTTCTTTGGCGTCGCCGCACAGATGATGCGGCGCATCCTGGTCGACCACGCGCGGGCACGCGCGGCAGCGAAACGCCCCTACGGGGCGCTGCGAGTCGCCGTCAGCGAAGACCACGCGGTCAGCGCGCCCATCGAGTGCGAGCTAATCCTCCTGGATGAGGCGCTCGGCGAGCTCGCGGCGTTCGACGCCCGGCAGGCACATATCCTCGAGCTCCGATACTTTGGTGGATTGTCCGACAAGGAGATTGCAGCAGCGCTGGATGTGTCGCGGTCAACTATTACGCGGGAATGCCAGAGCGGTCGCGCGTGGCTCTATCGGCGGATGACGACCGGACCATCGCGTCGGAATGCCTGATGGACGCGACGCGGTGGGCGCTCGTGAAAGACTTATTCCATGCCGCGCTCGAGCGCCCAGCTGGCGATCGAACGGCATTCGTGCGGAACATGTGCGGTGGGGACGCAGCTCTTGCCGGCGAAGTGGAGTCCTTGCTCGCCGCACACGAGCAGAGCGGCGTCCTTAGTGAATTGGCGAAGATGAACCTGGAGGGGACATCGTTGGATTCGGCGGCGGTTCCCGCGCGGCGCCGACTGGCACCGAATCAGCAGTTCGGGTCCTACACGATTCGCAGTTTCCTCTCTGCGGGCGCGATGGGCGAGGTCTACCGTGCCAGCGACGCGAGACTGCGCCGCGACGTCGCGCTCAAGATCCTGCCAGAGACCTTGGCGTCCAATGCCGAACGTCTTGCGCGCTTCGAGCGCGAGGCGCAAGTCCTTGCGTCGCTGAACCATCCAAACATCGCGCATATATATGGGGTGGAGGAAGCGGACCTTTCGCCCGCGAACGGGCGGCCGACAGTCGCCCTCGTGATGGAGCTCGTTGAAGGGCCGACATTGTCGGAACGTCTAACGGGTGGTCCTTTGCCAGTCGCAGAGGCAGTAACAGTGGCGCGGCAGATCGTCGCTGCACTCGACGCGACTCACGAGAAGGGGATCGTCCACCGAGATCTCAAGCCTGCCAACATCAAGATCACACCAGCGGGTGTCGTGAAAGTACTGGACTTTGGGCTGGCCAAGCTCATAAACGATGCGACGATCACTTCTGCGCCGTTCACCGCGATGAGCGTGACCGGCGACGGATTGATCGTTGGCACGGCCGCCTATATGAGTCCCGAGCAGGCACGGGGCCTGCCGATCGACAAACGGACCGATATCTGGGCGTTCGGTTGTGTGCTCTACGAGATGCTGACCGCTCGAAAAGCGTTTGCCAGGGCCACTATCTCCGATACGCTCGCCGCCGTTCTCGATCGTGAACCCGACTGGACGGTGCTGCCGGCGGCAATTCACCCGCATCTGCATCGGCTCCTTCGCCGCTGCCTGGAAAAAGATCAGGTTCGTCGGCTTCGCGACATCGCAGACGCCGGAGTGGACCTCGACGAAACGGCCGCGGTCGCAACATCTACCGGCGTAGTGGCCGCGCCACCGATCTGGAAGCGCTTCAGAACGGCAACGATTTCCGTCATCATCATCACTATCGCGGTCGTTGGCGGGCCTTGGCTGTGGGGACTTCGAACACCTCCGAGTGAAGTGCGACTGGAGATAACGACTCCGGCCACGCGCGACGTCATGTCCTTCGCGATCTCACCCGACGGCCGCGACATCGTGTATGCAGGTGACACCTCTCCCTCCGGCCTCTGGGTTCGTGAACTGAGCGCCGGCACGCCGCGGCTCCTCTCTGGGACTGAAGGAGCAAGTCTTCCTTTCTGGTCGCCGGACGGCCAATCGCTCGGGTTCTTTGCCGACGGCAGGCTGAAACGCATCGAACTACGCAGCGGAGCGGCCCGGGTTCTGGCAGACGCGCCCAACCCTCAAGGGGGCACGTGGAGCGTTGACGGAACGATTCTTTTCGCCCCTACACAGATCACCCCCATCATGCGTGTGTCCGCGATGGGTGGTAACGCATCGCCAGTCACGAGTATCGAGCAGCAGCAGCTGGGTCATCTGTTTCCCCACGTGCTGCCAGACGGTATCAACTTTCTTTACGCCGTAACGGGGACGATGGAAGTCCGAGGTATCTATGCAGGCCGACTCGGTGATCCTGGATCGAAGCAACTGCTCCCCGCCGCGTCGGGCGCTGTGCTTTCGTTTTCCGGCCACATCCTGTTCGCTCGGGAAGGGGCGCTGTATGCGCAGGTTTTCGATCGCGACCGTGTGACGGTAGTCGGCGAACCGATTCGCCTAGCCGACCGGGTCGCGACCGACAGACGTACCGCGGGGCCCGATGGAGCCGCAGTGTCCGCCTCGGCTGCCGGGCCCATCGTGTTCCGTGCGGCGTCGGCAACCAACGACCGTCAGCTCGTGTGGTATGGCCGGTCGGGCACCGAGCTGTCCAGGGTGGGCGCACCGTCGGCAGCGGGTGCGGCTCCGTCGCTCTCGCCCGACGGCCGCCAGATGGCGTTGAGCAGATTGGTCGACGGTAACCGTGACATTTGGTTGCTCGATATCCAGCGCGGCGTTTTCAGTCGCTTTACGTTTGATCCTTCACCCGACGGGGCGCCGAACTGGACGCCTGACGGGAGCCGTGTGGTTTTCAGCTCGCCAAGAAGCGGTGTTCTCGGCCTTTATCAGAAGTCCGTTGCCGGTGGACCTGAGGAGCCGTTGCTGGTCACGGATCAGAACATCAATACGAGCGATATCTCCTCGGACGGCCAGGTGTTGCTGTTCTCGAGAGCGGACCCGAAGACGCTGCGCGATTCTATGGGCGTTGCCGCTCGGACGCGGAAAGACGCCGTATCCATTGATGCAGACGCCGGCCCAGGATCTCAACGGACAACTCGCGCCGAACGGACTTTGGATGGCGTATCAGTCGAACGAGTCGGGACGTCACGAGGTCGGCCTTCGCATGTTTACTGGCGGCGGGCGTGTTATTCAGGTGTCCGCCGATGGTGGTACGCAGCCGCGCTGGCGCAGCGACGGACGTGAAATGTTCTACCTCGATTTGGACGGTCGGTTGATGGCGGTCCCCATCGCCTTTTCCCGTGACGCCAAGGTTGTGACGGTGGGCGCTGCCTCGCCGCTATTCGCAACCCGGATCGGAGGCTCGAATACTCTCCAGTCCGAGTACGTGGTATCACCCGACGGTCAACGGTTCCTCCTCGATACTCCCGTTCGAGACGACTCGCCTCCCATCAATGTCATCCTGAACTGGCGGCCTGTTCCTTCGAGAGGTACAAACTTCTGAGGCTCCAGCCGGGTCTGCGCGTATCCCTGACGCTCCACCTGCGCCCGCGGCGCTCGAGCGAAATTGCCCCCGGAAGGCAGCCCCGTCGCTATAATCACGCCGACTCGTGTCCCTCGCCCCCGGCGCGCGGCTCGGCCCATACGTCGTCGCCGCCTCAATCGGGTGCGGGCGGCATGGGGGAGGTCTACAAGGCCACTGATACACGCCTGGACCGCACGGTTGCCGATCAAAGTCCTCCCCGAGCACGTCGCCGCTGATCCTGAGCTGAAGCAGCGGTTCGAGCGCGAAGCCAAGACGCTCGCTGCGCTCAGTCACCCGCACATCTGCAACATCCACGACGTCGGCAGCCAGAACGGGATCGACTTCCTGGTGATGGAGTACCTGGAGGGCGAGACGCTCGAACAGCGGCTGAGAAAAGGTGCGCTACCGCTCGACCAGGCGCTACAGCTCGGGATTCACATCGCCGACGCGCTCGACGGCTGCCCACCGCGCTGGCATCGTCCATCGGGATCTCAAGCCGGGCAACATCATGGTGACGAAGGCAGGCGCGAAGCTGCTCGACTTCGGGCTCGCGAAGCTGCGTCCGGCGGTACCGGTGTCGCTATCTGGGATGACTCACATGGCGACGACGGTGCCCCAGGGACGGCGTCGGGCACGATCCTGGGGACGGTGCACTACATGGCACCGGAGCAGGTCGAGGGACGCGACGCCGATACCCGGAGCGACATCTGGGCGCTTGGCACAGTCCTCTATGAGATGGTCACGGGAGGAGGCCGTTCGAGGGCGACACAGCGGCGAGCGTCATCGGTGCGATTCTGAAGGATGAACCGCCTCGCCTCTCGGCGCGGCAGCCGCTCGCGCCGGCCGCGTTGGATCATCTCGTGACGCAGTGCCTCGTAAAGGATCCCGACGGTCGTTGGCAGAGCGCGGCCGACGTCGGCATCCAGCTCGAATGGATCAAGATTACTCCGGTCGGTCCGGCCGCCAGCGAGCCTGCACGTCAGCATCGCAGCAGGCTAATCTGGAGCGGGACGATCGGCGCGGCGACTCTTCTTGCCATCGCTGCTGTCGGTTGGATGGCGCGCGCGCCCTCGACGCTTCGTGCTGACCCCGTCGTCGCGACTGTCGCCAGGGTGACGCATGAAGCGGGCTTCTCCGAATGGCCGACATGGTCGCCGGACGGCAGCCTGTTCGCATTCACCTCGAACCGCGACGGCAATTTCGATCTGTACGTGGGTCGGGCCGAGGGAGGCCGAGAGGTCGTCAACGTCACGAGCAACGGTGGGGATGATGTGCAGCCGGCGTTTTCGCCAGATGCCAAGTCGATTGCCTTCGTGTCAACACGCTCGTCCCAGACGGGACTCATCAAGATCGGCACGTTCATCGGCTTCGACACCCGGACGTACGGCGGCGATGTCTGGCTAACGCCCGCGCTCGGCGGACAGGCGCGGCGTCTGGCGGAAGGCGGGAACTTTCCAGTCTGGAATCCGAATGGTCGCAGTGTTGTCTATGTGGCCGGTCCGGAGAACCAGCGCGCAATCATGGCCGTTTCGATCGATGGGGGAGCTGCTCCGACAGCGGTTCTCCCCTCGAGTGAGTCGACGTGGGAGATCATCCGGCTCGGCTTCTCGCCAGATGCACGCTGGATCACGTTTGAAACGCAGGACCGTCAGATCCTGGCGATGCCGGCCGCCGGCGGTCGCCCCATGACGCTCGTGGAGGGCAGCAGCCACGTGTGGGACCGGTCCGCACGGCGGTTCTTTTACGTCAACCAGCAGAGCACGGGCGGCACTCGGATCGAAGCGGCGGAAATCCGGCCGGGAACGGATCTGCCAGTTGTGGTGCGGGTCTGGGTCGGCGGTGTCAGCACGGGGACGCTTCGCGACCTTGCGCTGGCGCCGGACGGAACACGCCTGCTCGCCGCTGGAGCTGACGAGTCACTCAATCTGACGCGTATCCGCCTGACACCAGATGGCGGTGACATTACCGGAGCTGAAGAATCGCTGAGCACTGGGCATGTACGCGATCGGTTGCCTTCCGTGTCACCCGATGGGGAGCGCATCGTCGTCAGCACGAACAGAATCGGTGACAACGGCTTGTGGATCGTCGTTCCCGCCTCCGGCCGCTGGACCCGTGTTGAGATGCCCCAAGTGCCCGAGGAACAGGTGGTCGCCGCGTGCTGGTCACCAAATGGACGCGATCTGGGCGTGAAGCGATCCCTCCGAGATGGAAAGGCGGCGTTATGGCGCGTCGCTGTGGATGGCAGCGCAGCGGAGCCATTGGTCCAGCCAGCGCCGACGCTGGGTGGCACCTTTGCGTGCGCATTCTCACCTGACGGTCAGCGGTTGTTGTACTCGCGTATCGTCGAGGGGTTCAACCAGCTGTCCGTGTTCGATCTGCCAACCCGCCGCGACCAGGCGCTGACGCGCTCGGGTTCGCACAAGTACCAGGGGTCATGGTCGCCGGACGGCCGCTGGATCGCCTTTTCCGCGAACACGGACGGGACAGTGCACGTGTGGCGAATTCCGGCGGCTGGGGGGCGGGAGGAGCAGCTGACGAACGGAGCCGAGCGTTATCTCCACATGTTCCACTCGCCCGATGGTCGGTGGCTGTACGTGCAGCCGAGTCATCGGAACATCTACCGGATGCCGGCGAATGGTGGCCCGTCACGGCCAGTCACCCGCTTTCCGGAGTCGGGCCTCTTCCTCGAAGAACCAACGATCGCGCCGGACGGACGGTATCTCGTGTACAACCGCGGTGGCGGCGGCTCATCGCTTTGGATGCTGACGTTCACCGACACGCCTTCTGATGCTGGGCCGTAGGATGTCACTAGCTGCTGGCAGCCGCATCGGTCCCTATGAAGTCACCGCCCAGATTGGGGAAGGCGGCATGGGCAAGGTCTGGCGAGCGCATCACACGGGGCTCAAGCGGGACGATGCCCTGAAGGTGCTGCCAGACGCCTTCGCGTCTGACCCGGACCGGCTGGCGCGATTTCGGCGAGAAGCCCAAGTCCTCGCCTCGCTGAACCACCCGAACATCGCACACGTCTACGGGCTGGAGCAGTCGGACGGGATGCAAGCGCTCGTGATGGAGCTGGTCGAGGGACCGACGCTGGCCGACCGCATCGCCCAAGGACCGATTCCGGTTGACGAGGCGCTGCCCATCGCCAAGCAGATTGCGGAGGCACTGGAGGCCGCGCACGAACAGGGCATCATCCATCGCGATTTGAAACCCGCCAACGTGAAAGTGCGGCCTGACGGCACCGTGAAGGTGCTCGACTTCGGATTGGCGAAAGCGCTCGATTCCTCGCCAGCCGCTATTGATGCGTCCCATTCGCCGACGATTACCAGCCCCGCGATGATGACCGGTGTCGGCGTGCTGCTCGGCACGGCTGCCTACATGAGTCCCGAACAGGCGCGTGGCAAGGGGGTGACGAGGGCAACGGACATTTTTGCCTTCGGTGCGGTGCTGTACGAAATGCTCACTGGTAGCCGGGCATTTCAAGGTGAGGACACCGCCGATGTCCTCGCGGCTGTAATGAAAACGGAACCCGACTGGAGCAAGCTCCCAGCACATGTTCCGTTGGCCATACGCACGCTTCTACACCGCTGTTTGCGGAAGGAACGTCAACATCGCCTCGCGGACGCTGGTTCCGTGCGTATCGAACTCGAAGACATTCTCGCCGCCACACCAGCCGACGCGGTTACATTCCAAGAGAAGCGGTCGTCGCGGCTGCCTGCATTAGCTCTTAGTATCGCCGGCCTAGTTGTGACTGCGGCCATCGCCGGCTTGGCTGTGTGGCGCTTTAGTCCCGCGTCTCAACCGCTGTCAGTGACGCGTTTCACGATTACGTTGCCGCCCGGCGACCAACTCAGCGGATTAGATCGCCCGGCTGTGGCCGTCTCGCCGGATGGACGCCAGCTCGCTTATGTGGCCGTGCGAGAAGGATTGCAACGCGTTTACCTGCGGGCCATGGACGCCCTGGAGTCCAAACCGCTCGCAGGAACCGACGGCGCCGCCAACATTTTCTTCTCTCCTGATGGACAGTGGCTTGGGTTTTACGCGGACGGAGCGTACAAGAAAGTCCCGGTGAGTGGAGGCGCGGCGCTGACGCTCTCGGCTGCCGGCCTTTCTCCTCAAGGAGCCAGTTGGGGCGAGCAAGGCACGATTCTTTTCGCAGACGCACAAAGTCTGAGTCTCCGGCTACTGCCGGACACGGGTGGCGCCGTGAGGCCAGCGACCCGTCTTCGCGAAGGGGATCTCAGCCACCGTTGGCCGGAATTCTTGCCTGGAGGAGACGCATTTCTTTTCGCGGGGGGACCTATACAGGGGTCGCTGATTGCAGTTCAGGCCCTGGCTTCGACTGAACCGAAAAACTTGATTGAAAACGGCACATCACCTCGGTACGCGCCATCGGGCCATCTCCTCTACGCGCAGGGCGCGAACTTGATGGTCGTGCCGTTCGACGCTGAGCGCACAGAGCTAACGGGCGAACCAGTCCCTGTGATCGAAGGTGTCCTACACCAGCTTAACGGGTCCGTGCAGTACAGCATTTCTCGGACGGGCTCCTTGGTCTATCTTTCCGGCGGCTTGCAGGGGGCGCAGCGCAGACCAGTATGGGTCAGTCGAAACGGAACCGAGCAGCCCTTACCAGTTCCGGTGCGCGCGTACGAATCTCCACGACTTTCCCCGGACGGGCAGCGGCTTGCGATTGCCGCCGGGGGACAAATCTGGCTGTACGATCTGTCCCGGGAGACACAACTGACTCGCTTTACGTTTGAAGGCAATCTGAACAATCGTCCCGTGTGGACGCCAGACGGTGAACGGATTGCGTTTTACTCTGATAGGGAAGGACCGCTGAACCTTTATTGGCAGAGGGCGGACGGTAGCGGCGGACTGGAACGATTGATCACCGCCGATCATACCCAGGTCCCGCATTCCTGGTCGCCGGATGGGCAACTCCTCGCATTTCAGGATGTGAGTCCCGCCGTTAGTGACACGTGGATCCTGAACCTCAGTGACCGCAAGGCGCGGCCATTGCTGCAAACGCCCTTCGGGAAAACGAACCCACGCTTCTCGCCCGACGGCCAGTGGATCGCCTACCAATCGAATCAATCGGGTCGCGACGAGATTTATGTTCGGCCCTACCCAGGCCCCGGTGGGCAGTGGCTGGTGTCGACCAATGGGGGTACAGAGCCGGTGTGGAAGTCAAATGGCCGAGAGCTGTTTTATCGGGAGGGGAATAGGATGATGGCGGCTGAAATCGTTACGCAACCGAGTTTCTCGGCCGGAAGGCCCAGACTGCTTTTTGAGGGACAGTATGCGTCCGTGCTGGTGGGGGTTCCGAATTACGACGTGTCTCCCGACGGGCAGCGGTTTCTCATGATCAAGCAAAGCGAGCAAGCCACGCCAGTGACGCAGATTAACGTGGTGCTGAACTGGACCGAAGAGCTAAAGCGCCTCGTGCCAGCGAACTGACCAGCCTTCCCCACACAAGCGCGCACAGATCGTTAAGCGCGCACAGATCGTTTCGCGCTCCGCTCAGCATTAAGTTCGCGTTAACCGCACAGATGCGCACCCAGCAATAGAGCCCGACACATTACAGACTACCCGCCTGCCCCTACGCCCATGCCATGCGGGCCATCGTCAGCTCTCGTCCTACAATGTTCAATTCGCCACGCGACTCTGAATGCCGCCTATCGCTAATTCATTGACAGGAGAGATGAATGCCACGACAAGGATTGAGCATCGAGCAACTCCGTGAACTCGCCAAGGAAGGAGCGGAGGCAGCGCTTCGCCGGTTACGAGCCGAAATGACTGCGATAGAGCGGACCTTCCCTGAACTGGCGCTGGCCGGACCCCGAAAAGCTCTGCGTAAGTCTGTCGCCACCGCTCGCAAGCGGACTAGGCGAATGTCGGCAGCGGCGCGGAAAGCAGTCTCGCAGAGGATGAAGAAGTACTGGGCGGAGCGGCGGAAGGCACAGGCGAAGGCAAAGTGAGTTGTCGCCAGGCGACTTGTGAGAAGTGAACTCTGCATCGCGACGTAAGGGCTGCTCGCATGCCGCTGGTTCGGCGTCAGTGACCTCGAATACGGTGCCGCTCACGCGACTATCGAGTTTACCGTTGAACTTCACAATAGGGTGATGCGTGGCCGCTTGTCGCTACAACTTGCGGGTCCTCGATCTTCACAACCGACTGCCCAAACCCAACGAGCTCGTCTCGCTGTCCTTGAAGTAACCTGCCGAATGTAGACAGTTGCACGTCTGCTTGCTGGAGAGTGCCGTAGGAAAATCTTCCAAGGCATTGAACCAACTTGAGTCTCGGACCGTCCGGCCGAACTGCGACAAACCGGTCGGCGTAACTGGACGTCACATCGCGGCTTCGTTTCTAGTCGCCAAGTGACTTCCGATTTGGGGGTCGCGGTGGCGGGAATACGACCGATGACGACAGTGATCGGGTCCGCCGTCGGGCGGGCAACTTAGGGACCTCCGGTCGCAAAGCGTGCGTCCACGTATACCCACACTTCCTTCCCCGAGGCAAGCGTCGCAGATACCCGCTTGTACGCGCCGACTTCGTACTGGTCGGCCCACTCTGACGCTCCGTCAGTTTCGCGCTATGCTCCGGCGGCGCAGTTCGCCGGCTGCACAGATGTGGATGGTCGGCAGACCGTCGGTCGGCGGTCAATGAGGAGGCCACTTGCCTGGTGCGTCGCTTGAAGGCTTAACGGGTCGACTTGGTGTCGGAGCAATCGCGTTCCTAGGCCTGTTTTTAATCGTGGATGGCGCACAGCTCGGCGCATTCGAAATGATCGAAGCGTACGGCAACTCGGCGACGTGGGGCATCGTTGGGATACTACCAACAACAGTAGTGATCTATATCGTCGGCATGTTCTGTGTCGGCGCGGCGGAACTGCTCGTAGCACCATTCGCGGCGTTTCGGAGCCCCGATCCGCAGGACACGCTTGTCGTATCGCGTGCTGGTGGGCCGGTCGTACAACAGTTATTCTCCGAGCACCTTCGGAATCACGAGCTTCTGAAAGGAGCGGCAGTGTCGTTCCTCATCCTAGCTATTGGGTCGCTCGCTGAGTTCCCGAACGCGCCGGGCTACGAAGCCCTCGTCTGGATCGCAGTAGTTACAAGTCTAGCGCTGTCGATGTTGTCGCTTCTTTTCTCACGCCGGGCTGCCGCTCAAGCCACGTCACTTGCGAGCGTTCTTCAGAGTGCCGATGGCCGTCTAGCTTTGCCTCCGACAAACCCGGTCGCGCCTGCCGCCGGCTCAGAATGAATTGTGTCCCTCGCAGGCCCCTGAGCGGCGGTCCCAGGTCCCGATAACGCCGTAGTGACGACCTTCCAGCGTTCGTACGCGCAACAGGGAACCGTTCTGGCAACTGTCTGCCGTGCGATGACAGTAGCCTGCGCCGCGTGGGGTCGATACAGCTCTTCGTCCAACCCTGTGCCACCCCGCCTGCCCACCTGCCGCCCGACGGGGTGGTGGCAGTGGCGGCAGTTAGTTAGGGCCCGCAGCCAGGGCAGGTCAATGGCAGTTCCATGGCAGTGGCATGGCTGTGAGAGCAGGTTCCGGGCTGCCACGGTCCCCAGACGTTGCGGACAATGTCAGCTCTATCGCAACGCCCAAGTCACACTCTAACCTGTCGGACATGCAACTGACATCGAGCGAACGACATAGTCTGTCGCCAAGACGGCAATTGTCATTCAGGCGCGAGACTTCAACGTACCGAGCGTCCGATAGATCTACAAACAAGGCAGCATGAATATTGCGTAGCGAAGTTGGATCTTCAGCTTCAAGCGAACCTGTGGAGGAGAGACTGTGCTGTCAGTGCGCCCTCTGATTCTGACGCTCATTGCGTTCCTTCCGTTGACTCCGTCACTCTTCGCTCAGTCTCACAGCGATCGCGCGATCATTCTCGAAAACGCGCCAATCATGCTGCTTCCCGACGCGAATCGTGTCCCCTTGCGAGTCGCCGCAAAAGGCAGCAGCCTCACGTTGCTTAAAGACGAAGGCGAATGGCTCCAGGTGCAGTTTCAGGATCCACAGTTCGGCCTGAGGATTGGATACGTTCAAGCGAAATTTGCGCGAAAGGTAGTCGCCGCACTGCAACCGGCAGATCTCTCAGTGCCCCAGCGACAACCGGCTGCAACGGCGCCTAACGACACTCGAACTTCTGGACAGAGTGGCCCATCGCAGGTTCCACCACCCGTTGCGCAACCGTCGAAGCTGAAGGACCTCAAGATCCGAGGATACGTAACCGAGTTCAGATCTCCGACCAACTTCGACATCGAAGATTACCGGATCACACGCGACGAAGCGTTCACTTTGGATTTTGAGAACGCCAGTCCAGACATCACGTTTGGTCTCAACGACATCCGCGTTGGGGTCGAGCTGGAGATTCGCGGTCAACTGAACGAGGCCACCGGCGAGCTCAAAGCGAAGTCCATTCGTGTTGATTTAGAGCAGTTCAGATCAATCGAGCAGACTGCTTTCGTGACCGCGCCACCGGAGGGCATCGAACTGATTGATGGGAGTTGGGCCGGCCAGCTAAAGGCCGATGGACAGACGATTCTCGTAACCAAGGGTACGCAGGTGTTATTCAAGCCGACTAAGCGGGAGAAACAGCGGGCGGAACAGCGAGCAAAGGAAGGCAAGCTGGGGTCTGAAGAGGAAGAGCTCGAACCCCTCCAATCACTCGATCAAGTTACCGTCGGCATGGCCATGACGTATGCAGGGAGACGGGATCGCGAGACGAGCAGGATCCTCGCGGAGCGTGTGCAATTTTCGACGAATGATCTCGAGGACGGCGAGGCGAAGCTGTGGAGATCACTCAAAGTCACGACCAAGCCCGCCCAACTCGTCAAGCCAGGGGAGCTGAAGATCGACAAAGTCGGCAAATTCAAGATTCTGCCGAATCAGGAAGTTCAAGATTACGTCGCCTCAATGGGGCGGCGCTTGATTCCCGCGTACCAGGCAGCGTTGACGGACTCTGAGCCGCGCAAAATTCCGTTTCAATTCCATGTCGTAATTGACGACAATGCGAACGCCTTTGCCACACCAAACGGAATCGTTGTTGTTCATTCGGGATTGATTGAACTGTTAGAAAACGAGGCCCAGCTTGCGGCGGTTGTGGGACATGAGATCGCCCATGCAACTCACGAACATACGTGGCGTCAGCAGAATTTTCACAAAGGCGAGCGTCTTGCGATCGGACTTGCGGGAGCAGTTGCCGCCGCTTATGGTTTGAGGGCGCTGTCAGACGTGGCGACTCTGGTCAATGCTGCGATTGTCAATGGTCATCAGAGAACGTTGGAAAACCAGTCGGATCGCGTAGGCCTGCAATACATGATCAATGCTGGATATGATCCGCGGGCGGCACCAACTGTGTGGAAGACGATGGCGCAGAAGTACGGAAATCGGGCGACGAACTTTTTCTGGAGCAGTCACGATAATCACGCCACGCGCCGTAGCTACTTGATGAACGAGCTGAAGAACAACTATCGCGGCATTGACTTCTCCACCTTCAACCTGAGGTCTGACGAATATCAGCGCATCAAGGCGGCTGTTATGGAAGCCAAAAACCCGAAGCGTAAACTGAAAATCACATAAGCTGGGACGAGGGGAACGTATCGTCAGGAGGACCATGCGGAACCTGCGATTTCCCGCGGTTATCGCCACGGTGGTGTTGACCGGCGGCTTCATTGCGTGCGCGACGCCACAAGCAGAGAATCAACCAGATGAGTCCCGCTACGAGTTGACGAAGGACAGCAGAGGGCGCGTGATTCGCTTGGATAGGAGGACCGGCGAGGTTGTGTTGGTGGACAATCTCCTGCGCCGCGGCCAGCCGCCCACCCAGAGCGGCCCTATCATGCGGGGACCGAGTCCCAACCTGGCAGTTCCGGCGCAACAGGCAGACAGCCGTGAGCAGAAGACATCTGCCGCTCCGTCACCCGGAAACCCTAACCAAGACGGCGAGTCGACCGCGCCTACAATCCGAACCGCAATGTGTGCGGCGGCAACCACGATCCATTCGGGGGTCACGATTGCTGACTCGCCAGTTTATCCTGGCGCAGATTTGACTGTGCCATTGGTAACCCTACCGAGCGGCATTCTTCTGAGCGTTGAGGACCGTTCCGGTGACTGGATTCGCGTCGGACTCGACAGCCGTTGGGGATCGACAACTGGATACATCCATTGCGAAAGTCTGCGTCCATTCTCACCATAGGACCTGACCAGCTTCTCTACACAGGGCAAGACTTTAGACCCAAACACGCCAGACAAACGGTGAGCGGTTGCCGGAACCCTCATGAAAGCGGCAGCCCAGCACTTCACAAATCTTGCAGCGGGTCAGCACCCCATCGGAGGGTTGCCGACGAGAAAGGTGCTCGAACATGTGCGGCTAGCCGTTCGTCGGCTTTGGCGTTGAGGGTTTAGGAGATGCGCAAAGAGAGTAGATTCCCCCCAGGCAAGATGGTTTATGGCCTGGTCCTGGCGCTGTTGTGCGTTACTTTCCCTCAGGAAGCAGCCGCGCAAGATCGTGGCACGGTCACCGAGAATGCCCCGATTTACCTATACGCAGACAGCTCTCGTCAGCCTCTACGAGTTGCGGCATCAGGAACCGTGCTCGAGGTCTTGGCTACGGAGGGAACTTGGCTTAACGTCAGGTTTCGGGACCCGCAGTACGGCCCGCGAATTGGCTACATCGAATCTCGATATGTTCGTCGATCCGCGCCTCCGAACCTGGCGCCGCTGGACCTATCCGTTCCGTCTGCCGAGCCCACGGCCCAAGTCGGTGCGGCACAAGCGCGCCCCCAGGCGCAGCAACTCCCTCCGCCAACCCAAACTGTTGTGCGGCAGATTCAGGAGCGAAACGGCTTCTGGTTCAACATCGGTGCAGGTTGGGGGTCGGTTGGGTGTGATTCCTGTGGTGGGGTCCGCTTGGACGGCTTAAGTGGGGGGCTTTCCCTCGGGACCACCCTCAACGACAAATGGCTGATGGGCGTGGGGACAACAGGTTATGCCCGCAACATCGATGGTGAGCTGTTCACTCTTGGCACCGTCGATGCGCGGTTCCGCTTCTATCCGTCGCTGTACCAGGGCTTCTTCATCACATTCGGCGGTGGTCTCGGCTCCGGCAGTTATGCGGGGGGAGAGTCAGAGTTGGGGCTTGGGATCGTCGCGGGCTTGGGCTGGGATGTCCGCTTGTCGCCGAATGTGAGTCTGACCCCGTTCTGGAATGGTGTGGCACTGCGCAACTCGACTGACGATGCGAACTTCGGGCAGCTCGGCCTAGGTATCACCATTCACTGACAGAGCGCACGACGATCAAGCGCTGTCGCCGGTCGTCATTTCCGATAGCCTAGTGTCAGCCGTGAAGTGTCCGCGGGCGATACGCCTCGGGCCGCGTGCAGTCGGCTGGCTCGAATCTGAAATCGAAGAATGGATCGAAGCTCGGGTGATGGAGTCGCGTCAATCAGCGGCGTAGATTTCGTTCGCGAGGTCAGTCGCTTGAGGCAGCCCGCTGACCTCAATGACGCGTAAGCGAGCTGGTCATGTACCACACGGTAATTCCCATTCACAACCTGCGCTTGGACGTGCAGGATCGAATTGAGTTTGCCGACGGGTTCACGTTCGGACCCTTGCCCAAGTGGGTACAAGCTGACTCAATTCTGAAAAACCTCAACACATGGGATCAAAAACGTGTGGCTGACGCGAAGGTCGCATTCACGGCGACGTACGACGCCGCCGCTCTGGGTGATCCTGACCCTGACTGGAAAGGGGATGCCCAAGGTCGATACAGGATGCGAAGTCCGAGGCCGGCATTATGGCCAATCTCGCACTCTGTCTTGCAAAGCCATCACCTGCGGGCTTCACCGTTGTTGTTCACGCACCTGAGTACTCGGCCGGTCCGCTCGCCCAGCGGGTGTCTGCGCACTCGCCCTTGCTCTGCCATCCTCGCCATGATTCCTCACGGGTCGAGGTCTCGGACATCAATGTTGCGGCTGGGCTTCACGCAGGGCTCGTCGAGGTGATGAAGAATGCGAGGAACAGCAGCCTCTGGACAGCCGCGAGATCTACTTGGGCGGGCCTGCAAATGAACATCCCGCCGATTCGGTGCGTTCTATTCTGGGTAGCATTGGAGTCGCTCTTTGGCCCAGAGGACGGTCGGGAGATTACCTACCGCCTTTCGCAGCGAGTCGGATTCTTCCTAGGCCAAGGTCGTTCCGAAGCGCGCGATCTGTTCGCAACGGCCAAACGCGGCTATGCGTTTCGCTCAAGGGTCGTTCATGGTAACTGGAAGAAGGAGCCAGAGGGCGACGACCGAATGCTTGAAGCGGAACTTTTCGTTCGGAGATCGCTGCTGCGAATTCTTCCAAACGCTGATCTGATGCAGACGTTTTCCGGCCGCGCACGCGAGAGCTTTCTAAATGATCTCGTATTCAAGGATGGCGCGGCATAAGGGCGTGTGCAGCCGAATCCGGTTGGAAATCAATGGGACATCGGACATGGGACAGCTGGATGGGCGGGCCAACGAAAAGGCTGTTGGCGGTGCAGGTTTTAAATCACGCCGGCTGCCGAGCCTTCGGCTTGAATCACGGAGGAAACTGCTCGCCCGCGAAAAACGACCGCTGCCAGCTCTAACGTCGGGTCTTCTACGAGGGAGCCGCGCCGCACGTAATAGTGGCCTCCACCCAGGGCTCGGTCGAACCCGTAGAGTCGGTATAGGCAATATTGCGACGGGTGTCGCTTCGAGAATTCCACCTCATTCACAGAGACTAGGAAATCTGTGTCCAGTCCACCTCTGGTGGTCTTGACCTCGATGAACTTGTCTGAGCCATCGAGCTCGAACGATTTCACGTCGTAGCCTGCACCGTCGCCCTCAAGCAAAGCGACGTGGCGCACGTGTGCCGCCAAGTCCTCGCGGCCGCCAGCGCGTAACCGAGCCGGTGGTGTGCAAAGTCGTACGCGATGTCACCCAAGATACCGAGTGGTTGCGTCGTGTGCTTGTAACCCAGACAGTTCCTGACGAGATGCCAGCCGCTATCCAGGCGGTCATTTGCGAAAGGGAGTTGACCCCTGAACTGGCGCAGCGCTTACGAGTGCCCACTGTCCACTGCGTCTCGGCGAGCCACCTGCATCAAGGTGACGTCGTCTCGATAGAGCCGAATGGTTCAGTCCGAACGTTGTATCGTCGGGGGTCGCCCCATAACACCCTCTTTGCCACTGAGCGTTGCAACAGCTTCTGCGTGAGTGCTCGCAGCCACCGAAAGACGTTGACGACGGCTGGCGCGTCGACGAAATGCTCAAGACCGTCGCCCTGATTGACAAGGACACGGCGGAGTTAGGCATCAGCGGCGGGGAACCGACCTTACTGGGTGAAGGTCTTGTCTCGGTGATTCGTGCTTGTTGTGAGCATCTGCCGCAAACCGCTTTGCATATTCTGAGCAACGGGCGGTTATTTCGATATTCGAGTCTAGCCAAGGCCGTTGCAGACGTAGGACATCCGAATCTGATGTTTGGAATACCCCTGTACTCGGACCTTGACCATGAGCATGACCATGTCGTTCAAGCTCACGGAGCTTTCGAGGACACGATGCTGGGTCTGCATAACCTAGGGCGCTTCCGTGTGCCCGTCGAAATGCGAGTGGTGATTCACAAGATGACGTATCGGCGTCTTGAAGCGCTGGCCGAGTTTATCTATCGAAACGTGACCTTCGCGAGTCACGTTGCCCTCATGGGGCTTGAGGCGACGGGCTTTGCGAAGGGCAACATGGAGGCATTGTGGATTGACCCATGGGAATATCGCAGCGAGTTGGAACGGGCGACACTGTTCCTCGCGGAAAGGCGAATGCGGGTAGCGCGTTCCCGAAGTCGCACGATCCGCACGACTGGTAGGTAAAACCTACCCATTGCTGCGTCAGAAGGAACCAACTCACTCGCGTGTGTGAGGAACGTAGCGCAGAAGTCGCGTACGGCCCGTCGCGCCGGTGATTTTGATGGCGAGCTGCAGGCCGTCGTGGCTTCGAACATAGATGGTGCCCGGCGTTGCCGTACCGAGCGGGCTGAAGGAAAGCAGCGTGTGGTGGCTCAGTTGAGCGGAGGTTCGAAGCAAAAACTGAACCTCGTTGTGACGTTGCTGGAAGATCCTGCAGCACTGTTCAGGCTGCGCAACGGCGTGCTCGCATCGGTGTCGCCGGAACCCGACATCGAGGCTCCCGCCCGGTCGGAGGCCCTGGTGTTCATGGCGCTCGTCGCCATTGGGTTCATGTCTGCATTCTTTGGCGTGAACCTGATTCAGAGGCACGGCAGCACGAATCGGCGTCTGGTCATCTGCGGATACCGGCCCTCCGAGCTCGACCTTTCGAAGCTGCTGGTCCTTGGCGGCAGCGTCGTGATTGTGTCCTTGTACTGCCTTGCGCTCATGACGCCATTGTTTATCCCGCGTCATCCCGCGACCGTATTCGGGGGCCTGGTACGGGTGGGCTACGTGTACGGGTGCTACGGACTGATGATCGGAGCCCTCTGGCGGCGAGAGCTCGAAAGCATGTTTTCAGTGATCCTGCTCACCAATATCGACGTCGGCTGGCTTCAGAATCCCGTGTTCTATACCGAGGCCGAGAACAAGGCATTCATTCACTGGTTGCCGGCGTACTGGCCGGTACAGGCCACGATGAGCGGAGCGTTTACCGACCATGGCTTTGGCGCGCAGGCGCTTGGCGCGCTCGCGTACGGCACCACCTTTCTGTTCATCGCCATCTTCGCGTTCTGGCGTCAGGTCCGCATGGCAGCACCGGTGGCGCCGGGCACCCGTCCTTTGACGGTGGAGACACAATGAGAAACACTCCACGACATGTCACGGCCGAGGGATTGCTCATTGCCTCGAGCTCGTGGTCTGCCTTGGCTGCCGCGCAGAGACCGTCATTGTGGCGTCTGGTGAAACACGAGCCTGAGGCGGCCAGCGCGTCGATCGATCGAACCGTGGCACATACAGGCAGCAGCAGCGTCCGGCTGACAGTTGAGCCCCGCTCCCGTGGCGAGATCGCGGTGCTCCAACCGCTCCGCGGAGGCGTGTGGCAGGGTAAACGTATGCGGCTCTCGGGATTCCTCACTGCGACGATCTCGTCTGGTGAGGTGGGCCTTGTTGCCGTTGTCAACAATGGCAGTCGCTACAGCGCCTACTTTCCGAGCCAGGAGCGGATTGTGAAGAGTGAGGCTATGGTGAAGGACGCCAGACCCAAGCTGGGCTGAGGGGGCACGTTAAGTGGCCGCGCATCGCAATCGCAGCTCAAGGTTCTGAACCGCCGTAGCTGGACTCCCAATAGTCTCAGGACACCGCTGGTCGTGGCGATCAACTCTGAGCAGCTCGATCGCGGTCGAGGTCGAGGGAGCGCTATGCCGGCGACAGCAGGTCGCTGAAGAACGGGGTCAGCATTCGCCCGCCCGGATCCACGGACCGCACCCAGGCGCCGAACTCCGTCCAGCGCTCACGGTAGGCCTGCTCGCAGTGCGCCCGCGTGACGAACGGACTCTGGTTGAGGAGCGGGATGCCGCCTCGCTGAGCCGCCCACTCGTTGAACTCCTTCAGGAATCGATCCCAGGCGGCCTGGTCAGTCGGCGCGTGGATGGGATCAAGCGAGAAAATCTCGCCCTTGCCCGAGTACGAGAGAAGTGCGTGGTCGTCCTGTCGGACATAGTACGCGCCGAGCGGCATGTTGCACCGGAAGCCATATCGCTTCCGGTGCGCGTCGGCGAAGTCCAAGTACTCACGGAGGGCCGACAGCCAGCGGGCGCGCGGGAACGCCCAGAACGTGAACGCGTACCTGGCCTTCTTCTCGGTGTGACGGTAGTCGATCGTCTTGTCGGGATCCATGATGTGCAGACCGCCCGTCATCTCGAGGGTCGAGAAGAGCATGCGGCTCACGCGCACGAGCTGGTCCTGTGCCAGGTCCTCGAGGGGGCCGTCGAGGTACTGCGCGATCGCCCGAGCCCAGAGCGCTCCTATGTTGTTCCACAAAGCGCGGCGCCCCCTGGCCTGGAGCTCGCCGAGGAGCGACGGGTCGTCGATGCGCGTCTTGGTCTGGAAGACGGATGTCCGGCCCAACGTCCAGCACACGAGCCCTTCGCTCCGATCGATGATACCGGCGACCTCCGACTCGGTCAGTTCGTCTACGGGACGCAGGAGGTAGTGGAACTGCGCCGCCTCGATGGGCTTCACGCGCAGCGTGACCTCGTAGACGATGCCACACAGACCGTAGCTCGTTCGGACGTTGCGGAGGAGCTCCGGACTCTCGTCCTCGCTCGCCTCCCGGAGTTCGCCCGTCGGGTCCACCCACTTCACGCGCGTAACGTAGGATCCCACCTGCCCGAAGACACGCCCGTCGAGGGCGTCCTTGGTGTGGCACGTCGCTGCCGATCCGAGCGTCATGTTGCCGATCTCGATGTTCAAGATGAACTGCAGGTTTTGCTTGCGCAGCGCCGCATTCGCGTCGATGTATTGGAGTCCCGCTTCCGCCGTGATCGTCTGCAGCACGGGATCGATGGCAATGACGCGGGTCATGCTCGACATGTTGACGACGGTGCCATCCGACACGGCGCAGGGCGTGAGCGAATGGTGACTCCCCATCGCGCGGACCGGACTTGGATACCGCACAGAGTCTCGCATCACTGCCTGAATCTCAGCGACGGTCGTCGGATACGCGACCGCGCGCGGCGAGCACGAGATGCTGCCGTCGTAGTTGGTGAAGGTCGTAGCCATGGCGACTGGCCCCTCTTTCACGAGGCGGCTGGTCGGCCCGTGAGTTGGCCGAACCCGCGCGCTTCGGAGGACAGCACGATAGCACGGCGCTCTCGTGCCATGGCGATCGTTCTCCCCAGGCGCCCAATCGTCGCGCGAGATCTAGGAACATCTGAAACATCACGTCGTCGCCGTTGCCGGTAAACCGGAGCGCGACATGTGCTGATCGCGTGACGGCATACGACCGGGCCATCGCCATGCGCGCGGCCAGATAACGAGCGGCAGCCCAGGCCTTCTGGCGGTCGAGTGCAACGAGCACCTGAGGAACCGCGATGCCCGCGATGACGGCCCAGAGGCCGATGACGAACATGATCTCGATGAGCGTGAACCCGCGGGGCCGCGAAGACGGCATGTCTTCACGGCCCCGAAACGACATCACTGTGCGGCCGCGCGCTCCGTTCTTGGCGGTGTAACCGTGACCAGGGCCTTCAGCTTGAGAAAACTGGCCTCGCCGATGCCCCGTACGTTCATCAACTCCTCGATCTGATTGCGGAGGATGGGTGGCGTAATGTTTATAGGGGTGAACTCGAAGTGCGCCCACCAGGTGCGCCCACCACCTGGGCGTTAGCGAGGCGCTCCCCCAATCACTAAACCCTGGCGACTACTCGCGAGTTATTCGGCGACCCCGTTGCCCCTCCACGTTATGCTTCTGGCGAGGCTCGTCGCGCTTGGTAGCCGTCGCGTTTGCGGCTTGACGGTCGGGATAGCGGCGCATAGTCTCGCTGTTTCGAGCTTGTGCGCCCGACTGGAGCGCCTCAATGTCTGTCTTCACAAACCCTGCAAGTGGCGCCGCGGAGCACGCAGCGGCGTACGTAATCGCTCTCCTGGAATTGCTCGGCGACCGCGATCCAATTGCCGTCTTGCGCCAGATGCCATCCGCACTGCCACGCGCGATCGCGGGGCTGTCGCCACAACAACTGCGGCAACCGGAGCAGCAGCGGAAGTGGTCGATCGGTCAGATCTTGCAGCATCTCGCGGATTCGGAAGTCGTTTGGGCCTGGCGCATGCGCCTGATCCTTGGGCAAGATCGACCGCAGCTGACCGGGTACGACCAGGACTTATGGGCCGAGCGGCTGCATTACGAACAGGCAGATCCGTCGGACGCACTCGAGCTCTTTGCGGTACTTCGGCGCGCGAATCTGCGGCTGATGGAGGGCGCGTCCCCAGCCGACCTCAGAAGGGTCGGCGTGCATGCCGAGCGCGGGGAGGAGAGCTTGGAGCACCTTCTCCGGCTCTACGCGGGGCACGATTTACTGCACCTTCGGCAGATCGATCGTGTGCGCAGCGTCGTTGCCTGACGCGCGTGGGTTCGGTGCCGTGATGATCGACCTACGTCTGCGTGATCGGATCTCCAGCGTCATCAGCGAAGCTTTAAGGCCCCTCCCCATCGTTTTCGCCGGATGGGAGGGCGGCAGCGCCGCGTTTGGTGCCTTGGACGAGTACTCAGATATCGATCTGCACTACCTGGTGGGCGACGATGCCTCGTTCGAGCTCCTCTACGCTTCAGCGGAGAAGGCCATCGAGACGGTGTCTCCGATTACGGCCAGCTACACCCCAGCGCTCGGTCGCTACTACAAGTTGAAGGAGGGCAGCGAGTTTCTCTTGGTGGACCTGACCTTTGTCCGGCTAGGAGATCCCGACCACCATCTTGAAACTGAGCGCCATGGCCACATACTCCCTCTCTTCGATAAGGGAGACTGGCTCCACCCGGTACCCCTTGACGACAAGACGTTGGCGAATAGGCGAGACGCAGACAGAATAGGACGATGAGCCTGGGAGTCCCCGCTTCTGCTGCCACCCCCGTCGGTCGATTCCGCATCGTCGCCTTCTGGGAAGGGATCTCGTATCTGCTACTGCTGTTCGTGGCCATGCCGCTGAAGTACGGATTCGGCATCGACATGGCCGTCAGGCTTGTCGGCTTGGCCCACGGCGTGCTGTTCCTGGCGTACTGTGTGACCCTTGCCTCGGCCGCGCGCCGGCTTGGAGCCCGTCTCAGCCTCCTTGCGTTCGTGATCTCGTTTGTTCCCGCCGGAACCTTTTGGCTCGAGGGCCGGCTGCGCCGGGACGAGCGCGAGCTCGAGCGCGCAGCCGCTTGACGCTCGCCGCCGATTACAATCCTGCACCTGATGGTGGCGCATCTCCCGCGTATCAGCCGACGCTCTCTTCTGGCTGGCGCCGTTGCGCTTTCTGCACGCGTTCGGCTGGCCGCGCGCCAACGCCATGCCTACAGTTCGAGGGCTCTATGAGGCGGAGACCATCGCCAGACGACGAGACATCAGACAGAGGGGTCGGCGGCCTTGGTTTGGAGTTCCCAGGGTTCAGTGGACACCCTGTCGCCGCGGCTTGTGAGCCGCTTCGAATTGCTCGGGACTCACGCCACCGAGATGACTGTGGCGGCGCGTTCGATTGTAGAAGGTATCGATGTAGTCGGCCACGTCGGCGATCGCCAGCTCTCGGTTCTTGTAGATCTGTTTCTTGATCCGCTCCTTCTTCAAGCTGCTGAAGAACGACTCGGCGACGGCATTGTCCCAGCAGTTGCCCTTCCGGCTCATGCTCGGCTCGAGGTGATTCGAGCGGCAGAATCGCCGCCACGCGTCGCTGCCGTACTGGGTTCCCTGATCGGAGTGAATCAACGTGCCGCGCGGTCGGCGTCGCCGCACCGCCATCAGCACGGCGTCGAGCACGAGCTCGCGGTGAATGGTCGGACCGGCGGCCCAGCCGACGATCTTGCGCGAGAACAGATCCATGACGACGGCCAGGTAGAGCCAGCCCTGCCACGTCCGAATGTAGGTGATATCGGTGACCCACGCCTTGTTCGGCCGCGTCACCGTGAATTGTCGCTGCAGGAGGTTGGGGATCAGGACCGACGGCTTGCCGACCGACCAGCGCCGCGTGCGATAGCCATGCAGCGCGCGCAGATTGGCTTCGCGCATCAGCCGCGCGACGCGATGCTTGCTGCAGGTCTCGCCGGCTTCACGCAGGTCGAGGAAGACGCGAGGGGCGCCGTAGATGCCGTGACTCGCGATGAACGACGCGCGAATCAGGCGAAGCAGCCGGGCGTCCTCTTGCGCGCGGTTCGAGATCGGCTGCTGAAGCCACTCGTAGTAGCCGCTCGGCGCCACGCCGAGGACGCGACACATCGTCTGCACGCTGTACCGGTCTCGATGGGCCTTGATGAATTCGTACGTCGAGCGGACTCGCCCGGCGCTCGGCTTCGTGGACATCGGCATCGCCCTCCGCTGCATCGGATGCTAGCGGCTGTCCACTAAATCCTGGGAACTCCACTTGCCGAGCAGCTCGGCTAAGGCGTGCCTGGTAGCAAGCGAGACTCGGGTTGGCAACCCTGGGCGTACAACAAGTCGTTCGAGCCGACCGCTCGGCTTTGCCTCGCGGCGGCTCAACTCCACCGTCAATAACGATCAACGCCGTACCGACGACCGACTGCCGTCGGCGATTCGCTCGCCACTTGGCGATACACGGGACCAAACGGCGGTACACTATTCGCGCTAAATCATGTAAGGATTCGCGCCGTTGTCTCGGTACTGGAGCGTCACCATGTACTGGCTCAGGCCAATCGTCCTCGCGGCGCTCCTGCTTTTCACTCAGCAAGGGTTGCTTTCGCAAGCGGGCGCGCCGAGAACGCTCGCGGTCGTCGCCGCGCACGCTGATGACGAGGGTCCAGTAGCGCCCATCCTCGCGCGTACGCCCGCGAGGGAGTGCAGGTGCAGCTGATCATCGCGAGCGACGGCGTCGCGGGCGGTGGCCAGCAGGGCAACATCCCGCGCCCTGACACGACTGTGCCGGGCGAGGAACTCGGCCGCCAGCGCGTGGAGGAGGCGCGCTGCGCGACGCAAGCCCTCGGCATCCCCCCGGCGATCCTGCTAGGTTTCCCCGACGGCAAGCTGGGCGACTACGCTGGCGACCGTGCGCTCATCTACCGCGTCACGCAGCGCATCGCCGAGGAACTCGCGCTCCTGCGTCCCGATGCGGTGATCACCTGGGGCCCGGATGGCGGCACGGGTCACCCTGACCACCGGATCGTGAGCAACATCGTGACGCAGCTTCAACGCGCGGGCGCGCCCGGGGTGCCGGAACACGTCTTCTACATGAATCTGCCCGTGGAGTCCATGCGCGCCATGAACCCTCAACGCGGGGAGCCGCCCCTCACCCTGCCGCAGGCGAGGTACTTTACGGTGCGGGTTCCCTTCACGCCTGAAGATCTCCAGGCGTCAGCGCGCGGCATGGCGTGTCACAAGACTCAGTTCACGAGCGAGGTCGTGCAGCGCGTGCACGGCGCGGCGGCGCCGGCCTGGAACGGTGCGATCCCTCTCATTCCCGCATTCTCCACCCCGCCGCTCACTGATCTGTTCCGGTAACTCAATAGGATGGGCGCATCCTCCTCGACTGCAATCCCGGCTTCCTCTGGCGTGAGAATCGACCGGGATGACACGGATCTCGCGCGGACGACCATGCGACGCGTGAGTCTTCGACTCTTGCCGTTCCTCTTCCTTATCTACATCTTCAACTTTCTTGACCGCACGAACGTCGCGATCGCCGCGTTGCAGATGAATCGCGACCTGGGCTTCAGCGCGACCGCCTACGGCTTCGGTGCGGGGATCTTCTCCCTCGGCTACGCGCTCTTCGAGGTGCCGAGCAATCTCGTGCTCGCGCGCGTGGGGGCGCGGTACTGGATCGCCCGCATCATGATCAGCTGGGGGCTCGTCGCCACCGCGATGATGTTCGTGCAGACACCAATCCAGTTCTACGGCTTGCGCTTCCTCCTCGGGGTTGCTGAGGCGGGCTTCGCTCCAGGGATCATCTACTACCTGAGTGGGTGGTTCCCCGCACCGCAGCGCGCGCGGGCGCTGTCTCGCTTCCTGATTGCCATTCCGATTTCCGCGGCAATCGGCAACCCCTTGAGCGCGTGGCTGCTCGGACTCGACGGCCTTCGGGGACTCGCCGGGTGGCAGTGGCTCTTCCTGCTGGAAGGCATTCCGCCGGTGCTTCTCGGCTTCGTCGTGCTGGCGGTCCTCCCCGACCATCCTGCTGGCTCGCGCTGGCTCTCCGTGGAGCAGCGCGACTGGCTTACGGCACGCTTGCGGCGGGACGCCGATGAATCGCCCGCAGCCACACGGCGTCGCGCCGCTCCGCGCTCTTGTGCTCCCGATGATCTGGCTGGCATCCCTGCCGTACTTCCTCCTCGTCACGACACAGTACGGCTACACCTTCTGGGCGCCGACGATGATCCGTGACGCGCTCCAGGCGAGCAACACGACGACAGGGCTCATCACCGGGGGAATCGCCTGCGCGGCCGCAGGCGCGATGCTCGTGGTTGGAGCGAGCTCCGACCGCAGGGGGGAGCGTTTCTTCCACGCCAGTGCGTGCGCAGTCCTGGCTGCGATCGGGTGCGTGAGCGCTGCGCTCCTGCCGCATCCGCTGGCGCGGGTCGCGGGCCTTGCGCTCGTGTCGATCGGCGTCCACGCCTTTTACATACCGTTTTGGTGCGTGCCCACGGCGCTTCTGCGCGGGACCGCCGCGGCGGCGGGCATCGCCTTGGTGGGTTCTCTGGGCCACGTGGGCGGCTTCGTGGGGCCGTACGTGCTAGGGCTGCTCACGGACACGACCGGTAGCACGACCGTCGCCCTCCTCGGACTCGCGTCCCTGGCGCTGACCGCGGCGGCGCTGTGCTTCGTGCTGCGGAGGCAGGCAGCATTCGCCTCCCGTTGACCCCAGTTAAGGCGTAGTCCTCGCACACTGCACCCGCGATGAGTCGTTCCAGGTTTGCCAGCGAGCTTTGCAATGAAACTGACGAAGCGGTCTCCTATTCGTTCGCTGTCTTGAGCCCCTCTTGGGCCCCGTCGCTGCTTATTGCCAACGTTAGTAATGAGCAACGCCGAAGTGTTCACCGAGGGTCATCAGCAAGGTGCCGCGTCGGCGGACTGGCCCCACCGTTCGCACTCCGACGGAACCACGTCAGCTCCCAACGATGAGAGGCAACGTCGTTACGCAAGATGTAGAGATCGCCCCGCAAGTCTTTCACCTTGAAATAGCGGTGATCGGGCGCCAACCAACTGTCGACAACTTCAGCGACGTCGACTTGGCGCTCCCCGAGCCGGAACCGTCGAGGCGTCTCCTCGCCACGATAGCCAGCGTGGCACTCCACATCCACTACTGGGAATGCGGGTGCTTCTCGTGACATTGCTTGTCCGATTCACCGCGAGGGAGGACGCTTCGGTGTTGGTTTCGCTTGCGGTGGTCGTCCGCGAACTACGTGCAGCGGCTGACGTGGAGGTGAAGGACGTCGAGGCATAATGACCGTTCAAACAATCTGTACGACCGCACCGTCGGGATCCTTAATATGGAACCCGAACTCGATGTTCTGGTCAGGCGTGAGACCGTGCTGCTTCAGGACCTGCGTGACGGCGTCCTTGTTGAATTGGTCCACGCTGATGGCGAAGTGATCGATTAGGCCGCGAGGATTCTGCTGCCGGAGCGACACGATCGTCCTGCCGACTCCGGTCCCTCCGGCGCCCAATCGAAGAATCCGATTGGCTTTGTCCTCGCTCACCGGCGTCAGGGCAAATATGCGCTGGTAGAACTCAGCCGAACGTTGGAGATCGCTCACCAGCACCGACGTGTGGTCGATGGCAGTTGCTTTGAGTCCACCGCTCTGAGCGGCGAAGGACGGTGACGCGGCGCCTACCGCGAAAAGTGCCGCGAGACCCTGAATCAGCTGACGCCGTGTGAGCCCGCCGCGCTCGAACCGAGTCATCAGTTCCGTGATGATGGCTTCCATCGACATCCTCCCTCCCGAAGCGGATTTGAGACCAGATCGTGGTTCAGAGATAGTGCGCCGATTTCATCCCGTTCGCCAGCCTGACGTCGCTATCGCAGTACACTGACCACCAGTATCATCACGCGCGTGGGTCCTTGGGCTCGTCCCCCTGCACGCTTCTTCTTAGGCCGACCGGACCAGCGAGCAACTGTTGAAAGAGCTTGGATGAGCCTAGACTGCATCGACGTCAACTCCGCCTCGCTGGAATTACCGTCACAACAGGAGAGAATCGAATGCTGACACGTTCCATCCTCGTCGTCGGCTGTCAACTCTTGGCCGCATCCGTGTGCGGGGCTCAAACTGGCGGTGCACAACCGCCGGCGAAAAGCACAACAAGTCCGGCAGGCAACCACATCGTGAGGTTACCCAACAACCTCGAATGGAACCCCCTTGCGGGCGCTCCAGGAGCAAAAATGGCTGTCGTTTCAGGAGACCCCGATAAACCCGGAGCGCCGTTCGTCATCCGGATTTTGAACCCAGACGGCGCAAAAGTTCCTCCGCACTGGCACCCGACCGACGAACACATCACGGTGCTCAGCGGCACGTTCATTGTGGGGATGGGCAGGACCTTCGACTCGGCCGGCGGCCAGGCGCTGACGGCCGGATCCTACATGTTGGTGCCCAAGGAGATGCCGCATTTCGCGACGGCTAAAGGCGACGTCATTATGCAGGTGCATGGCATTGGACCGTTTCAGATCATTTGGGTGAATCCGGAGGATGATCCAGCGAAAAAGTCTAGCGCTCGGTAAACACTGTGCGGGCGATCGGCCGAATATGATCGCGATGGCGCCTGAGAACGTGAGCCCGTGCCGCCGCGGCCGGTATACTCGGTCCCAAGCGCTCCCGTTCTTCCGATCAATCAAACCGACCCACTACCAGCGAAGTGCACTGATCGCTGCAGTATGTCTGAGGACGCCAGCCAACCGCTAAAGTGCTCTTTCGGGTACAGGCACTGACGGCACCGATACCGTCGAGACACTATGGGCGTTTGATTTAGGGAACGATCTATCCTCTGCACTCCGCACGTAGAGGGTTGTATTACGATTTGGGCAAGGAGATACGGGACATGGCCATCTCACGACGTGACGCGATTTGCGGGATCTCCGGCGCCACGCTGGCTAGCCTGTCGTTGGACGGACTCATTCCCGAGGCCCTGCAGGCGCAAGCTGGCCAGGCGCCGCAGGGGCAGGAGCCGTGGCCGGATCGCCTTGTGGAGCGGCCGCTCCGTCAGGGGTTTCCGGCGCCGCTCCCGCTGAACCCGGACGGTTCGGCCCCCGAGCATCCGGAAAGCGCGGCCGGACCGATCACGGATCCGCTCATGTGGCGTACAGCGAACCGGCAGGCGCCAGAAATCGAGTTCGACTACCGCAAGATGGCGATCAAGGTCGATCCGCGCGGGCTGGCGAAGCTCACCGGCACATTGCGTTTCGAGGACTTGGAAAAGCTGCCGCGCCTCTCGCACACCTTTCTCATGCAGTGTGGTGCCCCAAACCCACGCGGAATCGTGAAATGGACTGGCGTCCTTTTCAGTGACTTCGCTGACATGCTGGGCCTCGTCCCTGGCGCGCATTATTGCCGTCTGATCGCATCTGACCGGCATTACGTGGACGAGCCGCTAACGGCCTTGCGGCACCCGCAGGTGATGTTGGCGTGGTTGATGAACAACGAGCCGATACCGCCGAGGCACGGTGCGCCCCTCCGGCTCATCATCCCGTTCCGCTACGGCAATCGGAGCATCAAGGCCATCACGGAGATGATCTTCGCCACGCCGGGGCTGCCGGCGCTGCCGCTGCCGGCCTGAGCGTCACGCACGTAAGCAGGCAAGGATGCGGGGTTGATGCCGCGCTATCGAGAGAGCTGCTAGCGTGATTCGACAACCGTGGACCCACCGTCGATGTGAACACGCACCGTACAACGCGCGAGCGACGCGAGCAAGCGAAGCCGCGGTTATAGCAGCGTGTCCGGCGTGCCTAGCTCTTCCCGATCCCACTGCCGCCAGCGCTGCCATCGTTTGCGCAGCGTTGCCACAAAGGCGACAACCGCCAGTACAAGGATGCCGATCCACAGTGAAAACGCGCTGGTGGCTGCAGGAATCCAACCCGTCCAGCGTCGGTAGATCTGCCACACGCGAGCCGCAGTCTCGTCTGGCGTCTCGCCGGTTTCCAGCACGAACGCCTCCACGAAGCCGGCGCCATGGGCGATGCGGTCGACGATCGCTCCCGGCACCGCGGCGCTGTGCCGGTGCTGGACATCCGACACCAGATCCAAAGCTGGGCTGAGGGGCACGGAGCTGCCGCGCACATCATTGCTGGCACGTCCTGAGACGCGCTGAATCTGCGCGCGACCCAGCGAGGCGACTCCCCCACTCCGCAACGCGAGAGTATGCAGCGCGTTCGAGATGAGCGCTGATTCTCAAGATTCCTCGATCTGATTTCAGAGGATGGTCGGCGCAATGTTTATGCGGGTGAACGCGAGGTGCGCCCACCAACGGCGCCCACCACTGGAGGGCCGAGAGTTCGACAGAGAACGACGACACCAGCCGTCTGGTGGTCGACGGGTGGCCGACTGCCCTCTCCCCGACGCTTTTCGAAAAGCGTCCTCCAAAGCGGATCAATGGCACTCGCTTCGAAAGTCGTCGACGGGTATCCTCCAGTGTGGGCTTCTCGCCAGCGTCGCGCACTCGACTGACCGATTACGACCTCGGCCGCTTTCCCGGCGACACGCTTCTCGACCACGTGGCACGAGCGGCATGTCATGCCGCATGCCTGCCGCGCAAGGAGTTGTACGAGGCGTGGGAAACCGCCCGTCGCGTCCGGCGGCTCTTTCGTGGCGGTCGCATCGTCGACCTCGCCGCCGGCCATTGTCTGCTCGCACAATTGATGCTCATTCTCGATGACACGTCACCACAGGCGGTGGCCGTCGACCAGGTCGTGCCGCCGTCGGCGGCCACGTTGCACCGGGCGCTCGTCGATCGATGGCCACGGCTGGCCGGACGTATTGAGTTCCTCGGAAGTCCCTTGGACTCGGTCGTCATTCGGCCGACAGACATCGTCATGTCCATCCACGCGTGCGGTCCGCTCACGGATTTGGTCCTAGAGCGCGCGATCGCGGCGCGGGCGCGTGTCGCCGTCCTGCCTTGTTGTCACGACGTCGATCGGTCTGATCCGGGCGGGCTCTCGGGGTGGATGAACGATGCGCTCGCGATCGACGTCATGCGAGCGCGCCGGCTGGCGAGTGCGGGCTATCGCATCTGGACGCAGATCATACCTGGCGAGATCACGCCGAAGAACCGGCTGCTGATCGGCGCTTCCGACGACGTGCCGGTCAGTTCGTAGATGGCGCTCCAGGCAACCATCTACAACTTCGACATCGAGCTCGCGGATAACGATCGCGCGGTGTACGAGTCGCTCGCGCTGCGCCTCGCCCGTCACCCCTCGGAGTCCGACGAGCATCTGATCGCGCGCCTATTGGCGTACCTGCTCGAGTTCACGGGCGGGATCGCGTTCTCGCGCGGTGTGTCGGAGCCCGACGAGCCGGCCATCGCGGTCCGCGATCCAACCGGCGCGATCACGACCTGGATCGACATCGGGAGTCCGGATGCCGGCCGGCTGCACAAGGCGTCGAAAGCCGCGCCGCGCGTCGTCGTCTACACCCACAAGGAGCCGCGGCAATTCCTGAACCAGCTTGCGGGCGAAAAGATCCATCGGGCAGAAGCGCTGGAGCTATATGCGATCGATCGCGCATTGGTCGCCGCGCTCGTCGCGCGACTTGAACGCCGCGTCGCTTTCAGTATGTCGGTTGCGGAGGGCGAGCTGTACGTCTCGATCGCGACAGAGAACCTCACCGGCAGCGTCGTGCGGCTGAAGCGCGATACAGATCACTCGACATAGTGCCAAGGACCGCTGTGTGCTCGAGCGCGCGCAGGCGCCTATGTCGAGCGTCTTGCCCTCTGAGGCCGATGCTCAAAGGAGCAAGCGCCTCTGTGAGCGCCACTCCACGAAGTCCTGAAATACCTGGTTCATGTTTACTCACAGACCGGCAGCTTTCACGTCGCCCGCACGAGCTTCAAAGGCGGAAAGCTGGAGTTCCCAGGGTTTGGTGGACAGAAGCTAGCATCCGACGAAACTGCGGAGGGCAAGGCGGATGTCCACGAAACCAAGCGCCAGAAAGGTTCGATCGACGTACGAGTTCATCAAGGCCCATCGAGACCGCTATAGCGTGCAGTCGATGTGTCGCGTGCTCGGGGTGGCTCCGAGCGGTTACTACGAATGGCTGAAGCAGCCAATCTCGATCACGCCAAAGAGGATGCGAGGCTGCTGCGCCTGATCCGCGCGTCGTTCACCGCGAGCCACGGCATCTACGGCGCTCCGCGCGTCTTCTTGGACCTGCGAGAGGCCGGCGAGACCTGCAGCAAGCATCGCGTCGCTCGCCTCATGCGCGTGAATCAATCTGCGTGCTCTTCACGGCTATCGCATGCGGCGCTGGTCGGTCGGCAAGCCCTCGGTTCTGATCCCCAACATCCTGCAGCGCCAGTTCACGGTGACACGCCCCAACAAGGCGTGGGTCACGGATATCACCTACATTCGGACCTGGCAGGGCTGGCTGTATCTCGCGGTCGTGATGGATCTGTTCTCGCGGAAGATTGTCGGCTGGGCAGCGGGGCCCACCATCCAGCGCGAGCTCGTGCTCGATGCGGTGCTGATGGCGGTGCGCCGACGACGACCGCGCGGCACGGTGATTCATTCGGATCAAGGCACCCAGTACGGCAGCGATGCGTGGCGGCGCTTCTGTCGTTCCAATCACCTCGAGCCGAGCATGAGCCGGAAGGGCAACTGCTGGGACAATGCCGTCGCCGAGTCGTTCTTCAGCAGCTTGAAGAAGGAACGGATCAAGAAACAGATCTACAAGAACCGAGAGCTGGCGTTGGCCGACGTGGCCGACTATATCGATTCGTTCTACAATCGCACACGCCGTCATAGTCATCTCGGCGGCGTCAGCCCCGAGCAGTTCGAAGCGGCTCACAAGCTGCGGCGACAGACGTGTCCACTGAATCCTGGGAACTCCAAAGCCGCAATACGAGGCGTGAGAGTTCCACCGGGGTGCGGTAATGTTCGTTCAGGCGCGTATAGGTGATACGAGGGACGGCGGAAGAAGAGAAATGATCAAGACTGACCGGTGCAAGCAGCGCATCTACGTGGCGCAACGCCTGCCACGTGAGCGGCTGCTTCAGCGGCCAGCGAAGAAGAATAGCGGTTGCAGCCTTGAGTAGACGATTCTCAAGTATGTCGTCAGTGAGTTCCTGAAAGCGGACTTCCGCGGGCGGCGTTCGGACCTGCCACCGGGAAAGCTGGCGTCGTACTTAAAGGCGTCCGCGTAACGTTACGAGTGAATTTTCGCGCTCAACATAACCCCGGATAAACGGTAGGACTCTATCGAGAGTGACCCGGCGCACGAGTCCTCGACAAGAGGGCTGGCGCTGCCTCGCCGCGTCACTCTCGATAGAGCCGTTTGAACGAAGCCGCTGGCGTCGGCGGCGGACGCGGCGGATCAGTATGGGCGTTGAATCGGTACGAGGACGGTGCGGACCTGGAGGGTGCTGTCGGTGTTGATGCCCGGCGGCCGTACCTCGAAGGCCCAGGACGCGACGACGGACGGCGGGAGCGGCGGCGATCACCGCTCCTGCATCGGTCGTGAGATGCGGCAGGCACACGTGTCCTGACGGGGCATGGGCTCGGCGGGCGCGACGGTGACGACGGCTGCGCCGATCATGAGGAGTCAAGCGCGAGTCCGTCGATGAAGGCCTGGACGGCGAGCTGGCGGACGGTGAGTCGTTCGACGGCGACCATCACGCCACCGCACGCCGGACACGGCGGAGGGGTACCCGCGTCGACGTCTCACCGGTCGAGGACCGCCGGCACCGGCGGCGATGGACTCGCATCGAGCGCCTGTCGGCAGCGTGGGAACGCGTCGGTGCGACAGCGCGGGGCCAGAAAGCCGTAGAACCGGATCCGGACGAAGCCCTTCGGCAGCACGTGGAGGCAGAAGCGCCGGAGAAACTCCTCGGCGCTGAGCGTCATCAGTCGGACCTGACTCCCGTGGCGGTAGTCCTTCCACCGAAACGTCACCTGGCCGTCGGCCACGGCGATCAGTCGATGGTTGGAGATCGCGACCCGGTGCGTGTACCGGGCCAGATAGTGCAGCACGTGCTCGGGCCGCCGAAGGGGGGCTTGGCGTAGACGACCCACTCGTGGCGAAAGAGCGTGCGCAGCCACGCGGCGAAAGCGGGCTCGGTGTGCAGGCGCTGGAGGTCCCGCGGCATCGTGAGTCTCCCCGCGCGAAATGCGGCCCGGAGACCCGCGACGAATTTCCCGCGAAACACGCGACGGAGGACCTTCACCGGCAGAAAGAAGCGACGGGCGCGCATGGATCCACCGCGTGCCGTCGGGCGAGAGCCCGCCCGCGGGCACGACGCAGTGGACGTGCGGGTGGTGTAGCGAGCGTCTGTCCCCAGGTGTGGAGGACGCTGAGCAAGCCGAGCGCGGCGCCGAGATGCTTCGGCGTGCGCGCGACCTCCAGGAGCGTCGCCGCGCTCGCCTGGAACAGCAGGTCGTAGACGACCTGTTTGTTCTGCAGCGCCAGCGCCGCCAGCGCGTGCGGCAGGGTGAAGACGACGTGGACGTACCCGACCGGCAGCAGCTCGCGGTGCGCGCTCGGCGAGCCACTGGTTGCGCGCGTGCGTCAGGCACTTCGGGCAGTGCCGATTGCGACACGAGTTGAAGGAGATGGCGCGATGGCCGCAGCGCGGCACACGCGATCGAGATGACCGCCCAGAGCGGCGGTCCGGCAGTGCGCGATGGCGCGGAGCACGCGCAGGTGCTGCACCGTGAGCCAGGCGCGATGGGCCTCGATGAAGCGTGTCCCGCGTTGGCGAATGATGTCGGCCACCTCGAAGGGTGGCCGGCGTCACCGCTTCTGCAGTCGACGCGAGCGGCGCGCCGTGTCCGGAGCCGAGACCGGCATCGTGTCCAGCGGGTTCGTGACGGCGTGCAGGTGCCGCCGCGACAGATGCAGATAGATCACGGTGTGTTCGAGCTTGACGTGCCCGAGCAGCAGCTGGATCGTCCGCAGGTCGGCGCCCGCCTCGAGCAGATGCGTGGCGTACGAATGGCGCAGGAGGTGCGCGGAGACCCGCTTCTCAATGCTGGGCGCGCGTCGCCGCCGACTGACAGGCATCCCAGACCACCTTGGGCGTGATCGGCTTGTCGGCGCGCCAGCCGGCGATCGTGCCCGGAAACAGCCACGTCTTCGGCTTCATCCACCGCCAGTACGCGCGCAGCGTGTCCAGCAAGGTCGCACTGAGCGGGACATAGCGGTCGCGCCCGCCCTTGCCGCGCTGGATGTGAATGAGCATCGACCGGCTGTCGATGTCCCTGACCTGCAGGCCCCGCATCTCCGCATTCCGCATCCCGGTCGAGTACAGGACCATCAGCATCGTGCGGTCCGTCAGCGTGCGGGCTGCGTCGATCAATCGGGTGACCTCCTCGACGGTCAGGATCGTCGGCAGCCGACGCGGCACCTTCGGGTAGGGAATGTCGTCGAGCAGGTACGGCCGCTTGAGCGTCTTCACGAAGAAGAACCGGAGCGCCGAGACATGGAGCTTCACGGTCCGCGGCTCCAGCTTCCGGTCGCGGAGCAGGTACACCTGGTACTCGCGCAGGTGCGCGTGATTGAGCTGATCCGGCGGGCGGTGGAAGTGTGTCGCAAACCGTTCGACGGCCTTGAGGTAGTACTGAACGGTGGTTTTCGCGTAGTTACGTCGCTCGAGCTCGTCGAGCATCGCTTGGCGGAGATGGGTCACAGGAACCTCCTTGTGACCCACACCCTACCCGCCCTACTCGGCTGGTCGGAGCGCGCCTCACGCGGAGCGTCCGCCGCGCCAGCGGCTTCGTTCTAACGCCGAAGCGTTTACGGGTGTCGCGGCCTTGCACGAAGAAGCCCGCGGACCGACTTCCTCGCTCCGCAATGCTCAACGTGCACGGACACAGATGCGCGCGCCTCACGCAAGTCCTCGATCCTTTTGCAGAGGATAGTTGGCGTAATGTTTATGCGGGTGAACTCGAAGTGCGCCCACCAGGTGCGCCCACCACTCGGACCCGGATGGAGATGCGCTCCCGCCGACGGTAAGCCCTTGGCGACAAGCGAGGAGTAATTCGCCGCTGTCCTCGAAGAGTGCGCAGCGACTGTATTGACCGCCTCATGTACAATGGAGGTCCTTTCCTGAGCCTCCCGGCCGGCACCGGCCGCCAGCCTCATCAAAGTGGCTGGTGCGGAAATTCCTTCTTTCCAGCCTCGGCTCGAATCGGTGCCATGAGGGCTCACCATGCGGACCTCCAACGAGAGTCCGGCGTCTCCTCACCAGTGCCCAGTCTGTCATCAGCCGCAAACGAAGTTGCAACGACGCCTGAGTGAGACGAAGAACGGGTCCACCATCTACGTGTGTCCACGTGCCGGTGAATGCAGCGTCGGCGTCAATCTCACCAAAATGGAGACGTGGGTTGCAGTCTAGCCACTGCGAATCGAGTTCACCTCGTGATGGCTCTGGTCAGCGATTTTCCTGCTCGTGTGGTGGGCGGAGATTCTTATGTGGAAGTGGATCAAGCGGCGGGAGTTGATCGCGCGACATGTGACGACATCCGACACGCCCGCGGCGGAGCGGCATACGGGCAGAGCGCCTGGAAGGGCCGCCAAGGTCCCCGGCAAGTACGCGTCGCTCCACGATTACCTGGCGAATCGGTACGCGGACAGCGTCGTTCTCACCTTCGGGCAGCTCGAAGATCTCCTTGGCTGCGCGCTGCCGGATTCAGCGCGTGTCCAGCAGGAGTGGTGGACGAGCACGGACAGAGACGCGGGCAAGTCATCGTGTTCAGACGCGTGGATCCTGGCCGGCAGAACGGCCAGGCCGAACCTCCTGGCCCGGACGGTCGCCTTTGAACGCCGCACCGAGTCCCGTCGAGACTCACGGTCCGTCAAGTGACTATCGTCTGGGCCGCGATTGCCGTCGCCGGACTTGTGTGCTTTGTCGCCTGGTCATGGTATCGACGATGGAAAGACCGTGATCTCGGTGTCGTCAGCCATCAGTGGCTTGCCGAACAGCGTCAGCGATCGGATTCCGTGTCCCAGCGGTGAGACGACACTGAATCGAAACGACTGCGCCGGGTCATCGCCGCGTCTTGTGAGGCTCTCGGAAAGCGTCTCCGTCGGATCGTTCCACAGGGCGCAGCATGACTAGCGGAGGCAGAAGACCGAGGTCGGCAAGCATCCGTGTGGCTGCGATCGAGCTCACGCCGGCCAGCGCACCTGTGAGAATAGCCATCCTGACTGCGGCAAACCTTGCTCGCGATCAACGATAGGACTCTATCGGGAGTGAGCCGGCGCACACGCGCCCGCGTCGGCCCCGATGCGAAGCGCCGGGTCACTTTCGATAGGGCCGTTTGCACCAAGTGGCTGGCGTCTGCGGCGGACGCGGCCCACTACCTATGGAGTTTCAATCGGACGGCTTCGATCGGAAAGGCCTGGCTGGCTTGAACTTGTCGGCGATAGGGCGAAACTAGCTGCACAGTTCTGCACAGAGGTTAAGCCGCACTTCAAGCTGCGCTGTCGTTCGATCTGGCGCCGGGAGTATCCCACGCGTAGCGTCCGCCGCGCCAGCGGCTTGGTGCAAACGCCGTAGTGTCTAGGAAGAACGTTTCTCAACACCCCGTAGACCAGGGTTACTGTGATGCGCCTTACGTTGGGTGGGTGGGGTGACCAACAGGCCTTTCGCGCCTTTCGCCGCGACCGCGAAATATCTCGACTTCTCTTATCCGTTCCTTGGTTTCATAGCCGACGACCGTTGGCCTTCTTAGACCGCAATCACTGGTGTGACAGGGCCGCCTCGACAAATCGACCCACTTTTCTGCGAATTCGCGTCCCTCGCGCTCTTCGCACCGCATGTCCGAAACTCATACGACCGCGACCTTGACGTTGTGGATCGGGGGCAGCGAGTCGAACAGGCAGTCCCACTTCTCGCCGTCCTCCCTCCCGATCCAGAGCTGACCGGTTGTCGTTCCGAAGTAGAGCGCGGGTGCCGTGAGCCGGTCGATGTCCATCGCGTCGCGCAGGACGGTGAAGTAGCTCTGCTTCTTCGGCAGTCCACGCGCGAGCCGGCTCACGAGTCACCGCCATTCTCGCTGCGCCACACCGCAGGCGCACCGCCGGGACAAGTGCGCGTCGCCCCCTCAAGGGGCATGACGTATACCGTGTCGGCGTCGTGCGGGTGGACAACGATAGGAAATCCGAAGTCTGAAGGCAATCCCTTCGCGATCGATCGCCACGAGCGGCCGTGGTCGTCGCTGCGCAGCACGCCGATGTCCGGCCGTGGCCCGCCAGGCCCGGTCCAATCTGCCCATCCGCCGTGGTTTTGCATGTAGAGCCGGCCAGGCGCATCGTCGTGCCGCGCGATCTTGTGCACGCACTGACCGGACTCGGGATAGGGATCGGGCGCGAACCCGGCGCCGACACCTTTGTTGGACGCCTTAAACGTATTGCCACCGTCCTCGCTCAGATAATGGCCGCCGGTCGAAATACCGAGGTGCACGCGATTCCCGTCGCGAATGATGGTGTGCATGCAGAGCCCGCCGTTGCCGGGTTGCCACTTGCGCGCGTGCTCGTGGCTGCTGATGCCGGGCACCATCTCCCACGAATCGCCGCCGTCATGGCTCCTGAACAACGACGCCGGCTCCACGCCACACCACAGTTCCTTTTTGGCGCCGCCGGGCTCGAGCGACCAGATGTTGATGAGCGCGCGTCCGTCGTCCTTGTGGAATGCCGGCCCCGACTTCGTCTCCTCGAAGCTCTTCCCCATGTTCGTCGAACGCAACACCTTCATGCCGAAAAACGGATTGCAGCTCGAGGCATACAGGCGCGGTGTACCGGCATGCTGAATGGCGTCAAGTACACGGGGACGCCGGGACCGAAGGGGCCGCGCAGCGCGGAACGCGCGCCGCGGCTTCGCGGCTTCGGCGACGAACACGCCTTTCTTGGTGCCGATGGTGAGAATGACTCGATCCGCCGATTTCAACCTCCTGAGACTGACGGGAAGATCGTGACCACGTCCCCCGGCGTCAGCGTCGTGTCGATGCCGTCGAGGTCGCGCACGTTATCTGAGTTCACGAACACGTTCAGATGCCGGCGCACCTTACCCGTTTCGTCACAGAGATTGCGATACAAAGCCGACTGGCTCCGCTCAAGGTCCTCGAGCGCCGCGCGCACGGTGGGCGCCGAGACCGAAAGCTGCGATTTGCCCGCACGGTCCTCGCGCAGCTGACCGAACACATGGATCGTGACCGTCGGAGCCTGGCCCATGGTCTGAGATTCTGAGATGGAGCTTAGCGCTCGAGACTAAGGCCTCGGATCTTAATTGAGTGATCACGTTGCCCGCGGTCGGAGTTCATAGTTCCAGTCGCCGTGAAAGGCGTGCGGGTGCAAGGCGAGGTCGCGCATCTCCGCCTTGGTGACAACGAGGCCCGTCTTATAGCGTCGCTTATCGAGCTTGGCTTTGACGCGCAGCCCGGTCGCCGTTCGGGTGTGGCCGATCAGCTCGACGAGGGTCTCGAAGGTGCGGAGCGGACGCCCGCGCCAGTTCTGCGTGATGTGGCAGAAGAGTCGGTGCTCAACCTTGTTCCACTTGCTTGTGCCGGGCGGGAAATGCGAGACGTGAATGCAGAGGCGCAGGTCATCGGCCAGCCGCTGCAGCGCGGTCTTCCAGCCGCGCGTCCGATACCCATTGCTGCCGCCGGCGTCGGCGGTGATGTAGAGCGCGTCGGCCGCCGGGTACGCCTGCCGTCCCATCATCGTCCACCACTGGCGGATGGACGCGACGGCGAAGGCCGGTGTGTCGTGGTCGCGCCCGACGCTGACCCAGGCTTCGTTGCGGGCCATGTCGTAGACACCGTACGGAATCGCCTTGCCCACCGCGTCGCCGGGAAAGTCGTGGACGCGCACTCGCTCGGGTTCACCGGTCGGCTGCCACTCGCGACCGCCATTCTTGAAATCGCCGACCAATTCTTTCTTCTTCGTGTCGACGGAGATGACCGGTTGCCCGCGTCGGATGAACGCCGCCGCCGTCGCGTTGATATGCTCGAACTGCGCGTTGCGATCGGGGTGCGCCGCGCCTTCGCGGGCTTTCTGGAGCGCGTGGAGGCGATAGCCGAGTCCGTCCAAGAGCTTGCCGACCGTCGTCGCGCTCACCGGCCACCCGTGCGCGGTCAGCGCGCCGGCCAGTTTCGCGGCGCTCTTGCACGTCCACCGCAGCGGCGACATCGGGTCGCCGCGCGTCAGCGGTTCGACCAGGACGTCCAACGCCTCGGTGATCCCTGGTTGCGTGTCCTCGATGCCGGGGCGCCCCGCCCCGGGCTGGCGGATGCGGGTGGTCGTCACGCCCTGCGCCAGTTCGTGACGCCCGTTCCGGATCGTCTGGCGGGCCAGCCCCGTGGCCGACGAGACGATCGCATCGCCCCCGAAGCCAATCGCGATCGATTCGGCGGCGGCCCACAACCGCCGCGTCCGCTCATTGAGCAGCGGCCCCATCACCACATACTTGGCGACGAGCGTCGTTTCGAGATCTGTATCGCGCCGCACCGTACACGGGTTAGATCACGTTTCCTCTGTTCATGGCAAGCTAATTCACGCGTGAGGCCTAAGATGATGCAAGCCAGGCGGTTCTGGACTGGGTCGCTCCTGGGCGGGCACGAGAATGTGTTCGTGACCTCGACCTTCGCCGCGACGGCTGTGGATCGCTCTACCCTTGGCGACTAGAACGAAGCCGCTGGCGCGGCGGCCGACGGGCAGCCGGGTGATCCGTAGGACGTAGGGCGTAGCGTGCGTCACAGGAGGTACTGCCTGTGACGACCCTGCTCCAACGGATGCACGACGAACTGGTCCGGCGGAACTACGCCGCGACCACGATTCGGACCTACCTACACGCGCTCCGCACGTGTGAGCGCTACCATCGCGGACGTCGCCTCGATCAGCTCGGCGCGACCGCGCTCCGGCGCTACCACGCCCACCTCTTTCGAGAGAAGAAGCTCGCCGTCGGGACCGTGGGACTCCACGTCGCGGCCTTGCGCTTCTTCTTTGTCCGGGTGCTCAAGCGCCGCGCGCTGAAAGAGGAGCTGCCCACCCCGAAGCGGCATCGACGGTTGCCGACGGTCCTCAGTCCCGACGAAGTGCGTCAGCTGATTGCCGGCGCGAAGAATCTCTACCACCGGACGATGCTGATGACGCTCTACGGCGCGGGCCTGCGCCGGAGCGAGCTGCTCCAGCTGAAGGTCGCGGACATCGACAGCCAGCGCATGGTGATCCGCGTCGAGCGCGGCAAGGGCGGCCACGGCCGCGAGGTCCCGCTCAGCCCGACGCTGCTCACGGCGCTTGCGCGAGTACTACCGGTGGATGCGGCCGCAGACGTACCTCTTCCCGGGACAGGAGCACGGCTGGCGCGCCGACAAGCCGCTCACCTCGAAGTGCGTCTGGGACGCGGTGCGCTTCGCCGCGAAGGCGGCCGGCATCGATCGTCGCGTCAGCCCGCACACGCTGCGGCATTCGTACGCGACGCACCTCCTCGAGGCCGGCGCCGACCTGCGCACCATCCAGGTCCTCCTCGGCCACGCGGACCTCACGCACACGACCGTCTACCTGCATCTGTCGCAGCGCCACCTGCAGGCCGCGCCCAATCCGCTGGAGCAGCTGCAGGTCCCCGCGCCCGTGGTCCTCCCGCGGTCGCGGCTGAAGCGGAAGCCGACGAGCACGCCGTGAGCCGGCCTGCCGTGGAGGTGGCCGATATCCTCCACGCGCAGGGTGACACCTTCGTCGAGCAGCATCCGTGGCTGAGCGTGCAGCAGCGATCCGTCCTCCGGGCGATCGCGCGCTGTCGCACGGCCGCGCTCGGCGGCCATCTCGATCGGTGTGACGCCTGCGGGCATCAGGCCATCTCCTATAACTCGTGTCGCAATCGGCACTGCCCGAAGTGCCAGGCGCAGGCGCGGGAGCGCTGGCTCCACGCGCGCGAGCGCGGAGCTGCTCGACGTGCCGTATGTGCACGTCGTCTTCACGCTCCCGCATGCGCTGCTGCCGCTGGCCTATCGGAACAGCGCCCGTCTGTACACGTGGCTCTTTCAGGCGAGCGCGGCGACGCTCCGCGAGGTCGCCGCCGATCCGCGACATCTCGGCGCCGAGATCGGCGTGCTGAGCATCCTCCACACGTGGGGGCAGACCCTGGTCCGCCATCCGCACGTGCACTGCGTCGTGCCGGCGGGCGGGCTCTCGCCCGATCACCAGCGCTGGATCCATCCGAAGTACGCGGGCTTCTTCCTGCCCGTGAAGGTCCTCAGTCGGGTCTTTCGCGGGAAGTTTGTCGAGGCGCTCCGACGCGCGTACGACCGCGACGAACTCGACCTCTCCGGCGGCAGCGAGCATCTGCGCGACCCGGCGCAGTGGCGCGCCTTCGTCGACGCGCTCTTCGAGACCGACTGGGTCGTCTACGCCAAGCCGGCCTTCGGGGGCGCGTCCGCCGTCCTGCGCTACCTCGGGCGCTACACCCATCGCGTGGCGATCAGCAATCACCGGCTGCTCGCCTTCGATGGCGAGCACGTGACCTTCTCCTACAAGGACTACGCCCATGGCGACGCAGCGTCGCACGATGACGCTCACCGCCATGGAGTTTCTCCGCCGCTTCGTCCAACACATCCTGCCGCGCGGCTTCGTGCGCATCCGCCAGTCGGGATTTCTCGCGAACACCTGCCGGGCCGCCCGCGTGGCCCTCGCGCGGACCGTGCTCGCCACACCCGCGCCGCCGGCGCCGACTCCCGACGCGACCACGCCGGCGACCACCGACGACCCCAGACCCGCGCGACGTGGGCGTGTCCGCGCTGCGGCGCCGCGATGATCGTCGGGCCGATCCTCTCGGCGCTCCACCTCGCGACCGTCACCTGGAGTTTCGATACGCTCATGAGCCTGCGGCTCCGTCAGAGCCGGCGTCTTCGACCACGTGATCGCCCACGTCTCGGGAGACGGTGTGCCTCGACCCGCCGATCGCGCCCCGCGCAGCGGCACTCGACTGGCGCACGCGCCACCAGCCGCGTGGGCGCCGCCGTCGCTCGCGCGCCGCCGGCCTCTCGATCACCACCGGTCCACGCTCGGGGATCCCGATTCCAGCTCCATAGCCGGCCGCCGCGCCAGCGGCTTCCTTCAAGTCTCGTTATCGAAGGTGTCTCGGCATCCGCATCGGGGTGCTCGTCCAGCCTCGAGCGCCGAGACACCTCCGATGAACGCTAACGACTTGTCGTTACCTATCGATTGTTCCACGCTGGAGATGGCATCTGAATCTGCTTGTGAAGGGTGCGTGTGTCATCTCCTGTTGATGCACACGTCGACCGATAGTCCAGGCGTGCACTTTCCGCCGCCGTTGTTCCATGCCGCCGTTGTCGTTGCTGGCTGGCTAATGGATCGGCCGTGGTCGCTGCCGATCGACGGCGCTTGGCGAATCGTTCTCGGTTGGGTGTTCGCGGTGGGCTGGACTTTGCTGGCAGCGAGCGCGATCGGGCTTTTCCGCCGCAAGCAGACAAGCATGATCACGTTTCGTCCGGCCAGTACTTTCGTCACCAGCGGACCTTACGCGTTCACCCGCAACCCGATGTGTGTCTCGCTGGCGCTCTTGACGATCGCGTTTGCGCTGTTTTTGAATACCTGGTGGATCGTGCTGTTACTCGTTCCGACTCTACTGATCGTCCAGCAATTCGTCATCGTGCCTGAGGAGCGCTACCTGCAGCGGCGGTTCGGTGCCGAGTACGAGGCATACACGCGCCGAGTCGGTCGCTGGCTGTGACCCAATATCGACCCGCTAACCCGCGACAAACCCACCTGTGGATGATGCCGTGCGGCCGGCCGCAATCCGCCTCGTGGCATGAGATCGGTTAGTCACGCCCTCTGGAGCCACCATCTGCGCGATGCGTGCGGACAGCGCTTGCGCTGCAAGAGCGGCCTCAGCTCGGTTCGCGCTTGAGCGCGGCGTTAGGGCTGCTGCGTGAGGTCGAGGAGCGAGGTGATCTTGCTGGTCTCGTCTCCGAACTTGATCGGAAGGTCGACGAGCCCTCTGACCTCGAACGGAGGGGCGGCGAGGTCAATCGCTCGGTATCCCCCGCTCGCGACGTCACGGTTCTCGCTGCCGCGGTCATTCGTGAGAATGACCCACTTGTACTTACCCTTCCTCAGGTTGTTCCTGATGAACTTGTGAACCAGCTCGTTGGAGAGATGCTGTAGGACGTCCTTGGATATCAGCAGGTCGGCGGCGGGGAGTTCGTCGGTAATATCGCCCACCTGAAACTTGATCTTGCCTTTCTCATGCTTGTTGCGGACGGCCGCGATGACATCCGAGGCGATGTCGACCCCGAGGTAGCTCGCGTCGCCCCAGTCCATCGCGCTCGAGAAGCTCCAATCCCCACAGCCAGCATCGACGACCGACTTGACGCTGTGCTTCTTCATGAAGTCTTCGACGTAGGCGCGATATTCCCGCGTGATCTCCAAGGTCGATCCCGTGCCGCTGGTTCCCTTGCCTGCGACGTCCTTGCCCCACGTTCCTTCCGCATAGATGCGATTGAAGGTGTTGGTCAACAGCTGTTGGTTGACCGCATTGATCGCGAAGTAGCAGAACACCAGCGCCGCGGCCAGGCCGGCGGCAATGGGAATGCGTTTCTTCATTAGGTCGGTCCTCGGGCTCTAGTGACGCAACACGCTTGGCGCCAGTATTATGCCGACCTGGCCGGCTACGCCACCGACACACGTCGAGCGTAGCGAGTCCGCCTTCACCCTTCAGGAGCGAACCAAAGGCCACACTCTTGCGGACCAGCATCTCGGCTGTCTGAATGAACAGGTGACCCGTCGTCGGTCGCGAAATGTCGTGGATGCGGAATGTCGTGGGTGTGGAAGAGAAGCCCTGCCTGGCGATCTCTTCGCGATCGCTCGAGGAAGCGGTGACTCGCCACAGGCTGTGAAGCGCACGGAGGCACGGCAGGGTCTTTGCCTCGCTTCCGCGAGCGCGGCAAACGTTACCGTCACGCATTGCGCTTTCGCGCGTACTATCGCGTCAACATTTCACGAGATGTCCATGACGCCGAACGCCCGCTGCCGCGCACTGCTTTGCTTGCTGATGATTGCATGCGCGCCGCGCCCGGTCATGATGCAGACCGGCGCCCGACACGGCCGCGCATCCACTGTCCGGACGCATCTGGGATACCCGTGCCCAGGACTGGGTATCAACCACCGAGCTGGAGCGCCGATTGGCGCGCGCCCGCTATGTGCTGCTCGGCGAAGTCCACGATAACGCCGAACATCACCGGCTGCGCCGTGACTTGCTCGCCGCCCTGGTCCGCGATGGCCGCCGTCCGGCCATTGCCATGGAGCAGTTCGACCGCGAACACCAACCCGCGCTGCAACGCGTCCAGAACGAGCCCGCACCGACACCGGAGTTGCTGAAGACCGCGGGCCGTGTCGATGCGCAAGGCTGGAACTGGTCTTATTACGAACCGATTGTCCGCCTGGCGCTGGATCACCGGCTGCCGATCGTCGCCGCCAATCTGTCGCGGGCTGATGCCTTCCGCGTATCCACCGAGGGCGCCGCCGCAGTGCTGGGCGCGGCTGCCGTCAGCGCGTTGCAACTGGACCAACCCCTGCCGGATGCCGCCCGCCTGAAACTGGAACAGGTGATCGAGGACGGGCATTGCGGCGAGGCGCCGCGGAACATCCTGCCCGGCATGGTCGCCGCGCAGCGCGCCCGCGACGCCATCATGGCGCAATCCCTGCAGGCACATGCCCCTGCCGTACTGATTGCCGGCAACGGCCATGTCCGCCGCGATTTCGGCGTGCCGCACTACCTGGCGCACTATCCGCAAGGTGACGATGTGCGGGTGGTGGGTTTCATCGAAGTGGACGCCGCCCAACCGGCGCCGACCGACTATGTCACCGCCGGCGCGCCGGAATACGACTACATCGTGTTTCACGCCGCGGACCCCGCGGCCGGATCCCTGCAAGGACACTCCGTTTCAAGCCGCGCTGACAGGTCGTTCTACATATCAGGCTTCGGACGTTGGATTTCGGACGTTGGGCGTGAGACCTGTGGACTCTGATCGGGAGTCACTGGAATCAGGGTTATGCAACAGAAGCGGCCCAAGCGGTTCTTGACCGGGCCGCCACTCTCGAAGGCGTATATCGCGTCTGGGCGACCTGTGACGTTGAGAACGCGGCGTCAGCGCGCGTTCTTGAAAAGATCGGCATGTCCCGAGAGGGCATTCTCCGGCGATGGGCAATCCGGCATTGTCAAGTTGAGGGTAATGCCCCGAAATTTATCCCCAACGCGTTGGGCTCCCAACAGGAGTCGGCCCCAAGAGCTTGCGGGTCAGAGAATGAATTTTCGTCAACTTGACAGTGCCTGCGCGAGCAACTGCGCCTGGCGCTTCGCCAGCTGGATGCGATGCACGCAGCCGGCGGCGAGAATTATGCGACGAGCCTGCGCGCCGAGATGGCAAAACTCGGCATCGAGCCGTAAGTCGAATCGAGCGCGAGATCGCCGAAAGCGACTCCGTCGTGCTATACGGCACCATTACTGGAACGAACACTGGACCCATGATGGGCACGCCCGCAACCGGCAAGCACGCAGCGTTCGCCTATATGGATATGTACCGAATCGCGAACAGCAAAATCGATGAAGTGGCGCGACCCGAACGCGGACGCTTCAGAATCCGACGCGGCGGAAACGGCCTGCGCAGGATGGCATGTTGTTCAGACTTGTGCAGTAAAACCCGCAGGCACGATGCGTACTTTTCCCAGCTTGATCGCGCGCCGACGATCCGTGAAGATCCGCCATGTCGGAACCATCATGGCGCGACGGAAACGGCTGACATTTCCGTCCCACCGAAAGGCTCGTTGTGCGGCCGTCTGGTCGGAGTGTCAATAACGGAACGCGGATTCTCAAGGACAGTAGTTGCCAGTCGGCGTGTCTCGCGAGAAGGAACGTATGCTGACCACGCCCGCCGATTTTCTCGAAGCCACTACGCGCGTTCGCGCATGCTATTCCGAAGATCCAGGCCTCTCCGTTACGGCCAGAGATCTGGCGCGATTGAGCGGCGTTTCCGTTGATGCCTGCGCCGCCGCCGTAGCCACCCTCGACAAAGAAGGAGTCCTGCACCTCGACCGGAGCCACAAGTGGCGGCTGTCCGGTGATCTCCAGTCGGTCCGACGGTCATGATCCTGTCGCCACGTGCGCGAGGTGCGAATATAGCAGGCTCAACGCACTCGCCCCATTCGTGCCCAACCTGCCGGCAGAGCCTGTCATTCATTCGCCGACACGAAAGCCCTGACCGGCTCGGGCCTCGACTTATAACTGAGTTCTATCGATGCGACTTTTGCGATAACGACTTCGCCTTTACGCCGTCCACAAGACGGTGGAAAGCGTGGACGCGTGAAGACGAGTGACGGTTCGTGTGTGGGGCCGCTTCACTCTGGTCGATTCGCGTGAAACGGCGGATATCATCGTGGTGCTCGGCAGTGGTGCACAGCTGTCGTCGGAAACGTCAATCCTGCCACCGGAAATGTCACCGCTCTACCTATCTCCCGTATCGCGCTGATAGTGCGAGAAGCAAAGAGGAAGTCTGGCGTGACACGACCGGCCGCATCGGCGCTTCAGGACGACTGGTGAACCGGCTACGAGAAAGACTCGAGCCGAAACGCCGCTAAACTTGATCCGACACCACACTGATGGCGAAGACCTCGATCTGGTTTACGTCCTATCCTCGTACAGAGTCCGCGCCGCAATTTGTCGCAAGCATCGTTGAAGTCGGCACGTCGCCATCATCGAGAATCGCCTGCCGCGTACGGTCGTGTTCTGGTGTCCCGCGTCTGACTTTCGCTGGTCGGCGGACGAACCTGGGACGCCGAAACACTACCCATTGACCACGTTCGGGTGAACGCCTCCGGTCGTTATACTGGGTAACCGGATTCCTCAGTTCAGGTGTGCTGAGCCTCCTCTGACGACGAAGGAGTGCGCCTATGGCCGTTCGATCGGTCCTGCTCACGATCTGTCTGTCGCTCCTCGTTCTCATGTCATTCGGCACCGGTGACGCCTTCGCATGGGGCAACGAAGGCCACCGCATCGTCTGTCCGGGATACATCGTGCCCTCTCGGCAGAGCTTCGCGGTTCAAGCGAGGCCGGACCATCTGTACCTCTGCGGTTGACTTTCCTTTCACTACATTGCTCACCCGTTCTCAGTAGTTCACAACGTGTCACGGGGCGCGCCTTTCGCACTCTTGGCAGACATGCAGTCGAACGCCGCCGCGTCCATACACCTTCGGCCGCGCCCGTTGGTCCACGTCGCAGAACCAATGCGGCGGCTCATCACACGCTGGGCCGACAAGCGAGCCAGGAGGTTTCGACGCGAACTCGATCTGGCCTATAGCCCTCGGTTAGTCGCGTGGCGAGTATGGACGGGCAAGGAGCCGTCGGAGACGAAACGACACGGCTGCGGAGCGTGATCGGCTTGATGACGCTGCGTTCGATCGTTATCTTGGGCAATCGACAACGTGGCGGTTGTCGGGCCCCGTTGACATAGCGCGCCGAGCGACCCCTCTTCGATCTTCGAACGCTCTCGGCTACCATCAACGGCGTGACCGTTGGCTTCACGCCTCCAACGCCACCACGCCAGCCACGGCTCGAACACGTCCGCGATCTCTGGCAGATACATCGACCGCAGAAGCCTCAGGCGATTTGACCGCCGCAAATTTTCAGACCGACACCGGCCTTGAGCTGCGCGTTGGCTTCAGCGAAACAAATCTGATCCACGCCGAGCTGTCACGTAAGGGCGACGCCCCACTACTCGCACGCGCCGAAGACTTGCGACGAGGCAGCTGTCGGCTATTGACCGGCCCCACGGAGCCGAACGCGCTGTGGTGCGCGGACTATTAAAGGCGTTTGTTGACTGGTCATCGCCGCTGACTTAGTGTTGCCGAATGCTGACGGAACGCGCTGAGCTCACCGTGGGCTTGGTGCCTCAGGGCGGACGCGACTGGATTGCCGGCGTCATCTATCTCGAAAACATCGTCCGCGCCGTGCTCGCGCTGGGCGACGGTCGCCTTGATCTCTGTCTCATTGCAGGACCCGATCATCGGCTCGGTCGCGGGAGTGATCTGGCGCTTGACGTGCCGGTGTATTGCTACACACATCAATCGCATGATCCGTGGTGGCAGGCTGCGTGGAACAGCCTTAAGTGCCGACGCCTTCCACGGAGCCTCGAGACCTTGACCAGCCGCGTCGGCCTGAGCGTGTTGTTTCCGCTCCAGGCGCCGCCGAGCGAACGACTGCCGGTGCCTTGGGTCGGATGGATCCCCGACTTCCAGCACAAGCGACGACCGGAGTTCTTCCCAGTCGCCTACCGATCCGAGCGTGATATCCGTTTCCGGCGTATGGTCGAGGAAGCGCCGCATTTAGTCGTCAGCAGCCAGGACGCCCGTGCGGATCTGATGCGCTGGTTTCCGATTGCTGACGCCCGCGTGAGCGTTCTACAGTTCCGGACGGTCCTCGATCCGAGCTGGCTCGAAGTGAGTCCGCGGACAGTTACCGAGCGGTTCGATCTTCCGTTGAAGTTTCTAACGTATCCGAGCCAACTCTGGGCTCATAAGAATCACCGCACGGTGTTTGCGGCGCTGAGTTTGTTACGGGCCAGGGGGAGGACGGACGTCGTGCTGGTTTGCACCGGCCGCGAGTACGACGATCGCCACCCTGAATTTGCCGATGAGCTCAAAGAAGAGATCGCGCAAAGCGGCCTCCAGCCGCAGGTGCGCCTCCTCGGATTACTCGATCGCCCGACGCAAATCCAGGTGATGCGGGCATCAGCGGCGGTGGTACAAGCTTCGTTCTTCGAGGGATGGAGCGCACTGGTCGAGGACTCGCGGGCTCTTGGCAAACGAATCTTCTTATCGGACATTCCGGTGCATCGAGAGCAGGATCCGGACGATGCTGCGTACTTCAATCCAGACAGTGCGGAGGAGCTCGCCGATTTGATTGAGGCCGACTGGCCGCATCTCGAGCCGGGGCCGAATCTTGGTCGGGAACACCAGGCCAGAGCAAAACAGGAGCGGCTTACCCACGATTTCGCACGTCGGTTTGTCGACGTCGTTGGGCGCGGGTGCCGAGCCGCACAATGGACACCATGACGCTGGCGAAAGCGGCGGACGGCACAGCGAATCTGCACATCTGGCGTGAAGGCGAAGAATACCTGCTCCAGAAAGGTCACAGCTTCCTCAAACAGTGGAACAATCTCGTCTTTGCAGCGCTCCCCGGGCCGCCTTTGGCGAACACGCGTTATGTCGATCTGAGCACGGATCCGCTGGGGTTTGCAGACGAGACATTCGATGCCGTGTACACCTACCACGTCTTTGAACACCTCACCCCGTTTCACGGCAGGCGCTGTGCTCAGCAGATCATTAGAGCACTGAAGCCAGGCGGGATTTTCCGGGTCTCGGTGCCAGATCTCGAAACGGCCTGCCGCGATTACCTCGATACGCTCCGCGCGGCAAGCGACCACTCGACGCGGCAGAACTTGGTGCGTTACCGTTGGGCCGTGATGGCGATTTTTGAGCAGATGGTGCGAGAGTGCTCGGGAGGCCTGATGCTCGAGGCCATTGAGCAGGGAGAGTACGACGACGCGCAGCTGCGCCACTTATTTGGCGACGCGCTTCGACCGGTGGTGGAGAGCAGGGGATCCGCCCGCCCACGAGCCCGAGGTCGCGCCTACATCCTGCTTCGGCAAATCTATCGCGGGGCGCGGACAATCCTCGGCAAATCGCGACCGAAGGTCACAAACCGGTTGGATCCGCGCCTGACGAAGGAAGCAGTGCAGTGGATGTACGACCGGCTCTCGCTGCGGTTGCTGCTCGACGAGGCTGGTTTCCAGGATATCCGACAAATGGATCACGCCTCTTCGAGCATTCCGGGGTGGTCGGGATACGACTTCGACCGGTCGAACAATGGTGACTATCCTCTCGACCCGTCGGTCTATATGGAGGGAAGGAAGCCCGAACGACCTCGCCGTGCCGGGTAACGCAAGGGTTGATGACGACATCTCCGCGCATCACGCTCACTCCGGACGGACGCGCGTACCTGCACATTTGGAGAACAGGGCGATCGTATGCACAACAGAAAGAAGCGCTCTATCGCCGCGAATGGACGAATGTGCTCTTCAGCGTGCTGCCGCAGCCGAGCGACGAGTCTGATGTCCGCTATCACGACGTCCGGAAGCCGCTGCCCTTTGCTGACAAGACATTCGACGCCGCCTACGCGCTGCATATCATCGAGCACCTGACGCCTGCCGAGGCCGCGTCGCTGGTGAACGAGCTGTATCGCGTGCTGAAGCCCGGGGGCATCCTCAGGATCTCGACACCTGATCTCGAGGATATCTGCCGCTCCTACCTACAACAGTTCGACGAGTGCAGGACCAGCCGCTCAAATCTGAACATGGTTCGATACCGCTGGGCAGTTTTGGAAGTGCTGGATCAGTTGGTGAGAGAACGGTCGGGCGGCTTGATGGCGCAGGCGTGCGCCGTTGGAGACTTCGATCCGGAGTTTGCAAAGAGAAGGTATGGCGACGTTTTCGACGAGTTCTCGGGTGCTCGACATGCACAGACAAGCAGAGACAAGTCGCTTTTTGAGAGGCTGGCAGGGCTCACATTGTCGTCGCTGATGGCAAGCGTACGGTGGAGGATCGGAGCCGCCGTCGATCCAAACTACAGGGCCTGGCTGAAAACATTTCTGAGCGAGCCGCGCAACACAGGCGAGCTCAATAAGTGGATGTACGATGAACTCTCGCTCGAAACGCTGGTTGAGGCAGGAGGCTTTCGTGAGTATCGACGGCAAGACTACAGGTCGTCGATGATTCCGAGTTGGGATCGGTACTCGCTCGACCAGTCAACTCGCGGCACTCATGCTATCGAACCGTCGCTGTATGTCGAGGCGAGGAAACCTTCCTAGGCAGCGCAGAATTTGTCATTCGCTAACAAGTTCATCGAGGGCGAAGCCGTCTCGGGCTTCGTGAAGGCCGCGAAAGGCACGCCTGGCTCCATCGTCGTCAGGCACCCCAGATCCGCGAGCCAAAGCTGTTCCCGGAGGAAGCGAACCAGCCTGAATCGTTCGAGCGCCGCTGTCCCGACCGCTTCCGCCTGCGCTGCGCGCGGGCGTGATCCACGAGGATGCGCCCGATCTGGTCGTGGCCATCAACTCTGAGCAGCTCGATCGCGTTCAAGGGAGCGCTATGCGGACTCTAAACTCCAGTGCTACTGAAGACGGGGGGACGTCGGTGCGAGCAGGCGACTCGACTTCGAGGACCGAGAGGTGTCAGGATTCTCTGTCTCGACTGTCCTCGTTTCTTGAGGGGACATCCAGTTGTTATTGATGCACGACGCCGGCATTAGGTGTCACCGAACGTTCAAATGCGGCCACTGAGGAACGTTTGAAAAGCGGCCACGCGGTAGGCGGCGTGAGTATCGTCTGAGTCCTCGCCCGCGCGCAAGCGCGGGGTGCTTTTGTCTTGTCAGTTCATTCGAAAAGTAAATGGCGGTGGGCGCTTGTGGGAATCGCGGAGCGATTTCCAAGGCGCGGTGGGCGCGGTCTGTGCGTCCACGGCGCCGGCAGCGTCCACGGCCTCAGTCGTCTTCGCGACTCGTACGCTGGCGCAGGCGATAGCTCTTCCCCGTCATCTGCACGATCGTCGCGTGCGCGAGGAACCGATCGAGGATGGCCGTCGCGGCCGGCACGTCGCCGAGAAACACGCCCCAGTCCTGCGTCGGGCGATTGGTCGTGATGAGTGTGGAGGCCGCTTCGTGCCGGCGCACGAAAATCTCGAGCAGGTCCTCGGCGGCGTTCGCGCCGAGCTTCTTCATGCCGAAGTCTTCAAGGACGAGCAGGTCGACTCGGGTGAGCTGTTGGACCAGCTCCCGTCGGGCGCCGGTGGCCTCGGCCTCAGCAAAGTCGGCCGCGAGGTCGAAGGTGCTGCGATCAACGCGCGTCGGCCGGCGCGGATCGCACCGATGGCGATGGCGGTGGCGACGTGGGATTTGCCGACGCCGGGTGGGCCGATCAGGAGCACCCCGCTGTGCGATTCGACGAAGCGCGCGCTCGCCAATTCGACAATCTTCGTTTTGGGCATCTTGGGATTGAAGGTCCAATCGAAATCCGCGAGGGACTTGACCGCGGTGATGCTGGCCTGTTTGAGCCGGCGCGCGAAGAGCCAATCGGCGCGCCGGGCGAGCTCGTCTTCGACGAGTAATTCGAGAAATTCGAGATGTGGCAGCGGCGCGGCCTCGGCCTGGGCGACACGCCCGGGCAAGGCGTCGACCATGCCGGAGAGTCGAAGATGACGAAGTCGGGTCGTGAGCTGCGGATTCATGAGAGGAAGTCCTCCAGGATGTATTGGGTCATGGGGCGAATCGCGGGATCGTCGGTGCGGAGGGTCGGGCGCGGACGCGCCGGCGTGCGCTCGACGAGCTGCCGGATCGTCTGATAGCGAAAATGCTGGTGGGCGTGCGCCTCGGTGACCGCGGCGAGGACACGCTCGCGCGGATGGCGGCGCGTGAGGCCGAGCACGCCGTGAATCAGGCGGATGGCCGAACCCCACGGGCGACAAGCGCGGCCTCGGCCCAGAGCTTGAGCGCCGGGCCGACACGCTCACACTGGCCGACGAGGCGATCGACGTAGGCTTGTTGGCGGGTCGATGCCTCGGCCTCGCCGCGCGCGGGGCAAACACCCCGTCGGCAACGCGCGCGTGCACCGCGACGAGCGTGTCGCCGTCGAAGACGCGGACCAGATGCGCGTCCCACCGCACGCGGACTTTCTGGCCAAGCAAGGCGAGCGGCACGGGGTAGAACGCGCCGCTGACTTCGACATGGCCATCGAAGTGGACCGTCCGCTCGCCGCTCGAAAGACAGGAAAGGTCTCGGGCGCGAGCGGTCGCAGCGCCGGCTGCTCGACCTCCACGAAGTGGGTCCAGACCTGGCGGCGCGTCGTGCCGTGAATGCGGAGCCGCGCGATCGTCCGATTCCAGTGCCGGAGGAACGCATTCTGCGCCTCGAGCGAGTCGAAGCGTCGCCCCGTAAGCGCGTTGTCTTTGACGTAACCGCCGCTGCGCTCCTGCTTGCCGTTTTCCTGTGGTGTCCGCGGCTGCGTCGGCAGGGGCGTGAAGCCCCAGTGCGTGGCGAAGGCCAGGTAGACGTCGTGACTATCGGGATCGTAGAAACACGCGCGGACAACCGCCGCTTTGAGATTGTCGTGGCGGATGACGAGCGGGACGCCACCGAAGTCGCGGAACGCGCGCTCGTGCAGACGAAGAAACGTCTCGAGCTTCTGATCCCAGACCGCCTCCTCGTAGCCGTGGCGCGAGTGGCCCAGGGTCATGCGAAACACCCACGGGCGGCGCCACTCGCCGGTCGCCACCTCGAGCGTCGGCGCCCCGCGAAAGAAGTCGACCTGGGCCTCCGCCCCGGGGGCGCAATGAAAGACGCCGACGGCCCGACGCATCGGCGCGATCGTCCGCACGAACCGCTTCACCGATTCGTAGCTCGCGCCGTAGCCGTATTCCTCGACGAGGTCCTGCCAGATCCGTTGCAGGCTCAGGCCGGCGTCGAGCTTCTCGGTGATCGCCGTCGCGATAGGCCGCCGCGGCGAACCGCGAGCGCGGCGCCGAGCCGGGGAACGCTTTGGCCGGGTTTGGGTCCGAGCCGGCGAACGTTTTGGCCGCATTTGAATCGTCACGACGGCGGAAGATCAGACGATTCGGCTGAGTGGACAGGCGGACGGAGCCGGGGAACGTTTTGGCCGCATTTGCCCGGCGGGCGCGGTTGTAGCGGCCGACCGTCTCGCGGCGCACGCCGGTCTCCGCTTCGATGCGGCGGTAGCTCCAGCCGAGCTCGAGAAGGGCGAGGATCTGCTGCTGCTTCGGCATTTTCAGGTAATTGGGCATCGACATCCTTCGAGAGATGAACCTCTCAGGATGTCCGAAGCCCCCTACCTGACGTGGCCGGTTTTCAGACGTTCGATCGTGGCCGCATTTGAGCGTTCGCTAACAGCATTAGGCTCTCAACATCGCCAGCGAATGGCCCGGCACGTCGAACTCCGGAACGATCCGCACGCCGCGATCCGCCGCACGAGCAATCGCTGCGTGCGCGGTGGTCCGTCTTCCAGTGGCGCCGTGTAGTCATGTCATAGGCGTTGACCAGCGAGACCGGCTATATAGCGATCATTCTGAGGTGTGCCATATCGAACAGACACCCCAACTGCGGACCTGCTAGCGTTCCCTCGGAATGCAACGTCGCATACCCCAGTCGTGGGGAGTCTAAAACGGAAATCCCAGCTTATGGGGCATGTGGGCGCTCCGGCCCGACGCCCAGAGAAGACGACTCGCGACGATATCGACCTTGATTTGTATCAAAGGCGGTACAAACGGGGCTATCTGTTAGGCGCTCCGCTTCCCGAGTTCGGCTGCTGTAACTGAAAGTGTGGTTCTGAACAGTTGGAGGTAGCAATGAAGCAACGACCGTTCGCCGTAGTCTGTTTCGCATGGGGATTTCTGCTTGCTCTCTCGGCTGGTGCCTACGCGCAAGACCCCAACGTGGGTTCATGGAGAGTGGATCTCTCCCGATCGAAGTACAACCCAGCAAACCTGGCGCCTAAGAGTGTCATGGTCAAATCCAGCGCTGCCGGCAAAGGCCTCAATGTCGTTGTCGATGTCGTCGACAACACGGGGAAGCCGCTGCACTATGAATACACCGCCAACTACGACGGTCAGGACGTCGCGGTCAAGGGCGATCCGAGCCGCGATACCACTGCGATGAAAAGGATCGATGACCTCACCTTCGAGCAGGCGAACAAGAAGGACGGAAAGGTCACCACGGTCTCTCGATTCGTGTATGCCAAGGATGGCAAGTCGCGAACCCAGACGACGACAGGCATGAACCCCCAAGGTCAAAAAATCAACAACACGGTCGTCTGGCTTAAACAGTAGGACTGAATTGCTCGAAAACTTTTCGGCGGTACAACCAGCCCCGGTTGGCGGCAGAAAACCGTCTAGCCACCGAGATCAACCCGGCCGCCCCGCCGAAGCCCTTGCCCTTCTCGCGGGCTTAGCTCCTCCGTGACGAGGACTCATCGTTTTCAGAATTGCCGATCTTGATTGATAACCCTTGGCGACTATTGTTAGTCACCGTCGGCGCTCCCCAAGACGCCCTCCGCTTGCCCCGTGCGATACATACAACACCTGCGCGCGCGACCCGAGTCAAGGGACCGTTCAGTGATTGGTACCTCGCTGGTGGCCCTGTCGATGATGCCGACCAGGAAGCGGAAACGGACGCAGACACGTTCATCTTCTTGGCTACGTGCGCGCGTGCACTGCTGGGGGTTCAGGCGCGAGGCGTCGAGGCTCAGGCGAATGGTTCGCATCCCACCGCCTTTTCGAGTGCTGCTGCGCAGTACCTCGGCGCGCGTCGACCGCGAGTCAGCGGAGTTCCGTAGTCTTTCCTGCGATTGTGATCCGCTCAGCCCGCATTTCGTCTTGAGTGGTTTTGTGCGCGTAGCCGACAGCGGTCGCCCTTGTGCCGACCTTTAATGCATCGCGCGTCAATCCGCGATCAGTCATCCGTCCCGTGGGCGCGAGAACGACGAGCCACGTTTTCCCATTCGTGCCGTCGGCCTGCAACCGTATGGAACCGTGAGGATTCTCGTAGCTCGATTCTCGAATCGTGCCGGTGATCGTCTGCTCCTTCTCCTCATATCCGGTCCAGCCGTGATGCGCCCACACCGTTCCAGTCAGAAGGGTCACGGTGGCAATCATCAGCGTCCATTTCGTCGTTCCGCGTGTCGTGCTATGCGGCATGGCCCAGCTCTCCTTCCTGGGGACATCGTACTCCTCGTTGTATTCGTTTGCCATCAGTCTGCCATGCTTTGGTAAATGCGCGGATGGGTCGCGTGCGTCGAGGCGGGATGTCCTGGGCGTATTCCTCACGATCGCTTGTGCCGCACTTCTCAAGGATGGCTTCACCCGCCTTTTGTCGATGCTTGTGGGTAAGGCGGTCGAATCTGCGCCACATCGCAAACAACAGCGAGGCGAGGACGAACCCTCCAATCAGGATGGACGTGGAAGACACCTGCGTTTTGCGGTTCCGACGCGTAGTAAGAGCTTACGACCGCGGTGCCGAGAAGCGGTCGCGACTGCTCCGCATTTCTAGTTGCTTGCCAAGCTCAGCGGACGCAAGCAGGACCTCTTGCTGCGTAAGCGCCTTCGTGAGTCGTAGGGAACCAAAGTCGATGATCATTCCCAGGACAACGGATTCGGTCACCCGCACTTCAGTCTGAAACCAAAAGAGGTGGAATTTAAGGGCGTTCCGGGCTTTCGCAGAGAGAGAGTGATTTTCCCCTTCGCCAGCAAGGAGTAGCGCACCGGCCAGATATGTCGAAGATCGACATAGCTTGTTTCAGGAACGTGGCTATCGAACGCGGGCAGCGGGAAAAACTGAGGCTCTATTCAGTGCTGCGACTGCCGCTTTCCAAATGCGATAGATTGCATGGTTCGAGGCACTTTTCGCAAGCGAGAGGATATGTCCAAATACTCACCTTTAACTCAACCCGAACTGGACGCCATCGGATTCCTGGAAGGTTTCCAGGTTCCCAGCTGGAACGGACCTGCCCTGCCGCGCCCTACAGGCGAGGAAGGACTCGAAGAAGTCATCGACACCGTCGGTAATCTGATCGCGCGCAATCAGTACCTCATCCAGGCGAAAGATGGGCTCTCCATCGAGTACACGCTGCGCGGCATCACGGCCACCGCGGAACGTCAACACCTTGCCGCCAACTAGCATCATTTATCAGTTGCTCGCACCCCAATCGAACTACATTGTCGCTTTCGACTTGGTTCTGCTGCTCGCATGGTCGTCTCTTTCGCCGCCTACCTCGATCAGCGACACGGGAAAATTTCTGTCTCTGTGCAATGCGTTTTCCGCCAGGCATGATTTCTTTTCCACCGACCCGGTGAATGTGCTGGCCACACTGAATCCAGAGGATTTCACCGATCCCGCTATTAACGATGAAGTATGGAATTTATATCCGAACGTGCAGGTCGTTCAGAAGATCTGGGCGACGGTAGCCGCCTATGTAAACGCCGTTGTTGATGCTGGGTATGCTAACGATGCTGCGGTGACAGCGGACAAGGATCTGGTGAGTTGGATCGGTAGTGCCAGCACAATCGGGAACGTGGCCGGGCTTCCTAAAATGAATTCGAAGGCAGCGCTGAAGGCGGTTGTTACCAGCGTCCTGTATCGAATTACATATCATGGCATCGGCCGGCTCCGGAATGTCGGTGCGCCCGTTCCACCGTTCGCGCCGAATTATCCGCCCTGTCTCCAGAGCACCCCCATTCCTGATCCGTCGACACCGCTACCCACGGCCGACCTGTTGAAGTATCTGCCGAATATCGGTACGCTCGGCAGTCTTACATCTTTGCCTACAATGCCCCCTACGTGCCTTTGGTGCCGTACAAAGGTCCGGAGGATGAGTTGTTTTTTGATCAGAGTAAGTACCCCGCGGCGAATCAGGCGCTCATAAATTTCCGCAAAGGAATTGCAAGCTTTATCTCGTATTTCCAACCGGACTGGGTCCAGACGGGTCAGTGGCCACGGAATATTGAGCTTTAGCACCCTTTAAAAGCTGCTTGAAGCACCTCCGCAATCGTTAAAGAGGGCCGTCAAGAACGAGGCGACTCCATCGAGACTGCCGGCTCGCACAATTCTTCCCGCGCCCACGCCGGCACCCGTTTGTTTGCGGGCCGCGAGCCGGTCTTGCCGTACCGCAGATACGCGTCGAGAGTGTGATAGCTGATGTTCAACAGGCGGCTGGCTTGCCGCTTGTTGCGCCCGCATCGTTCGAAGACGAGCCGCGCATAGCGGCTGGCCCATGCGCGCATCGAGTCGCTGGCCGCCAGCGCAGGCGCGAGCACCTCGCCATACTGTCCCCGCACTTGCGGGGGCAGGTCGTCCAGGTCGATGCGACTGGTCCGCGCGAGCGCCACGACGCGTTCGATCAGGCGCTCGAGCTCGCGCACGTTGCCGGGCCACTCATGAAGCCGTAAGGCATCCACTGCGGCATCCGAGAGCGACAACTCGCGTGCGCTGCGATGACGGGCCAGGAAATACGCGGTCAGTTCCGGGATATCTTCGCGCCGCTCGCGCAGCGGCGGCACCTGGATGTCGACGCCGCTCAGCCGGTAATACAGATCCGGCCGGAACAGGCCGCGTTCCACGAGCGTGGACAGCGGGCGGTTGGTGGCCACCACGATGCGCGTGTCCACGCGGCGGGCCCCGGTGCCGCCGACGCGTTCGATCGCGAGGTCCTGGATGGCGCGCAGCAGCTTCGCTTGTGCCGAGAGCGCCAGGTCGGAGACTTCGTCCAGAAACAGCGTGCCGCCGTCGGCGTGCTCGAACTTGCCGCGCCGGCCTCGAACCCCCGTTGCGGTTCGCTCCTCGATCCCGAACAATTCCGCCTCGAGGAGTGTTTCGACGACCGCCGCACAGTTCACGGCGACGAACGGCCCTTTCCGCCGCTTCCCCATTTCGTGGATCTGGCGGGCGACAAGTTCCTTGCCCGTTCCACTTTCGCCTTCGACGAGCACTGTAAAGTCCGTCGTGGCTACGCGCTCAACACGCTCCTTGAGCGCCGCCATCACCGGACTCGAGCCAATCAGCTGACTGATTGCGCCGGCCGGATGCGGAGGGGCGACAGGCCGAGTGCGTGCCGCCTGAAGGACGAGACCGCCCAGCTGTGCGGCGGCGGTGAGGAGCTCGAAGTCGCGTTCGTCCAGTCGACGGCCGCGTTCGAACTTCGCTTCGAGCACGGCTTGCACTGATGGATCGGACATCGGCACGCCAACGATAATCGATTCCGCGGTGCGCGTTGGTGTGACGAGTCGCGCCTGATAGCGCGACGGAATCTCGCGCAGGCGGACGGCACGCATCGAGAGCAGCTGCTGCACCTGCCGCTCGAAGATTGCCGCGATGTTGTCGTCAGCGGGTGGATGCGCGAGTGCGGCACTGACTGCCGCGACTACGTGCCGCAGCTCAGTGGCCTTTGGGGGAATGGTCACCGCGGAAAGCCGTGACTACAATCGAGGTGCCAACCGTTCAAGAGACGCTCTGAAAGAAATATCAGCCATTTTATGAATAGACCTGCTGACCATCATGCGTGAGCGGGTAGCGCGTTCCCGAAGTCGCACGATCCGCACGACTGGTAGGTAAAACCTACCCATTGCTGCGTCAGAAGGAACCAACCCACTCGCGTGTGTGAGGAACGTAGCGCAGAAGTCGCGTACGGCCCGTCGCGCCGGTGATTCTGATGGCGAGCTGCAGGCCGTCGTGGCTTCGAACATAGATGGTGCCCGGCGTTGCCGTACCGAGCGGCTGAAGGAAAGCAGGTTGGTGGACCCGACCTGACAGGATCTGTGCCCGCGTCAGTGGAGATGCCGATGACCACCCCGGGAAACAGCTCCGATAGACGCGTAGACGCACCCATTGCCGAGTCGACGTGCGACCCTATATCCAGCGTGCGGACTCCGTTACGGTTCCCGTCAACGAACATCTGAAACATCACGTCGTCCCCCAGGCGGGTAAAGCGCAGTGCGACGTATGCGGAACGCGTAACGGCGTACGACCGGGCCATCGCCATCCGCGCGGTCAGATAACGAGCGGCAGCCCAGGCCTTCTGGCGATCGAGTGCGACGAGAACTTGAGGAGCCGCGATACCCGCGATGACGGCCCAGAGGGCGATGACGAACAGGATCTCGATGAGCGTGAACCCGCGGGGCCGCGAAGACGACATGCCTTCACGGCCCCGACACGACATCACTGTGCGGCCGCGCGCTCCGTTCTTGGCGGTGTGACCGTGACCAGGGCCTTCAGCTTGAGAAAACTGGCCTCGCCGATGCCCCGTACGTTCATCAACTCCTCGATCTCACTTTTCAGGATAGTGGGCGTAATGTTCATGCGGGTGAACTCGAGGTGCGCCCACCACCAGGCTGCTCGCGTGGTGCTCGGCCGTCGGTAAACCCTTGGCGACAGCTATTTGCGGTACGGCCACTACACTGGACGCTTTCGACCCTGGCTTATCCGTGTCGCCGCTTGATGCGGCGGCTTGCCAATGGGAAACACGTCTCTCAACCACCCCCGCCGGCGCCGTAGATCGGCCGGCGGCGAACCTCGAGCGGCGCGATCTCTGACGCACCATTGCTCCCGCCGATGACGTCCCCATACGCCCATACGCCGGAATGGACGTATGCGGTGCGCGGGTTGAACCGCAGCGCTCCTTTACTCGAAAGCCAGAAGCAAGGCATCCTCTTGAGTCGCCCGGCCAGTCTCCGCGGGGTCGCCAGAGGGTTCTCGGTCTTTGGTCCGTTCCCCATCCCGGTCCCTGGCGCGACGACAACACGGTATAGGAGCGGTTCTTCCGGCCGCCCGAGGAGGCACATTGGCGAATACGACAATCGGAATGGCGGCGGCACTGATCGTGATCGGTGTGGTCGGGTATGTCGCCACGGACCGCCAGAGCGCGACGGCGCTGATCCCGGCCTTTCTTGGCCTGCTGCTGCTGGCCTTCGGCTGGCTCGCCCGAAACGAAGCCTACCGCAAGCACGCCATGCACGCCGTCGCGGCCTTCGCGCTGCTCGGCCTGCTGGGGACCATCGGAGGCCTCATCCGGCTGCTCGGCGGCACTACGACCCCGGCCGCGATCTCGCAGGGGCTAACGGCAATCCTGACCGGCACGCTCCTGGCGCTTTGTGTCAAGTCCTTCATCGACGCACGAAGACGGAGGGCGCGAGGATGACGTGTGACGTACGTGGAGCGGTCCGAGCTCAGGGCGAGCTTGACGAGATATTCGCCGCGAAACCCGACCTGGACTCGTTGCCGACACGCGAAACGTGCCGGTCGTGGTCGTGAGCGGGACCGACACGTCGGACCTCGACCCGAAGGACTTCGCAGCCATCTTGAAGAAGCCCATCGGCCGCGACACGCTCGTTAAGGTTGTCGACGACGCCGTGCGCGGCACCACTCGTCCGGTGGTCGAACCCGCCTGACCGCAGGCTCATAAGCTAAGCCCCTGTCACATGCCTATACCGCGTGTATTCAACCCTGACGACTATCTGTGGACGTCAAAGGGGCGCGTGTACACGGAGGAGCGGAATGCCGCAGCGTGGGAGCAGCTCTACGCCGAGCTGGAGAGCCTCCTCGGTGTCGCAGGGCCGGATGCCTGCTTGTTCGTCGTAATCGGAGTTCAAGGTGGCGGCAAGACCACATGGATCAGGAACAACTATGAAGCGCTTGGTGGTGCAGCTGTCTTCTTGGACGCGGCTCTTCCGGGGAGGCGCCATCGAACTCGCGCCCTTGCTCTCGCCAGGCGCTTTTCGGTTCGAACAGTTGCGGTGTGGGTCAAGACACCACTCGAGCGAGCGTTGAGGCAAAATGCACAGCGCTCCTTGGATGAAGTCGTCCCCGAGTCCGCAGTTCGCAGCGTGTTTGGACTGCTCGAGGCGCCCACCATTGGAGAAGGTTTCCATGAAGTCGTAGTGGTGAACGGCTCGAGTAATGAAGAAGACGCGAGTGACGCCTAACGACCGGTTGCAGCGGACGGCAACCACGTGCGCGCCCGGCATCATTCCTTTGCGTGACAATCACTGTGTACGCGTCCACCAGCTTTGCCGAGGTCGTTCCTTGGGTCTTCGTCCCAGTGGCGAGAAGGTCCGCGATTGTCGCCCGGTTGTAGTTGGGATACTCCCTCCCGTCGATCTTGAAGGCGGATCGCGCGAGAGTGGGGTTGCCCTGCGCATCGACGTTCGTCTGCGTGACGATGGTGAACCCGTCGGGCCGCAGTTCGTAGCGGCGCAGTGCTCCTGTCTTGGGGGCGGTCCTGGGTTGTATCTGGATTTCTGGACATTCTCCTTCCACGTGCCGAGCGCCGGATCCTTCGCCGGTGCGCCAGCTTGCGCTCCCAAGGCCTCAGACCGTCGAGCATGTCGTGGTGTACGCCGAAGGCGCCGGCGGTCTGAGGCAGGGCCTCGTTAGAAAAAGAGGAGCCCCGGGAGCATGGCAGGGGTTGTACCCTGCGCCTACGTAATAGACCCTGTTCGGGTCGGTGGCCACATGGGCCGCGCTCTCCGGGAGCTCCACCAGCATGGTACGCAAAAACGTCGCGGAGATCCTCACCAATCACGTGACGTTCGAGCTGGAAGCGATCGACCGGATGTATCTCAATGCCTACGTCCCGTCGCTGCAGACGGGCGGCGGCGTAGTGTATTTCCTGAAGACGCAGCTCGGCGTGCGGGTGCCGTCCACGGTGATGGTGGCCCCGATGAGTCAGCGATTCGTGGAGGGGATCGAGCGCTTCGTCAAGACCGAAGGCGTGGATCTGATCACGTTCGAGAAGGGCCAGCGGAAGGACGACGTGGCGCAGCAGTACCTCGCGACATTCACGCGCGACGAAGGCGTGCTGTTCGTCGGCAAGGCGCAAGAGAAGGCCAGCGTGTTCCGCACCGAGAAGCGGCGGGACGCGCGCGGCGTCTACCCGTGGATCATCCGCTCGACCGCGATGGTCAATCACTACTACGTCTACCTCGTCGACCAGGACTTCGGCCCGCTCTTCATCAAGTTCTGCTCCTACTTTCCCTACCCCGCGAAGCTCTGTCTGAACGGGCACGAGTGGTTGAAACGGCAGCTCACGCAGCGGGAGGTCCCGTTCGAGCCGTTGGACAATGGCATCCGCTCGAGCGACCAGGCCGGCCGCGTGCAGCGCATCGCCGACACGCTCGACGCCGCCAAGATCGACGCGGTCTTCCGCAAGTGGTTGCGTCGCCTCCCGCATCCGTTCGCCGCTGCGCACCGGGCGGCCGGCTATCGGTACCAGCTCTCGATCCTGCAGGCCGAGTTCGCGCTGACCCAGGTCCTCGATCGGCCGCTGCACCGGGCGCTGCTTCTTCGAAGAAGTCATCCGCGAGAATCTCGACCTCGGGCGGCCCGATCAGATGCAGCTGATCTTCGATCGACGCGTCACGCGCCGCACGCCGGGGCGCTTCCGCACGCGCGTCCTCACCGAGGGCGTCGTCCCCTCGCTGCACGTCGACTACAAGAAGTCCAAGGTCAAGCAGTACCACAAAGAAGGCCAGGCGCTTCGCACCGAAACCACCATCAACGACACGTACGACTTCGCCATCGGTCGTGCGCTCCGCAATCTGCCCGCCCTGCGGGAGATCGGCTTTGCGGCCAACCGACGGTTGTTACACGTCGAATCTCTGAGCCACGATTGCCTGATCGGCGAAGACCGCCTGCACGCCGTCACGTCCCCCGTCGTTAGCCAGGATCAACGGGCCGCCGGACTTGCGCTTCGGCGACCCGCGCGTCCAGGCGCTGATGCACGCGCTGTGTCTCTTCGCGCTCGCGCCCACCGGCTTTCGCCATCGGGAGCTGCGAGACTCACGTCGCGCAGCTGCAAGGGCCGCGACCCGAGACCTATTCCGCCGGCTCGATGACCTACGACCTGCGCCGGCTGCGGCTGCACGGCCTCATCGAACGGGTCCCGCGCAGCCATCGCTATCGCATCACCCCGACGGGCGCGCAGGTCGCGATGTTCTACGCGCGTCTCTACGCGCGGGCGCTCCGACCCGTCCACTCGTTGCAGCCGTCGGGCTCGATCCGCGCTCAGCGCGCCTTCGATCGGCTCGACGCCGCGCTCGCCACTTTCCTCGAGGAGGTGAAACTTGCCGCCTGAAAAACTTGACTCAATCACTCACACTTCTAGGGGTCAAGACTCCTAGTGGCGACCGATGTTGCCTCTTGGCCGCTGAAATCCAGTTTCTGGCCCTGAGCCGACCGGATCACTCGCCACCATCGTACGTTTTCATGCGGCCGTTCGGATATTAACAGCCGTGGCCGTCGCGGCCACGCCGGATTACAGCTGAAACACCAGGAAGGTACCGCGGAGGTTGGCGTTGCTCGCGGGCTTCGTCATGGTTGCACGGTGACCAAAGGCGTACACGAACTTCGGGTTCGCGACGAAACACGCCGCGCGCCAACCACTGAAGCGCCCGAGGGCGCGGCCCATGTCGGCGTAGAGCGCGAGCAGCTCCGCTTCGCCGTGCTCCCCGCCGATGCGCACGCCATAGGGCGGGTTGAAGCAGAAGACACCCGGCTGCATGTTGCGCACCGCAGGCAGCAGGCGCTCGATGTCGTCCGGCGTCAGCCCTCGAACGTCCTGTTGCGCGATGACGATGGAGTGGTCGTACGCGGCACCGGTCAGAGCCGCGGCGCGCAGGTTGCCCACCATCGCGGGAATGCACTCGGCGTCGGCGTCGAGCGCGACGATTGTTGCCACGGTCCCTGGGAACAGGTCGGGCGTTTCGTTCGGCAGACCCCTGAACGCGGCGAGATGGCGCAGCGGGAGATCCGCCGGGTGACGAATGGCAGCGCCCACCGCGAGGCCGGCCGCCTCGATCGGAATCGTGGCGCTTCCAGCCATCGGATCGACGAGCGGCTCGGTTCGCGCGTCCCAGCGCGACAGCATGATCAACTGCGCCGCGAGCGTCTCGCGCAGCGGCGCGAGTCCGGCGGCCACGCGCGCGCCACGTCGATGACGCGCGCCGCCGCCCACGTCGATGCCCACCACTGTACGCCGCGCGTCAGGCGTCCCCGCGCGGCGCGCGACGAACACGACGTCCGGCGCGTCGCCGTCGACGTCGGATGCGACGCCTCGCGACGCCAGCGCCTCGACGAGCGCATTCTTGACGACGCCACGAAGCTGGAGCGGCGACGCTTCGAAGTCGGACGATGAACCGACCTCGACCGAGAAGCGGAGGTGCTTGCCGTCCGGGAGCCTGTCGTCCGACGAGAGCGCGGGCAGCAGGTCGGCGAAGAGCGGCTCGAGGCGCACGGCCGGACTGGAGCACAGATCCCAGGAGATTCGCGACGACGTGCGGTGATGGCACGCCGCGACCCACGCAACGCGCGCGTCGAAGGCGTAGAGCAGGGTCTCGTCCCCCTCGCGCTTCGGCTTGTCGAGGCGCACGTCGAACGGCGAGCGCATCACGAGGCGCTTGAGCTCGGCCTCCATGACCCGGTTCGCGCCGCCGGAACCGGTCAGGCGCAGGTCGTTGCAACGCTGCGGGTTCACGCGTCGCACTCGTGTTTCATCTCGAGCAGGGCCCGGCCGACGAGGTCACGTGAGGAGGATACGACGAACAGTGTGAACCGATTCAGGTCAGTGCCAGGTATTCGTGAGCGAATGGCACCACCATCGAGCCCTCGCCCACGGCCGACGCCACCCGGTTCATCGCGGCGGCGCGGACGTCGCCCGCCGCGAACACGCCGGGCACGGTTGTCTCACCGGGGACCCACATTTCCGGCTCGGAAACCCAACGGCGCTGATCCGTTACTTGCTGCTGGTCTGTGGCCGGGCCTTGGCCTGCTTCTCCCTAGCCTGCTGATCCTGTTTCTTCGACTGCTGCTGCTTGCTCTTTTCCTTGTCTTTCTTGCCGCCCTTGTCTCCCATGGTCTCTCCTTTCGGTCATTATGGCCCCGCAGGGCGGCGCCCGCGCGCGTATTCAAGAAAGGGATTACCGCGCGGCAACCAGACGACGAGCCAAAGGGTGGCTACGGATAGGTCGCCAACGACCAGGCGGGAGTGTTACCTCAACCATCATGCAGTGATCACCTTCTTCGGCACGACCTCCACACCGGCCTTCGTCCACCAGCCGGACGGCGATTGGTAGATCAAACGGTGTCACGCTCGTGAACTCGAAGATCGGACCGTCGCGGACATGAGCGCAACACCGCCGGTCGGCGGTTATCCGTGCGAAATCAACCTGACTGCCGGGCGTGGCCGACGTGTCCGGCTTCAGCCGTGGTGATGGAAGCGGCTCCCTCACTCATCGAAAGATCGCACAAACAGCTCTTCGATCGCCTGCTGGCCGTTATCACGGAGCGTCCTGGTACCACTGCCCGTGAAATGTGCGTGGGTGATGACCGGCGCAGTTGCGCCGGTGGCGGGGGCCCAGGAAGAACCAGTCCAACGAAACCATGAGTCGCGATCTTGATCAAAGACGTACAGTGGCTTGTTACAGAGCTTGGCGAACTCGGCGCCCCACCCGGTTCCTCCGCGAACCGTATCGTCCTCGAGAATGGTTCCGATTACATACATCTCCTGACCGTTGTTGACCTGGTACCACAGCGTTTGCAGTATTTTGCGAAGCGTCGGCCCCTCCGAGTAACGTCGATGCAACAACCGGGAGAGGTACTCCAGGCTGACGTCGCCAGCCAGCAGTTCTTCGTGATTGAGTACACGGACGCCTCGCTGTCGCTCGATCTTGTGACCGTCGAACGTGAAATTGACTTCTTCCACGCCATGACGTTCAGCGCATGCGCCAAATTGTGACTCCGCGCCAGGCGCGCCGCCGCTGAAGAGAATGCAGTCGGATGGTTTCATCGTGCGAACATAGTAGCGTCATGTCGGCACAGCGCCCGTATCGGGCTGGCGAATCGGTCGAAGATCTGTGCCGCGTCTGCAAGATCGATCGCTTGCACACCATAATTGTGGTAGACGAGGGAAGACCGATTCGCGTCGCATGCGATTACTGCCACAGCGAGCACAACTACCGGAGTGGGGCGACTTCCGAACGCTCGAGTCGGATGGCTCAACAGTCGAATCGACCTGATGCCAATCGAGCGTCGTCTTCACGGACCGTGTTTCCGATCGTCAGCGATCGTGAAAGGATCGCGCCAGCTATGACCCCCGCAAACAATGCCGACGATCTCGAACTGCTTCTGCGCCGGATCATCCGCGAGGAGGCAGGAGTCACTCCGGTTGTTCCCGCTGCGAAGTGGCGCGGCGGCAGTCTCGTGCTGCGTCCTGGTACGCCGGGCCTGCAGGAGAAGAGCTGGCCAATCGAAACCTTCTTTCACAAGGTTGTCATGCTGCGGAACCGGCTCCGGACGCTCGAGCAGCACATCAATGCCTCGGAGCTGTCCGGCGATCTGAAGTTGAAGTTGCAGGCGTATGTGAGCGGCTGCTACGGATCCTTGACCAGCTTCAACCTCTTGTTCGCCGACGAGACCGATCAGTTCAAGGGAAAGGACGAATGAGCGACTTACGTGCTTCCCAATAACGTAGGGGCGTTCGGACTCTCCATACCGCAAGCTTTCCACGTAATCGCATCCGAGTTACCGAGGCGAGAGCCGCCAGTCGCGGGACTCACTCCGGCGTCTAAAGTTGAAAGCGAATGGTTTAGAAGCGTAGTTGGCCGCCCCTAGGGGAAATCGCCGGGCGAACTCGTCGATCACCTCGAGAAATTCGGTAGGAAGGCCGTAATGTCCGACAACTCGGCTGACGGAAGGGCGATCATGAGGACAGTCGGGATGCCGTCAACGGAAAATTGATCGCGGTCCGCGCGATCCTGTTTAGCCTTCGGTGGAGTTCCAGGTAGTTGCGTCCTGATCATGCTCTCCAGCGATGACGGCAGCGATGAATCGTACCGGCTTGTCGGAGCGTCCCAGGCTTGCGAGAACTCGAGGGCCTACCCTGATCCCGCGAGCCTGCCGACTCAAACGGGCCGTGGGGTCAGCGTCCCCGGCGTGCGGTGAGCATCTCGAAGGCACCGGCCACATTGCTGGCGCGGGACATCTCGTACTCCAGGAGATGGCTGTACTGTTCCAGTCGCACGCTCTTCACGAGCTCCGCCTCGCTCTTGCCCGCAGCGATACCTTCGGAAACGGCCTTGATCAGATCGCTCATGTAGCGAACCTGTTCGGACACGTCCGCCTTGGTGCCGATCGACTCGTGACCAGGGGAGACGTAGTCGAAGTCGAGCTGCTCGATGCGCTTCAAGGAGTCGAGCCACTCCGGCAGGAAGCCGCCATCCAGGTCCCCTCTCGGCAAACGCTTGGGCGTCAAGTGGTCTACCGTGTAGATGATCCGCTGCTCGGGAAAGCGCACGACGGTCATGTCGTCTGTGTGGTTCAGGCCCGTATAGTGCAGCTCCACCGTCTTGCCGCCCAGGGTGATAGACGCAAAATCTCGATACACGATGTCTGGCGGGTTTGACTGGGCGCCGCCCCCGAACCGAATTGCCCAAATCTCTCTGCGAGTCAGCCTCCCGTTGCCGTCGAGATCCAGTTTGGCAAAGCCTTTCGCCAAGCCCTCTGGCGCCTCCGATTGTTCAATGCCGCCGTTGCGGTTCTTATCCCAGAGGGTCTCTCGCGGCAGCAATGGTGCACCCTCCGCCGGCTGGACCAGGTTCTTGGCCATGTTCTCGTGAGCCACGAAGGTGGCCGTGTCGGCGAACACCTCTCCTCCGCTGGCGTGGTCGTTATGCGCGTGGCTGTAGATGACGTACTTGACGGGGACCTTGAAACGCCGGGCGAACTCGGCCTTCAACCACGCTGCGGCTTCCGAGTTGGCGGGATCCACGAGGATGATGCCCTCGGGCGTGTGGAGGAACATCCCGTAGTGGCGGACCTGACGGAATCGATAGAGGTCCCCCTTCAAGTGGATGATCTCGTGGCCCGGAGATCCCGGTGGCGCTCCCGTGGCGAACTGGGCCTGCGCGATGCCTTGGGATGCCAGCCACACCGCAGTCATTCCGATCAGAACGCGCGATGTTGAACCAATGTGCATGTGATTCCTCTTTTCCGACAACCGTGACGTCGCTTCATCTGCGGGGACGAATGCCGCGCCACACGAGCAACTTCCTCGTGGTGGAACAGCGCGCTGCTTCAGCACAGACGAGAACGCCCCGAGTATCGGTCGCGGCTTCTGAAGGCGATCGCGGCTCACAGTTTAGCCCGTAATGTCCGAAAACCTAGCCGAAACGTTACGCGGCACGACAGTAGTAATTGAGAAGGCCGCCGAGTCGTTGGCGGCGCCGAATTCCGCTGGCCTGACTTCCTGACGGGATAGCGTCGATCAGTTCATGGCAAGGCCTTGGTGATTGCGTTCGCCGTGATAGTGGGCCACGAATTCGTGAAAGGGCCCGGCGGAAGTGCCGTTCCCCCAACGGAATCATCTGGTCGAGACATTCGTCCTTGATCGACCGCACAAACCGCTCCGCAAAGGCATTGCAGTTTGGTGCGCCGAACGCCGTTCGCACCAGCCGCACGCCTGAGACGTCAAGGAGCTGGCGGACTGGCGTGCTCCACTTGGTGTCCCGATCACAGATCAACAGCCTTTCTGTGTCGCCGGTGTGGTCCTCGCCGCTACGCCGTTCTACTTCCCGCCGTAGAAACCCTTCGTGTGCTCGTGGATGCCGGTCTGGCCTTTGGCTCTGAGGGCTCGTCCTGCCTCGAGCGCCAAGTCCGGCTTGTACCCCTCGTGACACGCTATCTCCAAGAACTCATAATTGCTGTCCCTGTTGCGGCCGAGGGTGAACGCGAGCGTCCACGGCCTCGTGAACACCTTGGGGTCGGTGACGGTCGCTTCGTAACTGATCGTGTTGGCGTCGGCGAGCCTCCAGCGTTCGACCACGTGCAGGGTGTCGGTATAGAAGCTGCCATGGCTGTCGAGCCAGGGCTGGTTGTTGTAATTCTTCGCGTCGACGTGGAAATTGGTGACGTCGACAACGAGGGTATCGCCTTCCCACCGGCCTCGCGAGTCCCCGTTCCACAGCCGGACGTCTCTGGCGACATGCGGTCTTCCGTCCAGAGGGATGAAGCGATAGGCGTGGATCCATTCGTACAGCAGCAGCACGTATCCGGCCGTCTGGACAATCTGGATCTGGCCACGCAAATTGATGCGCGGCACCCCGTTCAGCAGGCAGCGGTCTTCGGGCTCGACGTGCGCCGGCTCGGTCGGGGCAAAGAGGTTTCTCAGGTGCTCCCTCCGCTTCTCTTCCGCCCACGGCTGATAGGGAATCCTCCCATCGGGCGTCGGGTCCACGATGACTTTGGGTCGCTCTCCTGACGGCGGCTCGTCGCCCTGAATGACGGCAGACTCGGAATCACCGCCCTCTTCGAACGTGTGTCCCCCGACGGTGGCGGCCCACATTCCCTGCAGGTCGGGCTTACCGTCAGCTGTGCGGGCGGGACTCCATGGCTTGCCGGTCGTCGCCGTCGGCGCCTGCGCCGCCAGCGACGAGACCATGAGAAGGATGGCTGCTGAAGCGAACGTGACCGTGACGAATCGATCTCTCACGTGACACCTCCAGCTGACAGGCGAGGTTACGCCCTCAGGGTGGAATGTCAAGAGAAAAGGGGTCGGAGAAAAGCGGCCCAAAACCTGCTGAAGGAGATCGTCAGTTCTCCTGTGCCCGCGCGCCGCTGAGCACGCCACGGAGCCCGTAGTTGTCCTCGTGGCACGCGTACTCATACATCGGGCCCGCCGCCTTCCGCATGGGAATGGCGGCGGCCCAGGGCTTCGTCCACGTCGTCGGATCGGTCACGGTGAATTCGTAAAGGAGCGTATCGGCATCGACGCGCGTCAACCGCTCGACGAGATGCATGTTCGCCGACGAGCCGCGGACGTTCGTCTGACCGCGGAGGTTTCTCGTCTCGATGACGAGCGTGCGGCCCTCCCATCGGCCCCGCGAGCTGCCGCGCCACTGGCGCAGCGCCGCGGGCAGATGCGCTCGGCCGTCGACCGGCACGACGCGGGCGCTGTGGATCATTTCCGTCATGAGCACCACGTACCCCGCGGTCTGAAAGATCTGGACGTGGTTGTTGTAGGCGCCGGGCGTCATCGGCGGGCCTTCGTTCAGCCCGACGATGCATCGTTCCTGGAGCGGGCGGTCTTCCCACGAATCCGCCTCGACGCGCCCGAGCTGCGTCTCGCGCGCAGCCGCGTCCTGCGCGTCGATCCGCTTCTGCGCCTCGGGCGTAAACGGCGGCAGCCGGCCGTCCGGCGGGTCGACGATCAACGAGGTGCGTCGAGTGTCGACGACAGGTACTACCGCGCTCGTACCAGAATTCGTTGTAGGGAACGACCCCGCCAGGCGGATATTGCACGCCCCCCTTCGCGGGGTCGATCAGGTCGCGGTTCTGGCGCGTGTTCTCCGCCTCCTCGAACGCGCGCGCCTCTGTTTCGGTCAGGACCGGCTTGTCGGCGAGGGCCGCCGGCCGCTCGAGGGGCGTGATGGTGCTGAAGTCCCAGAGGCCCTGCAGATGGTACTGACCGTCGGCTGTCCGCGGCGGCGTCCATGTCTGGGCGGCCGCCGAACCGGCGGACATGGCGACTCCCAGTACGACCGCGAGCGCGAGCACTCGAGAGCACATGCGAGCCTCCGTTGTTGTCCGGAGGGGTAGAACCCTCCGGCTACCACGCCTCACGGTAAGAGACGCGCCGATTATAGAGCCGTTACGGTAACGAGAGCGCGACGTTGCGAGGCGGTCGTCAGAGTTCCAAGAAGACGCACTGCGGAAGGATTGAAATGACGCGAACGCGTTGCAGGTTGCCGACGCCCTTGATGGCGAACGCCGGAGCGGCTACGTGCGCAGTTCACTGCACGGCATCCCGATTCTGATCAAAGATCAGGGTCACGACCGACAACCATGAGCACGGCCGACGATGAGCGATAATGCCGGGTCAGCGGCCGTTCAGGAATGTTGGCTACTTTTTCATTCGACGCGCGAGGAGGTGCCATGTCCACGCCGAGAATCTTGCTCTCCGCTTTCGGCGTCTGCTCGGTATTTCTATTGACCGCCTCGATCAACTCGGGCGGCAACAGGACGACGTTATTGGCGCAGGAAGCCGCGAGAATGGGGAATGCCATCACCGGCGAGCGGCTGCCGAACCCGGCACCGAAGGTGATCCGCAACTGGGGTCAGCTTCCCGCGGGACGGAAATGGGGCACGTCGGCCGGTATCGATATCGACCCGATCGACGGACACATCTGGGCTTACGAGCGCTGCGGCGCGGGCGCGGCCGGCGGGGCCGCAGGCGGCGGTGTCAACTGCGAGACGAACGTGGTGGACCCGATCTTCAAGTTCAATCGCAACACTGGTGCGGTGCTGGCGAACTTCGGCAAGGGTGTGATGGTGACGCCGCATGGCATCCACGTGGACCGACAGGGTAACGTGTGGATTGCGGACTTCGCGGGCAATGAAGCCGGGACCAAGGGGCACCAAGTCCATAAGTTCAGTCCGAAGGGCGAGAAGCATCTAAGCCTGGGCATCGCCGGCAAGCCGGGCAACGCCGATGGCCAGTTCAATCAGCCCAACGACGTTGTCGTCGGGCCGGACGGCAGCATCTACGTCTCCGACGGGCACGACGGCCAGGGGATGACCACCAACGCGGCCATCGCCGAGGGTATCAAGCGCGGCGCCACGGCGAGGATCAGTAAATTCTCGCCCGACGGAAAGTTCATCAAGTCCTGGGGCAAGCTCGGCGTGCGACACGGAGAGTTCCGGACACCGCACGCACTGGTGTTCGATGCAAAAGGCCGTCTCTGGGTGACAGATCGCGGCAACCATCGGCTCGAGATTTTCGACCAGGAGGGCAACTACCTCGAATCTCGCTACATGTACGGCCGCATCAGCGGGATCTTCATCAAGGGCAACATGGTCTACGCGATCGACTCGGAATCGGGCCCGTTGAACCACGTGAACTGGCGCAACGGCGTGCGCATCGGTCCGCTCGACGAGGATCGCATCACCGCGTTCATTCCGCCGTTCGAGCGCGAAGACCGGGTGTACCAGGGGGCGGCTGGCGAAGGCGTGGCCGTCGACGCCGACGGTAATGTCTACGCAGCGGAAGGGCCGAACTCGTTCAACCAAGCGGGAGGCGCGTTCACCAAGTACTCCGTGAAGTGAACGGCGCGATCACGCTGGCACACGATCGGCGATCTTGTGTTCGACGACCTGGAACGGCCTCCCGTGCTGTCCGAGAACTGAGTCGTGCTGTTTTGTTGTGGCCGCTATGCCGCGACTACGTGCCGCAGCTCAGTGGCCTTGGGAGGAATGGGCACTCTCCGCGTGACGGGAAGGTAGAGCCTACCCACAGTGCGTCAGAAGGAGGCGACCCACTCGCGTGTGCGCGGAACATAGCGCAGGAGTCGAGTACGGCCCGTCGCGCCGGTAACCCGAACCGCGAGCTGCAGGCCGTCGCGGGCTCGAACGTAGACCGTCCCCGGTGTGGCTGTTCCGAGCGGCGTGAAGGAGAGCAGGTTGGTGGATCCAATCCGGACCGGGTCTGCTCCTAACTCGGTGGAGATGCCGATGACCACGCCTGGAAACAACTCGGACAGACGGGTCGGCACTCCGAGCGCCCGATCCACCTGCGAGGCAATATCGAGCGTGCGCACGCCGTTATGGTTGTCGTCCAGGAACATCTGAAACATCACGTCGTCGCCGTTGCCGGTAAACCGGAGCGCGACATGTGCTGATCGCGTGACGGCATACGACCGGGCCATCGCCATGCGCGCGGCCAGATAACGAGCGGCAGCCCAGGCCTTCTGGCGGTCGAGTGCAACGAGCACCTGAGGAACCGCGATACCCGCGATGACGGCCCGAGGCCGATGACGAACATGATCTCGATGAGCGTGAACCCGCGGGGCCGCGAAGACGACATGTCTTCACGGCCCCGAAACGACATCACTGTGCGGCCGCGCGCTCCGTTCTTGGCGGTGTAACCGTGACCAGGGCCTTCAGCTTGAGAAAACTGGCCTCGCCGATGCCCCGTACGTTCATCAACTCCTCGATCTTTTTGCGGAGGATGGTTGGCGTAATGTTTATGCGGGTGAACTTGAAGTGCGCCCACCAGGTGCGCCCACCGCTGGGACTAGAAGAGAAGCCAGGACATCCCGGAGCGCGTCCCGCGTGACGTTCATCGTGTCCTCCTGAGCTCTGCCGGAAACAGGGGGACCACGCCCCTGACACAAAGTAAGCTGGCCTTATGTCTGATGATGCCGGGCCGAAGTCTTCGTTCGAGTTGGCGATGGAACGACTCCGGAAGCAGGACGCGGAGGAAGGTGTCACCGTACGGCCGATGACCGACCAGCAGAAGAGCGCCATCGCTGAGGTGCGGAGCCTCTACGACTCAAAGATCGCCGAGCAGGATGTCCTGCAACAGTCCGCAATGAAGGGTCCGCTACGCGCTGACTCCGCGGAGCTCGACGAGGTTGGCCGGCAGTTTCGGCGTGAGCGCGAGCGACTCGCGTCCGAGCGGGACGCAAAGGTAGAAAGGATTCGCCGAGGCGAACCCTAGTGAACGATCCGGCACCACGACCGGATAATCGCTTCTGTCGCGCGGTCGAGGCGTGAGGACACTCAGCTCACCCTCTACACACCACCGGCTGCCCCCATCTGAACCGTGACCCGGCGCCAATCTAGGTGCGCTCCGCAGGCATGAGGCTGTCCCGCAAACCTGTCGAAACGAGCTCTCGATTTCGGAGACTTTCGGGACAGAGTCGACAGCCTTTTCAAGTGTCCCGTAGACGGGTGTTTAAGGAACATTCCCCGCACGAGTCCTCCAAGCAGCGGCGGAGCCTCTGTCCGCCGCCTTCCAATGAAAACTTGGCACTTCGACGAGATGGGGCCTAGTCGCTCATCTGGTCCCACATTGTCGTACCGGCTCACGAATTGCTGACCCATTGAACCGTTGGCGAGGTCGCGATCGCGTGAGCTTCCTGTTGAAAGCGCTTTGAGTGATCGCGCGAGAAATCCACGCGGAGTGTCTTGATAGCGACGTCGCGTCCGCTTGTTCCCGGAGGGTGCAAACGTCGCCTCCACTGCGTTCAAAGACCCGACCGCGCGGGGCGAGCCCCCGTCCAGTGCCCCCGCCTCGCGGCCCTCGAGACTGTGCGGCCTTCAGATCAGGACGTGACGCTTGGGTTCGATGACCTTCCGTATTTCGGCCGACAAGGTCGCCGCCAGATCGATGAATTCGTCGAGCTCGTGCGGATCGCGATCGCGCTCTTCGCGCCACAGGAATGCGTGAATTTTGTGCACCACTGCGGCTACCGCGTCTCTACGGCGTTATGAAAACCGCTCTAGGGCATGGAGATCGACACGTTGTCGAAGATGGCCGTGGCCAGCGTAGAGTTTTGTCCGCTGCTGACCGCGAGGCCGACGTACACGGTCCCCGTCATGGTGATGGTGCGAGGCGTTCCAACCTGCACCCAGTTCACGCCATCAGGTGAGGCGGCGGCGGTGAAGGTATTGCCGCTGCGGGTCAGCTTCACCCAGTAGGGCAGCGTCTTCCCGGTCAGGCTCTGCGCGGACGTGGTGCCGCCGGTCGTCGCCCGGTTGGTGAAATAGATCTGGGACTGGCTGAACGCCACGTACGCATGTTTGGAGTTGGCAGTCAGTGTCTCGCGAATCATCACACCAGCGGACTGGCTGCTGGCACCGCCTGTCAGACTTCCCACCCGTGCCACGATGGTACCGTCGCCGGCCAGGAACTGATACGCCAGATGCAGGCCATCGGCGGTGTTCCAGATTTGTTGACCGGCGCCTCGCACCGTGAAGATCCCGCCCGTATAGCTCGCGCTCCCGGCGACTCCCACCGAGCCCACGTCTTGATTCAGCCAACCAGTGGGCAACGAGCCTGGGGTCGAAGGTTCTCCCGGGGTCAGCGAGACATTGTCGAAGGTGGCGGTGGCCAGGGTGGAGTTCTGCCCGCTGCTCACGGCCAGCGCGACGTATACGGAGGCCGTCATGTTGATGGTCCGGGGCGTCCCGACCTGCACCCAGGTCACGCCGTCCGCTGAGGCGGCCGCGGTGAAGGTGGATCCGCTGCGGGTCAGCTTGACCCAGTAGGGCAGCGTCTTGCCCGTCAAGGTCTGCGCCGCCGTGCTGCCGCCGGTCGTTGTCCGATTGGTGAAATAGATCTGCGATTGGCTGAACGCCACGTACGCATGTTTGGAGTTGGCGTCCAGCGTCTCGCGAATCATCACGCCGGCCGACTGGCTGCTGGCCCCGCCCGTCAACGTGTTCACGCGCGCGACGATCGTGCCGTCGCCGGTCAACGACTGATAGACGTAGTGCAGGCCATCAGCGGTGTTCCAGATCTGTTGCCCGGAGGCCCGCACGGTGAAAGCCCCACTCGCATAACTGACGCTCCCGGCGACGCCCACTGATCCGATGTCCTGATTCAACCAGGGAGCCGGCAGCGTGAGCACCGTGAACGTCAGCGGATTGCTGTTGTTCATACCCGGAGCCACGGCGACTGCGAGCGGTCCGGATGTGGCGCCAGGGGGGATGGTGATGGTGATCGACGTGTTACTCCAGGCGTTGACCGTGACAGGTACTCCGTTCAATCGCACCACGCTGTTGCCTTGAGATGCGCCAAATCCGAATCCCGATAGAACCACCTGAGTACCGGTCGTGGCGGAGGCAGGAGAAACACTGCTCAGGATCGGAGCGGGTTGCGGCGTCGGCGCAGGCTGACTCGGCGCCAGTACCACAACAGTCGACGTGCATGACGACTTCTGCTGAGCGGCGTCCACAGCAGTGCAGGAGAACGAAGTCGTTCCAACGGAAAACTTCGAGCCCGATGCCGGCGAGCAGCTCGTCGAGACCGGCGCTACTCCGCCACTGATCGTGGGAGTCAACGTCACTGAGATGGAGTTGCCATCAGGTGAGGTCAACACCGGAGACGGACATGAGATCGACAGAGCCGGAACCGCAGCCGGCACCTTACCAGAGATTTCGGGGGACGGTGAGCCGAGCGTGCCCGCGCTGTCGTAGGACTGCACAATGAAGTAGTACGTCGTCCCTTCGGTCAGGCTGTTGATAGTGACCGACGTGACATAGCCAGCCTTGACGTTTGCCGTGTACTTGCCCGATTGGGTGCCGTACGAGATCTGATAACCGGTCGCGTTGCTGGAGGTGCTGTGATCCCACGCGAGTGTCAGTGACGCTGCTTCGACGTGTCGTCCGAAGCCAAGCATCGCAAGAGTGACGACGCACGCGATGAGCAGTTTGTGCGCAGCCATCGCGTGCCTGCAGAGCAACGAAAGTGCCCCCTATAGCGGCCTCGACGTGACTGGGCAAAAACACAGCACTTAGAGGAAGTTAGAGCCTTGACGCCACGTTCCGAGGAGGACACGGAACACACGCACGCAGTCACACGTCTGTTTGGCGAATGACAGAATCGGCCGACCCGGACACCAGCAGGCTGCCTCACCAGGACGAATCCAGCGGCGTCGATTGCGTCCCGTCATGCCGTTCTCCACGATGCGCAGCAACAGAAACTCTCGAGAGGCTCCTGTGAGGAATGTTTTGAGGTTCATTCGCCGCAACGGCGTGAAAAGGGCGAGCGCGGTGTTGTTATGTTGGCTGCGAGGGAATTGAACGCCAGGACCTTTGGACTATGAGCCGATAGGATCAGCCGTTTCGCTCAATGTTTTCGACCTCTGTCAGCACGCACTACCAGCACCAGCGTTTGCGGAGGGCACTCCGGTGCCCCCGCTTACGCAAGTTCCTCTCACTCCCTACGGCGTGCTCACGCCCTTGATGCCGATAACGGGCGTCATCCGGTACCGGTTGCTCCCCGTCAGGGTAATCGACTTGTCGCCCTCGAAATCCAGATCGATCGTCGTCGTGCCATTCGCGACTAACTCGAACTCACGGTTTAGTTTCACTTCGCCCGATGGGATCTCGAGTGGCGCACTCGATGTGAATCCGGTAGGTGGTGCCAGCGTCGCTGCGCACGCAGGGTCAGTTGTCGCCATGCCCCCGAAATAGATGACGGCCTCCGACACGACCAACCTCACCTGAGTGTAACGTCCCGCGGTGAGCGAATCCGCACCGAGAATATCGAAAGGTCCTTCGAGCTTCTTCAGGTTGCAGGTGCGGCTTGCGGTCCCGGTCGCCGGCGCGCCCGCGAAGTCTACGGGCATCCATTCGCCGTCCGCCGGATGAATCTGCAGTTCTTTGAAAGTCACGTGGACCGCCGAGGCGTCGCTGTAAGGGGAATCCGTGATCATCACCCTCAGGTTCCCGGATTGCGACGGACCGGACGGTGAGCCGCACGCAATACTGGCAAGCGAGACGCCGAGGGTGACGGTCAGAACGACGGTCAGACGGAGCATAGAGCGCATTCCTCCACGCAGGCGACGACCGCAAGAATGGGACCGATTACGAAGCACGGCTCCAAGGGCTGCGAGACCAGCACCTTGCGCGGATCGTCCGCTCACGTGGAGACGCAATCGGACGCAACAGTCTCGTGCAGCCTGTTTTCAATTTTGGTGGTTCTAAGTTAGATGCCCGCTGCACGAATGTGCTAACGGGGTTCGGCCTCTATGGCAACGATCCGGCGCGTTCAGTGGTTCTGGCCTATCGAGCCGCCGACTTTATCGCCGACGCCGCAAAAAAGAGGTGGGCTCGGCGAATTGCGTCCTATCCCGCGCCCTTAAGCATGGGAGGTCGTATAGGCGCGTTTCGTCCGTTCCGCAGAGGCCGAGAATGTCTCTTATCAGAACTCGTTCCGTAAACAACTCTTTCAGGGACAGCCCGCGGCGAGGGGCAAGAGTCGACAAATTGCTGGCATCCATGCGGGGCGAAAGCCAAGGGATTTCGGCACACAGCGCTCGCATTCCAGAATTCCCGCTGGTCCTCGATCTGATTTCAGAGGATGGTCGGCGCAATGTTTATGCAGGTGAACGCGAGGTGCGCCCACCAACGGCGCCCACCACTGGAGGCCGAGAGTTCGACAGAGAACGACGACACCAGCCGTCAGGTGGTCGACCGGTGGCCGACTGCCCTCCCCCCGACGCTTTTCGAAAAGCGTCCTCCAAAGCGGATCAATGGCAGTTGCGCGAGCGGGCGTTCGCGGCGTCGGTCACACGACGGCGTCTCCGAAGGCCGGATCGCGCACCCGCCGGCTACTAACGAAACGTGTTACCTTACGCGGGCGATCACTGTGATCGTTTCCAGGGAAGGAGACGGTGATATGGCCAGGGTGATAACCGTTCTTGCCATCATGGTACTTTCGGCACTGCCGTTGATCGGGCAAGGGGGAGGTGGGCAAGGCGGCCAGCCCGCTCAGCCCATGGGCTTCTTCATCACGAGCATGCCGATGAGCGGCGGCAATCTCGGCGGGCTGGCCGGAGCTGACAAGCACTGTCAGACGCTGGCGGCCGCGTCGGGCATGGCGGGCGCCGGCAATCGCGAATGGCGGGCCTACCTGAGCACGCAGGGCCAGGGCGCCGTCAATGCCCGTGATCGAATCGGCACGGGTCCGTGGGCGAATGCGAAGGGACAGATCGTTGCGAAGGACCTCGCGCACCTGCACGGAGATACCGTCGAGTTGGCACAGCTCGGGAACAACATCTCACGCAACACAGCCTTGACCGAGAAGGGTGAGGTCGTCCCTGGTCAGGGTGCGCAGCCGGCGAACCAGCACGACATCCTGACCGGCTCGACGACGGCCGGCCGTGCGTTCACTGACGGAATGGATCATACGTGCAACAACTACACGAGCAACGGAGAAGGCAAGGGGAGCGTGCAGCTCGGCCATCACGATCGAGGGGGCGGCGGCAACACGTCGTGGAACTCGGCGCACCCCAGCAAGGGCTGCAGCCAGCAGAACCTCGTGAGCACCGGCGGCAACGGCTACTTCTACTGCTTCGCGGCGAAATAAAGCGCACGCGTAGGGGCCGGCTAAAGTCGGCCCCTACGACTACGGACCATTGCCAGCTGCCGGCGGCCGGCCGACTTTCTTCATCGGATCGTAGGTCGCCTTCACCGTTCCCATCTTCTTCGCTACCTCGAACAGCGTGGGATAGAACTGCATGAACGTGTTCTCCACGGCAGTATTGGTCGCGTGACAGTTGTAGCAGGACGCGGTGACCGGCAGCGGCGGTGCCGCCGCGGCGAGTGAGCCGCCGCTCCCGAAGTTGAAACAGCCTCAGCCCGTCCCCGGAAATCTTGCCAGATCAACGGCAGTACTGAGCCGTACTCGAGGTTGTCGCACGATGCAGCATATCGCTACTTTTCATGGGAGCTGCCTCGGCTGAATTAGAAGCGTTCGGTCGCGATCAACGCCGTTGTGATTCCCGATCCGGATCGGTCAGATGCATCGCCACTTGGCGACGGATTCCCTACCTATCATCTATTCCAGCATCGCTCGGGCATGAGCTGGACCAGAACTCAATCAATCAGCCCTCCCGGTAAGATTCACATTCACTCGCCGTGACGAGTCATGATGGCTGAAAAGGCGGAAGCATGGGAGACAAGGGTGGCAAGAAGGACGACTACAACAGCGCGGCAATCGCCAGACACGCCCATCCGGCTAGAAACGCGATTCCCCCGAATGGCGTGATCGCACCGAGGCTCGACGTCCCTGTCAGCGCCAGGGCGTAGAGACTACCGGAGAAGATGACGATGCCTGTCGTGAAGAGCCAGCCGGCCCATCGGATCAGTGGGCCATCGAGCCGTGACAAAGCGAGCGCAGTGATCAGGATCGCGAACGCGTGATACATCTGATACCGCACGCCCGTTTCAAATACGGCAAGCATCTCCGGGGACGTCCGTCCTCGCAGGCTGTGGGCGCCGAACGCACCAAAGCCCACACCGATGAAGGCAGCAACGACACCAATCAGCATGAAGGTGCGGTCCATTGTGGAAATTCTTCTGCCCTTCGCTAGGGCCGCACGATGTGGAGCTTCGCCAACTCACGCTCAGGTGAGCGCCGCTGAAACAGGCGATCGCCTGGCTTGGTTGGCCGGAACCTATGGCGAGTTCCGGCCATCGATCGATGAAATCTTCGTTGTCTTTTGCTGGCGCGCGGCTGTAACGCTCAAGGGCACGTTAGATCGTTGGTTATCGCGCAGGCGTCAACCGCGCATTCGCTTGCTCGTACACGGACCACGTCCCTGGGTATCAACTCTTTGACGATTGTGTGTTGACACGCTCGGCGAAGGTGATCACATACCCGTCCGGATCCTCGATCGCGAACTCGCGCACTCCGTACCACTGCGTCACAAGCGGCATGATCACCTTGACGCGAGACTGGATCCGTTCGTGTAACGCGTCTACACCATCGACCTCGATGAACATGGTGTTCCCCCCTCCGAACGAGAGGCCAGTCATCTGCGGGCTTTCCTTCGTCACCGTCGATCGATCATTGAAAAAGATCTCGACGGGACCACTGGTCACCGACGCGAACACGAACGGCGACTGCTCGGGGACCGTCATGCCTCGGGAAAAACCAAGAATGTCCTCGTAAAATGCGAGGCTTTGCTCGACCCGCGAGACGATCAGGTTTGGGGTGAGTTTCGTCGCGGCCAGCTTCTGCAGACTCATGGGCACACCTTTCGTGGTCGCTCATCAGCCTACATCTGCACGTCCGGCGAGTTCGGTTCGCACAGGTAGGGCCAAGTTTTCGATCGGGTGATCGTTGGCCCGCTAGGTACGTCGGCAGGATAGCACAAAGGACTTTCGCCAGGCGCTGCTAGTGTCCTGACCGCGTGGTTCGCGCAATAAGTGGCGCGCCCTGAAAGTCGAGGGTTCGCTGGGCGAAGCGCGCAATGCTGGCAAGGATGTCGTCGGCGCTCTTCGTCCAGATAAACGGTTTCGGATTCGCATGATGCGCAGCGATGAACTCGCGAATCGCCGACTTCAGCTGAGCACGCTGCGATGGACGCCCCGCCGCAGTTGTTTATTCGTGAGCTCGGCAAACCAGCGCTCCACCAGATTCAGCCACGACCCGTAGGTGGGCGTGAAGTGCACGTGAAAGCGCGGGCGCTTCGCGAACCAGTTCCGGATCATCGGGCGTCTTATGCGTGCCGTAGTTGTCCATGATTAGATGCACGTCGAGGCGCCGAGGGACGGCGGCGTCCGCCGCATCCAGGAACTGCCGGAACTCGGTTGAGCGATGTCGTTGATGAAACTGCGTGATCAGCTCGCTGGTCTTCACATTGAGCGCGGCAAATAACGTGGTCGTGCCATGCCGACGGTAATCATGCGTGCGCCGCTCATTTTGCCGGGCGCATCGGCAACACGGGTTGCGTACGATCCAAGGCTTGAATCTGCGATTTCTCGTCGACGCAGAACACGACGGCATGCGTCGGAGGGGACATGTACAGGCCGACGATGTCGCGCACCTTCTCGATCAGCAAGGGATCGGTCGACAGCTTGAACGTCTCGGTGCGATGCGGCTGCAGCCCAAAGGCGCGCCAGATCTGTTGAATGGTCGTGCGTCCCAACCCGGTCGCTTTCGCCATGCCGCGGCTGCTCCAATGCGTCTCGCCGCGCGGCGTCCCTTCCAGCGTGCGCACAATCACCTTCTCGATCTGCTCATCACTGATCTGACGCGGCGTCCCCGGCCGCGGCTCGTCGTAGAGCTGTCCCTACCAGAAATGCGGTTCTTGTTGAAGCCATTGCTGTTACGGCCGTCGATGAGTAGCCTTCTGAGCGATGGCCGTCTTGATCTCCCTCGTGATGACGCTTCGAGATTGTGCCCGCTCGCGCGTCGCCTTGCAGCTCGAAGTCCTCGCATATCGGCACCAACTCAGCGTGCTTGACCGATCGCATCCGCGTCGGCTGCGGCTGTCGCGCGTCGACCGGCTGCTCTGGGTCTGGTTTTCGCGAGTCCGGTGCCAGTGGCGGACGACGCTCGTTATCGTTAAGCCCGAAACCGTCATCACCTGGCATCGGTGCGGATTCCGTCTCTTTTGGACGTGGAAGAGCCGCCACAGGCTCGGGCGTCCGACCGTCAGTCGAGAGGTCCGCGCGCTCATTCGGACGATGTCCGTTGCGAACCCGCTCTGGGGTGCACCTCGAATTCACGGTGAGCTGCTGAAGCTCGGCTTCACCATTTCCCAAACGACTGTCGCAAAGTACATGGCCTACCCTCAGTCGCCGTCGCAGACATGGCGCACGTTCTTGGCCAATCACGGGCAACAGCTGATCGCGGCTGATTTCTTCGTCGTCCCGACGGTGACGTGTCGACTGCTCTTCGTCTTGGTGCTCCTCGCCCATGATCGCCGGCGCGTGGTGCATGTCGCGGTCACGGAACATCCCACGGCCGCGTGGACCGTACAGCAGTTTCGCGATGCATTCCCCTGGGATGAGCTGCCTCGATATCTCCTACGCGATCGTGATCATGCGTTCGACCACGTGCATACCGTCGGCATTCAGGAAGTCCTGACGGCGCCTGGCTCCCCCTGGCAGAACGCGTACGTCGAACGATTCATCGGATCCGTGCGGCGCGAGTGCCTGGATCACGTCATCGTGCTGACGGGAGCCGGCCTTCGCCGCATGCTGCACGAGTACGTCGCCTACTACTCACGAACACGCACGCACCTCGGTCTGAACAAGGATGCACCCCTTCCCCGTCCTATCGCACCACGGACGGCTGGACCCGTGATCGCCATACCGCAGGTCGGCGGTTTGCACCACCGCTACGAACGGCGCGCCGCGTAGTTTCGTCACTTCTCGTCGCACTTCGGCATCGCTGTCCGGCGTACACGGCCGTACCCTCACCGCCAACTGGGAGGTCTCAGTCGAAGCATCTCATTTCGCGATTCAAGGCGCGGCGATCCGGAAGCATCGCCCGAGCAGGTCGCAAGCAGTTTTCAGGATTCGGATCGAGTTTTTGGAAGGGACAGCATACCGAGAGCGGCGACCGCGAACGCGGCGACACCTCCAATGGTGAGCGGCATCGCAACGGTGGCCAGCAGGATTGCCACACGCCAGCGGCGATCGGATGCCGGTAGCCGCAGCTTTAGACCCGCCGTAAACAACGAGATGATGACGGCGATCTCCGTTAGCCGCTCGAGAGCGCCCGCGTCACCCAGCGCTCCAACATGCAGAAGACCGACGCCCCACGGTCCCAGCAACGCGCCGGCAGTGAGATAGAACATCGACGCCGTCAATGGCAGACGCTTGAGAACGGTCCCGGCGAGCGCCATGCCGATGAGTAAGGCGCCCGCGATAACAAACCAAATGGTGAACATCAGCCAGGAATCATAGGCTGTGACGAGAAAGGTCGTCCGCACCCCGATCTCGAAGCGCCTGGATGAGATTCGCCCTAGTGACAGAGCGCATTACGGATATTTCGCGCCGCAGCCCGTCTAGCGTTATGCTGCGACGCTCGCTCGGTCGGCCGAGATATGCCGGTTGGCCTACTATTGGTTTGGCGGCACTGGCGCGGCGGGCGCTGGCCCCGCCGGTCTCCCTGGGATTGCGACTTCCAAGGCGAGAGCTGATGCTTCCCTCGAGGGACAAAGACCAACCTGTTGTTCTGCTGGCAGGTGGGACCGGATATGTCGGTACGCGACTCACTCCGCTGCTCGAGCAGGAGGCGGTCCAGCTCCGATGTTTGGCCCGCACTCCTGACACGCTGCGTCGCCAGGTGAAGCAAACGACGGAGATCGTCCAGGGGGACGTCCTGGATCCGCCGTCACTCGACCGGTCCCTCCAGGGGGTTGACACCGCCTTCTACCTTGTCCACCTCATGTCCGGCTCGAAGGATTTCGAGAAGGACGATCGCAGCGCGGCGATGAACTTTGCCGGGGCCGCAGCGAGGGCCGGGGTGCGGCGGATCATCTACCTTGGAGGCCTGGGCGACGAGAGCGACCCGGAGCTTTCTCCCCACTTGCGCAGCCGCCATGAGGTCGGTCAGATTTTCCGCAAGTCAGGCGTCGAGACCATCGAGTTCCGGGCGTCCGCGGTCATCGGCGCGGGGAGCGTTTCATTCGAGTTGGTGAGGGCCCTGACCGACCGGCTTCCGGTCATGATCTGTCCGCGCTGGCTCGTCACTCCCACGCAGCCCATCGCGATTGATGATGCGTTGGCGTACCTGCTGGCGGCGATGGAACTCCCGGCCGGCGAAAGCCGCATCTTCGAGATCGGGAGCGCAGACGTCGTTACCTACGGCGGCATGATCCGCGAATACGCCCGCCAGAAAGGACTGCGGCGGTGGCTGATCCCCGTACCGCTGCTGACCCCCTACCTGTCGGGCCTTTGGCTGGCCCTTGTCACCCCTGCCACATCTGAGGTCGGGCGACACCTGGTTGAGGGGTTGAGAAACCCTACGGTAGTTCGCGACACCAAGGCGCTTGACGCGTTCCCTATCCGACCGATGGGAATGCAGCAGGCCATTCAGAAGGCCCTGGCGTGAGACAAAGCGTAGGATTGGGGACGTTTGTGATTGTTTATAAAGACAGACGAAACTCGCTGCTGTGTTTTCAAACCTGTCGGAACGGGCGTCGGGATTGCTGGGATTTCGGGACGGGTCAATCCGCCCATTCACGTGTCCCGTAGACGGGTGTTTACGGGACATCGTGAGCTCGACGGACCAGCGGAATGACCGCTCGGACAGTAAGCAGCTTCCTGGTCAAGTCTGTTTCTGACGCCGGCCTTCGCGGTCGAAAAATCCCCCGACGTCAGTTTTCCTCAGCGAAGCAGTCGCGGCTACCTTCTGACCGACGAACGGGCCACACCTCGGTCGTTAGAGCTGCAGGCGTACGGTGATCGCTCGAAAGCTTCGTTGCTCGGTGGGAGCGTCCTTGCACGCATCGGTGCCGTCATCGCTGAGGAGTTGCAGTGTCAGCTCGCGACCAATGGTTTCGACGAGCAGCAGTTCTTCAGGGTTCAACCCGCCCACGTCCTCCGTCAGCAGGCGCGCAGAGGTGTCGGGCCGGCCTGACCACTCGTACAGCTGAAACTTCCCGGAACTGTCGAACGCGCCGGCCAGAACCAGATAGCGGTCCAGCGAGGGCATGAACTCCAGCGCCCGTATTCCGCGTCCTTTCAAATCGAGCACGCCGCCGACAGCCAACTCCGCGGCGGCGGCCGTGCCTGCGACCAGCGCCGCCGGATTGGCCAGTCTGACCATCAGCGCCATCCCTTCGGGAATGGGGTTTCGAAAACCCATCAGCAGTTGCCCCTCTTCCCGGGCGGGCGCGAGCCCCTCGATGTTGAAACCACCCGTGTCTTCAGGTGCTTTCTCAGCCTGCGCGGCGGCGGCCAGACCGAACCGGGCGAGAACAGCCGCGCCGGTCAGGTCAGCCAGGAGGCGCTTGTAAGGCCTGCCTATCGGACGCAATGCCACGAGTCCGCCCGTGCGCTCGATCGTCGTCGCGAAAAAGCGTTGACGATTCTTTCTGACTTTGCCTCCCTTGCTCCGGCCGTGCGACCCGATCCAGTACATGCGATCCCCGAGCTGGGCCGCCCCTTCGATGTCCGGTTCGAGATCTCGGGGATCATCGAGCTCGAGGAACGTCGCCACGTTCTCTTGCGAGACGGGCGCGCCGGGGTTCGCGCGGTCGTACACACGCAGAAGACATTCTTCGTCGCTCGCGGCCGCAAAGAGAGCCGTTCCGCTGATGGAGGCCGCTGCCGACGCATCGCAGGCCTGCAGGTATCTGCTGATCGTCATGACCGATCCACTCGAATACTAGCGCTTCCTGCCCGCTTGTGAGTTGAACCGCAGAACCAGATCGTTCAGCCGTTCGATGTCGCGCTGCACCATTGTCGCCTCGGTGTCCAGTTCGGCGTTGTCCAGCCCGTTGCGGATCCCCTCGAGGACGAAGGAAGCATCCCTGGTCGAGAATCGCGCCGCCGACGGCCAGGAACTCCCACTTGTAGAAGTTCGATCCCAGCGTGAGCTTCCGGAAGCCGAATGACGTAAAGGGTGTGGCCGTAGCCTGCCGTGGCGAAGCGCGACGACGGCCTCTATGCCGCTGTTCACGTTGACTTGACAGCGCCCCGTCGACGGTCAGAACGAGACGACCCATTGTCGCGTGCGCGGAATGTAGCGCAGAACGCGAACACGGCCCGTCGCGCCGGTGATCCGAACGGCGAGCTGTAGGCCATCGCGGCCTCGAACGTAGATGGTGCCCGGCGTTGCCGTGCCGAGCGGGCTGAAGGAGAGCAGGTTGGTGGACCCAATCCTGACCGGGTCTGTTCCTAACTCGGTGGAAATGCCGATGACCACCCCCGGAAACAACTCGGACAGACGGGTCGGCCACGCCGAGCGCCCGATCCACCTGCGAGGCGATATCGAGCGTGCGCACGCCGTTATGGTTGTCGTCCAGGAACATCTGAAACATCACGTCGTCGCCGTTGCCGGTAAACCGAAGCGCGACATGTGCTGAGCGCGTGACGGCATACGACCGGGCCATCGCCATGCGCGCGGCCAGATAACGAGCGGCAGCCCAGGCCTTCTGGCGGTCGAGTGCAACGAGCACCTGAGGAACCGCGATGCCCGCGATGACGGCCCAGAGGCCGATGACGAACATGATCTCGATGAGCGTGAACCCGCGGGGCCGCGAAGACGACATGTCTTCACGGCCCCGAAACGACATCACTGTGCGGCCGCGCGCTCCGTTCTTGGCGGTGTAACCGTGACCAGGGCCTTCAGCTTGAGAAAACTGGCCTCGCCGATGCCCCGTACGTTCATCAACTCCTCGACCTTCTTGAAGCCGCCGTTCTGCTGGCGGTATTCCACGATCCGCTGGGCCATGGCCGGCCCGATTCCCGGCAGCGCCTCGAGCTGCGCGAGCGTGGCAGTATTCAGGTTCACCGGTGCTCCAACCGTTTCCGCCGTTTTCGGCGTCGGCCGGCTGTCCTGCGCTCCAACCGATGTCACGCCCAGGCCCAGTACGAGCAACGCCGCAATGATGATCCGCATCGCATTTCCTCCTCGTTGTGTCGACAATCCTTGCCATGTACGCGCCCCGGCAGGCCGACGTGGCACGAGGTCAGGCGCCGTTGATTTCGATCGACCCGCCAGGGCAGCGAAGTTGTGTCGCAAAGCAGACGCCGAGCCGAGCGTCGCAGGTGCGGGCTCGTAAAAGGATGATGCGGAGGGAGTTGGCCGAGACGCTGGAAGATTGCGGTTTTCGATCGAATCGCGATCGACAACCGGTGTTGCTTACGTCACGCTCACTCTTGATGAGGGAACGCAGGAGCCGCGCTTCGGACAACGGGCAAGTATGTGAAGAGCAGCAGAAGCCCCGACACGCCGTCCCAGATTCCCATCGGGACAAAGCCGTCACCCTGACTGAAGAAGAATGCTGCGAACGCAAGGCGGATGACGATCCCCATCCAGTTCGGCCATCGGTGCTTCAGGGGATCCCGATAACCGGGCAGGTACAGGAAGTTAATCGCCCAGAGCTGGGCTCCCCAATGCCGAGGCCACGTGTCCGGGAAGGCATTCGGCTGGCCGGCAAAGCTCGTGAAGGAGTCGGGCGACACGAAGATGATCACTCCGACAACGAGATTCGAGATGATGCTGAGAAGCAGTACCAGCCGATACAGTTTGACCTTGTTCATGGCGCGTCGCCCCCTCTTCGGCTACGCCACCGGCAAGTGCGAGGTGCGGTACCACTCGACGGTCTTGTTCAAGCCTTCATCGAACGCAACCTGCGGCTGGTTACCCAGCAGCCTCTTGGCCTTTTCGATGTCCGCCTGCGAATCGCGGACGTCGCCGGCGCGCGCCGAAGAGTATACGGGGTCTACGCGGGCGCCCACAAGGTCGCGAACTGATCGGAACAGGAGGTTGATCGAGACTCGTCCGCCCGTGGCGACGTTGATCACTTCCCCGCTCACTTCGGGGGCGAGGCAGGCCCGCAGCACGCCGTCCACGACGTTGGCGACGTAGGTGAAGTCGCGCGTCTGTTCCCCGTCGCCGCAAATGACAGGTTGGCGTCCCTCGCACAGGGCGCTGATGAAAAGCGAAATCACGCCGGAGTACGGTGACGAGGGATCCTGCCGTGGGCCAAAGACGTTGAAGTAGCGTGTCGTCACGGTTTCGAGCCCGTACAAGCGCGTAAACATCTGGCAGTACTGCTCGCCCACGAGCTTTTGTAACGCATACGGCGACAAGGGGGCGGTCGCCATCGTTTCGGACTTCGGGAGTGTCGGGGTGTCGCCGTACACCGACGAGGAGCCCGCGTAAACAACCCTCTTGACGCCGGCATCCCGGGCGGCGATGAGCAGGTTCAACGTGGCGTCGACGTTGGCCCGGTGCGAGGTCAGGGGATCCTGGACGGAGCGCGGCACCGAAGGAATGGCAGCCTGGTGCAGAACAAAATCAGCGCCCTCGACCGCGAGCCGCGCCGTATCGAGCTCCGCCAGGTCCCCTTCGACAAACTCCACACCGGGGATGTGGGCGAGGTTTTCACGCGTGCCTGTCACGAGACTGTCGACGACGCGAACGCGCTCGCCGCGGCGCACAAGCTCTTCTGTCAGATGAGAACCGATGAACCCGGCGCCGCCGGTTACAAGATAGAGGGCCATAACGGCGCAGAGTTCAGCAAGAAGACTGCCGCACTGACTCGTCGGCGCGCTTTGACTCGCGCAGGAAGAAAGAAGAATCGCAGTCACCCTGTAAGCCGACTTCTGTGCGCCCGCGCCGCCTTGCGACGGTTCAGGCGTAACGACCATTCATCTAGGCCCGCGGTTACTCGCGGGCTCCAGCGACCTACCCGGTGGCTTCGGACGGGCCGTCCTCGAACGCCACCCTATTTGGTCTTGCTCCGTGCGGGGTTTTGCCTGCCATTCGTGTTACCACGAACGCGGTGCGCTCTTACCGCACCTTTTCACCCTTACCCCTCGACTCGGCACTGCGTGCCTCGCTCGGGGCAAGCTCGCGAATGCTGCAGCATGTCCACGCTGCGACGACATCCCACGACGGGCCTGCCTTGAGCGAGGCGCGAAGCGCGGAGTCGAAAGGCGGTATGTTTTCTGTGCCACTTTCCGTCAAGTTGCCCTGCCCGGGCGTTACCCGGCGCACTGCCCATCGGAGGTCGGACTTTCCTCCCCTCGACTCACCTCTTCGCGGTTCGCTCGGGCAAGCCCTCGTGCGTCCGGAGGCCTGAAAGCCTCCGGCTACCTGGGAGTTACCTGTGAGCGAGCCCCGAAGGGGCGAGTCGAGCAGCGGTCGTCTGGCTGACTGCGACCCTTCAATTATCGCGTACCGTTCACGCTTCTGACTTCTCCCTTCTCAGTTCGTGTTCAAGTTCGGCTCAGTTATATCGAACCGTGAACACGAACCGAGAAGCGAGAACTGAGCACCGAGAAGTCTGAACGACTATCCGTCGACTTCCTGCTTGATCCCGTACTGCTCGAGTTTTTTGTAGAGATTGCTGCGTGGCGTGTCGATCACTTCCGCCGTCTTGGAGATGTTCCAGTTGTTCTCGCGGAGCTTCTGCACAAGAAACGCTCGTTCGGCAGCGTCCTTGAATTCGCGCAGGGTTCCTGCCGACACCGAGGGCGCCTGCGGCTGCGGGCCCGAGGACACGGCAGCGGCGACAGTTTCTGGTTCTGCTTGAGCCATCATCGGCACGTCGCCCCGCACGTCCTGAGGGAGATCTTCAATACGGACGACATCGCCGGGCGTCATGATCAGCACGCGCTCCACCGTGTTGCGGAGCTCGCGTATGTTCCCGCGCCATCGATAACGCTGCAGCGCCTCCATCGCGCGCGGGTCGAAGCGCTTCGGCTTCATGTTGTGCTCGTCGCTCATCCGGCGTGCGAAATGCTGGACGAGCAGCGGGATGTCGCTGCGACGCTCTCTGAGGGGCGGAACCAGGATCGGAATCACATTGAGGCGGAAATAGAGGTCCTCGCGGAATTCGCCGCGTTGAATCATTTCCTCGAGGTTCTTGTTGGTCGCCGCGACGACGCGCACGTCGACCTTAATCGTTCGTGCCGACCCGAGGCGTTCGACTTCCTGCTCCTGCAGGACGCGCAGCACCTTCGCTTGCGTCTTGGCGCTCATGTCCGCCACTTCGTCAAGAAAGATCGTGCCGCGATCCGCCTGCTCGAACTTGCCGACCTGCTTTTCGGTAGCGCCCGTGAACGACCCTTTCTCGTGGCCGAACAACTCCGACTCGATGAGTTCTTCGGGGATGGCGGCACAGTTGACCTGAATGAAGCGCTGTCCGGCCCTGGGGCTGTTGCGATGAATCGTCCGCGCAACGAACTCTTTCCCCACGCCGCTCTCGCCCAACAACATCACTGTCGCATTGGTGGGAGCCGCTCGCTTGACCGATTCCAGGACCGCCCGGAGTGCCTGGCTTTCGCCAACGATCTCGTACTTCGCCTCCATCGCCAGCTTCAGTGCGCGGTTTTCCTGCCGCAGTTCCTGCTGCTTGAGGGCGTTCTGCAGGGTGAGGATCACGCGCTCGCTGCTGAGGGGCTTGTCGAGGAAATCGAGAGCACCCGACTTGATCGCTTCGACAGCGGTGCTCGTCGTACCATGACCCGAAATCATCGACCACGGACAGGGTGTCGTCGAGCGCCCTGAGCTTACGCAGCACGTCCATGCCGTCCATGCCTGGCATCTTGATGTCGAGCAGCACGAGGTCTGGCCGGTCGCGCTGGACAAGCGCAATGCCGTCTTGACCGGAGGCGGCACCGGTGAAGCCGTAGCCTTCGTACTCCAGAATCATCCGCAGCGAATCGCGGATGGCGGCTTCGTCGTCAATGACCAGGATGCGGGGCTTCAACGTTGGTCGAGCTTGACGGTCTCGAGCGTGCGCTGATTGAGCTCGGGCTTGTAGACGTACATGGTCAGGATGTCGCCGGGCCTGGCGCGAGCAGTCATCCGCTGGAAGTCGCCGACGCTGGCAACGGTCTGCCGGTTGATTTCGAGCACGATGTGCCCACGTTCGATATCAGCATCGAAGGCGGGACTCATCGGCTCCACTCGCGACACGATCACCCCCCGCATGTCCGCAGGCAGGCTGAGGCGTCCGGCCGATGCGTCATTCAGTTCGCGGACCGAAATGCCGACGGGCGAGCCCCGATACGTCGAAGGCACGGGCCGCGGCGCCTGATCGAACCCGCGGCGATCCCGCTGAGGCCGCTCGGCAAGCTTGAGAGTCACGTTCATCGAACGGCCGTCGCGCAGCACCTGCACCGTCGCCACCGATCCGGGCTCGCGGGCCGCAATGAGCTGAATCAACCCGTCGTTGCTTTCGATCGGCTGACCATCCACCGCAATGATGACGTCGTATGTGCGCAGGCCGGCGCGCGATCCAGGAGATCCGGGGGTGATGTCCTGCACAAGCGCACCGTGCGACGAAGCCAGGTCGAGTGACCGCTGCAGATCGGGATCGACGTCGCGCAGCGTCACGCCGATATACCCGCGCGACACGCGCCCCTTGTCGCGCAGTTGCGGAAGGATGTCCCTGGCCTGGTTGATCGGCACCGCGAAGCCGATGTTGGCGGCTCTGGAGCTGATGGCCGAGTTGATGCCGATGACCTCCCCGCGCGCGTTGATCAGCGGGCCGCCGCTGTTGCCGAAGTTAATCGCGGCGTCTGTCTGGATGTAGCGGTCGAGCGACCGATCGAACAACTTCCGCCCGATGAAGCTCACGACGCCAACCGTGACCGTGTGCTCGTAGGCCAGCGGATTGCCGATCGCCAGCACCCACTCCCCCACTCGCAGCGAATCCGAGTCGCCGAGCGGCGCGGACGGAATGGGGGGTACCGCCTCGATCCTGATGAGCGCGATGTCCGTATCAGGATCCGAGCCGATGTGCTCGGCGCGCAGCTGACGGCCGTCGGTCAGACGCACCAGGATGCGGTCGGCGCCCTCGACGACATGATGATTCGTGAGGATGAAGCCCGCAGAGTCGATGATGAATCCGGTCCCCGCCCCACGCCGCGGCGTATCGGGCTGCTCCCGCTGCGGCCGTTCAAAGAGGTCTGGAGCGTTGGGAAACGTCGACCGGCGACGCGGACGCCCGTCTCCGCTCGTCGTCGCCGCGTCGATATTGACGACGGCGGGATTGAGGCGTTCTGCAACGTCGGCAAACGAGACGGCTCCGGCCGGCAACGCGAGCGCGCGCGGCGCCGACGCGAGCGGCGCGGTGACTGCGCGACTGATTGAGGGGGAGGTTGCCGAAGATGCTGGCGTCGGCGTCATCGTCCCGGCGACCACGAGACCCACAAGAAAGGCGACGGTGGCCGAAAGACAGACGCTGACTGCCAGGAACCGCCGAGTCATTGCATTTATTATTGCATTGAAGTCCGGCTAAAGCCGGACGCTACGTACGGTGGCGGCATTGAACTCCGGCTAAAGCCGGACGCTACGTACGGTGGCGACATTGAACTCCGGCTAAAGCCGGACGCTACGTACGGTTGGAGTCTAATCTTAGGTACGGTTGGACTCGCCGATCAGCGCGAGGAACGCGGCCTCATCGAGCGTGGTCACACCAAGCTCGCGGGCTTTCTCCGCCTTACTGCCGGCGTCGGCGCCGACAATCACCGCAGTGGTTTTTCTGCTCACCGACCCGGCGACCTTTCCTCCAAGCCGCTCGATCGCCGAAGTCGCCTGGTCGCGCGTCAGCGACTGAAGAGTTCCGGTCAAGACGTACGTCTTTCCGGTGAGCAGCCCTTCCTGTCCGCGCGCTGCGCGCTCGTCGGGTGGAACCTCCATTCGCACGCCGGCCGCACGAAGTCGAGCGATGAGTTGACGATTGCGAGGCTCGTCGAACCAGCTTCGCACCGATTCCGCCAGGACCGGTCCGATCTCGCGTGTGCCCTGGAGCTGCTCGATTGAGGTCGTGCTGAGCGCGTCCATCGACCCGAACGCATCCGCAAGCACCTGGGCGCCCCGTTCGCCGACATGGCGAATGCCAAGCCCGTAAATGAGGCGCCAGAGCTCGTTTGTGCGGCTTCGTTCGATCTGGTCGACCACTTTGGCGGCGTTCTTCTCACCGAATCGACGCTCGATGGTCTTCCCGTCGGAACGCTCCGAAGTGCTCGTCAGCCCCGCGAGCGTATCGGCCTTCAGCGTATATACGTCAGCATAGTCGGATATCAGGCCGCCAGCGATGAGCTGAGCGATCAGCGACTCGCCAAGCCCCTCGATGTTCATGGCCGATCGCGCCGCGAAGTGCTCGAGACCGCGCTGAAGCTTGGCAGGGCACGATGTGTTCTCACATCGCCAGACAGCCTCACCCTCTGCACGATGCAACGCGGCCCCGCACCGCGGGCACGTTGTCGGCATCTTCCAGACCTGCGCGTCAGCAGGACGACGACTCAGGATCGGGCCGATGACACGTGGAATGACGTCTCCCGCCTTTTCGACAAGTACCCAATCACCTTCGCGGATATCCTTGCGGGCGATGTCGTCAGCATTGTGAAGCGTTGCCATCGACACGGTCGAACCCGAAACGAACACCGGTTCGAGGACTGCGAAGGGAGTAACGGCCCCGGTTCGGCCCACGTTCACGGCGATCTCCTTGAGAAGCGTCGTCTTCTGCTCCGCCGGGAACTTGAACGCGATTGCCCATCGCGGGAACTTGCTCGTCGCGCCCAGTAGCCGGCGATCGGCAAGCTGGTCGACCTTGATGACGACGCCATCAGTATCGAAATCGAGCGAGCGTCGCTTGTCTTCCCAGCTTCGGCAGAACGAGAGGAGTTCGTCCACGCCAGTGCACTGCTGCCGGTGAGGCTCCACGGGCAATCCGAGCCGACGAAGCAGTTCGAGCGTCTCGAAGTGCGTAGCGACAGGGCGCGACGCGGTCGCAGGACTTACGAGCTGGTAGAAGAACGCGCTGAGCCCTCTCGTGGCGACCAGCGCGGGGTCCAGATTGCGGAGCGTTCCGGCTGCGGCGTTTCGAGGGTTGGCAAACTGGACATCGCCCGCGGCCTCGCGCTCGCTGTTGATGCGCTCGAATGCCCGGCGTGGCAGAAATATCTCGCCGCGCACCTCGAAACGGCCCGAGATGGATCCATCGCGCAGTCGAAGCGGAATCGCACGAATGGTTCTTATGTTCGGGGTTACGTCCTCGCCTCTTACTCCATCCCCGCGGGTGGCGCCACGAACGAGGGCGCCGTTCTCGTAGGTGAGTGCCACGCTCAACCCGTCGATTTTCAGCTCGGCGACATACTTGACGGCGTCTGCGCTTCCTGCATCGATGCCTAAGCCGCGCCGGACCCGGTCATCGAATGCGCGGAGCTCCTCCTCAGAGTAGGCGTTGTCGAGACTGAGCATCGGCTCGACGTGTTCCACGGTCGCGAAGCCTGCGGCGACACGGCCGCCGACACGGCGGGTAGGCGAATCCTGGGTGACCAGGTCAGGATTTTCGGACTCGAGGCGCTCGAGCTCCCGCATCAGCGCATCGAATTCAGCGTCGGCGATCTCCGGATCGTTCAGGACGTAGTAATGCTCTTCGTGATGCCGGATGAGGATGCGGAGCTCGTTGATTCGTTCTGCGGGCGTCACGCTCGCTTATCGATCGCGCGAAAGGACATAGTCGGGCAGAAACATCAGGGCATCGCGGGCCGGCCCCGGCGGGAACGCACAGAGCGCGCGTTTCGCGCGTTCGACGAATTCAACGGCCGTGCTGTGTGCATGGTCGATCGAGCGTGTCTGCGTGAGGAGCGCACGAAGCTCGCGCCAGTCGTCGCGTGTCACGGTCTGCTCGCGGACGATCTGTCGGACCAATGCGTCTGCCCGCCCGTTGCCGTGGGACAGCAGATGAATAACCGGCAGCGTCAGCTTGCCTTCGCGAAGGTCACCCCCGACTGGTTTTCCGAGCGTCGTCTCCTCACCAGTGAAATCGAGCAGGTCATCGACGATCTGAAACGCCATCCCGATGTGCAGGCCGTACTCCCAGAGCGCCTCCTGCTGATCGAGCGTGATGGGCGCCAGCATGCCGCCAATCCTGGCGCATCCTGCAAAAAGATAGGCCGTCTTCCGTTTGACGATGTCGAGATGTTCCTCTTCCGAAATGTCGACGACGCCCTTCTTCGTGAGCTGGTAGATCTCGCCTTCGACGATGCGCAGCGTGACGTCACAGAGCAGGCGGATGATGGCGAGATTGTCCTGCGTGAGCGACAGCGACATCGACTTGAGGTACAGAAAATCCCCGAAGAGAACCGCGAGATGGTTGCCCCATCTGGTGTGCGCGGCGTCGCGACCGCGGCGCAGCTCGGCTTCGTCGATGATGTCGTCGTGAACGAGCGTCGCAGTGTGGATGAATTCGAGCACCGAGGCATACAGCACGGCGCGTTCGCCGGAGTACCCCGCCATGCGCGCGGCCATCAGTAAGACGGCGGGACGAATGCGCTTGCCGCCGCCGTCCTTGACGTAGTTACCGATTGCAGGAATGACCGACACCTGCGACTGCACATGAAGTGCAAACTCGCGTTCGACAGCACGGAGGTCTTCGCGGATGGGCTCGAACAGCTGTGCGAGAACAAACGCGGACGCGTTTTGCGCAGTCGGATTCACGCGGCGTTCATCTCACCATATCATCTCGCGGAGTGTCAACGCGCGAGTGTTGCTAATTGACGGCAGGACTTGCGGTTAGGGTTGGAAGAGGCGGTCGAAGTTCTGCTGCGTCGCCGTCGCAATGACGTCGCGTGTCGTCTGGCGGAGCGCGGCGATCGCTTCGGCCACTGACACCACGCGAGCCGGCTCATTGCGCGTGCCTCGATGAGGTACTGGCGCGAGAAACGGGCTGTCAGTTTCGATGAGCAGCCGCTCGAGCGGTACCATCCTGGCCACTTCGTGCAGCTCCGTGGCCCGCGGAAACGTAACGATGCCGGCGAGCGACAGGTGAAAGCCGGCATCCAGTGCCCGACGTGCCATGGCGCGGTCGCCGGTGAAACAGTGAAACACGCCGCCCACCTCGCTGGCATTCTCCGCCTCGAGAATGCGGAACGTGTCCTCTTCTGCCTCGCGCGTGTGAATCACGATGGGCAGCTTTCGCTCGCGCGCAAGCCGGATCTGCAGGCGAAAGACGTCCTGCTGGAGGTCGCGCGGTGCGAAATCGTAGTGGTAGTCGAGCCCGATTTCGCCCAACGCACGTGGCCTTGGATGACCGGACAGCCGTTCGCCGACAAGCTGCACCGCCCGTTCCGGGTTGTCGGCGAAACCGCCGGCTGCGTGCGGATGTACGCCCGTCGATAGCAATACTTCAGGCCATTCACCGAGCACGGTTTTCGAGCGGTTCCATTCGGCCTCGTCCTCGGCTGCAAGAATGACCAACGCACGGGTTACCCCGGCGCCGCGCGCCCGTTCCACCACGGCCGCCAAATCGCTCTCGAACTCCTCGCCGGCGAGGTGGCAATGAGAATCAATGAAAGTCAAAGGTCAAAAGGCAAAGGGCAAAGGTCAAAGGTAGGGCGGGCCTTTATGGCCCGCCGGGGATCACCGCACGCGTGAACCGGGAGGCACGTCCTGGTCGAACGCGACCAGGATAGGCTTGCCGCCGTCGGGGCTGCCGGCAAGGACCATCCCGTTGGATTCGATCCCCATCAGCTTGGCCGGCTGCAGGTTCGCCACGACGACGATCGTCCTGCCGACCAGCTGCTCGGGCTGGTAGGCCTCTGCGATGCCGGCGACTATCGTCCGCTGATCGCGCCCCGTATCGACCTTCAGCTTTATGAGCTTCTTCGACTTGGGTACCGCTTCGGCTTCGAGCACCTTCGCCACGCGCAGGTCGACCTTCATGAATTCATCGATTGAAATCCGAGCGTCTTCCGGGGCTGTTTGCCCTGATGTCTGGCTTGCGTCCTGTGTTGACATTCCGCGCAACTCCTCGAGGCTTTTTTCAATTCTCGGAAACAACGGTTCCGTGGGCCCGAACTTCGCGCCAGGCTGCAGCGTGCCCGCTCTCAAATTCGTCCACGGTTCCTGTGGAATACCGAGCATTCGTCGAATGCGCTCGGCCGTTCCCGGCATCACCGGATCGATCAGGGCGGCGGTGACCCGAAGCGCGTCTGATGCGTGGTACAGAGTGGCTTCCAGTTGCGGCCGACGTTCCGGATCCTTGGCGAGCGTCCAGGGCTCACGCTTGACGATGTACTGGTTGACGGAGCGAATCAGCTCCCAAATCCTCTGAAGAGCGAGGGAGATCTGGAAGGCCTCGAAATCCTGCCTCACCGCCGCGATCGTCGCATTGAGCTGACTATCGAGCAGCGCGTCAAGATCGTCGCTGCCCGGCCGGCGTGCTTCCGGAACCGTACCGCTGCTATAACGATGAACCATCGTCGTCGTGCGGCTCACGACATTGCCGAGATCGTTTGCGAGGTCGGCGTTGTAGCGCGTCAGGATTCCCTCGTCCGAGAAGTTGGCGTCCTGGCCGAGCGGCATCTCACGCATGACGAAGTACCGCAGCGCGTCGACGCCGAATGCCTCGACGTAGTCCTGGTAACGCGCCACGTTGCCAATCGATTTCGACATCTTGGCGCCGCCCATCAGCCACCAGCCGTGCGCGATGATCCTGTCTGGTGGCTTGATTCCCGCTGACATCAGGAAGGCCGGCCAGTAGAGTGCGTGTTGCCGAGAATCTCCTTGCCGATCAAGTGAATCGCGACCGGCCAGAACCGATCGACACGCTCCTGCGCCTCGGGACGATCCGAACCGAAGCCAAGCGCCGTCAGATAGTTGGTGAGCGCGTCGAACCAGACATACATCACGTGCTTCGGGTCGTCCGGTACCGGAATTCCCCACTGGAATGACGTGCGGCTGATGCTCAGATCCTGGAGGCCCGCCTCCACGAACGTCTTGACCTCGTTGAAGCGGAAGTCCGGCTGCACGAACGTGGGATTTGCCCTATAGAAGTCGAGAAGCGGCTGCTGGTACTTGGAAAGTCTGAAATAGTAGCTCTCCTCCTTCAGCCGTTCGACCTTGCTGCCGCACGTCGGGCACCTGCCATCGACAAGTTGTGTCTCCGGAACGAAGATTTCATCGACCGTGCAGTACCAGCCCTCGTAGTCGCCCTTGTAAATATCTCCCTTCGCCGCGACGCGCCGCCAGAGCTCCTGGGCGGCTTCATGGTGCCGTGGCTCCGTCGTTCGTATGAAATCGTCGTTGGTGATTTCGAGATCGCGGGATACCTGGCGGAACGACGCGGCAACATCGTTGGCGAAAGCATCGGTGTTGATACCGGCTTTCTGCGCAGCGCGCTCCACTTTTTGGCCATGCTCATCGGTGCCCGTGAGAAAAAACACGTCGTACCCGAGCAATCGCCGCGAACGAGCGATCGCGTCGGCCACCATCGTTGTGTACGCATGCCCGAGATGCGGCCGTGCGTTGATGTAATAGATCGGCGTCGTGATGAAAAACGGTTTCATTGAGAAGGCCGCTCGTTGATTGTCACCGGTCGAGAAATGCTTTCATCGCGGCCGCCTGTACGTCTTTGACAGGCCGCCCGCGCTCGGCCGCAATGCGGGCGCAATCTTCGAATTCGGGTGAGGCGTTGAGGATCTCGCCGTTCCGGCGCGCAACCTTGACGGTCACCGGTCCAAACTCGGTGTCGACCGCGATCGTTTCACGATCGAGGCATTCGCGCTTCGCCTCTGTAAATCGAACGCCGATGGTGGTGGTCTCACGGAACACGATCGACGTGAGGTGCTCGCGAGCTTCAGGCCGAGCGAGGATCGAAAGCAGTGTGCCGGGGCGGTTCTTCTTCATCTGAATGGGCGTGTAATACACGTCGAGCGCGCCCGCACCCATCAACTTGTCGATCAGCAAGCCGAAAATCTGCGGATTCATGTCGTCGATTTCGGTTTCGATGACCGCCACAGTGTGCAGCGACGACGCTTGTTCGTCCTCGCCTATCAATACCCGCAGGACGTTTGGGGACCTCGGAAAATCGCGCGCCCCGGCGCCGTAACCCACCCGGTGCAGCCGCATGGCCGGAACGCCGCCGTAGCTCTCGGCGAACGCCGAAACGAGGAGCGCCCCCGTCGGCGTGACGAGCTCCGTATTCTGCGGCCCGGAATAAATGGGCACATCTTTCAGCAGGAGTGTCGTCGCGGGCGCCGGCACCGGATACAGCCCGTGAGCGGATGAAATGCTCCCGCTGCCCACGTTGAGCGGCGACGCGGTGACGCGCGTGATTCCAAGTGCGTCGAGCGCGTAGACCGTTCCGACGATGTCGATGATCGAGTCGAGCGCGCCGACTTCGTGCAGGTGAACCTGATCAATCGGCGTACCGTGTATGGCCGCTTCGGCCTCCCCGAGTCTCCTGAAGAGGGCCTTCGCGCGCTGTTTCCCTTCAGGAACGAGGGCGGACCCATCGATCAGGCGCTCGATTTCAGACAGACTGCGGTGGGCACTATGGTGCGCGACATCCGACGTCTCCACCCCTCCGGTTGCATGCGAGTGCGGTTTCGCGGCTCGGCTCGAGCGCGGTGGCGCAGTGGCGCGTTCGTGGTCGTGCGCATGATCAATCGGCGCCTCTTCACCGCGCACGTGGAACTGCGTGGCGGTAATGCCCGCTCGGATGACGCGCTCGGTCCAGACGGCGTCGCGGTCGATCGCCAGGCGGCCGAGCGCACGTCGAAGGTCCTCGAGCGGAAGACCGGCGTCGAGCAGCGCGCCGAGGATCATGTCGCCCGATGCCCCAGAGAAGCAGTCGAAATAGAGAATCGTCAAACCAAAATGATCTTATCCCTTCCCTGCCTATTCGACGCGGCGGTCCATGCGGCCGGCCTCCACGAGGGAGAAGTACCGCTGGTCCGCCAGTATCAGATGGTCGATGACATCGATTCCCATGATTCCCCCGGCGTGAACCATTCGAGTGGTCAGCACGAGGTCATCGGGGCTCGGCGTCGGATCGCCCGAAGGGTGGTTGTGGAAGAGCACGATTGCTGATGCCGACGCGGACGCTGCTTCACGAAAGACTTCACGAGGGTGCACAACTGTCGAGTCCAGCGACCCGACTGAGACAATCCGGATCCTGATGACCCGATGCTTCGTGTCGAGCATGACGATGCCGAACTGCTCCACCGGGCCGGCACCATACTGTGGCAGCAGGTACGCGGCAACCTGGCGCGGCGTGGAGAGCTGGGGACGCTCGGCCACGCCTCTGATCAGCGTGCGTCTGCCGAGCTCGACCGCCGCGATGATGCGCGCGGCGCGTGCCGGTCCGACGCCCGACACGAGACGCAGATAATCGAGGCCCATGCGCGTCAGACCGTGCAGCCCACCTGCGTGTTCGATGAGCTGGTTCGCGACAGTGAGCGCGTCGGCGTCGCGTGATCCGCTGCCGATCACCAGAGCGAGCAGTTCGTTGTCGCCGAGGCCGCGCGCACCGAGCCGTTCGAGCTTTTCGCGGGGACGGTCGTGTGGTGCCACGTCTTTCATCGACGCTATACTCAGTTTCTATGTTCAGGCGCGGCGCTTCCGCATGTGTATGGGCCCTCACCGTTGGTCTCCTTGCCGGATGCGCGGAGCCGCCCGACAAGGAGATGGATCAGGCACAGGGCGCCATTGATGCCGCGCGCGCCGCAGGCGCCGACCAGTACGCCAAAACGGAATACGACGCGGCGGCGACGGCGCTCCAAAACGCTCACGAGGCTGTCGCTGCCGGCGACTACCGCCTGGCGCTGAATTACGCACTCGAAGGTCGTGAACACGCCCAGAACGCGGCGCGCGATACCGCCGATACCAAGGCCCGCATGCGCTCGGACATCGAGCGAACGCTTGCGCAGGTTGACGCGCTCGTTGCCAAGGCGCAGAGCCAGATCTCCGCTGCCGAACGCGCCCGTGTACCGCCGCGGCTGCTCCGCCAACCGACCCGCGACCTGGCTGACAGTGGTGGAGGACTTGCAAGAACCGCGCGCGGCCGTGGCAGGCGGCGATTACCTGCGCGCGACTCAGGCGCTGGACGGCATGAAAGAGCGGGTCGAGAAGGTCGTGGCCGACGTCGCGGCCGCGACGACGTCGCAAACTTCGCGACGTCGCCGCTAACGCCTGTCGGCAAGAACGTCGTCGGCGGTCTATCGCGTTACGTTCCCGGATCGCGTGGTCAGGCCCTTGTACAGGAACCGCTGAATACGGTAGCCCTGTGATTCGCCGGTGATGATGTTGCCCTTCGGGTCGGTGGCAATACTGTGGATGTGGAAGAACTCGCCCGCCATGCGTCCCGGCCGTCCGACGTAGCCAACTACTTCCAGCGACGTGCGGTCCATGATCGCGACGCGCTCGTTCGAGCCGTCCGCCACATAGACGAACCGCTGCTGCGGGTCGCGTGATAACGCGACGCCGAACGCGGATCCCGTGCCCTGCGACTCCCGACGGTTGTAGCCTTCCTTCACGAACTTCCCGTCGAGCGTAAATGCCTGGACGCGGTTGTTCGCACGATCGGCGACGTACACGGTGCCGTCATCGGCGATGGCGATGCCGTGCGGCGTGTTGAACTGCTGTGGCCCAGGTCCGCTAGCCTGACGCGTGCGTACCGCGGCGTCGTCAGGCCGATTCCCGTACGCGCCCCAGTGCCGTTTGTACGCCCCGGTGTCGGCGTCGAAGACGATCACGCGTCGGTTCCCGTAGCCGTCCGCGACGAACAGCTCGTTCGTCTTCGGGTAGACGGCGACGCCGGCTGCCCTGCTGACGTGTGTCGTGTCATTGCTGTTGGCCTCCACTCCTCCGCGCCCGATCTGCAGGACGAATTTGCCCTCTTTGGTGAACTTGAGGATCTGGCCGTCGCCATCCCCGTTTCCGGTCAGCCAGACGTTGTCCTTGTGGTCCACAAAGATGGCATGCTCGCCGCTTCCGGGGCGTCCATCGCCGTTCGTCCGTCGTTCTTCGGTGCAGGATGTACACGGAGCGTATTTGGAGAAGAGCCCGCCTCTGTTTGTCCACGCGTACGCATTCGTGGGCGAAGGACCACCCCAGCCACGGACGTAGGTGCCCTTCTCGTCGAACATGACCACCGGCGGGGCGGGCCCATAGCCGTTCTCGTGGGCGTTTCCCTCTTCCAGGGTATGCGGGCGGTGAAACACCCAGACGTTTCCGTATGAGTCGGCGGCGGTACCGCCCACCCCGCCGAGCACCATCCCGGCCGGCATCCGCGGAAACGATGCGTCGACCTCGAACACAGGCACCGCGCGTGATCCCTGCGCGACGACGAGGTTATCCGGTTGTCCGGGTGCAGGTGCAAGCAGCACGAAGATGCCGGCTGCTGCGACGCCGATCAAAGTTCGCGTCGTCATTGTGAAAGTCCTGTTCAGAATTCCCAACCTGCGGACGTGAACACCTGCCGCGCGGCAGATGTGGTGAGTGCGCGGACGACGGCGCGCGCCGCATCAGGCGCACTCGATCCTGACATCGCGACGGCATCGTAAGCGGTGTAGGTCTGAACGGCGGCTGGAAGCGGTCCGGCGAACGACCCGCCATGCGACTCGCCGAGCTTGATCTCGCTGACCATCGTGAAGCCAATCTGATTGCCCTTCGCCATGCCAAGCCGCTGCATGACGTCGTCGCCCGTCGGCAACTGAACGACCTTGGAACTGATCTGGTCGGCCACGCCGATTTTGCGCAGCAGCTGCTCGACGAGGAGGCCCGACGCTCCCCGGCTGTAGACGACGGCGTCGGCCTGAAGAAGCGCCGCCTTCAGAGCATCGACCGTCGAGATGTCCGGGCGCCGTGCCCCGCGACCGATTCCCACGCCGACGCCGATTCTGCCAACCGGCGTGCGGGTGGCCGCGAGCGCCCGGCCCTCCTTGATCAGCTGGTCAATAGCCGCTGCCTGCGCGATCAGCACATCGGGTGTCTCACCGGCGGCAAGTCGCTTCGCGATGTTCGGGGACGTGTCGAATTGCACCTTTGTCGCCCTATCCGGCTGCTGAAGCGCCTTGTCGAGCGCCTGAACGGGTCCCTGGGCGGCTGCCGTCGCCAGTACGGACAACTCGGCCGCGGCGACGCGCGCGACGGACGCGGCGACCAGGATTGCGCAGATGGTGTATCGCATGGCGCATTACGATATCCGATCTGATTTGACCGGGGCCAGGAGCGTTGCGTTTGGTCAGCTCGATTTGCTAGCATGCCGGCTCCTTGCGGTCATCCCGATCGCGCGAGACTTCTCATATGAACGAGACACCCCGCGTCCGCACTGACCCAGCGGCGTATCGCTGGATCATTCTCGGAGTCGGCATCCTGGCCTACGGAGCGACGCAGTTTTCGCGCCAGAACTTCACAGGCGTGCAGAAGTTCGTCGCGGCCGATCTCGCCCTCGATCGCGGCGCGCTTGGACTGATGGCGTCAGCCTTCTTCTATTCGTACGCGCTGTTTCAGATGCCGTGGGGCATCGCGTCGGACCGGCTGGGCAGCCGCGCAATCATCGTGGGCGGGATTCTGTTCACCGCTGTCACGATGTCCGGGTTTGCCATGGGCGAGACGACGGAGTCGCTCATCCTCTGGCGCATCCTGGCGGGGATTGCCGCCGCCGCCGTCTACGTGCCGCTCACGGGCGGCATCGCCCGGTGGTTCCCGGAACGGGAGCGTGGCTTCAGCCAGGGAACGCTCGGCGGGGTTGGCGGCGCGTGTGGAGAAGGTGCAGCATACGCGCTGCTCCCCATCCTCTCGATCTACTTCGCGTCGGGCTGGCGCGAGGGCATGCACATGATTGCCGCTGGTATCGCTGTCGTCGGTGTGATGGCGTTGCTCCTGCTCCGATCGTCCCCGACCCCTGTCAGCGGCGAAGACGCGACAGCCGTTCGAATGGCGTCTGCTCGGCGACCCGGAAGTGTTGTGCTACGCCTTCCTCTGGTCCGGCTTCGTCATCGGCATCCGGATCGCGCAGACGTGGATCGCCGTCTACGCAGCGGACGTGTACATCAGTGGACAGGGAATGCCGCTCAATCAGGCGGTGATCACCGCCGGCTTGCTGGCTCTGTTTGCTTACACGATTGCCGGACGTGCGGTGGGCTGCCCACTCGCGGGCAGATTGTCCGATGTGCTTGCGCGCCGAGGAATCTCGCGGACACTCGTCATCATGGCATGGCTCGTCGTTGGAACCATTTCGTTCCAGGTGCTGTCTACCGGAGTAACGAGCATCTGGGCGCTGGTCATCCTCGCGGTGCTGCTCGGAACGTCGGTCAATCTGTTCGCGGTGATTCCAGCGGCAATTTCAGACACCTTCGGACAACAGCGAACGGCATCGCTCTCGTCGTTTGCGAACACGATGGCCCAGCTGTCTGGCGCCACCGCGCTCGCGGTGAGCGGCTACGTCGGCATTTCGCTCAACGCGCAGCCGGGAAATACGCTCGCGGAGTACCGCGGAATCTGGCTGTCTGCCGTCGTCGGGATGGCCGTGATGGTGCTCCTGTCGATTGGTTCGTACCTGGCGCTGAGGAACGGATGGATGACCCGACAAGCTCCGGTTGCCACGGCGCCGTCCGCCTGAGTCATGGCGTTTTTGAGACCGTCGCATAGCCGGGATTCTGAGGCTTGCCGAGTCCCGTATACCGCAGCCGGAAATAGCGTTGTCCCTCGTTGACCTCGCCGATATACAGGTTCCCCTTCGAATCCGGTTGGGACGACAGGCTGTGCAGATGGAAGAACTGCCGCGCGTTGTGCCCGCCCTGCCCGCCAAATGACGAGAGCAGAGTGAGGTTCCTGCGATCAAGTACGAGCAGGGCTTTGTTGCTGCCATCGGCGACGAACAGATAGCGCTGCTGCGGATCACGTGATAACGAGAAGTTGTGGACGGTGCCTTCGTTCTGGAGCGTGTCTCTATTGACGAATACTTCGGTCACAAAGGTTCCGTCGACTCTGAACACCTGGATGCGGTTGTTCGATCGGTCGCCGACGTACACCATGTCGTCGTTCGATACGACGACGGAGTGCACCGGGTTCCCGAACGACTGCGATGGTGGTCCTACGATGAGCTTCGCACGATCCGGAAACTTGTAGCTGTCATCCGGCGGCTTCCCGTATGCGCCCCAATGACGCTTGTACGCGCCGGTGTCGGCGTCGTACACGATGACTCGGCGATTGGTGTAGCCGTCCGCAACGAAGAGTTCGTTGGTCTTGGGGTATACCACCATGCTGGCCGCGCCATACACATTGGCGGTGTCGTTGCTGCCCTTGCTTTGATTCCTCTTGCCGATCTGCAGCAGAAACTTGCCTGCGTTCGTGAACTTCAGGATTTGATTGTCGCCCTTGCCGTTGCCCGCCACCCAGATGTTGCCCTTGTGATCCGCATACACGCCGTGCTCGGTTGTCGGCCACTCGTATCCGTCGGCGGGCCCGCCAAACGCCTTGATGAATTTTCCGTTCTGGTCGAATTCGATAATGGGGGGCGCCGGAGTGCAGCATCGTGCGGCAGGTGGACTCAACGCGGCCGATCGCTCGCCTGGCGAGACGCTTGCCGGTCGGTGCGTCACCCAGATGTGATCCTGGCTGTCGACGCTGATTCCGCCAACCTGTCCGGTCGTCCACCTGTTCGGCAGGTCCTGGAAGAACAATGGATCCCAGTCGAAGTTCGGTACACCTTCGGACTGGGCCATCATTGCAACTCTCGCAGACGCCAGACTGAGGGCGAAGGCCGCGACACACACCACTCCGGTTATCCATGACCGAGCTTTCATGACGGTGCTCCTCATGTGCGAAGCATGAAGTTGTGACTACGAGGTCAGAAGGGAACCGATCCAGTGTTGCGCCGTGTAACGGCGCCGGGACCGGCTGGAAATTAGATGAAAACGAGAGGACTGTCAAACGCGGCGGGTTGCTGAGGTCGTAGTGTCGCCTCCAGGCGGACCATCGGAGGTCCGGCTAAAGCCGGACACTACGGTACTGCCTACGGGCCGCTGACGCAAGAAATTGAAGTCGCATCCGTGCTCGGCGCCGAGCACGGATTCCGCGTACAACCGGGCGTAGCCGCGAGCTGGTACCGCACGCGTCGTCGTCGTAGAACGGCGGCCCAGCAGTTCGCTCTCGGACAGTAGAACCTCGACGCAACGTTCCCTGACGCTGATTCGAATCCGATCGCCGGAACGGACCAGCCCAAGAGGGCCGCCAATGGCGCACTCAGGCGACGCGTGCAGAATGACGGTGCCAAACGCCGTTCCGCTCATGCGCGCGTCGGAGATGCGCACCATGTCCTTGACACCCGATCGTGCGAGCTTGGCCGGGATCGGCAGATAACCCGCCTCCGGCATGCCCGCTCCAATAGGCCCCGCATTCTGCAGCACCAGCACGTCATCGGGCGCAACGTCGAGGGCTGGATCGTCGATTCGGGCAGCGAGGTCGTCGAGACTGTCGAAAACGACCGCGCGACCGACGTGCTCGAACAAGCGCGCGTCGGCAGCCGCACACTTGAGAATGGCGCCGTTCGGTGCGATGTTGCCGAACATCGCCAGCAGGCCGCCGGTCGCCTGGAACGGTTCGTCAATCGACCGGATGACGGCCCGATCCACATATGGCGGCCGCTGCTGCAGACGCTCGCCGAGCGTCTCGCCCGCCACCGACTGACACTCGACGTGCAAGAGCTGCTTCAGTTCGTGAAGTACGGCCCCCATGCCGCCCGGCTGCGTGGAAGTCCTCCATGTAGTGCTGGCCGGTCGGTTTCAGGTTCACCAGCACCGGCGTCGATTCGCTGAGCGCGTTGAAATGACGCAAGTCAATCGACAGCCCAACCCTCCCTGCGATGGCGGCAAGATGGATTACCGCATTTGTCGAACCGCCAATCGCGAGCAGTACCCGCAGCGCGTTCTCGACCGACTCGCGAGTAACGACTCGCTCAGGCCTGAGATCCGAGGCTGCGAGCTGAACCGCTCGCGCCCCTGTCGCTTCGGCAAGACGGAGGCGGTCCGCGTGGACGGCGGGAACGGCAGCGCTGCCGGGAAGGCTCATGCCGAGCGCTTCCGCAAGACACGCCATCGTGCTGGCGGTGCCCATCACAGCGCAGGTGCCGGCGGTTACGGCGAGGTTGTCTTCGACGCCGTCGATTTCGGCGCGGCCGACCTCTCCCGAGCGGTATCGTGCCCAGAACCGGCGGCAATCAGTACATGCGCCTAGACGCTCACCGCGGTGGCGCCCGGTCATCATGGGTCCGACGACGAACTGGATGGCAGGCACACCCGCGGAGATCGCGCCCATCAACTGTGCCGGGCACCGTCTTGTCGCAGCCGCCGACGAGCACGACCGCACTCATCGGCTGCGCGCGAATCATCTCCTCGACGTCCATCGCCATGAGATTGCGGAACACGAGGCTCGTGGGATTGAGAAAGACCTCTCCCAGCGAAATGGTCGGAAATTCCAGCGGGAGTCCGCCCGTCGCCAGAACGCCGCGCTTGATTGCCTCAACGAGTTCAGGCGTCAGCCGATGACAGTTATTGAATCCGCTTGCGGCGGTGGCAATGCCGATGATGGGACGTCCGAGCATGCCGTCCGAATAACCCATCGACTTCGCAAACGATCGACGGAGATAAGCCGCGAACTCAGGGTCGCCGTAGTTCGTCAATCCCTGTTCGAGACCGGGCTTCCGGCTCATTCGGCGGCATCCTTCTCGAGGTACGCGAGCAGACGCTGCAGTCGATCACTCGCCCGCCGCTGAGTGGCTGCGCCATCGCGATTGCGCCAGTCGTAAAAGCCCCGCCCGCTGCGGATGCCAACGTCGCCGCGTGCCACCATGTCCTGGAGGTACGCGTTGGGCACACCGGTGTGTGACAGCGTCGGCACGATCGAGCGCTGCGCCTGCGCATGCATCTCGAGTCCCGCCAGGTCCTTCTGCTCCAACAGCCCCGTGATGCACATGCGCGGGCCGAGCAGCCTTTTCGCTACGTTATCGATCATCTCCGCGGTTGCGATGCCGGACTCCAATAGGTGATAGGCCTCGTGCAGTATCGAATGCTGCAGCCGGTTGATCAAATACCCATTGATGGGGCGTTCGAGCAGGATCGGATCGCGCCGCGCTTGTGTGACGGCAGCCACGGCAGTGGCGACCGCCGAGTCTTCGGTGTGCGTGCCCCGGACGACCTCAATCATCGGGAAAACGTCAGCAGGTTGAAAGAAATGCATCGCCAGGAACCGCGCGGGATGCCGCAGCGGCGCCGCCAGATCGTCGAGCGGCAAGCCGGAAGTGTTCGTGGCAAGCGCCGGCCAGCCGCCGTACGTCGCCTCAACTTCTGCGTAGACCCCTTGCTTCACTTTGAGGTCCTCGAACACCGCCTCGATCACGAGATCGGGCAGCATCTCGGGCGGCAGCAGCCGTGTCGTCCTTACCCCAGGGTGCGAAAAGGCGATCTCTCGCGGCTCGACGAGCGTGACGCGAATGCCAGCATTGGCAAACAAGCGCGCAATCCCCTGGCCCATTACGCCGCCGCCGACCACGAGGAGCGAAGAGCAAAGCGGCGCGTGGGAGGCCTGATCAGTTGAAGCAGGAGACGTCATCTATCCCTCAGTTCACACTTCTCGGTTCTCGGTGCTCAGTTCGTGTTCACGTTCGGTTGGCAGTAGCCACTCTCCTTCCAGCACAATCTCAGCCCAACCCGTCAGGTATACGCCATCGGCGCGCCATTCGACACGCTGGGTGCCTCCAGGAGCGACGATGTCAGTTTCACGTGAGGCGCCGCCGTGAGCCGCAGCCGCGACCGCCGATGCGCAGGCGCCCGTACCAGATGATGTCGTCGGTCCGACACCGCGCTCCCAAATCAAGATCCGCACGCGGTCCGGCGTTTCGACGTGGGCGAATTCGACGTTCGTCCCAGCCGGAAACATCGAGTGCGTGGACAGCGACGGACCGAGCTGCTGAAATCGAGCACCTTCCGGCAGCGGGCCGAGCACCACGCATTGCGGGTTACCCATGCGCAGCACGGTGGCGGTCACCGTTTCGCGCTGGACGGGAATCGCGATTTGCCGGATGTCTTCCGGCTGGCCCAGCGCCGCTCGAAATGTATAGCGTGTCGCATCGCGCGCAAGGAGTTCGAGCTGTTTGGCACCGGCGTCAGTTTGAATCTCGATGATCCCGCCAGGTGAAAGACGCTGCCTGCGCGCTACCGCTGCAGCCAGGCAGCGAACGCCATTGCCCGACAGCTCGGACGGACTGCCGTCGGCATTGAAGAGCCGCATCGACGCCCCGTCAGTTCGAAACTCGTAGAGGATTAGCCCGTCCGCGCCGATCCCCTGATGGCGATTGCACAGCGTACGCGCCAACGCCGAACCATCCCCGAAGCCGGTACGGACGGCCGATGCATCGTCGGCGACCAAAAGGAAATCATTCCCGTAGGCGTGAGCTTTGACGATGGACAACCCGGAGCTCATCGCCACGTACAGCGACCCCGGTTGCGGCGCTCGGCGATGCATGTTCAAGGAATCTGGAATGCATTGAACACGTAAGTAAACCCTGCGGTCACCCCCCATCCGGGATCGCGAGACGTGAGGCCCACGAGGAGCGCGGCATCGGCCCGAACCGGGCCGGTGGTGTACCGCCCGCCGAATCGAAGAATGCTGCTTGAACCGGTCCCGGGCGGTGGCTCACCTTCGCGGGTACTCGCGTGTCCATGCACTTCGCCAACCAATTCGGCGCGCGGAGTGATCGCGCGCGCGAATGAAAGGCCATAAATCAACACGTCATTCTGCCGATCCCCGCGCGTGGGATCGCCCAGAATGCCCACGCCTCCATTGCCAACGACGCGGATGGATTGAATGGTCTTGGCGACGAGTAGAGAGAAAAAGAAATCAGTGGTGTCCAGACCTAATCCGCTCTCGTTGGACGCATTGGGCAGCTTCGTCGCGAATCGTACGCCAATGCCAGGGCGCGACACCCCCTCGCTCACGACGCGCACCTTGGTGCCGATGACGAAATCTTCGACGCTTGTTGTCGAATTCCCCGAGATGTTCACCATGCTGGCCAACGGGGCCAGAGGCGATCGCCGCGTGATGTCGAGCCGATTGTGAAACCCTCCGTCAATCTGCACTTCCGCGATCGAGCTAAGACCGACACTGACTCCAACGACCAGCGCGCGCAGCAGGTTTCCTTCGAGGCCGGACGCCGGGTAGTCCGCATCGTGTGCGTAGTCAAGGCCACCTTCGAGCAGAATTCGGCCCGCACCTATCGTTTCGGGGTCCTCCGTCACGAGCGGACGTTGCTGTGCGAATGTACGGTCGGGCAGCGCCCACATCAGCGCCACGATGGCCACAACCGCCACTATCCAGCGCTTGCGCGTATCGCCCCGACGGGTCACAGAGACACGGAAACACGGAGACACAGAGACCTCATCGTCTATCGCTGTCGAGCAGAATGGTCACAGGGCCGTCATTGACTAACTCGACGTGCATCATGGCCTGAAATTCGCCGGTGGCCACCGGCAGGGGCGCTGCGCGCAATTCTCTCACGAGATCCTCATACAGCGCGCGAGCCAGTTCGGGTGGCGCGGCAGCGTCGAAGGACGGCCGGCGTCCCCGCCTCATGTCGCCATACAGCGTGAACTGCGACACTAAAAGCACAGCGCCTCCGATCTCGAGAACGGATCGGTCCATTGGCTTGTTGTCTTCGCCCTCGAACACACGTGCGTCCCGAATCTTGCCTGCGATGTATCGCAGTTGTTCCGGGCCATCGTCGCGCCCGATGCCAAGGAGCACGAGGAGTCCGCGTCCAATCTCACCGACGATGCGATCGCCGACACGGACACGTGCTTCGGTTACGCGTTGAATTACCGCACGCACGGCGGCCTATCCGCGCACGCTGAAGCGTGCGCTCTACACGTAGCAGGACTGTGTTCGGGCCGTAGCGCGCAGGCTTCAGCCTGCGCGGCCATGGATCTGGAGGAGCTGAGGCGTCGGCTCGTCCAGGCGAACTGCGACGCTGTCGCGCAGCTCGCCGCTGGGATTGAGGCGCCTATCGAGAAGGTGCCGCGGCATGACGTTGCTCAGTGCTTTCAACATCGACTGCTTGACGCCGGGATGTTCGCGCTCCAGGTCGAGAATAAGCCGCTTTACACGCTGCCGCTGAAGGCTCAGATCCCCGCATGCCGGGCAACAGCAGCCGATTACCGGCAATCCGCATTGCTTCGTGTAGGCGCGAGCTTCGTCCTCACTCACATACACCAACGGACGAATGACGACGTGTTCGCCATTGTCGGAAACAAGACGGGCCGGCATGGCTTTGAGTGCGCCTGCGAAGAACAGGTTCAGGAGCAGCGTTTCGATGAAGTCGTCGAGATGGTGGCCAAGGGCAATCTTCGTGGCGCCGACTTCATCGGCAATGCGGTACAAGACACCGCGACGCAGCCTGGCGCACAGCGAGCAGGGCGTCGCGTTGGCGTCGAGAAGGTCGTCCATCACATCGCCGATGGCGGTGTGCTCGATCCGGTAATCCCAGCCGTGTTCCTCACATGTTCTGGCGATCACATCGTGCTTGAAGTCCTTGTACCCCGAGTCGACGTTCACCGCGACAAGCGTGAAATCAATCGGCGCGCGCTGGCGCAGCAGGTCGAGCGTCTGCATGAGCGCCCAGCTGTCTTTGCCGCCGGACAAGCCCCACCATCACCCGATCCCCATCGGCGATCAGATTGAAATCAACGATGGCCTTGGTGGTCTTCTTGGCAATCCGTGCTTCGAGGGGACTGCGGTAGGACATCTCCAACGAGTCTACCTCACCCTGGTGCCTATGCCCTTGCGCGGGAAACTCGGAGATGCTGCGTCGGACGGCGTTGTGATGATGTGTGCTGAAGCGTACCGAATCGGAACGGAACAACTTGACCGCCGGATCGCCGAAGTGTCCGCAAAGTTCGATTGGAAGCTCCATGAAGAGATGTCGAAATTGCGCCTTGAAATGGCCGCAATGAAATTTGATCTGTTGAAGTGGAACTTTGTGTGCTGGATTGGCCAGCTCGCGGCCATGACGGCGATACTGAGCCTGATGCTTCCTTTCTAGACTGGCGCCCTTCGCCTATGCCACTCCGTGGCCTGTTCGTAGGCATGCGCCAACGCGAGCACTTCACGTTCACCGAGATGCGGTCCGCTGATCGACAGCCCGATCGGTAGCCCGCTCCGGCTGAACCCGCACGGTACCGAGATACACGGCAGCCCATAGATGTCGAAGGGCTGGGTATTTCGCAATGACGGGGCCACGCCGCCGGGCGGGGGCGTGCCAGGATCGTTCAGTGCCTCGGTGACTGTGGCCGGCAATATCGGAGTTGTCGGCGTGACAAGTAGATCCACAGTGCTGAACACCGACACGACGGCGTGGCGAAGGCGATCGAGCTCGCGACGCCCCTCTATGTACGCTGCCGCGGTTACTCGCGAACCCGCTTCGAGTCGTCGGCGCGTCATCGCTTGATATCGCTCGGGCGTCTTCGTGAAGTACGGTGCGTGAAATGTGTATGCCTCAGCGCCGACGACAGACAGGGTGTTGTATCGGGGCAGCTCGACGTCACGTGTCGAGGCCGTCAACTTCTGCAACACACGCAGCGCCTCGCTGATTGCCTGCTCAACCTCCGGATCCAGGCCTTCGTAGAAGACGGCGCGCGGAATGCCGAGGCGTGTCGACGACACGTTCTGCCGAAGCGAGGCCGCATACTCTGGCGGCGTTGCGGCGACGCTGTTCGTGTCGAGCGGATCGTGCCCCGCAAGGGGTTGCAGCGTCAGCGCCGCGTCGGTAACGGTGCGACACATCGGCCCGATATGGTCGAGAGACCACGATAGTGGCACAACACCGCGTGTGCTGACGAGGCCGTAGGTTGGCTTGAGCCCCACGATGCTGCAATATGCGGCCGGCTGGCGGATGGAACCGCCGGTGTCGGAGCCGAGCGCCGCATAACAAAGACCGGCTGCTACAGCGGCTGCCGATCCGCCAGACGAGCCGCCCGGCACGCGTTCGGTGTTCCACGGATTGCGAACCGGGCCGAAATGGCTCGGCGCGGAGCTGTCGCCGTAGGCGAACTCGTGCATGTTCAGCTTGCCGAGCATGACGGCACCAGCGCTCTTCAGCCGTCGTACGACCTCCGCATCTTCCTTCGGCACTCGATCCGCGAAGATCGCGCTGGCGGCGGTTGTTCGTACGCCGGCTGTGTCGATCAGGTCCTTGAGCGCGATTGGCACTCCATGTAACGCACCTCTCGACACCCCTTTCATGATCTCGGTTTCGGCCGCCTTGGCCTCGGCAAGTGCCTGTGACGCCGTGACGGTGATGAAGGCGTTGAGGCGTGGATTGAAGCGTTCGATGCGTGCGAGACACGCGCGCGTGAGCTCGAGCGGCGAGACCTTCCGAGCACGTATCAGCTCGCTCGCCTGCGACAGCGACATGAACGCGAGGTCGTCGGATAATGGCGGTCCTTGCAGCGCGGCAGCCGTGCCGCCAAATGCCAGGGCGGCCGCACAGGTGTGCGCTGTGACGGCAAGAAATTCGCGCCTGGTCTGATCCATGTTTGCGACGGTTGATTCTAGCGCCGGTCACGGCGTCCAGCAGCTATTGATCTACGGCGTTGTTTTTCCGAGCGTCTCCTGTATTTCATACAGCGCCGCCGACGCGGATCGCCCGTCCGGATCGACCGCCTCGCGCATTAGCGCTGGCAACCGACGGATATCTCGCACCACGCCGAACGTTCGCGACAGCCCGTACTTGGAGCGCCCGAACCGTCGCGGCCGATGATTGACGACCACCTCCGTTACGCGTCCTCCAAGCTGGCTTGCAATTGCCGGCAGGTATCGATGCATGCCCGGTGAGAGCCGTAGCGGTTTGGCCACCCCTGCGCGCAAAACCTTGAGAGAACAGCCCTGGTCATGGAGCCGAACGCCTGTGACCATGCTGATCAACCAGTTCGCGACGACTGACGGGACGTGCCGGGTTAGAAACGCGTCCTTCCGGGCCTTCCGCCAGCCGCACACGATGTCGTGGTCGCGCGCGACTTGCAGCAGCCGCGGAATGTCCGCGGGATCGTTCTGCAGATCCCCATCGAGCGTGACGATGAAGCGTCCCCGGGCGTGGCTGAAACCGGCGGTGAATGCAGCGGACTGACCGAAGTTCCGCGTAAACCTGATAACGCGAACGCACGAATCGCGCGCATTGATCTCCACCAGCCTCTCAAAGGTGCGATCTTCGCTGCCATCGTCGACAAGAATGATTTCGTACGCGAGGTTGAGCCTGCGCATCACACCGGACAGTTCCTGATGGAGTGGGATGACGTTGGTCTCCTCGTCGCGGAGCGGGATGACGATCGAGATTTCCGGGGGCACGTCTAGCGATTGTATCCGGCGAGTTCGGGGATGGTGGGTCCGAGAGCGTCGGCGGGTCCGAAAGGACCCGCCCTACGTACGCCGCCGGCTCCGCCACCACAAGAGTAACGCCCCGAGCAGGATGAGACCGGCGAGCACGAGGGCGACGTCACGGCCGCGCGTCCGCATCAATTCGAGCGCTGCATCGCCATACCAAATCGCGAGCATGCCGAGTATCAGGTACCGCACACCGCGCGCGACCGCGATGGCCACGACGAAGTGCAGCGGCCGGACCCGGGCAACCCCGGCCATCAGCACGAACAGTTTGAACGGTGCTGGCGGGGGAAGCAGTGCGGGCACCATCAACGCCAGGAGGCCATGGCGCTTGTACAGCGCGAGCGCACGCTCGGCGTGACCCGGCCTGAGACGCCGCCCGAGAAATGCTTCGCCTCCCTTTTTCGCGAGCGAGTAGATCACCCAACAGCCCGCAACGGAGCCAAGGGTCGCCATCGCTGCGTAATACGGCATCCGGGCTTTGTGCCCAGTCACCATCAGCACGACGAGAATGTCGTTGATTTGCGGCAGCGAGATGAACGACGAATCGAGAAAGGCGATCGTAAAGAGGCCGGGCCCGCCGATGGCGAGCGCAAACCCGTAGATCCAGTCAATGAAGGATTTCACGCCGAAGGTAAACGCAGATACCGTAGAGGCTCGTGATTATATTCTCCTCCGACCGGCAGCCGGCTGGAACCGAGCGACTTCTCGCCGCCGCCGCGATGGTCGGCGCGACTATCAACTGGATTGCCCTGTGGCGCGCTGACCTCGTCCTCAGTCATTACGACGCGAAGGCGCATCTCGTGGTGGCGCGGCGGATCATCGACAACATCACACCCGGGTGGCAGCAGATCGGCGGCGTGTGGCTCCCGCTGCCTCATCTACTGAACGCACTTCCAACACAAATCGATGCGCTGTACCGGACCGGCGCGTTCGCCTCGGTACTGTCGATCGTGTGCTTCGGCATCCTCATCTACGCTGCATCGCGCCATGTGACGCTCGCCACGGGCTCGCGCCTGGCCGCATGTGTTTCGGCAGCCTTGCTGATGCTCAATCCGAATCTGCTGTATCTCCACGCAACACCGATGACCGAGCCGCTGCTGCTGGCGATCACGTTTCTGGCGCTGCTGTGGCTTGCGGAATGGGTGGTCGCGAATCGCGATGACGTGCCGGCGCCGTTGGGCATGGCCCTGTTCGCGGCGGCGTGGACGCGCTATGAAGCCTGGCCGGTGATTGCCGTTGCACTGCCGGTGTCCTTGTACGCGTGTTACCGGAGCGGCGCGTCACGGACTGCAGTCGTTGGCCGAGCGTGGCGACTCGCGCTGTGGCCGGCGGCGGCGGTTTTCCTGTTCCTGCTGATCAGCCGCATCACCACCGGGATGTGGTTTGTCGCCAGCGGGTTCTATGAGTCGGACGTGAACTACGACGGACAGCTCACGAAAAGCCTGCTGGCCGTCTGGTGGGGCACCCACCGGCTTGGCACACGGGCATCCGAGCTCGTGGCGTTGGTCGGAGTTGCACTTCTGATTGTCAAAGCCTCGAGCACCCGAACGAACGCGCCGCTTCTGATTCCCCTCACGCTCGTCGCATTTGCAACGCTGCCGGTCTACGCATTCTACGAGGGTCATCCGTTTCGGATTCGCTACATGATTCCGGCAGCGGCGGCCTGCGCCGTCCTCAGCGGCATGGCGGTCGGGTGCCTGCGCCGGCGCGCGCAGGTGATCGTGGCGAGTCTCCTCGTGGGTATCACGATGCTGCAATCGCCGCCGTGGTGGAGGGGGGCGCCCATGCTGGCCGAGTCGCTGTGGGATCGCTCCGCCAGCGAGGCGCGGCATCATGTGACGTCGTGTCTCTCGGCTGGATACCGCGGCGAGAAAATCTTCGCCAGCATGGGGTCGCTCGCCCACTACATGCAGGAGCTGTCACGCGAAGGATTCACCGTAGCCGACTTCGTGCACGAAGGGAACGGCGTCATATGGCAATTCGCGATGCAGACGGGTCCTCGCTTTCACGCAGGCTGGATGCTGGTGGAGGAACAGTCTGAAGGGGGCGACATCCTTGCTCGGCGGATTCGGCAGGACGTCACGTTCGCGCAGGGCATGACGCGCATCTGCGACGGAGGTGGAGTCGCCTTGTACAAACGAGCAAGTCAAAGGTGAAGAGTCAAAAGTCAAAAGTAAGTTCACAAGTACCTTTGACCTTTGCCTTTTGACCTTTGACTTACAAAGTCTCTCTACCTCCCAAACCTCCAGCCGAAGGTACCCGCGTACGTCCAGCCGCCGAGATCGATGCGTGGGTCTGTCTGCAGAATCGAAAATGGTCGGTCCAGACCGGCGTCGCCATTGAGATACCGAACCTCGAACCCGCCGCTGACACTGTCGCCGGCGAACCGGATACCGCCGAGCAGGACAGGTCCTGGCTCGGTCCCCGACGCGACGAAACGCCCAGGAAAGATTGCGTTCTGGCGCTGGAAGTCGACGAAGTCGCCACTTTCGCTGTAGCGCCATGCGATCAGGGCGAGGCCTCCGCCGAAGTACGGCTGCACCGGCGAGGTCTGTCGCAGCGGCAGTACGCGAACGGTGAATGCCACGGGAAGCAGCCGGAGCCGAAAGTCCTGCTCAATCTCGGATCCGTCCACGTCGACAAAGTCTGCGTAGACGGACGGCACCGTGCGGCGGGAAAAACTCACGCCGGCGCCCGCCTCGAAGTACTCGCCGAGCGGAACGAGCCACTCGCCGCCAACGGTCGCGCCGTTGAAATCATCGATGTCGAAGACGAAGATACCGCGGTTGGCATTCAATACGTCGCCGTCGACGCGCGCGTCTTCGCCACGCACGGTGAAGTAGCCCAACGAGAAGTTCAGCGTCTGTTGCGCAGCCGCTGGCCGTGCGTTCATCGTGAGCGCCCCAATCGCCAGAAGCACCAGGAGCGTCAGTCGTATGTGCATCGATGGCCTCCGCTGCCCTGACGCGCGGTCGTACGGCGTCCCGGGCCGGCGGGTTCAGTGCATGGCCGATGCCATCGAATATCGCTAATAGATCCGCTGGATTTTCAGTCGGTTGTCCGCTTTCAAGCACGGCCGTCGCGATACGCGCGGATGACGGTCAGCATGACCTCGTGAACATGCCCGTTGGATGCGACGAGGTGCGCAGCCGCCGGATCGAATGGCGATCCATCCATCCCGGTGATACGGCCGCCTGCTTCTGTGACGATCAGCGCGCCGGCGGCGACATCCCATGGCTTCAAATGCTGCTCCCAGAAACCGTCGAATCGGCCTGCGGCGACATAGCACAAGTCGAGCGCTGCGGAGCCGAGCCGACGTACCGCGCGTGCACTGCCGAGGAACGCGCCGAAGAGCGCGACCAGATCGCCAGCTCGTTGATGGACGTCGTACGGAAAGCCGGTGACGAGCAATGCATCGATCAATCGAGAGGTCGCGGAAACCCCCAGCGGCCGTCCGTTGACATACGCTCCATGCCCTCGCTCCGCGGTAAACAGCTCGTGGCGCGTCGGGTCGTAAATGGCGCCGACTTCAGCGTGGCCATCTATCTCGAGCCCGAGCGACGCGCAGAAGATCGGAAGACCGTGAGCGTAATTCGTGGTGCCATCGAGTGGATCGAAGACCCACCGCCACCGCGCCGGCGGCCGCGATGACGAGCCACCTCCCAGTTCTTCCGCCAGGACGTCATGTTCGGGGAACCGCTCCGCGATGACCTCGCGGCACATACGTTCGCATTCGAGATCGACTTCCGTGACCAGATCGATCTCGCCCTTCTTGGCGACGTGAAAACCGGATTCGCGCCGCTCGAGCTGAATGGCACCGGCGCGGAGAACGATTTCTACAGCTGTGGCGAGGAAGACGGGGTCTGGCAAGAGTGCGGCGTTACGCTCGCTGGTGTTGGAGTCGCTTCACCATTCGCAGCTCCATGCCGCCCTCGGGCGCGCGCTGCAGCACGAACTCGTCCATGAAGCTGCGGATCAGGAAGATCCCGCGGCCACTGCATTTGAGCAGGTTCTCCGGTGCGAGGCAGTCGGGCAGCGTCGAGGGGTCGAAGCCGGGGCCTTCGTCACGTACGCAGATGAAGACACCGCCGCCGCCGTCGTGTTCATTCAGTTCCGTGAACTCGACATGCACGCGCTTGCGGCTGTCATTGCCGTTGCCATGCTTCACGGCGTTGATGACGGACTCGCGGACGGCCACGCCCATCGAGTGAAGCGCGTCGTCGTCCAGACGGACCCGGCGCCCGATGTCATCGCTGACAAGCTGGACCAGGTCGAGTATGTCAAAGCTGCTGGGGAGGTCGAGACGGATGGTCGCGCCGCGAATCATCTGCTCTACCGCGATTATAGCGGAAGCCGAAAACCAAAGACCACGGCCCCAAAGACTGGAGACCAAAGACTAGAGACCAGAGACCGAACGACTTGGCGGGAAGCCCAACTAACCGTTGCCAGTTGGGAGTTGTTATAGTCGTCTGGTGTCGATGGACGCCGTCATGGTCCACCCCGCCGCGAGCGTGCGCGGTCGCGTCCGTCCGCCCGGCGACAAATCGATCTCGCATCGGTACGCGCTGCTCGCCTCGATTGCCGAAGGGACGTCACGCATTCGCGGCTACTCCACCGGCGGTGACTGCGAGTCAACGCTTCGGTGCCTCCGCGGGCTTGGTGTTGGAATACGTCAGGTTGGGCAGGGTGCGGGCGAAGGTCTCGATATCGAGATCGAGGGACGCGGTCTGCGTGGGCTCCAGCGCCCGAGCGGTCCGCTGGACGCCGGCAATTCCGGGAGCACAATCCGGATGCTGTCGGGAATCGTCGCCGCTCAGCCATTCGCGACATCCATTACCGGAGATGACTCCTTGCGCCGGCGTCCGATGCGCCGGATCATCGTGCCGCTCGAGCGAATGGGCGCGCGCATCCGGTCGGAGGACGGACGTCCACCGCTGACAATCGAAGGCACGGCAAAGCTCTCCGCCATCGACTTCACGCCTGACGTCCCGAGTGCACAGGTCAAAAGCTCAGTGCTGCTCGCCGGTCTGCACGCCGACGGTGTTACTCGTGTCCGTGAGCCCGTCAGCACGCGAGACCACACGGAGCGGGCGCTGCGATTGTTCGGTGCGACCGTCTCGTGCGTTGATCGGATCTGTTTCGCTCGCTGGTGGCCAGCGGCTGGTCGGCCGGACGTCTTGACCGTGCCGGGCGATATTTCGTCGGCCGCGTTCTGGCTGGTTGCGGCTTCGGCGCTTGCCGGTTCCGAGGTGACCGTCGTGGAGGTTGGGCTGAACCCCACCCGCACGGGGGTCATCGACGTGCTCCGGCGTATCGGCGCGCGGGTTGATATCGAGTCGTCTGGAATGGACGAGGCAGACGAACCCATCGGCACCGTTACGGTTCGTCACGGTCAGCTCTGGGGAATCACCATATCCCCCGACGAGGTGCCGGGTGTCATCGACGAGCTGCCCGTACTCGGTGCTCTCGCGACCCATGGCGGCGAGTTGACCGTGACCGGTGCGCAGGAGCTGCGTGTCAAGGAGAGCGATCGGATTTCCGCGCTTGCCGAGGGGTTCCGGCGCATGGGCGCCGACATCGACGAGCAGCCGGACGGGTTCGAGGTGCGCGGCAGCCGGCGGCTGCGAGGCGGCGCTGTGGACGCGCACGAGGATCACCGCCTCGCGATGGCGTTCGCCGTCGCGGCGCTGGGCGCGTCCGGCCCGACCACCATTCACGGCGCCGGCGCCGCTGCGGTCTCATATCCCGAGTTCTTCTCAGTCCTCGAGTCGCTTCGGGTGTGAAGGCCGACAAGCTGTATCTCGTCGGTTTCATGGGCGCCGGCAAATCGACGACCGCTGCAGCCCTCGGTCGCCGGATTGGATGGCGCGCCGAGGACATCGACACTCGGATCGAGACGCGTGAACACCGATCGGTGGCCACGATCTTCACGCACGACGGCGAAGCGTACTTTCGCACCATCGAGACGGCAGGTCCTGCACGAGCTGCTTCCCGAGCGCAGTGTGGTCGTCGCGGCCGGGGGCGGCACGTTCGTTGAGCCGGACAATCGAGCGGTCATGCTCGCCGACGGCGCGGTCGCGTGGCTCGATATCCCGCTGAGCTGCGTGATCGATCGAGTTCCACGGGACGGTCGGCGCCCGCTCGCCGCCGATCTTACGCAGCTCGAACAGCTCTATCTGAGACGCCGCGCGGCCTATTGCGATGCACATGTTCGAATCGATGCATCGAGGCCGGCGGCCGAAGTCGTCGAGCGGCTGCTCGAGTGGATCGGATATTAGGTGCGTTATCTGGTTCTGAGCGACATCCACGCGAACCTCGAGGCGCTCGAGGCGACGCTGGCCGCGGCGGGCGCGTATGATTCGACGCTCGTCCTGGGCGATCTTGTCGGCTACGGTGCAGACCCGAATGCGGTGATCGACTGCGTGCGTCGTTTACAGCGCGCAGTCGTCATTCGTGGGAACCACGACAAGGTAGCGGCGGGGCTCGAAGGCGTGGAGGGGTTCAACCAGATCGCACGGGAAGCGGTTGAGTGGACGAGCGCCGCGCTTACCACCGAGAACCGCGCCTGGCTCGCGGCGTTGCCGCAAGGCCCTGTCGTGATCGACGACACAGTTGAAATCTGCCACGGCTCGCCGTTCGACGAAGATATGTATGTCTTCGATGACCTCGACGCGTTGCGTTCGATTCGAGCGACACGCCGCCCGTTGTGCCTGTTCGGGCACACCCACATTCCATCGATATTCCGTCTTTCAGGCGAGGCGTCTGAGCCGAACGGTGTCTCGCCGGGCCGTGCGCTGATTGAATTGATTGGCCCGCCAAGAGGTGCGTCGCACACCCTCACTATCGAGGACCATGTGCACTATCTGGTGAATTGCGGCGCCATCGGCCAGCCGCGAGACGGCGACCCACGCGCCGGATATGGCATCGTCGATACCGACGCTCGCACGGTGGTCACAATGCGAATCGGGTACGACGTCACAAGCGCACAGATGAAGATCATCAAGGCGGGGTTGCCGGATGTCCTGGCGAAGCGGCTGTCGGTGGGACGGTAGGTCGCCCGGCTTTCGGCGTTGGGCTAGGCTTTCGGTTTCAGGTATGTCTTGTCCGATTTGGCCGTGATCTTCCGCAGCTGCGCTGCATACGCGTCCGCTGCTGCGCGCGATCCGAGGATCCACCCAATCACAATCCCGAGAATTAGGACCGCCGGGATGTAGATGAAATGGGCGGCCGTGGGCATCAGGTCCGTCCGCTGCGCTTCATCTCCGACTCCAGCCGGTTGAGTTCCTGCTGCACGCTTCCGAGCCGCCGCGCGACCGATACGACGTACGCAAACAAGGCCAGCGCGACAAACGAGTATGCCGCCACCAGCAGCGGCGCCGCGGGAAGCTGGTCCTGAGGCGGCAGCTTCTCGATGGGGATGAATTCATCCTGCTGCTGCGGCGGCGGCTGTTGAGCACTCGCGGGCAAATCGAACGCGGCCGGGATCAGCAACAGCACGACAAGACAAGTTCGCAGAGACGTCATCGATGCTCATCCATCGCGAGATACAGGGCGTCGAGCCTGGTTCGTTGCTCTTCGAGCCGTATCCGCATTCGCAGCAATAACACGAACAGGAGCAGAAACGTCACAGCGCTGAACCAGAGCGGCACACCGAAGGACGTAGGCAGCGTCGGGACGACGTTGGTGGTGGGGTGAATCGTGCGCCAGTAATTCACCGAGATGTACACGAACGGCACGTTGGCCATTCCGAAGAGAGCAAGGCCGGCTGCCAGCTTGTCCGATCCCGGTCCGCCATATTTCCGCAGCAGCAGGTACGCGACCGCCACCATCCAGCCCATGAGACTCGAGGTCAGCCGCACATCCCACTGCCACCACGTCCCCCACGCTTTTCGTGCCCAGAGCGGCCCGGTCACAAGCGTAATCGCGCCGAACAGCACCGCAAGCTCCGCCGCCGACCACGCGATCCTGTCATGGCGCGGGTTGCCGCCGAACAGATACCGCACGCTCGCAACACCGCACGTAATTGCCGCCAGAAGGAACATCCAGGCTGACGGGAGGTGCACATAGAAGATCTTCTGCACGAGGCCCATCGTCGATTCGTAAGGGGCTTCAGCAATCAGGATCGGCGCTGCAGCGAACATCAAGCCGCAGATTACGACGGCGGGGGTGAACCATTTGGGCATAAGAAACTCACAAGTCAAAAGTCAAAAGTGAAGAGTCAAAAGTAAGTTCATAAGTACCCTTGACGTTTGACTCTTGACTTTTGCCTTAAGTTAATCGGTCATCAACGGCTCGAATGTCCAGAGCGCGAGCGTGACGAAAACCACGTCGAAGCACGCGAGCAGCGCCAGCCAGAACCCGATGATGCCTGTGTCTGGCTGTGACTCGAGAAGCGCCGCCGTGGCACGAACACCGGCAATGATGACCGGAACAGTAATCGGATACAACAGCACGGGCAGGAGGACGTCCCGGCTTCTCACGCGTACCAGCATTGCGGCGAACAGCGTGCCGACGGCGGCGAAGCCAATGGTTCCGGCCACCAGGATCAGCGCCAGCCACGCGGGATGCTCGAGAAGTGGCGCCTGGAACAGAAGTGTCACCAGCGGCACGAGCAGAATTTCGGCCGCCAGGAGCAGCGCCACGATACCGAGCAGCTTGCCGAGGTACACCGCGGGACGGGCCGCCGGCGCCAGAAGCAGCGCCCGAAGGGTTTCGGATTGGCGCTCGCGCTCGAAGGTCCGGGCCAGTGCCAGAGTGCCCGCAAAGGCGATCGCAATCCAGAGGATGCCGGCGGCGCCTCCCTCGGGCGCCCTGCCCTCCTGCACAAGCGCGAATGCGAAGACGAGCACGCACGAGATCGCGAAGAAGAGCGTCGTGTACGCGATCTCCAGACTGCGGACTTCCACCGTAAAGTCCTTGCGGAGCACGAGCCACACAATGCGCGCAAACATTACGGTTCGTCAGTCCGGCCGCCAGCCTCGCGTCTTCGCGGCGATCCGGCGAGGTCGGATACGGCGGTCGTCCGTGACATGACCTCGCGATAGACCGCACGAAGCGCTTCGGGCCGCTCTACCGCGTCAACGAGGCGCCCGTCGCGCAGAAAGATCGCCCGGTTGAGGAGCGGTTCTGCGAGATCGAGATCGTGAGTCGCCAGGATGATGATGGTGCCCTGGTCTCGCAGCGCACCGAGCCGCCGGCCGAGTGCAGCCGCCGACGCGTCGTCAAGACCCGTGAACGGCTCATCGAGCAGAAGCAGGCGCGGTCGGTGAATCAGCGCACGCTCGAGTCCCAGCCGCTGTCTCATCCCCCGTGAGAACGAGGTCACCGCCTCGTCTGCCCTGTCGGCAAGCCCTGCATGCTCGAGCGCCGCAGCCGCTGCCCCGCGGCGGTCGCGTACCGCGTACAACCCTGCAAAGAACTCGAGATTCTCACGCGCAGTGAGCTCTGGATATAGGAACAGGTCGTGGCCCAGCACGCCGATCGACGCACGCAAGCTCGCGCCATGGTGCGACGCGTCGTACTTTCCGTAGAGAATTCTGCCGGTGCTTGGGCGCAGCAGCGTGCCGAGCAGCGCCAACATCGTGGATTTGCCTGCCCCGTTGGGCCCAAGCAACCCTAGGATCGCGCCGCGGTCGGCACGGAAGGAGACATGAGACACTGCTCGTCGCCGTCCAAAATGACGGGAGACGTCTTCAGCTGTCAGCTCGTCGAATTCAGCCTCCGGAGGCGTCACGCGGCGACGTCCTTACCGCCTCCCTGCGGACCGCTGCCCACATCGTCGAGCTGACCGTAGATCTGTTCGAGTTCGGCGACCAGCCGCTGGCGCCGAGCATCGTCAGATGGCGAGTGTCTTCCCGTAGTGTCGCGAGAGGCCGAACCGTCGCCCGCGCGTTGCCGTAGCGTCGCCAGCTCACTGAGCAGTTTTTCGCGGCGCTGTATCAAGCGGCGGCGCGTTTCGCCGGTTTGGGCGTAGCGGTAGCCGAAGGCGAACCACGCGCCGATACCGATGATTGCAACGGCGAGACCGAGCGTAACGTAACGCGGCGTTGTTGGGTGCACCGGAAGATCCGTCAGTTGCACGTTGAGCGTGGCACCCGCCGCGAGCGCGGGACCACTTGCCAGCAGAAACGGCGTACCCGTTTCGGAATTTATCTCGCCTACCGTCGAAAATTGCGGCGACGACATCGACACCGCCCCGACCTTTTCGATCGCCACAGTCAGCTGTTCGAGCGCAGCAGGCCATGTCTGCTGTACGGCGAGATTTGCACGGTCGTACGGGAGCTGAAACGCCACCTGCACCGACGTGTTGCCTGGCGCGAATGGACCGGTGATCGTCACGCGATCGCCGCTGACCGTTGCGTTCGGCGACGAGCCTTCGAGCACGTTGGCGCCGGCGGCGCCAGAAGGAAGATCAATGATGAGCGGCCCACCGAGATCTACGCGCGATCGTGCGTTGTTGAGGATGTCGAGCACATAGAAGACCTGCAACGTATCGTCGCGGAATTCCATGAGGACGCGGGAGTTCGGGCCGAAGACGACGCTGCCGCGAACCGGAGGGGCGGCAGCCGCGGCTGCATCTTCCTTTTCCCGGCGCGCGGCTGCTTCCTTGAGTCCCGCAACGAGAATGACACGGAGCCCTCCCTGTGCGGGCACTGCAAACGGGTCAGATACAAGCTGCTCGCCGTTCACGGTCGTTTCGGCGCGAGCCTCCGCGCCGGCAGTGAGGCCCGTAAACTCCGCTCTTCCCTGCGTCGTCGGTGCGTGCGGTGCGGGCAGTCCCGCTAATCGTCACACGCACGTCTTGTCCGGTGACGTTGTTCCCAATGGCCTCGCGGACGACTCGGACGGTCACGGTGCCTACGGCCAATTCCGGAGCAGGCAACGCCTTCCCGTGAATGATCGACGGGTCGGGCATATTGATCTGCGCCAATGCCGTTGTCAAAGGCACAAGGCACAAGGCACAAGTCACAACGCCCAGAGCCCAAAGCCCAAAGCCTCTGGTCATGCCGTTCTCCCGAGACTCGCGCCGCAATGCTTGCAGAACCGCGCGTCAGCGTCGTTGGCCGTTGCGCACGCGGCACATACACCCGAGGCGGTGCGAGCCGTCGCCTCCTTTGAAGCCACCCGGGAGGATTCAGAGTGAGAAGGCTTCACGCGACGTGCAATCTCCTTCTCGATCTCTTCACGATACACCGCTCCGACGTCGAGCTGCCGAATCAGTCCAGCCGCGCGCACACGCAGCCGGCCGCTCATCTCGGCAAAGTCCTTCTCCGACACTTTGCCCATGGCGCGATCGAACTCCATCTCCTTGATTGATCTCAGTACCAGTGTCTTTTCGCGCTCGACCGCCGCCCGCGTTCGTCCTCCAAGGATCTGAGGGCCGGAGCCATCCTCATCGCTCGACAGCGGCGCAAACGTTCGCCACGCCGCAAGACCGACGACTGCCGCGGCAAAGATGGTCAGACTCAGAAGGATGATGCCGGCGGGCGTCTGCCCGCGCGACACGAAGACGACGACCGTGGCGCCGATCAGGCCGGCCAGCGTAAACAGCTGCCAGGGTTGAAGGGAATCAGTCGAGGTTGCTGAGCTCATCGTCGAGACGGGCGCTGAGCGCCGGATCGAGACCGGTGTCCCCGGCAACCGCCGGAACGGCCCGATTCGACCAGCGGCGTGCAGTGACGACGATGCCGACGAGCGCAGCGGCGGCGACGATGTACGGAACCAGCCACGCGAGCCGGTTGAATCCGCGATCGATTGGGGCGGCGAGAATCGCCTGGCTGCCGAACTCCGCCGCGAACGCCTCGCGGACCTCGTCGTAGTCCTTGCCTTCGGCCAGAAACGCGTTCAGCCGCGCCGCCTGCGAGTCGTAGTGGCCGCAATTGGGACGCATCTGGCAGCTGCCCATGGGTGCGCCGCACCCGCAGGTGCACATGATGTCGCTCTCGAGGCGTCGGTGCAGCGCACTGCGCTCGGTGGGTGACACTGTTTGACCGCTTGCTGCTGACCGCTCTGCGCGATCACTGCGGCCGGCCAGAGCACGAGCGCCAGGAGCAGCAGCGGGGTCGTACCGCGTTCGCCGGGATCTTCGCGAGCGCGAACGAGAACGCCGCCTCCGGCAGCAGGGCGATGAAGGTGCCGAGCGCGAGGAACCCGAACCCGACCCACACCCAGTTGACCAGCGGGTTCACGACGATCTCCATGCTCGCGCTCTGTTCCTGGAGGCTGAACGCAGGCATCACGAGATAGAGATCCTCAGAGAACGATCGCCGGATCGCGACTTCCGTGGTCGGCTGATCTTCGTGCTTCCGGAAATACCACTTGGCCGGATACATCCGGGCGATTTCCTGTCCGTCGCGGAAGATCGTGGTGTGCCCAGTGATCATCTGCTTCTGGCCGTCGTCGGTCACTCTGACCGCGTCCAGGCGGATGGTGAAATCACCAACCTGTGCCTGCTGTCCAGGCTTCAGCAGCACCTGCTCATCCTGCTTGAAGCCCTCACCGGCGAAGCCGAGGAACATCAGCACGATCGCGACGTGCACGATATAGCCACCGTAGCTGCGCTTGTTGCGCCCGACGAGCCCGATCAGTGCTGTGAACAGGTCCGTTCCGGTGGCGTTCTGTCTGACGCGTGCGCCGCGCCAGAATTCCTGTGTGATCGTGCCGATCACGAAGCCGCACAGTGCGAAACAGATTCCCGATGTCCACACGCGGACACCGAGTGCGACAACCGCACCGCCCACGACGACCGCCGACGCAATGGGAATAAGGAACTGATCGCTTGAGGTTTACCAGCGTCGACTTGCGCCACGCGAGCAGCGGGCCTGTGCCCGTGAGCAGAGGAGCACGAGCCCGACCGGCAGCATCCACTTGTTGAAGAACGGCGGGCCGACGGTGAGACGTTCACCGGTGACGCTTCGCTGAGCGTCGGGAACATCGTCGCGAACAGCACGAAGAACGCCGAGAAGAGCAGGATCCAGTTGTTTGCCAGGAACGCCGCTTCGCGCGATACCCACGAGTCCAGCTCGTTGCGTGACGCGCAGGAGCGGCAGCCGGTAAATCACAAACCCGAAGCTGACCACCAGAATCGCCGATCATGAAGATGGTGAACAGCCGCGCGAGCTCGGGGTCCTCTCCAAAGGCGTGCACCGACTGCACGACACCAGACCGCGTCATGAACGTACCGAAGATCGTGAGGAAGAACGTCAGGATGACGAGCGTCACGTTCCAGACGCGCAGCATGCCGCGCCGCTCCTGCACCATGACGGAGTGCAGAAACGCGGTGGCCGTGAACCACGGAAGCAGTCCGGCGTTTTCGACCGGATCCCAACCCCAGTAGCCTCCCCACCCCAGCTCTTCGTACGCCCAGATCATGCCGAGGCCGAGTCCAACCGAGAGGAAGAGCCACGAGATCATCGTCCAGCGGCGTACCGCACGCAGCCACGAGTCGTCGAGAAAGCCTGTGATGAGTGCCGCCAATCCGAAGGCAAACGGGATCGTCAGCCCGACGAACCCCGTGTACATGGTGGGCGGATGAATCACCATGTAGAAGTTCTGCAGCAACGGGTTCAGGCCCTGCCCTTCGGTGGGGCTTTCCGTCAGGTAAGTCTGGAACGGGTTGTTGTGGACGACCATCAGGAACAGGAAGAACATCTCGACGACCGAGATGACTGCCACCACATAGGGAATGAGCTCCCGGTGGCGCTCCCTGTTCACATAGACCGCCGTCGAGCCGAAGATCGACAGCAGGAACACCCAGAACATGATCGAGCCGTCGAGGCCACCCCAGTAGGACGTGATCTTGTAGAAGAGTGGCTGAACGGAATCGGAATACCGCGCGACGTACTTAATGGAGTAATCGCCTGAGACGAAGGCGTAGACGATGACGGCCGAGACGGCCGACATGATAGCGGCCACGAGGTAGAAGGCGCCGATGCCGCTTTCGATGAGACGCACGCGATCGCCGGCGCGCGCCGGCGACCGACGCCGCGAGCGCGTACGCGCAGACGACAAATGCTGCAAGAAGAAGGTAGTACCCGAGGGATGCCATCAGCCCTCCCTCAGTTCGCGGTCGGTCCTGTGGTTCCCGTTGCGCCGACTGCCCCCGGCTCGTACTTCGACGGGCATTTCGCCGTCATGCTGGTCGCGTGAAAGCCATCCGGCGTCAGCGTCCCCTGCAGCACGACCTCGGAGTCGTTCACGAACGTGTCGGGAGTGATCCCGGTGTAAGTGGCGCGCATGACCTGCCCTTCGCGCTGGAGCTCGAAGCTGTATTCCAGCGAGTCGCGCTTCCGGCGGATGTCGCGCGCGTAGCCGTGTACCTGAAGCGGCTTGCCGTACCAGGCGTCCGGCTGGGCCATCACCTCGTTCACGTGCTTGTAGTACTGGGCGCTCTCGCCGAGCGTGGAATACAGCAGGCCTCCAAATGCCAGCGCGAGGACCAGGCTCGTCAGGCCGATTTTTGTGGCTTTGTGGCTCATAGAAATAGGCCGCGGCGGCTAAAAGCCACCGCGCTACGAGGACTCCGTAGCGCGCAGACTTAAGCCTGCGCGTATGCGCTGATTACGGCGCCATTCAGGATATCAGCAATCCCGCCTCCGTGCACACGCGGTACACGACCGCAACCGGCAGGCCAACCACGTTCGAATAGCGACCCGTCGATGCGGGTCACAAATCGGGACGCGAGGCCCTGAATGGCATAGGCGCCGGCCTTGTCATGGGGTTCGCCGCTGGCGACATACCAATTGATTTCGGCGTCGGTGAGCGACGCAAACTCGACCGTAGTGACCGCAACCTCAGAGGACTGCTTCCCCCTTTCCCCTTCATGACGCAGCAGGCAGATCCCCGTCATCACCTCGTGCGAGCGGCCGGAGAGCAGCCGCAGCATGCGCCGCGCGTCGCCGTCGTCGGCCGGCTTGCCGAGGATCTCGCCGTCGACAACCACAACGGTATCGGCAGACAGCACCGGCCTGCCGCCAGCACGCGGCAACACCGCGCAGGCCTTTGCCTCGGCAAGACGCCTTACATGGTGTTCGGCGGACTCGCCCGGAAGCACTGACTCATCGATGTCGGCGGGCAGAACATCGAACTGGATGCCCGCCGCACGCAGCAGCTCCGCCCTTCGGGGCGAAGCAGAGGCGAGTATCAACCGCACCGCTCAATGCTATCCTCGCGGCGTGATTCCCGTTCAGCAGGTCATACCCGGGGCGCTTGAAGCTGTCCTGCGCAGGATGCCGCTCACACGCGACAAGGTTGCGTTTGCCTGGCGTGTCGCGGTGGGGCCCGCCGTCGATCGTGCCACGACGATCGATTTGCGCGACAACGTGCTGTACGTCTCTGCCAAGGACGCCGCATGGCAGCAAGAGATCGAGAGATCTATGCCGCTTATCCGAAAGCGGCTGGCGGCGCTGCTCGGTGATCACGCGGTCCGCAAGATTCAGCTTCCCATACCATAGGGCGCGTCCTGTCGAAAAATCGCCGATTGCTGCCTCCCTCGTACAATCGAGTACATGCAGGACGCCGTCATTGTTTCTGCCGTACGCACCCCAACTGGGAAATTCCTGGGCGGACTCAAGAGCTTCTCGGCCACGGAGCTCGGCGCTTTGGTCGTCCGCGAAGCGGTGGCCCGTGCGGGAATCGACCCGGCAAGCGTTGACGAGTGCATCATGGGCAATGTCGTGTCGGCTGGCCTCGGTCAGGCGCCGGCGCGTCAGGCTGCCCTGCGCGGTGGTCTCGCCGACCACGTCGCTGCGCTGACGATCAACAAAGTGTGCGGATCGGGACTAAAGGCGGTGATGCTTGCCGCTCAGGGGATCGCTACCGGTGACATCGACATCGCAGTGGCTGGCGGCATGGAGTCGATGAGCAACACCCCTTTCCTGCTCGCAGGTGCCCGCGACGGGATGAAGATGGGCAGTCACGAGATTCTCGACTCGATGATCGTGGACGGTCTCTGGTGCTCATTCGAGCAGTGCCATATGGGCACGGCAGGTGAAGTGATCGCCGCCGAATATCACATCGGACGTGCCGCGCAGGACGAGTTTGCGGTACAGAGCCACTGCAAGGCGGCCGCTGCGCAGACCGCGGGCCGTTTCAAGGCCGAGATGCTGCCGGTGGTGGTTCCGCAAAAGAAAGGTGACGCGGTCGTCATCGACCGGGACGAATCGGTACGCGCGGACACGACCGTCGCGGCACTGGGCGCACTGCGACCGGCCTTCCAGAAGGACGGCACAGTGACCGCTGGCAACGCCCCACCCGTTAACGACGGCGCCGCCGCCCTGGTCGTCATGTCTGCGAGCCGCGCCGCTGAACTCAAGCTGCCGCCGATGGCGCGGATCGTCGGTCAGGCTACGAGCGGACTGCCACCAAAATACCTGCTGATGACGCCCGTCGAGGCCGTGCGCCGGGTGCTGAAGAAGGTGGGCTGGCGGATCGAAGACGTCGATCTATTCGAGTTGAACGAAGCGTTCTCAGTTCAGGCGGTCGCTGTGTTGACGGAGCTGGGGATTGACCCGGCGAAGGTGAACGTCAACGGCGGCGCGGTGGCGCTCGGTCATCCGATCGGCGCCAGCGGTGCACGCATTCTGACGACGCTGCTCTATGCGCTGAAGCAGCGAAACCTGCGGCGAGGAATCGCGACGCTTTGCCTCGGCGGCGGAAACGGCGTCGCCGTGGCGGTCGAACGAATTGAATGAGAGGTAGCCCGCACGCAAAACCTGCCCGGTTCTCACCCGTTCCACGCGGCAAATCTTGCCGCATCGTCAATCGTGGGGCGAAAGTCCAGAACGCTGTAAGTCATTGACTTTACTACATGATTTAGCTGCACGTGCACAGATTTTCGCTTGACTTTCGTGCGGCACGCTCCTAGGATCAACCCCGGCCGTGACCTCCCCTGTCACACGCCCAGGCCAACATCTTCCCAAGGAGCACACCGTGCCATTCGACGATCAGAAGGAACGCAACAAGGCGCTCGACATTGCTGTCGGCCAGATCGAGAAGCAGTTCGGCAAAGGGTCGATCATGCGCCTGGGACAGCGGGGCGCCATCGGTCCAGTCGATGTCATTCCAACCGGCGCCATCAGCATCGACTATGCCCTTGGGATTGGCGGCATGCCGCGCGGACGGGTCGTGGAAATCTACGGCCCCGAGTCGTCTGGCAAAACCACGCTGGCGCTGCAGGTGATTGCCGAGGCACAGAAAGCGGGCGGGATGGCGGCGTTCATCGATGCGGAGCACGCGCTCGACGCACAGTACGCACAGAAACTTGGCGTGGATGTGGAAAACCTCCTCGTGTCGCAGCCGGATCACGGCGAACAGGCGCTCGAGATTGTCGAGGTGCTCATTCGGTCGGGCGGTGTCGACGTCGTCGTCGTCGATTCGGTGGCCGCGCTGGTTCCGAAAGCTGAAATCGACGGCGAGATGGGCGAAGCGCAGATGGGTCTCCAGGCGCGCCTCATGTCACAGGCGCTGCGCAAGCTCACCGGCGTCGTGTCGAAGTCGAAAACAACGCTGGTTTTCATCAACCAGCTGCGCGAAAAAATCGGCGTCATGTTCGGTAATCCCGAAACGACCACGGGAGGCCGCGCCCTCAAGTTTTATGCGTCGGTTCGGGTCGATATTCGCCGCATTGCCAGCATCAAGGACGGCGATCAGGTCATCGGTGGCCGCACGCGCGTCAAGATCGTCAAGAACAAGCTCGCCCCGCCGTTCCGCGAGGCTGAATTCGACATCATGTACGGCGAAGGCATCTCGCGCGAAGGCGACCTGCTGGATCTCGCGGTCGAGAAGCGCATCATCGAAAAAAGCGGCGCCTGGTTCGCGTATGCCGGCGAGCGGCTTGGACAGGGACGCGAGAACGCGAAGCAGTTTCTCAAAGAGAACCCCGACATCCGGCAGATTGTTGAGGAGCGCGTGCGCAAGGAACTCGGTCTGGCGCGAGAGGCCGAGGTCGCCGCGGTGTGATTGAGCGTGTTGGATTCGTCCGGGAGTCCGCATCGCCTTCACCGGGTATGGGTCGACTGACGACATCACCGCCAGCCGCCGAGGCTGGCTTCGATGACCACGTCGTCAAACCGATCGACTTGGACCGGCTATTGAGCGAGCTCGCCCCCCAGCACGAGTATCAGCCCTCGTCGCGCTGACGTCAGCGTCGATGCTTTTCTGGGCGGATCGCGCGGGTCCACGTCCAGATCAGATGCTTTCCGCTCATCGGGAAACTCCGGACGCCGTCTTCGGACCCTGGCGATCCTTTCCCGAATCCGCTCCGATTCCTGCTGAACTTTGTCGAACTCCACGATAAGAGCGCGGACGCGCTCATGGTCGGGTTCGTCGTCGGACAAAATTCCTCCCCGACCGTGGTCTGTGCAATTGGTAGTCCACAAACCTGGTCGGCGAGAGGCTGAGAAGCACCGCCGCCCGTCGCGTGTTGCTAGGCTGACACGAACGTGTGCGCCTCGTACACCTCCGGCTCGCCCTCGATTCCGAGCGACTTCAGGATGGGAACCAGCGTTTCCCCGAACTTCCTGAACGCCTCCGCCGACTCCCAGACGTCTACCACCCGGAAACCGTTCTTGCCTTGCCCCGCTATGTGACACAGCAGTCCCGCCACCGGCCAATCCGTGGGCGACTCGACTCGTGCCTTGCCTCCAGTGACTCGCTTGACGGATTCCTCGTAATTCGCCCGTGTGAATGAGGGCCCCTCGAACACTGCAACGATAGCCATCCAATCCTCCTGTGAAGCGCGAACACGCGAGCATAGGATAGAACTCGCCGACGGTTCAATAGATGCCGCTTCTGTTCGACACTTCCGGACGATCCATTCGCCCTCGGCAACGATCGAGGGTCCTCATTTCGTCCTGATGATGGAACTGGACTGACGTCATCTATTAACCGTCAGCGGCAAGAACAGAGCGCTCAATCCAGAATCATCAGCGAGCACGCGAAATCGCCGACCTCAACCATTAGTTCGATCGCCGTCCCGTCAATCGGTGACCTATCGCGATTCTGCGGACGGTCCACCACGGCATTCCGATTGCTCAATGGCGACGTTCACTCGAACCTCGTGTCAGGTTGTCCGGTAGACAGACATTTCTCAGAAAGGACGCATCAATGACAGACATGTGTCCCGGCCGTCATGCTGGCATGAATGCGGAACCCTGGGAGGCTGCAGTCGCCGTCCGGCTCCCCATATTACTGACCGGCCCGGGCACTACGACTAATGCCTGGATCCATCAGATGCAGCCACGACTTGCGCTCCCCGTCATTGACGTCGCGTGCATTGCCGGCCTCAACACGGCTGCCCTGGACGACGCCGGAACCGTGATCCTTCACGACATTGAGCACCTGCGCCCCGCGGACCAAAAGCGCCTCCTGTGGTGGCTCGAGAAAGCGCCGCATCGGCCGCACATCGTCAGTACGTCATCACGGGCACTGTATCCGCTGGTCCGCGCAAGTCGATTCTCGGAAGACTTGTATTACCGGTTGAACAGCGTGTATCTCGACTGCACGAACCCGACGATCTTCGACCTTCTAGCGATACCAGACGAGGACGGGTGGATCGAAGAGTTCCCTGCGGAAGAACGCGTACAAGCCGCGCTCCGCCTGCCCGTGCCTTCAGCGCCTCCGGATGTCTCGACCGAACGGACCCTACTCGCTTTGGCATCGTGCGCGTTCGGAGTGCTGATCGGCGCCGTCTCGATGTGGGTTGTCACGCAATCTCAGTCTGCCGTTGTGCCAGTAGCGAGCGGAGCACGGATTCAGGAAGGTTGGGAACAGCCAGCCCTTCCCCCCCGGCAGCATGACTTCACTGCCGCAACACTTCCGGACTCGTCCGCGCGCAAGGCGCCATCTCCACGCGCGACTATTGGCCAAAACGAACCGACCCCGCCTACCCGGACTCTACAGCGGCCAGCCGCACGGCCCCGCCGGACCGTGTTTCGCGGAGCTCTCGCGGTCAACTCCAGACCGGCCGGTGCCCGGGTATCGATCAACGGGCAATTGGCCGGCGTAACGCCGCTCATGGTGAATCGTCTTCCCGCGGGATCACGCGTCGTGCGCGTCACCGCGCAGGGGTACCACCCTTGGTCGTCGGCGGTACGCGTCGTCGCGAACCAGCGAAACTCGGTGATGGCGACTCTGCAGCGGTTGCCGAACTAGTGGGGTCGGTTTCAGAGTGCAGCCCGGTCGGATCGACGTACAGAAAGAAGGGACGGGGGTTGCCTGTGTCCCTTCTTTCGTGGGCTGCCTCCCGTCTGAGACGGACTAAATAGCCCGCGCGAATTATCCGCTGCGCTGAGCAGAGTCGCTATCAGACTTTGGGGCTAGGGCGAAGGTCCTATATCCCCGGCTACGCGCTGGAGGCGGCCGATGCGTGTGAAGACGAGGCGATGTGGGGACATTCATCGCGACGACCCCGAACGGCCGAGTGGTTTACCCCGTAGTTGAAAGCCGAAGGCGCGGACACGGCAGGCGAATCGCCCATTCACCATCACGACAATACGACCGACTGGCGTATTGCCACGCAATCCTTCCACGCGGAACCGACGTCCCCTGCGATAACACGAGGGGTCCATGCGGCAGTGGCGACCGCTACCAAGGCCAGAAGCGTAGCGATGAAGTGCCGAAAGCGCATAGCACCCTCCGGCGTACTTGGAAGGTGTCGCGACGTTCGCCTACATCACCGTCTGGCGCGTGCGGGCGAGATTCTGCCGCTCGAGTGGCGGTAGGTGGACTGGTCGGATCGGATGGTCCGACTTGAGCCGTCGCTCAGCGCCATGGGAATGCTTGACCACAAAACGGAATCCATTTACCGGAGGTTGCCATCGTCGATGCGGGCCTACTGCGCGAAGCCGCGCTGAAGCTCGATCTCGTCCACTCCGTGACGGGCACAATTCCGGGCGCAACCGTCGCAACAGGCGAAACCGCCGAGCAGCAAAACGCTTGGAACTGTTTAGGAAATCTGGTGCCGAGGGGCAGAATTGAACTGCCGACACCGTGATTTTCAGTCACGTGCTCTACCAACTGAGCTACCTCGGCACTCCAGGTAATTGCGCGATGGAAGGAACCGCCAGTATATCACCCGTACGATAACCGCTGGCAGGCGTGTTGAAGTGCAGATAGGTGTGGCTGAGCGCACGCTCCCATTTCCGGCCCATCTGTTACGGCGCTTTGTCAGTCCCACGGTGCGTACACGAACAGGCCTCGTCACCCTCCTGGTCACAGGCATCTCACTTCTGTTGCGCCGCACATGGCGCCCTCAATTGCCACGAATGAGCGAAGCATGGTTGCGTAGCCACGATGTCGACTTCGACCGATACGATAGCTGGCGGGAGTACTAGTCTGGCTGCTGATCAGTAGATGGTTCGTAGACACTTCGTGGCCGTCGATCGTGGCAGTTTCGGGGCTGAGGTCCTTTGGGAGTTGGAGGTTGGGAGTTGGAAGTACACTACGCCCGGCCGGCTCAATCAGCACCCGCTGATCAGCCTGTCACGAGCCGCCGAGTAAGGAGCATACGTGGTGCGCACGATTCGGTTCCTGACGGTATTTGCGATATTGGCCGGCGTAACAGCGAATCCTGCGGTGGCGCGTCAATCGGCGCCACAGACGCTCGCGCCTGCTGAAGCGGCGGCGAAGCCCGTACCCGCGGAATTGCCGGAGGTCGTGGCGCGCGTAAACGGCGAGGCCATCAACAAGGCCGACCTGCAGTCGGCCGTCACGCAGCTCGAGTCGCGCGCCGGCCGGACGGTGCCGCCCGATCAGCGGGATCGCGTGCTCCGCGGGGTGCTGGATCAGCTGATCGCCTATCGTCTGCTCAAGCAGGAAAGCGTGACGCGCAACATCGCCGTGTCCGACGGCGACGTGGACGCTCGCGCGGCGGAAATTCGGAAGCAGTTTCCCTCCGACCAGGTGTTTCAACAGACGCTCGAGCAGCAGCACATGACCGAGGCAGAGTTCCGCGACGACGTGCGCCAGGGCCTGCGCATTACGGGGCTCATCGACGCCGAGCTCTCGGCCCGCGCAGCCGTCACGCCTGAGCAGATCAATCAGTTCTACACGAGCAACTCGTTTCAGCAGGGCGAACGCGTGCGTGCCAGCCACATCCTCATCGCCGTACCCGAAAACGCTGATGCAGCGGCCAAAGAGGCCGCGCGGGCGAAGGCTACCGAGATTCTCAACCAGGTGAAGGCCGGTGCGGATTTCGCCGAGCTGGCCAAGCAGCACTCACAGGATCCCGGGAGTGGCCCGCGTGGCGGGGATCTCGATTACTTCGAGCGCGGCCAGATGGTCGGTCCGTTTGAAGAAGCGGCTTTTGCGCTCGCGGCGGGCCAGACGAGTGAGCTCGTCGAGACCCGCTTCGGCTACCACATCATCAAGGTCGTCGACAAGCAGGCAGCGCGCACGATTCCTCTGGAAGAAGTGCGCGGTCGCATTGAAGAGTACCTGCGGGATCAAAACCGTGAAAAACAGACGCAGGTGTTCATCGATGCCCTTCGCACAAAGGCGCAAATCGAGATCTTTATTTGAGCGAGGCAGTCCGCCTGGATGTGTGGCTCGACGTCGCGTGTCTCTTCAAGACGCGATCGGAAGCCAAGCACGCGTGTGAAGGCGGCAAAGTGGAGCTGAATGCCCATGCCGCAAAGGCGAATCGCGCAGTGCGCGAGGGTGATCGAATCCGCATTTCACGCGGCCACGGCCAGCACCAGGACATCATCGTTCGCATCGTCATCGATACGCACGTCAAGAAGTCCGAGGCGCGCGTCCTCTACGACGATGTAACCCCCAAGCCGAGCGCGGAGGAAATCGAAATGCGTCGGGTTGAGCGCATCTATCGTGCCGCCGCCCGCGCCGCCGGAACCCCTGACCGCCGCCGCCGCCGCGAGCTCCGCCGCATCAAAGAAAGATCGTAATCCCGTCCCAAAGACTAAAGACCAAAGGCTAAAGACGCCAGCCAACCGTCTGACGTACGATGAGCCGTGCCTCGCAACCAGGAGGTCATTCGGCAGTGGAAAGTACTGCACGCGCTGGAATCCTCCCGGCACGGGGTGACGATCGCGGCGCTGGCGGCCGACCTGGATGTCACGACACGGACGATTCGACGTGATCTCGCGGCGCTCCAGGAGGCAGGGTTCCCACTGTTCGATGAGCGGGACGAAGACGGCCGCGTGCACTGGCGCCTTGATGGCCAGGTGCTGAAAGGACTCGAAACCGGCTTCACCGTGCCGGAGCTGTGCGCGCTCTATTTGAGCCGTAACCTGCTCGAAGCGGTGGCCGGCACGCCGTTCCAGCCCGACCTGAGTCACGCGTTCGCCCGGCTCGAAAAGCTGGTGTCGCCGCGGTTGCGTCAGTTTCTCGACCGTCTGCCGGAGGTGCTGAGCGCAAAGCCGGGTCCGCGGGCGCGCAATGGCGATCGGACACCGAAAGACGCGGTTGCAAAGTTGCTCGAGGCGACGCTTCACCACAGGGTCACATCGATGCGGTACCACTCGGTGTCGAGCAGCGGGGTCAAAGACTACGTTCTTCATCCATATCGCCTGGAATTTGCCCAGGGCGCGTTGTATCTGCTGGCCTACGTGCCCGCGTACAAGGATGTCCGCACGTTTGCCATCGACCGCATCGTGTCGGTCTCGCTCGAAAAGCAGACGTTCACGCCGCGCCAGGTCGTTGGCGAGGATGTGTTCGCCAATTCGCTCGGCGTCAACACAGGGCCTCCGGCTCGTGTGGAGATCGAGTTCGCCGCCAAGGTGGCGCCGTACGTGCGCGCGCGCGTGTGGCACACTTCCCAGCAGGTGCGCGAGCGTCCGGACGGCACGCTCGTGCTGTCGATGAACGTGTGTCACGATTGGGCCCTTAGGAGCTGGATTCTGAGCTGGGGACGTTTCGCGCGCGTTCTCACGCCTGGCGGGTTGGCGAAGGAGCTTCGTTCGGACCTGCAGGCGGCATCCGAGCGCTACGTTCAGGCCTGACCATGCACCGACCGGTTCGGATCGTCATCCTCATCCTGCTGGCGCTCGCCTTTCTTGCGGGTCCGGCCGCCATCCGTTTTTATACAGATTGGCTTTGGTTCGGCGAAGTCGGCTATCCGCAGGTCTTCCTCACCGTGCTTCGCGCCCAATCGCTGCTGTTTGTCATCACGTTTGCGGTGGCGGCCGTCTGGCTGGCCGCCAATCTGCGGCTGGCGCTGGCGTCGATTGGCGATCTCCGTCCTGTCTTCACCACCCGCGAAGGCATTCAGCTTCCGCTGCCGGGACGCCGACAGCTGCAAACCATCGCATCCGCGCTTGCGATTGTCATCGCCATCATGGTCGGGCTTTTCGCGGCGTCTCAATGGGAGACGTGGCTGGCGTGGCGTTTCGCAGTACCGTTCGGACAGGCCGATCCAATCCTGGGCCGGGATGCGGGCTTCTACATCTTCTCCCTGCCGTTCCTGCAGTTTGTACGTCGGCTCGCGCAGACGTTGATTCTCCTGGCCGGCCTCGGAGCCGGACTGCTCTACTTTGTATCCGGGAGCCTCAGCTCGCGTTTCGGATCGCTGGCGTGGATGACCTCCCCTGCTCGCCGGCATCTGTCGCTGTTGGCGGCGGTGTTTTTCCTGCTCCTGGCAGCGGGTGCATGGCTCAGCCAGGCGGAGCGGTTGATCCAGCCCTCGACCCTGATTTACGGACCGGGTTACGCCGACGTCAACGGGCGCATGCCGGGGGCGCTCGTCCTTGCAGCCGTGGCGGTCATCGGCGCTGTGCTGGCGGCGATACAAGCATTCACGCCGCGCAACTGGCTGATTCCGGCCGCTATTGGCCTCTATATCGTCGCGACCATTGGCGCCGAAGTCTACGGCATCATGCTGCAGCGGTTCGTCGTTACGCCGAATGAGCAGACGCGCGAGTCGTCGTACATCCAGCACAACATCGATGCCACGCGGCGCGCGTTTGCGCTCGATCGCGTCGAAGCGCGGGAGCTGACCGGCGATGCGCTGCTGACCCCCGACGACATCGCGCGTAACGCAGCCACCATCAGCAACGTTCGCCTCTGGGATCACCAGCCGCTGCTCGACACGTTCGGGCAGCTCCAGGTCATCCGCACGTACTATGATTTCGTCGGCGTCGACAACGACCGCTACAGAATCGGCGGAACGTCCCGGCAGATCATGCTGTCGCCGCGCGAGCTGGATACCAACAGCCTGCCGAACCGAACCTGGGTCAACGACCGGCTGACGTTTACGCACGGTTATGGGCTGACGCTCGGGCCCGTCAACCAGGTGACCAACGAAGGATTGCCGGTGCTCTTCGTCGGGAACCTGCCCCTCGAAACGATCCCGGAACTGCCGATCGAGGAACCCAGCCTCTACTACGGCGAGTTGTCCAACGATTACGTCATCGTCCGAACGAGCACGCGTGAGTTCCACTATCCGCGCGGCGAAGACAACGTGTTCAACCAGTACAGCGGCCGTGGCGGGCTGGAGATCGGCTCGCTCTGGCGCAAGCTCGTGTTCGCCCTGCGGTTCGGGGCATATCAGATCCTGCTCAGCAACGAAATCACTTCGGAGAGCCGGATCATGTTCCTGCGCAACATACGGGAGCGGGTACAGAAGCTCGCGCCGTTTCTCTCCTTCGATCGCGATCCATATCTGGTCGTCGCCGACGGTCGCCTGTTCTGGATGTACGACGCGTACACGACGAGCACGCGCTATCCGTATTCGACACCGGCCGCCGGAAGGCTCAACTACATCCGGAACGCCGTGAAGATCGTGATCGACGCGTACGACGGCACGACGACGGTGTACCTGGCCGACAGCGCGGACCCGATTGCAGCAACCTACGCGCGAATGTTTCCGGGCCTGTTCGTTCCGCTCGACAGCATGCCCTCGTCACTGCGTGAGCATGTGCGCTATCCGGAAGACATCTTCGCCATTCAGGCATCGGTGTTCGCGACGTATCACATGACGCAGCCGGCGGTCTTCTACAACCGGGAGGATCAGTGGGAGCTGCCGGTGATCGAAGACTCCGGCGATGCGCGGGCGATGCAGCCGTACTACACGATCATGCGACTGCCCGGGGAGGCGGAGCCGGAGTTCATCCAGATGCTGCCCTTCACGCCGCGCAACCGCGACAATCTGGCGGCATGGCTCGCGGCGCGCAGCGACGGCGAGCACTACGGCACGCTGCGTGTGTTTCAGTTCCCGAAGCAGAAGGTCATTTTCGGCCCCAGGCAGGTGGTCGCCCGGATCAGTCAGGATCAGACCATCTCGCCGCAGATCACGCTGTGGAACCAGCAGGGGTCGCAGGTGATCTGGGGCACGCTCATGGTAATTCCGATCGAGGAGTCGTTGATCTACGTTCGGCCGCTCTACCTGCGTGCGGCGAACGGCCGCATTCCCGAGCTCACCCGCGTGATCGTCGCGTATCAGAATCAGATCGTGATGGAGCCGACGCTTGAGGAGGGGCTTGCCCGGCTCTTCGGCGGCAAGGTACCTCAGGAGCCCGATGCAGAGCTCGTTCGCGGTCCGTCGCCCCCGGTCGCCGGGCGCGCGCAGTCATTGCTCCGCCTTCGGCGGACGGTCCGTCGGATCTTCGCGGGCTGGCTGCACGGGCCCGGCAGCACTACGAGCGCGCCGTGGAGGCACAGCGCCGTGGCGATTGGACGACGTACGGCGAGGAGTTGAAGCTGCTCGGAGAAGCGTTGGAGCAGATGAGAGCAAGGTAGATTTTCCGGAGGCCTAAAGGCCTCCGGCTACCGTTCTTCCGTGCGCAACCACGCGCGCAGCACTTCGGCCACGCTCCAGGCCTGAGCGATGCATCCGCGAGCGACGTAAGGCGACTCGGCGTCGAAAATCTCGCCGAGCGTGCCGATCCCGTAATCGTTCAAGTGCGGCACGAATCCCTCCAGGCATGCCGCGCGGGCGCCAGCCTTGTCGGCCGGATTGATCTTGAGCCACACGTCCACGAACGGGCCTGCCAGCCACGCCCAGACCGTGCCCTGGTGATAGGCGGCGTCACGGGCGCGCAGGTCGCCGTAGTACTGGGCCTTGAAGTCGCGGTGGCCCTGAGCGAGCGACCGGAGGCCTACAGGGGTCAACAGCCGGTCGCGAACGATCTCGAATACCGGGCGCCAGCGGCTGCGATCCAGTACCGGATGTTCGAGCGATATGGCGAAGATCTGATTTGGCCGGAGAGCCGAATCGTCTCCCTGCTCACCGTCGATCACGTCGTACAGATAGCCGCCTTCCTCGTACCAGAATCGCGCGTTGAAGTGCTCGTAGGCACGTGCTGCCCACTCCTCCACTTCTGGTGCGAGCGGATCGGCCTCCTCGCGGAGCCACTCACCCAACAGGCAGAGCGCGTTGTACCACAGCGCGTTGATCTCGACCGCCTTGCCGCGCCGAGGGGTCACAACCCAATCGTCAACTTTCGCGTCCATCCATGTGAGCTGATATCCCTTCGCTCCCTGCCGCAGCAGGCCGTCGGTATCGACGCCGATGCCGAAGAGCGTGCCTTTGATGTGGTGCTCGAAAATCGACTTCAGCTTGGGCAGGAGCTGACGCAGCGTGGAGCGATCGTCGGTGAACTGCAGGTAGCGGTGAATGGCGTGGAAGTACCACAGCGACGCATCGGCCGTGTGATACAGCCCTTCCTTTGTCCCTTCCGGAAACATGTTCGGAATGAGACCGTCGCGCACGTAGTGGCCGAACGTACGGAGGATGTATCCCGCTTCACGCTGTCGGCCGGTGCAAAGGGTGAGCCCTTCAAGGCTGATCATCGTGTCGCGGCCCCAATCGGTGAACCAGTAATAGCCGGCGATGACGGTCCGCACCTCGTCGCCTGCCGCGCGGGCGCGTGCGGCTTCCTCCATACGGCCGGCCGGTTCGATGATGAACTGATCGGACGCCAGCACGAGCTCTGCGGGGACGCTGCACGGCGGCACTCTTTTGGCTGTTTCGAGGAGACGCTGTCGCCGTCGGGTTTCCGCGTTCTGCAGCTCCTCGGAGTCGAGCGCTCCGATGGTTTCCCACGATTCGGTCGACGCCACCAGCGTCCCGGGCGATTCGGGCCCGAGCATCACGCGCAGATAACCTGGACTCCACAGCTCCCCGCACGCTTCGTAACCGCGGTCCAGCTCCAGCGCATACGCGACCGGCCCCAATACCTCAGGCAGCAGCGTGAACGCCTTGTCCTTGCCGTGCACGTAGAGCCGAAGAGGCGGAAGGTCTCCTCCCGGCACGATCTCGAACCGATCCCCCAAGGCGTTCACCAGGTACGGAGCAGACACAGGATGGGTGACAGGTGCGTCGTGAAGCCGGAACCCGACGAGCGGACGGAGCTCCAGGCGCACGGGTCCGCCCGACAGCAGGTGGTAAGTGACGTAGGTTGTGTTCTGCAGGTACGGCATCAGCACGCGCTTCTCGAACCGGAGGCCGTCCACCTCGTAGGTCCAGACCGGCAGGCCGTCCTCGAGATAAAAGTCGACGAGATACTGCGTGCTGCTCATCTCCTTCCCGTCGGCCGTGGTGGTGACCTCATGAAGTGGCACGACACGGCCGTCCGGCCATCGCAGCGTCTCCCAGAGGTGGTTGAACATCATCGTGCGTCCAAACGGGGTGGACAAGGCGGCGATGAGGAGGCCGTGGTAGCGGCGTGTCATCGCTCCGGCGACTGTGCCGGACGAGTATCCGCCCAGCCCATTTGTAACGATCCACTCCTTCAAGACGAGCGACTGGCGCCCCTCGTCGGTCGGTTCCCATCTCACACGGCGGATGATTGGCTCAGTTGCCTGGAGTACCTGCATCGGCAGCCTCCGGTGCGAGCACCGTCGCTGAGTGAGCGGGCACACGCCATCCGCTCTCGGTCACGATGGGATACGCCCCAACACCGCCATAGAAGACCTCCTCGCTCGACCAGTGCATGCGCCAGACGCAGCCGTCGGGAGGCGCGACAAGCGGCTCGGCAAATGAATCCTTCACGAGATCGGGTCCGAAGTTGACCACCAGCAACCGTTCGTCCCGAGCGTCGCGCGTCGCATACCGAAGGACGAACGCCTCGTCACCCAGCACGGCGCCGTCAACAGCGCCCTGCCGCTGTTGACGAAAGGCCTGGTCACTGTGCCGCAGCGCAAGCAAATCTGCGTGCAGACGGCGATGCGCCTGGTTCGTGTCCCATTCCTCCCATCGCAGCTTGCAACGTTCGAAGGTCGTGGGATCGTGCGGCGCCGGCAGACACGCCTGCGCTGCCTTTGTCCCAAGGCTGGGAAACTGCGAGATGAAGGTCGCCCGCCCTTCGAAGACGGCGTCGGCCAGTTCGCCCTCGTGATCCGCAAAATACAGGAACGGGGCCGACGCGCCGAACTCCTGCCCCTGAAAGAGCAATGGCGTCGATGGCAGCAGCAGGAGCAGTGCGGTGCACGCGCGGTATCGTCCCGGCGACACACGTTGATGCAGTCGAGATCCGTCGCCGGAATTGGCAATTTGATCGTGATTTTCGATGAAGTTCACGAAGGCTGTCGGCGGCATGCCGTCGGTGCGTGTGCCGCGCGGCTTCTTCTGCCAGTGCGTACCGCTGACCCTGAAACAGGTATCCGCGCTTCGCCGCCGAGATGAACTCCTGCGGCGACCCGTGATGATCGGAGTAGTAGGCCTCGCGACGCCCGGTCATCGCCACGACCGCGCTGTGGTGAAAGTCGTCGTTCCATATCGCGTCAATGGCGCCATCCGCACGGTTGAGGCGCAGGTGACGAGTATCCTGCTTCTCGTTCTCTCCGACGATCACGATTTCGCGGGTGCCGCCCGCCTGACGCGCATGGCGGGTCACGGCGGCAACCAGGTGATCCGGCGACGCATCGTAGATGCTCTGTATCGCGTCCAGCCGCAGCCCGTCGAGATGAAATTCGGCGATCCAGTACGCGGCATTCGCGGTGAAGTATTCACGTACAGGCGCGGCGTCCGAGCCATCGAAGTTGAGCGGGTCGCCCCATTCGTTCTCGTACCGATCCGAGAAGTAGGCCTGGGCGTACTCGCGGTGCACGGACCCGGACGGTCCGAAATGGTTATAGACGACGTCGAGGATGACGCCGAGCCCAAGGTGGTGGGCCCGATCAACAAAGGCGCGGAAGTCGTCTGGAGTCCCATACACGTGGTACGGCGCGTACGGACAGACGCCGTCGTATCCCCAGCCGAATCGTCCCGAGAACTCGGAGACCGGCATCACTTCTACGGCTGTGATGCCGACCCCCTTCAGGCGCTCGAGATGTTCTGTCGCGGCGTTCCAGGTTCCGTCGCGAGTAAAGGTGCCCACATGCAGCTCGTAGAAAACCTGTCCCCGCATCGTGATGCCCGTCCAGGAGGCATCCCGCCAGCGGTACAAGGAGGGATCCACAATCTGCGAGGCAGCGAATGGACCGTCAGGTTGAAACCTCGATGCGGGGTCGGCGAATAGCCGTCCATCAAGCCGGTACCAATACCTGCGGCCAGGCCCGACATCGGGCACGAGCGCTGTGAGATAGCCTTCGCCATCGTTCGTCAGCCCCACCTCCTGGTGCTTCCCACTTGCATCGTCGATCACGAGAGCGACATCGCGCGGCTTCGGGGCCCATACACGAAAGTGCGTCGACCCGTCTGGCTGCGGGTCCGCGCCAACCGGCAGTCTTCTCCTGACCTGGCTCATCCGTAGCGCGGGCTGTGACATGGCTCAACGCGCGGTGCAGAGTTGATGCCGGAAGCGCCAACGTCGTTCACGCTTCTGGGGTGCGCGGCTCGGTTCGTGTTCAAGTGTGGGTGAACGTGAACGCGAACTCAGCAGTGAGAACATAGACGTTCGAACGAAAAGACTTCGCAGAGCGGACGTAGACGACTATGAGGCTGAAGCTGACGATCGAGTATGCCGGCACGAGGTACAGCGGATGGCAGGTGCAAAAAAACGCGCGAACGATTCAGGGCGAGCTCGAAAGCGCGATCCGCGAGGCAGTCGGGCAGGGCAGGCTTGAAGTCTACGGTGCCGGCAGAACCGACGCGGGCGTCCATGCGCTGGCGCAGGTCGCGCATGTGGACATGGATGCAACGGTCCCGCCCGACACCTTCAGACGGCGCGTCAACGATGCGCTTCCGAGCGACATCAACGTGCTTCGCGTCGAGCGCGTGCGCCATCGCTTCCACGCTCGGCACGACGCGGTAGCGCGGAGCTATCTGTATCAAGTCGCCAGGCGTCGTACGGCATTTGCCAAGGCGTACGTCTGGTGGGTCAAGGACGACCTCGACCTTGGCGCGATGCGGCACACCGCCGCGCACTTCGTCGGTCTGCATGACTTTCAGTCGTTCTCGGACGACGATCCTGACGAGAAGTCCACGCACGTACAGGTGGAGGGAATCGACATCCGCGAAGAGGGCGATTTGATTCTCGTTCGGATCGAGGGATCGCACTTTCTGTGGAAGATGGTGCGCCGAGTGGTGGGAGTACTGGTGGAGGTCGGACGCGGCGCCCTTCCACAAGACCAGGCGATTGCGCTGCTAAGGGCGCGATCGGGGCTGCCGGCGCGTTTGACGGCGCCGGCGTCTGGTCTCTTTCTCGAACGCGTGTACTACCCCGGCGATCGGCGTGCGGCGGCGCAACCGCCGATCGTGCTCCACCGGTACTCCCTTCCCGTCAATACATGAGCCTCAGGCTCATCAGTCGCGCACGAGCTTGCACGCACGGACGTTCGGGCATAGCCTGCACGTGAGTCCGTTCGCCTTTCGCCGCTGAGTTTGTTGAGCGCAATCCGGTTGCTGCGAGGCAGTCAAGTTGTCTGAAGGTCAACACATTTTTCGATTGTTCGATACGACGGAGTCGGTGGCGGGCACCGTCGCGACGTTCCTGCGCGACGGGTGGGACGCCGGCGATTGGATGCTCGTCGTCATCAAGGTGCGCAACTGGCACGCCGTGGAGCGACGGCTGCGGCGACGCGGATTTCCCGTTGGGCCGGCGCTCGAAGAAGGGCGCCTTATCGTGCTCGACGCGGCGACGACGCGGCCTGCAATCATGAACGGAGAAGTACCGGATCGGGAGTGGTTCTTCAGCACGCTAGGCCGCCTCGTCGCTCGGCTCTGGACGGCCAGCGGCGGCCGTCTGCGTATTTACGGCGAGCACGCCGAGCTCCTCGCTGAAGAAGGCAACTTCGAAGGCGCGTACGTCCTCGAACAGTTGTGGGAAGAGATTCGGCGGCGATTTCCCTGTACCGTCCTTTGCGGCTATTCGGCCGCCCACTTTGCCGACCCGGCTAACGCGCACGCGCTACAGACGATCTGTCGGTCTCACTCCGACGTCCGCTGTGAGTCGTCGGACATCCTGGCTCGATGGCTGCTGCGCCACGATCGCGCGGCGGTAAACGCCGCTAGCTGAGCCGCTCGCCTATCAATCGCGCCAACACGCTTTACGCGATCGCGCACGTGGTTTAATATGCGCGCTTGCGATTCGTGTAAGCCCTTACGAGTTTCACAACGGCCACAGGACGGGTTCCCAGCCCGCTGGGCACCCCACACAGGCGGAGAGGACAACGCTATGAAGTACATGCGACCCGTTCTTGCCGCGCTGGCGCTTACAGTCACGTTAGGGTCGTACCTGGCGCTCGCGCAGCAACAACCTGCAGGAGGTCGGGGTGGTGGGCAGCAGGCGCCCGCACAACCGATGTCGTTTTTCGTGACGAGTGCCGGAAAAGGCGACGGCGCCAATTACGGTGGTCTTGCTGGCGCAGACGCGCACTGCCAGGCGCTCGCCAAGGCAGCCGGCCGCGGCGACGTCAAGTGGGTCGCGTACCTGAGCACTCAGGGTCAAGGGGCCGTCAATGCCCGGGATCGTATCGGCAATGGTCCTTGGTACAACGCACGCGGCCAGATGATCGCGGCCAATCAAGCCGAGCTGCACGGTGACACCATCGAGGCCGGGCGACTCGGCAATCGGATCAACAAGGTGATGGCGCGAAGCGAGAAGAATGAGATGCTCAACGGCAACGGCGATATGCCGAACGTCCACGACATTCTCACCGGTTCCATGCCCGACGGTCGCGCATACACCGACGGGATGGATCACACCTGCGGCAACTACACGAGCAACGCCGACGGCAAAGGGCAAGTGCAGCTCGGTCACCACGACAAAGTCGGTGGCGGCAATGGATCGTGGAACTCGGCGCACGGCAGCCGCGGCTGCGCACAGCCGAATCTGGTCCAGACGGGCGGCGCTGGATTGATCTATTGCTTTGCGCCCGGCAACTGAAGACAGCGTTTTTTGGACTGAAAAGGCCCGGGGAGGATTCCCCGGGCCTTTTCTTTTTGAGCTAGTATCAGCGTTCGACACTCATGCGAACATTCGCCCGTCTCTGCCTTCTGTCCGTCGTCTCCACGGTCGCTATTTGGTCAGGAGCCCGTGGGCTCGCTCAGGATCGCGTCGCGTGGACAGCCGACATTGCCGAGATTCGACGTGTGGCCGCGTTGATTCCCGGACCCCGGCCTGCGCGCATCAATTTCCTCAAGTTTGCGGAGAGCCGTCGCACGAAGAACTTCTCCATCAAAGACGCCGCCGCCACTCCAAGCGTGCAGGCGCGCACGGCTTTCCAGGTGGTCTACCCCGATTCCTACGTCATGGTGGACGCTGGGATGGACCTGCAGGTCCACAAGTTCTTCGGCCGCGGTGTCGAGGAGCCGTATGACGCAGCAGCAGCCGCACAGGTTGAGCGGGCCGTTCGCGGCGCCAGATTGATTGTCGTGACGCACGAGCATGGCGATCATGTCGCGGGTGTTATCCGATCGCCCGCCGCAGCAGAGCTGGCGCCGAAAACCATCCTGACAGCCACACAGGTGGAAGTGCTCCGCACCAAGCCGCAGATGCCCGAAATTCAGTTGAGCGAGGACCAGGCGAAGCGCTTTGTCGTCATCGATTACGAGCGCTACCTTCCGCTCGCGCCGGGGATGGCCCTCGTCAAGGCAGCTGGCCACACGCCAGGCTCGCAGATGGTGTACGTGGCGCTGGCGTCCGGCCGGGATTATCTGCTGATCGGCGACGCCACGTGGCACATGGACGGTGTTCGGCTGATGAAGGGTAAGGATGCCCCTTGGGTAACTGAGGATCAGAACGCGGTTCTCGACCAGCTTCGGTGGCTCAACCAGCTGTCACGCACTGATCCGCGCCTCGTCATCGTCGCGAGCCACGATGAGGAACAGCACGCCGAGTTGGTCAAGGGCGGGCTTCTGTCAAACCGACTCGAGTAGCGCGCAGGCTTCAGCCTGCGCGCTATCAATGTAAAGGAGGATACGCGTGACTTACTACGGTGCCGGCGATCTGGCTGCCGCCTTCCGGCTGGTACGCTCCAACACAATTCAGATTGCTGAGGAGATCCCTGAAGACAAATACGGTTTCCGTGCCACGCACGACACGCGCAGCGTTGCTCAGTTGCTGGTCCACATCGCCGTGGCGCCGCGGTTCCAGCTGCACGTGCATCGCAATGGAATTGCGGATTTCCAGACGGTGAACTTCCTCGAGCTCATTGGGCCTCTGGCCGCGGAAGAGACGAAGAGTCGGACGAAAGACGAGATCCTCGCGCTGCTGAGAAGCGATGGCGAGCTTTTCGCGTCGTACATCGACGGGGTGAGCGACGCCTTCCTGTCTGAAACGGTAAAGATGCCTGCCGGAGCGAAGCCTCCGACCAAGACGCGCTTCGAGATGCTGATGTCGGCCAAAGAGCACGAAATGCACCACCGCGGGCAGCTGATGGTGTTTCAGCGGCTGATCGGGCTCACGCCACATCTCACGCGGCAGATGCAGGAGCGGATGGCGAGCCATGCGGCTGCGGCTCAGGCGGCCCGCTGACCCGTTTCAGTGACTTCGGTCAACTTGAACATCGCGGCGGCCGCAGCAGCCGCCGCGAAGTTCGCGACAAGGTAAATCCAGATGTTGCCTGCCGCGAACAGACCGATGAGTGTCAAGCCGAGTACCACCGCCGGGTTGAACGCCGCGCCCGATATCGGTCCCATGGCATAGGCGCCGGCAAGCACTGTAAAGCCGATCGCCAGGCCATAGAACGAATTCCCGCTCGTGCCACGTGACGTCGCCACGTTCAAGACGACGGTGCAAAGCGCAAACGTGTATAGAAACTCTCCGATGAGCGCGTGTGTCGGGTCGATCTGGAGCGGAGCGATCGACGGCTCGCCCTTGAACAGTCCAACCGCCAGGGCGGCCAATGCCGCGCCCACGAACTGGGCGATCATGTAGCCAGGAACGTCGGAGGCGGAAATTCCCCCACGCAGGAGCAGTGACAGTGTCACCGCGGGGTTGTAATGTGCGCCCGATATGTGTCCGCCGGCGAACACCATGCACATCAGGATGGCACCAATCGCAATCGGCGCCATCGGCCCGGCATCGTTGGGCGCTATCACTGTGCTCCCAATCGTCAGCACGAGGAAGAACGTCCCTACGAGTTCCATCACATATCTACGCATACGAATCGCTCCGTGAAGGGTGTAAGCATACACTCAGAGTTGACTCGGTCGCCCCGCTGACCGATAGTTCCCTTTACAAGGAGGATCCTTCATGGCGAGATCCATTGCCCTGGCTCTCGTAAGCGGCGCTCTCTTTCTGCTGCCGTCCTCGGCAGCTCTTGCACAGCGACCAGCGGAAGAAGCCGCCGGCTTTGCTGCGTACATCGCCACCGGAACACAGGTGAACCAGAACATCACGTACCTGACGGCGAGCGGCGTGGAGCTGAAGCTCGACGTGTACCGTCCGCGCGGTGCGGCGGGCCCGCTGCCGACGGCAGTGTTGCTGCACGGAGGCGGTTATCGGATTCAGTCCACGAAAGAGGCGTTCGCGCTCAATGCTATTCCATGGCTGCAGATGGGGTGGAACGCGATCAACGTGGAATATCGATCCAGCGGTGTGGCGCTGGCGCCCGCTGCTGTCGAAGACGTTCGCTGCGCGCTGCGCTGGGTGACGCAGAACGCCAAGCAGTACAACGTGGATCCCAACCGCATCGTGATCACCGGCGCGTCCGCCGGCGGCCACCTCGCGTCGATTGGCGGGATGATACCGGAGTCGGCTGGTCTCGATCGCCGATGCCCCGGGCGCGAGCCCATAAAGGTGGCAGCGATCATCAGCTGGTACGGCGTGTTCGACTATACGGCGCTCGTCGAAGATCCGACGCGCGATTACGCGGTGTCATGGATCGGTCCGCAGCCAAATCGCATGGACGTCGCCAGGCTGGTGTCGCCCGCTACTTACGTGCGGGCCGGTGTTCCGCCGACGATGCATATCCACGGCGACGCCGACCCGACGGTGCCATATGAACAAGGCGTGCGAGAGATCGAGGCGCTGAAGAAGGTTGGCGTTCCGGCGGAGCTCGTCACGATCCCTGGCGGCGGGCACGGAAACTTTCCGCGCGATCAGGTGCTGCGCGCGTGGACGGCAATTGAGGCATTTCTCGCGAGGAATGGGTTGATGAAGCCGGCTGCCGCCCAGACGGCCCAGCGGTAGGGCACGCAGCGTGTACGTCAGCGCGCAGGCTTTAGCCTGCGCGCCCGTAATCGCTCGCCTCCTCGTCTCCCTCACCCAAACTCCTTCGACTGGCGTGCGTGTTCGCGCCGCCGGCCCACGTCGTTATCTCCCTCAGACACGACTAACCGCTTCAATTGCGAGCCGAGCTCGCCGGAGAATCACAATGAGCCGAAACACCTCGCGCCTCCTCCCCTGCCTGTTCATCCTGCTGATCCATATCGGGGGGCTCGCGTCAGTGGCTGAGGCACAGAGCGGGCTTTCTCAGGCGGTGCTGCAGCTGCCTTCGAGCACCCTCGGGTCCGTGAGATTGGTTGACGGTCGCCTGTATGCCGGTTCCATCACAGCGACGATTACCGACCAGGACGGCGACCCGGGGAACTTCGCATCGAACGACATCGTCAGGTTTGCGATCGGTCCACGCGGCCAGCCGGTCACGCTGCAGTTCAATGGCTCCCAGGCGGCATTCGAAGACTGGGCCAGCGACAACGCGGATGCCTTGCTGGCGGTCCTGTTCCCCGCTGGTCTCGCTTCGTCGCTGCTCGGTCGGAGCGCCGGTGAGCTGCACGGTCAGCAGCTCCTTCTCACCACGGCTCTCGACACCGACGAGATCAGACGCACGAGCCAGGGCGGCCGATCCGGTGTTGGCGGTCTCATCGAATTCGAGTCGCTTCGGCGCGATGGCCGCCGCAGCGGGGATTCAACATGGGCGTGGCAGGGCCTGTATTCGCTGAACAAGACGGTCTCGCTGCAGGGTCGCTTCGCACAACAGCGCGAAGGTGTGACTACGCGCGCGACGGCGTTTTCCGCCGACTACCACCCGTACATCGAAATCGACCGCAGCAACATCAGATGGCGCGTCGGCGGCACCGCGCGCGGCGGCTTCCTCTTCTCTCAGTCTGCCGCCATGGATCTCGGGTCGCTCGAGTTCGGCGGTGGAGGCTGGGTGTCTGCATTCAAGGATCTCGGCCGCATTCGCGTTGGCGGCGGAACGGTTCTACAAGGTTCGAAGAGCTATCTTCCGGGCGTCTTTGACGGCGCGGACGATGGCCTTGCGTTCCTGGCCGAGGCGATCAACAGCAGGGGCGTTCAGTACGACCTGACGTACGGTGCAACAGCCGGCGTGGACACGTCGGAACGTACGGCAGCGATCGTCAAGCTCATCCAGAATCGTTCACTTTCCTCGCGGGACGAGCGGCCTGACTCGTGGCTCATGCTGGCGGGGCTGTCGTATCGGCTCGGTCTGCCGTCGGTGAATTTCGGTTACAAGCTGTATTCCTCATCAGCGCTGCGCGGCCACTCGGTCTTCGCGCAGGGCAACTTCAACTGGTAGGGGGGACCGATGGCGGTTGTCTCTCGCTGGTTGACGCTGGCGGCAGCGGCGCTGGTTGCGCTGCTGTCGCCCGTGGCGGCGAACGGTCAGTCGCCGCGGTTCGACATGAAGGTGTTCCTCGGGCCCATGAACGAGCTCGAGGTCGACGCGCAATACCACGACCCTTCCGACATCGACGCGAAGTTGAAGGGCACGCGCGTGATCCCGATGTGGCTTGTGGTGAGGAACCGTTCGACGCAGGCGGTCCGTCTCGACTATCAGGACCTGCACCTCGACCTCGGAAGAGCGGCCAGCGCGACGCCGCTATACCCGATAGGAGCCGCTGACGCTCGCGCCACGTTGCGGAGTGATGGCCGATACGACGGGTTTCTCGGCTTTCTCACCAGCCAGAGCAACGACTATGCAGGCGATCCGTTCTCGAGAGTGCTTCGCGACGGTCGGTTGGATCCGGGGGGCACGAAGCGCGGTTACGTCTTCTTTCTGCGCCCGGACGGTGTTCCGTTCACCGGATTTCTCGCGCTCGGCACGGTCTTCTATAAGCCCGCGATGCTTCGAACGAAGACGTTCGAGGTGAGATCCCCGGCAACGGAATCGGACGAGTTGTGGTCGATCGCGTGGATCAAGCAGAAGTGGAACGAGATCGTCGTCGGGCCGCCCCCCTTCAGAAAGAGCTACGCCTTGTTGCTCGGGGTATCGAACTACACACATCTGGAGAAGCTCTCCCTCGTGAACGACGACTTGATCAAGATGGAGAACTTTCTCCTCTCACTCGGTTTTCACGTCGTGAGGGTCCAGAACGAGCGTTTGACGCTCGCGAACGTGCGTTCGCCCCAGGAGTATTTCGCCACGACGCTGAACCCTGACGACCGGCTGCTCGTCTACTTTTCAGGGCACGGCTTCCAGCGCGTCGAGCGCGGCCACGAGCGGGGGTATCTCGCGCTGATCAACGCGAGGGAAGGCGAGGTCACTTCGCAGACCACGATTGCGATGGATGCCTTCGTCGACTGGGCGCGCAGGGTACCTGCCAAGCATCTGCTCGTCCTGCTCGACGCGTGCTTCAGCGGACTTGCAGCCGGAGTGACGGACGTCGAGACGCGAGGCGGCGGCGCGCCGCCACGTCCGCAAAAGCCGGATCCAGCGACGCTGTACCGGCTATCGGCAAGGCCCGGGCGCTATCTCGTCATGGCCGGCAACAAGGACCAGAAAGCCATCGCCAGTTCAGCGTGGAAGGGCGGCCTGTTCACGAATGGAGTAGTGCAGGGCCTGAGTGGCGCGGCCGACGTGCACGGCGACGGGTTCGTCACCACGCACGAGTTGTACCCGTGGCTGCGCGAGTACGTCGAGAAGGAAGCCATGAAACTTGGCCGGACGCTGACGCCGCTCATGAAGGATCTGGGCCCGAGTGTAAGCGAGGGCGAGTTCGTGTTTACGAGGGGAAAGTAGAGGACGTCATGTCTGAGTCTCTCGATCTGATTGTGAAGGCCTCGCTCGTCGTCGTGGGCGCGGACTTCCTGTATCGCGTGCTGACGAGGAGCGCTCCCCTTCTACCGAGAGCCGTAGTCGCGTTCGGACTACTGTGCGTGGCGTACGCGCTGGCTCCGGCGGCCGTGGAGGAGAAAGCCGCGCTCGACGAGACGGCGGCAATCGTCTTCTGTTACCTCTCGATGGTGGTGGGCATGGTCGCCCAGTACTTCTATGTGCAGGCGGAGCGAGGCGGCAGGAAATTCGAATTCGACTGGATGACGTTCCTGATGCCCATCTTCGCCTCGCCCATTGTGTTCATTCCACTGCTGACGCTCACCTCCGAGGTGGCCATTGGAGGCGCCTTCACCAGAGCCAAGCTGATGGTCTATCTCGTCGCGTTCCAGAACGGATTCTTCTGGAAAAGTTTCTTCGAGCAGCGCCGCACAGCGCCGGCCGCTCCGGCGCTTACTTGAGTCTCGCGACCAGGGGCAAGCGCGACTGGGTGGACCATGATCCCGATTACCACATCCTTCGCGACGATCCGCGGTTCCAGAAGGATCGTTGAGCGCGTCGTCGCTGACAGCCGTGTCGCTCCAGACCGACGCGAAGAGGTCCTCCTTGGAGACCGGCTGCCCTGCCCGGCGGTTCGCCGGGCCATCAGAATCCCGGCGAAATCCCGGCGCAGTCCCGGGACTTGGGACCGACGCGTCCGGTACTTTTCTGACACATCGAATGGATGGAGGCAATAGGGATGACTGGAGTGCGGCAGTTACCAGATGTTGCCATCGTTGCGCTCGCGGGGGGACTTGCCTTCGGCGTCGTTGGCGAGGCACGGGAGCTGCCGGCCTCGGCTCTCCCGGCAATGGTCGTGCGAATCTACGATGCCGCCGGTACTCCGAGCGAATTCCAGCAATCGGCTTTGCTGGTTGCGGCGGCGATCCTGGATCGTGCGGGAGTCAGCGTCCGGTGGATTCGTTGCAACCCGAACGCCTTTTCGGCCGCGTGCAGGAAGCCGCTCGGCATATACGAGCTTGCCGTGCGGCTGGTCACATTGAGTGAACGTCCGACTACGCCCACGCTCCCGCTCGGCGAGGCGAACGTGGACGTGGTCAAACGAACCGGGAGCCTCGCGACCGTGTACGCGAACCGCGTACGGTGGTTTGCCGACGCTTCAGGTGTTGATTTTTCCACCGTGCTCGGTCGTGCCGTCGCCCATGAGATCGGCCACCTCGTCATAGGCACAACGATGCACCCGACGACGGGACTGATGCGCGCTGTCTGGGCGCCGAAAGAGGTGGCCGGCGAGCACTGGGCGTTCGCGGAGGCAGACGCGCAGGCACTTCGCCTGGCCTGCCGATTACGCGCGGGTCTCGATCGCAGCACGTGGTAGGGCGCGACCGTGACCTCTACACCATGTTCCAGGTAGGGCGGGCCTTACGGCCCGCCTGCGTCCTACGCACGTGTGACGCGCGCCTCGAGCACCGCGGCCAGCTTGCCCAGCTCGCTGTCCCATCCCATCGTCGCGAGCCTGGTCCATTCGTCGTTATGCATGGCGTCGAATGTGAGCACCATGCGGACGCCCTCATTCGATTCGTGGAGTTCCACCACCGTTGCCACATCGTACGGTTCGACTCCCGGGATGAAGTCCGCCAGGTGCACGTAGGCAAGGCGGCGGCGCGGCACGATCTCGCTGAAGGTAATCCGATATTCGCGTGTCACCGGCATGCCGGCCTTTTTCATGAACTCCACTTGTGGCGGGTCGATCGCGGTCATGGCGTACAGGAGCTCGCCGCCGGGCCGTAGATCGAGCTTGCGGACGGTGACCGCAAACCCGCCGGGCCCCCACCATGACTCGATGCCGGACTTGGTAGTCCACAGGTCCCAGACGTCCTGGACGTTCGCTCGGTAAAACCTCTCGAACGTGATGCGTTTGCGTTCCTGTTCTGTCATTGTCTCCTCCGGGTGCGGCGTGCACGTGGACGCGACTGCTGCTTGCGCTCGAGCGCCGCTGCAAAAGCATCGAGGCGTCCTTCCCACAGCGCACGGTATTGGCTGACCCACGCGTTCAGCTCGCGGAACGGCTCGGGCCGCAGTGAGTACAAGCGCCGGGGTCCGTCCGGGCGCATACGGACGAAGCCCGCCTCCTCGAGGATGCGGAGGTGCCGCGACACCCCCGACTGATGTATTTCCATCTTCGACACCAGGTCGTTGACAGCCTGCTCCCCTTCGAGGAGTGCCTCGACGATCTGGAACCGGCTTGGGTCGGCAAGCGTCTGAAGCGTCGCAAGCTGCATAGCTACGCATATGTATCATAATGCATATGTATCGTCAAGCATCGCCGGTGATGCAGTCGGCCAACACGGGCGTGTCGAGTACACGCAGAAAGGGCGCCAACCGGGCGCCCTTCAGCGACGCCGAGACGTCGCAACCGACGAAGACAGATGTTACGTGGACTTCCGGAACGATCCGTTACCTATGTGTCCGGAATAAACCCGCGAAAAGTGGTCGGGGCGACTGGATTTGAACCAGCGACCCCTCGGTCCCGAACCGAGTGCTCTACCAGGCTGAGCCACGCCCCGACGAAGAAGTCAGTCTACCGTACCTCCGCAGGGCGTCACCAGCGGCAGGCCCTCGACATAGCCCAGCGCGTCATGCGCCGTCATGTCCGGCTGCAGCGGCGTGATCGACACGTAGCCGTCACGCACGGCCTGGTAGTCCGAGCGGTCGTGCGGCTCCCACTCGTTCTCCCCTTCCTCGATCCAGTAGTACGGCCGATTGCGCGGGTCGATCCGCTTGCTCACCACCGTGACGTGATTGCGCTTGCGCCTGTACCGTCACACGAAATCCCTTGTTGGGCCCGAACGGCACGTTGATGTTGAGCAGCGTGAACTTCGGCATGCCGCGCTCGAGCACCGCCTCGGCCACCGTGACGGCCGCTCGCGCCGCCGGCGGGAAGTCGTACTCGTTGCGCCGGTTCTGCGTCGAGACCGCGATGCTCGGAATACCGAGCAGCGCGCCTTCGAGCGCGCCCGACACGGTCCCCGAGTACGTCACGTCGTCGCCGAGGTTCCACCCTTTGTTGATGCCCGGACACGATCAGATCCGGCTTGCCGTGCAGCACGTGCGCGATCGCGACGTTGACGCAGTCGGTCGGCGTGCCGTCGACGGCATATACATCGGGCCGGATCGTCTCGAGCCGCAGCGGCCGCCGCAGCGTCAGTGCATGGCCAATCGCGCTCGCTTCCTGAATCGGCGCGACGATGGTGACTTCTCCGAGCGGCGCCAGCGCCTCCGCCAGCGCCTGAATCCCTTCGGAGTGCACGCCGTCGTCATTGGTGACGAGAATTCGAGGCATTGGAACCTACGATCATAGCACCCTGGGTCGAGCGGTCCGGATGGCCGCCAGCAGCACGGCTGCGAGCGCGGCGAGCGCCGCGCCGGTTGCCGAACGCGACCGGCGCCCCGAATCGTTCGTACAGACAAGCCGAACACGACGCTCGCGGCCAGTGCGCCCAACGCCGAGCGTCGCGTTGTACATGCCGAACGCCATACCCTGCTGTATCGGCCGGCGTGAGGTCGGCGACGAGGGCCTTCTCAGCGCCTTCGGTCAGCGCGAAGTACGCGCCGTAGACGAGGAACCACGCGATGAGCGTCCACGCGCTCGCGCGCCATCGCGAAGCCGAGGTACACGAGGGCGTAGATCGCCCAGCCGATGACGATGACGTGCTTGCGCCCGAGCCGGTCCGAGAGCGCTCCACCCCACGTCGAGAGCGACGCTTTGACGACGTGAAGGCCGGCCCACAGCAGCGGGACGTACGTCGCGCTGCCGAGGGCATCCGACAAGCGCAGCAGCAGGAATGCGTCGGCGGAGTTGCCCAGGCTGAAGAGCAGCAGCACGACCGAGAAACGTCGAGCAGCGGCCTGTCAACGGATCTGACGTTGTGCCCGCGAGCCTGCGTTCGCGCGGGCCGGCGGGACGTGGGCGCCGGCGGCGGCTGGCTCGCGGCACCAGGAACAGCAACGCGACGGCAATCGCGCCCGGGATGATGGTGAGCGCGAACAATGAGGCGGTAGTCGCCCGGCGCGAAAAACAGGATAGCGGTGGCGACAATGGGTCCGACGATCGCGCCCGCGTGGTCCATGGCGCGGTGAAAGCCGAAGATGCGACCGCGGTCGGCCGCGGGTCGCCAAACGCGCCAGCATCGCGTCGCGCGGCGCGCCGCGAATGCCTTTGCCCGTGCGATCGAGCGCGCGGATGAGCAGCACCTGCGGCCAGCGTCTTCGTGAGCGCGATGAGCGGCCGCGCCGCGGACGAGAGCGCGTAACCGGCGATGACGATCGGACGCCGCTTCGACCATCGATCCGAAGCGTAGCCGGAGACGATCTTGAGTAGGCTGTTGACCGCTTCGGCGACACCTTCGATGATGCCGAGCGACAGCGGCACCGGCGCCGAGCACTCGCGACAGGTACACCGGCAGCAGCGGGGTAGATCATTTCGGTGGCGGCATCGGTGAACAGGCTCGACCAACCGAGCAGCCAGACAGGGCGCGGAATGCGCGGACATCGATTGACCGGTATCGTACGATCGAAGAGAGCATGGACTACCTTGCCCACCCTCGAAGAAGCTGCTTGCCGCGCGTACGCGCGATGCGGCACCGGAGCTCGTCGAGTCAACTCGACAGGGATCGTCTGCGGTGCCACGCGTGCGGTCACCAGTGTCCGATTCCCGACGGCGCGCGCGGTGTCTGCAAGGTGCGCTTCAACGAGGGTGGACGTCTGCGGGTGCCCTGGGGATACGTCGGCGGCGTTCAGTGCGACCCCGTCGAGAAGAAGCCGTTCTTTCACGCCTATCCCGGCGCGCTCGCCTACAGCTTCGGCATGCTCGGCTGCGACCTGCACTGCAGCTACTGCCAGAACTGGGTGACGTCGCAGGCGCTGCGCGATCCGCAGGCCGGTCGCGCCGCCGCGCGACACCACGCCTGAGTCGCTCGTCCAGGACGCGCTGCGCCAGGGCGCGCGGATCGTCGTGTCTACGTACAACGAGCCGCTCATCACCGCGGAATGGGCAGTGGCCGTCTTCAAGGAAGCGCGCGAGCAGGGGCTCGTCACGGCATTCGTCTCGAACGGCAACGGCACGACCGCGAGTGCTCGAGTATCTGCGTCCGCACATCGACCTGTACAAAGTGGATCTCAAGAGCTTCGACGACCGACGCTACCGCGAGCTCGGCGGCCGGCTCGAGCCGATCCTCGACACGATTCGCTGGCTGCACGCGCAGCGGCGTCTGGGTGGAGATCGTGACGCTGCTCGTGCCCGGCTTCAACGACAGCGAGGCGCGAGCTGCGCGGACTGACAGGCGTTTCTCGCCGGCGTCTCGCGGACATCCCCTGGCACGTCACGGCGTTTCACCAGGACTACAGGATGACCGACGCCGGCCGAACACGACGGCGGCGATGCTGCTGCGCGCGGCGGCAGATCGGCCGCGAGGCTGGCCTGCGCTACGTGTATGCGGGCAACCTGCCTGGCCGGGTCGGGCGAGCTGGAACACACGCACTGCCACGGCTGCGGCGAACGCCTGATTGCGCGGTACGGCTATCTGATTCAGCGACTACCGGCTCACGCGCGACGGCGCGTGTCCGAGCTGCTCGACGGCGGTTCCGGGCCGCTGGAGCGCCAGCATTCGAAGGCCAGCGCACGGCCTTTCCCTTCCTGCCGCACGACCGGACCAGACTTTCGAATCGTGTAAGTCCAAGGGCCCTTTGACTTTTGCCTTTTGACCTTTGCCTTACTGATAATGCTCCCAGTGCTCCTCGACCAGTTCCAGCGTCCGCTCCGCAACCTGCGCCTGTCGGTCACCGACCGCTGCAACCTGCGATGCAGCTACTGCATGCCGGAGCAGGACTACGTGTGGCTGCCGCGCGAAGACATCCTGCAGTTCGAGGAAATCGAGCGGCTGGTCGACGTTTTCGTGGATCTCGGGGTCGACAAGGTGCGGCTGACCGGCGGCGAGCCGCTCCTGCGCCGCGACCTGTCCGGCTGCTCGTCGCCGCGCTGGCCTCGACGGCCGCGGATTGCGCGACCTCGCCATGACGACCAACGGGATCCTGCTGGCGGCAGCACGCCCAGGCCTGAAGCGAGGCGGGACTGCACCGCTCACGGTCAGCCTCGACACGTTGCAGCCGGACCGTTTCCGCGCGCTGACGCGGTCGCGACGAGCTCGATCGCGTGCTCGACGGGATCGCTGCCGCGGCGCCGCATCTTCCCGCGGCTCAAGCTCGACACCGTCGTCATCCGGGGCACGAATGACGACGAGCTGGTGGACCTGATCGAGTTCGGCCGGCGGTACGGCGCCGAGGTCCGCTTCATCGAATACATGGACGTCGGCGGCGCGACGCACTGGTCGATGGATCGCGTCGTCTCGCGCGACCGAGATGCTCGACGTCGCTGGCGCGCCACTACGGCCTCATCGACTCCGGTCGTCGAAGCGTCGTCGGCGCCCGGCCGATCGCTACCGGCCTCCCGGACGGCACGATATTCGGCATCATCGCGTCGACGACGCGGCCGTTCTGCGACGACTGCGATCGCAGCCGGCTTACGGCGGATGGCGATGTGGTACCTGTGTCTCTACGCGTCACGCGGCACGGATCTGCGAGCGGCGCTGCGTGGCGGAGCATCGGCCGCCGAGCTGGCTGAGATGATTCGCTCCGCGTGGAACGCCGCGGCGCGACCGTGGCGCTGAGGAACGGCTGGCGACCCGCGACCGGTCGCCGCTCATTTCGGTCGATTCGCTCCGCGCGATCCGCACCTCGAGATGCACACCCGCGGCGGTGACGTCGTAGACTTCGCGGTGAGTCTTGTCAGAACTCACTACTCAGACTCAAACTACTGAAGGTGTGGCCGACGCCGAACGGCCGTGACCGAGCGTGCGGTGCGGTCAAAATCTTTCGGCTGCTCGACCGGTCGAGCAACGACGCCACCGGCGTCTTCGCAGAACCTTCCCTGTTCGACCTGGAGCAAGAGGTGTCGGGCCGTCGCCGGCAGCCGATACGGCCGCTCCGAGGTCAAGCGCATCGTAGACGTCGACAATTCCCACAATCTGAGCCAGCAGCGGCACCTCGTCGCCTCGCAGGCCGTCGGGATAGCCGCTGCCGTCGAGCCGCTCGTGGTGCGAGCGAATGATCGGCCGCACGTGCCGAAGCGACTGTAGCGGCGCGCACAGCATCTCCCCGATTTCGGTGTGGCGCTTCATGAGCGCGAACTCGGTTTCGGACAGCGGGCCCCGCCTTCAGCAGCACGGAATCCGGCACGCCTACCTTGCCGACGTCGTGCAGATATCCGCCGCGATGCAGCGCACTCAGGTCGTCGTCGGAGAGGCCGAGCGACGCGGCCCAGGCGCACCGCGTGGTGCGCCAGCCGCTCGCAGTGTCCTCTCGTCGTGGGATCGCGCGCTTCGATCGTCATGCGCTAGCGCCATGAATGCCGCCTCGGCGGAGTCGAGCGCGTCGGTAAGCTGCTTCATCCGCAGCAGCGCTGCGACGCGCGCTCGCAGCTCCTGCGGGTGCACAGGTTTCGTCAGGAAGTCGTCGGCGCCGGCTTCGATGCCCCGGATGCGATCGAGCAGGTCGGAAAGTCCGGTGACCAGGACGACCGGTGTCAGGTGAGTAGACGGATCGCGTTTGAGCCGGCGGCACACCTCGATCCCGTCGACGCCCGGCATTCCGATGTCCGTCAGAATCACGTCAGGGTGATACACGCTGACCGCGTCGAGCGCCTCAATGCCGTCCACGGCGCTGATCACCTGATACCCATCGTTTGTGAGCAGCTTCTCGAAGAGTGCTACGAATCGTGTCGGTGTCGTCGGCCACCAGGACGCGAGGCTGGCGGCGCACAGGCGCGGAAACGGCAGCAATCATGGTGGCGTCACTTTCGACCCGGCCGCAGGGCGCTCTGGGGTGCGCCGGTGCAAGCCGTGCCGCTCGAGCAGGCGATACAGCGCCCGTCTGCTCATGCCAAGCAGCCGTGCGGCGCCCGCCTTGTTGCCCCGGACGAGCTCGAGCGTGCGAACGATGTGTTCCCGTTCGACTTCGAGAAGCGACGCGGGGAGGGTGGGTTTGAGTGAGGCCGCCGACCGCACATCTGCGACGGATCCGCCCAGGCTCTCGCGGAGGGCATCGACGGCGGCCTCGACACTTTCGTAGCCGGTAGTTAGAACCGCTTCACACTGGGGGCTGACGCTGCGCAGCGCACGCAGGACCTCCAGGCAGCTCACGTTGGTGCCGACGAGCGACAGCACCGCGCGGTCGTCGTCTGACCACGAAGATGTGAGGGCGTTCGGCCTGCATTTCGGAATTTGAGCCCAATGGGAGCCGGCTGATTAGAGCAAGAGTGCCACCAACCTCGCACACACCACCGTGCGCGCTCTTTGGTGTGTCTCAAAGCGTTCAAACACGGCGGGTTACATCCGGCGCAGCCCGGGCGGGAGAGCGGGCGGCCCCGACACGCGTGGCGGTCGCCCGCGCACAGTTATGTGCGAAAACGGCACATCCACGCACAATCTTGGTGGCTAGTGGACTCTGGACCAGATGTCCTGAAGGCGCCGATCGCGGCCGCATGCGTACCGGTAGAACCGGTACTGCGCTGAGTTCTTCTTGTAATAGTCCTGGTGGTACGTCTCCGCTGGATAGAAGGCAGCGGCTGGCGAGATGGCGACCACGATCTTCTCGGTAAAGAGCTTCTGCATCCGCGCCTTCGATGTCTCGGCTGCGACACGCTGTGCATCGGTGTGAAAGAAGATTTCGGGCCGATACTGATTGCCCACGTCGCAGAATTGCCGGTTGGCAACGAACGGGTCGACGTTGTGCCAGAAATGCTCCAGCAGCTCCTCGTAGCTCACAATCGACGGATCGAAAACGACACGCACCGCCTCGGCGTGCCCGGTGCCGCCACTCGATACCTGCTCGATACGTCGGATTTACAACTGTTCCGCCGGTGTAGCCGGATGTCGTGGATATGACGCCGCGAACCTTGTCGAAGTCCGCTTCCGTGCACCAGAAACAGCCCGACGCGAAGGTCGCCACGGTTTGCCCCTGCCCCTGCGGGTCGGCCTCCGGCGTCGCAGCGATGGCAGCCGCTGGCGCCGGGTTGATTTCCAGAATGCCGATGAAGCCTCCCCTCAGCCACACGTACCCGGCGGCGAGGGCGAGTGCGACGACGAGAATCCAGCGCTGTGGATGCATAACTCGCTGCCCGTCAGGAGTCGGGAATGAATTTCATGGCGATGCCGTTCATGCAGTACCGCTGGCCCGTCGGTTTGGGACCGTCGGAAAAGACATGACCCAGATGGCCGCCGCAGCCGAGGCAGTACACCTCCGTGCGGATCATGAAAAAGCTTCGATCAATCGAGGTTCCGACGGCGTTCGGGAGCGGCGCCCAGAAGCTGGGCCATCCGGTCCCGCTGTTGTACTTCGCGGCCGACGAGAAAAGTGGCTGACTGCAAGCCGCACACACGAATGTCCCTTGCCGAGTTTCGTGGTCCAGCGCGCTGCTGTATGCGCGCTCGGTCCCCCCTTGCCGGAGTACGCGGAACTGCTGCGCGGTCAGCCCGGCACGCCACTCCCCGTCCGTCTTGTTCACTCGAAACCGGTGGGCGTTCGCACGGGCGCTTACGGGCTCAGAACGGCCGAGCCATGCTGCAACGGGCGCAAGTCCAAGGATCGCCCCGATGACAGCGAAGAGCTGGCGCCGGCTCTCCATGAAGTGAAGGGTAACCCGAATTGACCGCCGGAAAAACAGAAGGTGACACGGAAAATGTTCGTCAACGGAGCGAGGGCCCATGTCGTCGCAGCCACGCCCGAGCGCTTTGGTAGTTTGGATACGCCGCGGCCACGAGCTCCCAATATTGGCGCGAATGGTCCATACGGCGAAGGTGCATCAGCTCGTGAATCATCACGTAATCGCGCGATCTCGGGTGGCATCAGCATGAGCCGCCAGTTCAGGCAGATGTGGCCGTCGTACCCACAGGAACCCCACCGCGACCGCTGATCGCGGATGCTGATCCGCGAGACGGTCAGCCCGTGATCGACGGCCAGCTGCAACAGACGTTGCCGGAGCTCTACTGAGGCGCGGGCGCGCATTACGGTGCGGTCCAGGGCGCTCACTCGCGACGGTTCCAGCCGGGTCCGCTGACTCGCGATCCACTCGAGATGGCGGAGACCGAACTCCGCAGCCTCCCGCCGCGAGCCACCGCGCGGAATCGTCACGCGCACGCGGCCGTCACTGTCCACGCGCAGGATGTATCGCCGTGCACGGCGATGTCGCACGAAGTAGAACTGGACAGGTGGGTGTTCGTGCTCGAACGGGAGCCCGAGCTGCACGATGACAGAATAGCAGTAGAGCGAGCGTCATAGTGACCGACGTCATTCACATCGATCGACAGCATCCGGAGTCCGCTGCGATCGCGAAGGCAGCGGACTGCCTTCGCCGCGGCGGGCTCGTCGCCTTTCCCACCGAGACCGTGTACGGTCTTGGCGTGCACGCGCGCGACCGCGACGCGGTGCGCCGACTCTTCGCGGCCAAGCAACGGCCGTCGAACGATCCGCTGATCGTCCACGTGGCGGGCGTCGATGAGATGAGAGCCTCGCACTCGCACGTCCCGCCGACGGCGGCGGTGCTCGCCGAACGTTTCTGGCCGGGGCCACTCACGGTTGTCCTAAGTCGCGCCGCGTCTGTCCCCCCCGAAGTCACGGCAGGAATGGACACCGTCGCGGTCAGGGTACCAGCCCACCCTGTTGCGCAGGCCCTCCTTGCGGCCGCGCGGCTGCCCATTGCTGCGCCCAGCGCCAACCTGTTCTCGCGGCCAAGCCCGACTCGCGCTGCCCACGTGCTCGCCGACCTGGACGGTCGCATCGACATCGTGCTCGATGCCGGCCCGGTCGACATCGGCGTCGAATCCACGGTCGTGGACCTGACGACTGTGCCACCGACTGTGCTTCGGCCGGGCGCAATCGGCATCGAGCAGCTGCGCGACATCCTTCCGGACGTGCAGCTCCGGACGAAAGCCGTCACGAGCGATGACACGCCGTTGCCGTCGCCAGGCCTGCTCTCGCAGCACTATGCGCCCCGCACTCCCATGACGCTCTATCCTCGGACCCCATCGGCCGGTCCCGAATCATTTGTCGCTCATGTGCGCGAAGTGCTCGCCACAGGCAAGCGGGTCGGCGTGCTGGCCACGACAGAGGACGCAAGCGCGCTCCGAACGCTGCCGGTCGTCATCGCCGAGCTCGGATCGGAAGCTCAGGCTGAAGCCGTCGCGGCCCGTCTGTATGCGGCACTTCGCGAACTGGATGCTTCGGAAGTTGACGTGATCCTGGCGCACGACTTTCCAACTGATGCTGGACTCTGGCGCGCGTTGCGCGACCGCCTTCGCCGCGCATCGACGCCACCGTAGGCGTGGGTGCTGGACCTTTTGCCGTCGGCTCCCGGGCATACGGCTTGCGACAGCTGTGGTATGCGGAAGACCACTATTGCGACAGCCACGCCGTTGCGCACCGAGCTCGACAGGCTGGCCGGATTTGCGCCGACGACCTGGCCCGTGTTGAGCCTGTATCTGGACATGCGCCCCGACCAGAGCGGCCGGCGCAACCACGACATCTTTCTTCGCAAGGTGTTCCCGGAGCGGAGTCGCACGTTGCACGGAGACGCACGAAAGAGCTTCGAGCGCGACGTCGAACGGATTCACGCGTATTTGGAGAGCGAGGTGGCGCCTTCGGTCCGAGGGCTGGCAATGTTTGCCTGCTCCGGCGCAGATGGCTTCTTCCAGCCGTTTCAACTCGCCGCCACGCTCGACGACTATTCACTATTTACCGGGTCTCTTCCCCACCTCTATCCGCTCGCACGTGCAACTGACCAGTACCCCGCGTACGCGGCGCTGCTGGTCGATACGAATTCGGCTCGGCTGTTCGTGTTTCGCCTCGGACGCCGCGATGCGCAGGAGCAGATAACGAACGTCAAGACACGGCGGGGCGCATTCGGCGGGGCGTCTCAGGCGCGATATCAGCGCCACTGCGACAACTTCTACCTCCTTCATATGAAGGAGGTCGTCGCCGTCCTCGATCGCGTCGTCCGCGCCGAAGCTCTCGACCACATCGTCCTCGCCGTTGACGAGACGGCGCGCCCGTTTCTGATGGACCAGCTTCCGAAGCATCTCGCGGAAAAAGTGATTCGGGTACTGCACCTTCCTGTGTCGACGCCCGAGCACGACGTCCTCGCCGAGACGCTCGACGCGATGCGGCAGCACGACGCGAAGACGGACGCTGAGCGTGTGCAAACGATGATCGATGCGTCGGCGGCGGAGGGGCGTGCCGTTGTCGGCGCGGACGCGACGCTCTACGCTCTCACGGCGGGGCAGGTCGAAGAGCTGATCATCGGCGCTCGCCCGGACGTTCTCAGTGTTCCGCAGAGCCTCTCCTCGGATTCGAGCGGGTTTGCGGTAGACAGCACGGGGCCGCAAGCCGATGCCAAGCGACTCGAGCTCGCCGGCGAGCTGGTGGCGCGGGCGCAGCAGAACGCAGCGAGGATCCGGTTCATTGAAGATTCGGCATTGCTGCAAACCGTGGGAGGCGTCGGCGCGATTCTACGTTTCCGCACATAAGTGTCCCGGGCGCTGTGCGTACGGACTGCTGTGCGTATGTAGTGTCCGGCTTCAGCCGGACCTTCAGTACGTAGTCTCCGGCTTCAGCCGGACCTTCAGCGCCGACGATCGTCCGTTTCGGCGTCGCGCCGCACGGGCAGCTGTCCGTCATCGAGGCGGGCGCGAAGAATAAGTGTGAGCACAGCTCCGTAGCTGCGGATGCCCTCTTCGACCCGATTGGCTTTCAGATACTGATCGTAAACGCGCCATCCAGCGTCGCGCAGCCAGGGTTGCTCGCTCCGGCGAATGCGATCGACGACTGCGTTCAGGTCACGCCTGGGGCCGTCGCTGAGCGTTTTGGCGATGGCTGTGCGGTCCGACTGATCGACCTCGCTGCTCACCTGCCAATAGAGCGCCATCCATCCGCTGTACTGCGCGGCAGCATCCGCGCGCATGCACGTCAGCCAGCCAACGAAGCTCGCTTCCGACTCGTCCGCATAACCAGCCAGATGCGCCCATTCGTGTGCGGCGACGAACGGACGCTCGAACGGCAGCAAGTCAGGATTTACGAGAACTTCGAGACCGAAGGGATTGATCATTCCGTCCACGCTCGTCCATCGAAAATACGGCCCGAACATGGAGCGTTTCAGCCGTCCGGGTGTGGCGGGTGGTGCGTCGCTCAGCGCGTGCTGTATCTCACCGAACGCACGCTGGAGAGAGGTATCAGCAAGCGGCTGGTCCGGCCATCCCTGCCGATGGGCCTCGTCGTAGAGGGCGTTAAGTCGCGCTGCGGCGGTCATCCCCAGCTTCATCACTGCGTCGCGCGTCGGCGATTCCGGCACCACTGATAGCCGCTGCTCCATGGGCACGCGCCGGTAGTTGAAACCCCACAGACCGAGAAACACCAGATAGACAGCCGCTGCCGCCACGCAGAGGCGGCCTAGTGCGGAGACAACTGGTCGCAGGTTGTGTGCGCGCCGCGCGGCGCGTACCGGAGCGGATCGCGATCGTGACCACGACGACTAGAGCAAGAAGGCTCAAAGCGTCGAGCAACGCGACGGGAAGCATGTTTGAAACCGGTGTGATCGTGCGTTGGACGGCCGGATACGTGCTCGTGGAGAACCACTCCTCAACCGTTCCAGGAGCAATCGGCGCAAGTGCAGCGGCGATTGCGATCGCAACGACAGCGGTCCCAATAGCCCGGCGCGCGGAGATCACGCAGTCAGCTTACAAAGTAAGGAGCCTGCGGGGAAAGGGGACAGAGGACAAGGGAAAAGAGCAATCAGGGCTCGAACTGGCGGCCCTGCCCTTTTAGCCACCGATCCAGCCGATCGGTACAGTCGCAGTCGCAGCACGCCCAGGGCTCGTCGCCGCTGAGGTCACGGCACCGGCTGCGTGCGTGGGCATCCTTCACCTGCAGGAGCTCGAAGTACTCCTCCCAGTACGCGCGCTCTTCGGCCAGAGGCGTGGAACAGAAACATACTTCGACCCACTTGACCCGGCCGTCCACGAGCTCTCGCGCGTGCGCCATGTTGCGCAGGTATTCGTCGCCGGCGACGGACCCAGCTCCAAGGGAGCCATCGTCGATGGCCCGCTTCAACGGCTCCCGACGCCCGGGCTTGACGCGCGCAGTGACGAGATATCGCAAGGTGCTATGAGTTGCCCGATTCCAGTGCGGCCAGCCGTGCGCGGCCGCATTCGAGCATGATGTCCAGGTAACGGCCGAATCGCTCCGGGCCGTACAGGAATGGATGTGCCCCGGTGGGATACTGCCGCCCGAGAGCCTCCATCGCCGGAAGCTTGTTCACAAGAATATCGGGATGCGAGCCGAGCGCGGTTTCCGCGTTCTGTTTCTTGGCGAAGTCATTGAACACGTGCTCGAACGCTGCGAGCGACATGCGCGTCGGCATCTGTGTCCCGCTCAGAAGAAGTGCAGTGTGGGTACGGCCCTGGTGCTTCACAGGCACGAGCATCCCGATAGTGCCGGGCGTATGGCCAGGGGTGAGCACGAGCGTCACGGTGGTGTCGCCGAGCGTGAGCTTCTGGCCGTCGGTGGCGTCCATGTCGCGCTTCATGACGGGCCGGTCGGGGCGCTGCCCTGCGACGACGGTGTCCCAGTCGGGTGCGCCCATCAGGATTCGCGGCTTGTACGTGTTCTGAATGTAGAGGCCGCCGCCTGTGTGGTCGTTGTGCCCGTGGCCGACGATCAGATATTTGATCTGGGCAGGGTCGAGCCCCACTTTTTTCAATCCACCCACCAGCACGTCGCGACCCTCGTCGGCGTTGTTAAGCGCATCGAAGACGATGATGCCGTCGCTCGTTGGAATGGCCCACGCGCCGACGTCGCTGAAACCGAAGTAGTACAGGTTCTCGAACATGCGAATCGGCTCGAGCAGCCGATCCGGTTCGGGCGCAAGGCCCGCCGCTTGTCTCGCCAGCGCTGGGCGCTGAGGTCCCGTCGGTGTGCAGAACGCCTTTGCGTCGGCGACGAGATCGTTTCCCGCAATCTTCATTGCAGTCGCGATGTGCTGCTGCGTCTGCTTGGAAGACGCGAACTGCTGCGCCGTCGGAAATTGATCGCCCTGCCCGCCGCGTCCGCGACCGCCGCCGCCCTGGCGGCCTTGCGCTTGCACCAGGCCCGCCGCGCACGTCGCAACAATGAGTCCGATCAGCACGTTCTTCGACATGACGGCCCTCTCTCGGAGCGTTCTCCCCAGGTGGCTCATCATATACGATAACCGGCGGCCTTCCTGGAGCGCGTGGCTCCTCATCGGCGCGAGCGCGGAACGGAGTGACGAATGAAAATCGGATCGATCTCTGCCTCCCTCCATCGACATGAAATCGACCTGCCAAACATCGGCAAGTCGATCGAAAGCCGGATGTTCGTATTCGTTGAGGTGGAGACCGATGACGGCTTGAAAGGTTTCGGAATCACCGGATCGATCCTGCCGTGGGCCGTGATGGCGTGCATCGAGCATCACCTCGCTCCGGCACTGAAGGGGCGCGACGTCATTCACACCGAGGAGATCCACTCGCATGTCTGGCGAAAGCTGAACAGCCGCACATACACCGGTGTGATTTCCAATGCGCTGTCGGCCATCGACGTCGCGCTGTGGGATATCCGCGGCAAGAAGGAAAATCGCTCGATCCATGAGCTGGTCGGCGGCTATCGCAACTGGGCGCCGACGTACGCGACCTTCGGCTATCCGTTCTTCGACGAGAAGCAACTGGCCGAATACGGCCGGAAAGTTCGTCGCCGACGGTCACAAGATGCTCAAGATGGTGGTGGGCGGCGAGCCCACCCGCACCTGGAAAGACGATGTGCGAAGGGTTCGTGCAGCACGCGAGGCGATTGGGCCCGACATCGACCTGATGATCGATGCCAACTGCTGGTTCAACCCGCACGACGCGCGAATGCTTGCCCGGGGCGTCGAGGACTGCAACCTTCTGTGGTTCGAAGAGCCCATTCAGCAGAACGACGCCCGCGCTCTCGCGGATTTTCGCCGCCAGACGTCGATACCCGTCGCCGCCGGACAGATGGAGGGGCACCGGTGGCGCTACCGAGAGCTCATCGTCAACCATGCGGTCGACGTGATTCAGCCAAACGCGGTCTATAACGGCGGTATTACCGAGACACTCAAGGTGGCGCACATGGCACAGGCATTCAACCTGCCGATGGCGAACGGCGGCGGCTGGCCGATTTTCAACATGCACCACCTCTGCGGCTTGATGAACGGCGGCCCCGTAGAGTTCCATTACGGAATGTGGATGACCGGCAAGCACTTTTTCCATGGAACGCCGGATCCGGTAGACGGCAGACTCACCATTCCCGGAGGACCAGGGCTCGGGTTCACGCCGAACTACGACGCACTCCGCGAATCGCGGATCACCGACCCGCGGCAGAGTCTTCTCGAAGGGCGCGACAGCCACGGCTATCTCCTGCGCGAGACAGTGGCGAGGGAGGCGTGATCATGCGCACGGTCGTCGTCTCGATTGGAATCGCCCTGGCTGCTGTTATGGCAAGCTGCAGCCGCGACGCTTCGCGCGAGTCAACAGCATCGTACCCGGCGCGCGACGTGACCATCGTCGTGCCCTTTGGCGCGGGCGGTGGCAGCGATGTGCTGAGCCGAACGATTGCCAATGTCCTTCGCGAGCTGAAGCTCGTACCCGTCAATCTGCTCGTCGAGAATCGGCCCGGCAGCAGCGGTGCGATTGGCTATACGTACGTCGCCAGGCAGGCGGCCAATCCGTATGCGCTGGCAACCGTGAGCGTCAGCTTCTTCACGACCCCGCTGCTCGGCGCGTCAGAAGTCACCTACAAGGACTTCACGCCGGTGGCCGCGATCGCAATGTCGCCGTACATCATGGCGGTTCGGGCTGCTTCACCACTGAAGTCCTTTGAGGAGGTGAAGAAGGCACGCCGCTTGACGACCGGGACGGTAGGCGTCGTATCTGATCCGGTGCTGCTCGCACGCATGCTGCAGAATGCGACCGGAGTGACGATCGACACGGTTCCGTTCGACGGCGAGGGGGAGGTAATGACCGCGGTGCTTGGCGGTCACATAGATTTCATGCTGGGGAACCCTGCCGAGGTGTTGCCGCAGATCGAGGCCGGCACGCTTCGCCCCATCGCCGTGAGCACCGGCGCGCGACTGCAATCGATATCCAATACCCCGTCGTTCAAGGAGCTCGGCTATGACATCGAGCACGTGCAGCTTCGAGGCGTGGTGATGCCGCCCGGCGTGCCCGCCGAGACAGTCGCGTTCTGGGAAGACGCGCTGCAAAAGGTAGCGGAAAGCCCGGAGTGGAAACGTGAGTACCTGGATCGCTTCAGAGACGAGCCGCGGTTCGTCGGATCGAAGGAGTTCGGACAGGTCCTCGAAACCACCAACGGGCTGTACGCAAAGCTGATGACCGATCTCGGCCTGATCAAATAGCGAGAGCAGCGTCCGGTCTGCAGGTCGGTCGTTTCGATACGTCGCGCCGGCACGACATCCAATGACGACACAGACAATCGACCGCGTGTTCGCCGGGTGCCTCGCGGCGCTCGGCGTGTACATCGTATGGAACGCCCTCGCCTACGGGTACATGCGCGGTACGACGCCGGGGCCGGGTTTCTTTCCGTTCTGGGTCGGGCTCGGGATTGTCGGCCTCAGCATCGCGAATCTCATTCGGAGCCTTCGCGGCGCCGAGATTCCCGAGTCGCAGTTCGACGCCGTCGGCCTGTACAAGGCGCTCGCCATCGTCGGCTTCGTCACCTGCTTCATCCTCGTGACGCCATGGCTGGGGATGCTCGTTGCGAGCGGGCTGCTGGTTCCCGCCCTGGCCTTTGCCATTCGGCCGCGCTGGACGCGACGGTTCGCGGCGACGATTGTCGCAGTCGCCCTGTCGTTTCCGGTCCTCTGCTACTACCTGTTCGCCGTTTACCTGCAGGTTCCGCTCGTGAGAGGCGTGTTCGGCATCTGATGGATGCCCTTGCGCTGCTTGCCGACGGAATCTCTCGAGCCACTTCGCCCGAGCTCCTCGTCGCTACGTTGATCGGCGTGGTCGTTGGCCTCATCGTCGGGGTGCTTCCCGGCATCGGTCCGGCGGCGGGCACCGCGATCATGCTGCCGGTCGCCGTAGGTTTTGGTGGGACGGCGGCGATCGCCGGGCTGGCGGGTATCTACTACGGCGCGATGTTCGGCGGCGCCGTCACCTCGATTCTGCTCGGCATCCCCGGGGACGCTCCATCAGTGATGACCGTCATCGATGGACACGCGCTTGCAAAGCGAGGAGAGGCAGGCCGCGCACTCGGGATGAGCGTGTACGCGTCGTTCATCGGCGGGGCGATCGGCATCGTCCTCCTGGCGCTGCTCTCGGTTCCGGTCGCGCAGGCAGCGTTGGCGTTCGGCCCGGCGGAGATGACGGCACTCATGTGCTTTGCGTTGTCCCTCGTCACAGTGCTGGGGGGACGCAACATCCTGAAGGGATTTACGGCCCTGTTCCTCGGCATGTGGATAGGAATGATTGGCCTCGACCCGATCGCGGGGCCGACGCGTTATACATTTGGCTTCCTCGATCTCTTCGAAGGCATCGACTTCACGATCGTCGCGGTCGGCTTGTACGGCCTCTCCGAGATGTTCGTCAGTCTTTCTCAAGAGACCACCGGAAAGCTCGAGAGTTACAGCTTCAGGTCGCTGCTTCCAAACCTGCGAGACCTGGTCACGTGCAAATGGGTGCTCGTCTCGAGCTCGTTGACGGCTTTTTTCGTCGGAGTTGTCCCGGGAGTCGGGGCAACCGCCTCGACCATGCTCGCCTACGCGACCGCGAAGAAGTATTCGCGGAACCCGAGCGAGTTCGGCTCGGGATCAATCCGCGGCGTGGCCGCACCCGAGGCGGCGAACAACAGCGCTTCCTATGCTGCGATGATCCCGCTCTTCGCGCTCGGGATTCCGGCGTCTGGGACGACTGCGGTGCTGCTGGGAGGGTTGCTCATGGTCGGGCTGCAGCCGGGACCGCTGCTGTTCACGACCAATCCGGAGTTCGTGTGGACCGTATTCGGGTCGTTCTGGATCGGCAACATCATGCTGGTGTTCCTGACGACGATCCTCATACCTGTGCTCGCCAGCATCGTGTACATCTCGACGGCGGTTCTCTACCCGGTCGTGATAGGCATCGTGATCTTCGGCGTCTACTCCATCCACTACTCGATGAGCGACGTCACGATTGCATTGATCGCGGGAGCTATCGGTTACGTAATGCTGAAGCTCGACTACTCGCCGGTTCCGCTCGTGCTCGGGCTCGTGCTGGGCCCGCTGCTCGAACGGGGCGTTCGCCGGACGTTGATCGTGTCGGAAGGAAATCTCGCGATTTTCGTGCAGCATCCGATCGCGCTGGCGCTCTTTGCGCTGACGATCGGCGTACTCGTGCTGCCGGTCATCACGCGCCGGCTGTTCGCGAAGCAGAATTAGCGATCTACCGGCTTCTGGGCTTCTGTCCGTCCATCAGCCAGATGCCGGCGCGGAGCAGGCGGCGTTCGAAGTTCATCGACGCCTGTCTGCACCACCACGTGAATCCAAGCAGGCCGCCGAATAGCGCAATCTGAAAGCGGTCGATGTAGCGTCTGTCCATTGGTTGCTGGAGGCTGTGAGCCCGGCTCGCATCCATCCCCTCCAAAACAATGGAGGGCGGATCAAGATACATTCCAATGAGATCGTGAGCGCCATCGCGTGGCCGCTGCTACATGCGTCAACGTTGTAAGTGGAAGTCACGCAAAACCTGAGAACTTTGTCCGCGGCGCCCGGTTGTGCCTGTGTCAGGCCCGCACACGTCGATTCGGGTGCGCGGATCCATCCAGTAAGGGCGTCCCGTTGTGTGGTCTTGTCTGAAGGTGATCCGGAGGCCTGAAGGCCTCCGGCTACCGGTTATCCGCGATTACCTGCTATCCGCGACGCCGCTGCGTGACGTCCACCCGTCGGCCCGCGACCGTGACGAACGCATGTCGCACGTCGCTCGGGTTCGGGGACAGGTCGAGCAAGACCGTGGCGTTTCCCGTTCCAGTTGGTGTCAGCACCCGGATCCACGCTTCGCTCGCAGACACTGACCAGCCACAGCCTTCGGCCGTGGCCACGGTGATCCGCGCGATTCCGCCTTCATGGCTTTCCTCGAGGGTGTTCGGCTCGATCGAGTAGGTGCAGGTGGTGCTGCCCTGTGTTGCGAGGAACGTCTGTCCGTTGACGTAGACGGTGAACTGACGAGTGAAGAAGGCCTCATTTCGGTTGACTTGCAGCATGGGCGCGGCATTTCCCTGTCCCGAGCCGGGCGCTATGTCCGCCCAGTTCACGTCGGTTCTCGCCGTCCATTGGCAGGTGGACGACACCCCGATCGAGACCTGATACCGACCGCCAGCACCGGGAATGGAGGACGGTACACCGCTCACACTGGCGTTACAGCCTGGAGCCGGTGAGGGCGACGGACTGGGAGTTGGACTTGGACTGGGAGTCGGAGCTGGCGATGGGCCGGTCACCGTGTTGGGCGCCGTTTCGTTCTTGCTCGATCCCGCACAGGCCGACGCAAGCAACGCCAACGAGAGCAGCACGACGGGGGCGCGAAATAGTCGCTTCATGCTCGGCCGTATTGCATCTCATCCGCCAGGGCTGGACGTCGTGGGCGTCACGCCGCATGGACATCGGTCATCCGACTGCAAGTCAACATCGGCAAAGCACTTGTCCGCGGCGCACATTCTTGCAACACGTCAGGTGCACACGCGCTGCGTCCGTACACTTTCGACAGCGAACGCACAATATTTTCGCGGCTTGTGGTTGCTGCGAGGCAAACCGAGTGTGAATGACTGCCGCGGAAGGCTGTTACCTGCGAATCACGTGCAGATCGCCGAGGCAGAGGGCCCGATGCGCCGGGCCGAGGGTCAGCGCCGCGGCTGGACGTTGATGTTTGCCATCATGCCGCCGTCCTCGTGCTCGAGGATGTGGCAGTGGAACACGAATCTGCCGGCGATGCGATCCTCGAGGAACGGCATGATCAGCTTCACTTCGCCGGGCCGGCCGTTTCTGGCGAACGGAACGTTGACCGTGTCCATCACCTTGCCGATGTCGATCCTTTCACCGTTGCTTTCGGTGACGAGAAAGTCCGTTTGATGAATGTGAAACACGTGATGTTCCCCGGTGACGTTGCGCACCGTCCACTCCTCGACATCGCCAATCTGCGTCACCGCGTCGTCCCGGTCGGGCGACCACTGCTGGCCGTTGATGAAGAACGAGTTGCCGTCCGCCGACTCCGAGAAAGTAATGACGCGGCTGCGGACGATTCGCTGTTCGTGGAGCGTCGCAGCAGCTGACTTTTCACCACGACGCGTCGGCAGGGGGATCCCCGGGTCTCGCGGGCCGTCTGGAGGGGCCATCGGACCGGGAGCCTCGACGACAACCGTACCGAGCCTGACCTCGGGATTGGGATCGCCCTGGGGCCCTGTGTTGATCGCGCGGCTGATCAGCCTGAACTGGCCGACTCGTTGAGATGTGATGAATACCGTGAGGCGCGCCCCGGGCGGCAACCAGAGCCGCGTGTCCGTATATGGAATGCTGAGCGGGTTTCCATCGCGCGCCAGAACCCAGAATTCGAGCCCCTCGACTTCGAGATCGAAGAACGCATCTGCGCCGACGTTGCCGATCTGCCAGATCTGCGGCTGCGACCTCGTCATCGTGATCGTGGGATTCCTCTGGCCGTTGATCGTCTTCGACTTCGGGTCGTCGTCGTCAGACCCAGGCAGTTGAATGTCCTTGAGGATCAGGATTCGTTCCCGCGCTCCATTCAGCGACGGATACCAGTCGTTGATGAAGCCATCGATCATGAACATTCCAGACAGTCCGCTGAGCACTTGTCCTTCCGCTTCGCCGTGCGCGTGAGAGTGATACCAGAAAGGTCCCTGGTCGTGATCCTCCGGCACGCTCCACCGGTAGTCGAAGACATAGTTGTCGCGCATCTCCATGCCCGCGTGGTTGTGCACGAGGGAGGGGTTCTGGATCATCTGGAGCGATGGTATGACGAGGTAGATGTCATCGGCTGGCGGCCTCGGCGAAACGCTCATGCCGTGATAGTGCAGGTTCGTGGCCTGCGTCTCGTCAATCTGCACGTCGGCCGGACCAATCCTGTTGATCAACCGTAGCTGAAGCTCATCGCCCCGACGCAACCGGAACACCGGGGGTATGTACTGCCCGTTATAGACGTTCGAGGTAAATGCTCGGTCGAGGACTCTGATCGCTCCAGGCGCGGCGTCGAGCGTCAACGAGGTTACCCCGTTGTTCGCGAGGACCATCTGTGGCTCCAGGAGAGGTGGGCCGAGCGCCTCCTGGGCTACCGGCGATGCCACCAGGCCGTACCCGAGGATGAGCCATGCTCCTGCTCCAATCGCTCCACAGGCTGCGCTCCACGTCGCGAAGGTTCGATACGTCATCGCGTCACACGTTAGAGGGACGTCGGGTCCGGGGAAAGCGTGAGGCTACGCCGGAGAGGAGAAAAAGATACGCCTCGGGCCGTGAAAAACTACAGATCGCGCGACGTACGAGTCGGGCGCGAACCTCTTCAACCCGCCATCGAATACAGCATGCGGATATCCCAGTTGCCCGCTTCGAGGAGTTGACGGCCGTCCTCGAGACGCCATTCTTCTTCGGGAGGATTGAGATCGATCATGCGGATCAGAAACGGTTGGCCAAGAGCAGCAGGTTGTGACTCCGGCGGCTCAAACTTCAGAGCCGCGAGTTGTTCCACCATCTGTGTATCGGCGGTGGACGTCCAGATTCGCAACGTCCCGGAAAGCGCCCGCTGTCACGGCGGCTTTCAGGAGCCCGGCCCGAACGCGGCCGTTGATCGCCTCGAGATCGACAATGCTCACGGTCTGAGAACGTTTTTCGCGTGTGAGCACGAGGTAACCGTCCAGCTCCTCAGCGCCCGCGTACAGGAACCTGTACTCGCGAAAGGGATTGCGAAACCTCCAGTCGAAGTACGACCGATCGCGAACGTGGCGCAATCGTCCGTCGTAACCGATGCGTTGAATCAACCGTGCCATCGCGTCAGACCTGGGCTGCGTCTCACCGACGGCCGCACGATCGAATCGAGTGAACGGGGAATGCTCCCTGCTGAACAGACGTTGGAGGCGGAGCGGGACGAATCCAACTGATCTTCTGTTCATTGGCCGTGCCCTCCCAACAGTCTTCCAGCCCATGGCCAGAGAATTCAGCACGGTCAATGTGGCGCCGCTGAGATTCAGCACGAATCGCGCATCCGAATCTCGAAGATCTTCGAAGGCCGTTTGCATGATGTGGGTTACCAATCCTCGGTTCCGATGATGTTCTCCTACGAGCAGGTCATCGGCCACGAGCACCGGCATCTGGCGGGCTGGAACTCCGCCCTCCCACCGCGATCCGTAGAACCCTCTCATCCCGACAAGGAGGTCGTTGTGGAAGGCAAGATAGATCCGGCCTTCGTTCGCATACGGGTTTTGCTCGTACTTCCACTCCAGATACAGGAGGTTGCGGCTTGGATTCCTGCTCCAGAGCCCCGTTTGGAACTCCGCAACGGCATGCTTGTGGTCTGGCGTGTATCTCACCACCCGGTACTCGCGCTGCGGCAGCTGGCGGTCATACGAGGCCGCTGCAGACGAAGGTACCGCCGCGCGCGTTTGCTGGATTACGCTGGAGTCCTGAATGTACTGCAGGATCCTCGTTATCGAATCCCACTCCGCTACGGGGTTGACAGAGGTGGGTTCGATGCTCCGGCCGGTCTTCTGCTCGATCCAGAGGATCAAATTGAAGAGCGCCAGGGAGTCGAGCATTCCAGAGGCGATAAGTGAAGTGTCATCGTCCAGTGAAAGTGGAACGCTGGACCAGGTCCTGATGAGACCGACCAGCTCGTCGCGCAAGAGCACACCCGTCACTGTGTGCCCTTACGATTTCAACCCTCTCTCGGAGGGAGAGAGACTCGCCTTCACTGGAATACGACCCTTGCAGAACTCCGCTACCTCTGACCGGTTCAACTTGCCACGCGATGTGCGCGGGATCTGCTCCACGATGTACCAACGGTTGGGAATCTTATGTGCCGCGAGATGCTTCGCCGTCCATTGGTGCAGCCGCATGAGCACGTCCTCCGAAGGCGACTGCAACACCACGGCAACTCCGATGTCTTCACCGTGCAGCGAGTCTGCGTATGCGAAGGTGCAGACATCGATTGTCTCCGCGAATCGTTCCATGACAGCGTCAACATCGCCGGGATGGACCTTCTGGCCGCTCTTGTTGATCTCTTCCCGCACGCGCCCACGTAAGTACAGATAGCCGCGGTCGTCGATGACACCCAGGTCCCCCGTGGAAAACCAGCCTTGCGACACAACCTGTGACGTCAGGTCTTCCCGTCCGAGATAGCCCCTCATCAACGCGGGTGTGTTGATCCAGACGTGGCCTTCTTCGTTCGGTTTGCAAGGGTCACTCAGAGCCAGTAGCTGACCCGTGTCCGCGGTTGGCAAAATCGCTAGAGTGCCTCCCCAGGCCTCGCCAATAAGGCCATCCTCCGGCGCTGCAATGGGAACAGTCGTGCCCGCCAGCCAACTTCCCGTCTCGGTGATGCCGTACACATTGATGACTTTCTTGACGCCTGTCCATTCCTGCACGGACCGCCAGAGTGTTCCTGCCAAAGGGGCGGAGCCACACGCAACCCGGATGAGAGATTTCCGCTCGGGTGGCTTGGCGATCTTGAGGGCAAGCCGCCAGACCGTCGGTACCGATGATAAGAAGGTGATTTCGTGACGGTCGATCAACGTCCCCAGCTGGGCCAGGATGTCCGCGCGAAATGGCGGCAGGATGTGGAGATCCTGACCGAACACCCACGGAAAAAGGCAATTGCAGATCAGGCCATGACCGAAGTGCGTGGGCAGCAGGCATAACGTGTTGCGAAACGGCTCGATTCCAAGGGCGCTGTGCAGGCTCACCCACCGGGCTCGTACTGAGCGATGGGTATGGACGACTCCTTTTGGTTCGCCTGTTGATCCGGACGTGAAAAAGATCAGCGCATCGTCGTCCAGCGTGTAGGCGCTGGGCGGCAGAGCCCGCGCGCGACCGTTCGGGATGACGTCGCCGTCCGTCGTGAGTGCCACACGAACGCCCGAATCAGCGAGCGCCCGTGCCGTGCTTTCGGGTGGCGGTTCTTTCCAGAGCGAAAGTGCAGGAGCGGCCGATTGCGCCAGCGTTGCAGCTTCGGATGATGTCAACCGGCCATCCACCAGCACTACACAAGCGCCAAGATGCCAGCTGGCCAGGATGTCGATGAACAGCTCGAGCGTATTGCCGTAGTGAAGGAAAACCCGGTCATGGCGCCTGACGCCGCGTTCCTCCAAAAAGAGCGTCTTGGCCCGCAGGCGCTCGAGTATCTCCGAGCGCTCCCAAACGCGGCCCGAAAGCGGTTCTATAAGCCGACCGAATTGACTAGGGACCAACATTGCGGGCCAGGGGAATCAAAGTCGTCGATGGGGCCTGAGCGTGGTCAAAAGGATAGCCGAAATCGAAGCGTTTTCCTCGCCGTGGAGGGATCGCGCCACTGAGAACGACCAGAGGACGAGCAGTGCGATCGCGTCGAAAAATGTAATTGAGGGCTGGTATAGAATTCAGCTTCTTTCATCGCATTTTCATCTCAACGCGCATGGCCATCACACCCCCCGATTGGCAGTGCGGCGCACGTCGATCACCGTCGGACGCGCGCGTGCTGCTGTTCTCCATGCGGAACCTCACCCGTCACGTGTCGCGATGCGGAGGCTACGAATTCGAAGACGTAATCTGCGATTGCGACGAGGTTGATATCCTCGCGCCGGCGGCTTATCGGCCTCTCGGCACGAATCCCATCACACGAAGGATCGGCGCGATGCTCTGGCAGAGGGGACGGCCGTTCGATCGCGAGATCCGCGTGGCCAAGGAATATGACCTGTTCTTCGCGTACTGTTCGAATCCGCACGATGTCCGGTGCCTGAATCACATCAAGGGATTGCACGACCGATGTCGACGATCGGTTTGCGTCATCGCGGAGACATGGCCCGCGAAAATCGCAGAATGCAGCGGCGCTCTGAAGGCTCTCCGAAATTTCGACCAGATTTTCACGAGTCTTCACTCGAGCGTCGATCTGATCGCCAAGTCGACAGGGCGGCCTTGCCATTTCATGCCATTTGGAATCGATGCGTTGCGGTTTTGTCCGTTTCCGGACTATCCAGAGCGAAGCATCGACGTGTACAACATGGGGCGGCGTGACGCGGACGAGCATCGAACGCTTCTGGCTTGTGCCGAGCGCGGCAAGATGTTCTACGTCTACGATACCGTCGCGAATTTCGACGTGAGGGACCCTCGCGAGCACCGGGTTTTGCTGGCCAACCTGGTCAAGCGCAGCCGATATTTCGTTACGCATCCGGCGAATTTCAAGGCGCTCGCCGAAACGAATGGTATCCAGGAGATGGGTGCGCGTCTTTTCGAAGGAGCTGCCGGTGGTGCTGTCATGATCGGAGAGCCCCCGTGCTGCACCGCGTACGACTCGTGTTTTGATTGGCCGGATGCCGTGATACCCACGGGCAGTGACGGCCAGCAGATGGTTGCGTCGATCGCCGAGCTGGACGCGCAGCCGCAGCGAATTTTCAAGATCCGGCAGAACAACATCATTCAGTCGCTGAGGCGCCACGACTGGGCCTACCGCTGGCGTCAGACTCTGGATTGCGTCGGGGTTCCAGCGATGACGAGGCTGGCCGAGCGTGAAAAACGTCTCGACCACGTCGCGAAGGCAGTGGAGTGCGGCGCCTCAGCAGTCGTCTGACTCGCCCGATTCTGCCTCTACGGCAGCACGCTCTCTGAATGCTGTCGTATTCCTGCACAGTAAGTTCTACATAGCCCAAACCTGAAAACCGTGGACGAAGCGGAGTTTCCAAGCGTCTTTGGCGGCACGGTTCCTGCTTTGCCAAAAAGCCTTCCCTCCTAACTCCGGGTTCCGATAGAACACGTCGTTCTCTCGAACTCGCAAGTGCGGTCGTCACCTCATCAATGAGGTCGTTCTCGCGCTTCAAGGACCTCGGATGAGCGGCAAGGTAATCCTTCTCACATCGGACCACCCATCGGCGCGCCCACTCGCGTACGCAGCACGCGCACTCGCGCACGCAATGGTGGAGAGCGGCATCCTTCTGAAGGGAATAATCGTAGAGAAAACATGTCAACCGAAGAGCTGGAAAGAAGTTACTTCACGACTTCGTGGGAGAGGACTTATACCTCAGCTTGGTTTCGCGGAGGTGGCCGGCCGAAACGCGGCAATTGGTTCTTGCCGAGCGCAAATTGCAACGAAACGCGGAACAACGACTGGCCGATTGCTTAGGCGGCAAGTCGTGCAGATTTCCCAAAACACAAACCATGTTTACCGATGACCTCAACTCCGACATGGCCTATCAATTTCTTCAAAGCGAAGCTCCCGATTTGGTTGTGACATTTGCCGCCGGACTTTTGCGGAAACGGACTTTCGAGATGGGGCGCCTCGGCGCAATCAATGCGCACACGTCGGTTCTTCCCGATTACAGAGGCTCCTGGCCGGAGTTCTGGCAGCTCTACGATCAGGCGTATGCGAAGACCGGCATTACTATTCACTTCATCGATGAAGGCGTGGACACCGGCGACATCGTACATCGCCAACATGTGCCTGTGAGCGAAGACACCGATCCCTTCGTTCTGCGAACCCTGAACACCATGCAGATTGTGCGGGACTATCCGCGGGTGATTCAAAAGGTTCTGTCCGGCACTAATTTGCGGAGCCCTCAGACCGCATCCACCACACCCACTTATCGTCAGAGGGACGTCACTGTGGAAAAAAAGCGAGAACTGTTTCAGCGCCTGAACGTGCTTTATTGAGGGCCGATGCAGGTGGACAGCTTCACATCAATTCCGGCCTCACTAACCTGATCGTTGTTCGACTTACGTTGCCGAACGGGAACGCGCATTCACGCAATTCTCGAGCGCGCCCAACAGCATCGTGCCAAGGCCGACGTTCATCAACAGCCGCCGAACACCACAAAGCAGAAGCGGACCCACTCACCGAGTGCGCGAAACGGGAAAACAACGTTGGCGGCAACAAGCAAATGTTGAGAACCATCACCGAGGACGGCAGCCTGTGCTGACATCAGGATCGTCCAAACGAGAGCCGGTCGTATGTCCGCGATGCGGTGATCCTGGTGCAGAGCGTTTGATGTACATGCAACGGTACGGCTCGCGTTCCGACTGGTTTCGTTGCGATCTCTGTGGCGCCTTTTCACTCGATCGCAGTGTGGCCGGCGGTTTACCAGAGGGTAGATGCATATCCGAACGCTGATTGACGACCATCTCCATGGCATGTCGAATATTCTTCGCGTTCCTGGCTTTCGTGCGACGTTCGATCGAATCGGCATGACCTGCGAGCCACGCCGCTCGTACCGACCGTTGGTGCTCGACGCAGAGTGTCTGACCGAATACCCGAGACCCTGACGCTTCCATAATTCCGGGCCGGTACCGCAGGAAAGAATTGCCATAAACGGAGCCGGGGCATCACGCCCCATTCCGTGACTCCCGGCTGAAATCACGCGCAAGCCGTCGAGCAATCGCGGCATGACCGTCGCGTGTGGCGCGATTCGAGGCACTGATGCGTGCGGGATCCGCTCGCCGTCTTGTTCCAGCTCGACAAAAGACGTCTGTTAATCGGCCCACTTACTGCCTGCGGCGGGATCTCGCGCTTCGATGAACACACAGCGACGGATCGTGTTCCCGACCCACCAAGACGAAAGGCTTCCAACCTCCAATCCGCTTGTGCGAAATTTCTCACGCTGACGGGATGCTAGCCCGGAACGGCGGTTGCCCCATGGGTACGCCGCTCGGAAACTAGACCAGTACGCCGCTCAGAAAGTAGACCACTCGGAGGGCGGTTCATTCTACGCATTCTGACCTGACGACAGTAAGACTGACCTCCTGCGGAATCTTCCAGGCAGCGTGAGCCGGCCTGGGCCGGCGAGCGCCCACCGCGGACCGCGAGGATGGACGTGGCGAGGTGCCCACGGGCGCTCGACGGGATCACGATGGCTCCTCGCGGGTGCGGCGCTTGCGCATGCGATAGCTCTTGCCTTTGGTGGTGAGCACGGTGGCGTGATGCGCCAACCGATCCAGCAGCGCGGTCGTCAGCTTCTCGTCGCCGGCGAAGACGGTGACCCATTCGGCGAAGGCGAGATTCGTGGTGACGACCGTCGCGCGGCGCTCGTAGCGATCGGTGAGGAGATTGAAGAGGAGCTCGCCACCGGTGCGGTCGAAGGGGACGAAGCCCAGCTCGTCGACGATGAGCACGTCGACCCGGAGGAGCCGTTGCTGGAGGCGCGTGAGCTCACGGGTGTCACGGGCTTCGAGCAACTGGCGCACGAGATCGGCGGCGCGGGTGAAGAGCACGCGACGTTTCTGCTTGGTGGCTTCGACGCCGAGCGCGATCGCCAAGTGCGTCTTGCCCGTCCCGATCGGGCCCGCGAAGATCAGATTCTCCGGCGCGGTGACCCACTCGCCGCGGGCCAACGTGTGGATCTGCGTGGCGCTCACGCCCTCGGCGGCGGTGAAATCAAACGTGTCGAGCGTCTTCACTTCGGGGAAGCGGGCTTCGTGGAGCCGCTGCCGGATGACCGACTCATGTCGGGACGCTTGCTCGGCGCTCAGGACCTCGTGCAGATAGTCTTCGTGCGGCCAGTGGGCATCGCGCGCTTGGCGGGCGAGGCCTTCAAACGTGCGGGCGATGCCCGGCAGCTTGAGACCGCGCGTCTGGACGACGACGAGATCGCGAATGACGGCGCTCATCCCGCCACCTCGCCGAGCCAGGCGTCATAGTCGGCGGCACGGCCGCTCCCCACGTCGATGGCGCGCAGGGGCGCGGGTACCGCGTCTGGGTCAAGGCGATCGAGCGTCCGCGCTGGCGTGAGTGCGAGCAGCATCGGCGTCCCCGTGACGAGCGCAGCGGTCAGGGCGGGCACGACGATGGCGGCGCCCTGGGTGTCGAGCTGGCCAAGGACTTTGGCAAAGAGCCGGGCAGCCTCACGCGGGTCGTGCGCGCCACGGAGCTGATCCCAGATCGCCGGGAATGGCCCCCCGAGATCTCGGAGTAAATCCGGCAGGACCTGACGTACCGCCTGCGGCTTGCGCGCGAGCTCGGCCAGGTAATGCCGGTAGTCAATCGACCGCTCGCCGAATCGTTTCCGCGGATGCTGCACGAGCGTCCCATCGCGGCCGACGATCGTGACGCTGCTCGCCCCGATGCGGACCACCAGGTCGAGCCCGGCCCAGCGCGTCCACACCGAGTACACCGCGCCCTCGAGGCGCACCAGCGCGCGCGGCGTGACGGTGGCGAGCGTCGTCGCCTCCGGGGCAAACGGCATCGGCGCCAAGCGAAAGAGGCGCTGCTCCTCATCGAAGCGCGCGCCGATGGTCTGCCCGGCCGCATCCCGCGTCGTGGCGAGTCGCGCATCCATCTGCGCCAGCAGCGTCGCATTGATGCCCGCGAGCGTCGGCCCGCTCGGAATCGGGACCAGGGCCTGCTGCCGCACCGCTTTGCCGCGCGCTTCGACGCCGCCTTTATCGTGGCCCTCGCCGGGCCGACAGAAACACGCTTCGAGGAGGTAGTGCGAGGCGAGTGCCGCGAACCGCGGCGTCAAGGTCCGTGCCCCGCCGACCAGGATCCGCACGACCGCGGCCCGCAGATTGTCGTACGCGACCCGTGCGGGTACGCCCTCGAAGTGCGCGAAGGCGCGGACGTGCCCGTCGAGGAAACTGATTTGATCCTGGCGCTCGTAGATCCACGCGAAGTCGCGGCCCGAGTACATCAGCCGCATCAGGAAGAGCCACGCCTTGCGGCGGGTCCCCTCAACGTCGACCAGCACCTCGAAGAAATCGACCTCGGCGAGATCGCCCGGCCGATACGTCAACGGCACAAAGACCTCGCGGCGCTGCCGCTTCCACTCCGCGACGGCGTCCTTGACCACGGTGAGACCAACGCGGTGCCCCTCGGCCACCAGTAACGTGTGCAGCCGCGTGGCCGTCAGCCGCTGCTTGCCGCCCGTCCAGCGCACCGACTCGGCCAGGACGGCCTGCAGCCGCGACGCGACCGCGTCCCACACCGGTCGCGGCCGGGACGCCGCGTCCGCTTTCCGCCCGGGAGCCGCCTCGTCCAGGTACTTGCGGACCGTGACCCGCGCCAATCCCAGCTCCCGAGCCACCGCCCGCTGCGATCGACCCTCCACCAGCACTTTGTGCCGGACCACATGCACCTGATCCATCCTGAGCATCCTCTCAGCGGACCCCGGATCCCCGGAATCCGGCAAGCCCGCCATCAGGCCCTCAGGTGGTCTACTTTCCGAGCGGCGAATGGTCTACTTTCTGAGCGGCGCGCCCACCCCAGATGATTGCAGCTTCATCTCGCAAGCGTAGGTGCTGCACCCGACGGCGATGGTGCCGAAGCCGCACACCCGCGAGGAAAGCAGTAAACACGCGAGTTCATTCGGTCACCACAGGGAGCAATTGCAAATGCGTTTGATGATTGTGTTAGTCACGGCTTGCACTGTCGCTGCCTGCGGCAGTCAGTCTCTGGACACAGGCGTGAGCCCGACATCCACGTTGGGCAACGGCAGTCTTACCTCGACTGCGGCCATCGGAGATATTGAAAATTCATGTTCCAATCAGACGACGTTCTGGGTCTACTCCCCACTACACCACCGACGACGGCTACATCAAGGGAGAGTGGACGCCCGTTTTCAACGTGGAAACATACAAGGTGCAGATCAGCTACTCGAGGGACGGCATCCAGCCGTGGCGCGTCGTTGCGACATTCGACACGAACCGCACCGAGTTCAGGTTTGTGGACGCCGAGCAGGGTGGCAGGTACCCTGGTCCGTGTGCGCGTGAAGAACAGGTGCGACGGCATGGGTCCGTGGAGCGAGGCGCTCAGGATCTACGTCGGTGGTGGTCCCGACGCCAGCGACGCTCCCCGCCACCTCCTCCGCCGCAGTGCGGTGAAGAGTGCGATTCTTCTTCCGCCACCACCATCGCCACCCCCGCCGCCGCCACCGCCACCTCCTGGGGACGACGACGATGGCAACAACGGTCACGGCAACGACGATGACCATGACGACGATTCCAACCCTGGCGGTGGCGGAGGCATCAACCAGTACGCACCGCCGTCCTCGGGGTCGCCGAGTTGAACGTACGAGGCGGGTAGTGCGCGACGATTGTGGTGACCAGGAGGAAGAATCTGGGGACGCTGGGTTACTCACAGCGCGAGGTACATCTCCGCGAGTGCGCCATGAGCGGTACGGGGCGAGGGCTAGGATGATTCCCGGCCCTCGTCACGACGACGAGCACCTACCTCAAGAACACGCCGGTACGGTTGGCGCGGGCCCTCGATCGGTTGGACCCGGAGCCTGTACCGAAGTCGGAAGAACAATCGATCAGGACAGATACTCCGCCCGATTCGCACACAGCCGGCCGTACAGCACAACGGCCGATCTGAGGGATCGGCAGTAACCCACTGATTCACAGTAGAAGATTGGTCGGGATGGCGGGATTCGAACCCACGACCCCTTGACCCCCGATCGACATTCCACGCTTCCTGGTCTACATTCGGGCGCTGCCAGGAGAAAAGGGTACGCGTCTGGCGACTTCTCACCCCGCCGCCGCAGATTCGGCCGCAGTTGTCGAGCTTAAACCGGCATCAAATTCGCTCAGCGCACCTGATAGAGATCGTCCTGCGTGCCCAACACAGACCGGCCACTCCCGATCCCCTGCCCCAAATGCCAGCACACCGGCTGCACGCTCGTCGTCGTCATGGCCGTCGCATGTCCCAATTGCCGCCATACCTGGGCCACTGAGCTGGAGGACCTGCCCGAAGACATCCAGCAGATTGTTCGCGCCGTCCTGCGCGGTGACTAGCGTTTCTTCGCGGCCTTCGCGTTCCGCTCCGGTCAACATTAGTGCGCGCTACTGCGGAGAATGCGTTCGCCGAGAGTAAAGCCGTCGTCGGCTGACACGAATAACTGGAATGTCTCCACGACGAATCCGATTCCAAATCGCGCGCTCAGAAAGGCTGATTAGCAAGGCGACTTGGCGGACCGTCAACAAGCCCTGTCAAGCGTGCTGAACGCTGCGATAGTTCCCTATCGAAGAGCTGTGCCACCTGAGGAACCGTCAGGAATGTGTTGCGGGAGTGCGGGAAACGCCCTGCGGCCCTCCTGGGTCCGCAGTTGGCTCCTGGTGTGTGCAGTCGGCGGCGCCGCGCGCCAGGACGCGCGTTCGGTGATCAGCCTAGTCGCCGCCGCCGATTCTACGATGGTTCAGAAGGGATCGACGAACAGGGCCCTTGTCGAAACAGCAGGGTGACCGGACAAAGGCTTCAGAGATGAAAGCGCTCGTTGATCAATCTGATGAGCAACGAGCGCGCAATGGCGTGCGTGTTTTGACGCGCGAGGTGCAAGCCAGGGTTGCCTGAGTGCTCGTCCCGGAGCTTCTCACGCGCACTCGGACTATCTCTGGTGAACCACATGTATAGCTTCCACGCCTGGCGGAATGTCACGATGACGCCAACAATGGCGATGGCTACCATGACCCAGTCCGTTCCGGGCATCAATGCGCGCCCGGCCGGTGAACAATCCGGCCTGCATCGTCAAGGTAATTAGTGCGTTCACAAACGCAGCAGAACTGTAAGCGGTATGTTGTTCTAAGCGCGGTTCTCCACTACGATCACTTCCCAATCGACTTTCTGAACCTGCCTGATCGCTTGGCGCGTTTGGCCCAAGCAGCTTCACGAAGCCCATTGCACTTGGAGCTGCTGCCAATGCCCAACACGAGCCGTCCTCTCCTGATTGAGTGTCCCAGTTGCCATCACCGAGGCTGCACGCTCGTCGTGAAAAGCCTCACCGTCATGACCGTGAAGTGCGCGGAATGCCAGCAGGCGTGGGCCACGCGGTTAGATTGGCTACCGCTAGAGATCCAAGACAAAGTTCGCGCGCTGGAGCTTTAGCGTTTCTTCCCGGCTTTCCGGCTCCGCGCCTTCGGTCGGTAATTATGCCTTTGACAAACCTGCTCACTAATGTGCCGGTTTGAACAGTCCCGCCGTCTGGAACTGAGTACGATGACCCAGATCAATGCAGCCAGACCCACGCCTGAGCCCTGCCCTAAGGATGCGCTTCCCCGCCCCCGGCATTGTCAAATACAGAACTTCCATAGCCCGCTGCCGTGGGTGTGACTACAACTTCGTCTCGCGAATACGTGGGCGGCGCCTTGAATGGCTGTGGGGGGTCATAACTGGACGGCGTCTCTACGAATGCGACTCGTGCCGTCGCCACCAGTGGCATCGACGGCGACGGGCATAGTGGCTTCGGCGCACACCACGGCGAGCTTCCGACATGTCGCGGCGCCTCCAGTGCGAGTTGTGACTTGGAGGCGGAATATGCCGCGCTGTGCTCACGTGTGACAGCTCCGTAGCCCATCTTGTTGTGTGGATCGATTGCATCCGCGCATGCCAGGAACAGATCGGGCCGGCGCTCCCGCCGTCGATCGACGACTGGGTTCCCACGGTGTTCACAACTGCACATCGCAATTTCGATAAGACGCCTACTATGCCAGTGCTGCTTTCCTGAGCCTTGACCTTCGGGCGTACTTCCTTCCGAGAGTCCATCCTCACCAAAGTTCCACGCAGGACGCCGCGTTGTTCGATGTGGTGCCGCCCTGCGTTAACAGACAGAAGGAGCACCCCCATGTTCCATAGACACGTTGCCGTTCTGGCGTTCGGCGCCGTCCTGGCGGCGGTCGTCGGCGCCGCAGCACAATCGGGCGCTGTTCCGCTTGGGACGGTCAACAACCTGACGTTTTCGCACGCCTTTACATTGCCCGGCGTCACCCTGCCGGCGGGAACCTACGTGTTCGAATCGGGGCCCACAGATTCGAATATCGTCCGCGTCTCGTCGAAGAACCGGGAAAAACTCTTCTACCTAGGGGCCACGACCGCGGCCGCGCATCCGACGGGACACAGCGTCGTCGTCACATTCGGCGAAGCAGCAACAGGGACGCCGAAACCGATGCTGGCGTGGTACCCAATCGGAACGAATCAGGCTCACAAGTTCCAATATCCGTAGTTCTTCAGGTGCGAGGGACGCGCGTGATCCCTCGCACCGCGCCGCGCCTTCGGGTGTGACCATCCGGCCGCTCGAATATCGCCAGCCGGTGAGCGCTAAGTATTCAGTTGTCACAGACCGCCGGATCGACGTGATCCGCAATTGTCGTGAACAAGTCTGGCCCCGACTCCGCACCGACGGTCAAAATCCGCTTTTCGACACGACGGGCCGGCAAAACACTTGATGCGGGCGCACCGGCTCGAACGGCTGCCGGCAATTCCTGCACAGAACGCGTTCTGCGAGGCGATCGGCGACTGGGTTAGGCAATTCACCTTTCTTGGTCAGCATCACCGCGCGTGCAAATTCCCACGCGTCCTGTGCGCCTTCTCGGCGAGCTGGGCCCGCTGCTCGGCCTGCGCGAGTGCAGACTGCAAGCGATTCAACGCGCTCTCCAACTCGCGCACGCGCGAGACGGCCTCACGCGCCAGCAACGGTTTCTGGTAGCCGTGCATCTCAGGCCGCGTTCCGCCGCATCGTGCCGATGCGCCACACCCGCACGACGTTCACGTCCTGTCCCTGGACCAGATCGACGACGTCGTCCTCGTCGCGGGGCGCCGCCATCCCCCAGCCGCCCCCGAGCGCGAAGACGCCCTCGTCGGACACCCCGGGCGGCGGGTGCGCGGACCAGCCGCCGAGCAAGATATAGATCTGCGCGGGCGTCAGTTCGGCCGCCGCGTGGACGCGTGGCTTCGCGACGCGGTATTTACGCGGCATGACGGGCCTCGACGATCAGGCGGGGATCGTGCGCGGCGTCTAACGCGCGCATCTGGGCGCGGACCACGTCGACGTCGTCGCCCGCGCGCCATGCCGCATACAGTGTTTCCGCCGCCGACGTGTCGCGAAGCCAGGGACGATCGCGAAGCAATTGCTCTCGCACCTGTGCACAGAACTCGGCCCACGTGTTCCAGTTTGGCCACGCGTGGTAGCCGTCTGGTACGTGGCGGCCCTCGAGATCGGTGTCCAGCAGCGGCCCGTCGGCGCTCCACTGGCATCGCTCCGCGAGGCTGATCTGTTGCAACCCCTGCGGCAGCGGCGGGCGCCGTTTCGGGTGCCGACGCCTACGCGGCATGTCCACCTCCACGAATCGACCGCAACATCGGCGGCCGCTTTCCCTCGGCGGGCAGATCGATGTCGAGATCCAACTCGCGCAAGAGCCTCGCGTACGCAATCTGCGCCGCCTGCTCGACGCGCACCGCGGGATGCAGCTTCATGCCCCCGTCCCGCGTCCGCGTCGTCAGCCCTTCCCGCGCAATCAGCGCCCGCGCCTCTTGGCTCCGATCCCAGACCTCGGCAGCGAGTTGTAAGAGGCGCACGTGATGTTCCTCAAGCGCCCACGTTTCGCACACAGCCTCGAACCAGCGTCGAGTCGCCGCCTTCAAGTGCTTGGGCGCTTTCGGTTTCGCGTCTGTCGTCATGCTGCCGTCACCAAAATTTCAACCGGGAGCACGCACACGCGTTTCTGCCTCCTGAGTGGTTCGCGCGGCTGTAGACCCTGAGGATAGGAAGGCCGTTGGGGGGCACATCACCGTTACTTGCAAATCGCAAAATCAGCCCTGACTGTGTGTTCGCAGGAACATGTTCTCTTTTGAACATCGTCATCACACCTGTCGTTGCTACGTTAACGAGGACGATGCGCACCGAGATCCCACAGGGCGTGGCGGCGCTTCTTGAAGAGCTCGACCGCCGCATCGAAGAATCCCAAACCCTTCGAGTCGAACTCTCAGCGAAAATGGCTGAGCGGGACGCGGCAGAGCAATGCCTAGATGAAGTGACTGGCGCAAATAAATCAACACAGCGTTGCTCACAGCGCGATTAGCGCGGGCGGTTCTCCAACGTCCCCGTCCACGAGACTTACTCATGGTGCAGCATCACCGCGAGTGCCGCCCGGACGGCCGCGACGCGCTCCTGCTGTTCGACGATGGCCGGTGACGAGTCCCGCTTGAGGAACGCCGGCAGGTCGTCACGTTCAGCGCGGCACTGTTGCCACTCAGGAAACGGCAACCGTGCACATGTGCAGACTTTCGGTTTGTTGCGAGTCATACGAGTTGCCGCCGTTCCGCGAGTGCGACGTTCAATGCCTCAACAGCTTCTGAACGTGAGCAGCCCTCCGACGACCCTTGAACCAACCAGAAGGCGTCTATGAGGTAATCGAGATCTTGGTGTTGCCCAGCAACGTCTAACGTTTTGTGCGCAAGCGCGACGAGTGGGCTCGTTGTCGCGCTGCGCGATCGTGCGGATTTCGTCCGCGATCACGCGGGGCAACCTGATCGTCGTGATGATGTTGGATGCGGTAACGGTAAGAGGCATCCCCGGTTAGCTCCGGGGGGCCGGAAAATCAAAAGGCGCGCTCTGAACCGGCCCCTAAAACTCAGGAGCATCGCCTCAGAGCGCGCCTACCCTTATGGCGCGTTCACTGCCCTTATGGTGGAGTGGTGCCGCTCCCCGATTTTTACCTGCCGCGCCTTTTTCCAGCGCGGGTCACCAGGGCGCCTTGGCCCTAAACCCACCGGGCTTACGAACTACTCGGAGTGTAAACGAATAATCAACGTTCGCCTACACACTCTATTGGTCAGCGATTGGTCAATACGCGGCAGGAAATGTGGTCAGGATGGCGGGATTCGAACCCGCGGCCCCTTGACCCCCAGACAGAACCTGACCCCCACCCGTTAGTGCACGATCGCGTTTGATTGAGTCTTTTCGATCATCGACTGGTCGGATGAGATCCGATCAGGTCCGTTCGATCCGGCGAATGCCGCAAGATGTCGCAATCGCATTATTGAGGCACTTATGGGTTGAGACGAGATCGTAGGCATTCCTATTGCGGCTGTAACGCGTAGTCGGCGCGATACGCGCCGAAGATCCCTCTTCCGATCACTGCGTGACGGACATACTTGGGATGTGAGATATGAGTGGCGTTCGTGCCGACAGGGATGAAACCCCGGGGACTCGTCGGGCAACCGACGTCCAGACGGTACCAGCCGTCCCACTCAGTGACGGCGCTTTTTCCGCCCAGTTCGACCGTTGCTCCGGCAATGGGCCGACCCGTTCGGGCGTCCGTCACCCGTCCGTAACGCGCAATGCAGATACGTGGATAGACAAGAATGTCACCCCGGGAGGCCGGGCCCGTCACTCGAATTTCGCCCATCAGTCGACCATCGACGTGCGTCGTGAAAACCCCAAGGTGCGGGACGACCAGGCTGTAAGCACCGTCTGCGTCGGTCATGCTGGTTGAATCCCCAACTGTCACTGTTGCACTCGGCACGCCGACATTCGTCGCAACGTCGATGACTCGGCCGGACAGCGGCACCTCCACAGCAGCAGTAGGTGCGGTTGGCGCGGCATCAACACATCCGACTGCAAGCACGATGGCGGCAGCAACCGCAGTCTTGCGCATGACCACCTCGATCGCAGCGCGTGTCACACGGCTTCTTCTCGCCGGACCTACGCTGTCTCTCTTTCGCACGCGAAGATCCGCGTAGGCGCGTGCAGAATTTGCGCTCAATGAACCGTTACTAATTCGGTATCGGCTGATCGTGTCGCTGTCTGCGTGTCGTGAGGTCCAGCCACGGCGGCGTTTGGCGGAACAGTTGGCACTCGCCCGGTGGCTTGTTCGAAGGCTCGCATCGCGTCCGCGTCTCCCCCACCGCTCGCCGCGAGATACGTCGACGTCTGGCTGATGTTGTGATGGCCGAGCCACCGCTGGATCGTGGCGAGCGGCACACCGGCATCCATCCACCGTGAGCCCGCTTCCCGTCGCAGATCGTGGAAGTGCAGATCCGCGATCCTGGCGCGCTGACAGGTCAGCCGCCACGCGGTTTTGATCGACCGGGTGCGTGGTCTGGGATCCATTACTCGGCTCCTGTCACGACACCCCACTCGTTGAGAATCGAGACCGCGAGCGCCCCAACCGAGATAATCAGCGCTAACACCGAAACCCAAACGTTCGTTCGGTGTCGTCTGTGCTCAGCACGCAACTCCGCGAGCACTGAGGCCATGTACGGGAAGTTGACGAAATCGCCAGGCCTGTCAATCTCTCGTTTGGTCGTAAAAAACACAACCACACTGCCGTCTGGCTTCGGGTCAGGGCGCCTGTAACGAAACTTGTGATCCAAGTGGTAGTACAACCGGCCGAACACAACGTCTGGATCGACGCGCAGTGTCTTGGCGATCGCGGGAATGTCGATCGGGATGAGAATTTCTCTCTGTTGTGACCCGACTCCGAACGCTTCGCTCGCGAAGGCGTCGTAATACCGCTCATAAATCGCGTCAAGAATCTGCAGATCGGTGGGCAGTGGTTTCTTCATGGCGTCGGGATCATGACCTGAAAGGGCGTTCTCGGGGACTCATGTGAGATCGCGCGCTTGAAACTCAACGATCTCTGGGGATCCCACGGTCGATGCACCACACGCATCAAATAGTGTTCTAGCGCGCACCAATCATCATCGTCGTCTTCGCCAGCTTCGCCAAAAGCAAGCAATTGCTCGATGAAGGCAAGGCCGCCGTCTCGTTTCTGACGCGCGGCGTGCCACATGTCCGCCACCGGGGGAGGCTCAGGCTCACTGAGACAATCTTCAAAAGTGGAAAACGCATCGAGGAAAAACTCCCGCAGCCACGCGGCGTGAATATTTAGGCGCCGCGCCCACGCGTTCACGGTTCGTGTTCGCCGTAAACGATGGAGACTTTCACGCGCGTCGAACCTACGGTGGCGCTCGCGGATATGCTCCCCCTTCGGCAGTCGACACAAGTCGAAATCATCGATGGTGGCAATCTGTTCACAGCGCGTACGCAGTTCCGTCCAGGCGCCAAGTCTGACGATCGCCCGCACGAATTCACTTCGAGCCCTCGCACGATCAAAGACGTGCCTAGCATTCCGTTGAAGATGCGGCCGCTGCCGTCGTTCTAACGTGTGCTCAGGTCGTTGCGCCACGCGCTGCGGGCTCCAACCGCAGAAGGCTCCAGGGTGTGAAAGATGGCGGCACTGCGCGCCTGGAGTGACGCACGTTCGGTGATCAGCCTAGCCGCCGGTGCTGATTCTACGACGGTTCAGAAGGATGGACTACGGCGCGCCCTTGTCGAAACAGCAGGGTGACTGGACGACGCTTAAGAGATGAAAGCGCGTGTTGGTGAATCTGATGAGCAACGTTCGTGCAATGGCGTACAGCGATCAATCCGAATTAGCGCGGTACCTTGTTGCTGCCACTCGTATCGAGGAAACAGCACGTGAACCAGAATCCGCCGTGGCGACGATGGCGATTCCTAACCAGCAGTCACGTCGCGTCATCATTGGTACTGTCGTCGCAGTTCGCTTGAGTCGTTGGGGGCGCAGATATTTTGGCGGTCAGATCTCGAACGGTTGCGCCCAGGATGTCTAGTTCCGCTTGGATTTGGGCCATGCGTTTCATTTGCACCTCTAGCTGCCGATAGACGTCATCGAAGTGCGTCTCCATCGTATCGAGGACGTCACTCTTCTGTGCTGGACCCTGGACACCAGTTGGTCCAGTCCGCCCAGGCTTACCGATCTTTCCACGGCGCCCGAGCTGTCCCGTTGGTCCTCGCGCGCCGAGTGGCCCTCGCGCGCCTCGCGGTCCTTGCGCCCCTTTTGCTCCCCGTGGTCCCCGCTTCGAGCCTGCGCCCATCAGTGGCCCTCCGTCGAATGCTTAGCGGTACCGGTTGAACGACCGCGTCGAAGGAATATCAAGCGTTTCGCGAACCGCGGACGAATCTTCCGGTCAAAAGAAACGGGCGCCACTCGCGGCGCCCGAGACTTTCACAAAACAATGCACATTCGGCCTTACTGCCCAACTGCCTCACACGCGAAAACCCCGCGTAAAAAGCTGGTCGGGATGGCGGGATTCGAACCCGCGGCCCCTTGACCCCCAGTCAAGTGCGCTACCAGGCTGCGCTACATCCCGCTATGCGCTCGTGCGCTTGCGTTTTCCGGTCTTCACCTTCCGCACCGTTCCGCTTCGCTTGGTCGCGGTGGCGCGTTTGGCTGGCTTGGCCGAAACCGATGGCCGGCTTCGACCGGCGTTGGCGGACGATTGAACCGCGCGACCGCCGTTGGCAGGTTTGACGGCACGCAACGTCGTTTCGCGATGCGATCCGTTCGGCGGCAGTTCGGGAAGCGTCGTCCCCGCGCGCTTCGACAACACGTGCAGGATCGATCGGAGACCGGTTCTGCACCATCTCGATCCGCGAGCGTGCATCCGCACCGAGCGTGTCGAGCACGTCCTTGTCGGCACGCACTTTCGCCGCCGGGGTCCGTGGCAACTCCTCACCGAGCCGCCGCCGCGCGCCGGCCAGCGTCAGCCCCTCGACGAACACGAGCTGCTTGATCCGCAGCACATGGTCGAGGTCGGACTGCCGGTATAGACGCGGTGAATCGACCGACTTCTGAACGCCGATCCCGGGAAATTCCTTTTCCCAGGAGCGGAGCACGTACGGCTGGAGTCCCGTCGCCTCGCAGACTTCCGAAGCCTTGTACAGCTTTGGAGTCACGGGCCAAGTATAACAGCCTGCGCCTTACTTGCGCGTCCGTCTTCGCACCTTCAGCCGGATAGGCGTGCCGACGAACCCGAACGATTCACGAAGCTTGTTGACCAGGAACCGCTCGTACGAGAAGTGGAACCGCGTCGCGACGTTCGTGAAGATGACGAAGGTTGGCGGTGCGACCCCCGTCTGAGCCGCATACAGGATGCGTGTCGCGGTCCGGCCGCGGCTTGGAGGGGGGTGCGCGCTCGCCACACGCTGTATCAGTGTGTTGAGCTCGGACGTTTTGACGCGCGCGGTTCGAGCCGCCGCAACCTGGTCGATCGTCTCGAGCAGCCGCGGTGTCCGCTCACCGGTGACCGCCGAGATGTGCAGCACGGGAACATAGTCGAGGAACTTCAGTCGTCGTCTCAGCTCTTCGTCGAACTCGCTCGCCCTGCTCGCGCCCATCGCCCTTCATGAGGTCCCATTTGTTGGCCGCCACGATGATGCCGCACCCTGCCTTCTCCGCCTCTCCCGCAATGGCGGCATCCTGATCGGTGACACCCTCCGTCGCATCGACGACGAGCACCGCGACGTCGGCCGATTCCATCGCCCGTCGTGCCAGGAGGACGCTGACGGATTCGATCTGGCCGGACCGCGCCACTCGTCCCGGACGACGCATGCCGGCTGTATCGACGATTCGAAACCGGCGGCGATGCCACATCAGCAGCGTATCAACCGCGTCGCGCGTGGTGCCAGGCAGCTCGCTCACGATCATCCGCTCTTCACGCAGCAGCCGATTGACGAGCGACGACTTCCCGACGTTCGGCCGGCCGATCACACGCGATCGCCCGTACCTCGTCCGCTCGCGGCGCGCTCGCCTTCCTGCGCCGGTGATGACGCTCGGCGACTGCCGTCCCAACTCGTCCACGATCGTGTCGAGCAGATCGCCGGTACCGATGCCATGCTCGGCTGAGATTTCATGAACGTGGTCGAACCCGAGCTGGTAAAACTCGAGCGTGCCTGCCTGCGAGCGGCGATCGTCAGCTTTATTGATGGCCAGAATCACGGGCCGGTCGGCTTCGCGGAGGACGCGGGCGATTTCGCGATCGCCGGGAACAAGTCCCTCACGTCCATCTACAACAAAGACAAGAAGATCGGCAGATGCGATTGCGCGACGCCCCCGTTCGAGCACAACGCCGTGAAGTGGGTCATGGCTCTGGCCGAACATGCCGCCGGTGTCGACGAGCTCGAACTGACGACCACGCCATTCGGCCGGATGCGCAATGACATCCCGCGTGGTGCCCGGGAACAGTCGTCACGATTGCGCGGCGCCGACCGGTAAGGCGATTGAAGATCGTCGATTTGCCGACGTTCGGACGCCCCACCAGCACGACCGAGAGGTCTCGCTTACGGTTCATTTGACAGCGTAAGTGGTTCTTTTCTATAGTAGTTACAGTTCCCTGAGCCGAGGATCTCCCTGCATGATCAAGGTCGACATCGTAAACGAGGTCTCGAAGATCGCCGACATCACCAAGGTGAAGGCTGAGCTGGCTGTCGATGCGGTTTTCGACGCGATGCGCGTATCGATGCAGCGGGGCGATCGCATTGAGCTCCGCGGATTTGGCGTGTTCCAGGTGAAGCCGCGGAAGCGCGGCATCGGCCGTAACCCGCGGACCGGCAAAGAAGTTCGCATCCCGCCGGGCCGCACCATCCGGTTCAAGCCCGGTAAAGAGCTCCAGAATATCGGGTAAACGGCCCGCATGGGCTTGACTCTTCGTCTACCTCCCCGGAATACGGCTTTCGTCCGTCCTCTGAGTCGCCCCGACCGGCGCCCGGGTTCAACCGCGCCCGCGACGGCGCTGGCTTCACCCGGTGCTGTTTCTGCTGACGGCGGCGTCGACGCTGATAGTCGGTGCCGACCACTTCGCCGGCTTCTACGCCGATTTCGGCACGCGAACCGTGGACCTCTCAAGAACCGCGCTGCTCCTGAGCGGGTTCTGGTACAGCGCGTCGATCCTGGCCATCCTCGGTGCTCACGAGTTCGGTCACTACTACGCGTGCCGATATTACGGCGTCGATGCCTCGCTTCCATATTTCCTTCCAGCTCCGCTTGCCGCTGACGGGCACGCTCGGCGCGTTCATCCGAATCCGGCAAGCGATTCCGGGCAAACGGGAGCTCTTCGACATCGGGATTGCCGGGCCCATCGCGGGCTTCATGGTGGCAGTGCCGGTGCTTCTGGTCGGCATGGGTCTGTCGCGGGTGACCGCATTGCCGGGCGACACGACCGGGATTCGTCGAACTTGGCGAGCCGCTGCTGTTCAAGGCGGTGGCATGGCTCTACTGGGGAACGCCCCCGGATGGCTATTCAATCAACATGCATCCGATGGCGTTCGCCGCGTGGTTCGGGCTGCTGGCCACGGCGCTCAACCTGTTTCCGATCGGGCAGCTCGACGGCGGTCACATCTCGTACGCGGTGCTCGGTCGGAGAAGCACGATTGTCACGCTCGGGACGGTCGGCGGCGCTCATCGCGCTGACGTTCGTGTCCAGCTCCTGGCTCGTCTGGACGGCCCTCACGGTCGTGATGCTGCTGACGTTCGGACCGCGCCACCCGCGGACGATAGACGAACACGTTCCGCTCGACAAAGGACGTCTGTGGCTCGCGCTCTTCGCACTCGTGATGTTCGTCGTCTGCTTCACGCCGGCACCGATCGAGCCGCTCGACCTGGTGGCGAGCCCCTAGAACCGGCTCGTTACTCACGTAGTGACGTTGACCGGTTCTTGACGCGAGCGACTACAGCACGTTGAGCGGATCGACATCGACCGTCACGCGGCGGCGCACCTCAGGCATCTCTGCGAGCACATCCCGAAGCGCGTCGCGCATGGCGCCCCGCCGATTGCCTTTCAGGAAGAACTGGACGCGGTGCTCGCCACGCAGCCGCGCAAGTGGCGCCGGTGCCGGTCCGAGGACGGTGAAAGGCACTCGCGCAGCAGCCGTCTCGAGCCGGCGAACCAGCGAGACTGCTGTCTGCATGGCCTGCTCGAAGGTTTTTCCGCGCACCAGTGTGTTCACGAGCGCGACCGTGGGCGGGTAACACATCTTCCGCCGGTACATCAGCTCGCGGTCCACGAACTCCAGGTAATCCTGCCGGCACGCTACCCGAATGCTGTAGTGCTCGGGGAAGAGCGTCTGAATGATCGCATCGCCGGCGGCATCGCCGCGTCCGGCACGTCCGGCAACTTGGGTCAGGAGTTGAAACGTCCGCTCCGCCGCCCGAAAGTCCGCCAGGCCCAGGCCGACGTCCGCCGAAACCACTCCGACGAGCGTCACACGCGGAAAGTCGTGTCCCTTCGCAATCATCTGCGTGCCTACGAGCACGTCGATGTCGCCGGCGGCGAATTTCGAGAGCAATGCGGTGAGCGCTCCTCTTCGCCGTACCGAGTCGCGGTCCACGCGTGCGATCCGAGCCTCGGGAAACATTTCGATCAGCTGCTGCTCGATCTTTGCCGTGCCGAATCCCACATGCTCGAGGTAAGGGGCTGCGCATCGTCGACATGCCTTCGGGACGGCAGTCGAGTGATTGCAGTAATGGCAGCGGGCCGTCCACCCGTCGCCCCGGCGGTGCACGGTCAGCGACAGATTGCAGTTTGGACATTCGAGGCTGTCACCGCACTGCCGGCAGAACACCGCGGTGGCGTAGCCGCGGCGGTTGAGCAGCACGAGCACCTGCTCGCGTCTGGAGAGGCGTTCTGCGATTGCTGCGTTGAGGGGGCGACTGATGACGATGTCCGGACCTTCGTCGGCGTACTCGTCGCGCATGTTCACCAGGGCCACGGAGGCCAGCGGCCGGTCGAGCACACGCCGCTCGAGCGCCACGCGGAGCGTACTTGCCGCTGGCGGCGTTCTGATACGTCTCCATCGAAGGCGTTGCCGACCCGAGGACGACAAGCGCCCCCACTGCGCGGCCGCGGACGATCGCCACGTCGCGGCCGTGATAACGCGGCGACTCGTCCTGCTTGTAGGAACTGTCGTGCTCCTCGTCGACGATGAGGAGGCCGGGATTTGCCAGAGGAGCAAACACAGCCGACCGCGTGCCGACGACTACGTCCACGGCGCCGCTGCGGATTCGTTGCCACTGATCGTGCCGCTCCCCGTCTGACAGTCCGCTGTGCTGGATGGCGACTCGAGAGCCGAATGCAGATCGGCACAACGCCACGACTGATGGTGTGAGCGATATCTCTGGCACCATCAGCAGAACCTGACGACCTTGGGCGCTGACGTGCGCCGCCAGACGCAGGTAAATCTCGGTCTTGCCGCTGCCGGTGACACCGTGCAGCAGCGCCACCTGAAAACGTTGGGCGTCGGCAAGGGACGTGAGCGTGGCAAGGCCGCTGCGCTGCTCCTCCGTTAGTGGTCGTGCCGGGTCGTGGCGGAGGTGCGAGAGCGCGGCTCGGTCGAAGGGATCTCGCTCGATCGGCTCATGCCGCACCACCGCGAGACCGCGACGGACGAGGCGACGGACCACGGCGGCGCTGACGCCTTGATCGTGCAGCGCCGACATCCGGATGCCCGCAGGAGTAGTGTTCAGAATGTCGAGGGCATCCCGCTGCTTCGACGTCAATCGGGGAACGTCTGCTTCTTCGCCGGCGGCCGCCGCAACCACTGGAGTTGTTTTGAAGGCCGAGTCTCGCCGCGATCCCGGCGGCAGCGCAGCTCCGATCGCGTCGCCGATTCCGGCCATGTAGTAGTCCGCAACCCATTTGCACAGGTCGACAATCGCCGATGGAAGGAGCGGTTCCTGATCGACGACGTCCGCGATGTCACGAGTGTCCGTCCCGGCCTGGATCGCCGCGTCGTGTCCAACGACGCATCCGACGACCGTCCGCGCACCGACCGGTACACGCACGCGCGCACCGACCGCCGGCAGCGCGGGAAATCGATCGGGAACGCTATACGTGAGGGAATCGAGATAGGGGACGGGGACTGCTACGGAGATTAGACGCAATCACTCGCCCTTGAGGATTGCCCTCACCCGCTTCATGTCTTCCCATACGTCCCGCTTTGCGGAAGGCGTGCGCAGCAGATACGCGGGATGATAGGTCGGGATCAGGATCGCATCCCGGTACTCTGTACTCCCGGCCGCGCAACCGGGTAATCGGGTCCGTCGTGCGGAGCAGTGACTGCGCGGCGAACTTACCGAGCGCCACGATTACCTTTGGCTTGATCGTATCGATCTGACGAAACAGGAATGGCTCGCACTGCTCGACTTCATCGGGCTCCGGGTTGCGATTGCCCGGCGGCCGGCACTTGATTACGTTCGCGATGTAGACGTCCTCACGACGCAGCTCGATGGCTTCGATGATCTTCGTGAGTAGCTGACCGGCGCGGCCCACGAAAGGCTCGCCCTGGATATCTTCATCGGCGCCCGGGGCCTCGCCGACGAACATGAGATCCGCGGCCGGATTGCCGACTCCGTACACGATTTGCCGTCGGCCAAGGCCGTGAAGCTTGCACCGCGTGCACTCGCCAAGGTCCTGCCGGATTGCGACGAGAGCCTCGCCGGGTGACGAAAACAGGACGACTGGCTGCGACGGCACAGGTTCGATCGTCTCGATAACCGGATTCCGGTCAGATGAACGGCTGCGCCATTCGACGTCGCGCCGAACACCTTCGACACCGAGCTCACCGAAGAATTCGAGATGCGCTTCGAGCTGATCCTTCCGCATTACGCGCGAAGCGGCGCGGCAGCGCGTGTCTGGATGAGTTGTTCAACCCGATCGAGGATGGCGGCAGCCGCAGACTCTTTCGCCTGCACAGGAAGCTCTGTTTCGCCGGTCGGGCCGATGATGGTCACCGCGTTGGTCCCCACGTCGAAACCGGCGTCGGGCCGCGAGACGTCGTTGGCGACGATCAAATCGATCGCCTTTCGGGTCCTCTTTTCGCGTGCTTTGGCCACTACGTCTCCGGTTTCGGCCGCGAATCCTATGAGGATGGGAAGACCTGTCCCCTGGCGTGATGGCAGACGCCCAAGCTCGGCCAGGATATCCGGCGTTCGTTCGAGTCTGAGCGCAAGAGGCGCGTTCGTTTTTGCGATCTTGTCGGAAGACGGCGTGGCGGGCGTGTAGTCTGCGACAGCGGCAGCCATGACGATGATGTCCGCCCGGCCGGAATTTTCCATGACGGCCGCGTGCATTTCTGTGGCGCTGCGTACCCGAATCAGTTCATCGACGGCCGGAGGCTCAATCCGCGTCGGCCCTGCTACAAGAGTCACCCGTGCGCCGCGCCTGCGGGCTTCCGAGGCCAGCGCGAAACCCATCCTCCCGCTCGAGCGGTTACCGATGTACCGGACCGGATCGATATCTTCGTAGGTGGGTCCGGCCGTGACCAGCACTCGACGCCCACGCAGCCGCGACTCAGCGGGCGACAGAATCCGAACGGCCGCGTCGACGATATCGGCCGGCTCGGCCAGGCGCCCTTTGCCGATCCAGCCACACGCAAGATATCCCTCTCCTGGTTCGACGAAGCGCACGCCGCGGGACGCGAGAAGCTGCAGATTCGCGCGGACCGCATCATGCGCCAGCATGTTCGTGTTCATCGCAGGCGCCAGAAGGACCGGCGCCCGCGTCGCAAGGTAAAGCGAGCTCAGAAAATCGTCGGCGATGCCGTGAGCGAACTTGCCGATCGTGTTCGCTGTACAAGGCGCCACCAGAAGCAGCCCGATGGCATCGGCAATCGCGATGTGCTCGATGTCCGCGTTCATGCCCGGCCGCCACTGTGACGTGATGACCGGGCGCCTCGTGATCGCCTCGAACGTCACAGGACCGACGAATCGGGCTGCCGATCGCGTCATCACGGCAACGACGTCGTGCCCCTGCTTCTGCAGGCCGCGGCACACCTCGATCGCCTTGTACGCGCCGATCCCGCCGGTGACGCCGAGCGCGACTAGAGCCATCTCACTCGGTGTCGATCTTTTCGACCTTCCGCTTCAGGACTTCGCGCTGCGCGATGGTGACCTTCTTCTCGCCCGCCTCGCGCGGTAACGCCCCCGCCATGAGCTGGCGCGCCCGCTGGCTGGCGATGACGACGAACTCAAACCGGTTTTCCTTTGGTACTCTCTGCATGTCTGAATGTCCTGATGATCCTCTCTGCGTCGGGCCGCGTGCTGTTTACACGCGACCGCTCCGCCCACACAATCGATGCCAGGCGCTCGACTGCCCCGTCGAGCTCGTCGTTGATGACAACGTAATCGTACTGCGAATACTCGTCGACTTCGCGGCACGCCACCTGAAGCCGCCGCTGAATTTGATCCTCGGAATCCTTGCTTCGCCCACGAAGCCGTTGCTCGAGAATGGCGGCGGAAGGAGGCAGTACGAAGATCCCCACGGTGGGGATTCCACGGCTTCGCACTTGCCGCGCGCCCTGCACATCGATCACGAGAACCACGTCCCGTCCTTCGCCGAGCAGTGCGTCGGTATCGGCTTTCGACGTTCCGTAAAAGTGGCCGAAGACGTCAGCCCACTCCAGAAACGCCCCTTGCCGCACCATTGCCTCGAAATGTTCGCGGCTGATGAAATTATAGTCGACGCCGCCTTGTTCCCCGGGACGAGCCGGTCTCGACGTGTAAGACCGTGACATCGTGAGGTTCGACACAACCTGCACCAGTCGCTCGACAAGCGTCGTTTTGCCTGTCCCAGATGGTGCCGAGACGATGAACAGCAGCCCCGCTCGACTGCTCCGCGCTTCATCATTCGACATTCTGGACCTGTTCGCGCATCCGCTCGAGCTCGGCCTTCGCCGTGATGATGAGCTCCGAGACGTGCAGCCCGTCGGCTTTTGCGCCTATCGTGTTGATCTCGCGATTCATTTCCTGGAGCAGGAAATCGAGCTTTCGACCGCACGGCTCGGAACTGGCCTGCAGCGCTTCCCAGTGCGCAAGGTGGGCACGGAACCGGGTCACTTCTTCGCTGATGTCCGAGCGCGCTGCGGCCCGGACGATTTCCTGCGCGATAAGGGCCTGGTCCACCGCCACCTCGAAACTGATCTCGCGCACACGCTCTTTCAACCGCGCCTCGAGAGCACCGCGCCCCTCATCAGCTGCCGCCGCCAGTTGCGACACGAGACTGCCTAGCGTGTGACGCCTCCCGTCGAGATCGGCGCACAGATGCTCCCCTTCGCGAGTGCGCATCGCATCGAGATCTGCCAGCCCCTGCTCGACCGCCGCCTCGACGCTCGCGGCAAGCTGCGCCTCGACAGCCGGATCGGCTTCGATGGGCCGTTCGCGGACCGTGAGCGCCTGCGGGAGGCGAAGCAGGTCGCCGGGCGTCAAGGAGCCAGACACAAGGCCGCGCTCTCTCGCGCGATCGAGCGCCGCCGACAACGCGGTGGCGAACTCCGCATTCAGCTCGACGATCGGCACCGCGGCCGACCGCAGCTGCACGCTGATCGCCAGCTCCACCCGGCCACGTGCGAGCCGCTTCTGGAGCAGTGCGCGGATGCGCGGCTCGAGGTCACCGAGAGAGGAGGGGATGCGGAGTTGAACGTCAAGGAACCGGTGATTGACAGCCCGGATGGTGAGGCCTATCGTGGCGCGCTCGTCTTCGTGTGTGAGCGAGGCGAAGCCAGTCATCGATTTGATCATTTACTAGATCTCGATTTCCGCCGGCTCTTCCTGCAGCTGCAATTCGTAGAGTTTCGCATACGCTCCGGCGCGCGCCATCAGCTCGTCATGCGTCCCGGACTCGACAATCCGGCCGCGCTCCAGGACCACAATGGCGTCGGCACGCCGCACGGTCGAGAGTCGATGGGCAATGACGAAGCACGTCCTGTTGTGCATGAGGTTCGAGAGGGCGTCCTGAACCAGCATCTCGGCTTCTGCGTCGAGCGAGGACGTCGCCTCGTCCAGGATCAAGATCGGCGAGTCGCGCAGAATTGCCCGGGCAATCGCAATTCGCTGCCGCTGCCCACCCGAAAGCCGCTGCCCCCGCTCGCCAATCAGCGTTTCGTACCCGTCGTCAAGTCGTACGATGAACTCGTGGGCATGTGCGGCCAGCGCGGCGGACTCGATTTCGTCGCGAGTGGCGTCGGGCTTGCCGTATGCAATGTTCGCCGCGATGGTGTCGTCGAAGAGAACCGTTTCCTGCGTCACCATACCGATCTGCGATCGGAGCGATGCGAGGGTTACGTCACGCACGTCGCAGCCGTCCAGGAGAATAGCGCCTCCTGTGACGTCGTAGAAGCGGGGGATCAGGTTGACCAGCGTCGTCTTGCCGGCGCCGCTGCGGCCGACGATAGCCAGCATGTGACCGGCGCCCACCGTTAAGCTCACTCCGTCGAGCGTCGCGGGCCCCTCTTCCGGTCCATATCTGAACCGCACGTCGCGGAACTCGATTCGGCGGGCGAAGAGTGGCAACGCCGAGGCGCCGAGGCGCTCCTGTACTTCATTGTGGGCGTCGAGCACCTCGAAAATGCGCTCACCGGCAGCCATCGCCTGCTGAAGATCCGCGTTGACGCGACTCAGCTTCTTGGCCGGGGCGTACATCATGAACAGCGCCGCCACGAACGCAGTGAATTCGCCTGGCGACAGCCGGCCGGCTCCGATTTCCTGCGAGCCATACATGAGCGCACCGACAAAAGCCACGCCGCCGATGAATTCCATCAGCGGCGGCAGCGCCGACAGAGCGCTCGTGACTTTCATGCTCGTCCGGTAGAAGTGTTGGGAGGCGCGCTCGAACTTCGTCGCCTCTCGTTGCTCGGCCCCGAACGCTTTGACAATGCGGTGTCCGGTGATCGCCTCGGCGCTCAGGTGAGACATCTGCTCCAGCGCCTCCTGGCTGCGCCTCGCGGTACGGCGTACACGCTGGCCCAGACGAACCAGCGGATACACGACCAGCGGGGCGCCAGTCAGACACACCAGGGCCAGACGCGCGTCGTAGTAGAAGAGAAGCGCCGCGAAGCCGATGAGCGCCAGCGACTCACGCGCCAGATCGCCCATCGTCTCGGAGACGGCCCGCTGAACCAGCGCAACGTCGTTGGTGAGTCGCGAGAGCAGTCGGCCGGTTGTCTGCAGCGCGAAGAAGGCGACGGACTGTCCGAGGACGTGTCGGAACAGCAAGTTCCGAAGATCACATACGACACGTTGACCGACGTCGGTCATCAGGTACCCCGAGAGGTACGCGCCGACGCCTTTGACCAGATAAACGATCAGGATGGCGGCCGCAATTGGGACGAGGTTCTCGCGGTTTGGGAGCACCTCGTCGAAGATGGGTTGAATCAGGGCAGCGAGCGTCGCCGACGCGGCGCCGTACACGACCATGGCGGCCACGGCAGCCAGCAGCCGCGCGCGATGCGGGCGCGCGTACCGCAGCAGTCGGACCAGTACATTCACTCGCTGAATCGGTACCGGAGCAGCACCCATAGCGCTACGACCCCGTCGCGCCACCCGATCTTCTTGCCCTCGTCATATCCGCGGCCGTCGTACGTGATTGGCACCTCGTATACACGGTAGCCGCGCTTGAATATTTTCGCCGTGAGCTCAGGTTCGATGCCGAAGCCGTCCGACTGCAGCTTCATCGACCGGAGGACGTCGGCTCTCATTACTTTGTAGCAGGTCTCCATGTCGGTCAGCATCGTGTTGTAAAGGATATTCGTGATCAAGGTCAGTACGCGATTACCCAGGTAATGTGAAAAGAGAAAGACGCGATGCCGGCCGAGGAAGCGCGACCCGTAGACGACGTCTGCCCTTCCCTGGCAGATCAGCTCGATCAACACGGGAAATTCTTCCGGTGAATACTCCAGGTCGGCGTCCTGGATAACGACTAGGTCGCCACGCACGGCTTCGAACCCCCGGCGCAACGCAGCGCCTTTGCCCTGATTGTGCGGCTGCAAGAGCAGCGTGAACCCCAGTTCCCGCTGCAACCGTTGCAGTGCGTCCCGTGTGCCGTCCGTGGAGGCGTCGTCCACCACGATCAGTTGCGTCCTCACCGGCACGGCCATCACGCGTCGCACGATTTCCTCGATGGTTGCCGACTCGTTGAAGGCCGGCATCACGACCGAGAGAAGCGGATCGTCGAGAACCCCTCGAATTTTGGACATTATCGGGTCGTCACGCGATAGCCCAACGGATGTGTCGAGTGCCATCGCCACGCGTCGGCGACGATGACGTCGAGCGCAGCGCGGCGCGGCACCCATCCCAGCTCGCTCCGGATGCGGCTCGCCGACGCGTAGAGGACCGCCGGATCTCCGGCGCGCCTCGGAGCCACGCGGAGCGGCACCGACTTGCCGCTGGCCCGCTCCACCGCGGCCAGCACGTCTCGTACGGATGAAGGCTGCTCCGTGCCCACGTTATATGTGGCCGCTTCGCCGCCCTCTTCCAGCCGCTGCACCGCACGCACATGCGCGTCCGCGAGATCGGTCACGTGCACGTAGTCGCGAAGGCAGGTGCCGTCCGGTGTTGGGTAGTCCTCACCGAAGATCTCGAATGGTGGTCCGCCTAGTGCCGCGTCGAACGCTCGCGGGATCGCGTGCACCTCCGGCATGTGATCCTCACCGAGCTCACCATCGGGATCGGCGCCTGCAGCGTTGAAGTACCGCAGTCGTATCGAGCGGATTCCGTAGGCGCGCTCGAAGTGCGGGAGGGCATGCTCGATAGCCAGTTTCGTCTGCCCGTACGCATTGATCGGCGACGTCGGGTGCGTTTCTACAAGTGGAACCTGAGTCGGTTCACCGTAGACTGCACACGTCGAAGAAAATACAAAGTGCCGGCAGCCCTCGGCACGCATCGCCTCGAGCGTGGCCAGTGTCCCTCCGACGTTGTTCTGATAGTAGGCCGAGGGGTCGCGAACCGAATCAGACACGACCAGGAGGGCCGCGAAATGCATCACCGCGGTGGCGCCGCTTTCCCGAATTGCGCGCCTGACGGCATCGATGTCGCGAATATCACCCTCGATGAGCGGTGCGCCCAGGGCTGCTTCTGGATGTCCTGCAGACAGATTGTCGAAAATAATCACCCGGCGGCGCGCACGGCGCAGAGCCTTGGCGCTGTGACTGCCGATGTAACCCGCACCTCCGGTGACCAGAACCGCACCGGACTGAAAGGGGGGCTCAGGCGCGGCCAATGGAGTAGTAGGCGAAGCCGTTCTGTTTCATCTGATCAGGCGTATAGAGATTTCGGCCGTCGAACACGATAGGTCCGCGCATCAGTTTTCGCATTCGCGCGAAATCGGGCCGCCGGAACTCGTTCCATTCGGTAACAATGGCCAGGCAGTCGGCGCCCTTGAGCGCCTCGTAATTGCCGGACGAAAAGGCCACCCGGTTACCGAAGATTCGTTTCCCAACCGGAATCGCCTCAGGGTCGTACGCCTGCACTTTTGCACCCGAAGCGAGGAGGCCTTCGATGAGCGGGATCGATGGAGCCTCGCGCATGTCGTCGGTCCTGGGCTTGAATGACAGACCCCAGACCGCAACGGTCTTGCCTTTGATGCTGCCGAAATGCTTACGCATCTTCGACAAGAGGCGCGTCTTCTGACAGGCATTCACGGCCTCGACCGCTTCCAGGATCCGGATGTCGTATTCCTTCTCGGCGGCGAAGCGAATCAGCGCCTGAACGTCCTTTGGAAAACAGCTGCCGCCGTAGCCAATGCCCGGAAACAGGAAAGACGGCCCGATGCGGCGATCCGAGCCGACGGCGCGCCGCACCTGATCGATGTCCGCTCCAACCAGCTCACACACGTTGGCAATCTCGTTCATGAAAGAAATGCGCGTCGCGAGCATGGCATTCGCGGCGTACTTTGACAGCTCCGCACTGCCACAGTCCATCACCATGATCGGCGCGCCCGTGCGGGTAAACGGGCTGTAGACTTCCCGCATCAACTCCTCTGCCCGTGGATCTTCCGCGCCAATCACGACGCGATCGGGCTTCATGAAGTCCTCTACCGCGGCACCCTGCTTGAGAAACTCGGGGTTGCTGACGACGCTGAAGGGGTGCGTGGTTTCGCGGCGGATCACCTCGCGAACACGGGTGGCTGTGCCCACCGGAACGGTGCTCTTGTCGACGATCACCTTGTATCCATTCATGGATCGCGCGATGTCGCGCGCAACGCTGAGTACCTGGTTCAGGTCCGCCGAGCCGTCTTCACCCTGCGGCGTGCCGACCGCAATGAAAATCACGGAAGCGGCGCGAACAGCCTTTGGCAGCGTTGAGGTGAACGCGAGGCGGCCTTCGACACGATTGCGCCGGACCAGTTCCTCCAGGCCGGGCTCGTAAAATGGCATCTTACCCCGGCGAAGTTTGCGCACTTTTTCGTCGTCGCGATCGACGCAAACGACATCGTTACCACTCTCCGCGAGGCAAGCTCCTGCAACCAACCCGACATAACCCGTGCCTATGATCGCGATCTTCATGCGCCTCCCGCGACTTTCGTCGCCGGTTCGCCTCAAACGGCTGAGGCTATCATAACGTTTCGAATGCGAATTCTCGTCGACTACCGGCCCGCACTTCGGCAGCGCACCGGGGTCGGCGAGTACATCCATCAGCTCATCCGGGCCTACGCGAGTGCGTACCCGGGCGAAGTGACGATTTTCACCAGCTCCTGGAAAGATCGTCCCTCATTGCAGGTATCGTCTGAACTCGGTGTGCCAATAATCGACCGCCGCATACCAGTGCGGGTGTTGAATCTGCTCTGGCACCGAGCGGAATGGCCGACGATCGAAGCGGTTGCCGGGCCTGTGGATGTGGCTCATTCGGCGCACCCGCTGCTCATGCCTGCCCGCCACGCGGCCCAGGTCGTCACAATCCACGATTTGTTCTTTCTGACCGATAGTGCCCGGAACGGCGCTGAGATCCGGCGTGACTACCCTGCTCTGGCGGGGAGCCACGCTCGGCGCGCGCACGCCGTCATTACGTCCACCGAGTACGGAAAGCGGCTGGTGCGCGATCGTCTCGGCGTTGCTGAGGAGCGGATTTACGTGTGCCGTCCCGGAGCGCCTTCGTGGAAGTCAATCGGGCAGGCGCCCAATGTTCCACGCGAAGGCTATCTGCTTTTCGTAGGTACGCTCGAGCCGAGGAAAAACATAGGAACGCTGCTCGACGCGTATGAGGTTCTCCTCCGCCGGAGCCCTTCGCCGCCGACGCTGCTCATTGCCGGACGCGCCACGGCAGAAGCGCGTGAGTGGCTTTCACGCATTGAGGCGCCACCGCTGGCCGGCCGGGTGCGATACGCGGGCTATGTTTCCGATGAACAACGTGAGCAGCTCTACTCTGGCGCCCGGCTGCTTGTGCTCCCGTCGCTCGACGAAGGGTTTGGCCTGCCGGCGCTCGAAGCGATGTCGGCAGGTGTGCCGGTCGTCGCGTCTAACCGCGGATCGCTGCCTGAAGTTGTCGGCTCTGCCGGCGTGCTCGTCGACCCTGATGACGTCGCCGCGTTGTCGACGGCGCTCGAGCGGCTCGCATTTGACGATGCGGCGGCGGCAGAAGCGGGAGCGGCGGGGTTGGCGCGTGCACGGACGTTCACGTGGGGTGCTGCTGCTGCCACACTGCACCGGGCCTACGCGGAGGCCGTCACGCGCTCCCGACAAACGAATTAAGAATGCGCGTGGCCATTGACGCGCGGGAGCTTCGAGGGGAACCAACCGGCGTCGGTCGGTATCTCGCCGGGCTGCTTGACGCCTGGGAGACGCTTCCCGCGGCGCGGTCGCATGAGTTTGTCCTCTGCGCGCCCGGGCCCATTGAACGCACCAGCCGTGGCGTACGAACTGTCGTTCGCCAGGGCGCGATTGGAAAGGCGGGGACGGCGTGGGAACAACTCACGCTGCCTGCGCTTGTGCGCGAGATCAAAGCGGATGTGCTTTTTGCGCCTGGCTACACGGGCCCCGTGTTTTGTCCGGTGCCGCTTGTGGTGGCCATCCACGACGTCTCCTTTGCTGCGCGGCCTGAATGGTTTGCACCACGAGAAGGACTGCGGCGCCGGATCCTCGCCTGGCTCGCGGCGCGGCGCGCTGCGCGGGTTCTGACGATTTCGGAGTTCTCCAAGCGCGAGATCGCGGCGCGGCTGCACATCGACGAGTCGAGGATCGAAGTGGCGTACCCTGGCACAACGTATCCGGCGAAGCGTTCAAACGTGAGCACCGCCGGTTCAACAGAGAACGGTCAGCTGGTGCTCTTCGTAGGGTCGCTTTTCACCCGTCGTCACATACCTGCCCTCATCGATGGATTCGCGAAGCTCTCGCGCCAGCGACCAGCGGTGGCGCTCGAGATCGTCGGTGACAACCGCACGACACCTCGAGTTGATTTTCAAGCGCTCGTTTCTGCAAGCGGAGCCGCCGACCGCATCACGCTCAGGTCGTACGTTGCCGAGGAGACGCTGCAGGCGCTATACAGCCGCGCGCGAGCCTTCGTATTCCTCTCGGAATACGAAGGATTCGGACTCACTCCACTCGAGGCGCTCGCTGCCGGCGTACCGATCGTCGTGCTCGACACCCCTGTAGCGCGTGAGGTGTATCAGGATGCGGCAGTCTATGTGCCGCGTCCCGATGCGGGGCTGGTCCATGCTGCTCTCGAGCGGGTGCTGTTTGAAGATGCGGAACGTGCGCGGATTCTGGAGGCGTCGGCGCGTGTGCTTCCCCGCTATTCCTGGAACGCGTGCGCCGAACAGGTCCTCGCAGTGTTGTCAGCGACTGCCAAACGGGGATGACGCCGCTCGTCTCCGTCGTCATCGTGACGTACAACTCGAGGCGTCACATCGATGCGTGCCTCGAGTCGGCGGTGGAGACGCTCCCGCCCCTCGATTACGAGGCGGTCGTTGTTGACAATGCCTCGCCTGATAGCACGGGGCTCGCCGTCCGACAACGGTGGCCTGCCGTACGTGTGATCGAGGCGGGGGGAATCTCGGCTTCGCCCGCGCCACAAATATCGGGATCCGGCAGTCCTCCGGTGCGTTTGTACTCGTCCTGAACCCCGACACCGTACTCCATCCCGGCTCCATCAAACGGCTCCTCGAGGTGCTCGAATCGACGCAGGATGTCGCGGTTGTGGGCCCGAGGCTGGTAGACGGACGCGGTCGTGCGGAGCTGTCGTTCGGCTCGATGATCGGGCCGGTTTCAGAACTGCGTCAAAAACTCCTCGTTCGGGGGAACGACCGCGAAGCGCCAGTCATCCACAGTCACGTGCAGCGGCTGACACGGAGGTCGCGCGTCGTGGACTGGGTGAGCGGCGCCTGCCTGCTGGTTCGCCGATCCGACGCGGAGGCTGTTGGCCTGTTCGACGAGCGGTACTTCATGTACACGGAAGACGTCGACTTCTGCGCCGCGATACGTGCTCGCGGCGGCAAGGTGCTGTTCATCGCGGACGCGGAGGTATCCCACATTCGGGGCCAATCGGTTGCATCGCTGCCGCACGCGACGGAGATGGCGTACCGTCGCAGTCAGCTCGCCTTCTATGCGAAGCACCACCCTGGCTGGCTGCCACTGCTCCGCGCGTATTTGACCCTGAGCAATCGCCTGCCGCCCGGGTGACACCAAATATAATGACTGGAAGAGACCTGGGATTCACGACAACGGTCCAGTAACAATGCGGGTCGCGATCGACGCGCGCAAGCTCCACGATTTCGGCATCGGGACGTACACGCGCAATCTGCTGCGTTACCTCGCACGCATTGATAGCGACAGTGAATACGTGCTGCTGTGCCAGCAGTCCGACCTCGAGGTCGGTTCGCAGCTCGGCCCGAACTTCCGGACGGTGCTCGAGCCGTCGCCCAGCTATTCGATTCGGGAACAGTTCCATGTGCCCTGGGTGCTCTACCGCGAGCGCCCCGACGTTTTCCACGCACCGCATTACGTGTTGCCTCCGGCGGCACGGTGCCGTTCAGTCGTCACCATTCACGACTGCATCCACCTGATGTTTCCGCAGTATCTGCGGCATCGGGCAGCCTACGCGTACGCGCGGCTGTCGATGTGGACGGCCGTGAGGCGATCGCACCGGATTCTGACCGTCTCAGAGGCGTCGAAGCGCGACATCATCCATTTCTTCAACGTGCCGCCCGAAAAGATCGTCGTCGTCTATAACGCGATTGACGAGCGGTTCCGCCGGGCACCGGCCGAGGAGGACGTGGCGCGCGTCCGCGAGCGCTATCAGCTTGCACAGGGATTCGTGCTGTATGTCGGCAATATCAAGCCACACAAGAACCTCGTGCGGCTCATCGAGGCGTACGACATGCTGCGACACCGCGGCTTCGACGACCTCAAGCTGCTCATTATCGGCGACGAAATCTCGAAGCTCCCGGCGCTGCGGCGGGCCGTTCACACGCACAAGCTCCACAAGCACGTGCGGTTCCTTGGCTACCTGCCGGATGAGACGCTCGCGGTGCTGTACCGACTGGCCGAGGTGTTCGTCTTCCCCTCGCTGTACGAAGGATTCGGCCTGCCTCCACTAGAGGCGATGGCGTGTGGGACGCCGGTCGTGACGTCGAACGTCTCTTCAATGCCCGAGGTGGCGGGCGACGCCGCCGTGCTGGTCGATCCGTACGAGGTCGAATCAATCGCCGAAGGTATCGAGCGCGTGCTGACAAATCCCACGCTCAGCGCGGAGCTCCGCACGAAGGGGATGGCCCGCGCGCGCGAATTTTCGTGGGAGCGCTCGGTGGCCAGAACCCGGGAGCTCTATCAGGAGGTTGGAGGACGCAGCTGAGGACGGCGCTCATTCACGACTGGCTGACGGGCATGCGCGGCGGCGAGCGCGTGCTCGAAGCATTGTGCGAGCTGCATCCCGACGCAGACATTTTCACGTTGTGCCACGTGCGCGGCTCGGTGTCCGCCGCGATCGAGCGCCACCGCATCGAGACGTCCTTCGTTCAGCGGCTACCGCTCGCGTCGGCCTACTATCGGCAGTACCTGCCGCTGTTTCCTCTGGCGATCGAGCAGTTCGACCTGGATCCGTACGAGCTCGTAATCAGCTCCAGCCATTGTGCCGCCAAGGCCGTCGTGCCTCCTGGCCGGGCGCGCCACATTTGCTACTGTCACTCGCCGATGCGGTATGCGTGGGATCAGTACGACGCCTACTTCGGTCCGGCTCGCGTAGGGCGCTTCGCGCACCGGTGGGTGTATCGGCCGATGATGGCGCGGCTGGCGCGGTGGGATGTGGCGACTGCGACGCGCGTCGATCGGTTCGTCGCCAACTCGGCGCACGTTGCGGCGCGGATCCGCCGATACTATAATCGCGAGGCGACGATCGTGTATCCACCGGTCGACACGGTCTTCTTCCAACCTGCTGAAATCCCCGCGGGCACACACTTTCTGATCGTGTCTGCCCTCGTCCCGTACAAACGAATCGAGCTGGCGATGGAGGCATGCGAGCGGGTCGGTGCATCGCTACGAATCATCGGCGACGGTCCCGATCGGCGGCGGCTCGAAGCGCGCGCCGGGCAGACGGTGGAATTTCTCGGCCGGTTGGCCGATGAAGACGTCCGCGACGAGTACCGCAGGGCGCTCGCGGTGATTCTTCCGGGCGAGGAGGACTTCGGCATTGTCCCGGTCGAAGCTCACGCGTGCGGGCGCCCTGTTGTCGCGCTTGCGCGCGGCGGGGCCGTGGAAACGGTCGTCAGGGACGAGAACGGTGTATTGTTCGAGGAGCCCACGGTCGGGGCGCTCGTCACCGCGCTCGAGCGTGCAGCCAGCCGCCGCTTCGACCCGAACAAGATACGAGCGTCGGCGGACCGTTTCACCCGCGAGCGCCACCTGCACCGGATGCGTGAGGTGATCGACGAGACGATCAACGCGCCGGCCGGAACACGATGGTAAGACGCTACAACCGCCTGCTCGTCGCCTGCTACGTCGTCATGGACGTCATCCTGGCGATGTGGGCGTTCATCCTCGCCTACGGCATCCGTTTCGAAAGCGGCCTCGTCCCGATCACTCATGGCTATCCGCCGTTCGAACAGTACGTGAACGTGCTGCCGTTCATCGCTGTCTTGACGCCGCTTGCGTTTCAGCTGCAGGGCGTCTATCGCCTGCGCCGGGGCCGGTCGCGCGTGGACGACTTTTTCGCCGTGCTGATCGGCACCATCCTCGCCGTCGTGCTCGGTGTGATCTCCACCCTCTACGTCCAGGTGTATTACGCGTCGGACGAAGCCAAGGCACGGGGCGCGTACGAAGTCTCGCAAATCGTGTGGGCGCTCTTCCTCGTGCTGAACGTTTTGTTTACGTACAGCTCGCGCGAAGCGGTGCGCGAACTCCTCGAGCGGCGATGGCGCGCCGGCATCGGGCTGAAGCGCATTCTCATTGCCGGGGCAGGCGATCTCGGGCGCATGGTGGCCGATCGCGTTCTGCAACACCGCGAGCTTGGGTATCAGGTGATCGGGTTCGTTGACGATCGCGCGGGCGGGGATCACCTCGGGTATCGCGGGCTGCCGCTGCTCGGCACGCTCACCGAGGTCGGCGAAATCGCCCAGCGCGAGCGCATCGACCACCTGTACGTGGCCCTGCCGCTCGAGGAACACTCGAAGCTGCTCGACCTGATCGAGATTACGAGCCGCGAGGTGATCGACGTCAAAGTCGTGCCGGACCTGCTGCAGTTCATCGCGCTCCGCGCGCGGCTCGAGGATCTCGACGGGCTTCCCATCATCAACGTCAACGACGTCCCGCTGCACGGGTTCAACAGCTGGGTCAAGCGCGCCATCGACGTCGCCGTATCTGCCGTCGCGCTCGTGCTTCTCGCTGTGCCGCTGGCGATCATTGCGGCCGTCGTGCGCCTAACGTCGCCGGGAGCCGTCTTCTACCGGCAGGAGCGGATGGGGCTCGACGGCAGGGCATTCAACGTTTTTAAGTTTCGATCGATGTACGAGGGCGCCGAAGACGGCACCGGGCCGGTCTGGGCCCGCGATGACGACCCTCGCGCCACCGCCGTTGGGCGCTGGCTCCGCCGGTTCGATCTCGACGAATTGCCGCAGTTCTGGAACGTGCTGAAGGGCGATATGTCCATCGTCGGTCCGCGGCCGGAGCGCCCCTACTTCGTCGAACAGTTCAAGCACCGCATTCCGCAATACATGCTCCGCCACAAGGTGAAAGCAGGCATCACCGGCTGGGCCCAGGTGAACGGCTGGCGCGGGAACACGTCTCTCGAAAAGCGCATCGAGTACGACCTCTACTACATCGAGAACTGGTCGGTGACCCTCGACCTGAAAATCATGTGGCTCACCCTCTTTCGCGGCCTGTTTCAACGCGGGATGGCATATTGAGAGTCGTCGTCACCGGTGCCGCAGGGTTCCTCGGCTCGCATCTCTGCGAGGCGCTCCTCGATCGTGGGTGCACGGTGGTCGGTGTCGACAACCTGCTGACCGGGGATCTCGCCAACCTTCAGCATCTGCGCAACCGTGCATTTGAGTTCATCCGGCACGACGTCACCCGCTACATCGACGTCGACGGCGCCGTCGACGCGATCCTTCACTGGGCCAGTCCGGCCAGTCCTATCGACTATCTGGAGCTTCCGATTCAAACGCTCAAGGTCGGATCGCTCGGCACGCACAATGCCCTTGGACTCGCCCTTGCCAAACGCGCTCGATTCGTCCTCGCCTCCACATCGGAGGTCTATGGGGATCCGCTCGAACATCCCCAGCGGGAAACCTACTGGGGCAACGTCAATCCGATCGGACCGCGCGGCGTCTATGACGAAGCGAAACGCTTTTCCGAGGCGATGACGTTTGCGTATCACCGGTATCACGGCCTCGACACGCGAATCGTCCGCATCTTCAACACCTACGGCCCCCGTATGCGGCTGCGCGACGGGCGTGCCGTTCCGGCTTTCATGTCGCAGGCGCTGCTCGGCGAGGATGTGACGATCTTTGGCGACGGCACTCAGACGCGCAGCTTCTGCTACGTGAGCGACCTGGTCGACGGCGTACTCCGGCTCATGGATTCTGACGTCCATGATCCGGTCAACATCGGCAACCCGCATGAAGTGACGATCGAGGAGATCGCGCAGATCATCATCAGGCTCCTCGGCTCACGGAGTAAGGTGGTCTACCGCCCTCTTCCGGTGGACGATCCGAAGCAGCGGAAGCCTGACATTACTCGCGCCCGGACACTGCTTGGCTGGGAGCCCAAGGTGGGGCTCGAAGCGGGGCTTCTTAGCACCGTCGACTATTTCAGGCAAAAGCTGACGACGTAGGCGCGCTCTGCGTCAGCGTTGCGTCGCGAGCATGCCGGCCGGGATGCTCGCGACGGAACGAATTGAAGTGAAGAAATAGGGATCGCGGCGTTCCCGTCAAGAAAGCAGGCAGGTTCAACTGCGGCGGTCACACATGCGAGACCGGTCCTGCCTCCGGTTCATTGATCAGCCGGCGCAGCTTGAGGAAGTAATCGATTCCTGAAATCAGCGTCACTCCAAGCGCAGCCCAGATAAACAGATCCACGATTACCGCCTGTTCCTGGCGGAAGTTGTAGTACATCACCACGACGCTCGTCACGATGTAAGTGGCGGTGGCGAGCTTGCCCCAGAACGAGGGCGTGAACGTGCGCGGGCCGAGCGCGAGTCTGATGATCGCTACGACGGCTACGATGACGATGTCGCGGCTGATCACCAGGATCGTCAGCCACAGCGGCAGATGGTTGGTGAGCGGAACGGCGGGCGTCGTCAGTACGATGAACGTGGTGACGAGCAGCAGCTTGTCCGCCATCGGATCCAGCCATGCACCCAGGCTCGTGCGCTGACCAGCGCGCCTCGCGATGAGCCCGTCCAGGGCATCGGTAATGCCGGCGACGAGGAACGTTACGAGCGACCACCCGAGATACCCGTACACCACGAGCAGCACAAACGCTGGGACCAGCATGATCCGGAGAATCGTGAGCTGGTTCGCGACGGTGAGAATGCCCACGGGACGGCGAAGCTCAGCGCCGAGCGGCGAGATCGCGAAGCCGGAGGATGGTATCGGCCGCCTCGGCGCCGGACACGAGGCGGGCCACTTCGAAGCGAGAGCCGGCAGCGAGAGGCATGACTCCGGACGCAATAGCAACCGACGCCGCGGGATAGCTGAGATGCGCGGTCGGCATGTCGGCGAAAGCAGGTCGTGCAGTGAGGAAGGGTCGCAGCTCTGGTCGACTGGCCGCCGCGAGCGTCACGGTGCGGCTGACGGCACTGGCGAGGTCCGCGCGTGTCACAGGGCTGGCGGGCTGGAACGTGTGATTCGCGAATGGCTCGATCACACCCGCACGGGCGACGGCCGCAATCCACGACGCCGCCCAATGGTCAGTGATGTCGGTCACGACGACCTCCCGGGCAGGCGCCGACGCCAGAAGGTCTTCCAGCCGAACGCCGATGAGGGCTGCCAGATCGCCGCGCGTGATCTGCGGCGCTGCGGCAATGGCCCGGAACTCGGCCGGGAGCTTGATATCGCGCGCGCGCTCTGCGAGTCTTGCCACTCGCGCCGTCAAATCGGCGCTCGGCTCCATGGCCGCGGCCTGCCGATACGCCGTCTCCGCGCCCGTAAAGTCCTGGCGCGTCTCCAGCAGCTCCCCTATCTGAATCAGCGACGCCGTGTCGGCGGGATCGAGCTGGACGGCGCGTCTGAATCCGTTTATTGCGGCGTCGGTGTTACCCTGCCGCTGCCTCACGACAGCAAGGTCACGGTGCAGAAACGGGCTGTCGGGGGATGCTGTGATCGCGCGTTCGTAGGCGCTTGCCGCCTCGTCCAGTCGGTTGGCTGCGGTCGCGGTGCGCGCGGTGTCGATCAGATCCTGAAGACCGCGGAAACGCAGTACATCCACCCGCCGCCGCACATCTGTTAGCGATGCATCGGCAGCCAGCGCCGCTTCGAATGATTCGAGCGCCGCCGCGTCGCGCTTGAGCGCAAGGAGCACCTGACCGCGCCCGACGAGCGCCGGTACATAGGCTGGCGCCGTCCGTAGAACGCCGTCGAACGCACCGAGCGCCCGATCGAAGTCTGTGGCGGCGAGCGCAACGTACGCGCTCCCGGCGCGTGCGGGGTAAAGCCCGGGCGTCCGTTTCAACGCGTCGGCAAACTCTCGATCGGCGCTCTGAAGATCGTTGCCCTGCAGGAACCGCCAGCCACGGTCGACGCGCGCGGCATCGTCCGTACCTCCAAGACCCTTCGGAAGCCCGGGATACATGAAGTCCGGGAAAGCCGGCGAGGTCGTCGTGACCGGTGGCGCAGACCGCGGAGCGCAGGCGCTAAGACAGGTCACCATCAACCCCAGTACAACCCAATCAGCTCGCATTCGCGTCATCTCCGGGTGTCTCTGGCGCCGTCAGGCGCGCGATGTACCGGCGTGGCACGTCTGCCTCGATGACGACGCGCCCGTTGGTGGCGACGTGACTGACGACGCGCGCCACGCGATATAAGCGTGAAATCTGTTCACGGTCGAAGGCTCGTGCGCTGTCGAAGGTAATAGTAATGCGCCGCGTATCGAGCGCGAGCCGGGAAGCCATCATTTGTACCAGCTCGTCTATCCCGTCGCCCGTGCGCGCCGAAACCAGGGCCGCTGCCGGGTCACGGTCGGCAATGCGACGCCTCTCATCGGCCGTAATCGCGTCCACCTTGTTGTAAACATCGAGGCTTGGGACATCCGCCGCGCCAACCTCTTCCAACACTTTCCGAACCGCCGCCACCTGGTGGTCGCGTTCGGCGGATGCGGCGTCGATGACGTGCAGCGCAAGGTCTGCTTCGGCCACCTCCTCGAGCGTGGCGCGAAAGGCCGCGACCAGCGTATGGGGCAGACGATCGATAAAACCCACGGTGTCGGAGACGAGCAGTTCGCGGCGATCCGGAAGACGAACCTGGCGGACAAGCGGATCCAGCGTGACGAAAAGCGCGTCGGACGCGAGCGCGTCCTCGTTAGTGATTCGGTTGAACAACGTGGTCTTTCCGGCGTTGGTGTACCCGACCAGCGCGACGGTTGGGACCGACTGCTTGTGCCGGCGCTCGCGCAGCTGTGATCGGCGCTGTCGCAGCTGGTCGATCTCCCGCTGAATCGATCGAATGCGCGTGCGGATGCGGCGCCGGTCGCTCTCGAGCTTCGTCTCGCCAGGACCCCTTGTGCCGATCCCTCCACCAAGACGCGACAGTGCGGTCCCGGTGCCGACCAGCCGGGGGAGGAGATACTTGAGCTGGGCGAGCTCGACCTGCCATTTGCCTTCGCGTGTGCAGGCCCGCCGCGCGAAGATGTCGAGAATCAGTTGCGTGCGGTCGACGACCTTGCGGTCGAGCCTCTCCTCGAGCTGTCTGAGCTGGGCTGGCGTCAACTCGTTGTCGAAGACGACGAGGTCGACACGCGCTTCCGCGCACGCTGCGGCCAGCGCGGACGCCTTGCCGCTGCCGATATACGTAGCGGGATCCGGCTTTGGCCTGTCCTGCATCACCCGAAGCACGACGACGGCCCCCGCGCTTTCGGCCAGGCCTGCCAGCTCGGTCAGAGATCGTTCCGAGTCGACGCGCCGATGCGAGCCCGCGACAAGGCTCACAAGAGCTGCACGTTCGGGCTTCGTTGGCGACACTCACTACAATAGCACCACGAACGTGGCCCCTCGACGATTGAAACGAAAGTCCGCACCGCGGCCGCGGGCGCCGCTCCCGCGGCAGACGGGCGGGGTGCACGAGGACAAAACGAAACGTCCATGGCGCCGCCGGAAGCACAAGGCAAAGCAAGACGACTAGCTTTCTTCCACCACCGGCGTGGGTTCGACAGGAGGATTCCGCTCTACCATGACACGGCGGACCACCACCGCAAGCGTCAACAGGACCACGGCCGCCGTGAGGAAAACCGCCCGAATGCTATAGGACGCGACAAGACCGCTCACTACGGGGCTGATCGCGACTCCGCTCAACGAGGCACTCGTCAGAAAACCAAACCCCGTGGCGTGCACGTCCTGGGGAATGACGGCGCCTCCGGCGGCAAACGCGGTGGTGATGGAGGTGCCGAGGCACAGGCCAACCACGGCCAATGACGCGGCCAGCATCCAGATACTCGTCGACACTGTAAACGCGCCAAGCGCGGCCGCCGCGGTCACGACCGCCCAGATGATCACTACGCGCGGCGAATGTCGCTTCAACACACGGCTCGAGAGCTGGTTACCGAAGGCGGCAGTCAACGCCAGGATCGAAAACAGGATTCCGGCGGCCACCGGGACGTCGGCCGGCGCATACCCGAGCTCGCCAAGGTGTAGAGGCAGCACCGGGCCAAAGCTGCGATCGACGAGCTGGAGCGCGAAAAGGACGAGCATCACCAGGAGAAAGTTCTCGAACGCGAGGACCGATGCGAGCGGCGTCCGATTCCGCCCGGCGGCGGCCCGTGGAGGCCGCGGCGGCTCCTTGAACAGCATCGTAATCATGACCAGCGCGACGAAATAAAACGCCGCCGCCACGAAAAACGAGTTACGGAGGCCAAAGAGGGGCGCCAGTACGCCGCCGATCACTGGTCCGATGGCGGGTCCCATGCGCTGGGCCGTCTGCACCGTTCCGATTGCTATCGCCATTTTCTCGCGCGGCGCTGAGAGAGCGGCCATCGACAGCGTCAATGGACCGTATCCGGCAAAAAATCCCTGGACAGCCCGAAGGGCAAACAGGTGCCAAGGCCTGGTGGCGTACGCCATCGCCGTCATCGCCACGATGAAGCTCACGAGCGATCGCTGTACGAGCAGCTTGTTGCCGAACCGGTCGCCTACACGACCCCAGAGCGGCGCGGTGAGCGCGGCAATCGCCGGTGATATGCCGAGCGTCACGCCGGTCCAGAGAGCGATTTCGCCGATGTCGGTAACGCCGAGCTGTCGGATATACAGAGGGAGGAATGGCATTACCAGCGTGAAGCCGGTAAAGCCCACAAACGCGGCTGCCGTGACGGCTGCCTGATTACGCTTCCAGGAGTGCACCCGCGAGCTCAGAACCGGATCTTGACATCTTTCGTCGGATTCACCCGTATGCTGTCGATGAACCGGATCTGGTGCTGGTAGGTCTGCATCACGAGCGAGGTGGTGCGTGTTCCGTCGCCGAAGAACCGCACGCCCCGCATCAGCGTCCCATCGGTGACACCTGTCGCGGCGAAGATGATCCGTTCACCCGACGCCAGGTCCTTCGAACGATAGATGCGCTTCGGGTCGGTGATCCCCATCGCGCGGCAGCGCTCCTCGTCTTCCGGTTTGTTGATGACGAGGCGCGCATAGATTTCGCCGTTCAGACACCGCATCGCGGCTGCCGTCAGCACGCCTTCGGGCGCGCCTCCGATGCCCATCACCGCGTGCACGCCGCTACCGACGACGGCGGCAGCGATACCTGCTGACAGATCGCCATCTCCGATCAACCTGATGCGCGCGCCGGTTGCGCGAATCTCGTCGATGAGGTCCTTGTGACGCGGCCGGTCGAGGACTATCACGACCAGGTCTTCGACGCGACGACCGAGCGCCTGTGCAATGGCGCGGAGATTGAACCGGACAGGCGCATCGAGATCGACCACGTCCTTCGAGCTCGGTCCGACGACCAGCTTCTCCATGTAGATATCCGGCGCGTGCAGCAAGCCGCCGTGCTCGGAGGCCGCCAGAACGGCCAGGGCGTTGGGCGCCCCTGTGGCGCACAGGTTTGTCCCTTCGAGCGGGTCCACGGCGATATCTATCTGCGGATACCGGCGGCCGTTGTTCTCTCGGTGCGACTGACCGACCTTTTCACCGATGTAAAGCATCGGTGCTTCGTCCCGCTCACCCTCGCCGATGACGATCGTGCCGTCGATAGGCACGGAGTCGAGCTCGTGGCGCATGGCCTCGACGGCCACCTGGTCGGACTTGTGCCGGTCGCCCTGCCCCATCGTCTGTGCACAGGCGATCGCCGCCTGTTCCACCACTCGAAGGAAGTCGAGCGAAAGGTCGAGATCCGTAAATTTGCGGCCGGTTGCGTCGTCAATCTCCGAATCTCTCGAGTCAGCCGCGCGCGTAAGCGTCATCTGGGGTCTCCCCTTCAGCAAGTCACAAAGCACAAGTCACAAAGCACCATCGATCATTGCGACGTGGAACTTGTGACTTGTGCCTTGTGACTTGAGCTTTGTGCCTTGCCCTCGTGCCAGGCCGGCAGCGTACAGCGTGTCGGCCGATCCGTCCGGTATCCAAGCAGGTAGTCCGCCTGCATGATCTTGTGGATCTCCCGCGTGCCCTCGTAGATCACCGCGCCTTTGCAGTTGCGGTAGAAGCGTCCTACAGGATATTCGTCTGAGTAGCCGTTTGCCCCATGGATCTGGACGGCGTCGCCCGCCGCGCGTTCCGAGGCGACGGTGGAGAACCATTTGGCAAGTCCGGTCTCTTTTGTGTTGCGCTTCCCGACGTTCTTGAGCCACCCGGACCGGAGCCACAACAGACGTGCGGCCTCGTAGTCCGATTCCATCTGGGCAATCATCTCTTTCACGAGCTGATGTGAGCCGATCTCGACACCGAAGGCCTTTCGCGCCTTTGCGTATCGGACGCTGGCATCGCGACATGCGCGGATGAGGCCCGTCGCGCCAGCGGCGACAGTGTAGCGCCCTTGATCGAGGGCGAACATCGCGATCTTGAAGCCTTCGCCTTCCCGTCCGACCAGATTTTCCCGCGGCACCTCGACCTCGTCCATTTTGAAGAACCCGGTATTGCCGGCGAGAATTCCCCACTTCTCCTTGAGCGTGCCGCTCGAAAAGCCTTTGAAGGCGCGCTCGACGATGAAGGCGCTGAGGCCGGCAGGGTCACGGTCTCTCTTCTTATCGAGATCCGACCACGCGAACACCAGAAACGAGTCGGCGACGTCGGCGAGCGAGATCCACATTTTTTCGCCAGTGAGGAAATAGCGATCGCCGCGCTTGATGGCCACACTCTGAATTCCGCGCGCGTCGCTGCCTGCCGACGGCTCGGTCAGGCCGTAGGACGCGATTCTGGCGCCCTGCGCCTGCGGAGCGAGGTATCGCCGCTTCTGGTCCTCCGTGCCCCATGCCAGCAGGGTGAGCGAATTCAGGCCCGCATGAACCGACATGATGACGCGGAGCGAGGTGTCGACGTATTCGAGTTCCTCGCACGCGAGGCCAAGGGATATGTAATCCATCCCCGCGCCGCCGTACTCCACAGGCACCGAGATGCCGAGCAGTCCGAGTGACGCCATCTGGGTGAGAATCGAACGGTCGAAGTGGTGGGCTCGGTCGAGATCGTGGATGCGCGGCGCGACTTCCCTGGCTGCCCATTCACGAACCGACTGTTCCAGCAGCTTGTGATCGTCGCTAAGCTCGAAGTTGACCATCCCCCGAAACGTACCACATTGTTGGTGCGCCTCGGCGGGCCGTAAAAGGCCCCAAGCACCTTAGGCACCCTGATGCAGTTTCGAGATCGTAATCTTTGCGCCCCGCCCGAGCGCCAGCCGTTCGGCCGCACTGCCGCCGTTGGCGGCGATCTCGAGGTGCTCCGAGCTGCCGAACAAGGCACAGAGCGCGCCTGGATCAGCGTCGGCATATGTCATGACGACCTTCCCCACCGTGGCCGTGCCTGCAACGATTTCAATGCGCTCGGCGTTCATAAAGCGGTCGAAAGTTCGCCGGTCGATGTTCGTGACGAGATTGCCGAAACGATCGACGCGCACCACTTCCCCGATCATCTGCGCATCCATGACTATCGGCTCCGGGACATCCAGCGTTTGCCAGTCGTTCAGCGTCCGCCCAAACGCGGAGAGCTCGATTCCCTTGGCCAGCCATGCCGCCGCAGGTCCAAAGCGGTCCCGTCCTTCGAACGTCCGGCTGACGGTTGGCCGGGCGTATTGCCGCTCCATGAGCTCTACGACGCGTGTGGGTGGTGTCTCTTTGAAGACCAGCGTCAAGATGCCGTTATCGGGTGCCACGAACCGGTAGCCCCCCGCCTCGGCGGCCATCGGCCGCCGGGCGGACCCAACACCCGGGTCGACCACCACGACGAAGACCGTCCCGGGGGGAAAGTACTTGTACGCGGCAGCCAATTCGAGGGCGCCGGCCATGACATCGTGCGGGGGGATCTCGTGGGTGATGTCCACGCACGCGGCTTCGGGGCAAATGCCTAATACAACACCCTTTACAGTGCCCGCGTAGTGGTCCTTCGTGCCGAAATCGGTCAGAAATGCGATGACCGGGCGCCCCATCGGCGGCTGCGATTCAGTGCGCCGGGGAAGGCGCCGCAGGCGTCTGGGCCGCCGCCGGCTTGCGGAAGAGCACCTCGCGCAGATTGTTCTTGAGGAGAACGTTCTCGGTGATCCGAAGTGGTTCGAGCAGCCGTTGGATGTCCCGGTTGAGCAACGGACGCTCTTTGGCGCGCGCGGCCGCGTACGACCGGTACTGAAAGTGCGTCCGGTCGACGACCACGTGCTTGGTGTATGTGGGCCGCGGGACCGACCGGGGATCAGCTGTGCTGAAAAAGGCCAGCAGCAACCCTTCGGGTCGAAGGACGCGCTTCAGCTGGCGTGCGAGGCGTTCCGCGGCCGTCCGGTCCAGAAAGTCGAAGATGTCCCAGCACAGAATCCCGTCGATCGTCTCGGTCTCGTACGGAAAGCGCGTGTCGAAGAAGGCCGCAAGCTGATCGAGCTTGCCCTCGGTGACATGCCGATCGATGTCCTTGGGGAGATCCTCGAGGCAGATTTTGCAGCTGATCTCTTCGCGGAAAAAGGTGACATTGGAGCCGACGACCGGCCCGAGATCCAGCAGCACTGGTTCCGCACGGCCGCTCAGCCCTGCCAGGAACTTCTCCAGCACCCTGGTCGGCTGCACGGGCCCTACAGTCTCTTGATCGTCCTTGCGACGTCGGGGAAAAAGATCGGAAAGTCCCACAGGCGATTTGTGATCCGCAATTCCTGATTGGTGATTAGCGATCGTCGATTTGTGGTCGCCTCCCGCAGCCAATCACGGGCCGCAAATCACAAATCGCTAATCACCATGAATGACGAGTGCCCGACTATCGGGCGGCCGGTTGTGCAACCTGTGCCGCAGGAGCCTGCGGGGCCACCGAGGCGCCCGATCGCTGCGGCTGTGAGCCCTGCTGCTGCGGCTGCGCGGCGCGACGCTGCATGTCCACGCTGCCCCGGAAATGGGCACCGTCGGCAATGGCTACCCGCGGCGCGATGATGTCGCCATCGACCGAACCGCCGTCGCGGATCTCTACCTTGTCAGTGGCTGTTACGTTGCCATTGACCTCACCCAGAACGATCAGCGCCTTGGCGAAGACCTGCGCCTTGATTTTGCCGTTCGGCCCGATCGTCAGGACATGGTCCTTCAACTCGATTTTGCCCTCGACCTGTCCCTCGATCGTCAAATCCTCGCTGCCGTTCAACTCGCCCTTGATAACCACTGACTTGCCAATATTCACAACGTCCCTCCCGGTCTGTTGCCGCGGTTCGGGCTGCGATGTCGACGAACTGGATTGACTGCTTTGGACGGTCGGCCCGGTAGAGGTTGCCTGGCCGCTCGTCGTCGGCTTCACCGCTTCATCGCGCTTCCACATGTACGTCCTCCGCCCCATAAAAGGGTCGTTAGCGGCCCGTCACGATCCAAGAAGGCGGACGGCCTGGGCGAGAGCCCACAGAGTATATCGGCGCGAAGAAATTATTGTCTAGGCGTTTTATTGCTGAGACTTAGCGCGGATGCTACGATGCCGAAAGAAGGTCTCACATGCAGCGGGTGTACCTCGATCACAACGCGACGACGCCTGTCCATCCCGCCGTGGTGGACGCGATGACGAAGGCCCTCCGGGAGGACTTCGGCAATCCGTCGAGCGTCCACCATTTCGGGCAGCGGGCCAAAGCTGCTATGGACCAGGCCCGGAGCGCGGTGGCGTCCCTCATCGGCGCGGACCCGTCGGAGGTTGTCTTCACGAGCGGTGGGACAGAAAGCGACAACTTCGCCATCCGCGGCGCCGCCGAGGCGCTCGATGCCACCCGCCGGCGCCATCTCATTGCGACGACAATCGAGCACGAGGCCGTCCTGAATACCCTGAAGGCGCTGGCCAGGCGCGGGCGGCCGACCACTCTCCTTCGCGTGGACGGCACGGGCATCGTGGCACCAGATGCGCTCAAGGAGGCGCTGACAGACGACACAGCCGTCGTATCGGTCATGCACGCCAATAACGAGATCGGTACGATTCAGCCGATTTTGGAATTGGCCCGAATTGCACACGACCGTGGTGCACTGTTCCACAGCGACGCCGTGCAGACGGCGGGTAAGGTGACCGTCGATGTCAAGGCGCTCGACGTCGACCTGCTGTCCATTTCGGCCCATAAGTTCTACGGACCGAAAGGTGTGGGCGCGCTCTGGATCCGGCGGGGGCTGCGTCTGTTGCCGGTGCTGACCGGAGGCAAGCACGAGCGGAGCCGCCGGGCGGGGACGGAGAACGTTGCTGGCATTGTGGGCATGGGCGTGGCTGCGACCATGGCGGCCGCGAAGATCGACGAAGAAGCGAAGCGGATATCCGCGCTTCGCGACCTTCTGGAGGAAGGCGTGCTGCGTGCCGTTCCGGGCACAACTGTGAATGGCGCGCGGTCGCCAAGAGTGCCCAATACCACGAACATCAGCTTCGATCGGATCGAGGCCGAATCGCTGCTGATTGCCCTCGACCTCGAAGGGGTGGCGGTCTCGACGGGATCGGCATGTTCGTCGGGCACACTGGAGCCGTCGCATGTGCTCAAGGCGATGGGATTTCCGCCGCACCGAACCCAGAACTCCATTCGGTTCAGCCTGGGGACGGCAAATACCGAAGCCGAGGTCGATCGGGTCGTCGCCATTCTTCCGGGGATCGTCGACAAGCTGCGGAGTCTGACACGCGTCCCAGCCCGAGCATGACGGGCCGAACGATCCGAATGTCCGGAATAGCCCCGAACGAGCCTATAACGATTTCATGACCGCCGTGTCCGGCTCCAGCCGGACCTGAGGTCCGCCTGAAGGCGGACACTACGTCGGTCATGAACCGCTTCGGGTGATTTGATGATTAGGTTATGCGCATTGTCGTAGCGATGTCCGGCGGCGTCGATTCGTCAGTCGCCGCGGCTCTGCTCACCGAGCAGGGTCATGACGTCATCGGTTTGTCGATGCAGCTCTACGATCACAGCGATGGCCGAACGTTCGGAAGCTGCTGCACGCTGGATGATCTGCACGATGCGCGGCGGGTTGCTGCCAGTCTCGGCATCCCGCACTACATCCTCAACTTCGAGCGGCAGTTCCGAGACTCTGTCATCTCCAACTTCGTGCAGGAGTACGCCTCCGGACGGACGCCGCTTCCCTGCGCCCACTGCAATAGCGACCTGAAGTTTTCGACGCTGCTCGAGCGGGCCCGAGGGCTTGGGGCGGATCGGATCGCGACGGGACATTACGCACGCGTGGAGCAGACACCGCCGGGCCGCTGGCTTCTGAAGCGGAGCGCCGACTCGGGGAAGGATCAGTCGTACTTCCTGTTTTCGCTGACGCAGGAACAGCTCGAGCGCGCGAGTTTTCCTGTCGGCGCGCTCACGAAGGATCAGGTGCGCGCCCGGGCGCGTAGGCTTCGACTGCCGGTCGCCGACAAGCCCGACAGTCAGGAAATCTGCTTCGTGCCCTCGGGCGACTACGCCGAATTCATCGAGCGGGATCGACCCGCAGCCGTCAAGGCGGGCCCAATCAGGGATCAGGATGGGCACGTCCTCGGCGGCCATTCCGGTGTTCACCGATTCACCGTCGGGCAGCGGAAGGGTCTGGGCGTTGCCGCTGGTGTTCCTTTGTACGTGCTCAGGATCGATGCCGAGTCCGGCAGCGTAACCGTCGGTCCTCGAGCCGCCCTGGAACGCACGACGCTCTACGCCTCCGGCGTGAACTGGATTTCGATCGAGCCACCAGCGGCATGGGTCCCGGTGTCGGCACAGATTCGCCACCGACATCACCCCTCACCGGGACGCGTCCGCGCGCTCGAGAACGGCCGCGCCGAGTTCGCATTCGATGCGCCGCAGTCGGCAGTTACTCCCGGCCAGGCGGTCGTCTTCTACGACGGCGACATCGTCGTTGGAGGCGGCTGGATAGACTAGCCATCGTCTTGTTTCGATTTCACGAAATTGCACAGATGGCAGTCGGGTTGCTACGACCGCGCGCATGACTCGACATTTCCAACTCATCTGTATGCTGGCGCTACTCGCCGGGAACGTTTTACCCGCTTCCGCACAGACTCCCGAAGACGGACAGCTCGCCGCGGGTGGTGACATTGGTGCGTTTTTCCCCGACGACGAGTTCGAGAACTCCCTCACCTTGGATGCCGTTGGCGAGTACTACATCACGCCGCGCTTCAGCGGTCGCGCGATGCTGGCCTGGACAAGTCCCGGCGCCACTGGCTTTACAGAAGATCACTACCGTCAGGTCAGGCTTGTGTTCAACGGGGTCTACAACTGGGAAAGGGGCGTGTGGCACCCGTACGCGACGGCTGGCGCCGGTTTTTATTTCGTGCGGTTACTTCGGGAAGGCCGGCCGGACCCTGAGGGCGAAACGCGCGGCGGCCTGAATATCGGCGGTGGTGTCGAGTATTTCCTGAACAATCAGACCACGGTCAAGGGCGAGCTTCGATGGGATGTAGTCAGTGATCCGCCCGGGCTGCCCGACGCCACTGGCGTCTCGCTCACGTTCGGGATGAAGCGCTACTTCTGAAGCTTCTTCAATAGCTGAATCTGCCCGGCGTGATACAGGTCGTGCGCGGCGACGCCCGACAGGACTTCCGCGTTCACGTTACACGGTAACCTGCTGCGTTTCGTTCAGGTGCTGCGGAACGTCATCCAGATAGCGCTCGGCGTCGATGGCAGCCATGCACCCCGACCCTGCAGCAGTGACGGCCTGGCGGTATATGTGGTCCTGCACGTCGCCCGCGGCAAAAACGCCGGGCACGCTCGTGTGGGTTCCATCGTGCGTCACGATATACCCGTTCGTGTCCAACTCGAGCTGGCCCCTGAATAGCGAAGTATTCGGCGTGTGACCAATCGCGATGAACACGCCGTCGAGCGGCAGGCTCCTGAGCTGTCCCGTCTTTACGTTGCGGACGACGATGCCAGTGACTTCCCCTTTTTCGACGTCGCTGATGTCGGCAATTTCCGAATCCCAGACGAATTCGATTTTCGGGTTGGCCAATGCCTTGTCCTGCATGATCTTCGACGCCCGGAGCGTGTCGCGTCGATGAACGACCGTGACCTTTGACGCAAACCGTGTGAGGTATATCGCCTCTTCCATCGCAGAATCGCCGCCACCGACCACCGCGATAGGCCGGCCGCGAAAGAAATACCCGTCGCAGGTCGCGCACGTGGAGACGCCGTGGCCCGACAGCTTTCGATCGGCGCCGATTTCCAGCCAGCGCGCCGAGGCGCCCGTGGCGATGATGAGCGCATCGGTCGTGATTGGATTGCCATCGTTCAGCGCAATCGTGAATGGACGATTGCGCAGATCAACCGACATGACGTTGCCTGTGAGCACGTCCGTGCCGAATCGCTCTCGCCTGCGCCCGCATCTCGACCATAAGATCGGGCCCCATGATGCCGTCGCGGAACCCCGGCCAGTTCTCCACCATCGTCGTCAGCATCAGCTGCCCGCCGGCCTCGAGTCCCTCGATAAGGAGAGGTTTGAGATTGGCGCGCGCCGTATACAACGCGGCGGTCAATCCGGCGGGACCAGACCCAATGATCGCAACCCTTCGATCAGCCATTGCTCCAGCCCGTGTCACCCGCGTCAGAGGTGCTTGTCGATCATTTTCGCGATGTCTTCCTTCGGTGCCAGACCGACGAGCGTATCCGCGAGCTGTCCGTTCTTGAACAACAGGAGTGTCGGAATACCGCGAATCATGAACCGACCCGGCACGTTCGGGTTTTCGTCGACGTTTAGCTTTCCAACCGTCGCGCGCCCGTCATACTGGCCGGCGAGCTCCTCCACGATGGGCGCGATGCGCCGACAGGGTCCACACCATTCGGCCCAGAAGTCCACCAGCACGACACCAGCCTGGATTTCCTGCTCGAAGTTGCTATCAGTCAACGTTTTCAATTTGTCGGATGCCATCTCATTCTCTCTCTGGTCCGTTTCAGGGTCCCCGCCAGGCGGACCCGGGCTATATCCCAATTGTCGCGCGTTCATAGGCGGATACGTACTTCCGGGCCGAGCGCGTCCCACGAAAAGTCCTGCCCCATCCCAGCCACTTGAAGACGACGCCAGACCGGCCGGTTCTGGTAGGACCGCAGCGCACTCCGCAGCGTCTGCAGCAGTGCGAAGGCCGAATACGGCTCGAACGTGAAACCGGTGCCGATCGCCGGTCGCTGCGTCGAAATTGCGAACGGTGTCGTACAGGCCACCGGTCGCGCGCACCACCGGTACCGTGCCGTAGCGAAGGCTGTACATCTGGTTGAGGCCGCACGGCTCAAACCGTGACGGCATCAGGAACAAGTCCGCACCCGCTTCGATACGATGTGCAAGAGCCTCGTCAAACCCGATCCGTGCGCCGATCCGATCCGGATAACGGTGCGCGAGAATCCTCCACAATCCTCGTATCGCGTTCTCCCGTGCCCAGGAGGACGAACGACGCGTCAAGCGACGGGAGTTTCTCGCGATCTCCGCCACGAGATCGTGCCCCTTCTGATCGACGAGCCGCGAAATCATCGCCACGAGCGGCCGCTGACGGACTTCGTCCTCCGTCGGCAATCCAAACGTCTCGAGCACGAGGCGTTTCGCCGCGTCCTTTCCTTCCAGGTGTGTGGCGTCGTACGGCACGGGCAGGTATCGGGTCGCGACAGGGATCCCATTGATCGTAATCGATCCCGTTCAGGATTCCGATCAGGTCGCCGGCGCGACTGCCGTGAGAATCGCCGTCGAAGCCCAAACCCGAACGCCGGCGTCTGGATTTCCTTGGCGTACCGGGGGCTGACAGTCGTGATGAGCCTGCTGAACACGATGCCGGCCTTGAGAAGACTAATCGCGCCCCCAGTATTCGAGGGCGTCAACGTGCATCAGGTCCGGACCAAGGCCCGAGACGAGGCAGCCCAGCCGGGATCGAATACTCCCTGGTACGCCAGGTTGTGAATCGTGAAGACTGCTGCAGCGTGACGAAAGACGTCGTTGCCCCGAACATCGCGCGCAAGCAGCACAGGCGCGAGGCCCGCCTGCCAATCGTGCGCGTGTACGACATCGTAAGTCTCCCCAGATGATGCGGCCCATTCGAGCGCAGCTCGATTCAGGAACGCGAATCGAGCGGGATTGTCCGGGTAGTCGTCGTTGCCGATCCCGTACAGCTGCGCCCGATCGAAGTACTCGGGGCGGTCGATGAACACGAATCGCACGCCTCGATCGTCGGTGGTGTATACGTCCGCATCGACGAGTCGACCGTCGAGAGGCACGGTAACGCGACCGGCAGCGGTCACCGGCGGCGATGCCGCGGTATCGTGGAATGACGACGTCGACGCGATGGCCGAGGTTCGTCAAGGCGCGCGGAAGCGCGCCAACGACGTCGGCGAGGCCGCCCGTTTTGGCAAACGGGACGCACTCGGACGCAATCATCAGAACCCGCATTCGCAACTCAACTTATCATCCGCCTTGATATGATCAGCCGTGGCCGACAGAACGGCTCGACCGTCGCGACCCGGCCGCCTGGAATCGAGAGAGACCGTCGAGCTTCGCGCGCTCAAACAGCGACAACCCGAGCTTGCCGACGCCGTCGACATGCATCTCGAGCTGCTCGAGGTGCAGCGGCGCATCCAGGCACGCATCCCGCTTCCGTCGCTGGACTTCGCCGAAGCTCGTTCCGATCGAATCAGGCAGAAGGACGCCCGCTCCTTCGGTTCGAGGATATCCCGCTTGAACTCACCGAATTGCGACTCGCCGTGCAGGCAGACGGCGGATATCCTTGCGCCGGTTCGGCGCGCTCGACGACTCTGACTTCCAGAGAGTCCAGGCGCTCGGGCGCGATGAATCGCTGTTGTCGGTGCTGGGCGATCTGGTATCGGGCAGCGGTTGAACGTCACGCAGCGGCCGGGGTGACCCGGGGACCGACTGCGATTACCGGAGCGCGCCGGATACCGGTGCCAATGACGACGTCTTCGCGCTGGCGATGCGTCCTTTTCTGTCGCGATGTGCGGAGGTGATCCAGCAGCGCCCGGAACTCGGTCTGTGGACGCATCCGCACTGCGCGCTGTGCGGCGGCGAGCCCGACCTCGCGGTCATCACGCCGACCGCCGAACGCCATCTTATCTGCGGCCGCTGCGGACTGCGCTGGAAGTTCGAGTCGTTGACGTGCCCATTCTGCCGCAACGGCGACCGGTCGCGGATCACCTCGTTTGCAACCCCCGACGGGCGCTACCGTGTCTATGCGTGCGATGTGTGTATGCGTTACCTGAAAGCCTATGACGGACGACGCGCCACGCGCCCGGTGATGCCGGTCGTGGACAGCGTCGCTACGCTGCCGCTCGATGCGGCGGCCATGCAGCGCGGTTATTCGGGCTAATTGTTCACGCCCGCGGCTTCGACGGGCGTTCCGCCGAAGAGATCCTGGGCCTTGCTCGCCAGCCAGTTGAACAGGTGACGCGTCTCCCAGAATCGGCCGGCGTTGGAGCGGGCGCCGAGCACGACGACCGCGACCTGTTGCCCACCCTGCGGCAGACGCAGCAGCGTCGCCAGGCAGTAACCCGCTTTCCGGATGAATCCGGTCTTGCCGCCGAGCACGTCGACGTCGCCGTTCATGACGAGCTGATTGGTGCTGTGGATGTTGATCGTGCGCCGGCCGGCGTGCACCGAGTGATGTTGCTTCTGCATGATCTCGAGCGATCCGTTGATCACTCGCGACGTGCGTGATGAGTCGCGCCATGTCGTACGCCGTCGACACGTTGTCCGACAGAAGGCCGGACGGATCTGAGTAGTGAGTGTTCGTCAGTCCGAGCTCCGCAGCCTTTTCGTTCATCCGGACGATGAAGCCCTGCGATCCGTAGGGTGAGACACGGGCAAGCGCTCGTGCGGCCGCGTTGTCGGATGCAATCAGAAGCAGATGCAGGAGGTCACTGTTGGTGACCTTGTAGCCAGCGCGAAGATACGTGGTCGATGCGCGGAGCACGTCGGGCGCGCTGGATGACGACTTCGCGCGTGAGATCGGGATCGTCTTCGAGGAAGACCGCGGCGGTCATGATCTTCGTGATGCTGGCAATCGACCGCTGATCCTGCGCGTTCTCCTCCCACAGGACCTTGCCCGTCTCAGGGCTGTAGATGATGGCAGCTTCCGCACGCAGATCGGGGACGGTTACTCCGTTCTCGTCAAGCTTGAAACGAGGCTCCTGGGCGTCTCGCAGCGCAAGTGCCGCGGCCGCCCGTCGCGATGTCCGTGTGACCGTGTCGATCGTCGCTCCTGAGTCGCCGTGGCACCAGATGCGTAGACCGTCAGCCGTCTGCCAACCCGAATCGAGTTACCCTGCAGACCGTTCCATGATTTCAGCGACGCGACGCTCGTCCCGTAACGGCGAGCGATTGAGTACAGCGTCTCACCTCGGCGAACGGTGTGGGTAGCTTTCTGCGCCCGCGGCTGACCGGCAGTGGATGTCGATGTTTGATTGATCGTTTCGAGCGAAAGGGGCGCCTGCGGTTCGCTCGGCCCGCGGGGAATGGCTACCTGAGCATTTGCTGCAGGCAAAGCCCACACCACAAAGGCAGCGACACCGAGCAGTTGAATCGGTCTTGTGCACCCGGGCCTTGATCACGAGCAACCCCTTACGCGACAAGTTGTTACGGAATGTCTCGGCATTTTAGCAAGAATCCGGTAGGGCGCAAGGGGTTTTGACATGACCGGGGGCTCTAAGGGTAGGCTCTGCATGCCGATGCACGAATTGTCCAGTGAGGCTGCGCGTCCACAGCATCCCAGAAGAATGCCAGATAGACCATCCCTCTGAAACTTACGCACAGCGCGCATCGCTGCGAACGGCCGAGTTCGCTGCGCTGCGGCGCACCGTGTCCGGCCGCGGGACAGCCAGGATGGTGATCATGCCCCTCACCTGCGCGGTGTGGGCGACGCTCGCGATCGTACTTTTTCTGTTCGGTCAGGTTCCTACGACGAGCCTGCTGCCACTGGCAGTTCTCGTAGGTGGATTCGAGGCAATACACGCGTTGCACGTCGGCGCCGAGCGAATCGGCCGGTACCTGCAGGTCCAGTACGAAGGGAGTGCGGATGGCCCACAGTGGGAAACAGCGGCGATGACCGTCGGGCCTGCGCTTCCGGGCGGCGGCGTCGACCCGCTGTTTTCCGTGGTGTTCGTCGGTGCGGCGGCGCTGAACCTGCTGACTGCACTCGAGCCGCCTCCGCCATGGCCCGAACTTGCTGTCGTCGGCGCCTGTCATGCGACCTTTGTGTTCCGCGTCATCCGTGCGCGGATTGCCGCCGCACGTCAGCGAGCGGTGGAGCTGGAAAGCTTTCGGGCCCTGCTACTGCGCCAGCGCGATCGCGAGTAGAACGGCGCGCTGTGTGCCGCGCCAGGAATCGGTAGTGTCGAAGGCTTCCTCCACTGTGTGCGAGCCCGTGCCGTTTCCTCCGGCGTCAATCGTGATCGCAGGGATGTTGAGGCTCAGCGGAATGTTTGCATCGGTCGACCCTTCGGAGAGCTCAACCTTCGCGCCGAGTGCCTGCGTAACCGATACAGCCGCCTGAACGATCGGAGCCGTCGCGGGAATTGCTCCAGCCGGACGTGCGCCGACGAGCGTTTCGGTCACGGAGATGCGTCCCTTCTGATCCCAGCGGGCGTTTTCCGCAGTAAGCGCCGCAGCAACGGCCACACGAAAACGCGACTCCAGCGCGCGAAGTGCCTCCTGGTCGGCCGAGCGCATGTCGACCTCCATCCAGGCGTCGGCCGGAATTGCGTTCACCGACGTCCCGCCACCAATACGCCCCACACTGAACGTCGTCTTCGGGTCTGCGGGCGGGCGCGTGTCAGCGAAGCTGGAAATGGCTCTGCCGAGAGCGTGCATGGGATTGGCGATGCCGAAAGCGCCATAGCTGTGCCCGCCTGGTCCGGAAAACGTCACGCGATACCGCAGGCTGCCGACTGCGATGTGCGTAATACCAAGCCCGGTTCCGTCCACGGACACGAACCGATCGACCTGGCCGGCCAGAGTCTCGCCGAACAGCGCCTTGACCCCACGGAGGTCGCCGAGTCCCTCTTCGCCAACCGTGCCGACGAACGTAATCGTGCCGTTGGTTTCAACGTTTGCCTGATTCAGCGCACGGATGACCGCCAGCACCACGGCCAGACCGCGGCAGTCGTCGCCTATGCCGGGCCCTCGCAGAATCGATCCTTCCCGCGTGACCCGAACGTCGGTGTCTTCGGGAAACACCGTGTCGAGGTGAGCACTGAACACCAGGTGCGGCCGGGCTGCCCGGCCGGGGCGTTCGCCGAGCACGTTACCTGCGCTGTCGATCCGTACGTTTCTCAAGCCGGCGGCGCGAAAAGCGTCGGCGTACGCGGCGGCGCGAGCCGCCTCCTTGAACGGGGGTGCGGGAATCTCACAGAGACGCACCTGTTCGTCGATCGTCGCGGTCTCGGTGGCCCGCGCCATGTCGAGGGCGCCGCGAACCGCGGGCTCACGCCAGGAGACGGGCTCCCACATCGGCGTCCATCTGGGCGGTTACGGATGTCGTCGAGAGAACAGCAATCGCGATCGCACAGAGCGGACGCATCGTCCCCGAGACTCTAACATCCAATCGGTTGAAGCAGATCCACCGAGTCGGTGGGGCGACACCAGGTGCGGCGCGCCGACCACATGGCGAAGTGGAATCCGGAAAGCGCCGATAGTTCATTTCGGGCGGTTTCATCGTTAATCCGAGTGATCCGGGTAATCGACGCTCGTGACGATCGGCAGCTATCTCAGCGGTACGGAACTTGCTCGCCCCGGCGACTGGAGGACACGGCTATGAGTCTCGTGCGGCTCCTCGGATTTCGGACGCTGACCTGCGGGTGCGTCGTTGGCCGCTATCGCGAAGTGGCGACCAGTCGCGAAGTGGCCTACGTCGAAGAAAAGGGCACCGGCTGCGATCTTCACAGCCATCGCCGGAACCACACCATCGCACAGGATCGCGTCGCGACTCCGTCGGCTCCCTTCGCCATCAAAGCTTCCTGACCGCACGGCGGCCTGTACCCTACGCGGTACAATCGCCGTCGTGTTTCCGATCCCGGCACCTCGCGTTTCAATTTTCAACAGCGTTGTCTGGCGCGAGCCACAGATCCACTCCGACGTAACGTCGGCGCGACTCGGCCGCTCCTGACCTGCGCCCATTGACTTACACGTTTCTGCTCACGTGCCCGCGAGGCGGTCAGGCGCATGGATCTACGGCAGCTTGAAATCATCCGTGCGATCGCGGACAGCGGCTCGTTTACCGCGGCCGGCGAGAAGCTGCACGTTTCACAATCGGCGATCAGTCGCCAGGTGCTGCTCCTCGAAGCGGAGCTGGGTGAACCCGTCTTCCACCGTATCGGCCGCCGCATCCGGATTACGCCCGCGGGAGAAGCGCTGCTCCGGCTCAGCCACCGCGTCTTTCAAGATCTGCAGGACACAGTATCCGCAATCAGCGACACGCGGGAGTCGCTGCGTGGCACGATCCGTCTCGTCGGTGGGATGACTGTATGCCTGTACGTATTTCCCTCGCTGCTCGCGGAAGTCCGGCGCACACACCCCAACCTCGACCTGAAGGTCACCGTCGGTAGCGGTGAACGGTCTATTGCGCTCCTGCGATTGGGTGCGGCCGACTTGGGACTCGTGACGCTGCCAGTGGAGACAGCCGACTTCGAATCGGTGCCGGTACTCGAGGAAGAGCTGCTGCTCATCACTTATCCAGCGCATCCTCTTGCGAGGAAGCGGACCATCCGGTCAGCAGATCTGATGCGTCAGCCGTTCATTCTGTTCGAAACGGGTTCCATCACGAGGCGTCTGGTCGAGGAGTTTCTGACACGCGAACGCATCGAGCCGGAGATTGTGATGGAAACCGAGAACGTCGAGATCATCAAGGCGATGGTACGGAACGGAGTGGGTATCAGCATCGTTCCCTGGCAGGCAGCATCCGCCGACGTGCAGACCAAGCAGCTGCACTGCAGCCGGATTGCCGACCATGCGCTGGACCGGCAGACAGGGTGGCTTTATCCAAAGATGCGGCGGCTGCCGCGCGCGGTGTCAGAAGTAATGCGCGTGTTCGAGCAGATCCGTCCGAAGTTCCAGGCGCTGGCTCGCGCGCCGAAGAACTACTGACTGGGCGGTCGCAGGGTGTACGACGTGCGAGACCATACCTGCACACCGTTTCGCCTGGTTTTCACTTCGATTCGACGCGTTCGCTTCAACGGGTCCGGATTGTTCGAGTAGTAGCCGAGCACGTAATAGTCGCTCGTCTCGTTATCGATCCTCTTCAACGCGCGGTCGAAGTCGTTCTGATTGACCACGGCGATGCCGCCCGTCTGCTCGGCGAGCACACGGAGACTGTCCTGGGTCTCACGAATGTGTTCCTGCCATTCGGCGGTTTCCACCTGCTGATCGAGATCCGGCCCGGCTACCAGGCCGCGCGGGTCAATCGTATAGAAGGTGGCGTTCGCGCGGTTGGCGGCGCGGGTGAGCTCCGCCAGCTCCCGCACGAGGTCGGCTTCGGCAAACTGCTGTCCCTGAAATCGCTGGTCCGTGAACGGATCGATACTCCCGGCGGAATCGCCGAACATCTCCGACTGGTACTTCAAGCGTGATGTCGCGAAGGGATTGAAGTCGTAGCCGCTGCTGATATAGAGCACGGCCTTCCGGCGATTGCGCAGGCTCTCGAGATTTCGCATGAGCTGATACGCGGTGGAGAACGCCACATGAGCGCGGTAGCGCAGTTCGGGATGGCCTTGTGAGCTTTGTGCGGTCTTGATGATGTCTTCAGGCCGGAGGCCGCTCCCTGCCACCCGCTTGATAGACGACTCGAGGACCTGCCGATCGTAGGTGAGCTGCTCGGAGATCGAGGACGTCCCGGTCGACACGATCCCGAACATGTCGCCGTCGTGAATCAGGTTGCGCAGCATGCGTGTCATGAGATCGCGCGTGCGCGGCGTCATGCGGAAATCAAGGTGCAGGTCGTCGATGAAAATCAGAAACACACGTCCGGCGGCGTCGTTCGTCGGCCGCGCGGCCGGAAGGACGATGCCTTCCTGGACGGGGGCGGGCGGAGGCGACTGCACGTTGAAGACACGGCCGCCATGTGTGAGGACCAGCGACACGATCTCCTGTCTCACGCCGTCCTCGTAAACCTCGAACTCGTCCGTTTTCAAATCGGAAATAAACTGGCCCTGCCCGTCGCGAGCAATGACGTCCGTGGTCACGAGGTCGACTTGTACACGGAACGTTGGCTGCTGGCCCGCCGGCTGCTGTCCTGCGGGTTGCTGCGCAGAGGGTTGCTGCGCATTTTGCGGCGCGGCGGCCCCAGCGATCGAGGCGAGCATGAACGCCGGAAGCGTCAGCCATTTAGCGGTGTTTCGCATAGGGCGGATTATAGCAGGCGGGCTAAGATAGCTGCCCGATGCGTATTGCGGTTGCCGCGGACCACGCCGGCTTCGAGATGAAGCGCGATCTTGCGGCCGTGCTGCGGGCGCAGGGGCACGACGTCCTCGATCTCGGAACCCACTCTTCGGCTCCCGTTGACTATCCGGATTGCGCTGACGCGGTCGCGACCGCGCTTCGCGATCGGCGTGTAGACCGCGGCCTCATCGTATGCGGCAGCGGTGCCGGCGTGTCCATTGCTGCGAACAAGTTTCCCGGCGTGCGCGCGGCCGTGTGCCACGACTGCTACACCGCGCGGCAGGCGGTGGAGCACGACGACATGAACGTCCTGTGTCTCGGTGCCCGCGTCATAGGGCCGGCGCTTGCGGGCGACCTGATTGCTGTCTTTCTTGCCGCCGAATTCTCGGGCGAAGAGCGTCATCAGCGCCGGCTCGACAAGATTCTCGCTATCGAAGATCGCTTCGCACGCTCCTGAGATCACGAAACACGCGCCGGAACTTCGGAAACTCTCGAACGCAGTATTTCTGCGCGGCCCAGTCGGCTTGCACGAAGGGCAAGCGGACGTCTTTCGTGGTTCAGGAACGTTGCTGCCGCTCCATCGCGCGCCGCGCCGCTCGCGTGATCATCGTCGTCGACGCGATGATCGCGATGAGCCCGACGGCGAGCAGCGCGTAATACTCAGGCCCTCGCGGAGGCGACACGCCGGCGGCAAGTGCGGCGACGTCACCGACCACCTTGCCGTAGTACGTGTACATGATGATCGCCGGGATCATGCCGAGTAGCGCGATGAAGAAGTCCACGTACCGCACACCGCTCAACGCAAGTGCGTAGTTGAGGATGTTGTAAGGGACGAGCGGGGAGAGCCGCAGCAGAAACATGATCCAGAAGCTCTCGCCACGTATCGCAGCCTGAACCGCCGCGACGCGAGGATCGCGCGTCACGCGTTGCACCCACGCGAGCTTCGCCAGACGCGAACCGAGCACGTATACGACCGATGCGCCCAATGACGCTGCTATGAAGACGATCACCGATCCGCGCCAGACGCCAAACATCGCCCCAGCGGCGACGGTCAGAAAAAATGCCGGCGCGAGTGTGACGGCCGCAACAACGTAGATGAGCGTGAAAAGGAGCGGCGCCCACGGTCCAACCTGTGTCAGCCTCAGGACTGCCGGCGCCAGCCAGTCCATCACGAGTCGGCAGACGACGATAGTTCAGACGATTGCGGTTCCGCCGGCGCCTTCGAGGTTCGGCGCCGCCGCCGCCGCGAGAAGACGCGCGATAGCCGTTCCAGCGCTTCTGCGGCACGCAACAGTCCCTCGGCAATCTGGTCGGCATCGGTCCACGCTGCTGGATTGAGCCGTTCAGCGAGCGCCGTTAATGCCTCCAGTCGCGCGGGGTCGGACGTGCGCTGCGGAATCCGCTCGCGCACGACGGGATACCAGTGATTCAAAAAGGCGATCTGCTCGTCCGGCGTGGCGCCCTGGAGGCTGCCGGGAATGGACGGACGCGGCGCAGCTGGAGTCACCTGGGACTCTGGCTGTCCTTCAGGGGCGGCTGCGGCTATGGACGGTGCCGAGGGCTCTTCTTCCTCCGTACGCTTCCGTTTCCGAGGCCGGCGCGTGTCCGGCGAGCTCTCGACGAGTTGCTGATTTGCAACGAGCGTCTTCCAATCGAAGTTGATCCCGGGGTGGCGGCTCTCGATCTCGCGGAGGACATCAGGCTCCAGCGATTCACGCCCGACGCGCACGCCGGCGGGCGTGCGGAATACATAGAGGATGCACGACCGCTGCCGATTTCCGTCGCGAAGCCAGTGCATCAGGTACGTGGTCTCGTACCCACGCTTGTCGCGGATTACCCGCAGGAAGGGCACGAACTATTTCCGTTTCTGGGCTCTTGCCGGTCGGGAGCTCTTCTTTCGGGCGGCGGCCCCACGCGAGGCGGTCGTCTTGCCGCCGCTGCGCCGCGTCCCGGCCGCAGGTGCGGCTCGGCGTGTCGCGCGGACCGGCTGCCGGACGGCCCTGACGCACGCGCTCCACGGGCGCCCGTCGGGGTGGCGTTCTGGCGGCAGGCTGTGCTTTTTCTTCCCCGGGGCGCGACGTCCGCTGGACCAGCGTGAACCGCACCTGATCCCCAATGGCCGTGTAAGCCCAGAGCTCGCCGACTAGAACTTGCAGGTCGACGCACAACTGCCGGGCCACATCGATCATCGAGGTCGGCACATACAGGTGAAAAGCGCCCCGAAGTCGCGCGAACGTCGCCCACTGCGACATCGCTTCGACCTTGTTCACCGACTCTGCCGTCTCCACCTCGATGACGCCAAGCACCTTGCGCCCGCGCTCGTTGGATAGGAGGACGAGGTCCGGGTACCAGGGCAATTGCCCTACCATCACCGGCGTCCCCTGTTCATTGCCGGGGTTGATGGCGACATCGAACTTTCTTTTGTATTTCGCCTGGAGCAGGCGAATCACCCGGTCGTGCTCAAGCTGCTCGCGAACGGGCCGCAAGAGGATTGGGCTCAACGAAACCTCCGGAAGCGGCGCAAACCGGCTGAATATAGCACGAGAAACGCTACTGTCTTGACGACAGATCGGCGCCGTCCCACAATAGGTCGTGTCTTCACGCGGTAGCACGACCGCCGCTCGCGTGCTGATTGTCGACGACGACGTCAGCGTTACCGATACATTTTCGCGGATGCTTCGCCTCGAAGGGTATGAGGTGTGGGCAGCGCACTCTGCCGACGAGGGTCTTACCCTGGCCCAGACGCATCATCCGAATGCCGTCATCCTCGATCTACGGATGCCGCTCACAAACGGACTCCAGTTCCTGCGAGCGATCCGTGCGATACCCGGACTGACCAACACTCCGGTAGCCATCGTCACTGGCGACTACTATCTCGATGAGGCACAGGCGGCTGAAATTCAGGCGCTCGGCGCCGACCTGCGCTATAAGCCGCTCTGGCTCGAAGAGCTCGTGACGCTTGCGCGCGACTTGCTCAGCAGTCCCGTCCGAGACTGATCGCGCGTGCCCGCGTCTCGCTTCCTGAAGGCGTGCCGGCGAGAGGCAGTTGACGCGACGCCCGTCTGGTTTATGCGTCAGGCGGGCCGCTATATGGCCGAGTACCGCGCACTGCGCGAGCGCCATTCGCTCCTCGAGATTTGTCGAACGCCCGATCTGGCGACGGAAGTAACGCTGCAGCCGGTTCGCCGCGTCGAGGTGGACGCCGCGATTCTCTTTTCCGACCTGCTGCTGCCGCTCGAGCCTATGGGTCTTCGGTTCGATTTCGTGCAAGGTGAAGGACCGCAGATCGAGCGTCCGATTGAATCGCCCGCCGACATCGATGCGCTGAAGTCGTTCGAGGCCCGCGAGGCGCTCTCTCACGTACTCGAGACCATCACGCTGGTCCAGCAGGAGCTTGCGGGACGTGTGCCGCTAATCGGGTTTGCAGGCGCGCCGTTTACGCTGGCGTCATACGCAATCGAGGGTGGCCACTCGAACAACTTCGCGCGCACCAAAGCACTGATGTACGGCCATCCGGCGGCGTGGCATCGGCTGTGCGACCGCCTTGCTACGGTAGTCGCGGACTATCTCCGCGCACAGATCGAGGCGGGAGTCGATGCGGTGCAGGTGTTCGACTCGTGGGTGGGCGTTCTCAGTCCTGCCGACTACCGCGAGTTCGCGCTCCCCCACACGCGCCGGATTTTCGACACGATCGGACGCAAAGTTCCGACGATCCATTTCGGCACGGGTACCGCCGCGATCCTTGCAGAGATTGCCGAGGCTGGTGGTGACGTGATTGGAGTCGACTGGCGAATCCCAATCGACATCGCCTGGCAGCGAATCGGACTCGAGCGCGGTGTGCAAGGCAACCTCGACCCGACACTCCTGCTCGGTCCGACGCCGCGCATGTTCAGCCAGGCTGAAGACATCCTGGCGCGTGTCGCCCACCGGCATGGACACATCTTCAACCTTGGTCATGGCATTCTCCCGATGACACCGGTCGAGCACGTCCAGATGCTCGCGCAATATGTCCACAGCGTCTCTCGCAGCTCGAGATGAGCGAGTCGAAAGACAGTGTTCTTGATGTCGTCGTCGTCGGCGGCGGCATCGCCGGACTTTCTGCTGCGTACGAGCTTCAGAGGCGAGGGGTACAGGTTCGGCTGCTGGAAGGCAGCCCAACGTCTCGGCGGCGTGATACTGACCGAACGATTCGACGGCTGGGTCGTCGATGCCGGCCCCGACTCGCTGCTCGTGCAGAAGCCCGCAGCTGTGTCGTTGTGCCGTGAGCTCGGGATCGCCGACCGGCTGGTCTCCACACTCGAACCGCGCGCGGCCTACGTCTTGCGCGATGGGCGCCTCCACCAAATCCCGGAAGGTTCATTTCTCGGGTTTCCGATTAACGCGACCGCGCTCGCGAAATCGTCCCTTTTCACTTGGGGTGGAAAGCTCCGCATGGCCTGCGAAGTGGTGATACCGCGCGGACCCGGTGACGCCGACGAGTCGATCGCCGCGTTCGTGCGACGTCGCTTTGGCGCCGAGGCTGCCGATTATCTGGCCGAGCCGCTGCTGGCTGGCATTCACGCCGGCGATGCCGAGCGACTGTCCGTTCGCGCGTTGTTTCCGCGATTGGTTCACGCCGAGCAGCAGACCGGAAGCGTGATTCGCTCGCTCCGTGCCCTGCGGATGCAACCGTCACCCCAGGGCGCGTTCGTATCGTTGCCCGGCGGTGTCGCCGAGCTCGTCGATGCGGTTGCTGGCGCTCTGAACCCTGGTACGGTTGCACTCACGGCGCGCGTCACACATCTGCGGCGGACGGCAGCGTTCGTGCTCGACACTGAAGCCGGAGCATTTCACGCGCGAGCGGTGGTACTGGCTGTTCCGGCGTACACCGCCGGCAATCTGCTGCGCGGCCTCGACACGACGCTGGCCGTCCTCTGCGACACCATACCTTACGCATCCACGGCAACCGTTGCGTTTGGGTACCGGCGCGATCAGATCCATCACCCGATGCGTGGCTCAGGATTCGTCGTGCCGCGCCTGGAACGAAGCCCCTTATTGGCGGCCACGTGGGTCACTTCGAAGTGGCCGGGGCGTGCCCCGGATGGCTGCGCGCTCGTCCGCGCGTTCCTCGGAGGCGGTCGCGATCCTCAACGCCTGGATATGACCGACGATGAGCTCGTGCGCAGTGCAAGAGAGGCGCTGGAAGACGTGCTCCGGATCGATGGTGCGCCCCTCTTCGTGCGTCTGTTTCGCTGGTCGCGACAAACGCCGCAGTACGACGTCGGACATCTCGATCGACTTGCCGCAATCGAACGACGGCTGCTGTCGATCCCGGGCGTGTTCGTCACCGGCAGCGGTTTTCGGGCCGCGGGGATTCCCGATTGCATTGCCGACGCACGACAGGCCGCAACGGCGGCGGCGGAGTACCTCGCGAGGGCGTAGAATCGGGCATGCGCCTGTTCCTGGTCTCTTCTTCCCTGGTCCTGTCCGTCGTCTTCGCTCTCGCGCAGGAAGTCCGGCCCTCGGCGGCGCTCACGCCGCGCCTGGAGAAAGTACTCCGCAGCATCAAAGCGGCCGACAAGGGTCAGCTCGCAGTGTCGGAGGAAGACGGACGGTTCCTGCGCGTACTGGTCGCCGCGCGCAGCGCCAAATCGGTGCTCGAGATCGGCGCGGCCAGCGGCTACAGCGGTATCTGGCTCGGCCTTGGCGCGCGCGAAAGCGGCGGACGCGTGGTTGCGGTCGAGTACGATCCGCGGCGAGCCAAGGAAGCAGCGTCCAATATTCGCGCCGCCGCTCTGGACAGCGTCGTGGAGGTCGTGCAAGGCGATGCCTTCGCCGTGATTCCTCGGCTGCCAGGCACTTTCGATTTCGTGTTTCTCGACGCGTGGAAGCCCGACTATAAAAAGTTCTTCGACCTGGTGTTCCCGCGCCTGACGCCGGGCGGCGTGTTCGTGGCGCACAACGTCGTCAACAAGAAAAATGAGATGGAGCCGTTTCTCGGCACCATTCTGACCCACCCTTCGCTGTTCACGACGATTGTGTCCCCTTCGCACGAAGGTATGTCGGTGTCCTACAAAACGAAGTGAAGCCTGTCCACATCATCGGCGTGCCGCTCGACCTCGGCGCCGGACGGCGTGGTGTGGACATGGGACCCTCCGCGGTTCGAATCGCCGGCATCGGCGATCAGATTGCGGCACTCGGCTGCACCGTTGTGGACAAGGGCGATCTCCCTGCGCCAATCCCGGAAACGCAGCGTCCCACCGATGCGCGCAAGAAGTACATTCGCGAAATAGCGAAGGTCTGTCAGAGACTGCGGGACGTTGCGCTCAAATCACACGAGGCCGGTGCGCTGCCGCTCGTGCTTGGCGGCGATCACAGCCTGGCCGCCGGGTCGGTGGCGGCAAGCGCCGAATCGGTTCGTCTATCCGCCGCACTGCCGCTTGGGCTGATCTGGGTGGACGCCCATGGCGACATGAACACGCCGGAGACCACCACGAGCGGCAATGTCCATGGCATGCCACTGGCGGCGCTTCTAGGACACGAACCGGCGGAGCTTGCGTCCATCGGGTTTTCCCCGTCGGTCCAACCGGAGCACACGGTACTTCTGGGCGTCCGCAACCTCGAAGACCGGGAGAAGGAACGCATCCGGCAGTCGGGTGTGCACGTATTCACAATGAAGGATATCGACCGCGACGGTATTGCCAGAATCGCCGAGCGGGCGTTGGCCGTCGCCGCCGATGGCACCGGAGGCATTCACGTCTCGCTCGACATGGACGTATGCGATCCGTCGATCGCACCGGGGGTCGGGACGGCCGTGAAAGGCGGCCTCAATTACCGTGAGGCGCACATGGTGATGGAACTCGTCGCCGATTCGCGTCGCCTGGTGGCCCTGGATATCGTCGAAATCAATCCGACACTCGACATCCGCAACGTAACCGCGGAATTCGCGACCGAGCTGGCGTTGTCGGCGCTCGGTAAACGAATCCTCTAATCACTTCAGGAGCGTCTCGATCTCGTCCATCACGCGGTTCATCGTCTGCATCGTCACTTCGAGCGGCTCGTCTGTCGTCATATCCACGCCCGCCTCCTTGAGCAGATCGATGGGATATTTCGACCCGCCGGACGATATGAACGTCACATAGCGCTCGGTGGTCGCCCTGTCGCCCTCGAGGACCCGACTGGCGAGCATCTGGGCGGCGGTGAACGAGGTGGCGTACTGGAAAACGTAGAAGTCGCTGTAGAAATGCGGGATGTAGCTCCATTCGTGCGTCACGTAATCGTCAACCACGACGACGCCCTGATCGTGGCCGTAGTACCGCTTCGTGATGTCGATGTACAGCCTGGCGAGCGCTTCCCCTGTCACCGGCTCGCCCCTCAAGGCCATTTCGTGCATCCGCATTTCGAAGTCCGCAAACTGCGTCTGACGGAACACGGTGGCCTTGATGTTCTCGAGGTAGCTGCCGAGCAGCGAAAGGCGCGTGGGTTCGTCCTCGATCCGCTTCAACATGTAATCGATCAGCAGCGCTTCGTTGAACGTCGACGCCACTTCCGCGACGAATGTCGGGTAGTCTGCGAGCGGGTAAGGCTGGGTCTTGTTCGAGTAGTAGCTGTGCATCGTGTGCCCCAGCTCGTGAGCGAGAGTGCTGACGTCGTTGTACTGTCCCAGGTAGTTCAGCAGGATGTACGGATGCACGTCGTATGCGCCGCCGTTTGAGTACGCGCCAGAGCGCTTGCCCTCGGCGGGAAACCAATCGAGCCATCGCTCGGAAAATGCACGCTGCAGCACGGAGACATAGTCAGTGCCAAGTGGGCTGCTGGCGGACATGACCATCTGCTGCGCCTCGTCTGGCGAGTACCGCAAGTCGACCGACGCGACGAGGGGGGCGTAGAGATCGTAGTAGTGCAAGTCATCGGAAATACCCATCATTCGCTTCCGCAGCCTCAGATAGCGGTGGAATGTTGGCAGGTTCCTGGTGACGCCCTCGATGAGCCGCATGTAAACCGAGATCGGAATATTGGGGCGGTCGAGCGACGATTCCAGCGTCGTCTTATACTTTCGCGCTTTCGCGTAGAACAACGCTTTCTGGATGTTCGAATTCATCGTCGTACCGAACGTACGGCCAAACGACCCGAGCGCCTGGAAGAAGACCGACATGGCCGCCTGACGATCGTGACGATCGGGCGACGTGCGCAGCTCGGCATATCTCGCCTGATCCACCTTGACGACGCGCCCGCTGCTCAACGTGATGGTCGGGTACGGGAAGTCGGCGTTCGCCAGAATGCCGTAGATGTTGTAAGCCGACGCCGCCAGCGGCTGCGCATCGGCCAGCAACTTTTCCTCTGCATCGCTGAGCGTGTGAGCCGCGCGCCGGAGAATGTCGCGCAGCAGGAACTCGTAGGTCCGTAGACGAGGCTCCTCCGCCAGGAACTGTTCGACCTTGGCCTGACCGAGCCGCAGCACCTCCGGCTGTATGTAGGAGGCCTCTGCGCTGAATTCGGCCGCGAGCTGCTGCATCTCCTGCTGCATGCCCTGCGGCTCGCTGAGTCGTGTGTCCTGGTCGGACAACATGCTCGCGTACACGTACAGACGCGCAATCTCCTTATCGAGCTGCGTCATCGTTTCGAGCGCCTCCGCGAGTGTCTGCGCCGACGCACCGAGCCTGCCCGCAAACGCCCGCATCAGCGGTAGTTGGGCCGCAACACGCACTTTCGCGGCGCGCCATGCGGTCACGTCCGGGTAGACGTCGCTCAAGTTCCAGGTGTACTTCTCGTCAACCTTTGCGCGATCGCGCTCTTGTCCTGCCACTACAACAGACATATTCGTCACCGTCACAACAGTAGGCAGTAAGCAGTAGGCGGTAGGCAGCGAGTAAGCGTGGTCTTTACTGCCTACTGTCAGCTGCCTACTGCCTGCTATCCCCAAACCGCTAGTTTATGATGCCTTCCGATGTCGCGTCTTCCGCTCCGCAACGACTGGGCCGATCTGGACGATGAAGCGCTGCTCGACGTCCGGATGTCGGACCTCCCATTGACGATTGAAGGCGCCCTGGCCGACCGCGTCCACCAGTTCCGAAGCGAACTGGACTCACATGGCCTGCGCTTTCCGTTGCACTTCTACCTGTCAGACGAGTGGTTCACTCCCGACGGCGCAGCGGCCATCGCCGTTCCTTTCTACCTTGCGCATCCGCGGCTTGCGAAGCTCGAAGAGGCACAAATGCTCGAAGTCGAGGGCGGCGAGCATGAGTGGTGCATGCGAATCCTGCGCCACGAGGCGGGACATGCGATCGACAATGCCTACCGTCTCCGCCTGCGGCGGGCGCGCCGGCGGCTGTTTGGTCTTCCGACAAGACCCTACCCGGAGTCCTACACACCGAAGCCGTACAGCAAAAGTTTCGTCCTCCATCTCGACGCCTGGTACGCACAAAGTCACCCCGACGAGGATTTCGCCGAGACATTTGCCGTGTGGCTGACGCCAAACAGCGAGTGGCGCAACCGGTATGCCGGATGGCCGGCGCTGAAGAAGTTGGCATACATGGACGCGCTGATGCAGTCGATCCGCGGCACGACGGCTCGCGTCGTCAACACGATTGAAGTCGATCCGCTCTCGAAACTGCGCAAGACGCTCCGGCAACATTACAAGAACAAGCGGCGCCACTACGGCGTGGATCATCCCAATTTCTACGATCGCGATCTCCGCCGGCTGTTCTCCGAATCGCCGGAGTTTGCGGGCAACATCACGGCTGCGCAGTTCCTCGCGCGCAACCGCCGTCCGACGCGCCGCCTGGTGGCGAGCTGGACGGGCATCTACCAGTACACGATCGACCAGGTGCTCGAAGAGATGATTGCGCGGAGTCGAGAGCTCAAGCTGCGCCTTGCCGTGCCCGAAGATCAGGCTCGGCAGGAGTTTGCTGTGCTCCTGACCGTGCAGGCGATGAATTACTTGCAGGGTGGCGGCCACCGCGTGTTTCTCTGATGAAGAAGCTTCGGATTCTCGCGCTCGTACACGATCACCTCGTGCCGCCGGAGGACACGACCGGCATCGACGTTCTCGAGGCCGAATGGAAGATGGAGTACGACGTCATCCAGACCTTGCGGGAAATGAGTCACAACGTACGCGTGCTCGGACTCCACGACGAGCTCGGCAGCATCCGTCCCACGGTCGGTCTGTTCAAGCCCCACATCGTGTTCAACCTGATGGAGGCGTTTGCCGGCGTGACCACGTTCGATCAGAACGTCGTCAGCTATCTGGAGCTGCTTCGCCTGCCCTATACGGGATGTAACCCGCGCGGTCTGATACTCGCCCGCGACAAGTCACTCTCCAAGCAGCTGCTTGCCTACCATCGCATAGGGACTCCGGATTTCGTTGTCGTTCGCCGTGGCCGTCCCGCGAAGCTCAAGAAGCGGATGCACTTTCCCCTCATCGTGAAATCTCTCTTTTTCGAGGCTTCGACGGGCATTTCGCAGGCGTCGGTTGTCGAAAACGAGGAACAGCTGGCGCGGCGCGTGCAGTTCATTCATGAAAGTCTCAACACGGCCGCCATCATCGAGCAGTTCATCGACGGACGGGAGTTATATGTGGGCGTGGTCGGCAATCAGCGGCTGGAGGTATTTCCGGTATGGGAAATGTCGTTTGCGCAGATGCCGGACAACCGGTGGCGCATCGCGACGGAACGGGTGAAGTGGAGCACGAAATACCAGAAGCGTTACGGCATCATGACCGATGCCGCCACGCTCGACGCCGAGCTGGCCTTTCGCGTTCAACGCGTTGCCAAACGCACGTACCGCGCCCTCGACCTGAACGGGTACGCGCGTATCGATCTGCGGATGGACGACCAGGGCCGCATCTTTGTACTCGAAGCGAACCCCAATCCGAACCTCGCGTATGGTGAGGACTTCGCCGAGTCGGCAGAAGTGTCAGGCACCTCGTACGAACGCCTGCTCGACCGCATCCTGACGCTCGGCCTGCGCTGGGAACCCGAACGAACGGGTTGATCAGTTCAACTCGTCTTCGTCGCCGTCCACGTCGTCGCGGGTCCGGCACCACGCACGCTCCCCTCCATGCGATTGCCGACGACCTTCCCTGTGTATTCCGCGGTTCCGACCATGAAGCGGATCTGATCCCCGCGGAGCTTGCCGTCCGAAATCGGCGTTCCGCTGAGAGTACCCTTCACGACCTGATATTCCTGATCGAAAACGAGATCGCCGTCACCGAGCCGCCACTTGCCGCCGACGTTGGCGGGTACGATCCAGAGGAGCGCGGTGCACCACGCGCTGCAGCCGTTCTCGATGGTGACGGTCTCATCCGGAGTCCATCCTTCGATCCCGAATGTGTTCGAGACGATCCGGCTGCCCGGTCGCAAGTCGAGAAACTTCTGGCGGAGCTGCAGCATATTGCTCGGCAGCAGGAACAGCGCCATCACCGAGGCTTTCGAGATGTCCGCCTGGTACATGTCGCCCTCGACGAACGTCGCCTTGTCGCCGACGCCCGCAACCGTGGCACTCCTCTTCGAAAGCTCCACCATCTTCGGATTGAATTCGACGCCCACCGCCCGGGCGCCCCGCTTGGCGGCGGCGATGACGTTGCGACCGTCGCCGGATCCGAGATCCATGACAAAGTCCTGCGGCGTAACCTTGGCCAGGTTGAGCATCGCCTCTACGAGCTCAGGGGGCGTCGGCACCCAGACGACGTCTTTGCCCGCCTGGCCAACCTGCGGAACAAACGGTTCCTCCTGGGCCGGCGCCTGCGCGCCGATGCTCGCCGCTGTGAACACCGCCAGACAGAAGGCCACCAGCACTCGCCGGTTCAAACATGACGCGATCATCGAATCCTCCCAGGCACAATTACGAAATATGAGGAGCGAGCGTGTAATTCAGCGCTAGCCCTGCGTCTGGTCCTCGTTTGCACCGAGGACGTCCTGCGCGATCGCCACCTCGTCATATGGCAGACCCTGCTCGTCCAGGGCACCTTCCGCGTTCGAGTTGCCCTGCCCGTCGGGTCCACCCTCGATCGCGCCCTTGCGCAGGTCTGAATCACCGGCGTGGAGATCTACCTGAGCGCTGTGCAGTTCGCGGTAATCCATCCTGGTCCCTCCCGTGCAGTCACAACGCCGGATGCGCTGAAAAGGTCCGGTATCTTACTCCTGAAGTTACGGTTCTGACAGCTGCCCGCGGCCGGTGGGCCGACCGCAAGGCCGGAAGACCGACATACCTTTATCACCTCGGCGCCTTAGTTTTCAATGACTTAGCAAACCTCTGCCACGGGTCCCCTAATTGCTCAGCCCGTGGGCATGACATCTTCGGCACGACGATCCCTCCGGTGGGGTTCTGCGCTCTTCGTCATTGCAATCACCCCCTTCCTTCTCGCTACCGAGGTGACGGGAAAGCAGGGGAAAGAGCACAAGCCTCGCAAACTCGACGCTGTTTTGAGGAACGCCGATCACCACGGCAGCGACACGATCCCGGTGATCGTGACCGTCGAACGGTCAGCGCGCCGTGAGGTCAGGAAGCTGCTCAAGGAGCTCGGCTACAACGCGAGGCGAGAACACTCGGTGGTTTCCGCGCTCTCCGCCGACGTGCGAGCCGAGGATCTGGACAAGATTTCGGACCTTCCGGGTGTGCTCGCTGTCTCGTATGACGCAACCGTCATGAGCGACTCTGTGAGCTTCACCTCGGGCACGGTGATGCGCGACACGCTCGGCGTGCCGAGCACAGGCGTGAAAGGCTACGGCGTCGGCGTGGCCGTGATTGACACCGGCATCGCGCCGCACAGCGACTTCGGATCGCGCATCAAGGCGTTTTACGACTTCACCCGGGGCGGCGTCGCGACCAAGCCGTATGACGACAACGGGCACGGCACACATGTGGCCGGTCTCATCGGCGGCAATGGCGAAAGCTCCCTGGCCGGCACGTACGCCGGCGTTGCGACGAAGGTATCACTCGTCGGCCTGAAGGTGCTCAAGGCCGATGGCAGCGGTTCGACGAGCGACGTCATCGCAGCGATCGAGTTCGCGATCGCCAATAAGCGCACGCTGGGGATCGACATCATCAATCTTTCGCTCGGACATCCGCCGTTCGAGTCGGCGACCACCGATCCGCTGGTCGCCGCGGTTCAGGAGGCGACGGCGGCTGGCATTCTCGTTGTCACGTCCGCCGGCAACTACGGTGTGAACCCACTCACGGGTCTTCCGGGGTACGGGGGCATTTCGGTTCCCGGCAACTCGCCTTCTGCCCTGACGGTCGGATCCGAGCGGACGGAAGGCACGAGGCGGCACAGCGACGATACCGTCGGAACGTACAGTTCGCGTGGTCCGACGTGGTTCGACGGCTACGCGAAGCCGGACATCGTCGCGCCAGGGCACCGGCTCATCGCGCCGGCCGCGTTAGGCAGCGCGCTGGTGCTCACCTATCCGACGCAGGTCGTCAAGAGCGTCCTCAGCCTGTTGACCTCGGGCAGCTCGAACTACCTGGTGTTGAGCGGGACGAGCATGGCCGCTGCAGTCACGTCGGGTGTCGCGGCGCTCGTGATCGAGGCGAACCGCAGCGCGTTTCCGGCCTACGCTGATCGTCCGGGCCTCACGCCGAACGCAATCAAGGCGATTCTTCAGTACACGGCGGTCGAGGTGCGCGACGAGAACGGCGTCGAGTACGACGCTCTGACCGTTGGCGCCGGCGCGTTGAACGCACTCGGTGCGGTGAAGCTGGCAAAGGCAATCGACACGGGCCTGCCGGTTGGTTCGTACTGGCTTGCCGGGTCGGTCACCCCGTTCGACACGATCGCACAGGAAGTGCTCCCCTGGTCACAGAACGTCATCTGGGGCGACAACGTCGTCTGGGGTGATGCCGTCGTACAAGAATCTCCCCGCCTGGGCGAGCAACGTCGTCTGGGGCGACAACATCGTGTGGGGCGAGAACATCGTCTGGGGTGAAAACATCGTCTGGGGCGAGAACATCGTGTGGGGCGAGAACATCGTGTGGGGCGAGAACATCGTCTGGGGTGAGAACATCGTGTGGGGCGAGAACATCGTGTGGGGCGAGAACATCGTGTGGGGCGAGAACATCGTGTGGGGCGAGAGCGTTCTCGACCCGTTGGTACAGTAGTCGTTCAGGACTGATGCACGAGGAACGCGTCATGGAAGTGATGCCATTTAATGCTCTCGCCGAACAGGAACCGCTGATCTCGGTTCCCACGCTCGCCTCCGAACGTCAAGGCGCGTGGCCCGAGTGGCGCTCCGTCGTTCCGACACTGATTCATCAGACGACCAGGCTCCGGGAGCTCCGACTCTCGGATGCGCTGCCACTGCTGTCGATGCTCACCACCGAGGAGGTCACGAGATTCATCTCTCCTCCGCCGGTTACGCCTGAAGGGTTCGAGCGGTTCATCCGCTGGAGCCACCGGAAGCGCATGGCCGGGCAATACGTCTGCTTCGGCATTGTGCCCGCGGGATATGACGTCGCCGTCGGCATTTTTCAGGTACAGATTCCGTCCGGGGAAACACCCGAGTGGGGCTTCGCAATGGGGTCGCCGTTCTGGGGGACCGGACTTTTCCTACAAGGAGCGGAAGCCGTGCTGGACTTCGCGTTTCATGGCGTCGGGCTCGAGGAACTCTCCGCCTGCGCCGCCGTCGACAACGGTCGCGGGAACGCAGCCCTCCAGAAAGCTAGGTGCTGTGCGGGAGGGCATCATCCGGGGCGGGCTTGTCCGCAACGGCCGAGCCATGGACCAGTATTACTGGACGCTTTCAGCCGACGGCCGTCCTCGGCGGAAAGTGATCTGGGAAGGGCCTGCGCACTGACACGGACCTCGTGACGCCGCGTCGCGCCATGCGACGCGGCACGGGTCCACAGCCGCCAGTATGCGTAATCTTCCCTGGCCCGCGCGTCTCTTCGTCGGAGCGGTGATCTGCGGGGGGTACGTGGTCCTCGCCACGTACCTCCCGACGACCATCCCGCACCCCGTGTTGTTCGCGGTGGTCGCCGCCGCGTCGGCGATTGCGTCCGGCCTCAAGCTCCGGCTTCCCCTGGGCACGACCGGCGCGTCGAACTTGTCGGTCTCGTACACCATCGATTTCGCGTCGCTGCTCCTGCTCGGACCTGCGCCCACGATGCTGGTGGCCGCGCTGAGTGCGTGGGCGCAATCGACGACCAAGATTGCGCGCCAGAATCCGCGCATACCGGACGCTCTTCAACATTGCTGCGCTCGTCATCACGGTGTACGCGGCCGGGTGCGGTCTTTACGATCCTTGGCGGCCGGGTCGGCACGCTGACGGTCGGCGTTCTTAGAGCCCTCGTCGCCGCCGCTCTCGTCTATTACCTGCTGAACACCAGCATCGTCGCCACCGCCGTCGGCCTCTCGACCGAATCAACCGGTGTGGCGTGTCTGGCAGAGCAACTTCCTGTGGACCGCGCCAAGCTACTTCGTCGGCGCCGGTGCGGCAGCCGCAGCGGCCGGCGCGTGGACGGCCGGATACGGCTGGCTGATTCCTCTGGCCGCCGCACCCGTCTACCTCACGTTCCGCTCGTACCGCATCTATCTCGAACGCATCAGTGCCGAGCAGAGACACCGCGAGGAGATGCATCGGCTCCACACCCAGACGGTGGAGGCGCTCAACGCCGCTCGCGACTCGGAACAGCGCTACGCGCTCTCAGCCGCGGGGTCCAATGATGGGCTCTGGGACTGGGATCTGAAGAACGACGCATTCTATGTGTCTGAACGCTGGAAGTTGATGATCGGCTTGCCGTCCGAGTCCGAGGTCGAGCAGATGGACGAATGGTTCCGCCAGGTCCATGCCGACGATGTGACCGCGCTCCGCAGCGCGCTGCAGCGTCATCTCTCCGGCGAGAGCGCACATTTCGAGCACGAGTACCGCATGTCGCACTTCGACGGCACGTATCGCTGGATGCTCTGCCGAGGTGTCGCCGTCCGCGATGAGACCGGCTGCCCCATTCGAATGGCCGGATCGCAGACTGATATCACGGACAGGCGCCGCATCCAGGACGAGCTGTCGCATGCCGCTCTTCACGACAGTCTGACGGGACTCGCCAACCGATCGCTTTTTGCCGAGCTGCTCGACCGGGCGCTGATCAAGACCCGCCGCGCGTCTTCGTACGGGTTTGCCGTGCTCTTCGTCGACCTCGACCGCTTCAAGCTGATCAACGACAGCCTCGGCCACCAGGTTGGCGACCGATTCCTCGTTGCCATCGGCAAGCGGATTTACAAGCATCTGAGACCCGGAGATTCTCTCGCGCGCCTCGGCGGCGACGAGTTCGCCGTCCTCCTCGAAGGTATTCGCGACACGCAGGCGGCCACGACGATCGCCGACCGGCTGCAGATCTCGCTCCTCGAGCCGTTCGAGATCGACGGGCACGAAATCTACGCCTCGGCCAGCATCGGCATCGCGTTTGGCGACTGCCGCTATCGCGATTCGGACGATCTGCTGCGCGACGCCGACATAGCCATGTACCGCGCGAAAGCGCTCGGACGTTCGCAGTGTCAGGCGTTCGATCCGTCGATGCACTCACAGGCGATCCGGCGGCTGACGCTCGAGAATGAGCTCCGCCGCGCTCTGGAGCGCGGCGAATTCGAGCTCCATTACCAGCCGATCATCGAGCTCGACACCGACGAGGTGTGCGGTTTTGAGGCGCTGGTCCGGTGGGTGCGTCCCGACGGCAAGGTCACGTATCCGGCCGAATTCATCAAGGTCGCAGAAGAGACCCGCCTGATCATTCCGCTGACGGACTGGGTACTGCGCGAAGCGTGTGCGCGAGTGTCCGAATGGCAGCGCACCTTCGATCGTCCGCTGACGCTCACGATCAATATCTCGTCGAAGCTCTTTGACAAGCCAACGCTCGTGGACGATGTCCGGGATGCGATTGCTTCGACTGGATTACTGCCGGGGACGCTTCGACTCGAAATCACCGAGAGCTTCCTGCTCAACAGCTCCGACGCGGTCGCACAGCGCCTCGACGACTTGCGTTCAATTCCGTGCGAACTGTACCTGGACGACTTCGGGACCGGATTCTCGTCGTTGAGTTACCTTCACCGGTACCGTCTGGACGCGCTGAAGATCGATCAGTCGTTCATCAGCCGCATCGGCGGTGTCCACAACGACGCGCCCATCGTGAGCAGCATCGTCAACCTGGCGCGGCAGCTCGGTATGGGCGTGATTGCTGAAGGTGTGGAGACAGCGCAGCAGGCGAAGCACCTCAAGGCGCTCGAGTGCCCGCACGCGCAGGGTTACCTGTTCTCGCGGCCGCTGACCGCCACCGAGGCGCGCGCGTACCTCGCCAGCCTACCCGCTGCCGGCACGGCAGCACGGCCGCAACTGACGCCGCACGCCCAGCGCGCCGAAGTGCAGGCGCCGATGCCTCGCCGCGTCATGTAGCGGGCTCGGCCCGCGGACCTTCCCGCCTTCCCCGAATTTTCACGTCGCTGCTCGTAGGTGAGCAAACTGACGCGCTCTTTCGTCCGGCTGAAGCCGGACACTGCGTACTGTCGGCAAACTGACCCGGGTGTCGGCTAATCGACTCTTTTTTTCAGTCCGATATATCTGCTGAGGCGAAGTGACCAATCCGTCCCAACGTTCCGTCCTGATCGTCGAAGACGACGCCAACCTCCGGCAGACGCTTGCCGAGTCGCTCGAAACGGCCGGCTTTTCGGTTGCGGAATGCGCCGATGCGGCAGCAGCGACGGAGCGGCTCGAGGCGTTCGCCTACGACGGCCTCGTGATCGACCTGCATCTGCCCGATGCCAACGGAATGACCGTCCTGGAGAACGCCGTCGCGCGGTATCCGGACATCAAGGCCGTCGTCATGACCGGCTTCGGCGGCGTGGTCGAGGCAGTCGACGCGATCAAGCACGGGGCGATCGACTTCCTGATCAAACCCTTTCAGCTCACACAGCTCGCGCGCGTGATCGGCGCCGCCATCGACCAGCAGCGACTGCGGCTCGAAAACGCAGAGCTCCGCGCCCAGCTGCGCGGCCGCTTCGGGTTCGACTCGATCATCGGCCGCGATCGCGCGATGCATGAGCTGTTCTCGACGCTTGAACTGATCGCGCCGATGAACAGCACCGTGCTGATTCAGGGCGAGACCGGCACGGGCAAAGAGCTCGTGGCCCGCACGATTCACCATCATTCGCCGCGCGCCGAGCATCGATTCGTCGCCTTCAACGCTGCGGCTCTGCCCGAAAGTCTCATCGAGGCCGAACTGTTTGGGCATGCAAAAGGCGCGTTCACCGGCGCCGTTGCCGCGCGGGTGGGCCGCTTCGAACTGGCCCACAAAGGCACACTATTCATCGACGAAGTCGCGCTCATGCCGCTTTCAACGCAGGTCAAGCTGTTGCGAGCGCTTCAGGAGCGCGAGTTCGAGCGGCTCGGCGACTCGAAGACGTTGAAAGTGGACATCCGCGTAATCGCGGCCACCAACGCAGATCTTCGACAACTCGTCAAGGAAGGCAAGTTCCGCGAGGACCTCTATTACCGCCTGACGGTCATTCCTGTGACGCTGCCTCCCCTTCGCGCACGCCGAGCGGATGTCGCGCTGCTGGCGCAGCACATGATCAAGAAGTCGTGCCGCGAGAACGGGATGAAGGAGAAGCCGCTGACGCAGGAAGCGCTGCGGCTGCTGATGGCGTATCACTGGCCCGGCAACGTCCGCCAGCTCGAGAACGCGATCGAGCACGCGGTGGTGATGAGCGGCACGCACGACGAAATCCGTCTCGAAGCGCTTCCCGAAGAGATTCGCCGTCCGGGGGCTGAGGACTTCCACCCAGGCATCACGATCCCTGACGAAGGACTGGACTTCAGCAGCGTGGTCTCGCAGCTCGAACGCGATCTCATTCTCCGGTGTCTCGAAAAGACCGGCGGCAACAAGCGCCAGGCCGCGCGGCTCCTGAACCTCAGTCGCACGACCTTCATCGACAAGCTGCAACGGCTTCAGGTCGAAGCAGGGGCCGCCTAACGACGGCTGCCCGACCGTGCAGGCACGCGGAGGATGAACGACGCTCCAGCCTCGGGTGCATCGACCACCAGCGAACCGCCGTGGGCCTCCGCGATGACTCGCGCGGCAAACAGGTTGAGGCCCGACGTGTCCGACGGCGCGCGCGTCGGGATAAACGGCTCGAAAAGGTCGTCCGAGTGTCTCTCGACCTGCGGACGGCTGTCGGACACGCGCACGACTCCCCATTCGTCGTCCTTTTCCGTGCTCACTTGGATACGCCCACGCGTGCCGGCGAGTGCGTGCTCGGCATTGATCAGCAGGTTCAGAATGGCCTGCTGCAACTCCGCCCCGTTGCCATGCACCAGACACGCGCCATCGGCGGAAAGCTCAATGGTGAGCCCCGCCCGCGTTGCGGCAAACCGCCGCAGGTCGACCGCGATCCGAGTGAGCGCACTGAGATCCACGTCGATGCGCTCCCCCACCGGCGCTTGCGTAAACGCGGCAACCTGCGCGATTGCTGTCGCCATGCGCTGGCTCTGCGAACGGAGGCGCTCCAGCGGCCGGCTGGTGGTGTCGGGCAAATCGGTCCGCCCTTCGAGCAGTTCGACGGTACCGGTAATGACCAGGAGCGCATTGTTGACTTCGTGCACGACCCCCGACAGCAGCCGCGCGGTGGTGACGGCGCGGCTTAGCGCGACAAGCGCCTCGGGCGTACAGTTCCGCGAAAAGTCCGGCGTGGCGGCCTTGCCGTCGTCTCCTTGTGTGCGGCTCGTCATGTGGGCGATCTGCCTTTCGGTTACATCTGTCGGCGTGCAGCAACACGCGGGATCCTGACGTGCCGACTGCCGCCATGCGTGCGCTCCGGGGAATCTTGCCTGCAAGGGCGTCCGACGCCAAGATCGCCGCGCGAAAGTGGGCCGGATGGCTCTACATCGGCGGCGTGACCGTCGTAGGCCTCGCGCTGCTCATCGGTTTCGCGCCCCGAAGCTTCTCGAACCTTCCCCTGACCGTTGCCCTGCTGGGTGCCTCGCTCCTGCTTTCGAACTTCAAGCTGCGGCTTCCGCTGTGGCGCGGCGTGTCGACCATGTCCATGGCGTGCGCCGCAGATCTTCTCGCATTAATGATTCTCGGTCCCAACGTGGCGATGCTCACGTCGTCGGCGGGGGTTCTGCTCCAGTGCACGCTCAGGGTCCGCCGCTCTCAGCCGCTTCATCGCGCGGCGTTCAGCGTTGCGTCGGTCGCCATTACGGTCCAAACGGCCGGATTCGTCTGGAGCACTCTCGGCGGCAACCCGGGAGGCCCAACGCTCTTACCGCTCGCTGCAACGACACTGACGTATTTCGTCGTGAACACCGCGCTGGTGGCAACCGCCATCGGGGTCTCGAACGGTCTCTCGCCCCTTCGCGCATGGTACTGGGAGTTCTTCTGGAGCGCACCCAGCTATTTCCTCTCGGGTGCCGCCGCCGGCGTCGTCGGGCTCATCGTGATTCACGAAGAGTACTTGCTGCTGCCGTCGGCGCTGGTACCGCTTTACGTGTCGTACCGCGCGTACCAAATGTCGCTTCGCAGAATCGACGAAGAGCGCCGGCACGCAGCCGAGCTCTCGCGCGCGGTAGTTACGACGCAGACGGCGCTCGCTCGTGCACAGCAATCAGAAGCTGCACTGGGGGCCGAAAAAGAGCGCCTTGTACTCGAAAGCTCGAGGCTGTCCGTAACGGTGCAGACGATTCGCGACGGGGTCATGATGGTCGATCGCGATGGCTCGATCCTGCTGATGAACGACGAGGCGCAGCGCCTTGCGGCAGTCGCACCGGGACAGCCTGGAGAACGACCGATCGTGGCAATGCTCGCGTCGCTCGGCTTTTCAGGCCGTGGCCAGAACAACGCACTCCGATTGCTGGAGGATGGCAAGGCGGTTCGACTCGTCAACGATGTCGCGCCAGATGGCGGCATTCCGCTCGTGGAAGTGTCCGGAACACCGACCCGCAATGCGGAAGGTGAAGTGGCGGGTGCGGTCTGGGTCCTGCGAGACATCACGCACATCGCGCGTGCGGAGCAGGAACGGGCCAAAGCCGCCCACCTCGAATCGCTGGGCGTGCTCGCCGGAGGCCTCGCGCACGACTTCAACAACATTCTGACCGGTGTTGTCGGAAACCTGTCGCTCGCCCAGGACCTCGTCCGGACCGAGCAGCAGGCGCTGCGCACGCGGCTCGAACAGGCAGCGGCCGCCGCTGCCCGCGCGCGCGGGGTCACCAATCAGCTGCTGACATTCTCCAAGGGAGGCAGTCCGATCAAGACGACGGCATCGATTCAGGAGCTCGTCGTCGAGTGCACACGTTTCGTCCTCAGCGGCTCACCAGTGGCGCCGCGATTCGACATACCTGATGGCGCGTGGCCGGCCGACGTCGACACGAACCAGATCGCCCAGGTGGTGCACAATCTCGTGCTGAACGCGATGCAGGCAATGCCCCGCGGCGGTGTTGTCGACGTATCGCTGCAGAATGTCGAGCTCACGGCGGATACACTTCCCGCCAATACAGCACTCACGCCCGGGCGCTACGTGTGCCTGACGGTGCAGGACCGCGGCGGCGGCATTCCCCCTGACGTACTCAACCGGATCTTCGATCCGTATTTCACGACGAAGGAGAAGGGTTCCGGGCTTGGTCTGGCCATTACGTACTCGATAGTTCGGGCGCACGGCGGCGCGATCAAGGTCGACCCGAATCCGGGTGAAGGTGCGACATTCAGCGTGTACCTGCCTGCGTCCACGCGCCATGTTGCACCAGAGGTCGAGCGCCGGCCCACAGAAATACGGCGCGCCGGCGGGCACGTCCTCCTTATGGATGACGACGCGATGGTCGCGGAGGTCGCACAGGAAATGCTGCAGTCTCTGGGCTTCATGACCGAGGTGGCGGTCTCGGGTGAGGATGCCCTCGAGCGCTTTCGCAGCGCCGAGGATGGCGGCACACCGTTCGACATCGCGATCCTCGATCTCACCGTGCCTGGAGGGATGGGCGGCGCTGAAGCGGTCCACCACATCCGGAGAATCAGATCAGACGTCCTCGTGTTTGTGACGAGCGGCTACGCCGACGATGCCGTGCTTGCAAGATTCCAGGAGTACGGATTCGACGGCGTCCTTCCGAAGCCGTTCGCCGTATCGGACCTGCGGCGCGCTCTGGCGGTCGGCTGATCGCGCTACCGGGCTTCGACCTCGATGACATGCGCGTCGCCGCTGCCCACGAGCGTCAGCGTGTGCGGCTGGTCCCACTGCGACAGGATCCAGCGTCCGGGAGTGTCCATCTGGAACACGGATTCGCCGCCGCCTCCCTGCACCTCCACGGCACCGGCCATGAGCATGACGACCGTCGGCATCTGATGCACATGGCTGGTTTTAGGCGCGGACCCATTCAATTTCACGTCGTAGACGGCAAACGATCGGGACTGCTCGAGGAGGGTCGTGCCTGGCGCTGTAATCAGTTGAGGGGTCGTCCACTTGGCGTCACGAAGGTTTTCAATCGCAAACGCCCGGTACGGCGTCGTCCCCACATTCTCGATCCGGTGCACTGCGGAGGCACCCGTATAGCTGGCGACGTCAACCGCACCGGACGCAACCGGCCTTGGGTCGCTCCAGTCCTCCCCGGAGGCCTTCGTACGCAAGGTCGCCTGGCCGACCGCCACCGTCACCAGATCGTGGTCATGCGAGTGATCGAGCGTCGAGCCGCCCGGAGCGACAGTGACGTCGAACATCCGCAGGTGTGCGGTGAACAGGAGGCTTTTATGGCTCGGGTCTTCGTTCGCGGGCGGGACTGCCTGACCAAGCAGAATGCCGGACAGGACAGCAGTGGCCGCCAGAACGTGCGCGGGGACTGTCATACGCGCGGATTATAGCGTCTCATCTCCTTGACTGATTTCGATTTGCCGCTCAGAATGCTTTCCTGGCTGGAGGTTTGAATATGCCCGTCGTGCGACTGATTCCGGCAGCACTCATATGCGTGCTCATTTCTACCGCTGCCTCTGCACAAGAATGGATCGACTTCACAAGTCGGGAGGACCGTTTCACGGTGAACATGCCCGGCCAACCCAAGGTCGAGAAGATTGAGTGGCCCTCCGAATACGGGCTGGTCTTCCCGGGCCGCGTGTACACCGCGATGAGAGGAGCCGAGAAGTATTCGATCACCGTCATCGATTACAACGACGCGGAAAGGCGGTACAACGAGAAGCCGCATCCGCCATCGTTCCGGCAGGCCGAGTACTGGATGATGGACATCCAGGGCTCCATTCAGTATGCGGCGACCAAGCTGTATCGGATGAAGCACGGCGTGAAGGTCACTCACGATGCGTGGCACTACATCGACCTGGTCGAAGGCCATCAGCTCAATCTGACAAACCCGGACGGCACACGCACGTTCGTGTCGATCTACCTGCACGAAAACCGGCTCTACATTCTGGACGGCACAGTCCCGGCCAATGGCCCCGAACCAGGCCTGTTCACGCAGTCGCTGAGCTTTCTCGATGCGGAGGGCAAACGCGTCCGCTACGACCGGATCTACTCGAACAGGCTTCCTCCGGAGACGATACCCAGCGGACGTGGCGGTGGCGGCGGCCGTGGTCGCGGCCAGGGTCCCGGACAGGGCCAGTGATTCTTCGATCGTCGCTTGTCGTCGGTCGGGCACGGTGGTAGGCTTTCGCTCGCAAGAAGGGAGCGAGGAGATATCCATGCGCGCAAGACTTTTCGTCACTATTGCCGGTCTGGTCGTCGGTATCGCCCTGCTGTCGGCGCAGGCACGCCGCACGCTCGATATCTACGTTGTTGACGTCGAGGGTGGAAATGCGACGCTCTTCGTCACACCGGCGGGCGAATCGGTTCTCATCGACGCCGGCAACGGCGGCGCGGCGGCTGCCCGGGATGCTGGACGCATCATGGAAGCGATCAAGGACGCGGGCCTCGCGCAGATCGACCATCACGTCACTACGCACTGGCATGGCGATCATTTCGGCGCCCTCGAAGAGCTCGCGAAGCAGATTCCGATCCGGGCCTACTACGATCATGGGCCGACGGTGCAGCCGCAGCCGGCATCGACGGAGTTCCTCGACAAGATCTATCCGACGCTTGTCGCCAAATCGAAGCGTGTCATCGTGAAGCCCGGCGACCGGATTACGCTCAAGGGCCTGGAGTGGCGGTTCATCACATCGGCGGGGCAGCCGATTCAACAGGCGCTTCCGGGCGCGGGCCGACCCAATCCGTACTGCGGCGCGTTCAAGCCTCAGGACCCCGATCCGAGCGAGAACGCACAGTCGGTCGGTAGCTACATCACGTTCAGCAAGTTCCGAGTGGTGCATCCCGGCGACCTGACCTGGAACAAGGAAGCCGAGCTGATGTGTCCGAACAACCGGCTGGGCACCGCCGATCTGCTGATCGTGGGACATCATGGACAGGCGATTTCGAACTCCGAAGTGCTGGTTCATGCGCTGCGGCCGCGGGTCTCGATCATCAACAACGGCACACGCAAGGGTGGCCAGCCGGATGCAATGCGCATTCTCCTGAATTCGCCGGGCCTTGAGGACGTATGGCAGTCGCATTTCTCGTTGCTGAGTGGCCAGGAGTACACGGTGCCGGGGATGTTCATCGGCAATCTCTATGACGAGCAGCCCGAGGCAATGCCGGTGGCAGCCTGGACCCCACCGCCGCAGGGCCAGCAAGCGCCACCCGCACCGGTGCACAACGGGAAGTCGTTCTGGTTCAAGGTGAGCGCGCAGCAGGACGGCACGTTCACGGTGACGAACGCGCGAAACAATTTCAGCAAGACGTACCGGGTCGGTACGAACGTCGCGACCAATTGAGGGTGTTGTGGAGGCCGGTTTTCGCCGGCTTCTTCGTTTGAGGTGAAGACGGATCCCGGCTGAATGAAGGAGACGCATATATGAGCAGGACGCGCGGTGCCCTACTGGCAATCGCACTCGTAGTCTTCGGGGCGTCCATCGTCGCGCAGCAGCAGAACGCTCCTGCGCCCACTGGTCCGGTTCCGGCAGGACTTCCGGACTGGGCTTACACACCACCAGTGCCGGGTGCACCCCCGCCGCCCTCTGCATTGCCGACCGATGACAACGCAGTCGTGAAGATTCCCGGGACCGACAAGACGTTCACACGCGGCCAGCTTCGGGCTGCGAAGGAAACCATGGATTGGTATCCGGAAGATCGCCACGGCGGGATGCCGCCCAACGTCGTCAAATTCGGGAAGGAAGGCGTGCGCCAGTGCACTCTCTGTCACCTCCCGGACGGGGCCGGGACGTCCTGAGAACGCTCCGGTCAGCCGCCTATCACCCCGTCTATTTCATGCAGCAGATGCAGGACTTCCGGAACGGGCTGCGAAAGAGCGCCGATCCGCGCAAGGCGAACACGAACACGATGATCGGCTTCACGAAGGCGACGACACCCGAGGAGGACCGGGCGGCGGCCGAATACTTCGCGCAGCAGCCGTACCCACGGCGCATCAAGGTGGTCGAGTCCAAGACCGCACCGAAAGTGCGCATGCAGGGCGGGATGCACATGGCCATTCCGGCTGGCGAAGGCGGCGGGATGGAGCCGATCAAGGCCGACGAGATTGTCGAGGTGCCGGACGACAACCTCCGCGCGGAAGCGCGCGACACGCGTATGGGGTGGACGGCTTATGTTCCGCCTGGAACGCTGAATAGAGGTAAACAGGTGGCCGCCAAGGCTCAGTGCTCTACGTGCCATGGAGCAAACCTCGAAGGTATCGGCCCCGTACCCGCGTTGGCCGGCCGGTCGCCAAGCTACACGATGCGACAGCTGTTCGATTTCAAGTCTGGCGCGCGCAACGGACCGTGGGGCGCGTTGATGAAGCCAGTCGTCGCTAACCTGTCGGTGCAGGAATTGACGGCCGTCTCCGCCTACGCGGCGTCAATCCAGCCGCCGCCACCGGCCAGGCCGACGACGACGAGCGCCGCTCGGTAAAGCGCGACCAGCGTCTTTTGGTCTTTGGTCTTTAGTCTTTGGTCTTTAGTGCGGGACTAGAGACCAGAGACCAGAGACCAAAGACCAGAGACCAGAGACACACTACCGCACGACCCGCCCACCCCTCCGATCGTCCGGCACGAATCGGCCGCGCGCCGGCATCACCACCTTCGGCAGGCTCTCGGCGGTCATGACCTCGGCTTCGGTGATGATGCCATTTTGGGCGAGCAGCCACGCGACAAGGCTGTACACCTCGGCGGATGAGAGCGTTCCGGGCGCCGACGGAGGCATCGCGCGCCGAACGTAATCGAACAACGTCGTCGCATACGGCCAGAAGTTGCCCACCGTAAACGAAACGTCAGGCCGATCGCGGCGCCATTGTTCGTACTGTGGCCCGAAGGGCGCGATGCCTGGTGGCTCGGCGCCGACGAGTGCATCAGCCTGCCCACCTTCGCCTTTCGCGCCATGACAGGCTGCACACTGACGGGCGTAAACGCCGGCTCCATCAGACGCTGTGCCCCTCCCCGCCGGGAGGCCGGTTCCATCGGGCCGCACGTCGGTGTCGAGGCTGGTAATGAGCTCCTGCGGCGCAGGCTTTCCGAGTCCGTAACGTTGCGGAGGTGACTGCGCCGCCGTCCCTGCTGTCGCGAGGAAGGCCGCGGCGATGAGCATGCACCACACGCGCGTCATGCCGTCACTCGTTCGATTGCGAAGAGGTACGCGCCCGTCCGCACCGATCGTCCACCCTGTGACCGGATTCAGGTGGTAGCGAGTGCGACGGCCACGGATCGACTGAAGCGCCTTCCATTCAGGCTGCACGTAGCCGGTCTCGTCGATCGCACGACTCACGATCTCGGTCGGCTTGCCGTCCCATCCCCACAGCAGACGAAAGCGCGTGTGCGCCTTCGACAGCACCGGTCCTTGCAGCTCCGCCGCCGTCCAGGTCCTGCCCCGATCGGTGCTGACCTCCACGCGTTGAATGCGGCCGCGCCCGCTCCATGCGAGTCCACGGATCTCGATCCATCCGGGTTGCACCACGTGAGGGTACGACGGAGACGTGATCACTGACCGCGCGTCGATAGCCAGGCTGAACTGACGAACCCGCCCGTCCGCGAGAGGATCTGTGTATTTCGACGTCTCCTCACGCGTCATGAACGGCTGATCGGCAAGCTCGATCCGGTGCAGCCACTTGACGCTCGCGTTGCCTTCGATGCCTGGAAGAAGCAGGCGCACTGGATAGCCCTGCTCCGGACGCAATGCCTCGCCGTTCTGGGCGTACGCGAGCATCGCCTCGTCGAGCACTTCCTTGATCGGAATGCTGCGCGTCATCATCGCGGCATCCTGGCCCTCGGCAAGAAACCAGGTGGCCTGCGGCCGCGCACCCACTTCCCTGAACAGTGTGGAAAGCCTGACTCCCGTCCACTCGGTCTGGCTCGTCAGTCCGCACAGCTCCTGCACGGTGGTGCGCTCGCCGCTCTGCCTGCCGAAATTTCCAGAGCACTCGAGGAAGCATGTCCGACTCGTGGAAGGAAAGCGCTCGATCTCGTCGAGCGAGAACGTCATCGGCCGGTCCACCATGCCGTGCACGAGTAGCTGATAGGAGCGCGGATCGATCACTGCCACGCCCGCATGGTGGCGTTCGAAGTGAAGATCGGCAGGCGTCACCGTGCCGTGCAGATCCTGAAGCGGGGTTCGGGAGCTTATGGCGCTTGGCATGCGCGCCGGCTGCTCGGCGGGCGAGCGCGACCCGCGCTCGTTCGGAAGGCGGCCGAAGCGGACGGCGCTCTCGGGACGTTCCTGGGTCGCCGCGTCTTCGGAAGCAAGCGTGACCGCCGCGGCTCCGAGCGCATTCGCCAGCAGCGTCCGGCGCGTCACACCGCCGCGCGCCCGGTCGCGAGAAGGTCTTTGCGATCTGCGCACGACCCACCCTACTGCGCGCCGCGACCCGCGGGACCCGCGCCTCGCCCGCGCTGCGGCTGTTCGTCGGTCGAAGGCGGAACGACGTTCCTAGCTCGCAGGTAGACGGCCGCATACCCATACATTTCGTTCGAGTGGGCAATGAGGTCTGCGAGAATCGCCTCGCGCGCCATCTGACCTCGCCCACGCGCAATGATCATCATCGTGCGCTCCGAATGCCTGTCTGTCCCTGACTTTGACTTTTGCCGTTTGCCTTACAAGGCGTGCGCTAATTCGTCCTCGCGCTGTTCGTGAACATCCGGAGGAACTCCTCGTTGCTCCCGACGCGTCCGTGGATCGGCACATGCTGCGCCACGTCGAGCTTCAGCTTGAGCATGTTCTGGTAGAGCGTCTTCTGACCGGGCGTTGGAGCGGCCGGCAGCTGTGCACCCTGGGCAGGCGGCGAATAGAGATCTGCATTCAGCAAAATCTTTTCCTTGGGCAGATACGCAACCAGCATGTCGAGACTGTGATTGCCCTGCCTGTAGGACGTATCGCCAAGCTCGTAAGCCATGTCCTGAACGTGCAGGATTTCAAGGATGCGCTCGCCGTCGGTGACCACGTACTTGCCTGTGCCCCGTGCTTCGCCGGCAACGGTCTCGATCGGAGCCGGGCGACGGCTGATCATGTACATCGGGTTGAATTTCGCCATTCGATCCGGTTGCAACGTGCGCGGAGCGGGATAAAACATGATGTCGAGGTAGTACTGCTTGTTCGACTCGTGGGTGACGATCGTCGTGCCTTGTGAAAGAAACGTACGCAGCCCGCCCGCGTGATCGAAATGATGGTGCGTGTTGATCAGGTACCGGATCTGTTTGCCCGGCACGAGCTTCGCAGCCTCTGCGATCACGGCCAGCGAGCGCTCCTCGTTATTCGGCGCTTCAACCACCGCGACGTAGTCCTTGAACTCGACCAGCATGCTGTTATGCGTACCGCCGCCCAGCAGCCACACACCCTCGGCCAGCTTCTGGCTCTCCACTCTCACCGAAGGAACCGTCGCGGTCCGCACTGCTTCCGGCACGGGCATCGTCGCGACAGGAGCGTTCGGCGTGACGGCCGTGATGCGATATTCGTAGTAATTGTGCGCGGGGTTCAGTCTGGGGTCGCCCTGGTGGACGTGGAAGAGCGTGGGAAATTTCACGCCTCCGAAGTCCTTGTACTGCGTATAGCGCATCTCGTAGTCCATGTCGCCGTACACAGGATTTGGAAACCACGTGTCGACCAGCTCCACCAGATTCTGATCGTTGATCGTCACGTTCATCGTGTACTTCCCGAGCAGACTGAACGAAACGATCGTGACCTTTCTGCCCGAACTGGGAAAGGCCGAAATCAGACGCTCCCACGATCGGCAGCGTAATCGCGGTGGCATCGGTGGCCGCGAGACCGGCCCTGAGCGCGCCGTGTGGTGTCAGCGCAAGCTCGAGCTGCCGCAAGTCGCTGAACGAGACGCCGTCCAGATACGGCCGCGTCAGCGGTACGGGCGCGTTGTCGCGCATGTCCCACGCGTAGCCGCCGCTCACAATCGCGGTCATCCGCTGCTCCGGCATGGGCACGCGGCCGAGCGTGGGATAGCTGCCCTGTCGTCGTGTGTAGTCCTCGCGCGACCACCGTGCGTCGTAGTCGATCGTGCGCGTGTACGCGCTGACCTCGAAGTGCGGCCAGTCCTCGTCTAGGCCGTAGGTCTGGCCGATTAGCGACGACCAGCCGACACCTGAGTACTGGATGGTCTTCAGCGTCTCGCCGCCCATTGCCTTGAGCGACGCCTGCAGGGCCGCACGCGCGTTGACCTCCTGCGCAGCGGCGGTTCCGATCGAGATTCCCAGGGCTGCAATAACAGCGGCGAGCCTTCGCACCATGCCTGCCTCCAAAACCGGCCAGCGTTCCCCGCAACTGATGACAGTGCGAGCCCTTGGCGCGGTCCAGCAGGAGTCTGCCACGGAACTGCTGCTCGTTCAAAATGGAATGCTGTTTGCAGCCCGTCACACGGGCGACCAGGAGCGATGCGGAGCTCTTGGATAGCTGGACGCCATCCGTTGCACGAAAGCCGCATATGAAGGATCCATCAACGATCATTGAATACGGCGTCCCGATTGACCCGAAGGTCATGATCGAGCCGCCCGACCCAGACACACTGCAGCTCGAACCTGGGCATCCGGGTCTGGGCGATGCCGGTTACGTCGAGCGGCGCAATCAGTTGTTCGCGCTTTGCCGGCGGCACCGGCTGGAAAACCTGGGCCCGCCTCTGCTCGATTACACACCGGAGGAAACGCGCATCTGGCGCGACGTCGCCCACCGGCTCGACGAGCTGCATCGCGCCCATGCCTGTTCGATCTATCTCGAAGCGAAAGACGCGCTTGGCATCAGCTCCACGGACATTCCGCAGTTGAGGCACCTCAGCGAACAGCTCGAGCAGCAAACGCAGATGCACCTCGTGCCCGCAGAGGGTCCTCTGGCCTACCGCACGTTCTATAGCTACATTGCCGATCGCGGCTTCCCGGTGACGCAGTTCATCCGTCACGGGTCGCATCCGGAATTCACGCCCGAGCCCGACATGATTCACGATTGCCTCGGCCACGTGCCCTCGCTGATGAATCATGACTACGCTGAGGTGCTGACGCTCATTGGGCGAGCGGCGTTTACCACGCAGGATGCGCTACAGGTGCTGGCGCTGAAGCGCTTCAGTTGGTACTCGATTGAATTCGGCTTGATCGAAGAATCAGGCGGGACGAAGGTGTTCGGTGCCGGGATTCTGTCATCGACGAGCGAAATCCCGTTTTCGCTGTTCTCGAACGAGGTGCGGCGTCGCCCGTTCGTGACGGACGAGGTGATCGAGACCGATTACGACCCCTCGCGCATGCAGGACCACTTGTTTGTCATTCCATCGTTCGCCTGGCTGCGCAAGGAGATCGAAGACCTCGTGCGGCGATTCAAGATCCCGGTGATCTAAAACGTCCCACCGACGTGCCACGGAGACACTTATCGACTCGCGGTTGACGGTCGGCCGGCTTCAGGCAACGCAAACACGAGAATCGAATTCCCGCTCGCCGGCCGCTTGATCTCGGGCGTCAGTTCAATCGGGACGAGCGACGTCCAGCTGCCCCCGCCAAAACCCGACGGAACGGCGATGTACTGTCGTCCGCGGACAGCGTAGGCAATCGGAAAGCCCTGCGCCGACGTGGGCGTACGCGTCTGCCAAAGCATCGTCCCGGTCTGCGTGTCGTACGCATAGAAATGGCGATCCCAGTCGCCGACGAAAGCGAGGCCGCCGGCCGTGGTGAGCGCAGCGGTGTTGTAGGGAGTGCGCACACGCTGTTTCCAGAGGATCCGCCCGTCCCGTCCCATTGCCACGAATTCACCGAGCTGGTTCGGCGACTTGGGGTGGAAGGTGTTGATGCGCGTGACCGTACCGGTGCCACCTCCGCCCTCTACTCGCCGCACTTCGCGGAAGGTGCCCTTTTCGCACGTCAGGCTCAGCGGGATGTAGAACGCCTGCGCCTGCGGGTGATACGCCATTGCGCGCCAGCTCTTGAAGCCGGCCGTGCTGGGGCACCACTCCAGCTCCACGTCCATCTCGGGAAGCATGTCCGAGCCATATGTGACCTTGCCGGTCTGTCGATCGACGGTCATCAGCGTCTGGTATCCGAGATCGAATGCGTTGAGGAACTTGCCGGTCCTGCGATCCAGCTCCCACAGCACACCGATCTTGCCCATCTTGAAGAGCGACTGCCGACCGCCGCCGTCGACGAGGACGCTTTCGAACACTTCGTCCATGTCGTGCGTCTCGCCCGGAATGTGCTGGTAGTACCAGACGATCTTCCCCGAGTCCGGATCGAGCGCCAGAGTGGAATTCGTATACAGCGCGTCGCCGTTGGTGCCGCGTACTACACGCGCCCAGGGTTTGGCCTGCGCCGTGCCCCAGTAGATCAAGTTCGCGGCTGGATCGTAGCTCCCGGGGATCCAGGCATCGCCTCCTGCGCGGAACATGAGCGCCAGATCGCCCCACGTCTCGCCCCCCGGCTCGCCAGGCCGCGCCACCGTCGACGTGCGCCACACTTCCTTGCCGGTCTTCGCGTCGTGCGCCGTAATGAAGCAGACGTCCTCCTTGTAACGAGTGCACCCCGTCATGCCCGCCACGACCTTGCCGCGAACGATAATCGGACCGCTCGTGTACTCGTACCCCTTGCTATGGTCGGCGACCGTCGCATCCCACACCACTTCGCCCGTTCGTGCATTCAACGCGACGATGTGGGCATCGGCGGTATTGAGATAGACCTTGTCCTCCCAGATGGCGAGATTTCGCTGCGGTTCTCCCATCGGAGCCTGACCGACTTGAGGAAATTCGCGGCGATATTCCCAGATCAAATCTCCAGTGGCCGCGTCGAGCGCCTGCACGATGCTGTTCGGATTCGGAACGTACATGATGCCGTCATGTACGAGCGGAGTCGCTTGATTCGACCCCGGGTGCAACGCCCACGACCATGCGAGCTGGAGCTGACCGACGTTCTGCCGGTTGATCTGGTTCAGCGGACTGTAGCCCCAGCCGTCCAGCGTGCGCCGCCAGTGAAGCCAGTCGTCGGGACTTGGATTCCGCAGCATCGCGTCGGTCACTGGTGTGAACGTCCTCGGACGCGGGCTCTGCGCTGCGAGCGGAACGAACACCAGCGCGCACAGAACCAGCACACCGGTCGTGAGGACGGGTCGAGTTTTCATCGGAAGCTCCCGGCGCAATCGCCGCCGTGTCCTGTTCAGGCAAACAAAATGGGCGCGGCGTAATGCCGCGCCCTACGTACGAACTGTGTATCTCCGTGTCTCCGTGGCCCGTGGGTTATGCCGGGTCCAAAAGGACCCGGCCTACGTTCTCGAGCTACTGGAGCCTTGCGGTGGAGTTGCGCTTCGGCACGTGTCCGACCGGGATCCGCGCCGTTTCCTTCATCGTTGCGACGTCGATTGCCGAGGTCCAGTTCGAACCTGACATCGCGACGTAGGCAGTGCGGCCGTCCGGGGTCAGAGTGACCCAGTTCGGGTCGATGCCCCCGGTCATTTCGACCGAACCCAGGATCTTGAAGTCCGGCAGCGACAACTTGTAGACGACATTGTTCAGCCGGCTGTTCGCGATCAGGATCTTCGAGTCTGGCGTCACAGCCAGACCGTGCGATACGTTGCCACCCACCTTGACCTGTTTATTGGCCGGCACCTCCGGGTAGCTGACCCGGCGGAGCTCTTTATGCGTCGCGAAGTCGACGACAAGGAAACCATTGAACTCGCTCAACTGCGCGAAGATGTAGCGCGTCGAGCCGTCGGGATTCTGATCGAAGGCCATAGGCCGTATGCCGAGGTCGACGTCCAAGAACCACGCGAGTTCGTCCTTCGTGGTGTCGATCACATTGATTCTCCCGACGGGTGTCGAACCGGCCACCGCGTAGCGGCCATCCGGCGTCACGTACGTGTTGTGGATGCCGTGGTTCGTGCGGACGGTCTTGGCCAGCTTGCGTGCGGTCGTGTCGATCACGTCAACACCGCCCGGCTCCGAGCGAATCGAGACGTACACCTTCCGGCCGTCCTTGCCGATGGCGAGGTTGTTCGGGTGCCCGCTCAGCGGGATGCTCGTCAGCACCTGGAACGTGCGCGCGTCCACGACTTCGAGGGTGCTGTCGGCCTCGTTGCTCACGTAAATCCAGCGCCCGTCGGGCGACGCGACTGCTCCGTGGCCAACTTCGATCCCTTTGATTTCACCCACCACCTTGTTGGTGGCCGGGTCAATGACGTGCACGTTGTCGCCCGCGCTGTTCGTCTGAAGAATGCGCACCTTTCCGGCTGGCGTTGACGCAGCAGAGGTTGACGACGCACCGGTCTTGCCGCCGACCCAGGCGGCCAGCGTCTGCCATTCCGGGTCGCTCTGCGACGTCCAGTGCTTGCCGCCGCTGTGATACAGATCGCCATCCGGCGTCATTCGTCAGCGTATGGATCAGCAGCCTGCTGACTTTCGGGTTACCGGGCACGACGCGCGTGCGCACCAGCTCGAAGTTCTTGCGCGACTGCTCCTCGTTCCATGTCGTCGCGCCGGGTGAGAGCTCCTGCAGCCGCATCGGCGTTCCTTCGATGTGGCACGACACGCAGCGTGCGTGACCGTCTCGCTTGGCGAGGAAGATCGGCTGCACGTTCGTCTTGAAGTACTCGAAATCGAGAGTCGCCTGACTGGCGGCCGGCTGCTGGGCCACGGTTGCCGGCATCGACCACAGCGCGGCAACGAAGACGACGGCGGCGACAGCTGTCAGCCGGAAGTACCCGCCGCGACGACCAATGGACGGTGTTTCCGATCGCGTCATGATCTTCACTCCTGTCTTTGCGAGCCTGTGACTTCCGTTATGCATGATGGCGACTACTTTATTTGCCGGGGGGGGCGACTCCTCGATATGGCTTCAGGCCGATGGTCAGACTGTTCTCTACGCTGTAGTTGCCTTCGTGACACGCCTGTTCGAGCAGCTGGAATCCCGGTTCTTTGTTCCGAAGCAGCGCGGAAACCATCGTCCAGGGACGAGAGTAGACCTGCGGGTCCTCGATCCGCCCCTGGTAGTGGATGGTATCGGCGTCGATCATCGTGTACCGCTCCACAACGTGGAGCCGGTCGCTGAAAAAGTTGCCGGCATTATCGATCCAGGTAAGCCCGTTCGAGTTCCTTACGTCGATAACCAGCGTATTCCCCTCCCAGCGCCCGCGCGAGTCACCCAGATAGAGCTTGATGGCGTTCGCGACGTGCGGCTTCTCCGTGGTCGGGATGACACGATGCGAGTGGGAGAACTCGAGGAGGTGCACGACGTAGCCCGGCGTCTGCATGATCTGATGAGGCCCCGGCGCAACGATATACCGCGGCACGCCGGGCGGCAGGCAGGCCGCCAGCGGCGAGATGTAGCGGGCGACCATGTCCTTCTTGAGCGCCATCGCCCACGGTTGATACGGTATCTTCCGATCCGGCGTGTCGAAGACGATGCTCGGACCGGGCTGGGTATTGAGCCCGTCGGCGCCGTGCTCCTCGATGTCCTGCGACGTATAGGCGCGATCCCAGTACCCCTGCATGTCCGGCACGCCGTCGGCGGTCCGAGGTGGTGTGAAGGTTTTGATCTTTTCGATCGCACAGGCATGAAACTTGGTCGGGTCAGCGAGAGGACATCCCGCGGCGGTGCGCGGTGCCTGCTGGGCCGACGCGACGGTCGCCGAAAGCACCACCGCAAGCGCGCCCATACCAAGCGAGCCACAAATGATTTCGTTGGCGCGCCCTGCGCGCCTGGGACGCGGCTTCACGCGGAACCTCCCATCAGAAAGGTCTCTTCAAAGGCGGTTGAAGCCCGGGCCGGTTGTCCGGCAGGCAATGATAGCGCAAATACCGGTGGGGGTCAGGGAATCAGCAGCGACGAACCGACCGTCTTTCCGGCTTCGAGATCGGCGTGCGCCCGCGCCGCCTCTTCCAGAGGATATCGCGCTCCCACGTGCACTTTGACGGCGCCGCCCTTCAGCATTCCGAACACGGCGTTGGCCGATGCCACAAGATCTTCGCGCCGGGCGGTATAGGTAACGAGTGTCGGCCGCGTGAAGTACAGCGATCCATGCTTCTGGAGGAGGCCCGCTTCGACGGGCGGGGGCGCTCCGGTCGTGGTGCCGAACGACACGAAGAAGCCGCGCGGTTTCAGGCTCTTGATCGACGCATCGAATGTCGCCTTGCCGACCGAGTCGTAGACCACGGGCACACCGGCGTCCCCGGTAATCGCCTGCACGCGCTCGACGATGTCCTCGCGAGTGCGATCGATGACCTCCGAATAGCCATGCTCCCGCGCCAGGCGGCACTTGTCCGCCCCGCCTGCGACGCCGATCATTTTCGCGCCGAGGTGCTTGCCCCACTGCCCCGCCAGCAGGCCCACGCCCCCCGCGGCGGCATAGAACAACACGAACTCGGCTGGCTTCACGGCATAGCAGCGTTGCAGCAAGTACTCCACCGTCATGCCTTTCAGTATTGCCGCCGCCGCGATCTCGTCCGGAACATCGTCTGGAACCTTCACGAGCCTGGAGGCCGGGACAAGCCGGTGGCTTGCATAGGACCCGGGAGCGCCTCCCGCATATGCGACGCGATCGCCGGCCTTCACGTCGGTCACACCGGCGCCGATGCGCTCGACGACGCCGACCGCTTCGCTGCCGACGCTGCTCGGCGTCTGGAGCGGGTAATAGCCCGACCGGTGGTACACGTCGAGATAGTTGACGCCGACTGCCGTCTGTCGAACCAGTGCTTCGCCCTCGCCCGGATCCGCCAACTGCATCGTCTCGACCTTCAAGACGTCGGGACTGCCTTGAGCGGCCATTCGAACCACGCGTGCCTGCGTGCTCACGTTGCTTCCCCCTGCGCTTCTCGCTGCGCCGCCGTTCGCCGGACCAGCGCAGACCATGATTCCAGAGCGTGCGTTTACGGAATTACCGATCTGCCTCCGCCAGCAGTTCCGCAACGCGGACGGTTCGTCCCTCGCGTGCCGACTTGATACCCGCGAGTACGACCGCGAGCGATACCGTTCCCTTTTCACCGTTCATTTCGGGCTCGCCTTGCCCGCGAACGGCGCCGGCAAATTCCGCAAGCTCCGATGCGATCGGGTCGCTCGCAGTGCACGATACCTGACGCGCGCCCTGTGCCCCGCGCTTCACGAAGCGCAGCCCGTGATCCACATCGTAATGGGCGCTGGCTTCTTTGCCGTAAATATTCATCACGTAGTATTCGGCCGCCGACGCGTAACTGGCGTTGAGCGTCGAGAGCGCGCCGTTTTCGTGCTCGAGGATCATGCTCGCGACGTCCGGATTGTCCCCAGGCAGCACGAGCTGCGCTGAACGTCCGCTCACCGCCCTGATGGGTCCCATCAAGTATTCGAGCACGTCGGTGTAGTGGATTCCGATCTGCAGCATCACGCCGCCCGGCATTCCCTCGGACGTGTAACGCCACGAGGTCACATCGATCTTGCCGAGCCGGTCGCGGCTGATGTTGGCTTCGGCGTTCACCATTCGTCCGAACTCGCCTGCGTCGATCTGCTGTCGCACCCACCGGAAATGGCTTTCGCGGCGCCGCTGGTATCCCAGCGCCAGCACGACCCCTGCACTGCGACAGCATGCAGTCAGCGCGCGCGCGTCGGCAACCGTGTTTGCGATGGGTTTATCCAGAAATACATGCTTTCCCGCGTGTGCCGCCGCGCTGGTCGTTTCCAGGTGGACACTGTTGGGCGTGGTGTTGATCACGGCTTCCACACGCCGGTCGTCGAGCATGGCTTCATAGCTTGCCGCCGCATCGCATCCGTACTTGGCAGCAAAGGCATGACGCTTCTCCTCGGACCGTGTGTAGCAGGACACAATCTTCAGTGCGCCGGAACGATTCGCAGCGTCGGCGAGCACATCCGACCACCATCCGATACCTACGCAGCCGACCCTGACTGGTTCGAAAGACACCGATCGATCTCTATCGTTCACGCTTCTCGGTTCTCGCTTCTCCGTTCGTGTTCACGTTCGGTTCACGTTCACGTTCTCGGTTCATGTTCATCCGCGCCCGAACCTGAACACGAACTGAGAACGGAGAACTCAGAAGTGTGAACGGCGTAAGTCATCGTCTACTTATCGTCGATGCGATAGCTGGCGCCGATGGCTTCAACCGCAGCGCGTGCGGCGCGGTCGTCGAATTCCCAGCTTCCACCGGACACACCGATTCCGCCGATGCATTCGCCGTCGACGATAATCGGATAGCCCCCTTCCATGGCCGTCCACCGTTCCGGACCCGCGGCCAGAGCGAGGCCAATCGCGTGCGCCGTATCGAGCGACTGCGCCTGCGCCCCGTGGGAGGCGGTAGGGCGCTTGTTCGAGGCGGCGCAGACCGCCTTCGTCGTGGACGAATGCACCGTATGAAAGCGCCCGCCGTCCATGCGCTCCAGCAGCACCAGATGTCCGCCGGCGTCGGCGATGGCGACGGCAATCGAGATGTGTTCCGCTTCGGCCAGCCGAATAGCCGCGCTCATCATGGCTCGTGCGCCCGCAAGCGTCAGCCGCCGGGCAGGGGCGATGTAAGACGATTGGTTCATGGGCTCCTTTTGAGAGCCGATCATATGCCGTATGGGCTCAGCACGTTCCGGTCGTGCCGCGATGTGCGTGGGCGATGTAGCAGGCCGTCGATTTCAGGTACTGATCGCCCCACGCTTCAGTCGGCTCGATGGCAGTCTCCTCGAAATATTCATTCCAGCTGTAAACGACGATCAGCTCGGGCCGCAGTGCGAGCGCACGCTGCCATTGTTCGCGGTACATCCGGCCGCTCGCCCGCGGGTACTCCATCGAACGCTCGCGGCCCAGATGCGTGTCTATGTAGCCGGGGGCCACGGGCACCACGCCGTTGACGACTGGCTGCGGAGTCGGCGCCCAGAACGGCCAGTCGCGCGGAAGGAGCGAGTAGCCGATGTTGAACGTATTGCTTCCGGGCCCGTAGTCGTTCGTCCAATAGACGTTGCGCAACACCACTCCCGGATCCGCGAAGTCGGCCACGGCCGAGTAGAGCATCACGAGCGGTTTCCCATGCACGAAGAAGTAGTTCGGGTGTCCGGCGAATTCCGCGCTCGCCTTGGCGACCCACATGGCTTTCTGCCTCGCTGGTCTGGTGTACAGACTATCGAGCATGATCGCCGCGCGCAGCTTGTGGCGAGCCAGCCGAGCAAAGAAGGCGTGGGCGTTGGCCCATCCTTCTGGCGTTTCGGAATTCACATGGACGATGACGAAGTCGAATCCCGCAGCGGACATCTGGGCGAGATGTGTGTCAATCACTACAGGATCGCTGGACAAGTACCAGCCCAGCGTCGGCTTCATGGCGGCCCGTGCCAAGGTGCCGCCGTTGCCCCAGCCGCCGTCCATGCTTTGGTACCAGGTGAAGTAGTGAACGCCGACCAGCGGCTTCTGTGCAGCCAGTCGCCTCCGGATTTCAGCGGGCGTGAACTCGCTGTCCACCCAGCGCCGAAGACTTGAACCGTCCCAGTCGATCGGATCTCGACCGAGCGCGTCGATGAACGCTTCTCGCACTTGCCTCACGCGCCATGCCTCATACGACCCGGCGATGTCACGCCTGATTTGCTCGACGTTGAGTTGTCCCTCGACCCAGCCGCGCAGTGTTGAGCAGTCGCCGTCAACGGGATCTCTTTGGAGCACGTCGCGATACACATGACGGATCTGGCCCACGCGACGCCCTTCAGCGCTCAATTCGAGCGCCACCAGCAGTTCCCGGTTCTCGAAAGGACGACTATCCCACTCCAACGTCTCGACGTCGTTCGGCGGTCTGCACAGCGACCCCATGTAAGCCTGCGTCAAGGCCTCGCTCGCCTGTACGCGAGTGCTCGCTTCGCGTGGCCTGCTCCAGAGCGGCACAACTAGCCAGGAAACAACCGGCAGGACGATGAGGAAGACCAGGATGAATGTTCGTGGCAAGGAACGACGTGTCCCGTTCAGATTCTACTTTGCCTCCACCTGCGATTTGCGCCGGCTCGAGACCGATGCCTCAGTCGCATTGCGCTATCGTTAGGTATCGTGTCAATCGCCGGGCCCGATCGCGCTGCAACGCACACTGCGGCGAAAGAAGCGCCGCACGTCTTCGTCAGCTTCGCGTCGGAAGACATCGAGCTCGCGCGGCGCGCCGTACACAGCCTCGAGCGCGCCGGCTTCCGCTGCTGGCTGTCCGAGCGCGACATCGAGCCTGCGGCAAGTTACCCGGCGGCGATTACAGACGCTCTCGCACGCAGCGGCGCCCTTCTGCTGATCCTCACGGAATCGGCAAAAGCCTCACCGCACGTTCTCAGAGAAATCGAGCTGGCGTTCAACGCGCGCATACCGATATTGCCGATCCGGTTGTCCGGGGTGGTGCCCTCGTCCGATCTCACCTACTTCCTGTCCACGACACAGTGGCTCGACGCAGGCTCAGGTCTTGACGATGCTGATCTCAAGAGGGTCGAACATCGTCTCAGCGAACTTCTTCGGAGTGGTCGGAGCATTGCGAGGCGAATCACCGGTCTACGCTCGCGGCCCGCGCTCGCTATTGGTGCAGCAGTCCTTGCGGCTGCCATCGCGACGGTCATTTGGACAACACAACGTCCGGGCATCCCGGCAGCCACGAACACGTCCGGGCCTCAGCCCGAGCGCTCGACGCAGAGCGGAGTGTCAACGGCACAGGACAGCACAGCACTTTCGGACACCACTCTCAAAGTGAACCTTCGGGACGGTCAGGCCTATGTGTGGGTGCCACCCGGCCGATTCGTGATGGGTTGCTCGACCGGCGATCCTTCCTGCGAGAACGACGAATCGCCAGCTCACGCCGTTGATATCAGGAGTGGCTTCTGGCTGGCGCGTACTGAGGTCACCCGCGCGCAGTACCAGAAGTCGCGTGATGCGGCACGGTCACTGGCTGGTGAGAATCTGCCGATGACAGAGCTCAACTGGGCCGAAGCGAAGATTTACTGCGCCTCCGTCGGCGGGCGCCTGCCCAGCGAAGCCGAGTGGGAGTACGCGGCGCGAGCGGGGACGACCGTTCGGTATTACGACAGTCTGCCGGCGATTGCATGGTTTGCCGACAACTCCGACGAGCAACTGCATCCCGTGGGCATGAAAGCGCCCAACGCATTCGGCCTTTACGACATGCTGGGCAACATTTCGGAATGGGTCCGCGATCGCTACTACAACCGGTACGACGACGCAAGCGACGCAACGGCGGTCGAAGAACCGCTGGCGGGCAATGCCTCCGGCGTGGCGCGCGGCGGCTCCTGGCTCTCCGACGCTGACGGCGTCAGGGCATCGAGACGGCTGGAAATGTTACCGGACGCGCAAGAATCGCATGTTGGATTTCGCTGCGCGATCGACCGGTTTTAGGGACGGCGTCCCCAAAGAACCGCTCCGCCCCTTGATTCGTCCTGATCTCCGTGCGAAAGTGCAAAGCCGAACTTCTGCTCGTAATGGCATCACCCTTGCCGCGCATCGGTTGCCGTTTCGTGACGGTTCGATCCCGATAAACACGAAAATCTAGCTCCAGGGAAGGTACCCAGTGCAATTCAAGAGGACACTCCTGTCTACGCTTGCGGTCACCGTGCTCGTCACGGGTCCGTCGTTCGTTTCGATTACGGCGCACGCCAGCGACTCCGCTTCGCGGCCGGTTGCTCCCGTCAATCTATCGAGGATCAGCATCGGCAACTTCGGCCAGATCAACGCGAACTACTTTCGGGGAGAACAGCCAGACGGCCGCGACTATGCCGACCTGGCGGCAATCGGGATCAAAACCGTTATCGATCTTCAGGCGGACGGCGACAGCAACGAACAGCGCCTCGTCGAGACTAACGGGATGAAGTTCTACCGATTTCCGATGACCACACACGTCCCACCCACACCGCAACAGATCACCAAGTTTCTGGAGATCGTGAACGACCCCGCGCAGCAGCCTGTTTACGTGCACTGCAAGGGAGGCAAACATCGCACGGGCGTCATGACGGCGGTGTATCGCATGGAGCAGAACGGCTGGACCGCCGACCGGGCTTTCAGCGAAATGAAGCGCTACAAGTTCGGGGCGGATTTTCTTCACTCCGAATTCAAGCACTTCGTATACGGCTACCGATCGGCTCGGACGGTAGTGGCAGACGCCGCAACGGTCACCAATTAGACCACCTCGCAACCTGACGCCTGGTCCTTGGTGCCTGGTGCTTGGCACCAAGGACCAAGGCGCGACTCTGGGCCTGAGGCGCTGGTCGCGGCGCTCAAGTCGCTCCTGCCGGCGACGCGCCAATCCTGATGTACTGAATCGCTACTACGTTCGACGCCCGCGTATCTGATATTGACGTGGCGCGTCTTCCCCGTCAGAACGGTGCCTTGTGTCGCTCGACCGCAGCAGCGATTGAGGCTGTGCCGTAAAGGTGCTACAGCGGCCTTTTTGTTGCCTGGGCAACCTCAACCGTGCTCTGAGTGCGGATATGTCAGCGCTGCTGCGAAGGCGCGCCTCAATCGGAGTCACAATTGCATCAGGAGGGCCGTGCGAATCCGCATCCTCAAGCCGATGGCGGGAGTGCTCGACCGGGTGAGCCTGGGTCATCTCGAGCCCGGCTTGACGTACGAGGTGGAGGAGTCGCTCGGCGGGTATCTGGTGAGCACTGAGTCGGCTGAGGAAGTTGCGTTTGGCGATTCGCGCATCATGGACAGCAAGGATGACACGCTAATCGAGCACGTGGCGCGCGGTGTCACGGTTACAAACACGACCCAGCCGCTCGAAAGAGTTGTCAGCCACGACCATCCCAGGAAGTCCCGGCGGCGCAAGCGCAGGTAAGCCTCCCCAGCGCGCGTCTCGCTTGAGCGCGCCCAACGCGCCAGCTCAGCGATGTGTTAGTCGGCACCGGGCCGACTTCAGTCGCCGAACCGGCTCTCCTGTAATCGGCGCGCAAGTTAGACTCGGTGGCAGGTGATAATCTGAGCTGGCGCCGAAGCGCCGGTGCCGCTCTCTTCGCTGTGTTGCGGGAGTCGCGTTGTGTTATCGGATGACCAGCGGCCCAACCCACTGAACCCTGGCTGCCCCGGCGACGCGCCCGACAGCACCGATCCTCTCGCGCAATTTCCGTCCGAGCCCGCGGACGCTCCCAACGAAACGGATCGCGCACCGCGTTCCGCAGAAGGCGATCACTCTCTGTTCGCGTTCGCGTCGGAGACGGCCGTCATCGGTGCGTCTACCGTCACCGATGCGTCTACGGTCTCCGATGCGACTACCGTTTCCAGTGCGCCTACCGTTGCCGATGCGACTGGCTATCGACGGCTGCTTGCGCTCTGGCCCGTGGTTCCCACGACGGTCATGCTTACGTTGTCGTGCATCCGCGTTGTCGGTCTAGGCGTCTGGAACGTTCTTCGAGCGTTACGACACGGCCGCCGCGCGGTGCAATCGTATCGGTGGACGTATCCGGCCAGCCTCTTTCTGTCCGGTGCGGCAGCCGGTGCGTTCCTCGTCATCGTTGCGCGTGTCCCCGCGGAGGACAGCGTTGCCGCCCAAGTGTCCGCACAGCCGGCGACACGGGTAGTCGCTGCCAACTACACAGTTGCCGAACGGCCCGCAGCGCAAGCACCGACTGCGATCCAACGTGCGCAGAGGGAACAATCGGTTTCAGCGCGCCGGGTCACTGTAGAGGCTGGACAACAATCGGTCCGGCGGGCTCCGGTTGCCGTCGCCGTGCCTGCTGTCCGAGCTCGTCAGCAGTCGTTTGTAGGATCGATTTCGATCAATTCCCGTCCGCAGGGTGCAGTCGTATTCCTGAACGGACGGCGCGTGGGAACTACACCGCTGCTCATGCCGGAGCTGCCCGTAGGATCCCGAGCGGTACGTCTGACGATGTCGGGCTACAGCACGTGGTCGCGGGCGGTGCAGGTGGTGGCGTATCGACGCACCACGCTTTCGGCAACGCTCGAGCAGGTGCGACAGTGAGCCGTCTGGCTACTCGGGCGTACCGGCCTGTTCCCGCCGCGCCGGGGTGTAGGTCTTCAGAAACGCAATAATGTCGTCGATGCGCGCCGGCTCGAGGGTGTATTCGAAGCCGGGCATCGCCGTCGATCCCTTTCTGACTTTCTCTCGAACCGAGCTGTCTCCCAACTTCGTGACGGTCTGCTGGCTGAGTGGTGGACCAGGTCGCTGATTGGTCCCGCCGTGACAGTTCGCGCATCGCTGTGCGAACAGCTTTCTGCCCCTCGACTCCGTGTCGCTCAAGGGAACCGGGGCCATGAACGTGCGCATGTCGTAGTCGGTTCGCTCGACCGTCGGGACCGTGGAATGGGCTTCTCCGTTCCGCTGCGCGTGTACCCATGGCGCGGCGACCAAAAGGCGATACCGCCACGACTATCGCGGCACACCACAAAGGCTTTCGGTTCGTCTTCCGCTCACCGGCAATCTACCTCAGCGCCTGCGTCTGCTCTGCGGTCCTGAACTGCAGACGAATGACGCGACTCGTGTTGGCACACGGGACCCACACATCACCTCGGATATCGTCGACGGAGATGTTGCGCGACTCGCATCGGCTGGGGAGGGTGTAATACGTCCACTGCTCCGTCCGAGGATTGAACTTGCCGACCTTCGCATCGATGAACAGATTCGTCCACACGTTGGAGTCCTTGTCGACGGTCACGAAGTATGGATTCCCCTCGACCGGGTAGTACTTCGTCTCGAGTGTGTGGATGTTGATTTTTGCCAGGTTGCTTGCGGCATTGTTCGGGACCCACACCGAATCGCCGCGTTTGTCGGCGCCGAGCCGGCGCGGCTGCTGGCCGTAGGGAATCGTGTTGATGTTGCCCCAGGTCATCGCGCCCATCGACTTGTACCATTCGCGATCGGCCGGCGTCATCACGTCGTCCGCTTTGTCCAGCCACCCGGGCCGCATCACCACGTCGTAGGTCTTGCCCGTCTTCGGATCCGCCTTGACGACGCGATCGGAGGTGTATTGGGTCCACCAGCCGTTGCCTTCTGCGTCGCCGGCCGTCCCGTACACGAAGTTGCGCGCAAAGGACACGCTGGGGAAATGCATCCACGTCTTCGTGATCGGATCGAAGCGGTTGGCGCCGCCGGTGGTCGCGCCCCAGATCTTCCCGAGAGCGTCGACATCGACAGTCGTGAGCTGTCCACCTCCCATGTTGAGCGGAGGCGTGAACATTTCGAACGCTTGCGTTCGTGGATCCAGACGTCCCAGCGTGCCGTCGCCGCCGTCGAACCAGATGATGCCGCTGCGATCCTTCGCAATTGAATGCGAGCGGCGGATGTTCTGGCCGTTCTTCACGCCGAATCCGGTGACCTGGCCTGTCGTCGTATCGACCTTGAAGAGCGTCATGTCCGCGGGGCCTCTATCACGGGTGCCCCACGCGTTGCCGGCGTCATCGGCAAGGACATCATGAATCCACCGGGCGCCGAGCGAAGCGGTCGGCCATCCGAGCGACCAGTCGCTGCCATCGTTCCACGCGCGCTCGGCCCGTGCCCCGGCGAGCGGGATGTCATATTCGGTGACCACCACTCGCGTGGCGTCGCCGGTCGGCCGCGGCTGCAACTTGAACTTCAGCGGGGGTGATGACGGACCGCGCACCTCGGCCAGGTATCGGGCCAGATCGTCCCTGTGGTGCACCACGGTCGAGTGTCGGTTGATCCCGCCGGTGCCCGTATTTCTCTCCATGAACATGATCACCGCGCGCCACCCGTTCTCGTCGAACCGATTCTGCAGCGCGTAGGTGGGACTGTGGCAGGCCGTGCAGTTGGTGCGGAAGATCTCCTTCGCTCGGCGCTGATCTCTGGTATCTGCCGGAAGGGCAGCCATCCACTCGGAGCCGGACACGTGCGGCGTGATGTCTGCGATCGGACCCAAGGTGAATGTCTGGCGGGCTTGTCGAGAGTGTTCGACGGCTACCTCGGCGCGAGTTGTGTCGAATCCAACGGCCTGCGCCCATACGTCATACCGCCCGCTCTCGAGCGGAGGAAAGACGTACTCACCTTTGGCATCGCTGAATACCGACGTCGTATAGCTCTTTCCCACCGCGCGTGCAGAAATAACGACGCCCTCGAGCGGGTTCCCGTCCTTTGCTCGCGCGGTCCCGCTCAGGCTGGAAGTGACGGCACCGCGCTGCGCGCGATCAGCCTGTTGCAGCTCACTGGGCGCAGCCGCGCCTGACAGAACCCAGAGGCCCGGAACTGCTATCGTCAGCAACAGTCCCGAGAGCGTGGTCGTTTTCATGTTCGCCTCGCGCCGGATTCGGCGGGTCCGGAACAACGGCCCCAACTCTACGCTTCGCTCACCGCCGGTGCAAGCGACCGCACGAGCGCATCGTCGTCCGGCTCAACTGACGACATCCAGATTGATGGTCGCGTTCTGCAGCGTCACCCCGAGCGGATCGACCTTGATCGTCAATGAAACCGGAATATCCAGAACCGACACTGACGTGCCTGTCTCTCGATTCTTCACCTCGAGCCTGACACCACGTCCGGTCACCTCGAGACCGCCCTGCACGATTCGCGCGTGCAGCTCGCCCTGCAGCTCGGGTCGATAACGCGAAAAGACCTCACGAATGATTTGCTCGGCGAAACTGCCGATCCTCGGCGCGACCACCGCCGTGACATCTTTCCCGATAGCCTCGATAAAGGTATTGACGTCGGACATGTCGCCTGTATCTCCCGGCAGTTAGTCGGAGGCCTTCAGGCCTCCAGTTGCTCAATGAATCTGCGGCAGCGGAATGACAATTTCGCCGACCTTCACTTGGGCGTCGACCGGCGCGTCGATGCGCACGACGTCCTTGCTCTTCTTCTGATCGCGAACGGTGGACAGCACGTGGCCCTTGACCGCCATGCCTCCATCAACCAACGTGATGGTAAACGTGCCGCTCAATTTGATCACATTGCGCTCGATCAGGTTGCTCACGAGGTCATCGAATATCGACATGTTTTGGTCCTCGGCGTAGCTATCAGTCTTGGGTCCCTACTGGGCTTCCCCACCCGGCTGGGCGACTCCCGGTGGCGGCAGGCGGCGCAGCGCGTCTTTCCACTCTTCAGGGCCGGTGAACATCTCCTCCGGGAAGCGCCGGTGCGCCAGCATGTTTTCGTAGATCCTGGCGTCGTACACGTTGTTGGCCATGCCCGCCAGATATTCCAGCCGGAGGTTGCGGTCGGTATTGATCTGGGCGTTTGCCAGCCAGGGACGCAGATCCGTCGCCTGACCCGCGTACGTGGCGAGAAGACCCGGCACACCGGGGATTTCCACCTCATCGAGCGCCGCGACAATCCTGGCATGATCGGGCCGCTCGAGCCGCTCCTGCAGCGCGGCCGGATCGATGCGCAGCGGCTCGGGCCGGGCGAGCATGACCACGTCATATCCTCCCCCGCCCGCGTACTGGTTGCTCCAGATGGTGCCGTTCGGAAAGACGTCGAAGAACGTGGCAATCTCGCTCTTGACCACGTCCTCGGAGCTCTGGTAGAGCGGCACCCACTGCGTGACGACGCCGCCCGGATTGAGGTGCGCCCTCACCTGCTCGAAGTATTCCTTCGTATAGAGCGCCGCCGCGCCCTTCACCCATGGATGAATCGGGTCGGACGTAATCACGTCGAACTTCTCGTCCGTCGTCAGGATGTAGTGCCGCGCATCGTCATAGACGACCTCGACGCGCGGATCGCTCAGGACTTCGTTGTTCTCTTTGCCGAAAAATGCACCCACCGTCCGCGGGATGAGCGGCTCGATCTCGCAGATCACGATTCGTTCGACGCTCGGATGCAGGACGAACGAACCGGCTGTCACACCCGCCCCGAAGCCGACGACGAGCACGGTGCGCGGGCGCGGATGCATCAGCGCCGACACGTGGCCGAGAAGGCGCTGCAGCCGCATGTCGTGCACCTCGGTCGAGGCTTCGACCTTGCCGCTGACGTGAAAGTTCCGTATGCCCCCTTCCGACTCCGACACCGCGATCGACGCGTTCAACCCCTCACCCTGGTACAGAAAGCGCGCCCCCCTGAACGTCGCGATCTGCCTCCCGTAGCCGATTAGTTCGGGAGGCACAGGGGCGACGCTGGCCGAGGCGAGGAACGCCAACACGAGCGCCCCCAGTGCCAGGCCGCCACGCCGGGACGCCGGCAGGGGCGGCTGCGCCGGGGACGGCGCCATCAGCATCACGAGAGCAGCCGCTGCCGCGGTCCAGATCAGAGAGCCGCTGCGCGCCGAGCGTTCCGAAACCGGGGACGAGCGCCAGACTGACGATCAGCGCACCCCGCGACTGCGCCAAGGGTATTTGCCGCATACAGCCCCGCGACCAGACGTGCGGGATCGGGTGCTCCGGGGGCGATGGCTGCCAGTGCAATCGGAAAGCTGGCGCCCCAGAAAAAGGCTGCCGGCATCACGGCAATGACCACGCGAAGCAAATCGATCTGAAGGTTGAACCACGGTCCTGTCGCGAGCGCCGGATCGATCGGCCAGTAGGGAAATGCCCGGCTCATCAGCGCAGCCGCCCAGGCAACGGCCACCATGACGCCCATCTGACATACGGCGAGCGCGACGTCAGGACGCCGTGACTTGGCGCGCCGCCCATGTGCCAGCTGCACTCCCGATTCCGAGCCCGGCGAGAAATGCAGCCGCGATCATCGAGAACGTGTAGACGGTGCCGCCGAGCAACAGGGCCAGAATGCGCGTCCAGACAACCTCGGCCCCCAGCGCGGCGAATCCCGACAGCGCAATCGCCGCGTAGGTCGATCGACCGGTGCGGGAGATGAGACGCGGCTCCTTCGGCTTTCCCGGCTGCGTCTGCTGAGCCGGCGACGCCGCCATCAGCAGCGCGAGCGCCGCGACGCCGGCGTTTACGGCAACGGCAACGTAGGTCGCCGTCGGCATGTCGAACACGCGCAGCAGGTAAAAGCCGGAGACCAGCGACCCCAGCACCGCACCGGCGATATTGCCGCCGTAAAAGAAGCCGAGCCACGCGACGCCGTCCGGCGTGCTATCCACCCAACGCGCCACCGCCGGGAGCGTGGCGCCCATCAGCATCGTCGGCGGCAGCAGCAGAAGACCGCAAAGAACGCCGCGCAGCAGAATTCCCGCGAAGCCCTGCCCGATGTCGGGAACGTAGACATGGCTCAGGGCCGGTAACCCGAGCACGATCAGAATGCCGCACGCAGCGATCCCGAGCTCCAGATAGGCGTAAACCCGAAGGGGATGCCGATCTGCCGGTATCAAGCCGGGGAGCCAGCAGACTGCCGGCACACAGGCCACCCATGAACGTCGCCAGCAGCACGCCGAGCGACACGGCCGTGGCCCCGATCACGAGCTGAATCAGCTGAAACCAGACGATTTCGTAAATCAGCGCCGCCGCCCCGCTCCCGACGAACAGCAGCAGCACGAGCGGGAGCCTCCGTGGCGAGGGCGCGACCGCGGCCGGCTTGCCGCGTTCCTTTCTTTCACGCATGGCGTACGGGCTACTCTATCCGATTCCCGAAGCATTCGAGGGCATCGGGCGGGGGGCTGTTTCCTTGACTCCCCCCGGCCTGCGTGTTACAAACGCGCGACTTCGTTTCGATTCGGTGCGCCCCTCGCGCCGACAGCCCGTTGCTGCGAGCTGTCTTTGAGAAACGAGGAGGTGGTATGCACAGTTGGGTGCCGAGGCAGAGCCAGTATGTCGCGCAATGTCGTTCATCACATGTTGCATGCTGATGATCGTGCCGCTCGCCTACGGGCAGCAGGTCACGAGCACGTTCAACGGTCGGATTCTCGACCAGGGAGACGCTGTGCTCCCTGGGGTCACTGTCACGGCCACCAACGTCAGCACCGGCGTGGTGCGGACCACGGTCACCAACGAGGAAGGCCAGTACTCCATTCCGGGACTCGAGACCGGGACGTATAGGCTTGAAGACCGACCTGGCGGGCTTCGCATCCGCGATGCGCGACAATGTCAGGCTCGACGTCAATTCGATCCTCGACCGTCGATTTCAGGCTATCCCTGGCCGGTCTGACCGAGACCGCTGACGGTTACCGGGCGAGGCGCCACTCATCGAGACGACGCAGTCGAAGCTGGCCAACACGATTGAGTGCGACCGAGCTGCAGAACCTGCCGAGCCTCACGCGCACGATCAGCGGCCTGCTGGAGCTGCTGCCCGGAGCCACGCCGGTTGCCCCGTTGCACCGGACGAAGGAGAACGTCGGGACCGTGTCGTACGGCGGGATCGTCTGGGTGGCAACGTCGACGATGAACGTGGACGGCGCCGACAACCGCGACAACCACTACAGCGGTCCGCTGCTGACGTTCACGACCGAGAGCCTGGAGCAGTTCCAGCTCGCTCGAGCCAGTTCACCGCGGCGACGGCCGCACGGGCGGTGCGGCGGTCACCCTGGTCACCAAGTCGGGGACCAACCAGCTGCACGGGTCGGCGTTCGGTTACGAGCGCGATCGGAAGCTGATGCGAAGGACTTCTTCGTCCAGAAGAGGCAACGGGGAGAAGGCGCCGTTCAGCCGGCAGCAGTTCGGTGGATCGATCGGCGGTCCGATCATCCGGAACCGGATGTTCTTCTTCGGCGCGCTCGAGCAGCAGTTCGAGGATCTCAACGGTTCGTTCCGGAACAGAATGTACGAACGAGCTCGACGTTCTGGTGCGGGCGAAGCGGGCCGGACAGCTCCCGCCGGGCTCGTCAATCCCGATCACCCCCGTATCGGCAGCACAGCCCTTCGGACTGCGGATGTATTCACTCAAGGGCACCGCACAGCTCAACAACGCCCACTCGGTCTCGATGGCGCTACGCCGGCCAGCACGAAGGGCGGGACTCGGTCACCTGGACCCTCAACAACGACGACGGCCAGCCCGACGACTTCACCATCGACGGCGTTCAGCGCCGTCGGCCAGCACAACTGGGTGATCGGGAACGCGGGCCTGAATCAGATTACGGTGCAGGCCAACCACGTCGACTACCTCGCCGATGTGTGGAACCGGGCTACGGGAGAAGCACTACACGAAAGACTTCCCGAACGTGGACATCCTCCCGGCGCGGCTGGCCTTTCCGACGGTCACGACAGGGGCAGGCGGTGACGCCGGCACGATGGCCAACCGCTGGGTATTCCAGGTTCGCGACGACGTGTCGCTGCTCCAAGGCAACCACGCGTTCAAGTTCGGGTTCAACTTCAACCGCCTGTATCAACCTGGGCATCCTGAACGGGAACGAGCATTACGCGACGCTCACATTCTTCGACGACGCGTCGACAATCCTGAACAACACCAACGGCCGGTATCCCCAGGGCTTTCAGACACCGGGCATCGTCCGAGCCGGTGGCAGCAGGCCAATGGCGGCGCCGTGAACGGTCAGGGGTATTGGGCCGACACGCTCAACACGGCACACCAGTTGTCGACGTGGTTCCAGGACGACTGGCGCGCTACGCCTCGACTGACGCTGAACCTGGGCGTGCGCTACGACGTGGATCTCGAACCTGATGGACGAGAACAACTTCGAGATCAACGCCACGCGGCAGGCGCTCGAAGCGATCGGCAATCCGGTAGGCGGCGTACCCGAAGACGCCGAAGCTGGACATCTCGCCGCGCGTGGGATTCGCCTACGACCTGTCGGGGTGACGGACGGCGCGTGCTGCGCGGCGGCTACGGCCTGTACTTCGACCAGTACAACACCGCGGCGGCGGCCGGCGACATCACCGCCCAGGCGCGACGACCGCTCAACGCCCTTGCTACGCTGACCAACACCGCCATCGGCGTCGGCCAGCTGGCGACGTACAGGTTCGGCATCGACCCGATTCCGCCTCAGCCGACCGAAGGCAACAGGCTGCCGCTCGGCTCGCAGGGCCAGTGGATCGATCCGGAAATGATCGATCCGCGCACCCACCAGGCGCACATCGGGTACGCGCATGAGCTGTTCGCGAACACGACGCGTCGCCGTGGACTACACCCACATCGAGGGGCGCAACGAGAAGCGCCAGACCAACATCAATCCGATTCTCAACGGACGCCGGCGGCTGGCAGACGACTTCCTGCGCGTGTATGGCGTCGCCAACTACCTGTCCGATGTGCGAATCCTCGCCGGCATCAACAAGTCGCGGTACGACGCGCTGACGTTCCTCTTCCGGCGTCGCATGCCGCGCATGACGGTGCAGGCGCACTACACGCTGGCGGGCTCCGTATTCGTACGGCGGATCCACCGGCAATCGCTCCGGCGCCGGGCTGCCGCAGGTTTGGGATCAGCCGTTCGCTGACGGCGAATGGGGACCCAACGGGCCTGACGAGCGGCACCGGTTCGTCTTCACTGGCGTTCTCGAGGCGCCGTTCGGAGTGCAGCTGTCACCGATCGTGCAGTGGGCGAGCGCCCGGGCCTACAATCTGACCGCGGGCTTGGACCTCAACGCGGACGGCAACAACAACGACCGGTGGGTCGATCCCGCCAACGGTCAACAGGTTTCGTTGAACTCGGCACGGGGAGACAATACGTTCGTATTCGACTTGCGAACGACGAAGTTCATACCGCTTGGCGGGGAAAGGAGGCTCGGCATATTCGTCGAAGCCTTCAACCTCTTCAATACGGTGAACTTCGGGAGCGCCTATCAGGGCAATGGACGGAGCGCGACGTTCAGGCAGGCTAACGGGTACATACCGAGCATCGGCATCCCGCGGCAGGTGCAAGTGGGGGCTCGATTCCTCTTCTGAGGGGTCGGGCCTCTCTTTGGCGCGCTTTGCGCGCCTAGAAAGCCGTCCGCAACCACGTTCTCACGGGTTGCGGGCGGCTTTTTTCATTTCACGGATCTACGAATCGACGAATTTACGAATTGCTATTGCAGCATTTCGTACGACAGGTCTTCATGCCAGCTCAGGTGTCCGACAGACGCGGGTGCGCGAGCAGGCGTGCGAGTGCGCTTGCGACGTTCGGACCGTCCACATCTACGTGGGTGTGCTGAGCGCACACCTCATCGAGCTTTGCGTTTTTGTAGAAGTGCCCCATTGCGTACCCGCAGAGGAGTGAGTAGCTTTTCGTCTGCGCCAGTTCGTTCCAAAGTACCTCGAGACGGATGGCGGCGTCCTGTTCATCCTCCTGCCAAAGCACGTCCACCATCTGCCCGAAAATCCGGACGGTGCAGTCGCTGCGGCCCTTGCACGCCCGCTCGATCACCCTGCTCATCCCTTCCGTAAACCGGGTCTCGTCCGGTTTACCATCGACCATGAATGTTGCGAGCGTATCGCGTGCGTCGAGCAGCAGAAGGGCCTCCGAACGCTGAAGCTCTACGACGTCCAGCGACCTGCCCTGCAACTCCCGCAAGACAGCGGCACGTTGTGCGGGGGTGGCGACGACAATTCCCGGTTGATTGTCGGTGAATCCGGCATGCAGGAATTCGGCGACGATCACGGCAAGGGACCGGTCGGTGTCGTAAAAGCGAACCGCATGTGGATTCTTAAAGACAGGCAAGGATTCTTCGTTTGGTTTCATGTAAGGCCCCGTTTGCTGCTCTGCGGTTCTGGAGACTCTATGCTCGTGGCCGTCTCGCGCATCCGTACGATCATATCGTGCGGCGCGAAACCGGAAGGCAGACAACGCGATGGCCGCCCCGGAGACCTGAAGGTCTCCGGCTTCCGATTACTGGTCTCTAAGCTGATCCGTTTCAGAACGGGAATACGATGCCTACGGCGAAGCGAACGCCGTTGCCTGCATCTTCTTCGAGAACTCGGAAATAGCTGCCGGCCAGGCGGAGCCGCATGCTGTCGGTGAGGCCGATGTTGACACCGCCGCCAAGGTCGATTGCCGCGTCACTCGTGGATTCCGATTCGTCGAACGTGAATGTTCGTCCGGCGATGGTGGTGCTCCCTTCGGCATCGACCGCGCCATGCGCGAGCCCGACCAGTGCCTGCACGAAGGGCGTGATCCGGGGATTCCGGGGCAGGCTGAATCGCACACCTCCCATGAATGTATGCACGCGCGCGTCCGCAGACACCGCGACCTGGATGCCGCCCACGCTGCGGGTCTCGTCGAAGCTCTTGTAGTGCCCTGCCACTTCCGCGACCACTCCGAAGGTGCTCGTGATGTTGCCGAGCACGTCGGCGTACCAGCCCGCGGTGAAGGTCTGCTCCTCGATGTTCAGGACACGCCATCCAGCCGACAGCTCCCCCGCGCCATTCTGGGCAAGTGCGGGCTGCGGCAGGACCATCAGAAACGCACCGAATGCGGCGACGAGGGAAATGCGCAAACGCGTCATGTGACTCTCCGTCATGTCAATGGGGCTATTTCGTCTCTCTCCGTATCGGCGATGTCGTCTGGTCCGCACAGGCGTGGCGTCCTGCCAACCTCGAAGGTCCGCTCACAGTTCTGAGCGCCAACCGGCGTGTCCCGTCGTTGAACACCGCCGTAACTGTCTGAGCGGCTTGTCCTTCGCGTGGTCCCTTGCAAGGCATTGTTCTTGGAGAGTTTCCCGGGTCTGGGGAGGACTCACACAAATGAAACGATTCCGACTCTTTGCCACGGCGGCGGCGATTGCGGCGGTCAGCGTCACTCCGGTTGCAGCGCAGGGCAAGTCTGGCGCAGCACCCAAGGGTGGTAAGCAGCCGACGACTTCTGCAGCACCGACCAACCATGGCCAGTCGCAAAAGGCCGCGGGAAACACTTCGTCGAGCACCACTACCAGCCCGGGCAGCAACGGTGCCGCGAAGAGTGCGGCCGCGAAGACGTCGAACCCGGGCGCCGGAAAGAAGCCGGTGACGACGGCCGGCACGACGACCGGGACCACGACCGGCACGACCTCCGGAAGCACGACTACGGGCACGACGACCACCACCGGCACCACGACGACCGCAGCGGCGACGCCGAACGCCTTGTCGATGAAGATCTCGAAGAATCCTTCGCAGGCCGCGCGGATCAAGGGAATGCTGCCTGAAGGGATGACGCTCGAAGCGGCCACCGCCGGCTGGAAGAGTCGGGGCAGATGATTGCCGCGCTCAATGCATCCAAGAACCATGGGATCGATTTCGCCGCCCTGCAGACCGCGATGACAGTTGACGGTCTGAGCCTTGGACAGGCGGTGAAGCAGGCGAGTCTGACGCCGCCGACGTCGACGACGGGCACTGGCACGACGACGGGAACCGGCACTGGCAACACGTCAGGCACCGGCAGCACGTCGGGCAGCGGTAGTACGTCTGGAACAGGTAGTTCGTCTGGAACCGGCAGCACCTCCGGGACCGGTACACAGCTGGCAGCGGGAGCACTTCGGGTACCGGCGCACCTCGAGCAGCGGCACGACCGGGAGCTCCGGCGCGACGACATCGAGCAACTAGAACACACGTAAGTCAACGGTCAGAAGTCAAAGGTCAAGGGTGAAGAGTCAATTTGCTTTTTGCCCTTTGACCTTCCGTCGAGAGGCACCGCCATCGTGACAACACGTTCATTTCCCCTCACTGCAGCTCTCGCTACCGGTCTTGTGATCGCAGTTGCCGTGAGCGCCAGCGCACAAGGCAACGGGAACGGCAACGGCCGGCCCAAAGCACCGAAACCGACGGCGCCAGCACCGAGCTCGCCGACGACCAGTGCCCCGACATCAAGTTCACAGCCGTCAGCGCCGACGACGAGCGCCTCATCGTCGAGCACGTCGACATCGATCACTGATGGCGGCACAGATCCTTCGGCCTCGATCGTCACGTTTCGACAGTTCGGCTCGTGGCTCGACGACGCGAGCGCCGGAACGCCCGGTGAGGGATATGTCAGCATCGGTGTCGGCTACTGGCGGTTGTCTGGAATGAGTCAGATCAACATGCCGATGCTGGGCGCCGGCGTCGGTGTGACCGATCGAATGCAGTTGAGCGCCACCGTGCCGTTCTACAACGTCCGGTACGAAGGCGGCTCGGCGCGCGGACTCGACGACATTTATCTCGGCGCCAAATACACGCTGATCGATCCCACATTGACGATCAGCGAATTTGGGCTGGCCGTCAGCCCTGTCATGGAAGTTCTGAGCCCGGGGGCACCCGGAGGGCGCGTGCATTTCGCAATTCCGGTCAGCATGGAGCTGCGGCGGGCGCCCTTCCGCGTCTACGGATCGGCCGGCTACTTCACCCGCGGCTCGGTGTTCACGGGCGGTGCGCTCGAATGGATGTCGCCGTCGGGAATGGTTCTCACCGGCGTGCTCACCCAGTCATATTCGTTGAAGGGAGACCCCGTGCTCGACCAGATGATGGTCGGACGGCAGCGGCTCGACGCCATAGGGAGCGCAGCGTATCCCCTCGGGAGCGTGGCTGTCGCGTACGCGAGTGTCGGGCGCAGCCTCAGCAGTCTCGAGGAGGGCGGCACGAGTCTCGCCCTGACCGGCGGAATGTCGGTGAGATTTTCGCGGTAGCGCAGCCTCGGCCTGCGGCGCAATCTTGTAAACCACGAGAAACACGAAAATCACGAAGAACATCGCCTCGCGATCGTCGTGACACTAACGTGCTGAAGCTCGTTTTCTGACAAATAGTTGCGAGCGCGTTAGTGTCACGTTCGTGCCAGCGCTGGTCCGAGGACACAGCGCGGCATGTTTGGTTGCGGCCATGCCGCGCTGTGTCCTTCGTGGTTACGGACTTACAGCGACTTGAGGTACTGAACGAGATCGCGCTTCTGCTGCTCGTTCAGTGTGACCTGCAGTACCTTCTGGTAGTGCTCGACAACCTGATCGAGCGTCTTGAATCGGCCGTCGTGATAGAACCCGCCCTTTTCCCTGGTAAACAACCCTCGCAGCGGCGTGGTCCTATACATCTGCTCCGGTGATCGGGCTGACTGAAAATCGTCGATGCCGATCTCTTTCGCGGAATGCATCGACCAGCCCGGTTCGGTGAACAACGGCGGCACGTGGCAGGTGGAGCACTTCGCCGCACCCGTGAACACCTTCTCTCCTCGAGCGGCCGCGGCCTCATCGAAGCTGCCGGCCGGCGGCTCGGGTGCAGGAATCGACAACTGATAGAAATGCAGGGCCGCGAGCTTCGGCGTGATCAAGTCGGGCGTATTCCGGATGTTATTGAATCCATGTTTCGCAGCAACCGGAAATCGATTCGCGTCTTTGAGGCGTGGATCGAAGAAGGTGCCCTTCCCGTGCATCTGTGTGTTGGCGACGTACGCATTCCAGTACCGGTACAGAGCCCCACCCCGAGTACGTATGGAGGTTCACTCCTGCGAGCCCGAACGCGGCAGGCAACACGGTCGAGGCGTTCCGGCCGTTCGGACCAAACGCCTTTCCGTCCTTGTCCAGTTCAGCGTCGTATCTCCCGGGGCCCCAGCTCGTGAGCACCTTCTTGACCGTCGTTCCATCCACTCCAAGGAGGTCTTCGAACGGTTTGAGATTGGGAGCAAGCGCAACGATGGCGCCGACGTTCAGGTCGCGGTTCGGCCACCCGTCAAGCCGCCGCCCGATCCCCGGCGCGAAGGAGTCGTCAACGGTCGAGTGACATAGCGCACATTGAATGCCGATCGATCGAACGTTGCCGTTTGGTTCCATGAATGCCTTCACCCCAACCACGGCATCGACCTTCAACAGCGCCAGCGTATTCGCCGGATCGTTGAGATCGACCGTGCCCGCCTTGATCCCCGAGGCTACCTGCGCGGGAACCATCTCGGAATCGACTTTCAACCCCAGCTCGAGCGCTTTTGCCGGAGACAAGCCGGCACCGACTCCGCCGAATTTGGCCCCGGCGATCGCCTGGTGCAGTTTGAGCTGATCGCCCCAGAATGCCTCGTCGCCGAAGGTATCGAAGCGAAAAGTCTTCCTTCCTTCTTCGATCATTTGTTGCGCGTGCCTTCGAATCTCTTCGTCGAAGCTGCCCGGCTTGGCGCCTGAGCTGCCCGATGTGCCGACGGGCTGGGTCTGCCGAGAAGGTGAAGCCTGAGCCACCTCGGTCGGCTCCGAGACAAACGCCTGTCGCATCCAGAGCGCCGCCAGCAACGCCACCGCGCCGATGAGCAGCAACTTTCGGATCATCATGGGCTCCTTTCGGTGTTCGGGCGTAGCAACACCACTGCCGAAAAGGTGGCGGAACGGTCGTGGTGGTCGCATGGATTTACGGAGTGACGAATCAGCTTGACTTGAAGGGCGCAAGAGCCAGAATCTCTGCAGCACGAAAACCGAGTCTGAAGGCCGAACCAAAGAGGCGCGTCACGCGGGAGGTGAGATATGAAAACCTTATGCCTGGTGATCGTCTTGTCCGCGCTGACTGCGCCTGTTGCGGCGCAGTGGCTGCAGCATCCAACCCCCGGTATCCCACGAACGCCCGACGGCAAACCCAACCTGACTGCGCCCGCACCGCGAACCGCCGACGGCAAGCCCGATCTCTCGGGGCTGTGGCAGCGGACCAACAACCAGAAATATCGCCGCAACATCGCCGCCGACCTCAAATCCGGAGAGATTCAACCGTGGGCGCGCGATCTGTACGCGCAGCGGATGGAGGACCTCGGCAAAGATTCCCCTGTGGCGCAGTGCCTGCCGTACGGCCCGGCCTACGCCACCAGCGAACGGATGTTCAAGATCGTGCAGACACCCGGACTGATCATCATGCTGGATCAGGACCTTACCTATCGTCAGATCTTCATGGACGGCCGTCCGCTCGAGAAGGAACCGAATCCGACCTGGATGGGCTACTCGGTCGGACGATGGGACGGGGACACGCTCGTCGTCGAGAGCTACGGGTACAACGACAAGACATGGCTTGACGGCAACGGCAGTCCCCACACGGAAGCCTTGCGCGTGACCGAGCGTTACCGCCGCGGGAACTTTGGCCACATGGACATCGAGGTCACACTCACTGATTCCGCCGCGTACGCCCGGCCGTTAACGGCCAAATTTACCGCCGATCTCGAACCGGATACCGAGCTACTCGAGGCCGTGTGTGCCGAAGGTAACCAGAAGAGTCTCGACAATTGGATTGGCAAGGCGTCCGACGCGAAGCGGAACGAGCCGAAGGTCGCGCCCGAGATTCTGGCGAAATACGTCGGCATGTACATCGAGCAGGATCTCTGGGGAGAGGGCCCGCATCCAAGAACGATTCAGATCACCGAATCGGGCGGGCGTTTGTTTGGGGAATTGAGCAATAGAGGCAAGGCCGAGCTGACCGCGCTGTCGGATACGACGTTCAGCGGATTGTTCGGCTGGAGCATCCGGTTCGTCACCGACAACCAGGGCACGACGACACATCTCCTCGAGATGCACATATCTGGGAATTACCGGTATTCGAAGAAATAGAAACACATCGGTTCATGGGTTCATAGGTGCACGGTGCTCGGGTTCCGGTTCAAGGTTCGCGAACCCAGGAACCCGCGCACCAATGAACCCGTGCACCAACGAACCAATGAACCCGGGAACCGGAACCCAAGCACCGGTGAACCCGTGCACCTGTGAACCGATTCAAGTTCCCCATACCTGACGCGCGACGTCGATGATGCGTTCGAGCTTCGCCCACTGATCCGCTTCCGTGATCTGATTGCCGTGCACGGTGCTTGCGAACCCGCACTGCGGACTCAGACACAAATTCTCCAGCCGCACGTAGCGGGCGGCCTCGTCGATTCGGCGCGTGAGATCCGCGACAGGCTCGAGCGTCGCCGCCTTCGTGGTTAACAGCCCGAGCACGACAACCTTGCCGTTGGGCACGAAGCGGAGCGGCTCGAACGTTCCCGATCGCGCATCGTCGTACTCGAGAAAATACCCATCCACGTGCAGCTCGTTGAAGAGGGCGTCGGCCACCGCCTCATAGCCGCCCTCGGCGACCCAGGCACTTCGAAAGTTGCCCCGGCAGAGATGAATCGCAACGGTCAAGTCGGATGGGCGTCCGTCGATCACTGAGTTGATCAGCGCTGCATACGCGTACGGCAGCTTGTTCGGATCGTCACCTCGGGACTGCGCTTCCGCTCTGAGCCGCGGGTCGCATAGATATGCGAGATTCGTGTCGTCGAACTGGATGTACCGGCATCCAGCCCGGTAGAGCGACGCCAGTTCCTGCCGGTAAGCCTGCGCAAGATCCTCGAAGAATTCGTCCAAATCCGGGTAGGCCGTGATGTCGATGCCCTGTCGTCCGCCACGGAAATGCACCATCGTGGGCGATGGAATCGTGACCTTCGGCGTCCTTGTCGTCACCGACTGCAGAAACTGAAAGTCCTCGGTCTGAATATCCTGAACGTGTCGCAGCTTGCCGGTGACGGTTACGCGAGGCGGGGTAAAGTCGATCTCGCCTTCATGTGTGTGGAACTTTGCGGCGATGCCGCCCGATATCGCGACGCCCTGGAGCCGCTGGAGGAAATCGACGTGAAAGAAGGTGCGGCGGAATTCGCCGTCGGTGACACCCTGCAGCCCGACCGCTTCCTCCTTCTTGACAACCTCCCGGATGGCATCGTCTTCGATCGCGCGCAGCTCGTCTCTGGTGATCTCGTCCCTTTGAAACCGCTCACGCGCCTCCTTGAGCCGCTGAGGCCTCAGAAGGCTGCCTACATGATCCGCACGGAATGGAGGTTTCATGTGAGTCAACGCCGTGCCGACGGCCGTGCGTGCGGGCGGGTCCGCGGCCGCGAGCGTTCGAATCCAGCTGTCTTCCAGCCTCGAGCGGAGAAAGAGCTCACCGGCCGCACCAGGCAGACGTAAGAGTATGTCAGCTTTTCGGCGACGGGTTGTGGATCAGAGGAAAGGCGATCCGTCGGCGGCCAACGCTACCCGCCGCCGACGAATCCGCCTTGGGCCGTCAGTGTACGAGCTGTTGCTGAGCGTTATCCGTCACGCCCTCGCGGATGGCAGTACGAAGTGCCTCACCAAGGCGTTCCCGCACGGCCTCTCCGATCCGCTCACGCACGGCCTCGCTCAGCCGATCGCGAAGTGCATCCGTCATACGGAACTGGATCGCCTCGGCAAGACCATCAGGATCGACACCTCTTCCCAGCGCCATCTGCTCCGCCAGCGCGGCCCGGATCGCGCCCCCGAGGCGTTCGCGCACGATTTCCTCGGTTCGCTCGCGAATGGCATCTGCCGCTCGTTCGCGCACCGCTTCAACCAGACGCTGGCGAATCGCGGCGCCCGCGCGCTCGAGAAGTTGCGCATGGATACGCTCGAGGTCTTCGCCGCGGCTGAGCCCTGCAGCGCCGCTGACACGCATCCCGGCCATCGCGGTCTTGAGACTGTCCTTCAGAGACTCACGGCCGGCGTCTTCGAGTCGTTCGCGCAACAAGTCGCGCAGGCGCTCGCGCACGCCTTCCTGGATGCGCTCCCGGATGGGCTCCTCCAGGCGTTCCCGAAGTGCAGCAATAAAGCGCTCGCTGTCGACTCCAAAACCACTTTGCGACTGTGTCGCCGCGGATTGCAGCGCGTCTCGCAGGCGGTCCCGGACTGTTGCACGAATGCGCTCACGGATGACCTCGCGCAGGCGCTCGCGCGCACTGTCGTGGATCCGCTCGCGCACGATGTCTGCCATACGATCGCGAATGGTCGACACGAGCCCTTCGATGCCGCTGGGACCGAGCTGCTCCCTGAGCGGGCTCTGCATAGCGGCGCTCCGGACCGCGTCGCCGATCCGGTCGCGAACCGCTTCGGCGACCCGCTCCCGCAAACCTTCTGCTATGCGTCGCTCAACCACATCTCCGAGGCGATCGCTCAGCCTTTCAGCCACACGCTCAGGTTCGAACTTGCCCGGGGCGCCGTCCAGAAGCGCCTGTCGCAGCTCCTGCTCAAGTCGCTCACGCAGCGCTTCGCGCACGCGTTCGCGCACCACCTCATCGAGCCGGTCCCGCGCTCCCTCGGCGACACGGTCGCGAAGTGCTTTGGTCAGTCGCTCGCGCACTGGCTCGGTCATGCCTTCTGGGGCCTCGGCAAATTGTTGGTTACTTGGCCCATTCGACTGACCCGATATCGTCCCGATTGCCGTCTGCACAGCCTGGTTGAGACGGGTCGTTTCATTCGTACTCATTCCTTCCATGACACTACCTCCTTGCGACGTGGGTTGTTCTGTCCGACGGATCTATTGGGGGGGAGCCATGCAGATGTCGCGCGCCGCTGATCGACGAAGTGGGATCGAAGTTGTCGATGCTGTAACGTGAACGCGCATGCACCGCGCCGCAGTCGGAGCGCCGCAGCAAGCCGGGTACCTCGACGACCATCGTCTTTTTCGAAGTGTCTTGAACCGAATGTGTGTGGTCGTCGCTCCGCGGTTACACGATCCGCCACCCGTCGCGGGGCGGTCCGCGGCATGTTGCGACCCACTTGCTTCGCGACGGCTGGCTGTAAGGCTGCCCGCCCCTGTCTGTGTTAGCCTCCTGACGGTCCGCGGACGTTTTTGTGGCAACATCGGCGTTCCGGGGGAGGGCTACGCCATGCGATTCGCTGTTCTTGTGCTCGGATTCGTCATTACCGCCCCGGCGCTCGCCGAAGCCCAGGAGTGGGATCTCTTCGTGAGCAAGGAAGACGGGTTCAAAGTGGATTTCCCGGGAACGCCGAAGGTCACCGAGGCACAGTGGAAGACGGAGCAGGGCTACGCACTCCCGTCCCGAATTTACAGTGTCGAGCGCGGACGTGAGCGCTACTCCCTTACGGTCGTGGACTATAACGGTATCGAACAGATGGGCATTGCGCGGAACAAGGCGTGCCCGTCGGGCGCGGAGACGTGCCAGGGGCAAATGACCGGAATCCTTCGGCCGCTGATCGGACCAGGTTACGCGATACAGGACATTCGAGCCGCGATGACCTACGCGGCATTCAAGTTCATACAGCGCGACGCCAAAGTCACTGCGTATGTGTGGAACTGGCAGGACCTTGTCGAAGGCTTCGAGCTGCACCTGACGAACAACGCAGATGAGTCGCGGACAATGGCGTACATCGCGATGCACGAGAACAAGCTGTACGTGCTTGAAGGGACAGTCCCCAAGGACTACCCGGAGCCAGGACTGTTCTTCCAGTCGATGGGGTTCGTGGACAAGGACGGAAACGGCATCCGATACGAGGCGCTCTATATCAACCAGGTCCACGGCCTGCGGCTTGCGCCTGTTCCTCCGGTGCGCCGCGCTGCGCCCGGCAATCCGCTGCCCGACACGGCGCCGCCGGGGAGCGTCAGGTAGGGTGCTACAATCGGTCGTCTTACGCGGAGGGAGCGATGACACGACGTGTTGCCTTGGCGGTGTCGTTCGGTGTGCTCGTCAGCAGCATTTCCCTTCTAGCCCATCACAGCGCCGCGTCGGCGTACGACGTCGACAAGAAGATCACGCTGCACGGGACCGTCACGAAACTCGAGTGGCAGAACCCGCACGTCTTCTACTACCTGAATGTGACCGATCCCGGCGGTAAAGTGACCAACTGGTCGATCGAGGCGTCGACTCCAAATCAGCTGTATCGAAACGGGTGGAGGAAAGACGATCTCAAGATCGGAGAGGCGGTCACGGTGACCAACTCGTCGCCAGCCAGAAACGGGCTGCCCAAAGCGTATGGCGGCACGTTGACGCTGGCGGATGGGCGTAAGGTCTTCAGCGGATCCGCCGCTACCGACCAGTAGAGCGCGCCCGCCTTCGCCGCTGGGCTTCGGCGCAGCTGCGCGTCTATTGGCGCACGCTGAAGCGTGCGCCCTACGTCGTCACTTCGGAAACGCCGGCGGTTTCTTGTGCTCCGGCCCCTGGATGCCGGGCAGTGCGTCCACGAGGGACCGTTCGTTGTCGGCGCAACGCGCCGGCATGAGCCGAACGTCTTTTCCCATTCTCCGCACGTTCCGCCCGTACGTGAATGGTTTCGAGTAGAACACCGGGTCATCGATCGTCACAGTCAGCCTGACGGCGTCGGGACCGGTCTTCTGAAACCGCTCCGTGATCCGAAGCTTGGCGCTGTGCTCGAATCCCGCCGTGTCAAGCCAGGTTTCCTCCCTCATGCCGATGGTGTCGACGACGAGGGTGTCGCCATCCCAGCGGCCCGTGGAATGCCCCATCCATTCCGGATAATCGAGGATGTCCTCCGGGTGTCCGCGTCCGTCCGTGTAGATTATGCGGTAGTCGATGTGCTCGGTGATGATCGCGAGCAGATCGGATGTCTGGATGATTTGAAACGGATTGGTGGACTGAAGTCCTCTCGTCGGACCGTACGGCAGGCACTTGTACGACGGCGAGTTGGCCATATCCAGTTTGCGATACCGCTCAGCCCCGAACGGCGTGAGCGCAATTTCCTGCCCGGGGAGGAGCAGCACGGAAATGTCCGCCGCCTGCGAAATCCAAAGCCCCGTCATGTCGGGCCGCGTCTGGCCCTCGGCGGCGCCGGCACAGGCGAGAAGCACAAGGATCGAGAGGCGAAGTGCTGTTCTCATGGCTGCAGGTTAGAGGTTAGAGGTTAGAGGTTAGAGGGGATAGGTTACAGGAACCCCTACCCCCTATAACCTGTCCCCTCTAACCTGTCCCCTATCCCCTATCCCCTCTTACAAGACTAGTTCGTGCGCGTTGCACCCGCCGTCGGCGTCCCCTTCAGGACCCCGTACGCCTGGGCGATGTGGATCGTCCGGTGCGTGTCCCACCGCTCGAACCCTTTGTATGCATCGAGCATCAGCGTTTTCTGAATCTCCTGCAGACTACGGCCTGCGCCGATGCCCGCCGCGACGCCCGTTGCCAGGTCCTCGAGATACTGCAGCGACATAGCGGCGTCCTTCTTCGTCCCCATGAGCGCGTGGCCGGTTGCCGCGTGGTCGAAATCGAGTGCCATGATGGTACGCAGCGCGTCGATGTAGGCGCCTATGGTCGGCGTGATGTTCTGAGGCAGCCGCTTCACCTGCAGCACGTCGGCGCTGAAAACGGTCCGCTCATCCGGGAAGTAGAGCACGCTGCCATCGTCGGTATGTGCGGTGCCGAGGTGCACCATCATCACGCGCTTGCCGCCAAGCGTCACCGTGTGCTTGTCCCGGTACGTCGTGCTGGGCAGGTATACGTCGTTGACGGATCCGCGAATCAGCTCGGCGCCGTTGAGGACTCCGCTCCCGTTCTCGTCAAAGAGGCCGAAACGCTCCGCGAACTGTCCCGTGGCCTCACTGCGCTCGATGAGCCCGTTGCGGTTGGCGTCCATCTTGACCGCGTCTGCGGGCAGCGGCGGATTTCCGGGAGGCAGCGCCACTCCAGCGCGCATGTTCGCGTGGCCGACGAACTCCGCGGTGTCAGCGAACACGACGCCGCCCGACGCATGGTCCCAGTCCTTGTGGGTGTAGAGGACGTAGCGGACCGGCACCTTGAAGCGCGTCGCGATTTCGGACTTGAGCCATCGCGAGAAGTCGCGATTGATCGGGTCCGACATGATGATGCCCTCGGGCGTCACCAGGAACACGGTGTAGTGGTTGTCGTTCTGCGCACGGTACAGCTGGCCCGTGATGTTGACGATGCCGCGCGCCGGCGGCTTCTGCTGGGCGAATGCATTGGTCACGACGCCGGCCTGCACGGCAGCGACGACTAGGATGAAGCTCAGAAGTTTTCTCATGATGATCTCCTCGCGGCGCATAGCCTACCGCAGAATCCATCACACTGAAACCGCGACGTCTGACCCGCGATGTGGGCGTCGATGGCGTTCTTGACCAACTCCGCCTCGTCGGGATGCACGCGTGTAAACCACTCAGCCGATGTGTTGCCGATTTCGGCTTCGTCGAACCCGAGCATCTCCTTCCAGCGCGGCGAGTAGTACACGTGGTTCGTTCGGAGATCCCAGTCCCAGAGCCCATCGTTGGCGCCCCGGACCGCGAGCGCGTATCGCTCCTCGCTTTCACGCAGCGCAAGCTCCGCGCGTGCGCCGTGACAGCTGCGTTTCGATGCGGGCGATCGCAACCGCGAAGTCGATCGGCTTGGTGATGTAGTCGTTGGCACCGGCACGCAGAGCGTCGACGATGCTCCGGCTCTGCTGCCGGGATGTGACCATGATGACGGGAAGCTCGCTCGGCGAATACGTGAGGCGCAGGGTCTTCAGTACGTCGAACCCGCTCAGACCCGGCATTTCGATGTCGAGCAACACCAGCGCGAACTTCTGCACGCGCAACCGTCGCGAGCGCAATCTCGCCGTCCTCCGCCACGTTCACGTTGTACCCGTGACGTCTGAGCCGTCGCGACAGCATGTCCCGGTTCATTTCGGTGTCGTCGACGACGAGCAGCCAGTCCGGTGCGTCGGTTGTCACCGTGTGCTCCCGCGCCGCCAGGACGGCCTCGATCTTCGACACCAGCCGATGGAACTCAACCGGCTTGGTGTCGTAGTCGTCGCATCCCGCCTCGAGCGCTTTGTAGCGATCTGCTCACCATCGCATGGGCCGTGAGAGCAATCACAGGGATGTGACAGGTCGCCGCGTCAGCCTTCAGGCGCTTTGTCGCCTCCCAGCCGTCGATCTTCGGCAGGCTCATATCCATCAGGATGATGTCGGGACCGGCGCTCCGCGCGGTGGAGATGCCCTCGGAGCCGTCACCCGCCGTGATGACCTCGTAGCCCTCGCGAACCAACCGCCGCGAGAGCATGTCGCGGTTCATCTCGTTGTCCTCGACCAGCAGGATTCGCGGCACGCCAGTCCCTACTGGTGCACGGCCGGCGTCTGCAGGCAGCTCATGAGGTGTTCGCGGACGGCAACCAGGAGTCGGTCGCGCTGATATGCGCCCTTGACGAGGATTCTTTTCACGTACCCGTTCAATCGGCGCCTGTCGTCGTCGGTGACGTCCTTGGCTGTAACCACCACGATGGGAATATCGCGCCACGCCGGATTCGTTCGGAGCTCGGTGATGAAATCGAATCCGTCGAGCTCCGGCATCATCAGATCGAGCACAATGGCTGCCGGCACTTGCGCGGTGATCCGCTGCAGGGCTGTCCGGCCATTCGACGCCTCGACGATGTCCCACCCCTGTGAGCGCAGCTGCCGGCTCAACATCTCGCGCATCGCGGGATCGTCTTCGATGATGAGCGCGAGCGGCCCAGGGCGGCCGACGTGCCTGCTTCTTCAGCACAGAACCAAGGCGGAGAGGGTCGATCGGCTTGGTCAGGAAGTCGGCTGCCCCCAGGGCGTACCCCTTATTCCGATCGTCGGTCATCGTGACGATTACCACGGGGATGTCGCCCAGCGCCGGATCTGACTTGAGCGCTGTCAGGTACCTTCCATCCATCAGTGCCCGGCATCATGATGTCGAGCGTGATCGCCGCAGGCCGAAGACTATCTGCCAGCCTGAGGCCCTCCTCCGCGCTGTGCGCGGAGACGACTTCGAAGCCTTCTTTAGCCAGCAGCCGCCTCAGCAAATCGTGCACGACGGGATCGTCGTCGATGACCAGGATGGTATTCGCAGTTACCGCTCGGGTCGGCTCTGTGGCTTTCGCGCGACGGCGCGTGATCGCCGTTGTCGCTCGCGGCCTGTTCCATCACTGCCGGGAACTGCGCGACGAAGGTCGACCCCTCGCCCAGCGTGCTCTCGACGACGATGTCGCCTCCCATGATGCGGGCAGAATCGGCGACTGATCGCGAGGCCGAGGCCAGTGCCACCGTACTTCCGCGTGGTCGATGTATCCGCCTGAGTAAACTCCTGGAACAGCTTGCCAATCTGTTCGGGCGTCATGCCGATTCCCGTATCACGCACGCGGAAATAGATCCACTCGCCGGTCGCCAGGTGCTGGCGCTCGACGTCCAGCGATACGCGGCCGTTCTGCGTGAACTTGCACGCATTGCTCAGGAGATTGAAGAGTACCTGCCGCACTTTGGTCATGTCGACACGCATGATGCCGACGTCATCCGGACACGTCACATGCAGCGTGTTGCCCGCCTTCTCGACGAGCGGCTCGATGGTGGCGACGACGTCGTCCACGACATTCGATACTTCGAATGACTCAACGAAGACCTCCATCTTTCCGGCCTCGATCTTCGAGAGATCGAGAATGTCATCGATGAGCCCCTTGAAGGTGTTTGCCTGCCGAATGGATCTTCTTGAGATCCGGGACGAGCGCCGGCTGGCCGACCTCGGTGGCCTGCTCCTGGAGCATCTCGCTATAGCCGATGATCGCGTTCAGCGGTGTGCGCAGCTCGTGACTCATGTTCGCCAGAAATCGGCTTTTCGCCACATTGGCCGCTTCGGCCGCATCTTTCGCGTTGCAGGAGCTCCTCCTCCGACCGCTTCCGCACGGTGATGTCGTGGAAGACGGCAACGCCGTTGTGCAGACACGCCCTCCTCGTCTTTGAGGGGCGTGGCATTCACACTCAACCAGGTGCCGCCGTCGTCGCGAGCGTGGGCGATGTACACCTCCGCGCCCTCGACTTCCTCTCCGCGAACGCCTGTGTCAAGGGAAAGCGCAAGCGGATCCGGCGTCACCCTCCGGCCAGAGCCGTGTCGTGAGAGCGACAGCTGACTGGCTTCCTCGACGTCGGCGACCGACAGCTGCAGCAGCCGCTCGGCGGCCGGGTTGGCGAGAATCAGCCTGCCCTCATCGTCTGCGACGATGACTCCGTCGCTCATGCTGTCGAGAATCGACTGCAGGATCCGCTTCTGCCGCTGGAGCGCACTCTCGGAGCGGGCCAGTTCCCGCGCGCGCTCCTCGGCGGCCGCGCTGCGTTCGGCGACGCGGCGCTCGAGCGTCACGTTGAGGGCTTTCAGTTCGTCCTGCGCACGCAAGCGTTCTGCCGACTCTTTCTCGAGCTGTGTGGTCCGTTGCGTTAGATCGATATTGGCCCGAGCTTTTTGCGCAGGAATCCGCAATTCTTCTGCCGTTGGCGGTGCCGTGGCGGCGCGGATGTGCTGGCGTTCCGTTTGCTGTGCCTCTCGTCCATGACTTCGGCACTTGGCACAATCGTTTCCCTTGCAGATGCGATCGAGCTTTGCGTACCGGTTGCCAACCGGCGTCGTGAAGTTCGTCGGAAGCCGAGCGACGTGCGCTGGCTGCGCGGTGCTCGCCTCAAGTACGGACCTCAGGTCATGGTGATCGACATTTCGGCCAGTGGGATTCTGGTCAGAAACGACGAGGAGCTCCAGGCCAATGCTCCCGTTGTGTTCGAATTTTCGGGAACGACGGGTGCCGTTCTGGTGCTGGCGCGGGTACTCCGGTCGCGCCGCGTCGCCTCGGGCGGCTTCGTGTGGTACGAGATTGCGTGCCGCTTCAAGCGTCCCGTGGCGTTTCAGGGACTGGTGGCCGACGTACGACGACGCGAGAATTCAAAAGCGCGACTCGTTCATCTCAATGGATCGCCGCGTCGTACGTAGCCGCGTCGTACGTAGTGTCCGGCTTTAGCCGGACCAGCGCGGGCTAATTGCGCTCCTGCACCGGTTCCAGGAACAGCTCCGCTCGGGCGGTCATGTCCGCGACGACTTCGACGGGCAGGCCGAACGTGACATACCTGGTCTGCGACACGAAAAGCTGGTAGGCGCCTTTCGCCACTCGCACCTGCGCGACACCACGTTCGTCGGTGACGGCTTTATATGGGTGCATGACGACGCGAGCACCGCTGACCGGCGCTTGACTGACCTGGTCGATCGCTTCAACGGTCACGAGACATTCAGGATGGGTCACCGCTCTGACGCCAAAACTCGCGGACCCCTCAGCGTGCGGGATCTCGGAGGCCGAGGGACCTGCCCCGAGCAGCGTCGAGGGGCCTGCCCCGAGCAACGTCGAGGGGCCCTTGACCGTCCACGTGTACAGCCCCTCCTGTACGGGAGCCTCGAGCTCAACCTCTCCAACGTATAAGGCGCTCGTTCCGGGCCACCGATCGTCGGACAGCTTACCGCGGCCTTTCAGAGTCGCCTCGTGGCTCCAGACTTCAAAGTCGCGGCTCGCGAGCGGACACTCATGCGCGCACTTGATCCCGACTCTTACCTTGAAGGTCTCGCCAACGACAATCGCCGAAGGTATATCCCACACGACAACATTTGTCGTGTGGGGCTTGACGCCGAATGAAACGCTACTCGTCGCTTCCGGGCATGACACACGTTGCCTTACGACTGCGGGAGAAACGACGGACCACGCGTATCTGCCCGGATTGAAGGGCGCTTTGACCGCGAACTCGTTGGTTTCGGTTGCGGTACCGTCGAACCTGGTGAGCTCGATGTGGGTAACGTCCGCGCCAGCGTGGTCTTTGATCAAGAGGGTATGCCCACGGAGGTCGCACACCGGGGAGCACGACACCTTGACCTGCAGCCTTACTTCCGCGTCAGCCTCGACGACGTCGGGAGCGACACGAACCGCACACGTCGTCTCGGCGGATACTACGTCACCCTTTGGAGCCATCTGACTACGTGGTTCCCTCCCTCGCAGCGTTTGAGCCTGCGATGTAGCCGTGAACCAGAGCTCGCCCGAGGCCATGCTGGTTGCCGCCGCCGCTCGACTCTCCGCCGGCATACAGACCTGGAATCGGTTCGCCCTGCATGTCGATGACCTGCGTGCGTCCGTTTATCCGAAGCCCGCCGTACGAGTCGTGCCAGACGGGGTACAAGCTGGCCGCATAAAACGGCGGCTTGTCGATCCGGTGCATGGGGGCATCGGTCCCACGCGCGAATTCCGGATCTTTGCCCTTGTCCACGTACGAGTTCCATTTCGCCACCGTCTCGGCCAGATAACTGAGCGGAACTCTCTGGAACTCGTGCCCTTTCTGGATCTTGGCGGCCAGCTCTTCGATCGTGTCAGCGCTGAAAAAGAAGCCGTTGGTGGGCGACGTGAACGGCGGATTGATGTTCCACTTGTCGCGTTCCACGGCAGCTCGATCGAAGATCGTCCAGATCGGCCCCGAGAAGTAGTCCGGAGCTTTTGAGCCCTCGTTCATGGCCAGCGCCGCATGAACGCTATTGGGCTCGGCATAGGTCGCCCTGATATTGGCAACGCTTGCATTCCGCCAGTCGAGCTGCACGTGCTCGAGTCCCTTATTCGGCTGTCCCTTCGCAGGCCCCGCCGGAAACGCCGCGCCGCCCTCCCGTATTGTGATCAGCATTTCGTTGAAGAATCGCTTTCCTACCTGGTTCACCACGATCAGGTGCTGGAAGGAGTCCGCGCCGAGAACAATGCCCGTGGATCCACGGAACGGGAATGTCGGGTGGCCCGGAAGCATGTCGGTGTACGGGTCGCGCGTGGCAAGCGTTCCGGGGAAATGGAACGTGCTGCCGTACGAAAGGTTCTGGTGCATGCCCGCCAGGTTCGCCCCGACTCGCATGCCGGCGATGATGCCGCTCGCGTCCTGACCTCGAGGTCCCAGCATCGCCCAGCCACTCGACACGAACGCCGGCTCCCGCCACGCCGGGTAGAACATGCTGCGGAACTGCGGGTTCGCGCCATGCCCGCCAGCGCCGATGACGATTGCCTTGCGAGCCCTGATGTAAATCGTCTCGGTGCGGTCGTCGACGTTGCCGTTCTGCCAGAGGCTTTCGAGACGGGCGCCCGTCTGCGGGTCGAGTCGTGGTGAGTAGCTCGCCCGAATACCGACTACTCTGCCCGAGAACTGCTGCTCGCGAACGATCTCGTCCATGTGGCGGTTGAGAATGAAGCGAACGCCCTTCTCCCGCGCGCTGAACTCGAGGCCCCTCGAGAGCGCAGCGCCGTTGGTGCGTGCGCCGGGGCTGGCCACCTTGGCACCGTCCATCATGAAGCGCGGCGCAAAGTGGCTCGAGCTCACTCCCGTGATGCCGGCGTCCTGCTTCGAGACCGTTCCCTTCTTGATGTCCGTCGTCTCGCCTTCCATGAGGAAGGTGACCGCACGCCTGGCGCGCGACATGCCCCCGTTGCCGTGCGTGCCGGATATCCGGCCCATGCGCACGTAATTGGTCGTCAGGAATTCCCTGGTGGCGGAGCAGTTCTCGGCATAGGCCCGATGCAGATCACGGTCGTTGTAGCGGTACGGCGCCTGCGCCGCGGCGTCCATCACCGACCAGTCGGTGTGATCCCTGAATAGGAAGTCCACATCCTCGGTCAGCTCCTCGACGCTATGCTGCCGCGGAGCGGTGACGAATCCTTCGCGGTCGCTCTCGCCGGCGATGTCTCTCAACTGAAGAGGATCTCCACCGCCAAGAGAGATCTGACCTCCGCTGTGCAGCATCTTGCCGCCAATGTCGAAATTCTGATCGACGACGATCACCGAGGCCCCGAGATCGCGCGCGCGAATGGCGGCCGGCAGCCCCGTGCAGCCGGCACCGATGATCACGACGTCCGCCTCGTAGTTCCACTGAACGGCGTCGACCGGGGACACCTGCGATAACGCATTCCCGGACGACGACAGTGCCGAGCCGCCCACGCCGGCAGCCACACCGACGCCGGCCGCCGCTCCGGTCTTGACGAAGTCGCGCCGACTGACGGCTTTCGTGCTTCGATTCTTCTGGTCGTCGTCTTGTTTCTTGGCCATGTGTTTACCTCACTTGAAACGCCACTGGGCAAACCAACCAAGGGCTTCCCCTACGTAGGGGCCTCGACAGCTGCCAATCGGCGCGTCGGAATGGGTAACCGGTGGTCGTTGGCGCATTCTACGCCCGGTCGGGGCGAGCGGCGCAACAGAACTTACTTTCCGTAGTCAGGGCGACTCGCGGGAGGATTTCCGGCATGGTATCGTGGGATCACCGTCGCGGTCATATGGACGAGCGACGCCCAAAAAAAGGCTTTCAGCGACCACGCTCTCCGAATTCCGGGAGCACCACTATACGGTCGCGGCCGGGAGGTGCATCTATGGCAAATAGCACCGGAGGCAGTCGCTAGACTGCTTCCCTCGTTTCGTAAGACAAGAAAGGCCGGCGGAAACGCCGGCCTTTCTTATTGATAGCGGCGGGCCGTGAAGGCCCGCCCTACGGTTCCTGATTTCTACTTGGCGGTGATGACCGGGTGACCGCGCCTGTTCAGGTGCCAGCAATTCTCAGCGGGATTGCTGCAGACGGGCGCTTCTTCGCCCATGCTGACGATGAGGATGCGTTCCGGGGTGACGCCGAGGCTGCTCAGATAGTCCTTCACGGCATTGGCGCGACGCTCCCCGAGCGCGATGTTGTATTCGCCCGTGCCGCGATCGTCGCAGTGGCCCTCGATCGTGACGCGCGTGGACGACCATCGCCGCAACCAGTCAGCATTCTTTTGCAGGATGACCCTGCCCTCATCCCCGATCGTCCAGTCATCCAGATCGAAATGGACGTCGGCCAGCGGACGCTCGGCGTTGAGTTGGTCCAGGGTCTTCTTGGCGAAGAGTTCGTCTTCGCTCAGGCCACGGGAACCGGTCGCTGTATCAGAGGGGACGTATGGCGGAGGGGATGGAGGAGCCGGCTGGGTGGCCGGTGCCGGGTTTGCACCGCCGGCGGCCGTCGCTGGCGGCACTTTCTTGCCGCACCCAGCGGATACGATCGTCGCGCACAGAATCATCAATCCTACGAAGTGCATGCGTTTCATTGCTCTCTCCTTGCGCTCATTCCTTTTCGCACCAGCAGCGCGTCTGGCCTCACACGAACCCGATTGCGGACCTGTCGTTGAATCCATGTGCAGGTCTCGGAAGTGCGGGCAGGCCGACGGGGGCCTCTAACGAAGGTCTCGGCTGATCTCCGCAAAGTCTTGAGGCTTCCTCCGCTCCTTGATGAGCGCGCATAATGTCGAGCCCTCGAAGAGCAAGGGACAAGCCAGCCAAGAATGGCGGGAGCGTTGGAAGGGACCGCTACACCGGACCGCGCTATGCCGTGGAGAACCTCGTAAGGCGTGGTGACTTGCCGAGCTCCCGCGGATCCGGCTTCCTGCTACGAGCGCGACCGCTTGATGATTCTGAAACCTGCGCCGACCTCCAGGAAGTCGGCTCTGCGGCCCTTAATCGAGCGAATGGCGAAGAGGCCCCACAAGCGGTCGTTGACGTAGTATCGCCAGCCGTACCGCATATAGAACCGCGGGCTCGGATCGTCGAAACCGCGCGCAACACTGTATCCGGCCTGCACGAGGGCACCGAACCGTTCGATGACGTGCTCGTACCCGCCATAGAGTCCGATCGCCAACCGTTGCCCGGCCCCTGGTCGCCACTGCACAGGGTTGCCCTCGATGATGTCGACTCTCGCCCCGGCTGCCCCGTCGTACGTCAGATCGGTCCCGGCAGCGACCTTGCCGTATCGATAGAAGTGCCGCTGCAATCCGGATGTGAACTCGAGGGCACCGTAGCCGCGGCGAACAATCGGGTTCCGGTGCTCGATGACGTTCTTGCCGCCTATAGCGCTGCCCATGACAAATTCCCACGCCGGTTGAAATGGCGGCACAGGTCTGACCTGTGCCGCCCGTTCGGGAACGAAGTCGTACCGGAACGACACGCTTGGACCGATCACGTTGATCCCCGAGTTCGGCTGGCGCATGCCACCGTTCGACCGGTGCGTAAAATCGATTCCCGCGTAGACGCTCGTCTTCCGCGTCGTCAGGTAGCGAAGATAGAAACCCCAATCGATACGCGCGTTCACGTTCGAGCCCAGCACCGTCCGATAGTCTTTGGTCTCCTCGCTGAACTCCTTCCAGTTCCACGAGACCCCCATGCCGAAATCGGTCGTCATCTGTACACGTTTGCTCAGCCGGGCAAACGGCCAGGAAAAGAATGTGTAAGCGTCCAGCGGCCTGCCGGTCTCGACACCATCGCCGAACGATGCCATCGAAAAGCCGAAGCCATACGTTGGCAGGCCGTACAAGTGGTGCCAGTCGCGGCTTCCGTCCGTCTGTCTCCCGACCTCGAACGTTATGTTGGAAAGCCAATGCGTGCGTTCATCGGCAGGGGTCTCGCCCGTTTCGAAGGGGTTCTTCGGAAGGACAAAGGCAGGAGTGAACCCGACGCGCGTGAACCACTGACCGCTCTTCAAGTCTTGACCCGCGCCTGCGTGTGCCCATGTCATCACCAGGCAGAAGGTAATCGCTATGATGCGATGGCTCAGCTTGTGAGGCAGTTCGACCGCGCCACTCAATGCGTTCTTCCCATACATGTGGAAGCTCGCGTGAGCGGCTGCAAAAGTGCGACCTCCCACCCATCGGCGTCACTCGCACCGTACGTGGGACGTTACGCCGCGACATGCAGCGGGACGTTCTAATGAATGGTGGCTTTGAACCCGATCGACAAATCAGGATCGGTGTTCCAGCGGACGCGAAACGGTAGGTTCAGGTTCTCGCGCGCGTAGAAATGCGCGGTCACCTGCCGCGAGCCAGCGCGGAACCGGTGGGCCACACCGAACGTGATGTCGCCATATCCCCTGTCGAACGCGGTCGTTCCAGTGCGTACGTATGGAGTGGAGCTTCCGCCGACCTGCAGGTTGAAGGAGCTGTTCGTGGACAGTTTGAGCTCGGAGCCCACGGAGAAACCGTAGGCCCAGCCCTTGAGGGGCAGATTCCAAACGCTCATGCTGTCCAACGCTCGCGTGGCGCGGATGTCACCGTGAAAGGCCGCCCATTCGAGCAGCTTCTTGTCGAGGCTCACGCCCATTCCGATGAAGTTCCCTTCACTGAAGCGAGAACTCCCCGCCACGTTCAGTCCTGCGCGTGCGGAAACACTGGGTCGTGTGGAAGAGGGATCGCGATCGAGAAGCGCCATCTTCGCGCCCACGTAGACGTCTCCGACTCCCGACCCGATCCCGGCGTCACTGTAAATGCGCGAACCACCTCTCTCGATAAACGTGCCCAGCGGCGGGCGTAGCGCCTCCTGCGTTCGCAGCGTATTCTGCGCAGACTTGCTGCCGGTCATCGACGTCCAGATATTCTCGAAACCCTCGATGAATCCGTTGAGCACACCGGCGTTCCTCTGGTGAAACTGAAGACGACCTCCGATCTCGAACCGGGGGATACCGGTGAACTGGAATCCACGGCGATAGTCGAGACCGATGGTGTGGGTCTCGTACCGCTGCGTAAACAGAAAATCGTTTGCCTGCTCGCGATAGAAGTAGTTCGCCGCCACCGCGTGAATCGAGAAGACATTCGAGCGATCCGCCGTCACCGTGCTGGTCTCCATCGGCAGCACATAACCGCGCCCGTCGGTGCCGGCCTGATCGACCGGGGCCGGGCCCAAAGGAATCCATGAAGGCACCGTCTCCTGCGCACGGGCGGTCTGCGCGAGCAGGAGCATGAACACTGAGACAATGAGCGTTCCGATGGGTATACGCGGCACGAACGCTCATCCTAAACCGGGCGACAGCAGGCCACAAGGTGTGGGAAAAGAAGGAGACCGGAGCAGGGGAAAGAAAGAGACCGGAGGAGCGCGAACCGGCGCGGGCGCGTGGGGTGCGCCCGCGCCGGTCAGATTCACTCTTCTGAGAGAAACTTCTTGCCGAACATCTTGTCGATCGCCTTGTCGATCCTCTCAGCGTTCTTCGCTGGATTGTCCGAGACCGTGTCGGTCGCGGAGCCACGCCAGACGAGCTTCTTGGTCTTCGCGTCGAAGAGGTCGACGACCAAGGTTCCCTTGAGGTACGTCTTTACGGTCGTCTCGACGCCTCCAGGACCCCAGCCGCCCCAGCCCCAGCCGCCCCACCCGGTGTAGAACGATTCGAGCTTCTGACGTTCCTGCGTCGATACATTTGCGGTAACCGCAAGGTCCGCCTGACCTGCAGGTGCCTTCACCCAACCTCTTCGACTCATTGCCGCGTCGACGGCTGCCATGACCCGGTCATTGACGAGATCATTGCCGGGCATTGGATTGGTATTCGGCGCCCAGTAGTAGGTCTTGTACGACGCGAAATTGGCCGACGGATCGAAGTCGGTGTACACGGTCTGCGCCCACGAGACGCCGGTGCCGACCACAAGCGCTACGGCCACGTACCACGCTCTGACTCTTAACATCTGCCGCCTCCAGTCGAGCCCACGAGCCTGGCCGGGAGATCGCGCGGATGAGCGCGTGTCGCAGCGCTCAGGCATTGGGCATGACAGCCCACTGTGGCGCTCACCGAAAATCGAGCAAGTCGCGGACCAGGGGCTTCGCCTTTACCGGACAGGTGCTCGCGCCGCGGACGGTCGGCCCCCGTGATTGCTTGAAGCTGGCGAGGGCTGCGCGCACGTTGATGTCGTCCGGGTGAGCTGTAAGCGCTTTCTCGAGTGTCTCGATTGCCGCATCTACCCGGCCACCGGAGTGCAGAGCCACTGCGTAAACGTACGCGAAACGAACGTTTCCCGGCTCGAGCACGCTGGCACGCTCCAGTTCACCGAGCGCCTCACCAGTTCGGCTCAGTCGCACCAGAGCGAGGCCGAGAGCATGGTGAAGCATGCCGTTTCGAGGCGCGATCTCAAGGGCTTGTCGCACCACCCGTTCGCCATCGGCGTCGCGCCCGAGCAGGCGGAGCAGATCAGCGAGATTCACATAGGCGGGGAGGAAGGAGGGCTCCAATCGGATTGCCGCTTTGAACTCGTCTTCGGCCTTCACGGCGTCTCCGCGACTTCCATAGAAGGTTCCGAGGTTGACACGTGCCTCCGGACGATCGGCGTTGTACAGCTGTGTTTCGACGAACTCGCCGGCCGCGCGTTCGAACGCGGCACGCTCGTCTGCCCTCAGTTGATCGGCCGGCACGCCGGCAACCAGGCTCGCGGCTTCGATCCGCAGTGCCCGGAGCGGGTCGGAAAGCAACGGGGCCACCAGCGGCAGCCGGACGTTCGGCGGGATGCCGGCGAGCGACTGGAGTGCCCCCAGACGAACGAGCCCATTCGGATCGCGCACGCTTCTGGCCACAGCATCGAGCGTCGCCCGGCTTGCTGAGGCGTCGAGATTCGCCACGGCCGTCGCCCGAACGATTGCCGGCTGCGTGCCGTCATTGGCAATGGCGCCCAGCTGATCCTGCCGATTTGGTGCTGTCGGACCGTCAGCGTCGAAAGCCGCCGCAAACCGCTGGTACCCCTGCGGATCGTGTCCATACCACGCCTTCACCTGCAACGCAGCCCAATCGGCGGTGCGGTTCGTGTGACAGCCGGTGCACGCGTTTGGCGTGCCGAGCGCGACCGATAGATCCGGGCGCGGCACGCGCAGACTGTGGTCGTGCCGCGGATCGACGACCATGTAGCTGGTCGTCGGCATGTGGCAGCCGACACAGGCGGCGCCGGCGCTGCCAGCCGCGTGGTTGTGGTGCGACGCCGTGTCGTACTTCTTCGGAAGGTGACAGCGTCGCGCAGAGCGTGTTGCTCTCGGCCCGTACTTTTCCGGTGTGCGGGTTGTGGCAGTCGCTGCAGGTCACACCCTGCGCGTACATCTTGCTCTGCAGGAACGACCCCCAGTTGTACACCTCGTCGCGCTGCTGGCCGTCGGCATAGTAAAGGGGCGTAGAGAGAAGCGCCGGGCGATAGTGATCGAGGAACGGTTTGCCGGCTTCGTACCCCTCCGCAATCTGGCCACGTCGCGCGTGACATTGTGCGCATACCTCGATCTCTCGCTCGGTTGCGCGCGGATGTGAACGGAAGGCATTGCCGCTCGCCGGATTGACACTCCAAGTGCTGCCCTGCCGCTCATGGAGCTGTACATTCAGGCCCTTGGCCTCATCTCTCGATGCTGGCCGGCCTGATCCGAGCGTTGCCGCCCACTCCACATGACGCGACGCCGGGCCGTGACACGCTTCGCAGCCGACGCTGATCTCCGACGAGCGCGTCTCGAACCGATCGGCGGCACGGTCGTAGGCCTTGCGCAGCCCGGTGGAATGGCAGTCCGCGCACATGAAGTTCCAGTTCTGCGCCGGCCGCGTCCAGTGCAGCTCGTCCTCATGCGTAATCCGCTCCTGGGGATAGAGATGAAACCAGCGTTGGCCACCTTCATTCTTCGGGCGGGCGTCCCATGCGATTGACGGCACCTGCAACCGCCCATCCGGGAACTCGACGAGATACTGCTGTAGTGGGTACACGCCAAACGTGTATTTCACCCGGAAGTCGGCAAGCCGTCCGTCGCGGCCGTCCGTTCTCAGATAGAAAGCGCCGTCGCGCTTCGCGAACGTGCTCGTGGTCCCCGCATAGGTAAACGTGGAACCGCTGAAATCGCCGAGCACGGTCTTTTCGTTCGCCTCGGCCATGGCGTCGTGGTGTTGCGAGGCTCGCCACGCCTCGGTTTGACGACGATGGCACGAGACGCATGCGTCGCTGCCCACATACCGTGCTGCGACGATGGGCCGGGATTGCCGGCGGCTGTTGTCTCTCGGCCGTCTCCGTGCCAGGCGATGCCAGCGCACCGCAGCAGCCAGACCGATCGTTGCCACCGCAACGCAGCACCAGAACGCCGCGGCGCCAGTCCGGTTCCGTTCAGGCGTGCCGCCGGCCGGCTCCGAGGTGTGGGCGTCCTTTTCGTCACCTCAGTCGTCGAATGCGAAGATGCGGTTCCAGTCGTTCTTTATGCTGATGACGGTCCAGCCGTCCTTCGTCGCCTCGTCGAAGAGTGCCTGGCTGAAGGTGCCGACCTTGGTGTGGGGCAAACCGTGCGCCGGCCCGTAGGCATACTCGCGTTGCGCGTCGTCGTGGAGCACCAGCATCATGAGCCGCTTTCCATCGCCGGCCTGGGTGTACTCGAGCATTTCCCGGTCGCCAGTCGAATTCCCGAAGGCGGCGTACGGCCGGCGGCCGATCATGAAATGGATGCCCTCGGCCTTACCGGCATCGTTGTCGTTCAGGAGTAGCTTCGGTTCTTTGATGAGCGCGGGCTGGTTGTTTAGGTCGTACACGTACTTCGTTGCGCCTGCTGAGCCCACCACTTGCTCTGGCGGAATGCCGTAAACCTGCTCGGCGTAGGCGCGGACGAAGTCCTGGCCGCCCCCTGTCACGATGTACGTCTTGTAGCCGTTGGCGCGCAGGTATTGCAGAACCTCTAGCATCGGCTGATACACCAAATCGGTGTACGGGCGGTGCCAACGGGGGTGTTTCGCCGTCGCGATCCACCTCTTCGCGTCGGCGGTGAATTCCTCCACGCTCATGCCGGTGAGTGTTGCGGCGAGGATCTTTTCCAGGTCGGGCAACGTCAATTTCGCGATTGCCGCGCGGTCGCCGGACAGAACCGTCTTGAACGGTTCGACGTTCTTCAGCTCTGGCTTCTTTGCCACCACCGCCGGGACGCGGTCGAGGCAGTACGCGACCTGCGTGTAGATCGGATGCTCGACCCACAGCGTGCCGTCCTGATCGAAGGTCGCGATACGAGCCTCAGGCGGGACGAAGTGCGGACTCGCCTTGTCGGTCGTTGCGCGCACGAAGTCCACAATGCGCTGCTTTGCGGGGCCATCGTTCCACGACGGCAGCGGATCTGTTTGCGCATGGGAACTGATGGTGGTGAGGAACAGCGCCAGAAATCCGACCGATAACGCGCGATGGAGTCGGACTGCGCTGGCACACGCAGCACGCATAGAGACCTTACCTTTTCAGTCGGCACCACTGCCCTTTCAGCTGGCGCCACTGCACAGTCGCGCGACGAAAGCACCAGTTGTGCCAAAGGTTGCGGTTCGGACTCGTCGATCTCGGCGGCGTCATTCCGTGTCGGAGCCATGTAATCCACGCCCCTTTGAGGTACGCCACGAATGCTGGTGGTCTCGCCAATCGACGAAATCGGCGGATTTGACGGATCTACGGTGCTCTTTTGCGTGGTACGGCGCTTGATGAAGCAACGACCGGCTTTGGAGCAGAGGCCGTTGAAAGGATGGGAACGTGAGCTACGTTAAGAAGTCCTTGGTTGCAGTAATGCCGCTCGTCTTGCTGGTCCTGGCAGCGAGCCCGGCCGCTGCGCAGCAGTCGCAGCAGAAGCCGAACATCCTGTTCATCATGGGAGATGACATCGGCTGGATGCAGGTGGGCGCGTACCACCGCGGCATCGGGCTTGGGGAGACACCGAACATCGATCGCCTCGCGCGCGAGGGCGCGATGTTCACGACGTATTACGCCATGCAGAGTTGCACGTCCGGCCGCAACGTCTTTTTCACCGGCATGTATCCGCTGCGCACGGGCATGATTCCTCCGCAGCTTCCCGGGAGCCCGAGCTATCTCAGACCCGGCACGCCTGCGATCGCCAAGTTTCTGTTAGATCTCGGCTATACGACCGGACAGTTCGGCAAGAACCACCTTGGCGACCATACGGCGGCGCTGCCGACCGCGCACGGGTTCCAGGAGTACCTGGGGCTATCTGTACCACCTCGACGCCATGCAGCAGGTGAGCTTCCCCGACATCAACGCGACGCCGACCAAACAGGGCGTTGCTCCGCCGTGCAAGAACACGCCGATTCCAGGTGTTCCTGAGGTCCCCGGCGCCGTCGATCCCCAGACCACCATCTGTCTGACGCCTCCGCGTCCCGTGCTCTCGTGCGTGTCCTCCGACGGCACCGCGAAGACCCAGAACTGCAGGGACGAGGGGCCGCTGACACTCGACCGTTCGAGAACGGTTGACGAGGAGATCTCGGCCAGGGTGATCGACTTCCTCGATCGCAACGACCCCAGGAAGACGAACAAGCCGTTCTTCGTCTGGTACAACCCGGCGCGCATGCACGTCACGACCGTGCTGTCGCCGAAGTACGACGCCATGCTGGGCGAGCGGGGCGGCAAGGACTGGGGCACCAACGAAGCCGGCATGAAGCAGATGGACGACAACATCGGCCTGGTATTCGCGAAACTGGAACAGATGGGACAGATGGAGAACACCATCATCGTGTTCACCACCGACAACGGCGCGGAGGCCATCACCTTCCCCGACGGCGGCGTGACGCCGTTCAAGGGCCAGAAGGGAGAGGCCTACGAAGGTGGCTATCGCGCTCCCGCCGTGATCCGCTGGCCCGGAACGATCAAGCCCGGGACCGTTTTCACAGAGATGTTCTCCGCGCTCGACTGGATGCCGACCTTCGTGGAGATTGCCGGCGGCCCCAAGGGTGAAGGGCTCAAGCAGCAGATCGAGGCCGGAAAGTACCCGGGCATCGTGAAGACCACGTTGGACGGCGTCAACCAGATCGACTATCTGACCGGCCGGTCCCCGAACTCGGCGCGAGACGTCTTCTATTACTTCTCGGGCGCAACGCCCTCCGCGGTCCGCTACAAGAACTGGAAGATGTACTACAGCATGTCGCAGCCTGGCGCTGACGGCTGGATCCTGCCGCTCATCCCGTTCCATTTCACGCTGGTGCAGAACATCCGCCGCGACCCGTTCGAGCAGGCGGTCGGCATCGACCAGAAGAGCGCGATGAGCATAGGCGGCGCAATTGGCGCTCCGGCGACAGCCTTCCAGTACGACTGGAACATGCTGCCCATCGGTCAGCAGCTATGGCTGCGGTGGTTCGAGACGCTCAAGGCGTATCCGCCCCTGCAGGCGCCGGAGAGCTACAACCTCACGCAGGTAATGGATCAAATCAAGAGCGGCGGCCACGCGAGCCAGTAGTCCACGACGCGAACACAACTTGGCCTGTGCGGACGTCCCTCCAAAAGGGACGTCCGCTGTGTATCAGGGTTGACAGGCACGGTTCAGAAAGCCGTCCCGAACCAGCGGCAGCTCTCCCGCCAACATCCAGACGAGAACGCTGGAACGCGGATTGCCCCGTCGCTCCCGGCGTGACGGGGGGCACAGGCTGCCGAAACGGGCGTCTTACCCCGCAAAACATCAGTGAGTTGACTGGATCGCCAGTAACGTGAAAGCGGGGCAGGTGCTCGTTACCCGCGACATGGCGTGACCACGGCGAGTCTGAGCGCGGGCTGTTGGTCCTAGCTGCGATCGTGAAACTGGCGCGTCGGGAATCCATCCAAAGTGGAGCGCGACATGCTGAAGCTGAGAACTGGGCAAGAAAAGTCTCCGAGCCTCTGGTTGAAACTCGCGGCCGCAGCGCCAGGGTTACTCATGTTTGGAGCGGTGTTGAGCGCGCAAGATCCCGGCACCACCGCTTCGCAGGAGAGCTCGCTCGTCCGGTCTAATCAAGGGCGTCACCTCACGTTGGACTACGCACAGCAAGTGGCATCCCAGCCGGATACGCTCCTTGCGAGGCTTGGACAACTTGAAGTCGACACGGCCAGGCAACTTCGACTCGCCACGAGGGCCGACTATTTTCCACAGATCGCGACCGTGTTTTACACTGCGCATTTCAACAAGTTCCTGGGTCCCGAATTCGTCTTGCGCCCGCACGAGCACTGGGAGCACTGGGAGCACCAACGATAGGCTTTCCACTCTTTGGTCAGGACCAGAACTTCATTGCGGTGACCGCGACACAGCCAATCACGCCTCTATTCAAGGTTCGCGAGGCGGTCGCCATCGCGCGAGCTGACGAGAACATCGCGCGCGCAAAGGCGGGGATGGCGGTCGCCACAAACGCAAGTGCCGTAGAGAAGAACTATTTCGACCTGCTCCTCGCGCAGAAGGAAGCGGCGCTCGCTGAAACGAGAGTCCGGAACGCGCGAGCTGGACAGGGTGCAGGCACGACCCTCGTTACGCTGAGCGTGGAGCAATCAGGCGTGGAAACAGTAGACGCTGATTACGCGCTGCGGGAGGCATCCAGCAAAGTAGGGACACTGACCGCCTCCCTCAATGAGTTGCTCGGATGGCCGGCGGATACGCCTCTGGAGCTCGAGCCGCCCGCGCCACTCGCCGAAACGCTCTCGCTGCAGCAGGTGGTGGCCCAAGCCCTCAAAGCGAATGCAGATGTGATCGAAGCGGAGCAGAACGTCAGAAAAGCTGAAGCCGCTTCGAACCTGTCGAAGCTGGACTACGTCCCCGATATCGCGGTGACCGGCGGCTATGTCTTTCAGGATGATGTCATCCCGGCGCTACCCGAAGACTTCACGTACATCGCCGTGATAGGCACGTACAACATCTTCGATTTCGGGAAGCGCGAGTACTCCATGAAGGCACGCAGCAGTCAGCTGCGAATGGCGCGCACCGCACTGGAGCTGACCAAGGCGAAGGTCGCGGCGAGCGCCAGGGCAAGTTACATGGAGCTGGAACAGGCTCGCGCGCGGAGCGAACACGCTCGTGGCGCGGGGGCAGCGACCATCCGCGATGCGAAATACGCGACCGCTGACGCTGATGTCCGGTCGGCACAGACGCAACTTGAAGTGCTCCGACTCGACTATCAACATCGCCAGGCTTATGCAAGACTGAAAGCGCTGATGGGACAGTAGCGAGATAGGCGTGAACGCTCGCGGCCGGCCGAGAAAGTTACTGCGGGCGATGGTGGACGAAAAACCTGTCGCTCGGCCAGAGGAAGTATTCGGGATGTGTCCGGCACACATCCCAATCCGCGCCACCGCGAATCGCCGGACAGATGTACTGCAGATAATCGCTGAATGCCTCCCGGGCGAGATGGGAGCTCAGGGTCTCTAGCTGCCCGGCAGCCCCATTGGAATATTCGCGCGCAGCCTCCTTGATGTCCTCGAGAGCGGTTCCTTTGAATCCGTACGAGACGACGGTGTCTTCCTCTTCGCCGAGCTGCACGATCCTGAAGTCAACTGGAATGGTGGGGTCCTCCGCGTATGCGATGAAGGACACGAGTGCGCCGACTTCGAAGTCGTCGCGGCTTGGGAACATGCTCGCCCTGCCGCCTTCTGTGGGGTGGTTGTGAAAGACGATCATCCGCTTCCCTGTCTTGACGATGGCCTTCACTCTTTCCGAATCATGCTCGACGCCGCCACTCGCAGCCCGGAGCGTCACGTCGTGTAACTCGCCGTTGTACACAAGGAGACGTTCCCTCCCGTCGGCGTGCAATCTGAAATACTGCACCGCGCGCCGGTCGGCCTCGTCGCTCTCTCGGGGCGCTGGAAGGAGCGCCACGTCCTTCACCCTTTTGAGAAACCACTCGTACGTCAACCTGTCCCAACGCTGGTAGGCCGCATACGCCTGCAGGTACTGCTCGTAGCGAGACTCTCCGACGACCTGCAGCACACAACGTTCCTCGGCGACCTCCGTGTTTCCGCCGTTACGGTGGTATCCGGACAGATCGTCGTTCATCACATGGCACACCTCATGGAGCGCTGACGCCTCGAAGAGAATCTCCGGCTGTTGCTCCAGAAAGGTCGCGGTGACGTTGATGATGAAGGACTGGTTGCGCATCTCCTCGTTGCGCACCACTTCCGTGAAGACGTCGCCGACGGTTGCGGGATATCCGGCGGCAACTGGATGATTCACCAGCCGGAGCACGATCTTGTAGCTCGCGCCCAGGCGCGACATCGCTTCAGCGATCTTGCGCTGGTACGCTGCCTGCTTCGCGTTCAGTCCGCGCTCAGTAATACAGGCCTGCGAGATCTCGAAACCCGCGTGGCAGGGCGACGATCGAGCCTGACCGGACGCTGGCGATGTCATCAGCAACAGAACGCAGCCCACCAGCGTCCCCACACTTCTCCCCACGACTCGTCCCCCGATCGCTTGTTGCTGTTGGCTCTAGCGAGCGGGGGATGTTACTACACGACTAGCGAGGCTGCGCCTCGGACCGGCGAGCATGTGGCGCCGCCTCGTTGTTCTAGTGCCGTGACCGCGGCGACGGCTCCGTTCGAGAGTTCTCCGAAGACCTATTTCCTTTGTATTCGTTCAAGGCGTGCTCGACCTACCGGTTCGCCGCCGCCGGCGCGGCGCGGCGGAAATCGGCCTCCGCGTCGCCGCCCGTCGCCGGCGCGGCGAGTAGGAGCAGACTCGAACGACATGTGCCAGGCACATGAATCGTTCCAGCTACTTCGCGACTCCTCGAACGCACTGTGAGGAACTCGCCGCGGAATCTCGCTGCGCCCGATTTCCACCTTTCGGCGTGCGTGCCGCTTGCGCAGGCGGCCACGATCCGGCAGGTCGAGCGCACGTCCAGCGCAGACTGGTCTGTGTTTCGCTGCGAGCACTGCTGGGAGTTGGGAATTGGGAGTTGGAAGTTGAGCCGGCTCGCCGACGTCACCAGACGCGCTGTACCAGCAAATCGATTGCGTGGTTGACTCGCGCTGAACCCTTCGTTGGCCGAATTGCGCGAACGATCCCAGACGTACAGCGTTTGGAATCGCCACGCACGGTCGTGTCGGTGGCCGACGCCCGCACGGATTCGCTGCTGGTTGGCGAAGCGTTCGTCCGGATCGTTGCGCGGCCAGAACCACTCCACGTCCGCCTGCAGGTAGGTCGCGCCATTATCCGTGATGCTCGAGCGGTTCAGCGGGTACAACGCCTGCACCCGGTTTCGGAGGCGCCGTGTCGATGAGTCCGGCTGGTCGGTGGAGTAATAGAGGTTGCGCCACTCCAGGCGGAGCAGGTCGCGCAAAACGAGCCGGCGCAACGGCCGGTTCTCCCTGGCGAGCTCGTCGAACACATGTGTGAGCACATGGAACTGGACCCCCACACGCGGGGCGATCTCCGTCGAATCCAGATCATTCGTCTGCCGCGTTCGACCCAGCTTCAGCTCACCCAGTACATCGAACCACTTGCTCGGGGTGTATTGGATGGACGGTGTGACGTCGAGCGTGACCCAGCCCGGGTCGTCCGCTGGCTTGGATACGAGTACCTGCGGCTCCGTATCGACGCCGAGGGTGAGTCGATGATCCTTGATCCAGCTGAATGTGACGTTCCCCCACAGTTGCAGTTCGGTTTGCGCCGCGGCCGTGCAAGGTGTGAGGAATGCGACGAGCAGTGCTCCAACCGCTGAGAGTCTTCGATGAACCCGCATTGCGTTCAGAGCCAGGCAGGAGAAATGAAGCGACGGAACCCGGAAGTCCCGCCGCTCGATAGTTGATGACGAGTTGCGGCGTTCTTCAGAGTTTGAAGGTGAAGCCGAACAGCGGTCCTTGCATCGCGGTATCTAACAGCACGCGATCCTTGTCGTAGTCCACTTTCAAATAGCGGTACGCAAAGGAAACCGCGTAATGGGCACCGATATCCATGCCGACTGTTCCAAGGAGCTGATAGGTCAAGCCCGACCCGCCGCCACCGACGTCGCCGTAGGCGCTCACCCACGATTCGCCCGGCAGGGCTCTTCTTGCTCTCACCCCGACGATCGCATCAACCCAGTTCCGGCTGGCTTGCATCTCAATACTGGGCAGCACACCGGCGCGGAATTCCAGCTCTGACTTCAGGTGCCAGTACCGAATGCCGCCGAGAGCGTCTATCGACGAGCCGTCGGTGTCCAGGACCCGGTAACCGGCTTCCGGAGTGAGGATGAACAGTCTCTGCTCGGGCCTTACGCTCGAGACCAACGGTCCAGGAGTCGCACGCTGCCCTCGAAGATCTGTATAGAGAGCGTCGGCCAGGACAACGAGATTTTCCCGCCGGACCTCTCCAAGCACCATGGCGGCAAAGTGCAGATGCTTGAGAATATTGCTGAACGATGCATCGACGTTGGCGGTGCGATTCCCGATTCCTACGTCACCGTCGATCGCGGAGCCCCAGAGATACGGAACCAGTTCGAACTGCCAGTCCGGCGTCGAAGACTGGGAAGCCGTTTGCGCAGCCGCAGAAGCCGTTTGCGCGGATGCAACTGACGTCCATAACATCAGACCAGCGATAACTCCGAGAGCGAAAGATCGTCTGCTCACATTTCCTTCCTTCCCCTGGTGCGTGATCACAGATTGGAGGCCCGCAGCACGCGCGCTCGAGGTTGAGTCCAATCGAACCATGCCCCTAGCCGCATGACCCGTGCCGCGTTGCGTGCGAATGTGGTGAGACTTTCGGCGGAACGCACGCGACGTGAGTCTTTGCAAGCCGCGGCATGACGCGGGCGGGCGCGAGGGTGTGTGGTGGATGGTTGAAAACGGCGCACACGCGGCCGTCGCATGCATGCTTCAGTACGGGTGACACGTCCGTCTTACACGTTCGCGTCGCTCGAGTTTCGCCTCGACGATTCGCCGACTTCCTTCTATTCAGCGTCACGTCGGCGGAGTTGGCCATCCTCGTCTTGCTGACGCCGACATTCACGCTCATCGACTGGATTTACGTCTCCCAGCACGTGCTGGTGCTCGGGATCGCGCTGCTCCGGCGTCCGGCTCAGACGCACGACTATTCCCTCGCCACCAGCGCGGCCGTCGTCGTCTCGTACGCGTATCCATACGCGCAGGTCGCGCTTCTTGGATGGGTGCCGGGCGAACCGGGATGGCCCACTGCAGGACTCGTCCTCGTGACGATTGCGGCGTTTCTGAGCCTCGCGAGCCTCCTCAGCCTGGGGAGATCGTTCGGGATCCGTCCCGCCTTGCGGCGTCTCGTGACGAGAGGTCCGTACCGTTTCGTGCGCCATCCGATATATCTCTCGTACATCCTTGGCGACGTCGGCTACAACCTTCAGGAATGGAACATCGGCACCCTGCTGCTGGTGCTGGTCGGGTGGATCTCGCTCCTCTATCGAATCCGCGCTGAGGAGCGCGTCTTATCTGGAGATGCCGGATGGCATTCCTACGCTGACCGGGTGCGGTATCGTCTATTCCCCGGCCTTTGGTAGCCGCGGCACGATCACGCGGCCTGCATGCCAGTTTCGTTACTTCTCTGCGGGTTATTACGTTGCGACGGGCGCTATCGAGGATCCGGCACCTCCGGATGAGTCTTATTTCGTTTAGCCATCACTTAGCAGATCTTCGGCTACCCCGGCACAGCGGTTGCCGGCAGCACTTCCTTCGGAGGTTTCGATGAACAGCACTCCGCTTTGCGGCGTGCTCCTCGTCATCTCCTCGGTCTTTCGCGATCTGCTGTGGCGATGATGCTTCGTTGTCGCCGACGGCACCATCCGGTGGCGGCGTCGGGGGACAGACGGGCGCGGTCATTGTCGGCCAGGTCAACGCACCTTTCCGCAGCACTACCGCCACGCCCGCGAGCACCGACATGTCTGCGACCGCCGCCACACTCGCGACTATCGATTCGGCTGCTGTGACGGTCAAGGTGGTCGGCACCAATATCTCGACGACGACCACGGCCGGGGACAATTCACGCTGACCGGGGTTGCGCCTGGCGATGTGAAGCTCGAATTCACCGGTCCCGACGGCAGCGCGACAATCTCAATCTCCGGCGTCAGAGCAGACGACGAGATTCGAATCTTCGTTACCTTGAACGGCAACAACGCGCGCGTCGATTCCGAGCGTCGCAACAAGCGCGGCGACACGGTAACGGACAGGATCAGGCCGAGCTCACGGGCGTGGTGTCCGGTCTGACGGGAACGTGCCCGAGGGTCTCGTTCACGGTTCAAGACTCGAAGGTGACTACGTCCGAGACCACCCAGTTCGATGGGGTCACGTGCGGGGACATCAAGAATGACATGGTGGTCGAGGTGAACGGATCGCGCCAGTCTGACGGCTCGATCAACGCGACGAAAGTGGAACGCGAGACGACGATGACGACAGAGGAGGACGAGGATGACGACGATTGAAATCGTTACCCACGAATCACGACCAGGCCGAGGTGAAGGGCGCGGTGTCCGGTCTCACTGGAACATGTCCGAAAGTGTCGTTCACGTTCGCAGCATCCAGGTGAATATGTTGGACACCACCCACTTGCACAGCTCCAGCTAGTCCGCGAACACCCAATACAAGTCATGCCGCCTGCGACGACCGAAAGACGTTCGACTGTGCCGCGCACACTCGAATAGGTCTTCTGCGCCACGACATCGTACGGGAGAGTCACGAGCCGTCGTGACCTTCCTCGGACCCGCCGAGGCCACGGCGTCGCGGCTTGGGCAGTGGCTGCTGCGCGGATGTGGTCGAAGCGTGGATGAGTGCGTGACGGCAGGGAGTTTGATTCCGCGCACCGCATGATGAGAAAGCGCGCGGAGACCCATCTTGCCGTGGTGCTCAGCTTCGTACTTGCCACGGTTCCCTCGCATGTTCTCGACGGCTCTCAGATCACCGAGCCCGCTCCCGGTGCTGGCCCCGGTGGGGCCACCGACAGTACTCCGCTGTCAACCAGCGAGCTCAATGCTCTCGTGGCTCCGATTGCGCTCTACCCGGATGCGCTCGTCGCTCAGATCCTTTCCGCAGCGACCTTTCCGGATCAAGTCGCGATCGCCGACTACTGGGTTGGGCAGAACAAGAACCTGACTGGTTCATCGCTGGTCCAGGCCGTCAACAACCAGACGTGGGACCCGAGCGTGAAGGCGCTGACCGCGTTTCCATCCGTCCTCAACAACATGGCGAAGAACCTGAGCTGGACTTCGTCTCTCGGCGAGGCCTATCACAATCAGGCGTCGGACGTGATGAAGGCTGTGCAGACGCTGCGGGCGCAGGCCAAGGCAGCGGGCACGCTGAAATCCTCTCCCCAACTCACGGTGACGGAACCGAGTCCGGGGCTGATCGACATCATGCCGGCGAACCCGCAGGTCGTCTACGTGCCTGAATACAACCCCGCCGTCATCTACGGCGCGCCTTACGCGTGGCCCGGGTACACCGCGGGCGACGTAGCCGCCGCGGACGCGATTGGCTTCGGCGCAGGAATTGGCGTTGGCGCGTTGATGGGCAGCGCCTGGGGATGGAACAGATGGGACTGTGACTGGCACGGGGGAGCAGTGCTGTACAACCACGCGGCCTTTTATGGAAACGCCGCCTGGCACGGTGCGTACTATCACGGCGGCTATCACTACGGTGGCTACGGCTATGCCAACGCGTACAACAGGACCGCCGACTTCAATCGGACCGCCGACTTCAATCGCTCGGTGACCAGGACGACGAGCTTCAACTCGAGCGCCTGGGGACACGACGCCGGTGCGTTTCACGCCGACGGCTGGTCGTCACGGGCAACGAGCATGCGCGGATGGGGAAGCATGCACGCCGGCGGCTTCAGCGGCGGCCGATTCGCGGGCGGTGGATTCGGCGGCGGCGGGTTCCGTGGCGGGTTCCGACGCTGATTGCACACTCGAGAGGATGCATGTATGTGGCACACGCTTCTGAACAAGGGGATCTCTTCGTGCGTCGTCATCACGCTGGTGGTTGTGACGGGGCTGGCCTCATGCCGCAGGGCGGACAAGGCCGTCGAGTCGAACAAGGCCGTCGAGAATCGGAGCGCGCAGCAGACGTACGCATCACCGGCCGAAGCCGGCGACGCATTGGTCGCGGCCGCTCGCGCAGGTAATCCAATAGCAGTCCTCGCCATCTTCGGTCCTGATGCCACGGACGTGCTTTTCACGGGCGATGCTGCGACAGACACGCGCAAGCTGAAGAGCTTCGCTGCTGCGTACGATCGCATGCATCGGTGGGGAAAGATCAAGGCTGGCGGCGAGACGCTCTACGTCGGAGCCGACAACTACCCGTTTCCCATTCCGCTCGACCGCGATAAAGCGGGCCGGTGGTACTTCGACACCGCTGCAGGGAAGGACGAGGTCCTCGCGCGGCGTATCGGCAGCAATGAACTGGCCGCCATGGCCGCCACCGGTGCCATCGCGGACGCGGAGCGGCAGTATTTCGCGCGGCCGCGCGGCGACAGCAAGGTCAGGCAGTACGCGCAAAGATTCGTCAGCGAGCCCGGCACGCAGAACGGCTTGTACTGGCCGGTTCGTGAGGGCGAGACTCCGAGCCCGCTCGGGCAACTCGGCGAACTGGCGGCGACGGCCGGGCACAGTGATGCGGGCGACAAGCCGCAGCCGTTCAACGGCTATATCTTCCGCATCCTCACGAAACAGGGAAAGGCGGCCGAGGGCGGAGCACGGGACTACATCGTTGGCGGACGGATGACGGGGGGATTTGCGGTCATTGCCTATCCTGCCGACTACCAGAACACCGGCATCATGACGTTCCTGATCGGCCCGGAGGGCGTCGTGTATCAGAAGGACCTGGGTGAGAAGACCAGCGGAGAGGCCGCCACGATGACCGAGTACAACCCGGGCGATGGCTGGGCGCCAGTGATTCCCGGATCAGACGAGGCAGAGACGCGAGGCACGTCCGGCCGGCGACGCTAGCAGACAGCGTCGCGCTTTTCCAGTGCGCCACTCGACGGCCAAGTGCAAAGCGGGACGGCGACGCCTGGGCCGAGCCGTCCCTGGTCTTCTCGACGCCAAACCACGCCTATGACATGAACATTTATAACAGCGCCTCGACCGACAAAACGCTGCGCTTCATGTTTCTCGTGGCGATCATCGGAGACCTCTGGTCGTGACCTACACGATCACGATCTATTACGCCTTTCGCGGCAAGGTGGTGCTCACGAAAGAGTCGTATTGAGTGGAAATGAAACCAGAGTCCGATGCTACTTGGCGCCCTGCCCGCCTTCATCACCTTGCCCACCCCGACGCCAAAGGGAACCACGTAACTGTCGTTCTCCAAGTCGAACTCCCAGACCCCCGAACTTCGGGCGTAATACCCGCGGCCGAACTGGAGGATTGCGAACAGCTGAACGACGAGGAGACTGGCCTCCGGACGGTCCGAATCGCCCGCGAAGGAGTGCTGGTAGGGTGACCAGGCCGATCATTTCTGCTAGGGAAGCTCTCAACGCGTGAACGGGCCGGCCCACACAATTCGTGACGAGTCGCGCTGGCCCCCTGCGCTCGTAATACTTGCAGTCATCTTCTTGCTGGCGACGTTACCTGGCCACGTCCATGTCCTGCCGGCTTGGGTTTCTTACTTGGCTGCATTCGCCGCTATTGTGCCGATGGTCGCGGGCAGCCTCACTGCAGGGAACAGACTGTGGCTCGGCATTGAACGAATGATGATAATTCTGCTCGCCACAGCCTATGTAGCCAACACAATCGCAGAGCTCGCAGATATGATCGGCGTCATCACGCTCCATCCGTCGGGCAACAACGCGTTTTCGCTTCTCTCCTCTTCGGTCGCGATCTGGGTGGCCAACGTTCTCGCCTTCTCTTTGCTGTATTGGCAAATCGATCAGGGCGGCCCCTACGCTCGGGCGAGCGCCTCGAAGGTCAAGCCGGATTGGGTCTTTCCGCAACCGGCGAAACCGGAAGACCTGCCGCCCGATTGGCGGCCGTTGTTCCTCGACTACTTATATCTGGGATACAACACGGCGACGGCTTTCAGTCCCACCGATGCCATGCCGCTTACGCGTCGCGCCAAGATGTTGATGATGATCGAAAGCACAATCTCGCTTTTGACGACGGTCATTGTCCTGTCACGCGCCATCAACATTGTCCCGCCTTGAACAGGGATGTCCCGTCGCCTGTTGAAACGCGCACCTCCGGTACAGTGACGATGCGCGGGGTCTCCGGGCACATACGCGGTGCACGAGACGACGGGGAACACCTTTGCCGCGGTGACTGATGCACGCGGCGTGTTTCTCCTGCCGGTGCGCACGGGGGTACCGTGTGGCGGAGTTGGAAGGGTTTGCGAGCGCACACGACTGGCCTGAGGTGCTGGTCGGTCAGCTGACCGTCGTGAATCTCCAGCTGACCCTGTCGACGGTGCAGGAGGCCGTGACGGTGACCGGCGCGGCGCCTCTCATCGAGACGACCAGTCGAGCCAGGGCAGCAACATCGATCCGCGGCAGCTCTCGGAGCTCCCGATCAACGGCCGGAACTGGCTGGATCTGACGATGCTGGCGGCGGGAGCCGGGTCAACACGGTGTGCGAGCGATGACCTGATGCCGAAAGCGTCGGTCGGCACCTCGCAACTGAACGTCGACGGTCAGCAGGTGACGTCCACGATTTCGGCGACCGGCTTCGGCCAGCCGCACTACGCTCGCGACTCGATCGCGGAGTTCGAGTTCGTGTCGAACCGGTTCGACGCCACGCAGGGCCGCTCGGCGGCGTGCAGGTGAACGCGGTCACGAAATCGGGAACCAACATGTTCACGGGCTCAGCCGCCGGCTACTTCCGGCACGACAGCATGAATGCCGCGCGACTTCATCGTCGATCGCGTGCTTCCCTATTCGAACCAGCAGGTCAGCACGACGTTCGGCGGCCCGATCGTGAAGGACAAGATCCATTTCTTCGGCAGCTACGAGTACGAGCGCGAGCCCTCGACGCAAACCTACACGACGCGCGTATCCAGAGCTTCAACCAGGACCTGACCGGCACGCGCACGGATCCGAAGGCCGGCGGGCGCGTGGACTGTCCAGTTCAACTCGCAGACCCGTCTCATGGTGCGCGGTCAACACGTCGCGGCGGTACACCCAGTACGATCCCGCGCTACACGGGCGGCGCCTCGCAGACGCCGTCGTCATCCGAGTCCGTCGGCGCGGCCCGAGCAACGAGTGGTTCGTGTTCGCTGACGCAGATTCTCGGCACGCGGGCCGTCAACGAGCTCAAGGTCGGCTACAACGACTTCACGTTCGAGGCGCTTCCGAGCGCGAAGTTTCCGGATCACCCCGGCAACGCGAGTTTCCCTCGAGACGGCGTACGTCGGCTACGGCGCGCCGATCATGACTCTTCAGCGGCTTCGGGATCGGGCAGGCGCACGCCAACGCGCCGCAGAACAACGGCCAGGTCCAGTACTCCGTTCCGGAACGACTACACGACGTGGTTCAACGCGCGCGGGCGCCACACACGCGAAGATCGGCGGTGAATGGCTCCACCAGTGGGGCCCGTACCTTCCAGTGCACCAGTTGCATGGGGACGCTACGACGGCGGCAGCAACAGGCCGCCGGCGAATCTCGAGTCGCTGTTCCCGAACATCATGGACGTGTCGACCTGGAACCTGGCGCCGCTCTCGTCGCTGTTGAGGACCTACTCAGGTGGGCATTTCGGCGGTCGGGTTCAAGCAGGAGACTCCCAAGGAAATCGGCGCGGCGTGGGTGCAGGACGACTGGGCGATGACCTCCACGCCTGACGCTCAACCTCGGCCTTCGCTACGACATCAGCAAGGGGCAGTTCGCCGAACGAGACGGGGCATTCGGCCGTGGGTGGCGGCTGGACGCACGATCCAGAAGGATCGATTCGGTCCGCGCGTCGGTTTCGCCTACGCGCTGAACGACCGCACGGTGATTCGCGGCGGAACGCGGAAAGTACTTCGCGGACGTCTCCGACCAGGTCTCGTCGTGGACGGAACGCTACGGCGGCGGCGAGATCAACGCGCAGGTCGCGAACGACGGCCGAGCGAACTTTGCCGCGAACCCGTGGAACGGCAGAGCGGCAGCCGACGTACGAGGAAGCCTTGCGGATTCCCGGCCTCCGGAAGTCCGTGTCGCAGATCGCCACGCCGGGGCTGCAGGTTCCCTACAGCTATCAGTCGTCGATCGGCTTGCAGCGGCAGATCGGCTCGGACGATGAGCGTCGAGGCGGACTATCGTGAACAACGCCAGCCGGGGCGAGCTGTTCCAGCGGAACATCAATCTGACCTACAACCCGGCCACCGGGGTGAACAACGTCTCGACGGACGCCGCGCTGGCGGTGTACCCCGACTGGGGCACGGTGAACGCGTACCGCTCGCAGGGATGGTCGAATTTTCACGCGCTGGAAACGGCGTTCACGAAGCGCTTCAGTCAGCGGTGGCAGGCTGTCGGGCACGTACACGCTCGTCGGTCTACAACGACGGGAACACGTCGCCGGCTCCGCTCATCAAGCTGGTGGAGGATCTCGGGACGAGTATTCGTTGGCCGTCACGCGGACCAGCGGCATCGCGCGGTTGCGAACGGGATCTGGGACGTGGGCACGCGGATTGCAGTTGAGCGGGCTGTATTTCTACGGCTCCGGCCAGCGCTTCGCGACGACGTACGGCGGCGGCGATCGTACGCGTCTGCGCACGGCCGGCCCCAGGCAGGCACCATCGTGCCGCGCAACAACTTCGTCGGAGATGCCGATGCACCGGGTGGATGTGCGGGTCATGCGGCGCATTCGGGCTCGGCGGCCGCACGGGGGTGGACGGCATCGTCGAGGTGTTCAACCTGTTCAACCACGCGAACTACGGCTCGTACACGACCGCGGAAAGCAACGCGAGCTACGGAAAGCCGATTCAGAACATCGGCATCGCGTATCAGCCGCGCATGGTGCAACTGGGATTCCGGATCACGTTCTGATTTGTGGATGCCTGCCCGCATGAAGCGCTGGCGGGTTGTGTGTCACTCACATTAGGGCGGATCACGAGCGCTTCACCTGGACATGTCCAGCTGGCGTGGACGCACGGCCGACGAACCGTCGTCGGCGAGAACCAGCATTCCGTACAGTGACGCGAAGCTGGTGATCGAAGCGCTGCGAGTGGACCTTCTGCCGGCGGACCTGAAGGCGAAGACGTCAGCAGAGCGCGAGCATGCTGTGGCCTGGCTGGGTTTCACGTCGCGACCTGACGATCCGCGCGCGTGTGGCGCGCGGGGACGAGGAGTCGGTCTTCAACTTCCTCCTCCTGGGAACAACGTTCACGGCAGCACACGCGTGACAGACGTCGTGGCGTCCCTGGGCGATGCGAAAGAGGCCGCGGTGGTTCAACAACGGCTCGATGACCTGGTGGCCGGTGTGGCGTCCCCTGGCGACAACGAACGTCTGCAGTTCGTTCGTGACGTCGTCGAGCGGACAGGCGTGGATGCCGCTACGCCAGCAGGTAAGAGCAAGGCGAGACTCTACCTTGGCGAGATCATCGCGCGAGTGGTTCGCGAGCGCGAGGGGCACGAACGTGCCATCGCGTCGGTGAAGCAGCTCGACGACCCGACTGGCAAAGGCGGCCACGCACTCGACGCTGTATCGCGACCGCGGACTGTCATCGGACACATCCATATTCCCGGGCTTTGCGATCGAGCAGGCACTCACGAGCATCAAGTCAGCCGGTATGTTCCGCGACGCGCCCATTCGACGCGTGGCGATCGTCGGGCCAGGCCTGGACTTCATCGACAAGGAAGATGGATACGATGCCTATCCGCTTCAGACGTCCAGCCGTTTGCGACGATCGATTCTCTGGTTCGGCTGGGTCTGGCGGCGCCGGGCGATCTTCACATCACGACCTTCGACCTGAGCTCCAGAGTCAACCATCATCTCCAGGTCGCATATCAACGTGCCCGTTCCGGGCGCGGATACATGTTGTCACTTCCGCGGAACCTGGACGAGCGCTGGAGCGACCCGCTGGTTGCGTACTGGCAACGGCTGGGAGACAGGATCGGAGAGGTGGCGCCGGCTGTTGTTCCTCCCTCGAATGCAGGGAGTGTCCGGATTCGGGCCGTGCGAGTTCGGCCGGCGGTGGTAACGCTTATCAGCGCGCAGGATCTGAACGTGGTACTGCAACGCCTCGAGCAGACAAATGAGCGAGAGAACTGTGATCTCATCATCGCAACGAACGTCCTCGTCTACTACGACGTGTTCGAACAGTCGCTGGCAGCAGTCAATCTGGCGGCGATGCTGAGACGCGGCGGCCTGTTGCTTTCAAATAATCTCCTCTACGAACTGCCAGCCTCCTCTTTGACGCTCGCCGGCGAGATCGAAGTCGGATATACGGATTCGGGCGACGGCGATCGCATTCTCTGGTACGAGCGGAAGTGAACTAGCCGCCTATTTCCGCGGCGGCCCGCCACGGGCCGCGGCGTAGCCATTCGTCGCTGCCCTCGCGGGCTGCGTCGTCCTCATCGCGGCACGCACGCTCTAAAAATCCCGCACAGATTCTCCTGCGTCAGCTCGACAGACATCGGGACACAGCCTTGCACAATCGCCCCCCATGAAGTTGAACGGCGCCGTACTGATCTTTCTGATCGTCGCTCTCGCGTTTGCAGGGTTGACGCGAGGCGCGACTGCGCAGACGGAGACGTTTCTCGTCTACGTCTCTCAAACCCTCAAACACTCCGGACTCTCACCGGGGGAACACGTACTCAGCTTCAGCACGCCCGTTGAAATTCCGGGCGCTCGTCTTCCCGCAGGCCCGTACATATTCAGGCTGCTGGGAGAGAGACTCGTGCAGGTGCAGAGCGTGACTCGGTCGAAGGTCTATGCGACGTTCTTCACGATCCCGAGCTACGGGACCGGGGACGAAAGCCGCGAACGCATCAAGTTCGAACTGACGGGCGAGGACGCGCTGCCCCGAATCAAGGCGTGGTACCTACCCTGGTCAACGGGACACGAATTCCTCTATCCCAAACCGAAGCGCAAGCCTGCGGAACGCGAAGAGCCGCGAGAGCGCGAGGACGAGATCGGGGTGGGCTGGCGTTAGGCGCAGGGTGGGGGTGACGAGGGAAACCTTCCGCGAACGATCAGGTGTGCGCCGGCCTGCCCCACAGCTCTTGAAACCGGGCGGAGGCGCCGCGCTTGATCGGGGCACCGTGGCCGAAGCACGCAACCTCGAAGTCGAGCGTCGCAAGGCGCGCGAGGCTGCGTTTCCCAAGCTCGAGGTCTTCATACCCCAGACTCAGGCCTAATCCCATCATGTTTGCCGCGGCGTCACCCACGAACAAGACGCGATGCGACGGCCAGAGCAACGCCACTTGTCCGGCGCAGTGGCCCGGGGCATGGACCGCCTGCAGGCCCCCAAGCTGCGATCCATCCGCCAGCTCTACTTCGACGGCGGCTGATTCGACGCGTCTGGGCGCCGGCGCTGGTCGGCTTTCGGCCGATGCCTTCGATGCCTTTCGCGATCGTCCCTTCACTTCCGGGCGTTCCGGTGTCGATCACCGTCAATTCGTGGCCATCGTTCAGCACAAAGACATTGACGATCCGCAGACTCAACTGCCACAACACGCCTGGGATGATCTCGGTGGTAGACATGGCCGTGACCTTCGTAAAGGAGTGGGCGTATCCTACGCGATAGCCGCCTCTACACGTTCAAGATCGCCGGCCGTTGAGAGCGTCGGTCTGCGGATCAGAACCGGCAGCCTCATTCAGCACCGTGCGACGGAGCTGCGGAAACACTTTCGACACCTTGGCGAGAATGTAGTCGCCGTAGGTACCTTCGAAATCATGGACGCTGGCGCGGTCCCAGCGGTCCGCACGATCGTCAGCCGCGAGCGCCGCGCCGGTCATGACGATCGGCTTGATTTGAGCGTCGAAGTTCGGGTCGAAGAAAAACGGGAACGACAGCCGATCGCGTCGCGTGACGTTTTGCACGCGGTGAGGTGTCGATTTGTATTGGCCCCCGGTCATGCGGTCGAGCATGTCGCCGATGTTGCAGAGAAACGCGCCGGGAATCGGGGGCGCTGCTGTCCAGCCGCCGCGTGACTTCACCTGCAACCCGCCCGTGTCGTCCTGTTTGAGGATGGTGAGCAGCCCATAGTCGGTGTGCTCACCGACACCCCAACGCGGCTCATCGTCCGGCAATGCCGGATTACCTGGATAGTTGAAGATCCGAAACAAGGTGAGCGGCTCCCAGGTGTAGCGATCGGCGAAGTAAGCCGCCTCGAGCCCCAGGCTCGAGGCGATTCCCTTCATCAGCGCATGACCGAGCCGCGTCATCGCATCGATGTACCCGAGCACCACTTCGCGCAACTCCGGCACACTCTGGGGAAACAGGTTCGCGCCGTGCAGCGGCGTGCCGTCCTTGACGCGCGGATGATCCGGCGGCAGCTCGGCGCCGAAATAGATTCCTTCCTTCAGGTCGGCCTTGCCCGAAGTGAGCTCTGCTCCGACCGGGAAATAGCCACGCCACGCACGACCGCCGCGCGACATGGCGATTTCCATCTTCGCTTCGAGATCCTGGGCAAAGAACCGGCGGCTCGCGTTCTCGAGCCGGCGCTGCAACTCCTCGTCCACTCCGTGACCGACGATATAGAAGAAACCGGAATCGCGGCACGCCTGCGCTATTTCGGACGCGACGACCGAACGGTCCCCTCTTCCGGTAACCAGTAGAGATACATCGATGACTGGCAACTTGGTAGCGGGCAGCTCGTTGTTGGTCATCAGGAAGCTATCGGCTGAGAATATAACGAGAGCATGCGGACATCAGCTCTCGAGCGATTTCTTCGATACGTCCAAATCGACACGCGTTCTGACGATCGGTCGTCTACTTCGCCAAGCACGCCCGGCCAACTCGTGCTGCTGAATCTGCTTCGGTCCGAGTTGCAGGCCTTGGGCGTCGCGGATGCGAGCATCAACGAACACGGCGTGCTGATGGCGACCGTGCCGGCGACGACGAGCCGCCCCGGCGTCCCGACCATCGGCTTCATTGCTCATGTCGACTCGTCGCCCGAAATGCCTGGCGACAACGTGAAGCCGATTGTGCATCGGCAGTACGACGGACGTGACGTCGTTCTTCCGGACGACCCTGCGTCGGTCCTGCGACTGGAGGACAACCCGCCGCTTGCCGCCTGCATCGGCGAGGACATCGTCACCGCTTCCGGACTGACGCTACTCGGCGCGGACGACAAGGCAGGTGTCGCCGAGATCATGGCCGCGGCGGAATACCTGATGGCACATCCGGAAATCGCGCACGGGGCGGTGCGGATTGCGTTTACGCCTGACGAGGAGATCGGACGCGGCACGGTGCACTTCGACGTTACCCGTTTCGGTGCCTGTTGCGCGTATACGCTGGACGGCGGCAGCCGCGGCGAGCTCGAGGTCGAGAACTTCTCCGCCGACTCGATGACCTTCACGTTCCAGGGGTTCAATACCCATCCGGGCTTCGCGAAGAAGCGCATGGTCAATGCGATCAAGGTCGCTGCCGACTTCCTCACACGACTTCCTCCGGGCGAAGCCCCGGAGACGACCGAGGAGTACGAAGGGTTCGCGCACCCATTCGTCGTGGACGCGCGAGTGGACCGCACGTCGGTGAAGGTGCTCATCCGTGATTTCGATGAGGATCGGCTCCGCGGTCGCGAGCGGCGGCTCGACGCGCTGGCGCACTCGACCGTCGCCGATCATCCCGGCTCGGCTGTCACGATCACAGTCGAAGAGCAGTACCGCAATATGCGCGAGGTGCTCCAACGTCATCCGGAGGTCGCGGACCGCGCCCGGCAGGCGATCGAGCGTGCGGGGCTCAAGGTACGTCTGAAGCCGATCCGCGGAGGCACCGATGGCGCTTGGCTTTCATTCATGGGCCTGCCGACGCCGAATCTCTTCGCCGGCGAACACAACTTCCACTCGCGGCTGGAGTGGGTGTCCGCGCAGGATATGGACAGGGCCGTTGCGGTGATCGTCGAGCTGTGTCGAGTGTGGGAAGAGTAAATTCGTTATGGCCGTTTGAGCCGTGGCGGGGGGAGACGATTGAAGTAGAACTCGCGGTACTGGACCGGCTTCCCTTCTGTATCGAGGAACCCGAACGACTGCTGGAAGATGATTGGCGGCGCCTCGTCTCTGCCCGCGGTTGCGTCGAGAACGTACAACCGATTCTCATGCAGATAGATGCCTACGTACGAGCGCGACTCGTCTGAATTGGTCAGCTGCAGCTCATGCCCTGTGACGCGCTCGATGTAATGCCATGCATCGTAGGTCACCTTGACGCCCGGCTTCTGACGATAAAGCATGGCGGCGTAGTCGATCGACGCCATGATGTCGATCGTCCAGTACCCCGGGCCTCCCTGATACGCGATGTGCCCCAGCTCCGAATGAATCCGCTCGGCATCGGAGTAGTCGACGACTGTGAGTGAGTAGCGCGCCCGGCCCTGTTCCCACCTGTAGACACGGCCGGGAAACTTCGCGCCGTACTCGGAGTCCCAGGTGATCGTTTCAACCTTCGGTTCGCCAGGTGCAGGCACCATGAAACGATCGACTCGATTCTCGTACTCCGTCCAACCCTGCGCCAGGAGCGGCTGTGCCAAAAGCAGCACGCACAGTGCGGCCATCGAAGAAGCGATTCGCATATCTTTGTCCTCGAGTTTCCGCAGTTTCGGTACTCGGGTGACCCTCAGTTTTACCCGAGTGGGCACGTAACTTACCACAGCCTACACAACCGCGAAGCGCGGCCTGTGCCTCGCAAGGGCAGCACCCTTGGCTAGTTGAAGTTCGCCCCGCCTGGAAACCGCGATATATCGGCAAGTTCGGCCAGGCTCAACACCTGCCCCGCGAAGCCGCGGCCGTCAATGACCCATGTTGGATAGCTCTGCACGCCGGCCCTGTTGCACGACGGCGCCTGCGGGGTATTGGGTCCAGCGGGGCTGCATTCGATGTACGGAAGGCGGCTTGCCGACGCGCCGAACAGCAGCTTCTGTTCCTGACAATGCGGACACCAGGACGCGCCGTAGAACAACGCACCTGCTTCGGTCAGGTGCTCGGCCAGCGCACGGATCTTCGGGTCTTCCGGCCCGGCGGGCTCGGCCTGTGGAGCGACGTAGTTCGCGTGGAGCAGCAGGATGACCAGGGCTGCGAGCACGCCGCGACCGCCGACTAAACCCAGCCACGAGCGGTGTGCCGTCTCGACCGGGCGTTGAACCACGACGAGCGCGAGCGTCGCGAGCATGAGTCCGAGCGACGTGAGGCAGTAGGGACACGCCGACTCGAGAATCGTCAAGGACACCACCGTCAGGTAAACGCTGTAGGAGGCGCCGAACAGTGCGGCAGTCCAGGCATAGGACCACTGCTTGTCTGTTCGCCGGACGAATGCGATGGCCGCGAGGCCGGTGTACGCCAACAGCCCCCAAAGTGCCGTCGGCAGACCGAAAAGGCTTGCCCAGCGACTCGTCAGAACGATGTCGCAGCCCCCGCCGGCGGAACATCCCTGCACGGTGCCGCCACTCAAGGCAGCCCACGACAAGTACCCCGTCAGTGCGATGCCCAGGCTGCTCACCGCCAGGAGCGGCCAGTTGGGCCCTGGCCGGAGTTTGTGTGTATCGGCCGGGGGCCGCACATCTCGTCGTGTTTTCGATCTCTTGGTGGATTTCGCCATTCGCCCTGAATCTTATCCGAACGAATGGGTTACTGACACCGCGCTCGACCTCTTTGGCCGCCTCGATTTTCGAGCCACGGAAGGTAATCAGCTCAAGCTGGTGGTGATGGGCGACGGCGTCAATTTCGATTTGCCGATGGACGAGCGTGACGAGGTGTTGCGTCCCCAATTCAAGAATCTTCAGCGCACGCGTTCGGAGAGTGTGATTTTGTCGTGGGACAGCGTTCGGTCCTCGGCAGCGGTCATACAAACGACCTTCTACCAGAGGCGGTCAAGCGTTCGTCAGTTTCCTGAGAGCATCGACCCGTATGGTGCTCGGACGGAGGCCGAACGGACGCTGGATACTTTTGGCGTCAAGAGCGACCTGACACGTCTGTACGGTCGACACGTCGTGAAGGGCGGAATCGACCTCGCGCTGCTGCGTCCTCGAGAGGACTTGTTCTACCTCAGCCAGCCATGGATAGATTTCACGCATTTGCCGGCGGTGAACGAAAGTCATGTGCACCTTCGCGGTCCAAATCTTGGCGCCGGCATTCCACGACCGGTCGTATTCAGCGGCAGGAAGACCGGTGGACAGGCCAGCCTCTACGTGCAGGACAAGATGCAGGTGACTCCGGATCTGACCGTCGATTTCGGTATGCGGTTTGACCGGTACAGGCTCGCGATTTCAGAGTCTCACATCAGCCCTCGTGTGAACGTCGCGTACCGGTTTGCGTCTGGAACAATGGTCTTTGGCTCGTACAATCACTTCTTTGTCCCGCCGCCGATCGAAAACGTACTCGCGGGCAGTGCTGGTCTGACAAACCTCGTGTCCGAAATTGGCCGGCCCCTTCCGCCCGTGCGCGCCATCAAGGAAAATCAGTTCGAGCTGGGCGTGACGCAGTCGCTCGCCCGCACGATGACGCTCGGCGTCACCAGCTACTATCGCCTGAGCAACGACCCTGCACACACCTCACTGTTCCCCGATTCCAGGTTCTACACCTACGCGACCTTCGACAAAGGAAAGGCGTACGGGCTGGAGATCAAAGCGGACGTTCCACGGATTGTGGCTACCGGCTTGTCTGGATATCTGAACTACGCCGTCGGGCGCGTCTGGTTCTACAACCCCATCATCGCCGGGTTCACGACCGAAGCCGCTCACCTCACCGAAACGAGTAGATTTCTGGCGCCGATGGACCAGACCCATACGCTCACATCGGGCCTGAACTATTACGACGCCCGAACGAGGCTATGGGGCGGCGTGGCGTTGGAATACGGGAGCGGCACTCCTGGCGGACATGGCGGCGACGATGCGCATGAGGAACGCGAAACGCACGAACACGCAACCGGCCCTGGGTTTTGTGGGACACGCTGCCCCTCGCACTTCACGCAAAATCTCTCAATTGGCTGGAACGCCGCTTCCGACGCGTCCAGACCTCGCCTGTCCGTACAGGTCAGCATCGAGAACCTGTCGAACAAAGTGTATGTGCTGTCGAAGGAGAGCACGATGGTGCAGGGGCAGGTACTCGATTCCACGCCTCCTCTCCGCGTCGGTGAAAATGCGTTTTTAGTCGGGCGCTATCATTGCCCCGTACTGCCGCGCCTCGGCGCCGTGCTGCTATCATCTCGGCGTCGTGCTGCGGCAACGGGCGGCCGTCTTCTTGATTCTGCTGTTCGTGACGTGCTGTAGCGGCGGCAACGCACCAGCGACGGCACCAGACCCCGCCCGGTCCGAGCCGATTGTGAATGTCACGGCACGAGGTTTCGAGCCGCCCAGCGTTGTTGTTGCTGTCGGCGGCCGTGTCAGGTTCCAGAACTTCGACGACCGGTCGCACTCGATTGCGTCCAATCCCGTCGACACACACACCGACTGTCCAGGCATCAATGAGGTCGGGCTTCTGGTGCCCGGGCAAGTGAAAGCCACCGCCCCGTTTCGCGAGCCCAGGACGTGCGGCTATCACGATGAGTTGTCCGAAGCGACGCAGCTCCTGACGGGCAGCATAACGATTCGTTGATTGTGACTTGTGACTTGATCTGTTCATGGGTCTGGGTGTGCGATGGACGCGGCCGGTAGCGTCCGCCCGCGTCTTTGCGGAGGTGGCGCCCGTAGGAGCACCCGCGATCGGCCCCGCCGTGTTCATGCACCGGCCTTCCGCCGCTGAAAATCCGTCGGCGCCGCTCGGCCATCATCAGTTCGATGCGACCCACATCACACACGGCGTCGTCACCGGTGGTGTCGAACGATTCGGGATCATGCTCGAAGGATCGTGGTTTCGTGGAGCAGAGCCCGACGAGAATCGGAAGGACATCGACCTCGGTGCACTCGATTCGTATTCGGGGCGCCTTTCGTGGAGACGACGTGGGTGGGACGCCCAGTTCAGCGGCGCTCATCTCACGAGAACCCCAGAGTGGATCCAATCCCGGGCAGGCCGGGTTGGGATTGGTGGCGACGTGTCGGTGTATCGCGTCCCACCCAACCTGGCAGAAAACTACGGCACGCCCGTCTCGTTCCATTTGTTCCTGCGGTACCGCCCGTTCGCTGAGCCATTGCACGCCGTGCACTGACGGCACACGTCTTCTCTACCCGACAACCAGAAGAGCAGGGCCCCGAATTCGTGACTCGTCCGGCGCGTAACGTGACTCGTCCGGCGCGTAACGTGGTAACGTACTTACAGCTATTCTGAGTCTCCCGCACTCCGCGGGTTCCTCACCATGGCCTTCCTGGAGGAACCCGTTGAAATCAACGAATTCGACCGATCCAACATTCCTGACTCCGCCGTCCACGGCGAACCCGCGCGGCTGGACCAGCCGTCGCGAACCACGCGTTCCACCGTTCGGCGCGTAGAGGCGTCATGGTGTCTCGTCCCGTGCGCATCAACGCCTACGAGTTCGTCACTCTGGCGGCGCTTCGTGCAAAGCAGCTGCTCGCCGGTTGCACGCCGCGCCTCGAGGGCGACCACAACGCAGCAACGATGGCGCAAATGGAAGTGGCAGCCGGTTGCGTTGTGCGTGCTGAAGAACAGGAACGGTCATAGCCCGCCAGAACCAGGCGCAGTGCCATGAATCCGGTATCGCTTCGCGACGATCAGAGTCCGCCTTCGAAGCCGACGTGTCCTGCCTGTCGATCGGACCAGGTCGCGACGACAAGCAAGTCGGTAACCGAAGCGACCTACTGGCGCTGCAACAAGTGCGGTGAAATCTGGAATCCGTCGCGGCGGAAGTCGATCAGAGCGTATTGGTGACGCAATTCCTTGCCGGCTATTTCGCCGAACAGGCTTTGTGATACAACCTGAATCCGGTGCGATCGCAGCTCAGCCTTCGACAGATCATCGTACGAATCCACTCCGACCACTAGCGGAACTCGATGATTTCAAGGAACGCCATTCGTGCGCTCATCGGTCAGGCGGCCGATGCCGCCTCTCTGGACGTCGTCTATCGCACCGCGCTCCGCTGCGTGCGGGAAGGCCTCGACGTCGAGCGCGCGTCGCTTCTGGTACTCGACAGCAGCCGCACGATGCGCTTCGTCGCGTGGTCGGACCTGAGCACGGGGTACAGGAGCGCCGTCGATGGTCACTCTCCATGGGCGCCGGACGATCCCGCCGCAACACCCTGGCTCGTTCCCGACATCGAGCGGGAGTCCTCGCTAGCGGCATACCTGCCGGCGCTCAGGCGTGAGGGGATAGGCGCGCTCGCGGGCATTCCGCTGCAGTTCGGACGGAAGCTGCTCGGGAAGTTCATGCTGTACTACCCCGCCCCGCACGCTTTTTCCGAAGCAGAGGTCTCGACGGCGCAGCAGGTAGCGGATCACGTTGCGTTTGCGCTCGAGCATCATCGGATCGCCTCGGCGCTCGACGCGCGGCTGTTCGCGGAACGAGAACTCCGAAGGCATGCCGAAACCGAGGCAGCGCAGCGGCACGCGAGCGAAAACCGGCTCCATCTGGCGCTCGGCGCAGGCCGCATGGGCACCTGGGAATGGGACATCGCAAGTGGCCGCGTAGACTGGTCGCCGGAGCTGGAGTCCCTGCACGGACTCGCGCCCGGCTCGTTCAGCGGCACTGTGGACGCCTTTCGCCAGGACGTGCACCCTGCCGACGCCGAACGGCTCGAGCGCGCGATCGCCGCGGTGCTTGCGGCGCCCGACGGCAACTACGAGATCGAATATCGCATCGTGCTTGCGGACGGTGAATGCCGCTGGCTCGCAGCAAGGGGGCGCGTGCTCGTCGATGGCAACGGGCGGCCGGCGCGCATGATCGGCATCTGCCGCGATACCACCGAACGCAAGCGCAAAGAAGAAGCCCGGGCGCAACTGGCGGGACAACTCGAAACGTTGGCCGAGGTCAGCGACCGCCTTGCAGTCGCCCTCGCTCCGAACGAGGCGCTCGAGCAGCTCGCGGTACATGTCGTACCTGCCTTCGCCGATTACTGCCTCGCGTACATCGCCGACGAAGGGTCGATCCAGCCGCTCGGGTTCGCTCATGCCGATCCTGCAAAAACGCCGCTGGTCGCGGCCTTGGCACGCGCCAGCCGTGCGTCCATTGAGGACCACTCCGGTTGCGGCATGGTGATTCGTCGCGGCGAGCCGTACCTGGCGACTCAGGTTTCGATCCCCCCGGTCGAGGTGCCCGGGTCCGACGCGCCCCACTACGCCGCGCTCCAGGCGCTCGGGACGCGCTCGATCATGATCGTCCCGCTCAACGCGCGCGGGCGGACGCTCGGGGCGCTCACCCTGGCCGCAACAGACGACTCAGGCCGCCGGTTCGGAGCCGAGGACCTCAAGATGGCGATCGAACTGGCCCGCCGCGCCGCGCTCCTCGTCGATAACGCGCGACTCTACGCTGAGGCCAGGTCCGCCATTCGCGCCCGGGATGACATGATCGCCATCGTGTCTCATGATCTCCGTGATCCGCTGCAGACGATCACCGCTGCCGCCGCAACGTTGCTGTTCGAGTCTGTGGACGACGACAAGGCGGAAAGCGTCAGGCGCATCTCACTCGCCAGTACGCAAATGCGCCGGCTCGTCCAGGATCTGCTGGATCTTTCTCGGATAGAGGCCGGCCAGCTGTCGATCCGCCAGGACAGAATCAGCTTGATGGCGCTCGTGAAGGAAGCCTGCACGCTGTTCCAGCCACAGGCCGAGGCCAAAGGTGTGCGGCTCGAATGCAGCGTCGCCGAAGACCTGCCGCCGGTTGCCGGCGACCGACATCGTGTGCTGCAGGTACTGCAGAACCTGGTCGGCAACGCCCTGAAGTTCGTGCCAGCGGGCGGCGCAATCACAGTTTCCGCCGAATGGCAGGATGACGTCATCCGCGTCAACGTAGCGGATACCGGCGCCGGGATTGCTGACGACGACCTCACGAAGGTGTTCGATCGCTTCTGGCGCGCCGACCGTCGCGACGGGGGTGGCGTCGGCCTCGGCCTGGCGGTCGCCAAGGGCATCGTCGAGGCGCATGGTGGGAGAATCGGCGCCCGGAGTCAGCTTGGCGCGGGCAGCATTTTCTATTTCACATTACCGGTATATGCGATCGCCGCGCCTGATCCGGAACAGGTCAGGCGAGCGATCGCAGGCGAGCAGGCGTCCTTCCAGTAGAGGCGCGGCCACACGCGCGATCGATCTCCGGGGGGTCCGAAGTGGCGATTTCTCTCGAGCAAGAGTGGATTGCAGACGCTCTGTTCCGTCTCGCCGAACGGACAAACGGTACAGGCGACGCCTACTTTCAGGGGCTGGTCAGCGGGCTCGCTGACGTGCTGTCAGTACGGTGGGTCTACCTCAACAGGCTCCACCCGAATTTGCCCCACCACGCGCAGGTTGTCGCCGGGTGGACGGACGGAGCACTGACACCGCAAATAGAGTACAGACCTCGCCGGCACGCCGTGCGCCGAGGTGTTAACCGGCGTTGCATGTTTCTATCCGACCGGCGTTGCCGACCGGTTTCCGGATGATCGGATGCTGTCGGACCTTGGCGTTGTCAGCTACGCCGCCACTCCGCTCCGGGGCATGGATGGCCGGGCGAAAGGCCTGCTCTCGATCATGCACGACGGCCCGCTCGACGCCTTGAGGTCACCGTGCAGGATTCTCGAACTGGTCGCCGGCCGGGCGGCCGCCGAGCTCGAGCGGAGCAACGTGGAAGCGCAACTCCGACAGCGCGAGGAGGAAATCCGGTTCATCAGCGAGTCCGGGCCGGTGGTGCTGTGGACAGCCGGACCCGATGGCCTGCTCGATTACGTATCGCCCCGCGCCGCCGAGTACTGCGGCACGTCTCTCGACTCGCTTCTGGGCCGCGGCTATTTGGCATACCTGCATCCCGAAGACGTCGCGCAGACGCTGGACCCATGGGCTCACGCGCGCAGAACGGGGACGCCGTTCGAAGCCGAGTATCGACTCCGTCGGGCGGACGGCACATATCGCTGGCATCTGGCTCGCGCGCTGCCCAAACGCGACACCAGTGGCACGATCACGCGTTGGTACGGATCCGTTGTGGACGTGGACGGCAGGCGGCGAGCCGAATTGGCGCTGCGCGAGTCCGACCGTCGCAAGGACGAGTTCCTGGCGTTGCTCGCGCACGAGCTGCGGAATCCACTCGCGCCGATCCGTCACGCCCTTGATGTGCAGGCCAGGGCTGGTGGTGATCTCCAAACCTGGAAGGACATGCGTGAGACCATGGAACGGCAGCTCGCGCACCTGGTCCGGCTCGTAGACGACCTGCTGGACGTCTCGCGGTTGACCACTGGCCAGATCGCGCTTCGTCGTGAACCGGTGGACGTCCGCGAGGTTGTGGCCGACGCGCTGGAGAGCTGCCGCCAACTGTTCGCTGCCCGGAAGCATCGAGTGACCACAGAGCTTCCCTCCGATCCGCTCATGGTTCATGGTGATCGCATCAGGCTCTCGCAGGCGCTGACCAACGTCGTCAGCAACGCGGCCAAGTTCACCGCACCCGGCGGGGACATTTATCTCGACGCCCGTCAATTCGACGGGACGGTCGAGATTTGCGTGCGCGACAGCGGCGTTGGCATCTCCGAGGAGCGGCTGCCGCGAATCTTCGACCTGTTCTGGCGGAGCGACGCGTCGCCCGACCGGGAACACGGTGGCCTTGGCGTCGGCCTCACGCTCGCGCGCTGGTTGGTCGACCTGCACGCCGGTGCGTTGTCTGCTTCGAGCGGCGGCGAGGGTCGCGGCAGCGAGTTCCGAATCAGGCTGCCGAGGACGACCGCATTGCCGGCGCGCCGCGATGCCATCCCGACACGGCATGCGCCGCCGTTGGATAGTGCCTCTACGCTGCACGTCCTTGTCATCGACGACAACGTGGACGCCACGAATGCCTTGAACCGGCTCCTTCGCATCATGGGCTACGCGGTCACCATTGCGTACGACGGGAAGACGGGAATCGACATGGCCCGGCAACTTCGTCCCGACGTCATCCTGCTGGACATCGGGCTGCCGCGCATGGATGGTTACGCCGTGGCTCGCCATCTCCGGTCGCTGCCAGATCTCGCAACGACACGGATCATCGCGTTGACCGGCTACGGTCACGACGCCAGCGAAAGAGTCCGGGCAGCTGGAATGGACCGGCATCTGATCAAGCCGGTCGACGTCGACGAGCTCCTGGCCGCGCTCGGACCACCGTGAGATTTAACAGACGGTGAGCGTCAGGCTCGGCGCGGCTACCTCGGCCTTTGGCACGAATCGCGGTCGAGAGTGCGGCGGGTGTTCTTCACACCGTCGCGTGCAGAGGCCTACGGGATGTCTTTCTGCGAGGCATCCGCCTGGGCGATGCCGAGTTTGACGACGGCCGTCGGCGGTATTCCGTCGATCGTCGAAGACGGCAGCACTGGTTGGACATTGGCGCCCGAAGCCGACGCCACCGCTTACGCCGGGAAGTTGTTGGAGATGACGTTCCCTGCCGATCAGTATCACGCGATGGCGTGGCGTGCACGCCGGGATTACGAAGCCCGGCTCAACTGGCCTGCGTTCGCCGCGGGGCTGTGGCCGATCCTGCAAGCGGTCTCGCAATAGTCTGGTGCTTCGGTGACACTGCCCGAATCGAGCAACTTGATGTTCGTGGCACGGCTCCGGTACATCCAGTCCGTTCACGAGCTTCCGGAGTGCCGCAACCCGGACAGGCTGGTGCGCCACTTCATTCCGTTCCTCGAGCGGTGTCGATTGGCGTGGGCCAGTCAGGAAGACGTGTCCAAACTGAGGGAGAACCCCTTCTACTACTACCTGGTCGCGAGGACGAAGTACTACGATCAGGTGTTGAGCGACGCCGTCGCCGACGGCGTGCGATCAATCGTCAACGTCGGCTGCGGCACGGATACGAGAGCGTACAGATTCAGCCATCTTTTCAAGCATCGCGGCGTCAGAGTACTCGAGTGCGACAGAGCCGAAGCCATACGTGCGAAACAAAGAATTGTGAAGCGATGGCAGGACGCGCAGCACGTTGAGTATCTGCAGATCGACTTGAACGCGGACACGTGGCCGGATCTGGCGTACTGGCTCGAGAACCAGCCCGGGAGGACTCTCGTGCTGATGGAAGGCGTCAGCCCTTACATCGACGATGTGTCGTTCGGCAGATTCCTGTCACTCCTCGCCGGCACACTCGAGGCCGGCAGTCAGGTGGCATACGATTTCAAGGTTCAGGGGGCCCACGACGACCTCGGCCGGGAGGGACGAACTCAGCGACCGTTCCGCTTACCGACCGCAAGCGGCGATGTAGCAGCCTTTCATGAGGCGCACGGCCTTCAACTCGAGCGCCTGGAGCTCAGTTGTGAACTATGCGCACGTCTGCTGCCTGCGGCTGAGAAGTCGGCCGTCTCGCCATTCACCCAGGATGCCCTGGTGCGGCTCCGTACAAGCCCACTCTGCTCGGGTAACCTCTCACTTCTTTTTTTTTATATATGTTGTCTGACCTAGGCGCGCCGAATCGTCCAATGCGGATTGCCTCCACATGCGCAGAAGGCGAATCATCAGTGGATCACGGAGTCGAGCCGGCGTCGCACTTGTGCGTCGTGCACTGCTGGCAACAGGTCGGACGCCAGCCGTGATTTGACGACATAACCGACTGCACCGGCAGCCCTTGCAGCCAGCAGGTACTCGTCGCCCTCGTGAACACTGAGAAACACGATGGCTGCCGCCGAACTGGTTTGGCGAAGATGCGCCGCAACCTCGAAGCCCGTCATGTCTGGCATTGAAATGTCCAGCACGATCACATCAGGTCGCAAAGCCTCCGCCGCCTCGAGGGCCGCCTTCCCGTTGCGTGCTTTCCCTGCAACCACGCACGCGGGTGTCAGCACCTCGCCGGCACGAGCGAGCATGTCATCGTTGTCGTCAACGAGAAGAACCCTCGGCGCCGTCACGCATCTTGTCTGAACCCCGCCGAGAGGCACTGTGACCTTCAGCTCGGTTCCGACGCCTGCCTTGGACGAAATCTCGAGCGCCCCTCCAATCGCTTCCAGGCGTTCATGCATGCTGAGGAGGCCCAGCCCTTTCCCAAAGGCCAGATCGACGTCAAACCCCAGGCCGTCGTCGAGGATCCTCAGGGACAGCATGCCGGTTCCGCCGCTCAAGTACACCAACACCTGGTGCGCCCCGCTATGCTTCAGCGCATTCTGCAGCCCTTCCTGCACGATTCGGAAGAGACACAAGGTGACATCAGCAGGCAGCTTCGACGGAATGTCCTTATGCGTGAATCCGATTTCGATTCCGGATTTCGAAAATTCGTCTCGAAGTGCCTCCAAGGCGGATACCAGACCGAGTAGCCGCAGCCTGGTTGGATGCAGGCGGTGCGAGAGATCATGCACGCTTCTGGCGAGACCCTGCACGCGCCTCGATGCTTCTCCGGTCAGGCTGACAGCTTGGTCCTGACCGGCCCTGGACAACAGAGCGAGCTCTATTGTGAGGAGGGCAATCTGCTGGCCGATATCGTCGTGCAGCTCACGCGCGATCCGTGAGCGCTCCTGCTCTTGCGCCGTAATCAATCGGCCAGCGAGGTCTCGAATCTCGTCGTTCCTCGAACGCAGCTTCGCCTCGTTCGCCTGCAGCACCTCCTCCATCGCCTTCCGGTCCGTGATGTCGATACACGAGCCGATGTACCCGTTGAAGGTCCCGTCGGGTAGTTGACGCGGCACGCCGGTATCGAGCATCCACCTGTATTCTCCGTCCGCCCTTCGCAGCCGGTACTCCATCTGAAACGGCTCGCGCCTCGCAAACGCGTCGTTTCTCGTGGTGGTGCAGTAGCCGCGATCCTCCGGATGCACCCCTTCAATCCAGCCGGTCCCGCGCTCCTCCTCGAGGGTGCGCCCACGGAATACGAGCCACGGCTTGCTGACAAACTCACGCAGCTTGTCGGGGCCACTTCGCCACACCATCACAGGTGCCGTGTCCGCCATCATCCGGAAATGCTGCTCGCTCTCGCGGAGCGACTCTTCGGCCCGGCGTCGGCGCCTTCTCTGGATCACCAGGCCGCCGATGAGTGCGGATTCAGCCGCGATCAGGCAGATTGTGCCGATAATGTAGCGGCCGTATTCTTCGAATACCGTGGGCTGTCGGAACAGGACGGAAGCCCCGGCGGGGACTCGCGCTTCGCTGATGCCCCACCGCCGCAACTGGCGCCAGTCAACCATGTTCGTATTCAGGCTGAGAGCGGCTATCGGAATGCTGTCGGCTGGTTCGCCGCGGAGCACGCGCTGCGCGAGTTCGCCGATGCGCTCTATCGCGCGCGTCTGACTGTATAGGCTGCCGCCGACGATGCCGCGATCCATCGCGGAATCCACCCAGGAGTAGGTTGGCGCGTTGGCCGCTGCGACAACCCGGGCGAGATATTCGAGCGGATGGAACTTCTGACCGGCGCCGTCCTGGGTGACGAAGAGGTAGTAAACGGCTGAGTGCTCGGGAAGGTTCGACAAGCGCGCCTCGAGGTCCGCTGTCGCAAGTCCCGACAAGTAAGTGAAGGTCAGGTCTGGCTCAAACGCCTGCAACTCTCGAACGACTGCATCCTTTTCCTGCTGCTCGGCAGGGTCGGCGCCCAGGACGATGAAGACCTGTCGTAGGTCGGGCTGCAGCTGACGAAGGAACGCAACCGTCGCCGCGAAGTTGCGCTCGTGGATCAACCCGGTCGAATTCGGAAGGCGCGCGGTTGCCCGATCGTTCGTCAGGAACACTGCAGGTGTGTCGCGAAACAGTGTGTCGCGGTAGCGGCTGACGAAATCGATGGCCACGTCCTGTATCGCGACAACGAGGTCGAATCGGGCGCTCTGGTACTTCAGGCGCAGGAATTCGCGGAAGGCCTCAGAAGCGTGCTCAGGAACCGTCGTGACATCGATGAACTCGGAGTAGTACGTGAGGTCCTGTGCGAGAGCCTCACCGAGACTCCGCCGCAACTTGCTCTCGCCGATGATGGAAAGCTGGGCATCCGGCCTCGTCGAATACAGGACGAGGACCTGCTTGGGTTCACTTTGGGCGTAGACGAGACTCGTTGCGGCGATTTGCGCCACAACGACGATGCCCGCTAATACCCCTGGCTGGAAGGAGGAGCGCAGCCTCCGAGCTGGCATCACCCACCCTACCAGTCGAACGCGCCCGTGATCTTGACCAGACGCGGTGTCAGGACCATCAGCGGCTGCAGCCACGGCCCACCCGGCACGAAGCTGTTGTTGTACGTCAACACGGCGCTCGAGTTTATGACGTTGTAGATATCAACGCCAACAGTGGTTCGAGAGCGGCCGGACGTGAAGACCTTCGCGAACCGAAGGTCGAGCTGGGTGATGCGATCGCCGTACAACGAACCGGGCTCGACCAGGTTGATGGTGACATTGGCTGCGTTGCCTGAGAGATTCCGTCCCAGCGATGGCGCTACGACTGAATTCGGCGCCGCGTAGTTCGCGGCCAGCAGCGCACCGGGCTTGCTCTGGAACGTCGCCGCCACCTGGACATCGAGCTTCGGAACGAGGTAGGAGGCAAGGCCTCGAGCCTGCGTGAGCACGCCGTATGCGACGTGACAGTACGGGCTGACAGGTGTGACGGCCGAGCCTGTCAGGCCGCCGCCGAACGCACTCGTGCCTGTCGTTGTCGTCGAAAGCTCTGGCAGGCGCGTGCGCACGTCGCAGTTGTCAGCGACGGTCTGGCCGGTGCTCGTTCCGCCGACGAACGTGAAGCCCCCGCCGACGCGAGCGTGGACCGTGACATCGAGGCCATTGAAGTACTGGTACCAGCGTCCGTACGGCGCCGAGTCGGTGACGAGGTTGTTGACTTGGCCTGCCTTGGCGGGGATGACGTCGTAGAGACCCTCGACGCGGTAGCCGCCTCCGCCAGGCAGCCGGGAATCGAGCGGGGCTACGATGCTGAACGGCGTGACGTCGGACGGTTCGAGCGACAAATTGTCGGCGACGGTGAAGCCGCGGAACGAGCGGCGGGTGTAAGTGACGTCCACCGACGAGCGCCTGCCGATCTGCTGCTGAATCGACAGGGCGAGGTTCCAGTCGGACGGACGAACGCCCCAACCCTCGAGAATGCTCGCATCAAGGGCGTTGGTCAGTACGTTCCTGCCGAAGTTCGCATTCGACAGCACGCCGCACATATCACCGCCACTCGCCCGGAGGTCTTGTGTACCCGGGTTCAGCAGATCGCAGTCCGGGACGAAGTTGCCATTGGCGTCGGCCCATGCCCGCGTCACTCCCGCGGTGCCAAACGCCTGTGTGGTCTGCGGCATGCGCAACGTGGGATTGGTATTGGCATAGATCCCCGACACGCCGACCCCTTCCAGGTACTTGCCGATGCTCATCTTGATCGCTGTCGTGCCCCGTCCGCCGAGGTCGTAGGCAATGCCGAACCTCGGGGTGACGTCTTTGTAGCTGTCGACGCCGCGCGTTTCCGGCACGATGATGGGCGTCGGCAGAAATCGCGAAGGGCCCTGCTGCTGCGCCGGAAACCAGCTCCACGCCCGATCGAAGCGCACGGCCCCTTGCAGCGTCAGTTGGCCTAACGCCCACTGCTCTTGCGCGAACAACGCCTGCCAGGCCGCGCGCGCGTCGTTGACCCACGGCGAAATCGACTGCGTGAGCTGATTCGGCGCGCCGTTGTCAACGCGGTACGTCAGGGACTGGTTGTTCGTCATCCACGTGCGGTCGTCGGTCATCCGCGTCTGTTGATACCCCACCTTGAGGGTGTGGGTGCCTGTGATGTATGACAGCGATCCCTTCCACAGATACGAACCGGCGTGGGCCACGCTGAAGTCCTGCGATCGATACGTCAACCCCGGAATGTTGCCGTTCGCGGCACAGCCGCTCGCGCACTGTTCGACCACGCGAACCAGATCTCGCGTGGGGTTGGGTTCCCGTTCGAAGTTGCCGACGCCGAAAAACGTTCCGCCGTAACCGGCCTCGAGCAGCAGGCGATCCGTGATCGGCGACGACCAGGTCGCCTGGGTCACATCCAGCCGCCGCCCAAGCACGCCGACGGCCTCTGGTGACACCTGTTGCGGCTCTGCCTGGCCGGGTGTGGCGCCCGTACACGACCGGCACACCGCTTGCGCGTCCCAGAAGCCGCTCACCTTGTGGCGCGGCAACACCTGCCACGTAAGACGGCCACTCACGTTTTCGAAAATCCTGTCGGAATACGCTTGCCGTGTGACATCGGGTGCGTATCGCCATTGGCTCTGATCGCCCGCGTTGCGGTTGTAATAGACGTTCGTGCTCTTCCTCGTGTTGCCGCCGGTATGAGCGCTGAGGAAGTACCACAGGCGATCCGTCGCGATTGGACCGCCCAGGGTCCCGGATATGTCGTAAACCTTCGTATACGGAGGCGCCGCGATCACTCTTTGGGCACTCAACTCCGCCGTCAGGTTATCGGATTGAAGTCGCTCGCCGGTTCCGCTCGCGAACAACGACGCCTCAATCTTGTTGCCGCCGGCCTTCGGGAGAATGTTCATCACGAGGCCGGCGGTTTCAACCTCACCTAATCCACCGGACGTCGTGAACGTCACTTCCTGCGCGTGTCCCACGTCCACGTCGTAGATGGTGGCGGAGTTGCCGGCCGGCGGACTCCCGACAGTCAATCCATCCAGCAAGAGCCGCCCTTCCTGCGAACGGCCGCCATGAAGTGGAAACGACGTCGCCGCGGGACCCATCACCGTGTCGTTGTTATTGGTCACGACGCCGGGCACCAGGATCAGCAGCGCGTTGTAACCTCGAGCCGTGGGAAGCGAGCGGACGATATCGCCGGCCACTGTGACCCCGCGCTTCACGCCTTGTACGTCCACGACCGGTGGTTCGGCGGCGACAGTGATTGTCTCGGTGAGCGCGCCGACTGTAAGCTGCGCATCGACGATCGCCGTGAGCGAACCTGTCAGCTCGACGCCGTTCAGCTGATAAGGCCGCCAGCCGCCGAGCGTAAACCGCACCTGGTAGATTCCCGGTCTCAGATCCTCGATGCGATACCGGCCGGCCTCGTTGGTGATTGCCGTCCTGGCCTTCTCGATGAGCACCACACTGCTGGCTTCCACGAGCACACCGGACAACGGTGCACCGGTCGAATCCTTGACCGAGCCGGTGATCGCCGCTTGGGCGAACGTGATGGCGGGGACAGCGGCCATGCAGGCCAGAATTGCGAGCGTTCTGATCGTCGTCGCCGTACGCTGCGGGAAACCATCCCACGGTTCGAATGATCGACACCTTGGTGTTTGCTGGCGCGTTGAATCATCCAGTATCGGCATCACCGCGATTCGCCGATTGAACAGCGGCCACAGGCAATGATGCTATAGGGCTTTGGTCGTACACGGGGCCTCTCCAAGAGCAATTTGGTTAGCGGACGAGCTGAAGCAACACGGAGTGGTGAACGGCAGGACTTGCATTTGCAGCGACGGAGTGTGGCGAATCTTGGCTGAACAAGCCGAACAGGTTATGTTCCGGAACACCATATTTCGGTATCTCTTCGGCATCGCCGCGGTGGCGAGTGTGTTCGCCCTCAGGACATGGCTTTTCCCGTTGACCGGAACAGGTGCTCCATTCGTGCTGTCCTTTGCGGCGGTTCTCGTGACCAGCCTGTTTGCCGGCGTGGGGCCTGCGATTTGCGCTGTCTTGCTCAGCATGCTTCTCGGCGCCTACACATTCGTGATAGGCGCAGGTTATTCCATTGCTCAAGCGTCATTCCAGTCGCTCTTGTTCGCCGTTGACGGGATCGTCGCCATCTATCTGACATTTCTCACGAGAAAGGGGGCCCGGTCACTCCGCAACGCCAACCGGCAGGTGCGCGAGTCTGAGGAGAAGTACCGCACCCTGTTTGATTCGATCGACCAGGGTTTCTGCGTGGTCGAGGTACTGTTCGATGACGCAGACAACGTGCTCGACTACCGCTTTCTGGAAGTCAATCGGGTCTTTGAGAAGCAGACCGGCATTTCGAACGCCGTTGGACGCCGGATGCGCGAGATCGCGCCGGCGCACGAGGAGCACTGGTTCCAGATTTACGGGCAGATTGCTCTGACCGGGGAGCCGCGGAGGTTTGAGAATCCGGCCCATGCCCTCGGCCGGTTCTACGACGTCTACGCGTTCCGAGTCGGCAGGCCCGAGCAGCGGCAAGTCGCGATCCTCTTTCACGACATCACGAAACGCAAGCAGGTGGAAAAGGCGCTGCAGGAATCGGAGGAACGATTTCGACTCACGATCGATGAAGCGCCCATTGGGATGGCGCTGGTTGCGCTCGATGGGCGCTTCGTCCGTGTCAATCGTGCGCTCTGCGAGATCGTCGGCTACGGCTCCGCCGAGCTGACCGGACTCACTTTCCAGGCCATCACCCATCCCGACGATCTCGACGCCGATCTCGCGCTGTTAGATCAACTCGCGCGTGGGGAAATCCCCCGATACCAGCTCGCCAAGCGCTACATCCGCAAGGACGGGACGATCGTCGATATCCAACTCAGCACCTCGATTCTTCGTAGTCGAGAGGGCGCGCCGCTCTATTACATCGCTCAAATAGAGGACATCACAGACCGACAACGAGCAGAAGCCGCTCTTCAAGACAGTGAACGGCGCCTCAGCCTCGCGCTCGATTCCGCTCAGATGGGCATGTGGGATCTGGATCTCCTCACCGATACATCCGTGCGCTCACTCAGGCATGACCAGATATTCGGATATTCGGCGGCCGTTCCCACATGGGGAGCGGCGGTCTTCATGACTCATGTTGTCCCCGAAGATCGAGAAGTTGCAAAACACGCTTTCGAAAAAGCGTTCGTGTCCGACAACTTCGAGATGGAATGTCGAATACGTTGGGCGGACGAGTCCATTCACTGGATCTCGGCCAAGGGTCGCGTCTATCGGAATCCAAAGGGCGACCCCGTCAGAATGATGGGCACCGTGCTGGACGTCACCGAGCAGAAGCGCGCAGAGGAGGCGCTGCAGAGAAGCGAACGCGAGTTTCGCGAGTTGGCCGAGGCCATGCCGCAGATCGTCTGGGCCACGACAGCAGATGGATTGAACATCTATTTCAATCAGCAGTGGGTGGACTACACCGGCCTCACCCTGGAAGAGAGCTACGGCGAAGGCTGGATCACTCCTTTCCACCCCGACGACCGGCAGCGCGCGTGGGATGCCTGGCAGCGTGCGACGAAACATCGTGACATCTATTCGCTTGAATGCCGTTTGCGGCGCGCCGATGGCGTCTACCAGTGGTGGTTGATCCGCGGGGTTCCCCTGCTAAACGCGAATGGCGAGATCAGTAAATGGTTCGGGACCTGCACCGATATCGAACAGATCAAAATCGCGGAACAGAGGCTCAAGGAGTCAGAGGCGAAGTTTTCCGGGATCATTTCGATTTCTGAGGATGCAATCATCTCCATCGATGCCGAGCAGCGAATCATCATATTCAACAATGGAGCGGAACAGGTCTTTGGTTACTCGCAGGCGGAGGCAATCGGGACTCCGCTCGACAATCTCATACCCGAGCGGTTTCGCAAGATTCATCGCCAGCACGTCGAGAGGTTTGCGTCCGGCGCTGTGACCACGCGTCGCGTGGGAGAGCGCCTCATCACAGTCGCTGGTCTGCGCAAGAACGGCGAAGAATTCCCGGCGGAGGCGGCGATCTCGAAGCTGCAGGTCGGCGACAAGACCCTCCTCACCGTCGCGCTGCGAGACATCACGGAACGTAAGCGCTTCGAGAAGGAGCAGCAGCTGCTGGCCGAAGCGGGAGCCGTGCTGGCCGCCTCGCTCGATTACGAGCAGACGCTGGCGAACCTGGCTCGGCTGGTCGTTCAGAATTTCGCCGACTGGTCTGCCGTTGACGTGATGGACGAGGAAGGGCGACTCAGCCGACTGAAAGTCGCGAGCGCGAACCCTGATCAGGCGGCGCTTTGCGCGGTTCTCGAGCAGATGCCGCCCGATCGAGATCTCCCTCACCTCATGCGATCTGTGATTGAGAGCAAACGGCCCATCGTGGTCGAGCAGGTCACGTCAGAGTACATCGAGTCGCTTGGGCAGGGGCCGGAACACCTGCAAGCACTCCTGGCCACTGGTGTCACATCGTTCGTCGCGGTGCCGCTCTTGATACGGGGACAGCCCCTTGGCGCGCTTTTTCTCGGCTCCTCGACCCCGTCTCGCGTTTTCGGACAGGGCGATCTTCGTTTGGCCGAAGCGCTGGCGGACCGAGCAGCTATGGCAATCGAGAATGCCCGTCTCTACCGCGCTTCAGTCCACGCTTCCCAACTCCGCGATCAGGTGCTGGGCGTCGTGGCTCATGACCTGCGGAATCCGCTTTCCACGATCCTGATGCAGACATCGGCACTCAAGCGTCAGGGCCCAGAGCTCGAACGACGATCAGAGAAACCCATGGAGGTCATCCACCGCGGAGCCAAGCGCATGAACCGCCTGATTCAGGATCTCCTGGATGTCGCACGCATGGAGGCCGGGCAGTTGACCATCGAGCGAGCGCGACTATCTGCAGGTGGGTTGATTGCCGAGGCGGTGGATATGCAGAGACCGCTCGCATCGTCGTCTTCTCTTGAGCTTCGAGTCGAAGTGGACCCTGATGTTGCCGAGATCTGGGGTGATCGGAATCGGCTCCTTCAGGTGTTCGAGAACCTCATTGGCAACGCCATCAAATTCACGCAGGCTGGCGGTCGTATCACGGCGGGCGCGACATCGAGGGATGACGAGGTCGTCTTCTGGGTTGCCGATACGGGGTGTGGCATCCCGTCCGAGAACCTGCCCCGTGTCTTTGACCGATTTTGGACAAGCCACCAGCGACAGGGCGTCAGGGCGCCGGGCTCGGACTTCCCATCACCAAAGGCATCGTCGAGGCTCACGGGGGACGCATCTGGGTCGAGAGCACAGCGGGGAGCGGGAGTACTTTCTTCTTCACGATTCCCAGAGTCTCTGCAGCGGAGGAGCAGACGTTCCCGATCGCCGTCGACCTGCTCGTGCAGCCTAAAACATGGCGCCGGTTCAAGGTGCTTGCGATCCGACTCTACGGGCGTGGCGCATGCTGCTCGGTGTTGCCGCCAGCCCGGGGCTTCAGCAGTCGAGCGAGCACTGCGACCAGGCGGTCAGTGTCGACCGGCTTGGCGACGTGCACCTGGAATCCGGCCTCGTAGGCCCTGCGACGATCCTCCTGTCCGGCCAGCGCCGTGAGCGCGAGCGCCGGCACGTCGCCACCATGCTCCGGTCCCAGTGCGCGGATCCGACGCAGGAGGCTGTAACCATCCTCGTCGGGCATCGCGATGTCGCAAACGAGCAGCTCCGGGGTGGATTGTTCGAACAGCGCCATCGCCTTCGCCGCCGACTCGGCCGACCGAACCTCGGCTCCGCTCAGGCTGAGCATCTGCGTGAGCGCCTCCCGCGTTCCGGCGTCGTCTTCCACGACGAGAATGCGGACGCCCATGACGTTTCCGGCGACCTCCGCGACGCGGCGGCTGTCTTTCTTCGCCAGGGCGCTGTGAGTCTGCCTTCTTCATCAACGGAAGCGAGACGGTGAACGTGGAACCCTTGCCCCTTCCGGCGCTCTCCGCGTGGACCGTGCCTCCATGTGCCCCGACGAGATAGCGCACGATGGCCAGGCCGAGACCGAGGCCGCCGTGGGCCCGGGTCTGCCCCCAGTCCTCCTGGCTGAAGCGGTTGAAGATATGGGGCAGGAAGTCGGGCTCGATGCCCCCGCCGGTATCGGCCACACGGATTCGCCCTCGCCCCTCGGCCGAGTCGACGGTCACGGAAACGCGTCCCTGTTCGGGAGTGAACTTGATGGCGTTCGTCAGCAGGTTCGCGACCACCTGCTGGAGCCGCGCTGGGTCACCCGATACGGGCGGCAGCGATTCATCGAGCTGGAGCTGAAGCTGCCAGGTGCTTCCTCTCGGCAACGGGGACGATCGTGTCGACGGCAGCTTGTACGACCGACGCCAGGATCGACGGCCTGAAGCTCCATCTTGAGCTTGCCGGTCACGATGCGCGAGATGTCGAGGAGGTCATCGATGAGCTGCGCCTGCGCCTTGGTGGCCCGCTCGATGGCTCTCTGCGGTCGTTCGAAGCTTGGCCTCGTCCATTTTCCCCTTGCGCAAGAACTGCGCGGAGAGGAGCAGACTCGACAGCGGCGTGCGGAGCTCGTGGGAAAGCGTCGCCAGAAAGAGGTCCTTCGTCCGGTTCGCGTCCTCCGCGCTCGCCTTCGCCGACGCCGCTTCTTGAAGCAGGTGCGCTCGCTCCACCTCGGCGCGCTGACGCTCGGTGATGTCTTCGACGGCCAGCAAGATCAACAGTCCTCTGTCTGGCATGCGGCATTGAGTGCCCTGACAGCGACAAGAAACGTGTCCCGAGACGCGGCAGCTCGCATTCCAATTCGAGCCTCTGGAAACTTTCGTGCCGCTCACGCAGACGCTCGAGCGCAGACCGGAGCGCAGGCGTGTCCAGCACGCCGCCCAGGACGTCATGGATGCTCTGTCCCGCGACCGCTGCGCGCAGCACGCCGTAACTCTCTTCAAAGGCCGCGTTGGCCGACACGATCTCCAACTTTTCGTTGAAGACGACGAGCGGCACCTGCATGGCTTCGACCGTCGCTTTGGCGTAGTCCCGAGCCCACTCCGCGGCTCCGAGCGCGCGCTTGAGCACGTCGATGTCGACCACCGACAGCACCGCGCCGTCGATTCTTTTGTCGACGGTCGTGTAGGGTCGGATCTGAAGACGATACCAGCGCCCTTCCCGGTCCAGGACTTCCTCCTCGTAGCGGAGCGACGGTGTCGATGACCTCGGCGATCTTCTGGTCGAGGTTCTCGATCGCGAGGTTCGGTTTGATGTCGTCGATCGGGCGGCCGACGTCGGCGGGCAAGAGGTTGAAGATGGGCCGCGCCTTCGGCGTGAAACGGCGGATGCGCCGATTTCCATCGACGATGACGATCGGGACTTCGACGCTGGCGAGGATGTTGACGAGGTCGCTGTTGACCGAGTTGAGCTCGGCGTTCCGCGTCTGCATCTCCTCGTTGAGAGTGGTGAGCTCCTCGTTGGTGGACTGAAGCTCCTCCTTGGCGGTCTGGAGCTCCTCGTTCAGGCTCTGCAGCTCTTCGTTGCTGGAGACGAGCTCTTCGTTGGCGGACGAGAGCTCCTCGTTGGCCCGCTGGTGCTCCTCGATGATCGACTGGAGGTACTCCTTCGTCGCCTTGAGCTCGTCTTCGAGCTTGGCGAAGCGCTTCCGGTCAACACCATCGGCCTCCGACGGCGGTCTCTGCCGCCGACCCTTTGGGGGACCTTCCCGGCCCGTCGGCGCCCCTGGCGGGGCCGGCTCTTCGAAGAGAACGGCGAACACGTCCTCTCGCGACTCCGGCGGCAACGCGACTGGGACCACGACCACGTCACAGGCGCGCGTGGAGCCGTCCTGCTCGACGCGCACGCCTGATCGACGCACGGTGGTCCGTCCCTCTTCGCCTGCGAGATGCCGATGCGAAGATCGGCGACGAGCCCTTTGCGGGCCATCTTCAGGAGGTCGTACTGCGGTCTGGCCGGGCGCAGGCTCGAGGTAGGGCCCGGTTCGTCCCCGGAAGTGGAGGATCTCCATGCGCTCGTTCACGATGACGCCGGGGGGCGCGTACTGGTCCAGAAGAAGGTTCTCGGTACGCCGAACGAGGTCGAGCGCAGCCGGCGCTCGCGGCTCCGCGATCGGCGGCATGTCTGGAATGGCATCTCGAGCTGGAGCCAGCTGGAAGGCGCTCTTGACCGCGGTCCTGGCGAAGATCTTGTTCTCCTTGTCGATCAGTCGAAAGAGATTCGTCCCGTCGAGCGATGTTCTCCGCGCGACCGAGCAGGAGAAACCCGGGCTCGTTCAGCGCGAAGTGGAAGGTGGCGAGCACCCGCTTCTGCAGCTCCTGGCCGAAGTAGATGAGAACGTTGCGGCAGCACACGAGGTCGAGCTTCGAGAACGGCGGATCGCTCGCGAGATCGTGCTTCACGAACGCGCACCGTTCGCGCACGGACTTGTTGATTCTGTATCCGCCACCCTCCACCTTGGTGAAGAAGCGCGTCGAGCCGTTCCGCGCTCACGTCTCGCATCGCTCCGTCGGGATAGAAGCCGGCGCGCGCCTTCTCGATCGCCTTCTCGCTGATATCCGTGCCGAAGAGCTGGACCGGCACGTCGGATGCGTCCTCCTGAGCGAGAAACTCGAGGAGCGCGATGAGGAGGGAGTAGGTCTCTTCTCCGGTCGAGCAGCCCGCTGACCAGATGCGGATGGTGCCGCCATCCCGCTTCTGCTTCAAGATGTCGGGAAAGACGTGCTCCTTCAGCTTCTCGAACGCGTCGCCGTCCCTGAAGAACGAGGTCACGTGGATGAGGATGTCCTCGAAGAGCGCCTGCACCTCGGCCGGCTCATCTCGCAGCAGGCGCACGTACTCCCCGAGCGTCGTCAAGCGGCGCAGGGCCATGCCGTCGAGCCAGCCGCCGCCGGATGCTCGCGAGCTTGTATTCGCTGAAGTCGATCCCGACCGCGCTGCGGACCAAGAGGAGCACCTTCTTGAGCTCGCTGTCATCTTCGGAGGTGCACGAGCTTTTCGCCGTCGCGCCCGCGGAGGAACGGATGTCGGCCGATGCGCATGAGCTCCTGTGCGAGCTCGGGGATAGGAAGGCAGAAGTCGACGGCGCCCGTTCTGACCGCAGCCTCGGGCATGCCGCTGAACTTGGCGGACCGAGGGTCCTGCGCGAAGGTGACGCCGTCCGCTGCCTTGATGGCGCGAAGGCCTTCGGCCCCGTCCGACCCAGTGCCGGACAACACGACGCCGATCGCCCGATTTCCCACGTCAGCGGCCAGGGCTTTCAGGAAGAAGTCGATGGGCAGATGCGGCTTGCGCACCTCTCCGGGCCGGGGCACGAGCGCCAACATTCCCTTGAGGATTCCGACGTCGGCGTTGGACGGGATGACGTAGACGTGGTCCGGCTCGACGTGCATTCCGTCCTGGATCTCGTGCACCGGCAAGCTCGTCGCGCGGGCGAGCGCGTCGCTGCAGGTAGCTCTGGTGCGTCGGATCCAGGTGCTGGATGAGCACGAACGCCAGCCCGGCGCCTTCCGGTATATGGCGGAGAAGCTCGTTGAACGCCTCCACGCCACCCGCAGAGGCGCCGACCCCTACGATCGGAAAGGTTGTCGAGGTGGTGGTCGGGGTGGGCTCGTTGATGTCGCCGCCGTCAGCGGAGCTTGTGCGTCTGCGCCGGGCTTTGGACTTCCTCATCTCGCAGCCACCTCTGCTCCGCTCGAACCAGTCCGCAAGGCAAGCAACGGAAGAGGTTTGGGCGCTAACTCGGCATCACACTCAAGTGTGGCGTCGACTCACTGACACCTAATTATCCCATTTGCACCTGCTATGCCCGTTACAAGGCCGGTGATCACTGCTTGCGCGAAGGCAACGCCAGGGACAGCGGCCTTGTCTGAAGCGTTCTAGTGCGCGTTCACGACCGATTGCCACCCTTCGGTCTTCTCCGTGCGCGCACGTTCGACTCGTTGTTGCGTGCCGGCTGGCCTCGGGCTGCACGCGCCAGTTCCCGCGAAGACAAGAGCTTCCTTCAGCGACGCCTCGTTGGGATCCCCGATCTGGAAGTTGAGATCGTCGGCAGCCGCGCAGGTAGGCGCGAACCCTTCGAAAAAGTCCCCTTCGCCGTTGGCGTTCCGCAGCACGAACGCGACAGGCGCGAGCGCCTTGTCGCAAAACGTGAACACGCCTTGGCCGACCGGCTTGCCGTGGGTGCGGTCGCCGATGAGGATAACCGGCATGAACGGTCGCAACGCGTTGATCACAAGCTCGCTGGCCGACGCTGACGCTCGCGTGGTGATGACGATCAGCCGGTCGAACGGAGCCACTCCAGGCTTTTTCTCGAAGCGGAGAATCCGGTTGAGCGCGGCTTGCTTGTCGTTGTGGAAATACTCGCCGAAGATCTGCCCTTCCGTCCGTACACCGCCGATGTAGCTGGCCAGGTGCTGCGCAACGTTGACGAGCCCTCCCCCGTTATAGCGAAGGTCGAGGACGAGATCGTCGATCCGTTCCGCGCCGAGCGTGGCAAACGCCGCATCGATCGCTTCGAAGGACGGCTCGACGAAGTTGCGGAAGAAGATGTAGCCCACACGCCTTCCGCCGGCTGTATAGACGCGTGTATGCGAAAGAGTGGGAATGGTGTACGGCCGCTTGACGACGTGCGCCGTTCGGCGCGTCCCGGCGGTCGTGATGAAGGCGATGTCCACCCCGACGCCTTCCTCGGCTCCACCGAACGCCGAATTGACCTGTCCGCTGGCGATCAACGTGCTCACCGCCTGGCGGTTGATTTCCACAATCCGGTCGCCGCGCGACAGACCGGCGTCTGCGCCGGCGCTGTCGGGAAATACTTGCCGCACGCGCAAGTCGCTGCCCTGCACCACCGTCGAGATCCCTATCCCTACGCTCTGGCTGCTGCGGAAGAGCGCCTCGTATGACTCTCGCGACGTGACCCAACTGAACGAGTTGTCGATCGGCCGATAGCGTACTGCCTCGAGAAAGGCCTCCGGGGAATCGAACCGTGCGGCATCAACCGCCGGCATGCGGTCGTACCACAAGTAAAAGCGGTCCATCACGTCCCGCGTATGTAGAACCTTCCCGGTGGTATCGCAGTTGATCGTTTGCGCTGCTGTGGCTCGTGGTGCAGCGCACGTGACGGCAAGGACGACGACGATCGCCACGGTCCGAAACATGGAAATGTCTAAGTAATGCTGGAGGCGGCGGGACCGAGCATAACGCGTGTTGTCAGGATGGGAACGCCGACCACATGGGAAGGCGTCCCCACCGGGATTCGGGACTCGAGGCTGGTTCAGTAGGGGTAACCCTGAAGCCTTCGCGTCCTGGGCTTCCACTCAGGCAGGGATGCGTAATCGTCCCCAATCGGCATCTTGACCTTCGGCAGACTCTGTTTGTCGAGTACTTGGTCCTCCGGGATGACCTGATTGATAAAGAGCAGATACGCCGTCAGCGCATACACCTCATTGGCGGTGAGCGTCCCTTCTTTACCGAGAGGCATGCCGCGATTGATGTAATCCCACACCGTCGTCGCAAACGGCGAGCGCAGTGGCAGTATGCGCTCCCGTTCCCAGATGGGAACATCCGCGCCTGCTTTCGATTTCAACAAGGGAGCCGGACCCCCTACGCCCCCTGCACCATGGCAGACGGCGCACCCCTTCTGCTTATAGACCTCTGCGCCCTCTTTGGCGGTTCCGCGACCTGCAGGGAGTTCCTCTCCCGTGGGACCGATCGAAATATCCAGGCCACGGATTTCTTCCGCGGCCGGGGTGCGTCCCACGCCGTAGGTAGGCGACTGCGCCAGCACGGAGGCGCCCATCAGCAACAGAAACGGGAGAACCCTAAGCCAGCCCATTTTTCACGCTCCCATCCCTGCCGATCCTCCACGGCATAACGCTGTTGTCCAGCCCGGGCACTCGGTAATTTCGCTCGAAAGGCACGTTCCAGTACTTGGCGACCTGCTCTCGCGTCGGTTGCACTTGCCCTATCTCGTCGGTGCAGCGCGAAAGGATCTCCGTCTCATTTCCGTCCCAATTCCACCCATAGCCGAACCGGGCAAACGCCATCCGCTGCGGCGTCCCCTTGAACTCGGCGCGGTTCCACTTCTTGCCGCCATCGGTGGACACTTCCACGGTACGAATGGCTCCCCCACCGGACCAAGCCAGGCCGCTGATCTCGTAGAAGCCGCGGCCGGACAGCTGCTGTCCCCCAGACGGATACGTGATGACCGATTTCGGTCCGATCTGATAGTCGAGCGCAGCGACTTTCGGGTTCTCATCGAGATGCCCGAAGTCGTTGTAGTTCAGGTAATACCGATCGACGAGCTTGATACGCCGCAGATACTTGGTTGAGAAAATTCCTTCGAAGCCGGGCACGAGCAGACGCAGCGGAAAACCGTTCTGAGGCCGCACCGGTTCGCCGTTCATGCCGTAGGCCACGAGCGCGTCGTCCATGGCCTTGGCGACCGGCATGCTCGACGCGCCCTTCACTTCCTCCGCACCTTCCGCAACGAACCAAGTCGCGCTGCCTTTCACGCCGCTCTCCTTGAGCAGCGTCGAAAGCAGCACTCCCGTCCATTCGGCGCAACTGACCATCCCGTGCGTTTCCTGCACGTTCGTCTGCCGGGCATTGTGCCGGTTTCCCGCGCACTCGATGAAATGCAGCCGGGTGACCGACGGGAGGCGCTTCAAGTCCTCCATGGTGAAGGTCAGCGGCCGATCCACCAGGCCGTGAATCATCAGAGTGTGCTGCTTGGGATCGATGTCCGGCATGAAGGAGCCGCGGGTCGTCGCCACATAGTGGAGCGACGATGGCGTGATCACGCCAACAGAATCCTGCAGCGGCGCGGCCACGTGGAACACCTTCCCGAAGGCGTCTGGTGAAGGCCTGCCGCCGATGGGGTGCGCTATGCGCACCGAGGTCACGAAACGGGAGCGCTCGCCGTAGGCGATCAGCTCCTTGCTGCCCTTGATCATCGGATGGTCGTGTCCTGGTGCCTGGCCCGATGCTGGCGTTTGGCCGAGCGCCGGCGCTACCGCTCCCAACGTGAACCCGCCGGCCAACGCGGCGCCGCCCTTTAGGAGCTCCCTTCGGCTAGTTCGTTTCGAACCCATCGGTTTCTCCTTCGCAGATGATGACACTCCGAGGAAATCACTTCCCCGCGGTCGAAAGTATACGCCCATCTCGGGTCCGGCCGATGCTAGCCGCCGGACCGACGCACTTTCGGGGCGGACTCGGCGCCGGGTGGTTCGCTGAAAGGTTTCACCGGGATGTGCTGGTAACGCACCTCGAGGATCTGCAGTTGCTCCGTAAGGCCTGGCGCGCGAAGGACAACGCAGTCCCCTGCTCCTGAATTCATCAAGGCGCGGGCAAGTGGCGACTTCCAGCTGATGTAGTGCCGATCCAGGTCGACTTCGTCGATGCCGACGACGCTCACGACCCGCTCCTGCCCCCCCGGATTCGCGTAGCGCACCGTCGCCCCAAAGAACACCTGCGTGGCCGCACGCCCCCTTCTCGGGGCTTCCGGGTCTACCACTTCCGCGGCATCGATTCGTTTCGTCAGAAAGCGAATCCGCCGATCGATCTCGCGCAGCCGCCGCTTGCCGTACTGATAGTCGGCGTTTTCGCTGCGATCGCCATTGCTCGCCGCCCAGGCCACCACCTGTGTCACCGCCGGCCGTTCCTTGATGACCAGAAACCGCCGCTCGTCTTTGAGCCGCTGCAAACCGCTCGGGGTGATGTAGTTTTTGACTCCCGCGAGATCGGCGTGAGCGGCCTCTTCAGCGGCGTCGTCAGGCTCATCGTCCTCACCGTCGGATTCCCTTGTGAACGCCTTGCTCATACGACTTCACCGTTCCAGGTCCATATATGGAGGTTACACTTCCTCGGCCTGGGCAGCCCCAGCCCGCCGACACGTTGCGTATATGGCGCCCTCCTGCTCATTCGCAGCGATTCGACCCATGATGTACGCCATCTCGTCATGGTTCCCATCGTCGCGTACGATGTTGAACGAGATCGCGCCAAGGTTCAGCGTCCAGCCATCCTGGCGCTGGACAGCCCATCCGGGACTTGACCGGATCGCTTTTCGTCGACACGAGCTCCAGCTCGTTATCGCCAAACGTGCCAAACCAGCCTGCCACCAGATCGAGGATCTTCATCCGTCCCTCCCTCGAATCTTCGTTTGCCACCGGCTGGGGATCGAGGCTTCCCGCTCGTGGCGGTCTCCGAAGATCCGAATCACCAACAACGTACGAGGCGAGCGGGGAGGGCCCGTCCTCAAGGCGCGGGCCGCGGCCGGCCATCACAGCGAAGCGCGATGGCTGCGTCAACGGCGACGATCCAAGACCATACCGTATCGCGGGCGTTAAAGCTCAGTTTGTCTGGACCGTGTAGAATCGCGGATCAGCCGAGCGTCGACACAAGATTTTTGTCTATGTCGTTGGAGTACCGCTCATGACGGGGGACGCCCGGAATACAAGCTCAGTTCACCGGTTGGATGCCGCTTGGGTGAAACCCGCGTCGCGCCTGTGCTTCCTGCACTGCGGGCAGTAGATCGGACGCCAGCCTCGATTTGACGACATAGCCGGCCGCGCCGGCAGCCCTTGCGGCTCGAACGAGCTCCAAGTCGTCGTGAACAGTCAGAAATACGACGGCTGCGGTGCAACCGGTTTCGCGGAGACGACCTGCGACTTCCAGGCCGGTCATATCCGGCATCGAAATGTCGAGCACGATAACGTCGGGCCGCAGGACCTCGGCCGCTTCGAGCGCCGCCTTCCCGTTCTGCACTTTGCCCGCGATCACGCAGTCGGGCGTCAGCGTCTCTCCCGCACGAGCCATCAAGAGGAATGATGTAGGTCTTTGGTCGTACGCGAGCGGAGCGTGGGACCTTGCGTGTGAGCACTCGTGACGTGATGCGCGAACGCTCGCAGTCGAGGCTGTCGATTGCGCTATAGTCCGGGTGCTATCAGCAGCTGAACGGCGCGTCGCCGATGACCCTGCGCTGCCGAGGCGTAACACCGGCCGAGAGGAGGACGTATGGTGGATCCGATCAGGCGCAAGCTTCTGAAAACTGGCGCCGCCGCCGCGGCTATGGCCGCTACCCCGTCAGTGTTCGCTCAGCAGAGGGGGAATGGAGAAAGCGGACGCTTTTATCAGAAAGGGAATGTCCGCATCCGCTATGAGGAAACCGGCTCGGGCTTCCCTCTGTTGCTCATCGCGGGCGGGGGGTTGAACGGCTCGACGATCGCGGGTATCCGCGGCGGCAATCCGTTCAACACGATCGAGGCGTTCAAGGGAGAGTTCCGCTGCATCTACGCCGACCTGCGCAATGCATCCGGCGAGTCCACCGGGCCGCTGGAGGTCGATCGGCCGTGGGATTCCTACACCGACGACCATATCGGCCTGATGGATCACCTGGGGATCGACAAGTTCATGGTGCTGGGCTTCTGCATTGCGGGGCCCTTCATCTGGAACCTCATAAAGCGGGCGCCAAATCGCGTCGTCGCGGCCGTACCGGCGCAGCCGGTCGGGTTCCGACCGGAGCTGCCGATCTCCCTTTATGAGAGTCAGACAACCGGCTGGGCCGAACCGCTCGTCAAGCGGCGCTCCGACATCACAAGTCAGATGGCCGACCAGTTCCTGACAAGAATGTTCCGGAACAACCCTGACTTCGTCTTCACCGTGACGCGCGACTTCGTGAAGGCTTGTCAAACACCGGTTCTCGTTCTGCCGGACGACACCGCGGGGCATTCCCTGGTCGCCGCGATCGAGAGCGCGATGCTCGCGCCAAAGGGGCAACTGAGCATGTACCCCTGGAAAGACACTCCGGAGAAGATTCCGCTGGCGGTGCGGCACGTTCGCAGCTTCCTGCTGTCGCATCGGCCGGCCTAGAAGCTGATCTCCCGGCTTCGAGCGGCATCGACGCCACAGTGGAGCCGTAGATTCTCAGCGACCGCCTCCCCCGATCCGGACATCTGTCATGGCGAGAGATTCGGCAGCTTCAATTCGCCGCGCGCTCGTCGCGGTCGCCCTCCTCGCCGGTCTGTGGGCGGTGATCGTTGCGCTGACAGGCGGCTTCCGCGTGACCCTGGCAGGGATCCGCGTCTCCTCGCGCAGCACAACGAATCCGATGCTCGTGGCATTCATCAGTGCGTGCGTCGTCATCGGTTTGTCACGGCGGTCTGGTGGCAACTGGCGTGCCCAGGTGCACGAAGACCTTCGATGGTGGACGCATACCCTACACCTGCGAAGTATTTTTGGCTGGCTTCTGCATCCGGCGACGCTGGTCGCATTGAGTGGAGCGCTTTTGAGGCTTCAGGACTGGGCCGGTGCGCGACCGTTGTGGCTCGATGAGCAGATGGTTGCGCTCAACATCCGCGATCGCCCCATGTCGGAATTGGCGGGCGCGCTATGGCTCGACCAAAGTGCGCCCCTCGGCTGGCTTGCCACAGAGCGTGCGGCAATCCTGGCGTTCGGAGGTAGCGAGACGGCGCTTCGATTCGTACCCCTGTTGTTCGGCATTGCCCTCGTTGCTGCCGCCCTGTGGATCGGACGTCGCTGGATGACGACGGCCGCCGCGTGCGTTCTGGTGCTCCTTTGCTCTCTGGGCGAGTGGGTCTTTCATTACTCGCTCGAGTTGAAGCACTACTCCGCGGATCTCTTCTTCGCTCTGATACTGCCGGCACTGGTCGTATGGACTACCGAGGCTGACGGTCCGGGCCAGCGACTGCGCCGCGCTTCGGTGTGGTGGGCAGTGGCGGCTGGAGGTCTATGGTGGGCCAACGGTGCCCTCTTCGTCGCGCCTGCCTGTGCCGTGACGTTAGTGATCTCCTTGTGGCGCACCGACGGCAGGAAGAACGCCACCGTGTTCGCTGTCACCGGCCTCTTCTGGCTCGCCTCCTTTGCTGCCCATTACTATCTCGCGCTGCGATTCACGCTCGACAACGATCGATTGCGCGCAGTCTGGTCGTTTGCGATGCCCCCTCTCGGGGCGGGCCTTCTCGATACTGCTCGATGGCTCGTTAGCCAAACGGAGGCATTCACGACGCGGCCTGGCGGCTCGGAGCTCACTGCGCTCTTCTGGGTTGTCGTTCTGACAGGTGTTCTCTTCGCCCGGCCTCGTTTGTTCGGACAGCTTGTTGCGGTCGTCACATTGTCGCTGTGGGTGCTGGCAGCACTGAGTCTGGTCCCGTTGTACGAGCGCCTCACAATCTGGGTGGTGCCCAGCCTTTATCTCGGGATAGCGTTGTGTGCCGATGCCGGCATCAGGGCCGGGCGAAATGCGTACCGTCAACGTCGTCATGTCCGCACCGCAACAGCGGCGCTCGTCACCGCCGCGGTGCTGTGGCTCTGCGGCGACGTCGCGGCGGAAGGGTGGCGCGCCATCCAGATTGCCCGGCCAGACAACAGCAACCATCAGCTCGACGATCGGATGGCCGTCGAATGGCTCCTCGCACAGCGTGAGCGCGGAGACGTCGTGCTCACAACGCGACTTGCGCTGCCTGCGGTGTGGTGGTACGCCCGCGCGCCAGTTTCGCCGCCGACGCTCGGTGGCTTCTTGCGCGATCGCATCCCGATCCTCGAGGTCGACCACGTTGAACCGGGACGCGGCTGTCACAGTGACGAGCTGCGCGGCGCGCTTCTTACGTACCGTCGAGCGCTCGTCTACCTCGGGTTTCGCTTCGACGATGTGCCACCGCGGTTCGACGACTTTCTGTTGCAGGAACTGCGCAGCATCGGACGCGTGACGGAATCTCGACGTTTTCCCGGCGTCACGCGTGCGCTCGTCGTGGATCTCGTCCCACCGCGACAGGAATCCGCTCGTGCCACGGTCCTTCTCGACTCCCCCACCTCCACAACGGGCTGTATATCCGTGCAACCCGCGAGGCGCTGGTGAGCTTCTGGAAAGGGCGAGCGGCTCGTTCGGGAATCTGTCTGGTCCTCTGGCTGGCCACCGGCGCCTATCTTCTTCCGTTTGTCGACCGCGGGTGGATCGCGCACGACGATGGAATGTTGGGCCAGGCTGCCGAGCGGGTAATGGTTGGAGAGCTTCCGCATCGGGACTTTTTCGATCCGTACACAGGCGCCCTCGGGTACCTGCATGCGCTCGGATTCAAAATTCTCGGTGTCCAGCTGGTATCGCTTCGGTGGCTGCTGTTTGCCGCGACCCTGGCATGGGTGCCGGTTGTTTACTTGCTCGCGGCGCGTTTCGTGCCGCCAACAAGCGCGGCGCTCGTCACGGCGGTCGCCGTCGCGTGGAGCGTTCCGAACTACTTCGCCAGCATGCCGTCGTACTACAACCTGTTCCTCGCGACGTTCGGGTACTGCGGCGCTGTTTCGTCACATCGAACGAGGAGGCCGGCGCTGGCTGGTACTGGCCGGCTGCTGCGGCGGTGTGTCGTTTCTCGTGAAGTCGGTGGGGATCTTCTTTCTCGTTGCGGGCGGTCTATTCCTGTTGTTTCGAGCGCAGATCCAGAGCCGTCGGGATGCGGAGGCGGACAATCGGCCGAGCACGGGTTTTCTCCTGCTGGAAACAGCCGGTTGTCTCGTCCTGGTCATGGCACTGGTGGCGATGTTGGGCGAGCGACGCACTGTGATGGACGTATTGCACTTCGTCGTCCCGCTCACGGCCGTGGTGGCGGTCCTTCTGTGGTGCGAGTGGCGCGAGGGTCGCGGAGATTTCAAGACGCGAATCCGACGTGCGTGGGCACTGCTCGGGCCGTTCGCCGCCGGAGCCATCGCGCCGGTAGCCATTTTTCTCGTGCCCTTTACCGCCACTGGCAGCCTTGACGCCGTCGCGGACGGGGTTTTGGGGGCCCTCGAGCGCCGCTTCGGTCAGGCGGAGCGTGCACTGCCCGAGCTCGGGGACATGGTGTGGGCGCTTCCCTATGGTGCGGCCCTCGTCGCAATCGCTCTCGGTCTGCATGCTCGCTGGAGCGTTATCGCGGCGCTTGCAGCCGGGCTGGCACTGCTTGCGGGCCTCGCGACGCTCGATCAGCAGTCCTCGTATCTCGCGTTGTGGAATTCCGTCCGGTTTCTGCCTCTATTCGTGATGCTGGCCGGCTGCGTCCTGCTGGTCGGTCGGCCGCTGGCGCTTTCATCGCCAAGACGCGAACAGGCCTTCCTGCTATTGGTGGTAATGGCCGCGATTGGTATGGTGCAGTTTCCATTTTCCGCCCCGATCTACTTCTGCTACACCGCACCGATCCTGGCTCTTGCTGCGGTACCCGTGGCCAGCCTGGGAGCGCGTCCGCTTCACCTCACAATGCTGCTGGGGTACCTCGCCTTTGCGGTGATGTCTCTGAATGTCGGCTATGCCTGGAACATCGGCGTCGTCCATCAATCCGGATATGCGGTCACCGACGCCAGGCCGCTGACACGGTCACGACTACGCATCCCTCCAGATGACGCATTTGAGTACCTGGGTCTCGTGAGCGCGATACGGACACGCATTCGGTCGGGGGAGTACGTGTACGCGACTCCTGACTGTCCCGAGGTGTACTTTCTCTCGGGCACACGGAATCCGACAGGTGACTTGTACGAGTTTCTCCGAGGTCCTCGACGCGGCGTCACGGAAACGCTGGAGTTGATTGAGCACCATCGCATAAATCTGATCGTGATCAATCGCATGCCATTTTTTTCCGGGCCTATCGATCCCGCACTTGAAATGGCCCTCGAGTCGCGCTTCCCTCAAAGTGCAGTGGTGGGGCGCTTTGTGGTTCGGTGGAGAGTATGAGATTGCCGGCGGATGTCCTCGCGAGCGCGAGCGCCTATCGCGTCTGGCAGATGCCGTTCGCGGGGCAGAAGTTTGCGCCGATTCTGAGACACAATGATCTCGGGACCGCCCGCCGCGTGCTTGATGTTGGCTGCGGCCCAGGCACGAACACAGGCTATTTTGGAACGGCAGACTATCTGGGCCTTGACATCAATGAGTCGTACGTCGCGTACGCGCGCCGTCGATACCGCCGCAGGTTCCTGACGGCAGACGTGTGTCGATACACCGGCGAAGGTGATGGTCGGTTCGACTTCATCCTGATCAACAGCTTCCTGCACCACGTCGAGGACGCCGCGGCAGTGGACATTTTGAGGCGACTGGCACGGCTGCTCGATCCGCACGGATTCGTGCACATACTCGACCTCGTGCTTCCGGTTGATCCAGGCGTCGCGAGATTTCTTGCACGAAATGACCGAGGGGCTTTTCCCCGCGTGACCAGCCGCTGGCAGGCCATGTTCGAAGATGTTTTCCGGGGTGTTGTGTTCGAGCCCTATCGACTGACGCTCGGCGGCGTGACGCTCTGGCAGATGGTGTATTTCAAAGGGGGACCGAGATGAGCGCCTTACCCCGTGTGTCGGTCGCGGTGCCCTTGTTCAACGAGGAGCACGTGCTGCCTGAGTTGCTGCGGCGGATCTCGAACGTCGTGGACGAACTTCCCGGGGGACCCCACGAAATCGTCGTCGTGAACGATGGCAGCAGCGATGGCACATTCGATCGGCTCGCACAACTCGCGGCCGACGATGGACGAGTCATCGTGGTCTCGCTCTCACGTAACTTCGGCCATCAGGCGGCACTCAGCGCGGCTCTCGATTACGCAACAGGCGATGTGGTCGTCGTGATGGACGGCGACCTGCAGGATCCGCCGGAAGCCATTCCGCAGCTGCTCGAGGAACATTCGAAGGGCTTCGATGTCGTTTATGTTCGTCGGGTGCGACGGAAGGAGGGGTGGGTACTTCGCGCCTGCTACTTCGTCTTCTATCGGATGCTGGCTCTGGTTGCGGCTGTCCGTCTCCCTGTTGATGCGGGCGACTTCGCGCTCCTCTCCCGGCGGGTCGTGGAAGCGCTGAAGCAAATTCCCGAGCATCAGCGGTATTTGCGCGGGTTGCGAACCTGGGTGGGGTTTCGCCAAACCGGTGTGGCGGTGGAACGCGCGGCGCGTCATGCAGGCCGCTCGAAGTACAGCACATGGAGGCTGTTGAAGCTCGCACTGGACGGGCTGTTGTCCTTCTCAATGGCGCCGCTCCGTGCCGCGGCGGCTCTCGGGCTCCTGGTCATCGGGAGCTCGACGCTGTTCGCAGCCTACGCCGTCTACGTGAGGCTCATCGGGGGACGCACGCCTGAAGGCTTTACCATGCTCATCGTCGTCATGACATTCATGTCGGGCGTGCAACTGCTGTTTCTCGGAGTCATCGGCGAGTATCTGGGCCGCGTGTACGACGAGGTGAAAGGCCGCCCGCAGTACTTTGTAGACCGAGTGGTGCGAGCACCGACGCGCCCGGCAGTTCATGGTTCCTGAGTACGCGCAGCGTTACCGCGACCTGTACCAGCAGCATTGGTGGTGGAGGGCACGCGAGGCTCTGCTCGTTCGCACGCTCGAACATCTCAGTCCGCCTGAAGGATGGGATGCCATTCTCGACGTTGGATGCGGTGACGGTCTGTTCTTCGGGCAACTGCAGCGATTCGGCGCTACGCTCGAAGGCGTCGAAGGTGACCCCAGCCTGGTCTCTGAGAACGGGCCGTGGCGTCGGCACATACACGTTCGACCGTTCGATTCGAGCTTTCAGCCCGCGAGTGGGTATTCGCTGATCCTGATGCTCGACATCCTGGAGCATCTCGCCGATCCACTATCCGCGCTCCAGCATGCCGTTCGACTTCTCGAGCCTCGGGGCCGGATCCTGCTGACGGTGCCCGCATTCGAGGTGCTGTGGACCTCGCACGATGATTACAACGAACATCGGACGCGGTTCACCAGGGCCCGGTTTGCGCGCCTGGCGCGCGAGGCGGGGATGCGCATCGACTCGACCCGCTACTTCTTTTACTGGACCTGCCCGGTGAAGCTTGCACAGCGACTGAAGGAGCGTTTCCTACCGGGCGTGCCCGCGCCGGCCGGAATTCCTCCGCGCTGGGCGAACAAGGCGCTCTATCTGGCGTCGCGACTCGAACAGACATTGCTCGAGCCGTTTCCGATCCCGTTCGGCAGCTCTTTGCTGATTGTCGGCGGGCGCGCCGGCGATCCGTTCAAGTCTTAATTCTTTAGTTGAGTCGTCCTGCGGGAAGTGTTACAGTGCCGTCATCTCTTAAATATTTAAGAGATCAGATGGGAGAGTTGGATGCCGCGCAGACCGTCACGGAGCCTGACCGACGCTGAAGCACGTGTCATGGCGGTCCTGTGGGAAAGCCAGAAAGCGAGCGTTGCGGACGTGGTCCGCGCACTCAGCAAGCGGCGGGCCGTGAGTTACAGCACCATCCAGACGATTCTCCGCATCCTCGAAACGAAAGGGTACGTCGCTCACGACAAGGTCGCGCGGGCGTTCATCTACCGCCCGCTGGTCGATGAGCGTCAGGCTCGGCGACGCGCCCTCCGACACCTCGCCTCGCGGCTCTTCAAGGGCTCGACCAGCTTGCTCGTGTTGAACGTGCTGGAGGACGAGCGAATCGATCCGGACGAACTGCGGCAGATGAAGAAGCTGATCGAAGACGCATGAGGAGCACCGCGTGGAACTGATCCTGAATTGGCTGTGGCAGGGTGGAGTCGTCGCAGTCGCGGCCGCCGGCATCCTCCGCGTGATCTCGCCGGCCTGCACCCTCGCGCGCTATTGCGCGGTGTGGTCTGCGTGCGCGGCCGTGCTCGTGCTGCCGGTCATCCCGCTTGTCTGGGCCGCGGCTTCGCCAGAAGTAGCGCCGGCTGGTCCCACGCGCGTCGTGACCATTCCGATGTCGGACGCCTGGTGGACATCGCCCGCGGTGGCACTCGCCGTATGGATGGTCTGGTTTACCGTTCAGGCCATCCGCGTCGGCGCAGCGATAGGCGCCGTCCGCCGTGCGAAGCAAGAGTGCGAACGGTTTCCACCCCGACTCGAAGCCCGACTGCCGCACTGGACGCGCTTGAGCGCGACCGGGCGTCGGGCGCGACTGGTACTGTCGGACCGCGTGAGCGCCGCCGCAGTGCTCGGCGGAACGTCTCCCTTGATTGCGGTTGCGCCTCCCCTCCTCGACCATCTAGGAGACGCTGACCTCGATCGGGTCGTTATTCACGAATGGGCGCACGTACAGCGCCGCGACGACGTCGCCCAGGTCGTGCAGTTGCTGATTCGTATGATTGCGGGTTGGCATCCCGCGATGTGGTGGCTCGAGCGCCAACTGCATCTCGAGCGGGAAGTCGCATGCGACGAAATCGTGGTGGGCGTCACGGGTTCCGCGAAGGAATACGCGACCTGCCTCACCTCAATCGCCAGCCTCCCGATTACCGCAGTGCGCCGGTTGCCCGTGGTGGCAGCCGCGTCGCGCTCAGGGTTGCGCCACCGGATTGTCCGGATCCTGACGACTCGTCGGAGGGCGACGCGGTTATGGTGGGCAACGGCAGTCATGGGCGCGCTGTCGGTCGGCGTGGTTGCGGTCGGCGTCGGGAATCTACGAGTCGTTCGTACTGCGCTCTCGATGCCTTCTGTGTCCGACGCGGTAACCGTGCATGCGACCGACGTCGATGCGACGCCGGATCGTATTGCGATCCAAGCGAGCACGGACGCGCTTCGCGCAGCTCCGGCAACACCAATGCGCGTTCGAACGGCTGTGCGAGCACCATCCAGTCTGGAACGGCGCGTCGACAGGTCGGACACCGGGCTCCCTGTGGAACCGGTGCGGGAGACCGAAACATCCGCTCCCACTGAAACCGCACAACGGTTGGCGAGCCAGCCCGTTGCGGCGGTCATGCTCCTTCCGGTCATCACGGTTGCGCCGCTCGCGCCGCCACGTGCGCCGGTGAGCATGGCTCCAACCGGGCCCGATAGATCAGCGACGACCGCTGACGCTGCACGCGCCCCGTGGAGCGCCGCTGCGGATGCGGGCAAAGCCGTCGGTCGCACGTCCGAAGACGCAGCGGCCGCCGCCGCCCGGTTCTTCACCAGGTTCGGCAAGACGGTCGCCAGTTCCTTCTGACGCTCATCACGTGCGCGTACATATCATCAATCCCAGCGACGTCTCGTTCGGAACGGCCGTCATCACACCACGTTGGCTGTACGTGTTGGCGGCAGCGACCCCACCACGCTTCGGAAGGCCTCTGATCGCGGACGAGACACTGGAGCCCTTTGACGTTGCCGGCGTCGCGCCGGGCGACACTGTGGGGATCGGTATCCACACGGGGAACGCCCTCCGCGGTTATACCCTCGGCCGGCTCGCGCGGGCGCGCGGGGCGATTGTCGTATTCGGTGGCATTCACGCAACGTTGTTTCCGGACGAGGTACGCAAATACGGGGATGCTCACGCTGTCGTGAGCGGAGACGGGGATCTCGTGTGGCCGCGCGTCCTCAGCGACTGCGAAGCCGGAACACCGGCACCTTCGTACGATGGCGGCCGTATCGACGGTGCCGAGTTTTCATCTGCACGGTGGGAGCTGCTGCCCGATAACCGCTACATGTTGGGATCGGTGCAGACGGTGCGAGGGTGTCCGAAGCACTGCTCGTTCTGCTCGGTGTGGCGAACCGATGGGCAGAAACCGCGTCAGCGGCCAGTATCCGACGTCGTGCGGGAGATCGTGGTGCTTCGACGCAAAGGGTTCCGATTCGTCCTGCTCGCTGACGACAACTTCTACCCTGTCACCCTGGCCGACCTCGCAGCCGCCGACCGGCGCAGCGACAAGCAGCAGCTGCGGGCATTGACCGCGCTTCGGCGTGACCGATTCGATTTGATGGAGCAGCTCGAGTGCTTACCCGCCGACATGGTGTTCTTCACACAAATCACGATGGAGGCGGCGGAGGATCCCGAGTTCCTGGCGGCGATGCGCCGGGCCAGAATCCGGGGGGCGCTCGTCGGTGTGGAATCGGTCACTCCCGAAGGCCTCAAGGCCGTGTACAAGGATTTCAACTACGCCGGCGAGGCGCTGGTCACGCGGTTGCGCACCTTCCGAACGCACGGTGTGCACGTGCTCGGGTCATTCATCTTCGGATTGCCGACCGACACAAACGGCACGTTCGAGGCGACCGTCGATCTGGCGCGGCGCAGCGGCGTGTCATTCGCCCAGTTCGTGATGCTCACCCCCTTTCCAGGCACGGTGGATTTCGCCAAGTGGGAAAAGGAGTCCGCCGACGTTCCGTCAATCGACGGCGTCCCGCTTACAAGGTACTGGCTCATTCCATCCGCGCAGCGCCCGAAAGTGTACGCGCCCCACCCGACGCTGTCAGCGGAGGAGATTCGGCGAGGTACGCAGCGCGTGTGGGACCGCTTCTATTCGCTCCCCGCCGTATGGCAGCGCTCCGCGTGTGTCCGCTCCATCCGCGCGCGTCTGGCGTTTGTGTTGATTTCGAAGCTGTACCGTCAGATGTACGCCAACACAGGCATTGCCACTGACAGCGCCCGCGTAGCGCGATCGGCGCGGCGTGCCCGGTGGCTGGCGAAAATCGCCCGGCGGCTATTTGTCGCCGCGCCGATGCCTAACCTCCCGGAGCCCGCCACGCTGTCTCCCGCCCGTACCCGCCCGATTCCCTTGCGTGTGGTGCCGTGATGAACGCGACACGCACCGTCGGATACACGCCAAGCATTCCCGCCCGATACGCGTCCATTGCAGGTCTCGCAGGGGTTCTAGCCTTGACGGCGTCGCCAGTGCAAACGGCTGGCGCGAGCATGCCGAGTCCTGCGACGCTCTCGGCTTTGGAGATGTTCCTGTCGCGGCCGACAGATGTGCATCCGTATCGAGCGTCGCGACGGCTGGAGGCCTCCGGCAGCGGGCAGCGCGGCTGGTTGGACGTCCACACCGACTTCACCGTGGCGTCCGGGCTGACGTACGAAGTCACGGCCGAAGGTGGCTCGGGGTACATTCGCACGCGCGTCCTTCGTTCGCTGCTCAACGAGGAACAGCGCCTCATCGCGCAGGGAAAGGAGTCCACGGTCGCGATCTCGACAAGCAACTACGACTTCCGACCGGAAGGCGTCAACGACGAAGGACTGGCCGTCGTAAGCCTGCGACCTCTTCGAAAGGATCGTTCGCTCATCAACGGGCGCATGTTCCTGACGATTCTCAACGGTGATCTGGTGCGCGTCGAGGGCCGCCTTGCCAAAAATCCATCTTTCTGGCTGGCTCGCGTGAACGTCGTGCGATCGTATCAACGCATTGAGGGTGCCGTCATGCCTGTGTCGCTGGAGACAGACGGACGCCTGCGGTTGCTGGGCTCGTCGTCGCTCCGCATGACCTACCGTTACTGGCAGATCGACGAACGTCCAGTGCGACATTGATTGACCGACCTGCATCGCCCTCGTCGTGATTCTTGCGGCAGGGCCTGCTCGGTCGCCGCGTGGCCGGGACGGAGCCGAGGTGAATTCTCAACACGTGATCGCCCGCGCGTGCTAAGGTACAAGTGAAAGCTGTTCTGAGCCTCCCGCAATTCGGCGGGTTCCTCACCATGGCCTTGCCTAGGAGGAACCCTTGCCGCCACCAGTTTCGATCACTCCAATTTCGCTGACCCGCTTCACCATCGCAACCACGTGGGCTGAGGGGCGCATAGTCGCATTCGCCGCGAATGTCGACAGCTGGTTCGAATGGCAGGATTCGAACGAAAGCGGGTTGGCATGGTGAGCCGACCGGTACATCTGAATCCCTACGAGTTCGTCGCCGTCGCCGCGCTCCGTGCGCAACAGTTGCTCGCCGGCTGTACCCCGCGTCTCGAAGGTGACCACAGTGCTGCAACGATGGCGCAGATGGAAGTCGCCGCGGGCCGCGTGACGCGCGCCGAAGCGGCCGATGCGGGGCCGGTCCAATGTGTCTGGCAACGCTAGCGAAGGAGGTCCATGCAATGACTGCCTTCCCGGCGATGCCGAAATCTGTTTCAGAGAAACCGACTGCATGCCCGTTCTGCAAGTCCGACACGATCAGCACGACCAGCAAAGCGATTGACGACAACACATATTGGCGGTGCGGCACGTGCGGACAGATCTGGAATCAATCACGACTGCTCGTGCGGAGGACGTATCGATGAGCGCTCGAGCAGCTGTTCGCTTCACGCGGCGAGGGCCGGGAGCCATCCCGGCCGCCGCGTCGTCCCGAACACCTGAGGACCGCCGGTCCGTCGATGTGGCTGGATTTTTCGGCCAGATCGGTACGATATTCCGCTTAACAAATACGGAGTAAGATCGCTCCGCCTGGCGATGTTATGCAGGGCCTGTCTCGTAGGGATCCTGTTGCTGGGGTTGCCCCGGCTCGGTCTCGCTGCATCTACAACGTTCGCCTGGGATCACAGCCCGGATTCAAACGTCGCGGGCTATCTCATCTCTTACGGCACTCAATCAGGGAACTACAGAGCGTTTCTGCGAGTCGGCTATACCAACACGGTCACATTGTCGGATCTCGCGGTCGGGCAGACGTATTACCTGATTGTCCAGTCCTATACCTCAGACGATGTACCTCGGCCCCCCCACTCCAGAGTTCGTCTGGACTGTAGAGTCTTTCACGGTGATCTGTCCCGCGCCGGTGCTGACGGCACCCGTCGGGACAACGTTGCCGGTGACGCTCACGCCGGTCGTGCTCGGAGGGATGCCACCCGTACGAACGAGTTGTGATCCGCCGTCGGGTTCGTCGTTTCCCATTGGCACCTCACCGTTCCTCTGCATAGCTTTTGATTCCCGGCGCGAGGCGGCCTTCTGCACGGGGCAGGTCGTCATTCTTCCAGCCCGCTAAGTTGACGCGTTGCCTCGTCGACACGGGACGCGACGCTACGAAGGCCGTCAACGCACGACACTGCGCTGCGGTTGTGCGTTGGACGCGACGTTCTGCTTCTGAACCGCTGCGGTCAGCTCGTTTACCGCCTGCCTGACGCCATCGACGCTCGCCCGCACCTCCTCGACGCCCGCGGCGATGTCATTCAATGTTTCAAGCTGCCTGAGACTCCGCGAGGCCAGATACACCGGAGCAGAGAGTGCAGGAACCAGGACTCCGTTGCATCTGTATCTGTATGCGGCGTTGAAGGTGGTGTCCACCTCCCATCGGCCATCGCACAAGTCACCAGCAGCGGCGCCCGAACCATCCGGCCTTACCGTCTGCGCAATCGCTGGCGGCTGTGCGACCGAACTCCACAGGCTTCCCAGCAGCAACCCAACGATTAGCCCCAGTCCGACACAATACGTCTTCATTCACGTCTCCCTGGCGGCGAGGCGGTGCAACTTTCGGGCTATCTCTCCGCGGCTGAGGCGCAACACCAGAGCTCATGCGGGCGGGTTCTGCCACTGTCGGGCTCATGTGGAGTTCTGGCGCACGCGCGGTTCGGAGGAGCGCGGCGATCAAGATCAAGAAGAGACACGCAGGCGAAGGACTTGCGCCGCGTTGCGCGGATAGCACCCGAGAATGCGTCGCTGTCGCCGTGCGTCCTTCAGAGGGACCGCACGGCAACAGCATCGTCGCTCGACGCGATGCCCGTCCAAGCGATGTTTTACCAGTCGAGCAACGGGCCTGCCAACGTGTCCGGCATGAATTGCCGCCAGATCTCGGGCACGAAAGCCTGCCACTCAAAATGAAGTCTGCGGCTGCGCTGAAAGACGTCTCACCACCACGAGAACGGCTGTGCCGATGGATGCCCCCGGCCCCGTGTTTGGCGGCGTTTTCGCGGGGGTGATGGCTTGCCAGGCGCGGTGCGGCGCCGCACTGGAAAGTTCTTCCCGAGGCGGGCATTCATCAATTCTGCCCCGCTGAGAGCTCCTGAAACTTGTTGTTCTCGCAGATGCTCTCCATCAGATTCTCGCCAGGCGCGAGAACCAACGGGAAGACGACCTTCCACGGCTTCACGAAGATCTCGGGGTCCTCGTACGTCAGTTCCACGGTCATCGTGCCCATCGTCTTGCGGGTCCACCGTTCCCTGATGTGCATGTTTGCCGTGTGTGGCAGCGAGGGAATGCCGAGCCACGACTTGTCATTGAATCCAATCGAGTCGACGACCAGCGTGTCGCCCTCCCACATCCCGATCGAATGCCCCATCCACGTCGGCTCGACTTCTGGCGGATGTGGCCGACCATCAAGAAACGCCAGTCGGTAATTCGGTGGGAATTCAAAGAGCGTGACCAGCTGCGTCCGATTTTGCATCACCACCCACAGTCCCTCACCGGGGGCCGGCGCAATTGGCAGACAGACGGAGTACGGGAAGTCCTTCATGTTCGTCTTGTAACGATCTTCCAACAGCGTGAGCCCCAGGTGCGTCAGTGCGGGTCGCTCCGGCGTGACCTCCGCGATCCAGTTGCCGCTGAAGTCCGGCTTGCCCTCCGGTGTGCGTGGCGCGGGGCCAGGAAATTTGCCTTCGTACTTCTCGCGCATGGCCCGGCGCCACTCGCGAGCAAGCGTAGCGTCCACCTGGACGGGATTGTTCGTGGGATGCGGCGTCGGTACCAAGTTGTCCATTGGTCCCGGCTTCTGCGGGGCGGTTTGCGCGCTCGCTATCACCGCCGACATGAACACCAGCGCACCGGCAACAGCTGCACGGAACATATTCACCCCTCCTGCATGCGACGGACCGCAGTCTAGCGTGCCAACTGGAATGGAATCAAACACGGTGGCAGCGCGGTGGCAGCGCCGATAATACGAGAAGATGCCGGCAGGTCACTACGGAACGCTCCGGATCCTGGCCTACGCGGTCGCCATGGTGGCCGCGCTCGCTGGAGCCATGGGCCGAGCAGCCGCGGATCAAACGGGGGCGGGCCGTCCGTTCGGTTCGGGTCGCTGCGGCCCAATCGACGCGTCTTACGTTCGCGGCGCAAACGCAACCGGCGGGCAGGTTCTTCCTCTCGGCCCCACGGAAGTCGGCGCGGCAGCGCCGCTGATGGCGGCATCTTTCAACGCCGAAACGGTGTTCTGGGCCACTGCACCGCTCACGTCGAGCGCGCAGACGATCGCGGTGCCCGTCGACGGCGTAACCTCGCCGAGACACTTCTACTCCGCGCTCGCGACCCGGGCTGAAGCCAGCGGTCTCCCGTAATGCAAGTACATCGTGGGCACCACCACCATGTTCAGCAGCGTCGACGTCATCAGGCCGCACAGAATAACAATCGCCATCGGCGTCTGAATCTCGCTTCCCGCCTTGCCGCCGCCGAGCGCCAGCGGAATCAACGCCAATCCCGCCGCCATGGCCGTCATCAGAATCGGGATTAACCGTTCGCGGGCACCCTCGTTCAACGGCCTCGCGGAAATCCGTGACCCCTTCCTCGTTCATCAAATGGTGAATGTGCGAGACGAGCATGATGCCGTTGCGGGTGGCGATGCCAAACAGCGTGATGAAACCGATCATCGAGGCGACGCTCAACACGCCCCCGGCAAGGTACACGCCAGCGACACCGCCGATGAGTGCCAGCGGCAAGTTCAACATGATGAGCAGCGCGTCACGCGGATGGCCGAACGCAAGCACGAGCAACATGAAGAGTCCAGCAATCACGCCGATCCCCATGAGTGACAGGCGTTGCGACGCGCTTTGCTCGCTTTCGAACTGTCCGCCATATTCCACACGGTAGCCGGCCGGCATCGAGACCTCCTGCGCGACCGCCGATCGCATGTCGTCGACCACGCTGCCGAGATCGCGGCCCGCCACATTGGCCGAGATCACGATGCGACGCTGCACGTTCTCCCGAAGGACCATGTTCGGCCCCATTTCCCGGCGCACGTCGGCGAGCAGTCGAATCGGAACTGGACCTCCATTCGGCGTGTCGATGGGGAGATCGGCCAGCCGCTCGAAGTCAGCCTGTGACGAGGGATCGAACTTGACGACGAGGTCGAACGCCGTTCCGCGATCGAAAATTCTGCCGACCGCTGTACCCGCAAGACTTGTTTCTACCGCTGCCGCCACTTCGTCGGCACGCAGCCCATATCGAGCGATGGCCGGCCGATTCAGCACGAAGCGGACGAAGGGCACATCCATCTGCTGTTCCAGCGAGACATCGACGGCGCCTGGAATCCCCATCACCACGTCGCGGACATTTTCGCCAAGCCGCCGGAGCGTCAGCAGGTCATCGCCAAAAATCTTCACCGCAATGTTCGCGCGCGTGCCGGACAGCATGTGGTCGATCCGATGTGAAATGGGCTGCCCAATCGTGACATTCGTGCCAGGCAACGTTGCGAAACCCCGGCGCAGTTCTGCGAGCAACTCGGCCCGGGGCCGCCCCGTTTCGCGAAGGCCGACGTCGATCTCGGCCGCCTCAACCCCCTGGACGTGCTCGTCGTACTCGGCGCGACCAGTGCGGCGAGCCGTCGCAACGACTTCCGGCTGGGCGAGCAGGATTTGTTCGACGCGACGTCCGATCTCATCGGACTTGGGAAGCGACGTACCGGGCAACGTATTCGCCTGTACCGTCAGCGTCCCTTCGTTGAATTCCGGCAGAAATGCGGTGCCCATCCGCGTGATGGCGACGACGACGACGACCAGCAGCAAGGCCGATGTCGCCATCACCAAACGGGGATGATCGAGCGCGCGCGGGAGATCCTTGGCAAAGCGTGCCTTGAGGACACGCGCCAGCCACCCATCGTGTCCGCTCAAGATAGACCGCGCAGCGGGCAGAAACGCGAAGCTCAACGCCGGTGTGACCACGATCGCGACACCCAGCGAGGCCACCAGAGCCACGATGTATGCAACCGCGAGCGGTGCCATCAGTCGCCCCTCGATCCCAGACAGTCCGAAGATCGGCAGAAACACCAGCACGATGATGACGGTGGCAAAGACAATCGACGTTCGGATCTCGAGCGTCGCGTCGCGGACCACATCGGCGGCCGGCCGCTGGTCTGTCAATGGTCTGGAAGCATTCTCTCGAAGCCGTCGAACCACGTTTTCGACATCGACAATCGCGTCGTCGACGAGTGCCCCGATCGCGATGGCCATTCCGCCGAGCGTCATCGTATTGATGGTTGCGTCGAACGCCCGAAGGACGAGCACTGCAGCCGCGAGAGACAGTGGGATGGCGGTCAGCGTAATCGCCGCCGCGCGCAGGTTGGCCAGAAAGAACACCACGATGACGACGACAAGCAAGCCGCCATCGCGCAGTGCGGTGATGACGTTCTCGACGGCCGCTTGAATAAAGTCCGACTGGCGAAAAATCCGTCGGTCGATCGTCATGCCCGCCGGCAGCTCCTCCTGAAGCGCATCGAGCGCCTGGTCGAGTCGTGCCGTCAATTCAACGGTGTTCGCACCAGGTTGCTTCTGCACACCGACGATGACGGCGGGCCGGCCGTTGCGCGAACCCTCACCGCGTTTGAGGGCGGGGCCCTCGCGGACATCGGCGATATTGCGGATCAGCACCGGGCGATCACCCCGAAGGGCCACGACGCTGTCGCCGATTTCTTCGGGCGTGCGAACCCGACCGATCGTTTGGAGCACGTACTCCTGCGGACCTTCCATGTAGATGCCGGCGGACGTGTTCTGGCTCGCGCCGCGCACCGCGTCCAGGAGCTCGTTCACCAGGATATTGTTCGCGCGCAGTTGATCGGGATGCGCGATGACCTGAAACTGCCGCTCGGCGCCACCGATCGGCGTGACTTGCGAGACGCCGGCCACGGCGAGCAGTCTTCTGCGGACCAACGTATCGGCGACCGTACGCAGCGTCAGGGGATCGTCATCGTCGGATGAGATCGCGAAAAAGAGGATCTCGCCCATGATGGACGAGATTGGGGCCAGGATCGGCCGTTCGATTTGCGGCGGAAGGGTTCCGCTCACCAGGGCGAGCTTCTCGGCGACGATCTGTCGCGCGAGGAAGATGTCGGTCCCCCAGTCGAACTCGACCCACACGACGGCAACACCGACCGCCGTCGCGGAGCGGACACGCCTCACGTCCGACGCCCCGTTGATGGCCGCTTCGATCGGAAACGTCACGAGCGTCTCCATCTCTTCTGGCGCCATACCTCGACCCTCGGCCAGGATGGTGACCGTGGGTGCGGTCAGATCGGGAAACACATCGACGGGCATGCTTCGCGCCGCCCACAGGCCTGAGGCTGCCAGCAGCATGGCCAGCCCGAGCACCATCCAGTGATGGTCGATCGACCACTGAACCAGTCGCTTCATGACATCACCTCAATGGACGTGGCCTTCAGCAGGCAGGCCGCTGGCCGCCGATGCCAGTTGCACGTCGTACGCGCCGCGAGTGACAACCCGTTCGCCCGGCGCGACGCCGCCTTTGACGCCGACGACGTCTCCATCACGCGAGGCCAGCTCGATGAATCGGCGGACGAAACGTTCGCCGCCGAGCTGAACGAACACGTACGGCCGGCCGGCCTCCGTGAGGACGGCCGCAATCGGCACGACCGGGACTCGCAGTCGGTCGCGCATGTACAGCACCGCGGTGCAGGGCTGACCGATCAGCAGTCGCTCGCCAGGATTGTCAATCTCCATCTGAAGCGGCAGTGCCCGAGTGATTGGATCGATGACTCCCGCATCGTGCACGTGTCGGGGTTGCACGGTGACCGGAGTGGCGACGCCTGGCAGCTCCAGGACAAGACCGGCTGCGCTTCGTGCTGCGAACACGTCAGCGGAGGGAACCTGCACTTCCAACTCAACCCGATCGGTCCGCACGATTCTGAACAGCGGCGCGCCTTCGTCATACGACGCTCCCAGAGTGGCCAGCACTTCTGCCAGACGTCCTCCAATGGGTGCGCGCAGCGCAAACGCGTTGCCGGCGGCGGCGCCACCACCGGTTCGGAGCGTTTCATCCCTTTGCGCAAGTCGCGCTTCGGCCGCACTCAATCGTGCCTCCGCGACGACGAGCGTTCGACTCGCGTCCTCCACTCGTCGCGCTGGGACTGCGCGATCCGCGAGCAGCCGTTCGGCACGTCCCTTCTCGACGCGGGCGGCTTCAACAGCCGCCTTCGCTTCGGCGACTTCGGCGGCGAGCGTGGCCCGGTCGGGGCCAGCCGCGAGCCGTGGCTCGATCTGCCCAAGGATCTGGCCCGAGCTGACGCGATCTCCGATCGACAGTAAGACTGTCGCACTGAAGCGCCCCGCCGCCGGCGCAGCGACGATCGCTTCCCCGCCGGGAAGCGGGTGGATCGTAGCCGGTGCTCGGATTGACGTACGCACTTCGGCTTCCTGCACCAAAGCCGTCGCGAAGTCGGTGCTCCACTGTGGCTCTTTGAGGTACACAATGGCGGCCGCCTCTTCAGGCGGCTGCCGCTCGGCATACGCTCTCGCTGCCGGGTCATCCGCAAACACCGTAATGGTGCCGAGATCATGACGGTCCGAGAGGCCCGGCGCGTCGAGGAGCAACGCCCATCGGTAGCGGCCCGGCGGTGGCGGCACGTCTTCCACGCGGAAGGCACCTGGTCGAGACGGTGGCGGCCCCGTGAGGACCCTCGGCTCACCGCCAGACTCCGGCACGAACTCCACCTTCGCCTGACCAGCGTTGACTGGCTTGAAGTCGTCGAGCCTGGTCAGATGCACCGCAAAGAGGGCCGCGCGACCTGCGACAAGCGGGGGGTATTCCATGAACAACTCCGTCTTGTCGGTCCAGTGGGTGACATCCAGCGTTGGCAGCTCCGCACCTTCAGGCGGAGTACTTTCGCGCGAACAGGCCGTCAACGTGACGGCTGACAGCACCGCAGCGCAGATCACGAATCGTGTTGGTCTCATAAGGGCATCTCCCAGCCGCTTGCGAATTCGAGCTCAATCTCCGCCTGCCGTACAGCAAGATCGAGCGTCGCCTGGCGCACGCGTGCAGACATGCCGATCCGGTACGCGTCGAGCAACTCGAGGATGCTGCGCTCGCCGGCGTCATAGCTCACCAGCGCGATGCGTTCGATCTGGGCCGCGCTGTTGACTGCCTCGGCGCGGTAACGATCGGCGGCCCCTCTTCGTTGAATCACGGCCTCCCGAAGCGCGCCGACTTCACCACGCAGGACCGCACGGAAAGCCTCGGCACGCGCTTCGGCCTCGGCGGCTCGCGCGGCAGCCAGCGCGCGTTCCGGACGCGCGCGGTCGAATAGCGGAATTGCAGCATGCACCATGAACACGCTGCCCACGTCTCCTGCAGCAAAAGTCGTCGACTTGGTGCCCGCGACGACCTCGGGTTCTGGAAGCCAGCGCCGTGCAGCGGCTCGGGCAGCAAAGCCTGCCGCATCGGACTCAAATTGGAACGCGCGCAGATCGCCGCGAACCGATTCGGCTTGCTCGAGCAGCGCCTCGAGCCGCGGCACGTCGGCCGGCACTCTGGAACCGGTGACGGCTACCAGTTGTGACCGGTCCGCGCCATCCGCGAAAAAACTCGCGAGTGTTGCCTGCGCGCGGGCGCGCTCGCTGGCGGCGATGACCAGGTCTGTTTCCACATCGAGAGTCTCGCGTTCGGCCCTGAGTCGGTCGAAACCTGCGGCATCGCCTTCCATTTCGCGTCGAGCCAGGATGTCGGCCAGGATGCGCAATCGGCCGCGTGCGTCCGCAAGCTCGCGCTCGCGGGCCTGCGCGGCGGTCAGTTGCGCAAACGCGCCTCGCATATCAGCTCGCAATCTGCGCACCTCGTCGTCCGCGCGGCTCGTGCTCGCAGATACCAGCGCGGACGCGGCTTGTACCTCGAATGTGCGGCGGCCGGTAATCGGCAGTGGCTGCGCGACCACCGTGATGTACTCGGTCACGCCGCCGACCGATTCGCGGTCAATCGTCAACCTGGGGTTCGGCCATCGTCCGGCGGTCAAGATATCGACGCGCGCAATGTCGGTCGCCGCGCGAATTGCCCGCACGCGAGGGCTGGTCGTCGACACCCGCGCCAGGGCGTCCGCCTCAGTCAGCATCAACGATTGGGCGGCAACGCCGGGCGGCGCAAGAACAGCCGCGAGCGCGCCGCAAAGTACGGCTTTACGCATAACACCTCGGGTTCGAAATGGAATGAACTACGGGCGGACCCGTCAGGTCAGGACAGGAAAGAAGCGGGCGGGGCGCGAGAGGGAAGGGAGCTGCAGCAGGGCGGATCGTGTCCGTGAGTGACTTCTACCGGCCTGTGCACTGTTGTTTCCGCAGGGATTGGCGGCTCGAATGTCTGCTGAGGTACCGCACCACCGGGCAACGCCGAAGCGGCAACGCTGACGAAGGTGTTTACGAAGACAGCTCGATCGTGGTCATCGTCATTGAGCACCGGAACGCCCACGGGGTGACGTGCGTGCGCGTGACCAGCCCAGTGCGTATGGACGGCACGACCATGGTGATGGTCGGTCGCGTGGTCGTCTGGATGGGCGTGCGCCAAAGGAGCGCCCACCGCGGCACCCTGGACCGCCACCGACAGCGCCAGAGCAAGCGCCTTTCGGACCACGGTGACATTGTTGGTGAGCGCGGTCACCACGTCAAGGTTCCGCCCGGAGAATGCCCGCCACCCCCAATGAGCAGCGTCCAACACGCATAGAATGTCGAATCCGCCCTACAATGCCGCGGGACGCCGGATTCGAGGGGCGAGTTCAGCATGTTCGATCTGTTTTTCCGGTGGCTCGAATCAACCGCGTTTAGCGTGTGGATGCGCGAGTCGCCATCCGTCTTCGCCTTTCCAGTCATTCTGGCAGTTCACACGATCGGGTTGGGACTGCTCGCCGGCATCAACGTGGCGGCCGACCTGCGAATTCTCGGGGTGGCGGCGCGAATTCCGTTCCTGGAATTTCGGCAATTCTGGCCCTTCCTCTGGCTCGGCCTCTGGTTGAATGTGACTTCCGGCCTTGCGCTATTGGCCGCGTATCCCACCAAAGCATTGACCAACCCGGTGTTCTATCTGAAACTCGCATTGATTGCGGTTGCCCTGGTGATCCTGCGAACGATTCGCCGATCCATCCTTGTGGACGAGGCGGCACTGACCTTGCCGGCGCGTCGGCACGCGAAGAGACTTGCCGTACTGTCGATTGCTTGTTGGGCCGGCGCGATCTTCGCGGGACGATTTCTTGCCTACACCTACATTCGTCTGATGGTGGATTCCCGACCCGTGCCACGGCCGTGGATGCCGTGAAGCCGCTTCGCAACGAATAGCAATGGCCGATTTTCAAATCTGGTTGCACCGCCTGCTCGCGAACCCGACCCCGGTCTCGGCTTTCATGCGGACCGAGTGGGGATGGCCCACCGTGGAGAGTGTGCACTTCGTCGGGTTGACCCTGTTGTTCGGGTCAATTGCCGTGTGGGATCTCCGGCTGCTCGGAATGGCGAAGCGTATCTCGATTGCCGAGTTCCATCGTCTTGTGCCGTTCGCTGTGCTCGGATTCGCCATCAACGTGACGAGCGGATCGATGTTTCTCATGACCGAGCCGAATCAATACCTCTACAACCCGGCGTTTCAGTTCAAGCTTTTGCTCGTCGGGTTCGCCGGCCTCAACGTGTTGGTGTTTTACGCGACGGTCTTCCGCCGGGTCGGCGCGGGGTTGAACACGCCGCGGATCATGAAGCTCTTTGGGGCGACCTCGCTGATCTGCTGGACGGGCGTGATTGTCTGTGGGCGACTGATTACGTTTTATCGCCCGATTCCCTGCAATGCGGGTGAGTTCCTCCCGTTTCTCCTCGAGTGCATCCCCAGATGACCACATTCCCTGACACGCACACACGTCAGGTCGGGGCAACATCGGCCGCAACAACGACACTCGCTATCGCCGTTGCAGCGCTGTTCATTGTGGCGGCGCCAGCTGCCGCACAGAACGGGCAGGATCGAGGACAGGACGAGAAGGATCGGCCATGCGCGGTCCTGTGTGCCCCCGAACTGAAGATCGAGCCGACGTTCACGATCGAGCACCTCGCACAGCGCCATCGCATCGACGTGGGCGGCGAAGTGGAACGCGTGCCTCGAGAGACTGTCTTCGAGCTCATCTTCGCGCTGGATGTGCCGACGCAAGTTCCTCGTCTCGGGGTGACGTTCGAGGTGATTCTCATACCATTCGGCGACACAGCCGTCCATCCGTTCACCGGCGCGCCGGCGAGTGCTGCAGGTCGGCGGTCAATCCGTGACAACGGCATCGAGCTCGAGTCAGAGCTCAATTTTTTCCTGTTCGACACGGGGCAGACCGCCGGCTGGGTGTCGTCTCACGTCGACCTGGTAGACAAGTTCAGCCCGGCGGACACGCCGCGCGCGGGGAGCGTGTATACCCACAAGTTGAACTTCGAGTGGGACACCGCGTTCCATGTGTTCAATCGGGTGCAGCGCGCCCCCTGGCTGCGCAATGTGGAAGTGGAGGTATCGCTCGACTATCTGGCCAGCGGCCTGCCGAAAGCCGGCGACGTGGTCGGTGACGAACGGTTTCTCGATAGAGCGAGCCCCTGGTCACTGTCGTTGGTCTTCATCTTCCCCGTTGCTCCGTTGAATCCCTGACGCGACGGAGTTATTGTGGCCGACCGCAGAGATGAGCCTGAGATGCAGCAGAAGGGAGTGACGAGATGTTTCTGGCTGGCCGTGTCGCTCCTGACCGTGATGCTGGCCGGTGTGATTCTGCGAGCGACCGCCCCGCCCACAGCCCAGGTAGCCATTCAGGCCAGTCAGTTCACGGGTCGTGTGCTGAGCGCATCGAGCGCCGCAGGCGCAGGCGCGGCAGCTAACCCTGGGCACGCCGTAACCGGCGCAACGATTCACTTTGTCCCGGTGACCGCGCTGGACGTCACCAGCCGGATGACCGCCAGCGCCATCTATGCTGCGCCCTACCCGGCGGAAGCGTACGACGAGCCCCTCGAGGATGCGATTCGTTCGCGCGGAGGGACATTCCCGCGGGCAACAACGGACGCTCAGGGCAACTTCGCTGTTGCAAACGTGCCGGATGGAAGGTTCTTTATTCACGTCACACCTGGTGCAAACGACACCGAGCACCTTCCTGGCGGCGACCAGAGCAGACGAAGCTATTCGGCGGAGGAGTTGCGCGGCCGCGCGCTGACGATCAAGCTGTCGAGCAGCCCCTCGGCGACGGCGCGCTATACCGGGAGCTCCACCTGCGTCTCCTGCCACAAGGACAAGGAACACTGGAACCGGACGGCACACAAGCTCGGATGGACGGTGCCTCAGACGCCAGGGCGAGCGCAGGATTTCTCGCGGCATCCGGGCTATTTCGCCGCACTCGAGTTCTTTCCGAAGGTCGATGACCACACGCGCGGCACGCGCCTGGAAATTGGCGACTACGACGCAGCTCGAGGCGACGACAAATTCAAGCTGCGAGCATTCGGCGATGCTCGACTGCCGATCGAGGTCGTCTATGCCGACGTCTATCTGTGGAGGAATGCGGCCAACGACAAGTACTTCATCACGATGGTCAATCGCCTGAACGCCCGCGACCCGAACAGCCCGGCGCACCTCGAGATCAGGCTTCTCTATGGCGGCGCCGTCCACGACCAGCGATACATCGTCTCGGTACCGCCGGGCCTCGGCGATCGTCAAGGCTGGTACACCGTGCTGCGTTACAACATGACCGGACGGGATAACAGGTTGCACCGGGAGCGGCGCGTCTGGCAGGACTACAAATTCTACATGTGGTGGTCGCCGGCTGGAGACAAGCAATACGGGACACCCGATGATGTGCTGACGTCTCCGCCCGTCAATAACAACGCCGTGCAGACCATGTGCGCGGCCTGCCATTTGACCGGGTGGCAGCGATACCAGGACAAGGCAACGGGCCAGCTTCTCGTCCGGGCCGTCAACGACCCGATGGGCGAGATAAACATCGACGACGATCCGGAACCAGACGAGATCAACATCGGCTGCGAGAGCTGTCACGGTCCGGGGTCCGAGCATGTCGCGGATGTCGCGCGCTCGCGCATCGTCAATCCCAGGTACTTGTCCGCCGAACGTTCCAGCGTCATCTGTGGCCGGTGCCACGACCGACGGCAAGGCTTCGGCGGGCCACTCGCAGGGTATACGCAGGCGGTGACCGAGGCAGGAGATCTGGCCAGGCCCGGCATCAGTCGCGACGAATTGATCACCAGGTACACGGATCCGGTAAAGAAGGGACCAACGATGCGAGGACCCGGGCGGGAGGACAACATCTGGCCCGACGATGTCCACTCGAACAAGCCCCACCAGCAGTATGCGGACTTCCTGAAGTCCAAAATGTACAGGAACACTCGCATCCTCGTCGCCTGCTCGGACTGCCACGACATGCACGGCAATCCGCCCTACCGGCGCTTTCTCGTCGGCGACCCGGATAACTCGGCTTCACCGTTGTGTCAGCGCTGTCATGCCGTGGAAGTCCTGTCCCACATGGAAATGAAGTTGAACGCCAGGATGAAAGGGCAGCAGACACGTTGCATCGACTGTCACATGCCGGGAACCGCGAATACGGGAGGTATTGCGGGCGACTTCGGGCGCATGATCAAAACGCCTCCATATACCAACGCGCAGGATGAAGAAGCGAACGCGTACTGGGAGAGCCCGCTGAAATCTCACGTCTTTGACGTGCCGTTGAAAACCAATGTGGCCGTCGACGGCGTGCCGCCAGGACGCGCGATGCCTGTTCCGTACACCGCGGCCTGCGGAACGTGCCACGTCGTGAACGAATTGCCGTTCAGATAGAGAGGCGAAGCCCGTCCTTGAGATGAGGGGCGTGCGGTTCTCGTCTTGCACTTGACGAGTCCGGAATACCGCCGGAGGTTGTGATGACTCGACTGTGCATCGCCGCGACATTGGCACTGCTCGCGACAATGTGGCCGTCGTATCCGCGCGCCGCGAGCAATGCGTATCAGGTTGACCCCGCAAAAAGCCGGCTGACGATCGCCGTTGGCAAGTCTGGCGCGTTCAGCTTCCTCGGTCACAAACACGAGGTCAGCGGCCCGATCGAAAGCGGATCTATCGACGTCGATCCCGACAACCTCTCGGGCTCACGCGTGAGCCTCGCGATCGCGACCTCGTCGTTGAAGGTCTCCGGCGCGGACGAGCCGCCCGAAGATCGGCCGAAGGTGCAGGAGGCGATGGAAAGCGATCAGGTGCTGGGCGTGGCGCGGTACCCGCACATCACCTTCGAGAGCACCGGCGTCACCGGGGGGCGGCCAGGCACCCCGACGCAAGACCTCGTCATTGCCGGCCGGCTGACGATTCGAGATGTCACGCGTCCGGTGTCGGTTCCTGTGCATGTGCAGCTTGGCGATCATTCGCTCAATGCGAATGGGCGCTTCAGCGTTCGACAAAAGGAGTTCGGCATCAAGCCCATCTCGGTCGGCGGCGCGGTCGCGGTGAAGGACAGGCTCGACATAACGTTCTCCGTCGCCGCGCAGCGATGACGTCCTAAGCCCTTTGAGCGTCTCGCGCCCGTGTTTGCGTGGAGGATGACTATAGCGGCGCGAAGTCCCGCGTGATCTGCTGCAGCACTTTCGGATCGACGACGCGTGTGTCGCCTTTGTCAGGGTCGTCTTCTGAGTAGACCGTCAACCTGACCGTGCCGCACGCACCGAGGACCGCGGGATCGAATACGTAGAGCCCTTCGGAGATGGCCTCGGTCTCGGAGATCCGCTGTTCGACCATGAACGGGTGGATCGGCGTCACCTCCGTATCGCCGCAGAAGACGCGCATCCGCGAGAATCCGGATTTGGCCCGCTTGATTGGCGGCAACGACATTCCTTGCGTCATCGCTGCGCCGCGGGCCACCTTGGCCCACAGCCCCTCCACTGCCTTCGGCGTGACGCGCACGAGCAGCACGCGCGGATAGTCGGCCATGTACTCCGACCAGTTGCCGAAGTCCATCACCGGACGCCGCACCTGATCTTTCGTGCCATAGACGTGAACCGGTGTGATGAATGCGATATCGAAGTCGGTCGTGCTCATCGGGTAGGGGCTCAGGCTGCCAGCGCGATTCTTCACCGCCGCGATGAGCGCGTCGGGCGCAATCGGCCGCTGGGGATCGGGCGGCAGGTGTGTCGCGTCTGGAGGCATCGCCTCGGTCATCTTCTTCTCCGCGGATGCGAGCACTTCACAGGCCTGGTCGATCCTGACCACCCGCGCATTCGAGCGGTCATCCGGATCCCGATCATCGAGCGTCGTGAAACCAATCAGGCCACCCGCCGTGAACACCGGTCCGCCAGCACTTGCACGCACGACCGTCAGATCCGACAGCAGCAGGCGCGGTCCGACGCCGGTTACTCCCCCGAGCGTCAGACGCTTCTGGCCCGTCATCTGCGCGCCGAGGGTGTACAGCTCTTGGCCATTGGCCACCGACGGCCTCGTCTGACTGCATCCGAGCGGCAGCGGCCGCAGCGATGCGACCACCGATGGATTGACCCACAGAATGGCGACGTCGCGAGTGGGATCCGACGCGAGAACGGTCGCCTTGACCTTGATGTCTGGCGTGAACTGCGCCTCGGCGGACGTCGCAGTGCCGACGACGCGCTGATTGGTGACAATCAGGCCGCGCGCATCGACAACAAATCCCGATGCGTGCCGCGTGGGGGTCCAGAGCCCCACGACCGTGTCTTGCCACTGAGAGGTGAGAAGCGAAAGGTCCGTGTCTGAACGTGTGGTCGATGTCGCTGCGGCTGTAGCAGTCTCGATGGACGCGTTGCCGACTGTCAGTTCGAGCGTGGCGTCACGGCCGGCGACGATGTCGATGCGCTGCGACCATTCGTAGGTTTTGCCCTCGAACGCCACCGGCTGATCGGACTCCACGGCATAACGCCCGGGACGCAGCGAGACGTCGGCAGTACCAGCCAGCGTGGTGAGTATGCGTCGCGGTGGCGCAGTGGGTGGCTCTTCGCTGATGAGCAGCGCATGGCGTGGCACCGGCGTGATCTTGCCGGTGCCGTCCGGCAGCGTGATCGAGATGTGGAGCGTACTCAACGCCTGGGCAAACGTCGCCGGCGAACTGAGCAACCCCAACGTTGCAACGAGCAGCGCGCGACCCATCAAGTCATCGTCCGCTTCGGGCGCGCGGATGTCAACCGCTCGAATCGCGGCGGCGATTGCTGAAACGAACGACGTGTGAACCTCGGCCGCTATTTCACCGAGTACTTCGTGAAGGCGCCACCCGCCTGAACGATGGAGTTCGGTCCCTCGGCCGCGTATACGTTGCCGTCGGCATCCACCGCCACGCCTTCACCCGCCGCACCCTGGTACACGCGATCTTCGCGATCGAAGGGAGGGATGAACGCCACGACGCGGTCTTCGTCCACGGGTCCGATGCGCACGCCGTCGTGCCAGTTCGGGTGGTTCAGCGGACCCGACTCCGAGTCGATCGCGTAGACCATCTCGCCCTTGATGAAAAGCCCGCTGGGACGGCTGAACGAGTAGCGAGACTCGAGATAATTCCCCTCCTGATCGAAGATCTCGATGCGATGATTCCCGCGATCGGCCACCCACAGGCGACCCTTCGAGTCGAAAACGAGCGCATGCGGCGTGCGGAACTCGCCGTGACGGACGCCGATCCTGCCCCACGACTTGATGAACTTGCCATCGGGCGTGAACTTGCTGATGCGGCTCGTCGCCCCGTTCTTGAGGCTCTCTTCGATGGCAGCGCTCGTCGTCATTCCCTGGGCATCGTGTCCGTCGGCCACGTAGATGCTCCCGTCCGGCCCGACGACGACGTCGTTGGGCTGATTGAACTGGCCGTCGGCGTTCCCGCGCTTACCGGCGATACCAAGGCTCATCAACTTTTCGCCCTTCGGGCTGAATTTGTGGACCTGGTGCCCCTTCGTTCCAGCCTTGTTGCCGGAGAAGTCGGCCACCCACACGTTGCCGTCCGTGTCGACCGAGATGCCGTGCGGCGTGACCATCACGCCCTTGCCGAAATTCGCCAGCACCGCACCGGTGTTGCGGTCGAACTTGAAAATCGGATCGACCATGTTGGTTTCGCAGTCGACCGCGCCGCCGCCCGCGCCGCCGGCCGCGGGGGCGCCGCAGCGCTCGTAGGCCCAGACGTTGCCGTCGGTCGGGTCAATGTCGACGCCGGCCGTGGTACCCCATGTGCGCCCGGCAGGCAGCTGGCCCCAGTTACGAGTGACGTTCGGTGCGGGGTTGGGCAATCCCTGGCCGGTAATCGGATTCCCGGCGGACGCGGACGCCGCCGACGGTGACGAGACGGTCGCCTCCGCCTGCCCGCCAGGCCCGCTGTCGCCGCAGGCCGCCAGAAGTAGCGTGACGCAGGCACCGACGACAACCGATGCGAGCCGTGACGTGGACATGGGTCCTCCTCGAAGGTGAAAGACCGGCCAGACGCCAGTCGCCTGCGTAAGTAGACCGGACGAGCCAGTCACGTTGCAAGCGAAACGCCTGCGCGAGAACCCCATGACGCGCGATTCGCCTGCGCGTCGAGGTGAAAGCGAACGAATACCTGTCGGCCGTCGAACGCGAGCAGTTAAGAGCGCTGCGGGTGCCGGCGAACGTTACGCGTGAGTATTGGAGGTTCGTGGATGGCCAGCCCGGAAACCCGCGCATCGAAATCCGTTGATGTGCGCTGTCCTGGCTGCGGTAAGGACGTGCTCATCGAGTGGGACGCCGTGCTCCGCCGGTGTTCTTCGGTTCGGCGTTGGTACCGCTGTGCGCGCTCCAATATTTCAGTGATGCGCGCCTCACGTTCTTCTTGCTGGTCCGACGACTCCAGCGGCGGACGGAATGGAAGCGGCTTTCGTCGAGCCATCATGGGATGCGCAATCATCACATGTGCTTACCTAGCGCGGAATCAGGGAAAACTCCTAGTAGGTGAAATCAGCGTGCCGTTTTGTGAAAGGCACAATTCACTCTTATTGAGTGGGACGCCGCCGCTAATTCCTCGAATCCCGGTGGGGACGAATCCTACCTGTGATGTTCACACTTCTAGCGCCTCGGACCTCTGTTCGTGTCGACGTTTAGACGTTTGGGTTCGGCACATTGCCACAACCGTCCGAATCAGAATGCCCCCGTTTGCGGCAATTCGGATTTGGGGCCGATAGAGGACGCATGAACGTGCGCGCCGCTCAAATGAGAGGGCGTCTCGTTTGGGGGTTGGCGTGGTTGTTCATCATTGTTGTGTTCGGAGCCTGTAGGCAATGTCCACCCGAGCGACTGACCGCACAGCGACGCTACGCCAATCTCATTTGAGCCGATAACCAGTGCTGCTCGACGTGGCGTGCGGCGCGGCATGAGTATCCTCAGGCGCCTCGTCGGCCGGTTGCCGCTTCGATATCAGCAGGAGCTCAGCGGAATATCACGCTCCTTAACGTCGCTGCCTCGGACGAGGTCGCTCTTCGCGGTATGACGGTTCCGAAGCTCGAGAGCGGCCTCCCAGGCTACCCGTTGGCGCACCTCTCCGACGACGGCGGCGAAGTGGCGGTCATGTGCCTGCCCCTCGACATGCTTTGCCTCCCCGAGCGGATCGCTCTAATCAAGATCGATGTCGAAGGGCATGAACTGCGCGCCATCAAGGTCATGAAGAACTTGATTGCCCGCGACCATCCCGTCCTGATCGCGGAAGGACTGTCCGACGATATTGCATCCTATCTGCGGGCGTTCGGCTATTCGTTCGAACAGGCTGCCCGGCTCTCCCAATCGGGTGTTCAGACCTGTTTTCCGGACCACGCTGACCCCGTAACAGCTAGCTCGGCGGAAAATCCAGACCGAGAAGGGCGCCGACGTACCGGGAGAGGGTTCTAAGAATAATCCTTCCATCGTCGACCTCTCTGGAATCTGCCCCCATGCCCGGGCTGAAGGCCGCCTACCGGCGCCCGCGCTACGTCGGCGGGAAGCTGCGCGACCTGACGTATCTGCTGGACCCGCGCGCCAGCGGCCGCCAGGTGTCGGCCCTGCGTCGATGCTTTCGCGATCGGGTCACGATCGCTCGGGCCGAGGACGAGATCAAGCGGGCGCTCGATCACCGTGAAGAGCGGTTCCTGGAAGTGGCCAGGACGCTGATCTACCAACGGCCGGCGAGCCCGTATCGGATCCTGCTCGACCACGCGGGCTGCGCGTTCGCCGATCTTCAGCGCCACGTGCGGGGGCATGGGCTCGAGGCAACGCTCGCGCGCCTGGCTCAGGAGGGCGTCTATCTGACGGCCAGCGAGTTCAAGGGAAAGTCCGACGTCGTTCGCGGCACCACGGCCTTTCGCGTCTCCCCGGCGGACCTGGCCCGACCGGGTTCAGCTCCGGGGCTCATGGTCCAGAGCAGCGGGACGAGCAACGCGCCCCAGACCGGCCACGTCGCACTGGACTGGCTCTCCATCTGGACGCCCTCGAAGGGAGTCTTCCTCGCCGCGCACGACCTGCTCTCCAGCTCTCACGCGGTCTACGACAACATCTTGCCCGCCCCGGCGGCGACCTACAGCCTGTTCCACAACGCTCGCCTGGGGATCGCGACCGAGCGGTGGTTCGCGCAGCGATGGCCCCCCGATCGGCCGGCCGACGACGTGCGATGTCTCTGGTCCACCGCGCTGATTGTGTTGATGGGGAAATGCTTCGGCCCAGGCTTTCCCAGACCCGAGCTGCTGGAATTCCGGGAGTTCCGGCCGGTTCTCGACTGGATTCGACGAGACAGAAGGAGGGGAAACGCTGCTGCCTCGACGTGACGGCCAGCAACGCCGTGAGAATCGCGCGGATGGCCCAGGAGACCGGCATCTCGCTGGAGGGCACCACCTGCATCCTTCACGGTGAGCCCTTCACGGACGCCAAGCGCGAGATCATCGAGCGGGCGGGAGCCCGGTGCACCACGCGCTACTCATTCTCCATCGGGATGAACACCGGTCACGGCTGTGCCAACCCTGCTCGACATCGACGAGATCCACGTCAATCAGTACATGCTGGCGGTCATCGCCCATCCGCGGCCGCTCCCGCTCGGCGGGCCACCCATCCGCCCCCTACTCTTCACGACGCTCTATCCGCAAGCCGCGCTCCTGCATCTCAACGTCGAGAATGGGGACTACGCCACGTTGGAGGAACGCGCCTGCGGCTGCGCGCTCGAGCTCGTTGGCCTGCGACTCCACCTGCACCGCATCCGCAGCTACGAGAAGTTCACCGCCGAGGGCTGGACCTACTCCTACGGCGACCTTTACGGTCTCATGGAACAGACGCTCCCCGGGGAGTTCGGCGGCGACCCCGGGCACTATCAGCTGGTCGAGGAAGAAGACGAGCGCGGGCAGACCCGGCTGACCCTCCTGGTCGATCCCGTGGTGGGGGCGGTCGACGAAGCGAAGCTCGGCACGCGAATCCGCGAGGAGTTCCTGCGCGGTAGCGACGAAGGGGTCGCCCGGGCGTGGTGTTACCACGGCGGGACCTTCCGCATCCGACGCGAATCTCCGCGCGCCAGCTCGCGGGGAAAGATTCTTCCCTTGCAGATCCTGCGGTGAAGACGCTCCCGCCCGGGCGTCGAAGCACTGGAGTTGTCGGAGCCAAGTTTGACGGTCCGTGGGCGGCGTCCTGCCTAGTCGGGCTGCTTTGAGAGTCAGAAGAACGCTCAACAGGATCACGAACGAACACGTTCAGCGCTTGAACAACCCTCGCCTGAAGGCGAGGGATTCGACGGTCGACTGAAGTCGACTAAAGGCCAGCCATCACCTATACGCACGTCGTTCACCAACTGTATTTGGTCGGAACGAGAACAATCCTGTCGCGCCATGAAGGGGTGTGCCCACGAACCAATCGCTCGCATCGGGAAGAGAGGGGATGTAATATTTCGCAACACCGGGCGGGGGCGGAACGAACAATCCAGATTTACATGGTCTGAGAACGGTTGGTCGAATTGCTACCGGAAGCTAGTGCGCGAGGGTCATGATTCTCCGGCCAAACACTTGGGAGAGCGATCATGAGAAATACGCTTCGGTCGAGTGTGCTCGTGGCTGTTGGCCTGTTAGCCGTTTCAATCCCGCTGTTCGCGCATCACGGAAACGCCTCGTACGACAACACAGAAGTCACGATCAAGGGGACTGTAACAGCGTGGCTCTGGACGAATCCCCATTCCTTCTTGAAGGTCGATGTGAAGGATGAAAACGGCAACATCGTGCATTGGGTCTGCGAGAACAATGCTCCGTCCACTCTCGTCAACTTTGGCTTCACCGCGAAGACGTTCAAGCCTGGAGACGAGGTTACGGTTGTGATGTCTGCGACATCCAAGACTCTGCCCGTCGGCCGGGTCACTCGGATCATACTCGCCAACGGCTATGTGATGAATTCGTCAGTGCCATAGGTAATGGTGTAAGGGGGGCACCGCCGGATCTCGAGACTGATTCCAGTGACGGGCCCTACACGACGAAAAGGATTGCGAACATGCCGAAGCGTTTTGTCGGTCCAACAATTGTTCTTGCCGCGCTGGCGTTTTCGCCCGTCACACGCGCGCAAACCGCTCCTCTGGCGCCGCAGACGGACACCCCTGCCAAGCCTGCGAATGGCCAGAATGAAAATATTCATGTCGACGGTTGGAACCGCCCGCAAACGTCCGTGGAGGCTTCCGGTAAGAAGCCGGGGCCTCCTCCAGTCCATGATCTCTCTGGAATTTGGGAGCCGGTCCCAGGGTACAGGGACGGTGTCTTTGCGAACGGCCCGCGGGACATGCCCTCGGATCCGGCGCATGAAGCCATGATGCCGTATACGGTTTTGGGAAAAGAAATGATGGATTCCCATAAGGCGGGATTCGGAGTCAACATGGCTCCGATTTCGGAGATCAATGATCCCTTCAACACCTGTGATCCGATTGGGTTCCCGCGCATAAATCTATTCAACCTAAGGGGGGTGCAGATCGTTCAAACCCCGAGACAAGTGCTGATCCTCTATCAAAACACCAGGACATGGCGCAACATCTGGACGGACGGGCGAGAACTGCCCACGGAAATTACCGAGCCACGGTGGTTCGGATACTCGGTTGGCAGGTGGGTGGACCCTACCACGCTGGTGGTCACGACCATCGGGCTGGATGAAAGCACCTGGATCGATAATACGGGGCGGCCCCATAGCGACGAACTGTCCGTGGAAGAAATCTTTCATCGCGTGGACGAATTCAACATCGACCTCACGGTGACCATTACCGACCCGAAGATGTATGCCAAACCCTGGGTGCCGCTTAACAAATTCCGGCTGGGGATGAATTCCCCGGACTTCGATATTCGCGAGATGATTTGCGCGGTCTCGCAGCAGACCCTCTTCAACGAACTAATGAAGGATGTTGTTCCTCTGTCTCCGAACAAGTAGTCTGACCGCATCTCGCTTCCCGAGAGGGAGATTCCATCCCCGACGGCCTGTGACCGCCAGCCCATCGCGCATAGGTTACTGTTTCTCGTATACGACGGTGTTACTCACGGTCTGGCCTTGAGCATTCTTTCCCGTCACTGTGTTGGTGCGCGTCTTGCCGTCTCTTGAAACCACGACCTTCGTTACGGCGAGCACATTACCCTTGAGGCTCGCGGTCGTCTCGTAGGTGTAATCGTCGACTCTCCTCGCCGAAATCATGTCGGCACCGTCTGGGTCCGGCATCCCGTCGAGCATGGGCTTTTGCGGATAATCGTTGCCATCGAACTTGAACGTGTATTCACTGTGGGTCCTCTTGGCAGCCGCGGTCACTCCGTCCACGACGAACTTCAGGCCCCCATCAACTGACGACAGTATTGTCGTGCCGCTCACCGGTGCTGGTCCGGGAATGTATCTCGATTTCGCTAGGTTCAACTCCCAGGTTCCCGAGAACATATCCGCGCCGACCACAACGTTGAACCACAGCGCGACTACGCTCAGCACCGCGACCGAAAACACCACCGACCTCGTTCTCTTACTCATTCGCCACGTCCGTTTCCTTGTTTTTGCTTATTGTGAGGTTGATCACAGATCGCCGCTTTGTTTCGGCCAGCACTCACATCGCACACAGCTGGCTGACGTCGAAGGGCTGGATCCCTGGTCGGGGATTCGCTTTGTGAAATCCCCATACATCGCACAACTGGAAGCAGCATGTTATCCAGAAGTGGCAGATCGTGACAGATCCGCGCCAGCGCGTCTGTGCAGGAGTGCACACTTGGGAACTCATGGCGTTCTTGGGCGTGTCGCCGCTCAACGACGCCCGCGGCTTGAAGACGACAGGAGACATCGCGTCAAGTTGTCAGAATCGAACACACCTTCGATCGGCAGCAGTCGCGGTTGTACGGAAGGACTTAGCGACAATGTGCTGAATGCGACAGCGGGTCGGTCGCCCAATCGGTCACTATGTGACGGGGCTTTTCGAACGTTGACACTGAGCAGAAAGGTGAGGCGTGATGACGGGACAGATTCGAACGATACGAGCGGACAAGGGGTTCGGGTTCATCAAGGACGAGACGGGGAAGGAGTACTTCTTTCACCGAAGCGCCGTGTATGGCGAAGGTCTCGAGGATCTGAGGGAGGGCGACGGCGTCGAATTCGACCTTGGCGAGGGGCCGAAAGGTCCGCGGGCCGAGAACGTGCGGCGCACAACTACCTAACCAGGCTCACGTGCGGCGGGGCCAGTGCTCGCGCACATCGGGCTCCGAAAGGGCACCGCATCGCGTGTCAGCGAACGCGGTCGACATCGGCATCCTCGGCTTTGGTGACTTCGCCATGTTCGCCGCGCAGCAGTTCGGGCGCAGGTGCCGGGGGCCGTGCTGCGGTGCATCGCAGGCACGCAGCGCGAAGCGTCACTCGCCTGCGCCGTCACGAGCCTGGCTTGTTCGACCTTCGTCATCGCTTCTCCACCTCGGGCGCACCCGCGCCGCGAGAAGAGAGCTTGACCTGTTACCCATGTCCCCGGAATTCACATTCAAAAATTAGCGTCCCCACCGGGATTCGCCGCGTTGTGTGCGAGCACAACGCGATCTCTCAGGCGCGGGGATTCGTGCCCATTCGCGTCGAGCGATCGCGAGACGCGATGTGCCTGAAACTCGGTGGTGGACGGCCATCGCCCGAAGGGCGATGGCGTCCCACGGGGTTATGAGGAAGGTAGGCAGTGGCAGCCCACCACATCCGTCGTCGGCGTTGCCGCGTAGAATCTCTTACGTTCCCACAAAATGCACAACACGATTTTCAGGGATTGCGGTCTGATCCGGCGAGGCCGCTTTCTCGCGGAAGTGGCCACGCGAATAGCCAAATAGACTCCCCAGAACAGCAAAGCAAACACGAAGTTTTCTCTCGTGTTGGTCAGGACGTGCGCCAGTCACTCCACTCCAACGAAGAGACCCAACACGTCGGTGTCGCGCGATTCCTCAAATAGGCGTAAGCCAGCTCATCGCGCCGCGATGGATTGACGAATGAGGTCGACGGTGCGCGCCATGTTCTTGTCGATGAGGGCGCGGCCGATCTCGGCCGTCGAGCCGCGCGGGTCGCCCTGGATGCCGTTCTTGCCATCGGCGGCGACGATCTTGGAATTGCGCACCATAGTCGGATCGACGGCCATCATCTGCGACGTGTCGCGCGGGTCGGCGTGGTTACCGATCTGCTCCTGCTTGATGCCGCGTGCCATCATGATCGCCGCATCGCCCTCGGGGTCGCTGCGGTAATAGCCGGGGATGGCGTGGACGCGCGTGTTACCGCCGGCCCATTCCGCGTTGAGCGTCGCGGCGACAGCAATTTGTCCGGCTTGGTTGGGGCCGCTGTCGCCGATGAAGACGACGTCGCGGAAGCCATGCTGCTTCAAACTGCGCGCGATGTATTCGAGCACCTGGCGGAAGACGGGATCGGGAATACTGATGGTGCCAGGAAAGCGCATATGACCGGTGGGCGGATCGATGCCGCCCTCGGGCGTGTAGGCGACGACCGGCGCGACCAGCGCGTTGCCGAGACGCCGTGCGATATTTTCGCCGTTGGCGGCAATGCGCACATTGTGCTTGCCGAGCGCCATGTGAGGACCGTTCTGCTCGGTGCCGCCGGTCGGAACGATAATGGTGGTCTTCCCAGCCGCAATCGCATCACGGACTTCCTCCCAGGTGAGCTTCTCGATGAACACGGTGTCCGGGGTTTGCGCGGACGCCGCCGTGGCGAAGCAAAGGAACGCGAACGCAACCAGATAGCGGGTCATGGCGTTTCTCCCCGTTGAATAAGAGACAGCGTAACGCCGGCGCTGACGGCGTTGGGGCGACCGACATTGTCGCTAGTGCCGAGCGTCAGCGTCACCGTTTCGCCTCGGGATTCCAGTTCGTCAGCAGCGTGATCGGCGCAGCGGCGCTGTCGAGTTCCGTGTTGATGAGGAAGCGCCCGTCGGGGGCGACGTCGTATTGCCGACCCTGCTTGCGCGTCCACGCCGCCGCCGACGATCCGCGTGGGAAAGAGCACCACCGGCGCGCCCGGTTCGAGCGTGGCCCCGGTGACCGTGATCGGCGCCGCCATCATCGCGCCCGCCGGGTTGAGGTAGTACAGCTCCTTGCCGTCGGGCCGCCACACGGGCACGATGCCGCCCGCCGTGGACACCTGCCACTGCCCGCCAGCCGTGCTCGCGGCCGTGCCCGCCGCGCCGGGCGGGACAAACGGCCGCATGTAGATCTCCTGCCGTCCCGATTCGTTCGACTGATAGGCCACCCACCGGCCGTCCGGCGAGAACACGCCGTACGCCTCGCGAAGGGGGTCTTCAGGAACACCGACGGCGTGCGATCCCCCTCCATCGGCAGGACCCAGAGGTCGCCGTTCGTCTGCGGGTCGATGCTGTGATACAGCAGGAAGCGGCCGTCCGCCGACCAGCTGGTGGGGAACTTGGGCTGGTCGGAGGCCACGAGCAGCTCCTCCACGCCCGCGCCGCTCGTGAGCTTTTGATAGAGGTCACCGGTACCCTTCCGGTTCGAGCGGAACACGATCCGGGTGCCGTCGGGCGACCAGACGGGAAAGCTGTCCGCAGCCGCATCGAACGTGAACCGGCTCGTGCGGGCGCCGTCCAGCAGCCAGATATCGGTGTTGCCCTGCACCGTGCGGTACACCGCCACGCGGCGGCCGTCGGGGGACACGCGGGGATCTCGAGAGGTTGTCATCCGGGTCGCCGACGGTGCCCCGCGCCGTGCCCGACCGGTCGAACCAGGTCAGTTGCCGCTGGCTGCCCGCACCCGTCCGGTAGGCCACCAGCCCGTCGCCGACACCGACACGGCGCTGCCGATTGCGAGATCGACGGCCACGCCGTCGGCCAGCGTCACCGGCTCGCCGGTGAGCACGCCTTGCGCCACGTCCAGCCGCTGGGCCACGAGCGTGCCCGCCCGCACCCACAGGAGCCACCCCGCGAGCTGGCGGCGCAGATACACCCCGCCGCTGTCGGCCGGCGTCAGCCGGGTCGGGGCGCTCCCGTCGAGCGCGCCCAGATAGATCCCGGCCGTGTCCGGCGTGCCGCGCACGTAGAACAGGAACTGGCGGCCATCGGGCAGAAAGTACGGCGCGACGTGGCCCGCCTGCTGCGGGCCGAGCGTCGTCACGGCCACCGCCGCGCCCCCGGTGGCGGACACGCGCATCAAGCGGGCTGTCACGGCTCGGCGCAAACACGATGACGCCGTCCGCGTTCCAGGTTCCGCCGCGACCGGTGGCGACCGGTCGCCAGAGTCTGCGGCGCGCCGCCGCCGAGATCGAGCCGCTTCAGGCATGTCCCGGCGAAGAAGCCGACCGAGCGGCCGTCGGGCGACCAGAAGGGATAGCGTCGCGCCCTCGGTGCCCGCCAGCGGCTGCGCCGTCGTCGTCGCCAGCGACCGCAGCCAGAGGCGCGGACGCGCCGTCGCCGGAGGCCACGAACACGATCTGCCGGCCGTCGGGCGAGAGCGCGAAGTCGACGTGGGCCGGTCGGTGGCGGGCGTGACGATCTCGAGGCGCGTCTCGGGCGGCGCGGCGGCGGCGTTTCGCGCAGATGCCGCACCGCGGGAACGGCGAGCGCGCACGATCAGCGACCGCCGCGACGGCGAACGCGCATCCACGCCAGCCGTCCGCGTGGCGCCGGTGACGTGGCCGATGCCGTCGTCTGCGGCGCGGCCGTCTCGAACGCGCCCTCCAGCGCCAGACGCACGTCGCCGATGTCGCGAATCCGCTGCCTGCGGGTCCTTCTGCAAGGCACCGCCGAATGACCGTGACGAGGCTCGCGCGGGCACGCTGGCAGGCAGCGCGCTCCACGTCCGGCTCGCACTTCAGCACCGCGCCGAGCGTGTCTGACACCGTCTCGCCCGCGAACGCGCGGCCGCCCGGTCAGCATCTCGTACAGCACGCACCCGAACGCCCAGATGTCGGCGCGCTTGTCGACCGGTCTTGCCCCGCGCCTGCTCCGGACTCATGTAGGCCGCGGTGCCGAGGATCATGCCCGCCTGCGTCATCGCCGGCGTCGTGATCGTCGGCGACATCGAGTCACGTCGGCTGACGATCACGCCGACGCGGGCTCCATCGCCTTCGCCAGCCCGAAGTCGAGCACCTTCACCGTGCCGTCCGGCGCGGACCTTGATGTTCGCGGGCTTCAGATCGCGGTGGATGATGCCCTGCTCGTGCGCCGCTTCGAGCGCCTCGGCGATCTGCTTCGCGATGGGCAGCGCTTCATCGACCGGAATCGGCCCCTGCGCGATGCGGTCGGCGAGCGTCGGCCCTCGACCAGCTCCATCACGAGCGCCTGCATGCCGTCCGCATCGCTCGAGGCCGTAGACGTGCGGCGATGTTCGGATGATTGAGCGAGGCGAGGACTTGCGCTTCGCGCTGGAACCGCGCGAGTCGGTCCGGGTCCGACGCGAAGGCATCCGGCAGCACCTTCAGGGCATCGTCCCGCTTCAGCCCCGTGTGATGCGCCCGCCAGACCTTGCCCATGCCGCCCTCGCCAATGAGGGCGGTGATTTCATACGGCCCGACGCGGCTACCGACGCCGATGGCCATCGTGCGGCAGATTCTACATGGCTTCAGGCGCCGGGATGCTGACCACTGGTGTGTCCGAAGCGCGCTCCAGAACGTGAACACGAACGAAGAACAAAGAACCAAGAAGTGTGAACGACGGAAGTTGGGATTCGTCCCCACGGGGATTCGTCGCTCTGTGGAGCGCTGAGTTGATAGGCCGACGCGAGGCCACCGGCCCTTCCGCCTTCTGATCCGTTCGTGAATCTGACGTACGCGAGCTCCTTGCCCGGTTCCCACTCTCACCCTCGGTCGGCCGATAGTAGGAAATTTGTCGTCGACCTGCCCGCCAACCGACTCGGGCCAGGGTGGAAGCGGAGGTCGGCGTAATGCCGGGCGGCACGGGACGGGAATCTGCGGGTGGCTCCGAGTGGCAAGCGTGATGTGATCCAAGGCCACCATACCCATCACTCCCCGGTTCATGCTCAGGCGTTCGATGGGGCCTTGATCAGGTGCTTTCGCCTTCTAGGTCCGCCATTTGCAGTTGCAAATAGTGATCGGACATTCGTTACGAGGATCGACGTTTGTCGCGGTCGACAGCTCAGACGTAGGGGAGGTGAGTTGAAATGTCGACTCTCCTTGCTTTGCAGGAAGCCACGCTGTGGTTTGCCGTATTCATCGCAGCCGCGCTGTTCGCCTGCCTGCTGATTCCGTACCTCTTCGAGGAGGGGTGGCGCGGAAAAGTCGACCTCGGGCCGCGCTTCCCAATAGGCGCTGGCGACGTCCATCCTGGCTACCGTGGGAATCCGACGCCGGGAGAACCCGTTCCGCAAGCGCTTCCACATCGCGCGATGCTGTCGCTCAGATCGTTTCACCTCGTTCTTATCGCGCTATCGATTGCTCTGGCTTCGGGAACCGGCGTATGGGGGTTGTTCAATCACGAAGTCGTGCTCGGCGCAATGTCGCTGGGCGTGGCGATCGTGCTCATCGCATATGGGGGCTACTTCGTGAGCCAGGAAAAGAACTTGGAGTAGCAGGATAGGACCTACCCTGAATTCAAGAGGTGCCCAGTGTTTGCCGTGATTCGCCACTATCACTTCGACAAGAAGGACAGCGCTGAAATCGATCGTGCCATACACCAGGAATTCGTTCCGATTATGCGGAAGGCTAAGGGATTCCATCACTACTACTGGCTCGATACCGGCGAAGGGGAAGGCGCCTCGTTCGGCGTCTTCGAGGACAAGGCTGGCGCGGACGAATCGGTCCGTTTAGCGTCCGACTACGTAACGCGAGCATCTCTGAAGCTGCTGACGCAGAAACCGGAGATCATCGAAGGCGCCGTCGCGGCCAACGACTGATGGATATACGGTGAGAGCTTCGTTCGTGGTGGTGGAGTCTCCCCTAACCGCCGACCCGACTGGCCGGCCAAGCCTCGTTCCGACCCCGTAACGCGCTTCAGCTCCTCGAGCCAGTTTCGGACCACGACGATCTGCGGTGGCGCCGACTTCTTGGCGATTTCACTACCGGAGAGAAAGCAGGATCGGCGCACCCGTGCATCTGTTTGCAGCGCACCACTGATGGGTGCGCAAGGTTCGATCTGCCGTTGAATCGCCGGCGCTCTCGGTGCTACTATCTGCCCCGACTCATCGGGTAGATCTTGTGCCGTGCTTCGTGGCACGTGAAACAAATGTCAGAGAGTATGCTGCCTGACACAACGCACTCGACAGTTGGCTCATGCCTAAGCTGTCATCGCATTCGCATAAGGAGTACCGGTGAGTCACTTCTTCTGGCTTGATGCCTGCCCTCGCTTATCTCAAGGCTGCCGACTCTCGCGCCGACTTGGCCGAGTTGTTGAAGTTTAGGCCATCCGCACTCTCGTTCATTCTCTTTAAGCTTCCGCCGACCGCAAGGTACCGGACGTTCGACATAGCCAAACGGAAACCGGCGGGTCCAGAACCATCAAGGCACCGCGCGAAGGCCTGAAACTCCTTCAGCGTCGTCTCTCCGATCTCCTTCAGGACTGCGTCGACGAAATCAACGAGGCGAACAAGCGTAAGGATCGTTCGGCGCACGGCTTCAAGCGTGGGAAATCGATCGTCACGAACGCCCGCCAGCACCGTCATCGGCGATGGATGTTCAACCTCGACCTGGAGGACTTCTTTCCGTCGATCAACTTCGGACGGGGTCATGGGCTTCTTCGATCAAGAACCAACGACTTCGTTTTGAACAAGGATGTGGCTACGACGATCGCCCAGATCGCGTGTGTCGACGGCGCGCTCCCACAAGGCAGCCCCATGCTCGCCGGTCATCTCCAACCTGATCGCCAGCATCCTCGATATTCGACTAGTCCCTCGCTCCGAGGCTGCCGATTGCACGTACTCGCGCTACGCCGATGACTTGACGTTCTCGACCAACAAGAAGACGTTCCCGCCGGAGATCGCCAGCGTCATCACGGGCTCTCCTCAATTCGTGGCGAACCGAGCGACAAGCTGCATGAGATCATCCAGCGCGCCGGGTTCAGCATCAATGGTTCGAAAACTCACATGATGTATCGCAACTCCCGCCAGGGTGTGACGGGCCTGGTGGTGAACCGCAAGATCAATGTCCGAGCCGAGTACCGCCGCAGGGTCAGGGCCATGGTGCATCGATTGATTCGAACTGGTTCCTTCGATGTCCTCAGGCCGAAGCAGGAGGCCGGAACGATCGTACTCGAGACACGGCCGGGACGTCTAAACGAGTTGCACGGCATGCTCGGCTTCATCGACGGCATCGACGTGTTCAATGACGATCGAAATCCTCACGACGTAACGGACGGGCTGGAGAAGAAGGAGAACGCGTACCGTCGGTTCCTTCTATACAGCCAGTTCTACGCGGCTCCAGCTCCGGTGATCGTGTGCGAGGGCGACACCGACAACGTTTACCTGACGCACGCGATCCGCAGCCTCGCGGCGCAGTACCCAGAGCTGGCAGAGATCAAGAAGGGCGGCAAGATCCAGTTCAAGGTCAGGCTGTACAAGTATCCTCGAACGAGCACGGCCCGCATTCTCGGACTGCACGATGGCGGAACCGGAGGGCTGAAGCAACTCATATTCGCCTACCGCGACGAGACTGCCGAATTCACGGCACCCGGTGGGTTGAGGGAGCCGGTGGTGATCCTCTTCGACAACGACTCGGGCGCGAGCGCCGTTCAGTCAGCAGTGAAGCAGATCACCAAGCAGCCGGCCACGCCACCCTTTCTTCCGGGTGGTGAAGAACCTTTACGCGGTGCCGACTCCGCTTCCGCACGGGGCGAATGAGTCGAAGATCGAGGACTTCTTTGAGGCCGCCACAAAGGCGATTCCCTACAACGGCAAGACGTTTCATGACGGGCCTGGTTTCGACAGCGCCAAGCACATCAGCAAGCAGATTTTTGCCCATCGTGTCGTCAGGCCGAACGCGTCGACGATCAACTTCGACGGATTCAAGCCGCTGCTCAATAATCTGGTAGCCGTGATCAAGGCGCACAAGGCATCGCTGCCGCCGAACCCGCCTGCGCCGGCCGCGCCACCCTCGGCGCCAGGGCAGGCAGCGCCTTGACGAGTCGATCTGTTCGCACGGGCTGGCTATGGCCTAAGTCCGTTTCAGCCTTGCGGCGCGTAGAATACGGCTGAGATGGCCGACCTCGCGCGGACCTTCGTGAGCTTCAGCAGCACCGACATCCGGTACACTACCGGACGATGATGATGTGGAACGCGAACGAACATATCGATTTCAGGTTCGCAGACTTCCAGCTAGACGAGGCGATCAACTCGGAGAATCCCTCGTACATCAAGTCGGTTCTGCGGAACAAGATCCGCCGAGTCGACACCTTCACTCTCCTGATTGGTAAGGACACCTACCAGAAGACCGTGTTCGTGAAGGCGGAAGTCGAAATCGCCATCGAGAAGGGCTGCAGGTTGCTCGGGGTCAACCTGAACGACTGCCGGTTCAAGGATGCGTGGTGTCCGGCGTTCTTCGCCAACAAGGGCGCGATGTTCATACCGTTTTCATCCCGAATCGTCGCCGAGGCACTGACCTGGAACAAGCCGACGCCCAATCCCTCGCTCCCAGACGACTGGCACTACCCGGATCAAACATACACCCAGCTTGGGTACCAGCTCGTAGGTGATACGGCGGTTCTGCCGCCGCCGCCGAACCCGTTCAAGACGGGCACGCCACCGTGGGCGAAATGACGAGGATTGCCTAAGATTAGAGTTCGCTCTGACCCAAACCTGGGTCAGCGAAACCGAGCGCGGATTTCCTCGATGGCAGCCTACACCATCTTCATCGGAGATGCTGGTCGTGAATCCACGTCAGCGCCGGTCCATTCATCCGTGGCGGCCGCCAGTTGACGGAGAACTTCGTCGGGCAAGAGGTCTCGACGCCGCTGGAAAATCGCCACCACAGTTGTAAATATATGTCGCGCGCGAGTCCACGGAATTCCCGAGTCTCCTGGCGACAGCGACTCCGATTGCGCCAGTCCTAAACTCGGAGTCGCAACCATGACGTGGATCGCTTTGGCACTTGGCGGCGCGCTTGGCTCCTGCATCCGGCGGTCGCAGTCTGAGCGTGGCAACTGGAATGGAATCAATTAGCAAAGGGCGTCTCCACCGGGATGCCCGCGCGCGCGATTCGAGCAAGGCGGAGCTAGCCTTCCGTCGATCATCGCCCTTCTGGCCGAGCGCCAAAAGGAACGGGACACCCTCGTCTCGGAAATTGGGTCGGCAGAGACGCTCGAATCAGATCCGCGTCAATCGCGAAGCCGTGAAGCTAAGGTTCAGCAGGCGGTTGCGGACTGGCGCGAGTTGCTGAGCGGGTCGGTCACGGACGGGCGGCAGTTGCTGCGGAAAGTATTGGAGGCACCGCTACGATTCACGCCTGACGGCAAGACCTACCGGTTCACTGCACCGGTGGCGACGGGCAAGTTGATCGCGGGGGCGGTGCTGCTACCAAGGAAGCGTCCCCACCGGGATTCGGGACTGGACGCGTTGTGCGAGAGCACCACGCGAAGTTCAGACAAGGGATTCGGTGCGTTGCGCGCGAGTGCAACGCACCAGGTGCGCACGTTGGGATTCGTGCCCATTCGCGTCGAGCGATAGCGAGAGGCGATGTGCCTGAAACTCGGTGGTGGACGCGCATCGCCCGAAGGGCGATGGCGTCCCCACCGGGATTCGAACCCGGGTTTCAGCCTTGAAAGGGCCGCGTCCTAGGCCTCTGGACGATGGGGACGTAGAAGAGGTCCGGCAGTAGGTCGCCGGACAGGCCATTGTGACATACCGTCTGTGACGAGGCACAAAGCACAAGTCACAAGGCAGTCACGAAACTCAGTCGGGCGGGAATACTGTGAATCCCTCGCGCCGCGGCGAGACTGCAGCGCATCGACCGCACGGAGCGGGTGCTGCGCCAGCAGCCGTATCGCACGCGTCCGAACGCCTTCTACCGGGAGAACTTCGCGTGTCTGCGACCGTGCCTCGCGAAGTCGCTCCATCGCTTCGCTCGCTTCGTCGCGCGAGGCACGCTTCTCACGCACCGCTCGCACCACTGCCGACCGGCATTCCACCGGCGTCGTCCACCAGATCGCCGGAGTCGGGTCACGATCGAAAGCCTCGATCAACTGATCGGAGTGCGCGTTAGTGAGTAACGCCGTGACAAGCGCCGAGCTGTCCCGGAACATCGGTCCAGAGTCACTGTCCTTTGCCGCGTTCCGCAAGTAGTGCCTCGAGCGCCGCGGCGCCTGCATCAGGCCGGCTCTTGGGCGCACCCAGTTTCTTGCGCGGGCCGGAAGCGGGCCGCAGGATTCCCGCGCGGATCAGCCGTTCCTCGCGCGTCGCCCGACTCTCGTCCGCGTCCAGCGGCACGAGCCGGGCCACGGGAATCCCGCGCTCGGTGATGACGACTTCGCCACCGCTCTTCACCTGGCGCAGGTACTCGCTCAGCTTCGCCTTGATCTGGGCGACATTGGCTGTGTGGCGCATGTGACCATTATGGTCACGAGGACCGAATCGGCGTAAACGTGTCCTGGCGCGCAGGCTGAAGTGTGTCATCTCGCGCAGGCTCAAGCCTGCGCGCTACGTAGAGCAGCTGGGTCCGGCTAAAGCCGGACACTACGTACGACTGCTACTACCACGTACGACTGCTACCAATATCCGATCATCCGACCTGCGCCCACCGCCATCAGCCAGCTCGCCAATGAGAGCCCGCCCATCAGCGCCAGCTGACGGCTTTCGTGCGGGTGCAGCTCCCGCTCTCGTGTCGCACGCCAGGCTGGCAAGCGGCTGATGATCCCGACGTTCAGCAGGCCCAGAAATATCGCCGGGAACTTGAGCAGAAGAAATGGGTTGCCGACATATTCCGTGGCGTTCGTGCAAATCATCGGCACCCCAGTGACGACCGCCAGGACAAACCCCGTTTTCGCGACTGGAACGGTGACGTGAGCCAGAGACGCAATCGGCACCCGCCTGGTGACGTGGAGCAGCCGTAAGTCGAGCACCGTGATGGAACCAAAGAGGGTGGAGATGCCGAGGATGTGACCGAGGTTGAGGATGCCGTAGGTCCAGACACCAGAACCGCGCACCAGCTCACCGAGCATGGATGCTTCCATCCATGCCAACAGGTCGCGCGTCAGTTGGGGATCGGGGATCAGGGATCGGGGACCAGGAATCCGGAGAAACCAGGGCACGAGACCGGGGGCAGTCTGGCCCCCGATCCCGGATCCCGGATCCCGGATCCCGTATCAAGTTTCAGTGGCGATCGCCGTACACTGCGAACGTACGGTTGTTCCACTGCACGGCCTCGGTCTTCATCTCGAAACGATTGGCGGTCGTATTCCGATGGCCGCGCACGGTCACGGTCGCGCCTAGTGGGATGATCCCCTCTTTCAGTCCGGCGCCAGAGGTGCGAGCCGGTGGCGCCATCGTAATGTCCCACACCTGGCCGTCAGCCGTCTTGATTTTCATCGTCGCGTGCGGGCCCGCCAGACTCACTGGCGCCGCGAGCGTGCCCGTCAGCGTGGTTTCCTCCGAGGCCTGGCCGCCCCACCCGTGATGAGCGACGACGGGAATAGAGAAGATCGCGAGCACGGCGAGAAGAGTGAGAGAAAGCCTGATGGAGTGCTTCAGCATGAGGTGCCCTCCGTTAATCAACACAACCCAGCCGGGCCAAACGACCCGGTTTGCATCTTCGACCGATTGTAGCCGAAATCCCCAATAGACAGCACTGTGAAACGTTGTGTATTCTCGGCGGCGTAGATCATTGTGATTTCAGGAGTTACGGGCAACTACCTGGGCAATTCATGCATTCGTGACTATTTAGCAATTACCGAATGGGGTTCTCGCGGTTTGTGACTCTTGGTTTCGGTTCGTGGTTCCAGGTGTCGACCAATCACGAATCACAAATCATGATTCACCAATCTACTAAGTGAGGATGTATGCGCGCGAAACGTTTCGTCAGACTGCTTTTCTCCACCGCCGCCGCGATGCTCGCTGGCGCCTGGCTCTACTCCGCCCCTCTCGCACAGCAGGCGCGTCCGGCCGTCGAAATCGACAACGACGACATCGGCGGCGTTGTCACAGGGCCCAAAGGCCCCGAGGCGGGCGTCTGGGTGATCGCGGAAACGCGCGATTTCCAGTCGCGCTACATCAAGAGCGTGGTCACCGACGACCAGGGGCGGTTCGTGATTCCCGACCTGCCTAAGGCCAACTACAGTGTGTGGTCGCGAGGTTATGGGCTGGTGGACAGCGAGAAGCTTCCGACAGCGCCGGGCCGCACCGTGAACATCACAGCGAAAGTCGCGCCGACGCCGGCAGATGCAGCTCACTACTACCCCGCCATTTACTGGTACTCGATGCTGAAGATCCCTGAGGCCGCCGAGTTTGGTGGGAAGGGTCAGATCCCGGAGGGCATCGACCAGCAGCGCTGGATCTATCAGATGAAGAACAGCGGCTGCATCGGATGTCACCAGCTCGGCCAGCTGTCCACACGCACGATCCCGGCATCGCTCGGGACCTTTGCGTCGTCGCGCGAAGCGTGGACGCGCCGCGTGCAGTCAGGACAATCGGGCGCACAGATGTCGGGGCAGCTCGCGCAACTCGGTCCGGTATCCGTCCAGAACTTTGCCGACTGGACCGATCGCATCAAGAACGGCGAGCTGCCGTTTGCAACGCCGCCGCGACCGCAGGGCGTGGAACGCAACGTGGTAGTGACGCTGCGCGACTGGTACTACGAGGACAAGTATCTGCACGATCTCATCTCGAGTGACCGCCGTTACCCCACGGTGAACGCCAACGGTGCGCTGTACGGCTCGCCCGAGTACGCGGGCGACGAGATCCCGATGCTGGATCCGGTCAAGAACACCTGGACGACGTTCCGCGTGCCAGTTGGCGAAGACGCGCCGCTCGCGCTCGGTCCCGGACATGCCGCGGGGCTCGACGCCCTGCAGCCGTCGCCGTACTGGGGTGACCGGCGGATCTGGGACAACAAGGTCAACAACCACAACTCGATGCTCGACAAGCAGGGACGCGTGTGGATGACGGCGGCGAACCGCAGTCCCGAGAACCCGGCGTACTGCAAGCAGGGATCGGCGCTTCCCTCGGCCAAATTGTTCCCGATGGAGCGCAGCACTCGCCAGGCGGCGGTATTCGATCCGAAGACGAAGAAGTACACGTATCTCGACCTCTGCTTCGGCACGCATCATCCGCAGTTCGGCTACGACGCCAACGACACCATCTGGTTCAGCGGCGGCGGAACGGTGCTCGGATGGGTCAACACGAAGATGTACGACCAGACGGGCGACATCGCGAAATCGCAGGGATGGACCGCATTCGTCCTCGACACCAACGGCAACGGCAAGCGCGACGCGTACGTCGAACCCGATCAGCCGGTCGATCCAACCAAGGACAAGCGCGTGGCCACCGGCTTCTACGCGGTGATGCCCAACCCGGCGGACGGCTCAATCTGGGGCACGTACTGGTCCAACACGGGTGCGGTGGTTCGTGTGGTGCCGGGACCAAACCCACCTGAAACCACCATCACCGAGGTCTACAACGTTCCGAAGCCAGGGTTCGGTCCACGCGGCGGCGACATCGACCGCAACGGCGTCGTGTGGGTCTCGCTGGCGAGTGGACAGTTTGGAAGCTTCGATCGCCGCAAGTGCAAGGGACCGCTGAACGGACCGAAGGCCACCGGCGATCATTGTCCGGAAGGCTGGAGCTTCCACAAGTTCCCGGGGCCCGGCTTCAGGGGCATCGGCGACAACAGCGCCGAGTCGAGCTACTACTCGTGGGTCGATCAGCACAACACGCTCGGACTTGGCGAGAACGTGCCGATTGCGACCGGCAACCTCAACGACGGCATGATCGCGTTCAAGGACGGCCAGATGATCGTGCTGCGCGTGCCGTATCCCCTGGGCTTCTATGCCAAGGGGCTCGACGGACGAATCGACGATCCACGCGCCGGCTGGAAGGGACGCGGCCTGTGGGCGGCCAACGGCGATCGCACGCCGTGGCTCATCGAAGGCGGCAAGGGCTCGAAGCCGCTGGCTGCGCACTGGCAGATCCGACCGAATCCGCTGGCGCATTGAGGATCACGTAAGGCAAAAGTCAAAGTTCAAAAGTCAAAGGGAGCCGGAGGTCTTAAGGCCTCCGGTTTCCTCTCCCCTCTCCCCTGTCCCCTTCTCAGTCGTCACCGCCAGCATTACGCCAATGAGGACCAGCGCGGCGCCGACTCCGGTCAGCAGCGTCGGCCGCTCATCGAGAAACACGAACCCGAGCAGTAAAGCGATCGCGGGTGTGAAGACACTGATAAAGCTCAGGCTCGTCACGCTCCATGTCTTGAGCAGCGTGAAGTAGATCAAGAACGTCAGGACGCTGCCAGCGACCGCCAGGTAGGCGATCGCACCCCACGTAGCCACGTCGCGCGGCATCATGAATCCATCGCCCGCGACCAGTGAGACCGCCATCAGGATGAATGCTCCCCCGATCATTGCCGGTGCATTGAGCGCCGCCGGATGGAGCGCCGAGCCGTGACGCTTGCTTGCCACGCCGACGGTTGCTGCACACACGGCGCTTGCCACGATTGCGAGCATGGGGCCGGACTGAGCGGCGTCGAGCTGCACGCGATCGCCGAACAGGCCGGCAACGCCGAAGAACGCGACGAGCGTCCCCGTCAGCTTGCGAAGGGTGATTCGCTCACCCGGCAGGTACGCGTGAGCGAACAGGATTGTCATGAGCGGCAGCGTCGCGAACAGAATCGCGGTCAGGCCGCTGTCGAGGAACTGTTCTCCCCAGTAGATCAACCCGTAGTCGCCGGCGAACATCACGAGGCCGACCCACGAGACGAGCAGCCACTCTTCGCGCCCACGCGGCCATCGTGCCCCGAACAGCCATATCAGCGGCGCGAAGAGCACGCCGGCCACAAAGAAGCGCAGGGCTGCGACGTTGAACGGCCCGAGTCCGCCATAGCCGACCTTGATGACCAGCCAGGTAGAACCCCATACGAGACAGAGCAGCGCGTAGAGAAGAACGGATATCAGCGCCAGCCCGCCTCACGCGGCGACCATCGTCCCGATACATGGGCCGCCACGTGGTCGCGCCGCACGAAGACCTTCACCAGCACGATGCCGGCCACGAACCCGCCCACGTGGGCCCAGAACGCGACGCCGCCGCCCGACTCCTCGCCGACGACGCTTGTGATGCCGCCGACGAACTGAAGGGCCATCCAGAAGATCAGCATCACCCAGGCGGGCAACGCGACCTGTTGCAGGAAGAATCCGAGCGGGATGATCGTCCACACGCGCACCCGCGGGAACAGCACGAGGTAAGCACCCATCACGCCGCTGATCGCACCCGAGGCGCCGACCATCGGCACCGCCGACGTGGGATCGGCAGCAACCTGTGTAATAGCAGCGGCGACGCCGCACAAGAGATAGAAGGCGACGAAGCGCGACCGCGTCATCGCATCCTCGACGTTGTTGCCGAAGAGCCACAGGAACCACATGTTCCCTATCAGGTGCATCCAGGAACCGTGCAGGAACATCGAAGTAAAGAGATGCGATATCTGAGGCCCCGGATCCGTGAGGCACGCGAGACCCTCGGCGATCGGAAACGATGTCCCTGAAGGAACGCTCTCCGTGAGCTCGCCGGGGATGAGACCGAGGTTGCATACCGATCGCGCAACCGCCAACGCCGAACCCGCCCCCTGCACCACGATCCACGTCAGCGTCGTGATGAAGATGAGCGCCATCGTGACGATGGGCGTTCGTTGCGTCTGGTTTTCGTCGTGATAGGGAATCACGCTGCCTCCTCTGTGCGATTCTGACACGGAAGCACGGAGGGCACGTAGATCGAGAAGCGCACGAAGGCTCTTTGGTCTAAAGACTAAAGACCAAAGACTAAAGACCAGGATTGTTCAATATCGAACGAGCAATCGGAAAGGAATGGCCTGACCAGGTTCGCGAGTGACGATGCGGATCTGATAGTCCGTCGCTTCCATCCGTGGGCGTAGAAAGGAGATCTGCGACGGGCCCTCGCGCGGCGCGACATCCTCGTGAGCCAGCCAGCGGCCCTGCCAGTACAACTGGACGAACAGCGCCCGGGCGCTGCCCCTGCCATGTGAGCGTCACTTCAATCGGACCTTCCTGCGACAGCGAGAAATCGAAGGTCTGGCACGGGAACAGGTCGGCAAAGCACGTTTGAGCGCCGGCGTCGAACGGACCAAGGACGCCTTGTATCTCGCGACCCGGCTGCGACACGACCGGCGATGCTGCAGCGGTCGGTCCAGGTGGCAGGGCCGACGCCGCGGTCGGCTGCAATGCTGTCATTCCGCTGCAAGACACGGCGAATACGAGGAGCACAGCCGTTATGCCGAGTCTCAACCAGCCAAGGACTCGCTCTTGAACCCTTGGTTGAGGTCGCATAGCGCTCCAGTGCACGAGGCCGAAGGTGTGCAATTCCTGCGCCCTCCGCCCGAACCGGCTATGACGCCGGAGACCGCGAGTTTTCAGGGGAATACGAAGGCACATATGAGAGGATGTGCGGAACTGAAAGGAAGATCTCTTCCATGCGCACACGACTCCTCGCTCTCGTGACGGCGATCGCCGGGTGCTGGGTGATTACGGCTGTCGCGCAGTCGCCCCACCCGTTCGGCACGCCCACTCCCGATCTCCCCAACCCGGCCGAGACGATTACGGCGGTCCCTGGAATGCGCGCGCAGGGATGGTTGATGCAGGGCCGCTCCGAAGTGCTCGCACGTCACGGGATGGTGGCGACCAGCGATCCGCTGGCGGCACAGGCGGGTCTCGAGATCCTGCGGCGCGGCGGCAATGCCATCGACGCTGCGGTGGCCGCGGGAGCGGTCCTCGACGTGACGTCGCAGAACGACACCGGCATCGGCGGCGACCTCTTCGCGCTGATCTGGTCGGCTCGCGACAAAAAGCTGTACGGCCTGGCGTCAGCCGGCTGGGCGCCTTCAGGATGGACGCCCGAGTTCTTCATCGCGCAGCTTCGCCGCAACAGCGTGCCGGGGAGCGGCGTGAATGCGTCTACAGTCCCCGCCGCGATTTCAGGGTACGACGCGATGCTGAAACGGTTCGGCACGCTGACGTTCAAGGAGACGTTCGAGCGCGCGGCGCGTACGGCGGAGGAAGGATGGCCCCTCGCCGAACGGCGACATTCGGACCTTTCGCCCAACGTGGTGGCAGCGCTGCGAAATGATGCGGACTCCAGCGACACGTTCCTCATCAACGGCGAAGCGCCGCCTCTCTACAGCATCATTCGCAACCCGCGCCTGGCGGCAGCGCTGCGACTGATGCAGCAGCAGGGCCGCGACGCGTTCTATCGCGGCGACATCGCGGCCGCGATCGTCGAGAAGGTTCGCGCCGGCGGCGGGGTGATGAGTGCGGCCGACCTCGCGGAGTTCCAGTCGGAGTGGGTCGAGCCGATCTCGACCAACTATCACGGGCACGACGTCTTTCAGCTCCCGCCGCCCGGACAAGGCTTCGCCGCGCTCGAAATGCTCAACATTCTCGAGGTGTGCGTTCCCAAGCTCGGACTGAACCTGGCGGAGCTCGGCCCGTCGAATCCGACGTACTGGCACTTGCTCGTCGAGGCCAAGAAGCTTGCGTACGCCGATCTTTTCGCGCACAACGCGGATCCGCGGTTCGCACCGGTTCCGGTGACCACGCTGCTCTCGAAGGCGCACGCTGCAAGCCTCTGCAGCCGCATCAATCCAGACACGGCGTCAATCCCCGGGGTTCTGGGCGAGGCTGGAGGAGGCACGATCTATCTGACCACCGCCGACCGCTGGGGCAATATGGTGTCGCTTATTCACAGCGTCTACAGCGTGTACGGCAGCCGCGCGACCGTCGGCAAGTACGGCTTCGTGCTCCACAATCGCGGCGCCGGGTTTTCGCTCGACACGCGCAGCCCCAACGTCGTCGCGCCTCGCAAACGCCCCTTCCACACGATCATCGCGGGGTTCGTGATGAAGGACGGTCAACCGCTGATGACGTTCGGCAACATGGGCGGCAGCGTGCAGCCCGAGACGCATGCACAGCACATGGTCAACATGATCGATCTCGGCATGAACGTGCAGATGACGACCGACGCCGCCAGGTTCACCCACAATCAGACGACCAACATGCTGTCATTGGAGGGGCATCTGTTCAATCTCGTTGGCTCGGCCCTGCGCATGAAGGGACATGCGGTGCAGGCCGTGGATGGCGGCGCAGTGGGTGGCTACCAGGGAATTCTGTTCCGCCGCGATCCGAACCTGCCCGAACCGACATTCGACGCACGCAGCATTGCCGAGGACCTGCCGGTCAACGGTGTGTACCGCGCCGGCTCGGATCATCGAAAAGATGGTCAGGCTGTCGGCTGGTGAGAAGCCTCGGTCCGGGAAAGGTCGAACGTCAGAACGTCGTCGACGAAGATACGCGCGATCTGGCGTTCGTACCTCCCGCGGTCGACGCCCTTCCACAAGTGGGCGACGGCGTCGTCGAATGAAAACTTCTCGATCTTGTAGGCGCGTTCCGGACCCTGCGACGTCATCGCGTCGAAGTCGTCTGCGATGGTGACCACGTTGATCTCGGAGGCCCACCAGCATCCCTGCTTCGTTCCCCGGTTGATCTCATAGTCGTCACCGTGGCGGCGCGCTACCGTGCCGATGAACGGATTGCTGAGCTCAGGGCGCCCGGCGTCAGCGAGCCGATCGATCATGCAGGGTCCCTTTCGGCAGTGGACGTCGCGGATGATACTCAGCAGGTAATGCTTGCGTCGGGCGGCGTCCGGAGCTGATGTGCCGCGCAGATCGGTCTGCCTCAACAACTCGATAAATGGTGCGCAGTCCTCGTGCTGCTTGCCAAGGTCGTGCATAAGTGCCGCGAGCATGATCTCGGGAACGGTGATGCGCATCGGCGCTACCGCCTCCAGGGCCGCGCCGCCGTTGCCCGCGCGCTGATTCAGCGCCAGCGCCAGCGATCCCGCGAGCTTCATCACGCGGAATTCCGGGCAGTATTCGGCGCGGAAGAAAATTGCTGTCGACGGTGTCCCGTCGATCACGATGCGCTGCTCGCCTGCGTACCTGTCGAAGATCCCCTCGGCGAGCACATCGATATCCAGGTCGGTCCTGACGAAGTTCGGCGCGTCGCTTCGCCGCCGCCTGAGCCCGGGAATGTCCATTAATTCGAGTGTAGATCGAGATCTGTGCCAAACAAGCGGTTCAACCAGGGCGGTACCGACAATTCGCAGCGCGCCCGCAGCAGAAGTGCAAAAGTGTACATCTGAGCGGTACCTATCTGGCCCTGACGTACTTCTGCAGCTTCTTCGGCCGGGGCTCGCCTCCGTACAGGTTGCCATCGCGATCCACGGCGACGAATTCGGCGCCCGTGCCTGGCGTCTCGCGCGGGTCGCCCCATGGATACTGGATGAAGAACGAGATCCATCCGCTCTTCGCATCACCGATCCGGATCCCCATCTCCCATCCGGGATTCTGCACGTCGTCGGACTCGGAATCGGCGACGTAAATCTGATCTCTGGTGTCGAAGAAGATGCCGCTCGGCCGGCCGAACTGGGTCCATTGCGTCAGGAACTTCCCTTCCTGGTCGAAGATCTGAATCCGATTGTTGGCCCGGTCGGCGACGAAGATGCGACCGCGAGAGTCCATCGCGATGGCATGCAGCGTCCGGAATTCGCCGGGCGCGTATCCCGTCTTGCCCCACTCTTTGATGTACTTGCCGTCTTTGGAGAATTTCATCACGCGGTTGTTTCCGTCCTCGTTGTGTCCATCCGCGATGAACAGATCGCCGTTCGGCGCGATAACGATGTCGCTCGGAGAGGTGAAATGGTCCGGCCCGCCTCCCGGGACTCCGGGCGTCCCGAGTGTCATCAGCACCTTGCCGGTGGGACTGAACTTCACGACCTGCTGCCCGCGCTTGTCGCCGCGCGGCGTTCTATTCGGGGCTACTGCATCGGTTACCCAGACGTTGCCCTCGCGATCGACCTCGATGCCGTGCGGCCAGATGAACATGCCGCCAGCGAAGCTCGTGACCATCTTGCCGTCCGGGCTGAATTTGTAGACCGCGTCGGTTTTCGAGTCGCGGCATTCGTCGCCGAACCGGGCGGGGTCACCAAGCGGGTCGCACCGGATGATGGCCCAGATGTGACGGCCGTCAGGGTCGATTGCCACCTTTCCCACCGCGCCCATCTGGCGGCCATTGGGCAACTGGGCCCACCCCTCGACCATGCGATACGGGTTCGGGAGGGATTGAGCCGACACGGCTGCATCGATGGCAGACGACGCGCCGCTCGAGAGCGCGACGACCAGCCCAAGCACCACCCAAAGCACATATCCGAATCTCATGGCTGCACCTCGTTCGAGACGTGCGTGCTGTTTCACCGCACTTGATGTATTTTGTGCGGGCACATTAACTCCGGAAGTCCTCTGACATCAAGAGCGAGGCTCCAAGGAGGCATGACGTGACACGAACTCCAACCGTTGCAGCCATCGTCGCAGTCCTGATCGCAGCCGTGCTCGTGACGCTTGACGCGCAGGCGCCGGCGCCGCCCCAGGAAGAACGGGTTCGTCAGATCCAGGCGGGACGGCCCGGGCCCGTTACCACCGACCCGGCGGTGATCAATCTGCCCGTACCGAGGATGCACGACGGCAAGCCCGATTTGACCGGTCCGTGGGTGGGGGGCGGGTCCGACGCCGATATCGAGCGAGAAGGTGGCTTGAAGCCCGGCGAGCTGCCACTGCTACCCTGGGCGCGCGACCTCAGGGCGAAGCGCGAGAAGGCGACGTACGAGGAGCCGTACATCTACTGTCTGCCGATGAGCGTGCCGCGGGTCAATCCGTACCCATGGAAGTTTTCGATGTCGTACACGTCGAAGGGGCTCACGCACATCTACGTGCTGCACGAAACAGGTGACGCTGGCGCACACCGCGTCGTGTACATGGATGGCCGAAAACATCCTGCCGATCCGTTCCCGACCTGGTGGGGTCACTCAATCGGGTCGTGGAGCGGCGACACGCTCGTCATCGATACCGTCGGCTACAACGACAAGTTCTGGTTCGACGCGCGCGGCACACCGCACACCGAGCAGCTGCACACGATCGAGCGGTGGACGCGCGTCAACAACGGAACGCTCGTCAACGATTTCACGGTCGACGATCCGGGCGCGTTCTCCAGGCCGGTCCAGTTGAAGTTCACAGCCAATCTGGCTGCGCCTGGCATCGAACTGATGGAGGACATCTGCACGGAGAACAATCAGCTGGGCATCGCGGGCGGCTATCGTCTGAACAACGAAGGTAAGCTGGAGCAGGCGAAGTAAGGTCGTGAAATCTGCAGGAGGAGCAGCAATGCGCACGAAGCTTGGAATGGTCGCTGCCGGTTTCGCCCTTCTGGGTTGCACCGCACCGGTCGTCGCTCACCACGGGTTCGACACCGAGTACGACGCGAAGAAAAAAGTGTCGCTGACCGGCGTCATCACGAAGGTCGAGTGGACCAATCCGCACATGCACGTTTACATCGACGTGACCGATGCAGGCGGCAAGGTGACCAACTGGAACATGGAGATGGCGAGCCCGAACACCGTGCAGCGGCAAGGGTGGGGGCGAAACACGCTGCTCCCTGGCGACAAGGTTGTGTTCGAAGGCTATGGCGGCAAGGTCGTCGAATCACATGGCGCGCTGGCGAAGATCGCGAAGAGCGACAAGCCCGACGCGCCGCTGTTCATCCAGGGCGGGCCCGAAGCGGTCCGGCAGGGATTTCCGGGACAGTAACATCGTGCCTAGGGTGCGTAGGGTGCCCAAGGTGCCTAAGGTGCTTAAGAGGGCACTTCAGGCACTTTAGGCATCCCAGGCACTTTAGGCACTATCAGGCGACTAAGTTCCCCTGCCCCAGAGCGCGCAGTAGCGGCGCAATGTGAACTGCAGGTTCGCCTCATAGCCCGGCCAGCTCGCGTATTTCGGCAGCTTCAGCTGGCTCTCCACCGGCTCCCAGCACCTGCCCTGCTGCGCCTCCGCTCTGACCGCGGCGGACGCATCCTGCAGGAACGTCAACTGATCCTGCGCGTCCTTCTTCGTCCCGAGCCGGCCGCCATCGCCGGGATGTCCGGGAATCAACCGCTCCCAGTCCATCGCGATGATCCGTTTGATCGACTCCTCCGCGTCCATCGGATAGAAATCGATCATGCCGCGACCCGGCAGCTGACCCACTGGAAGAAGGTCCACGACAAAGACGATCCGTTCCTTCGGCAGGCGCATCACGATGGTGCTGTCGGAATGGTTCAACCCGACGTGCGTGAGCTCGAGAGCCGTGCCTCCTAACGTGATCGTGCGCTGCTTGTCGAACGTCTCGTCGGGAAGCACGGTATTCGGGTCCTTCAGGACCTCGAGCCGCTCCTTGGCCCGTCGAAGCGCCACGAACCGTGCGCCCGTTTCCTTGAAGGCCCGCCCGCCAGCGATGTGGTCGAAGTGATGGTGGCTGTAGACGACATACCGGATCGGCTGGTTCGTAACCTTCCTGATCTCAGCGAGGTACTGGGCTCCGCCCTGCGGCCGCCCGTATCCGACAGGATCGGTGGCAATGACACCCTCGCTGGTGACGATGAACATGGCCTGACTGTTCTGGTTCCGGAAGGTATAGACGTTGTCCGTTCCTTCCACCTTTTTCGTCTCGATCTGCGGGGCCTGGGCCGCTGGCGCCGCAGGCTGACCTTGCGACAGGAGCTGCGCCGTCAGCAGAGCGCAAGCCAGAGATGTCATTACTATGCGGGTCATCGATTCTCCTCCTGATCGCGCAGGCTGAAGCCTGCGCGCTACGTCCGTCATTAGTGCCGAAGCCTGCGCGTCATTTGGGTGATTCGTCTAGCGCTGCGCGGAACATCGCCTCCTGGATATCGGTTTCGAGGTCGCAATTCTCCGCGTCAACGAAGGGGTTGGCGCCTCCGCCCTGAAGCCGCGCGTGTTTCGCCTGCATGTTGTACTGCGCCGGATGGTCGCCGAGCGGGACGTCGCACGGCAAGGCGCGCACCACTTTGAATGAACGATTGAACTCGGCCACCACCGGTGGCGTCAGCATCCCTGGCGCGCGCAGGCTGCAGTGGAAGACCACGTCGTAATTCCTTCCACCGTCCTGCACCCGCGTCGTCCAGGTCGTGCACCCGCGGGTATGACCCGCAGTCAGATGCGCGACGAGCGTCACGCCGCCGAGTGTCACCGACTCGCCGTCCTTCAAGATCTTGTCGATGGGATGCTCCTTGCCGCCGGGCCGCATGGCCTGAAGCGCTGGCACGTCCTCTGCCATCGCCATCACCTGCGCCCCGGTCTTCTGCTTGACCAACGCATCACCCTCCTGGTGGTCGCCGTGCGCATGCGTGCCGAGCACGATCTTGATGTCCGAGAACCGGAATCCGAGATCGGCCACCGACTTCTCGAGCACCGGCACGTTTCGTTCGTACGTGGTATTGATCAGCACGTGCCCTTGTGGCGTGGTGATGAGAAACGCGCTCAGCGTTCGCGTCCCCACGTAGTAGACGTTGCCGACGACCTTGTGCGGAGGAAACTGCGTCGTTTGATCCTGCTCGGTGCCCATGTTCCGAGCGAGAATCGATCGCGGCGTATACGTCTGGCCGCGAACGGTGACGGCAGGACGATCGGGCGGCGGCTGGCCCTGCGCGTGAGCGACGATCAGGTTCGTACCACACCAGGCCGTCACCGCCGCGCAGAGCACACTCGTATGAACCAGATTGCGCACGTTCGCCTCCACGGAACCGAATTGTACAGTCGAAAGGAGCTCCCATGTTTCTCATCCGCGACATCATGTACTGCCGGCCCGGCAAAGCACGGGCGATGGTCGACAAGTTTGTCGCTCTCTCGAAGATTTCCCAGCAGATGGGTATGGGGTCAATGCGGATCATGACGGACGTCAGCGCCGAGCGCTACTGGACCGTCGTGTCCGAGATGGAGGTCGAGAGCCTCGAGCAATATACGGAGACTTCCCGCAAGTCGATGGAGATCAAGGAAGTACAGGACGTGATGAAGGGGTATCACGACCTGGTCGACCACGGACGAAGAGAGATCTACATGATTGAAAAGTAACAGCGGCGAGCGGCGACAACCAGCGCATCCTTTACTGACCAATGCGTGCCGAGGACTTGCCGAAACCGAGACCCGCGGCGAAACGGAGGCAGGAATTCGTTGAGATAACCGTAGAAACGGAAAGAGACCGTCACACCGATTCGCGATCGGTTGCAAGGGATGCCGAAGGCTCGGCGGCGCCTTTGCGCGCCTCGCGCACGAGCAGTGCGACCGAAACCAGCAGCACCATCAGAGACGATACTTCGAGCGACAACCGCACACCCGTGAATGCGCCCACCACGCCGACAGTGACGCCCGCGCCGGCGCGAAGGCCGAGCATCGCCGTGTTGAACAGGCCGACGATGCTGCCCCGGACGCGGGGCGGTGCCAGAATCTGCACCACCGTCTGGGCAACCGACGTGAACGCAATGCTGAACATGCCGGCGACCACGAGCAGCACAACGGCCGTGACATAGTCCTGCGTCATCGGGAAGAGCCCCATCGCGACTGCCCAGAACGCCGCACAGACTATGGCCGTGCGAGCTGTCGGCTGCAGCAGCGTCGCGCTCTCGAGCAGGATGACGCCGAGTATGGCCCCCGCGGCGTTTGCCGCGAGCAGAATGGTGTATCGCGCACCGGTATCATCCGCTCCCAGATATTGCGCGTATTCCGGCATCTGCGCCTGAAACGCGTTGCCCACGAAGAATGACGACGCGCCGGCCAGCACGATCATGGTCATGATGCGCGACTCGGTCCGGGCGGTCGCAAACACGTTCCATACGTCTCCGAACCCGAACGGTGGGCGGCGTTCCGCCGCCTCCGTCGTGTGGCCGGTATACGGCGCACGGAACAGGAACATGCTGAACGGCAGATAGATCAGTGCGTTCGTCAGCAGCCCCCAGGCGGGGCCCAGCAACAGCATCAAGCCGCCGCCGATCGCCGGCCCGAGGAGGATCGACAAGTATCGGCTGCTCGCGAATAGCCGGATTGCGCTCGGCAGGTGCTCGACAGGGACCATGTCATGGATGATCAGCTGCTGCGCCGGGGCCGCGATCACGCCCGCTGCACCATGCACGAGCAGGATGACGACCGCATGCCACATCTCCAGTCGACCTGCCAGGAACAGAAGCCCCCATGCAACAGACGCGACGACGTACAGGACCTGGGAAATCTGAATCAGGCGGCGGCAGTCGTAGCGATCGGCGAGCGCGCCCATGTGCAGCGAAAACAACAGAAACGGCACCCAGTGGCTGATGACGGCAAATCCGGCGAGCGCCGGTGAGTGAAATGCCTGAAACATCACCCAGTAGCTGATGACGTGCTCGATGTTGTCGGCAACCATCGACAGGAGACTGAGCGCGAAATACTGGCGATACGGTTTGACGCGCAGCGCGGCAAAGCGTGGAGGAGAGATCTCTAAGAGCTCAGGCATGCGTACTTCCAGCAGTGTATCGCTTAACGAACGAAACAGGGCCGTACGTAGTGTCCGCCTTCGGCGTGCTCCGCACGCCGACATCAAACGGCTCTTTGTGTCCTTCGTGCCCTTTGTGGCTAAACAGTTCGTTGAACTGTTCGTGGTTTTCGTGCCCTTCGTGGTTCCCAGGACGTCTGCTATTCTTCCGGCACCATGGTCCGTCGCACCGTTGCACTTCTTGTGCTCGTTTCCGTGGTTGAAGTCACTGGCCAGCGGCCATCTCCTCCCTCGGTCAGCGTTGACGCCGACGACATCGGCGGCGTGGTAACAAGCGCCGCAGGTCCGGAAGCGGGCGTCTGGATCATCGCCGAGACGTCCGATCTGCCCACTCGCTTCGCAAAAGTCGTCGACGACCGACGAACAGGGTCGGTTCCTCGTTCCGGATTTGCCCCGAGGCACCTACGACCTCTGGGTGCGCGGCTACGGCCTCGTAGACTCGTCGCGTGTGCGATCGATGCCGGGCCGTACGGTGAATCTGACCGCCCTCACCGCGCCGTCGGCATCGGCGGCGGCCGAGTACTATCCGGCGGTCTACTGGTTCTCGATGCTCAGAGTTCCTCCGCGACAGGAATTCCCTGTCGGGAAGGTCACGAGCCAGGGGGCGTGGTTGAACACCGTGAAGACCGGAGCGTGTCAGTCGTGCCATGCGCTTGGTACGAAGGGGATGCGCACAGTCTCTGCAACGTTCGCCGCAGCGGGCAACTCCGTCGAGGCATGGACTCGCCGTCTCCAGTCTGGCAGTGCCCGGGCGCTCATGGCACGCGACATCAATCGGCTCGATCCCGAACGCGCACTGCGTCTGTTCGCCGACTGGACCGACCGCATCGCCGCCGGCGAGCTCCCGTCGGCAAAGCCGGATCGGCCGCAGGGCATCGAGCGCAATCTTGTGATCACGATGTGGGACTGGAGCCGTCCCACTGCGTATCTTCACGATGCGGTCTCCACCGACAGGCGCAACCCGCGAATCAATGCCAACGGAAAGGTATTCGCGTCGGCTGAAGACAGCACTGACCTCCTGCCGGTGCTCGACCCGAGCATGCACGCGGTCACCGAACTGACGCACCCGGTGCGCGATCCGCAGACACCGTCCTCGAAAACCAATCCCTTCGGGCCGTCCGCATTCTGGGGGCCCGAGCCCATCTGGGACAGTCGGACGCTGTCGCACAATCCGATGATGGACGAGCGTGGCCGCGTGTGGTTCACCTCGCGCGTTCGCCCTCCTGACAATCCGGGCGAATGCACGAAGGGTTCGAATCATCCGGCGGCGCAGGCGTTTCCGTTGGCGCAGTCGAATCGTCACCTCTCGATGTACGACCCTGCCGCAGGCCGGTTCACGCTGATCAGCACCTGCTTTCCAACACACCACCTGAACTTCGCCGCCGACCCTGGCCAGACTCTGTGGACGAGCAGCGGCATCGAAGGCGGGCCGGGCGTCATTGGATGGCTCAATCGGCGCATGTTCGAAGAAACAGGCGACGAGATGCGATCCCAGGGATGGACACCGTTCGTGCTCGACACCAACGGCAACCGGCGGCGCGACTCCTACGTCGAGCCCGGGCAGCCGGCCGATCCCGCGCGAGATCAGCGCGCTGCCGTGAACATCTATGCCGTCGCGATCAGTCCGGCCGACGGCGCCGTGTGGGGAACCGTGGTCGGGTACCCGGGCAGCATCGTGCGGGTCACACCGGGCGCGAATCCCGTGGAGACCGCGATTTCGGAGGTGTACGACGTGCCGGCGCCCGGCTTCGGACCGCGCGGCGGCGACGTCGACCGCAACGGCGTCTACTGGGTGTCACTGGCCAGCGGGCACATCGGCCAGTTCGATCGACGCAAGTGCAAAGTGCTTCGCGGGCCCACCGCCACCGGCGCCCATTGTCCCGAGGGCTGGATGCTGCACCGGCTGCCCGGTCCGCAGCTTCGCGACGTAGACGACTCGGGGAGCGCCGAGGCCAGCTATTACACCTGGGTGGACTGGTTCGACACGTTCGGGATGGGAAACAACGTACCAATCGTGATGGGCAATCTGAGCGATTCGATTCTCGCGTTCGTCAATGGCTCATTCGTCACGCTGCGCATTCCGTATCCGAGCGGCTTTTTTCCGAAGAACGTTGACGGACGCATCGACAATGCCGGCGCCGGCTGGAAGGGCAAGGGACTGTGGTCCACCTCCGGTACCCGGACGATGTTCCACCTCGAAGGAGGGACGACGAACCGGCCCAAGGCGGCGCGTTTTCAGCTCCGGCCGAGCCCGCTCGCCAAGTAGCGCGCAGGCTTAAGCCTGCGCGCTACATTGTGCCTTGTGCCTTGTGACTTGTTACTGTGATCCCGCGCGTCGCACCATCGGATACGTGACACCCAACTGCTCGAGATACGTCCCGTATCGCGACGGATCGTAATAGAACTTCTTCAGCTCCGGGCGGTACCGTTCCATCGTGTCCTTGTTCATCCAGGTCGGCGGAGGCGTGTCGGCGGCGATGAACGGCGTGTAAGTCGTGTCCTTCGACTGCACGTTCCGGAAGTACTCCCACGCGTTCTTGACCAGCTCCGGCCGCAGCAGGATATCGACCATCGTCATGGCCTGCACCTTTGCCCCTGCGACGACGCCTTTGTGAGCGATTGGCGTGGCCATCGCAATCGCATTGGCCCAGTTGTGTCCCGGCAGACCTGGAATGTTCGCCGGGTAGCGCAGCGTGACGGTGGGAACCGTCCACGACACGTCGCCGATGTCGTCAGAGCCTCCACCGCGCTTGTCCTCGTCCTTGATTGGCTCGTCCAACTTGCCCAGTTCCTCGTCGAGGCCACTCTGCAAGGGCGCCCCGATTTCCCTCTGAACCGCCTTGGCGAACGCCTGATCGTCTTCAGACCACTTCGGCAGCCCCACTCGCTGGACGTTCGTGAACATCGCCTCTGCAACAGGCTTGCTGAAATGCTGCGGCCACGCGGCACCCACGATACGCGACGTCCACCTCGTCTCCGTCATCAGCGACGCGCCCTGCGCCATCTTGTCGCCGATTTCCCAGAGCTCCTTGATGCGCGGATACTCCGTCTCACGGAAGAAGTACCAGACCGTCGCTGTGGAAGGGACGACGTTGGGCTGATCGCCGCCATCCGTAATCACGTAATGCGAGCGCTGCTGGATACGCAGGTGCTCGCGCCGGTAGTTCCAGCCTGCGTTCATCAGCTCAACCGCATCCAGCGCGCTTCGTCCGCGCCACGGCGCGCCCGCGCTGTGGGCCGTTTCACCCGAGAAGGTGTACTCGATCGACACGAGCCCGTTCGCCCCCGTCGATCCCCATGACACCCTCATGTTGCTGTCCACGTGCGCGAAGAGCGAGATGTCCACGTCTTTGAAGAGTCCGTCACGAACGAACCACGCCTTTGACGCGAGGAGCTCCTCGGCGACGCCGGGCCACAAAACGATCGTTCCGGGCAGCCGCTCCCGTTCCATGATCTTCTTCACGGCGAGCGCCGCGACGATGTTCAGCGGGACGCCGCTGTTGTGTCCTTCTCCGTGGCCGGGTGCGCCGGCGATGAGCGGATCACGGTACGGAACGCCCGGCTTCTGCGAAGCCTGCGGAATGCCGTCGATATCCGACCCGAGCGCGATAACAGGTTTTCCCGAGCCCCAGGTGGCCACCCACGCGGTTGGCATTCCGGCAACCCCCCGGCGCACGGAGAATCCGTTGCGCTCGAGCACGCCGGTCAGATAGCGAGACGTCTCGAACTCCTGATGCGCGAGCTCCGAGAAGCTGAAGACGGAGTCGACCATCTCCTGGGCGATCTTCGCCATCCCGTCAACGTTCGATGCAGCCTCGCGTTTGTACGCTTCGATTCGGCCGTCCTCACCGTTCTGCTGCGCGGATGGCGCTGCGGCCGCGCCGCACAGGAGCAGAACAAGGAGAGTCCACGCCGGCGTGGGGCGAAGTGAACGCATCATCTCCTCCAGAACTTAGTGGGGCAAAAGTCACATTATAGCTACCGGCGATCGACCAGGCGCCGGGCCTTCAACTCCCATCGCGGCAGTGAGCCGGCAGGCACAGCGGACGTGGCGATGCGCACGCCGAGCCGTTCGTGAAACGCGCCGGCCAGCGTTTGCGCGACGGCGTCAGTCGCTTCGACTTCGACGGTGAGCTCCTCCATCGCTCCGTTGCGGGTGCGCACCATTCGAAATTCGTCGATTTCAAGCGTCCGGACGATTGCTTCCACAGCCGTCGGATACACGTTCACGCCCCGGAGCAGGATCAGATCGTCGGTTCGCCCGACAATGCCGCCGGGCAGCATCAGGAATGTCCGCCCGCACGCACACGATCGCCCTCCCACGACAACGACGTCGCCGGTTCGATAGCGAATCGCCGGCCAGCCAACCCGTCCCAGGTTGGTGACGATCAACTCCCCGGACTCCCCCTCTGCGCATGGCCGACCTGTCGGGTCGAGCACTTCGGCAATGAACTCTGCCTCGTTGATGTGGAGCCCTTCGCGCGAGGGACACGAGAATCCATATGCCCCCACCTCGGTTGCGCCCGCGTGGTCGAACGCGCGCGCGCCCCAGGCGTCTTCGATTCGGGCGCGGACCGCGAAGATCGACGCCCCCGGCTCCCCTGCGTGAATCGTGGTGTGGACGCCCATGTCGCGGGTCGAGATCCCTTCGGCCTGCGCCACCTCGGCGAGCCGCAAGGCATACGTCGGCGTGCTTACCAGAACGGTCGCCTCGGCCCGCCTCAAGAGCTGAAGACGTCCCCTGGAGTCGAGCCCGCCCCCGGGAATGGTCAGAGCGCCGAGCCGTCGAGCGCCCGCGTACGCGCTCCAGAACCCGATAAAAGGGCCGAACGAGAAGGCGAAGAATATTCGATCGCTCGCGCGCACGCCCGCAGCGGCGTACACATAGCGCCAGCACTCGGCCCACCAGTTCCAGCTTTCTGGCGTGTCGAGCACCATCAGCGGGCGGCCTGTCGTGCCCGACGTCTGGTGATAGACGACATATTGATCCGGTGGATACGTGGCAATCGTGCCGAGCGGGGGTGAGGCCTCCTGATCGGCGACGAGATCCGCCTTTGTGGTGAAGGGAAACCGCTCGAAGTCGGCCCACGACACAGGGATACGAGCGGGGCCGGCCTTCGCTGCGTAGAAAGAGTTGTAAGGCAGGACGCGCGAGAGCAGATCGTTCAGCCGCGCGAGCTGAGCGTTGCGGATCGCCTCCGGGGCTGCCGTCTCGAATTCCGGGCGATACAGCACACTGCGCCTGCGGTGGTCATAGTAGCGCGGGTCGCCATTGTTGACGCGAATCAAACCTCTCGGCGTTGTGAAGGCGCGTTCAATCTGATAGAAAGAGGAATATGAGTTTCTGTGACCACTGTCAGGGGCAACGGTTCGACCGCGCACAGGTGCTGCGCGCGCTGCGTGCCGCGCGACAGCGGCTGCGCGAGTCGCGCACACAATGCGACGCAGATCAGACGCTCGCGCTGGCCATCGAGACCGTGCGTGCGCTCGACATCCCGCATCTCGATCCCATAGAGGACGTCGTCAATGGCGAGGTCGTCCACTGACGGATATGTCGCGATACCAGTAGAGCGCAGGCTTTAGCCTGCGCGTCCCGCGCTCCTCTGCCACCACAGCAACGTCACCGCGTCGGGCCGGCAACATCCGTGATGCCCGCCTGAATGGCCCACTGTGATGCCGGGAAGCCGGACGACTGTCAGACGCTGACCCGCGATGCTCTCGGCGCGCGCTTCACCACTTGCAGGTAGGTCACAAGCAGCGCGAGCCCCGACAGGCCGTCATACCACCCCATCGGCACGAATCCGTCGCCGCGGCTGAAAAAGAACAACGCAAAGGAGAGACGGATGACGATCCCGCACCAGTTGGGCCATCGATGCACGACCGGATCCCAGTAACCTGGCAGATACAGTGCGTTGATCGCGAGCAGCTGCCACCCCCAGTGACGCGGCCACGTGTCGGGAAACGCCTCCGGTTGGCCGATCTGATTCGTAAAGGCATCGGGCCAGATCATGATCAACACGCCGACCGCCATGTTCATGACGATGCTCGTCATCAGCACCGCACGATACAGCTTCACCGACGTCGTCTGGTCCACCGGAGGTACCTCTCAGAGCGTCTTCAGGTATTCGAGCAGCGCGCGCTTGCTGTCGGCCGGCAGATCCGTGCCGTAGCTATGTCCGGTGTTCGCGTTCCCCGGCTGGGTTGTGTCATACACGGTCCCGAGTCGCTGCGCCTCCGGGCCGTCGGAGACAAATCCCACCTTTGCCGGGTCGTACACGTCGTAGCCGCGCCAGAACCGCGACGGCCTGCTTTGCGGTGCGTTCAGCAAATCGGTCAGCGACGGAACCGAGCCGTTGTGTAGATAGGGAGCACGCAGCCAGAGGCCGTCGAGCGGCACGGCCAGATATCCGTCGCGGAGGGTGACCGCAGGCGACTGCCATGCTCGCCCTCCCGAAAACGTGTCGTACGCCGTCGTGGCGTCGGCGGTCCAAACGGTGCGGCGATTGTCGTCAGTTCCAACACTGCTGACCGATGCGACGTCACCCCCGCCCGTGCCCACGTGAGCGTGACACTCCGCGCATTCTGCCTTGTAAACGGCCTCGCCTGCGGAGGCGAGCGGTGCGTCGAGCGGGAACGGGTACGGTGGCGGCTTCAACGCCGTCATGTAGTCGTGGATGCGCCGCAGACTCGATCGTTCGTTCCCCGACTCATCCCAACGAGCGATGTCGCGATCGAGCCAGGGTCGACTCGCGCCGCTCCCAAGTGCCGAGGTTACGACGGCGTCTCTCAGCGAGCTCGTCGAACCGTCCCAAAACAAGCCGTGCGCGCGCGACGCGGTGCTCCACAGTGGCATCATGTCCGCTGTGCCGACGGTTGCATCAACCGGCCGCCCCAGCCGTCGGAACTTAATCGGGTTCAAAATGTCCGCCCTGCCCGCGCCCCAGTCCGGGTGCCGGTTCGTCCACACAGTCTCACTTCCGAGTCGGAGCAGACGCTGACGCGTGCCCGGAATCACAACAAATCGATATAACAGCCGGTCGAGGACGGAGAGCCGATAGTTTCTGGAGATCTCGGCGAGAATCGTGCCGGCATTGAATCGCGGGTCGGCGGCTGCCGCTGTCAGGAACCGCGTATAGGCCTGAGCAGACGTCTGATGTGCGGGAGCTCCGGCGACGATTCTCGGGGGCTCGTCCGGCCGGCTCCTGACGCTGGCGACATGGCAGAACGCGCAGTTCACCGCGATGCGCGGGTACCCGATGGTGACCATCGACAGGCCAACCGGCAGCTCGTGCGCGCCTTCCGAGACCAGCCCGAGCGAGGAATAGCCGCCGGCGCCAGGCAGGAGGTCCGGGAAGATTCGCGGCAGCACGAGCCAGATCCAGTACGGAATGCCGTCGATTGATTCCGCGCCTATCGAGCCGTAGAGAAAATGCTCTGCATCGGACTCGAAGTACGGCGCTGGCCGCTCACGGAAGAGCCGGTCGTACACGAGCCCGGACGCAACCAGCCCGGCGACTGCCAGCGCGATCAACGTCCGGCGTCTCAGCCGGGCGTGGCGTCGTTGATCCGTTGTCGGCTGCGACAGTGTCGGCGTCGTCATCGCGTCAGAAGGTTTTGAGGTATTCGATGACGGCGAGCTTGTCCTGGTCCGGAAGGGTCGTCCCGTACAAGTGCCCGGCGTTGCTGTTACCCGGCACGGCGGTGTCGTACCGGAAAAATTCCCGTCCGCCTTCCTCGGGGACAGTTGCTATGAAGCCGACGCGATTCTGGTCGTAAACGTCGTAACCCCTGTAGAACACCGGCGGCCGTTTCTCTGGTTGCTCGAGCAGGTCGCGAAGGGTCGGCACCGATCCGTTGTGCAGGTAGGGTGCGCGCGCCCAGATCCCGTCCAGCGGATGGTTGGCGTACCCGGTTGTCTTCCGAAATCGCCGGAAGCGATAAGAGGAGCTTGGAAACAGCGAGTACTGGTTCGCGGCGAACGCCGGGGTATAGGAGTCGAGGCGATATCGATCCGTGCCGATGTCGCCGGCATCGACCACCCGCCCAAGTCCCGCGCCGGCTCTGACCCCTTCACGAAACCGGTGGTCGCCATGACACTCAAGGCATGCCGACTGATACAGCTCCGCGCCGCGCGCGGCCAGCGTCCGGTCGATTGAATACGGATAGGTGGGGGGTGGCAGTGTCCAGATCCAGTCGCGAATCCGCTTGATCCCCGCGTGATCGACGGTCACCGGCGTGATTCCCGCACCAAGCCCGGCGCTCAGGTTGCGCTCGTCCACTGAATCGTTGTTGCCGTCCCAATGAAGCTGGAGACCTTCGCGCGGCTGCTGGTTCCAGAGCGACGGAAAATCGGAGGCGCCGATCAGCTCGGATCGCGGCAGCCGCTCGAGCGGCCAGTTGAATTGCACAGCCTTGTAGGGATTGAACGTGTCAACGCGCCCGTGGCCCCACCGCGGCACCGCATCGCCCAGCATCGGACCGATGCGGTTGCGAAGCTCGAGCGTCTGCAGCTTGAGGCGGTCCACGAGACCCAGACGCAGCAGCGCGCGCTGAAACAGCGACGAACCACCCGCGTCAGTCAGCCGTCCGCGCACCGTGTCGGTGGTCATCCGATTATCGAGCGAGCACTCGAGCACGAATTCCACGAGCGATTGCAGGTCCAGCTGGTGTGCGGGCATGCCCGGCACGATCCTGCGCGGCCCATCCGCCGTATCCCGCACCGTTCCTGTGTGACAGCCCGCACAGTTCAGCCCGACGTGGTCCACTCCCTGACGGTTTCGCCGCGCGATGCCGATGGGCAGGTCGTGCCCTGGCTCGTAGATGAAGCCGAGCGATGCATAGCCGCCTGGCAGCTTTTCGGGACAGATCGACGGCAGCGCCGCAAATACCGCGTACGGTGGCAGCGCGCCGCCGACGGGACGGAGCAGCGACACACCCGGCTCGCTGCCGATGGATCCGTACTTGAATTGCTCGACGATATCGTCGTACGCGACCGGCCGATCGGTCGTGAGCGTCAGCGCAATCCAGAGCGCCGCCCCCAGCCCAACCACGAGCGCGGCGACACTGATCCTGCGCAGAGCGCGTACAAGCTGTTTCTGCATTGGAACGCCAGCGAGCACACCAGCAGCGGGGGTGGCGCCATTGAACCACACACCACATCCGTGAACAAGCACGAGTCGACTTCGACCATACTTCGGAGAGGCTTCTGATGCCTCATGCCTGGCGCCTTGTGCTGCCCTGATCCCTGATCCCTGATCCCTGGGCCCTTGAGGACTGAGCCCTGAGGCCTGAGGCCTAACGTTTAGTGAGGATTTTGTATGCCGATCAGACGCGCGACGATCGTTTTCGTGCTGGCAGCAGCAAGCGCCCGCTGCTCGATGATCACGAACCTCCAGATGGGCCTCCGCGACAGCACGGACGCCATCAACAAAAGCTCCACCGCGATCACCACCAACACGGAATATGTGAAGGAATCGACCGCGACCACCGCGAGCATGGTGCCGGCGCTCAAGGGCCTCGAGCGCCTTGGTCCGGGATTGGAGGCCGTTGCCGGCCTGGAACCGACGCTGCGCTCCGTTGCTGCCCTCGGTGAGCCCATGTCGCGTGTTGCGGCGCTCGACCCAAGCATGCGCGCCCTCGGAGAGCTCCGCGAGCCGATGGTGCGTCTCGGCGGCCTGGGACCAAGCCTCGACGCGACCGCGGCGCTCGGCGAGCCCATGATGCGGGTCGCCAACATGCGTACCAGCCTGGATTCGGTCGCGCAGCTCCGAGGCTCGCTCGATCTCGTCGCAGGGCTCGGCCCTCAGCTCCAATCTGTGGCGGGGCTGCAACCCGCCATGCAGGAACTCGGTCAGCTGCGTGCGCCGATGGAGCGCGTCGCTATGCTCGAAGTACCGATGTCACGCCTCGCATCCGCGGCGCTGGTCCTGGACCGGCCCGGTCTCCTCGGTTTCCTGGTGTTGTGCGGGATGCTGCTGTGGGGCGTTGTGACCTTTGTTGCAGTCCGCCTCGCGATCGTCAGTGCAAACCGTGCGACGCGCGCCTCATGAGCGAGTAGACCGTATGTAGTACGTAGTGTCCGGCTTTAGCCGGACCGCGTGCCTGATGAGCTAGGTCCGTTAGGGCAAAAGTCAAAATCCAAAACATCGACCGCAGGTCGTGTTCCGTGCAAATCCTCCGTTGACACACGTAGTGCACGGCGGTAGCGTTTGCACCGCGGCAATGCTCCCGCTGCCGTGATCTGCTAACACGCCGACATTTGCGCGGCGGACGCCATATCCGTCCGGGCAGGAGTAACCCCATGTCCATCGTCTCCGACAAAGAGTGGTTCGAGCTTCCATATTCGATAGCTGCAGCCAAGCTCGTCGAATTCCGAACCCAGCTGCGCCAGAACAATCTTCACGACACGGAGGAGCCGACACTCGAGACGCGTGACGCTCCCGCCTCGGCCGAGGCGTACGCCACGCGAACCAACGACGGCACGTACAACGACTTGCGGTGTCCGCGCATGGGGAGCTCCGGTGTGCGATTCGGGCGCAACGTGCCGCTGAGCGAGACGATACCGGACGTCGCGAACCTGATGAACCCGAACCCGCGCACCGTCAGTCTCGAGCTGCTGACCCGCACCACGTTCCAGCCGGCGGAAATCGTCAACGTGCTGGCGGCGGCGTGGATCCAGTTCCAGGTACACGACTGGTTCGTCCACAAGAAAGGCGTCTTGACGAACACCCATAACATCCCGCTCGCGGACGGCGACCCGTGGCACGAGCGGCCGATGCGAGTGCCTGTGACGCCTGCAGACACACCGAAGGTGCCAGACTCCACGCGGCCGCCTGCATATGTCAACGAGAACACGCACTGGTGGGACGGCTCGCAGGTGTACGGCTGCACCACCGCCGAGCAGGCGGCGCTGCGCCTTGGCCGCGACGGCAAGATCTTCGTCGGGCCGGGCGGTCGCCTTGGTTTTGACGCTGTCACCGGCCGCGAGATCACCGGCTTTACAGAAAACACCTGGGTTGGGCTGAGCCTCCTCCACGGTCTGTTCGCGCTCGAGCACAACGCGATCTGCGACATGCTCCGGCGCCACAACGCAATGTGGGACGACGAGCGGCTGTTTCAGCAGGCGCGGCTCATCAACTCCGCGCTAATCGCCAAAATCCATACGGTCGAATGGTCGACGGCGATCCTGCCGAACCCCATTACCTCGGCCGGGTTGCGCACGAACTGGCACGGGGCACTGGGCGATCTCCAGAAGATCTTCGCGGGCTTGAACGACAACGAGCTGCTCGGCGGCATCCCCGGTTCGCCCACCGATCATCATGGCGCGCCGTTCTCGCTGACCGAGGAGTTCGTGTGCGTGTACCGCATGCACGAGCTGATGCCAGACGACTACACCATCTGCTCGGCTTCGACAGGTGCCCCGCTCGGCCAGTTCACACTGCCCGACATGTCGGGACGGCGCGGCCGCAAGATCCAGGAGCAGTTCAAGGCCGACGATCTGCTTTACTCGTTCGGCATTGCTTACCCTGGCGCGATCCGCCTGCACAACTTCCCCAAGCACCTTCAAGCCCTGGTCAAGGACAACGGCGAACAGATCGATCTCGGAACCGTGGACGTGCTGCGCGATCGCGAGCGCGGCGTTCCGAGGTATAACCGTTTCCGCCGCCTGCTCCACAAGGCTCCTGTCACCTCGTTCGAGGAGCTGACGGACAACGCGCAGTGGGCTGCCGAGTTGCGCAAGGTCTACAACAACGACCTGGAAATGGTCGACACGCACGTCGGCCTCATGGCCGAGCCGCTGCCGAAAGGCTTCGGTTTCAGCGACACCGCGTTCCGCATCTTCCTGCTGATGGCCTCGCGTCGCCTCAAGAGCGATCGATTCCTTTCGCGCGACTATCGCCCCGAGATCTATACGAAGCAAGGCATCGAATGGGTCGAGCAGTCGACGATGATCGATGTGCTCACGCGGCACTTTCCGTCAGTGGCGCCGTTCATGAAGGGCATCGAGAGCGCGTTCCACCCGTGGCGGAAGGCGAGGTGAGCGCCATGGCGTACGACGCGATCTTCCAGCCGCTGCGCTTTCGTAGCCTGACAGTCAAGAACCGCATCTTCCGGTCGAACGTCGCGGGACGATTCGACAACTACGACGGGTCTGGCAACCAGGCCCGGATCAACTGGGAAACAAAGTTCGCCAAGGGCGGCGTCGGTGCCATCATCTCGTCGTTCGTCCCCGTGCACCTGCGTGGGCGCATCGTGCCGAACTACGCGATGATCGACCACGATCGCCACATTCCCTTCTGGCGCGCGGTCGGCAAAGCCGTCCACGAGCACGACTGCAGGTTCATCCTGCAGCTCAGTCATTCGGGACGCCAGCGCGACATCAACGGCATCGAATACCCGACCGGCCTTTCGTCCACCTCGAAGGCGGACCCGATCCATGGGTTCCGCTGCGAGGCGATGACGAAGGCGCAAATTGGCGAGACGGTGGCAGCCTTTGCCGAGGGTGCGCGCCGGGCGCGCGAAGCGGGGCTCGATGGCGTCGAGTTGCACGGCGCGAACGGCTATCTCATCACCCAGTTCCTCAGTTCCGCGATCAACGACCGCAAGGACGAATACGGCGGGCCGCTCGAAAATCGGGCTCGCTTCGTGCTCGAAGTCGTCCGTGCCATCCGCGCGAAAGTGGGCCGCGACTTTCATCTGCAGATGAAGATCAGCGCCGAGGAGTTTGACGATGCGATCGCGTTTCTGGGGATGGGGCCCTCAGGAAACACCCTTCAAGAGTCGGTGCAGGTGTGCAAGTGGCTCGTCGAGGCTGGCGTGGACGCGATCCATGTCTCCACGGGGAGCTTCTTTCCGCATCCCCGGAATCCTGCGGGGGTAGATCTGCCCGTCGAGGACCTCGTCAAGAGTTACGACACGATGATCTCGAGCGGCGAGCGGACTTTCGCGAATTTCCTGCTCTTCAAGGGCGCGGGCCCTCTGGCGCGCAATCGCTGGAACGAAGCCGCCGGTCCACCCGACCAGATCGAAGGCAAGAACCTGCCGGACGCGCGCACCATCAAGGCGGCCGTTGACGTGCCGGTGATTTGCACCGGCGGGTTCCAGACGGCGTCCGTGATTGCAAAGGCGCTTGAACGCGGAGACTGCGACGCGGTGAGCGCCGCTCGGCCGCTCATCGCGAACAACAACCTCGTCGAGATCTTTCGAAGCGGCAAGGACCGGCCCGACAAGCCGTGCACCTACTGCAACCGGTGCCTGGTGAACGTCGTCGAGAACCCGCTTGGCTGCTATGAAGAATCACGCTTCCCGTCGCGAGAGGCGATGATCGCGCAGATCATGTCGGTGTTCGATCCGCCGGCGTTCGTCGAGCGATACGAGACGGTGTGATGGCGCGCGGTTCCGGCCTGGCAGAGGAGGTGATTGCGCCCGACGAGGAAGCCGTCACAGCGCAATTCATCGCGTTTCTCAAGGCGGCGACCCTAAAGCGCGACGGGTCGGGCACGCGACGACGCTTCAATCAGGCGCGGGAGACGGCATGCGTCGACGCCGAATTCACCGTGCCTGATGACCTGCGGCCCGAACACCGTGTCGGCCTGTTCAGCACGGCTCGCACGTATGCCGCGTCGATTCGGTTTGCCAACGCGGCATCCTCGTCCGACCGCGAGCGCGACCTCCGCGGCATGTCGATACGCGTGCTCGGCGTCGATCAGACCAATCTGACGCCCGGGGTCACGGTTCACGACTTCGTGCTGAACAGCCACCCGGTGATGATGGCAGGCGACACGCGCGGCTTCATGGAACTGCTGCAAGCGAATGAAGCCGGAGGATTTCGCCGCGCGATGTACTTCCTCACGCACCCCAAGGCGCTTCGCATCGCTGGGGCGGCGCGGACAAACCCGACGTGCCATCTGGACATCCCGTACTGGAGCGCCACGCCCTACCTGTTCGGCCACGGCCGGGCGGTCAAGTACATCGTCGCGCCAACACCAGCTCGTCGCAGCTCGCTCCCGTCCGTTCTGACGGATACATATCTCAAGGACGCGATGCGCGCGCGGCTGTCCGAGTCGGAGGCAACCTTCGATTTCATGATTCAGTTCCAGACCGATCCGGATCGCATGCCCATCGAGGACGCCTCCGTCGAGTGGACGCAGCAGGATTCGCCGTACGTGCCCGTCGCACGCATTCGCATTCCGCCTCAGTCGTTCGACGATCCGTTACGCGCGGCCAGGTGCGAGCAAGAGGGATTCAATCCGTGGCACTGCCTGCCGGAGCATCGGCCTCTTGGCGGCATGAACCGCGCGCGGCGGGCGATTTACGACGCGATGGCCGCATTCCGAAACGAGATCGTTCGGACATGACCGAGAAGAAGACCTGCTTCGTCGTCCAGGGCTTCGGCGAGAAGACCGACCTGGCCACGGGGCGCGCGCTGAATCTCGACGCGTCGTACGAGGTGATCAAGGAGGCGGTCGAGGCCGCGGGGCTGCGCTGCATCCGGGCCGACGAAATCGTCCACTCCGGCACGATCGACGGACCGATGTACGACGCGCTCTTCCGTGCCGATCTCGTCGTCGCCGACCTGTCCACGTCGAACCTCAACGCCGCGTACGAGCTCGGCGTCCGCTACGGCATGCGCCCGCGCGCCACCATCATCGTCGCCGAGCAGCAGTTCAAGAACCCGTTCGACTTCAGCCACATTGTCATCCGGCGATACGAGCATCTGGGCAGCGACGTCGGCCGCCGCGAAGCGGCGCGCTTCAAGACCGAGCTGATGGCCGCCATCAAGCAGATCGTCGACAACGATGCGGTCGATAGTCCCGTGTACACGTTTTTGCGTCTCGAGCCGCCGGCCGAGGGCGCTCGACCGCGAGGCGCCCCGCCCCGACCGGACGTGGCGGCCCCGGAACAAAACGCCAAGCAGTTGCTCGACATCGCGCGCGCCGAGATGGCGAGCAGCAACTTTCCTAACGCCCGCCGGCTGCTCGAGACCGTACTGCAGATGCGGCCGCGCGACGAGTATGTCGTTCAGCAACTCGCGCTCGCGACGTACAAGTCGAAGGAGCCGGACGCCCGCGGTGCGCTCATTGCCGCACGAGAGCATCTGCGTCAGCTCGACCCCGACGTCACGAACGATCCCGAAACGCTGGGCCTCTGGGGAGCCGTTCATAAACGGCTGTGGGACACTGATCAGGACCGCTCGTACCTGGACGCCGCGATTGGCGCGTACGAGCGCGGCTTTTACCTGAAACAGGACTATTACAACGGCATCAATCTCGCGTTTCTCTTGAACGTCCGCGCCGCCCTCAACCGTGAAGGCGGCGACAAGTCGGAGGCCATCGCCGATTTCGTCGTGGCACGCCGGGTGCGCCGCGAGGTTATTCGGTACTGTGAGCGCGCATTGGCGATCGCAACCGATCCGGCCGCCCGCTACTGGATCATTGCGACGCTATGGGAGGCCGCCCTGGGGCTCGGCGATTCTGAGATGGCCGCCCGCTGGCAAAAGGAGGCGGAAGCCGCGGCAGAAGGCGTAGGCGCGGTGCCGTGGATGCTCGAGACAACACGCAGTCAACTCGATCGTCTCTCTAAGCTTCTTGCCGAGTCGTTCTCGGCGACTGTGTGACGCAGCGCGACGCGGCCATGGCGGTGGTCGCAGTGGCCGGACGCCGCATCGACGCGCCTGACGCAGCCGTGACGCGCTTCCCTCTCCACAACCGTGATCGCATCCACCAGGCTATCGCATCCGCGCTCAGGTGGGAGCCGGTGTCCGCGCTCATATCGTCTGGAGCCTGCGGCGCTGATCTCCTGGCCCTCGACGTGGCGCGTCGTGCCGGCATCCGGCGACGCGTGATCCTTCCATTCGCAGTCGATCACTTCCGGGAATCGTCGGTGGTGGACAGGCCGGGAAACTGGGGTGCGTTGTTCGACGGCCTCATCGCCGACGCGGTCGCGCACGACGACCTCGTGATCCTCGAAGCCGGCGACGGCGACCAGGCATTCGCGGCGACCAATCTCGCGATCCTCGACGAGGGTGAGCGCCTGGCGACCGCCACCGGCGCGCGCAGGCGCGCGCTCATCGTTTGGGACGGTGCGCCGCGGGGGTCGGACGACCTGACCGATCAGTTCCGGGTGGAGGCCGTGGCGCGAGGCTGGAGCGTCGAGGAGATTCGGACCATTTAATCGTACGTAGTGCCCGGCGTCAGCGTACGTGGCTTGGCGTACGTCAGTACACGTCAGTGTCCGGCTTCAGCCGGACCGTGCAGCGAGCTTCGAGCAACCTTCGCTCATCACGAGCCACAGAGACACAGAGACACAGGACGTCGACGATCGCCGCCGCCGCGAGTATTTGCTAATTCCACCTATCGCCAGCGTGGCAAGCACCTTCGAAGCTGATCCCAACATCACCGATCGCTTGATCACGCAGAACGAACTCGCGTCGCAGAATCGTTGCGCTCGATTTCAGGCGCTCACAGTCGGTGTGCTCCGCAGGTCGGCGACCAGCCGAACTACGTGCATCAGCGCGCGTCGAGAAACGAAACTTCCTCAACGCAGCGAATGAACTCGGAGGTCGCCTGGGTGGTGTCGATGTGAGCTGTGGTGAGGCCGACCTCCAGCACCTCGAGCTTCGCGCGGCAGCTTTGCGCTCGCGCGACATGCTCCTCGATGTTCTGCGATTTCAGCAGCTGCGTGGAAACGGTCGCCGCCACGGAGCACGCGGCGGCGGCGCCGCAGAGCAGCTGCCACGAAGGGGACGTCAATCCGAACGCTGACGTCAACCATGCCGTGAACGACGTTCCACCAGCTGCAGGTCCTGCGGTGAACGCGGCGGCGAGGGTACCGCCGAAAATTGTGACGTTCAGGAGTCGCCGCTTTCGCGGGAGCGCCCCGCCCACGAAAACCTCGACCTGCTGGCGCTTTTCGCGGATCCGTGCGAGCAAGTCATCGTGCACGCTCGTTGTTGCTACCGTCATGTCGCCTCCAGATCTTCATGTGGGCGAAGCGCCGATCCCAAATCCCCATTTCTGAAACCCGGCGGACGGCTCGCTCGAGCGTCGCCGGTTGCCTCCAACGATCCTGTTTCGGGGTCCGAGGGACTCAAACGCTGCAGTACGGTCGGCGTGGGGTCGCCGTAGAGCACGAGGCCCGTCCAGCCGGCGCTTTGCTCGCTTTTCAACCGGCGTCGGGCGAGCGCGAGCGCCTCTCCGACGCTGGTGCGCCGCAGAAGCAGCGCATCGTAGAAATCGGCCGCGAGATTCTTGGCGTCGGACTCCGCGATTTTCCAGAGCGGCCCGACATACGCCGCCACTCCCTGCCCGAGCGCGGCGCTGGCCATCCCATACACGCCGTCGTGGTAGCCACGACGTGGACCGGCGGCCTCACGACTTCCCTCGCATGCGCTCCCATAGAGCAGCCACGGCGTGACTGCCGCGTTCGCGAGCGTGTGACGAAGCTCGAACGCGTACAGCGGCCCGTCCGAGAACATCCAGCAGCTGCGTTCCGGACGGTTGGCATCGTAGCGGCCGTGGCCGGCGAAGTGCACGATGTCGAAGCGTCCTTCTCGCAACAGCATGCGAAAACGTTCTGCGGTAACGGGCGTATCGATGTATTCCCGAAAGCCTGTCGCCTCGACGAGACCGGGCAACCGCTCCTGCAGCCGCTCGAAGCAGCCCGCCACGTGCTCTCCCTCGAGGATACCCACGTTCGACACCTCGGCTCCGCTCCCGCCAGCCGCAGGCGCCACCACGAGAAATCGAAGCGGTCCACGACGGCGTGTGCCGTACCAGCGCGGAATCGAGTCGGCGTCCGCTATTACCTGGCGCCCCAGGGCAAACCGCTCGATGAGCCATCCATGGCGATCCCGCAGGAGTTCCCACGGATAACGCATCAATTCCCGCGGCATTTGCAGCACCAGGTGAATGGGCCGGCCGTCAGACGAGGCAACGTCAGCGAGTCGCTCGCCAATCCCATAGAGGATGTCGTCGCCGAGCAGGCTGCCGCAGCACGCCAGGCGCTCGAGCGTCGTCGCAGGATCGGCAGCCGGATCGCTGCCTACCGAATCGATGTCCTTGAGGACGCGTTCCAGGCGTTCGCGCGGCACCGGGTTGCGCCGCTCGACGACGGTCGCTGCGCGATCGAGTGAGTTCAGGCGCACGCAATATGAAACGATCGCTTCATCGTCGGCCGAGGCGTCGCGACTTGCGGCGGATCCCGAACCGAGCGCCTGCAGCGATGCATCGACCGGCTCGATGCTGAGGAACAGCGCATCTGGCGCCGATAGCGCGCGAAGCTGGTCTGCATGTCTGCCCGTGAGTGCACGCGTACCTGCGAGCCGCCGCATCAACTGGTAGCGGGCTTCGAGCGGGGCCGCCGTGAGCTGCGACTCGACCAGCCGCCACAACATGCGCGCGTGGTTGTTGATCAAGTCGACCGCCGTCAGAAGCGCTGTCCAGTGCAGCTCGCGGCTGAACCGCAGGTTCAGGTAGTTGGACTCGGCCAACTTGTCCAGATCCACGGGGCGATACAACGAGAGGCCGCAGTGTGCGTTGGGAGGCCACACGGCCGCCACGCATCGTTCTGAGAGCGGCCCCTGGGCTCGCACGAGCTCCGCGACCCGCGCAGCCAGCCGTCCGATCTGGCGCGCCGCCTCGATGCCGTCCACCACGTCGGTCAGCTCAATGCGCTGGGCACCCACGAGCCGGGTACGCGAAAGCGTGATGATGCGCCCCCAGGTCCGTGCATAAGGCCGCGGCAGCGGATACGGTGAACCCTGCTGCGGCGCGTCCTCGTTCGCCGTCGGGTCTTCAAAAAGCCCGGTGACCATCTTTGCGATTTCGTCGGGACCGGGACCGGTCTGTGCTACTTCGGGCGACAGGCTCGACGCGATTGCACGCTCCAGCGCCGATCGGCATGCGGCGAGTCGCTTCGCGATCTCCTCGCACGCCTGTGCTTCATCGTCGTCCGCGGCTACTTCGCGGGCCGCCGTTCCGAGCACTCGGAGCACGTCCGACAAGCGAGGGTACGCCAGCGCCGGAAGTGTCTCCGCCGCCCAATGCACGACCGCTTCTGCCGCCTCCGCCTCGAGCGCCCACCCGACGGCCGTGGCCACGACATCGAGGTCGTAGCTCCATGCGTTTTCGAGCGTCTTGCGAAAATTGCTGAAGACACGCTCGCGCGCACGCCACATCACATCGTTACTGAGCCACTGCAGGTAGACCACGCTGAAGGTGTCGAGCGCCTGGGCAAGCGGCGTGAGCGCGTGAAGATTGATGGCGGAGACCGTCACGGGCACACCGGCGTCGGTCCCGTAGTGCTCTGCGAGGATGGCGACTGTTTCGCGCGCCAGGATCGGACCGTACGGATCGACGCCCGTTCTCCAGCGCGGCTGTGCGTCGGCGGGCCTCGTCGCGACCAGTTCCTGCCACCGCCGCAGCAACCGTGCGTAGGGCCAGTGGCGAAGCGCCGGGGCGTCGTGTCTTTCGTCCGGCTGAATGCCAACGAGAAAGTCCGCCGTGGGTTGGAGCTCGTATGCGACTTCCATGAACTGCATCGCGTACATGTCGCACGCGAGCAGCACGAGTCGGCGCGGTCCATCGGCCGGGAAGGCCGCCGCGAGCGTCGCGCTCAGCTCGTGAAGCTCAATGGCATCGTCGGTCGCGCGGTCGTCGCAAATTGAAAACGTGCGCGTCGTGTCGAACGGCGGCCGGCCGACCACCGAGTCCGCATCCAGAATTCCGAGTCCCGCCATTACCAGGATGTAGCGCTTCGCGGGACAGGCATCGAACGCCCACGATAGAAACGCTTCGAGCGTCCGTGGGTCCCCGCTGTTCACGGCCCCGACGGATTCGAACTCCGGCTTTTCGCCTGGACGCAGCGCGAGCCGCCTGGCGCCGGACTCGAGATCCAGGTAGACGGCCGCCGAGGCTTCGGCCGTCGCGGGTACCTGCTGGAGCTCGTCGAGAGCGGCCACGAATGGATCGCGCTCGCCCGGCCGATTGAAATGCCCGCACAGGTAATAGAGGACCGACCATTCCTGCACCGCGCCGCCTGTCAACGGCATGTTTTCCCCGTGAGCATCAGAAAAGCGGCCCGGCCTTGTCGGCCCTGCTTCCGAAGAGCTGCGGTGTCTGAGGGAGTTGCTGTGACGGCAGCTTCCGCCGAATCGCGTCGAACAGCCCCCGGGGCGTGTTGACTGCCGAATCCTTCAGCGCATCGATTGCGGTGCGTGTAAATGCGCCGTTCGGGCGCTTGTTGAACGACGTGTCGTAGCTGAACTCCGTGTCCTGACATCCTGAGAACAGCAGCGCAGGATACTGGAGCTTGGTGGGCGCCGGTTTTCCAGCCGCTCGATCGATGGCACGTTCGAGCAGTCGATCGCCCCGGGCGAACACGTAGGGCGGAAGGAAACGCGCCTTGACCGACCCATTGTCGGGAGCCGACGGATCGGGCGCATACCTCACAACCGAACCGGAGTGGCAACAGTCGGCGATCACATATAACCGTGCACCCGACGGCTTCCGAGCGAAAATCGCCGCGAGATCGTCGTCCAGCAGGAACTCGTTCTTGGTGACGTCGTAGGGGCACATCATTTCGTCCCGCGCATCCGGCTCATCGCCGTCGTCGTCAGGCAGCCATGAGCCGTGACCCGAAAATGTGTAGACGAGGGAATCGCCGTCGGCACCGCCTGCCATGAGCTGCTCGAGCGCTCGTACCAGGTTGGCGCGGGTGGCCTCAGCATCCAGAAGCTGGGTCACGGTATAGCCGCGGGACTCGAGAAGCGCGCGCCAGTCCTTCGCGTCGTTCACGCAGCCGGCGAGGTCCATATTCGAGCCGGGATAGTCGTTGATACCCACACACAACGCTCGCTTTGCCATTTGCCGCTCCTAGAGGCCTGAAGTGCCTAAGGTGCCTGGGGTGCCCGAGGTGCCTGGGGTGGCCAAGGCGCCTGGAGTGCTCTCGAACCAATCACACTGTTGCTGCGCCGACGTGTTCCAGCTGAATGCCAAGTCGGGCGTCGAAGCCGGTACCCCCGATCGAAAACATCCACCGGCCGTTCTCGCGCTCCAGTGCGACGCCAGGCGCATCGTCGGCGAAGCTTTCGTCTGCGTAGAGGTACATCTGAACGCTCTCGAACGACGCGGCGAAGATTCTCCGGGCCAGTCACCACTGCGCGCAGGTAGTACTGCTTCCTGAAAATCACGTTGTCGGAGAACCCGACACCAAGAAGATCACGCTCCCCAACATAGAAGTCGAGCCGGATGACGAGGTCGCGCGGTCTGCTGTCCCCGGCCTGACGATGTATACGGGAGCTGTCGAACCAACCCTCGTAAATCAATCTGTCGGGCCCGGCCCAGCCGAATAGTCCCTTTTCATTGAGCTCGTCGCTCAGGTCGGCCTCCCGGAAAGGTCCGTAGCAGTTTTCGGCCTCGGCGCTCTGGTGGAACAGATCGAAATCGACGCGGCGAGGCTTGACCGACATGCCGAAGAAGACTTCGCTCTTACCGAACCGATCCAGACCTCGCGTGACCTTTGCCGTCGCGAGATTTACACGCGCACGCACGTCTCCATGAAAGAACCGCGTGGCGACCTCGAACGACTCCCGAGCCGTCATGAGCGAGTCGTATCCGCCGTGGCTCTTGTGAATGAACGTGCGGGGAGCACCCGGCAACTGCGCCGAGGTCTGTTTCACGAGGCCGTCGCTCCGGTTGTAGTTCCAGCCGTACTCCTGCGGCGTTGAAAACAGCCGGTTCAATGTCGTGGCTACCCTGGTGGAGTACGTGCGGTAGTTGGTACCCACGACGCAGAGGACTCGTTCGGGCGGAAAGTGCTTTGAAAAGTTCAGATACGACCACGGCTTCGACGCGTCAGCCTGCCCGTCGGGGTTGAAGCGTTCGAGCTCCTCCTCCGCCTCCGTGAACTTCCAGTCGCGGATTCCCTGGAATGAGATGCCCCGGTGCGGCGTGCCCAGCGTCACGATCTTGTTGATGCATTCGTCCGCGCGGCGTCCCAGCCGTGGCAGCGTCACCTGGACCAGCTCGCGAACAATGAGCCCGCCCATCGAGTGCGCGATGATGTTCACCGGGGGCTTGGTGCTCGCCCCTTCCGCCTTCAGCGCGACGAGATCGCGCACGAAATCGATCAAACGGGCGAGCGCCTCGCCGTAGACCTGAAAGTTGCGCGCATTCAGGTCGTAGTAGCGGAACACCCACATACTCTTCCGCGCGTCGCCCGGAGCGGTGACCAGCTCCAGCGCCGTCCCGGGGTCGATGACGATTCGGTGGCCTGAAAAGTACTTGGGATCGAGAGCACGCAGGGCCTTGGGAAGATCCACGTCACCCGTGACCGTACTTCCGTAGTAGCCGACCACGTTCGTCGCGTCGTGGTAATGCCACAGCGATTTCACATACTTGAGGACCAGCCCCTCGTAGATGTAGTTCTCGCCGCGCTTGTGCGGGTAAACCGTCCCTTCATTGAAACCCTGGTATGCAATCTGACGCTCGTCGTCAACGTTCAGTCCCCCGAATCCCCGAATGAGAATCAACGGGACGTGCTCAGTGGTGGACATATGGATCTCTCCTGGGTCTCCTTCCCGGGTCGCCGGCGGGGACGCACAAGGTAGCGCGCCAGGCTTAAGCCTGCGCTCTACGATAGGGTGTGAGCGAAGCGAAGCTAACTGTCATGGAGATCGGTGTCAATGCCAAAACCTGCAATCTGCACGAATGGCTGAGGTAACAACGCCTATACCTCCGAGCCGATGCACGCCCGATATGTTCACTGTCACTCCTTGAAACGTTTCGAATCGTGCAGGTGTCGAGACTCAAGGTCAGCGGTGGATGCGTATAATCTCGGCCCAGACCAGCCGGAGGACGTTATGTTCTGCGCACAGTGCGGCGCTCCCAACGACGCGCCCGCGAGATTCTGTTTGAAATGTGGGGCACCCCTGTCGCAAGGGCCGGCTGCTCCCACTGCCGATCCGCGCGTTCGCGGCGGATCCCCGCCGGTCACCGCCCCCGAATCGCGTGTCGCGACGGGAAAGAATCCGGTCCTGGCAACGATCGTGTCGCTCTTCATTCCCGGCGTCGGGCAGTTCATCAACGGCGACATGAAGAAGGGCGCCGTCATGCTCGTTCTTGCTCTCGTGCTGGGTGCGCTGACCGCGGGACTTGCGTGGCTCGGCGTTGCTATCTGGTCGGCCGTCGATGCATATCGCGTCGCCACGGGCACGGCGCAGCGCTGGTAATCCGACCATGTCACCGCGGCGACTGACCGGACTGCGGCCACAGACCTACGAGCACCCTCTCGACGCGCAGGCACTCAACGCACTGCAGAAAACCAGTGGACTCGAGACCGTCATCCGCAAGTGCAATGAGTGGGGCTTCGAGCGGCTGCTGCGTGTGCAACTCACCGGCAGCCACTTGCGCGTCACACCCGACAGTGTGCCCGATGTCCACGAGAAGCTCCTCGCCGCGTGCGACATTCTTGACCTCCCCAAGGTGCCGGACGTCTACATCGCCTCCGGCGACGACGTGAACGCTTTCACCGCCGGTGTCGAGCGACCGCTGATCGTGCTGAATGCCGGTACCGTCGATCGCCTGACTGACGACGAACTGCTGTTCGTCATCGCGCACGAAGTCGGCCACATCAAGAGCGGCCACGTGCTTTACTACCAGATTGCCGAGTTCCTCCCCGTCATCGGCGCCATCGTCGGAGGCGCAACGTTTGGCCTCGGTGAGCTGCTCAGCGCCGGCCTCCAGGTGGCGCTGCTCAACTGGAAGAGGATGTCCGAGTTCACCGCCGACCGGGCGGGGCTGCTCGCGTCTCAGGACGCGAATGTGCCGATCACGGCCATGATGAAGATCGCCGGCCTCCCGCAGAAGTACCATGGCGCGATCAATCCTGAGGATTTCATCGCGCAGGCGCGTGAGTTCAAGGCGCTCGATGCGGACAAATTGAACTGGTTCGTGAAAGCGCTGAGCACCATGGGCCAGACACATCCCTGGACGGTGATGCGCGCGAGCCAGTTTCTGGCCTGGGTCGACAGCGGCGAGTACGCAGCCGTGCTCAACGCAGAGCACGCGCTGCCGCCCGGAATAGGGAGCGCACCCGCGCTGCCGGGCGCAGCCTTCTGCACTCAATGCGGCCGCGGGCTGATCCCGGAAGCGCGCTTCTGCCCCGGCTGTGGCGTTGCCGTCTCGAGAGCGTCGGCTCCGGGAAATCTGCAACCGTCGTGACGACCGGCGTTGGCGGGGGCGGCTCGCCGGAGCGGTGGACAGGGCAGCCACTCCGCATTGTGGCGATCGTCCCCTCTCCTGCGGACGCGCCGGCGTTTGATGCCGAAGGCGCCTGGCAGGATTTGTCCGATGCCTTGAAAGGGCTCGAGGCGCAGCACCTCATCGCTCTCGACCGCGTAGTTCCCGCGACCGAACAGGCACTGAAGCAGCGGCTCGCCCGCGAAACCTGTCACGTGGTGCATTTCATCGGCCACGCGAGCTGGCGTGCTGCGGCCCGATACGGCACGTTGACGTTCGAGAGCTCGACCCGCGCTACCCGCAGTGTGACGACTCCGTATCTTGGCAATCTTCTCGCGCAGTACCAGAGCGTCGGCCTGACCGTCCTTCAGCCGTGCGCACGCGATTCTGCGTTCGATGCGTCATCCGCGATGCTCTGGGATAAAGGGCCCGCAGCGCTCATCTGCGAGGGCACGCTACGCGGTCGGCCACAAGCGGTCTTCGCGGCTCGCTTTTACGCAAGCATTGCGACTGGTTCCACTTTGCAGGAGGCCGCCACCCATGCCCGGACAGGGCTGGTGGATGTCGCCCGGGAGGCCTCGCTCGTATTGAAAGGAGCGGCCGCGGACGCGCGTCTCGTCGCGACCGCGCCGGCAGCGGCAGTCGCAACGTCGCTCGCACATCGGGCACAGGCTTCTGTCACCGATCGTCTTCGGACTGACTCGCCCACGGAAGATGCCGCCGCGCGTGCCGCTGCCGCCGAACTGGAGGCCGCGCGGGCTGCTGCACGACGGGAGCTGCTGCAGAAACGCGCGAGCGCGGAATTCGACGTTTTCCTGTGCCACAACTGGGCCGACAAGGCGTCGGTGCGACGTATCGCCGACCGTCTCGAGGAGCACGGCATTCTTCCATGGCTCGACGAACGCGAGCTACCGCCGGGACAGCCATGGCAGCAGTTGCTCGAAAAGCAGATCGCACGTATTCGATCGGCCGCCGTGTTCGTCGGCGCGGCGGGAGTAGGACCGTGGCAGGAACAGGAGCTGTACGGATTCCTGCGCGAGTTCGTGTCGCGCCGCAGCCCCGTCATTCCCGTTCTGCTGTCTGATGCTCCCGACAAGCCCGAGCTGCCGATCTTTCTGAAGGCGATGACCTGGGTGGATTTCCGGCTGCAGGATCCGGAGCCATTGTCTCGCTTGATCTGGGGCATCACGGGACAACGGCCCGATCTCAAGTTCTGAATTGTTTGTGGAGTTGACGATGTCATGTAGATCGATCACCGCGCTGCTCGTCATGCTGCTTGCTTTTGCATCCGCGACGGCGGCACAGGAGCGCTATCCGGCCCTTGGCGAGGAGCCCGCCTGCCAGGCACTCGTTCCCACGGCAGCCGGCGGACCGCGACCGCAAAATCCAGACGTCATCGTGCTCCGGTTTCTCGGGGTGGCCAACTACGAGCTTGCGCATCGCGACAACGTGATCCTGCTCGACGCCGGAATCGACACGCTCTCGTGGTGGGAACAGAGCGGCGTCACACCCGAGATGATGACGAAGGACGTGGACGCGATTCTGATCGGTCACGCACACGGTGAACATCTCTGGGATGCGCCGTACATCGGCGAACAAACCGGGGCCCTGGTCGTCGCCGATCCGATCGCGATGCGCTGGATCCGTGGCACCGGGCGCGTCGACGACAAGAAGATGGTGACAGTAAAGGGCCTCGGCGGCGAAAAGTTCTCCTTCCACGGGTTCACCGTCGAGGCAGTCCTCGGCCATCACAACATCGTGCCCGACGATTACATGCGGAAGGATCGAGCCGCCGCGGCGGCGATTACGTTGCAGGGCGGCCTCACGCCAGAGCAGCAGGCGCACGACCGCAGACTCGGTGGAATGGTCCCGACCACGCCGGAAGAGCGCGAGCGACTCATCAAGGAAGGGACGATTGCGTATTTCTTCACGTTCGACAACGGCTTCACGATGTTCTACACCGACAGTGCGGGACCCACAACCGATGCCGAGCGGAAGATCATGCAGGGCAAACCAAAGATCGATGTCGGCTTCATTCCCTACTACGGCGGGGAGCTCGCGATTCCCATCACCATGGAATACGTCCGGCTGTTCAAGCCGGATGTGATGCTGCCAACACATCACGACGGCCATCGAAACCGGATGCTGGATATGCCCCTCGGGCCGCTTGGTCTCGCCATTCGAAATGAATTTCCGAAGACCAAAGCGATGGCGCCGTTGCTTCGAACCCCGGTCTGCATCAACACGGCAACCAGGGAGGTTTACGTTGGCAACTAAGGGGACTGAACTACGTCTCGCGGTATTCCTGAGCCTCTGTGGCTTGTTAATCACGTCATCAGCGGTTGCCGGACAGAACGCGCAGCAGACAATGCAGCAGGATCCGGCGTGTCAGGTGCTTGCGCCTGCATCAGCGGGCGGACCGCTGCCGAAAGACCGGGAAACGGTTGTCGTGAGGTGGCTCGGACACACGAACTACGAGCTCGTATATCGCGACAATGTGTTCCTGCTCGACGCCTACTACGACCGTCTTCCCCGAAGCCACGCCATCGGGGTGTCGTCGAGCGACATCAAGAAGGCCACTGCCCTCTTCATCGGCCACGCGCACTTCGATCACATGTCCGATGCAGCGGTCGTCGCCAGGCAGACGGGCGCCAACGTCGTCGGCGCCGCGCCGGCGGGCCCTGCGTTGTCGGCCGGCGGTCTGGCGGCCCGGCAGTTCAAGTCCGTGAAGGGCGGCGAGGTGTTGCACTATCAGGGCGTGACCGTAGAAACGGTGCTCGGGCGACACAATGTCATCGCTACGACGGTCCCGGAGGGATTTCTCGACAAGCAGCAGGCAGCGCTGCAGTCGGCGGCGCTGCAGGAACCTTACTCGGAGGCGGAAGCAAAGCAGGCCGAAGCTGTTCGCGCCCGTGGCAGCCGCGATGCGAACATCGCGACGACGGGCGTTATCGATTATCTGTTTACGCTGGGCAATAACTTCCGCGTGATGTTTGCCGACAGCCCGGGACCGATCACCACCGAGCAGCGCGCGCTGATGCAGCGCGTGCCAGGCGTAGACGTTGCCATGTTGCCCTACGTCAGTTTCGAGGCGGGCATTCCACCGCTCGTCGAGCTCGTCAAGACGTTCAAGCCAGCCACCGTATTCCTCGGCCATCACGACGGTCCAGGCACGATGCTGTGGGCCTCGAACTATCCACCCGGTTACGCAATTCGGCGCGCGTCTCCGAATACACGCACGCTCGACGTGCTCTACCGCACGCCCGTGTGCTTCAACACGGCGACGAAGGAAATGGTGATTGGGTGGTAAGCGACAAGGCGCAAGTCACAAAGCCCAAGTCACAAAGCCTGTGACTTTGTGTTTTGTGACTTGAGCCTTGTGACTTGACCTTCGGCTATTTCGTGGGCGGTGCGCCTGCATCAGAGGCGCCAAGGAAGAAGTTCCGGCCGTCGGCGAACGTAACGGTGCTGCCATTGGCCTTGAGCGAACCGTTCTTCGCCTGATAGCCCTCGACGACGACCTCGACACCCGCTGGAAAATCGGTCTGCCGCAGCCCGCGCCTGATGAGCGCATTGGCCGAGCCCGCTTCGACCGCCCAGTTGGCGACCTTGCCGTCAGGCGACTTCACGTCAACGTAGATCCAGCCGTGCGGATTAATCCACTCCATCTTCGTGAGCGTTCCACGAAGCTTCACCGGCTTGTTGACATCGAACTCGGCGGCAAACGAATGGTGCGCAATTGCAGGACCAGCCGTCAGCAGGAGACTGACGACGGCGCCCGCGACACGACCTGTGAATGTCATCTCGACGCTCCTTTCACCCGACTCCCTGGACTCTCTATTTACCGCCACAGCGGGTTGCGCCGTCAATAGTAGCAGGATACGCCCCCCTTCGCCGCGTTCTTTGCCCGTCAGGGCTCGTCGCCATCATTTCACCTCGTGTCACCTCCCATGCATTGAGGTACCCGCCGCGCCGCCGCACGCTTGCGGAATGACGTCGGAACACGTCGCCCTGCTCGTTCCACTCTGCGTGCTCACGACCGCGGGCGTTGCCCGAGCGGCCGAAATCCCGGCCAACCCCGTTACCGTCAGGGTTTACGAGACTGCGCAGCTCGACCCATCCGTCAAGACCGCGGCTCTGAACCTTGCCAGGACCACGCTCGCCGCCGCCACGGTCGATGTGTCCTGGAAGCCCTGCGGACCCGGCGCCGGCGCCGCGCCGTGTGACCGCCCGCCCGCCGGGGAGTTGGTGTTGCGAATCGTCCGCTCGACGGTCCGATACGACCGCCGGTCTCTCCCTCTCGGAGACGCGCTCGTGGACACGGCCTCCGCCGACGCCATCCTCGCCACGGTGTATCTCGACCGCGTCGTCCGCGTGGCGAAAGCTGTGCGCATGGACACGCGAACGCTGCTCGGTTACGCGATCGCCCACGAACTCGGACATCTGCTGCTGGCGTCGAGCAGCCACAACACGCGCGGCCTGATGCGGCCAATCTGGCGCGATGAAGAACTCCGGAGCGCGCGTTCAGCAGACTGGAGCTTCACCGCCCAGGAGATCGCGGCGATCAGGAGGCGCTGACTCAGCGCAGCTGCGATACCTACGGTGAGTTAAGGTGCCATCAACCCGAGAATCCGATCCAGCGACCGCCCCAACCCACTGTCGCCCACAGCGCAATCGACGTGAGGCCGACTGCCTTCGCCCGCAGCGGTGAATAGCGGCCGTCAGGTGCAGCCGTGACAGAGCGCCGCACGGTAAAGGTGAACGCGAGCGCGAGGAGCAGCGCCGTCATCTTCGTCCAGAATGCAAAGCTGTAATAGCACTTGATCGCTTCCGACAGGAACAGCGGCAGCCCGGAAAGGATCATGACGACGATGCTGCCGATGACCCATGGCTGCGTGTCGTGCGCGAGCTTCGAGACGGAATGATTTCGCAGCCCAAGGCCGAGAAGGCGAAAATCCACGACGAGAATCGCTCCTCCGATGACCGCGAGCCCGACGAGGTGGAAGGCTTCGATGATCGGAAACATCCAGAGTGAGTTCCGGATGGCTTCTCCGATCGAGCTCGCTTCGAGCGCTTCAAACAGCGGCAGCAGCATCTATTGATAGGGGTCGATCATTTCTGGCGTACAGCCAGCGAGCGTACTAATCAGCGGCGATTGGCGCTTGGCGCAGTCGAACCAGTTGTAGGCGATCAGGCGGCCGGAGAATACGACGGATGCCCACAGCATCAGGGAGAACACGCCTGCAAGCCTGGCCGCGCGCGGTAAACCGCCGCTGACGTCCCAGTCGGGCAGCCGCCGCGCAACCCCGTAATGAAATGCAAACGCGTTGAGGCCCGCAAGAATCAGCAGCACGGCCTTCGCGCGAAAGAAGACGTTGTGATACGTGCGAACAGGAATGGCGTAGAAGAGCAAGACCCCGCTGATCACCATCACGACGAAGCCGGCTCTGGTCCACGGGAGTACCCGTTGGATCATGTGCGCAACCGGCACCCCGCGGAAGATCACGCCAACGAGTCGCAGATCCAGGAGGATGGCAAACCCGACGAACAGGCAAAGGGCCCAGACGTGGATGGACTCGACCACCGCGTAGCCGTATTGCGACTCATGGAGCGCAACGCTCCACTCGGTGTTGGCCAGCCACTCGACGACGGCGTGCCCCACGTCCGTCACCTGCCGATGTCGCCGTCGCTGTCGCCACCGGTCGCGTTGTCCTGCAGTTCGGGATTCGGACCCTTTCCTTCCCTGAACAACCGCTCCGCGGCGCGTGTGTTCGCCAGCATGCCGAGCAGGCCGTAATTGCCCTCGTGGCAGGTTGATTCGTACACCTGGTTCAGCTTGTCAGGCTGTCGCTCCCACGGTATCTCAGCGGTCCACGGCCGCATCCACATCGTGGGATCCTCGACCGTGACGCGATAGGTGATGCGATTGTCGGACGTCCGTGTGAGGCGCTCCACGAGGTGAAGGTTCTCGCGGGAACCGCGAAAGTCCATCTTCTGTGTGAAGTTCGTGGTGTCGATGACGAGGGTGTTGCCTTCCCAGCGCCCACGCGCGTCGCCGTGCAGCAGGCGGATCTTGGAAGGCAGGTGCGAAGAGCCGTCAACGGGGATCGTGCGGATGAATCCCTGCCCCTGGCCCGAATCGTGATAGATGGCCACTGCGCCCCGCGATTGGACGATTCGGTAGACGGCCCCAAGGTTCGGCATGCTGGCGCCAAAACACCGCTCGGTGGTCTGACGATCTTCCGGGCCGTCGGAGCGGTTCATCCGCGCGACGTTGTAGTACGGCGGCGGCTCTTTGCGGCGAGGCGAGATCGGACCCGGTCGCCCGCCGGAAGTTCCCTGCAGCAGCGCCGCCAGATACTCGCGCATCTGCGCAACCCGCGCCTGTCCCTCGGGCGTTACGGGAGGAATTTTCCCATCCGTCGGATCGACGATGAGCGAGGTGCGTCGATCGGCGAGCCGCGCCGGCGGTGCAAGCCAGTGCTGGTTGTAGGCCTGGGCGACATCCCGTTCTGTGCCGCGCTGGGATCGATCGTCGCGGCCGGGCCGCGACGCGATGTCCTCTTCGATCGCGTCGGCCTCTTGCTCCGTGAGTACCGGCCTGTTCGCGAACTTGGCCGGCCGTTCGAGGGGAGTGAGGGTATCGCCGCTCCAGATGCCCTGCAGGTCGGGCTCACCCCACGGCGTCTTTGGCGCCGTGTAGGTGCCGGTACCCTGCGCGCCAAGCACGATCACCGCCGCAACAGGCACGGCGACGATCGTCAGAATCCGCGCGACATGTCGAACCGTCATTGCGGCCCTCCGTTACAGCGGATACTACACCGAGTAGGGCGCGGATCCGATTGGACCAGTTGAGCGCCGGGTCCAATTTCATACCGCACGTAGGATCGTGACACTAACGCGCTGAAGTGTGTTTTCTTGGCAAACATCGCGAGCGCGTTAGTGTCACCAGAAAACGCTGGTGAACACAGAGCGCGGCCTGTTGGGTCGCGTCGATGCCGCGCTGTGATACGATTCGCGCCCGCTCGGCGGATCCACCCACGCGCCACCGAGGAGACGCATGCACTCACGCTGGACGCCTGCGCTTGCGTTCGCGCTGGTTACCACAGTCGGCGCAAATTGGATGGTCATCGCACAAACGAGCCGGACCGTCGCCGACGGCGTGTACACGACTGTGCAGGCCCAAAGGGGACAGGATTTGTACACCACGGAGTGCCGTGCATGTCATGGCGCCACTCTCGATGGTGATCTCGGCCCCCCACTGACTGGCGCGAGCTTCCTTCGCATCTGGAACGGCCGGTCGCTCGCCGATCTGGTCGACAAGATCGAACACACGATGCCCGCCACGAAGCCGGGCACGCTGTCGCGTCCACAGGCGGCCGATCTGGCCGCACACATACTTCAGATCGGCGGCTTCAAAGCAGGAGCCGCGGAGCTGCCTGCGAGCGCCGCCCTCAGCGAGATCGCGATCCGCGGAGCAGCAGTCGTCACCGGCGCGACTTCACCGGCAAGCCCCGCTGCCCCGGCGCCCTCAGCGGCGCTGCCGCCGGGCAACATGGCGCAGGTGATGCGAGGCATCCTGTTTCCGAGCTCCAACCTCATATTCAACGTGCAGAATCAGGATCCCGGAGAACAGAAGGTCGGCTGGTCGCCCGGCGGGCCGACGCCGTTCTCCTGGGTCGACTGGGGGGCAGGAATCTACTCGGGGTGGGAACTCGTGGACTACGCTGCTATCGCGCTCGCCGAGTCGACGCCGCTGCTGCTGACGCCGGGACGCCGCTGCGAGAATGGCAAACCCGTTCCCGTGGAACGCGCCGATTGGGTGCGATACGTGGACGAGCTGGCTGAAGCCGGACGAGCAGCCTATCGCGCGTCGCAATCCAGGAATCGTGATGCGGTCGGCGAAGTCACCAACCAGATCGCCGATGCGTGCTTGCATTGCCACGAGGTGTACCGCGACAAGCCGGGCGGCACCACCGACGATCCGTCGAACAAGGCGGCGCGTTGCGCACCCTGAGCCTGGGCCCTGAGGCCTGAGGCCTATTTGGGGAGCATAGACGATGTCAAAGCGGTTCATAGGAGTGGCAGTTGCCGCTGCTGCGGTTGCCGTCATCGCCGGCGTGTTCATCGTGAATTCGCGAAGCGGCCAATCGCCGGTTGCGCAGCAGGCCGGACAGATACCCCGTACGGCAGACGGTAAACCCGACTTCAGCGGCATCTGGCAGGCGAACTCCTCGGCCCACTGGGACCTGCTCAGCCACGGTGCACGCCCGATCGTGGCTCAACGCGGTGCGTACCCTGATGTGCCTGTGCTGGCGGCGCCGGTCGTCGCGCTCGGCACCATCGGGTGGATTCCCGCCGACGTCGGTGTCGTCGAGGGCGACGAGATTCCCTACCAGCCCTGGGCTGCCGCCAGGCAGAAAGAGAACTTCGCGAACTGGCTCGACCGCGATCCCGAGCTGCGCTGCTATCTCCCGGGCGTGCCGCGGGCGATGTACATGCCTTACAAGTTCCAGATCATTCAGGGCTCGACGAAAATCATGATGGCGTTCGAGTTCCGCAACGCTGACCGCACCATTCACCTCGACGAGGTCCCGACATACCCGGGCGACGCCTTCATGGGGCATTCCGTCGGAAAGTGGGACGGTGACACGCTGGTCGTCGACGTCACGCGGTTCACGCCGTACACGTGGTTCGACCGCTCGGGCAACTTCCACAGCGACGGCCTGCACGTCACCGAGCGGTACACCCCTCTCGGACGCGATTCGATTCAGTACGAAGCCCGGATCGAAGACGCCAAGGTGTTTACGCGTCCGTGGACTATCCGGCTGCCCCTGTACCGCCGGCTCGAGGCGAACGCCCAGCTGATTCCGTTCAGGTGCATGGAGATGGCGGAAGAAACCGCGCTCGGCCACCTTCGAAAAGAACCGCTCGTCAAGCGATGGGAAGGTAAGACGATGGTCGTCGACATCACCAGGAAAGTCCCGGCGACCGAGGAAGAGCGGTACCAGCTGTACATCTCCGGCAACCCGCCGGAGCAATGAAGGCCCTCCTAAGGCTTTTCGATCGGTGCTCCGGTGCCCGAGGAGCCGAGAAACAGCCTCCGGCCATCGGGAAGCGTCAGGTCGCGCCCGTTGGCACGCCGGGAACCGTCCTTGGCCCGGTATCCATCCACCACGATGATGGTGCCTGGGAGCAGCGCTTCCTTGGTGAAGCCCCGCCGGAACAGCACGTTTGGCGTGCCGGCCTCGATGGCCCACTGCTCCACCTTCCCGCCCGCTGCGGGGACTTCAATATGAATCCACACGTGAGGATTGACCCACTCCATCTTCCTTACGACGGCCTTCTCGAACTTGACGGGCTTGTTCGCGTCGAATTCGGCGGCAAACGCGTGGTGCGCCGACGTCGGCGTCGCCGCCATCAGTGCTGCGCCGGCAGCGAACGCCGCTCCGAGAGCTGTGGTTCTTCGCATCATTTCCTCCCGCCGCGAATCCGTAGCGAACCCGGGTCCGGCTAAAGCCGGACACTACGTTACGGGGTGCATCCCGCGCTAGGAATACCGCTGAACTGCATGCCCGTCAAGCTGTCCGAGCCATTGCGGAAAGCCTGAAGGCTTCCGGCTACCGGCAAACCCTGCCAACGGCACCGCGACTTGTGCCAGAATCTGCACCACCTGCATTTCGATCACCTTCCGTCTTTCAGTCAGGAGGGAGCCGTGACACGCGCGCATCTTTTCCTCGCCCTTGCGGTTGGAGTCGTCGTCGCCGCAGTCGATTCGAGCTCGCTTTCCTATCGGACCGTCGCCGCCCAGGCGCCGGCCAGCGCACGCAGCCTGCCGACGTTCGAGGTGGATCGCACATGGCCGAAGGTACCGCCCAAGTGGAAACTGGGAGATCCGTCGAGCTTCGCGATTGACGCACAGGACAACGTGTGGGTGCTGCATCGGCCGCGAACGCTCGTCAAACCCGAGGACGCCAAGATGGCGGCGCCGCCGGTCATGGTCTTCGATACCGCAGGCAACTTTGTCAAAGCGTGGGGGGGCAACGCCCCTGGTTACCAATGGCCCGAGCGCGAACATGGCATTCACATCGACGCCAAAGGTTTCGTGTGGATTACCGGCAACAACTGCCCGACCAATGGGATCGCCGGGCTCCGACCTGTCGCCGACGATCAAATCCTGAAGATGACGCAGGACGGGAAGTTCGTCCTGCAGATCGGTCGTACCAGCCAGAGTAAAGGCAACGCAGACACGCAGAACGTACATCGGGCCGCCGATGTATGGCTGCATCCGCAAACCAACGAGCTGTTCGTTGCCGACGGCTACGGAAACGACCGCGTCGTGGTGTTCGACGCCGTTAGCGGCACCTTCAAGCGGATGTGGGGCGCGTTTGGCAACAAGCCTGTTGACGACGACTCCTGTGAGGTCGTGACGCCGAAAGCGTTCCCGTCAGGGCCCGGCCCACAGAATTTCAACATCGTCCACGCCCTCCGTGTGTCGAATGACGGCATGGTGTATGTCGCCGATCGAGAGAACCGCCGGGTCCAGGTGTTCACTCCCCAAGGAAAGTTCGTCAACCAGATCATCAAGACCGACACGCCGTTTGCGCGCAACCTGGCGCTCTCGCCCGATCGCGACCAGCAGTTCCTGTACGTCGGCAACGGCCCCGAGATTGCGGTGGTCGAGCGTAAGTCGCTGCAGATCGTGGGCGCCATCAAGCCGCCCGGCATGATGGGCGCCGGCCACCACCTCGCGACCGATTCGAAGGGCAACCTGTACGTCGCGCAGACCGGGATGGGCATGCAGAAGCTGGCGTTCAAGGGGATCGCGGGGACGCGTTAGTACCCGGAGTTCACTCGATTCTCAACTTCCAACTCCCAATGGGAGTTGGAAGTTCTTTCAGGAGGAGTCGTATGCGCTTTTACTCCTGTGTGCTCGTCGCCGTCGTGCTGATCAGCGCTGGTCTTCGCACCGATGTGTCCGCGGCGCAGGCGAGCAAAGAGATCAAGCTGACGCGGGACATCAAAGTGATCTCGAGCGCGGGCGCCCGCGCGCTCGCCGATGCGTGCATCGCGTGGGCCGAGCGGAACAACACGATCGTTGCGATGGCAATCCTCGACTGGGGTGGCAACGTCATCGAGTCGCACGCCATGGAAGGCGCGGCAGCCAATGCGATCGATACGGCGCTCATGAAGGCGAAGTCAGCTCTCCGCTGGCGCCGGGCGACCTCCGAGACCAACCAACTGGTGCGCAGCGGCGAAACGCTCGCGCCGACGTTCATGGAAGACTTCCCGCAGCCGGGTGCCCTGCCAATCATGCTCAACGGTCAGGTGATTGGGGCGATGGGGGTCTCGAGCGGCGACGGCGAAAAATGCGCCCAGGCGGCGATCGACGCCGTGTTCAAGGGACAGGCGAAATCTTCGGGGGCTCGATAGCGAATCCACGTCGTTCACACTTCCAGGTTCTCCGTTCTCAGTTCGTGTTCAGCTTCGCTGGTTCGGAGTTCAGGTTCAGGTCCGCGACGACTTCGCTGACGAACTTGAACACGAACCGAGAAGCGAGAACGTAGAAGTGTGAACGAGACGCTTACTCCACCCATCGAACCGATGCTCGCCAAGCTGGCAGACGCCCTGCCGGCCGGCGGCGGCTTCCTCTTCGAGCCCAAGTGGGACGGCTTTCGAGCGATTGTCTTCCGCACCAAGGGAGACGCCTACATTCAGAGCCGCGATCTGCGTCCGCTGGATCGTTATTTTCCCGAGCTGCACCAGGCCCTTGTCGACCGGCTTCCGGAGGGATCGGTCGTCGACGGCGAGATTGTGATCGCGACGCCGCGAGGGCTCGATTTCGATGCGCTCCAGTTGCGGCTCCATCCGGCTGCCTCACGCGTCGCCAAGCTCGCCAAAGAATCGCCGGCGTCGTTTGTCGCCTTCGATCTGCTCGGCATCGACGGAAGGAGTCTTCTCGATACCCCGCAGCATGAGCGCCGCGCTCAGCTCGAACGCCTCCTGGCAGGAGTGGAGCCTCCCGTGTATCTCACGCCGATGACACGCGAGCGGGGTGTCGCGGCGGAGTGGCTGGAACGCTTCGAAGGGGCGGGACTCGACGGTGTCGTGGCAAAGCCGGCAGACGCAACCTACGAACGCGGCAAGCGCGCGATGCTCAAGATCAAGCACGCCCGCACCGCCGACTGCGTCGTCGCTGGATTCAGGTGGCACAAAGCGGTTCCCGATGCGGTCGGCTCGCTGCTTCTCGGGTTGTATGACGACCGCGGCACACTGCATCACGTCGGTGTGACCTCGTCATTTACGATGGCCGCACGCAAGGTGCTCGTCGCCGAGCTCGAGCCTCTTCGGAAGAACGCACTCGCGTTGCACCCGTGGCGATCGTGGGCAGCGCCCGAAGGCGGTGGTCAGCGGATGCCTGGTGGACAGAGCCGCTGGAGCGCCGGAAAGGATCTCTCGTGGGAACCGCTGCGGATCGAACGTGTCTGTGAAGTGAAGTACGACCATCTGCAGGGCGACCGCTTTCGCCATGCGACGACGTTCCTGCGCTGGAGGCCAGACAAGCCACCGGCCGGCTGCCGCTACGACCAACTCGAGGTGACGCCGGCTTACGAGTTGGAGAAGGTGTTCGGCCTACTTCTTTTTCGCTCGTGACGGCTGCACGCGCGGAGGCTCTCCCGGTTCTTTCTTGTACTGCGGCGGCCATGGAGCGTCGCCAAGCCCTACTTTCTCCTGTCGAGCGGAAAGCTCGAGCAGGCCATCCAGCGAGTACTGACCACCGTCGATGCCGGCGTGTAGATCACCAATGGCTTCAAACCGCCCTGGCATCGTTGCCATCGTGAAGTCAGCCGGGTCGCACGTGTCGATCTCAGCCCAGGCGAGAGGCGCGGACACACGCGCGTCCGGTTTCGGGCGCACGGAATATGCTGCGGCGACCGTGCGATCCTTCGCGTTCTGGTTATAGTCGACGAAGACGCCGTGCCGCTCTTCTTTCCACCACTTGCTGGTCGCCAGCGCAGGCGCACGACGTTCAACCTCGCGCGCCAGCGCAAGCGCCGCGCGGCGTACCTCACGAAATGTCCAGCGCCGCTCGATGCGCACGTTGACATGGATGCCGCGTGAGCCGGATGTCTTCGGCCATCCCACGAGGCCGAAATCGTCCAACGCTCCGTGCACGACGCGGGCAACGTCCTGCATCTGCGCCCATTCGACGCCCGGCGTCGGATCAAGATCGACGCGGAGCTCATCCGGATGATCGAGATCCTCGGCGCGAACCGGATGGGGATGGAGCTCGAGACACGCAAGGTTCGCCATCCACGCGAGCGCGGCTGAGCAGCGTGGTACGACTTCGTGCGCTGTTCGGCCAGATGGGAACTTCAATTCGACGACTTCAATCCAGTCGGGACGCGATTCCGGCGCCCGCTTCTGATAGAAGAAGTCCTTGCCGACGCCGTTGGGATATCGCACCAGCACGTTGGGGCGGCCGCCGGCTCCACGAAGCGCACCGTCGGCGATCGTCAGGTAGTAACGAGCCAGATCGAGTTTCGTGTAGCCGGTTGCGGGGAACAGGATCTTGTGTGGGTTCGAAATCCACACCTCGCGCTCTTCGACAACGAGCAGCTCGCGATCCGGTTTCGCTGTCATTGCGTAACAGCGTATCGTGAGGCGGGTCCAAAGGACCCGCCCTACGGTTAGTCCGCCTCGAGCGCGGCACGATCCCAGCCTGCGAGCGTCGCGCCTTGCACGTACGTGCTGTCGATGAATTCGCGCACCGCGCGATCCGGATCGTCTGCGGTCCGGACAGCTTCATACGGCAGGATGAACTCTCCGAGCTCCTGATGGTAAAAGGCCGCCGCGGGCTTGACGGAGATCGCGTCGAATCCAGACGGCGCGGGAACCGCGTACGCGTAAAACGCAGGCGACTGCAGGGGGCCGCTGCCCGGCCAGAAGCCGTGGCTGATCACCTCGTGCGAGTACGCCTCTCGCATGAACGCGGGACCTTCGCGCGGCGGCGCCTTCCGGCCGGAAAATCGCGTCACCGCCAGGTCGAAGCCACCCCAGAAGAAATGGACCGGACTGCACTTGCCCACAAAGCGGGCACGCGCACTGGTGAACGATCGCTCGCACGACACGAATATCCGCCAGAGCTCGCGTGCGTGAGCCGGGTTGTACGACGCATGCACCGTGTCCTCGTCGAACGGAACCGGATCGAGAACCTCCACCGGCATTCGCCAGATGCGCACCGGCAGTCCCATCTCGTCGAGCGTGCGCATGACATCCGCATAGAAGCTTGCAACCGATCGTGGTGACAGCGGCAGCGAACTGGTCGCGCCATCCGATGTACAGATTGCGAGTCGATGGTCGATGAAATCGAACTCGATGGCGAATGTCCGATCGCCGTACGGCATCGGACGCGTCGATAAGCCACGTGGAGTTACCTGGAGCGCGATACCCCAGGAATGATTGAGTGGTGGCATCCGTGCGAGCGCCACCTTCCCCACCACCTGCGTCCACATGTGCAGCGTGGCGTACGTGTCCTTCCACCCGTCCGGCAACGCGGGCCAGGCATCGTCGTGCATGCGGCCATGATACGCTCGCAGCAGGTGGTTGAAGCCTGCGCGCACATCGCGTCAATTGACGAGGTGAAGCAGCCTGGACGACGGGTATGTGAGGAGTGCGTCCGGATTGGCTCGCAGTGGGTCCATCTGCGTACCTGCCAGACTTGTGGTGCCACGCTGTGCTGCGATTCGTCGCCGAACAGGCACGCCAGCAAGCATGCCCGTGCGAAGAGTCATCCGGTGGTCGCCTCCGCCGAGCCCGAGGAGCGGTGGCTCTACTGCTTTCCGGACGATTCCTTCGCCGAGTACCTGACTAACGATTTGATAATTCACGTAGGGCGCGGCTTTACGCCGCGCCTGGCGGACGTAAAGGCCCGCCCCACAGAGACATGTGCAGAAACATCAAGACGCTCGCCAATTTCCAGCCGCCAGCCACTGATGACGAAATCCGCGCCTCGGCGCTCCAGTTCGTCCGAAAACTGAGCGGCATGAATCGCCCCTCGCGCGCCAACCAGCAGGCATTCGATCACGCAGTAGACGAGGTGGCAGCCGCCGCGCACCGGCTGGTTCATTCCATCAGCACGAGTGCACCGCCCAGGAACAGGGATGACGAGCTTCGCAAGGCGAAGGAGCGTGCGCGTCAGCGCTTCGCCGCCGCCCCACCTTTTCAGAGTCCGAGATGAACGCCGAAGCCGACGTATGAAATATCGTCCTGGAAGAACTGCCCGTACGGCGAAGGCCCTTCGTACAACTCGAGCACAAAGTTAATCAACCTGCCGGGATGCCCTTCGGCTCCGGTCCGTCTCACCGCGATTCCAAGTCTTGCGCTCGTGGCAGGCGACCAGTTGTGATTCTCGGGTGCTTTCAGATCGATTCCGCCTATCAGTTGCGCCCTAGCGTTGGTGCCCGAGCGAAGCTCGAATCCTCCGTGCCATACCTTCGCGGCCACCGACTCGGGTTCACGGCGGAAGAGATGCTCGCCTCCACCGTATGCCCTCAGGGGCCCTATCTCGATGGAGGCGAGCACTTCGAACGATTCGAACGATAGATTCTCGCGTTCGATTCCTGTGTCGCGCAGCAAGTACTCGTCTCCGAGGTGAGAGCTCTGGTGGTACAGCTTCGTCCGTAAACTGAAGCCGCTCCGGCGAAAGGTGAGCGGCATACCGATGACGTAGTCCGTGTTGATGAGATCGGTCGCTGATTTACCGACGTCGAACTGCGCGAAGATGGCGCCGATGACGTCGAGCTGAAAACCCTCGCCGGCGGCGGGTCCGCCGAACCGAATCAACCCGAAGGTGTCGCCCACGCCGATGGTCGCGATATTCGTCACCGCACCCGAGGGGTCGTCGAGCGTCCGGAACCGACCTCGAAGGTAACTGATGAAGGTGCTGGGCTCCTTGGGATCCGCGACGAGCGCACAGAAACTCTGGTCGTCGGGAAGGAGCACGGTACCCGTGGCCTCGGACTCGTGAACGCCTGTTCCACAACGGGTTGCGCCAACCGTCTGCGCGTCGGCAGAGGGCGCCGCGGTCAACCACGCGAGCGCCGCCATAAGAATGCACCGCCGACAAAAACGCCATTTCATTGCTAATCTCCTACATTTGTGAAGGTTCCCTGCGGTCCGGAGCCAGCACAGCGCTTGAGTGGAACTCCGTCCGCGATACAGAATCGGATCCACGCTAGAATGCGCGGCACTTCCAGCGAGGTTTCCCCTCCGCGTGTCGAATACGCGTGCTGTAACGTGACATCGCTGGCAACAGCATTGGGCTTGCCTGTTTTATGAACCGGATTGCGGGGCGCTACCAAATCGCGGCGAAGCTTGGCGAAGGCGGCATGGGCGTTGTTTACCGCGCCTATGATCCAGCGCCGATGGACCGGGAGGTCGCCGTCAAGACTCTGCACGAGTTCACCGACCCCTTCGCGCTCGAGCTCTTCTACAAGGAATGCGGCGCCCTCAAGTCGATCAGCCATCCGAACATCGTCGAGATCTTCGACATCGGGGAGTTCGACGACAACGGGCACAAGAAGCCGTTCTTCGTGATGCCCCTGCTTCAGGGACACACGCTGGACGAACTGATTCAGAAGGCCAGTCACCGCCTCACGGTCGAACGTGTAGTCGAAATCCTGTCGCAGACGTGCCGCGGGCTGCAGGCGGCGCACGATCGGGGCCTGATTCATCGCGACCTGAAGCCGAGCAACATTTTCGTCATGGCGGACGACTCGGTGAAGATCATCGACTTCGGCGTGGCGCACACCGCCGACTCGAATACCCGATCGGCCGGTTTCGAAAAGGGCACGCTGCTGTATATGGCGCCGGAGCAGCTGCTGCACAAGCCGGTGTCGATCCAGTCCGACGTCTATTCGCTCGGGCTGACTGCGTACGAAGCGCTCACCCGACGACAGCCGTTCCGCGTCGCCGCGTACGACACCGCTATTCAGGCCATTCTCAGTCAGATTCCGCCTCCCGCGTCGGAGTTGAACCCCGCGGTCAGTCAGATGATCAGCCGCGTCGTGCACAAGGCCATGGCCAAGCAGCCGTGGAACCGATACGACAGCGCGCGCGAATTTGGGGAGACGCTCCAGAAGGCAGTGCGCAACGAGCCGATTGCGCTTTTCGATCCTTCCAGGACACAACCGCGCATCCAGACTGCCTCGAGGGCGCTGGAGAAAGGCGACTATCAGTTCGCCGGAGAAATTGTCGGCGAGCTCGAAGCAGAAGGCAACATCGACCCGCAGATCACGATGCTGCGGACGCAGATCGACCAGGTTGTGCGGCAGAAGACAATCGCCCAGCTCCTCGACAGCGCTCGCGCACGTTTTGAGGAGGCCGAAGATCCGTTGGCGCTCCAGAAGCTCCAGGAAGTGCTCCAGCTCGATCCAGGCAACGTAACGGCGCTCGGGCTGCGCAGCAAGATCGAGGCACGCCGCCACGATCGGCAGATCGAGAAATGGATGCAGCTGGCCCGCCAGCACGTGGACAACCATTCGTACGGGCATGCGCGCGAGGCGCTGCAGAACGCGCTGCTGCTCCGCCCGAAGGACTCGCGCGCCTCGAGGCTTCTCAAAGACATCGAGGCGGAAGAGCAGGAGTACGTGCGGGTTCGGCGCCAGAAGACAGAGATTTACCAGTCCGCGGTCAATGCCTGGAAGAACGGTGAAGTGAGCCAGGCGCTCAGCCAGATGAAACACGTGCTCGAACTCGATCGCCGGGCACCGGATGTGTCGTCGCCCGACGCGGCCGGCATGTACCAGAACTTCTACAACAAGATCCGGTCCGAGCACGAAGACATCAACAACAGCTATGCCGAGGCGCGGCGCCACCTGACCGACAAGAACTTTGCGCAGGCGCTCCAGATCTGCCGCGAGTTCCTCGACAAGTATCCCGGCCATGCGCTGTTCCAGGCGCTCAAGTTCGACATCGATGAACAGCAGCGCCAGCAGTTGTCCGGGTTCATCGCCGACGTCGATCGACGTCTCGACGCGGAGCCGGATCTCGAAGCCAAGGTCAATCTGCTGCGCGAGGCGGTCGCCGACTACCCGGATGAGCCCCACTTCGGCCATCTGCTGACGCTCTTCGAGAGCAAGCGCGAGCTGGTCAACTCGATCGTCGAGCGGGCTCGCATTCACGAGGAGAGCGGCCTCATTCAGGAAGCTGTCAGCGATCTCGAGACGCTGCAGACCATTTACGGCGCGTATCCAGGTCTGAAGTTCGAACAGGAGCGGCTGCAGAAGCGCCTCGAGCAGCACACACGGGATGCCGCGCGGGCGCGCTGGATCAGGCAGATCGATCAGCAGTTGGAGGGCGGGAATTATTCTCGCGCCCTGGAACTGCTGGAAAAGGCGTACGACGAATTCCCTTCGGATGCCGAGCTCGTCGAGCTGCACAAGCTCGCCCACCAGGGGCTCGAACGCGCCACGGACGCAGAGAAGCTGATTGCCGAAGGGCAGGCGCTATGCGGAGAAGGTCAGTACGAGCGCGGGATCGAGCTTCTCAAGAATTCGTTGCAGCTCGACGATCGGCCGACCGGCAGGCTGGCGCTCTGCGATGTGTACGTGGAATGGGGTCACCGCCAGCTGAAAGAAGACTGGCGTGCGGCGGAACTACTTGCCGATCGCGCGCTCGAGTTGGATGCGACGCACGGTCCTGCCAGGAACCTTCGCGCGCAGGCACTCGACACGAAGCGAGACGAGCTGATCGCCCAACACGCATCGCAAGCGCGGCGATTGCAGTCCTCAGGTGACATCGACGCCGCGATCGCCGAGGTGAACAGCGGTCTGACGCTTTATCCAGCCGACCCGCGATTGCGTGCCATCCTCGATGCGCTGACGAAGGAATCAGAGCGCCGGCGTGGACGAACGAGCGATCTCCGCACAGCGGACCTCGAAACGCTCGCCAGTCCAACACCTCGCACTGGCGACGCCGTCGTCCCGCGTGGGGATCAAACGGTGAGCGCGCGCATCGACGACGTGCCTTCCGCGCGACCACGCGCACTAACCGTACCGGTCATGCTCGACTCCGACGATCTGATGGAGACGAGAGCGGTGCCGCGTTCGGGACCTGCTCCGTCTCCGGTCCCTGAGCCTGTGCCAACGGCAACGGCGCTTTCGTCCGCGGTGCCCGGGCCTCAGTCCCCGCCCGCGGCGCGTCCGGCCCGAGCAACCGCGCCGCAACCGCAACGCAAAGCCGCGCAGTCGCGACGGTGGGTCTTTGGAGCGGTTGCGGCCGGTGCGGCCGCAGTGGTCCTGCTGATAGGGTTCGTGTCGCTCAACCGCGGCGCGGCTCCCGAATCTGTAGAGAGCGCACCGGCGGTGACCGCTGCCGACGCGACCCCGGCGCCGGAAGCGCCAGCCATCGAGGGCGCAACCGTCGCAACGCCGCCGGCCGGGCTGGCGACACTCTCCGTCGGACAACTCCCGCCGGGAACCAGGGTGTCAATAGACGGCGCTCCTGTCGGAACGGTCGGAGAAGACGGACGATTTCAGTACACCAGCGTGAAGCCTGGGCGTCACTCGATTGTGCTTTCGCGCGACACGTACGAGCCCGTGACGCTCTCGCGGGATTTCACCTCGGCACGCGCGGTTCAAGTTGCCGCCGCGGACGTTACATTCCGCCCGGCTGCAGTGGTTGTGGAATTCCTCGCCGACGCAGGCACGAACGTCACCGTGTCGCAGGGCGATCAACCGTTGCATCAGTTCACGGGCGCGACAAAGTTGCCGCTCGCCGAAGGCACCTACCAGGTCGTCGCTCGCGGACCCGCCAATCTGCCGACGACCGAAACGGTGCTGGTAACACCGGGCGCAACAAAAACCGTCGATCTGCGAAACATCGCCAGCGGCATCGAGCAGTTCGAGACCGGAGGATGGACGCAGGCCGAGAACTGGTTCACGCGGCGGGGCGGCGGCTTCGTGCTCTACAAACGGACCGCGCCAAAAGCCAGGATTACATTCACCGTGAAGCCTGACCGCAGCCGCAATCCATTCTCGAGCGGACCGCGCGTCAAATGGCTTCTCGGGTTTGTCGACGTCAGAAACTATGTGCTGGCCGAGCTCAGCGACGACGCGCTGTACCGCACCGAAATCGTCAACGGTGCACGGCGGGAGCTGCCAAGGATCGCTCACAGGATTCCATCGGGCGAGTTCCTCCACCTCAACGTGGAAGTATCCGACTCGCAAATCGTGCATCAGTTCAACGCGGGGTCCGGCTGGCAGGTTCTCAACACGTGGAGCCGCACGACCCCGGCCGAAGGCCGTTTCGGCTTTTATCTCCCGGGCAGTGAAACGTTGGAGGTCTCGAACTTCCGCTACGACGCCAGTTTTTGAAATGAACTCTCCTTCCCCCCGCCTCGTCATCACCGACGCCGCCGGCCATCGTCACGTGCCCATCGACAAGGCTGTCATGACGCTCGGCCGCAGGAGCGAAAGCGACGTCCGCGTGGCGGGCACCGGTGTTTCGAGGCAGCACGCGGAGATCACGTCCGACAACGGATCGTGGAGGCTGCGCGACTGCGACTCGAAATTCGGGACATTCGTGAACGGAACCAGGGCCAGCGACCAGATCCTCTCCCATGGAGACAGGATCCGCCTCGGTGATTCCGACGGCGTCGAGATCGTTTTCCTCTCACGAGACGACGACACGCACGAGCGCAGCGCGATCTCGGTGGCCACTGAGCTCCGCCACATGGCGAACCTGCTCGAGGGATTGCGCGCACTCGGATCGGGACGTGTGCTCGATGACGTGCTCGCGCTGGTGCTCGACTCGGCGATCGAGGTTACCGGCGCGGAGCGCGGTTTCATCATGCTGGCCGGCGACGAAGGGGTGCTGGAGTTCAAGCTGGGACGCGCGGCCGGCCGCGTCACCCTGCCCGGTCGCACGTTCGAAACAAGCCGGAAGATTCCAGAGGGGGTCTTCACCACCGGAAAGCTCACGATCGTCGAGGATCTCCGCGATATCGACATGGCGGCGCGGCACATGGGCACGGTGGCACTCGGCATTCGTCACGTCCTCTGCGCGCCGCTCCGTCTCGTCAGGTACGTCGAGAGCGCCGAGGAGCACGGCGACGACAAGGTGATCGGGGTGCTGTATCTCGACAGCCGTGAGCGGGGCGCGCTTCGTTCGCAGGCCGCTCGCGCATCACTCGAAACGCTCAGCACTGAAGCGGCCGTAGCCATTGAAAACGCGCGGCTGTACCGCGAAGCGGTCGAGCGCGCGAAGCTCGATCAGGAGTTGAAAGTCGCCGCCGCCATTCAGCAGTCGCTGCTGCCGCCGTCCAATCGCAGTGGCGCGTTCTTTTCCACGGCCGGCACGTCGTTACCGTGCCGCTCGGTCGGCGGAGACTTCTTCGACTTCGTCGACGTTGTGGACGACCAGTTCGGATTCATTCTTGGCGACGTGGCAGGCAAGGGCGCGCCGGCGGCCCTGCTCGCCGGTGTCGTTCTCGGCATGTTCGGCGCCGAAGCCTCGTATCAGTCGCGTTGCGCATCGGTCCTGTCACGGCTCAATCGGGGGCTGGTCCGTCGCGGGATCGAGGGACGATTTCTGACAGCGTTCTACGCGATCTTGTCTCCGGCCGGTTCCCTTCTTTATTCGAATGCGGGCCACAACGCTCCGATGCTGATTACCGGCGCCGGCGTGCGCCGGCTCGAGACCGGCGGGCTCGTACTTGGCATGTTCGAGAACGCGGAGTTCGAGGAAGAGGCCGTAACGCTCAGCCCTGGCGACGTGATCATCGCGTTCAGCGACGGCGTGAGCGAAGCGCGTAATGAATCGGGCGAGGAATATGGCGACGAGCGTCTGGTGGCCGCGGCCGCTGCGAACCGCGGCCGGCCGCCCCGCGAGCTCCTCGACGCGATGCTTGCCGACCTGCGCGCGTTCTGTGGCCGCGCCACGGCGCATGACGATGTCACGATGGTTGTCGTGCAATACAACGGTTGAGGTAGAATCCCGGCCACATTTGTCCCGAAGCCCCAGGAGGAGTCATGCAGCTCGAGCAGCGAATCGTCGACAACGTCGCCATCATCACAGTCACGGGGGACATCACCCTCAGCAAGGGCGGTGACGTCCTCCTGAAGGACAAGGTGCAGAGCCTCCTTCATCAGGGCTACACCAATCTGCTGATCGATTTGAGTGGCGTGTCGTACGTGGACAGTGCGGGTCTTGGCGAGCTCGTACAGACTTACGTGACGGCGAAGAATCGCGGTGGACGATTGCGATTGCTGAACCCGACGAAGCGGCTGAAAGATCTTCTCGTCGTGACGAAGCTCCTGACGGTGTTCGAATCGTACGACAACGAAGCCGCGGCCGTCGCCAGCTTCCAGGCCGCATCGGCCTGACGGACGCGGCAGTACGTAGTGACGGAGACGTAGAGCGCACGCTTCAGCGTGCGCGTTGTCAGCTCGCGCAGGCTGAAGCCTGCGCGCTACCTGCGACGTACGAGAATCAGGCGCGGGCGCCGTTCGACGCGGCGGCGAGCCGCCGCCGCTGTGCGAATTCATCGAGAGACTTCTCGAGGTACTCGACGCCGTCCACGGTGATTACGAGCACCGAGCCGTCCGACCGGGTGAGGAACTTCTTTTGCGTGAGATACCAGATCGTGAACTCGAGGTGCTCGCGCGCACGGCCCGTAAGCGCCTCGAGATCCAGCAGCGATAGCCCCGGACTCTCCAGCTCCGTCCGCCTCCGAGTGTAGAGCAGCTCGAGAACGACCAGTCTGGTGAGCTGCTCCGACTCGAACTCATTGTCCGTCCGGGCGCTGCCCGACACGAAGCGCCAGCGCTCCTGCTTGAGCGTGGCATACGTAACGTCGTACTTCGCGCGCTCCTGGAGATCGCTCAGAACCTGGTAGGCTTCGACGACCTCGCGAAAGCGGCTCTCATTTCCGCTCTCATCGTTGTCAGGATGAAAACGCTGGGCGAGCAGGCGATATACCCTGTGGATGGTTTCGGGCTCCGCATTCGGACTTATTTGCAGAACCTCGTAGTAATCCTGAATGTTCTCCACGATCAGATGTATCGGTTCGACATCTCATCGTCCGTAACCCCCGAGCAGACTGGCAAATATGGACGCTTCTTTCCGCTCCGGCGCGGGGCCGAAATGAAATCGCTTGATCGCCTCCCCGCCCCACAGCCGTCCGACTGCCGCCAGCAGCTCGAGATCCGCGCGGGCCACGTCCGGTACCCACGATTTCGCCGCAACCTCCTGAATCTGGTCGCAGTCCAGGTCGCTCAACGACAGCGCGCGCCGGTTCACCCGCATCACGTGATTCGGAAGCGCCACGTCGTTCACGAGAGCGTCAAGGATCCTGACCCGCCACAGCTCCGAGAACCGCGGCAGGATGGCTCGAAACCACATCGTCCCAAGGAGCTTCTTGACCTCGAGCCCATCAATCGGTACATCCGCTGTCTCGCCGCTGCCAGCCAAAGCGAGGGCCAAGGGCTCCGCGCGGTTGACGGCAACTGCAAGCTCCCAGAAGCCCGAGGGTATCCATGGCTGTGTCTGCTGCTGAACCACCACAGGCGGAGGCTGGTCAGCCGGACCGTCGACCACGGGAGCCACCGGCCTTCGTGCCACTGTGGGCACGTCTCGCCGGCCGAGCGCCCAGTCGATATCGAGCGGCGGATGGACACCGGTAAATTCCCCGAACAACGCGGTTACACCCCATGGTCTGGGTGACTGGATAGCTCTCGTGTAGAGAGGGTTGTACGGCCCGCCGCTGGCCCCGGCAACAGCGGCCTCCGCGAGACCGCTCTTGATCTTCGCGTCGACGACGTTCGACCAATCGCCATGGATGCACACCAATGACGTCCCCGCCGGTCTGCCGAATGCGTAGTAGTGGTTGTCCCAGCAACCTCGGACAGCCTGATCGATTTGGTCGTCGCGCGGGTCCGTCTCGGACGAACAATCAATCTCGCCGAAGCCGATCCGGAGTCTGCCGTGCCCGGCAAACAGCATGGAGAGATCCGACGGATCAACCTGACACAGATCCCAGAGGACATAAATCAAGCCGCGTAACCCTCTCGCGATTGGAAGGTTCATCCTCTCCCAGACAACGAGTTGAGGCTTGGGGGCCGCCTCGTCATAACCGCGATCGTTCAGGATTTCGATCAGGCGGATGCCGGCGCCATCGAACTGCTCGCCAACTTTCAGCGCGTGATCGTACCGGCGCTTGTCGACCTCGTGCCGTTCGAACGAGGGCCGAACGAAGATAGGCAGCACGAGCTTTCTGAGCCGGCGTGCCATTTCAGCGAGCGGAAAGATCGTGCCCGCTCCGGTTCCCTTGCCGCCCGTTCCGATGAGAATCACAACCGAATGGCCGCGCAGCACCGCCTCGACGTCTTCTTTCGACTCCTCGAGCGCCTGGCGGGCGACGTCAGGGTTGTGCCGCGCCCCAAGCCGGCCGGTCGTGCGCGTCCCGATCACCAGCTGCTCGTCCACCGGCAGGTCGGACAGCGAGAATTCGTTCGTGTCCAGGAAACGGGTGGTGAGCGCCGATCGGAGGCGTGCGGCGTACTCAGGGTCTGTTTTTCGCGTGATCTCGACGTCGTGATCGAACAGCGTTTTCAACGACCGCAGGATGTTGCCTCCACCACCGCCAATGCTCAAAAGAAGAATGCTCATCGGCCACCTGCCTGTTTCGCGCTGAGGAACTGGAATGGCACCACGACCCACGGCCCCTTCGAGTACACCTGCTCGCACACGAACCGCTCATCGTGCAGAAGTTTCAGAACGCGCGTCACGTCGTACAGCACGTTCGTCCGGTGATCGGACAAGTTTGGATAGCGGTGGCCTCCGCCGGGAGACAGAAGAATTTCCAGGCGGCCCCGGTCGGGACTCGCCCGCAGCTGCGACTCAATAGGGCGGTCCGAACCGTTCGACTGCCGCAGCGGCCGCTCGAACTCGCGGACGAACGTCTGGCCGAACCGCTTCATCGTCTCCACGGTGGCCTCGCGTTCGCCGAAGTACTCGTCCATCGCACGCCATACCAGCACTGCCCCTAGCGCCAAAGCCGTCCACGCGATGAGCGTCGCTTCCGTGTCGCTAACGACGCGCGACAGGTCATTCACCGCGGCGTACACCAGGGCAGGAACCAGACTGACAGCTACTACCGGCACGAGCTGCTTCAGAAGCTGCATATTCGAGGAGCGGACCTCATTGGTTGCAACCCGAGGCGACAAGTCGAATGTGCTGGTCAAGCCATGTGCCAAGCGTGCGTCAAGCAAAATGGAGTGTTTCTACTGAGAGGCTCGCCGCGCCTCAATGGGCATGTCCCACTGCGAGGTCAGGTCCGACGGCTGGCGACAATGAGCGAGGGCGAAACGAGGTACACAAAACGGAATTCCGGTTGCGCCGGTTAACCAATCATAGAAGCGCAAAAGTCAGTGTTTTCAGCCTGACCGGCCCAACCATGTGTGCGTGGAGTGTCACGAAAGGCCGCGGATTTCCGTGCAATTGCCCGCGCTCTTTCTTTGGCATGGTCGATGCTCCCATCCAGGCCGTCATCGGCTGGGACCACGGGCCAGCCCAGAAGGTGCAGGAACCGACCTTTAATGGCCGCCCTGCAAGGATGCTTTGGTAATGGAAGTAATGAGTACGAGGGCGGCTGATGAACGGCGGGATACGTTCTCAAATATCCTCTGCCGGCTCCGTCATGAATTTCTCGGGACACCGGAATTGGCACTCACGCCTGGCAGCGCAGCGCGTCTCTGGGGCCTCGATCGTGTCACCGCTGTCTGTGTTCTCGATTTCCTCGCGTCGCAAGGTTACGTGCGCGAGATCGCCAGCGGCGTCTACGTACGCTGCGAAGATTCAGACGACGATTCGTGCGGTTGATTGCATGACTTTCGAACTTTCACTGCTCGAAGCATAGAGCGGTGATTGAGTCGGGCAGGAGACGGCCGTATGTGCCGCTCCTGTCCGATGTGTATCCCACCTGTCTCCCAGTTCACCGCGAAGCAGCGCATCGATGTCAGGCGTCAGCCTCCGTGACGCCGGAGGGGCGTCAAAATGTCGCGGAATGTCGCAGAGCTTTGTGAAGGAATGTGCAAGCGCGTTTACAACGTAATATGTGCGGGCAATGTAAACACCAGGACTTGCCACGCGATATATATTCACGTACCGGCGTGTTTGCAGCTGAGCTATGGAACAGACGGCCCACATTTTCCTGATCGACGACGACCCGGCCGTGCTGAGGGCGCTCAGACGCCTCTTTCACACCCACGGATTCATCGTGGAGGCGTACGAATCGCCGCAATTCTTCCTTGATCGCCCGAGGCCGGACGCCCCCGCGTGCCTGATCCTTGACATGCGCATGCCCGAGATGAGCGGTCTCGACGTCCAGCAACTGGTCAAGGGACGCGGTGACGATATCCCAATCGTGTTTCTCAGCGGCGCCAGCGACGTGCCGAAGACCGCGCAAGCCATGCGCAATGGCGCGCTCGATTTCCTGGTAAAGCCGGCGGACGAGTCACAACTGCTCGACGCCGTCACGCGGGCGCTCGCATGGGACGTCCGGCATCGGCTTGTGCGCGCGGAGCAGCAGAAGGCGGCTGACCGTTTGTCCCGGCTCACCCGCCGCGAAAAGGAAGTGTGCGAGCTCGTCATTCGTGGCCTGATCAACAAGCAGATCGCCGCCACGCTGGGGATTGCCGAAAAAACGGTGAAGATTCACCGGGGCCGCGCGATGCGGAAATTGGACGTCGATTCGGTCGCGTCGCTCGTGCGCCTGTTCTCGCTCCTCGAACAGCAGCCCGCCCTCGCCTGACATGGCGGGATATCAAGGGTAGAGCCCTTGGCTGGTCACACCAATTCGGCCGTTTCGTTCAGCGGCAGGATGAACTCGACGATCGTCCCTTGAGCGGCGTTGCGAGCTTTGATTGACCCGCCATGGACTTCGACAATCGATTGGGCAATTGACAGGCCCATGCCCATTCCATTCGGCTTGGTCGTGTAGAACGGGTCGAACACCCGTCCCTCCGCCCCTTCTGCGAGGCCAACGCCGGAGTCGTGGACGATAACGCGAGCGTCGCCGCGCTCGGTCCTCCGGCAGCTGACGCGTACCATGCGCTCGGCGTGAGTCTTGCCGATGGCCTCCATCGCGTTGACGAGCAGATTCAGCACGACTTGCTGCAGCTGCACGCGATCGCCCCGAATGACGATCGATTGCGGATCAAGGTCGAGCGAAATGGTGATGCTACGAATGAGCGCGTCGCTGCTCACGAGATTTGCCACGTCAGTAATGATTGACTGCAGGTCCACCGGCGTCATCTCGAACTCGCCTCGTCGGAGCAGCCCCCGCACCCGCTGGATCACCTCGCTGGCACGCCGCGCGTCTGCGAGGATATCGATCATCGTCTCGCGCAGCTCGTCATGGTCGAGCGGCACGCGGTCGACGATACGCCGCGCCGCCTGCGCGTTGATGACGACGCCCGTAAGCGGCTGGTTGAGCTGATGTGCCAGCGACGCCGTCAACTCACCCATCGTCGAGACGCGTGCGACATGCGCCAGCTCCTGGCGTACCTGCTGCGCCTCGATTTCCGCGCGACGCTGCTCGGTGATGTCGGCGAGCGTCACCACGGCACCACCCTCGGCTCGATTCAGGCGCGAGACGACGAGCAGCCACCACTTGGTGCTACCGGAGGCAACCGCGACGTACTCGTTCGTAAAGCGCGGCCGGGCGCGGGTGAGTACTGCCTTTACGCCATCCACCGCGTCCGGGGGGAACACATCCAGAATCTGGTCCCCTTCGCGGATGGGTGCGTACGGCATGACACGACTCTCTTCGGCGAGCCGTGTCCAGTGGGTGTTCACGTTGAGCAAGAATCCGTCCGCGTCTATCACCGCCACGCCGCTCGCGAGCGAATCCAGAATCGCCGACTTCATCACCTCGCTGCGCATCAGTGCGTCGTCGATCCGGCGACGTGCGAGCGCGTTGGCGAGTACTTCCGAAAGCAGGCGCAGATTGGAGATCGACTCCTCTGGCCACGCACGCTCGACGAACGAACCGAACGCCAGGGCCCCAATGAGCCGTTCGCCCGCGAGCAGCGGCAATATGAGGACGGCCTTGTACCCGTGCGCCTCGAGTGAAGAGCGATCGACCGCGGCCGCGGCAGGGAGCGCTTTGACGTTGGAAATCGCGACAGCACCATGTGCAAAGATGCGCTCACATATCCAGGGAAGGTCGCGTCGAGCGATGAGAGGCGGCGACAGACCGTATTCTGCCGCGCGCCACTCCGAGACCAGCACGATATCTCGCTCCTGCTCCGCCACCTGAAACAGGCGCACGCCTTCGACGCCGAGGAAAGTGCCGAGACGCTGGAGCCACTCATGGCACACCGCGTTCATCCTTTCGCTTGGCACCTGCACGAACGCCCGCGAGAACTCGGACAGCAGCTTCTCGAACCGGAATCGTTCTCCGAGCGCATGCATCGATTGCCGTCGCTCTTCGATGAGCGTTGCGAGTCCCAGCAGCGTGACCCCCGTCGCTATAAGGATGGTTTGAACGTTGAGGATGAGCTGATCGGCCGGCACCGGCAACGCGACGGCTCTTCCCTGCACGAGGGCCCACCCGCCAACCAGCGTTGACCCGAGAAGGGCGAGGCTCGTGCCGACCGGCCCGAATCGCAGCGCGGCCCACAGCACGAGTGGCAGCTGCACGACGAGCGCAGTGTCGGTCGTCTGGGGCAAGATTCCCCCTGATCCAAGCGGTGCACCGAATGCCACCCATCCGCTTGCGACAAGACACGCGGCGAGGGACGCGGCTTCGGCGTAGCGCCATTCCGGCGACTTGCGGAGCCAGGTGCGCGCTCCCACGATCACCCCCACGATCGCCGGCGTGACCGTAATCTGTGTAAGCACATTGGCCGGGAACCGTCTCCACCACACCGTCCAATAGACGTCCCCATGCAGCGACGACACAACGGCGGCATCGGCAAAAGTGGACAACAGCGGTCCAAGAACGACCACCGCACAGACAAATGCTCCGTAGCGCCGGATGGTGTCGAATCGCGTCGGTGCATCGCTGAGGATTCGCAAAAGCGTGGCGCCGACGAGACCCTCGCTGCAGTTGGTCGCATACAGCAACAGCACCATCGACCAGGGCCACTCGGTCGATGCCTGGGCCAACACGTGAGCGGGAAGCACGCCTATCAGCGCGGCCGGCCATCGTCGCAACGGCGTTACAAGCAGGGCGGCCGTCAAGATGGCGTTCGGCGGCCACAGGACAGACGTCACTGCGGTCGGCGGCCGCAGGCTTAGTCCGATGAGACTCCCGGCGTAATACGCGACACCGACAGCCAGCGTCGTGGCGACGATCTTGGGATCGAAGAAGCGCCAGCGTCGCGCTTGAGCAAGATCCATCTGTGTTGCAACACCCCTTGCGCGATGTACGAGCAACGAGCGTGCTCGCCGTGCAGGGGTCGTATTCTAACCACAAACGGGACGTGCCGCAGTCAACGTCGAGTTCACACCGGCAAAACCTCGAATGCAACGTGCGCCGTTGCTCCTGGCGCAACCGAGTTGTGAACGGTCTCACGAATGATGCGTCTTCCACCGCGGGCATAAGACCAAGGTCCGACTTGTGAGGCATTCTCGCGCTCCATAGACTGCCAACCGTTCGAGGCTCGGTCGAACCTTCCTAAATCCGGGCATACCTCCCCCAACGAGGACGTGCGAGTGGCTGTAACCGCTCTGATCTTCGTTTTCGTATTCCTTGTGGCGGTGCCGCTCCTGGCCCAATCGAGCGCGACGCTGCAGGGTCACGTGGTGGATAGGTCCGGAGGAACAGTGACCGGTGCCGCGATCACATTGCGCAGCCTTTCGATGGAGTTCGACGCCTCGGTCCATACCGATTCCGAGGGCCGTTATCGCATCGCCGAGATTCCTGCCGGGACCTACGCGCTCGAAGCGGCCGCCGCGGGCTTCCGATCCGAAGTTGTCGAGTTGCTGGTTCTCAATGTGGGGCGCTCCGTCGTGCGCGACTTCCGCTTGGACATAGGCGAACAGCGCGAGGCGGTGGTCGTCACCGCAGAGATTCCGCTGGTCGACCGTGCGACAACTGTCGTCGGCCACGTCGTGACCGCACAAACCGTGCTCGAGGCCCCATTGAATGGTCGCCACTTCACCGACCTCGGGCTGCTCGTGCCGGGCTCGGTGGCGCCGTCACAGACGGGCTTCTCCACGACCCCATCCCGTGGAGTTGGAGCGCTCGCCATAAACACAGCCGGGAACCGCGAGGAGGCGGTCGCGTTTGTGGTCAACGGCGTGACGACCAACAACGTGACGTTCGGCTCGCTCATGTTTCAGCCGCCTCTCGCGAGCATCCACGAATTCCGAATCGACAACTCCGCTTTCAGCGTCGAGTACGGGCAGGTGTCAGGAGCCATCGTCAATATCGTTACGCGCTCCGGCACCGATGAGGTACGCGGCGACGCGTTCGAGTTCCTGCGAAACGAAGCCCTCGACGCGCGCAACTTCTTCGAGTTCACCTCAAAGGAACCGCACCGATTCGAACGAAATCAGTTCGGCGGATCGGTGGGTGGGCCGTTGAGGCGGAGCCGAAGCTTCTTCTTCGCCGCTTACGAGGGCCTCCGCCAGCGGCAGGGCCTCGACATGAACAGTCTCGTTCTGAGCGATGAACAGCGCGCCACCGCAACCGACCCGACCGCTCGCCGCCTGATTGAGCTCCTCCCACGCTCAAACTTCGTGGACGCCGGAGGCACTCCACGGTTCGTCGGCTCGGCCTCGGCCCTGGTGGATGTGAATCGATGGACGGTAGACCTCCGGCACACGTTGGGATCCAGCGATCGCCTCCACCTCTTTTATGGCCGGCAGCGCAACCGGGTGGTGGAGCCGGCTGCACAAGGGACCAGTATTCCGGGATTTGGAACTGTGTACCGGCCTCTGCGCACCGTACTGACCCTCAGCGAGACACATACCTTCGGCGCCACCCTTCTCAACGAAGTGCGGCTCGGCCGGAGCGGCCTGGACGGCACCATCGCGCCGGCAGCCTCGCTGAACCCGATGAACTTCGGAATTCGCACTGGAGTGGAGCGTCCAATCGGGCTGCCGCAAATGGTCGTGGCCGGCGGACTGAATTTCGGTGGACCGGCCAACTTCCCGCAAGGTCGCCGTGACGCGTCGTATGTCCTCGCCGACACGTTCAGCTATGTGAGTGGACGGCACTTCCTGCGGCTGGGCGGCGAGTACCGCCATTTCCTCAACTTCAATTTCGCGGAAGGTACCGGATCGTTCAACTTTCCGACGGTTGCGGAGTTTCTGGCGGGAACGGCCAACGCGTTCAGTATCACGCTCGGCGACCGGCAAAACCACATCGTTCAGCGGGCCGCCGGTTTCTTCGTCCAGGACAGCGTCACGATCGGTCCGCGGCTGACCTTGGAGCTCGGCCTCCGGTACGAGTCGCATCTGATCCCGACCGAACGGGACCACCGCTTCGTGGTATTCGATGCAGCCACTGCATCGCTGCTGCGCGTTGGTGTAGATGTTGACGAAATCTACCGACACGTCAGCCGGAATCTCGAACCCCGTGCTGGTCTCGCCTGGGACGTCGCCGGTGGCGGCCGGACGGTCCTGCGCGCCGCATATCGCCGCGGCGTCGACGAGCCAAGCACGACGGCGGTGCGCGACACCGCAGCCAACCCGCCTTCCGCCACACCGCTGTCCGCCATCGGTTCAGTTCGGCTGGCGGAGGCCATCACGATGACGCGCGGCGCCGGACTGGCGCCCATGACGGTCGATCCCAGGTTCCGGAGTCCCTCCGTGCAATCGTGGAACGTAAACGTCCAGCATCTTCTCGGCAGCAGGCTGGCCGGACTCGTCGGGTATTTCGGCTCCCGCGGGAAGGACCTCCGTATCTCGCGAAATCTCAATCAGCCGGTCAATGGCATCCGGCCTTTCGCCGCGCTGTCGCCCACGAGTCCCATTCTGCCTGGCACTGCACTCGGCAATATCACCCAGGTCGAAAGCACGGGCTTTTCGACATATCACGCGCTATGGGCGTCGGTGACGCAGCGGCTGTCCCGTGGCTTTCAGTTGGACACGTCGTACACCTGGTCGAAGTCGCTCGATACGAATTCCCTGAACTCATCGGGCTTTGCCGTTCAGGACAGCTACGACATTCCCAATCAGTACGGCTTGTCGGATTTCGACGCGCGTCATCGATTCGTGCTGAGCGCGATATACGAATTGCCATTCACTCGTCATCCTTTGTCACGGGGGTGGCAGGTTGCCGCCATCCTCCAGTCGCAAAGCGGAAACCCCGTGAATATCGTCACCAGCAACAGCAGCCTCAATGGCGTACCGAACACTGTGCGTCCCGATGTGACAGGCCCGATTCGCATCATCGGTTCCGTCGACCAATGGTTCGATACGAGCGCGTTCGCGACGGTGGACCGCTTTGGCAACCTCGGAAGAAACGTCGTCATGGGACCCGGTTTCCACAATACGGATCTTTCGATCATCAAGAACATCCGGCGGGACAAACGGGTCGGACTGCAGCTTCGCATGGACGTCTTCGACATCTTCAACCACGCGAACTTCGGCCCGCCGGGCAATGTCGTCGGCGGTCCCACCTTCGGGAAGATTACGCGCACACGGTTTCCTACCGGGGAAGCCGGCTCGTCCCGCCAGATTCAACTCGCGGTGAAAGCGTGGTTCTGAGATGCGGCCTAGAACAGCATTCCGGCGCCTGCCGGTCGTCGCACTGGCATTCCTTGCTCCCGTCCTGCTGTGCCCGACAGCATCGGCACAGTCGCGGCCTGTCAAGACCGTACTCACCGTCCACTGGAGCAGCGAGGATTTCCCAACCACTCCCATCATAGACGGCGCGATTCGGCGGGTGTTGTTGTCGCGCTCTGGTGCACCGGTCGATTACTACGCTGAGTATCTGGAATCCGATCGCTTTCCCGAAAAGGAAACATCGGTGGCGCTGAGGGACTACATTCGCCGGAAGTATCGCGGCCGGGCCATCGACCTCGTAATTGCGAACTCGGAGCCGTCACTGCAGTTCGTGCTGGCGCATCGGGAGGAGTTGTTTCCAGCTGCGCCGGTCGTGTTTACCAGTACGACGGCACCGCCCTCAGGCAGCCGCCGCACGGGGGCTGGACTTACCGGCGTGGTGATAGGCGTTGCCTATCGCGACACGCTTCAACTCGCACTGAAGCTGCATCCGTCCACGGAACAGGTGCTCGTCGTCGCCCAATCGCCCAGAGCACACTTTCTGGATCAGGTGCACGCCGAGCTCCGGACAGTGACGCCTCCCGTCGAGCTCGTATACCTCAACGAACCGTCCGTATCGCGGCTGACGGCCGCAATCAAAAGGGCTCCTCCCCGCAGCATCGTGCTCTACATCCGCTATTCCGAAGAGAATCCCGGCAATGTCGTCTTCCCCGACGCGGTTGCGCGTGTCATTGCCGAGGCTTCTCCAGTACCGGTATACGGCATTCAAGCCTCCTATGTGGGTCAGGGAATTGTCGGCGGTGTCGTTCACAACCCGCAGGCAGTCGGAGCCCGCGTCGCTCAATTGGCGCTCCAGATTCTGGATGGTGTACGCACTCAGGACATCGCGGTCGAGAACGACCGGCTGGTACCCACCTTCGATTGGCGCCAGCTCCGCCGAAGGGGCATCGATGTGTCTCGTCTCCCCGCCGAATCGGTCATTCAGTTCAGGGAACCCACCGCGTGGGAGCTGTACCGCTGGTACATCCTCGGCGCAGTCTCTCTCCTCGTTTTCCAGGCGCTTCTCATTGGCGGGCTGCTGGCTCAGCACACGCGCCGGCGTCGTGCTGAGGAAGTCACTCGTACGAGCGACGCGGCGCTCCGAACGAGCTACGAACGCATTCGGGAGCTCGCCGGCCGCCTGATCAACGCTCAGGAAGCCGCCCGGACACGAATCGCAGGCGATCTGCACGACGACGTCGGCCAGGAGCTGGCTGGTATTTCAATCGCGGTGAGCAACCTGAAACGGTGGCGACGCAACGTGCAGGAGATGGCCACCCAGGAAGCGTTGTCCGCACTTCAGCGCCGTGCCCTCGGGCTGGTCGACCGTGTCCGCCGTCTGTCGCATGACCTGCATCCCGGCACGCTGCGCCATGTCGGTCTCGCCGGCGCCCTCGACGCGTACTGTCTCGAAGTCGAACAGCAATACGGCGTCGAGGTGGCCTTCACGTCCGAAGGCGACCTGCGCAGCATCAGCGATGAGGCGGCGCTGTGTCTGTTCCGAATAGCGCAGGAAGCAATGCGAAATGCCATCACACATGGCAAGGCGCGCCGTCTCACGGTCGCGGCGGCCAGCGTGGAGCGCGACGTGCAGCTGACGATCGCGGACGATGGCATCGGTTTCGATCTCGAAGCCGCACGGCGCCAGCGATCAGGGCTTGGCCTGGTCACCACGGAGGAGCGCGCGCGCGTCGCCGGGGGTTACGTGGAACTCGTCACACAGCCCGGGAATGGAACGACCGTTCGGGCAAGAGTGCCCGCCTCTGCCGCCGGCCGCGCGCAGCAGAACGTTGTTCAAGAGGCGGGTGAATACGGAGGCCGAGATGAGTCTTCCCAAAGTCCTGATCGTCGACGACCACAAGCTGTTCGCCGAAGGTATCGCGCAGCTTCTCAAAGGCCACTACGAAATTGTTGGAACCGTCGGCGACGGCAGCCAGCTGAGCGAAGCGGCGCTGCGCCTGCGCCCCGACGTCGTTCTGCTTGATCTGTCGATGCCGAACGTGGGAGGGCTCGAGGCACTCGGGCATCGCAGGGCTGCGCGAATTGAATACAAGACGATCGTGCTGACCATGCACGGCGATGCTCGGCTGGCCATCGAGGCGTTCAAGGCGGGCGCATCCGGCTTCATGTTGAAGGAGTCGAGCGGCGACGAACTGCTCATTGCCCTCGACGCGGTACTCCAGGGTCGCACATACCTGACGTCGAGCCTCACAAAGGACGTACTCGAAATGATGGCCGAACCGTCGCTGTCGGAGGGCGTCAAGTTGACGCCGAGGCAGCGGGAAGTGCTGCGGCTGATCGTCCAGGGACAACGCGTAAAGGAGATTGCGGGCATCCTCGATCTCTCGCCGCGCAGCGTCGAGTCCATCAAGTACCACATCATGCAGGAGCTCGACGTGCACTCGACGGCCGAACTGGTTCGGTACGCTCTGCAGCACGATCTCGTCGGCGTGTGAGAGGGCGTAATGAGTCGGCGCGGCCTAGTACTTTATCCAGCGTTCGAACAGTCCTTTTTCATCGACTCGACCGTACTCCTCCTGTTTCGAGCCGCGGCGCACTCTCGTAGACTGCATTCTGCTTTGGACCGGCATACGGGCCCGCACAAAGAATCCGCACCGTCCGCGCAGCGTTGTCGAGCACCGTATCGGGGTCCTGCAAGCGCAGAGTGCATCACGAGACATTCGCAAGCCGTCATGGGAGCTGCGGAATGTCACCACTCGACTCGGCTCAGGGCGATCGAGTGATGGTCGAAGGCCAACCGTGGACCCGATGACTACGTTTTTGCATGACGGAGGTGGCTGATGGTGCCCACAGCAGTTGTTCCGTGTCCGCTGGAAGCGCTGCCCTGTGCCGCGGCCTCTACCGACTCACGGCTGTACATCACGGCATCCAACTCCTGCTTTCTCAAACGCTGGACGGCGTCGGGAGCCGACGCCGAGCTTCTGCCCGGCGCATCGCTCGCGCTGCTGTGCCGCCAAGGCGCGCGCAGCCGTTTTCAGCGTGAATTGTCACGACACTGCTCGGCGCGGCAGCCTTTCTCCCTGAGGCTGGCCACGCCGTCGGTGCTGGTCCAACTCACCCCCATCCAGGCGAGCGACGATGCAGGCTGGCTCGTGACCGTGCGCGATACGCCGGCCGCGCACGACATCTCGACCGATCGCCTGCTCGTCGCCTCGCTCGTGCACGATTTGAAGATGCCCGTGCAGACAGTGCTCGGTTGGGTTTCGCTCCTGCGCAAAAAGCGCGTGGACGGAGCCCGGCTCGATGAGGTCCTCGGGATCCTGGAAAGGAATGCGCGTCTCGAGGCCGACATGCTGAACGAATTGCTGGAGGTAGCCTGCGTTCGACGGACATCGCGCACTCGAGCGCCGTCGCGGGTGGATCTGGCGGAGCTGGTGCGCTCCATGACCGACGCGCTTCGGCCACTTGCGGAGGAAAGCGGTGTCCAACTGCAGGCGCGAGGCGCCAGCGATCCCGTCTTTGTTTCTGGCGATGCCCAGGACCTCACACGTGTCCTGGGCAACCTGATCGCCAACGCCATCAAGTTCAGCGAACGCGGAGGCACCGTTGAGTCGCGGCTCTCGCTGGAAAAGGGTTCCGTGAGACTCGTGGTGCGCGACCAGGGACGGGGAATCGGGGAGCGCTTTCTGCCCTACGTCTTCGACTCGTTCCGTCAGGAGCGCCGCTCGCGGCCCGGCATGCCCGACGGAGTCGGGATTGGCCTCGCGACCGTCCGCCATCTCGTGCGGCGTCATGGCGGCGTCGTGCGCGCGCAGAGCGGAGGCCCCGGACAAGGCTCAACGTTTACCGTAATGCTTCCCCGCTCATCCGCTAGGGCGAGACCAATTGTCCGGACAGCCAGCGGAGCTGCCTGCTGAAGGGTGACCCACATGATGCGGGATTCCGCAGTTCCGGTGCACGCTCCATCGATGGAGATGCCTTCCGTCGTTCAGCAACTCAGTCCAGATTCCACCATCGTCGGTGCCAGCGATCCCATGCGGTACGTGATGCGTCGAATCGAGCAGGTCGCGCCGACGAATGCCACCGTGCTGCTGCTCGGTGAGACGGGCACCGGTAAAGAGCTCGTCGCTCGCGCCATCCACCAGCACAGCCCGCGCCGGCACCGGAGTTTCATCGTCGTCGATTGCGGGGCGCTTCCCGCGACGCTCATCGAAAGCGAGCTTTTCGGGCGCGAGCGGGGCGCATTCACAGGAGCGCACACCGCACAGGCCGGCCGGTTCGAGCTCGCGAATGGCGGTACAGTCTTCCTCGACGAGATTGGCGACCTGCCCCTTGAGCTCCAACCAAAGATCCTGCGCGTGCTGCAGGAGGGACAGGTCGAACGCCTCGGCGCCAACCGCACGACGCGAGTGGATGTCCGGGTTGTCACCGCGACCAATCGCAACCTGGCCGAGGATGTCCGGTGCGGGCGGTTCAGGCGCGATCTCTTCTATCGTCTCAACGTCTTCCCGATCACGCTTCCAACGCTGCGCGAGCGTCGCGACGACCTGCCTGCCCTCGTAAAGTACCTCGTCGATCGCCTGGGACGCGAGCTCGGGAGGCCGGCCGCACACATCACACCCGGGACCTATCAGGCGCTCGAGCGCTATGACTGGCCAGGCAACATCCGCGAACTGGAGAACGTACTCCAGCAGGCGATCATCGTTTCGCACGACGGTGTGCTCGATCTGTCCGCTTTCGTCGGCGAATCGATGCAGGTCGAGACGTCCGCGCGCACGCCGCCCAACGGCTCGCGGTCGCTCGTCGACGTCGAGCGCGATCATATTCAGCTCGTCCTCGAAACCGTCGGGTGGCGCATCGAAGGCGTCGCAGGCGCGGCGCAAGTGCTCGGACTCCGGCCGAGCACGCTGCGGACGCGAATGCGAAAGCTCGGGATTCAGCGTCCCCCGAAACCGCAAGCGCTGCAAACGTAATCCGACGCAATCCGACATTTCGTCTCCCGATCGCAACGCCACTCAACGAAGCGGGAATCGGTGTGCCGCACAGGGTCGAGCCATGACGAAATCGCTGGTTGACAACATCCGTCAGACGATTACGCCGTCGGTCGTCTCGCAGTTGAGCGGCACGTGTGGGGAATCAACGCAGGCCGTCGAGCGCGGGCTTTTAGGTGCAACAGTCGCGATCCTCGGCATCATTGCCGCCCGATCCAGCGATCCGCGGTTCATCAACCAGCTGTTCTTGCTCGTCAAACAGCCGAGCAGCGCGGTGTTGCTCGAAACCCCCGTCAAGATGCTCGAACACGCTCGCCGGGCAGCGCTCGAGCCAGATGGGCGGTTTGGTCGTTTCCAGTCCCTCGTCCTCGGTCACAAGGGCGTCTCGCTCGCCGATGGGCTGGCGCGATTGAGCGGGGTCAACTCGTCAACGGCCGCGTCCTTGCTCGCCGTTGCTTGTTCATTCATCTTCAGGCAGCTTGGCCGGCTCGTCCGTCAGGATCGGCTCGACGCGGGAGGTCTGGGACGCCGCTTCGCGAGCGAGCGGGCGTCTATCATCGCGGCGCTGCCTGCCCGGCTTGCGTCCGTGATCGCGATCCGCTCGCCTTCGGCTCCGATGCCGAGGCCACAATTCGAGCGTGCTGCGACCATCCCGATACCAATGCCACGCACCTGGTCGCCGCTGGCGTGGGTTGTGGTGGCCCTGCTCGGGGCCGTCGCACTGGCTGCGCTGTTCGACGTTCTGGGCACAAGTCGGCCGGCTGAGGAGTCTTCTCTCGCCGCCCCAACAGGCAGTGTCGGGACGACTGGGAGCACTCGGTACGTCACGCGTGCCCTGCCCGGCCAGACGGAGCTTCGCATTCCGGCGTCCGGTATGGAGGGACGGCTGTTGATGCAGATCCAGACCGCGTCGCCATTCGATCGTGAGACGTGGTTCGACTTCGATCGCCTGAACTTCGAGGCGGATTCCGCCACGCTGCGATCCGACTCGCGCGAGCAGCTGGAAAACACCGCGGCCATTCTCAAGGCGTACCCGAACGTCCGCGTGAAAATCGGGGGATACACTGGCCGATGGGGCAACCCCGCAACGAACTTCCGCCTTTCTCAGCTGCGAGCGAGCGCAGTTGCCGCCGAGCTCAAGTCCCTCGGCGTGGCTGCCAACCGTCTCCTGACCGAAGGCTACGGCGACCAGCACCCCCTTGCCAGCAACTTCACGGCTCAGGGAGCGGTGCGCGGAGGTCGCGTCGCGATCAGAGTCATCAGCAAGTAGCCGGTAGCGGTCGGCGCGCCGTAGCGGCTCGTCCTCCATCAGGTCGCTGACGTGAAGCCGCCTGCCTTGTAAGGCCAGGCTCACCGCGACGGTCAGGCACTCAGAACCAAAGGGACGCGCAGAGCGCTAGGCCCGTGCATCAACCTCTGTAATACTGAGGGGGCTCAACTCCCGATTGAACAGGGGAATACACGGTCCATGTGGTCAGGCCTCGATCCGGAGCTTCGCCGACAGCTCGAAACCGTTCGGCAGATGGTGGCGCGCATCCATCAGACGCCCACTCGAGAGTGGCCGCTGATTTTCGTGGATCAGTACGACGCGCTGCTTGTCGTCAGGGAATGGCCGGACGGGTCGATCACGGCGTACGCCACGTCCGAGTATTCGGACATCCTCCGTAGCGGCGGTTAGAGGTTCCCCGCCCGAGCGGACACGAGTCTGGCTACGCGCGATTAACGTCGTGACGCCGTTTTTCGCGCTTCGGCGAGGCGCCGCACCTGTTTGTCGACAACTGCATACAGCAACGCCTGCGGATCCGCCTTGCAGTCCTGCGCAATGCCCTTCCCTGCCTCGATGCCGGCTTCGCGAGTGTTTGGAAACGTCAGCTCACGGTTCGCCAGCGAGACCTTTGCCAATGTCGTCACGATAGCGAGCATCGGACCGTAACTCTTTCCTGCCACCGCCCACGCCTGCGCGCAGGTGAGGGGCAGCGCTTCGTCGGCTGTCAACGTCGACGCGATGGTGGGTTGTCCGCTCCTTGCGGGGCCCTGCGCGCTGAGTTGCGAAAGCGCTCCTGCCGCAATAACCGCAATGATGCACAGATAGAGAATCGGGTTCTTCATCGTCGTAGCTTCCCCAGCTTGCGAATCGTATTCACGGTCTCCGCAGCATCCATCACGTCGTCGAGCGTGTCGGCGACTTCGGCCACCTGCATGGCGCTCTCGATCCCCTCGCGAGCAGCCGCACCGACAGCGCTCTCCGCGACTTCGTCGAGCACGACATTGACCGCCGAGTCTTCCAACGCCTCCTCCATGGCTTCCTGTGCCACACGGCCGATCGCCCTCCTCGCAGCTTCCTTTGCCCAGTCGGCGGCCACAATGGCCGGGATGGCCATGACAATGAGGGCCAGCGACGCGAGTCCCCACCTGATGCTCTGCATGCTCTTCCTCGATTTCATCCTCTTGAATCTTCCGTTACCGTCCCATCAGGGCGTCGACGTTGCGCGTACAAGCGACTTGGCCTCGTAGGCTGCGCGCGAGCATCGCCGGCGAGCGCCAGCTCGAGTGCGCTCGCGACGACGAACACGCCAAGGCCATGGATGATGCTTCTCATCCGGCTCCTATTGATGCAGCGCGACCAGCACGAAGCCGAGAATGCCGAGACCGCACACGGTGGCGGCAACACCGAGCGCGAGCGATCGAGGATAGGGCGAGAAGGTGGAGAACTGCTGATAGAGCACCTGCGTCTCGCGCCGGTACTCGATGGTCGCGAGCAGCAGCGCGCCCACGCCGAGGGCGATCATGATGAGCCCTACACCACGGGGGCCGATCAACGTCTCGTGGGCGGGGCGGCTTTCGCGAAGGTACTGGAAGAATTTGTAGATCGTGAAGCCGAACGAGATGAGCGAGGTCGACGTCCTCACCCACGCCATGAGCGTCCGATCGGAGGCCAGCACCGTGCGCATCACCGCCAACTCGGTGCTGCGCTCGCTCGACGACGACGTCGGCTGACGACTCAGCCTCGCTGAGGCATCGGCCATCCCCATGCCGCTACGCTCGCGTGCGCATGAAGCGCCGCGCAATCCGGTTTACGGGGCCGCGGAGCAGCAGGTAGGGAACGAATGCGAGAAGCAGAACGATGACGATGAGCTGGAGCGGATGGACGCTGCGGAAGACCATGATCTGGTAGATGAGATCGATCACCGCACCAAGTCCGATCACGCGCGCGACTGCCGCCCATCCCTCGTGCAGGCGCTCTCCACGATGGCCCTCTTCTGTCAGCAACGACCAGAAGTATGCCGGCCTGCCCGCGCGCGCGTCTTTCACCCCGTCCCGAATGGCGTACAGCATGGCCACTGCTGGTTGAAGGAAGAATCGGAAGGCGAACGGTCCGCTCGCGCGGCCGATCAAATCCCCCCAGAAGCGGTTCCACCATTCGTCCATAGAGTTCATTACGTCAGCAAGTGCTTTGCCGTGGTACCGACGTCGCGGCGCCGGCTTATGGGTCGCACATGTCCTCGCTCCGCGCGTGCTCGCGGAAGCCCACGGCACCGCGCGGGCGTGGTTCACACACGGACGCGCACGACTGAAACGAAAGGGTAACAACCGGCACGGTGGTTGAATCGACACTCGCAGCCATGAATCGAACCATCCGAGTGACGGTCCCGCTTTTCCTGCTGGCAATCTGGTCGGCCTCAACGACCGCTCAGTCGGCGGCAACCACTACAACCGGCATCATTCCTCCACCAGTCGAGACTGCCCTTCGCGAGATGTACGGTGGCCGTAATGGAGAGGTCCGGTACTTTGCCGCCGCGATCAATCTCAACGTCGAGGGCTACTCCGAGATCGTCGTGCACGTCGTTGGTGACACGGTGTGCGGCTCGGGAGGATGGTGCGATACGCTCGTGTTCACACCGAATGAAACGTCGTTCCGCCATGTCGCCACGATCCGTTCGACGCGCCCGCCAATCCGCGTCTCACCCGTTCGCTCCCATGACTGGCGCAATCTCATTGTCACGGTGTCAGGTGGCGACGGACGGCCACGCGACGTCGAGCTGCGGTACGACGGGACGGCGTATCCATCGAACCCTGCAACGGCGCCCTCTCATCGCGACTCGAAAACAGTCACGCAAGTCGCCATTCCCGCGTATCGCACGTTTGACAGCGGCACGTTGCTGGCGTTGCGGTAGCGCGCACGCTTCAGCGTGCGCTCCCGCCGTCGTCCAACCAGTGACCACACCGTCACGCGGCCTTCGGAGCCGGCCGGGCTTCGCCACCGGTTGCGGGCGCGGTCTCGGCGGCCGAAGCGCGTTCCAGATCCTTTTCCAGGAAGTAATTCAGGAACGTGCGGATCACAGCTATCGCAGCAAGCTCACCAATCTCGTACCACGTCGGTGAGATGACGCTGCCGATGATGTCCGCAGCGAGCTCGAACTCGAGGCCAAGCAGCAGCCACATCCCGAATCGACGCCAGACGGTCTTGCGCTCGCCGTGCGAGACGCCAGGCGTCAACCCAAGCCGTACGAGCATCCCGAGGGCTTCGAGCGAACCGTACGCGACGATGAGTACCGCAATACCTTCGATCAGCAGTTTTGCAGTGTCAGCGAAGCGGACGAACAGTTCCTCCATGTGGCCTTATCAGGAAGAGTCCTCAGGCTGCCGCAGCCGTGAGCGACGCTGTTGGTCGCACAATGCAGCGAAAACCGAGATGGCATGTGGAAGTATCGATCGGTTCGGGGAAGCGCGCGGACGGCCGATAGCGCCGGCAGTAGTTAGGGGCGCACAAATGTGACCCACCCTTGATCACCTTCCGCGGAATCCGGATATTCGGCTGGCCGGGGTCGTAACTTTCTTCCTCACGTGTTCGAAGCGGCTTCGGCGGCGCGCAACACGCATGCTGAAGGTCGCTCCGATGCGCGGCGCGGTACCAGTCGGTCGTCCATTCCCACACGTTGCCAATCATGTCGTGCAGGCCGTAGCTATTAGGCGGAAAAGCATCCACGGGTGACGTACCCTCGAACCCGTCTTCCGCGAGATTCTGCCAGGGGAAGTCGCCCTGCCAGGTATTCGCCATATGGCGTCCATCGACGAGAAACGTGTCGCCCCAGGCGTACGGCGCAGCGTGGAGTCCTCCCCGAGCCGCCAGCTCCCATTCCGCCTCTGTCGCTAGCGCCTTGCCTTCCCACTTCGCAAATGCCTCGGCGTCGCTGAACGCGACGTGCACCACCGGATGACGCCCGCGGTGCTCGATCGACGAGCCCATACCTTGCGGGTGCCGCCACTGGGCACCTTTCATGTACGTCCACCAGTTGCCGACGTTCAGGCGATCGACGGGGCCGCCCGGCCGCACGAACACGAGGGAGCCTGCATACAGCATCTCAGGCAGAGCTCCTGGATACTGAGCAGGATCGGGCGGGATCTCCGCGAACGTCGTATGCCCCGTCGCCTGAACGAACCGCGCGAATCGCTCGTTGGTGACGGGACACTTGTCGATCCAGAAACCGCCAACGGCTTCGTGGTGGACCGGGCGCTCTTCCGGGTAGTGATCCTTCGAACCCATCTGATAGGTGGCTGGGGGGATCCAGACCATGTCAGGGAACGGTGCCCTTTCCGCGGTCTGCCCGCCGACCGCCACGGTGCTGGAGTCTGGAGACGACATCTGGTCCTCCTTCCATCGGATCGAACAGCGAAAGGACCTACCGGTCAGTCGCGGCTGAGGGCAGCTTCCATCTTCTCCATCGCCTGATCGATCGTGAAGCTCGCCGCCCGCTGGCGTGGGGGAAAGTCCTTGAACGTCTGCAGGAACTTCCCGACGATGGCCGAAGCCGCCATGATCATGTAGCCCTGTACGCGAACCAATCCCAATACGTGCTCGAGGTGATGTCGGCGCGCTCGAACGGATCCATTCGCAGGTTGTAGAGCTTCGGCACGCGCAACGGCGAAGGTCGCCGACCTTCACGATGTCCTTGTCCGTGTTGACGGCGCGAGCGAGCGTCGTCCCTTGCACAGGTTGAAACTGCGGCTGACCACCCTCGTAGTTGACGTCCGGAGCCTTCAGCTCCTTCACATTCACTCGTGCGGTGGGGGGCCCCTCTGCGAGGACCACGGCTTCTGCGGCCTGCTCGGTCCCTGTTGCCCGCCTTCCCGAGCCGGAACACATCGCTGTCTGTGTTGCTCACCCAGAGCAACGATGTGCCCGGCACAGGCTGGTATACCGGGGCGCCCCGCAGGAGAAGCATTTCGGCGGGCGACGTACTGACGTACACCATGGGCACGGCACCTGCCGTAGGCGGGCGCCCCGGAATGTTGGCTTTCACATCCGTCCAGTCGTCGTTTGCGGGCAGCTTCGCAAAGCTCGGCGGCAGCGTGCCTGCTGTCGACCATGGACCTTTCAAATCGGATGCGGTGAGCCATATGTCGTTGTTGCGCAGATACAGCGTCTTTGAAGGCGTCTCGAAGAGATCCCAGTTCGTGTTCACGGCGAACTTCAGATCCGAACCCTGAATAGGACTCCAGATCATCCTTCTGCTCACTCCCGCGAACAGGGAACTTCCCGCGTTCCCACATCGCAGCGTAAGTGACGGGGGTCGCGGAGCGAAGCGGAAGACTACGAGCGCGCGAAACGAAGAACTACGGAATCGAGTTCAAAAAAGTACGCGCAGTTTCCCAGAAGGCGGGGCGTAGCTTTTCAAGAGCACGAGCGTATTTTCCGCATTCGTCCGGTGATGGTCGTCGCTTCCCTGAACTCGACACCACCTCTAAGCTGTCAAAGACGGGTCAACGCGAGCACGGTGATGTTGAGCAGGCTCTTTGGGTTCGTCGTCCTCGCATCCGCCATTGGGCTCAGCAGCGCGGGTTGTCACGGGGACTCCGTCGCGGCGGCTCAGTCGGATGCCGCAACCGGTACGGCAGCAGCCGTGCCGTCCAGAACCAACGCGTTGCCGTCATGGAATGACGGCCCGGCCAAGAAGGAACTTCTCTACTTCCTCTGGCGTGTCACGCGCGAAGGTGGACCGGATTTCGTGCCTGCGGACGCGCGAATCGCAGTGTTCGATAACGACGGCACGCTCTGGTCGGAACAGCCGATGTACGTTCAAGCGGCCTTTGCTGTCGACCGGGTAAAGGCGCTCGCATCGCAGCATCCCGATTGGAAGAACCGGCAGCCATTCAAGGGCGTCCTGGAAGACGACATGAAAGCGGTGGCTGCAAGCGGCGAGCGCGGGCTCCTCGAGATCATCGCCGCCACCCACGCCGGAATGACTACCCAGGAGTTCGATCACATCGTCACCGACTGGATCGCGACCGCGCGACACCCGAAGACAGGACGTCTCTACACCGACATGGTCTATCAGCCCATGCTCGAGCTCCTGCAGTACCTCCGTGCAAACAGTTTCAAGACCTTCATTGTCTCGGGCGGCGGCGTCGACTTCATGCGTCCCTGGACCGAGAACGCCTACGGGATTCCACCCGAACAGGTCGTCGGCAGCAGCGGCAAGACGAAGTTCGAGCTGAGAGGCGGCAGACCGGTGCTGCTGCGTCTGCCTGAAGTGGAGTTCGTCGACGACAAGGAAGGCAAGCCGATCGGCATACACCGGTTCATCGGCCGCCGCCCCATTCTGGCCTTTGGCAACTCCGACGGAGATCTGGAGATGCTCGAATGGACCGCGGCGGGTACCGGAGCGCGCTTCATCGGGCTCGTGCATCACACGGATGCCACGCGCGAGGTTGCCTACGACCGCCGGTCACCTATCGGAAGGCTGGATACGGCCCTGGATCAAGCCACGGCAAGAGGGTGGACGGTCGTGAGCATGAAAGACGACTGGCGCAGTGTGTTCCCGAGGTAACCGCACGCGTGTACGAACAGCGCGCGCCTGAAAGGCTTCTCTTCGACCCGACGTCCGACTTTTCGCTCGTCGCCGGCGGACCGTTGTACCGCCTGGCGCGGCGGTGTGGACTCGCGGACGGGCCTGACGGTCTCGTTCGGCTCGGCCTGGCGCTGGCTCTCCTTACCTGGTTGCCTCTTGTCGCGCTGGCGCCGCTCGGACGCGACGACACCGCCATTTCATTCCTGCACAGTCTGGGCACCCATGCCCGGCTGCTCGTGGCAATTCCACTCTTCTTCGTCGCGGAGGCGGCGTTCGACAGGCGATCCCGGCAGCTCATACGCACAATCGTCGCGTCGCGCGTAGTGCGGGCCGACCAGCTTCAGGCACTCAGAGCCGCGCTGCGAAAGGCCGTCACGTGGCGGGACACCTGGGTCGTCGAGGCCGCCGTCGCCGTCGTCGCGTTGTCGGTCATCGTAGAAGGGCCGCGACAAGATCTCCCCTCGGCGGTTTCCACATGGCGCACCACCGCTGATGGCCATCTGACGCCTGCCGGCTGGTGGTACAGCATCGCCAGCTTTCCCGTGTTTCAGTTTCTCTTGTGCCGTTGGCTTGCTCGCATCTTGATCTGGTCACAGCTGTTGTGGCGAATCAACTGCCTGGACCTGCAATTGATCCCGACACATCCGGACCTTGCCGGGGGGCTAGGCGGATTCGGGGTCGCCCATGTCACGCTGGCCCCCCTGAGCATGGCAATCTCGACGATACTCGTGGCCACCTTTACGGAGGAAATCCTGTACGGAGGCGCCGATGTGTCGCGATTCGTGCTGCCTGTAGCAGCGGCTGTCTTCGTGACAGTGCTTCTTATCGTGGCGCCGCTGCTGACGTTTATGCCGAGACTGATTCGTCTCAGGCAGGAGGGGCTGCTGGAATACGGCACGCTCGCGGCAGGCTACGTACGTGCGTTCGATGACAAGTGGATTCGCCACAGGGTGCAACAGCGCGAGCCGCTGCTCGGATCCGCCGACGTGCAATCGCTTGCCGATCTCGCTAACAGCTTCAACGTAATCTGCAGCATGCGAGTCATCCCCATCAGCCTGTTGCAGGTTGTTTTGCTGATCGGGGCGGCGGCTCTGCCTTCGCTGCCCCTCGCCCTCTTCGTCGTCCCGCTCGACAAGCTGATCCTCAAAGTTGTGGCAGCGGTCTTCAATCTATGAATCGAACCCAGGGATAGATTCAGGGGCGGGTCTTCACGCGCAGGTTGCTGGAACGCGGGCCTCGTACAGGGCGCCGGTCTCCAGCGGTACGCGCACGGAAATCGTCGTCCCCTGCTGCGGCCCGGAGTGGATGGTCACCTGCCCTTTCACGAGCCGTGCACGTTCCTCGATGCTCACGAGACCGAGACCACCGTTGTTGCGGACGCCTCCGGGATCGAATCCCCAGCCATCGTCAGTAACTGACAGGGTGAGGCCGTCGCCCTGCTCGGTAAGGGTCAGGTCGATCTGCTGCGCGTGGCCGTGCTTGGCCGCGTTCCGGAGCGCTTCCTGCGCGATGCGAAACAGCGAGAGCATCACGACAGGGTTGGCAGGCTCGACCTGGCCTTCGGCGTGAAACCTCACCTGAATGTGATACTGGCGCTCGACTTCGGTGCAGTGCGCTTCGAGGGCGGCCGCGAGACCGGCATGCTTCAGCAGGTTCGGGTGCAGGTCGTGTGAGAGAAGCCGCAGGCCCTCCGCCACTCTTGCCATGCGTCGTTGAACCGAGAGCAGCGCCTGCTGCACGTCGGAATCCTGAAGCGTCGCGTCCTTTTGCCGCAGGTTGCTGACATCGACGGTGATCGCGGCCACTTCCTGGCACGCGTCGTCGTGCAGGTCTCGAGCGATACGCGTGCGTTCCACTTCCTGCGCGAAGATCAGCTGACCGGCGAGGTCCCTGATCTGCGCATTGCTGCTGCTAAGCGCAGCCTCGCTGAGACGCGCCGCGCGTTCCACCTGACGTCGCCTCGATCGCTGCCCGAGGAGCCCTCCGATGAGGAACGCCTCAACTGCGACAAGCGCGAGGGCGCCAGCGATCTGCCATGGATGAAAATCCCGCGGTGCCGCTGTTCTGCCAGGCACGTCCGCCTCCCAAAAGTATCCCACCATCTTTTGCAAACGACGCATGAGCTGCACTCGACGCGCGCAATGCAACGCACGTTCCCCTCCAAAGTACTTCCGCGAGACGCGCACGGTTGCTTATTGATCCTTCTGCGCGTATCGAAGACAGCGATGAACAACGCGCGGCCACGGCCCAACGCGACGCGTCGCGCTCGACCGCGAGGCAACGAGCACATGCAGCCCGTCGAGCTCCCAACCGCGCAAGGTGACCCAGCCGCGAGCGTCCGCGGCAAAACCGCGCGTATGCGGGCAACCGTGCAAGGCGGTACCGATCGGTCTCACTGATTCCCGAACAAAACCAGCCGTTCCGCAGCTCCGCCTCTGCCCATCTTCTTGGCCCCAAGGTTGATCTTCGCTGCATGGGTTGCGGACTCGTGGTGATGCAGACGAATCAATCGATCCACCGAACACGCGAGCACCTTCGCTTGATTCTCAAGCAGGTGCCGGGGACGGTGTGGGCCACCGATCGCGACCTGCGGCTCACCTACGTGCGCGGTCAGACTCTTCTCGGGCCGGACAGGACAGAGCGGCTCGTAGGCCGGACCATTGGCGATGTCGTCAGGAGTGAGGATCCGACCGAGCCGGCTATCGCCCATCACCTCGCCGCGCTGGCCGGCGGCCCGCAATCATTCCCGTACTTTCATTCCGGCCAGTGGTACGACGTCCAGGTCGAGCCGCTGCGCGACGAATCAGGGGCAATCATCGGATGCGTGGGCGCTGCGATCAACGTGACCGATCGCCGTAACACGCTCGACAGACTCGATCGAAGTGAGGCGCGGCTCGCCGAAGCACAGCGCCTGGCGCACGTCGGCAGCTTCGAGTGGAGCGTGGACGACGACCTCGTGACGTGGTCTGACGAGCTTAGGCGCATCTACGGCATCAAACCGGGCGACGCCGGCGGCACGTTGGACGCCTTCCTTTCCAGGGTTCACGACGACGACGAGAACGACGTCCGCAGTGCGATGCTCGATGCGTGTCATCACCCAAAATCATTTTCGTACGAGCACAGGATCGTGAGGCCCGATGGCGACGTCCGCTGGCTGCACACAGCCGGCGACGTGGTCTGCAACGGTACTGGGAAAGCGCAGCGCGTGGTCGGAAGCTGCTGGGACATCACCACGCAGCACCAGACGATGGACAAGCTCAAGGAGTCCGTATCGCTGCTCCAGGCGACGCTCGACTCCACGGCGGACGGCATTCTCGTCGTCGACCGCGAGGGACACGTGGCGACGTACAACCAGCGGTTCCTGACCCTCTGGCGAATTCCGCATTCCCTCGCTGCGCGCCGTGACGATCACGCACTGCTCTCGCTCGTCGTCAATCAGCTCGAAGAACCGCACGTCTTTCTCGAAGGGGTCCGCGATCTGTACGCAGCACGGGACCAGAAGTCGCTCGACGTGCTGCGATTCACCGACGGGCGAGTGTTCGAGCGCTACTCGATGCCGCAGCTCGTCAACGGGGAGAGCGTTGGCCGCGTATGGAGCTTCAGAGACGTCACACAGCGTGAAGTGCTCCTGCAGCGGGCGTCGTTTCTTGCCGATGCGACGAGGCTTCTTTCGTCCCTCGACCTCAACAAAGCGCTCGATGCAGTGGTGCACTTGGCCGTCCCGTACCTCGGCGAGTACCTGCGGAATCACGCTCATCGGGGATCCGCAGTCCGGCTCCCCGATCGTGAACGTGATAGCGGGTGGAGACGAACCCCTCGAAATACACCCGCGAACACTTGCGGGGCACTCGATCATCTACGCGAGAGGACCGCGCTCGAGTATGGCAGTGCCACTAACGTCACGCAACACGACTGTGGGTGCGCTCATGACGGTCGCTCCGCCGAAGCACCGCTACACGATGGCCGATCTGGAGTTGCTCGATGAACTGGGACGTCGTGTTGCCCTGTGTGTCGACAACGCGCGCCTGTACGAAGGGGCGCAGGAAGCGCTCAAAGGTCGCGACCAGTTCCTCTCGATCGCCGCCCACGAGATCAGGGGCCCACTGACATCCATTCATCTCGCGGTGCAAGGTCTCTTGCGTGGTTCGCTGTCGCCCGCCGGCGCGCACACCGCGCTCGAGGTCATCGAACGCGAGGACCGGCGACTGAGTGGGTTCGTGGATGACCTGCTGGACCTGGGCCGTATCAGTACAGGGCAGCTGCATTTCGACCTCGAGGAGGTTGACCTCGGTACAGTTGTACGCGACGCCGTTTCGCGACTGACGGGCACGCTGGCGCCGACCGCCTCGGTCACGATCACGACCGGGGGGAACCTCGCAGGCCAATGGGACCGAGCGCGCCTCGATCAGGTGGTCACGAACCTGCTGTCGAATGCAATCAAGTACGGAGAAGGCAAGCCGATTGAGATTACCGCTTCAGAGACCGACGGCCACGTCGTGCTGAAGGTATCGGACCACGGCATGGGCATCGACGCCTCCATGCGTTCGAAGATCTTCGACGCATTTCAGCGGGCGTCCGGCGCGCAGCGCTATGGAGGCCTGGGACTGGGACTGCACATCGCCAAGACCATCGTAAATGGGTTCGGGGGCACGGTCGCCGTAGACAGCAATCCAGGCGCCGGCTCGACGTTCACCGTAGACCTTCCCGTGTCAAGGAGCGCTAGTCATGCACAGCCGACCGATTCTGGTAGTGGATGATGACGAAGACGTCCGCAACATGCTGTGCGCGGTGCTCGCCGCTGAGGGATATCCGGTCGTGAGCGCCGCCGACGGGGTTGAGGCGCTCACCCGCATGCGCCATGACCCACCCGCGCTGGCCGTCGTCGACATGATGATGCCCAGGATGGACGGCGAAGAGCTCATTCGGGTCATGGCGGAGGACGCGGTGCTCGTTCGCGTGCCGGTGGCCATCATGTCGGGGCAAACGACGCCGTCGACAGTGTCGGCACCGCTTCCCAGGGTCACCGCCAGGCTGGTGAAACCGTTTGAGCTCGACGAGCTCCTCACGTTGGTGCATCGCTTTGCCGACCCACCCGCGCGGCAGGGCGACTCGCCGGAGGTCCTGAGGGGAACATGACAGCTCACGCGAAACGGCGGGACGCGGCCCTCGAGCCAGCGCCACATGAAGACGGCTTCCCGTCGTTGCGGGCGGTCCCGTTCGAGCCGGGTGGTACGCGGGAAGTCGTCCAGCTCCTCTCCAAGCGCCATCAGATGCAGCTTGCGGGGGTGTCCACGCGGCTCCGTCTGCCCGCCCGAATGGTTGTGTATCGCGAGGAGTCGATGGCCCACTGGGTGTTCATCATCGCGCAGGGGGTAATTAAGTCGTATCGCGATCTGCCGAGCGGCAAACGCCGGGTCATGTCGTTTCTGTTTCAGGACGACATCTTCGGCCTCGCCGAGAGCGGTCATTACGTGAACACTACGCAAGCTATAACGCCCGTTACGCTGTATCGCATCGAGATACCTACGTTGACCGCGATGTTCCGCCGCGATTCTGAGCTGCAGTTTCAGTTTCTGTGCAAGGTGACGGACGTGTTGCGCTCGTCATTCAGAAAACAGATCCTTGTCGGCCGTCGAGACGCCGCAGGGCGGGTCGCCATGTTCCTGCGCATGCTGGAACAGGAGACGTGCCAGAAGGGTGAGGAGTCCGACATCGATATCCCGATGAGCCGATCGGACATGGCGAACTATCTGGGCCTGTCACTGGAGGCTGTGAGCCGTGCCTGCCGCGCGCTGGAGGAGAGAGGCATTGTCGACTTCATCGGCCGCCACTCTGCGCGCATTGTCAATCGGCCACGGTTCGACAAGCTCACCGCCGCGCTCTGACACAACCTCACGCAGGACGGGGCTGGCGCCGCGCCAACACTCTTCGATGACGGGCCAGGTGGTCTGAGCACCGCGCCTGCGGCTGGCAGTTTGATTCAGATCAATACAGGCTGATCCGCTCTTCTCGTACGATGCCCGCCGGAGTTGGCCTGCTGCTCCTTCGTACGTCTTTGGACGTTGCGCGTTAGTCACCCTGGGCTTGGGGCTTGACACTGCAGGCGTTGGGCTGTGAGCTCAGCCTCCGAGTGTCTCACCACCCCGATCTCCCTCTCACGCAGATGGCATGGCATCGAACGGTCCGTTCGGCAACGATCGATCCCCGCAGTTCAGCGCGTTGATGGTCGCGCACCTCGCAAACGACCTGAAACTGCTTCTGGGCACGATGCTCAACTGCGTCGACTCGATTCGAGCCAGCATTCCGTCCGCAGTGGACGTCGAACAGGATCTTGCCGCGTTCGAAACCGCGATCGACAACGCGTTCTATCTCAGTCGTGAGCTGATTGCGCTGGGCGCGCCGAAGACCGGTGAGCCTGGCGTGCTCGACGTCAACGATCTGCTCAGGCATGTGAGGGGGATGCTCGAACGGGTTCTCGGACCCAGAGTGCGGCTGGTCTACGATCTTTCGGCAACGTCGCCGACCGTACGAGCCGAGGCCGTGCAGCTGGAGTGGATCCTCCTGAACCTTGCAGTGAACGGGCGTGATGCCATGGCCGATGGAGGCACGCTCACGATCGAAACTTTGTCGATCGACACCGCACCAAAGGACGTTCGGGCCATGTCGCGGTATCAGAGCTATGTGCGCCTCACCGTCCGGGACACGGGAGGCGGCATGATTCCGGACGTGCAGATGAGGATGTTCGAGCCGTTTTTCACGACCAAGCCCGGCGGCACCGGGCTTGGCTTGACGGCCGTCGCCATCACTAGTCGGCTGCTGAACGGCTCGCTGCACGTCCGTAGCAACGAGCCGCACGGCACCGAAGTCAACATCTACCTGCCCGTGGTGACCAGGGACACGTAACGCACGCCTGGTCGTCCAGAGCTATTTCACGACCGCCAGCTGCCCGCGAATCTCACCGGCCGGGAATTGCTGCGTATGGATGTTGACGTAGGAATTCCCGTTCAGAATGGCCTGAATGGCGTCCTGCATCGTGTTGATCCCGATCGCAGGCCGCGCGACGAACTGATTTGGGCCCGCGCGGAAAGTCATCGCGAAATCACCCGTCCTTCCGACGAGCGCTTCCGGAAAATTGATGACCACGGGTCCGGCGATGCCGACGGGGCCGATGTGGATATGGCCGGCGGTCGTGGGCGTTGGAATGTTGAAGACACGAAGCGTCACCGTGACTTCCAGGCTCTCCGCATCCACGACGACTTCGGCCGTGCCGACGGCGCCGGTGTTCAGGATCGGCGTCTCTTCGCCGCCGTTCAGATTCGCCGTCAGCGTTTGGGCGGAGGCGTTGGCCGCGAGCGCGAGCGCGAACACGCCGGCGCAGAGTGCACGAAGATATCTCATTTGTCGGTGTCCTCCTCGGTAGGCTTGAAGTCGTTCAGCACGAAGCAGGCCATTATGCCGCCGTTTCGCATCAATGAAATAGCGGCGATCGGCTGCACAACCGCTTACGGCCGGCGAAATCTCTTTCGTGACGCGGGCGGCGACCCCGCCGGCAGCAGGGCGAGCGGAGAGGCTCGGCCACTGATAAGATGCTTCTGGCGCCGATTCGCGTGAACGGCGACCGCTCGGTCGTTCTGGGTTTTTGAGGACCTGATCGGAGCGACAGGTACCATGAGACACTCCACCACCCGTTTCGTACGGCACGGTCTCCATTTCGCCGCGCTGCTTCCCTACCACGAACCTACACCTCTCCTGGCGCGGCCCGTTGGCGCAAGGGGCGTCGCATGACGAGCGTGCACGATTTCGCCCGCTTCAAGGCGTCGGGCCGGCGGATCTCGATGGTTGCTGCCTACGAGGCCTGGTCGGCTGCTGTCATCGCCCGGTCACAGGTCGACGCCATTCTGGTGGGCGATTCGGCCGCAATGGTGCTGCACGGTTACCCGACGACGCTGGCGGCAACCGTCAGTATGATGGCCTCGCACACGGCTGCCGTCGCGCGAGCGGCGGCAGACAAGCTGGTGATCGCCGACCTGCCGTTCCTGTCGTACCGCAAAGGGCTCGTGCCGGCGATGAACGCCGTCGGGGCGTTGATGAGGAACGGCGCTCAGGCCGTCAAGCTCGAAGGCGTAGGCGGCAACGAAGACATCATTCGTCACGTGATCGGCTCCGGCGTGCCCGTGATGGGACACATCGGCCTTACGCCTCAGTCAATTCATCAGCTCGGCGGATTCCGCGTCCAGGGCAAGACTCCCGCCGCGGCCGATGCGCTGAGACGTCAGGCACACACGCTCGAGGATCTGGGCTGCTTCGCAATCGTGCTGGAATGCGTCCCGGCCGCAGTCGCGTGCTCGATTACATCCGAGCTCCGTGTCCCGACAATCGGCATCGGCGCCGGTGCGGGCACCGACGGACAGGTGCTCGTTCTGCACGACCTTCTGGGAATTGACAACGGCCACACACCCCGATTCGTCCGGCGGTACCTGGAAGGAGAGCGTCTGGTGGCCGAAGCGCTGGACCACTATGACCGTGATGTGAAAGAGGGCCGGTTCCCCGCAGCGGAGGAAAGCTACTCGTGACCACGACGTTCGACGATCTCTCCGCGTGGCGCGACGAACGCCGTGCCCAGATTCGGAGCAGGCGTCACGCTCGGGTTCGTGCCGACCATGGGAGCGCTGCACGAGGGGCACCTGTCGCTCGTCCGGCGCAGCCGTGCTGAAAACGACCGCACGCTCGTCAGCATCTTCGTCAATCCTGCTCAATTCGACGATCCTTCCGACCTGGCGGCGCTATCCGCGGACACTCGAAAGCGATCTAAGCGCGCTCCAGGCCGAACAGACCGAATTCGTCCTCCTGCCGTCTGCCGAGAGTCTCTATCCCGACGAGTACCGGTTCCGGGTGAGAGAGCTGGATCTTTCGACGCGTCTCGAAGGCTCCGCGCGGCCCGGGCATTTCGAAGGCGTCCTCACTGTGGTCCTCAAGCTCCTTCAGATTGCGTCCGCAGATCGCGCCTATTTCGGCGAGAAGGACTGGCAGCAGCTGACTGCTCGTACGGCAGATGTCTCGTGCCTTCTTTTTACCCACCACCATCGTCGCCTGCCCGACCGTCCGCGAATCGGACGGATTGGCATACAGCTCACGAAACAGCCGGCTCTCGCGAGCGGACCGCCGTCGTGCACCGCTGCTGTACAGGGTGCTGTCGTCTGCGCCCAGTGCGCAGGCTGCCGCTCACGATCTCCGCGAATCCGGCTTTGCCGTGGATTACGTGGAGGATCGGGATGGGCGCAGGCTCGCCGCGGTACGCCTGGGTACGGTTCGTCTGATCGACAACGTACTCGCGAAATGATTCTGACGCTCGACGTCGGTAACAGTCAGATTTTCGGCGGCGTCTTCGACGGCCAAGAGCTGACGATGCGGTTCCGCAAGGCGTCGCGGCCGCGCGCGTCGTCAGACGAGCTTGGCCTTTTTCTGCGCAGTGTGCTCCGGGAGAACGGCGCCGATCCGTCGCACATTCACCAGATTGCGATCTGCTCGGTGATGCCGGAGAGCCTCTATTCGCTCCGGAGCTGCTGTCGCAAGTATTTCCAGGTCGAACCTTTCGTCTTGCAGCCCGGGGCGAAGACCGGACTCAGGATTCGGTATCGGAATCCGCTCGAGGTAGGTTCGGATCGAATTGCGAACGCCATAGGCGCCGTTCACGTCTACCCAGGGCGCAACCTGATCGTGATCGACTTCGGAACTGCGACGACGGTCGACGTGGTGACGGCAACTCGCGACTACCTCGGCGGCATCATCCTGCCGGGCCTGCGGATAGCGATGGAGGCGCTGGAAAAGAACACTGCACGCCTCCCCACCGTCGAAATCGTGCAGCCGTCGGAGCTCATCGGCCGTTCGACCGTCGAGAGCATCCAGTCGGGACTCTATTTCGGCAATCGCGCGATGGTGCGAGAGCTCACACGTGAAATCCGTCTGCAAACATTTGCAGGCGCGTCACCGGCAATCATCGGCACCGGCGGGTTCGTGCGCCTGTTCGAGCGCGAGAACCTGTTCGACCAGGTGATGCCCGACCTCGTCCTCCTCGGCCTCTATCGTGCGCTCTTGCTCAACGAAGACCCGCGCCGGCAAGCGAAGGCGACGAGCGATGCGGAGGAGCCGGGAGGAGAAGACGCGGGGGTGTAGCGCGCCGGGTCCAAAAGGACCCGGCCTACTTTACGACGATGTCGACGTCGTGGGTTGAAAACGCCTGGCCATCGCTCGCGATCGCGCGTAGCCGGTACGCGCCAGGAGCGGCAAAGTTGACTCGTGATGCCAGCGTGGCCGGTTTTCCGTAGACGCGCCCGGTCATGATGTCGGGCTCGAAGCGGACCTTGCCCATTCCGCGGTAAACGATCCACCGGACGCGCACACCCTGCTGTAGTTGGCCTTCCGGATCCGGGATTGGCTGGGGCCGCCCGTCATCGGTCGCCGTTGCTGTCAGCGTCAGCGTGTCCGACACCCTGATCGTTTGAGCGGCAGACACGGTGATCGACGGCGCGCGATTGTCATGATCCTGGTCCAGCGCATTGGTGCCGTTGGTCATCAGCGAAGGATCGCGCGCGCCGTTCTTCGAAATGAGGTCGGTGTCCACTTCCCATTCCGGCTGCAACCATCCCTTGGCCTGATTGGTCTTCCCGTTCGTCGTCAAAGTCCAGACGAGCCGGCGATCCTTGGGCCAATCCGCCGGGACGACGGTCTTGAACACCCACCATTTGCGCGACGAATAGAAGTGTGTCGGCTGGCCGCGATCGCCGCCTAGATCGAAGCTGTTCTCCGAGCCGATCGGTACGTCAATCTCCTCGTCCGCGTTTCGATTGAAGTAGCCGAAGTACAGCGAATATGTCCCGTCAGGATTCTGTTCCCAGCCGTCGAACGTCGGGCTGATGTCCTGACCCCGCGCGTAGGTCTGCGCATCGACAGGTGCGTGGCCCGCTGCCGCGAGCACAAGCACGGACGAAACGATCGCCAGCAGCGACTTCACCTCCAACCTCAAGCGCAATTCTCCTGTCGCGATATCAAGTGCAGCGCCCTTGGCTAGTTCGACGACGTGGTGACGACGGCGCGCCGCGCGCGGCGGGCTTCGACCTCTTGTTTGTAATCCTCGTCGGACATGTAGTACCAGCTCAGCCACGCCGACGACATTTCGTCGACTGTCCGCTGCCCGTACGTAATCTGGGCATCCGGATCAGGGTTGAACGGATTCTTGGCGGTGTTGTCGTGCCACATGATCGCGTGCAGCACCGTGCCTTTCGGCAGCAGCGGCGCGGCGTCATCTGCGTACACGTAATTGATGTGCCAGTTGAACCGGAACTTCGCGCACGACAGCGTCTCGACCCTGCCGCTCGGATAAATCGCCTCGAGGCACTCGGCCTTGCCGCGGTTGTGCATGTGGGGCTGGAACGACAGCAGCCGTGCCGCCTGCGGCAGCATCATGTACCCATCGGAACGGATGTTGTCGGTGTGCGGACGCAGGTCGACCTGCGGTGCGCTCACCGTCGTTGACGAGATCACGTGCTTCGGGACGTAGCCGCGCGGGTGGAATTTCAGGCCAAGGGCCACATTAGCCGGCGTGTCGTCTTTGCCCGTGGCATGGAGGTGGAGCTGGAAGTTGATCTTCGTGCCTGCTTTGATCAGCCGGCCTGACCCCTCAGGGAACACGTCGCCCTGTTTGCCGATCGCGTACTCGTTGAGGAACACTCCCTGCTCTCCCACCTCGAGCGGCCGATCGGCGTCGTCGAGCCGGCCGCTGCCGCGACCGGCGTCGTTCGGTTCGACGATCGACGTGCGGATATGGTGGATGACTGTATAGCCCTTTGTCGGGATGATCTGCACACCCTGGATGTAGCGGTCTTCCTTGAGACCGGGATCGACCAGAATGTCGGGCCACTGGTCTGGAACCTTGGCCTTGACGACGTAATCTTTCGGCAAGCTGACGATGACATCCGGTTCGCCGATCTGCCACGTCTCTGCAGCAGGGAACTGACGTGGCGGCGGCATGTCGGCGGGATTTCCTTGCGGCGCTCCAGCATCTACCCACTTCGCGATGATGTCGATTTCGCGTTCAGTGAGTGAGCGATCGTTGCTGAAGTGCTGGACGCCCACGTTCTTGTCGATGTACCAGGGCGGCATCTGCCGCAGGATCACCTGCTCCTTGATCGACCTCGCCCAGGGGCGCGCCTGCTCGTAGTTCAGCAGCGGCATCGGCGCGATGCTGCCCGGGCGATGGCACGCCTGGCAGTTCCTCTGAAGAATCGGTGCGACGTCTCTTGTGAAGGTGACCGACGCCGGAACCGGCGCCGATTGGCCCGCCTGCATGGGTATTGCGGCGGCGGTAACGACCAGGGCAAGCGACACGGGAACAACGAACCGCATGGCGTGTTCCTCCAGCAAAAAGGTGGAGCTATTGTACCTGCACTTTCACCATTCGTGACGGCGGACGGTAGACGGGGATCCAGACGGTCGGACGCTCGGCCCCCTCGTCTACGGTCAGGTCACGCACTTCATACGGCGAGGGCATCAGGAATTCCGTGGATTGCCCTGTGTTCATATCCAGGCGATAGATACGGCTGCTGTTGAAATCATTGGTCCAGACGATCTGGTTCTTGTCGTCCACTGCGAGGCTGTAGGGCGACGGGAACGGCGGCGTATAGGGTTTGCTCCCCGGGATCACCGGGTATTCCTCGATTTCGCCCGTATCCGGATCGAAACGCGCAACGCGGCCGGCCCAGTACAGCGTCGCCCACGCGCGGCCCTTCGCATCCATTTCGCCCCGACGCGGCCCCGAGCCGGGCGTTGGCGTCGGATACGCCGTGAACCGATCCGAGGCCGGATCGAACAGGCCGAACTTGCCCAGACGCCACAAGTTCATGATCGAGCGGCCGCGCGCGTCCGTTTCCATGTCGTACGTGTCGTCGTCGGTGTCGGCGAGGAACGGTGTAGTGGCGCACCTCGCCGCTCTTCATGTCGAGTGCGTGCAAACCCTTGTCGAGGTACCACACCTTGCCCGCTGGATCGATCCCGAACATGTTGCTGCCAGACGCCCACGGCGTAAATGTTCCCGTCGCTGGATTGAATCGGACGGTGCCGCCCCCCATGCCGAACACCACGTTCCCGTCGGGGTCAAAGGCCATGTCGTGCGAGCCGCCGCCGGGGTTGCCCGCACGAAGCTGTCCCTCAGTGACCACGCCCATTCCATCCCTGCCCATTCCGGAGAGAAGGTCGTACGGGAATTCTTTGACTTCCCCGGTTCGCCGATCGAGACGCCCCAGATTGAAGCTGAAGTGATCCGTGTAATAGGCGTACGGCCCCTTGGGATCGAGCAGGATGTCGTGGGGCCAGACAAATCGCTTATCGCCGCGAATGATGCTGAGATCCCGATGACCGCCTCGCGGGATGTCGTACTCGGTGATGACCAGCCGCGCGGATGCCTCGCCGGTCGGCCTGGGCCGAAGCTGGAACGGGAGCTCGCCAGACGAGCCAGGTCCGCGAATCGACGCGAGGTACTCAGCCAGCGGCTCGACGTACTTCTTCTGGCCGAAGGCGCGCGTGCCGGGGGTTTCGCGTGAGACGGCCCGCTCGCCCGCCATCCGCCTGACGATCTGCGTCCATCCTTCCTTCGTTCGTCCGGTCCGCAGCGCGAACTGCAGCGAATGACAGTTGTCGCACTGAATGAGCAGGTGCTTCTGCTCGTCGGTGCCCGGCAGCGCCGCAACGATGTCGGCTGCGGTCGCGTCGGCAATCGTCGGCCGCCGCGCACGCAGGGCGAAATCGACGCGCGTTGATTTCGCGTCCGGCAGCATCACATCGCGTGTCGCAGAATCGAAATCGGGAAGATCGATCGCGAGCCGATAGGAGCCTGGCGAGAGGTCGGACCAGCCGGGAAACGCATACTCTCCCTGGCGGTTCGTATAGACCGTGACCGCTACGTTGCTGTCAACACGATGGGCCCTGACCGGGACGCCAGCCAGCGGCTGCCCGTTTGAGGACGCCACCCTGCCGTCCAGCAGCGAGTCGCCCGCGGCCAATGAGCCGCTCGACCCAAGCTGCGAATAGACAGCAGCCAATCCAACCACGAGGACCGCCGCCAACGCATATCGGTGGATGCCTGGAGCTGCTCGACATGGCAAGCCTCCTGGGCGTCGTGAAGATTGTAACGTCGTTCACGCTTCTCAGTTCTTCCTTCTCAGTTCGTGTTCACGTTCGGTCTGAACCTGAACGCGAACCGAGAAGGGAGAACCCGGAAGGGTGAACGGCAGGTTTCTAACTCTATTGCGCCTTGCTCATCAACTGAACGAACGGGGCCATCGGTCCCGGATTTCCGTGAATCCCCACGATGGTCGCGACGTCCAGCTTCAAGCGCTGCAGGTTCTGATAAAAGGTCCTGTTACTCGCGTTGAGAGCCGTCGCCTGAGGATTATAGAGATCGGCCTGGACGACGATCTTCTCCTTCGGGATGTACACGATCAGCATGCCCAGCGCATGGGCCAGACCTGCGACGCTGTGCAGTTCGATCGTTCTCGTATCGTCGCCGAGGATGAATTTCTCCCGCACCGTCTCGAAGATGTAGCCCTCCGACCACTCCTCCGGAGGGTTCAACGAAAACCGGTCGGGCTCCAGCACCCACGGTCGCGCACGCAGGACTTCCTGGTAGTAGGGGCGGTTCCCCTCATGCGTGAGTACCGTGGCACCCTCGTGAACGTACGTCCGGATTCCACCCAGGTGGTCCCAGTGATGATGCGTGTTGACGACGTACTTGATCGGCTTGTTGGGAATGAGCTTGGAGACTTCGCCTATGACCGCGACCGAACGTTCTTCGTTGAGCGGCGCCTCGATAACGGCTACGTGATCGCGGAATTCCACTGCGACACTGTTGTGTGAACCCCCGGCGAGCAGCCACAGACCCTCACCCAGCTTCTGTGATTGCACACGCACTGGATCGATTTTCGCGCTGCGCACCTCATTCGGAACGGTCAGCGCTGCGTCGGCGACGTTCAGCCGAACCTCAGAGACAGTCTCGAGACCGAATGCGTGATCACCACCGCTCGGGTTCGGCACGCTGCCGCCGTCGTCGTAGTCCTGGTGCTGGTGGAAGCGCGGGACCTTGATGCCGCCGACGTCCCGATAGTTCGTGTAGACGTTCTCGTAGTACAAGTCCCCGACCACCGGATTGGGAACCCAGGTCTGCACTCGCTGGACGAGATTGTCCTGGTTGATTACGCCGTTCACGCGGTACTTCCCGAAGGCAACGTATGAGACGACCGTCACACGGCCGCCGTACTCGTTTCGCGCGACCATCGTCGGGTTCGCGCCTGGCGCCATCGCGCCCTTCAGGAATCCCCACGGCGTCAGGAAGATCTCGAGGCGCCGGAGCTCGGCGGCAGCCGGCTGCGCAACCGGCTGACCCTGTGCGTTCAGCGTCCACGCGTAGTTGCCGCTGACGAGAGCGGTCACCCGCTGTGGTGTCAGAAACGGAAACCCGGCGCCTCCGCCTCTCGGGGGATTGTTCCCCTGCGCGCGGGTGTATTCCTCCTTCGACGACATCGTGTCGAAGTCAATCGTCCGCGTATAGGTCGTCAGGTCTACTCGCGGCCAGTCCTGATCCGGGGCGACATTCTGTCCGACCATCCCCTGCCAGCCGGTTCCGGTGTACTGGATGGATTTCATGTTGGTGACGCCCATCGCGGCCGCGGCGCGCTGCAGGACACTCTGTACATCCTGCGCGGCGGTCGACCCGCCCATCAGCGCCGCGAGGCTCACGAACAGCCACAATCGCTTCGCCATAATTCGTCCTCCTGTGGTCAGGCGGGCCGTAACGACCCGCCCTACGTAATGACGACGACCTTCCTGGGGAGACGCCCGATCAGCAGGGGCACATTATGGTGCAAGTCGGGCGAAAACGGACCACGAAGCGTTGAAACAATACGTCCAGGTCCGGCTAAAGCCGGACACTACGTACGAGGACCAATAAACCTGGAACGAAAGGTAGCCGGAGGCCTTCAGGCCTCCGGCCGGATCACTCTGGTACCGAAAAGCTGTACGACATATGGAACGTTCGCGGCACCCCCAGTGCGTGCACGAGGAACGGTGTCGTGGAGAAATCTCCGAAACCGCGGCCGTGTCGGGTCGCATACACCTCGTCGAACAGATTCTCCAGCCGCAGGTTGACGCGGTGGCGGCGATTGCGATCGACGAAGACACGGCCTGACAGATCGACGACGATATAGTCGCCGCTCGGCACGTTGCCAAAGCCAGACACGGTGTCGAACATGTCGCCGACGCGGTTATCAGCGAACACCGTGGTGCCTCCAAAGCGATACGCTGGGCGATCCATGATCGAGAGCAGCAGTTCGGCCGGGTGACGCATCGGCACGTTCCGCAGCTTCAGCGGGCGTCAGCCGGACGCGAGCGAGATCGAGCGCCGACAGGCGATCAATTCGCAGCTGCGGCGTCAGCCGCGGCATCCCGCCCGCATACATCATCACGACGCCGGTGGCGAACCACATGATGACCAGCAGGCCGATCCCGATGCCGAGATACCGGTGGGCCAGAATCAGAACTCTGCGAAGGAGTTTCATGAACCACCTCAGATGTGTTCCGGGACGATATCGTGACTCAGCATCATGCCGCACCTGAAGAGTTTCTGAACTGCCTGTCAGAAATGGAGCGGCCATTGCAACGCAATTTCTATGGCGGAGGTGCATCCATGAAACAAGTACTGGCCGGAATCGCGCTACTGCTGGGCATCAGCGCGAGTTCGGTGATTGCGCATCATCCTTTCGACGCGGAGTTCGACTGGAAGCGTCCGGTCACAATCAACGGTACCGTGACCAAGTTCGAATGGCGAGAACCGCATTCCATGGTCGAGATCAAGGGCAAGGACGAGAAAGGGACCGAAGGTCAGTGGACCATCGAGCTCGGCGGAATGTCAGAGCTGAACCGCAGCGGTTGGAACCGCAACCAGTTGAAAGTGGGCGAACAAGTGCGCGTCGATGGCTGGATGGCGAAAAACGGCACCAAGAAGGTGAGCGCGAAGTCCATCACGCCGTCGAATGGGCGTGAAATGTTCGCCGGCAGCTCATTCTTCGATATGGCGCACGAACAGGCAGCGCCGACGACCGGCACCCAGCCGCAGCGGTAGCACGCGCAGCGGCATTCCGCGGCCGGACCACGGAAAGGTCCGGTCGCGAACACCTTCGGTTCACGCTGTTGCCTCCACGTCGCGAGTCCGGCTGAAGCCGGAGACTACGTCCCCTCGGCTTGTCAGAGATTCACTCCGCTCGCTTGGGAACCGCGAGCGAGGCTGCAAAGCGCTGGGGCCGCCATGCGCCCAGTGCGCGGCCATGGCGCTTCAGCCGGCGCCACGCGGGCAGCATGGTCGTGAAGCTCAAGACGGTGCCGCCAATACTCAGCACGATCACGACGATGTCCCACAGGGGACGATGGAAGTAGAGGAACGGGAAGTCGAGACTGTGAAGACCCTGATAGAGCCAGCGACGAAGGCGGCTCACGCTGGTAGATCGCTGGACGATGCCTCCCTGCTCCGGATCGAGATAGAGCCATGTTGCGTGCTCGTCCGCGTAACGTACGCGCAGCACCGGCAGCGGTCGTGACCCGCGCGGGTCGTAATAGTAGCCATCGTATTCCTGCAGCCACACCGCGTCCTGCATCGGGACACCAGGCATCGCCGCCTTGGCGATCTCTGGCATCGCTTCCCTGCCGAACGAGGTGACGGCGCCTCGCTCGGGGTGAACCACCGATACGTAGTGGTGTTCAAGACGTGGACGCGGCGCCCGAGGCAGAAGGCCTTCACGCATCCAGAGCACCGCCTGCTCCTCGGTCGGCGCCCGGCGGGCAATCCAGAACGGCTCGCCACGGAACTGCATCGACTCGAGCTCCTTCAGCGTAAACATCGGCTCGACGGCAGCAACGGCCGCTTTCATGCTCTCGATCGTTAACAACTCTGCCTTGAGTGGACCGCCCGTCGATGCCTCACGTTCGGCGCGACCCGCCGGCGCGGATCGGAACCAGTTGAAGGGTCCCATCGACAGCAGACCGCTGTAAGTCCACGTCAACGTGACGAGGCCGAAGATCAGTCCCGCGACGTGGTGCCACTTCATCCAACCCGCATACGGCGACGTGGTGGGAACACGCTTGAGCCGGAACCGCTTCCGCGGTGAATAACGCCAGAATCCCCACACGATGCCGGTGATGCACATCACGCAGCCAATCAGCGAGGACCAGATGATGAACTCTGTCCACAGCGCTCCGTTCTTCCGCAGCGGCGTGAAGTACACCCAATGAAAGACAGGACCCAGATAGCCCCAGAACCGCTCGGCGCGCGTGGTTCGTAGAACGACGTCTCCTGTCACCTCGGACACATAGAGATGGGTGTCGTCCGGATCGCCGAGGTCGAACCGGTGCATCGGCATTCGCGCCCGCGCCTGAATCGTCCACTGGTCCGGATCGGTGGCCGTGATGACCGTCGCGTGTCGCAACGCGCCCGTGTGGCCAGGTGCGTACCGGCGTGCGATCTCCTCCGCCTCGCTCCTGGTGATACCGTCGAAGAGCTCGCCGGTATCGGCAAAGACGATGGTCTGCTCGCGGCCGCCGAAACGGTACACGGGGCGGCCCTGGAGCATCCCAACCTGGACGCGATCGACGTCCAGCCCGATTTGGGCCGCCGCTTCTGCCGGCGACAGTGTGATACGTGAGAGATCGAGAGCAGGCGCGCGGGCCAGCCGCTCCTCGTTGGCCAGGCCGGGCATCCGCGCGTACATCATGACGACGCCCGACACGAACCAGGCGACAAACAGCACGCATCCCGCAATCCCGAGCCACCGGTGCGAGTACGCCAGCAGCTTGCGCCAGTCGAAGATCCAAAGCGACAGCAGCGACTTCATGTATTCAAAGCGCGATACACCGTACGTAACGGGGCCACACGTTTCAACTTAAGTAATTCTGAAGATTTCGTCAGAACCCTGACAACGCGTTCAGGAAAACTTAAGTTGTGGGCTCCAACCCGCCGTTGTAGCGTCACGGCCGAATTCGATTCGCTCGATTTTACTTTTGCACCGTGAGGCTGCCATGACTTCTATTCGTATTTCCTTTGCGGTGGTGGCGCTCTTCGCAAGCGTCGTTTCGGCGGGCGCTCAAAACGCTTCGATCGTGGTCCGAACCACCGATTCGGACCGTGGAGTGGTCGTCGGAGCCCCGGTTGTTTTGATTTTTCCGTCGGGCGAGCAGCAGACCGGGATCACCCGCAACGACGGAACGTTCGCCTTCGAAGGGCTGGCGACAGGCGAATATCGTCTGGAGATTGCCGCGCCGGGTTTCAGCCTGTTCACGGAGACGGTCGCGCTCAGTGGTGACACTCGCACGGTCGACGCAGCCCTTGCCATCGCTCCCTTCCAGGAGGATGTGAAGGTGCAAGCTGTCGCGACGGTGCCGACGATTGGGCGGATCAACTCACCTCTCCGCGATCAACCGCTCACGGTCAGCACGCTCACAGCCGACTACCTCCAGTCGCGCGCCATCAACGATCTCGTCACGGCGCTGCAGCATGTGGCGAGCGTCGCGGCGTACAACCAGTACGGTGTCTACCAGTACTTCAGCTTTCGCGGGTTCTCCGACAGCGTGCAGATGGTGGACGGGATCAGGAACGAGGGAAATCGAGTCAGCACACAGTTGGCCAACGTGGATCGGCTCGAAGTGCTCAAAGGACCCGCGTCGGTTCTTTATGGCGGTGACGCCATCGGAGCCGCGGTCAACCTGGTACTCAAGAAGCCCCAGGCGGCGCCGACGTACGATTTCTCGGCTACCGCCGGGAGGTGGGACACCTACCGTGGCTCACTGGGCGCCGGAGGCCGGGTGCGCGACAGCAATCGCCTGTTCTATCGCCTGGACATCGGTGGCGAATCAGCGACGAACTTCAGGCACGATCCATCAAAACGGTTCAACGTGACGCCATCCATCATGTGGCGCGTCTCCAACGCCGGACAGCTCGACGTGCGCCACATGTACGATCGAAACCGGGTGAGCGGCGACAGCGGCATTCCGCTCGTCCCGCTCGTCGCGGGCTTTACGCCCGACCCGGAGCGCAGCGCAATTGGAGACCCCATTTCGCGGGCGGTTCAGGGCGACGGCAGCGATTTCATTCCCAAGGTCCCGCGCGACTCCCGGTACAACACGCCTCAGGACTACGGCCTCGGCACCGACAACAACCTCCGCATCAGTTATTCGCAGACCTTCGGCCAGGCGCTGGCCTTCAGAAACACGGTTGGATACCGGCACTTTGAGGACGATTACTGGTTAGCCGAGTTCCTCGACGTGACACCGCCGAGTCGAGTCAACAGAGGATTCCTGTATTTCAAACACCACAGTCGTCCATGGATGAATCAGGCGGAGTTCACGGGCCAGCGGCGGCTTGGACTCGATCACAATTTCCTCGCCGGGTGGGACTACCAGGACTCCGACAGCTTCACGGATCGCAGAGCCGCGGCAAATTTCAATACCACGCCACTGGATCTGTACGATCCCGTCGAGACGCACGTCGACAGAAATCTGGGCGACTCCCCTGTCACGAGGATCGACTACTCTACCCAGCGGACGAGCGGTTTCTTCTTTCAGGACACGGTCACGGTGCTGCCGCAGCTGAAGCTCGTAGTCGGCGGCCGGTACGACATCCTTCGTCGCAGCAACCACAACAACCCGATGACCAACGGGGTCGAAACCGACGGACCGGTCACCAAGCGGCGAGTCCGAGAAGTTCACGTATCGCGCAGGCATCGTCTATCAGCCGAGCGCAATGGTCGACCTCTACGTGCAGAACTCCACGGCATTCAGACCCAACTTCAACATCCAGGCTGATGGCTCACCGCTGAAGCCCGAGGAAGGCGAGTTGTTCGAGATCGGACAGCGCCTGCGCATGATCGGCAATCGTCTCGAGCTTGCGTCCGCAGTCTTCCACGTGGTGAAGCGCAATGTCGCACGTTCCATCGGAGGCGGGATGTTCGACCAGATCGGCAGGATCCGGTCCCGCGGTTTCGAGACCGAGCTGCACGGACGGCTGACATCTGCGCTCGGCGTCGATCTCGGCTACGGCTTCACCAAAGCGATCTTCCTCGACTACTTCACCAATGCCGGCGCGAATCTTTCCGGGAAGATACCGCGTCGGGCGCCCGAGCACACGGTGACAGTGTCGACGACGTACTCGTGGGCGAATGGGCTGACACTGACGGCCGGCGCCCGGATTGTGTCGGATCAGTTCATCAACGACACGAATACAGTCGGATTCAACGGCTACAACATCCTCGATGTGGGCGCCTCTTACAGACGTGGCCCCGTCCAGTACGGAATCAACCTCACGAATCTCACGGACAGAGAGTACTTCGCGTCGTCGCTCGGCAATCGTCAGCTCTATCCGGGACAACCGTTCAACGTGCTGGCCACCGTTCGGTTTCTGATGAATTGAGGATGCATATGCGAGTCCGTACACCGCTCGTCCTGATCTTTCTCGTCGCGCTCGGGGCGACCGAAGCCGCGGCCCACTACACGTTCATTCTTCCCCAGGCGTTCAGGGTTACCGCGGGCGAAACCCTCACGATCGGGTTCCACAGCGGAGACGGCTTTCCCGAAAGCGCAGCGATCCTGAAGCGGCTCCAGGAACCAACGATCCGGACCGAACGAGGTGCGATCACGCTCGGTGGCCTGAAGGAGGACGGCAAGCGCCTTGTCGCGTCGACCGTCGTTCCGACATCGAGCCATATCATCGTGACCGCGTTGAATCCTCCCGCCGTCGAGCAAATGAAACCGGACTCTTTCGAGAAGTACCTCGAGGAAGAGGGCCTCGGCCACATCGTCCGGGCGAGGGCTGCGCGAGGCGAGTCGGGTGCGCCCGGACGCGAGCGCTACTCCATGTACGCAAAGGCGGTCCTCGCGACAGGCACACCCGGCGACGGTTACAGGTCCGTCGCTGGCTTGGCGCTCGAAATCATTCCGGAGAAGGATCCGTATCGACTCCAGTCTGGAGAAATGCTGCCGGTGCGTGTGCTGTTCCGTGGAAAACCTGCGGCAGATCTTCAACTGACGGCCGCGTCGACAGCCGAGGGCTTCAAAACGCGTGTCGTCGGGACGACGGACGCCGAGGGGCGCGTAACTGTTCCCGTGAGCCGCGGACAGTGGCGGCTCCACACGATTTTGATGGAGCGTGTGACCGAGGCGGAGATCGACTGGGAAAGCACCTGGACCACGCTGACGTTTGAGGTTTCATAGCGTACAAGCCTTGCTACGCTACTTCGGCGGTGGCGGCCGGCGATTGCGAGACGACCAATGAATGGCGCGAATGCGCCAGCCCGCGGGCTCTCGGCTCAGCACCATCAATTCCAGGCCCTGAAAATCGACCGGCTTGCCTTGAAACGTGCCGACGAAGTCGGCCGACGTGGTCACCCAGGCGGTGTCGCCGCGGACGACAACGCGAACCGGCGTGCGCTTCGCGCTGACCTCCTTCTCGAAGGCGATATCCGCCGGCAAGTGGTCCTTCTCGTACTGTGCTCGTGTTTCGATGCTTCCGGCCTCCATCATCATTGCGTCTTCAGCGATGAACTGCATCACTTGCGCCGCGTTCCCCGCAGCGTAGGCGCTATGGAACGTTTTCACGGCGGCAGCGACGCTCGCTTCATCACTTGCGGGTGCCTGCGCGGCCGCGGGGAGAATCATCGAAGTCGATAACAACGTCAGCGTGATGAGACAAAGACGCATGTAAGACACTCCTTCCGGAAAAATGCCACATGTACCAATTCGAGCGCGCCCCGCGCCTGGAGAGTTGCCGCACGATATCCCGGCCCGACGTGCCATGGCACCTGAAAAGTTTCTGAAGTTTCCGTCAGATTGGTGTCCGGCTTCAGCCGGACCCGACGCGTCAGTTGAATTGCCGCAGTGCGGAGATGAGCGAGAGCGGGTCGATGTTGGCGCCGCCGAGACGCATGGCCCAGTGCAGGTGTGGGCCTGTGACGCGGCCGGTGGATCCCGATTGCCCTAGCAGCTCGCCTGCGGAGACGTATCGTCCCTCCTCGACGTCGATTCGGGACAGGTGGGCCATCAGCGACAGCAGTCCGGCGCCGTGGTCAACGACCACCGTGTTGCCGGTGAAGTACAGCTCGTCCGCGAGCACGACCACACCGGCGTTCGGAGCCAGAACCGGCGTGCCTTCCGCGGCTTGAAAGTCCACTCCGCGATGCGGGCCGCCACGCACGCCGTTCAATACCGTGACGCGTCCAAAGCTGCTCGTTGACGCTCCCGGCACTGGTGCGGCAAAGCCGCCCCGCCAGAATCGGGTTGGCTGCGAATGTCCCAGGACGTTCGCAAGACGCTCGGCTTCACGCAGAATTCGCGGCACCTCCGCCTGTGGCGGATTGGCGAAGCGCTCCGCCACACGGATCCGGCGGGTCTCGACCTTTCGGTCTTCCACCAGCAGAGACATTCGCGTGTGGGTATTCCCGCTCGCGCTCATTGCGCGCACTTCGAGGTCGTAGGTTCCCGGACGAGCCGCGACGTCGATCCCGATCAGCGCATACCACTGGCGCTCGTCGGCGCCAGCCCAGAACGCCACAGGGCGTCCGAATACACTCCCTTCCACTGTCGTCAAGGACGCCGAAGCCTGGGCTGAGACGAGCACTACATCGCCCGAGCGCATCGCGCCGGGCGTACGGGTCAGTTGCAGCGTGATCTCTGCGTCCTGTTGATCGGCGCCGGCCGCGCTGCAAAGAGTCGCGGCCATAATCCAATGCCGCGCCCCACTTCGTGCCCATCATTCTGATTGTCGGACGGAATGCCTCCGTCCAGTCACGTTTCTCGGCGCGGCGCCTCATGCAGGAGGGCATAATACCGGGGGGTCGGCGACAGTGACTCGCAAGTGCTTCAACGGCCGGATCTTACGCTCGGCCTTCGCTCGCAGGCTTCATGCGGTTGCCGGGCCGCCAGACCTGAGGTAACCTGCGCCCCACACGCCTCTTACAAAGGAGCAGCAGGCCATGACATCGCTTCGCGCCGCGTTCACTGTCGCCATTCTCGCGCTCGGTGCGACGCTCGCCTTTGCGCAGGGCGCGCCCGATTTCAGCAAGGTTGAAATCAAAGCCACGAAGATCACCGACAAGTTCTACACGCTCGAGGGCCAGGGAGGGACCATTGGCGTCCTGATCGGGCCTGACGGTGTCTTCATGGTTGACACGCAATTTGCGCCGCTGAGCGACAAGATCGCCGCCGCGGTGAAGCAGCTCACTCCGCAGCCGATCAAGTTCATCGTGAACACGCACGTGCACGGCGACCACACAGGCGGCGACGAGAACTTCGGCAAGATGGGCGCCACGATCATCTCGCGCGAGGAGTTGCGCTTCCGGCTGGCACACCCGAACCCGCAGGCGAACGGGCAGCCTGGCGTGCCGATGGCTGCTGTCGGCCTGCCGAAGCAGACCTATCGCGACAAGCTCACCCTCCACATGAACGGCGAGGAAGTGCAGCTCATCGCCATCCCCCGAGCCCATACCGATGGCGACACGATGGTCTACTTCCCCGGTCTCGACATCATCATGACCGGCGACTTCTACCGTGCCATCCAGTATCCCAACGTGGATCGGAACAACGGCGGGTCGCTGCAGGGGCTCATCGACGGGTTGGGAACCGTCATCGGGCACGCCGGCCCCAACACGAAGATCATCCCGGGCCACGGACCGACGGTCGATCGCAACGCGGTCGTCGCGCACCGTGACGTCTCCATTGCCGTGCGCGACCGCGTGGCTGCACTGGTCGCTCAGGGGAAGAGCGAGGACGAAGTGGTGGCCGCAAAGGTCAACGCCGACCTCGACGCAAAGATTCAGCAGCCGGGCACCACGGGCGAGCGATTCGTGCGCCAGGCGTACGCCGACCTGAAGGCGACGAGATAGGTGAAACGGTGACGTTGCGAGTCGGCGTCCACGTCGGCACGGTTGTTCTTGTCGCCGCAATGGCGTCAGCCTGTACGGGCCGCTACGAATCCGACTTTCCCGTCATCATCGTCAACCGGACTGCCAATACGATCCAGGCGCTCGTCAACGGCAGGGCCATCGGTTCGGTAGACGCCGGACAGACACAGTCATTCAGCCTCGAGCTACCGGAGTCCAACGCCAACATCTTTGTCAACGGCACCGCGCCGACCCCACGCGCCGACGTGACGTTCACCGCGCGAGACACGAGAACCGGCGCGCTCTCGTCGGAAAAGAACGTCACGCTCTTTCACGACTCGCCGACGTCCGTGTCGTTCACGGTCGATGATTTCCCGAGCACCGTGGCGACGGTGGCTCGCTTTACGTTCTCGCCCACCAATCCGACGATCAACCAGGACGTGTCGTTCAATGCGTCGGCATCGAGCGTGAGCAACGGCACCTTTGTGTGGGATTTCGGCGACGGGCAGAGCGGTTCGGGCGTGACGACGACGCACCGGTACGTGCGCGGCGGTACATTTACCATCGTGCTGACGGTGACGAGCGACTCGAGGCAGTCATCTACTTCCTCGAGGACGATCAACGTGTCGACCGCGCTGCCGCCCCAGGTAGCAAACTTCAACTTCTCTCCGACCACCCCGTCCGTCAATCAGGATGTCGTTTTCACCGTCGCCCTTGTGCCCGGTCCTGGAGGCGCCGCTCAGGGCGCTGCATTCTCCTGGGATTTCGGCGACGGGACGACGGGGACCGGCGCTCCGATCACGCACCGGTACACGCGTGGAGGAACATTCGCGGTGACACTTCGCGTGACCACTGAAGCCGGACTGACGGCCGCGACGACTCGACAACTCACCGTTTCGACGACACTGCCGGCAGGCACGGCCAACTTCGTCTTCTCTCCAACCGATCCGCGCACCGGCGACACGGTCTTCTTCAACGCCTCGTCCTCGACGCTGGCCGACGGAAGCTTTTCATGGGATTTCGGCGACGGCTCCGGCGGTTCCGGGATGATGACCACTCACCGTTTCACGTCGGCAAGGACCTTTACGGTGACACTGACGGTCCGGAACGAGCGCGGGCAATCGGCGACAATCTCGAAAACGGTGACTGTCATCGACGACTGATTCTCGCCGCGTCACTTCCATGACATTGAGAGCCGCAGAAACGGAAACGCGGAGAGATGTGTCCGGCTTCAGCCGGACTATGGATTGCCTCCGGGACCTCTTCTCGCGCGAAGCGCCCTGAGACGAGAATCTGCGGGCGCGAACCCGGGATTGCCCTGCAGCGCTTCGGCATACAACCGGCTTGCCTCGTCGCCGCGGCCCGACGCCTCCTCGATGAGGCCGAGATGATATGCGATGCGCCACCGCGGCGCGCCCAGCACCGCCGCCATCGTCAACTCGTCTCTGGCCACTGACAGGTTCCCGTCGAGGTACAACGCCGCGGCGTAAGTCTCATGCAAGCCGGGTTGGTCGGGCACGAGCTTGATCTGCTGCTCGAGGAGCCGCCTCGCGAACGGTACGTTCCCCTCTTCGATGGCAATGCGCGCTCTGAGGATTGCCGCCTCCGGAAACGGACGCGGCTGCGAGAGGATCAGATCGAGCACCTGCTGCGCCTCGGCCGGCCGGTTGTCGTCGTACGCGAGAACCGCGTTGGCCATGAGTACCGGAACATGTCCCGGACACACGACGGCGAGTCGCTCGATCTCGCGGCGCAGCCGATCGCACTCAGACGTCCCGCGCTCGACTTCGCAGCCTCTCGCGCGCAGCGCCTCGTAAGGCTCGAGCACGTCGGCGAGCTGGGCATCCGGGTTGAAGCACTGCTGCCGAACGAGCGGAGAAGTGGTGGCGCAGCCGATGGTCATCAGCAGGCATGCGGCGCACAGGGCGTTCAACCGATGGTTCGCGGTCATCTGGATGGACATTCTTCCATATGACCAAACGGAACACCTTGACGAGCCCGCCTGCCACCGCCTCGTCCGCCTAAAGGCGGACACTACGTACGAAGAAATCTCCGTGTCTCCGTGTCTCCGTCCCTCGACTTTCGCTCGGGACGCCCCGAGCCGTGTCGAGGGGCGTGGCCCGTGCTTGATGCACATGTATGCGGCCGGAATCCGCATCAACGCCCCGATGACCGAAGCACGCTGTTGGCGACCTCGACCATCTGAAGGAGCACGGGGGCCAACGTCGAGACGAAGATGCCCGGCAGGAAGCAGACGACAAGCGGAAAGACCAGCTTGACGGGCAGGGCCTGCGCGCGCAGCAGGGCGTTTTCGCGACGCCGCTGGCGGAGATCGACCGCCTGGTGCTGCAGCGTTTCCGCCATGCTGGCGCCTACCTGCTCTGCCTGGATCAGCGCCGAAGTGAAGCTTGTGAGGTACGCGACGTCGATGCGACGGGCAAGCTGGCGCAGCGCCTGGATGCGCGACATTCCCGCCAGCATGTCGTGTTGAAAGTTCACGAACTCGGAGACGAGCGCGCGGCCGCCGCCCTGTACGCGCACGATTCTAGCGAGGGCGGCATCGAATCCCAACCCCGCTTCAGCCATCGTGGCGAAGAGTTCCAGCGCCAACGGCAGGTCCTGCTCGATGGCTCGAACACGCGCCCTCCGTGCTGCGCGCACCAGGAGTGTCGGTAACAGCGCGCAGATGACGAAGACGATCCACGGTCCGCCCTGCAAAACCAGGATGAGGACATCGCCGGCGCTTCCGGGCACGTTCACGACCGCATCGAGAAGCGGGCCGAACAGAATCAGCCGATACACCTGACTCAGTACGACGCCGATTGCTACGCAGCCGACGGTCGCGGCGATGAAAATCGGCTGGGCGTTGGGCCGGCGGTAGCCGGCGCGCGCCAGCCACCGCGCCAGCGCCGTCTCTCGCGTTGACGATCCAGCACCAGCGGGGCGGAGATCATCGACGGCGTACAGGCGAATCAGCGCGCGGCGCCGCACGCTCCAGCTCCGCCCCGTCGTATATGCGAGGACCGCTATCGCAATCACGATCGCGAGAACGATGACGAACGTCACTGCAGCGGCCCCATTTAGAACGTGCTCCGGTTCAGTCTCGACATCCACACCAGTCCAAATGCCTGAAGGCCGATCACCCCGGCAATGATGGCCGTGCCGATGCTGGTGCTGACGAACGCCTCCATGCGATCCGGATTCGTCCGCCACATCAGGAACGCGAGCACGTACGCAATCGCGAGGACAACTGCCACCGACGCATGCGATTCCACGCCTTGCGCCCGAACACGCCGCGACAACTCGATGCGATCGCGAATCGTTTGCCCCACCGTGGACAGCGTCGTCGCCAGGCTGCCTCCGACCTCCCAGTGAATGACGAGCGAAGTGGCAAACAGCCGGAACGTCTCGAGGGGAATGTTCACCTGCAGATCGCCCACTGCGGTGCGAGGGTCGTCGCCGAGCCGAATGCGCCCGGCGACTTCCTGGAAATACGGGCGGAGCGGCGCCCCCACTTCCTCGAGAGCCGACTCAAACGCAGACAGCAGGCTGGCGCCCGCCCGAAGCGATCCCACCATGAGATAGATCGCCGCCGCCAGCTGCGCTTCGATCAACGCGGTCTTCTGACCGGCCACCTGGTCTTCAATCAGGTGCGCGAGCACACCGAGCAGCACTCCCGCTGCAGCAGCCACCTCGAACGGTAGTCCGACCATGAGCCATAGTGCGCCGCCGACCACGACGCCTGTTGCCGGCGCGGCGGCGCGATAGCGCGGCGGGAACGGCCGTATAGCGCGCCGTGGCTCTTCCCGAGGCTCGACGCCGGTGGCCTTTCCAATGAGCTCGCCAAGCCGCGTATCGGCACGTCGTCTGGCGCGATGCCCGTGCCACAGGTAGGCGAACGCGATCACACAAATGGCCACGACGATGACCGCGGTCACAGGTCCGGCTCCTCGGATCGGTGGAAGAGCGCCGATGCCACCTGGACGCCTTCGTCGCGCAGCTCGTCCACCATTCGCGGAATCACGCCCGTGGCGCTGAAATGCCCGACGACCCGGCGGCCTTGCTTCCCGCGCCGGCGGAAGGTGAACAGCTCCTGCATCTGCAGCGTCGACCCTTCGAGCCCGGTGATCTCCGCCACCGACTCGATCCGCCGCACGCCATCGTCATAGCGGCGCACCTGCACGAGCAGCTGGATCGCCGACACGATCTGCTCTCGTACCGCCCGGGACGGCAGCTCCGTGCCCGCCATCAACACCATGGTTTCGAGCCGCGACAGCGCGTCTCGGGTCGAGTTCGCGTGGATCGTGCCGATACCGCCGTCGTGCCCCGTATTCATGGCCTGCAACATGTCGAGCGCCTCGGCGCCCCGCACCTCGCCCACGATGATGCGATCGGGACGCATGCGCAGGGCATTGATCAGCAGGTCGCGCGCCACAATCCGGCCGCGCCCCTCGATGTTGACCGGCCGCGTCTCCATCCGCACCACGTGCTCCTGATCGAGCGCCAGCTCGGCGGTGTCCTCGATCGTGACGATCCGCTCGGTGTCGGGGATCGCCTCCGCCAGGACCCCGAGCAGCGTCGACTTGCCCGCGCCCGTGCCGCCCGAGATCAGGATATTTTTTCGCGCCCGCACCGCGATCACGAGAAATTCGAGGATCTCCGGCGACAGCGAGCCCAACGTGAGCAGGTCGTCGCGCCGCAGCCGCCGGCGGCCGAAACGGCGGATGGAGATCGTGGGGCCGTCGATGGTGACGGGCGGCAGCGTCGCGTTGACACGGCTGCCATCCGGCAGCCGGAGATCCGCCATCGGCGAGGCGGTATCGATTCGCCGGCCCACGCGCGCCGCGATCCGCTCGATGACGCGCACGATATGCTCGGCATCCCGGAAGCGCACGTCCGTGCGCTCGAGCTTGCCGAACCGCTCGACATACACCTTGTCGGGGCCGTTGACCAGGATGTCGCTGACCGCCGGATCGGCGAGCAGCGGCGCCAGCGGCCCCATGCCAATCGTCTCGTCGGTCAGCTCCTCGGCCAGCCGGACGCGCTCAGCCTCGTTGAGCGCCACGTCCTCCGAGGCAATCGCACGCGCCGCGAAATCCTGCACGGCCGCCGCGACGTCGGCGCCGTCGTGCTCGAGCAGCCCGCGTTCGCCGATCTCGTCCAGGAGCCGCTCCTGCAAGGCCGCCTTCACGGCGAGGTAATCGGCTCTTCCTGGCTTGGTGACGGGCGCCGAGGTATCGACGTCCTCCGTCGGCGGACGTCCCGCCCGCGCCGCGACCGTCTTCAGCCGCGCCGCCGCGTCGGAAGAGAGCCGCGTGAGTCGGCGTCGATCGATGGTCACAGCATTTCCTTCTGGTCAGCCGGCTTCAGACGAAGGTCCATCGGCGCCTGCGACGGAGCGGCCTCTCTTACTCCATCGACCGCCCAGACATCGAGATCCTCGACCATGCGGTTGACCACGCGTCCAAAGCGTTCCCAACGGCGGCTGTGCAGGATGTGGGGACTGCCAGTGTTCATCGACGTCAGCACCCCGCGCTCGTAGGGCACCACGTAGTCGAGCGCGCGCTGCAGCCGGTTGGCGATGTCCGAGGGCTGCAGGTTGCCGAGAAACGGCTTGTAGTTGTAGTTCAGCACGAAACGCTGGCGTGAAGGCGGCAGACCGAGCCCCTCGAGTACCGGAAGCAGACGGGCAATGCCGGCCACCGCGGGCGCCATTCCCTGCACGACGACGAACGCGACGTCGGTCACGTCCAGAATGGACATCAGGACGCTATCGAGCATCGGAAACGTGTCGATGACCACGTACCGGAACGAACGGCGCGCCATGTTGACGATTCGTGAGATGGCCTCTTCGTCCACTTCAGCGCCTTCGAGCGCATCGGACGGCGCGGCCAGAAGACGCAAGCCGCTGCCATGCCTCAGCGTCAGGTGCCTGAGGAGCGTCTTGTCGAGACGGTCGCGCTCACGGATGGCGTCCACAATGCTCGTCGTGGGCTTGAGATCCAGCAACATGGCGCATGTCCCGATCTGCAGCGACGTGTCGATGAGCAGCACATCGTCAGGATGCCTGAGCGCCAGTCCGCACGCGACGTTCACCGACAGTGTCGACTTGCCGACACCTCCCTTGTTGCTGACGAAGGTCGCGATCCGTCCCTGCTCGGACGACTGGGCGCCCGGCATGCGCGAGAAGAGTCGATCGAGAACGGCGCGCAGCTCGGTCGTCGAAAGCGGCCGGCGCAGAAAGTCCCGCACCTGCGCGCGAAGCAGCTCGATGATCGTGGCGCCTTCCGACTGACCCTGTTCGAGACGGTCAGGCGCAAATGTGCCCGCGATTGCTGATTCAGGTACCTGCGCCTGCAGGTCTTTCGCGAGCGTCGCGATTTCGCTCGCGTGGCGGTCGATGTCGATGAGGATCAGGTTCGGCTGCCGCCGGCGCGCCACGTCGATCGCCTCGCGATAGGTCTCGACGAAGTACACCGACCCCCGTCGATCGGGTATGCGGGACAGCGCGCTCCGGAATTCTTCGTCGAGCCCGCGATCGCCGCTGACGATCAGCACCCGCAGGCTCTTGTCCGCGTCGCTTGTGTATTCGGCCATGAACGTCCGCCCTACCGGGCCAGCACGGCGACCAGCACCGGCGCGTAGTTCACGCGGCCCTCTCGCACCTGGTTCTTGTCGAACAATTCCCTCACGTCCGTCGGTGTCGCCGTAATAGGCAGCGGCAGCGGCCCCGTCACTCTCGCGCTTGCGTTCGAGGCAGCCACGGCGGACGCGAGTCGAGTAATCGTGGCCGTAAATGGACTACCCGGCGCGGGACATGCCGGGACGCGCGTAAAGGTGACGCGAGTGAAACCAATGATTCTCGGCGGGCCAGCAGCCATCACCGAGAAAACAGGGCCGAACTGCGCGGTGAGCGACGTTGCGGTGACACACGTGATCGCCGACGGCGCCAATGGAAGCGGGTTGCCGACGGTGCTGATTGCGGCCGGGGTGGGGACAAACCGGCCAACGAGGCCTCCAGTTGGACATGTGGCCGTACCCGCGCCGGTCCGCGTGATGAGACCGGTTGTGGGATTGACGCTTACCGTCAGAGTAACTGGAGCTCCCGTCGGTGCCTGAACGCAGTTGTCCAGCAGCGCAAACCGTGTCACGCCTGGCTGGGCCGGATTGACCTGAGGCAGCCCGACGTGCATGGCCGGCCGAACCGCCGCAATTGCAGTGGCGCGAACCGTGAGGCCGTCGCGGCGAGCCGAGTAGGTGGCGCTGGGATCGTCGGCCTGAATGTTTGTCGCTTTCCCAAACGTCAGCGGGAGCGACGGTCCGCTCGATCCGACGCCGGTCTCCGTCTGCCCGCCGAGATCCGCGAACTCGTTCGAACGGCGCAGCCGGACCAGAAAGGCGCTGTCGTCAACGCCCGCCAGCGAACCGGTGCCCGGAAGAGGCCATGGCGCCGGCACAGCTTCGTCCGGAAGCGGACATTCGTTGAGTCCCGGTGGTGGTCCGGGAGACGTCGAGTTGGGATTGAAATCGTTTCGGGTGTACGAGCCGCTGCCGCGCTGCGGTTCGGTGCAGACGACATCCTGCAATTCATGAATGGCGCCTTCGGACGGAACAGGGTCGGCCGTATAGCAGAATCGGCCGCTGACCATGTCGCCGTGCACCTGGTTCAACTGATTGAGCTGCAGGTCCGGTTTGTAGGCGTGAACGTCGGGAACACTGACCGTCTGAAGCGCGTGGAGAGTCGTTGCACCTTCAGTCAGGTCGAGGATCGGGCCCGCCCCGAACTGGTAGTCCGGATCGCCGTCGGCAGGCTCGAGGTTATCGTCGAACGTCCAGCGGATGATGCGATTGGCCGACGCGCGGCGGAGACAGTCGCTGGCAAATGCGTCGTTGATGGTCTGGCCGGTAACCGGATTCCGAACGCCGACATCCCGTTTCCTGAGCCCCTCGAGCGCCGCCGCGTCGGCCGCGTTCTGCATCTGCCCGCGCGTAACCCTCGTGTAGCCAACGTCAATGATCAGGGACAGGAGCCCGCACAGGACGAACGCCATGAAGGCGACCTGCACCAGCATGTCAGGGCCTCGGAACGGCGGTCAGCGACCGCCTCTGTCCCATGATGGTTTCGACCACCTTGAACGTTTCGGACTCGTCAGTCTGCGGGCGCTCCCCGCCGTTCGCCGTCGCGCCTCCACTGGCGCTCGCAAATGGACTGAACGGGCGCCTGTCTGGCGTCCTGCTGTTGACTGGATCGTCGGGACGACCGGACCGCGGAATCGTCGTGAGCTTTGCCTGCACCGCCATCGCTTCGGTGAGGAGCGCGACATCGTCGGGCTCGATCGCGATGACCGCTTCCTGCACGGGGCGTGTCCGCGTCGCGGCACCTTCCGTCAAGGTCGTCTGCAGCGTTGGCACCGCACGCGTCGTCATCGACTCGACGATCACGGCGTTTTGAACGATCACTCGCACGGTTGCCTGCTTATCCCAATTCGACAGCTGCGCCTGGAGCGCCAGCTCCTGGCTATACGGACCGGCGAGATTGAACGCCTGGGCATTGCTGCGGCTCGTATCGATCGGCATTGTCGCCAGCAGATCGAACCGATCGCCGGCATTCAGCCCGTACAAGCCCTCAACTTGATCCGCAGAAATGCGAATGGCTCGCTTGCCCGCAGGTATGCCGGCAACGATGCCTTCGCGAGTCCCCCTGGGCAGAAAGTCCGCCTCGGTGAACACGTAACCCGGCTCTTTCTCATGATCGAGAACGCGGCCGAGGATGTCGGAGATGTTTACGAGCATCTCCTTCGTAACCGCCCTCGGCGGAAGATAGACCATCGCCAACCGGCTGTTCGCGCGATCCCACAGATGATCACGCCGCACTCTCGCGTAGGCCGGAATCGCGGTCGCTGGAGTCGGGACGGCAATCAGCCCTTCGGTCGACGGCTCGTTCGACCGGAACCGGGAAAGATCGACAATGCCCATCGCCATCAACACAACGACTATGACCACTGCTGACGCGACGGCCGCCATGGCCACGACGGGCGCGCCGGGGGTCGACGGGGCGCCGGGACGACGTGGCGTGAAGGGTTTCATTGGACGACCTCTCGGCGATAAATCGCCTGAACCGAGATGAGCTTTCGAAACGGGCGAACGACTCTACCTGCAAGCGCAAGCTGTCGGCCCAACCCGAACGGTCCGGCATAAGGGCCAATCGCGCCGCCGTCATCGATCTCGGCACCCGGAGCAATGTTGTTCTGCTGCACACCTCCATCGTCTGCGGCGATAGGGTTGGCGACGTTGGGTGGAAACGGGTCGATGCCGGTGGGCGCCGACGGCAGAAACCCAGTGAGCGCCGCGGCCTGGTACGGGTAGTTAATCCGCACCGCCGCCAATCCGCGGTCGAGCAGGGGATCGGCGTCGAGCGGTCCGCACTCGTCCTGGCTGGCAAGATAGATGAGGCTGAACGGCCCCCGCGCCGGGCAGGCCGCATCCTGCGCCGCGCGAATTTCCTCGAGCACCGGCACCCACGTGATCGACTCGCTCCCGTTGGCGTCGCGCGCCTCGACGAAGGGGATGCCCACCGTCAGCCCGGTGGGCGCCGCCTGCCCATTGGGTCCAATCGCGCTGCACCCCGCACCGGTGGCGTCATTGAGCAGCGCGCCGGCATAACGCATGAGCGTGGGCCGCGCGGGCTCGGTGATCATCAACGGGCGCAGCGCGCGATTGACGATTGGCATGGCGGCAAAATACCCATCGGGATCGCCGGCCACCGCCGGGTCGGCGAGATCCACCACAAGGCAGGCGGGATCGAACACACGACCCTTCAAGTCGATCAGACAGGCAGGGTCGGACGCTGCGTCGCACGAAAGCGCGTACTCGAATGTCGCGTCGGCCCTGATGGGCGCGATCGCCAACTCGCGCGCCGCGACGCGCACTACATCCTGAAGTGCGCTGGCGTCGAACATGAGTCGGCCGAATTCGATCGCTCCCGCCAGCAACACGTACAGCACTAGAGACACGAGAGCGAACTCGACGAGCGCCGCCCCCCGCTCCGGGCGCCGCAGGCCGGCCCAACGGCCCGCCTGCGCGCTGGAGATCACCGCGGCCCCCGCATCAACATGAGGACTTACTTGTTCTGCGTTTCGAGGACGAGCGACGAGAGCGACCCGTCTCCGCCGACGCTGTCGCCGAGGCGGGTCGCGCCGTTCGACTGGGTGATCGCGTTGACGTCGAGACCGATTCCGGTTGAAGCGTTGCCCGAATCAAACCCAGGCGTGTTCGTGGACGTCTCGATGGTCCTGCCGCTCACAATCGGCGCGTTGTCTTCCGCATGAGCGCCTGGTATCACGGCGGCCGACATGCCCAGCATGTCCGTTACCTTATGACCGAACACCGAGACGGCCGCGGCTCCAATGAGCGAGACGCCCGCGACGATGAGCGCATACTCCACAAGCGACGCGCCTTTGTTGTTTCGCAACCGCTGTAGCATCTTCGACATGAGATCCTCCTGTCCGATCGCGTTACTGCTTGGGCCTCGCAGCAGGCCCTGTTATGACCGGGCGGAGCAACTCGTCCCGGCTGGGAAACGCCCACAAGGCAACATCAGGAACTGGAGTTCGGAGAATAACGGGATTCACTACGACGATCAACTCAGTGTCCTGGTCGTTGCGGTTGAAGCTCTGGAATAACCAGCCCAGAATCGGCATGTCCCGCACCCCCGGGGTTGACGCCGTATTCGTGGACGTATTGAGCGATAGCAAGCCCCCAATCAGGAGCGCCTGGCCGTCCTGGAGCCGCGAGCTCGTACGCAGCGCCCGCGTCTGGAACGCCGTGGTCGCGACGGCTGTGCCGGTTGACTGGCGAATCGTGTCCGTCAGAATCGCGTCCGGGGTGACGACGAGCGGCTGCACGTCGAGCGTGATGGTGTCGTCGTCGCCCACGAGGGGCCGAATCTGAAGCTGCACGCCGAAAGGCACGAATTCAACCGAGCTGAAGACGCCCGGTGTGACGGCGCCTCCCCCTGGCGCGACCGCGCCACCGAACGCCGGCGCAAATGCCGTTGGCACGGGCACTTCCCCGCCGACCTGCACCTGCGCCATCTCCCCCGACAGCACGGTCAGCGACGGCGAGGACAGACTCTGGGCAATCCCTTCACGCTCGAGCAGGGACAGTGCCGAATCGATGGCAAAGTTGCCGCCGGCGAATTGGAACTGATTCAGTAAACCGCCGTTCAGGAACGACAGGACGTTCTGAATGGCCGCCCCGAAGCTGCCGACGCGCGCCGCCTGGTCGCCCTGGACCGCCACCGCCGACTGCGCGGGGTTCAGCGACGGCTGCCGAAAGTCCGACACGAGGGCCACCGTATTCGGATTGAACGCCCGCAGCTTGGTCCGATTGACTTCGACGAGTCGGATGTCAACGCGGACCTGGGGTAGATCGCTGACTTCGATGAACGAGAGGATTCGGCCCCCCGCCGCTTCGATCGCCTTGGCGCGACCCAGATTCGTTCGCACCTGGTTAGTGAGCTGATTACCCCGGGCGCCGCCGAAGAGCGACGACGTGGCGCCGCCTCCGAGCTGAATCTGTGTCGCCTGCCCTTGGGTCCCTGCCTGATCGGCGAGCGCCCCTCCCTCATCGGCCAGCACACGCACATCCGCGGCGGTGATGGTCTGGCCGGCAAACAGCTGCGCGGCAAGCACGAGGATTCTCACCAGCGCAATCTGGTTCGGCACGCGTCCTTCGAGGACCAGCGTGTCGGACGTGTCGTCTCGCACATTGCCGTGCAGCACACGCCGGACCGTCACGTCCTCACCACCGATCAGCCGGATGGCGTCGAGCAGCTTCTCTTCCGGGAGCGGCGGCAGGGTGTCGAGCTCAATGAGGTTAATCACCGTGCCCGACGGCTGCACTACACCCTGGAGCTGAATGGCTGCGGCAGGCGCAGGCACGGGCACCTGCGCTGCCTGCGGATTCTGTCCCGCGGCTGGTGCACCAGGCGCGGCGCCGGCAACGTCGGGGGGAGGCGCCGCCAAGAGCGGCGCTGGAACGCCACGATCACCATTGCCGGCATCGAGATAATTGCGCGCGATGGCTTCCGCGGTCAGCGACGCGGTGATGTCGGGGACCAGTCCGGTGAGCACGAGCGCGTCGCGGTCGGGTGCGCTCTCGACTTCGATGGACGGATCTACGCGCTTCAGCGCGCGTTCGAGCACCGAGAGGTCGCGTTGGACGGCAAAACGAAACTCACGCGACGACCCATTGGCGAACCAGACGATGACGGTCGTGTGGCCCGTCTGACGACCGAGCACCAGCAGCTCGCGACTCGTAATCAGTTCCGCGCTGAGGATTTCGGGGTCGGCGAGAGCGATCCGCTGAACGTCCTGGACAAACGGTAATCGGCGGTACTGCGAGGTGATAACAACGACCGGAGGCTCCGGGGGCTGGAGCGACGGAGGTGCGAGTTGACGCGCGGAAACCGCATCGGGCGCCAGTTGAAGCGCCACCCATGCCAGCAGGGTCGCCCTGGCGATTCGCGTCATCTCACGTGTCATTGAAGCAGTGCGCGGGTCGAGCCTCCCCGCACAGTTGCCGGATTATATGTCTTATATGTCGCGGCAACTGCGGGAACCGGAGTGGAGGTCGTTAGGCGGCGAACCACGGATTGTCACAAAGCGCGGACGAGTTAGTTGCCCAGGAAGCGTCTTGTCAGGGCCCGGGCGGCGACCGGGCTATGGGGTCAACGAGGCCCCCACTCGCGCCCGCTCTCCTTTGCCGACGTATACGGACGTGGCCCAGCGGCTGAATCCGGCCAGCTCGATGCCCACGACATGCGTTCCTTCGACGACTTCCGGGATTGACACCGGCGTCGTCCCGACGACGCGACCGTCGAGGGCGACTTCTGCGCCTGGGGGGCGCGACACGACCTCGATGGAGCCACGGGGCGAAACATCGGACGCAGCCGGTATCGTTGTGGGCGGCGTTGGCGCCGACAGGGTCGTCGCCGTCCCTGAATCGGGTTCAACGGCCGCCGCCGTCCCCGACGGAGTACCCACCGGCAGATCCTCCCACGCGTCGTTCGTCGCGCCCGCGCCGGCGGACGCTGCCGAAAACGGCACCGGCTCCTCGGCTCGCGCGGGAGCCGTCCTCGGAGGCGCGACGGAAGGCGGCCGATCGTTGAAAAGCACACTCGCAGAACCGCCGGCGAACCCGATCAGGATTCCAAGGACCAGGAAGGCCACGACAACTGATCCGCCCACGCCTCTGGGACGCCCTGTTGGCGACCGTTCTGTAATGGAGGACGACCGTTCCGTCATAGAGGAAAAGGGTGCGGGCGTCCGCTCCGGCGTCGAGGAAGGGGCTACGGGCGGCCCCTCCGACGCAAAGGAAAGGAGGGGGTCGTCATCCTCAGCATCGATATTGATGAGGCTGGGAGGGTTGTTGGTGTTTGGGGGACCTACAGCGTCGCCAAGACTTACACGGGGACGATGTCTGGAATTCATTTCGGCTTCCCTGGGGGGAGGCCGCGGACCTCTATGTAAGCATCGCCCGCGCCAAGTCCATGATCCTTCACACTTGTACGGGTCGTTTGATGGTCACGACATTCTTGTCGCTTGCCGATTACGCTGACGGCCTCGGCTCAATCATCCGGAATTGTTTGTAGCGGTTTAAGATACCGGCGATCCGTATCACTGCCCCGCGCCGGCACATCCGTTGCTCCAATTTTGTCATCCAACACATGTCCACTCCCCACACGAGCGCTGAAGTTGCGCCTGGGCACGAGCTCCAGGCTATGGTCAACGACGTCTACGCGCGGTGTCTGCCGATCGACGCCGGCGAGGTCGCGACATACATTCCGGAACTGAGCAAGGCGAATCCAGACGACTTCGGCATCTGCGTCGCCACGGCCGATGGACGCATGTTCGAGGCAGGAACGTGCGACCGCCCGTTCACGATTCAATCGATCTCGAAGCCCTTCACGTTCGGAATGGCGCTCGAAGAGCTGGGTCATGACAAGGTGTTCCAGCACGTCGGGGTAGAGCCGAGCGGCGACGCGTTCAATTCCATTCAACTGCAGGGCGATACGAATCGGCCGTTCAATCCGATGGTGAACACCGGCGCGATTACCGTGACGGCGCTGCTCCACGCCATCCACGGCGATCGGACGCTGGAGTATGTGTTGGATCGGTTCAGCACGCTCGCCGGTCGGAGGCTGTCAGTAGACGAGCAGGTGTATGAGTCGGAACGACGGACGGGGCACCGCAACCGGGCGATCGCACATTTGCTACTGAACTTCGGGATCGTGCACGAGCAGGCGGAATCGGCCCTGGATGTCTACTTCAAGCAGTGCGCGATTCTCGTCACGTGCCGCGATCTCGCGATGATGGCCGCAACGCTCTCGAACATGGGCTGCCATCCGATCACCGGCCGCTCCACCTTCACGGTTCGGTACGTCAAGGACATCCTGTCGATCATGTTCACGTGCGGCATGTACGACTATTCAGGTCATTGGGCGTATCGCGTCGGGGTGCCGGCGAAAAGCGGTGTGGGCGGCGGTGTCATCGCCGTCGTCAACCGACAGCTCGGGATTAGTCACGTACTCACCGAGGCTCGATCGGTACGGGAACAGTTGCCGCGGGACGGCCGTGTGCGTCGACCTGGCGTCGCAGCTCGGGCTGCATGTGTTCGACTGTTTGAACAGCGGCTCTCGATTTCTCGACGCGATTCTGTAAACGGATACTTCGAGGGCTCGTCGAGCCCATCATTCCCCCTCTCGAAACCCACGTATCGGCCGCCTCGTATAACTGTGTCAGAGGCATTCGTTTATGGCACAGGTCGTCCGCCGGTTTCTGCTCGTTGAGGCTGCCACGTTCATTACAGCCGCCGCCATTCATGGCGGCTGGCTCATCAGCGGCTACGAACATCGCGAAGCGCGCATTGCGGAAAGCATCATCGCTGCGGTCCTGCTCGGGGGGGCGGCGGTTGCGTGGGCGAGGCCAGTACGGACACGTGCGGCGGGCCTGTTCGCTCAAGGGTTTGCGCTGTTCTGGACGCTGGTCGGCGTCACCATGATCGCCGTGGGCGTCGGCCCGCGCACGGGGCCAGACATCCTGTATCACATCGCGATCGTCGCCGTGCTCGTGCGGGGAATCGTCGTGGCGCGCAGCCTTCCATCTACTATGCTGATCAACATAGATGTCTGATCTCCGTGAAGACCTGGCTGCGCTGCGCATCGACCGCGACCCCGAACGGCCGCCGCGGCGGTGGATAGCCTGGCTGGCGGTGCTGATCGTGATTTGCGCGGCCGGCATCGGGGTATGGACATGGATCACCCGCGAACGTCCGATTCAGGTGGAAACAGTGACGGTATCAGAGCGGGCTGCCGGCAGCCAGGCAGCGGTTCTCAACGCCTCCGGTTACGTGACGGCGCGCCGTCGCGCCACCGTCGCATCGAAAATCACCGGCAAGCTCGTCGAAGTGAACGTCGAGGAAGGCACGGCGGTGCGGGAAGGCCAGGTGCTCGCGCGGCTCGATGACGCCACGCTCCGGGCGACGCTGGCGCTTGCGGAGGCACAGACCGAAGCTGCGCGCCGGGGGGTTCGCGAGAACGAGGTCCGGTTGAAGGAGGCGAAGCTGACGCTCACTCGGCTTTCGCGACTCATCAAGGACGGACTCGTGACTCAGGCCGAGCTCGAGGCCGCCGAGGCGCAGGTGGACTCCTTCGACGCGCGCATTCTCGCGGCACACGAGCAGGTGCGCGTGGCCGAGCAGCAAGTCGCGCTCGCGAAAACGAACCTCGACGACACGATCATTCGCGCGCCTTTCAGCGGCGTCGCTATCTCGAAGGACGCACAGCCAGGCGAAACGGTGTCGCCGGTGTCTGCAGGCGGCGGGTTCACCAGGACGGGCATCTGCACCATCGTCGATATGCAGTCGCTCGAAATCGAAGTGGACGTCAACGAGGCGTACATCAACCGGGTCCGGCCGGGGCAGGATGTGAGCGCGGCACTCGATGCCTACCCGGATTCGCCGATTCCTGCGCGGGTCATAACAACGGTGCCGACGGCAGACCGGCAAAAGGCCACCGTTCTCGTGCGCATTGGCTTCAACGAGCTGGACTCGCGGATCCTGCCGGACATGGGCGTGAAGGTGACGTTTCTTCGCGAGGACGCGGGGGCGGACCTGGCAACAGCGCGGCCAGTTACGCTCGTGCCAAAGAGCGCCATCCGAACCGAGGGCGAGCGCTCGTATGCCTTCGTGGTTTCGAGTGTCGGGATCGTCGATCGGCGAGCCGTCACCACTGGTGGAATCGATGGCGACCGGCTCGAGGTACTCGCCGGTCTCGCTGCCGGAGAACGTGTCGTCGTGTCTCCGCCGCCGGAGCTGGCGACCGGCGCACAGGTAGTGATGCAGTGACGTGGTTTGATCATGAACGAACAAGCGCTGGTCCGAGTACGAAACGTCCAGAAGCACTTCACTCGCGGCGGCGAACGCATCGACGTGCTTGCGGGCGTCAACCTCGACGTCCCAACAGGCGACTTCCTTGCGCTCATGGGCCCATCGGGTTCGGGGAAGACCACGCTGCTCAATTTGATGGGCGGCCTCGATTCGCCAAGTGGGGGTGAGGTCGAAGTTGACAACGTCAGGATCAGCGCGCTGAAAGGGGGCCAGCTGTCCCGCTGGCGTTCGAGGCACATAGGGTTCGTGTTCCAGCTCTATAACCTCCTGCCCGTGCTGACGGCGGAGCGAAACGTGGAGCTGCCGCTGCTGCTCACGTCGCTTTCAAAGGCCGATCGCCGTCACCGGGTCGCTGTCGCGTTGCGGGTCGTGGGGCTCGCAGATCGTGCGAGACACTATCCACGGCAGTTGTCTGGCGGTCAGGAGCAGCGCGTCGGCATCGCGCGCGCGATCGTGACCGACCCCACGCTGCTCCTCTGCGACGAACCGACTGGCGACCTCGATCGGAAGGCAGGCGACGAGATCCTCGACCTGCTGCAGGCGCTCAACCGCGACCACGGCAAGACCATCGTCATGGTCACGCACGATCCACGCGCCGCCGAACGCGCCCGGCGCACGCTCCACCTCGACAAAGGCGTCCTCACCGGAAACGGGCAGGCATGAAGTTCCTGCCGCTCATCTGGAAGAACGTCTGGCGACGCAGGTTCCGGACGACGTTCACCCTGTTGTCGATTTTCGTGGCATTCCTCCTCTTCGGGCTCCTGATGACGGTCCGCGCGGCGTTCAGCCTGGGTGTCGACATCGCCGGTCTCGATCGCCTGATTCTCATCCACAAGGTCAGCCTGATCATGCCGCTGCCCTATTCGTACCTGGGCCGGCTGCAGCAGACGCCAGGCGTCGAGTTGGCGACGCACCAGACATGGTTCAACGGTATCTATCAGGATCCCGCGAACTTCTTCGCCAATATCGCCGTCGAGCCCGAACCCTTCCTGAAGGTCTATCCCGAGTTCCGCATGCCGCCGGACCAGGTGCAAGCGTGGCTGGCCGACCGGCAGGGCGCGATCGCAGGACGCGATCTCGCCGATCGTTTCGGCTGGAAGGTCGGCGACCGCATCCCGCTCACCGGCACGATCTGGCAGCCGAAGCAGGGGCAGACGTGGGAATTCAATCTCGTGGGCATTTATGACGGCGAGGACGGCATCGACAAGACCCAGTTTTTCTTCAGGTACGACTACCTCGACGAAAACCGCGCGGAGGGTGCGGGCCTCGTCGGCTGGTACGTAGTGCGGATCGAGGACCCCGATCAGGCTGTCGCGCTGAGCCGCACCTTCGACGAGATGTTCGCGAACTCGTCGGCCGAAACCAAGACGACCACCGAGAAAGGATTCATCGAGGGTTTCGCGAAGCAGATTGGCGATATCGGCGCAATCATGATCGCCATTTCGTCCGTCGTACTCTTCATGTTCGGGCTTGTCGCCGCGAGCACGATGGCACAATCAGTGCGCGAACGTACCAGCGAGTTCGCAGTCTTGAAGACGTTGGGGTTTACGGGACCTGCGATCCTCGTGCTGGTGCTCATCGAATCACTGTTCATTGCACTGCTTGGTGGAGGGTTGGGGCTCGCGCTTGCCTGGGTGTTCGTCCAGCAAGGTGATCCAACGGGCGGCATGCTGCCCATCTTCGTGCTGGCACCGCGCGATGTCGGCATCGGCATCGCCCTCATGGTCGCGATCGGGCTATTGGCCGGTGCGGCGCCGGCGCTCGCCGCCATGCGGCTGCGGATCACCGACGCGTTGAGGAGAGTCTGAGTGACCTGGATCAAGCAGACGCTCGCCGTCATCGCGCTGAACCTGCGGACGATTCCCGCGCGATTGAGCTCGTCGGCAGTGGCTATCGTCGGCATCGCGGGCGTGGTCGTGGTGTTCGTGTCCGTGCTGTCGATCGGGGCGGGGTTTGCGGCAGCCATGCAGGGATCTGGCTCGGCGACGCGCGCACTCGTGATGCGGACGGGAGCCGATACAGAACTCACGAGCGGGCTCGAGGGCCCCGATGTCGACGTCATCAAGCAGGCGCCGGGCATCCGCCGCGACGGCTCCGGTCCGCTCGCGTCCGCCGAGCTCTACGTGATTCTCGACGTGCCCAAGAAGTCCACGCCCGACGCGTCGGCCAACGTGCCGATGCGCGGCATCGACGCAATGGGGATGGAGGTCCGCGAGGAAGTCTCCCTCGTTGCCGGCCGCATGTTTCAGTTCGGAACCAATGAGGTGATCGTGGGGCGGGCTGCCAACGGACAGTTCGTCAACATGAACACCGGCGACACAATCGTCTCTGGTCAGAACAAGTGGAACGTCGTCGGCATATTCGAGGCCGACGGCGGCGTGGCCGAGACCGAGATCTGGGCTGACGCGCGCACATTGCAGGGCGCCTACCGGCGCGGCAACACGTATCAGTCGGTGCTTGTGCGGCTCGATTCGAGCGATACCTTCGATACGTTCCGCGATTGGCTCACGTCGAACCCGCAGGTCAATGTCGCCATTCGGCGAGAAAACGATTACTACGCCGCCCAGTCGGTCGCCATGACCCGACTCATCCAGACGATCGGATTCGGTATTGCCGTCCTCATGGGCATCGGCGCCGTATTCGGCGCCATCCTGACGATGTACACAGCGGTCGCAACGCGGGCGCGCGAAATCGCCACACTTCGCGCGCTCGGCTTCGACACGACGTCCGTGCTCATCTCCGTCCTCATCGAGTCGCTCGGGCTCGGCGCAATCGGCGGTGCGATCGGCGCCGCCGCCGCCTACCTCGCGTTCAACGGGTACCAGACGTCCACCATGAACTTCCAGACGTTCACCCAAGTGGCGTTTGCATTTCGTGTCACGCCCGAACTGCTCGGCATGGGACTGTTTTACGCGCTCCTGATGGGCCTCGTCGGCGGACTCCTGCCTGCCATTCGCGCATCACGGCTGCCCATCGCGTCGGCGTTGCGCGAGTTGTAGCGGCCATGCGGTTACCCGGGGTCGGCACCTTGGCGGAGAAGCGCAGAAGATCTGTGCAGTCACGTGCCGCGCTTGCGACCGAGTAGCTGTCGTACTTGAATCCGTCAGCCGATAATTTCTTCGTTCGCATGGATCCGTCAGAGTCCCGCCTCGGCGAGCTCCTCATCAAGCGAAAGATCATCACTCCAGCACGACTCGACCAGGCTCTTCGCGCGCAACGAGACTCGCTGAAGTACGTGCCGCTCGGGCAGGTCCTCATCGACATGGGTCTGATCACCAGACGGCAGCTACACCTCGTGCTCGCATGGGCAAAAAAGCGGCCCAAGCTTGGAGAGGTGCTCCTCAAGTCCAGCATGATCGACGCTGTGCAGCTTGAGCGTGCGCTCGCCGAGCAGAAGGCGCTTCAGCTGCCACTCGGCGCGACCCTCGTCAGGTTGGGATATCTCACCGAAGAAGCGATGCGACAGGCGCTCTGCCTGCAGATGAACGTCCCGTTCCTCAATCTCGACCACATCAAGATCGACCCGGCATTGGCGCGGCTCGTCAATCGCAGCTATGCGATGCGGCATCGGCTGGTGCCCCTGGCGCGGGTTGCCGACACGCTCACCGTTGCGATGGACGACCCGACGGACACCCAATGCGCAGACGAGCTGGCCCAATCGAGCGGGTGCTCGATTCAGGTCGTTACCTCTTCGCTCGCCTCGATCCAGGCTGCGATTGCGCGCATGTACGACCCGACGCCCGAGGACGAACAGCTCGAAACCATGGAGGTCGTCTCCGACCCGAGTCTCGATCGGAGCATCACCTCTGAGTACAGCCCGGAGAGTCGACGGGCCGACGGCATCGTCCGCCAATTGGTGCTGGCGGCGATCGAGCGACGGTCCAGCGATATCCATCTCGAGCCGCTGGCGCAACACCAACTGCTGGTGCGATTCCGCATCGACGGCATTCTGCAGGCGCTGGATCTCGGTCCGCTGCAAAAGGCCTGCAACGACAACGCTCTGGCGGTCATCTCGCGCATCAAGATCCTGGCGCAGCTCGATATCGCTGAGCGGCGACGTCCGCAGGACGGCAGCTTCCGCCTCAGAGTGGATCGCGCAAACGAACGCTCGGACTACGACTTCCGAACCTCCGTCGTCCCCAGCTATTACGGCGAGAGCGTGGTCGTTCGCGTCCTCGATCGCCGTCGTGCACCGCAGTCAATCGAGCAACTCGGCTTCGCCCCGCCGATGGTCGCCAGGCTCGCAGAGCGGTTGAAGCGGCCGGACGGCATCTTTCTGGCGACCGGCCCGACGGGATCCGGCAAGAGCACAACGCTCTACGCCATCCTCAAGACACTCTATCGCCCGCAGATTCGGGTAGTCACTGCGGAGGATCCCATCGAGTACGTCTACGAGCAGTTCAGTCAGTCCGAAGTGAACGAGCGCATCGGCAACACGTTTGCCAGTTACCTGCGCGCGTTTCTCCGCCACGACCCCGAAGTGATGATGATCGGAGAAATTCGTGACGAAGAGACGGCCGAGATGGCGATGCGTGCCGCGCAGACCGGCCACCTCCTCCTCAGCACGCTGCACACGAACGACGCTGCATCGAGCGTGACACGCCTCCTCGACCTGAAGGTCGAGCCGACGCTGATCAGCTCGTCACTCATCGGTGTGCTGTCTCAGCGACTCGTCAGAACCCTTTGTTCCGACTGCCGCGAACCGTACGAGCCCTCCCAGGAGCTGATGCGAGAATTCTTCGACAGCCCGCCGTCCGGCTTCAAATGGAGCCGCGGCCGGGGATGTCTGGCGTGCGACTACACCGGCTATCGCGGTCGACGCGTGGTCGGCGAACTGTGGACACCCGACGAAGTCGACGCCATTCTCATCAATCGGTCTGCACCGTTCGATGAGCTCCGCGCCAGCTCTGCACGGACAACGTTCTCAATGACCGAAAGCGCGCTTGCCCTGCTCAACGCTGGCGAGACGAATCTCGAAGAGCTCATCCGAGTTCTGCCGTACGCCAGCATCTATCGGTTCCGCGAGATGCTGCCGGCTCTGACCAGCACATAAGGCTCCGGCGCGAGTGGGCTTCGTCGAACGTCGCAACGACGGACGAGGCGCGCGAAACAAGTTGAATGCACCTCAATCGGTATAGACCTGCACATGTTGATTCGACGTGTGACTCGAGCAGCCACCAAACGTCTGGAACGACGACGTACGGTACGTATGTGACGCGCTGATGCTGTGGAAAACATGTGCAGATGATGTGCACATGGTGTGGACGGCCTGTGGAAACACGCGTGAGCTAAAAAAAATATCTGCCGACCTTGCAGCAGTTCGCGCGCGATCCGCGCGATGTTCAACCGCCTTCGCATATCGTTTCGCTTGATTCGATATGTCGAAAACGTAAAATGCGCCCGCTCGCCCGTCTCCTACAACCCCCGACCGTCGGGCAACCCTCCGCGAGGTCGATCATGACCGGAACCGCTGAGATTCTCACCGGCCCTTGGTGCGGCGCTGCACGTTGGTGGTTCGGCGCACTGGACTGCCGCTCCTTCGTCGTGAGTGGACGTGAATGGACAGCTCACGTCGCTGGAATCCACGTCGCGCGATTCGATGTGTGGATACAGCTGGACATGGCTGGCGTCGTGCCTCGTTCGCTCGTCCTGCACATTACGCGGGGAATGAACGTCCCGGATGCCGTTGCCGCCATCGAATCCATGATCGCGGTTGACGGCGAGACTGCCTTCACTGAAATCGAAACACCGCGTACGAGTCGTTCTCGAACACCCGTTCCAGAGGAATCGGAGCGGGGTGAACGTAGTCCTTCCGAATGACGAGGTGCGTCCAGTGATGTGCGGCCGCCGCCTCATCAATAGCGTCGGTCCAGGTGGTCTGCTGGAGGAGCTTCTGCAGCGGCCGTCGCTCTTCAACCGCCTCATGCGCGTAGTTCACCGCGAACGCCTGATGTCCGAAGCGCTGGAATCTGCATCTGGCGATAGTCGCGCGTAAAATTCTGCGCCGGATAACGAAGGTCGTTCGTCACGACAATGGTGCCCTCGGTGGAAATCACCGCGAGCGCTTCGGCCAGCGAACGATTGTCGGTTCACTACCGTTCTCCGCGTTACTGAGAAGCAGGACTGAATATCGCGCCGCGGCGATAGCGACCGGCACGGTCGCGAGCGCAAAGTCAGCAGACAAGCAGCGCGGCGACGCGGCCCGAGCCGATCCCATCGACAGCTGGCGATGCTCAGGGCAAACGCATGAAGCAGAAATGGCACCGGATGCAGAATCTGCAGCCAGTCTCCGCCGGTGCCTCCACCTCCGGCAATGATGTTGTCCATGCGTGTGCTGTTCACTACCAGCACGGGAGCGAGACCCATCAGAAGGATAGGTGCGCTTCGCTTCTCGGGATCGACGATCCCTGCCGACATCACGATCATGACCGGCAGGAATAGCCACAGAACATCGAGCGCGACACCCACTCATAACGCTCAGTGCAAAGTTCAAAGTGCCACGTAAGAAGTAGCGCGCAGGCTTCAGCCTGCGCGGTGACAGCCAGTCAAGTGGTAGTCTTCTCACGCGCGAAATGCGCACACGTTTGAAGGAGTGCTGGTCATGAGACTCTCGATCCGAATCGTGCTCGGGATCGCGATTGCGACTGGATTGTTGTCGACCACGGTGGCATCGCAGTCCCAGGCGTCTCGACCGTCACAGGCACCGGTCACCGAGGGGCGCCTGACCGATCCGGCGCCCGATCTGCCGCGCGGCGCCAACCTCCCGCCCAACTGGCTCGCCGACGACCAGTTTCTGCGATGGCCCTATCCGCCCGGCGACGTCGCCTACACGGACCTCGACGGCTTTCGCATCAAGGCATTCATCAATGAGATCACGGCGATCTCGCGGAAGAGCCGCGACGACGGGAATCAGTACTGGGGGCGGATTGCGGGTACGACCTACGAACGGATGACCAACGAGTGGACGGCCGCGCAGTTTCGTCGCATCGGGCTCGAGCAGGTGCGTATTCAGGAGGCCGATCTGCCGCCCCAATGGTTCCCCACGTCGTGGGAGCTGACCGCCAGTGGTGCGGGCAAGACCGTCCCGATCGGGACCGCATTCCCGCTGTTCAACTCGGTTGCGACCAATGGGACCCTCAGCCTGGAGCCGATCTGGCTCGGCATGGGCACGGCGGCCGACTTTGCGGATCGCAACGTCTCCGGCAAGGCAGTCGTCCTCTACGGCTTTCCTAACCCGGGGGGACGCGGCAACACTGCCCTGACATTGGGTGCAGTCCGGCGCGCCGATGAGGCTGGCGCTGCTGCGGTGCTCCTGATCCTCGGCTTCCCTGGCAATGTACTCAACGAACCACAGGCGGGCGGCACGAACGCGCCCGCGAAGGTGCCGGTGTTCATGGTCGGCGACCAGGACGGGCGTACGATCCGCGGAATGATCGAGCGCAAGGAATCACCCACACTGCGACTGCGCCTCGCGGTGGAAACGCGGACAGGGCTGAAGACCGCGAACGTCTGGGGAGTCCTGCCAGGCGCCACCGACGAGAACATCGCCGTAATGGCACACGCTGACGCGTTCTTCGAAGGGGCGATGGACAACGCGTCCGGAATGGCAACGATGGTTGCGCTCGCTGAACACTATGCAAAGCTGCCAAAGGCCCAGCGCCGGCGGACGATGACGTTCTTCACGACCGCGGCCCATCACTCGCCCTCGGGCGAGAACGCGGGCATCAGTTGGGTCCACAACAACATGCAGCAGATGTTCAGCAAGACGGCGCTGCTCATCAATGCCGAGCACACCGCGCAGGTGGCCACCTATCTGGTGGGCGAAGCCTTCATCACGTCGAACCTGGTAAGCGCAAGGCGGTGGTACGTCGGGGGCAGCAGCCGTTTACGGGATATCGTCCTCAAGACGTTCAAGGAGTACGGTATTGCGTTGTACTCGCGTCCCGAAGGGCGACCGGGCGGCGAGCTCGGCGAAGTGTTCACCGATGCGCCCAGCTTTCACATCATCGACCACACGGTGTATCACACCGACATGGACACGCTGTCGGCCGTTCCCGCCTACGGGCTGGAGCAATCCGCTCGTGCGTTCGCGAAGATCATCGACCAGGTCAACGGGGTTGACATTCGCGATCTTCGCGGCGGCCCGGTGACCACCACTCGGTAAGACTGCGTAGGGTGCCTAGGGTACCAGGAGTGCCGTCGCACTTCAGGCACCATAGGCACCTTTAAGGCGCTGTTCAGCGACCGTCGCTCCTGACCGCATCGCCTCCATCTCTTCTCGATTCGGCCCGTACATGCCCGGTGCTTTTCCGCCAGCCAGTCGACACATCAAGCTGAGCTGGCCGCGATGGTGAATCGTGTGGGACAGGATGGCGCCCCACAAAATCTCTCGAATGGTCATCTCGCCGACGAAGAACGCGAGCTTGCGATCGAGATCTTCCGGCTTCAACTTGCGAATGCGCGCCACGGCTTCCCGGTGCACTCGCTCATATCCGGGTGCGAGGCCCTCGACCGTTCGTGGACGCTCGATATTGGGCGGTTTGGCGTCCATCGTGAACCGACCCGTGTCGATGCCGTAACTCATGTACGCGTCACCTTCGGCAAGATGCCAGGCGAGCTCGCCGAGCGAGCGGCCGCCGGCGTCGGGCCGAAAGTCGTACTGGCTGACCGGCAGCGCACGCAAGAGCTTGAGCGTATTCTCCGCCTGGTACTCCCACGAATTCAGAAACATCTCGAGTTCATTTGTTGGCATGGTGGAACCTCCTGCCCGACGGACAACGTTGTAGGCCTCAGGGCCCAGGCATCAGGGTTCAGGGCTGTCTCAGGCGTTAGGCCTGAGGCGAACCAATGGACCCAAGCGCGAATCGTACTCGTAGCCCAAAGCATTTGGAACATGACAGTCTTTGCTTGTACGTGGTGTCCGGCTTCAGCCGGACCAAAACTACATGCTCCCGCGCGCTCTTCTGCTGTCGGCCGTTGTCATCTGGGGCTGGACGTTCGTGGCAACCAAAGTGCTGGTCGCCGAGATCGGACCGCTCGAAATCTTCGCGCTGCGCCTCGCAATCGGCCTTCCTTTCCTGGGCGCGGTTCTGCTTGTCAAGCGCGTCCCGCTGCGGTTCACGCGAGCCGATGCTCTGCCCCTCGTCGCGGGCGGAGCGATCTTCACGCTCCACTTTCTCGTTCAGATTGCGGGTCTCGTCACCACCACTGCAACCAACACGAGTTGGATCATTTCCGTCTCGCCGCTTGCGCTTGCGGTACTCTCGTTCCTGTTCCTGCACGAGCGGATCGGGTGGCGCGGCGCCGCTGGGATCGCCATCGCAACCGCCGGCATCGTGCTGCTCGTCTCCGACGGAAATCCAGCCGCACTTGGCTGGCTCCGCAGCACCGGTGACTGGCTCGTGCTCGCATCGGCGCACACCTGGGCTGTCTATACGGTGGTGACCCGCGATCTCGCCCGACGCCGTCACCCGCTTGCCGTTACATTTGGCATTCTGCTCATCGCCGCCACGTTTACCGCCATCCTCTTCATCGCGGCTGGCGACACTACCCGGGTGCGATCGCTCTCGCCACGCGGCGTTGCCGCCCTGCTCTATCTGGCGATTCCCGGCCTCGCGCTCGGGCAGTGGTTCTGGCAGGAGGGCGTCTCGAAGCTGGGCGCCGCTCGCGCAGGCGTCTACCTGTATCTCGAGCCACTCGCCACGCTCGCGCTCGCCGTCCCGCTTCTTGGCGAGCGGTTCGGCGCGGTCACTGCAATCGGTGGAGGGCTGGTTCTCGCAGGCGTCTACCTCGGTCAGAGCAAGCGAACATGAGCTTCGCCGTACGACGGTGCGAAGTGCGACGGTGCACGGTGTGTCCGACGATGCAAATGCGACGGTTCGATCGTGTCCACTCGAACTGTTCGCTCAATCGTTCGCACGGTCGCACCATCGAGGGCTGCGCACCATCGAACTCTCGCACCGTTGCACCCTCGCACGCACCATCGCACCGTCGCACCCTCGCACCCTCACACCGTTGCGGTGTTCCGTTGAGCGGGTCGCGCGGCGACGCACTCAGGGCGGAACGTCCCGCACCTCGCCCTCAGGGCCTTCGAGCACCTGCCGGTCGATGCGATCGCGAATATGCCCGAGCAGCTCGCGTACGCTGATCGACCGCCGATGCGACTCGGTTCTGGCCCATGTCAGGAGTTCAATCATCTGCGCCGCCGGAATGCCGCTGGAGCTGACAGTCAACGTCGTACCGCACGTGCAATTGGCCAGTGACATTGGCCCGATCGGATTCTGAGGAACACTGTCGGTGATGTCGTCGTAGAGAATGGGACTCGCCAGGTGGGTCGTCTTCTCGAGATAGTCGCGAAGCGACACGAACCGTCGTCCGCAGTTGGGACACACCCTCGGGAACAGCCCTTCGATGTACAAGCGCACGATGCGGACGACGTCGTCCTCTGTCATCGCTTCAGTGTGAGACGGCAGGCAGTTTGGGCCGGCAACCGGGTTCGCCTACTATCGCCGATCACCGCGTAAACGCGAACGGGGAAAGAGCGGCCAACGTGCGGCGGGTTGAGCGCAACTGAGCGGCGCGGTATATTCCAATCGTTCCTGCAGCCCGGCGCGGGCGGCCTGGTTGAGGGCGTACTCGCTGCGCTGAAGAACTGGTTGCGTGCAGGCCGTACACATCGGAGGAAACATCATGCGCGTGGTGCCCTGGATGGCAGCGTGTCTCATCCTGTTACTCGCAACGCCTGCGTCCGCCCAGGAGTGGGACAATTTCGTCTTCGTTGAAGACGGATTCGAGGTGAACTTCCCTGGACGTCCTCAGGTCGAGAACACGACCTGGGTCTCGCAGTACGGTTATACGCTGCCGGCGCACATCTATCGCGCTTCGCGCGGCGCCGAGCGGTACTCGGTTACCGTCGTCGACTACCGCGACATCGAAAAACAGGGAGTCGAGCGCTCGAAGAAGTGCCCGCCCGGCGCCGAGCCGTGCATCGGTACACAAGACGGCCGCCAGGGTTTGATCATTGGCCTTGGTTACTGGAAGATGGACGTCCGCGGCGCCCTCGCGTATGCGACGCTGAAGCTGCTCCAGCGTAATCCCAATTCCAAGGTCACCGACTACAACCTTCAGTTTCAGCAGGTCGTCGAAGGTTATTTGCTGCAGCTCACCAACCCGGACGAATCGCGGAACTTCGCCTATATCACGATGCACGAAAACCGCCTGTATGTCTTCGAGGGCATCACGCCAAAGGGATATCCGGAGCCGGGTCTGTTTCAGGGGTCGGTCGGCTTCGTTGACGCCAACGGCAACAGCATCCGGTACACGGATTACTACTCGAACGCGATTCACGGACTGCGGCAGCAGGAGCCTCCGCCCTACCGCGGCGGCGCAGGCGGAGGCGGGGGTGCGCCGCAAGGCGCGCCAGGCGGCGCGCCCGGTGGCCGGGGCGGGGCTGCCGGGGCCGGTGGGCGCGGCGGCGCTGGCAACTGAAAACTCTTTCACCTCGGAAGCTGTCGGGAGCCTTAGAACGTGCGGCAGCTTCGATATTTGGTAGCGGCCAGCCTGGACGGCTACATCGCGGGGCCGAGCGGCGAGTTTGATTGGATCGTGATCGATCCGGAGATCGACTTCGCCGCAATGTATGCAGGCTTCAGCGGGCTGGTCATGGGCCGGCGTTCGTATGAAGTGTTCGTCGCAACCGGTGGCGCGGTAGGACCGGCCCTTCCGACGTACGTCTACTCGCGTCACCTCGCCGAGGGCGAACGCGACGGCGTGACCTTCGTGCGGGACGCCGTGTCGCATGTGCGAACGCTCAAAGAGTCCGACGCCGACAAGCCGCTGTGGCTCTGGGGCGGCGGTGACCTCTTTCGACATCTCGCTGAAGCCGGGCTCGTCGACAGCGTGGACGTAGCGATCATTCCCGTGCTCCTGGGTGGCGGCCTGCCCCTCCTGCCGGCGCCCGGCCCTCGACTGGCGCTGGAGTTGCGAAAACACCGTCTGTATGCCACGACTGGAACGATGTTTCTCGAATACGACATTCGCCTGACCTAACGCGGCGGCCCGCAGGCACCATCGCACCGTCGCACCCTACCGTCACGGAGGGGCCAGTAGCTGTGCCATTCCCCTCCTCTTTGCCCTTGACTCCCCGCACCCTCCGACGGACCATGTCGCGCGATATATAACGTTCGTTTCCTTTCATCCCCGCGTCGGTCGTCTCCGCCATCAAACCCGAAGGAGGCCGATCATGCTTCGTCGCGTCCTGTGCGTCGTTGTGGGGTTCTTGCTCCCTGTCATGCCAGCGTTCGGACAGGGAGGCGTCGCGGAAGTCAACGGGAGTGTCACCGATCAAACCGGGAGTGTGCTGCCCGGCGTCACTATCACGCTCACCGAAGAAACCACGGGTCTTCAACGAACGGTTGTCACGAATGAGAGCGGCCGGTTCGTTATCTCGGCATTGACACCCGGCCGGTACACGATCCAGGGTGAGCTGACCGGATTTCAAACGCAAACGCGCACAGGAGTCGCAGTTCTCGTCGGCCAGGCCGTCACATTCAACCTGTCATTGTCAGTGGGGGGACTGACGGACGTTGTCACCGTGACCGGTGAGGCACCGCTCATCGAGGTCACGACGACCGAGCTCGGGAAGAACGTGTCGGCGGCCGAGATCGAAAACCTGCCGATGCAGGGGCGCGAGCAGTACGCGCTGCTGCAGCTGGTTCCCGGTCTGACGCCGTCGCTGACGGCCGGCTCCTTCGACGGCGCCGTCTACAACGCCAACGGGCGCGACGCCGGGAGCAACCAGTTCATGATCGACGGCCAGTCCAACAAGGACGATCGCACGATGGCGTTGCCGCAGGCGCGGGTCACCGTCGATTCCATGTCCGAGTTCCAGGTCCTGACGCACGAATACGGCGCGGAATACGGCGGGTCCACGGGCGTCATCATCAACGCGATCACCAAGAGCGGGACCAACGATTTCCACGGTCGCACGTTCTATTACTACCAGGACGAGAAGCTCAACGCCCAGAATTACTTCCTGCTCGGCAAGCCGAAGCCGGACAACGGCTCCAAGCAGGGAGGATTGAACTTCGGCGGGCCGATCCTGCGCAACAAGGCCTTCTTCTTCTTCAACTACGAGAAGACCGTCCTCAATTCGGCGATCAACGTTCAGTTCCCGCAGGAAGCGGCGCCGCTCGCGGTCTCGTACTCGACCTCCTACGATGTCAACCTGTCGAACTACTTCGGCCGCGTGGATTACCAGGTGACCCCCTCGAACCTCGTCAACTTCCGCGTCGTCTACGGGCCGAACGACGGCGTCGGGGAGAACGCGGAGATCGAACGGACGACGCGCGACGGGTTCCGCTACGAGCGCGCGCCGGGCGAGCTGCTCTGGACCGGCCAGTGGAACTGGGTGATCGGCAACAACAAGGTCAACGAGTTCAAGGTCGGCTCGACGAGAGAAGATCTCTGGATCGGCGACCGCCGGACCTTCAGTGAGGGCTTCGACTCGATCCCGTTCGACATCGAGACGGGTGGATGGCCCGGCCTGGGCCTTGCTGGCGTCAGCGACGCGCTCGACCTGGGCGCCGCCCAGGTGCATCCCGACTACACCGCGGGTCCGCGCATCGCGCAGAGCGGCGCGAAGCTGGCCATCAACTCCTTCAACGAGCAGTTCACATGGACACCCTCCAATCACACGCTGAAGGTCGGGTTCGGCTACAGCGACAACCAGGGGACGTTCATCCAGGCGAACAATCAGGTCGGCACGTTCACGTTCGGCGGCAACCGGCCGTTCGATCCGGCGAACCTGTCCACGTATCCGATCCGGTTCCAGGCGACGGTTGGCAACATGCGCTTCCCGATCAACGACAAGCGCACCCAGGCGTTCGTGTCCGACAAGTGGGCGATCAACGACAAGCTCACGCTCAACCTCGGCGTCCGCCACGACTATTCGGAGATGACGCCGCAGAAGGACGCCTGGCAGCCGAGGCTCGGCGCGGTGTACGCGCTGAACCCGAAAACCGCGTTCCGCGCCGCTTTTGGCAAGTTCTACGAATTTGCCGCGACGGCGGTCCTGCAGAACCTCGAAGCCGGTCGTGTGATCTCGACGACCACGAACTTCGATAGCGGTCAGGACCTGGCCGCGGAAAGCGGAAGGCTCCCCGCGCATCCCTGCCTGCAGCCGATCGGCAACGCGGGCATGGCCGCGATCAGCGCCGCCTGCCGGGCGATGCTGCTGTCCGCTCGCGCTGGGCTCGAGGCGGGGAGCTTCATCAATCCCGAACCGCTGCTGCCGGGGAACCGCAAGATTGGGTTCCTCTATCAGTACAACTTCGGCGTCGAGCGGGAGATCCTGCCGAACACGGCCGTGGTGGTCGACTTCGTCCAGTCGTACGGGCGCGACCAGACGGACCGCATCGACATCAACGAGCCGCGCCTCCTGGCCAACGGCACGATTGGCCGGCCCGGTCCCGCTGTGTTCGACCCGGACGGCACGCGGATTCCGCCACAGGCGCGCAACACGAACTTCCGCCGGGTGCTGGAGTACGTCACGAGCCCACTCTTCAACAACGACTACCGGGCGCTGGAGATGAGCGTGGACCGGCGGTTCGCCAACCGGTGGGCCGGGCGGGCGAGCTGGACGATCTCGCGCGCGCGCGACGTCGCCGCCGCCGCGGTCGGCAACGCCGCCATCGTCGACCGGCGCGTCAGTGACGACCTCAACCCGCGGGCCGACTACGGGCTGACGAGCTACAACAACACCCACGCGGTCACCGCCGGCGGCAACTGGAGCGCCTGGCGTGGTCTCGGGATCGGCGCAACGTTCAGGTACTACTCCGGCAACCCGGTGAACGAAATTGTTGGAGTAGACAGGAACAACGATGCCGACGCGAATTTCGATCGGCCGATGAGGGGACGCGACGACCTCACGATCCCGATCGTGTCCGAGGTCGATGCGAACGGCGTGGCCTTGCGCAACAACCTCGATGGCTCCGACAAGATGCTGCTCGACCTGCGTGTCCAGTACGTGTACACGCTGCCGAGAGCGCACACGATCGGGTTCTTCTGGGAAATCTACAACGCGACCAACCGGGTCAACTTCGACAACCCGATCGGGAACCGCCGGAGCACCGACTTCCTGAGGTCGGTCGTGGCCGACGACCCACGGTCGATGCAGCTCGGCTTCCGCTACACTTTCTAACGATCGCGCAGGGCAAGGTCAAACAAGGGCGGGTCCGAAAGGACCCGCCCTACACGTGAGGCGAAACCACCGCAGGCCGGGTCCTTCGGACCCGGCGCGGCGAATCGACACAGGAGGTATCGGTGTATCGGGCGAATCGATCCTTGCTCATCGTTGGGTTCACCGCAGCGACATGGCTCGGGCCGGGCGCGCTGCCAGCCGAGGCACAGCAGCTCAGGGTCGAGAACGCGTATCCGCGGCAGCTCCCGATCGGCCAGACTACGATCGTCAACGCCGTCCTCTCGAACCCGAACGCTGTCCAGGCGGCGGAAGTGTCGCCGTCGCAGGGCGTCACGGTTTCCGCCATCTCGCGAGGTGACTCATTTCAGGGCGCGCTCACCTGGTGGTCCATCACCATTGACGTCGCGAAGGATGCTACGCCAGGCGAGCGAACGCTCGTGCTGCAGCTGCCGGCAGGACGCACGATACCAACGTCTCTGACCATTCCTTCACACGTTCCGCGTATCGCCGACATTCGTATTCGGGACGGCCGATCGAATCCAGCCGCATTCGACATTGAAGTAGCCGCGACGGACGCTTCGGCCGATATTGGCGATGCGCCTCACGTCTGGTTCATGGTGGCGTGCGGCGACATGCCGCTGCCGGGAGTCGTGCGCGGCACCGTGGCTCAAGGCGTCGTTCGCGCCACGGTCCCATACCCATTGGTTGCGGCCGGGACATCTGCTGCTGCAAAGTGCGACGTGCAATTGCGCGTTGCCGATTCGCACGGCAACGAGAGCAATACGTTGAGAACAATGGTTGATGCACCGAGCCGAGGCGGATCGCCGCAACCGCCGGTTGCCCCGAGCACCGCTGGTACAGGAGGCGGAGACTGGACGGAGGTTGTCAGCCAGGAAGAACGATTCACGTTGACGTTTCCCGGGAAGCCTGTGATTGCCGACACAACCTTCTTTTCGCAGTACGGCGCAGCGTTGCCGGCACGCGTCTATCGCGTCGCCACCGGTGGGAAGGTTTATTCGCTGACCGTCGTCGATTACAACCCGGCGGAACGCCTGCTCGTAGAGCGCTCACGGTCGTGTCCGATCGGCGCCAACACATGTCAAGGCATCGCAGACTGGGGCGTTGGATATTGGAAGACAGATATACGCGGCGCACTTCTCTATGCGGTGTGGAAGCTCGTTGAACGGGATGCCAAGGTGACGACGGTCTCGTGGAACGGCATCGCGCTCGTGCAGGGCGTAGAGGTGCGCCTGACCAACAATGCCGATCAGTCACGTACCTTCGCGTCGATCTACATGCACGAGAACAGGCTGCTGATTGTGGAAGCCACGGTGCCACGTGGCGATGCGCCACCGGTGTCGTTCAACGAGTCGTTGAACTGGCTCGATGAGAGCGGCCGTCCGGTTCGCTACCAGACCACCTACGTCAACATCCCTGATGTACCAAAGCCGCCGGCCCGAGGAGGGCAGGCGCCCGCACCCGTTTCCCGCTGACCCGGCGGGTCCAAAAGGACCCGCCCTACAGACTGTTCGGCTCTATCGGCGGAACTCAGCTTCCAGGACGGTGTACGGAAAGCCAAAGCTGTCGAGCGTGCGCTCTGGCCGATCGTTTTCCGACAACGCTCGAAATATGCTCGGCCAGTTCAAGCCGGGACGCTGCTGCATGACGTTGACTGCGACGAGGCTCGCGTCGTACGCCACCCGTGCCTGGTCAGCGCTGAGACGGCTGAAGCTGTCCTCGAGACTCGCAAGGGAAATGATGCGGCCTGCGGCCTTCAGCCGTCGTCTGGCGGCGCCGGGATCGTCGCCTTCGAAATACTGCGCGAGACCTTCGTGCAGCCACGCCGGAATGCCTCGCGGAGCCATGTTCGCGATCATGGCGTGCGTGAGCTCGTGCACCAGCACACGGTCGAACGCTTGTGGTGTCCTGGCTGCGCCTGCCGCGGGTATGCGGATACGGCCGTCGTAAATCCCGCCTGCCCACTCCGGCGCCTGTGTAATGTCACGAAACTGCGTCTCGGTGTAAAGCATCACCACGACTGGATCGGAAGGATACCCACCGAGCGCCGCGCCAATCCGCCAGAACTCCGAGTTGAGCGTCTCGGTTGCCGCTGCGGCAAGCGGCTCGTCGGCGCGCCCCTGGAACATCACCCTGAATCGATCGTACCGGCGCTCCTCGAAATCCCGATGCACGGCGGCGTCCGCGCGCCACGCCTTGAGACGCCTGGTGAGGTCCGCGTCGTTCGGCGCATACTTCAACGCCTTCTCGTAGATCGTGATCGCCTGCGCCACGTTACCGTCGGTATAAACGATCTCTCCCAGCAATAGCGACGCTCCCGTAAGCTTTGGATTGAATTCCAGCGCACGCCCGAGGCGCCCAACTGCTTCTTTCGAACGCCCCTGCACGTGTGCAGCCGCACCCGCTCCGAACAGGAGCACAGGGTCGTTCGGCTCGATGGCAAGCGCTTCGGCAAACAGCCTTCCCGCCCGCGCACCATCGCCGCTCTGAAGCGACTTCCAGCCGGCTTCGTTGAGTTCGATGACAGTGGACTGCGCCTGCGCGACCGGGGTCGCCAAGGCGCACAAGCAGATGACGAGGAGAGCCAATCGCAGAAGCATCCGTGGCGGCGGGGCAAGCCTTGTGCCCGACCTGCTCTCCTACAAAAGTGGCAATCAGGCAATTTTGAGGATTACGGATTCGACACGCCGCTGACAAGTTCGAAGAGCTCGCCCCGGATTTCATTCGCACCGCCGCGGCGCCGGCGCCGGGAAGGTCGTTCAGCTGTGGCCCTTCTTTTGCGACGGCACAGCCACCACCCTCTCAGGCTGAACGCGGATCATGCTGTATCGCTGGCTCAGAGCCATTTTGGAGCGCATCGGCGTTCACCTTCCATTTGCCGGCGTAATCTGCGTACAAGCGACCCAGACGACTTCAATCGACGAGGAGTGGCGCGCATCGATCAGCACCAGGCGAACGCTCGTCTTCGTTGAGCCCCCGTCGGCAGGAGACTTGCGCGATACATACGGGGTCGGCCTCGATCGATCGCTGAGCGGCGTGATCTACAGTTCGAGTGACGCTGTGGAACTGGGCCGCGAAGAAGCGGCAGGAAGGCTGACGCTGTACTGGTGGCCGCGAGATCCCATTGCGCTTTATACCCTCTACGAGCACGAGAGCGGCTGGCGTCCGGCTACGACGTTCGACACACCGGCGCTGTGTCTGGAATACATGTGCGACATGCGCACGGGCGTGTTCAGCTTCGAATGCGTCGCGCCGGCGTCATTCGAAGCGGCCGTGGTATTCAAGCGACCCCGGTGGCCAAGACGACTTACCGAACGCACCGCCATTGAGCATGCGCTCAAACGACTGAATGCGGCCGCGCAGGCACCTCACATCACCGATGGCGGAAGACGCGTTACATGCGACATCAGCGGCGCAAAGGTGGGCGAACGCTACGTCCTCGTGGTCTTCCGCGAACATGCAGTCGCCCAGTGCGAACGCTGGCTGAAGCAAACCTCGATGTTCGGTCGAGCTCACCGTGCACTCGACGATTGGGCTCGTGCGTTCAGAGGCTGACCGCCAACAGGACCGTCTTCAGCACATCACCGTCAGTTGCCGCGGCCACCCGCTACCCCGCCGGCGCCCTGACCACGACCGCCGCCCTGTCCGCCGCGCCCGGCTGCCGCTCCTCCGCCGCCACCCTGAAGGGGCGGTTTAGGGAATCCGTTGTGATAGAAATCGGCGTACCGAATGCCGTTGCCCTTCTCGTCCAGGAACCCGAGCGACTGATAAAACAGGCCAGGCTCCGGGTAGCCGTCGGGTACGGTGCCTTCTGAGATGTACAGCTTGTCTTCATGCATGAAGACCGACGCCGCCGTGAGCGACTTGTCCGCGTTGAGCAGGCGAATCTGGTGTCCCTCGACCAGGCTGATGTTCGTCCACAGCAGATGCGTCACTTTCGCGTCGCGCTGCATGAAGAGCCACGTCGCATATGTGATCGCGCCCGCCTTGTCGGCTTTCGAGTAGCCCGGTCCGGTTGAATTGCCCGGTGCGCCCGAGCCGCCACGGCACGCTTCGGACCCAGCGGGACACGCCTTCTGCTTCTCCAATCCGAGCTGCGTGATGTTGCTGTAATCCACGACCGTCACCGAGTACTTGTGAGTCGGCGAGAGCTCGACGCTGTAGACCCGCGCGGGCAGCCGGTGACCGAACTGGGACATGAACGTCGTGTCGGTAATCTTCGGGTCGCCGGGGAAGTTGCAGGTGAACCGATCCTGCTGGGATGCAAATTCCTTCCATTCCTGCGCAAGCGCCGGCGCGCACATCCATAGGATGAGGGCTGCTGATAAGAGAGGTCTCAAACGCATATTGATTCTCCGTCGGGCGTCGCGATGTGCGAGGCGCCGATAAGATACCACCGCTGCTCCGAGCTCAGCCATGAACCCGGCCACGATGAGCGTGAGCGGCACGAACCGCGCCCGGCGCGCCATCGCCGTTTGACAGCCGTTCCATCCGGCACCTACGATTACACCTCACCCTCAGTCAGGTTCAGGGATTCTGTTGTGACTCAATGGCTTCGCCGCACGCTCACCTCGTTCACCGTCCGCTTTGGCCGGCCGCTCGTGCGCTGTGTGGCGACGGCAAAGCTTCCGACCGAATACGGCGAATTCGACATTCACGTCTTCAAGAGTATTTTGTCCACGAAAACGCACGTCGCACTGGTGCTCGGCGCGATCGGTAACGGGGAACACATCGTTACACGCGTTCATTCGGCGTGCCTGACAGGCGACCTTTTCCACTCGGCGCGCTGCGACTGCGGCCAGCAGCTGCACGCGGCGCTCGAGCAGATTGGCGAGAATGGCCGCGGCGTGCTTCTCTACCTCGACCAGGAAGGTCGCGGCATCGGGCTCGCGAACAAGATCCGCGCGTATGCCCTGCAGGACCGCGGGGTCGACACCGTCGAAGCCAACGAGCGATTGGGCTTTCCGGCGGACATTCGCGACTACAACGTCGCCTTCAAGATGCTGCGCCATCTCGGAGTAAAGTCCACGCGCCTCCTGAGCAACAACCCGCGGAAGCTTGCGGGTCTCACAGGCGAAGGCCTCTCGGTGACCGAGCGGCTCCCCATCGAGATTCAACCGACCGCCTCCACAGCACGCTACTTGAAGACCAAGAAAGAAAAGCTGGGACATCTGCTCTCGTCGGTATAGGTGGTGGCACGCAGGGTCTCAATCGGGTGGCTCGCGTGGCTCCCGGTCGCGTTGTCGCTCGTCGTCCTCAACGCCTCGCTGACATTTGAGAATGTCTGGCCCACTCCCAGGATCGCGTGGGCGCTTGCCCTCTCGATCGAGCTGGCCGTCACTGTCCTGATCCTCTCCGATTGCGCGCGCGGTGGGCTCCGATGCTGGCGCGTCGCGTGCTGCCGCCTGTGTGGGTAGTGCTCGTAGCGGGCCACTATCTCGACGTCACAGCCCCGGGCCTGTATGGACGAGAGTTCAACGTCTACTGGGACACTCAGCATCTGGGAAACGTGACCGCGATGCTCGCGCGCGCCGCACCGTGGTGGTTGATCGCGGCTGTGGCCGGAACGGCCGTCATAGCGACCGGTGTCGTGTATGTGCTGGCCCGCGTTGCCCTCATCCAGATCGCCGCGGCAATGGACCACCGACGCGTGCGCGTTGCGCTGGGCTCGCTTGCGGCAGGCGTGATTCTGTTGTTCGCAGGTCAGCGCACGATGAACGGCTTCCCCGTCGACGTTGCGTTCGCGGATCCCGTAACGCCGGCGTATTTCCGCCAGGCGCGTTTCGCGATGGCCATTGTCGGCGCAGATTCAACCCCATCGCTGGGGCCCAGTCCGGCGCTCGACACCCGCCTCCGAGCTCTCGGCGGCGCCGACGTGCTGCTCATCTTTGTCGAGTCGTATGGCGCCATCACGTACGAGACGCCCGCTATCACGGCGGGGCTGGCCCAAAGTCGCGCCGACCTCGATGCGGCCATCCGCGAGACGGGTCGCGACGTGGTGTCGGCCTACGTCGAATCACCCACGTTTGGCGGATCTTCGTGGCTCGCGCATCTGAGCCTGCTGTCAGGCGTCGACGTGCGCGACCAGTACGCATATTCGGCGTTGATGGCCTCGCGGAGAGCCACGATGGTGACGAACTTCGCGCGCGGCGGCTACCGCACGGTCGCGATGATGCCTGGCATGCGGCAGGCCTGGCCGGAGGGAGCGTTCTACGGCTTCGACGTGATCTATGGCCATGATGGCCTGGAATACGAAGGACCACAGTTCGGCTGGTGGAGCATTCCCGATCAGTACGCGCTCGCCAGGTTAGACGCGCTCGAACGTCGCGGACGGTCCCGCCCACCGGTATTCGTCGTCTTTCCGACGGGTACGAGCCACGCGCCGTTCGGCCCGGTCCCTCCGTATCAGCCATCCTGGACGCGCGTGCTGACGGCCGATGCCTTCGACGCTGCAGATGTGGCGCACGCGATGGCCGTGACGCCAGACTTGTCGAATCTGGCGCCGAGCTACGTTCGCGCGATGGCGTATGAATACAGATCCCTGGCCGGATACGTTCGCCAGCAGGCGGACGATCTCGTGATGATCGTCGTCGGCGACCATCAGCCGCCTGCCGCGGTCAGCGGCCGAGACGCGCCCTGGCACGTTCCGGTGCACGTGATCGGACGGCGGCTGCACATCCTCGATCGCCTTCGGAGTGCGGGATTCCGCCCGGGGCTCGAGCCGCAGCGCCCGTCGATCGGCGTCATGCACGAGCTCACCCCGATGCTGCTCGACGCATTCGACGTGTCCGATCGTTCATGACAACCGTAGTGTCCGGCTTTAGCCGGACCTCGAGGTCCGCCTGAAGGCGGACACTACGACCGTGGGAACCCCCCGCCCACGCATCTATTTGGACACGCTGAATGGCAGCTTCGCGCCGCCGACGGCCAGTGCAAGCAAGCCGCCGAGAATTGGCAGCCCGTATGCGTTGATCAGGTAGTCGTAGCGAAGCATCACATCGCTCGCGAAGTGAAAATTGATCACCATGAGCAGCGCCAGTGTCGCGGCCAGACGTACCTGTGTTCCCAGCACGAGTGCCGATCCAGCGGCCAGCTCCGCCAGCACGACCAGGCGCGCGAAGATCGGCGCGCCCGGAATCGCTACGGTCTCGAGGTACCACCTCGCCAACGGCCTTGCCACGTCGCGCCATTCCTGCAGCCGGCCCAGGAGGATTCCGCTGTCGGTCAGCCATTCGATCTTGTCGAGTCCCATGAAGATCAGAAACACACCGAGCGCCACCGACAGAATGCGCAGCGCGCCACCACAGGATGCGATTCGTCCCAAAAACGACATGCTTCACTCCTACGACGTGCGGTGTTGACGCGCCAGCCACGCCACGTCGATGGCAAACGACCACGTCAGGGCAGCCAGGGTAACCGCGGCTACCGCGGAGCTCGCCGGCACGGAGATGGCGGGCGCAAGCGCGACGCTGAGCCCGAGAAGCTGAACCACCGCCACAGCCCTGCCACGCCGGGTCGGCCGGAGTGGCGCTGCGAGCCACGGCAGCACCTGTCCCGCCGCCACGAATGCGTACCGCATCAAACCGCACAGCAACACCCACATACCGGCTTTGCCGTGCTGCCAGACCAGAATCGACAGCACCAGGATGAATGCCGCGTCGGTCTCCATATCGAAGCGCGCGCCGTATCCGCTGGTCATGCGCGTCGTACGGGCCACCCACCCGTCGATCCCGTCGAGCGCCGCGAACATCATGGTGAAGCCGATCACCCACCACAGCATCGGCGCCGATGCAGGATAGCCGATCAATCCCGCGACGAGCGCGGCAAGGATCGCGCGGATCGTCGTCACGACGTTGGCGGGGCCAAATCGCGGGTAGGGATGCTGGTCGCCAGCCACCGCGACAACGGCGGCCGTCAGGACCACGAAGAACCCGGCAGCTTTCGTAGCGTAACCAGCGCCGTCGTTCACGAACGAGCCGGCCAACCAACCCAGAACCGCGGTGCTCGCGAGGCCGATGACGAGCGCGACGTTGTAACGGCGTGTGTACCGCATCAGAATGTCGACGTATGAAGGAGGACGCCCGAGCATTCTGGGTGACCGCACCCGGCCGCGGAGAGATTCGCGCCGAAACCCTCCGAGCGGCGGCGGCCGGCGACGTCGTCGTGCGTGCACTGTACAGCGGCATCAGTCGTGGGACTGAGGCGCTCGTCTTTGAAGGGCGTGTGCCATCGAGCGAACATGCCCGGATGCGCGCTCCTTTTCAGCAAGGGGAGTTCCCCGCGCCCGTGAAGTACGGATACTCCATGGTCGGTCGCGTCGAGTGCGGGCCCGATGGACTGACCGGCCGTACGGTGTTCGTGCTCCATCCACATCAAACGCGCTTCGTCGTTCCCGCTGAAAGCGTTCACGTCGTGCCCGATGCCATTCCCGCGTCCCGGGCCATTCTCGCCGCGAACCTCGAAACGGCAGTAAATGGGGTGTGGGATGCGAGCCCGCATCTCGGCGATCGTATCGCGGTGATTGGCGGAGGAACGGTGGGCTGCCTGGCTGCATGGCTCGTGGCGCGAATTCCGGGATGCCGGGTCGAGCTGATCGACGTCAATCCGCGCCGGGCGTCTGTCGCAGCTGCGTTGAAAGTGCCATTTGCCGAGCCTGCGGCCGCCGCCCGCGACGCGGACGTCGTCATCCACGCGAGTGGTAGTCCCGAAGGTCTCGAGCTTGCTCTGCAGGTCGCCGGCAACGAGGCGAGGATCGTCGAGCTGAGCTGGTTCGGTAGTCGGACAGTGGCCCTCCCTCTGGGCGGCGCGTTTCACTCCCGTCGCCTGACAATCGCCTCGTCACAGGTAGGCCAGGTGGCACCACCGCAACGATCGCGATGGGACAACCGACGACGCATGGCGCTCGCGCTCGATCTCCTGCGCGATGCTGATCTGGATGTGCTCATTACGGGCGAGAGCGACTTCGAGACGCTCCCCGAGGTTATGGCGCGGCTGTCGCGGACGCCTGGTGACACTCTCTGTCATCGGATTCGATACTCCTGATGCCCCGGTGCGTGAGCCTGGTGCCTTAGACAGCCCTGATCCCTGGACCCTGAGGCCTGAGGCCTGATGTGGAGGCGACATGTATAGCGTCACCGTGCGAGATCACATGATGATTGCGCACAGCTTGAAAGGGGAGGTATTTGGACCCGCGCAGCGCCTCCATGGGGCCACTTACATTGTGGATGTGGAGCTCAAGCGGCCCACCCTCGACGCAGATGGCATCGTCGTGGACATCGGTCGTGCATCAGATGCGCTGCGGCGAGTGCTCGCTGATCTCAATTACCGCAATCTTGACGAGGTCCCGGCTTTTTCAGGTCGCAACACCACCACCGAGATGCTCGCCCGGCTCGTCTTCGATTACTTCGTTGCGTCGATTGGACGCGGCGAGCTCGGTCCTGGAGCGACCGCACTCGAACAGATCCGCGTGACACTCCACGAGTCGCACGTTGCGTCTGCGTCCTTCGAGGGCAGAGTGGAAAGAGCATCATAGAGATGCCCACAATCGCGCTCGTCGCGCCCGGTCCGATCGACGCGCGCACCGGCGGTTACATCTACAACCGACGCCTCACGGAAGGACTTCGGCGGCAGGGTTGGGTTGTGAATACGATCCAGCTCGACGCGAGCTTCCCCTGCCCCACTGCAGCTGCCCTGCAACATGCCGCCCGCGCCGTTGCGGACATTCCCGACGAAACAATCACCCTCGTGGACAGTCTCGCGCTTGGCGCAATGCCGGAAGTGGTCACGCACGAGGCTCCTCGGCTCACGATCGTCGCGCTCGTGCATCAGCCTCTCGTCGCGGCCACTGGCTTCGATCCCGACACGCACGCACGCCTGGAAGATGGAGAGCGGCGCGCGCTCAGGGCGACGGCGCTCGTCGTAGTCACCGGTCGCGCTGCGCTCCCGTTCATCACGAGATATGGTGTTCCGCGAGGTCAGGTCGTCGTCGTGGAACCGGGTACTGATAGGCCTGACATGCCTGGCCCCCTTGCTCGGTCCGATTCCCTCGAACTGCTTTGCGTCGGCACCGTGAACCAGGGAAAGGGACACGAGACATTGATCGAGGCGCTCGCCTCGCTCCGCGACCTGCCGTGGCGATTGACCTGCGCGGGGAGCCTCACGCGTGACCCCGTAACGGCGCAGCGTGTTCGCGAAACTGTCGCAAGACTGCGACTGGAGGATCGGGTCTCTTTCGCTAGGCGAGCTCGATGGTCAGGCGCTTGAGGCGTGCTACGGCCGGGCGGACGTTTTTGTCCTCGCCACGCAACAGGAGACGTACGGGATGGCCGTCGCCGAAGCTGTAGCGCACGGCCTTCCGGTTGTGGCGACGATGGCGGGCGCGATTCCGGAACTGGTGGGCAACGACGCGGGCCTGCTGGTTCCCGTTGGAGACACGGAGGCGCTCGCCGAGTCTCTTGCGCGGGTGCTGAGCGACGCCGATCTTCGCGCGCGCCTTGCCGAGGGCGCACGGCTGCGTCGGAATCGGCTGCCGACATGGGACGAGGCATGCCGTCGAATGGCGAACGCACTCAATCGGCTGTGTCGCGCGAAGGCAGATGGATAACACGCTTTCTCACTGGCTACGCCTGCGCGAGCCGGCGGATTTCGCGGCGCGCTCGGCCACACTGACGCAGGCAATCGCTGAAGCAATGCCCAGGGGCGCGCCAGTTTCGGTGCTGGATCTCGGGACGGGCACCGGCTCGAACGTGCGGTATCTGGCGGAGCATCTGCCTGCCGCTCAGCGTTGGCTTGCCGTTGATCGGGATCCCACTCTCCTCGCCGAACTCCCTCACCGCATGTCGTCATGGAGTGCAGCTCGTGGGTACGAGATGACGATGGAGCGCGGACGATGCGTCGTGCGCAGCGGGGATCTCGACTGTCAAATCGAGACGGAGCAGCGCGATCTCGACACGCTGGACGACGAGCGCCTTTTTGCGGGTCGCCACCTCGTGACGGCATCGGCGTTGCTCGACCTCGTGTCGGAATCATGGCTGCTCGCCCTTGCCACTCACTGTCGTGCGGCTGGCACATGTGCACTCTTTGCGATTACCTACAACGGCCGGTTTACGTGTGCTCCGACCGAGAGCGAGGACGACATGGTGCGCGAGCTGATGAACCGGCACCAGAGGACTGACAAGGGATTGGGCGGACCCGCCGCGGGACCTGACGCTGCACTGCGCGCGGAGCAGTGTTTCGCGGGTGTCGGGTACCGCGTCCGCCGCGAACCCAGCGACTGGACACTCGGGCCCGCGGAACACGACATGCAGCGGCTGCTGATCGACGGCTGGGCGCAGGCAGCGACAGAGATCTCTCCAGAACGCGCGGCAGTCATCGAACGCTGGCACGCCCGTCGCCTTGCGCACGTGGATGCGGGCCGTTCGCATATCGTGGTCGGACATGACGACCTCGCGGCATGGCCACCCGCCCCCCCGCGCTGATATGCCTACCTTCGAGACCGCGGAAATCCGCCGCTACTACGACCGGCATACGCGCTCGTTCGTCAGGTTCGGGCAAGGCGGTCATGACGGCGCCATTCATCGCGCGGTGTGGGGGCCTGGCGTCTCCACTCGGTCAGCGGCCTTTCACTATGTCGACGACCGCATTGCGGAGCTCACACTCTCGCTACCCCCGTCGTCGGGTACATCGCACCTTGTTGATCTCGGTTGCGGTATCGGGGCGAGCCTGTGTTACCTCGCCGAGAGGCTGCCGGTCCGCGCAACCGGAATCACGCTGAGTCCGGTACAGGCGCGATTGGCGAATGAACGCATTCACGAGGCGCGGCTGTCGGACCGCGTCACCTGCATTCAGGGCGACTACTGTGACATTCCCCCAAGCGTCGAGCGCGCCGACGTTGCGTACGCGATCGAGTCGTTCGTGCACGCTCCTGCGCCGCACCTTCTATTCGCCGCTTGCTCCCGGCTGATTCGACCGCAGGGCCTGCTGGTGATTTGTGACGACTTCAGGCGCGCAGCGACGGACCAGGCTGCACGCGCGATTGGCCGGTTCCGGCGGGGATGGCACATCAACACACTGCTGTCCCGCGAGGAGCTGCGGAATATTGCGCAAGCGGCAGGATTCGAGCACGAGTGGACGCTCGACTTGTCGCACGCACTGGAGGTGCGTCGCACGCGTGACCGGGCGATCAGCGTGATCGCCGCGGTCGCCGATTGGATCCCCTTCGCGGCCGAGCGACTGGATTATCTGCTCGGCGGAGCTGCGCTGCAGGAGTGCCTGATGAACGGATGGATTGGCTACGACCTTGCGGTGTTCCGAAAGCGCGAGGGCGATCCGCAGCGATGACGCATCACCGCGATGCCTGCGGGAAGTGGCTGCCGGCGGCGCTCTTACGAAACGTAGCGGACACGGGAAAGTGGTCGGACACTTCGCCACGGCCATCCAGGTTCGACACGTCGAGGACCTCCGCCGACTCCAATATCAAGCCGCTGGCCGGCTCATAGAACACGTAGTCGATGCGCGACAGGCGGCGACCCGGCCGTGTGGCACCCGACGCGACACCTGCCACGTGGCCATGCGCCGCAGCATCGGCCCATGCGTCGCGGTAGCGTGCCCTGACCGGTCCAAGCTCGACGGAGTCGGGCTGCGCATTGAAATCCCCCATCAGAATGCCAGCCCCCTGTTGTGCTGTCCACGGCAGCAGCACGCCGAGCTCCTGGATTCGATCGCGCTGGTTGTCACGATTCGCTGCGAGATGCGTGACGATGACCGGGACGTTGGGCATCGCCGCTGTACCGTACTGCGAGCCCGACGCGTCCTTCGGATAATCGCACCGAGCTCGATGACAGGATCGGACCCGCCACAAAAATGGCCAGCCCTTCGGTGGCTACGTCAGACCCGCGGCCGCGCGCGAGGCAATCGCGATTGTCCGTGACCCACGCCTTCGCGTGGACATGTGTCCAGGGACGACCGGTCCGCTTCCGCAGGCCGTCCGCGATGAGCGCCGGCTGGTCGTCGCAGTGGAAATCGGGGTGGTTCCTCATCGCCTCCTGAACACCGACGACGTCGGCACCGAGCCGCCTGATTGCGTCGATCGTGCGGTCGAGGTTGTAGTGGCCTTCCCGATCCGCTCCCTTGTGAATGTTGAATGTGGCAACCCGAAAGGTGGCTGGCGCGTCAGGCGCCGTGGAAACTCGGCTGCCGGAAGCGCCGGTCAGGGCGACGACCGAGACAACCAGCGCAGCGCCAATTCCTCGCATGGCTCAAATAATCTGTCGCACCGCCCCCGGCACTGCATTCTGAACCGCATCCGCCTGCAGGCTCAGATCGCAATCGAATAGTCACGTCACCGCCCATGCGGAAGACCCGATAGCCGGGACGGCGACAGTCGCGTAATCGAAGCTGCGGAGCGAGCCGCACCGTCGGCCGACCCTCGCCAATCAGGATGGGCGCAATCGCAATCTGCAGTCGGTCGAGAAGGTCGGCTTCGAGAAACCGCGACACGGTTACGCCGCCACCCTCGATGAACACGCGCGCGCAGCCGCGATCACGGAGCAAACGAAGTGCCTGCGCCGCCTCATCGCCAGGCGCACCCTCGTCGATAGCGGCGATCAAGGCGCAACCCATGTGGCTCTCTCCCGGCGCCACTCGCGATCGCGCGCAGACGTACAACGTTGGAACCGTCCCGTCCGTAAACACGCCGAACGTCGGCGTCAACCGGCGTTTGGGATCGAACACCACGCGCAGCGGATTTGGTCCCGGCACATGTCGCGTGGTGAGCTGCGGATCGTCGGCGGCGACGGTGCCAGCGCCCACGACGACTGCATCGCAGAGTGCGCGCATGCGATGCAGGTGCACGATGTTGTCGCCGCCGGTCACCGTCTGCGAGTCGCCGGATCGCGTCGCGATAAATCCATCGAGGCTCTGGCCGAGATGCCCAACGGTCAGTGGACGTGCCACCGTCCCGCTGCAGATCGGCAGGTACAGATTCAGCAACTCCGACCGCGCCCCGTCTGGCCGGAGGCGTGACTCCCACCCTGTTTGCGGACGCCACGCCAGCACGGCGCTGGAGCTGTCGGCCGGCAACCGCCGCAGCCCTTTCGCTTCGTCTTCCGCGAACACTTCGAGCTGATTGCCTCTGTCGAGGCTGTCGGCCAGCGCGCTTGCCGCACGAAGCAGACTCCAGGCTGCATCCAGGGCCGATTCATCTCGCAGCGCAGATGCTGTCGGGGAGGACATATGGCCTTGTCACTTTGACACGGCAGCGTTGAAATGCCAAGACAGCGCGACCCGGCCACTCGGCTGCAGGTCTGGCGTGACGTGGGCTCATCTGGGCTAGAATCCGTCCCACTCGACTGAACCTCGGCACGGATCTCGGCCAAGAGAACTTCTGCCTCCATACTGCGGTATCAGTGAACAAGAAGGATTGCTCCGATGAATCCAAACAAGGCACTGTGGGAGAAGGGCGACTTCACGCGCATCGCGGAAACCATGCGAGAGAGCGGAGAAGCGCTCGTCAACGCAATCGGCATCATCAAAGGATTGAAAGTGCTGGATCTTGGATGCGGAGACGGAACGACGGCGTTGCCGGCAGCGAGGCTCGGCGCCGACGTGCTGGGGGTCGACATCGCGAAGAACCTCGTGGAGGCTGGGAACAAGCGCGCGCAGGCGGAGGGGCTCGCCAACTGCAGGTTTCAGGAAGGCGATGCGTCCAATCTGCACGAACTGACGGATCGAAGCTTCGACTTCGTCGTGAGCATCTTTGGCGCGATGTTCGCCCCCAAGCCCTTTGACGTGGCCAAAGAAATGGTGCGCGTCACGCGACCAGGGGGGCGCATCGTGATGGGGAACTGGATTCCCAACGATCCCACGTTGGTGGCGCAGATTCTGAAAATCAGCTCCGCATACTCCCCTCCGCCGCCGGAAGGCTTCATCAGCCCGATGACCTGGGGTATTGAGAGCAACGTGATCGAGCGGTTTGGCGGCGCCGGGATTCCAAAAGACAAAATCTCGTTCGTCAGAGATACGTACAGCTTCAACTATCCCCAGGCGCCATCCGAGTTCGTTGCCGCATTCCGGTGCTATTACGGACCCACCATGAATGCCTTCGACGCAGCCGAACAGAACGGTCGCGCCACCGATTTGCAGCGGGAGCTGGAAGCACTGTTCAACAGCCAGAACAAGAGCCCGCGCAAGGATGCCACGTCGATCCCGGCAACCTTCCTGCGCGTGACTGTCGAGGTGTGACAAGGGGTCCGGCGGTGGAGTTGCCTCACGCTGTCTTCGTTGATCTCGACGACACGATTGTCGACGGCAGCGCCGTCGTGGACTGCTGGGAGGTCGCCTGCGAATGCTGTGGTCCCACAGTCGATTCGCAGACGGTGCTGGCAGAGATTCTTCGCCTGCGGGATTGGTTCTGGTCGGACCCTGAGCGGCACCGGGTAGGCCGACTCGATCTGCGGGCGGCGCGTCGACAGATCGCGGAGATGGCAATTACCAACGTCGGCTGCGATGACCGCACGCTCGCCGCTCGAATCGCGGAACGGTACGACGAGTGTCGCGACAGGCGGACGGCGCTCTTTCCAGGCGCCGTCGACGTGTTGGCATGGTTGCGCGCAAACGGCTGCCAACTGGCACTCCTGACCAACGGCGCCACCGACGCTCAGCGCGAAAAGATCGAACGGTTTCGCCTGGCGCCGCTGTTCGATCTCATCCTGATCGAGGGAGAGCTCGGATTCGGCAAGCCCGACGAGCGAATCTATCGGCTTGCGCTGACCGAACTGGCTGCAACGCCGCGGCACACCTGGATGATCGGAGACAATCTGGAGTTCGACGTCGGGCAACCTCAGAAGCTCGGCATCACCGGCATCTGGGTCAACGCAACCGGAGCGGGACTTCCAACCGACTGTGACATCTGCCCGGATCTCGTCATCAAGAGATTCGCGGAACTGAGGGAGTGTATACGGCTCCCACGATCGGGCGACCGCATGCCGGTGGATTCAGAAGACTGAGCTACCGTTTTGGGGCGTCGAGGAGCCGTATTTCCCAGCGGTCGAGACGTTGACTGGTGCCAGCAACGACGCGCCGAATCATTGTCACTTCCCGCATCAGTCCTACCGTTCGGTCGAACACAAACGTCCCATCATCGTTCATGTCCATCCGTGGCACCTTCGCGAGCTCGCTCGGAGGGACCGGTTTTCCCGCCTGCTTGACCAGCGATTCAGTCACACGCAGCAGCGCTGTGCTGTCATATGTCGTCTCGGTGGCCAACGACACGGAGTTCGTTGTGATCGAATCCATGCGGACGCGAAATATTCCCGGGATCGCCCCGCCGCCAAGCGGACTCGGCTGCTGGATCTCGATCTCCGCCACCTCGCCTGATGCCAGCGAAACCCCGTTCAGTCCGAAGTAGATTCCGGCCTCTCGCGTCGCCGATGAGATCAGGACCTCCGGGGAGAGCACCTGATTCATGAAGCTCACCATTGCCGTGCGCTCGTCCTCGGGAATGCTTGCCAACAGCTGCTGAACAATCGCATCCATCATCGATTTGAGCTTTGGCAGGACCTCGTCCTGGTTGGCGAGGCCCATCAGTTCACCGTCGGCGTTCAACGTCAGGCGGAAACGAAGGCCGCGGACGGCGGCGGCGGCGGCCATCAACACCGGATTCTGTGCGAGCTGCTGATTGTCCAATACGGTCTCGCCTGGCACCCAGTCGAGAACGTACCCATCGGCGCCGGCGGATATGACACGGACGCTGATCACCGTTCGGCTCGTGCTGTTCTGCTGAGGTTGAGCGGAATTGTCACGAGTCCGAACGAGCGTCAGTCGAAATTCATCGCCGACGAGAAGTTGCGGCGCAATCGTGACGTCCTGCGCAAAAGCGAGATCCGGGGCGACGCTGAGCGTGACCGCCAGACACGCCACAGCTACCCCTCTGCCGGTCCTCGGCCTCCGCCGTTCCATAGCCTCGCCTGTCGATGGATGGCAATTGCACGTGTAAATTCGGTTTTTCACGTACTCATTTTCGGGACGACCAGGGTGAGAATGCAGTGTTCAAACCGATAAATCCCGCGTGGGCGTTCTGAATGTCATGCTGGTCGCGGTCCAAGCACTGTCTCTGCCTCTGCTCGTCGGGCTGTGGGATTTCGCCGGGGTCGCCGGCTATGCGACGGGGCCGGTTGACGCGGTCCCTGTTTACCTCCACGTCGAAATCCTGGACGAGGTGTGCGGCAACCAGGATCCACGGGTGATCGACACCGGATGGGTACCGGCTCAATCGCCGGCCGGCGCCCAGTGGGCCTGGTTCTGGTCGCGAGGCTGCTGAACGGAATGCCCTCGCCTCAGCTCGTGAACAAGAACCGCGCAGTCAACAACACATCTGCAATTCGGTAGTCGGTAATGGAATCAGATTCCGCGGCCATCGGCCACTTTCACGCCGGTACCACACTTGCGATGCGCGTCGCGACGTCCAGTTCGAAGCCACAGGCTGGACGGCCCCCACTCGATGCCTGGCGCGAAGAACCGCAGGGTCCACATCGGCCGCCGACGGCTTTCGCTGCGGCGATGGGTGCCCTACGCCCTGCTGCTGGTAGGGTGCCTCTTGACCTTCACAATTGTGCTCTACGTGGCGCTCACCATTGATGGTCGAGCACGCCTCGCATTCCTGAACAGCGCCGATGGAACGCGGCAACAGATCGAGGGGCGCCTGAGCGGCTATCTCGAGGTGACCCGTGCAGCGGCGGCGTTGTTCTCTTCCAGCATCGAGACCAACCCTGCGGAATTCCGGGCCTTCGTCTCCAACCTTCATCTCCCTGAGCGATATCCAGGACTCGACGGCATCGGCTTTTCACAGCGAGTCGCGCGGGGAGATCTCGGTGCCACCGTACGCGCAATCAGTCTCGACAGGGGAATGACCCTGAGCGTGTCACCGCGCGGCGATCGCCCGGAGTACTACCCAATCGTTTTCCTCGAGCCGATGGATGGGGACAATCGAGAGTCGCTCGGCTTCGATATGTGGACCGATCCGGTCCAGCGGGCAACGATGGAGCGTGCCCGTGATTCAGGACAACCGACGTTGTCTGCAAAGGTGGGCGCCAACACACCGATTGACAAGGGCATCTCAGCCGGCTTCATCGTGTACGTGCCGATCTACCGGACAGGAGCGCCCATCCAGACGGTGGAGGAGCGCCGACAGGCGCTCGTCGGATTTGTATTCAGTCCATTCCAACCGGTAGCCCTCTTCAGCGACATCGGCGACGAGATGCCGTCGGTGGCATTCGAGGTGTACGACGGCGCGCTGCCCCAGCCAGCCGCGTTGCTTCACCGGTCTGCCGATCCAGCCGGCACCCTCGGGTACCGGTCCACTCGATTGGTGCACGTGGCTGGCCGCGACTGGCTGATGATACTGACCTCTCTCGGTGGAACGGTTGTGGGGTTTCCAGCGGCGGCCCGTTGGACCCTGATCGCGGGGATGCTGCTGTCGCTGATGTTGTTCGTGACGACACGGGTGCAAGTCGGTGCGTGGGAGTCGGCGGCGCGCCACCAGACCGTGCTCGAAGCGTCCGAGCGCGCTCTTCGGGAAAGTGAGGCGCAGCTTCTCGATCTCGTCGTGCGCGAGCGAGAAGCGCGCACCCAGGCGCAGGAGGCGGACCGTTCGAAAGACGAGTTTCTAGCCGTACTGTCCCACGAACTACGTACGCCGCTCAACGCGGTATTGGGATGGCTTTCGATGCTGCGGACCGGATCGCTGCCTGAGGAGCGACGTCGCCACGCGCTGGAGGTCATCGAACGGAATGCGCGTCTTCAGGCCCACCTGATCGAAGACCTTCTGGATGTCTCTCGCATCGTGACGGGAAAAATGCGGCTCGACCTTCAGTCGCTGACCGTCGCGTCCACGGCGTCGGCCGTGGTCGATGCGTTGCGGCCCACCGCCGACGAGCGAGGCATCCACCTGCACACGGCGATCGCGCCCGGGACAGGCGCCATCGACGGTGACGCCGCACGCATTCAACAGATCATCTGGAACCTGCTTTCCAACGCGATAAAGTTCACACCGCGCGACGGTCACGTTTCAGTGGCGCTCACCGAGGAGAGCGAGTTTGTGCAGTTGAGCGTGAGCGACACAGGCGTTGGAATCGATCCTGAGTTCCTGCCGCACGTGTTCGAGCGGTTCCGGCAGGCCGACAGTTCGACGACGAGGTTTCATACCGGCGTAGGTCTGGGTCTCGCGATTACGCGACATCTTGCGGAACTGCACGGCGGCTTCGTCGAGGCGCACAGTGAAGGACTGAACCGGGGCGCCACGTTCATCGTTCGTCTTCCGGCCAAAGCGGCATCATCGGCCACGTAGCACATCCTTTGCTCCAAATGTCCGTCTGACGGGTTTTAGCCCGTTTTCCGGGCCGTGCGTGCCTACGGCGATCACAGAACCGTGATCTCGTGGTCGATGTTGGCACGTCGCGAGGAGGTGCACAGATGGGTCGTTATGCCGCCACCGTTGCCCTGTTGTTGATGATAGGCGCATCGCCGGTGCGCGCCCAGAAGGCGACGTTCGTCGTCACGTCGATGTCGGCGGATATTCATAAGGCTCCGAGCACAGGCAGCGCTGTGGTCGGGAAAGCGCCTCGCGGAAAGGCCTTCGAGGTCAGGCGCGAGCTTGGAAGTTGGGTTGCGGTCGCATGGCCGGAAGGCGACGCTGGCATCGGCTATCTGCACATGACGTGGGGCACGATGTCCGGTGGCTCCGGTGCCGAGACGAGCAGCGCTGCAAGCGCGACTTCGTCGGCAGTGCCGGCGGCGTCGCAGACGGAGGCATCTGCGACCACCAGCCGACTCGGTCAGACGCCGGGCCCACGCGTCGTTTCCGCGCCGGCTCCATCTCTCCCGTCTCATGTCATTGGATTGGGCGCTCGGATTGGCACTCAGGCGCTCGGCGTTGCGGCCACCGGACGCGCATGGACACAGCGTCGTATAGGGGGTCAACTCGAACTTGGCAAGTCTACGTACACAACCGCGTTCGGTGCCGCCCAGCTGAGCGCTATGCAGTTCGCGCCGAGCATCATCTACTCGCCCCGCAACCTGGTGACGAATGCCGTCTGGACCCGTCCATACATCGGGGGCGGCGTCAACTTCTATCGGTCAACGTTCAGAAGCTCGTCCGGTTTTCCTGACGTCGTCGACAGCGGCGTCGGCTCGCAGATGTTCGGCGGGGCGGAGCTCACGTGGGCGAACCTTCCGCAGGTCGCCGTGAGTGCAGACCTCCGGCACCTCTGGGCACCGACGAGCAACGGGTTCGAGCTGGGAGGCACGGGCCTCTCGGTATCGGGCCATTGGTATGTGAAGTAGCGGCCGATAACCAGGTATCGGGATCGATTCTCGATGAGGGGAGCATGAATAACTTCCGAAGCTCGTGCGGTGTTCTTGGCGACCGCCTGTGCGGAGGACTGCCCTGGATTGCGGCGGCCGTTCTGCTGTTCATGGCGATGGCGACGCCGGCGCTCGCTCAGCAACCAGCCGCGGGGCGTGTCAAAGTGGCTTCCGGCGCCGCGTTCATCGTCCGCGGCGGAAGCGCTGTTCCGGTCCGCGTCGGTGACACCGTCTACGAAAGCGACGGTCTGAGGACCGGCACCGACGGCCGTATCGGAATCATGTTGAACGACGACACGCGGGTGTCGCTCGGCCCGAGCAGCGAGGTACGTCTCGATCGCTTCGCCTATGCTCCGGCCGAAGGACAGCTCGGATTCGTGCTTCGCGTCGTTCGTGGCGTTGCAGCCTACGTGTCGGGCAGAATCGCCAAACTCTCGCCCGACTCCGTGCATCTTGAAACACCGGCGGCGATCGTCGGTGTCCGTGGCACAACACTGGCGCTGCGAGTCGTACCGGAATGAACAAGGCGCGGTGGTCCGCACTGGTCGTCGGACTCCTGGCCGCGGCGGTGGCCGCGGCGTGCGGACAGCTGCGCCTTCGGGCTCCCGAGCGCCCGGGACAAACGCTGACCGTGCTTCTGCGCGACGGAGAGGGTGAGAGCTCGGGCCGCGCGATTGTCTCGAACCCGTTGGGAGCTACCGATCTTGTCGCGCCGAACGACGCGACCGTTGCCTCGACGAACAAGCCACCTACATCCGCAAAACATCTGAGTGACTCAGAGGTACGAAGAATCTTCGGAGATGCGCTGTCTGCCCTGCCGCCTCCGCCGCAGCGCTTCACTCTCTACTTTCGATTCGAGACGGACGAGCTGACTCCGGGTAGTCGGTCGATGGTGCCGAAGATTCTCGAGGCAATCAAGAATCACCCCGTTCCCGAGCTGCTCGTCATCGGCCATACGGACACGACGGGCACGAGAGCGGCGAACTTCGACCTCGGGCGCAAGCGTGCCGAAATGGTCCGCGGCGTTCTCATCGACGCCGGCCTCGACGGGTCGGCGATCGAAATCATCTCGCACGGCGAGACCGACCTGCTGGTCCAAACCGCAGACGACACGTTCGAATCGCGGAACCGACGCGTCGACATTTCGGTCCGGTGAACGTGCGGCCGCGGCGGCTCATCATCCTGTCCGGACTCGTGCCGACGCTCGTCGCGGCAGCGCTTTGCCTCTACCGCCCAGCCGCACTCGCCCGCTTTGAATGGCGCGTATACGACATGCTGGTACGCGCCGCCAGCGCTCGCGCGCCCGGCGGCCACGTGGTCATTGTCGACGTCGACGAGCGCAGCCTGACCACGATTGGCCAGTGGCCCTGGCGTCGCGATCTCGTCGCGGCATTGATCGACCAACTGCGAGATCTCGGGGCGTCTGTCGTCGCGCTGGACATCGTTTTCGCGGAAGCCGATCGCTACGCCGACGAAGGCCAGAATCCCGATGTGGCTCTCGAGGAGGCGCTTCGGACTGGAAAGGTCATTCTGGGCTACGCGCTGACATTCGACGATCCTGGCGAAGCTCCGCGCAAGTGCATCCATCATCCGATCGGCCTGGCCATCGTTGGAGGCGAGGACGAACCCGCGGCAAGTCCATTCTTCCGCGCCACGGGCGCAGTCTGCAACCTTCCGAATCTCGCGCAGGCTGCTGGCATTTCCGGGTTTATGAACGCAGTGCCCGACGCTGACGGCATTCTCCGACGCGTCCCGCTCGTCGTGGAGCTCGACGGTCGTCTGTATTCTTCTTTGGCGCTTACGGCGGTATCGGCAGCGACGGACAGTCAAGGTGTAGCCCTCCGCATCGCAAATGCGAACGTCTCGACGCTGATGGTGTCTCGTATCGATGAGGAAGGGGCCGCGAACCCGCGCCGCGGCAACATGAATGTGCCTCTCGATGGCAAGAGCAATCTTCTGTTGCGATATCGGGGGGAAAAGCGCACCTTCCCCTATGTCTCGGCAGTTGACGTCCTGGACGCTCGAGTGGATCCGGGCGCGTTCCGCGACAAGGTTGTGTTCGTCGGCACCAGTGCGCTGGGCACGCGTGAGGTAGTGTCCACACCTCTGGATACGCTGTTCACTGGCGTGGAGGTCCAGGCCACGGTAGCCGACAATCTGCTGCAGCAAGACTTTGTGCGTCGCCCCGAGCACGCAGTGCTCCTCGAGGCCTTCGCGGTGCTCATCTTTGGCGCGATCATCACCCTCGTTGCTGCGCATTTCGGAGCTGGATGGGGCGCGGCCACTGGTGCTGCGTGCCTGATCGTGGTGTGGACCGGCGCCGTGGCGGTACTTTCGAAGTATGGTGCGTTCCTATCGTCCCTCTACCCGACGATCGGCCTCACCTCCGCGCTGGCATTCGTGACCGGTACACAGGCCGCTCTCGAGCGCGTCCGCGCCGACCGCGCCGGTCGCGACAGGGCCGTGACGCAGCGCGTGATGGTGCAGGCGCTCCTCTCGCTCGTGGAGATTCGGGACGCCGAAACCGGGCGGCATTCGCGGCGCACTCAGCAGTACGCGCGCGTGCTCGCGCGCGAGCTCTCAACGCGTCCCGGGTACACGCGAGTACCTGACGCCTGAGCGAATCGAGCTGATCGCCGCACTCGCCCCGCTCCACGACATCGGAAAGGTCGGTGTGCCCGACAGGCTGCTCAACAAGCCAGGCAAGCTCACCGCGGAGGAACTGGTCGAGATGCGCAAGCATCCGGTGCACGGCCGCGATGTCATCCTGAAAACGGAACAGGAAGTTGGGGTGCGCGATGACCTCACGCTCGCCATCGCCAAGGACATCGTCTACACGCACCACGAGAAATGGGATGGATCGGGATATCCCCAGGGTTTACGGGGCAATGAAATCCCGATTGCCGGCAGACTGATGGCGCTCGTGGACGTTTACGACGCCGCCCACTCGCGCCGCGTCTACCAGGGACCGATGCAGCACGGCGACGTCGTATCCATGATCGTCAACGGCAGAGGAACACACTTCGACCCGGCGGTAGTGGACGCCTTCGTGAACGTCGTTCCAGTCATGCAAACCCTGTCCGAGCATCCCGACGTCCAGGCGTAGGGCGGGCGTACATCCGATTCTCCGTGTCTCTGTGTCTCTGTGGCCCGTATCGGGTCCGGCTGAAGCCGGACACTACGTACTACCGGACTACGTCCTGACACTACCGGACACTACGTACGAGATTGCCCGACTTCCTGAAATGCTGGGAGACTCCGCTCGACCATCTCGTCTGACGCAGTCAGGCTGACTCGAAAGTAGCCGGGCGCGTTCATGATGCTGCCCGGCATTACGAAGACGTCGCGATCGGCGAGCGCGGACCAGAGCTGGTCGGGATCGCCTTCAGGCCACCTGGACCACAGGTAAAACGTGCCTTCCGGCGGCAGCACCTCGTAGCCGTTCTCTGTGAGTGCGCTCATCAACCGATCACGCCGTCGCGCCAGCGCCGCCTGATCGATCGACAGCGTCTCGAGGTCCGGCACTGCGTATTGCATGACGGCGTTCGGAAAGCACCAGCCAAGCGCCATCTGCGCCGCAAGCATCGATTCGCTGAATGCCACGACGCTCGGCGTCCGGCATGAGCGGCGAGATCGCCAGGTAGCCGAGTCGCTGTCCCGGTGCGAGCAGGACCTTGCCGTAGCTGTATGAGATGAACGTCCACGGATAGCACGCCGCCGGGCTGTCGAAGCCCCTGCCGTCGAACCGCAGCCGGCGGTACGGCTCGTCGGACAGCAGGTAGATGCGATGGCCGATGCGGCTCGACGCGCGCTCGAGGAGGTCCGCCACCTGCTCCAGCGTCTCGCGCCCGTAGATGCGTCCGGTTGGATTGTGCGGCGTATTGACGATGACGAGGCGGGTCTTCGGGCCGATGGCCGCGTCGATTGCCGTCGAGATCCAGGTCGAATGTCGGCGGCGTGAGCGCGACCTTGCGCGGCACGGCCGCCGCGGCAAGCAGCAGCGGCTCATAGCAGAACCACGCCGGCTCAGAAAAGATCGCTTCGTCTCCGACATCCAGAACCAGGTGAAAGGCCACCATGATGGCGGCGAAGGCACCAGTCGTGAGCGCGATGTCCGCGGGGGCGAACGGCAGGCCCAGCTCGCGGCCGACGCGCTCGGCCAGGAACGCTTGCGGCTCCTCTTCGCTCGTCTTGTAGGCAAACCAGTTCTTGTCGTGCGGCTGGGCGTGCTCGCGAATTGCCGCGACAAGGCCCTGGCAGCGGCAGCTCGTGCGGATTGCCGAACGTGAAGTCGGAAATACCAGGGTCGAACCGCCGCTCGCCGTAACGCGAGGACGAATAGAAATGCTCCACGGCGGCGAAGGCGGCGTCTGCCGCCCGGATGCGGGATGACGTGGCCATCAGGCGAGCGCTATCTTCGGCGGCGCAGTCACGGCGGGTGCGGTCCGCTTCTCTCCGATCTGCTGGCGCCACATCGCGTAGTACAGCCCCTTTTCTTCGAGCAGCTGCGCGTGCGTGCCGGATTCCGTGATGCTGCCCCGCTCCAGCACGTAAATCCGATCGGCGTGCATGATGGTCGACAGCCGGTGGGCGATCAGAATCGTCATGACGTCGCGGCTCGTTCCCACCTCGACGGATCGTCTGGCCGATCTCGTCTTCGGTGAGCGAGTCGAGCGACGAGGTGGCCTCGTCGAACACGAGGAGGTGCGGCCGACGCAGAAGTGCGCGTGCAATCGACAGGCGCTGCCGCTCGCCGCCCGACACTTTGACGCCTCCCTCGCCGATGACCGTATCCAGCCCCTTCGACGCACGGGCCAGCAGGCTGTCGCACGACGCCTTGTGCAGCACGTCGAGGCATTCTGCGTCGGTCGCTTTCGGATTGACGAACAGCAGATTCTCACGAATCGTGCCTGAGAACAGCTGCGTGTCCTGCGTCACGAAACCGATCCGCTCGCGAAGCTGATTGAGATCGACGTCGGATGAGAAATGACCGTTGTAGAGAATGTCGCCGCTCTTCGGCCGATACAGACCCACCAGCAGCTTCACCAGCGTCGTCTTGCCCGCGCCGGACGGGCCGACGAACGCAATCGTATCGCCACGCTTCAGGCTGAACGAGATGTCGGTGAGCGCGGGTGACGAGGCCGTCTGGTGCTGGAAGCTGACGTGGCTGAAGGCCAGATGCCGCAGTTCGGGGAGCTGCACCGGATTGAGCGGTCTCGGCTCCTTCTTCATCTCGAGTATCTCCTGGAAGTTCTTCAAGGAGACCTCCGCCTCGCGGTAGATGTTGATGATGTTCCCGAGTTCCTGCAGCGGTCCGAAGATGAAAAACGAGTAGATGAACAGCGAGAAGAACTGCCCCACCGTGATGGCCTGCACGTAAATCAGGTAGAGCATCAGGAACAGAATGCTCGTGCGCAGCGCATTGACGACGGTGCCCTGGACGAAGCTGAGACTGCGGATGTAGCGAACCTTCTTCAGTTCGAGCCTGGAGAATCTTGTCCGTGGTGCTGTTCAGGCGGGCGATTTCCTGCGGCGCCAGCCCCAGGCTCTTCACCAGCTCGATGTTACGCAGCGATTCGGTCGTTGCACCTGCGAGCGCGGTCGTCTCGGCGACGATTGTTTTCTGAATGACCTTGATCTTCTTGCTGAGCACCGAGCTCAGAATGCCCGAGCGCCGGCACCGTGAGGAAGTAGATCGGCGCAATCAGCCAGTGGACGCTCCACGCGTAGATCATCACGAAAATGATTCCGACGAGTGACGTGAACAGGACGTTGATCGACGCCGCGATCAGCTTCTCGACGTCAGTGCGCACCTTCTGGAGCTTGCCGAGCGTCTCGCCGCTTCGCTGGTCCTCGAACACCGCGTACGGCAACTCCAGAGAATGCTGGATGCCGTCCGAGTAGAGCCGCGCGCCCAGCCGCTGGGTAATGACGTTGATGAAATAGTCCTGGAAGTTCTTGGCGACTCGGGAGACGAAGGCAACCCCGACAGCGGCGGCGAGCAGCAGGCTGACACCGCGGAAGAATTCCCCTGTGGTGTATTCGGAAAAGCGCGTCGCGTACTGGTCGATGACGTAGCGGAAGATCAGCGGATCGAGCAGAGAGAAAATCTGGTTGATCGCGGCAAGAACCAGCGCGAGGACGATAAGCCGCCAGTAGTCAAGCAGATACGCGCCAAGCAACTTCATATACGGTCATGATACTGCCCGTGGCGCTTCCGTCCGCGCAGTATCGGCCACTCGAGCGCGCGATGCAAACGGATTCCGCCTCAGCCGGGATCGCTGACGTACGGAGTTAAGCTTACCCACCCAGGGAAGACGCTACACAGGGACGTGGGGCCGAAAGGACACGGGATGAAGTGGTTGGTTGTTCCCGTCGTGGCGGTGATGCTGCTGGTCGCGACCGGCGCAGTCCAGGCGCAGGAGGAGCAGAAGCGTGTGCTGATGCTCAGCGAGTTCCGGCCCGACACACCTTACAACATCGAACGCCAGAACATCCTCCGCGACGACACTGACCAAGGGGCTCGCGGGAACAGTGGACTACTACGCCGAGTTCATCGATCCGCCTGCGTTCTCCGACGAGGACCACCAACCGGCGCTGCGCGATTTCCTCAGGCGCAAGTATGGTCGCACAAGGTTCGACGTAATCGTTGTTGTCGGGAGAACCGCGCTCGAATTCGTGAGGACATATGGCGTCGACCTCTTCCCTGGTGTGCCGGTCGTTTCGCTGGCGACCGATCGTGAACTGATCGAGCTGCAGACGCCGCGGTTTGCAGGTAACGGGTGTCGGACGCCGGATCGATCCAAAAGGTACGCTCGAGTTGATCGTGAAACTGCAACCGGACACGACTGAAGTGGTCGTCGTTGCCGGCGGATTGGACGCCGGTTACTTCGAAACATTGGCTCGGCGTGAGCTGCGCGGCTATGAAGGCACGGTGGCATTCACGTACTTGATTGACGTGCCGTTCCAGGAGTTACTTTCGCGCCTCGCAAACCTTCCCCCACGGACCGCAATCATTTACCTGGGCGTCACTGGCGACAGAAGCGGCACACGGTTGTTGCCGTCTGCCGCGCTGACGCAGATTGTGGGACGGGCGAACGCTCCGGTGTACGGTTCGATCGCCGGTCAGATGGATCAGGACATCGTTGGCGGAAGCGTTCACGACACCAACATCGCGGCACGGGAAGGGGCCGAAATTGCGTTGCGGCTGCTCCGCGGCGAGAACATCACGAATATTCCTGTCCAGGAGAGCCAATCGGTGGTCACGATGACAAACTGGCCGGCTCTGAGACGCTGGGGACTGAGCGAATCGAGACTGCCGCCCGGAACAATTGTCCTGCGGAGAGAGCCATCTCTCTGGATCCGGTATCGGTGGGAAGCGATTGCCGCGCTGACACTCCTCACCGCGCAGGCATTCACAATCGTGGCGCTGTTCCTCCAGAGAACGAGGCGCAAGTCGATCGAGAATCGGAATACCGCGATCCTGCGTGCCATACCCGATCTGATGTTTCTGCAGACGAGCTCAGGGGTGTACGTGGATTATCACGCCCACAGTGCGGCCGACCTTGCTGCGCCACCGTCCGTCTTTCTGGGCAAGACGACCCGCGACGTCATGCCGCCGTTTCTCGTGCCGACCTTCGAGGCGGCCATCAGCCAGGCGCTGAACAGCCCGGAACCTGTCGGGGTGGAGTACTGGCTGCGCATCGCTGGAGAGATGCGCCATTACGAGGCGCGCATCGTCCGCTGCGATGCCAATCACGTGCTGAGCGTGGTCCGAGACACGACAGCGCGCAAGCACGCCGAGCATGCGCTCCAGGCAAGTCATGAACGGTACGCGCTCGCCACTGGTGCCGGCAGCGTGGGCGTGTGGGACTGGAACCTTCAGACCAACGACTTCTACGTGGATTCCTCGCTCAAGGCAACGTTGGGATACGACAGCCATGAGTTAGGCGACCGATTCGAGCATTGGCGCGACCGCATCCATCCGGACGACCTCGCAGGAGTGATGTCACGTACGCGCGCGCACATCGAAAGCGACACGGCTACTTACGAAGACGAATACCGGATGATTTGCAAAGGCGGCGCAGTTCGCTGGTGGCTGGCACGCGGCTCAGTATCTGAGAGGGTTGGGACACAGCCGGTCCGAATGACCGGCACATATACGGACATCACGGCTCGCAAGCTGGCCGAGGAAGAGCTGCACCACGCGAAAGCGGAACTCGCTCGTCTGCACAGGATTACGACTCTCAGTGAGGTCAGCGCGGCGCTCGCGCATGAGATCAATCAGCCACTCACCGCGATACTCTCGAACGCCACCGCGTGCATTCGTCTGCTGGCGAGGTCGTCTCCGGATATCGGCGAGGTTCGCGAGGCGCTTCACGATGTGATCCAGGACGGAAAACGAGCCGGCGATATCGTGCTGCAGACGCGCCACGTGTTCACCAGGCACGAGGGCGAGAACGCGCCAGTAGATATCAACGCGCTCGTTCTCGACTCGTGCACGCTCGCTCACGATCGGCTGCACAGCGCTCACATCCTGCTGCGGATTCACCTTACGGAGGATCTGACATTCGTACACGGGGACCGAGTAGGCCTCCAGCAGGTGCTGTGGAATTTGATTATCAACGCGATCGATTCGATGCGCGACAGCCCTCAGACCTCACGAGCACTGACGCTCACGAGCGGCGTGCAGGCGGGCGCGGTACAGGTGGCGATTCACGATACCGGAGCGGGTGTGTCCTACGCCGACGCTCAGCGGGTATTTGAACCGTTCTACACCACTAAACCGGACGGCATGGGAATGGGGCTTTCAATCAGTCGAACGATTGTCGAAGCGCACGGCGGACGACTGTGGGTCCAAAACGGCTCTCCGGGCGCGGTCTTCTGTTTTTCGCTGCCTGCGATGCCGGCTGACGAGATCGACGTCGAGGTTGCCATGGGGAATGTGCCGCACCGCGACGGCAACGAGCCTCGTGCCGATCGCTCGACGCGTGTGTGAGGTATAGCTACAAGGCGTAGCTACAATGCCACGACGCGTCACAGAAAATGCGGCGCTCGACATCGTAGGCAGCACGTTACCAAGCCGCCCTGCCTCGCCGACGATGTCGATGCCTGGAATGATCCTGAAGGTCACTGCGCCGCCCAGGGAAGGCAACGGTGCAGCCGCCGAGGGCAGGCGCACGAATACCTGCGGCAAGGGTGGTGCCATTCGATAGACCGCATGAATTTCTATGCCCTGCTAGAATTGCGGCTTAAGTTTCGCGCACACATCCCGTGATGGTCTTCTCAGTCGTCCTGCTCGGTGCGCTGTTATTAAGCCAGGCGACGCCGCCCGCCCGCTCCACAGCTGTAGACACTCAACTGATCGAAGCCGCGAAGGCTGGCGACCTCGCGCGGGCGCGCGCGCTGCTGGCCAAGGGTGCGGTACCGGACACCTCTGACCGTCGTGGTCTGACGCCGCTCATCTGGGCGTCGGCGAGCGGCCACTTGGAAGTGGTACGACAGCTCCTCGAAGGCGGCGCCTCCGTCGACAGGCGCGCCAACGACGGAACCACGGCGCTGATGCTGGCCTCGTCGAATGGATTCACAGAAATCGTGCGTACCTTGCTTGCCCGCGGAGCGAACGTCGCCGCCACTAGAGGAAGCATCGATGCGCGTCAGCTCGCGGTGTCGCGCGCGCATGCCGATGTCGTCATGCTGCTCGAACAAGCCCAGACACTCGGCACGCGGCTGTTACAGGCGGCCACCGAAGGTCACGACATGGTTGTCAGGCAGCTGCTCGCCTCGGGCGCACCGGTGAATGTGACCGACGAGCGAGGAACGACGGCGCTCATGATCGCAGCCCGTAACGGGGATCTCGGCATACTCCAGGCGCTGCTGACGCGCGGCGCAGACGGATCGATCAGGGACAGCCAGGGGCGAACGGCGCTCGATTGGGCGGAACCTTCACCCACCACCGCGAAGTACGTCGTGTCGTTTCTGCTCGACCGGGGCGTGTCGAAACAGACTTCTCGTGTGAGCGCGCCAACGCAGTCGCCGCAGGTCAAGGCCACGCTTTCCACGCTCGCCACGGTTCTCGCACGCGTCCCTCCGGCGTCCGATTCAGTGAGAACGGCCCAGCTGCGCGCGAATACGGCGCTGGGTCAGCTTCAGGCGCTTTCTGCAAAATGGCCAGCCGAATCACCGGATGACTATCGCGACAACCTGGCCGGAGCGGTGACGGCGCTGGAATCGGCACTGAAAGCTGGCGACGTCCAAGGTCTGGCCGCAACGATGGAGGCCGTCGCTGAAGATCTCGAGACCAAGCTCGAACACTGCACGAAGAGCGGCGGAAGATTGGGAGGATCGGTGACCGTTCGCGTGAGGACGTTGCAGGGGGGCGCGGAGAGCAAGAGTTGGCAAGTGTTCTACATGCCCAGAATCTTCGAGGCGGCAACCAACGCCACCCCCGACCTGTTTCCGCAACTGAGCAGTCCTACCGAAGAAACCCTCGTGCCGGGCAGATACGTCATGTGGGTGCGCGATCCCGCTACCGCCAGGTTGGGCGAACGCACCGTCGTCAAGGTCGGTGAAGGAAGGATGCAGCTGCTCCTCGACCTTTCCGTCCCGGCGACACCGCGATGACCCGCGGCGCCCGTCTGCTCGGGCGCCACAAACGCACGTGGCTCGCCCTCACTGCGACGCTGCTGGCCGCGATCGCGGCCGCTTTCACCCCTCTGCCGCAGGCCATTGAAGCCTCTGGAGCTGCTGAGCGGGTCTTTGCAGCGCTGGCATCCGCCGCGATCGTGACGCTGGCCGTACTGCCGTTCCTTTTGTGGCCAGCGAGGGCGCGACCGCACGTCTGGGCGGTCGTGGCCGTCGCTGCGCTGACACTGGGATTGGGATCGTTCTTCAGCAGCGAGTATGCGCAGCGTGCGTGCACGGCGCGCTATGCGAACAGGGCCGTCATCATCGGCACCGAACTCACTCCTCTTGGGGCGGAATACCAGCAGGCAAATCCTGATCTCTCGAACGATGATCTGCTGTTCGATGCGGCGGGTGCCCCGGAAAGAATATGGACAGAGGCTTCGATCGGACGCTGCGGCGCGTTGCTGAGCGGCACGTATTTTCTATGGATCCCGTTCCTCGTCGTGTGTCTGCTCGCGACAGCGCAGGCGACCCCGACCACGATATTGGCTCCTGTTCGGTGGGACGCGCCGCCATCGGAAACGCCGGCGGCGGCACCGATCCGTTACGACGTCTTCGTCAGTTACCGGCATGACGGCGCCGACAGGAACTTCGCGACGGAGCTCGTCGCCGCCCTCGAAGCCGACGGCTACCGCGTGGCCATCGATGCGCGGGACTTCGCCGCCAATGCCAGCTTTCTCCAGGAAATGGAGCGCTCGATCCGTGAAAGCCGTTTCACGGTGGCAATAGTTTCCGGGAGGTACCTGGATAGCGGCCACTGCGAGGAAGAGGCGGTCATCTGCAAGGTGCTCGACATGGGCGACCGAAAGCGCCGGTTGATTCCGCTGTTGATCGAGCCGGTGACCATGCCCGCCTGGCTGTACGGCATCGTCGGCATCGACTGCACGAAGCGAGATCCGCTGGTGGACCCGTTCGACAAGCTCAAGGCGACGCTCGGTGCGCCACTGGCGAGTGCGAGGACGCTCGCTGATCGCCGTTACCCTTTCCTGAGATTTATCCAACTGATAAGGGGCCGGTGATCGGATCCGAAGAAGTCGTCGATCGTGCGGACCTCGCTCGCCCACACCGAGGGTACGCGCAGAAACATGTAGTCAAGCTTCCGGCCACCGCGAAACGTCGGCTGACCGACTGGAATCGACGTCTGCGGAAAATGAGAAAGAAGTTCGGTGAAGGCGGGCTCAGAGGCACCGCCTGCCCATGAATTCAAATCGGAGCCCATCACAGTGGGTACGTCCTCGCTGGCGAGCACCGTCGCGAGGTGTCTCGCCTGTCGACCCCGAACGCCCGAAGAGAAAACCCACAGACGTCTGGCGCTTGCGGTCGCATTCAGATGCGCACTGACGAGACGCAAATGCCATGGATTGCCCGCCGTATCGATCCCCGTTACCGTAGCGGCCGCGGCGATTCGACGCTGGCGTTCGAACGGCAGCTCGATGCCGGCGAAATTCACCAGCGGAAGAGTTGACAGAATCGCATTCCCTCGATCTTCGGCCGTCGCGCCTTCATCGGCTCCATTGCGCATCGATGGCACGTAAAAGACGCCCAGCCCGAGCGCACGAGCGGTCTGTACGATGTCCTGCCGCCGTCCATTCGGAGGAAATGCCTCGATGCGTCCGGGGATGGAAACGCCGGCGGGCGTTCTCGGGACGTCGGCGCCGTTCCGAAACGTCTCTTGAAGCAACACGACGAAATTGCGAACAGGCTCACCGCCTGTGAATTCGCCGCTTCGAAGAGCGTTCACGATGCCGACGATGTCCCCGCCGCCGACGTGAACGTTCCAGCTCAGGATGGCGAGCTCGTCGACTGTATCGTGAGTAACGGCATCATTGCGCCGTGGCTCGGCGTACAGGGCAGGTCCCACGGCGGTACACGACTCGGCCATGGCAAGACGCCCTCGGCGATCGACCAGCTCGTGCCACGCCATTGAGGTCGCACGGCGCTCGTTGGTGTCGGTAACGAGCCCCCGGCACGTTGCCGGCCAGGCCGCTTCCGGCAAGGTCGCTTGGGCGAGGGCGCAGCCTGCGGCTACGGTCGTCGATAGGATGACAGCGAATGCTCGGAAGGAAATGATGCGATCCAGTATCGCACCCGTCTCACGACCATGTGATGAGCGGAGCTCATCCGAGGCAATTGTCGATTCGTGATTGGTGATTTGCCGATTGAAATCACCAACCACGAATCAGAGATCACGAATGGTCCGCGATCTTTACCATGCGCCCGGCCAGGGCTTGCCCACGAGGAACGCGGGATTGGCGCCCTTGCGCGGACTGTACTTCTGGACACGGCCCGTTCGCACTTCGGCCGTGTAGAGGTTGCCGTCCTTGTCGGTGGCGAACCCGTGCACGCCCCACATGCAACCCTGGCAGGTGCCAAACGTGCCCCATGAATAGAGGAAGTTTCCCTTGGCGTCGTAGCCGAGGAGCTTGTGCGATCCCTGGTCGGCGGCCCAGAGCACGCCGTCGTTGCCCATAGTGATGCTGTGGATATTCATCGGCGGGCGTGGACCGAAATCCCACTGATCCAGGAATTTGCCATTCTCGTCGAACACCTGCAGGCGGCCGTTGTTGCGGTCGTTGACATACACGGTTCGTGTTGTGGGATTGACGGCGATGCCGTGGACACTGTTGAAGTAGCCGGGACGCCGTTCGTTCGGCTGGGTACCCTTCATCCCCCACTCCAGCAGTTTCTTCCCGTTCATGTCGTACTTGATGACGCGGGTGTTGTCGTAGCCGTCGGCCAGATACCAGGTGTTGGCGTCCATGAAGGCCATGAACGTCGGTCGCGCGAAATGCGTATCGTCGTTGCCCGGCACGCCCGGCGTGCCCAGCAGCAGGACCTGCTTCTTGCCGTCGTTGGTGAACTTGGCGACGAAGTGATTGTCCGCATCGACGATCCAGATGTGCTTTTCCGGGTCGTAGGGGCTGATCTCGACGTCGTGCGGCCGGCCCCAGATCTTGTCCCACTGCGACCAGTCTTCGACCATCTTGCCGTTGCGGTCGAACACGGCGATCACGTGCTCCCATCGCCAGTCGACACCTGGTCGGCCGTCGCTGCCGTCCTCGGCGGCTCTGCCGGAGCTCGGCGTGGCACTGGCGGCTTCACGTATTGGTACGCCGCCGCCGACCGGAAACTTGATGCTGGGCCCGATCTGCGGCAGCCACGTCGTTCCGCGTCCCCGTCCTGACGGAAGCGCAGGAAGCTCACCTTTCTGCGCCACAATCACGCGATCGGCACTCTCGGCAAACACGTCGGTCGCTTGCGACCATGTCCACGCGTCGTGATTGGGAAGGCTCTCTCCAAGCGGCCTGGGCCAGTTCTGAACTGGATCGTATGGGCCGAACACATCTTGTCCGCCCTTGATCCCGGGAACGGCGGCAAAGCCCGTTCCGGGCGCGCGCGTCTGCTGCCCCTCGACGGTGACGGTGCCCTGCCGGCTGTTCATGAAGAGAAAGACAGCAATCAACGCGATGAATACCACCCCAATTGTGAGCGTTCGTCCTTTCATATCAGTGCCTCCTGGCCGACCTGTCAACGGTCACACTGCGACGGCAACCATACGCCTGTGACCAGTTCGAGTCAAACGGGATGGGCGCAACAGGATGGGAGCAAACCAAGAGACGCGCCCGCGGCCGCATCCAAAGAGCAGATAGAATGCGTGGACTCATGCGCGTGATCGCCTTGATTGCCATCGCAGTCCTGACGGCATGTTCGTACGCGCCACAAGCTACGCCCACTGGCAGTAGACGCCTCGTACTGGCCGAACAAGGTTATTTCTTCGTCGGCGGGCACTACGCGACGTCGAAGGACGGCCGGATTCGTGTCGGACAGATGTACGTCCAGTACCAGATTCCCGAAACCCGCACGCAGCCGTATCCGGTTGTCATGTGGCATGGCGGTGGGCAGACGGGCACCAATTTCATGGGTACTCCCGACGGACGCATGGGCTGGGGCGATTACTTTCTGCAGCGCGGCTACGCCGTGTATATCGTCGACCAGCCAGGCCGTGCACGTTCGGGTTATTTCACTGACGTCTACGGACCGACGCGACGTCCGAACACGGACGCGATGCAGACTCGCTTCACTGTGCCGGAAGGAGGCGGACAGTATCCCCAGGCGAAGCTCCACACGCAATGGCCGGGCGGCGGCGTCGCCGGCGACGAGACCTTCGATCAGTTCTTCGCGTCGCAAGTGGAGGACATGGCCGACCTCGCCGCCATGGAGAGGTTGAACCGCGACGCGGGCATTGCGCTGCTCGAAAAGATTGGGCCGTCGATCCTGCTCACGCACTCGCAATCGGGCCCGTTCGGCTGGGCGCTTGCCGACGCGCGGCCGACGCTCGTCAAGGGGATCCTGGCGATCGAGCCCAACGGCCCGCCCTTTTACGAGAATACGGTCGTCGGCGCGCCTGACTGGTTCAAGGACGGTCCGATGGGCCGCACGTGGGGCGTCACCCGGAACGCGCTCACGTTTTCCCCCGTCGTGCACGATCCGGAACAGCTACACATCACGCAGCAGACCGCCCCGAGCGGTCGGGACTTGGTGCGCTGCTGGCAGCCCGCCAGTCCTGCGCCCCGGCTGCCGAATCTGCAGAACACGCCGATTCTGATCGTTGTCAGCGAAGCGTCCTACCACGCGCCCTACGATCACTGCACATCGCAGTTCCTGGCGCAGGCGGGCGTCGCCAACGACTTCGTGCGCCTGGCGGACGTCAACATCCGCGGCAACGGTCACATGATGATGCTCGAGAAGAACAACCTCGAGATTGCCGCGTTTCTCGACCGCTGGGCACGCGAGCATATCGAGTAACCCTGGGACAGGATCCTCGACGTAAGGCAAAGGCAAAGAATCTATGACGCGTTGCTACACCATCATTCTTGCCGCCGGGCTGCTCGCGATGCCGAAAGAGGTTGCGGGCCAGCAGACAGGCGAGGCGCTGACGCATTTCAACCACGTGGCCACCGGATTCAACGCGGCGCCGAGCGGCAGGGGGCTCGTCGTCACCACGGCCATCGAGGTGAACACGGCGATGATGTACGCCAACTTCGCCGCCGGGAACCCGACCAACCTCGACGCCATGAAGACCAACGTCCGCAAGCGTACTGCACGCGCTGGTACCCGAACAGGGAGCCAAGGGTCCAGGACTCGGATTCGGGGTCAAGCGAGCCGCAGAGGCCGTGGTGACGCACATTGAGCTCGCGGTGAAATCGCCCGGGGCGTCCGAGACGCTCCGAAAGCTCGGGCCCGCGGTCGCGCAGGCAGGACGTGCGGTGGCGGCCCGTGCACAGGAGATGACCGATCTCGGCAAGCGAGTGCTCGCGGCTCAGACGGCCACACAGGCTGCGCCGCTCGTCGAGCAATTGCGAGCGCTCGCCCTGCAGCTCGACCTGGGCAGGGACGCAAACGGCAACGGCCAGATCGAGGTGAATGCCGTCGAGCCGGGCATGAACCAGCTTGAAGCGCAGGTCTACTCGATCTTCGAAGGCGACAAACTTCCGCGCTTCCTCAGATGAGACAACGTGAAAATCGTTTACACTTCGACCCGAGACTTGGGAGGAACACCGTGCGCAAAACGATTCTAGTCATTGCCGCGCTGGCCACCACCACATTCGCCGTCAACGCCTTTGCCCAGGCGAACCTTGTCAACCGTCCGCAGGTGTCGAACGCCGCGGCTCGCAAGATGGTCGACGCCTGTCTCGCGTTTGCCGAGAAGAACAACATCCTCGTCGGTGTCGCGGTTGTGGGCATCGACGGCACGCTACTCGACTTCCATGCCATGCAGGGCGGCGGTCCAACCATGTCGGAGACAGCGATCCTGAAAGCGAAGACGCGGTGCACTGGCAGCGCTCGACCAGGTTGCTGGAAGAGGATGTCACCACGCAACGCAATCAGGCTTCCGTCTGGATCAATGACTTTCCCAAAGCGGGCGCGCTTCCCATCGTGATCGACGGGCAGGTTGCGGGCGCCATCGGCATCGGCGGAGCACGGCTGCAGGAAGAGTGCGCGCAGGCCGGGATCGACGCGGTGTTCCCGAAAGCCCCGGCCGCCTCCGCGCAGCGCTGATTCTTCCGCTGGCTCGCGGGCCATAGAGAGAACTATTCCTCTGTGACTCTGTGGCCCGTGATCCTTCACCGTTTCGGGACGTGCTTCTCCAGCATGCGCCTGCGCACGACGGCTCCGTAGATGTTGCCCTTCGAGTCGACGCCGATCCCTTCGGCGCCGCTGTGCGAGATCGTCGTCGGCTCGAGATCCCTGATGAAGTACTCGACCTTGCCGTCCCTCGCGCTGCCGATGCGAATGCCCTTGTGCCAGCCGGGGTTGTGGAAATCGAATGACTCGGAATCGGCCACGTAGATCCGATCGTCGGGAGTGATGACGATGCCGCTCGGCCGGCCGAACTGGTACCACATGTCGAGAAAGTTGCCTTCCTGATCGAAGATCTGAATCCGGTTGTTCTGACGGTCGCCGACGAACAGGCGGCCGCGCGAATCAATCGCGATGGTGTGGGGCGTGGTGAACCGGCCGATGCCCGGCCCGGTGCTGCCCCAGGTCTTGATGAACTTTCCGTCAGCGGCCCACTTCGTCACGCGCGCCACCGGGGCCGTGGGACTGTTGTCGTGGCCTTCGGTGACGAAGATGTTGCCGTTCGGGGCAACGATGACCGCCGTCGGCGACGTGAGAAGCTTCGGCGGATTGCCCATCTGGCCGACCTGGCCGATGGTCATCAGGAGCTGGCCCATCGGCGTGAACTTGCGGACGACGTGGTTTCCCTCGTCCGTGGTCCAGACGTTTCCCTGCCGATCGATGGTCAGGTTGTGTGGGAAGACGAACAGCCCGACACCCCACGAAGCCAGCAGTTTCCCCTCTGGACTGAGTTTGAGAATCGGCGGCTCTTTGCGCCCCTCGCAGGAGTTCCGGTTGCAGCGGTTCAGCACGTAGATGTTGCCGTCGGGACCTTCTGCGGCGCCGATGAAGGAGGCCCGCGCGTCGTAGTTGGCGGCGTCGTACGGGATCTCTCCCCACGGGTGGACGCGCTCGTACGGCGCGGAGAGATCGTTTACCGGCATCGCCAGACTCTGAGGCGGATAGGTTTTGCCGTTGTGCGTCAGCGCGTTCGTCGGCGAGATCTGCGCGGCAGTTTCGAGCGGCGCATCCGGCAGCCCAATCGATATCGCGGCTGCAACGGTCAACGCGCCTGTCAGTTTCAGATCTCTATATCGTGAAAGCGGCATCGAGATGCTCCCCTTTTGACTTTTGACTTTTGCCTTACACGCTTCTCAATTGTTCACACGAAGAAGCGCTCGAATGCGTCGAGGACGGCCTGCGGAGCCTCCTCTGCGGGATAGTGGCCGCTATCCACGGCGCCTCCGGTCACCGTGCTCGCTGCCTCCCGCCAGACGGCCAGCACATCGCCGTACAACAGGCCCACATTGCTGCGGCGTCCCCACAGTGCCAGCGTCGGCGCGGCGATCTTCCGCCCGGCCCGGTGATCGACGTCGTCGTGTTCGAGGTCTATGCTCGCGGCGGCGCGGTAATCCTCGCATGAGCCATGGATCGTCTTCCGTGTGAAGCAGCGGACGTATTCGGCGAGGGCTCGATCGTCAAAGAAGGCGGGCTTGCCGGTGCGAGAGAGATGGCGCAGCACATATTCGCGCGCCGGAATCGCGGCCATCATGCGCTCGAACAGCTCGTCGGGCTGAGCCATGAACGACCAGTGCCAGGAGCCCAGCGCCCACTCGCGCGAGGTGTGTTCCCACACGTACCGCGTCGGGACGATATCGAGCAGCGCCACCTTGCGCACGCGTTCGGGATGATCGAGCACCAATCGATGTGCCGTCCGCGCGCCCCGGTCGTGCCCGGCCAGAAAGAACCGCTCGTGGCCGAGCGCCGACATGACCTCGACCTGATCCTGGGCCATGACGCGGAACGAGTAGTTGACATGGTTGGCGCCGCCATCGGCGGGGCCGACGCTGTCACCGTAACCGCGAAGGTCCGTCGCGACAACGCGGAATCGCTTCGCCAGGCGACCGGCGACCCTGTGCCACGAGGCGTGTGTGAGCGGGTTGCCGTGCAGCAGCAGGAGCGGTGGCCCCTCGCCGCCATGTCTCAGGAAGATGTCGGCGCCGCGCGTACGCACCCATCTCGCCTCGAAGCCGTCGAACAGGCCGGCATCGGGCGGAACCGGAGGCAACGCGGACCTGGTTCCCGTCGCCGTCTGCGCGAGGATTTCACGAGCGGGCGCGACGAGATCGGTCCCGAACGTCGCCGCCGTGGCGGCGATGAAATGTCTGCGGTCCAGTTCCACGACATCCCTCCCGGCGACTGCCAGCGTGCACGAGGCTCTACACAACCTGTACGACGACCCCGTCCGGGTCTCTCACATGAAACCCGAACTGCACATTCTGCTGCGGCGTCAGGCCGTGCTGCTTCAATTGCTCGGTGGCGACGTCCCTGTTGAAATTCTCGACGCTGATCGCGAAGTGATCGACGACGCCCGACGGACCCTCGTGGCGAAGCGACACCATCGTCCGCTTCATCCCCAGGCGGAGGATCTGATTCGGCTTGTCCTCGCTGACAAATGTCATCCCGAAGACACGTTCGTAGAACGCGGCCGATCGCTGCATGTCGTTCACGAGAATCGACACGTGGTCGATCCCCGTGCCACGGAGGCCGCCTGGCTGCGCGGCCTCCACACGCGAGGCGCCCGTCACCCCGACGAGCGTCGAGAGTCCCTGAATCAACTGCCGGCGGGTCAGCGCGCCGTGCTCGAAGCGGCGCACGAGATCGTCAATGATCGACTCCATAGACCCTCCTCCTTCGTCTACCTCGCTGGCACGAGGCGCGTGGAACGCTACTTCTGGAACGTCGCCCGATCTTTGAACTCCACCATGATGAACTCTGCCTCATTGGCGATGTTCTCCGGCAAGTGGACGTTCCCGTCGCCGCACCCGAGCGCGCCGGCGCGAACTTCGGCAGGCTCGCTGGTCCCATCCGGCGTCGTGAAGTTGAACGTCTGATCCGTCAGAAAGATCACGCAGCCGGGCAGGTGCCGGTGCATGACGGATCGCTCACCAGGACCGTACTTTGCCCGGACGAAGCGCACGACATCGTTCTCGAACGACAGGGAGTAATGCGCCGGGTCCGCCGCCAGGGCGTCTGGATAGCTGTCGGCGCTGCGCTGGGCGACGAGCGTCGAGGAGGCGCCGCACGCGACACCGAGAAGCAGGCCGATCACGAGATTGCGCATTCTCGCTTCTCCCTAGCTGGTAGTCGGTAGGTGGTAGCCGGTAGCTCGTAGTGGTAGCCGGAGGCCTTAAGGCCTCCGCCTACCAACTCCCAACCACCAACTACTGAGTCGACTGCACCTGCGGCCCCAGCGGCGCTCGCTGAACGATCTCGACGCGCGTCCCCCACGGGTCGGTGATGTACGTGATGGTGCTGCCAGTGGGACTCTTGCGCACGGGCTCGTCGAGCTTGATGCCCTCGGCGGTGATCTTCTTGATGAAGGCCGCATGGTCCTTCACGTCGAACCCGATGTGGTCGAGCACACGCCCGCGTGTTGGCGCCTGGGCCTTTTCGGCGGTCGCGAATCGCATCTGAACGCCAGGGAGGTCCACTATCGGCGCGTTGTTGCGCGTGCCTGGCTTGCCGCCAAACGTCTTCGCGTACCAGGCCTGGGCCTTCGGGACTTCGGCTGCCGGCACCGACAGGTGCACGTGCTCGTGGCGGATAGGGACCGACTGCGCCTTGTCCTCCAGGATTTCGATGCGCACGCCGTCGGGTGTGACCACGAAGGCCTGATCGAGCCGGTTGTTGCCACCGGGAAGCACTTGCACGCCCGCGGCCTTCCACTCCGCCACCCGTTTCTGCACGTTGTCCACGATGAAACCGACATGGTTCACAACGGAACCCACGGTCTCGCCGTCACCCTTCTCGGTCCCAAGATTCAAGTTGATGTAGATCCCGGGGAACATGATGAGCGGATTTCCGGCGGGCATGAACAGCTTGCCGCCCATGGCCAGAAAGAGCTTCTTGTTCGCTTCGACATCCTTCGAGGCGATGTGCCAGTGGCCCATCGTTACGCCGACATCGTTGTACGGCGCCGGCTGCGCAGCGGCGGTGCCCGCGACGAGAGTAAAAGCACACAGCAAGGCAACGAACCCAATTCTCCTCATGGATCCCTCCCTTCGTAGATTGACTACTTCTTTTCCGTGTCCGATTCGCCGATCTGGGTCGATGTAACGCCGGTATCGCGCTCACCTTCGTGGCACGCGAACTCCAGGAACTCCTCGTCGGGCATACGCCTCTGCGCCACACGCATTGTCCACGGCCGGGTGAACACGGTGGGATCGGTGATCGTCGCTTCGTAGTTCATGGTGTTGGCGTCGACGAAGATGAAGCGTTCCACGATCTCCGCGTTGTCGCTGAAGAAATCGCCGAGCACGTCGAGGCGCGACTTGGCCTTCAGGTTGGTCGTGCTGACGACCAGCGTATTCCCCTCCCACCGGCCGCGCCCTTCGCCCATCCAGAGCTTGACGTTGGCGGCAGCGCGCGGGCGGCCATCGAGAGGAACCACTCGAAACGTGTGGTACTCATCCCAGACGAACACAACGCTGCCCGGCGGCTGAATAATGCGGAACGTCGGAAAGTAGTAGAGCCGCGGCACGCCCGGCACCAGGCACCGCGTCTGCGTGTCGATGTGCTCGGGTCTCGTCGGGTTCTCGAATTCGGCCGCCAGGCGTTTCTGCAGGGCAGCCGCCCACGGCTGGTACGGAATATGGCCGTCGGGCGGATCCACGATGCGGCTGGGATTGCGCTTGCTGACTCCGCTCACTCGCGCCTCGAAGTCCGCTGCGCTGCTCTGCGCCGGGTCGAGGGAATGCGTACCGCCAAGTATGGGACGCCAGTTTCCCTGAACGTCGGGTTGACCGTCTGCGGTTCGCGCTGGCGGCCACGGTCTGGCCGGCTCTGACGGTCGCGGCCCACCCTGGCCAGATAGCGAGACCGACATGGATACGAGCGCCACGCTCAACCCTAGCGCTAGCACTGGCCGGCGCAGCAGCCTCATCGCCACACTTCCCTTCCCGCGTTTCAGCCCGGGATCGAGAGGATCCTTTTCCCTATGCAATGCGTCCCAATCGTAATCCAAGAGGACGCGATCCGACGCAGATTCTCCGTGATGGAAAGCCTGGCATCCGATCTGCTGACGGATTGCGCGGAGGACGCCCATGCTGTCCTCCTGATTCGCGTGATACGCGGACAGCCGGTGTAGATCCTGTCGGCTTGACTGGCACAACAGTCGTAGCGCGCAGGCTTCAGCCTGCGCGGTGGAAGATAGGCGACGGCCATCGAGGATTTATCGGGGAGCGGCGAGCGGATCGAAGGTCCAGCCACTCGGCAGGTTCTCGAGGCAGCGGCGCGGGTTCGCGGTCAGCCGTGAACGTTGATTCTGTGAGCGACCCGACTGCGCGTTGCCCGTGGTGCGAATGACGGCGCCGGTCAGAAAGTTGACGCTTACGTCGCGCGTGTCCAACGTGCCGCGGTGCGTCTCGGCGCGGTCGTACCCGATCAGCCGAAAGCACCCGCCCTCGAAGCGAAACCGGTAGCGCATCGTCGCAGCCAGGTAGGAGCCGGTGGCAGGCATCATCCCGAGCCGCAGGTCAAAGCCGCCGGGTCGCACCGTGATCTCGCCGTCCGCCATCGGATCTTCCAGCTGTCCGGAGAGATCGCGCGGCACGAGCTGCGCATTGGTGGCCGACCGCACATAGCCGGAGGGCTGTGTCGTGGCGAGCGCGACCAGCACGATCCGCCTCGGCGTCGCTCCTTGCGCGACGTTGTCGCGGAGCAGCAAAAGGACGTCACTTCGGCCGTCGCGATTGAAATCAGCCTGGTGCCGCTGCTCAATCGTCCACTCTGCCGGCACGAACGATTCGACCGTGCCGCCCGTTGGCGGAAGCGCCGGTATCGGCGCATCGGCGGGCGGGGCCGACTGCGCGACCGTGAGCGCTGGCCAGGAAACTAGAAGCGCCAGCAATGCGGCGACGAGCCGCATCGTGTGCACATCAATCCAGCCAGATGTCCATCGCACGCAGCGTCGCCTCACGCCGCTCGGCGAGTCCGAGCCTTGCCGGGCCATTGACCTTTTCGGTGATCGCCTCGATGTCGCCGGCGTCGGCCAGGGGAGAACACTTGCACGCGTCCCAGAACGCGAAAGCCACCTTCGCTGCGGCCAGCGGTTCGCGCGCGATGTCAGGTCCGCCTTCGAGATCGATATTCACGATCGTGCCGATAGCTCGAAAGTTGGCGCGACCGGTCAACTGCTTATAGCCGGAGCCGCGGTAGCGCCACCCGTCGCCACTCGCCTCGTCGCCATTGCCGAGCCGATTCGCGTAGACACGGTTGGCAATCGCCTGCGGTCCCTTCGCAATGAGCGCTCTGGCATCCTCCGTGCCTCTGACGGCCGAAAACACCATGTCGAGGCGTACCGGATCCCGATAGTTCAGGTTTTCCTCCAGCACCGTGAAGCCGGCCGTCTCGACAAATACCTGTCCCATGAAGTGACACAGTCGGCGCGGCGTGATGACGGAGCTTGCCTTGCGTGAGCTCTCCAGCGCCGTCGCATGAATTTCGGCATTCGCCACCCGCGGGGCGAATCGGCGCAGCGTGTCAGCAGTAATCATGGCCAGAGGCGCGCTATCAGTAGTAATCATGGCCACATCTCCCAATTCCCAACTACCACTTAGGCCAGTGCCACCGTAGGCGTCAGGATGCTGAACCCAGGCACCGCCTCAACACCCTGCTCATCGAGAATGTTCCGTACCGTGAACTGGTCCGTCGTCTTGCCCGTCAGATGGTTGACCAGCACCTCGCCGAAGAGGTGCTTGATCGGTGACTTGAAGAGGTCGATGTCCGCGTCCACGTTCACGTCGCCGTCATCGCGCTTCGCGAAGCACACCTGCAGATTGCCCCTGTCGAACGAGGTTTGCTTGAAGCTGCCGTCCCTGAACCGGTGGAGTGACGCCGGCGCCTTCGTGAACTGCGCGGGATCACCGCTCACACGCTCGATGAGCGTCGGCTTTGCGCGGAAGTAGATTCGCGCAGGGAAGACGTGGGTAACACGGATGTCGTATTCGGGCGACCACAACGGCTGGCCGACGACGCGCGTCGCCAACATGCGCGCGGCGATGTTCATGAACGCAAACCGCTGTACACCGGTGAGGTTTTCGTACAGAGTTGGATCGATCGAGCTGGCGAGTGGCAACCGGTCGTGGGACGGAAAAATCGGGATTCTGAGGTCGGCCAGCATCTCGTCCACATCGCCGGCGATATCTGCGGCCTCGTTGACGATGGAGTCGAACATCTCCACGGCGTTGGTCATCCGTCCGCGAGCCTCCTCGAGGTGCGTCGCCAGAACCCGACGTGCCGCGTTTACTTCGCCGACGACCATGCCCGCGTCGATGAATGCTCCCTCCGCCAGCGTGTTGAGCAGTTGGTTGACACGGTCGAATCCCTCGCGGATGCCGTCTGCAATGCGCTCGATGGTGGCCTGCTGATCAGGCGTGAGCCTTCCGTTCTGAATCAGCTCAGTCAGGAGGTCGGTATAGCGCTTCCACAACAGCTTCTCGAAATCCCACAGCTTCACGTTGACTTTTCGGATGCCGCCGATCGCGCCGGGAAAAATCGCGGCCGCAACGAGACTGGCCCGCTCCTCGAGCTCGACCGCCGTCTGCTCCACCTCCGGAGGAAGCCTCTTCTGGCTTCCCTGCAGCTCACGCTCCTTCACCCGCTGCAATACGCTTCCAAGCGCGTTGAGTGAGCCCGCGAGCAGCGCCGTCTCACCCTGCACGCGTACCTGCATGTCGACGATGTCGAGCGAGGTTTGCTGGATCAGCTCGAACGAGCGTCGGAGCTTCGTCGATGCAGCACCGGCCCTGACGGCGGCCTCCTGCATCTGCTCGAGCTCCTTGTCCCCGACCGAGGCGGCGACAGCGACGCTGCCGAGCGAGGTGGCGAGCCCGGCAAGGGTCTTGTCGAATTCGTCGAGGACAGCGAGGACGCGCGCTATGAATGTCGGCATGTCAGTTACGTCGCCCATCAGTCCTGAACTCGGTCGTGGCGACCGTAGCTCAGGTACAACCGATCGAACACGGCCAGGTGCACGAGTGCAACCAGCCATCCGACCGTCGCAACGCCGATGCCGAGCGCTGCACGCGACACAGCCCCGCGAAGCTGCAAGGCGCGTGCAACGACGCCGAGGCCGAACATCGACACCACCAGGCCGACCACAACGAACATGACGTCGCCGACCCTGACCTGGAGCGAATCGGGCAGCATAGCGGCTACGTCCGCGAGCGTACGCGGCCCCCATTGCAGATGCACGTACACGAGCCCCACGACCACCGCCGCCAGGAGGGCCATCGATAAGTATCTGAGCGCCGGGACGAGCCGCCACGCTTTGAACGGCAGCGATGAGGCCGTACGAAGGACCTTCATCAGACGGTCGTCGTCGGTGGCGCGTGTCATCGCAGGGTCGAGTCGCTGAAACGGCCACACCGCCGCCTTGCGCGTGAGCGTATTCCACGCCGGACTCAGCGCAAGTCGCCTGTCCGTCATGCGATAGCCGCTGAGCATGAGCGCCATCGCCTCTGCGTCGCAGAACGCGTCCAGGTCGGTCCGCACTCCCGCCAGCAGACGCTGCACGTCGCGGCGAACTCCGTACGTAGTGAACGATCGCAGCGACGCGCTATCGTCGTCGGTTTCCTTCGGATCGTCACAACCAGCCCAGTCGCGCGGCGCGACCAGGAGCTCCTGTTTCAGGTGGACAACTGCCGATCGCACGATCGAGGAGCGAGCCCGTGTGTCGAGCTCCCTGAACTGCACATCGCGCAGGCGCGCCTGGAGCACGGAGTTGCTGCGGCTCACCACGTTCAGGAAGCCGCCCGATGGGGCGTCCTCCTGGTCCATTTGACCGCTCGCGTCGCTGACGATCAGGTTGTCGCACCCCTGCTCTATGACCCCGATCAACCCCTGGTTGTCGTGCACACCACCGTCCACGAGCGATACCGTTATGTCGGGATAGAGACCCGTAAACTGCAGCGGCTCGAACAGGCCCGGCACGCACGAGGATGCGGCGACTGCATAGCCCAGACGCATCTTCTTGAAAAGCGGCGGGGCCTCGCCGTACCACATCCTCCTCAAGCGGTAGTTGCCGTCAACGCTGGCGTTGATGCACGACGCAGGCTCGCCCATGTAAGACGCGGTGAATTGCCACAGGTGCCCGGTGTTCAGCGACGTGGCGTTGAGGACGAGCACAGGCACTTTCGCGCGACGTTGCCAGTTGTCCCACCGCGGGTGAAATCCTTCGGGCGCTCCCTTGGGGTGGATCTCGAGCTCATCGACGTAGCGTGGCTTCCCGGCACCGCCGTCGTTGATGAGGCTGAAGATCTCGGCTTCGTACAGCTCGCCGAGACGATGGGTGCGCGAGTACTTGCTGGAGAAGATCATGCGGAGGTTGGCTGGCAGGCTTGCCAGCGCCCGCATCCGCACGTTTCGCTGTACACCCTGGAGGAAGCGCGCCGCCACGCGCTGGACCAGCTCGACGTAGTCGTTCGCTGAAAGCTCGTCGTCGGTCTTCGACTGCAGCATGTGCCGCAGCTCGAGGTAGTAGTGCGCACCGATGATTGACCCGCCCGACACGCACGAGAGCACTTCCACACGGCGCAGGATGTCCTGTTCGGCGAGCCGAGCGAGCACGCCGATATGGAACAGGGATGCGCGGAACCCACCCCCGGACAGCGCCAAGCCGACCTTCCCGAGAAACGCGCTGCGAATGACGTCTTCCGGCAGATCGAGAAACTCGCGCACCACGTCATACGGACGCGCGCGCACGGCTGGCGACGGCCCGGTCTCCGGTGCAGCGGACAGGCCTGCCGCGGCAATCGCGCTGGCAACTGCAGGATCGAGCGCATCTGTCTTGGCGCCGGCCCCCGCCGCCGCCGGCGTCTGTTGGGCAGCCGCGGCGCGTTCCTGGATCAAGGCGAGACGCGCAAGCTGGCGTGCCGTTGTCTCTCGCTGCCAACCCTGAGCCGGTCGCGATTTTGCAGTCTGAAACCACGCCAACGCGTTGTCGTAGTCACCCAGGCCGAAGTAGGCCTCGCCCAGAGTCACGGCGGGCCAGTAGCCGCTTCCAGCCGGCGTGTTCATGACTGGTCCGAGGCCCGCCACAACGTCCTTACGAACCTCGCGAGCCAGGGCCTGACGGGCCGCCGCCCCTCCGAAGCCATCAGGCTCGGCGTCGGCTTCGATTTCGCGCAACAGGTCCAGCACGAACGCCGCATTGATGCCCGTGTACCCGAAGTCGCTCGTCGTCACGCCACGCTGGTGGCCCCGGTAGTAGTAACGGAATGCCGTCTCGAGGTGCTGTTTCTGCCCGTCCACCAACCACTTCTGCTTGTAAATCGAGCCGGCCAGGCCGAGGGTTTCCTGTGTCGGTCCGGCGCTGAGCTGCGCTCCCTGTTCGAGCATGCCGAGCGCGGCGTCGAGCCGCTCCAGCACCGGTTCGTCCTGGTTCTTGTACGTACAAAACGCGTGCGTTTGTGCCAGCTTCAATCGAAGCGCGCTGTCGCCAGTGTCGGCGCTTCTCAGCAGCACGAGCACGCGACATGCGTAGTCGAACATCTCGCCTGTCTTCAACTGGTCCACGAGGAGAAGACCCTCGCGGATGGTATCGTCACGCTGCTGCGATGACATGGAGCGGTCGGCGGCTTTGCGCTCGCGCAGCGTTTGTTTGACCTGGTCGAGCAGTTGGTGCTTTTCGGTGCGCTTCATACGACGCCCACTCCGGCTCCTCCCTCTAGCGTGCTCGCGCGCGCGACTCCGGAGACCTCAGAGACTGGGACCCGTGGCGCATCTGACAAGAAAATCTTCTCCACATCTTTCTCGCCCACACGGCTCTTCAGACGCAGCAAGGCCGTGGTCGATGACACCGGCCCTGCGGCAAGCCGCACAAGCATGTCAAACATCGCAAATATGCTGGCAGTTCCGATTCCGCGCTTGTTCGTCGCCTGGTCGAACTTGTCGAATAGCTGCAGGGCGTCGCCGAATCTGCCCAGGCTCTTCTCGAACTTCTCGGGGTCGATCGCAGGGCCGCGAAGAAGCGCGTACAAATCCTTGATGGCGTCAATCATCGAGTTCTCGATGTTATACAGCGTGGAGAGCACGGTCAGTTCGAACTTGTCGAGTACGACTCGCGACGGAGCGGCAATCGCCACCGGAAGCCGCACGGAGAATTCGCGCTGCGAATGATTCGCAAAGGCGGCAAACCCCTCCTGCCGGAATCGCTCGAAGACCGCGGGCGTCGCGTACGAAAAAGCGACGTCATGCTGTTCCTGACTCTTGAGATAGTTCGAGAGCACGATGAGCCGCATCGCATCACGGATGCGCACCTCCGCCGACTCGGACAGCTCCTTCACTTCGAGCAGCGCCTGAAGCGCCGCCTCGCCAAATCGAACGTCGTAGCTCGCTTCGACCTTCCCGAAACCGCCATTCGGCGCCCGTGGCAGCAGCGGACGGAGCTCGGCGATGTTGGCACCCCTGGCATCAAGCCCCAGATCGGCCGCGAACCCCAGATAATCCTGCAGCTCCATGTCGGAGGTGTCGTCGTCTGTGAAGGCCAGCTCATAGCGCGCCGTCAGCGAGCTCAGCGTCTCGATGAGATATGCCAGGCTCCTTGAATCGGACTTTAAGACCTTCGCTGACTCGCCCAGGGCACGCAGCAGGAAATTCATGTGCATTTCCTCGCCGTGACGCTTGCGCTGGCGCTCCACGCCCAATGTCGCCGTCGTAAACACCGTGATGCCCTGATCGGACGGGACCAGCCGCTGTTCGGTCTCGGTGATCACGCGGTCGAATCCTTCGTACCGGTAGTTCAGGTGCCAGCCCACGATGTTCACTCTGAACGCGCTCTCGCGCCGGGTACGGTGGGTCAGAACGCCTTCCTGCAGCCGGACTACCTGCGTGTCGGGCGTCCCGATGATCTGCTCGAAATCCCCTTTTCCGGCCAGCGCCAGCAGGTCGGGGCCGCGCGGATGCGCAAGGTTGATGTTGACGTCGATGAGCGCATCGTTCTCGGAGGCGCGGGTGTATTCGGCATGAAGCGCAACCTTGAGCGAGCTGCTCGCCGCCTCCTTGAACGTCTTGAACAGCTTTTCCGGGAATGCGTCAATCTTTGCGAGTACCGCCTGGACTTCCCTGAATGCTTCCTTCACGTTGCCTGAGGAGTCCAACGTGCGCCCGACCAGCCGCGTGACGAACAGGCCGACCTTCTCGCCTGCGAGCGCCTGAAGTTCGTCGGGGGTGTCGATCTTCGCCAGCTCGCCAAACAGTTTGTCGAAGCCGAACTGCTGCTTCGCGATGCCGATGGCGCGGCGAATCTCGGCGTGCGCGGGGTTCCGAATGAGATCCAGGGCAGCCGCAGCGCGCTTCTTGAGTTCCGGAAGGCTGTCCAGCTTGATCCCGCCAACAGTGACGCGCTTCAGCAGGAAGCCCAGCGGATCTCCGCCTGTGAGCTGCGAGAGGATCCTCCAGAGCCTTGGATCCAAATCGTTTCTCAACGACTCGAACGCGTCGTCACTCAGGCCTTGAAGCTTGTCGAGAAAACCAGTCAATTCCTCGAGGCGGTCGAAATGGCGATCGAACAGCGCGATCGCGCGATCCTCCAGTTGCTCGTAGCTGTTGACAATTGCATTCACGCGGCCGAGAAACTCGTCGAATTCCGTTCGTGACGCGAGCTCATCGAAGCCCTTGCCTGCGAGTTCGTTGATGTACTTCTTGGCCAGGCCGTCGATCGCCTGCTCCAGCTTCTTGAAATCCGACAACCCGGCGGCTTTGTGGAGGACGTTCAGAAAATTCTTGGCGTTGACGCCGAGCACGGCGCCGAGAAACTCGTTGGCGTTCGACGGCAGGCCGTCGAGATCGCTCTTCGCGGCCACGTTCACGTCAGCGGCGATCTTGAAATCGTGGGCACGATAGCGGCGCACCTGCACACGCGCCCATCCCGGCAATCCGTCTGCCGCGGTGACGAGGATCGAGAAGCGCCCCGCGACGCCTGCAGCCAGGCCGATCTTGCCAAGAACACTCAGGTCGTATTTCTCCGACAGGGCGAGCTGACCCACCGAAAACGATTTGGTCCCGGCGAGCTTGTATCCTGCCGACACTTCGGCCGCCAGGCGCAGGTAGCCGCCGTATGTGAGGGAAATTGCCTCACCGGGTTCGGGCGCATGCGGCGACTGCTCGGGCAGGCGCATCGTGGAAAAAAATCGCAACACGAGATCTTCGATGGGCGTGCTCTTGTCGAACGCGCGCAGGTACGCATACCCGGCGTCTGCACCGGTATCGAGTCGCACGGTCGTCTTGAGCGCGGAGTACGTGAACGACGTTGCAGCGGCAACGTCGGCCGATGCCCCAGTGACGAGGGACAGCACCATCCTGTCGCTGTTCGCGCCATTCTTGAAGAAGTCGCCTACTCCGTGTGTCTTGAGGAGCTTGGCGGCTGCGCCGCCCGATGTGGAGAAGACTGGCGTCAACTCGAGACTGGCCTTCGTGGATATGCCGATCTTGAGGCTGTGGTCCTGACCGAGCGTGATCTTGTCGTCCCCGTCTGCCTTGAACCCGACCTTCAGCAAAGCGGGTGTGCCTTCCTTTATCGGCTGATGCAGCGCGAGATCGCCCGAATTCACGGTGACCTCACCCGCGCCACCCAGCAGAAAGGGAAGATTCTTCTTGTTGAGCGAAAGAGTTGGCATGAGGCTTGTTGTCGAGAATGAGCGACCCAGATATTAGCCGCATTTGCCCAGAGCCCTGCGCAAATTGGCTGCGGCCTGAATGGAAATGTCGTGAGTGCGTGCTGTTCTGCGAACCGCGCAGCTCATCCGTAAGCGAGTGGACTCTCTCTCAGCGCGTCGCGGCGGCTGATTCGGCGAGCCGTTTTTTGAAGTTCGCCTCGGACTCGTCGATCATCTTCGCCCACTGCCCCGGCGCCAGCGCCAACGGACTCGGGCGCTTGTTGGCCCACAGCGCCTCCAGCTTGCCTTTGAAGAGATTCTGCGGATGGCCGGAGATGAGGATGTCGGGATTCATCGCGCGCATCGCCTTGTACGAATTGAAGGCGTCCTCTGGGCGCGTGTCGTATCTGGGATCGCCGGTGATCGGTCCGGGCGGGCCGCCATACACGATCTGATATGTGCGCCCGTCCTCCTGAGTGTTGATGAAGTAGGCCGCAGCCCCTGGCGTGTGGCCGGGTGTCCAGATTGCCTTGACCGTGGACCCTCCGAGCTGGATGTCCTCGCCGCTCTTGAGCACACGACCAACCTGAATCGGCTCCTGTCCCCAGGTCTCGTTCGACGACAAATCGTGACCGCTGACGAGAGCAGGCACTTCGGCTTCGAGCGCCGCAACAGTGGCTCCCGTGATGCGCCGAATCGTTTCCATCGTTTCCATGTGGTCGTAATGCGCGTGCGAGATCAGCATCACCTTGATGTCGGCCGGCTTGAATCCTAGCTTGACGATGTTGGGGAAGACGACGGCAGCCATCTTCTGCGTGCCGGTGTCGAGCAGGATGTGCCCCCTCGGTGTGGCGACCAGGATCGAGGCAATGTTGTTGGCGCCCACGTAATAGACATTGCCCATGATCTTGAACGGCGCTTGTGGCTCGCTGTCGGTGTCGGGGCGGCCGACCCGGTCCATGAACCACGCCGTGTCTTTGCCGCCGATGGCGAGCGGGTCGGCGCCTGCGGGTGGCGCTTGAGCCGAGATGGAGCCAGCGATGGATGCAAACGAAAGAACGGCCGAAGCCAATAGGATGCTGCGCATAGCGGCCACACCTAACCGGCCAGCGCTTTTCCGTACAGCGCAAGCAAGCGGGTCCACGCCTTTTCGGCCTGCGGCTCGTTGTAGACCCCCGAATCGGGAGGACACCAGCCGTGCGCGGCACCCGTATATACCTCGATCTCCGCGGGGAGATTGACCTTCGCGAACGTCTCCTTCAGCACGTTCTTCTCATTCGGCGACCGCATGTCGTCGTTCGCGGCGATCGCGATAAGAAGCTGCGCCTTGGTCTTCGCCGCCTGAAGATGCGGACTGTTCGGCATGTCGGTGACAAGGCCACCGCCATGGAACGAGGCAACCGCGCCGATGCGATCCGGCACCGCCGCCGCAGTGCGGAACGCAATGGGACCGCCCATGCAATAACCCTGCGTGCCGATCTTGCGATTCGTCGCGACCGAATTCTGCTTGTCGAGCCACGCGATGAAGGCTCTCGCATCGGTCATCTGCGTCGTCTCGGTGAGAGCCTGCGCGAGCGGCAACAGCGACGGGATTGGGGTTGCGGCTCCCTTTTCCGCCGTCGGAGCTTTCTTCACTCGATAGAACGGATTCACCACGAGCACCGTGTAGCCCGACTCGGCGAGGCGTTTGCCCATCTGACGGAACGCGGGCCGCAGCCCGAAGATGTCGGGCCACACGAGAATCCCCGCCGCCCTTCCGGCGGCCGGGTGCACGAAGTAGCAATCGGCGGTCCCGTCCGGCGTAGTCACGGTCACGTCGGATTCGGTGACGGCGACCGGGTTCTTCACCTGCGGCAACATCATCGCCATGCCGGCGCCGAGCATGACGCCGAATTGCCGCCGCGTCACCTGTCCCTGCGCCTCGAATTCCTCTCGATCCTGCTCAAAATGATCCTGATCGCACATATCCGCTCCTTGTCCAATCTTGATGGCGCGGCAGACTCAAGCGCGCACCGTTTGGTAACTCTATACCGATTCGCGCTCCTTCGGGTCTTGCTACTCTATTCGCGCGCTTGGCCATGCGCCAATCAAGTCAAGACCAGACGCTGTTCGTACCGAAGCATCGCAGCACGTCTATCGTCGACCGCGCGACGACGGGACTTCCGGCCGATCTGCTGAATCGCGCCGCCGCTCGCCTGCAGGCTCTCGCGTGGCTCTACGCGTTCACCTTTTTCATGGCCGCGTTCTTCCCGATGTTCCTGTTTCCGGACGGCCTGAGCATGCTCTTCGAACGCGCGCTCAACTGGGCGCCGGAGCTATTTCGATCACGGTGGCGGTCGCAGTGGCGCTGGCCATCCGCAACGCAAAGCTGCGGCCAGCAACCGTGACAGCGTTCGCTCTGGTCTTCGAAGTGGTCAGCAGCTACGGCATTGCAGCGGCGGAGTTTCTCCAGCCACTGGGGCTGACCGCTGCTACAACCTGGGTTGGCCTCTCGTGGGTCGGCGTGTGGATCTTGCTTTTCAACGTCGTCGTGCCCACGGTGCCTCGCTACGCCGTCGTCGCCGCCCTCCTTTCCGTCACCTCGGTGCCAGCGCTGGTGCTGATGTCGATGTCTATGTTTCCACCGGCGTTCCAGCCAAGCGACATGCAGATCTTCATTGCGTTCGGCTTGCCCTACCTGCTGGTCGTCATCATGGCGTATGTCGGCGCGCGCGTCGTCTACGCCCTGGGCACGGAAGTCACACGTGCGCGCCAATTGGGAAGCTACCGGCTCGAGGAACTGTTGGGGAAAGGAGGGATGGGCGAAGTCTGGCGCGCAAGCCACCGACTGCTTGCGCGGCCTGCGGCGATCAAGTTGATCCGCTCGTCGGTGGCTGGAAATGGCGACGGCATGTCGGACGACATGCAACGACGGTTCGAACGGGAAGCGCAGGTGATTGCGCGGCTCCGATCGCCGCACACAGTGACGCTGTTCGACTTCGGTGCTACCGAGGACGGCTCGTTCTATTACGCAATGGAGTTGCTCGACGGAGTTGATACCGACACGCTGATCCGCCGCTTCGGCCCGATACCGGCCGAACGCGTCGTCCACATTCTTCGGCAGATGTGCCATTCGCTCTCCGAGGCCGAGTCGTGCGGGCTCGTGCACCGCGACATCAAGCCGGCCAACATCTTCTTGTGCCGGTACGGTGAGGACTACGACTTCGTCAAGGTTCTCGACTTCGGAATTGCGAAGGTGGCGCACGAAACGTCATCGGAAGCGGAAACCGCCCTGACGATACCCAACGTGATCCGCGGCACGCCCGCGTTCATGGCACCGGAGCAGGCATTAGGCGCCACGGATGTGGACGCGCGCGCCGACATCTACTCCACCGCCTGCGTGGCGTATTGGCTCCTGACGGGTCAGCTCGTCTTCGAAGGCGACACTCCGATGAAGTTGCTGCTGGCGCACGCGCATACGCCGCCCGAGCCACCCTCCTCGAGAACCGAGATCCCGATTCCACAGGACCTGGATGCGCTGGTTGTTTCGTGCCTTGCCAAGGATCGCGCCGATCGACCGAGGTCGCCCCGGGACCTGCTGCAGCGCCTCGACGCGATTGCGCTTCATCAACGGTGGACCGACGCCCGAGCTTGCGAATGGTGGAAGGCGCATCTGCCACAGGACACTACTTAGGTGTTATTGGATCAACGGCGTCTGTGCTGGTCCCAGTCCGCGATACAGAAATTTCTGAACCCGTTTCCCTTCGTAGGTCTCGCCGATGAATAGATTTCCCTTCGAATCGGCGGCCATCACGTGTGCGCCGTAAAACTCGCCGGCCGAATGGCCTGCGTGTCCGAACGCGCTGAGCACCTCGAGCGTATCGCGGCGCAGAATCCAGATCTGCTGATTGGTGCCGTCGTTCACGATGAGGAACGTCTGCGCCGGGTCGGTGGAAAAGACAATGTCCCACACCGAGCCGCTGCCAAGCGTTCTCCTCGCGACGAACGCCTCTTTCACGAACGTGCCGTCCTTCCGAAATACCTGGATGCGGTCGTTGGTGCGATCGCACACGTAGACGAGACCGTCATTGGCAATCCGCACTGCGTGGACGATGCGGAACTGCGGAGGGGCGGGACCGTCGGGATCGTATTGACTCGGCCGGTTCTCGTTCTGGACCGCACCGCTGAACGGGCTCGGCAGCTTCTCGCCCGCTTGGGTGAAGTACGAATCGTCTGGACGTTTCCCATACGCGCCCCAGTGACGCTTGTACGCGCCCGTGGTCGCGTCGAAGACGATCACCCGGTGATTCACGTAGCCGTCCGCGACGTAGAGTTCATTGGCACCGCGGTCGATGGTCATGCTGGCAGTTCCGCCCAGATTGCTCGTGTCGTTGCTCCCTGTGCTCTGGCCTTTGCGGCCAATCTGCAGCAGAAACTTGCCGTCGCGGGTGAACTTCAGAATCTGCGCATCTTTCTCCCCGCCACCACCCAGCCAGACGTTATTACCATCGACGTAGATACCATGCTCGAGGTCGGGCCACTCATAGCCGGCGCCAGGGCCGCCCCACGACGACACGAGATTCCCCTCCTGGTCGAATTCGAGGACCGGCGGCGCAGCACGCCAGATCGAGCGCGTCTCGTTTGGTTGCAGTGTCGATGGCCGATGAACGATCCACACGTGGTCGTTCGCATCGACGGAGACGCCCGCCACGGCGCCGAGAATCCAGCGATTGGGCAGCGGCTTCGGCCACTTCGCGTCGACCTCGTACGTCGGCACGTGCGCACCACTCTGCGCAGCCGCAATGGCGCTCAGAAGAATCACCAGTAGAGCGCAGGCTTCAGCCTGCGCGGATCCTTGACGGAAGCGTAGAAAAAACATGCGTGATTTATCGAGAGAGCGCCTTGCTCTTCCAGAGCTCCCAGGGACGGCCGTAAGTTTCGGAGACGGATGCTTCCGCCTTGCGCGCCTCCTCAGGATCGAGGTACGTGACCTGCCCGAGGGCTATGGCCTGCGCCTGGAGTCTCGCATTCGTCTCCATGTAGACGCTTCGCGCCACCGCGTGAACGATCGTGGGACCAACGACGACGGCACCGTGGCCGCGGAGCAACGCAGTACTCTTCGCGCCCAATGTCTGCGCGAGGGCGCGCCCGAGCGGACCGTTCCGGATGAGGAGATCGGTCTGACCACCCGCCTTCCGAATCTCGAACACGGGCACGCCCTCCCCGAGAAACGCACTCATGTGGTAGATGGGACGCAGCGGGACCGTCGTCACGCCGAACGGAATCACCGACGGTGAATGATGGTGCACCACGGCCTTGACGTCCGGCCTGGCGCGGTAGATCTCGCCGTGAACGAAGCGCTCGAGATATGTCTGTACGGCCGCGCGCGTCGACTGGATTCGAGTCGAGGTCATATTCGAGGATGTCGGCGGCGGTAACGAGCTCCGGAGCGAGGGACCGCGACATCAGATATCGATCGGGTGAGCGGTCGTGGCGCACGCTCACGTGGCCGTAGCCGTCGAGGACGCCCTGATCCGCAAGAATGCGGTTGGCCGCAACGAGGTCTTCGATCAGCTTAGGATCGGCCGGCCCGGCCGATGTCGGTGCGGCTGCGGCCTGTCCCGCGGCGGCGCGGCCGGACGCGATGACCGCCACGGCCAGAAGTGCCGCGCACGCACATATAAGGTGGCGCCTGCCACACTGTGTCACGGCTAAGCCCTCCAAAGTTGCGGCGATGGTATCAGATCGCGCGATCGGGACGCCGTGAACTGTCGTTCGGGCAAGCTCTTCAAACGGACAGGCACGCGGGAATGAATTGCGTTTAAAGTGGAAGGCAATGCACACGACTTTACGTCAGCTGGTACTCATGTTCTCCGCCCTCGTGGCGGCTGCTGTTTTCGGGGGCTGCGGCTCGCCGTCGGCTCCCGCGGCCCCGGCGAAGCCCGCGGCGCCCCCGATCACTGCCGACACATGGGCCATCGTCGATGGCCGCCAAATCATGCGACCCGACGTGGACAAAGCGTTCGAGCGCAACCGTGACCCCAACCAGACGCTCTCTGAGGAAGAGACACTCATCGCGAAATTGCGGTTGCTCGACGATCTGATCCTGCAGGATCTCCTCATGGCGCGTGCGCCAGCGCTGCAGATCACGGTTGCGGATGCAGAGATTGAAAAGGCGTACACCGACGCGAAGCGCGGGGCTGCTGACGACGTGTTCAAGCAGGAATTGACGCGACGGAATCTCACCGAGACAGACGTGCGCAACAGTATCAGACGCGACTTGACCGTCCAGAAGGTCCTGCAGAAGGAGGTCACCGATAAAGTGACGGTCTCTGATCAGGAAGTGACCGATCTCTTCAACGCCAACAAGTCGTCGTTCAACCTCCCAGAGGATGCAGTACACATCGCTCAGATTGTCGTCACGCCCGGCCGCGATCAGCAGGTCGCAAACCGCAGCGGCAACGACGCGACGACACCACAAGAGGCACAGAGCAAGGTCGCAACGCTGATGCAACGTCTGCAGGCGGGCGAGGCATTCGGCGAGCTCGCAATGAACTATTCGGAGGACCCGGAGTCGGCGCCGCGCGGCGGCGACATGGGACTCGTGGCCGTTTCGGCAATTCGGCGCGCGCCTGCAGCCCTGCGCGACGCGGTGCTCAACACCGAAGAGGGACGCGCCAGCGTTGTCCAGGACGGCAACGTGCTCAGGATTGTCCTCGTGGTGAGCCGCCAGAAGGCGGGACAGCGCGATCTCTCTACGCCCGGCACCAAAGAGCAGATCACCCAGGCGATCCGGACGCGCAAGGAGCAGTTGCTGCGCGACGCGTATTTGAACACGCGGCGCGCGGATGCGGACGTGACGAACTATCTAGCGAGGCGGCTCGTCGAACGGAACGGCAAGCTTTAAGGACCCTCCGTGGCGGATTGCAGACGTCACCGGCCGAGACCGATCGACACGACGAGCGAAGGGGCGCGGCGGCGGTCGATGGTCGGTGCAACGACGATTCCCCTCCCGGGATTCGTCGGATACGTCTCCGCGGTTGATTCGTAGAAAGGAAGCACGGCGTCGGCCTGCGTGAACACCCTGAAGCTCGTAACGCGCGCGAGCTCGTATCCAACGGTCAATTCCCCTTGCATACCGCTGCCGTCCCAGTTCGAGGTGTAGTACCCGGTCGCAGGGTTGTACGACCCGCCGAAGCTCTGATGCCCATAGCTCAATCCCGCGCCGAGGTATGCGGACCGATTCGCCCGCGGACTCAGGAAATAGAGACCCGATAGCTTGAGCAACGTCTGCGCCGTCCCTCCGGAAGATGAGGAAGAATTGTTCGCGCTGAATTGAAAATTCAGGAACGATACATCGATGGCAAACGAATCGAGCTCCGCGCGGTAGCCGAATCCCAATGCCGGGGTACCTGTACGCGTCGTTGCCGAACAGACTCCCGTAACCCAGGCGCGCGTACCACAGCGAATCCGTATGAAAGCGGCGTGCGGTCGCCTGAGAGGCTGTGACATTCGTCCGATCGACGACGTTGAATCCGGTCATCGGACGTCCAGTGACAATCGAGCGCGCCATTTGACTGTAGAGCGCCGGCAGATCCTCCATGCCATGGGCGACTGCTTCCCGCTGACCCTCGCCACCAGAGATGTGGACAACGATGGTGTCTCCGAGCCGTATGTGGGACAGCGTGTACGGCCTTGCGCAACCGGCCGGCACGACACGCTCACCTTCCTGTTCGAACTGTCTCGTCACCAGGAGCAGCGCGGCCGCCTGGTCGCTCGGCGAGAACGTGTCGTGTGCGGTGTCGATCGCGAGACAGACCTCGGCGTGCGCTGCTGCCGCAGTGGCGACCAGAAGGCACGCCATTGTGGTCAACCGAACAATCCAGGTGGGCATGGCATTCCTCCTGGGCCTCAGAAACCGGAGTACGAGGCCCTTACCAGAACATGCGTTATCCGAGGAGCAAGTGGCTCACAGGACTGCAGTGTTCTTTGTGAGGTATCGGCGGCGCTCTAACGAGCCAGCAGGACCGTACGGTCCGCGACGGGACACTTGCCGCCGATGCGCGTGCCACAATGAGACATGCGCCGCGCCGGCGTCGCCGATCTCCCGCTGCATTACGGGCGTGTTCCCGACTGGCTCGCATCGCGAATGGTCACCCTCGGTACGGCCATCGTCGAGAGTGTGGTCTATCATTACGGCCGCCCCGCTTTTCTTGCGCGACTGAGCGACCCATTCTGGTTTCAGGCATTCGGATCCGTCCTCGGCATGGACTGGCACTCGTCGGGCATCACGACGTCCGTGATGGGCGCCGTGAAGAACGGATTGAATGACAAATCGCGCGAATTGGGCATCTTCATCTGCGGCGGGCGCGGGAGGCATTCCCGCAACACGCCTCACGAGCTGCGTGCACTGGCCGATCGGAACAGCCTCGACGGAGACTCGCTCGTCCGCATCAGCCGGTTGACGGCGCGTATAGACAACAACGCCATCGCGGACGGCTTTCAGATCTACCTGCACTCGTTTGTTCTCACGGCCGAGGGCGAATGGGCCATCGTCCAGCAGGGAATGAACGAGGACAACCGGCTCGCCCGCCGCTACCACTGGCATTCCGAGTCGGTACGAGACTTCATCGCCGACCCACATTCCGCAATCGTGGGCGAACGAGGCGGCCTGGTTATGAATCTCGTGGACTCACGTGCGCGCGCCGCCCAGGAGGCGCTGCTGACGATCACGCGTGAACACCCAGACAAGACGCTCGCCGAAATGCGCCGGTTGACGATGCCGGCGCACCACTCGGTGCGCGCATCCGACGTGAACGAGAAGCGGCTTGGCGCGGTGCTGGCGCTCGCGCACGACCGTGACCTGCACGACTTCGCATCCTTCCTGCTGCTCGAGCAGCTTGGGCCGCGCACGCTGCAATCGCTGGCGCTCGTGGCCGAAGTCATCCACGGTGCGCCCGCGCGCTTCGATGATCCGGCGCGGTTTTCCTTCGCTCACGGCGGCAAAGACGGCCACCCCTTCCCCGTTCCGTTGCGTGTGTACGACGAATCGATTTCAGTTTTGCGCCGCTCGCTCGAAGCGGCGAAGCTCGGTCACACAGACAAGCTGCACGGAATGCGGCGACTGGATGCCTTCACACGGGTGGTTGAGCAACGGCTCGAGCCGCACGCCGACGTCGACGCGGGCATCGCCGATGAGCGCGCTCACTCGCGCACACACGGTGGTCGCACGGTGTTCGACGACAAGCGGCCCAACGCCCGTGGCGCCAAGTTCGACAACCAGTTGGACCTGTTTCCGTAATAACACGCTGCGCGTCGCACCCCTTCAGCGAGCGAGATCCGAACGCATTACGCGCCCCGGCAACGTTCGTCGAGCAGGTGGTTTCGTCGTCGCCTGATGCTGGCTGCGGGCGCGGACGCTGCGGCCGGGAAAGCCGCCGCCTCTCGTACTCTGACGACTCCGCGTCGACTATCGGCTAGCTCGAACGACATCCGTTACACGGCAAGAAGCGCCCTGCTGGTTCGCACAACGAGAACGCGACGACGGAAGTCGACGCGAGGAATCGCTCCGGCAGCTTTCCGGCTGCGCAGTGTGGGCGGCCTGGCGTACGCGCCCGCAGCCGGCATCAGGTGACGACGTTCGAACTTGCTGTGACGGGCCGCGTCACGGCATCGATGAGCATTGCCGGTGTGTTCGGCTGGCCGCCGTCCTGCGCGTACGCCGACATGAATCGCCTGAAATCGAACGAGGCGATTCGACGGCGCGAGTTCGTACCCCGCGATCCGTGTCGGACGAATCAGCGTTGACGGTGCTTGCCGCGATGGCAAGCGTTGGAACTGGCCAGTACTCGCGACGGGTGCGACAGAGCAAGAGCCGAGTGAGATTTCCGGCGTACAGCGCCGGGAGGGGGCTGGCCGAACACATTGGCAATGCTCGTTGCGCCTTCTTGCACGCTGCGAATCGGAGGCCGGCCCCGCAAGAAGCGACCGTCCTGTAACAGTCGGAGGTGGTGTCCCAGAGCCTATGGCGAACGATCGCGAACCGTGCCCCGATGATGCGCCTACTCCGGACGTGAATTGTCGCCGGCTGGACTCCCCCTCGTGGCGGTGGTTTAATACGCCCCGCTAACGGCGTATCGCATTTCTTCATACCGGGACTCGGATCGTTCTTATCTTCAGTTCGTCGATCGTTCGAACTCGATGGAGGGTTCTATGGGACGAGTGCTCCGGGACTGTTCGCTCGTTGCGGTTTTTGTCCTCGTCGCTGGCGCCGTCGCCTCGGCCCAACTGTCCACCGCCCAGCTCAGCGGCCGGGTGAACGACGAGAGTGGTGCCGTACTGCCAGGCGCCACGATTACGGTCACCCAGACAGAGACTGGCTTCACCCGTACTGACGTCACCGACGCCGACGGCGCGTACGTACTGTCGAACCTGCCGCCAGGTCCATACCGGCTGGAAGTGATGCTCCAGGGGTTCCGCACGTACGTGCAGACAGGAATCGTGCTGCAGGTGGCCGCTGCACCGGTGATCAACGCAGCGCTGGCGGTCGGCGCGGTCGAAGAGTCTGTGACCGTTCAGGGCGCCGCGCCGCTCGTAGACGTGCAGAGCTCCGGAATCAGCGAGGTCGTCCGGAACGAGGAGATCCTCGCCTTGCCGCTCAACGGCCGGAACGCGGTGGAGCTCGTGGCGATCGCGGGCGCCGCCGTACAGGTCACCAATGCGCCGACGCGGGCGGTGCCCGGAGGCATGGGCATTTCGGTCGCGGGAGGGCAGTCGTCCGGCGTGGCGTACCTGCTCGACGGCGCGATGCACAACAACCCGCAGGACAACCTGAGCCTGCCGTTCCCCTTCCCCGACGCGCTGCAGGAGTTCAGCGTGGCGACGAGCGGGTTGAACGCCCAGCACGGGATGCACGCGGGCGCCGCAGTCAACGCCGTGACCAAGTCGGGAACCAACCGGATAACCGGGAACGTCTTCGAATTCCTGCGCGACCGCCGCTTCAACGCGACGAACCCGTTCGCCCAGATCGGTCCCGACGGCGAGAGGGTCGATGATGGGCTGCACCGCAACCAGTTCGGCGGCACGCTTGGCGGCCCGATCGCCCAGAACAAGCTGTTCTTCTTCGGCGCCGTCCAGGTGACGACGGTGCGCCAGCAGCCGGCCGCCAACATCGCGCGCGTACCGACCGCGGCCATGCTCGCGGGCGACTTCACGACGGTTGCTTCACCGGCCTGCAACGGCGGTCGCCAGATCGCGCTCCGCGGCGGGTTCGTGAACAACCGCGTCGATCCGGCGCAATTCAGCCGGGCGGCGCTCAACATGATGAAGTTCCTGCCGACGACCACGGATCCCTGCGGCGAGGTGACGTATTCACAGCGGAAGGACAGCAACGAGTGGCAGTACCTCGGCCGGATCGACTACCAGCGGACCGCCGACCACACGATCTTCGGCCGCTACATGGCGACCCAGGCCAGCATTCCGAATCCAGTTCGGGAGGGGGACAGCGCGCTCTCGCTGTTCGACGCCGCGAACAACGTGGGCCTCCAGGGCATGGACGGCCTGTCCCATTCGCTGGCGCTCGGCGACACGCGCGTGTTCGGCTCCAACGTCGTGAACTCGCTGCGGTTCGTGTTCAACCGGTCGGCCGTCTCCCGCTTCGCACCCGACACGTTCGATCCGTACGACCTCGGCTCCGACGTGTACAGCTATGCGCCGCACGTGATGTGGGCGCGCGTGCAGGGGGCCTTCGAAATCCAGAATCAGGGCAACAGCCGCTTCCTGACGAACGCGTCGCAGATCAGCGACGACTTCACGATGGTGCGCGGCGATCACCAGATCTCGCTCGGCGCGAGCGCGGCGTACTGGAAGTACTACTTCCAGACGCACGCGCGCTCGGGCGGGTTCTGGATCTTCACCGGCCAGCTGACGGGGCTGGGACTGGGCGACCTGCTCATGGGCCGCGTCGGCCGGCTGGAGCACGGCGGGCCGGCCATCCTGCCGATGGACCAGTGGTACGTCGGACTGTACGCGCAGGACACGTGGCGCGCGTCGCCGCGCGTGACCATCAACTATGGCCTTCGGTGGGAGCCGTATTTCGGTCAGAACGTCACCAGCGGCGCCGTTTACAATTTCAGCCGGGAGAACTTCCGCAACAACGTCCGAAGCCAGACGTTCGTGAACGCACCCGCGGGACTGATCTATCCGGGTGATAACGGGTTTCCCCCCGGCCAGCGCGGACTTTACACACAGTGGCTGAACTTCTCGCCGCGCGCCGGTCTCGGCTGGGATGTGAGCGGGGACGGCCGTACCGCCGTGCGCGCCTCGTACGGGTTGACCTACGACTTCCCGAACGCCGAGTACCAGCTGATCAACGCGAACTCACCGCCCTACGGCAATCGCTCGCTCGTGGAAGACCCGCCCGGCGGATTCGACCGCCCATACGCGCACATCGGTGGCGACCCGCACCCGATTCTGACGAACCGGGACACGCAATTCCTGCCGTATGGCGCGTACGGCGCGACCGATCCGAATATCAACTCGCCGCGCATCCAGCAGTGGAACGTCACCATCGAGCGGCAGTTCGGCACGGTCTGGCAGGTGTCCGCAAGCTACCTCGGCAGCCACACCGATCGGCTGTGGGAGCAGGTCGCAGTCAATCCCGGCGTGTTCCTCGGACTCGGTCCGTGCACGCTCGAGGGCGTGTTCTACGCGTCGTGCAGCAACAACTCGAACCTGAATCAACGGCGGGCGCTGTCGCTCTCAGGCGAGAACCCGGCGGCCGCGCGGCTGCTCGGCAACATGGACATCCACGAGTCGATAGGGACGCAGGACTACAAGGGCCTGAAGCTGTCGTTCCAGCGTCGCGCCGCGCAGGGCCTGAGCCTCAGCGGCAATTACACCGTATCCCGCTGCTTCGGAGATCCTGCGCTCCAGACCGGCGGGTTCCCGCAGATTGCCAACGGGTATACCGATCCCACCAATTTCGAGTTCGATCGCGGCTTGTGCGATCAGGATCGGACGCACATCGGCGTGTTCGTCGCCGGCGTGCAAACTCCTCAGATGGCGAACAGCGGGCTGCGCGCCGTGCTCTCCGACTGGCGCATATCGGGCATCCTCAGCGCGCGCTCAGGCCAGCCACTCAATGTCATCGCCGGCCAGGACCGCGCGTTCAGCGGCATTCAGAACCAGCGTGTGAACCTGATACTCGACAACCCATACGGCGACAAGACGCTCAACAACTGGCTGAACCCGGCCGCGTTCGTGCTGCCCGAACCGGGCACGCTCGGGAACTTCAGTCGCAACAGCGTACGCGCGCCCGGATACTCGTCAGTCGATGTGGCGCTCTCACGACTCATCTCGTTCGGCGTGAGCCGTACGATTGAACTCCGCATCGAGACGTTCAACCTCCTCAATACGTTCAACTGGGGCGCTCCGATCGCAGGCCCGATCCAGGGTGGGAGGATCACCGACACGAATTTCAGTTCACCCCAGTTCGGCCGGGTAACGGCAATGGCCGGCGTACCCCGTGTGATGCAGTTCGGCGTGAAATACGGGTTCTAAACCGGGAGAGGCCGACACGGATCGCCCAACCACGCGAGAAGGCTGACGGGATCCGCGAGCTCACGGAGCGAGCGTCACGCGCTCGCTCCGGCCCTCGCAGCGCGGTTCAGTCACGGAATCGGGAGTCGGGGCCGAGGCACCTACTCGGACCCATCACCCCGCGCCACGTCAACATGACGATCTCCCCCGTCGCGCGAAATGCGAACACGCCATGGATTGCAGCACACTTCGCAGTCTTGAACGAAGTCACCGGTGACGTCAGGTTCCACGTAAATCTCGATGTGCTCACCACAAAAAGGACACGTCACGACGAATTGGTCGTCCACGGCGTCGCTGTAGCGTTTGCGTCTCGATGCGATATTCGTCAGGTGAGATCCGATTGACCCAGTAGAAACGTCTCGGACCCGTCCGACGGTTCCAACGCTGAAATCGCGGGCGCCGTGGCCGGCGCGGGCACCTGGACACGAAAGGCGCGCGGACGCCGTGCTGCACGCGACACGGTCGCACGATGAACGCGCTTCTGCCCCGTCACCTTCCTCGAGGCAACCTTCTTTGGGGCATCGCCGTTCCCAGCGGTCTTCTTCTGAACGACCTTCGCGGCCGCGCTCTTCGTCGTCGCGGCCTCCTTCGTGACCCGTTTCTTTTGCACCCGCTGTGCCTTCGCGACGTCAGCTTCCGCCCGCGCCACACGGGCAGCCGCTTTGGCGAACGACTTCTGCGCAGCCTCGGCTGCCTTTCGTGCCTTGCGGGCCGATTTCGTGGCTTTCCTCGATTCCTTCTTTGCCTTCTTCAGCGCCAGCTTTGCATGTCGCGCACGTTCTTCGGCAGCGGAAGCCGTACGCTCTGCTGCCACTTGCTCGCTCTCGGCGGCTTTGGCCTTGGCTCTGGCCTTCCGCACCACTGAATCGACATCACTCATCGCTGCCTCCCTCTTGTCCACGTCGGCTCTTTAGGAAACGGTGAGCATATCGCAAACTCTGAGGAACGCGGAGGCTGTTTCAGTTGGTCACAAAGTTCATGCGGGCGAGCAGCTCGTTCCAGCGGGGATCACCGTGGAGGCGCTCGTACTGCGGGTCCGACATCACGTAGAGCGGCCAATCCTCGCTCTGTTGCTTGTCCACGCTCTTGAACAGCAGCGCGAACGCTGTGTCCTTGTCGCCAAGCGCCACATGCACCTCGGGCCACCGGTCCATGTGGGGTCCGACCATCCGCCGTGCCTCGTCGGCCTTCCCCATCGCCGCGTAGAGACTCGCCATGTTGCGGCTCTCACCTTCGGACTGGCCCGACAACGCACCCTGCTTCGCATAAGACGCCAGCGCGTCGTCATATTTCCCCATCTGCTCGTAGGTATTTCCGAGGCGGGAATGTGCTCCGTCGTTCCGCGGCTCGAGCTCGATCGCCCGTTGCAGTCGTGCGATCGCCTCGTCCCATCGGCGCGCACGATAGAGAATCCTTCCAAAGGTGGAATGAACCTGCGCTGAGAGAGGATCCAGCTGCGCAGCGCGCTCGATCTGCGTGATGGCCTCCGGCAGACGTCCAAGCGCCATCAGCAGGAGCGAATAGACGTAATGGGCCTCGAGGCTGTTCGGGTCGATCTCTATGGCATGCCGAACGGTCGCTTCGGCGCCCTTCCAGTTCCAGTCGAACATGCCCTGCACATAGGCCTTGGCCGCGTGGGCTTCGGCCAGGCGATCGTCGAGCTCCAGGGCCCGGCGCGCCGCTTCGCCTGCGGGCGGCGCAACCTCCTTCATACTGAGTGGACCGAACACCCCCCGCATCCACCAGGCGTGAGCCAGACCGGCGTGTGCTGCAGCGTATCCAGGATCAATCTGGATCGCACGGTTGAAGTGCTCGACTGCGCGGACTCGATCCTCCTCGATGAATTTCCACAGGAGAAACCGGCCGAGCAGATACTCGTCGTGCGCGGCAGGATTGACAAGGGCGGCGGACGCCATTCGTGTTCGTTCCTGCGGTGTGATGCTGACGCGAATTTCCTGCGCCACCTCACGCGCGATCTCGTTCTGCAGGGTCAGGACATCCGTCAATTGTCGTTCGAACTCGCCCGCCCAGAGGCGGGTATCGCTGGGCGCGTGAATGAGCTGAATGCGTATCCTCACGCGATCGCCTGCACGTTGAACGGAGCCCTCGAGCACCGCATCGACATTGAGCTCACGCGCGAGCGCCGGGAGCGGCTTGTTGCTCCCGTTCAAGCTCATGGCCGATGCTCGTGAAACGACTCTGAGTGCGCTGATCCGTGCGAGTGCTCCGATCAGCTCGTCGGTCATGCCAAGCGCGAAATACTCCTGGCTCGCGTCGGCGGACAGATTCGTCAGGGGCAACACGGCTAGAGACCTGATCGTGGGGGCCTGAGGGTCTGCGGTGCGCGTGTCGTCCAGCACGACAGTAACTGCGGCAACCGCCAATGCCGCGAGCCCTGCAATCCCCAGCCACCGCGTCCAGCCGGCTCGCCTTCTTGCGGCATCCGTACCGAGGCGGGGCCATAGGGCGACGGTCGACTTATCTCGGCCCTCTGAAGGATGGTCCTGCTCGCCAAGCAGGACACTCCGGTTCTCCCACCACGCATCGATCTCCGAGCGGAAGGCGTAAACCGAACCCAGCTTGCCATGCAGATGCCGATGCACGGGCATGCCCTCTCGTTTTTCCCAGCGCTGGACAGTACTCACGTCGCGCTGGAGATAGGCGCCGATGTCCTTCCACGACCCGAGCCGGCCGGCCGGTCCTCCCGCCGCAATCGGCATGTCCTTTCCTCGGGGGCGACTCATGGTATGGGGCCGCATTGTAGCCCTGTCACGCTATTTCTGATTTGTGACTTGTGATTTGTGACTTGTGCCTTGTCCCTTTTGATGGCGTCGAGCGAGGACGATTGCACCGAGACCGCACACGATCATGACGGCGCCCCAGTACAAGTTCACGTTGAGGTCAAGTACCGTCGCCCGAAACATCGCGCCTTCGAACGCGAGGATCGCGCCATAGGTGGTGAGCAGCAGTCCAATCGGATATCGCAGGTCGAGGTTCATAGGACCGCTATGTGGCTCGTTGGCGAATTTGTGCTCATTATGACCTGCATAGCGGTCCTAGTGGCGCGCGGAGCGCGCCAAAGAGAGACTGCCAACCAGCCAAGGGCTCACATCCTTCCCATCGCCATTGAAGGGATATTAAGAGCGGAGCCCTTGGCGGTTACCAGAACAGGATGTTCAATGCCAGCGTGAGCGTGAGGACAACCGCTGCCAGCACAACGGGACGCTGGTGCCACGCGGTTTCGCTTCGCTCTGAGCGCTGCGCAAGTCCATAGACAAGGCCGCGCAGGTCGGCCTCCGCTTTAGGGACGGTCAGCAGACTAACGCCAACGGTGACGACGAAGCACGTCGTCCACGCGACGATGGCGCCCCAGAAGTTCTGAGCCATGTCCGACGGGTAGGCATGCACGATCGCGAGCTTCGGGAGAAGCGACGCGGCGCCGATCACGCCCGTGAGCTCATAGTGCACCGCAGCCGCGCTGGTCCCGGCCACCAGCCCCGCGAAGGCGCCGTGCCCGGTGGTCCGCTTCCAGAACATGCCGAGGAGAAACGTCGCAAAGAGTGGTGCATTCACGAATGAGAACACCAGTTGCAGCATGTCCATGATGTTGTTGAAGCGCATCGCGGCATACGCGGTCGCGATGCTGACGGCCACCCCAAAAACCGTGGCCATTCGACCCATCCAGAGGTAATGGGCGTCGCTCTGGCCTGGCCGGATGTAGCTCTGGTAGATGTCGAACGTCCATACCGTGTTGAACGCGGTGACATTGCCGGCCATTCCGGACATGAAACTCGCCAGCAGCGCCGTCAGGCCGAGGCCAAGCAAACCCGCCGGGTAGTACCGCGACATCATCAGCGGTAGCGCCATGTTGTAGTCGTAGGTGCCGTCAGCAAGCGTCGGCAGCAGCGGCGCAGTGCCTGCGGCTGGATGGAGTGTCAGCCCAAGCGCCGCGATGCCTGGCAGGATCACCAGGAACGGGAACAGCATCTTCGGCACCGCGGCGATGAGGGGCGTCCGGCGCGCGGCACTCATCGAGTCGGCAGCCATGGCACGCTGCACAACGAGGAAGTCGGTGCACCAGTACCCGAAAGACAGAACGAAGCCGAGGCCCATCACCATTCCGAACCACTCGATGCCCATGGGATTCGCGTCCGCTTGTCCCAGGTTCGACCACGCGTGCACGAAGGTGTCGGGTACGCGCGCGGCAAGTCCCTCCCATCCGCCCACGTCGCGAAGGCCGAGGTACGCGACGGGCATGAAGCCGAAGACGATGAGAAAGAACTGCAACACTTCGTTGTAGATGGCGCTCGTCAGGCCCCCGAGCGCGACATACACCAGCACGATCGCGGCCGATACCGCGATGCTCGCGTGGATGTTCCACCCGAGCAGCAACGCGAGTAGCGCGCCCATCGCGTACATGCTGATGCCAGACGAAAACACCGTCATGCCGGCGAAGGTCAGCGCGTTGAAGCCGCGCGTCTTCTCATCGAACCGCAGCTTCAGATATTCCGGAACGCTGCGGGCCCGCGACCCGTAGTAGAACGGCATCATGAACACGCCGACGAATGCCATCGCCGGAATAGCCCCCACCCAATAGAAGTGGCTGGTGAGGATGCCGTATTTCGCGCCGCTCGCTGCCATCCCGATCATTTCCTGCGCTCCGAGATTGGCTGACAGGAACGCCACGCCAGCCACCCACGCCGGCATCGAGCGGCCGGCCATGAAGAACTCGGAGCTCCCCACCATCTGCCGCCGCAGGCGGAAGCCGATGGCGAGGACAAACGCGCAGTAAATGACGATGAGGAGAATGTCGACTGGCGCGACGCGCATCGGGCACCGGTCTGGGCTTACCTGGCCGGTGGTGCTGTCAGGTTGCCAGGGAAACGTGCCTCGATGTACGTGACGTGGCCGTTGATCCTGCTGAACCAGTGAGCCGTGCCTGGCGGGATCACGATGACGTCGCCGGGCTTGATGTCGTTGGTAACGCCGCCCTTGATTCCGGCCGTCCGGTTCCTGGGATCGGGCATCGATCCACCGGTCGTGTACGTGCCACCGCCGTCGAGGATGTAGTACACCTCCGTCACGTCCGCACCGTCACCGTCCTTCGTGTGGACGCTCGCGTTGTTCGGTCCTTCCACCCGACGCCGAATGACGAAGGGCGGCACGATTCGGGCAGCCTGACCCGCGACGATCCCGAGTTCGGGTTTATCGTCGTCGAGCATCTTCTTCCAGCGGACCGACGGGATGAATGTGCCGGGCGGCGTCATCGCGCCCTGCGCCATTCCGACCAGGTCGTGCAGCGAGAGACCTGTCATGACAACCAGGAGTGCACGAAAGGCCAGCTTCTTCGTCATGTTCTTTCTCCTCTGATCGCGACCTCCTGGGTCACTCCGTGAATTTCGCCGTTCCCAGCTCCATCAAGGGCGCGACACCGTCCGGATCAACGCGGACCACGACGTAGCTCGTGAACTCCTCGGCGTCCTCCCACTTGTGCGGGGTGCCGGCTGGAATGATCAGAACGTCGCCCTTCGCTATCGTGACGTCCTTCGATCCGACTGCCGTCGTGCCGGCGCTCCCCCTGCCGTTGCCGGCACTCACGGGGCGCCGCTTCCAATCCGTGATCTTGCCCCCCAGCTTCATACGGCCCCTGCCTTCGATCACGTAATACACTTCCGCGACATCGTCGTGGACGGCATAGTTCGGGTTCTTCTGGCCCTTGTTGCGGGTGACCACGCTGATGCCGAACTGATGCTTGTCGCTGCCACCACCCGCCTTGACCATGTTCATCGGGACATCGTCATTCTTGGCGGCGACCATGTTCTTCTTGTGCGCCTCGATCTGGGCAGCTGTGATGAGGGTGGCCGGCAGATCGTAGCGGTGACCGGGTAGCACCAGAGGGGAGGTATCGTTCGCGGTCTGCTGTGCGGTGCCGAGCGCAGCGGACGCCAACACGAACACTCCCACGGCGCAGCGTCTCCAGATTGTGCTCTGCATGATTTCACTCCTCGATGCGACAGTGTGCCACTCTGTCTTCGAGCCGGCAACTTTGCGCGCGATCGTGACCGCCGGTACGTAGTGTCCGGCTTCAGCCGGACCGAGACGACCTGCCCAGAACCGATCGAGAATCGACAACCTTGCTCGGACTCGACGACAATCAGCCTTGCAGCTGATGACCAATCGTATCCATTACGCGTGGATCGTCGCGCTCGTCACGTTCGGCGTGCTGCTGGTCACCGCCGGAGTTCGCGCCACACCCGGCGTCCTCATGATCTCGCTCGAAGGCGAATTTGGATGGAGCCGCACGGCCATCTCCGCCGCGGTTGCAATCAACATCGCACTGTTCGGGCTGATCGGTCCCTTTGCCGCGTCGGTCATGGACCGCTGGGGGCTTCGTCGGGTCGTCCTCGGCGCCGTGGCACTGCTCGCGGTATCGGTGGCACTCACCACACGCATGCAGACCCAGTGGCAGTTCACCCTGCTGTGGGGCGTGCTGGTCGGCACCGGGACAGGAGTGACGTCGATGGTGCTCGCGGCCATCATCGCGAGCCGCTGGTTCGACGAGCGGCGCGGCCTGGTGCTGGGCATCCTGTCGGCGGCCAACGCGACCGGACAGCTCGTGTTCCTGCCAGTGCTCGCGTCGCTGGTTGCCGAACGCGGGTGGCGTGCCGCCGCCCTGGTGGTTTCGGGCGCCGCGGCTATCGTGTTCGGGATCGTCTACTTCTTCATGCGCGATCGGCCCGAGGACCTGGGGCTGCTGCCGTACGGCCAGAGCCGACTCGCCGGGAACACCTCGCCGGTGCGCGTCATGGCACCGGTCGAAGCGTTGCGCCATGCAGTACGTTCACGTCCTTTTTGGATACTCGCCGGAACGTTCTTCGTATGCGGCGCAAGCACGAACGGGCTTATTGGCACTCACTTGATCGCCGCGTGTCATGACTACGGGATCGCGGAAGTGCGGTCGGCACGGCTCCTCGCCATGATGGGGATTTTCGACATCATCGGGACGACAGCATCGGGCTGGCTCACAGACCGGTATTCCCCTCGCCATCTGCTGTTTTCGTACTACACGCTGCGCGGCATCTCGCTGCTCTTCCTCCCCTTCACGCTCCAGGAGGGCGCCGGCGGGCTCGCATGGTTCGCGGTGTTCTACGGTCTCGACTGGATTGCCACCGTGCCGCCCACCGTGCGTCTTACCAACGAGGCGTTCGGCCGGGAAAATACGGGCGTGATTTACGGATGGATCGGCGCGAGCCACCAGCTCGGCGCGTCGATGGCCGCGTTCGGCGCAGGCGCCATCCGGACAATGCTGGGCGATTACCAGTTCGCGTTCTGGATCGCGGGTCTGCTGTGTGTCGTCGCAGGTATGTCGTTTCTGACAATTGGACGACGATCGTTCGTTCCGCCACGATGGACGGGCCATCCGACCGAGTCGCTTGCCGCCTCAGTCTCGTAAGTGCTTCACGTCGGATGCAGTTCTGCTACTGAAATCGGGTTTTGCTGAGTCGTACGTAGTGTCCGCCTTCAGGCGGACCAACGGTCGTCCGGCTAAAGCCGGACACTGACGTACTCAAACTCCGTCACTGGCCCAGGTTCAGCCTTACGCCAATCATTGCGCGGCGTGGATCGATGAAATTGACCGACTGCCCGAACGTCGGACTGTACAGATTGTCGGTGACCAGCCCCTCCTCCGCGGTGTCGTTGAACGCATTCAGCACGTCCACCAGCAGTTCCACACGCGTGGAGCCGCCCAGCGAAATTGCCCTCGAAAGGCGCAAGTCGACCAGTGTTTGCGATGACAGCCGGCGAGAGCCTCGTGGCTCGAGCAGGATGCGCTGATCGCTCTGCGGCAGCGTGATCTGCGCGCTTGCCGCCCACGGCTTTCCGCTGAAGTGCTGCACGTTGGCCGCGAGGACGAACCCCGTCCGGGGCACGTCAACGCTGCCCATCGCTCGCAGCATGTGCGGTCGATCGTTGGGCAACCGGCCGCGGGCGTTCGTCAGGCTGTTTGGATCCTGTCCAAACGTGAGGAAGGGCGTGCCGGCAATCGTGCTGACCTGCGGTCCCGCGGCGGTGGCGGCGCTGGACACCTGAAACCCGGAGGCCCTCGACCAGGTGTATGAACCAAACGCCTGCCAGCCATCAGACCGTCGCTTCTCGACGGCCATCACCACCCCGTTGTAGGTCAGCGAATAGCCCTCAGGATTGGTCAACAGGAATCGGCGATCGGCGGTGGAGTTGGTAATCACGTACACCGGCACGCTGTGGCCGTCCGGCAACGAGCGAACCTCTTCCCGATACTGCCCGCCGACGTCCGTCCAGCCGATGAAGCGGCTACCGTTCTTCCGAACGTACGCCATCGCGACCGCGAGCTGTCGCCCGAGCTCCCGGTCGACGCCGATGGAGTACTCGTCCGTGCGCGGAGACCGTGTTCGAGGATCGAGTTCGAGATTCCGCTTCGGGTCGACCACTGATACGAGAGTCGTATAGCCTCCGGTTGCGGGGTTGTAGGCCATCGTGGTGGTCGGCGTGGCAGCCGGATGAATCGGGGACAGTTCTCCCGTGAGGACGCCCTGGTTGAACCGGCCGTAGCTTGCACGAAGCATCGTTCGGCCATCGCCCGTGAGCTTCATCGTGACGCCCAGACGCGGCGACCAGATGTTCCACGTGTACAACGTGCCCAGGCCCTCGACGATGGTGTCGGTCTCACGGCCTTGGACATCGAGCTTCGGCAGGTCTTGACTGATCGCGCGGCTGTGGTCGAATCGGACTCCGGCATTGATCGTCAGCAGATTGCCGACCGTGATGGCGTCGCTCATGAACCCCGAAGTCGTGAAAAACACGCCACCTGTGATTGACGGATCGCTCGAGATAGCCTGAAACGGCTGGCCGCTGCTCTCCACGTACCTGACACCGGTCGGAATAATTGACGACAGGTGATGCTCCCCTTTTTCGAACTGTCCGCCGAACCTCAACTGGTGATCGGCGCCCAACACATCCGGCCGGTAGTGATTGATGGTCCCCTTGCTGGTGGTGCGGATGAGCGTGAGCCCGCCGAACGTCTGCGGCGCGTCGCTGAACACGCCAGTTACCCGATCGAACCTGCTTGGGGTCGTCACGTTGCCCGTGCTTGTGTCGTCCTCGCGGTCAAACACGAACCGTCCGACGCGGACGTCCCATACGGTGTTGGAGGACAACGTGTGCGTGAGGTGGCCGAAGGTCATAGCGGGAACCGACGCGTGCCGGCGCTGTGTCGCTTCAAACGGTCTGACGCGCGTCGGGAGCTCCGGGTTGACCCAGAACTCGTCGTGAAAGCTTTGAAGCAATTGCCAGCCTGGCGCCAGCCGCCAGGTGAGCTTCGCGAAGATCTTGTCCTGCTCGTACGTCCGCGGGAATGCCGGGTCGGTGCCCGGCTGACTGTCGTAGTCGCGCAAATGCTGGTACCCGGCAAAGAACCACAGCCGGTCACGAACAATGGGACCGCCGAGGTTTGTCGTCGCGTCACGGTACCTGACGCGTTCGTATCCGCTTCGAAGCTGCTCGGGACCGGGGTATGTGAGCCTCACCGGCTCACTGGTCAAGCCGGCGGTCTGCCCGTAGTACGACGCGTCGTACAGAAAACGGTCACTGCCCTGTCTTGTCACCACATTGACCACGGCGCCCTGCATGTTGCCGAACTCCGCCGAGGCCCCGACAGACTGGACTTGCACCTCCTGGATGAAGTCCACGCCGGGCTCGGATCGCGCCTCACCACTGCATGGGCAGGTAAAGTTCGTCCCGTCGATGAGAAACACGTTCTCGTTGGTACCGGAACCGAACGCCGAAACACTGTTGGTCGAAACACTTCCGGGCGAGGTGGGCGACACGCCAGGCGCGGCGCGAATGAAATCGAACATGCTGAATCGCCGGACCGGAATCGCCCTGATGTCTTCGGGGCCGAAGCGGGTCTCGAACCCGCTCCCGCGGGCTTCAATACGTGAGCCCGCGCTCTCCACCACCACCGACTCCTGCAGACCCGCCACAGTGAGCGTCACGCTTCGCTCGATGGTGGCGCCGACCCCGATCCGAATCCCCTCTTCGTGGTAGGCCCCGAATCCCTGGGCCTCGACGTCGAGCGCGTACAGTCCGGGCGGTAGAGCCGGAAAGCGCAGCTGCCCCTTGTCATTTGTGGTGGCTGTCTGTGCGCCGCCAATCAGAGCCGGGGAGCTCACACGAGCAACTGCACCCCGGAGAACGCCGCCCTGGGCGTCCTCGACGGTCCCGATCAGGGAACCGGTCACGTCCTGCGCGGCAGCGACATGAACATGCACTGCACATGCGACGGCGAGAAGAATCGTCATCAGTCTGCGCATGGGAGCCCTCCACTGGGATAAAACGTCAAATGCCGACCGGCGAACACTAGGGCGGGCGGAATTGCTGTCGCAAGCAGCAATCCGCGGTATCGCCCGAAATCGCTCCTGTGCCGTCGAATACCGTCCATTGCCGCGGGTTCAGGGCGGCGCTACAATCCCGTTCTCTCGATCCCCCTCCGGCTCAGCTGCACGCGCCATGGCCGACACCTCTCTTCCGGCTTCGTCAGCTCCGGTCGAGCACACGCCCGACGACCGCCTTGATTCCTGGAAAGAAATCGCTGCCTACATGAAGCGGGACGCCACAACCGTGCAGCGTTGGGAGAAGCGCGAAGACATGCCCGTGCATCGTCATATCCACGACAAGCTCGGGTCGGTTTACGCCTTCCGGACCGAGCTCGACGCATGGGCCAGGAATCGGCGGCCTGCGCCGGTCGAGGACGCGAGTGACAGTGGTGCGGGCCCTGCAGCCGGCCGAGCCTCGTGGTTGTGGCCGATGGCCGCAGTTTGTGGCGCTGTCGCCCTCGGCGTCGCTGCATGGCAGTTTCAGACCGGCGCGGACCGTGTTGACAATCCTCTGGCGAACGGCCGCTTCCTGCAGCTGACCGATTTCGACGGAATCGAACAGGCGGCCGCCTTGTCTCGTGAAGGCAGACTTGCCGCGTTTCAATCGGATCGCGATGGACGCATGGATATATGGGTGACAGAGGTCGGCTCAGGCCGGTTTGACAACCTCACCCGTGGATCCGTGCATGACGTCGTGAATCCCTCGGTCCGGACCCTTGGCTTCTCGCCTGACGGATCTCTGGTTACGTTCTGGGCAAGGAAGCTCGGCGGTTCCGCGCAGGACATCAGCGTCTGGGGAGTGCCCGTTCTCGGTGGCCCGGCGCGTCCGTATCTGGAAGGCGTTGCAGAATTCGATTGGTCGGAGGACGGCCGCCTCGTCTATCACACACCAGGGCCCGGCGATCCGACGTTCGTGCGCGATCCGGGCGAGGCGTCGCAGCCACGCGAGATTTTTTCAGCGCCCCCTGGCCTCCACGCTCACTTTCAACTCTGGTCGCCGGATCGGAGGTCTATCTACTTCGTCCAGGGTTCGGTACCTGATCGAATGGACATCTGGCGCATGAGCCCAACTGGAGGACCTCCCGAACGGATTACGCATCACGACGCGGTCGTCACGCACCCTGTGTTCCTGAACGCGAAAACGCTGATGTACCTGGCGAGCGACCCGGAAGGGGGCGGACCGTGGATCCACAGTCTCGACGTCGACCGACGCGTGCCGCAACGACTGAGCCTTGGTATCGACAGGTACACGTCGCTCGCGGCAAGCGCGGATGGCCGGCGTCTGGTCGCGACGCTCGCGACCACGAAGAGCACGCTGTGGCGCCTGCCGGTGACCGCCGATCAAGCCGACCTGTCGGATTCCCGCCCCATCTCACTGACGACGGGCAACGGTTCCTCTCCACGACTCGGCGCCGGTTTTCTGCTCTACGTCACCTCGAAGGGCACCACCGACAGCATCTGGATGCTGGCGAGCGATCTCGCCACCGAGGTATGGAGCGCGCCGGAGAGCCGCATCGTTGGAGCGCCTGCCATCGCACGTGACGGACGCCGCATCGCGTTTTCGGTCAGGCGAAGCGGACAGACACTTGCTGTACGTCGCGAATCTGGATGGCACGGATGTTCGCGTGGTCTCGAGCGCTTTGGAATTGCAGGGTGGGCCAGCCTGGACGCCGGATGGCGAATCGATTACGGTGGCCTCGGTTGTCGACAGAGTGCCGCGGCTCTTCAACGTACCGGTGGACGGCCGCTCACCGGCGCGCCTCATGGAGGAGTACTCCGTTGATCCGGTGTGGTCGCCCGACGGGAAGATGATTCTGTACTCAGGTCCCGACATCGGGACGACATTTCCGGTCAAGGCGGCCAATGCGGATGGCAGTGCGCATTTTCTGCCGAACCTCACGCTCACGCGCGGCGCCAGGCATCTGTCCTTCATGGGAGGACGGCGATCCATCCTGGCGCTGCGCGGAGAGATCCGCCACAAGGATCTTTGGCTGATCGATCTCGAAACCGGCGCCGAGCGTCAGCTCACGAACTTTCCTTCAGACTTTCATGTCCGCGACTTCGACATCTCCGCCGACGGCCGCGAGATTGTGCTCGAGCAGATCCAGGATCATTCCGATATTGTCCTGATCGAAGTGCCGCGACGATGAGCATGGTTCCTTTCGCGTGCTATCATGAGGCGTCGGATCTTGCCGCGTACTGTGCCGCCTCTGGGCGTGACGAGCCTTTCCTGACTCGCTTCCTCCTGAAGTTCAGCTTAGTTACGAGACGAAATCCACTCACCGTCCTCCTTGGGCGGTCGAGAATCGTCGCACTTGGCGACACAGGAGTTAGTGTATGAGTCGAAAACTGTATGTCGGAAACCTCCCTTACGAAACCGCTGAAGCAGAGCTCCATGAGCTCTTTGCCAGCGCTGGCACCGTTGAATCGGTGAACGTCGTTCGCGATAAAACCACGGGGCGCCCGCGAGGGTTCGCGTTCGTCGAAATGAGCACGGACGAGGAGGCCCAGAAAGCCATCGCCGAGTTGAACGCCCATCAACTCGGAGGACGCGGCCTCACCGTCAACGAGGCGCGTCCGAAGGCGGCGTTTGCCGGCGGATTCGGTGGCGGTGATTCGCGTCGCACGGAACCTCGCTGGTAGCATCTCAAGCCGGTCGAGGCGGGAGCGTCCCTCCCGCCTCGTACGGAGGTGTCAATGAGGAAGACGTACTCTTTTGGCGCAAAGCGGGCGACGCAGCGACCGGCAGCCAAACCACGCCTGTTCGAGCGGCGAGGAACGCCGGCGACTGGCCGGATCGTGCGGCTTCTCGTAGGTCAGGGCCATGGGTTCATTCGTCTGTCGGACGAACGCGAAGTGTACTTCCATCGTGCCGACCTGCAGGAGGGCACCTCCATCAGTGATCTCGACGTCGGCGCTGGGGTGCAGTTCGAGCTGTTGGACGATCGCGTGAGCGGACCACGCGCACTGCACCTGAGACGACAGCAGCCGAGACCTTGATGAATCGGCGTGGCGGCACCTGACTACTCCGAACCATCAGCGCGCCGGTCGTCCACAGCAGCCCTCATCCTGATGCGCACTGTCAGGTTGTTTCGCGATGTCCTCGTTCCAGACTTCGTGCGAACGTAGTCGCTCTTCTTCGCCGAGAAACGGTTCTCGCCGATTGCTAACATTCGCTCGCAGCGAATCCGTCACGCTCCCGTGCGTGCTTCCAACCCAGGAAGATCGTATGTCTGGCGCCGTCCTTCTTCGATCGCGCCCGTACGCGCTCGACTTCCACCATAAAGCCGTGGGAGCGAAGACGCTGTTCGAACCTGCGATCTTCCCATGCCGACCATACGGCCAGCATTCCACCTGGCCTGAGTGCGGCGTACATTGCGGCGACGCCTCCGTTGTCGTAGAGTCCCTCGTTGACCGCAGCCGTAAATGCAGCCGGCCCGTTGTCCACATCCAGCAGCACCACATCGAATCCGCCGGAGTGCGCGCGCACCGTGAAGCCAACATCGGCAACCTGAATGCGCACACGCGGATCCTTCAGCGGATGTGCGGCTAAGGATCCAAGTGGCCCGCGGTTCCAGTCGATCACCGCAGGTACGAGTTCCGCGACAGTCACCACGGCGCCCAATGGCAGCAAATCGAGTGCAGCGCGCAGAGTAAATCCCATCCCGAGGCCCCCCACGAGGACGCGAGGCTGCTTCATCGTTCGGGCACGTCTGCATGCCAACCTGGCCAGCGCTTCCTCTGACCCGTGGCTGCGACTCGACATCAGCGGCTTACCGTTCGCAAAAATCACGTACTCGTCGTCGTGCCTCATCAGGCAAACGGCGCTTCCGTCAACGGTGCGCGTCTCGTTGAGGAGTTCCCACGACTTCATGCTATGCCGGCCCGCGTGGCGCAACGACGACCGTGACCGTCAGTCCTGCCTAGGTGGATGTGCGCCGCACGTTCTCCGCACGGGGCCCCTTCGGTCCGTGCCCGACGTCGAACTCGACGCTGTCTCCCTCACGCAGATTGTCAATACTCTCGCCGTAGATCGCACTTTGGTGGAAGAACAGATCCTTCCCTGTGTCGTCTTTGATAAAACCAAACCCTTTGTCGACTCGTAATGTTCGAATCTTTCCCGTCATCAATACCTCCGGTCCAGACGTCTTGTTTGCGAGCCCGCATGATTGTGTTCTCGAAGATTGCCGTGCCGCTGGCTCTCAGAATCGCGTCCTGAGAATCCTGCCAAGGCGGTAATCCAGCTTTGGCTGACCTCACCCATGTCCATCGACGTTGTCCCTCGCGAACGCGATAGACGCGTGAGCACGAATCCGACACCGATTGCAGCCGTAACCACGCCAAGCATCCAAATTTCCATTCCGTAAGGTTACTCGTTTCAAGGTACGACGCAGCAGTAATGATGCTCCGAGCGGAAGTTCAGGCTCAATATCGTGTCCAAAGGCGATCCGAGGGGGGTTATGAGGCGATCCTAGCGATATTGTTGACGCTCGACGTGGCGAGCCTGCTGGAGGCAATCGAAATCTTGGGGCAGACCTTCTCGGCGACGACCGGCTGCTGCTGTCCGACAATGTCGAGGTCAGTGAACCTCCTCGTACGCGACATGCCGTCCGAGCATGTTCCGCGCGGCGGCGGCGCCCTGCTTGATCGCGTTCTGCCAGTGCTCCACCCGGATCCGCCGCTTGAAGAGTGGATGATAGTGATTCGCCACGTCACCCGCAGCGTAGATGCCACTCACGTTGGTCTGGCAGTACTCATCGACCACGACGCCGTTGTCGACGTGGACGCCGCTGCCGTCGAGCACGTCCACTACCGGCTCGATGCCGATGCCGGCGACAACGAAATCGCATTCGAGCCGCCGGTCTCCCTTGGTCAGGACCCGCTCGACGCGGCTGGTGCCCTCGAATGCAACGACCGTGTCCTCGAAAACAGTTCGGACGCCGTGCGCCTGGTGTAAATCTGCGAGGCACTGTCCGACGTCTTGGCCCAACACCCGGGCCAGCGGCGTCCTCGATGGTTCGATCGCGACGACATCCAGGTCTTTCTGCCGGAGTGACGCCGCCACTTCCGAGCCGATGAAACCCATGCCGACCACCACCACCCGGCGACCAGAAATTGTTTCTGCCCGAATCCGATCGGCGTCCTGAACCGTTCGAAGGCTGTAGATGCCATCGAGATCGGCGCCGGCAACCGATAAGCGCCGATTCCGTCCGCCCGTCGCAATGAGCAGTCGGTCGAACGGCACGCGACGACCGTCGTCGAGCTCGACGAAACGACCCGAGGCATCGATTCGCACCGCTCGGCAGCCGAGGATCGTCTCGATTCCCTGTTCTGCGTAGAAGACTGGCGGACGTACCAGCGCGGTTTCGAACGGCGTCTCGCCGCGCAAGTACGCTTTGGACAACGGCGGTCGTTCGTACGGGGGGTTTTTCTCGGCGCCGATCAACGTAATCGTCCCGTCGGCGCCCTCCTGGCGCAGCGTGACTGCGGCTGTCGCACCCGCGAGGCTCGCACCAACAATCACGTACGCGCTCGGCATCAGACCTCGATCTTGAGCGCGTCGCCCTCGACCAGGGTGCGGTACACCGTGAGCGGCGTTTGCGCCGGAGGGGCGAGCACCCTTCCGGTCGCCACGTCGAACTCAGAGCCGTGGCACGTACACGTCAGCGTCGTCCCGGCTATTTCGCCATATTCGGCAAGTGGGCACTGCTCGTGCGTGCATTCGTCGTCAAAGGCGTGGTACGTGCCGCCAATATTGGTGACGGCAATCCGCCTGCCGTTCACGTCGACCGCGGTGATCCCACCGACGGGTACCTCGTTCGTCCTGATTGCCGTCACGAACTCTGCCATGTGCGCACACTCCTTCTTGATTGTTCCATCTCTCTGTACCGAGTGGACATCAATAGAGAGTTTCGGGTGGCGCGGGGGTTACATCGAGCTTCCTGTCTCGAGCACGGACTTCAGGTCGCTGAGAATCCAAGCCCAGCCGCCCGTGCCCATCTCGGAGAACTTGCTGGCCACCATGCCGGCCATGATCGGCGCGCCCTTGAGTTCGTGGATCACTGTGAGCCAATCAATCGTGGTTCTCCGTCACAAAGTGGCATCCGCCCTCGGCAGATACAATCGAGGCGCCACCTTTACGCCCAGAGGGTGTATTCAGGAGGGTCCTATGGTGTGCATGACGGTTCCGACAACCGAGGAGGCGCTCACAAACCGTCTCGTCGAATCCACGATTCACGCGCTCGAACTCTACGGGATCTACCTGGGCAAGGAACTCGGGCTGTACGCTGCCCTGCGTGCCCACCCCGCACTCACCTCACTGCAGCTCGCCGAGCAGGCGGGTATTGGGCTGCGCTATGCGCGCGAGTGGCTGGAGCAGCAGGCAGTTGCAGGGTTGATTACAGTTGACGAGGCTGCACGTCCGGCCGACGAGCGCCGCTACTCTCTACCGCCGGAGCACGCGAATGTGCTGGTGGCAGAAGACCATCCCGCACACCTGGCCCCGCTTGCGCAGATGGTGGCCGGCATCGGCGGTGCGCTCGAACGTGTCATCGAGGCGTATCGGACAGGTGGCGGCGTGGCCTATCCGCACTTCGGCGCCCCTTTCCGCCGCGGTCAGGCTGGCATCAACCGGCCGGCCTTTGTCACTGACCTCGTGCGACGCTGGATCCCCGCCGCTCCCGACATCCATCGCGCCCTGACCACGTCACGCATACGGGTGGCAGACGTGGGTTGCGGTGCGGGGTGGTCCACCATCGCGATGGCGCGAAACTTCCCGCAGGCTGAGGTCGTCGGCTTCGACGCAGACGAGGCGTCGGTGGTGGACGCGCGCGCGCTCGCCGCGGCGAACGGGGTGACCGTTCGCTTCGAGCGTCGCGACGCTATTTCGGTTGGCGATCAGGGTCCGTTCGACCTGGTGCTCGTGCTCGAGGCGCTCCACGACATGTCGCGCCCGCGCGAAGTGCTGGCCGTGCTGCGCGAAACGTTGGCACCTGGCGGCAGCGTGCTCGTCGCCGACGAAAAGGTCGGCGAGCACTTCCACGCCCCTGCCGACGACCTCGAACGACTCATGTACGGCTGGAGCATCGTCCACTGTCTCCCCGTTTCGCTGGCCGAGCAACCATCAGCGGCTATTGGCACCGTCATTCGCGAGGAGACGGTTCGGTCGCTGGCTGCGTCGGCCGGATTCAGACAAGTGGACGTGCTACCCGTCGACGCCGGATTCTTTCGCCTGTATCGCCTGCGCGCCTAGAACCGGTCTCCACGCGCTCCCTTCAAGCCGCGAATGGATTCTCGTCGGCCGTCGGAACAACAGACCGTGTCCGAACATGAATGGGACACGCTGCGAAGGGATCTTCAGGCCGAGGTGACCCGCTGGCTGGATGCGTTACGCACGCCCCGCGAAGTAAGGGAGATCGAGCTGAACGGCACGATCGGGAGCATCGCGCACCTTGCGTACCACCTTGGCGCCATCCGCCAGATCAATTCCTCGTTGCGCGGACCCACCGAAAGCGCCGTGTGACACCACGAGATCACGAGCTCGTTATCGACCTGCGTACTCGCGGTCGCTGACCTTCTCGAACCACTCCGTCGTGGCGTTGATATTGAGCGCCATGTGGGTCATCGGTGCGTCTGGCGTCGCTCCGTGCCAGTGGCGTTCGCCCGGCTCGATCCGGACCGCACCGCCGGCCGCGACATCCTGAATCGCGCCACCCGCCTTCTGCACTCGGCAGCAGCCCTCGAGGATGAGCAATACCTGCACACCAGTGTGCGTGTGCCAGGCCGTCCGTGCTGACGCCTGAAACGTGACGCGGTACGCGTTGACCAGCGGCTGCTCGCAGACGCCATCGATTCGCGCCATGGTCGCGGCGCCCGTGAAGTGCTCGACATCCACTGGTCGAGGTGAATGGTCGGCCGCGTGAAAGAACTTCAAAACGCTGCCGCGCCCGCCTCTGCCACGGCGTGGTCCTGTTCGCCGGAGCCGACGCTCACGCCGATCGCTCCCACGACCTTTCCGTCGCGCTTCAGCGGAATTCCACCAGCAAAGATCATGATCCGGTTGCATCCTCCAGACGTACGCTCATTGTGTCCTCCTGAATGCCGTCGCGATTCTCTGTCTGTGCAGCTGCTGCGTTGGAAGCGCAGGTTCCGCAGGTGGTGCGGCTGGAATGCTATACGATCGCGGCCGAAGAGCGATGAAGAACACAACGGACGCCGCCGCTGCGTTCCTTGCCGGCCGCGATTTCATTCTGAAACATCGGAGTGCCTACGACACGGCAGCGCGCGACTTCCAATGGCCCGCACTCGAGCAATTCAACTGGGCACTCGACTACTTTGATGCCGTCGCAGCCGGCAACCATCGTCCAGCCCTGCAGATCGTCGAAGAGGATGGAACGGAGACGATCCGCTCGTTTGCGGACCTGTCGGCCGCGTCGAATCGTGTAGCAAACTTCCTGCGTGGTCTTGGCGCACGAAGGGGCGACTGCCTGATGCTGATGCTCGGCAACGAGCTGGCACTCTGGGAAACGCTGCTCGCCGCGATCAAGCTCGGTGTGGTCGTGACACCCGCGACGACGCTGCTCACGACCACTGATCTTCAGGATCGGGTCGATCGCGGACGTGTCCGTCTTGCCGTCACGAGCGCCGTCAATGTGTCGAAGTTCGCGGGAGTGACCGGCACGTTTACCAGAATTGCAGTCGGCGACGCGCCGTCTGGCTGGCATAAGTACGATTCGGCGCGGGACTGCAGTGCGGCATTCACAGCCGATGGCGCAACGCGCGCCAGCGATCCGATGCTCTTGTACTTCACGTCTGGAACGACTGCACACCCAAAGCTTGTGGTGCACACGCATGAGAGCTATCCCGTGGGCCATCTGTCGACGCTGTACTGGATCGGGTTACAGCCCGGCGACCGGCACTGGAACATCAGCTCTCCAGGGTGGGCCAAGCACGCCTGGAGCTCGTTCTTCGCGCCGTGGAACGCGGAGGCAACCGTCTTCGTCTTCAATTACGCGCGTTTCAACGCGAAGTCAGTACTCAACGCGCTGGTAGAGCACCGGGTCACAACCCTCTGCGCGCCGCCGACTGTCTGGCGAATGCTGATCCAGGAGCCGCTTGGCGATTACCGCGTCGGGCTGCGTGAAGTACTGTCCGCCGGCGAACCGCTCAATCCGGAAGTGATTGGACAGGTGCAGAAAGCATGGGCGCTGACGATCCGGGACGGTTACGGCCAGACTGAGACCACCGCGCAGATCGGCAACTCGCCGGGTCAGCCGGTGAAGCCGGGATCGATGGGCCGTCCCCTTCCCGGCTATGACGTCGTGCTGCTCGATCCTGAAGGACACGTGTCGTCGAATGAAGGTGAAATCTGTCTACGCCTCGACGATCGGCCGCTCGGCCTCACCGACGGATACGCGGATGATGACGCGAAGACATCGGATGCGATGCGAGACGGCTATTACCACACCGGCGACATCGCGTCGCGCGACGACGACGGCTACCTGACGTTTGTGGGCCGCGCAGACGATGTGTTCAAAGCGTCGGATTACAGGCTGAGTCCGTTCGAGCTCGAGAGCGTGCTCATTGAGTATCCAGCGGTTGCCGAGGCTGCCGTTGTGCCCAGCCCGGATCCGCTGCGGCACGCCGTGCCAAAGGCGTTCGTGACGCTGGCGGCCGGCTTCAGCCCCTCGCGCGAGCTCGCATCGGAGATCCTTGCGCACTGCCGCAACAGGATGGCCCCGTACAAGCGAATTCGTCGGATTGAGTTTGCGCCGCTGCCGAAGACGATTTCAGGAAAGATACGACGCATCGAGCTCCGGCAGACCGAGGCCGATCGGCGCGCCGCCGGTGAACGCGGCACGCACGAATTCTTTGAAGAGGAACTCTAGAACGTCGCCTCGCCTGTCGCGTACGCGTACGACGCCCGCACGAGACTCCAGATGACTTCCAGTTCCTGGGGGTCCCTCGGGCCCCAAATCATCATCGTTCCGCTCACGGGATGCGGTTCGCCCCACCCCTTCGCAAGTACTTCCTCGTAGATGTCCGGGGGAAGCGTGAGGTGGAGACTGCCGTCGTGCACGGGATGCAGATGCGCGAACTCCCGGCCTCGCTGGTAGGCTTCACGCGGGCCGCGAGCCAGCGCCTCATCCAGGTGAAATGCGCGAGCCCCGGGCACAGACACGAGGCTGTCGCCCACGCTGACGCCGGCCAGTGAGCTGGCGCGCGCGAACAACGCTTCCTGCATGTCCGGCGGAGCGTTCTGCGAGATCTGCTTGTGGGGAGTCGCATGTGTCCGCGACGGGCGCGTCGTTTCGGGCTTGGGCCCAAACCGCAGTGGAAGTTCAAAGGACTTCATGGCCTGGTCAACTAAACTTCCGAGCTGTTCCCATCGTATAGCCATATATATACAGGGAGCGTCGTAAACTTCCGGAACGGCCGGCCCGAATGCCGTTCGGCTGGATTCTCCGAGGAGATTCAATTGCTTGAGTTCGCGCTTGTTTCAATCCAGATGGGTTGGACGTAGAGTTACATATAATCCGTCTCGCCGACGTGGAGGACGAGATGACAAAGCGGCGCATAACTTTCGTCGGGGTCGCATTCATCATCGGCACCACTGCCTTCGCGCTCGCGGCCGCGGCCCGCGTCCAGCAGATCGAGCCGACGGTCACACCCAGCGTAAATACAGCCGCAGTACATCTCGGACGGCTGCTTTTCTGGGATCCGATCCTTTCGGGAAGCAAGGACACCGCATGCGCGACCTGCCACCACCCGGATTTCGCATATGCGGATGGCCGCGACCTCTCGAGAGGTACGGGTTCCGTCGGCATGGGGCCGAAGCGCGTTGACCTCTCGAAGGGGCGGATCCCCGTCGTGAAGCGCAATTCACCGACCATTCTCAATGTGGCCTTCAACGGCGTCGATGACGACGATGACGACGACGATGGCCGCCGGGGACGACGGCGATTCGACGGCGTACCGCAAACCCTCAACGCGGCGCGGGCGCCGATGTTCTGGGACAGCCGGGTACGCAGTCTCGAGACGCAGGCACTCGAGCCGATCAAGGCGCTCGAAGAAATGCGTGGGCATGCGTATCCGGAAGCCGAGGCGGTGAACACGGTCGTCGCGCGAATCAGGAGCATTCCCGAGTACACCGCGCTGTTCCAGCAGGCCTTTGGACCTGACACAACCGCCGACGGCCCACGAATCGGCGACGCGATTGCTGCTTTCGAACGCTCGCTCGTGGCGATGAACAGCCCGTTCGATCGGTTCCGCGCGGGCGACTTCAATGCGCTGACGGCACAGCAGCGGCGCGGCCTGGAAACGTTTGACGAGGTCGGGTGTGACCGCTGTCATGACGGCCCGATGTTCTCGGACTTCGACCACCACGCTGAAGGCGTCGCCGAGCATCCGTTGCTGGCGCAGCCCGACGCCGGAGCGGGACGGTTCCGATTCCGTACGCCATCGCTGCGCAACGTGGCGCTCACAGCGCCCTACATGCATAACGGCATGCTGGTGACGCTGCAGGATGTGCTGCGCTTCTACGACAACGGCCGCTCGGAGAACCCGAACGTATCCAACGAGCGCGATGGCGATCGCGGGAGAGATCGCGGGAGAAACGGCGACGGGATCGCGCGCGTGTCGGGCCAGTTCCGGCGCGTTGATGATATGAGCGCGAGCGAGATGGCAGACGTCATCGCGTTTCTCAACGCCCTGACCGACACGAACTTCGACCGGACGATTCCCGCGCGCGTGCCTAGCGGTTTGCCGCCGGGAGGACATCTCCGCTGAGGCGCGAGCCGCTTCACTGTGCCGCAGGCAGCAGCCGTATATTGTTGTCGCAGAGGTACTCGACGAGGTCGGCGTCAGCTACCAGACGGAATGAAATCGTCTGTGTCTTCCAGACGCGCGAGAACTTGCTCGGGTCGTTGATCGTGGCCTGCACCTGAAGAGTCCCGACATTCGGGCGCCGGAACCGTTCGGTCGTGCGCAGCGATTCGGTGTGGGTCAGCGGTGTCAAGTCGAGCCAGCCCTGAGTGTTGAACCCGCCGGTTTCGATGACGAACTCTTCGCCTTCCCAGCGGCCCACCGAATAGCCGTACCAGGCCGGTTGCATGTCCGCAGGAAACGCGCGGCCGTCCGTGAAGATCTGACGGAAGTGCTGGTACTCCTCCTGGAGCAGGATCGTGAGCCCCGCCGCATGCACGATCTTGATTGGCTCCGGCACGAGATAGGCGTCCACCACCGTGTGAGGCATGCAGCGGCTGGACGGGCCCTGATCGCCACGCCGGAGGCGCTCCTTGTACTCGGCTTCCGCCGCAGGGAGTAGCGGGAAGGGCGTGCCATCCTCGGTCCTCAAGCGAATCACCGGATCCTCGCCAAGCGTTTGTCCAACCGGTGCCCCGCCCGGCGTCACCTTCGGTTCCGGAAGCCACACGCCAGACAGATCGATGCGGCCGTCGGCAAAGCGCGGCGGCGGCGCGCTGAGATTGGGACGTCCGTCGGCTGTGCGCGGAATCTTCGGGTCGAGGTGGTTGAGCCACTGGCCTGACGCGGTCGTGGCAAGCGCTACGAGCAATCCGGCCGCGAGGCCAAAGCACAGCTTCATGCGATTTCCCTCACTGAGCCCGATGGATGGCGGATTCTAGCACCGTCGGCAGTGCCCATTTCGATCCGCAAGGGCATAATTTGAAGCATTTCCGTGACGGTCCGCCGTGGTAGCCTGTGCACGCTTGGAAGAGTGCGACCTCACACGAATGGAGATTCGTCATGATTAGTGGACTGTCTCATCGGTCGCGTCCTGGCGGGTTCCTGGTCACCGTCGTTCTGCTCGCCACGGCCTTCACCGGCCTGCTCGCCGCGCAACTCCAGTCACCGTCTGCCCTGGCTGGCAAGGTCACGTCGGCCGCGGACGGTCCGATGGAAGGTGTCCTGATTGGAGCGCGAAAAGCAGGGTCGACCATCGCGACGTGGGTCGTCACCGACGCGCAGGGTGATTACCGATTTCCGCGAGAGCGGATGGAACCTGGCCAGTACACGATCCGTGTCAGGGCCGTGGGGTACAAACTGCCGGATACTTCGGTCGACGTTGCCGCACACGGCGCGCGCCTCGACCTGCAGCTCCAGAAGCTGACGAGGGCGACTGAGCTCGGCATGCAGCTCTCCAACACGGAGTGGCTGATGAGCGTGCCGGGCACACAGGCCCACAAGGTGGTCCTGTCCGGATGCGTGAACTGTCACACGCTGCAGCGCGTACTCTTCTCCCGTTTCGACATGCAGGAGATGGCGCAGGTGGTGCAGCGGATGCGCCGTCATACGAACAACTCGTCGCTGCTCCATCCGTGGATGCGTCCTGCGGACGACTTTCCGCACGCCGCGCCGACCCAGACCCAGATCGACATCGGCAAGTACCTCAGCTCGATCAACTTGAGCGAGCGAGACACATTCGAGTTCCCGTTGAAGACGCTGCCGCGTCCCAAAGGGAAAGCGACGCAGGTGATTTACACCGTATACGAGTTGCCGCGGCCCGACGCCTCACCGCACGACACGGTTTTCGACGCCCAGGGGAACCTCTGGTACTCGGATTTCAATTCCCAGTTCATCGGCAAGCTGGATCTCAAAACGGGTAAGGTCGTGGACTATGTCGTCCCCCAGAGCCGTGGGTTCCAGACCGCGCAGGGCGGCCTCCAGATCGACATCGACAAGGAAGGGCGGCTTTACTTCGGCAACATGTTTCAGATGGCGCTCGCCCGATTCGACCCGAAGACCGAAAAATTCGAGGTCCAGAAGCTTCCGAGGCCGGAGTCGACGTACGGCGACGGCCATCTGACAATGATCGACCCCGCGTTCCAGCACCTCGACGGGAAGCTGTGGACCAACGTGGCGTACGACACAGGCACGGCCGGTGGCACCTGGCAGGTGGACATGGCCAAGAATCAATGGACGCAGGTGAAGTATCCCGAAGGGAGCCCGTCGGCCCGCGCATACGACGTCGTGGCCACGTCGAAGAACGACATGTACGGCATTGGACTAGCGGTCGACAAGATTTGGGTCACAAACGGCAAGACGCTGCAAACGACCTGGTACGACCTGCCGACGAAAGGGCCCGGCTGCCGCCGCGGACATGTCGACGCGCAGGATCGCCTCTGGTGCGGGGTGTTTCAGGGCAACCGCCTCGCGATGTTCGATCCGCAGACGAAGAAGATCACCGAGTGGACCGTGCCCACCGAATGGACGCGCCCGTACGACGCGCAGTTCGACGATCGAGGCTATCTCTGGACGGCCGGCATGGACGCCGATCTAGCGGTGCGGATGAACGTCGCCACGGGGGAATTCATCGAGTACTTGCTGCCGCAGCGTACGAACGTGCGCCAGATCAACGTGCAGCAATCAGGAGCCTTCTCCAGCATGTGGGTCGGCGATCAGCACGGCAACGCCATCACGCGCGTCGAGCCGCTGGCGCCCTGAGTGTCTTTCGTACGTAGTGTCCGCCTTTAGGCGGACCTGCCGGCCCGCTGCGTGTCCGCTTCTGAGCTGGCGCGCCTCGGCGCGATAGCCCAATCGGTTTTGTCCGCCTGAAGGCGGACACTACGTACACCGAAGAAGGAGGCCATCATGATCGACCGGCGCGACTGGCTGCGGCGGACGGCCGCTCTGGCGGCGGCTACCGCAGTTGCAGGTTTCAGACGTGTTCACGCGCGCCAGCAAGCAAGCGGGCCTGCGAACCTGTTTCCCGGCTTCAAAGTGGTGAAGGTACAAACGTCCGGCGCGATGATCAATGTCGTCACCGCCGGCAGCGGCCCGCCCCTGCTCCTGCTGCACGGCGCGCCCCAGACGCATGCGATCTGGCACCGGGTCGCGCCCGAGCTCGCCAAGGAGTACACGGTCATCGCGGCCGACCTGCGCGGCTACGGCGACAGCAGCAAGCCCGACGGGGGTTCCAACCACGTCAACTACTCGAAGCGCGCCATGGCGCTCGATCAGATCGAAGTGATGAAGCACTTCGGTTTCGATCGCTTCGCCGTGGTCGGCCACGACCGCGGCGCGCGAGTGACGCATCGCCTGTTGCTCGACCATCCGAAAGCCGTGACCAGGGCTGCGGTGCTGGACATCGTGCCGACACAGCATCTGTACACCCACGTCACACGAGAGGTTGCCACCGCCTACTATCACTGGTTCTTTCTGATCCGGCCGGCGCCGTTCCCGGAAGAGATGATCAACAACAGTCTCGAAACGTACATCGGTCGTGGTACCGGAGATGCCGAGGCGGAGTTCCTGCGCGCGTTCAGGAACCCGGCCACCGTGCATGCGATGTGCGAGGACTATCGCGCGGGCGCCTCGATCGACCTCGAGCACGATGAAGCCGACCTGAAGGCAGGCCGCAAGATCACCTGCCCTCTGCTGGTGCTGTGGGGCGCCAAGGGCAATGTCGGCCGTCTGTTCGATCCGATGGCGGTCTGGCGGGAGCGCGCCTCCGACGTGCGCGGCCGTGCTATGCCATCCGGGCACAACATCCAGCTCGAGGCGCCGGCGGAAACGCTCGCAGAATTGCGCCCCTTTCTGCGCGCGTAGGCGACTCGCGCCGTCCAATGCTCTCGCACCTCTTCGAGAACAACCGCCGTCGGGCACAACAAGTCACGGCGCGCGACCCGCATTTCTTCCATTCGCTTGTGGCGCAGCAATCGCCGCGCTATCTCTGGATCGGCTGCTCCGACAGCCGCGTCCCCGCGAACGAGATTGTCGGCCTCGCGCCGGGCGAGCTGTTCGTTCACCGCAACGTCGCCAACGTTGTCGTCCATTCTGACCTGAACTGTCTATCCGTGTTGCAATACGCGATCGATGTCCTGATGGTCGAGCACGTGATCGTGTGCGGCCACTATCGCTGCGGAGGAGTGCGCGCGGCCGCAGAATTTGATCTATCCTAAACGCGCCCTTCGACTGTGTTTTGGGCGACCCTGAGCGGAGTTGAAGAGTGCGAGGAGGGCTATGGCTCAGCACTGGCTCCTCTGGTGTGCAGGCGGTTTGGCGGTCATCTCGACGTCCGCGGGAGCTCTCGGGGCCGGCGCGCCGCCACAGCAGCAGCCCGCCGCCGCTCTAACTGCTTCATCGTCCGCACCGCGCGTAGCGGTCAAGCAATACTGCCTCACCTGTCATAACGATCAGATCAAGACCGCCGGTTTGACACTGGCGCCGCTCGACACCGATCGCGTGGGCGACGCCGCGGCGACCTGGGAAAAGGTGGTGCGGAAGCTGCGCGTCCGCATGATGCCACCTCCCGGTACGCCACGACCCACCGAGGCGACGTACGACGCACTGGTCACGCATCTCGAAGCATCGCTCGATCGAGCGGCGGCTGCAGCGCCCAATCCAGGCCGCACTGAGACATTTCGCCGGCTGAATCGCACCGAGTATCAGAACGCCGTCCGCGACCTGCTCGGCATCGACGTCGACGTCTCATCGCTCCTGCCTAGAGACGATGCGAGCTATGGATTCGACAACGTGGGGGTCGGAGAGCTTTCGCCGACGTTGCTGGAGCGGTATCTCGCGGCGGCCCAGAAAGTGAGCCGCCTTGCGGTCGGCAGTCCGCTCCCCGCGCCGGCCACCCACACCGTTCTGTTGCCGCCGGACCTGACGCAGGAAGATCATGTCGCAGGGCTCCCGCTCGGGACGCGCGGCGGCACGTCGGTCCAGTACATGTTCCCGCTCGACGGCACATACGAATTCCAGATCCGGCTGTCGCGCGATCGCAATGAGAACGTCGAGGGGCTGTACGAGCCCGACCACCTGGAGCTCACGCTGGACGGCCGGCGGCTCGAGCTCTTCACCGTGGTCCCCAACCGTTACAAGGTCGGCGACTACTACTCGGACGAGGCGGTCGATCGCGATCTGAAGGTGCGCGCTACCGTGCCCGCGGGGCCGCATGAAGTCGGCGCGACGTTTCCGCGGAAATCGTTTGCGTTGCTCGAGACGGTGCGACAGCCGTATCCGGCGCACTTCAACATGGACCGGCATCCGCGCGTGCAGCCGGCGGTTCGTTCGGTATCGATTACAGGCCCGTTCGACACCCGAGGCGCCGGCGACACGCCGAGCCGCCGTCGCATCTTCGTCTGCCGTCCCGCGAGCAGCTCGGCGGATGAACCCGCCTGCGCCAAAACGATTCTGTCAACGCTGGCACGCCGCGCGTACCGCCGGGCGGTGACCGATGCCGATCTCGAGGTGCCGCTGGCGCTCTATCGCGACGCGCGGGCGAACGACGGCTTCGAGGCGGGCGTCGAAATCGGGTTGCGCGCGATTCTCGCCAGCACTGAGTTCCTCTTCCGCATCGAGCGCGACCCGCTCAACGTCGCGCCGAACACGACGTACCGCGTGAGGGACGTGGAGCTCGCGTCGCGCCTCTCGTTCTTCCTGTGGAGCAGCATCCCCGACGAGGCGCTGCTCTCGGCGGCTCTGGACGGGACGCTGCGGCGCCCCGAAGTCCTGGACCGGCAAGTTCGGCGCATGCTCGCCGACGCGCGGGCGGAAGCGCTCGTGACGAACTTCGCCGGGCAGTGGCTATACCTGCGCAACCTGGACGCGGTCAGCCCCGATCCGCGCACGTTCCCGGAGTTCGACGACAACCTCCGCCAGGCCTTCCGCCGCGAAACCGAGCTGCTCTTCGAAAGCATCGTGAACGAAGACCGCAACGTGCTCGACCTGTTGCGCGCGCCGTATACGTTCGTCAACGAGCGGCTCGCGCGCCACTACGGCATTCCGAACGTCTACGGCAGCCGGTTCCGGCGCGTCCCTCTTGCGGAGGACAGCGTGCGCGCTGGCCTCCTCGGCCACGGCAGCGTGCTGACGGTGACGTCGTACGCGAACCGGACCTCGCCGGTGCTTCGCGGCAAGTGGGTGCTGGAGAATATCCTCGGGACTCCCCCGCCACCACCGCCACCCAATGTGCCGCCGCTCGGCACGCCGCCTGTCGGCAAGGCGCTCTCAATGCGCGAGCGGATGACACAACACCGCTCGAATCCGGCGTGCTCGGGCTGTCATCAGTTGATGGATCCAGCGGGGCTCTCGATGGAGAACTTCGACGCCATCGGTCGCTGGCGGACACGCACGGAAGCAGGCTCGCCAGTCGATGCGTCAGGAGGCCTGCCGGGAGGCACGTCGTTCGAAGGCGTAGCCGGCCTGCGCAAGGCGGTGCTGAGCCGCCCGGAGCTGTTTGTGACGACGGTCACCGAAAAGCTTCTGACGTATGCGCTGGGTCGCGGCCTCGAATACTACGACGCTCCGACGGTGCGGGCGATCGTGCACGACGCGCGCGATCGGAACTACCGGTTTTCATCAGTTGTGCTGGGTGTGGTGAAGAGCGCGCCGTTCCAGATGCGGAAGACGGCGGCGAATTGAGAATCGGTCGCGCAGGCTAAAGCCTGCGCACTACGCGGCAAGAGGTGTAGAGCGCACGCGTTCGCCGTGCGCGGGTTGACAGACGGTGAAGAGACCGGGACGCTTTAGCGTGCGTAGGAGTCTACATATGTTCATCACCAAGACGTCATTGCCCCGGCGGACGTTCCTGCGCGGCATGGGGACAATGCTGGCGCTCCCGTTGCTCGACGCAATGGTGCCTGCTGCCTCGGCGCTCGCGCAGAGCGCTGCGCGGCCGGTGCGCCGCCTCGGGTTCGTCTACATCCCGATGGGGGCGAACTGGATGCAGTGGGTCCCCACCGCGGAAGGGCGCATCACGGACCTCTCACCGTCGCTCCAGTCGCTGATGCCGTTCCTCGACCAGGTCACCGTCATCAGCAACCTGGAGCTGCGAAACGCCTACACGACGGGCAACCACGCGTCCGCCAACTGCGCGTTCCTGAGCTGCGCCCAGGCGAAGCGCACGGAAGGCACCGACTACGAGCTCGGCACCACGGTCGACCAGATCGCGGCGAAGGCCATCGGTCGCGAGACGCCGATTCCGTCGCTCGAGCTTGGCACCGACCTCATTGCGCAGGTGGGCAACTGCGACAACGGCTTCGCGTGCGCGTACCAGAACAACCTGTCCTGGTCGTCGCCGACGACCCCGCTCCCGACCGAAGCGGACCCGCGCGTGGTGTTCGAGCGTCTGTTTGGCGACGGCGGCCCGCCGGAGCGCCGGCGCGCCGACCTCCAGCGCAACGGCAGCATCCTCGATTGGATGACGGCCGACATGGCGCGATTGCGCCGTGAGCTTGGCAGCGTCGATCGCACGCGGCTGGGTCAGTACCTCGACTCGGTTCGTGAGGTCGAGCGCCGCATTCAGCGCGCCGAGCAGGCAAGCGCCGATGGAATCACGATCGATCTCGACCGCCCGGCAACCGTGCCGGCCGTGTGGGAAGAACACGTGAAGCTCATGTTCGAGCTCCAGGTGCTCGCACTGCAGACCGACATGACACGAGTGATCACGTTCCAGCTGGCGCGCGAGACGAGCACGAGGACCTACCCGCACATCGGTGTGCCCGAGCCGCACCATCCGGTGTCGCACCACACGAACGATCCCGAGAAGCTGGCCAAGCTCGCCAAGATCAACGCGCATCACGTGTCGCTCTTCGCGCATCTCGTGCAGCGGCTGAAAGAGACGCCCGACGGCGACGGCACGCTGCTCGACCACTCGATGTACCTGCTCGGCAGTGGGATGGGCAACCCGGACGTCCACGACCACTCCAACTTGCCGATTGTCGTGGCTGGAGGCGGCGCCGGCCGGCTGCGCGGCGCGCGCCACATCAAGTACGCGGAGCAGACACCGCTCGCGAATCTCCACCTCACTCTGCTCGACAAGGTCGGCGTCCAGCTGGAGAAATTCGTCGACAGCACGGGCAAGGTAGCGGAGATTCTCGAGCCGCTCAACGTCTGAGGAGTTGATGCACGCCAAGACCCTCGTCTGGCTCGGCACGCTCGTGATGCTCGTCACTGGCGCTACCCGCCTGGCGTCAGCCGGGCAGTCCGCCTCGACCGATGGCACCACACCGCTGCACGAGGCAGCGCATGTCGACGACATCCCGGCGATGACGCGGCTCATCGCGGCCGGCGCCGACGTCACGGCGGCGAACCGGTACGGCGTGACGCCGCTCTGGCTTGCGTGCCTCAACGGAAGTGCGACTGCAATCGAGCTGCTGCTCAAAGCCGGCGCCGACGCAAACGCGGTACTGCCCGGCGGCGAGACGGTGCTCATGACGGCGGCGCGCACGGGAAAGCCCGACGCCGTGAACGTCCTGCTGCGGCACGGTGCGAGCGTCAACGCCAAAGAGGGATGGCGCGGGCAAACAGCGCTGATGTGGGCGGCGGCCGAAGGGCACGCGGCGGTGATCGAGGCGCTCGTCGCACGGGGGGCCGATGTGCACGCACGCTCGAACGGCGGCTTCACGGCGCTGCTGTTTGCGGCGCGCGAAGGGCAGATAGCTGCCTCGAAGGCGCTCGTCGCCGCGGGCGCGAATCTGAATGACGCAATTCCTACGACGACGCCGATCGATGAGCCGGCGCCGGACGAAACAACGCCCGGCCCGCCGGAGGCGGGGCTCAACGTGTTCCTGCTCGCCACCGCCAACGCCCACTTCGAGCTTGCCGCGTGGCTGCTCGACCAGGGTGCCGAGCCGAACGCCGCGCCGCGTGGCTGGACAGCACTTCACCAGATTTCCTGGGTACGCAAGATGGGCGTAGCTGGCAGCAACGATCCGGCGCCTCCCGGCTCAGGCAACATGACGAGTCTCGATTTCGTCCGAAAGCTCGTCGCCAGGGGCGCTGACGTAAATGCCCGCGCGACCAAGCCGCCGCAAATGGGGCTGACCACGCTGAACTCGATCGGCGCGACACCGTTCCTGCTCGCAGCACGGACCGCCGATTTCGAGCTGATGCGGCTGCTCGTGGAGCTCGGCGCCGATCCGAAGCTCCCGAACGAAGACAACACGACGCCCCTCATGGTGGCCGCCGGTGTCGGGACGCAGAACCCGGGCGAAGACCCGGGCACCGAGGCCGAGGTGTTGGAGGCGGTCAAGATAGCGCTCGAGCTCGGTAACGATCTGAATGCGGTCGACAACAACGGTGAGACCGCTATGCACGGTGCCGCGCTCAAGCACGCGCCGTCGGTGGTGCGCTACCTGGCCGAACGAGGAGCGCGGATGGACGTGTGGAATCGTCCCGACAAGCGCGGCTGGACGCCGCTCAAGATTGCGGAAGGCGTGCAACGCGGGATGAATATCATCAGCTCACCGGTGACGGAGGCCGCGATTCGCGAGGTGATGAAATCGGGAAGATAGAATCTAGGGAACAGTCCCCTCGCAGCGCGGTGCGAGGCTTTGCACCGCAGTCGCGTTGAGCCGGTCACCGCTCGGATTCTCTGATCAGGAAACCTTTGGCTTCCACCTTGTGGCCCGTGTACGCCTCGGGTCGCGGATAGACATTCATCAGTCGGAACGTCGCGCTCCCAAGAGCAGTGGCTTGGGATCCGGTCAGCTCTTCACCAGTCGATGCGGCCGGATTGCGCGTGCGACCTGGCGCACTGCTGTTCGTCACCGTCCAGTCGGTGCCGGGGCCCGCACCGAGACAGCCGACGACGCGCACGAGCGCAAAATTCGGCACCGGCTCGGGGCCGCCGCGCCCTTCGACGCGGATGTTGCCGGCGGTCTCGGACCGGAGCTCTTCCCGCCCCGCGGGGAAATCGTTGACGCGCAGCATGTAGGCGACGAGGTCCAGGTACTCGGCGTCGGTGAAACTGCCGGCTGCTCCCGGCGGCATGGTGGCCCTTGTGCGGGCGAACAGGGCGCCGACGTCGCTGCCGCTCCAGTCGCGCATGAACGCTTCGCCGCGGCGCGGACCCTCTCCGTGGCAGCGGCTGCAGTTCGCGCGGTAGCGCGTTTCGCCGCTCGCGGCCTGCGCGTCCGTATAGGCGCCATCCCAGACGGTGCGGACGGTGGGCTTCGCGGGTTCCTGACCGTGTCCGACCAAAGCTGCCACCGTGGCCGACAGCAGCGTCGCAGGAATGACGAATAGCGTCCGCGTCAATTGATAGACCTATCTAGTCGTGAGCGGCGGTCAGCGCCTGTTCGCCGAGAAATCGTCCGGCGGCGGCGATTACCTCGCCAGACCACTCATGGCCACCAGCGACGACCTCTGCCTGAACAGGGAGGCCCGCCTCCTTCAGCCGACGTACGTCCGTGGCAAATATATCTGCGGCATACCACTGATCGTCTGTGCCGCGGCAGATCAGCACGGATGACAACTGACGTAGTTCTGTGGAGCCGAGTTCGGGGGGAACGTCTCCGCCTACGGCAATGACGTGACGCCGCGGCACGGCCGCGGACACAGCGGCGCGAAAGGCCATAGCCACACCCTGTGAAAAGCCAGCAAAGACCATCACGTCGACCGTGCGGCCATCGAGCACTTGTTTCAGCACGCCGGAGACGTACGTGAGGTTGTCGGCTATCGCAAGCTCACGATCCTGGCGCGTCATCCAGCCGGCAACCACTCTTTCGGTGCGTCGCTCGTAGAATCGATAGAGCCCTTGAATCGACACGAGGATCCAGTCGTCACTGCCGGGAATGGCCGCAAGCCGCGGCAACTGGTCATCCGCCGATTCACCGTAGCCGTGAAATCCGATGAGAACAGACGATGACTGCTGCGGGCGCACAAGGAAGCGGCCATGCACCTCAGTTGCAATCGTTGATTCGACGATCATTTGGCCGGTTCCGCCGCCGCGGGCTCGGCGAACTCCTTTGTGTAGCGCGCGAATTCGCTCGGCGAGCACTCCATTTCCCTGATGTCGAACGTGTCGGGCTGCAGCCGCAGCGGGAGCCGGTCGAGCGCGACCCACGGCTTGGAGTAGTACACGGGGTCGTCAATCGTGATCGTCACGTCGATGTGGACGGCATCACGACGCACGTAGCGTTCTTCGATCCGCGCCTCGAGACTGTGCGGACGACCGACGTTGTCGAGCCACGTCCGCTCGTCGAGGCCGACCGTTTCCGCGACGAACGTGTAGTCGTCAGTCCAGCGGCCAACGGAATAACCCCACCACCTCGGCTCCAGGAAGTCGTCCACCTTCGGGTTGGCGCGACCGTCGGTCCAGATGTTCCGCCATTTCCGATTGAACTGGTACAGGACGAGGACCTGCTTCGGGGTCTGAACGATTTGGGCCGTGCGGTAGTTGTGCAGGATGATGCGCGGCCATCCCTGCGGCTCGCAGGTCGGCTGCGGATCGTTCGAGAGCGCCGACGCTACTGCGCGCGGACCCCACGCGGGTTTGTTTGCGAGATTCGCTTTCAGCCCTGCGGCCGTAAACGGCAACTGGTGTTCCGGGCGTCCCGTATCCGGGTAGCTCTTCGCGCCCTGTGCTCCGATTGCATCACCGGGGCCGCGGGCCGGCTCCCAGATTCCGGAGAGATCGCGCCGCGGCGCCGGGCCCGGCTTCTCATTGGGAAAGTCGGCATCGTACACCGCGCCCGGGACGCGGACGATCTGTTCCTGATTGAACGCGACCGTGCAGAAAGTGACGAGGCACGTCACCGTCAGACCGATTGTTGCGAGGCGATGTGACATGGCCCTGATGCTCCTTGGCGCCTCGCGCGTCATTGCGGTGTGCCGCCCTGCCGACCAGGCGCCGCGACACCGCCGCCGCGCGCGTTCAGTACACGCCCGTCGGGGAGCGCAACCTCCAGCACGCGTCCGACCGGACTGCCGCTCTTGACCGGTTCCACCGTTACCGTGACCCGATCCCCTGGATTGAGCGACCGGCGATTCCAGCCGCGGTTGACCATATCGGGCGGATTGCTGGTTTCCGTCGTCCAGGTTCGAACGGTGCCGTCAGGTCCCTTCACCTCGAACTTGAGAAAGCAGTGCGGGTTGGCCCAGACCCACTCGGTCACGACGCCCTCGAGGACCAGTGTCTTGCCTGTATCGAACGTCGCGGCGCCGTGATGCGCGACCGCGGCGCCTGGGGCCGCCAGAATGACGGCCGCGACACAAACCCCCAACAGCGAGTGCCTCACGAGCGACTCCTTTCGGCGCGCGGTGCGCGCCAAGAGATACTGGCAAATAGCCAAGGGCACTCCTGATCGCGATATCAAGGACAGGCCCTTGGCTATTTCCAGCTGTCGATCGCCTGCCGCATCATGGAACCGGGAGGCTGTTCGTTCAGCTCGGTCCTGATGCCGGCAGGGTCGGTGATATTTGCGAGAATCGAACCGCTGTTCGCGCTCCTGTTCGGCTCGGTCGGCTTGCCGCCGTTCTGCGCGAGGCGCCCCACCGTGGCCTTGATATCGTCGGCGCCGATGCCGATGTGCGTGATCGTCGGTTTCGCATCGGGCATGGCGGGCGCGATCTCGATGAACGTGTCGCGGCTGATTTGGACAAACGCGGTGCCCGGACGTCCGTCAGGGTTCGGTGCGAACCGGTGGGACACGCGGAAGCCCATGACCTTTTCGTAGAAGTTGACCGTCTCCTGGAAGTTCGGCACCGAAATGCCGACGTGGTTGAGCCGCAGACCAGTGTTGAGAGTGCCCTGAGCCGCGAGCGACGTCATCAGGCCCGCGCCGACGATGATGCCGGCAAGGAAAAGGGCTACTCCACGCATCGCTCCACGCATACGCACCTCTCCTGGATGTGTAGAAGTGGATGCTGTTTAGCAGTGTCGCCGTCGCATTGTCAAGGAACCCGGGAGCAGATCGCTACTGGCTCAGCACTTGATGAACAAACGCGACCGCGATTGACCCTTCGCCTACAGCCGATGCCACGCGCTTGATATTTCCACCCCGGACATCGCCGACGGCAAATACACCGGGGCGACTCGTCTCGAGAAGATACGGAGCCCGCGTCAACGGCCAGTGCGCTTCCGCGAGATCGCCCCGGGACAGATCGGCACCCGTCTTGATGAAACCTTTCTCGTCGACCACCACGCATCCCTTCACCCAACCGGTATTCGGGACGGCGCCCGTCATCATGAACACGTGGCGGATATCATGCCGTTCGGGCGTGCTCGAGCCACCGGAAGACCAGTCGACGCGCGCCAGGTGTCCGTTTCCTTCGAGCGCGACGACTTCCGTGCGCGTGTGCAACGTAATTGCGGGACTGTCTTCGATGCGTCGAATGAGATACCGCGACATCGTCTCAGCCAGTCCGTCGCCGCGAACGAGCATGTGTACACGCCGGCACGTCTGCGCGAGGAACACGGCGGCCTGCCCTGCCGAGTTACCCCCACCCACCACGATGATCTCCTCATCGGCGCACAGCTGCGCCTCCATCGGCGTCGCCGCGTAGTACACCCCTGCCCCATCGAATTGTGCGAGGTTCTCGATCGAAGGCCGACGATACTCCGCTCCCGTAGCGATGATGACGGTGCGCGCGGCAACGGGCGCGCCGGCGTCGATCTCCACACGGTACGGCTGCCGATCGCACACGAGCTGTGCAGCACGGCGCGCCACCAGAATCTGCGCACCAAATTTCAGCGCCTGGGCCTGCGCACGACCCGTCAGCTCCGCCCCGGAGATCCCCGTCGGAAAGCCGAGGTAGTTTTCGATTCTCGAGCTCGTTCCTGCCTGGCCGCCGGGCGCGTTCGCCTCCAGCACCAGCACGTCGAGTCCTTCCGAAGCTCCGTACACGGCAGCGGCAAGGCCTGCCGGACCGGCACCGACGACCACGAGGTCGAGCACGTGCGATCGATCGATGGTGGGGTTGAACCCCAAGCAGTCGGCGATCTGCTTGTTAGACGGATTGCGCAACACGTCTTTGCCGCGGCAGATGAGCACCGGAATATCCGCCGACGAGACGTGAAAGCGGTCGAGCAGCTCCTGCGCGTCGCGTTCGCGATCGAGGTCGATGTAGACGTGGGGGTGGCCGTTACGAACCAGAAACTCTTTAATGCGCAGCGTGCCGGCGCAATGCGTCGAGCCGATGACGATGACGTCGCCGTAACCGCGGGCAATCAGCTCCACCCGCCGGAGGATGAACGCCCGCAGCAGGATCTGGCTCAGCTCCGCGTCGGTCTGCACGAGCGCGAGCAGCCGATCGCGATCGAGTTGGATGGCAGTACCCGGACGCACCGACGCGGGCCCGGATGAGCGCGGGTCGCCCGGTCATCAGGTTGGTTTCGCCGCCGAACTGCCCCGGACCAAGGGTGACGATCAGCTCGTCGCCGTCGGACGAGGGACGGAGGATTTGGAGCTCGCCCTCGAGCACGACGAGGAAGGGAGCAGGTCGAGCACCCGGCTCGACCAGAACCTCTCCGGCCGTCATCGACCGCGTCGTTCCATGTGCTGCGATCCGCGCGATCTGCGCGGACGTCAGGGTCGGGAACAGCCGGGCGGCAGATGGAGGATCGAGAAGAGGAGGCACAGCCCGGTCTCCAGCGATTTCATCACAGTCAGCTCACGGCGGCGTGAACTTTCCGCTATCCTCTCGAGGACGTCGTCTTAGGCGACCGGAAAGAAGAGTTGAGTCAACTCGGCAAATGCGATTCGCCACTGTTCGGATAGCCACCGGGCCGCTCCTTCATTACACAGAACACGGCGATCCCCACGGTGAACCAATCGTGTTTTTGCACGGATGGCCTGACTCCGGATTCTCCTTCAGCCGCGTCCTCCCGCTCTTACCTGAACCACTACACGCCTTCGCGCCGGACCAGCGGGGCTTTGGCGACTCGGACCGTCCGGCGTCGGGATATGCGATTTCCGACATGGGCGCGGACGTGGTCGCCTTTCTCGATGCGGCCGGGCTCACGCGCGTGACGCTCGTCGGCCATTCGTACGGCAGCTTTGTCGCGCGGCAGGTTGCGATTGCGCACCCCGAGCGAGTCTCGGCCCTGGTGTTGATTGGCACCGGCTTCTCGACGTCGAATCAGGTTACTCAGGACCTGCAGAAGTCGCTGCGCGATCTGCCCGATCCGATCCCGGAGCAATTCGCACGCGACTTTCAGGCCGGCACCGCCTACCAACCGCTTCCGGCCGACTTCTTCGAGCGGATCATCGCCGAGAGCCTGAAACTGCCACCACGTCTCTGGCGGCTCATGATCGATCAGCTGCTGGAGTACGACGACACCCGGCAACTCGCGCGAATCGAGGCGCCGACGCTCTTGTTGTGGGGTGAGCGGGATGCATTGTTCTCTCGCGCAGATCAAGATCGGGTGATGGCTACGCTGACGGCTGCGCGGCTGACCATATACGACGAGACGGGTCACTGCCCGAACTGGGAGCGCCCGGAACGCGTCGCTGCTGACATTGCGAAACTGCTCCAGCAGACCTGATCGTTCGTTGGCTGATCATCATCGTTGCGTTGCGCATCATTGGATTGTCATGTCCGTTGGCGGCGATCAAATGCTGAGGGGATCATCCGCCGACCTGCGTCTGTCCGATCACGGTATTGGAATCGCCAAGATCGCCGCCCGATGACGCTTCCGTAATCGACGGGACCCCAACAACCTGAGAATGCCCGGGATTTTTCGCTCGATCTCGCGGCATACCTCTTGGACTCCCGGACCGCTCAGCCCTGCCGGCTCGAAACGGGAGGAGATTGTTCATGGTCCGTCACGTACTTGCGGGCGTCCTGGCCATTGTCTTGATTCCTGTCGGCCTCCGTGCGCAAACGACACTTACCATCGAAGCGCCGTCGATCGACGTGCGCGAATCCGCGACGGTCACAGCCCCCATCATCGGGCAGGTGCGGCGCGGACGCGTGCTGCAAGTGACGCGCGAGGATGGCGATTGGGTGATGGTCGCGTGGCCCGAGTCCGCGGCGGGGGTGGGTTACGTTCGACTCAGGATTGGATCTCTTGTCAGCACGGAGGGGGATCGTGAGTCCTCAGTAAGCGACGTCCGCGCTGATGTCGACGCCGTGGAGCGTGCGATATGGGCAATCTGGCAGTCTGCGACTGCACTGCATGACGAGCCGTCGCAATGACACGTTCGGTGGTGTCGCGGGGAACCGAAGCATATGGCACCGATTGCGGAGGCACCAATGAATATCTGGACAGAATTCAAGAATTCGGTTTTGCCCTGGCTGCTGGCAGGCGGCGTCGTGGCATTCCTGATCGCCGAGCATCGGCGGACGACTGCAGCGCTGCTCGATGCCAATACACGGCTGGCCGACGCAGTCGAAGATCAGGGCAAAGCGCTCGACGGTGTGCGCTCACTTCTTGCTGCGCAGGGGTACACGCTGCCCCCTCTAACCGAGTCGCGGTGATTCTCGGAGACTAAGACCGTCCTCCGAGACGCTCGAACGCCTGCCGGCTCTAGCGCGCCGAGGCTGGAACGGTGCCGATGACGGAGCGGAAATAGAAGCGGTCCCAGAAGTTACACTGGCGTTCGCGAAATCGGTTCGCGTCGGTGACGGCATCGTCCAGAACGACAAAGCGATCCGAGAGGATCGGGTATCGATCCACGCGGAACAGAGGCCAGCGCGCGACGCCCGGAGCGGTCGGGTTCCCAGTATCGGCAAAACGTCCCCAGTACCCGCTGATCGTCCGAAACAGGCCGAGGTCTGACGCGGTGAGCACGTGATTGGACGGCGCGCCGAAGTTGTTGCCGAAGACCAGGTTCGTTTCGAGCCCATGGATAGCCCGACCCGGCGTCACGGCGTCGACGGTGTGCTCGAAGGAGTAGAAGTAAACATCGACGCGCGACTGTGACACGAGACGCGCGACGCGGCGGGCTTCGCACGCGAACTCGGCATCACCTGTCAGCTGTGAGAGCGCATCCTTCGGCGATGGAAATGCCGCTGCCGGATAGAGACCCAGGACTGCCGGCGCGTCGGCACCAAACTCGTTCCGGACGGTTGCCTCGTATCGCGCGGCGTCAAGGCCGACCGGGAAACTCTGATCGACAAACGTCCAGCCTTCGTCTCTGTTCACCCCGATGATGATCGATACCGGGGCAAACCGCCCACGCCGGTAAAGCTCTCGGGGCTGATCCGGAATTTCCAGTCCATCGACAATCGGGCTCCACTGCACGGCTTCGGACTCCAATACTTCCCTCTGACCGAGCGGCAGTGCTCTAAGCACCTGGTCCCTTGTTTTCGATCGAAGACACGCCAGAACCGTTCTCGCGTCCGTGCATTGAAGAGCCCTGGCAAACTGCTCGCCTTGAGCCTCGGCTTCTTTCGCGTTGGGCCAGCGGGCTGTAACAAACCCGCTCTGCATGATGGCCTTGTGGAACAGCCCCGCGGACGCCGGAGAGACGAGATGAAAATTGACGCTCTGGCTGCCCGCCGATGCTCCGACGATCGTCACGTTTCGCGGGTCACCGCCAAACGCGGCAATGTGATCGCGCACCCAGACGAGCGCCGCGCGTTGGTCGAGCAGGCCGTAGTTTCCAGACGACCGGTAGGCCGGATCAGCGAGCAGTTGGACGGTGCCACCGTGGCAGAAAGTACGGCGGGAGCCCAGGGTGCCTTCGGTTGAGGCGGCTTCCACCGCAGGTCTCCAACCGGCGGCGTCGCATACGGAATTCCAAGGTAGGTGCAGCCGGTGCCTCGCAGGACGCCTCGCACCACGCCGCCTGGCGTGCTGACGACGCACGCATCGTCTGAGGACTGGGCTTCTATGTTGAGAGGCTGGTCGATGCGAAGCAGAAGGAAACCGATCGCAACGAGGCGGACGGAACGCGGGATTCGGTGCGTCATACTTCTCCTCGGAGAGAGTCGCTGGAGCCCGCGGTAAGTGTGTCAGCGTCTCGGCCGGCGACGGTCCCCGCGTCGGCTACGGCTGGCGTTCAGGAGCCGACGCGGCGGGAAGGTTGTACTTCCGCGAGCGGGCGTTGAGCTCTTCGACCTGCTCAACCTTGTCCGCAGTCTCCCGGCTCAAAGCCCCCTTCTGCGCTTCGGTCATTCGGCCCGTGGTTTTCAGCTCGATCAGGGCCTTGTCGATGGCGCCCAGCGCGATGTTGACCATACTCGCGGACTGGCCGACCGCGATGCGGGCTGCCTTCATCGCGGCTACGGTGGCCGGCAAGTTCGCTCCGCCGATCACCGCCATGAGGGGCTTTTTGATCATGTCAGCCGCGCGGACGTAGTCTTGCGCGGTCGGCAATCCAATCCACACAGCGTCAGCACCGGCTTCGGCATAGGCGGCCGCCCGATCCAGCATCTCTGTGTACGAATTGTTCGGCGTCGGAGCGAGACACCGTGCGATCAGGACCATATCCGTGCGCGCGTCAGCGGCCGCGTGAATGTTGTCGATCATCCTGGCCTTCGGAAAAACACCCGGAACGTTATAGGCAGTGGCGCGATTGAGCGGCATCCGATCATCGAAGGCCGCGCACCCGATGCCGCCCTTTTCGGCCTGCTTTGCCAAGCGGTACACATTCAGGGGCGTGGCGCCGAAATCGTCCACGTCAGCGAGTATCGGGATATCCACGTTCGCGGCGATGACGCTGTTGTAGGCGATGATCTCGGACACCGTGACGATCGCCTGATCCGGCAGCGCGACCAACTCCTGATTGGGTGCGCTGCTGCCGACAAACGCGGCCTTGAACCCGTGCACCTCGATGAGACGAGCCGTCAGGACATCGTAGGCGCCGGGACATATCAACGGCTCCGGTCCGTTGAGCAGTGCGCGGAAACGTGCGCCCATCGTGCTCGGCGCAGATCGCGCCTGGGACTGAGCCTGGGCGACTGCCTGCGGAAGGGTCGCCGCCATTAATCCTGGCGCAGCCAGGCCGGCAACCTGCACGAACTCGCGTCTGCTGGTTTTTCTAGTCATGATCGCTCCTCACAACTTCTTGCATCCCGCTCCTAGACGTCTTGAATGGTCAGATTCCTTACGAATGAGGCCAAGTTTGAACGCGCCATCCAAGACGTCTACGCCCGCACGGAGTGCGGGCCAGAAGATACTGCCACTAGTGCCCCGACCGCAATTTAGTGCTCCGCCGTTTGTAGCGAAAGACTCGCCGCGCGTTCGCGGTGGTGAATCGCCAGGTGATTGTCCGCCGCGTGCGGTCGGCACGCGCGGTCCATGCGCGCGTGCGCTGACGAAGGGCTTCGAATGTGGCGACGCGATCCCGACCGTGACATTCCCGGGACCAGAGACTGGCCTCGATCTCGGCCGGGTTCAACCAGCTGCCGTGCTTGGGTGTGTAGTGCGGCGTAAACCGCGCCCACAGCGCCGCGCCGTGCACGGGTCCCAGCCCGCGGATCAAGGCCCCTGGCCCGTGCAGAACGCGCGATCCGCTGCACGGCGGCGACGAAGCGAGGCGCTTTCCGGTCCCGTGTCGCGTGCGTCAAGTGCCGCCCCGCCTTGGGCTCGACGATGCAGTAGATGTTCGCGGTGCCGTGTCCGCACGTACTCGTAATCCTCGCGAGCGATCCGGCCCGGCGGCCATGGGCCGGCCCGGTCGGCTCGCGCCACGCAGCGCGACGGGGCGTTCATCGAACGCCACGACCGGCTCTCGGGCATCGTAGGGACGGGCGAGCACGTTCAGCACGTCCTCCATGCGCTCGATGTACTCAGCGTCCAGCGTGGGGACGCACCACATTTTTTTTCCGCCACGGCTTCAGCGCGTGGTGGGCCAGCACTTGGCGCACCGTCTCGCGGCCCACGTCCGCCACGATCCCTCGCCGCTTGGCTCTCCGCGGTGGTCACGCGGACCGTCCACCGCGCATAACCAGCGGGCGGCGGCCCACAGACCATCGCGACAATCGCCGCCTGCTTGCCGCGTATCCAGCAGTTTGGGCAGCTTCGGCCGAGGATCGTCGCTCAGGGCCGCCAGCACGCCGTGCTCGAGATACCGCCAGCCGACGCGCCGTACTTCGCGACGATACGTGCCGACGGCCGCTGCGACGTCGCCGAGCGGCCATTGATTGTGCAGGAGCTCCAGGATCCGGATGCGCTTCCACGTGCGCGCCGACACCGCGCGCCCATCGCGCGTCTGCGTGGCGAGGGTCTGGCGATCCGTGGCACTCAACCGGAGGCCGGGAAAGCGCGGACGTTTGGATGAGGATTTCATCCATCGTGTTAGATCACAATTGCCGATCCGTGGCAAGTAAGTGGATCACCACGGTTCGGTCGGGACACTAGCGAGGCGGAGCCAAACACTCGTCTCACAAGTTCGGCGGTCTGAGGCGCAGCCTCGCTCGTGCTGACGGCGGCAGGGCCGACATCCCAGTCAGGCCAATTCGCTGTGGATTATATGAGCGACGGGACCGGCGGAGCAATTGGGTGCAGCGCCACGGCGAACCCCGAGCAATGGTTGCCGCTCGAGGCTTCGCCGTGGACCAGGACGGATTTCTTCGCGGAAGCCGATTAGGCCGTCACGTCAGGGTGCCTTCGTGCGTGCGATGTTTGAGTACGCCGAATTGCCCTGCCCATTGAACGCACGCACACGGTATCGGTACCAACGGCCTGGGATGCCGGTCGCGTCCTGATACGTGGTGACATTGGCGCCGGTTTGCGCAATCTCCGCGAAGTTCGTGCACGACGCCCCAGGGCATCGTTCGATTCGGAAGCCGTTCTCGTTTGTCGAGTTGTCGTTCCACGCGAGGCTGATCCCCGCCCCCGGAACGGCCGTCACCGCCAGGCTCGTCGGTGCGGCGGGCGGCCCCTGTGGCTGCGGGGTTGTTGCCTGCGCGATGTTCGAGAACCCCGACGTACCTCCGCTGTCTGTACGCCCGTACTTCGTAGCTGTACAGCGTATTCGCCGACAGGCCAGTGTTGCTGTAGTTGACCGCGTTGGCGGCGACGGTCGCGACTACGGCGAAGTTCGCGCACTGGGCGCCCTGGCATCGATGGATTTCGAATCCATCCACGTGGTCCTCATCGGTGGAGTTGTTCGTCCAGGCGAGATAGATCTGGCTGGACGAGACCGGCGTCGCAGCAAGATCGCTCGGGGCGTTCCCCGGGGGCAACGGAGGCGGCGCCCCGGCAAACTCGCCGATATTGAGGCGCCCTCCGGTTGCCGTGATATTGGCCAGCGACGAGGTGGGCGTCGCGATCGCCGAGTTCAGGATGGCGGTCTTGATAGCCAATGCCGTCGCGGTCGGATTGAGCGATGCGTACATTGCCACCGCGCCCGTGACGTGCGGCGTCGCCATCGAGGTGCCGCTGTATGAGCTGTACGTATTGTTGGGAGTGGTCGACCACACGCCGCTGCCAGGGGCGCCCAGATCGACAGACGTTTTCCCGTAGTTGGAAAAGCTCGATTTCGCCCCGGTGCTGGTAATCGATGCGACGGAGATCACCGCATCGTAACCCGCGCCCGCGGTGGTGTTGTAACTCGAGGGATAGTGCGGCGTGCTGTCGTTGTTGATGCCGATGCCGGCATTGTTGCCATTCCCCGCCGCTGCGATGAACAGGATCCCGGCGTTTGCGCCGCGCACGATTGCATCGAGCAGCCCCTGCGAAAAGCCTCCCCCACCCCACGAGTTGTTGGTCGCGACGATGTTCAACTCATGCCGGGCCTTCAGATCCGTGATGTAGTCGATCGCTTTGATCGCGTTGGCGAGTGTGCCGCCATTCGGTCCCAGAAACTTTGCTGAAATAAGCGTGACGTTCCAGGTGACGCCGGCCACGCCCTCGGTGTTGCCGCCGAGGCCCCCGATCGTTCCGCTGACATGCGTGCCGTGCGCGTCGGTATCGTTGCCGGGCGCGCCGTCGTAGATGGAATTGTTGTTCTGCGAGAAGTCCCAACCGTGCAGGTCGTCGATATAGCCGTTGTGGTCATCGTCGACACCGGGCTGGCCGGTCGCCTCCACCGGGTTCGTCCAGATGTTCGCGGCCAGATCCGGGTGATTGAAATCGATGCCCTCGTCGATGACTCCGACGGCGACCGACGCGCTCCCGACATTGTCCGCGGCCCATGCTTCGCCCGCCTGACTGCCGAACTGATTAGCGGGTTGCGTGACGTCGCCGTACATGCCCCACAGTAGTCCCGTCGTGTAATAGTTGTCGTCGGACGTCGTGTGATGACGATAAATCCAGTTGGGTTCCGCGTTCCGCACCGAGGGATGCTGCCGCAGGAGCGCGACAGCCTGCTGCACAGCGCGTCCGGGGGGGACGCGGGCTACCTCGAGCTCCCCAGTGCCGTTTCCACGGAGCAGTTCCCGCCGGAGTGCGCCCACCCAGCTCCGCGCATCGGCTCGGTCCGCGGCCGTGGTGCCTGGCTGGAACTGAATGAGGACTTCACCGGCGACGAACTCCGCCACAGGGCTCTGCGTCTCTACAATCGAGCCACGGCTGACAACTACGGCGAGGACGAGGACCAGTGCGGTCAGGATTCTCTTCATCTATTTGATCTTTCTGAAACGGATCGGGCCGTCGAATCGAGGTACTTTCACAATGTGAAACGGCGACGTGAGGGCCTGGGTGACGATGTCGCTCGCGGCCGGCACGCGCTCTCTGTATTCGATCACCAGCGCGGCCGCTTCGCGCCGCGTTCCAACGATCTCGGCGCCGAATCCTCCAGAGCGTCGTGTCCCCAGAAAGACCGCGGCGATGAACTCTTGAGAGAAAGCCACCGCTGGAATCGGCTGCAGGCCCGCGTGTGCCTTCCACAGTGCGTCCCATTCCGCTGGCGACCGGACCACGACCTCGGAGGCGTCGCTGATGCCGCTGTATGCTCCCTGCGCCACTGTCGTGACGGGCGGAGCCGCACTCTGGGTGATAGCCACGACGAGGATTGCGATCAGCATCATGCTGTCAGGTCAACGACAGTCCCCCATCAAGGCATCGCGCTTCCTTGCATGCGCAAACCTGCAGGTGACCAGACTAAAGTCAGCGCAGTGCGGTCTTGCAAGAAGTCGGACGGATGCAAATCAGGGAAAGGCCAGGTAACTCAGCACCGGAAACGCAAGGCGGATGCCCACGCAGACGTGAGCTGCACACATTTCTGGTATTCGACGGTTCGGCATTCTCCGACTCCGTGCCGGTGTAGCAGTCGGAAGACTGGCGAGTCTGGCCCTGCGAGGATCAGGCCGCTTGTCACCCAGGCGACGTGTTTCCAGACTTTCAACGCGGGAGCGCGACAGCCGGTCGTGGACTGGCGTTCATCGCACAGGGATGCGCGAGCCTTGACAGTGAGACGAGCCGAGCGTATAGCCTGAGGCACTGGAGGGCGCAGTCCATGAGATGGACACCAATGATCCTTGCGGCAGTATCCCTTTTCGGTTCTGCAGCAGCATTGAGCCAGGGACAAGGCCAGGTGAGAACTCCGGAGGTGCCGCCTACCGACACTGTTGCGGAAGATATCCCTGGCGTCATCAGAGGCGGCACGAAGATCGAAGTCGTCATCGCAAACGTTCCTGGACACGGCGACCCCGGGGTTACGTTGCAAGGGACGGAAGGGCCGATCGCCTTGCCTGACGGGACTATGGTTTTCTGCGAAACCATCCTGGCCCGCGTTGCCAAGGTCGAGAGGGACGGGAAGGAATCCGTCTTCGTGGATGCCGCTCTTGCCGGCGGTCCGAACGGCTTGACCTGGGGCCCAGGGGCCGGCTGATTGGTGCGACGACGGCTCCGGGTAAGGTGGGCGTCAGAGTGGTTTATCCCAAGGGCAGTGAAGCGATGCTTGCCGATAATTTCGACGGGAAGCCTTTCGTTCGCCCGAACGATCTCATCGCCGACAAGAAAGGCGGCGTCTATTTCACCGATCCGGCCAACGCGCCGAATCCTTCCCTGCCGCCGGCCGTCTACTATCTTCCACCGGGCGGAGGCAAGGTCATCAAGGTGGTAGACAACGTGAGCTCCCAATGGGGTGTCTCTCAGCCCCGATGAGAAGATTCTCTACGTCAACAGCGGTGGCACTGGCTATGTGCTCGCGTTTGATGTCCAGAACGACGGCACGCTGACGAATCGCCGCAACTTCGCCAAGTATGAAGGCCTGCCCGTGACGGACGGCAAAATCGTCGGAGGAGGAGACGGTTTCACGGTCGATACTCAGGGTCGGCTGTACACGGCGGCCGCCGGGAAGATTCAGGTGTTCACTTCGCAGGGCGCGTACTTGGGCTCCATTACGCCGTCGAGAAGACCGCAGAACCTGGCCTTCGCCGGTCCTGATATGAAGACGCTGTACATCGTGGGTGGCGGAACAGTTTTCAAGGTCGAGATGCTGGCGCAGGGAATCAAGAGCCGCGGCGGGAAATAGCACAATCCCGCCGCCCGGATCCCGCGATCCCCGATCCCCGATCCCCGATCCCGGCTCATTGAATCGTAATCGTCACCTCGAAAGCTCCGACATTGTCGCGGAAGTCATCGTCATTCACACCGAGATACAGACGTCCGATCGTCGGCGCCACAACCAGACCATTGCTGCCGACGAAAAAGGGCGGGCTGTGTCCGATGCGGCCGATGAGCGCGCCACCTCTCTCGGTCAGCATCTGCACATCAAGGCTCCGATTGCCCCTCGGCGCGCCGTCCGGCGTCGCAACGTCGCGGGCGTCGTCGTCGCCGAGCCGGATTGTGCCGGTCGCCTCGAAAAACAACAGGTCCCGGGCCTGGACGTCGATACCCGTGTCCATCCATCTCTCCCACGCTTCGACCACGACGGTCGGTCCCGGCGCCGGCAACGTGCTGATCCCACGTTCAATCGGCTACGACCGCCAGAACTGATCCCGGGACAGTCCGTAGTCGTTCTGTCAGGTCGAGCCGGTTGAACGTCGTCACAGCGTCGAGCCGTTCATCAGCTTCGATCCAGCCGCCGTTGTCGCGGTACGTCGCGTGGAACAGCTGCTCCCCGCGAACGCTGTTCTGACTCCTCCTGTTCGGCGGACAGTATCGAAGCCCACCCGAGCCGGGAACGCCCCAGGCGCCAAACCGCTGACTGTACTCTCTCGACGCGACGAGGCGATCGACAACGGCCTCAGGGCCGCTCTGCTGAGCAAGCCGCACGTAATCCCGCAGCCCCTCAGGATCCGGCTGGCGCCCGAGGATGTGCCGGTACATATTCGCCACCGAATCTCTGTACGACATTCTTCCACCGGCTTCGGGATACATGAATCGTTGCGTGTACTCGGGCGATGACGCGATGGCCAGCACCACATCGCGAACTGTCATTCGACCGCTTCTGAGTTGGCGCACCCAGCTGGTGCTGGCGGCGTCGGGCTGCCGCTCGAGCATATGGCGGTACAGTTCGTTCACTACTTGCTGCGCATCCGTCGTGCAGGGCTGCTGCGCCGCTACCGCCGCGGGAAAGAGCAGGGCACAGGTGACTATCACTGCTGCGCGGTACATACATATTCCCCTTTTTCCCTTCCTCCCCTCTCCACCGTGTGCTTCAGGGCTTGTGCCATCGGGCCGCGCAGGTCCTGCTGAGAAGTCGACACGATTCGGCTCAGTCATCTCAAGCCGAAGCGCCAGTCAAACGTCAGGTGGGTTGATTGCTGTCTAGTACTGCCGGAACGTCAGATTGAACCGTCCAGCCATACCGAACCCTGGTGGTGCGGTGCCTGGAACGATCCGCGACACGCCGTGATAGCGAAGCCGCGCCGGTCCACCGAACACGAATGCGTCGCCGGACTCGAGCAGGATCGTCTGCACCGGGTCGCGCCGCCGCGATCCCCCGAAGAGGAACCGCGCTGTATCACCGAGCGAAATCGAGACGACCGGCAGTCCTGCGCTCAGCGATTCGGGACTCTCGTCCTTGTCCTGATGGAGACCCATGCGGCCATCAGGTCCGTACCAGTTGATGAGGCAGATGCCCGGTAGAAAAGCGAAGCCTGCGTCGCGGGCGATCCTCGCGGCCAGCTCGACGAAGTCGTTCGGAACGGGCGGCACGGCTGCACCGTCGTAATCCGCGCGGGTTGCCTCGTACTTGTATGTGAGCGGATTCCAGTGCCGGCCGAGGCACAACATGCGAACTCGCATCTTTCCGCCGCCACGAACGGTCGGCACGTATCCGCCTGCCGGCCCGTCGATGAATTCGCGGCAGCGCGCCGCGAGCGCCTGCTGCTCATCGTGTGGCAAGTACTTCTGCAGCCAGACGACACCGTCGGACAGCCTTATACGCTCCGGCATCGTTGGCAAACCGCTGGCAACCGGTGCAGAGTACTTCGCAGTCCGGAAACCTTATTACTTCCACGTCCCGCCAGGCCTACGCCGGGCGTCGGACGGCGGCAGGCTCCATGCTCTTGCTCTTGAACACCGCCGCGGCCGCCGGGGATGTCAGGAACGTGATCCACGCCCTGGCAGCATCGACCGATTTCGCGCCAATGTGCATCCCGCTCGAGAAGACCGTGACGTTCTGGATGTCGGCCGGTAACGGCCCTACGTAGTCGACGCCGGCGTAATGAGCCAGCTCGCTCACCTGCTGGAAACCGATCTCGACCTCCCCGCTGGCGATAATGCTGCCGACAAACACACCGGAGGGCGTCTGCTTCAGCTTCGACTTGATCTGGTCCGCAATGCCCAGCCTGCGGAACAAGCCCGTGAGGTACACGCCGCTTGGACCACTCGAGTAGCCGATCGATTTGGCCGCGAGCAGCGTCTTCGTCAGGGCCTCTGTAGAGTGAATGTCTGGCCTCGGCGCGCCGGCGCGCACGGCCACCCCGACGCCCGAACTGGCGAGATCGACCCGACTGCCTGGCACGACCTTGCCGGCCTTGACGAGGTCGTCGATCGCCGCGGCCGCCATGATGATCAGGTCGTAGGATTCGCCGGCGGCAATCCGCTTCTGCGCGTCGAGCGTCCCCGCGAAAGTCGTCGTGACCTTGTGCCCCGACGCCTTTTCGAACTGCACCACCAGCTCCCGATAGGCTCCCTCGACCGCCTGCGTCGAGAGGACTTTGATCTCGGCGGCATGGGCGGCGGTGGGCAACAGCAACGCGCTTATCGCAGCAACCACAATGCGGGCTCTCATGATGTCCTCCACACGGCCGATCCGGTCAATGGCATTAATACTTCACTACAATTGATACGCGTCTATCATGACCCATCCGCACGGTCGCCTCCTTTCTCTTGCCCTCGCGGTATCCGTGGTGGTGAACGGCATCACCACGGACACCAGGGCGCAGTCGCAGCGTGCGAGGCAAGGACCCCAAACCCCTGCTCCCATTCCAGGGCCCATCGTCCAGCCGTCGGCCACGTTTCCGTTGAAGCAGGTTGGCTACATCAAGGCCTCCAACCCGAGCGAACGGGCCCAGTTTGGCGATGCCGTGGCTCTGAGTGGAGACGGCAACACACTGGCGGTGGGCGCGCGGGCGGAAAGCAGTGCGGCCGCCGGCATCAACGGCAATCAGGCGGATGCGTCCGCCGTCAGCTCAGGGGCCGTGTACGTCTTCGCGCGTCAGGGCGATCGCTGGGTGCAGCAGGCCTATTTGAAAGCCTCGAATCCCGGCATCAACGACCAATTCGGAAGCCTGGTCGCCCTCAGTGCAGACGGCAACACTCTGGCTGTGTCGGCATACTTCGAGGACAGTCGGGCAATCGGAGTCAATGGCGACCAGGCCGACAATTCGATCGAACAATCTGGTGCCGTTTACGTGTTCGCTCGTACTGGCGCCGTCTGGTCCCAGCAGGCCTATCTCAAAGCATCGAACACGGGCGAGGCGGAGGATGGCGACCAGTTCGGGTTCTCCCTGGCTCTCAGTGACGACGGAAACACGCTGGCGGCTGGGGCGATCGCCGAAGACAGCGCGGATGCCAGAATCAACGGAAACCAGGCGGACAACTCGGCCAGCAGCGCCGGAGCCGTGTACGTGTTCGTTCGCACCGGCAGCCGCTGGACGCAGCAGGCCTATATCAAGTCGTCCAGTCCCAACGGGGCCGATGCCAATGACCTCTTTGGCTATTCCGTGGGACTGAGCGCCGATGGCAACACCCTGGCGATTGGTTCGTACGACGAAGCCGGTTCCTCCAACGTCATCAACGGTCCGGAGGACAACAACGCGCCTGGAACGGGCGCCGTCCTGGTCTTCACACGAAGTGGCTCGTCTTGGTCGCGGCAGGCCTATCTGAAGGCGTCAACCCAGGACCGGGCCGACTCACTCGGAGCATGGGTTGCAATCAGCGATGACGGCAACACGGTGGCGGCCGGAGCGCCCGATGAAGACAGCCTGACGACAGGCATCAACACGGTGGAAACCGGCCATTCGGGAAGAATCGGCACGCTTGACGACATCTCGGTCGGCGCAGCGTACGTGTTCGTCCGTTCGGGCGGCACGTGGTCCCAGCAGGCGTCGTTCAAGGCCTCGAATTCCGGGATCGAGGACTGGTTTGGTGTGCGCCTCGCGTTGAGTGGTGACGGGAACACGCTGGCGGTGTCCGCTCCCAACGAAGACGGCGGCGCCAAGGGCATCAATGGCAGGCAGGATGACAATTCCGCGGGCGAATCGGGCGCCTTGTACGTTTTTACCCGGGCCGGTGCGACCTGGACGTTTCAGTCATACGTGAAGGCCTCGAACGCCGAAGCATTCGACGAGTTCGGTAGCGGCGTCGCGCTCAGCAGAACTGGCACGCTGGCCGTCGGCGCGCGCTCAGAAGACGGGGGAACCAGGGGGGCGAACGGTGACGGGATGGATAACTCGGTGACCGATTCCGGCGCCATCTATTTCTTCACGTACTGAATCCCGGCTAAGCTTTCTTACCGCGCAAGGAGCGAATCATGAAAAGCCGCGCGTTGTTGTTAATGAGTGTGGTCGCCCTGGGAGCTATGCCCACAATGGTGTGGGCGCAGAGCACGGGCTATCCCATCATCGTCATCCCAACGGGAAAGGGTCCGTACACGTTTCCTCGCCGGCTACACGACACCCTGGGACAAGATCGAGATCAAGGTGACGGAGAAGATGTCGCCGAATCTGTTCGTGCTGCATGGTTCGCAAGGCCTTGATCCAGCACACCCCGACGCGTCCGGCGGCAGGGCCATGGCGCTGTTCGGACCGGATGGCGTCCTGCTGGTGGATACGCAGAACCGACAGGTGGCCGACAAGACACTGGCGGCGATCCGGTCATTCACCAACGGGCCCATCAGGGTTCTGGTCAATACGCATATTCATGGCGACCACACGGGCGCCAACGCCTTCTTCGCCAAGCAGGGGGCGTTGATCTACGCGCAGGAGAATCTGCGGAATGAAATGCTGCGTCCGCCGCCGCGCGCCAACGGCCAGGCGGCGCCTGCGCCGGATATGGCCGGCGTCCCGGTGGTGACCTACAGCTATAACCCCGCCACGCGCGGCCAGCCGGCGGTGACCTTCAATATGAATGGTGAGACCGTCGACTTCATCCCGATGATGCCGTCCCACACTGCAGGCGACACCATCGTCCGCTTCCGCAACGCCAATGTGATCTACATCGAGGATTTCTACCGCAACTTCGGCTATCCGTTCGCCGATCAGACCAATGGCGGCTCGATCAAAGGCATGCTCGATGCGATTGACCTCATTCGAGAAGATTTCCGGTCCGGACACGACGCTCATTCCCGGCCACGGCACGCTGGTCAAGAAGAAGGATCTTCTGCCGTATCGCGCCATGCTGGTCGACATCATGGCCAAGGTGAAGACGCTGCGCGAGCAGGGCAAGTCGCTGAAGGAGGTTCTGGCAGCGAACCTGACGGCGCCGTATGACGAGACGACGCAGGGCGACACGCAGCAGAGCAAGGACCGCTTCATCACCGAAGCGTATGACGAGGTGAAGGACTTTCCGCCTGTCGTGGACGGAAAGCGGGCAATGCCGAGACGTCCCTAGCCCGGTTTCATAACCGTACGTCGTCGCGCGCTTAACGAGGCGGAAGCGACCCCAGGTACGCCGAGAGCGCGATGATCTCATCTTCCGACAGCTTCTCGACGGCCTTCTTCATCAGCGCCGCATTGGCGCCGGCACTCGTGCCGTTCTGCATCGTGATGAGCTGCCGCGCAATGTACACCGGCTGAAGGCCCGCAATGCGCGGCACTTCGCCGAGCCCAGTGAGCGCATCGCCGTGGCAGATCGCGCACTGGATCGTTTTGCCCCCGCCGCCTGTCTTCGCGAGAGCGGCGCCCTTCGCGATGCTGCCGGGCGGCACGTAGGCGATGAACCCTGAGTGAGGATCGCGGATCGTCGTCCGCATCGGGTCTTCCGGAATCTGGATGATGCGGCGTCCGATTGGCTCGGTCCCGCCGTCCGGATGAATGCGTCGATGCCGCGCATCAGCGCTGATGTAGGTCTTTGGCGGCGTCGCAGTCTCGATCACTTTCACGAATGGCGCGGGCTTGACCATGGCGAAATACTCCGCCGCCTCGCGCACGTCCTCATCTGAGACCGCGCGAGCGATCGGCCCCATGCGCGCGTCTTCTTTCCGCGCACCACTCTTGAAGTACTGCATCTGCCGAATGATGTAGGCGGCCGGCATGCCTGCGATGTCCGCGGATTCCGGATGCCCCTGGCCCGACATCAGGTGGCAGGAGCCGCACGCATTCGGCATCGGACCCTTCACGCTGCGCGGCGCGGCGGGATGTTCGTCGGGAAACCAGTCGGGAGGATTCGCGTTGCCGGCGATTGCGGTCGCCTCGTATTCCTTGCTGCTGCCCGGGGCACGCACGGTCGCCGGCACGCGCGGTTCGGGCGGCTGCACCTTGTCAGGAATGTTGAAGGCCCACTCCGGCAGACCATTCGGAATCGTCGTCGGCGTCGGGTTCTGCGCCCGAACACCAGCCGTCAGAAGCGACACGGTAACGAGAATTCGGAAGCAGTTGCGCATGTGCGGATTATCCACTTTTTGGTCTGGTCAGTCGAAGCTCGCCATCGGGCCGTTGTTCGTTGAAGCACGCGGCCCTACAGGTCGATAAGCTGACCAGATGATCCTGACCGTTTGTGCACTCCGGCTCAGGAGAAACATGATGCGAAGAGCGTGCTTACCTTTGTTGATCGCCGTTCTGGGATCCCCCGCGTACGCGCAGGATGATGTCCGCGTCCTCGCCACCAACAAGACCTCCACCATGCAACACGAAATGAACGAAGCCGCCGAGGCAGGGTACAGGTTCGCGACGGTGATGGGTGGCGACACGTCATTTGGAGGGTCCGAAGTCGTGGTCCTCATGACACGAGTTCCCGACGGTGTGCCCTCGTTCATCTATAGGCTGCTCGCGACCACGAGGACGTCAACCATGCAAAAGGAAATGCAGGATGCCGCCAATGCTGGTTTCGAGTACAAAGGCCAAACGGTTTTCAAAAGCACATTTGGCGGCAAAGAAGTTGTCATCGTGCTCGAGCGCGACATGACAGCCGAACAGCCAACGAAATACGAATACCGTCTGCTTGCAACAAAGAGGACGTCAACGCTCCAAAAGGAAATCGCGCAAGCGACAGCCGCAGGATACGCTTTAGTTGGGCTCACCGTCGCGGATACGGCGATTGGGGGAGAAGAGATCGTTACGATTCTTCGCAAGCCCCTTCCGTGAGGCAATCCGGCGACGACCTAGTCCTCGCGCGGCTTGAGCGCGCCGCGGAGTTTGTCGGCGAGCGATCCGAAACCCTCTCTCGGCGCGGCATCCCCGCGCTCGGCGTATTCGCGCACTTCGGCGGCCTCCTGCGCGTCCCCCGTGCTGCGGCTCCGCGCCGACCCTTCCGGAACAAGCGCGACGCCAATCCGTTTCTTCTCGAGGTCGATGCTCAGGATCTCGAATGCCCCCGTCATGCCCGCCGGGACCTGCGTGGACCATCCTGCCGATCGCCCCGTCGGCGCAAACGTGGAGGCGTGCGCCAGCCCTTCGACCCCCGGCTCGAGCTCGACGAACGCTCCGAAGTCGGCGAGGCGCGTGACGCGTCCCGTGCACACCTGGCCAATCTCGTATGTTTCGTGGACTCTCGACCATGGATCCTCGCTGAGCTGCTTCAGACCGAGGGAGATCTTCTGCTTGTCGTCGTCAACACGCAGGACCTTCACGGTGATCTCGTCACCCGGCTTGACCATCCGCGACGGGTCCGATACACGGGACCAGCCCATCTCAGATACGTGCAGCAAGCCCTGCACACCGCCACCGAGATCGATGAACGCGCCAAAGTCGCGCACCGAGGCGACACGCCCGGTTATCACTGCGCCAGCGACAATCGATCGCCGTACCTCAGCGGCGCTCGCCCGCTGCTGCGCCTCGAGCAGAGCACGGCGCGAAACGACCACGTTCTTGCCGCCTTCCTTGTACTCGATGATCCGGAACTCGTAGACGCGACCTTCGTGCGCCGATGCGTCCGTCCGCAGGGTGTCAATCTGAGAGATGGGGCAGAAGGCGCGCTGTCGGCCTATCCGCACCTCGTACCCGCCTTTCACCGACCTTTCGACCTTGCCTTCCACGGGAAGACCGGTGTGAAACGCGTCTTCGAGCTGCCGTTCGGTCGCGGCCCGTCGCGCCAGTTTCCGCGAGAGGGTCAGCCCTCCCGCGGTCGACACGACGATGGCCTCAATGTGGTCGCCAACAGCGACGTCGAGATCGCCCTCGTCGTCCTTCAGTTCGCCGACGTCGATCGTGGCTTCGCTCTTGCCCCCGACGTCGACGAGCGCCACCTCCGGGCCAATCGCGACGATGGTGCCCCTGATGGTCTGGCCTTTCTCGATGCGCTTCGCCTGGATCGAAGCCTCGAACATCGTGGCGAAGTCGTCGGTGGGCTCGCTCAAGGCACGCTCCTCATGAAGGTTGGTGTGCGATCCGTCGGGCGGATGTTCTGGTTGTAGTGGAAGACGTTGTCGGGATCGTACGTGGTCTTCACGTCCACCAGCCGATCGTAGACGGAATCGCCGTACGCCTCGCGGACGCGGCCGGGATCTTCGTCGCCACCGAGGAAGTTGACGTACACGCCTTCGCGGAAGCGCCGGAGCGCAGCAAAGAACTCTCTCCCCCAGGCAGTGTCCCGGTCGCCGAAGTCCTCGCCGGGCCGCCACACACCATCGAGGGTGATCGCGTGCGACGCCTGGCGGTTCCCGAACGCCGTTGCGCCCTCGGCCACTCGCCTCACCGCCCCCTTCAGATGGAACATCGCCACGTACGATCGCGGCGACGAGCAGGAGAACGCGTGCTCGGCGATCACGTCGATGAGGTCGTCGCGGAGCTCGGGCAAGTGCGTGGACTTCCAGTAGTAGTTCCAACCGTGCATGACGGTCGAGTCGAGCGCGCTCTGGAACCCCACGTACGGCGTGGGCCCGACCAGATCGAGAAGCGGAGTTCGGAATGTGCGGAGCGCGCGCAGCACTTGCTCACCGTCTTCGATCGGCCCGGCATAACAGGTACCGACCATTATCACCGGCCGCCAGTGCAGATCCTCGGGGATGACCGGTAGCGGCGCGGCGCAGCGCCGAACCTCACGACCGTGCCGAGCTCGTCGGGAGCGTCGCGAACGAAGTCGCGATAGACCGCTCGCCAGACCGCTCCCGGATCGACGCGTCGTCATCCGTTTCGACTTCACCGGCCGCTCGCGCCGTGAGCGCTACTGGCTACTCATCGAGCTCGGAGACCGAAGCCTTCGTCAAATGGCACGCCGGCCAGCTCACGTGGACTCAAGCCACCCGCGAGGGCCGCATCCAACTCGACGGGCACCCGTCGCTGGTACGAGCCTTCCCGACCTGGAACACCCGCAGCATGTTCGCCCACATCAGGCCGGTCTCCCGCACCGCCACTTACGGAACGTGGTGAATGGAACACTGAGGGCCCGAAGCGCGTTACCGATCAGGGACGAATCGTGACCTTCTTCATCGTGAGCGGTGCAACGGGCTGGCTCACTTCGCCACCGGGGCCCATGGTTGTCGGCGTGTTGGCGAGTGCGTCGACCACCTCGAGACCTCCTGTGACCCTCGCGAAAATCACGTAATTGGGCGGGAGCGGATAATCCTCCTGAAGAATGAAGAACTGACTGCCATTGGTATTGGGGCCCGCGTTGGCCATCGCCACGAAGCCGCGCCGGTAGCCGCCGCTGTAGAGTGCCGACTGCGGGTTGATCTCGTCAGCGAAGGCATCTCCCCACGCACTCTGTCCGCCGGTGCCGTCGCCGGAGGGATCGCCGCCCTGGATCATGAAGCCTTTCACGACACGGTGGAACGTCAGGCCATCGTAGTAGCCGTGCTCGGCCAGCAACCTGAAATTCTCGACAGCTTTCGGGGCGTCCGCGTCGAAGAATTCCATCTCGATCACGCCTTTATCGGTTTCGATGACCGCATGCTTGCCACCGGAGCTGGTGGCACCAGCCGGGACTTTCGGATTGCCTGTTGAGGGAGTGCAGCCGGCCACGCACAGGAAGGGTACACACAGGAGCAGAAGTGTCTGCATGGGTGTCGTCGACATGCGTGGATCATACCGCCTGCTACAATCTCCCACCTCGGAGGGAATGATGGATCACGCGGCAACGATGCGACGCCTGTACGAACTCATCAACGCTGGGGACATCGACGGTTTCGGCAATCTGCTGAGCGACAATTTCGTCGACCATGAGGAACTGCCAGGCCTTACGCCGACGAAGGACGGTGTCATCGCGTTCTTTCGAATGTATATCACCGCGTTCCCCGACCTGCGCATGATGCCGGAAGACGTGATTGCGAGCGGCGACAAGGTCGTTGCGCGGGTGCGGGCGACCGGGACCCACAAGGGCGCGTTCATGGGCATGTCCCCGACCGGCAGACGGGTCGATGTACAGCTCATCGACATCATTCGTTTTGACGACGACGGGCGCGCGCGCGAGCACTGGGGCGTCTCCGACCAGCTCGCGATGATGCAGCAACTCGGCGCGATTCCGGCGGCGCCTCCGGCCTAGTTGACAGAGAACTGATCCTCGGCGCGAGTCATCGCGCATCGGCCCCGAGCCAGGCGCGCAAGTGGTGCTTCGCCGGAGACTAGCCCGGCGCTGCCCCTTGCGTGTTGACGTAGAGCGCGTACAACGATTGGCCTGAGGTCATGAACAGTCGATTGCGTTTGGCGCCGCCGAACGTGAGGTTGGCAGTCGTTTCAGGCAGCCGAATTCGCCCCAGCAGCTTACCTTCAGGCGACCACACCGTCACGCCGCTGTAACCCAGGTTGGCGCCAGCGTTGCTGCTGCACCACAGGTTGCCGTAGATATCGCACCGGATGCCGTCGGTTGCGCATCTGACACCATCGACCATGAGATCGGAGAACTGCTTCTGGTTGCTGATCTTGCTGTCCGAACCGATGTCGAAGACCCACGGAAGCTGTCGACTGACGATGTAGACCTTCTTGTAGTCGGGGGAGAACGTGATGCCGTTGCCCCCTCCGCCAAACGCCTCCTCGCTGATGAGCATGTCCACGCGACCGGAGGGATCGGCTCGGTAGATGTTCGAGGTCAACTCGCCTTTCAGGGTACCGGACCCGACGGGCTGGCCGACTTTCCCGTTGAGCAGTCCGGTTGGATTGCGCAGGCCGCCCGGCGCGTCGGGCATTCCCTCATACAACGAGGCCCCGGCAGGCGGATCCGTGAACCAATAGCTCCCGTCTGGATGGGCGGCGACGTCGTTTGGCGAGTTCAGGTGCTTGCCTTGAAAGAACTCAGCTATCACGGTGACGGAGCCATCGTGCTCGTATCGGACGACACGCCGGCCACGATGCTCGCATGAGATCTGCCGGCCCTGATGGTCGAACGTATTGCCGTTGCTGTTGTTCGAAGGCTGCCGGAACACAGTGACCCGGTTGTCGTCCTCGATCCAACGCAACTGGCGGTCGTTCGGGATGTCACTCCAGACGAGATACCGCCCCTGAGCGCACCACGCAGGTCCCTCGTCGTGCATCCCTCCCGTGAAGAGCCGATGGATCCCGGTGTTGTTCACCCGAAGGGTCGCGAACGCCGGGTCGATGGTGATGACGTCGGGGTCCGGGTACGTCACCGGGCCCGCGCCGGGAGTGAAATCACGCGGCGGGTTGGAGATGACGCTCGGCGGCACGCCCCGCGCCGCGTTCGGAGTGGGGCCCTGAGCTGCGGGGGCGGCCTGCTCTGCCGCCAGGCTCGGGGCGAAGACCGCCATTCCCGCTGCCGCACTGATCTTCCCGATGGCCCCGCGGCGTGAAATCTGACGGGTAATCCCTCGAGGAAACGGATCGTGCCTCATGAAAGCCTCCTGATGAAATGGAGTGGGCAGGGCGAGAAATTGTCAGAAGCGATACGTATAAAGGATCTTCGATGCGGCCCGCTTGTCGAGCGTCGCGTACCGATTGAGGAGTGGGTCGTCCAGCCAGTTGTGTGTGTAGACGAAGTAGAGGTCGTTGCCGGGCGCCAGGATCCAACGGAAGCGTGATTGCCAACCGAGCACGGCACTCTGCGAGTCGTACTGGACGTCGTTGACGAGCGCGATGAAGGGGCTGAGCTGCGTTTCGCTGACGAGGCGGTAGAGCCGCGTCGAGAACGCCCCCTCGGCCAGCTTCAGGCTGTTCCATTCGCCCGTGAGGTAGACGAGGAGACCTGGGCGCAGACGGACGTTCAGGTTCATCTGCCGCTGCGTGCGAGTGCCCGAATAGAACTGGCCCGTCTCGTACCGGCCGTTGATCGACAGCATGCGCCGCTCCGCCGTCCGTCCATTGATGCGGAAGCGCGAGTAGTCGTACTCCGCGCCAAGCGGCAGCGTGATCGTGCGGCTGATAGCAAACGGCGCGTCGAGCCGCTCGCGGCGGTTGGTCGCGGTGAAGGCGACGAAGTCACCGGTCTGAAGCTGCATGCCGAACAGCGTGAATTCCAGGTCGCGGTTCAGCAGCTCGTTCCGAAGATCCGTCATCATGTCGATGGTGCCGTCGAACCAGAACTGCCGGATGTGCGGGTTGTTACGCGGCCGCGGCCGGAAGCGAAGCCAGGGCGCATAGCGCCGGTAGTTCTGGCGCCGCAGGAACCCGACTGCCGGGTCGAAGTTGGCCTGAACCTCGGTCGTGTCGAAACGAAAGTTCCAGAGATCGTTCGGGTACTCGAGGGTGCCACCGAACGCCGAGTTACCGCTCGACGCGTCGGGGCGCGTCGCGTGCAGGAACCACGCCTTGACCTCGAGGTTCTGATCCCCCCGAAATGTCGATGTGGCAAGCGACATGTCGAGGCCCGTGGTGTGTTGCGCCTCGGCACCGGCGCCGGCCGGGTCGCGGCGCGTGTACAGGGCCCCGATGTACGACTGCGCCATCATCCGGCGTCTGACGCGGGCGACGGTGAAGTTTTCGCTCGCGAACCCCTCCTCGTCCTCTTCCCCGGTGCGCACGTGGAGAAGGCCCACGTCCTGTGCGCCGAGCTGGCCGGTCACTTTCGTGCCGTAGTCGATCCGCTGCGGCGTCGCATTGGTGCTCAGGCCGATGCGCCGGCTGAAGAACGGTATCACCTGGTCGTCGGTACTGCCGCCGCGGTCGTCGTTGTTGCGGAGATTGTTGCTGGCGAAGTCGAGGAACGTCGCGCCGTCGAGAAAAAAGTCGCGCTGCTCGGGGAAGAACAGCGAATAACGCGTGAGATTGGTCTGCCGCTGATCGACTTCGGTTTGTGCGAAATCGGTGTTGACGGTGAAGTTGGCGCGCAGCAGCGGCGTCGGGTTGTAGAAGAGGTCGACGCCGGCACTCCCCTCGCCCTTCATGCGAGCATTGCCGCCACCGGGAGAGGCCTCCGAGATGTACGCGCCGTACGGCTTGATGTCGAGGCCGTGTCCCTGCGTAACGTCCCGGATGCCGGTGACCATGCCGGCGTTCGTCATCCGCCGTAATCCCTGATTGCGCGCCCAGCCGCTCCAGATGCTCGACTCGTTCTTCCGCTGGATGGTGCGCTGGAAGTTGATGCCCCAGGTGTCGCTGCCCGGGTTGAAGTTGAACGTCCGGAAGGGGAGCTCGATTTCGAGCGTCCAGCCGATCTCGCTGCGCCACGCCCGCGCGTTCCATACGCCGTCCCACGCCCTGTTCTCGCCGTTCTTGTCGATCAATGCGTCCGCCATCGAGCCCAGGGGATTCATCTCGAAAAAGTAGCCGGTACGCGCATCCAGAAATGTGTCGATCGTCATCTGGATCTTGTCGTCGGAGGGCAATCCTTCGTCCCGTCGACGTTGATACGCAATCCAGCCATCGGGATCGGAGTCAAAGCAGGTGATGCCGATGTACAGCGCGCCGGCGTGAAAGACGATGCGCACCTCGGTCTGCTCTGTTGCCGGACTGCCATTGTCGGGATCGATCTGGATAAAGTCGCCCGCAGGTTCCGCCCGCACCCAGGCCGGCTCGTCCAGCCGCCCGTCGAGCATGATCGCCTCGCCGTCGTCGAGTCGGGATGCGCGTATCCGGCGGCGGTCGCCGTTGTCAGGCGACCCCTGGTTACCCTGCCCGTTTTGCTGGCGCGCGGCCGTTGTCCGCGGCTGCCTGGCGGATGTGAGTTGATGCCCCGAGGCTACCGACACAGAGGAGCACAGCAGGGTAACGATTACAGAGAGCCGGCGCCCGGCTCGCGGGCCACATATGTTCATCGCTTCGATTAGTCCCTGCAACGCGGGTGTCGGGAAGACCATCCCCGACTTTCTTGTGCTACACGGTTCCGCTCACACGCGTGAATCAGCCCGTGCGCGGCGCGGGACTCAATAGTAGCTTAGACCGCAGTCCCGTCCATCGCGTTGCTGTGACCGACAGTGCCCGTACTACTTCTTCGGCAACGCGAAGGCGATGATTTCGTCGTTGGTGACCTCAGACCCCGTCAGGCTGCCCCCCGTGGCCACGACCGTCACGAACTGTCGTCCGTCGGCGCCCATGTACGTGATTGGCGCGGTCTCGATCGATGACGGTAGTTTGATCTCCCACAGCTTGTCGCCGGTTGCCGTGGCGAACGCGCGGAACCTGAAATCGTCCGTGCCGCCGACGAACGTGAGCCCGCTTGCGGTGAGGATCACGCCGCCGGTACTGGGGCGACCCGTGTTCTGGAGGGCCGGCGGCAGCATGTCGGAGACGCCGAGCGTCTTGCGATACGCGATGTCGCCCGTGTCCATGTTGACGGCAACCAGCTCGCCCCATGGAGTCGGGCCGCACGGCAGACGCCGGTCGGGATCGCCAAAGCGGCGCAGACCGGCGAGCTCCCCGGCATTGATCCAGCTGCCGTCGGGCCGCTGGACCAGCCGCATCGGCTGGAAGAGGTTTGTGGTGTTCGACACGAACAGGTGCAGATTGGGATCGTACGCGGGTCCCCAGTAGTTGATGCCCCCCTGCGGTCCTGGCGGAGAAATGCTGTAGCGGTCTCGGCCGATCGGCATGTACGGACCGCCGAGCTGTATGTTGTTGTCGTCGACCAGGCGCTCGCAGAACGCCTGGTGCTGAGGCTCGCCTTTGTAAAGGTTGTCACGCGAGATCGTCAGCTGCGCCAGCGGCTCCGGCTTCACCGGGAACGGTTGCGTCGGCGACACCTGCTCGCCGGGCACGTCGCTCTTCGGCACGGGACGCTCGACGACGTCGAAGATCGGCTTGCCGGTGACGCGGTTCAGCGTGAACAGCAGCCCCATCTTGTTGACGACGAGGAGCGCGGGAATCGTCGCGCCGCCCCGCTGCAGGTCGACGACGAGCGGAGCCGACTGCATGTCGTAGTCCCAGACATCGTGGTGCACGAGTTGGAAATGCCAGAGATACTTGCCGGTGTTCGCATCGACCGCGACCACTGACGACGAGAACAGGTTGTCGCCGGGACGATCGATGCCGACGCGATCGTTGTTCGGGGCGCCGAGCGGCATGTAGAGAATGCCGCGCGCCTCGTCGATCGACATGTGGCCCCACACGTTGACGCCGGACCGGTTCTTCGCGCTGTCCCCGCCCCAGGTGTCGTACCCGAATTCGCCCGGACGCGGCACGGTGTGGAACGTCCACACCAGCTTGCCCGTCGTCGCGTCCCACGCGCGTGTATCGCCGGCGGGGCCTGAGCCGCCGTTGGAGCCGCCGGGGCCCTCGCCGGTGCCTGCGCCGGTGATGATCAGATTCTTGAAGATGGTTGGCGACGACAAGTGCGAGTACGGCACGTTCATGCCGGTCTGCATGACTTCCGGCGTCTTGGTGTTGACGATGCCCTTGTCGCCGAACCAGTCGTTAAGGCGACCGGTCGCCGCGTTGATCGAGTAGAGCGCGCCGGCATTCGACCCGAAGACGATCGACGCGGGAAGGCCGCCCCCGCCCGGCCAGTACGCGATACCGCGCTTGGCCGGGATGTCGTTGTTCGGCAGCTGAAATCTCCATTTCTCCGCGCCGGAGGTCGCGTCGACCGCGATCACCTCGCCGTACGGCGACCCGAAATACATCGTGTTGCCGATCACGATGGGAATGGCGTCGTCTCTGAGCAGCCTGCCGGAGTAGCCGGCGGGTTTGAGATGGATGCTCCAGGCGCGCTGCAGCGTGCCGACATTGGCCGGCGTGATCTGGGTCAGCGGGCTGTAGCGGTTGGCGCTTTCATCGTGGTTGCTGGCCGACCAGCCAGTCGGCGCCGGCGTGTGCTGCGCAACGCCTATGGCGCCGGCGGCGGCCGCAATGACGATGCCTGCACTTAATCTCGACATGAATGTTGTCATGGCCATCCCCGCGATCGAAGTGTGAGCTTGTTTCCTATCCGCGCTAAGATGCTCGCGCGCTGCGGATCAAACTGCAACTACTATCGACAAGGCAAGGAGGACGCTGATTATGGATTCGACTCGACGCAGCATATTGGCCGCGGGTGTTGCGGCTGCGGCAGCGGCCGCCATGCCGCGCGTACTCGCTCAGCAGACGCGCCAGGGAGGCAAGTTCTACGAGAGAGGCTCGGTTCGCATCTACTACGAGGAGGCCGGTTCCGGCTTCCCTCTGTTGCTGCTTCCGGGCGGCGGATTGAACTCGACCATCGGCTTCTTCACTGGCAATTCGCCATTCAACGCGATCCAGGAGTTCCAGGGGGAATACCGCTGTATCACGGCGGACCTGCGCAACGCCCCCAGCGGCCAATCGACGGGGCCTGTTGAAGTGAACCGGCCGTGGGAATCCTATGCCGACGATCAGCTTGGGCTGATGGATCATCTGGGCATCGACAGGTTCTTCGTGATGGGCTTCTGCATTGGCGGCCCCTTCATCTGGAGTCTTCTGAAGCGCGCACCGAATCGGATTGCCGCAGCAGTGGTGGCGCAGCCCGTGGGCTGGCGCCCGGAGATGCGCGACCCGAAGTACCCAGGAGCGTTTTGGAAGACCTGGGGTGCACTGTTGACCGCGAAACGACCCGAGATCTCGTTGCAGACGACTGACCAATTCGTCACCAGGATGTTCGAGACCGACCCAGACTTCGTGTTCACGGTGACGCGCGATTTCGTACGGAGCTGCCAGAATCCGGTCCTGATCCTGCCAGACGAGGTCCCTGCACATCCGTACGCTGTTGCCATGGAATGTGCGATGCTCGCGCCGAAGGCCGAAGTAAGCCTTTTCCCGTGGAAGGAGCCCAAGGACCGAATTCCGCTGGCGGTGCGGCAGGTTCATTCGTTCCTGCGCGCGCATCGGCCTGCGTAGGCCGAGCGATCTGGTAGCTCGCATGGGTAGAGGAACCGGAGCTTTGGCGTTAGCATAACGCTCATGACGACCAGGCTTGCAACCATCATTGTGCTCTTGCTTGCGTTGCAGACCGCTACCGGTTCGCAGGCGCCGTCCGCTGATCGGGCGGCGAATCCGGGAAGCTTGAGACAGATCATTCCCGGTCATTACGTGTTCACGACGAACAACGAAGGCAGACTTTTCAATAGCGGTGTCGTCGCCACGAGCGAGGGCGTGGTGGTCTTCGACGCTCTGGACTCGGAAGCGGTCGCGCGCGCCGAGCGGCAAGCGATTGCCGGCGTCGTCAAACAGCCCGTTCGCTATCTCGTCTCCTCTGTGTTTCACGATCCGTTCAGCAAGGGAAATATCGCCTACGCTGATGTGTTCAAGATCGGGCATGAAACCTACCGCGCCGGTTTACTCGACCAGATGCAGCGCGGCCGCCTGCCGGACGAAGAGCAGCGCGCTCGGATGCCCAACTTGACGTTTCGCGATCGAATGACGTTGCACCTCGGCGGCAAGGAGTTTCAGATTCTCTATTTCGGCTCCGCGCACACGAAAGGAGACAGCATCCTTTTCGTTCCCCAAGACCGGATCGTGTACATGAGCGAGGTGTTCTTCAACGAAGAATTTCCGAATATGGCAGGGGGCTACGGCGTCTCGTGGATTCGGGTGCTGGATGCCGTGAAGGCGCTCGACGCCGACATCTTCATACCGGGTCATGGGCCCATCCCTGAAGATCCGAAGCAGACTCGAGCGGCGCTCGACCGCATGCGGCAAATCCTCGTGGAAGCACGAGACGGACTCCAAAATGAGATTACGCGGGGCGCGAGTGAAGATCAGGCAGTCGCCGCCGTCAAGCTCGATCAGTACGCGAAGCTGTATGCATTCGCCGCGCAGAGGGAAGTTGTCCTGCGTCGAATGTACAAAGAACTGAAGGGGACGCTCCCATGATGGGGCTGCCGGACAGCCTGCCATCTCGCCGTAGCCCGCATGCGATTTAGCCCGAGCGAAGGCGGATGGCGCGCACGGGAGGAGGGACGCTCAGGGCTTCGATGAGGCGTAGTATCCCTTTCGAGCACGAACGCGCAGGCCCTTGGCGTCGGCGCGGGTGATCTTGACTTTCACTTTACGCCAGGCCCCGTCGGCCTTCTCGTTTGTGGAGATGTAGCCGATCGTGTACTGCCCTCGGACCTCGCCAAGCACCTGCTCGTAGATGCGATCGAGATCTTTCACGCTGAACGGAAAGAACGCCGTCCCCCCCGTGGCTTCCGCAATGTCCGCGAGCTGCCCTCGCTGAGGGAATTGCATCGATATCGGCAGATTCCCGAACGATCCGATTGCGTAGACCGTGACGTCCGACGCCTTGAGCATCTTCATCACCTTGCCGAGGTTCAGGCGGCTGGACGTGTCGCCTCCATCGGAGTAGAGCACCATGACCTTTCGGCCGTCCTGCTCACTGGCACCGTCGAGATAGAGACCGATGGCGTCGTACAACGCCGTCTGCCCCTCGGCCCTCAACGCGCGGACATGCTCGACCAGAAGGGGAAACTCGCTTTGGGCATAGCGAGCGCTTCTCACACGGCTCGCGAAGTCGATGAACGTAATGTCAACGGCGTCGGGCAGCGACGCCAGGAATTTGATTACCCCCGTCTGTGTGAATCCGAGATCGAACTGCTGGCTCCCACTGACGTCGAGCAGGACCCCGATGTGCAATGTCGGCAATGTTTCTGCCCCCGACGCAAACGCGGAGATTTGCTGCGGCTTGTCGTCCTCGTAGACGGCGAAATCGTGAGCGAGGAGATCGGTGACGAGCTGGTGTTTCTTCCCCGCAACCGTGACGCCGACATTGACGAGATCGATGCGCTCTCGGAATATGGGGGCTTGCGGCTCAAGCTGCGAAGGCGCGGCCACGACCGTCACCGCGATCGCAACGGCGATCGCGAGTACGCTGGGCGCGCGAATCGATCGCCGGCGTCGCACGTCGGGCCGCATCTGCTCCCGTGAATGGTTCGGCGGTTGATGCATGTTCGTACCCGTCGCCGCATGCTGCACCGAGGATGCCACCTCCCAATGCAGCCCGGCCTTGGGCCGTTCAACCTTCGGGCGTATAAGCAGAGTGGCTCCAACAGGAGCATTCGAACCCGCGACCGCTCGAACCGCGCCACCGATCACGACATATCGTGACTTCGCCCGCAGCTGCGACTCGGGCCTGGAGATGTCGGTCTCGGCATGAAGGTGCCACGCGGAAGTGGCTGATCGGAGGGCCGGAAGATCATCCTGCTCGAGCGCGTGGTGCTCGCCGACGGGAAAGAGATCCGCGTCTACGGCCGCCAGGAAGTCAGGAAGGTCCGCCCGAGGTCTCGTACACAGTCAGAGCTGGTAGCGTTTGGGTGGGGCTGTCCCGAGGAGCTGCCGCGAATTCTCGTCAGTCTCCCCGGGTCCAGAATTTCCAGGGTCAGTGCTGAGGCGACGCGGTCGCTCTACTGCCCTCCGCGGCCCCCTCGACCACCGCCCCCGCCGGCGGCCGGCGGTGCGATGCCATTTGCGCGCAGATACACGACGACGATGCCGTAGGACTCAAGACCGTGCGAGAGCATGGCCGAGGCCACACCGCCGCGCGCGGTTTCCCCCTCTCCCTGTTTGACCAGCTGCAGCGCGCCCTGGTCGGTCAGCTTCGAAAACGCATCGTCGCAGAACGCGAACGCGCTGGCGAGCGACTTAACCAATTCAGCCTTGCTCGTCTTCTTCTCATTGCTCTGGGGAGGGCTTGGGTTCGACACGCCCTTCATGAGGGCGCAATTGGTGAACTGATTGTCGGCCTGGTGGCCGATCGACTGTCCATACGTGCGGAGCTCGGGGTCGGAACCCGGCTTGAAGCCGTAGCTGGACTCGGGCATCTTCTCGGCCGCCTGCGTCATGTTCCCCTTGAGAGTACCGTAGGCGGTTTGCAGGCTGGCCGCGAGGCCGCGTTTCTGCCCCGCCGTCGGCGCCTGGGCAGCAGCGAACACCGCGAACAGCATCAACCCCGCCACGAGACAAGTCACTTGCTTCATGGGTCGTCTCCTTTCACCAATGCGCAGCCCCTTAGAGGCTCGCATACGAAGTTGGCAGCATCATCGGTGTTGCTCGTCGCTCTGTTTGCTCAGCGCGCGAGTGGGGACACCCCGCTCTCGACCCACTGCTGGAGCGCGGCAACCACATCGAATACGCGAGAGAAGTGGTCGAGTCTATATCACGATGTGGTTTAAGACGGCATACAAATCGTTACCCACGTCAGGGGTCCGTTCGCGCCGCGGGTACACTCGGTGCCATGCACGTAATCGTCGACCGCGTCGATCGTGGCTAGTCGGGACATCGCGCAAGCGCGCCGTCACGCCGCGATCCGCATCACCGACGAGATCGCTATCCACCAGACCGACATCGAGGAACGGTTCGTGCGTGCCTCCGGTCCGGGCGGCCAGCACGTGAACAAAGTGTCGACCGCAGTCGAACTGCGCGTTGACATTGCCGGATCCTCCCTGCCCGCGCACGTCAAGCAGCGGCTTGCGATGCTGGCCGGCAGCCGGATGACGGGCGATGGCGTGCTGGTGATCCAGAGCCGCGAGCACAGGACGCAATCGGCTAACCGAGACGCCGCGCGCGAGCGGCTGCGGCAACTGCTCACGCAGGCCTCGGTGCGTCTGAAGAGGCGGCGCAAGACAAAGCCGACGACTGGGTCGAACGAGCGTCGGATTACGGCAAAGGTGAAGCGCGGAGAGACGAAGCGAGCACGCCGCGACCAGGGAGATGTGTAACGTCAGGGACCCGCCATTCGCATTGGGGCGTCCAGGTTGCGACGATCGACTGGCCCGCGCGTCCGACTATCTGGTGTATTTCCGCAGGTTATTGGAATTCGCTTCCGCCCCGTACACGTTGCCACGTGTGTCAGCGGCCACGCCTTCGGTCGTTGTGGTGGGTGTGTCCTGCGGTCCGGGAACCGGGATGAGCATTTTGACTATCCCGTCGCGGGCGCTGCCGATCCGAATGCCCTTCTGGAAGCTTGGGTTCACCTTTGCGTCCGACTGAGAGTCGGCGACATAAAGGGTATCGTTGGCGTCGATGAAGATGCCGCTCGGACGGCCAAACTGTTTCCACTCTTCCAGAAACCTCCCGTCCAGGTCGAAAATCTGAATGCGACTGTTACCGCGGTCGCCGACGAACAGCCGCCCTTGTGAATCCATGGCGATGGCATGCATGCCGCCGAACTCGCCGCGGCCCGTTCCCTTCTGCCCCCATGACTTGATGAACTTACCGTCGCGGGAAAACTTCATGATCCGCCCGTTCGTATCGGCGCCATGCCCGTCGGCGACGAAGATGTCGCCCCTCGGCGCGACGACGACAGCCGATGGGTAGATGAAGGTGCCTGGCGCCTCCCCGCCAATGCCCGCTTTACCTAGCGTCAGCAGGACCTTTCCCTCCGGACTGAACTTGAACACCTGGTAGCCTTTCCCGCTCTTCCCTGGGCCGTCGGTCGCCCAGATGTTCCCGACCCTGTCCACGTGAAAACCATGAGGGAACGCGAACATTCCCGCCCCGAAGCTCTTCAACAGCTTCCCTGATGCGTCGAATTGCAGGATGGGCGCCAGTTTCGATCCTTCACACGTGTCCCCGCCGCATCGCTCGAACACCCAGACATTGCCGCTGCGGTCCACATCTACACCGATCACGTTTCCGAACGTTCTTCCCTCGGGAAGCCTGCCCCAGTTCTCTCCAGGGCGATAGGGATTCGACTGGGCGGATACTTCCCTACCGGACATCGCTGCCACTGCAACGAGCGCGACCGCCAGCGTGAGTCCGATTCGACCAGCCCGTGGCTTCATATGCTTCTCCTATCAGCTTGTGCCTGCCGAGAAATGCCAGATGCCATGCCGCCGGATCCGATCGAGGTGGTCATCGTGTGCGGGTCGAGCCGCGCCAAGGGACAGCGCCATCGCAGATTCGAGGGCTCGTGCATTCTACAGGTGTCCTCCGCAAAATGATCCGCGTTCACCAACGGCAACAGCGCCACAGCGACCAAGGCTCACACGGTATCATCGCGACCGGTGATCTAATCTTAAGAGTCCCGACGTGCGTTCGCAATTCCTGGACCTGGTTGAACGAGCCGATGTCCTTGTCGAATCGTTCCGTCCCGGAGTCATGACGCGGCTCGGCCTCGACTACGACACTCTCAAGCTGCGGAACCCGCCCTGGAACACCGGTTCTGGAAAGCCTTCTGCGAAGCCGCCGGGCGATCGGACTGGATCTCACGGCAGGCCGACCCGCTTCCTCAGACACTGCTGATTGGCGAAGTGTCCCGAATGTTCGGAACGCTGTCGCTGGACGAATGTGAGCGACGTTTCGGACCGGCTGACTGCTGCTACAGCCCGATTCTGGATCTTCGTGCTGCCGTCGACTCTCCTCACGTCCGAGCGCGAGGCGTGGTTCATCGAGCGGCGGACGGCGCGGTCCACCCACTCTTTCCAGTGGTTGTCGATGGCGAACCTCCTGCACCACGGAGGCCACTTAGGGACGACGAATGCATGTCATCAAGGCGATCCTTTGTTCGCACGCTTTTCTTTGTTTGTCAGAAATCTTCCAAAATCACCGCGAATGGTCGAAATAGGCAGATTTTAGTCCTTCACCTGCACACAACTTCCCACCCTCGCCGTTCGTCGTAAGTCATAGTCAGCACGAGTCTTAGGTCTCATCGATGTCATGGCAACTTGCTTGCAACGCCCATTGGAGCTCGAAACGGACATTTCCAAAAGGTATGAGTGCCACCGCCATTCGTGTCGGCGTCGACGTGATCAGTGTCAATGAGATTTCCCAATCGCTCGAGCGCTTCGGCGAGCGGTACGTGCGGCGTGTCTTCACGCCGCTCGAGGCCGACGTACTGCCGGGCGGGCGTTGGACATGCCGCGGCCGAGCGATTCGCCGTGCGGTTCGCGGCCAAGGAAGCGACGCTGAAGGCGCTGCGGCCTGAGACGCCCTTGGGCGACTGGCGCTCGATTGAGGTGCGGCGGCATGCGTCTGGCTGGTGCGAGGTCGTCCTCCACGGTGAGGCCGCAGCCCTTGCCGCGCGTCAGGGCATGGAAACGCTGGCGCTCAGCATGAGCCATCACGCCGATCACGCGACTGCCGTCGTGGTGGCGCAGGTCGCGCCGCGCGCCAGCCATCAGGAGCGCTGAGATGCTGACAAGCGATCAGACGAAAGCAATCCGCAACATCCTCCGCGAGCATGGCCGTTTGGCTCCGGATAGTAGACACGTTGAACGACCAGAGCGATCTCTTCGAGGCTGGTCTCACCTCGCACGCGAGCGTGAATCTGATGCTCGCATTGGAAGATCACTTCCAGATCGAGTTTCCCGAACGGATGCTGCAGCGGCGCAGTTTCGCGAGCATCGCTGCCATTCGGTCCTGCCTGGACGAGCTGCTTGGAGCCACCGCGTGAGCCAACTGCAGGCAGCGAGCGACCTGCTTGAAGTCGCGCGACGGATAGGCAGGGCGGTTGCCGGCTCCTGCGGCGGACGCTGTCGACCGCGAAGCGCGCTTCCCACGCGAGGCCATCGCCGCACTGCGCGAGGAGCGAATGCTCGGCGTCCTCGTTCCCAGGAAACTCGGCGGGGAAGGCGCGACCATCGGCGAAGTTGCGGCGGTTTGTGAGTTGCTCGGGCGGTATTGTGCGTCCACCGCAATGATCTACGCGATGCACCAGATCGAAGTAGCGTGCCTGGTCCGTCATGGTCTGCCTGCGCAATTCTTTCGCGATTACCTGGCCGAGCTCGCGGAGCGGCAGTGGCTCATCGCGTCGGCGACGTCAGAGATCGGCGTCGGCGGCGACCTGCGTCGCAGCGTCTGCGCGGTCGAGCGCGAAGGCATTCGCATCCGCATCAAGAAGCAGGCACCCGTCATTTCCTACGGCGAGGAGGCGGACGACATTCTGCTGACTGCACGTCGCGATGTTGACGCCGTCCCGGCAGATCAGGTGCTCGTGCTGGTCCGAAAGACGGACAGTCGGCTCACCCGCACCGGCGAGTGGGACACGCTCGGGATGCGGGGAACACGAAGCCTTGGCTTCAACCTGGAGGCGGTCGGATGCCGTCGCGCAAATCCTTCCGGTTCCCTTCGCGCGAGATCGCGAGTCAGACGATGCTCCCGACCTCGCATGTCTTGTGGACTTCGCTGTGGCTCGGGCTGACGAGCGACGCAGTGAGCCGCGCACGCGCCTTTGTCCGCGCCGAGGCCCGCCGCGCCGTCGGGGACGTGCCGCCGGGCGCACTACGCCTCGCCGAGACGGTTGCCGATCTCGAGAGCATGCGCGCGACGGTCCACGGCGGGCGCGCCGATTTCGAGCGATATCAGGACGATCCCGAGGCGCTCGCGGGGCTCGGCTTCACGATCCGGATGAACAACCTCAAGGCCGTTGCGGCACGGATGGCGCCAGAAATCGTCGGCCGCGCGCTCGCGGTCTGCGGCGTCAGCGGCTATCGGTGCGACTCGCCGTACTCGATCGGACGCCATTTGCGAGACGCTCACAGCGCGGCGCTCATGATCAGCAACGATCGCGTCCTCGCGGCCAACGCCGCGATGCTCCTCGTGCACAAGGAGGACTGAAGTGGCGGGCATCGTCAGCGGGGTGCTCAGCGCCCAGCGCGAGTTCCGGGATGCGCTGCTGCGCCATGGCCTCCTGATCGCGACCGGAGTGCCCGGCGTCTACGGCCGTAGCGGCGAGTTCGAGGACACCGTCGAGCGCGTCGACGCGTTCGTGGCCGCCTCCGGCGCCAACGACGCACCCGAGGTGATGCGCTTCCCCCCGATCGTCAACCGAGCACACTTCGAACGGAGCGGCTACCTCAAGTCGTTCCCGCATCTCGCCGGCTCGGTGCACAGCTTCACGGGCGACGAGGGAGCGCATCGCGAGCTGCTCCAGGCGGTCGAGGAAGGCCGGGATTGGAGCGCGGCGCTTCCGCACGCCGACGTGGTGCTGACGCCAGCGGCGTGTTATCCCGTCTATCCCATCCTCGCGGGAATCTTGCCCGCAGGCGGCCGGCTCGTGGACGTCATGTCCTACTGTTTCCGCCATGAGCCGTCGGACGATGCGGGCAGGATGCAGATGTTCCGCATGCACGAGCACGTTCGCGCCGCCGATCCCGAGTCCGTGATGGCGTGGCGTGAGGCATGGATCGGCCGGGCGGAGCAGTTGACCGCGGCGCTCGGACTCGACGCGCGATTGGACGTGGCCTCGGATCCGTTTTTCGGACGCGGCGGGAAACTGCTCGCGGTCAGCCAGCGCGACCAGCGTCTCAAGCTCGAGATCGTGACACCGATCGGCAGCGACGAGCGGCCCACGGCCATCATCTCGCTCAACTACCACCAGGATCACTTCGGTCGTCACTTCGGCATCCGCACCGCCGACGGGGCAGATGGCGCACACAGCGTGCGTGGGCTTCGGGCTGGAGCGGATCGCCCTCGCGCTCTATCGGCGACACGGCTTCAACCGCCCCACGTGGTCGCCGTCTGCGCGCGAGGCGCTCGGCCTGTGAAGCTTCGCCTCTGGGACCTCGACCGCCAGCACCTATGCGCGGCATCCCCTTCACCGTGCGGAGCGCGCGTGGCCCGAGTCCAACTGCTATGTCGACCTCTGGGTCGAACTGCTCCACACCGCCGGCGCCGAGCCGCTCGCGGCGCTGCCGTTCGCACTCGCGGTGGATCGTCGAGGGCGACCAATGGACGTTCTTCAAGTTCCCGCTCGCCGACCTCGACGCGCTCTACGGAGTGCACGTATTCGAGCTGAATGTGTGGCGATCACTGCCAGCCCACGTGGCGGAGCAGCTCGTGCTGGGACGGCCGGCGATCGTGGAGGTGGATGCCTTTTACCTGCCCGACACGTCGGGCACGTCCTACCGTGCCGAGCACGTGAAGACGTCGATCGGGATCCAGGCCCTCGACCCGGATGACCGACGGCTCGGTTACTTCCACAACGCCGGCTACTACGAACTGGCGGGCGAGGACTTCGCGGGCGTGTTCCGTCTCGAGGGACACCTCACCGATCCCGAGTACCTGCCGCCCTACGTGGAAGTGGCCAAGCTGGGCAATCGGCAGCCGCTGACCGGTGGCGACCTCGTCGAGGCCTCGCTTGCGCTTCTTCGGGCGCATCTGGCGCGACGGCCCGTCACGAACCCCTTCCGCCGCTACGCCGACGCTTTCCGCAGCGACCTGCGAATGGCTCGATGGGCGAGCCGCTCTCGTCGCTTCCACAACTATGCCTTTGCCACGCTGCGACAATGCGGCGCCGCGTTCGAGCTCGGTGGTGCGTATCTCCGCTGGCTCGAAGCCGGTGGCGAATGTGGACTCGAGCGCGCCGCAGAGGCTGCGCGCGGATTGCCACGACCGCCAAGACCCTGCAGTTCAAGACGGCGCGCGCCGTCAATACGCCGCAGGCCATTGGATGCCGCGCCCATGCTGGACGAGATGGCCGAAGCGTGGGACGAGACGATGACGACGCTGACGGCTCGCTACGGCTCTTGAACTGACTTGCAGAGCGAATCGCACATGCGCGCTCGAATGATCGGCTCCGCGAACCGTCCGACCGTTGGATGGCGATTGGGCGATCGCCGCGACGGCACCCAGGCCGTGCGCAGACACCGGCCGACCTCGACGCGCTCGCGCCCGAGTGGATTCCTTGCGACGGACCGATGCCGGTGGCGGCGGCGCTTCGCGCCGCGGCTCGCTGGGACCTCGATCATCCGCGCGACTTCGATGCGGACGACTGGTGGTACCGCTGCCGCTTTGCGGCTCCTGATGCGGGATCAGCCCTCTCGACTCCGCTTTCGACGGTCTGGCCACCGTGGCCGACGCGTGGCTCAACGGGACGCACATCCTGCGCTCGGAGAGCATGTTCGTCGCGAACGTGATTGACGTCGGCGGCATTCTCCGCGACGACAACGAGCTCCTGCTCCGCTTCCACGCGCTCGGACCGCTGCTCGCGGTCCGACGCCCGCGACCGAAGTGGCGCACGGGTCTGGTCGCGCATCAGCAGCTCCGCTGGCACCGCACCGCGCTTCTCGGGCGCATCCCTGCCTGGTGTCCGCCGGTCGCGCCGGTCGGCCCCTGGCGCCCGATCCTGCTCGAGATCGGCGGATTCAGTCTCGCGTCGACGAGACCGACGTGCAGCGTCGAGCTCGATGGCGACGATGGGGTCGTGCGCGTCTCCATTCTGCGACGTGCGCGGCGGCGACCGGGCAAGGGCACGGGACGCTGACCGTTGGCGAGTGGACCGCCCCTGTCGACATTCGAACGTTCTCTGACGGGAACGTCACGCTTCACGCGGTCGTCCGCGTGCCGCACGCTGAACGCTGGTGGCCGCACACGCATGGCCCGCAGCCGCTTGTATCCGGTGCGGCTGTCGATCGAGCTTCGACGGCGAAGCCGTCGACATCGATCTCGGGCGTGTCGGATTCCGAACACTCGAAGTCGATCGCGGCGCCGATGGTGAGGCGTTCGGCCTCATCGTCAACGGCGTCGCCGTGTTCTGCCGCGGCGCGTGCTGGACGCCGCTCGACCTCGCGCGTCTGGACGCCGACCCCGGCCGACTACCGCGTCGCTCTCGAGCGCCTGAGAGACGCCGGCATGAACATGCTGCGCGTCGGCGGCACCATGGTGTACGAGACCGACGTCTTCCACGATCTGTGCGATGAGCTCGGCATTCTCGTGTGGCAGGACTTCATGTTCGCCAACATGGACTATCCGTCGGCCGACGCGGCGTTCGCGCGCGCGGTGACGCTCGAGGCGCGACAGCTTCTGCAGCGCCTGCAGGGGCGCCCGTCGATGGCCGTGCTCTGCGGCAACAGCGAAGTCGAGCAACAGGCGGCGATGCTCGGACTGCCCGCCGAGCGATGGACGGAATCCGCTGTTCGACGATCTGCTTCCCCGGCTCGGTCAAGTCGTCCATGCCCGATGTGGCGTGGCTTTCGTCGACGCCGACCGGAGGAACGTTACCGTTCCACGCCGATCGCGGGTCACCCACTACTACGGCGTCGGCGCGTATCTGAGGCCGTTCGACGATGCGCGCCGCGCGGGCGTCCGGTTCGCGGCCGAGTGCCTCGCGTTCTCGAACGTTCCCGACGCGTGCGATGGTCGACACGCCTTCTGGGCGAGGGCGTGGCGCCCGGGCATCATCCGCGGTGGAAGGCCGCCGTTCCACGCGATGCCGGGGCGGGCTGGGATTTCGAGGACGTCCGCGACCATTACGTGCGCTGCTCTTCGGCGTGGATCCGTTCGACCTGCGCGCGCGCGACGTGGATCGCTACCTCGCGCTTGGGCCGTGTCGCGACCGGCGAGGCGATGCTGCGAACGTTCGCCGAGTGGCGACGGCCCGGCTCGTCGTGTCGCGGCGGGCTCGTCTGGTTCGCACGCGATCTCCGCCCGGGAGCGGGCTGGGGCGTCGTCGATTCGACCGGTCGGCCGAAGGCCGCCTACTGGTATCTCAAGCGCGCGCTGTGCCCCGGTCGCGCTCCTCGCCATCGACGAAGGACTCAACGGCCTCTGGCTCCACGCGCTGAACGACACGTGCGAGCCAATCGAAGCGCGAACTCCGCGTCGCTCTGTACCGCGAGGGCCGCTTCCGAGGCGCGCCCGCATCGACGTCGGTGACGATCCCCGCACGGGGCTCCCGCTCGGTGCACGCCGACGCGCTGTTCGACGGCTTCGTCGACCTCACGTACGCGTACCGCTTCGGACCGCCCGGGCACGACGTTGTCGCGGCGACGCTGCGGGAATCGCGCGACCGGCGCGAGTTCTCGCCGCGGCCCATTGCTTTCCGTGCGGTCTGCCCACGGCACGCGACAGCGCGCTCGGGCTCGTCGCCGCGCGCGGAGCCGATCACTGATGGCTACGCCCTCGTCCTCAAGGTCGATCGCTTCGCGCACGCCGTTGCTATCGAAGCCGAGGGCTTCGTCCCCGACGACAACTACTTGCACCTCGAGCCCGGCGAGCCGAGACGGCTTGCTCCTGCGCGCCGAGGTGCCCGGACAGCCTCTCCGTGGCAGCGTCTCGGCGCTGAACGGCGTCGGGTCGGTATTGCTATCCCAATCGCACAGGCGGAGGCATCCGATGCTGCACTGAGTCAGCTGCGGCCGCTCGAGACGCCTCGCGGCACGGCCGCACTACATCACGCACGATGGACGCCACCTCTTCACGTGGCATCATCCCGCGCGGCCGAGCCGTGCGCCGCGGCGCCGCGGTCGTCCTCTGCCCACCGCTTGGCTCCGAGTACATCTGCGCTACCGTGTCTGGCGAATCCTCGCCGAACGGCTTGCCGACATCGGCTTCGACGTGTTTCGCTTCGACTACGAAGGTACCGGCGACTCTGCCGGCGATCTCGAGGAGCCGGGTCGACTCGGCGCCTGGCTTCGCAACATCGAGTGTGTCGTAACGGAAGCGCAAGCACTCACCGGGTCGAGCGAGGTTGCGCTGCTCGGCCTGCGCATCGGCGCGACGCTCGCACTCCAGGCTGCTGTCGCACGGGGTGGCGTCGCTCGTTTCGTCCTCTGGAGTCCATTTGGTTCGGGTCGATCGTACGTCCGCGAGCTCAAGGCCTTCGCCAGAATCTGTGTCAAGGACTACGTCGCCCCGGAGAGCCCGGATATCCTGGCCGCTGGCTACATTCTTCCTGCCGCGATTGCGAGCGCGCTCGAGGAGTTGGATCTGAACTCGGTTTCCATCGCTCCGGCACCGAACGTGCTGGTGATTGAACACGACAATCCTTTGCCCGATTCAACGATCGGTCAACGCTTGGAACGCCTCGGTTCCCGCGTGGCGTGCGTCCGACCCTGCGGAACGGCCGCGATGCTCGAGGACCCGTCGATCCAAAGTACCGGACGCTGCGCTCGACGCCATCACAAGTTGGCTAGCAGACTGGCCTTCGCGCCACAGGTCAAGCGCGCGCACTCGCGAGCGCGAAGTCGACAACCTGGACTTGGCGCAGGGCCAGGGCTATCAGGAGCGCGGGGTACGTTTCGGTCCGGACTACAGGCTGTTCGGGATCCTCACCATTCCTTCGTTGACCGACAGCACCGAGCCCGCCGTCATTTTCCTGAATACGGGTATCGAGTATCGCGTGGGCCCGCATCGCCTTTATGTGCCTGTCGCACGCGAGCTGGCCGCCCAAGGTCACGTGGTGCTTCGCTACGACGTCGGTGGCATCGGCGACAGCGCGCCACCGCCTGGCGCTGCAGAAAACGTCGCGTATCCGGCGCACGCGCTCGACGACGCACGCGAGGCGATCGCGTTCATCAGAAAGCAGGCGCCAGGCAGGCGGATCGTCGTGGCCGGGCTGTGCTCGGGTGGCTGGCATGCGTTCTGTGCTGCTCGGGATGGACTGGAGGTCGATGCGATTGTCTGCATCAACCCACCGCTCTACCTCGGCGACGGCCTGCCAGAAGCGGCGCCGAGGCCGGAGCTCGGGATCGGGTCTTATCGTCGCGCTCTGCGGGACGCCGCGCGATGGCGAAAGATCCTACGCAGCCGGTCGGCGTATGCGTGCTTCGCCCGGTCCGTCGGGGCGTACGTGAAGTGGAAGATCTCTGCCATCGTGCGGGCAGCTCGTGGAGGCCACCTATCGGATGGGCTCGCTCGCGAATTGAACGCGATCAGCGCGCGAGGCATCACGAGCCTCTTCGTCTTCAGCAGCGGCGACGGTGGTCTCGAGTACTTGCACCTCCATGGGCGCCCGGCACTTCGCCGACGGGAGGTGCGCAAGCGGATTCGCCACGTGGTGGTGAACGACGCGGGTCATACGTTCAGTCCGCCCTGGGCTCAGCACGCGCTGCGGCGCCTCTTAGTCGACTTCGTCGCGCGCGACAGCGCACCGTAAGCGCGTCGCTACTTCCTTGCCACCAAGATTGGCGCTACGTTATGCGTTTGCCCCCCTTATAAGTTACTGCGTTCAACAGGTTGCGAGGACTGCCACGCGGGCGTGCCACGCGATTGATGTGGTGGAACTGACCGATGTTCACGACATCGTCGGGTTCAGAAGACCGCAGGTCGCGGTCCGTGGTGCCAGAGTAGAAAGGGCGGTGAGATAACATGCGCCGGCGGCTCGTTCGAGTAGACGGATGTCTAATCGACGAAAAGGAGAGCGGAGGATCGTGATGACCAAGACCCAAGTGTGTGCAGGAGTCGTTGTTCTGTGTGCCATTGCAACGCTTGCCACGAGCGGCATCGGCTACGCGCAGGTGGTCGCGGGACAGGTAGTGGACAACAACGGCGCACCACAGTACCGCGTCGACCCGTTCTGGCCCAAACCGCTGCCGAACAAGTGGAGCATGCAGCAAATCGTGGGGATTTTTGTCGACCACATGAACCACGTCTGGTTCCTCAACCGCGGTCGATCCGCCCTCCCCATCGAGCTGACGGCCGAAGGGAACCCCTCGCCCGCGCTCTGCTGCGTCCGTGGACCTGAGCTCATCGAAGCCGACCAGCAGGGCAACGTCGTCAACGCATGGGGCGGCCCCGGATTTCACCCGAAGTGGCCGGTTCAGCTGCAGACCGTGGTCGTCGACACGAAAGGGTTCGTGTGGGTCAGCGGCGAAGCCAATGAGGACAGCATCCTGAAGTTCACACGCGACGGGAAGCTCGTGTGGGATTTCGACCATCGTCCGCCGCCCGAGGCGGCCAAGATGCCGGAGAACAATCAGGAGACGCGCTACATCATCAACAAGGGGCGCTTCCAGCTCGACGAGGTCGCCAACGAGCTGTACATCATCAACCAGAAACGCGTCACGATTTACGACGCCACGACGGGCGCCTACAAACGCGGCTGGGGCGGCCACGGGATGCCGCTGAGCGAGATCGAGAACGGTCCGATTTCGGGCTACAAGTGGAATGGCGGACCGCCTCCCGAAGAAAAGAACTTCGTCCCGACGCTGCACTTCGTCGAGATCTCGAAGGACCGGCGCGTCTACATCGGCGAGCGCGGCCAGAACCGCATCCAGGTCTTCACCACGGAAGGGAAGTGGCTGCAGGACATTTACGTATCGCCGAACTCACCCGCGCAGCGCGGCGGCTGCGGTGGGCTGGACGCGGGGATCAAGGCCCCCCCGGTGCAAATCGTCGGCACGTTCACCCAGTCCATCTGCGGCACGATGTACAAGATGATCATCTCCAAGGACCCGCAGCAGAAGTATCTCTTCGTGGCCGACGCGCACAACGACGTCGTCTGGACCGTCGAGCGTCAGAGCGGCAAGACGCTCGGATACTTTGGCGGAAGCGGCCGTCTGGCCGGTCAGATGACCTTTCCGAACGCCATCGGGATCGATACCTTCGGCAATGTCTATGTCGGCGAAGTCGACTTCGGCAAGCGGATCCAGAGGTTTGCCCCGGTCCTCACGGGCGCGCGGTAGATGGGTGCAATTGTTGTGAATGCAAATTGGCGTCGCAGTAGATCACGGGTGTGACAAAGAGATAACTACGACGGAGATTGTGTCTTAGGAACTCGAGTTGGACCGCCGCTCTGCGGCGCGACGTCGACGCGATGGGGGGTGATGGATTTGGCGCGCCCGGCAGGACTCGAACCTGCGGCCCGCGGCTTAACCTTAAGTCCCCTCGATCGGTTCGATCTGATCGAACCGGAGATTGCTGCTGCCCTGGCCGCGCCCCGTCTCACGGTAGCGTCCGATCCACACAAACGTGTGCCCGCCGTACCAACGGGCGCGTTGATAGCTGCGGCGGACGATCGTGCCGGCGTACGGGATCTCGGCCTCGTCGATGTAGTAGGGCGACGGCTGTTCGGTGAGGAGAACGCCTTTCGCGTTGACCACATCGCGTGGCGGGACGCCGAGCTTCGGCATCTTGGCGCGCTGAAAGCGAATATCCTGCACGCTGCCCGGCTCGTGTACCGGCAGAAACGGGATCCAGTTCTCGGGAACCGTCGTGCCGAGCACGTAGCGGATGGCCGCCGTGGTCGGGCCGAGTGGCGGCAACGCCACGCCGGTCTTGTCCGCGGCCGCATCGCCGTCGATGCCGACCCCGGTCGCTGACGGAATTCGCGTCTCGATCCCAAACACCATGTTGGCCATTTCGTCGCGGATGAAATTGACCTCTTCAAGCGGCTCGCCTTCGAGCGTATGGGTCAAGGCCGCCGGCAGGAAGAACTGGCGGTTGTACTCGCGCATTGCGCCGCGATTGCTCAAAGTGAACATGCTCCAGTGCTGCCAGTCGTTCTCGTCGCCAGCGCCCGCGGCGTGGATCAACGTGCGATCGCCGAAGACGTCGGTGACGACGAGTCCCTCGATGTCGCACAACGTGTTGACCGCGAGGTTGTACGGAACGACGAACCAGTCGTTGCCATAGATCAGCCCCATTTCCGCGAACAGCAGCAGCAGGTGGTCGGTGGTCCTGGCGTTCAGCTTGCCGAAGTTGATTTGCCGGTCCTCCATTTCCCAGAACCGCGGATTCGGCATGCCCGTGAACGACACGCTGGTCGGCAGAAACGAGATCGGCTCCGGCGGATCCGGTGGGATCGCCGGTTTGTCCGACGCGATCGGATTCGATTGCCGATCGAGGTCGAACGAGTACCAGTCCACGCGTCCTTCGTGATAGCGCCGCGCATCGAGGACCAGCTGTCGTTCGTTGCCCACGGTCGTCGCGGCCCGAAAGGCGTAGGTCAGCTGCTCGCGATTCCACGCGTCCGTCGCAGCGGCCGGCTGCGAGTACTGCCGCGCATACCAGTCGGCCAGTTGCTGCGCTGCGGTGCCGACCGCCGGCCGATCGGCCAGGTCGATGCCCGCCCTGGCGATCAGCGTCCCGTCGCCGATCGCGGCCATCAGCTGCTCGCCATCCATGTCCCGCCGCCAGGTCGCGAGATACAGGTTCAACCCATCGATGTCACCGCGAAGCGCCGCCTCGAGTCCGGCCGGAAACGGAAACGCGGACCGATAGGCCGCCGCGTACTTGACGCGGAGCGCCGGTGGGTGCAGCTTCAGGAACAAGTGGCCGGCCTGCACGCGCAGCGCGTGGGTCCAGGGCACGAGCTCGCGTTCGACCAGCGTCTCGATCGGAATCGCGTCATCGTACGCCTGCCCCGCATCGCGTCCGAGCGCGACACGATCGAGGTGCGAACGCGAGGTGAGCAGGCGCGCATCGATCGGCGAGCCGGCGTCTTCGGCCTCGAGCTCGCCCATCTGCCATTGGCGGGTCAGCATCCACAGCGGGTCGCGAATCTCGGCGCGCAGGCTGCGCTCGAAGTCCTCAGTGCGGGCTCTGGCTTCGAGCCGGTTGTAGGCGGTGATCGACGGCTCGCGGTACAGCTCCAAGAGCAGGTTCCGCTGCTCGAAGACGACAGAGAGGGGCTCGGCCATGATTTATCCGTCCACTTTCAGCCGCGAGGCAGTTGCGGCCTGGTAAACCTCGGCGACGTTGAACAGATAGTCGAGAGCGATCGAGTTCTTGCCGGTGCTGAACTCGGCGAGCGTCGCCGGCAGCAGCGTGCCGAAGCCGGCGAGCGTGTCGAGCATGTCGGGCTCGACGGCGCGAAGCCGCGCCCGCTCGAACGTATCGAGGACGGTTGCCGCGAGATGATCCCACTGCCAGTGCCCGGTCGGTTGCGGGGTCACCGCCAGCAGGATCGCCGACGGCGGCGTGCTGTTCGGCTGGTTGTAGTTGAACGCGATGCCCGTCACTTCCTCGCGCCGCGGCAGCGTCTCGATCCACTCGTCGACCAGCAGCCCGCACATCGTGCCGGCCGGCGAGAACCCTTGCGGCAGATACTGCGCAACCGCAATCGTGTCGTGCACGATGTCGAGCGTTTCGGGAAACACCGTCGCGAGCCACGAGTCATTGATCCGGTAGGGCAGCTGCAGCGCCAGGAACGGCACGTCGGGTGCCCCGAACGTGTCGGCGTAGATCCGGACGGAAGCGAGCAGGTGCAGTGTCGGCCGCACCAGCGATGCCCCGTGGAGCCACTCCTCGACGGGCAAGGCGACTCCTTGCGAGTTCGCGTGGGTGAGGAGATCGGCGCGATGGGCATCGGCCTGCCCCATCTCGGGCGCGTTCGGCAGCGCAAACCGCGGCAGCACGACGTAGTCGTCGCCTACAAACCGCCGCGCCATACCGACGAGCAGTGTGAGTTGCTGGGGCGGACGCGTTGCGGCGAGGTCGACAACCGCGAGATCGGCGTCGTGCGCTGTCGTGACCGCTGTGTAGCGCGAATGCAGCGACTGGCTCTGTGCAACGAGCGCATCTCGTGCCGCGACGGTCACGTCGGTGGTCGATACCGGAAAGCTGTGGACGAACCCCGCATCGGCGATGAACGTGATCGCGTCGCGCAGCGTGTCGATGGCAACCGGGGTCCCGAGCGCGGCCTGGGTCTCGGCGGCCGCCAGCGTCGCGAACAGCGTGTCGAATCCCGCACGAAGCGCCACCACTCGTGCGCGCAACTCGGACACGTTGATATTGCCTGGATTGTCAGGAGGCGCCGTCACCAGCTTGGACGGCGTCGCGTAGTCGCTGGCGAGGAGCGGACGTGCACGGCCGATCAGCTCGCGCACACCGTCGGCCAGCGGCAGGATCTCGGCGAAGCTGCGGACGCTGGTACCGCCAGGTCCGGCGTCGGCGAATGCGATGTGCACCAGTGTGCTGTCGCTCAGCCCGCGCGACCTGGCAAAGGCGTAGCGGACGCGGTTCTCGAGTTCGGATCCGCCGGCTGGGTCGACTTTCTTGCGAATCAAATACACGAAGTCGAGCGGCTGCACGACGAGATCGCGAAGGCTCACGATCCCTTCGATCGGCGTGCCGCCGCCATCGGTCAGCGTGACGCCGTGTTCATCCACCGCCCGAACTGCACAGCGGATCTCGACCGGATCGCCAAGCAGGCGGCCAATCCAATGGTTGATCGACGGTTCCACCAGTGCGCGCGCTGTCATCACGACGCCTGGCCACGGGTTGGCGGCCAGAGCCGGATCGAAATGCATCGTGACCCGCGTCGTGAAGCCGATCGCGGTGCCGCGCGAGGAATTGATGACATCGATCTCTACCGGCATCTGACCGTTGGCGATCGCCTGCGTCACCGCGGCCGCGCGGTCGAAGTTGCCGAGCGCCAGCTGATAGGCCGACTCCGCGGTCAGGAGGTCGCGGAGTGCATCGAGCGAGTCCTCGATGTTGCGCTTCTCGGTTTCGATGGCGGCGATCTGGCTGGCATCGAGCGCCGGCGAGAACGTGATGCCGTAGGGGAAGCCGGTCGTCAGTTGCGCCAGGTCGAGGCCGTTGGTGACCTGAAAGTCGTCGATGGTCTGCGCCGGCTCTGAGAAGCCCTGCCGCGGCAGCCGCGTGCGTTTGATCGGAAACGTCGCCCGAAAGAGCGGCTTCAGATGGTCCAGGATCACGGGATTTACCGGCGCGCGTCGTCCACTCATGGAGTCCGCGTTCGAAGAGATACCCGAGCAGGACTTCGAGCCCTTGACCGTTGCGGACGCCGTCGATCAGAGACTTCGCACGGCGCACGCGTTCCGACGATAGATTGACGCTCAGCTTTTCGCGATCGGCCGGCGAGGCGTGCGTGAGATAGCCGCTGCGGAGCACTGCCGCCGCGGTCGCGTGATTGAGCGACGGTGCGTGGACGTAGCCGCCGTTGCCGTTCTCGATGAACAGATTGTCGGTGCCTTCGCGAAGCGGCGCCGGCAGCGTATCGTCGGCGACTCGCACCCGCGAGTTCGACGGACGCACGTCCTCGAGGTATCCGTAGCTCCCGAGCAGGATCCCGGTGCGTCGCTGCTCGGCGCCGAGTTGCCGCTGCGAGCGAAGGCGACGGTCGAACAACGCCGTTTCCCAGCTGTCGAGACGATAGCTGAGCGTGTCGATATGCTCGGCGAGAGCGCGTTCCAATCTGGCGGTTGACGCATTGCGCAGATGCTGCAGCGCCTCCTTCTGCTGCTGCACGTAGCGGCCGATCTCGGCGCTATCCCCCTTGGTGAAGCGCAGATCCTGAACGTAGGCGAGCAGCGGATTGGTCGACGTCTCGCCGGCGAGGATACGTGTCGCCGGCGCGCGGAACACCTCCCAGGGCGAGACATCCGGCCGCGCCATGACGTTCATGAACTTGCGGCTGCGAATCAGCTCGTCGCTTTGGATGGCCTGCGATTCGAACAGCGCGTGGATCCCCGATCGGATCTCCTGTAAGAGCGCGTTGTGAAGCATCAGGTAGAGCAGCGCGTTCGGTGCCGTGATCCCCGTGCCGAAGTTTTGGCCCTCGAGCGCGTCGACGTCCGACGCGTGCGCGAGGAGCCAGTCGATGTAGTTGGCGCCGGTGCCAGTGTCGTACGGCTTGATGCCGCGATCCTCGGCCAGCGGGAGCCCGTCCACGAGGTTGCCGCGATCGAGGCGCGACTGGTAGTGGCGGAAGATCAGCATCGCAAGCAGGGGCGAGGGCTTCAGCGTGCCGTCCGCCTGACGCGGGTTATAGCCGAGATCCTGCAACAGCTGCCGGACCGCCGTCCCCTCGCTCAGCATCATCAGGACGTCGATGAAGTGGCGGCCGCCCCAGGCAAAGTCTTCAAGGTTGGCCAGGTAGTCGTAGCTGTAGCCGACGCGGTGATAGTAATCAGCCGACGTCGGCTGGAGACCGAGCACCTTCATGAGAATCTGTCGCGAATCGCCGCCCTTGCCGATTTGCGCCAGCTGCTGCGCCAGCGTGCGCCATGCCTGCCGCGCGCGCATGGCGGCGCGGTACACACCTACGTCAATCGGAGCCTCGCGGATCTCGTGCGCGGGGAAGTTCCAGGCCGGACCGGCGCTGGTCACGAGGATGCCGTACGGCTGGTTGCCGACGCGCACCGTCGCCACGGGCCCGCGTCCGGTGACGTGATCGGTGAAGAACTCGCGGAGCCGCCGCGTGGTCGCGCGGCTCATCACGTCGTTCAGCATGCTGTCGACGTAGTAGCCAAGGGTCGCACCGTAGAGCGCGCGGTTCATCGCGACCGCGTCCGCATGATCGAGCCCGTCGCTGTTGTAGATGTGCGTCAGGACCTCGTAGCGGATGCCGAGATACTCGGCGAGCCGTTGTCCGTCGCGAGCACGGGCCGCGTCGGCCTCGATCGCGAAGAGGTCCGGGCCGGTCTCGACGAACGCGCTGGTGTCGTGGAGCCAGTCCGCTCTGGTGAAACCGGCGTCGCGCCCGTCGGTGTTGTTCGTGGCGGTGCCCTGCTTGACCAGGCTGAAGCCCTTCGCCGAGTAGTGGTGGTTCTCGATCAACGCCTCGAGCAGCGCCTGCCCATCCTTTTCGTCTGTTGAATGCTTGAGGCCGAGCACAACCAGCTGGTCGAATCCCTGCGCGTCGTCGGGATTGAGCGGGACGAAGAACGCCATCCCGCGCGTTTCCGCATCGGCGACGTTCTGAATCCAGCGGAAGTCTTCGCCGTACTCGAGCCGCTGATCTGCGGTCCGGCCGATCGACGCCTTGGCCTCGTCGTCGAGTGGCGCCGGGCCGAGCACGAGGCGGTCGGCGATCGTGTTGCCGACGACTGTCTTGACGGCAACCCCGCCGCGATAGAGCAGGAGCACGAGCCGGTCCGGCATGACCAGGCTGTGCGGCGCCTGACTCCAGCTGTCAGGCTTGGTGACCTCCGGGGTTGGAAAGTCGAGGTTATCGTCGCTTGCGGGAGGAGGCGTGCTCCAGTTGCGCGGTTTCGTCTGAAGCGCGATCCACGCCGAGCGATTGGCGCCGAAGTCGTCAGCCAGATCGCGCCAGGCCGTCGCGCGCCTCTCGTCGTCGGTCGCCGCGCGAAGCGCTTTCCAATACGCGAGCCCGGCCTTGTACTCCTTGGTCGTCAGGATGGCTTCGTGCGTTGTCACGGCCACTTCGTCCGGAAACACGCGAACCCAGAGTTCGGCCCGACCCTGCACCGTCTTGAATTTGGTTTCGACACGAAGCGGCAGCAGCAGGATCGGTGTGGCGTCGTCCCATTCGCCGATCAGTTGCTCCGGCCCACGCTCGAAGAGACCCTCGACGAGACTGGACACTCGCGCTTCTCGATCGCGAAGCACCCGCTGTTCGCCTTCGAGCCGCCTGCGGACCGCCTCGAGATCTTCCGATCGATCGTCCTGAGAGAGTTCGCCGCGCAGCGCCTTCCGTTGCTCTCGGGTCAACGTCAGAATCTCGAGCCGTGATGCGTGCACCGCCTCCCGTGCGGCATCGCGGGCGCTCCGCGCGCGTCGCAGGTCGGCGAGCAGGTCCGAGTAGGCGCTCATGACGGCGGTTGATCCAGCTTGTCGAGCATTTCCTTGGCGTGGATCGCGATCATCACCGGCTTCTGATAAAGGATGAACGCCATGTCGGCCGAGTTCCGGCCCCACTGATCGCGAAGCGCGGGCGTGATCAGGTTGGTGAAGCTCGGCGCCGGCGCGTTCGTCGTGCTGATGAACGAGAGACTCTCGGGAAAGGCGTCCCACCCGAGATCGTCCCAGGTGATCGGCGTCGCCGCCTCGTCATCCGGCGAGAAGCGCACGTCCATGCCAAAGCGCGGCTCTCCGGGTACCTGTTGAATGACGAAGTACCAGCCCCAGTCGTCGTCCGGCGCTTGCGGGTTCTCGTCGCCGCGCGCTTGCGCGATGGTCAGCTCGAAGCCGAAGAAGCGCAGGTCCGGCTCGACTTCGGCTCTGAAGATCGGAAATCGCAGCTCCGCCTTCATGTCGGCTTCGGTCTGCGGCTCGATGATGATCGGCTCGTGAGCCGGATTCGGCGTGCCGTTGCGATCGCGGTAGATGTGTGCCCGATGCGCGTAGACAATCGTGTTCGGATATTTCTTGAGCAGCTCGCCGCGGACGACGAGCACCAGCCGCTTGCCCGGAGGCCGCGTGGTGGGCCGATGCGTGCCGAGTGTCGACATCGACTCCCACTCGTCCATCGGCACGATGTCCTTGTACTGCTCGGCAAGCGCCTCGGCCGACTGCGTCGCGTCATCGGTGATGATGCCTTTGACGTCCCAGAACTGCCGGAAGTAGCTGCCGCGCCGATCGGTCGGATACTCGCGCCACAGCAGCTCCCGCCCGAACTCGTGGTTGAGGCCGGCCATGTACGACTCGATGAACGGGTCGTTGGTCTCGAGCAGCGAGATCGTGTTGGGCGGAATCAGCTGCAGGTTCGGCAGGAACAGCTCGCTGGAGATGTCCCGTAGTTTCGCGTACATGGGGTCGGCAAAGTCCGGGTAGGCCATCGCCGGCACGAGGTGTTCGCGCACGTTCAACCAGTCGCGATCGAACGAGAAGCCGACTCCGGCGGCGACCAGCTTGGGGAACGCCACGCCTGGATCGATTGCGTGCGAGAGCTTGGCGTGAGCGTTCGCCATGTCGAGGCGACGGACCTGCCGCTCCGGTGCGGCGATGGTGAGGCGTTCGCTGAGCCGCGCGGCCGCACCGCGGAAGTTCGCGGCTTCGAGGCTTTCGCCGCCGCCAGGGTGTGGCGTGAACAGCGTCACCATTCGGAGCGTGATCGCGTTGGGCGAAGACGACGATGTGCGGGTGGTGGTGGTTGTCTGCGTGCCCGCCGGCGGGGGGCTGAGAGGGAGCGGATCGATCAGCGTCAAGCGGAAGGCCGGACGAGGAGCGGCGGCCTTGATATCCGCCAAGACCGCGTTCGGATCACGCAGCGACGCGGCCGCATCGGCCGCGCGGGTCCATCGCGTTGCGGCAATGAAGAAGCCCACCGCCGCGGCGGCAATGCCCGCGGCGACAGTCCAGCTCCCGAAAAAGCCGATCACCACGGCGAGCGCCAGCAGGAACAGCAGCACCAGCCATCGGTGGCGAATCAGGAACCGCAGCCAGTCCGGAAGTGTTGTGACCGGCAGACGACTGACCAGCCGGTCGTCCGTATTGAGATCCGCGGGCACCGGCTTCGGTGGCGCCGCGCTGACGCGCTGCTCGTTCAGGTCGTTGACGAGTGTCGAGAAGCTGAAGCCGGTGTCACTCCGTCGCAGCCGCTTGCCGTACGATCCGCGCGGCCGGATCATCCGGCGCAGCGCGCCGTCGACGGCGGCGGACGGGATCGTGCTCGTCGTCAGTTGCTGGTGGAGCGTCGTCGGCGACCCTTTGACTTTCTTCAGGACCGGCGCAAAGAGGGCCAGCGTTTCAGCGGGAGTGATGCGGCTGACGAAATTACGCTGGATCGCCTGAACCGCCGACATCGCGAACACGGTCAACTGAACACGCCGGTTCAGATCGAGGATGCGTTTGACCTGTTCCCAGGCGCGCGCGACGTAGGCCTCCTGGTTGGCCTGAACGACCCTGACACCAAAGCCCGCGGGCACACGATCGCGTGGATCGCGATTGAGCTCGTTCAACCAGCCGCTTGACGTCACATCCACGGTGTGACGGAGAGCGTGGTTCTCGCCGTAGATTGGCGGCTCGATCAGCGGATCGCTGAGGCCGTTGGTCGCCGCCTGGAGTTCCGCCGGCCGATTGAGATGCGCCTGCAGCGCGTGAAAAAACGGCTTCGTCGTGTCGACCGTGACCGGACGTGAGACGGTGGTCGGTGCTTTGAGCGCGCCCTCGAGCCCGACGATCGTCTGACTGCGGCCCGGTGGCGGCGGCGGGATCTTGCCAAGGTCGGTTCCCTCGGTGGCGCCGAACCCTGGCGCCGTGCCGTCCATGTCGCGGATGCCGACCTCGGGGTTCATCGGGTTCGGCTGCAACAGATCGACCAGCGATTCGAAGTCCTCGTTTTCCCCGGTGCTGGAACGACCACTCGTAGTAGATCGGAAACTCGACGTTCGACGCGCCGGCAGTCCACGCCGGCCGTTGCGCATCGACCGCCGATGGGTCGCGTCCGAGCCCGGCGAGACGGCCGGTTTCGAACGCGGGCACGACAAAGGCGCGATAGGCGCGATTCGGCCGCAGCTTTCGCGGGCTCATCAACCGGCAGATGATCTTGTCGGCGTTCGGACTATTCAGGTTGTGCAGCGAGAGCAGGAACTGTTCGAACTGCGACGGCGTGTCGTAGCCCTCGTTGATGTGGACGTGCCCCCACGCCCACGCCTGATCGGGCGGCGGCAGCGCCGCCGCGGGGCGGATCGTGACGCTCGGCAGTGGCACACGGCGATCGCGCTTCTCGAACTCTGATTGCGCCGGGTCCGGCTTTTCTTCTGCGACGAGAAGCGCGAGCCACGGCCGCAGCCGCAGCCCGTTGGCCCGGGCCGGCGTGTAGCGCCAGATGAAGTCCTCGTCGTAGAACTCGACGAACGCGAGGTAGTTCGGCTCGAAGTTTGTGATCCGATTGAGCGGCTCGGTGCGGACGACCATCGACGGGAGCAGGCCGATGATGTCGCCCGGACCGATTAGCGAGAAATCCTTGTGGAGCGGCTCGGTGTTCAGGACGACGTCGATCGGAACGGTCGACCGCTCGAGCACCGCGGAGGTACCTCCCCCGAGGTGATCGACTTCGGCGATCTGCGTGCCGATGCCGCGGCGCAGCCACGAGTTGAATGTGTATCGCGCGACCGTGATGCTCATGTGACCGATCACCCCAGCTCGTCGCTGCACATCACCTGGATCGTGCCGGCCAGCGCCGGATTGCGCGCGATCGCCTGCGCCTGCAGCATGTAGGCTTCCGCTTCGGAACCGGCCGCCAGGTTCGGCGCGTGGGGCGCCAGATCACTGACGTTGACGACGACGTACTGCGAATCGCGGACGGTGATCGTCGCCGGCGGCGTGCCGGCCGCCCGCGCCGCGACCGCGTGCAGGTTCTTCGTGACCGCGCTGCCGTTCGCCAGCGTCGTGAACACCGAACTGGCGAGGCGATACAGCCCGCCTTTCTCCGTGACGCCACGCGTACGATGGACGTAACTGAGCTCGTAGTTCACTTCCTTCGCCACGCTCGCGCCGGTCTCGGTGCCGGTTCTCGGAGTGAAGCGAATGCCGCTGCGCATTTGCTCGAACGACTTGCGCGACAGCTTGTCGCTGTCGCTCATGGTGGTGAAGTTCGCGATCGCAAACTCTTCGCGCACCTCCTCGCCGCCGGCAAACGTGAGATCGAATCGCGTCGCGCCGATCGGGCGCTTGTTGCCGAACTTGTTGATCTCGAGTCCGAGCGGCACGACCTTCTGGCTGACGGCCAGGAGGCCGAACGGGTGGAGCAGGACGCGCGCCGGTGGCAGGGTTGGCGTCCGCAGTGTGACCGCGTGGTGAGTCGTCGCCGGCAGGTCCGCGGTCCAGTTGCGGTCGTCGACCACCGCAGCCCGAAGCAGCGGATACACGTCCTCGGTCTGCTCGATTTGTCCGGACTTCTCTCCCCAGGTGACGTCGAAGTCGACCGTGATCGAGAAGAAGAGCAGCTCGAGGCTGGCCTCGCCGCGTGCCCGCCACGGCGTCGGTCCTGACAGTTCAACCTTCGCGCTGACGCCGGCGATGACATCGGTGCCAGATCTGAGCGCGAGACCGGCCCTGATCTGCGCCACGAACAGGAACGGGTTGAACTGGACGAGCAGGTCGTAACCGAGGAACCCGTAGATGTTGAAGCCGCACGCTTCCGCGTAGAGTTCGGCCTTGGATCCCGATTGCACCGTGTTCGACGTGACGGCGAAGTAGGTCTGGACGGTCAGCCGCGGGTTCTCGCCCGACAGCAGCGAGATCGTCAGCCGCCGCATGTTGCGCAGATCCTCGGGCACCTCCCGGAACGCCGGGTGGAAGCCGCCGACCGAGAGCACGAAGATCTTCCGGTCGCCCCAGCCGATCCGGAGCGCCATGTCGCCGGTCAGCGTGAACTGCAACAACCGCGAGTCGAACAGGCTGGCGTCGAACCAGATCAGGCCCGCCGCGAAGTCCACGCCGCCGGCGAAGTTGACCTGGAGGCGAAGAATCGGCGCGTCTTCCGCCGGGAGGATGCAGCGCAGAACGCCGACCAGCACGAACATCGGCCGCGGCAGATCGAGGATGACGCCGATCTCGAGCGAGATCAGCGTCGGCGTGCCCCACCCGAGTTTGCCCATCGGGCCGATGATGAAGTGCGCCTCGGCGATCGGAAAGATGGTCTTCAGATCGCTGATGATCCGGCCGATGTTGGCGACAATATCCTGCGGGAAGAGGATGCTGTTGACGGCGCCGGTTCGCACGCCGGTGCGCAGCGCGTCGGTGTCGAGCGTGCGGTTCAGCGCCAGCAGTCCGCCGACGCCGACGAGCGTGAAGCCGAAGCCGAGTTGAATCGGCACGAACTCGGCGGTGATCAGGATCAGCAGCGCGAAGCCGCGCGATCCGTCCGGCATCTTCGTGTTGATGATGCCGAGCGCCTTCAGCGTGATCACGTTCTGGAACGAGAACTCGAGCGCCCCGAAATACTCGCCCTTCGGGACATCCAGCTTCAGGAAGCCGCCGCCCTTGATCGCGCCGGTATCGATCGAGAGGCCGAGCGCGTTCGGCGGTTCAAACGCGAAGCCGACGTCCGCGATGCCGAGATTGCCGCCGCTCGAGGGAAAGCTGATTGACGTGCGAAGACCGATATGGTCGACGACGGCGACCAGCGGGCCGAGCGCGGCCGTCAGCTGAGTCGTCATCACGATCGACAGCGGCGCCGGCGCCCCGATGCCAATCGCGAGCGTGAGGCCGCTGATGCTGATCGGCCCCAGCGCCTGGTGCATCGGAATCAGGATCTCGATGCCGCCCTGGCCCTGAAAGCGAAGGCCGTCACGCGGATTCCAGTCGGCGACCACGCCGAAGTTCGCGTCGAGCTTCAGGTTCGAGAGCAGAGTTTTGAGAAAACCGTCGGCCTCCGAAAAATCGATCGATAGCCGCCCGTCGTCGATTCGCAGCTGCAGTGTGGGGACGACGGTGCCGCCTCCTGTGCCAAGCTGCGCGTCGACGCCGATGCTGCCGCTGATGCGGCGTGCCGAGAGCCGGGTGCCGCCGGTTACGCCCAGCAACACGATCGGATCCTCGATCGTTTTCTGCGCTTCGAGCCCGAGCCCCAGATTGAGCGCGACGCTACCGGTTGCCGGCAGCGCGTCGAGCGTGAACGGTGGCCGAAGCGATACACCAAGGCCTGCGTCAAACGCCGCCGTCGTCTTAACGGAACCTTTCCAGAGCGGCGAGAAATCAATCGACCGCTGGAAGGTCGTGTTCCCGGGCAGGCTGAGCTCGATTTTCAATCCCCGCGGTGTGCCCGTGGTGTCGGCCTGCGCCGAAAAAGCGAATGCTTCCAAAACCGGCAGCCCAGAGGTCGTGGGGTAGATCGCCGCAGGAATACCGAAGCCTTCGATCAGCGCTTGGAGTTTTCTAAGCAGCGCAGAGCCGTCGAAGTCGGCGTCGCCCCACTTGAACGTCTGCTGGAAGTACTGATCCGGATGCTGCAGCAGCAGCGTCAGTCGATCGAGGTAGATGCGTGGCGTGACTGGGTCTTTCGGCAGGTGGCTGATTTCGAGTCCAGGCCCGCGCTCGGGCGTCATGTCGATTAGCCCCAGCACTGCCAGCGTCGTCGTGAGCGACGGAAGCACGTCCTTCAAGTACGAGATGCTCGACGCTTCCACGACGCGGGTCGCGATCACACCGGCAATGGATTGCAAGGCGTCGCGCTCGACCGGCGGCAGTCCCGCAGCCGCGGTGTGAAGGGCGGAGCCCACGGCGGACAGACGTGTCATCAGGTCGCCGACGACGGCGATCAATGCACCGCCCTCGGTGATGATGCCGAGCGTGTTGTCGGCGGCGATCGCGCTCGCCAGACTGATGACCCTCGGTTCGAGCTCGCCGGCCTTGCTCCGGGCTGCGTCGAGCGCTGTGACGATGCCGCCGTCACCCGCGAGTGAACGCGGCAGCTCGAGCCCGAGATCGAGCAGATTCTCGGGCTCCAGGATCTCGGTGAGCGGCGCCAGCGCGTGGCCGAGCTCGAGGGCAAGAGTTTCCAGCGTGCCGGCCGTCTTGGGCATGAGGAAACCGTGTTCAGGCCGTGCGGGCGTGCATGGCGTCGCGCGCGCCGATCGCGTCGATGACCTGCAGGAGCGTCATCCCGTCGTGAATGCGTGCGAAGAGCGGCGCCAGCGCTCGCAATTCGTGGCGAAGCGCCGCCGAACCGTACTGCTGAAGCGCCGCAGCAAAACGCAACAGGCTCTCCTGCAATCGCAGTCCTTCGATTTCGGTCGGGATCGTGGCGTTCGGCGTGTGTGCCGCGAGCAGCGCGAGCCGGACCCACACCGGGCCGCGGCAGCGGTGCCAGACGGTGGCGACACGCCGGTTCTTCTGTACCAGCGACCACACTTCGGTCCAGAAGCGGTCGTAGAGCCGCTGCAGTTCCGGTCCACGTTCGGTGGCGAGCACCTTGGCGTGGAGCGCCGCGAGCGGTTCGTCGAGCGCCTCGATCGCTCTCGCCACCGGCGGATTCACCAGCGGAACCGCGTCGAGCACCGTCTTCTTCGCGTCGAGACGGCCGGCGCCCCAGCCAAGATCCTGATCCGGCGTCGAATCGGTTGGCTTGGCGGCGGCATTCGCGATCAGCAGGCGCTTGATCTCGTCGTGCGCGAGGGTCGGATTCCTGTGCAGCATCAGCGCGATCACGCCGGCGACGTGCGGCGCCGCCATGCTGGTCCCGTCCAGGTCGACATAGAAATCCAGACAGCACGCGCAGCAGCAGCGCTCGCAGTTCCGTTCCTTCTCAATCGCTGCCGACGTGATGTCTTCGCCAGGCGCAGCGAGGTCAGGCTTGGTGCGCGGCGGCGTGTTCATCGTCGGACCGCGCCCGGAAAACTTCGAGAGTGCGCCGCCGACCTTGCAGGCGCCGACCGAAATCGATTGCCTCCCGGTGGCGTCGCTGGTGAGCGTCGTATGTGTGGTCGTGTGCTCTTGGAACGACGGCGACTTGTCGTCGTGCGAGCTGCCAAAGAGGCAAAAGGCGTCGATCGGGGTGGCGGCGCCCGTGCTACGCAGTTCGAGTGTCCACGTGCCGCGTTTGTTCTTGCCGCCAGTCGGCGGTGTGATCGCGATTTTGATCCGGTTGGTCACGTTACTGACCGTGACCAGGCTGCCCGTACCGCTGCCGTTTGGGCTGTTGCTGTTGCTGGTTCCATTGTGTGAAACCCAGTCGATCACGCCGAGTGAACCCGATCGGGGAGACGTCAACCGCGCTTCCAGGTTGGTGCCCGAATAGACGACCTCCAGGTTGCGCGGCTTGGAATCCTTCTTCTCGATCGTGAACGGCAGCCGAAGCACGTCGGTTGGCCCGGCGGGGACGGTTGCTGCCGCGTGGAAATTCAGATCGGCTTCGTTTCCTGCACCGTAAACGATTTGCCGCCCGGTCGAGTTGTTGCGTAGCAGCCGGTCGACCGCCAGGCAATCGACGTGGTTGCCGTCCATCTCCGCGTTAAAGGAGCCCAGGCTCAAGTTGATCACGCAAGGTTTGGTGAATTGCCGCGCCTGATCGAGGACGTAGGCAATCGCGTCGAGCTTGAGGCCGGCGGTCGTGGGCGGCTGATTCGTGTCGCCGTCGGTCAGCCCCCACATCCGGACAACGATGATGTCGGCCTCGGTGGCGACGCCGATGTAGTGGTACGACAGATGACAACCGCCGCTCTGCGAGCCGTCGCCGACGGCGATACCGGCGACGTGATGTACCGTGACCGTCCGTGTCCTTGTGGCGGACTTTCACCGGATTCGCGGTGTCGGTGATCGTGTCGTTGATCTGCTTCTCGGTGTATTGCACACCGTAGTTGAGCGGAATCGGCGTGGTCGGCGATGGCGCGATGGTGGGGTGCGAAATCGGTCCTGGTGAGGTTTCGGCGCCCTGGCGGGCCAGCGTCTGATCCCAGATTCTCAGAATCCGCGTCGTGCCGTCGGCCTTGCGAAAGGTCTTGTGGCGGAAATCAATGCCGGTGTCGATGATGCCGACGATGACGCCGCGGCCGGTGTATCCGGAAAAGTTGTCGCCCGATCGCGTCCAGACCAGCTGCGCCTTGATGTCCTTGATGCTGTCGTCGAGCAGCAGGTGGCTACGGCGCTGCTTCCAGATCGCGTCGACTTGCGGATGGCGCGCCAGCGCCTCGAGACCGGCGAGAGTCGTCGCACCGTACGCGATGTCGCCGAAATTGCTGCCGATGGTGAAACCAGCGCTGACGATGTTGGCGATGTCGCCGTGGAAGCCAATCGAGATGTAGACCGGATTGTCCGGTCCGACTTCGAGCGTGCCTGCCGATGGATTGGCGTCGAAGTATGCCCTCTGAATGAGGAGCATCGAGAGTTCGAAATCGAGCGTCGCCATAGGCAGAACGTTCGGACCGGGAACGTGGCGCGAGTCGACCGACGATTAGATGAGCTGGCGAGCGAGTGATCGAAAATTTGCTCGCGTGAATTCGGACGGCACGTTACTGCAGAAACGACGCGACGCGCAAGATTTGAAGGCATCGTCTCGCTTCAGTCCGGCGTGGTGCGCTCACCAGACCTGCGACGGACGACAGCCGAATCGACGCGCGGTAACCGCTTGCCACGCGGTCTGCCACGCGAACGCCTGCCACGCGGTTTGCCGCGCGAAAAATGAGGGTCCCTGATGGAGGCTGACGGTTTCCGACGGTTACGCGACGCGCCGATTTCTGAATGATTCTGAAAGTGTGGCGCGCCCGGCAGGACTCGAACCTGCGGCCCCCGGCTTAGAAGGCCGGTGCTCTATCCAACTGAGCTACGGGCGCGTGAGTCCATGTTACTAGAGCGTCGAGACTCAGGGACGCTTGCGTCGCAACGATAGCGAGCGCACCTTCCGACTCGCGAAGAATCAGGAGCCGAGCTGGGCGTTCGGCTTGCGTGGAGGAGGAGCGGCGGGGACGCCGTCTCGGCGCGAGCGTGCGACGATCGTCGGACTCGTATCGAGTGCGTTTGCGTCGATCGAAGGGGCTCGCAACTTCAGATGGGCGAACCTCGGACGTTCGCTGTTGCCGTTCGCCGGTCGCAGTGGTCTGCCTGACTCTCGAACCGCGGGAATCTGCTTCAGGCTGACGACTCCGCGCACGTTGCCGCCGATGGCGTGAATGCGCGCTCCCGCCTCGTCCACTTTGACGACGACGTCGCAGTGACTTCGTGCGCCGACCCCCATCTGCCGGCGGCGCTCTGCGATCGTCCGGTAGGCAGGACGACGCGACGAGCACAACAGGTCGCCTGGCGCGATGGTCGTCTCACCCGCGTCATGCGCGACGAAGGCTGCCTGTGGCGCTCGACCGTCGCGGGCGTGAATCGCCTGATCGATGTAGGCGTGGTGCGCAACGGCGCGGTGAAACTGGGTAGTTGCGCCCAGGCCCGCCTCGCACATGACCCACGACACGAAGGCGGCCGACCATGGCGCGTTCCAGCGCGCGGCGATCCCATCCGGGCCATTCCACCGGTCGTTTTGCCTCTCCACGATCCAGGCCCCGCCGGGCGTCACCGCCCAGTAGCCGGCGACTGAGGCAGCCACGCGCGACGCTTCGGAGGCTGGGAGGCGCGAACGGCGGCCACGACCTCGTCCTTCCTCTTCCTCGCCATCAGTCGGTGCGGCCATGCGAAAACCGAAAAAGCCCCACTCCTGTGCGGCGATATCGACGATTCGGCGTCTCACTTCGGCGATCGGCAATGTCCGGCACGTGCGAGGCTGAACAGACATTGCCCCAGGCACGCCGCGCACACGCGCGGACGGAGACTCAACCTCGAACACGGCGGGCGGCAGGCGATCAAGTGCTAACTGCGGCGCCGCGGAAGGTTCTTGCGCAGCGGCGAGCCCAATCAGGGCAAGAGTCAATGACACGACGGTCGTCGGCTGGCGCATCGGGGAATTCGACGGACAGTACCACAACCGTCCGTGCTCGTGGCGGCGCATAGGACACTTCGGGGGTCAAAGTCACCCTCCGCTCTCGCGCCCCTTCGTGTGCACGCGACCCGACGAAGGGTCCGTCTTTTGCCTATGTTTTCTCCGGACCCGAGGCTTCCGCGTGGAGGAGCCTCACAAGATGGCTGGACGCAGAACAATGTCCGGCCGCGCGGCGACATGTTGAGGAAATGTGATGGCCCCCAATCAGGGAGCGACGGCAGCACGGGTTGTTGAGCGCCAGGCGTCGGCGCCAGAGACGCATCATTGGGGCTCGGATCCCGCCTCCTTCGGCGCCTTCCTGCGCGCCCAGCGCGAGGCGCGGCATCTGACCGTCCAGCAGATCGCCGAGACGACGAAAATCGCGTCGCGTCATTTCACTTCACTCGAGAAAGGTGACATACGCCGGTGGCCCAGTGGCATGTACCGGCGCGCGATGGTCCGCGCCTACGCCCAGGCAATCGGCCTGAACGTGGACGAGACAGTCCGTCGGTTCCTCGCCGTGTTTCCTCCGGAACAGGATGAGCCGCCCGTTGCATCGCGCCCCGCGCCGCAACCCGAGGTACGGCGACCAGCCGTCTTCAGGCGTGTGGCGTTGGCAACGGGCATCGCCGGTGTGGCAGCTGCGGTCATGCTCATCGGCTGGAATGCGGTGTCCTACATCCGTGGCGCGATGCAGTCCGACATCGTCTCGACGCCGCCACCTGCTCCAGCGGGCGAGAGCGCGACTGTCGAAACGATCGGACCGACGTTGCCGAATGAAACCCCAAGCGCGAGTACGCCAGAGGCCACGGCGGGAGCAACGGAAGAAACGATCGAGAACGCGGTGGCGCCCACGGAAGGCGAACTGCTTGTCGAGTCGGATCCCGACGGGGCGCAAGTCACCGTCAACGGTGTCGGCTGGGGTCGCACGCCTGTGACGATCAAGTACCTGCCGATTGGAGAGAAACGCGTGCGTCTCACGAAGGACGGCTACGTGAGCATCGAGCGGCGCGTCCAAATCGCCGCGGAGCGACCCGTCGGGGCGCTCCGCGTCACGCTCGAGCCTCGCGCCTACTGAAACACAGCAGGTTGGTCCGGTTAAAGCCGGTGGTCCGGCTGAAGCCGGACACTACGTACGTTCAGGTGGTCCGGCTAGTCTAAAGCCGGAGCGGCGCGTTAGCGCTTCAGCTTCGCGCGCTCTTCCGCCACGCGTTTCGCGAAACCCGCTTCCCCGTCCACGATCTGCTTCGTCCACGCCTCGCCGTTGAGCAGCGGATGCGGCATCTCACCCGCTTTCATCCGCTCCACCTTGCCGGCGAACATCGCCTGGGGGTGCCCCACCAGGTAGATATCCGGCACCTTTTCCGCTTTCAGCGTCTTGAACGTTCGCTGCGTGTCCTCGATCACGTTCTTGTGGCGCGGATTGTCGAACAGCGGAACGCCCCCGTTCGGCGTGGTGCCGCCGAGGAATCCAACAGTGTAGGTTCGGCCCTTGTCCTGCACCGTGGTGATCCAGGTCGTCGCGCCCTGTGTATGTCCTGGCGTGTGGAGCGCGCGAAGCGTCGTGCCGCCAAGCGAAACGGTGTCGCCGTGCTTGAGCACGCGATCGATCTTGACCGGTTCCCAGCCGACTGCGCCGAGCGCCGAGTTGTCCTTCCCCGCCTCGAGCGCCTGCGCATCGCCCGTCATCGCCATCACCTGCGCACCGGTCAGCTTTTTCATCAACGCATGACCTTCGATGTGGTCGAAATGCGCATGACTCGACAGCATGATCTTGATGTCGGCGGTCTTGAAGCCAAGCTTCGCGACGCTGTTCTTGATGACGTCGTGCATCTCCTTCATGCCCGTGTCGATCAGGATGTGCCCTTGCGGCGTCGTGATCAGATACGAGGAGATATTGGCGCCACCCACGTAGTGAATGTTGCCGACGATCCGGAACGGCTCTACCGGAGCGCTATACGCGCCGCGAAACTGCTGATACCACTCCTCCGAGAACTGCGCCGGCCCTTGCTGCGCCGATACGACCACCGCAGCGACGAGCAGAGCGCCGATTGACATCGGGAGACGCATGACACCTCCTCATCCACGTTCAAAGTGGAAAGCTCAAAGTGCAAAGTAAGTTCAAAGTACAGTTGTAATCACTGTTGCTGCACCTGGAAAGCGTCCACCTGCACGTCGAGCACGTGGTTGATCCGCACGCCGACAATACCATCGGTCTGGGCCGTCAGCCCGCTCTTTGGCGTCGTGTGCACGACCGTTCCGTTGACCACGTATGAGATCTGCCCCCCCGCGACGCGTACCTCCAGCGCGTTGGTGGACGATCCCGTCGGCGCCGGGGCGCCGCACGGCGGAGTGCATCGCGCGGTGGACGTCCTGCACGTTCTCGCCCGTGCGCTGCCGGATGATCAGGGTGCCGTCCTGCGCAACCAGGAAGTAGATGTACCGCTGTTTGGCTGCGCCCAGCTCCTCGCCGCCGAACACCAGCCCGTAGTAGTTCACGTGGCCGCTTGGCTTCATCAGGGTGAAGGTGCCCCGGCCGTGATAGTTGCCTTTCCCGAGGTTCGTCGGGTTCCAGAACGTCCCGGCAGGTCCGCCGGTGACGCGGAACCCCTTCCCCACGGTCGCCACCTTGATGTCAGGCACGTCATCCGGGTCGTCGCGCTGGTACTCCGGTCGATACGCACCTGCCATCCCGCAGGCGCCTGAGCTCTGAGTGATCCGGCCAGAAGAATGATGCCGATGAGATATGAAGGCAAAACGACGCATTGACGATTTCCCTCCGGTTGAGCTGTTGAGTTGGTTGGACTGTGACCGGGGCGGGGATCGAACCCGCGGCCCGCGCATTAAAAGTGCGCTGCTCTACCACTGAGCTACCCGGCCATTTCTAGTTGGTAGGCGGTAGCTGGTGGCTCGTAGCTGGGAGCCGAGCACTTGCTACCAGCTACCGGCTACCACCTACCAGCTAGCCCGCGAGTGTACCACGGCCATTCCGCGAACTTTTCAGTTCAACCCCGCGTCTAACAGGTATCGGCACAAGGCAGCACCCTTGCAAATCCAGTAGGACCCAATGGCCGACAAAACGTCATCCAAGCCGAATACTCTCGCGTTTCCGCCCACATCTGCGGCCTCGGCCGGGCGTCGCCGGCGTAAGTCGCTCATCGAATGGGACGATCCGTCCAGACCAGCTCACGTCCTCGACTGGCGACAGCGCGCACAAGGATTTGGCCTCGAAGTAGACGAGCGCGAGGAAACCGACGAGGAGCGGCCGTTCGCCGTCACTCCCGAGCGGCTGCTTCGGGATGACGAGCCGGAGGCCTTCGCTGATCAGTCGCTCGCCGTCGAGGAAGAGGTCGAAGAAGAAGAAGAAATCGAGCAGCCCGAGGAAGGCGCGTCTCGCGAAGATGTCGACCTCGTGCGCCTGTATCTGCAGCACATCGGCAAGCGACGGCTGCTGAAAGCGCACGAGGAAGTCACCATCGGGCAGCGCATCGAAACGGCGCAGCGGGATCTCGTAGCAGCACTGGCGCGAGATTCCGGCGGCCGTGCAGACGCTAGTCGCACTTGCCGACCGCATTCGAGGCGAAGGCCGATCCGGCAGCTGAACTGATTCTGCTGCCCGAAGGCGGTGAGCTCCGCGCGGAGCACATCAAACCGGTGCTCCGTGCCTTCTCTCGGATCAAGCGCCGTCGCAGCGCCGCGGAGGCGCTGCGCGAAAAGCTCTCGAACCCGAAGTACGCCGCCAGGACCCGCCGGCAGCACGAGGGGCAGCTCGAACGCTCCCAGAAAGCGATCGCCGAGGATCTGGCGGCACAGCCGATCCGCCCCTCACTCGTCGACGACGTGGTGACCGAGCTGCGGGAGATCGAGAAGGCGATTCCACGACATCGATACGCTGCCGCGTCCTGAACGGAGCGCACGTTTGGCCGAACTCGAAACGCGGGCCGGGTTGCGCCGCGCCGAGTTCCACAGCAAGTTCGCACGCGTCGAAGCCACGGAAGATACTGTTCGCGAAGCGAAGCGTGAGCTGATGGAAGCCAACCTGCGGCTCGTCGTGTCGATCGCGAAGCGGTACCTGAATCGCGGCCTTTCGTTCCTCGATCTGATTCAGGAGGGCAACATCGGTCTGATGAAGGCGGTGGACCGCTTCCAGTTTCGTCGCGGCTTCAAGTTCTCGACCTACGCCACGTGGTGGATTCGGCAGGCGATTACGCGCGCTGTTGCCGACTACGGCCGGACCATTCGACTCCCGGTCCATGTGATCGAGTCGCTGAACAGGCTCGAAAAGGAGCGCAAGGCGCTGCGCGCTGAAAAGGGACGCGAACCGACACCGCACGATCTGGCCGAACGTCTGAAGATGCCGGCCAGCAAGGTGCGGCTGCTGCTCGACGCGCGGCGCACGCCTTACTCGCTCGACATGAAGGTCGGCGAGGACGAGGGTACCGAGCTCGGCGACCTGCTCCGCGACACATCGGCGCGGACGCCGGAAGAATCGGTCATCCAGAGCGACGTCGGCAACGAGCTCGAGCGCGCGCTGGCGCCGCTGTCCGACCGCGAAAGAGAGGTGCTGCGCCTTCGCTACGGGCTCGGCACCGACCGCGAGCATACGCTCGAGGAGATCGGGCGACACTTGTCGGTCACACGCGAGCGTGTGCGGCAGATCGAAAGCCGCGCGCTGCAGAAGCTGCGCTCGACCAAGCATCAGGAGCTCGCCCCGGCCCTGACGCGCCGCCGTCCCGCCTGATTCACGGCACACCTCTTTACTACCATTGAGGTGTGCCGTCGCCCCTCTACCAACCACAGCTCGCGACACTCGTAGCCGAGCCGCCCGAAGGCGACGAGTGGCTGCATGAGATCAAGTTCGACGGATATCGCATCGGCTGCGTGATCCGGAGCGGAAGAGCAACACTCATCAGCCGAAACGGGAACGACTGGACGGGCGCATTCCCGGAGATCGCCCGCGCTACGCTCGACCTTCGCGCGCGCGATGCGCTGATCGACGGCGAAGTCGTCATGCTCCTGCCCGACGGCCGTTCGAGCTTCCAGGCGCTGCAGAACGCCGCGTCCGGGAATGCCGCCCGCGACGCGCTCGTCTACTTCGTCTTCGACCTGCTGCGCCTCGACGGCGACGCGCTTGGACATCTGTCGCTCGAGGAGCGCAAGGCGCGCCTTCGTGCGCTCGTCGGCGGCCGGAAGACCGGGCGCATCCGCTACGCAGACCACGTCGTCGGCCACGGACGCGAATTCTTCGACCAGGCATGCCGTGCGCGGCTCGAAGGGATCGTGTCGAAGCGTCGAGATCTTCCCTACCAACCAGGACGGCACGGCGGCTGGCTGAAGACGAAGTGCAAGGCACGGCAGGAATTCGTCATCGGGGGCTTCACCGATCCCGAAGGAACCCGTGCCGGGATTGGGGCGCTGCTTGTCGGATATTTCGAAAGGGATCGGCTCGTGTTTGCGGGGAAGGTGGGTACCGGTTTCAGCCACCAGGGCGCGCTGGACCTACGCAAGCGGCTCAACGCGATCGAGGAGACAACGTGCCCGTTCGATCCCCCGCCGGAAGGGCCGCTCGGCCGTCGAGCCCATTGGGTTCCACCAACACTCGTTGCCGAAGTCGAGTTCACTGAATGGACCGCCGACGGCAAGATTCGCCACCCCTCGTTTCAGGGCCTCCGCGCGGACAAGAACCCGCGTGAAGTACGTCGAGAGCGCGCTGCGAACACCGCCACTGCGCCAAACCCGGATGTCAGGCGCAAAAGCGCAGGCCACACCGGCGGTCGAACATCGGCCGCGCGTCCAGTTGTCGCCGGCATCGGCATCTCACATGCCGACCGCGTCGTCTACACATCGCCTCGGCTGACCAAGCTTGACGTCGCCCGGTATTACGACTCGATCCAGAGATGGGTGGTTCCCCACGTGGCCGGGCGTCCGCTCACGCTCGTGCGCTGTCCCGAAGGGCTGCAGGGTCAGTGCTTCTACATGAAGCACTCGCCATCGTGGGCGCCCCAATCGCTCCGCCGCGTTCGCATCCAGGAGAAAACGAAAGTCGGCGAGTATCTGATCGTCGATGACATCGCCGGCATCATCGGCCTGGTGCAGATGGGCGTGCTTGAAATTCACACCTGGAACTCGACGTTCGACGACGTCGAGCGGCCGAATCGACTCGTCATCGACCTCGACCCTGGTGAGGAGGTGACATGGCCGGAGGTGATTGCCGCGGCTCGATCAGTGCGCGCAGCCCTCGAGGCGCTCGACCTGGCATCGTGGGTGAAAACGACGGGCGGCCGCGGGCTTCACGTCGTCGCGCCGCTCCAGCCTCGTGCGGACTGGTCGGAGTGCCTCGAATTCTCCCGCGGGCTCAGCGAGGCGCTCGAGCGTGCACACCCCGATCGCTACACCACGGAGTTTGCGAAAGCCGGACGCAAGCGGAAGATCCTGGTTGACTACCTGCGCAATAACCGCACGAATACTTCGATTGCTGCGTATTCGACGCGCGCGCGGGACGGCGCTCCTGTGAGCGTGCCGATTAGATGGGAAGAGTTGCGCCCTTCGTTGGAACCGCGGTCGTTCACGATGATCACTATTCCGCGCCGGCTTGAACGGCTGGCCGAGGATCCATGGAAGGGGTACTGGTCGTGCCGGCAGCGTCTCACGCAACAACGAATGAAGGCGCTGGCGCACTTAAGGTCCGGCTAAAGCCGGACACTACGTACACCCGTACCATCATCGGCCCGTACGTCCTCGCGCCGTAGTGTCCGGCTTTAGCTTTAGCCGGACCCACACTGGCCCGCCTCGTGCACCATTTCGGCCCAGGAGGAGTGATGCCTGAGGAACGGATCCATCCAGGCAACCCACCCCAAAGTACTAGCGCGCCGGCCATCATCACCGGACTCTGGTATTACCTCGCGCCACTGGCCCTCGTGATCCTCTTGATAAGCTTCGCGCTGATCTACTGGGAAGATCGCAACAGTATCGAGCAACATCCTGCGGAGCCGACATTGGGCGTGGCTGACGAGGTCACGCCGGGTGGCCACGATCCCAACCCAAAGCCCAGGACGACCGAAGACGAGCTCGATTTCCGCGGAGAACGGTAAACGCGTGGGCGCGCGGCCCGGTCAGGCCGCTGCGATCTGAGGCGTTGACGGACCCACGATGACCGTACCGCCGGCCATCAACGGCAGCCACAAGTCGAGCGCTGCCACGTCCCCCGACCACACGGAGCGGTCCGGGAGCGGATGTGACTGCAGCGCGGTAATCGTCGCGTGCGGCACGAGGACACCGGGCAGACCGTTGCGTTGCGGCAGCACGCAGGCAACATCGTCCGGCCTTGTCACGATGGGAAGGTTGGGCGCCGGCCGCCCGGTCACGTCAAGGAGTGCGGCGCGCTCGACCACGATGAGCGCTTCGTCCTCGCCGAGGGGCCGCCGCGAGATTGAAATGCCGTCCGGCCACCGCTCCCCGTGCTCACCGTCGATCCACATGTAGGCGGCGCCTGCTTTCAGCACCGCGAGCATCAGCACAGCGAGCTGCGGCGATCGCTCCATCTTGAGAGTCACGCGCGCCGCCCGACGAAGCCCGCACGCCATCAGGCGACGCGCGACGATGTTCGCGCGTTGATTGAGGTCGCGGTACGTCAGCCCGCCGCCGGCGCCGGAAAGAGCGATCCGATCGCCCAGGGCAGCGACCTGCCGTTCAACCACACGATGTACACCCACCGCCGACATCGCGATCGGTTGTGCTGCAAGCTGAAGGCCAATGCACGGATGAGGCAGGGCGCATCAAAACCACTTGAACAGCCGCAGTGCGACCCCGAATGGCACGATGCCCCACGCGGCGAGCAGCGCGATTTCGTGGCCGACCGCGCGCAGCGTCGCGCCTTCGAGCACCACCGCGCGCAGTGCGTCGTTCAGCGCAGTAAGTGGCAGCGCGTGAATCACCGGCTGGAGGACGTCGGGAAAATTGGCGGTTGAAAAGAACACGCCGCTCAACACCCACATCGGCAGCATCGAGAGATTGAGAATGCCCGATATGGCCTCGATGCTCGCGGCGCGGCTCGCCGTCAGAAGGCCGAGACCCGCAAACGACAATGCGCCGAGCACGCACACGGCCGCGACCGCTGCATAGGAGCCGTTGATTGGCATGCCGAACGCGAGCACGCCGAAGGCGAGCGTCACAGCCACCTCCGGTACCAGAAACACGAGCCGGCCGATCACCTGTGCCAGCAGGTACTCGCTCTTCCGCATCGGGCTCGCCACCATCCGCTTCAGGAGCTTCCGCAGCCGTGCCTGCACGATCGAAAACGCGATGCCCCACATTCCCGTGCTCATGATGTTCATGCCCAGGATGCCTGGAATCAGCCAGTCGATGTACCGGGACCCTGGAACGTTCAGCGGCTGCTCGCGCGCTGTCCACGGGTCGCTCCGTCCCGCTGCGCGCTTCAGCGCATCGTCTACCACTGCCCGAGCGACGCGGCTTTCGTCACGCGCCGAATCGAAGCGGTACGTCGGCGGCTCCGTTGGCACGACCACAAGGTGCACTTCCCCTTCGCGAATGGCGCGCTCCTCGTCTGCCCCGATGTCGCGGACGATGATGCCCGGAGCGGCGCCGAGCGTGCGCCGGACGGTATCAGCATTCGGCCCTTGTGCCACGCCGACCCGCACCGGTTGGCTGCCTCGGGCGGGAAACGCCACCGCAAGGGCCAGCGACATCACGATTGGAAACACCACGGCCCAGAAGATCGCTTCGGGCTCGCGCACGAACTCACGCAAGCGCGCCATCGTCAACTCGACGAGCGGATGGCTGGCGCCGCCGCGCGAAATCGTGACGGGCTGTCCGATCGCTCGTTCAGTCGTCACGGAGGTGTCTGCCGGTCAATGTCATGAAGACGTCCTCGAGCGTGCCGCGGGTCGTCACGACCTTCGGCGCGCCGAGCGATTCAATCAGCTCGGTCGGCGTGCCGTGCGCGATGATCCGACCGCGATCGACGACAGCCACACGGTCGCAGAGGGCCTCCGCTTCGTCCATGTAGTGCGTGGTCAACATCACAGTCCCGCCCTCGGCACGAAAGCGGCCCAGGATGTCCCACAGCTGACGACGCGACTGCGGGTCGAGACCAGTGGTTGGCTCGTCCAGGAAGAGGAGATCGGGCGCGCCTGCGAGCGCACATGCGATCGCGAGGCGCTGCCGCTGGCCGCCCGACAGCTTCCCCACCCAGCTCGCCCGCTTTCCTTCGAGCTCCACGAGTCGAAGCAATTCCTCAACCGTGCGCCCGCGATGGTAGAACGAGCGGAACAGGCGCAGCGTCTCCTCGGTCGTCAGCTTTTCGGCAAGACGTGTCTCCTGAAGCTGAATGCCGAGACGCTGCCGCAATTCGTCTTCGTGCCTGCGCCATTCGAGACCGAGCACCTCCACGTGCCCCTCGTCCGGTTGGAGCAGTCCCTCGAGAATCTCGATCGTGGTGGTCTTGCCTGCGCCATTCGGGCCGAGCAGACCGAAGCATTCGCCACGCTCGACGGTCAGCGACAGGCCGTCAACGGCGACCACATCGCTGTAGCGTTTCCTCAGGTGCTCGCAGCGGACAGCTGGAGAGTTGATCACGATCAAGGACTCTGTAATTGTGCCTTTTGTAGCGTGCATTTTGCATTTTGCATTTAGATTTTTCGGTTAGACTCGATCCGTGTCCGCCACCGTTCTCATTGCCGCCGCCGAACACATCGCCTCGCTGAAGGAACGCGAGGAGCTCGTCGACACCGTGATGTTCTCTGACGCCGAGGCGCTCAAGGCGCTCGACCTCATCACGCGCCAGCGGCCGAAGGTCGTGCTGCTCGATCGGCTTTTTGCGGATACGTCGCGAGGAACAGCGCTCATCAATCGCATCAAGGCCGACCCCTCGCTGGTCAAGTGCGAAATCCGCATCGTCGAGGACGATCGAAGCTATTCGCAGGTGCCGCTGCAGCGCGCGGAGGGCGGCGGACCGACGGGCGGAAGCGGCGGTGGCGCTGCAGGGATCGTCGTCGAGGACATATCGAGTCCTCCGTCCACGGCGCTCGATCAGATTGGGACGCGGAATGCGCCCCGCTTCAAGGTGGTGGACGGCATCGAGGTGGAAATCGACGGCAACCCGGCAACGCTCGTGAACCTGTCGGTATCCGGCGCGCAGGTCATCTCGCCTACCATCCTCAAGCCGAACCAGCGCGTGCGGTTCATCATGTCGATGAAGCCGCCCATTCGGCTCAAGGCCGCCGTCGCCTGGGCGTCCTTCGAGATCCCGAAGGGAAGCGCGCGCTATCGCGCCGGCATCCAGCTGTTCGGCGCCGATCCGGCCGCGATGATGCGGTTCATCGACCGGCACAAGGGATAGCCGCTTACACCGTCAGCCACTGCGCAACTGCCGAACCGGCTTTCACGATCGTCTCCTGTCGATCCGAGCCGGTGGACACGATTGCGCACTCGACGCCGCTGACCTCCTCGAGCCGCTCGATATAACGTCGCGCCTCGTTCGGAAGTTGTTCCATGCGCGTAATGCCTCTCGTTGGCTTCGACCAGCCAGGCATCGATTCGTATACCGGCTGCGCATCCGCGAGGATTTTGAGATCCGCGGGAAATTCCGTCAGCGTGCCTTGTCTGGTCCTGTAGCCGGTGCACAATTTCACGTCCGGAAGACCATCCAGTACGTCGAGTTTCGTGAGCGCCAACGCGTCGAGACCATTGATCCGCGCCGAATAGCGAACGACCACCGCGTCGTACCAGCCGCAGCGCCGTGGCCGTCCCGTCGACGCGCCGTACTCCTGGCCGCTTTCGCGCAGGCGGTCGGCCAGCGGTCCCTCGAGCTCGGTGGGCAGCGGCCCCTCTCCAACCCGGGTGGTGTAGGCCTTTGCCACTCCGAGCACTCCGCCTATCGCGCGCGGCGGGATGCCGAGACCCGTGCAGATGCCTCCCACCGACGCGTTCGACGAGGTGACGAACGGATACGTGCCGTGATCGATGTCGAGCAGTGTCGCTTGCGCACCCTCGAACATGACCGGCTTCGCCTCGCGCATCATCTGCGCCAACACCAGCGACACGTCGACGACCCATGGGCGGATCCGCTCGCCAAAAGCCACCAGTTGCTCGGTACAGCGGATGCCAATCGAGCGTGGAGTCCTTGATGATGCGGTTGCGCGCACTGACGTTTTCGCGGACTTCGGCGGCCAGCGCCTCACGGTCGCCCAGCAGGTCGCAGATTCGAATGCCTCGGCGGCCGATCTTGTCCTCGTACGCGGGTCCGATACCCCGGGACGTCGTGCCAATCTTTCGTTCGCCCCGCCTGGCTTCTGAGAGCACGTCGAATTCGCGATGGTACGGAAGAATCACGTGCGCCTTCTCGCTGACAATCAGGCGCCCGTCCACCGTGACGCCCATCCGCGCAAGGTCGTCGATTTCCTTGAAGAGCGCATGCGGATCGATGACGACTCCGTTCCCGATGATGCACGTGACGCCGGGATGCAGGATCCCGGACGGAATCAGGTGAAGTACGAACTTCCTGCCTTCCACATAGACCGTGTGGCCGGCGTTGTGACCGCCTTGATACCGAGCAACCGCCGAAAAGCGCGGCGTCAGCATGTCGACAATCTTGCCTTTGCCTTCGTCGCCCCATTGGGCGCCGAGCACTGCGATGTTCAACGACATCGGTTCTATCGTAACCTGCACCATGCCTTCCGCCATTCATCTCGATGGCGACTCGCTGACCCTGGAGCAGCTTGTCGCCATCGCGTGCGACTTCGCACCGGTCAGTCTTGCCGACAGCGCACGCGCGCGCGTTCGAGCCGCGCGCGCGGTTGTCGAGGAATTCGCGCAGCGCGGCGAGCCGACTTACGGCATCAACACGGGCTTCGGCGACTTCGCCGAGGTTGCGATTCCGGCCGACTCGATCGCGGAGCTGCAGGTGAATCTCCTCCGCAGCCATGCGGCCGGCGTCGGCGATCCGCTGCCGGTCCCGGTCGTGCGCGCGACGATGGCGCTGCGGGCAAACGTGCTCGCGAAGGGATTCTCCGGCATCAGGCTCGAGACGCTGGAACTGCTCGTCGCGCTCATCAATCACCGGATTCATCCGGTGGTTCCCTCACGCGGTTCGGTCGGTGCGAGCGGCGACCTGGCGCCGCTCGCGCATCTTGCGTTGGTGCTGATCGGCGAGGGCGAAGCGTGGCGAGGGCGCGAGATCGAGCCCGGCGCCGGCGCGTTGCGCGCGGCCGGTCTGACGCCGGTCACACTCGCGGCCAAGGAGGGGCTCGCTCTCATCAACGGCACCCAGGCATCAACCGCGCTGCTCGGCTTGACCCTCGATGACGCGGAGCGACTCGCACGTACGGCCGATATCGTGGCCGCCATGAGCATCGATGCGCTGCGCGGCTCGACGCGCCCCTTCGACCCGAGGATTCATCGGGCGCGCGGCTTCGCCGGCCAGGAACAATCGGCTGAAAACCTCAGGACACTGCTCGCCGACAGCGCCATTAACGCCTCACATGCCAACTGCGGACGTGTACAGGACGCCTATTCGATGCGTTGCACGCCGCAGGTGCACGGCGCCGCGCGCGAAGCGCTCACATTTGCGCGCAGCGCATTCGGCGTCGAGGCCAATGCCGCCACGGATAATCCGATGGTCTTCGCCAATGAACGTGAAATCGTGTCGGGGGGTAACTTTCACGGCGCGCCGGTCGGCCTCGCGAGCGACGTCGTGTGTCTTGCCCTCGCACAGCTCGCCACGATCAGTGAGCGACGCTGCGAACGGCTCGTCAATCCGACGCTCAGCGGCCTTCCGCCGTTCCTTGCGCGGCATGGCGGACTGCAGTCGGGGCTGATGATGGTGCAGGTGACCGCCGCCGCACTGACCTCGGAGCTCAAAACGATGGCTCATCCCGCGAGTGCCGACAGCATTCCGACGTCGGGCAACCGCGAAGACCACGTCAGCATGAGCATGGCAGCGGGACTGAAGGCTGCGCGCGCCGCCGAGATCGCGTGTGACGTGATCGCGTGCGAGCTGCTCTGCGCGTGCGAAGCGATCGATCTGTTGCGGCCGCTCACTTCATCGGCGCCGCTCATGCGCGTTCATGATTTCATTCGCACGCGCGTGCCCGCGGTCGAACGCGACCGTTCTCTCTCGCCCGATCTTCGTACGGTTTCCGACACGATTGTATCGGGCGACCTCGAACGCTCGTGCGCGCTGAAAGTCAACTGAAACTTTTTTCCACATTTCATTTGACAAGCGCGCGCGCGCTTCTTAATTTCTGATCTCTCGTTTTCCACTCCCCGCGCTTCTCTGGTCGCTGATGACAACTGCCACGCGCATGATTCGAGCGCCTCGCGGCTCTGCACTGTCGTGCAAAGCATGGCCTCAAGAGGCGGCACTGCGCATGCTCATGAATAACCTCGACCCGGACGTCGCCGAGCGTCCCGACGATCTGGTCGTGTATGGCGGATCAGGGAAGGCCGCGCGCAACTGGCAGGCGTACGACGCCATCGTCTCCGCACTGCGGCGGCTCGATCACGACGAAACATTGCTGATTCAGTCGGGAAAACCCGTTGGTGTGTTCCGTACGCACCCGGGTGCGCCGCGCGTGCTCATCGCCAACGCACTGCTCGTACCGGCGTGGGCGACATGGGAAAACTTTCGCGATCTCGAGCATCGCGGGCTGACGATGTACGGGCAGATGACCGCAGGGAGCTGGATATATATCGGCACCCAGGGGATTCTGCAGGGCACGTACGAAACATTCGCAGCCGCGGCACGTCGTCACTTCGGCGGATCACTCGAGGGACGCACTGTCGTGACGGCTGGGCTCGGCGGCATGGGTGGCGCGCAGCCGCTGGCCGCCACGATGAATGGCGGCGCGGCGCTCGTCATCGAGGTCGATCCCGATCGAATCGCACGCAGGCTCGCAACGGGATATCTCGACGAAGCAACGACGGATCTCGACGAAGCGCTCGACCGCATCGACAACTGGCGGCGCACCGGCACCGCGCGATCCATCGGGCTTGCGGGAAATGCCGCAGACATCGTGCCGGAGATTCTGCGAAGCGGCATCGTTCCCGACATCCTGACCGACCAGACGTCGGCACACGACGCGCTGAATGGGTACGTGCCGCACGGCATGTCACTTTCGGAAGCGATCCGCTTGCGCGAGCGTCAGCCCGAACGATACGTCGAGTGCTCGATGGCGTCGATCGCATGTCACGTCGAGGCGATGCTGGCACTGCGCGCGCGCGGCGCGGTCACGTTCGACTACGGAAACAACATTCGTGCGCAGGCAAAACGCGCGGGCGTCGAAAACGCGTTTGACATTCCGGGCTTTGTGCCGGAATATGTGCGTCCTCTCTTCTGTGAGGGCAAGGGTCCGTTCCGCTGGGTGGCTCTGTCAGGAGATCCCGACGACATTCTCGCGACCGATCAGGCAGCGCTCGACATGTTTTTCGATGACGAAGCGTTGTGCCGCTGGATTCGAATGGCGCGCGCACGCGTGAAGTTTCAAGGGCTGCCAGCACGCATCTGCTGGCTCGGCTACGGCGACCGCGCACGGTTCGGACATCGGATCAACGAGCTGGTTCGCACGGGAGTTGTGAAAGCGCCAATCGTCATCGGCCGCGATCACCTCGATGCCGGCTCGGTGGCGTCGCCGTATCGCGAAACGGAGGGCATGCTCGACGGCAGCGACGCGATTGCCGACTGGCCAGTGCTGAACGCGCTGCTGAACGCGTCGGCCGGTGCGACATGGGTGGCAGTGCATCACGGCGGCGGCACGGGCATCGGCTACTCGCTGCATGCAGGCATGGTGATCGTCGCTGATGGGACGAGAGAGGCCGACGAGAAGATCGAGCGCGTGCTGACGTGCGATCCCGGCATCGGGGTTGTGCGACATGCGGACGCGGGATATCCCGAGGCGCTCGCGACGGCGAAGTCGCATGGCATCAGACTTCCCATGCGCGATCCTTCGACCGGTCGGCCAGGTTCAGGGTCGTCCTGAGACGACCGAAGGGACGAGAGCGTACGAGAGTAATCCTCACAGGACCGGCGAAACGGTCCGGGAAAGCGAGGTACGAGGAATGACGGGTCCGTATACTGGATTCGACCGACGCGTCGCGGGCGCGCTGGAGGCATCACCGTCACGCATTCCAGTCATTCCGGGAGGATGCGGAACCGGCCGAACATCGCTGCTGCAGCGGTTGCGCGACCGCGTCGGCCGCGGAGCGGCGCAGTATATCGACGTGGAGCGGTGCGCCACCACGCCGGAGCGCTTTCTCCACGCGGTCGTCACCTCTTCCCCATTTCCATGGCATGCCATGGACCGGACCCCCGCCAATGCGCGCGGCGCGTTCGACGCGCTCCTGAGCTTCTTTGACACCGCACGTGCCCCGGGCGGCGCTCCGTGTACGTTTCTGCTGGACGAGGTCCTCGAGCTGCGCACGTTCGAGAGCTTCCCGGGCCTGCGGCATGTCCTCCGCGACCTGCTCCAGGCACTCTCGGCAAGCCCGAATCGCTTCGTGCTGACGACGCGCTACGTGGCGCGGACGCATCGACTGCTGCGCGATGCCACATCGCGATTCGAGGTGATGCACCTCCCGCCGCTCGCGCCCGCCGAGATCTCGGATTTCCTCGCGCCTGCGTTCAACGGGTACGAACAGACGCCCACAGACGACCGCGATTACCTGATGCGGATGGTCCAGGGCGTGACCGACGGGCGCACCGTGTACGTGCGGGCAATCGCCGACATGATGGGACAGTTGGGACGGGGATCCGATCCGATCGGCGCTCTCGCAGCGCTCCTCGCCCCCGGCAACGTGCTCGAGCGCTGGTGCCGGTTCTGCTACGAGCTGCGGCTGCATCGCGCGCGCGGCTATGGCGCGCTCAAGGCGATTCTCGACATTCTCGCTGACGAAGAGCCGCTCACGCTCACCGAAATCTCACTGCGGCTGCACCGCACGCCAGGCTCGACGAAGGACTACTTGTCGTGGCTCGAGGATGTCGACCTGGTCACATCAAGACAGAAGCGATACAGCTTCAGCGATCCGCTGCTGCGTCTCTGGGTGCGGCTGCACTGCCGACCGACACCGCCCACCGAGGAGGACGTCGCGTACGAAGTGCAGCGCTATGCGCTCGCCCGCGCACCGCAGCGCGAACCCGCGCCCGCCCTCGCCTACGCGGGCGCTATCGAGGCGACCCCGGAGGAGCGGAAAAACTGGGGCATCATCGAGATCGACTAGATCAACTGGAAGAAGTGGAAAAGTAACTTCGAAAGTTACTTTTCCACTTTGTCCAGGGCCATCCGCGCGGCTTCCTGCTCCGCTTCCTTCTTCGCCTTCCCGGTGGCAGTGCCAAGAATCTCCCCGCTGACCACCACTTCGATTGTGAAGACCTTGCGGTGGTCGGGCCCTGATTGCGCGGCGACACGGTATTCGGGCAGGCCGCGGCCGGAGGCCTGCAATCGCTCCTGCAGCGCCGACTTGTAGTCGGGACCGACAACGTCCTGGTGCGCGCCGGTGGCGATCGCCGCCTCGAGCTCCCGCTCGAGGAACGTGGCGGCCGCCGGCAGCCCTCCGTCCAGATAGACGGCCGCGATGAGCGCTTCGTACGCGTCAGCCAGGAGCGCCTGCTTGAACCGCCCTCCCGTCTTCTCCTCGCCGCGGCCGAGCAGCAGATGCTCGCCGAGTCGAATGCGCTCGGCGTGACGCGCGAGTGACTGCGTCGAGACCACCGCCGCCTTGATCTTCGATTTCTGTCCCTCGCGTCGAATCCGGATACCTCCGGAACAAGGCCTCGGCCACCACGAGCCCGAGCACCGCGTCGCCGAGAAACTCGAGCGACTCGTTGTCGTACGACACCGCCCGACACGTCTTCCGCCGCACGCGACCGGTGCGTGAGCGCGTGCTCGAGGAGTCCTCTGTCCTTGAACCGGTAGCCGATCCGCTGCTGCAGATCGTCGAATTCGTCGCGGAGGCGAATGACGCGAGTCCCGACGTCCTCGCGATGGCTCTCGATGATCCGGCGCGCATCGTCTGCGTCTCCGCCTGGAACCGCGATTCGAATCTCGCCAAGCGGGCTCATCGCCATCGGCCAGAGCGCCTGCGGATTCCCGGTCACGCGAAAGCTGACGATTCCATGACTGTCGAGCAGCGCCGTGACGACGCTGGCTTCGATGTCGGAGCGAGTCGTGAAGACGACTACCGGTTCCATTCGGAGGGCAGTTCATAAGACCGTGACGTTGCAGTCTGACCTTTAGACTTTTGACCTTTGACCTTTGACTGTACGCAGTTTCTGTTTAGAATTGACCATCGTGAGATTACGCGAGAATGCGCGCTTCAGCACCATCTGCATTCACGCCGGACAGACACCCGATCCCGCAACGGGCGCGATCATCACCCCAATCTACCAGACATCAACCTACGTGCAGGACGGGCTCGGCAAGCACAAAGGGTATGAGTATGCCCGCACGCAGAATCCGACGCGATCGGCGCTCGAAGCGAACCTCGCCGCCATAGAGGGCGGCAAGGCGGGGTTCTGCTTCGCCTCCGGCATGGCGGCGACGGCCGCCGTTCTGACGCTGCTTCAATCGGGCGACCACGTCGTCGCCACCGCTAACCTGTACGGCGGCACCTATCGCCTCTTCGAGCAGGTCCTCCGGAAATACGGACTGGACTTCACGTATGCCGACACGTCGCGGCTGCGGGACCTCGAGCAGGCGATCCGGCCGACGACCAGGCTCGTCTTTCTCGAGACGCCGACAAACCCGATGCTGACGCTCACGGATCTCGACTCGGCATGCACGATCGCGCACGGCCACGGTATTCCCGTGGCGGTCGACAACACGTTTGCGAGTCCTTACGTGCAGCAGCCGATTGCCTTCGGCGCCGATCTGATCGATTCACAGCACGACGAAGTTTCTGAACGGGCACTCGGACAGCGTGGGCGGCGCGGTGGTTGCCGTTCGAGACGAGCACATCGAGTGGCTTCGGTTCGTCCAGAATGCCGAGGGCGCGATCATCGGCCCGATGGACGCCTGGCTCGTGCTGCGAGGTACCAAGACGCTCCCGTTGCGCATGGAACGGCACAACGCGAACGCGATGGTGCTCGCCGAATACCTCGCGGCGCATCCGGCGGTATCGGCGGTGTACTATCCCGGGCTGGCGTCGCATCCGCAGCATGAGCTGGCGAAGCGGCAGATGCGCGGCTTCGGCGGCCTTATTTCCTTCAACCTCGGGTCGCTCGAGCGCGCCCGCACGTTTCTCGAGAGCGTGCGTTTGATGGCGCTCGCTGAAAGTCTGGGCGGCGTCGAGACGCTCGTCAGCCACCCCGCCACCATGACGCATGCCTCGGTGCCGCACGACCAGCGACAACAGCTTGGCATCACCGACGACCTCGTGCGCGTGTCGGTGGGCATCGAGGACGTCGAGGATCTCAAGGACGACCTCTCACAGGCGCTCGACCGCCTCCCGCGTGCGTGATTCTTCGGCGCCGGGGTTCACTGAGGACATACACGCGTGGCTGAGCTAATTGACCTTCTCCTCCATGTCGATCGGTATCTTCTCGAGCTGGCGGCGAACTACGGCACCTGGATTTACGGCATTCTCTTCGTGATCGTCTTTGCGGAAACGGGTCTGGTGGTGACGCCGTTTCTTCCCGGCGATTCGCTGCTCTTCGCGGCGGGCGCCATCGCGGCATCAGGTGCGCTCGACGCGCGCATCGCTGATCGTGCTGCTCGCCATCGCCGCCATTGCCGGCGACGCGGTGAACTACTCGATTGGCCGGTCGGCCGGCCATCGCATCATTCAGCTCGCCCGAACCGACCCGCGGTGGGCGCGATGGGTCAACCCCGCGCTACATCGAGAGGGCGCACGCAGTTCTTCGAGCGGCATGGAGGCAAGGCCATCGTCCTCGCCCGCTTCGTCCCGATCGTGCGCACGTTCGTGCCGTTCGTCGCGGGCGTCGCCGAGATGTCCTATCGCACGTTCGCGCTGTACAACGTGACCGGCGGGCATGGCCTGGGTGGTCATCTGCATCGGCGCCGGGTACCTCTTCGGCAACGTGCCGATCGTCCGGGAGAACTTCTCGCTCGTGGCGCTCGGCATCGTCATCGTCTCCCTGCTCCCGATTGTGTTCGAGTACGTGCGCTATCGCCGTGAGTCATCCCCGCAGGCCTGAGATCCCACGGGCCACGGCTTCGTACGTAGCGTCCGGCTTTCAGCAGGACCGGGCCGCTTCGTACGCAGTGTCCGGCTTCAGCCGGACCTCGTACTCTCCAGGACCCAACCCAGATACGCCTCGGACCCGCCTGACGTCTCGAGCACGAGGAATTCCGGCAGCTCGTAGGGGTGGAGCTGCCGCAGGCGCTGCTCGAGCGCGGCGACCTGCTTGCGCGTGGTCTTGACGACTATCTGGCGCTCCTGATCCTCCTCGATGCGGCCGCGCCAGCGGTACACCGACGTCATCGGGGGCAGGACGTTCACACAGGCGGCGAGGTGTTCCTCGACGAGCGTCCGCGCGAACGTGAGCGCGTCGGCGTCGGCGCCGAGGGTGGTCAGGACGAGTGACGACCTCGAGATCATGCGACGCACTCAATTTTTCTGTTGTACTCACGATCGAAACGCGCTATTGTGGCATACGGTGAAACGACGCTCGTCAGCGCGCGATACGGAGACGCCCGCAGCCGCGCAAGCGGCGCCGCACCATCCAGTACCTGCTCCTCGCAGGCGGGTGCGTGCTGCTGATCGACGCCCTGGTCGGCGACAAGGGGCTGCTCGCGATGATGGAGGCGCGCGCGCGGTACCGGACGCTCGAGCAGTCGCTCGCAGCCGCGCGATCGGAGAACGCACGGCTCCGCGAAGAGGCGTCGTCTGCTTCGCGAGGATCCCGCCACCGTCGAGGAAATCGCCCGCCGCGAGCTCGGCCTGATCCGTCCAGGCGAGAAGCTGTTCATCCTCAAGGACGTCGAACCGCGCGATCGTCGCTAGTCGGCGCGCTTCCAGATCTTTACGCCCCTGCACGCGCGTGTTAGAGTGAATCTCTTCGGTTGGTGTTGCTGGTCGGAGATGGTGGTCGGCGCGCGAACTCTGTCGTGCGGCGTTCCAGCGGCGAGCAGCACGCAGCACATGACGCGGGGTGGAGCAGTCCGGTAGCTCGTTGGGCTCATAACCCAAAGGTCGGGGGTTCAAATCCCCCCCCCGCAACCACTTTCGAAAACAGCCGCCAGGATTGAGCCATCGCGCTCTCCAGCGGCTGCTGCCAACATCCTTCCCAGGTTTCCAACACCATCACCTTGCTTCAGCGGCGATTTCTATCCGGCGAGTCGCGAGATTAAGCAGGAACGTAGGTCAACCTGATCACATCCTCGCCAATCCGGTCATTAGTCATAAGGCGGAGCGGCGGCCGGGGTCCGGCGAAATATGGTTTGCCGTGACCAAGCACGACGGGGTGCAGGTAGATTCGATACTCATCGATCAGGCCAAGTTCGGTGAGGCTTTGCGCCAAGCCCGGGCCAGCAACTTCGATCTCCCCGTCGCGCTCGGCCTTCAGCTCGCGGATCGCGGCCTCAAGATCATCCTCAACAAGCCTGGCGTTGGGGCCGACCGACTTCAACGAGCGCGAGACGACCCATTTCGGCTGGTTCCGCCACGCCGCCGCGAAGGCGTGTTCCTCTGCATCCCATTCGGGATGATCCTCGTCCCAGTAACGCATGACCTCATACATGTGGCGACCGTAGACACTGCCCGCCTGCCCCTGAGCCTCCTCGATGAAGTGGCGGAAGAGCGTGGGGCTTGGCGCAAACGCCATATGGTCGACGTAGCCGTCCAGGGACTGGTTCATTCCGAACACGAGCGTAGCCATACCACTTCCTTTACTCACGCTGCGTGAGCCACCTCGTTCTCAGCCGGAAGGGGCCCCTGACCGATACTACGGCTCGATCACGTTCCCCGACTGAATCAGCCGCTGGAACGGGAACTCCTCGGACGGGACGCAGTAGATCTGCTCGTCCCAGCGCTTCGTCTTTTCGCGATTCAGCTTCATCCGCTTGACGTCGCTCGACCACGGCTTCGAGTAGACGACCGGGTCGGTGATCGTCATCACGAGCTCGAGCGTGTCGGCGTCCACGCGACGATAGCGCTCCTGCAGGCGCATCTCCTCCGAGTGCGGGTAGCCGAACTTGTCCACCCAACTCCGGCCGTCGAAGGCGACCGAATCGACCACCAGCGTGTCGTCTTCCCATCGCCCCACCGAGAAGCCGTTCCACTTCGGATCCACGGTCGCCGGATCTGGCAACGCGCGGCCGTCCATCCAGATTTCCCGCCAGTCGTGGCGGTACTCGAAGAACTGCAGGATCCGGTTCGGCAGCTGCACGATCTCGAACGTGTTGTGTGGCTCGACGATCTCGGTGCTCAGATGGCGCACCAGCCCGAGCGGTTCACAGCGTCCCAGCGGATCGTTCCGCGTGGTCCCGCGCCGTGGACCGTAGCCGGGCTTGTTCGCGTCGTTCATCTTCTTCCCCTCGGGCGTGAAGGGGGCTTCTAGGGTGGCACCGCGGCCGCTGCCGGGCACGTTGCTGAAGCTGACGATGGGCGACGTCCGATCCCAATGCCCTGACAGGTCCAGGGGATCGAACTTCTGCTGGGCGCCCAGGCCGGCGACGAACACACTCGCAAATATCAGAAGGGCGAGCAATCGCATCAGTTGCCCCCGCCCTGCTCGAGCAGTTTGCCGTTGATCTCGACGCGACGCGCGAAAATCACGTTCGGCGCGCTCTTGTGCGGCGGGCCCGACACGGTAAGCGTGTCGCCGGGCTTCACGGAGTTGCGGGTCCACCCCGCGGCCCGCAGGTTGGTGGGAGTCGGCTGGAACACGGCCGCCCACTTCTCGATCGCGCCGCTCGCGGTCTTCACGTCGAACTCGATGTGCGGGTGCGGGAACGTGAACGCGAACGCCGTCACGGTGCCCGTGACGGGCCCGCGCGTCTGGTCCATGAAGTATTCGACGCCGCCGCCGTGATGGGCAAACGCTGGCGCCACCAAGCAGCAACAGAAGATCAGCGCTTCTCGCGACAGGCGCATCGCCGCGACCCTCCTACGATGACGTGCGAGCTGATATGCGACACCGAGTATACTCGCGCCCGCCATTCACACGGGGAGGCCTTAGCAGGAGCCGCGGATCATGCAGTTCGCGATCAAATACGTGTTCTGATTGTCCTAAGATATCGGAGAGGAGCGTGTCATGACGCCGACTGTAGGCCTTGCATCGATGAGACGTGCGGTCCTCAGCGCCCTGCTGATCGCTGGCGTTCTCTCCATTGTCGTGGCCCACGCGCAGCAGGGTGCTCAGCAGGGCGCGGCCGGCGGCGGGCTCAACGCGCCGCCATCGGCAGAGGCGCTCCAGATCGAGAAGCTCGCCGACAACCTCTTTGTCCTGCGCGGCGGCGGCGGCAATACGGCCGCCTTTATCACGTCCGCCGGCGTGACGCTCGTTGACACGAAGGTGAGCGGCCGGGGCCAGCCGATGCTGACGAGGCTGAAGACGCTGACCGACAAGCCGGTGACGACGATCGTCAACACCCATGCGCACTTCGATCACGTCAACGGCAACGCCGAACTGCCAAGCGTCGAGATCGTCACGCACCAGAACACGAAAGCGTCCATGGAGGACTGGAAGCCGGTCCACGGGTTCCCGGGAGACGCCTCGACGCCGTTTAAGGCGAGCGGCGGCAAGGGGCTGCCGACGCGGGCGTTCACCGACAGGCTCTCGCTCGGCAGCGGAAGCGATCGCGTGGATCTCTACTACTACGGCCGCGCGCACACGGGCGGTGACGCCTACGTGGTCTTCACCGCCGCGCGCGTGATGCACGCCGGCGACACGTTCCCGAACAAGACCACACCGATCATGGACCGCAACAACGGCGGCAGCGGTCTCAGCTATTCAGGCACGCTGGCAAAGGCCGCCGCAACACCGAACGTCGATCGCGTGATCACCGGCCACAGCGCCACGTTTCCCGTCGCCGATTTGAAGGAATACTCCGCGTTCATCGGCGACCTCGTCAAGGCCGTCCAGGATGCCAAGCGCGCTGGCCGGACGCTGGATGAGGTCGTCGACACGTGGAAGGTGCCGGAGCGCTACAAGGGGTACACGCAGCCGCAGCCGGCCTCGTTGCGCGCCAACGTGCAGGTCATCTGGGACGAGACTAGGTAGCCTGCTTCGGGGCCCTCTTCGCCGCGGATTCGTACGTCAGGCTCGAACGGATCCAGGGAATGCCGTCGAAAGCCGCGCAGCCGAAAGACAAGCGGCAGAAGCCCCTCAGAATCCGATTCCCACGTGAACCGAGGCCGATCGACGTTATGTTGTCGCCAAACAGGTCCTCCTGAAACCTTAGCGGGACCACCAGTTCGGCGAAGAGCGACTCCCGCCGCCAACGTCTGCGAACGCGTAGTTGACCAGCGGCGTGAAACCCCACGACGGCCGGTTCACGTCGAACGCTACTCAATCCCTGAATTCCACTTGTCGGCAAACCCCCAGAGCACACCTGGGTGCACGGTCAGGTCGACGTCGAGCGGCTCGTTCTGGACGAGCGGCACGAACTCCAGATCGAACGCAAAGGTCTCATTCCTCCGCACAGTGATCCCCACGGGAAAGCCGACAGGGAAATCGTCGGAGATATTCGTGGTGGTGCCGTCAGCGTGGGTGACAAGGAGGAAGAGAACGCCGAAATGTCCACCAATCGTGTTCTGCGCTTCGGCTTGCGCGGTAACAAGTGACAGGATGGCGAAAACGAGGATGCCGCGAAAGAAATGTTGGCGCATGGTTCCGTCCTTTGAACCGAGCGCCGTGGCAATCTGCGCGCCATTCTTGCCGACTGGCATTGGTACCTGAGCCTTCGGACCTGATTGACGAAGCTGGGATGTAGCACTTCCCCTCAAGCAGGCCAAGCACCATCGATTGATCAAAACATCTCGACGCGCAGCGTCAACGTGAATCTGACCCCTCGGGAGAACAAACCGGTGTATAAGGAGCGCCATGCAGCGATACAAGCAGATCGGAGGGGGTTATGCGTCGTGTGTCCAGGATTCTCGTCGCATGCGCTTGGATGGTGGTGCTCCCCTCGGCGGTTCATGCTCAGGGGTCGATCACCGGCGTCGTCAGGGATACCTCGGGAGCTGTGTTGCCGGGTGTCACCGTGGAAGCATCGAGCCCGGTTCTGATTGAGAAGGTCCGATCCGTCGTCACCGACGGGACGGGGCAGTACCGAATCGTCGATCTGCGTCCTGGCAGTTACACGCTGTCCTTCATGCTGCCGGGGTTCAGCGTCGTGAGGCGCGAGGGAATCGAACTGACCGCAGGGTTTACCGCCACGGTCAACGCGGAGATGCGCGTGGGCGCGGTCGAGGAAACGCTGACCGTCACCGGCGAGTCGCCCATCGTCGACGTCCAGAGCACGACGCGCGCCACCTCGCTCGGCCATGACGTCATCGACCCCATTCCCACCGGCCGCAACATCCAGCATATGCTGTGCTCCTCACCGGCGTCACCGTGCAGTCGAGTTTGACGCTCAACAGCGTGGGCGGCCAGGACGTCGGGGGCTCCACAGGCAACGCCTACGGGCGGATGAGCATCCACGGAAGCCGAGGCGTCGATCAGAAAGTGTTCATCAGCGGCCTCTCGACGATGCTGTCGGCCATGTCGCAGGACACGCCGTACATCGCCAACATGGGCAGCACACAGGAAATGACGATCGATACGTCGGGCATCTCGGCCGAAGTGGCGGAAGGCGGCCTGCGCGTGAGCATTGTTCCGAAGGAAGGGGGCAACAGCTTCCACGGATCCGCCTTCGGCTCCTTCGCGAACGAGGCGATGTCGAGCAGCAACTTCTCCGACGAGCTCCAGGCCCGAGGCTTCCTGACGCCGAATGCGGTCAGGGGCGACGTAGATTTCAACCCCGCCTTCGGTGGTCCGATCGTGCAGGACAAGTTGTGGTTCTTCGGCGCGTATCGCCGTCAGGTGGCGAAGAACTGGGTCGGCGGAATTTTTCACGACACCAGTTGGAACGACCCGAACGTGCACAGCCTGAACCAGGATACGAGCCGCCGCGTTTCGGTGGACGGCCTATGGAACGAGGGGAACGGCCGCCTGACGTGGCAGGCCACTCCGAAGCACAAGATCGGCGTCTGGTACGCGAAGGAGCATATGTGCACCTGCCCGTCGGCGATCCGGGTGACGACGTCACCGGGCTTCGACAACCTCTGGGGGCGGCCGCACAATCTCGCCACGGTGGAATGGAGTGCGCCCATCACCACACGGCTCCTGTTCGAAGCGGGCCTGCTGTATCAGAAATTCGTGTGGAGCTGGGAGCCGCTGGAGGGGACCAACCCGGACGTGATCGGGCACCTCGAGCAATCAACCGGCGTCAACTTCAAGTCGCGTCCCGGTGGCTACGCCAGACGCTGGCAGCACGATCGCCGCTTCCGTGCGGCGGTCTGGTACATCACCGGCGCGCACGCCTTCAAGGTGGGTGCGACCGCCGGCAACGGCGACGCTGACAATCTGTTGTTCCTGAGCAGTACTCAGAACTATTACATGCGGCTCAACAACGGGCTCCCCAACCTGATCACGCAGTATGCGACGCCCTACTTCGACAACTGGAGGCTGAATCACGAAATTGGCCTCTACGCACAGGACAAATGGACCATCAGAGGACTCACGCTCACCGGCGGCGTGCGATTCGACGCCATCAAGGCCAGTTTTCCCGAAAGAGGTGTACGGACCGATCCAGTTCGCGCCCACACGCAACTTCACGCTGCCCGAGGAGGTCAACGCCGACTGGAGGGACGTCACCCCCAGATTGGGCGCGGCCTGGGACGCATTCGGGAACGGCCGCACGGCACTGAAAGTCAGTCTGAACAAATATCTGATCGGCGTGGACTCTTCAGCCTTCCGGGTACGGGCAACTGGCGCCGTACAATAGGGTCGTCCACTCGACGACACGAAGCTGGAACGATGCCAACGTCAATTTCGTGCCCGATTGCGATCTGACGAGTCGCCTGGCCAACGGCGAATGCGGCGCGATGGCGAATCCGAATCTCGGACAGCCCATCCTCGGCACGATCTACGACAAGGACGCGATCATCGGCTGGGAAAGCGCCCCTTCAACTGGGAGTTCGCCACGAGCGTTCAGCAGCAGATTCTTCCGCGTGTGTCGGTGGAGGCAGGCTATTTCCGCCGGGGCAGCGGGTTTTGGCGCGACGGACATCCTGGGCGTGGAGGCTTCCGACTTTGACTCGTACTGCATTGCCGCGCCGGCCGATAGCCGGCTGCCCGGAGGTGGGGGCAATCAGATCTGCGGGCTGCATGACCTGAAGCCGACGAGGTTCGGGGTCGCGACGCAGAACCTCATGACGTTGTCGTCCAATTACGGCAAGGAGATTGAGCACTCAACGGCGTCGACGTCAGCCTCGACGCGCGACTCAGAGGCGGAGTCCGGGTGCAGGCCGGCGTCAGCACGGGCCTGTACGAGCACGGACAACTGCGAGATTGTGGCGAAGCTACCGGAGATCTTCTCCAACGCCACAACTGCGCTGCCTGCTGACTACTGTCACCTCGATTCGCCGTTCCTCACGCAGGTCAAAGGCATGGGCTCCTACACAATTCCGAAGGTGGAGGTGCAGATCGCCGGCGCTTTCCAGAGCAACCCCGGGCCGGTGGCGCAGGCAACCTTCATTGCGCCCAGTGCGCTCG
>CAVTIA010000004.1:0-266270 GCA_963734635.1 uncultured Acidobacteriota bacterium
CGGGGCTATCTCGCGCGCTTCCTGTTCCGGGGCGACGATCCGTTCAAGGAGGTTCGGCTGCTGTCGGGCGGGGAGCGGTCGCGACTCGAGCTGGCATTGCTCGGCATCCAGGCGTCGAACCTGCTGCTGCTGGACGAACCGACGAACCACCTGGATATCCCGGCGAGGGAGGCGATCGAGGCGTTGATCGCAGGGTCGCCTGCGACGTTGCTGGTGGTGTCGCACGATCGGCGCTTGCTGGAGACGGTGTGCGAGAAGTTGTGGGTCGTGGGGGATGGGTCGGCGGTTGCGTTCGACGGTGGGTACCGAGAGTGGCGGGCGGCGGTCGCTGGAGGGTGGACGATCGCGGGGGCGTTGGAGAAGGAAGCGGCGAGGCTCAACACTCTTGGCCGTCGCCGCGGCGGCGCCGACGCGCCCCACGCTCCCTACGGCGCTGCGCCTAACGGTCGCGCAGGTCGCGCCGGCGTCGCCGCGTGGGGGCCGAGGGCCCACCCACACCATCACAGGGTGGGAAGAGTAGGAAGAGGGAGAAGCTCTCCAAGGAGGCGTATCGGCGGCAGAAGGTGGCTGTTGAGGGGGAGTTGACTCGGTTGGGGTTGCGGAAGAATGACCTGGAGTTGGCGTTGGGGGATACCGGGGTCCAGGGGAACTTCGTGGAGTTGCGACGGGTGACGAGCGAGTTGGCGGATATCGATGTGGCGTTGGCGGCTGCTGAGGATGCGTGGCTGGAAGTGGAGGAGCGGCGGCCGTGACCGTGAGGATCGGGCTGACGGGGCCGATCGGGTGCGGGAAGTCGACGGTGGCTGGGTGGCTGGGGGAGCGGCCGGGAGTGGTCGTGATCGATGCCGATCAGGTGGCGCGGGAGGTCGTCGAGCCGGGGGAGCCTGCGCTCGAGGCGATCGTGGCGCGGTTCGGGGAGGGGGTGCGGCGCGGCGACGGGACGCTGGACCGGGAGGCGCTCGGGAAGATCGTGTTCGCGAATCCGGCGGCTCTTCGCGACCTCGAGGCGATCACCCATCCTGCCGTCCGGCCGCAAATCCTGGCCCTGATCGACGCGGCGGAGGAGGCCGAGGCCGAGGCGGTCGTGATCGAGGCGATCCGCCTGGTCGAGGGGGGTCTCGTCGCCATCTGCGACGAAGTCTGGCTCGTGACCTGCGATCCGGATGTCCAGCGGGCGCGACTCATCGGCCGAGGCGCGTCGCCGGAGACGGCCGACCAGCGGATCGCCGCCCAGGCTGGTCTCGCGGAGCGGGTCGGCCCCCTCGCGACGCGGATCCTCGACATATCAGGCCATCGCGGAGATGCCCGGGCACTCGTCGAGGCGGCCGCCGCGGAGGGGTTTCCGCCCCCTGACCCGGACCGATAGGACACAGAACACCTGTTCGGTTCGTGCTGCGGCTGGTAGACTGACGGCGAGATGCCCGACTTCAAACTCGTCGCCCCGTTCGAACCGACGGGCGACCAGCCAAAGGCGATCGAAGCGCTGACCGAGGGCCTCGCCAAGGGTCTCAAGGACCAGGTCCTGCTCGGCGTCACGGGCAGTGGCAAGAGCCTTGCTGGGGACGAGCCGGTCCTGATCGGCCGCCAGGATGACTACGGGTCGGTCAGGTGGTCCGTCGAGCCGATCGGGCCGCTTGTCAACGATGCGCTAGGCGAACGACCGACCTATGTCGATGACCATGGGACTAGCGTGGGATTTGCGGTCCCGACGGCGCCGGGCTATCTAGCGATGACCGTCGATCCAGCGACCTTCATGCCTGCGATTTGGCGCGTGACCGCATTCTCGAAGCATGCCGCGCCGACGAAGCTTTGGCGCGTTCGGACGTCGGATGGCCGCGCCGTGACGGTGACGGGCGATCACAACTTCGTGCGGCTGGACACGGGCGCCTTACTCGAGACAGTTCGAACGTCAGACCTGAAGCCAGGTGACCGGCTGCCACTCCCTGGAGCTGTACCGGAGCCGGCAGGCCGGTCACGGATGGACTCGTCTGAGTATCTCGAGGGATCGACGTCTGCATACGTTTCGGGTCCGGGTGTGCTCGGACGAGAGGTCGGGACGGTGCCACGTTGGAACCTGGCGCGAGGCGCCAGCGCTCCGCTTGCCGCGATCGGCAAGCGGAGCGTCGGGGTCCTCGAGCGGTTCGGCGAAACCCGTTTCTCGGCGGGTGGTTGGTTTCATGGTCTTCCAGCGAGCCAACCTTTGACGGATGAGTGGCTGGCATTCCTCGGCCTGTTCGTCGCGGAGGGTCATGTCTCTCGGCGGTACGCGATCATCGCCCCGGGTGCCGAGATCCTCGATCGGACTGCGCATCCTCGCGTCGGATATCGGCGTGGCGACCGTCGAGCGCGGCCCGCACGAACTCGGGATTCCTTCTCGGATCGTCGCCGAGACGCTTCGAGGGCTCTGCGGATCATCTGCAGGCGAGAAGCATCTGCCTCCGTTCTGGGCAGATCTTGACAACCACCGCCTCGGCCAGCTGCTCGCTGGTTATTTCGAGGGAGACGGGTGGGTCAGAGCCTGCTGCCGTCTGCGCAGTGACCAAGAGCGAGACATTGGCCAACGAGCTCGCCTACGCGTTGATGCGGTTCGGGGTCGTGGCTCGGCTCACACGGGCGCATAAGCGGGCTGTTGGGACATCTCATGTCGGCGCGGAATATTGGCAAGTCTCGATCCGTGGCGATGACGACCTTGCGGCCTTCGAACGACACGTCGGCTTTCTCTGGCCACGGAAACGAAAGCAGCTCGCGCACGTGCTTCGGACGACCGTCGGTGGCAACTCCGACACTCTCCCCCCAGCGGGCCACACGCTGCGTGAAGCGCGACTCGCTATCGGACTGACGCAGGCGGAACTTGCCGGCCTGGCCGGCCTTTCTCGGCCTGCAGTCAGCCTGATCGAAGGTGGCCATCGGAACCTTCGACGCAAGACGGCGGCGCGTCTGATCGATGCGCTCGAGCAATCGGCCGCCCGCGGACAGGAGCTCCCTGAGGCGGCGCGCGGTGCAATCGACGCCCTGAAGCGCTTGGGGGCATGTCGGTGGGCGATCGTCAAATCGATCGAACCCGAGCCCCCGATGGACGACTCGGTCTACGACCTGTCGGTCGAGGGAACCGAGACTTTCCTTGCAGGCTTCGGGGGATCTGATCGTTCACAACACGTTCTCGTTGACCCACGTCATCGCGAACCACAACAAGCCGACCCTGGTCCTCGCCCACAACAAGACGCTGGCCGCCCAGCTCTACGCCGAGTTCCGCGAGTTCTTCCCCGAGAACGCGGTCGAGTACTTCGTCAGCTACTTCGACTACTACCAGCCCGAGGCGTACCTCCCGCGGTCGCGACACGTACATCGAGAAGGACTCGTCGCGCAACGACGAGATCGACCGGCTCCGCCACGCCGCCACGCACGCCCTGTTCGAGCGCCGCGACGTGATCATCGTCGCCTCGGTGTCGTGCATCTACGGCCTCGGCGCCCCGGTCGACTACGGCGCGACCGTGCTCAAGCTGCGGGTCGGTGGCCAGTACCGGCGCGACGCCGTCCTGCGCCACCTGGTCGACCTCCAGTACCAGCGCAACGACCAGGCGATGAGCCGCGCCCGGTTCCGCGTCCGCGGCGACACGCTCGAGCTCCAGCCGGCGTCCGAGGAGACGCTCATCCGGGTCGAGTTCTTCGGCGACGTCGTCGAGCGGATCACCGAGCTCGACCCGCTGACCGGCGAGCTGCTGGCCGAGCGCAAGGAGACCAACGTCTACCCGGCGACCCACTACGTCACGCCGCAGGACAAGCTCAAGGAAGCCATCGTCGACATCGAGGCCGAGATGGAGGAGCGTGTCACCTGGCTCGAGTCCGAGGGCCGCGCGCTCGAGGGCGCCCGGCTCCGCCAGCGGACGACGTTCGACCTCGAGATGATGCGCGAGCTCGGCTACTGCACCGGCATCGAGAACTACTCGCGCCACCTCTCCCGGCGCGAGGCCGGCTCGCGGCCGTGGACGCTGCTCGACTACTTCCCGCCGGACTGGCTGCTCGTCGTCGACGAGTCGCACATGACGATCCCGCAGGTCGTCGGCATGTACAAGAACGACCGGACGCGCAAGGAGATCCTCGTCGACTTCGGGTTCCGGCTGCCGTCCGCGCTCGACAACCGGCCGCTGACCTTCGAGGAGTTCGAGGCGACCGTCAACCAGACCGATCTACATGAGCGCGACGCCCGGGCCGTACGAGCTCGAGCGCAGCCAGCGGAACGTCCAGCAGCTCATCCGCCCGACCGGCGTCGTCGATCCGCAGATCAGCGTCCGCCCGACCGAGAGCCAGATCGACGACCTGCTCGAGGAGATCCGCGGCCGCGTCGAGACGCGGCGAGCGCGCCCTCGTCACGACCCTGACCAAGAAGATGGCCGAGGACCTGGCCGACTACCTGCAAGGAGCTCGGGGTCAAGGTCCAGTACCTCCACAGCGAGGTCGACACGCTCGAGCGCGTCGCGATCCTGCGCGACCTGCGACTCGGCGTCTTCGACGTCGCTGGTCGGCATCAACCTGCTGCGCGAGGGGATCGACCTGCCCGAGGTGACCCTGGTCGCGATCCTCGACGCCGACAAGGAAGGCTTCCTGCGCTCGGCCTGGTCGCTGATCCAGATGATCGGCCGCGCGGCCCGGAACACCGAGGGCGAGGTGATCATGTACGCCGACACGATCACCGAATCGATGCGCGTCGCGATCGACGAGACCGACCGGCGCCGCGCCTACCAGGAGGCCTACAACCTCGAGCGGGGCATCGAGCCGACGACCATCGTCAAGGGCATCCGCGACCTCAACGAGCGGCTGCGCGCCGTGGCCGAGTCGACGGTCGTCTACGCCTCGGAGAAGGGCGGCGAGTTCACCGACGCCGACCGGCGCAAGGTCGAGGCGGTCGTCTCCCGGATGGAGGCCGAGATGAAGTCGGCCGCCAAGCAGCTCGAGTTCGAGCGGGCCGCGGCGCTCCGCGACGAGATCCAGCAGATCCGGCTGCGGGTCCTCCAGGAGGATGCGTCGATCACGGTCGGTCGGGCCGCCGAACGTGCCGGCAGGGCGACGACGGCGAGCGCGGCCTGACCGGCGCGGCCGATCGGGCGCGCGGGCGGCGTGGCGCGGCGGCCGCCGTGGCGGCCGGCCCGGCCATGGAGGTCATGAGCATCGAGGTCCTGCCCGCCGACGAGGAACCGGCCGAGACCCTCGATGGCGTCCCGGGCGAGCCGTCGATCGACGAGAACACGATCGCCGACTGGCTGCCGGGGATCCGCGACGAACACGACGACGAAGCCGGCTCGCAGTCGCGCTGGCAGGACCGGCCGACCTGGGACCGGACGGTGACGCCGAACGTTCATCGACCCGACGAACGCCATCGCTGAGTCGAACGAGACCAACAACCAGGCCTTCGAGAACACCAACATCGAGTCCCCGTACAACCTGACGCTCGAGAAGGAAGGCCCCAATCAGGCGCAGCCAGAACAGCGAAGAGGATTACGTCATCACGGTCACCAACGAGGGTGACGCGGTGAACGATGTCGTCGTCATCGATGCGCTCCCGGTCGGCTTGATCCCGCTCAGCATCACCGCAGGCGGCAACTTCATCTGCGATCTGACGGAAAACCCGGTGAATGGCGTCCGCTGCGTCGGCGACCTGGCTGCCGGAGCCGAGGTGGAGATCACGATCCACGTGTTCATCACCCAGGACGGCGGCACGATCGACAACGAGGCCTGCGTCGATCCCGACAACGAGGTGATCGAGAGCAACGAGGGAGACAACTGCGACACGAAGAGCACGCCCGTCGTGGTCCTGTCGCCAAACCTCTCGGTGCAGAAGAGCGGTCCGAGCTCGGAGATGCCGGCGAGACCATCACGTACACGGTCACGGTCTCCAATATCGGCAATGCCAACGCGGCCGAGCCGGTGACGATCACCGACGAGCTTCCGGACTCGGTGTCCATCGTGGGCACGCCGGTCGCCACCAACGGCTTCACCTGCACCCATGACGGCTCCGCCGACGGCGGTGACGTCACCTGCACCGATCCGACCGACGGCGACACCACCGGCCTCGCGGTCGGGGCGTTCACCACGATCACCATCCAGGCGACGGTGAGCAACGACGCCACGGCGTTCACGAACACCGCGTCGGTGCCGACCGGGACCGCGTTCGATGCGGGGTCGTGCAGGTGACCGGGTCCTGCGAGAACGAGACGTCCGCCAACGACGACAACAACAGCGACAGCGTCACCACCTCGGTCAGTGGCTCCGCCATCGACCTGATCATGGGCGACATCACCGACGTGTTCGATCCGAGCGGCGTCAGTGACAGCCTGACCTATACGGTCACCGTCACCAATGGCGGGTCCCAGGACGCCCTGGCCGCCGATGGCAATGAGGTGGTGATCCGGGCGAACATGCCGACCGTCGGCGTGACGTTCAACTCCGGGCTCGCCTCCCAGGGCTTCGTGTGCGTGGCCACCAACAGCGACGCACTGCTCACCTGCACGGGCGATCTCGATGCGGGCGAGTCCACGACCCTGACGATCGAGTTCGTCGTGACGGCCGGCTCCGCCGCCGAAGCTGACCGTGGAGATCGCGGTCGATCCAGACGACGACATCGTCGAGACCAACGAGGCCAACAACGAAGCCTTCGAGGACACGACAGTCGACCCGCCGCGTGCAACACCTGCATCGACCTCGTGATGGGCCAGATCTTCGCGGATCCGAACCCGGCGATCGACGGCGACCAGGTGACGTATGCCTTCACCGTGACGAACGTCGGCGACCTGTCGACGTTGACGGACCCGGGCAGCAACGATGTCCAGATCCGGATCGACCTCGACCGACCTTCGAGGACTCGACGTTCGTGTCATCCACCGCCACGGCCGACTTCTCCTGCAGCCAGCCATTCCTGGGGAATCCCGTCGACGGACGTCCTCTGCGTCAACACCACGACCGGACTCGATCCGGCCGAAGGGACCCTCATCACGATCACCGTCGATGTCGACACGGCCTCGACGCCATCGTTCGTCGACTTCGACGTGTCGGTGGATCCCGCCAACCTCATCGCCGAATCCCCGGCGCCGTTCGAGGCGAACAACACGGGCGGCCTGCGGATCGACGTCGTCGCCCCGTAGCCGACCTCCGATGATCGATGAAAGGGTGAGATGAACGCGAAAGCCTCGACCACGGCGAAGGAAGCGAACTCGCGGTCGGTGCCCGGCTCGGCGCGGCTCGGCATGGCCGGATGTTCGTGCTGGCGACCAGTGTCTTCACCGTGTCCTCGGCGTCCGCCCCGCTGGCGGACGCTGCGGCCGGCTGCCGCATCTACGTCGCCAGCGGCGACGACGTCACCAACGGCAAGGCGATGAACGACAACGCGAAGCGCTACCCGGAGACAGCTGCTCGCGGACCACATCAAGTCGCCGGGCTGGTGCCTCTTCAACCAGGGCAAGAACGGCCAGACGTCGTCGAGCTACATCACCGGCGGCGGCTGTCGAGCGCCTACAACATGCGCCCGGACTTCCTGACCATCCAGCTCGGCGAGCAGAACGCGACCATCGTGAAGCTCATCACGGACTGCTTCGACAAGGTCAAGGACCACGACTTCACCGGCGCGCAGCGCCTGCGCGGCGCAGATCCTGGCGAACACGTCGCTCTGGACGAACCTCAAGAACAACTACACGACGATCCTGCAGCAGACCAGGATCATGGCCTCGCAGCGGCCGCAGCTCGTCGTGGCGGTGGTCGAACTACCCGAACCCGTATCCGCAGTCGCTCGACGTCATCGACGAGATCGCGCTCGCTGTGCGTCCCGCTGATCGACACGATCCCGACCTGCTCGATCCGCTGGGCGCAGTTGCCGCCGGCGCTGCTCGGATGCTCGACCAGGTCTTCCAGAAGCTCAACCAGACCTGAAGGACGCCATGGCGCCCTTCCAGGCCGGTCCGAACGGCAGCCGCTGGGTCTACGTCGACACGTACCCGAAGTTCAAGGACCACTGCATGACGATGAAGGTCAAGATCAAGACCAAGGTCGAGCACCCCGAGCAGAGCGGAGCGCGTCCACGACCACGACTCGCCCGAGGTGAACTTCGGCTGCTCGACGACGTGGTTCGTGGAGGGCTACGACGGCACGGCCAAGCCGAACTACCTGCTACCCGCCGCGCTCGGCGTCCTCATCGAGAGGAGCCAGACCACGAAGGGCATGGGCGTCTACCCGAACACGGATGGCCACAAGTGCATCGCCGACGCGATCTGGGAGGCCGACACGATCGACCCGGGGACGACGCCGCTCAAGTGGAAGCTCGGCTACGGCGAGGCGTCGAACTCCGACATCTGCTCGTGATCGCACTGCTCGTGACGTAGGCGCGGGGCGACTGCCAAACGAAGCGAGCGACGCGACCGGAAGCGCAAGAACACCTGTTCGAAATGGGCTGTATCCGCTAGACTCCGTTCGTGCCCCAGGATCAGCTCATCGTGCGCGGAGCGCGCGAACACAATCTGAAGGACGTGACGGTCGCCTTCCCGCGCGATCGGCTCGTCGTCATCACCGGCCTGTCCGGCTCCGGCAAGTCCAGCCTGGCCTTCGACACGATCTATGCCGAGGGCCAGCGCCGCTATGTCGAGAGCCTGTCCGCCTACGCGCGGCAGTTCCTCGGCCAGATGGAGAAGCCGGACGTCGACCAGATCGACGGCCTCTCCCCGGCCATCTCGATCGACCAGAAGGGCGCGAGCCGCAATCCGCGTTCGACGGTCGGGACCGTCACGGAGATCTACGACCATCTGCGGCTGTTGTTCGCGCGGATCGGCATCCCGCACTGCCCCAACGGCCACGCGATCGAGCGACAGAGCGTCCAGCAGATCGTCGACCAGGTGGTCGCTCTGCCGGAGGGCACCCGTCTCCTCGTCCTCGGCCCGCTGATCAAGGACCGCAAGACCGAGGGCGACCGAGAATCGTCGATGGCGCCCGGCGCCAGGGGTTCGTTCGCGTCCGGGTCGACGGGGAGCTGTACGACATCGCCGACGCCCCCAAGCTCGATAAGTACAAGCGTCACTCGATCGAGGTCGTGGTCGACCGCTACGTCGTGCGCCACGCCGAGGCGCCGGAGGGCGCGAAGCGCGCCGACGACGGCCGGCCGATCGATCCCGAGACGGGCTTGGTCATGCCCGACCCGGACGCGGCCCGGCTGGCCAATTCGATCGAGACGGCCCTGCGGCTCGGCGAGGGTGCGGTGCTGATCGCCCCCGCGCCACGAGACGGCGAGCCGCCGGCCTTCGAGGAGCAGCGCTACAGCGAGAAGTACAGCTGCCCGTACGACGGCTTCACGATCGACGAGCTCGAGCCCCGCAACTTCTCGTTCAACTCCCCGCACGGCGCGTGCCCGAGCTGCGCCGGCCTGGGCACCAAGCTCGAGATCGATCCTGCGATCCTGATCCCGCGCCCGGAGAAGAGCCTCGGCGGGGGTGCGCTCGGGATCGGTGGCCTGCTGTCCACGGACGCGTCGTGGCGGATGAAGATCATCGAGGCCGTGTGCAAGGCCCATGGCTGGGATTTCGATGCGCCGGTCCGCAAGCTGCCGAAGGAGGCGCTCGACTACCTGCTCTATGCGAAGAAAGACCAGGAGCGGGTCCTCGTGCGCTACCGGCACGAACGCGGGGAGAGCACGTACAAGGCCAACTTCGAGGGGATCATCACCAACCTCGAGCGCCGCTACCGCGAGTCGGATTCCGACTACGTCAAGACCGAGATCGAGAAGCTGATGGTCAGCAAGCCCTGCCCGACGTGTGCTGGCAAGCGGCTCCGACCCGAGATCTTGGCGGTCACGATCGGCGACCTGGACATCTGGGACGTCTCGACGATGTCGGTCAAGGACGCCCTGCGCTGGGCCGGCGGGCTTCGGGCGAAGCTCAACGAACGGGAACGGGCCATCGCGGCCCAGGTGGTCAAGGAGATCGCCGCCCGGCTGGGGTTCCTCGTCGATGTCGGTCTCGACTACCTGACGATGGACCGCACGAGCGTCACCCTGTCCGGCGGTGAGGCCCAGCGCATCCGGCTCGCGACCCAGATCGGCACGACGCTCATGGGCGTCCTGTACATCCTCGACGAGCCGTCGATCGGGCTCCACCAGCGTGACAACGCGAAGCTGATCGCGACCCTGACCCGCCTGCGCGATCTCGGCAACACGGTGCTCGTCGTCGAACACGACGAGGAGACGATCCGAACGGCCGACTGGGTCGTCGACATCGGGCCCGGGGCCGGCGAGCACGGCGGCGAGATAGCGTCACCAGCAGCGGCTCGCGCGCGCGCGCGAGAGACGCCGCTCGATCGAGCAGCTCGTCGACCAGCGGCGACTCCAGCGGCAGGTCGATCCGAGGCGCGCGGAAGGCGAGGCCGAGCCGCAGGGCGACGACGACGGCGGGGAGCAGCTCGCGATTGGTCCGGGCGAGGATCGCGCGGGTCGGGCCCTCGTCCGGCCAGGTCCGGACCGCCCGCTCGAGGCGCTCGGTCTCGTCCGACGCGTCGGCCGCCAGGATCAGCTGGCCGGTCGCGGCCGGGCCTGCGCGGATCGCCTTGGCGAAGCGCTCGCCGTTGTGCTCGACGAGGCGGACCGCGCGCTCGACCACGCGGGCGGGACAGCGGTAGTTGACCTCGAGGTCGACTCGCCGCAGCCCGGGCAGCAGCGCCTCGAGGCCGAGGATCCGGCGGACGTCGGCCAGCCGCCAGCCGTAGATCGACTGGTCGTCGTCACCGACGAGGAAGATGCGGTTGGCCGGAGCAGCCAGCAGCAACGCCAGCCGGAGCTGCGCGCGGTCGACGTCCTGGACCTCGTCGACCAGCAGCTCGCGGCATCGATCGCGCCACCGCGCGAGCAGCGCGGCATCGGACTCGAGCGCCGAGATCGCGCGAAGGATCAGGTCGTCGAAGTCGAGCCCGCCACGCGGCCGCGATCGCCTCTTCGTAGGCCACGAACGCACGCGCGAACGGGCCGGCCTCGGGATCGGCGGCCACGTCGTCGGCCGTCACGCCGAGCGTCGACCTTGAGCCGCGAGATCAGCGGTGTCGAGACGGAGCAGCGCGGCCTCGTCGGCCCACGGCGCGACCTCGGCCAGGACGGCCGCGCGGTCCGCCATGCGGCTCGACGACGACGCCGGCATCGCGCAGGATCTCGCGCCCGAGTGCGTGGAACGTCCGGACGCGGACGGCACCGGGCGCGACGCCGAGCGGCGCCACGGCCGCATCGAGCCGCTCGGTCATCTCGACGGCCGCGCGCTTGTTGAAGGTGATCGCCCGGATCGCCTCGGGTGGCGTCCCGCCGGCGATCAGCCACGCGGCGCGCGCGACGAGCGTCGTCGTCTTGCCGCTGCCGGCGGGCGCGATGCACAGCGACGGGCCGGGCGGCGCGGTGGCGGCGGCCCGCTGATCGGGCGCCAGTCGCGCGAGACGTTCGACGACGGATGGATGGAGCGCCACGGAATGCACGATGAACGACGCCCCTTACTCACCACGTATTCCGGCGATCCACCGCGCTCCCGGTGCGCGAAGGCAATCTGGTGCGCGCGGGCACCACGAACGATTCGTTCACGGTGCGCAAACGCGACCGCCGGGCGGAGCGGGGTATTCCTGTGTGGTGCGGGCGGGTACCATGGCCGCCCACGCCGCTCCAGACCCCGTGTGCCCCACCTGGAGGAACGAGCCGATGTCGGACGCCCCACGCGCCCACGCCTCCCACCGTCGGATCCAATCGGTCCTGGCCGCGGCGGTCCTCGTCGCCCTCCTGGCGCCGATCGGCGCCGTCAGCGGAGCCAAGCCGCCGGCGAAACCGTTCACGGGGCCGGACGACAACGCCGTGTTCTTCGCCTCCGACGGCATGCGCCAGGACCTCGTCGAGAAGTACGCGGCCCAGGGCATCATGCCGACGATGAGCGGGTTCCTCAGCAAGGGAACCAAGGCAACCGGCAACGGCCTCCTGACCCAGGCACCACCGAACACGGGCGCGGGCTGGTACAGCCTCGCGACCGGCGCCTGGCCGGGCATCCACGGATCGACCAACAACACGTTCCACACGAACGGACAGTCGTTCGGGCAGTCGCGGACGGCGGCCTTCGACCCGAACGTTCTCCAGGTCGAGTCGATCGCCCAGTCCGCCGAGCGCGGCGGCCTCAAGGTCGCGCAGGTCGAGTGGGCCGGCGGCCGCAACGCGACGATCCAGGGCCCGACGATCGACTTCCAGTCGTTCCTCTCGGGCCGCGGCGTCGCCGACGAACTTCATCGGCACGGCCGGCGATGCCCTGTTCGACGACGCGCCGTTCATCGCGCAGCTTCGGCCTCCAGTTCGACCACCCGGCCGGCTACGCGGCGGACAAGGCCGGCGTCCCCGGAGCCGCGCCGCGATCGTCGTCGCGGCCGGCTGGACCGGCGTCTCTGCCGGCGACCAACAGCCCGGCGAAGGAGATGCGCCTGCGCGTCCTCGATGGCTGAACCCGCACCGGTCGACAAGTACGGCCTCAACGCCTACATCTTCGACAGCACCAATGACGGCACCACCAACTACGACAAGGTCCTGTTCTCGAAGACGAAGAGCGGCAGCCGATAGCGTCGGCATCCTGGCCAAGGGCCAGTGGGCCGACGTCAAGGTGACCCTGAACATCCTCCTGCCACCGACGGAACCCCGAACCCGCTCAACGGCAAGACCGCCGGCATGCTGGTCAAGGTCGAGGAGCTGACCGGCGACCTGTCGCGGGTCCGCCTGTTCCACACCTCGGTGAGCCGCGCCATCGCCAGCTGGCCGACATGGGGCGGCGAGACCGGGTTCCCGAACGCGGCCGACTTCGACGAGTACCTCGCCCAGAAGTTCCCGACCGCGACCGCCGCCGACTTCGCCATCCTCGAGGCCGGCGTCACGAGCGAGGACACGTACGTCGAGCAGGGCCTGTACTGGGCGACCGGCCACCTGCCGATGCTCGAATACGTGGCCAAGACCTACAAGCCCGACCTGATGCTGGTCGGCATGCCGACGACGGACGAGTTCCAGCACCAGTTCCTCGGGCTCGTCTCAGCCCGAAGCTGCCCAACGGCGCCGCCAACCCGGCCTACGACGACGTCGACCTCAACGGCGTGCCCGACGGTCGGGTCGCTGCCCGCGAGGCGTACATCCGGACGGCCTACCAGGAATCCGACGAGACGCTGACGCTCGCACGCTCGCTCGTCGGTCGCGACCCGCTGACGTTCGTGGCCTCGGACCACGGCTTCGCGCCGCAGTTCCTCGCGATCGACGCGAGCAAGCCGCTCGTCGACCTGGGGCTCCAGCTCGGCGTGCCGCAGCTCTCGAACTGCCGCGTGACGCTCCCGAACCCGCTCCCGGCGGGCATGGACCCCCGAACCACCATCAACTTCGCGAAGGCGAAGGCGTGCTGGGCCGGCGGCGCGCTCCAGGTCTACCTCAACGTCGTCAATCGGGAACCGGACCCGCGGCCCTCCAACGCGCGCAACGCCGAGCTGTCACCGGACGGCACGGCAACCCGAACTTCATGCCCGACCCGCGCGTCCCGGCCGACCAGGTGAACGACGTCGTCAACCAGATCAAGGACGGCGTTCCTCGGCGCTCGAGCGACCCGAACGACTGGAACCGTGACGGCAATCCCGACAACCTCAAGATGATCGACCGCGCCTTCACGAAGGCGGAGTCGCGCTACATCCCGATCGGCGGCGGCCAGACCGCCGACATGGCCCATCCGACCCGGACCGGCGACCTCGTCGTGTTCGCGTACCCCCCGTATCAGTACGACGCCGAGACGCCCGGAACGCTCGTCGCCCCCTCGCACTTCTTCGGCCAGCACGGGTACGTGCCGGATGTCCAGGACCTCGCCGCGAACGTCAACATGCGGGCGACGTTCCTGGCCGGTGGCAAGGGCGTGGCCAAGGGCACGGTCACGGCTCGCACGATCGACCTCGCCCCGACGCTCGCGTTCATGCTGGGCATCCCCGAGCCACAGTACAGCCAGGGCAAGGTCCTGCTCGACGTGGTCAAGGGCGGCAACGGCTACAAGCCGATCTCGATCGTCGGGCTGAACGACTTCCACGGCCAGCTCAACTCCGACGCACGACGGTCATCGACGGCCTGACGATCCCGATCGGCGGTGCCGCCGAGCTCGCGACGATGTTCGACGAGGAGCTCGCCGGGCTGCCCGGGCCGGGGCTGATCCTCGCCGGCGGCGACAACGTCGGGGCCTCACCGCCGAACTCGGCGCTGCTCGAGGACAAGCCGACGATCGACGTCGAGAACGCGTGGGGCCTCGACGCCACGTCGTACGGCAACCACGAGTTCGACTTCGGGGTGGCCCGGCTGCTCGAGCACCAGGCCAACGCCGACTTCCCGTTCCTGGCCACGAACATCGTCGAGACCGCGACCGGCGAGGCGCCCGACTGGGTGACCCCGTCGGTCGTGTTCACCGTCAACGGGATCCAGGTCGGCGTCATCGGCGCCGAGCTGGAGACGACGCCCGAGCTCGTGTCCGCGGGCGCCACGGCCGGGCTCAGCTTCCTGCCCGAGGAGGGCCGGATCCGGGCCGAATCCAACCGCCTCCGCTCGCTCGGGATCAACGTCCAGATCCTGCTGATCCACGAGGGCACGATCTTCGGGGTCAACCCGTTGGGGAACTTCGCGGGCGTCGCCTGGGAAGGCCCGATCGTCAACCTCGCCGACAACCTCCAGGACACGACGCTCGATGCGGTCGTGGCCGGCCACACGCACCGGGTGTCGAACCTGATGCGCGGCCACATCCTCGTCACCGAGGGCATCAACGCCGGCGCGAGCTACTCCGTCCTGCAGCTGATGGTCAAGGACGGCGACGTCGCGTGGGCCGGTGGGGCGACCCGCCCGGCCAAGCCGCTCGGCGTCACGCCGCGCGCCGACGTCAAGGCGATCGTCGACGCCGCCAACGTGATCGTCGCGCCGATCCTCCGGCAGCCGGTCGGATCCCAGGTCGGCGACATCCGGCGTGACCCGGACCGCCGGCACGAGTCGGCCATGGGCAACATGGTCGCCGACGCGCTCCGCGAGGCGTACACGCTCGACCCGGACGGCAACCCGGAGGCCGAGGGTGCCTGGACCAACTCCGGCGGACTGCGCGCGGACCTGCCGTGCGCCCAGGACCCGGTGATCATGGAGGGCGATTGCGTCATCACCGCCGGTGAGATGTTCGCCGTCCTGCCGTTCGGCAACGCCACGATCATCGAGACCTTGACCGGCGCCCAGATCAAGACGGCGTTCCTCAACGGGTTCTCGGCCTTCTGCAACCCGTTGATCAACACGGGCCGCTTCCCGCAGATCTCGGGACTGAAGGTGCAGTTCCACTGCATCGACCACGACGGCTCCCGGCGACACCGCAGCGCCCGACGCTCGACGGGGTCTGGAAGGCGCCGGACGGCCCGTCCGGGACGCTGACGCCCCTGCGGCGACGCCGACACCTTCCGGTTCGTGACCAACGACTTCATGTTCACCGGCGGCGACGGCTACACCGTCTTCAGCCAGGGCACGAACGTCAAGTTCACGGGCGACCTGATGCTCGACGTCGTCCAGGAGTACGTGACTGCGCACTCGCCGGTGAACCCGGTGGTGGAGGGTCGCATCGTCGGGCCATAGCCGATCGCCGATCCGGCATCCAGCGGAAGGGATGGGCCACGCCCGTCCCTTCCTCGTTTTCGCCGTACGATCGTGCGGTGACCCCCGAGCTCGCGGCCACCCTCGCCAAGCTGCCCGACAAGCCCGGCGTCTACCTCATGAAGGACGCCCGCGGCGTGCGTGCTGTACGTCGGCAAGGCCCAGAGCCTGCGCAACCGCGTCCGCCGTACTGGCAGAAGCAGGCGCGCGGCCGGCGAGTCCACTCGCATCGAGCCGCCATCGATCGCGTCGTCGACGTCGAGTACACGCTGACCGACACCGTCAGCGAGGCGCTGCTCCTCGAGGCGAACCTGATCAAGCGCTACCAGCCGCGCTTCAACGTCCGGCTCAAGGACGACAAGAGCTACCCGTTCATCAAGGTCACCCTCGGCGACGACTTCCCGCGCATCGAGCGGACGCGCAAGCTGCCCAACGACGGCAGCCGCTACTTCGGCCCGTACGCCTCGGCCATCGAGCGTCGACGAGGCGATGAACCTCATCCGCCGGCTGTTCCCGTTCCGGACCTGCACGATCGACATCCAGGACGGCGAGCGGGCGCTCCAGCGGCCGTGCCTGCTGTATCACATCAAGCGCTGCCAGGGCCCCTGCATCGAGGCCATCGACAAGGCCGCCTACCGGGCCGACATCGAGCAGGTCGATGCTGTTCCTCGAGGGTCGCCAGGAGACGGTCGTCAAGGCGCTGCGGCCGCGAGATGGAGGCGGCCGCCGAGCGGACCGAGTACGAGCGCGCCGCGGCGCTGCGCGACAAGGTCCGCGCCATCGAGCGGACGATGGAGAGCCAGAAGATGGCCGCCTTCGCCACGGACCGAGCTCGACGTGCTCGGCTTCGCCCGGCAGGGCAACGAGGCCGCCGTCCAGCTCTTCGCGATCCGCGACGGCAAGATCGTCGGCCGCGACGTCTTCCTGCTCGAGACCGCGCGCGACGCGTCCGACGACGAGGCCCTGACCGCGTTCGTCAAGCAGTACTACGCCCGCGCCGGCTCGGTCCCGCGCGAGGTCCTCGTGCCGGCGCCGTCGCCGAGGCCGCCGACGCTCGAGGCGTTCCTGACCGGCGCGCCGCGGCGGACCGGTCCACCTCCGCGTGCCCCAGCGCGGCGAGAAGCGCGAGCTCATGGCGCTCGCCGACGCGGAACGCCGCCGAGACGCTCGCCCGCGAGCAGGCGCGCTGGCTGGCCGACGAGGGCAAGACGCTCGGCCGCGCTCGAGGAGCTGGCCGAGGCGCTCGGGCTTGCCGGGCCGCCGACTGCGCATCGAGTGCTACGACATCAGCACCATCCAGGGCAGCGACACGGTCGGCAGCATGGTCGTCTTCGAGGACGGCCGGCCGCGCACCGGCGAGTACCGGCGCTTCCGGATCCGGACGGTCGAGGGCCCGAACGACTTCGCCAGCCACCAGGAGGTCCTCCGGCGCCGCTTCCGGACGCGCGCGGACCGGCGAGGAGGGCGGCCGAGGAGCTGCGCTGGCGCGCTGCCCGACCTCGTCATCATCGACGGCGGCACGGGCCAGGTCAGCGCCGCCCGGGAGGTCCTCGACGAGCTCGGGCTGCACGACCTGCCGCTGGCCGGCCTGGCCAAGGAGCGCGAGGAGCTCTTCCTGCCCGGCCGGCCCGAGCCGATCGTGCTGCCGGCCACGTCGCCGGCGCTCTACCTCGTCCAGCGACTGCGCGACGAGGCGCATCGCTTCGCGATCACCTACCACCGCCAGGTGCGGGCCAAGGCGCAGCGTCCGGTCGGCGTTCGACGACCTGCCCGGCGTCGGCCCGACGCGCAAGCGGGCGCTGCTGCGGGTCTTCGGCTCGATCAAGCGCGTCCGCGAGCGCGCCGGTCGAGCAGATCGCCGCCGTGCCCGGCATCGGCCAGCGCTGGCGGCCCGGATCAAGGCGACCCTCGAGGCCTGACCTTCGGTAGCGAGTTCTTCATCGTTCGAGACCGCATCGCTACCGCTGCAGCTACGCTCTGCTGGACGGCCCGCACGTGGCCGCGCTGCCGAGGACTCGCCATGCATCCCGAGATCACCATGGCCCGTCGAGCGTGCGCGAGCGCGTGCGCTCGACCGATCGACCGCTTCCGGCGCGGTTGCCCGGTGTTCCGTGTAACATCCGCCCGATGCGTACGCCGGTCCCATCCTCATCCTGGTCGTCGGTGTCCTCGCGCTCATCGTCGCTTCTTGCCGGCCTCCAGCTCCGATCGCGAGCGCCGACGGCCGTGGCGGACGGTCGAGACGCAGCTCGGGCTCGACCTCCAGGGCGGCCTGCGCGGCGAGTACCAGGCGCTGCCCGTCGACGGCAAGGACGCCGACGCCAGGCCGACCTCGACGATCATCCGGGACATCGTCGAGAACCGCGTCAACGCGACCGGCGTCGCCGAGCCGATCGTCAGACCCAGGGCAACGACCGCGTCGTCGTCGAGCTGCCCGGTGTCACCGACCCGGAGGCGATCCGGCAGCCTCATCGGCACGACCGGCCGGCTCGACTTCGTCCCGCTCGGCCGTCGACCCAGGCGACCGAGGGCCAGGAGCTCGACCTCGACGCAGTTCCGCGCCGCTGTTCAGCGGCGACCAGGTCTCGTCGGCGACGCGTCGGCACCGACCAGAACGGGCGCCCGGCCGTCGACTTCAAGCTGCAAGGACGACGGCGCAGAGCTGTTCGCGCGACTACACCGCGGCGAACGTCGGCGAGCTACTTCGCCATCGTCCTCGACGGCACGGTCGTCTCGGCGCCGGTCATCCGACAGCCGATCACCGACGGCAACGGCCAGATCACGGGCGGGCTGGCCGGCTTCAACGCCGAGGACGCACGAACCTGGTCACGATGCTCAAGTACGGCTCGCTGCCGCTCCCGATCGCAGGAGCTGTCGAGCTTCAGCACGATCAGCGCCACGCTCGGCGCCAGTTCCTCGACCAGACCATCCTGGCCGGCATCATCGGCATCGCGCCTCGTCTTCGCTGTTCATGCTCATCTACTACCGACTGCCCGGCGTGGTCGCCTGCTTCGCGCTGATCTACTACACGCTCGTCGTGCTCGCCATCTTCCGGCTCGATCCCGGTGACGCTGACGCTGGCCGGCATCGCCGGCTTCGTCCTCTCGGTCGGCATGGCCGTCGACGCCAACATCCTCATCTTCGAGCGGACGAAGGAGGAGCTGCGGCTCGGCAAGACGCTCACTGCGGCGGTCGAGGCCGGCTTCAACCGGGCCTGGAACTCGATCCTCGACTCGAACGTGTCGAGCCTGCATCACGGCCGCGCATCCTGTTCTCCTTCGGCTCGTCGGTCATCCGCGGCTTCGCCCTCGTGCTGATCATCGGCGTGCTCGTCTCGATGTTCACGCGCCATCACCGTGAGCCGGACGATCCTGCGCTGGGTCGTTCGCCAGCAGTGGGCGCGCCGAGGCGTCGCTGTTCGGCGTCAGCGACGACGAGTTCGTCGCCATCGGCGCCGCCCGGCCGTCCAGCCGACGCGAGGCGCGCGCGCGTGTTTGACATCGTCGGCAAGCGGCGCTGGTTCTATCTCTTCTCACTGCCATCATCACCATCCCGGGCCTCATCTTCATCCTCCTGACCCCGCTCACCGACGGGCGGTCGGGCTCCAGTTCTCGATCGACTACACGGGCGGCACGATCTGGGAGGTCCACTTCGAGGACGCGAACGGTGACGCCGGACCAGGTCGAGGCGGTCTTCGCCGCGCAGGGCCTCGAGGCCGTCGCGGTCAAGACCGGCACGGCTTCATCGAGATCAAGACCGAGCAGATCGCCGACCTGCCGGCGCCGAGCGCGCTGCCGAGCGCCAGCCCGGCGGCCATCGGCTCGCCGAGCGCGAGCGGCTCGCCCGGCGCCAGTCCGTCCGCCGCCAGTCGCGTCCGCCGCGGCCATCGCGCGTCGCCTCGGCGCCGCGAGCGCGTCGGCCTCAGCGCAGCCGCCGCGAGCGCCTCGCCATCAGCGACGCCGTCGCCGTCGCCGAGCCCGAGCCCGTCGCCCTCGCCCTCGGCCTCGGCGCACCGTCGCGCGCCTCGGCCAGCCCGGCGCCACCGGCCGGCATCACGACCATCCCGACCGAGGGCAAGCTCGGCGAGGTCGCGGCCGCCCTCGAGGATCGGCGTTCGGCCCGATCGACGAGCAGCCCAGCCTGACCACGGTCGGGCCGGTCGTCAGCGCCGACCTCATCAGCAGGCGCTCATGCTGATCCTCGTCGGCTCGCTCGGGATCGTGGCCTGGATCACGCTCCGCTTCCGCGACGTGCAGTGGGCGTCGACCGCGCTCGTCGCGCTGCTCCACGACGTCCTCGTCGTGGTCGGCGTCTTCGCCATCCTGGGCACGTTCTTCCGCGTCGAGATCGACGCCCTGTTCGTGACCGCGATGCTGACCGTCATCGGCTTCAGCGTCCACGACACGATCGTCGTCTTCGACCGCGTCCGCGAGAACGGCATCGCCACGCCGGCGAGCCGTTCGCGGCCATCGTCAACCACTCCATCCTGCAGACGCTCGGCCGGTCGATCAACACCGCCTGACCGTGGTCATCACGCTGATCGCGCTGCTGCTCTTCGGTGGCGAGGCGATCCGCTACTTCGTCCTCGCGCTGCTCATCGGCATCGTCTCGGGGACGTACTCGTCGATCTTCAACGCCAGCCCGCTCCTCGTCGTCTGGCACGAGTGGGACGACCGCCGGCAGGCGCCAGCGACGACCACCCGCGCGCCGCGAGTCCGGCGGCCGGCGTCCTGAGGCGCGGCGACGCAGCCGGTCGGTGGAGTCCGCGGTGCAGCGCCCCGTGGCATCCTGACGCCATGATCGAACCGCGCTACCGCTGGACCGCTCGGCGAGCCCGATCCCGATCCGACGCCGGCCTCGACGGCGGCGGCCGCGCGCGGCATCGGCCCCCGGGCGGCGGCCATCCTGGCCGCCCGTGGCCAGTCGTCGCCGCGGACGACTCGCCGCCTACTTCGACGCTCCGCTCGGCCGGCCTCCACGACCCGCGCCTGCTGCCGGACGCCGACGCGCTCCGGCGCCGCGTCGCACGCGCCCGTCGACGCTCGGCGAGCGGGTCCTCGTCTTCGGCGACTTCGATGCCGACGGCCTGACCGGGCTCGACCATCCTGGCCCTCGCCCTGCGGCGGCTCGGCCTCGACGGCGAGCCCTACGTGCCGAGCCGGCTCGAGGAGGGCCACGGGCTGTCGCTCGCGTCGGTCGAGCGCAGCGCGGGCCGCCGGCGCACGCCTGATCGTCACCGTCGACACCGGCACGACCAGCGTGGCCGAGGTCGCGCGCGGCCGGCTCGGCATCGACGTCATCGTCACCGACCACCACCACGTGCCCGAGCGGCTGCCGGCCGCGCGTCGCCGCTCGTCAACCCGCACCGGCCGGACGCGCTACCCGGACCGCGCGCCTGGCCGGCACCGGCGTCGCCTTCAAGGTCGCCCAGCTGCTGCTCGCCGACGAGCCGGGCGGTCCGCGGCCGCGCTCGACCTGGCCGACCTGGCGGTCATCGGGACGGTCGCGACGTGCCCCGATCGTCGGCGAGAACCGCGCCATCGCCCGGCTCGGCCTGGAGCGGCTCCGGACGCGCGCCGCGCCCGGGCATCGCCGCCCTGCTCGCGCTCGGCCGGCATCGACCCGGCCGCGTGGACCTCGAGACGATCGTCTTCGCGATCGCGCCGCGGCTCAACGCCGGCGGCCGGATGGGCGACGCGCTCGACGCCGCGCGCCTGCTCCTGGCCGACGGACGCGGCCGAGGCCGGCGGCTCGCCGACGGCTCGAGGCCGCCAACCTCGACGCCGGGACCTGATGAAGACGGCCGTCGCCGAGGCGCGGGCGGCGGTCGCGCGAGCGCTCGGCGACGCCGCGGCGACCGTCGTCGGGGCCTGGCCGGTCGGCATCATCGGCCTCGTGGCCGGCCGGCTTGCCGAGGAGCGCGGCCGTCCGGCCGTCGTCGGGGCGGAGCTCGGCGACGTCGTCCGAGGCTCGTGCCGGAGCGACGGGTCGTCGACCTGGCCGCGACCCTCGAGCGCGTGCGCGGACCTGCTCATCCGCCACGGCGGCCACCCCGGCGCCGCCGGGCTTCGAGCTCCCGGCCGACGCGCTGGGACGAGTTCCGCGACGCGGTTCCTCGTCCTCGCCGCGAGCCGCGGCCCGCCCGGACCCGCGGCCGACGCTCGCGTCGACCTCGCGTCCGCCGCGCTCGACGTCGACTACGCGCTGTACCGCGAGCTGGCCAGGCTGGATCCGTGCGGCCCGGGCAACCCCGACCCGCTCGTCGCCGTCCTCGGCCTGACCGTGACCCGGGTCCGCGCCGCGACCGGCGGCCACACCCAGCTCGACCTGCGCCGAGAGCGCGACGTGCTCGACGGCATCGCCTTCGGCCGGCCCGACCTCGCCGAGGTCGTCCGCGAGGGCGACCGGGTCGACGTCGTGGCCCGCCTGACGCAGCCGGACGTTCGGCGGCTTCGAGTCGCTCCAGCTCGAGGTCCGCGACGTGGCGCCGTCCGGGAGCCACGCCGAGACGGCTGCGATCCTTGCTGCGCGGTCGATCCCGGCGCCGGCGCTGGTCGGGAGCGGGTCATGACCATGGCCCCGAACCCGAGCCCGCGGTCCGGCCTCGCCGTCGGCTCGCCCGGACGCTGGCTGGCGCCGGTCCTGTCGATCGTCGGGCTGCTGCTCGTCGCCTTCGTCACGCTCAACCTGCTCAACGGCCAGCTGCCGTTCGTCGGCAGCTCGAGCGGCAACGGGAACGGCAATGGCAACGGCAACAGCGACGGCGGTCCGGACGTGACCCCGGCGCCCTCCAACAAGGTGGTCATCCCGCAGGAGGTCGTGTCGTTCAAGGGCTCGATCCTGTACGTCAAGGCCGGCAACGTCTGGGTCCAGACCGGGAAGGAAGCCCACCAGCTCACCTCGAGCGGGACAGGATCGATGCCGTCGTGGTCGCCCGATGGCACGACGGTCTATTTCGTCCGGACGACCGACGGCACGCTCGCGATGGCCGTCCGCCGGCGTCCTCCGCGACTACCAGCTGTCGACACCTGCGCGTCATGCGCGTCAAGGCCGACGGCAGCGGCGATGCGGAGATGGTCCTGAACGGCAAGGTCACCCAGAACGGGCGGATAGAACTGTTTGAAAGGAAGGCCCACATGACCGTGAAATCACCGAGGGCGTTCTGGATCGTGGTGCTGGCGTTGATCGTCGGTCTGGCCGGTGGAGTGTCCGTGATGGCACAGCAGCCGGGGCCACAGCCTGCGGAGCAGTTTTACAAAAACATCCAGGTCCTGAAAGGCATGCCTGCGCATCTGATGCAGCCGACGATGCAGCTGATGGAGATCGCGCTGGGAGTGCACTGCGTCTACTGTCACGATGCGGACAATACGAAGCGCGAAGTCGACAGCAAGCCTCAAAAGGCTATTGCCCGCAGAATGATTCAAATGGTCAGCGACATCAACCGGACGCAGTTTGCGGGTCGGGAAGTCGTGACCTGTTTCACCTGCCATCAGGGAAGCACAAAACCGTCCACGGTGCTCCCGTAAACGGAGAAGAAGGGCGGCCGGGTCCGGTGCAGGTGGCTGGAACGCCACCAACAGCCGATCAACTCCTCGAACGGTACACCACAGCATTGGGCGGCGCAGAAGCGATCGCGAAGGTTCAGTCTCGAACGTTACGGGGCACCGTGACGAATTATGCGCATCTGGATCAAGTGCATCCGGAGCGTGCCCCCACGACCGTGACGCCGATCGAGGTTCTGGCAAAGGGTGCCGAGAAGCGCATGACCATCCAGCGGAACATTGCAGCCGACGCCGTGACCACCTACAACGGCACGACGAGCTGGGCACGGGCGGGGAATGCGGCCGCGACAGATCTCCGACCTGACCTCGTCGAAGTGGCCAGGCTCGAGAATGCGGTCATGTTCCCGAGTCAGTTCAAGCAACTCCTGACCAACCTCAGGGTCGAGGGACAGGAGAAAGTCGGTGAGAGGACTGCGTGGGTCGTTTCCGGCAGCTCGCAGTGGCTGCCGCAGGTGCGGCTCTACTTCGACAGGGATACGGCGTACCTACTCAGCCTTTCGTACGAGCAGAAGTCGCACTACTGCTGTCACGTGTTTCGGATCGACTTTGACGACTTCTATGTCACGAACGGGATCCGCGTACCGATGGAATGGACGGTGAACGGTCCACGGGAATCGATCCTGGAATACGAGATTGACACTGTAGAGGTAACGCCGATAGACGATTCGCGGTTTGCGCGGCCGGCACCCGCTACGGCGCAGCGATAAAAATCCATCAATCGCACAGTGCTGCGTCCTCGTCAGACCACGGTGCCGGGGGCGATCACCCCGCCTTTCGGCACCACGATAATTCCGCCTCGGATGTAGAACCCATCTCCATCGGCGGAATCGACGCGTCGTTCGTTCACGAGGCGAACGCCGTCGCCGATACGCGCGTTCTTGTCGATGATGACGCGGTCCAGGATAACGTCACGGCCGATGCCGAGCTTTGGAAGCCCGGGCGGCGGGGAGCCATCTTCGTAGAAATCGGCGCCCAGCAGGACGGATCTCGTGATTCGACCACCTGACCGGATGTGGGTCCGGAGGCCGACTACCGTCTCGTCGATTTGGCAGCGATCGAGAAAGCATCCGTCGACAAAGATGGAGTTGCGGATCGTGCAGTCGGTGAGCCGCGAGCCTGGAAGATGGCGGAGGTGCGTGTAGATGGGGTAGGTCGGGTCCCAGAAGCGAAACGGCGCAGCAGGGCGCCCCAGCATCACGTTCGCGTCATAAAACGACTCGATCGTTCCGACGTCGGCCCAATAGCCGCTGTAGAGATATGGCCGGACACGGTACCGCGACAGGGCGGCGGGAATCAGCTCGCGCCCGAAATCGTGGCCCGGCTCGCGCTCGAGCAGCTCGAGAATCACCTCGCGCTTGAACACGTAGATGCCCATCGACGCCATGAACGGCTGTTCATCGCGATGCGAAGCAAACGTGGCGGTTGACGGGATGCTGCGGCCGATTTCGCTGAGTCTGCCGGCGCTCGGCTTTTCCTCGAACGCGACGATCTGGCCTTCGGCGTCGAACCGGAAGATGCCCATGCGCGTCGCCGCTGCCGCGTCGGCGGGCTGTGCCGCGATCGTGATGTCGGCGCCCGTATCTTTGTGGCTCCAGATCAGTTCTGAATAGTCCATTCGATACAGGTGATCGCCGGCGAGGATGAGATAGTGATCCGCCTCGTGCTGGGTGATGTGGCGGACCGCCTGGCGTACCGCATCCGCGGTGCCCTGATACCAGTGAGGGTTGTCCGGCGTCTGCTCGGCTGCAAGGATTTCCACGAAGCCGCCCGAGAACAGGTCCAGTCGGTACGTGTTGTTGATATGGCGGTTGAGCGATGCGGAGTTGAACTGGGTCAGCACGAAAATACGCCTGATGTCGGCGTGCAGGCATCGGCTGACCGGCACGTCGATCAGGCGGTACTTCCCGCCGATCGGCACCGCAGGCTTCGAGCGGGTTGCGGTCAGGGGAAAAAGACGCGATCCCTGCCCGCCGCCGAGGATGACGGCAAGCGTGTCGCTGATCATTGGCGGATGGACCACGCAGAAACGCGTAAGGTCCCGTTTAGCTTAGTGCAAAGCCGCCGCCCGTGACAGTTCAGCGGCAGGGGGGTGCGGTGAAGGTGCGTACAGCTCGAAGACGTCGTCTCGGTCCAGGAGCTGAAGCGCGAATGCCTGGATGGCAAACTCGCGCAGCGCGTCCGGCGTGCGATCGCTGTCGATGACCACGAATCCGACATTCGCTCGTTGTATGAAGGAGGGTCCGGCTTCGATGAGCGATTGCTGTCGAGACGCGTCGATCGAGCGGCCCTCGCTCAACCAGATAAGTGCGTCGACCATCGGATCGCGTCGCACGTCCGCCACGCGGCGGCGGGACACGCGCGACAGATAGCCGCCGATCAGCCGCTTGCCGTGAGCGGTCTGAAAGAACTGCGTTCGCGCGCTGAAGTTGCCGACGCTTGTCGTTCCATCACGGACACCGCTTGGAAGTTCCAATACGCGAACGTCTCCAGGTGCCTCGGCGATGTACTGGTAAATGCGTGGAATCGCCGCCGAATACAGGGGTCTCGGTGCGGGCAGCAGCTCGAAGATCAATAACGCGGCGCTTGCGAGGATGAGCGACCGGCGGCGCTCAGGCCACCGCCGAACAAGCCACGAGAGCGCCGCGGCAAACAGAATCGCGACCACCAGCATGAGAACGATGCTGAACCGGCCTGGCGTGCGGGCGAGGCCGACGATCGGGACGTATCGGAGGAAGGCCCATGGACCTGGAATGTGTGTATTCATACCGAACGCGGACACGAACGGGCCCAGCGCGAGAGCGCCAAACACGAGTCCGAGTCCGGCCCAGAAGCGTGGAATACGCCATCCGTTCCGCCACGCGATAAACACAACGACCGGTGCGATCCATGTCAGGGAAGCGACATTCTCGAAGTAGCCGTCGGCACTGGGTCCGGTCAGCCACTCGCGGATGGCGACGGGAGCGAGAATGTGGTTCGGATTCGGCAGCACGAACGAGACGAGGTCGATACCGTGAGGGCTGCTGCGCCAGAAGATCCGCTCGGTGTCCCAGCGTCCCTCGGCGATTCGGACTCCCACGGCGTACAGGTACCGGCGAGAGCATTGCGGTGGCGGCGATGGCGGCCGCCGAGGCGAGGCGGGTCACGCGGAGCGCAACGCCCATGTCGAACGGCGCCAGGTTCGCCCGATACGACCACGCCACCCGTGTGCACGCCAGCAGTGTCAGCACGAGCATCGGCGTGTACAGGCTGCGCATGCTCGCAACCCGTCCGAGAAGCGTGAGCTGCCAGCCGCCGCTGATCGCCATCGAGAGCACGAGGCCCGCTACGCAGAAGAGCAGGACGTCGAGCGTCCAGGGGACGGCACGCAAGCGCCGCGCACGCGCCTGCCGATGGATCGTCATGGTGCGGCCGAGCATGAACACAGCGGCGATGAGGACGCAGTAGACGGCGTAGTACGCGTCGGTGCTCGCGGCCCACCAGCAGGTGGCGCCAAGTGCCACCGCATCGCGTATTCGCTGACGTTCGGCTGCTCGAAGGAGGAGCAGGAGAAACACCGCCAGCGGCGCCGCAGCGACCAGACTGAAGTGCGCTCCGCCCCTCGTGACGAGAATCGGGCTCCACGCGAACAGCAGGCCCCCGAGCCACGCCTCAACTGATGCCCCGGTCACATGGCGGGCGAGCAGAAACGTGGCGTACCCCGTCAGGACGGTCATGAGGAGGTACACCAGATTGAACGTCGCGACCACCCCGAACGACTTGATGAACGGCAATGCCACGAGGTCCTGGAACGCGGTGTAGTTGTGAAGGCTGAGATTCGCGCGGCCGCTCAGGGAGAAGATCTTGTCCGTGAAGTACGGCGAACGGTGGTTCTCCAGCAGTTCGTGCCTGAACACCCATTGGTTCCAGACGTACACACCCGTATCGCCCGCCGGCGAGCCGGTCAGATGTGTGCTGATGTTCGGGACGAGCGGCCAGGTGAAGACCACCGCGATGGCCGCGTAACCGAGCAGTGCGTAAAAATGGCACTGTCGGCGGTTCCAATCAAACATGAATGCAGGGGAGAAACGGACCCGCCGGAAGAGGGGAGCCTAGTCGACTGGACGGACGAAATCAATACCGGACAGCAGCGGTAAATATCCGGGCTCCCAGGATTCTCGTGGTCCGCGGGCAAGAACCTTGGCCTGCCGATTCGCGACGCTGGCCCGCTCCGATTCTTTCTCGGCGATAGCGAGCCAACCCCGACGTTACGGGCAGAGGCCGAGGCGTACTACTTCGCCATCACGTTCGGATAAATCACTCACCATCGTCCCTGGGACCGCACACACCATCGAACAGACGCAGGGTGGCGTTGATGCCTACGTGGCGGCCGCGCGGTCCGCGCTGCCGTAAGTCGCTATCGCCTGCTGGAGTGGTGGGCACTGAAGAGCCGGGGTGTATGAACCCTCCGAGATACGAAGAAGAAGCGCGAGAGCGCGCGTGCGTGAGCCAGGGTGAAGGCCGAACGCTACGAACTCGGTGAAACGGCTGTGTGACGTTTGTGTCGCGGGAGTGGAAAAAGAGAAAAAACGTTGAATTTTACAGATGTGTTTCAAGCTCGAGATCGACCCGTCACAGGAGGGGCGTAATCTCACAGCATGCGCGTGGGTATACCACGGCGTGAGTACTGCACCACAGGCGCAGGAGCTGGCGCTGAGCGCGCGAGGAGCGTCATTGTCTGCGCCCATAACGAAGCTCGTTATCTTTCGATCCTGCCTTTATTCACTTCTCGCCCAGTCCCGGCATCCCGGACGAAATCCTGGTCATCAACAATGCGAGCACCGATGAGACGCGCGCCGTGGCGCAGCAGGTCCCGCACGTGCGCGTGGTGGACGAGCCGCGCAAAGGCCTGGTCGTCGCGCGCGAAACGGGACGGCGCGAGGCGACTGGCGACGTCCTCGTGTATCTGGATGCGGACTGCCGCGCGCCGCTGACGTGGCTCGAGCGCATCGAGCGCACTTTCGTCGCGATCGCCGGACCTTCTGGCGCTCTCGGGTCCGTACCGGTACTACGACTGGAACTGGTGGGGTCGCACGCTGATTCGAGCCTATGACTTCACGGTCGCGCCGGCCACGCAGCTGCTGGTGAAGCACGTGCTGCGGCATCGGCACGATCTTCTACGGCGGCAACTTCGCGGTCCGGCGCGAGGCGCTCGAGACGATCGGCGGATTCGACACGTCCATCGAGTTCCACGGCGAAGACACGAATCTTGGCCGCCGGCTGCACGCCATCGGGAAGGTCGCCCTGTGCTACGACTGTCACCTGTACACCTCGGCGCGGCGGTTCGTGGCGATGGGCAATAGGGCGGTGTTCAGGCTCTACGTTCGGAACTTCACGTCGGAGCTGCTCCGTCATCGGCCCAAGGACTCGACTCATCTCGATGTGAGGACCTGATGCCCGGGTACGAACCGTTTCTGCTGTGCGACTTCCACGTCCACACGCGATGGAGCGACGGCAGACTGACGCTCGCGGAAGTCGTCGATCTGTACGGATCGACGGGCAAGTTCGACGTGATCGCCATCACCGATCACATCCTGATGAAGAAGGACTTGCTTCGCGCGCGCGGGGCGCCTGGCTACGTCTCGGGCGGCGCGCATGTTCGGCGTGCGGCAGGAGACGTTCGACGCGTATCTCGCAGACATTCGCAAGGAAGCGGCGCGTGCGCTCGATCAATACGGCATGCTCGTCATCCCTGGCGCCGAGATCACGCAGAACCGGCTCCGCGGCCGCATGAACTCGCACATCATCGCACTCGACATCAAGCAGTACATCAGCGCCGATCAGACGGCCGATGCGATTCTTCGCGAGATCCGGCGGCAGGGTGCGCTGAGCATCGCGTGTCATCCTCACCACCGCACGACACGGCGGGTCGAGATCAGCACGTGTTATCTCTGGGATCACCGCAAGGAGCTGTCGGGTCTCGTCGACGTCTGGGAAGCCGCGAATCGCGACGACCTGTTCTCGGTCACGAGCCTCAAGCACTATCCGTATGTCGCGAACAGCGACTTTCACAAGGCCGAAGCACCTCTACTCGTGGAAGACCCTGCTGCGCTGCGAAAAGAACTGGCCGGCGATCAGAGGACGCGCTGCGGCGCAATGTCGACGTCGCCCTCACGCTCTATCGTAACGGCTCATGGGCCGCGTAAATCAGCCGCGAGCGAAGCGTTACAAACACGTGATGTATCCGTCATAGGCGTTTGACGGGTGGCTGATAGCGTCGCGGGCATGCTAAAAGTCGTCCCCGCCACACTCGTCGCTGTCATCACTGCAACGCTCGCCGCCCCGGCACTCGCACAATTCGAGACCTCGTCGCTGCTCGGCACCGTTCGGGACCAGTCCGGTGCGCCTGTGCCCGACGCCGGCGTCACCCTGACGAATACCGAAACGGGTGCCAGTCAGGTAAAGGCGACCGACGCCGGCGGTAGCTTTGAATTCTTCACCGTCCGCATCGGGACGTACATTGTGACAGCCGAGAAGCCAGGCTTTTCGGTTGCACTCGCCGACAACATCCAAGTGACGGTGGGCACCAGACAGCGGGTTGATCTGACACTGCAAATCGGGCAACTGACTGAGCGCGTGGAAGTGACGGCCGCGACGACACGACTGGAGACAGACACCAGCCAGCGTGGCCAGGTGATCAGTGGCGAGCAAATACGCTCAATGGCGCTCAACGGGCGGGAGTACTCGTCCCTGGCCCTTCTGTCGACCGGGGTTCGCCTGTCAACGCTGGGCACGGGCGGTCTCACCCCGAGGGAAGGCTCGTTCAACGTCAACGGGCTCCGCAGCACGTTCAACAACTTTCTGATCGACGGTGTCGACAACAATGCCTATGGCACCAGCAACCAGGGGTTTTCGAATCAGGTGATGCAACCGTCGCCCGATGCCGTCGCCGAATTCAAGGTCGTCACGAACAATCTGAGCGCCGAGTATGGGCGATCGGCGGGCGCGACGATCAATGTGGCGTACGCGAGCGGCACGAATCGGTTCCGGGGCAGTGGCTGGGAGTTCGCGCGCGACACGCGATTGAACGCCAGAGATTATTTCCTTCCCGCGTCGGGCGAGAAGCCTCCGCTCGAACGGCACCAGTTTGGCGGCGTCTTCGGTGGGCCGATCGTCGTGAACAGAGCGTTCTTTTTTGCCGACTACGAAGGATTTCGGCAGACGCGTGGTCTGGCGGCAACCTCAACGATTCCAACAGCCGATCAGCGACAAGGCCTCTTTACGGTGCCGGTGCGAAACCCGTTGACGGGTGACGTCTATGGACCGGGCACCGCAGTGCCGATGACCGCATTTTCGCGAAAGGTGCTGACCGAGCTTCCGGTTCCTACCAATGCGCAGAGCGGGAACAATTACGTGGTGCTGCAGCAGTTCGAGAATGTCACCGACAAGTTTGGCAGCAAGGTTGACGTGACCTTCGCCCCCGGCCTCACCGCCTTCGGCCGGTACGGTTATCGCGACGTCGACATCGTGGATCAGCCACCGATTCCGTTACCCTCGGGCGGTGACGGCAACGGACAGACGTACGTGACGAATAAGCAGCTGGCGGGGGGCGCCACGTACATTCCCTCGTCATCCTCGCTGTTCGAAGTGCGGTTCGGCTGGTCGAAGACGCGCGCGGGCAAGAACCCCCTGGCGCTCGGTACGGCGTCAGCACTCGATGAATATGGCATCGGCGGCCTGCCGACCGACCCGCGCGTCGCGGGTGGACTTCTCTCCCAGTTGATTACCGGGTATTCAAATCTTGGACGGCAGGCGACCAACCCACAGTGGCAGTATCCGACGGTTTACAACCCCAAGGTGAATTACACCTGGCTCCTGGGACGACATTCACTCAAGAGCGGTTACGAATTCCAGCACATTCAAACCGAGGTGCAGGACGTGAACCCGCTGTACGGCCGCGATGAGTATGCGGGTCAGTTCGCCCGTCCGGCGGGCGCCACCGCCAACAACGTGTACAACCTCGCCGATTTCATGTTCGGGCTTCGCAGCCGGTTCGGAATCAGCAACATTCTTGTGGCGAATCTTCGACAGAACATGCACTTTCTCTATGTGCAGGACGATCTCCGCGTGAACGACCGGCTGACGCTCAACCTGGGCGTGCGGTACGAATACGCGACGCCGTGGGTCGAACACGACAACATTCTCTCGAATTTCGATCCGACGACGCGTCAGATGGTGATGGCGCGGAACGGGTCGGTCGAAGATCGCGCGACCCTCCGGCCGGATCGCAACAACGTCGGCCCGCGCCTCGGTCTGGCGTTCACGCCGGTGCCGCGAACCGTTCTGCGCGGCGGATATGGAATTGGCTACGTCCATTTTCATCGTGCCGGTGGCGCGAACGTGCTGCCGATCAACGGCCCGCAGGTGATCAACGCCGTGGTGAACCAGGCCGACCCGTTGGATCCGGCCTTCCGTCGGACCGAGCAGGGCTATCCGGCTGGATTGACGGATCCGTTACGGTTCAACCCGCTCGCCGCCAATGTGACGTATATGCCGCGCGACTACCAGTCAAGCCGGGTTCAGAGCTGGTATGTGTCGGTGCAGCGCGAGTTCGGCTCCAACATGCTTGTGGACCTCGCCTATGTCGGCAACCGTGCGGACGACATGCTCCTGTTCGCCAACTTCAATCAGGCACGCCCGAATAATGCAGCCGGAACGATTCCGCTGCAGGCTCGGCGACCGATTCCCGAGTTCGCCGACATCACGTATTCGTTCAATGGGGGCAAGTCGCGATATCACGCGCTGCAGGCCAAATTCGACTGGCGCATGCGTGGCGGATTGTCGCTGCTGAGTTCCTTGACGTTGTCTCAGACCAAGGACAACGGAGCCGGGTCGCTCGAAGGGGGAACCAGCGCGTCAACCGGGAACTACCCCGCGCCCCAGAACTTCTACGACATGGACGCTGACTTCGGCATTTCCCCTTACCACCAGCCTTACACCAGCACGACAAGCTTCATGTGGAACCTGCCCTTCACCGGTGCGTTCGCAGGCGGATGGCAGGTATCAGGGATCAACAACCTCTACACTGGCGAGTACGTGACCTTCAGCTACAACCCTGCGGCAGCGTTCCAGGTCTCGGGGATTCAGCAGGATTTTCGCGGGGCGAACAACTATCGGCCGAATATCGTTGGCGACCCACTCGTGCCGAAGAACCAGCGGACTGTGCAGAACTGGTTCAATCGTGACGCAGTGGTCATTCCGACCGATGCCAGCCAGCCGTTCGGCAATGCGCCTCGCAACAGCGTTCGCGCCCCATTTTTCTGGCAGGTCGATATGGCCGTCGTCAAGCGAGTGCCGCTCGGCGGCTCGTCAACCGTCGAACTGCGGGCGGAGTTCTTCAACCTCCTCAACCGAGCGAACTTCCGTGCGCCGAATGCGAACCGGAGCGCGGGAGGATTTGGGACGATTACGCAGACCTACGATCCGCGTCAGGTGCAGCTCGGCGCTAAAGTTTCGTTCTGAGCTTGTCCGCGATCTCGAGGCGCAACATTGAGGCCGAGGTGTTTCGAAAGACACCCAGGGAAAGGCGGGACGGCTCCTTGTGGCCTTCCACAACATCGACGACGACTTCGGCGTAGTCGCCATCTGCGGCTCCGTGCGTAACACCGACGACCCGCAGACGCGATGAGAGTTCGGCGGCCGCTTCTGTCGCTATTCGCGTGACGTCTGACAGGTTCAGGGATTCCATTTCCTTAATGGATCGCACATTACGTACCCAATCGCAATTCGACGGTAACCCAATCGCAATTGGCGTTGGCACTGTTTACGCATTTGTTCCTTGGACTTGATCCAGGAGTCACACGTCGTCGGTACGATGGCTCAACGTTGCGTATGGCCGCGCCGCAGACAACAGATGATTCCGACGCGTTCACGCGCGCTGTTCAGCGCGTAAGGGCAGAGTTCCTCGAGATGCCTGGCCTCACACTGACCGTGGCGCAGGCATCCCGGCTGTGGTCGTTCGAAGCGAGCTTCTGTATGGCCGTGCTCAGCGCGCTCGAAGAGGCGCGATTCCTCGTTCGCACGCGTCGCTCGGCATTTGCACGAGCCGATTGATTGCGTCCCCTGGCCCCGTAGAACCTCACCGGAATCGAAGCGAGTATGCTGCAGAGTGCCTGAGCGGCGGGAGCGTCAGGGCATGATGCGTTTCGCCACCTCGCCCCAGCCGTATAACTGAAAGTTTCGATCCCGGCTGTTCATCATGACGAGCAGCCCCCGGGCGAGGTCGCCGGGCAGACCGGAGGGGACGATTTCAAGGCCATCTGTACTGTCGGCGGACGTGATCATCACTCCCACAGCGGGGTCGTGTTCGTGGGGTCTGCCCGGTTGCCCCTGCCGGGGATAGACTCGCAACTGACTGGAGCCATCTATCTGATCACTCGTGACGATGAACCCTGTGCCATCGTCACGGGTAAAGATTGCGATTCCCTCGCGCTGTCCTTTGAAGCCTTCGCGTCCGAAGGTTGCCTGCTCCCGTCCTGCGTCAGCATGGTCGGGGTCTGCGTGCCACTTGTGCACGGCGTACTCCTCGTCCGCGTAGTAGACATACCCAAGCGCATCGTCGACCGCCACCGCCTCGATTTCGCCGGTGCCGCTGAAGTGGCCAAAACGTCGCACGAAGGTACCGCGGACAAGATCTGACGCGGGATCGACGTCGAGGCGGTACTGCCACAGATAACCAGTGGTGGGCCCGGTTTTGGGCGCGACGATGGCGAATATGGCGCCGTCGCGCGGCCGTTTGTACAACGCAACGCCCATGGGCATGCGGGCCTCGCCCGTCTCTCCCTCCATAACAGCGATGCCCTGGCCTTCGTCCAGCGGCACGACTCCGGACTCGGTCACCCGGAAGACGCGGAGACGGTGCTGCAATCGCTCGCTGACCACCGCAATGTCGATCGGGCCGCTCTTCGATTGGAACCCGTATTCGACGTCCACATTGTTCGGTCGATCGAGTGGGGCAACAACCTGCTTCACGCTCCCGTCGAGCGCAAACACGTAGAGCCCTCCGTCTGGGGCCGCCACCTTGTTCGTCCCGAGAATAAGGCTGCGCGTCGGATCGGTTCTGTTTATCCATACCGCAGGGTCGTCGGCGTCGTCTGCGAGAGCGGCTGTAGTTCGAAGTGGCTGGAGTGCAGCGTCATCGGCTGTCGCGCCCTGCACACATCCCGCAAAGCATGTGACCGACAGAAGCATCAACACGCGAAGCATCATCGCGTCAATATACGCGGCAATAGAGAGCCGAGTTCACCGCGGTGTAATTGTTTACACTGATGTTGTACCGCGTTCGCGCCCGCGCCAGCACCCGACGATAGCGTGTGGATCAAATCCCACGCTTGCGAAGGAGCCGTCATGCGGTCAGCGCCGATTAGTACCAGCTTTGTCCGACAAACGCGCCGCTGCGCTACTACGAGGGGGCGACCACTCGGGCGATTCAGGAGGAGTATTACCGCTGGTGGGCAACCTTTGGCGTGAAGATGAACTTCTGAGCTGAGCTGACGGCGTGATGACAGCTCCCCGATCCCCGATCCCCGACGTGAGATTCCTACGTCATGATCCCGGCGAAGAAGAGCACGAGCTCGAGTATCAGAATCAGCACGATCATCAGCTCGAGCAGTTCGCCCCGCGCCATCGCCGTCTGTTCAACCGTGAACCGGTAGATATCGTCCAGCGTTTTCAGCTTCTCGCGGACGTTGGCCTTCCACTGCTCGAGCCCCAGCCTTGACGCGACCAGGGTGAAGAGTCGGGCAGCATACACGTCGCCGGCGAACTTCAGGGCGTTCTCAGTCTTGTCCGTCAGCTCGTTGACGTCGATGAAGAGAGAGTGCACCTGGCGCGCGGCGCGAGTGAAACGGCGGCCGAACCAGCTTTGCAGCGAGGCGGGCTGCTGAAGGCGGTCGTAGATATGGGCCAGCTCCGCATCAAGGAGCGCGTCGTAGTACCGGAATTCGAGCAGCTGTGAATTCGCGAACTCGATGATCTCGAGTGCGCTCACGGCGCCGGTCTCCGTGTCGTAGACGAATGCCGCGTTCCATGTCGGCACGACGAGGTCAGTCGCCAGGTACGACAAACGCTGCCGCAGCACGTCGTCGCGCTCTTGTGCGCTGAGCGGCTCGCGCTCGCCGCGAAGCAGTTGCGCGATGGTGACGCCGTGCGTCGCCAGCAGGGCGTCGGCGGTCGTGACGTCGGTCAGGCGAGTGATCGCGAATACGAGGTAGTCCTCGGACAGCAAATCGGTTCGCGGTCGCGACAAGGCGGGACGCAGACGCTCTACGAGGCTACGGCAGAGTCGCTCGGCCTGGATGGGCAGTTCCGGATCGCCGTCCCAGCGGAGTCCTTCGGTGACGAGGTCGTCCCAGGAGGGAGGAAGCGGACGGGTCAACGCCACCGATACGACGCCGTAGTCGAACACCTTGAAGCGCACCTGCCAGTCGGCAGTCGGCGGGAACTGCGCTGCGTGCGCGTCGATGGTAATCGGGGGACGTGCGTACTGAATGTAGGCCGGAACGGGCGGTCGCGGCCCGACGCGTGCCGCGGTTGTCGGGCCAATCAGGTTGCTGACCGTGGACAGGTCGATTGCTTCTGCGACGTCGTAGAGGAACAGAGCGGTCAGCCAGCCCGACGCGATCGCGGTCACGAAGTCATGCTATACGACGCGCGGCATCTTCACATCGATGGTCGCGTTCGCGTTGCCGGGTCGGCGGCCGATTGCAGTCGAGCTGCTCTTGCACGTGCTGCAGTGCGCGTCAGTTTGTCGATTGGCAGACACGCAAAAAGTTCGATTCGTCGCCGCAGGATGAAGAAGGCATCGCGAAACGCCCGGCGTCTCTCCTCAACGGACGACGTGACGGCCGCCGGATCGGGGACGCCCCAATGCGCGGTCATTGGCTGCCCGGGCCACATCGGACAGACTTCCGCCGCAGCCTGGTCGCACACGGTGAAGACGAAGTGCAGGTGTGGAGCGTCAGGCTGCGCGAATTCGTCCCAGCTCTTGCTTCGCAGCCCGTCGCTGTCGATGTGATGCCGCTGAAGCTGCTCCAACGCCAGTGGATCGACGGACCCGCGAGGGTGGCTTCCGGCGCTGAACGCGCTGAATTTGCCGCCGAGCGAAGGGTGATTGGCCAGCGCCTCCGCCATGATCGAGCGGGCGGAGTTTCCCGTACACAGGAAGAGCACGTTCAGAGGCGTTCTATCTGGAGCCTGCATTGCGAGGGAAGCGGTCGGGGTTGTCGGTGAAGAGGGCGTCTACGTTGAGATCGTTCAGATAGTGCAGCATCTCGGCGCCAACGTCGGCGAACCGCGTCGGCGCGCCGCGAGTCGTGAACGTGTACGGCGTGACCGTCAAGCTGGCGTCATGCGCCATGCGCACGACGACCGGCCGGCCGTCGAGGAGAATTTTGGAAGGACCGATTCCAGTCGCAAATGTCGCAATCTCGGCGAGACCTTCGCGCGTGAGCCAGCGTGGACCATCACGGACTTCGATGAGGAAGGTGCGCGGCATGGTTGGAAACTGCTTCGACAGCTCGCGCAACGGACCTTCGTCGAACGACTGCACGACGATGCTGCCGGCGGGACGCGCGGTGAGCCCCAGACGCTGCATCGATTCTGCGAACAAGCGCGTCATGTCGATGCCGCGCGACTGATAGAGCGACGGCGTTTTCAGTTCCGGGTACAGGCCTGCGGTAGTTCCCACGACAGACACCGCCTCCTCCCACGTCGGCACGCGTTCGCCCGCGAACTTCGGATCGAACCAACTGCCCGCATCGAGCTGCTTGATCTCGGCGAGCGTGAAGTCGACCGCAAGCCACTGTCGCCGGCCGGTCACCGGGTCGATCGTGGCTCGCTGCGGAAAGACCTCTTCGACGTCAGTGGTGCGTTCCAGGGAATCGTCATGAAGGCAGATGAGCACACCATCGCGCGTGACGGCGAGGTCCTGTTCGACATAATCGGCGTCCTGGACGATCGCCAAACGGTAGGCGGTGAGCGTGTGTTCCGGCGCGTACGCTGATGCGCCGCGATGTGCGATCAACAGCTTCGACATCTGCGGTGCCTGCATGTATGCGTGAACCGCTGCCACCGCAATCCACGCCAGAGTAAAAGCCAAGTTCGCCAGCCGGCCCATACCGGGACGATATCAGACGTCTGCAATATTCCTGTAACAGCGGCCGGATCATCCTCGATACGCCGATTTCTCATGCTGGTGGCAGCCGCGTCGCACAAGCCCGGTAACGTCGATGCATGGGTCGTCACAATCGTTCGGTTCGCGCACTGTACGCGTTCGCACTCATGATTGTCGCCTGCACTTTGCCGGCGCATGCAGAAATGGCGGCACCTCGCGTTCGACCGGTGGGCGCCCGGTTAACTGCGTTGCTCGCGCGCGGCTACGCCGTGTCACCAACGCTGGCTGTTCTCGTCGATGCACTCGAGCACTCAGACATCATCGTCCACGTCGTCGAGTGCTGGCTGCTCGACGGTGGGCACGCCGGCGACACACAGTTCGTGGCGACCGCGGGACGGCAGCGGTATCTACGAATCCGTCTCGATGTACGGCTGCACGACAAGGCTGCGATTGCGATGCTCGGGCACGAACTGCAGCACGCGTGGGAGATCGCGGCGCATCCGTGGGTGTCCGACCAGAAGACGCTCGGCCAGTTGTACGCGCAGATCGGATACGAAAGCCAGCGGGCGCTGAAGCCACACGCCGTTGAGACTACCGCAGCACGCGACACAGCGCGTGAGGTACTGAAGGAGATGAAAGCGCGTGAGCGCCGGCTGAAGCCGGACCCTACTCCGTTGCGGCTGCGTACGGTGTTTCGATGAAGCGGTAGCCGAGCCCAACGACGGTTTCGATTTGAAACGCCGCCGGGCCAAGCTTTCCTCGAAGACGCCCGATGTGGACGTCAACCGATCGGGTTTCGACCGAATTCTCGTAGCCCCAGACACGCTCGAGCAGACGATCGCGGGAAATCACGCGATTGCGGTTCTGTACGAGGTAACGGAGAAGCTCGAACTCGCGCCGCGTGAGCCGGATCGGTCTACCGTCGACGGAGACGGACACCGCGTCGAAATCTGCGACCAGGTGCTTGCCGCGGTAAACGTCTGCACGCACCTCTGACTGGCCGCGCCGCAGCGCCGCTCGCACGCGCGCGGCGAGCTCGCGCGGACTGAAGGGTTTCGTCATGTAATCGTCGGCGCCGAGGTCCAGGCCCCGGATCCGATCGCTCTCACTGGCGCGCGCCGTCAGCATGATGATCTTCACGGTGGCCGAGGCGGGCCTGCCGCGCAGGATGCGGCAGACTTCCAAACCGTCGAAGCCTGGAAGATTCAGGTCCAGTACCACCAGATCGGGCGGATGCTCGGCGGCCAGCGTCAGGGCGGCCTCGCCCGTGACGGCGATCTCGACCTGCAAGTCGCCGGTTCGATCGAGCGTGTGCTTGATCAATCGGGCGACATCGATTTCGTCTTCGACGACGAGCACGCGCTTCTGATGTCTGGTTGCCTGGGGAGGGGAGTGCGAGTCGCGGCCGATGGCGCTGAACGGCTCGATCTCGCCAGCGTCGGCCAACCGGTAATCGGTGAACACAACCCGACGGTACCGACATCGCGTGTCGCCGCTGTCACGGTGTCGTTAAATGTGGGTTACGGGATAGCGGAGAGCGAATAGTTGGTGCTGGGCACTGAACCACTACAGGTTGTTGCATCAAGCGCAGCCGTTAAATGACGTTACACAATGTTTACACGCTAGGGCGGAGACTTGGGGTAAAGATCCCCCCTTCACCCCCTGACGCCCCTATGTACACCACCGCTCTGCGTCGTCAGTTACAAGTGCGTCGTTTCACGATTCGGCACGTTCGACCCGGGTGGGAGGTGCGGGACGAGAACGACGGCGGCATCCTGAAACGGGTGATTTACAGGGATTGGCACCGCGTGGAGCGTGCAATCGCGATATTCGAACAGGAAGAGGCGGAGCTCGAGGCGGCCGGCTGGGTAAAGATCGCCTCTTGACCCCTTTTCAGCCCGTCAGTCTTGGCTGCACGCAACACACCTGTCCTCCTCCGATCACAACGTCCCGGTACCTGAGAGCTTCTTGGGGCTGGCGACATTTTTCGGAGGCGTTCATGAGAGTGGAAGCGTTGCCGGGTGTCGCCAGTCGACTCGGTGTGCGCTTGAGTCGATCTAGTCAGCGGCCCCAGGCGAGCGTGAGGCTCGAAAGACCAGCATCGCCGCGACGACCGAGTCCAAGCTCTGCCCGCACTGTGTTCTCCCGGCGGATCGAGCAAGCCTCAGAGGGGCGTTCGCCCGGCTTCGGGTCGGCGCAACGACCGGATAGGTTTCCGGCCAACAGGTAGGGGACGCTGTGCCCGTAGATCTCATGCACCAGAATGCGGTCTAAATCAGCGTCGAAGTGGCGGGGCACAGACATTCTGGCGTCATGGATTTCTTTGAGTAAGGGCAGATTCACGAAGACCAGAACGAGAGGGACCTGCGAATCCTCACGCAGCAGAGGAATAACTTCAGCCAGGTGGTCTGGATCGAATACATCGCGATTCCTCTTGGCTATGTTGCTCATGACCGGGTCGGTGGGCGTAACAAGCAATGCATAGCGTCCAGTCCGGCGTACCGCTTCAGCAGCCTCTCTCCAGAGAGCGCTTCCGCGGAAGATGCGTTCAAGGCTGGCTTCGAGAACGCGATTGGTCGTCACGAAAGGCGACTTGGTGACCTGGAACGAGTCGGGCTGCGCCTGAGCCCCGACTTTTTCCGCAGTCATCGTGAACGCGATCACAGTCGCGAAAGCGAGATTGCTGATCGCACGCCTCATGGCCCACCCCCTGAACGCGGTTGCTGGCGGCTCGGTAAAAATCGTTTGAGGGGCCGTCCGGCAGACGCTCAAGTAACGTACATGTAACCTTACAGTTACACAGACGTCATTTCAATGTGTTATCGGCGCGCCCCGCGCGAGACTAGAGGGTGCTCTGCGGCCGCTGCGTATGCGCTCAGCGTTCTCAAGCCTCACTGAGGGGCAGGTTGCGCTTCGATTGGCTGCTCCACAGACCGAGGGGAACTACGCAAGTCGCTGCCGGCAAGGACCCACGTCTTCTGGCCTGATCTCAGGGGATCGCGATCGGACTCACCTTCAGCAAGGGCGAAGTTGGAGGGGGTGGCCAGGAACGTCGGCGTTTTTCCGATACATTTGCGACACCGGTACGAATCGGCGCTAAGTCCTTTATTCATCCCACCTTGTGTCACATGCCCCCGTGGTCTTGCTCGATCCGGCACGTGATGTAACACAACGTTAACGATCTCGATAAGCCACCGTCACCGGCTGCGCCTAACATTCTCGGGCTGAGCTACCGGCCCGTTCCTTGCCTCCAGAGGAGTCTATGAATCTTGTATCGACAACCAGAGCGGCCGCATTGGTCATGTTAGCGCTCGTTGTTCCTGCCGTTCCGAGCCTGGCGCAGACCGCCGCCAAGCCCGCAGCAGAAGCGACGGGTCCGACCGTCCGTGTCGTCGGCGTCGTCCGTGATGAGGTCGAACGCCATCACGCTGCCCGGCGTGCCGGTCGAGGTCGTGGGGACCAGCGAGATCGTGTACACGGACGTCGACGGTCGGTACGTCCTGCAGTTGCCGCCCGGGACGCACCAGATCAAGGTGCTGATGGAGGGCTACCAGGAGAAGCTGATCAACGTGACCGACCGGCGCCGAGCGTACGGTGAACGTCGACGTCGGCCTCGCGATGAGCCAGCTTCACCGAAACCGTCACCGTCACGGCGCAGGCCATCGACGTCGCGACCTCGTCGGCGGAAGCGCAGCTCATCGAGCGCAAGAACGCCCAGGTGATCACGGACAACCTCGGCGCGCAGGAGATGAAGGCGAACGGCGATGGCGACGCCGCGGCGGCCATGCAGCGCGTCACCGGACTGTCGCTGGTCGACAACCAGTATGTGTTCGTCCGCGGCCTCGGCGAGCGGTACAGCAACACCACGCTGGCTGGGCTCGGTGCTGCCGACGACGGAACCGGATAAGAAGGTCGTTCCGCTCGATCTGTTTCCCGACGGGCCTCATCGACAGCGTGCAGGTCAACAAGTCGTATTCGCCGGATCGGTCGGCGGAGTTCGCGGGCGGCCTCGTCCAGATCGTGCCGATGAAGCTCCCGGCGCAGCCGGTCGCCGACTTCTCGTACGGCTTGAGCTTCTACTCGACCGCTACCGGCAAGAGCATTCCGCTCAGTCCGCTGGGCAACCGCGACGTGTGGGGCTACGACGACGGCGCGCGCGCGCTGCCGGCAGGGATTCCCGAGCAACAAGATTGTCCGCCAGGGCATCTACACGCCGGACGTCGGATATACGCCGGACGCAAATCACCGAGTTCGGGCGGACGCTCGGACAACCAGTGGCGCCCGTCGCCAAGGACGGCACGACCGGGTCAGAACTGGAGCGCAACGTTCGGCAACCGGTTCGGCAACGGCTCGGCGTCGTCGCCAGCGTGACGCATTCCTACAAGGAGCAGTTCGTCGAAGAGGATCGCCGGTTCTTCCGCATCGCCGAGCGAGGGCGAGCTCGAGGACACGAGCGACTATCACATGCAGACCGGCACCCAGAGGGCGCAGCTCGGGATCGTCGGCAACCTCGCCTACAGTTCACGCCCAACCAGCGGCTCTCGTTGGAGAACTTCTACACGCACAGCGGCCGCGACGAGGGCCGGTTCTTCCAGGGCGACAACCTCGACAACGCGCGCGAGTACCAGAACTATCGCCTGCAGTTCATCGAAGAAGGGCTGATGTCGAACGCCGTCGGCGGCGAGCACTTCTTCCAGAGCCTCGTCCAACAGCCGCGTCGACTGGCGCGTGAACTACGCGCGCGCCACGCGCGACGAGCCCGACCTGCGCGAGACGCTGTACGAGCGGCTGTCGAAGCTCGCCGGCACGAGCGAGTCGGTCATCCGTTCACCTACGCCGACGAGTCGCAGAGCGGCTTCCGCATGTTCAACGAGCTCAACGACGACACGGTCGACGCGAGCGTGAACTGGAGCACGTTCGAGCACGGCAGGCGGGCCGGCCGACGCAGTACAAGTTCGGCGTCAATTACGTCGACCGCGACGCGCGACTTCGACTCGCGCCGGTTCCACTTCATCCCGATCACCACACAGAAGGCCGATGCCGGCAACCTGCTCTTCAATCCAGCGCCTGCCGCCGGAGGAGCTGTTCGTGTCGAGCAACATCGGCACGGCGTTCCGCTTCAACGAGGAGACGCGACCGGTCGACGCGCTACGACGGGCGACCAGACGACGACGTCGGGCTACGGCATGGTCGACATGGCCATGACCGAACCGCACTCGCCTGATTGGCGGGCGCACGCGTCGAGCGTTTCGATCAGACGGTGACCACGCAGGATCCGTTCGGGCTGTTCGCGCGCGAGGTGCAGGCCGACGAACAAGAACACGGACATCTTTCCGGCGGTGAACCTCGTGCAGGCGGTCGGGCCGAACTCGAACCTCCGCCTCAGCTACAGCACGACGGTGAACCGGCCCGAGTTCCGGGAGCTGGCGGAATTCGAGTTCACCGACGTCGTGGGCAACCGCGCGGTCAAGGGCAATCCCGATCTCAAGCGTGCGCTCATCCAGAACGTCGATGGCCGCTGGGAGATGTTCAGCGGCGGTCGCGGCGTCGTCGGCCGCGAGCGTCTTCTACAAGTACTTCGACAAGCCGATCGAGCGCGTCGTGATTGCGGCCGCCAACCCGATCGCCACGTTCCAGAACTCGGACCACGCGCGCAACTTCGGCATCGAGCTGGAAGCGGGACGGCAGCTCGGCCAGTACTTCTTCGTCAACGCGAACTACACGTTCGTCGACTCGAAGATCTCGCTGCTGCCCGAGCAGCGCAACGTGCAGACCTCGCTCGAGCGTCCGCTGGCCGGCCAGTCGAAGAATCTGTTCAATCTGACGGCGGAGTTCGCGGTGCGCGGATTCTCGACGCGAGTGCTCTTCAACTACTTCGGCGATCGCATCTCGGACGTCGGCGCCAATGAGGCGCCCGACATCATCGAGGAGGGACGCGGATCGCTCGACCTGGTGTTCGCGCAGCGGATTCGCGGGCTGGGCGATCAGGCTGACGCTGGAGAACCTGACCGACACCGATTACCTGTTCACGCAGACGCTCAGCGCGCCCGAGACGCAGCGGCTCTTCAAGCTCGGCCGCACCGTCGCGCTGTCGTTCGGCTACAACGTGTTCTGAGGCCGCATCATGACGATCACAAGGAGCAGACGAAGCATCATGCACTCCAGGCGCATCGCGTTGGGACTCGCCGCTGCCGCGGCTTGAGCTCTTTCCCGTCGTCACCTTGCGGTCAGACCAGGCGCCGCCGGTCAACGTGCCCGGCATCGACAAGCCGGTCATCGTGGTGACCGGCGAGATCACCGGGACCGAGACGTGGGTGAACACGAACTACTACGTGCTGCGCGGCGCGGTCTTCGTCCGTAGACGGCGCGACGCTGAACATCCAGGCCGGCACCAGGATCATCGGCGAGTCCGGCAGCGTCGGCACGCTCATCGTCGAACGAGGCGGTCGACTGAAGGCGATCGGCACGGCGCGAGGCGCCGATCGTCTTCACGAGCGACCAGCCGATCGGGACAGCGGAACCGCGGCGATTGGGGCGGCCTCATCATCAACGGCCGCGCGCCGGATCAACTTCGAGGGCGGTGAGGGCGGCCGGCGAGGGCGACACCGGCGTCTACGGCGGCACCGACGCCGAACGACAACAGCGGCGTGCTGCGCTACGTCCGCGTCGAGTTCTCGGGCATCGAGTTCAGCCCGGACAACGAGCTGAACGGCATCGCGTTCCAAGGCGTCGGCCGCGGCACGCAGGTGGATCACGTGCAGGCGCACATGAGCCGCGACGACGCGATGGAGTGGTTCGGCGGCACGGTGGACGGCAAGTACCTCGTCATGTCGAACGCCGCGGACGACAGCGTCGACTGGACGTTCGGCTGGACCGGACGTCTGCAGTTCGTCGCGGTCACCCAGCGCGGCGACGACGCGGACAACGGAATCGAGGCAGACAACAACGAGTTCAACAACAACGTGCTGCCGCGATCGAATCCGCAGATCTACAACATCACGTTGTGCGGCGATCCGGACCAGAACGAGGGCGGCGAGAGCCCGCGGGCGGCGAACTTCCGGCGCGGCACGGCGTTCACCATTCGGAACTTCCTCGTCACGGGATTCAAGACGGTGGGCTTCCAGATCGAGACGACCAACACCGCGACCACCGGGCAGGTGGACAACGGGACGTCGCAGATGGGCGCTGGCGTCGCCTGGGGCATGCCGACGCACCGATGCACGCGAGCGTGATGACGTACGTCAACAGCGGCCGCTTCCCGAACGTCCGCGTCGGCGTGGATCCCGGCGTCTCGACGGCTGCGTGCTCGAACCACGCCGACGCCGAACTTCCAGCCGTCTTCGATTGCTTCGCTGGCCGGCGGTCAGCTTGCGCCCATCCAGCCGCCGAACGACGGCTTCTTTGAGGCCGTGACGTTCATCGGCGCGGTTCCGCCGGCGCCGGCGCCGAACTGGATGGACGGCTGGACGTCGTTCCCGCAGAATTAGGACACCGACGGCCGCAAGCACAGGTCACAAGTCACAGCGCGGGCTGGCACAATAATGTAGACATGCCAGTCCGTCTTGTGACTTGTGCATTGTGCTGCCTGACATGTGGCTTACTGGTCGCCGGCCCCGGCTGCGATCGATCCTCTTCGCTTCTTGGCAATGCGCGCCCTACGTCACAGGAACTGTCGATGGCGGTGCTCGACGCGATACAGCGTCGTGACATCGTCACCCTCCGTTCGCTCGCGTTGAACGAGCAGGAGTTTCGCGAGCACATCTGGCCCGAGCTTCCGGCCTCGCGTCCTGAGCGCAATCTGCCCTTCTCGTATGTATGGGGCGACTTGCACCAGAAGAGCGAGGCGGCGCTCGCTCAGACCCTCGCCAGACACGGTGGGCGTCGTTACATGCTCGTGTCAGTGCGATTTGCCGGCGAGGCTACCCGGTATCCGAGCTACACCGTGTACCGGGAGACGGTGCTCAAGGTCCGGGACGAAGCTGGAACCGAGGCCGACCTGCGGCTCTTCGGGTCAAGTCTGGAAAAGGACGACGCCTGGAAGGTGTTCAGCTACGTCGTGGACGATTAGGCCCTCCGATCACGTAAAACCCCATCCGCTACTTGTTCTAGAGCACCATCGCAACCGTTTAGGACCTGGATTTTGTCCAGGTCCTAAACCAAGAGCTCCGAGACGGTAGCTCGCTCAGCACGCTCTCAATATCACGCCCGAACAATACACGATTAGGTCGAGGTCAGTGATGTGTCACTGGCGCGATCTCATGAGGAACTCGCATTCGCGCAGAGTGCCCAACGCTTGTCGCGCAGTGCGTGGATCACACGGAGAAGCGTGTGTGAGGTCTCTCTGCCGAACAGCGGCCGAGTGTGAGTTCTCTTCAGGTGTGATGGGCAAGCCTTTTGCGACGCATCACCGAAGATGCGTTATTCCCTCATGCGTTTCGCAATGGCGCTCACGGTGGGCGCCGCAGCCATTGTCATTGTTCAGGGCCCAATGCACGCGCAAGACGGAATCTATTTCCGGAGCGGCGTCGATCTCGTCAACATCGTCGCGACGGTGACCGATCGCGCGGGCCGTTTCGTCTCCGGATTGACCCAACAGGATTTCGTCGTGTACGAGGACGACCGGGCCGTGGACGTGTCGCTGTTCAGCGCTGGTCGCGTGCCGGTAAGTCTCGGCTTCGTGCTCGACACCAGCGAAAGCATGGCCGGCAAGAAAATCGCGCATGCATGTGGCGCCATCGAGCGGTTTCTCGATCAACTCGGCCCGGACGATGAGGTCTTTCTGTACAGCTTCGCGGGGCGCGTCAATCTCGTTGAGGATTGGACCACGAATCGGGATGCGGTGCGCGAGGGGCTCCAACGTATTGCCGCTGAGGGCGGTACCGCAATGTACGACGCGATGGTCGAAGCGGTTCCCTTGGCGCAATCGGGTCGCAATCGGAAAAAGGCCGTGGTCCTCATTTCTGATGGCAACGACACGGCCAGCCGAGCCGACATTGATGACGTCCGACAAGTCGTACGCGCAACTGAAGTGTTGATATACGCAGTGGGCATCGATGGTCAGGGAGAACCCGTCGCCCGGCGGCGAGGGCCGCGGATCAACTTTCCCGGAACGCCTTTTCCGATTCCAGGCCCCGGCCGCCCGCGTATGCCGTGGCCTCTGATGCCACAACTCGCCTCCCAGATTGGAAGTGTCGGCGTCACGGAACCGCTGAACATGTCGGCGCTCCGGGAGCTCACCGATACCAGTGGAGGCCGGACCGAGCTCGTGCGCCGTTCGCGCGATCTTGCCCCGGTAACCACGGCTATCGCCGATGAATTGACGAAGCAGTACTATCTCGGCTACGCGAGTCCCGGCAGCGGGGACGGGCGCTGGCACGCCATCCGGGTCGAGCTGAACAATCGATCGCTGCGCGTCAGAGCGCGGAGCGGCTACACCGCCACCTCGTGAGAAACGGAGCGCTCACGATTCGATACAACTTCACGATTCGAAGACCAACGAACAACAGGTGACGCCGCCTTCGGCCTTCGCCAGCTCGTCGACGTCGACGAGCTTCACGCGCAGGCCGTGCTGCTGGAGCCGCGCCCGCGTTTTCGGAAATGCCGCGGCGCAGATGACGACGTCGCCGACGAGCAGCGCATTGGCGGCCTGAGGCTCGTCGTCGTCCACGTCGATCAGTCTGAGATCGCCGAACGCGTCGGCCGCTACCCAGTTGCGGTTGATGAGAAGAGTCTTCGGCGCAACAGCGGTGACGGCCGACTTCAGATGCAGGCAGTCCTGCACAGGCACGGCTCGAACGCTGTATCCGAGCCGGGTGATTATCTGACGGAGCTGATTGATGCCCGCGGCGTTGGTTCGGCGCGAGGCGCCGACGAATACATTGCGGCCGACCACGAGGACATCGCCGCCATCGAGTGTTCCCGGCTCCTGGATGTCGCGGTGTGACAGGCCGAACCGTGCCAGCGCCTCGGCAACGGCCGGCGTTTCGGCGCGTCTCGATTCGGCGCCGGAACGCGCGATGACGGCGCCCTCCCGGAATACGACTGCGGCGTCCTCGACGAACACCGAGTCCGGCATCCCGGCGCCGCTGTCCACGCGTCGAACCGTGCAGCCGAGCTCGACCAGCGCCCACTCGTAGGCGTCATGCTGGGCACGTGCCCGTTCCAGATCGATCGCCACCCGCGGCAGGTGGGTGAGCTGGCAATTCTGAAACGCGTCGCTGATCTCGCGCGTGATCGCGAACCACATCGCGTTACATCCTTCGGCAGGTGGTCACGCGGGTCTCCCCCCTGAACGTGAAGCCTCCACTATGTGAGCCGTGTCGTCCAGAACGTCAGAGCCCCGTTGCGCTCTCTGAACAGGCAGCGTCAGGGTGAATCGCGCACCGCCTTCGGGCCGGTTTTCGGCGGTGACGGTTCCGCCATGGAGCTCAACGAGGTGGCGCACGATCGCCAGACCCAGACCCGTGCCCCCGGGACGTGAGCGCGCCTTGTCCACGCGATAGAACCGTTCGAACACTCGCGTCAGGTCGGCTGGCGGAATCCCCGGACCCGAGTCGGAGACGACGATGTCGATCCACTCAGCGCGTCGAGCAGCATCGACGCGCACGTTGGCGCCTTCAGGTGAGTAATTCACGGCGTTCTCGACGAGGTTCCGAAGGATATCGTGCAACTTGGCGGGATCCGCGTCGATCATGCCTGCATCCGGTGCGACGGCCACGGCGATGCGCTGCGCCTTCGCCTCGATCGCCTGCGACAGGTCGGCGACTACGGCGCCGACGACTTGGTGCACTTCGCAGGGGGCGACGTCGAGCACTTCCTGCTTGGCGTCCAACCTCGCGAGACGAAGCAGATCGGTGACGAGGCGCTCCATGCGGCCGCTATGGCGCGCAACGATTTCCAGAAAGTGTCGCGTTTGCGCCGGATCCGGCAATTCGTCGACGAGTGCTTCGATGTAGCCGCGGATCGCTGTCAAAGGGGTGCGCAGCTCGTGCGACACATTGGCGACGAAGTCACGGCGAACCTGATCGGCCCGGCGGAGATCGGTAATGTCATGGAGCACGAGCACGGCGCCGCCGCTTGCACCGGTCACCGGCGCGGCGCGTGCGACGAATACGCGCGAGAAGTCGCGCCCCAGTGGCAGCTCCTGCGGGTCCACGTCGTCGCCACGCAGGACGGCGGCAAGCTGAGCCGATATGTCGGGGTGCCGAATCACTTCCAGATAGAGACGCCCTACGGCGGATGCGTCCACGTGAAGCATCGCCTGCGCGGCACGGTTCACGAGCTGCACGCGACCGTGTCGGTCGAGGACGAGAACGCCTTCCACCATACCGGAGAGAACGGCTCCCATTCGCGCGCGATCGCGCGTCAGCTCTTCCAGTTGGCGGGCCAGTTCCTGGACGGGCACGTCGAAGGCACGAGCAATCACCGCAATTTCGTCGCTGCCGAAGTCGGAGGAGGATCGCGTGAGGATGGTCGACGACCGGCTGGCAATAGCCGCCACCTCGCGAATACGCCGATCCAGATGGTGGGCAATCGCCGACGCCGCCAGTAACGCTGTCGCGATTCCCGCACCCAGCGCCCCGACCACAATCCCGAGCCCCCCGACGCCTCCGAGCAGCAGAAGCACCAGGAAAGCGGCTGCTACCGCTGCGGTGGCGGCAATGAAGATCCGACTGCGAAGCGGAATGCTCAAGGGACTTGCAGCTGCTCGAGCTTGTAACCGAACTGCTTGATCGTGACGAGCGCGCCGACGAGGACGGGGAGCTTTTCGCGCAGCCGGCGCACGTGCACATCCACCGTCCGGGTGCCGCCCGTATAACGATATCCCCACACATCTTCGAGCAGGGTGTCGCGCGACAGCACCCGGCCCTTGTGCTCGAGCAGATACTGCAGGAGCAAAAATTCCTTGGCTGTCAGCTTGACCTCCCGCCCGTCGTAGGCGACCGAGTGGCTCACGAGATCCACGACCAGGGGTCCGAACCGGAGAGTCTTTTCCTGCGGCGTCGCGCGCTGCGACCGCCGCATCAGGGCACGAATTCGTGCGACGAGCTCGTTCGGGCTGAATGGCTTGGACACGTAGTCGTCTGCGCCGATATCCAGGCCGGCCACTCGGTCGGCTTCATCGCCCCGCGCGGTGAGCATGATGATTGGAACCCCTGCCTTCGTCTGATCGGCTCGCAAGCGCACGACAGATATCGAGGCCGCCCATCCCTGGCAGCATGAGATCAAGAATGACCAGATCGACCGGGTGCGAGCGGGCGTACGCGAGCGCCTTGTCGCCCGAGGGGGCAATATGCGTCTCCCAACCTGATTTGTGAAGGTAATGCGCCACCAGGTCGGCGATGTCGGGATCGTCCTCGGCTATCAGAATACGCACGGTCTATGAGGTCCCGCTACGATGCTATCAGACCCCCTGGCCTCGCCTTCGACGACCAGCACCGGCGCCGCCGCCACCGCCGCCCTCACATCGCCGTCACTCTTGTAACGCCGCGCGGCAATGCGTCGGCCGAGCACCTGCAGCGGAATGGTTGCGCCGTCGAATGGATCGGGCGAGATGAGCAGCTCGTTCCCGCGCATGATGGCCTGGTACTCGAGGGTGGAGCTGTTGTCGCTCCAACCACCGCAGAACTGCAGCGAGAATGCATCGGCGAGCTGAACGCACCGATACTGCCGCTGAAATGTCTCTCGCGCTTCGCCCGTCAGCATCGCTGTCTGTTTCAGCAGGTCGTCCCGGATCGGCGTCACGGAGTCGAAGAACGTTTGCCAGTCAGCGTCTCCGCGCCGATATGCGTACACCGTCAGCGCGTGCTCAGCGACGAGCGCGCCTGCGCGCGGATCCATCTGCGCGGCCCGCCCAATCCCACGCAGCCAAAGGTCGTACTTCACACGCGGCGATCCGCTCATGAAGTCGCGCGGACGGCCCGTCGCGGGCTCAACCTCCGGTTCTGCATCCACTTCTGCCCACCCGTTGTCGTGCTCTCGTATGGCGAGCAGGATCACGTCGCGGTCGGCCGTGTCGAGCGCCGGCTCGCTCCGCATGGCCGCGCCAATCCGTTCGGCGAGCCGTGCGTGATCCGGCTGCGTAATGAGCAGGAACGTGCCCGCTTCGTCGCGTACGATCATCCCAGAATCCATAGACTCATTTTGAGAACAGCTGAGCCCGCCGGAGGACAGTCGGCGGGGTCCGCGTTCGCGTTCCAGCCGCTAAGTACCAGTAAATCGGTCACTTGTACGCTGAGTTCGTACGGCACAGAGCTTGGGTGAACCAGCTCGTGAGGGGGGACGCGTATGAGACCGATGGCAGCAGCAGCAATTGGCGCCCTGATTTCCGGCGTCGCGTTCTATGCGGTCGGGGCACGTGCCGCGCAGAACAATCCGTTCGCAGAAATGCCGGCGCTCGTTCAGACGATCGACGGACGGTACATCGAAGTGCCCAACGCACGCGCGCTCGGGTATGCGCCCGGGTACGTAGCCGCGCCCGGCTACACGGCCGCGCCCAGGGCGACTGTACTGCCGGCGGCCGCGCCCGCTGTCGTGCGACAGGCACCGGCTACGCGGACAGTTTACCGCACGGACGCACCGGCGCAGGAGGAGCCCGTCGTCGTTGAGCGAAGCCAGTCCTCAGCGGTCGTGGGCCAAGACGGCAATGGTGATCGGCGGGTCGTCAGCCGCCGGCGCCGGAGTTGGAGGCCTGATGGGCGGCAAGAGAGGGGCACTGGTCGGCGCTGCGATCGGTGGCGGCGCAGCTTCGATATACGAGGCATCTCGCCGACGCTAAGTCGCGATTGTTTCGAACAGAGCCCCAGGGCGGGGGGAGGCGAACACCCCCCGCCCTCGTTTTTTGTAAGGTCCTGTCGGTGCGCGGTGCTTGGCAGGGTGCCGGATCAAGACCGCGAGCGGCGCGCGATACCCGCCCAGCAGTTCAAGCGGATTCGTAACGACTACGGCGTTTAATCAGGACCCAAGCTGCGGTTCAATTCGGCCAGGCTAAACGAAAGTCTCTTGTAGGGGAGGGAAGGTCGATAACACAAAAAGGTGGATAAGCGATGACGGCGGCTTGCGAATATTGTCTTCATCAGCCCGGCATACCACCGACCAAAAGATGCAAGAGCCGTTTGAAGACGTCGCTCACGGACTGTTCCGACAGCACGACGGGAATGGCCGGAAGGTGCGAAACGATGAAGAGCAAGATGACGTCGCGGGACCCAAAGAGGAACACTTGCATTTTTGCCACGTTTTCCGAGTAGCTCGTGCTGAGGTCGGCCAGTGACTGGAAATCGGGGCTTCCAAGCAGGTCGCTTCGTGCACGCCCTCCGATCCAACGTTCTTGCAATGCTCTCGCGTAGTCGGTCACCAAGCCGCCGTATGCGCGCCGCCCCCGTCGACGGGAAGCGAACAGTTGCGGAACGAAGGTGAGCAGTGGAGCAAAGGCGATGATGGTGCCAATGAGTACGAACGCATAGAACAGCGGCCTCAAGGTGTCGATCTTGGTGCCGTACAGGAGAATCTGGGTTCCCCATGCGCCGCACAGCGCGCTACTCACGGCAAAAAGCAGCACGGCGCAGTAGCTGATCGATGGGTGTTTCAAGAAGCTGATGCCGCCGCGGCGATCGGCGTGCATGGGAAGGAGGCGGAGCGGCACACGCGAAAACCCACCGAGCACACGTGCCCATAGGCCCCAGCGAAACAGCGAACGCCAAAGCACGAATTGAAAGATTGGCAAGGAGACCAGCGCGTACCACGTGTGCGCCATGCTGGACCGAGACTCGACGACACCGTGCACGATTCCCGCCGCGGGGAGAATGCCCACCAGAGACGCGACACCGCTCGCAATGGCCACGAGAAGGAGGATGGTCTCGGGGAGGGGAGAATCTCGCCAGCGCACGGCGCTTCGTAGGATCGCTCGCGCACGATCCTCCTCCGCGGGCGGGACGAAGCCCTCGTCGAACAGACGACCCACCGCATGCTGGCAACTCTGGTCGAGGAGCCGCTCGGCAACGAAGAGAAGCGGCAGCGTGACGAGGAGGCGCACATGGATCGACAGGTCCTTCAGCATGAGCTCGCTTCGATTGGTGATCCACCATTCCCCAAGCCAGAAAACGAGCAACGGTATCCAGGTGACGCCTATCGCCACCAGAATGAGGCGGCGCAGCGTATCGATGCGGGTATTGTGCTCAAGGCGGTGAAGGGGACCACCTATTCCGATCCGAAATTCTTCAGTAGCCACGAAACGTCGTTTCCGCATTCCTCCGGAACCAGAGGCTTGGGGGTCGAACGACACACTGTCGGGGGTGGCTTTGCGAGCCATCAGCACCAAGATTCAGCAAGAATCACACCCGCGAATTGAGAAATGAGAGCACCGCCTCCTCCGAAAGACGGTGAGGTGCCGTGATTGACTGCGGCGGCGGCCAACCAAGCGTGGCAACGATTTCGCTCGATCGCGGAGCGTCTGGCGGTCACTCGATCACGTTGAGCGGCTGCATCGCGAAAAACTCCAGTTTCTCGGGCAGGCAAGGAGAGGTTCGCCGCACTAATCACGAAGTTTGGTGGCAAGGCACGGCAGGCGGTGCCTCTCCGCGCCGCGGCGATGCCCGTACGTTTAGCGGCAGTGACCCGCGCGCCGCATGACAGATCTTTAGCAGAACCGAGGAGAGACGATCATGAGCAAGACGTCGGCCGTCTGGCTCGCTCGAAGTGTCACTGAAGGGCCTGGGGTTTGATCCCACGGTTGACGGTGGTGATCTTGCGCCACGTCATCAACCGTATGACGGATCAGCTTCGCCCAAGACGACGCGGACTGATGAAAGCGCTGATGTTCAGGCAACTGCTCGACCAGGCCTCTGGCACAAATCCGCTCGGCCGGCGCGGCGCGCTTCGTCGCGTGCTTTCTTGTAGGCGGCATCGCTCAACGGACCTTTGGCCCTGCGCGCGCTCAAAAACTCCTGCCAAAGAAGGGCGATCAGCGATTCGAGCGTGTGGGCTGATCCGCTTGCTTTCAAATACGTATTCAGTCCGTCCTTGAATTCATACAGCAGCACTTCGCACATCCTGCGTTGGGAAGGACTGTGCCGGCTCGCGCAGTGCGACCGTGTTGCCGAAAGGATGCTGCCCAGTGTGATAAGGTAACGACACTTTCCTGACGTTCCTGCCCACTCGGACAGTAGCCTCACTAAAGCACTGTTCCAATCCGAGAGGTTACATGACGACCGAGTTGTCAGATCCGCTTTCTCGGTCAGAAAGACACACCGTGCTCTGCCCACACTGTCGAGCGGCATCGGGTCGCGTGACGTTGCTTACGTCATTGGTCTGCTATGTCGCCTGCGGGCGCTGTGGCCACCGCTGGCAGTCACCAGTTGTCGTCGAGGCCGAGGTGCAGTGATGCAACCAGCAAGACACGACCCATCTCTGCGACCCGCTACGTGCCCCTCGTGTGGCTCGAAGGCCGTGGGTACGCTCGCGAAAATCATCACGGTGGATACGGCGTGGCGATGTCAGGCCTGCGGTGAGGTCTGGAAGGTGGCCAAACGACCTCTTTCGTCAAACTGAAGCGTCATCTTCATGTTTTCGAATGACACACGCTCGGTCGTGGCTGTTTCCTGGGTCGCCCTCGCGCTCACAGCGTCTTGGGCGATGGGGGCATCCTCAGGCGTCAGCCTGGTTCTCCTGACGATCACCGCCATCCTACCGCCTGCCGTCATGCTGGCGCTCTGGACCGACGGCCCGCCGCCGACGATTGCCGAAGTGCTGTACGAAGTCGAGAGAAAATGGTGAAGCTGCAGCGCAAGAGCGTCAATCATGCATTGTGGTATGAATGCCGCACCTGCGGGCACACCTGGCTGGCCGCACGCGCTGGCCAGAGCTTGCCTAAGCACCTGTATGGGAGATCGTAACGGTCGCGTAGAAGCTAGAAGTGATGGAGTCAGCGAATTCTTGATCCGCCAGCAGATCTTCACGGCAAGTCCACCGTGCGGCGACTACATCCTGGGGTCGACCGGCGTGTCATGGAATGTCGACCGTACGAATGGCGACGGCACGGTGATGAGAATTTCAGTCGGCGAGCGCAACAAGAAGAGTGCCCTCGCGGCACTGCTCTCGCTGGCGGAAGGCGACAAAACAGATGCGTGGGAACCTGTCGGGACCAATTCCTACCGCCTGATCAAACGCCATCGTCCGCGCTAGCCAGCATGGGACTGAGCCGCTCACAGGGATCGGTTCCCAGTCGTTGATTGATGTGCCCGCCGGACGACGGATGAACCCGTGCCCCCGCCGTGCGGAAGGCTCTGCCGGGAACGTGGGCGGTCAGCGAGTAATAACCGCGACTCGTGCGATCATCGCAAGACGACGGGCGGCGTGCCGTCTCTTTTCCTGACCATCAAAATGGCGCAGACAGTCGAGATAAGCCTCAGGATTCCTTCCCTCCGCGTCCGCCGCGAGGGGGCGGAGGCTCAGGAAACCATCACAAACAGTGACGTTCGATTCGGCAAACAGGTCGAGCTCGAGGCCATCCCAAAGCCGGGTGATGTTCTGACGATGGCGGTCAGCTCCGGTGGCTGCTTCGAGTGCGAGGTGGTGAGGAGCGATTGGCAACATGATAAGAACATGTTTGTCATCAGTTGCCGGTACGCGAAGCGGTCTATCTCGCCTGCCGAATACCAGGCCTTGATGGACTCCTCAGACTGGCGGGTACGGGCCCTGCTGTAGCCTCGACGAAGGGCTGGCTGATGTGAGAGAAGACACAGCTCACGGGTGAGGCGGCCAACAGGATCGCCAAATGACGTCTGGCTTGTGGTATCGAGCCACATTGCGCGATGACCGGACCGTCGATGAACAGGTTTCGATGATTCGCGAACAGTTTGCAGCCGCGGTCGAGGCGGCCGGCCGGCCAGACGGCGCCTGTCTCTTTCTTGTAAGTCGCCATACTGGCGATGGAACAGTGCGCGCGGACGACAGCGTGGGGAAAGCTGAGGCCCTCTTCTTCTCGCCCGCTGCGATATCCCTGGTGCCACACCTCATTGCCGTGTGCGGGGCGGATCCAAGCCCGCCGCCGGACCGGGCTTGCGCGACGCTCCTTGTTGGCAAGCCAACAGATTGGGATCTCTTGCCGCGGCAGACTCACTAACGGCAGGTCGCCCACGCTGACCCCGAAACGCAGAATATCTGCGGCGATCAGCGACCATCAGTCTTACCGTCGCTCCGCCTGAGTGTCCATCAATTCCTCGAACGCAACGCGCGGACAGCGTGGTCGTCACCTCAGCCCAGTTTGGACTTGGCGTCTTTCACCATCGAGATCAGAGCGGCGCGCACTTCCTCCGGCGTGCTGACCGGCTTGGCGAACGCCAAACGGACGGGACGTGGTCCTTGCGGAGTCATCGCCGACATATCGAAGCCGTACCTATCGACGCCCGTCATGCTGGCGGAGGTGACCTCGGTCGCTTTCGAGAAGGCCTTGCAGTAAAGCACCATGGCATCGGTGTGGTCGCCGTTCATATGAGCAATGATGCCGGCGGCCGACAGACCTAGGGGATCCGGTTCGGCCGCTTGCCAGTCAGCCTTGCTGATCCACGACATTCGGCCATAGCCCCCAATGTAGCGGACATGCTCCACATGCAGCGTCCAGAATGCGAAATCGCGGAAGTCAGCGTAGTAGGTGGAGTTCGGATGGGCGGCGAAGAATGCGGCACGCGCGGTGCCGCCATCCCCTTCAATGCGGGTGCACGGTCCGAGCATCGTGACACGACCGTTGGCGAGCGGATCTGCAGAGCCGCCCTCGGCCACCAGCAGCGACGCGCGCGGATCCCGCTCCAAGTTCTTGGTGTGCTCGGCGAGTCGGCTGATGAGGAAGATTGGGTCTCCGTTGTCAAAGGCGACGGTCACGAATGAACCGTAGGGATAGCCCTGCGGCTCAAGGGCAAGGGTGCACAGGGTCCCGGTCGAGATCTGAGCGACCAGTGTTCGTGCGCGCTCCGCGTGCGTGGGTGTCGGGACATCCACGTTGTGCAGCGGCTCCGGCGCGTGGCCTGTCGGCCTGGCGTGTGCATCTTCGCTCATGGTTCTCCCTGATGGGGGCGAATGAGCTGCCCCAATAGCGTTTGTGTTGTCGAATCCGGCCGGCGGCTCAATTTGCTCGCCGATCTACTTAGGCGATTTGTCGCGAGCAAATCCAACAGTACCTCGCTCGCACTTCGCGGCAAGCCGTGACTGCCCGCCAGCGGTCAGCCGGACGCGGCGAGCCGCGCGAACTGACGCTTCAGCGCGTTGACCTCTGCCAGGTAGCGGCGGGGGTCGTGGTCGCCGCAGCGCTGGCCGCGTCTGAGCCGGAACCCGCGGCGCGCGTATGCGTTGCCGGCCCCGCTCCCGCACAGGTGGATGACCGCCGCGAGGTCCTGCCGCTGCCGCAGCGAGGCGGTGGCAATGCGGTTGCGCCCGAGAGTGCGCGCGACCGTGCGATCCAGCAGCGCTGCGGTCATTTCCACCGCGTGCCCGGGCACCACGCGCGTGTAGAGCGCGTTGAACCAGCACGACCGCGGGTCGTGCCAAGGACCGTCCTCGACCACGAAGTGGTCATGGATGCAGTAGCGTCTGGCTTCGGCGAAGGTGCCGTCGGTGATCTGAAACATGCCGACTGCGCTCGAGGCCGGCCGGTACACCTCGAATGGGTTCCAGCTGAGTCGCCACCGCCAATAGGTCCGTGCCACCGGGTTGCCGCTGCCCTCCACCTGGGCCAGTGCGGCCAGCAGTTCCGGCGTGATGACCGCTGTGGAGTGCCTGGCGAAGAGCGGGCCGTATTGGCGCCAGGTCTGCGCCGGATGCTTAACGAGTGAGCCGCTGACCGGGAAGAATACCTCCGCCGGCTTGCGGGCCACCTGCACCATCCAGTTCACCGCCGCCCAGACCGCCACCACGAGGACCGTCCCAAGGACGATTCGGATGGCCAATGGGGCGACCCGCAAGGCCAGAAGCGCGCGTCCGGCCAGGCGCCATGCCGCCGAGCGGCGCGCACGACGGCTTCGGGTGCGCGTCCTCTGGAGTGCGCCGCGCGAAATCGTCACGTGGGGCATGATGGATGTTACTCCAGTATGCCCGGGCCGCCAGTTTCCGGCCACTCCAACTCGTCAACACTGGGATAGCGGAATGCGGGAAATGCCTGGCGCGACTGGCAGGCGCGCCGCATCCACCAGCGCGTGATGCGCGAGCTCGAGGAGCTCGAACGCTTGAACAGAGCTGCAGAAGAAGAAGCCAAGTAAGAGTGGAGATAGTTGTGAAGCTGAGTTCTGGCTTCAGTTGACCGACCCCAGCACGAATCCAATCGAGCGCTCGATTGGATTGAAGAAGCGCCCGAAGTCCGGTGCCGCGACGTTGTTCTGGACTTCGCGCGCAGCCGATGCTCCGAGGAGGTTGTACACCCTGATTCCGCCGCGGAATCGGTAACGCCATACGCGCCACGGGCGTGACAACGACAAATCCAATGTGTTCACTCGCGGGAGACGCCCGGTCCGGTTCCGCCGCCCCACGAAGTCCTGGTACTCGTCGATACCCGACCAGGGAAATCCAGATCGGATTTCGATGACCGGAGCGATGTCCCATTCGGCAGGCAGCCCGATTGTGCCGCGAACCAGCAGCCGATGCGGCACATCAGTGGGAATCAGACTGTGTTCGTTGGCGCGGATGATCGGGTTGCGGAGATTGCCGTAGAACTGATCGTAATTGTTCAGATCGGCAAACCCTCGTGACCGCACATATGAAACCGTGAGGTCTTGGCGTCCGCCCCCGAGATACCGGCCAGTAGCCTCGAACTCCCAATACCGCGATTTGCCGGTACTCATCAGGCGGACTTCGCCGCGCTCTTGATTCGGTTCGAGAATGTACTCGTGGGATCCCGTCCGTCCGAGGTAATTGGCTTTGAGCAAGACTCGGCGGCCGAGCCGTTGGTTCCACTCAACGTTGCCCGCGATGGCCTCGGGCGTCCGCAGGTCGGGCGCTGGAACGTTGACGAGCGTGACTGGCGCCCCGAACGTGTCCCCGCCTGGCCCAAACCGCGTCACGATTCGGGATTCGAATTGACCGAACGCGCCAACGTTGAGTGGTGTCCGCTGTCTGAATCGGCCCACGCCGCCTCGGAGGATACCCCGTCCCTCGGGCAGCACCCCGATAGATATGCCGCCGCGCGGTGACCAGTTCACGCGTTCGATCAGGGTTTCGCGATCCATACGAAGGCCAAGCTCCAACGTGACGCGCGAACCAATTCGCCACTGATCCTGCGCGAAAAGCGCGAGTTCGGCGGCGCCCGCTTCCTGTGCCGTGGGCGCGCCGTGTACGATCCGCTCGGCGATTGAACCATCATTGCGGCGGATTTCTACGGGCCGGCTCACACTCGAACCGTCGTAGCGCGAGCCCTGAAAATCGAGGCCGAATTTGAACAGGTGCGATCCCCGCCACTTGTCGAGCACGACGGAGAGCGCTTCGACCCACTGCACGCTTCTGACTTCCCGCTCCTGATCATTGAAGAAGCTACCCTGTTGCGTCGCCGGCGTGTAAATCATCGACTGGCGGCCTTCAGTGTTCACGTTGATCTCGAACAGGCGGCCCGCCAGGGTACTTTCGAGGACGATCGTTGGCGAGATGGCAAAACGATCCTGCACGCCGACTGACACACCGCTCTGATTGAACGCTGGCGTAACCTCTGGCGGCCGGAAGGTGTTCATCGTGAGATGTTCAATCCTGCGAGGGAACATCACCACCAGACCCCCCAACGTATGTCGCGTCGAGAGCACACTATCGATACGCGTAAACGAATCAAAGCTTCTGAGGCCGATCTCGGGCTCGCCCGGCAAACTCCTCACCGGCTCGTTGACGTACCGGAACTGGAAATCTTGCGCCAGGAACAGCCGGTCTCTTTTGAGGGGTCCGCGTACGGAGAAGCGCGGCTCGAAACCGCGGACACGGCCGAGTCGTTTGCCGAGCCGAGGAATCACATTGCCCGGTTTGATTTCCCAAGCGTTGGTTCCGCGCCTGGTGCGAATCTGCGTCAGGCTCGTCGAAAACCGGCCATGCTCCGCGGCGAACGGGTTGGTGAGCATCTCGACCGACTCGAGACTCTGACCAGGCAACTCCAGATCGAAGTCACCAGACGATGGATCGATCAGGCTTGTGCTGCTGATCTGGAGCGCACCTTGTGTAGCCTGGCCGCCTTTGGCGCGCAGTCGTCCATCCGGGCCGCGCAGGACGCCAGGCAACAGAGGAAGCAGACTCTGGAAATCATCCCCTGCCAACGGCGCGATATCGAGGACAGAGCCCGACAGCATGTCACTGGAGGAAACCGGCTGCACGCTCTGCGTTGGCGAAATCGGCGCTCGCACTTCCACCGCAGGCGCGACGAACGTCAGTTGGACGTCGAGCAGCACCTGCGCGACGCCGCCGGCACGAACGTCAAAAGGTGCCGAGCTCGTAGGAGCGAATCCAGGTCGCGACGCTCTAAGGATGTAGCGGCCCGCCGGCACGTCCGCAAAGGTCACCTGACCGGCACTGTCTGTGATGGTCCTGGCGAGGATGACGTTGCCATCGAGGGCCAGCAACTCAACATCAACGCTGGCGACTCGCACGGTGCCTTCAAGGCCGGTCACAGTGGCAACCACACGCCCGGCGCCAGCTACCTCTTGGGAAGGTGAACCGAGGTCTGGTTCAGCCGTCGCGATACTTCGCGACAGACAGCACAGGCCTACGACTAGGACGGTAACACCCCATTTGTGGCGCACATCAGCGGGACACCTCACGACGTGAGGGCCTTCCGACACGGACATTTCAGAGATTCGTGTACGCTTATGGCAGGTATCCTAGCCGCCCGAAGGTTGTAGATTCGGTTGCGGACGCGAAGAGGCTCCTGGAGACACAACATGTCCTGCCCTGCTCGACTCTTGTCGCTGATGCTGGTCATCCCGATTTTGGTGCCGGTCCCGGCGAGAGCCGATGATGCGACTGCTCCAATCGAGCGCTTCTTCAAGGTGGACGACCGGCTGTTCCGAGGCGCACAGCCTGATTTGGCGGGGTTCAAGTACCTGCGTGAGCTTGGGATCCGAACAATCATCAATCTCCGAGAGGTCAAGGATGCCGAGCGGCTCAAAGAGCGAGAGATTGTCGAGTCGCTTGGAATGAAATACGTGAACATCCCTGTCAAAGACGGCAATTTCTTCACACGATCGCGCCGCATCCCGCCGGAAGCGATTCAATCGTTCTTCCAGGCACTTGATGCCTCTGACGCAGGCACGGTGTTCGTGCATTGCCACCGCGGCGCCGACCGGACTGGCGCCCTTGTGAGTTTCTATCGCATCGTGCGGCACAACTGGGATAGCGTTCGCGCGTACGCCGAAGCGCGTCAGATCGGGATGCGGTCCTGGTATAAGGGACTGCAGCAGCAGATCGAAGAGTTCGGCCGCGAGCCGCGCGTCGCATTGAGCAGTCCTCCTCAGTAAACAGCGACGTTGGTGCGCCGGCGTTATTCCGTCCGCGGTGCGACGGTTCGCTCGATACCGACGGTCTGCCAACCCGTCGCGGTCCGCCGGAAGGTCAAAACAACCGGCAAACGCCACGCGGGATGGTCGGAATGGACCGTCTGGACGGCCACGGTCACGAAATCGGCACCTTCCAGCACCTGTTTCGGCGCCGACGCCCGCGGTTCTGTAACCCGCATTTCGACACTTTCACCAGCATTTGTGCCGGTCGCGTTGTCGAAGCGCGCCCATGTCAACGCATAGGCGGTCGGCGCACTGGCAACGCCAGCGGCCACCGCAGCGTTTTCGAATGTGAGGCCGCCATCGGCCGTCAGCCGCGGCTCGACGACAGGATTCACGCCGGTCAGCCACGCGCGCAATACCTTGTCGCGCCGTTTTATCAGGGTGGTGGCCAGGTGTTCGGCAGCACCAGGCTCGCTGTACCGGCCTTTCGCGACGATGGCCCTGATCGTTTCGTCGCTGAAACGCGCAACCAGACGCGCCGCCCAGAAGGCGTCATCCGGTCGCATGTTGTCGAACGCAGGATTTGGGTATTCCGGACGCCACCTGACCGGATCGAAGAAGTCGGCCTCGAACCGTCCGACAGATCGCGCGCCCTGCCAGTAGTCGACCGTGATCCACGGTCGAACGTACAGGCCGAAGGTCGCCAGCGTCTTCAAGGCGGGCGCCCACTCCAGGATGTATTCGTTGCCCGCGCGAGGCACCTGAGCGACCGTGCTGCCGCTCCCCATAATCGAACCGAAGTCGAACATGTAATGCCGGATATACCGGCGATCCTCAGCCGTCTCGATCATGTCGAGGCTGTTGATCCCGCGGGAGTCGTCGTGGTTCAGCCACGCGGAGAACACGCGGTTCGCGCGCAGCTCTCGACGGTGCTCGTGCGGGTGAATGTCGTTGGGATCGTCGGGACGTGTCCCGTAGTACTTGAAATACCCCACCGGCCGTCCCTCGGCAAAACGGCTCAGCGTCGCTCGATACTTGCCGTTTGGCAGCCGCGCGGCACGTGACAGGATCCGGTCGACGTCCTCGCGGCGCATTTCGCGTCTGCGCCCCGACATGTCCACGGTCGTGGCCTTCGGACTGACCACGATACGCGCGGGGTCGATCTCGACGATGTAGCCCTGAACGATGTTGTAGCCGATCGCGTGATAGATCGCGGCCCCAATGACCTCCGCGCCGCTGGCCATCTCGGGGTGATTCGGCGGATCGAACTTCACCTGATACAGATGCCCGGACGGATCCGTCAGCCGATAGCCTGGCGTGATTCCGCTGCTCTTCTCCTGGATGATTGGCCAGTCGTCCACGTTCAGCGTGTCAAACTGGTTCGGTCCGCGGACAAGCTCCTCGATCGACATCGAGGTCCGCCCGATCCGACTGGTGAACCAGGTCGAGTCGGGTACCTCGTCGAGTGTGTTGACGTTCGCCGCGCGGATGTCACGACGATCGCCTGGCTTGAAGAAGGTGTGCTCGGCGAAATCGTACGCGTTGCTTCCCTCGATTGGCTGCGCATCTCGCGCATCGAACGCGCGGTCGTCGTCAACTTGGATCGGATCGTCGGGAAAGAACCTGGGGGCCGCCGCGCGTCCTCCCGAAATGCCAGCCAGTCCTACCCCCAGCACAAGGAGTGCACACACCCAGAACTTCCGCGTGTTAGAAGACATGACCGAACCTGAGGATGAAATGCTTGCCGTCACGGCTGCCGAAGGCACCTTCGACGCGCAGAAATACACCGTTGTCCGTGCCGAACCGGAACCCGATGCCATAGTCGGTCTCCAGGTCGCCGAAGGTCAGATCTTCGAGACGTGGTGCCACTTTGCCAGCGTCGTAGAAGATGGCGCCGTCAACGGCCGTGAAGATCTCCCAGCGGTATTCCGCCTGGAGCAGCAGCATGTGACGGTCGCGAAATCGGTACCGTCTGAAGCCGCGGAGATCGTCCGGTCCGCCGAGCGTTCGCTGAAAGTAAAAGGGTACTTCGCGCCCCGGCTCGGCATCGGACGTCGACACGAGCGCATGGAGGGCCAGGACACGTCGATCATTCAGCATTGAAAGGTACTGCTGAAGGTCCACTTCCACGCGCCGGAACGAATAGCGACCGCTGTCGCGATCGTCGAACTGCTCGAGCCCTACGGCGTATCGGCCGCCGCGGCGCGGATTGCCGCGCGGCTCCCGGTAGTTCAGGTCTGCGAACAGCTCATAACGGAGGAAATCAGGCTGTGTTGCCAGCCCCGGCGCCGTTTGTTCGTTGAAGAGCGAGCCGATCCGCCGGCCATCGCCCAGCGTGCTCACATGTGGGGTGAGATAGTCCAGGCCGGCACCAACCGTGAGCCATTGTCTCGGGCGAACGGAGCCGGTCCCCCCGAACACCGAGCTGGCCATGCCATAGGTGACCTGGTCAACGCGCTGTGAATCCGGGCCGAGCCCGAAGAAATCCTCGTCAGGGAACTCGTAGCGCTGGGCGTGGACGTCGACAGAGACCCGCTCGTTGGCAAGCCGCGGCAACGTCAGCCGCGTGTCGACCATCCAGTAACGCTGAAAGGAAGCCGCGGCGAACGCGCTGAAATCCGCGTGTCCGCCAAAAAGCCCCGGCTTCCGGTACGCGGGCCCGAACGAAAATCCACTTCCCGCCGTGATGTTGCCGATCTTCGGATAAAAACCTTCCGCCGGATTCAGCACACGCTCGAGCAGCCGTCCGCTTTCAAGGTCAAGCAGCGTACGCTCGAGGCCGGACCGATCGGGCGGCGACAAGTTGCGCGACTTTTCTTCTCGTTGCTGCCTGAGTGCTTCCTGGCGGGTTTGAGCTTCCTGCGCCTCTGCGGCCAGGGGCGCGGCGAGCAGTGCGCCGAGCGCCGCGCCGACGACCCATGCGACGTGCGGGTTCACTCCGCGGTGGTTTGCCACGTGCTAGGCCGCCTTCGCCTGCTGCTGTGCGATAGCTCGATGCTGCTTCAGGATGGCGAAGGCAATAGCAAGCCAGACAAGCGTCAGCAGCACATTTACCGTGGCGAAACCTGCCACGGTCAACTGCACGACGCTCGTGCCGACAAAGACGAACCCCGCCGAGAGCAGATCGCCGCCACGCATGAAAAAAGTGTCGATGGCCTGTTTTGCCTTGTATTTCTCCTCGCGTGTTGTCGGCAGCCATAGCAGCTGCCGCGCGGTGTTCATGATCGAATAGTCGGTGGCGTTCTCCGCCGTTTTCACCCAACGGACCACCGCAAAGCCCACGCCCGCGGCGATGATCGCGTATCCACCCAGCGCGATGAACGGCAAGGCCAAGAGGGCTCCCCGCATGCCTTGGTGCTTCACGAGGCGCGACGTGACGAACGCCTGGAGAACAAGTGCGACGATGTTGACCCAGAACTGATAGTCGCCATAGTACGCGCCGATGAAAGTGCCCTTATCAAAGCCCGGATTACCTGCGGCGAGCGCGTCTGCTCGAGCGGACACAAGATTCGCAATCAAGTACTCACCGGTGGTGTTCACCACGTTGAGAAGGACGATGAGGACCGCGATCAGCTGGAGGTAGCGGCTGCTGAAAACGAGCTGAAACCCGTTGCCTGCTGCCAGCACCGGTTTAGGGGTGGGGGTGCGGCTGGTCTCCCGTCGGTTGATGAGCAGGTACAGGACTAAGCTCGCGAAGAGCAGCGCGGCCGAAACCTGAAGAATCAATTGCGGCTCGACGCCTGCGCCAAACAGTCGTCCCGCCACGACCGATCCAAGTGGTGCCCCCGCCGTCATGCCGATCGTAATGATCGGAAACAGGCGGTCACCTGCCTCCTTCGTGCAGATGTCGTTCGCAAACGACCAGAATTGGGCGATGAGGGAAATACTGAAGATGCCGACCCAGACGAAGAACAGGATCCCGACATACGGCACGTCCGCCGCGACCGCGAGCGCGAACAGCTGAATATTGACGATGAAGAACAACGTGACGCCAACCAGGAGCTTGAGACGGTCGACACGTGACGCAAACCAGCTGAAGAACGGCACGAAACCCATCAAGAGCAGCGCCTGGCCCGCAGCGGCGTAGGACCGCATTTCGGCGCCACCGCCGAGCAGGATCAACGGCTCGCGCACGATCTTGATGACCGAATAGCACACGAGAATCAGAAAGATATTCACCAGCATCAGAAGAGTGGTGATGCCTTCGCCGGGGCGTACTTCGCCGAACGGACGGAGCGCGCGGTCGATCCAGCTTTTCTGGCGGGTGGCGCCCGGGTACTCGAGGACGTCGGTCATGGTCTCAGTCTCTGCGCGAATTCCAAGTTGAAGTCGAGCCTTCGCGGCGGCTCATAGGTTCGGTGTTGTCGAGTTGGATCGGAGTTTATACCGTAGCGAGGCCCGCCGCGCGTTCTGGTGTCGGGGTGTCGAGCGTCAGTGGCCCAGTGAGCTCCGGCAGATGCACCTTCCACCATTCGCGCCGCCTGCGTCTGGTTCCAGCCGTCGCATGTCCGGCATCCGCACGCCATGTGAAAGAGCTCCTCAGCGTTCTGGGGCCGCTTGTCAGGATTCTTGTCGAGACATGCCAGCACCAGCTCGTCGAGCTCGCGCGGAATCGGCACCTCGGTTCGCTGCGACGGGCGGCAGCGGCTGTGCGTGCAGGTGCTGCAGGAGCATCTTCATCGGCGTGTCGGCCTCGAACACCAGCTGTCCGGTGAGCAGAAAATAGGCGACACAGCCGAGCGCATAGACGTCGGCGCGACGGTCAACTTCGGCCTCCCCAAGAATGATCTCCGGCGCCATGTACGCGGGCGTTCCCGTCGTCGTGTGATCGATGGTCATGAGGGTTTCAGCGCCGGCCCCCCGGTTCGCCTTCACGAGCCCGAAGTCCAGGACCTTGACGAAATCATATTCGAGTCCCATGCGACAGATGTAAATGTTCGCCGGCTTGATGTCCCGATGAACGAGGCCGCGCGCGTGGGCATCGGCCAGCGAGTGGCAAACCTGCCGCAGAAGGAAAAGCGCCCGATTCGCCGGCACCGGCCCGAATTCGCGAACGAACGACTCGACATCGCGGCCGGACAGAAGCTCCATGACGTAGTAGAACGTGCCGTCCTGCGTCATCCCGAAGTCAAACAGCTGAATCGTGTGCGGCGAGCTCAGTTGCGCAGTGGCCTGTGCCTCCCGTTCGAACCGTCGAAGGACCTGCTTTGCCTCGGCATCATTGCGTGCGCCGAGGACTTCGGGGCGGACAAGCTTGATGGCGGCGTCGCGCGCCAGGAGGTTGTGCTCGGCCCGCCAGACCTGACCCATGCCGCCGGTACCCGAGGAGCTCGACGAGCTTATAGCTGCCCAGCTCCTGCGCTTCTCGCAGCCGGCGTCCGACGTGCTGCAGCACGTGCGAAGGCAGCACTGCGATCATCGCGCACGCGTAGTTCGGCATCGCGAGCACGACGGCATGTAGCAGCGAGACGACTGGAGCTCCGGCCAGATACGCGATCCAGAAGGCCAGCGGGTCCATCGACGCTGTAATCAGCGCGGTAATCAGCATCTTGCGGGGCGAGGCAGGCGCAGATCATCGAGAACACGAGGATGCCGACCGTCACCCACGACAGATGAACGACCTGGGCCTGGACGGGCGGGAAGATCCACGTGTTCAGCACAGCGACGCCCATCCCGTTGAACACGAGATAGCCGAGGCTGACGTTCGTCTTCCTCTGCGGTGAGTGCCCGCAGAAACGCACGTACCACACCATCAACGCGGCCGCCGCGATGCCCGTGACTTCGAGCCAGATGGCCCGCATCGACATCGAGGAGCCCCAGACGAGCGGTGCCATGACGGTGTCGATGAAGACCCCGAGCGTCCACAGGCCGCCGATGACGGCCCCAAACAGTCCGATCCGACGCACCTGCTCGGTCAGCAGATCGTCGGGCAGCCGCGTCGTGGTTCGACCGGTGTCGCGAGCGAGAGATGCCGTGTCGCGACGCTGGGCAATCACCATTCGTTCTTGCGGCATCGTCTCTCCTACGCTCCGGCGGCGACGTCCGGCCGCCGCTTCGTCCGCGCGTGGCGGCGGAGCTCCTCCAGGTTCAGCATGATTGACGCGTTGGAGCGCATCAGGTCTTCCAGAATGGCTTCGCGCGACCGTGCGGGCCTGCCGTGCATGGGCGTGCCGCCGACGAACGGCCAGAGCCGTTCGCGAATGTCGGGCGGAAGAACGCCTTCAAGATACTCGAGCGCAGTGCCGCGAAGGATCGGGTCGTCGGTATGCAGCCCTCGATAGGAAACCTGAAGCGGCGCCGCCGGCAGTACGAGTGACAGCAGCGTGAAGACGTGTGCGAGGCTCTGGTCGGCCCGGTCCCTGAGGAACTCGTCGACGAACGAGGCGTTGTCCTGCTGCTCGATCTGATCGAGCAGCCGCTGGCTTTCCCATACAGGCCGGCCAACCGCGACCTCGCGGCGGACCGCGTCGAAGACACGCTGCTCGTTAACCTTGATCAGTCCGTTCTTCGCTGTCACGGCCCCCAGGGATCTGCCGCACTGAAACCGCACTTCGAATCGCAAATCCTCCAGACCGAGCAAAAGGCCGTCTACCGCCCTCTGTGACACGCACACCGAGAACACGCGTGCCAGCCGGCGACGCACGGCAAACGGTTGATTCGGGTCGATCAACGCGTCGGTCAGCTCGCCGACATGCTCCTCGGCTACTCGGCGAAGCGCGCGGACAGCCTCTTCGGCAACGGGGTCCCATGCGAGCAGCGAAATCACGTGAGAAATGAGCGTCGAGGGGAGCGCCACGTCGTCCCTCAGGACGGCCGCCACGCGTTCGCGATCGCGGGAACGGAGCGCGAGGATCTCCTTGATCTCCGGATCTGCGCTTTGCAGAGCATCAGATCGCACAGTTCGGGGAATGGTGGTCGTGGTCGTGTCGTGCCCTTCGACAGCTACGGTCGGTTGAAGCGTCCTGAGCATGACCGTCCGCGTGGTTAGGTCCTCGACGTCGGAGAGGTCGAGCTCGAGTGCACGATTGAGCAGGTTGCGTTCCAGCGTTTCGATGTAGCCGCGATTGAGCCGCCGCGCAACGACCAGCGCCGCAGCCGAACATGCGATGGCGCCAATCAGAATCGCCGAGTACTGGCGCGCGGCGGGAAGCAGCAGGAGCAGTCGTACGAGGCCTCCACCGACGGCATCACCCAGGCGATCGAACCCGACATCGATGATCGACTTGGCAGCGCGCTTTTCGGCCGAAGGCACCGGTGTATAGAAAATTTCATAACCCGTGCGGAACAGCGACCCACGGAACACCGATTCGGCGCCGCGCGCGACGAGCGCTCCCTGCAGCCCGGGCGCGAACATGGCGCCGATGCTGCCGAAGAGCAGGGCAAGCGACGGGGTGCTCGTCGTCAACGCAAGTCCCAGTTGCTGCAGCGCAGTCGCGCCAATCACCGACTGCACGACGAACGAGAGCAGGCTCGTCGCCGCATAGTAAATCGCGAAGAACCGGAGGAGCTCGTCTCCGCGGCCGAGGATGCCGACCGCCTGCACCTTGAATGCGTAATCGGCAAGCGTGGCCGCGGCCGTGCCGAGCATGACGATGGCGGCGAGATTGCGAAGATACGCAGTGTGTGCCAGCACGCGAAGTCCCGACGCCGGCGACTCGGCGGCGAGCTCCGGTGCGCCATCCAGTCCCTCGCGCATGGGAAGCCGATGACCGGACATCGCCAACTGGCGGACCTGCCAGGCGCAGACCATGTTGACGCCGGCAAGCAGGGGCAGCATCGTGGTGATGCCGTAAAGCGCCGCGACGCGCTCGGCCACGAGCGCTCCGATCAGACCGCCCAGCGTACCCACGCCCGTGATGTGCCCGAACTGCTGGCGGGCCGTATGCGGGATCGAATCGCTCGCTGGCGATCAGCCAGAACCCCGACCCGAGCATAGGGCCGAGCCCGGAAATCTGCAGATAGACGGCCCAGGCGGCGGCGGCGGGCGCAGCCGGCGTAAGAAGCCACGCTGCCAGAAGAAACACGGCGTTCGCGGCAAAGGCCAGCGGCACGAACACGACAGGCGTAAGCCGCACGAGCATCTTCGAGCCAATCGCCACCAGGGCGATCGAGAAGGCAGAGGTCGCTATGACGACGATCGGCAGAAGCGTGACATCGAGATACGAGAGAAACAGCGCGTCCCGCGTGGCCTTGCCGGCGATGAACTGCCCGCTCACTGCGGCCGCGCAGAGCATCGCAATCAAAGGCGATGAGGGACGCCGGGGGGTGGGAGAAATCATCTGCAACCCGAAGGAGGCACCGCTCGCTTCATCGAGTCGCTCGCGCTCCTCGCAGGCTGGCCTCGACTGTCTGGATTGCCCGATCTTACCCCTAGCGAGGCTCTCCCTCGAACCGCCGAGCCCAGCCGGACGGGATCGTCGTAGTGTCCGGCTTCAGCCGGACCGTGGGAGGCAGATAGTCAGGCCGAGCGGCGCCGAGTATCTCGCGACGCGAGCGCAGTCTGGGAACCAATCGCGATCGGAATCGTGAAGAAGAAAGTGCTTCCACGTCCAGGGGCGCTCTGCACCCAAATGCGCCCCCCGTGTGCCTCGACTATACCCTTGACGATGGGGAGGCCGAGGCCTGCGCCGCTTCGCCTGTCCTTGTGAGCCTGCCAGAACCGTTCGAACACGTGAGGCACGTGCTCGGCTGCGATTCCAGGGCCTGTATCGGACACCCAGAACAGGACGCCGCTGTCCTTTGCCGCCGCACCGACGGTGACACGACCTCCGGGCTTTGTGAACTTGACTGCATTGCCGATCAGGTTCTCGAGCACCTGATGGAGTCGTTCGCGGTCGCCCCAGACCTCCGGAACGTCTTTCGCCAATTCGAGCCGGAATTCCAGCGAGGCCGCCGAAGCAAGTGCCTTCTGGGCGGTCGCCGAATCCGCGATGAGATGATCGACGGCCACGTGGTCGCATTCGACTGCGAGAGTGCCAGCCTCGATGCTCGCCATGTCGAGGAGATCCCGAATCAGACGGCTCATCCGCCTCGCGGACCGCTCGATCAGCTCCACGGGCTGCCGAGATCGTCGATCCGGTTCCGAGCCGCGGCGTCGAAGGACGGACGCCTGCAGCAGTATTGCTGCCAGTGGGTTGCGGAGGTCATGGGCGACGATACCCATCACCCGGTCCCTTGCGTCGATGGCTTCCTGAGCGGCGCGATAGAGTCGCCCGCTCTCAACCGACACGGCCGCACGGTCGGCAAGGCCTTCGGCGACCCGCAGGTCTTCCAGGACATACGGTCGCGACGCGATGGACCTCACCAGGGCAATGACACCAAGCAGCTTTTCGTGTGTCAGCAATGGAACGGCGACAACGGAGCCGATCTCCATCGCCTCGAGGGCTCGTCGGTCCAGTTCGTTCTGCGACCAGGAGGAGACCATCTCCGGTGTCACCTTGTCGATGAGGAGTGGCTGCTTCGTCTGAAATGCGGACCAGGTCAGATGCGGCCGCGTACGATCGGGCGGGACCTGCATGAGAACGTCGCAAATCCAGGCCTTCGATGGATCTCGGGCAACCACCTTCAGCCACCGACTTTCAGCATGCTCCTCGATGAGATCGACCAGACAATATTCAGCAAGGGTGCGCGTGGAGAGCTGTGCGACGTCCGTCAATGTGCGCTTGTGCTCGAGGCTCGAGCTCAGAACGGTTGCAACCTCCGCTAGAAAGGCACGCTCCATGTCGAGCGCTTTCGGCTGGTGACGTCGAGCGCGGTTCCAGCCATTCGCATCGGTTCTCCGTGCTCATCTCGCTCGAACACTTTTCCACGTGCGAGAACCCAGAGCCAATCGCCAGACCTTGTTCGCACCCGATGTTCCGATTCGAACTCGGTGACACGACCTTCGAAGTGGTCGGACAACCTTTGTTCGAGCAGGGGCCAATCGTCGGGATGGACGATGGAAATCCAGTGGTCGGCACTCCACGAGAGATCGTTCGAACCGACCACGCCCATGTCCGGCCACCGCCTGTTGACGACCACCTCGCCGGTCTTCACGTCCCAATCCCAGGTCGCCATATTTGCGCCCTCAAGCGCCAGCTCCAGGCGCTCTTGTGACAACCGGAGCTGTTCTTCGGCCTGTCGCCTCTCGGCGTCGAGCTGACTCAGATGCCGCGACACCCGGAGGATCAGGCCGCCCCCGCCGACACCAGCGAGGAGGACGATGAGGGCGGCCGCCAACGGGGCGCTCAGCGCTCCCAATCTGGTTGCGAACGCCAGGACGCAGACGATCGGAGCAAACACCAGTAGGGACGCCATCAACCGACGCGCGACGATGCCGCCGCTGTCCTGCGCCATGAGAATGGAAAACACACCGACGTCGATCCTGGCGGTCATGATGCCGATGCTCAGTGACAGCACAGCGACGGCGGTGAGGATGCTCATGCCGGTGTACGGAAGCAGCGTCGTGGGAGCATAAAGCGCGGCGATCTTGAACAGGTAGCCGAGCAGCGCGATGAGCGCAATGGTTCCTGAAAGAAAAGCGAGGATCTCGGCGGGGCGGACGCCGCGCGCCGCACTCTTGCGATTGATGGTGACGAGCGCGGCCGCCACGGCCGCAAAGGCGGCGGCGGCTTCGGACGAAGACCGCCCGGGATAACCGCGGTGAGAAACCTCCCCTGCAGGCAGGAGAATTCGATCGATTCCAAGGTCGAAACCGAAGATCCACTCCGACAGCGTCGCACCCGCGATCGCGCCGACCACACCGGCGCAGAGTGTGCCGGCGGCGACTCGACGTCTGCCAGCCGTGAGCGGGGCGAGCAGGATCAGCGACGCGCCTGCGAGGACGGCCATCACCGCGCTGTTTGGCATCATCGCGGGCAACTCTGAGACAACCGATGTCATCTGGGGGAGGTCAATCCACCATGCCGCCAGGGCGACCGTTCCCATGACGATCGCGAAGCCGCCGCTGAGCCAGGGGCAGGACCAGAGCCACGTCTGCCACCGCAGCGCCCGCTCAGGCTTCCCGCTCGGTGGCTCCGCCTGGCGTTCCGCGCTGCCGTTCGCGTGCGGTTCGACGAATCTCATGTTTAAGGAATAGACGGCCGCTGGGAGCCAAAGCACGGGACATGCCCGAGACGGCGCGCGCTTTCTGGCGTGAATTCGGTGCCGATGAACCTTGCGGCTGTCGTGCGGGCCGTGCCCGCCGCGGGATCGCGGAAGCCAGGAACCTCCGACCGATGAGCTGGAGCCCCGCGCCACTCGCCGGCGCCGGGCTAGGGACGTGTGAGGGGCAGTGTGAAAAAGAACACGCTGCCTCGTCCGACCTGGCTGACCCGGTCTGCGTCGCAGTCGACCCAGAGATTTCCCTGAGGAAGCCTGGTCTCGAGGCGCAGCGACCTGGCGGCCGCCTGCACCTGCACCGCTTCAACGGCGTCGACGACGAGCGAGGTGACCGGTTGCGGCCTCTTGTCGATGGAAAACTGCCCGGCCTCGATGCTCGACACGTCGAGCAGGTCCTGAATCAAACGGTTCATTCTCTCGGCGGAACGATGCACCGACTCGATGAACTTGCGGCTCTCCGCGCGCCGGTCCTTCCTCCCGGGCACCTTCAGCATCCGAGCGGCCGTCATGAAAATGACCGCCAGCGGGTTCTTGAGGTCGTGCGACACCAGTGCCACGACGGTGTCCCGCGCGGCGATCGCGTTTTGCGCCTCGACGTAGAGGCGGGCGTTGTCCATTGCCAGGGCGCTGCGCGTTGCCAGGTCCTGAGCCAGCTGAAGGTCGGAGAGCGAATAGCGCTCATGCGACGTCACGGCAGCCAGCGTGAGCGCCCCGAACGTCCGCCCGCGGGCGAAGAGCGGCACGACGATGAGCGACCGGATGCGTGCCGCCCGCATCGCATCGGGGTGGGGGTGGTGGCGGACGATTCGCTCGCGGATCGCATCGGACAATTCCGGAAGCAGGACGGGCTCGCCAGACTCGATGACGCGGGCCTGAATAGTTTGGCCCGGACTCGGTGTCAGCTGCTTCAGCCTGTGGGCGAGCAACTTCTGCCTGCTCGCATCGGCGAACACAACCAGGGGACGCTCGATCTCTCCCGACTCTCCCAACACGTCAACCATGCAGAGACCCGCCAGTGCAGGCACCGCGATGCGTGCGACGGCGTCGAGAATCGCCGCGGAATCGAGCGATGACGCGAGTGCGGGCCCCGCTTCGGAGAGCAGTCGAAGCTTGTTCTCGAGCTGTTTCGTCTCCGAAATGTCGATGAATGCGGTTCGGCAGCCGATCGTCGCGCCGCTCCAATCCAGGACCGGATCGCTGATATCTGCACCGTTCGTCCGCTTGCCCAGCGAGAAGGCGAGCTCGCTCGTCACGCGTGCCTTCGTCTCAACGCACTGTTTCAAGTGCGCTCTGAATGGACGGCTGTCCTCGAGTGGAGCGACCGCGGAAAACAGCTGGCCCCGCAGCTCTCGCCTTGGCGCACCGAGCAGCTCGGCGCCTGTCAGATTGATGTCCTGGATGTGCCCCGCGGCGTCCATCGTGCAGCATCCGACAGGCGCGAAATCATAGAGGTCAGATGTCCGGGCTTCCAGCCCGACCTGGTGAACGTCGAGGTCGGGCACCTGCTTGAGCCTTCGCCTGGCCATGCACCCTTTCCGTCCGGCAGTCGGCGGATCGCACCAGCGAGAACAGGGTGCAAGTATCGAGACCCCCGCCATATCTCGCGGGATTGACGGCCAAAAAGGACGGTGGCCGCCCCGGCGATCAGGCCTGCTCGATCCACATGGTGGCGTAACGGATCAGTTCGGTCGCGTCCTTGAGGTCCAACTTGGTTCTGATGTTCGAACGGTAGGTTTCGATGGTCTTGACACTGACGCCCAGCCGAGTAGCCATCGCGGCTGTGTTCAATCCGCGCCCAATCAGTTCGAAGACCTCGAGCTCCCGATCGGTCAGTCTGGCCAGATGGTCGCCGGAGGGCGGTGCGTTGGGGCCGAGGCGCGCGAGGATGAGCTGTGACATGCGTGCGCTGACGAACCGGCGGCCCGCCAGGATCTCGTGAATGGCGTGGACCAGCCCGTCGATCGCTTCCTGTTTCATGATGTAGCCGTGCGCCCCGGCCCGCAGCGCGCGCTCCGCGAACAACGCTTCGTCGTGCATGGACAAGACCAGCACCTTGAGCTCCGGGACGGTCTCGCGCAGCGATCGAATCAGTCCCAGGCTTGTGCCGTCCTCGAGCGACAAATCCACGATGGCCAGGTCGGCGTTCGACGCGGTGGCCAGTTGAAGCGCCTTCGCCGCCGACTCGGCCTCACCACAGACCGACAGGCCAGGGTCCGTACTTACCATCTGACGAATGCCGAGACGCACCACAGGATGGTCGTCGACCACAAGGATGCGTGCTGGAGCGGATGAAGCAGGGATCATGTAGAGGGTGTCGTCACGAGTGGAATCGCGCGAAGGGTGCAGGTCACCATCGTCCCACGGTTGGCGCCCGGTTCGATGGTGAGGGTCCCGCCGATTGACTGGGCGCGGAACTTCATGATTCCCAGGCCCACCCCGTCGTGCGTGTGCGCCATATTCTGGATTCCGACGCCATCGTCGATGATGCGCAGAGTAGTCTTGCCGGATTCGCTGCCGATGCGGATGGCGATTGTAGAAGCCTTGGCGTGCTTCACGGCGTTCGTGAGGGCTTCCTGGGCGATGCGGTACAACTGCGAGGCGACCACGCCCTCTCGAACGTTCTCCGGTACCCGGCCTTTGACCCCGACCGGAATCCTGTACACCTGCTCCGTGGTGGACGCAAGGCGGCGGAGCGCAGCCATCAGGCTGCGCGCCTCGATTTCGACAGGAAACAAGTTCGTGGCCAATTCGCGGATCTCCTCGACGGCCCGTTGCGCCTGCTGCGAAATCTGCGTCGCGGTGTCTGCCGTGGCGGCAGCGTCCCCATCCGTGACGCGCCGGCTCAATGCCGAGGCCATCATACCGAGACCGGCCAGCGTCTGACCCAGCGAGTCGTGGAGCGTGTGCAAGAGGCCCTGTTGCTCGCGCCAGACGAGATCGGCAAATTGCGCCGCCACCCGCTCCCGCTCCAGCACCTTGCCTATTTGAGCGCCAATATCGTTCATCAGGTCGGCGAGCAGGTCGCTCGGCGCGTGCGGCTGGTCCGAGAACAGCTCCAACACCGCGATGACGTTGCGTCCGAAACGAATCGGCAGTGCGGCGCCGGCTGTCAGGCCAACCTGTCTGGCGGCCTCGCCACGGAACGGCAGCAACGCGACAAGCTCCTGCTGGTTGTTCACCCACTGCGGGGAGCCGTCCGCATACACGCGACCCGGAAGATTCTGACCCCTCGTGAAGTGGCGCCCTTCGATGGCCTCATGGAACGTCCGCATGCGTTCGTCAACGACATGGCTGATGACCGGAGAAATGACGTTCGAGTCGTTCGGATCGGGGAGATACACGTACCCGATCTGCCAATGCTCCGCCTCGCAGATGCGACGTAGCACACGACGCAAGCCTTCGTCCCAGCCTGGCGCGTCGTTGATGGCCTGTGTCACCTCGTGCATCAGCGCCAGCCACTTCGTCCGCTCGGCGACGTGCTGCTCTGACCCCTGCTGCGCCCTGGCCAACAGTTCCTCGGTGTGTTGCCGACCGATCACGTCGGCCATTTGACGAGCCAGGAGGTCCACCCATCGCAACTCGGCATCCGAGAAATGGTGGACGGATCGGTAGTGCGTGGAGAGCATTCCGAGAAACCGATTCGATCGATCGAACAGAGGCGTCGACTGCATCGCGCGGACACCCGCCGTCAGCAGCACCTGCAGGGCCGCCCCGCCGGCAAACACAGGGCTTGTCGTGACGTCATCGACAGTCACACGCTGGGAACCGGCCATGGCCGCGATGCATACGCTATCGGTGTGTGAGTCGACGCGCGTAAAGAATTCGAGGAAGGGCCGCTCGAAGCCCACCTGCGCGGCAATCGTCATGAAGCCTGCCTCGTCAGCGTGCTGGACGTTGCCCATCTCGGCGCCGGTAATTTCGAGCGCCGCTCGAATGATTTCCTCCTGCATCTCCCGCACGTCACCAAGGCCCGGCAGTCGCGAGCTGGCCTCGTGCAAACGCGTCATCCGGCGCAGGTCCTCGGCCATCTGCTGGCGGGTGGCCCGAAGCTCCCGCTCGGTTTCTTTGAGCGCGGTAAGGTCGACCAGCGTCAGCACGACGCCCTGGATGACCCTGCCTTCCGAACTGCGGTACGGAAGTATCCGCAGGAAGTACTGCTTTCCATTCTGCGCGCTCGCTTCCCGTTCAAAAGGTGTCGCGCGATTCAGTACCGTTTGGGCCTCACGCGACAGGTCTGTGCTCACGAGATTCGTGCTGATGTGCGTGATCGGCCGACCGACGTCGGCAGGCAACAGATTGAGCAGCTCGGTTGCGGCGGTCGTGAACCGCTTGATGCGCAACTTGTCGTCCAGGAACACGGTGGCGATGTCGGTACTCACTAACAAATTGGCCAGGTCGTCGTTGACGGCCGTCAGTTCCTGCACCTTGTCCTGCAGCTGCTGATTGAGTGTCGTCAGCTCTTCGTTCATCGACTGCAGCTCCTCCTTGGAGGTGGTGAGCTCCTCGTTGGTCGACTGCAGTTCCTCGTTCATGGAGAGAACTTCTTCGTTGGCCGCCTTCAATTCCTCATTGCTGCTCTCGAGCTGCTCGACGAGCTGCTGCTGTTCCTTCTTGGTCGCCCGAAGCTCCGATTCGAGCTGATGAACCAGCGAAGGGGCCGCGGCCGCGGCACGCCGCGTGAGGCGAGGCGATGCTGGCAACTCTTCGAAAATCATCAACCAGAGGTCATCGGCTGGCATCGGACCACCAAGGGGCCGCACCGTGATGCGGAGGGTGGCACGGACCTTTGTCTGGCTGAGATCAGCGACTTCGAGCACCTTCTGGCGATTGTTCTTGACGGCGTCGTAGAGCGCGGCCCGAAGGGACGGTTTCAGTGCGTCGCGCGCCAGTGCCAACACATCGAGCGTGGCCTCACCTTTGGGCAGGTGGATGTAACGATCCATGGCGCCATAGAAGCGCACGATCTGGCCAGTACGCCTGACGACAACCGCCGCCGGAGCGAAATGCTCCAGCAGCTGCTGATCGGCCAGGGTAGCGGGGTCGGGCGCAGCCTTCGGGGTCACTTGCGTGGCCTCTGGGAGCGCCAGGTACGGCGCAAAATCGAGTGGCCGACGCTTCACCGGTCCGCGCCGCCGGAAGATCCGGCGTTGCTTCGAGAGCGGGCTGAACAAGTCTTCGAGCGTACCGACCCCCTCCGCGCTTCCGAGCATGAGATGCCCCCCAGCGTTCAGTGCGAAATGAAACACGGCCAGCAGTTTTTCCTGTACCTCGGGCTCGAGATAGATCAGCACGTTTCGACAGCTCACCAGATCCAATCTGGAAAAGGGAGGATCGCTGATCAGATTCTGAACGGCGAATGTCAGGGAATCGCGCAGCGACTTGACGATTGCGTACCGGTGGTCCTCACGCGTGAAAAAGCGCTGGAGCCGCTGAGGGGAGACGTCCAGCGAAATCGTCTCCGGGTACGTGCCGGTGCGCGCCGTATCCAACGCATGCTCGTCCAGATCCGTGGCGAAGATCTGCATGCGACACGGCGATTGCAACGCCTCGATCTGTTCGGCCAGCACGATGGCGATCGAATAGGCTTCCTCGCCAGTGGCGCACCCAGGCACCCAGACGCGAATCGGCGTATCCGGCTCCCGCTCCTTCACAAGCCCGGCAACGACCTTGCTGGCCAGCTCCTCGAATACCTCCGCGTCGCGAAAGAACGACGTCACGCCAATGAGCAGGTCCTTCGCGAGTTGATCGACTTCTGCAGGATGGGAACGGAGAAAATCCAGGTACTTCGCTGGGCTCGGGATCTGCTGCAGCGCCATGCGGCGCTCGATTCGCCGTTGAAGCGTGCCCTTCTTGTATCCGCGGAAGTCGTGCTTCGTTCGCACGCGCAGCGCAGCCAGGATTGGCTGCAGCCCGTTCAACAGTTTCGCCTCAGGCGCCGCCACCGCAGGAGCCCGGTGCGCACGCGTGTCGTGGGCGTACTCGAGCAGTGCGCGCGGCATCTTGTCGGGCGCCAGCACGAAGTCCACGAGACCGGTAGCGATTACATTCGCCGGCATGCTCGGTTGCGACGCCGTGTCCGGCGCCTGGGCCATCACCAGGCCTTCCTCCGCTTTTATCGCCCGGGCACCCAGCATGCCCTCGGTCCCCGTACCGGACAACACGATGCCGACGGCATTGGAGCGCTGGTCGGCCGCCAGCGACCGGAAGAAGTGGTCGATCGTCCCTCGCAACCCGCGCCGATCCGCCACCTCTCGTACCCGGAGAAGGCCCTGGTCGACGGTGAGCGTTCGGTTGGGAGGGATGATGTAGACGTGATCGGCCTCCAGGGGCTGCCGATCGTGCGCCTGTTCGACACTCGAGCGGCGTCGTCTTGGCCAGCAGCTCCGGCATGAGGCTGTTATGGGTCGGGTCGAGGTGGACCACGACAACGAAGACCAGGCCGCTTCTCGGAGGCATGGCGCCGAAGAAAGCCTTGAGCGCCTCTAATCCGCCGGCTGATGCCCCGATGCCGACCACGAGTGCCTCAGCGTGACTCGGAGCGGCGCGTGGTGGTGTAACGGTCCCGTTTTTTTCGCCCCGGCAGCTCTTCTAGAGCTTCGGGAGCGGGATCTGGCCGGCTTCTCGCGGTTTCCTTTGGGGGACATGAGGCGAGCCCTCCTTCGCAGTCGCTGCTCGACGCCCATCGGACTCAGTGGGTCGCCCGAACGGGGCGGGGTGATACTACCGCGATCGAATCGCTTCCTTACCGTTACAGTTCAGTGCAGTTGTCAACTTCCAACGCCCAACCCAAGACGTCCTGAGGCGCTAGGAAATCCGATGTCCCCATGGAGTACCCCTGAGGGGAGCATTCCGGCTTCCCCGATTGACCGCGTTGGATCGATGCCGCTGTAATGCATGAATGTACGTGTTGCCGAATGACCGCGAAGGCCGTTCGAGTCACGCCGAACCTGACACTATCCCAAAGAAAGCGCTGACGGCCAGCGACGTGATGTCGCAGCCAGCGTATACGTGCCAGCCGGACACCGATCTCTCGGCTGTCGCGAAGCTCATGTGGCGTCGCGATTGCGGATTCATTCCGGTGGTCGACGCCTTTGAACACGTCGTCGGCGTCATCACCCGCGGCGATATCGCCATCGCCAGGGAAACCCGTCGCCTCCTGCCCGAGCTGATCTCAGCCGCGCAGGCGATGGTCGTGACGATCCATAGCTGCTTGCCCGACGCCAGCGTCGGCGATGTCCTGGCGACGATGAAGCGGTTTGGCGTCCGACGGTTGCTTGTGATCGATTCTCACCGACGGCTGCAGGGGGTGGTTTCGATCAGCGATATCGTTCGGGCAATGGCGCGAGGGCACTCGTTGAACGCCATGGAGATCGTGTCAGTGATGGCGGCGATCGGCCTTTCCGTTCCCATCGCCGTCGCGATGAAATTGCCTTAGACGATCATAGCTCTCGCACGCCTCCACCTTTGATCAGGAACCACGCCGCGACCGAACCAAGCAGCACGCCGTTTACGGTGAGCACTGCGGACGGCGACGTGACCGTGGCCATATAACCCGCCACCAGGCTGCCGAGCGGCATTCCGCCGCGGAACGCCACCATGTAGATGCTCATCACCCGCCCGCGCAGCTCGTTGGGCGCAGTGAGCTGCACGAGTGACGAGATCATCGCGAACACCATCACCATGCACGCGCCAGCGACATACAGCAGCACGCCGTTGATCCAGATCACGCGTGTCACCGAAAACAGCACGACGAGTCCGCCAAATACCACTTGCAGCGTGAGCACCGTACGCCCCATGCGCTCGAACGTGCCGAGCCACGCGACGACGAGCGCGCCGGTGACGGCGCCCGCGCCGGCACAAGCCATGAGGCGCGTGTACTGGCCAACACCGCCGTGAAACACGTTCTGCGCAAACAGTGGCAGAAACGTCAGCAGCGGATTCCCGAGAAACGTTGTCGCGAACGCGAGGAACGTCAGTCCGACGAGTGCCGGCTGTTGCCGCACGTACGAAAAGCCGCCGCGCAGCTCGTCGCGGAGCCGGGTGCCCGTCAGAGGGCGGAATGTGCCGGACGCGCAGCGACAGCAGCGCCACGATCACGGCGAGAAACGACAGACCGTTGAGCCCGAAGCATGCGGCGATGCCGAACGCGGCAAGTGTCGCACCTGCGATAAGCGGTCCGATCACGCGCGCGAGATTGAATTGAATCGAGTTCAGCGCGATCGCATTGGGCAGATGCTGTTTGTCGATGAGCAAAGGGAGCAGCGACTGGTGAGCTGGACCGCCGAACGCCTGCGCCATCCCTGTGATGACCGACAACGTGAGGACATGCCAGATGCGGACGACGTCCCAGTAGACGAGCGCGGCCAGGGTGAATGCGGTCGCCATCTGGACGTACTGCGACATCAGCAGGAGCTGCCGCCGGTCGCGTCGATCCGCGACGACGCCGCCGATCAGCGTGAAGAGCAGGATGGGGGCTTCACCGAGGAACGTATCGAGCCCGAGATAGAAAGCCGATGCCGAGCCGGTGATCGTCAACACGAGCCAGTTCTGCGCCACCTTCTGCATCCACGTGCCGATGCTCGAGGTGAACGCACCGGTCCACAGCACGCGAAAGTCGCGATAGTGGAGCGCGGCCGCGAGACGACGCAGAGGAGTGACCGGCAACGACGCGTCGGAAGTGCCGGCAACGGGAACGGTTGGGGTGGCCACGACGCCGAAAGATCTTATCGCTTGCTCCGCGGATGTAGTTTCGCTATATTTTCGCCTTCGGCGAATGTATGGCGAAAAGTGCTCTGGCTGCCGTCGAAGCCGCCCTGCGGGCTCGAAAGCTCGATTCCACGCTGACCACCGCACGCTCCCGCGCTCGAGACGACAGCGGCGCCATCAGCCGTCGAGCGGCTCGATCGCTGCCTTCAGGGCGGCGTGCCCCGAGGGCAGCTCTCTGAAATCGTCGGCCCACGGTCGTCGGGACGAACCACGTTGCTGCTTCAGTTGCTTGCTGCAGCCACGCGTCGCGACGAGATAGCAGCGATCGTCGACACCTTCGATTGTCTGGACGTGGCATCGGCTGCGTCTGCCGGTGTGGAACTGGACCGCCTGATGTGGATTCGCGGTCATTCGTCGCCCGCCTCGCTGGTCGATCGCAGCATTGAGCGCGCGTTGAAAGCGCTGAACCTGGTGCTCCAGGCTGGTGGATTTGGCGTGGTCGCGATTGATTTTGCCGACGCACCGCTTGCGGCCTTGAACCGCATCCCGTTCACCACATGGCTGCGCATTCAGCGAACGATCGAAGGCAGCGACACGGCCTGCATTCTGGTGGGACCGCAGCCATTGGCACGAAGCGCCGGCGGCCTGACGCTGTCGGTTGCCGGTTGTCCGCAGTGGCACGGGGCCGGCGACCGAAGCCGCCGCCTCACAGGGCTCGAGCTCGCCATCCGTGTCGTCTCACCACGTCGTCACACGGGTGGGGAAGTGACGATTTCAGCCGTATCAACCGACGGACCACGCGAATGACGGGCCGCATGATGACGCGCCACGCCCCTCGACCAGTCGTCATATCGAGAGTAGCGCGCACGCTTCAGCGTGCGCGATCTCCCGTGATCGCCCATCTGTCGCCGCGCAGGCTGAAGCCTCGCTCTGACTCGTGCGCGGCTCGTCGCGAGTTAGAGGATGTCGGACCATGTTTGGCGCGCTCCGCTCGATCGATGGCCCGGCTGCCGATGCATTGCTCGAAGTCGCGGCCGACTTCACCCCGCGATTCGAATTGCATGCACCGGATGAGGTCGTCCTCGATCTTGCCGGTCTCGAACGGCTGTTGGGCGGCCCGCACGCGATTGGCGAAGAACTGTGCCGCGCAGGCGCGGAACGGCAGCTGCGTCTGCGCATCGCGATAGCAGGCACCTGCACCGCGGCACGCCTGCTTGCGCGCGCCGAATCGCCAGAACCAGAAGACGTCGCTGTCGTGGAGCCTGGCGCCGAAGCCATCGCGCTGGCACAGCTCTCGATCGACTTATTGACGGTTATAGAGAACGCCGAACCCGCACCCTCGCACCCTCGCACTCGCACCGTCGCACCGCCGCACCTTGTCGTATCGACCTTCCGCCGTTGGGGGATCCGCACATTGGGTGAGCTGGCAGCGTTGCCCGTTGACGGCGTGGCTGCGCGATTGGGCGTGCGTGGGACATGCTGGCAGCGCCTCGCACGTGGCGAGGATCCGCGGCCGCTGCGGCCCGAGGTGCCGAAGGAGCGGTTCGAGCAGGCGCTCGATCTCGAATGGCCGATCGACGGGCTCGAGCCGCTGTCGTTCGTACTCGGGCGGCTGCTCGAGCCGCTGACGACGCATCTCGAGCGTCGTGGTCGGGGCGCAGCCGTGCTGCACGTCCGTCTGCATCTGGTGACTCGGACAATACACGAGCGGTCGCTTCAGCTGCCCGCACCGATGCGTGATGCGCGGACGTTCCGAACGCTGCTGCTGCTCGATCTCGAATCGCACCCGCCTTCGGCCGCGATCGATCGAGTGGTTGTGGCCGTCGATCCGACGCCAGCGCGGATCGTGCAGTTCTCACTCCTCACACGCCCGATTCCGTCGCCGGAGCAGTTGTCCACGCTCACGGCACGCCTCGCTGCGTTGATCGGAGAGGATCGCTGCGGTTCACCGGTCGTCGTCGACTCGTGGCAGCCGGGCGCGTTTGCGATGAAACCGTTTAATCCGGGATCGGGGATCGGGGATCGGGGATCGGGGGCCGACGCGCAATGTCCGCGCGTTGCGCTGCGCCGTTTTCGCATTCCGGCGCCAGCCCGCGTGCGCATGGAGCACGACAAGCCGCAGCACGTGACGATCGACCGCGCAGCCGCTCACCTTGGATCCCGGATCCCCGATCCCGGATCCCCGATCCCGGATCCCGGATCCCGACTGGGAGGAAGTGTCCAGGCCTGCGCGGGACCGTGGCGGACTTCGGGACACTGGTGGACCGACAAGCCACTCCGTGTCTCCGTCCCTCGACTTTCGCTCGGGACGCCCCGACCCTTCGACTCGGCTCAGGGTCGCCCCGAGTTTGTCGAGGGGCGAGCAGGGTCGAGGGGCGTGGCCCGTCGTCGATGTGAGGAGTGGGACCGTGACGAATGGGACGTGACGCTGAGTGACGGCGCCACGTACCGGATATTCCGCGAACGTGCCACGCACGCGTGGTTTGTCGATGGGAGCTATGACTGAACTCCCAACAGGATTCACCCGTGTATATCGAGCTGCATTGCGCCTCGGCGTTCAGTTTTCTTCAAGGGGCGTCGCTGCCGGAAACGCTGGTCGAGCGCGCAGCGGCCCTCGGGTATCCCGCGCTGGCCCTCCTCGACGCTGATGGCGTGTACGGTGCGCCGCGGTTCCACAAGGCGGCACAGCGGGCAGGTCTCAAGGCCATCATCGGAGCGGAGATCACGATCGGGATCGGGGATCGGGGATCGGGGATCCGATCCCGCCGGATCCCCGATCCCGGATCCCGGATCCCCGATCCCGGATCCCCGATCCCGTCTACGTGGTCACTGCCAGTGCTCGTAGAAACCCAGGAAGGCTATCGGAATCTGTGCCGGTTGATCACGCGCATGAAGATGCGTGCGGATCAGCCGGGAGCGCTCTCGTCCCGGACGAGAGCGACGCGGTGGAATGGAAAGCGCGACGGTGCGCTGGCGCTCGAGGAATTGGACGGGGCCACGGCTGGTCTCATCGTGCTCGGCGGGCGAGCGCTGCTCGATACCCGCTACCATGGCGTCGGCGGCCTGCTCGATCGTCTGGTCGGCCTGTTCGGGCGGCGCAATGTGTATGTAGAGCTGCAGCGTCATCTGCTGCGCGACGAGGAAGCCGCCAATGCAGCGCTTGACGCGCTGGCGCAGGCCTACCGCGTGCCCGTGATTGCCAGCAACGGCGTCCGCTTTGCTGAACCTGCCGATCGACCGCTGTTCGACGTGCTCACGTGTGTGCGTCATCACACGACGCTCGACAGTGCCGGACGTCTCCTCGCGCGTAATGCCGAGCGGTACCTGAAATCCCCGGAATCGATGTCGCAGCTCTTCGCCGATCGTCGAGATGCGATTGCGAACGCTGCCGCGCTCGCCGAGCGGCTCGGCTACACGATGGCGGACCTGGGTTACCGCTTTCCCGCCTATCCGGTGCCGGCCGGCGAGACTGAGATGTCGTTTCTCCGGCACATCACGGAGGCAGGTGCCCGCGACCGGTATCGCCCGTATCACGACAAGGCACGCGCCCAGATCGCAAGGGAGCTCGATCTCATCGAAAAGCTCGACCTTGCCGGCTATTTCCTGATCGTGTGGGACATCGTGAATTACGCGCGCCAGCAGGGGATTCTGGTGCAGGGTCGCGGGTCGGCGGCCAACAGCGCCGTCTGCTACAGCCTGGGGATTACGGCCGTCGATCCGATTGCGATGGACCTGCTCTTCGAGCGTTTTCTTTCAGAGGAACGCGGCGAATGGCCCGACATTGATCTCGATCTTCCGAGCGGCGATCGCCGGGAGCGCGTCATCCAGCACGTGTACGAGAAATACGGCCGGCTTGGTGCAGCGATGACCGCCAACGTGATCACCTATCGCAGCCGCAGCGCCGCCCGTGAAGTCGGCAAGGCGCTCTCGCTCGATGACGATGCGATCGATCGACTCGCCAAGGTGATGAACCATTTCGAGTTCACCGATCCGAACGAGACGCTGGGCCGCAATCTGGAGTCCGTCGGTCTGTCGCTCGACATGCCGCGGATGCGGGCGTTCGCGGAGCTGTGGGTGCGCATCCAGGATCTGCCACGGCATCTCGGACAACATTCCGGCGGCATGGTGATTTGCCAGGGCGCGCTCGATGCCGTCGTCCCGCTCGAACCGGCCACGATGCCCGGCCGCGTCGTCGTGCAATGGGACAAGGACGATTGCGCCGAGATGGGCATCGTCAAGGTGGATCTGCTCGGGCTGGGCATGATGGCGGTGCTGCAGGACGCCATTCAGATGGTCAATGAAGGGGATCGGGGATCGGGGATCGGGGATCGGGGATCGGGAACCGGGAACCGGGCACATGTCCGATCCCGGATCCCCGATCCCGGATCCCCGATCCCGGATCCCGGCACGATTCGATCTCGCCCATCTCCCTCCTGACGATCCCGACGTGTACGAGCTGTTGCAGAAAGCCGACACGATTGGCGTCTTCCAGGTGGAATCGCGCGCGCAGATGGCGACGCTGCCGCGTCTGAAGCCGTCGCGCTTTTACGACCTCGTCGTGGAAGTGGCGATCATCCGGCCCGGGCCGATCGTGGGCGACATGGTGCATCCCTATCTGAACCGCCGCGCAGGACGCGAGCCGGTGGTGCCGCTGCATCCGTCGCTCGAGCCCGTGCTCGCGCGCACACTGGGCGTGCCGCTCTTTCAGGAACAGCTTCTGCGGATGGCGATGGTGGCCGCAGGCTTCACCGGCGGTCAGGCGGAAGAGCTGCGCCGCGCCATGGGGTTCAAGCGATCCGAAAAGCGGATGAAGCAGATCGAGGTGCAGCTTCGCGAGGGAATGGCGAAAAACGGCATCACGGGCCAGACAGCCGAACGAATCATCACCTCGATTACGTCGTTTGCGCTGTACGGTTTTCCAGAGTCACACGCCGCCAGCTTTGCGCTGCTGGCATACGCGAGCGCGTATCTGAAGGTGCACTACCCGGCGGCCTTCTATACGGCGCTGCTCAACAACCAGCCGATGGGGTTTTATCACCCTGCGTCGCTCGTGAAGGATGCGCAGCGCCGAGGCGTGCGGTTCCATCCGATTGACGTCCAGCAGTCGGACTGGCTCTGCCGCATTGAAGACGATGGGGCCATTCGTCTCGGGCTCATGTACGTGAACGGTCTGCGCAAGGAGGTGGGGCAGGTGATTGCTTCGTCCGTAGTGATCGCTTCGTACGTAGTGTCCGGCTTTAGCCGGACCGGGAGCCGGACCCAGAACCGTCCCGAATGTCCCAAATGCGGCTCTGATGACGACTCGATGATCGAAGTGGTACCGAGGAAGGGATCGGGATCGGGATCAGAGGATCGGGACCGGATCCCGGACCGATCCCGGATCCGGATCGACGCGTACTTCTGCAACACCTGCGCGCACGAATGGACCGTGCCGGTGCCGCCGGCCGGCCGCTTTGCTTCGATTGAGGATCTCGTGCGGCGCGCCGGCCTGCGCCGCGACGAGCTCATGACGCTCGCCGACATCGGCGCGCTGAATGCGTTCACCAACGAGCGCCGCAGCGCATTGTGGCAGGTCGAGCGAGCCGTCCGCCCGTCGGGCGAGCTGTTCGAAGAGGGGGGATCCGGGGATCGGGGATCGGGGATCGGGGATCGGGAAGAGGGGATAGGGGACAGGGAACGATTCGAACGATCCCCGCTGCCGTCCATGAATGATGACGAGCGGCTCCAAGCCGACTACGCGGGCACTAGTCTGACCATCGGACCGCATCCGATGGCGTTGCGCCGGCAGGAGATGGCTGTACGTGGCGTGCTGCGCGCCTCTGATCTACCGCAGGCGCGCGACGGCCGGCGCGTGCGCGTGGCCGGCATGGTCATCACTCGCCAGCGTCCCGGCACCGCCAAAGGGTTCGTGTTCCTCACGCTCGAAGACGAAACAGGCGTGGCCAACGTCATCGTGCGCCCCGACCTCTTCGATCGCACACGGCTGGTCGTCGTTCGTCAGCCGTTCCTGCTCGTCGAGGGAATCCTGCAGCACCAGGACGGCGTTCTGTCGGTGAGGGCCGAGCGCCTTCAGGGCATCGACGTCGGAGCATCCGTCGATGCGCACGACTTTTATTAAACGGGATCGGGGATCAGGGATCGGGGATCCGGGATCTCGGGATCCGGGATCCGGGGAGCTCTAGGCAAGAAATGCTGCACCTGTCAACGCAAGGCCGTGCAAAAACGGCAGCGCCACACCGCATTTCCGCTACTTGCTTGGGGGCGAGTGCGCACGCGAATTGCTGGACCGATTGAGATGTCGATCCGATCGTTCCGCGATCTCGAGGCATGGCAGCTCGGAATTGACCTTGCCGTACGCGTTTACAGCCTGACTAAAAGCTTCCCTCGCGAAGAGCTGTACGGACTCATATCTCAACTTCGTCGTGCGGCTGTCGCGATCCCCTCGAACATCAGCGAAGGACACCAGCAAGGCACGAAGGCATATCTGCACTACGTTGTGGTCGCAATAGGCAGCCTTGCCGAAGTGGACACGCAACTCGAAATTTCGAACCGATTGCGCTTAGTGCAGCGCGAGGAATTGGTACCGGTCGTCGAACTGGCTACGAAACTACGTCGAGTTCTTCATGGATTGCGTCGTGCATTGGCTCAGAGAATACTCCCTGATCCCGGATCCCCGATCCCCGATCCCCGATCCCGGATCCCCGATCCCCGATGCAGCAGTAGCGCGCAAGCCGAAGCCTGCGCGCTACCATCTGAACTAATTCGTGCCCTTTCCGACAATCTGCACGAACTGCTCTCCCGATCCAGGCTGCCCGTGGATCGGCACGTGCTGCGCGACCTCGAGCTTCAGGCGCTGCATATTCTGCTGAAGGCTTCTCATATTCGCGTTCGGAGCGGGGGCCGTGGCGCCCGCGGCGGGTGGCGAATACAGGTCGGCATTCACGAGGATTCGCTCCTTCGGGAAGTACACGAGCAGCATGCCCCCGTGATGGTTCAGCCCCTGCATTGGATACAGATCGAGCGTCCGCACGCCGTCGCTGATCACGTACTTCTGATTGACTGTCTCGAGCGGGAGCGGCCGCCGGCCTCCGCTGAAGTATGGGTAGAACGTGGAGAACCTGTCCGGCATCATCGTGCGCGCCCCGGGGGCGAACAGCACGTTCTCGAGGAAGTCGCGATTGGCCTGGTGCGTCACCACCGTCGCGCCCTGGGCCATATACGTGCGCAGTCCGCCCGAGTGATCGAAGTGATGGTGGGTGTTGACGACGTAGCGGATTGGCTTGTTGGGGATGAGCCGCGCGACTTCTGCGAGGACGGCCAGCGAGCGATCCTCGTTGAGCGGCCCTTCGATCACGGTCACGAAATCGCGGAAGTCGACAGCGAGGCTGTTGTGTGTCCCGCCGGCGACGAGCCAGACGCCGTCCGCCAGTTTCTGTGACTCCGCGCGCACCGGCGGCGCGGTCGCCTTCTGAACTTCCGCGGGCGCCGGGAGCGCCGGCACGGCGATATTCGGCTGCACGTTGGTCAGCGTCATTTCCATCGAGTTATGCGCCACCATCAACCGCGGGTCTCCCTGGTGGATATGGAGGGTCGTAGGGAACTTGACGCCGCCAAAATCCTTGTAGTTGAGGTAGCGGAGCTCGTACAGCATGTCGCCGTAGACGGGGTTCGGTACCCACGTATGCACCAGCGCGAGCAGGTTCTGATCGTCAAAGGTCCCGACGACCCGGTACTTGCCCATCGCTGTGAACGAGACGAGCGTCACCTTGCCGTTGGGCGTCACAGCGCCCGTCGGCGACCCGAGCGTCAGCGACACGGCCGTGGGGTTCTTTGCCGTCATGGCCGCCCGCAGGAATCCGTGCGGTGTCAGGAGGATGTCGAGCTGACGGAACTCCGCAACCGGAACCCCTGCGAGGTACTGCCCGGGCTGAGGAATCGGCTTTCCATCCTGAAGGTTCCACGCACTGTTCCCGCTGACGATGAAGACCTGCTGCTGTTGACCCTGGAGCGGGGTGCCGCCGCCGCCCTGCGGCGGATAGTTGCCTTGCTGGCGCGTGAACTCCTCTCGCGAGGTGCCAGCCTCGTAATCGATCGTTCGTACGTAACGCGTGACCTGGAATCGCGGCCAGTCCTCCTCCGACGTGAAACTCTGACCGACGGCGGCATTCCATCCAGTGCCGGTAATCTGAACTGACTTCAGATTGCCCATCGCCTTGGATGCCGCCTGCAGCACGGCCCTGGCATCCTGCGCGGCAGCCGGTCCAACCGTCAGCACGATCAGTCCGAGGATTGCGACGACAACGACGCATGACTTTCGCACCATGGGGGACCTCCCTTAGCGCACACCTTGCAACTGTGGACGATGTAAAAGGATCAATGGCGCGGCATTGTAGCGCAGCGGTGCAATGAAATCGTTATAGAATCCGCCGCCAACGAGGCAACGATGAGCCTGTCGTACGTGCACGGTTCGGCGTCGACCCCCCTCCTCGGTACCCCAATCGGTGCTGTTTTGAACCGCGCGGCGGACGAGTTCGGGCATCGAGACGCACTGATTTCGTGTCACCAGGGGGTCCGGTATACCTATCGCGAGCTGCTCGACGAAGTAAACCGTGTGGCGCGCGCGCTGCTTGCGCTCGGCGTGCAGCGCGGGGACCGCGTCGGTATCTGGAGCGCCAACGTCGCTGAATGGGTGCTCACGCAGTACGCGGCAGCCAAGGTAGGCGCCATCCTTGTCAACGTCAATCCGTCCTATCGGTTGCGGGAGCTGGAGTACGCGCTGAATCAGTCCGGTATCAGCGTTCTGATCGCTGCACGGAAATTCCGTAGAAACGATTACGTCGAGATGCTCGTCAGCCTGTTGCCGGAACTGACGTCAGCGGACGACGGCCCGCTTCATTCCGCGCGGGTGGCTGCGTTGCGGCATGTCGTCTACCTGGGCGCTGATGCGGCGCCCGGTGGAATAGCCTGGACTGAGCTCGTCGAACGCGCCCAGGGCGTCGGGGAGATGGATCTTCGAGCGCGTGAGGCAGCGCTGCAATTCGACGACCCCGCGAACATCCAGTACACGTCCGGCACCACGGGGTCTCCGAAAGGGGCCACGCTCTCCCACCACAACATTCTGAACAACGGGTTCTTCGTCGGCGAACTGCTCGAGTACACGGCCGACGACCGCATCGCGGTACCAGTGCCGTTCTACCACTGCTTCGGCTGCGTGATGGGAAACCTCGCCGCCTTGACGCATGGCGCAGCGGTGGTGCTGCCGGCAGAGGCGTTCGAACCGGAAGCGACGCTGCGGGCCATAGACGTCCACCGGTGTACGTCGATCTATGGCGTGCCCACGATGTTCATTGCGATGCTTGGTCATCCGTCCTTCGGCGCATACCGTCTTGATTCGCTCCGCACAGGCATCATGGCCGGCGCGCCCTGCCCGATCGAAGTCATGCGGCAGGTCCTCGATCGCATGCACGCGAGGCAGGTGACGATCTGCTATGGCATGACTGAAACGTCGCCGGTGTCATTTCAATCTGCCGTGGACGATCCGATCGAGACGCGGGTGTCGACGGTTGGCCGCGTGCATCCCCATCTGGAATGCAAGATCGTCGAACCCGACACTGGTGTGGTCGTTCCGCGTGGGACGCCCGGGGAGCTCTGTACGCGCGGTTACTCGGTGATGCTCGGCTACTGGGACAACCCCGAGGCGACGGCTGCGGCGATCGATTCGGCGCGCTGGATGCACACCGGGGATCTGGCGGTGATGCGCGAGGATGGATATGTGAACATCGCCGGACGACTCAAGGACATGATCATCCGGGGTGGCGAGAACATCTACCCGCGGGAGATCGAAGAGTTTCTTTACAGCCACCCAAAGGTCAGCGAGGTACAGGTGGTCGGCGTTCCGGACTCGAAGTACGGCGAAGAGTTATGCGCGTGGATTCGACTGCATGAGGGACACCAGGCGACCGCAGATGAGCTCCGCGACTTCTGCCGCGGCCAGATCGCCGCGTACAAGATTCCGCGATACATCAGGTTCACAGCGGAATTCCCAACCACGGTCACGGGGAAGATCCAGAAGTTCAAGATGCGGGAAATTTCGATCGAAGAGCTCGGCCTGACCCGTGCGAACGCGGTGCAAACCGCGTAATGTAGCTCCCCACGCCTCGGTTTCCTCAACCTCGCGCCTCTTCGCATGATCCCGATCCACACATTGAAATGCGAAAGGACAGTTGCACATCATGATTCTGACGACGACCCCGAGTATCGAAAACCGGACGATCACCACCTATCTCGGCATCGTGACCGGCGAAGCCATCGTCGGCGCGAACATCTTCCGGGACTTGTTCGCCAACATCCGGGATATCGTCGGCGGTCGGTCCGCAGCGTATGAGCAGGAGCTCGAGCGAGCCAGGCAGATCGCGCTGGACGAGCTGCAGTCGGCGGCACAGCGGGTTGGCGCGGATGCGGTTGTGGGAATCGATCTCGACTACGAGGTGCTCGGATCGAACAATGGCATGTTGATGGTGAGCATCAGCGGGACGGCGGTCAAGCTCGGATGAGATGCCTTCGCCAAGGCACCTTCCAGCCAAGGCACCTTCTATATGACCGCGGCTGATTTTCGACGCATCGCCTTGAGCTTCGACGGCGCTGAAGAAGGCTCGCACATGGGCGCGGTGGACTTCCGGGTCGGCGGGCACATCTTCGCCACGCTGGCGTCGGTCGAGCACGGGTTCGGAAACCTGATGCTGACACCCGAGGTCCAGGCAGAGTTTGTGGCCGACGCGCCAGACGTGTTTCTGCCGGTGGCCGGTGGCTGGGGGCGGATGGGCGCCACCCACATTCGGCTGGCCAGGGCGAATCGCGATGTCCTGACAGGTGCTCTTCGGACCGCGTGGCAACTGCGCGTCGAAAAGAACGCCGCCAGCCGATCGCGCAGAAGCAAACGTCAACCGCGCAACCGTTGATCGCCGCGCGGGAGAAGGAGCTTACCTGTTGTCGCGTCGGTACCGCTCGACGGCTCGTCGCGCGGCCTCCGCACGTGACATACCGGGCGCGCGGGTCATTTCACTCTGAAGGAGTCGCTCGGCCTGGCGCTCGTCGCCCAGACAGATTCGCCGCAGCTCCTTCTCGGCTGCGTATTTGCGGCCGCGGTGAGCAACCCAGAGCCATATTGCGCCTGCAACGGCTGCGAGCAGAATCAACGGCAACGGGTCGTTCAACGCGTCTGTCCTTCCGCGCTCTGACTGCTGAAGGTCAATGTGGCACCCTTTCCGAAAGGATTATTCTGCAGCAGAGAGGACGCATTATGAACGCTGTGGACGTGCTCCAAAGAATCGGTGAGACATTGGGATCGACAGCAACCGTGAAGTCGGTTTTTGGAGAGCCGATTCACGTCAACGGCAAGACAGTGGTGCCGGTGGCGAAGGTTGCCTATGGATTCGGTGGCGGGTTTGGAATCGGCAAAGATGGCGGCGGCACTGCCCGCCACGGAGAAGGTGGCGGCGGTGGCGGGGGCGTGCGTGCATTTCCTGCAGGCGCACTGGAAATCACCGACAGCGGTACGCGTTTCGTGCCGTTCACCGACGTCGCGCAGCTGGTCGGCGCCTTCGTCGGTGGCGCCGTTGTGGGCGCCTTGCTCTTCACCCGACGTGGAAGGTGATACGTCGCTCGAAGACAATGGCGCTCGCGCGTGTTGCACCAGATCGCGGACGCTGCGGCCGGGAACGCGGCCTTCGCTTCGGTTCGCTGCACAAACCGCCTGACCGACTGTGGTAGGCTTCGCACCGACCGCCTCGGGCGTGACATTCCGCTAGGAGGAGCATCATGGGCGACTCCGAAAAGGGCGCCGTGGACCGCCGGGAGTTCCTCAAGGGTATCGCCGCCGGCGCCGTCACCGGCGCGACACAGGTCACCGTGCACACTCAGGATCACGACCACGATCATCAGGATGTTCCTTCAGACCTCGCGCTCAGGGTCAAGGCGCTGGAGTCACTGCTCGTCGAAAAGGGCCTCGTCGACTCGGCTGCGCTCGATGCCTTGATCGACACGATGGAGCACAAGGTCGGCCCTCGCAACGGCGCGAGGGTCGTCGCGCGCGCGTGGGTGGATCCGGCGTACAAGAAGCGGCTTCTCGAAAACGCACCCGCAGCGATCGCGGAGCTGGGGTACAGCAGCGGACAGGGCGACCACATGGTCGTCGTGGAAAACGGGCCCAAAGTGCACAACCTGATCGTCTGCACGTTGTGCTCCTGCTATCCGTGGCCCGTCCTCGGACTCCCGCCCGTCTGGTACAAATCCGCGCCGTATCGGTCCCGCGCTGTGATCGACCCTCGTGGGATTCTTCGCGAGTTCGGCACCACACTTCCAGACGAGGTTGAAGTTCGCGTGTGGGACAGCACGGCGGAACTGCGCTACGTGGTCCTGCCCGAGCGTCCTTCGGGCACCGAGAGCATGTCCGAGGAGCAACTGGCAGCGCTCGTCACACGTGATGCCATGGTTGGCGTCGCCAAGGTCACCGTGCCTCCGGGAGGGCGCACGTGAACGGCGTACACGACATGGGTGGCCAGCAGGGAATGGGTCCGGTCCAGTACGAGAAGGACGAACCTGTATTCCACGCGAGCTGGGAAGGGCGCATTTACGCGCTGAACCGTGCGATGCGCGCCTGGCGCAAGTGGAACCTCGATACCGACCGGCACGCGCTTGAAACGATGTCTCCGCTCGATTACCTGCGAATGAGCTACTACGAGCGTTGGGTGAACAGGCTGGAAGCGCAGTTGGTGAATTACGGCATCGCGACGCGGGAAGAGCTGCAAAGTGGAAAGCCTGCGCCGGGGTCAATCAGAGCGACGCCGGTGTTTACGTTGGCAACCGCATCGCGCTGGCTGAACCGCGGCATACCGTCCAACCAGGATTCAGCGGTCAGGCCGTTGTTCAGAGTGGGCCAGCGCGTTCGTGCTCGCAACATCAATCCCACAGGCCACACGCGCCTGCCCCGATATGCTCGCGGCAAGGCAGGCGTCATCGTGCGAGACCACGGTGTCTATGTGTTCCCGGACACCAACGCGCACTTTCAAGGGGAGAAGCGGCAGCACGTCTACTCTGTGCGGTTCACGGCACGAGAGCTGTGGGGCGACGCCGCCTCTCAGCGCGACTCCGTTCATATCGACATGTGGGACGACTACCTGGAGCGACTCTGACGTGACCGCAAACTCGAGATCGGCTGTCTGAATTGCCTCGTCTCCCGCGCGACGAAGGAGGCCCCGTTTTTGCTGAGCCCTGGCAGGCTCAGTCGTTTGCGCTTGCCGTAAGACTCTCCGAGCAGGGTTATTTCACCTGGAAGGAATGGGCCGCAACGCTGGCCGAGGAACTGAAGGCTGCAGCCGACCGAGGCGAGCCGGACGACGGGTCGCGCTACTACGAGCATTGGCTGGCCGCGCTCGAGCGGCTCGTGACCTCGAAACGCCTCGCAAATTCGGCCGAGTTGCTGCAGCGCAAAGAGGATTGGGCGGACGCCTACCGCCACACTCCTCACGGGAGGCCCGTGGAGCTGCGCAGAGGGTCTGCCGGCTCCGACCGGACCTGAGGCGAGATGCCTGCACCCTTTAGCGCTGGTTGCGCAACCAGCTTTCGTCAGCACGTGACACGTGCCGACGGCCGTGTCGTCGATCTGCTGCAGCGTCGCGCGCACATTGCTTACTGTTTTACCGGGTGCTGCTGCGGCAAGACCGAACGCGGCCATGCGCCGGTTCCCGCCGCCGCGTTCAAGGACGAATGGGTGCGGCGGAATCTTCGGAAGGTGGTTCACCTGACCAAGGCCGCCTGCCTGGGCCCGTGCGAGCTGGCGAATGTCGCAAGCCTCGTGTTCGACGGCCGTGCGACCTGGTTCCATTCGGTCAACGGCGCCGCCGAAGTGCGCGGGATCTTCGACTACGTGGAAATGATGCTGGCCGCCGATCGGTTCCTGCCTCCGCCGGCCGAGTTGTCGCGCCTGACGTTCAATTTCTACGATTGGGATGCGAGGGCGCACGTACCGCCCGCCCACGACCTCGCCAAGCCGTAACGCCGCGGGAACGACGCTCGCAGCGCTACCGGCGTCGACGAGGTCACAAACACTTAGGTCCGGCTGAAGCCGGACACTACGTACAAACTTATGGCTACGTACAAGCTATGGCAGCGCGAAGACGTAAATCGCGTTGTGGCCGGTGACGGCTGTTGGCATCGCATTGCCGGCCACCGCCAAAGGACCGCTCGTCACCGACTGCCCACCGCCCGTGTAGACCATCACGTACTGCTTGCCGTTCACGGCGTACGAGATGGTGCTGTTCATGATCATGCCGCCGACGACGGTTTCCCAGAGAACCTTGCCGGTGTCAGCGTCGAGCGCGCGCAGGCGCCGATTGAGATCACCAAAGAACACCAGGTCGCCCGCGGTGGTGAGCGCGGATCCGTTGGTTCCCTGTGGTTGCGAGTAGATCACGCGCATCTCGCCGGTGGCCACGTCGATTTTGGCGATGCCCATGTACGCCTTCGGGTCGGCGCCCGGCCGCAGCACGCCAACGCGTCGTCCGTAGCCGGTTGTGCTGGAATTCACCGCCTCCATCGACAGGCACTGATCATGGAAGGGGACGTAGAGAGAGTTCTTGCCCGGATGGTAGGCGATCTGCCAGAGCCCGCGCGTGTTGTGATAGCAGCCGACAATCGTATCGCCGTCCTTCTTGAACATCTTGTCGGGATTGACGGCCGTCTTGCCGGTCTTCACGTCCACCACGCTGATGTTGATGTTCGGATCGTCGAAGGGGAAGGGGCGTGCCCACAGGAACTGGCCTGTGTCCCGCGTCACCGCGAACATGCCGCCGCCCTCGGCGACGGTGACTACGACATCCTGTTCGGTGCCGGCCTTCGATGTCGGGTTGATCCATTTGACGAAGCGCGAATCAGGACTCACACGCGTGCGAAGCAGAATGCGCTCCTGGTTGTGATCCGCATCCCAGTCGTCACCGGGGAGCTCCTGGAAGTGCCAGACCAGCTTTCCAGTCGCGACGTCGAGCGCCACGGTCGAATTGCTGTACAGCTCCGTCGGTGAGGTCGGTGCGGCCGTGTCGTACTTGCCGTATCGCTTGAAGCGGGTATACGGGTTGGGATTCGCCACGCCCCAGTAGACGACGCGGCGCGCGGGGTCGTACGAACCAGGCAGGCCCCACGGACCTGCGGCTCGCTGCGCGGCCGGAACGTCACCCCACGTGTCGCCGCCCGGTTCCCCAGGCGCGGCCGTCACGTAGAACTTCCAGACCTCCTTGCCGGTTCGCGCATCGTGTGCCGCGATGAAGCAGAACTCGCGCTTCCCCTGCTCGCACGTGCGGTTCGAAATCACCTTGCCGTCGGCGACGAGCAGTCCGCCTGCCGTGATCTGGCCGTTGTCGACTTTGGTTTCCCAGCGCAGCTTGCCCGTGTGCGCATCGAGGGCGAGCAGGAACCCGTCGGGCGCGCCGAAATAAATCATGTCCTCGTAGATGCCGAGGCTCTTGCTGCGCGCCGCGACGGCGGGGACTCCAGGTGCATAGTTGCGCTTGTATTCCCAAATCAAGTCGCCGTCGGTCGCGTCGAGAGCTTGCACGCTGCCGCCGGGAGCCATGACGTACATGACACCGCGATACACGATGGGCGTCGATTCCTGGACACCCGCGGGCAACCCGCGCGACCACACCATTCGAAGCTGCGCTACGTTGCCTTTGTTGATCTGTGTGAGGGGACTGAAGCGCTGCTGATCGTATGTGCGGCTGATGTGGAGCCAGTCGGCCGCGTCGGGATGGGCGAGCTTCGCGTCGGTAACCGGAACGAACGCGCCCGACTGCGCAATCGCGACCGAAGTCGCCAGACCCGCAACGACTAAAATCGCGAGTAGTGATGTCGCGCCAAGATAGAACTTGTTCGTCATTCGACGGCTCCTGGGACCACATGGCCCCTCAATCGTGTGGCGGCCGTTCCAAAACATCGTGGATTATAACGGCGCAGAGCCTGCGGCGTGGTCATCTCAATCGCTCGGTTCCTGCCGCCGCGCGCTGACGTGCAGCTCAACATCGATGGTCCGGCTGATCCCGGATCCCGGATCCCGGATCCCGATCCCCGATCCCCGATCCCGTTATGATGGTCCGTCTTCATGTCAGCCCCCTTGCGTCTAGCCTTTCTGGGCTGCGGCTTCATCACGCGCGTGCACAGCCGGCATCTCCGGTCGCTGAAGGGCGACGTCGTGACGAGCTATGCCAGCCGCGACAGGGCCAGAGCGGAGGCATTCTGCAAGCGCTATCGCGGAACGACCGCGTATTCCAGCTACGGCGCCGCGATTGCGGATCCGAACATCGAAGCCATCGTCGTTGCCGTCCCTCCACGTTTCCATCTCGACCTGACGCTGCAGGCACTTGCTGCTGGTAAGCACGTCCTGGTGGAGAAACCCGCCTATCCGCGTCTCGCGGACTACCGCGCCGCCATCGATGCGCGCAACAAGGCAGGCCGCGTCGTCTGCGTGGGTGAGAACGATCATTACAAGCCGCTCGCCGTGTGTTTGAGGCGGCTCGTGAAGGAAGGTGCGCTCGGCGACATGGTGTTTGCGCAGTTCACGAGCATCGTGCGACGGCTGAAGAGCGCGGACGACTGGCGCAACGACGAGGCGATGGCCGGGGGGGACGCGTTCTTTGAAGAAGGCATCCACTGGCTGCATCTGGCGGCCAGCCTTGGACCGACGATCACCGAGGTGCACGGTTTCCGGCCTTCTGTGTCGCCCGATGGCCCGGACCGGCGCGCCAAGAGCATGATGGTGGCGTTCAAGTACGATAACCAGGCGGTTGGGTCCCTCTACTATTCGCGCGAGATTCCGTCGCTCCTCCGCGGCATCAGGCTGTCGAAGCTGTACGGCCGCAAGAGCATCATTACGTTCGAGTCGAACGGGCTGTTCGTACTGGTTCGGGGAACGGGGTGGCCTCGCTTGATGTTCCCGGGCTTTCGCGATATCCGCGGCTACAAGGCCATGTATCGTGACTTCGTCGCCGCGATTCGCAATGGCCGCCCCCCGGAAATGAGCCTCGAACGCGCCCTGGACGATCAGAGGCTCATGGACGACATTTACGCCAGCGTGGAGCAGAGGGTTGCGCTGGCGGTGGGGCGATGACAGCGCGCTACGACATCATCATCATCGGCACCGGCGCCGGCGGCGCGACGATGGCGCATGCGCTGGCGGATTCAGGCGCACGTATGCTCGTGCTCGAGCGAGGCGACTTCGTTCCCCGCGAAGAGGAAAACTGGAATCCCGAAGCGGTATGGAAGCACCTGCGCTATCGGGTTGGCGAGCAGTGGATCGATCGAAGCGGCGAGGAGTTTCGACCGTACACGCACTATTGCGTTGGGGGAAATACCAAGTTCTGGGGCAGCGTTCTGTATCGCCTTCGGCGTGAGGACTTTCACGCGATAGAACACGTCGGCGGCATCTCGCCGGCATGGCCAATCGATTATGAGACGCTGGAACCCTACTACGATCGAGCGGAACGCCTGTACCACGTGCGAGGCCAGCACGGCGCAGACCCGAGCGAGGCTCCCCGGAGCCCCTTTCCATACGAGGCGGTTCCGCATGCGCCCGTCATGGCCAGGATCGTCGAACAGCTCCGGCTGCTCGGGCTGAATCCCTCGTCGTTGCCGCTCGGTTTGCTGAGACTTGGCCAGGAGGGTGGCTGCGTCCTGTGCAGCACCTGCAATTCCTTCCCGTGCAAGGTTCACGCGAAAAGCGACGCCGAAGTGGTCTGCATCCATGAAGCCGTCCAGCGTCCCACCGTGACGCTCTGGACCAACGCGCTCGCACGGCGGCTGCTCGTCAATTCCTGCGGGCGGAAGGTCGAGGGGGTCGAAGTCGAACGGAACGGTCATGTCGTTCGCGTCGAAGCCCCTCTGGTCATAGTCTCGTGCGGGGCCGTGAACTCGGCGGCGCTGCTCCTGCGATCGACACACGCGAAACATCCAGCCGGACTGGCGAATTCATCGGGGTTGGTCGGGCGCCGCTACATGGCCCACCTCGCGACCATGATGCAGGGGTTCCACCCGTTTCGACCGAACGACACGGTGTTTCAGAAAACCGTGGGGCTGAACGATTTCTATCTCCGCGGTCCCGACGGATACCCGCTTGGTCAGATTCAGTCGCAGGGGCGAACGCACGGCGTCATGGCACAAACCGTCGCGCCATGGATTCCCCGGTGGGCGTACGACGCGTGGGTTGCGCGAGGTGTCGACTGGCTCGCGATGTCCGAAGACCTGCCCAGAGATGAAAACCGCGTCGCCGTCGACTCTGACGGCCGCATCCGCCTCCATTACCAGCCGAACAATATGGCGGCGCACAACCGCCTCGTGAAGGAGATGAAGCGGATTCTCCGCCGCCTCGGGTTCTGGGTCGTCGTGGCGCACTCGCATCGCGACCGCAACACCACTCATCAGTGCGGCACGTTGTGTTTTGGAACCGATCCGCGGTCGTCGGTTCTCGATCCCTACTGCCGCGCGCACGATGTCGAGAACCTGTTCGTCGTGGACGCATCGTTCTTCCCGTCATCGGCAGCGGTCAATCCGGCGCTGACGATCGTCGCGCAGGCGCTTCGTGTTGCCGACCATATCAAGCAAACCCATCTGGATTAGGGTACGTAGTGTCCGGCTTTAGCCGGACCTTTCAGCCGGACCAGCGGAGGTTGCCTGCGTGAGAGTCCGATCGTTCAGCCACTGCGGTATCACCGTGTCGAACTTCAACAAGGCGGTGCGCTTCTACTGGGACGTGTTTGGCTGCCCGCTCGTCGGTGTCGCGGACACGCCGCCCGAACGCGTCCGGTCGTTCTTTGGCGTGACCGCCGAGCAGCCGCGCTGCAAAATCGGCTGGGTTCGCGTGCCAGGAGGGGGAGTGCTGGAGATCTTCGAGTTTCAGCCCAACCTGCCTCCCGACGCGATTCCCTGGAACCGCGTGGGGCTGACGCATATCTCGTTCAACGTCAGGAATCTGCCCCGGTGGTACGACTACCTGCAGGAGAAAGGGGTGGAATGCGTGAGCCGACCGGAGCGCTCTCCGCGCGGCCACTCATTCTTCTTTGTCCGCGATTTCGACGGCAATCTGATCGAGATGATGGATCTCGGGTACATGTACCACGTGCTCCAGTGGCTTGGTCCGCTTGGAGGCTGGCTGTTCAGGCGCGGGATGTACCGCAAGGTACTATGAGTAGGGATCCGGGATCCGGGATCCGGGATCGGGATCGGGATCGGGGATCGGGACGCTGGGTTGACGAAATTCGGAACTTGTCGATTCACGCGCAAGGACGACGCGCTGCAACAGCCATCGCATCGAATATTGGCGAGGGACATCCACACGGAACCAAAGCGCCAATCCCCGATCCCCGATCCCCGATCCCTGATCCCCGATCCCCGACCCCCAATGCGCATCGGCATCGATCTAGGCGGCACGAAAATCGAGGGCATCGCGCTCGACGGCAGCGCCGAGGTCGCGCGACTTCGCGTCGATACGCCGCGAGGTGACTACGCAGCCACGGTCGACGCAGTGGCAGCGCTCGTATCCGCACTCGAGAAACGCGCCGGCACGGGAGGCTCGGTCGGCGTCGGCATTCCAGGCACGCTGTCGCCAGAGAACGGCCTTGTGAAGAACGCCAATTCCGTGTGGCTAATCGGGCAGCCGCTGCAGGCCGATCTCGAGCGCGCCCTCGGACGTGCGGTGCGAATCGCAAACGATGCAAACTGCTTCGCCGTTTCGGAGGCGGCGGACGGGGCCGGCGCTGGTGCCGAAGTGGTATTCGGCGTGATCGTCGGTACCGGCACCGGCGCAGGCATCGTCGTGCGCGGGGAACTGCTCACGGGCGCAAACGCGATCGCCGGCGAATGGGGGCACAATCCACTGCCGTCGCCAACCGACGACGAGCGCCCCGGACCTGTCGTGCTATTGCGGCCGATGCGGGTGCATCGAGACGTTCCTGTCAGGGCCCGCCCTCCAGGCGGATTACGAGCGTGCATCGGGAGCTCGGCTTGCGGCGCCCGCGATCGTCGCGGCCGCAGGCACCGGCGATCGCGAGGCGGAGGCGGCGCTCGAGCGGTACGAGTCGCGGATGGCGCGCGCATTGGCCAGCATCATCAACGTCCTCGACCCTGACGTGATCGTGCTCGGAGGCGGCATGTCGAATATCGACCGGCTGTATCTCGAACGTGCCGGACGATTGTGGGCGGCTCATGTGTTCGCGGCGGGCACACGGTCGCGAAGCCGTTCGCACTCGACTCGTACGCGCTCGTCACGGCGACGCCAGCGGCGTGCGCGGCGCTGCTTGGTTGTGAGAGACGGGGATCGGGGATCGGGGATCGGACGGGATCGGGGATCGGGGATTCACGCCCCGCAGCGATCGGTGCTGCTGCACCGACCACCGCAGGGAGTCGGACAAACGTGTGAAGGGCTATCGGTACCCGAGGGATTTCTTACTTCGACCAGTGCCACCTGGTTGATGCCGCTGTTCGCCATCACGAGGTTGCCTTCCCTGGTCGCCATCATGTTGCGGATGACATGGCCGCCTGACGGAATCGCCCAGGTCTGGAACTTCTCGGTCTTCGGGTCGAACCGCACGAGCGTATTGGGCTTCACGCCGGACTCGCTGTACCACACGATGTCGCCCACCGTGGCGATCCCGTACGGACGCGAATCCTTGCCGCCCGGTGACATCCATTCCTTGAACTGGCCGGTCTTCGGGTCGAAGCGGCCGATGTAACCCAAGGGGAAGTCGGTGTACCAGATGACGTCGTCGGCCGTGATGCCGATACGCCGCGGACGCGCGTCGGCGCGCGGCAGCGTGTACTCCTTGATCTCCATGGTCGCCGCGATTCACGCTCGCCAGCTTCGGCTGACGGAAATCGACGTACCAGAGGAGATTCTTGGAGTCCACCTGGATGCCGTACGGATAGCTCGGATCCGACGGCGACTTGACGATCTTCATCTCACCGTTCGCCGGATTGAGCCTGCCGACATGACCGGACTGGATCGTGAAGAACAGGATGCCCTTCTGATCGAAGATCGGCGTGTGCGGTCCGCGAGCGCCTTCGAGATTCAGCTTGTACTCCGTGACGGCGCCCGTCTTCGGGTCGACCTTGCCAACCTCCTGCACGTTGATGCCCGTGTACCAGACGTTGCCGTCGCGGTCCTCAACCAGACCGTGCGGCCCGGAATTCGGCGTGTCGAGCGGGTACTCCTTCATCGCGCCGGTCTTCGGATCGACGCGGCCGAGCCGGCTCGGGTACTGACCGGTCCACCAGATCGAGCCGTCGCGCGCCGCGAGCGGATCGTGCGGCCGCTGACCGAGCGTGGGAGCGGTCCATACCTTGATGTTGACGTTCACCGGACCCGGAACGATCACAGCTTTGGGAATGTTCGGCTTCTCTGGGAAGTTCGTCGCCAGGTAATTGGCGATAGTGTCGGCCTGATCCTTCGGCAGCGCGATCATCGTGCCGAAGAGGTGCGCCCACTCGTCACGCGAGAAGCCAAAGGAGTTGGTAATGAAGTTCAGACCGTGACATTTGGTACAGGTCGCAGAGACGAGCTCCTTGCCGGGCCCGTCAGGTATCTGAACCGGCTGCTGCCCGCGCTGGCCCTGAACCTCGGTCGACAGGATCGAGCCGACAAAAGCTGCCGCTACGGCCAGGAATATCAGTGTTCCCTTTCGCATAGCGCTGTTCCTCAAAGTTGAAATGCCGTCTGGGCTGGTGAACTGCTGTCTTTACCGACGCCGGCAAGTGTAGGGCAGTTTCGCCGTCGGATTCAACCCGGAAGGTGAGCTGCCCGCGGTACGGCGAGGTTATTGCTGCACAGTCGGCTGTGGGCCGCTCGGGCGTCAAGAGGCGTACCCGAAGACGGCTGAGATGGCCGGAGGGACTGTTTGACGGAAGGGGGGCCGGGTGAAGCTCATCGTTCAGCCAGACGACGGTCAGGCGCCAGTGCTTGAGGCGATCGAACGGGCGCGGAAAACGCTTGATTTCATCATCTTCCGGCTCGATTCCAAGGACATCGAAAAGGCTGCTGCAACCGCTGTTATCCGGGGGGTCAACGTACGCGCGCTGATTGCCCACACCCATTCCGGGGAAAGCAAGCGGCTGCGAGAACTGGAGCTGCGGCTCCTGGGCAAGGGCGTGACGGTAAGCCGCACCGGGAGTGAGTTGGTCCGGTACCATCACAAGCTCATCGTTGTCGACCGCGAAGAGCTCCACCTGTACGCCTTTAATTGCACGTCTGCGGATTTCAAGAGTCGCAGCTTCGGCATCGTGACCCGACACAGGGCATTCGTCCAGGAGGCGCTTCGCTTGATCGAGGCCGACACCGCCCGGCACGACTTCGAGCCGACTGTGGACGGGTTCGTTGTCAGCCCCGACAACGCGCGGGAGCAACTGGCGAACTTCATCAAACGAGCGAAGAAGTCACTCGCTATCTACGATCCCAAGGTGACTGACGCTCAGATGGTCCGACTGCTGAACGTGGCGGCGAAGGCTGGAGTGGATATTCGCGTCATCGGCAAGGTCAGCAAGCGGGCAAAGAATCTTCGCGTGCAGAAGATGCCCGACATGCGCATGCATGTACGCGCCATGATCCGCGACGGCGATACGGTCTTCGTCGGCAGTCAGAGTCTCCGGGCACTCGAGTTGGATGCACGGCGAGAGGTCGGCCTGATCGCTCGCGACGCAACCGTCGTCAAGCGGCTGCAGGAAACGTTCGAGGAAGACTGGGCGAGGACGGAGCTCGGCAAGAAGGAACAGAAGGAATTCGAGCGCGAACTGAGGCTGGCTTTCGCCGAGGACGTCGTGCTCGAAATCCCGGCCGACGGGAGCTAGGCAGACCGAAGGCCGGCGACCGCTTTTCCGACGCGCAGGGATGCGTAAAAGATGCGGCCCACCGGAATGCCTCCGTGCAGCCGGTGCCGGCCGATCGCCTCGAGACCCGCTGATGCGATGCAGCCGCAGTTCGAGCAGTCGGGATTCCCGCCGAACTGACACGGTGTGATCCGCCGCTCGAGATCGGAAGAAAAGCACGCGGTCGTCTGCGCGAAGATGCAGTCGTCCGGCGATTCCGGCGGCCGCGAGTAGACGTTCAGCATTCCGTCGAGCATCTGCAGCTTCGGGATGCGGCCGCGCAGCCGGCGCAGCTCGGCGACGACGCGCGCACGGTCCGACGCCGTCAGCCGCTCAGCGGAGATTTCCCCTCTCTGCGGCGTATACAAGCTCACCCAGATCAGTCGCGTGTCCGGGTTGTCCTGCCACAGCCGCAGGAACTCTTCCAGATAGCCGTCACGGCGAGCCTGCTGCCGTGTCACTGTGCAGTGGACAGTGATCTGATGGCCGGCGATGTGCTCGAGGATGCGGTCGTAGGTTGCAGGCTTCCGCCGCTCGTCGTGCTCAGGCGGGAGGCCGTCGATCGACACGACCACCTGCAACCGCCGCAAGCTCGCCCATTCGATGGGAATCGGACGCACGGCGCTCGTGACGAGCTGCGTGTGTATGCCGCGCTCCGCCAGCCGGGGAAGGATGACCCCGAGCTCACGATAGCGAACGAGCGGCTCGCCGCCGACGATCGAGATGTGCAACGGACGATGGTGGTCGACGAGGGCCATGAAGCGCTCGACGAGCTCGTCGCCCTTGTAGTCCGAGAGCCCGCGAAGGGTGACGTCGCCGCCAAGATGGTCGTCGCCGTATGCGTAGCAGCCCGGGCATCGAAGGGGACATTCCTTGGTGATCTCGATCGACAGGTTCGGACGGTATCCCGCAAGGATCCGGCCCCATGCGTGGATCAGATCCTTCGAGTGCATGCCGTTGCTGTTCATCGTGGCGTTCATTATGAGGGCAGTCCGTCGTACTCAACAACCTTTGTCTTTGTTATCCTGTCGTCCGGATGCCGTCGGAGATCCAGCTGCCGCAAGTGGCGCGGCGTCGCTCGAAACTGCATGGCTGGGGCGTGTTTGCGCTGGAGCCTATCAACAAGAACACGCGAATCATCGACTACGCCGGCGAGCTGATCGATCACAAGGAGAGCCTGAAACGCGAAACGAAATACCTGCGTCGAGGCGAGATCTGGTGTTTCACCGTGAACCGGCGGTGGGTGCGCGACGCCAACGTCGGCGGCAACGTCGCCCGGTTCATCAACCATTCCTGCAGGCCCAACTGCTACAGCCAGATAGTGGGACAGACGATCTGGATCCGCGCTGCGCGGAACATCAATCCGGGCGAGGAGCTGACCTACGACTACTACACGGATGGTGAGAAGGTGATTCAGTGTCGCTGCCGGCCGGGGTGTCCGCGAAAGCTGTGACGACGGCCAGGAAGAACACGAAGACGAACGTGCGTCTTCGTGGCTATCGGCTTTGTGTTCTTTGTGGTATCCCCCCGCGCGCAGGGGGATATCACTGACACGCAGCTCGAGTCGGCCAGCGCAGGTCGCATGCGTCCGTGTCGGTCCGGCGAGCGGCTCGACGGGTCGAATTACGACCCTGCCACTGGAGCTCTACGTGGCGCGCGTGCTGGCCGGAGAGGGGGAGCCGAACGCCGCAGACGCTGCGCGACAGGCGTTAGCGGTCGCGATTCGCACTTACGCCGTGGCGAATACCGCTCGGCATGGCGCCGACGGCTTTGACCTCTGCGACAGCACGCACTGCCAGGTGCCGCGTGCGGCGACCGCTGCGACGCGTCGTGCCGCTCTCGCCACCGCTGGCCGCATCCTGACCTACAACGGAAGCCCCGCCCAGTTGTTCTACTCGGCGTCTTGTGGCGGTTACTCCCAGAGCGCCGACCAGGCGTGGCCAGGCGCTGAGTATCCCGTACCTGCGTGTCGCGCCAGACGAGGTCCATCAGGACGATCCGTCGTGGACGTTGAACCTGACGCTCGATGAAATCAACCGCGCGCTCGAGCGCACCGGCTTTACAGGGCGGCTGCGCAGCATCCGCATTGCCGAGCGGAATACCTCGGGACGAGCGGCACGGCTCGACGTGTCGGGACTCACGCCGGGCTTCATCGCGGGTGAGCAGTTCCGCATGGCCATCGGCCCCGTGACGCTTCGCAGCACGTCGTTCTCAATCGAGAACGACGGCAACGTCGTCCGGTTTACAGGTCGCGGGTTCGGTCACGGTGTCGGGATGTGCGTAATCGGGGCCGGACGTCGGGCTGCGCGCGGCGAGAGCTCGGCCGCGATACTCGCGCAGTACTATCCTGGCCTGGAGCTGACGTCCGTCACCGGAGCAGCCGTTCGGGCAAGCGCACCGATTGGGCGCGCGGCAAAGTCCGCGGATGTCACCGCAACCGGTGCGAGCGCAATCCTGGTTCGAGTCCCGTCATCGGCGAACGTCAGAGCCGACGACATCGAACGCGTGGCGTTGCGGGCTCACGCCGACATGGGCAGCGCGCTCGGCGTGTCGATCGCACCGATTACCGTCCGAGTGCACGAATCCGTCGAGAGTTTCCGAAAGGCGACGGGACGTCCATGGTGGACCAGCAGCGTTGCCGACGGAACCGCAATCGACCTGGCTCCGGTGTCAGTGCTCGCTGAGCGCGACGGTCTCGAAATCACCATCCGGAGGGCGATCGCAGAGCTTCTCGTCGCGCGGCAGCTGCAGGGACGTCCAATCTGGATTCGTGTCGGTGCGGCGCGGTTCTTCGCACGCACGAAGACCGCTACGGGCGAAGCTCACACCGCGACAGTGCGATGCCCGTTGGATGCAGAACTGACCCTCGCTGTCTCAGCGGCCGCACAACGCGACGCAGAAGCTCGGGCGGAGGCGTGCTTCGCTCGCGAATACGCGAAGCATCATGATTGGAGGGCGGTTCGGTAGTCCTGCGAGGAGCGGTTCGGTAGCTGTGCGACGGTGCGACGGTGCGACGGTGCGTCCGACGGTGCGAGCGTGCGATGGTGCCGGTCAGTCGTAGCGTTGCCGATGTGTTCGGACGAGCGCCGACCTGCGGCGCATGCCGACAAAGATCGCCTGAAATCGAGCGCAGCGATTCTTCGACGCGAGTTCGGTCCGCGTGATCCATGCCGGTCGAATTAGCGATAACGGTGCATGCCACGCTGGCGGGCATCGGAATCGGTACGACTCGCGGCGAGTTCGATAGAGCGTCAGCGGAGCGAGATTTCCGGCGTGCGCAGCCGGGAGACGCGCGGCCGAATACATCGGCAATGCTAACTCGGAGACCTAAAGGTCTCCGGCGTACCAGCTAACTGACGGCAGACCGACACGTCGCACCCTCGCACCGTCGCAAGGTGCGACATGCGGCTACCAGCTGATCCCGTCGTACTGTGCGCGCAGCTTGCCGAAATCGAGCGGGAATCCGCACGAGATCGATGACGATCTGGTCCGGCCGGCAAAGCATGATTGCGTCGGAGAACTCGGGTGAGTGGTTTCCGACGACGACGACCTCCGACTGGCAGATCACGTCATCGAGCGATTCGCACAGATACCGCGAGAGGTGGGGGATCTGTTCTTCGATGTACCGTCTGTTGGCGCCAGTGAGTCGCGCCAGCGAGACGTTGCGATCGTAGATGGTCAACTGATAGCCCTTGCCGAGCAACGCTTCCGCCAGAATCACCAGCGGAGATTCGCGGAGGTCGTCGGTGCCCGCCTTGAAGCTGAACCCGAGCAGCCCGACCTTCTTTTTCCCGGTGTCGATGATCCGGTCGATCGCGTGCTGCACCTGCAGCCGGTTGCTCTCGAGCAGCGACGTTGATGAGAGGTACCGGCACGTCGAGCTCGCGAGCGCGGTACTGCAAGGCGCGAACGTCCTTTGGCAGGCACGAGCCGCCGAATGCGAAGCCGGGTTTCAGGTAGATACGACGAAAGATTCAGCTTCTCGTCCTTGCAGAAGATGTCCATCACCTCGTGGCTGTCGACGCCGACGCTCTTGCAGACGTTGCCGATCTCGTTCGCGAACACGACCTTGACGGCGTGCCACGCGTTGCTCGCGTACTTGATCATCTCCGCCGTCCGGATGCTCGTGGAGTAGAGCGGCGCCGGAATGGTGTCGTACAGCGCGCTCGTCGGCGCGGCGTCCGACGCGTGGTTATGCCCGACCAGCGTCATCGGCGGCTCGCGAAAGTCCCTCAGTGCCGTCCCCTCGCGCAGGAACTCGGGATTGACCGAGACTCCGAAGCCCTCGCCGTACTGCTTGCCTGACGCGGCCTCGATCACCGGAATGAGGCAGCCGTGCGTCGTCCCCGGCAGTACGGTGCTTCGAATGACCACGACGTGGTACGAGGTCTTGTGCGCGGAGCGCCTCACCGATATGCTGGCAGGCTCTCGTCAAATACGTCAGGTCGAGGCTGCCATTCCTGCGGCTCGGTGTGCCCACGCACACCAGTGACAGGTCCGTTGCCGCCACCGCTTCGGCCGGATCGACCGTCGCTCGTAGCCGCCTGGCGCGAACTGCATCCCGGAGCAGATTGGGAAGATCTGGCTCGACGATCGGACTGCGCCCTTCGTTGATCGCGCGAACCTTGTCGGCGTCGACATCGACGCCCACGACCTCGTGTCCGTCGCTGGCAAACGACGCTGCTGAAACGCTTCCGACGTATCCAAGGCCGAAGATAGATACCCTCATGCGCCTCTCAATTCATCACGTGATGGGTGGACGTCGTCGGCGACTCGTCCCGTGCGCACGGTTGGGAGGTTGCCGGCGCGGGAAGTGTCTGAATGCCGTCGCCATCGATGAACGTCCGATACCAGAGTTCCAGATTGAGCAACGCCCAGACGACGTCGCCTCCAGCGCATTGACCGCGGCGATGGTCGTCCAGCAGTTGCGAGACCGCGGCGGTGTCGATGATGCCGCGCTCACGGGTGCGGCGATCCGTCAGGACCTCTCGAGCCACGCCGTTCCATCGGTCTTTGACCCAGTTCGCAAACGGAACTGGAAACCCCATCTTCGGACGCGTGAGGATCGCGTGCGGGGATCAATCCTTGACGGCTTCGCGCAGGATGCGCTTGGTCGTGAGACCCGTTCAGTTTCATCCGGTGCGGGAGCCGGGTCGCAAATTCCACGAGCTTGTGGTCGAGAAACGGCACTCGGCTTTCGATCGACATCGACATGCTCATCTGGTCCTGCTTCATGAGCAGCTCCACGAGATACGTTTTCATGTCGGTGTACAGCAGACGATCGAGCAGACCACTTGTGCCGTTCGCGCGGTAGAAGTACTCGAGCGAGGACGTGTACGCGTCGCCGCGCGCCAGCGACGGATGGAGCACCGTGCGCTGAACGCCGAGAGGGACCCCCGCGAAGCTGTCGAAGAACATATCCGCCGCATTGCGCGGCAGCGTGAGGAACGATCGCCGCGCCATGCGACCGACGCGGCCCGGAAGCCTCCGCACGATGGACGACACCATCCGCGAGCGAACGGCGCGCGGGACCCAGCTCTCGTACAACCCGGCAGCGTTCCAGTTGAGAAGCGCGCGCGGATACTTGCCGTATCCGGCGAGCAGTTCGTCGCTGCCTTCACCTGTGAGCACGACCTTCACGTGGCGGCGTGCGAGCGCCGAGACGAAGTGCAGCGGCACGCTGGACGGATGCGCGATCGGCTCGTCCTCGTGCCATATGAGGCGCGGCAACGCGCCGAAGAAGTCGTCCTCCGAGACGACGATTTCGTGGCTGTCGGCACCGATGGCGTGCGCGGCCTGCCGCGCGTATTCGAGCTCGCTGAAGGCGCGATCGGCAAACGCGACCGAGAAGGTCTGTACCGGTCGGTCCATCTCGCGCGCCATGAGCGCCGCGACCGCAGTGCTGTCGATCCCCCCGGAGAGGAACGCGCCAAGCGGTACATCCGCCATCAGCCTGAGACGAACTGATTCCTGGAGCAGCGAGCGGAAGCGCTCGACGAGAGTGCGGTCGTCCAGACGCGCCAGGTCGGGATCCGGCCCGTCGAGCGGAAGGTCCCAATACTGTTGAACCTGCACGCGGCCATCCTCGAACACGAGCCGGTGTCCTGGCAGCAGCTTGTGGATACCTTCGAACAGCGTTTCCGTGCCGGACGTGTACCGTGTCGCCAGAACCTCCGACAGCACACCGGTGTGGGCGCGGGCCTCGATCAGATTGCTCGCGAGAATGCTTTTGATCTCGGAGGCGAAGACGAGGACGTCGCCCGCCTGAGCCCAGTAGAGCGGCTTGACCCCGAGCCGGTCGCGTACCAGCAACAGACGTCGCTTCGGCGCATCCCACAGCCCGAAAGCGAACATCCCGCGGAAGCGGTGCACGCAATCGTCACCCCACTGCTCGTACGCGTGGACGATCGTTTCCGTATCGGACCGCGTCGTATAGCGATGCCCCGCCGGCTCGAGCTCCGCTCGCACGTCGCGATGGTTGTAGATCTCGCCGTTATAGGTCACCCAGATGCGGCCGTCTTCGTTCGAGAGCGGCTGCTGCCCGCCGGCGAGATCGACGATGCTGAGACGGACATGCGCGAGAATCGCGAGCGTGTCGGCCCACAGGCCCAGACCGTCCGGGCCACGGTGGATCATCACGTCCCGCATGCGCGCCGCGCGCACGTGCATCTCCCTGTCCAGCGGTCTGGCTGCGACGATCCCCGCTATCCCGCACATACAGAGGCCTCAGGAGTCAGGATTCAGGGCTCCGGCGCATCAGCTTGGTTGCAAGCGGACCGTCGTGCCGGTAAATGTCACCCGGTTGCCGCTGTCGTCCGAACCGCTGAAATTTGTTTGCGCGCGATGTTCGATGTTGTTCGCGCTGCACCAGCTGGTCGTGATTGTCGTGGCCTGCCCCGGTGCGAGCACGATCCCGAGACCCGAGCGCGTACTCACCTGGACGCCGTCGAAGAAATCGGCGCGATCGCTGATGGTGATCCCGGTGCCCCCGGTGTTCGTGAGCGTCTGCTCGTAGTGCCAGCGGTTGGCAAGGCTGCAGTTGGGTACCGGGTCGCTGCTCCATGGAACAGGGTTCGGACTGATGGAAACCGACAGGGCGCCGGGTCCGCCCGGTGCTGGTGATGGTGTGACGGGGAACTGCGATGGCGCCGTCGGTGAGACGTCGGTACTGCCGCCGCAGGCCGATGCGATGAGCGCGCCGGCGCAGATGAAAGCAACAACGTACGTACGGAGTAATTTGGACCAATTCATCACCACTGACTCCCTCCGAGGGCAAGAAATTGTCGAGTCTTGCCGACCGGGGGGGACGAGCAAAAGGCAGTCCCACGTAAGGTTCGGCTTGAAGCCGGACCTGCCCCGAACCCGGAGTCCGGAAGCCTAAGGGAACGGAAGCCTGAAGGCTTCCGGCTACCACCGGCCTATTGCGGGTACCACCGATTGATTGTGACGACCACGGTCGGTCGCGACCACGTATCCGGCGCGACGGTAGGTACACCGTGGGTAGCCGGAGACCCTCACGTCTCCCGCCGTCAGACGAGCGCGATGTGTGCATTGGCGGCTTCACGCTGTCCGGCCGGCGCCGCCCAATCCACTCCGCAGACGACGACAGCGCCGGCATCGTCCGACGCAGGTACGTCGACGTCGCGGCGATTGAGACGCACCCGTCGCACTCTTCGCAGTGCGGCACCCTGCAGTCGAAGGTGCGGCGGCGGCTCTGACGAACACAGGTCCAGGCGATCGCCGGACACCGACACATGAAGGTCCGTGATGCCTTCGGCTGCGTCAACGCTCAGCCACTCGTCGCGGAGCGCAAGTAACTGGCTGGCATCCACGAGATCGAGTGTCAGAAGACGGCCGGCCACTTCCCTGTAGTGCAGAACACGCGCGTCCGTCTGGTAATCGGCTATGCGACACGCCCGGTCGTCGCGCATGCTCGTGTCGCCTGGCCGCAGAAGGAACACAGACGTGCCGAACGCATCGACCACGCGCGCGCCGATCGCGATCCCTCCGGCATCGGACGTCGTTTCGAGACGGTCGAGCGATGGATCGTGAGGCGGTCTACCGGTTCTTGCGTTGATCGCCGTGAGCATCGCGAATGGCACGTACGCCGTGCGAGTCGTTCGAACCGTCCACGTGGGCACCAGCATTCCATACACCGGCGCGTACCATCCGAGGCCCGATTCGTCGTCTCCGTGCGCGAGCAGGAGCTCCCTGGCCTCGTGAAGGAGCCATGCGGCGTCTCCCTCGTCATGAACCGCGTGTAATCGTCCCGGCTCCCCACACCGCAGCTTCCAGGTGGGATCGAGGTGCCAGTGCGCCCGTGCGGTGACCAGCCCTTCGCCCAGAACCTCGTCCGCGATCAACCACGTGCCAGCCGGCGTCGCCACCATGGTGCGTCGATGTCGAAACGGCAGGTATGCGTCATGCGATGCCTCGGCCCAGGCGAACGCCTCGTTCGATCGTGAACCGTGCGGCTGCGCTGAAGCGCTGCCGCGCCAGTGAAACGGACCGCGCGGGATCGCCTGCGGACGATCGTCGATGGTGACCGTGTTGTGCCCCATCGTGCTGCGAAGCCTGTCACGGACCCGCGCATCCATCGTGTAGGTGGACGTTCCGGGGTCGACGAGGAGGCGCTGGCCACGGAGCGCCAGCGTGATCGACAGTGCAGCAGCGTGAGCGTGTGGGCCATCCAGGTATCTGCAGCGGCCGACGTCGAACGTGGCGTGACTACCGGATGCATCCCGTACGACAACGAAGCCGCTGTCGGCGAGGGTGTGCGACCGCATCGACACGGCGAGGCGAGGCTTTTGAGCGCGCCTGGCGTAATCCAATATCTGCGGTCCGGCTATCCACACGGCTTCTTCCTGCGCCTTCCACGGCGCAAGATCAGGCCGATCGAGGAGCAGGGCAGCGAGCGACAGCGAGTCGCGGACGTCGTGACACGCACGACCTGCAATCGGCCACAGCATCCCGCCGTCGTCGTCGCCAATCGTGGGGAGGCGGCCGAGATCGTCCGCCATCGCTTGTGTGTACTCCGCGAGTCGTGTGGCGGCTTCACGGAAGATTGCAGCCGCCTCGTCATCAAAGCTGCGTTCGGCGGTGACCAGCGCCATCAGGTAGAAGTCAAGCGTGTAGCGCTGGTAGTGCGTTGACCTTTCGACATGGCCTCCGTCGGCGCGAATCTGCCGGCTGACTTCTTTGATGAGAATCCGGCGGCCGGTATCACTCCAGCGCGAGCTGGCTGCGAGCTCGGGTAGCGCAGCGCCTACGACGTAGAGTCCGAGCGCCTCGCCGGTCAAATGAGTGTTCGGGCTGAAATAGATCGACAGATTGTGCTCGACCTGCGTGAGCTGGCGATCCAAAGCGATCAGCAGGTCCACGAGCCACGGGGGATCGCCGTCACCATCCTCCCCGAGCAGGAAATGCAGGCCCCAGGTCCAGGAAATCGCGCGCAAGGCGATCTCGAGCATGCTTGCCCAGTTGATCCCCAGAAGCGGCGGGTTTGCCGCCATCCAATGCTGGAGCTGGCCGATCATGCCGCGCCGGTAGCGCGCGTCGCGGGTCAGCCACAACGCTCGGCCGAGCGACAGCCAGTGCTGATGACGATTCAGCTCCCAGATAACTTTGTGATCGCCGGACGCCGGATTCAGGTACGGAACGTCGGCCCAGAAATGGAGAGGAGCCCTGCGCCCGGAGACAGGATCAAGGTGCCAATCGACCTTGCCTTCCGGCGAGGTCCACTCCAGTTGGCGATACCCGAGAACGTCGTAGCGATCTGCGAGGATGCGATCGGCTCGTGTCGCCGCGTCGGATGCCGCAGTTGGCCAGCGTGCCAGCACTGCCCGCCGCATGTCGGGCGCCGACGAGGGATCGAGCGCGAAACGACTGAATCGATTCGTAATCCGGCGAGCGATTTCGGCATGAATCGCGGACCACTGTTCACGACGATCCACGCACGACAACTGATCGTCGAGCACGCCGTCGGCAAGCACGTCGTACACATCCGCGCGATTCCAGTGCGGCGGCCGCATACGGACGGCCATCCGCTGCGACGCAATGCGCGCCTGCTGGCGTGCGCGCCACGAAAGCTCCCTGTGTGACATCGCGCGCAGTCGGCTGACGGTGGTCATGTTGTTTCGCGCGAAGGTTCCGGTGTCACCGTCGAGGGGCGGCGGTTCGAGGCAGCTTCGTACGCCGTGAGCCAACCTTCACGCGCGGCGGACCATGTATACGCGGAGCAGCTGGCATGCGCGGCTGCGGCAAGCCGTCGTGCATACGAAGGCGATTCGATGAGCATCAAGACCCACGCGGCAATCGCCTCGTCGTCATCATCTGGTGCGAGAAGGCCATGCACACCGTGGGTGAGCATGTACGGGACACCGCCCACATCAGTCGACACCACAGGGAGCCCGCTTGCGAACGCCTCGAGTACCGAGAGCGGCATGTTGTCGATGCGAGGGGCCTGTACGAAAACGTCCGCTTCGGCGTAATGCCGGCTGATCTCTGCGGGCGGTATTGCGCCGGTGAACGTCACGTTGCGCAGCTCGAGGTGGAGCGCAAGCGCGCGCAACGAATCCTCCTGCGATCCACTGCCGACCAGTGTGAGCGTGGCGTCTGGATGGCGCGCCTGCACACGCGCAAACGCACGGAGAACGCAGGCGACGTTGTACATGTCCTCGAAGTTCCGAGTGCACAGAAGTCGCGGCTGTAGCCGGTCGCGAACGCGATACTCGAACTGATGCAGGTCGACGGTGTTAGGCACCACTCGGGCAGTGATCCCGAAGCCCTGGAGCACGTTGCGGAGAAATCCCGACGGCACCACATTGAGATCGACCCAGGTTCGCATCACGTGCCGGGCCAATGCGGACCGTCGCAGGTGGTCCGGCGCTTCGCCACTGTGATAGTTGAAAACGACCGGCCGACCGAAGAGCTTCGCGATCAGCACCGCCGGGAGCGGCGCCAGGAGGAACGATGCGTACGAGGCCGAAAACACGTGGACGACATCGGCCTGGCGCAACTCGCGGAAGAGCAGCGGCCAGTAGGAAAGCTGGGTGACGATCGTCCGGAGGTATTTGACTCGCAGGGCGCCCGCAAACGGTGGCGGGGGGACGGGATTGATCGGGATCAACCTCGCCGTGACCCTGCGGTCGTCCTGCCAGGCATCGAGCAGTCGCTGCGCCTGCACGGCCTGTCCGCCCAGAATCCGGAGCGAGGCGGCAACGATGGCGACGCGTAGGGGACGATCCATGGCCGACCGCCTTCCGAGCGGTGCAAGTTTCATGCACGCTATGACTTACGGCTGCACGTGGTGACGCGATTACAATTTTGGATGTCGAGCGACAGTTTTGTCGGATTACATGACGGACCGAGTAAGTTCGACTGCCCTAACTAACCTTGTTTGCAGGGATTTCCGGCCGATCACGACGTCTGTGGTTGCGGCACTCCCCTTGCCCCTGCTAACGTAGCAATTTCGACCTCCGACCCGACTCTTTTCACGCCAATAAACCTCCGTTGCCAGACGTCTGAAGTCAGCGTTTGCTGATCCCAGTGTCTCGAGCCGGTGGGCGTGTGCGCTCGGACGGGGCCGAAACGGCGACCCAAGGAGGAGTACCCGTGCCCGTCAAGACCCGCCGCCTCGTTACCGTGTCGATCTGGCTTGCATTCGGTGTGGCGGCATGGCTGTCGCTCGACGTGTGCGCCGTTTATGCCCAGGCCCCCGGCGGATTCACGGAGTCTGCTACCGGGAATGCGTTGAGGCCCCGTCTGTCGGCGGGAGAGATCCAGGCCTTTGTGCCGTCGCGCGGACGCTTTACGTTTCCCTCACCTTACGGGACGACCGGCATCCGTCTGACCAACGGCAGCGATTGCGGCGGCAGCGACTGCGTCAATTACGTCGGCTATTCCTACTGGCGCAACATCAACAACCACGCGGGCAGCGATACGATGCTGATCTTCCTCGGCTTGAATCGCAACCGCGGTGGCGGCGGCCCCACGCTGTTCAGCTACAACAAGAATTCCGGCGAGACGCGCAATCTGGGCCCGCTGTTTTCGGGCGACAGTCCATTCTCCTGGTCCACGGGGGAGGGTTGGTATTTCAGCGCGAGCCGGGCGACGGCGCTGTACGTCAACGATACGAACCGACTGCTGAGGTACGACGTCAATTCGAAGGCGATGGAAACCGTCTTCGACGTCCGCGAGCACCTCGGGGCCGACAAGCACATCAAGCAGATCCACTCGAGCAACGATGACAAAGTGCACTCCGCTACCGTCCAGGATGCCAACTGGCGCATGACGGGGTGCGTCGCGTACCGCGAGGATACGCGCCGCGCTACCTACATTGCCGCCAAGGGCGATTACGACGAGTGCCAGATCGACAAGAGTGGCCGCTGGCTCGTCATCAAAGAAAACGTCGATGGCCGCGACGGCGAAGACAACCGCATCATCGACCTGCAGTCGGGAGCCGAACAGGTGTTTCTCGACCGCGACGGCGCAGCGGGTCATTCCGATCTCGGATACGGGTACCTCGTAGCCGAGGACAACATGTATGCGCAACCCGGTGCCGCGCGCGTGTGGCAGCTCGGGCAGGACCTTCGCGGCGCCGGACAGGGAACCGTCGTCTACAACCTGACCGACTGGAGTGCCTCTGCAGGCCTCGGTCACCTCTCGCACGAAAACGCGCAATCGGGAGTGCCCGTTGCTCAGCAGATGGCCTGCACCAGCAGCGCGGAGCGTCAGAATCTTCCGCGTGTGAACGAGATCGTCTGCTTCAGGCTCGACGGATCCAGGACGGTTCTCGTGGTGGCGCCCAACATGACCGACCTGAATGCGTCAGGCGGCGGCAGCGACGACTACTCGAAGCGGCCCAAAGGCAACCTGGACCCCACCGGCGAGTACTTCGTCTGGACGACAAACCTCGGTACGAACCGCAACGACGCGTTCATCGTCCGGATTCCACAGCAGAAGCTTGGTGTCTCCGGCGGTGCCCCGGCTCCCAGTCCCTCGCCAACTCCGGCTCCAACGCCGCCGGCACCATCACCGTCACCTGCGCCGACGCCGTCACCGACTCCGGCGCCCACACCCGCTCCGACTCCTGCGCCAGTTCCTGCGCCTGGACCCTCACCCACGGGGTCGGTGAGGTGGATGAGCCTCATTAATATGTCAGCGACCAGCGACGGACTCAGGAAGACCGGAGGGTGCGACGGATGTCCGGATGCGAGCGCTGTGTCCGAGCAGCAGATCTCGGGGACCGGAACGCTGACGTTCGTCGCGTCCGAATCGGCTTCATTGCGGTTCGTCGGTCTGGCCGCTGGTGGGATTGGAACGGGTCCCGGAGACATCAACTTTGCCCTGCGGTTACAGAGTGGAGTAGCTGAGGTTCGCGAAACCGGCACCTACAAATCGGATGTCAGGTTTGCCGCTGGGGATACGTTCGCCATCGCGATTGCTGGCGGCACGGTGAAGTATTCGAAGAACGGATCCGTTTTCTACACGAGCACGGTCCGCGCCGATCGCGCTGTGCGAGCTCACGCCGTGTTCTTCACAGCCAATGCAGCCGTAGGAGATGTCGGACTCTCGGGTACCTCCACGTCGGCACTGGCAGAGCCTGCGGCCGTCGGCTCGACGACGGCTGGCGTTCGATACGCTATACGGCGGCCCGAGGGCTCGGTCCCTCGCCGGCGACGCTAGACCGTTATGCGGGTCCAAACGAGAATCTTGTCCCCTTTTTTCCAAATGCCACTGAACCGCATAACGGTCTATGGCGCGCGAAGCGCGCCAAGAGATACTGCCAACTAGCCAAGGGCTCATCGGGATATCAAGGGCCCTTGGCTAGTCCACACGGTGCGTTCCCACGTGACCTGCTGACGCTGCAGGGCGAACCGGATGAAGCCGACGACCGTCGCCCAGATGAGCACGCACATGGCGCACGGAACGGTGAAGACAAACGAGCGTCTCTGGCGCTGAGAGTAGCCGCCGAAGGCCGCAAGGTAGAACGCCGTCTGGCCGATCAGCGCCCAACCGTACAGCCATTCGGTCGCGAGCGCGCACGCCGATATGAAGAGCGCGGCGTGGAACACGGGCAACGTCAGACGCAGCCCTTTGTGCGAGATCGTCTCGAACCAGAGCCGGTTGCGCCGCGGGCTCAGCAGCCACGGCTCTCGGGCAAAGAGCTGAAAGGTACCCGCAATCGTACGCGCCTTGCGCACGAACTCCTGTCTCGCCGTTGGCGCCGCACTGTCGTGCGCCAACGCTCGCGGCTCGAACACCACTCGGTATCCCTGACGAACGATGCGCAGCGGGATGAGCACATCATCCAGGATGGTGTCATCAGCAATCGGTTGAAACAGCGCACGACGGATGGCGTAGATCGCGCCGCTGGCGCCGATCGTGGAATCGGCGCTCGCCTCGGTCGAGCGAATGAACTTTTCATAGCGCCAGTAGAACGCAGCGCCGCGACCGGCCGCTGACGGGCCATTCCCGGTGCTGAGTACCAGTTCGCCGCCAACGCCACCGATCGTCGGGTCCGAGAAGTTGTCCACAAGCGCGCGAAGCGTGTGCCGCTCGAAGCGCTGACGGGCGTCGGCGAACACGACGATGTCGCTTCGAAGCGCTGGGATGATTGTGTTCAGGACAGCGGCTTTGCCGCGCCGTGTTCCAAACGCGCGGACCGTCACCCCGCGCTCCCTATAGAGCTTCGCGAGCTCGACCGTATCATCCGTTGAACCGTCGGAGGCGACGACGATTGTTCGCCGGTCGCGCGCATAGTCGAGTTCCAGCAGGTTCTCGATACGTCGGCAGATGCGGTCTGCCTCGTTGTACGCCACGACGACGATCGTCACCGAAGGCTCAATCCGCTTACGGATACGTTGATGACGGCGATACAGGCCCCGGAAGGCAGCAATCAGCGGATACCCGATGTAGGTGTAAAGAAGCACCGCGGCCGAAAGCCAGAAGACGGCCACTGCTGGGCCGGCGAAACGCGCCGGGCCAATCCCCGCCGATGCGACGTTGCCGGTCGGTGAAGGAACAGGAGTGGCCCTGGCGGTGAGAAGCTCGACGGTCGCGAGCCCACCAAGCGCCTGCTCCACGGCATCGATGTCGGCCCCCGGATAGGCGCCGTCTGTGGCTTGCTTGGCAAACGTCTTTTCGAGCCTGAGCGTCCGGTCGGTGCCGGCGCCACGTAGACCAATCTCACTCAGCGAGCGTGGAAAGAAATTGTCGCGCGGATAGCTGCCGGGGATCCCGCCCACCAGCACGTTGCGGCGGAAGACGGCGCCTGGGAAATAGCGCTGGATCGAGGCATTGCCCGGCGCCGTGCCCGAGCCCGAGATCCCGTGCTCGTTGTGCGGAATCACGTTGTTCTGAAAGACGAGCTTCGTACCTGGCTCGCCATCAGCAAACAACACGCTCCCCGTCTGCATGGCGGTGTTGTGGTCGATCACGATTCCGCTTGTGCCATTGAGCAGCTGGAAGAGGCGCCCGTTGCCCCATTTGCCGCCTACGTCGAGAAACACGTTGTTGCGAATCGTGATTCGCTGCGTCTGCTGGCTCGGGTGGTTGTCGTCGCGTCCGAGCACGTTGATGCCCGCGCTGACGTGCCGAACGAGATTGTTCGAGAACGTCACGTCTTCGACGACCGACCATGGCGCCCCGCCATCCTGGTTGCGGACGGTAAAGAGGACGGCGAAACCGTTCTGGGCCTGCGGCCAGTTGTACTCGAGCAGGTTGCCGTCTATGCGCACGCGCCGTGCATTCTTGAGCTCGAACAGGTTCTTGACGCTCCACTCGGTTCCCTCGAAGGACGGGTGATCCTTCTTCCACCGCAGCGGCTTCGCCATGTGGTTCTGCACCACCTCGATGTCCGAAGGCACCGCGTCGGGAATGCGCGGATCGGCGCCCCCGAACATCACGTTCTCGCCCGACGCTTCGAGGAAGTTCCGCGCGATCTTGAAAGGCCCGGGCGCGTTCCATCCCGAGATGGCCTGGGCGTCGACCGAGCGCTCCTTGAAATCCGAGAGATAGGAATCGACGACCGCGGTGTGGCTCGCATTCAGTGCTACGCCGCGCCTGCCGCCGAGACGCGCGTCGCCGTGGATGTAGCACCGGTCGATGATGAAATGATGCGGCACGGCGTCGGCCGTCGTCTCGCTTTCTCCCAGTCGTACGAGCGTGTTGAGCGAGACGCCTTCCTGCGGTGTGATCTCGAGCCCGACCAGGCGAAAGTGGTGTGCGCCGGGTTCGGCTTCGAACACCGAGCCGGATGCGGCAACGAGCTTCGGCATCCGGGCGGCGTCCGCCGGCGTGACGTGACGGCCTGGCTTCGGCAGATCCGGAGCCGCCGACATGACGACGATCCAGTCGTCCGTGCTCTTCCGGCGCAGGCGGAATGGGCCGCGGTACGTCGCCCGCGGTTCCAGCGTGATCCGATCGCCTCCGTTCGCAGCATCGAGCGCGGCCTGGAGGTTGCCGTTTGCCGGCACGTGGACGGTGCGCCCCGTCGTTCGGATCTCGATCTCGGGAACCTCTACTTCAACGCGCGGCAGTTCCGCAGTACCGTCCGAAGGGCGCGCGGGCGCCCGAACGACAGCGGTCACATTCTCCTTGGGAGCGCTGCGGCGCTCCTGCGAAGGTTCGTCGGTCTTGTGTTGCGGTGCGACCGCGGCGCTTCCGACAAGGAGAGCTGCGCTCAACACCGCCGCCGATCGGAGTGCACTATTCATCCAGGGCATTTCAGGGATCCTGTTGCGCGCGTCGAGCGCGCCACGAAAGGTTTCTATGTGGCGGATATCAACGGCATGCCTGTGAGGGGCCGAGGCGGCTCAACAGCCAGTCCGCGGTCGGCGAATACAGCGGTCCGAGCAGCGGCTTCACCAGGCCTTTGGCGTGCCAGCTCGCCCATTCCTGATATCTGGCCCACGGCTCGCGGCGTGCGAGCAGGCCAGCTCTGTCGGTCGGGTGTCCGCGTCGAAGCGTGAAGCGTCCGATGACCAGGGTTTCCTCTTCATCGTGTGAAGTCGTGATCGGCTCCGACGTGAAGACGACGCGCAATCCGGCATCGCGGGCGCTGCGTGCGACGCGCCGCGAGTAATAACCGCCGGGCACCGATGCGATCTCTACCTTGTGCCCGAGCAGGTCCTCGAGCACCATGCGGCTGCGCGCCCACTCCTCGCGCATGTGAGCGGGTTCGCAGGCACTGAAACGAGCAGGGTGCGAGGCCGAATGTGTGCCAATGACATGTCCGCGCCTGTCGAGCTCGCGAAGCTGCGAGGCGCTGAGAAATCCGCGCGTCCCGATCGCGTCGGTGGATACGAAGCAGTGCCCCCTCCACCCGCGCGCCTCGAGTCGATCAGCCACCAGCGTGTAGTACGAGACGCCACCGTCATCCACCGTGATGAGATAGGGAACGCCGTTTCGGTAGCCGGAGGCCTTCCGCCTTCGCGTAAAGCTTCGGCGGACCGCGCCGGTTCGCAGGCGAACCGGCGGCCATGCTGTCGTGTCGCACAGCGACGCGACGGGCGGAGGCGGTCAGGTCTCCGGAAACTTCCTGCACCAACACGGGCGCGTCGGCACGCACCTGCGCCAGACCGGCAAGCTGGGCGTCGAACTGCTGGAGCGACAACTTGTAGCGGTCGGCTGCAGGCGACGCGAATCCGCTTTCGCGCGGATCGGCCGCATACACGTCATGAAACAGCAGGGATACGGTCCGCATCGTCACAGCGCGCGCGGCGGCGGGCAGCCCGCTTCCAGCGCAGATAGTGAGTCAGGCGTGGCTGGCCCCATACGGCCGAACGCCGGCCGTCGGTCGGGATCCGGGCCACGTCATCGCCCCGGCAGATGGCAATCAAAATCCGTTCGATAGCGTCGAGGTTCTCGACGACAACCCGGTGTTGAATCACGATGTGCGACTCGCGCACCTCGTCGAACTCGCAGCCGGCCTGCAGGTACACGGGGCCGGTGTCCACACCGGCATCGGCTCGCAGCAGCGTCATGCCGACGCGATCCAGATCACCGGTTGGCAAGCGCCCAGAAGCAGCCGTGCGCGTTGCGGTACTCGGGGCAGATGCCCGGGTGAAACACGAACGTGCCGGCGCGCGGCGATGCGACGATGTCGGGCTTCAGGATCACCTTGCAGCGCGCGATGACGACATCCGGCTGCACGCGCGCGAGAAAGATGCGAGCGCTCGTCGCCGTTGGGGGTGCTCACCCTGATGTGCGGTATGGCTTCGAGATCGACCGGGTAGCGCCTGCGCAGGTCCTCGACCGTACGCGCTTCCCATGCCGCGTCGCCGTGCGCCAGGCGCAGCCGTGCGTACAGGCGAAATGCGACGACATCGACGAACCCCAGCAGGCCGACTCGCCGGATCTCACGTCGAGCGGCACGCCACAGCCGTCCTCGCTCGTCACGAATGATGATGAGACCAGCCAAGCGCAGACGGCTCGCCAGCCACGACGCCAGTCCCTCTCGATCGAGCAGGCTCCGTTCGTGGCAGATGAGCACGGCCGTCGGCAGATCTTTTGGCAAGGACATCCTCACAATGTGTTTCGAAAGCGCGCGCGATCGTCGGCCACGAATAGTTGGCCTCGACGAGCAGGCGTCCTGCGCGCCCCAGCGCGTGCCGTTGGTCCGCATCGCGCAAGCAGCGAGATGACGGCGCTCGCAAACGCCGCCGGGATCGTCTGCCGGCACAAAATGGTGCGCCGGCTCCAGGCCGAGCCCTTCGGCGCCAACGGTCGTCGACACGACCGCCTTGCCCATGGCGAGCGCCTCGAAGATCTTCAGGCGCGTGCCGCTGCCGGCGCGGAGCGGCACGACGTACACCGCCGCTTCACCGATCCACGGCCGGACGTCTTCCACCGTGCCGGTAACGACGATCCCGGGCCTGGTCGCAAGATCGCGCACACGCGGACCCGGGTTGCGTCCCACGATCGTGAACGAGACGTCGGGAACTGCGGCACGGATCCGGCGGCAGCATGACGTCGGCGAAATAGATGACGGCATCCTCGTTGGGATGCCAGTCCATGGAGCCGCTGAACACGAGCATGCGCTGGCCGTTCGCGGTAACCATCCGGCGTGAAGTAATCCGTGTCCACACCGGTTGGGATCGACACGCCGCGCATGCCGGGAGCGAGCGCTTCGAGGCGCCGTCTGTCGTCCTCGGACACCGCAATCGTGAGGTCCGACCGGCCAGCACGCGTCGGCCTCACGCGCCCGAAGCTTGCGCCATTCGATCTCGAATCAGCGCCCGCCGCCACGGGCGTGATTCCACGCGCGCACAGCCGCTGCCAGATCATGTATTCGACGTTGTGCTCGAACAGCACGACGGGCACCGGCCCCGGCATCGGCACGTTCACGGCAGCAAACAGGAAATCGGAGACGCACAGATCGACGTCGCCGCTTTCGATCGAGCGGCGCACTTCGTCTCGCAGCGACGGTCGACGCCATTTCCACAGGTCAACGGGGTAGGGCGACAGCCACGACCGCGCCACCGCGGCGGCGAATGCGGCATCGCCACGCTTGGCCGACTGCCAGGGGCATCGACACGACGCGCTGACAGTGCGAGAGCTGACGGGCGAGGCCGTCCGGATCGTCGCCGGCTCCATGCGTCGTGAGCACGGTCACACGATGCCGACGCGCCAGCGCGGAGACGATCTGCAGGCTGCGAACGCGTCCTCCGCTCGTCGCGGGCCAGAGCCCGCCCATCTTCACCCAGAGAATGTGCATGGTTGCTGTCACATCACGTTCGACCGAGACCGCGTGGTCGCTGAATCGCACGATCCGGCGCGGACGTTCGAAGGCGATGCCCGTCAGGCCGGCCCGCGTCGTCGTAGATCGCCGCGCACTGCACGGAGGCGACGACAGCCCCTGACGGTCGGGCAGGAGCAAGCGTCACGATGCGCCACGGCAGACGCCACGACGAACGAGTAGATCAACATCGGTGCCGGCTGACGAGCGCCGTATCCCTCTGAAATCCAGCCGCTAGTGGGCGACAGTTCGCCACATTTGAGCGCCGGTTGCACCGGCGCCGACAGGAAATGGGCAAATCCAGAGCACACGTCCGCTCGGCGTCTGCGGCACGCGCCCACGGGTGAGTGGCCGAGGTCGACGCTCAACGGGCCAAACTGGAACAGTCAGGTCGAGCTGGTGCCGCGCGGCGCCGGACAGATCGTCGACCAGGATCCAGTAGCCGGGCTTGACGAAGATCACGCGCCGCCGATGGACGACCGGATCGGGCAGCGACAGGTAGCCGTCGTGCTCGGCGTCGAGGAAGTCGAACTCCGGCGTCGAGTGCCACTCGCGCAGTCGCACGCGCGGCTGGCCGCTGCCATCCGAAGGGGCCCGCGGGATCGGCCTGGTTGACACCGTCGACGATCACGGTGCTGTGTGCCGCGGTGCTGCGGAAGTAGTCTCGCCACTGCGGCTCGCCGGTGTAGCAGTAGGTCCCGGCGTCCACGAGGCACGGCTCGCCGAAGACGGAGCACTGAATGCTCAGGAGGTCGGCGTGCCCATGGCCGCCGCTGACCGGACAGCCGATCGGACCGATGTCGACGATGGCGTGGTGAGCATCGGGCGTCCAGTCGCTGCGCATCGACGCGTAGCCGCCGGAGGGGAAGACGCGCGACGGGCTCGTCTGCGGGCGGCGCCGGATCGCAGTGCGTCGAATGCGTCGCATCCCGTCAGTCGCCGAGCAGCCAGACGACCTCGGGCGCAACACCGTCGGCCGCCCAGGCGAAGTCGCGCCGCGCGAAAACGTGCGGCAGCCACGCCGAAGAGGCCGCGCTCGTCGCCGGCGAGCGCTCCTGCAGCGGCAGCAGACTGCCGCCGTCGTCGTCGCCAAGGGCGGGAATGTCGCCGTCGGCTCTGCCGAATCGCGAGCAGGAACTCGACCATCTGCTGCACGCGGTCCGCACATGTGGTCGGGCAGCTCGATGCGGTTCCGCTCGGCCAGCAGCACGAAGTGCAGGTATGTGTCGCGACATGTACCGGTGGTAGCAGGTCGAGCGCTCGAAGTGTACGCCGTCCCTGCAGACCTGCGCGTCGCATTCGGACACGAGCATGCGCGACTGGCGACATCGCGCCACGTGTCGGCACTCGCGGAACTCGGGAAACAGCTGTCGCCGACGTAGAACAGGCCGAGCGCTTCGCCGGTCAGATCGGTGTTGCTCGACGAGTAGATACGACAGGTATCGCCTGACGTGGGTCGCATGCAGCCAGATGGCGGCGAGCACCTTGCGACAGCCAGGCTGGCTGACATCGCCGGCGAGTCACGCAGCAGCAGCAAGCGTCCAGCACCAGGAGATCATCCGCAGGGCGACCTCGACGCTGCTCGCCCAGTTGATGCCGACGCCGGGCGGGTTTGCGTCGAGCCACGCGTCGATCGCGTTGACGCACGCGCTCGCGTACCGCTCGTCGCCGGTTGACCGTCCACGCCTGCGCCAGGCGGACGAGCCACTGATGCCGGTTCAATTCCCAGACGAGACGGCTGTCGCCGACGCTCGTGCGTCGTGCACGTCGATGAGACTCCACGGCGACCAGCGGCGCACGTCGGCTCCGAAGTGGATCGAGGTGCCAGTCGATCGGATCGCCAAACCAGAGGGTGCGATAGGCGAGCAGGTCGAAATGACGCTTCAGCAGGTCGTCGGCCGGCTCACAGAGATCCAGCCGGTGATCCGGCAGCCGTGCATCGAGCGCCGCGGCTGTGGCGTCCCGATCCACGCCGGCAAAGAAGCGTTGCGGCGCGACCTCGCGCAGGATCGCGAAGCGCCGCATCCGGGTCGGCGAGCGCTGGCGCGTGCTTCCGGAGCAGCTCGTCGGCTGCTCCGGCAGATTCGATCGGCGCCACGCGTTCCAGCCATTTGGAGGCTTCCTGCCAGCCGCGATATGCGAGCTCCGCGACACGGCATGTCGCCGATTCGGCGATGTCCGCGCTCGTGCGGTTCGACCCGGCGAGCCAAGCGAGCTGAGCGGCGGCTCGAGGGGAATCGATGAGCGTTGTCCATCGTGCTCAGTTCGCTGGGCGATGCCATTCACGAAGCGCCCACGGAGCCTCGGAGCTGCACGCGAAGTGCTCCTGGCGTCACCGACGCGCACGGCCGTGAGCGACGCTGCGCTGCGCGGACGGAGGCCGGCGCCGATCGAGGAAGCGCCGACACCAGAGCTCGAACGACAGAATCGTCCAGAGCTGAAGATCGAGGTTCCGCCCTCGATCGTTCGATCGAAGCAGCCGTTCGATGAACCGCGACGTCGAAGATGCCGCGCTGGCGGCAGGTGTCCGACAACAGGATGATCGCGCGCGAATCCCGCGAGGTCGCCTCGGAACCAATCGGCGAGCGGCACGGCGAAGCCGTGCTTCGGCCGGTCGATGATGTCGTCCGGCAGCCAGGCCGCGCATCGCCTGCTTGAACAGATACTTGGTCGTGCCGCCGCGCAGGCGGAATCGTCGCCGGAATCGTGGCAGCGAACTCCACGAGCGGATGATCGAGCAGCGGCGGCCGCGCCTCGAGCGAATGCGCCATCGTCATCCGATCGACCTTGGTCAGGATGTCGAGCGGCAGATAGTGATTGAGATCGCGATACTGAATTGCCGAAAGCCAGTCGCCCGTGCCGTTGCCAGGCACGCACAGCGCGTCCGCCGACGGGTCGTGCTGAAGCAGCTGTTCAAGCGCGCTCGCGGCGGAACAGGCGCGGCATCTCGTCGGCGTGGAACAGCGATGACGCGTCGAGATACCGCTGCGCGCCCTCGAGTGCGAGATGTCGCAGAAAACGGCGTCCGTGCATGCCGTGCGGCAGCAGAGCGCCGATCGCGCCGGCACACTTCCTGAGCGGTCGTGGCAGCCGTGTCGTAGGCTGCGCTCGCGTCCTTCGACCACGTACTTGTCGTAGCCGGCGAAGAGCTCGTCGCCGCCGTCGCCGCTCAGGACCACCTTCACGTGTTCGGACGCGAGCTTCGACACCATGTAGGTGGGGATCGCCGAGGTGTCGCCGAACGGCTCGTCGAGATACCAGGTCAGGTCTTCGACGGTCTGGACGACGTCGGGGCGGAGGACGAGGTCGTAGTGATCGGTGCCGAACTGCGTGGCCACGGCACGTGCGTGCGCCAGCTCGTCGAACCCGTCTTCGGCGAATCCGATCGAGAACGTCTTCAGCCGTGCCGGCCGCAGGCTTCGCCATCATCGCCACGATCGGCGCTCGAGTCGATGCCGCCGCTCAGAAACGCGCCGACGGGGACGTCGCTGACCTGGTGCGAGGCAACCGCGTCGTGGAGCCGCTCGCGCAGACGCTCGACAAGCACGTCCTCAGAGGCGCTTTCGTCGGGCTCGAACGCGACGTCCCAGTAGCGTTCGATCCTCGGCGGCATGATTCGCCGTGGCAATCGCCACGCGCGCGGGCTCCAGCTTGGAGACGCCTCGACGATGCTCTGGTGCTGGCGGGGTCGCGAGAAACGTGAACAGGTGTCCGACGGCCTCCCAGCTGAGCGATCGATCGGCGACGTCATAGCTGCAGGATCGGCTTCAGCTCCGACGCGAAGAGCGAGCTCGCCGTTTGCGCTCGCGTAGTACAGCGGCTTGATGCCGAGGCGATCGCGTGCGAGCAGCATCGTGCGCTGCGCGGGTATCCCAGATCGCGAACGCGAACATGCCCCGCAGGTGCTCGACGCATCGCGCGCCGAAGTCCTCGTACAGGTGCACGATGGTTTCGGTGTCGCTCGACGTCCGCAACTGGTGGCCCCTGGATTCGAGCAGATCGGCGCAGCTGCTTGTAGTTGTAGATCTCGCCGTTGAACACGATCCAAACGGATCCGTCTTCGTTCGAAATCGGCTGGTGGCCGTTGTCCAGATCGATGATGCTGAGCCGCCGCATGCCGAGGGCGACGCCGTCGCCCAGGTAGATGCCTTCGTCGTCCGGTCCACGGTGGACCATGGCGCCGCACATCGTCGCGGATTTCGTGCTCGAGGACTGGACGCCGGTCCCACCGAACGATTCCGGCTATGCCACACATCGGGTGATCCTTTCTGACGTCGCGTACACCAGGCCTCAGGAATCAGGGCTGTCGTCCAGGTGACTCAGGCCCAGAACTCGACGCGGAAGCAGGCCTGGGAGCCGACGCAACTCCGAACTGCCCAGCAGGTCACGTTCGGGTTCGGAGACGTGAGCAGCGGATACTGACCGCGCGCCGCGCCGAGTGCTGCATACGCCGCGCCGTAAGTGGCAGGAGGCCACGAGACGGTGATTGGCGAGCCAGCGAGACCGGGACGGTCGACAGCACTGCGATGGCGGCGATGCCCGGCCAGCCGCCGCCAGGGCAGCGCATCGCGGACGCCGAGCCGCATCAGCCAGGCGATGCGGATGACGCCGATTGTCTTGGTCACCGTCAGCGCCGACTAGCGCGACGAGCACGGCGCCGATCAGCCCGAACGAGGACAGGAACGCGCCGATCAGGCCCGCCACGCACGCGAAGCGCACCAGGTTCATGATGAGCAGGAAGCGCGTTTGCGCGTAGACCCGGAGCACCGCATCCACGGCCATCACCGCCGGCAGCATCGTCAGCACCCACACGACGAAGATGGGGACGCTCTCCACATACCGGGCCGTGAACAGTCCGACGATCAGGTCGTGTGCGCGACGACGAGCAGGGCGGCCAGAGGGAATATCAGGAACGCCAGGCGACACACGGTGTCGTGCCAGAGCGCGACGCCGCTTGTCCGCGCGGTGCGTCGGCCATCTTCACCATCAGGATGTTCACGGTCGAGGTGACGATCAGGTCGTATAGCGGAATCTGAAGACAGCCGATGGCGTAGATGGCGAACGTGGCGGCGTCGAAGCGTGCCGCGACCACGTACTGGTGATAGTTGATGAGCACCACATCGACGCCGACAGCAAGCGCAAACGGCATCGCATAGCCCAACTGCTGCCGGAGCAGCGACGTATCGATCCGGAGCTCACGTCCGCAGAGGCGCCCCAGCGCCACGAGCGTGGCTGCCAGGCGCAGTGCCGCAAAAATGGCGGCGCCGACGAAGACGGCGTCGAGGCTCGCAAACAACAGAGCCGGTCCGATGAAGAGCAGCGTTCGGACGATGTCGGAAATCGCGTAGGTGATCGCCGCTGCCAGGTGCTTGTGCCGCGACACCATGACGATTTCAAGGACCGTCGCGGTGAGCATGAACGTGAGAAACAGCCCGAGCGGCACGGCGTACTGCGCAAGCTGCGGGTTCATCCAGCCCGCGAGCATGGGTCGCGCGAAGTAGAGCACGCCGATGGATGCGGTACCTGTCAGCCCGAGCGCCACAATCGCGTTGGCGGCATACCGCCCGGTGTGTTCCGGCTTGCGGGGCACGAAGTAGTAGAGGCTCTCGGCCATGCCGAGCTGCAGGACCCCGTACAACGTCGCGTAGATCAGGAAGAACTGCTTATAGATGCCGAACAACGCCGGGTCGAACGAGCGCGCGAGGACAATGCCGATCGCAAACGATGCGGCCAGGCCTACACTGCGGCCGGTCACGAGGAGCATCGCCGGACGCGAGCTGCTATCCATGCGGCTGTTCCTTTTCAGTGTGCGCGCGGCCACACCGCCGCGCGGGCGGCCAGAGATCCTGCACCTGGCAGCTGAGGATTGCCGGCGAGAAGCGGCCATCAGCGTCTACGGATGACCCCTGCCAGAGCAGTAACCGTTCAATCGTGAGCGCCGGGTGAGACCGGTCACCATGACGGCACGCGGTATAGGCGAATTCGTAGTCCGCGCGCTTGACCGCCTCGACCACGGCGGGCGTGAATTGCCCGCCTGGGTACGCGAAGTGCCGGACCGGCTTGCCAAGATAGCGCTCCAGTTGCTTTTTCGAGCCGGTGAGCTCCTCGGCCACGACCTCCGCGCCCTCCGCCGGCAGCGACACGTGATTCTTCGTGTGCGAGCCGATTTCGATCCCCGCCTTGCTCATCTCAGCGAGCTCTGCCCAGCCGAGGGTCCGAGGCACGTTGTGAAACCCGTTGCCGACGGTCGCTTCGAGGCCATCCATCAGACGGCGCACCTCGACCAGCGGCAGTTCCGGAAGGATGGACGTAACCGCGAGCATCGGACTGACCGCGGCCACTCTGTTCCGTGTGATGCACGCGAGCGGCAGATGCAGCGCACGAAACAGGTCCGTCATCTCTCGCCGCGGGTCGCGCCACGCGGCAAACGCCTTGGTTATCAGGTGATAGAGCTTGTCGTGCACCTGCCAGAACGGGCGGCCGATGAGATTCGTCACGACGAACACACCCGCGGGGATCCCCTTGCGCTTCAGGATTGGAAACGCCTGCTCGTAGACGTCGCGATACCCGTCGTCGAACGTCACGGCGGCCACTGGCTTGTTGAAGCGCCGGCCGCCGGTAATGTGCTCGCCGATCTCCTCGAGACTCACGAACGTGAATTGACGGCCGATGCAGTCGAGATGTCGCTCGAACATGCGGCTGCTGACGAGCATGCTCGGCATTTCGGTGTGGGCAGTGGCGCCGAAGCTCTCGACGACCCGGTGGTAGCCAAGCACGAGCGGCCGATCGGCGCCGCGCGCCAGCACCGAGGCGAGACCGTGGTCGTGCGCGCGCGAGATCGTAGACGCGAGCATCGCTTTCAGACGCCAGCGCCACTGGATCGCGGCTCTCGACCGGAGCTCCCAGCTCGACTGCAGGCGAGATTTCACGTTCGGACTCCCAGCGACAACAGGCGGCGGGTCAGCGGAGCCAGCCGTCGGCGTGCTGCCACGACACCGTGATGCAGCCACCCGCCGACATGCGCGGGGAACGCACGAATCTGATTGAGCTTCCGTTCACCTGTGGCCCAGAGCCACTTATACGGCTCTGCGCCCCACAACATGTCAAAGGTGTGCAAGCCTTCATCGAAAGCCGCGCGAATCGTGAGCGCCATCAGGACGAGGCCGATGCTCTGGTTGCGATAACGCGCGTCGAATCCATGTTGATAGAAATAGAACTGTCCGTTGTAGGCGAAGCCGTACATCACCGCCGCCGGCACGCCGTTCAGGCGAAGCACGTACATCCGCAGCCACCCGCGCTCGAGGGCCTGCCGTGTCGCGTCCTCATGAAACGCGCGAAGCGCTGGCGTGAGAAACGCGGTCGAGCCGCCCCGCGGGCTGAAGCGCCACTCGTGGAAAGCAAAGAGAGCCGACAACGCTTCGAGCCGCTGCGCTTCCGTGGTGACTCGCTCGAACGCCGTATCCAACGGCTCGCCGAGCGCCCTCAGACGCCGCCGCACGTTCGCACGGTGCGCGCGCCCTCGGGCGGCCAGATACGAGTCCCATGTGTGTCCGGCGAGATCGATGACGGGACAGATTCCGTTTGGCACTATTGACGTCGTCCAGCCGCGGTCCTGCAGGCGCCGGGCGACGTGCGCGGCCAGCGAGGTTTCCGGCACATGCTCGAGCCTCAGCGTCTGCCGCTTGCTGGCGATGAAGTCAGCCAACGAATCGAGCGCATCGGATTCGTGGCCGCGCCGGACGATGAGATCCAGGTAGTCGGATCCCGCGTGCCCCGTGCCGAGGAACTCGAGGCGCGTGAACCAGCCTGGCGACCGCCTGGACATCAGCGGCGCAACGGCAATCAACTCGTCGTCGGACCACACCGCGATCGTCTGGAGCGTGGCGTTGCCCCGCAGGTTCGTCCACCAGGCGTGCAGCCATTCGAACGTGAGAAACGGGTTGTTCACGCCACTCGCAGCGAGCAGCCCATCCCAATGTGGCCGCAATGCCGCGAATCCGGAAAGATCCTGGATGCGCTGTATCCGCGTCGCCGATCGCGCAGCGGTCAGGTTCGTGGCGACGCGGGCAATCGGCATCACAGGTCGACCCTCCCACCTGCGACCTCTGACACGTGCTTCGCCATATAGGCAATCTGGCGTGAGGTCAGGTCCTGATGAATCGGCAGCTCGAGAACGTGCGTCCGGAGAAACCTCGCGTCGTCGGACATCTCCTCGCCCGATTCGCTGCTTTCATTCCAGAATTCGAGCGCGTCCACACCTCGACGATGGAGGGCGGATGCGGCGGCGTGCTTGTCGCCGACGAAGATCGGGAAGAACAGAGGGCACGTGCCTTCCGGCAGATCAGGAAACACGCGGGCGACGCTCGGGTCGAGCAATGTGTCGAGCCACCGATAGTTTCCGATGCGCCGCTCGCGAATGCTGTTGATGTCGAACCGATCGAGCAGACGGGCGGACAGCGGTGACATGGCGAGATCCACCTCGTCCATGTTGAAACCGATATCCCCGACGTTGGCCCTGTCCACTCCCAGCGCGGTGGCAAGTTGACCGAGCGCGCGCTTGCCGGTTTGCAGTATTGCGCTCGCCCCGCCGACCCGCCCGCGGACACGCTGAACCAGTAGCTCGGCCGTCCGCGCCATTTCGGACGCGAACCCGGCATCGCGAAGCGGCAGACGCGCCAGCCCATCGAGACGCGGCCCGTTCTGAATCAGCAGGGCTCCGTTCGGCATGGGCAGTGTCTTGTAGAGACAGAAGACCGACCAGTGTCCGAAGCCGCCGAGAGGCTGCCCATCGAGGTCGCTCAGGAGCGACAGCGCGCAATCCTCGACGAGGAACATCCCGCGCGAGCGGCACCAGTCCGCAAGCAGTGAGACGGGCTGTGCCCATCCGACGTAGTGGATGACGTAGAGCACATCAGGACGATGGCGGTCGCACAGTGCGCGCAGGGTATCCACGTCGAGCTGCATGCGTCGGTCAATGGGGTAGTAGTGGATGTGTGCACCGGCGGCACGCATGGCCAGGACTTCGTTGCCGCTGTTGTAGTCCGGCGCCAGCACAGTGAGGTCTGGATTGCGTTCGACGAGCTCGCGAAACAGGTGGTAGATCGCGTTACGTGCCCGGTAGAACGAGAGTCGTCCGGGGACGTCGATCGGAAACCCGGTCGTCGCCGTCGCGGATGTGCCGCGCAGCAGATCGGCCGCGGAAAGGCCCTGGTACGTCGGCACACACGTCGCGGTCACGCCCACCATCGTTTCAACCCCGGTCCTATTTGGAACTTGACGGAATGCAGGAGCTTCGCGCGCGCGCTCTTGCCGAATACGAACAGCCACTCGTGGCCTCGTACCGCGGACGTCCATTCGAGCTTCCACGGTTCGGCGTCGCCCAGGAAGTCCACTTCAGTGAGGCCTCGGTCATAGGCATCGCGAATTGCGAAGTAGGTGAGCAGCTTGAACGGGGCGCACGTCGCGTATTCCGGGTCGTAGCCGGTCTTGAAGAGGAACAACCGGCGCTGAAAGCGTGCACCGTACGACACGGCGACTCGCTGGCCGCCGAGTCTGAGGAAGAGCAGCTGTAACCACCCTGCTTTCGTGCCGCGGTCGATCAGCGTCGAATAGAAGTCGTGGACCGCTGTTTCACACGTGATTGCTGTGCCCGCCGTCTGCTTCCACCCTGAATCCTCGAGGCGCCACGCGTCGGAAGACGCCGCTCGGATCGCGTCGCGCTCGGTGAGAACCTCCAGCGTCACCTCACCGGTCTTTGTCGCCCTCGACAGCCGGTTGCGGAGGTTCGACCTGAACTTCGCGGAGAGTCCGTTCAGGTAGTCGTCCGACGTGCCAGTCAACGTCAGGTACGGCGAGTCGCTGCTCTTCCAGACGCCGGTCGAGCAGCGGTCCGCAGCCGCATGCTGCAGGAAAGCGGCGCTCGTGGCTGATCCGCTCTCGAGCTGATTCAGCTGGACGACATCCCAGGCGTCGCGGCTGTCACGAAGGCTGTTCCAAACAGCCCGATACGACTCCTCCGGGTGCGACGCGACGATGAGGTCGGTGCGCGGCGTGTGATCGTTCTGGATCAGCCGGATGCAGCGCACCGGAACGCCGAACATGACGACCGATTCGCGCATCAACGGCGCGATCGCGGCGATTTCATCCTGAACGCGGACGATCAGCACGTGCAACTGCCGGCCGCTGCCGAACGCATCCCACCAGGTGCGCACCCACTCGTGCCGCAGAAACGGGTGCATCACGTCTGCCCGGCTGACGGTGTCGTTCCATGCCTTTTCGAGTGCGAGGAACTCCGTGTAGTCGGTGACGAGCTCTACGCCGCACGCCCCGCTGGACACGGGAGGGGCCGTGCGCACAGGCGCCGAGCTGATCGAAGGAGCCGGCATCATGCGGAGACCTCCAACGGACCGTACTGCTTGCACTGCTTGCGCGCCAGAAGCTCCGAATACAGTTGCTCGGTCGCGCTCACCATTCGCTGCACCGATAGGTGTTGGCGGACGAATTGCCGCGCAGCGCGGCCGAGGTGCGCGGCGAGCGCGCGATCGTCGAGCAGCTGCGAAATCGCGTGTGCGAGAGGCTGCACCTCTCCCGGAGGCACGAGCAGCCCGGTTTGGCCATCGGTGAGCGCTTCGGGTGTCCCGCCGACGCGAGTGGCCACTGTCGGTGCGCCCGCTGCCATCGATTCGAGCAACACGTTCGAGAGCGCTTCGCTGAGCGACGGCATCACCGACACGTCTGCGGCCGCGAGCAGCGCCGGCACGTCGGAGCGAAGGCCGGTGAACAGGACCCGATCCGCAACGCCCTGCTCGACCGCGCGCTTCTTCAGCTCGTCGAGGTAGGGACGTTGACTTGGTGCGGTCTCACCCACGATGAGGAACCGTGCGTCCTTGTGGCGCTCTTTGAGAACGGCCGCCGCCTCGATGAGTTGTTCGAGCCCCTTCAGGCGCGTGAGTCTCGAGACAACCACCACGAGCGGGGTGCCCGCCGGAAGGCCCAGGTCGCGCCGAATCGCGTCACCATCGATCGGCTCGTTGAAGCGGGTCAGATCGACGCCGTTCCGGATGATGACGATCTTGGACTCGTCGTACCCTTCGGCAACCAGCCAGTTCTTGACCGCGTCGGCGTTCACGAGCACGCAATCCGCCAGCCGGCAGGCATAGCGTTGCACGCGCTTCTGCATCGATGTGAGATACGGCGCGCAGTCACGAATGGAGGCAATGACGACGCGCGCCGCCAGCCGCGCGGGAGGGACGGCGAACACGTTGCCGTAGAAGTTGTAGGCGTGGACGATCTGGACGCCTCGACGGGCGATGTGCCGCGCGAGCCTGGCTTGTTCGGCGAGCGCATGCACGCTGCGGAACGTCGTCACCTTGTATTCCGACAAGGGGATGCCACGCTCGGTGATTTCGTCCACGAACGATCCCCACCGGCGCAGACAGGCGAACTCGATGTCAAAGCGTGAGCGATCGAGGCCGCGCGCCAGCATCATGAACTGGTTTTCCGTGCCGCCGCACATCAGCGTCGGCACGACTTTCAGGACTCGGGCGCCGCTCATTGCGGGCCCCCGTCGCACAGCCGTCGCGCCGACGGCCGTCCGGTACGTGTTGCGCAGCGCGACCGCGAGCCCGGCCACACTGAAGAAATAGAACTGATACGCAATCGGATGAAACATGGCGGCGACTCCGAACGCGACGAGCGACACCTTCACGCCCGTGGCCAGCGGCTGCAGGTCGCGCAGGGACGGCGTTGCTGCCGCGCGCTGTTCGACTGCCCGGGCGGTTCGATAGCAGGTCAGGTGCAGCCACACGAACAGCAGCAGGCCAGGCAGCCCGAGGTCCACTCCGTACTGCAGATATGCGTTGTGGACGCGGCGCCACGTGTCGATGCCGCGCTCGTCGTTCATCACGAGGATGTCCTGGCCGATGCCGGCACCGACGACGGGATGCTTGGCCACGAGACCCGCTGCGACCTTCGCGTCTCTCCAGCGGCCCTGGGCCGAGCCGGTGACATCCTCTGCGATGTTGGTAATTGTGCTGATGCGGTTCATGTAGCCGTCAGGTACGAGGGGATATGCACACGACGCGAGCAGCAGAAGCGCGACGGCGATGCCGGCCCGCCTGCGCCGTGACGAGCATGCCGAGCAGCACGACGAACATGGCGCCCAGCGTCAGGAATCCGGCGCGGGAGAATGTCAGGATCACCGCCGCGACGCACAGCAGCATGACGGCAATCGCAAAGAGGCGCTTCACCCCGCGCGCGCCGACGACGAGCGCTCCCGTCAGCGGGATGATCAAATTGAGCATCAGCGCCAGATCGTTCGGATTGGCCGTGAGAACGCCCATGTACCCGCTGATGCGGTAGAAGCCGCGAACACCTGTCGAGAGAAACTCGCCGGCCACATAGTTGAAGATGCCGGTTGCTGCGAGCGGGATGGCGCAGAACGTGAGCGTCCACGCCATGGTGCGAAGCCGATCGGTCGTGGTGACGATCGTCCCCAGCAGCCAGAAAAATGCGATCGCCTTCAGGTAGTAGTCCGTCAGAATCCGCACGCTGCCGCCGGGCCAGACCGACAGCGGCAGCGTCAGAATCGACCAGCAGACCAGCGTCAGCGCGATGCCGATCTCCGGTGACAGCTGCGTGATCGATCGTCTGTGAGCCGTTCGGTCGACCACGTGCGCGGCGATCGCCAATCCCGCCGCGAGAAACGCGATGCGAAATGCCTTCAGGACTGGAAACCAGGCCTGCGGCGACAGCAGCAAAATCGCGGTGAACGCCACCAGAGCGCCAAACGCCACGCTGCTGCCTGGCGGCGGCAACGCAAGCGCCCGACTGGGCGTGCGTGCCTGCCACCAGGGCGCGCCCGCGACAACGGGTTGCACCCGCGCCGTCGCAGATGGAGTTTCGAGGGCAATGTCCACGTTTCACATCCGGGGATCGGGATGGCTCAGCAGAGCCTGGTCACGCCGAGTTTCCAGACGGGTTCACCCGGAGTTGGGTCGAAGGATTGACGCCGAGCGTCGGCGAGGGGTGAAGCCGGACGGGCACTGGCTGCCGCGACGGGCGAGGCGGAACCGGCGCAAGCTCACTGCGGCTCGGCGACGCGCGTCGCACGGCGCTGGCGCCCGTGCCGCAGACACAGATCGCGATCGTCTCGAGCAGGATCCATGCGTCCAGCCAGAGCGACCGGTTCCTGATGTAGAAGAGGTCGTACCGCATCTTCTCGGTTTCCTCGTCCAGGTTGTTCGCATACCCGTAGCGCACCTGCGCCCAGCCCGTGACGCCCGGGCGGACGCTCGATCGCAGGCCGTAGTACGCGATCTGCTCCATGAAGACGAGGTGGTTGCCCGTCGGATGCGGGCGCGGTCCGATGAAGTTCATCTCGCCGCGCAACACGTTGACGAGTTGTGGCAGCTCGTCGAGCCGGAACCGCCGGAGCCATCGCCCGATCCTCGTGATCCGGTCGATGTTGTCGATCACCCACTCGGACCGCGCTTCGGTGCTCGGATGCATCGTGCGGAACTTGATGAGTCCGAATGGCCGCCCATCGCGGCCCGCGCGCTCCTGGATGAAGAACACTGGACCGCGGGAATCGAGCTTGATGGCGAGCGCGAGCATGGCGAGCAGCGGCGCCACGAGCACCAGCGCGGTCGCCGCGACGATCATGCTGACCGCTCGCGCGATGGTTTCTGCGCTGCCGTGATTCCTGAATCCCTTCGCCATAATCAGCACGCTCGGACGAAGCGCCTCGATGGCGATCTTTCCCGTCAGCCGCTCGTAGAACTCGATGGCATCGTCCACGAGGATCCCTTTGACTCGCCACTCGAGCAGCGACTGCATCGGCAGGCGCTGGCGACGATCGGCGGCGGCAACGACGATGCGCGCCGGCCTGGTGCGTTCGACGATGGCGCCCAGCTGGTCGCACGGGCCGAGCCACGGAGCACCCGCGAGCGCCTCGGCGTCCGGCCGCTCGTCGTCCACGACGCCAACAATCCTGTAGCGGCGATTGGCGGCGGCGTTGATTTCTTCCGTCAGCTTGGCGACGAGCGGTCCGGCACCGAGCAGCAGCACCCGTTGCGTCACGTTATGCCTCACTCGGCAGGTGCGACGGCTCCGGGAAATACTCGCGGTAGTACGAGTTGTAATACCCGAAGAGCGGTCGTTCGTCCCGGTTGAATACGATGCCGAGCACCTTGGTCGGATCGATCATGTTCAGCGATTCGCCGAGCAGCTTGCGCGGCGTCCGATTGGCGGAGACGACCATGAGCACGCCGTCCACCGACTTGGCCAGGAGTGCCGAATCGAAGACGGGCAGCAGTGGCGGCGTGTCGAGCACGAGATAACCGTAGTGGCTGCGCGCTTCGGCGAGCAGCTCGTCGAGGCGCGGCGATCGCAGGATTTCGCTCACGCGCCGGCGTGCCTTGCCGGCCGGAACGACTGACAGGTTCAGGTCCCCGACGCTTCGCACCACCTGGGCGAGCCCGATCGTGCGGTCGCAGAGCACGTCCGCCAGCCCTGGCGCGGTATCGAGGACGCCAAACAGTCGCGCGACGGAGGGCCGTCGCAAGTCGGCGTCGATGAGCAGCACCGGCTCATCCGATGCCGCGAGCCAGCGCTCCGGCGAGATTGACGGCCGTCACTGTCTTGCCGTCACCCGCTGCGGGGCTGGTGATCGCAATCACCTTGAGCTCGCGTGTGCGCGCGAGGCGTTCGATCGTCAGTCGCAGGCCCTGATACTGTTCCGCCGCAAACGAAGCAGGCGCATTGAGGCTGACGAGACGGCTGTCGCTCCGTCCGGGTCGAGAAATCTCTTGCGGCTACGCATGGCGATGGATCCTCAGAAGGCAATCATCCGTGTGAGCTGAACGTTGTCGTGTGCGAGGTAGGCGGCAGTTGTCGCCACGAGCGCGATGGCCGCGAGCGTCGAAACGACGACAAACGCCGTCTTCAATCTGTTGATCGCCGGGGTCGGCCCGATCGGAGGAATCGACACGAGCACCGGCACGGTTGTGTAGTCGCGAAGCTCGTCGACCGTGTGGAACGCCGTGTCGAACTGTTCGCGTATGAGCACGGCCGCGGCCGCGGCCGCAGCGGCCAGTAGAAGTCCCATTATCAGCAGGCGAAATCGGTTTGGTTCGGCAGGACCCTCGGGCGGCAGCGCCGGCTCGAGCACCCGGAACGTCTCGCCAGCGCGGTCCGTTTCGAGGCTCTGGGTCATCTGCGCCTCTTCGTACCGCTTGAGCAGCGAGTCGTACTGCTCTTTGGCAGCCGTGTAGTCGCGGGTAATGAACGCGTAATCCTGCTCGCGTTGGGGCGAGCTCTCCAGCCGCTGTTCGAAGGCAGCGATTGTCTGACGGATGCTCGCTTCGTCCTTCCGCAGCTTTTCGAGCTCGGTACCAAGGCTTTCAATGGTTCGACGACGAAACTCCGGCGGCGGAAGGTTGGGATCCCCGGCGCGAGCTGCTGCCTGCGCATCCTGGCGCTTTCGTGCTTCTTCGGCTTCTGCCGCCTTGTGCTCTCGCTCCAGGATCGCGAGCTGTTCGCGGAGCCGGACGACGTCGGGGTGCTTTTCGGTGAACTGCGCTTCGGACTGGGTCAACCGCTGTCGGATCTCTTCGATGTTCTTGAGGCGCTCGATGCTTTCCGGCGAGATGTCGGCCGTGGCCGACTCGCGTGCCAGGACGCTCGTGCCGCGCAGACCTTCGAACAGCTTGTCCCGTTGCTCGATGATGCGGATCTGCTGCTCGCCATTCAGCTGGAGCTGTGTGTTCAGCCGCTGCAGTGTCGCCAGGTTGATGCCAACCTGCTGGGGCAACTGGCCGGTATAGCGGTTGGCGAACGCCCTCATCGTCCCATCATGCTGATCGAGGTTCGCTTTGGCCTCGCCGAGCTGCTGACGGAGAAAATCGGTGGTCCGGATGGCTTCCTGCGAGCGCATCTCCTGGTTCTGCTGCACGTAGAACAAGGCGACCGCATTGGTGACCTCAGCGACTTTCTCACGGGAATTGCCCGTGTAGCTGAGGGTGAACGAGACAGTCTTGGTGCGGCCGCTGACCTGCTCGGGACCGGCGGGTTGGACCGAGATGTCGTCGCGTGCCTGCGAGAGCACTTCTTCGATGCCGGCGCGCGCGCGAAGCTCCGGATACAGATTGAAACGATCAATGAGGGCGATCAGTCGATCCCGGCTGAGGATCTCCTGCTTGATGACGTAGAGCCGGCTCTCCAGTTCCCCGGCCAGGGGCGTGCGCACGGCCGCCTCTGAAATCGGCCGCTCCACCACGACGAGCGTGGTCGCCCGATAGAGATCCGGGAGATAGAGCGCTAACGAGACAGCAGCGGCAAGCACGACGGCGAATACACAAGCCGCGAGCATTGCCCGGCGCCGCACGATCTCCAGAATGCGGAGCGCCAGCGAATCGTCAGAAGAGCCCGAAAGAATGTCACGCGACATTGAAGCCTCTCAAGGGACGACGATGATGTCGCCAGGCTGCACGACGAAGTTGTCCTGCTCCGAGCCGTCGGCGACTTTGCGGTAATTGAACGGGATTCGCTTTGTCGCTTTGCCGTTCTGCCGCAGAACGACGATGCGGCCGCGGTCTGCAAATTCGGTGAGCCCCTGCGCCCGGGCGATCAGCTCGAGCACCGTGGCGGTGCTGTTCACCTCGTAGTGACCCGGCATCCGAACCGCGCCGACAACGGCCACCTTGACGCTGTGCACCTCGCGGACGATCACGGAGACCTCCGGCGAGGGGATGAACTCCGACAGCCGCTGCGTGACCTGCTGACGCAGCTCGATCGGCGTGAGCCCCGCCGCCCGAATGTCGTTGACGAGTGGAAGCGAGATCATGCCGTCGGGGCGAACCGGGATGACGCGGCTCAGTTCGGGGTTCTTCCACACCTGGACGTCGAGCACGTCCTCGGGTCCGATCCGGAAGGCGTCGCCCAACGGCTCGACGACGGCGGGCGCCGCCGGCGCTGCGGGCGTGGGCGGGGCTGTGGGATCGGGTGCTGCGGCGGACGCTGCCGTGGGGGATTCGTGACGCGCCGGCTCCTGAACGGGCACGCCTTTCGTTGCGTCCTGCCCTGGCGCTGATGCACCCATGACGGATGGGACTGGCACTGCAGACGCTGCCATCAGGCAGGCCGTGAGAAATGCGAGTGACCGGAGAGTCATCGTGATACCCCTTTCACGCGAGCCGCCTCGTCGGGCGGCAGGATCGAACGCCTGTAGCGTGGCGCGATAGTGACGCTCACGCGAAACACATGTCGAACCACCTCTTCGTCGAACAAAATGCGCTCACCGTCGAAGAAGATCGGATTCCGGATGCTGCCGTTCTGGAAGTCGATGTCGTAGGTCGCGGCGATGCTGTAGAGGCCTCCCGGATTCCACGCTCCGAACACCGTGCCCCGGTAGACCCTGCTGCTCCGCTCGTCGATCGTCGTGACGTCGGACGCGCCGAGCATGGTGCCGACCTCGAAACGCCGGACAGGCCAGGTTGCACGGCCGGTGACGCTGTCGACGGCGACCGGGCCCAACACTCCCAGGACGATGGTCTCGCCGTGCCAGTAGTCGAGCGCAAGTCGGACGCGAGGCGTCGCGCGCACGAATCCGGCGCTCGATTCGTACTGGAGCCCACGACGCGCCCTGAAACTCGGCCCAGCCGCCAGCGAGAGCGTGTTTCCGGACGTCAGCACTCGGCTCCAGCCGAGGAGGACTGCGTTCGAGTGGTAGTTGGGAAATCCGTTGACGTGATCGATGAAGTAACGGCCGACGTACCCCGCCGTGATCGCAGTGCGACTCGAGAGGTCCCTGCTCAGGCCAGCGCGCCCGATTTGCAGGGTTCCGCGCTCGCCGTCCACCAGGTGTTCCGAGATCCAGTCGTAGCCACTCGACATCGAGGTTCGCGGACCGAGCCGCCACGTAAAGCCCGGCACGATCTCGACGCGCTCCGCGGTCCGGCGCTCTCCCAGGAACCCCGTGTCGAAGTTGATATCGCCCGGCGTGCTGCTGCGGTCGTACCTGGCCAGGACACCGAGCGTCATGAACGGCGTGGAGCGGAACGCTGCCTCGCCGAGGGCGTGCCGGCGAGCATCGAGCGTCGTCAGCGACGAGAAGTTTGAGTGCTGCATGTCGAACGCGTAGAGGCCGAGCAGCCTGGTAGTCGGCGACTCGTAGCTCGCCCTCAAAGCTCGGGCGGAGCGCGAGCATCCGGCCGGCGGCGCTATCAGTGCCCGCGAAGACGTTGTCGTCGAAGACCGCGAAGAGCGTGGCCGCCGGAATGAATTCGACCTGCGCCTGCGCGTGTGCCGGTGTCGCGGTCACAACATGCGCGACGAGAGCCACGATCACGGCCCACGCCCCTCGACGTAGGCTACAGGGGCGTCCTGAGCCCATTGTCGAAGGGTGACCGGAGACACGAAGACACGGAGATCTAATTGCACCTGACCACGTCCTCGCCGCTGACCTCGAGCGCCACGCTGCGTCCGAGCAAGTCGATCGTGACCACGAGCCGGCCCTTCTGCTGACTGTCGGTCACGAAGATGCCTTCGATACCCGAGAGAGGCCCATCCACGACACGCACCCGGTCGCCGTGGCGCAGGAGTGGATGAGGAAAAACCGCGACGCCGGATTCGACGATGTGGCGGATCGCATCGATGTCCGATTCGGGAACTGGCGTCAGCCGCGTCCACCCGTCCTCGAGCACCCGCACGATGCCGCGCACGCCGAGCATCTCGACGTACCGCTCCTTGGTCATCGCATCGCGAACGAACAGATACCCCGGAAACATCGCGGCCTTGCCGTGGTTGCGCGGGGCGCGCCGTGCGTTCTGTCGGGCGGTTGCGACCTCAGGAAGGAACGGCGAAAAGCCGCGCGCCGTGAGCTGCTGCTCGACGAGCCGTTCGCAGTGGCTGCGAGTCCAGATCGCGTACCACGATTCGGCGTTCATCAGGCTTCGCCCCCTTTTGTGCACGCTTGCTTGTCGTGCACGTCATTCGTCGCTCGTCGTGTACGGGAACCGTTTCTCGGAAACGGCTCACTTCCGACGCCGCTGAAGTGCAATAAGCGTTCACAGGTGGCATGGCGCATGAGAACCGGGTGAAAACGCCGCGAAAATCGCATGTTTTCGCCCCGCCGTGCGCGTTTAGCGATGGTTGGCACGAATGCGCAGCGTGTGCGCGATGTTCCATCGCCTTTCCGAAAAGTCCTGAACCGCGAGTCACATGAGAGAAGCGAATATGGCGGAGCTCGGGAGCAGCTGGAGCGGAGTAGGCGGTAGGCAGCGGCTCCAGGCACCAAGCCTGCAGGCGACATGAAGCACTGGCCGTCGTAGCCGCCTTCGTTGCGCCTCGGCGAGTCTCGCCGGAGCCTTGGCGGAGGTGGAAGGCTGTGAACTGCCTACTGCCTACTGCCTACTGCCTACTGCCTGCTGCCAAAGCGGCTGCAGGTGAAAGCGAACGAGGCGGGCGGCGGCGGCAAACGGGCGCGGTGAGAAGAGAAACATTCGACGCTGCGGCACGAACGCGGTGGCCCAGTGCCGTTTGTAGTCGTGCGCGCCGTGTGAGATCACGGTGTGCACGTCGGCACTGGCCAGGGCTTGCAGCGTGCGCTGCATGAGGAACACGCCGGGGCCGAGCGACGCGAACGATTCGTCGTACGCCAGCGTCACATCGTAGAAAGAGCCACGTTCGACGACGCCCAGGATGTAGGCGGCGTCGCGCCCGCCGATCGACAGGATCGGGAGGCTCAGCATGTTTCGCGCGGCGAACCGGCGGGTGACTTCTGCGAGGAATTCGCGATGATGGGTGGCAAGTGGCCGCCCCTCGAGCTTGTAGCTCGCTTCGTTGATGGCAATCATCCGCCGGATTTGCTGGTCGATGTCGTCTGAGCTCGTCACGAGCACGCCATCGACGGCGGCACCCATCGCCTCAATCCTGCGCGTCCTCTGGTTGACCTTGCGCCGCGTGTTGCCGGTGAGGTTCGCCTGGTAGCGGTCGTACCCCTCGCTGAGATCGACCATCGCGTACGCGTGTTCCTCCAGGTAGGTCGAGAGCCGGCTCGCTCGACCGAGTGTCTGCAGCGCGTGAAGTGTCGGCGATTCCGGCTCGAACCCGTTGAGGCAGATCACGTCGAATCGCACGGTCCGCACGAGTGAGTCGAGCAGCGCAGAGAGCGCATCCAGCCGATCGTTTCGAACGAGGAATTCACCGGCAATTGAGTCGTTCGGAGCGAAATCGATCCGGGTGACCGGAATTCTGCCGAGACTGCCGCGCCGCACGGTCAGTGGGGCCACGGCAGCCAGATCGCTGCCATCCCACGCGAGTCCTATGAGCGGCGTGCCGCCATATTCGCCCGCATAGTGTTTGTACCAGGTGAACAGGAAGTCGAATGTCGATACGTGGGTTCGATGCGCGACGGCTGTCTCGAGGGCGCGCCACGCCATCTCCACAGACTGGAGGTCGGCGGGCGTGGAAAGCCACTCGATTCCGAGTCCCCGCTCGACCGCCGCGTGCGCGCGCAAGTGTCTGTGTCTCCCCGGCGGCTACGAGACCTTGTCCAGACCGTTTTCCTTGATCTTGTAGAGCAGCGCCTTGTAGCTGATCCCGAGATTCTCGGCCGCCTCCTTCCGATTCCACCGAGTCCGGTTCAGCATGCGAAGAATCAGCTCACGCTCGGCCTCGCGGGCGGCCGCGCGTGCGACGTCCTTGAGCGAAATGCTGACAGCGCCATCGGTCTGTGCGCCCGCGCATTGAGTCGCTGCGGGAATCGATCGCCTCTGACGCCGCAGGAGCGGCTGATGCAACCGCCGCGGCCGGCAAGTCGCCTGCGCTCATCGCAGCAGCGGGATAGGTCGCCGAAGCTGCGACCTGCGATACAAGCGACGGCTGCGCAATGGCAGCGGCGGCTCGTGCCGCAACCGACGAGACGCATTGCCGCAGTTCGGTCAGGATCGGCGTTTCGCTCCCGAGCACCACCATCCTCTTGATCATGTTCTCGAGCTCCCGCACGTTCCCTGGCCAGTTGTATTCCATGAAATGACGCGAGAGCTCCGGGCTGATCGCCACGGGCGGCTTGTTGTACTGGATGGCGTACTTCTTCAGAAAGTGCTCGGCGAGCAAAGGCACTTCTTCGCGGCGCTCGCGCAGCGGTGGCAACGAGATCGTCAGGACGTTCAGCCGGAAGTAGAGGTCTTCGCGAAATTCGCCCGAGGCGACGGCGGTCTCCAGATCACGGTTGGTTGCGGTGATCACGCGCACATCTACCTGCACGTCGTTCTTGCCGCCGAGACGTGAGAACTCGCCATCCTGCAGCACCTGCAGGAGCTTCGCCTGCAGCGGGACGCTCATGTCACCGATTTCGTCGAGAAAGATCGTCCCTTCGTTCGCGTGCTCGAATTTGCCAGGCTTCTGCTGAATGGCGCCCGTGAAGGCACCCTTCTCGAAGCCGAACAGCTCCGATTCCAGGAGCTCCGTCGGGAGTGCGGCGCAGTTCACTTTCACAAACGGCTTGTCGTGCCGTACGGATCGCTCGTGCAGCGCATGCGCCACGATCTCTTTGCCGGTGCCGCTTTCGCCGCGAATAAGCACGGTCACGTCCGTATCGGCGACCCGCTCGATCAGATCGCGCACTTCAGCCATATGCTCGCCGCCGCCGAACAGCATGGTGTACCGCGACTGTTCTTTGACCTGCTCACGCAATGTGGCGACTTCGCGGCTGAGCTGCCGCTGCTTCATGGTGCTGGCGAGGAGCATTTCGATTTCGTGATCCTCGAACGGCTTGCAGACGAAGTCGTATGCGCCAAGCTTCATCGCCTGCACGACCGTGTTCGCGTGTCCCTGCCCGGAGATCGCGATGACCGGCACGTCGGGAGCGATTTTCTTGAGAGCTGCCAGCGTGCCCAGACCGTCCATGCTCCCGGGAATCACGATATCCAGCAGGACGGCGTCCGGATGATTGCCGTGAAACCGCTGGAGGGCCTCGTCGGCGCTCGCGGCGGTGATCGTGTTGTAGCCACGTGCACCGAGAAACGTGCGGAGCATCCCGCACACCGCCGGATCGTCGTCAACGATCAGAACGCGCGGCTTTTCCCCCATTTGATTCGATGTCCTTTCAAACCGCCGGAATGCTGAGCCCGGCCAGAATGCGGTTTGTCGAGCAATCGAAGTGCCAGCAGGGAAATTTCCGGGAAGAGGACGGTAGTTCGGGAGCGTACTTGGGGAAAAGTTGGAAAAACCTTACCTACGGCCGTTCGAGCCCCGTTTCCTTGATCTTGTTGAGCAGGGTCTTGTAGCTGACGCCAAGCAGTTGCGCGGCCTTGCGGCGGTTCCAATGCACCTGCTTCAGCGTGTCCGAGATGATTGTGCGCTCGGCGTTGAGCGCCGCCTCGCGGGCGACATCGACGAGACGCCGGCCATCGGACGGCGGAACGGCGCCACCCTCGTCCTCATCCTCGTCGTCAGTGTCGGCGTCTGGCGGAACCGCGGCATGCGGCGACTGGAAAGGCGGCGGCGCCAGCTGCTCCGACGCGGGAACCGCGCCCACGGGCGGCGTCATGCTGACCGGGCCAACCGGCCGTGGCTTGGTCAATTCGCGAAGCACGAGCTGCTCGTCCTGCAGGATGACGAAGCGCTTGATCATGTTCTCGAGCTCGCGAATATTTCCGGGCCACTCGTATTCAAGAAATCTGCTGCGCAGTTCGTCCGAGATGGCGCGCATCGGCCGGTTGTAGCGGCGCGAATACTTGGTGATGAAGAAGTCGATGAGCTGGTTGATTTCGTCGCGACGCTCACGGAGCGGCGGCACGACGGCCTCGATCACCTTGAGCCGGTAATACAGATCCTCGCGGAACTGGCCGCGGAGCATCATCGCTTCGAGGTCGCGATTTGTCGCCGTCACGACGCGTACGTCGACCTCGATCTTCTTGTTGCTTCCGAGCTTCGTGAACTCCGCATCCTGGAGCACGTGCAGCAGCTTCGCCTGGAGCGGCGGCTTCATTTCGCCGATCTCGTCGAGGAAGATCGTGCCGAAGTTCGCCTGCTCGAACTTGCCGATGCGCGTCGTTGCGGCGCCCGTGAACGCGCCTCTCTCGTGCCCGAACAGCTCGCTTTCGAGGAGCTCCGCGGGGAGCGCCGCGCAATTCACCTTGACGAACGGCTTGTTCTTGCGCGTCGATCGCTGGTGGATGGCGCGCGCGACGAGCTCCTTGCCGACGCCGCTCTCGCCGCGGATGAGAACCGTGACGTCGCTATCGGCAACCTGCTCGATGATGTGTGCAACCTGGCGCATGGCCGGGCTGTCGCCCCATGCGAGAAACGCCTGATCCTGGTCGTCGTTCAGCTGCCGACGGAGACTGGTCAGCTCGTCGACGAGCCGGGTGCGCTCCATCGCCTGCTTGATAGCCGAGTCGAGCGCGATCTCGCCGAGGCCTTCAGGGTCGCCCGGCTTGACGACATAGTCCGCCGCGCCAAGCCGCACGGCTTCGACGATGATCTGCGCCTGTTCGCGTCCCGACAGCATGATCACCTGCACTTCGGGGCGCGCGGTTTTCAGCGCTTTCAGCGTCTGCAGCCCGTCCATCCCGGGCATGGCAACGTCGAGCAGCACGATATCGGGCGGCTCACCCTGCTTGATCGCCGCGATGATTTCGTCGCCACGCGAATAGGCGCGCACGTCGTAGCCCCGCAACGCCAGAAACGTACGGAGGTAACCCGCGAAGCCGGAGTCGTCATCGACAACGGCAATCGAAGGGCGCCGACCGTCTACGACGGGTGCGGAATCTGAAGGCGCGCGAGCCACTGTGGCCATTGTGTGTCCTTACCCCTGGATCGTCGAACTGTCAGGTCCGGGTCCGGCTAAAGCCGGACACTACGTACCCTCATTCATTGGTACATACCCTCAATCATTGCACTGAGGGAAGCCGCAGCGCGGAACCGGCGCGCGGACGCGGCGCAGGTGCCGACCAGACCGCACCACCGTGCGCCTCGATCACCCGTCGTCCCACCGGAAGGGCGAGGCCGAGACCGCCTCGCCATTCGTCGAACGGCGGAGAAGGCGTTGAACGCACGCCCTCCAGGAGCCACGGCATGATGGCCTCGTCGCCGATGGCGACCACTGCCCACGTGCGATCGATATCCGAGAGCGTCGTGCATTCCACGATGATCGTGCCGGGTTCCGCCCGCTCTCGCAGAGAGGCCTGAATCAACGCTCTGAGCGCGGTCGCGATTCGCGTCCGATCGCCGGCCACATTGACGGCTGTGGACGTCCGGACCTCGAGGCGGATCCCCCGGTCGTCCCCTTCATGCATGTTGCTCGCCAGCTCCGCTGCAAGCGCGGCCAGGTCGAACGTCACGCCTGGAATCGACAGCTCGCCGGCCTCGAGCTTCCCAAGCTCACTCATTTCCGAAATAAGTGCGCCGATGCGGGCGCACGAGCGATCTGCCTCCTCGAGCATCTGACGCTGGCGATCCGTCAGCGGTCCCGCTTGTTCGCGGAGCAGCATCCGGAGATAGCCCGACGCGACAGTTATAGGTGTCCGCAACTCGTGCACGGCCAGCGAAAACGCCCGCGGAAAATTGCTCAGTTCAGAAGCCATTCGCAGTGAGGCTACCACGACGCGGCTCTCAAGCTCGACCGTCATTGGCCCAACATTTCCTGGTACGAGCCTTGAACCCAAAGTTATTGCTGGTACGGGGCGCCGCGTGGGTCTGCGACGGATGGTTCGCACTCACCCGCGTCGGCCGCTCCGGTACCGACGCTCCAGCCAGGCGGGCGATACGCCGGCGAAATACATCATCAATAAGGTCACGTTGCGGGCGCTCCGGCGGATCCACCCGTCACGCCGCCAGCGTCTGGATGATGTTCGCAGGGCCAGGGGCAATTCCACAACCTCGTGCATGCGGGTGAGCTGCCGGACGAACTCAACGTCCTCGAACAGGGGAAGTTCCCTATATCCGCCCATCTGTTGAAACTGCCGACGCCGGAGAAACAGCCCCTGGTCGCCGTAGGGCAGGCGGAACAGGCGCACGCGCCAGGACACCAGGCGCTCGAGGACTCTGGCCTGCCACGCATCGTCATCGAGGGCGAAGCGGAACCAGCCGCCGACGACACCATCACCGAGCGCCCGAAAGGCCCCGAGCCAATCTGTCGGCAGCCGTGAATCGGCATGGAGAAAGAGCAGCCATTCCCCGGAACCGGCGGCTGCACCAACGTTCATCTGATGGCCTCGGCCTGCGGTAGTCCGGACCAGACGTGCGCCGGGACGCGTCCGCACGTACCGGTCCAGGTCCTCGTCATGGCCCCCATCGACAACGATGATCTCGACCTCGGGGGTGACCGGCACAGCAGCCAGCAGCCCCTTCGCTGCCTCCGTGTCTCGGAGCACGGGAATCACGACGGTCACCAGGGGAGGCATGTGGGCTGGCTGGTAGCTGGTAGCCGGCAGCTGGTGCTGGCAGGTCGTAGTGTCGCACCGTTGCCCGTTAACCCATTGACCCCAATTGTGATTGGCCTATAATTGCTTCATGCTTATCCGCAAGGCCGCCGATCTCCGCTACTCGGACGTCACGCCCAAGTCGGTGTACCTGCGCCGCCGTGAGTTCATCCAGGCGGCGGCGGGCGCGGCGGCAGGCGCAGCGGTTGCGTTGTCCCCGTTCGGTGGAGCGCGCGCGCAGGCGCAGGGGCGTGCAAAGCTTCCGAATGTCAAGAAAAGTCCGCTCAGCACGACCGAAAAGGCCAATCCCTACGAGGACATCGCCGGATACAACAATTTCTACGAGTTCGGGACCGATAAGGACGACCCACAGCGGAACGCGCAGAAATTCGTGACGCGGCCCTGGACGATCAAGGTGGAAGGGCTCGTCAAGACGCCGGCCACAATCGACATCGACAGCTTCATCAAGCCGCATGCGCTCGAGGAGCGAATCTATCGGCTTCGGTGCGTCGAAGCGTGGTCGATGGTCATTCCGTGGGTCGGGTTCCCGCTTGCCGACGTGATCAAGCGGCTCGAACCGCAGCCGAGCGCCAAGTTCGTGGAATTCACCACGCTGCTCGACATCAAGCAGATGCCTGGGCAGCGCCTGCCGGTACTCGAATGGCCGTATGTCGAGGGATTGCGGATGGATGAAGCCATGCATCCGCTGTCGATTCTCGCCGTCGGTTTGTACGGCGAGGTGCTGCCGAACCAGAATGGCGCGCCGATTCGTCTCGTCGTGCCGTGGAAGTACGGGTTCAAAGGCATCAAGTCGATCGTTCGCATCCGGTTTACCGATAAGCAGCCGCGCACCTCCTGGGAGATTGCCAACCCGCGCGAGTACGGCTTCTACGCCAACGTGAACCCGACCGTGGACCATCCGCGCTGGAGTCAGGCGAGCGAACGTCGTCTGGGCGAGTTCTTCCGCAAGAAGACGCTCATGTTCAACGGCTACGATCAGGCGGCGAGCCTGTATTCGGGGTTGGATCTCCGCCGGAACTATTGAAGTCGTTCGTCATCTTCCGAAGGGTCATCTTCGCTGCCGCGCTCATTCCAGCGGTTGCGCTCGTCTACTGGGTATTCACGGGCGACACCGGCCCGAATCCCATCGACTTCATCACCGACACCACCGGTACAACGGCGCTCACGTTTCTCATCCTGACGCTGACCGTTACGCCGCTGCGGCGGATCACCGCGCGCAACGAGCTGATCAAGCTGCGGCGCATGCTCGGGCTGTTTGCGTTCTTCTATGCGTGCCTGCACATGCTCACCTGGTCGGTGCTCGACTGGTTCTTCGACTTGGGCGAGCATGGCTGATGACATTGTCAAGCGGCCGTTCATCACGCTGGGCATGACAACGTTTCTGCTGCTCCTTCCGCTGGCCGATCACGTCGACGGCGGGCTGGATACGGCGGCTCGGCCGCAAGTGGACGCAGCTTCATCGACTCGTCTACCTTGCGGCGCTCACGGCCATCATCCATTTCTGGTGGGTGGTCAAGGCGGACTTCCGCGAGCCGCGGCTGTGGGCGCTTGCGTTGAGCGTGCTCCTCGGGTTTCGCGCATGGTGGACATTGCGGGCGCGATTCTCGCCGTCCTGACCAGGGCGCCCTCCTCGGGAGGAAAGAGTCGCCTGTTTCAGGCACTCGGGATGCAGCCGGATGCCGAGCTGCTGCGATGCCTGCTGCTCGACACACTCGACGGGGCCGCCCTGCCTGCACTGCGGCGCGTGATCGCCGTGACGCCCGGATCGGCGTGCGATGAGGTCCGCGCGATCGTCAGCGACGCGAGCCGGCAGTCGACGAGCTCACCGACGCCACGCGCAGCCTCGCTGGATGTAATGCCTCAAATCGAAGGGGACCTCGGCGCGCGGATGCAGGCAGTGATGGCGACATTGTTTCGTGAGGGCGCAAAGGCCGTCGCGCTCATCGGCTCCGATCTTCCGCACATCGTTCCCGACACGATCGCCGAAACGTTCGATGTGCTCGCGCACGACCGCGATGCGCTCGTGCTCGGCCCGGCTTCTGATGGCGGCTATTACCTGATCGCCTCGCGTCGAGTACCAGATGTATTCACCGGCATCGAGTGGGGGAGCGATCGGGTTTTCGCGAGCACGATAGAAACCGCGGCGATCGCCGGCTTCCGCGTCCATCAGCTGCAGGTCCTCAGCGACGTCGACACGTTAGACGACCTGCGCGCTGCAGCGGCCAGTGGCCGCGCGCTGCGCACAGCCGCCTGGACTCGTATGCACACGTAGCACCGTCTATTGCTGGGCTTGGGGGGCGGATCCTTGCAGCCTTTCGCGGCGCAGGACTAATGTTGTGCATATGGTGTTTGGCGACGCTGCCGGCGAAGACTCCCCCCGCACGCAGCCGCTGGTCCTCATCGTCGAAGACGATCAGAGCACGCGGATGCTGTACAAGGAGTACTTGACGGACTCGGGCTTCCGCACCGTCGAAGCGCACAACGGGTTTCAGGCGTTCGAAAAGGCGCAGACGCTTCATCCCGACGCCGTGATCACCGATCTCGCAGTGCCAGGGATGGACGGCTTCGAATTCTGCCGCGCGCTTCGCGCGTCGGTCACCACGAAGGACGTGCCGATCGTGGCGATCACCGGCTATCCCGACTACCTCGCCAACCCTGAACGGATTCGCCAGGCCGGCATCACGCGCGTGATGACGAAGCCGTGCAATCTCGAGAACATCGTTCGCGAGCTGCGGCGACTGCTCAACGAACAGGGAACGGTCACGTAGTACCGACGGAGTATCTACGAATTGAACCGCCAGCTCGTCCTACGGCTGGACATCTACCTGCGGTTGCTCAGTTAGTCCGTCACTTCGTAAATCCGTGGCCTGCCTACTGCCTACTGCGTTCAGCTACGGCCTACTCGCTTCGGTATGCTCAGTGCCGTGAAGGTGTTCCTTTTGAACATGCGTTCGTTTCGCGCGCTCGCGATCGCCGTCGCTCTCGGCCTGCTGGCGAGCCCGTGGTCCTGCTGGCCCGGAAATCCGCGGGCGGCAAGACCGACTGCCGGCACCACGGTAGTTGCGTTTGGCGACAGCCTCGTCGCTGGGCGCGGCGCCCCATCCGGTCGTGACTTCGTGTCGGTTCTGTCCGAACGCGTCGGCGTGCCGATCATCAATGCGGGCCACAGCGGTGACACGACGCGCGCAGCGCTTGCACGCCTCGACAGTGACGTACTCTCCCGCGACCCGCGAATCGCGATCGTCCTGCTTGGAGGGAACGACTACTTACGGCGCGTGCCGATCGAGGAGACGTTCGCGAACCTGACGACGATCGTGGACGAGATTCGCAGCCGCGGGGCGGCGGTGCTGCTGGTCGGCGTCAGCGTGGGCCTGCTCAGCGATCCTTACGCTCCGCGATACGAATCACTCGCGCGCCAGACGACGGCCGCGCTCGTACCGGATATCCTTGGCGGCATCATCGGGCACGGAGACCTGATGTCCGACACGATCCATCCCAATGAGCAGGGTTACGGGATCATCGCGGACCGGCTCGAGCCGGTTCTTCGCGAGTTACTGTCCGACGAATAAATCGGCAATTGCAGATTGAAGATTGGTCGATTGTCGATTGTTGCCGATGGACGATTGTAGATTGACGGAACTCAGTTTCGATTAACGCCCAAATCGCGAATTCCTCGAATCGTCAATCAATTCGAACGTTCGGCAGTCAAAACTCATCAACAGTCGTCAATCGATCGATCTGAGATCTGCAATTTCAGAATGGCCGATCTGAGATCTTCGATTCTCAGAATTGCCACGCAAGTCCCGCTGAAGGACGGAGCAGCCATCCTCCCTGGGTGGTGGTGCCGCCCACGCCCTGGAGCCTGATGCCGGGCACGAGCCGCACGTGATCGGTGAGCCCGATGCGGGCTTCCATGCCCACCACAGGACCGACATCGTAAGACACGGTGCGGGTTGAGGTCGGCACTATGAGGCCGAGCGGACGCCGGTTGAACCGGAAGGTGATTTCCTCGACGACGCGGTTGAAGGCAACGCCTCCGAGGTAGACGAGGTTCACACGGCTGCCGACAGACTGCGCGAACCAGGCCACCGTGTCGAGCGTCATGTTGCGCCGCTCGATTTCGGTGCTCGCCTCGAACGCCGGAAAAGTAAGGTTTCCGCCTGGGGGAACCGCGACACCAGCACCAATGCCCGCCAGCGACGCGGCGGCCAGCAGCGGAATCGGGAATCCCTGGCTGTTCTCGCGCTCGATCTCGGAGGGGTACGTGAACCCGAGCTCGACGCCCCAGTTTTGTCCGATGGGGGTTCCGAGGTGCAGTGAAAAAGCGACGGCCTCGCCGCTGGCGTCGAAATCACCACTGCCGGGGAATTCGACGTGATCGAAACGCGCGACATCCATGCCGACGGCAGCGCCGACGTACGGCGCCTGCGCAAAGGCGGGTGCGGCAATGAGGCTGAGAACCACGAACAGAGCGGCTGTGAACATGTCAACTCCTGGATCGATATGCCCGGACAGGACCCTCCAATTCTGCCTCAGGACTCTGTGTCGTCGTGGCGCGGGGGCCATCCGCACCGGCGTCCGCTGCGCAATGGGCCCGCCTGCTACTTGGGCGGGGGGGCGGAGGTCGTCAGTTCGAGACGGTAGCGCACGGGAGTTCCGTCCTTCAGTGCCGGGTCGAATTGCCACGCCTTGGCGGCGCTCAATTCCATCACATCGACCAGTCGCCGGGGCTCGGAGGTCAGTCTGACTCGTTCGACCCCACCGTCGGGGGAGATGACGACTTCAACTGTCGCGACGTCGGATCCGCCTGACGGGATCCGTCTCGGAAGAGGACGGGAAAGCAATCGTGGCGGTTCGACGTTCTGGTCCGTCTGTGTGTAGACAATCGACGGGGCTACCGCCGGCGGCAACTCGACCGCGATCGGCTCGGCGATCGGCTCAACGGCGGCCGCCGCGGTCACCTCCGCGGGGGATGGGCTGGCGTCGGGTGGCTCGGGAACCGGTGCCGGCGCGACCACCGCAGCGCGGTTTCGCCGGGGCATCCGCGTGGGCACCGGCGGTGTGACGGGAGCGGGCTTTGCGGCATCGTCACCGCTGGCGCGCGCAAGGCCCAACTCGGACAGCAGCGAGTCGGCGGCGTCGCAGAACGTCGCTTGCGGCATCTGACACAAGTGCCGACAGATTGCTCGCGCCTGCGTTGTCGTCGATGACCCCGACGGCGGCGATGATGTGGTGCAGGCTCCGGCGATGGCGGCAAGAACCACGGCGACGATGACATCAGTGAAGCGTGGTCTCTTATCGGTCTCCCGCATATTCGCTCGTATCCCCTGGAAGCAGGACGGTCCCGAGAGATCGGGACATCCGACCTCTCCTCTCGTCAGGAATACGACTACTTCTTCGTCGTGATGACCGCGGTCGCGACCGTCATCGTGCCATCCTTGATCCAAATGGTGTAAGGGAACCCGAGCGTGAGCGGCTTGGTTGCCAGGTTATACATGTAATGCCCGTCAGCCAAGCGCATGGTGTTGCCGCTATCCGCGGACGACACCGAGCTTGCGATAACCAAGTCACCCTCCGCGACCTCCGTAGGGCTGCTCATGCCCGCGTAGAGAACGATCGACAAGGTCCTGTTCGTCACGAGGTTCCCGTGGCAATCACGAATCTCCACTTTCACCGGAACGACATTGCCGTGCTTTACTACGTTGCGTACGCCGTCCTTGATGGGCGCCAGGAACGCCGCGGTATAAGTACCGAGGCTGTTCGCCGCAGCGAACGTGTGGTCGAAGTACCCGGTGTCGTCATCGCTGACGCGCACGCTGATAGCGCTGGCGACGCAGCCGGTGAATGTTTGGGTTGCGGTAAATGTTCCTGTCAGCGCCGGTCCAGCCAAACCAGGCCCAATCGGACCGGTAGTGCCGGTGATGCCCGTCCACGTCGCTGAGACCAGGTCGAGCCAGCCTTGGTCAGAGAACGAGACACCGGCACTCGCCACACCGGTGTACGGGTCAAACGTGAACGGGTTTGCCGTCTTGGTGGGCGCGACGTTGTTCACGGTCACACTGGTGCTGCCCGTCGTGAACTTGAAGTCGTTTACGAGCGGCGACCCGGACTTTCCGTTATCGGTCACCGTCACACTGATAGTGTAGGAGTCGGACGTTGTGCCGGTCGGATTGTCGTCGAGATAGGTATGCGACGTCGACGGAATCGTCAGGACTCCGGCGCCCAAACTCAACGTTGTCGTTGCGCTGCTGTCGCCCCAGTTGATTTCCACTGTGTGCGAATCGGTCGCCTCGACGTCAGTGAACGACCCGCTCAGCGTCGTCGAGGTATTCTCGTTGATCGACCCGCTCGACAGATTCAATGACAGGTTGGCAGGTGCGTCGTTGACTGGCGTCACCGTGATGTTCACGGTCGCCATGTCGGTCTTGAAGTCATCGACGCCGTTGGTCTGCCCGTTGTCTCGAATCGTGTAGGTGAAGCTGTCCGGTCCGAAGTAGTTCGCGTCGGTTGGCTTGTACCGGATCTTGCCGGCTTCCACTACGGCCGTCCCGTGGCTCGGCGTGCTCAACCGGACGTGATCGTCAGCGTCTGTCCGCTTTCGTTGGCCGGCCCTTTCGTGTCGTTCGCAGGCACATCCACAAGAACGCCCGTCGCGTCATCCTCGGGCACGGATCCACTGTCATCCACCGCATCCGGGTCGTCGTTGACGGCGGTCACGTCGATGGTAAAGGTCTGCGGGGCACTCGTGTCCACACCGAAGTTGGCCGTCCCACCGTCATCATGGAGCCGCACGGTGACAGTTGCGGTTCCGTTCTCATCGGCAGCGGGTGTGAAGGTCAGCGTGCCGTTGGCGGCGACTGCGGGCTGCACCAGGAACAACGACGGATTGTCGTTGCTGACGATGAAATCCAGCGCCTGCAACGATTCATCCGCTGGACCCGCGCTTATCCCGGTTGCCCAGCCTGCTGCAGAGTAGCCTCCGGAATCTTCAGCGACGGTCACATCGCCACCCTTGGTAAAGCTCGGGGCGTCGTTCACTGCGGTCACAAAAATCGTGAAGGTCTGTGTCGGTGACGTGTCGTCACCGGTATTGGTCCCACCGTCGTCGGTCAGATAGACGCTGACCACGGCCGAGCCGTTCGCGTTTGCGGCCGGTGTGAAGGTCAACGTGCCCATGCTGCTGATGGCCGGCTGCGCGGAAAACAGCGCGTTGTTGTCATTGCTGAGGTGGAACGTCAGTGTCTGATTCGCTTCCTGGTCGCCGTCATCGATCGCCGTCGCCCAAGCCGCCGAATAGGCCCCTGAATCCTCGAGCACCGTTACGTTACCGCCGCCGGTGAAACTTGGCTCGTCGTTCACGCCGGTTACGGTGATGGTGAAGGTCTGCTTCACACTTGTGTCCACGCCGTTGTTCGCCGTCCCACCGTTATCGTGGATTTGCACATCGACGGTGGCATTCCCCGCTGCATTGGGCGCCGGCGTAAAGCTCAAGACGCCACTTGGGGTGACCGCCGGCTGAACCGAGAACAACGAGGGGTTGTTGTTGCTGACAATGAAGTTCAGTGTCTGGCCCGATTCATTGGACGGGCCTGCGCTGATTCCAGTCGCCCAGGCGGCCGAGTATGCGCCGGAATCCTCGAGCACTGTGACGTTGCCCCCCGCGGTGAAGCTGGGTACGTCGTTGATGCACGTGACGTCTATCGAGACCGCTCCTTGATCGATGTGACCCGCACTCGATGTGCCGTTGTCGCTGACGGTATACGTGAAACTGTCCGGACCACAGTAGTTAGCGTTGGGCGTGTACGCTGACCATACCGGCAAGCAGCGATGCCGAGCCATTACTCGCAGATCCCACGGCCACCACTGTCAAGCCCGCATTTGGTAGCGCAGGCGACACGTTGTCCGCATCCGTGTCATTGGCCAGGACGTCGATGACGTCATTGACCGAGTCCTCGTGCACCGTCGCCGAGTCATCGATCGCCACGGGCGCGGTGTTGGCTGCGGCGAATACGATTGGCTGCGATTTCGTCGTTTCGCCGTTCCCTACGGTGTCCGTGCTGCGGTAGCGAACGTAGGAAGTCGTGCCAGCGACAAACGGAACAGTGAAGCCGGGACCACCGGGATATGTGGTTCCGGGGACACAGACATCAGCTGTATCAACGCAATAGATAGTTGAGGCGACGCCTGATCCGTTTGAAGCCGGACCGTCGTTCGCGGAGAGCTTCACCTGGACGTTGGCGTTGTAGGGGTTCGCGCAAGCGACGTTGTTACATAGGATGCTTGTTGTTGGAGCCGTGTTGTCGACGCCGAAGTAATTGTTCCTCGTAGCCGGGTTGGGCGAATTTGGCGAAGAGTTCAACGTTGCCGTAACGGCGTACCTGCCGTCGGCCGCTGGAATGGTGAACTGATTAAGTCCCGGAGCAGTCCGGAACTCGAGAGTTACAGGCCCCCACGCGACACCGTTCGCATTATTCGCCAATCCGGTCAATACCTTCGACCCCGTGGACCCGCTGACCGTAAGTTGTGAGATTTGTGACCGAGGTGCAGTTGTTCCCGCCGCTGCCAGGAGTGCAGGTGTAGGTTCCGGCGACCCCGGAAACGTTGAATCCTCCAGGCACTTCACCCGTTCGATGCCATACGCGCCGGGTTGTTGATGGTGAGGCCGACGCTGTCGGTGAACGTCGTCTGCGCGCGGCGCCCTGACTGTTGACCCGATCGCCATCAGGTAGAACCGCACGTTCAGGTCGTGCTGCTTCCGGCGCCCACTGGTCGTGGTAGATGTTCCCCTCGCCGTCGGCGGTCACCGTCAGCACGTAGTCGTCGTGAACCGCGGGATCCTCCTGGAAGAGCAGCGTCACTTCCTCGTTCGGCTGCCAGCCTGAGCCCGGTGATGACGGCCGTCTCGCCCGGCGCGTAGTCGTCCTTGTCGGTCTTGATCGTCGCGAAGCGGTAGACCTCGGCATCGGGTGCGCCGCCGCCGACGACGAACGCGTAGCCCTCGACGTGCGGGCCGCCCGCTGCACCCGAGCGCGGCGCCGCCATCTCGCCGGTCGGCGCAAACTGTCCCATGCCGTACGAGAACGGATCGGGGAACTGCGCGGGCAGGAACAGATCCGCCGTCGCCAGCGGCACACCGTTCGACGTGCCGCCCGCAATCAGCACGCTGTTGTTGTGCGGCAGCAGCACCGCCGTGTGGCCGCTGCGCGGCGCCGTCCAGATTCGTGTCGGTCGGCTGGAACGACTGCGACGACGGGTTGTAGATCTCGGCCGACGCCAGGTCCTGGCTGCCGTTGCTGCCGCCGGCAATCAGCACGCGTCCATCGATGAGCGTCGTCGCCGATGCACCGGTGCGCGCGACGCTCTGCAGCGGAGCAGCCGTCAACGAGCACAGTGCCGGTCGCCGGATCGAAGATCTCGGCGGTCTGCAGCACGCCGTCCGTGCCCGTGCCGCCCGCAATGAGCACCGTACCGTCGCCGAAGCCGCGCCGCCGCATGGCCGCTGCGCAGCTCGCGTCATCGTCGCCACGAGCGCCGATGTTCCGGTCGACAGGATCGAAGATTTCGAGGTCGCCGGTCAGAAGATCGTTGACCGTGCCTCCGGCGATGAGCGACGCGGCCGTCCTCGAGGAGTGTCGCGGTATGGCCGGTACGCGGGTCGAGAAGCTGTCCCGCTGTGGCGAACGAGCTGTCAGCCGGATCGAAGACGACGACGGCGTCGGTGGGGATGCCGTCGGCCAGGCCGCCGGCAATGAGGGTGCGACCGTCGGGCAGCGCCACCGCGGCGGCGCCGACGCGATTCTCTGGCGAGGCGCCGATGGACGCCCACGTCCCGACTGCCTGCGGCGGCTCGGCGCGCAGCAGCAGGCCGGCGCCCGATACGAGCGCGATGATCGCGAGGCCGAATCCGAGTCGTCGAATCACGTGCTTCTCTCTCCTTCGCGTGACGCTGCCGCGCACGTGTGCGGGGGGAACAGCACCACTTGGCAGTTCGATCCGTCGTGACCGGAGTGAGATCGAGCCGACGGTATGCAGGGCAATGGACGTGTCCCGGCTATCTCAGCGATTCGCTGTGCAGTTCGAGGCGCACGAAAGCGTCGAAGCGAGAAGCCTTTCTTCCGCGCAGGCCTCAGAAGGTGGGTCGGGATCCGGATCGTGCGGTCGGAGTCCCGCTCGGATCGAGAGTGCGGATGTAAATCGGCGTCGGGCTTTTGTCGGCCCGGGATCGAGACTTCACCGTGCGTGGAGCGCCCGCATGGCGCTATATTGCGGGTGCCGTTCTTGCACGACCACACTCACCATGTCATTGCGATCGCCGCGTCGTGTTGGCAGCCGTGATACTGGTCCTGCCGGTCACGTGTCGCCGCACAGCGCACGCCGCGGGATGTCGACACGCTGGCCAACGAAGGGACGGCAGCTCTCGAGGAGAAACGCTTCGGCGATGCGCTGGAGGCGTTCGCGGCGGCCGTCAAGCTGGCGCCGCGCGATCCAGGGCTGTCCTTCGGCGTCGGCCTCGCCGCGTTCATGCTCGGGCAGAACGATCAGGCGGAGGCCTGGTTCGAGCGGAGCCTCAAGCTGGATCCCGCTTCGTGGGATCTTCGCTGATGCTCGGCGAACTGCAGTATCGCGAAGGGCGCATCAAGGAGGCGATCGCCACGTACGAATCTGCGTTGAAGCGATCGCCGGACACGCGGCAGCTGGAAGAGCGGCTCGCGGAGTGGCGCAAGGAAACGCGCTGCAGGACAGGTTCTACGAGTCTCGCGGCGCCCATTTCAGCGTGCTCTTCGAAGGACCCGCGGACGAAGCGCTCGCGCGCCGTATCGTCGAACGTCTTGAGCCGGCGTACTGGCGGGTCGGCGTCGGCGCTGACCGCCTATCCCCCAAGGCCGATCACCGTCGTCCTTTACACCACGGAACAGTTCCGCGACGTCACACGCCTGCCGGACTGGACCGCTGCAGCCTACGACGGCCGCATCCGCCTGCCGGTGCGCGGCGCCTTCGAGCAGGGCGACCGGCTCGATCGCGTGCTGTCTCACGAGTTCGTCCACGCGGTGGTGGCGATGCTTGGGGGACGCAACGTGCCGATATGGCTCAACGAAGGGCTGGCCAGAAGTGTTCGAACCGGGCGGCCTGGAACGCCGAGCGCGTGCTGGCGCGCTCGAGAGTCACGGCCGCCGCTGCGCGGATCTGCACGGCAGCTTCTTCAGACCTCTCGGCCGTCGACGCGGCAGTGGCCTACGCCTTCAGTGCACGCGCGGTTCAGCGCATGATCGATCTGCGAGGAGCGCCCGCGGTGGTGCAGCTGCTGCAGGACCTGGCGCGCGGGGGTGGACTTCGCCGCCGCATTCCAGCAGCGGATCTCGATGCGGTACGAGGATTTTCAGTTGATGGTGGCGCGCCAGTAACGGCGCGCCAGCTCAGTACCTTTGTCTTGCAGCAGTCGCATCAGCGCCTGACGCCCTGACAGCCGCAGCTTGTCGTACACGTGGTGCAGGTGAATCTTGACGGTTCCGACGCTGATAGCCAGGCGATCTGAAATCTCCTGATTCTCGGCGCCGAGCGCGACCAGCCGCACCACTTCGAGCTCGCGCGGCGTCAACGAAGTCTCGAGCTCCGCTTCAGCCGCTTTGCGCTGCGCCAGCCGAGTCGACAAATCGATCCCGCCCACGGTGAGCCAGTGTCTCGCCTCGATGTACTGCGCGGAGGCAATCCTCGATCACACGCGGTGCCGTCGCCTTGAGCACGACGCCTCGGGCACCGAGTTGCGCGGCCTTGAGCCAGATATTTTCGTCTTCTGCTGCGGTGAGCACGACGACGGCGGGCCGTTCGCCCGGCTTCAAGCGGCTCAGCAGACTCAAACCGTCACCTTCACCGAGCTTCAGGTCGAGTATCACGACGTCGGGCTGGTACCTCGTGACGGCGTCCCAGCCTTCTGCAACCGAGGAGCACGTTGCGAGGATCTCGAACTCCGGCTCGGCGCGAAGAAGCTGCTCCAGTCCTGCGAGCATCAGCGGATGGTCGTCCACGAGGACCAGATTCATCGGCATGGCGGGTCAGGCGGTGGCAAGGGGTACGGTGATGAGGAGCTCGCTGCCGGCCTGCTTCGATGAAGTAAGTGTGAGCTCGCCCTGCAGTGCAGCAACGCGCTCGCGCAGCGTGACGGGCCCCTGGTCCATGCGTTCGAGCCACTCGAGGTCGTAGGTGCCCGTGAACGGAAATCCTTTGCCGTCGTCGGCAATCGAGAGATGCACGCGGCCATCGACAACGGAAAGGTGGACGCGAATGATCGAGGCATCCGCATGGCGCGCCGCATTCACGAGGCCTTCGTGTATCAGCCGGTAAATGTCGCCCGTGACCTTGGCGCCAAGCTGCTCGGCCGCCTCGTCGATATTCAGAGCGACCCGGATGTTCCACTGCCGCTCGATGAGGCCGGCGTGATTCTGCACTCGTTCGCGGAGTCCCACACGGGCCGCCTCCGTCGCCGGCCGGCGCGCCGGCCGCAGGTCGCGAATGAACGCCCTCATCTCGAGCTCGCCGTGCTCGAGCTGCTGCTGAACTTCCTCGAGCCGCTGCTTACCGGCGGTCGGATCGCGCTCGAGCAGCCGCCGCGCGGCCAGTAAGTGCAGCGCTGCGCCGGCCTGCGACTGCAGGAGGCTGTCGTGAAGGTCACGCGCCACGCGCACGCGCTCCTCGAGCGCCCTGGTCTCCTGAAGGCGGCTTAACAAGTAGAGTCCGTCGAGGCGCGATGTCGCGAGGCGCGCCACGAACTCGCCCATGGTCAGCTCATCGAGCGACGGAGCTGGCTTATCGAGGCAGAAGATGCGGCCGCGGACCAGCTCGCCGTCGAGCGGCCAGGACTGCACCGCCCGCATGTTGAATTGTGCCCGCAGCCGTTCGTCGATGGGGCGGCAGCGCCGCCGAAGGAACCGTCCGCGCGTGAGCACAACGACGCGGCTTCGCTCGCTCGCCGCATTGCCGGTCTGAAACGTGCGCCCGACGAGTGTGGAGGCAACAACCGCACCGTAGGAGTCGGACGGTTCTTCCTTCCACATCACGCGTTCGTCTGCTGTCCACGCGACGTTGACGGCTGCTTCTTCCGAGTCGCTCCACACGAGCACGATTCTCGGCGCATTCATCAGGTCGCCGGCCTTCGACATGATTTCCGAAAGAACGGCATACGGCTCGCGCGACATCGTGCGCGGCCACGTGGCCAGCCGTCCAAGCTCGTCGTGGTACTTGCGGTGGTGGGCACCGAGGTATGCGAGCAGGGCGCCGACGATGATCAGGTAGATGAGTCGAATCAGGAATTCACCGATACTCACCAGCGCGCCGTTCCCGAATGTCGATGAATAGAGGTTAGCCGCTTCAAACGCTATGGCTGCAGCAGCTGCCGTCCACAACGTTCCGCGCACTTGCCAGCGTATGGTCGCGGAGACGAGAAGGAAAATGAGCGTGATGAAAAACGGGCTCGTGGCGCCCCCTGTTGCCACCATCAGCGCCGAGAACGCCGCGAGGTCTACAACGTGAAGCGACGTTTCCCAGCCGCGGCCGAACTTGACAGGCGACCAGACGAGCGCGAGGACACTGAAGCTGTAGGCGAGGTACGCGATGACGACGCTGTGAACCGCAGGCGTTGGTACGTCGGCGGGGACGGCGATCAGCGCGCCGCCCGCCAGGCCCACCCGGGCCGCGGCGAGAAACCATTCGACGCGAACCCTAGGTGGATATTCGAGCGTAATCACTCGTGAAGATCCGAAGCGGGGTTACTCGGGCCGGCGTCCTGCAGCCGTTGCGAGCCCGCGCGCCGCTGAATCAATTGGACGAGCGGTCACCATGTATGCGGCGTCCGCGTGAGCCGTGTCGTGCACGGACACTGAAGGTAAATGCGAAGCGACCATCGCCCTGCGGATGGCCACGGATCGCATGTCGAGCGGATCGACTGCAGGGTTGACGTCGTCGGCGCGTCGGCCGCCGCGCCCCGTTTTACGGCGGTCGGCAGCCTGCCGCCTGTCGACCTGGACGACAAGGGACGTTACGGCGTTCACGCGAGCACAAAGTTCGGATAGCGAAGTGACCATGGAAGGCTCCTGCCTCGGCGACCAGGCTTCACCCAGCCTGGGAACAATACTTACGAGCGGTGTAAACCGAGACAGTTATACAACTGCACAGTCCGTGCCTGAACCGCGTGTTTGATATTCGCAAATATCGCGTTCAGCCCTGGACGTTTGTTTGCTCTTCGGCAGACTTAATGCTGAGGGTTCCCTGCCTTCGCTATTTCGCGTCTCGCACGGGCCGTCACGGCCGGCTATTTAGCGATGCCCGGCGACGCTCTCGGGAGACGACGTCTCCCTCACGAAGACAGCTCTATTGGCGTCCGCGAACGTCCTCGTCATCGATCGGTCGGCTGCCAGCTTCGTATAGAGCGGTGTTCCGGTCGTCACGATGGCGCAGTTGATACCGTAGTCCCGGAAAACGGCCTCGTAGTCGCCGAAAAGGTCGGCCTGCCGGCTGGCACGGAGGACTTCGGGGGGATACGCCTCCATACGACCGTCAACGAACACTCGATGACTGGGTAACGACCAAATCAGGTATCCACCATCCAGCATTTCGTTGAAGAGCCGATCTGGACATTCTCGAAGTGCCCCGAGCGCCTCCTTCGACACGGGTTCCCAGCCAAGGCGGGCGCCCGGGTCGCTCCATCGCTGGAACACCATGACCGCGCTTCCCACCGCGACCATCAGGCACAGGCCCCACCCGAGCGCACCGAGGGGCCGGAAACGTCGCCCCGCGGGCGCGACCACCGTCTGGCGAGCGGCCCATACGCGCGATAGCGCGGGCGCGGCCACGACGCGCAAAAAACGCCACGTTGCGGGCCGTTGTGACTGCGGCCAGCGCCAGGACAAGTGCTCCCAGCAGGAGGATCCGGTCCGCACGCTCGAGCGCAGAGAGACGTCGGCGCTGCAGGATCGCCAAGACGATCAAGGCGCCCAGACCAGCCCAGAACGGGAAGGTCCTGCGGGCGCAGCGGCATCTGGTATTCCTGGATTTGAAGTTCGCGCGCCAGCGATACCGTCGAGAGGATCTGCGGCCAGTAATTCCAGCCCAACGGGGAGATCGTGGGCGCCGCGACGCACGCCGCGACAATGAGTGCTGCGCGCCTAATCTCATGGCGCGACCAGAGCAGCGCCTCCAGCAGCACGGCGCCGGCCATGGCGACACCGAAGATGACGAGGCCGTGGGCGTTACCCCAGACCACACATACAAGAGGCAGCCACCACAGACGGTTGCGCGCGACGAGATGCAGAACGATCATAAGCAGCAACAGGCTGACGACTTGTGGGCGAATCGACCAGGATGGCGCCGTTGTGATGACTAGCCACGCGAGCAGCACGGCGCGAACGTCCCACGGTCCTCGGACCAGCCGCCATGAGCCGGCGACGGCAGCCAGAGCGCATGCTCCGGCAAAGAGTGTCAGCAGAAAGGGGCCACCGAGCGAATGGACGCCGTAGAAGACCAATTGGGTCAGCCACCAATGATTGTGCAGCTCGGCTCCGTATGCCGTGTGCGAAAACGGCTCGGTGAGAAGGAACGAACCGGTCTGCCACATGTGCATCCCGGAGCGCAGGTGCAGAAAAGTATCGTTCTGCGCGGGCAACATGCACGCAAACGCCGCGAGCACGATGAAGATGAGGATCGATATCAGGTCGTCGTCGCTGAACTTTGCGTGCAGACGCATCGTCGACGGCCGGATCACGCGGCCGTTCCAGCCGTCGCGACGACAGCGGGTGCGCGCCCGTAGCGCTCCGCGGCAAGAAATCTGTTGACTTCAGCGACGTACCGCCGCCCCTGGGGCAGGCGCGGAGCGACGAGGTTGTAGTACAGGATGTAGAGGCCCGCCATTACCCCGTCTGAAACTCCGATCTTCTTTCCCTCTTCGTAGCTCCGGCTGTCGTAGGAGATCGGAACCTCGTGGATTCGAGCCCGGCTCTTCGTCACCAGGGCGGTGATCTCGACCTCCATTCCGAAGCCCCGGCTGGTTAGACGCAACGGCTTGATGACCCCTGCTCTGAACGCCTTGTAGCAGGTTTCGATGTCGGTCATGTTGCGATTGGTGAGGAGGTTTGAGAAGAAGGTCAGCGCCGTGTTGGCGAGATAGTGCGAGAAATACTGCACCCTGGCAGCTCGCCTCACCAGGAACCGGCTTCCGTATACCACATCAGCCTGCCCGGCCAGGATGGGCGCCACGACATCAGGGATTTCCGCCGGATCGCATTCGAGGTCGGCGTCCTGGACGATGATGATCGCGCCGGTGGCCATATCAAGCGCGCGTTGTATCGCGGCCGTTTTCCCGCTGTTCTTCGACAGCCGGTGGAACCGAACCAGCGGGTGGCATGCGGCGAAATCCTGGACCAGCTCCGGTGTGCGGTCTCGCGATCCGTCGTCAATGACAATGATTTCCTTCAATAACGGACCGAGGGCGATCACCCTCAGGAGAACGGGGATGATCGTCTGTTCTTCGTTGAACGCCGGGATCAGCACGGACAACACGTTGTCGTTCATTGGAGTCGGGCAAGAATCCAGACTTGCAGCAACCGTGCACTGTCGGAAATAGAGTGCGCAACAACGGCTAAATTGACGGTCTGAAAGGACTTGTCCAACGCGCACCTGGTGGCGGCCTCGAAGCAGCCACCAGCAGGAGTCAACCAGACGGAGCTCTTTATTCCGAAAATTTTCAGTGATCGCGCCGCGCAAGGTCCATCTGTTACGTTCCTGACGGGATCCTAAAACCATTCCCGAATCCTTGTTCGGACCAGACTGATCTCTCCGGCACATGGTGACAAAAAGCGAGGAAGAATGCCCGTACCATCGTGCTGGCATCGGCGTACGCGGTGTAAGTACTTTAGATTCTGCAACATCATCAGACTCTAACGGCGCCGATATAGAAGTGGCAATGGCGTTGCTCAACTACGCCGCGTTTGCGGTGTGCGCTGGCATGCAGCGTGCGGATAACACACAACAGAGGAGTTCGACATGTTCGCTCGTTTCATTCGTGACGATCAGGGCCAGGACTTGATTGAGTACCTGCTGCTCGGCTCGTTTGTGTCCATCGGCGCGCTGCTTGGCGCAACCCTCCTCGGGACCGAGCTCAATGGCTGGTATTCGGATATGGGTGCTTGGGTGGACTCCGCTTCGACGGGTCTCGGCGGCGGCGGCGGCTCGTAGTTTCGAGTGATCCGGTTCCAAGTAGGCGACCTTAGGGAATGCGCGCTGGCAGTGCAGCGTGCTGACAATACACAGAAACAGAAGAGGAGTTCGAGATGTTGGCTCGTTTTATTCGTGACGATCAGGGCCAGGACCTGATTGAGTACCTGCTACTGGGATCGTTTGTGTCTATTGGCGCGCTGCTTGGCGCAACCCTTCTCGGGACCGAGCTCAATGGCTGGTATTCCGATATGGGTTCGTGGGTTAATTCCGCTTCAGGCGGTCTCGGCGGCGGCGGCGGTTCGTAGACTTCAGCCCTTTCTGACCTAGGGGCTGACGTCCGGTGCGTCAGCCGTCAGCCCCCCTCTTTTTGTGGGAAGTCGCGCGATCTGAGCGATGCAAGACCGACCGAGGGGCGTTTCGGGGGATGGTGTGTCCTCGAGTACGTCAGATCCGCCACGACTTCGCGCGGACTTGTCCGCGACACTGCGGCGGGCGCGAAATGCCGACGGAGGCTGGCCGTATCATCCCGGCAAGCGCAGCCGCATCGAGCCCACATGCTGGGCGCTGCTCGCGCTCTCGCAGACGAACTCGCAACAACCGAATCTGGACGTGCTCGGCCGGTGGCCGCGCCACAACAACTGGTTGATTGACGTGGCGGGTGCACCGCCAAATCATGCGTTCAACGCAATCGCTGCGCTGACGCTCCTGCAGTCCGTTTCAACCGGTCCACACGCGGAAACGATTGTTCGATCGCTGATTGGCTCGAAGGGCGCCGCTCTTCAGCCCGATCCCGCGATCAGGCAAGACAACAGTCTCCAGGCATGGTCGTGGATCGACGGCACCTTCAGTTGGGTCGAGCCGACTGCCTGGTGCGTGCTGCTTCTGAAACAGCGTCTCGCACGCGGACCGTACCCCGACGCAGTGGAGCGCGTTCGTGTCGGTGAACAGGTGCTGAACGATCGCGCCTGCCGGGGTGGCGGGTGGAACTACGGCAACGCGAACGTCTACGGGAAGGATCTCCTGCCGTATGTGCCTACGACAGCCCTCGCGCTGCTCGCGCTGCACGATCGACGGAACGAGCCCGTTGTCGTCCGTGGACTGGAACAACTGGAGCGGGACGTTCTGTCCGAGCGATCGGCTGTAGCCCTGTCACTCGCACTCATCTGTCTTCGTGTTTACCGTCGTCCTACGAGCGTGCCAGAACAGCAGCTCACGCAGCTGATCCTCGACCGGCATTTGTCAGCAGGCTACGGCGACGACCTGCTCGGGATGAGTATGGCGCTGTATGCGCTCAGCGACGGGCCACTCGGAGCATTCACGTTGGGCACCGCCGCATGAAGCCGTCCAATCACGACGCCGTCCGAACGCAATTGTCGCGTCGTCATTTTCTGGCGGCGGTGTCACTGCCACTGCTCGCGCCGGCGTGCCTGTGGCGGCCCTACGACGCCGGCAGCTTCACCATTCCCGAGCGGTCGTCAGTGGGGCTGTTTCCGGCAGGCGATTACACCACCGACTTTGCTGATTTGGTATTCAGAGGGTTTCGAGAGCTCGGAGCGAACGTATCGGGTCGGCGCGTGTTCCTGAAGCCGAACATGGTCGAGTACGAGCCGGGCACGGCAATCAACACGCACCCACACCTCGTAGCGGGAACTGCAATCGCCTGCCGCCGTGCAGGTGCGGCGGAGGTGGTTATCGGAGAAGGCCCCGGACATCGCAGGGATATCGAATATCTCCTTGCGGCAACGGGCCTGTCGGACCAGTTGCGCGAGCAGCGAATTCGCTTCGTGGATCTCAATCACGACGACGTCCAAATGGTCCGCTTGAGAAGCTGGTTTACCGGTCTGCGCGAGCTCGCCTTGCCCGTCGAATTACTGCAGTCGGACTTCATCATCTCGATGCCGAAGCTCAAGACGCATCACTGGGCGGGAATGACGTGCAGCATGAAGAATCTCTTCGGCACCGTGCCGGGCGCGGTCTACGGCTGGCCGAAGAATGTGCTGCACCTCCATGGAATTCAGAACTCCATCGTCGATCTCGTCTCGACCATTCGGCCGCACTTCACCATCGTCGATGCCGTCACGGCCATGGAAGGCGACGGGCCGATCATGGGCCGACCGCGCGCGTTGGGCTTCGTCGCGATGGGGAGCGATCTCGTGGCGGTGGACGCCACGTGTGCCAGAGTTATCGGACTTGATCCGGCAAAGATCGACTATCTCCGCTCGGCGTCGCGATTTCTCGGTGTCGTCGACCCGGCCCGGATCGACCATCGGGGAGAGTCACCGTCCCGGTACGCGGCTCGATTCGATGTCGTCCCAGCGCTCGAACACCTACGCCCCGAGTTGTGATTATGTGGCGACCAAGCCGGCGGCTGACGGCGATTAAGCTCCGGAAGCAATCGGACGGTGCGAGTAGGGCTGCATGTAGGCGGTTACTACGTGCGGGTACAACCACTGTGGTCGTCGTGCTGTGCATGGCCTGGCTGCTGTTCTACGTTCTGCTTGCCGTTTACATGGTGCGCGACCTGCACATGAATGACTTCGGCAAGTTCTACTATTCCGCGAGTTTGTTCCTGGATGGCCGGGACATGTACGGGGCCAGTCCGGCAACCGAGATTCCCGTCAGCGAGACCGAATCGCGGCAGTTCCTCAACATGAACCCGCCGCACTTCCATTTGCTCATACTTCCGTTCGCCGTTCTCGGCCCCATGAGTGCGTTGGTGCTATGGGCCGTGGTGAACCTCATCGCCCTGTTCCTGAGCCTCCGCGCTGTTGCGCGAGAACTGCGCATCGAGTGGACGGGTGAACGGATCATGTGGGGTGCGCGTCGCAATCATTCTCTGTTCGGCCACGGGCGGTATTGTCGTGACGGGCCAGCTCACGTTCCTCCTGCTGCTGCCTGTAACCTTCGCCTGGATCGCGGCCCGCCACGGGGATTGGAACAAGTGCGCCGCACTTCTGGGCGCGTGCGCAAGCGTCAAGCCCTTTCTCGGAATATTTCTGATTTATCTGATTCTTCGCCGCGACATAAGACCGGTTGTCACCATGGTGGTGTCTGGCACCTTGTGCGCTGTCGCAGGGCTTGCAGTCTTCGGGTGGGCCGCCTACTCCAACTGGCTGGCCGCGATGTCGTCAGTAGACTGGACGTGGGCACCGATGAACGGCTCGCTGGCGGCGCTGGTCAGCCGGGCATTCGATGAAAGTCCCTTTTACACGCCGGCCGCGTCCAGTCCGTGGCTGATCAAGCCGATCACGACGATGCTGTCGCTCGCGGTAGTGGGCGTCTCATTTCGCGAGCTGCAGCGAAACCTACATGGGTGCGTCGATCGTATATTCGCCATTCTCTTGTTGACCGCCCAACTCGTCTCGCCTCTCGGCTGGGTTTACTACCTTTGGTTAATCGTCGGTCCGGCGGCAGGACTGTATCAATCGTCGAGATTCCGAATCTCGAGATTACGTGACGCGCTGGCGCTGCTCGCCGTTCCCGGGCTGATCGTTCCGTACGTCGGGGCAATGCAAGGGACCGATTCGCCATTGGTCGGGTTGACCCTCGGCTCGATTTATCTTTGGACGACTCTGTTCTTGTGGGGCAGTGTCATCGCAGATTCGAGGATTAGAACTGGCGGACGAGATGCGACGCTGGTCGCCCAGGCGCAAACACCGAGAGCGGTGAACGCGACCGCGTGAAGAAACGTGAGATCGCGTGTAAGCAGGTCCCGCCGAATCCACGTGCACCATCGAACGTCGCCTCGACGACTTGACTGTTGTTTGAACGGAGGGCATCGTTGAGGTCGGTGGATTTCGCGACCGTCTCCTTTCCATTGGTCCGGCGCGTCAGTTGGCCTGCTATTTCAGGGGACAATCGCAGCAGGCTGATGCTTGCCGCCTTCCCTCTGACGCTCGCGATCGGCCTGCGCCTCTGGTACGGCGGTCCGCCCGTTTTTACCACCGACGACACGTACATCGCCCTGCACGCGGCGCGGCATCTGTTTGAAGTCAACGATCCGGCATATCCAGGTGTCCCACCGCTTACAGGTGCGACGAGCCTGATTCATATCCTGATGCTTCGCGCGTTCATGCTCGTGTCCTCGCCTGTATGGGCGACAGAGCTCGTGGCGTGGCTCGGTACGGTCGCGTATCTGGCTGGCGCGGCCACATTGATCGTTCATCGCACCACTTCGACGTCGGGTCGTCTCGCGTGCATGACCATCGCGGCGTCGCTTGGCGGAACGATCGGCCACTTGAGCAGCGGGCAGGAGACGGTATGGGCAATGGCGGCGGTCATGTGGCTGCTGTACCTGGCTGGACACGGATCCGCCCGGAGGGCGGCGTGTTCCGCTCATGGCCGGTTTCCTGCCGTGGATTCGTCCAGATCTCGGCCTGCTCACGCTCACGATTGCCGTCTCTCGACGCAAGACGTTCGTGCGCGATAGCGTCCTGATCGCGCTAGCCGTTCTGCCTTGCGTGCTGAGCTACCAGCTCGCGATCGGAAGCCCGCTACCGAACACCGTCGCCGCCAAGATTGCATTCTTCGGCTTCGCCGCGTTGCCGCTCTGGAAGAAGATGCTTCTGGCGCTCCTGTGGCTGTCGCCTTGGTTCCTGCTTCAGGTCGGCCTCTCCACGATGGGCCTCCGGTGGGCCTGGCAACAACGGTCGGATCGGCCCGTCCTGGTGGCAATGGGCCTTTTTCTATGCGGTGTAATCGTGGCTGGCCCGAACGTCATCACGCACAATGACTACCGCTATCTCCATCCACTGATGGTACCGATCATGGTTGCAGGCCTGGCGGCGTGGGCGGGGCGTCCACACCGGCCTGGGCTCGGTCCGATCGTCCTGGGCATCTGCCTGTTGTGGCCGCTCGCGAACGTCTCCAGCAAGCTGCAAATGATCGCGCGAAATGTCGAGATTGTGGTGACGGCTCAAGCCGAGATTGGCTCCTGGCTGAACACCCACGAACCTTCGGGTGTTCATGTTCTGGTACATGATGCTGGCTATCTGAGCGAATTCAGTCATGCGGATTTGACGGACATGGTGGGGTTGAAATCTCCGGCGTCCATTCCGTCACACCAGCGCTGGACGGCGCCGAGCCGAGGCGAAGACAGACCGATGGCTGTTCATCAGATCGCTTGTCGAAGCCGTCCGGACTACTACGTCGCGTTCAGCATCTGGGAGGAGGATTTCCGGCTGACCGAGGGCCTGCGTGAGTACGGGTGGAACCCCACTCCCGTTGTCCGGCATGTAGTGCCGGCTGAACCCGCGCCTGTGTCGTTTACGCTCTACCGCCTGACACAATCCTCACGATGCGATGTCTAGTCGACCCAGCCTGCTGCTGGCCGTGGCAGTAGGATCGACTTGGTCTCGCGGTGCGCGATGAGGCGTTGATCAGAAGCTCACACGTCGCATGAACGAATCGTGGCAGCCACCGGACGACCAGCATGATGAGTGCCCACACGCTTGGGGCATAGACCACTGGTTGTCCCTTCTCAATCGCGCGCAACACCTGTGTGGCAACCAGCTCTGGTTCGCCGCTGAAGGGAGGTTCTTTCAGACCCTGCGTCATCGACGTTCTGACGAAGCCCGGCTTCACACAAACCACACGCAGACCGGCCGAATGAAAACGGTGATCCAAGCCTTCCAGGTATCGGGTAAGGCCACTCTTGGCCGCGCCGTAGAGAACGACGGGTTTGCGCCCACGCTCACCGGCAACCGAGCTGAACACGCACAAGTACCCCGCCGCGCGCTGCGAATACTCGCTGGCGCACATGCTCGCAGAAGAGCACCGTGTTTACGAAATTGGTCGCGAGCAGCCGACCTGCGAGATTCAGGTCGTTCTCCAACACATCCTGCTTCGCAAACAGGCCGGCAGTCACAACGACGAGATCGACCGCTCCCAGCCTATTCACGGCTGCATCGAGAGCGCTTGCGAACGTATCGGGCCGTTCCAGATCGCAAAGCGCGACACGATACGCTGTCGTGGGATCCGCTGCGTACCTCGAGGTCACGCGCGCTGCGTTCGAGGTCGTCGAGGTTTCGCCCAAGCAGAAAGACACGATGGCCGTTCGTGACGAGGAGTCTGGCGAGAGCGCGCCCCATCCCTTTTGTTCCGCCCGAGTACGACCGCGTTCATATTTCGCTACCAGCCGAACAGGCGGACGGACTGTGCGCTCCTGATATCGCCGGCGGGATCCCACTTGCGACGCACGCGAAGAAACTCATCGAGGCGTGGCTCCATTCGCCGGAAATGCTGAGGTCGTGTGAGTGCGTCTTTCGCCAGGTAGATACGACCGCCTTCGGCGATCACCACTTCGTTGAGCGCGTCCACGAGTGACTGGACGTCGTCCCGCATGGGAATGTCGAGCGCGATTGAAACTCCCGATTTCGGGAACGACAAGAGCCCAATCCCCTGCGGTCCACAGTCCTTGATAACGCACAGAAAGGATGCGCCCCCTCGTCTGTGTGAGCAGCACGCAGAAACCGCTCTGCGGCGCCAGGCCCAGCCTCTGCGGGCAGCACGCACTGGTACTGAGTGAAACCGCGTTTTCCGTACATTCGATTCCAATTCCCTATCGAGTCCAATGGATAGAGGAACCGTTTGGGGTGAACCACGCCTCGCCGAACATGGGGTACGTGCCTCCAATAGTTGATGGCGTTGAACGTGCGAACGGTGGGCGGCCAAAGGACGAATTCCGGGAACGTGAACGGTACGGGAATGGGTTGTCGTAAGGCCGGAAACCTGCCAGGCGCCTCCTCGCGGCTGGCCCAGCGTCCGCGATAGAGTACGCCTCGTCCCATTCGCGGGCCGGTAGACAGACAGTCGATCCAACCGGCCGTCATCGGCCAGGAACGGCTGGCCGATTCGAGCGCCTCCAGGAAGCTGTCGATGTCGGCGACGCGTTCCCGCTCCGCGACAATCCATGGGGAAGGCACGCGCGCGAGTCTTGAACCTGACTTGCAGGATGTGACCGGTCAGCCCCATCCCACCGAGTGTCGCGCGGAACAGGTCGGGATTGATGGTCCTCGAGCATGTGACCACGTCCCCTGTCGCGACTCTCATCGTCAGAGAATCAACATGCTGTCCGATAGTCCCATCGCGATGATGGTTTTTGCCGTGCACGTCGCTGGCAACCATGCCGCCAATCGTGACGAATCGCGTGCCGGGCGATACCGGAGTGAAATAACCGCGTGGAAGGAAGATTCGATAAATCTCGTCGAGCGACAGGCCTGCTTCGGCTGTAAGTGTTGCGGTCGTGGCGTCAAATTCCAGAATCCGATTCGCCAACGTCGTGTTCGCGACAGGGTCCAGGGAACTCGGCAACGAAGCGTCGCCGTAAGCGCGTCCGGCACCGCGAGTCAGCGGCGCACGTTTCGTCAGGAGGAAGAGATCTTCGGAGTGGCGCTCCTCGGCCGCGACAACAGGAAAGCGTCCCCAGCCAGCGATTTCCACGCTACATCCACGCAGCTACGAACATCAGTATGGCAATCAGTGCCCCGACGGCGTAGCTGGCAGGGTCCTTCAGCGTGACAACGACGGGATCGTCGTCGATGGAACCGCGGTAGGCGAGCGCCCACATGCGGCTGATCCACAGAAGCACCGCAACACACACCGGCCAAAGCATTGCGGGCCATCGATACAGTACTTCGACGTCGTCGCTCGTAATGTAAAGAGCGAGCACGAGTACGGAGAGATAACCACTGGCGATTCCGGTCGCCCCGACCCATTCCCGGTCCAGCGAAACGTAACCCCGCCCGGTAGCGTCCGCTCTACCTTGCCTTTCAAGCAGGGTAAGTTCGGCGTGGCGTTTCATCAGCGCGAGGCTGAGGAAAATGAACATGGAGAATGCCACGAACCAATGCGACAGAGGAACATCGACGGCGAGACCACCCGCAACGACGCGCAGGACGTAGAGTGATGCCAGGACCATGACATCGACGACGACAAAGCGTTTGAGGTGATACGAATATGCCGTCGAGAGTGCTCCATACGCAGCGACACACGCGAACGCAAGCGGAGTCAGCGCGAGAACGCCGACCGCGAGGGCAGCGCAGAGCAATACCGCGGAGAGTCCGGCCCCTGTCGGAATTGAGAGATCGCCCGCAGCGAAGGGCCGCCGTTTCTTGCGAGGATGTTGTCTGTCCGATTCGAGATCGAGCAGGTCGTTCGCGGTGTAGACACTGGACGCAAGTAGGCTGAACACGAGGAACGTGACGGCCGTAGCAAGCAACTTCTGCGAGTCCCGGATTTCGTGCGCCATCACGAGCGGGACGAACACCAGGAGGTTCTTCACCCATTGGTGAACGCGAAGCGCCTTCAGCACCGCCATTGGCCAGCGTCTCGACGCGGCGAAGACGCGCTCCACTCTCGCGCGTGCGGACGCACGCTTCAGCAGCAGTGGCGACGGGTCTACCAAGAATGCGCGATGGGCCGACGCCCACGATGTCAAGTCCGCGTGGCTGTCACCGACATAGTCGAACCCGCCAACGCCAAATCGACTGACGAGCGCAGCGCTCTTGTGTTCGTCTGAAAGGTTGGTGATCCCGTTACTCGCGATTACGCCACTGAAGCAACCCAGGTGCGCCGCGATGTCGTTGGCGACCAGCACGTCGGAAGCTGTGGCAAGTACGGTTTCGCGGCCGGAAGCCCGTGTTTCACGGACGAAATCAAGGACCTCCGACTTGTACGGCAGCGTCGCCGGATTCGGTCTGACCCACTTGGCGAGCTGTCGCTTGAGATGCGCTTTGCCCCGCAGCAACCAAACCGGAATCCGGAGAATCAGATGTGGATGGTTCTTGACGAGAAGGAGAACCGATTCCCACAGGACATCGGTCGCGATCAGCGTCCCGTCGAGGTCGACGCAGAGCGATCGCCTGGAGTCGACGTCGACGGCCCGCGGGCGCGGAATCTGTGGCTGGCGAAGCGCTGCACCTATTGGCATGAACGAACCGCTGGATTTCGAAGCTCTAGTGCAGTATCCCGGCCAAATGCCGGGCTCGAGCCATCACCAGGAATAAGTTCGTATCATGTTGATAAAAAGGTAGTTATGGCGCTGTCATGGCGAGTGGAACTGCGTCAGCGCGGCCAGGTCCCCCATGAGGCTGACTGGTTGTCCCAGAAAGTCTGCTTCCCGCGGGATTTTCAGCCAGTAGCACTGTCGGAGGCGACGCACCATCGGAGCTAGGCGAATCTGCTCCCCAGGTCAGTCGCGCCGCGCTCCGGCTGCATCGGATACGACGGATCTGCCGCTCACACCCTGTGGGGGATGGAAGCCCTTCAGGCGCGCGATCGTGGGGACCACGTCGTAGTACGAAACGGGCAGAGACGAGCGAACTTCGCGGACAGACGGGCCCGACACGACAAATATCCCTTCGCTGGTGTGCCACCCGCGGTAGCCCACATCGAGGGACGCAGGTCCGAACCCATGATCCGAAACGATCAGGACGTTGGGTTCCTTCTCGTACAGGCCCAATAGCCGCTGCAGCCGCTGATCGAGGTACCGAACGTACTCATCAGGCACGCGTCCGAGACGATCGATATCGGCCTGTGCCGGTCTCAGGTCGGTGAAGTCGTCCGGGAAGCGGTACTGCCAGAACGCGTGCTGCGCGTGGTCCAAGCCGCCGATGTAGATGGCCAGGAAAGGCAGCTTTGGATCGCTCGTCACGATGCGCTCGCTGACGTCAAACGTGCGGTTGTCGATGTCCGATGAGATTTCGAGTTCGTGTACCGGATCCAGCCCGATGTCACCGGGCTTGGCAGGACGTGGGCCTGGGACAAGGCGGGCCAACAGTCCGGGTCGGACGGACCCTCTGAACGAAATGGCTCTAAGAGCTCTTCAGCCCGTTGCTCGGGTATGACCGGCGTGAGAACTGCCTCCTTGCGGACGTCCAGTCCTTCCCATTGATCGCGTCCGACCCAGTCAGACACGACGACGTCCGCCTGTCCATGAGGCGGGTACGTGAAGCGTAGTCGAACGACCGCCGACCGGACCCCCGCTTCGTGGAGGAGTTGCCAGATCGGCTTGGCCTTGAGCAACGGACGCGGAGGTGGGATGAACGACACGACTCCGCTCTGCACGAGCAATGCACGAACGTTGTAAATGGGATTCAAGCGTAGGATTTCTTCGAGCGGCACCTGAAACAAGGGAAGCCCTGGTGCTTGTGCCGCTAGAGCTTCATAGACGCCCGTCGCATCGCGTGGCTGACCCGTGACAATCGATCCCCAGGCGGCAGCGGACCAGTGGTACGGTGACCACAGCGCGTCCACGTTTCCGGTAATGCCCCGTTCGGCGAGACGACGCAGTGTCGGCGCATATCCGTTCTCCATCGCCGGTTTCAGAACTCGCCAGGAGCCGCCGTCGAGCCCGATGAAGATCAGCGGTACGTCTCCTTCCCTCGACGGGTCAGCTTGGAGCGGACCAATATCTGTTTCGCGTTGGGGAACGGTCGGTGAATGCTGGACCAGCACCGCCGCTCCGGCAACAGCCAGCGCGCTCAGTGTGCAGCCAAGCAGTGCGGGTGGCTGTTTGTGGACGCGTGTCGTGATTGCCCGATACAAGAGACAGAGAAGGGCCAGTGTGGTGACACACACAGCGATAAAGAGGATCGCCTCTGCCTCCGCTCTCTGTTCCACCCAGATCAGGCCGAAATTCGACACGTGAGATAAGACACTCTGGAGAGCATAGGCAACCGCAAGGGTCGGCCCGCCGAACAGTCCATATGCCCAGGTGCGTTCCCGAAATGCGCCAGTCAGTTTCTCGATACTCAGGAGCGCGAGTCCACCGACGAATCCAAGCGTGGCACCGAGTGCCCCAAAAATCACAGACATCGCGCCAAGGAAGACCGCCCACTGGGCCGGATTCTCCGGCCACAGGCGGTGAGTCTCGATGACAGCAGGCGCGAGAAACCAGAAACCGAGTACCACGCCCCAGAGCGCACCCCAGCCGACCGAAAGAAGAACCGCGTCTGGCTGTGAGCCCGCCCGGTTCACGGTTTGCGGGCCTCGATCCGACGAGCGTTTGTGGTGCATCTAGGGGGTGTTCTTGGGTGTCGCGTAGTACAGGATCCTCGTACCCGAGGACAGACTCACCCTGTTACGAATGTCGAAACGTACGCCCAGGACCTTCTCGAAGTATTCAACGCAGTAGTCGCTGTACACCGCGTCCTTGTTAAGCAGAAGGCGTTTCACCATTGGATCGTGCAAGGTAGGAAATTCGAGGATCGAGATCGGCCCCGATTTCCGCGAACCAATCGACGAGATCGGTAATCGGAAGATTCGATGTGATTGCCAGGTGATGGATCAGCGCAAGACACATCACGACGTCTGGTCGGCCCCGCTGAAGAAGTGGTTGCCGTTCCGTGCCTCGCCAACCAAGGCCTGGAGATGGATCGGCGACATCCATGACGAGCGGAAGGACGTTGCGCACGGCATTGCGACGAAGCTCGCCGTAAAAGCGTTCGATGGACTGATGGTCAGAATCGATCGCGACGACATGCTCGGCGTGCCGGGCGGCCAGGTTCGCAAACCGGCCGGTGTTGCAGCCTAGGTCCCACACGATCCGTGCCTTCTTCGACGCGAGAACGTTTTCGACGAATTGTTCCTTTTCCATCGATTCGTTCTGGCGATAGCTGTTCTCGCATGCGTACCTCGGACCACGCTGACGTTGGCGGCGCCCACATCAGACGCGACACGAGTTTCTTCATGCGAGCGAGATTCGTCAAAATGAGACGTTTGCCAAATCGTACCTGGCGCAGTTCCCTTCGTATGTCTCGGGCTGTGTCCGCGTACCGGTGTTCGAACCGCCTTTGTGCGATCACGTGGCTGAGAACGCCAGGGCGCAATATGTCACGGGACGACATCAGCCGGGCGCACTCCTCGGCGCTGATGCCGTCGAGCCTGCCTCGGAGCCACGGGTGAAACGGCGATCCCCTTGTACGTCTGAAGAAACAAGGGGTAGAGGAACATGCGGCAGAACTGGCGATAACCCGCCCAGGGCTCACCGGTCGTCCATCTGACGAACGATGCGACGTCGATGAAAATGGGACTCGACCCGATCCATTGCACGTTGAATGGAGTCGCATCCTTCAGCGTGATTCCCTCTGACGAGCGCGGCTTCCAGGAGTTCGAACTGCAGCAGGGCTGCGTTCTTCAGCATGCCGAAGCACCATTCGTACGGGTACGTGACGAACGGAATGCGTCTGATGTCGAAGCACGGCGGCCCATTCAGTGAGGGATCCACATCGCGAGCCGCGGCTGGACTCAGAACTTCGGTCGCAATGATCTGTCTAGTCTCGATGGCCTGCTTGAAGAAGGATGTTGCGGCGACACTCCCCCACTCTTCGCGAGCGGAAGTCGTCAGCCCTCGAAAGACCAAACCGTCTCTGTAGAAGACCCGTGCAGTACGGTCACGAAACGAGCCGGGCTCGATGCCGCCAATCGGGAGAGGTGGTTCAGCGGTCGGCTGCGGTCACGGGTCTCAGCGTTGGTCTTCCGGACACCGATGAACGTGGTGAACCTATGCCAGTACAACCTAAACAGCACGACGATTCCGGCCATGCCACCCAGGAGGAGCTGCATCATCATGCCGCCGCTCCCCGGGTCGACATATGCCAGCGCGGGCGTGGGGCATAGCAGTAGGCACATCGACACAATCACTACGGCGGTCGCAAAGTGTGTATTCAGCAAAGCAGCGTCCCCACAGCAATCTACAGGCCGGTCGATCTCACGTCGAGAGCACTCCAACCGTCTATTCGACAAGAGTTTACTGCCAGGCGACGCGGACATGGGATCAAAGTCTGCACGTACTCGAACTCTTTTCTGTACCTGGGCAGCGCTGGACGCCTAGGCGGCCTCAATCCTCGCAGAACTCGTCGGTCCTGTCCGTGGACTCGGGCATGGTCTTATCGCTTGACGCGCGGCGAGCACCAGCCAGATAGACGCTGCGAGTCCAACGAGCGAAACCGGTGGACGCCATTGGACGCCTGCAACCCCGGCGAGTACGCCCCAGGAATACAGCCACTGCTCACTGCACCATATCAACCCGATCAGCGCACCGACGATGAGCCAGGGTTTTCGAGACCAGCGGTCACGCTCGGCCCACCAGACGGTCGCCGGAATAGCCAACGCGAGCGCGTCGTAAAAAAATGCATACGGATTCGCGGAGACCACGAGCAGCACGCCGACGCCAAGGTACCGAAGTGGCGAACCTGGCGCGCGCCACGCGAGGACGGCGACGACGACCAAGGCGGCCGCCGCGATCGCCCAGAGGGTCAGCGTCAGGTCTCCTTTACCTAAGGTTCCTTCCAGAAAGCTTCTGAGGGTGATCAGCTTCTGCGGCTCATATCCCGCGAGCGTGAAAGAGTGTCCCACCGAGATGCCGAAGAAGTCCTTCCAGAGCTGGAATCCGAGCGGGAGTGAGAGCGCACATAACAGAGCCGCGACACCGGCCATCGCGGTCGCCCCCTTCCATTCACGACGCACGATGGCCAGCAAGCCGAACACGATGCCCCAGTTCGGTTTGATCGCGAGCAGTCCAAGCAAGGCGCACGCGTGCGTCACCTTGCCTCGCGTCCACAAACTTGCGGCGCCGACAATACAGAGCATGATCAGCGCGCTGCTTTGGCCCGTGACGATTGTGCTGAGCATCGGTGCCGAGAGCACAATCGCAAGGAACCATTCGGCACGCATCTCGCGGAACGGCTCCAGCCGTCGAAGCAGCCACAGTGATGCCGCGAGCGCGACGATTTCGACGCCTACCAGGAAGGAATAGGCCCACATCTCGGGCAGCCAGGCCAGCGGTGCGACGAGGTACAGAGCGAATGGAGGGTAACGCCAGAAATAGTTCGGGTTCAGCGCCTGCTCGCCGACCGCGTAAAGTCGGGACCAATCTCCCGCCACGAAATGATCGGCGACCGTCTTCAGATGGTGCCAGTCACCTGTTGTGGGGGGCCTGCGCCACACGCTGAGCAGCCACATCGCAGGAAAGAGCGCGTGTGCCGCGAGGAAGGGAAACAACCCGACGCGCAGAGATCGCGACAGGCGGCCAGGCATCCCGCGATGGTACGCGGTCGTCAATCCTGCATCGCGGTTAACGGATCTCGACCCTGTGTTCATGTTCGACGGTGTTCCCGGATCGGCGTGTGACGAGGGGGCTGCTCGCGTACCGTCGACGAATTCGGCCCAGCTCGATGAGCGACAGAAAAAAATCCATCGCGTGAACCTTCGAGCCGTCAATGTCACGCCATTCATCGAGAGGGAGCTCGTACATCAAGTCATACGGCCGGCGGGATTGGCCGGCGCACTGCTGCGTCATTCGGGCAATGATTTCAACGTCAAACGTCCATCTGCCGAGAAATGGCTCCGCGAAAAGCGTCCGGGTTGCCGGCGATACGCGGAAGAGCTTGGCGCCGCACTGTGTGTCATAGACAGGCAGACGAACGGTTAGTGATGCCGCCGTCGCAAACAGCCGTCCGACATAATGTCGGAAGGGCCTTCGATGTATTTCTCGGCCGAGCAACTGGACACGCGCACCGAAGCAGATATCACGGTCGGGGTGTGCATCGAGCACCTCGATGAACCGCGGAATCTCAGAGAGCGGCGTGGCGAGGTCGGCGTCCCGATACCCGGCATATCGAGCCCCGCCGGCGAAGGCGTTCAACATTCCAACCCGGACAGCCTCAGCCTTTCCGCGATTTGCAGGCTGCACGATGGTCTGAAAACGATCTGGCGCTGTGGCGGCCAGACTCGAAAGTACGTGCCGTGTCTTGTCGATACTCCCGTCGTCAACAAATAGGAAACGAACCCGAGGATCGGCGGCTGCGAACGCGCGAAAGGTTCCCACGGGAAGCCGTCGCGCTTCGTTGTAACAGGGCACGACGATGATCGTGTCGGGATTCATCGATGGCTCACCCATTTGATGGAGAAAGGCGGAATCGCCCCTCGGCGATTTTCAGAAGCAAGGAGAGGGCCTGCCCGACCGCCTCCAATACGCTGTAACTACCTATTTTTGAAGCCGTTATACGCTTGAGTAGTCGATAGAAAATCGTAAGTCTGCGCGGGCTTGGATTCCTTTCTGGGCCTGGGCAGCACAATCACCCGGCTGGTCCGGTCGGCGATGCCGGTCGCGTCCATACCACCACAACGCTCTTGCCGAGACGATGGGCCAGTATCGGGTCGATGACGCGTGATGCAGGGACGAGAACGCGATCCCAGAACATGATCTGGTCGTATGTGGGCATGAATGCTCGCAGCAGCAAGCGGTTTGCGAGCGACGCGGCCATGCCGACGGCGTCCAGGTAATAGGCCGCGACAGGCCGCAGTGTCGCGGGTGCGGCCGCGAGCAGCGATGGTTTGCTGTAGCGGCGGAAGTGTCCGATCGCCTTGTCGAAAGGACTGTAGAGCGCTTGGTGCGCCGGCGCTAGCACCACGACGTGTCCTCCGGGGCGCAGTGCGAGCCGCTGATCCGGCGAGCTCCCCGCGGTCGTCCTCGATGTGTTCGAGGACGTCTACGTAGAGGATGGTGTCGAAGCCGCTCCTCCATCGGCAGGGAAGCCACAGTTCCAAGCAACGCCTGTCCGGGAGACGCCAGCGGGTTGACGTCGAGGCTCGACTCGAGCTGACGGTGAAGATCGGGGTCTGGCTCCAGGCACGTCCATGAACGCTGACGTGCCGTCGCAGAGAAAGCGAGACGTCGCCCCCAGTCCCGCCCCGACTTCGAGCACGTCCCCGACGATGAAACGGCCGGAGGGCGCGCCGTAGTAGGTCTTCCACCGAGTGGCGTGTTGGAAGAGTTCGAGCTCTGTGCCGACGTAGGAATACGTCTCCACGCTATCCAGGGTTCGCGCTTCTGCCCGATTGACGAGCGACGTGCGTGGGTGCAGACGCGACGAAGGTCGACGAGTGATCGACGAAGTAGTCGTAGTCGCGAAGCGGAATAAAGGTAGGCTGCGAGCGGGCGTGGAGCACGAGGAACGCGAAGAATGACGGCGAAGGCGGCAGCCTGGAAGAGAAGTATCAACAGAAGGCCCACGACGGTGGACGTCCACCCTGGTATCGCCAGGTTCGTGAAAAAGCGAATCGCGAGGACGACCAACGAGCCCCGACGCCATCACACCGATCAAGAGCTGCGGTCACGACGAGCAGCCTGACGCCGATCAGCTCTGAGTGGACCGATAGTGCGGAGAGCCCATGCGTCACGAGGTCGACGAAATTCATCCGCGACCTGCCCTCGAGACGTGGCGCCCGCACAGTCGGGACGCTCGCTCGCGGCACCTCGCCTTGAACACCGCGGCGGCGTAGTGGTTCCAGAGCTCCGGACAACCACGAGTCTTCGCAATTGAGACGGATGGAATAACGCTGAAGTTCCCCACGCGAACCGGGATGCCAGTCAGCAGCAGTGGGCCCATCTGTACAGCGCGTAGAAGACGCGAAACATCAGCCGTCTCTGATCGCCTCGCGCGCTCCGCGAACACAACCGTAATCCCGTGGTTTTTGATGGAGACACGCGAGCAGACGCGGTATGTCCTCCGGCGCGTCTTCACCGTCGCCGTCCATGACAACGAGCGACATCGGGCGTCAGGTCTGGCTCGACGAACGCCAGCGCGATGGCAATCGCCCGCTGGTGGCCGACATTACGGCGCAGCGACAGCATCTCGATGCGACCGAGGGCACGCCAGCCTTCTGCGGGCCACCGAGTCGGCGGTCGGATGGTGGACCCATCGTCCACGAGCAGAACGTCGGCGATCGAGGCCAGCGCCCGCCAACACCCGGTCGAGACCCGGGAGAAGCAGACCAACTGCGTCCCAATCGTTGTAGATCGGTATCAGGACGAGCAACCCGTTCGGGCCTGCCTCATGCTCAATCATCGTCTAGCCCTTTCCAGGGGCGTTGCCGCCGTCGCATTGTGCCGAGAAGTACAAGGCGTGGGCGAAGGCTTCGCGACGTCAACACGGCCATCATAGTGGATGAATTCCTGAGTGGTGACACAGTGGAAGTAGACTCGTGAACAGAATGCGCGCGGGCACGACGGCAGAGGCCCTTCCGACACCCGCGTCGGTCCAATCGAAGCAGTGCTAGGTTTCTGGACTTTCTGCCCGTGGTCTCTTGTGCGTCCTGGCGTGGATCGGCCATCGCCTCGTCTTCGCCCAGTTCCAGGAGTACGACGACGAAGGCTATCTCCTCGTCACGGTCCAGCAGTTCCTGCAGGGCCTTCCGCTCTACGACGACGTCTACACGCAGTACGGGCCTGCCTACTACTTGTGGCAGCAGGTCCTTCACGGGATCGTCGGGATCCCGGTTACGCATGATGCGACGCGAGTCATGACTCTCGTCGTGTGGCTCGGCTGCTCTGCGCTCGCAGGTGTTCCCGTATGGCTGCTCACGAGGCGCCCGCTGCTGACCGCAATCGGAACGGCCATCGCTTTCTTCCACCTGACGCAGCTGACGTTCGAGCCTGGGCACCCGCAGGAGTTGTGCCTGCTGGGCGTGATGGGCGCGGTCGCAGTCGCGATGTGGCGGCTTGTCGCGCACGGCCGCCTGGGCATCCCGGCGACAATGGTCATGCGGGCGCTGGCAGCGGTCACCGCACTCACGAAGGTGAACGTGGGGGCATTTCTGGCTGGCGCGATGACACTCGGCCTGGTTACGAGTCTGCGAGGTTCTCCGTGGCGAAGATCCCTCGTCAGGTCGTTGCGCGTTGCCTTGGCGGGGTGCCCGCGCCTCATGTATTGGCGACCTGTTTCGAGCCGATATCGCGATCCTGGGTCGTCGTCGTATGGAGCGGATTGCTCGCGGCTGTTGCTCGCTGGCTCGGAGGACGGACGAAGCGAGGGTGTCGTCACTACGCGGGAGTTGATCGCGTATGTCGCGGGCGTCGCGATCGTGTCCATGCTCGTGGTTGTCGCCATCCTTGCAGAGGGAACATCGCTGCGCGCGCTGCTCGACGGATTGTTCGTCTGGCCGTTGCGGCTGCCCGCCGTATTCTGGCGACCGCTCCCAGTGCCGTGTCTTGCTGCCGCCTGGGCAGCGTTATGGCTGGTCGTGGCTGTGTGTCGGCGACGCAGTGTCGCGGTCCGTCGCTGGATGCCGTACATCGCGCTGGCGCTTGGGCTGATGATGTTTCTGCTTTCGATCACCAAAGCGTACGGCCTGCTCCTCGCGTTAGCGCCGCCGCTCGCCTGGCTGGTGCTCAGCGACGCGTCGCTCGACGCGGCGAGCGAGCCGCGCGGCGCATCCTGGCGTTCGCCGCGATTCTCATGGCGCTTCAGGCATATCCGATGCCCGATGGCACGCAGATTGTTCTGGGCACCGTGCTCTTCGTGCCGATCGGGCTCGTCACGTTGGCCGATGCTCAACGAGAGCTAAGTACACCGTCAGGTCCAGCCGACCGCGCCGCGATCTCTTGGTCGGCGAGCGACGCTCGCGGCGCTCGCCGTGGTAGTCGACGGCCGCTACCGTTGTCCGCGTTCAGCGTCTTTACGCAGACGGCGTTCCGCTCCGGATGTCCGGAGCCGAGGCTGTGCGCGTGAACGAGCGCGACGCGGCGACCTACTGGTGGCTTACGACGAATCTGCGTGAGCACTGTGACGCATTCCTCACCGCACCTGGACTCAATTCACTTCACTTCTGGACCGGTATTCCGCCAGTTTCGACGCTGAACGCCACGCTGTGGCCGATCCTCTTCGACGCGGCGCAGCAGGAGCGAATCCTGCGCAGCGGCGACGCCAGTAGGGCGGCTCTGTGTGGCGTGGGATCCGCGCCGGATGGAGATTCTCATGAAGGCGCCAGACACGGCGTCGCGACCGCTGGTCGCTTGGCTCGTGCGCGAATTCGAGCCACAGGCCGCCTTCGGGGGATGGGAGTTTCGCATGCGTCGCGGGAGTCGGCCGACGCGCTTGTATCAGGCGCAATCGCTCGACGACGGTCGCATCGTCGTTGAGTTGCCGCAGCTCGGTAACGATCCGATCGCTCGCGTTGCGGTGGTTGACCTTGATGCCGGACGAATCCTTGTCGACAGCGCGGACGCGTCCGGTCTTGTCGTGATCGACGAGGCGGGCGCCAAGGCACAAATCGACGACCCGGGCATCGACGTCTCGCGACCTCGACGACTTGCGATCAGCGGCGTTGTCGCGGCTTCCGCATCAGCTGACCGTCCGGTGGTTGTACGGCTATGGACGAGTGACGGCCGATCGCTGGCAATCGTGCCGGTGGTGACCGCGGCGCGAACGCGCGCGACTATTCGAGACTGAATCAGGAAGCTGGCGAGATCGCGGCCATTGGTTGCTCGAGTTTCCTGTTCTGCGCAGAGAGCAAGTCGCGGCTAACCACGGCCAACAAACCGACGAGCACAAGCACCGAGATTTGGATTGGAATCAGCGCTCCACTCGGGACAAGGAGCGACAGGCTTAGCCCATAGACCGCGAGCACGAACACAGATTTAGTCATCTGGAGCGTGGATCCTTCTCGATAGACCCATGCCGCCAGCCATACAAGAGCCGGCGCGAGGACCACCGCGTCGTACACGAAGACGTGTGGGTTGACGAGCACCGATGCCAGAACCAGAACCCCGGTCCGCAGAGCGACAGGCGCACTCGACCGCCATACGCGAACGGTTTGGACGATGACCACGGCCGAGAGCAGCGCCCACAGGATCATCCCCCAGTCAGCTGAGAGACGGTTCGTCACTGCGGATATCGAGTGCAGCTGCTCCGGCTTGGGCTCGAGTAGCGCGCGCAATTCCGCGAAGCTCATCACCACGGCCGCGTAATCCCACAGGACGGTCGCTCCCAGCAACGCGATCGTCGCAGCTACTTGAACGCCAACGCTGACGATGGCGCCGGCGAGCATGGACCACTCGCGACACACCAACACGAGCACCGCGAGTACCAGCGCAAACTGTGGCTTGAGCAGCAGGAGGCCGAGCGCCATCCCGGCCCAGAAGGGACGACGGTGCTCGAGGGCGAGCCATCCAAGACAAAACGCCATCAGAGGCACGATCGCGGTTTGTCCGTGCAGTACCAGATACCAGAACGGCGGAAAGGCGGCAGCCGCCGCAATGAGCAGTCGCCTATCGGGCAAGACGGCCCTGAAGGGGCGCCATGCGAGCCACATGCAGGCACCGTACATCAAGGCCAGTATCGCCGCCCACAGAAGCGCGGCGCTGCCATAGGTCAGATCAGCGAATGGACGAAAGAGAAACGTGACGTGAGGGGGATAGACGATTAAGTAGTGCTCAGGGTCGGACTCCGGCACGAGCTGGGTTTGCAGGCGGTGGAATGCGTCGGGGTCGTATCAGGGTCGAAGGTGCAGTTCGCGCGTCAATATGGCCGAGCGTGTAGAACTGAATGAAATCGCTGCCTTTAAGGGGACCGAAGACGCTTCGATACCCTTGACCGGCGAACGCAATAATGCCCGCAACGCACCACATCAACGCGGCCGTGAGAATGGCGTGCCCGCGTGCTTCCACGGCGCTGATCCGCCCCCACCCGCGCGTACCAGACCGCCGCGAAGCCATCAGGGATGTTCGGAGCAGGCCCCGCGCCTCTCAATCAGGTCCGAGAACACTCGTAAAGTGTATGAGATTAATGACTTACTTGCCGTTTCCGAGCCTCGCTCTCTCAGGGCACGGACAGGGAGACATTGTCGAAAGTGCCGGTCGCTAGAGTGGAATTCTGCCCGCTGCTCACCGCCAGCCCGACGTACACCGCGGACGTCATGCTGATCGTCCTGGGCGCGCCGACTTGCACCCAGCTCACGCCGTCCGGTGAGGCGGCGGCGGTGAACGTGTTGCCGCTGCGCGTCAGCTTGACCCAGTAGGGCAGCGTCTTGCCCGTCAGGCTCTGCGCGGACGTGGTGCCGCCGGTCGTCGTCCGGTTGGTGAAATAGATCTGGGACTGGCTGAACGCGACGTACGCATGTTTGGAGTTGGCGGCTAGCGTCTCGCGAATCATCACACCAGCGGATTGAGTGCTGGCCCCGCCCGTCAGGCTGCCCACCCGCGCCACGATGGTGCCGTCGCCGCTCAACGACTGATAGACGTAATGAAGACCATCGGCGGTGTTCCAGATCTGTTGCCCGGAGCCACGCACCGTGAAGATCCCACCAGCATAGCTGGCGCTCCCGGCGACTCCCACAGACCCGACGTCTTGATTCAACCAACCGGATGGCAACGAACCTGGAGTCGAAGGTACTCCAGCGGTCACGGAGACGTTGTCGAAGGTAGCGGTGGCGAGCGTGGAGTTCTGTCCGCTGCTCACCGCGAGCCCGACGTACACCGCGGCCGCCATGTCGATGGTCCGCGGCGTCCCAACCTGCACCCAGCTAACGCCGTCCGCTGAGGCGGCAGCCGTGAAGGTGGATCCGCTGCGGGTCAGCTTCACCCAGTAGGGCAGCGTCTTGCCTGTCACGCTCTGCGCGGACGTGGTGCCGCCAGTCGTCGTCCGGTTGGTGAAATAGATCTGCGATTGACTGAACGCCGCGTAGGCATGCTTCGAGTTGGCGTCGAGCGTCTCGCGAATCATCACGCCGGCCGACTGGCTGCTCGCCCCGCCCGTCAGAGCGTTCACGCGCGCGACGATGGTACCGTCGCCGGTCAGCGACTGATGGGCGTGATGAAGGCCATCGGAGGTATTCCAGATCGATTGCCCGGAGGCCCGCACGGTGAAGACCCCACTCGCATAACTGACGCTCCCGGCGACGCCTACCGATCCGATGTCCTGATTCAACCAGGGAGCCGGCAGCGTCAGCACCGTGAACGTCAGCGGATTGCTGTTGTTCATGCTCGGAGCCACTGAGACTGCGAGCGGTCCGGATGTCGCGCCCGTCGGGATGGTGATGGTGACGGATGTGTTACTCCAGGCGTTGACCGTGACAGGCACGCCGTTCAGTCGCACCACGCTGTTGCCTTGAGATGCACCGAATCCGAGACCCGATAGAACCACCTGAGTGCCTGTGGTTCCCGAGGCAGGGGAGACGTTGCTCAAGATGGGAGCAGGCGCGGCCGCCGTACTCAACGAGACATTGTTGAAGGTGGCGGTGGCCAGCATGGAGTTCTGACCGCTGCTCACCGCGAAGCCGACGTACACCGTTCCCGTCATGGTGATGGTGCGAGGCGTTCCGACTTGCACCCAGCTCACGCCGTCGGGTGAGGCGGCGGCGGTGAACGTGCTGCCGCTGCGGGTCAGCTTGACCCAGTAGGGCAGCGTCTTGCCAGTCAGGCTCTGCGCGGACGTGCTGCCGCCGGTCGTGGTCCGGTTGGTGAAGTAGATCTGGGACTGGCTGAACGCCACGTAGGCATGCTTGGAGCTGGCGTCCAGCGTCTCACGGATCATCACGCCGGTGGACTGGGTGCTGGCCCCACCCGTCAGACTGCCGACGCGCGCCAGGATGGTGCCATCTCCGGTCAGGGACTGATACGCCAGGTGCAGGCCATCGGCGGTGTTCCAGATCTGCTGCCCGGAAGCCCGCACCGTGATGACTCCGTCCGCATAGGTGGCGCTCCCGGCCGCCCCCACTACTCCGATGTCTTGATCGAACCAAGTGCCAGGGAACGTGGGATTCGGCGCGACGCTGACGGTGAGCGCGAGCGTGGTGGAACTGGTGACAGTGCCGGACGTCCCAGTGAGCGTCACAGAGACTGTCCCCGTTGTCGCGGTGCTGCTCGCGGTCAGCGTGAGCTGACTGTTACTTGTCGCCGGATTCGGGCTGAACGACGCCGTCACGCCACTCGGTAGACCCGACGCGGACAGCGTGACGTTTCCGGTGAAGCCGTCCTGGGGTGCGATCGTGATCGTGCTGGCACCACTCGAGCCCCGCATGACCGTCATGCTGCCCGGCGAGGACGACAGAGTGAAGCTTCCCACGGTTGGCGGCGGATCGACCGTCACGACGACGGTGTCTGTCGCGCTGTCGCCATCGTCATCGGTGACCTCGAGGGTCAAGCGTGTGGACACCGAGCGGACAACCACACAGCGGCGGTCGCGCCGACACCGATGGACGTGCCGCCTTCGCGCCATTCATAACTGACGATGCTGCCGTCGGAGTCGGAGGATGCGGTGCCGTCGAGCGTAACCAGCTCCGTCGCCGTCTCCGTCGTTGTCCGAGACCGTCTGATCGGTCCTGCATGAGCGTGAGGGGGCAGATTCGTCAACCCATAGCTGAGCGCGTCGTGCAGGTTGAGGCCGCCGTGAATGGTCCATGAGTCGAGTCGCACGTTCGCGACACCCACGGGGTCGGCGCTGTTCGAGAAGAATGTCCACCACCTGACTGTTGCTGGTGACGTCGCTTCGCGACCACACGAGCGCCGCGGCACCTGCGACATGCGGTGTCGGCCATCGAGGTGCCCGTGTTGCCATGCGTAGCACCCGGTGTCGCCCGGTGTCGTCGTGCTCGCGCACTCGGCCATCGGGTACGTCGACATGATGACGTTGCCGGGCGCCGAGATGTCCACCCAGCTTCCGTAGTTCGAAAACGACGGCCGTCGGTGATCTTCGTCGAACGCGGCAACCGAGATGACGTTGTCGAGAGCGGCCGGGTAGAAGGGAGCGCGTCGTGCCGTCGTTGCCGGCTGCCCGCGACGATGACGAGCCCGGCGTTCCATGCATCCTGCACGGCGTCATCGAGCGACTGCGAATATTCCGATTCGCCCAGGCTCATGTTGATGACGTTGGCGCCGTCGGTGACGGCTCGGGCGATGGCCTGTTGAATGGCGAAGTCGTCGCAGCTTCCGTCCGAGCGGCAGACCTTGTAGGCGAGGATGCGGGCATTGGGCGCTACGCCGACGACGCCTTCCGCTGCGGCCGGATTCCCGGTCGGATTGTTCAGGGCCGCGGCAATGGTTCCTGCGACGTGCGTGCCGTGGCCGTGATCGTCCATCGGGTCGCCGTCGCCGAACGACGAAGTCGTCGCCGCCGGCGTAGTTCGGTGCCAGGTCAGGGTGGGTGTAATCGACGCCAGAGTCGATCACCGCCACCGTCACGTTGGAGCTACCCGTCAGGATCGTCCCAGGCTTCCGGCGCATCGATGTCGGCGTCAGGCGTGCCAGCGTAGAAGCACAACTCGCCGCCAAAGGTCCACGGGATGCAGTGGAACGCCTGCCCGGTGTTGTGGAGAGCCCATTGTTCGTCGAAGTAGTAGTCGCCCGGTACGACGTCAGGCGCCCTCACCGTGAGCGATGGGCGTCGGCAGCCGGCGGATGAAGTTCGGTTCGGCGTAGAGGACGTTCGGGTTGCGCCGGTAGCGCGCGATGGCGGCCGATTCATCGCCCGAGCGGACCCGCACGCGGTGGACGCGCGTGCGCGCGACCTCGGCGAGCAGAGTTCCGCCAGCTGCTGTGTGAGCACCCGCTCTCGCGCTGGCGTTTGCGCCCGGCGTGAACTTGACCAGGATCTCGCCCGCGACGGATGGACCTCTCGGTGGCGCTTGCGCGGAGGAGTGAATACCGAAAGCTCCGAGAACGAGGCCGATGGCAACAAGCGCTTTGCTGAAACGCACGGATGCCCTCCAACTGCGCACAACGTTTCTTGCGTGGGCGAAGAAACCGCTGAGGTGCAATTGGGCGGCCAGCTCAAGCAAGGCCGTAAAACTCTGTGCAACCGTAGTTTCCGGCGCCTCGCGGCTGCGGCGCTTGACGAAAATGAGGGCCTAGTAACGGTTAGGGGAGTTGGTCACCCGCAACATCAACACGGCTTCCATGCGACCAAAAGTCTCCTTCCGCGAGGTTTTCAACCTTTGCGCAATTCTCCGGAAGTGCGAGGCGGGGAAGGTCAGTTTTGTAGACGGCGTAGCCCGAATCGACGCTTCCTGCGACGAGCGAAAGGCTTCTCGAGCATCTTTGCGACAGCTCGAAGACCAGTTGGTTGAGATGCTTCGCTTCTCCGGACCTGGACGTCGCCGTGACGATCACGTAGTCGGACTTCATCGCGAGCAGCCGGTTCCGGAACCCGTCAACGGTTCCAAGAGGGCTGCTGGTCCGGTGACCCAGATCGTAATAGAGCAAGTATGGGTCGGTGGTAAACGCTCGCACCGCTCTCCTGCCCGTGAACAGGTAGTACATCGGGTCGAGGTTTCCCGTCAGTGTCGCGTCTTGTGGTGTTTCGAGCGATACCCAGTCAAGCAGGCGCGCCGTATCGTTCCAGTTCTCAGTGCCGGCAACAGGCGACACCATGCCCTTCTCGCGTGCCTGCACAACGGTCATCCACAGTTGAAATCCGCCGGCAACGAAGAGCAGCGCGGCTACAACACCACCCAGGAGCCGCTGTTTCGCAGCACCGATGAATCCCAGCCACAGAAGCAGCGGGATGACGGGCACGGCGAAGCGCAAGGGTGGCCAGACCCAGGCAGCATGGATCGCGCAATAGGCGAGCATCACGGTCGCAACGGGCTCGCGGCGGGCGCGCCACAATCCAGAGCACACGAGCATCAAAGCGGCTGCTCCAGCCAGCAGCGCTGGCGCCGCAGGAACACGCACTCCCCAGATTTCGGTGAACGCCAGACCGCTGACCGTGGCATTCATCAGGAGCACAGAGAGCTTCTCGGGCCATGCGTAGCTCGTGACGATGTTCCACGAGGCGTAATTCGAAGCTGAGTAATAGGCGTCCATCGCCGTTGCTGGCTGTTGCTGGCTGACCCACCAGAACCATGGAGCGATGACGACCGCGCTCCCGACAAAGCACTGCGCCGCCGACATCCATCGCCTCGTTCCAAGGAACACCGCCACTGCCGCCGCGGCGGGTGCGATACCGGCGATGCGGGTGAGCACGGCGGCTCCGAACAGAAAGCCGGCGATCAATGGATCGACGCGCGTCGCGTCCTCCTGGCAGCGCGCGAGTCATCACCAGCAGCCCGGCGGTCAGGAGCAGTGCGAACAATGTCTCGGACATCAGCGCCGTCGAGAGAAACGCCACCCAGGGAGAGATGGCGGTCAACATCACAATCGCGGATGCCTGAGTCTTGGACGCGCCGAGTCGCCGCAACAGTGGCCACGACAGTGACAACCACGCCAACGTGGCAAGCAGTGGAACCAGCCTGAGCCACGGCAGGTTGGCCGGAAACGACGGATTCAGATGCCACACCAGCGATACGAGCCATGGAAACAAGATTGGATACTTCGTTTGCGCCGGTTCACCTGGGAGGCTGATGATTCGATAACCCTGCCCTTCCGCCAGCGCCTTGGCGGTAACGAGATACACCCCGTCGTCGTGAAACGTTCCCGTGGCGGGTGTCTGCAGCAGCGCGACGTACACGGTGGCAACGCCGATCAGGATGCAGACAAAGACCGGTCGCGCTATGGTGAACGCGAGTCGTTTTTCCGCCGAATTGTTTAACGACTGACAACGGTCGCAGCTTGTGGAGCTATCCCTGGGAAGGTCAGGGAAGCAGGGGAGGACGGAGAACTGGCGGCAACGGCAGCCAGGAAGAACGATAAGGTTCCCCACATAGGCAGCGCGATGACCGCGACACCCTGCCACGGTTCAATCGGATTCGACGCGAGAAAGATGAGCGTGTGCCCCGGAATCGAGACGAGTGCGACCCCGAGCGTCCAGGCGACCTTCGGCCACACGCGTCGATCGGACGCCAATGTTTGCGCGACGAGCATGATCGGGAGGGCGAGTATCACCCCCGTGTGAGCCATTGCGAGCGGATTGAGCAGCACGAGTAGGGCGACCCAGGCCGCGAATCGTGTTCCTTCACGCCCATCGTCGCTGCTTTGTCTGCGTGTGAACCATGTCGCGATCGCGATGAGCAGGATTGCGGCGAATGTGCCCAGTCCGCGGGCAATCAACGGCGCTTCGAAAAGCGGACGCGCCCATTGGCCGCCGACCATCAATCGCGCAAGAACGCCGTGAATCGAGTACGTAACCGCGGGAAACGTCTCCCAGTACGCGACGTTCGCCTGCGATTGCGCCAGGAACATCTGTAGCGTGTGCGGACCCATCCAGACGAGCGGCAACGCCACAACAGCGATGATAGTGATGACCATCCACAAGACGGCGCGTGGTGCCCGCGCGAGGAGATACAGGCCGAGCAGTGCGGGAAAGAGCTTTACCGCGGAAGCGACGCCAAGACTCGCACCGGCCGAACGGTGATCACCTCGTACATAAAAATGCCAGAACATCGCCAGCAGGAGCGCGACGAGAATCGACCACTGTCCTTTCGCAAGGTTGTATTGGACCGGCGGCCAGACGAGAAGGGCACCAAAGAAAATCAGCACCGTCGATGGGCGTGGACCACTCTGAGACTGTACGTAGTGTCCGGCTTTAGCCGGACCTGAATACACCTGTGCAAGGAGCGCGGCGAGCAGGAACAAGAGGCCGAGCGATACACCAAACCAGATCGCCGCTGCCTGTGCCAGTGTGAATCCCGCCATCGGCAGCAGCACGAGAAACAGCAAGGGCGGATGCGGAAAGTACAGGTATCCCTCGTCTTCCGATACCTTCATCAGCTCCGCGTGTGCGCGCGCGATGCCGACCTCATATGGATTCTGGTTCGATGCAAAAACGCGAGCGGCCGCGAGATCCTGCGCAAAATCGGGAGGGGAAACGAGTCCGAAGAGGGTGTAGCGCCACGGGGTGTCGCCGGACAGGAGAATAGCGACGAGCACCAATCCCGCCGCTATAGCCGCCCATCGTCGCATGCGAGCGAACGGCCGGTGCACTTCTCCGGCCAATTGCTGACAGGGAGATGGCACTCGTTCCGCGCCGCCATCGCCCAGCGTATGAGCGAGTTACCGACGGCGCGTTGCTGACCGGCGTTTCGACGCGCACGGGTGCTTGGACCCCCGGGCTTACAACGACAACCCGAAACGTGATTCCGCGACCAGAAATGTTATTGCGGCGGCCCGGCCGAATCCGCGGACTCAGGCACACGAAGTCCGTGAACTTCAGTGCGGCAGTCGATGTTGGTCAATGTGAATCGACGGCGACCAGAGAGTCGGAAGTGCCGGTCTTTCCAATCGGTGCGAACCAAAAATTTTGAGAGTCCACTCGCCAGTAGCGGCCTACTAGCGCGTACTCATTTCGAGCGAAGTAATCGAGGATTTGCTGACGTACTTCTGCATGTGCCTCGATTGCTACAAGGCTTGGCTTGAACCGGCTGATAGAGAATCCTGCGAGCGCCCGAGGTTCCGCCAGCTCGATGTCCATTGACAGGAAATCGATGCGGCTGACCTTCAGCCGATCCAATACATCATCAAGGGTCGACGTCGTCGTGGTCGTGGGCGTGACCTCTCCCCAGCGTTCGGTAAATTCGCGATCATAAGATGCGACCCCATCGAAATCAGTCACGTACAAGGTCGCCTGCTGGTTGGACACGTTCGAGATGAACAGCGGAACGAACGTCGTTCGTGGGCGGTGCTCCTGGTAGCCAGCCGCAAATTTGACCTGCGGCTCGATGGCGACGCCTGACCATCCCATTGCAGTTTCCAGATAGTACGTGTTGCTGCCTGTCTGGTGATGGTTCGCTCCCACATCAACGAAAACGCCGTTGCGGCGATTCTGAAAAAAGTCCTTCAGTATCCACTCCTCGACGCCCTGAGAAACACGCGACGGCCCATACTGGTGCTCGAGCGCCTTTATCTCGCTGTTATCGCCAGAAATGAACGGTAGCAGCTCCACCCTCGTATTACCGACGCCTAACTTGTACGACAAGACGGATGACAACACGACGATCGGCGCGACAAGGATCGCCAACTCAATGACGTTCAGGTTGGGCTTTGGGATTTTCATGTCAATGTGCCGGCGAGCATCGACAGTTCGGTGACGTTCAGTTTCGGTTGCGGGACTTTCATACGATGTTGCTTGTGTGATGCGGCGCGTGCCGGTCGTCACTGGGCCGGAGCGAAGTAGCCGTCGCGGCTCCGGATCGTCACGTCGGCCAGGTGGTGCGAATCTGCACCTTTCGCCACTTGCCGTCGCGCATCCGATTCGTGGACTCGTACGCCAGCACGTATCGCCGGCGCAGCTCGTCGAGGATCCTCTGGTAGTCGGCCGCCAGCGCCGTCACGTCGCTGGGGAAGTACGCGGCGCCGCCCGACCGGTCCGCCAGCTCCTGCAGCGTGGAACGATCGACCCGCGAGCCGATGCCCACTGCGTAGACCGCGGCGTCCGTCTCCTGCAGCTTTCGCATCACGTCGTCCCAGCGATCCGCAGGCTGCCGGGGCCGTTCGACGCGGCGTTTTCGTCGCGGCCGTCGGTGACGACGACGACGACGCGACGTCCTTTGACGTCGGACAAGCTGCGCGAGCGAATCGTACAGACCGTCGTACAAGCGCCGTGCCGCCGGCGGCCTTGTAGGCGTCGATGGCCTGCAGCGACCAGTCGCGACGCTCGGTCGGTGAGTGAATGTATTCGGCCCGATCGGCGAACATGATCATGCCGATCTGGTCCTCGGGGCGCATCGCCATCACGAACTCGCGGGCGGCCTCCTGCGCCCGTTCGGCGCTGCGCGTCATGCTGCCGCTCGGAGTCGAGCGCCAGCATGATCGTCACCGGCAGCGCCACCTCGTGGAAGGTGTCCACCTTCTGGGGCACGCCGTCCTCGAGCACGACCAGATCGTCCGGCGTCGATGCGGGCGCCTGCTGTCGCCTGTTCCTACGGCGGTGAATTCAAACGACGCGCGGACGGGCGGCGCCATCGGCGCGGTATAGCCGTCGCGCGCGCGCACGCGGTAGCGCGGGATCGTTCGGTCTTGACGGTGATCTTCCGCCAGGTGCCGTCGCGCCGCTGGTTCGGCGGGCGTGTACGTCATCATGTATCGCTGCTGCACGTCCTCGGCGGTGGCGGCGTACGCTTCCGACGAGCTGGCGATTGTCGCGAGGAAACCACGCGTCGCCCGCCGGTCTGCTCGGCAATCTGCTTGAGCAGCTTCTCTCCCTTGAGCGAGATGCCGGCGACGCCGCCGAGGCCCGACGACGTACACCGTGACGTTGCTGTTCTGCGCAGGGCGGTGACCGCTTCCTCGAACTCCGACGTGCTGTGCTCGTCGTATCCATCGGTGATGCAGCACGATGGCACGCCGCTCGTACTGCGTCGGTCAAGCCGTGACAGCACGTCCTTCAGCGCATCGAGAATGGCGGTTCCGCCTGAGGGCTTGATGGCAGCCAATGGCGTCGAGGATGGTGGCGTGATCCCGAGTGGGACCGGTTATCCCCGTGACACGCCGCGCGAAAACGGGCGCCACCACGACGACGTCGTCCGGGTGGAGCGGCTCGAGGAACCGGCGCGCGGCCGCCCGAACGGCGTCGTACCGCAGCGCCATGCTCTGGCTGCTGTCCACGAGCAGCACGAACAGCGCCGGCTCGCGCCGCTGCGAGACGACGTCGATCTTCTGTGCGACGTCGTTTTCGAACAGCTGAAAATCGGATGCGCCGAGGTTGCGGATGAACCGGCCCTTGGCGTCGACGACCGTCGCTTCGACGGCGACGCTCGTGACTTCGACCGCTTCGGCGACGCGCAGCGGCTCGAGGACGACGCTGTCGGTGAGGACGACGCCCGAAGGAAGCTCGGCGCGGACGGCAGATTTCGCGCCGCTCGAACGGGTTGTCATCGGTCCAGACGCGCCTCGTACGGAGGGCCGTCCTCGTCGTCGGCCAGGTGCAGCTTGTCGATGTAGAACTCGACGCGCGGCGGCACAGCCGGCTGCTCGCCGTCGAGGCGCACGACGATGCGGATGGCGCCGGAGAGACCGGTGCGGCCGAGTGGCGACGTGATTTTCAGAGGCCGAGGCGCCGCGGCCGCCGATCGTGCGGGCAGCGCCGGAGCGGCCGACGAGGCACGCCGCTGCGGCGAACGAGAGCGATCAACGCCAGCGAATCATCAGCCTGTACACGGCGGGCTCTAGACGGACCACGGCCGGACAGGCATCAGCGTCTGAACCGTCGCCTGCTCCGTATCGTCCACGAAGTAGCCGGCGCATGCCGATTCCAGCAGCTCGTTCGTCAGGCGGCGGTGGCTGCGCCGACGTACTCGGCGTGCGCGAGCGCCTGTTCGATCAGATCGCGCGGGTGGCAGCCGCGCATCTGGATGCCGCGCGGCTTGAAGTATCCGTCGAGCAGACTGATCGACCAGCGCCGGGTCGTACGCCAGATTCGCGCGACCGGCAGTAGTTCTCGAAGATCTGCTGAGAAATCCGCGCGCGTCGGGCTCTCCGCGAACACCTTGTAGTGAATGCGGCGCAGGAACGCCTCGTCCACGAGCTCCGCCGGCTTGATGTTGGTCGCAAACACCACCAGCACCAGAAACGGCAGGTCGAACTTCTGTCCCGTCTGCAGGGTGAGAAAGTCGACACGGCTCTCGAGCGGCACGATCCAGCGGTTGAGCAGGTCGCGCGGCGGGCAGCGCTGGCGGCCGAAGTCGTCGATGACGAGGACGCCGCCGTTGGCGAGCGCCTGCACGGGCGCCGTGTAGAACCCCATGGTCGGCGAGTACGACAGGTCCAGCGACGTCGAGCGTCGAGCTCGCCGCCGACCATGACCATCGGCCGGCGGCAGCGCACCCAGCGCGCATCGCGCCGCGTCGGACCAGTGAGACCCGGGTCTTCGGCGTTTCGCCGCCGAGCGGCTCGTGGTTGACGGGGTCGAAGAACTTGATGATCTGCCCCTCGACCTCGACCGCATGGGGAACCGCGATCTCGCCATCCTGCAGGTTGCGGATGGCCTGGGCGATGACCGTCTTTCCGTTCCCGGGCGGGCCGTACACGAACATCGAGTGTCCGGCCGCGATCGCGGGCCCAAGCTGGTCGAGCACCTTCTGGCTGATGACGAGGTGCGAGAACGCGTCGCGGACGCGTGCGCGCGAGACGGTGCGCGGGACGGCCCGGCGGTACGCCTCGAGGTACTGCGCGATACTGATTGAGCGGGACAGGCGCGACGCCGACGTACTTGTTGTGCTCCAGGAACAGCAGCGCGCGGCGGCGGCCCTCGTCCGTGATCCGGTACCGGTACGACGGTCCCCCGATCATCGTGCCGCCGAAGATTTCGCACTGATGCGATCGCTTCAGAAATTCGAGCACGGGCTCGATGACGGGAAACTCCAGACCGACTCGACGCGCCAGCTCCAGGCCGGTGTAGTCGGAGGCGAAGTGCATCACCTTCAGCACGAGCTGGGTGAGAAAGTCGTGCGACAGCCCGGCTTCCTCGAGCGTGACGCGGGGCGAGCGGATGAAGCGCGGCGAGCGGCGCGGTCGCATCGAGCACGCTCGGCTCCTCGGTGGCTGCTATCGTCGTCGTCACTAGTCGTCTCCTGCGAGCGCAAGCTTGCCGGCCTGCTCGGCGCGTGTCGTCGCCATCCGGAACGACGGTCGGGCCCGCTGGGCCGCCGCAAAAGCGGTGACGGCGTCCGTATACTCGCGCCGTGCCATGTAGACGATGCCGAGGTTATAGAGCGCGGTCGCGCGATCGCCGACGCGCTCGAACGCACCGCGGGTCGCATCGAGATCTCCCCGGGCCGCGTAGGCGAGCCCGAGGTTGTTGCGGGCTGCTGCAAGCGCGGGATTGAGTTTCAATGCCGCCTGGCAGGCCGTCGACGGCTTTGCCGGGCTCACGATCGAGAATCCACCCGTAGCAGAGATTGTTCAGCGCATAGGCGGCCTGCGGGTCGAGCTCCAGCGCGCGCTCGTACTCGCGTGCGCGCCTGGTCGCCTGCGACCCAGCGCCTGGAACACGGTGCCGAGCGTGTTGTGGGCGGCCGCGGACTTCGGTGCGTAATACAGGGCGCGCTGGGCGTCGGCGAGGGCGCGCGTCGAAGAACCCGCCGTCACGCCACAGCCGGCGAGGGCGTCGTAGGTGGCGGCGTCGTGCGGATCGAGGGCCAGCGCGTGCTGCAGGTAGTCGTGCGCGCGATCGTGTATCCCGAGCCGCACGATACTCGTCGGCAACGTGTCTGAACGTCTGAGGCGATGGGGCCGTCTTCGCGGCGAGCAGCGCCGCCGCGAGCCTCGGGTCGGCGCGCTTCCACGTGCGTTACCGACGCCCGTGCGGGCGGGCGCGCCTGCGCGGCCATGGCGCGCGCCTTCGCCATGAACTCGGCGAGCGACATCGACGCTGGCGGCTTGACGGACGCTGGCGCGTCGGCCGACGCTGGCGGGTCGACGGACGCCGGCTGCGCCACCCGTACGCGGCCAGAGCGTCAGCTCGACGCGGCAGCTTGAGCGGTCCTGACGCACGGGCGCCACACCCGACCACGCATGATCGAAACGAGAACGCACACACCCAGCCGCACGAAGGCTCCTTCGCTTGTCGTAATGAGTTGTGAGCAATGAGTTATGAATCGTTCGGCGTCTATTCGTCGTCCGCGCTGAGGCGCGCGCGGCGCCGCATCAGGTAGAGCACCAGGCAGACAACCGCCAGAACGCGCAAGAATTGTTGTACTCATTACCAACCTCCAATGCGCCACCAATTGGGCCGCTAGCGCTGAACGCATGGACGAACTTGATGATGCCGGGACCGAGCACTACGACGAAGAACGCCGGGAACAGACAGAACACGAGCGGAAACACGAGCTTGACGCCGATCTTGGCGGCACGCTCCTCGGCTCGCTGGCGCCGCTTGGTGCGCGACACTTCGGCGTAGGTGCGCAGGGCGTCGGCGATGCTCGTGCCGAACCGGTCGGTCTGCACGAGCATCGCGACGAGCGCCCGCACGTCGTCGACCTTGGTGCGCGCCGCGAAGTTCTTGAACGCTTCGATTCGCGGCTTGCCGGCGCGGCACTCGACGGTGATCATGTGCAGCTCTTCGGCGAGGCTGGGATAGGCGATTCGCAGTTCCTCGGCGCATCTTGAGGATGGCCTGGTCGATCGCCAGTCCCGCTTCGAGCGAGACGATCAGCAGGTCGAGCGCATCGGGCAGACCGTTGCGAATCTCCTTCTGCCGCTTTTTCGCGTACCACTCGACCACCAGTCCCGGGCAGCGAGGTACCCGACGATCGCCCGCCAGCACGGCGAAGAGGATGCCCGCGCGAGTCCCAAAGTGAGGAAGATCGCTCCGAACACGACCGCAGCGGCGACGACCTCGCTCAGGATGTACAGCGCGATGTGCTTCGGCTTGTGAAGCCCGGCGAGTGCCAGCCGGCGCTGGACCTTCGATCATCTGCTTCGGCGATTTCGGAATGAAGGTGGTGACCCTCTTCACGATCGGGGCGGTCGTCGGCGCGTCGCCGAGCGCGCTCTGTTCGTGGTCGGCCACTCTGCGATCCCGGTCCGCTCCAGACCACGGATGCGCCGCCGCACCGTCGACGAGCGTTCGAGGCCCACGTAGGTGAGCGACCCGACGAACAGCGCCACGGACACGAAGACGGCGACGAGCGTGAGTTGAAGGTTATTCCATGCAGGCTCTCAGTACTCGACGTTGATGATCTTTCGCATGATCAGGGTGCCGATGATCTGGAGCCCCACCGGCGCCGATCGATCATGCTGCTGGCCGAGCGGGTCGTTGAACATCAGCTCACGCGTTTCCGGGTTGATGCTGAACAGCACGAGCGCGAGCGCAGGCGGAAGGCACACGAGAATCCAGCCCGTGATGCCGGCCGTGTGCAGAGATCACGCGAATCTGACGCTTCACGCGGAAACGCTCGCGGATGACCTGCGGCGAGGTTGTCGAGCACCTCAGACAGGTTGCCGCCCGATTCGCGCTGAATGAGCACGGCGGTGACGAAGAACCGGGCGTCGAGCACAGGAATACGCTCCGCAAACAGCTTCAGCGCGTCCGGCAGCGGCATGCCGTAGTTCTGCTGGTCGTAGAGCGTGCGGAACTCCGGACCTATCGGGTCGGGCATTTCGGTCGCCGACCATCTCGATGCCGGTGGTGAAGGCATGTCCCGCGCGCATCGCACGGCCGAGCAGATCGAGCGCTTCGGGAAACTGCTCCTCGAACTTGCGCATGCGGAGCGTCCGCTTGTACTTGACGACGTTGACAGGAATCAGCGCGGCAAGCACACCGATGCCCAGCGCAAGGCTCGTCCAGAGGCCCGACGCGCTGACCGACGATATAAACGACGAGCGCGCCCAGCGTCGCCGATCCGGCCAGGAGCGTGCCGACCGTAATCCTGAGGCCCGCCTGGTCGATCAGATGTCTGCAGACGCTCGGTCCGCGAACGGCCGCGCTGGAGCAGCGCGTCCACAGCACCAATCGAGCTCATGGCCCGCACCTGCTTGAGCAGCTCGGATCGCGCGATCTCCCGAACGTGATCCTTCTTGAGGCGACGGCGGACGACGCCGACCGCCTGCTCTTCGGGCCTGAGAACGAACGCCCAGTACGCGCTGTAAATCAGCCCGAAGCAGATCGAGAACGTCAGAACCGCGAAGATCATCTGTTCCTCCACGGGTCGTTGTCCCACGCGTCGTTGCGCGCACCGGCCATGGCCGGCACTGCGCCCACGGGCTGGACGTGCTCGAACATGTCCATCGGGCAGCGGGTGTCCGGCCGTCGCCAGCTGATCGGCGCACTTGGGCCTGATGCCAGTGGCCCTGAATGCGCCGATGACCTTGCCTGTCTCGTCGATCCCGGTCTTCTTGAAGGCGAAGATTTCCTGCATGGTGATCACGTCCTGCTCCATGCCGGTGATCTCGGAAATTGAAGACGACCTTGCGGGTGCCGTCGGACATGCGGCTGATCTGAATCACGAGGTTCACCGCCGACGCCACCTGCTGCCGAACCGCCTTGTCCGGGATGTTCAGGTTGGTCATCGCCACCATCGTGTCGAGCCGTACAGTGCGTCGCGCGGGCTGTTCGCGTGGATCGTGGTCAAGCTGCCGTCGTGGCCGGTGTTCATGGCCTGGAGCATGTCGAGCGCTTCTTCACCGCGCACCTCGCCCACGACAATGCGATCCGGACGCATACGGAGGGCGTTGATGACGAGCTGCCGCTGCCGGACGGCCCCCTTGCCTTCGATGTTGGGCGGCCGTGTCTCGAGCCGCACCACGTGCCGCTGTCGCAGCATCAACTCGGCGGCGTCTTCGATGGTCACGATTCGCTCTTTAGCGGAGATGAAGCTCGACAGGATGTTGAGCAGCGTCGTCTTGCCGGCGCCGGTTCCGCCCGACACGATGATGTTGAGGCGCGCAGAGACAGTGCCGCGCAGGAAGTCGAGCATCGGCTGCGTCAGCGATTCGCGGTCGACCAGGTCGTCGGCGCCGAGGCGATCCGTGCGGAAACGCCGGATCGACATCGCGGGACCGTCGAGCGCGAGCGGGGGAATAATCGCGTTGACACGCGAGCCATCCTGCAGGCGCGCGTCCACCATCGGGCGTCGATTCGTCAACGCGCCGGCCGACGGCGCTGACGATGCGCTCGATGATCTGCATCAGGTGCTTGTCGTCGCGGAAGACGATGTCGGTCTCCTCGATGCGCCCTTCGCGCTCGATGTAGACCTGCGACGCGCGGTTCACGAGGATGTCGGAGATCGTCGGATCCTGGAGCAGCACTTCGAGCGGGCCAAGCCCGAACACCTCGTGCAGCACGTCCTGCACGATGTTCTCGCGGTCGTAGAGGCTCAGCGGAACGCGTTGATTCTCCTTGTCGAGGAGCTGCTGGATGACGCCGCGGATCTCGGGCTCCGCCTCGGCTCGCGCGACATCTTGGTCAGCCGCTCGAGGTTCAGCCGTGCGAGCAGGTCCTGGTGGATACGCCCTTTCAGGGCCTGGTACTGCGGGTCGCGGATGTCTGTGGTAGCCGACGCCGTTGGAGTCATATGAGTGTCCTAAGCCCTTCGCCACGCGAGCCGGCCGAGCACGCCCGACGGCCGTTCTGCTCGATCCTTTGCGACGCCCGCCAGATCCTTTGCAAAAGCGGACAGCGCCTTGGCAAGGCGGCTTTCCATGTCGAGCACGACGGGCCGTCCCGCGTTCAGCGCGTCGACCGCCACCTTGTAGTCGCTCGGAATGCGTTTCACGTCGCCGCCAATGACGCGTTCCACATCTTCCTGTGCGATCACCGCTTCGCGGTGGAACCGGTTGACGACCACCTTCACTCGCGCAGGCCCGTACCGCTGCCGAAGCGTTTCGGCAATCCGGGCCGCATTGCGAAGCGACGCAGATTTCCTGGCTCGTGACGACGACGATCGTCGTGGCGTGATCGAGCGTGTCGATCATCGTCATGTCGGACCGCGGCACGTCGAGCACCGTGGTTCGATACATGTGGGCGGCCGATTCGAGGAGCGTCCGAACCCTCTTCGGATCCACACCGCCGGGCCGTGGTCGTGTGGGGGAGGCGAGCAGGTGGACGCTCGACACCGCCTTTTCGACCACGCCGCTGAAGAACGATTCGTCCACGCGATGGATGTTGTCGAGCGCATCGAGCACCGAGAAGCGCGGCTCGACGCCGAGGAAGAGCGCGGCATCGCCGTGGCCGATATGCATATCGATCAGGAGCACGTGGTTCTGCGATCTCGCGCCCGAGCGTCGCCGCCGTGTTGACCGCGATCGTCGAGGCGCCGACGCCGCCTTTGGCGCCGATGAAGGCAAACACCTGTCCGGCCGCCTGTGGGAGCGACATTCGTCAGCACCCGGCGAACCGCCTCGTCGAGCGCCTTGGCGGATAGCGGTTCGGCGACACACTCGCTGACGCCTGCCCGCATCGCTTCGAGCATCAGTCGCGGTTCGAGCGTAGACACGACGAGCACGACGCCGGCGCCCGAGTGCTGACGGCGGTAGGCCGCCAGCCCGGAAGGAAGCTGGTCGTGGCCGCGCATGTCGACGACCAGCACCTGCGGTGCATCGGTGGCGCGGCTGTAGCGCGCGAGCTCGGCCTGGTCGATGCCGGTCACCCTCAGCCCCGAGGTGCGCAGCATCTCGACGAGACGCTCGTCCGAAGTAAGAATCGCGATTTGATGCAACGTGACCTGCTTCCCGTTAGCGAATCAGTGAGATGTTGCGCATGAACGTCGAGGGCGTTTCGGTGCCCTCGCCTTCGGTCTTGAGGCCCAGGTATGGTCATCAAACGTCCGATCCACCGTCTGGTTACTGCCGTTGCCCGACACGCCTTCCACGAAGAAGCCGGCGATATTGGCGATCGGAACCATCTTGCGTCCATTCTGTGAACGCAGCCATGCAGGAGCGTCCGGGTTGACGAGCGGGATAGCGACTATGCGTGGGCTCACCGCGAAAGCGCTTCCTGCGACGCCACCGACGCCCGGTCGATAAGGTCGGGATCCCAGTAGGCTCCGGGATCCTGGTTGTAGAGTGAATCAGGATCCTGCGGACTCACGCCCGGTCCGCCAACGGCTGCCCTCGTCGGACCTGTTGCGCTACCCGGGGCGTTGTCGGATCTCGATTTCATCACCGATCTTGAACGTGGTTCCAACGCAGTGCTTGATGGCATACTTGTAACATCGGCACCTCGCCAGACGGGCAGGTCGGCAGCGGTATCGTTGAAGTCCAGCCTCATGAACCATCCGGCGCCAACGTCCAATCGCCGGGATCGCCCATCTTGAGCGATATCCGTCGGCCGTAGTCAGGCGTATACCCAGAGACGTTGCCGCCGCCGTCGAACGTGAACGGATGAAATCCGGTGCCGGCCTGATAGGTCGCCCAGAGAGGATTCCCTTCGTCGTCGTAGTCGACCGTGGGCGGGGTGTAGACATCCGGCGTGGTGATGCTCGGATCGGGATCCCCAGCCTTTGTCGTATTTGTCGAACTCCGGATCGTCCGTCTCCTCCCACGTCAGCGGATTGGGCGCGCCATCCTCCCAGTTCTCATCCCACCTGTCGACGACAGCCCAGGGCTTCAGACAGTCAGTCGCGTTTCCGAACGACGCGCGGGCAATTGCAGTCGCTCGAACGCCCTGGTCGACCAGCCCAACCAATTGACCAAACCAGATCGGCAGCGGATTGCCCGCGTCCTGGTTGCGGTATACGTCCACGCGAATGCACGTGTCGTCGGCGCACTCGTCGGGAAACTTCGTCGGGATCGTCGTCGTAGAAATAGACGTCGGTGTCGATGTCCACTATCGGCGCTTCAGCCGCCACCAGGTTAGCGATCGCCACGTTATGAGCCGACTGCTTGGCAGGCCCAGTGTTGGTCGCGATCGGCGAAGTCGTCGAATCCGAGCGCGATGGCGCCCGCGAGCGCGCCCGCGTCCGCCGCGTTCTGCGCCTGACGTCGCGACACCCACATCAGGCCGTAGTCAGCGACGAAGGCGGTGAACGCAATCAGCACGATGATCGCGACGCCAACCTGGACCAGGATTGAGCCGCGTTCCGATGACGATCGACGAGCGTGTGCGGTCATATGTTCTCTCACAGTCGGGTCCGTGACGCTCGGTCTAGATCGCGGGACCGTCGACGACGCCACCGCCGCCCTCGAGCTGCTGCCCGATTTCGTCTCCAGGCGGCAGGAACCGACCGGGCAGTGTCGGAAGCGCCGGTACTTCATCCGGATCCAGCGCACGAACCAGCCTTGGCGTAATCAGCACGAGCAGTTCGGTGCGCTCCTGGCGGTCGGCCCTGCTCTTGAACAGAGTGCCGATGATCGGAAGCTGGCTGAGGATCGGTATCGCCGCCTGATCGGCCTGCGAAGAGTTGTCGATGAGTCCGGCGATCGCGAACGACTGGCCGTCGCGCAGCTCTACCTCCGTTTCGGCACGGCGCATCGTCAGTGCCGGAATCCGGAAGCCTTCGAGCAGGATGCCGTTGTTGAAGTCGAGCGAGCTGACCTCGGGCCGCACGCGCAGCTTGATCAGGTCGCCGGCGATCGTCGGCGTGAAGTTCAGGCGCACGCCAAACTCCCGGAACTGGATCGCGATGGCGCCAACACCGCTCGAGAACGGGCACAGGGAATTCGCCGCCGGCGAGGAAGCTCGCCTCCCGGCCGTTGTAGGCCAGCAGATTCGGTTCGGCGAGGCTCTGAAAGTAGCCCGTCTGCCGCAGGGCCCGGATCACGGTGCCCATATTGAAATTCGTGTTGAACAGGAAGATGTTCAGGAAGTCGCTGAACACCAGGTCGTCGGTGAACATCCGGCGCCGGAAACTGCTGCGTCGTGCCTCGCACGATCCAGTTTCGATAGCCCTGGCCGCCGGTGAAGACCGATACGCCAAGTTCACTGATCGCTCGGCGGTTTATCTCGGCAAACCGGACCTGCAGCATGACCTGCTGCGCATCGATCGCACCGGGCACCTGCAGCATGTTGATGACGTTCCCCTTTGGCGCCGACTGCACGTGCTATTTCCGCCGCCCGCAACATGACCTGGGTGCTCGATACGCGGCCGGAGAGGACGACCGCATCTGCGTTGAGCATGACCTGTATCTCTTCTCCCGGGAAGAGCTGGCGCAGTTGCTGCTCCAGTCCGGCAACCGGCTGTTCGACCACGACGTCGTACTGCACGCGCTGACCGGCGCCGCCCCAGATAATCAAGCTGATCGTGCCTGGCGCCTTGCCGTCGATCAGGATCTCCCGTGGCTGGACGACGGTCGCGTCGGCAATCGCGGGGTTCGTGATGGCGATTCGCGTGACGTCGAAATCCGGCGTCAGCACCATCGAACGGCCAGTCGTCAGGTGCAGGCGGGGAAATGCCTCCGGTTGCTGCGGCGCAGCAGGCGCCTGCGCCGCGATCGGCGCATTGAACACCGCCCAGGCGATCGCCAGGACAAACAGAAAGGCCACGCGTGGCCGGACGCTTATATCAGCCATGTCAGTCGATTACCTCCTCGGTACGCTTTGCGGCCCGAATCGCCTCGACCCGATATACGGGTGGCGGCGGCGGAACAACGGGAACAACCTTTGGACGGATGGCGACGGGACGGTTCACGCGCTGTTCGATGATGGGCTGCCCACCCGGACCTCGCATGAGGACCGACATCCTCATCCCAGGTGTCTTTGTTGGCTCCGCGTCGACCGGGTTCCGTAGCGCCAGCGACAGTTCTCCCTGTGTAGACGCGAGCGCGACCCGTTCGCCGTCTTCCGGCAGCACCGCCAAGCGTCACCACGGACGAGCGTTGCGCCTGACCGTTTCTGGATTCCTGCTGGTCGAATCGTGTGCCGGCGGTCAATACCAGGACGTTGCTGATCACGGTGCGGGCCATTGGCTCATTGCCGTGAGCCGTACCCGGATTGCTCACCGCCAGCACCACATCTACATGTGTCCCCGGCATGACGAACCCCGCCACGCCGACGATGTCGTTCACGCGGATGCGACATCGCCCGCATTCCTTCCGGAATGACAGGCGGCAAGCCCGAGCCCGACTCGGGCCCCGCCACCTTGAAGGCCGTGACCGGCTCGTTCTCTGCCATCGTCGCGATGACGCCTCGATCGACGACCTGCTTCGGATCCGAGAACGCACCCGGTACCGGATTGCGTGCTGGCCACTGGGCCACCCGAAGCTGTTCAGCCGTGAGGCGCGTGCCGATCGGAATCGGTTGCGGCGGCGACGACGACGGGGACGCTCCCCACTTCGACCTGTCGAACCGGCATGCTCTGGACGGCTGAGTAGACGCCGTACGCCGCGACGCCAGCGGCGATGACCGCCACGGCTAGAACGATGAGTGTGCGCTGTTGTTTCATCTCGATACTCCGCTAGTCCTGCTCCGATCCTTGTAACAAGGTGCTGCGAGGCGACGTGGTGAACCCGCCGCGTCTAGGGTGGCGTCATTGCGACTTCTGTTCTCATCTGCGAGGTGACGCCACGTTGACGCTGCGTGAAGTTGCCGCCGAAGAACGTCCCGATCACGCTCAACGACGGGAGCGGCTGTCGGGACGATACTGTGACGACCCGCGTCGGGATGGTGCCGGCGCTGAGCGTCACCGTGCCTGTCTGAACGCAGACGTGGCAGAGCGTGGCAGGAGCCGCGCCGCACGCGTCGCCCGGGGCGGGTTCGTCCAAGCCACACGCTATCGGTGACGCCGGACACCGCCATGTACTCCTCGACCCGTGCCTCGATGTCTGCGGCCGTATAGCCTGGCAGGGTTCCTACACGTGCGCCTTCTCGCGCGGCGTTCGTCACGACCTCCCAGGCCCTGAACATCATCCCGAAGTCGAAGATGCCCGGCGATGATCATCAGCAGGATCGGCGTGACAATCGCCATCTCGATGAGCTCGGCCCCGCGCTCGCCACGGAGCCCGTCGAGCGAATCGCGCTATCGCAGCCATAAGGTCACCATCGTTCCCACCAGCATCGGAATCGCAAACGCCAGCCGCGGCGCCTTGCCGTGCTCGAGCGTGAGTGATGCCATCGGGCGGGGCCCGACAACCGACCAGTAGGCCAGGAGGCCGCGCAAGTTACGCAGCGCGGTCGTCAGATAACCGCGGGCGAGCGAGACGACCACCGCCATGACACCCCCTGCGATCGAGGCGTAGATCGCCAGCCAGAAGGCATCGCCGGGACCCAGCCAGGCGCCGAGTGCGGCGAGCAGCTTGACGTCGCCTCCGCCCATCCCGCCGAGCAGAAAGAACGGAAGGAACATCGCCAGACCAGCAACCCAGCCGAGCGCCGCGCTCTGCACTCCGGGAAGGCCGCCGACCATGCCGTGAAATAAGAACGCGAGGGCAGCCGCCCCAAACGTCAGCACGTTCGGAATTCGCCGGGTCCGCAGATCGGTGACACAGGCGATGACGCCGATCGACAGCGCTACAAGTGCGACGAGTGAGCTGATAGAGAGAGGCATGGGCTAAGGGCCGATTGGCTCCGGCGTTTCCCACGCGTCCTGCGTCGCGGATTGCCAACTGTCATAGCTGTTGTTCATCGCGGTTCCGAGGACCTGTATTCCCAGCGCCCCCGCGATGGCGAGAAACGTCGCGAGCAACATGTACTCGATGAGATCCACGCCGGTCTCGTCGGCGAGCAAGCGACGAATTGCGCTACCCACGGCTTGGGCCTACCTGAGCAACGGTACTGCCACTCGCGCGCACATATGCCTCGGTCGCGCAGATGCCGGCGTCATAAGAACTTAGAGTTCTGTCTCCAGCCCGCACATTCGAAGCGCACACAAGAAGTCCGACTCCAGCAGGACTTTTCTCTTGCGTGGCTACCGTTCCACCGACCTTCACCACGCCGCGCCGACCTTTCTGTTTTCTTCTTCCGTGTTGCGCGTCGCAGCCTTGGCCGGCAGCGTCGGCAAATCGAGGCGCGGCCGGCGCGGACCATCGGATGCGCCGTTCCGGAATTCGCGGAAGTCGGCCCGGCAATCGTGCGCCGCCAGGAAGTTGAGGAACCGCTTGTAGTCGTCGCTGCTCATGCCGAACAACTTCAAGAGCGCTCGATAGTTGCCGCGCGTCGTCGCCAGCCCGCGTCGTACGAGCTCGCGCATGTCGTGCCGCGTGATGTCGCGCGAGATGAACAGCGGATAGATGTGATCCCAGAAGGAGTAGCCGGCATTCACGATGGCGGTGTACAGCTCGTCGGCCACCTGGGCGCGCCGCTCGCGTGTGGGCAGCACCGTTTGCGACCCGAGCCGGACCATCTCCGGGAGCATCGGGACATCGATGATGTCGTTCTCGGCCAGCCACACTGCTTGTTCGATGACGTTCTGGAGCTCGCGGACGTTGCCGGGCCAGCGATAGCGGATGAGTACCTGCCGGGCGGCCTCGGTGACGACAATCTGGCGGCCCGTTCGCCAGATGAAATGGTTGATGAGGTGTTCCACGTCCTCCCTGCGCTGGCGCAGCGGTGGCACCTCGATGTGAATGACCCGCAGCCGATAGAGCAGGTCCTCGCGGAACTGACCGGCCGCCACCATATCGGGCAGGTTCCGATTGGTCGCGGCGATGACACGCACGTCGAGGCGCATCACGCGGCTGTCGGCGCCGACCGCCTGGACTTCGCCGTTTTCGAGGAACCGCAACAGCATCGCCTGCATGCGCGGGCTCATCTCGCCGACCTCGTCGAGGAAGATCGTTCCCCGGTGCGCGGCCTGCAGCTTGCCGGGCTTGTCGCGGTAGGCGCCGGTGAAGCTGCCTTTCACGTGGCCAAACAACTCCGACTCGAGCAGCGACTCGGTCAGGCCGGCGCAGTTCACCGCGACGAACGGGTGGCTGCGCCTCCGCGAGCGGACGTGAATGCGTCTCGCGAACAGATCCTTGCCGACGCCCGTCTCCCCCGTGATGAGCACCTTGCCGTCGCTCGTGGCGGCGCGATCCGCCACGGCCAGCAGGTTGAGCATTCGCGGGTTGTGTACGACGAACGACGGTTCATCAATATCGGAGGCCGCTCTGAGGGCCTCGCGGTCATTTGACATGAGCAGCTCGGAAAAAGTCTTGGCGCGATTGCCGTTGTCTTGGGCGCGATTGCCGTTAGAGTCATACTGGAGCAAGTTCTGCTCCAGACGAGTTTTGGCCGTGAAACCAGGCAAATCTACGGTTTCACGCAGCGCCGAGTCAGAAGGTAGTCGCCGCCACGCCGGACTTAATTCTGAGGAATCCAGTAAGCGGCGGGCGTTATCTGCCTAAGACGGGGTTTTCATCGGGCGTGAGCCCCCGACGAATCGTGTGCGCGGTGGGCGTTTCCACCCACAGCAGCCGTGCGCCGATGTGATGAAGCGGCCCTGCCCCGGCGATTTGCTGGCAGCGCACCACGAGAATGTGGTCCGCCAGCTCATGGCCGTCGATGACGAGTGACAAGGTTCCGACGGTTCCGGGCTCGAGCGCCCTGTTTGCTTCGAACAGACAGCCAGCCCGACTGCAGTTCACCAGACGTACCGCGAACTCACGGGCGATGACGGCCAGCCGTTTATCCGAGGCGTACGAGGGATGGCCTCCGCCATTGGTCGTGCCCAAGCGGTCAAGTCCACCATCGAGCGCCCGCAGCTTCAAGAAATGGCGTACCGCGTTATCGAGGATGATCGGTCTCGCTTCGGTCACCTGGGCAGCCACACTCAGATCCGGGCCGTCACCGGGCACCTCGAGCACCATCCGCTCGTCGATTGCCGCCGCGTCGCGCGTGATCACACACACGTCCTCACGCCCAACTCTCTCGATTTCCGCATCCGACAGTACGCGAACCACGCCATGAGTCGGCGGACTGACGGCAAATCTCAGATGATTTCGGCGACCCGACATGCGTCCTCTCCGCGACGGAACCTGCCAACCACTGCCTACCGGTACATGGCCGGTGCGATATGGAAAACGTCTTGGCGACCGCGCGGCAGATTGGCAAGGATGGTGCCGAGGCTGACAGCGATGTCGTACATCCTGACAAATTTCCGAAAATCGCCGCATTTTCCGTAAATACCGGCGTGATTGGCGGTGAAACGGCACATGGGTGTTCTGGTTCGGAGAAGATCGAAGTCTGGCACCGACACGGACGCCCATCGCGCGACGCCGGGTCATTGTCTGGCGACCACAAGAATATCGTCACCTATTGGGCGGGAGTAATGACGAGGGCGTCACCCCGCACCGTGTCGGAATCAGCCAGTGTCCCGGCTGGAAGCTCGACAGCGGCATGGGCGCCGAGTGCACCGGCAACCCGCCACGGTTTCATGGCGTGCCGGACGCCGACGACGCGTCCGTCGCGGCGCACGAACGCGACATCGATGGCGAATCGCATAAAAAAGGTATGAATGGCGCTGGTCGGGGCGATAATCAGCGCGTGACCCTCGTCGAGGCCGTCGCGTCCGAGCAGGCCGGTACGGCGGCTGGCCGAATCGAACGCGCCGGTAAGGGCATGTGCCAGACGCCGTCCCGATCGGCTGTTAACGAGTTCCAAAGAGCCGCTCTCCTTTCGCAAGAGCGGAGCGAGGAAGGCTTTTTGCACCGGTCTCATCTCCTGACACAATTCACCAAATGGCGCGTCCAATTTTGAAACCCAACACTCAGGCCGCAGGGTCGGACGACCCCCTCGCACAGTTCGAGGCTGAGTCAGCCGCTTCGACACATGGCCGCAGCTCCGTGGCGCCGGGTCGATCGGTGGCAGGTTCATTGGCCCTGGGTCCGTTGGCCGCAAGCACGCCCGTACCGGAGTTCGACACGTCATTTGACGCGATCGACTCCTCCGAACCGCTGACGCTCGAAACGGTAATCGCTCGGCGCGTCTCTGTCTCCTGGCTCGAGGCCGTCGCAATTGTGGAAGCGACGTGTGCGGCACTTGTTGCGAACCGACGCGAGCTCGAGGCGCCCGACGCGTCCGACATCCTCCTCACTGCAGAAGGGGGCATCGAGGTCCGTACTGACTTCGCCTTTGGCCAGGTCGACTCGGTGCAGCGCCTGGCTCGCATGCTCCACGTGCTGACATCGGGACAGGCGATTCCGGCGCCGCTCCGACTCTTCACCTCGAAGTGGATTGCATCCGACGGCGACCATCCGATTGCCGACTTCGCGAAAGAGCTGGCGTACTTCGCCCGGCCGAACGGGTCGGAACTGATTCGCGAGGTATACCAGCGCTGCGCAGCGGCACCGGCGACCAAAAAACAAACACCATCGGCGGCGGCATCGAAGAAGGCTCCTGAAAGCCAGTCCGAAAAGAAGGCGCCCAAATTCTCGCCGCAGCCGCAGCCTGCCAGGCGCAGCCGTGCGGCGCTGGTGATCGCTGTTTGCTCGCTGGCTTTCGCTCTCGCCATCGTCATCGTGTTTTCTCGGGCCCGGCAGCCAGGCCAGGCGGGCTCTTCAGGCCTCTTGAACAACCTTGTGGCTGGCGCCGCCGAATTCGGACGTTCGCTCGGTGAGGTGCGGACTCAGCTCGGCAACCTGACTGCCCAACTGAGTGCTCACCTCGCCTTAGGGGCGGACGAGCCCGTTCCTGCGAAACCAGCGCCCGCGGCCGATCCGCAACCGACATCGACCCCGCCACAGGCAAACACGCGAACATCGACGCCTCCTCGACCGGGTCCTGCGCCACTGCCAGCGCGAACAGTGCCCGGCATCGCGACAAGGTCCACGTCGGCGGCCCGAAGCGGTGGGTCAGCGCCTGCGCTGGATCTATCGGCCTTTCGCCCACCCGACGCGGGCCAACCGGAGCGCCGTTGCAGCGTCGGTCGTCCGGACGCCAGTTGAAAACATCGACCCCGAGGCGATCTATACCAGCGCGGACGAAGGGATAAATCCCCCGAAGATGCTGTATCCGCAATTACCGCCTCCGCCGCTCATGATCAGCCAGTCCAACAACAGCGTTAACGTGATGGAAATCGTCATCGGCGACGACGGCTCCGTCGAACGGGTCCACCTGGTGTCGCAACCGCGACGGCTGACTGACATGATGCTCCTCAGCGGCGCCAAGTCGTGGAGGTTTGCGCCCGCGTCGAAGAACGGCCTGCCTGTCCGCTACCGCATGGCGTTCAGCTGGGCGACGACGCCCTAGCAGGGCGCGTCTGCCTGACGGCCAATTCTCCCCCGGTTCTCGCGCACGGTGCTCATGCGCCATCCCGTCTGATCGCGCCGGAAGGTGACACGGCTTTCGCGTGGGGCGTCCGTCCGCCCGAATGCCCGCCCGCCCGCCGTCGGGATCCACCGCCACGTATAGACCACCCGGGCAAGGCCAGGGTCGGATTGCGGCTCGATCGCGGTCACATCGATCAACTCGAAGCGTGCCACCTCCGGGATGTCCCAGCCGCCCTCACGTTCCCGATGTTCTGGCCAGTGTTCCGCAAGGCCTTTGGGGGTGAGCTGGATCCCGATAATGCGCAGGCTTTCGGGATAAGGCGTGCCGCAGCGTTCAGAGGTGGCGGGGACGCTGAATTGCGTCGCGAAGCCAGCCTCCTCGAGCACGCGGTACTGGTAGGCGGTGTGCACGTCCTCCCGAAACCGGAGCGGGTATTTCTCGAAGTACTTCTCGACGCATTTGGTCCGAAACACGCGGACGACCATTTGCGGAGCCTGGGGACCCGCGAAGCGGGCGGCTAGCTCGCGCGCCGCCTGTGATCGCGTCAGTTCACCAGTACCACAGGCAACGACACCGACGAGCAGGCCGACCGGCAAACAGACGCATTCGAGGGCTAGTAGCTGGTAGTAGCTGGGTGGTATCTGGTGCTAGCGCTGACTCTTCAACGGGCGCGATCTTCCGATGGTCGCAGCTACCAGCTACGAGCCGAGCTACCACCTGTAACCGATCCCGACGACTCCCTTGGGAGAAACCGAGCTGGTCGGTGTTCATTCGGAATGCGCGTTTGTAGCGGTACCCGACGTCCACGTAGACCGGGCCATTGTAGAACGCGACGCCGCCCGCGGCCTCGATGAGCGGCCGCGTGATGGCCTTGGTCGACAGCGACAGTGAGCCGACGCCGAATTCGGTGAGCACCGATGTCGTGACCTCACCCACGCGGAGGTCGGCAATGGTTCGATCGAGATTGATGATACCGGCGCCGCCTCCGACGTACGGCCGAACGAGCCCGGTCGGGACCGGCAAGTATCGGGCGCCTGCTACAAGAGTCACGCCCCGATCGCTCCCGTGCAAATTCCACGGGATTCCGGTTGTGGCGGTCAGGTTCGCGCTCAAGAGCGCGAGGTCATCGCGCAAGTCCTGTGTGATCAGATTCTCGAAGTACGAGAGCGTCAGATACGCCTGCGCGTGGGAATCGATGTCATCCCCGTATTCGACAGCAAACGTGGCGTTCGACTGGGTCTGAGAACCAAAAGCCGCTCCCGCAATGCCGGAAACCCAGCCATCGTCGCGGACACCCGGTCCAATTGGTTGCTGGGCGAATGCCGGCGGGGCTGCACACACCAGGGCGAAGCCGACGGCCGACAGGGACGTGAGAAGTTTCGGGAGATTTACTCGCTGCATCGACTGGTGCTCCACCTAGCGGCGAACCGCGTTGAAGTGCTCTTCGAGGACCAGGCCCGCCACAGGCCTGCGCTGATCCTCCTCCGTGCTGTTGGAAAACACGTTATAGAAGGTGGTCACCGTTCCTGTGGCACCGCCGCTTCCCAACGTCGCGGTGACCGTCGAACCAACCTGCTCGAGCACCCGCGACGCGCCGTTCGTCGCACTGAAACAGAATCTGGTTGACCTCGCATGCCTGCGTGTGCAGCGCAAACGCTCCGCGGCCTGCGGTGCCGGTGTAACGACACGACAGGCCAGTACTTGCCGATCGGATTATTGCGGTCACGTCGGTCTGCGTCTGCGAGATGACGACCGTGCCGACGTCGACGGTTCCGACGTCGGCCTGCATGTCGTCCCCAACGCACTCGCCGCCGGCCACTCGCGTCAGGGTCAGCGTGCCGTTCCAGAAACCGCCAAACTGCGAGATGAACGGTGATTGCACTGGTGTCGTCGTCGGACTGGTCGGGGTGGCAGTCAGGTTCGGACCGCACCCAGCGATCAGTACGGTCGCCATCACCGCGAATCCGAGCACAGGAAATTTCATCAGCACGCTCCTCAGGGCAGCCAGAATCGATTGATCGCTTCGAGCGACGTGCTCGGTGCAAGAGCCATGCGCGGCAGAATTGCGCCGAATTGCCCGCTCTCAAGCGAAAAGTCTTCCGGACGTGTGACTTTGATGCTGCCCGCTCAAGGACTGCACTGTCGGTCCGGCTAAGGCCGGACACTACGTACCTGTCGGTCCGGCTAAAGCCGGACGCTACGTACGACGCTCCCTGGAGACACGGACACGACCTACGGACATGGCGGATTGGTGATCAGGTGTTCCGAGGCGAACCGCTCTCGGCACCCGTTGTTTCACACGTCCGCGCTGGGTTTCATCGGGCTTCACCTGTACGTGCGTTTGCACAACTCCAGGCGTGCGCCCGCTCGCATGCGGTCGCCCTCGCGTATTTGGCTGCCGCTACCCCCAGGGCAGCCGAACGCGAGCCGCCACGGCCCACGACCCTCGCGGCGCTCGTGCCACCCGCGTCCGCTGTCGCCCCCGTCGAGTCAAGAGAGGAACTCGCCGGTCCGGTGCGCGCGGCGCGAGATCGGTGGAGGCGCCCGAGCTGGTCGTGCGGCAGGCCGTCGCCAGCTCCACGCACGTTAGGCACCACCAGGCACTCTAAGTTTTTTAGTGTCGAATCTGCGTGACCATGTTCTGACTGTCGTAGTCATGACATGGTTCGCCTTCGGGGATGAACGCGTCCGGGTTCGTGTTCAGCCGTAACTGACGCGGGGTCAGCGCCCACGGCTCCACCAGCACGTCTGGATCCTCCACCGTAGCCTGGTAGTGCAGCACGTTTCCCTCGCGCCGCAGGCGCTCGACGACACGAAGTTTGTCTGAGTGGAAATAGCCGCCGCGCGCCAGCCATGTGAGGTCGTTGAAGCCTACCGCGTCGACGACGAGCGTGTCGGCGTCCCAGTGGCCGACGGCGTGTCCGAAGTAGGTCACGTCGCGCGCCCGCACGGGGTTGTGCTTGCGGCCGTCAATCGGAATGATTCGATAGTCTTCGCCGCCGTTGTAGAAGAAGATCACCTCGGTCGCCGTCTGCACGATTTTCGCGGGAGGCCCCTGGCGCGGGATGCCCTGGGGCTGGCACTTGAAGATCGGATCCTCGCGGTTCGTGTTCATGTCGAGGTAGATGACCCGGTCCCAGTGCTCGGGCCTGTAGAGCGGCCGGCTTCGATCCATCCGTCCCGTGAATTCCTGATCGACGGACTGATTCGTGTAATCACCGCACTCGACCTGCGTGGGGCCGCATCGCCGCGACGGGAAGATGTCTGTGACGTTGCCGCGTTCGTCCTCATTCACAGGACGGCCGCCGTCGCCTCCGCCCCACATGCCGGTGAGATCCGGCTTGCCGTCGGGCGTTCGCGGCGTCGCGGCGGATGCGTTTCCGCTCGTCTGGCTCTGCGCGTCTGGCGCAATGACCAGCGGGCCCGCGACGATTGACACGAAAAGCCCGGCCCACAGGAATCGACGTGTCATGAGAGCTGCTCCCTGACCGTTATGCGCGGCAAATCAAAGCTTCGAGCGCATAACGGTCTTCGCGCGCGGAGCGCGCAAGAAGATACTGCCAATTAGCCAAGGGCACACTCAACGGCACCCCTTGGCTAATTCCCGTTCGGATCGCCGAACCAGAACATCATCTCGCTTCCGTCCGGGAAGACGAGCGACGCGCAGGAATCCCATCGGGTTGCCGTTGCGCGCCGCATAGCCCTTGACGGTGTAGTTGGCGCCGGCCTCGAGCGAGCCGGGTCCCGAGCGCGCCAGCCCGCGGTTGCGCAGCGTGCCGGCATTGGTGGTCTGGAAGACCCACGTCGTCATGGTGCCGTCCGGATTCGTGACGTCGAGGTGGAGCATCGAGTGCGGGTTGATGAACTCCATCTTCTTGAGGGTGCCGGTGATCTCGATCGGCTTGTCCATGTCGTACTGCGCGGCCAGCGCGTGATGCGCCGCCACCGGCACGCGGCCAGCACGACCCGATCGCTGCCGCCACCGACCATGCTTGTTCATTGCTGACCTGCCTCGAAAGTACCGTCGTGCTCAGGCTTGCCCAGTCCGTTGTGACTGGCCTCGGGCCTGGACTGACGGCTCAGAACGTGACCCGGAAACCGAACTGCATCGTCCGCGGCTGAAACGCGATGTTGCTGTCGAAGCTGGGGGCGCCGAAGTTGCGCGCCGCCTCGTTGGTCACGAACGCATTGTAGTTCTCGTGATTGAACAGGTTGAACACCTCGACCGTGCCCTCGAGCGCCGACCCGGGAGCTGAGCGTGAACCGCTTCAGCAGCCGCATGTCCACGCGGTGGAGATCGGACCGGTCGAAGCTGTTGCGCTCGATGAGCGTTCCGTTGGCGCGCAGCCGGCCGGGGGTCGGTGAAGTCGGCGCGACCGGGCCGCCCATCCCGCCGACGCCCAGCACGTCAACGCCCGAGACCGGCGTCATCTTGCCGTTGTCGGCGAAGAAGTAGAGGCCGCTCGCCTGGAAGCCGTACGGCAGCTGCCAGATGCCGTTGAAGCGTCAGCCGGTGCATCTGGTCGGCGGACCGGAAGTGCTCGTACTGCAGCACCGGGTGCAGCGTGATCGGTGCATCGCACGTGAAGACGCCCGGCGAGGGGTTCGTCAACGCGTACTCGCACCCAGCGGCGGTCCGCACGGGCGGGTACTGATAGTCCCATCCGGCCGAGAGCGAGTAGCCGAGCGAGGCCTGCCAGTTGTTGGACATCCGCTTGTTCAGCTCGACCTGCAGCCCGAGGTCCTCGCCCCCCTTGGGCACGTGCTGGTTCATGTTCACGTTGCCCCACCCCGGATTCGGACGGCGCGTCTGGTCGGTGAACGGGTAGTTGGCGCCGGTCGCAGGGTTGTAGGCCAGGTTGATGTCCATCTGTGTCAGTGCCGAGCGCTCGTCGCTGTACACGAGGTCCGCCGCGACCGACATGTTGCTGCCGAACTGCCGTTGCACGCCGACCGATGCCTGGTGCGCGTAAGGAATCACCGCGTGGTCAGAGGGCAGCGTGAGGAAGAGCGACCGCAGCGCGCCGCTCCGTGACCACCTGGTCGTAGGTCGGAATCGGGCCGTTGAACGGGTTGCTCGCGAAATCCGGGCCGCCCGTCGTTGTTCACCTGCACGTTGATGATCTGCGTCTCCGTGTAATAGGCGTGGGCCGCGCCGGTGCCGCCGCCATAGAACAGTCCCCAGCCGCCGCGCATCACCGTGCGGTCGTTGACGCTGTAGGCAAAGCCGAGGCGCGGCTGGATGTTGTTCTTGTCGAGCGGCCGGTTCGGCTGGAGCCACGGATCGAAGCCGCGCTCTTCACCGTAGGTGCCCTTGATGATGTCGTAGCGCACGCCGAGGTTGAGCGTCAGGCGGCCCATCGTCCAGTCGTCCTGCGCCCAGCCGGCCAGGCTCGTGATCGGGTTGTTCGACTCGAAGTCGCCGACCGCCAGCGAGTAGAACCGGGCAATCGGGCTGAGCGCGTTGAGGTTCCAGGTCGAGATGTCGTTCCACACCGGGAAGAGCTGCTCGATGTTCGCCGGAATCGGGCCGCCCTGCACGTCGAGCGTGCCGTTGGAGTTGATGCCGAGGAAGATCGGCTGGTCTGCTGTAGACGTACTCGGCGCCGACATTGAGATCGTGACGGCCGCCCCTGTTGAACCCGTAAGGTGAAGTCGTTGCGGATGCTCGGGCCCTTCTCGGTCAGGATCTGGGGCGAGCGGCCGTGCGCCTGGCCAATCCGATAGCCGCGCAGGAGGATGGTGGGCGACCCGTTGGTCATCCCGTACGGCCCGCCAGCGGGTGATTCGGCCAGTTCACGATCGGCTGCGTCTTCCAGTGGTAGCGGCTCCAGTTGACCGCGAGCTCGTTGACGGCGCGGTCGCCGATGACGTGGGTCAGCCGGTTCGCGATGCTCTCGCTTTCCTTCGGTACGGCAGTGCGCCGACGAGGGGTGAAGGTTGCCCCCCGACCAGCGGGCATCGAGCGGATCGAAGGACCGCTGCACGTTCGCGGCGTACCGTCAGGCGGGTCCTCGGCGAGAACTGATAGTCGAGCCGGACGCCGCCCTTCTTCTCGGTGCGCGTCCCCGGCTGGTCGATGTTGAAGCTCGGGAACGGGCTCGAGTAGGTGCGGACGTACGGCTCACGCTCGTACTCGAAGTTGGCGAAGTAGTGGAACCGGTCCCGGACGATGGGACCGCCGTAGGTGGTGCTGAACTGCTGGTTGGAGTACGGCAGCACGCGATGCTGGATGGGATCGGCCGCGTTGAACCTGTCGTCGCGGAAGTAGCCCGACGACGATCCCGGCCCGCGCGTTCGTTCCGGACTTGGTGATGGCGTTCACCTGCATGCCGGTCGAGCGCCCCTGCCGCGCGTCGAACCGGTTGGTGATGACCTCGAACTCGGCGATCGTGTCCTTGCTGAACCGCGGCTGGCCGAAGCTCGTGCGCGATGAGCTGTGTGACCTGCTGGCCGTCGACGTTCAGCTGAAAGCTCGCGCCCGGCGTCTCGGCCACGAAGTTCTGTCTGCTGCCGGCCGAGAGGAGCGTCAGGTCCACCCAGTTGCGGCCGTTGAGCGGCAGGTTCTCGACCTGCTCTGCGCTGATCGTGCTTCCCAGGTTCGACTGGGTCACGTTGATCAGCGGCGCTTCGCCGGTGACCGTCACCGATTCCTGAAGCGTGGCCGGCGACATCTGCAGGTTGACGACCGCCTGCTGGCCGACCTGCACCTGCAGGCCGGTGCGCTCCAGCGTCGCAAAGCCCGTCAGGTCGAGCTCGAATGCGATACGTGCCGATGCGCACCGAAATCCGGTAGCCGCCCGCACTGTCGGTGACGGCTTCGAAGCTGTTTCCGCTCGCTTCGTGCACCGCGGTCACGACGACACCCGGCAGCACGCCGCCGGTGGTGTCGGTTACGGTCCCGCTAAGGATGGCTTCCTGCGCAAACGATGTCGCAGGGAAGAGCAGTAAAGCGAAAAGCACTACCAGTCGACGAAGCGACGTGATCGTCATCAATTTCCTCCACAGGTCTTTCGATGGGGTCTCCAGCCGCCGGGCGTGCTGGCGACGTGCCGCGCCGGTAATACCATCGATTAAGGGACAGGGTCAAATCGATCGACAATGGAAGGCCACGCAGGCGCGACACCATTGGCCCGGGAAGGCCGCAATCGAGCCAGATACGGGTCGGGCACGACGCGCCATTCAGGAGCGTAGCACTGGATAACAGATCGACGGTGGTCATCGGCGCTGGCCCGGCGGGTCTGACAGCAGCGTATTTGCTGTCGAAGGAAAGAGTCCCGGTCACGGTGCTCGAGGCCGACCAGCGGTATGTCGGTGGCATCGCTCGGTACCGGTGGACTACAAGGGCTACCTGTTCGATATTGGCGGGCATCGCTTCTTCTCGAAATCGCAGGAGGTTGAAGACCTGTGGACCGAACTGCTACCGAACGACATGCTGGTGCGGCCACGTTCATCCCGGATCTATTACGGTAAGAATTTGTATTCCTATCCGCTGAAACCAATCGACACGTTGCTCAAGCTCGGGTTCATTCAGACCGCGCTTTGCCTGCTGTCGTATGCGAAGGTCCGGTTGAAGCCTATTAAGGCACCCAAGAATTTCGAGGAGTGGGTGACGAACGAGTTCGGCGAGCGGCTGTACCGCATCTTTTTCAAGACCTACACAGAGAAGGTGTGGGGAATGAGGTGTCAGGAGATCTCCGCTGATTGGGCGGCCCAGCGCATCAAAGGATTGTCACTGAGTACGGCGATCTTGAATGCGTTCCGAGGCAAGCCTTCCGGCGCGAAGAAGACCGATGTCATCAAGACACTGATCGATTCGTTCCGCTATCCGAGGCGCGGGCCTGGCATGATGTGGGAAGCGTGCGCCCGTCACATTCGCAGCCATGGCGGATTCGTCCAGATGGGATGCAAAGTGACCGCCTGCAGCTACGACGCCGCCCGCGCTCTCTGGACGGTGTCGTATACCGATGCTGAAGGGCATACGCAATCAATGGAAGCTGGTCACGTCATCTCCTCGGCTCCAATGCGTCAACTAATAAACGGGTTGTCACCGCGGCCATCGGCGACGACCCTTAAGGCCGCGAATGCGCTCAAGTACCGAGACTTTCTGACTGTCGTGTTGATGTTGAAAGACGAGGAGGCGTTCGCGGACAACTGGATCTATATCCACGATCCGGGAGTTCGCGTCGGACGGATCCAAAACTTTCGTTCGTGGTCTCCAGAGATGGTGCCGGTGCCCGGCACGGTCTGTTACGGATTGGAATACTTTTGCTTCGAAGGGGACGGTCTCTGGAATTCAACCGACCAGGAACTCCTCCAACTTGGTGCTTCCGAGCTGGCGCATATCGGACTCGGTCATACGAAGGACGTGCTCGATGGCTGCGTCGTCAGACAGCCGAAGGCGTATCCGGTGTACGACGATGCTTACGCTTCGAACGTCGAGACTATTCGGCGCGAGCTGAGCTCCGCATATCCGCACCTCCATCTCGTGGGGCGCAATGGCATGCATAAGTACAACAATCAGGACCACGCGATGATGACGGCGATGCTATGCGCCAAGAACATCCTGGCCGGCCGCGAGGTCTATGACTTGTGGCAAGTCAATCAGGACGCCGAGTACCACGAAGGCGGAACCGCCGGCGAAGTGAAGAGTCTCGGTTCGCGGATGGTGCCCACCCGCGCCAGGTGAGAGTCAGCAGGCCGACGACCAACTAGCGAGCCGCTCGCACGCTGGCAGGCACGGGCATCACGACGTAGACGTTCCCGGTTTCCGTTTCCACCGTCGTCAGATCGCGAGCGGGAGCGCTGTTGCGCGTTTCGACCAGCTTTCCTGCGTAAAAGGCTTCAATCTTGTTGAGCGGGTTGTTCCAGTCCTGATAGTCCGCGTAAGTGAAGAGTGTGACCACGTTGCCCTGGCGTACCTCGATGCGCTCGGCCATGTACTTGGCGTCGAGCGTTGCCGTGGCCACCGCACCCGGTACGCCCGGAATCGGGTAAGTCACCACAGGCTTGCCCGTATCGTGCGCAACGGTCGTCTTGTCACCGCCGGCGGCCGCCGCCTTGGGTGCGCCTTGTGGGCTCGCCCAGAGTCGAATCAGGCGCTCAGCCAGTGCCGCCGGGCGCGGCGTGGCCTTGCCCCGGCCCGCGACGATCTCCGCACCGACGACGTCTTCGTCCCACGCGTATTGACCGCTGACGACTTCAATCGCCTTGAGCTCCTGGCCGTTGGCGCGGGTGCACGTGTACTGCACGCGCTGACCCGGCACCTGATAATTCGTGCTCACCCGGTACATCGTCAGCTTGCACGGCTGGCCGTCAATCTGAATAGCCCCCGTGGCCTTGTGCTCGAGCGTTGCCACCGCCTCGTTTTCCTGCGGCCCGCGGAGCATACCCATGTGCCAGAACCAGTTGAAGAGCACCGCCTTCACATCCTTGGCGCCGGGCGGCGGCGTGTAGCGTGCCGGTGGTCCCTGCTGCTGCGCGGAAACTGGCGTCGGTTGGAGAGCGGCGACCGCGGCGAGCGCCGCAATTGCAGTGATGACCACCGCTGTTTTTATTCGCATCGGATCAAATCCTGGAATCGAATCCTGAAATCCAATCTGAAATCGACTATTGCCGATTGCAGATTGAACGATTGAAGAGTGTTGCCGATTTCCGATTTTCGGATTTTCGGAATTGATTGACGATTGTCCGAATGGCCCAATCAAAAATCATTCTTCAATCGACAATCACTCAATCGACAACAGTCGTCAATCGATCAATCTTCAATCTGCAATTTAACATTCAAGATTAATGTCGAATCTGCGTCACCATGTTCGCGCGATCGTAGTCCCGGCACGGCTGCCCTTCAGGGAGAAATGCGTCGGGATTCGCGTTGAGCCGGAGCTGCCTCGGATTCATGACCCAGGGCTGCGCCAGTACCTCCGGATCTTCCACGGTCACCTCGTAGCGCAGAGTGTTTCCCTCGCGGCGGAGGCGTTCGATGATGCGCATTTTGTCCGAATGGAAGTACCCGCCGCGCTCGAGCCAGGTGAGGTCGTTGAACGCGATCGAGTCGATCACGAGCGTGTCGTTTTCCCAGCGGCCGACCGAGTGTCCGTAGAAGTAGACGTCCTGCGACCTGACGGGATCGTGTTTACGACCGTCGGTGGGAATCACACGGTAATCGGCCGGCTGCGTGCTCGCGCCGGCGCCTACATACAAGAAGACGACGTCGTTGGCAGTTTGAAGGATACGGACGGGCGGGCCTACGCGCGGCAACCCGAGCGGCTGACAGATGAACAGCGGGTCCTCGGTGTTGGTGTTCATATCCAGCTGCTGCACCTTGTCCCAGTGCTCAGGCTTGTATATCGGCCGGTTCGGGTTGTTGCGGCCCGTGAACTCGCCATCGACTGACTGGTTGGTGTAGCCGTCGCACTGCACCTGCGTCGGACCGCAGCGGCGCGACGGGAAGATCTCTTCGACGTTGCCCTTCTCGTCGACATCAACGGGCCGGCCGCCGCCGCCTCCGGCGCCCCACATGCCGCTCAAATCGGGTTTGCCATCGGCCGTACGCGGCGTGGCGACCTCACCGCTGGAGGCGTTCCCATTGGTGCGCGTCTGGCCCGAGATAGTGACGGCCAGTGCAAGCGCCGCCACCGACGCTGCGACACAGAGATGGAGAAATCGACGTGTCATAAGAACTGCTCCACGGTGAATTGCTGATTAAACAGTGTCTGACGCGTTTCTGCTCAGTTGCCGTTCGGATCGCCGAACCAGAACACCATCTCGCGGCCGTCCGGAAAGACGAGCGTGCGCAGGAACCCCATCGGGTTGCCGTTGCGCGCCGCATAGCCCTTGACGGTGTACTTCGCGCCGGCCTCGAGCGAGCCGGGCCCCGAGCGCGCCAGCCCGCGGTTGCGCAGCGTGCCGGCATTGGTGGTCTGGAAGACCCAGTCGACCTTGGTGCCGTCCGGATTGGTGACCTCGAGGTGGAGCATCGAATGCGGGTTGATGAACTCCATCTTCTTGAGGCTGCCGGTGATCTCGATCGGCTTGTTCATGTCGTACTGGGCGGCCACGGCATGGTGCGCCAGCGCCGGTCCCGCGGCCAGCACGAATCCAAGTCCTGCCACGACGCCCCACCACTGCTTCCTCATGGACTGACCTCCACAATCAAGTGACAAGTCACAAGACCCAAGTCACAAATCCCAACAAGGCACAAGTGTAAACCGTTCCAATCTGTGTGTCTCGCGTCTCTGTGGCCCGTTTCGTGCCTCTATGGCCGGTGGCGAAGGCGGGCCGCAAGGACCCGCCCTACGCGATCAAAACGCTGCGCGGAAGCCGAGCTGCAACAGCCGCGGCTTGAACGCGATGTTGTTGTTGTCCGACGGCTGCCCGAACCTGGCATTGCTTTCGTTTTCGACCCATGACCCGTAATTGGTGCGGTTGAAGAGGTTGAACACCTCCAGCATGCCGTCGAGCGCCACGCGTCCGATCGTGAATCGCTTCTGCACGCGCATGTCGAGACGGGACAGCGATCCGCGATCGAAACTGTTAATCGGAATGAGCGTGCCGTTCATTCGGACGCGCCCGAGCATCGTGCCGGCGGCTGGCACGGCTCCCGTCGCGAGTGCATCCACACCGGAATTCGGCGTCACTTTTCCGTTGTCGCCATATATGTATAGGCCGCTCACCTGGAACTCGTACGGGAGCTGCCAGATGCCGTTGAACGTCAGCCGGTGGCGCTGCGCGCCAGCATCCCACCACTGTGGCGAGAGGACCGGGTGCAGCTCAATCGGCACGTCGCACACGAACTGGCCGGCCGCCGAGATCGTGAACGGCTGCGTGCACCCCGGCGCGATGGGCGGCCGGTTGAACGCGTTCTGGTCCGACAGTGAGTAGCTTGCGGCCGCCTGCCAGTTGTTGCTCAGGCGCTTGGTGAAGGACAGCTGCAGCGAGTGAAAGTTGTCCCTCGCTTCCGTAAGGGTCATGTTCACCTGATCCCAGCCATATCGGGCGTACGGCTTCCGCGTGCGGTCGGTATACGGGTACATGTAACCGGTCGAGGGGTTGTACGCGAGATTCACGTCGAGCGTGTTGTTTCCGGCTGGCAAGGTCGAGGAATGGCGGCTGCCAGTGAATGCATAGTCGGCCTCGATCACCATCAGGCTGCCAAGCTGCCGCTGAACGCCGATCGACGACTGGTAGCTGTACGGGACCTGCGCATCGGGCGCGGCAAAGCTCGTCGTGATGGAGCTGAAGTACACCCCCTGATTCTGGAGCGCCTTAGCTCGGTCGGTACGACGGTGCCGGGCCATTGAACGGGTTCACGATGAAGTCCGGCCGGCCATCGTTCAAGATCACCGGGTGCACCTGGCCGGCCCACAGGTTGGTCCAGTGCGCCTGCGAGAATCCGGTTTCGCCGTAAAACGTTCCGAATCCGCCGCGGAGCACCGTGCGATCCGTCAGGCTGTAGGCGAACCCGAGCCGCGGCTGAACGTTGTTGCTATCAATCGGGCGGCCCGCCTCGAGGAACGGGACCACCTCGACGTCCTCAGCGAACATGCCGCTGATCAGGTCGTAGCGCACGCCGAGGTTCAACGTCAGACGCGGCGTGACCGCCCAGTTGTCCTGGAACCAGCCCGCGAAGCGATTCTCGACTGGACTGACATAGAAATCGCCAATCCCGCGTCGATACGAACGGATGATCGAAGACGGCAGTCCGGCGAGGTTCCATGACGAGGGATCGTTCCAGACGGGGAAGAGCTGCTCGATGTTCGCCGGGATGGGCCCGCCTGTCGCGTCGATGACGCCCTGACACCACGTGCAGTGCCACACCGGGTCGTAGGTGCGGAAGAACTCACCGCCCGCCCGGAGATCGTGGCGTCCTCCCGCCGTGAACGAGTAGGAGAAATCGTCGCGCACGCTCCACGGCTCGTATCCGATGTCCTGCATGGAAAAGCTGTGGCCCTGCCCAATCGTGTATCCGCGCAGCATGATGATCGGCGACCCCGAGGTGAGGAAGGGTGCCTGTGGATGGTTCGGCCAGCTCAGAATCGACTCCGATTTCCAGTGGTAGCCGGAGTAGCCCGCCTTCACCTCGTTCAATGCGCGTGAGCTGAGCACCTGCATGAAGTTGACGATGATGTTGTCGTTGTTTCGCACCGTCCTGATACCGCTCGACGGGTGGCGCGCTGCCCCGCCCGAGTACCGCGAGTCGAGCGGCAGGATCACGCGTCCCCAGTTGCCGCGGAAAGTGAGCCGTGCTTCGGTGGTGAACTGGATGTCCGTTCTCAGGCCACCCTTCTTCTCGTTGCGCGTGCTCTTCTGATCGAAGTTGAAGCTGGGAAACGGACTCGAGTGGCTGTAGGTTTCGGGCTCCCGCTCGTACTCGTAATTCACGAAATAGTGGATGCGATCGCGCCGAATCGGACCGCCAAACGTGCCGCTCAACTGCTGGTTCTGGTAGGGGAGGACCCGCTGCTGCACGAAGTCCTTCGCAATGAACTGGCTGTCGCGGAAGTAGCCCGAGAACGAGCCGGCGAGGGCGTTGGTGCCCGACTTGGTAATGGCGTTCACCTGCACGCCCATCGAACGGCCCTGGCTCGCGTCGAATCGATTGACGACGAACTCGAACTCGGCGATGGAGTCGCGGCTGAATTTCGGCTGCCCGAACGACTGCACCATGTTGTTGGTGACTTCCTGGCCGTCGATATTGAGCTGGAAATTGCCGGCTCCCCCCATCGGGGCGTCGCTGGAGATGTTCTGCCGCGCTCCGGCGGCGAGCATCGTCAGGTCGATCCAGTTCCGGCCGTTGAGCGGCAGCTCCTGCATCTGTCGTGGGTCGATGTTGCTGCCAAGGCTGGAGTTCACTGTGTCGATGAGCGGCGCTTCGCCGCTGACCGTCACCGATTCCTGCACCCCAGAAGGAGCGAGTTGAAGCGTGATTGAAGCGGTCTGCCCGACCAGTAGCTCGAGTGTGCGGTTCAGTGTGGAGAAGCCGGACAGTTCGGCCGTGAGGCGGAACATCCCGGTGCGCACGGGAAGCCGGAAGTTGCCGGCCTGATCGGTCACGACCACGAACGTATTGCCGGTGGCCTCGTGGACCGCCGTGATGGTCACGCCAGGCAGCACGCCGCCAGTCGTGTCGGTGATCGTTCCCGTGATGGTGGCTTCCTGCGCAGAGCCGATTGCCGGCAGAAGCACGATCGCAACTGCCACAATCACCCGTCCGACCACGCTCGATCTCGCCATCTGTTCCTCCTCGTTCCGCAGCGATGATTCCGTACGTAGTGTCCGGCTTTAGTACGTAGTGTCCGGCTTTAGCCGGACCGTGCCGAAAACTCGTCGTAGTGTCCGCCTTTAGGCGGACCACAAAAGGGCTCGATGCGGCCCAATAAAACCGGGCCCGAATCGGCGCGAGTCTACTCTCACGCGCCAGGATGGTCAACCGAGTCTGCGCGTTGAATTGCGCCGAATTTCAAAGTGTACGCAGCGCGAGCGCGCTGAGGAAATGCGATCGCCCCGTCGCTCGTGCCACAACGCTTCGAGCGCGCCGTGCACGCCGACAGGCGGCGCGGACTTCTGGAGCGATGCTTCGAACTCGGCGAGATCCACTGTCGATAGAATCGCACGAGCAGCGAAGGTGTCGTTCACACTTCTCGGTTCTCGCTTCTCGGTTCGTGTTCACGTTCGTCGGTCCGGCTAAAGCCGGACAACGTAGTCCGCCTAAATGCGGACACTACGTACGTGTTCTGTCGCGTCTAGGGCTTTGCGTCTTCGTCCTGCTGGTGCGTATGCGTGTGTCTGTGAGGGTGGCTGTGATCGTGGGGGCCGTGGCCGTGATCGTGGATTGCGTGCCCGTGGTCGTGGTCGTGCATCAGTTCTTTCGGGACATCGGGGAACAGTTCGCGCGAGGTCGGCGCCCGGCCGCCCGCCCACTCCACGCCTCCTTTTTTGCGCGCGGCGGAGAAGAGATCGTCCCACGAGAGTTTCGCGGGGTCACGCGACACCTCCAGCCGCTGGGCCAGTGCGGCCAGCACCAGCTTGCGGACGCGACGACCGTCCCATCCTTCGCAGAGCGCTGCGAGCTCCGACATCCGTGCAGAGTCCTCGGGGAGCGGCAGGAGCGCGGGCCATTGCACCGCCAGCTCGCCGAGCGAGCTCGCGAGGATGCGCTCGATCGTGTCCCGATCCGGCAAGGAGAACCGCATGACGAGATCGGCGCGCGAGAGGAACGCTTCGTCAACCGCCTCGATGAAATTGGTGGTCGTGACGAAGAGCACGGACGGCAGGTTCTTGGCGATCTCGTCGATGCCGAGCAGGACGGCGTCGGTGGCGCGATGCACGTCCACCGGGTTGGCTTCGAACGATGCGGTCGATCGGCGTACCGCAAAGCTCTCAACCTCGTCGATGAGCACCACCGTGAAAGGACGGCGCGCCGCAATTTCCGGTACGGTCTCAGTAAGCAACCGGGTGACGTTGCGCTGACTCTCCCCGAGCATGTCGCTCGGGAAGGCATGCGGGTTGATCTCGACCAGCACGGTGGCGCCCTTCCGCGCGAGAGCCAGCGCGGCAACCTGCGCCAGCCCGCGGGCCATTGTCGTCTTGCCTGTGCCCGGCGGGCCGGCCAGCACGATCAGGCCGTGCGGCAGTCCCGACAGCATCGAGAGCTTGCGGCCGTGCTCGAGCACCAGGAGCGCCTGCGCGAGGAGGCGTTCCTTCACCTCGCGAGGCACGATGATGGCATCCCAGTCGCGATCGTGGTGATCGGCGGGAAGGACGTGCATCGAGAGCACGCCGTGCGGGAGTGCGGAGCGCGGCGGCTCCATCAGTCACCCGGCCGTGTGTCGTCCGGCCACTGGATCTGCGACAGCTCCTGCGTGGAGAGCAACGTGTCTTCGGCCTCTTCGAACAGCACCATCGGGTCCATCAGCGTCCGCATCGTCTCGAGCACCGAATCGAACATATGCACGCGCACCAGCCGGCACTGATTGGCGGGGTCGTCATTGAAGTGCTGATGCCAGAGGAAATGATCAACGATGATGAGGTCGCCTTTGGTCCACCGATAATGCTGGCCCTGATCGGGCGCGATGCCCATGAAGCTGTGTCCATAGCCTTCAACGACGTAGAGCCACGCTTCGCCGGGATGACGATGGAGTGATTGCGTCTTGCCCGGCGCAAACTGAATCATCACCTGCGTGAGGCCAGATGCCTGGTTCCCGATGGCGCGGTCGTTGAGGAATTTCGTGCGCGTCCCCCGCGGTGTCGCGAGGATCTCCTGCTCGTCGTAGGGCGTATGGATGCGGCCCGAGCGGCGCTTCTTCGTCTCCTGGTCGATGCGTCGCAGACGGCGCGCGTAAGGATCGTTGCCCGGAACGCCGGAGGAGACCGGCGGCCGACCCGGGAGGCTGGCGAACGGCTCCTGCCCGGCGTCCTCGAGGAGGCTCATGCCGAGCGTCCACAGCGTGGGCTCCGACGAATAGCTCATAAACCGGCCGGGGCGATCGCCGTCATTGCCGTGCCGGTGCCAGCTCCACGCCGGCAGGTGGATCGCGTCCCATGGCTTCCAGTCGTACCGGACGCCATCCACTTCGGTCCAGCCGCTCCCCTCGACCATGAAGAGAATGGCATCCCACGAGTGGCGATGGATGGTCGTGACCGCGCCGGGGTCGATCTCGTGCACCAATGCATCCAGGCAGCGCGTCGGCCGGTCGGCGTCCCATCCCATGTAGACGCCCGTGCGAAGCCCGCGCGCGGTGGGGACGAGTGCGACATCTTCTTTGCGAATGACCGTTTGCCGATACTTGCGCCATTCGTCGATGAACTCCGCGCGTCGCTTTTTCTGGATGTGATAGTGCGTGGTAACGGTGTGGGTCTTGGTGGACATGGGACGTTGCCGGGGCCGGGATCGGGGATCCGGGATCGGGGATCGGTAGGGCCGGGTCCTTTTGGACCCGCCAGCGACTCCCGCCTCATTGCCCGGTTGCCGACTTATACATAGAATCGCCGGGGCGGTCAATTTCCATGGCCATGGTCACATTGCTTCGCACGCTCTTGGACCGCTATGCGGCTCGTTGTGTGAATGTTCTTCCCGTTGTGAGCCGCGTAGCGGTCCTAGGCGCGCGAAGCGCGCCGAAAGATACTGGCAACCAGCCAAGGGGCTCCAGGGGGATATCAAGGGGCGGAGCCCCTTGGCTGGTTTGTCTGCTCGTGCCTGGGGTGATGGCGCAGGCGCCGACGCCGTCGGGCAACGACGCGGTCTTTCGCTACCGCGGCGCCGACCGTGACGCGCGCCTCGTCGAACGTGCAAAACGAGAGGGGACTCTTGTCTTGTACACGTCGCTGGCGCCGACAGAGTCGCAGCCGCTCGCCGATGCGTTCCAAAAGAAATACGGCATCAAGGTGGAGCTGTGGCGCGGGCTGTCGGATCAGGTCGTCCAGCGGGCGACCACCGAGGCGCGTGCGCGGCGGAACGCCGTCGATGTGATCGAGACCAACGGTCCCGAAATGGAGATGCTGGCGCGCGAGAAGCTGCTCGGTGAAATTCATTCGCCGCATCTTGCCGACCTGCCGGCCGGAGCCATTCCCGCCCATCGCACATGGTTTCCCGATCGCTTCAACTTCTACGTGGTCGCGTTCAATACGACGAAAGTTCAGCGCTCGCAAATCCCGTCCACGTACGAGGGCTTTGCCGATCCCAAATGGAAGGGGCGCATCACCGTTGAAGCCACCGACGCCGCGTGGATGGCGACAATCATCAAGACGTGGGGCGTCGAGAAAGGGACGGCCTACTTCCGAAAGCTCGCGGCGCTACGGCCTGACGTCCGCACGGGCCACATCCTGCTCGCGAACCTGGTGGTGGCGGGGGAGGTGCCGGTCGCCCTCACCGCGTACAACAGCAACATCGTCTCGCTCAAGCGCAAGGGCGCGCCGATAGACTTCGTACCGGTGCAGCCGGTCGTCGCACAGCCGCAAGGCATCGGCGTGGCGCGGAACGCGCCGCATCCGCACGCGGCCCTGCTGTTCACCGATTTCGTTCTCTCGCAGGAGGGTCAGAGACTCTTCGAGTCAATGGGGCGCGTTCCCGCAAGCAATCGAGTCAAGAGCGAGCTGAATAACTTCACGTTCACGACAATCGATTCAGCAACGGCGCTCGACGAGAAGGACAAGTGGGAGAAGCTGTGGAACGATCTATTCCTGCGGAAGTAGTACGTAGTGTCCGGCTTTAGCCGGACCAGGAGCAATTCATGCGATCAACCTTAATGCTCGTCTCAGTATGTGCCTTCTTCGCCGCCACCGCGTTCGGACAAGGCGGGGCGACAAAGACACTGGACATCTACGTCATCGATGTCGAAGGCGGCAATGCCCAGTTGTATGTGACCCCGTCCGGGGAGTCGATCCTCATCGACACGGGGAACGGCGGTGCAGCCGCCGCGCGTGACGCCGATCGAATCATGGCAGCCGTGAAGGCTGCGGGCCTCACGCGGATCGATCGTGTGATCACCACCCACTATCATGGCGATCACATCGGCGGTCTCCCCGAACTGGCGACGCGCATTCCCATTCAGGAGTTCATCGATCACGGACCCAACGTACAGCCGGGCGGGCAGATCGATGCGGTGATGCAGCAGTATGCCGGGCTCCACGCGAAGGTCAGGCATCGCGTTGTCAAGCCTGGCGATCGAATCGACGTCAAGGATCTGGATTGGCGGATCGTCGCAGCCGGCGGGAAAGTGATCTCGACGCCGCTCCCCGGTGCCGGCGCAGCGAATCCGTATTGCGCCGGCTTCAAGCGGCACGACGTGAATCCTGTCTCAGGTCAGCCTGTCGGCAACACTGAAGACGAGCAGTCGGTCGGGAGTCAGGTGACGTTTGGAAGGTTCCGGCTGCTGTATCTGGGTGACTTCACCTGGAACCTGGAGTTCGACCTCAATTGTCCGGTCAACCGCATCGGCCAGGTCGATGTGTTGGTCGCGTCACGGCACGGGCAGCCAAGCTCCAACTCCGAAGCGCTCGTGCACGCCGTTCGGCCGCGCGTCACCATCATGAACAACGGCACGCGCAAGGGCGGACAGCCGGACGCGATGAAGGTACTGCTCAACTCTCCCGGTCTGCAGGATCTATGGCAGGTGCATTTCTCCTTGCTCGGAGGCCAGGAGTACACAGTCCCGGGAATGTTTATCGCCAACGTGTACGACAACCAGCAACCTGCCGTGCCCGTGGCGCCGATCACGCTGCCGCCGCCCGGCACCGAAGCGCCACCGCCGCCCCCACACAACGGGCCCGCGTACTGGATCAAGGTGTCGGCACAGACGGATGGCACGTTCACGGTCACGAATGGCCGGAACGGTTTCAGCAAGAAGTATTAACGCGCGCTATAGGTTCTCGTCATGCCCGTGCGGCCGTTGGTCATCGTGAACGATCCATCCGCGCGCGCCGAGAGCTTCAGCCAGTGCCCGGCGTCGGCTTCGCCGACATTGGCAATGAACGGCTGGTCCACGTTCTCCTGCGTGCCGAGAAACGACTGGTGAAGCTGCCACACATCTTCGATGCCGGGCGAGGCACGAAGCGTCCGGACGATCGGTTGGACGACGGCCTTCTTCGGCCCGTTGTTCGTCACGGCCACGCGAGGACGGATGGCGTGCACGAAGGTTGCCGATCCCGCCTCGTCATCGCCGTGCTGCGATGCCAGGAGTACGTCGACTTCGCCGATGCGATTGGTCGGGCAGACCAACCCGTACTCCTGGTTCCACGAGAGGTCACCCAGATTGATCAGCCGAAACATGCCGTGGGTCACGATCGTCCCAACCGAATGCGCGTCGTCGCTGGTCTCGTCCTTCATCGGCTTGAAGTCGGCGCAGAGAGGATTGGGCGTACCGCCCCTTTCGAGCGGCACGCTCAGCAGACCCCCCGCTGAGGCGACCACCTGGACGGTCATGCCATTGATAGGGATTCGGTCGCCAGCCCTGACCGGAAGGTGCGCACCTTTGTCCCGGGTCTGCACGTAGGTTTCATACAGAGCGGCCTGATTGCCGCGTTCAGAAGTCGGCCCGTGGTCTACGAACGTGCGGATCGGGATCCTCTGGGCGAGTTGCGGCACGCCGCCCACGTGGTCACTGTGATAGTGCGTCACCACCAGATAATCGATCCGAGCGAGCCCTGCGTTCTTGACCGCGGCGGCGATTCGACCGGCGTCACGCCCGTCGAAGCCGGGATAACCGGCATCGACGAGCATCGACTCGCCGGATGGCGAGATGTACAGCGTCGCGTGTCCCGCCTTCGACATCGATGAAGTACACGTCGAGAGTTCTTTCGGGCTGCTGCGCGAAGGGCCTGACCGCCAGGAGCAGTAGCGCAGGGAGAAGAAGAATGACGAAGGATATGCGCATCAGAAGACCTCCCCGGACGTACCGCGGAATTCGGTGTTGTCCGCGCTATAGGTGCGGGAGTATAAACCGGCCAAGGGCTCGCTCTTGACATCGCGGGACGAGCCCTTGGCCGGTTGGCAGTATCTACTCCCACCCCACGGCGCAGGCGTGCGCCGTGGGGACCCCGGGCTTGGCGCGCTCCGCGCGCCTGGATTTGATCGGTGCAGTGATGTATCGGAGGTATCGATGACGCGGACGGGTGCGGGAGTACCTGATCCTGCTGCTGGTGATGCCGCTGGTTGTGTCGGGCCGGCAGACCGGCGCGACAAGGCTACCCTTGGCCATTACCGACAAGGCAGCGGTCCAGGAATGGAGCCGAACGCTCTGGGAGGGCCCGCTCGATCCCAAGCTGCCGAGCGATACGGAGTTTCTCCTCTCACTCAGTGAGACGGAGCTGTTGGGGCGCTTTCGTTTCAAGCAGCGGTGCGCCCTCTGTCATGCCGCCCAGACGACATTGTCGACGGTCACGTGGGGACCGCTGCTCACGCGTCGCAACGTCGACGGACGCGAGGCCGCCGTCCGCCGGCACATCCTCGAAGGGTCGCCGCGGATGCCTGCGTTCAAATACACACTCGACACTCCGACGCTCGACGCCATCCTCGCGTATCTGAAGAGAGTGGAGCGCCTCCCATGACAGGTCGACACATCGTTCTCGTGCTTGGCGCTGTCACCCTCTTGTGGATGACGGCCATCTTCGGTACGACAAGTCGGGCCGCCGGCGACACAGTGCTGACAGGAAGGATTACCGGCCCGTCAGGCGCGCAGATGGAGGGCGTTATCGTCTCGGCGCGCCAGTTCGGCAAGACCTTCACGACGAGCGTCTTCACCGACGCGGCGGGCGAGTACTACTTTCCGCGCATGGAAGAGGGGAAATACAACATCTGGGCGCAGGCCGTCGGCTACGACGCCGGCATCGTCGAGGGCATCTCTGTGGGACCCTCGGTGCACCGGCAGCATTTTTCGCTCAAGGCGCTCGAGAACTTCGAGATGCAGTTGCGGGGCGATGAGTGGACGGCATCGCTGCCCGAAGACACGCCGCACGACCGGAAGATGAAGGAAGTCTTCCGTCTGAACTGCTTCGGCGGCTGTCACTCCCCCTCGCATGCGCTCAAGGATCGCTACGACGAACAGGGCTGGAAGATCCTCATCGACAAGATGAGCCGCATTGCCACGCCTGGCACGTACACGCTCGCTGAGGATCGCAATGTCGCACCGTTGATGCACTACTACAAGGACGAGCTGGCCGCGTGGCTGGCGCGTGTCCGTGGACCAGCGCCGACCAGGCTGACGCTCAAGCCGCGTCCGCGCGCGAAAGGGGAGGCGACGCTGGCCCTTTACCGCGAGTACGACAGCTCGCCGCCCGGCTTCGGTGTGCCGCTTTATAACGACGGCAGTCTGTGGCAGCTCGGTCCCGCTAACAAGACGGACCTCAAGAACATGGGACCGCTCCGCGCCACGATAGACCTCGACGGCAACCCATGGTTCACTGGCCGGGCGCGCGGCTACTGGACCATCGCGAAGATCGATTGGAAGACCGGGAAGATCACCGGCTACAAGGTGACCAATGACAACGGGGCAGTGGTCGATGGCGGCGAGATGATCACCGACCGGCAGGGCATCGTCTGGACGATGGCTGCTGGGAAGTTGGTGAAGATCGATCGCACCGGTCGGATGGAGCTGATCGAGATCCCGGAACCCGAGACGGTCCGCCGCGCTCAGGGCACAACCATTCCGGCCGCAAGCCGTGGCAAGGAGCGCATCTGGTGGGAGGACGGCCCGCGTCCGGTTGTCTGCTCGGGTGGGATCTGCCAGAACCCGCCAACAGTTTTCTACGCATTCGAGCCGTCCACGGGCCGATGGGCCGTGTACGACAACCCCCCGGCACCGGCGGGCATGAAGGCCTTCAGCGACGTCTATAACGTCACCAGCATGGGCGACGCCGACGGTAACGGCTGGTGGGCGCAGTTTGCCACCGACGTGATCGTCAAGGCCGACGGCAGCGCGCCCGGCAAGGTCGTTACGATCAAGATTCCCGAACGGAAGAATCCCGCGTGGGATCTCTTCACCGGAGACGATCGGCGCATCTTCGAAATGATGGGCGGGTCGGAGCCTCATACGCGAGGCATGCCGAATCAACACTCGATGCGAATGGTCGGCGCCGGACCAGGGCCGACCGATTCGATGTGGGGCGTCGGTTGGTTCAGCAGCGATCTGATTCGCGTGAACATCCGCACGAACCGGCTGACGGTGTACAACGCACCGGCGCCCGACTGCGGCTCCTACCAGACCTGGACCGATCCTCGCGGCGAGGTGTGGACCGTGTGTCAGAGCTCGGCGCACCTCCGGCGCTTCAATCCGGCAACCGAGCGGTGGACGATCTACGACATGCCGACGATGAACATCGAGGCGCACGCGATGGGGATGGCGCCCGGGCTCGTGAACGGACGCGTCCGTATGGTGGTTCCGTCGTGGACCAACAGCAAGACCATCCTGATGGAAGTGCGGACGCCCGAGGACGTGGCGGCATTGAAAGCCGAAGTAGGGAAGACAGCCGCGCGGTAGCAGGCGAGGATCACTGATGACGGCACACCACGCTCGGCGCGCGATTTCCGCGGGGAGGCTGGCCGTCGCGTCGGTTGTCATGGGCCTTGGCACATGGATGACGACTGCGACCTCTGCCCAGGCGCCACAGCCCCGCGCCTCGGTGGACACCCAGGCCGCCCAGTATCAATCGGGCTCGACGTCGATCGACGCGTACCTCGCGAGGCCGCGTGGCGCCACGCGCCGACCGGCGGTCATCGTGCTCCATGACGACCTCGGCGCGAACAGCCGATTCCGCGAGCTGGCCCAGCAGTTTGCGGAGGCGGGATTCGTCGCCCTCGCGCCGCATCTTCCATCACGCGCGAAGGTTGCAGCCTCCGAGCCGGGAGAAGGCCGTCCGCAGAGGACCGCGATCGTCGACCTCTCGTCGCCGCAGACTACGGCCGATCTCAGGGCAGCGTTCGCGTTTCTTCAGCAGGATGCAGGCGTCATCGCAGAGCGGATTTCGGCCGTTGGCGTGGGCTGGGGTGAATACCGCGTCTGGACGCTCGCTGAAAGCACGCCGGCCCTTTACCGCGCGGTTGTCTTCTACGGCGTCATCCCGACCGACGACGACCGTCTGCGAACCATCCAGACGCCGGTGCTCGGACATTACGCGGAGCTCGACTACCTCATTACGGCCCGGGTGCTCAAAACAAAGCAGCTCCTGGGATCAAAGTTCACCTATTACATCTATCCGACGGTGCCCGGTTTCTTCGGAGGCGGCACCGGACAGATTCAGCCGGCGACGGGGGCTCGGTGATCTCGCTGCCGAGCGGGTCGCAACGCGCCTCGGCCGCAGCCGCGGCGAAGCTTGCCTGGACGAGAACGCTGGAGTTCCTGAAATAGAACTTCGCGCAACAGCTCGCGTGCAATGAAGGTGACATGAAGGACATGGGTGACCCGGTGGAATCGGGTCGAGCGGCATTCAGGCGGCGTGGCGTGGTCGGACGCGTGCCGGCATTTGCAGGAGGCCGACACGACAACGCCGCTCGAAGCCGAGGATCTCGAGGCGTTGGCGACGGCCGCGTACCTCGCGGGCCGCGACGCCGAGAGCGAAGCGACGTGGAGCCGGGCGCACCAGGCATATCTGGAGCGTGGCGACCGCGAGGCCGCCGCGGGCTGCGCGGTGTGGCTGGCATTCGGGCTCTTCCACCGCGGTGCGGCGGCTCCTGGCGGCGGGTGGATCGCGAGGGCAGCTCGCCTCCTGGAGGAAGCCGGACACGACAGTGTCATTCGCGGCTATCTGCTCGTTTTCGATGCAATCCGGCGCATCGACACAGGCGATTTCTCGGGAGCTCACGCGACCTTCCAGCAGGCTTTCGAGATCGCACAACGGTTTGGGGATCGCGATCTGGCCGGGCTTGCGGGACATGGGCGAGGTCGTGCGTTGATCAGGCAGGGCCGCGTCGCCGACGGCATGACCCTGCTGGACGAGGCCATGGTGTCTGTCGTTGCCGACGAGGTGTCGCCGGTACTCGCCGGCGATATTTACTGCAGCGTACTCGAGGCATGCCGGGAGGTGTTTGACTGGCGCCGGGCGCGCGAATGGACGGCATCGCTCACTCAGTGGTGTGGCTCACAACCCGACCTCGTGCGCTACCGCGGCGAGTGCTTGATCTATCGAGCAGAAATCCTGCAGCTGCAGGGCGACTGGCCAGAGGCGCTTCGGGACGCCCAACAGGCGTGTGAACGGCTTACGTCGGCTCCAGGGCAGCCGGCTCTCGGCGCGGCGTTCTATCGAGTCGGCGAGATCCATCGCTTGTGCGGCGAGTTCAGCCGTGCGGACGACGCGTACCGTCAGGCGGCTCAGTCAGGACGGCGGCCCCAACCGGGTCTGGCGCTGCTTCGTCTCGCGCGCGGCGAGGCGGAGGAGGCGGCGGCGGCGCTGCGCGTCGTGCTCGACGACACAACCGAGCGACGAATCCGGGCGAGGATGCTGCCCGCGCTTGTCGAGGCCGAACTGGCGCGCGGAGAGGCAGACGCGGCGCGTGCCGCCGCGACGGAGCTCGCGGAAATCGCCGCTGTCTTCGACGCACCGGTCCTCTGGGCCTTGTGCGCACACGCCAACGGTGCCGTCCAGCTCGCGCAGGGGGATGCTCGCGGGGCGCTGACGGCGCTGCGGGACGCGTGGGCCGAAGTGGCGACAGCTCGGAATGCCTTACGAGGAAGCCCAGACGCGCGTGTTGATGGCGGTCGCATCGGCGCGACTCGGAGACATCGACACGAGGGACATCGAAACGGATGCGGCGCGTCAGATGTTCAAACGTCTGGGCGCCGCGCGAGCGACTCGTCGGCGTAGCGGAACTCTCGCAGTCCAATGCACGGCAAGGGTGCCGCAGGACTCAGTCCGCGTGAAGAGCAGGTGCTTCGCCTCGTGGCCACGGGCAAAACGAACCGCGCCATTGCCGACGAGCTGTTCATCAGTGAAAAGACAGTGGCGCGGCATGTGAGCAACATCTTCGACAAGCTCGGCGTATCGAGTCGCGCGGCAGCGACCGCCTACGCGTACCAGCGCGACCTGATCTGAGTCCAGCTACGCAGTTCTACCCATTTGCGCGAGTCGGCCGGCGATTTGGGCATTTCTGACGATGCGCGCGTTCCGGACGTCGATCTAATCGTGAGGAAGTCTCGCGCACGATTTCTCTCCAGCTCGTGCGCTCGCCGGGAGGAACGCAGATGTTCGACGTCATCGTGGTCGGCGCGCGCTGCGCCGGGTCGCCTGCGGCGATGCTGCTGGCGCGCAGAGGCTACAAGGTGTTGCTGGTCGACAAGGCGACGTTCCCCAGCGACACGATCTCAACGCATCTCGTGTGGCCGCACGGCGCCGAAGCGCTCGGACGATGGGGTCTTCTCGATCGACTCGAGCAGACCAACCTGCCGCCCATCTGCCGGCGGATGGCGTTCGATGTCGGTCCTTTTGCTCTCCGCGGCACCATTCCGGATGCCAATGATGGACAGGGCGGATTCTGTCCCGCGAAGGACCGTTCTCGATCATCTGCTCGTGAGCGCCGCCGTGGAAGCGGGCGCGGTCGTTCGCGAACGCCTTTCTGTCGAGGGTCTGCTTTTCGAAGGCGACCGTGTGGTCGGAATTTCGGGCAGGTCCGGACGGGGGACGGGCTGTCGAGGAGCACGCGCGTCTGGTCATTGGCGCCGACGGCGTGCATTCGATGGTCGCGAAGGCGGTGCGTGCGCCCGATACGATGCGCGGCCCGTACTGGCGTGTGCGTACCTACTCGTATTTCAGCGGCGTTGACCAGCAGGATCTCGGAGCTGTTCGTACGCGAGCGGTACCGCATTCGGTGGTGCGCCGACGAACGACGGTCTTCAACCTTGTCATGGTGAACTGGCCGACGGCGATGTTTCCGACGGTGAAGTCTGACATCGAGGCGCACTTCATGCGGTCGCTCGACATGTCGCCCGATTTCGCGGCCAGGGTTCGACGCGGGCAGGCGGGAAGAGTCGATGGTACGGGACGGCTGGCGTTCCCAATTACTTTCCGCAAACCGTACGGCGAAGGCTGGGCGCTCGTCGGCGACGCCGGCTACTGCAAGGACCCGATGACCGCTCAGGGAATCAGCGACGCCTTCATCGACGCCGAATCGGTCACGGAGGCCATCGACGTTGGATTATCTGGACCCGGCAAGCTCGATCAGGTCTTGTCTGAGCACGAATCGGCAAGAAACGAACGTGTCGGCGCGATGTACGAGTTCACACAACAGTTCGCAGCACTCGAGCCGCCGGCGGAACCGATGCAACAGCTCTTCGGCGCGCTGCGCGCCAATCAGAACGCGACGAACGCGTTCTTTTCTGCAATCACCGGCGCGATTTCGCTTTCCGACTTCATGTCCCCACAGAATCTGGGCCGCATCATGTCGGCCGCATCGGCGTAGCACACGTGTAGGGCGGGTCCTTTCGGACCCGCCTCGTCGACAAGGGAGGAATGCCATGTACGTCGTCCGAGAGATCGTCCAGTGCAAGCCAGGTAAGGTCCGTCAGATGCTCGGGAAGTTCAAGGTGATCTCCACTACCATGCGCGGCGAGGGACTGGAGCCGTTCCGCCTCCTGACCGACGTGACAGGCGAACCGTTCTGGACACTCGTCGCTGAAGTGACTGTCGAACGTCTCGATGACTTCTTTGCCATGGAAGAGAAGCTTATGACGTACGAGACGATTCGACAGGCGATGACCGACTATCACGATCTCGTCGAGGGCGGACGGCGGGAAATTTATCGAATAGAGAGCTGAAGCTTCGGTGTTTCCCGTTGAGGTGGCTAGGTTGGACTAGAGACCGACGCGTTCGGAGAAGCGAGATGAAGAGAGATCACATGCAGACCGTGGTGATTGGCGGCAGCCAGGCCGGATTGGCCGTCGGTTATCACCTCCGCCGCCGTGGTCTGCCGTTCGTGATCGTGGACGAGAACAAGAGAGTCGGGGACGCCTGGCGAAACAGGTGGGACACCTTGCGTCTGTTCACTCCGGCTCGCTACAGCGGGCTGCCAGGGCATGCCGTTTCCAGGGCCAGCATCCGACTATCCAACCAAAGACGAAACCGCCACCTATTTTGAGACCTACGCGCGCGAGTTCGGGCTGCCAGTTCGAACCGGAGTCAAAGTCGATCGGCTCTCGACAGCAGGCGATCACTTCGAAGCGTTCTGCGGCGACGAGGTGCTGTCGGCCGACAATGTCGTCGTCGCAACCGGTGCGTATCACCATCCCAGAGTTCCGGCCTTTGCCAGCGGGCTCGACGAGGCGATCATCCAGCTGCACTCCAGCAATTACCGCAACGGCTCCCAACTGCGGAAAGGGGGAGTCCTCGTGGTAGGCGCAGGGAATTCAGGTGCGGAGATCGCCATGGATCTCGCGGGCCATCACCGCATCTGGTTATCGGGGCCGGACACAGGTCAAGAGCCTACCCGCGCCGGAAGCATTCCCGACCGCTTGCTCACACCGATCATGTGGTTGGCGGCCACGCGGCTGACGGTGAGGACCTTCATGGGACGAAAGCTTCGCGATCACTTTCTCGATCCTCCCCGAGGCATTCCCCTTGGCCGCGTGCGGCGGAAGGACATCGTCAACGCAGGTATCGAGCGGGTCGGGAGGACCACCGGGGTGCGAGACGGTTACCCGGTGCTCGAGGACGGACGAGCTTCTGGAAGTGTCGAACGTGATTTGGTGCACCGGATACACGCCCGATTTCAGCTGGATCGATCTCGCGCTCCCTACCACCCTCCACGGGTTCCCGATCCAGGACCGAGGCATCGTCGAGTCCGTCCCTGGTCTTTACTTCATGGGGCTCCTGTTCCAGTACTCGCTCAGCTCGGCGCTGGTGGGCGGAGTGGGCCGGCGACGCTAAGCACATCGTCGACCACATTGCATTCGAAGCGAGTCGGAAGCAGGGAGGTCTGCGTGACCAGAGATCGCAAACGATTCGCGGCGGGCCGTAAAGGCCCGTCTACGTACACGCGACGTAGCGTCCGGCATACACGTATACGTAGTGTCCGGCTTTAGCCGGACCGCTGCGTGTTCACCGTCGCGGCTCGGTTGTGTCGCGGTCGTCTCTCGGCGCGCCGGTGCCGGAGGATCCGAGAAACAACCGTTTCCCGTCGGCAAACGTGAGGTCTCGTCCGTTGCCTTTCCGGGACCCATCCTTCGCCTGAAACCCTTGCACCACGATCTCGATGCCGGGCGGCAGCGAGTCTCTGCTGAAACCGCGGCGAAACAGCGCATTCGGTGGTCCGCCTTCGATGGCCCAGCGTTCGATCGTCCCGTTCGGTCTTTTGACGTCGATGTGGATCCACGTATGGGGATTGATCCATTCCATCTTGGCAACAGTCCCCCGCAGCTGGATCGGCTTGTTCGCGTCGAACTCCGCCGCAAACGCATGATGTCCCGATGCAGGAACCGCAGCAGCCAGCATGACGAGCGCGGCGCACGACGTAAGCAGGGTGACGCGCATGGCACCTACCTCAATTCGATGATCGTTGTTTCGCCGCGACGGCGCGGCCGGCGCTGAGCAGATTCGGCATCGCGTAATTCCCCTCATGACACGCGTATTCGTAGATGCGCGTATCGTCAGCGAGCCGCGAGATGGGAATGACGGCGGTCCAGGGCGAGGAGAACGTCGCCGGATCTTCGACCGTGATCTTGTACTCGAGCGTGTCTGCATCGATCCGCGTGAACCGTTCGACGAGATGCAGCGTCTCTGAAGGCCGCGTCCAGATGCTGGCCCATTCGTAGTTCGTCCGGTCGAGAAAGTTGATGGTATCGACGACGAGCGTGTCGGCCTCCCAGCGGCCAACGGAATCGCCGAACCATTGCCGGATGTTGCCGTGTGGACGCCCGTCGGTTGGAATGAGGCGGCGATCCCGGTACTCCTCATGAAGGATGGTGACGTATCCGGGGCTCTGCACGATCTGATTGTGGCCGCCGTTGGGCCCCTGCCACATCATTCCCGTGACGCCGTCGGTCAGACACCGTTCGCCCGTATCCGGATCGAGAAACGATTCGAATGGTCCCACGCCGTACCGGGTGGCCGCTCGCGCCTCCGCCTTCCGCGCGTCCGGCGTATACGGCACGCGTCCATCGCGCGGTTCCACGATCAGTGATGTCTGTTTGTAGACCTTGCGCGGGCGTCCGTGATCCTGCCAGAAGCTGTTGTACTCGTTCCCCCGAATCGGCGATTCGCTGATGGACCGGCGGCCCACTTCGGAGCCTTCGAGCCCCGCGAGCCGATTCGCGGCCTGCTCTTTCTCCACCCGATCCCTCTGTGCCACTTCCTCGTCGGTCAGCAGCTCCCGTCCCTCGAACTCCGCGGGCCGTTCGAATGGAATGGCGCCTTCGTATCTCCAGACGCCCTGCAGATCGGGTTCGCCCCACGCCGTGCGCGGCTGTGTCCACCGGCTCGCGCCAGGCGACCCGGCCGCAGCCGAGTTGTCTGTCGTACCGCATGCCGAGACGAGCGCGGCGGTCAAGCCAGTCGCTACTACTCGCAGCGCCGGCGTGAACGAGGCGTGTCCGAGGGAGTATCCCGATGGACCGTGCATTTCGGTGGCGCATCTTACGGCTCCGTTACTTGTTCATCTGCCGGGTTGCCGGATCCACGACTCCAAGCCGACCGTACAGGAGCTGCTCGACGAACTCGGTGCACTTGTATTCGAGGATTCGCTTGGCTGGCTCGAATCGCCGGTAGAGCGGCATGCTGATCTTCCATGGCCGCGTGAACACCTTCGGATCCTCGATCGTGGCTTCGTACATGAGGTGATAGGGACTGACCGGTGTATAACGCTCGACCACGTGCAGAGCGTCGCTATGGAAATTCCCGGCGCGATCGAACCATGTCTGGTCGTTGAAGTCGGTGACGTCGACGACGAGCGTCTCGCCCTCCCAGCGCCCGCGCGACAGCCCCATCCATGTTGGTGCGGGATTGTTCTTTACCTCTTTCAAATGAATCGTGCGGGTCGTCCCGGCGAATTCGTACCCGATGAGCACGGCATCGGCGCTCTGAAGGATCTGAAACGGGTACGGCATGTAGGTGGCGCGCGGCACACCCGGCATGAAGCACCGGATTTCGGGATCCCGCTCGAGCCAGTGCGCGGCGTTTTCCTTTTTCTGCGCCAGCGCCCACGGCTGGTAAGGAATCTCGTTGTCTGCGACGACGCTTTCGCCGGCGGGAACGCCGCCGACTGCGCCGAGCGCGCGTACTTCCTCTGCGGGGAGCTCCACCGGCTGCGATCGACCCAGACCGGGTGCCGCCGTGCGCGGCGGCGCCGGTATCAAGGCGAGCGCCGGGCGCGCCGGATGAGCCTGCAGGTCATAGTTCGCAGTATTGAGCGCCTGCCACACTCCGCTCAGATCCGGGCGGCCGTCGGCTGTGCGCGGCGCTCGATACGGGTCGCCCTGCCCCGCAACCGGCGGCACACGTGACCAGAGAAAGACCGCGAGAGCGGCTGCAGCAATTCCGACGACGACACCTTTGAGTCCGATTCGCACGATCCCTCAATCCTTAATGTCTATTGGTGCGAGATTATGGGACCGTTGCGCTTTCGACGCAATCACCGTCCACGCCACCCCACGAGCCACGGAGACGCAGAGCCACGGAGACGAGAATCCGCGGGAGACCGCCACCAGACGCGTTAGGCAGCTTGAGGGCTGATGGTGAGGCGAGCCCAGAGATCAGAAGGAGAGGTGCTGCTCATCTCTCACGACTTTGGGCCGGCTGAGGTTAGGACGGCGGCTTGAGGAGCGACTTACGCCTGGTATCTGTCTTGCCAGTGCAACGCCGTGTCACGTGGGACCGATCGACCTGATCCGTGTTGGCCGTTCTGTGGCACGCTCCGGGCGGTTTTGTCGAGCTTGGAGGCTCTCAATATGTCTCGTTCGCCTGTAGTGCGGCTCTGTGCCGCTCAGTGTCTGGTGCTGCTTCTTGTGAGCGGCGCTGCGGCACAGACTGACCCTGGGAACGCGTCGGCACAAACGCAGGCACCGATCTCGGGAGGCACACCAACGCAATTGCCAGGCGGATCCCCGCCGCCGCTGGCGCCCGATGGATTTTTTAGAGAGCCACTGTTTCTTTCCAACGGCATCGATTTCCTGATCGACAAGGTCGGCGATGGGACGAGTGAACCGAAGAGCGGGTTCTACCCTGAGCTCTCGAACATGATCACCGGTGCCGGTTGGGTGTCCGTTGGTCCCGGGTATCGTCAATATCTGAACAACGACCATCTGCTGCTCGATACGTCTGCGGCAGTCTCGTGGCGGTTCTACAAGATGATGCAGGCACGGGTCGAGGGTCTGGACCTTGCCGATGGTCATCTGCTGCTCGGTGCGCAAGCGATGTGGCGGGACAACACACAGGTAAATTTCTTCGGCATCGGCCCGGACGCCGTCGACGCGGACCAGAGCCAGTACCGGTTGCAGACTCTCGACTTCGTCGGCTACGGCTCCTGGTTCTTCAACGACTGGCTGAGATTTGATGGCACCTTCGGATTTCTGGCGCAACCGAAGCTCATGCCACCCGGCGGCACGTTCAAAGAGGATTTGCCCTTTTCACGAGTGTTGTTCCCGACCGATCCCGCCATGAGCCTTTCGCAGCAGCCCGACTTCCTGCACAGCACGGCGTCGCTGACCGCCGATACGCGCGACTATCGCGGCCATCCGACGAGCGGCGGACGTTATCGGGCAGGGCTGACGACCTACTCCGATCGGACCAGCGACGTCTTCAGCTTCAGCCAGTACGAGGTTGAGGGCACGCACTTCATTCCGCTGGCTGACCGGCGGTGGGTGCTGGCGTTTCGCGGGTGGACCCTGTTCAGCGACGTTGGTCCCGGCCACGAGATACCGTTCTACCTGCTGCCGAGCCTTGGCGGGCAAAACACTCTCCGCGCCTACCATAACTATGAGTTCCACGATCAGAACCTCCTCGAACGTCAACGCCGAGTCTCGTTGGGCAATCTTCACCCACGTGGACGCTGCGCTGTTTTTCGACGCGGGCAACGTGGCTGCCAAATACCGAGATCTGAATCTGGACAAGACGTCGATCGGCGCCGGTCTCAGAGTGCACACCCAGCGCACGACGATCGCGCGGCTGGACGTCGCCCACGGACCGGAGGGATGGAACGTCCTGTTCCGGACGAGCGATCCGCTTCGTCTTGACGCGCGGCAGACTGCGCGTTGCCAACATTCCATTCACCCCTTGACACGGAGCAAGACGTGACTCGCCCCCGGCTCGTACTCGGAACGTTGTCGGCGATTGTTGCGATCCAGGTTGCGACATGGACCGCGATGCGACCCTTCGCGGCCGGTAAAGCCGCCCCGATGACGGCCTTCTGGCAGGCACCAGGAGACCTGGGGGCCCGCGATCTGTTCGCCGGTCCGTGGGGAGCGGCGAATGCCCCTGATCCGAAGGCGACCTATAGACTCGTTCGCCTCAAGAAGGAGGGCGCAAACCCGGGTGTGGTCGTGACCGATCCGGCCGGACGAACGTGGCACGTGAAACAGGCGTCTCCAGAGTGGGATGAGGCACCGGTTGAGGTTGTGCTGTCGCGTGTGCTGTCAGCGGTTGGCTACCATCAGCCTCCCGTTTATTACTTGTCCTCCTTCATGATGTCCGACCCGTCAGGCTCGCGCGTCGAAGGGGGAGGACGGTTTCGGCTGGAGCACGAGTCGCTCAAGGAGCAGGGAAATTGGTCATGGCGGATGAACCCGTTCGTTGGAACGCCGCCTTACCAGGGACTCCTGGTGATCCTGCTGATGTTCGCTTCGCCTGATTTCAAGAACTCAAACAACATGCTGTACGACGTGACGCGTGAGGGCAGCGACAGAGCAGTGGTACGTCGTCAGGGATCTCGGCAGCGCGCTCGGCGAGTTCGGGCTCATGCGGCCGAAAAGAAATGATTCGCAGTTGTTCGAGCAGCAGGAGTTCATTACAGGCTCCGCCAATGGCTTCGTCGAGTTCGATCATCCAATCAAGCAGCGCGAGCTGGTCGAAGGACGGATCACGGCGAGTGAAGTGGCGTGGGCGGGCACTCTGCTCGCTGGCTTGAGTGAACGTCAGTGGCAGGACGCGTTCCGCGCGGGCGGTTATAACCCGGAGGTCGCCGCACGTTTCATTCGGAAGATTCAGCTCAATATCGCTGCGGCGCAACAGATATCCATCGAGCCGCCTGATCGCCAGGCTCAGTTGCGTTTGAGACGGACGGATTGACGCGCGTCACGCGCTCCAGCTGAATTCGCCTCGGGCGCCCGACTTCGTCTCGAAGCGGCGAAGATCGGGATCGGTCCAGCGGCTGCCGCTGGGTGCCAGATCGACCTCCTGCATCCCAAGACCACTCACGAATCCGCCGCCCCTCAGCGTGAAGCCCTGCCCCTGTGGATCACGCAGACGCCGTGACTCCAGCCGCCCGGCGTCGCCGACGCTGAGGACGATGGTGTCGCCGTTGTCGGCGACGTCAATCTTCGCGCTTCGAGCCGGCAGCCACTTCGAGACGAGCGACGCGACGGTGGCCATCGGACCGCCCTTCCGGCCGCTGCAGATCGCTTCCAGTTCGCGCCGCTGGTCGGCGCTCGCGGACTCGTCGATGTAGAGGCGCCCGGTGCCGTTGCCATCGAACAGTGTCGGTCCGGGAAAGTCGACAGCGAAGACCACGGTCCGTCCGCCGAGCGGGACGCCGTCGCTGTTGCCGTCGCGCGTTCGGAACGCGATGGCACTGGCGCACCAGCCCCGATCCATGATCATCAGCTCCTGCACCGTGAACCAGCAGGGGCAGAACATGTTGCAACTGCAGCTCTCGATCAGCTGTCCGCTCATCTGCCAGGCCATAAGATCCTCCTGACCACGAACGCGATCTTATACCCGCCGGAACCATCACGGCGCCGAACGAAGTTGTATTGCTCGTCTGTAGGGGCGGGTCCTGTTGGACCCGCCGAAATACTGTTCACGTCGTCTGTGACAGGGGTCCAGGAGCGATCTGGATTGAAGCGCTCCATCTTCTTGAACTCGGCCATCGTGGCCGGCCCGAAATCTTTTTCGTAGACCACACCGTCCTGGCTGACGACGAAGGTCTTGATGCCGGTAACCGCGTACACGGCCGGAGCCGCCACCAGTGCGAACCCCCCAATCATGGCGTCGTCCACGACGTAGTCCAGCGTCCCCAGCGGCGCCGCAGGCCCCTGCCCCTTCAGGATCTTGAAGAAGTAGCCGTGGTACGGCTCTCCTCGACTGTAGCCCTGTTGAATCGCACGAGCGATCTCTTCGCCGATCGGTCCCTCCCACTTGCCGTCAGGTGTCTGCCAGGCGAGGCCGTCCTGTGTGCCCGGAGTGCTGACGATGTGTTGCGCGTACTGGTTCACCTCGTAGCCTTGGCGCGGTCGCAGGGCGTACTCGTGCTGAGCTTCCACATAGCCGCGGGCGATCTGAATCGCATCCAGCTCGTTGCTGCCGATACGACGGGCCCGCAGCTCCTGCTTGCCCGCAGCGGCATCGAAGGACCACGCGCCGCCGCGCTTCACTATGGGAATAGGGAACGGCCAGTCTTCGTTCCCGATAATCAGAAACGCGCGGTTGCGCGACTTCGGATCGAGGGACACGCTCATCTTCTCGCGTGCCTTCGCCGCGAAATCGGTGGCGCGCTGCCGGTCTTGCGCGTACTCGCCCGTAAGCACAATGTCTTCACCATCGGGACCGAACAGTTCGATGAGTCGTCCCGCATCGAACTGTTCGGCTGCGGCCACGAGGGCCCCTACCGCCTGCTGTGGTGACCCGAAGGTCCGGGCACCAGCAGACGTCCCCACGGAAGCATCTCTCGTCGCAACTTGCGAGGCGGCGACTGAAACGACCGTCAAGCTGACGAACACCGCCGCGCCGACAATCCATGGAAGAGTGGAAGCGGTTGGTATCGCAGGCGCTGATCTCATGGTCTCTGCTCCTGTAATCTGCCCGTCATCGTTCGCGTCGGTGTCCGTCAACCTCGTCACCTACCGCCGCCCGCCGCCTCGTCCGCCGCCGCCGCCCCGTGAACCGCCTCCGCCCCTCGAACCGCCACCACTGAAGCCGCCGCTCCGCGACCCGCGACTACTGCTGGATCGCATGCTCGACGAGCCGCGGGAACTGCTTGATCGCGCGCTGGATCCATTGAACCCTCCGGAGCCTCCGCCGAACGCACCTGGACTCGAACCGCCTCGCGAAAGGTCACGGCCGGAAATGCTGTTGCCCCCGCTCGGGCGATTACTCAGGCCGCCCTGGCTTGGGCGAGTGCTGAGCCCGCCTTGGCCCGCGCGACCGCCGGGACCGCCCTGGCTTGGAAGCTGACTTGGTCGATTGCCAAGGTTCCCTTGGCCCACGCGACCGCCACCCTGGCTCGGAAGCTGGCTTGGACGATTGCCAAGGTTACCCTGGCCCGCGCGACCGCCAAGGTTACCTTGGCCCGCGCGCTCGCCGAGGCCACCCTGGCCTGTGCGATTGCTGAGGCCGCCTTGACCTGCGCGCTCGCCCAGTCCTGATGCAGCAGCGCGGTTGCCGGCGCCAGTTGTGCCGACGGCGCCGCTGCGCAAGTTGCCACCCTGACGGCTTACCTGCTGTCGTGCGCCGGCTTGACGAGCGGCGAGCGAATCGCCTCGCGCGGTTCCGCCAAACCTGTTCGCGGTGGCCTGGTCGCGATACGGGGTGCCGCCGCGATGAGCAGCGTTATGCTGCCAACGGTTGCCAGTGGCGCTGATGTTCGCGTTCCGCACGAACGCGTTGTTTCTGTTGATGTTGATGTCGGCATTGCCCCAGTTGGCGCCCCAGCCCCAGCCGCCCCAGCCGCCACCCCAGGCCGCACCCAGCGCGATTCCTGTGCCGAATGCAAGTGCTCCCGCGCCAGGAACCCAACTGTAATTCGGGTAGGAGATTGGCGGATATGGATAAACAGGCGCGCCGTAGACGAAACTCGGGTTGTACGATGGCACGTACACCACTTCCGGATTCGCCTGTTCGATGACGATCACGGGCTGGCTGTCTACCACTTGGGTCTCAACCGTTTGCTGCGGGGTCGACGTCAAATTTCCCTTGGCCTGTGCTTTTTGGCGCATGCGCTGCACCGCGTGCATGACATCGGCTTGCTGTGCGAGGAACGCGTTGCCGAGATCCGTCGTCCATTGGATGTCGTTGGCCAGCCATGTCACGACGTCGGGTAGTGCCGCCAACGCCTGTACACTCGGGTCCCAAGGCTGCCGTTCAACGGCATCGAGCAACGCCTTGTCCTTGAGCCCGGGATTTTTCGTGAGCCACTGCTGAAGCTGAAGGACCTCGAGCGGGTACGTCGACGCCGCAAGAGTCTGGGCCAGCAACGGATCCGGGTACAGCGCGATGGGTGCGACCAGCGAATCGAGCTGGTCGGGAGGAATGCTCGACGTTTGGGCAACTGGAGCGGGCGCCTGCGTGTTCGTCTGACGCGCGGACGGTGCAGAAGAGGCGAAGCTGCCGCCGGGCACCATCAACACAGCACACAGCGCTGCCAGCAGACCTGATACGTATTCCAATTTGAAGGGAGGCTTACAACTCATCATCGCACCTCTCCGGGAACTCAGGGACTGGAGGTGCAAACAATTGACCGCGGCTCACCGATTGCCTGTCGCATCGAAATCAACGCGTGCTGTTCTCAAGTGATCGAAATGTGGTCGTTACCAACCAAGGATTGGTCGAAGTGAGCTCGCATGAGGGTGTGATGAAGTGCACGAGCCGACGAGATGTAGAAGGTGAGGCCGAGCCCTGAGAGTTCAACGGCGCCACGCCGCTGAGCGATGTCACGCAGATCAGATCGCAAGCCTCGGCGATATCCCACTTGCACGTGCGTATACCGTAGACATAGTGTCCGGCTTCAGTCGTCGGGCCGCTGCGAGCGTTTTTCCGCGGCACGAATCGGAGGCCGGCGTGACGCGAGGCGACAATGTGGGCCGGCAGTTTGGCGGAAGCCGGACATACGTACGCACGTGATTGCTATCATGAACAAAAGACGTGAGGCTGACGGCCCGAGGATTCGCGGTGTTTGCGTTCGTCGTCTGCCTTCAGGCGATGACGCCGGCGTGCAGCTCGCGCAGTACCCCCGCCGGCGTCCCACGGTCACCCGAGCCGAACGGCCACCCGCGCCACCCACTACGGCTGGCGTCACGTCAGAGCCGCCAGTATCGCCACCGGCCGCAACGATCATTGGCCCGGAGCCCGGAACCAGTAACTGTGCGCTGATCGGCGCGCCTGGCGAACCCGTTGCGACTGTCGCTCTCACCGAGCGCATCGACTCATCGAACGCGCCCCACCCGACGAACGAGAGCGAACGACTGCTGTTCCGCCAACTATACGAGACGCTGATGCGAGCCGACTGCACGGGACGATTGGTTCCTGGTCTCGCAGAGTCGTGGCGGCTCGATGCAGATGGCCACACCTGGATTGTCAGACTGCGTGATGGCGCACGTTTCTCGGACGGCACGCCGGTGACGGCGCCCGACGTGAGGTCGAGCTGGACGCGCGACGGCATCGGAGACGAGTTGCAGCCGCACGTAACCCGTCTCGTCCAATCGATCGTCGTCGTCGATGACCGGACCCTGGCAATCAGGCTGCGGAGTCAACGCGTCGACATGCCCCTGGCGCTGGCTCATTCCGATTTGGCCGTGGCCAGATACGTCGCCGATTCGGAGTGGCCGATCGGAACACGGTCTGCGCGGATTGTGCCAGGCAGTGACGTCGTCGCCCCCGATTGCCACGTCTGTGATCACGCTTGCCCGGGACAATCTCCCGCCCGTCCGGTTTCTGCTGGCGCGCGGCGACCCGCGGGATCTGCTGGATACCCCGGTTGACCTGCTACTCACACGAGAACCAGCGGCGCTCGATTACGCAGCCACGCTGGTTCAATTTCAGTCGGTGCCATTGCCGTGGCAGCGAACCCACGTGCTGCTCGCGCCCGGACGCTCCCGTTCATCACCGTCGCTGTCGGAGAACGCGAGGCAGGTGCTGGCCGACGATGCCGTTCGAGGAGAGGCGCGGGGGGCGCAAGGCCCGTTCTGGTGGACGATGTTGGCCGATTGCGAGGTCACTCCCGCTCCACCGCGGAATCGATCAGCTCTCACACCACGAATCGTGTACGACGGGAGCGACGCCGCGTCACGCGATCTGGCCGAGCGGTTTGTTGGCCTCGCTCGCGCGTCGGGTCCAACCGCGGCGACGTTCCTCGACGCTCTTCTGCCGGACCGTCCGCGCCGGACATACCAGCGCGCCACCGGGCTGGACGGCGAGCCTCTGGCTCTGGCCCGCAGGCTGGGACGCGACGCCGGTTACATCATGTCGATCGACAATCGGCCTCTGGACGCGTGCCGGGAGCTGCAGGTGTTGATGGACGCGGCTCGGTGGCTCGACCCCGACACGATCGTCCCGCTCGTTGATACGCGGCTGCACGCGGTCGTGCGGCGGGAGCGGTCCGGTATCACGACGGAATGGGATGGGGGATTGTTGATCGCCGAGTGACGGTCCCGAGATAGTAATGACCCTTCGAAGTCGTTTACTCCTCGCTTTTACCGCGATCGTGGTGATTCCCATCGCGGTCCTGGCGTTCGGCCTGCGGCAGGAGATGACCAGACGTCTGTCACAGGAGTATCAGCTCCGCGTGGACAGGGTGGTCGAGGTGATTCGCGAAGATCTTGCGCGCGAGAGTGCCGCGATTGCCGACCGGCTGACATCGCTCGAAAGCGCGCTCGTAAACGACAATCGGTTTCGTCTGGCTGCCGTAGCTGACGTCGAGTCGGAACGGGAGTACCTGCTCGACTACGCGGGCACCGCCATGCGTCTCACTGGCCTGTCGATGCTGCAGATCCAGGATGCCGATGGCCGGATTCTCAGCTCTGGCCACTTCCGGAACGAACATGGCCGCCTCGAGTCTGGACTGGCCTCGGCGCTGACCGACGCGCGCGGTGTCGGGTTGGTGGCGACCCGGAGTGCGGAACGGGAGTTTCTGGCGCTCGCCCGCAGCGAGTCCTTCGTGATTGGTGGGCGGCCGTTCACGATCGTCGGTGGCGTCGCTGTGGACGAAGCGTTCCTCGCTCGACTGGCGCGCGATCGAGCGATTGTCGTATCGCTGCGATACCCCGGTGGGCACCTTTCGACGGCGGCGCAGCAGCAGACGCTCCCGACGGATTCCGCCGTCGGCGAGCTCGAGGTTCCTCTGATCCGAAGCGGGGAAGGAACAGGGGTCGAGGTCGTGCAGGCGCGGCTCGAGGTCACTCAGCCGCTGACGCCCCTCAGGACGCTTCTGCGCAGCGCGGATTCGTGGTTTGTCTTGACTGCCGCGGGGACCGGGATCACGGCTTTGCTGCTGGCGGTGTGGGTATCGTCGCGCATCAGCCGGCCGCTCGCGGCGCTTGCCGAAAAGACGGCCGTGCTCGACCTCGATCGTCTCGATGTCGATTTCGATACAGGTACGGACGAAGTCGGGCGCTTGTCACGGCTCCTCGGCGACCTTGCCGCTCGCCTGCGCACCAGCACGGCCCGCGTGCGGGAGGCCGAGCGGCACGCGACGGTCGGCGAGCTGGCCCGCCAGATCAATCACGACATCAAGAACGGGCTGATTCCACTTCGGAATGTGTTGCGCCATCTGGCTCAGGTCGCACGCAACGAGCCGGGCGCCCTTCCTGTCGTCTTCGCCGAGCGGCAACCGACTGTCGATTCCAGCATCGCGTATCTCGAGACGCTCGCCACGAGTTATCAGCGACTGTCCCCGACGCCGAACCGGCGCAATTGCGACCTGAACGCGTTGATTACCGACGTCGTGCGCGGCGCGGAGGGGCACGGGCACGTCGAGCTCGCGACCGACCTGACGAACGTGCCTCCGGTTCACGGCGATCCGGTGGCCTTCCGGCGTATCCTCGAGAATCTGCTTGCGAACGCCATCGACAGCCTGCAATCGAAGCCGGGTCGCATCACGGTGTCCACGGCAGTGGTGACTCGAGCGGGCGAGCCGCCGGCCGTGCGCGTGACGGTCGCCGACACGGGTCGCGGAATGTCCGTTGACGAGGCTCGACGTATTTTCGAGGACTTCTATACGACGAAGGAGGGCGGCACCGGTCTCGGCCTCTCGATCGTGCGACGACTCTTGATGGATCTCAACGGCACTATCGACGTCGATACCGCGCCCGGCAAAGGAACGCGGATCGTTATCGACATTCCCGCCAGATCGTAGGGCGCAGGCTTTAGCCTGCGCCGGAAAACGCAGGATCGTAGCGCGCAGGCTTTAGCCTGCGCGAGGATTTCAGGATGACGACACACGTTCTCGTGGTTGATGACGTGCCCGCGATGGCCGAACAGTATGCGTACGACCTGAAACGCGTAGGCGGCTATCACACGACCGTCGCCCTCGGCGGCGAAGCGGCGCTCGACGTCGTCGCGCGCGAACCGATCGACTGTGTCGTCCTCGATCTCGAGATGCCGGGCATGAATGGCTTCGAGGTCCTGCGGCGGCTGCAGCAGCGCGATATCGACATGCCCGTCATCGTGTACACCGGCACTGGCAGCTACGACCGTTGCATCCAGGCTGTGCGGCTCGGCGCTTACGGCTTCATCGACAAGTCGGAGCCGGTTCAGCGGGTCGTTCAGGAGATCGAGAACGCGGTTTCGCGCGGGCGGCTGGCCACGGAGGTTCGGTCGCTGCGGTCCCGCCTCGACGGTGAATCGTCACTCATCGGCGACAGTGCACCGATGCGTTCGCTCCGCGAGGCGATCGCTCGCGTCGCGCCGATCCCGAGCAGCGTTTTGATCGTGGGGGAGAGCGGGACCGGGAAGGAACTGGTCGCCCGTGAGCTGCATCGACGAGGACCAGGCCCAAAGACGCCGCTTGTCGCCGTGAACAGTGCCGCGCTGCCCGAGCAGCTCGTTGAGAGCGAGCTGTTCGGACACGAACGTGGCGCGTTTACCGGCGCGGATCGTCTGCGCAGAGGCGCGTTCGAAAACGCCGGGGCGGGAACGCTGTTCCTGGACGAAGTGGGCGAGCTGCCGTTGCCCGCGCAGGCCAAGTTGCTTCGTGTGCTCGAAGACCGGAAGGTGACGCGGGTCGGCGGCGACCGGGCGATTCAGATCACGGCGCGCGTGATCGCAGCCACCAATCGTGACCTCGAACAGGAAGTTGAGGCAGGTCGGTTCCGCCAGGATCTCTACTATCGGCTCAACGTCCACACGCTGCGGGTTCCGCCACTTCGCGATCGGCTGTCTGACATGCCGGTACTCGTCGAACATCTGCTTCGAGCAATCGCCATTCACCTCGGCGTCCGCCCGAAGACGATCGCGCCGGATGCGCTGACGCTGCTCGCCTCGTACGATTGGCGCAGGAACAACGTCCGCGAGCTCCGGAACTGTCTGGAGCGCATGATGATTGCCTCCGATGCGGCCGTCATCGGTGCAGCCGATGTTCCGCCCGAGATTCAACGCGACGAACGGGACGACGGCGCTGACATTACCGCGGCGCCAGGCACACTCAAGGCGCTGAAGGCACAGGCCGAACGACAAATCATTCTTGGCGCGCTCGACAAGCACGACTGGCACGTCACGCGGACGGCGGAGGCGCTCGGTCTTGCGGATCACTCCAGCCTGTTGAAGATCATGCGTCGCCACGGATTGAGCAAGGGCGCGCGTACGTAGCAAGGGCGCGCGTACGTAGTGTCCGCCTGGACAGACTTGAGTTCAGACCGTGTGTCCGCCTTCAGGCGGACCGATCGTGTGCGTCTGGACACCGTCCGCTCCGGAGACTCGTGTCCGCACGGACACCACGGACACGAGACCTTTCCACGATCTCTACTTCCCACAATCCGACAACCCGCGCTGACGCAATCGGTTAGCGCCATCTGCGTTCCTCGCTTCCTGGTGGCCGCCTGCTTGCCCTGAAGGCAAGCGACTGCGCGACCGCGTATGAGGCGGTCGGTCAACCAAGGAGAGGGCAGATGAAACCTACACAGTGTGTGAAGGCGGCGCTGCTTGTCGCTGCGTTCGCGACCATCGGCTGTTCGAAGCAAGGCGACACGTCGCAGAGCAAGACGTCGTCAGACGTGGCGCACAACGAAGCCGGTCACGGCTCTGGCGACGGGGGGCGCGCAGACAGACGAAAAAGGACTCGGTGCGAGTGCGTCGCCTGCGATCACCGGGCCGGCATCGTTTGCGGACGGCCAGGCGGCATATCAGGCCAAAAAGTACAGCGAGGCGACGGCAATCTTCGAGGCCTACACCGAGCGACGCCCCGGCAACGCGTGGGGTTACTACATGCTTGGCCTGTCATCGTGGAAGAGCGGCGATTTCGCGAAGTCCGAGCAGGCATTCGACAAGGCACTCAGCATCGACCCGCGTCACGTCAAGAGCCTCGTGAACCTCAGTCGTGTGCTGATCGATCAGAAACGGCACGATGACGCCATCGACCGGCTCATGCGAGCGGTCGAGATCGATCCCGATTCGGTCGAAGTCCAGCGACTGCTCGGCCGTACCTACTACGCGCAAGGCCGGACAGACGAGGCTGAGGCCGCTTATCGTCGCGCGCTGGAACTGAACGAACGCGACGTCTGGTCGATGAACAACCTCGGGCTTCTGCTTCTCGAGACAAAGCGAGCCGAAGAGGCGCTGCCGCTGTTTGCTCAGGCCGTGGAGCTGCGGAAGGAAGTGCCCGAATTCCACAACAACCTGGGCATGGCGCTCGAGCACACCGGACGGTTCAAGGCTGCGGCCACCGCGTACAGCAGCGCGCTGACGGCGGATCCCAGGTACGAAAAGGCGAAGCAGAACCTGGTGCGTGTCGAAGCGGTGAAGTCGGGTCCGGAAGAGCCATTCGAGCTGGGTGCGCCGACAAAAGACGCTGTCGAGACCGTCGAGATCCCTGGCGATGAAGAGACGGCGAGCAGGTAGGCGACCAACGGCCTCGGGTCTTGGCGTGCCGGCCACGTGAGCAGATGCCGAACGCGCCAAGACTCGAGACCGAAGTCAAGTCCTCCTCGTCCCGCTGGTCGTCATCGTTTTCGCGTGCGGCGTCCACACGATTTCGCGTGGGATCTGGTTGCGGGTACGTAGTGTCCGGCTTTTAGCCGGACCGGCGTGTCGAGCCCACGTCGTACGTAGCGGCCGGCTTCAGCCGGACCCCCGCCGGTTCATGTTGCTGCGCCGCTTCACGCACCAAGGCTTCCAGCGCATCCAGCTCGAAGGGCTTGGCCAACCAGCGTGAGAGCCCGATTTCAGCCGCACGCGCCGCGGGGTTCACGCCAGCCGTGCACAGCACGATTACCGTGGAGCCTGCCAGGCTGCACAACTCCCGCACGCAGCAGGCCGGATCCATGCCCGGCATGAAGTAGTCGAGCAGGACGAGGCAGACCCTGTCGCGATTTGCACGGAACGCGGCGATTCCTTCGATGCACGTGGCGGCCTCCACCACATCGACGTTGGTCGGTTCAACAACCAGCCGTACGAGGTCGCGCAGGTCGGCGTCGTCATCGATGATCAGGACAGCGGCGTCGCTCATCGCATGATTCATGCAGGGAGATCGAGGATCAACATCCGCTGGACGTCTGTAGGGTTCATCGCAAGCAGACTCCCGCCATGGACGCGAGCGATCTCGCGGCACAGAAACAGTCCGACTGCACTCCGGATTCCGCTGCCGCCCTCGTATTCGACCGACGCGAACGGCGCGAAGGCACGCTCAATCTCCTGCGCCGGCACCGAGGGAGCGTCGAAGGCGACTTCCAGCCGCAGCCGTGCGCCCGTGGGTTCCAGGCGCACACTGATCACTCGGCCCGTCTCGGCAATCGCCGCCGCGTACGTCAGCAGCGTCCACACGGCCTGCGTCAGGAGATGTTCGTCGGCAAGCAGATAGCCACCTCGAGTGACGTCGACATCGAAGCTCCGTCCAGGCATCGTCGTGGCGACCTCGACCGCGACCTTTTTGGTCAGACCCGCCGCGTCGACCGACTGCGGCCGGAATGGCAGCGCACCCGAACGGGTGCTGGCGGCGAGCAGGAGATCGTCGATGAGACGGCCAAGCCGGCTGGCGTGCGATCGCACGAGGCCGAGCGCACGCGCCCGGACCTCGGCGCTCTCGGGGCGGGAGAGCGCGAGCTCGGTGAAGCCGAGGATCGACGTCATCGGGGTCTTCAGCTCGTGCGCGACGATGGCGAGGAAGCGCTCGCGCTCACGATCCTGGGTGGCGATGGCGGCGAGGCCGGCATCGATGGCGTTGGCAAGGATGGCGATTTCGTCGCGCCCCTGTTCGAGCACGCGTTGGTGGACCCCAAGCTCCTTGAACCGTTGGACCTCTTGGACGAGTCGTTGAAGCCGTGGAGCAATGGCGTGACGTACGTGCAGGCCGAGCGCGAGGGATCCGAGTAGGCCCAAGATACCGATGACCCACATCCACCGATGCGTTTCGCCTATTCGCCGCTCAATCGCCGCGTTCTCGATGCGGACGAAGGCCACTTGTACCCTCAGCAGCCTTCGGAGTGCCGTTCGCAGGTCCCGCGCGTCGTGTTCCACGCTCGCGGCCACGTGGTCGTCGGAACCAGCGGACGCGAGTCTCGTCTCGATTCGCTTAAGGCTCGTTGCCACGTCGTTGATTGCGTCCATCTCCTCCGTGACGAGTCCTCCTCGATTGGCTCGCTCGAGGTCCGCATGAAAGAGGCGTGCATCATCGCTCGTATTCTCTGCAACGGCCCACTCGCTCCGGTACCGCTCGAGAAAAGAGTGGATGTCATGCCTCCAACGCGTCATGAGGAGAATGTCGGGTGGAGTCTCAGGCGCCGCTTCCGCGGCCAGTTTCAGTTGCGCGGCAGACTCGATCGCGTCGGAGAGTCCCTCGATTCGCGCGAGCACGTAGCGGTGCATGAAGGCGAGATCCGATGCAAGGCGGTCGTAAGCAGCGAATGCGACACCGATGAGGACAGCCGCGGTCGCGACCTGCACGGCGACGAGCGCGGCCAGGCGCCTTCCGACCGATACGGCCCTCGTGCGCATGAATTCCGAATCGCGACCGCAGCTTGACCTGCTTTCTCTACACGACTGCGTTGCGGCGCGCTGCTTCGCGGAACCAATGCGCGCTGAGCCTTCCAAACATTTTTCAAACACACGCCTCGGCCACGACATGTCGTGACCTGGCTGCATGACGGGGCCGTTTTCGCAGGCGAATCACGCGATTTCGCAGGCGGTTGAAACCGATTGCGCAACAGCCGTACCGCCGGGTCCGGGAGGTCACGCGCTAAAGCTTCACTGCGCGGTTTGTGGTTTTTGTCCTAGAATCTCGTGAAGGAGGAGCGTCACGATGAAAGCTTTACTCGTGCCGGTATTCGTCATTCTTGGGCTGGTCTCCGCGGCAATCCCTCTGTCTGCGCATCACTCGTGGCCGGTGAGCTATTCCCAGGAGGTCACGGTGAAGGGCACGGTGATGGAGTTCTCCTGGCAGAACCCGCATCCGATGATCACCCTCGAGGTTCGGACCAACGACGGCAAGGTCGAGAAGTGGACGGTCGGTGGCCCCGCGATCAACCGGATGGAGGCGAACGGCTGGAACAAGGGGACGGTCAAGCCTGGCGACGTGATCACTGGCACCGGCTATCAGTTCAACGACGGCCAGAAGATCATCAGGCTCGAGCGGGTAACGCTGGCCGACGGCAAAGAAATGCGTCTTTACGGCCGCTAATAACGTGGCTGAAGCCGGACACTACGATCGACACCGAGCCACGACCGCAGTCGCGTCTAGTGTCCGGCTTTAGCCGGACCTACGTTGTTCTAATCCGTACCGCGACGATTTACTCGATCGTCTCGCCCAGCTGGCGGGCCTGGACACTCTGAGCGGCTGTCCCGATCACCGGCGTTCTGCCGACCACTCCGATGAAGTGGCCCTCGGCACTTCGCCGGTAGTGGCGCAGCGCAGGTACGCGCGCAGCGATGACCGCGGCCGCCAGGAGCGTGCCGATCCCCCCCACGACAACCGAAAACGGCGCGCCCCTCCAGTTGGCCACGATGCCGGCCTCGAGCTCGCCGAGCTGAGGGCCACCCATGACGAACACCATGTTGATGCTCGTCATTCGACCGCGCAGGCGATCGGGCGTCATCAGCTGACGGATGATGCCGCGCAGCACCGTGCTCACGGCATCCGCCGCGCCCGTCACGGCGAGGCAGACGAAGGTGAGCCAGAACGTCTGCGAAAAGCCGAAGGCGACCGTGGCGGCCCCGTATGCGCCGATTGCCCAGAGTAGGACGATTCCGCGGCGCTCGATGCGGTCGACGAGGCGCACCATCGTCGCGCTGGCCAGGAGCGAGCCGGCGGCGGGCGCCGCATACAACCATCCGTAGCCGCTGGCGCCGACGTGCAGGATGTCCTGCGCGAAGATGGGCAGCAGCGCTGTGGCGGATGCGAAGAATGTCGCGATGAAATCGAGCAGCATCGTCGATCGGATGACGGGAGAGCTGAAGACGAATCGGATGCCTTCGCGAGCCGCGCCGACCGATGCCGAGGCGCGCTCGTCCGCGTGAATGGCGGGTACGTTGCGCATGAGAGCCAGCGCCACGAGCACGAAGAGGAATGACACGGCGTTGAACAGATAGGCGGCGCCGACGCCGAACGACGCAATAAGTACCCCGCCCACCGAAGGGCCGAGAACGGACGCCGCCTGAAACACGATCTGATTGAGGCTGAGGGCGTTGGCGAGATGCTCGCGCGGGACGAGGCTCGGGACGAGCGCCTGGCGCGCCGGGGCATCGAAGGCGCCGGCTGCGGCACCGAACGCAGCGAGCAGATAGATCGGCCAGGGGGTCTTCACGCCGGCGAACGCGAGCGCCGCGAGCGCGGCGGCCACCACGATGGATGCCGTCTGCGTCACCATCATCAGACGGCGGCGGTCGAGTGCGTCGGCGGCGACACCGCTCAGCAACGAGAAGCCGACGATGGGTCCGACGCGAACCAGGCCCACCATGCCGAGCGCGAGTGCGCGCCGATCGGGGGGCACGAGCAGCGAGACGTGCCACAGGATGGCCGCCTGCTGCATCATCGAGCCTGAGAAGGAGACCAGCTGGCCGGACCAGAGCAGACGGAAGTTGCGATGTTGAAGGGCGGGAAACGCGATGAGTTCTATTGTACGCGCCTTCTTTGTACGTCCAGCGCTGAAACGTCGCTTGATGGAATCGGCGAGCCGGTCTGAAAGACCGGCCCGCCCGTGGTCAGTAGCGCCGCCCGGTCGTCGGAACCGGTCCGGAGGCTTTCGTGTGCCGCGCAATCGCGCCGCGCCATTCATTCGCCAGCGGCGGAATTGCAGTGCCTCGGAGCTGGTTGCCAAGGACAATCTGCCGGCTGGTCATCTCGCGGCCGTAGAAGTCCTCAATCGCGCTCTCGTCTGTCTTGAGCACGGTGCCATTGAGCGTCGCGCCCGCAAACAGGCCTTTCGAACGCGAATAGGCCAGGATCTGCGATTCCAGATGAAGGTCGGTGCCTGCTCTCGCACTGCGCCCCACTGGTCCCGCCGCTACCGATGCTGTGCCGCCGAAGGTAAATTTGTCCTGCAGCAGCTGATCGACGGCTCCGCGATTCATGACGAGCAGCACCATATCCACCGACTCGACACCAATCTGCGGTCCAAAGGTGCCGCCCGTCATCTCGACGAATGTCGGCGGCGACCATGTATTCGTCTGGCGATCGCGCACGCTCAAGATCCCTTTGCCGTGCTCGGCGCCTATAAGCAAGCCGCCCCTCGTGAACGATGGAATCACGACGACGGCCTCCGCGCGCTGGAGAATATAGTCGGGAATCGTATTGTCGCCCGCGCGTGTCAGCTCATCGAGAATCCCGATCGACTTCCGGACGCGGTCGGGCGCATCCGCATACGCGAATGGCGCGACTGCGAGGATGGCGGCCGAGATCAATAAGGGCCGTATAACCCATCTCTTCATAACTTCCTCCTCATACAGGCCAAGAGTAAGAGTGCAACCGCGTGCGGGATCGGACCGCGATGCCCGGGATCGTGACTGCTCCTCTGCGGCTCCTCTGCGGCCTGCATGGTGATCAGTTCCCTGCGGGAGCTTCACACGTTAGGTATGATGCGCGACGTGCATCAGCTCGCGGTGGGAACCGATTCGCTTCGCTCGACCGACGTCCGGCGCCGGTTGAAAGCGATATTCATCGGGTCCATCGGCAATCTGGTCGAGTGGTACGACTTTTACGCGTACACGGCCTTTGCGCTCTATTTCGCCGAGTCGTTCTTCCCCGGCACCGATCCGGTTGTGCAGCAACTGAACGCCGCGCTGCTGTTTGCTGCCGGCTTCGTGATGCGGCCGATCGGCGGCTGGCTGTTCGGGCACCTCGCGCGACCATCACGGTCGAAGGAATGCCCTGATGCTCTCCGTGCTCCTGATGTGTTTTGGGTCCCTGGTCATCGCGGTGACACCGACATACGCGTCGATCGGGGCAGCAGCACCGGTGCTGCTGGGGCTGGCGCGGGTCGTCCAGGGTTTGAGCCTCGGCGGGGAGTATGGCGCCAGCGCCACATATCTCACGGAAGTGGCCGATCGTAGGCACCGCGGCTTCTACGTGAGCTTTCATTACGTGACGCTCATCGGAGGTCAGCTCTGCGCCATCCTCGTGCTGCTGGTGCTGCAGCAGCTCTTCCTGACCGCGGAACAAATGCGGGCGTGGGGTTGGCGCATTCCATTCGCCATTGGCGCCATGCTGGCCATCATTGCCGTGATGATGCGGAGCAGCCTCCATGAGACGGAGGCCTTCATCGAAGCCAGGACACCACGGAAACGCGATAGCTCGATCCGGGCGCTTCTCAGGTATCCCCGCGAGGTGTTGATCGTCGTCGGACTCACTGCAGGGGGAACGACGGCTTTCTATACCTACACGACGTACATGCAAAAGTTCCTGAAGCTGTCGGTCGGCCTGAGCGACAACCAGACCACGCTGGTCAGCGCGGGAACGCTCATCTTCGCGTTGTGCCTGCAGCCGCTCTACGGAGCGCTTTCGGACAGGATCGGGCGGAAGCCGCTTTTGATCTGGTTCGGTGTGATGGGATCCATATTCACCATTCCGCTGCTGCGTGCCCTCCAATCCACGACGAGCGCTGGCGGCGCGTTTGTGTTAATCGCGGCGGCGTGGCTGATCGTCGCCGGCTATACATCGATCAATGCGGTGGTGAAAGCCGAGCTGTTCCCGACCAGAGTTCGGGCCACTGGCGTCGGTCTGCCGTTTGCGATCACGACGTCGATATTCGGCGGGCCGGCCGAGTCCATCGCATTGTGGTTCAAGTCGATCGGCCACGAAGTGTGGTTCGCGTATTACCTCTCGTCGGTGATCGCGATTTCGCTCATCGTCTCGATCACGATGCGTGACACCAAGCGACACTCCGCCCTGGATCTTCACGAGTAGCGGGGCGGCACGATGGCGCGAATTGTCATACCCGATGACGAACCGGCCGTCATGTCGCGCAGCATGGCGTTTCGAAATCTTGCCGGGCACAACGTCCGGACTTATCTCACGCGCCCATCCGGCCCCGCCGAACTGGCCGAGCGAATCGGCGACGACGACATCGTCATCAACATCCGATCGACGTCGAGGTTTACCGCCGACGTGCTGGAAAAGTGCCGGGCGCTCCGACTGATCTCCATCTGGGGCACGGGAACGGACAACGTTGATTTGGAGGCTGCCCGCCGGCAGGGCATCCGCGTGACGAACACGCCAGGCGTATCTGCGATCGCCGTGGCCGAACACACGCTGGCGTTGATGATGGCCGTTGCAAAGCGTACCGTGGAGGTAGATCAGCAGGTCCGGCAGGGGAGGTGGCCTCGCGCCATGGTGACGCAGCTTCGAGGAAAAACCCTGGGCCTGATCGGAACCGGAGCGATCGGCCGCGAAGTCGCCCGCCTTGGCTCCGGGATCGGCATGCGGGTCATCGCCTGGACCTTTCATCCTCGGGGCGACGTCGCGGAATGGGTCTCCTTTGAGGAAGTCTTTCGTCAATCCGACGTGTTGAGCGTCCACGTGCGCCTGTCGCCAGAGACCTCCGGTTTAATCCGGCGCGAGCACCTGGACCTCATGAAGCCCGGCGCGATCCTGATCAATACCGCACGGGGCGGGATCGTGAATGAAGCCGACCTCGTCCAGGCGATCCTGACCAATCGAATTGCCGGCGCCGGCCTGGACGTGTTCGAGACCGAGCCGCTGCCGCCGGAGTCGCCGCTGTTTGCGATGCCCAACGTGGTGCTCACCCCGCATGCGGCCGGCATCACACCTGAAGCCACCGAAGCGGGTCTGGCGCTGGCGATCGAGAATGTGTGTGCCTTTCTTGCGGGCGAACCGACAAACGTTGTGGTCTAGGCCGGCGAGGTGGGAGATATTTCACGCGTCGCCACGAACAATCCCGCAGTCGCGGAATGCGCGGTGCGCTGACCGCTGATGCATTCAGCCGCGTGTGCACCTCGCAATAGCAAGGGAATTGCAACGCTCCCACAGTTGGGAAGCAGACCTCCCGAAGGCGTAGCCGGTCGGCTACGTCCGGTAGAGCCCCGGCGGTTGAGTCCTCTGCCAATGAGGCGATGCCATGACAACAACAACCCTCGACACAAAGGTGGACGAGTTTCTCGCGCAGAAGCGTATTGCAGTGGCGGGCGTGTCACGCAATAGCAGTCAGCATCCCGTCGGCAATGTGATCTATCGCCGGCTGAAAACGACCGGGCACGATGTGTTCGCGGTGAATCCGCAGATGCGGACCTTCGAAGGCGATCGTTGCTATCCAGACGTCCGATCGATTCCGGGCGGGGTAGACGGCGTGGTGATCATCACGCTTCGGCGACCACCGACCGAATCGTGCGCGACAGCAACGATGTCGGAGTGCCGCGCGTGTGGATGCACCAATCGTTAGGAAAGGGATCGAGTGTCTCTCCGGAGGCTGTCGAGTACTGCCGCCGACACGGGATCAGCGTGATCGCTGGCGCCTGCCCGATGATGTACGGCGCCGGCGCCGATTTCGGACACACGTGTATGCGGTGGATCCTCAGAGTTACTGGAGGACTGCCCACATGAAGCGCGCGACATGTTGCGTGGATTCTGATCGTCCTCGTTGATGCGGGATTTGTCGCCTGGGGAGCGATGGCGGCTCTATGGCCGGACCTGCTGCCGGGACCAGGTGGCACGCCGATCCTGACTGCCGGTTACGAGGGGTTTACCAAAGGCTCGTGGTCCGAGCTCGTTAGCTCGTCGCCCATGACCGCGAAATACACCCTTGTGCGATTCCGACTGGTACGGCGTCTTCAACGTGGTGTTCGGGTTGATGGCAATCGCTATTGCTGTCACAGCCTTCCGCCGCGGCGAGCGGTGGGCATGGTGGGCCCTGCTGGTCGGAAATACGATCGCACTTGCGTCGGCCATGAGATACGACTGGATTGTGAACGCCATCGGCCCCTTCGAGCTGTCGGAATATCTCGGCCTCGTTATCGTCTACACCGCGCTTGCGGTCACAGCTCCATTCCTCCGAGCGGGACGGCAAGTGCGATCAGCCGCCTAGCGCCGCACCTTCGGGAAGAGTCTTCCGCATTTTCACTGCGGGCATGCGACCACCTGAGCCGAGCACGTGCTCGATACGGTCCTCGACTTCATAGCCAAGCGCCCGATAGAAAGGTTCCGCCGTGAGCGACGAGAGGAGCTCGAAGGTGTGGCAGCCCGTGATGTCGGGCTATTCGTTCGATCTCCGCCACGAGGGCAGAGCCAACACCGCTACGCGCAACAGCGGGCACGACATAGCAGGCGCGTAGCTCTGACTCCGCGAGGACCAGAGCACCAATCCCGACGAGCGCTCCGTCCAGCTCTGCGATGAGCCGGATTTCGCTATCGTGGTTCACTCGAAAGAACGCGATGGCTGTATCCGTAACGGGCAGCGGCGCCCACGTGTTGATGACGGAGGAGGGGTAATCCTCCGCGGCGAGGCCCCGTACGGCCGCGCGGTGAATTTCGAGGAATGACCGTGCCTCCTCGTCGCGCATCGGGCGAACCACGACCGACATCCGCGCAAATGTAGCGTAATTGCACACCTCTGCCGCGACCATTCGCCGCTGACGCGGCCTGAGGGCACCCGTCGTAGGATCGTAGAGAGCTTCAGGGCCGCGTGGTTCGCGTTCCACCGGGCAAATCAAGATGACATGTCTTCACCGTATCGGGCGCGCACGACTCGTTCACGTTGTGATGGTGAGCTGCATGAGCGGCCTGAGTTCAGCCGTTATCAATGCGGACTGCCCGCCTGTGACGGTGTCACAAGGGATGGCTTTGCCCACCACTGTTGCCGTATTCAGCGGCATCGTCAGCGACATCGAAGAAAGCGCAGGGGCTGTAGCGCATGTCGTGACGTTCGATGTGCAGCGTGTGTGGAAAGGAACACTCACCAGGCAAGTGTCGCTCTACCAGTTGAACACTGTTGAGCCGCCATCCCGTTTTCAGCGGGCGTGCCGTATGTCATCGTCGCCTACCGCCTGCGTCCTGAAGAACGAGAACTGTCCGGGACAATCCAGCGCGCGCCCGCGCTCAGCGTCGCCAGTTGTGTCAGCAGGACGCTCAAGCAGGCGGAACGCCTCGGTGACTTGCGCGAGCTTGGACCAGGACGACCCCTTCGCTAAAGCTCGAATCTTTATCGTTGTGATGGT
>CAVTIA010000005.1:0-274038 GCA_963734635.1 uncultured Acidobacteriota bacterium
TCCCTTCGATGATCAAACCTTACAGTTCGATCTACCTCAGCCCCGCCGCGCCGCCTCGATGGTGGCGATGTCGATCTTCTTCATCGGCATCATCGCCGCGAAGGCGCGCTTGGCCTCCGCGCCACCGGCCGCAAGCGCATCGGTCAGCACGCGCGGGGTGATCTGCCAGGAAAGGCCCCAGCGGTCCTTGCACCAACCGCACTGGCTTTCCGGTGCCGCCATTGCCGACGATCGCGTTCCAGTAGCGATCCGTCTCTTCCTGATTGTCCGTCGCGACCTGGAAGGAAAACGCCTCACTGTGTCTGAAAGTCGGACCGCCGTTGAGACCAAGACAGGGAATGCCCAGAACGGTGAACTCCACCGTCAGGACATCGCCCTCCTTGCCGCCCGGGTAGTCGCCGGGCGCCTTGCGAACAGCGGTGACTTCACTGTTCGGAAAGGTGGCGGCGTAGAAGCGCGCCGCTTCGTGCGCGTCCTTGTCGAACCAGAGACAGATGGTGTTCTTGGGCTTCATGTTCGTGTGCTCCTTGTGCTCGATCGGGCGAACGGCGCTTCTCGACGTCGAACGCATCAACGAATTCGCCGCTAGGGCAGCTACCTCATCACCGTACGGAGGTCGGCCTCCGGCGACATTACAGCGGGAGCCTCGCCGAATGTATGCAAGTTTTGGACAACCGTCTGCTGAAAGCGGAAATCACCAGAAGGCAGCGAAAATGATCAAAGACGGTTCACAATTCACAGAACGTGAGCTGACGGGAACTGCGAGTGTATGGCTTCAAACACGGAGAGATATCCACGTGGCTTGATCAGCACGGCGCTTCGGCGCGGATTGCGCAAGCGCTGCCCGCACTGCGGCGAAGGGCGACTGTTTTCCGGGTGGTCCCATATTGAACGCTGTTCGACCTGCGGTTTGGTCTTTGCGCGCAATCCCGGTGATACGTGGGCCTTTATCATCCTCGGCGATCGCGTGCCCATCGGCGTGATGATCATCTTGATCTATTTCGGAGTGGTCCGTTCACATCCTGTGTTGGGCCTGACGATGGTGGCGGTGTTGTTGGCGCTCCTTGTCTGGACGTCCCCGAACCGCTGGGGCGTCGGTATCGCGCTGCATTACTTGTCGCGAGTGTACTGGCCCGATCCCGCGGATCCTGTCCCGCCGCCCGCTGCAATCACTCCTGGCGACGGCCAAGCGCTGAGGCGCTCGCTGAACGCTCTTTACGTTACCTGCGCGTCGGCCCGGTAGAACGCCCAAGTCTGCAACTCGTCCGACACCCGCGCCTTGTCCGATGACTCGGTAGCCGAAGTGCTGGTAGAGGGGAAGATTGCGTGCGTCCTCGGTGTTCAAGGTGACACCACGCGATTCCCGATCACGGCAGGACCTCTCGTGCAGCACATCGAGGAGCCGGCGGGCGAGACCCTGACCAGCGTAGGAACTTCGCACACCAAGCATAGCGAGATGGTAATGGGGCTGCTCGATGACAAATTTCCGCGTGGCTTCGCCGTACGCCTCATACCGTGATCGGGCCGCGTCGCCCAGCTCGCGCCACACCTGCTCCCGGAGTTCGTCGAGACTGGAGGACGATCCACGTTCGCCTGGTCGGTTGATATTGGCGACCGCCACGACCTTGTCTTCATCTGTGGTAACGCCCATGACCAAGTCGTCTCGTACGAAGCGTGCCGCTGTGAAGAAGTGCACCAACGTGCGTAGGCGCTGAGCGTACCTGTTCCCCGCCTGTCCGATCACAAACCGCATCACCGGATAATTCACGAAGGCGTCCGAAAGGACGTCAACGACTTCACTGATTCGGTCCGGCGGCAGGTCGTTGACTTCCAGCATCATCGACTGCGGTGCAGGTAATTGTCAGGTCGGCTCCGCCACTGCCGCGGAGTGTCTGATCGTCGAGAGTCAGAACACGATTGTCCAGCCCGGATTTCGTGCCTGTTCTCTCGTGTACGCCACGCCGTCAACCTTGAGGCCGTTCTCATCGACGAGCGTGACGATACCGCCTTTGTTCGACAGCGCCAGCGGCTGCGCGACGCGGACAGTGCGCGTTCCCCCCGCCGCTATCGCCCCTGACAACGGCAGCCGTTTCTTCTGCGTATCGAGTAGTCCCCACCCCTGCAGGCTGACCTCGTGGGGCGCGGTATTGAGAAGCGTCACCACCTCAACCTCCGGCGACTGGACCGGATTCACGAGCGCCGCGACGATGCGCACAAGTCCATGCGGCTCATCGGTGGTCGGCGGGGCCGGAGGCATCGGCGGGCCAGGCGGCAACGGGGGAACAGGCACAGGCGGCTCGGCAATGCTGTGCCCGGTCCGGTCGTCCGTGTGCCAGGCTTGCGACTGAAACTTCAAGAAGATGGCAACCCACTCGTGCTGATCAGCGAACTGCACCAGCAGCCCGCCATCCTGATACACCCCGTCGTCGTCGACGAACCGTCCGGTGTTGCCCTGATTCATGTGAATGTCATGGATACCGTTGCCCGGAAGGAACCCGAAGTATTTGTCCTTGGTCTGCGGTTCGGGACCCCATCGCTCTCCGAAGGCATAGACGAGCGCTCTTTCGTCGGCAACGGCACGCTGCATGACGCGATCGACCTTCTCGTTCAAGTCGTTGTCGAAGCCAGGAACGCTGAACGGCAGCGGCCGCATGTTGGTGCGCTCGAAGAGATTGCTTCTGATGAAGTCGAGCGCGCCGGAGTCGGGCCTGCGCTCCAGCCTCGTGAAACCTGTCGGCCACTGCTCGGCAATCGCGATTAGCGGATGCTGGAAATTCTCGATGATGATGAACTCGACATCCGAGGGTGGAAGTTGAGACTTGACGTTGACAGCAATGCGGTAATCGGTGGTGTCGTCGACGAGGCGTACCTGGTAATGTGGGCTCTGGCCGGCGCCAAGGCGCACCTCAATCGCCTTCCCCTTCAACACACCGTACGAGTGAAGCGGCATTCTCCCCTCCTCTGATCATCAACGTCGCGGAATATACACGCGAACAAATCCACCATTTCTGCCGCGGGACTCCGAAATCTCAGTGTCCCGCGGCAACGTCATGAGGACATTCAGCTTTCCTTTCGCCTCTGTCGCCCGGGTTTACGTCTCGCAGACGCAGACTTGCGCGCCCCGCCAGTTGCTCGCGAAGCGCTGTGCCGGACCCCTCCAGCGGCTTTGAAGACGGCATTCAGCGTCGCGGGCGTCCTGGACAATGTGAAGAATTGTTCGTTCGAGGGATTCTGCAACTGCTGCGACATGAATGCCCACACCTGCCCAGCCGACCTGTAGCCCCCGTGTGACTGCACGACGTCCTTACAGTTGACCACGCGTACGTTCGGAGAATACCTGATGATGTTGCCTGGATCTTCGGGTCCTGAAAAGCCCAGCGCGGTATCGAAGTCAAACAGATCGCCAACGCGATACCAGACCCGCAGGACGGAATCGTTTCTCGAGTGGAAGACGTAGAAGCTTTGACACCTTCCACTTGCGTCGTGGTAGCGCTCACCGAGCTCGATGGACTCGTTATCGACGGCAGAAGCAAAGTTCCACGAGTTCCGCACGATCCGCGGCGTTCCCTCCCGCAACGCCTCAAAGGCCACGTGCGCTCCGAGACTATGGGTGTTGAGATCGATGGTGGCGCCCACGCCACGCAGTGCCGCCAACAGGGTTGAAAACCGGGATGCACTCTCGCCAGCCCGTTGCCGGGCGAATGGGAAAGAGACCCCTACGGCGCCGCCGGGCCACGCGAACCCGACCAGCGCGTCGTACGCCGCCGCCTGACCGCCAAGAAAGCCGAGCTGGCGCATCTGGCGGTCGATGACGTTGTACGAACCGATGACGTCCCGCTCCTCGTTGTTGTAGCCGTGGATTAAGACCGTGAGGCGCTTCGACTGGACTTCCCGCAGAAACTCGTCGTGCGCCACAACTTGGCCCGTGGAGCTCGCGAGATCGATGCGTCGAATCTCGTTTGCGTTGGAGAATTCTGTGGCGGACCAGAAATCCCGCCGGCAGCTAACCATCAGCATCGTAGACATGTGACCCCCTTTCTTAACAGGGCCTCATGATCCTCGATTACGCCGTGTTGGTGCTCGCTCGAGCACGCGCCACATATCTTCTTGTCGGGCGCCGTCTCAGGGATGTAGCATTCGCGCGGAGGCTCGCATGACCCCACTGCGTAACGTCGTTGTCGCCACGGTCTGTCTGGCAATTTCTGCTCTCACGTCGCTTCACGCCGACGTCAAGACCGAGGAGCGCACGAAGTTCGAGCTTGGGGGAATACTCGGCAAGGTCGTCAACATTTTCGGCGGCAAGGATGCGCGCGAGGGAACGATGACGACGGTTGCCCTGAAGGGCAGCCGCAAGAGCATGTTCAACGACGCGACCGGGCAGATCATCGACCTCGCCGAAGAAAAGATCTACGACCTCGACGTGAAGCGGAAGACCTACCGCGTCATGACGTTCGCCGAGTTACGGCAGCGGATGGAAGAGGCCAAGGCAAAGGCCGAAAAGGCCGCGCGCGAAGAACAAGCCAAGCAGAAGGCCGAGCCAGCGCCTGCCAGCCGGCCCGAGGACAGCGTAGAGATCGATCTTGACGTCAAGTCGACCGGCCAGAAGCGAGCCATCAACGGATTCAACACCAGCCAGGTGGTCGTGACGGTCGCCGTACGCGAGAAGGGAAAGACGCTGGAGCAAAGCGGCGGCCTTGCCATCACGACGGACATGTGGATGGCACCGCGGATGCCTGCGATGAAAGAGCTGATGGACTTCGAGATCGCAATTCGCGCAGAAGCTGTACGGGCCGATGATCGCCGGCGCGTCACCGCAGGACATGGCCAGCGCCATGGCAATCTATCCCATGCTGAAGCCCGCGCTCGAAAAGATGAACGCCGAACAGTCGAAAGTCGAGGGCACCGCCATTTTGACGACCCTGAAAGTCGAGGCGGTCAAGTCGGCTGAGCAAATTGCTCAGGAACAGAAACAGACGGAAGAAAGTTCGAAGCCGAATCTTACCGGCGGGGTAGGCGGTCTCCTGGGTGGCCTTGCCAGGCGCGCAGCCCAGAAAAAGGTCGATGGCGATGGGCCGCAGCCCAGAGCGATGGTCATGACCACGACCAGCGAGCTGTTGAAGGTCGCCAACGCTGTAAGTGACGCGGACGTCGCAGTGCCGGCCGGATTCAAACAACAGTAGCCTCCGTAGCCTTCGCCTTCGCTAGTCGCGCGATCAGGCCGCTCAGTAAAAGTGCGACCTAAGAAAAAAGGCCGTCGCTAAGACGTGTGCACTGTCACGTACGCGGAACCAGGCTGGATGGTGATTTCCGCAGTAGTGGCTTTTCGATGACGAACGTGCGCAGGCAGTCGCGGCAGATGTGGATCTCGCGCAACATGGATTCGATGCTCTTCGTGGTGTTCTGTCCTTTGCAGCCTGGGCAGGTCAGCGGAGTGGCGCAGGGTTTGTCGGTCACGGATAAATCAAGAACGCGACGGAGGGCTCGGGTCCTTGCGTTGGGGTTTCTCGATGACGAATGTGCTGTGGCAGTCGCGGCAGATGTGGATCTCCGTCAGGAGCGATTCCACGGTTTTGAGGGTGTTATGCGAATGACACGTTGGGCAAGGCAAGGGACTGCTGGTGGAAGTGTTCATCGGCTTGTTGCCGGGCGGGACGGGAGCAGACGCAACGGTTGAACGGAAAGGATATAGGTACTTAGTCCTACTCGTAAAGCCCTTAACACTTGTAGGCGAAATACCCTATATCTGCGCGCGCATATCCGGCGCGCCGGGTCGCTTCTGAAGCCACTCGATGGCGTCAGCGAGGGTCTCGCCAAGAGGCCGTGGCGTCCAGCCAAGCTCGGTCCGCGCTTTCGACGCGTCGTACCACGCGTAGCGCCCGACGATCTGAAGGACCTCGCGCGTGATCGGCGGCGGACGCCGCCGCAGACGACTGAGCAGTCCAACCGCCCCGACGAGCCCGCGCATCAGGAACATCGGCGGCGTGAACCGCGGAGCGCGAACCCCGGCGATCGAGGCCGCGCGCTCGAGCAACTCATCGAGCCTGACGTTCTCGCCGGTCAGCAGATAGCGCTCGCCGGGGCGTCCGCGCTGCGCTGCGCGCACCATGCCATCGGCAAAGTCACGCACGTCGGTGCAGCTGAATCCCACGGGCAGGGTGAACGGCAACCTTCCCGTGATCAGCAACTGGAGAAGCTTGTTGGCGGGTGCGCCAACCAGGTCGTCGGGACCAAACGTGAACGCGGGACAGACGCTTACGACGGCGAAGCGCGGGGTCGATTCGGCGAGCGCGGCGAGCTCGGCGTCGCGCCGGATAGTCGCATAAGGAAGACCGATGGCATGCTGGGACCAGCTCGCCCGCTCATCGAGCGGCGCCGGTTCCCGATTGACGCCGACGGCGAGCGCGCTGCCGATCACCACGGCGCGCCCGACGCCCGCTGCGGCGGCCGCTCGCAGGAGTTCAACCGTCGCGGCGATATTGACCTGCCGCATTTCGGCCTCGAGCTGCAGCACCGCCACCGACGCTGACCTTGAAAGCGGCGTGCAGCAACGTATCGACGCCCGTGCATGCTGCCCGCATCGCGCTGGCATCCTCCAGATGGCCAGCGCATCGATCGACGGCGAGCCGGTCGAGGATTTCGGCTGAAGCCCCGCGCCGTTCAAGCACACGCGGACGCAGACCGGAGGCGTTTAGCCGCCTGACCACGTGGTACCCGAAGAAACTCGTGGCACCTGTAACGAGGAATGTGTTCATGCGGTGCGGAGTCTTACCCCTTGCCTCAGCGGCGGGAAGCAGCGAGAATGCACGCGCTACCCTCCTCACCTGTGGGAATCGTCCACAGTCGTCTGGGCGTCGGAAACCTGGCCCGATTACGATCTGTATGCGTCTCTCCATTGCTCATACGTCCGCACCTGCCGAAGCGGCCACGTCGGCGCGTTCCGCCGATCCTGCCACGCCCGATCTCGGATTTCTGACGCAGGATCCTCCGGCCGCGTTGCGTTCCTTCTTCGCCACGGTCGATCGGATCACCGTCGACAATCCGGTGCCACTCGGCCGTCTGCAGGAGCTCGCCGCCAGCGCGCAGGTGTCGCCTTTGCCCGATGCCGAGGCCGCCGAGCTGCAGCGTCTCAAGCTGCAGGCACTCCGTCAGGGACGCGCCGTCGGTGCGGTGATCGGCTTCTTCCTCAAGTTGAAGCCCTACCCGATGCTCGAGGAGGTCCGGAGCCGCGGCAAGCTGTTTCAGCCTCCGTTCGGCCCGGTGCTCGTCGTGGACGGCGACACCGTGCGCGAGCGTGCTCGAGCGCGACCAGGACTTCACCGTCGATCCCGTACGGCGCCGAGATGGTGAAGGTGATGTCGCCGCGGCACAACGGCGGCTTCAACACGTTCGTCCTCAGCACCGACGACAACGCACGCTACGAGCCTGACAAGCGTCTGCTCGACGCTCGTGTGCAACCGCGAGGACGCGAAGCGGATCACCGACGTCATCCACGTCGACTGCATGCGGCGCGTCGGGGCGGCCGTATGGGCGGCGCGCACGAACGGGTCGGCGACGATCGATGTCGTCCAAAGCGTCGCCCGCTACGTGCCGGTCACGCTCGGCCACGAGTATCTCGGCGTACCGGTCGCGAGTCGTCTCGGATCGTTCGCGCTGACCGACGAGATGCTGGCGTACTACGGGGAGCCCATCGACGGACAGCCGGAGACGGCGCTCGGCAGGCACGACGGCGTGATTCCGGACGAAGCGCAGATGTATGCGTGGATCAAGGCCGCCTTCCAGCACTTCTTCAACAACGTGCAGAAGGACCCCGACGTGCAGAAGCAGGGCTTCCGCGCCTGCCGCCTGCTGCTCGCCTATCTGCTTCGGGAGATCGCCATTCAGCGCCAGCGCATCCTCGACGGCGAGCCGGTGGCAGACACGATGCTGACGCGCCTGCTGCACTTCCAGCTGGGACGCTCGACTCCCACAGTGGAGCGCCCGCCGGACCTCGACCCGCGTCTCGTGAGCGACCTGCGCATCGCCGAGAACGTGATGGGCACGATCGTCGGCGCGGTCGCCGGACAGGAGGAGGCCACGGGCCGCGTGATCGATTCGCTGATGCGGCTGCAGGACGGCGAGTGCCGGACGGAAGGACCGGCGGAGTACCGCTACGGCAGCTTCGACGAAGCGAAGCAGCTGGCGCTCAACGTCCTGAACGGCAAGAGATGCCGACGAGAGCCGCGCGGCGCTCCACAGTTACTTTCTCGAGGCGCTGCGGCTGCAGCCCCAGGGCGAGGTGCTGCTCCGCAGAGTGCGCGCGCGACGGAGCCCGCATCGGCGACAGCCGTCCGATCGCAGCCGGCACATTCGTCTTCGCGTCGCACGGGTCGGCAATGAAGGACGTCCCCGAGCCGGACGCGTTCATCCTCGATCGGCCGCGCGAGCACTACCTGCAATACGGCTGGGGCCGACACACGTGTCTCGGGCAGCACGTCTCGCCGGTCATCATCGTCGAGACGATGATCGCGCTGCTGGGCCTGCAGGACCTGGCGAGACCGGCGGCCCGGGCGGGCGAGCCGTCGTTTCCTTTCGAGCGGCGCCACGGCCGGCTGCAGCTCGACGACCAGAACCTGTACGCGACGTCGTTCATTCTGGGGTTTTCCGATTCCGGCACGACGCGGCAGTTCTGGCCGCTGGCCTCAACGGACGTCGAGGTGATGTGACATGTGGAACCGTAGCCTTTGTTGCGCCACTCTCGCGCTGCTGACCGCCTGGGGCTGCAATCGCGGAGCGACGAACGAGACGCCGCAATACGTCGAGGCGGCCCGCCGCGCCGAGGCGGGCGTCGTCGCGCCGCTTGCCGACGACACGAGTGACGACATCAGGTCGTGGGTGGACGGACAGGTCGTCACCGACTGGGCGATGGAGATCGCGCGCCGAGATCACGCGATTCAGGGTTATCTCGACGACAACGACCCGGGACGCGCTGCGAAATACGGCTTCCGCAGCGGACAGCATCCGCAACTGGCGTGGAGCTGGTTCCGCGACAACCCGGTCGGGTTCAACGGTGTGCCGTTCGTCCTGTTCAAGACGATTCTCGATCTCGATCCCGACCATCGAGAATCCGGCGCTTCGCAGGATCGCTCGTATCTGGAAGCGGGAGTCCGCCCTGCCGCTGGGCTCCGGGCCGTCCGCCACGCGCTGGACCATCGATCACATCGGGATCGGTCCGAGCCCGTCCGACTACGTCGACGGCGTCGCACGTCCGGCCAGCGAGCGGCGGTCGCCGCTGCCGTTCGGCTTTGCCTTCGAGAATCAGCGCACGTTCGAACCGCTCTCGGCGGCCGAGACGACGCTCTACGACGGGCGCCTGCTGGCGCGGCGCGTCTTCAGCAACACCAGCCTGCTGCTCGCGAAGATGCGCGCGACTGAGCACGAGGACAACTGGGAACGCGATCGCCCGGGCTTCGGCAGCCCGGGCAGCATGGATCGCGTGTTCTTGTCGTGCGCGGCGTGCCATGTCGGCCGCGTCGTGGTGGACGGAAAGATCAAGTTCCTGCCCGGGATGCCCAACACGGAGATCGAGGCGCAGTACTTCTCGAAGCTGCTGATGCTCACCGCGGCGGCGCTCGTCGAGTCGGGCTTCGACCCGGCGTCAACGACGCCGGTGAACCCGGCGAACATCCGGCCGAACACCAGCGCGGTGCGCGCGCTGTATACGGAGATGCTGGACAAGGCGCGGCAGCGGCCGGAGACGCTGTACGGCTCCTCGCCCGCCGACATCGCGCGCGCCAAGATCCAGACGCTCGCGATCGCCGACGAGTTCCCGAGCGTGATGCAGGACCTGATCGCCGTCGGCGTGAAGACACATTTCATCTACTACGTCGTCGCGAAGAACAACGCCTACCGGCAGCCGCTGCCCGACGTCCTCGAGGACCGGCCGGGACAGATGGACGCATTCGGCATCGCGTCGGGGCTCGTGGCGATTCATACGCGACGCCCCGACAACAGCTTCCTGGAGTTCGTCCGCCGCGACAATCCGCAGAGCCCGATCTTCACCGGCTTCTCGAAGGCCAACGGCCTGCCGGCCGACGTGCCGGGCATGACCGACGCGGTGACCGACGCGAAAGCGGCGGCGGATCGGATCTTCAAGAACATCCCGGCGTGGGCGCCGCCGGTGCCGGCGCCCGATCGACGTCAAGAGCGTCAACTGGGCCGTCGATCGCTACCACGCCAACTGGGATGGCAACCAGGGCGCCTCGTCGCGCACGCTCGCGTCCGGAGCGTCGGCGACCGGCGATCCGCGCATGGTCAACGTGCGCATCCACGAGCCGCTCAACCCGTTCATCGACAACCTGCCGCCGCCGCCGTATCCGTTCAGGAGCGTCGATCTCGCGCGGGCGCGGGAGGGCAAGGCTCTCTTCCGCGAGAACTGCGCCTCGTGCCACAGGCCGCGCAACGAAACGATCTATCCGGCCGTCGAAGCTCGGCGTCGATCCAAATCGCACGCGGGTCAACACGAGCGTGTCACGCTACGGCCTGGCCGCGCTCGTCACCGAGGCGTGCCAGATCTACGGCCTCAACAACCAAGGGCAGGCCGGCGCCGACTGGTGCGTGCCGACAGGGCGATTGGCAGGCACGGCTCGACGAGTACTTCCGCGACACTCCGCGGCGGGTGGTCGAAGGCACCAACGGGTACAAGGCGGACATGCTGCACGGCATCTGGGCGCAGGCACCGTACCTGCACAACGGCTCGGTGCCGACGCTTGGCCAGCTCCTGTGTCCCGCGACGCGCCCGCAGCGGTTCCTGCGCGGCAACCTGCGCTACGACGAGGCCCTCGTCGGCTTCGAATGGGCCGACCGGCCGACGACGCGGTACAGCCCGAACGAAATTCTGCTCGTCAAGGAATACGACACAGCGGTCGCGGCAAAGGCGAACAGCGGACACACGTTCGGGTCTGCGCTCTGTCCCGACACGTCCGGGCTCGATCCGGTGAGGGACCGCCGGGAGATCGAGACGCGTATCCGGCAATCGTCCGCGGGAGCGCTGCTCGAGTATCTGAAGACGCTCTGAGTTCACTACCGTCCGCGGCCGATGGCGCGCAGGGGATCCCTTCTGCTATCGAAGCAGCACGGCAACGCCAGTGACGATCAGCGCGCCGGCCCACACCCAATCCAGGTTGAACCACGCCGTGCGCAGGAACGCGAGCCCCAGCCTGCAATAGACGACCCACGCGGCCAGCGTCATCACGCACAGATAGGCGATGGTGTGCGCGCCAACCGCGAGCAGGCCGACCCAGGGCGCTCCAACGCTCATCGACATGGCGTGCACCGCGTGATCGCCGGCGGCAGCAGATACGTCCGCCGGCATCGTCATCACCCAAGGCAGCAACATGAATCCCGCTCCGTGTGCAGACGCCATGAGGAACGACCAGATCGTCAGGTCGCGGAAGCCGACCTGCATCCCGCCGAACAGCGGATGTCGATGCCGCCACAACCGGTAGCTGCCGAGCGCGATCAGCATCGTCGCGATGACGGCCTTCAGCACATGCACGGATACGACGAGGCCCGCCATCGCAGCCGCTACCAGAACCATGGTCACCGCCACTGCGTGGCCAAGCGCGATGGGAGGCAATGCGCGCCACACGCCGCGCACGCTCCGTCGCTGCATCCCCAACGCAACGGCGAATAACCATCCCATCCCCGGATTGATGCCGTGATAGGCGCCGAGCGCCAACATCGCTGTCCATTCCATGGCCGGCCTCTTCTCGCAGTCAGGCGTAGCAGTACGAATCGGACGATGCGTCGCCGCCCTCCAGCCGGACCTGGTGGGGGCGCATACCGTCGGACTCCAGGAAAAACCGCGGGTCCAGATCCATGCCGCCGTCGGGTTGCACGTTCGACCTTGGCCATCCAACCGCGGACACCATCCGGATAAAACTGGGCATCCCACGGCGTGTAGAGCGAGTTGGTGAAGTAGATGCGCTTGCCGTCTCGGCTGATCTCGACCATCTGCGGACCGCCGTTCAGCCGCTGCGCCGGCTTGCTCGGGTGCGCCGCGCGGCTGACAATGCCGCCGAGCCGGATGGAGCTGACCTTCTTGGGTTTGAACGGGTCGGTCACGTCGTACTGGATGAACTCGCCCGTGCCGAAGCAAGAGACGTAGAGATAACGGTCGTCGAGCGACAGGTTGATGTCAGTCACGAGCGGCGCGACCGTCTTGAACCCCTGGAGGATCGGCGGCAGCTTCTCCGGATCGGCGGGCTCCGCGGGGATCTCGATCACCTTCGTGATCGCCCACTTGCCGTTCGTTCCGGCCGAGCCCTTCCCGCTTGCCTCGCGGTGCCACAGCCAGATCGATGATGAGAGGTCCTTGAGGGACAACACCACGCTGGCGAACCCGTACGCCCGTGTCGGGTCGTGCGCCGGGCGCAGTTCCAACACCATCTGCTGCTCGGCGCCCAGATCGAGCTCCTGCACGTGGCGTCGCCGGCGCAGGTCCCACATGTGCAGCTTGTGTCCGTACTTCCCCGCGAGCAGGAGCTCAGGGTTGACGCCATCCTTCACCATGTTCGGTGTGCCCCAGGCGCTGGTGACCACGGTGTCCAGCCCGAGGTGCCACCACATGTCATATGCCAGCTCCTGCGGTCCACGATCGATTTCCCAGCGACCACGTACTTCGAATGTCTCCGGGTCCATTACGAAGGTGCCTCCAGGCCCGTTGCCGTCCGGCGAACCGAGCGCGCTCAGGTAGACGCCATCCGGTCCGCAGTGCACCGTGTGCGGTGCCGAGTACCCGGCGCGTTTGGCGAGCGTCTCGGGTTCGATCACCTTCACAATCGTGGGGCGGCGCGGATCCGGCTTCGTGTCGAGGATGTGGGTCCGCGACGAATTGATTCCCGGCACGATCAGATACCGACGCTCCATGTGCGGATGAGGCGCGTAGGGGCACAGGCACGAACTGCACGCGTTCCAGCCGAAGTGATGCAGCTCGTCGCCCGCGTGCGGCATGTCGGTCTGACCGACGAGCCGGCCGTAGCCCTTGGACTCTGGATCGACATCCACGACACCAATCGCGTCGGGTCGGCCGTCCTTCCGCGGGTTGATGAGTGCGAGGTAGGCGAGCTGTTCAGGCGGCGACTGCATCGCCATCGCGGGCGAGGGGTAGAACGTCGGATCGGGTGTCAGTAGCGGCATTGCTTCCCTCCGTTCATGCTCAGCATCCCGAAATCTCCTTACGGCACGCTCAGACGGTCACGGCCACGCGCAAGAAGGTTGCCGAATCGCCCTCCGTGTCGGCCGGACAGGACAATGCGGGTACCGGAGTGACCATGCCCGAGCGTCGCCATCACTTGCTCGCAGCGAAGCCATGCTGGCCAAGCTTTCGGAGGCGCTGTTCGTGGACACCTTGCGGCGTTACGTCGATGGCTTGCCCGAACAACAGAACGGCTGGCTGGCGGGGAGCGCGCGATCCCGTCGTGGGCAGAAGTCTCGCCCTCCTGCATGGCCGAGTCGCCCACCCCTGGACGATCGCCGACCTCGCCGACGAAGTGGGCATCTCGCGATCGGCGCTCGTCGAGCGCTTCAGTCGATATCTCTCCGAGCCGCCGATGGCCTATCTCACCCGATGGCGACTGCAACTGGCCGCGGAGTCGCTCCAGAAGACATCGCGAGGCGTTGCGGACATCGCCACCGACATCGGATACCAGTCGGAAGCCGCCTTCAGTCGCGCGTTCAGACGGGAGTTTGGGCAGCCTCCAGGCCGATACCGTAGCGATCACAAGCGTTCGCAACAACACACACGTGCAATTGGGTAAGTAAGGTGTTTGACGCGGCTTCACACGCGTTGCGCAGGCTGGCGGGAGCCATGTATATTGCCCTAGCCATTCAGGACGAGGTTGCACGCTACTTAGCCAAGCGACATTCTCTTCATCGGGATATCAGCGGCCCTTGGCTAGTTCGGGTTGGTGGGAGGACCATGACTGTGGTGAGGGGATCGGTTCTTGTGGTTGGCGGGACTGCTGACGATCTGCCTGATGGCAACGGCGCTGGTTCGCGGCCAGACTGGCGCTGCCGCTCCAGTCCAGCAGACCCCCTTGCTGTCGGAGCAGGCATTCAAGGACATCCAGGTGTTGCGTGGGATTCCCGTCAAGGAATTCATGGAGACGATGGGGTTTTTCGCAGCCTCGTTATCGTTGAACTGTACGGATTGTCACGGTGAGGCGAGCGGCAGCAGTTGGGCGAGGTACGCCGACAATACCCCCCTCAAGCAGGCGAGTCGCCGGATGGTCCAGATGGTGAACGCGTTCAATAAGACCAACTTCGGTGGCGCACCCGTCGTGACCTGTTACACCTGCCATCGCGGCAGCCAACGGCCGAAGAGGATCCCGAGCCTGGCGCAGCAGTACTCCATGCCGCCGGACGAGGATCCCGACGAGATCGAGCCGAATCCGGTCATCCGTGTCACGATGACGGCCGAGCAGATCCTGGACCGGTACATCCAGGCGATCGGCGGAGCGGCTGCCGCCAAGCTCACCAGCTATACGGCCAAAGGGACGTATGAGGGGTTCGATTCCGATTTCGAGCAGGTTCCGTCGGACATTTACGCCAAGGCGCCAGACATGCGCGCCACCGTCAATCACATGCGCGCGGGTGACAACATCACCGCCGTCGATGGCCGGGAGGCTTGGGCTGCGGGTCCGTCCGACTTGACGCCCGTGACGCTGTTTGCGCTTGTCGGGGACAGCCTCGACGGAGCCCGTTTGGACGCCCAGTTGGCTTTCCCCGGGCAGATCAAGCAGGTCCTGACGGACTGGCGAACCGGCTTCCCGCCGCTCAGGATTGAAGACCGCCCAGTGGACGTAATTGAAGGAAGGACAGCAAGAAAGTCCCGCGTCAAACTGTATTTCGACAGAGAGACGGGGTTCCTCGTGCGATCCGTGCGCTATTCCGTTACGGCCGTGGGCACGGTGCCGATTACCGTCGTGTATTCCAATTACCGTGACGTCCCCGGCGTCGGCGCGAAGATTCCATATACGTACGAGGTTACGTGGACCAATGGGCGGGGCACGTACAACATCACTGCCCTGCAGCCGAACGTCGCGATCGACGCAGCGAGGTTTGGCAGGCCCGCGCCGGGCAAATAATCAAGCGCACCTCCAGAAATCAATTCTGCGGGCGCTCGCGAAGTGCCGCACCGGGATCGCTGCCGGCCGGATCGCCCATCTCTTTCAAGTACCGCTGCACCTGCGACGGTATGCAGGCAAAGTCAAGGAGTACCTGGTTCGGAATCCACCGGAAATTCACCTCCGCGAGACTGAACGGTCGCGTGTAAAGCTTCGGGTCATCTAACGTCATCGTCAGCGCCAGATCGTTTTTGCTCGTCCGGCGAAAGCGTTCCGTCACGCGCGCATCGACGCTATGGGGATAGCCGGCCCTGGCGAGCCAGGTCTCCGGGGCCAGCCCGGTTGTCTCCACCACGAAGGTGTAGTCGTCTTCCCAGCGACCTACTGAGTAGCCGTTGTACGTCGGATCGTGGGCGTCTCTGCCTCTCGCGAAATTGGTAGGGAGGGCCCGCCCGTCCGTCCAGATCTCACGCCAGATGTTCATGAACATGATCAAGACAAAGGTCCGATTCGGCAGCGTCGTGATCGTCATCCCCCGCATCTCGTCGCTCATGTTCCGGGGAAAACCCATGGGATCGCAGTAGCGGACGAAAGGATCATTCGAACCGGCCGGACTGTATATTCCGAGCGGCAACATCTTGTCGTTCAGCTGCTTGCCTAACGGTGTCAGCGGTGGCGCGCCGCCCGAACGCCCGCGCCCGCCCTGCACACCTGCGCCGGAATTCGGTCCTGCCCATGTGCCGGTCAGATCGCGCACCGGCGCGGGCCCGCCGGGTCCAGCGTTGGCCCTCACATCCTCGGGATAGTATTTCCACGGCGAACGTGGCGCATCGTTCTGTGCGGCAACGAGCGCCGAAAGCAACACCACGCCCGCTACGCCTGCGAGTACGCCCGTGCACGTTTTTCGCATCGTCTGCTCCCTGTCTTGAACCGTGTCGTTCACGCTTCCAGGTTCTCCCTTCTCGGTTCGTGTTCAGGTTCGGTTCGAACATGAACACGAACGGAGAACCGAGAACATAGAAGTGTGAACGACAGCGGTACTCAACCGGCTGAGCATATGCTCGACCGAAGCGGAGGGTCAACGACCCGATGTTGCGACCAGAAAGGAAGGGGATGAACCTGAGGGCTGGCGTGTGAACTGGAGAGACGCACGTAAGCGCGAAGGTTGGCGGAAACTCTGACCCGCCGCCTTCGCGCTGCGCGCGCGCTAACTGACAAGCAGTGCGGCTGCGAAGCCGCAGTTCGTGCCTACTGGCGCAAGCCCGTGTCGGCTCGCCCTCCGTCGTCGCCGCCGCGCTGGGTATCACGCATGGTCGTACCGTCGGCGAAATCGACCTTGTTGAAGCGTCCGACCGTTGCGCCCGTCTTCGCCTTCCAGACGTAGAGCGTCACGACGTCTCCGGGCTGCAGCGTCGTTCTGCTCCAGCCGATGAGCTGAGCCGACACCGTGCTGCCCAATTCCATCGTCCAGTGCTCGACGTTGCCCTTTTCGTCCTTGTAGTCCGCCTTGATGAGCGGGTGGGGATTGATCCAGAGGAATTCCGTTATCACGGCCCCCTTCAATACGACTGGCTGGCCCATGTCGAACGCCGCAGCGCCGTGATGCGCGAACGACGGGTTGTCAATCGCGATAAGTCCGGCGAACAAGACCACCATCATCAGGACTTTCGTTTTCACCGTGCACCTCCAGAAATCGATTCCACTGGCGATCGCGAGACTAGTTGGCCTTTCAAGACGTCTAGCGTCCCGCAGCGGGACTGCCCGACGGATCGGCCATCTCTTTCAAGTACCGCTGCACTGATGACGGTACACAGCTGAAGTCAAAAAATGTCTGGCTCGGAATCCACCGGAAATATATTTCCCCGAGACTGACAGGTTTGGTGTAGAGCTTCGGATCATCCATCGTCAGCGTCAGCGTCAGGTCGTTCTTGCTTTTCCGTACAAAGCGTTCCGTCACGCGCGCATCGACGCTGTGGGGAAGGCCGCTCTTCGGTGGCCCAGGTCTCCGAGGCGATCCCGGTTGTCTCCACCACGAAGGTATAGTCGTCCTGCCAGCGACCCACCGAGTAGCCGTTGTACGTCGGATCGTGCACGTCCTTCCCTCTGCCGGCAAAGCTGGTCGGAAGGGCTCGTCCATCCGTCCAAATCTCACGCCAGATATTCATGAACCTGAGCATGACAAAGGTCCGGTTCGGCAACGCCGTGATCGTCATCGAACGAATCTGGTCGTTCATGTTCCGGGGAAAGCCAAACGGATCGCAGTACTTGACATGAGGATCATTGGAGTCGGCAACGAGAACGTCAGCGCCTTCCGCCTTGTTCCGGTCGAACAACTGCTTGCCTAACGGCGTAAACGACGGCTGCCTGTCGGGAGGGACGAGTCTCGCAACACCCGCGCCAGACGACTCCCCCGCCCAAGTGCCCGTCAGATCGCGCACCGGTGCGGGCCCGCCAGGTCCCTTGTTGGCTCTGGCATCCTCTGGATAGTATTTCCACGGCGAACGTGGCTCAGCGCTTTGACCGGCGGCCACCGCCGAAAGCAACAGCGCGCCCGCTACGCCTGCGATTACGCCCGTGCACGTTCTTCGCATCGTCTGCTCCCTGTCTGTTCCTTGCGCTCGCTATTTGATCTCGATTCCCGACGGCTTGGCGAGCGAGTCGCGATACTCGATCCCCTCTGACGGGATGCAGAACGTCTCGGCAAACTCCTGGCCCATCACCCAGTAGAAGTTCGCCCGCATCCACGTCCACGGCTTCGTGTAGAACTTCGGATCGTCGACCGTGACCGCTCAGCTGCAGGTTGTACTGATCGACACGCGTGTACCGCTCCTGGATGCGAGCCGAGGAACTGCGCGGATGACCGAGTTCATCCAGCCAGGGTCGTTCATCCACGCCTGTCGTATCGATGACCAGGGTGTTGTCGTTTTCCCAGTGACCCACTGAATGGCCGTAGTATCTGGACTCGGGCGCACCCCTCACATCCACAGCTTTTGGAAGCGCTCGTCCGTTCATCCAGATCTCACGCCAGACGCGCTGCTGCTCGTACGCGATGAGAAGGCGGTCCGGCGCGGATCCGAAGATAAAGCGGCCGCGGCTGCTGACGGCATGGGCCAGTAGATTCCGGGGAAACCCGAGGGGGTCGCAGGTGATGAACGGATCGTTCGAGGCGCCCAGGTCATCGTTCCTGCTGGCGGGGCCGTAGGGGTGCCGCTGCTTGAACAGCGCCTCGCCGGCCGGCGTCATCGGCGGCACGGGATCGGGCTTGTTGTTCTGTGGCCCGACCCACATTCCCGTGAGATCCCGCTTGGGAGCCGGTCCAGGCGGATTCGGCATCCGGGGCACGCCCTCGGAGATGAAGCCTTCGCCGCTTATGCGCCCACGCTGAGCAGCGCGGCCTTCCTCAGTCGCCAGGAATGCGATTACGCCGAACAACAGCACTATCGAAGCCGCGAGGGAGTTGCGCATGTCACCTCTCCTTCACTTCTTGCCGCTGTCGGCGTCCGGATCGTAGCGGGTCTTTGGCGCATCTCCGCCAAGCTGCGTATCGCGCAGTTCGCTGCCATCGGCAAGGGTGATCTTCTGCAGCCGGCCGGCAGGGTTGCCGTTCTTGGAGACGTACATCCGAACCGTGATGACGTCGCCTGGCGCGACAGACGCCTTGTCCCAGCCAATCAGTCGGAGTGCCTGCGGCGCCGCGGTCTCGACGACCATATGGACGACGTTGCCCTTCTCATCCTTCGCGTCGAAATTGATCAGCGCGTGCGGATTGGCCCACGCGAATTTCGTGACCGTGGCCTGCTTGAACTCCGTGACGTCGTCGGCATACGCCGCATTGCCATGATGCGCTGACACCGGCGCGCTCACCGTCGTCAGCAACCCGAGCGTCAGCACGCCGGTCACGAACAGATAGCTTTTCATTTCATGTCTCCGTTACGCGGTCACCAGGTTCAGCGCGGCGGTGCGGGTTGCGCGAACCGCGCGTCGATCGCAGCATTCGGCTGCACGGACAGCACGTTGATCGTGGATTGACCGTCCACCCACGTCACCAGCCAGCTGAATTGGAACGCCGATCCCGGAAGGGCGCGGTAATCCGAATAGATGACTGGCTTGCTCGCGCGCCCTGGAGTATACCTCCGGCGCCGTTTCATCTTCAAAATCAGCCATCCGCAATTCCTCGACGATGTCCGGAAGGCTGTGTCGTGCAAGAGTGTGAGCCGAGTGCCGCCGCCTGCCAGTGGCTCCAGTTCCAAGCGGTTTTGTCCTAATATTTGTAGTTCACGACGCAAGTGGTATAAGGGCGTTCGGAAACGGCGGGGACCCTCCGGGATCCCGTCGTTCGGTTGATCTCAGTTCTGCCAATCCGCGTCTGGCGATGCTCGGTGAGGTGAGCGTCTGCCTTCGACACGAGGAGTTCACATCGTGCAGAGATGTCTGACCTGTTGTTCGCGCGGCGCATTGCTCCTTTTGATCCTTCTACTGTCCGCCGGCGCCGCCTGGGCGCAGGGGACAGCGCAGATGACCGGTACGGTTCGCGATGATAGCGGCGGTGTGCTGCCTGGTGTGACCGTTACGGTGACGCAGACCAACACGGGCCTTACGCGCACGGCCGTGACCGATGAGACCGGAAGCTACGTGCTGACGAATCTTCCGACCGGGCCGTACAGACTCGAAGTCGCGCTCCAGGGATTCAAAACCTACGTACAGACGGGCATCGTGCTGCAGGTAGGCGGGACGCCAACGATTGATGCAGTGCTCGGCGTTGGAGCGCTGGAGGAGTCGGTCACCGTCGAGGCCGCCGCACCGCTTGTTGAAGTCCGAAGCTCTGGCATCAGCGCGGTCGTGGACAACGAAGCCATCCTCCAAATGCCGCTGCAGGGACGCCAGGTCACCGACCTGATCATGCTCGTCGGCGCCGCCGCGCCGACTGGCGGGGTGAATGGCAACGGGCAAACGGAACGTGGCGTGCCGGGCGGCGTGTACATCTCGGTCGCCGGCGGCCTGCCGGGCGGCGTGGCCTACACGCTGGACGGGGCGGAGCACAACAACCCGCAGAGCAACGCCGGGCTGCCAATGCCGTTTCCCGATGCGCTCCAGGAGTTCCAGGTGGCGACCAGCGGCCTCTCCGCCGAGAACGGCGTCAAGTCGGGCGCGTCGGTGAACGCCGTGACCAAGTCGGGAACCAATGCGTTCCACGGGGGCGGCTTCGAGTTCCTGCGCGATCGCCGCTTCAATGCGCCGGAGCATTTCGCGGCGATCGATCCGGCCACCGGCAAGCAGAAGGACGACGGCCTCCGGCGCAACCAGTTCGGCGGCACGATGGGCGGCCCCATCGTCCGCGACAAGCTGTTCTTTTTCGCCGCCTACCAGGGCACCATCCTGCGTCAGGTGCCGACGAGCAACATCGCGTACGTGCCGACGGCCCAGATGCTCGCGGGCGACTTCACGACGCTCGCATCACCGGCGTGCAACGCCGGGAGGCAGATCACCCTGGGCGCCCCGTTCGTCGCCAACCGCATCGATCCGGCCCGCTTGAGCCCGGCGGCGAGGAATGTCACCGCGCTGCTGCCCACGACCACGGACCCCTGTGGCCAGGTCCAGTTCTCGGCCACCCAAGGCCGGGACATCCACGAACCGATCGCGCGGATCGACTACCAGATGACCAGCAATCGGTTGGTCTTTGGCCGGTACATGTTTTACAAGAACGACCTCCCCCCATCGTGGGAGGGTCCGGGCGACAACATCCTCAAGTCGGGGAGCGACCATGAGGGCACCGCGGACAAGCTCCGATCGCTGGTGTTGGGTCAGACCCATGTCATGAGTGCGGCGCTCGTCAACGCCACCCGGTTCACGTGGAGCTCGACGGATTCGCACCGGTACCACAACCCGGGGCTTCCCAGCCCGGCCAGCATGGGTGTGAAGATGTACGCCTATCCCACGGAAGAGGGCTCCGACGTGGCCAGCCAGTTCCCGGTCAACGTCGCCGGCATGTTCGCGATGGTTGGGAGCGGGGAGCGGCGGTCGACGCACAAGCTCTTCGGGTTCTCCGACGACGTCACCATGATACGGGGGAGCCATCAGTTCGGCTTCGGCGCGAGCACCCGCTACTGGAAGTTCGACACGCGGTCCACGTCCCGCACTGGCGGCAGCTGGACCATTGACGGCAGCCTGACCGGGCACGCCCTTGCGGATTTCCTGACTGGACGCGTCGCGAGGCTCGAGATCGGCGGCCCGAGCATCCTCGATATCCACAACTGGTACCTGGGCGCGTATGTGCAGGATGCATGGCGTGTATCGAGCCGGGTGACGGTCAATGCGGGCGTGCGGTGGGAACCGTATTTCGGTCAATACGTCGAGAACGACGCGGTCGTGATCTGGCGACAGGAGAATTTCGACCAGAACATCCGGAGCAAGGTGTTCCTCAACGCACCTGCGGGACTCGTCTATCCAGGGGACGAGGGCTTCCCGGACGGGAAGACGGGGTTGAACACGCAGTGGTGGAACCTCGCGCCGCGCGCCGGCGTGGCGTGGGACGTCCGCGGGGACGGCCGCCTTGCCGTGCGGTCGTCGTACTCGATGGGGTACGACTTCATGGCGGGCGAGTACCACAACATCAACTCTGGAGCCCCGCCATTCGGCAACCGCTCGCTCATCACCGATGCGCCGGGCGGCATGGACGACCCCTGGGGGCACCTGCCCGGTGGCGATCCCCACCCGATCGTCGCCAGCCCCACCGTGGCGTACATCCCATTCGGCGCGTTTGGTTCGATGGATCCCGGCATCAATTCACCACGGGTGCAGCAGTGGAACGTGATGGTCGAGCAGCAGCTCGGGGACAGCTGGGGCGTGTCGGCGAGCTATCTGGGCAGCTACTCCGACCGGCTCTGGGCGCAGTCGGCGATCAACCCCGGGGTGTTCATGGGCCTCGGCCCCTGCACGCTCAACACCGCCACCGGGCCGCGGTCGTACCCGGTGTGCTCGGTCAATGGCAACCTGAACGAGCGGCGCGCGTTGTCGCTGGAGAATCCGGTCAGGTCCGCCCAGATCGGCGCGCTGGACCTGAACACGGACATCGGCTGGCAGAAGTACCGTGGTTTGAAGCTGGCCGCGCGGCATCGGAGCACGACCGGCGTGAGCCTCAACGCCAGCTATACCCTGTCGAAGTGCGAGGGCACGACTACCGCGACGACCTTCAATCAGACCAGCCAGGGCTATTCGATTCCGGGTGACCCGGATTTCGACGCCGGCTACTGCGATCAGGACCGCAGGCACCTCTCGTCGCTGAACATGGGGTACGAGACGCCGGAGGTTGGCAACAGCGTCGTGCGTGCGCTGGCGTCCAACTGGCGGCTGGCGGGCATCCTCAGCGCGCGATCGGGAAGCCGGCTCAACATCACCAGCGGCGTCGACCGCGCACTCATCGGTTCTCACAACTCGGTTCAGCGGCCCGACCTCGTCAGCGATGACATCTATGGTCCTGGCAAGGACGTTTCCGACCTGAGCCCTGGTCAGCAGATCGACAACTACTTCAACCGCGCCGCCTTCGCGCTGGCGCCTCTGGGCGAACTGGGCGATGCCAAACGGAACCTCGCGGTGGGTCCGTCGTTCTGGCAGATTGACATGTTGCTCTCCAGGCTCATCCAGTTGGGGACGCAGCGGGTGGAGCTGCGGTTCGAGGCGTCCAACCTGCTCAACACCTTCAACTGGGGCGATCCGGTCATCAACTTCAACTCGGGAGCGTTCGGGCGCATCACCACGCAGGCCGGCGCGCCGCGCATCCTGCAGTTCGGCATCAAGTACCACTTCTAATAGAGTCGAACAGCGTAAGGTCACGGCGAGCAGTGTCGGAAGGCAGGGCCATGCGCTGGCGATTCGCAACGACAGAATGCGTCAGGTCGCGAGGCGTTAGCACGTAGCGACCTTCAGAACGCGACAACCAGCGGAAAAGCACCTTGCGCCCCTCGCCGGAGATTGGCACCAGCCGCACCCTCTGACCCTTCCCAAGGACTCGCACGACCATGGCATCGAGATGCACACCCTCACGTTCGAGCGTCAGTGCCTCTGCGATCCGCAACCCTGTATCGAGCAGGAGAATCGCAAGCGTCCACGTCCGCAGTTGTGCCCACCCCCTCGGCCGATAGGTAGCAAGGCAGCGTATGTCGCGGTCGCTCAGCGTCGTGTAAGGCTTCGGCGGATTCAGCAGGAGCTTGATTCGTAATCGATCTTGGAGGTGCCCCTCGCTGTGGAGCCATCCGCAAATCCTCGCCGCACCCCGTTGGCGCCTGACCGGCCTGCGGTTGACCGACGGATCGAGTGACGTACCTACGCCGGCGGCGGCGTGAGGAGATCTTCGGCGTAGGTGATAGCGCTCGGCATTCCCGATGGCAGCGTAGAGCGCGTGCAGCAGATAGGCGCGGCGGGGATCGACGCCAACTAGCTTTGCGGTCTCACAGAGCGTGTAGAAGAGCGCAGCGACCTGTGTGCCGCGCATCGAGCGTGAGCCGTAGTGATTCTTGCGACCAACGACCGGACCCCGCAGGGCTCGTTCGGCAGCGTTGTTGTCGAGCGGAATGCGCGGGTTCGTGACAAAGCGCGTCAGGCCGGTCCAGCGCTCCAGCATGTAGCGGACGGCTTTGCCGAAATCGCTGCGCGGGAGGCCCACCTGTTCGGTCGCCCATTTCCACATGCGATCCAGAACGGGCTGTGACCGTTCGGTGCGTAGCTGCTGCCGGAGCGCCTTCGCGGTGGCATCGCCAGGAAACGACCCGGGGACCAGCCGCTCAATCGCGCAGAGCTCCCCAATCAGCTCGCCGATCTCCGCGCACGCGGTGGGCCAGGTCGTGGCGCTCTCGTCGTACTTGCGTTTCGTGTGGGCCCAGCAATGGGCGAGCGTGAGGCCGGGGCCGTCGCGGGCGAGGACCTCGTACACGGCAAAGCCGTCGACGACGACGATGCCCGTGTAGTCGCCCAAGACTTCGCGGCCCTCCTCCGGGACTTGCCCGGCAAGATGAGATAGAACGAGACGCTGGGCGCATGCACGCCCCACACCGTGCCGGCCGCCGGTTTCGGCGAGCCCATAATCGCCCAGCGGGTTTCGTCAACATTGATCACCGACGCCTCGAGTGCACGGCGCCCGAGCGCGTCATACGTGGCTCGAGATGACGCGCCATCGCATTCAGCTGATCCCATAGCGTCTGCGAGTCGACGTGCAGGCCCTCGCGCGCCATCATCCGCACCTGGCGTTCGAGCGGGAGATGATCGGTGTACTTCGCGACCGCCACGCCCACGCCAAATTCGGGCGCATATCGGCCGCCCGCGAGGACCTGGGCGGGGCCCGGCGCCGTGACCACCGCGCCGTTGCACGCGCACCGATACTTATGACGGCGGTGATGCTCCACCTGATACGTCAGCTTGACGGTGGTGATCCGCTCAGCGTCCTCGGTCCGGCCAGCGCACGCCGACGCGCCGGCTGCGACCGCTGGCCGTGGTCGCGACGGGTTCGATGACGTGGGTGCGCGAGCACGCGCGCAGCGCGGCGAGCGCCAGCTGTGCACGGCCGGCGCGCGCCGCGACTGCGGCGCATGGCAGGCGCAGCCACGACCTCGAACCGACCCGACCTCGGTCAGCGGTCGGAGCCGGCGCGTCGGCGTCGCACAGGCGGGATCGCCCAGTCGGTGTGGCGGGCTTTGAGACTGGGGCGACAGCAGCGTCGCGCACGGTCTGAGGACTGGTCGCGGCAGATCTGAGTGTCGAGGATGCGCACGTCACCGCGGCGCGCAACGCGCGTCCCGGCTACAGACGCACGTCATGCAACGTCGGCGCCGACGCCCACCGTCGGCGGCCGTGGTGCAGCGCCAGCCGTAACGAGCTAGCTCAGCCCTGGAGCTGGCCGGAGCACGATGTCGCCAGCATGGGCCGCCGCGCCGATCAGTGCAGCTTGATCGCGGGTACTCGGGGCGTCCGCGCGGCGAAGTCCTCCGCTCGCGCAAGGCGTCACGATTCGCGCGAAGCGGGCAGCACGAATGGCGGGCGCTGTCCAGTCAGGCGCCCATGATCGATCGGCGCAGCACCAGGCCGTCGGCATCAAGTACGGCTTCTAGACTGCAAGCATGAGGGAGGGTCGGCGGAGAGATTGAGCCGCCGACCGACAGCGACAACAGAACGGGCCGGAAACCACAAGTTTCCGGCCCGTTTTTGTACGAAGAAAGGCCGACCTAAGGTTAAAGTCGGCCTCTACCTGGTGGTGGCCAAACGCTCTGTCATCTCGGTGAGCTGAATGATTCGGCGCAGGCGCGGTGGCTGAAGACGATCGACGTCTTCAACGACGCCGGCGAACGCCACCAGCTGAAACTGTTCCCCTCGGAGGTCGCGCCGCCCCCCGACGATGCGGAGGTCGCGCAGGTCCTGGTCCAGCGTGTGCGGTTGGAACGCACGCGGCAACTGGGGCCTGCCCTGCTCGGCCTGGCCCTGTGGCAGCAGCTGCAGCTGGACGACTTCTTCGAAGCGCGCACGGATCACGCGAAGGCCGATGTGCCGTGGTCGCGAGTGGCCGCCCTCCTGGCCGTCAATCGGCTCTGCGCGCCCGGGAGCGAGCTGGCGATTGAAGCGCGCTGGTATCCGACGACCGCGCTGGACGACCTTCTGCATATTCCCGAAGGCGCGATCAATGACACGCGGCTCTATCGGGCGCTCGATCAGGTGCTGCCGCACAAGACCGCGCTCGAGCGCCATCTCACCGCGCGCTACGGCGAGCTGTTCGCGGCGGAGTTCGACGTCTTGCTGTACGACCTCACCAGCAGTTACGTCGAGGGCGCCGCGCCGAAGAATCCCATGATGCGTCGCGGATATAGCCGTGATCATCGGCCCGATTGCCTGCAGGTCGTCCTGGCGGTGATCGTCAATGTCGACGGCTTCCCCGTGAGCTACGAAACGTTTGACGGCAACCGCGCCGATGTGACCTCGCTCGAAACGGTGATGCGGATGGTCGAGCGCAAGTACGGGCACGCGCGGCGCGTGTGGGTCTTTGACCGCGGCATTGTCAGCGACGCGAATCTCGCGGCCATTCGGCGCCGGGGCGGCCAGTATCTGGTGGGGACGCGGCGGACGACCTTGCGGCACGTGGAGCGGGCGCTGCTGGAGGGTCCCTGGACGCAAGTCCGCGATGAGGTCGAAGCGCAACTCATTCCCGTCCCGGGCGGCACCGAAACCTACGTCCTGTGTCGATCGACGGCGCGTCGCGAGAAGGAGCTCGCGATTCGGCGCCGCTTCTCGACGCGCCTGGAAGACCGTTTGCGCGGACTGGCCACGCGGGTGGGCACGGGGCGGCTGAAAGACCGCGCGAAGATCGAGCGCATCCTGGGACGGCTGCAAGCGTCGTACGCCAGCGTCGCCGATCTGTACGAGATGGCGGTGCGCGAGGAAGATGGCGCGCTGCGCCTCCACTGGACGCTGATCGAAGCCCGGCGCGCTTGGCGTGATGCGCGCGAGGGCGCCTATCTGCTGCGCACGAATCTCGAGGGCCAAACAGTCGAAGAACTGTGGACGAAGTACATCCAGCTGACCGAAGCGGAGGCCGCCTTTCGCGCCCTGAAAAGTGAGCTGGCCGTCCGTCCGGTGTTCCATCAGCTTGAGCGGCGCGTGAAGGCCCATCTCCTCGTCGCCTTTCTCGGGTACGCGCTCTGGGTGACGTTGAAACATCTGCTGCGCCGCCAGGGCACGGGCCTGACGCCGGCGCAAGCCTTGGCGCAACTCGCCACGCTGCACGGTGATAACGGGAGGAATATATGCGCGTGACCATGCGTGTGATCGCTCTGGCCGTGGTCTTGGCGAGTGCCTCTTCCGCGGAGGCCGCGCGGAAGGTCAGGTGCGCCGGTGCGACGTGGCCTGTATCATTGCCGCCGTCGAAGCGTCTAATGCCAACGGGCGGGATACCGTGCTTCTCCTCGAACGCGGCGTGTACACCCTCGACCCGACGACCTATCCGGCGCTGCTCCCCAACGGTCTGACCAGCACCGGGAACCTGACCATCAAGGGCGCTGGCGCGGATACCACGGTCATCCAACGCACGGCGGATGCCCCTCCGTTTCGCATCCTCACTGCCGAGGGCCGGTTGACCATCGAGGGCGTGAGTATCGTTGGCGGCGACGCAGGCGACACCTCGTGCGTGTGCGGAGGCGGGATCTTCAGCGCCGGGGTCCTAACGATCGTCGCGGCCCGCGTCTCGATGAATAGGACCGGCGATGAAGTGGCCGTCTCCATAGGACAGGGAGGCGGAATGGCCGCCATGGGACCGCTCATGATCATCGACAGTTTGGTGTCGCACAATAATTCCAACACGGGAGGCGGCATCAGCGCGGGAACGGCCACCATCGTGGGCAGCACAATATCGGTCAATACGGCGTTTTTTGGAGGCGGTGTCGCCCGGCGGCGTGCTGGCGATCAGCAACAGCGTGTTTGCCGGCAACAGGGGTTCGTTCGGCGGTGCGATCTTCACCTCCCACGGGGCGGATTACACCCTAACCAACACGACAATCGCAGGAAACAGCGCAGTATTCGGCGGCGCGATTCAAATCGGCGTTGCGGATGCTCCGCCCGGCCTCTGCTGCTTTCACGGGACGATACTAATCGCGAACAGCACGCTAGCTGGGAATAGGGCTTCGGTCGGCTCGGGCGGAATCGGTGGCCCACCAGATTTTGCCCTGGGAAACGATCTGATGATCAACGTTCGCGACACAATCCTCGCGCAGAACACCACCTTATCGGAGGCTTCCGACTGCGCCAGCAACCTCTTGTTTACCTCACTGGGTCATAACTTGATCGGCGTCTGCCCACCCCTGACGTTGTCCGACACCGACCTGACAGGAGATCCCAGATTGGGCTCGCTCGTCGATGATGGCACTCCCGGCAATGCGCACCTTCCACTGCTGTCGGACAGCCTGGCAATCGACGCAGGGGGCACGGCGCACCCGGAGCATGGTCACGAAGCGGACTGTCCGCGCCGAGATCAAATCGGTCAACGACGCGTGGGAGCGTGCGATATCGGCGCGATCGAATTCCAGCCCTCCCATCACCGTCACGAACGCTGAGACAGGGATCTCACCGCTCGTGCCCGTCAGACGAGGGCGCGCCATTGCCGCAAGCACGTCGGTAACCCGCGAAGGCTCAACGCCATTTGAGAGGTGTGCGATAGCGGCGAGTTGAGGGAGGCGAAGATGAGCGAGCAGACGAGCGCCTGACTTCTACTCGCTGTGCCGGCGGGAGGACGGGGCCGCATAAGGGACATTCCGTCAACCACGCCCGCGAAACCCTGTTAATGGTTCTTATCGTCTAGCGGGTAAAACGGTCGGCCCCCACGTGTTCGCCGGATCCCTACTTGTAAGAGCGCTGTGGGCCCTGCGAGAGCGTCCGCACCTTGTAGACCGTACCGGCGCCCACGATGTACAGCGTCTTTCGATCCGCTCCCCCGAAGGCAAGGTTTTGCGGGTGTCGGATGTTGTCGTTTTCGGCGCCCCACTGGACGGGCAGCACACCGAGCAACTCCCCGCGCGCACTGAAGACTTCCACGCCAACGTTGGTCGCCGCATACAGGCGTCCCTCGCTGTCGACCGCCATGCCGTCCGCGCCGTTGTCTTCATCCCACGCCGGGTCCTTGTGTCCTGGGACTCGGACGCTCTTATACCTGGCGAAGTTGCGGCGGTTGGATATCTTCCCGTCCGGCGCCACATCGAAGGCCAGCATATACACGCCGTCCTTGTTGTGGACGTAGAGGGTTTTTTCATCCGGACTCAACACGAGGCCGTTCGGTCTGGGAACTTCATCGATGATCCTGGTGACGCTTCCGCCCGGAGGCAGGTAATAAATCCCCTGAGTATCCGTGAAGTAAACGCCTCCGCGCTTGTCGAGTGCCATGTCATTCAACGCATCGAACGGCTTGCCCTGGTACTTGTCCGCGAGCGTTGTCACCTTGTCGGCGGGATACAGCACGCCGACCTTTTCATTTCCTCGTCCGCGCTGCACCGAGATGAGGCGCCCCTGCTGGTCCCATCCCATGCCGTTGGTCTGGTTCGAATTCTCGATGAACGTCGAGACGTTGTCGGACGAGTCAACTTTGAGGATGCTGTTCGTGCTGCTGACCAGCATGCTTCCGTCTTGCATCGCTACAGGGCCTTCCGTCCGTTGGAGTCCGCCCTTGACGAGCTCGATTGTCGTTCCGGCGGCGACGACGCCAGGGATGGCTGTGGCAGTGAAACTGGCGGGCGGCGGAGCGTCCTGACGACCGCCGCGTTGCGCGAGCGCGGAGGTGCTGATCAGCACGCCCACTGCGACGAGGCACGTCCGCTTCATAAAGGCGCCATTACGGAATGACATGTTGCGTCCTCCTGCATTCGGCGCTTCGGCATCATCCGCCTGGCGCCGGTTCATATAACCGTAACACCGGATTCTACCGCTGCGGCGAGCGCTCGAGCACTCCGTAGTACACGCTGGCGCCAACGATGTGGCCATCCATCGCCTGCAGGACGGCGTCGCGAGTGGCATTCGCGGGAAGCGACAGCATCTGGTCGAGCGCGTACAGCTTGAACTGATAATGAATCGGTCCGGCGCCGGGCGGTGCGCACGGAGGGTCATACCCCACGATCCCGTCGTCGCTTGCCAGTTGGCGACTGCCGTCCGGCTGTTCCGCGCCGCGTGGCTGCCCTTCCGCGAGTTGCGTCGTGCTGGCCGGGATGTTCCAGCGACCCCAGAAAAACGCCACGGTGTGACTCCCTTTGCGGTGGTTCTCGGGACCGGTGACCATGAGCACGAAACTCCTGGTCGCCTCGGGCGCGTTTGCCCATCGCAGCGACGGCGACATCACCTTGCCGCTGTCCGCGTAACAGGTGAACTGCAAGGGAATCGGACCAGCGTCACTGAAGCTGGGGATTGTCAACCGGAGCCGGGGTCTCTGAACCCTGTCTGTTCCTGCCGTCTGCCCCAGCGACAGCTCCGCGGCGGCAGCAACCGCGCCGCCAAGCGCGAGAACAAAGACGAGCCGTCGTACGATCATGCGTACATCCCTCCCTGCTGATCGTGCAGTTACTGCGTGACCCGGTCGCGTGAATGTAGCACGGCCAGGGTACCTAACCTTTGGAGCGATGAAGCGGTGTTGTATTACACTGCGACGCTCGACGAGGCGACGTTCCGGATGCAGATGACAGGAGGTGAGCAACCATGACGAGGCGAATTTTTTTGGTTGTCGCCGCGATCGTCGTTTACGGCAGCTCGTTGAGTGCGCAGAACCAGAAGGAAATCTCACTCATATCGTGGACTCTATTTCGACCGGCGATCGACAAGCTGATTCCGCAGTTTGAAAGTAAGACCGGTTACAAGGTGAACCTGACGTGGGCTCCCGGACCTGCCAGTAAGGAGCGGGTGGCGGCTGGAGACATCTTTGATGTCGCGATCATGGCCGGGCCCGTCGGCGACGTGCTCGCCTCCGGTCAGGTTGTGATCAGCAGTGTGAAGACTCTTTCTGGCCTCAAGCTGTCGGTCACTGTGCACTACGAACCTATTCTCCATGCCAATTGGGCTTCGTAGCAGCTCAGAAGAATCTGGTTGTAGCGCGAGACCGCGTCCTTGCTGACAAAGGGATGCGCCTCTTTTGCGAGTCGGTTCCCTGCCTCGGCGCCGGCCGAGTGATCGGGATTCGCCATTCTCCAATGCCGCATCTTCTCGGCCATGCTGGCATGACTCAACGTGGGGGACAGAATCACATCGACGCCGGCCTTCGTTCCAAGATCGATGAAGCGCTTCAGCGAATCGATGTGCGTTCGCATCATCGTCTGCCCATCTTTGTAGTACTGCACGCCCTGGCGTCCAATGCTCGGATCGGTGCCGCCCCAAATGGCGGCAACGTGCCGCCCGTCATCCGACGCCACGCTCTTCTTGTTCGTGAGCGGCTCGATGATCATCGACAAGGTTCCAGGTGTGTGACCTGGAGTGATGTACACCGTAACGGTCACGTCACCGAGCGTGATCTTCTGGCCATCGGTGACGACCATGTCCTTCCGCGGCTTGAACTGCGCAGGGGAGTTGTCCTTTGCCACGATGTCCCAGTCGGCGGCAGACATGGCCACGCGCGCCTTCGGATACGTATCCTGAAGGGCCTTGGCTCCCCAGTAACGATCATCATGGGCATGAGTGACGATGATGTACTTGATGTCGTTCGGATCGAGACCGAAATTCATCATCCCGAGCACCAGCTCCTTACTGGAGTAGTGGAAGTTGGTGTCAATGATGATGATGCCTTCCGAGGAACTGACGGCCCATACTCCGGCCGTCTTGGTCCCGACGAAGTGGAGATTGTCGAAGATCTCGACCGGGAACGTGAACCACTCTTTGCGCGGCACAACGGCTGAGCGGTCATTCGTTCGCATCGTGTCAGGCAGCTTCGGTTCGGTACAGGCCTGCTCGAACAGCGCCTTGAACGTCTCGTACGGCCTGTTCGGATTCGCAACCGACGGCGCAACAGCGGCCCGAGCGGCGTCCACATGCACCTTGGCCGCGGCGGACTGCGCGTTCACGCCCGTGACCAGCGAGCCTGCTACAAGTACAACACCACAGAATGGCACCAAATAGCGCGTCATCAGCGTCTCTCTCCTTATTGACGCGTTACCGCGCGTCGGGTACTTGTTGCCCGGATACGCGAATTCCTGTTCGCGCCTCGCGGATTCGCCATCGCACTCTCGCCACCCTTGGCGAGGGCCGTTCAGCCCCGTCTTGGTGAACACGAACGCCCAGGTAAACGGTTTTGTCAGGAAGATCGGGTCTTCCAGCGTGATGATCAACCTCATGCTGTTGTCGTCGATCAGCCGATAACGCTCCGTTATCTTTTTCCGTACAGACGATGCCAGGCCGAGGTGGTCGTCGATCCCGTCAGGATCAAACGTGAAATGGTCGGTTACGATCACCAGGTCGTCACCGTCAAAGTGCCCACGCGAGATACCGTGCTGAAACAGTTCCCCCGGCAACGGTTCAGGACCGGTTCCGTTCATCCAGACGGTGCGCGTAACGTGCCACGGATTGCTCGGGTGCTCCATGACGAGCCGACCCGGATAGGCGGCAATAAAAATGGCATCTCCTAAGATGGAAGGAAATCCAATCTGAGCACAGTCGGCCTGGGTGGGCGACGCGAGCTGATCCTTGTAACGCAGCCAGGCTTCCGCTCGTGAGTTCAGGGGAAGGCGACCCACCGGCATCGAACAGTTCACCAGCTTCTCGCCGTAATCTCCCGTACGTCCACCGCAGTTGCCCCTGTCCTGACCGTCAGGACTGGAGACTTGCGCACTCCACCCGGCCAGAAACGGAAGTGTCTTATCGAATTGCTCGTTGGTCTGAGCCGCCAGGGCCGCCGCCGCGCTGACCATTGCGAGCCCCAACGCGGTGGCAAACATCGCGTGTCTGGTACGAGTGCCGTTCATCAGTCTCTCCCCTTGTCGGAATCACCGGGCGCGCACTACTCGACGGGAGGACCACCGGGGCAACCGCCAAGGCACACAACCTTGCCGCTATCCGCGAAGGTGACCACGCCCGCAGCCATGGCCGTTCCGCCTTCTCTCCGCGTCGGATTGCCTTCGACCTTGACCTTCTTGCCGATGAACTCCTCAACTTTCCAACCCTCTCGTTTCGCGTTGACCGCCCCCGTTCTGGCGGTGATGCGCCAGGTCACCGGTTTTCCCCCGGGATCCGGAACGTCAACCAACATCTCAGAGTGCGGACTGACCAGTTTGAAGGATGTCACTACGCCCTCGATCGCAATGGTCTTGGACATATCAAAGAAGGTGTTGAACGAGTGGTGAGCCTTGGCTGGAACGGCCAGAACGGCCGAGATGACAGCGAACGCCGCCATAAAACGCAGCTTCATGAACTTACCGCTCCTTTTTCGAGATTGAGCTTCGCGCGATTTCGCCCGTCCCGTGAAACCCTGCGACAGTATGTGCACCTTGAACACCGCGCTGGCGCGCACGATGTACGACATCGACCGACACCATCATGGCCCGCCGGAGAGGGCATGGTACACCCCGCATAAACGGGGTCGCAAGTTGCGATCGCCTTTGGCCGCCCCGGTCGTCTCCGACTTTTCCGAAGTTCGAATCTGATGTAAGGTACCGGCGCTTCGGCAAGCCAATTGACGCCAGGAAGGTTCTTCCACCATGACGATGCGCTCCCTTCTCGTGGTTCTGTTTCTGCTCCCGCTCCTTCAACAGGCGCTCGCGCAACAAGCACCCCCGACGCCCGCGGGTAATGCCGAGAGGGGAAAGGTTCTCTGGCTGAAGACCGAGCACATCGAGTGCCGGGAATGTCACGGCGATAACGGTGAAGGCGCTTTGGGACCAGACCTGGCAGGTCGCAAGCTGACCCGCGCGCAGTTCATACACGCCGTTCGGAAACCGTGGGGAATCATGCCCGCCTACGCCGAGTCGCAGATCAGCGACGCGGGAATTGGTTGATCTGATGGCGTACTTCGACAGCCTGCCGACCGTTGCCGAGCCTGGACCCTGGAGACGTCAGGTGCGGGCGGGGGACCCGCGCGGGCTGCAGGTCGCGACGACCGCCGGGTGCGTCCAATGCCACAATCCCACGTTCAACAACGGACGCGGCGTGATGGGCGCGATCAATGCGGATTTCGAGTGGTTCAAGGCGATTGTCTACAACCATCCGGCCGCCTATCCGCCGACCCGCGCGAGCCTTGGCGAGCCGCCGTACGAGCGCCTGGCGATGGGCAGTTTCAACCCTGCTCGCCTGCCGGAATCGATGCTGCAGGAAGTGTGGACGTACATTGTCGACCTGGGATTTCGCGCCCGGATGCATGGGCAGCTGAGCGCTGGAGTACCGTCGAAGGATGGCGTGGTTTACAAGCTGGATGTGGAAAATACGGGTGCTCGCGGGCAGAGGACTGACGGCGGAGGATGTGACCGTGATGCTCACCGTGCCGGCCGCGGCGACCGTGGTTTCAGCGACCGGTGCAGGGTATCAAGGCGTCCGCCGCGATGAGCAGGCCAAAGCCAACGTGGCCGTGTGGACAGTCTCGCGCATGGCGCCCAAAGATCATCAGACGTACACGCTGACGCTGTCACAGGCTGGAACTGCCAAGGACAATGTGCGAGGCACCATGCGCTGGGCGAAGCCGACGGTAAAGCCCGGTCCGACCGATGCAGAGGCCATTCCCCCCGCACCGCTCGGAGCACAGTCTCAATAACAGGGCCGCTCGCCACCCCATGGCGCGGCGATCACCGCACCGGAGAAGATCTTCGCGCTCTCGTAGACGGTCGCAACCTCCCGTGACGAGAGGTAATCCAACAGCGCTCGCGCCGCTTTGGGATCTTTCACGCTCGTGGATAGAAACCCGGTAATGTCCACGGGTGTCGATGCCTCGGGCGGCAGCGCACCGACGACATCCAACCCGGGATTGCGCATGTCGCTGAGATAAGGGCCGAACGCGATCCTTGGTGACTCGCCCTTCGCCACCGCGTCCTGCACGACGCCGCCGGTCGGCACCCACTTGATCTTCGGTTTCAACTCCTGGCGTGATCCCGAGCTTGTCGAGCGTCAGGAGCACCGCACCACCGACGCTCCCCTGTTCCGGATGACCACGGAGACGATGGACGTTTGCGTTTCGCAGCATGCGCCTGACGGCGTCGGGTGTTGAGATGTCCGGCTTCGGCGCGCCTTTCCTGACGCCAATGGCCAGACGCAGCCGGCCTACGACCGTCGCGCTGTTTCGGATCGACGTTGCCCGTCTTGAGCGCTTCCGGAAACGGTGCGAACAGGAGCCGCGACATCGAGCGCCGGCCCGCTCGGCCATCGTTTTGCGAGTGCTGACGCCGGCGCCGTCAAGCGTTGATCTTCGAGCGTGCCGATGCCGGTCCTTGGCGCTCGGCGATCCGCTGTGAGCTTGCTGGATGGTCGCCTCGATCGGGTTAGGCGACAGCAGCGTGATCTCCTTGTTTGCGCGCGCGCATCGGACACAACCTGCAGCATCAGGCCCATCAGGACGAGCGACGACACGAGATTCTTCATGGTGCTCCCCCAACATCTGGAAAGTCTCCCTTTTGAGAAGGACCTTATACCACTTAGCGTGTCCGATGGCGTACGCTGGTCAGGTTGGCGGCAACGCTCGCGCCCGATCCGCCTGACGATCCGCCGACGGTTCGATCGAGCGCATATGGGTTCCGCGTCGATCCAAACAGAGACCCGTGGGTGTCGCCGCCGCCGAGCTCCCCGAGCGTCGCCTTGCCGAGGATGATGGCGCCCGCGTCTTTCAACTTTCGTGTCACGAATGCGTCACGGCCCGGCTGATAGTTTTTGAACAGCACCGACCCGAGTGTCGTTGCCATCCCGTCCGCGTCGATCTGATCCTTCAGGACGATCGGGATACCGTGAAGGGGACCGACGAGGCCGGACGAAGCAAATGCCTTGTCCAGACGATCGGCGTCTTCGAGCGCCCCGCGATTGATGGTGATGATCGAATTGATGTTCGGGCCACTTTTGTCGGACGCATCAATCCGGGCGAGATACAACTCGACCAGCCTCCTCGCCGTCAGCTGTTTCAATCGGTACGCAGCGTGGATGTCGTTGATGCTGGCTTCGATGAGTCGGAACGGGGCACTGTCGCTGGACGGCGGCGGAAGTCCTGGAGCGCCCGCCGAACAGCCGGAGACGAGCAGCAGGAAGGCCGCGGCCGCGCACCGCGATCCGACAGGCCTGAGCCGGGAAAGACGCACGATCAGCGCTCCGTTTCAGCGCGGATGCCCCCCGCGCCAGCGCAGATGGTGGGCCAGAGACAACCGGAACGTCAAGCCCACGAACATTGAGTCCCCCGAACATTCAGTTCGGTCCCAGGCGTTTCCCCTTGACAGGCGCGGGAACGGCCCGGAAGATGGGCCCCTCACGCGGAGGATATCGATGCGAAAGGTTCTTTCGGCCGTCACGGTCGCGATGCTCGCGTGGACGACTCCGGCGCTGGCGCAGCTGGCCCCCGCCAACGACCTGGGTGTGGCGCTCGGCCACCTGCACGTAACCGTCAAGGACGTCGAGGCGCAGAAGCGGTTCTGGACCGAGATGCTCGGCGGTACGCTCGTTACCAACGGGCCGCTCACGCTGGTTCAGTTCCCCGGCATCTTCGTCATGCTCCGGCAGGCCGACACGGCGGAGCCGGCGGCCGGGTCCGTCTTCGATCATTTCGGCTTCGTGTACAAGGACATCGCGGCCGCGCGCGCCCGCTGGAAGGCCGCCGGCGTCAAGTACGACGTGGGTGACGTCAATCCGAATCAGGGATACGTCTACGCCCCCGGCGATGCGATTCGCGTCGAGGTCTTCGGCGATCCGTCGCTGCCAGGACCCGTCAGCATGGATCACGTCCATCTCTATCCGGCCGAGGCGGACATTCCGGCGATGCAGGCGTGGTACGCGAAGGTGTTCGGCGGCTTTGCCGGCGCGCGCCAGCGCGTGGCGAGACCTGGCGTGATCCAGACCGACTACTTCCACCGCTTCAACCTGTCCTTTTCAGCCGGCGCAGGTAAGCTTGCGCCGACAAGAGGGCGCGCGATCGATCACCTCGGCTTCGACGTGAAGAACATCGAGGAATTCCAGAAGCATCTCGCCGCGCAGGGTCTCAAGTTCGACGCACCGCCGCGGCAGATTCCCAATGTCCGGACCAAGGTCGCGTTTCTGACCGATCCATGGGGCACGTACATCGAGGTCACCGAGGCACTGGCACCCTGATCGCAGGAGGAACTATGACGCGTACGCTGGCTCGCCTTCTCATCTGGTTGGGCGCGGGGAGCTGTCTGCTCCTGTTGTCCAACCTGTCCGTGAACGGGCAGTCGGGTTCAGGCATGGTCGAATGGCGGTCGTATGGCAACGATCTCCGTCAGACCCGTTATTCCCCGCTCGATCAGATCAACGCGTCCAACTTCAACCAGCTCGAGGTGGCGTGGCGGTTCAAGACCGACAACCTCGGTCCTCGACCCGAATTCAATCTCCAGACGACACCGCTGATGGTAAAGGGCGTGCTGTACGCGACGGGCGGCACGCGCCGATCGGTGATCGCGCTCAACCCGGGCACCGGCGAGCTGCTCTGGAAGTACAGCCTCGATGAAGGCAAGCGCGGCGAGTCGGCGCCGAGACAGCTCTCCGGCCGCGGCGTGGCGTACTGGACGAACGGGAAGGAAGAGCGGATTCTCTACGTTACGCCCGGCTATCAGCTGATCGCGCTCGACGCGAAGATCGGCCGCCCGATTCCTTCCTTCGGCAAAGGCGGCATCGTCGACCTCAAGACCGAAGACGACCAGGAGATGGATCCCATCACCGGCGAGATCGGCCTGCACGCGGCGCCGATCGTCTCGGGGAACACAATCATGATCGGTGCCGCTCACTTGTCGGGCGCGGCACCGAAGAGCCGCCAAAACCAGAAGGGCTACATCCGCGGCTACGACGTCGTCACTGGAAAGCGCCTCTGGATCTTCCACACCGTTCCCCAGGAAGGAGAGGTCGGCAACGAGACCTGGTTGAACAACTCATGGAGCTACTCCGGCAACGCGGGTGTCTGGGCGCACATGTCGATAGACGAGGAGCTCGGGCTCGTGTACCTGCCGGTGGAGGATGCGACCGGCGACTATTACGGCGGGCATCGCCCGGGTGCCAATCTGTTCACCTCGGGCCTCGTCGCGCTCGATCTCAAGACCGGCCGGCGCAAGTGGCACTACCAGTTCATCCATCACGACATTTGGGACTGGGACATTCCGTGCGCGCCAATCCTTGCCGATATCACTGTCAACGGACGGAAGATTCGCGCCATTGCCCAGCCGACCAAGCAAGCATGGGTCTACGTCCTCAATCGTGAGACCGGCGAGCCGGTGTGGCCGATCGAGGATCGCCCGGCGCCGAAAGGCGATGTGCCGACCGAGTGGTACTCGCCGACGCAGCGGTTCCCGACGAAGCCGCCCGCCTTCGACCGGCAAGGGGTAACCGTCGACGACTTGATCGACTTCACGCCCGAGCTGCGCGCCGAGGCGGTCAGGGTCGCCTCGCGCTACAAGATGGGGCCGATCTTCACGCCGGCGGTCGTCAGCAAATTCGAGGGCCCGCTCGGCACGCTGATGCTGCCGTCGGCGGGCGGCGGGGTGAACTGGCCAGGCGGCTCGTACGATCCCGAAACGGGGATTCTCTATATCTATTCCGTCACCACGGTCACGCCGCTCGGGCTCATCAACGATCCGAAGCGGTCGGACATGGATTACATCCGCGGTGTCGCGCCCGATCCGAAGGCGCCACCCAAACCTGCCGGCGAGGGCGGCGGGGGTGGAGACGAAGGCGGCGGCACGGTGACGGTGCAGGGACTGCCGCTCATCAAGCCGCCGTACGCACGCATTACCGCCATCGATCTCAACAGGGGCGAGATCGTGTGGCAGATTCCGCACGGCGAGACACCCGACAACATCCGCAATCACCCGGCGCTCAAAGGCGTGAACATCCCGCGTACGGGGCGCCCGGGACGCATCGGAACACTGTCGACGAAGAGCCTGGTCGTGGCGGGCGAGGGCGGCTTCTTCACGCTCCCCGACCGCCGGCGAGGCGCCATGCTGCGAGCCTACGACAAGGCAACCGGGAAGGAAGTAGGCGCGGTCTACATGCCCGCGCCGCAGACAGGGTCGCCGATGACGTACATGCTGGACGGCCGGCAGTACCTCGTGGTGGCGATCGGTGGCGGCAATTACAGCAGCGAGCTCGTCGCGTTCAGGCTGCCCAATGATTGAGATGAACAGTCGCTTCATGTTGAGCGTCGCAGGAGCTGCGGCCGCCGCGGTGTTGATGCTGCCGCCTCGAGCGGCCGCCGACCCGGGCCAGCAGGCGTCTGAGCCCGCACATAGTTGCGCATCCGCCGACCCGGCCTTGTTCTGGCGATGTGCCCAGGAAAAGGCGACGGCATTCAATCCCCCTCGCACTGCCGACGGCAAAGCTGACTTCAGCGGCTACTGGCGTCACGCGACGGAGGCGAAAGAAGACCTCGAAGCGCCCTGGGACAACCGCGCGCGGGTTGGAGCCGGCCGGGAAGGTCAGCGTGATGCGGGGCCGGGAAAGAGCATGGTCGTCGACTCCCCGGGCGGAAAGCTCCCGCTGCAGCCCTGGGCGGAAGCCCAGAGAAAAGAGAACGAATCCAGCTACATCGACCAGAACACGCTCTGCTTCTTGTCGGGCGTGCCGCGTTTCATGTACGAGTCGGGGGCCTACCAGATTTTCCAGCGTCCGGAGTCCATCACGATCCTGTCCGAGGAGGCGCACGCGTTTCGCGTCATCGCGACGGACGGCCGTCCGCGCGTCGCAAAGAACATCCGACTCTGGCTGGGAGACTCGCGTGGCAGGTGGGAGGGCAATACGCTGGTGGTCGAAACCACCAACCAGAACGGCCGCGCGTTTCTGGACCGGCGGGGTACGTTCTATACCGACGCCGCGACCGTGACCGAGCGTCTTACGATGCTCGATCAGAACACGATCGCCTACGGGGCCACTGTGGACGACCCGCTCGTGTACACCCGACCGTTCACGATCGCGTTCATGCTGACGCGCCACACGACGAAAGATTTCGAGATCTTGGAAGACGCCTGCTTCGAAGGCAGCAAGGACGCGGAAGTGCTCTACAGCATCGGGCTCAAGAAATACCCGGGCATCACATCCGAAGATGTTCCAGCGTTAAAGGCTCGCACGCCATCGCGTTGAAGCGACGAACGAGCTGCACAACTACCCTCAGACTACCGGCCCGCGAATGACGAACGTCGCGCCTCCCGAGTCGGAGAGGCTCCCGACTTCGTCGGTGAGCTGCGCGCCTTGATGCGGCGCGGGTGTCCCACAAGCCGAAGAGCGCCCCTCCGGGTCACGCAAAGTCGCCAGTCTCGCGAAGCCCGGAACATCAATGCTGTCCTGAAGTGTCGCTCCGAGCGTTCGCGCATCCGCCACGGCGTCCTGAACGTTGGAGACAGAAACGTGCGGCACCCAGACGTCGTCGCCGTGGACTATGTGGTGAAGACTGGCGACGATCCTTCCGTCGGACTGCAGCAACCGATGGCTGTGAGTGCCGGCCACATGCTCAGCGGTCCAGCCTACGAGCTGCGCATAAAACGCCATCGCACGATCCACATCTCGTGCGTACAGCACCGCCGTGCAGAACGATCCTTCCATGTGAGTTGTTACATCCGCTGCGGCGATATCTTACGGCGCGTGCTGGCACTATGATCGGCGCCAGGAGGACATGCGTGAGCGCGCAAGATGTGATTGCGAACCTTCGCGCCCTGGCGGCGCGGACCAGCGACGCCCATGGCGCCCAGCGTGTCGCGTGGGGTTCGGTCTGGCGAGACGCACGCCGGTGGCTCGATGAACTGCTGGCGAAAGAGGGTCTGCACGCGGAATCCGACGTCGCCGGCAACAACTGGATCACCGTGCCAGGCGCGCGCCCGGATACCGTCATCATCGGCGGCCACCTCGACTCCGTGCCCAACGGCGGCTGGCTCGACGGCCCGCTCGGAGTACTTGCGGGCCTCGAGGCACTCCGCCGGTTCAAGGGCACCACGCCTCCGGTGACGCTGGCCGTCGTGGACTTCGCCGACGAAGAGGGCGCGCGTTTCGCGCGCAGCCTCCTGGGGTCGTCGGGCGCGAGCGGGAGTCTCGTGCCCGACAGCGTGCGAGGGCTGGTAGACCGCCAGGGCGTGCGACTCGTGGACGCGCTGGCCGAAAACGGCGTCGACCTGGACGGCATGCCCGAGGCGCGCAGGTCGCTCGATGGGCGCCTCCCGCGCGCCTACCTCGAACTCCACATCGAGCAAGGCCCCGTCCTCGAGGCATTGGGGCGATCCACCGGCGTGGTGATCGGCGCCTACGGCGTCGAGCGCCACGTGCTGCGGTTCGTCGGCCAGGCCGCGCACTCCGGGTCCACGCCGATCGCGATGCGGCGTGACGCGTTCCTTGCTGCTGCCGAAACGGCGCTCGCCTGTCGCGAGATCGCCCGGCGCCACTCGACGCCCGACGTCGGGGTGGTGTGCACAGTGGGCACAGTCTCGGTCGAGCCGGGGATCGTGACGGCGATACCGGGCGTGTGCGAGATCGCGCTCGATCAGCGGGCCCTGGAGCCCGAGACATTGCGGGCGGCACTCGCTGATGCGCACGAGGCTGCATCGCGCGCGGCCATGGCCAACGGCGTGGCCGCGACGTGGCGGCAACTGTGGCGTATTGATCCCTGCCGGTTCGATCCGCGCCTGGTCGATCTGTGCGCCGCCGCGGTGCAGGAGGCAACGGGACACGCACCCCGACTCCCCTCAGGACCACTGCACGACGCGGTTGAGATGGCCCGCATCATGCCCGCCGTGATGATGTTCGCCCGTTCCACCAACGGCTTATCGCACTGCAAGGAAGAAGACACGCCTGAGGCCGATCTCGAGGCGACACTCGACGCGTACCTGCGCCTGGTCGACAAGACGGTTGCGGCCGTGGCGGCGGATCAGATTTGACCAGCCAAGGGCCTTCCCGGTGAACGCCCTTGGCTGGTTGGCAGTGTCTGCTGGCGCGCTCCGCGCGCCTTCCTATGGTTTGGGCGGATCTTTGGGAGGCTCGGGCACCCTTTCGTAGATGTCGATAATCCGCGGCCTCGCGCCGTCGGTGGGCACACCGGCGGCCACCATGAAACGACGGAGCACGTCAATGGTCGGCTTCGAAGGCTGCGGTCGTCCCGCCTTGTAGCCCTCGGCGATGAACAGCGGGGTCCGTCCCGCGGTGTCCTGCCGCTTCCAGATATTGATGTCGGCGCCGCGGTCCGCCAGGAGCTGCACGATCGCCGGGAAGTTGCCGTACGCGGCGCCGTGCATGGCCGTGTCGCCGTTGCTGTCTACGGCGTTGACGTCCGCGCCGAGCTCGAGCAGCATCTGCACGGCCTCGAGCGCCTCGGCTTCCGTGCCCGCCTCTTCCAGCGGGTTCGCCGTGCCGAGGCCGGCGGCGGCCATCAGGGGCGTGGTGTTGTCGGCATTCGGCACCAGCGGATCCGCTTTCAACTTGAGCAGCTCACGCATCAGCGGAATGTCCGCCCGGTCGGCTGCCATCAAGAACGGCGTCGAGCCGTCCGTCTTCAGCATAGTTGCCGCATACGGTGCCTTCGGAGCGTCCTTCTCCAGACGCGCGTTTACATTCGCGCCACGCTCCACGAGTGCGCGGACGAACTCGAGGCTCGTCACACGACCCGATCCGATAGGAGGCGGATCGCCGATATCGCTGGCATCCGGCCTCCGCACCCAGGTCACCGCATGGAGCGCCGCGAATCCGGTCCGACGGTCGTTAGGATCGGCGCCGGCGTCGAGCAGAGCGACCGCGAGCTCGAAGTGTCCGTTGTGCACCGCCATCAGCAGCGGACTGGTGCCGTTGACGACTGCCTCGGTGACCGGCACGTCGGCGAGCTCTTCATGCTGCAGCGCCTCGTTCACGTTGGCGCCGGCCTTGAGGAGAGTACGCGCCACCTCGATGTGGCCTTCGCGCACGGCGAAGAACAACGGCGTGAATCCAGACTTGAGGCTGGCACGGACGTCCGCGCCGCCGTGGATGAGGGCCTGCACGGCCGCGGCATGCCCCTCGGCCGCGGCCCACATGAGCGCGGTCTGATCCCGCCGCTCCCGTGAATTCGGATTGGCGCCGCGGGCGAGCAGCGCCTTGACCGAGTCGACGCTTCCGGCGCGCGCCGCGGTCATCAGGACCGTCTCGCCGCCGGGCTGCGACGCGTTCGCGTTGGCACCGGCATCGAGCAGGGCTTTAACCACGGCCGCGTTCCCGTTCATCGAGGCGAGAGACAACGGGGGCACGCCGTAGACATTCGTGGCGTTGACGTTGGCGCCCGACCGCACCAGCAGTCCTGCCATCTCGGTGTCATCGTGGTACACCGCCCAGTGCAGCGCCGTCATGCCGTCGACCTGCGCGGTGTTGACATCGGCGCGCCCAGCCAGAAGCGTGCGAACGAGAGCTGCGTTCCGCTGTTCGGCCGCATCCGCGAGCGTCGGGCTTTCAGCCGCTATGGACGCAGCGGCCACACCGATCACGAGGAGAGTGAGTCCAGCGATTCGTCGCCACATCATGTGCCGTCTCCCGTAGCTACCGAGATCTAGGGGACCGTATCGATGACGTACCACTAAATAGAAACGCGTAAGTTGCCTTACGAGATGCTGTTTAAAGCGCGAGCGGCTCGAAGAGGTCTTCGATCTTGCCGCTGCTATCTCCGAACTTGCCTACCCTGACCCCGACGCGATCGAGCAGTGTGAGATGGAGGTTCGCCAGCGGTGTGCCGGTCTCGTACCGGATGTGACGGCCGCCCTTCATCCCGCATGCCGCTCCACCTGCCACCAGGATGGGCAGGTTGTCGTGGTCGTGGATGCTGGAGTTACCCAATCCGCTTCCGTACAGGTAAACGGTGTTGTCGAGGAGCGACCCGTTGCCCTCGCGCGTGGCCTTCAGCTTCTCGAGAAAATACGCGAAGAGCGAAACATGGAACTGGTTGATCTTGGCGATCTTCGCGAGCTTCTCCGGATCGTTGCCGTGGTGGCTGGTCGGATGGTGCGGGTCGGGCACTCCGATTTCCGGGTAGGTTCGGTTGTTCAGCTCGCGCGCGAGCTGGAACGTCACCACCCGCGTGATGTCCGCCTGAAACGCCAGCACCTGCAGATCGAACATCAGCTTCGCATGGTCGGCGAACGCGGCCGGAACGCCCACCGGCCGATCAAGGTCGGGCGTCGGATTGCTGGCCGCTCCCGTCTCGGCACGCTGGATCTGACGCTCGATCTCGCGAATCGTGTCCAGGTACTGATCGACGCGCACGCGGTCGGTCGTCCCGACTCTGCGCTTGAGCCTCGCGATGTCGTCGCTGAACGAATCGAGCAGGCTGGCGCGCGCGCGCAGCGCCGCCCGTCGGCCATCGGCGCTTTCGCCTTCGCCGAAGAGGCGCTCGAACACGACACGCGGATGCGCTTCGGAGGGCAGCGGGGTCGTCGGCGACGACCAAGAGAGACAGTTCTGATAGACGCAGGCGTACCCGTTGTTGCACACGCCGGCGAGCGGATTCAGGTCCATCGCCAGCTCGAGCGACGGGAGCTGCGTGTCGCGGCCGATCTGCTTCGCCGCGACCTGGTCGGCCGTGGTGCCCAGGTAATAGTCCGAGCTCTCCGTGTGCTTGGCGAAGGCGGCGCTCAGGAACCCCGCATTTGCCGTGTCGTGCGTGCCGGGGTACGACTGTTCCAGCCGCAGGTTGGTGACCACCGTCAGCTGCTCTTTGACCCCTTCGAGCGGCGACAGAATCGGCGACAGCTCACCGAGCGTACCTTGGCCGGCCGGCGTCCAGCGGCCGTGGTCGCATCCCATCGGGATGTAGACGAAGCCGAGCCGCTTCACGGGTCGGGCCGCTGTCTGAGCCAGCGCCGTCGCCGCTGGAATCATCGCGTCGAGCAGCGGCAGCGCCAGCGTGGCCTGCAGGCCCTTCAGGAACGTGCGACGCGGCAGCGCTTTCTTCGTGATGATCATGACGCTCTCCTCATCTGAAACGGCGCGCTCTTGACGATTCCAAGGATCAACGACGAGAAGCGATAGCCACCCGGCTGGGACTCGCGGAGGATTCGCCGGACCGCCGGCGCATCGTAGTACTCTACGCCCCGCCCCAAGGCAAAGGTCAACAGCTTTTCTGTGACCGTGCCGGCGAAGAGCTCCGGACGCCGGAGCAACGCCTCCTCCAGCCCGACCACGCCCTTGATGGTGCTGGCCCCCGGCAGTCCCCCTTCCGCGTCGATCGCTCCGTTATCCCCGTCGTGATCGCGCCACCGGCCGACCGGGTCGAAGTTCTCCAGCGCGAATCCAACCGGGTCGATCGTGCGATGGCAGCTCGCGCACACGGGGTCTTTGCGATGGGCGGCGAGCCTCTCCCGTATCGGAAGGTTGGCGGGCACCGCCCCGTCGAGCGCGGGAACATTCGGGAGCGGCGGCGGCGGCGGCGCGCCGAAGATGTTGCTCAACACCCACACGCCGCGAATCACGGGCGAGGTCCGCGTCGCGAACGACGTAACCGACAGGACGCTGCCGTGGCGCAGAAGTCCTCCGCGTTTGCTGTCGGGCGAGAGCGTGACGCGCCGGAGCCGGCTGCCGTAAATACCGGGAATCCCGTAGTGCTTCGCGAGGCGCTCGTTGAGAAAGGTGTAGTCCGCTCTGATCAGGTCGAGCACGCTGCGATCCTCGCGCACCACGCTGTCCACGAAGAGCTCGGTTTCCTGCCGGAACGCCTGCCGGAGGTTGTCGTCGAAGTCCGGATACAGGCGCTGATTCGGGCTCACCGACTCCAGATTCCGGAGCCGGAGCCATTGCCCGGCGAAATTGCTGGCGAAGTTGAACGAGCGCGGATCGGCCAGCATCCGGCGCGCCTGTTTCTCGAGCACGTCCGGCCGCCGCAGCTCGCCCCGAATGGCCGCGTCGAGGAGCTCGTCGTCCGGAATGCTGCTCCAGAGGAAGAACGACAGGCGCGACGCCAGCTCGAGATCGCTGACGCGGTAGGGCATGCCGGTTTTCAAGCCAGCCGGATCTGTCTCGACGCGCAGCAGGAATTCAGGATTGAACAGAACAGCGCTCACGGCCCGCTCGATGCCGGCGTCGAAGCTGCCGCCCGTCTTGCCTTCGCGATAAAACGCGAGTGGCCGTTCCAGATCCGCGTCGGCAATCGGCCGGCGGAACGCGCGCCGCATCAACGTCGAGAGAATCTGCCGTGCGCACGCGTCTTCCTGGCTCGGCCCGGCCGGTCGGCACACGAAAATCCGGCGGCGGCTCGGTGTGTCGCCGCCGCCCTTCGCCGAATATGGTCCGGTGATCGACACCTGCTGAATCGCCGGCGTAATCCGCGGATGCCGCCGCTCGTTGAAGTGCGCCTGCAAGGGCTGACGTGCCGTCTCCAGGAGCGACGACGAGTTCCGCAGGAATGTGACAGCCAGTTCGTGTGGCCCTGCCGCCACCGGCACGCGAACCTTCAGGTTGCGGTCGAGCAGGGAATCGTCGCCATCGGGAGGCCTCTGCACCGTCATCGTTCCGATCGGCTTTCGATCCAGCAGCAGCCGTATCTCGTGACGCTCCGTCCCTCTCAACCCGTCGATGTCTCCGGAGTAACCGCGCGCGAGATAGAACTGAATGTCGTACTCGCCGTCCTGCGCGAACGTGTACTTGACCGACATCCCGCCTCGCGTGCCGATCGGGAGTCCGGCAGCATGCTCTTCCTGCGTGAGGTCGGGCGCGACGCGGATGATGTCGCTCTGCAGCGACCCCTGCGTGCTGCCGGTCGCCAACCGGCTGATCTTCTGCGCAGCCGAGATATATCGGTCCAGAAGAGCCGGGGGCAGATCGCCAACGGTGACGTTGTCGAAACCGTATCCGCTTTCATCGGGAGGTAAGAGCGATGTGGCGTCAATCTCGAGAAGAAGCAGGTCTCTGATCGCGTTTTGATATTCGGTGCGATTCAGACGGCGCAGCGTTTCCGTGCGCCCGGGATTCGGCCGCGCCGCGGCGGCCTGGTCGAGCGTCGTCTCCAACCACGACACCAGCGCTACACGATCTTCGACCGACGGCTGCGGCATGTTGGGAGGTGGCATGGTGCTCGTGCGCAGCTTGCGCACAACCTTCTCCCAGACCTCGGCACCCGCTCCGGGGTTGGCCACGTCGGCGACGTCCAACATCAGGCCGGCCGTCTTGAGCTTCTCGTTGTGACAGGAGACGCAGTAGCGATCAAGCGTCCGACGGTGAGTGGACGCAGATGGGACCGCACCGGCCGAGGGTGGTGATTGCGCGACCCTTGCGGGCGCCGCCGGCGGCTCGGCAGATGCCCCCGCCCGTACGCAGAGAGATACGGCGAACGCCAGCCCAGCCAACCCGATGGTCATCGCCCGCATGATCGGGAAGGTCCGAGGTGACCGGTCTCTCATCCTGACCCTCGTTATTGGTGTCCGGCTGGTTCAGCGGGCCGCCATTGGTGGTGTCAGTCCGCTCCAGCCTGCGGTTTCCAGGCTAAACAGTGTCTCGTAAGGCAAAGGTCGCGTTTCTGTTTAGGTCACGTCACGCTGCAGGGCAGGCGCAAGATTAAGACTGACGGACGACGCCGTCAAGGGTATTGAACGAGGCAGGGCATCGAACGAAATCCGCGGTTTTACTGCGGTTCACGTTAGCCGGGCATGACATGTGCTCGAAGAATTCAACAGATTTTGAGCCTGCGGATTCGTTGAGACGAACGCGTCATTCGCATGTCGCGGTCACGGTATGTGGTGACCGCCCGACAAGTTCGACGATCTGCCGGCGGTCGATCCGTCCGCACCACGGTGGATTCGCGTTCGGAGAGCAATCTCTCATGTCCAGCGTCGAGACGTGGTCCTGGATCCTGCTGCTCGTTCTGGTATTGCCCGCGACCGCTGCGGCCGGGGCGCTGCTCGTCCGCAGCGCCGTGGGGCCGGACGTCCTTGCCACCCACAACAATGTGGCAGGGTTCATCTACGGGGTCATCGGCGTGGTCTACGCCGTGCTGCTCGGTTTCACGGCGATCATGGTCTGGGAACAGTTCCGGAATGCGCAGGAAGGGATCGAGCGTGAGGCAGACGCGCTTGCGGACCTTTACCGTGACGCCCAGGCTTTTCCGACCGAGGTTCGCGAGCAGGTCGCGCTGCGGGTCCGTGCCTACGCCCGGGCGGTGATCGAGAAAGAGTGGCCCGCAATGGCCGAGGGCCATTCGAGTTCCGAAACCTGGGAGGAGTACAAACAACTCTGGCGGACCTACCACGAGTTCACGCCGCAGGACGATCACCAGCGCGTCTGGTACGCCGAGTCGATCCGGCAGCTTAACGCACTCGGGGACTCACGGCGCGACCGCCTGCTCCGCGTCCGATCCGGCCTGCCGACCGTCATCTGGAGTGTGTTGCTGGCTGGCGGCGCCGTCACGATTGGCTTCACCTTTTTCTTCGGGACGCGGAACGCCCGGGCGCAAGGATTGATGACCGCCGGCCTGGCGCTCACCATCGGGGTCGTGCTGCTGTCGATCGTCGCGCTGGAGTACCCGTTCGCGGGCATCACCCGCGTCGATCCCGAAGCGTTTCATCAGGTCGAGAAGATTCTCGGGGCATGGAACGGGCCGCTTCCTGATGCGGGCGCGACGAGCCCGTCGGTGGGTCGTCGCCACTCTGCTCGTCAGTAGGAAGCACGTGTGCCAGCTTCGGCTGGTTGATTTGGTTCATCAGCGATCGAATCTCCTCCGGTCGCATCGGCACGCCACTCAGCACGCCAAGCTCCAGAGCCGCGCACATGAAGATCGTGCGCAGTCTCGTCTTGAGAGACATAACACCCTCTCCTCCCGCGCGAACTCAGTCGCGCACACGAATCCACAATCCAATGTGGGAGCTATTCGAGAGAGGAGCTGGAGGGCGGTCCGCGAGATTCGACAATCGCGAGAAGCGCCACCAATTGCTCGTCGCAACGGGGCACATCGCGTGTGACTATCGAGGTGGTGCACGAAGGCAGGAGCGTGAAGACTGGCGTGACGACCAGCCATTCGAGAGTTGCTCCGCCGAGGGGCAGGAATGCCGCGAAGACGACCAGGGCAATGCACGTGACGGCGACGGCCCTGCGGGTTCTTCGCATTGACTCTTCTATTCTAGCCGGCCTCTCGTGAAGAATCGCCGTTCACGCACAGTTGCATTACATCTCAGCCCAGCGCCGAAGCAGGTTGTGGTACACCGCCGTGAGCATCACTGGCGCCGGGCTAGTGGGAACGTCGCTCGCCACGCGCTGAATTGCGGTGTCCAGGTCGAACAGCAGCGTCCGCTTGCCGTCATCCCGCACCATGCTCTGAATCCAGAAGAACGACGCGATCCGGGCGCCGCGTGTTACGGGGCGCACGTTGTGCAAGCTCGTCGAGGGATACAGCACGAGATGCGGTCAAGTCGAAAAAGGAACGGGACGGTCAGGATGAGGCAGCCGTATAGCCGGCGCGCGCTCTGACGCGAAGCGACGGATCGCGTACTTCAACCCGTATGGAGCGCCAGCGCCCGTCCCGGTGGCCAGGACTTGTGTAGCCGAGATAGGACCGTCGGCTCAATTCATCGGCGATGGCGGTGGTCGCGGCATCGAGATCCGACGAGCGGCGCACCACTTCCGTACGACCGCCGCTCGCGTCCGTGATCTCCCGAAGCGCCGACGCGTTGAGTGTCTCTTCTCCGGTCGCCCGCCGCGGTGGACGCTGTGGGAGCACCAACCGCGGTGAGCGGTGGCGCCGACGGCCCTGTGATTGGAACGCCTGAGTCGGTTCGTCGGAGCCGTCGATTCCTACCGCGTATACCATCACCTCCGTCTGCCGAAGGCGCCGTCGAACGTCACCTATGTCGTTGCGGCTGTCCATGTCGTTCCCATCCGAAATGAGCACGATGGCTTTCTTGCGGTTCCGGCCGGTTTGGGCCACGGGCAAGGCGTCGATCATCGCATCGTACATGGCAGTACCGCCGACGGCGTACAAGCGACGAAGGCGGTCTCGGACGTCGTCACGATCCGTCGTCCAGTCCTGCACGAGCTCGACGTCGAACCCGAAGCTGTACAGAAACACCTCATCGTCCGGACCCAGCCAATCGAGAAATCGGTCGATGGCCTGAAACGCATGTCCGATCTTCTCCCCTGCCATGCTGCCGCTGGTGTCGAGCACGAAGCCGAGGCTGACTGGCACCCGGTCGGCGCTGAACAAGGCAACATCCATGGGCCGGTCGTCCTCGTAGACGACAAAGTCGTTCGGGCTCAATCCTGAAACGAATCGACCCGCGCGATCGGTCACGGTCGCTGTCACGTTCACGAGATCGATCCCGCTGCGAAAGCGCGGCGCCTCCTGGCCGTGCAGTGCGACGTTTGAAGAAGCGGCTATGGCAGCGATCGCCGCCACGGCCAGCGCAACAGTGCAACGAAGAAGACAGTTGTGAATATGCATTGCGATCGCGGAAACGAGGCAAAGACCCTGCCGCGCCTCCACGCGCTTCAAGACGTGGCGAGTCACCGCTTTCGCGAGGGATGGAAAGACATCGCCAGGCAGGGCTTCTCTTCCACACCCACGACATTCCGCGACCGACGCGGGTCACCTGTTCAGTGAGACAGTTGGGATGCGGGCGATCCCGGTCGTCCTGCGATCACAACTTGCGGCTGTCATACGCCCAGTGCAGCACAGCCTGGCGCTGGCGTCGTCGGCATTCGAGATCGCCGCGCTCGCAAGCATTGCGGATCTGGGTAGACGTATCGGCGCTGCATGCGATCGTTGACGACGACGCGGATGTTCATCGCGAGGTGCCGATCGACAGTGACGACGGCCCGATCACGAGCCTCGATGTCGAGCCCTACGGCTCGTGTGGAAGGGCGGGCGTGCTCGGCGGCGGCTTGCGTACGCCAGCCGCCTGCTCGAACGCGTAGGCGTATGCGAGAAGTCTGTCCTCCGTGTAGTCGAGCCCGAGCAGTTCAGCGCCCACGGGGACACCAAGTGACGCGGTGGCGCTCGGCGCGGAGAACCCGGCCTGGAAGGTGACGGCCGGGAAGCCCGTGCCGTTGGAAAGCGTGCCGTTGCGTTCCGCCTGATCGTCCGCAGTGATCGGTACTGGAAGAATCTTCTGCAACGGGTAAAGGATCGCGTCCAGTTTGAGATCCCCCATTTTCGCCGCTATCGCGAGCCGCAGCTTGTCGCGATTCAACATCCGGTTCTTGTAATCCTCGCTGTTCATGCCATCGGCCGCGGCGAGTTCCTCTTCCAGCGTCTTCTGCGCTGCAGACGACTTCGCCGCAACGAGCTGAGCGAAGCTCCGGACCGGGGCGCTCGCACCGAGCGTTGAGAAATACCGGTCCATGACGGTGCGGGCTTCGAGCGTTGCCGTTGCGACCACCGGCGCGAGCGTGTCGTACTCCGGCAGGTTGAAGCGGACCACGGTGGCGCCCAGCGACTCCACCCTGGAGATGACACCGGTCATCACGCGATTGACCTCGCGATGCCGCTCCGCGTCGCCGAACAGGTTCGTCATCACGCCAATTCGCGCGCCCTTCAGAGCGCCCTTGTTCAAGAGATGCGTGTAACTCTTCGGAGTGCGCCCGATGCCGAACGCGGTGATGGGATCGGCTGCGTCGTAGCCGACCATTACATCGAGCAGCAAGGCGGCGTCGGTGACCGTTCGCGCGATCGGGCCGACCTCGTCCTGCGTCTGGCTGTTCGGGACCACGCCGCTCCGACTGACCAGGCCTCGAGTTGGCCGTACGCCCACCAGATTGTTCGCGGATGCGGGCGAGCGGATCGACTGCCCGGTATCGCTGCCAGTACCGATAAGCGCAAGGTTCGCCGCGACGGCAGCGCCCGTCCCGCCGCTCGATCCGCCCGGCGTGCGGGTGAGGTCGTACGGGTTCAGGACCTGGCCACCGAGGCTGCTGAGCGACATGCCGCCGCGCGCAAACTCCGACATGTTCGCCTTACCGAGAATCAGCGCACCTGCGCTGCGGATCTTCGCCACGGTGAAGGCGTCGGCGGCCGGCTGCGAGTTCTTCATGCCGACATTGCCGGCGGTCGTCGGCATGTCAGCGGTGTTGAAATTGTCTTTGAGGATGATCGGGACGCAGTGCAACGAGCCGACGCGGGACGGATTTGCCTTGTACTGCCGGTCCATCTCCGCAGCGACGTCCATGGCTTTTGCATTGACGGTGATGAGGGCACGGAGCGCCGGACCCTTCAGGTTGTAGGCGTCGATCCGGTCCAGATACGCTCTCGTCAGTTGCGCGCACGTCAGTCGGCCGGCGGCGAACGCACTGTGGATGCCTGCGATGGTGGCTTCCTGCAGGTGAAATGGAGCTGGTTGCTGTGCACGTGCCGGAGACGAAATGAGGACGAGCGATGCGCATATCACCGGCGGTCCTACGTGCAAGAGCTTCCAGATCGCAGAGCGCATGATTCGGCTGATGTTAGGACAGGTCGTCGACGATTGCTACGCCAACATCGAAATCGCGTATCTGCTACGGCAAAGGGAATCGTTCAACGGCGCAGCGATTTTGGCGACGAACCTCAGGGATTTACAGAAGGCGGTGGCAGCGCGACCAGTCCCACCCACCACAGGGGCTTTCGTCCGACCGCGGCATCGTATCGGCGCACGAACTCGAGCCGTCCGTCCTTCTGAATCCGGAACGCGGCCAGGTTCGCTGGAATCGTTCTCACGTTGGTTCCCTCAGAGACATCAAGTGTTGTCTGATTGCCCACGACCAGCAATCGGCCCCCAGGGTCGATGGAAAACGTCCGCGGGGTCACTCCGCGGGTATCGACGTTCTGGATCAATGACGGCTCGCCGGTCTCCTGGTTGACGCGGAACACGGCAATGTCGTTGGTGCCGCCGGCCGACAGCGCAGGTACTGTTGCGGTTGCCGACGTAGACGAACTGACCGTTGGGATGCACGTGCACCGTGCTGGCGGATTGGCCCGGCGACACGCCGCCGCCATTGGCGAGCGTGCTCTTGCTGAAGACCGGCTGGGCGCTCAACGTCTCGCCTTTGATGCTTGCGAACAGCTGCAGCCTGTTCTGGGACTCGATCGTCAGAAACACCCACGGACGTGTCGGATGAAAGTCCAGGTGCCGCGATCGAAACTCGCGTCCCTGCGCCGGCGCAATCGACGCGAGATTGGCAAGCCTGCCCTCGTCATAGCGAAGCACTTTCACCGCACCAGGATCTTCTGCCGTCGTGCTCGTGGCTTGATTCCCGCGCGTCACGAGGATGACGCTCCTGTTCGTCGGCATCACGCGAACTTGATGCGCATAGACGCCGACGTCCAGATTTCCCGGTTGCGGAATCTCGCTGCCGACTGTGCCGTCGCGGTTGATCGTGTGGACGGATATGCCGCTCGGATCGTTGTACGCAACCAACAGGTGCGTGGCGGACATATCCCCGGTGACGTGGATGGGCCGCGAGCGTATCGCCGCCGCCGCGCCGTGGGCTTGGAGCGCGCCCGTCGCAGAGTCGATTCGAAACGCCGTCACGCCATGTTTGTCCCCTGCGGCGCGAACACCTGTACCGGCATAACTCGCGCCGCCGTTGCTCCACGCGACGTATAGGTACGGTGTCGATGGCGACGCCCACGCTTCCTGGACGAACCCGGGAAGCGTAACGGACGATTGTCTCGTCAATGTCGCTTGCTCGACGTCGACGGCGTACGCACTCAGCTCTTCGCCAACGCTCGCATAGAGTGCTACCGGCCCCGATCGAGTCGAGGACTGGCCAATCAGCACTGCAAGCAGCGCCGTCGATGCGATCGCTGATGCCAGCAAGATCTGCCACCGCCCGCCGATCTGTTTCAGCATTCTCACATCGCCCTCCACGCAGAACCTACCATTCTTGTCCGGCCATTGATCTCCAGCCAAGCACTCGTCGGTTTGCCGGGCGTTGTGCCCGTTACTGGCGAGGTGGACACGGAGACTGGCCCAACGTCACGGTTGAGGAGTGAATTCGAACAGGGCACCGACGTTGCACCAACCCATCCTATGCGGGAGATCATTGTCGACCTCGAGAGAACCGTGCTGTCCGCCGACGGCGATGAATACTACGGGCAGGTGGCAGGCGACCAGCGCCCGGACGGAATGTGGGAAGCATGGCTCGAGTTCATCCCGGTAGACGACAGCCTCGAGCCACTCCGCACGAAGGTGGAGACGACACAGCCGACACGCGAGGATGCGATCCGCTGGTCCGAGACTTTGACCGAGGTGTACATCCAGGGCGCGTTTACGCGCGCCGCCAAGGCCGCTGACGCCGGCGTGCCCGTGACGTATCCAACCGTGACGGCCGGTGTTGCCCCGGTGGACCCGTTCGAGGTGCTCCAGCTCGGGAAAGCTGCACTGCGTGCGCGACTGCGTGGGCTCACACGACCGGAGCTCCTGGCGATCATCGAGAAATACAACCTCAACCCGGCGGCGAAGGATCCGTCCCGATTGAGCGATTCACAACTGGTCACGTTCATCGTCACCGCTGCCGAGGTGCAGGCGCTTCTCGGAAGGCACTAATATTCGAATATTCGCGACCAGGTCACCGATCGATCAACCGTTGCAGGTGCTCCGGGTAACGAGCGGCGGATACGGCGAGATTCGACACGGCGGTATCGATATCGCGGAGGTCGTCCGCGCTGAGCTGAGCCGCGGTCGCGCCAAGATTTTCATCGAGCCGATGACGCTTCGTGGTGCCCGGGATCGGCACAATCCACGGCTTGTGCGCCAGCAACCACGCGAGCGCAATCTGCGCCGGTGTTGCCTGCTTGCGTTCGCCGAACCTGGTCAACCAGTCGACGAATGCCACATTCGCCTTCCGGTTCTCCGGCGTGAAGCGTGGGACGATGTTGCGAAAGTCCGAGCGGGGGAACGTGGTGCTCTCGTCGATTTTGCCGGTGAGAAACCCCTTGCCGAGCGGGCTGAAAGGCACGAACCCAATACTGAGTGTCTCGAGCTTCGGAATGATGTCCTTCTCAGGCTCCCGCCACCAGAGCGAGTACTCGCTTTGCAGCGCCGCAACGGGTTGGACGGCGTGCGCGCGAAGGATCGTCTGCACGCCGGCTTCCGACAGCCCGAAGTGCTTGACCTTGCCTTCCTGAATCAACTCCTTGACGGTTCCCGCCACCTCCTCGATCGGAACATCCGGATCGACGCGGTGTTGATAGAGCAGATCAATCCGATCCGTCTTCAGCCGCTTGAGCGAGGCCTCGACGACTTCACGGATGTGCGAAGGGCGGCTATCCAGACCCACCTGTTTGCCGTCCTGGATCTTGAAGCCGAACTTGGTCGCGATGACTACCTGGCCACGAACCGGTGCGAGCGCTTCGCCCACGAGCTCTTCGTTCGCAAATGGGCCGTAGACTTCGGCAGTGTCAAAAAAGGTCACTCCGCCGTCAAACGCCGCACGGATGATCGCGATGCCGTCCTCGCGACTTGTCGCGGGACCGTAGCCGGAACTGATGCCCATGCAGCCGAACCCGAGGGCTGAGACTTCGAGGCCGCTCGTTCCCAGCCTGCGCTTCTGCATAGCCGTGTCTCCTTCATGCATGCAATGTATTCCTAAGTTCGCGCTCCTGGATCGCTCTTTTCCTTGCCCACGGGGAGGCCAGGACCTCGGCGGGTCACCGGAGCGCCAGGTTGGCAGCGAAAACTTGAAGTGGACCCGGTTGCCGGTCTACGGTGAAGGTCGTCGGAGGTCGCGATGACATTAACGCAGCTGTTCCTGGCCGAGCTCGAACGCGAAGCCCCCCGTACTCGCCGGGCGCTCGAGCAGGTCCCTTTAGGTCGAGACGACTGGAAGCCCCATCCGAAATCGATGCCGCTTGGACGACTCGCCGGACTCGTCGCGGCGATGCCGTCCTGGATAGGCCTGATCATCGAGCAGGACGAGCTGAACCTGACGCCGCCGCCGGGCCAGGGCACGTACCAGCAGCCGGCCACCGACGCGCTGGTCACCGTGCACGAGGCGAACGTGCAGAAAGGCCGCGAGGCGCTATCTCGTACGACCGACGAGTTCCTGATGACGACGAACTGGCGGTTACTCGCAGGCGGGCAGGTCGTGCTGAATCAGCCGCGGCATGTCGTGCTGCGCGATACGCTCAACCACCTCGCGCACCATCGCGGCCAGTTGACGGTGTATCTGCGGCTGAACGACCGCACGGTTCCAGCTATCTACGGCCCGTCCGCCGACGATCAGCAGTTCGCGTAAGGGATCGAAGTAAACGGTCGTGCGCGGTGGACCGTCAGCCATGCGCCGTTGCCAGATGACCGACTCCGTGCCCGGTGTGCGGCCGCTCGCGACCGCGTGCGGCAGGGCAAGGATTAAGCGGGCGACCTGCTCAGGCTCATCCATCTGGACGAAGTGTCGAGCACCGGGCAGAAGAAACAACTCGGATTGTGGAAAGAGCTCGTGGAAGCGGCGCGCGACGCCTTCGTTCAGGTAAGGATCCGAATCGCCGAAGATGATCCTGACCGGCCGTCTGAAATCGCGGAGCTGTGGAAGTCTCTTGTTGCGTGATCGTATGGTAGGCAACAAGTCTTCGTTCAAACGAAAGAAAGCAGGCCGCGCACTTGGCGTCGCGTCGAACTGTTGATACAGCAGCGGCACAAACTGCGTTTCGCACCTCGGCGTCTCTGAAGAATCGGCCAACCTGCCAGTCATACATGCGGCGGAAGATCGCCCGGCCGAACATCAGCGATACGGGTCGCGCAATATTTCTGACCACGGGCGTCGAGAAGAGCCGAATCGCTTCCGGTGGCCGGAGCGTCGGCATCTCACAGTAGTAGGTGTTCAACAGCACCAGCGCCGCAACGCGCTCAGAGTGATCAAGAGCCCAATCAATGGCCGGCGGACCCGAGGCGTCGTGCGCGACGAGGATGACTTGGTCGAGCCGCAATTGCGTGATGACGGCGTCGAGATCACCGATTTGGTTGAGAAGCGGTGTAGGCGTAGCCGGTCGGTTTATCCGAACTCCCCCAGCCAAGAAAATCGAAGGCAATGACTCGGCGCGGCGGCGACAGATAGGGCAAGAGACGGTCGTAAAGGTGTACGTTGTCCGGGAAACCGTGCATTAGAACGATCGCCGGTTCCTCTCCCGGGTGGTCTCGAAGGTAGATCCCATGTTCATTCCGCGATACGAAGAGACTCTCGGTAGACCATCAGTTCCTCCGGCGCGCTTCCAATTCAACGCGGAGCCGGACAGCAGCAATCCGTCGCCTCGTGGATGTTCGGTCACACGCTGGCCGCTGTGCATCCGTGGAATTTCCTGCAAGATGTATGACTATGTAGAACTCCGGGTTGCATCGCACGTCCTACGCTGGTTGCGCGACAAAACGCGACGAGACGAAGAGCGCCTCGAGCAACCTGACCAGCTGGCGTGCTCCAGAGCGGTCTGCGTCCAATGCCGGATCGTAGGTCGTCAGCGATAGGCCCAGCGCGAGCGGATGACGGACGAGCGGCGTCAGGAATTGCACCAACTCGCTCGGCATGAGGCCGCCGGGTTCGGGTGAGTCCACTGCGGACATGACGGCGGGATTCAGCACATCGGCGTCGAGCTGAATCCAGAATCCGTCCAGTTCCTCAGCAGCCGCACGTCGCAGCGACGCCGAAGCGACCTCGCCGAATTCCTGGGTCATCAGCTCAGAGTCGGGAAGGTCCAGGATCGCAGAAGCGGAGAGCGCCTTGTGGCCGTACCACGGCTGCGCTGCGTCGCGACGGCCGACGAGCGCGATGTGCTTGCCCTCGACCAGCGGCGCACGTCCGGACAGCCGTGCGAGAGGCGTTTCCCCGCGCCCCGATGCAAGCGCGAGGCACATGCTTGCCACAGAGCCGGTTCTGGACTCCTCCGGTGTCGCGAAATCGGCGTGCGCGTCTACGTACACAAGACCCACCTGACCGCGTGCGGTCCGCTTCGCCCCGACCAGACAGCCGAGCACAATGCTGCAGTCACCGCCCAGCACCAGCGCGAAACGCTCATGTGCTGTGGCAGCCGCCACGCGCTGCGCAAGAGACCGCGAGTACACGACTACCTCTTCCTCATTCCGCGCACGGCGCGGAGGCCGCACATAGTCACGATAGGGCGGAGGTACCACGTCACCCAGGTCGGTCGCATTCAGCCGCCGGATCAACCCACGCTCTCGAAGTACGTCTGGCGCTCGGCTCAACTGCCGCATCTCGCCATCGTCATACGGCCGAAGGCCGATGCTCGACGATGCGCCCACGATCGCAATCAGGCGGGTCATGGCTCAGAATCCTGTGACCGCACCCGGACGAAAAATGCCTCGCGGCGCCGATGTCGGCAGAAGCACGACGTTTGTTTCACGCGACCCGACGGTGTCGCCCGCAACCAGCGGCGGCGCCTGCTGGACGGCCTCGAAGCTCACAAGCGCCGACTCGTACTCGAGCGTCGTCTGCAGCAGATTGACCTGCGCCTCGAGTAGGTCCCGCTGCGCCTGCGTCACGAGAAACGTTGTCGAGAGTCCGACGTCGAAGCGGCGCTGCTCCGACTGCAGACGCTCCTCGGCAAGCATCGCACTGGCACGGGCGGCTTCCACGCGCTCCGCCGTGCTGTGCACCTGGCGCCCGGCCCTGCGGACGGTCTCGGCAGCCTGCACACGAAGGCTTGCGATCTTCTGCGCCACCTGCCGACGCTCTACGTCCGCGCGCACGAAACTCGCATCCTCAAAGCTGCGGCCCAACGGGTAGCTCACGGTGAGACCGAAGCTCCATGTCGGGTAGTCGTTTGTGAACACCTGGCCGAGCGCGTTGCCGAGGCCCCGACTACGTGTGCCTGTTACGAGGCCGGGAAAGCCGCCGGATCGCAGAAACTGCGTCCCGCCGAGCCCGTTGCCGCTGTACGAGGTCTCCAGCCGCACATCAGGCAGACGCTGATTGTTGAGAAACTTCACCGTCGCCTGCGCGTTCTCGAGCTCGTGCCCCGCGCGAGTCAGGTCATAGCGATCGACGAGCGCTTTCGAGACTGCCGCATCTACGTCGGGATGTGTCACGAGGACAGGCGGCTCGTCTACTGCCTCGAGTCGCAGCCGCCAGAACGCGACGTCAGAGGGATCGACGATGAGGCGTCGCAGTGCGTCCTCGGCATCCTCGGCGACAGTGTTGGCACGAATCAAACCCTCGCGCCGCTGCGCCACTTCGGCTTGCGCTTGCACCAGGTCGAGCGGCGGAATTTGCCCCGCATCGACCTTCACCTTGTTTTCCCGGGCTAACTCCTGCGCCAGCTCGAGCGAGCGCTCCTGCACGGCGATGTTCGCTCGCGTGGCTTTCAGCGTCCAATACGCCTGCTTCACAGCGGCCGTGGTCTGCACGACCGCCTCGCGGAAGCGGAGATCCGAGGTCTCGAGATTACGCTTCGCGATTGTGTACTGGTGTCGCGCGGCGTCGATCGTGCGGTCGCGGAGTAACGGCTGCGAGAAGGCCAGTTGAAACCCGGACTGCAGGGTGGGATCGAAGCTGGTGATAGGGCTGTCCGTCGTCGTTCGCGAGCTATCCCAGGAAATACTCCACGTCCCGGATCCCCACGGAAGGCGCTGTCGCACGCCCGTCGATGAAAACCAGTCGTCAACGTCCACGCCACGCTCGCCGAACAGCAGGTTGGTGGACGGGGTCGCGGCACTCGACCGGCCCAGTTGTGTCGAGAACACGGGCACGAACGCCCCGCGGCTTTCGCCGACCCGTGCGGCCTCGACTTCTGTATCGAGCCGGACGATTTCGAGTTCCGGGTTGTTCTCAACCGCGTAGCGGATGGCTTCGTCAAGCGTGAGACGGAGCGTCTCGACAGGCCTCACCTGCGCGGCTGCCGGCGCGGTCAGCAACAGACTGATGGCGAGCACGCTGACGATCGATCGTTGGAAGTGGGCTCTCGCGGTCATGCTGCTGCTCCTTCAGGCGAAACTCGCCCGGCGATGATGTCCCGCACGGCATCCTCCGGCGCAACGACCGCAAGCCGCCTTCGCGCCAGCAACATGTAAATAGACGGCACGACGAACAGCGTGAACAGCGTGCCAATGATCATGCCGCTCACCAGCATGATGCCGATGCTGTTGCGGGCACCGGCCCCGGGGCCGGTCGCGATCACCAGGGGGAAGTGGCCCATCACGGTGGCGGCCGTCGTCATCAGAATGGGCCGCAGTCGCGTGCCCGCTGCTTCGACAATCGCCGCCAGCTTGTCCTTGCCCAGCTCCTGCAGGTGATTCGCGAACTGCACGATGAGAATGCCGTTCTTCGCGACGAGGCCCACGAGCGTGATCAGGCCCACCTGGCTGTAGATGTTGAGCGTCGTGAGGCCGAGGAAGGAGAACAGCAGCGCTCCGGCCACCGCCAGCGGGACCGAGCCCGCGAGAACGATGAACGGGTCACGGAAGCTCTCGAACTGCGCCGCGAGGACGAGGTAAATCAGGATTGCCGAGAGCAGGAACATGCCGAGGAAGCTGCTCCCCTCTGTCCTGAGCTGGCGCGATTGGCCCGCGTAGTCGATGGTGAACCCAGCGGGCAGAATCGGCCGCGCCTCGTTCTCGAGGAAACTGAGCGCGGTGTCGAGCGGCACGGGCGGTGGAATGACGCCCTGCACGCGAACGGCATTGAGCTGCTGGAACTTCTTCAGCTCGCGCGGCTGCGCGGTGGTCTTGAGGCTCGCGAAGGTAGACAACGGCACGAGCTTGTCGCCCGATCCCGTGATGTAGATCTGCGAGAGTTGGTCGGGGGTCAGGCGTTGCGCGCGTTCGATCTGCGGAATCACCTTATAACTGCGCCCCTGAATGCTGAACCGGTTGACGTAGTCGCCGCCGAGCAGAATCGACAGGTCGCGGCCCGCCTGGCTCAAGTCCACGCCCTGCGACCGCAGCTTGTCGCGATCGAAGACGACCTCGGCTTGCGGCTGGTCGAACTTGAGATCGGCGTCGGCGAAGATGAACAGACCGCTGGCGAACGCCTTTTGAACGAGCTGCCCAGCAATCTCAACGAGCTGCTGCGGTTCGCCCGGCGAAGCGATCACGATGTCCACGGGAAAGTCGCCACCGCCGGGCAGCGCAGGTGGCGTGGTGGGAAACGCGCGAACACCCGGAATCCGCGACATCGGGCCCGCCACCTCCATCTGCAGCTGCTGGGCCGTCTTGGTCCGCTCGCTCCACGGCTTGGTGACCATGCCGCCGAACCCGCCGACGGATACGTCAGCTCGAAGGTGCCAGCAGACTCGGGAAACGACTTGTAAACGTCGTTAATCTGCTGCGCGAAGAGCTTGGTCTGCTCGATCGTCGCATTCGGTGCGGCCTGGATAATCGAGAACACCACCCCCTGGTCCTCGGGCGGCGCGAGCTCTTGCTGCGAGAACATGTAGAACGGCGCGATCAGCAGCGCCACGATCGCCCACAGCGTCACAACCACCGGACGATACGCGAGCGAACGTCCGAGCACGCGCGCGTATCCGTTTCGCAGGCCGTCGAACCGACGATTGATCCAGCCGGCGAAGCCACGCTCGCTATCGCCCGCGCGGAGCAGCTTCGACCCCATCATCGGCGACAGTGTCAGCGCGACGACGCCCGACACAATCACTGCACCAGCGAGCGTGAATGCGAACTCGCGGAACAACGCGCCCGTCAGTCCACCCTGGATGCCGATCGGCGCGTACACAGCCGCGAGCGTTATCGTCATCGCGATGATCGGTCCGACGAGCTCGCGCGCGGCTTCAATCGCCGCGCGCACCGGACGTTTGCCTGCGTGCAGATGTCGTTCGATGTTCTCCACCATCACGATCGCGTCGTCAACAACGAGGCCGACCGACAGCACGATAGCGAGGAGCGTCAACAGGTTTACGGTGAAGCCGGCGACCAGCATCAGGAAGACGGCGCCGACAAGCGAGACCGGAATCGCGACGACAGGAATGATCACCGCCCGCACCGATCCGAGAAACAGGAAGATCACGGCAATCACGATCAGCAGCGTTTCCGTGAGGGTCGTGAGCACCTCTCGGATCGCGTCGTTGATGTATTCGGTCGAGTCGTACGGGATGCCGGCCTTCATACCGACTGGAAGCTCGGCCTGGATCCCCGGCATTGCTTCACGGACGGCCCCGATCACGTCGAGGGTATTGGCGGTCGGCAACACCCAGACGCCCATGAATACCGCCGTTTCTCCGTTGAAGCGCACGTCTTCGTCGTAGTTCTCGGCGCCGAGCGCAACATCGGCGATGTCGCCGAGGCGAACTACCACGCCGTCGTGCTCCTTGACGACGAGCTGCCGGAACTCTTCGGCGGTGCGAAGGTCGGTGTTGGCGATGAGATTGACCGACACCATCGACCCCTTCGTCCGACCCAGCGCCGAGAGGTAGTTGTTACGCGCGAGCGCCTCGTACAACGCCGAGGGCGAGATGCCGAGCGCGGCCATCTTGTCCGGCTTGAGCCATACGCGCATCGCGAACGTCCGGTCGCCGAGAATGTCGGCGCGCTCTACGCCGTTGATCGCGCTCAGCCGCGGCTGGACGACGCGCGTGAGATAGTCGGTGATCTGCGCCTGATCCAGATCAGGAGACGAGAACCCGAGATAGATCGCGGCAAACTGCGTATCCGCCGTCTCGAGCTGGATGGTCGGCGCCTCGGCTTCCGGCGGCAGGTCGTTGCGAACCTGCGCCACCTTCGCCTGGATCTGTGTCAACGCGTCGTTGGTGTCGTAATTGAGCTTGAGATGCACGGTGATCGTGCTGAGCGCCTGCGCGCTTGACGACTCCATGTAATCGATGCCGTCGGCACTCGCGATGACGCGCTCGAGAGGCGTCGTGATGAACCCCCGGACCAGGTCCGCGTTGGCGCCCACGTAGACGGTGGAGACGCGGATCACCGCGATGTCGCTGCGCGGAAACTGCCTGACGTTGAGCGCACGAACCGACTGCAGGCCCGCGATCAGGATGACGAGGCTTACGACGATCGCGAGGACGGGCCGTTTGACGAAGAGATCGGTGAACTTCATCAGCTGTTCTCCGGCCTTGGGGCGGAGCTGTTCGCCGGCTGCACCGCGTTGTTGATCTGCACCGCCGCGCCGTTACGCAGCTTGAAGACGCCTGACGTCACCACTTCATCACCCGGCTTCAGGCCCCCGAGCACCGCCACCTGGTCGCCGCGCGCCGGCCCAAGTTTCACGAATTGCTGTCTCACGCCTCGATACAGCTTCCCGTCTTCACCTTTCAGCTCCGCCACGACGAAGACCGAGTCGCCATACGGCGCGTAGCTGATCGCCGACGCCGGCAGTGCCAAAACCGGCTGGCTTGCGCCGAGCACCACCTCTGTCTGCACGAACATTCCTGGCCGCAGCCGGCCATTGGGATTGGCAAGCGTCGCCTGGACCTGGATATTCCTCGTCGCCTCGTCCACCAGTGAATCGATCGCGGTCACGCGACCGTTCCACTCGGCGCCGGCGACATCGCTGGTCGTCACCCGTACAGCGCGGCCGACAGGAATCTGTCCGACCGTCTGTTGAGGCACGCCGAAGTTGACGTAAATCGGATGGATTGACTGAAGTGTGACGAGCGCGTCACCGCCCGCGAGGTACTGACCCAGATTCACCTGCCGGATCCCGAGCACGCCGGAAAAGGGCGCGCGGATCGTCTTGCGCTCAATGACGGCCCGAACCTCGGCCGACTGCGCCTCACTCTGGCGGAAATCGGCGGTCGCGCGGTCGAACTCCGCGCGCGAGATCACACGCTCATTGAGGAGTCCCTCCATTCGTTCGAACGTGAGCCGCGCCAGCTCGCGCTGGGCGTCAATCGCCGCGAGCTGCGCCTTTTCCTGCCGCGTATCGAGAACGGCGAGCACAGCTCCTTCCCGTACTGCCTGGCCGGACTCGAAGAGGATTCGGTCGACCGTACCGGCCAAATCGGCGCTCACTGTCACGCCTTGAACGGCGGCCATTGTGCCGATCGCGGCGAGCGTGGCGGGCCACTGCTCTTTCTGCGTCACGATCGTCGTCACCGCTTCAGGGGGCGGCTGAAACGCCGCCCCCTGCGCGATGGCTGTCTGGATCTGCTGGAACTTCACGAAGCCGAGGCCGGTGAGCAGGAGCCCCGTCACGGTCAGCATCACGATCATCCGTCTTGCCATGCGATCCTCTCTTCTCTGCTCTTCGTTGCTCGTACGAATTACCGGCCGATATTCAGGAGGACACCGCCATACACGCGGTGTCCGTAACGATTCTCACGGCCGAAAAAGATCGGCGCCTCGTCCTTGGACTGAACCGCGATGAAGCGGTAGTCGCCACGCAGGCCCCAACGGCCGGCGTACCAGTTGAGGCCTCCGCCGACATTGCTCGTAAAGAACGTCTCGTTCTGATCGACGGTGAGCGGACGTCGCTCGAACAGCGTGAGCCCCCCGATCCCACCTGTTACATACGGAACGACTGATGTACCGGTCGGTGCGGAGAGGACGAGATTGCCGCTGTAGTTCAGCAGGTGAGGCGACCGTTCATCGAGTTCTACTGTGCCAACCTGCAACGTCTGCGAGATGCCGAGCGCGCCGCTGAACTCGCCTTCGACGGCGAGGTAGCGGTTGAAGGTCACCGCGACGGCCGCACCAAGGTCGTAGTTGCCGAAGCTCGGCGCCTGCGCGTTGTCCTCTACCTCCGTAAAGAACGTTGCGCCGCCAGGGATGATGGTGATGACGACCGTGCTCGGACCTGGCGCCGTGTCCTGCGCTAGGACCTCGGCGGAGCCGCTCACGCCAACCACCGCGAGAAGTACTGCAATCCAACGTGTCATGTGTCTAACCTCCCTCAAAGCTTCCCTACTCTGTTCCTCGCAGTGGTCCTAAACAATCAGGCAGGAGCGTGATCAATCACTCGTACGTGCGCGCGACGTTTTCGCCGGGCCACGGTCGGATGGCCGCCTGTGTCTTTTGGACGATGCCGCCTTCGGCCGTGCGGCCGCCGGCTGTGTATCTCGTCCTTTTGGACGATGCCCTGGTCCGCCATGCGGCCTCTCGGATCGCGACCCCGAAGTGCTCAATAATTGGGGCGAGGTGGAAATGGCTGGCCAACCCGACCATTCGCGATGCGAGCCCGGTGAACGCGGCCGTTTCGAGGCGCCGCACGAGGTCGCGTCCAACGATCCCGACGTTCTTCGCGCCGCGCTGGTTCGCGAATCCATCGAGCACCGCCGCGCGGAATGCCGCGCCACGATGCAGGCAGAAGTGGTCAAGCTCGCGCTCGATCTGCTCGTGCGGGAGCCGGATATCGAGGGCTTCTTCGGCGGGTTGACGAAAACGATGGTCGAGGAGAGCGAGAGCTACACGTGCGCCGTGTGGTTGCTCGACGAAGGGGCTCGCCAGTGCAACCTGTGGATGGCCTATACGGAGGACCGGCTGTTCACCACGTCGAAGGGCGTCATGCCGTCGTGCGAAGGCAAGGATCCGGGGTCACGAAGCTTCCCGTGCGAGAGCATGGCGCGGCACCTGTTCGACTACGTACCGGGCTGGACCGAGACAATCGAGTACGAACTCGGGGATCCGCGATTGCCACAGCCAATCCTGGAGTTCAGCCAGCACGCCGGATGCGGCTCCATTATTGCCACACCGCTGCTCCTCGGAAACCGCACGCTGGGGTGGATGACCGTTGGCAACCTCGGCGCCTCGCAACCAGAAAGCCATTGGTGGCGAGTGGTCCTGATCGAGGCGGTTGCCAGGCAGGCAGCGCTCGCGCTGCATCACAGTCGGCTCGTCGAACTGAACATGCGCGAAGAGCGCCGCAAGGCCATCCTCGAGGAACGCAACCGGCTCGCACGCGACATCCACGACAACCTCGCACAGGGATTTGGCGCGATCCTGATGCAGCTCCAGGCAATACAACGCGAAGGAGCGTTGCTGTCCCCGAAGGTGTCCGCCACTATTGAAACGGTGGTGGAACTCGCTCGCACGCACCTCACCGAGGCGCGCCGCTCGGTTGGCGCGTTGCGTCCCAATGTGGCCAACGATGAAGACGTCGCCGCGGCCCTCAAGCGAGTTACCGAGTTGAGCCAGCGGACCACCAGCGTGCCGATCGACCTCGTTCTCGACGAACTGCCGCGTTTCGGCGATGGCGTGGAACGCGAGATCGTGGCTATCGCCCAGGAAGCGCTCACCAACGCCGTGCGACACGCACGCGCGCGCCGGATCACCATCCGGGCGTCGAGCGTCCAGTCGGTCGGGCTCCGCTTGTCGGTGGCCGATGACGGCCGCGGGATCCCACGCGAGCCATCGACATCAGGCTTCGGCATGACGAGCATGCAGGAACGCGCCGACCGCATCGGCGCATCGCTTACCATCGTCACCGCCCCACGCAACGGTACCGAAGTGGTGCTGGCGTGGGATCCCTCCTCGCTGCCGACGCAGGTCCATGTCGCCACCTGAAGCAGCTTCCGGCGCGGCTGACAGGGCCCGCGTGCTCCTCGTCGACGACCATGCGCTGCTGCGCACGGGCGTCGCCAACATCATCAATCAGGAGCCCGACCTGCGTGTCGTCGCCGAGGCAGGCAATGGCGTCGAAGCCATTCAGGCGTACGAGCGTTATCGCCCTGACGTCACGTTGCTCGATCTTCGAATGCCCGTGATGGAAGGTGTCGAAGCGGTGCGGCAAATTCGCGAGCGCGATCCCTCTGCGCGTGTCATCGTTCTGACGACCTACGACACCGACAACGAAATCTCGCGCGCGTTGAAGGCGGGGGCCAAGGCGTACGTGCTGAAAGACATTTCCGCCGAAGGCCTCGTGAGCTGCATTCGCGACGTGCTGGCCGGCAAGACCTATCTGGCGCCGGCAGCAGCGGCCAAGCTCGCCGAGGGTGTCACGCGCGTGCAATTAACCCCCCGAGAAATGGCGACGCTCCGCCTTCTTGCCGACGGGAAGGCCAACAAGGAGATCGCCAATGACCTGGACATCAGTGAGCGCACGGTCAAGACCCACCTGGCGCATCTCTTCGAGAAGCTGGGAGTGACGAGCCGCACCGAGGCGATCAAGGTTGCGACTCGCCGGGGCCTGGTGCGCCTGGAGTGATCATGAACATCGTTATTTGGATTCTTCAGATACTGCTTGCGCTCGTGTTTCTCGCGCACGGATGGCTCTTCTTGTCGCCTCCCGCCGAGCTTCTGGACCAGATGAACGCATCCCTCCCAAGGTGGTTCACGCTCTTTCTCGGCGTGGCGGAGGTCCTCGCGGCCGTGGGACTCATCCTTCCTGGAATCACACGGATTCTGCCAGGACTAGTCACCTGGGCAGCGGTGGGGATCATGATCGTAACGGCGTCGGCGACCGTTTATCATGTCGCTCGCGGCGAGGTGAGTTCCGCGGCAATCACGCTAGTGCTGTTCGGCATGGCCACGTTCGTAGCCTACATGCGGCACCGCGTCGTGCCCATCCCCGCTGCGAGAACCGCGCCACGAGCTGCGCACTAGCGGTACCGATCTCCGAGACTCCGCAGTCGCGACCCGACTTGCCATAGGGGCCTCGCACGAGCGAAAACAATTCTGTTCGGCGAAGCTTGGCCTCGTGCCCGCTTGCGGTTCAACGAGTCGCCGCCCAGACGAAGAGAATCGATGCCATAAGGCTGAGAGCGCTCCGGACTCCGTGAAGCCGGCCCCACTTTTCCAAGAGGCGCCGCGTCTCATCTGAACCGAGATCGCGCTCAGGCTCTAGAAGCTGATGGTTCGTTGGGCGAATCACGATGAGCGTGAACGGAATGACAGCCAGGAGGAGCAAGGCCGCCCAACCCCACAGCGGGCCACCACCCTGGGCCCAGCGGACCATGCCAGCGAGCCCTCCGACGAGCGCCAGCGGTACTTGCATGACGGTCGCCCGTTTGTAGCTCGGGGCCCACTGAGTGGCAGCGACCTTGGTGCCGCACGACAGTCGCGCTGGATGTTCAACGGCAGTGATATAGACCGCGGCCCCTGTGAAGAGCGTGCATCCGAGGACAGCAGCGAGTTCGATCAATTCCGATATCATGACGCGCTCCTTGCTTGACGCCTGAAATTTACCAAGGCGTAACACAATTGGCGTTGTCCTGACGTATGAGCGCCACATTCTGCCGCGATGAGCATCAGAGTGTCCTTGATCAGTGCGCTGCTCGTTGCCGCGGTTCTGGGGCCAATCGATGGCAGATCCGCCGCGGGCAATCAACAAGACGGGCCACGGACGCCACCCCGGCTGATCGTCATATTCGTCGTCGATCAGATGAGAGCGGATTATCTCGACGTGTTCGCCAATCGGTGGAAGCGCGGTTTCGCCACGCTGCGCAGTGAGGGAGCCGTATTCGACCGGGCGGAGTACCCGTACATGAACACCGTGACGTGTCCCGGCCACGCAACGATTGGCACCGGCACTTTTCCGCATGTCCACGGCATGATTCTGAATGCCTGGTGGGACCGCTCATCCAGAACGCATTTCACCAGCTGAGCTAACGGCCTTTCATCATGACGTGGCAGTGGCAATAACGGCGACACCGCCCGAGTCCCCCAACACTTGCCATCGCGGAACTGAGCGCACACCAGCGGGCATGGCATGTGCTCGATGAGTTCAACCGATTTCCGAGCCTCCGGAATCCTTGAGGCGAACGCGTCATTCGCATGTGAAGGTCACGGTATTTGGTGAACGCCGCGACGAGTGGCGGGCAGGCGTGCGGACACTCGTGCTTTTTTCAAACCGTTATGCGGACTTCTCCCGTCAACAGGAGGACACCATGACCCAAGCCATTGCTCCACCACAACGCAGCGAGCAGGCCGCCGACAAGACCGCGATTCGACCGTTTCGTGTGAATGTTCCGGAAGCGGAACTCACCGAATTGCGCCGGCGTGTCGCGGCGACACGCTGGCCCACCAAGGAGCTCGTCGCAGGATCGGTCGCAGGGCGTGCAGCTGGCGACGCTGCGGGAGCTCGCCCGCTACTGGACGACCGAGTACGACTGGCGCAAGTGCGAGGCGAGACTGAACGCGCTGCCGCAGTTCACGACCGAGATCGACGGGGTGGAGATCCACTTCATCCACGTCAGGTCCCGGCATGAGAACGCGTTGCCGCTGATCATGACGCATGGCTGGCCCGGCTCGGTCATCGAGCTGCTCGAGACCGTCGGCCCGCTGACCGACCCGACCGCGCACGGCGGCACCCCCGAGGACGCATTCCACCTGGTGCTGCCGTCCTTGCCCGGCTACGGCTTCTCGGGCGAGCCGACCGAGCTCGGCTGGGACGCCAGCCGCACCGCACGCGCGTGGGCGGAGCTGATGCACCGCCTCGGCTACACCCGCTACGTCGCCCAGGGCGGCGACGTGGGTGCCCTCGTCACGGACCTGATGGGCCGCCAGGCGGTCGAGGGTTTGGTCGGCTACCACCTGAACCTGCTCACGGCGGTGCTCGCAATCGGCGATCAACTGCCCAAGGAATCCGAACAGGAACGCGCAGCGGCCAAGGCGCTCGCGACGTTCAGGGAGGACGGCTTCGGCTACTTCCTCGAGATGGCAACGCGGCCACAGACGATCGGCTACGCCCTGCTGGATTCACCCGTCGCGCTGGCGGCCTGGTTGCTCGACCACGACACGGACAGCTACTACAAGATCTCCCGCGCGTTCGTCGACGGCGAGCCCGTGGGCAATCTCACCCGGGACACCATCGTCGACAACATCACGCTGTACTGGCTGACCGGCACCGCAGCGTCGGCGGCCCGGTCGTACTGGGAGGACGGACGAGCGCTGGCCGCAGCGCTTGCGAGCGGCCAGGCTCCTCCGGCGGTCTCGGTTCCCGTCGGCTTCACGACGTTCCCCGGCGAGATCTGGGCTGCCCCGCGCAGCTGGGTCGAGACGGTCTACCCCGGCCTCGCCTACTTCAACGAGGTCGACCGCGGGCGGCCACTTCGCCGCCTGGGAAGAGCCGGAACTCTTCGCGTCGGAGCTGCGCGCGGCGTTCAAGCCGTTGCGGTAGCGCGACCAATGCGAGGTGCAGAGATATGAGCTTCGTCTCGCGCGGCTTTCGCGGCCGGCGACGGGACGCGGACGTCGATCCGGCCCGCGTGCCTCCCGGCCAGTCCGTGACCCGCGACTTCCCGGTGCTCTCGGCTGGCGCGACGCCGCATACGCCTCTCGACCGGTGGACGTTCTCGATCGAGAACGGCGGCGTGCTCCGGACGTGGACGTGGGAGGAGTTCCGCGCCCTCCCGAGCGAGCCGGTCACGGCCGACATCCACTGCGTCACCCGCTGGTCGAAGCTCGACACGACCTGGGAGGGCGTGTCGGTCGACACGCTCCTCGACGAGGTCGACCACGACGCGGGCTACGTGCTCGCGTTCTGCGACGGCGGCTACACGACCAACCTGCCGCTCGAGGACGTGACCGGCGGGAAGGCCTGGGTCGTCTACACCTACGAGGGCGAGCCCCTCGACCCCGAGCACGGCGGCCCGGCGCGGCTGCTCGTCCCGCACCTCTACTTCTGGAAGAGCGCCAAGTGGGTGCGCGGGCTCCGCCTGCTCGACGAGGACGAGCCGGGCTTCTGGGAGACGAACGGCTACCACATGTACGGCGACCCGTGGCGGGAACAGCGCTACTCGGGCGACTGACCTGGCGCGTCGCGACCGTGTCGGCGGTCGTCGACGAGACGCCGCGCGTACGCACCCTCGAGCTCGAGATCCCGGGCTGGCCGGGTCACGTCGCGGGCCAGCACGTCGATGTCCGGCTGACGGCCGAGGACGGCTACCGCGCCGAGCGCGCGTACTCGCTCGCCTCCGCCCCCGGCGAGCCGCCGGTGATCACCGTCGAGCGGCTCGAGGACGGGGAGGTGTCGCCGTACCTGACGGAAGACGTGCGGCCGGGCGACGCGTTCGAGGTCCGCGGGCCGATCGGCGGCTATTTCGTCTGGCGCCCGGACGACGGCGGCCCGCTGTTCCTCGCGGCCGGAGGTTCCGGCGTCGCCCCGATGCGGGCGATCCTGCGCCACCGGCGCAACAGCATGAGCGAGGTGAGAGCGCGGTTGCTCTACTCCTCGCGCACCCTCGAGGACGTCATCTACCGCGCGGAGCTCGACGGGGAGGAGGTCGTCCACACGCTCACGCGCGCGCAGCCGCCCGGGTGGACGGGATACGCGCGTCGGGTCGACGCCGACCTCCTGCGCGAGGTCGCCTGGCCGGCCGAGGACGGGCCGCTGGCGTTCGTCTGCGGTCCGACGAGTTTCGTGGAGTCGGTCGCGGCCGGCCTGGTCGAGCTCGGCTACGCGCCGGGACGCATCAAGACCGAGCGGTTCGGAGCGACAGGAGGACGCTGATGGAGGCGCTCGACGGCAACGCGATCGGCGGAATGCTGTACCAGGTCTTCGGCGGCGAGATGACGATGGCGCAGGCGGAGTGCGGCCGCTGCGGGGCGCGCGGCCCGCTGGCCGAGTGCGAGGTCTATCTCGGCGGCCCGGGCGTCGTCGTCCGCTGCCGCGTCTGCCACAGTATCGTGATGGTGCTCGTCGAGGTGCGCGAGATGATGTGCGTCGACCTCAGCGGGCTGAGCGAGCTCGAGCTCCCGGCCTGGCGCTAGCGATCAGACGGCGCAGTTGGTAAGGGAAACTGCCCCTCACCAGAAACCATGCCGACCGCTCCACCCTGGGCACAAGCAGCAGTCTGGGGAACCCTCGTCGGAAGCGGCCTGCTGTTCGGCTTACTCGCGGCCTACATCGCACGGCCCGGGCATAGCGCCATCGCGCGTGTCATGGGTTTTGGCGCGGGCGCCCTTCTAGCCACTGCGTCAATCCAGCTAACCATATCGGCGCAGCTGTCCGCGGGAACTGTCAGCGCGACGATCTTTCTTCTGACGGGAGCGCTGCTGTTTTCGTGCGTCAATGCGTGGCTCGCGCGCGCAGGTGCGAAGAATCGAAAGCGGTGCGGCGAATGTGTACCGCAGGAGAACGAGCGTGACCGACCCGGAAGCGGTCAGGCCATCGCGACCGGAACTATCATCGATGCGGTCCCGGAAGGACTCGTCCTTGGGATCGCCGTCGCACACAGCATGGCTCCGACGGTCGCAGTCGTCGTCGGTTTCTTTCTGGCCAACATTCCCGAATCGTTGTCGAGCTCGGCCGGCATGCACCTCGCAGGAAGGTCACGCCGATACATCCTTTCGGTCTGGTGCGCAGCAAGTCTGATCACCCCCGTTGCCGCCGTCCTCGGTTCAGTCTTGTTCGCCAACGCGTCCCCCGACGTGGCGGGTATTTTCGACGCCGTTTCAGGCGGGATTCTTGTTGCGATGGCGGTGGAGTCGATGATCCCCGAGGCATTCGACAAGACTCCGCTCTTCAGCGGAACCATTGCCGTTCTCGGCTTTGCAACGGTTGCCGCTCTCGCCGTGTTGGTGTAGGCGCCATCCCCAACAACCAGGGACGGATCGTGCTCTTCGGGTCGAGCAGGACGAGTACCTGAAGCTGGCACATGGAGAGGACTTGCACGACGGACGATTCGCGATGGTGAAGTCGGCGATCTGCTCGATCGAGAGTTCCTTGGTGATCTCGAGACGCTAAGCCATCTCGGCGGTGCTCAACCCTCAGACATCGCGCATCACGAACACCGCTCGATAGAGATCTGGCTGACTCGATCGAACGCAGCATAAGACAATGCCATCACGAAGCGATCACTTCGACGGGCGACGATTCTTCAATCCGAGCGGCCCGCCCGTGCAGCCGTTCACCGCGATACCACGCATGCTCCTGGCGCGTCGAATCCGATGGCCGGTGCGTGTTCATGATCTGCCGATGCCGCCACCGGCGCGTGACACCGCCAGCGCCGCGGTGACATTCATCGGCCACGCCACGTTCTCCTGATTCAAACGGAGGCCGGAAACGTCCTGACAGACCCGATGTTTTCGGAGCGGGCAGGACCTGGAATCTCCTCGGTCCCCGCCGCGTCCGCCCGCCCGCCATCGCAATCGATGCGCTGCCGTCAATCTCGATCGTTCTGTTGAATCACAACACTATGACCATTGCGATTCGCGGACGCTCCGAATGCTGGCGCGACGATTCGATCCGGTCGTGATCACGCCGTTGGGGAATGCCAGGCTGGTGCGGACCGCCGGCCTGCCGATTGGCGCCTATGAGCCGCGCTGGTTCATGAAAGCCGTACACATGAACCCAGCAGAGGCGGTGCAGGCGCACCTCGACCTTCAGGCGACGCGAGTGTTGGGATGCATTCCGGGACATCCAAATGACAGCGGAAGGTATCGATAAACCAGTGTTCGGGTTCACCGAGGACGCGCGGACGATTGTCCGGCCCCGAGGTCGTCACTCGAAAGTAACTCGGTAGTTACACGTATTTTTCACGCCGTTGATAGCAGTGTCTTTTCCTTCTGTTGAGATTGCGCCCACAGGAGAGTTCGATGAGTCGAGCGGGAATGGTATGTGCGGCCGCGTGCGCCGCTGGCGTCGCGCTGGTCTGGGGGATGGGGATCACCGTCGGCGCCCAACAAGGGGCACGGGTGATTCAGACAGCGGAACTGCCGGACATGTCTCTCGGCGCTTTCCACAACGGTCTGTTTCGATCGCCGTTTGACCACATTGTCGATGACCATGGCGTCCGTTTCGGGTCGCTCGGCAGCGACCTCTTCCACGACCCGGACGACTCATATAACGAGTTCTGGGCGGTGACCGACCGCGGACCGAACGGCAATCCGGGCAGGCGCACCTTCCTGGCCCCGAAGTTCAACCCCGTCATTCTTTACATCCGTGTGCAGGACCGCATCCAAATCCTGAACGCGCTGCCGATCCTCGATGCCAGCGGCCTTCCCGTCACGGGACTGTCGAACGTGGAGGGCTTCGATGAAACACCGTACGATTTCAACGGGGCCAACATCATTGCCGGCAACCCCAACGGGGTAGACACCGAGGGCATCGTGCGCACGCGCAATGGACACTTCTGGCTGGTCGACGAGTACAGCCCGTCGCTCATTCACGTGAACAAGGATGGCCGTATCATCGAACGCTTCGTGCCAGAGGATTCGCCGCTCGGCAGCACTCTGGCCACCACGCCCAATTACGTCGTCAAGAAGTACCTTCCGAAGATCCTGAACTACCGCCGGCAGAACCGCGGCTTCGAAGGTATTGCGATAACGTCGGACGAACGGACGATCTTCATCGCCATGCAGAGCCCGCTCGATTACCCGACGAGCACTCTAGGCCGCGCGTCGCGAAACGTCCGGATTCTGAGGTTCGACATCGGCTCTGAACGGGTGACAGGCGATTTCGTGTACCACTTCGACGAGGTCTGCGCGTTTCTAGGGGAACCGGCAGGGTGCAGTGTTGCGCCGGGTGAAATGAAAATCTCGGGACTGGTCGCGCTCAGCGCCACCTCGCTCCTCGTCGAAGAGCGGACCGACACCGCAGCCAAGGTCTATCGAGTCGACCTGTCCGCCGCCACGAACATCCTGGGCACTTCCTGGGACGTGGCAGCCGCCTCGCCGAGCGCCACCACGACGGCGCTGGAAACCCTGGCGAATCCGGCAAGCCAGGGTATCGCTGCTACACCCAAGACGCTCGTCGTCAATCTGGCAGCGCTGCCCGGTATCCCGAACAAGATTGAAGGTATCGCGCTCGTGCGTCCCGATGTCCTCGCGATCGTCAACGACAATGACTTCGGACTGGTCGACAATGCCACCTTCGACGCCAGCGGCAGGCTGAGCAATGACACGCGCGTGAAGAGCCAGCTTTTGTACATCCAGCTCGCCAGTCCGGTCCACTGATGTTTCCCGCCTCGATCGCGTGCGCATCGAGGATTCCGTAGGATTAGTCTTCGAGGCGATGAAGAGCGCCTCAGAAGTTCACCCTTAGCATGAACTGCATCTGCCTCGCCGTCCCGGTGCCGTAGTTGTTGTTCAGCGGTCCGGTGATTCGGCCGAACGCCGCCGGGGAGCTGATGCTCGTGCCCGGGTTCGCGAGGTTCTGTCGATTGAAGGCATTGAACGCTTCCCACCGCACCTCGATATTCCGTGACCCACTAAATGCGAAACGCTTCTGCAGTGCGAGATCGATTTGGAACAGTCCTGGTCCTCGCAGCGTGTTACGTCCGACGGTGCCCCATGCGCCTCGCGCCGGCACCGCAAACGCGGCCAGATTGATCCACTGACCGGGCGTTTGGTTCGCTGGAATCGGTGACACGCCCGGCACGGCGTCCGGTCGCTGACCGGAGTTGTTGCCGTCTGGGAGATCGCCGGAGCCGCGCGAGACCGTGATTGTCAGCGGACGACCCGTGCGCGCCTGCAGCAACCCTGAAAGCTGCCAGCCGCCGAACAAGTGCTTGAGGACGCCGCTTGCACTCGCGGCCTGCGTGTCCCTCCCGAACGGAAGCTCGTAAACCCAGTTGGTCGTGACCGTATGGCGGATGTCCTGGTTCGTGCTGGCGTACTCGCAGTGCCGGCAGGCGACGTTCTGCGGCGTCTGCGACTCGCCGGCGCCGAGCGAGCCTTCGTCGAAGGCGTGCGACCACATGTACTGAGTGCCCATCAGGAAGCCGCTGCCGAATGGCCGCTGCAGCGACAGCTGCAGGCCATGAAAATTCGTGCTCGACCCGCTCGATTTGATGTCGACGCGGCCAAACTGCGCGAGTGGCCGCTGGCCTGTAGCCGGATCGATCAGGTTGACGTACGAGCGATCGAGCATGTGATGACCCTGATTGCCGACGTACCCGATCTGGGCGACCAGGCGCCACGGCAGCGCCTGCTGGATCGACAGGCTGTAGTGCTCGGCGTACAGGTCCACACGATGCTCGTCGACCGCACGCGGGGAGTTTCCGGTGGTCGCCGCGAGGCCCAGGAACGGATCAATCGGAAACGCCAGTGCCGAGGCCGTCGCGCGCTCCAAGCGTGATGCGGTTGCCGGCGTTGTCGATTGGCGCGAACACATCATCGTTCTGCCCGGGACCGTAGAAAATGCCAAACCCTGCGCGAATCACCGTTTTGTCGTTGAACCGTGCCGGCGCCCAGGACATGCCGATACGCGGCCCGAAGTTGTTGAAGTCGGGGTCGTACCACGGCGTGCCCGCCGGGCAGAACCCCCCGCATGCGATCCGCCATACCCTGTCCCGGCCATCCTTTTCCCTGACGACAGAGTAGTACTCGTAGCGCAGGCCGGCGTTGATCGTGAGGTTCGACCGCCACTTGATGTCGTCTTGGACATAGCCGAAGTACCACCAGCGCTGTCCCTGGACGATCGGGAAGTCGACGATGCTGAAGCTCTCCAGACGGTTGGCCTGAAAGTTCGGTCGGCTGGAGTAGGCGAGACTCGTGGTATTGCCTTCGCCGACATCAACGAAGATGCGGCGGATTTCACCGCCGAGCTTCACGTTGTGCCGACCGCGAACAATGCCCGTGTCGTTCAGCAGGCTGAACGTGCGTCCGTCTTCCGTCACGTCCTGCGGACCTGTGAGGGTGACGAATCCGGGCACGGCGATATCCGTTGTGGCGGATCCCTCGCGAAGGGAAGTGCGGAGCGAGGCGTTGTAGCCAAACTTCGTTTCGTTCACAACGCTCGATCCGAAGATGCGCTGAAACTGGAGCGTGAAGTTGCTGGGACGCAGTTGGTTCGTCGTCAACCCGGTGTCGGCCGGAGCTGACGATGTCTGCCTTGTCGAAGTTGTACCGGCCAAAGACCGTCATCTGGTCGGAGAGCCGGTGATCCACCCGGAACAAGCCGGCGTTCTCGTCCGCCGCAAACTTCTCGGTGCCGCGCCATTCGTCGACGGCGGGATCGCTCGTCGGCCCGGTTCCGGCCGGATAAAGCGCCGCCAGAGACGCGAGTCCGTCCGTGACACCGGCCCGAAACGCCGTGCTCGGCACGAACCGCGTGAAGCTCTGGGTTTGACGCTGGCGGAGCCCCTCGTAGTTGATGAAGAAGAAGGTGCGCTGCGAGATCACGGGACCACCCAGGTTGGCGCCGAACTGGTTCAGCCGGAACGGGGGCAGATCGCCCACCGTTCCGAACGGACGCGCGTCGAAGGCGTCGTTCCGCATGAAGTTGTACGCGGTCCCGATGAACCGGTTCGTGCCGGTCTTCGAGATGAGCTGCACATTTCCGCCGGCGGCGGCGCCCGACTCGGCCGAATACAGCGAGGAGCTGACACGGAACTCGGCGATCGACTCGCTGCTGATGATGAGACGCGCGGCGCTGTCTTGTCGCGGGTCCTTGACGCCGGTGGCGTCAATCCCGTCGAACGTCCAGTTGTTGTCGTCGCGAGCGCGTCCGACGAACCTCGTGCTCAGATGTGTGCCGTCGCCCGTGTTGATGGCACCAGGCGCCAGTAGCATCAGCCCCGCCCAGTGGCGTCCGGCGAGGGGCAGCTCCCGCAACTGGCTTGCCTGGATGACGCTGCCGATCGACGCTGAACTGAAATCGAGCAGCGGTGAGGACGCTTCTACGGTCACCACCTCCTCGAGCTGTCCCACTTCCATCTTGAGGTCCAACTCGAGGCTCTGACCGATCTCGAGCCGGACGTTCTCCTGACGCACGGTCTTGAAGCCCGACAGCTCAGCAGCGAGGCCGTAGCCGCCGGCGGGCAGGAAGTTGAAGACATACACACCTGCCTCGTTGGTAACCGCGTCGCGCGCAAGACCGGTGGACGGCGACTGGAGTCTGACGCCGACACCAGGAAGCACGCCGCCGCTCGGGTCCGTGATCGTGCCCTGCAGCGTCGCGTTGCTTGTTTGGGCCGCAACCGGATGTCCCAATCCCGCTACGGACAGCACGGCGAATAAGAGACACCTGCGGAAACCAACATTGAGTGTCATTACAAGTCCTCCTGAGCCAGGCTGACCGTCGATGCTCAACGCGTGGACGGCAGGGTCCACCCGAACGCCGCGGTCATGACGGTAAACAGATCTGTGTTCGCCATGTACCCGCGCACGCGTTCGCTGCCGGGTCCCTGAGCCGCGACCAGCACCTCTTCACCTGTGTGGTCGTCGTCCATCCGCACGATGGCAGTCGTACGGAGATTGCACGCCCGTCCGTCTCTGCACCGGCGCCACTCAGCAGCGGTTTGCCCCATTCGCCGGCGTAGACGCGAAGGTCGAACGAGTGATCGGCGGTAAACAGGAGCAGCGTGTCGTTGGCGAGTATCGACGCCATCTGCTCGATCACGCGATCGAAGGCCACCACGCGATCGAGGCCGTGTCTGATCGAATTCGTATGGGCGTCCGACTCCACCATCAGGAAATAGCCGTTCGGGTTGCGCGAGAGTATTTCAACGGCGCGCTGCACGGCTGTGGCAACGTCGAACTCCTGGTCGTCAACCAGGACGATGGCCTGGGTGGTGCTGCGATCCACGTCTGCAAGCGAATGGAGAATTGGCCGCCGGTGCTCACGTCCAAGCTCCTCGAGCGTTCGACCCTGCGCGGCCAGCGCCTTCACGACGCTCGAGCGGCCTGCGCCGATCATCACATCCACGCCGTCGCCGAACCGTGAAAGGAACGCCTGCCGAAAGATGTCCGCTGTCTTGTTGCGGTCATTGGACTTGGCGTAGAGTGCGGCCGGCGTGGCGCCTGCGAGTGAGTCGTTCGAGATGATGCCGGTCGCCAGCCCGCGCTCTTCGCCGTACTCGAGAATCGTTTTGAGCGGAGTACCGTCCTTCTTGCCGCGCACCGCGTCCGCGGCCTGCGCAATTACGCCGTTGTGCGTGCGCACTCCGGTCACGATGGCAGTCATCCCGGCCGCCGAGTCGGTGACGAACTGCGATGCCGTGGACGTCTCCGACAGCGCAATGTGAGGCATCCGCTGAACGAACAGTCTTCGCGGCGCGCCGTAGCCGTGGATGCTGGCGGCGTTGAGCGTTGGGATACCCGCAGCGTCGGCGAGAAAGAGAATGACGTTCCTGGCCCGTGCCGGCGCCTGCGCGAAGAGCAGCGACGGAAGGGCGATCAGCAACACCAGAAGCATTCGTGTCACGCAGCCCAACGCTAATGAAGGCATGTGACGCCGACGTGTCGGTCCGGCAACGTTACAGAAAGTTGACGTCGAAAGCAGCGACTATCCGGAGCTCAGGCGGTTTGGATCCGGGTACATCGCTCGGCTACCAGGCGCCGAAAGTCTGCCCGCAAGGTGTAACCCGGTCAGCGCACCGCCTGGCTGCCGCGACGAATGGCTGGAGCTCTCAGTCGAGCCAGTCGCGCCTGACGTCGGTGAGTGCCTGTCGAACCGCACCCGTGACGAGCTATTGTTGACGTCCGGGTCGCTCGCACAGCGGAAGCGCCGCTGAAGGTCCGCGTGGCGATCTCGTCCCGCAGTCGACGCAAGAGGAGAATCGGCCATGCCTCGCAACCCACTGTTCGAGCAGTTCTCGCGGACAATCAGCGTTGCGTGGTTCGCCGAGCGCACGAAGATCTCGACGCGCGAGGCACTCGAGCGGGCCACAGAGGCCTGGGATGAAGCGGAGCGCCGCCGTTCGAGGCGAGAGTTTCTTGGTGACGTGGCGCGCGTCGCTGGGGCGGGCGCGCTGGCCACAGTCGCCGGCCCGCTTGACGCCGCCCTCGCCAGGCAGCGCGTCGGCGACGTCGCGATCGTGGGCGCAGGGATGGCCGGCCTTGCATGCGCCGATCGCTTGAGGCAGGCAGGGATCCTCGCGACCGTTTACGAGGCGGAACCTAAACGCGTCGGTGGCCGCATCCGGTCGATCTCGGGCGTCTTTCCCGGCAGGACGATCGAGCTCGGGGGGGAGTTCGTTGACTACTGGCATGCTGCCGTCCTGCGTTACGTCAGACGCTTTCATCTCACTAGAATCGATTTGTTCGACACCGCCGAGGAAGTCCTCTACCGGATCAACGGACTGACGTTCCCCGAGTCGACGATCATCGACGCGTTCCGGGACGTCGTTCAGCGCATGAAGGAAGACATGCGGTCGGTGACGTCCGACATCAGCGCGAGAAACTTCGATTCAGCACCAGACAGCGTCGATCGGCGACTCGACCACACGAACCTCCAGGAATACCTCGAGCAGATCGGCGCAGCCGAGGTGTTAATAGCGGCGATTCAGTCGGTATTCGGTGGTGAGTACGGACAGGAGATCCACTTGCAAAGCTGCTTGAACTTCATCCTGTTCGCGAAGCTCACACGCAGCAAAAGCCGGATCGTCTACTTCGGCGCCAACAACGCGGAACGTTACGCGATCGCCGAAGGCTCCGAGACACTCGCGCAGCTACTCCGGGATGATCTCGTCGCCACTGGCGGCGTTGTCCAAGGCGAGATGAGCCTGACAGCTCTAAGAAAGGCGTCCGATGGGCGATACGTGCTCAGCTTCGAAGGGGGGACGACGTCAACGCATGATGCGGTCGTGCTCGCCATTCCAGCGACCGTGATTCGCGCCCGCGTTGCGCTCCACGAGAACCTCGGAATTCCTCCTCAGACGCGCGCCGCCATCGCCGGCTTGCAGTATGGCGATAACACGAAAACGATGTTCCAGTTCGGGTCAGATCAACCGTTTGCTGTACTCGGCGGAGACGGAACCGCTTACGCAACCGACCCGTTGCGGCCAAACGTGCAGGTGGCGTTCCCATCCAAGACCGCGGCGCCCGGCGCGGATCCGATGACTCCCGTCGTCGTCGACTACGGGTTCGGCGAGCGCGGCCGCCTTCTTCCGACCGTCGACCCGGACGGAATGGGCTTCCTTCTCGGGTACGACGACATCTTTCCGGGGGCTGCGGCTGCAGCCATACCACTGCTCAATGGCGATCTCTTCGCCCGGGCGCACTGGCCGTCCGAGCTCAACGCGTTGGGCAGCTACACCTGCAACCAGCCGGGCTACTTCACCACGATGGAGGGTTGGCTTGGCGAGCCCGTCGGAAACCTCGCGTTTGCGGGCGAGCACACGGACAGCTTCCATAATTTCCAAGGCTTTATCGAAGGCGCGGCGGAATCGGGCATCCGCGCGGCCGAGTATTTTCTGCATCGGATCCAGAAAGGGCTGTTGTAGTGCCACTTTCGGAGAGGCGCTCGCCGACGTGAGACTCGTAAGGTAACGCAGAACAATTGTTTAACGATCAGTGAACAACTCCCTCAATGGCACGGATGTCGTCATCGGAGCAGGCATCGTCGGTCTGGCGGTCACCTACCATCTCGCACGCGCGGGGCGACGAGTAGAAGTCTTCGAGCGGAACGCTCGCGCTCAGGGCGCGTCGGTCCGCAACTTCGGGATGATCTGGCCGATAGGACAGCCAGCCGGGCCTAAACCGGGAGCGCGCGTTACTCAGCCGATTGCGATGGCATGAAGTCCTCCTCGATTCGGGGATCTGGCACTCGCCCTTCGGCTCGCTGCATCTGGCATACAACGACGACGAGGCCCAGGTGCTCGAGGAGTTTGCACGCACGTCGCGTTACGACGGTTTCCCTTGCCATATGTTGGCGCCCAGGGACGTCATTGAGCGCTCCCCTCACGTAAGGCGGGACGGCCTTCGCGGCGGCCTGTGGAGTCCGAGCGAGATGGTCGTGGATCCGAGAGACGTGATGACTCGGCTGCCTCTATGGCTCGAGGCCAGGTGGCCTGTGAACTTCCATTTCGGGACGCTCGTGCACGACATCGACGACGAGTTCATCGAGACGTCCGCCGGACCGCGGCGAATGGACCGATGTTTCGTCTGTACGGGAGACGAACTGCAGATTCTGTATCCAGGTCCTTTCGCTGCGCTGGGGCTGCGTCGTTGCAAGCTGCAGATGATGCGGACGCGCGCGGTTCCGTGGCGCCTCGGACCGGCGCTCGCTGGAGGGCTGACGCTGGGGCACTACCAGGCGTTTGCTGCCTGCCCGTCGCTGCCGCCCTGAAACACCGCTTTGGTGCTGAGCTTCCCGAGCACATGCGACTGGGCATTCACGTGATGGTCTCGCAGACCGAGTCAGGGGAACTGACGATCGGCGATTCGCACGGTACGACGAGGCGATCGAGCCGTTCGACAAGCGCGACATCGACATGCTCGTACTCCACTATCTGGATGGCTTTCTCGATCTGCAGGGCGTCGACATTGCGTCCCGTTGGCATGGGACTTATGTCAAGCACCCGACTGAATCATTCTGCGTTCTCGCGCCCGCTCCCAACGTCACCGCGCTCGTTGGCTTCGGCGGCGCCGGGATGACGTTATCCTTCGGAGTCGCGGAGGAAGTAGTGCGCGCGGTCGGCGCTCCTTCGACTGTTCGCTGCTAGCGGAGCCGAGCTCGCGCAAATCTGTTACACCGTCGTTACAAGCCCCCGAACGTTGTTCGGCTAATCTCACTGATCCATGACGCGCGCGGCCTCACCTGCGTCTGCGATATCCGAGACACATAGCTCAACCGTTCCCAGATTGGTCGCAGTGCTCGACATGGGAGCGAGCGCCGTCCGACTCGTGATCGCCGAGATCGCCGCGGGGCAGCCGATTCGAACGATCGAGGAGGCGTCGCGAGGCGTGTTGCTGGGACGCGACACATTTTCCGCGGGCGTCATCCGTCCGCAGACAGCCGATGCCGCCTTCGCTGCGCTCGACGGCTTCCGTCAAATTATCGAGGGGTACGACGTGCGCCAGGTATGGGCGGTCGCGACGAGCGCCGTCCGCGAAGCGCGGAATGGGGAGCTCTTTCTCGATCGGATTCGCGGACGTACCGGTATCAGCTTTGACATCATCAACGAAGCCGAAGAGAGCCGTCTCGTGTACCTCGCCGTCCGGGATGCTCTTCGCGGTCATCCCGCACTCAAGGGAGCCTGGACGCTCCTCGTGGAAGTCGGCGGGGGTAGTACGAGCCTGATGCTGCTGCGCCGCGGTCGGCTGGACCGCTCGGGCGTGTATGCCCTCGGCGCCATCAGGCTTCGACAGCAGCTCGACTTGCGACGGCTCGGCCACCCCCTGCAGGTCGCGCTGCTCAGGCGAGCGATTGCCAACGTCATCGAGGAAATCCGACTCGAAATACCGCTCCCGCGGATCACTCAAATGATTGCCATTGGCGGCGATATGCGGCTCGCCGCCTCTCAATTCCAGGAACACGATGGCGCTGAGGGCGCGCGAGAAATTCCGCGCGATACGTTTCTCGCTTTCTGCGAGGAGGTCGAGCAGTTGGACGAAGAAAGCCTGGTGACGCGGTTCAGGTTGCCCGCGGTCGAGGCGGAAACGTTGGTCCCTTCCCTGCTCGTGTATCGCACGCTGCTTTCGGAAACCGCTGCCCGCAACGTCGTCGTTTCGGACGCGTCGCTCAGAGCGGGCATGCTGCTGGAGCTGCTCGAACCTGGGGGGCCTCGCTCGACCAGGGATTTCGAACAACAGGTGCTCGCGAGCGCCGAGTCTCTGGGGCGGCGGTTCTGCTTCGATCGGGCTCATGGACAGCACGTGGCAATGCTCGCCGCGCGTCTCTTCGACGAGCTTCGCGATGAGCACGGCCTGGCGGATCGCGAGCGACTGCTCCTGCAGACCGCCGCTCTTCTCCACGACATCGGCGTGTATGTGAGCCTGCGCGCGCACCATAAGCATTCGCAGTATCTGTTGGCCGCGTCCCAGATCTTCGGTCTATCGGACGAGGAAACAGCGGTCGTCGCCAACGTGGCGCGCTACCACCGGCGGGCGACGCCGCAAGACAGCCACGTGGAGTACATGCAGCTCGATCGCGCCGATCGCCTCGTTGTCAACAAGCTGGCCGCGATCCTCCGCGTCGCCAACGCGCTCGACGCCGAGCACCTCCGGAAAGTCACTGACGTCCACCTCGTGCGTGGCGACACAGGCTGGATACTGGAACTCAAGGGCTCCGGCGACGTGACCATGGAGCAGATGGCGGCGACAGCGCGCTCGGACATGTTTGTCGAGGTTTTCGGTCGACGCCTCGTCATCCGGCCGGCAGGAGGCCTGGGGTGACGACCAGCGACGACGCGCATCATAGTGAGCTGTTCATCAACCGCGAGCTGTCGTGGCTGGCGTTCAACGAACGAGTGCTTCACGAAGCTGCGGATCCAAGTGTCCCGCTCCTCGAACGCGTAAAGTTTGCGGCGATCGCGGCGTCGAATCTCGACGAGTTCTTCATGGTGCGCGTCGCGGGCCTGCGTCAAGACGTTGCGGACGAGGAGACCTCACCTGACCTCGCAGGTCTCACGCCGGCGCGTCAGCTCGAGACAATCAGTGAACGGACGCACGCGTTCGTGAGTGCGCTGTACCGCCTCGTGTCCACTGAGTTGTCGTCGCTTCTTGCCGACCACGGCATCACAGTTGTGGCATTTGCCGACCTCACCGACGCACAGCGCGCCCGGTTGAGCACGTTCTTCCAGGACGCCGTCCTACCAGTGCTCACCCCACTCGCAATCGACGTGTCGCGCCCGTTTCCGCTCTTGTCGTCGCTGAGTCTCAACGTGGTCGTCCTGCTTCACCCGGCACCAGGCGATATCGATCGTCGCCTCGCGATCGTCCAGGTACCTTCAGGTCTCGCGCGGCTCGTCCGCGCGGACGCAGACAACGGTCATACGTTCGTTCTGCTCGAGGACATTATTCGCGCGCATCTGCCGCAGCTCTTTCCAGGCCAGGCGATACTCGAATCGAGCGTCATCCGCCTGTCGCGCGACGCCGAATTGGAGTTCGATGACGAGGGGGGCCGCACGCAATTGCAGCTCGTCGAACGACAATTGCGCCGGCGGCGGCGCAGCGATGTCGTCCGGCTCGAGGTGGAAGCCGCAGGATCAGGTGAGCTCGTGTCGGTGGTTCGCCGCCAGCTCGACGTGCCGGCAGACGGCGTATACGTGGTGCCAGGTCCGGTCGATCTTCGCATGCTGATGGGCCTCGTCGACCTCCCCGGATTTGACGAGCTTCGGGATCCTCCGCTGCAGCCTGTGGACGTACTGGCGGCCGAACCGCGTGATCTTTTTTCGGTGCTGGACGAGCGCGATCTCCTGCTGCATCACCCGTACGACGCGTACGACCCGGTGACGGCGTTGTTGTCGCAGGCGGCCGACGACCCGGATGTCCTGGCGATTAAACAGACCCTTTACCGGACCAGCGCGAGATCGTCGCTCATCGCAAGCCTGCAACGTGCCGCGGAGCTCAACAAGCAGGTCACAGTGCTCGTGGAGCTTACTGCTCGATTCGACGAGGAACGGAACATCGGATGGGCACGGGCCCTTGAAGAGGCAGGCGCTCATGTTATTTACGGCATCCGTGGATATAAGGTCCACGCGAAGATCTGCCTGATCGTCAAGCGAACTGCTCACGGCCTCCGGCGTTATGTGCATCTTGGAACGGGCAATTACAACGAGCGTACTGCGCGCGTCTATACCGATTTCGGCCTGTTGACCGCGTCTCCGTCGATCGCCGAAGACGCGACTGCCGTCTTCAGCGCGCTCACCGGGTATTCGGATCCGCCGCGGCTGAAGAAGCTCGTCATGGCGCCGACCGGGCTCCGGCAACGGTTTCTCCGATTGATCGATCGCGAGCGGCGGCGAGCGATTTCGGGGCAACCCGCCGAAATCGTCGCGAAGATGAACTCGCTCATAGACGACCAGATCATCGAAGCTCTTTACGCCGCGTCGCAGGCTGGTGTCCGTGTTCGGCTCAACGTGCGCGGCATCTGCGCCCTCCGTCCAGGAGTTCCGGGTGTCAGTACGAACATCGAGGTCGTGTCCGTCGTCGACCGATTCCTCGAGCACTCTCGGATCTATTGCTTCTTCAACGGCGGGGATGAAGAGGTCTATCTCGCCAGCGCCGATTGGATGACCCGCAATCTCGATAAGCGAATCGAGTTGATGTTTCCGGTTGAAGATACCGAGCACAAAGCCAGGGTGCTTCACGCCCTGCGGGCGATGTTTCGCGACACGGTCAAGAGCCGGTGGCTCGGGCCCGACGGCGTCTACCGACGACGACCACCTGGACCGAACGAGCCGGCGTTTCGTGTGCAGCAGGGGCTCCAGGAAGACGCACGCCGCGCCGCGTCGCTGGCGGGCAACGACACGGGCGTCGCCTTCCGGCCAGCCAACTGAACCCGGTTGCGAAGGCCGTGACGCGCAGATTCTGCCGAGCGTCACTTTTTCGTTACACGTACGTATTGTTCTCGACATCAAGGTAACATCCGCGCTACAAACGCTCCGTCATCCGCCCGATATCTGGTGGAGGGAGCGTGAGAGACCAGGGTGTTCGATCACTTGTCGCAGGCGCGATAAGCGTCGCATGTGCGTCTGTGTGCTGTGCAACACCCGCTTCCGCACTCCAAGACACGCGTCCAGAGCCGGCTGTGCAGTACGTGCTGCTCACGATCGCGCCGGAGCTGGCGACCGTTGCTCGGGCAGCACTCGTTGCCGAGGCTGAAACGCTCTGGGCCAGAGCGGGCGTCCGGCTTGTCTGGCGAAACGGTGGCGACCGCGTCGTGGAAACGGATCGTGCCTTGCGCGTTCTGGTAATCCCCCGACCGGCGTCAAGTCCTTCGGCCCGGTCGGATTACGCCCTTGGCGAGCTTCTGAGCTTCGGACCGCCCAATGCCCTCGCTGTCGTGTCAATCGATCGGGTCCAGGCGCTGGTGAACAGCTCGCATAGGTCCAGCACGGTGCCTCCGTCTCTACAGGCGACCCGAATCGGAATAGTCCTTGGACGTGCCGTCGCCCATGAGATCGGACACTATCTGCTCAATTCTCGTTCTCATACGGACAAGGGCTTGATGCGGGCGTCATTCGACGTCCATGAGTTGCTCGATCGCCGCTCGGGCCTGTTCGAGCTGGACGACGACTCCAGGGCGTGGATTCAGCAGCGAATCGCGCACGGCATGCCAGTCGGCCCTGCGCACAAGTACGCGGACTGACTGATCGCCAACACCGAAGTTTCAGTGAATGGGCCTGCCCGCGTTCGGGCGCGTGGCATTCCAGTCAACGCCCATCCACGACGCGATGGTTGCCGCAATCTGGCTCGTCGACAGCGGCGCGTGATTCTGCCAGACACCGCGGCGCGTCATGCGGGGCGACGCGAAGGCTATCCACACTTCGTCCGACCCTGGCACCATGGCACCGTGGTTCCGCCAGTCCTGCGGCGTGTGCCCGCGTCCGTGATCGACTGTGACAAGCAAGTGCGTACGGCTGCGGTAGTCGGGGTCGTTCTGCACCCACGTCCAGAGCTGTTGCAATTGCGCATCCGTCCGCGCCAGCGCCTCGAGCACGCGATCGTACTTGCCATCGTGTGCCCAGTCGTCCGTTTCGTCGAGCGCGAGGTAGAGCACACGCGGCCTTGCGGTCGCCAGATGATTCATCGCCAGGCGGAATGTGAACGCGTCGAGCCGCACGTTGTCCCATGGCGCAATGACTTCGGTCTGCAGGGAGTTCAGTAGCTGTACGTCGGTGCCGGACACCGATTCGACGCCGGCATTCACGAATGTGGCACCGTCCGTGTGCTCGACGATCTCATTGAAGACCGACCAGCTGCCGAACGTCGCGACTTGCTCTGGCTGAAGCCCTAGCTGCTCGCGGATGCGCTCGAGCACCGTCGGAAACGGATTGCGAATCGGATCGTTGCTCTTGATGACATCGTCGTGCGGCTCGCCAAGCAGGATCTCGGCATACCCCGGATAGGAGAACCAGTGCCGGTTGCGGAGGCGGACAACGCTGCCAGCCTGCGCATCACCTGCAATCGACCCCTGTTCGCTGACCAGTGTCCACAGGAAAGGCATCAGCTTCCGCCGGCGCTCCTCGCGCGTGGCTGCCCAGAAGCGGCGATAAGACGAGGTCGTTTCGGCCACTTGCCCTTTCGGCAGTGTGCTCTTTAACACTTCGAGATCGAGCCCGCCAAAGACCTCCTCGGTTCGCGTCCCGTCGATCGTGACGAGGATGACGTTGTCTCCGGCTTTCTGGGCATGGACGAGAGCGTTTTCAGTTGGGCTGCCAGACCAAATCAGCGCTACCAATGCCGGCAGCAAGACGAGCGCTCGTCGCATCACGCACCTCCGTGAGCAACGAAGTCTACGTGCGCGTCATGAAGGCGCTGTAAAGAAACGCGCTGCGTTACGAAGTGATTGCATTGTCGAGAACCTGCTGTGACGCCGGGCTCATAGCATTCGGAGATCCGGAGGACAAACTCGATGTCACGACACTGCAGGCCACGCTATCTCGCAACAGCCATGTTCGCGGCAGCGGCACTTCTGCACACCGCCCTGGCTGGCGCGCAATCCACCTACGGTACCGTCACCGGAACCGTCACGGATCAATCGGGAAGCGTGCTGCCGGGAGTGGTCATCACGGCGACAAATCTCGCGACCGGCGTCACCCGGAACGTTGTCACAGCATCCCTCGGTGAGTACCAGGTCCCGAACCTTGACGCCGGCCCTTACATGCTGCTGTTCGAGCTCGACGGCTTCAGTGACTCCACCCGTGAGGTTGCTCTTCTCGCGCCAGATCGTCCGTGCGGACATGCAAATGCAAGTGGCCGGCGCCGTTGAGCGCGTCGAGGTGACGGCGGTCAGGCCGGTCATAGAGACGGAGCGGTCGACGATTGACAGCTCCATATCGGGCGACGCGATTGCCAAACTCGCCTTGAACTTTCGCGCCACCAACAACACGAGTCCCATCGTGGTCGCCACGCTGGCGCAGGGCGTCCAGCAGGATCGCGCCGGGACAATCTCGGTAGCCGGCGCTCTCCCGTTCATGACCTCATTCTCGGTGGATGGGATTTCCACGCAGCGCGTCCGATACGGAGGAGCCTCGCGTGAGCTCTTTCCGTCGGTCGAGTCGATTGAGGAGTTCAGGGTCGCTACTGCGAGTAACAGCGCCGAGTTCATGCAGGTGACTGACCTCACCACGACCACTCGCAGCGGCTCGAATCAGTTCCACGGCACCGCGTTCTGGTTCAACCAGGACAGCTCGCTGAGCGCCGCGTCTCGCTTCACGCCGCGCGGGGCCGACGGGAAGCCGCTGCTGCCCGACGTCAGCGCCAACAGTTTCGGGTTGTCGGGCGGCGGTCCGATCGCTCGAAATCGGGCCTTCTTTTTTGGCACCTATGAAGGAGTGCGGCGGCCGAACGAGGTGACGTTGAATCAGACCGTCCCGCCAGACGTCTGGCGGAGCGGCGACCTCTCGAGCGTCGCAAGCGCCATTCGCAACCCGTTTACGGGGCAGCCGTACGCAGGAAATCGCATCCCGGTGAATGCCGTCTCCGCCAGGCTGCTCGAGGCCTTCTATCCTCGTCAGAACCAGGCAACCGGTGCGGCGATCAACGCGCCCAACTTCGTCGTCAATGCTCCTGGCGACTACACGATCAACGGGTTCGACAGCCGACTTGATACCGTTTTGTCCAGTAATCAGAAGATCTTTGGTCGCCTGACGATAAAGAACGTCGACGACCTCGGTCCGGGCACCACCGCCGACTGGAACATGACCCAAGGCGATCGTTTCCGCCGCACGGAAGTCCGCCAACTGGCCGGCGCCCACAGCTGGGTCCGAGGCTCGTTCGTCAACGAGGTACGCGCTGGCTGGTCGAACACCGTCGAAAAGGACAGCTACACGAACGCATCGAAGGGCGCGGATTTGGTGGCGTCCGCCGGCATCGTCGGGCTGCCCGGGCCGCCCCTGACGGGCGGGTTTCCCCACATCGAGTTCAACGATGGGTCGTTCATCTCGACGGGCGGCGTGAAGCCGTTCGACATCCTGTCACGGGTGGTGCAAGGCTCGAACACGTCGACGTGGCTCGCCGGCAGACACACGCTCAAGGCGGGGATCGACATCCAGTACGTGGAGTACAAGGATCAGATTTCGTTCTTCGACGGCGAGGAACTGGGGCGGTATTTCTTCGACGGAACGTTTACAGGACACGCGTTCGCGGACTTTCTGCTCGGCCTTCCTCACTACACCGGTTACATCGTGCCGGCGCCCGATGTGAACCCGTTCTCCACTTACTATGCGGTATTCGCTCAAGATTCGTGGCGCCCGAGTCCACGACTGACAATCGACGTGGGGCTTCGGTACGACCTGCGTCCGCCGATGAAGGACCGCAGCAACCAGCTCGGCAACTTCGACCTCGAGTACCCCGGCGGACGCGTCATCGTGTCCGACGCCGCAGGCCTCGCCCTGGTACCGGACTTCGTGCGCCAGTCGGTGCCGAACACGCCGTTCGTCACTGCGGCGGAAGCCGGCCTCCCTGAGACGCTTCGGCGGACTGACAAGAACAACATCAGCCCGCGCCTCGGCTTCGCGTGGCGGCCAACCGCCGACGGTCGGACGGTGGTGCGTGGCGGATTCGGGCTCTACACCGTCCCGTTGCTCGGTTCGGTCAACTATTCCATGGTCGCGACGGTGACGGCGGCGGCCGTCAACTTCGCCAACAGTCCGTCCAACCCATTCATGTTTCCGCAGATATCCTCGGCCGCGTCGGCCGAGGGCGCGCTTCCACCTGGAACGCTCGACTTCCGGCGAGCGAACCAGATCGACATGCGCGATCCGCGCACGGCGCAGTGGAGCATCACCGTCGAGCGCGAGCTGGGCTGGAACGCAGGAGCACGATTCAGCTACGTCGGCTCGTCGACCGACGATCTGATCTGGAGTCCCGATCTCAATCAGGTGCCGTCGAACACACTTGGCTACGACCGCGTCAAGGACACACGGCCGTTCCGCGATTGGAACGTCGTGACCACGCGAGCGAACGATCCGCGCTCGCAGTACCACGCGCTCTCAGCGGCGCTCAACAAACGGCTGTCCGACGGCCTGACTTTCGATGGGTCGTACACGCTGTCCAGACACAAATCTGACGCGGGTGGCACGGTACCGACGGCGTTCCCGGCTGAGAATGGCGCGACAACGGCCGACCTGTTTCGCGGCGATGCAGACTACGGCAACGTGGCTTTTACGCGGAGGCACCGGTTCGTCAGCACCTTCCTGTACGAGCTTCCGTTTGGCCGCGGTCGCCGGTTCGCCAGCGGGATCGGCCGAGGACTCGACGCTACTCGTCGGTGGCTGGGACGTTACCGGCGTGACCCTGTTTCAGTCGGGGCCTTTCCTGACGCCGACCTTCAGCAACAGCGATCCCTCGGGAACGGGGGCAACGTCTCGCGGCTTCACCGCGACACAGCGCCCCGATCGCATTGGGGACGGCACATTGGCCGACCCCACTCCCGAGAGGTACTTCGATCGCGATGCGTTCGTGCGACCGGATAACAACATCGGGCGTTTCGGCAACGCCGGTGTGGGAATCCTCGAAGGACCCGGCACCCGCGTGTTTTCGATGACGCTGGGCAAACAGTTCGACACCGGCGGCGCCTCCCGACTGCGCGCGGAAGTGGCGTTCTCGAACCTCTTCAACATCGAGAACTGGGACATTCCGAACATGAGCGTCACCTCCAGCGCATTCGGCAGGATTACCGGCACGCAGAGCGTGGACCAGGCGGGGCCGCGCACGATTCAATTCTCGATGCGGTACTCGTTCTAGGGCGGCCCGTCTGCACCGTTACCCAACGGCAGCCGCAGCCTTCTCGATGATCGACGTCACAGCCTGCGGCTGCGACACATACACTGAATGGCTGCCCTTCGTTTCGACAACCGTCGAGCCTGCACGTTTCGACATCGCGCGCTGTGCGTCGGGCGGGATCATCTTGTCGTCAGTCGCTACGAGATACCAGCTTGGCTTCGTCCTCCACGCCGCCTGGCGTATGGCCCCGCTCAGTGCTTCGACTCCCCACGGCACCTGCGAGTCCGCCATGAACGCGGCGGTGTCAGCGTTCACGTCGGCGGCAAACGATGCGGCGAACTTGGCCTTATCGAGAAACAGGTAGCCGTCCTGCGGCGGCAGAATCGGCGGCACTGGCGCTCCAGGCGGCGGATCCTTGATTAACGCAGCAACAGACTCTCCTGTATCCGGCGCAAACGCGGCGATGTAGACCAGCCCTGCGACCTTCGGGTCGTTGCCGGCCTCGGTGATGACGGCACCGCCATAGGAATGACCGACGAGAATCGCCGGGCCATCGAGAGCGGCCAACGCGCGTTTCGTCACCGCAACGTCGTCTGCGAGCGAAGTGGTGGGATTCTGCACAACTGACACCGAGTATCCGCTCCGCTTCAGCATCTGATACACGCCCGCCCAACCCGATCCGTCCACGAACCCACCGTGGACGAGCACAACGTTCTTCACTGCTGGGGTTCCGCTAGTTTGGGACATACAACCTCCTAAGTCCGGCGATCGACAAATCTCACCTTAAGCGATTATTTCCGATCGTTCGCCGCCGATTCTTCCGCGGACGCCTACGGGCGCGTGCGGATCGCGGCTACGGTGCCGGAGGCGCGGCCCCACAGTGTCCACGGGGAATCGCGAAATACCGTGGCGCCGCGTCACCGATTTCCTGGTCGGCCGAACAACCCCAGAACCTGTTCGAGCTCTCTCATGTCAGGCGCGCCGACCTGCTCCTCGCAGCGCCTGAAGCTCCGCCTTCGTCAGCAGCCTCCACTTACCAATCTGCAGCGTGCCAATGGAGATTCGACCGATCTTCACGCGCACGAGTTTGAGCACCTTCGCGCCGAGCGCCTCGATCATGCGGCGAACCTGGCGATTGCGCCCTTCGGTCAATGTGATCTCGAGGTGGGTGTACTTCTCGGAGTCGCGCACCCGCCGCACGCGCGCGGACCGTGTCAGCCCGTCGGACAGCTCGACGCCGTCGCGGAGCTGCAGAGAGCTGTTCGTCGGTCAACCGCGTCGAGGCTTTCACGAGGTACGTCTTCGGAACGTGTGATTCTGGATTCGTGACCCGTTCGGCCAACTGGTTGTCGTTCGTCATCAGCAGGAGTCCCGATGTGTCGAGGTCGAGACGGCCGACCGGCGACACGAACGTGCCGACATCGGCAATGAGGTCATAGACCGTCGGCCGTCCTCCCGGGTCACGGTAGGTCGTGAGATATCCGGTCGGTTTGTACAGCAGCAGGTACACGCGCTCCTGCGCCCGGAGAGGCTTGCCGTCGAGGCGCACACGATCGCGCTTCATGTCGACCCAATGGTCCGGGTCGCGCACGACATGCGCGTTGACCTTTACGCGACCGGCACAGATCCACTGGCGCGCGTCGGTGCGCGAGCCCGCGCCCGCCTTCGACAGCACGCGCTCGAGCGTCTTCTTCGCGCGCGTGTTCATCGGCTGCGATTGTAGCGCTCAGCCGCGACCTCATCCTTGACCTGCGAGTCTCAAACACTGGTCGACGTTATGAGGGAATAGACTCAGGTGCGCGATGAACCTGTGCCGCCGCGCTCTGCACGTGTTTCTTGCCTTCGCCTCGTCATCGGTCGTGTGGACGCTGTGTGTCGCCGAATAGAACGAACGATTTCCGCGACGACGTGTGCGGTTCGGAGGTCCTTCTACCTCGGCTTCGGTCTTTATGCCTCGACCGCGTTCGGCTGGGTGTTCGTCATGAAGCACCTGAAGCTCGCCACCATCAGTGTGCTGTACTCCATCTGCATGATCCTGCTGCTGACCGCGATCGGCGTGGTGGTGTTCCGGGAGGCACTCAGCGCGTACGAGATCATCGGGCTCGTTCTGGCAGGGATCTCGCTCGTCCTGTTGATGCGCTTCGCCTGACGTACACCGTGGTCGATGAACACCCGGCTCCTGTTGACGCTCCCCGCTGTAATCGCTTGGCTGCTGCTCGTGGTGCTTCCACTGATGGATGCGGCTAATTCGTCCGGCCGATCGCCTTCCACAGGTCGCCAATCGGCATGACGCGGCCGTGCGCGGCGGTAATCTGATCGACCTGGAGGCGCAGGCGATCGATGTTGGCCGCCAGATTCAGATTGCGCGCGTTGACCATATTGACCGCCGGTGGAAGGGGCGCGCCCGGCGGCGGCGCCGTAAAGGCATCGGCCTGGTGGAGCAGCTTCTCCTTGGGCAGATAGACGAGCAAAAGGCCCGGGTTGTGCGTGTTCCCTTCGAGCAGGTGCAGCTCGAGGCTTCGGCTCCCGTCCGACAGGACGTACTTGTCGGTCAGCGTCTCGAACCGGGCCGGCCTCGGACGCGCGGACAACTGGTCGGGGCTCAGTGTGCGGGGGAGCGCAAAAATCCGGTTGTAGAAGTCCGTATTGATGCGGTGCGTGACGATCGTCACCCCGTCTGCGACGAACGGACGAATGCCGCTCGAGTGATCGAAGTGGTGATGCGTGTTGATGAGATAGCGGATCGGCTTGGCGGGAACGAGCTTCTTCGTCTCCGCGAGGACGGCGAGCGACCGCTCCTCGCTGAACGGCGCCTCGACGACCGCCACGTGATCGCGAAATTCGACCACCAGGCTGTTGGGCCCGACCGGCGCGACGAGCAGCCACACGCCATCGACCACTTTGACGACCTCGACGCGGCTGACGGGCGGAACCGGCCGCCGGGCCGCTTCGGGCACCTCAATGGCGGCCACCGCGTTCGTACGCACGTCGCCAATCGTCACGTCAAGCACCGGGAAGCCACCCTGGGTCTGGACGATCCGCCCGGGAAACTTGATGCCTGCGACGTCGCGGTAGTTCGAAAAGGTGTTTTCGACGAGCATGTCGCCCAACAGCGGGTCGGGCATCCAGGTTTCCACCTTCTCGAGCAGATTCTGGTCGTTGATGTATCCGTTGACCCGGTTCCTGCCTTTCCATATGAACGAGACAACAGTGAACCGCCGGCCGTTGACCGTCCGCGCCGCCACCGTTGGCGCGGCACCCATCGCCGCCTTGATGAACCCGTGCGGCGAGATCGGGATCTGAAGCTGCCGTGCGTCGACAGCGAGCGGCTGTGGCGCTGCACCACCGTCCGGCGCCGCATTCCATGCGACGTCGCCGCTCAGGAGCGCCACCTGGCGTAATTCGCCGATGAACACCGCTGTGCCGCCGCGTTCCGGCGGATCGAGGTACGTCCGCACCTGTTCCTCGCGCGACGCCTGACGCTCGTAATCGGCCGCGAACGTGTAGCTCTTGAGGTTGAACTTCACCCATGGGCCGCCGGGCTGGTAACTCTGCCCGAAGCCATAGACGTATCCAGTCCCCGAATACTGGATAGACGTGACGGCGCCGAGTGTGCGCGCCAGGCCGTCGATGACGCCCCTGGCATCCTGCGCTACAGCGCCGCTGCCGAACCATCCCGCGAGAACAATGACGCTCAGTGTTCGGATGTGCATGGGACTCCTAATACAGGTCTAGTAAGGCAAAGGTCAAAAGTCAAAAGTCAAATGCTGTCACGACTCGATTTGCCCCTTGACCTTTGACTTTTGACCTTGGGGACCCGAAGGTGACGAGGGTTGAAGTGCGGGAGAGTATACAGCGGCGGAGATCTTGATCCCGTAGGGCAGAGTCAAAAGGCAAAGGTCAAAGGAAGTTGTGGTCTCTGATAGGATTTCGGGCTCGAGGACAGGAGAAGCCGATGGGCAATCGATGTCTCGTTTCTGCGGCTCTGCCAGCGCTGATCATCGCCGGAGGTTTGACCGTTGCGCCTTTGACGGCGCAGGCGCCCGCGGCCAAACCCTTTACGCCACCTCCGTCGACGTATAGCCCGCCGCGCACACCCTGGGGAGATCCGGATCTGATGGGCGTCTGGGACTACCAGTCCGTGATCCGCATGGAGCGGCCGAAGGAGCTTGCCGGCAAGGCTCGGTTCGCAAACGAAGCCGAATATCAAGCGTGGGCCAAGGCCAACGCGCCCAACCGTGAAACCGAAACAGGCGTGGGGGCATACAACGAATGGTGGAACGACCGCAATTTCGTCACGAACCTCAACACGTCGCTGATTGTCGATCCACCTGATGGCCGGTATCCCCCTTTGACGCCGGCGGGAGAGCAGAGACGCAAGGAGATTCTGGCCAAAGCGAGCGAGCTCGCCTCATGGGAGGACTATCACGCGCTGGTGCGCTGCATTGCGTCTCAAACGCCGAACGCTCCGCAGGCCTACAACAGCGGCACGTACATCATGCAGTCGCCGGGATGGGTAGCGATTATCCGGGAACGCCTCGACACACGACTCGTTCCGGTCGATGGCCGCCCGCATGTCGGCGACAACATCCGCCACTGGAATGGAGACGCGGTCGGCCGCTGGGAAGGCAATACGCTCGTCGTCGAAACCACGAATTTCACGGACAAGCAGCGACTGGGCGGCATGTCCGGAGCGAGCGTCCCTGCCGGCATCCCATTCGGGAACTTTCGTCTGGTCGAGCATTTCGTGCCTGTCGGGCCGAATCGGATCGAGTACTACGCCACCGTCATCGATCCGACGACGTGGACCAGGCCGTGGACGTTCAACCTGCCATGGGAGCGGGATGACGACTACAAGATGTTCGAGTATGCGTGTCACGAGGGCAACTACGCCCTGACGAACTCACTTCGTGGGGAGCGCGTGCAGGAAGCCGAGGCCGCGAAGAAACGCGAGACCGGGAAATGACGAGGCGTCGCGCGATCACGAACGTTGCGGGCTGTGTGCTGATTGCAATGGTCTGCGTCGCACCAGAATGGTCCGCTGGTCAAGGCGCGCTCCCGCAGACTCAGATTCCGCGTACGCCGGACGGCAAGCCCGATCTGAACGGAATCTGGCAGGCGATGAACACCGCGAACTACGACCTCGAGGACCACGGTGCCGCGCAGTCACCGTTCCTGCTCGCCGGCGCAATCGGCGCGATCCCACCGGGCGAGAGCGTCGTCGAGGGCGGACGGATTCCGTATCGGCCTGAAGCACTGGCGAAGCGGAACGAGAACCGGAAGAACGCAATTCCCGGAAAGCCGGGCAGGAATCTGGCGGCCGACCCGGAACTGAATTGCTTCCTTCCTGGTGTTCCGCGGGCGACGTATCTGCCTCACCCATTTCAGATCTTCCAGAGCCAGAAGGTGGTCTGGATTCAGTACCAATACTCATATGCACGACGCGAGATACCGCTCGGCACGTCGACGGAAGCTCCGTACCGAGTCGTGGATGGGATGGTCGAACGGCCGTTGGGAGGGGGACACGCTGGTCGTGGATGTCACAGGATTCAACGACCAGACATGGTTCGACCGGGCAGGGAATTACCACAGCGACGCGCTGCACGTGATCGAACGATACACACCGATCAGCGCGTACCACCTGATGTACGAAGCCACGATCGAGGACGCGAAGGTCTTTACCCGACCCTGGAAACTGACCATGCCGCTCTATCGGCGCATCGACAGGAACGCACGGGTCCTGGAATTCAAGTGCCCTGAGCTCGTCGAGGAGCTGCACCTCGGGCAGTATCGCAAGGTGACGCCAACCAGGTAGGCGCCGATTGCATCGGGCCAGGATCTTGCTCCGCGGCCGGCGATAGCGGGACCGTATCAGACGCAGTATCATCAGGCGCAGAATCAAGTACCACTTTGAAGTTTGAACTTGCGCATGGGAGGGAACACGATGCGATTCACTCCAGTCGTCGCCGCGACCATCGTCCTGGCCCTATCCGGTTCCGCGTTCGCACAAGAGTGGATCGAGTTTACGAGCCGGGAGGATCGCTTCACCGGCAATTTCCCCAGCCAGCCCAAGGTCACGCAGACCACGTACCAGTCGCAGTACGGGGCCGATCTGCCGGCGCGCGTCTACAGCGCCGAGCAGGGGCCGAGCCGCTACTCGATGACGGTGGTCGACTACAGCCAGATCGAGAAGATCCTCACAGCGAAGGCGCAGACGTGCAAGGCACATACGGAAGGCTGCTACGGAGGCACCGGCTTTTCCGGTGTGGGGCATTGGCGACTCGACTATCACGGCGCACTCCTCCATGCGACATGGAAGCTCATGGAGCGCGATGCGAAGGTGACGCAGCTGACGTGGAGCACCACGTATAGCGTTGGCGGCCATCAGGTGCATCTGACGAACCGTGACGGATCGCGCACGATGGCCGCGATCTACTTGCACAACCAGAGGCTGTACATCATCGAGGGGACCGTTCCCGCAGGGTATCCGGAGCCGGCGCTCTTCCAGCAGTCGTTCGGGTGGCTCGACGAGAACGGCAAAGAGGTGCGTTACCAATCCCTCTACCACCACGCGTTCCCGGCGCCGCCGCGAGGAGCCCCGCCCAATCAGGAGAACCCCGGCAACCCGTAACATCGCGTCCAGGGCTCCGACGCTTCAGAACGCCGCCGTAATTCGATCGGCGACGTAGTCACAGTTCTGCGCGACGCCGACCATATTCGTTAGCGGTCGTTTCATCCCTGACGACCGCGCGCGTCGCGCTGCCGAAATCTCCCCGCCACGCTGCAATTTGGCCGGCTCGGTCGGCCTCTGCTTCCCCACCGCGACTGGGACACCTCTTGCACACACACTGGTTCGTTTCCAACTGCTTGGAGCGGCGTCTTACGGTCCACCGTTGTGACGACCCATGAAGGGCCGCCCTACGAGCGGCCGCCCGGAGTGCACAGGAGTGTCAGCGCACAGATGGTCACTCGCACAGGAAGAGCGTCCCGATCCGCGAACACCGTGCTCGTTGTGGAAGATGACTTCGCGATTCGCAGCCTCTACTGTGACGCGCTCGTTGCGGCAGGCTATAACGCGATTGGCGTCGAGGACGGAATTGCCGCGCTCTTGTACCTGGACTCGCATCCCGCGCCAGACGCGATGGTCCTCAGCCTGCCGCTGCCCCGCATACCAGGAAGGGTCGTCTACGAAGACCTGCGCTCACGCAGGACGACGCGCTCGACGCCGGTGGTCGTCTTGACGGCTGTCGAATCGCTGCAATTTCTCGACGAATACGTCACGGTGTTACGCAAGCCTCTCGACGCCAATGTGCTGGTCGCAGCGGTCGCGGCTGCGCTGGGCGAGACGCCGTCGCCACCGGTTGTTTGACGAGGTACCGGCTCCGTAGGGCGAAGGCTTCAGCCTGCGCCGAGGCGCACGCTAAAAGCGTGCGCTCTACGCCAATACCAGATCCCGTCCGCTACTTGCGCGCAGCCTGCTCGCGGATCCGCTGTTCCTGCTCGCGGAGCTCCGGCGTGAACTCCGCGCCGAAGTCGTCGGCTCCGAAGACCGGACGGATTTCAACCTCTGTCTCCTCGTTGTGCGGGTTCGGGCAACGCTTCAGCCACTCGACCGCCTCGTCCATCGACTTGACCTGCCACAGCCAGAAACCGGCGATGAGGGTGCAGGCCGTCGCCCGCGAGGGGAATGCCGGCTTTGACCAACTCCTCGTTATAGTTGCCCATTTCCGTGAGGAGCCGCTCGTCGGGCATGACCCCGGCCTCCGTCTCACCACATCAGGCCACGTTCTCGCTGAGCCAAGCTGGAAAGCTGCTGCCGAGCGTTGTCTGGCGCCCTTTCTGCACCACGCAGAGAGGGGGGATTAATCATGGTCTCGAATCACAACTTCTGGACCGTCGTCACCCTATGTACGTTGGCAGTCTCAACCGCCTCGTCAGGTGTCGATGCCCGCGGTGACTCGGCAGGCCGTCAGGCAGTCGTTACCGATGACGTCGCTCAAGACGATGTGCTGAGGACGGGACGAACCGTTCGGGTCGACGCCGAGGTTGAAGGCGATGTCGCAGTGGCGGGCTCGGACGTGACCGTCTCAGCGCCAGTGAAGGGATACGTCATGAGCGCGGGACGGACTGTATCGGTGGAAGCGCCGGTTGGTAATGACCTGTGGGCTGCCGGTGAACGCGTCAGCGTCGACGGTCACGTGGGGAACAACGCCATGGTCGCCGGCCAGACGGTGCGTCTGCAGCCTGGTGCAACGATCGGTCACGACGCGAAGCTCGCGGGCGACGAGGTCAGGTCCGAAGGACGCATCGTTCATAACTTGACGATCGGCGCGCGTCGAGCGGAAATCGGCGGTGACATTGGAGGGGTGGTCCATGCGAGCGCCGATCGCGTCACGGTGCTTCCGAATGCCATCGTCCGCGGTGACCTGATCGTACGGGCGTCAGAGCCTCCGGTCATTTCACCCGGCGCGCAGGTGATGGGAAACGTGGACTTTCAACGGACAGGCGGAGTCCGATGGTGGCTTGCGTGGCCCGCACTCTGGATGTGCCTGTTCTTGTCGCTGCTGGTCCTGAACCTGATAGGCCTCTACGTCGCGCCCACGTGGTTCAGCCGCGTCGCGGAAACGCTGCGCACACGGCCGCTGTTGTCGCTTCTGGCGGGTGCGGTCCTGCTGATCGCGATTCCGATTGTCATCGCGATTCTTCTGATCACCTTGATCGGGATTCCACTGGCCGTCATTCTGACCGCAGCGTATGTCATCGCGCTGGTTCTTTCCGCGGCATTAGTCTCGTACAGAATCGGACTCTGGGTGTTCGACCGACTTCATCGAACCGGCGTGTCCCGATGGGCCGCGATGCTGGTCGGGGCGTTCCTCGTATCTCTTGCCATATCGCTTCCGATGGTGGGAGGGTTGATTGCCCTGGCCATTGTCTTGACCGGCGCGGGAGCGCTCGCTGTGGAGTGGCGCGATCGGCGGTTGCGGATGCAACCGGCCTGATCAGAGCCACTAAACAGAAACGCGTAAGTCAAGCCGCTGGCGCCTGACCGCGAGGCCCGAATATTCGAAACAGGTACAGCAGCGAGGGCAGGAGGATGACCGCGCCGACGCCGAGTATCTGAAGCAGGATGACGATCACGTTCGCAGGCGCCGCGGCGTCAACGAGCGTCAGATGCGGACGAATCGCGTACGGGTACTGCGTCAGCGCCCAGCCCCAGAGAATGAAGCTCACCTGTGCCGCTGCCGCCAGACGCGCAGACTGGTAATGTCGCAACCACAGCAAACCAAACCCGGCGATGGCACTGGCCGCGGTTGCGACGTGCAGCGGAACCGCCCAGGGGGACGCAATGAGCCCGTTGCGTACCTCAGGGTTGGCGAGAACCAGGACAGTGGCTGCGAGCACACCGACGGCGACGCCGGACATGAGCGCGCGCGTGCGAAACGCTGATCGTTCATCGGGATCGCGCGCCTCGACTGCGAGATAGACGGCGGCAAGATATCCAAACATGACAAGCGCAAAGATCCCGACGGACACCGAGAACGGCGTCAGCCACGGATGTATGAACACCGAGGCAAAGGATCCGGTCGGCGCGGCCGGGAGCCGTCCTTCAGTGATGGCGCCAACGATCACGCCCAGGAAAAGCGGTGTTGCGGTACTCGCGCCGGCAAACACACGACCCCAGAAACGGCCGTGGCGTGGATGCTCCGGGCCGTACGCGCGAAACACAAATGCGGACCCGCGCAGCACGATCCCGATCAACACGAGCAGCAGCGGCACATGAAGGTACGTACTCAGCTCGGCGAACGCGCGTGGAAAGCCGGTGAATACGATCACGATCGCGACGATGAACCAGACATGATTCGCTTCCCACACAGGGCCGATCGCGTGGGCGATAGTGGCGCGCTGACGCTCGGCAGTTGGACCCGCCGCCAGCAGGTCCCACACGCCGCCGCCGTAGTCCGCCCCGCCGAGCAGGGCGTATGCGGTCAGCGACAGCACCAGTACGAACGACAAGAGGGCCACGGGGTCAATCACCGCGCGGCTGCTCCAGACGCCGTCTCGAGAACCGTTCGTCGGATCAACGCCACGACGACGGCACCCAGGCCCAGGTAGATGATTGTGAACACGACGAAGGGCACCACGAGGCCTGGCATCGGTGTCACGGCGTCAGAGGTGCGCATGACTCCTTGAACGATCCAGGGCTGCCGCCCGAGCTCCGTCACCATCCATCCCGCCTCGACGGCAATGAATCCGAGCGTTGATGAGAAGAACGAGGCGCTGAGAAACGGGCGCGACTCGAACAGCCGCCCGCGCCACCATAAAACCGCCGCCCACAGCGCGAGAAATGAGAGCCATCCCCCAATGGCCACCATCACCTGAAAGGCGAGGTGAACCGCGGCAACGGGCGGCCACAGCTCCCGGGGAATATCCGAGAGACCCGTGACGACTGCTGACGGGTCACCATGTGCGAGGAAGCTCAAGCCGCCGGGAATCTCGAGCGCATACCGCGTCTCTCGCGCGTCCACATCGGGAACACCGCCAATCCGGATGGGCGCGTACGCCTCAGTGGCAAACTGGCCCTCCAGCGCAGCGAGCTTGGCCGGTTGCGTTCGTGCCACTACGCGCCCCGCCCAATCACCCGATACCGGCTGCACCAGCGCAGCCGGCAACCCAACCGCGAGCGCAATGGCGAATGCCCGTCGATGAAACGGGTCAGCGGTGTCATGGAGCAGCAGGCGCGCGTGGATTCCTGCCACGGCCACGCCGACCGCGGCGTAAGCCGCGAGCAGCATGTGGACCACCTGGGCACCGGCGGCCGGATTGAACATGGCCGCGATTGGATCGACCTCCACGATCTTCCCTTCGACGAGCCGAAATCCCGCAGGCGTGTTCATCCACGCGTTTGCGGTGACGACGAACGCTCCCGACAGCGCCCCTCCGAAGGCAACCATCACGCCGGCAAATACGTGCGCCTGCGGACGCAGCTTGTCCCACCCGTACAGGTACAAACCCAGGAAGATGGCCTCGAGGAAAAACGCGAAGCCTTCCAGCGAAAAGGGCATGCCGATGACGGGGCCGGCGAACGCCATGAACGTCGGCCATAACAGACCCAGCTCGAGCGACAGCACGGTCCCGGACACCGCGCCCACGGCGAACAGGATCGCCGTTCCGCGCGCCCAGCGTTTTGCGAGATCCAGGTATTCCGGCCGCCGCGTGCGGAGCCATGCAACTTCGGCCGCAACCATCATCACGGGCATGGCCATCCCGATGACGGCAAAGACAATGTGGAACGCGAGCGACAGGCCCATCTGCCACCGCGCATAGAGAACGTCCATATCGCGAGCCTCTAGCGAGGCTCCGCCTCAAACCGGCGAGTATGCGGCGCCGGCTCCGCCTCGCTAGTTGCAGTGTCTCCTTGCCCGCGCTCCGCGCGGGCGAGACGCCTTGAAAAGGCCGTCCGGAAGACTTGAGTCAATCGCATGAGTTCTGGCCTTTCAAGGCGTCTAGGCCGGCCGCAGCTCCGACCGGACTCGCTCACGCTCGTGATCGATCTGATCGGGGGTTGCTCCAAGCCGATGCAGCATCATCTCGGTCAGCGCGAGGCCTACCTCGCTTTCAGCCGAGGCGACGCCCTCGGCGCCGGCTTTACGCAGGGCCGGGACGTCGCGCAGGTACTGAGCGCGGGCAAGCACGTGGATGCCGGGGTTCAGCTCTTTCGCATGCCGAATCGTCTCGCCGCCATCCGTCATGCCGACCGACGTGAGAATCAAATTGTCTGCCGTGGCAACCCCGGCCTGCTCGAGCGTGTTGCGATGCGTCGCATCGCCGTAAATGGCACGTACTCCCTGTTCCCGAAGCTCGCGTACGGTGTTCACGTTCATGTCGATGACGATCGGCTCGAACCCATTCTCCCGAAGCAGGCGCGTCACCGTGCGTCCAGTCGGTCCATAGCCCACGACGACGGCACGATGTGCGGTGTCGGCGGCTGGAGGCGGGATGTCGGCTCGCTCACCGGTAACCGATCGATCGACGACGCGCCGAAACAGCGGATGGGCCAGCGTCCACCGGTCCCACGGTTTGATGAGGCGATAGAGGATCGGATTGAACACGATCGACAGGATCGCGACCGCGACGATGACATTGCCGGCCTCTTCGGTGAGGACGCCCAGGTCGCGGCCCACTCGCGACAGCATGAACGAGAACTCACCGATCTGCGCGAGCGCCACCGCAACCGAGAGGCTTGTCGCAAACGGATAGCGCATCAGCCACGTGATTGCGAACGCGGCGAGCGGTTTGCCAATCATGACGACCGCCAGTGCGCCACCGACGAGCGCCGGACTTCTCAGAAGCGCCGCGGGATCCAGCAGCATTCCGACCGAGACGAAGAACAACACTGCGAATGCGTCGCGGAGCGGCAGCGCTTCCGATGCCGCGCGCAGCGAGTAGTCCGACCTGCCCACGACCAGCCCGGCCAGAAACGCCCCGAGAGCCATGGACACGTCGAATACGGCAGCCGCGCCAACCGCAATGCCGAGCGCAATGACGAGGACCGTCAGCGTAAAGAGCTCGCGAGAGTGCGTGCCGGCAACGTGGTCCAGCACGCGCGGAATCAGCCGCGCGCCAACGAACATGGTGAAGGCGATGAGGGCCGCGACCTTCAGTCCTGTGAACAGCAGAGCGCCGCCAAGACCAGAGCCATCGGCGCCGAACGCGATCGGCAGCACCACCAGCGCGACAATCGTGAAGAGATCTTCGACGACGAGCCACCCGACCGCGATGTGGCCTGCGCGGGTATGAAGGGCGTTGTTATCGGCGAGGACGCGAATGAGGACGACGGTGCTCGCGACCGAGAGCGCGATGCCGAACACGATGGCGCTCGATAGCGTCCAGCCGATGCGGTGCGCGAGCGTTGCTCCGAGGATTGTCGCGACGGCACTCTGCGCAACCGCCCCTGGGATCGCGACATTTCGCACGGCCAGCAGTTCGTGTACGTGGAATTGCAGTCCGACGCCGAACATCAGCAGGATGACGCCAACCTCGGCAAGCTGCTCCGCAAGCGCCGTGTCCGCGACGAATCCAGGTGTATGAGGGCCAACGGCAACGCCGGCGAGCAGATAGCCAACAATCGGCGATAGTCCCAATCTCTGAGTCAGGTACCCAAAGATCAGCGCGCCCGCGAATCCACCAGTCAGGGTCAGAATCAGGTCGAACGAGTGCATTGATCATGATGTGCCGCGGCGGCGACAGGAGTCGAGAACAAGACCAGCGGGACTACCGGGTCACGTTCTGGAAATACGGTGGCAGGTCCTTCTTCGTGTCTTTGAGGATTTCAACGATGGTCTGGCGATCCGCGAGCGACAATGCCGCCCGGTACCGGGGGTCCTGTGCCTCGCCGGACAACACTTCCCACAACCGCTTGTAAATCGGGACCTTCGCAAGAGGCGGCAGCGCGTCAAACGCGGGTGAGTAAATCAAGTAGCTGCACGGGTACTTCAACAGGCGCTGATTCAGGTCGAGCTCGTACAGCGAGCGCCCCTTCCGATCGCGCGGGCCACTTGACGAGAATCGCTCGGCAAACCCCGATGCGCCTCGTACGCGGTCGGTGAGCTTCGCTTCGTCGACGAACAACAAATAGTCGACGACCTCGCTCGCCACACTGTTCATCACGGATGCGATCCGCTCGTCCATTCCGGGGTCCGCGTTGAACAGCGGGTGCAGCGCCGGGTCCATCGCTCGCGCTTCCCAGCTGGCGCGCGTGAGCACGTTCGTCATCCCAGCCTGGTGCGTCAGTACCATGTGCGCCACGATGTCGCTTGAAAAAGCGCGATAACCGCCCGAGTCGAACAGCCCTTCCACAGAGGTGAGCTCGCGACTGGATCGTGCGTCGACCGCAGCCAAGTCGTTACCCATATGCCGGGCAGACCCGGTGCTGCCGGTGACGAACCACCCGCCAAAACGCTGGCTGAACGGATCGCTGTGATCGATGTGGCGCGGGATGCCGGAGAATTGGGTCGGCTCGGGACGTGTCGTGCTGAACATGAGGAGACCGGGCACACCGAGCGTGTTGCCGGTCACATGACAACCGAGACACTCGAAGGCCCGCTTGAACTGCGGCGTTCCGCTGACCAGCTCGGAGCGCTGCTCGAGAGTGTAGAAGACCACGCCGGCCGATTCGTCGTGTGCCGCCACTTCGATCACGTCGCCGCCGCGCACCCAACCCAGCGCGACGCGATCGTTGAAGAACAGCGCGCGCGGATTCTGATCGCTGATCCGCTTGCCCTGCAGGCTCGCGCGGGAGAACACGAGCAACTGTGAGTCAACGGGAATACCCAGTGCCTCGAGCGCCGACCGCAGAAACCCGCTGCGCTCGTCGAACTCGAAACGAAGAGTCCCATCCTGAATCTTCTTGTTGGCGTCGACAACCGTGTTGTTCAGGGTGGGAGTGGTCGAATATCGGATCGCCGGATCGTCAATCGATCCCCTGAATGTCCCCGCACGCTGGGCGTCAACATGCGTCCAAGCGCTGCCGACGGCGACCAACCAGAGCCCGAGGGCGGAAAGTGTTCGCCAGTGCATCGGTCCCGCCACGATCTTGCGTGGCCGGCGCCCTGACGTCAAGCGACATCGAAAGGCCGGTTGTGTGTGCGCCAGCTCAGGCAACGCTCGAATCACCAGGCTCGCAAAAATGGCCTCAGAACATCGCGATTGGATTGACCGGTGAACCAGTCGCATTGGGCAATGCCAGCGGCGTGACCGTCAACATGAACTCCCAGCGGCCGCGGGACGCAGTGGCTTCGCTCAACGATTCCAGATCCGCGCGATCAAGGACGTGGATACCGAGGATCGCTTGAATGAAATTGTGGACTGCGTTTCTGAACAAATCGCCCGCAGGCTGAGGCGAATATCCGGCAGTTTCCCAGACGATCAACGCAATGTCGCGTCGCTTCAACCACGGGAGGACCGAGTTATCGAGCCCCGCGGCGCCGTCGTCGGGTCCGAGCTTGGCGCGCCGCCCGTAACGACCCCAGCGAAGCACCAGCGCGTCACCCGACCCGGCCCTGACACCCGCTTTCTTTTCCCATGCCTCGAGGTCCTCGGGGTAGATCCGATCTCCTGGCGCGAGATACGGCACGCCCTTGAGCCGCGCGATGTCGTACAACACCCCTCGCGTGACGATCCCGTTCTTCATGGTGAGCACGGAGTTCTTTTCGGCGCCCCTTTCCCTCGTCACCAGCGTCGACGTGTCATAGCCATTCCACATCTTTCCGCGGAAGAATGTGTGTGCCAGAGAGTCGATGTGAGTCGAGGCCGCGCCGTGGATGCAGGGAAATGCGACGCGATCGGTCGCGCCCGTGTCCGACGCGGACGTCATGCCCCATTCGGCCGGGCACGGAACGTCGGTGGCCTTTTCAGTAAACGCATTCGCCGCCAGCGAGACCGGCACTCCCTCCTTCACGAGTGCGATCGCCGCCCGGCGCTTGGCCGGCGTAATCAGGTTGAGCGTTCCCAGTTGATCGTCGCTGCCCCAGCGCCCCCAGTTCGACAACTCCTTTTGCCACGCTTCGTACTGTGCCTCGGTCACCAGAGGGCGTGAGGGCGACTGCTGCGACGCAGCCTCTCCGGACAGCGCCGCGGCCGTGGAACTCAGAAGGATTGCGACTGCCGCGCGGATTGCCAGTCCTCTCATGGTTCTCCTCGCAGTCATCAGACTGTCGTGCCGCCGATTGGGGCCCTCGCCCATCAATCGGCGGCGTATCTGGAAGGCTTCTTACTGCCCGCGTTGGGGCGGCGTGAACGGCGATTTCAGCTCGAACGCATCAACCTGCAGGTCGATGTCGCCGTCGATCCGGATGCCAACGATCCCGTTGGTCTTCTCGCCCTCGGTGTGCGACCCCGTTCCGGTGCGCGTCGGCGTGGCGTGAACGACCGCCCCATTGATCAGGTAGGACACGGCGGTTGGCGCCACTTGCACTTCGAGCGTGTTCGTCGACTTTCCGCTTGCATCCGGCTTTCTGACGGCGAAGTGCAACGACTTCTCGATGTCGTTGACCTGGTTACCCGCACGGTGACGCACCTGGAACGTGCCGTCCTGCGCGATCGTGAAATACACGTAGGTCGGTGCGGCACCCTCGACGTCGGCTGCGCCGAACACCAGGCCGTAGTCGGTGACCTTCGCGCTTGGCTTCATCAGCGTGAAGGTCGCCTCCACGGCGTAGACACCTTTCACCGTGCGAGCGGGATCCCACAAGATCGCGCCGGGCCCGCCTGCCACATGGAAACCCTTTCCCACGGTGGCGAACTTGAGAGTGGACGCGGCGTCGGGCGCAGACGCACCATGGCTTCCGTCTACGCGCACCTTCCAGCCGGCGGGACCCTGCGCCGCAACTGGGATTGCCAGTACCGCCAGTACCGCGATTAGTGCAAGGGGCAACGCACGTCGAAGCATTGCGATCTCCTTCTTTGACGCATGAATGCCGATATGATATCCCTTCGGCGCTCGAGATCAGAGTGTCAATGGATACGTCCCCTGCCGACGCAACGCGTCGCCGTTTCATCAGTTCGGTTACCTCAGCACTTTTGGCCGTCATCGGTGGAATTCTCGGCGTCATCGGCGGCGGCGCCATCCTTTCGTCCACCGTTCGCAGACAAGAGGACTGGCTCACCGCGTCGGCGCTTCACGACCTCCCCGACAACGAACCGACCCCGGTCACGCTGAGCGTGACGCGTTTGGACGGCTACCGGGAATCGCTCCAGCGCCGCACGATTTTTCTCGTGAAGACGGGGGAATCGGAGGTCGCCGCGTTCGACGCCACGTGCACGCATCTGGGCTGTCTGGTTGCGTGGGATCGGCAGGGTCAGGTCTTCAGGTGTCCGTGCCACGGCGGCGTGTTCGACCGGACCGGCGCGGTGATGGACGGTCCTCCCCCCGAATCGCTGGCGAAGATCGCAGTGCGGGTGGATGGCAACCGCGTCATGGTCCAGGCCTAGATCGTGCGCGACTGGTTGGACGCCAGAACAGGCTTCCGCGGCCTGCTGAAGCACCTTCTCGACGAACCTATCCCGAGCGGTGTTGGCTGGTGGTTCGTCACCGGCAGCATCGTGCTGTTCCTGCTCGCCGTGCAACTGGTGACGGGGATCGCACTCGCATTCTTCTACTCGCCTTCGCCCGACACCGCGTACGACAGCGTGCGCTTCATCGTAGAGCGCGTCACGTTCGGCCGGTTGCTGCGAGGTCTCCACTTCTTCGGCGCAAGCTTCATCGTGATCGCCGCAGTCGTCCACATGCTGCGGGTCGTCGCATCTGGCTCGTACAAGAAGCCGCGCGAATTGAATTGGATCGTCGGCGTGCTGCTGCTGCTGATCATCCTGGCGTTCGCGCTGACCGGGTATCTCCTGCCGTGGGATCAGAAGGCGTACTGGGCGACAACGGTCACGATCAACATCGCGCGAAGCGTTCCACTGGTCGGCGACTTTCTCAGCGGGCTGCTGAGGGGCGGCACCGATCTCGGCGCATTGACCCTGATGCGCTGGTACGCCGTGCATGTCTTTCTTCTGCCTGCGTGTCTCGTAGTTTTCACCATCGCGCACATCTACCTGATGCGCCGGCACGGCATATCAGGCCCGATCAGGCCGGTGGCGGGTCCGCCGACGCCGTTTTATCCGTATCACGCACTGAAGGACACGATTGCGGTCTCGGTGGTCTTTGCACTGCTTTTGGCGATGGCCGTCGTGTTCAACGCACCGCTCGATGCGCTGGCCGACCCGACTGATGCCACGTACGTGCCGCGGCCCGAGTGGTACTTCATGAGCCTCTTCGAGCTGCTCAAGTATTTCCCCGGGCGGCTCGAGCCAGTGGCGACCGTGATCGTTCCGGGCCTCGTGATCATCCTGCTGTTGCTGCTGCCATTCCTGGATCGGACGCCGGACCGGGAACCGGCGAAACGGCCACTGGTGGTTGGCGGCTTCTGCGTCGTTCTGGTGGGGATCACGCTACTCACCGTTCTCGGATACCGGAGTACACCCACAGCAGCGCCGGCAGCGCAGCAGGCGGCAGCGCAGCCCGGGACACCAGGCTCCGGCCAACGCGGGCCCGTGATGGTCGAGGATGTGTTCAAGAACGTGCAGGCGCTGAAAGGCATCACAGTCGACGAGTTCATGGGAACGATGGGGCTCATGTCCGCGTCGCTTGGTCTTTGCTGCAGCGATTGCCACCCCGGGGCCGGCACCGAAAGCGTCAAGTGGGAAGACGACAGCAATCCGCGAAAAGTCACGGCCCGCCAGATGGTGCGGATGGTGCAGGCCATCAACAGGGACAATTTCTCCGGACGTCAGGTGGTGACGTGCTGGACCTGTCATCACCTGCGCGACATACCGCTCCAAACCCCGAGGCTGGACCAGCTATACAGCGAGGCGTCCACCGAACTGGACGACGTCGTCTCGAGGGCCGACGGTGTGCCGCCGGTCAACGAAATCATCGACAAGTATCTGCAGGCTATTGGCGGGCCAGAGAAAGCGGCAGGGATCAAGACCGTCGTGGCAACCGGCAAGGTCGAGGCGTTTGGAAGCTTCGGCGGCGGCGGCAACTTCGAATACTTTGCAGAAGCCCCCGACAAGCGCGCCATGCACAGCCATCTTCCGAGCGGAGAGAGCGTACGGACCTTCGACGGGCGTACTGGCTGGTTTGCGATTCCGCTGGCCGTCGTGCCCAAGTACCCGTTGGCCGGAGGTGAGCTCGACGGCGCGCGCCTGGACGCTCAGCTGTCGTTTCCAGCGCAGATCATGCAGACGCTGACAGGGCTCCGCGTGGGGCCGAGGACCAGGGCGCAGGATAAGAGCGTCTATCTCGTGCAGGGCAACGGCCCGAGGGGTTCTTTCGCGAGTCTTTACTTCGATCGCGAGTCGGGGCTGCTCGTGCGGATCATCCGTTATACGCCTTCAGAGATTGGCAAAGTGCCGACGCAGGTGGACTACGAGGATTACCGTGACGTCGCCGGCATCAAGTTTCCCTACCGCTGGACGTTCACGTGGCTCGACGGCCGCGACACGTTCGAGTTCGCAGACGTCAGGTTCAATGTCCCGATTGACCCGGCGAAGTTTGGGGAGCCGTTGTTGGCAGGTACTCCGTAGCGCGCAGGCTTTAGCCTGCGCGACCGTCGACACGCGTGGGCTGAAGCCCACGCGCTACTTCGGTACGGCGTCCTTGTACTTCTCGCTGTCCTGATCGAAGCGACAGTCCCACTCGTAGATTTCGACGTTCCTGTCGATGATGCGATAGAGCGGCATGCTGATCTTCCACGGCCGCGTGAACACGTTGGGGTCCTCAATCGTCGCTTCGTACTGAATGTGATCGCGGTCGATCGGCGAATAGCGCTCGACGACGTGCAATGCCTCGCTGTGGAAGTTGCCTGCGTGGTCGAACCAGGTCCGCTCGTCCAGCTTCTGGACGTCCACTACGAGCGTGTCGCCGTCCCACTTTCCGCGGGAGTCACCCATCCAGAAGTCCGGCCATCCCTTCAGCCAGTCCCTTGACCTGCCGGTGAGATCGATCGTCCGGACCGCCCGGGCAAACGCATAACGGATACCGATCAGGCCCGGGTCCTGAATGATCTCGAACGGGTACGGCATATACGTAGCGCGCGGCACGCCGGGCAGCAGGCACTTCACAAACGCGGGATCTTCCTTGGCGCGCTGCGCAAAGTTCTTCTTCTTCTGCTCGAGCGCCGCCGGCTTGTACGGAATTTCATTCCCTTCGACGACGCCGCGCCCGGGCGGCACCCCTAGAAACGACGCCAGCGATGACGTGTGGTCCTGAATGTCCCACGCGGCGGTGTTCAACGCCTGCCAGATCCCGCTGAAATCCGGCTTGCCATCAGCGGTCCGGGGCAGCTGATTCGCGCCCGCCGCGGGGCGCGGCGTTTGCGCAGCCGCGCGTGCTGGCGGCGCCGCCGCCTGACCGCCCGCGATGAGGAGCCCTGTGGAAACAATGATTCCGACGCTGGTGACGAGGGTTAGCCTGCCGAATGGTCTCATCGCGACGCGAGCCTCAGAAACCGAAGATGTTCTGCATCGAATAGCTGCCTTCGTGGCACGTGAACTCGGGCGCGAGCTCCTCTTCCTCGTTCGACGGATAGAAGAACCCGGCCGACTTCACCGGACGGGTGAACGTCTTCGGGTCGTCATAGGTGAGGACGAATGTCATCAGCTTGTCCGACACGACAGTGAACTGCTCCGTCAGGTGCAGCTCCTGGCTGAACGGAGGGAAGGTGTTTCCGACGCCAAAGTACGCCTTTCCGTCCAGATTCGTCGTGTCCACGACGAGTACATTCCCTTCCCAGCGTCCCGTTGAATGCCCCCCGAAAAAGCGCATGTTGGGGTTGGGATGAGGACGGCCGTCGGTGTACAACACGCGGGTGTGATGGTTGGCTTCGAACAGGAGCGAGACCTGGCCGGGTCGCTGCATGATGTGGACTCCGCCGCCCGCCCACGGTTGGGGTGGAGCACAACGCACGCTCAGCTCGAGGTACGCGAGCGACTTCGCCGGGCAGCACATGTTCTTCGCGTAATCGAGGCGACGGGTGCGCCCCTCGGGTGTATATGGGAGCAACCTGTCCGCCGGATCGATGATGCCCTGCGGCGGCCGGGGGTTCGGCAGGTACTTCGCCACACGTGGACCTGCCACCTCACCGCCCGGACCGGAAGCGACCGGCCCCTGGCCGAAGCCCTGAGGCTCCGACAGCACGCCGAATGCCTTCAGCTCGCTGTCCGGCGCATTGGCCTCGTTGAGACCCCCACCAACACGCACCCACGTTCCGCGGATGTCCGGCGTCCCATCCGGGAGCCGCTTGATGGCAGCAGGTTTGGGCGCGGCAGCCGCCTGGCCCGCGGCACGAACTGATACGGTGGCCGACGCGGCGGTCACCGCAATCGCGGCCGCAACGATGAAACAGACGTGCTTGCTCACGGGTTGGATCCTCTCGTTAATCGCAGGTTTCAGATTCGTCGATTGCCGATTGTTGTCGATTGCCGATTTGTGATTGCCGAACAAATTGACGATCCAATCGGACATTCCTCAATCAGAAATCTTCAACAGTCTGCAATCGATCGATTTGCGATCTGCAATGTCATTTCGCGTCTTTGAGCGACGAAGCGGCAAACAGATCTCTGCCATCCGGCAACCTGACCTGGAATGCGTTGCCGACCGGTCCACCGGCGCGCGCGAGGAATCCGCTGATCGTGACTTCAGTGCCGGGCGTGATGTCCTCTCTCGACCAACCGGCCCTCAGCAGCGCGTTCGGGGCTCCCATCTCGAACCGCCACGGCACAACTTTGCCGCCGGGTTCCTTCACGTCGATATGGAGCCAGGCGTGCGGGTTCGTCCACTCCAGCTTGGTTATCACACCTGACATCTTGATCGGCTTGGACTGATCGAACTCCGCAGAGAAGGCGTGATGGGCGATGACCGGAGCGACTGCGCTCAGAAGTATCGCCACCAGAGCGACGAGAAGACCTGTCTTACGCATGCATTTCCTCCCTGTGCGAGCTAGCTGGTAGCTTGTAGCTGGTAGCCGTAGGGCAACGGACGTTCTAGGTTCTTGCTACCAGCTACCGACTATCAACTACCAGCTAAAAATCAATCTGCGTACCGACCTGAATATACCGCGCCTGCAGGATCAGCGTCGGCCGCTGCCAGCGATTGGCCGCAGCATTGGAACTCAGCCTCGTGGTGATCGTCTGCCAATCGTTCGAATTCAGGACGTTGTAGATGTCCAGAGACAACCGCGTGCGCATCCGGCCAGAGGACGGGAGCGATTTGCCAATGCGCAGATCCAGCTGCTTGGTATGTCCACCGAGCAGCGCGTACGGCTTGAGCAATTCGAGTGTCGCAGTCCCATTCGCGCCGGCAGCCAAGTCGCGTCCGAGCGACGGCCGGATCTCGGCATTGGTCGCGACGTAATCAGCCGTGATCGACGTCAATGCTCCGGCGGTTGCCGGTTGCGGTACGGCCTGGTACGTGCCGCTGAGGCTCACGCCCCACGGCAGCTGATATACGCCATACGCTTTGTACTGCGTAAGAAATGGGGGCACGACGTTGCAGCTGGACATCGGACTCTGGGGATTGGTCGCAGTCGGCGTCGTCGGGCTGACCACGCCAAGGTAGACGACCGGGACGTCGACGACAAAGCATTGGCTCGCCGTGACGCGTCCGGTGCTGAGGCCGGCAAACAGCGTCAGGCCGCTGAGCCGCCAGGTCATCGACGCATCCACGCCGTTGTAGATCTCGGTCTGCTCGCCGTAGTGCTTCGCGAGGCGCACAAGGTTCTGTGACTGACCGACCTTGCCTGGCTTGAGGTCGTAGTAACCGCAGATCTGCTCGCCGGCGTTCGGCAGCCGCGGGTCGTTGCGCGGCGCCGTGACACAGAACGGATCGTAGTCCTCCGGCCCGACGAGCTGGTTGTCGACCACGCTGAAGTTGCCGTACCAGCGCCGGAAGTAGCCGACGTCGATCGACGCGCCGTCCGCGATTTGATGCTGAACGCCCGCGCTGACGCTCCAGTTGTACGGCCGGACGCCCCAGCCTTCGAGCACTTCCTTGTCGAACGTCGTCGCAGTTGGATTGACCTTGCCGAAGTTGAGGTTCGACAGCGGGCCGCATTCGCCGTTGGTCGCCGGGTTGTTCCAGTCGCAATCGGGTACGAAGTTGACGTTCGAATCGGTCCAGGTACGCGTCGCGCTGTTGACCGACGTGTTCACCGGGTTGACATTCGTCGCGAGACTGCCGCCGGAGATGTAGCGGCCAACCGTGGCTTTGATCGCCGTTCGACCGTTGCCGAAGAGGTCGTACGACACGCCGATGCGCGGGTTGATGTCCTTCCAATTCGGCGCGTTCTCGACGGCCGCGAAATTGCGCTCGGGTACGAATCTTCCCGCTGCGAGGTGCTGTTCCGGTACGGCCGCGTGCAGATAGTCGATGCGCACGCCGTAATTGATCGTCATTCGGCTCATCGCCCACGAGTCCTGCGCAAAGAAGCCAAGGTCAGACTTGATGTCGTTGCGCTGCTCGATGGGCGTGGCGAACAGCGTGACACGACGGGGCACGCCGTTGAGGAAGTTGTAGTTCATGTCGCCGTTCACCGACGTGTTGTTGAACGTCGGGCCGTTGCCGCGGACCCGCATCATGAAACCAACTTTGTAGCTATGCGTGCCGGTCACATACGCCGCGGAGGAGCGCAGCGTGATCGGGTTGTCGAAATTGTGGCCATAGATGGTCGACGCACGGTAAATCTGACCGGTTGAATCCTCGGTGACCGAGATCACGTCGAAGCCAACAGCTGGGTCGATCTGCCGGCGCTCGTCCCAATCCTGCTCGTACGACATGAACCCCGTGTCGAGCAGGAGCCTGTTGTTCACCGGAACGCGCCAGACGGCCGTCCAAATGGCGTTCGGATAAAACGGCGTGTAGGTAGTGGCTTCCGGGGAGACGTTCGCCGCAGCACGCCGACGCGGGGTAATGCGGCGATCCTTCTCGTAGCTGAAGTTGAATTTGTTGCGCGGCGTCGCCTGCCACGTCACGCGCGCCGCGTAGTTACGGTGAACCTGCGTGTCCGTCCCCTGGCGGCTCTTGTCGGGGACAAAGACCCAGGCGAGGGGGTCCGAGTTGAAATAGTGGTCCGCGACGTACTTCTGGATTTCGTTGTTGCGGTACGCCACGTAGAACCACAGCTTGTCTTCCATCAGCGGCCCGCCGCCGTTGGGGTTGAAGTCCCATGTGTGCCTCAGGCCGTTGACCGCAGTCAGACCCTGGTTGATGTATTCCTGCGAGAGGTTGTCGTTTGCCAGGCTCTCGTTGGCGTAGAGCGCGGTGATGTTCCAGTTGAAGGTGTTACCTCCCTCCTTTGGAATGGCGTTCATCCAGACGCCTGAGTACTGCGCCTCTGCATCGCCGCCGTCGGTGCGAACGCTCACCTCCTGGACGCTTCCTTCATTCATGTAAAAGGTCACCGCCTGACCGCCCGCAGCCCCGCGCCGATCCGACATGCCGTCGATCGCGCTGTTGGTCTCCGCGATGCGGCTCCCGTGCACCGACAGGCTCCGCGAGGCCGGGCCGTCAATGTTCTGCCCGCCGACCACGCCCGGAATCGTCTGCGCGAGGCTCTGGATCTGCCGGTTGTTCGGCAGGTTCTCGAGCACCTCTTTGTCGTAGACGGCGCTGCGTGTGGTGCTCTGAACGTCAACGAGCGGCGCCTCGCCCGTGACACTGATGGTCTCGGCGAGCTCACCTACGGTCATCTCGCTGTTCACGGTGGCGGTGAAGTCGGCTCGCAGCTCGAAATTTTCGACGCGCACCGTATTGAAGCCCGGCAGCGTGAAGGTGATGGTGTAGACGCCCGGCCGCAAATCGACGATGCGATAGACGCCGGAGGAGTCGGTCGTCACGGACCGGACGCGTTCGATGAGCGCAGGACTTGCCGCTTCCACGGTCACGCCGGGCAACACGCCGCCCGTCGTATCCCTGACAACGCCCGCCAGGGCGCTCTGTGAGGTCTGGCTGTAGGCCAGTACGGGGAGGACCAGCAACACCACGGCAGCCATATTCAAGAAGACAGGTCGAACAGTCATGGACGCTCCTTGCTACGTTGGGTTCCGGCGCGATTGGTCTCGGAATCTCTTGTCCGGCGGGGATGCTAGCACACCTTTTCGCCCAATTTTTTCGATGGAGCGCCCTTTGTCCAACCGCCCCGCGCGGTGTTCAAAGTCCTCTCAAGTACGGACTTTTTGCAGTTGGCGAACCGTTCGCGCACGGCTTGACATCGGAGGAGTGGGTCTCTATGTTACGGGCTGGCTGAAGAGGAATCGTCAGCGCTGAGCTATCGCATGAAAGAGCGAGGTGTCATGTGAGCCGCCGCCGAGTAGTTGCCGCTGTCACGCTGCTGCAGATGGTGTTCTGGGTTCTCCTGTTGTTGCCGGAATCGGCGGGTGGGCAGGCGTTCTGGGCCAAGGACACGCCGAAGCTGCCCATGGCGAAGAGCTGGATAGCGCAGAAGGCGAAGCTTCCCCCTTACACTCCGCGGCGAACGCCGGACGGCGTGCCGGATCTCCAGGGGATCTGGAGTGGACCTGGTGGCGATGGCACGAGCTTCCTCGAAGATCATGAATACGTCGACGTGACGACACCCGCCCAGGAAAGTTTCGTTTCTGATCCCCCTGACGGCAAAGTTCCCTACACCCCATGGGCGCTCGCGAAACGGAAAGAGATTCTGGCGGGCCTGGCGCGGGGATGGCCAGGCGAGTCGGGCGAACGTCTTCACGTCTCTCCGTCGTCGTTTTGTCTCGAAGGGATGCCCGGCATCGCGTTTGACGGGCAGGAAATCGTGCAGAGGCCAGGCGCAGTGATCATGCTGAGCCTTGATACCTATCGCGTGATCCCCACCGACGGGCGTTCCTCTGTCAGCCAGGACGCCAAGTTCTGGCTCGGCACGTCGCGGGGCCGCTGGGAAGGCGACACGCTCGTGGTCGAAGTGACCGGCCTGAACGGACGAACGTGGTTGGACAGCAGCGGCCACTTCTACAGCGCGAACACGCGTCTCGTCGAACGCTGGAAGCTGGTCGATGCCAATACGATCGATTACGAAGTGACGTTCGAGGATCCGACGATCTATACGAGGCCGTGGAAGATCAACTTCGCGAAACGGCGTGCCGGAACAGCTCCGACCGGCGGTCCGAGAGGTGTCACCGCCGCATCAAGCTTGCCTCCTTCGGCGACCAAGGACCCGTATGCGAGCGAATCGTGGGAACGGGCATGCTTCGAGGGCAACGCCGAGAGCATGCAGGGCATGCGGTCGCTCGGCTACAAGTGGTTCAGCGGAGTCACGCCTCCGCAGTGACGCGAGGAGCGACAAAACACCAGCAGGAGCAAGCGAAATCGTAAGGCGACTCTTGACTTACGCGTTTCTGTTTAGCTGTCCTCGTGTGACGTTCAATCGACGAGTTAGAAACTGAACTGTTCGCGTGCCTCGCCGCGACGGCGACGCATAGTGACGAGCCATTAACCGATCCGTACCAACAATGTGATGCGCCATCGACGATCTGGTGTGCCAGACTGATCGATTGCGGCGCCCTTGCATCTGCTGACGACTCAGAGGTGCCGCAAGGAGGTTCGCATGGCTACTGCTGTTTCATTGCGGCTTGGTCGGCCGGTCTGGTACGAGTTGATGACCACCGACACCGCAGCCGCCGAAACGTTCTACAAGAAGGTGATTGGCTGGACCTCAGCGCCCTTCGACGCCTCGCCGAATCCGTACACCACATTCAAACGCAGCGGTGACGCTAACGTCGCCGGTCTCATGACAAGGCCAGAAGGGATGAATATGCCGCCGTTCTGGGCGATGTACGTGGCGGTGCCGAAGCTCGAAGAGGCCGTCGCGCACATCAAGCGACTCAAGGGGAGCGAGCTCTCGCCCGTCATCGAGGTACCGACTGTCGGACGCCTGCAGATGATGAAGGACCCGCAGGGCGCTGCGTTCTACATCATCGAACCGTCATCGACCGAAGAACGACCCGAGAGGGCGCCGGAAGTTGGAGAAGCGTCGTGGCACGAGCTGATGACCACCGACGCGACTGCCGCGATGAAGTTCTACAACGAGGTGTTCGGGTGGCAACCCAGCGAAGCAATGGACATGGGGGCGATGGGGAAATACCAGATGTTCAACCGGCCGCACGGGATGATCGGCGGCATGATGAACAAGCCGCCCGAAATGGCACAGGTGCCGCCGCACTGGCTGATCTACTTCCGAGTGCCCGACATCAACGTCGCCGCAGAGCGCGTCAAGGCGAACGGCGGAAAAGTCCTCAACGGCCCGATGGAAGTTCCCGGCGGCGATTGGGTGCTGAATGCGATGGATCCGCAGGGTGCTGCGTTCGGGCTGCACGCCAGAAAAGCCCAGTAGCGTCGCGGGATACCGTGTCGTCGTAGCGGGAAACCCTGTCGCGTCGTGTCCGACTTCAGTCGGACAGACTTTGCGGAGGCATCATATGGCAACAGCAACCGACACTCGTTTACAGGCGAAGACAATCTCTCCGACCCTCACCGTGAACAACCTTGAGCAGAGCGTCAAATTTTTCGAGGGGCTCGGCTTCGGGGTCGAGGAACGATGGGAAGAGAACGGGACGTTACTCGGCGTGATGCTGCGTGCGGGCGAAGCACGACTCGGTCTCAGCCAGGACGATTGGAAGAAGGGGCGCGACCGGCAGAAAGGTGTGGGGATGCGGATCTATGTCGGCACCAAGCAGAACGTCGATCAGCTCGCCACCCAGGCCAAGCAGGCGGGAGTCGCGTTGGACGCGGAGCCGCATGACACCGAGTGGGGCACCCGCGCTTTCGAGGTGACAGAACCGAGCGGGTTCAAGCTCACGATCGCTTCCGAGTGAAACAGCGGCGTTGCGCCGCAAACGACACGAAGACGGCTCTGCCACAAAGGACACAAAGAACACCAAGGTCTCTTAAGACTTGGTGTTCTCTGTTCTCTTCATGTATGCCAGCCTCGGAGCCGCTACCTCGCGCCCATCTTCTGCAGCGCTGCGCGAACTTGCGTCAGGTAAGCGTTGATTTTTTGTGCGCCCGCCGCGGCGGAGTAATTCGTCGGGCCGCCGGGCCACCCGCGACAGAAGTACGCCGTCTTCTCCCAGTCCGGCAAGGGCTTCGCCTGCGGCGGCGGGATGTCCTGCTCGGGCCCGCAGTTGCCCGCCAAAATCTGCAGCGGCGTCAGCGGCACGGTGACCGGCGCATGGTAAGGATTCGACGTGAAGAGGGCGTCCCACGGACCAAGCTCCATGAGCTTGTCGATGCTCTTGAGGGCCGCTGCCGCTTGCCCGGGCATCGGCGCCAGCTCCACGCCGACCACGGAACGGTATTCCCTCCCGCCGGCCCCGCGGTTCGTCGCGAGTCCGTGTACCTCCGTGACGAAGCTGCCGGGAGAATGCCCGGCCATCGTGTAAATCCAGAACTCGATGCCGCCGGCCTCGTCCGGGTCACCCATTACGATGTGGTCGCCGTCGTTGAGCACGAGGTCGCGGGTGAGCCCCTTCGCGCTCTCCCAGCCCGCAGCTGTCATGCCGACGCGCGCGGCCGGCACCGTCTGCTTGATGCGCGCGGCGCCCGCCACGTTGTCGGCGTCGCCGCGGCTCACCAGGATGTACTTCAGCCGGGCCGGATCGTGGCCCAGCGCCTTGATGTTGGCCATGACGCGGTCGGCATTCGACGCGCCCGCCGTGTCCACCAGGATGAGACCCTCCTTCGGCGCAATGAGCAGATACGAGGCTGCGGTGTCGCTGCCGACATATGCGATGTTCGCAAAGAGATAGAAGGGATCGACCTGGGCCGGCGCGGCGCCCGCTGCCCGCCGCGCAGCCAGCAGCGCTTCCCACGGCATGCCCGCATCACTCGCCGTGTTCTGTCCGCGGGCGACTGATGGCCCCGCGAGCAGGATGGTGGCAACCCCGAGGACGCACAACCGGTTCATTACAACCTCCACGAGGGCCCGCGGCATGGGTACGTTACGGCGCGACGACGGCGTTCCACAGCTCGAGTTGATCGATGTCGCCGAGCAGGTTGTCGCTGCTCGGAAAATCGTGGCCGATCGCCATCGACGCAATCGATTGGGCGATTCTGCCGTTCTGCACGGTTTCGGCCACCATTTCGCCGTTGAAGTACAGCCGCATCGCCTTGCCGTCGAACGTACACGCCACGCGCGTCCATTCGTTCAGCGGCAGCGCCACCTTCGAAAAAGCCTCCGGGCGTCCCGTCATGCTGCACCGGACGATGCCCTTCTCGTGGATGTACATTCGGAACGTTGCCTCGCCGTCGATGAGACCCATGCGAGGCTCTTCACCCGGACCCACCGGGAACGCCGACGGGCGCACCCAGAACTTCACTGTCAGCTGCTGCAGCTCGAGGCTCGGACTCTGCGCGATGAGCATCCGGCTCTTTTCGCTGAATCGCGCCGCTTGCCCCGACTTCCCGGGAACGTAACTGACGTTCCCCGCGTGCGCATGATTGCCGTAGGACGAGCGATCCTTGGAATCGCCGTCGAACGTGAAGCACGCGCGGAGTCGCGCATCGGCGGTCGCACACGACGACGCCGCGTCGCCGCCCGCCTGCCGAGCCGCAAGCCGGCCACCGGCGAGGTCGCCGGCCACGAGCGCCGAAACCATGAGAACGGTCGCTGACAAGGACGTGCGCATATTCGCTCCGTGACGGGCCTCAGTCGATCCCGTTGATCGTCACCTCGTACTGTCGATTTACGCTATGCGCTTCGCCGCAGGAGCGCCTCCGCATTGCCCCCTTCGATCTGCCGCAGCTGTTCCGGAGTGAGCTTGTTAGCTCTTAGCGCTTCCAGGTTCTGACCGAGCGTCAGGAACGGGAAATCGGTACCGAACAGCACCTGCGACACCGGCATTACCCCGAGGAGCGCCGCCATGGTTGCCGGCCACCCGGCGTTGGCGGTCTCGAAATAAAGGCGCTGGATCTCGGCATCCACCCCCTGCGGCGCGACCTCCGCCAGGTTCTTGATATTCGCGGGCGCGAGCGACTTGATGCGGCCGGCCAGCACCGGTACGGTGCCGCCGCCGTGGGAGAAGATCCAGCGGATGTTGCGATACCGGGCAAACGTGCCGCTGATGAGCAAGTCCAGCACCGCGCGTGTGGTGTCGTGCGGATACTCGATCACGGCGTCGTTGATCGGCAACAGGTTACCGCAGCAGCCGGGCGTGACCGGATGCGTGTACACGACGGTCGCGCGCCGGTTCAGCTCTTCGAGCACGGGCCTGAACTCCATGTTGCCCAGCCACCGGTTGCCGTAATTGGTAAAGAGGCTGATGCCGTCGGCCTTGAGCGTGTCCAGCACGTGGCGGATTTCCAGGAGGCTTCCTTCGACGTCGGGCATGGGCAGGATACCGAACAGGCCGAACCGCCCTGGATGCTTTTGCGTGAGCCCGATGCCGAACTCGTTGTAGCGCCGGACGATATCGCGCGACTCGGCCGCCGACTGTCCGAGCGTGTTGACGCGGATCGACGTCGAGAGCATCGCCCTCGTGACGCCACTTTTGTCCATCTGTTCCAGGCTGCGCGCCGGTGTCCACTGCTGGACAAACGGCGGCATCGGCGGCTCGCCCTTCGGGGGCGACTTGAGCCACGCCTGAATGAAATCAGGCGGATAGAAGTGATGGTGGACATCGGTGATCCGCTGTGCCGGGGCACTCTGCAAGCCAGCGAGCCGGTGCTGGAATGCCAGCGATCCGACCCCCGCCGCGGCGAGGGTGCCGATGAAATGACGACGCGAGACGTCGCGCGACATGGCGCTACCTCGCCGCGAGCGCCGCGACGCCCGCCTCGGCACACCGGTTGTCCTGATCACCGGCGCCGCCCGACAGGCCAATCGCGCCGACAATCTTTCCTTCCACGACGAGTGGCAGGCCGCCTTCGACCGGCACGGCGCCGGTCAGGGCGAGCGTCCGCCACCCCTGCCCGCCCGCTGCGAGGGTGTCGAGGAACACTTTCGTAGATCGCTTATAGATGGCGGCCGATGTCGCCTTCTCGATGGCGATGACCGGGCTGGCGTTCTGGACGTTGTCCATCTTCTCGAAGTACACGAGCGTGCCGGCGGGATCGACTACCGCAACCGCCATGAGCCAGCCGTTCTTGCGCGCCTCCGCGATCGCGCCCGCGGCGGCTTTCTTGGCCACGTCGACCGTCACAGGCGGCCCGTACGGCGTGGTCGGCGGCACCATATACGCGCCGGCCTGCGCGCCCGCAGTGGCCGGGACACCGGCGAGCAGAATAAGCATCATCAATGCGCTTGCGCTTCTGAACATCGCTGACCTCCTTGATCGGGCCGCCTCACTTGATGGGCGCGTGCGGTTGCCGCTGACCGCGCAAGCCCTAGCAGGGTGCTGAAAAAGTGACTCGCGCAGGATCGACATTGTGATCCCGACGTACTACGATGCTCCCACTTCGTCTGAAGGGAGCGACCGCATGCGAGGACCCGACGAGCAGACCGCCGACATGTTCAGCTATTTGTCGCCCGAGGCGCGGGTGCGCGCGGACCACCCGTTGCGCGCGATTCGCCGGATGACCGATCAGGTCCTGCAGGAGCTGTCGCCGCGGTTCGAGCGGATGTATTCGGACATGGGGCGGCCGTCGATTCCGCCCGAGCAGCTGCTGCGGGCCCTGCTGCTGCAGGGGCTCTACACGATTCGCAGTGAACGGCTGCTGGTCGAGGAGATCGACTACAGCATCCTGTTTCGGTGGTTCATCGGCCTGAGCTTGGACGAGCCGATCTGGTCGCCGACGACGTTCAGCAAGAATCGCGACCGTCTGCTGCAGGCAGACGTCGCGAGTGCGTTTTTCGATGCGGTGGCAATCAGGCGCGCGAGGCTGGGCTGCTCTCGGACGAGCACTTCACGGTGGACGGGACGCTGCTCGAGGCGTGGGCGAGTCTCAAGAGCTTTCGGCGCAAGGACGCCGGCCCCAGTCGCCCCCCGATGATCCCGGGTAATCCCGACGGTCAATTTCCGTGGTGAGCGGCGCCGAACGATACCCATCAGTCGACGACCGACCCGGACGCGCAGCTGGTATCGCAAGGGCCGGGAGAAGAAGCGCAGCTGGCGTACTGGGGCACGTCCTGATGGACAACCGCCACGGCCTGCTGGTCAATGCCTGCGACCACGCGGCGACGGGCACCGCCGAACGGGAGGTGGCGTGCTCATGCTGACCGCGGCCGGCCAGGCCACCACGGTCGGCGGCGACAAGGATTACGACGTGCCGGCTTTGTGGCGGGCGCGCGAGCGGTGGGTCACACCGCACGTGGCCCAGAAGGCCACGGGCAGCGGCGATCGACGGGCGCACCACGCGTCATCCGGGGTACGCCATCAGTCAGCGGACGCGGAAGCTGATCGAGCAAGTCTTTGGCTGGATGAAGACCGTCGGCGGATGCGCGAAGCTCCGGCACCGCGGCGGGGAGTTCGTCGACTGGATCGTTTACCTTCGCCGCGGCGGCCTACAACCTGGTCCGGCTCGCACGCTGCTGGGCAAGGGCCGCGTGAACGGCGACGTATGCGGTCAGGCTCACTCAGCGGCGAACACCGAGGTGTCCACACGGGGATAGAGATGGTGTCGCGAGTCACTTTTTCATCGGCCTGCTAGAGCCGCACATATGAAGATGGTTCGGTTATGAAGGAAGCTTGCTCCGCTACTCGGAGCGAAAGCTGTAGCAGTGATACGGCCAAGTACCAGCGTAGTCGTCCCATCCGGGACAGCCCTATGGCAACGGCACAAATCCGACCCAGAACAGTGACCTGTCCGGCTCCTGGGTAGGCACGTCGTACTTGCGCACGAACTCCAGCTTGCCATCATTGCCGATGCGAAAGACGCTCATGCCGGCAGGAACCTTGCGCACTGCTTTGGTCTTCTCGTCGTAAACGTTGAACTCGTTCTGGTTGCCGACAACCAGCATTCGACCGCCAGGATTACCGAGAACGAGCGCGGCCGAATACCGTGGGCATCGGCGTTCTGTATGAGCGTGGGCTCGCCGGTGCTCTGATTGATTTCGAAAACCGCGATATTGTTCTCGCCCCCGACGAGCACCGGCTGGCCGTCGACCTGCCTGACGGCCGTCGCACGGTTGCCGACGTACGCAAACCTGCCGTTAGGATGCAGATGGACGGCCGATGCCGCCTGCATAGGCCGGACGTTCGTCGGATCGGCCAGTGTGTTCTTCCGGAAGATGGCGGGGTCGTCAACCGAACCGTTGTTCATCCGGTACAGCTTCCAGCTGTCCCTGCCTCTCCAATGTGAGGAAGAGCCACGGCTGAGAGCGGTGAAACGCTACATCCCGCGGCTGGAAGTTGAACCCCTTGTTCGGTGCGATCGACTTCAGATTCGACAGCACACCGTCCTTGTAGGCGAAGATCTTCAGCGCGCCTGGATCTTCCGGTTGTTCGGGCTGCGGACCATTGCCGCGCGTAACCAGCGCTACGAACCTGCCAGCTGGATCCGCTTGCACGTGATGCGCATAAGTTCCCTGATCCAATCGTCCGGAAGGCGGCACTTCCGCACCAATCGTTCCGTCGGGTTCGAGCTTGTGCACCGTCACGCCGCTGGGAACGCTGTACGCAACCAGAACATGCTTGGCGGCGGAATCAACCGAAAGCTGGATCGGTCGAGCTTTGAGCAGAACCAGCCCGCCGTGCGACTCGAGGGCGCCCGACGCGTCTACACGGAACGCAGCTAAGCCGTGATCGTTGCCCAACGGCCAATTGCCCGTCCGGTGCCAACGTAGCTCGCTCCACCATTGCTCCAGATGACATACAGATACTTCCGGGAAGGGTGAGGCCACGCGTACTGGGGTTCGCAGGCAGTGTCACCGTGCCACGCCGTGTCAACGTCATGTTGTCCGTGTCCACGCCGTACTGGGTTAACTCGTTTCCAACAACGGCGTAGAGGGTAGAGCGGACCGGTGGCGCGGCCCCAGATCCATTCTGAGCCTGCCCCGACGTAGCGGTGACCATCCAGACCAATAGCAATACTGCCAATGCCCTTGTCGTCATCGTCGCCTCACACGATCAGCAGCCCAAACGACCACGCCCGTATGTGGGGCACGGCCAACGTATCGGTGCGGAATCATCTCGGGGGCGTCACGCCACTGAACCACTTGAAGCCGATTTCGTGCAGCGTCACCGTATTCTCGTGGTTCCCCTCGAAGCACGCCTCCTCCCAGACCTCCTTGGCGTACGGATTGGTTGTCATACGAGACGGCAGCCCTGTGGTCGCTCCGGGCAGTGCTCTGGGCCCACCGGTTGGTCCGGTTCCTTCGCGGCGCTTCGGATAGTTCATCTTCCAGGACCTGGAAAACGTCGACGGATCCTCGACCGTCACTTCATAGTCGATCGTGTTCGCGTCCGCGAGCCTCCAGCGCTCCACCAGCCGCGTGTTGGCTGTCATGAAGTTCCCGGCGTAGTCGAACCACCCTTTGCCGTTGAGATTCGTCACCTCGACGACCAGCGTGTCACCCTCCCAACGGCCGCGCGAGCTTCCGAACCAGAACCTCGCGTTGCCGCCAACGGGCGGGCGCCCGTCGGTGGGAATGACCCGATGCCACCCGGTGCTGCTGATGATGATCACGGAGCCCGGCGTTTGTACGATTTCCTGGCCGCCGTCGATGTGGATTCGCGGCATCGCATGGAGGCACAGCTGACGCGAGGCGATGTGACTGCGCGGCCCTTGCTCGCCAGGCCATCCGCGTGCGAGCCCCTTTCGAAATTGGTCGCGGATCGCCAGGGCCCATGGCAGGTAAGGAACCTTCTGGTCTGGAGGGTCGGAGATGACGCTTTCCTGGGGCGGCGTCGTGACGTCGAGCCACTCGTGGTCTTCCAGGTCTGCCTGCCCATCAGCACCGGAATCTCCCCAAACGCCCTGCAAGTCAGGAACGCCGTCCGGTGTCCGTGGTGGAGTGAACGGCGGGAGCTTCACCTTCAACGCCATCCACGTCTTCGTCATCGGAAGCTTTGTGCGTGTCCTTTGGCCAGAACGCTTGTCCCGCTGCAACAAGCGGCACAAGGAGCACCATCCCGCACACGAGCGTAAACACGGAGAGGACGATTCCACGTCGGGGGATCACGTTCACAGTTCGCTCCTCAGTAGCGCGCAACCAGTCCTATTTCGCCGGAGGGCTTGGCGGGGTCACGCCACCGTACCATTTGAAGCCAAGTTCCCTCTGCGTGATCGTGTTCTCGTGGTTTCCCTCGAAGCATGCCTCTTCCCACACCTCTTGGGCATAGCGATCACCCGCGATCGGAGGGCAGGCCTGCAGTCGCGTTGGGGAGGGTCCCGGCGTGCCGCGTGCCCGTTCCCGGGCGCCTCTTCGGGAAATTGATCGTCCAGGGTCTCGTGTAGATCGTGGGATCCTCGATGGTCACCGCGTAGTCGAGCGTGTTGGCATCGGCCAGCCGCCATCGCTCCGTGAACTTCGTGTTGGCCGTGTAGAAGTTCCCCGCCGTATCGAACCAACCGCGGCCGTTGCTGTTCTGCACCTCGACGACCAGTGTGTCGCCTTCCCACCGGCCGCGCGAATTGCCGAACCAGAACCCGGTCTTTCCACCGACATGCGGACGTCCGTCGGTGTAGATGATGCGGTGCCAGCCCGCGCTGCTGATCATGATCACCATGCCCGGCCTCTGAATGACCTCCTGGCCGCCGTCCTCCATGATGCGCGGAAAGGAATTCAGGCACAGCGACCGGGCCGAACCGGTACAAGCGCTCGCCGGACTGGCCAGGCCATCCTCGCCCCAAGCCCAACCGGAACTCGTCGCGTTTCGCCCGCCCCCAGGCCGTGTAGGGAACCTTTCCATCCGGGCGGATCGGCGACGAAGGTTTCCTGGGCCGGCGACGTCACGTCGAGAAATTCATGCTCTTCCAGGTCGGCGATGCCATCGCCACCGGAATCGCCCCAGCGGCCCTGAAAATCGGGCGTGCCCATCCGGAGTCCGCGGGGGCGTGTAGGGCGGGAGCTTCGCTTTTAGGGCGAGCCATGTCGTGGTCATCGGGATCCTCTGGTGTCCTTGGACCAGAAGGTCTGCGCGATCGCGGCCCGGCGACGTCAGTACCATGCGAGCACACCGTCAGACGGAGTGACGCACCCTTCTTCGTATTGATGCATCTCCCGCTCCGCCTCGACGCTCACTTCTGCGGCGGCGTCATCGGCGTCCACCACTTGAACCCGAGCTCCCGCTGCGTGATGGTGTTTTCGTGGTTCCCTTCGAAGCACGCCTCTTCCCACACCTCTGCGCGTATACGTATTCTTCCCACACGCGACGGCAGGCTGGCAGTCGCGCCGGGCAGCGCACCGGCATTGACGCGACCGGTCCCGGGACGCCGTTTGGGGAAGTTCATCGTCCACGGTCTCGTATAGATCGACGGATCCTCGACCGTGACCGATAGTCGATCGTGTTCGCGTCGGCGAGCCGCCATCTTCCGTGAACTTCGTGTTGTCGGTATAGAAGTTTCCGGCGGTATCGAACCATCCCCTGCCATTGTTGCTAGTCACCTCGACCACGAGCGTGTCACCCTCCCACCGTCCGCGCGAGTTGCCGAACCAGAACTCGCCGTTCCGCCGACGGCCGGACGGCCGTCCGTGTAGATCACCGGTGCCACCCCATGCTGCTGACGATGATCACCATGCCCGGCTTCTGGATGATTTCCTGACCACCGTCCACGGTGGTGCGCGGCATCGAGTTGAGGCACAGCGAGCGCGGTGCGCCGTGGCTTCGCGGACGCGACTCACCCGGCCATCCCCGCCCGAGGCCCCGGCGGATTTCCTGATGTCTCGCTCGGGCCCAGTCGGTATACGGCACCCGGCCGTCTGGTGGATCGGAGATGAACGTCTCGTGGGACGGTGTCGTCGCATCCATGTATTCGTGGTCTTCGAGGTCGGCGGCGCCATCACCGCCCGCTCCGCCCCAGAAGCCCTGCATATCGGGCACGCCCTCCGGCGTCCGAGGCGGGGTGAAGGGCGGGAGCTGCGCCTTCTCTCGCATCCACGTCGGCGCCATCGGCACTTTCGGTGCGTCCTTCGACCAGAAGCCCTGTGCCTCGGCAAGCCGGCGCTGGCAGGCACACGGTCATCGACGTCAGCGCGGCGACGGGGGTAGAAAGTCGATTCCTTCACTTGAACCTCGTCCATGAAATCGTCGCTCAACGCTGACGGAAATAGGTCGAGGTCGGATCGATCCATTCCTTCTCGAGCAGGTATGCGGGACAGTCGTACTCGAGCAGCTCGGCGGTGTGCTCCAGGCGCCGATAGAGCGGCATGCTGATCTTCCACGGCCGGGTGAAGACCTTCGGGTCCTCGATCGTCGCTTCGTACTGCATGTGATCGGGGAGCGCGCGTATAGCGCTCGACCACATGCAGCGCCTCGCTGTGGAAGTTCCCGGCTCGGTCGAACCACGTCTTGTCGTTGAAGTGGATGACATCGACCACGAGGGTGTTGCCGTCCCAACTGGCCTCGAGAGTCGCCCATCCACCAGTCGATCGGTCCTTCGGGATGCGGATTCCCGTTCATCCAGACGTACCGCACCAAGTTCCTGTACTGGTACAGGAACGTCACCTTGTCGGCCGGCTGGACGATCTGAAACGGGTGGGGTATGTAGGTGATGCGCGGGACGCCAGGCAGCCAGCACAGCGTCTCCGGATCGAGCTCGGCGCGCTTTGCGAAGTTTTCCTTTTTCTTGGCGAGCGCCCCCGGTTGGTACGGGATCAGGCCCCCTTCGACCACGCTGTGTCCGGGCGGCACGCCGAGGCTCCGTTGTGCGCTTCGAGGTCCCAGGAGCGGTGTTGACAGCCTGCCAGATACCCTGCAGATCGGGCTGTCCTTCGCGCGTCCGCGGCGGCGTATATGGCGCCGGTTGCGGCGTCTGTCCCGCGCCGCGCATCGGGGTGAGTGCCGAGACTGCGGTCAGGGCAAGTATGAGTCCGAAGAAGCCAACGTTTCAGTGGAAGACCCCCGTACAACAGGTTGAAACGAGTGTCCACTCGTGCGCAGCCTAGCGACGTGGCTGCGGAGCGAAGCACGGAGAGCCGTCCATGCCGCGTCAGCGTTTCACGAACTTGAAAACCGTCAGCCCGCCCGATCCCCAGATGGTTTCCGGTCGCGTCGACCGACAGGCCCGCGATACCCTCTACGGTTCCGGACAGACCCGCTGGAATGAAGCCCGTCACCTTCCCGTCCTGCACGCTCCCGATATAGATACCGTTCCGAAATCCCGGGCCGCCCGTCGGTGGTCTGGCTGTCGGTCACGTACAGAATGTCATTGCGGTCGATCGCGAGGCCGCTCGGCCGACCGAACTGCCGCCAGTCCGCGACGTACTGCAGGTCGGCGTCGAGGATGATCACGCGGTTGTTTCGGCGGTCGGCGACGAAGACGCGGCCCGTCGAGTCGACCGCGATGGCGTGCGGCTGGTCGAGATTGTCGCGCCCGGATCCACGCGTGCCCCACGCCGTGACGAACTTTCCGTCTTTCGTGAACTTGACGATTCGCGCGTTGACGCGACCTTCCCCGTCGGCCACGTAAATCTCGCCGTTCAGACCGAACGCCACGCCGCTCGGGTCGCTGAATTCGTACCTCCCCGAGTCCCACGACACCTGGCGTGCCCAGCGTCATCAGATGCTTCCCTCGCGGTCGAACTTCAGGATTTGATTGCCCCGTGGCGGCGTCCATTTCGGAAGGACGCTCGCCTCCCCGATGGCGTCGGTGACCCAGAGGTTGCCGTCTCTGTCGAACATCAGATCGTTCGGGTAGACCATCAGGCCTCGCCCCAGGCCTTCAGCAGCTTGCCCGACGGATCCAGCTTCAGAATCGGCGCGCTCGTTCCTTCGACACAGTTCTCCCGCACCGGCTGGTACAGTCCGCATCGATGGGCCACGTAGATGTTCCCGTCCGGTCCGACGTCGGCCGCAACGACGTGACCGAGCTTGAAGTCCGCTGGCAGCCGTAGTGGCCACTCGACGCGCTGGTAGGGATTGGACGGATACGGGTTGGGTGCCTGGGCGGCGACCGCGCCGGTGATCGCGACCACTATTCCAAGCGCCACCAGCCGTGCGGCGCGCGCGCTCACAACACTCGTCAGACTCGGCATGGCGTATAGGTGTCCTCTAGAGCGAATCGGGGAACAATGGGGCTCAGTTGGGCGGGCGTGCTCCTCTGAACCACTTGAAGCCTATGTCGTGGATACCGAGCAGGTTCTGATGATTCCCCTCGAAGCAGGCCTCTTCCCAGACCTCATCCGCATGCGCGTCTTTGACTACGGGGATGCCGGACATCGCGCCAGGGACCGAAGGAGGAGGGGCGCTCCCGACCGGCCCGCTACCTGCGCGCCGCTTTGGGAAGTTGATCTTCCAGGGCTGGGTAAAGGCGGAGGGATCGTCTATCGTCAGTTCGTAGTCGATCGTGTTATGGTCGGCCAACGTCCACCGTTCCACCAGGCGCACGTTTTCAGTGAAGAAATTGCCGGAGTAGTCGAGCCACCCGAGACCGTTGTTACCGGTGAACTCGACGACGAGAGTGTCGCCTTCCCAGCGGCCGCGCGGAGTCCCCTGCCATGTCTTCGAATTCGCGCCGGCACGCGGACGGCCGTCGGTCGGGATGACACGATACCAGTCGTCGTCGCTGAGGATGATGAAGAGTCCGGGCTTCTGGATGATCTCCTGGCCACCGTCGACGATCGTTCGCGGCTCGGCCGGAATGCAGATTTGCCGGGCATGCACGTGGGAGCGAGGGTGTCCCTTCGGCACTTCATCGCTCGGCCATCCTCGCCCGATTCCTTTTAGATGCTCCACGAATTTCGCCCGCGCGCAGGGCAGGTACGGCACCTTCTGATTCGGGGGATCCAGAATGCTGCTCTCCTGGGCCGCCGTGGTGTTATCCAGCATGACGTCGCTGCCTTCGACGTTCGGCATGCCATCGCCGCCGGCGCCTCCCCACATCCCTTGGAAGTCCGGGACGCCTTCTGGTGTTCGCGGGGGACTGTATGGCGGCAGCTTCGCCTTGATCGCGACCCACTGCTTCGGTCATCGGGAGCTTCGGTGTGTTCTTAGGCCAGAACGTCTGTCCCAAGACGGTCGCGCTCAGAGCGCGACCATCGCCAAAGCCGCCGCGATGCCCACGGCCCTCACAACTCTGGATTCGCCGTTCATCCCCCGGCCTATTTCGGAGGCGGCGCCGATCGCAGAGGTATCGGATGACGCTCGACAATTCGCCAGCCCTGCGCGTCCTTCACGAGCACGAACAACGCGTTGCGATACCCGTTGTTCTGTTTCGCGCCGCGCAGCCGGTACGCCATGATCCCTTTGACGAGCGCGACACCGTTGTAGATTCGAATGCTGCGGATGTCAACTCGATCGGGTCCCAGTCCGGGTAGCCGAGGCGTTCTTCAGCACCTCGGCCTTGGATTCCACCTCGATGCCATTCGAATGGCCGAGCATCAGATCGGGGTGAAGCACCTTCTCGAGCGTCGCGACATCCCGTTTCACGCTGGCCTCTCTCCAGGCGTCCAAGGCAGCGTTGACCTGTTTCTCTTCCTGGGGGTCGTTCTCAGCCGAGGGCTACGCGGTAGCGAGGAGTAGCCCGGCAGGTATCAGTGCCGCTAATCGAAGGGCAGGCGTTGAATGTCGCGTTAAAAGATCTCGTCGCATTGTTATCTCCTTCGCGGACGCGTCGGCGTTGAACGAGCTGGCGATAGGGTTCACTCACCGCCCTGCCGACATCGACAATCCCCGTGGGATCGGAGAAGGCGGCGAGACAGATCTCTCAGGCAGAACGCTACTGGGGCGGCGGTGGTGCGTCCGCCGCATCAGTCGCGCCGAGGAAGAAATTTCGTCCGTCAGGCATCTTCAGACTGCGGCCGTTGGCGACAGGCTTTCCGCTCCGTGACAGGTAGCCGTCGACGATGAGCTCCATTCCGACCGGGAAGTCGGTCATCCGCATACCGCGCCGCAGGAGCCCCGTGGCACCGCCTGCCTCGATGGCCCACCCTGTCACGGGTCCGTCGGGGTTCTTGACCTCCATGTAGAGCCATCCGTGCGGGTTGACCCAGTCCATTCTGACGAGCGTCCGCGCAACGTGATGGGCTTGTTGATGTCGAATTCCGCGGCAAAGGAGTGGTGCGCGGCCACCGGCGTCGCAGCAAGGAGAAGAGCGACGACACCCAGCAGACCAATAATCGGCTTTTTCATTTCAACGACTCCCACGATGCACTCCGAAAGGTACGCGCCCCACGGGCACCGGTCGGACGTAGTCATCAGAACGCGAGGCGGAAGCCAAACTGGCCCATCCGCGGCTGATACGCAATCGACGTGTTCGTGTCGGCGTTGCCGTATCTCGCGTTCGCCTCGTCTGTTACCCAGTTTCCGTAGTTCGCGCGGTTGAAAAGGTTGAACATCTCCGCGATGCCGTCGATGCTGTCGCGTCGTCCTAGTGAAAACCGTTTCTGGAGCCGGAGGTCGATACGATGAATTGGTTCACCGACGAAGTCGTTGCGGGGGACAATTGTACCGTCCGGTCGCAGCCGTTGGTCGGGTTCAGTCCCAATCGCCGAAGGTCACCGCCATAGGGGGTGCTGTAACGCTGGCCGGATCCGAAGAAGTAGATCCTGCTCAACTGGAAACCACATCCCGCGTCGACGATGTCGTTGAACACAAGACGGTGACGCTGTTCGCCCACGGCGTGCGCGCGTTCCGCGCCCATGTCGGGCGGCAACGCGAAGCCGACGTCCGGCGGTGGAATCTCGTCCCACGTGGCGGAGAGCAGGTAGGTCGCCGGGCTCTGCCACCGGTCGCTGAAACGCTTGGTGAAGCCTATCTGCAGTGCGTGGAAGTCCTGCGGGCCTTCCGAGAAGTACTGCGACACATTCGCCCAGTTCGTATCCTGTCGGGTCGCGATGGTCGTCGTGGGTAAGTTCGACTCCCGTCGCACGGGTTGTAGGTCAAGTTGGTGTTGCGGCTGAATAGCTCATGCCGGTGTCCGGTGAACACGTAGTCGGCCTCAATCCCCATCGTGTTCCCCAGCTGCCGCTGGAAGCCAATCGATGACTGGTAGCTGTACGGTGTCTGCAGATTGTCGCTAGCCAGATTGTTGTTGATATCGCGGCGGACGCAACCGGGGGCCCCGTTGTTGTTCTCACACAGCGTCGCCTTGACCTGGGCAACCGCCGGGAGCGGCCCGTTGAACGGATTCGACGCAAAGTCCGGTCGACCGTCGTTGAGCACTTCCACGGTGAACGTTCTCGTCCACGCGGGAGTCCCGTGCGCGACCTGGTCGGTGACTTCGCCGAAATACTTGCCAAACCCGCCGCGGATGACTGTCCGATCGTCCAGCCTGTAGTTGAAGCCAAGGCGTGGCGCAACGTCGTTCGTGTCCTCCGGACGGTTCGGTCTCACCCACGGGAGAATCCCAAATTCCTGCGCCCAGACACCGGTTTGCAGGTCCCATCGAACTCCAAGATTCAGCGTCAGCCGGTCGTTGACCGCCCAGTTGTCCTGGAACCACCCCGCCGCGACTTACGCGGGACATAGGTGTACATGTCGTCCGTGATCCCGACCCTGTACCGCCGAGAGATCGAGGACAACGGCGCAAGATTCCACGTGTCGGGATCGTTCCATACGGGGAACAGCGCCTCGATATTTGCCGGAATCGGACCGTTGTTCGCATCGAGGATCCCCATGCACTGGCGGCAGTTGGCAAGAAACAGTCTCATGTACCCGTACTCGCCGCCGACGGTGAAATCGTGACGTCCCGCCTTGGTCAACGAGTACCAGAAGTCATCCTTGATCTGCCAGTGTTTCTGGCCGGAATGTGTGGGCGCGTTCGTACTGTCCTGTCCAATCGAGAAGCCGCGGAAGTTGATGCGAGGGGTTCCGCTCGTGACGCCAAGCCGGTCTTTAGCCGGGTGATTGTCCCACGTGATGGGGGACACGAGCCTCGTCTCATAGCGGAAGAAACCGACCCTGAATTCGTTGACCGACCGATTGCTCAATACGTTGGTCAGCGTCCCAAGCCCGGTCTGTGTCTCGAACGGTCTCGACTGTCCTGCTGAAGGATGCCGTTCCGCGCCACCAGCCGTCCCTTCCTCGTACGGACTTCCCGCCATGCGATTCCCGAACGGAAAGACAGGCGCGTATTCAGCGACCGCTGGTAGTCAACGCGAACGCCGGGCGTGTGCCCGATTCTCGTGCCCTGCAGGTCGACGTTGAAGGTCGGGAAAGGAGTCGGGTGCGTGAAGGTCTTTGGCTCGCGTTCGTATTCGTAGTACGCGAAGTAATGAAGGCGATCCCGCTGGATCGGTCCGCCAAAGGTTGTGCTCACCGCCTGATTCGAGTACGGAAGCACGTACCCAGCAATCGGATCCGCGGCATTGAATTTGTCACTGCGGAAATAGCCGGAAAAAGTTCCTGAGTTGACGTTCGTGCCCGACTTGGTGATGGCATTCACCGGTACGGCGCTGGAACGACCCTTGGTAGCGTCGAACCGGCTGGTGATGTACTCGAACTCGGCAATGCCATCCCTGCTGACACGATGCTGCCCGTTCGCAGGATTGAAGACTTGGGTGATCTGCTGGCCATCGAGGTGAATCTGGACGCTCCCCGACCCGATGTTGAGCCCGGGCGCGTCGGCGTCGACGTTGTTCTCCCGGTTGCCTACTGCCAACAGCGTGAGATCCGTCCAGCTTCGACCGAGCACCGGAAGCTCCGACACCTGCTTCGGATCGATATTGCTCCCCAGGGTCGATGCGGTGGTGTCGATCAGCGGCGCCTGTCCGGTCACCGTCACGGTTTCCTGCACCTGTGACGGCGCAAGCTGGATGTTCACCGCCGCAGTCTGGCCGACCAAGAGAACTACGGTCCGGTTGGTCGTCGCAAAACCGGCCAGCTGCGCGGAGATCGTAAACGTTCCGACGCGGACGGGCATTCGAAAGCCGCCGCGTTCGTCGGTCACTGACTCATACATATTGCCGGTCGCCTCGTGCACTGCGGTGACCGTCACGCCGGGCAGAACGCCACCCGTCGAATCCGTAATTGTGCCGCTCAGTGTCGCTTCCTGAGCGTGCCCGAACGCGGGCAGCATAAGGATCACGCCTGCAATGAACCAACTGACGATGGCCGATCGCGTTCGCATCAGTTCCTCCTTCACGTTGCCGTGAAGTACGTCACTACCGTTGTCACTCCGGCGGCTTCACGCCGCGGAACCATTTGTAGCCGATGTCGTGGTTGCCAATCAGATTCTGGTGATTCCCTTCAAAACACGCGTGCTCCCACGTCTCGCTGGCGTACACATCCTTTACAGGAGGCAAGCCCTCCGTCGGGCCATTGGACGTTTGCCCGGCAACCCCGGGAACCCCGGGCGAGGGCCCACCCCGCGGAGGTAGAGGACGGCCGACCGGGCCGCTGCCGGCGCGCCGCTTCGGGAAGTTCATCTTCCATGGCTGCGTGAACGTCTTCGGGTCGTCCACGGTCAGCTCGTAGTCGATCGTGTTGGAGTCGGCCAGCCGCCACCGTTCGATCAGGCGCGCATTCTCCGTGTAGAAGTTTCCCGAGTAGTCAATCCACCCCAGCGCGTTGAGATTGGTGAACTCGATGACCAGCGTGTCGCCTTCCCAATAGCCGCGCGAGCTGCCAAACCAGCTCCGCGCATGCGGGCTGGTGTGCGGCCTCCCGTCGGTATAAACGACCCGATACCAGTCGTTGTTGCTGAGGATGATGAACTGGCCCGCCTTCTGCACAATCTCCTGCCCGCCATCCACAATCTTGCGCGTGACGGCCGGAATGCACAGCTGCCGCGAATGAAGATGAGAGCGGGGATGGCCTTTCGGGACTTCGTCGGTCGGCCAGCCACGGCCTAAGCCCTTGAGATGCTCCAGGAATTGTGCCCGCGCCCACGGCAGGTACGGCACCTTCTGATTCGGCGGGTCCGAGATGCTGCTTTCCTGGGGCGGCGACGCAATATCCAGCATCACTTCCTGGCCTTCGACGTTGAGCTGCTCATCCCCGCCAGCCCCGCCCCAGAAGCCCTGGAAATCCGGCACGCCGTCCGGTGTCCGCGGCGGGTCGTAGGGCGGCAGCTTCGCCTTGATGGACGCCCACTGCTTGTACATCGGGAGCATCGGAGTGTCCTTCGGCCAGAATCCCTGCCCAGCCAAGGACTCCGATGTCAGACACGCGACACCGAACACAATCGCCAACACGCCGATCGCGGCATAGCCTCTGCGGGACATTCGATGCATCATATGAACCTCACCTGCGACGCTCCCCAGCGCGATTCGCTGATCACTCGGGAGGCCTGAATCCCCGGAACCAGTGGTAGCCGATGTCATGGTTGCCAATCAGATTCCCACACCTCTTTTGCGTAGGGATCATCGACACGCGGCAGCTCATCCAGCGGCCCGGCAGATGTCTTGCCCTCGACATTGAGCTGCTCATCCCCACCATCAGCGCTCCTGGAAATACGTGGAATTCGGGTTGTCCCATTCCTGGTCCAGAAGATAGGCGTCGCATCGATACTCCATCAACTCCGCCTCTCTCCCCTGAAGCTTGTAAAGCGGCATGCTGATCTTCCACGGCCGCGTGAACACCTTGGGATCCTCAATGGTCGCTTCGTAGAGCATGTGGTAGGGAGTCGTTGGCGTGTAACGCTCCACGACATGCAATTGTTCGCTGTGGAAATTCCCCGCACGGTCGAACCAGGTCTTGTCGTTGAAATGGATAACGTCGATGACGAGCGTATTTCCCTCCCATCGACCTCGCGAGTCGCCCATCCAGAATTCGATCGGTCCTTCAGGATGTGGATTCGCGTTCATGTAGACCCGGCGAAGGAACCTTCTGTACCTGGTAGAGGAACGTGACCTTGTCGGCCTGCTGGATGATCTGGAAGGGGCCCATGTACGTCATGCGAGGGACCCCTCCGACCAGGCACTTCGCTTCAGGGTCGCCTACCCAGCCACCCAGCTCCGCCCGCTTGGCGAAGTTCTCCTTCTTCTTTGCGAGCGCCTGCGGCTGATAGGGAATCGTCCCCCCCCGCCGTCCACCCACCCGTGCCCGGTCGGGACGCCCAACCTGGCCGTGGCGCCCTCGAGGTCCCAGTGAGCGGCATTGAGAACCTGCCAGGTCCCCTGAATATCGGGATGCCCGTCGGGTGTGCGCGGCGGCGTGTAGGTCTCGGCCGGCGATGTCTGTCCGACGATTGGTGCAGGGGAGGCCGCAAGGGCGACCACCAAGCCGAGCATCGTACCCAATGACCAACGTTTCACAGGAGAACCTCCCGGCAAGAGCCCAGGCTCGCGAGTTCCGCACGTGTTATCACAACTGGATTGACCTCTTATGTAACAGTTTGTTTCAAGCGTTCCGGTCCCGGTGTTGCCATCCTTCGGGCTGGAGGCCGGAGTCCCCGTCCGGCGTCAAGCTGTAGCCCTCCCCGTGCAGGGTACGAATGTACCGCGGCTTGTGCGGATCCGGCTCGATCTTGCGACGCAAGCGGGCAACCAGGATATCCACCGATCGCGTGAACGGCAGGCTGCGATATCCCCATACCTCTTCCAATAATTCGTCGCGGGTCACTACACGACCGGCACGATCCGCCAAATATTCAAGTACCTGAAACTCGCGATAGCTCAGATCGATGTCGCGGCCTGCCTGCGACGCGCGGCGGGCTTGAAAGTCGATGAGCACCTGCCCCAATTCCAGGGGGCTCCCGTTCGAACTCCGCCGGCGCACCACCGCGCGCATGCGCGCCAACAGCTCCCCGAAGCTGAAGGGTTTCGTGACGTAATCATCGGCACCAAGATCCAGACCGCGGACCTTGTCGTCCTGGCTGCTCCTCGCGGTGAGAATGATGATCGACGGACGCTGTCGTTGCGCCGCCAGCGTCCGGCAGACCTGGAATCCATCCCCCTCAGCGAGCATGAGGTCCAGCAATACGATGTCAGGCTTGAAGGCTTCAATTCCGCCATGTGCCTCTTTGGCGCTCCGCGCGCGCTCCACTTCGTAGCGCTCGAACCGAAGGTTGTCGCGCAACAAACGCGCCATCGCGTCGTCATCTTCGACAATCAGCACGCGCGTCGGCATCTTACTTGTCGATCGGCAGCACGAGCCGCACCTGTTTACCCTCACCGGGCAGGCTTGTGATCGCCACGGTGCCCCGATTCTCCTCGATGATGCGCTTGACAATCGCGAGTCCGAGACCGCTTCCGCCGGCCTTTACCGACCGCCCGCGATAGAACTTGTCGAATACGCGCGGGATCTCGTCGAGGGCGATCCCGACGCCACGGTCGGCAATTTCCACCTGCAACGAACCATTGCGCAAGCTGGCCTTGACCGTGACCTCGCGGCGCTCAGTGGAGTATTTGATCGCGTTGTCGAGCAGATTATCGAAGGCTTGGAGCAGACTCGTCCGATCACCGCGGATTCTGGGCAGCTCGTAAGGCACGTCCACCATGACCTCGAACGCTCTGTCCGACAGCTGGGGACGGAAGCGTTCTAAGACGTCTTCAACCAGTTCAGCGACTTCAATGGGTTCATGCTGCTGTTGGCGCCGAGAGTCAGTCCCCTGCGCAAAGGTGAGGATGTTATCGATATGCCGGGTCAGACGCCATGCTTCCTGCGACAGAAGCTGAGCATAATCCGTAACCGTATCGATTGAGCTATACCGCCGTTGCCCGAGCGTCTCGCTTATGAGGCGGATGAGGGAAAGTGGCGTCTTCAGCTCGTGAGTGACCCCACACACGAAGTCAGACTGCATGGCCGCCAGCGCCGCGCGTGCACGTGCGGCGCGGACTGTCAGTAGAACGCCCACTAGGCTGGCGACCGCCGCGCCGGCGAGGATCGCGTATACCCCACGCCAGGGTGCGTCAGGTGTCAGCACGCGGCCTGCGCCGATTCTTGCCGTCCACGCGCGTGTCTCTGGACTGCCAGATGCCAGCGTCGACAGCATGGTTGGGTCGAAAAACACTGGTGAGAACGAACGTTCTCGCAGGTAGCGCTCTTGTGCAAGTGACCCGGTCGTCGCAACCGTGTGGCCCGATTCGTCCTCAATGGCGAGCGAGATGAGCCCCGCGGCATCACCGATGCGAGACACCTCACGAGCAAGTTCACCGAAGTACCTTTCCCTGACCCATGGAAGATTGACCGTAAAACCGACGATGCCCCTCGACGCGAAGGCCTGTCTATCGGGAAGCAGCTTCGCGATGATCTGATAGGGTGTGCCATTCATTACGAGTTCAAAGACAAGGAATCGTTTTCCCGCAGTGATCCGACTGCGCATCCCCTCGAGGAGAGCGGTCGCGCCATTTGGGTTTCGGTGCAGCACGACGGGGTACGCCGCCGCGCGTGCCAGATCGGCACCCCAGGCCGGCGCACGATCGGCGCGGTTGTACATATCGAACGTGCTTACGCCATTTGCGGCTTCATTCCAAACAAAGAACGACTCCACATATGGAAACCGTGCAAACGCATGGGCGAACCTGTCGCGCAGATCGTGTGGAGGATCCTCGAGCACATCCACCAACTCCAGCGGCAGCAACACTGATACCTGTGCGCCTCTCATGTCCCTGCTCAGCGCGGTGACGAGCAGGGTCAACATCATTTCCGCGCGTTGCTCGGCGAGCATCTCCGAGCTGCGGTGCCACTCCTCGATGCTGCGATAAGAGACTCCGAGCAATCCGATGATCGCGATAGACAGTCCGACTGGCAACGCGAGTCCCGCAGAACTCGACAGTGCTGCTATTCGACGCCGAAAGGACGCCGCCCATCGGGCTGTGTTCATCGGAACAGATCCCGTTCTCGAAAAAACCGCGCCGCTCCCGGATGCAGCGGGATGGGCGCAGCCGCCGCCTGGTCGGGATCAATTGAAGCGGCCGCCGCATGCGCCTGGATCAGCCGGGGGAGCGACTCAAAGAAAAGACGCGTCAACCGATAGACCAACTCGTCGGGCAGATCGCTACGACACACGAGGAGGTTCTCCACTCCGACCGTCGAAACGTCGCCGCCCTGCTGGGTATAGGTACCGTCCGGAATAACGATCGGTCGGTAGAAGGGAGAGCTGTTGCGAATACGGGCCGCCAATTCCGGTCCGATTGGAATCAACCGAATACCCACGTTGGCGTTCAAACCGGCAAGCGCGGGAACTGGATAACCCGAGACCAGGAACCCCGCGTCGACAGCCTGACTTTGGATCCGAAGTATGACTTCCTCGAATGTCAGCGGCTCGGCGACGATGTGGTCGTGCAGTGCTCCTTCTGTCAGTATGATCCGGGCGGCCAGCTCCGTCCCGCTGTCCGGCGCACCGACGCCCACGCGCCGCGACCGAAGGTCATCGAGTTGTCGGATGTTGCTGCTCCTCAGCGTGACAAGCTGCACGGCATTGACGTAGAGGACGCCCATGGCGCGCACGTTGCGATAGGGCTGCGGACGCCCTTGAGTTCCCTGTTGAAGCGCCAGGTACGCAACATCCGCGCGACTGAACGCCAATTCCGCGCGACCCTCCTCGACAGCTTGAAGATTGAAACCAGAGCCGGTCGTCTCGAAGGCCGAGCTGACGACGTCCGTGAGTTGTCGGTTGTAGATTTCGGTCAGCGCGCGACCGAGCAGGTAGTACACGCCTGTCTGGTCGCCTGTCGCGATGGCCACCCGGCGTTCAATTCGGGAGCTTTGCGGCGCACACGCATTCGTCGCAACCAGCGTCAGCACAAACCCGAACTGTAAGCTCCTCCAGCGTGACTGTCGACTGCGGCGTGAAGCGGCACAAGCCATAGATCGAGCCGGGCTCATGCCCGGGGCCATCAAACTGTCATCGTATCGCGTGCACCGTAATACGCATCGGATGCTGTGTCAAACAGCGGCGGTCTTCAGTGTGGCCCGCACCTATCGGTGCGGCGTTTCACTGCGAGGCGCGTATGCGCCGGTGTGTAACATTTTGTTTCAACCGATCCCGACGAGCAGCGCGGTCCGCTAATTCGCTGCACAGGTGCGTTGGCAGGTAATGTGGCCCCCAGCGATGGCCTTAGAGCGCACATATAATGCTCGCCCATGCATCCGGAACTTCAGGAGGCCATCGCCTTACACGAAGCTATTGTCAGCGAGGCGAACAAAGCGCTCGTCGGCTACGAAACCGAGAAGGCATTGGCCAACGTCGTTCTGCTATCGGAAATTCCGACAACGTATGACCGGAATCAGAAGAACGCCGTCAACGCAGGCAATCTCTTGCTGCGCGGGGTTCCGGGAGTCGGCAAGACGTTCTTCGGAGTCATCCTCGCCGCCATCAGCAACGCGAAGTTCGCGCGAATCCAGGGGCGCGCCGACCTGCAGCCGACAGAGGTGGTCGGCTTTCAGATGATTAATCCGGCCACCGGCGAGTTCATCACGGAGGTTGGCCCGCTCGCCTCGGCTGAAGTCGTCCTGCTCGACGAGATCAATCGAATCCCGCTGAAATCACAGAGCGCCTTCCTCGAAGGACTGCAGGATCGGACGGTCACGGTCGGCAAGGTCACCTACGACTTACCGTCCTTCAATTTCGCGATCGCAACGATGAATCCAATCGAGCTCGGCCAGGGTACCTTTCCGCTGTCGGAAGCCGCCGTCGATCGATTCGCGATTATCGTCGACATTCCATACCTACCGCCCGCGGAGGAGCAGCGGCTGGTGAGCTTCAACTTCAAGAGCGTGCGTCTGAACCCGCTGATGTCGAAAGAGCGCATCATCGAACTTCGGTCGGCCATCACGCGCGAGGTGTTTCTCCATGAAGCACTGGAGAAATACATCCGGCGCCTGGTGGGCGCCACACGGCCGTACCATCCGGAGGCGGGATGGAACGACCATTCTCCGTCCGAGCTCGTCGAGAAGTGCGTTGACCTCGGCGCTTCGCCGCGGGCCACGATCTGCTGGGGCCGGCTCGTCAAGGTGTGGGCGCTGCTCTGGCGAAGGCGCGCCGACGTGTATCCGGAGGACGTCCAGGACCTCGCGAAGTACGTCCTGGCGCATCGGGTTTGGCTCGGCCCCCACGCCGCAAGCCATGGGGTCACCGTAGAAATGGTAATCAGCGACGTCGTGGATCGCGTACCGGTGCCATGAAGCAGAACGCGGTTGCCGAGCCGCTGGTCAACCTCTCCGAAGTCGTGGAGATCGAGCTCTTCATCCTGAAGCGGATGAGGGAGCGCACGATCGGCGACCACGAGAGCGTTTTCAAGGGCCCTGGGTCGAATTTCGTCGGCGTACGCGATTGGCAGCCCGGCGACCGGACATCGTCGATCGACTGGGCGCAGTCTTCGCTCAACAACTTCAGCCCGATGATTACGCGGGAGTTCGAACAACCAAGCACGGCGACGATCGTCGCCGTCGCAGACGCGTCGATGTCGACCCGGTGCGGCGCCGCTGGCACACCGATTGCCGCCGCGATCGCGCGGTCGGTGGCTGCCGTGGGTCTTTCTGCTGTTTTCTTTCAGGACCAGTTCGGGCTGATCACGTTTGGCGAGGAGTTCCGCGAGATGGCCGCCGAGCGCCCGCGCATCGGCAAGCCGCACGTCCTTCACTGCCTCGATTTGTATCAGACCCGGACGTCGCCGGATGAATCCGGCGTCCAGAGTGATTTCACGGCGACAATTGCGGCGCACCTGCGCCGGACGTCGCTCGTTCCGGTGATTTCGGACTTCCTGTTCGCCGACGCCGCTCGCATCATCTCGGAGCTGTCGCTGCTCAACAACGTCCACGACGTGTTTCTCGTCATGGCCGACGCACGATTCGCGTATCAACTGCCGGATGTCTCGGCCGGGTGGATTGAAGTGTTCGACGTCGAAAGCGGCAGGACGCGAGTGCTCTCACGGAGAGAGCTGCGCCGGCTCACGGTCAGGATTGGGGAGTGGCAGGAGGAGATCCAGCGACTCGCCCGCGATGCGGATCTGGACATCGTGCGCGTGGGACTGGATCGCTGGGAAATGGAGACGGTGCTGGTGAACTTCGTCGCGGAACGGCGGCTGCGTAAGACATAGCCTCATAACCGCCGGCCGAGGGATTCATGGACCCAATATCGCGGGGCATACGGACGGGAGTCATCGTCGCAATCTGCGCCACAGGGTACGAGGTTCGGATCGCTTCGCAGGTACCCACCGACCCGCCGGAAACGCGTGCGGCACCCGGCCCAATCAGTTGCTGGTGGCGAACCGACAAGGCCGCGGTGCGCATCGGGGAGGCGTTCGGACTGACGCTCACCTGCCGGGTGCTCGAAACCGACAAGGCCACGGTCGTGCCGAATGTCAGCAACATCGAGCCGACCTCGCTGCAGCTGACGCCCTTCGAGGTCGTCGGAGGCACGCGCCACGAGGACATCGTCCGGCCGCCATGGCGTTACCTGCAGTTCGAGTACACCGTGCGACTGCTCGGTGAAGAGTTCTTCGGCCGTGACATCCCGATTCCTCCGACAAACGTGACGTTCCGCGTCCAGACCACCGGCACGCGAGGTCCTCGAGGGCACCGAACAGACCTATGTACTGCCGTCGATGCCGATGCGGGTGCTTTCGCTGCTGCCGGTGCAGGCCGCCGATATCCGCGAGCCGTCCGTGGACACGCTCGGCGATATCGAATCCCGGCGGTTTCAATCGACAGCGATGCAGGTCACGTCCGCGATCCTGTTCGGGTTCTCCGGCGTGCTGCTCGTCATTGCAATGGTGCGGGGCCTGGCGCGATTTCGAAACCGCGGCCCGGATACAAAACCGAGTCTTGCGGCCCACACGCTGCTCGGCCGTTGTGTGCGCGAGGTCGATCTCGTTCGATCGGAAGCGGCGCGAGACGGGTGGAATTCCGGCCTGGCCGGCCGCGCGCTCGCCCCTTTCCGCATAGCCGCCGCGACCGCGTTGTCCCAGCCGGTCACCCAGAAGTTCGTGCCAGGGGACGCACCGATCCGGGAAGGGCAGCTGTTGGTGCGAAAGGGGCTGCTGCGGAGGCGCCGCGCCCTCGTATCGGCCGCGATGACGCTCGGCGCGATCGATCGGCTGCAGACGTCGCGCAACGGCCTCCGGCCGTGGGGCGTCGGTCATGACACGGTGGCGCAGATTCGTGAGGCGGTGGCAGGTCTCAGCGCCGTCAGGTACGGGCGCAACGGGGCCTGTTGACCCGGCCGAGCTGGATCGAATTCTCGAGACCGGCACCGGGGCGCTGCGCCGGCTGCGCCGCGCCCGGCTGCTGCCGACGCGCGCCGCAGGAGCTCTCTCGAAGTCGGCCGCACTCCTGGAAATCGGGGCATGGCGCCACTGAACGACCTCTCCATCATCGTGCAGCGAACGCTGACCGAATGGCTGCGCGTCCGGTGGCGTGATCTCCAGTTCACGGCCGCCGAGACGACGCTGCTCGTGCTGTTCACCCTCGCGGCGATCGCTCTGCTGATGATCCTTGCGCGGAGATTGGGCGTCGCGAGCACTCGGCGACCCGGCCGTGGCGCTGCCCGCGCTCCTGCCGATCATGCGGCGCTCGCCGCTCGCGGGGCTTCGGCATGCGCCGTTTGCCTTGTTTTGTGCGGGGCTTCCCTTCTTTGCGGTCGCGCTGGCCAACCCGCTGACGGCGTTCACACGCGAGGAGGTCACCTATCCGGGCCGGCGCATTGCACTTGTCGTCGATGCCTCGAACAGCATGATTCTGCAGTTCAACACCTCGGTCCTGAAAACGCCACAGAGCCGTACGTTCTTCACGGCTGTGGCGTCGGCCGAGCGTTTCATGAAATTGCGCATGGATGGTCCGTATCGCGACCTGATCGCGCTCATCCAGTTCGGCAGCAACGCATACGTGGTGACGCCGTTTACAACCGACTACGAGAACGTGCTGCTCAGCATCCGGCTGATCTCGGACCCGGTGAACTGGGCGCGCTTCGGCGACGGCGGCACAACGATTCTCGAGGGTGTTGCGGTTGGATCGAACCTCTTCAAGGCATTCGATTTCGCGAATGCATCCGGCAACCTGATGGTGGTCTTCAGCGACGGGATCGACGACAAGCTCCACCTCAAGGGGGCGTCAATCGACAACCTCGTCATGACAGCGCGCCAGTCAGCAATCCCGGTGTACATGATCCGGACGGCGTTCAACAGGAAGTTCGGCGAGGTCCGCGAGGACAAGTGGTGGAAACCGGCGATCGAACGCACAGGGGGCAAGTTCTATCCGGCGTTCGGATGAAGCGGCCATTCTGCAGGCCGTCGAAGACATCGACCGTCTGTCGGCGGGTCGAATCGACGTACGTGAATACACGGCGTACGAGCCGCGCTTCTCGGGATACGCACTGATCGCCGTCGCGTTGTGGCTCGCTGCCGCGGCGTTGAAAGTAGGATTCCGCAGTTTCAGAACGTTTCCGTAGCGGTTGCGCCAGTCGCGTTGGAGGAGCCGGATGAAGGAGATTGCTGGTTATCTCGTCGCCGCAATGATACTCGCCGCGCTCGGCATCGTGTGCCTCGGCGTCAGCCGCATGGATCGCGAGATGGCCGATGCCCAACAGGCATTTGTCACTGCGGACTACGCTGCAGCGAATGCAGCACTGGCCGAAGTGGAGCGCTATTACCAGTACGCGAGCAGTGTGCCGTGGATCGGCACCGGCCCGGCGAACGACGTCCGGAACGCGTCGAGCAACGCTTGCGTATTGGCAACGGCAGTACGGCGCTCTCGCGCCTCCAGATCGCACCGACCCGGTGGCCGACGTTCCGGCAGACAACGTTTCGCTGCAGCTCATTGTTGCCAATGCCGTCTACCGCGCAGGCCAGCCGGGCGCCAAGGATCGCACATCGGCGCTCGCGGTGCTCGATTCGACGATCAGCGCATACAGGGCGGTGCTGAACAACGCCGGGAGTCCCGAAGACGCGCGGAATGCCGAGGACGCGGCGCACAACTACGAATACGCCGTGCGTCTGCGCGACGAGATCCTCAAAGGACGTCGCCGCGCCCTTCCGCCGCCGAGGGAGGACGAGGCGTTCGGCATGGAAGGCCGAACCGAACGCGCTGAATTCGAACGACAGTTCGAGCAGTACGTGCCGCTCGAGAAGGAAGAACGCGAGAAGCCTGCGGCCGGCGTCAGCGATCCACCTGCGCGGAAAGGCTAGGAGGAGCAGCCCGATGCTCGGCGTCGATCTCCGCACGGTGAGTTTCGACGAACCGCTTTACCTCTGGCTACTTGTCGTTCCCGGCGCGCTCTTGCTGTTGTCGATGTGGCGGCTCGTGCGCCGCCGCGGCGACGGAAGGCGGCTCGATCGGGATCGAGTGGTACCCGTCGGAGAACGACGGCCGCCGCTCGGCGATCTTGCGTTCTGGATGGCTGTCGCGCTCGCGACTTCCTTGTGCGTCGTGGCGCTCGCTCGCCCCGTCGCTCGTGTGTCAGTCATGCGACGCGCCAGCGCCGATATCGTCATCCTTCAGGATGGCTCCGCATCGATGCACGTGGCGGACGTCCAGCCGAACAGGTGGCGGCGATCGGTGCAGTTCCTGCGCGCATTCGGCGAGGCGCTGAGCTGGCGGGGAGACCGCGTCGCGCTGGCGATTTTCGCGTTTCATGCGGCGCCGCAAGTGCGATTGACGAAAGACCCCAACGCTTTGTTCTTCTTCATCGATCATCTTGGCGACCAGCCGCCGTTTCCGCTTCAAGACGATCCCACATGGAGCACGAATATCGAGGAAGGCGTCTCATGGGGTCTGAAACTCGTTGAGATGGACGAGCGGTTGTTCGGAAAGACGGGCAACCCGAAAGCGTTCCTGGTCATCTCGGACGGCCAGGCGTGGAGCGGAACGGTGGCGCGGGCGCTGACGGAGGCGCGCGCGCGGGGCGTACTTGTCTACACCGTGGGAGTCGGCACGACAGCCGGCGGCACGATTCCGGATCCTCTCGGCCGGCCTCCGCTCCACGCGGCGCTCGACCGCGCGTCGCTGGCAGAGATCGCACGGGCCGGCGGCGGCCAGTACTTCGAGATCGGCCGCGAACCCGATTCCTATGTGGCCGCGCGGATCATCAGCAGCATCAGACGGCGAATTCCGGCAACCCAGGTGACCGAGGACACGGAAGACCTCTATTGGCCGTTGTTGTTCGCGGCCGCTGTCGTCATCTGTCTAGGAACATTCCTCGTTCGACGACCCGCCGAGCTTTTCTGGGTGGCCGCAGGCGCGATATTCACCTCGATCTGTTTACGCATATGGCTCCTCTTTCCTGCCGCGCCCTAGCCGTCTTGAACGGCCAGATTCCTTACAAATGAGTCAAGTTTGAACGCACCGTTCAAGACGGCTACGCCCGCGCGGAGCGCGGGCAATCAAACACTGCCTAGCGAGGCGGAGCCACATGCTCGGTGGTCTGAGGCGCAGCCTCGCTAGTCATGCGCTACGTACGGTCGCCGCCAGAGCAATAGACACTGCGTTCGGGCCGTGTGGCGGCGTTCTCCTTCACCTTTCGAGCAACGATTTCTTGGTTCTCCTGCACACCATCGACGAGGCGGACGCCAGCGTGTATCAGGGACGACCAACCGCGAGCACGTTCAGCTTTCGGCAGCCCGGGGTCGGCTTGACATCAGAGGAATGGGTCTCTATGTTACAGGCCGGTTGAAAAGGAGAACGCCGGTGGCACGTTGGGGCACAGCACTGATCTTCCTCGTTGGCGTCGCGGCGATCGGTATTTTCATGCCGACGACCGTGGCAGGGCAGGCATCGACATCGAAGCCGTACACACCGCCGCGCACGCGCGACGGACAGCCAGACCTGCAGGGCGTCTGGCAGGTGCTCAATACCGCTGCGTGGGATCTCGAAGATCACAACGCGCGGCTGGGGGTACCCGCCGGACGAGGCGTGGTCGAGGGTGGCGTTATCCCCTATCAGCCCGCTGCCCTCGCCAGGAAGCGGGAAAACTTCGAGAAGCGGGCGACGCTCGATCCGGAATCCAAGTGCTACCTCCCGGGAATTCCCCGGATCACGTACATGGGGTATCCGTTTCAGATCGTGCAGCAGGCCGACAAGGTTTCCATTCTTTACGAGTACCTGCACACGATTCGCTACGTTTACACGAACGGAAACCCCCATCCGAAGGGTCCGATCGAATGGTGGATGGGCGATTCGCGCGGCCGTTGGGAAGGGAACACGCTGGTCGTCGACGTCATCCACTTCAACGATCTGACATGGTTCGATCGCGCCGGCAATTTCCACAGCAGCGCCTTGCACGTGATCGAGCGCTATACGCCGACGGGGCCCGATCACATGCTCTATGAGGCCACCATCGAAGACCCGAACGTGTTCACGCGACCATGGAAGATAAGCATGCCGCTCTATCGGCGTCAGGAACGAGACGCCGAGCTCCTGGAGTATCAGTGCCACGCGTACCTTCTCGAGCAGGAATGGAACAACCCCTCCTCGTCATTGTTCGAGCGCTGAGGTGGCCGAAGAAAGAGCGAGGTGTCATGTGAACCGCCGAGTCTTTGCCGTCGGCACTGTGCTGACGATCGTCGGGTGGGTGTCAATCGTCGCGCCGGAACCCTTGGCCGGGCAGGCCTTCTGGGCGAAGGACACGCCGAAGCTTCCCATGGCGAAGACCTGGGCAGCACAGAAGGTAAAGCTGCCGCGCTATGCGCCGCCACGAACGCCGGATGGCGTCCCCGACCTTCAGGGCGCGTGGAGTGGTGCCGGCGGCGACAACAACAGCTACCTCGAAGACCACGAATTCGTCGATGTGACGACGCCGTCGCAGGAGAGCTTCGTTTCCGATCCGCCGGACGGAAAGGTCCCGTATACCCCTTGGGCGCTCGAGAGACGGAAGGAAATGCTCGCGGGCCTCGGGCGAGGATGGCCCGGAGAATCAGCCGAGCGTCTTTACGCGTCGCCGGGTTCGTTTTGCCTCAACGTTGCGCCCGTCTTCTCGTTCGACGCCCAGGAAATTATTCAAAAGCCGGGCTACGTCATCATGGTCAGCGACGACACCTATCGCGTGATCCCGACCGACGGGCGGCCTGCAATCAGCCAGAACGCCAAGTTCTGGATGGGGACCTCTCGTGGCCGCTGGGAGGGCGACACGTTGGTGGTCGAAGTGACGAGTCTCAACGGCAAGGGATGGTTCGACAGCACGGGGCAGTTCTATAGCCAGAACACCCGGATGGTGGAGCGGTGGCGACTCGTGAACGCGAACACGATTGATTACGAAGTTACGGTGCACGACCCGACGATCTACACGCGGCCGTGGACGATGACGTTTCCGAAACGCCGCGCCGGGACGGGCCCCGGAGGACCTCGAGGCGTAAGCGCAGCCTCGAGCCTGCCGGCCGTGGCCACAAAGGACCCGTACACCATCGAGCTATGGGAAACGGCGTGCTACGAAGGGAACACGGAAAGCCTCGCGGGCATCCGCTCGCTCGGCTACAAGTGGTTCAACGGGGTGACGCCGCCGAAGTGACATAGGCGTGGCGACCCGCTGATTCCTTTCACGGTGGCTTCGATCTTTGCGCGCCTGTCTCGCGCGCACGAGACGCCGGTCCGGCTAAAGCCGGACACTACGTACGAAGACCTCACTACGTACGAAGACCTCGGGCGGACAACTGAACATGACAGAATGGGGCGCATGAGGCTCATCGCAACGATTACGGTCATGCTCGGCGTGCTGTGCACCCACACGGCGCGCGACACTGTTCGGGCACAGACGACCGAGCCTTCCGTTGTGGGCACCGCTCTCGCAATCCCGGGTGTGGTACGAGCCGGCGCACCAATCGAACGAATCGTGACCGGCTTTGACGGCCTCGACGATCCGATCGGGCTGACCGACGGGTCGCTGGTATTTTCAGAGCCGGGCGCGCGACGAATCCACCGGTTGAACACGACTACAAATGCGGTGTCGGTGCTCGTAGCCGACTCCAACGAATCGCACGGCGTTTCGGAAGACGCCACGGGGCGGCTGATTTCCGCGCAGGCCTGGGACGGCTCCACCAGAATCGGCGTGATTCATCCACCGGAACGGCGTGCCGTTCTCGCTGACAACTTCGACGGACGGCCATTCAGCCGTCCAAACGATCTCATCGTCACCAGACGCGGCGGGGTCTATTTCACCGATCCGGGACTCACCGTGCAGCAGGCCGAGGCGCTCGTGAAGCGGCTGGGCAAACCGCTCGAGCCGCGGCTGCCGCCCGCTGTCTATTACGTTCCTCCGGGTGGCAGGGCGATCAGGATCGAAGACAAGATGATTCGCCCCAACGGGATTCAACTCAGTCGCGACGAAAACGTCCTGTACGTGAGCGATTCGAACGGCGCAAACGTGATCGCGTGGGATATCCAGCCAGATGGCCTCGTCCGCAATCGCCGCGCGTTCGGAACGCTGACCGGACGCAGCACGCGTGACAATGGCCTCGGCGGGATCAAGACATTTGCCGACGGGATGACGATCGACAGCGAGGGTCGGCTGTACGTTGCAACGGGCGGAGGTGTCGAAGTGCTCAGTGAGCAGGGACAGCACGTCGGGACGATCCCGGTGAAGTGCCCGCCGGCCGATTGCCAGAACCTCGCCTTTGCGGGCAAACAAAAGACGACCTTATATATCGGCGGCGCCGGGTCGCTCTACAAAGTGGAAACCATCGCCCGCGGATTCACCGGCCGGGCAAAGTGAAATTGTCTGGATGCCGGTGCGGGTGTAGGATTTCCGCCTAACTGCGGAGGCAATATGACGCGTGTCCAGATCGGTGCGCTGTTGACGATATCGCTGGCGGGCCTGGTTCTGGCGGGACCGCTATCGGCGCACCATTCCATTCAGGCGCAGTTCGACATCAACAAACACGTGACCGTCAGCGGCAGCATCGCGAAGGTCGAGTTCATCAACCCGCATTCGTACCTGACCGTGAACGTCAAGGACGCGGACGGCAAGATCATCAAATGGGCGTTCGAGATGGCCGCTGCGGCCCAGCTTCGGGCGCGCGGGATGAGCCGCGCCGATCGTGGAGGACTGAAGCCTGGCGACGAAGTCACGGTCGTCGCGCTGGCCGCGCGGGATGGATCGAACAGCGGTCTTCTTCAGGAGCTGAAGATGGCCGATGGTCGCGAGTTCAAGTTCACGCCCGATCCCAACGGCAACTGAAAACACGTGAGTCCGGCTGAAGCCGGACACTACGTACAGGAAGGTCCGTATGCGCCTCGCTTCACTGAGTCGATTCGCCGTCGCCACCGCCGCGCTGTGCCTCCTCTCGGCCGTGATGATCGCGCAGGAGTCTTCGCAGCCCCGCCGCACGACGAACGCCCCGCCGAAAGCGTCCGGCGCCACGCCGCGCACGGCTGATGGACATCCGGACCTCACGGGTGTCTGGAACGGATTGGGCGACAATCTGAACGGAATCCCCAACCAGATTGCCAACAACGGCCTGTCGATCGAGAGCGATTCCGTCACACGCGATCTGCACAGCGGCCTGCTGATCGGCACGTTCCCGCGGAACACCACACGACCGCAGAACAACGAGCAGGCTGAGCGTGCGGCCGCCCTGCTCCGGCGTGTTGGATCCAACAGACCTATTTACAAGCCGGAATACTGGGAGATGGTCCACTACCTCGACCACAACTCCAACGAAGAAGATCCGTCGAACAACTGCATGCCGGCAGGCATTCCGCGTGGCGGCATCCCGTCGTACATCGGCCAGCAGGCCACGCATCTCATGTTCGTCTATCCCGGCCAGGGCGGCTTGATCGCCACCCAGACGATGTACCGCATGATTCCGCTGGACGGCCGCAAGCACACGCCGTTGCAGGAGCTCGATGGAACGCATACCGGCGAAGCCATCGCGCACTGGGACGGCGACACGCTCGTGGTTGATTCGTGGGGGTTCAACACCAACACCTGGTTCGATCAGATTGGTGGCTACTTCCACAGTGAAAACATGCACGTCATCGAGCGCTTCCGTCGCGAGGGGAACACCCTCACGTGGACGGCGACGGTGAACGACCCCGATGTGCTGCTCGAACCGTGGACGACCACGCCTCGCGTGGCGCTGCTGAATCCCCGATCGAACGCGCTTCTGCCCGAATCGTTGCCATGCAGCGAGCGCGACCTGGGGCACGTCGTCACGAAGGAACATCACTAACTGGAGTGCAAATGAGATTCACTCCGTTGAGAGCGTTCGTCGTCGCGGTTACCGCCGCAACCGCGGTTACCGTTCACTCCGCCGGTGCGCAGAGTGCGCCCGATCGTGCCAAGCTGCTGCGCGCGGCGGCAGATGCGCTGGGCATGGTTCGGTGGTCCGACATCGGGGCCGGAACCACGCGGCTTCCTGCCATCGACATCGTCAATACGATGGAGCTTCAGGGCAGCGGAACGATCGAAGGCACTGGCGGGTCGGCAAAAATCCAGTACCACGCGGACATTGGCTACAATCCGCCGGCGATGCGCGTAGAGATCACGCGCCCAGGCCCCGGCGGTGCCCCGCAGCGCACCATTCAAACCGTACGCGAAGGCTACGCCTGGGACGAATCCGAGATCGGAGCCGGTCTCGTGGCGGGAAAGGGAGTCGCCACTCCGGCGATGCCGGCGCTTCGTGAGCGACTCCTGCAGCTCTGGACGCTCCCCTACGGCATCGTCAAAGCCGCATTGAGTGCCGGCGAGAAGACGATTGTGTCAACCGAAGGCGGAGCCACGGTCATCACGTTCCCTCTGAGCGGACAACTCGCAGGAATCACCGTCAGGGCTACGCTGGACTCCAGTAACCTGGTGACGCGAGTGGAAACGAGGTCTGACAGTCCCGCCCTCGCCAGCCTCGTCACACAGACGGAGTATTCGAACTACGCGGATCGCGCCGAAGTGCTGACCGACATCAAGTCGCCCGGTCGCATCGTCCGAAGGCAGAACGGTCGTACAGGTGATGGACGTCGAAGTCAAGACGTGGGAAACCAATAATCCGTATCTGGTATTTCCCGTCCCGGCGAATGTGAAAGCGGCTGCGCCCGCAAGTTCCCGCTGATCCTGCTCTTTGGTTTTTCGGTCGTAGGGCGCACGCTTAAGCGTGCGCTCTACATTTCCTTTCTCAGGCCCGGGCTGGCAGTCGTGCGGCCCGCTCACGCACGACGTCTGCGTGCGGCATCATCAGCATCACTCCGACGATACTGGCGAGATTCGCGACGATCTGATACCAGGCCGGCACCATTGGATCTTTGGTCCAGTCGATCATCCACGCCACGATGAACTGCGTCGTGCCGCCGAAGATCGTCACACTGAGGGCGTAGAGAATCGCGAGTCCGCTCGATCGCACGGCTTTGGGAAAGCTCTCCGACAGAAATGCATACATAGCTCCGATTCCGGTGCCGAAGATGAAGTTGATGACCATATTGACGGCGACGATCACAACCGGAGCAGCTTGTGGCGACGTCAGGACCAGATATGCGGGATACATCAGGATCACGAACAGCACACGCGAGGCGATGAGCATGCGCTTGCGGCCGAAACGATCCGCCCACACGCCCATAGCCATTCCGGCAATCTGCCCGACGCTACCGGTCAGCGCCAATACAGTGCCGATTGTCGGGGAGAGATGGAGCGTCGTGATCGCATACGTCGTCATGTAGGTGAACACGTAGGTGGAGATCGTGCCGCCGCAGATGATCAAAATCCCGAATATCACGGGACGCCAATGGTGGCGCATGAGATCGGCGAGCACGGCCGTGGCTGATTGATGTCTCTCGTTGGCCTCGATCGTCTCTGGCAGCTGCCGGCGGATGTAAAGGCCGACTGGCGCGATGAACACGCCGAGGATGAAGGGCACGCGCCAACCCCAGGCGTACAGCTGCTCCCGCGACAGAGTCGCCGTGAGTATCACGCCAACAAGGCTGCCCATGATCGCCGCGAGCTGCTGGCTGTAGCCCTGCCACGCCGTCAACGCGGCACGCTTCTCGGGCGGCGCGGATTCGAGGAGGTATGTCGTGGCTGGACCGACCTCGCCGCCGCACGAGAATCCCTGAATCAGCCTCGCCACGACCAGAATGATTGGAGCGGCCAGACCGATCTGCGCGTAGGACGGGGTGAGGCCGACAACGCCCGAACCGAGTGCCATCAGCATGAGCGTGAGCGTCAACGCCGCTCGACGGCCGGCCCTGTCCGAATACGCCCCGATCACTGCGGCGCCAAGCGGACGCGTGAAAAAGCCGACGCCGAATGTCGCCAGCGCGCTGAGCAGACGTCCTATCTCCGACTCGCCGGGAAAGAACGCCTCACCGATCATCACGGCAAAAAACGTGAAGACGAGAAAATCGTAGAACTCGAGCCAATTGCCGACGATGACCGCTACCAGGCTCTTGAGGGGCAGCGTGCCGTGGCCTGACCCGACTGCTTCTGCGACGGCCGGCGAAGAAGAGTGGCTCACAACTGGAATGTCAGCGAAAAGCTATTCGACGGTGACGTTCTGACTCCAGTAGATCCACGCGCGTCCTTCCGGCGGACCGAGCGGATTGCCGGCCCCCGGAGCATTGGCCGGTGCGGGTGGAACCGGCCGCTCGTTGAGATAGGTCACTTTCCCTCGAAGCGCGAGCGCTTGCCGCTGAATGCGGGCGTTCAGACGCAAAGCGTGAGCGCGGTCCACAAGGTTATAGATGGATGCCGCAGTCAGCACGAACCCATGGCCTGACAGCAGCACGGCGGAGCTCTTGCCGAGCGCATTGGCGACGGCGGGACCGAGCGCAGGGTTTGCGAGGGCAGGCTGCTGCGGATCGAGGGTGCTCATGTTGAGCACGGGCAGGGCGTCGGCAAGGAACGCGCCGCCATTGACGATCGGACGAAGCGTAATCGATCCGTTTGTAAACGCCACAATCTCCGGCGTGCGCGCATACAACACGGCCTTGACCTCTGGTCTCGCTCTGTACACCTCGTCGTGAATCGAGAGTCCCTGGCTGTCGGCTGCCGGCGACGCTGTGTTCCGCTGAACTATGTCGGCAATCTTGACGGCCGCTGCTGGCACGCCCGGCGCAATGAAATACGCGTTCGCGTCGCTCGGGTTTCGCACGCTGACGTGGCCGAGCGTGTCGAGGATGCTGAGCTCCTCGGACGCGAGAATACGGTTGGCCAGAACCAGGTCGCGTTTTGCGGCTTCAATCGGATCCGAAGGCTTCGCCGGGTCGCGCGGAGGCGAAGGGGGAACACGTCCATCCGCGTCCTTCGTGACCTCGCGTTTGAGGTATTCCCAGGTCCGATCGCGGCTGACGGGGTCGCGCGTTGCAGCCTGCGGCTTCCACGCATTGCCCATTGAAATCGCCGCCTGTTGCAACTGCGCGCTGTCGCGCAGCTCGATTACGCGCGTCACGGCGTCCTTGATCGAGCCGCCCGTCATCGCAATCCCGTGCCCCCACAGCAGGACACCCTCGTTGCGCCCCAGCGTCTCGGCCATCGCGCGACCGAGCTCCGGGGTATTGACGATTCCGGACCGGCCCTTGTTGAACTGACGAATATCCCACACTGGCGCAGCGGAGCCGCCGTTCCAAAGCGGTACCGAGCTCATGCCGAACGCGACGAACTCCGGCGTATGGGCATGCACGACGGCCATCACATCGGGCCTGGCCTTGAAGATTTCACCATGAAGGTAAATCTCGCGAGCCTGATCGTTACGCGGACCGTGCACCGGCATGCTGTCGAGATCGTTTTCGATGAAGTCGCTCGCCGTGACACCGCCGGGCGACAGGTAGCGCGCAATGTAGTAGTGATTCGGATTGACCAGGCTGCGTGCGGTCACGTGGCCCTGGGCGTCCAGGATGGCCGCTTCCCGCGCCAGGATGCGGTTGGCCAGGGCGAGATCCTCGAGCAAGGCCTGTTCGGGATGCGAGGCTGGCCGGGTCGTATCAGCCGCGGCTGCTTGCGTTTCGGTGTCAGGAGATTGCGCCGCACAGCCCCACAGCAGTGCGGTTGAAAGCGCCAGCAGCGTCGAGCTGCAGATGAACATTGCGCGATTCATGATCGTCACCGTTTGCGTAAAGGCCACTTTCGGTGCGTAAGTATATCGACACGCAAACCTCGAGGACGTTCCTCTTCGGACGGACGAAGAAGTACGGTCGGAGCGACGTTTTCGCTGGAGGAATGAGAGGGAAACTACGCAGCCGGATAGGCCCGGCGAATGTCGCCCGGCCTACCCGAGGTTCGCGTCATGCATGGACGGCTCGTGCCATCCCGCGGACGCGGAAGCTGAGGGCAACGAGCGTGATCCCCCACACGAACGCGAAGGCACCTATCCACAACACGACCGCGAGCGCGCCTGTGCCCGGGAAGAGGAACATCAGGACGCCGAAAGCAATCGAGAGCGCCCCAGCGAGCCCCAGCAGCCACTCCCCTTCGATCGCGTGACGGAGTCGGATGGCCGCGGCGATTTCGAACACACCCCGCACAATCGCCCAGCTCGCAATCACCACCAGCAGGGCCAGAGTCGTGATGCCCGGCATCAAAAAGGTGACGATCCCGGCAGCCACGCCGACGAGCCCGACGATGAGCTCGGCCCACCACCGTTCTCGCTCACCGTGCTCGCGGATGCCGAGGACGATCGCCGCAATACCGTCTATAAAGGCATATGCGCCAAAGAGGAGGACCAATGCCGCCAGCGTCACGCCCGGCCAGAGAAACGCGATTACGCCGAAGGCAATCGCCGCTATGCCTCGTATCAGAACGGCCCACCAGGAATGGGACATTACTGCTTCAAATGAAGTCATGGGAACCTCGCAGTTAACCGCATTAAAGAACAGCTGTTCAGACGTCGGCCGTATGACACCTCGTCGCAACGGCCACAAACCATTGAGATGCCAACGCAGTACCAGACATGCTGCTTCCTCTGTTTGAAGTGTCTTCGAGCTCCGCCGAAGGAGGGGCGGGCCGGATAGCCCGGCACAGGTCGGAAGAGCATCGTTCAACCCAGCCATTGACCTAATTCCTGACATGCATCACCATGCCCCCTCAGCTTTCAAGGCCTCCTCGCCCTTTTGGGGTTCAGAGCCGCACAAACAAGGAGCCCGATCATGCACACCATTCGAATGTTGGTCGTCGGCGTCGCCGTGGCGGTCGCCGTCTCCGGCTGCGCGCGCCAGACGGGGGTCGCGGCGGCCGCCGAAGCCATGGGCGCGACGCAGCTCAACTCGATTCAGTTTTCCGGCAGCGGATCCAACTTCGCGTTCGGCCAGGCTGCCGCCCCTGGCACACCCTGGCCGCGATTCGTCGTGAAGACGTATGACGTGGCGATCAATTACCAGGCGCCCGCGATGCGGATGGACATGCTGCGCGCTCAAGGGGAGAACCCGCCACGTGGCGGCGGCGCCCAGCCCTTCGCAATCGATCAGCGGACCACCCAGGTCGTCAGCGGCAAATTCGCGTGGAGTGAAGGGGGCGCACAACCGGCGCCTAACCCTGGCGCCGTCAGCGATCGCCTTCGTCAGTTGTGGCTCACCCCGCACGGTGTGATCAAAGCAGCGCTCGCCGCCAACGCCACCGCCGACGGCAACGTCGTGACCTTCAAGGTCGAGGACCGGGACGTGAAGGTGACGCTCAACGATCAGAATCTCGTCGATCGCGTTGAATACACCTTCTCAAACTCGGTCGTGGGCGACGTTCCAGTGGAGATCACGTATTCGGACTACGCCGACTTCGGTGGAGTCCAGTTCCCGCGGCACATCGTCGAGAAGCAGGACGGCTTTGAGACGCTCGACGTCAACATCACCGACGTGAAACCGAACGCTCCGGTCTCGCTTGAAGTGCCGGCCAATGTCGCCTCTGCCCCACCGCCCCCACCGGTGACTGCAACCGTGGAGAAGGTCGCGGATGGACTGTGGTCGATTAACGCGGCGAATACGCGGAGCCTCGCCGTGGAGTTTGCGGATCACATCGTGATGCTCGAGGGACCGACGAGCGAAGCGCGTTCGCTCGCAGCAAACGAAGCCATCGCGAAGACCGTGCCCAACAAGCCGCTCCGGTATGTCGTCAACACGCATGCGCACTACGATCACGCCGGCGGGCTGCGGACGTACGTGGCCCAGGGCATCACGGTCATCACACACGATTCGAACAAGGCGTTCTACGAGAAGGTGTGGGCCCGGCCGTGGACGGTAGAGCAGGACCTGCTGGCCAAGTCACCCAAGGCGGCCACCATCGAAGGCGTAGCCGACAAGAGGGTGATGTCCGACAGCACGCGGACGCTCGAGCTGTACTTCCTCGACAACAGCAGGCATCACACAGGGCAGCTCATTGCCTATCTGCCGAAGGAACGCATTCTGATGTACGGAGACGGCTACAACCCGCCGGCAGGGAGTGAAATCAAAACCCCTGAGCGTGGACCCGAGTTCGCACTGCAAATGTGGGACAAGATTCAGCAGTTGAAGCTCAACCCGGCGCGCATCGCACCCGTGCACGGCCGCGTGGTGCCGTTCGAGAACTTCAAGATCGCCTGGGGCATCACGCCGACGACGTAGGCACGAAAACCCGAAAGTACGAAGGTCACAGCGCGGCATAGCCGCAACCAAATCATGCCGCGCTGTGACCTTCGTGGTTCAGAACGTCACCTCACAGCTACAATTCGTGCCAGCGTGTCCTCCGGCCATGACCGGCGCCCCGCCGGCGACCTTCTTCCAGAGGTCTATAACGAGCTTCGACGCCTCGCGGCGGCGTACATGCGACGTGAACGTCCTGGACAGACGCTGCAGGCCACGGCGCTGGTCCACGAAGCCTACCTGAGACTTGCGAAGGCCGACGCTCCGTGGACGGACCGCAATCATTTCCTGGCCATCGCCGCGCGATCGATGCGGCAGATCCTCGTGGAACGCGCACGCGCAAGGGGCGCTCAGAAGCGATGGGCCGGGCTGGATCGTGTGTCGCTGACGGAGTCGCTGATACGAGGCGTGCAGGAGGATGGAATGCTGCCCGCATTGGACGAAGCACTCACGCGGCTCGAACAGATCGATCCGGAGCAGGCAAAGATCGTGGAGTTGCGCTATTTTGCGGGGCTTGCCATCGAGGAAGCTGCTGAGGCGCTCGGCATGTCACCTGCGACGGTAAAGCGGCGCTGGGCACTCGCGCGCGCCTGGCTGTTTCGGGAGCTCAGCAACACGCGATGAATGCCGGAGAGCGCTGGCAGCGCGTGCGCGAGCTCTTCGAACGCGCCTTCGAGGAAAAGCCCGCGGATGTGCCGGCGTGGCTGGACCGTAACGGCGTCGACGACTGGCAACTGCGCGAAGAGGTGCTCTCGCTCATCCAGCATCATGCGGGCGCCGGATCCTTCCTCGACAACCCGGCGGGCCAGAGGCTGGCGGAGTTCATCGCCGACGATCATCCGCTCGAACCGGGACAGGTTCTCGGACAGTACCGGATCGTTCGCGACATCGGCGGTGGAGGTCAGGGACGTATCTACCTTGCGAACGACGAGCGTCTGGGCCGCCGGGTGGCGCTGAAGGCGCTCTCACCTGACCTCACTGCCGATCCGTCACATCGCGAGCGGCTGCGGCGCGAAGCGAGTGCTGCCGCCGCACTCTCCCACCCCGGTATCTGCACCGTGTATGCGCTCGAAGAGTTCGATGGAGAGCTGTATATCGCGAGCGAATTCGTCGACGGCCACACGCTTCGAGCTGAGATCAAAGAGCGGCAGCCTGCCGCAAATGAAGTCGTCAGTCTCGCCCGCGAGTTGGCAAGAGCTCTGGCGCACGCGCACAACAGCGGCATCACGCACCGCGACCTGAAGCCCGAGAACGTGATGCGGACGCGTGACGGCCAGCTGAAGATCGTCGATTTCGGTCTTGCGCGGATAGAAACACCCGCTGGCGACCGCGACGCGTTCCTCACGCAGCCGGGTGCCCTCATGGGAACGCCCGCATATATGTCACCCGAGCAGCTCAACGGACAGCGCGCCGACGCGCGCGCCGACGTGTGGGCTTTCGGCGTTCTCCTTTACGAGTACGCGTCCGGCGCCCACCCGTTCGACGCGCCCACAGCGGCAGCTCAAATTCGTCGCATTTTCGACGGCGCCATGGACCCGATCGAAAGCCGGCGCTCGGATTTGCCTGCTTCGATCGTCAAGGTCATCGAACGTTCACTCTCTACGTCGCCGAACGACCGTTACGCATCGGCAGCCGAAATCGTTGGAGACGTGGATCGTGCGGGTCCGCCTTCCCGTCCCATGACCGCGTGGTGGCGAACACATCAATTTGTCGTCATCGCGCTCTATTTCATCGCGTGCGGACTCACGTGGCAGATCAAGGAATGGCAACCCGGTACGGCCGGCGTTCTTTTCTTCGCGGCCAGCATCATCGCCACCGTCGGCGGCATATTTCGCGGACACCTGCTGTTTGCCGAACGCGTGAACTCGTCCCGGTTCGCTGCGGAGCTGCAGCGCGCCGTCCCTGTGCTGTTCGCAGCCGATCTCTCGCTTGCCGTCGCGCTCGCAATCGACGGGCTGCTCCTCGCCGACATTCGGCCCGTGGCAAGCGTGCTGACGCTGGCGCTTGGCGTCGGCCTCGCCCTCACCAGGCTGCTCGTCGAACCAGCCACGACCTCGGCCTCATTTAAATCGTAGGGCGCAGGCTTAAGCCTGCGCGCTACTGCCGGATGTGCACGGGCTTTGGGCGGCGAGCCTATGGCCTGAGCCCTGAGGCCTGGTTTTTTCGCATTCCAGGTCAGGAGGGAAAGATGTCCAACCCGGCACCTCATGTACGCGAGAACCACAGTCTTCTGGCTCAACGGGAGAAGCGCCTCCTCATTTGGCTGGCGCGCCGGATGCCCGCCGGGATCAACTCGGACCACTTGTCGGCGCTGGGTCTGACGGCAATGTGTGCCGCGGGACTTTCCTTTGCCGCGTTCCGGCTGACGCCGTGGGCCGCGGCCGGCGTTGTCCTTTCGCTGGCAGCCAACTGGTTCGGCGACAGCCTGGACGGAACACTCGCACGTGTTCGCGACGAGCAGCGTCCGCGCTACGGGTATTACGTCGATCACGTCATCGATCTGGCAGGGACGGCATGCCTGACGGCAGGGCTCGCGGTCTCGGGTCTCATGAGTCCGCTGCTGGCGGCGGTGCTGCTGGCCGCATATCTCCTTGTGTCAGCGGAGACGTACCTCGCCACGCATACCCGCGGCGTCTTTCGCATGTCATTTCTCGGCTTTGGTCCCACGGAGCTCAGGATCGTGATCGCCGCAGGCGCCATCAGAGCCGCTTACGACCCCTCGGTGCTCGGTGGCAGCTTCGGTCCGATCGCTCTGTTTGATGTCGGCGCCGCAATTGCCTCGGCAGCACTCGTTGTCGTCTTCGTCGCATCGGCCGTTCGCAATACTCGTTACCTGTATTCCGCCGAGCGCCGTCCGCGGCGCGTTGGCAACTGCACGGCCGCATGATGCGCGGTGCTCTTGTTCTGGCCGCCATGCTCAGCACCGTCGCGCCACTGCCCGCGACAGCGATCGAGCTCACGCCGTCAACGGTCACGGAGTGGAATCGTTATGTCCGGAGAGCGACCTCTCACCTGCACGAATGCAGCGGCACCTGCTGCCACGGCGCGCCCGACGGCAGGGCGATTGATATTGCCGGCGGAACGATTCACCACTGGCGCGGCTCAACGCTCGTTCGCCACGTCACCGTAGATCAGGTCGTCAACGCCCTCATGAATCCGGGTACACCACCCCCTCAAGACGACGTCCTCGAGTCCCGGGTCTTGAGTAGAAATGGCAACGCCCTTCGTATTTACCTGAAGCTCGTTCGTAGAACGATCATCTCGGTCGTCTACGACACCGAGCATGACGTCGTCTTCGAGCGGCACTCCCGCGCGCTGGCGACGAGCCGCAGCATCTCGACGAAAATCGCTGAAGAGGGCGGTGCCGACCGTGGTTTCCTGTGGCGATTGAACTCGTACTGGCGTTACAGCCAAATGGGCAGCGACGTCCGCATCGACCTCGAGTCGATTTCTCTCAGCCGCGACGTGCCGTGGTTTGTCCGGTCCATGGCGGAGCCGCTCATCAGCCGGATTGCCCGCGAATCGGTGACGCGCACGTTGAGCTCGGTACGGAGTTATCTGGAAAAGAGACCGCCTGGCGCGCTCTGCGCGCCCAGGGTTGCGCCAGCCGAAAGCGAGGTGATGTGATCGGCGCACGCGGCTCGAGCGCGAGCTGCTGCTCGACCGCGCTCGTGCGAGCGCCCGTTACAGCACGCGCGCCTGACGCATCACCGATTCGGACTTCTGCTTGATCTCGCGTGCTACCTCGAAGGGGTCGCCCTTCTGGAACCGTGGCAGGAAGAGCTCCACCGAAAGCGGACCTGCGTATCCCTTGTCGACGAGCTTGCGGAGAATCGTGTTCAACGGCGCTCCGCCGTCGCCGGGGATGAACCGCGTTGTGTTGTCCAGCAGCTCGCGCGGAACATCAGGGACATCCTGAAAGTGCACGTGGCCGATTTCGCCGGCCCGAAGCTGGTCGAGATCCTCCAGCTTATTGAGCCCCGACCAGAAGTGATAGAAATCGAGCAGGGGCGCCAGATTCGGCTGCGCCGCAGCACGCGTCATCCTGAGAAGAGTAGGCAGCGTCGAGATGAAGGTCGAGGCGCGCACGAATTCCACCATCATGATCAACTTGAACTGGCGCGCGACCTCGGCGGCCTTGCGCATGTTCTCGATGCCGATCTTGTAGTCGTCTTCGGCCACCTTCTGCATCGTTCCCGTCGGGGCATAGATGCGGGTCAGCCCGAGCGTGGCGAACATCTCGCACCGGCGCTTGAGCTCGTCAAGCGACTTGGCGTTGTCGGGATGCGGTTCCCAAAGCGTCTGCACGCCGCAGGCTGCCGAGACCGGCGTCAGGCCTGAATCGGTGACCACGCGCCGAGCCGCGGCGAGTGAATCGGTTTTCAGGAAATCGTCCAGGAGCGCCGCGGTGAGCTCGACGTCCCTGATGCCGGCGCGAGCCCAGCCCTCCAGCGATCCGCGATAGCCCGCCCCCGCTGACGTGTTCTGGTGAAGCGCCAGAACCATCTTGCCGGGCGCCGTCGATGTCCCCTGTCCCTGTGCCGCAGCGACAGTGCGCGCGGCGAGCGCGGCAAGCGGGGTGAAGAGCACGGTTCGTCTGGCGAGCATTGGACGTCCTGTATCAGATGGCCGGATCCGAACCAGCCTCCGCTAAAGCTTCGGCGGTCCGGGCCCGGCCCACGAATTACTTGGCGAGGGGATCAGGACGAACCTGGAAATGCACGGCCTTGCTCGTCGTGCCCTTCCCGCCTTCGTAGTGCCACGGGTTGTAGCTGCCGTAGTTCGCCCACAGCCCGCGGCCCTTCCACCCCGCCTTCGGGTCGTCGATGCGTCCCTCGACACCGCGGTGATAGAACCCCATCGGATACGGAACGCGCATGACCACGAACTTCCCGCCGGAGAGAGCCAGCAGCGCGTCGGAATACGAGCCGGTCGCAATCGGGGTGTTCCTGCCGAGCCCGAGGGTGTCGAACTGGTCCACCCAGTTGTAATAGAGCATGTCGGCGTTGGACTCGTCGGTGACGCCTTTGAAGTTCGGCCCGGGCGTCAAATACAGCGCCCAGCCCTCCGGACAATGCTGCCCCGTAGCAGTGGGACCGTTGAGCACCTTGCACTTGCGCCGATCGAAGCTTGCAAGGTGTGAGCTGCCAGCCAGAGCGGTCCAGATGACGCCATTGCGATCCACATCGATCCCGCGCGGAAGGTACGCACTCACCTTGGACCGCGGGTTGTTGAACGGCGGCTCATAAATTTCCGTAAGCGCGGTCTTCGTCGGATCCGGTCCCGGCATCACGCGAATGATGGCACCGGGGACGCCGGGCGCTGCGGTCCAGATCGATCCATCGACCGGATTGGGAATCACGCCGTAGCTGCCGCCCTGGATGCGCGTGTCCTTCGTGGGGTCCGCCGGCTGACCGGGCTCTACATACGCATCGCGCCTGCCGTTGCCGTTGCTGTCGACGACGTACGGCGTCCAGCCTTGAGCTCGGACGCTATCACCAGTCTCGTCGTACAGCTTCGTGTTGAACCAACCCAGAGCCTGGCGCCCGGCGGAGTTCCCGCTGCTGAACCAGAGCGTGTTGTTCGCGTCCTCACTGAACTGAAGGTGATGGGTATTGAAGCAGGTGTCGATGAACTTGAACTGCTTCGTCTTGGGGTCGTACAAGGAGAGATGCCGCGCGCTTTCGGCAAGCGGGAACTGCTGCGCGGACGGATGGCTCGATCCCTCCTTGCAGAAAGCCGGATTCTCGCTCCCGCGGATCGCATGCGTCAGCCACACGCGTCCGGTGCTGTCCATCATCGGATTGTGCAGACTGGGCTTGCTCGACCAGATGATCTCGTCACCCCAGTACGGCGAAGGCTGCAGGATCTTTTGCGGTGTGGAGTACGCGGTGTCCTGATCGCGGACGGGCACCGTCACACCGGTCGCGGTGTGGCGCACCGGGTCGAGGATGTTCATCTCTGGCGCGCTGAATCGCGAAATGCTGTAGACGAGGCCGTTGGGATTGATGGTCGGATTGCGCTTGTCGGTGGAAATCGTGTCGTGGACGAATCCCTTATCCGTGTTCCAGTCCCACATGCTCACAACCACATTCCGCTCGACGCCCTGCGGGCGGGGTGGAGACTGAGGGACCTCGCCGGCGGCGATGCGATCGGTCCAGTCCGCATACATGGCGAGCGCGCGGCCCCGGCCAAATCGCGTGAGCGTCGCACTCATGTTGCCGCCGATCTGTCCCGACTGAAGCCGCCTCTCCCATGCCGCGGCGGACGAATCGAACGCGCCCAGACTGTTGGGAAATTCGCGAGTAGCTTTGGTGCCGATTTGATGGCAAGCCCCACACCGCATCTCGGCGAGCCAGTCGGCTTGCGTCTTCATGCCCTCTGCGATGCCGTTACCCCTGGCGCCGGTGCCGGGAAATTCGTTCTTGGCTGGCGGCTGCGCAAGTGAATACCAGTACGAGGCGGGGTAGTACTCCGCGGCAGCTCGCGGGTTTGGCGCGGGCACCGCTGTGAGGTTCAGAAGTCTGCCGGGACTTGCTTGTACCTTCGCCGAATCGACGAGCCCATAGCCGCGCACCCAGACGTCATAGGAAGCCTTCGGAAGATCGGGCACGACGTAGCGGCCACGATCGTCGGTCACGACGATTCTCACGAATTTCGTGGGAAGGTCGCGTGTTTCCGCAATCACCCACACGCCGGCTTCGGGTCCCCGCGGGCCGCTCACAACGCCGCCAATATCGTCGGCGTCAATACGGACCGCTTCACCCGTGAGTTGGACCGCGCCGATTCCGACCGCAGACGCGATGAGAAACGCGGCGAGGCCAACGCCGATGATTCCAGGGTAAGAAATTCGTCTCGGCATATTCTCTGACCCTCCAGCAGCCTGGCGCGACGATACACCCGCGACAGGACCTGGTCAATCTGAGAACGGACGCGTTCGCGAGGAAGAACAAACTGCGCCTTCGGTCAGACTTCTCTGCGAGAGTTCCCGCCATTCCCTTGTTTTGCACGAAAAGTCACGAGGCTCGCTGGTATGTCATTCGCTTGGCGCCTCGGCGTCCCCGCCCCGATGTCTAAATCGACAGTTCCTCCCGACAGTGAGGATCCGCTCGCCCAGTATGAGCGCGAAGCCGATTCCCCCCGGAGGTCAGCCCCCGCGTCGCCTCCCCCCCTCCATGACCCTGCAATCAGGCGTCAACTGCCCCCGCCACCGCGTGCGGCTGTCTCATGGCAGACCCGCGCAGACGCTCTGGCGCCGATCGAACGCGAGATGCTGCGCAAGGCCCAGGCGCGGCGGCGCACCTGGCTTCTCATCGGCTTTGCCGCGCTTGCGCTGATCCAGGTCCCGTTCGTGGTGATGTGGGCGCTCCAGACATCAGCGTCGTCTGCGAACGTGACCACATTGGATCCTGAAACAGTGACGCTGACGCTGCAACCCGCGGAGGCGCCGGACGCCCCCGCCGGGGCGAAGCCCGCCCTGAGCACGATGGAAATTGTCACCGAGCCCGTGAAGGCCGCCATTTCGGTAGATGGACGCCAACGAGGCCCCTCTCCAGTTAACGTCACGGATCTCACGGCGGGAACCCATACAGTCGTTGCCAGGTTTTCGCGTGGAACCGTTCAGAGACAGATTCGGCTCGGGCCTGGCGCCGTGGCGTTGCTGGTGATTACGATGCCACGCGGGACGATGGCGGGCTGGGTAACGCCCGACGTACCGGCGTCGTTTCAGATTTTGGAAAACGGACGGTTGATTGGGATCACCGACGTCGATCGACTGATGCTGCCGGTCGGCCGGCACTCGCTCGAATTCGTGAGCGAGGAGCTTGGGTTCCGGACGACGCAGACGGTGACGGTGAACCCGGGCGCGACGACCACGGTGCGGCTCGCGCTTCCGTGGGCCCCCTTGTCAATCAACGCGCAGCCGTGGGCCGAGATATGGATCGGCGGCGAGCGCATCGGCCAAACGCCTATCGGCAATGCTTCGCGGCCGATCGGCCGCCATGAGGTGATCTTCCGCCATCCCAGTCTCGGCGAACGCAAGGCGTCGGTGCTGGTGACGCTGAAGGAACCTGCGAGGATTGCTGTTGATCTCCGCGCGAGCAAGTAATGGGAGACCCGGTGCCTCGAGAGGTTTCATGACGGCACGAATCATCACCCTTGTGGCGCTGGCGTTGATGAGCGGTGTGGGCACGGCTGCCGGACAGGACGCGTTGGCCCGGGCAAAGACGCTCTACGCGGACGCCAATTACGAAGGGGCCCTCAAGCTCCTCGAATCCTCCGGCGGCTCATCGTCGACACTGGAAAAGAATCAGTATCGGGCGATGTGCCTGCTCGCGCTTGGGCGCACGGCCGACGCCGAGCGCGCGGCCGCGGCTGCGATCGAGGCCGACCCCTTCTTCAAACCAGACGAAGCGGACGTCTCCCCTCGCGTCGTCAATCTGTTCTCAGATGTCCGGCGCAGAGTGCTGCCATCGATGATTCAATCGAGGTTCGACGAGGCGAAACGTTCCTTCAGCGAGGGGAATCGGGATCGCGCACGAGGCGAATTCGAAAACCTCGTTCGTCTGATCGACGATCCCGTGCTGTCAGGGAACACCTTGACCGATCTCAAAGTCGTCGCGGCAGGATTCGTGGAGCTTGTCGCGGCGTCGACTCCAGCACCAGCTCTACAAGTGGCACTGCCTCGGGCACCCGGTGTCGCTGCAGCCGCCGCCATTCCGGCCAGTCGTGCCGCTGTGATACCGGCTGCAGTTATTCAACATACGCTTCCATCCTGGCAGCCGCGCGACCCTTTTGCCCAGCGACGTGAGCTCGGTGGAGCGGTCAAAGTGGCGATCGATGAGACGGGAAAAGTCACTGCCGCAACGATCGAGCGGTCGATTCACCCGGAGTACGATCGGGTCGTGCTCATCTGGGCTCGGAGGTGGCGATACCAACCGGCGACGCGTGAGGGAGTGCCGATCCCCTCAGAGAAGATCGTGGAAATCCGCGTACGACCACGGTAAGTGCCGCCGCGGCGGAGGCCGAGCGGCTGGTTCCGAGGCTCAAGGGGTAGAAATTGCAGATTGAAAATCGACCAACCAATCTGAAATCTGCAATTGATTTAGCCTCCGGCAAGCGCGCCGACGATGAGGAACGGCTCGGCGCCGGATGTGACGGCCGCGGGCAACGGCGTGTCGGAGGACTCGTGCGACATGTCTTCCTCGCAGGCAAAGAACCGGACGAACGCGCGGCGCTTCTGAGTGGTATGGTCACGGACGGTGCCACACAAGACCGGATAGCGCTCCTCGAGCGCATCGAGGAGTGAACCCAGCGTCGCCGGACCCGTCACTTCCAAGGCGATCTCGCTGCCGACACGCGCCAGCGTTTGCAGATGCTGTGGCAGCACGACCCGAATCATGCTGGTGGTCACTTACGTTGCGGGCAGCGAAGCCCTATGAAGGTCAGGCCGAATGTCCCGCTCATTCCAATCACGGTCGAGACGCCAGCGTCTGAACTTCCACCGAGAGCACCGGCGGCAGGTCGCGTACGATCGGGGCCCAACTGTCTCCAGCGTCGGCCGACGCATACACCTGGCCGCCGGACGTGCCGAAATACACACCGCACGGCTCCAGCGAATCCACACTCATCGCATCCCGCAGCACGTTGACGTAGCAGTCGCTTTGCGGCAGACCCTTCGTGAGCGGCTCCCATTCGTCTCCGCCAGTACGGCTCCGATAGACACGCAGCTTGCCGTCGGGCGGGTAGTGCTCGGAATCGCTTTTGATGGGAACGACATAAATTGTTTCCGGCTCGTGCGTGTTGACGTCGATGACGAAGCCGAAATCAGTCGGCAGGTTTCCGCTCACCTCCCGCCATGATTCGCCGGCGTCGTCGCTCCGCATCACGTCCCAGTGCTTCTGCATGAAGAGCACGTTCGGCCGTGACGCGTGCATGGCGATGCGGTGCACGCAGTGGCCGATTTCGGCGGTCGGATCAGGGATGTACTGCGAGCGCAGACCCTGGTTGATCGGCCGCCAGCTCTTCGCGCCGTCGTCGCTGCGGAATGCGCCTGCGGCTGAAATGGCAATGTAGATGCGATCGTGGTTCGTTGGATCGATGAGGATCGTGTGAAGACACAATCCGCCAGCGCCTGGCGCCCACTTCGAGCCCGATCCATGGTTGCGCAGCCCGCGAAGCTCCTGCCAGGTGCTGCCCCCGTTTTCCGTTCGAAACAGCGCCGCGTCCTCGACACCCGCGTAGACGACGTCCGGGTCGGTCAGCGACGGCTCGAGATGCCAGACCCGTTTGAATTCCCACGGATGAGGCGTGCCGTCGTACCACTGGTGAGTGCCTGTCATCCCCTCGTACTCGAACTTATTGCCGACGGCTTCCCAGGTCTTGCCGCCATCGCTCGAGCGCTGCATCTGCTGCCCGAACCAGCCTGTCGATTGCGATGCGTACAGTCGATTCGGGTCGGCTGGCGATCCCTTGATGTGGTACATCTCCCACCCGCCGAAGTGCGGGCCGTCGATGTCCCACTTTGCGCGTTTGCCGTCAGACGTCAGTACGAACGCGCCTTTTTTCGTCCCGACCAGTACGCGTACGCCGCTCATCGAAGCCTCCACATTGGTCTTTGGTCTTTGGTCTTTGGTCTTTCGTCGTTGATTTGTGACTTGTGCCTTGTGACTTGATCTATTGAACAGCCCGGGGGTCCATCCAGAACACCTCCCAGTGATGTCCATCGAGGTCGTAGAAGCTCCAGCCGTACATAAAGCCCTGATCCTGTGGATCCATCGCGTGCTGTCCCCCGGCGGCGACGGCTTTGCGAACCATTTCGTCCACTTCGGCCCTGCTCTCGCACGAGAGTGCGAAGAGTCCCTCACTCTGCTTGGTGGTATCGCACAGGCCGCGTCTGGTGAACGTCTTGAAGAACGGCTCGAGCAGGAGCATGACGTACGCCTCGTCGCTGACGATCATGCAAGCGGCGTTGTCGTCGCTGAATTTCGGATTGAAGTGGAAGCCCAAGGTGGAGAAAAACTCCCTCGACTTCTTCAAATCGCGAACCGGCAGATTGACAAAGAGTTTTCGTGAATGATTGCCGGCGCTCATGTCGTGCCTCCTCGCGTTCGATTCAAACCTACAGACCGGCGCGCCTCCGCAAGATCATCGGGCCAGCTGAGCAACATCGATCGCAATTGCCCACCTGATATCACCCGCGCTTCCGTCCGGTCAATGAGCTTCACGCAAGCGCCCCGTGATTCTTACTTTCCGCAGCAAATGAGCATTGCTCACTTGCTCCACACTGGTTTGGAGATGTAAAGGTGTGCGGTTTTGAGCTGTCACCGTTTTTTCACAGCAACACAGGGAGCCACCGGGTTTACAGTCCGAATATGGACGTCAAGCTTCGGGCGCTGAACCGATTCGGCCTGGGTGCGCGCAGGGGTGAATCCCGGACGATCGACGATCCCCGCGGGTGGCTGCGCGCTCAGCTCGAGGCCGGGCCGCCCGTGCAGAAAGCGCCATCGCTCGCGTCTCCCTCCGCAATCGCCGCAGCGATCCGCGGTTTCCGTCAGCCAGGCCAGGCGGACCCGCAACAGCGTCAGATGGCGCGGCGGCGGCTCGTTGAAATCGCTCTCGCTGAAGGCAGAGCGGCTGTGGAAAGTCGCGTTACGAGCGGCCGTCCATTTCTCGAGCGTCTCGTCGCGTTCTGGTCGAATCACCTGTGCGTTTCGACCGCCGCCAAAGTGCTGGTCGCGCCGCTGGCAGGAAGCTACGAACGGGATGTGATTCGGCCTCACGTCCTCGGCAAGTTCGAGGACATGGTGCTCGCCTCCGCGAAACATCCCGCGATGCTCATTTACCTCGACAACTTCCAGTCGATCGGCCCGAGCTCGCGCGCGGCTCAACTCGGACGCCGCCAAAGAACCTCCCGCGGGCTCAACGAAAACTACGCACGTGAGCTGCTCGAATTGCACACGCTGGGCGTAAACGGTGGCTACACGCAGCAGGATGTCCAGGAGCTCGCGCGGATCCTGACGGGCTGGACCATCGCCGGTCTGCTCGGTCCAGGTCGTCGTGCGATGCGTCGCGCCTCGACGCGCGGCCAGCTTCAACGCACGTCCGCGGATCGCGATGGGGACGATGTCATCGATTTTCAGTTTCAGGACGCACTGCACGAGCCGGGAGCGAGGACGGTACTCGGATCTCGCTACCGCGAGGACGGTGTCGCACAGGGAGAGCGCGTGATCCGCGACTTGTGTCGCCATTCATCGACGGCGCAATTCGTCGCGACGAAGCTCGTCACACATTTCGTTGCCGACGATCCGCCCTCAGCTGCCGTTGAACGCATAGCTCGAGTGTTCCGCGAAAGCGGGGGCGATCTGAGGGCAGTCTCACGCGCATTGATCGAGTTGCCCGAGGCGTGGGACGCGAGCAACCGGAAATTCCGGCCGCCGCAAGACTGGCTGGTGGCAGTGCTGCGTGCGTTCGAGGTGGATTCGTCCGGCGAGATGACCGTCGGCGTCCTGCGTCAGCTGCGTCAGCCCTTGTGGGCGCCGCAGGCGCCAAAAGGCTTCGGCGATTCGACGCAGGAGTGGGCCGACCCCGACTCATTGTTGAATCGTGCGGAGCTGGCCCGCACCTTCGCTCGTCGGCTTCGGATTCGCGACGACCCAGGGGTACTGCTCGACGCCGTTGATGTCACGGAAGGCGACCCGGTGCGAAAGGTGCTGGCGGACCGCACCATTTCTTCCGCCGATCGAGTGGCGCTCGGAGTCGCCGGCCCCGCGTTCCAGTGGAGGTGAACATGAACCGCCGCACGTTTGTCAGGAACATGTGTTACGGCGGCCTCGCAACCTTTGTGCTTCCGCGTGTCACGTTCGCACAGGTGCGCCACGACGGCAGGCTGGTGTTCGTGCTGCTGCGCGGCGGGTTCGACGGGCTGGCGGCAGTCGTGCCGTACGGCGACGCGCGGTACGAGTCGCTGCGCGGCGCGCTCGCGTTTCAGCCGACGGAACTGGTGGAGCTGAACGATCTATTCGGGCTCGCACCCGGCCTGGCGCCATTGCGCGACGCGTGGCAGAGCGACGAGCTGGTCGTGCTGCATGCAATGGCCATCCCCTTCCGGACGCGCAGCCATTTCGACGGCCAGGCGATTCTCGAAACCGGACTCGATCGCCCCGTCGGGTCGTCGGATGGCTGGCTGAACAGACTGCTGCAGACAATGCCGGGCAAGCGCTCGGGGATCGCGATTGCGGCGGGACTGCCACGATCCATGAGCGGTTCGTTCGACGTGCAGACGTGGTCGCCTGTACAACTCGGCGTCGTGGACGATGAATACCTGGAGCGACTGGGCACACTCTATCGGGCGGATAACGTCCTTCACGGGCGTTTCGAGGCCGCGCTGCAACAGAAGGAGATGGTGGGCGAAGAATCGGCAGCAGGCCGTGGCGCCAGGCGCGGCGGAATCACGCCGATGATGCGCGCCGCCGCACGCATCATGCGCCAGGCTGACGGACCTAACATCGCTGCGATGGAATTCAGCGGGTGGGATACACACGCGAACCAGGGACTCGCTGGAGGCGCATTGGATCGGCTACTCGGACAGCTTGCCGAAGGCGTAATGGAGTTCCGAACCGAAATGGGACCCGCGTGGACGAGCACGACGATGATCATCATGACCGAGTTCGGGCGCACCGCTCGGCCGAACGGCACCCGCGGAACTGACCACGGCACCGCAGGAGCAGGATTTATCGTCGGCCCTACGGTAAAGCGATCGGCCGTGTTTTCTGACTGGCCCGGACTGGGCGACGGTGCACTGTTCGAAGGCCGCGACCTGAAGCCGACGCTGGACACGCGCGCTGTGTTGAAGGCGGCGATCGCAGCAACGTTCGATCTCACGCCCGCGCAGGCCGGCCGGGTGTTTCCGGGATCAGATGCCGTGCGGGGTGCGTACGACCTGATGGGATGAGACCGCGGCCCTCGCTCCGCCGCGCTGCGCCGGAAACCGATACGGTCCAAGGCGCGATACCAGAATGCTGGCGCCGATCAGCGCGCCGGCCAGGCCGATGAGCGCAACGTCGTAAGACCGCGTCATATCGAAGCAGATCGCCATCAGCACCGGGCCGAACCCCGTGCCGAGTGTGAAGATCGCAAACAGGTAGCCGTACACCTCGCCGTACGCGCGCAGGCCGAAATAACGACTCACCAGAAAGCCAATCACGTCCACCTCGGCACCGAGGCCGAATCCAAGGGACATCGCCGCAAGCACCGGTCCGGGTCCAGCGACGCCTGCGGTCAGCAGCGAAATTGCGACGATCGGAAGCAGAAAGAGGCCGGCCGCAACGTACGGCGCAAAGAAGCGATCCAGTAGATAGCCCGCAGCCAGACGCCCCGCGATGGTCGATAGGCCCACCGCCGAAAGCGTCGCAGTGGCCTGTCCGACGTTCAGGCCGCGATCGGTCAACATGGGGACGAGATGGCCGACGATTCCGTTGATCGTCGTGACGACGAGGAGAACGGAAGCAGCGATCAGCCAGAAAGACGACGACCTGAGCGATTCGGCAACGCTCAAACCGGATTGGGCCCTGGCCTGCGCGTCACCCTTCTTGATTGGCTCGGGTTCGCGAACGAGCAGCGCGACCGACGGAAACGCCACCGCAAACGTCAGCGACCCCAGGGCGACGTAGGCGGCTCGCCATCCAAACGCGTCTATCGTCCATCGCGCGAACTGCGGAACGACCGTGGCTCCGATACCGATTCCGGCCATCGCGATTCCGAGCGCCAATCCACGCCGCTCATCGAACCATGCAGACACCGCCTTCGCATACGCCGGCGGCGCCTGGCCCGTGCTGATGAGACCGCAGATACCTGCCAGTGCGATGAACACGAATCGAGACGAGGGCGTCAACGAGAGAGCAGCAGTTGCAAGCGCAAACAGGGGAATGAAGGTGAGGGTGACGCGACGGACTCCATGCCGGTCGATCGCACGGCCCATGAACGGGTAAGCGAACGCGGCGAGGGTGTGACCAACGAGGAGCGACGAGGAGAACGTGGCGCGGTTCCACCCGAACTCGGTCGTGATCGGGCCGAGGAACAGGCCGAAGGTGAAGAAGACCACCGGGCCATTGGCAACCGTCAACCCCAGCATCGCGCCCAGCACGACCCACCAGGGACTCGCGAATCGCGACTTTGCGGTGTCGTTCACCGTCTTAGTTCTCGCTTCGATGCTCGTTGCGTGCAGCCAGTTTCTTCAAAATTCAGATCCCCAATCGTCTGTGCGGGGAAGAAGCGTACCGGCCCTGCCGCGCCGGCTCCGCCCGCCGGGAAAGCTCCTGCCGCTCATACTCTTTCGCCGCCGCCGCGAGTAATCAATGTTGCCTGCAACCGCGACCGTGGCATGCACCACCTGAGCTAGTTCGACACTACCTCGATCACGAGATCACGCGGCCCGAACTCGCGGCGGTGAATCGCTTCAGTCGCTTTCCAACTTCGTCGACCTGCCCGCCGCGCTGCTCGTAGTCAGTCGGCGGGCGTCGACGGCGCAGCCAGGCCGGTACACTTCTCCCCGCCACCCGGCACCCGGAAGCCGGGCGGGCGGCGCGTGCGCAAGGCCGACAACAGCGCGTAAGCCGGAAACCAGCTGGAGCGATTCTGCCGCGCGTCTTCCGCCATCGCGTTCTGGTTGTCTCGTGTCATCTCCTGACGTTTTGAGCCGCGGAACGGATGTCGCATCGAGCTAGCCGCTAGACGCGCGGGGGCCGGGAGGGCATGAGCGGAAGCTGGTTTCCCGGCCGCCGCGCCCGCGCCGTCCGCCCGGCTTCCGAGTGCCGGGAACTCGAAATGAGAGCGGCCGGTCCGTCGGCCTGCCATTTACGCACGTGCCAGATTGAAGAACCGTTCGACGTTGGTCGTGAAGATATTCTGTTTCTCCTCTTCCGTGCACGTCGACTCGCGCACGGCGGCGATCGAGTCGCGAATCGAGGATCTGCCACCACTGGCATCGAACGGCGCGTCGCTGCCGAAGAGCAGCCGATCGGCGCCGAGAAAATCGCGTGCAACGTTGACGGCACCTGAAGAAAACGCGCCGAGGTCGCCGTAGAACAGCCGGAAGTATTCGATCGCAGGGCGAGTCAAACGCCCTTCCGTCTCGAGCCCCAAGTGCTCGTCGAACATTTCGAACATCGAACGCATACGGCCATGAAAGAACGGAATCATCGCGGCTGTGTGGTGCAACAGTATCTTCAGGTCGGGGTAGTCCTGCATGATCCCGCTGAAAACCAGCCGCATTGCCGCGGCACTGGTTTCGTACGGCCATCCGAACACCTGCCAAATCAGGTACTTCGATTCAGTTTCGGCGCCGTAGTCGGCGTGGGTCCGCCCGCGCGCCGGATGCAGGAGGATCGGCACGCGCCGCTCGGCGAGCGTCTGGAACACCGGACGGAACTCAGGCGCATCGAGGGCCCGTCCATTCAGGTTGCTGTAAATCTGTACCGCGCAAAGACCAAGCTTGCCCGTAGCACGCTCGATTTCGCGGCATGCGCGATCCGAATCGTTCATCGGCACTGCGGCAACCGCGCCGGCAAAACGTTTCGGGTACTTGACCACCAGCTCCGCGAGCTCGTCGTTCGCAATGGTCGCGAGTTCCGCAGCGGCGTTCGGCGCGATGTGTTCCGGTGGCGGCCCTGCGAGGCTGACGATCTGACGATACCCGTCGAACTCGTCCATCATCCGAAAGCGCGCCTCGAGGCTGGTCAAGCCCTCGTAATTCGGCGCTTTTTTACCGGTGCGCACAAACTGCAGGTGCGCGGGACTGCCTGCGGCGAACTCGTGCGACCCGGCGCGGGCCCATCGCGTTTCTTCGTACTTCGGCGGGAGGATGTGGCAGAAGGCGTCAATCATAGGGAAGACCAAAGCATAGCACCCGCCTCATTCGAGGCGACTTTCTCACAACTGCCAACTCAAAACTCATAACTCCGACGACAACCATGATTTGATAACGTCGATCTGATGGCGCAGGACAACCTGGTAGTCGATCGGCCCGTCAACACGCCGGCGCAGGTGCTGTTCGCGAGCATGATCGGCACCACCATTGAATTTTTCGATTTTTATATCTACGGCACGGCCGCAGTACTCGTCTTCCCTGCGTTGTTCTTTCCCGCGACCGATCCCGCAACAGCGACGCTGGCGTCGCTTGCCACCTTCGGGATTGCGTTTTTCGCACGTCCCGTCGGCTCCGCGTTGTTCGGTCACTTCGGCGACCGCGTCGGGCGTAAGACGACGCTCGTCGCGGCCCTTCTGACGATGGGACTGTCGACTGTGGCTATCGGAGTGTTGCCGACGTACGAGTCGATTGGACTCGCGGCGCCTGCGCTCCTCGCGCTGTGCCGCTTCGGGCAAGGCCTGGGACTGGGCGGAGAGTGGGGAGGAGCGGTACTCCTGGCGATCGAAAACGCTCCACCCGGCCGACGCGCATGGTACGGCATGTTTCCGCAGCTTGGTGCACCGGTTGGATTCTTCATGTCTACCACCGTATTTCTCGCACTCGGCGCCGCGCTCGGAAACGATCAGTTCCTTTCGTACGGATGGCGTCTTCCGTTCCTCGCGAGCGCGGTTCTCGTGCTTGTCGGGCTCTACGTCCGTTTGACCATTACCGAAACGCCGGTGTTCGCCGCGGCTGTTCATCGACACGCACGCGTCAAGGTGCCGATGCTCGTCGTCTTGCGGCAGTACCCTGCAACGGTGATCAGTGGCACCCTTCTGTCGCTCGCTACTTTCGTCGTGTTCTATCTGATGACGGTATTCACGCTGTCATGGGGAACGAGCGTCCTTGGGTTTACACGCGAGCAGTTTCTTCAAATCCAGCTGGTCGGCGTCGCGACGTTCGCGGTGATGATTCCGGTGTCGGCGATGTTGGCGGAGCGCGGACGCCGCCGTGTGCTGCTGGCCGCAACGGTGGCAATTGGCCTGTTCGGGCTCGTGATGGCGCCTCTGTTCGTGATGGGCACCACGGGCGCGGTGCTCACGCTCGCCATCGGCCTCGGCCTGATGGGACTCACCTACGGACCGCTTGGCACGGTGCTCTCGGAGCTGTTTCCAACGCCAGTTCGCTATACGGGCAGCTCCCTGACATTCAATCTGGCGGGCATTTTCGGCGCCTCGCTGGCGCCTTACATCGCCACCTGGCTCGCCAACAATTACGGGCTGCAATTTGTCGGGTATTACCTCACTGGCGCAGCCGTGCTCACGTTAATGGGTCTTCTGGCAACGCGCGAAACGAAGGACGAGAAGCTCTAAACTACGTGGCTATGAAATTCACGACGGCAGCATGTGTCGGTGCCCTGGCAGCGCTCGTGTTACTTCCGCGCGTCGCGTCGGCGCAGACCGCAGGGTCGAATGCCGGATCGCGCACCAGCGGGCTTCCCGCCGTGATTCCAATCTTCCCTCTCGAGAGCCCGACGCTCTTCCCGAACGCCGCATTTCCACTGCATATCTTCGAGCCGCGCTATCGAGCGATGATTGCCGACGCGCTCAAAGGCGACCGCATCATCGGCATGGTGATGCTGCAGCCCGGCCATGAGTCGGAGTACGAAGGACGGCCGCCAATCTTTCCGATTGGATGCGCCGGCCTGATTACCGATTACGAACAGCTGCCCGACGGCCGCTACAACATCGTGCTCGGGGGCCTGGTGAAGTTTCGCGTGACCGGCGAGGACAACAGCCGGCCATACCGCCTGGCGAGTGTGGAGACGATCCCTGAAGTGCTTGACGATCGAGGAACCGAGGCGCTGCGCCAGGAACGCGAGCGATTGACGTCGTTGATGTCCGCGCTCTACGACCAGTTCGGGTTTCCCGACCCCCCTCCCGGAGTGCCGGACGAGCAGGTCGTCGACGAGCTCGCTGAGCATCTGCCGCTGGCACCGCTCGCGCGTCAGAAACTCCTCGAGCAGGAAAGCCCGCTTGCGCGCGCCAGCACACTCGTAAAGCTGCTTGAAGCGGTAGTGAAAACGCCGCGCTGAGCAAGTCAGCCGGCCATCGCGGCCGCGCGGCGGGCCGGCCTGACGAAGCGGGTGAGTCCCCACACGATGCGTCACAGCTTTGCCACGGCATTGCTCGAAGACGGGTACGACATCCGCACGGTCCAGGAGCTGCTGGGGCATCGTGACGTCCGGACGACGATGACGTATCTGCACGTGATGAATCGTGGGGCGCTGGCGGTGAAGAGCCCGATGGATCGGCTGTGAGCGAATACGCGCGAACCTGGCGTGATCACTGTCTAGTTGTTCTCGATGACGAGCACCTCGCCGGTTGCCTTCGTGCATCCGCCCGCCGGCATCGTCGCCCCGCATTTGATGAACTCGCCGGTCATTGCGCCAAATGGACGACCGTCGCGCAGTGGAAAGAGCGTCACCGTGAACACCGTGCCGTCGGGAAACGTCTTGGGCGAGATCCCGCGCCGCGCCATCGCGGCCGCCGACCCGGTTTCGACACCCCACTGAACGGGTTTTCCGTCCTTGCCGATCTGTGGCTTCCCGTCGGGCCCGAGCACTTCGAAGATGAGCTGCGCGTGGTTCGATCCCGGAATGTAGCGTGTGAGCTTCCCCGTGAGCGTCTTCGTCTGATTCTGGTCGTACATCGCAAACGAGTGATGGGCGTAGGCCGGCGCCAGTACTCCTGCGCAGAGAAGCGCCGTCAGCGCTGTCACTCCCGCAACCAGCCGACGATCGACGACGTTCTTCCGCATTAGCGCGCCCTCCATCCAGTTTTCATTGTGCGCCGGTCGTCCATCAGTCGGCGGGCTTCTCCCAGCCCTGCTCGAAATGCTTCTCCCAATTTTGCGCCCACGGTCGGCCGAAGTAATCAATGTAGCCGTCATCGACGAACGTCAGCTGGGTCGGCCTGCCGTCGGGGCCGTTGATGATGGTGCTCTGCACGCGACATTCCACGAACGTGAACCGCGTTTCCGGATCGTCCGGGCCCGCCTGTCTTTCCCACGGCGTGACGATGTGCAGCGGCTGGAGAAACGCCTCCGGATCGTAGAACGTCGCTTCGACCGTGATCGTCTTGCCATCAGCGCTCGGCCGGAACACTTCGATGATTTCGAGCGCGCTGCTGAATTCGAACATCGAGTGGGACACCGTCCATCCCTGCACGTTGGCCGTCCACGCCACGAGCGTATCTCCGTTCCAGAATCCCACCGTTTCTCCGTACCACTGAGGGACCTGTTGCACGTGCTTCCGGTCGATCAAAACCTTGCGAAGCAGATTGTCCGCGATGCCGCTCAGGAACTGCACTTGAGTTGGTGTGGCCATGATCTCGATGGGCCCGCCCAGGGTGAATTGCGACCACCAGCGCAGCAGCCCCTCGGGATAGCAGAAGGCGGCCATCCACTGCGGGGCGTTGCTGACCGCCTCGTGGTAGTTCATCTGCACCATCCGCTTCTGGTACTCGGGCGTCAGCAACGACACCATCGTCGAGGTCTGCAGGTTGCGTCCCCAGATCCACTGTTCGTCCGGCGCGCCGCGGCGGTACCAGCCATCCCAGTTCGGCAGCGTCTGGCGGGTGTGGGTAGTCGGCCCACCTGATTTTGTCGCCTCTGCGAGCAGCGCCTCGTAGTGCTCCTGGGCCGTCTTGTATTGATAGGGGCTGACGATCTTCGCCACGTCGCGGTCGAGATTGCAATCGCCCCACTGCCCGAGGCGATTGTCGCGCCACATGTCGGTCAACTGCCGCGGCGTGTTGCAGCGGGTATAGCGGCGATCCACCCAGTACTTCCGATCGAGATAGAAGTTCTTGCTCGTGAAGAGATCGATCGGTAGGGGCTGCACGCCGGCAGGCGGACGCGGCGCGGGTTGGCCCTGCTGCGCATTCGAGGTGAACGACAGGCCTCCTATGGACAAGGCCAGCGCAACGGCCACAGATACTCTCGTGCGCACCGAAGCCATCACTGATTCTCCTTCTTCACTGCGACCTATCCGTTGCGATCGACCTCAATACCATACCCCTTCAGCCCGGAAGCACAGGCAGCCAGGGTGCCATGACGGCGCCGGATAAGATTACTCACTTTCTGATGCCGTTTTCCGTGGGCAGCCGCGTCATCCTCCTCGCGCTGGGCAAGAAGCAAGGAGTCGTCGTCGCGACGGGCCGGGGAGGGCGGTACCGCGTTCAAGTGGACAACACAACAGTTTCATGCCGGGAAGAAAACCTCGCCGCACTGCCCGAAGATGGTCGACGCGCGAAGAAGGCCAAGTCGCAGGCGACGCAGGCGCGGCGTGACACTGACGAAAGCGCACCTGCCAGCAGGATCGATCTCCATGGAATGACCGTCGAGGAAGCCATCGCAAGAGCCGTCGAGGAGATCGACCTGGCGCTCCGTCGGGGTGCCGACCGAATTGAGGTCGTCCACGGCAAGGGATCGGGACGGATACGGGACGCGCTTCATCGGGAGCTCGCTGCTCTTCCGGTGGTCGCGTCATTCCGCCTGGATCCACAGAATGCGGGCGTGACCTGGGTGTATCTCTGAGGTCCGGCTGAAGCCGGACACTACGTACTACTGAAGCCGGACACTACGTACTACATCCGGAGGTCTGAAGGCCTCCGGCTACTGCTGCATGGGACGAGGTGGGCGCGGGACTACGATTGTTGGGGACGCGGCGCGCGCGGGACGTGACCTCGCTTGTACACCATGAAGGTACGGTTGAATTCGATCACCGTCACGCCTTCCTGGTTGTAGCCCGTGGTCTTGACGCGAACGATGCCGACCGAAGGCTTTGACTTCGATTCTCGCGCTTCGAGCACCTCGCTGCGCGAATACAGGGTGTCGCCCTCGAACAGCGGATTCGGAAGCCGAACGTCATCCCAGCCGAGATTTGCGACTCCATTGACGGTGAGATCGATGACCGACTGTCCGGTGACTACCGCCAGGGTGAAGCACGAATTCACCAGGCGGCGCCCGAACTGCGTCCTCTTCGAGTATTCGCCGTCGAGATGTGTTGGATTGGTGTTCATCGTGAGGCACGTGAACCAGATATTGTCGGCCTCGATCACCGTCCGGCCGACCGGATGCTCGTACACGTCACCCACCTGAAAGTCTTCGAAGACACGCCCGGTCCAGCCCTGCTTCAAAGCCATCTAAATCACCTTCTCCCTTTTCCAGTTGGCGACGACATCGTCGGCGAACCCCAGCTCCTGGAGGATCGCCGACGTGTGCTGTCCAAGCGCCGGGACTGCGCCCATCACGGGCTCGACCCCTTCGATTGCCACAGGCGGAGGCAGCGCCCGAAGCGGCCCTGCTTCGGAGCCGATTTCCGTCCACCGGGATCGTGTGGTGAGCTGAGGATGATCGATCACCTCGCGCACGGAGTTCATCCGCGCGTGCGCGATCTGCGCGCCTTCCAGCTTTGCTTCGATTTCTTCTGCCTTCAGCGTAGCGAACGTCTCCTCTATGACGGCACGCAGCGCTTCGCGATGTTGCAAGCGCAGCTCGTTGGTGCGGAAGCGGTCATCATCCTCGACAGCCGGACGACCGAGGACCTGCGCACAAAAGCGCGTCCACTCGCGCGCGTTCTGAACAGCCAGATAGACCTGGCCATCGGCGCCGCGAAACGGCCCATACGGAGCGATGGACACATGATTCGGTCCGCTGCGCCGGAGCTCTCGGCCCGTATAGGCCGTGTGATACATGGGAAATCCCATCCACTCCGCGAGTGCGTCGAAGAGCGAGACATCCATGGTGCACCCGACGCCCGTTGCCCGACGTTGAAACAACGCGGTCAGAATTCCGGAGTACGCGTACATCCCGGCTGCAATGTCCGCAATCGAAATGCCTACGCGACACGGCATGTCATCGGCGCCCGTGATGGATACCACCCCGACCTCACTCTGTACCAGGAGGTCGTACGCTTTCTTGGGTGCGTACGGGCCGGATGTCCCGTAGCCGGAGATGTTGCAGACGATCATCCTCGGATGCGCCGCACGCAGAGTGGAAGCCGAAAGTCCAAGGCGATCGGCGGCGCCGGGCGCCAGGTTCTGCACGAAGACGTCGGCGCGCTGGAGCAGCTTCTGAAGGATGTCGCCTGCGGCCGGGTGCTTGAGATCAACCGTCAGCGATTCCTTCGATCGGTTCAGCCAGACGAAATGCGCGGACAGCCCTTTGACACTCGTGTCGTACGCCCGCGCAAAATCGCCGCCGTCGCGGCGTTCGATCTTGATTACGCGTGCGCCGAGATCGGCGAGCTGACGTGTCGCGAAGGGCGCCGCCACGGCCTGTTCGAGCGCAACGACAGTGACCCCGTGAAGCGGGCGTGCTCCCTCGGCCATCAGCCGGCGGAGTACCTGGCCGCGAGCGCAAGCGTGCGTCGTGCCCGCTCGACGATGGGCAATTCGACCATCTGGTTATCCATTTTCGTGACGCCCTGACCTGCGGCGCGCGCCGCCTCGTAGACGTCGACTACACGCCGGGCCCGCTCGATCTCGGCCGCAGAGGGCGTAAAGGCCGCGTTGATCACGGGTACCTGGCGGGGGTGAATGGCCATCTTCCCGTGGAATCCCACTGCCCGCGCCCGCGCGCAGTCGCGCTCCAGCGAGGTCAGGTCGTCGAGACTCGTGAACACGGCGTCAATGGCTTGCGCGCCCACGGCAGCAGCGGCCAACGCGACCTGAGCGCGGGGGAATACCAGCTCGTCGCCATCAATTGTTCGGGGCACTGCGAGCTGTGCCGTGAGATCTTCCGCGCCAAAGAGAAGCGCAGCGACGAACGCGTCGGCGGCCGCGATGTCGGCGGCGCGCAGGATCGCGCGTGGCGACTCGAGGAGCGGCAGCAGCGGCACAGGGCGGCCGGCGAGCGCGCGCGATCCGAAAATCCGGCCGACGGTTTCCAGGATCCCTGGCGTTTCCACTTTCGGCAGCAGAACGCCGTCGTAACCAGTCACATCGCGGAAGTACTCGAGGTCGCCCTGTCCGGCCTCGGTATCGACCGCATTGAACCTGACTAAGCGCAGTGCTGCCGAAGATGCCGGCTGCCCCAGAAACTCGGCGATAAGCCCCCGCGCCTTCTCCTTCTGCGTCGCCTCGACGCTGTCCTCGAGGTCGAAGGCCACCGCGTCGGCGCCTGAGGCCATCGCTTTGCTGAAGCGGTCGGATCGCGTCCCTGGAACGAACAAGAGAGACCGTATGGGGCCGATCATGTTCGGATTACTTTACTTTGAGCTCAGCCGAAATCGCGCCTGCGACGGAGCAGGTCGGATTCTTGCTCTTTTCCTCGGCCAGGGGTTGAGATGAAAAGCTCTTGCACGCTCCTGTCCAGCATTGCTCTCACATTCGTCTTGTTCGCCACAGCCGGAGCACAGGCACAGGTCGGCGACCATGACGACCAGTTTGTGGTGCAGGGCTGCGTGATGCCGACAACGGACTTCCAGCCCGGCGGGACCCCGTTGTTCGTTTTGTCACGCACCGTGTACCTCGGGTCCCCGGACACGCAATTCCGGCCGGGCGACGCTCGTGCGTCCGGCGGTACCAGTGTGTTCGTCCCGGTGTTCTACTGGATCGACGATGAAAACGACGTCGCCAGGTTCGTCGGCCAGCGGGTCGAGGTCGTTGGCGAGCTGACCGACGATCTGGATGAAGGCGAAATCGACATCGACCATCACGGCGACTTTACCGAGATCGAGTTCGAGGTGAACGGCGACAAGACCCAGGTACGCGTCCTGAGGGCATGGCTCGGCCCTGCTTTTGCGGACGACGATGCCGAGCTCGACGTTGCCGTGCGAACGGTAGACGTCGAACGGGTGACGCCGCTCGGACCGTGCCGTTAGCGTCGATTATTACGCCATCACCGCGGAAGGTCGTCAGCGCGCTGCTTATCGCCGCGCTGATGATCGCTGGCGCGCTCGTCATCGCGCAGGATCAGGAGACGTTGCGGGTGAGGACCCCTCTCGCCGCCGACGATCCGCGCTTTCCCGAATATCTGGCGCACCTGCTCGGTGCGCCGCTCACATCGGGCAACCTGTACATAGGAACCAGGACGGTAGACTCCCTCCGATGGAATCTGAGACCAAGGACGGGGTGCGACGACCGGCCGGACTCTGGCTGCTGACCATCGTGCTGCTGGCCAGCCCGGCGTTTCACCTCTTGGCGCTGTTGTTCGACACGCGTTGGCTCAACTTCGGCAGCCACCAGCCCTGGGACGCCTTTGTCTACTTCGCCATTGCTCCGGTGGTGGGCACGTTGATGCTACGGCGCCACGAGCGAGCGCGATTCTCGGTATACGTATTCCTGTCCTGCGAGATCCTGCGTGCGATCCGAATCCGCTCTGGACTTCTGGGTCTCTTGTCGGCGGTCTCTATCCTGTACCTGCAGCTTCCAGCGGCGCGGCGATTCCATCCTGCCGTGGACCCGCGCAAGGTGATCGCGCGGCTGCGCTTCAGGCCCCCCACGTCCTGAGGAGGACGAGTAAGGTCGCGCTGCGGAGGCACTCCAGTCCATTCGTTGACGAGAGACGTCCGACGTTGTGATGCGCTTGACCCTCGTCCGAATTCATGGATAAGATCGCAGCCTCAACCGACTCTTCCACCCAACAAATTCTGGGGGCCCGAACGTGTGTCATCACAGTTCCATCGCGGACTCGCGGCCGGCGCAACTGTCCTCCAGCGCCGGGGAGTCCTAACCATTGAGCCAGATTTTTCCCCGGGGGTGGAACAAGTTCCCGCTCGTCGCCGCCATCGTGGGTACCCTCGGTCCGACGGTCGCCGTTGCGGGCGTCTGGTACTACTTTTCCCCGTGGTATACAGACGTCGGCTACCGCCCCGTTCAGCCCGTCCCGTACAGTCATAGACTCCATGTCGGCGAGCTTGGGCTCGACTGCCGGTACTGCCACGCCTCGGTCGAGATTTCTCGCGTCGTGAACCTGCCCCCCACGCAGACCTGCATGAACTGCCATCAGACCGTGATGAGGGACAGCGCGCTGCTCGCACCGATTCGGGACAGCGCCCAGAGCGGCCGCCCGATGCATTGGATTCGCGTCCACAACCTTCCCGACTACGCGTATTTCGCTCACAACGCGCACGTGGCGGCGGGAATCGGCTGCGTCACCTGTCACGGCCGCATCGACGAGATGGAAACGGTTACCCAGATGGCCCCCCTCAGCATGAGCTGGTGCCTCGACTGCCACCGCAACCCCGGTCCCAAGAGACGGCCCGTCTCGGAGGTTACCAACATGAGGTGGGCGCCTCCGCGGGACGCTCAAGCGCTAACGGCTCAGCTCAACAAGGAACGACCGGTCAATCCGCCGACTGACTGTTCGGGGTGCCACCGGTGAGTCGGACCTACTGGCGAAGTCTCGCGCAGATCGAGGACCGCCCCGAATTCCGCGCCTCGCTGGAACGGGAGTTTCCGGAAGGCGCCTCGGAGCTTCCCGAAGGGGTCACCCGGCGCGAGATGATGATGCTCCTGGGGGCCTCGCTGTCGCTCGCGGGGCTCGCCGGGTGCCGGCGCCCGGTCGAAGAGATAGTCCCCTATGTCACCGCCCCCGAGGAGATCGTTCCTGGCATTCCCCGCTACTACGCCACGACGATGCCGTTCGGCCGAAGCGCCTGCGGTGTTGTCGTCGAGAGCCACGAAGGGCGACCGACGAAGATCGAGGGGAACCCCAGTCACCCCGCGAGCCTCGGGGCCTCGAGCACGCGCATCCAGGCGTCAGTGCTCGGCCTGTACGATCCCGACCGTTCACAATCAATCACGCTGAAGGGTGCGCGGACGACCTGGAATGATTTCGTGGCGGCCTGGGGGAAGCTGTCCGAGGCCCACACCGCCGATGGCGGCGCCGGTCTTGCGGTCCTCTCCGAGTCCTTCTCCTCTCCCACGCTGGCACGCCTCGCGTCCGAGTTCCGCGCGCGTTATCCGAAGGCGACTTGGGCGACGTACGAGCCCGTCAGCGACGAGAACCGAATTGCGGGTATTCGGTCCGCGACTGGGCGCGACCTCGACCTCATGCTCCGGCTCGATCGAGCCGCGGTGATTCTCGCCCTCGACGCCGATCCGCTCCTCACCGACCCGGAGATGATCCGTCACGCGCGAGGCTTCGCCGACGGAAGGCGCGCGGGAGCCTCCGGCGGCGTGATGAACCGACTGTACGCCGTCGAAGGCGTCTACTCGCTGACGGGGGCCATGGCAGATCATCGGCTGCGTCTCGAGAGCCGGCAGATCGCGCCCTTCCTCGCGGCGCTCGCTGCACGTCTTGCTTTGCCCGGAGCGGAGAGCCTTGGGGGAGCGGGCGTCCAGGGCGTGGACTCACGCTGGATCGACGCCCTGGCCAAGGACCTTCTGGCGAACCGCGGCAAAGGACTCATCGTGGCTGGGGATCGCCAGCCGGCGGCGGTCCACGCGGCGGTCTGCGCCCTGAACACACATCTAGGCAATACCGGGACGACGGTCAGCTACTACGAAACCAGGGACGCGGCGCTTCCGAGCGTGAGCTCACTGGCCTCGCTGGTCTCCTCGATGCAGGCGGGTGCGGTTCAGACGCTCGTCGTCCTCGGCGGCAATCCGGTGTTCGATGCCCCCGCCGATCTCGACTTTCCTTCGGCGCTGGCGAAGGTCCCTCACTCAATCGCGCTCGGGCACTCGATCGACGAAACATCCTCCCAGGTGGAATGGCATATCCCGCGCGCCCACTACCTCGAATCGTGGGGCGACGCGCGCGCGGCTGGCGGTACGCTCAGCGTCGTCCAGCCGCTGATTCTTCCCCTGTTCGGCGGACGAACCGCCATCGAAGTGCTGGGGCTGATCGTGGGAGGCAAGGATCGTCCCGGCTACGACATCGTGCGCGAGACCTGGGGACCGATCCTCGGTGGGGGCGAGGTCGACAGCAAGTGGAACCGCGTCCTGCACGATGGATTGCTTTCCGGCAGCGAGCTTCCGGCAGTCGTGCCCAATCTCACCAAGGAGCCCGTTGCTGATCTGGCGCGCCTGATTGGCGGCGGTGGGGCCGGCTCCCAGCCGGCCGAGGCGGGATCATCGGGTGGCCTGGAGGTCGTGTTCCTCTCCTCCCCGTCGCTTCACGACGGCCGATTCGCGAACGACGGCTGGCTGCAGGAGCTTCCTGATCCCCTCACCAAGCTCACCTGGGACAACCCCGCGCTTGTGAGCCCGAAAACCGCCGAAATGTTCGGTCTTGCGAATCAGGACGTGATCCGTCTCGACTACTCGGGCCGGTCGCTCGAGATTCCCGTGTGGATCCTCCCCGGTATGGCGGACGGCGTCGTGGCCCTCACACTCGGCTACGGTCGTCGGCGCGTGGGACGGATTGGGGCTGGAGTCGGGTTCGACACGTTCACGGTCCGATCCTCCAAAGCACCTGGCTTCGATACCGGCGTCAAGCTCACCAGGGTCGGACGGACGCATCCACTGTCGGCGACCCAGGACCACGGCAGCATGGAGGGACGCCCGATCGTCCGCGAGTCCACGTTGACCGAGCTTCGATCGGACGCAGCGGCGCCGGAGCCAGCCGAGGGCGCGCAAGCGGCAGAAGGAGAACCCGGCGCGCTGGGGGTCTACCCGGAAGAAACGGAGCACTTCTCCCTATTCCCGACCCACACCTACGATCAAGGGCACCAGTGGGGGATGACGATCGACCTGAACGCTTGCATCGGCTGCAACGCGTGCATGACGGCGTGCCAGAGCGAGAACAACGTGCCCGTCGTCGGCAAGATCCAGGTTGCCAGGCAACGCGAGATGCACTGGGTTCGCGTCGACCGGTACTTCTCCGGCGACCCGTCCGGCAACCCGCAGGTCGTTTTCCAGCCAGTTCCCTGCATGCAATGCGAGGATGCCCCGTGCGAGCAGGTCTGCCCCGTGGCCGCGACCGTTCACGATGGGGAAGGTCTCAATGTGATGGTCTACAACCGGTGCATCGGGACCCGCTACTGCTCGAACAACTGTCCCTACAAGGTGCGCCGGTTCAATTTCTTCAACTACACCAAGGACACGCCCGACATTCTCCGGCTCGCGATGAACCCGGACGTTACGGTTCGTGCGAGAGGCGTCATGGAGAAGTGCTCGTACTGCACGCAGCGGATCACTCGGGCGAAGATCGATGCGAAGCTCTCGGGGCGCGCACTCCGTGACGGCGACGTCAAGACCGCCTGTCAGCAGGCCTGCCCCGCCGCGGCGATCGAGTTCGGAGATCTTCGGGATCCATCGAGCCGCGTCGTGCGGGCGAAGGCCGACCCACGCAACTACGCGCTCCTCGCCGAGCTGAACACGAAGCCCCGGACGACCTATCTGGCCAAGGTGCGCAACCCGAATCCGGAGCTCGACGCTTCGACCCTTCGACAGGCTCAGGGTCGTCCCGAGCCTAGTCGAGGGACGACAAGCTCAGCGTCGTCCCGGACGGAGTCGAGGGACGAGGGCGCGGTATGACCGTCCGCAGACGGCGCGTGCTCGGCGCGCTCGCTCTTACGTCGGTTTTCGCCCTCGCCGGCTGCGCACGCGGCTGCACGTCGAGCCGTCCTCCCATTCATCTCAACCCGAGCATGGACGACCAGCCGAAGGTCCGCCCGCAGGCGGCGAGCAGTTTCTTTTTCAACGGCGCGGCCATGCGCGAGCCCGTTCCCGGAACAATCCCGATTGGCGGACTGAAGGAAGACGCCGCATTTTTCACGGGGAAAGGAGCGGACGGGCAGTTCGTTGGGACGATCCCCCAACCCGTGGACGACGCGATTGTCGAGCGCGGCCGCCAGCGCTACACGATTTATTGTCAGCCGTGCCACGACGCTCGTGGGGACGGGCAGGGGATCCTGTTCCAGAGAGGCAAGGTCCCCACCGCTACCTTCCACGATCCCAAGATCGTGAGTTACCCTGACGGTCAGATTTTCGACGTCATCACGAACGGGCAAGGGCTGATGTCCGGGTACCGCTGGCCGATCCCTCCCGCAGACAGGTGGGCGATCGTTTCCTACGTGCGCCAGCTCCAACGCGATAGGCAGGCACGGGCCGCGGCCTTGGGTGTCTCCGCGGGCACCCCCGCAAGTGCACCTGCAGGCGCCCCGGCAACCGCCCCCGCAGGCGCCCCGGCGACGGCCCCTGCGGGCGCCCCCGCGAGCACCCCCCCGAGCAACCCCTGAGGTGATGGGATGAACGGCGCAATGAAGCGGAAACTGCTGTTCGTGCTCGGTCCGATCACCGGTGTGGTGATGTTCGCTGCTGTGGTGATGATCGCCACGTTCCTGACAAACCGCGAGTACAGAGAGCCTTACCGCGCTCCTGCCGCTATTGTTGATGCTACGCCCCGCGAAGAGGGACTGGTCGCGGAAGCGGCCGACGCGGAGGCGAAGGCGCGGGCAACGCCCTACGTAGAGGCCGAGTACCGGGCCTTTCCCGGGGTCGGGAGCCGTGTGGCCATCTGGTCGATTGCGCAGCTCCACCTGCTGTTCGCCGCGTTCGTCCTGGCCGTTCCCCTCTTCGCGATCATCATCGAGATCATCGGCTACAAGACCGGAGACCTGCGATACGACCGGCTCGCACACGAGTTCACGAAGCTCCTCTCAGTTTCCTTCTCGCTCACCGCGACCTTCGGCGCGTTCCTGACCTTCATGCTGATCGCGCTATATCCGAAGTTCACGAACTATCTGATGAGCGTGTTCTCCCCCACGTTTCTCCCGTACGTGCTGCTCTTCTTCGCCGAGGCCGCCTTCCTCTACACCTACTATTACGGCTGGGGAAAGTTCCATCCACTCGTTCATATTGGCCTGGGGGTCGGGCTCAACATCGTGGGGACGGCGATCATGTTCATCGCCAACTCCTGGCTCACGTTCATGATGTCGCCGAACGGAGTCTCGGATACGGGAGCCGTGATCTCCGTCTGGGACGCGGTCTACAACTTCACCTGGATGCCGATCAACGTCCATCGAGTCATCGCCAACGTCGCCTTCGGGGGATCGGTCGCCGCCGCCTACGCAGCCTTCAAGTTCCTCCAGGCGGAAACCGACGAGGACCGCGCGCACTACGACTGGATGGGTTACATCGGGAACTTCGTCGCGATCAGCGCCTTCCTGCCGCTTCCTTTCGCCGGCTACTGGCTCGCCAGCGAGATCTACGCGTATTCGCAGACGCTCGGGCTCACGATGATGGGTGGCGCCTTCTCGTGGCTCTTCATCATCCAGGCCGTACTCATCGGGAACCTCTTCCTTGCGGCCAATTACTATCTCTGGCTCGGCATGGGACGCGTCGAGGGCGGGCAGCCGCTTCAGAAGTTCATCAAGTACCTGCTCATCACGATCGCGCTCTGCTTCGCCGTCTGGGCGACGCCGCGATCGATCATCGCAACCGTCTCCGAGCTTCGCGCGATGGGAGGATCGGCGCATCCGATCCTCGGGTTCCTTGGCGTCATGTCCGCCAAGAACACGGCCGTGAACATCCTGATCCTTACGACGTTCATGAGCTTCCTCCTCTACCGCCGGACGGGAAAGGTCGCAACGGTATCGTGGGCGAAAGCGGGTCATGCAGCGCAGCTCACCATCTTTGCCGCCGTCGCGATTTTCGTCATTTTCCTCGGGATCTACGGGTACTTCGTCGAGGCGAGCGTCAGGATTGGCCTCTCTGTGCCCCAGGTCTCCTCGGTCCTGTTCGCCATGGTGGCAATCACCGCAATCGACGTCTTCCTCTTCCGCGGGGCGAAGGTGGGCGAGGTGCGGTGGGGAAGAATCCCGGCGATCTCCCAATACGTACTGATCTTCATCGCGGTCACCTTCACCTGGCTCATGGGGCTCATGGGCTACGTTCGCTCGGGGCTGCGCCAGCACTGGCATGTCTACGGCGTCATCCGGGACACCTCGGCAGACGCCTTCACGCCAACACTCGGCTTTGCGACACAGGTCGTCTCGATGACCGTCCTCGCATTTTTCCTGCTGATCGGCTTCGTGTTCTGGATTACGAGCCTGCACGACCGACCCGAGTACGTGCCGTCCCCCGAGAGAGTGCCGGAGGGTGTGCCCCACACCGGGGGACAAGTCGTTCTCGGCGGTGCGCTACGCCATCAACCGAGTGCCGTAACTGAAATGCGTAGCGTATCCGCGCAAGACATCGAGGGGCGGACCAGACGGTCATGACGGTTCCGCTCATCCCCCGAATCGGCGCGCTCGTCCTCGCGACGACCTCGTTCTATGCCTATGTCGGCCAGATGGTGCCGCAGAACGAAGTTCAGCCTCCTCAGGAGATTCTGATCAGAGCAGATCTGACTACAGCCGACATGGTCACGGTGGGCCGCGAAATCATGGACACCAAGGGTCTCTGCTTTACTTGCCACACGGTCGGCCGGAGCGGGGCACTTCGGTTCCCCGACCTCGCGGGGGTCGATGCTCGCGCGATGGAGCGCGTCCCCGGCCTGACCGATGTGGAGTACTTCGCCCAGTCGATGTACGAGCCTGAGGCCTTCATCGTGCCGGGATTCAATCCGGGGATGCCTGTCATCAACAGGGCCCCGATCGGCCTTACTGATCAGGAAATCCTCTGCGTGATCGCCTATCTCCAGTCCCTTGGCGGCACGCCAACGGTCACGCTCCAAACGGCGCACCGCTACTACACCCCGCCGGGCGCACCCGCACCGGGCGCGGAGGTGGCGGCTGGTGCGCAGCCCGCTCAGGGGACCGCACCGGGTGCGCCTCCGGCCCAGGGGGCAACGCCGACCGCAGCACCACCGGCTGGCGCCCCACCCACCCCGGGGACCGCACCAGCAGCGGTGCCTCCAGCTCAGGGAGCCACGCCGGGTCCAGCGCCGGCTCCAGCGGTGCCACGATGAACATCCTGGTCGTCCTCGCCGTTGTCGCCGTGTTCGGCCTTCTCCGGTTCCGTCGGGCCAATCTGCTGTTGTGGGCCGGCGCCTGGTGGGTAGGAATCTACGTCGTGCTTCGATTCGGCTTCACTACTCCGATTCCTGTGTCCGTCATCTCGATTTACATGGGAATCGTTTCGCTCGCGATCCTGGCCTATTTGTCCTCCAGCCAGGAACGCCGTGAAGAGATCTCGGCTCCGCTCATCCGGTTCATGACTGAGAGGCGGTACACACCGTTCCTGGGCGCAATGGCCATTGCCATCCCGGCGCTCGCGGCCGCGAACGTCTACGTCCAGATGAACGTTCCCATCGAGCCTCCTTTCTTTCCGCGAACGATCCATCCTGCATCGCCTCCGGAAATAACGGTCCACGACAACAGGATCCCGATCGATGCCGGAGACAACCCCTTCCGAGAGCTCGAAACGTCGAATCCTGACGAGTTCCGGAAGCATGTCGAGAACGGGCGCCAGGTCTACTATCGGAACTGCGTCTTCTGCCACGGCGACAACCTGGGCGGCAACGGCATGTTCGCCCACGGGTTGAACCCGATCCCGACCAACTTTGCCGACGGGCAAACGCTCCCGAATCTCAGCGAGACGTTCCTGTTCTGGCGAATCTCCAAGGGAGGCCCCGGGATGCCCGAAGAAGGGGCGCCATGGGACACAGCCATGCCCGCCTGGGAGAAGTTCCTCAAGGAAGAGGAGATGTGGGATGTGATCCTCTTTCTCTACGATTTCACGGGCCAGAGGCCCGCTGTACGCGCCTTAGAGCAGGTCGAGGCACAATGACCTCCGTCGTGGCTCTGCGCGGATGTTTCGCTCTCCTAATCGCTTGGTTGTGCGCCGTGTCGCTGGGATCGCTGCGCGAGCCTGTGAGCGACGCAGTAGTGGTCGGAGTCGAAGCGCAGGGCCCCGACGTCGGGACCGAGGCGCAGCGGGAGTCGGGCAGGGCCCTCTACGTCAAGAACTGCGCGCAGTGCCACGGCGAGAAGGGCGACGCCCAGGGCTATGCCACCCCGCACTTGTACCCGAGGCCCCGGGACTTCACCACCGCCAGGTTCAAAGTCCGGACGACTCCCAACGGCGCGCTCCCGACCCATCAGGATCTTGTCAACATCATCCGGCGCGGCATGCCCTACACCTCGATGCCCGCCTGGCCCAATCTGACCGATCAGGAAGTTTCGGATCTCGCGTACTTCCTTACGACCTTCTCCGCGGACTTCTCGAACGCGGAGCTTGTCCCCAAGCCGGTGGAGCTTCCAAGCGCGCCGGCTTCCACGCAGGAGTCGATTGAGCTCGGCAAGAAGCTCTACGTGGAGATCGGCTGCGTAAAGTGCCACGGTAACCTCGGGCGCGCTGACGGACCTTCGGCTCCAACGTTGACAGACGACTTGATGCAGCCGATACGGGCGGCAGACCTCACGCACAGCTGGACCTTCCGGGCAGGGTCGTCCCGCGAGGATATGTTCCGGACGATGACCACGGGGCTCAACGGCACACCGATGCCGTCGTTCGCGGACAGCCTCACACCCGAGCAGCGATGGGCGATCACTGACTTCATCGTCTCGCTGTCGGGCAGCGGCGAGCCTGGCTACGCCAACCTCGTCGTCGCCAAGCCCGTGCAGGATCCGATCGATCTGGCGAAGGGGCGCCGCGAGCTTCGAAACCGCGCCTGTCGCCCGGTTTCCGATCATCGGACAAATCACGGAGCCCGGACGCTCGTTTTATCCTCCCGCGACCGATGTAACCGTTCAGGCGATCTACGACACCGAGTCAATCGCCCTTCTCGTTCGATGGCACGACATGGGCGCGGACAAATCGGGGAAAAACGGACCGTCGCTTCCCGTGCCACCGGAGGAGGAAGAGTCGGCGCGAGGAGGTTCCCAGCCGTCCGCAGACAATCCGTTCGGCGACGCGGAGGTGACTGCCGAGCAGCCCGCAGCGGACCCCTTTGCCGAGGCAACCGCGCCAGCTGCCCAGGCATCCGAGTTCTCTGACGCGGTCGCGATCCAGATTCCGTCGCAGGTGCCGGCCGGCGCCCGCAAGCCCTACTTCATTTTCGGCGACGCCCAGAGCCCGGTGGATCTCTGGTTCTTCGATCTGGCCCGCCAGGAGCCACTTCAGTTCACCGGCCGCGGAAGCGCGGATGTCGTCCCCAACGACACGGGGGACGTCACAGGTGTCGCAAACTACGACCAGGGAGAATGGTCGGTCATCTTCAAGCGGCCTCTTCGCCCCACCTCGGGCGCTGCGTTCGCAGCCGGACAATTCATGCCCGTTGCCTTCTCGGTGTGGGATGGATTTTCGCGCGAGCGTGGCAACAGGCGAGGTCTGACAGTCTGGTCGTCCCTCTACGTCGAGCCCGAAGTCGTTCCATCGGCAGTTGGCCCGATGATTAGGGCGGCGCTCTTCATCCTCGCCTTCGAGCTGGCAATCATCGGCTGGGCGCGATGGCGCCACGGTTCTCGGGGCCGCGACGAGATTGGCGGTGAGGGGAGACCGCAGCCGGCCACGAGCATTTGAGCTGATTGGGTCATCTGGAGGATCCGATGTACACGAGCATTTACGTTCCCGTCGACAACTCCGACCACTCCAACCGCGCCGTCGCCTGCGCCATCGGGTTGGGGAAGGCGTTCTCTGCGAAGCTGGTTGGCTGCCATGTCTACGCGGCAAAACTGCACGACTATCGCTTCAGGCAGATGGAGTACACGCTGCCAGAGGAGTACATCGACGAGGTGGAACTGGAGCGCCAGCGGAAGATCCACGACAGCCTCATCACGATGGGACTGAAGCTCATCTCCGACAGCTATCTCGATGGCATGTCGCGTCTGTGCGGAGAATCGGGCCTCACGTTCGAGTCGCGGATGATGGACGGGAAGCATCACATCGAGATCCTCAAGGATCTCGCCGGCTCACAGCACGACCTGGTCGTGATCGGCGCCCTGGGAGTCGGTCGCGCGCGGGACAGCGTAATCGGCTCGGTCTGCGAGCGCGTCGCCCGCCAATCCGATCGCGATGTCTGGGTGGTCAAACACGTCCCCGAGCCGGGCGAGGCGGAGCGGGACACGATCCTGGTCGGCATCGACGGGAGTCCCCAGTCGTTCGGCGCGCTCATGACCGCCATCAAACTGGCACACACGTTCGGCAAGCAGATCGAAGCGATCGCCGTGTACGACCCCTATCTGCATTACTCCGTCTTCAACGGCATCGTCAACGTCCTCACCGAGCAGGCGGCGAAAGTCTTCCGCTTCGAGGAGCAGAATCAGCTGCACGAGGAGATCATCGACACCGGGCTCGCGCAGATCTACCAGTCGCATCTCGAGGTGAGCGAGCGGATGGCGAGCGAGGACGGCGTCACGATCAAGAAGACGCTTCTCGACGGCAAGCCGTTCCAGAAGATCCTCGACCACGCGCGCAAGACGAATCCGTGGCTCATCGTGCTGGGGCGCATCGGCGTCCACAGTCCGAAGGACGAGACGGGGCTGGGAAGCAACGCGGAGAACATTCTCCGCGGCGCGCCCTGCGACGTTCTCCTCTCCACGCGCCTCGAGGTGCCGCGGCTCGACGTGCGCGCCGAGGAGACCGTGCGATGGACGCCCGAAGCCGAAGAGCGGATGACGCACGTGCCCGAGCAGGTCAAGGGGATCGCCCGCACGGGCGTCCTTCGCCTGGCACTCGAGAAAGGGCACTCGGTGATCACGAGCGCCGTGATCGACGAAGCGATGGATCGGTTCATGCCCAAGAGTGCCTCGGCCGCGACCAAAGCGCTGGCTGAGGCGGTAGCTCTCGAGCGTGCGAAGGCCGGCCCCGTGTCGATGTGCCGGGCGTGCGGCGTGACGGCGACGCAGCGCGATCCCGTGCGGTGTACCGTTTGCGGCGCCACGGACTTCGACGTGATCTCGCAGGAGATGATCGAGAAGATCGCAGCGGTGGAGGGAGGTCTCCAGGAGGAGACCACCTACGACGGGCGCAAGCTCCGCTGGTCGGAGGATGCCAGGAAGGGCCTCTGGACCATGAAGAACGCCTATCAGCGCCGCCGCGTCAAGGCACGTGTCGAAAAGCGCGCGCGCATGATGAAGCTCGAAGCGATTACGCTCCAATTCGCACGACAGGTGATCGAAGAGGAGACCGGGACACCGCTGGAGATCGGGACTGCCACAACAGGCGTCGCCACCGACAAGCGGCTCGTGGCGCGGGACGAGAAGAAGAACCCGCTGATCTCGACGTTCGAGTGGACGGCCGACGCCGCGCAACGTGTTTTGCGCGTGCCGGCCGGCTTCATGCGCAACAAGACGCAGGAGCGGATCGAGGAGCTCGCGCGGGAACGTGCTGCGTCAACGATCGACCTGGCGCTCGTCGAGGAGGGCATCGAGCTCGGCAAGAGGATGATGGCCGAGATGATCGCGACCTATGAGGGGCCGCCATCGACGGGCGGCGCGAAGCCGATGCTCAATGAGGTGAGCCCGCTTACGGCACGCAGTGCATCAGAGGGGTGAGCGCGTACCGCTTTTGCCGCACTGATGACATCGGGCTTCTCGTCGACGCACTGAATCGCTGCTGGCTGCCGTACTTCCCCGACCAGGCGGCCATCACGCCCGCCGCGTTCAAGCGGTCGATCCGCGACCTTCAGGTCTGGTGCAGCAGCTGCATGGTCGCCTTCTCGGGCTCCGATACGATCGGTGTGCTGATCGGTGCCAAGCGGCCTTCCGGTACCCTCGTCCACAAGATTGCCGTCCATCCCGATCATCGGCGACAGGGTCATGGCCGTCACCTGCTCGCCTCCCTCGGCTCGAAGCTCGCGATTCTCGGCCCCCCGAGAATCATCGCCGAAATCCCCGAGACTCTCGCGCCTGCCTGCGAACTGTTCCGCGCAAGCGGGTACGTCCAGGAAGCGCTCCTGACAGACTACGTCTCGGAAGGGCCTGCCCCGAGCGAGCGCAGCGACGCCAGGCGAGCTGAAGGGTTCGTGATCCCGATCACCATCGATGATCTCACCGCCAATGGTCTCCTTGAACAGGCTGCGCCTTCGCCTTCGGCTGCGGCGGGACAAGTGCATCCGCAGGTGTGCTGGGAGCGCTCGGTCGAGACCCTCACGGCAAGGAAGGACGACGTCGCAGGACTGGCCGTCGCCTCCGACGAGCGAATCGAGGCCTACGTCCTTTATGCAAAGCATCGGGATCCGGGATCCGGGATCCGGGATCCGAGAGTGGCGGTGGGCCCCGAGAAGAACGCGGAGATTGTGTCGCTCCGATCTTTGATAGAGGATGGTGGAGCTCGCCTGCAGCAACTGCTCGTTCAACTCCGCGCGCAAGGCATAGAGACCTTCCGGTTCTCGAAGGTTCACCCCGCCGAGATCTCGAAGGAGCAGCTGGAGACGATCGGTTTCAGCCCCGCCGGCGGGCATCTACTCTACGCAACGCGGGCGCGGTCAAATTAGCCGAGCTGCGTTGGTGCGGTCGCGCGTCGATTCCGGTCATCTCGTTGAGGAGGTCCCTCGAGAAGGGCGTCGCGCCCGTTCACGGGGGTGCGCCATTGCTCAGCTCCTCCCGCCCCAAGAACCTTCGAGTCGCAAGCGGCGGTCCTCCGCGAGCGGCCCCCGGCTCGACGGTGTAAGCTAAACCTTCGCTCGTCGATGGGCTCAGGGTGACCCGGAGCAAGTTCGAAGGGCCGAAATCCGCAAAAGTGAAGGGCTACCACGACATCGTCGGCGATGGAGGGTCCAGAATCCTCGAGCAGGTTGCCGAGCAGCGCACCCGGATTACGGACGGCCTCGCAGGGGTGCGCCATCTCGTGGCGGTTGGCTCCGGCAAGGGAGGGGTCGGCAAGAGCACTTTGACGCTGCATCTCGCTGGCGCTATGCGCGCCCGGGGGCTTCGAATTGGGATTCTGGACGCGGACTTCAACGGCCCCTCACAGGCGCGCATGGCAGGCGTCCAGGAGGCGCTGTTCGTGCCCGGCAGCCGCAAGGTTGCGCTCCCGCGGACCACAAACGGAATCGCCGTCTTCTCGATGGGTTCGCTGATCCCGGAGTCAGAGGCGCTCGAGTTCGAGAGCGCGGCGCACGGAGAGTCGCATACGTGGCGCGCCACGAAGGAGTTCTCGCTCCTCGGCGAGATCCTCGGATCCTTCGAGTGGGGGGCACTCGATCTACTGATGTTCGATCTGCCGCCGGGAGCCGAGCGAACCGTCCAGTACGCCGATTTTCTCGGGCCCCGGACCTCGTTCCTGCTCGTGACGATCCCGTCCGAGGTGGCACGCGGCGTGGTCGCGCGCTCGGTGGCCGCTCTGTCGAAGGCGCCCAATCGTGTGCTCGGTTACGTCGAGAACATGAGCGGGTACTACTGCCGCGACTGCAACGCCATCAAGCCGCTCTTCGTCTCACCTGAACCCTTCAATGCCGCTCAGGGCAGACCATCCGGCCTGGGGATCCCCTGCCTCGGGACCGTCCCATTCGATCCCGAGCTGGCACAGCACTGTGATCGGGGGGTCCCTCTGGCGGCACTGCCCAACACACCCGTTGGCCGCGCCCTGGAGGGTGTCGCTCAGCAACTGCTGGACACCCTCGAATCCACACCGGAGCCCCACCAATGAAGTTCCTGTGCGTTCCTTGCGATAGCCCGATGAAGCTGCAGACCGTGAGGCCACCGGAGCGCGGCTCCTTGTCAATCGTCTACTCGTGTCCTGAGTGCGGCTACGAGATGGCGATGCTGACCAACGCGTATGAGACACAGGTCGTCCAGTCTCTCGGCGTACGAGTTGGTGGCGAGAGCGAGAGCGGCAGTAAGGCGGGGGCGCCCGGTGCCGGGTGCCCATTTGCTGAGATGGTTCCGGGGACGGACGAGGCGAAACGCCGTCAGGTTACGGAGCCGATTCCGGTCCGGTGGACTGCTGCCGCAGAAGCCCGGCTCGCGAACGTTCCCGAGTTCGTCCGCCCCATGGCGCGGACCGGCATCGAGAGATTTGCGCGAGAGAGAGGGGCCCTGGAAGTGGACGAAAAGATCCTCGACGCGGCGCGCGACTTCTTCGGCATGTAGGGCGTCGAGATGAATGTCGATGATTTGAAAACGAGCGCGCATGCCCTGAGCCGCGGAGGGCTGCCCTGAGCCCAGTCGAAGGGTTCGCTCGGCCCTACGTCGTTTCCTGGAACCTCACCTACCGCTGCAACCTCGCCTGCGAGCACTGCTATCTCGACGCCGGCGGCACGCCTCTGGTCGGCACCGAGAACTTCGCCGATCGGAGCGAGCTCGGCACCGAGGAATGCTTCAAGGTTATCGAGGAAATTGCCGCGTTCGCGCCTGAATGCGTCACGATCCTCACCGGCGGCGAGCCGCTCCTGCGGCGCGACATTCTCGAGATCGTCCAGCGCGCGGCGGAGCGTGGACTATGGGTCGTCGTGGGCACCAACGGCGTGCGCATCACGGAGAACGTGGCGCGGCGCCTGGCGGAGGCCGGAGCGCGCGGATTGTCCCTTTCCCTCGATGCTCTCGATGCCGAAAGTCACGACCACTTCAGGAAGGTGCGCGGCGCCTGGCGCAACACGGTGGAGGGAGCTGAGATCCTCAACAGGACCGGGCTCCCGTTCATCGTCCAGACGACCGCTGGCTCGCACAATGTCGGCGCCCTCGAGGCGATCGCCGATTTCGCGCACGATCGCCTCGCCGCCAAGGTCTGGAACCTCTACTTCCTGGTGCCGACGGGGCGCGGCCAGTTCGTGTCGGACATGACGCCCGCGCAGTACGATGAGGTGCTCGCCTCGCTCTATCGAATCCAGCAGAAGTACGACCGCCGGATGCTGGTAAACGCGAAGTGCGCTCCGCACTACATCAAGACCGTTCTGGAAAATGCCCTTCGACCGGCTCATCCCGACGTGGCGGGAGACCGAGCGTGTCGAAGGGTCAGGGCAGGCCGGCGCCGAAACCGACTCGAAGATCAGGACCTACTCGGGGGGGGCCGGAGGGTGTCCGGCGGGAACGCACTACATGGGGATCCGGCCAAACGGGGATGTCACTCCTTGCCCCTATCTCCCGGTCTTTGCGGGGAACCTCCGTCGCGCCGCTCTCACGGACATCTGGACATCCTCGGGACTGTTCAGCGACATCCGCCGTCGCTCCTCACTCGGGGGACGGTGCGGAGCATGCGAGATGAACGGCCACTGCGGGGGATGCCGCGCCCGGGCCTATGGAATGACCGGCGATCTGATGGCCGAAGATCCGCTCTGCACCCACACTCCAGGGAAGTTCGCAGGGTCGCCGCTTCTGGCCCCTCGCGGCCCCGACGGCTTTGGTCCGCCTTCGCTCATTCGGAGCTTCGGCGAGCCGCCGCCATTGATCGAGTACGGGCCCGAATCGCCGCCGACGATCGCCTGGGACGATGCGGCCGCTGCACGCATGAAGAAGATCCCGGCGTTCGTCCGCGGAATGGTCGTCAGGGCCGTCGAGGACTCCTGTCGGAAGAGCGGCCTCGACCGCGTCACCGTCGAAGAACTCGAACGGATCCGCGCGCGGATGCCAACACCGAAATTCTTTGGGTAGGCGCGCGAAGCGCGCCAAGCAGATACTGCCAACCAGTCAAGGGCTCGCCTCACGAATAGTGGGACATCAAGGGCGAGCCCTTGGCTGGTTAGTTGCCGGCCTGCGCGGTTGGCGGCTCCGCCCCAATCAGTCCCCGCCGGATGGCGGCGTCCACGGCGTCAGTCGCGGTCGCGACGCCCATCCTGATAAACAACGCCGTAAGGTCGGCCTTTGTTTTGGCTTCTGCAAGCAGCTGAAGCGCGGCGCGCTCCAACGGTGTAATCTGCAGCGGCGTCGTGTCGCGTTTGGAGTGAGTGCCAGACATCGTGTTTTCCTTATAGCAATTCCTGCAGGCGTGCATATCCGGTTCGACTGACCGGCAACTCGCGACCGTCGCGCAGCACGGCGGTGCGCGTGTCCTTTCCCGTGGTCTCGAGTCGCGCCAGACGATCGAGATTCAACAGAAACGATCGATGGATGCGGACAAAACGTCTCGGATCGAGGTGCGCCTCGAGGTTGGTCATGGTCTGATCTTTCAGCAGGGTGCGCCCGCCCGTATGCACTGCAATGTAGTCGTCTTGTGCTTCGATGTAGTCCACTCGATCGATCGGCACAACGTGCACGTCAGCACCGTCGCGGATAACGATGCGCGACAGGCGAGCACCGGCAGGCCGACCGGCCGCCGACAGCTCCGAAGCGCCGGTCGAGGTACGCTCGCCGTTGGCCAGTCGCTGCCGCGCGCGCTCGATAGCCTCATGCAATCGCTCGCGGCTAAATGGCTTCAGGAGATAGTCGACGGCGTGGACGTCGAACGCTTTCAAGGCGTACTCGATCGTACGCCGTCGCAAAAATGACGGCTGTGTCGCGCCCGACCAGCTCGAGGACCTCGAATCCATCCAGCTTCGGCATCTGCACGTCGAGGATCAGCAGGTCGGGCTTCTTTTCGGCGACCGCCTTCACGGCGTCGAAGCCATTCGCGCATTCCGCTACGATCGCGATGCCGTGCTCTTGTTCGAGATACTCACGCAAGACCATCCGCGCCGGCGACTCGTCATCCACGATGGCAATGCGAAGCACTGTCATGCGGCCGGCGCCTCCAGGTAGGGCAGAGAAACGGTGACACGAAACCGTGTGTCGTCCGAGTCCACATGGAGATGCGCGTCGCCACCAAACGAGGTTTCAAGGCGCGCCCGGACGTTTGCGATTCCCACGCCCGTGCCCGATCTGCGCCCATCGGGGTCAAACGCGTTATCGACCGCCACGGTTACGCGATTGCCCTGGCGCGTCACCGTGATGGCGATGTCACCGCCATCCACCAGTGTGGCGATGCCGTGGCGCACAGCGTTCTCCGCGAGAGGCTGCAGGAGCAGCGGAGGTACGAGCGCGCGCTCAACGTCGGGCGCCACGGAAATCTCGGCGCGCAGCCGATCGCCGAACCGCACGCGCTCGATGTCCAGGTACCGTCGCACGAGCGTCGCTTCGAACTCCATTGGAATGCGCGGCAGTGATCCGGCCCGCAGGCTGTCGCGGAAAAAGTCGCCGAGTTCCAGGCACATGCGACGAGCGGCCTCGGGTTGTTTCAGGATCAAGGCGCTGATCGAGTGCAGGCAGTTGAAGAGGAAATGCGGGTTCACCTGGGAGCGCAGCGCCCTGAGCTCAGCCTCGCGCGCGGCCACCTCCGCCTGCAGTGCGCGTTCGGCCGCGGCGCGCCCCTCGTCGCCAACGGCAATCGCATAATGGACGGCGGTCATCACGACGAACGCCATGGCACCTGCCACGAACATCAGTGGCGCGAAACGCGCAAACAAGGCGTGCGGTGAAGGGGCGATCGGCGAGACCAGCCACAGCCATGCACGTCCCGCACCCAACCACAGAGCCGTCGTCGCAAGCGTCGACATGGTGATGGTGATGAAGATCTGCCCAGTGGAGGCAGACAGCGCCGTGAAGCGGTAGACATACCAGGACGCCAGGGCTGGTACCGCAAGCGCTTCGCCCCACAGCATCACTGCCCAGATATCCTTGAGGTTTCCACCGACCCACCACACCGGCAGCCCAGTGACGACTGCGCCGACAGGGATCCAGAACAGTGCAAACGTGCGAAGTCGTCGACGGTCAGCGACGATCGGGTGCCTCATCGACGTTCGGCTAGTTCGTCACTTCTATGCCGCCCATGACCGCCTGACCGCTGATAATCAAACGCTTGGCGTTTCCATCGACCGGCGGTGTGGATTGGTCGTGAAAGCCGCCGAGGATCGCGGCGACCTCCGATTGCACGGTCCAGTTGCGAGGGATGCGGATGCTGATCCCACCCATGCACGCGAAGACTTCGATGCGCGCCTCGGGGTCCGCCATCCGACATTCCCGAAGATCGAGTTCGATGCCTCCGAGGAACGCCGTCGCCTCGCCGCCGCGAAACGCCTGTGACGTGTTGCGGCGCTCGACGCCACCGAGACAGGCGAACTCACGAATCGTTGCGGACGTGTCGTCGGTCCACGCGCCTGCACCCTGTGACTCCGTCGCTGCACCATCATCAGCCGTTGCAGCCGCCCGACCGGACGCATCTCCCCGTGCCTCGGTGGCCGTGGCTTCGAACGTTACCGGGCCGCCGTAACGCATCTCGAATCGACGCCGATGCCGATCGCGCAGGTGTTGGTGATGCCATCGTCGATGCCGGCCGCCGCCCAGTATGATGCGAAGGCCGAGCGCAATCAGCAGCAGCGGCCAGAGGGCGAAGAGATTGACGCCCCATCCGTACAAGCGATTGCCCAACAGGATTCCGCCAAAGACGATGAGCCCGCCGCCGAAAAGCCGCTCGACGACGTGGCCCGTTAGCAGGTTCCAGCCTCCCCAGGCAACGAGCACGACCGGCCAATAGGTTCTGAACGCGTCACGGAACTCCATCAGTCCCAGCGTGTCGAGCAGCTGGAGAACGCCCCAAGCGACGAACAGAAGGCCGATGAAGAGATGTGGTCCGCCCCTCAGTACAGCAGATTTCATGAGATCAATCCTTCCGCCATCACAACAACTCTGCGGGGTGGGCAAAGAATCATTGCCGTCCGTTCTCACCAAAAGATACGGAGAAAACGGCGCCGATGAGACACGATTCGGTAAACACCGGGTGGGAATCGGCGAATGACGAACTGCTGACCCCGGAGCGACGGTTAGTGGATGATTAAAATTCTTTGGCTAAGGAACGCCGCGACGGCGGACCACCGGGGCGGTTCGCAGGCGAACCGCGGACCAGCACTGGCTTGTCGCGTCGGATAGCGACGCGACCCGGCGAAGGTGGTTACGCGGCGCTCAGGCGGGCCGTGAAGGTCCGTGAAGGCCCGCCCTACGTTATGAAACTGGTTCTAGTTAAGGAACGCCGTTAAGGCGTTCCGGTAGACAACGCCACTAAACGCCGAAGGCGTTTAGTACTATCGGAAGGGATCAGCTTCGGCCGCGGCCTGCTCGGCGACCGCTTCCTCCATCCACTTCTGGAATTCCTCGGCGCTCTGGACGGTGACAAAGCCACGCATCCGGGCATGGCCCAAACCGCAGAGCTGCGCGCAGGCGATCTGGTACTGGAATTCGGGGTTCCCCGTCTGGGTCCGCATGTCCGCGGTTGTGATCGTAGGGATGAACCAGATGGGGATTGTCAATCCGGGGATGGCGTCCTGCTTCACTCGAAACTCGGGCACGCCGAAGCTGTGGATGACGTCCTTGCTCCGGAGCCTCACGATAATCTGCCTGTTCACGGGCAGATAGAGTTGATTGACAGTCGTGACGTCGTCCTTCGCGGCAGGATCTGAGCGATCGACTCCCAGCGGGTTCGACTGGAGGTCGAGCAGCTTGACGTCCGTGCGGCCGAATACCCGGTCGGGGCCGGGGTAGTGAACGTTCCAGGCGAACTGCTCACCGGTGACCTGAACAACCACCGCGTCGTTCTCCGGGGGCAGGCCGTCGACCCTCGCGGCCCACAGCGGGATGGCGAATCCGATCAGGAGAACAGCTTCGACCACGGCCACGGCGATCTCGAGATACGTCGACCGGTGCGATGTGACCCCTTTGTAGTCCGCCACCGGATGCCGCGACTGGCGGAAACGAACGATGGTGTAAAGGAAGAACCCTCCCCAGCCCACAAACAGGATGAGCATGAAGATGTGGATCCAGCCGAGCAGGCTGTCGATCTGCCCGCCGTGAGCCGCTGCGAGAGGCGGGAGCCCTAGCCATTCAGTCATCATGCTCTCGACGTTCCTCTTTGGAGCTTCGACCATTCAGCATCGAGGTCGATGTCCGCGATGAGCTTCGCGCGCTTGCGGAGATAGAGAAAGAAGGCCGCAAACCCGGCCTGCACAGCAATCGTAATGGCCAGCAGCACCAGGATGCCAAGCCTGGCCCCGTCGATCATCGGAGTCTCCGCCGCCCCGAAGCATACCGGGCAGGCAAAAACGCTCGAACTGCCGCCAATCATCATGGCAGCTGCCATCGCAAGAACCCGTGTGATTCCGAAATTGATCGGTTTCGTTTTCATCGCAGCGTCCTTGTTTTCCGCAGGAACCACGAGTCGTACATGACCAGGCCCAACGACGCGGCGAACGACGCAATGGCCGCGACGAGGGTTATGGTCCCGTCCTGTCGCCGGTACAGGTCCAAACACCAGAGACCTAACACGACCGCGAGCGCGGCAGACAGCAGAATCAGCAGCGCGTGTACCCACCTCAGGTTCATTCGGGAATCCAGAAACCGTCGCTGACAGTGAAGACGGGGAGGGCTATCAGAGCGGCGAAAAACACCACCGTCAGCGCGAGGATCGCGTAGATCAGCTTCTTCTCGGAGATCAGGTGCATGAAGTAGCACGCCACCAGCGCTCCCTTGATGGTAGCGACGATCAGCGCGATGGTCACGGCGATCGGCACGGGAAAATGGAAACGAGACACCGCCACCGTGACGATCGTCAGGACCATGAGGGCCACGAAGACGGTGATGTAGACCCTGACGTGTTTGTCGATGTCGACTGCGTGGTCGCCCGTCATGGATGTCGCCGCGTGGTCGCTCGTCATTGGATGACCGCCTACAGAAGATACAAAGTCGGGAAGAGAAAGATCCAGACCAGATCCACGAAATGCCAGAAAAGGCCCGAGTGCTCGACGCGATTGGTGAACCACACCGGATTCGTCTTCCAGAGCTTCGCGCCGGGCCCCCAGAAATAGGCGTTGACCGCCATCCCCCCGAACACGTGAAGCCCGTGCAGTCCGGTCAGCGTGTAATAGATGGCGAGGAAGTTGTTGGTGCTCGGCAATTCACCCAGGCTGAGGTGGTGGCTGTACTCGAAGTATTTGATGATGAGGAAGACGAACCCGAAGAGGATCGTCGCCCCCATATAGATCCGAAAGGTCCCGAAGCGGCGGCGCATCAGCGACGCCCACGCCATCACCATGGTGACGGAGGACGAGATCAGGACGATCGTGTTCACCGTAGCAAGCGGGACGTCCAGGAGTGTGTCTCCCCGCGGCCAGCTGGGCGCCCCCGTCCGGATCAGGATGTAGCTCGCGAACAGCGCCCCGAACAGCATGACCTCCGAGGCGAGGAACAGCCAGATGCCGATCTTGCCGTTGGTCAGACCGGTATCGCGTCGAACCTCGACGGTGTAAGGGATTTCCATTTCGAATCAGGCCTCGTACTGCGGCACGAAGTCTTTGCCCGCGCCGGGAACGCTGTACCGATAGGGCCCCCGGTACGCTGCCGGCGTGCCGAGGAAATTGCCGTGCGGGGGAGGCGAGGGAGCCGACCACTCAATAGTCGTAGCCTGCCACGGGTTCTCCCCCACCCTCTCCCCCTTCCGAATGCTCCAGAAGAAATTGAAGATGAAGGGAAGCTGGAAGGCCGCGAGACCCCACGCGCCCCACGACGAGACGACGTTCCAGTGCATGGTCGGCTGGGCAAAGTCGTAGGCGGCCCCGGCGTCGAACAGGCGTCGCGAGACGCCGGCCAGCCCAATGATGAACATCGGCATGAAGACGACGTTCATACAGACGAGCGAGCCGGCGAAGTGAATTTTGCCGAGCGTCTCGTTCATCTTCCGTCCGGTTGCTTTCGGATACCAGTAGTAGATCCCTGCCATGAGGGCGAAGATCGTTCCCGGCGCGACGACGTAGTGGAAGTGGGCGATGACGTAATACGTATCGTGCAGCGGGATGTCCGCGATGTTCAAGCCGAGCGGCAGCCCCGTCAGCCCGCCGATGCCGAACATCGGGAGAAAGCCGATAGCGAAGAGCATCGGCGTGTTGAACCGTATCGATCCGCCCCAGAGCGAGATGATCAGAGCCGTGAGGATCACGACCGACGGAATCGAAATGATCATCGTGGTCGTCTGGAAAAACGCCGCCATCGCGGTGCCCATGCCGGTCATGAACATGTGGTGGGCCCAGACGATGAACGACATGAAGCCGAGGAAGACGAGCGAGTAGACCATCGAACGATAGCCCCACAGCGGCTTCCGCGTGTTGTTCGCGATGATCTCGGCCACGATGCCCAGCCCGGGAAGGATCAGGACGTAGACTTCCGGGTGCGCCAGGAACCAGAACAAGTGCTGCCAGAGGAGCGGGTTGCCTCCGCCGACATTGGTGAGAGCCTGGCCGCTGACGACGAGACCGCTCGGCATGAAGAAGTTCGTACCGGCCAAACGATCCATCAGCTGCATGACGCCCGCGGCTTCGAGCGGCGGAAACGCAAGGAGCAGGAGGAAGGCAGTCACGAACTGCGCCCACACGAAAAACGGGAAGCGCATGAACGTGAGCCCTTTGGCGCGCAGCTGAATCGTGGTGGTGATGAAGTTGAGCGCTCCAAGGAGCGACGAGGTGATCAGGAAGATCATCCCGATGAGCCACCACGTCTGACCGCTACCTGCGATGATCGCGAGAGGGGTGTAGGAGGTCCACCCGGACTGCGCCGCCCCGCCGGGGACGAAGAAGCTGCCTAGCATCGTGATGCCACCGAGGAAGAGGCACCAGTAGCTCAACATGTTGATTCGCGGGAACGACATGTCCGGGGCGCCGATCTGGAGCGGGAGCACGAAATTCCCGAATCCTCCGACGGCGAGGGGGACCACCCCGAGGAAGACCATGATGGTGCCGTGCATCGCCCCGAGCTCGTTGTAGAACTCAGGGAGCATCGTCCCGCCCGGCATGCGCGCCTCGCCGAAAAGCTGGCCGATCAGCGGCAACGGCACGCCAGGGTAGGCGAGCTGCCAGCGCATGAGCATCATCAGCGAAAAGCCGAAGAGCAGGAACAGCAGGCCGGTGACGGCGTACTGGATGCCGATCACCTTGTGATCGGTGGAGAAGACGTACTTGCGCCAGAAACCGAGTTCCTCGTGATGGGCTTCGTGCGCGACGTGCGGCTTGGGTGGTGGCGCGACGCCTTGACTCATGGGGCGGTTCTCCCGATCACTACTTCACGGCGAACTTGAAGTTCTGGGTTTTCGTCTCGTTGGCGCCAACCGTAATCGAGGCCGTCTGCGTCCCCAGCCTTTCGTGCCAGGCGGTGATCTCGTAAGTCCCCGCGTCGAGGCCTGCGAGGTTGAACTTCCCGTCCGCGGACGTCACCGAAAAGAAGGGATGCGTGAAGACGCCGATGTAGGCGCTCATCCATGGGTGGACATCGCACTTGACCTGGAGCATCGCCTCCGGCTTGGGGAACGATGTGGTCATCTCTTTGACCGTCGCCGGCTGCCCCCGGTTGAACGCTGGATTGATCTTGGGAAGCGTGTGGATGTTGTGAAGGATGCCGTCGGAGTTGAGGATCCTGTAGGGCTGACCGACCATGATCCCCGTCACGTGCGGTATGTACTGGCAGCCTTTCTGATCGAGAGTGACCGGCGTCTTGGGAGCCGGGTAGGTCTTGCCTGCCGGCAGCCCCTTCGAGACCCAGATCATGATGTTCCCCATGGTGTTGCCGCTGCCGAGAACCAGCATCTCGTTCGGCACGGGTTTTCCTCCGTGCACCTTATGGCATATGGGTTCGGCGTCCATGGCGAGCGGCTTGAGCGCGGGGGCTTTCCCATCGAAGGTGACGGCTCCGTTGATGTTCGCGGCGAGAGCCGCTCCCGGCCACAGTGCCGTCGCTAACAGCCCAGCCACCAGACTCAAGAGCCGGTTCCCTCTTCCGCGCATAGTCGTCTGCTTCATCATCGCCATCCGCCTCTCTAAAATTGCGAACGCACTCTATAACAGAACTATACCGAAAACTATATCAAACCGGCCATGCGGGCAACTCTCGCCCGCCTTCGCGCGCGCCTTACTACGCGCTACGGCGCGGCAGACACAGCGCACACTCAGACGTTCTCGAACGCGAGCGATTCGGCGAGCCTCGGATCGCGTAGCGGTACGAGCGCCTGACGTCGCATCAGCCAGCTCGCCGCCGCCACGAAGCACCCGCCGACAGCGACGAGCGCGGCCACGTCCAGCACCGACGGACGGAGCCCTTCGGGATGGAGTGTCGGCATCACCTGCCAGTAGAGATCCACGAAGTGCATGGCGAGGAGCCACGCTCCGCCGATGGCAAGAGTCGCTCCCTTACGTTTGACGGCCCTCCCCATCAGGTAGAAGAACGGCACCACGAAGTGTCCCGCCATGAGGAAGATCGAGACCGTCATCCAGGACCCTTCCATCCGCGCCCTGTACCAGATCGTCTCCTCCGGAAGGTTCCCATACCAAATAAGGAAGAACTGGCAGAAGGCGATATAGGTCCAGAACACCATGAACGCGAAGAGGAGCTTTCCGATATCTTGCAGGTGCTCGGCGCTGATGACGGTGTCGAGCAGCCCCGCCCGGCGCATCGCCACCGCGACGATCGAGAGAAGCGCGATGAACCCGACGAAGGAACCCGCGAAGAAATAGACGCCGAACATGGTCGAGTACCAGTGGGGCGTGAGCGACATGATCCAGTCGACCGAGGCGAAGGTCTGGGTCAGTGCGAGAACGATGATGGCGGGCCCGGCGAAGCGACGCAGCCGGGCCGACACGCCGGGATCCCCCGTCACATCCTGACTGCGCGAGCCCCGGTAATACAGAATGGCGATAAAGGACCAGATTCCAAAGAAGAGGGCCGCCCGGATCAGGAAGAACGGGACGTTGAGATAGGGCGCCTTCCAGCGAAGCAACGCATCGCTGGCGACGGCGTCGGCGTGCGACCACTCATAGAGATCGTGCAGACCGAGGACCACCGGGAGGAAGAGGGCCGCAAGCACGGGGATCGTGGCGAAGGTCGTCTCCCCGATCCGTCGCAGCACGATTCCCCACCCTCCCTGGGCCGCGTACTGGATCAGTACGAAGAAGAGCGCGCCGAGGGCCAGGCTCAGAAAGAACAGGAACGACACGAGCCACGAGAAGAAGAACTGCTTCGGATTCGATGGCCCCAGAATCGCGCACGCCACTATACCGAGCAAGGCGCAGACGGCGCCAATCATCGGTATACGATTCCACGGATGTCCCGGCGGAATCGTGGCCTGCTCGGGCCGCAGTGAAACTTGATCGCGTTCGTGGATCATTGAGACTCCACGAGCTCGACGCTTCGTGCGCCCAAAGACTCCAGCAGCTTCCCGGTGGCCGACGGATCGAACCGGGGGTCCCACGACTCGATCGAGATGAAGAACGCGTCGTCGGTCACCCGCTCGAAGACCTTGGAGCTGAAGAGCGGATGGTGGTGCATGGGGAGACGGTTCAGCCCGAACATTCCGAAGACAGCGCCGAACGCGGCGAAGAGCACCCCCAACTCGAACGTGATCGGGATCATGGCGGGCCAGGCGAAGTACGGCTTGCCGCTAATCACAAGGGGGTAGGCGCTGGCATGGACCCACCACTGCAGGCCGAATCCGAGCGCGGCCCCCGTCAATCCCATGGCGAGAACGATCCAGGGAAGCGGGGAGCGCCGGATGCCCATCGCTTTCTCGAGGCCATGGACTGGGAAGGGGGTATGGGCGTCCCACCGCGTGAACCCCGCGTCACGTACCTGTTCGCACGCGTGATAAAGGTCCGTCGGCGTCGCGAATTCGGCGAGGATTCCGAAATGGGGACCCGTTGGAAGCTGGGGAGCGAGGAGCGCCATCAGGAGGCTCCCTCGGGTGCTGGCTGCCCATGAGCCGGCAGCCCGCCTCGATGAGGCTTGATCTCGCGTTCGGTCCCGGACCGGCCATGCGGATCGGCCTGCGGCAGAACAGTTTTGACCTCGGAGGTTGCGACCATCGGGAGAAAACGTACGAACAGGCAGAACATCGTGAAGAAGAGCCCGAAGCTCCCGAGCAGGCACGAGATGTCCCAGATTGTGGGAGTGAAGTACCCCCACGACGAGGGGAGGAAGTCACGGTGCAGCGACGTCACGATAATCACGAACCGCTCGAACCACATGCCGATGTTGATGACGATCGACATGACGAACAGGATCGGGATGCTCGTGCGCGCCTTCTTGAACCAGAAAACCTGGGGACTGATCACGTTGCACGACACCATGATCCAGTAGGCCCAGGCGTACGGTCCGCCCGCGCGGTTCAGAAACGTGAAGAACTCGTAAGGGTTGCCACTGTACCAGGCAGTGAAGAACTCCGTGGCATAGGCGAACCCGACCATCGACCCGGTGACGAGCATGATCTTCGCCATGTAGTCGAAGTGCCGGAGGGTGACGATGTGCTCGAGGCCGAACGCCGTGCGGCAGATCACCATGAGCGTCAGCACCATGGCGAACCCCGAGAAGATCGCGCCCGCGACGAAGTAGGGCGGGAAGATCGTCGTATGCCATCCCGGAAGCAGAGAGACCGCGAAATCCATCGACACGATCGAATGAACCGAGAGGACCAGCGGCGTCGCGAGGGCGGCGAGGACGAGATAGGCGCTTTCGTAATGGTGCCATTGCCGTACGGAGCCGCGCCATCCCAGGGCGAAGAAACCGTAAGCGAACTTACGGCCCTGTGTCTTGGCCCGGTCGCGCATCATCGCCAGGTCCGGAATCAAACCGACGTACCAGAACAGGAGCGAGACCGTTCCGTACACGCTGACCGCAAAGACGTCCCAGAGGAGAGGGCTCCTGAAGTTGGGCCACACTCCCATCTGGTTCGGCAGCGGGAACATCCAGTAGGCCACCCAGACGCGTCCCACGTGGATGCCCGGGAACAGCAGGGCGCACATGACCGCGAAGATCGTCATCGCTTCCGCCGCGCGGTTGATCGAGGTACGCCATTTCTGCCGGAAGAGGAACAGGATCGCCGAGATGAGTGTCCCGGCGTGGCCGATCCCGATCCAGAACACGAAGTTCGTAATGTCCCACGCCCAGCCGACAGGGACGTTGAGCCCCCAGACGCCGATCCCCTCCCAGAAGAGCCACGAGACCGCGATGCCTAGCAGGCCGAGCAGCGTGAGGGAAGGGAAGAAGAAGAGCCACCAGCCGAGTGGTGTCTTCCGCTCGACCGGTTCCGCGACGGCATCGGTGATCGAGTGGAAGTCCGGCGAGCGCAGAATGAGTGTGGGATTGCCCGCAACAGGGTTGTCGAGCAGTTCTGATTCCGTCTGGGCCAAACGTGTTTCCGCCTTGGGTTTTGAAGAGTCGCGCGTTTGTACCATCGCGCATTGCGGCGAGTCAAGCGCCCTCGGGGCTCTTTCCTCGCGGTCACTGCGCAAGAACCCGCCAGAACCGTTGATTCGCTACTCCATGTTCGCCAGCTGCGCAACGATCGCGTCGATGGGCGCCTTCGCGCACGCAAACATCGGCGTGTCCCGCTGCGTATAGAGGCTCGCCTCGGTAAAACGCAGCCGCCCCACCAGATCGACGAATTCCTGCGGGTAGTCCGAGTCGAACGCGACGACGAAGTCCTGATCGTCGATGCCGTAGCTGTAGCTCGTGTTCAGGCGGACGCCCTTGAATGGCGCGGAGGCGGCGATGTGCTCGTCCATCATACCCTGCCGCGCATGGGGCGAAAGGCGGTACCACGACCGCGTCTTCGTGAAGGGGTACACGAACAGGTACTTGCCCTCCCCCGGGAGCAGCTCGATGCCGTCCCCGGCGCCCTTCATCCGGTTGACGTACGGGGACCGGAGCTGCAGCGAAAGAAAGCTGTGCACCTGCGACAAGTAGGCGCCCAGCCGCGACCGCCTGATAGCCGCTTCCATCGACTGGAAGCACAGAGGGTCGAACGCGATCCGCCAGAGCATGAAGTCGACGTCCGCGCGCAGGCCCACCAGTGAGTACGTGCGGAGAATCAGGTCGTCCAACGATTCCCACTTCCGTACCACTTCGATGAATTCGGCCGCCGCCATTCGCTGCTCAGCGGCAGGGAGCCGCCGGAACACGGGGTCGAGCCGGTAGAACGAATAGTTCAGGAACTGGCGGCGTTGCCTGTCCGGGCCCTTGCCTCCGACGGTCCCGGTCGGGTCGAGGTCGACGGAGGGGCCGCGGCGCGGCGGCGGGCCGGTGCCTTCAGGAGAGTGCTCGACATGGGCCTGCTTCGGCTCCTTCATCTGCTCATCCTACTAGGCGGCAATTTTATCGAAAGTGAGTGGGTGCTTGTTCAGCGCTCGCCGGGCGCCGCCGTTGGGCCGATTCTGACCCGCGTGCCTGCGCCGGTCGTCCCACCGGGTGCCGTATACCAGCCGCGCGACAGATAGTCGGACAAGGTCAGGCCGAAAAGAACCAGGAGAAAGAAGAATGCGGTTCCGCAAATCAGCTTCGTGAGCCGGCTGCTGTACTTGACGTGCATGAAGAACAGCACCACCAGCGTCGCCTTCAGGATCGCGATACTGAGCGCAACCGGAAAGTTCAGCCGACCGAGCGGAATGAACGCTATCGAAACGGTGATGGCGGTCAACACCATCAGCGACGCGAAGATCGTGTAGTAGAGCCTTTTCGGCGAAACGTGACCTGCCACCTTCTAGCCTACCTGACGTGCCCGGTCCACGAGATAGAGGAGCGGGAACAGAAAGATCCAGACGACGTCGACGAAGTGCCAGTACAGACCGGAGAGCTCCACCGGCGTGTACCACTTGGGCGTGAACCGGCGCCGATAGGCCATCCATGTCACGACCGACAGGATCGAAACGCCAACCACCATGTGCAGCGCATGGAGACCCGTCAACCCGAAATAGAGCGAGAAGAAGATCTGGAGGTGGTCGGCGAGGTCTGGCCGTCCTTCGAAGATGAAATTCGGTCCTGGAATGTGGTTCAGATCCCACTTTTCCTTGTACTCGAAGAACTTGACGACAAGGAACGTCAATCCGAGCGCGATCGTAATCAGCAGCCACCGCACGGTCGCGCGCGGCGTGCCGGTTTGAGCGGATCGCACGCCGAGAGCCATAGTGAGACTGCTGGTAATGAGGACCACCGTGTTGAAACCCCCAAGTGCAATGCTCAGCTCCTCGCTGCCCTCAGCCCAGGCCTCCGGGTACCAGACGCGATAGATCAGGTACGCCACGAGGAGGCCACCGAAGAACATGACTTCGGTGACGAGGAACACCCACATACCGAGCGTGGCAGCTTCGTGTTGCTGATCCAGCGTCTGAAAGTGGTGCTGCAGCGCCGGATGGTGTGCGTGCCTGTGAAGATCGGCGTGTGCGGCAAGCCCGTCAGGCAACTTTGATCTCCCGCTTCGAGTACTGGTACGCGCCCTCGTTCACGACAGGTGTCACAGCGAAGTTGTCCGGAGGGGGTGGCGACTCCGTCTGCCACTCGAGGCCCGTCGCCTTCCACGGATTCGCACCCGCTTTCTCGCCCTTCCAGAGCGAATACAGTAGATAGAGCGCGATCAGCGTGTATCCCACCGCGAGAATCGACGCGCCGGCCGACGACAGGACGTTGAGCACCTGGAATTCGTCCGGATACACGTGGTACCGGCGCGGCATGCCGAGATAACCGAGGATGAACTGCGGCCCGAACGTCAGAGGGAAGCCGACGAACACGAGAATGGCGGCGAAACGCGACAGGAATTCGTTGTACATCCGCCCCGTCATCTTCGGCCACCAGTAGTGAAGCCCGGCGAAGAAGCCCATGATGGCGCCGCCGACCATGATGAAGTGGAAGTGCGCTACCACGAAGTACGTGTCGTGGAGGTGCACATCGAGGCCAAGTGATGCGAGGAACAACCCGGTCAATCCGCCAACGAGGAAGAGCCCCAGGAAGCCAAACGCCCACCAAATCGGGGTACGCAACCAAATGGCGCCCCGGTACAGCGTGGCCGTCCAGTTGAACGTCTTCACGGCCGACGGAATCGCGACCGCAAACGACAGGAACGAGAAGACCATCGCGGAGTACGGCGAGATGCCGGAGACGAACAGATGATGTGCCCACACGAGGAACCCGAACACCGCAATCGCCAGGCTGGAAAACGCCACAAACGAGTACCCGAAGATGTTCTTGCGCGAAAAGCACGTAATGACCTCGCTGATCACGCCCATCGGCGGCAGAATCATGATGTAGACCGCCGGGTGTGAGTAGAACCAGAAGAGGTGCTGGAAGAGGACCGGATCACCGCCCAGCCGCGGATCGAAAATGCCGAAGCCGAGTACCCGCTCCAGCACCAGCATGAGGAGCGTGATCGCGATGATTGGCGTTCCGAGGATCTGAACGAGGGCCGTCGCGTACAACGCCCAGACGAAGAGCGGCAAGCGGAACCAGGTCATACCGGGCGCGCGCATTCGGTGAATCGTCACCATGAAATTCAACCCGGTCAGGATCGAGGAGAAGCCGGCGATAAAGATGCCCAGCCCGGTCATGACGACATTCGAGTTGGATGCCAGTGAGCTGTACGGCGTATAGAACGTCCATCCGGTGTCGACGCCGCCTGTCAGCAGGGCCGTTACGCTGAAGAGGAAGCCGATAACCAGGAGGTACCAGCTCAGCAGGTTCAGTCTCGGAAAGGCCACGTCCTTCGCGCCGATCATCAGCGGCATGACGAAGTTTCCGAGTATGCCCGGCACCACCGGAATCAGGACGAAGAAGACCATCATCACGCCGTGCGCCGTGAACATCCGGTTGTAGCTGTCCGCAGACAGCAGGTCGCCCTGCGGCGTCGTCAGCTCGATCCGTACGGCGGCGGCGAAGATCCCACCCAGCAGGAAGGCGACGGCGACCAGGGCGAGGTACAGGATGCCAATGCGCTTGTGGTCCTTCGTGAGCAGCCACGAGGCCACCGTGGTTCTCACGTTCAGATACGTCACGCGCGAGAGGACTGTGGTGGTCATGGGGTCCTGCCTTGGCCTGCCCTGGCCGGCGTCCCAGTCGTACCAGCGGCGGCGCTCGCCTGTGCGGCTGCGGGCCGCTGACCGCTCGCCGGCAGCGACTTGATGAACTCGATCAGGCTCATCAAGCTCTGCTCGTTCACGACCCCCTGAAATGTCGGCATCACAGGACCGTATCCGGCGACCAGCTTCATTTGCGGCGTCAGAATCGACTCACGAATATAGGTGTCGTCTATGACCACGGTCGCGCCGGTCGCGAGCGTCTCCTGCGCACCGTACTTGCCGACGAGAGATGGTCCGCGGCCCGACCCATCATTGAGGTGGCACCCGACGCACCCAAGCTGCTGAAACAACTGCTCGCCGCGGGCGGCCATCGACATGCTGCTGTCGCCGCCGCTCAGCCAGGCCTGGTAGTCGTTCGGTTCCATGACGACGACGCTGCCGATCATCCCCGAGTGCTTGGTGCCGCAGTATTCCGCGCAGAACAGGTGGTACTCGCCCACTCGGGTCGGTGTGAACCAGATGGAACTGTAGCGGCCCGGAATGGCGTCGGCCTTCACGCGGAATGAAGGGATGTAGAGCGAGTGCAGCACGTCCTCGGACGTGAAAATCACCTTCACCGGCCGGCCGAGGGGGACGTGCAGCTGGTTGATCTCGCTCTTGCCGTCGATGTGCTGGAACCGCCACATCCACTGCTTGCCAGTTGAATAGATTTCCAGCGTCTGATCAGGTGCGCGCACGAGATGGAAGAACACGAGCGTCGCCCATCCGAAAATCCCCATTGAGATGAAGAAGGGGATGATGGACCATCCGAGCTCAAGCGGAATCGAGCCTGTAATCGGTGCGCCGACCCGGTTGCCCGTCCCGTCCCGGTACTTGATCGAAAAGATCACCACACCGATGATGACGATCAGCGCGAAAAACGCCGTCACCGCGGTGACGAAGAAGTACAGGTTGTCCACCTCGGGCGCGAGATTGGATGCTTGCTCGGGGAACAGCGGGATTCCAGACAGCATATGTTTACGGCCTGAGGTCCTGGAGAGGCTGGCGCGATTCGCGGCTGCGCATCAACAGCATGAAGCCGCCGATGAAGAGGACAGTCAGCACCCCGCCCAGCCGCACGAGGTTCATCACCACGACGCCATACCGGCCGCTCTCCGGGTCGTAATGAAAGCAGTAGAGGAGGAGCTCGTCGATGACCGTGCCCACCCGTCCCTGCCCTGACTCCACGAGCGCCATTCGCAGCTCTTTCGGGGAATACTCGACGCCGTAGAAGTACCGCGACAGGCGTCCGTCCGGGGTGACGACGAGGATGCCGCTTATGTGCGCAAACTGGCCGCTCCGCTCGTCCCACCGATAGGCGAATCCTGCCGCCGATGTAACCCGGCGGATGGTCTCTTCATCCCCGGTGAGCAGATGCCACGCGGCCGCATCCTTTTCAGCGGACCAGTATTCGAGGTGGGCGCGCTTCTTTTCGGCAGCAATCGCCGGCGTATCGCGCGGATCGAAGCTCACCAGCACGACGTCGAAGTCCTGGCCGGCGGTGAAGGGCATTACCTTCAATGCGCTCGACAGCCCGTTCATGACCTGCGTGCACAGCATCGGACAGTTGTAGTACACGAATGCCAGGACGGCCGGCCTGCGACCGAAGAACTGTTCCAGCGTCACGTCGCGGCCGGTCTCGTCTCGGAAGGTGGCGTCGAGCGGCAGCTGGTCGCCAAGACGCTGCTTGAAGGTGACATCGCGCAGTTGCGGCGGCACATCCGTCGAAACCGTGCCGGGCTTCTGAGGATCGCTGTATCCGCCGCCGGGAAATCCGGGCTGGGCGCTCGCTTCGCCAAGGCACAAGGCCCAAAGCACAAGGCACAAAACCCAGTGCCCAACACGGCAGCCTCGTTGTGACTTGTGACTTGTGACTTGTGACTTGAGCATTGCTATTGTCTCCGTCGCTCCATCGTCCGGCCCGCGCTTGAATCCGACGGCATCGGTCCGGGCGTCTGCGCCGGCTCGGTCGGCGCGCTCGACTGCAGCGTGCCGCGCTCGATCGTCAGCCGCATGGCGTCCTCGATCGGAATGTGAACGATGCCTGCTTCACGGTTCATCCAGCCGTAGCGTTCGAGCAGCGCGTTTTCGTCGAGGCGGAACTGATAAATCTCGTTTCGCGGAAACTGCTGCAGGCGCGGCGGCGGCGGAAGGCGCTCCTCCTGCCCCACCGCGAGCGGATACGGCTGATCGGTGATCATCGACCCGTCGATGAACAGCTGATACAGGAAGCCGAGGCCCACCTGGATGACCACTGCGGATACCGCCAGCCAGACCACGAACCTGACGATGATCCCGACGTTTGCGTCGGTATGCTCGTACGTCGAACCCGGCGGCGTTTCCCGATACTCGTCGTCAGGCGAACCGTGTCCGATTACATCCTCATGCGCCATCAGTGGCCTCCCGTCGTTTCGAGCGCCTCGCGGAGGTACGGATCGCCAAGTGCGAGCAGTGGCCGCTGCGCGAGCTGTGTCAGGAACATCCACAGCCAGAGCCCGCCAATCGCCAACGGCGCCATGAGGTCGAGCCAATGCACAAAGAACGTGGATTCATGCTCGCCTTCCAGCAGGTGGAGGTTGGCGCCAGTTGACGCGAACTCCGGCGACACGAGCATGAAGAGATCGAGGTACCTGACCACGAGGAGCGCCAGCGCCACGCAGACGAGCCGGTGGGGCGTGCGCTTGAGGTCGCGCATCAGTAGCAACAGAAACGGAAAGGCAAACTGGAACAGCACGAGAAACAGCGCCAGGTACTGCCATCCGTGGCTGATTCGCGTGATGAAGTAGGGAATCTCCTCGACCAGGTTCGCGGCGTACACCAGCATGTACTGCGAAAAGTTGAAGTAGGCCCACAGCATCACGAATGCGAGCGACAGCTTGCCGAGGTCGTGAAAGTGGCTCGGCTTGAAGATGTGCTCCATCGGTTCCCGCCGGGCGAGGAAGGCGCTGATCACAATCGTGAATGACAGCGCGGCGAGCCCGTGGCCACCCACGAAGATGAACCCGAACAGCGTGGAGTACCAGTGCGGATTGATCGACATCACCCAGTCGATACCCGCAGCCGTGGCAGCAAATGTATAGAAGACGATGCCGCCGCCGCTCAAATACTGGAGCCGCGGGTTCAGGCTCGAGTCGCCTTCGTCCTGCTGACGCGACCAGCGTGTCATCGTCCACGCGATGAGAATCCAGCCGGCGAAGTACACGAGGGCGCGCAGGAGGAAAAACGGGGTGTTGAGGTACGGGGCTTTGTGCTGAAGCACTTCGTCGGCCAGCACGTGATCGGGGTGCGTCCACGAATACAGGGTTCCCATGCCCAGGACGACGGGCAGGAAGAGCAGCGCGAGCAGCGGAAGTGTGCGGCTCGACGCCTCGAATACGCGGCGGAAGACGCCCCAGGCACCCCCTGACAGATGCTGAATCATCAGCAGGCCCATGGAGCCGAGCGCGATGCCGAGAAACAACAGATAGGCGATCAACCACGATCGGAAGAAATTGTCGCGATCGAGGACGAACCCGATGCCGCACGCGACAAGACCAACGACGCCCACCATGAGCGCCCGCGAGCGAAGCCGATCGACGTCGGGCAGGGGCGAGTATCTGGCCTCGGCCGGCGTGAACGACATCAGCGGGCCTCCTGCGGCGACTGCTCCAGCTCCTGGCGGCGGTTGGCAGGCACGTCGGCTTCCGTCGCCCGCTGGCTGAACTGCAGCGCACGGATATACGCAGCAATCGCCCAGCGATCGGCGGGCGGCACCTGAGCCGAGTAATCGGACATGGCGCCAAACCCGTTCGTCTCGACGTTCACGTAATAGCCCACCGGCGCGGTACGCAACCGCTCGTCATGAAACGACGGCGGCGCCCGGAACCCGCGTTGGACGATCATGCCGTTGCCCTGGCCTGTGCGACCGTGACATGGCGAGCAGAACGCGTTGAAGCGCTCGCGGCCGCGCGCCATCATCTCCGCAGTCACCGGCATGGGAAACGTGTCGGTGAGCTGGCCGTTGATCGTGCCCTGATAGAAATGTTCGTCTTCGCGCAGCATGCCGCGCGCAACGGTGTTGACGACAGGCGTGCGGGCGCTGCGTCCGTCGGGGAAGAACGTGCTCGCTTCGAGCGGATCGTACCGCGGCGCATCGTGCATGTCTTGCCTGCACGCCGCAGCAGCGCACGCAACGACGAAGACAACCAGCGCGTGCATGTCAGGCCTACGGCGCAACTTCCGACACTCCCACCGGATGGAGGCTGTCGAGAAACTTTCCCGTCGCGTGGCGATCGAACCTCGGATCTGTGGCCTCGATGCACAGGAAGAATCGATCCACCGATGCGCGTGCGAATGCCGGCGCATTGAACACCGGGTGGTACGGCTGGGGAAGGCGGTTCAGCACCCACATGCCTACAAACGCCGCCAGCGCCGCGCCAAGAACAGTCGTTTCGAAGGTTATCGGGATGAAATACGGCCAGCTATGAAGCGGCCGACCGCCGACATTCAGCGGGTATGCGATCGTCATCGACCAGTATTGCAGGCCGTAACCCGCCAGACCGCCCAGAATACCGCCCGCCAGTACGAGTCTCGGTAGGCGCGTCCGGCGGAGCCCGAGCGCCTCGTTCAGCTCCTCGATTGGAATTGGCGTGTACGCATCCATGTGGCGGTAGCCCTGAAGACGTGCCTGCTCGGCTGCGGCCACGAGCGCCGTCGGGGTCTCGAACTCAGCCATCAGGCCGTGCAGCGTGGGTGCGGTTTCTGCGTGTGCCATCAGATCACCCGTGTTGTTCCGGCTGCAGCTTCGCCTCAGGCACAATCGTCCGCATCTCGAACATCGCAATGGCGGGCAGGAACCGGACGAATAGGAAGAACAGCGACAGGAAGAGCCCGATCGTGCCGGTGAACATTGCGAAGTCCCATCGCGTCGGCGCGTACATGTCCCATGACGAAGGCAAGAAGTCGCGATGCAGGCTCGTGACGATGATGATGAACCGTTCCAGCCACATGCCGACGTTGACAAACAGCGAGAGGACGAACAGCAGAGCGAGGTTGTCGCGGACACGGCGGAACCAGAACAACTGGATCATCACCGCGTTGATCGCAATCAGCGACCAATAGAACACGGCGTACGGTCCCGTCATCCGGTTGAGCATCATGAAGCCTTCGTACGGGTTCGCGCTGTACCACGCGAAGAACGCCTCGTTGGCGTACCCGTAGGCCACGATCATTCCGGTGACCAACATGATCTTCGTCATGTTGTGAATGTGCCGCATGGTGATGAAGTCTTCCAGGTGATAGAACTTGCGCAGCGGCACCGCGAGCGTCATCACCATCGCAAAGCCCGAGTAGATCGCGCCAGCGACGAAATACGGCGGGAAAATAGTCGTGTGCCACCCTGGCAGCACCGACACCGCAAAGTCGAAGCTCACAATGGAGTGCACGGACAACACGAGCGGCGTGGAGATCCCCGCCAGCAACAGGTACGCCATCTCGTACCGATGCCAGTGTCTGGCCGAGCCGCGCCAGCCAAGCGACAACACACCGAAGGTCGCGCGGGCGGTGCGCGACTGCGCGCGGTCGCGCAGCGTCGCCAGGTCGGGTACCAGGCCGGTGAACCAGAACAGCAGCGAGACGGTGAAATACGTGGTCACCGCAAACACATCCCACATGAGCGGGCTGCGAAACTGCGGCCACAAGGTCATGGTGTTCGGGTACGGCAGCAGCCAGTACGCAGCGAGCCACGGGCGTCCTGTGTGGAGCAGCGGGAACATCGCGGCGCACGCCACCGCAAAGAGCGTCATCGCCTCGGCGAACCGGTTGATCGAGGTCCGCCACTGTTGCCTGAAGAGCAGCAGAATCGCCGAGATGAGCGTGCCGGCGTGGCCGATACCGATCCACCAGACAAAGTTGATGATGTCGAACGCCCAGCCGACGGGCACATTGTTGCCCCAGATACCGATACCGGTCAGCAACAGGTGCCCCACCGTCACGTTGAACACCAGGAGAAAGAGAAATGCGATGCCGAACCCGAGGAACCAGCCGATCGGCGTTCGCTTCGTCAGAACGATGGAGCTGATGCGGTCCGTGACCGATTGAAACGTGTGACCCGGGGCAATGACCGGCGGTGTGGTGCGGACGGCGCTTTCGGCGATGCTCTCGATACGATCGTGCCGCTGTTGCGGGAGCGCCATCAGTCTTCCTCGTTGGCGTTCTCGGCCCGCGGTTCGAGCTCGGGATTCGGATTACGGACGATGGCGAGGTACGACGTGCGCGGCCGCGTATTCAGCTCAAGGAGCAGGCGGTAGTTCAGCGGATTGGTCTTGAGTCCCGCCACTCGGCTGTTCGGATCGTTGATGTTGCCGAACACAATCGCATCCGTCGGGCAGGCCGACTGACACGCGGTCAGCACTTCGCCGTCGCGAATCTGACGATCTTCGAGCTCGGCAGCCACCCGCGCGTGGTTGATGCGTTGCACACAGTAGGTGCACTTTTCCATCACACCGCGGCTCCGCACCGTCACATCCGGATTGCGCTGGAGCCAGAGGGTAGGCGTGTTCCAGTCCTGGTAGAGGAGGAAGTTGAATCGCCGCACCTTGTACGGACAGTTGTTCGAGCAGTAGCGCGTACCGACGCAGCGGTTGTAGACCATGTCGTTCAGGCCTTCGTTGCTGTGTACGGTTGCGGCTACCGGGCAGACCACCTCGCACGGCGCCGTCTCGCACTGCTGACATGGCATCGGCTGGTGGTAGGTGTCCGGGTTTTCGAGATCACCGGTGTAATACCGATCGACGCGAAGCCAGTGCATCTCGCGCCCGTTCAGTACCTGCGACTTGCCGACAACCGGTATGTTGTTCTCGGCCTGACAGGAGACGACGCATGAGTTGCAGCCGGTGCAGACGTTCTGATCGATCGCCATGCCCCAGGCATAGCCTTCAAATTTGACCTCGGGGTACATCGACGGGCCCGGCACTGGCTGGAGCTCCATCCTTTGAGCGAATTCGGGATCCTGCGCGAACTGCTGGGACGTGCCAACGCGCACGATGTTGCGGCCCTCGAGCGACCAGTGATCCTGCGTGGAAGCCAGATCGTAGAATTCGCCCGGTCTTCACGAGCTCGACGCCGACAAGAATGTCGGGCGCCGCCGCGGTCCGCAGCGGATTGACGTTGAACCCGGTACCGTTGCCCGCGCGGCCCGCACGCGTTCGGCCATAGCCGAGGTGCAGCGTCACGGTATCAGGGGACTGGCCGGGCGATAGCCAGACAGGAATACGCACGGTTCGACCGCCCTGCCGCAATTCGACGACATCGCCGCTGACGAGCGCGAATCGCGCCGCGGTCGCGGGCGAAATGAGCGCAGCGTTGTCCCATGTGAGCTTCGTCAGTGATTTCGGAAGCTCCTGCAGCCAGGCGTTATTCGAAAAGCGGCCGTCGTACACGCTGGGATCGGGACGGAAGACAACCTCGAGATGAAGGCCTCCCGCTGCCGAACCACCCTGGCTTACTGGCGAACCAAGGTCTGACTGCAGCGAAACAGCCCGGGGAGCGAAGGCGGTGTTCGGGATCAGGCCGTCGTGCAGCCATTTGCGCCACTCGCGATCGAACGGCGACAGTTGCGGCACCGGCGCCGCGGCAATGGGCGGAGGCACGGGAGCCGCCGGCTCGCCCGTTGGACCGGCGGGCTGCGCCGGAGCGGCGGCCGCAGCAGCCGCCGGGCCCGCGGCTCCGCCGTCCGCGGGTGGTGCGGGCGCAGGAACAGCGGCGGGCACCTGCGTCGAGAGTCCCGTTGCAGCCGCCCAGTACTCGCGTACCAGCTCGTAACCAGGCCGCTCGCCCCGTTCGCTCAGCGCAGCGAGGACCTCGTGTGCCGATTTCCCGTTGTAAAGGGGTGCAATCAGCGGCTGAACAATGGTTACCGTACCGTCGTCGGCCCTGACGTCGCTCCACATTTCCAGATAGTGCGCTTCAGGGATATGCCAGTGACACGCCGCGGAGGTCTCATCTTCGTAGAGGCCTAAGGACGCTCGGAGCGGGACCTTCGCGAGCGCGGCCGCAAAATCGAGGTCGGCGGGCGCCGTGTATACAGGGTTCCCGCCGAGAATGAGAAGGAATTCCACGGTGCCCGCGTTCATTTCGCCGACCAGCTCACGCAGACCGGCGAGCTGGTTCATCGGACGCGGTTCGGCTGTTGGGCGTGTAGACAACGGTCGTTCCGACGCTCCCGAGCGCGGCGTTCATCGCGTGCGTCAGGGCGTGGACGATTGGTGGCTGTCCGTCACCAGCAATGATGAGACTCTGGCCGCGATGCGCCTGGAGATCTTTCACGAGAGGCGCTATCCAGGCCTCGGCGACCTTCGACATAGCGCCGGTCGCAGCGCCACCCGCGCCGAGCGCGGCGGCGAGCGCCCGCGCGAAGTGTTCGACCTCGGAAGGCTTCAGCGGCAGGCGATGGTCGGCTTTCGTTCCACTGTTGGTCGGCGTGCTTTCAACAGCATAGAAACGACTGAGCCTGACTGCGATCTGCCTCAGCGCGACGGCGTGACGCAAACGCGCGCGCGTACCGCAGTCCTGACGCGCCCGTGCACATGAAATCCGCGTCGAGCGACAGGATGACGGTCGGCGTTTTCGAAGGCGTACTGCGCGTCCACGTACTCGCCGAAGGCGAGTCGGCTGCCCTCCCGTGCGTTGTGGCGCCCGACCGGCTCCCATTGGATCCACTTAGCTGCGCGGAAAGCGCTCGAGGAACTCGTCGTGCTGGGCCGCAAGCGTCGGCGACGCAAGAGTTTCCGAGAGAATACGGATACCGGCGCCCCGATTCGCCTGCCCCGCCGACAACGCCGCCTGCGCGGCCGCAACGAATGTGGTGAACGGGCGAACGGCGCCCACGTTCGTGATGATTTGTGCGCGATCGGGATCGTAGAGAGTGAGAATCGACGCCTGCGCGAACACGTCTGTCGATCCGCGACTCGATGGATGTTCGGGATTCCCTTCTATCTTGGTCGGCCGCCCCTCGTGGCTTTCAACGAGCAGTCCCGACCCGGCGCCACTCATCGGCATGGCGGTGGCGTAGAAGAGCGGTTTGCCGGGAACCAGCTCCTCGGGCTGCCGGACGTACGGCACGAGCTCTTCGCTCGGTTGTCGCGTGCAGGCGCTGACGCCCGCCAGCGCCAGCGACGCACCCATCAGCTTCAGGAAGCTCCGGCGGCCCACGGGATCGAGCCACTCTGAGGCGTTGTGAGGGAATTCTCGGTGCAGAAATTCCTTGAATTCGGTCGTTTCCGCGAGCGCTTCGAGGCTGCGCCAGTACTCGCGTCCTCGGGTGTTCTCGAGCCTGGCTCGGAGGGCTTCGATGTCGGTGGCGCGGTCATGAACCGATCACCGATGGCACGTCGAACAGGTCGTCAGACTCTGGATGCCGTATTCGTTTACGAGCTTCGGGCCGAGCACCGACTGCGGCACCGGGGGGCGATACCCCATGGTGAACACCTCACTTCGCGGCCGAACGAATTGCTCGGGCGCTCGGTGACAGTTCAGGCACCATTCCATCTGCAGCGAGTGCTTCTGCACCGTCAGCGGCATCTGGTCGACCCGGCCGTGGCAGGTCTCGCACCCGATGCCCTTCTTCACGTGGATGCTGTGATTGAAGTAGACGAAGTCCGGCAGATCGTGCACGCGAACCCATCGCATCGGGCGATCCTCGCGAAAGCTCGCGCGGACCGGCTCGAGAATGGCAGCCGTCGACCAGATCTGGGAGTGGCAGTTCATGCAGGTCTTGGTAGGTGGAATCCCTGCAAACGGCGACGTTTCGACGGATGTATGACAGTACCGGCAGTCGATGCCGTCGTCGCCGACGTGGTGGAGATGGCTGAACTGAATGGGCTGTTCGACGAATTCTTCGGCGCGTGTCACATACGACGACCGGCCGATGACGATGAGGAGACCGACCGCGCCCGCCGGCTAGAAGAAGAACACCGACAATACTGACTCGCGCGAACGGTATTGGCACTACGACGGAAGATCTGCGGCATCGAACGTTGACTGTCGGGTCGCCCGGTCTGGCGGGCGGCTCGCCTCACTCCAGCGGAAGGGCACAGAGTCGGCGGGTCATTTCCCCCGGTAAACGATCGATCTGTACCATGTTGTGAAAAAAGGTGCAAGCTCTGACGGCGCACCTCGACCTTGCCGGCCGAGCAATTTCAGCCCAAGAATGTGGCCTGTTCACGTGCTAGGGTGAGTCGGGCCGCTCTCGCCGCCGCACTCCCGGGTGGACCCTTTCAGGGTCGCGGAATCAATGGCATCGACCATGTCGCTGGTTGGAGTATCGCGGAGTTGCCGAACGGCGTAGAATCGCGCGCGGAACGGCGGAACACCCCCATGAGCGAACGCAAATATCGACAGCGCGGATACCAGGACGACGATCGGGATCGCGAACGTAAACCGCAGCCCGCCCGCCCGGCACCGGAACCGGGCGCGCCGGCCGCCACGCGGCGTATCTCGCAGGTCGAACCACGCACCATCAACATGCCGGGATTCCGCACCGTCGTGCGATGCGCACCGTGCGGCGCTGTGATCGCGGACACCGACGTGCGGCTTCGACAGCCGATGCCCGCGATGCGGCGTCGAACTGCACAGCTGCTCGCAGTGCACGTCCTTCGACCCGGGCAGCCGGTTCGAATGCATGCAGCCGGTACCGGCACGAATCACACCGAAGAATTCGAAGAATTCGTGCCCATTGTATGCTCCGCGCACGACCGTCGAGCGCGAGACGACGACACCACGCGTCGATGATGCGCGAAAGGCGTTCGACGACCTGTTCAACCTGTAAAGCTCATTCCGAGGGAGATTCCGATGCGCAAGGCCGTCGTTGTGCCCGTCTTCGTATTCCTGTTCCGTCACGTCGCTCGTTGCGCAACAGCCGGCTGCTCCGCCACAGGGCGGCCAGCAGGGGCTCACCGAGGCCATGATCAAGACCGCGGCAATCGAAGTGCCGCGGCTCATCGAACTGCTTGGAATTGAAGCCCGGAATGACAATCGCGGACGTGGGAGCAGGCTTCGGTGCCTGGACGACGGCGTTCTCGAAATGGACAGGCGTGTCCGGCCGCGTGTATTCAACGGACATCGGCGAAAAGCAGCTGGCATTTCTCCGTGAGACCACGAAGCGCGAAGGGTTGACCAACGTCACAGTGCTCGCGGGCGCCGAACGATCAGCGAACCTTCCAGCGAACTGCTGCGATGCGATCCTGATTCGCGACGCCTACCACCACCTCACTCAGCCGAACGACGTGCTCCGCAGCGTGGCGGCATCGCTGAAACCCGGTGGCCGGTTGGCAGTCATCGACTTCCCGCCGCGACCCAAGAGCGAACTGCCGGCCGGAGTTCCGGCCAATCGCAACGGCCATGGCGTTCCCCCGGATGTGGTGATTGAGGAAGTAAAGGGCGCAGGACTGACCATGGTGAGCCAGAATCGGCAGTGGTCGGCCCAGAGCCAGCCGAACGATCTGTTTTTGGTGATATTCCGCAAAGTGAACTAGACGGAGCGCATAGGTCAAACGCCACGCGCACTAACTTTTGACCTTTGACTTTTGACTTTTGACTTACGGAGGCACCTATGAAGTGGTGGCAGCGACTCTTGCGACCGACTCCGCCTGGTTTCGTCCTGTTCCTCCTGTGTCTGATGTACCTGATCACGTACGTCGATCGCGTGAACATCGCGACGGCCGCCAGCGAAATCAGACGCGAGTTGTCCCTGACGGCCACGCAATATGGCCTGATCTTCTCGGTCTTCGGTTACCCCTATCTCGCGTTCCAGGTGTTCGGGGGGTGGGTAGGCGATCGATTCGGACCGCGCAGGACGTTGTTCACCTGCGGTCTGGTCTGGGCCAGCGCGACGATCCTGACCGGGCTCGCCGGCGGAATGGCCAGCCTCCTCTTCATGCGCGTTCTGCTCGGTGTCGGTGAGGGCGCGACGTTTCCGGTAGCGACGCGCGCGATGCAGAGCTGGACGGCCGCCTCTCGCCGCGGGTTTGCGCAGGGCATCACTCATGCGTTTGCCCGCGGTGGCATCGTCGCGACTCCGCCTCTGGTCGCGTGGCTCATGGCGCTGGTCACGTGGCGCGGTTCATTCGTGGTGCTCGGCTGCCTGAGCGTCCTGTGGGTGGTTGCGTGGGTCTGGTACTTCCGCGACGTCCCTGCCGAGCACAAGAACATGACGCCCGCAGCTTCTCGCGACACTGCCGAACAATGGGCGACCGCTCCACGTGCAACGTCCGCAGGTCCCATGGGGACCGCTCGTACGCCGCATGATGCCCGTAACAGCGGTGTACTTCTGCTACGGGTGGACGCTCTGGTTGTATCTGAGCTGGCTGCCGTCGTTCTTCCAGAACGAGTTCGGCTTCAATACCCGCGAGTCCGCGTTCTTCTCAGCGGCGGTGTACTTCCCCGGGGTTATCGGCAACGTACTGGGCGGCGAGATCAGCGACCGCATCCTGCACAAGACCGGCGACCTCAAAAGAGCGCGGCGCAACCTCGCGATGATGGCGTTCCTCGCGTCGTTCGTCTGCATGCTGCCGATCTTCCTCACCACGAATATCACGGTCATCACTTTGGCGCTCGGAGCGGCATTCTTTTTCGCGGAAATGATCATCGGACCGATGTGGTCGATTCCGATGGACATTGCCGGGAAATTTGCAGGGACGGCAAGCGGGCTGATGAACTCCGGGTCCGCACTGGCCGCGATACTGTCGCCGCTGGCTTTTGGCATGGTCGCGGATGCGACAGGCAACTGGGTGTTGCCCATTTGCCGGGTCGCTCGGGTCTCCTGCTGTTCGGCGCCGCACTCGCACCGTTGATGCACCCCGAACGACCGTTCGAGGACACACGCCTGGAGCCGATACCGGCAACGGTAGGTGCCGCGACGGTACCGCGGTAGTCGTAATCTGCACTGCAGATTGCAGATCGACCGATTGATGGACTGTTGCCGATTGACGAGTGGCGATTTCTGAATTGATTGTTGATTCGTCAATCAATTCGGACGATCACGAAATCGTCGATCGACAACACTCCATCAATCGACCGATCGACAATCTGAAATTATTCACGCGACTGCCGGCGCCGGCTCAATATTCTGGTTGACTCGGAATAGATTCCGCGGATCGTACTTCGCCTTGACGAGCGCCAGGCGCGCGTAGTTGTCGCCATACGTCGCCTGAACACGACCCGCCGCCTCATCGTCCATCATGAAATTGACGTACGCCCCGGCAAGGTTGTACGGGTGCACAGCCTTCCAATACGCACGGCCCCATGTCTTCAGCGCATCCGCTTTCTTTGGATCGGGATCGATGCCGGCGATCACCATCGACCATCTCGCATCGCGCGTGCTCCACGCCGTTGCGTCGCGCGCCACACGATGGACCGCGCCATCGATGGGATAGAGGTGCATGAGGCAGAGATCGCTCGGGGCTCCTGCGGCCTGCGCAATATGCGTCTCAATCGCCTCGTCCGGTAGATCCTTCACATAGTCGCCCTTCCAGTACCACTGAAGCCCCTTCGGGAAAAACGGATCGAAGAGCGCATTTATCGACGGGAACGGCATCGCGCCCATCCAGTTGAAGATCGGCGCCGGCAGGCTCTTGAGCAGCGGCGCCATCGCTCGCTCGCCATCCGTCGCCGAGCCGTTGTACGCGCCGATGATCGCGCACGCACGCTTGCCCCAGTAGTCTTTCGGGAACGGATCCATCGGCGGCACCGTCTTGAGTCCGACGAAGATGCCGAGATCGTCGGATGCGGTCGGCAGAAAGTCGCGATAGGTGCGCATGATCGTTGTCGCGTGGGTAGCCTCCCAGAAGATGGGACCCGCGTAGACGTTGTCCACCGTGTGCGCCTGGAACAGGAAGCTCGTGACCACACCGAAATTGCCGCCGCCGCCGCGCAGCGCCCAGTACAACTCAGGATGCTGTGACTTGCTGGCCGTGACGAAGCTGCCGTCGGCAAGCACCACGTCGGCTTCGAGAAGATTGTCGATCGTGAGACCGTGGCGACGCGTCAGATAACCGGTGCCGCCTCCGAGAGTGAGGCCGGCGACGCCGGTGGTCGAGACGATACCGAACGGTACCGCCAGACCGAACGCGTGCGTCGCATGGTCGACATCTCCCGACGTACAGCCCGGGTCCACGCGGACCGTCCGGTTTGCGGCGTCCACGCGCACGCTTTTCATCGTCGAGAGATCGATCATGAGGCCGTCGTTGCAGCTGCCGAGACCGGGGCCGTTGTGGCCACCACCCCGAATCGCGAGAAGCAGACCCTCGTTTCGCGCGAAGTTCACCGCCGTGATGACATCGGCCGCATCGACACACCGAGCGATCAGCCGGGGCCGCTTGTCGATCATGCCGTTGTAAAGCGCGCGCACGGCATCGTAATCGGCATCGGTGGGACGGACCAGTCGTCCGCGAAGACTTTTTTCGAATGTCGAAGTGGCTTGGTCACTCATGGCTGTTTCTCCCACTGGATGTGAGGCAGGAAAAATAGACCTGAAGGGGGCGGATTTTAGCACGCGGAAGTTAAAACCCGAGGATCTCGTTGCCGCGCACTGCGTTCCAAGAATCGCTATGTGGTTCGGCGCAACAGGTGCACAATCTTCGGCACACGGCCGCTCGCCTTACAGAATGCGAATCGTTGAAGAGATCACAGCCGCGGTAAGCCTTCTTGCCGCAGGCTTGCCATGGGTCGAACGGGCTTATCAGGTATTGCCGGTGAGCCAGCGTGCCCGCGAGGATGCGCTGCCGGCCGCGGCGCTTGCCACTCTCTTATGCGTCATCGCCGGGTACGCCACGACGAGACACTCGACCCAAGGATTGAACGTGGGTTGGACTGCTCTGGTCTTGTTCCTGGCTGCCGTTGTGGCGTTGTTCGGGTTTCTCGACTTGTTCCCTCGAGGCGAACGAGGCTTGTACATCCTGTGCTTTGCGCTGTTCGGGTTGAGCGCCGCGTCGTTTCTCGCGTTGCGCCGCGAGGACGTGGCGCGGTGGTGATCGCCGCGTGATCGCTGTCGATCCGTGGTGATTTCCGCGGCGCCTCGAGCTAGAGTCGCGTTGATCTTCCGGCGTTTGCTCCGTCAGGCAACCACAAACTCCGGCTCAACGCTATCGATACGCGACCGAAACCCACCCTGCACGGCGAAGGCCTGCCACCAGCGCCGCATGGTTTTGAAACGCCGCGAGGCTGGCGTCAAACCGCTTGACGTACACGTGGTGACGCCCTTCCTGTGTAAGGGCAGACACTCTATAGCGATTGCCCGTCCGTTCGACTCGGCACGTCAGGAGCTGCCATCCCCGGCAAAGAACCCAGTTAAGCAGCGGGCGCGGCGAGACTGATAGCGTTCGTTTCATGATCCACCTTCCCCAGTGGCTGGATGTTCACGACGTGGTTCCCGCCAATCGGTCGCATCACGAGGCAGAACACGCTGGACAGAATCGCGCACGATCCCGCCAGGCCCAATCCAATCGACGAGACGACTATTGCACCGAGCGTAATGAGATCCATGTTTCTCTACCGAAGAATGCGACGGTCGCATCGCTGCCACCGAGAGAGCGCTTGCGACGTGTCTGCGGCAACTTCATATCCGCAACTCGTCCGAAAGCTGGTGCAAGAACGCAGCCATATCAGATGGTCGTTGGCATCTCGATTGCTCTTGAATGGGCAACATCGCTCGCGGTCCACTCTTGGACGGCGACATCATCCCACCCACTCGGCGGGAGGCACAGTTCGCCTCCCGACACGTCCGACTCTCAACGTGATCGTGTCTTGCGACGTTTGCTCGGGACCATTTGGACGCGTTTCCAGTGAGTGCGCTGTGGCACGCTTCAACCGACACATCAACCGTGATCTGACGCTGACGTCCAGGAGCCGAACACGACGTAGCCCATCCTCGGTGCAGTGGCGGTTCTGCAACGCAGACCGGAGGCGGGCATCCAGGAATCAGTAGCCACGCTCGCGGTCCTTCATAGAACCACGCACCTCGGAAGCTCACGAGCTCGTACCCCTCTCGCTCGCACCAGCGCGTCACTTGCCTGCGCGCCCAGATCTTGCCCGTCCACATCAGGAGGATGATTGCGACGATCGTGACGGCCACTATGAAGAGGGGGTGTGGGGAGTCAAGCGACATCGGCCTTGCTAGCGATTATCTACTCGACCAGCTAACGTATTCACCGCGCGGGCATGCTCTGGTTGGTGCGCCCACTGAATCTGAGAGGTCCGAAATCGAATCCGATGCGGCCGGCAATCAGTGTCGTCGTTTTCGCGACGATCTTAATCGCCTCACCCTTGGGACGTTCGGCGTCGGCCCAGGAACGTCCCGGACCAGCAGTGGAGTTCGAGGCCGGTGCGCTGTTTTTCGCCGACGATGGGGTCGTAACGGAAGGCTTTGTCGGGGGATCCGCCCGTGTCTATATGTTGCCGCGAGTCAGCCTTGGACCGGAGATCGCGTTCATCCGGGGCGAGAACCACAATCACTTGATGCTCACGGGCAATGTGACGTTCGACCTGGTCACTCCCGTGAAGGGCGACCCGCGACTGGTTACACCGTTTGTCGTTGTCGGCGCCGGACTGTTGCAAACACACGAGTCGTTTCTCGACAATGAAACCTTCACGTCCAGAGAGGGCGCGTTTACCGCGGGCGGCGGTGTCAGGGGCCTCATCGGAGAGCGAATGATGCTCGGCGTCGAGGCGCGAGTCGGTTGGGAGCTGCACGTTCGTGTAAACGCAATAGTGGGCGTACATCTGGGCAGGTAAATGCGTATTTTCGTTCCTCAAAAGTAACGCCGTCGTCGCACCACAGTAACGCCGGCAGCGTCTGATCAGACAGCCGCGTTTTGCGTGAACGCCGCCCAGTCCGAAAACCCCCGTCGGAGGATTTACATGGCGCGCCGGTGCACAGACTCGCTCGGACAGGATCCACAACTCAGTCGCAAGCGAACGGCCGACATGCTCAGGCAACTTCGCAACCTCGGTAAGGACGCCCGCATGCTCAAAGCGCGCATAGAGACTGCCCTGGACCAGAAGGACGAAAGGGACCGCAAGCAGCGCGTCGCCGGAACGGTGGCACTCCCCCGTTCCGTGAATACGGGGCTCGGGCACGATGGTCTCGAGGAACGGCGACCCTCGACCAGCAGAACCCGCGTGCACATCCAAGAAGAAGCGCAGACTGCGCGCACTAATCTCGTGCGCTCGCGCGGGCGGCACGTCGCAGTCAAGGCCCCGAGCGTCTCTCGCAGCTGAATTCTGCCCCCGGCATCTCAAAAGGCACCGTTCCCGAGGATTATTCACGCCTTCTGGCGTGAATTGGTGATGGGGCACCCGTCGTCCGGGGCGTGGGAATTGCACTGAGGAGATCGCCCGATGACAGCAAGCCGCCGTTCTCCGACCGGTGTGGGAGTCGTACAGACCGCCTTGGCTGCCCCGCTCCCTGAACTCCGGTCTCGTCTGGCCACTACGAGCAGCCTGCTTCGTGAGGCTGCGCGTTTTTGCCGTGAACAAGGCGTTTTACTGGTAGTGCTGTCAATCCCTCAGCAGTTCCAGGTGCTCGTCGAGGGCCGAGGCCTACCGCTATGAAGGGATGGACATGCACTACATCGACCGCGAGCTGGGACGTCTTGCTGTGCAGGAAGGATTCCGATGGATTTCGACCCTCGACAAGCTGTCATCAACATACCGCGAGAATCGTGAGGACCTTCACTATCGTCTTGATGGTCATCTCAACGAGCGCGGCAACCGTGTCGTGGCCGAGTATTTCGCCGACCAGCTCGACTTAGTCGTGCAGGCATGGCGAGACACGGCGCCGCTTCACTAGTACCTTGACGATGACTACGATTCTTGGAATCTCAGCGTTCTATCACGACAGCGCCGCCTGCGTCGTCGTCGATGGGGAGATTGTCGCCGCTGCGCAGGAAGAGCGATTCACGCGGAAAAAGCACGATCCCGGATTTCCGGCGCTCGCCATCGAATACTGCCTGCAGCAATCCGGCAGGACAGCGCGTGACGTCGATTACGTCGTGTTCTATGAGAAGCCGCTACGGAAATTCGAGCGCCTGCTCGAAACGTACGTCGCCTATGCGCCAAGCGGGCTCAGCAGCTTCAACATGGCGATACCCGTGTGGCTCAAGGAAAAGGTTCGGCTGCCGAACACCATCCGAAAGGGCCTCGGCAACGGTACGAAAGTACCTATCGTGTTTACCGATCACCACGAAAGTCACGCCGCCAGCGCGTTCTTCCCGAGTCCGTTTGACGAGGCGGCGATCCTGACGCTCGACGGCGTCGGGGAATGGACGACGACGACGATGGGCGTCGGGCGCGGGAACCGGATCGAGCTGACGAAACGGATTGAGTTTCCGCATTCGCTCGGACTGCTGTATTCCGCGTTTACGTACTATTGCGGGTTCAAGGTCAACAGCGGGGAGTACAAGCTGATGGGCCTCGCGCCCTACGGGCGGCCGCTTTATAAGGAGACGATTCACAGGCATCTGATCAATCTCAAAGACGATGGCAGCTTCTGGCTCAACATGAAGTACTTCAACTACTGCCAGGGGCTCACGATGACCAATCGCGCGTTCGACGAGCTCTTTGGCGGGCCGCCGCGCGACCCCGAGTCGACGATTGAACAACGCCATATGGATCTGGCAGCCAGTATCCAAGCGGTCACGGAGGACGTGATGCTGGCGATAGGTCGCGAGCTGTTTCGCCAAACCGGCATGAACAGGCTCGTGCTGGCCGGCGGTGTCGCGCTCAACTGCGTCGGCAACGGGCGGTTGCTAAGAGAGGGGCCGTTCTCCGACATCTGGATACAGCCGGCGGCCGGCGACGCCGGCGGCGCCCTTGGCGCGGCGCTGTTCGTCTGGCATCAGCTTCTGGAGAAGCCGCGCACCGCAGACGGCGTGGACCGCCAGAAGGGCAGTTTCCTCGGCCCGGCTTTCGATACGGCCGACGTGTGCCGTTTCCTGGACCGCGTCGGCGCGAAGTACCGGCGCGCGGCGAACGAAGCCGAACTCCATGAGGACGTAGCCAATCTATTGGTCGCGGAGAAGGTGGTCGGCTGGTTTCAGGGACGCATGGAGTTCGGCCCGCGCGCCCTCGGGGCGCGAAGCATCCTGGGCGACCCGCGGTCGCCAAAGATGCAGGCGACCATGAACCTCAAGATCAAGTTTCGGGAGAGCTTCCGGCCGTTTGCGCCTTGTGTGCTGCAGGAGGAAGCGCATCGGTGGTTCGCGCTCGAGCCGGGGCAGGAGAGTCCGTACATGCTGCTCGTGGCGCCGGTGCTCGAGGAGCGCAGAGTGCCGGTCTCCAGCGAGCAGCGTGCGCTGATGGCGAATGATCCCGATTTGCGCAACCGTGTCAACGTCCTGCGGTCGACGGTTCCCGCCGTAACGCACGTCGACTACAGCGCGCGGATTCAGACCGTAGACGAACAGCGCAATCCCAGCCTGGCCCGCCTGCTCAAAACGTTCTTTCGCCGGACGGGATGTCCGGTGCTGGTGAATACGAGCTTCAACGTTCGCGGCGAACCCATCGTCTGCACGCCGGAGGACGCCTATCGGTGCTTCCTCGGTACCGAGATGGATGCGCTGGTCATGGAGGATGTCATCCTGCTCAAGGACGACGTCGAGAAAGTCGATACCGCGACGCGCGACAAATACCTCGCGCAATTCCAGTTGGACTGAGCCACGACAATGTTGTCAGGCGTTTTTGGTTTTGACCCGGCGAAACAGGAAAGACACCATGCAGTGGAGTGACGTTACTGCGCCTCCGTCCCGGAAAATGCTTCGTCAATTTGCCGGGTTATGGCTCGTCGTCTTCGGCGGCCTGGCTGCGTGGCGTGCGTGGCAGGGGCAGCCGGACGGTTGGAGTCTGGCACTGGCGATCGGAGCACTTGTGGTCGGCGGCATCGGCCTGGTGCGGCCGATGGCGATCCGGTTCATTTATACGGGATGGATGATAGCGGCGTTCCCAATCGGCTGGACGATCTCACGATTGGTGCTCGCGGTGATGTTCTACGCGCTCTTCACACCGGTTGCCTTCGTCTTCCGGTTGATGGGGCGCGACGCATTACGCCTGCACCGGGGCGATCGGCAGTCTGTACTGGCTTGCCCAGTCCCGCCCGGAAACGCCAGACACGTATTTCAGGCAGTTTTAGATCGGAGACACGATGGCGAATTTTGAAGACGCGGCGAAAACAAATCAGCGTTCGGGGATCGCCGCCGAGTTCCTGTATTTCCTCCGAACCAGCAAGAAGTGGTGGCTGCTTCCAATCCTAGTCGTGCTCGTCGTGCTCAGCGTGCTCGTGCTTCTGTCTGGCACGGCCGCGGCTCCATTCATCTACACGCTGTTCTGAGGCCGCGACTGAAACCACGAGTCTCGTCGACGATCCCCTCCGCCGCGTAATTGACTCGGCGGAGGGAGAGAGATTGGTCTCTCCGATCCCTGGATCGTCTAATTCCTCGAGAAATCGACTCGCTCAATCACGGGGCGAGCATTACACTTCCTCCACCTCCCTCACGGCATCAACCGAAAGGCTTCGCGATGAGTTCAGGTGAAGGTTTCAGAACCGCGCGGCAGTACCCGTTGTGGGATGCGATTTTTGGACGGCGATCGCGCCGGGTTGCGGCGGGAGCGGCCTTCCGCTCCGGCACGCTGTCTTTTCAATCGGCGCTCGCACCGCAGCCGTTGTCGCGGCTCGAGGAAGCGTTCCTGATATCGGCGACCGGCGTCACGGGGTTGCCGTACGCGGACAATCCGTACGAGACGGCCGACGGCAAGCCGCTTCTGGGCACTCCGTGCCTGGAGGGCATGGGTCGAGCCGCTGGCAGTCCCGACAACGCCCAGAGCACGGTCTTCTTCATGTGGAACGACGAGGGCACCTATATGCTCAAGCGGCCCGACGGCCCGGCTGTCCACGCGGATATGCGCACGATGTCGGCCGAGGATCTCGTCGCTCACGCAGAGCGATGCAAGATCAAAATCAAAGACGGCCGCACCGATTTCCCGCGGCGGTTCCCGGCGTATGCCAGCGGCAACCGATATGTGTCGAATGTGCCGGGTAGTACGATGTTCATGCCGGTCACCGAGGTCACGCGGCAATACATCAATGGCCTGTTTTACGTACTCGCACAGGAACCCGGGCAGCGTCCGGTCTTCGTGGACGACTTCAACAACTACGTGCCGTGCGGCTGCGAGCGGTGGGTCAAGTCGAAGTTTCTCAACAAAGAGATCCCCATCCCGCTCAGCTTCTACGCGAAGGGGCGGACTGAGTACGAATCGATGCTGCTGCTCCAGAACCTTGCGCTCGTCGCACAGAGCATGGGGCTCGGCGGGTGGATTCATGCTGCGTTCGAAACGTCGATCTTGCTTGGCGGTTATCCCGACATTGGGCCCGGCCTCGGTTTTCGCTTCGAACGGCCGAGGAAGCGGCTCGTCCCGCGGCCGTACCCGGCGGCCGCGCCGAATCCGGTCGGGCTCGACGGGGTGTTCCAGTCGTACGCGCCGCCATACTTCAAGGACACCGATGCCGCGATCGACGCGATCCTCGCGGAGAAGTACGGACCGTTAGGTCTCTACCGGGACGGCGCCACGGCCGCCCCGAGCATGAAGCCTGATGTGGCGGCGGCGTTCGCGCGCGAAGCGCCGCATGTCGAGCCGGAAGTCGTCGAGGTCGTGCGTGCCATCTGCCGGTACATCTGGAAGACTTACGGTCGGTTTCCTGCGCATTGCCATGCCATCGATTCGGCCGGTATCTGGATGCAGTGCCATCACATCGACCCTGACTTCTATACTCGTTTCTTCAGGGAAGCGTACTCTTCGACACAGGCCGCCCACGCTGGCGCGTGGCACGGCAATGACGCCTGAGAGCGACATCATGATTACTCCTCGAAGATTTGCGGCCACTTGCTCGCCGGCCCTGCTCACGCTGCTGATTTCCGCATGCTCTACTCCGCCGGCACCGTCCGCGCCCGAGTCACTCGATGAGCTCGCGAAGCAGTCGCTCGCGCAGATCGAAGGCGAATTGAAGGTGTCCGGGCTCAAGGAGCCGGTAGAGATCCTTCGCGATCGGAACGGCATGCCCCACATCTATGCCAGGAACGACAGTGACATGTTCTTCGCGCAGGGATATGTGATGGCGCAGGACCGTCTCTGGCAGCTCGAGATGTGGCGCCGGTGGCGTGAAGGACGACTCGCCGAAATCTACGGCCCGAAGGCGATCGACTTCGACGAGCGGGCGCGCCTCATGGCGTTCCGCGGACCGTGGGATGAGAAGGAATGGAGCAGTTATCACCCCGATGCCGAGCGGCTCTTCACCGCGTGGGCCAACGGGCTGAACGCATGGGTCGCACAGAACGCCGACAACCTGCCAGTCGAATTCAAGCTCACAGGCGATCAAACCCGAGCCGTGGACGGCGAAGACATTGACGCTGCGCTGGGCTGAAATCGGTCTCGACAGCGCTGCCAATACGCCGGCGCAGGAGCTCAGCCTCGCCATGGACGTGGCGAAGATGGGTGCGGCTGCGGCTAACAAGGCGGCTGCACCGGATCCGTGGGACGACCTGACGGTGCCCGAAGGCCTTGACCTGAAGTTGATCACCACTGACGTGCTCGCAGCGGTCAACCGCGGGGATGGTAATCCGTTCGGACCGGGCGGACTGCCGCCGCTCGAGATCGTCCCCGCACATCGCCATCTGATTTCGACGCTGCAGCACGCGCGCGTGTCGAGCAGAGCCGCAGGACGAGGACGGCAGCAACAACTGGGTGGTCAGCGGCAAGCTCTCGCCGACGGGCGTGCCGATCGTGTCAAACGATCCGCATCGAACGATCGAGATGCCGTCGCTCCGTTACTTCGTCCATCTCGTGTCGCCCGGATGGAACGTTATTGGCGGCACCGAACCGCCATATTTCGGTGTCGACGGCGGCAGCAACGAGAACATGGCCTGGGGCTTCACCTTCGCAGGCATCGACATGGTCGACACGTTCGTCGAGGAGACGAACCCGGCGGATCCGAACCAGACGATGTACAACGGCTCGTGGGAGCGCATGAAAATCGTCCGCGAGGAAATCCGCGTAAAAGACGAGGCGACGCCGCGCGTCGTCGAGTTGAAGTTCACGCGTCACGGTCCGGTGTTCTACGAGGACCTGCGGAACCATCGCGCCTACGTGGCGAAGTCGGTGAACCAGGAGCCTGGCACTGCTGCGTTCAAGGGAAGCCTGAAGCTCGCGCAGGCGACGAGTTGCGAGGACTTCTTCGATCGCGCGATGTTCTGGAAGGTGCCGACGCATAACCTGATCTGCGGCGACAAGAAGGGCAACATCGCGCTGCAGGTGAGCGGCCTCACGCCCGACCGCGACGGGTGGAACGGCCGCCTCCCGGTGCCCGGCACCGGCAAGTACGAGTGGAAGGGGTTCCGCAGCGATCTGCCGCGCGAATTCAATCCGGAGCGCGGCTACATCGCGACGGCAAACGACAACACGCATCCGCCAGGCTACAAGGGCCGGCCGGTGCTCTTCCGCACGTCAGTCGGCGTGGAGATCTCGCGGATCGCGCGCATCCGGCAGATGCTCGGCACGGGGCAGAAGTTCTGCGTCGAGGACCACGAGCGCATGCAGCACGACGCGTACTCGCTGCGCGCGGAGCGCGACCTGCCGCTGTTCAAGGGCTGGAGGAGCAAGGACGCGGAGGTCGAGAAAGCGCGAGCGATGATTGAAGGCTGGGACAAGGTCCTGACGAAGGACAGCGCGCCAGCGGCCATTTACGTCCGCTGGACAGCGACCGAAGCCGCGCGTCAGCGTGAGACGGGAAGGGTCACCGGGACCAATGGACAGGCGCTCGTTGAAACGGGCCTTCGTCAGGCGCTCGATCGGCTGACGAAGGACTGGGGAGCGGACTGGAGTCAGTGGCGGTACGGCCGCATCAACACGAGCACGCTGGATCACCAGTTCATCCCCGAGTACAGCCTGCCCGCCGCGGAGCGGCCGGGTGGATTCAACACCGTGAACGCGACCGGCGCCAACTTCCGGCGGATCATCGATCTCTCGAACGTGGACAACTCGGTGTGGACCAACGCGCCAGGACAGTCGGGACAGCCCGGCAGTCCTTTCTACGGCAACAACCGCGAATTGCTCGCGAGCGGCCAGTACCTCCCGCTGCCGCATACGCGCACGGGCGTGGACAAGATCGTGGCGTACAAGCTGACGATTACACCGTAGGTCGGACGCGACAATGACGTCCTCTGGCGATATAGAACCTTCGCCCTACTTGATTGGCTCCCACTGATGCGTTAAAAGCACAACAATACGTCTCAGTATGGCGCGCCGGAAGCCGCCCTCGGCTCCACAGGGTCCGAACCCCGAAGACCAGCAAGAAGAACGCGACGCACGCGTCAACGCCACGTTGCAACGGATCACACATCGTCAAACGGATCGCCGGACAGGCGATCGCCGGGCCGCTCAATCAGTCTCTACTCGAACGGATGAGTCCATGCTCACGCTTGTGTCGAACGATACGGAGCCGCGATTCGACCGATTGCGCGTCGTTCACGCGCATCTCGTCGCTGCGATTGCCCACCTCAACAATGAAGCACAAGCGCGCGTCCCTGTGAGGGCCAACGGGCAGTCAAGTGCTATTGACGATCTCCAGCTCATCGTCCAGGCGTTGGCCGACATCGTGGACGCGGTGCACGCCATCAGACCCGACGCCATCGCGCAGCAGGAACGGTCGTGAGTCACGGATCATCACCCGGGCCACCGGTTCTCGTAGGAGGCAGTCGGGTAATTCAGACCCTTCGCATGGAGATTGCGCTCGCGGCACGCGCGCGGGCAAACATATTGATCCTTGGCGAGGCGGGCACCGAGACCGAGACAGTCGGGCGGTTGATTCACGCACAAAGCGAGCGTCGCGACTGTCCGTTCGTCGTAGCGCACTGCAAAGGCGCCCCGCCGGCACTGCTCAAGTCGCACCTGTTCGGCCATATTCGTGGCAGCTTTGCAGGAGCCTTTCGCGACAAGAAGGGTCTCGTCGAGCACGCGAAGAACGGGACGCTCTTTCTCAACGACGTCGACGAGCTGAGCCTGCACACCCAGGCCGCACTTCTGGAGTTCCTGGAAGATACGCCCGGCATCGGTTCTGACCGCGCGGCCACGCCGAACGCGGTGCGCCTCATCGGCGCCGCCCGCCGGAGCCTCGAACCGCTGGTTGCGGAGCATCGTTTTCTCCAAGACCTGTTCCATCGGTTGAATGTGGTTCAGATCTACGTGCCGCCGGTACGCGACCGTGATGCCGACATGCTGGTGCTGTGGGAGCACTACGTGGCTGACGCAGCACAACGCCGCAGCGTGTCGGTGCCGACACTCACACCCGATGCGGCGCAAATGATCCTGATGTACGCCTGGCCAGGCAATGTGGCCGAAGTCAAACGGGTTGCGGAACACGTGATCGCGACCAACCGTTCTGGCGTCATAACGGTCGACGACCTGTCTTCGGATATGCCGACGGCCCAGCCGCGATATTCACAGACGCTTGCGTCCGAAACGGTGACACGGCGGCCTCCAGGTTCGAATCCGCCGATGAACGTCGACGAGGCACACCCACTCGACGTCACCAACCAGGTGCCCACGCGCGCGACTTTGCACGCCTGGATTCGCGAGACGTTGTCGCTGCCGCCAGACGCCGAGCGCTTGCTGGTCAACGCGATTGACCAGGTGTTGCTGTGACTACGAACGCGTGTGGCGCTCATCCAAGGACGAGGCGTTGCGGGCGGTCGCGACGGGGTTCGCACAGCGCTTCGATCGCCTGCGCGAAGAGCTCAGTGCGCGCGAAGCGACCTCCAGGAACGTCGCGCGCTACTTCGAGCGGGTCGTCGCAGATTTGACCGAGCGGACCCATCGCGACGCCAAGACGCAACTTCTGCATTTCCGTCGATTCATGGAACACGTCGAGATCGCTTTGTCGGTGCACCGCGAAGGACGCTGGTGTGCGCTCGGCGTGGCAGACATCACCGCCTTCAAGGCGTTGAACGACACGCTGGGCCACGCCGCGGGCGATCGGGTGCTGGAACGCATCGCTGACCTTCTGCGCAGGGAGGTTCGGTGCTCGGATCTGTTGGGCTATCAGCCCGATGCTGAGCGGCCACCTGCCCTGCATGCCCGGTTCGGGGGCGATGAGTTCTGCTTTTTCCTGTCGGATCTCGACGACGCGGAGGTGGCATGCACGATCGGAGAGCGGTTCTGGTACGCGGTGGCTGAATACAATTGGGCGACGGAGGATCTCCCGATTGCGACACCAAAAGTGACAGTGGACATCGGCGTGACGTGCCTGCAGCTCGGGCGGCTCGGCGACCGTCAACTCAGTGCGCGAACTATTGCGGGGGACCTCTTCGCGCGGGCGGACGGCCGGCTCTATGAAGTAAAAGCCGGATTCGCATCGCACATCTCATGCGAAGCGGTCCGCGTACACGAAGGCCGCCTGCTCGAGATTGGACCTGTTTTTTCCGGAGGTCGAAACCGGGGGCGGGACACGGCGTAATACCAATCCACATCTCATCCGTAAACGACCCCCGCACTGGTGGCGCTGTTCATGCACCGCGTCCGCCACGACGCAAGAAACAAAACATTTTGTAGCCTGTTGCACTGTCGTCAGACCGATTAGCGTACAAACGTCTTTCCTACCTGTCGGCTGGGAGTACGAACATCCCATCGGCATGGAGGCTGTTCGTTGTTGCGGTCGTCCCATTAGTTGGCGACACTTCGCTGCTCCGAACCCTACTGAAGAGGTTGCGCACGTCCACTCTGGCAACAGGGCGACAACGACGCGAGATTGCACCCGTCGACCAGCGCCTGGTCGAGCGCCACGTCATGGACTCACTGGAGCTCAATCGACGGGCATTTCACCGAAAACGACCGCTTGAACAGGTGAACGGCAATGTCTGGAATCACGGACTCCCCGAAAGAGAGCACACACCCAACGATCTTCAGTCAGGTCAAACGATGCCCGCGGTGCCGCAGCGAGATGCTCGTCTGGCTGACGCAGATGCGCGCGTATGACGATGCGCACGACTGGTACCGGTGTAAAGAATGTGGGAATGAGTTCGCGGTGGACCGGCCATAGGGACTCGTAGTTCGAACGTGGTGCGCGTGTGCGATAGACTGCGCGCGTCAGGTGTGAGTCCTGGTTGTCCCTCTCCTGATCGTTCTAGGGTTACTGCTCGTCGCGCTGTCATTACCATCGAAGCGAGATAAGAGTGTCGCGGCGTGGTGGGCACGGGTTCGCCACCAGACGGTCTTCTTTGCCCGGATTGCACTGGCTCTAGCGTGTGTCGTAGCGATTGTTTGGTTTGTGTTGTTACCGCTGCTGGCTGGGCGCCCAATAGGCCGGTGAGTGGCGCCGCGGCGATGCGGACTGCCCGGAGCAGATGATGTCTGCTTAAGTCCTCGTTCTGAAATAAACCTGAGCCTAGCCGGTCGCTACCTGCCGAGCGGCCACCTCGTCTACCTCCACGACGGAACCCTGCCGACTCCCCAAGTTCAGGACAGGTTTCCAGAGACTCCAGGACCATGTCCGATATACCACCTGGAATTCCCGCACCAGCTCAAAGTAGCCGGAATTTTCGAGCCAGTTCTTGTTGATCCACGGGTTGACATGTACCACATAGATTAGCCGGTTCGGTCTCGTTAACGCAGCCAAGTGGATATGGAGCATACAGTCTTCGAACATTCTTTCAACGAATGGATTAAAGAGGAAAAAGACAAGATTTCCGTCCGGGATTGAATAATCAAGAAAGCTGGTCTGTCTAATCTCGATCCGTTGCCATTCCTGAGGTTTCCGCGAGTTCAGATGATAATTGACGATATTCTGCTGCGCGATACCGACCAGCGACTTCGACAGTTCAACTCCAATGATCCGTGCGAAGGGGTACCCTGAACCTACCAGCAGCACCCTGCCTTTTCCCGAGCCGACGTCAATCAGTTCAAATTCATTGCACTTGATGGGAAGGTTTGAAAAAACGTGGTGAAGAGTCAAATGAGGCGTTGGTCCGTAAAATTGCGCCCCGTCGGCCTGATCTTTTGCTGAAATATCCATTTCGGGCTGATACACCCAGGATTCGGTATCGATGCCATATTTTTCATCATATTTTTTATCAACGCTCACGCGACGATTGGCCAAGACCCCGAGTCCACGGCTGATCAGAGCCTGCAACGCCAATCCAATGCCGTCCAGAAGGCCAAACATACGGACGTGGTTGTACAACTTCCTAATGGATCTCACAAAATCCTCGCTCATCTGTTTCTCCTACGTGGTCGGATCCTACGCCATCGTTCGGGCGGCCCAACAATCCCCCTCGGAATAGCCCGAACTTTCGCCCCTGATTGGCGGCTGTTCTGGACTGCCAGTCCGGGTTCATCAATTCATATGTTTCTTGAGCCGTGCCCGCGCTATTACGCATGGGTGCGCGAGCGAAGACACGGTTGCGCGTGCCCGCGGACGCGCGGTGATCAGCTGTTACGAAGCGGGGCGCGGTGGATTCTGGCTGCATCGCTATTTGGTCGCGCGCGGGCTTGCCAATCACGTGGTGGACTCGTCGAGCATTGAGATCAATCGCCGGGCCCGACGGGCGAAGACCGATCGGCTCGACCTGGCCGGGCTGCTGAGCCTGCTGGCGCGCTAATAGCCAGGGCGACCATCGGGTGTGGCGGGTCGTGCGCGTCCCCACCGTGGCCGAGGAAGACGCCCGGCAGCTCCACACCGCACGTGGGAAACGTTGCAGCAGGATCGCACACGGCTCATGAATCGGCTCAAAGGCCTGCTGGCGACGGTGGGTGTGCGCCTACCAATTGACGGTCGGTTCCTCGAGCGACTGGCGACGACGCGGCTGTGGGATGGAGCGCCGATCCCGGACGGGATCAGACAGCGGCTGACTCGCGTGTGGGCCCAGCGGAGCTCGTGGAGCGGCACCTCGAGGACGTGCGCGCCACGCGGGCCGCGCTCCAGCCGGATCCCGCTACGCCGACGGGACGGTTCGTCCGGCAATTGCAACGGTGCGCGCGGTCGGGCCGATGAGTGCCTGGGTGTTAACGACCGAGATTTTCGGATGGCGCGAGATCCGCAACGGGCGCCAATTGGGCGCGTTGCCGTCGTTCGACCCGAGTCGTGGCGCAGGCCGGGAACGTATGAGCGCCGCTTGAGTGCGGTCGTCGCATGACGCCGCAATCCGCGTCACGAACTGGCCGTGCCCTCGGTATGACGGGTTCACTGATGGCCGCCGGCGCGCCGGCTGACGGCCAGTCTGCGCGTGGTGCGTGACGCGACTGCGACCGCGACCAGCCGCGGCCGACGCGCGATTCGTAGCGTCGACTGCGCCTGCACGTCGAAGTGCCAGGATGCCGAAACAACGCGAGGAGTCAGCCAATCATGTGAAGAAGAGCTAAAACCGTGTGCCGTGCGTGGGTGAACTGGTCCGGAGGAAAGGGCTTGAGAGCCGTTGACCGGGCAGCGGTCGATTGACCCGGATCGCGACAGCCGGAATGTTTGCGCCACGAAAGCGTTGGTCGCGCCGCAGACTGACGATCTCAGCAGCCGTGGCCAGGCGTCTGCGACACGGAGGTGAGTCACTGTCCTTGCGACGGCACGTGAGTCTCGATGGACGAACACGCAGACAGGTCAATGAACGGGTCCTGCCCTGGCGTGCGGGTCGTCCCTAGAGTCGCCACCGGGACGACTACGACGCAGTCTCGCTGCTGGACACTGCGCGTTGCTCCGCTATCCAGGCTTCGGCTGGCTGTGCCCAAATCGAAGAGCGTGCGCATCAGCAACCGCAGGACTCGTACGCGCGACAGTGCGAAGCTGCCGACGACGCTGACCAGCGACGGTCGTCGTGAGCCAGCGCAGGTGGGCACGTCGGAGCCGAGCCAGTACTCGATCGAGACGCCCGACGGGCTGCTACGGTCCGGTCGCCACGCTGGCTTCCGGAGGGGTCGGCCGGCGCGCTACTATTGCGCAAGCGGTTCAGACGTAGGTCGCGTCACGTGCCTCGGCGTTGTTCTTCGAGTTGCGCAGCGCCGCGGCGAGGCTTCCGTGATGTAGACGGCATGCAAGTCCGTCCTGCCGCCATGGGCACGCCTTATCGCCATAGGAACAGATCACGCGACACGCCCGCCAGCCTCGGGCCGTAACGTCGCGTGACAGCCGGGGCAGTCGTGGGAGAACACGCAGCGATTCGTGGGCATCGCCGCGACGGTCGCCTCACGCGAGCGCTTAGGGTGCGTCTGGCCATCGGTCGTGAGCTTTGAAGAGCTTTCGCTGGCGGTCGAGGCGGCAAGCCTCGCGCGAGCGCTCGCCTCATGGCCGCACGTCACCTCAACTCGCAAGTCAGCCATGACCCGGATCACGAAAGACGGATTTATCTGTTGAGAATCGATGTGTGAACGCGCCGCAGACTAACGATCCAGCTCTGTGTGGTCGCATGTCGCCGCGACGACGCCGACGCAGGCCGCGTTCTTCGAGCGTGGTCACGACGTCCCGATCCGTGCTCTCCGCGATCAATTCGGCAGCGGCGAGCTGACCGCGGCACCCACGTGAAGACTGCCCGATGCGCTGCGCGTCGATCAAACGCCGCGTCCGCGAGATCGTCGAGCGGTCAGGCGGCGCTACCTGCAGCTCAGATCCAGAATGTGGATACTCAGCCAGTCAGCCGCACGCCACGCAATTGCTCGCAGTCCAGGCTTCAAAGAGCCGATCAGCAACAGCCGGAAGTGCGACCGGGCGAAGATTCGACGGCCGCTCACGGCGCATAGATCGTCGCGCACGCCCATCGGCAAATCATCGAACCCGGCCTTGCGATACCGGGTCAACAGCGCGTAGAACGGATGCGCGGCGCTCGCGACGAGTACTCGTCGGGAATAAATTGACGCCTGGCGTGCGCGGCGCACTGACGGAGCCGGGCAGGAGCGGCCGCAGGCGCTCCACCGCTGCCTGCTCGTTCACGCGGATGCCAATGCGCGCGCCATGGCTGACGAATGCGAGGCCGGCCGCCACCGAGGCGGTCGATCTTCTCATTCAGCCGGGGTGTACTTGAGCTTGGTTTCGGGCAACTCTCAGACTGCATCAGGATCGCTGCCAACTGAGTCGCGTCGGCGCTTTCACACGGCGGCAAACGCGCGACGGATCAACGCAAATCCACTATCGGTGAAAGGGTATTACTGGCCGCTGCGGTCACTTGCGAGAAGCCGATTGCGCCAACAATGTTGTCATCGAGCGTGAGCGAGCCGCTCTACGCCGTCGAGGACACGAACGCTAGTTTGTGGGCGGAGCTCAAGACGGAATCCGAGCGACAGGATCGGTCTGTTTTTGAAACGTCCTCGGAAATGCACTAGCCGCGGCGCGCGCTTCCGGACGGTGTACGCAAAATCAGGGCCACATCTCGAACCCTATAAACACCTTGAAAATGCGACGGACAGCAGGTGCCGCGGAGTGCGTGGCGTCGGATTCCCGGCGTTGCCTGTCGGCGAGCCGAGCGCCTGGCGCGCTATCCCGTTCTGAGGCTCCAGCCCGGTGAGAGGAATTCGGTCCACTCGGATCTCTCAGTTTTCTGAGTCTTTTTAGGAACATCAAGTCTCTCAATCCGCCACATTCGCTCACGGGGAGAGGGATTCGGTCCACTCGGATCTCTCGAATCCTCGGATCGAGATACGGATTCTTCTCCCAACCGTGGTTGTACAAGCTAATGTCGTCCCGCAGCGTCGCAACTGATCCATCGTGCATGTACGGAGGGTGTTGGTGACTTCTCGCAACGTCGGAGTCTTAAACGCGCCCCTGGTCGGACGCGTGCTGGGGTTGGTGAGGCTGACATCGATGGCGGAACGCCGCGCCAGCTAATGACGACGGATCGCGGAGAGGTCTACCCGCGGTGTGCTAGGCTGTCGCGGGTCCAACCGCGGCGTACGGACTTCAAGCAGCCGCGCGTTTGCCCGTTGCATCGCAGGAGGTCCCATGGCTCCCCGAACGCGACGCACTCCCAAGGTCCGGGCGACAGCTCGCCGAGCACGCCCGCGGCGCGCGAGCACCCGCTCTCGGCGCGTGAGCCCTCGATCGAAACGCGCGAGCGCCCGAGCGAAAACGCGCCGGCGTGTGATCGCGTTTCGCGCCGCCATGTTGCGCAACCTGCCCGAGGCGCTATCTGCAGCCGTGGAGCTCGCCGATTTCCTCAAGACCGCCGGCACGCTGACGCTGAACGAACGCAAGCTGATCGTCCACCAGGCGATCGTGCTGTTCGAGCAGAACTACGTCCACCTCCCACTCAAGGTCGCGATGCACGCGGTCAGCCCGCTACAGCGCCTCCGGCTGCTGAGCGCGCGCATCGACCGGCAGAGTGCGGCGACGATGGATCCCGAGTGGCGCTTCCACTCTGAGCTGTCGGACATCTTCCATTCGGTACGCGATCTGCACACCAACTATCTGCTGCCCGACCCGTTCAACGGCAAGATCGCCTTCCTGCCCTTCCTTGTCGAGGAGTATCACGACGCCGCAGGATCGCACTACGTCGTCTCGCATCTGAGGCAGGGCTTCACCGCCCCTGGATTCGGGCCGGGCGCCGAAATCACGCACTGGAGCGGCATCCCGATCGATCGGGCGGTGGACTTGAACGCGGCGCGCTTCGCGGGCAGCAATCTCGCGGCTCGCCACTCGCGCGGCGTCGAGTCGCTGACCGTTCGGTCTCTGCGGATTCACCGGCCGCCCGACGAGCAATGGGTCACCGTGAGCTACATCGGGACGGATGCGGTCAAACGCGAGCTGACGGAAAAGTGGCAGGTCGTCGACAATTTGCCGCCACTCGCCGTCGATCCCGACGCCGTGAGCCTGGATGCCACCGTGCTCGGTCTGGATCTGGGCGGCGACGAGGTCGCCCGAGCGCGGCGGATGCTCTTCGCCCCGCAGAGCGTCGCACAGGAAGTGGCCGTTTCCGCGACGGGCCAACCGCAGGCGTCGGCGGAGAGCGCCGCCGACATCGCGACGAGCATGCCGGGCGTCTTCCGTGCGCGCTCGGTGACCACCGGATCCGGCACCTTCGGCCACATTCGCATCTTCACGTTCAGCGTGAACGATCCGGACGCGTTCGTCGAGGAATTCATCCGGCTGATCGGATTACTGCCGCAGAACGGATTGATCATCGACGTGCGCGGCAACGGAGGCGGACATATCTTCGCCAGCGAGTTCACCCTTCAGACGCTGACACCGCGGCGGATCGAGCCCGAGCCGGTGCAGTTTATCAACACACCGCTCAACTTGCGCATCGTGCGGAAGCACGAGACCAACCCCGCGGGCATCGACCTGGGCCCGTGGTTTCCCTCGATGGATCAGGCGCTGGAGACCGGCGCGGTGTTTTCCGGCGCGTTTCCGATCACGCCGGTCGACGGCGCCAACGCCATCGGACAGCGGTACAGCGGACCGACCGTGCTCGTCGTCGACGCGCGCTGCTACTCGGCGACCGATATCTTTGCGGGCGGGTTCCAAGACCACAAGATCGGACCGGTGCTCGGTGTCGACGACAACACGGGCGCGGGCGGGGCGAACGTCTGGACGCTCAGCTTGCTCAAACAGCTGCTCGAGGTCCCGACGTTGGAACCGAACTCACCCTACAAAGATCTGCCGAAAGGCGCCGGCATGCGGGTGTCGATACGACGAACACTCCGCGTCGGGCCGTTGAGCGGCACGCCGATCGAAGATCTCGGCGTGACGCCGGACGTGCGGCACCGCATGACGAAGAACGACGTCCTGCAGGGCAACATCGATCTGCTCGAGCGTGCGAGCGAGCTGCTCGCCGCCCTGCCGACGCGCACGCTCGTCGTGACGGCCACGACGGGCGCCGGCGGCGTCGTCGCCGTGCAGATTCAGTCGACAAACCTGGATCGTGCTGACGTCTTCGTGGACGATCGACCCCGCGCGACGGTCGATCTCGTCGGGCCGACTACCAGCGTCGCCGTCAATGCCGGCCCTGGAGTGGCGTCGGTACGCGTGGATGGATACAGCGGCGGCCTTCTCGCGGCGGCCCGCACCGTCGCGTTATAGGGCGGGCGCGGGCCCGATCCGGGCCGGGACGCGGCCGCGACGGAAGCAATGTGATCGACGATGGTCACGACGGCGATACAGCCGCGGCGGCATTCCGCTACTTGCGGGAAATCAAGACCGAAAATGTCGCCCACTCCCTTTTCGCCAGTGACGGCCTGACGATCGACGTGCTCACACGAAGCTGGGCGACGGCTCATCGCAACGCGAGCACGCGACGCACGAACTCGGCGCGCGCCTCCGGCGGCCCGCGGAACACGAGGCGCGAGACGAACTCCGAGTACTCGCGCTCTTTCGACGTCGCGGCGCGCGAGACGGCCTCGCTCACGTACCCGATGTCGCGCAGCGCGTCGGCGAAATCGGACGCGTGCGCCGAACGGCATGAATCCGTATGTGAGGCCCCCGCTGTCGAAGCCTGGACGCCGGTACATAGCGACGTTCTTCGCGCAGCCCTCGACCGAGTCGTAGTGATCGATGACGTGCGGGAATGAGCCCGCGCGCGGGAGCCGATCGCACAGCGCGGCGTCGCGCGTGTTGTACGCGATCGACACGAAGCATCGTGATCGCAGCAGCGCGGCCGTCCCGCCGTAGGCCAGGAATGTCGCGTTGGGCGATACCTTCGCGCACAGCGACGCATCCGGCATGGCGACCGCGACCATTTGATACAGCACTTCGACGGGGTGCGCGGGCCGGAGAGCGCCCGCTGACGGCGGCTCGCCGTAGTCGCGCACCGCTCGAAGCTTCGACAGGAAGGCCGCCTCGCGCCGCAGGCCGTCGAACGGCTCGAGCGCCGGGCTGCCCCCGGGATTCTCCTGATACGTGGATTCCACGATATCCCGATCGTCGTAGCCGAGCTTGCGCAGGAACCCGATGAACGAGGCCCTGCCCGTCACGCTGCGGCTGATAGTTGAGAGCGTCGATGATCGAGAGGGGATCGCTCGGCGCGCCATGTGCTTCCGGAATCCAGTCGATGGAGTGCGTGAATGCCGCCTTAGTGAGGTCGAAGCATACGCCGCAATTCCGTCCGCAGGCATTCCTCGAAAGACCGGACGATCGCCGCCGGTGTGCCGGCTACGTCAGTTGCGAGTGGTGCGTCGACCGACTGCGACCGACGACTTGCCGTGGCTAACGCGCGATTCGTTGCGTCGGACAGCGCCTGCTCGTCGAAGTACTTCAGGATGTCCAACACCAACGCGTGGAGTTCATCGTCCCATTGCATAGCGGGCGTCATCTTTCCGCCGTTGGGTAGCGAGTGGATTTTTGGGCGCAGGCGGAGTGGGGGGCGAAGCCGTCGTTAGACCCGAGCGTGGCCAGGCCAGAACGGTGACCCACGAAAGCGGTTGTCGCATGACTCCTCGACCGCGTAATGAACTGACCCTGCCCTGGGGTGCGGGTGTCCCTATGGCCACCGGGACGATTACGACCAGTCTCGCTGCTTGCCTGCGCGTTGCTCCGTGATCCAGCTTTGGCTGACCTTACCCAAATCGAATTGCGATCGACTGCGGGCTCGTACGCGCGCCAGTGCGAAGCTGCCGACGATACTGACCAACAACGCGAGGAGCCAGCCAATCATGTGGAGAAGAGCTTACTCGATGAGCCGCCCGATGGCTGCACGGTCCGGAGGCTAGCAGGCTTCGGGAGGGGTCGTCCGGCGCGCTATATTGACAAGGTTTCAGCCGGTAGGTTGCGTCACGCTAGCGTTGGTCCACAGTTGAGTCACAAGCCATGCTTCGATGGCGGCAGGAGTCCATTCTGCCGCCATGGGCACGCCTTATCCCCATAGGAACAGAACACGCAACACTCACCAGCCTTGGGCCGTAACGCCGCGTGACAGCCGGGGCAGTCGTAGGAGAACACGCAGCGATCCGTGGGCATCGCCGTGACGCTGATGTGGCCGCACTCGGGGCACGTCACTTCAACTCGCAAATCAGCCATGACCCGGATCACGAAAGACGGATTTATGTGTTGAGAAACGATGGTTGAACGCGCCGCAGACTAACGATCTAGCTCTGTGTGGTCGCATTTTGGAGACGCGCAGGACACTCGAGCGCACAACGCCCGGTCCTAATCGATCAATTCAAGGTGAAGCCCTTGGGGTAATCCGTGCAGCCGCTGCGCGTCGATCAATGCTTCGTCGATCGAGCGCATGATCGCTGCCACTTGGGCAGGCGTGAGGCCTTCCAACGAACGCTGGTTTGTGGGCAAGGGACCCGAGGGGGATTCTGACGTAGCAGGATCGGTGAAACGAATCATGCGGTCCTGAGTGTCAAAATCAGGGCCACATCTCAAACCCTATAACACCTTGAAAATGCGACGGACAGCAGGTGCCGCGGAGTGCGTGGCGTCGGATTCCCGGCGTTGCCTGTCGGCGAGCCGAGCGCCTGGCGCGCTATCCCGTTCTGAGGCTCCAGCCCCGTCGGCGCGTATCTAGCGTGACAAGACGACGGGCGGCTCCAGATATCGAGAAGCCCAACACGGATCCCAGACCAGCGTCGGAATGTCAGTCATTCAGCATGTCCTGTCGAGCACGAAGTGGTAGGGCGAGGCGTGGCGCCGGTAGATGGCGAGCACCGCCGCAGCATCGCCGGAAGGGACAATTTAGGTACGATGAAATCAGTCGATCTAGATACGTTCCTTATTAAGAGTTACTTACATTGGCGGAGGGAGAGGGCTTCGGTCGCAAGCATCCGCGTTCTATCAACGACTTACGGGAATTCTGAATCCCTCAATCCGCGAAATCGGCGAGAAAGCCCTGATGCAGGTACAAAACAGAGGTACAGCTCATTCGTAGGCTTTTCGTCTCACGGATTGGGATCCGTCCTGGCGTCGCGGGGCAGGTTCCAAGTGCTGTCGTGGAAGCTCTGAACCTCGCTACAATCGAGCTATGAAACGGGACGCAGCAGAGATCCTCAAGGACGCATTGGCGCTGCCGAGCGAGGCCCGTGCGGCGCTCGCCGGATCGTTGCTCGAGAGCCTCGACACCGAAGTGGACGAGGACGCGGAGGCTGCCTGGGCAACCGAGGTGAACCGGCGCGTGGCGGAGCTCGATAGCGCCGCAGTGAAAACCATTCCCTGGGCAGAAGTCCGTCGCCGACTCGCCGCTCGCTGATGCCTCGGTTCGCGGTTGAAGTCCACCCGCTCGCGGCCGACGAAGCCGAAGCCGCCGAGCGTTGGTACCGCGAACGGAACGAAACCGCTTCCGGCGTGAGCTCGATCGTGCTGTCGAATTAATTTGCGAACGGCCCGAAATCGGATCTCCGTACCTTAGTAGTACGAGACGCGTTCTGCTCCGCCGCTTTCCCTTCTTTGTCGTATATCGCGTACTGGGCGCGAGCGTAGAGATCGTCGCAGTGGCCCATGCTCGGCGGCGGCCAGGGTATTGGCACCAGCGGTAGTGGAAACAGTTGACATCATGTCCGTCAGCGATACTCTCTCTTTTTCGTTCCCGCGAGGTCAACAATCGCCGCCCGTGACCCGACGCTAATGACAGAGCCTTTGCGCCGTTGACCAGGTGGCTCGGATTGTTCGTGCTTGGACTTGCACTCGCGCCGTTGGGATGTGCTGGTGGTATGAGTGGCGGGGATGCACCGCATATCGAGACTCGGTCCAAGTCGGTGCTGACGAACGGTGGCTATCGTTTCAAGGACTCGAATGGCAACGGCAAACTCGAGCCCTACGAGGACTGGCGCCTGTCCGCCGATGAACGTGTCCGCGACCTTGTGAGCCGGATGACACTCGACGAGAAGGCCGGGATGATGTCGATTGACAGCGTTGCGCTCGTAGTGGTTGCGCGCATTCGACTTGAACATCGCCGACGATGTCCTCGAACACGGAACATCTTTGGCCGTTCTCGGTTCGCATCCGCTCTTCGCCGGTCGTGAATGTCGACGATGGAGCCGAACCAGCGGGTGGGTGACGCTGAAGGCAAGCCGCGGTCGGAAAGTCGTACGAGATGCCGACCCACGGGATTCCTCGGCGTTTGGCGACCACTCGCGAGTAACCTTAAGATTGCGGCTCCGCTCGGCGAGCGCGTTCGGTTCCGCGAGGGTCTCGGCGATCTTCAAGGGATCGGACAGGAGGACCCTCATCAGCATCGTCCGCATCGCCCTCGCGAACATCCGCGTGCCAACGACACCGGACGACTCCGTACGCCTCGCGACATCCGCAGTCGCTGACGCGGGGGCGAGCGAGGGCTCAGGCACGACGTCGGCGGTCGTGCGCCCCCGGCGGGGTCAATCGAATCGGTTCTGTTCACCCGAGAGCTGGGCTCCAATGGTTCCTGTGGCCTGGGGGTAACCGTTCGATGGGAATCATGGCCTCAATTGCGGTTGCGCAAGTCCTTACAGGTCCAGGCATCGCCGGGCAGCAGGCCAACCTGGCGAGCCTGATTCCCGCAGCCGAGGCCATCGTCGTTGCCGAGATCGCCGACACGAACGACAGCCGTACGCCGTCCGACGGCCCCTTGACGGCGCGCGCCAGAGTACTGGCTGCTGTCAGCGGAAGATTGCGAAGGAATCAATCGTTCGGATTCACGGAAACGGCGTGGGTTGGACCCAAGCAAGGCAGGTACAGCGGCGGCGCTGACGCGAGCCGCCGCGGTACCTGAACGTTAGCAATGAGCAACGCCGCAGTGTTTGGCGCAGATTTGCGGACGTAGCTAAAATCTGCTGCGCGATTGGCGGAGGGAGGGGGATTCGGTCCATGTACCTCCCTGAATTCTGGAATTGTTTCGACAACGTGATGCGCTCAATCCGCTAGATTCGCTCAAAAACCGAGGTCCAGGTACAAAACAGGTACAGTGAAAAACTCGCCTGGTCATTGACGGCGCCGCAGTATCGGAGGGTGGGTCGGGCCGCTGGCGTGAGCGGCGGCGGCGGCGTGGCGGTGGGCTAGCCGCCCAGGCCCAAAAAAGCTCGAGCCCCTGGTCGATGCTCGCGAGTTCTGAAGGCGATACTTGGCCAAACATCCGGCGGATTCGGCGCTTGTCGATTGAACGAATGTGATCGACGAGTGCAAACGACGGCTTCGCGAGGCCGCTACCTCCCGGAGCGAGGGCCGGATACAGCGCGCCGATGCCAGGCGTGCCGGTCACAGGCACAACGGCGATCAGCGGGAACCGCTGATCAGCATTCACGGCGGGGTCGCTAACAGCAATGCATGGTCGCACGCCTCGTTGCTCGTGCCCTACGGTCGGATCGAGTTCAACGAGAACGACAGTGCCACGTTCGACCGTCACGCGGATTCCTTGATCCAGCCCTCTCCCTCGACCCAACGAACGGCAGTGCCGCCGGACGGATCGAGGAGCCCTTCGTCATCCGGCAATTCAGAGGTCCAATCAGCCAATCCGGCGTCAACTGACTGCGTCGTCTCTGGATGAGGACTTCGAACCGACTCTAGGAGGGCGGCGTGTCGGCGACGGGTTACCTCATGCTGCACGGCCTCAGCGATGAAACGGCTTCGATTCCGCTCAAGCTGATCGACTTCTTGGAGGAGATCCGCAGGCAATGTGATGGTGACTCGCTCTGTGGCTGGCATGGCAACAGTATGACTCAAAGTATGATCATACTCAATTGCCAGACTCTCGCTGAGGTGCAGGTACCAAACAGGTACAGCTCATTCGTCGGGTTTTTCGTCTCACGGATCGGGATCCCTTGGCAGGGCCGATTCGCAAATACTTGGCGACCACACAGCACTAATCCTGTGACCGTGGCGCACGCCACCAATGACGACAGGCTCGCACGAGGGTATGCAGGTCTGCCTAATCGGGGGACGCGTTCGCCCACGAGGACATCAACCGCTTCTCATCCAAGGATTCCGAGGAATTCTCTGCTCTTGCGAGAGTCGCGTTAGGCTGCGAAGTTCGCAACCTTGGCCGAGATATGCTGATCGGCCTTTCATGACCAATGTGAACTCGCAGGCGGCGATATGACGTCTGGGGCAGCATTGACCGTCCCCGCGGCGCATCGCGCAAACACCGGCAGGCTGGCGACTGCCAGCTCCGTCGGCACGACGCTCGAGTGGTACGACTTCACGGTCTACAACACGCTGGCCGCCCTGATTTTCAACCGGTTGTTCTTTCCCTCGTTCGATCCGATGTCGGGAACGATCCTCGCGTTCTCGACGTACGCGGTCGGCTATCTTTCGCGGCCGCTCGGAGGCGTGGTCTTCGGTCATCTCGGCGACAAGCGGGGTCGCCGGTTCGTGCTTGTCTTGACGCTGGTGCTCATGGGCCTCTGCACGGGCCTGATGGGACTGCTTCCGACCTACACGTCCATCGGCATCTACAGTCCGATTCTGCTCGTCACATTGCGTTTCGTCCAGGGTGTGGCGTTGGGAGGAGAGTGGGCGGGCGCCGTGCTGATTTCGGTCGAGCATGGCGACCAGGCCAAGCGCGGACGAAACGCGTCGTTCACGCAGGTGGGGCCGTCGTTCGGCACGCTTCTCGCGACCGGCGGCATCGCGCTGACGACGTTCCTCGTGAGCCCGGACGACTTTCTCGCGTGGGCATGGCGGATTCCGCTGCTCGCAAGCATCGTGCTGGTGGGGTTCGGGCTGTGGATCCGGCGGGGTGTCGAAGAAACGCCGATGTTCAGGCACCTCGATGAGAGCGGCGCAAAAGCCAAGACGCCGATCGGAGATGTGTTGCGGCAGTATTGGCCGCGCCTGTTGATCGCGGGTGGCGTGCGCGTCGGCTCGGACGTGCTCTATGCGCTCATCGTCGTCTTCATGCTGACTTACGTCACGACCGTCCTCAACCTCTCGCGCACGCTGGCATTGACGGCGATCATGGCCGGCTCCGTGGTGAACGCGCTCATCATCCCGTTCTTTGGTGTGCTCTCCGACCGCGTCGGCCGACGGGGCGTGTACGGAGCGGGCGCGGTGATGGGGATGCTCTGGGCTTTCGGCTTCTTCGTCCTCATCGACACGGGTAAGCCGCTCTTCGTAATCACGGCCGTTGTGATCGGGCTCATCTTTCATGCGGCCATGTTCGGGCCTCAGGCCGCCTTCGTGACGGAGCAGTTTCCGACACGGGTGCGCTACGCCGGGTCGTCGCTCGCCTATACGCTCGCGGGCATCGTCGGGGGAGGGTTCGCGCCACTCATCTTTGCCAGCCTGTTTCGCGCCTACCACACGACAACGGCCATCTCGCTGTACGTCGTCGGGGCCCTCTGCGTGACGTGCGGCGCGCTCCTGGCAGCGCGCGAAACGGGCAAGTCGGCATTGGAAGACTGAGGACACCAGTGGCGAGCGGCCCAACATCGGCTTGGAGCCGTCGCCCCACCGTCCTGTGCGATCATGTCAGGTTGGCGCGCGGCTCAAGCCACGCGGTTAGTCGCGAGAAACGACTTATCGCGACCAATCGAGAGACAATCCAGACCACGCAATGCGCGCAGCGATGAGATTGCTCAGAGTCAGGGAGAACTAGCGCCGAGTGGCGCGACGATTTTCGTAGGGGCCGAGTTTCGTGCCGGCACCGAGCATCAATTCGTCAGTCCTGCCGGCCAGTTCACGATGACCGTGATCGGGGTCGGCTCCGATTCGGCGATTGGCAGCTGAACGAGGAACCGCTGACCGTCGGGAGTAACCGCGAACTGATCGCGGGCTGGATCGACGCTCAATTTCGTGTCGAACAGCACACGCGGAGTACCGGATTCGAGCTTCCTGTCCGTGGTGATATTCACGGCCATCAGTTTTCCTTCGAGATCAAGATAGTACAGCTCCTTCCCATCTGATCTCCAGCGCGGCTGCGCGCCGCCATTGCTGGATACTTGAAGCTTCTGGTCGGATGGGGGGAACGGAATCAGATACACCTGATGCGTCCCCGACTCGTCGGAGTTGTAGGCGAGCCAGTTCCCGTCGAAAGAAAAGCGGGGCTCATCGTCATTAGCGGGTGACTGGACGACAGGGATGGGCTTTCGATCGCCGAACAACGGAAGAGCATAAATGTCCCCCGCCTCGCCAGCGCGGGGGTTCATTCCGTAAGCGATATATCGACCATCCTTCGACCAGTCTTCGATCCATTCATCGTCGGATGAATCCAGCAGTGTTTCCTCGCCAGCGCCGTCGGTCTTACGGGCGAAAATATCTCGGTTTCCGTTCCGAGTCCGAAGAGAAGGCGATTCGAAGCCCGTCCGGAGACCACACGACATTTCCGTTGAAACTGAGTGCCGGATCAAACGTAAATCGGGTCAAGCCGTCTCGAGCCCAATCGATCAACCAGATGTCGTACTGGGAGGCCGCCGGATTCAGCCGCGCAACGGCGACTTGCTTTCCATCCGGAGAAAGGTCGAAGTTGGTCGTATATAACCCAGCTTCTCCCGCCGATATCAACTGTTTCCCTGCCCGATCAAACCACGAAAACCGTCGATTGGCCGCCGGTCCTGCGGCGCGGTACACCAACACCCCATTCTGAGACACGGCGAAAGCGCTGCGGCCGCCGACACCGGAGCCGGTGAAGACTTGGTCGGCAATGGGAACAGGTTCTCCCGTCATTTCCAGTTCGCTTGGATTAAAGGCCTGCGGCAAATAAAGTGCCGCCGCGGTGAAAAAGCAAATGGCCCGGTTGAGTATAAGCCGCCATGGATTCCACACTGAGAAGACGTTTTCTTTCCATTGAGTCCAGCGATCCGACATAAACGGCTCGATTCGATGGCTGTATGGACCAGGCCAGGTAAAGGAAATGACGCCCGTCCGGAAGGAAGTACGGCCACACGTGTCCAGTTTCCTGCTGGGTCTCATTTAAGGCCGTCACTGCAACCGGTTCGCCGCCGCCTGCTGCGGACACGCGATACAACCTGCTTCCGGAGGAGACGACAATGGTCCCTTCGCTGTTCCAAGTGCCACCAGAAAAATATGAAAGAGAGAGGTTGCGTACGTTCTGTGGAAGCCCACCCGAGGTATCCACTTTCTTCAGGAGCCCGCCGGCCACGAACCCGATAAAGCGGCTGTCTGGGGACCAGAATGGCTGTGTGGCTCCGTCGGTTCCCGCAAGCTGCTCTAACGCGAGCGACGCGCTCTGTCGAACGAACAAGGCGGTTCTTCCCTCTGACGTCGACGCGACAAACGCGATCTGGCGGCCGTCAGGCGAAACCGCGATATCTAATGGATTGGGCATCGGGGGGACGGATACCAGGAATCGGAATGGATTCGTATCTCGCGCAGGCGCGCCGCGCTGATACACCCCAGCGGCCAGTGCAAGCACGATTACACACGCGACACCGAAAAGCACCCAGGCGGTCCGCTCACGAGAAACGCGAGCTGGTGCCGCCACCGGAGCCGACGTCGCGCCCGACCCCGATGACAACGCATCGAGCGCAAAGGCCAGATCGACCGCTGATTGAAACCGCGCGGCGGGACTCTTCTCGACGCACCGATCGACAATTCGCTCCAGCACCGGCGGGACGTGGCGCGCCACAGCAGGCAGGTCGGGCGGCTCCTTCATCAGAATCGCGCCCATCGTGTCGGCCGTGGTCTCGCCACGAAATGCGCGCTGACCGGATAGCATCTCGTAGACAATGGCGCCGAAAGCGAAGATGTCCGAACGATGATCCGCCGGCAGCCCACGCACCTGCTCCGGCGCCATGTACCCGACGGTGCCGAGCACGATGCCAGCTTGCGTGTTCGGTGGAGTCGTCGGCAGCGCGCTAGCGCCGGCTAACGCGGTATCCGGCTGCGTGAGCTTCGCGAGGCCGAAATCGAGAATCTTCACGCGACCGTCGCTCATGACGAAGACGTTCTCGGGCTTCAGGTCACGATGCGTGATGCCCTTGTCATGCGCCGCCGCAAGCCCATGTGCGATCTGCACCGCGTACTCGACAGTTTTACGCGCCGGCAGCGCCCCACCGTTCAGCCGCTCGCGGAGCGTCTCGCCTTCGAGCAGCTCGGAGACGATATACGGTGCGCCGTCGTGTTGCCCGATGTCATGGACGGCCAGAATGTTGGGATGATTGAGCGCCGCGGCAGCGCGGGCTTCTTGCTCGAAGCGGTGCAGGCGTTCCGGATCGGCCGATAGGCTCGCCGGAAGGACCTTGATGGCGACATCGCGCCCTAAGCGAGGATCACGCGCTTTGTACACTTCGCCCATACCGCCGGCACCGATGGCGGAGAGGATCTCGTACGGGCCGAGACGGGTACCGAGGATGAGGGCCAAACGCTGTGGATTATACGGGCTCGGTGGCAGTGGGGACGGGATTACTCCTGACTGACGGCAGTGTTTACCTCAGATTTGCGGACGTAGCTAGAATCTGCGCGCGATTGGCGGAGGGAGAGGGATTCGGTCTACGGATTTTGCTCCTATCAATGATTTAGCCCGATTGGCAATTGCTCAACCCATCAGAATCTCTCAAAACCCGCGGAGCAGGTACAAAACAAGTTACAGTCCAGCGTTGCGGCAATCACGCCCCGAGCGGCCCTCAACCCGAAGCAAGAAACGACCACAGCAGCCCCATCGCAGGGCCACATCACCTCGGCGTCGCCGCGTGCTGTTGGCATTCCGTATATACTAAAGTCCGTGTTCGAGTGGGACCCGCGGAAGGCCGAGGCTAACGCGGCGAAACACGGCGTCACCTTCGACGATGCCGTGACGGTCTTCCTGGATCCCGAAGCGCACTCGACGGCGCGGACCTGCAGCACCTCGTCAACGGAAGCGCGATTCAGGCGACTGGGTCAATCCGCTGATGGAGAAGTGCTCATGGTGGCGTACACCATCAGGAGAACTGGCGATGCGGAAGCGATCCGGCTCATCAGCGCGAGGCGGGCGAGTCGCCGCGAGCGCGCAGCGTACGCGGCGAAAGATTGACTTTTCTGACATTTCCGATTCGTCGTCGGAGCAATTGGAGGTTATGCGGCGCGTGGGTCGGCCTCCCCTCGGAGATGAACCACGTCAGCTCATCGCGATTCGCCTCGATCCGGGGGTGCTCGAGCAGTTCCGCAAGGAAGCGCGCCGGCGCCGTGTCGGATACCAGACGCTCATCAACGAAGTCCTGGCACGGCACGTTCGGGAAGAACGTGGCGTAGAGCAGTCACGACGCCGTCGATCACCGCGCGGAATTCAGAGTCTTCGTAGCACGAGCACCGTCCAGCGGAAGCTGCGCGTTTGAACGTGCTCACCAATCTGGCCGCGAGTGCGCTCGTCCTTTGGTTGCAAGAGGCATTTGCCAGTCGCGCGTCCGTAATCGGCATGTGCGGGTAACTGTTGCGGCGCCACTTCCGACGACACCGCGTCTTGCTTCTCCGCCGCGTGCTCGCGCGCGTGGTCGACGAGGATGCGCCGCATCAGCTGCGCCGCCACGCCGGAAAACTGCGCGGTTCTGACACTGCGCGCGATCCTGATCGATCAGCTTGACATAGGCCTAGAGAGCTGATCAGGTAAAGGGATCGACGCGGCGATCGAGGTGTGATCTGATGGGCGCATGCCTACACCTCTTCGCTGGTCCGTACCCACCGAGCTCAGTGCGGCGGAAGCCACGCTGACGGGGAAACTGCACCGCGTCGGAAAGTTCTATGTCTTCCTGCGGACGATCCGGAGCGAGCTGTTTGATGACGTGTTCCAGGCGGAATTAGCGGCGGTGTATCAGCCGCGGGGACGCGGCCGATTCCCCCGGCGTTGCTGGCGATGGTCCTGCTGCTGCAGGCGTACGACCAGGTGGGTGATGCCGAGGCGGTCGAGAATGCGACGGTGGATCCGCGGTGGCAGTTGGCGTTGGGGTGTCTCGGCGCGGACCGCGCGCCGTTTTCGCAAGGGGCGCTGGTCGCGTTTCGGGAGCGACTGATCGCGCACGACTTGGATAAAGCACTGCTCGACCGGACGGTGGCGTTGGCCAAGGCGCGCGGCGGCTTCGGCTGGCAGCACCTCCGCGCCGCCCTGGATTCGTCGCCGCTCCTCGGGGCCGGGCGCATCGAGGACACGTGGAATCTGATCGGCCGCGCGCTGGCGACGGTCGTGACCTGCGCGGCGCAGACGCTGCGCGTGCCCCGTGCCCAGGTCGTGCGGGCCGCCGGGCTGACGCTGCTCGCAGCGCCGAGTCTCAAGGCGCCCTTGGACATCGACTGGCAGGACCCGACGGCGCAGGCCGACGCGTTGGCGCGCCTGCTGGCCGAAGTGGATCGCCTGGAGGCCTGGGTCACCGCGCAGGACACCGTCGCCGCCGCGCCCGCCGTGCAGGCGGCCCTCACCACGTTACGCCACGTGCTCACGCAAGATCTCGAGCCGGATCCGACGGGTGGGCAGCGACGGATTCGCCGCGGGGTGGCGCCCGACCGTCAGCCGTCGATCGGCGATCCTGCCATGCGCCATGGGCGGAAAACGAAGGTGCGGACCTTCACCGGTTTCAAGCGGCACGTCGTGAAGCTGGTGGACGCCGATGTCATTGTCGATGCCGTGGTCCGGCCGGCCAATGAGCCCGAGCATCTCACGCTTGGCGCAGGTGCTTCCGGCGATCACCGCGCACGGCACGCTCGACGAGGTCTTCATCGACCGCGGGTATCTCGCCAGTCCGGCGATCGCGGACCTGCACGCCGCCGGTGTCGCCATCCGCGCCAAGGCGTGGACCAGTCGCAACGGGGATCGGTTTCCCAAGCACGCCTTCGCCATTGATGTCGCCGCGGGGCGCATCACGTGCCCGACCGCGCAGACGATCGCGATCCCGCGCGGCGCCGCGACGGTCCACTCTCCGGCGACGGCCTGTCAGCCGTGCCCTCGCCGCGCGGCCTGCACCACCACGCGCACGGGCGGCCGCTCGATCACCCTGCATCCGCAGGAGGCGTTGCTGCAAACACTGCGGGCGGCGCAGCAGCAGTCCGCGGGCCGTGCCCGCCTGCGCCTGCGCACCACCATCGAGCACTCACTGGCGCGCGTGCAACAGATCCAAGGCCACAAAGCCCGTTACAAAGGCATCCGGAAGAACACTCTGGATTCTGCGACGTGTCTCGGCGGTCGCCAATCTCCAGCGAGTCGCCCGCCAATCGATCGCCGCGTGACTTTACCTGTTCAGCTCTCTCGGGAGCTGCAGCCATAAGCCCCACCTAATCACGGGTTTGAACCGGGCCTGAGTAATACGCCACGTCGAGTGAGCCGGTCCGACGCCTCTTTCCGCGTTAGCGGGCACAGGAGGCGCCATCACCCGCTCAGCCCTGCCCTCGCTCGCAACCGTTCTGATGTTCGTTGCCGCGTGCCCCACGCTCGCCGCGGCGCAGACGCTCGTCGTTCAGGTCGACAACGACGCGCGGATTCCGGCGGCGGACCTCGCGGGGATGGAGGATGTGGTCGGCCACAGCTTTCATGCGATTGGCGTACGGGTGATCTGGGAGCACAGCGAGGTGGCGCTCGACGATCCGCGCGGCCTGCGCGTGCATCTGCGCCTGCTGTCGCGCACACAGGCGGACCGGAAGATCATGAAGGAGCGGATCGCCAACGCGGTGCTCGGACAGACGAATCGTCCTGCGCGCCTCGTGTACATCTTTACCCGTCGGATCGTGGAGGCGTCAGTGAAGTTCTCGCACGACTACACGCGGATCCTCGGCTTCGTCGTGGCACACGAACTCGGCCACGTGCTGCTGCCGCCCGGCAGCCATTCGGACTCGGGCGTCATGAACGGGCGTGCCAATCTCTGGGGCAAGATGACGCACGAGTTCACGGCGGAGGAGGGCGAGGCCATTCGAAATGGACTCGTCCGGCGGTTCTGATTAGACCGCTCAGCTCAGATTTACGGACCCGCTAACTTCTGCGCGCGATTGGCGGAGGGAGAGGGATTCGGTCGCCTCCATTCGCGTTCTATCAACGACTTACGCAATTCTGAATCGCTCAATCCGCGAAATCGGCGAGAAAGCCCTGGTGCAGGTACAAAACAGGTACAGCTCATTCGGAGGGTTTTCGTCTCACGGATCGGGATCCGTTCTGCTCAACGAGGAGGCGGGCCGAAAGGCCTGGGCGGCCGTTCGACGGTCGTGTAGTCCGAGGGAATGGCGAACAGCGCCGCGTCAGGTTCGCCGCGCACGAGACTGGTCACGCGGTACGTCACATCGCCGAGCCGTGGATCACTTCGGCGGGATTCGAGAACGATCTTCAGCTCCGGCGAGTACCAGCGCTCGGTCACGACCTGAATCGGGCCGACATTGCCGAACACACCTGCCGGAATCGTCATCGTCTGGCGCGTCCCTTCGGCGCGCAGGCCGAGAATCTGCCTGTTCCCGAGAGCTTCCGAGGACATCTGCGGCGGTGGCGGCAGAGCCCTGCCGCCGCCGCTGCGATCGCCAGGCGGGCGCGGTGGGCCCGCCGGGCACCGTTGACCTGGAAACGGTCCTGCCGCTGCGGATCGATCAGGTACAGGGTCCGCTGGCGCGGATCGCTGATCGTGATCATGCGCACATCCGGATCGGGAATAACCGGACCGATCGGCGGCAGCGACTGTTCGCGCCTGGTCCGTCCCGTGCCGTCTCTGGCGATGATGACGGTCGATCGTTGTTCGATGCGATTGCCGTCCCGCAGCTCCTGCGTCATTTCGGTCGTCGCCTCGGCGCTGAACGGCGCGCCGCGCACGACCTCACCGAACTCCAGCGGTTCGACGCCCATGATGTCGACCGGCGGGAAGCCGCGCTGAGCGCTCAAGACGCCGCCGAACGCGACGAACAGAATCCAGCAGGCTACAACTCGGCGGTTCATACGTGTTCCTCGCTAGTAGATGACGGCTGTCGCAGGCGCCACACGGACGCCTCGCGCTAATCCGTCATCGCCGACGATCACCTCGAGATCGACGAGGCCGTCCCCGTCGGGATCGCCGACCGCGTATCCCTGCGCGACCAGCGTTGCGCTCGCCACCCGGACATAGACGATTTGAAGCGACTCCGGCTCTGGGTCGAGCCACGCCAACGCTTCGGACGACGGCCACGGCGCGGTGACTGCGGGTTCAGGAACCTGCGCTTGCTCTGACGGCGGCTCAGCGCCGCCGCCGCTCCACCAGTACCCGCCCAAGACCGCGAGCACGAAGACGGCGGCTGCCTTCAAGAGCATGTCCCGCGAACATACCACGATGACGGGACCTGACGGTGCGGGTCTCGTCGAATGCGCGCATCAGCCGCGCCTCGACGCGAGGCGGCGTTGCGAGGCCCTCCTCCTCACGGGCGAGGGTTCGAAGCGCGCGCAGCAACTCCTGCTCTTCGGCGTTCGTCTTTTCTCTGTTCATATGAGGCACCGTTTCGCAACCGGCAGGCCGTCGCGCCGCCGCAGACGCTCGATCAGCAATTGTCGGCCCCTGTGAAGCCGCGATCGCACGGTCCCGATCGGCACGTTCAGCACCACGGCGGTCTCCGCGTAGTCGAGTTCCTGCAAGTCACAGAGGATGATGACCTCGCGGTACCGCGCCGGCAATCCGCGCAGGCATCGGCGCAAATGGCGCGTTTCCTCGTTCGAGGACAGCGCCGCGGCCGGGTCCTCGCGACCGACAGCCTCCTCGACCTGATCCAGCGAGACGAGGCGCCGCAGACTCCTGGTCTTGTACCGCGCGAGATTGCGCGCGATGCCCGAACAGATACGTTCTCAGCGCCGCGCGGCTGGCGTCGTACCGGTCAAGATCTCGCATCAGCGCGAGAAACACCTCCTGGACGATGTCCTCCGCGAGCGCCGGCGATCCGGTCATGGCCCGGGCAAATCGATACACGTACGCCTGATGGCGGCGGTACAGGAAGCCAAAGGCTTCCCGCTCGCCTCCGCGCGCGCGTTCGACCAGCTCCGGGTCGGACGGCTCAGGAGCGTCTTCGACGGGCACCCTGGTGAGAATTAGCGGAGAGGGCACAGAAGTTCCCGAATCTTGCAACCGGCCATTTATTGGAACTTATTCCCGTCTGGCGTCAATGACCCTGTAACCACAGTGTAAAGGGAGGCAGGGTGCGCCGACTCTCAGCGGTCGCGGGGGTATTTGTGTTGTTTCTGGGGCTCGTCTCAGCCGGGGCTGGAGATCCCCAACAGCGCGAGGAGGATACGCACGGCCGCGCGGCAACGCCTGACTACGCGCGCGTGTTCGCCCAGGACGTCGTCAAGCGCCTCGACATACGTGTCACGGCCGCCGATTGGGAGCGCCTCGTCGCCGACATGACTGAAATGGCCGGCACGTACGGGACCGCGGGCGGCGGACCGGCCGGGGCGGCTTCAACATGATGCCCGATCCGGCGGCGGTCGCGGCGTGTGATGGCCGAGTCGAAGGGGACTCGTGCATGTTTGGCACACCCCCGCAAAGCGGCCGCTGCACACTGCTGCCGATGGGCGTCGGGCTGACGTGCACGCCGCTCCCCGGTGGGGGAAACCCTGGAGGCGGCTCCAGGGCGGCAACTTTCCCGGCGGCGGCAATCCACCCGGCGGCGGCGCTCCTCCGGGTGGCGGCAATCAGCCCGGCGGCAACGTAGGCCGCGACGACGTCGAGTTCCTCCCGCGAACACCGATCTACATTCCGGCGACGCTGACGTTCGACGGCATCTCGTTCAGCAATATCGGCCTGCGGCTGAAAGGCAATTCGAGTCTGCTGAATTCCTGGCGCAGCGGCGCCGAAAAGCTGCCCTTCCGGCTCAATGCAGACGGACTTGAGGATCAGATTCCTGAGGTCCGCGACCAGACGTTCTTCGGCTTCCCCAATCTGAATCTGACCAACAACTCCCAGGACGCGTCCTTTCTGAGGGCGAAGGTCGTTGGCGATCTCTTCCGCGAAGCGGGGGTGCCAGCGGCCCGCACCGCCTTTGTTCGTGTCTTCTTCGATCGCGGCGCGGGCTCCCAGTATCTCGGGCTTTACACCCTCGTCGAAATTCCGGACGAGCCGATGCTCGAGATCCAGTTCGGGAGCGAGAACGGCAACCTGTACAAGCCGAATGGAACCGGCGCACGCTGGACGGTGTTCGATCGCGGAATCGTTTCCCAAGAAGACGAATCAGCGGGATGAAGACTGGACGGATGTTCAGGACACCATCGCAGTGTTCAACGAGTCCCGCGCAGACCCGCCGGTGTGGCGCACCCGTCTCGAAGCGCGATTCGCCGTCTCGTCCTTTCTCGCTGGCTCGCGCTCAACACGATCATCGGCAACACCGACACCTATGGCGGATTCTCGCCCCACAACTACTGGCTCTATGGGAGTCCGCGTCACCGCGATCGCCTCTTCTTCATTCCCTGGGATCACGATCTGGCGTTCAATGCGGGCGGACCCGGAGGAGGAGGGTTCGGGTGGCGGCGGAGGCGCGCGACGCAGGACTCGATCTATTTCACGACCGCGTGAACGCCTCGTGGCCACTGATTCGCTATCTCATGGACGATCCGGTCGTATCGCGCGGCGTACCGGGGCTATGTCGAGGAGATGCTCAACACGGTGTTCGAGCCATCAGCGGTGACCGCAAGGCTGCAGGCCGAGTACGCGCGGATCGCTCCCTACGTCGTTGGCCCGGAGGGAGAGGTGCCGGAACGCAGTTTCATCCAGTCGCCGGCGGAATTCACGCAGGCGGTGACGAACCTCATGACATACGTCCAAACCCGCGCGGCCTCCGTGCGGCAGGCACTCGGAGCAGCCCGATGATCACGGCACGTCTGTTCGGTCCTCGCGCTCTCGCGTGGCAACCGCGGCCCCGGCCATGGCCGGTCAGAGTGCCGCAGGAGGCGCCCGAGCCGCCCCCGCCCGTGTTCGAGCTCGTGCCCGAGGCCTACATCCAGCTTGATTGGCGCGCCTATCCTGAATCGCCGGTCACACCGGGCACAGGACGGCTCGCCTTCAACACCTTCGAGATTCGCCGGCTGCGGGCCGGCGTCGACGGCCAGTGGCGCGGCGTTCAGTTCGAGCTCACGATCGATCCACAGGACCTCGACGGCACACTCGTCAAGGATGCCTATGCGGAATTTCGTCCCGGTTCGTACCAGATACGGTTTGGTCAGTTCAAGCCGCCCGGCAGCCGCGACTACGGCACGTCCGCGCGGCAAACGGATTTCCTGGAGCGGGCGGCGCTCGGGCGCGCCCTCTGCGGCGCAACGCGATGTCGGTGTCGCGCTCCATGGCGACCTCGGACAGCGGTTCGACTATGACGTCGGGCTCTTTGCCGGAGACAACAATGGATCAAGCCGCCGGTCGGGGCTGACGGGCGCCGGACGCCTGGAGTGGGAGCCGGGACCGGATCTCGTGCTCGCGGTGTACGGCAGCGAAGGACGCCTTGCCGCCGTCGACACCGACCCGGAGAACGGACTGGAAGGCCGCCTGTCATCCGGCTATCGCTTCTTTGAAAACGTGTACGTGCAAGGTCGGCGCACGCGGCTCGGAGGCGATGTCGAGTGGAGCCCGGGCCGGTGGCAGTTCACCGTCGAAGCGCTGCGCGTCCGCGACGAGCGGCAGGAGCAGGGTGTCGACATCGACGATCTGCCCTCCGTCGTCGGAACGGGGGCGAGCCTGACGACGCGGTGGCGGTTCGCACCGCGCCGCGACGTGGCCGTGCGGTACGAATATCTCGGGTTCGACGATGACGGTCCGGACACGGACATGGCGAGTGTGCGCCCACGCGCGGCGGACCTGCGGGCGCGGGCGGCGCAAGCCGTGACCTTCGGCGGCTCGTGGGGTGTCACACGGTGGGTGCGGCTGATGGGCAACGCCGGCGTTGAGTGGTTCTCCGATCCGCGGACGGCGCCGGAAGCCGGCCGCGATCGCGGCCTACTGGACGCTCGGCACGCGTCTGCAGGTCGAACTTCCCGGCATCCTGGGATTGCGCGTCCGGTGAGCGCCGTCACCGGACCGCCACGGCCTGTGGATCTCGACCTCCTGCGGGGCTTCGACATCGCGCGACCGCGCTCATCGAGGCGCGCTCGCTTCAACAGCGGATCGATCGCAAGTATTTGCTCGCGGCTAACAGACGTCGTGGAGCCGCTGCTGGCGCGTCTTGCGGCCGAGCATTCTGCCTGCTGCGTGCAGGCCAGCAAGTGCTGGGCGCGTTACGAAAGTATCTATCTCGACACTCCCGATCGCGCGCTCTATCACGCCCATCGATGCGGCCGACGGCCCCGATACAAGGTGCGAATCCGCCATCACGTCGATCGCCAGCTGTCGCTTTCTGGAGATCAAGAGCAAGACCAACAGCGGCCGCACGGTGAAACACCGTCTCGCGCTGCCCTACGGTCAAGACGATCTGGGAGCGGCGAGCGGACAGTTCATCGACACGCATGCGCCGCTCGATGGCACGCGTCTGATCGCCGCGCGTCTCGATTTCGTTTCAGCGACTCACGTTGGTCGGCAGCAGCGATCAACGAGCGTCTGACGTTCGACCGCGAGTGACCTTTGCCGGCCGGCACGCGCGAGGAGCAGCTCGGCCGACTCGTGATTGCCGAGGTCAAACAGGCCGAGTATGCAAACCATCGCGGGAGCGGTGCCGGCGTTCAGGAATGTTCAACGCGCGCGAGGTGGCGCTGAGCAAGTACTGCCTCGGGACAATTCTGATGGCGCCCGTTGCGCGCCAACATCTTCAAACCGACTCTGAGGGCGGTTGAGCGGCTTTCGGCATGAACACGATTTCGCTCGGCGTTTTGGCGATATCTCTGAGCGGGAGTGCGGTCATGCTGCTGGCCCGACTCGGCCTCAACATGCTGTTCACGGTTGTTGTGGTCCGGCTCGTCTATTACCGTCTGTATCGGAGCCGCGACTATGTCTTCACGTACTTCCTGATCAATCTGGTCACGTTCTCGCTCGCGTACCTGCTCAGCAATGTGCCGATCGAACTCGGGTTCGCGTTGGGCCTCTTCGCGGTCTTCGGGATTCTGCGTTATCGCACCGAAGCTATCCGGGTCCGCAACCTGACCTACTTGTTCGTCGTCATCGGGATTGCGCTCCTGAACGCGCTCGCCAATGGCGGCATCACGCTCGCCGAGCTGCTCATCGCAAACGCCGCGATTGTCGGCACCGTGGGCCTCCTTGAGGCCGCGCCCTTTTCAGGCCGCGAGGAGTCCATACTGGTCCATTACGACCGGCTCGATCTGTTAAGTCCCGCCGCGACTGCTGAGCTGCTGGAGGATCTTCGGACGCGGACGCATCTGCCCGTGGAGCGATTCGAAATCGGCGACGTGGACTTGCTACGAGACTCTGCGGACATCACCATTCACTACCGATCCGAGACGAGTCCGCGTTCGCGCCGCTCGCCCTCGGCGCTAATTCGGGAACGTTCATCGTGCGTTTGGTAAATCACCTCCGATGCCGACCAGCCGTCGTCGGGCGTGTGCATGCGTTTTCAGTCCAGGTGCTGTCGCGTTGACGATTTTGGGCTGGACGCCCGGTCTGCGCGGGATCGTCGCCGGCCGCGTGCTGGTCTGCGGCTGCCTCGTGGGAATGTATGAAACGTCGCACGGCTGCGTTGTGGAAATCCTTGATGGGTGCGGCGACCGTTGCCGATATCCTGACCACCACATCAACTGTGTCCTGGGCGTGGCGTTGACGGCGCGTAGGGTAACCTGTCCACCGAATCGGATTAGGCCCATCCTGTAGTCTATTGGCGATGCGTTGAACGCGAACCCGGGTATTCGCGGTCTCGGTACACCTCAGCAAAGTGACGAGCTGTGCACTCGACTTGCGGTGCTGTCCCCTCAGCCTTCTGCGAGGCCGCCGGGCGGTCGGACTGGATCTCACGGCAGGCCGATCCGCTTCCCCAGACATTGCTGATTGGCGAAGTCTCCCGCATGTTCGGAACGCTGTCGCTGGAGGAATGTGAGCGACGTTTCGGGCCGGCAAGAGCGTCCGTTGGAACGAATACCCACTTGGCGCGCGTGGCGTGCACGCGACAGAGCTCGCCGAGAAACGAGAAAGAAGGGTGTGATTCACTGTACCTATTCTGTACCTGGACCCCGGCTGTCTCGCGTATCTCGCCGATTGAGCGTTTCGGTTTTTCTAAATTATTCGAGAACTTGAGGATTCGGGCAGACCGACTCCCGCCGCCTCCAAATCCTTACCCACAAGGTGCCCCAATCGCTCCCTTCACAAGAGGCGGGAGCATGGTAGTACGTCAGGATCGCATTTTCGATCCCGTGCGCCGCGCTTTTCAGAATCCTGCTAGAACACATCGCCTTGGCTCGCGAGCTCGACGTGTGAGACTGTGTCGGTATGTCGATCGACTATCAACAAGACGACCGGAATCGGCGGATCAACGTGACGGCGACCGAGCCTGTTACGAGCGAGGACCTCATCGAGCTCGCGAATCGGCAGGCCGCGGGAGGCGCCTGGTCGTACGCGACGCTGTACGACGCGACCGCGGGGCACGAACCGCCTAGCCGCGACACCATACATCGCCTCGTGCTCCTGGCGGGCGTGCTGACATCAAGACATGGACCGCGTGGGCCGGTCGCTCTCGTATTGCGCGATCCGGAGCTCGAACGAATGGCAAAGCGCTACGCGACGCTTGCGAGTTGGCGGCGCTCAATGCACGGGTCTTTACCACCGTTCGAGAAGCCGAGGACTGGCTGAGGCAGGCATCGTAGACATTACCCATCGTTCTCGGGCGCCGAAGGTGCAACGATCGACGGTGCACCATTCGTCGAGAGACCAGAGGTCGGCTTCGGGTCGTTCAAGACATCGACGATAGAAGCGGCGATCGCAAAGATGACTGGACCCAAGACAATCCCCAGGATGCCGAACGCCTGCAACCCGCCGAGCAGCGCAAAGAACATGACCAGTTCACTGAGGCCGACGCGGCCGCCGACCAGGCGTGGCCTCGCCAGAATAGCTGCTTGGGGCCACTGTCCGGTCAGCGCCAGGTACAGAGTGCCAGGCACCCACGCGCCCGCGGCGCCGATCATGGGAATCACGCTGGTCAGCACGGTCACCATTCCCCAGAGCGCGGCCGATGGAATCCCGAGGACACAGAACATCCCGCCGCAGAGGCCCCCTCGATCAGCGCGAACGAGCGACGCTCGCCGTTGACACTGTACTGGCGCGCTGGGAACGTCACGTTGCGACCGCCGCCCGTGCGACGCTCCCAGATCCCGAAGCCGATTAGCTTGAGGCCGTTCAGCGGCCCATCCACGAAGTGGAGTTCGGCATCGGCCAGCTTGCCGGGAAGCGTATTCGACGTGTTGGGAAGAATGGTAACGGTTACAACTGAGGAAGTGCGCGTTGTCATCTTGTCCTCCTTGGAACTCTGTGTGGTTGTGGTTCCTTCGCGACTTGAGGAACCCACCGCACAGAGTTGTGGAGGACGCGTGAGCCTGCGGCGTCGCTGAGGCCTCGCTCACGGTGCACCGCGTCGTGACAGCGCACTTCTGGCGCGACCGGTGCCGGGCGAGGCCGACAGGCCTGCGTTTCTGCGGCGGCAAGGTGGGCTCACGCGAAAAGAACGCGTGCTTCGCGTCGTCATCCGATGAATTCTGAACGGCAATCTTGTAGCGCGGGAAAGCATTCCGACGGACAGCTGGTAGAAAGCGAACAAAACACGCACCGATTGGCTAGTTTTTCGGCCTTCTCGGCGGACGGATCATCGCTCAACGGCTTCGCGAAGCTCTCGCCACGGCGGGCACGCATTTGCTCGCCAGCGCCAGACCCGCGTCCATGCACGCGCGCTCCTGGCGAGTCAGCCAAAGGGTGGTGAGGATTTCTGTCGCCGAGCCCGAGAGGTCATTTGCGAACTTCGGCTTGCACCGAGCAACACGACCGCTATCGCATCACTGATCACTTCCGAGTCGCCGGGCCACGGTTTGGATGCTACCGCCAGCCTAGAGACGCGACGCGCAAGGCGCTTCGGTCGAACGACTCAACTCTTCCGCAGCGGCGCGACGGAGCGCTTCGGTCTGTGCCTGTGCAGTCCCGACGCTGACGACGAGAATGCCGAGGGCTACCGTTCACGGTCGCCGTAGTACGCTCGTTGAGGAAATGTCTTGCGACCCTTTTTGCAACTTACGTGTCGATGCTCTCGTCGGCAGTGCACTGCCGTCGTCGAGCGAGTGGAACAGGTGTGCGGAGAACGATGAACAGTTCCGCGGAGAGGCGAAACCATCCATCGTCCTTAACGAAGGTGGGTATGAGCGGCGGGAGCGTCGGTGTGCCAACGCCGAGAGCGAGTCGAGGAGAGTCGCCGCGAGGCGCGTCGGCCGTAGCCGCGCGTTGGCGAATGAGACCCGCGGTGAGGAGGACCTGCGAACCACTATCCCTTCTCGGGGTTTCGCGAGAACTGAATCGGATTCGAGTCACGTACCCGGGAACAGCAACCCCAATGCCATCTACCTTTATCGCCAAAATGAGTGGGCGCTCAACGATGCCGTGCGATTCGCACGCGGCGCGTCGCGTGAAAACAGACATGGTGCGTATTCACACCCGCGGCACTGAATCAGCTTGAAACGAGATCGCAACAGCGAACACTTCATCTCGCTGCGGCGTGAGACAAGGAGTTGTCGGAGTGCGGTTGTCGACGAGTTTGGAGCGGCCGGTCAGTTTCGCTGTCGAATCAAGCAGATGCGCAGTGGCGGTGGTCGGGCGAACCGACGTCGAATCGCCAGATCGGATTGTGTGTGAACACCAAACTCGGACGATCGGTGATCATCGCGCAGCGCCCGATTCGAGCACGTTGATGTGCGCCTGTGCAATCGCCCGGCGGTGTCCGTCCACGCCAATTAGCATCGCAGTGATTTCGTAATCACCTGGTGGAACGCTGCGAAACTCGACCATCATCGTCTTGGGCGCGCGATCGCCTTCGAGGGTAATCGTGCTCGAGCGGTAGAATTCAGCCGAGTCCGCGATAACTTCCATCGGGCGGTTCTCCGCGTCCGGCTCGACGCTCGTTCGGATGACGATGTTCGCCGGCGCAAGCGAAAATGCGGGCGACACGCGAATCGAAAGCGGCTCCTTCGCGCCAGCGACGGCGGTTGCTGTGAGCACCATCGCAACCACCAGACATCGAGCTTTCATCGCATCCTCCATCTGCATCACGCGGCTGCTGTCGCCGGGACCGCTCATTCCTGCAACGCGTGATCCCAACGCGGCATCTAATCCTTCACGTCGACCGGCTCGCGTCGCGCAGCTCCTGCGACGAACTGGCTTCGGGCTCTACAGGCCGAGCCGTGCTCCTGGTAGGTGGCGAATACACGTCACGCGCTCCCGGCTTCGTCCCCGTCGCCAAGGTCCAGTTACTGATCGGCACATCTGCTGTGGTGTCTTCGTTGGTCATGGCTTCCTCTGTTTCACGCCGTGGCCGCTTCCTCGAGTTGGTACTTTCGAATCCGCATATGAAGCTGCGTGCGTGACAACCCAAGTCTCCGCGCGGCCTTCGTCTTGTTGCCGCGGCAATCGTTCAAGACCTTCGCAATCGTGGTGCGTTCGACGACGCTCAGATCGGTGGTGTCATCGCGGAGTGACTTCGCGCCTGATTGCAGGCGCAAATGGCTCACGTCGATTGGCCCGCCTTCACAGAGGATCGCGGCCCGTTCCAAGACATTGCGCAGCTCTCGCACGTTGCCGGGCCACTCGTACTGGAGCAGCGCGGCTCGTGCCTCGCGCGTCAGTGCAGCCGCTGGTCGTCCGAAGGACCTGCCGATCTCCTGCAGAAAGCTGTCGCTCAGCGCAACGATGTCCGAGGCACGATCGCGCAGCGGCGGAATCGGGATGTCGAAGACGCCGAGACGGTAGAACAGGTCCTCGCGAAAGCTGCCGCGCTCCACCGCTTTCCGCAGGTCGCGGTTGGTCGCGGCGATCACCCGGATGTTCGCCTTGACGAGCCGCGTGCCGCCGAGGCGCTGAAACTCGCGTTCCTGCAGCACGCGCAGGAACTTCGCCTGCGCGGAGAGGCTCATCTCGGTCACCTCGTCGAGGAACAACACACCGCCCGACGCCAGTTCGATCTGGCCGGGCTTTGCCTGGTGCGCGCTCGTGAAGGCGCCGCGCTCGTATCCAAACAGCTCGGACTCGAGCAGCTGCTCGGGCAACGCGGCGCAATTCAGCGCGACGAACGGCCGGTTCCTGCGCGGAGACGCGGCATGGATGAACCGCGCGACGACTTCCTTGCCGGTGCCCGATTCACCGGTAATGAGCACGGTGGTATCAGTCGCGGCGACCTGCGTGGCGTCGCGCAGCACCCCGCGCCATTCGACCGACTCGCCGACGATGCGCAGGTGGGTGCTCGCCGTCGGATGGTCGAGCACTCGCGGCACGGCGGCGTCGATACGCTGGGCACGGTCGTGGTGGATCTCGTGGTCCGTCTTTGCGATAGCCAGCATCGTCATTGCCCTCCCTGTTTCTGGAGCGATTCTCGGCGTTCGCAGCAGCTGCCACAACCTCCGTTCGGGCGCATTCATGCGCTCAAAAATCGTCGCTGGGACGACTGATACGGGGGTCTTGCGGAGACTCTTTCGGGTAGCGCCGGCTGGTCTTGGCCGGACAATTAAAGGACGGTGCGAAGGGGTTCGAGCTCGTGGAAAACGCCGCACTCAGTGCGCGTTCGAGTGCGACCGGCGCGGTG
>CAVTIA010000006.1:0-475073 GCA_963734635.1 uncultured Acidobacteriota bacterium
CCAACGTATTGCTGGCTCGTAGCCGGCGCGACGATCGGCAGCACCTCGCAGGCGGTGACGCCCTGCTACATCAAAGCCTCAGACGGGAAAGTGTATCCCACCGACGCCACCGCCGCCGACGAAAAGGCGCGGCTGGCCGGGTTCGCGGTGCGCTACGCTGCTGCGGGCGAGCCGGTGACGCTGTTCGGAATCGGTACGAAACTGGAATACAGCACCGGCATGACCCCTGGCGCGATCTTCTATCTCGGCGCGACCGCCGGCAGACTGGACACCGCCGCGACCACGGGTGATGCGGTCGGCGTCGCGCAAGCGATTACGGCCACGTTGATCCGCGTGACGAGAGGAGTATAGCGTTATGACTACACCAGTCGGCACCTACTCCCTCGCGGACCTGCGCGCGAATCGCTTTCAATCGGTCGTCGAGTATGGCATTGATAATATCAATGCAATCCTGCAGCGCGACGTCGCCGCGAACAATCAGATCGTGATCGAACTCCAGAGCGAACTAGCCGAGCCATCGACCGATCCGCAGCGCGTGTACGGCGCGTCGATCGACGGCGACATGGTGGAAGTTGACGAGTTCGCGCGATCGGCGACCAAGAAACCGGCGGTCGGCAGCGGCGTCGGCTTCCCGCTCAAAGCGTTCCAGTATCCGGTCGGCTGGGACAAACGATGGATCGATCGCGCCAGCGTCGGCGAATTGGCCGAGCGGGCAATGGCCGCTGAAACCGCCTACCTGAAAGCGCATCGGCGCGACCTGAAACGGGCGCTGTTTCTGTCCACCAACTACACCTGGCGCGACATTAACGGCGTTCCGGTCGCAGATCTGGCCGTGAAGCGCCTGGTCAACGCCGACAGCATGGCGATCCCGAACGGCCCGGATGGATCGACGTTCAACGCCGCGACGCACACGCACTACCTCGCACCGCGACCATGACGGCCGCCGGCCTGACCGCCGCAATCGCGACGGTCGTGGAGCATGGGCATGGCGAGCGCGTGATCGCCGCGTTCCACTACTCCGACGAAACCGAGGTGCGCGCCTTAACCGGATTCGTGGCCGCGCCTGACTATCGCGTGATACCGGCGAACAACGCCGCGTACACCCGCGACGTGACCAATCCCGGCAGCATGTACAATCGGTTCATCGGCATTTTCGGCGCGGCCGAGGTCTGGATTAAGCCGTGGTCAATCGCGGACTATTGTTTCGTCTGGGACGCCGGCAGCCCCATGAAGCCGCTGGTGCTGCGCGAGGATAAGGTCGCGGGGTATCAGGGGCTGCGGCTGGCCGCGACGCTGGACACCTATCCATTGTACGCGCAATATTTCGAGGCTTCGTTTGGCTACGGCGTCTGGACGCGCACGAATGGATGTGCGTGGTACTTCGCATCAGCCAGCATATCCTGATCCAACTATTACGAGTTAAAGTACCACGCGGCACCATTATTCGAGAGGAGGGGCTATGTTCCCATACGAAGTGAGAAAGAAGCCGCAGAGCAGGCCGCCCACGAGCGCGCCGACGCCGCGCAGCAGCTCGATCGGACGATTCCAGGAGGGCTGTATATTACCACGACGGGCTACTACGTCAACGCCGATGGACAGTACGTCGACGAGCGCGGCGCGTACGTCAAGGAGCCAGTCGAGGCCAAGGACGCGCAGAAGAAGCGCGCCGACGAACGAGCGGCAGGCCGAAGCGGACGAAGCCGAGCGCGTGGCGCAACTCGCGCAGCGCCGGGCGGACGCCGACCGACGGGCCGCTGAGGAAGCGGTTGCCGCGGCCGAGCGCACGAAAGCCGAATCCGACGCGGCCGCGAAAGCCCGATCGCAGCGCACACCGGACAAGAAGTAAGTGGCGTTCACCTACGACGATTCGCTGCCGACTGAAAAAGATGTCGCCCGCGCCGCGCTGGGCGACACGAATATGGACGCGCCGATATTCAGTGACGAGCATATCACGGCGGTGATCACGCTGGCCGGCAGCGTGGAGGCCGGCGTCGCGGCCCTGGCGCGCGAGCTGATCGCCACCTACGCGCATCAGCCCGTCCAGAAGTCGGCGTATGGTATCAGCGTGGACTACTCCGATCGGATCGCGGTCTGGCAGTCGATCGTCAGCAGCTCGGCCAGCGGCGGCATCGCGCGCGTTTCGTGTCGCCAGCCCGCGCGCCGATGGCTACGCGCATACGCGGCAGGGGATGAATTCGCACGATGACGCCTGTGGGCCGCTGCCATCCAGTCGCCTCGCGCCGATGTTCGGGTTCTACGGCATGGTCGAGGTCTGGCGCGGCGGCGTGCAGGTGCATATGGGCATCACGATCGGCGTGCTCATCCCGGGCGACAGTCCCAGCCGCGAGGCGCTGGCCGAGCTGGGCGGCGGGCGCGCGTCCAAGATGGGCAGCGCGCGCGAGTGGGACGGATATTCTCGACGGCGACGAATTGCGCGCGAGTGGGCATACCTGGCTGGTGCCAGGGCGCTGAGAATACGCCGGAAGTCCTGATCATGGCGCTGTCAGAGGTGACGAACTAGCGCAGAAACCCGCCTGTGAGGTCATAGGAGCCGTTTTGACGTTGATGCCTACATCGATTATTGCAATCGGCCGACGATCAGATCAACGCGCGCCAACGCGCGGCTGCTGACCGAGGCGACCGACGACCTGCGCGACTATGCGGCGCGGATCGCGCATAAGCGGACGGGCGCGATGGCCGCGAGTATGCACCGGACTCGGCCCGTTCCCGGTCGGCCAGGGGATCCTGGAAGCGTACGTCGAAAGTGGGGCGTTCTACGCTGAGGAGGAAGTGGGGCAGCGGTGGCACACACGACTGGGCCAGTCGCACGATCGCGGAGTCAGGACGCGCGGATACTGCAGCTCGAGCTTAGAGCTTGAGTTCGCGACCGTCGCGGCGCTGACGGGTGGCAATGTGAACCGCTCCGAGGCGCGCGCAGCGGTGGCGACCGCGCTCTGCCGGCGCGGGCTTCGATCTGATCGTGCAAGGGGCGCCGGAGACGTTCTCCGGCGCGGCCAACGGTCGCCGTGATCATGAGCGCCGGCACCGAGCGCGCGCAGATCACCCGCGCGGGGACTGAGGATATCAATAGCATCGTCGTGTCGATCTATGTGCAGCGCGCCGCGAACGGCGGGGCGGCGGCCGAGGATAGTTTAGACGCCTTAACCGATGCCACGATCGCGGCGATCGACGCGATGGACGACAAGATTGTGTTCGCTCGCAGCGACGCCGGGGCCGGCGGCGCGCCCAATCGCAGGATCGACGGAATGCTCTTCCGCGTGGAGCGGATCGGCTTTACGATACTGAACCCGTAGCGGAGAACACGATGCCAGCAACGCCCGATCCCAAACTGTTAGGCAAAACACTAGTCGTCGAGTGGACAAAAGACGGCGGGACGATGGTTTCGCTCGATGTCTACTCGCGCAACTTCAGCGTCAGCCAGTCGCCGAAAGAGATTGACGTGTCGCACGCGCGGCGACATCGCGGCCGATACGGAAGACATTCTGGCCGGCGTGCCCAGTCGCGAGATCTCGATCTCTGGTCTGGACAGCGATGAAGTCACGCCCGAGTGGGAGGCGATCAACATCGGCGATACGGGCGAGCTGGTCTGGTACCGGCAGGGCGTGGGCGTGGGCAAGCCGATCGCGACGATCAGCGCGACGTGTACCGGCAGCGAGTTTAATAGCCCCTACGACGATGCGAACGACTGGACAGTGACGTTTAAGGGCACCACCGCGATCGTGCTGACGGTGGGCGTGTGACACCATTCCCGCGCCTGTACGCCGATCAGCCCTGTCCGATCGACGGCTACGAGGGCTACACGCTTTCGCGTGCTGCTCAATCCCACCGGGGCAGAGAAGATGGATTGGGGCATGGGGCATCTCGGGCATCAGGGTTGCGCGGATTGCGCCGAGCTCGGCGCAGAGCGGTAACGCAAGGAACGGCGGCAAATACTGCGCGGCGTGTACGCTGGCGCGGGAGCAGCTCGGGCGCGCGGCGGTGGCGATCTATGGCACAGTCGCATACCGAGGGGTTTGACTTTAGCACGCCCGATGCCGAGCCTGCGACAGTCTCAGCCAGGCCGATCTGCCGGATGAGCTGCTGGCCTGGCTGTACATGCTGCCGGGCGCGCTGTGGCTGGCGCGCAGTGAGGAGTTAAAAAAAACGTTACAGAGCTTATCGGCTATCCCGAACTCCTCGACGAATACGCGCTAGACGATCCCGAACGCGCCGCACTCGTGGCCGCACAGCGCCTGTACGCGGATGTGGTCTGGCAGGCCTACCGGACGCGGATCGCCAATGAGTGCTACGGCTCGTCCATGTCGCCCGACGAGGTGGCGCGCACGATTCCGACTGAGATGATTGACCTCCTCATGATCTGGAAAGCGCAAACGCTAGTGCCAAATAACGCGCAAGTCACCCTCAGCCTCCAGTCGCGAGGTCGCCGCGCGAGATCGCCGCCACCGCGAATCAATATAAGGCGCTCGATCTCGGCGCCCAGAAGGCCGAGCCGAGCGCCGCCCGCTACGCCAAAACCCTCACGCAAGTCGCGCTGGCCGACGCCAAAACCGCCACCGAGGCGCAGCGGCTGGCCGTCCAGACCGCCAACGCGGCGCGGGCGCAGACCCAGGCCGAGGCCGCCGCGCTCCGGCTCGCGAATGCCCAAACGCGGCCGCCAGCCGGCACCAGCTTTGCGACCCAAACCGCGCAGGCGTTCGGCTCCCAGATCAGCGCGATGGTCAGCCCGCTGGCGCTCGGCCGCCGCCGGCATGGGCGCGCTGGTCGCGACCGCCAATAGCTTCAAAGAGGCGTTCGCGTTCAAGGCCGAGTTTGGACGCCACGACCGCCAGCATCAACGCGCAGCTGCGCGGCGTGCGCGAGAGCGGCGCAGGTCTGGCAAGCAGGCCAGCGCATTCGCCAATCAGTACAAGCTGACGCAGGAGGAAACCACCGCAGGCAATCGCGGCGTCGATCGGCGTGATGCGCGCGAGTAAAGCGCCGGTCGAAGACATCCTCGGGGTGCTGGCGCGGATGCAAGTGCTGTCGCCAGAGCAGTCCTTACAAGAGGCGGCGATTGCATTAAAGGCGCTGGCCGTCGGGCGACACGACATCGCTGGTGACCCGATTCGAGGTCGGGCGCGATGTGGCCAATCAGATGAAAAAGGAGATCCAGGGCGGGGCCGATGCGGTCGCGGTGATGAACAAGTTCCTGGGCGATACCGGCATTGGGATGGACGTGCTCGCCACGCGCACGACCGGCGCGATGGGCGCGATGAAGGACTTAGCCAAGGCGCAGGAGGATTTGCAGCTGGCGCAGGCGCAGTTCGCGCAGGGGCCGGGCATGCTCCTCCTCCAGACGCAGACGCAATCTGACGCGCGATGCAATCAAGCTCCTGCAGGGCGATCTTGCGTCGAGCTGAATACGATCGCTCGCGGATAGCGGCATCGTGACCACCAGCATCCTCAAGCCGCTGGTTGATTACAACACGTATGTGCTGGACGCGGGCGCGCAATGCGCTGCGCGTGGGCCGGCATCCTGCCGCCAGCACCAACGCCGAGCTGAACACGCAGGCCGGCGCAACCGACGCGGCGGCCGCTGCCGCCGTGTCCTACGCGGCGCGGGTGACGGCCGCGGGCGATGCCGCGAGCGCGGCGCCGGCAAGGTGCGGAGCTGAACGCGGCGATTGCGGCCGGGGCGGATGCCAGGCTGCCGCACCTGACCGACCGGCAGCCGCGCAGGGCGGCCTGGCCGGCGGCGCGGGCGGGCGCGCTTGGCGGGGGCGTGGGCACGGCGCTGACTCAGCAGCTCCGCAAGGGCGATCAGGAGGCGCAGCGGCTGCAAGATGCGCGCGATGCGTTGGCGTTCAGTCGCGCCAAGACCAGCGCGCAGCGGATCGCGCAGCTGCAACAGCAACAGGCGCGCACGACTGACCCGGCAGAAGAGATCCGACTGCAGGCAGCAGATCGAGGCCGAGCGCGAATAGCGCGGCGCAAAGCGCACACCAGCACGCTCGCGAAGCAGCTCGACATTCAGCAGTCGATCTACGACAGCGTGCAGGAGCAACACCGCAGCGCGCTGGATATTGAGGAATTGGCGATCGCGCGATCGATGCAGGACTCGGACGACGCGCAGAAGGCCAAAACCGCGCGGGCGATCCTGGCATAGCCCGAACGCGAACGCCGATCTGAAGGGCCGCGCGCAGGCCGACACTCGATCTGATCAGCGTGCAAGATCGCAAGCGCGCCGCTGAATTGGGCGAAGGGCACGACGGCAGGGGCAAGTTGATTAATGGCAAGCTGTTCCAGAGCGTACCGGGCGGCGGGCCTGCGCCTGCTGCCACCGGCGCAGCTCCGTGGCAGGCCTGCCGGGCGCGCCTCGCGCGGCGGGCGCAGCTGCGCCTGCCGGCGGCGGGCCGCTCACGATCAATCTGGTCGTGGATGGCAAGACCCTGGCATCGGTCAGCTGAGCCGTATATCATGGACACACTCCTCCGCGCGGTGCGCGGAGCCAGGGCGACGGCAGGGGCATAAGCGGGTGGATGGGGGTTGGGGATAGGGCCGGACACGGGAGCGTAAGCGATGGCCAGCCTACAATTCGTCACAACCTCTTAGAACGTGGGGACGCCGGCTACAATGTGCCCGGCTGGGATCGCGGCTTCGTGCTGGCCGAGAAGCTGATCCCCAACGGCGATCCGGTCATCCAGGCGATCGGCGCGAAAGGCACCGCGTCTCAGCATGCCCATCCGCGTGACCGCTGCCGAGCTGTCCGCCCTGCGCGGCGACTGCGACGGGTCGGCGCACACGCTGGTGTGGAGCGGCGGTAGGACAGCGCGATCTTAGAGAGCGTCGGCACACCGCTGGAGGTGCGGCCGGGCGTCGATCTGTACTTCACGACGTTGAATTTGATTAAGGTGTAGACTTCAGCTATCAGCTATCAGCTTCAGCATGCGGCGGCAATCTGAAAGCTAAAAGCGAGCGAAGCGAAGCGTGCTGAAGCTGAAGCTAGGCCATGACCGTCGAATCCACAGCATACGTGCCTGTACTCGACCGACGGCGGCGACACCTTTACCGATTTTACCGCCTACGTCGAGAGCTTTACCACGCACCACAGCTACCAGGCCGATCGCGGCACGGCGAGCGATCAACTGCTACACCTATCCGAGCGGCATGGCGGTCGAACATTTGGTGGTGCTGTACATTGACGACACGATGGTGTTCAACGGGCGCATGGCCAGGCCGGGCCTGCACTACGCCGGGAATAGCGTCGTGATTGAGTGCGAAGATATTATGGCGAACCTGAGCTATCCCGTGGGGCGGCGAGGGCACCGATCCGGAGCTGGACGAGATGTTCAACCGCGTGTACGAAGGGCCAGCTGGTGAGCGGCGATCATCACGAACTACTGCGAGGCGATGGGCGTGCCAGTGTCGCTCGCACGACATCGCGGTCAGCACCTGGAACCCGTGTAGTCTCTACGCCGGTCATCCTGCGCGTGGGCCAGGCGCCGATTACGCACATCCGCGAGTGGGACGCGATCGAAGGGCTGCTGGACGGCCACGCGCGCGAATGGCGCAATCACGCGCCGACCGCTGGCGATCGACGCCGGCGACATCGCGTTCACCGCAGAGGAAGGCGTGAACGTGATCAGCGCCGAACGCACGCCGCGCGGCACCGACTCGATCGAGAATCGCTGGATTATTGACGGCTTCGAGTGGGAGGGCGGCAGGATCGGCGGCGTGGGCGTCGGCGACTTTCAGCTCGATAACGCCAACATTCCCGATCCGCCCAAGAGTCCAGATCGCGCCGGCTGCGCTCGAACTTCGTGCAGGACGATGCGGACGCCTTAGCGTTCGCGACGGCCGGCGTCGGGCGCACGAACTTCCCCTACGACGAAACGCACCTGACGCTGTTGGGCGACCCGACCATCACGATCGGCCAGACCTGCCAGATCGACAGCGCGCTGCTCGACCACGCCGGGCGACGCCGGCAGCCTGCGCTTCGTGGCGGATGTCGCGCAGCGCTATGGGGCCGGCGTGGGGTTTGAGACGCAGGTGACGTGCATCAGGACGGAGTAGCTTAGCAGTCAGCCACAGTGCCACCGCGTGCGATAGCTGATTGACGAAGCTCAGAGTCCCAGGCCACGCCCGCGATGTCACCACGAACTCGCAGCGCGTACCACGCGATTGCGATAGCACGCGCGCCGACCGGCGTCACCCCCGGCTATAGCCCTGTCCTCGGGGCGACAGTGGGCGAAGATGGTCGACTGACCTACGTGGGCGACGGCGAGGCGCAAATCTGGACAGCCGACATGACCACCGCGCAGACGATCGAGGTCGGCGCGGGCGAGGTGGTCAACTTTAACCGCGTCACCTATGAGCCGCTTTCGGGCGCGGGCCAGATCGTGCCCGGCGCGGCCTGGGCCTGGACGGCGGCGGGCGGGCTGGCCTGGTACCGCGTGACGGTCACGTTGCGCGTGGACAGCAACGGCGACGACATGGGCGACCGGCGGCGGGCTGACCTTATCGGTCAGGCATTCACGTGCGGCGCGGCGGTCTGTCGATCACCCGATCGATAGCTACACGTTTACGGCTGATGCGCTGGATAGCGACAGCATCATCCTCCACGGCTTCTACTATGCACTGTTCGAGGGCGGCGACGATCCCTACTCGATCGCGATCCATCTGCAAAACAGCACCGGCTACGATCGGCTGCTGCCGGTCAACACCAACGCGCGAGTGCAGATTGAGAAGCTGACCACGCACGTCGCGGGGCTTGCGCCGGGACGCGGTGACCGGGCCAGCGGGGCCGGAGGGGCCGGAAGGGCCGGCGGGCGCAACCGGCGCGACGGGTGCGACGCGGTGCCAGCGGGGCGCGACGGGCCAGACGGGGCCGGAGGGGCCGCCCGGCACAACCGAGTGGGACGATCTGACCGGCACGCCGACCACGATCGCCGGGTATGGGATTACGGACGCCTACACCGAAACGGAGGTTGACACGCGGCTTCGCGACCGCCGGCCACGCGCATGCGACCGGCGTGGCGGGGCCGGGGCGCTTCTACTACCTCGATCCAGCGGCGACGGCGGATGTCAACAGCTACAAGCAGGCGCTGACCACGCCCTCCACGAATGCTGAGACGACGATCAGCCAGGCCAACACCGGGCACGGGCGACACCCTGATCGCCACCTTCATCACCTATCCGACCGCGGGCATCGGGGTGACAGCGCTGCCGCCGGGCATCTCAACGCGCGTGTTTCGCGTCGTGTGCGGTGGCGGCAACCAGGAGGCGCGGCTGAAGGTCGCGATGTACATCTCGGTCGCGCCGTATGCGCCCGGCGATGAGACGCTGGTGAGAACCGACTATAGTCCGACCTTCAAAGGCTCGACGCTGATCGATCTGTCGTGGAACCACGCCGCAGCCTCGGCGGTGGCGATGAACGCGACCGATCGGGTGGTGATGCGCCTGTACACCGCGCGCGTCGCCGGGCCGGAACAGTCACCGTCGACGGTGTACTTCGACGGCACCACCAACCTCTCCTACATTCAGACGACGCTGCCCAGCGCCGGTGGATATTCTGACCACGCGCGGCGATCTGCTGACCAGGGACGCGGCGAACATGACCCGGCTGCCGACTCGGCACCACCGGCAAGTTCCTGCGCTCGAACGGCACCGATCCCAGCTGGCAGGTGCTCGTGACTGGCGACATGCCCAGCGGGACGTTGATGGGCATCGGGACGGCCGATCGGGTGGCGTACTGGAGTGGGACGTATGCGCTGGCCAGTAACGCCGGCTTCACCTTCGATCCGTCCGATGCGAGCCTGCTGATCACGACCGGCGCGAACAACGCCGACGCGATCGCCGCGCTGTCGGGCGGCTCGAGCCAGTACGCCGGGATTGCGACGGGCCGGACGGCGACCGAGGCGCGCATGGCGGTGGTCCGGGCACGGCCGCGCAGCTGCTCGCCGGATCGGCGGCGGGCGACCTGGTGATCAAGGTGGACGACAGCGCGCAAGGCGGTGCTGCTTGGCGCGGGCACGACCGAGACGGTGAAGATCACGAGTAGCGCGGCGATCGATCGGCGACCTGAACGCGCGCCAGCTCGTCAAGGTGCGCGCCACCAGCGGCACGACCGGCGTACGGCATCCGCTTTGGCGACGGGTCGACGGCGACTATGGCGAACTTTCAGGCGCTCGATGCTGAGCAGCGTCAGCTACCTGTTCTTTGCGACCAATCGCCAGTACGACGGCAGCGCCTGGCAGCAACTCAACGCGCGCGTGGGTGCGGCGATCAGATCGCGGCAACGCGCTGTCATGCTCGACGTTCGCCGCATCGTCGTCAACGCCGGTCGCGCGCTTCTCGGTGGACAGCGCCGGCGTCGTCAAGCCGACGATTACGGGCCGCTCCAGATCGCGTCCACGCAGGTGCTGACGACGCGCAGAACGGGCTGCGTGCGCCGACGGGCACGCGTATCGCCGCGCTGACAACGCATACGCAAGCACGGTACGATCAGGCAGATGGCGCGATACGGCTGAATTTCGATGACCTGGTCAGCGCATAGGGCGAAACAATGGCAACGTTTGACACCGCGCCTGCGACAATCCAGAGCACGACGCAGGCGACATCGCTCCTAGGCAGCATTCCGGGCTGTACAGCTCGGGCACGGCGATCCAGGATCTTATGGCGCTGTACCAGGCCGGGAGCGATCCGACGTTCAACGGCGCGATCAATGCGCTGTTCACGCGGAGCGAACGGCAGGAAATAGCCGCGATGCAAGGCCAGATAGACCAGCTTATCACTGATTGGGAACTCAATCACCGCGGCGCGATCGGACTGCCGCCGTTATGAGCGAACCGACGACGATCGACCTGGGAGCAATGTACCAGCGGCTTGCGGCCGAGTGGCGACTAGCGCAGCTGCGCGAGGCCGAGCTGCGCGGGCAAGTGCAATTGCTCGAACAGCTACTCGCGCAGGTGCATCGCAGCCGCCGACGCTCGCGGCCGCGCCGCCGACACTGGCAGCGCGATCCGCATCGACATCCAAGAGTCGCGATTGGGCGAGGCGCATCAGGGCTTAGACATCGTGGAGGAGCACAACAATGGCAGACCACTTGACGAGCAACGCGCGATCGTCGGCCAGGCCAGGAGCAGCATCGGCTTTCTGCTCACGACGCTGGAGGAGCTGAACGAGGTATTCCGCGCCTACGACGATGCCCACCTGGACGATGACGACAATCTGGACGACGCGGCGCTCATCCCGCTGGGCACGACGCGCGCCGACCTGCGCAGCGCGATCAGCAGCTACGACATCGTGGTGATGCTGCTCGCGCAGGGGCATGCGGATAATCTACGGCGCTTTGCAAGGGGGGGATGACATGGCGTTTCTGGCATCCGTGTGATACAGGAATAGCTATGGCTTTTCAATCTCTGGTTTCATATGTTGGGTACGAACATTGCCTTCAGGGCGCGCCGTGTTTCGTGCATCCACGTCGGGCATTCGCCTACGGCATGGCCGTGGAAAAGCTTGGTGGTGTTCGCCAGGACTTATCGATCTACCGTACCCGACCGGCAGTCTAGCAGCGCATGAGCTGGTACGCCGCTACATCGGCGGCGCGGACAGCCACGCCCAGATCGCCGCCGGGGGCTGTGTCATATTCTCCAGGATGGATCGCTCGAAGTCTGGGCAAGCGCGGTGCCGCCGTCGGTGCCGCCAGTGACGAGAACCGGCTTTGTGATTGTTTGGGACAGGATACCGCATGTCGATTTGCCCTGGTCAAGCGGCGGGACTGCGCCTGTTTCACATCCCGCTCACGACGCCGTATTGGGAGGGGCGCAAGATGCCGCGAATACGGGCGAGTGGGTGGACATGCCGGCAACGTTTCATGCGCCGCCGGCCAGAGTCTACGTGATTCGCTTTGTCATGGTCGCCGACGCGCCCAACATCCGCGCGCGGGCTGGCACCGATCGCGCGCCGTTTATTCTGACGTGCAACAGCAAGGCGGCCGGCGTGGAAGAGATGGCGCAAGGCGTCGCGCCCGGGCCATCCTGCTATGTGTCCACCGCGCAAGGAGCCGCGACGGTGTGGCTTCAGATCGTCGGAATCGCGGGCTAACGCGGCGGGCGATAGACCAACTCCGGCTCATCAGGATAGTAGTCTGCGCTGGTTGTGCGCCCCGCGATCGGCGTGCGATACGAATCTGGCGGCGGCGCGGCGCGCGTCCAGACATTGTTATTGAACGGCAGTCCGGATTGTGTGAACGCCGCTTGCGCCTCCTCGCGCTTGATGCCAGCCACGCGCATCAGCTTGTACAGTGTCAACAATTCTTCGGCCTTCATCTTCGGCAGCGGCGGCGCGTCCGGCGTCCGTCTCGCGTCCGTCTCTAGAGACGACGGGCGCGGCGCGCGTTCGGCGGGTGTCCATCGTGACATAAGCGCATCGTATTGCTTGACAAGCCAGCCGAGCAACATAGACCCCAGGCCGAGCGCGAGGCACCCGAGCGTGAGAAACATGACCACGAAATCAATGGTTTGGTCGGCTGGCATGGCACCCTCCTCTAGTCGATGAGCATGCGCTCGGGATAGTACGCAATAACGAAGGATAGCATGGCGACCGCGAGCCATGCAAGCGGCTCGGCATACGGCAGACCGCGCGCTGCCAGGTACGCCGCAAGATAGGGCACAATCAGCGGGCCATAGCCGATCGTGGTTAAGGCCATGTCCAACAGCAGCGCCAGCCGATAGCGCCAGCGCCCGCGCCCGCCACCATACCACCATTCGCTGATGGTCAGCACGGCCTGGATCACAATGCCGCCGACGATCGGCGCGAGGTGCGGGTCGGCGCGCAACGCCGGCCATCCGCCACTCAGCGCGGCGATTGAACCGGCGAAGCTGAAAAACAGCACGCCGAATGCCGAGATACGCTCGAACGCGCCGCGCTGCCGATCCAGTGTCGCCCTGGTCACGATCGCGCTCTGCTTGCGCTCCTTGGTCAGCGGTTCAGACTTCACGGTCATTTGCTACACCGCGCCGCAACGCGCGCGACCTTGCACGCGCCGCTGCCCGTAATCACTTGATGCGACCCGTCGGCGGATACCTGATGCACAATGATCAGCGGTCGCGGGGCCTGCTCCACGACGGGCGCGCTGTCCACGACTGGCGCGGGCGCGACCGGGATCGGCTGGAGCTGGACACTCTGGGGCGCGGCGCCAGCCGGGACACTCTGGACAAGGATCGGCGCGGGCTGAATGGCGGCGGGCTGGGTCGGTTGCGCGGGCTGGGTCGGTTGCGCGGCCGGAGCGGTCGCAGTGGGCTGGGCAATCGAAACGGGCGCGGCGTAGCGGTCGTACAGCAGCGTGGAGACGCCGACGATCATGAGGCTGGCCAGGGTAAGGATGACGACGCCGATCAGCCGATCGGTGAACGTCGTGCGCTCGGCGGGCTGTGGAGCGCGGCGCGGCGCGCGTGACATGCGGATTCGTGCCATGATTGTAGCTCCTCTGTTCGAGTGTGCAGGCATGCTACAATCGCATGCCGCTTGCTTCCTCAAGTGGCCCAGCATCGTGGCCAGCGGCGGGGTTTGAGCCTGTCGCTGGTCGCTGGTGTGGCTATCCTCCTCCCTGTTTCACGTGGCACCCTATTGCGTGTTACGCTTCCTGAGATGTCGCCAGATCGTCTGCCGGGCTCACGCCAAAGTGACTCGCCAGTTCACGCGGCAGCCATCCGCCGCTTGCGTAGCTGTACAGCCGCGTGATATCCGCTGGCCTGAGTTTCGCCCCCGGCGCTGCCGTGCCACGCAGCACGCGCTCAGGCGTGCGTCGCGTCCAGTGCTGATCACCCGATGGATGGGGTATGCTCATCGGCTCCTCTTGCTATACTTTCGATTGCGGGGGCTTATTCGTCGTCGTCCTCGTCAAAATCATCTTCCGGTTCGATCCCCATCGCTGCCTGATATTCGGGACTATCCTGCTCTTGCGCCCGCGCATCCTCAGAGTCGAACGGTCGTTCTGGCGCACTGATCGCCAGATTGAGCGGCGTCAGATCGCCATTCGAGCAGTCGATCAGGTCATAGCCGCGTTCCTGCATCACCTCCGCGGCAATGCGTTGTGCCTGGTGATAGCGGATCTTGCGCGCATCGCCGCTGCTGTTGCCGGCATGCACAAGCTTTTGCGCGTAGGCATCGCGCGCTGGATTGACGCTATTCGGCAGGATAATCACGTATTGCGGCGGCTTGGTCTCGCCCTTGTGGCTCCACTGATCCCAATAGGTTTCCATGACCTGGTAGCGCGGTTCCCCGCTCCACTTCGCGGCCTTGCCATTCGCCTCCAAGGCCAGGTCAATCTGCTCACGCACGGCGTCTTTCGCGTGCTGCCACAGCTCGGCTTCAGCTTCGGCGGCATCGTCGCCTGCGTCGAGGGTGGCCGTGAGCGTAATGCTCGGCTTGACATTCGAATATTCTGGTAGGCTCTGTGTCTCGCCATATGAGACCGTGATCTGGGTGATGTTCATTCGCTTGTCTCCTTGTCCAGTAGATTGAGCGCATCGGCGTAGCCGCCGTGCCAGCGCGGATCCGGCGTCAAAGCGGCGGCCCCGGCGGCGCGCGGCATTCCTGCCAGCACTGCGCGCGTCCGTCACTCATTCGCGCTTGCGCCAGACACACGCCAGAAGCCAGACCGCCAGGCCAATCAGGATGAACAGCACGAGCCGGCCGATGATCCACACGGCGGCACACGTCCCTGCGTCCATCACACGACTCCTGTCTATCCGGCACCCGCCGGCCGCGCTGTCGCCTTCTCGTGACCAATGCCAGCACGGCCGCGTGGGAGAGAGTCGCGCGGCCGAGCCGGTAGGCGGGTGCGCCACGTAGGCCAGAGCCATCGATGTACCAGGCCCGGCCGCGCGGCGTGTCGTAGGCCAGCATGACCAGCATCACGGTTCTCTCTGCGGCACTGCGGCCAATGCCTGATGAGCAATCTCGCGCATCTCGCCACACTCCTCGCACGGCTCAGGCATGCCACCGAACGGAGACTCGCATGCGCCGATGATATGGCGATCGATCTGATCGAGCGCCTTTGTTAACACCGCGATGATCGCGTCCTGGTAGCCGATCGTCGTGCTCTGTTCCCCGACAAGGCGACTCAGATCGTCGCGTGATTCGCTCACCTGATTCCTCCACTCTTTCAGGACATGCCCGCCCGCGCTGCCGTCGCCGACGCGCCAGCGCCAACACGTCGGCATGGCTCAACGTCGCCGTGCCCAGGCGGTAGGCGGGCTGCCCAGCCAGTCCAGAGCCATCCACATACCAGGCCCGACCTTGGGGCAGATCGTAGGCGAGCATCACACAAGCGCTCAAAGCTGATCCTCTTTCAGTTTCGCCAGCTTCGCGTGCCAGCGCGCCAGCCTCGCGCGGTCATCGGGATGGTTGCGGCGCTGAATCGACTTGATGACGCGCTCAGCCTGGTTGATCTTCAGCCCCCGCTCGTAGTCGCGCTTATTGGCCTGATAGCGTTCCATAAGCGCGGCCAGTGGCGCGGGTTCGATGTAGGCTGGCAGTTCGTACAAAAGAAACTTCAGCGGGTTTGTCGCGTTGTTAGGCACTATCCACCGCCGATCCGCGCTGTTTCTCGCGATAGCCGCGCAGCTGATTGAGCACCTGCGCTGCGCGCTTTTCGTCCATATCCAGCACATCTCTGGCGAACCCGATCAGCACTGCATCACTTTCGCTGGCGTCGGCACTTTCCAGCAGCATGAGTGCAATTTCTCTCGCCTTGGCCCGGACTCATCTGCATCGGCGATACGGTCACTTCGACATTGACATACGGCTTTTGGTTTTTGTAGCCGTAGATCGAGCTGACCGCGAACTCGCCACTGCGCGCGCCGCGATCGACAATCACGTCCATCACGGCCTGGCCGATCTTTCGATAGCGTTCGCGCCGATCGGCATCGGCCTCCGCCCACGCCACCGGCTCGTGATCGAAAGCGGCTTCGTAGGCGGCGCGGCCCAGCCGATCGCGCAGCTGCGCGGCGTGGTCGATCGGCTGATCAGGTACTTTACGGCCTTTGCTCATTGCAATCCCCATTCAACCGGCATTTCCCACCAGTGCAGCGTGTATTCGTGCGTGTTCACATAGTCAGATCGGCGCGGCTTGATCATCGCCATGTCCAGATCAGTCCCGGCGATGGTTTCAGCAACCTGTACCATCTCATCCCAGCTGGGATAGCGATCGTTTCGGCTGATGCTGAGGTGCAGAAAGCCCAGCTTGCTTTTGATCGTCAGGTGCGGGAGCCGATCAATCGACGCCGCAACCGCCAATCCATCGGCGCTGTACCAGGCCGAGAGTGTCAACGATGCACCGCCGCCAACACTGCGCGGTGGTGTGCGTCCGCGATAGGCCAGCACGCGGCCATCGGGCAACGTCAGATCGCAGGCAGGGATCGCAACTTCGCCAGCGCGGTTCACGCCCGGTCGGTGATTGGCACCGTGCGTCCTTTACGCATCGTGCAATCCCTTCTGGCGACGCCGGCGGCGCACGCGCCAGTGCCTCCTGCTGCGTGCCGATAGGTGCGACGGATACCACTGCTCGCACAGATCGTGAAAGCGCGTGCGACCGCAGTTGACCGTTGCCGGTGTGGCAGGCATGGTGCAGCCGATCGACCGACGCCACAGCGCGCAGGTGCCGCAGCAGTAGGTCACAATACACTCCTCTTCACACAGCGTGAACACAGATCCCGCGTGCTATCGACCCACTGGCAGCCGCCGGGACAGCCAAACCGATTTGTACAGCCGCACACGCGGCACATCGGTCGACCACGAAAAACGGTGTAGCGCAACGGGAGGCAATGTCTGCCGATGGCTGCGAGGCGCAGCACACGCACGCGGCCGCCGGCGATCTTGATCTGGACGCGCGGCGCCCGGCTCCACTGGATATCCACGATCGTCGCCGGCAGGCCTCGCCAGATCACGCGCCGGCCATAGGCCAGATCGGCGGTGGTCATGACGCCACCGTGGCAGCGCCGTTGGTGCGCGGCGCGGCGTGATGGGTACAATGCGCCGGATCGTGCAAGTCGCGCGTGAACGCGCCAGTACAGCCCGGCGCGGCACAGCGCCAGCCCAGGTCGCTGGGGAGTGTCGGCGACACGCACTCGGCAATCACCGCGCGCTGCTCAGGGTGCTCCCGCGCAATATGCGCTTGCATGTTGCTTAGTCTCGGCCGCTTCCTGCAGTGCGGACATTTCCGCTGCACATCCGTCGCCGGCGCTATTGGCGCACGCTCCCGCGTCTGTTGTGCGAGCGCCGACTCCAGCTCCGCCACGCGCTCGACGAGGGCGGCGATCCGTGCCATCGGCGTGCTGCTCCACTCCGACTCCAGGCAGTACAGCGACGGCGGATCGTGGGGTGTGACCGCGTAAACCGCGCGGACGGCCAGGTAGTCTGTGTCGTCGATACGCGCCAGCAGCACGCTTGCCGCGAGGGAAAGCTCGTTCATCGGCGCACCGCCTTGCGGTAGGCCTCCAGCGCGGCCAGCGCTACTTCGTCGCTATCGCCATCGGCCAGTCGGCCTTGCAAAAATCCGCAGTTACGGATCTGGGCCTGGTGATTGTCGGCCGTCCAGTCGCCACACAGCCGCACTGCCCGATCGCGGATCGACTCGACCTCCGGCGGTGGCGCACGCTGCCGAGCGCAAAGCCGTCACGATTGGCGTAGGACTGCGGATCGAGGGGCGCGGCGGGATCGGGGCGCGACGGGGCCAACTCGCCGTGCAGGAACGCCGTCCAAAAAATGCCGATATGCTTTGTGCCGTTGCTGTTCTTGATGCGCTCCTGGTCGTATTCGTAGCGGTCGCGGATCTGCTGGGGCATCCAGGTATGCGCCGCCATGCCGCGCTCGAAGACGCCGCGCCCTGGCTTCAGCCCCAGCTCGGCCAGGAGCAGCAGAATCGGGTGATCCGGTGGCGGGATCGATTCGCCGCCGCATGGTATCTGAGTCTTAACAGCAACAGACTCTGAGTCTCCTGTTGTTGTTAAACATGAATCTTCCATGCATTGCGCGTTTTGATCCCACGCGGGATCAGATTGGAATTCCGCTTCCTGCTGCGCTAAAAAGCGATCCAGTGATGGGATCAAAGCGGATTCTTCCGAATCGTCGGCGTTGATCCCGTCAGGGATCAATTGATCCCGCGCGGGATCAAACAGGAGCGTGATCAGTCCCGTGGAGCGGTCGTAGAGAATACGCCCGTCGCACGCCAGCTGGTCTAAGAGCGGCGCGATGTGGCCGGCGCTGGCGTAGTTTGCCCAATCGGCCAGCGTGCGGTTACGCGGCCGGATCGTGCCGCCAACGCCACAGTGCGCGCGGATCGCGTCGAGCAATCGGCCGATCGGCGGTACGACCGTGTAGGCATAGGGGTTACGACCGTTGCCCGTAATCCCTACAGCCGTGTCAGGATATCCGCTACTAGACAGGGAATCCGCGACATGGTATTCTTTCATTACAGTTCCTTTGACTCTTCGATCGACCACCCGCGCCTTGTCCGCATTGGGTGGTCGATTTCTTTTTGTGCGAGAAACATGCCGGCGGTCGGGGCCGGCACGCGCCAGCGGGCATGGCCAGCGCAGGTCGTTATCCTTCTGATGGATCGTTGTCGCCTGGGCCGTGCGGCGGCGTCGGCTGCGGGTTTGGGCCGAGGGCATGGATCATCGTGTGTGCTCCTTTTCATCAATCGTATCGGCCTGGTTACTCAGTCGCAGCAGCCAGCCCGGCAGCTCGTCGGCCACATTAGGCGGTGGCGTGTCCCAGCCGCGCCGTGCTAACACTTCCCGGCGGTGTGTGGCTTCTAACGTCGCGATCAGGTCGATCAGCCCTTCGCGCGGGATGAGCGGCGGCGGCGGGATGATGCCGGCGCCGATACAGTAGAAGTAATCGGCGATCGCTAGGAGCAGCTCGGGCATCCCGAACTGGACGCGCTCCTGAATGATGCGATCAAGGTCGTCCGGCGTGGTAGAATGAGCCATACACCAACTCCTTTCGATTGGGGTTCGGGCAGCGCACACGTACACCGTGCGCTGCCCTGATTGTTGCCTTTAGATCACCACTTCATCGACTCTCCTTTCTCGCGGGATACCACACCCCGCGCGGCTGGGCTTTGCCTTGTTTTGCACAGCCCAAGCGCGCGTTGTGAGACGTTCTCATAGCGACGGATAGCCCGTCTGCTGTGAATGAGGAGGTTGTTGTGTCGGTGATCGCATTCCCGCGCCCTGTATCGCGCGCACGAACCCAGCGTGTTCGTACCCACATTCCCGCCTGGCGCACATTCCGAACTCGCTGATGGCCGGCGGCCGCGCGGCGTCGCGTCCTACGTCGCCAAGCTAGAGCAGTTCTTAGCATGGGCAGGCGAGATCACGCCGGCGGATCTCGCTCCCGATCTGATCGCGCGCTACAAGATCGCACTGTACGAGCGCAATCTTGCCAGCGGCACGATCCGGCACAATCTGACCGTGCTGCGGTCGTTTTGCGATTGGTGTGTGCATCAGGGCATGCTCGCGAGCAACCCCGCGTTGGCGGTGGATCACCCGAGGGTCGAGGAGTCCGACCCCGATCCGCTGACCAGGGAGCGCATTGATGCGCTGCTGCTGGCGATTGATCAGCCGCCGCAATCGCATAAGCTGACCTGGCGGCGTAATCGGCGCGCGATCATGCTGGGCTTATACGCTGGGATGCGCATTGCCGAGATCGCCGAGCTGAAATGGGGGGATGTCGATCTGGCGCGTGGCGAGATCATCATTAGAAAAAAAGGCGGCAAAGGCGGCAAGAGCCGCGTGGTGCCGATCTGTGATGAATTGCGCGCCGAGCTGCGGCTTGCGAAGCGCCAAAAGGTCGGCGATGCGGTGGTGGATCAGGGCGATGGCACTGCGCTCACCGTCAAATCGCTGAGTCATATCCATGAGCGCTGGTTGAAGCGCCGGGGGGTCGTGCTGCACTCGCACCAGCTGCGCAAGACTTTTGCGACCGAACTGTATGTCGCCGGTGAGGATCTGGCGACGATTCAGCGCCTGCTGGGGCATGCCGATCCCAAAACGACCATGCGCTACTTGGGGGCCAGCGCACCGAAGGAACGGGCGGCGGTGCAGAAGTTAAAATTCCGCGCATAGGACTGGCGGTATTCTCCCCCCATCTCCACCAGTCCTCGCGGTTTCAGGGCCGCTTTACCGCGTTGAATAGCGGTAAAGCACCCGAACCGGGGCGTGCAACAGTGCGACATTTCCCCCTAAAACGCGGGAATAGCCGCTTTAGGAGCACCTATTCGCTCGATCGCGCCGCGCGCGCCGCGTCACGAAATCTTACACGCTGTTAACGTGTGTAGCACAATGGTTCGTGTACACTTCGTATGCAGTTGGTAAGGTGCTGAACGTGGACTGCCATAGGGCGGTTCACTGGCTTTCTTGGCAGTTGGGCAGTGAACCGAACACAATACGAACGCCCGATCATGCTGTTACTGAAGTGTGGGCAGCACGGCCGGGCGTTCGTATGTCCTGCGGATTATACGCCGAATGCGGCGCGGCTCGTAAATCGGCATCATGATCGGCCCGAGCGCCGCGAACGCATGTGCGAACCGCGCCAGATCGGACGCCAAAGGCGATCACCACGCTGGGAAACGGCGCGCCTGCTGTGTAGCCGCTGAAGGTCAGCCGGCCATGCACGAAGCAGATCGGGTAGGCAAACAGCGGCGTAAACCAGTCGGTATCCGTGCGCCCTGGCAGCAGCGCCAGCGCCTGTCGCGTCTCGCCTGACGTGTAGGCACGGATCAGGCGCTCTGTCCACGGCCGATCGCGCGGCCGGAGCCGGATTTATGAACACAGCGTCACTGTGCCACGATTGCGTTAACCCATCATCGGCCTCGGTGTAGTAGCGCCGCGCCTGGACGTCGCGCTGCGCATCGACGTGGCTGCATGGATCGAGGTCGACGCGCCCAGCACCGCGCGCACGGGCGCTCAGAATACGCAGGGGTAAACCACTCATGCGAATGGCTTGATCGCATGCCGTCGTAAAGCGCGTTGGTCGGTCGGTCATATCCTCTGTTTTCTGTTCAGGACGCGCGCTCGCTGCCGTGTACGTCGCGCGCCGCTGTGATGACATGATGCGTTGCGAAGCGCGCGCCGTGATCGCGCGCGGCCTGCTGGGCTTTCTCCCACGCGACCCGCTGGGCGGCTGGGCGCAACGCAGCGAGCGCAAGCAACTGCGATTCCGGCGCGATCTTCGCTCAGATCTGGCAAAACCGCGCTGGATCGCGCGTCTCGACCTGGCCGGCGCTCAGCGCGCGATACAAGGCGCTCTCGCTGGCGGTGAATTCGACAGCACGCATGCACGCCAGCTCGTGTAGCCGAGCGCGACCCAGCCGCGCTGCTCATACAGATCAACCAGCAGCGCGCGGGCGTGATGTAAGTGCCGATTGATCGCCGTCACAGCGGACGGAGCATCATCGGCAGTCATCAGCCGACCACATCGAATCGTTCTGCGATCATTCTTCGTCATCCGGCGCTGGGTCGTAATCGTCTGGAAATTGATCCTGCACCTGGGCCGGCTCCATGGGCGGGTCAAGGGTGTCATTCTCTTCGTCTGGGGTCGGCGGCTCATCGGGATCGGGATCGGGCGGCGGCGTGGACAGAACGAATGAAGCATGGGATAGCTCCTTGTGATTGGGTGGTTCACCGGCTTTCTTGGCAGTTCGGCAGCGAACCGAAACACAAGACGGCAGCTCGATTAGTGCGGTGCTGGCGCGTGGGCCGCGCGATCGAGCGCGAGTATGCCACCCGCCCATTCGCGGATCGTCTGATCCGAAAATTCCACCAGCCGCGCAACCTCCTGGATCGTGTAGCTCTGTTTTCGCATGTCGTTGCTCCTGTATACGCGTGCTCTCTATGTAGCACCACTAATTGCGCCTGTCAATAGCGAATAGCTACTTGACAGATTAGCGAAAGTAACATATAATAACATCAGTTACAGAAGCACACACCGACAGGAGCCATCACACCATGACAATCCACACAGCTCGACCGCATACGCCCAGGACGCCGCATGGAAAGTGCGGAGCTTCGCCTCCAGATCGCCGATGCCGCGTTCCTCACCGTCTTCCTGGCCCTCAAAGGCGAGGCACGGGCGGCGCGCTGGCGGATGCTCGACCACGGCGCAAAGTTCCGCCTCGTCGCGCGGCAGATCGAGCGGCTGGGCTACGACTGGATGCCGAGCGATGTCGAGCACCAGATCGCCAAGTACGACGAAACGTACGCCAGCGACATCGCGATCCCAGCTGCCGCTGACCTCCTTGCGGTCGCGAAAGAGCAGCGCGCCGATGCGGTACGGCAGCACGATACCGCGACGGTTCGCCAGCTCGATTGTGTCATCGTCAGCGTGAACATGCCTGGCGCGCGGATCTGGTGGGACTTGGGCGATCTGGTATGTCGCCAGCGTCAACAATCTCGGCGCGGAGTACGTCGTCAGCTGCGGGCGCTGCACGTGCCCAGCTAATGCGCCGTGCTGGCATATGAAGCTGTGGGACATCCTGCTGGATATGCTCGACACGGCCGCCGGCGACGCCGACATGGAGGCCGATGCTGACGATCTGGCGTGCGACTATCCGCCGCTGGGATCGCGCATCGCCGCAGCCCGTACGCTGGTGTGGGGTGCGCTATGAGCGCGACGATGTGTACCACCTGCTTGTCACGGCCAGCCGAGACCTACGACGATGCCAAGCGCCCGGTGTGTGCCGTGTGCTGGCTCAAGAAACACGCGAAGTAACGTAGAATACCTCGAATACGAAAGTGAGAATCACCATGCAGAAAGTAGCCACCACCACCCCCGCCGGCCGCGCGGCGTCTCGATCGCCAGAACGTCACGATCAGCACCGGCGCAGAGCACGTCCTGAACAGCGCGAGAGACAGGCCGCAGCCAAGCGCGCGGCCGATGCGCTGAACGCACCGCAGGATGCACCGCTGTTCGACGATGCGCCAGCGAAAAAGGCAGTCGCACCCACCAAACCCGCGCGCCCAACGACGCTGGCTGAGGCCGCGCCCTGGCTCCTCAAACCATTCGCGCAACGAGACATCGCACTGAAGCCAACCGCGATCACGAAAGACAGCACGCGGGCGCTGGCGATGCCGTACGCCGATATGCGCGCGTACTGCGCGCAGCTGGATAAAATCTGGGGCGAGGAAACTTGGAGCCACGCGATCACACTGAGCGAGCGCGGCGCGGTCTGTGCGCTGACGCTGTTCGGCGTGGCCAAGAGCTGCCGCCGGCGACTATCCGCGCGATGCGGAGTGAGAGAACCCGGCGACCAGCGCCGAGTCGCAGGCGTTCAAGCGCGCCTGTACGGCGTTCGGGCTGGGGCGCTACCTGTACGATTTCCCGGAGATATGGGCGCAATACGACGAGCAGAAGAATCAGATTTGATCGATCCGGCTGGCGTGGTGGCGCAGATGTACGCGAGTCTGCCGCGAGGCAACGACAATGGCGAATAATCACCTGCTGACGCTCTGCCAGGAATACATCGCAACGGTGGATGCGCGATGCGCAGCGGCCAGTACACCACCGAGGAGCTGCACACGCTTGACAGTGAGCGCCAGAATCTTCATAATGAGCTCTGCCGGCTCACTGGCTACAGTCGGCGCGCGGATATGTACCGCGTGGCATCGCTGATCATCAGGGATGGAGGATTGCCATGATCATCAAACGCAATCACCGCACGATCTAGGCATTGTCCGATCTGAGCATGACGACTTCACGGTGCTCGAAACCGCGCCGCACATATTCACCGCCGCGCCAACCAATCAGCTCTTGCCGGCAACGCCGCAAGACATCGCCTTCGACTTTCGCATGGAGTTGACCGGGATAATCGAGCGGGCGCGACTGTTCGGCGTGCCGGACGATGCGCTGCGCGGGCTGCTGGATGAGGAGCTGCGCGTAAAAGAGTAGCACGACGGCCAGCACGAAGGCCCGATCGGAGTATACACGGATCGGGCGTTCGTGCGCTCACCTGAGCGGCGCGACTCTGACCGGCGGTGGTACACGCGCCGATCGCTGCACCGCTCATGATCAGTGTAGCATCTCCACTTGCATGGCCGTGCTATACTGGGTCTGGTACGCGCGCCGCTCGTCGGTTGCGCGTGCTTTTGCGTTCGGAGCGTGTATCGTATGGCGTCCTGATGCGGTATATACTATAATACATACATGCGAAGCCCCCGCGCGCCTGCCAGCGCCGGGAGCGTGATTGACAACGTTCGAGGTTGCCAATGTCCACTAGCATACCACACGAACCTGGCGTTGATGAGATTGCCTGCCGCAAGTCGAAGAAAGTGTACATCGGGAGCGCCGCCGATCTCTATGTACGACGACACAACCACTGGTCAACATTGCGCGCTGGGAAGACGCCCAACGAGTAGTATCTTCAACGCGCATGGGACAAATACGGAGAAGCGGCGTTCACATTTACGGTGCTTCAAATAGCACCGGTTGATCAGTTGAACGATTTTGAACAGTGGTGGATCGATTGTAAACAGGCGGCAACTAGAGAACATGGATACAATCTTGCGCCGAATGCAGGATCTCAACGTGGATACACGCATTCCGTGCAAATGAAAGCGAAGCTCAGAAAACACCATGAGCAAGTCTGGGAAGGATCTATCGCGCCGGATGGCACGCCTACCACGATCACAAACCTCTGGCAGTTTTGCAAAGAGATGCTGCTGAACTTTGGAGCGATGTACCGGCTTGCAAATGGACAAGGCAGAACGAAGTCCTACAAAGGGTGGACGCACCTCGACAACCCAAAGGCGACGATTTTACCCAAGGAATACGAAGGGTTCATCGATCCGCACGGGCAACTAACGACGATCACCGGACTTCCGGAGTTCTGCCGCCAACATGGGCTTAACGCTGGCCATATGCACGACGTGTATACCGGAAAGCGGCCCAGCCATCGCGGATGGACGCGGCAAAAGGAATGACAGGATGGGTGCTGACGAACGCGATCCCGGCTTTACGCCCTTTGACAGCGACGCCTACATCGTCACGCCGCAGAAGGACGAGACGCCTGCGCCGCGCGTGGGGACGTTCGCCTATATCGGATCGGCACGGACGCTGGCGGAGTTCACCACCTACGTCAACGGCTACTCCTTCGGATCCATTCCGCCAGACTACATTGTTTTGCACCATACGGCTGTGCCCTCCACGCTCGCACGCGCGCTACCCCACCGGCAGCGTCTGGGACGCGAACGAAGCGGGACTGTCCGACGCTCAGATCAAGGTCAAGCGCAAGGGCCAGTTCGACTTCATCATGCGCTACTACCGCGATACCCTCGGCTGGCCAGCCGGCCCGCACTTGTTCATTGACGAGCGATGGATATGGTTATTTTCGCCAATGGCGGTCGTCGGCGTGCATGCGGCGGCTGGCAACAGCTACCGCGACAACGCGCGCGCGCTGCACTACTCGATCGGAATTGAGGTGATCGGGTACTACGAATCCGTTGTTTGGCCGGAGGCGGTCGCGCGGAACGTCGCCGGCGCGGTGGCCGCGCTCCAGCGAGCGGCTGCAGCACGTTCGCCTATATCGACAAGCCGTGGGCCGGCGGCGTCACCGCGCATCGGCACTACAATAAACCGTATTGTCCAGGCGCGGCGATTACACCGGCGTATTACATGCCGATTCTCAAAGCCGCGAGTCGCGCCGGCCTACCGCGCTACGTGTGACAGTCCAGCGCCGTCTTTACGGCGCGATCGCCGCGCACCGACTATCGCGGCGGCGGGCAAGCGGCGGCAGTACTTGGCTCGGACGCGGGCAACGCTGATCGAGGTGGCGACGTGAGCGCGGTTGGCGCGGGAAGGATACGGCATGCAACGCGCCGGCATTGGATTTTTGCCGATGAGCTATCTGGTGCCGCTATGACACACGAGCCGATCGATCGCCGGCCTACGAGCGCGGACTGGCGCTGCTGCTGGCGTCGCGCGCCGAAGCGTTTGAGCGCAAAGCGCAAAGCGCAGAACAGACGAGCGCTTCACCGCTTACGACAATCCCCGCGCGCTGGTTTGAACGCTATGGGGTGCTTTGCTGTCGTGATTGCGGGTACGCTGTCCAGTATTGCAAATGTTCTCCAACCGTGAACGTCGCATCACCCGACGGCGATAGCAGCGATTCGATCGCCCGCGTCCGCGAAGCGCGCTACACATTGGGCGGGCGCTAATGCATCCTGCCGTCACCACCGTCGCAGCAACCGCGACCGATTGCCGGAGTGAGGTCGCGTATCACGGTGGGACTTATCGACGGTATGATCGCGATCGTCCGGGTGTTCCTGGCGCGCCGCGATTTAAGCGATCCGGCGGTGCGTGAGGCGCTGTGCGATCTCGCGAGCGATGAAGATGTCCATGCCGGTTCTGGCGGTCGCGCAGCTCGCGTTCGGAGGGCGCTGATGCCACCAGCAGCATAAGTGCTCTTACTGGCTGTGGCCGTGAGGGCCGCCGTCGCGCAGGCGTGATCGCGGATCAGTGGGCTTTACGGGGTGTGCTCGGCCATCTCACGCGCTATACACCGCCGCTGTTCATCCTGCCGGTGGTGTCGCGTCGCTGCGCGAGAAAGGCGATAGGGAGTAAAACTATGCCCGCTGCAATTAATACGCTGCATATCCTGTTGACCGTGCTGGCGTTTGGGATTTCGTTGGGGCAGGTTGGGCGCTCGCGCACTGGCGATCGTCTGGCCGGCGTCGCGCATCTTGGGCGCGTACGCGCGATCTGTCGTGCTCATTTTAGCGTTGGCGTGGATTTGTGTAAGTGCCACTCAGAACCGCCAGTTCACAGAGGTGAAAGCATTACGTCATGGCCGATTTTTGGCCGGAGTAGCGCGGGCGATCGCGGCGTGGTTGGATATTCCTAGCGCGACCGTCGGCAATGGAACAGGCCAGCGGATGTTAACGTGCATGGTCAATGTCCGCACCGCGGATCGACGACCCGGTTATCCTGCTTTCGCTACCGCGCCAGAAGATGAGGACGCAGACGAATGCCGCCACCCGATCGCGCCGACGATCCGCGCGCAAGCGTCGCGCCGTTCTCGTGACCCACGATGTCCGGCGACGGTCCGGACCGGCTATAGTCTGGCCGCTGCGGAGCCATTACACTTTGGCAAAAAAGCTATGTTACGCATGACGTAGGAGGGCATATCAGCTTCGAACCGTAGCACCCCGCGCAGGCCGCGCTGGAACGCTCCCCGGCGGACATCGCCGGTCTGGATGGATATCGCGGGCCAAAGTGATCGCACAGCGCAACGATTGACCGGGTCTTCGACCCCACCGAGACGACTGGCTCCACGCAAGCAGACGCCGCCGACGTGGCACCACTTCTGAAGCGATGTAACGCGCCCGTCAGTACTCTTCGTCGGGCAGTTGGCAGCGGGACGCCGCGCGCCGAGGTGACTCGCGGCGATGACCGCGCCGCCGATCACCCGGCGACGATCGTCGCGCCGACATACTGATGCTACGCGATCGCCACGTGGATTTCGGGGGGCTTCGACACCGGCAAAGCTATGGGCCGCGCCGTGGCGTCCTGCGCGCGTATCCAGCAAGCAACCCCAAATGCCAATACCCAGCTGACGCAAGGTACGCAACGACATGCCTGGTACGGTACTCGTCCATGGAAAAAGATCCCGATCGGCATGCGCGGCGCCGAATCGGTATTCGGCGGCGAGAAAGTCCAATGGTACGAGTTCCGCGAGATGGACGCGCGAGGTCTGCGATCATGCCGGGCCGGATTGCGCGAGCATCCTGGCAAAATTGTAGGCGACCTCGATGCCGGGGCTGTCAACCAGGCTGCACGGAGTTCGCCGAGGCCGGCTGCGGAATTACTCACCCGCTCACGACCGGCTCGTCGACGCGGTGACACGTACGCCCATGCCGGACGGCTTATTGCAGCTCCGAGTCACGCCGAGCACCGGGTACTGAAACGGCGCAGGCGATTCAGTTCACTTTCTCGAAAGTCACCATGGGCGACGACCTCGATCTGTTTGCCGGATAGTGGCCACCTGACGGGCACGGCGTGTCGGACTCGACGCTCGGCCGAGTAGACGGGCGTTCGCTACCGCGCGGGAGCTGGCCCTGGGACGGCGCGGAGGGCGCGTACAATGACACGTTCGCGAGGCGCGTGCACATCGTGCGCTGCCGGGCATCGCGGCGGGAGGTCTGGCCGTGCGCTACGTGTAAGCCGTACCCGTCCGATCGGCGTGTTCGTGCGCAGCCCACTGGGTTGACGTGTATGTCGTCGGGCATCAGGAGCGCGTGTCAGTGGTATGCGGTGCGCGCAGCATGGCCTCACGATGGCCGTACCTGCTGGGCCAGCTGGGCATTCGACAAGTCGCGGACGACCGTGCAGGCCGGCCACGATGCCGGAACGCCGGCAAAGCGACCACAGGGCGATCGCCGCACCTCGAGCAGCGACAGGGCATTGCTACGAGCGCGCGGTGATCAGTCGCGTGCTGGGCTGCGCGGGCCGTTGCGATGCGCTTAGCCTCCGCGCGCACATCGCGAACGCCGACCGTCAAGATTGTCGCGCAGGCGCGGCCGATCTTCGACGGTCGTGAATCGCATGGTACATGACCCCAAGAACGCGGAAGACGTGCCGACAGTGAACGCGGATGCCAGCGGGCGCGCGGCGACGATGATTACGACAGCGCGCCGGCGTGGTGCCGTTCTCGGCACGTCAACCGGCTTCGTTCATCGCTACGACAGTCGCTACAGTCCACAGGAGCGCCGATCATGATGCAACGCCGGCCGCAATCCATCTCGCCGGACATCCTGGCGCAGATCACCGCGTCTGGCCCAGGAGGATGCCGAGTACCAGTACGACCTGCAGCAGCAGCGCGATTACTACGCCGGCCGGCAGTTCGTCCATCTCACCGACCGCCTGCGATCGTTCCTGGGCGGGTCGATCGGCGTGACCGATAAGGACTTCAAGCGTATCCGGCTCAACATCTTCCGCACGGTCGTCAACGCGGTGGTCGAGCGGCTGATCGTGTCGAAGGTGGTCACCGATGAGCAGGGCGTGGAGGAGCCGCTGAAAGACGAGCTCGGCCAGGTCGTGACGGACGCTGAGGGCTGCCGCAGGCCGGCGTGGTCAAGCCGACCGCGAACTGGGCCGGGCGGACGTGGCTGCACAATCGGATGGACGCGCGCCAGCGCGGCATCTTCGCCACCACCCTGCGCGACAGCGAGAGCTTCGTGCTGGTGACCTGGGACGAGCGATGGCAGATCGCGCGCTTCGTGCCACACCCGCGCTACATGCTGCCGGACGCCGGCGGCGACGGCTACGGGTGCATCGCCGTGTATCAGAATAACGACCCGGAGCAGCCATTGACTGTTCGTCACCAAGCGCTGGCTTGAGACGACCTACCCGAACGGCAGTCGCCAGGAGATCGATCGGCTGACGATCTACTTTCCCGATCGGATCGAGAAGTACAGCGGCATGGCCGACGCCTGGTCGCCCGTGCAGGACGACGGCGACAGCGCCTGGCCGCTGCCGTGGACGCACCCGCGCACGGGCGCGCCGCTGGGCATCCCGATCGTCCACTTTCGCAGCACGGCCGGGTTTGAGGCCGGCGAGGCGATCGGGCCGCAGAACGCGATCAACAAGACGATGATTGACCTGCTGGCCGCGGCCGACCTGACCGCCTTTCAGATCCTGATCGCGATGGGCTGGGAGCCAATCGATAGCGACGGCAATCCGCTGCCGATCGAGCCGGGGACGTGGATGGGCACCACCAACCCCGACGGCAAGGCGGTCGTCATTCCCGGCGCCGATCTGACCAACATCAGTGAGCAAGTCTATAACTGGATCAACTGGTGTGCGATGTCCACTGACACGCCCGTATCGCGCTTCGTGCCGTGACGCGCCAGGTGGCGGCCGAGGGCACGCTGAAAGAGCAGAACGTCACCCTGCTGAATAAGGTCAGGATGCGCCAGAGTGAGCTGGGCATCCACATCGCGGATCTGTTCGTGGTTGCGAGAGGGCTGCATAACGCCTTTTTCAGCGCGCCGATGCTCGACGAGGAAGTAACGTTGAGTGTCGAGTGGGAGCCGATCGAGAGCCGCGACGAGGATGCCGAGCTCGCCCGCGCGGTGCTCAAAGCTGAGAAGCTATCGGTGCCCTTACCGCAGATTTGGAGTGAGTTAGGCTACAGCGACGTGCAGATCACGCAGTGGACAGCGGCGGCCGAGGCGAAAGAGCAGCGGCGGCGCGGCGCAGGCCGCGCAGCTGGAAGCGATGCGGGCAGCGGCAGGAGCAGCCGATGAATGGACGCGAGGCGGACGATCCCGAGGAGCTTCTGCCGTGATGGACGAACTCAACGGTACATAGATACAGTTGATGCTGATCCGGCGCCGCGCTGATTTACATGCTCGGGGCGATTGAAGATGCGCTGGCGCAGTGCCGATCGCTCAGCTTCAACGGATACGCAAGCTGTTACTGCTGAGCGTGGCGGAGATCGACCGGCAGCTCATCGCGAAGGCGCGCCGCGATATCGACGATCGTAGTATCATATCATAAAAGACCTAAGAGTCGCCCGCTGCGCGGCAATAGCGCGGCCGACCCTCGATGGAGGTACTGGGTTTGTTTTTGTGTTTTATTGTCCGCCCACGGCGAGCGGTGATCGCCGGTCACGCGCAGCCGGTACGCGACAGTGCCGAGGAGGATGCCCACCCATGTCGATTAGCAGCCCACGACTACGCCAGGGAGTGCACCGCCACCAGAAGAAGTGTAATAGCGACGGTTTACCCAAGCCGAACTTGATGCACGACTAGAGGCGGCGACGAAAGACAAGCTGGAGCGCCAGCGGCGTACATTCGAGGCACGAGTGCCAATCATCGATGGAGCAATTGATCATCGAATCATCGTTCGTCGATGTGAAGATGACCCGCCTCGTATAGCATGACCCGGTGTCCACGATTGCATCGGGCTGGCTGACCGCCCTCTTCCTCTATGACATCGCCGACGCAATCGACCTTGCCGCCGTCAACGACCTGATTGGTTCGACAACGGCTACCCGCGTGGGGCCACGACCGCCCGTTCCGGCCTACATGCAGTCACACGATCCGCCGATCGCCATTCATGGAAACGCGCGGACTCCCCTCCACTCGATGGCTGGCAGGTGCGCTTCAAGGTGTTCGACTACGGCGTCGTATCGTTGGCGCTGATCGCGTCCGATTCCGGGCACGTGGGACGCCTTCGTCGCCGAGGGGCTCCGCTGGCACGACGACCCTGATCTGCCGGTCCAGGCCGAGCGCACTCTGCCGTAGCCTCGTGATCGATCGTCTGCGTCCGGCCTTCTCCGCCCCCGCACCGACCTTCTGTCCGAGGACTATCTGGTGTTCGCCGTCACGGGGGTGTCCGACGCCGACGACCGCCGACGCACTGCTGTCGGCCCACGGCGCCACCATCGCGCAGCTGCTCCGCGGCGAGCGCGAACCACTCAGCACACAGGAGCGCGACGAGGTGCTGCGCCAGCGGCTGTCGTATCTGGCGACCGACCTGGTCGTGCCGACGTGGAACGCCGCATTCGTGTACGACACGGAGACCGGCGCTCGCGAGCATCCTCGAGATCCTCGAGTTCGCGAACTCGCAGCTGCTCGAGTTCCGGTACTACGACGCGCTGCTCGACACCGAGCTCGCCCAGATCTACGACCGCCTGCAGGAGCCGGCCTCGCTCCAGAGCTGGTTCGGCCGCCGGTTCACCCGCGCGGCGCGCCAGGTCCACTCTCTCTTCATCGACGTCAACGAGCTGACCGACAAGACCGAGAACGCGCTGAAATTCGCGGGCGACGTGTATGCGGCCCGGCTCTTCACGCTGGTCGCGTCACGGCTCGGGCTCGCGCAGTGGAAGGCCAACGTACGCGAGAAGCTGAAGACGCTGGACGATATCTACCGGTTCACGGTTGAGCAGACGTCGATGGCGCGCGGCGAGCTGCTCGAGCTGATGATCGTGCTGATTCTGATCCTCGAGCTGGTGCTCTTCTTTGCCGGGATCATGACGTAGGAATCTCACGTCGGGGATCGGGGATCGGGGATCCGGGATCGGGGACTCACCGTCCGGCAGGGGCCGGGCAAAGCCCACCCGAACGCCGCTGTCATCACGCCGTCCAGCTCAGCTCAGAAGTTCATCTTCACGCCAAAGGTTTCCCACCAGCGGTAATACTCCTCCTGAATCGGCCGAGTGGTCGCCCCCTCGGAGTAGCGCAGCGGCGCGTTTGTCAGGTTCAGGACGTCCACGAATGCGCGAACCTGGCGGAGGATCTGCTGACTGAAGGAGAGATCCCACTGCACGTGATCGTCGTAGTAGACGTCGCGGGCCGCAGACTCGCCTACCGCGTCCACGTACCTGCCGTGAAAGTTCCACGCCGACCGCGCTGAGAACCCCGCCTTCTCGTACCACAGTGCAATGTTCCCTATGTGCGCCGACTGCTCAGGCAACGTTGACTTTTCGCTTCGATCCGGGAACTGGGCCGACGAATCGGTCCAGGTATAGTTCGCGTAACAGGCCCAGTCCGTCGAACGGAGCCGGGAGGAACGCAAATCGATTCTGGAAGGCGAGCTCCATCCCCCACAACGATGCGGCGTCGCCGTTTCGCGGCTGCGTCACCTCGTACAGGTCGCCGAAATTCCCCTCCTGGAAGCGGAAAGGAAAGATGTAATCAGTGAGCCGCTTGTAGAAGACGCCACCGGACACCACACCAACCGATTGGAAGTACCGCTCGAGCAGCACATCCACATTGTTCGACACCGTCGGCCTCAGACTCGAGTTGCCTCGCGCGATCTGAGCGTCCTCCTGAAACACGAGCTGGTAAGGCACCAGGTCGTAGTAGTTGGGCCGCGCAAGCGTGCGCGTGAAGGCCGCGCGCACGTTGGCGGCGTCGGTCAACGCGTAACGAAGGTGGAGTGCAGGCAGGAAGAACGGATCCTTCGATGAGGATGTCAGCGCCGCCGAGGGTGCACCAGAGGCGGCGTCAGTAACCACGCCAGAGATGGCACCTGTCGACTGACCCCAGACGGCTGTCGAAAACAGAGTGAGGAGCAGGACAAAGCTGGTACGAATCGGCACTGACGGGCATGACGGCTCCTTCGCAAGCGTGGGATTTGATCCACACGCTATCGTCGGGTGCTGTCGCGGGCGTGAACGCCGTACAACATTGGTGTAAACACTTCCACCGCGGTGAACTCGGCTCTCTATTGCCGCGTATATTGACGCGATGATGCTTCGCGTGTTGATGCTTGTGTCGGTCACATGCCTTGCGGGATGTGTGCAGGGCGCGACAGCCGATGACGCTGCACTCCAGCCACTTCGATCGACAGCCGCTCTCGCAGACGATGCCGACGACCCTGCGGTATGGATAAGCAGAACCGACCCGACGCGCAGCCTTATTCTCGGGACGAACAAGGTGGCGGCCCCAGGCGGAGGGCTATACGTGTTTGCGCTCGACGGGAGCGTGAAGCAAGTTGTTGCCCCACTCGATCGACCGAACAATGTGGACGTCGAATACGGGTTCCAATCGAGGAGCGGCCCGATAGACATTGCGGTGGTCAGCGAGCGATTGCAGCACCGTCTCCGCGTCTTCCGGGTGACCGAGTCCGGAGTCGTGCCGCTGGACGAGGGCCAGGGCATCGCTGTTATGGAGGGAGAGACGGGCGAGGCCCGCATGCCCATGGGCGTTGCGTTGTACAAACGGCCGCGCGACGGCGCCATATTCGCCATCGTCGCGCCCAAAACCGGGCCCACCACTGGTTATCTGTGGCAGTACCGCCTCGACGTCGATCCCGCGTCTGATCTTGTCCGCGGTACCTTCGTGCGACGTTTTGGCCACTTCAGCGGCACCGGCGAAATCGAGGCGGTGGCGGTCGACGATGCGCTTGGGTATGTCTACTACGCGGACGAGGAGTACGCCGTGCACAAGTGGCACGCGGACCCCGACCATGCTGACGCAGGACGGGAGCTGGCAACCTTCGGACGCGAAGGCTTCAAAGGACAGCGCGAGGGAATCGCAATCTTTACCCGTGACGATGGCACAGGGTTCATCGTCACGAGTGATCAGATAGAGGGCTCCAGTCAGTTGCGAGTCTATCCCCGGCAGGGGCAACCGGGCAGACCCCACGAACACGACCCCGCTGTGGGAGTGATGATCACGTCCGCCGACGGTACAGATGGCCTTGAAATCGTGCCCTCCGGTCTGCCCGGCGACCTCGCCCGGGGGCTGCTCGTCATGATGAACAGCCGGGATCGAAACTTTCAGTTATACGGCTGGGGCGAGGTGGCGAAACGAATCATGCCCTGACGCTCCCGCCGCTCAGGCGCTCTGCAGCATACTCGCTTCGATTCCGGTGAGGTCCTACGGGGCCAGGGGACGCAATCAATCGGCTCGTGCAAATGCCGAGCGACGGGTGCGAACGAGGAATCGCGCCTCTTCAAGCGCGCTGAGCACGGCCATACAGAAGCTGGCTTCGAACGACCACAGCCGGGATGCCTGCGCCACGGTCAGTGTGAGGCCAGGCATCTCGAGGAACTCTGCCCTTACGCGCTGAACAGCTCGCGTGAACGCGTCGGAATCATCTGTTGTCTGCGGCGCGGCCATACGCAACGTTGAGCCATCGTACCGACGACGTGTGACTCCTGGATCAAGTCCAAGGAACAAATGCGTAAACAGTGCCAACGCGAATGGCGATTGGGTACGTAATGTGCGATCCATCAAGGAAATGGAATCCCTGAACCTGTCAGACGTCACGCGAATAGCGACAGAAGCCGCCGCCCAACTCTCATCGCGTCTGCGGGTCGTCGGTGTAACGCACGGAGCCGGAGATGGCGACTACGCCGAAGTCGTCGTCGATGTTGTGGAAGGCCACAAGGAGCCGTCCCGGCTGTCCCTGGGTGTCTTTCGAAACACCTCGGCCTCGATGTTGCGCCTCGAGATCGCGGACAAGCTCAGAACGAAACTTTAGCGCCGAGCTGCACCTGACGCGGATCGTAGGTCTGCGTAATCGTCCCAAATCCTCCCGCGCTCCGGTTCGCATTCGGCGCACGGAAGTTCGCTCGATTGAGGAGGTTGAAGAACTCCGCCCGCAGTTCGATGGTTGACGAGCCGCCGAGCGGCACTCGCTTGACGACGGCCATGTCGACTTGCCAGAAAAATGGGGCGCGAACGCTGTTGCGAGGCGCATTCCCGAACGGCTGGCTGGGATCGGTCGGAATGACCACGGCATCGCGATTGAACCAGTTCTGCACCGTCCGCTGCTTCTTCGGCACGAGTGGATCGCCGACGATATTCGGCCGATAGTTGTTCGCCCCGCGAAAATCCTGCTGAATCCCCGAGACCTGGAACGCTGCCGCAGGGTTGTAGCTGAAGGTCACGTACTCGCCAGTGTAGAGGTTGTTGATCCCTGATACCTGCCATCCGCCTGCGAACGCACCGGTGAAGGGCAGGTTCCACATGAAGCTTGTCGTGCTGGTGTAAGGCTGGTGGTAAGGGGAAATGCCGAAGTCAGCGTCCATGTCGTAGAAGTTCTGGGGCGCGGGGTAGTTCCCGGTTGACGCGCTGGTTCCCCCTTCGAGCGACCCGGCTCCGTTGTCCTTGGTCTGAGACAACGTCAAGGAACTCAGCAGCGACAATCCGCCACGCATGCGCCAGTCGAATTTGGCCTGCAGCGCGTGATATCGCGACTTGCCGCCATTGAACGAATACGTGATGTCGGCGAACTCGGGAATCGGTCGCCGAGCCTGCAGCGGAATCGTTCCGGCTGCATTATTCGGGCGTGCCTGATTGAAGTTGGCGAACAGGAGCATGTCGTCCGCACGGTTGCCGACATAGGCGACGTCCACAAGCATGTTGGAGCCGAACTCGCGTTGTACCGACACGTACCAGCTTTGAACCCGGCTTGAATGGTAGTCTCGAGGCATGTACGTGACATTGGCCGCGAGCGGATTGAAGCGTGACGAATCCGTCAATCCAGCAGGGTAGCCCTGCTCGGTGCGACGGAAGGCCGGATCCAACGGGTCGGTCTGGTTCACCACGGCGTTGATCACCTGCGGGCCGTTGATCGGCAGCACGTTCGCGCCACCGGCACGATGGAAATGGACGTAGCCAATTCCATATCCGCCGCGCAGAACGGTTCGCGGCACCGGCGTGAACGCCAGACCGAGGCGCGGGCCGACGTTGTTGCGATCCGGCCGGAGGGTCGCGCGATCTTCGACCGACCCGTTCCGCGCCATCACCATCTGACGCGTCGTCGGATCGAAATTCGAGAGAATGTTGTCGTGTTCGACCCACGGCGTCGCGTATTCGTACCGCACGCCCAGGTTGAGCGTCAGCCGGTCGTTCACGCGGAGATCGTCCTGCACATAGAGAAAGTGCATGTTCTGTCGAAGATTCGCCACAAGAATGTTGCTGATGCCGAACCGGCTGCGAAGCCCGAACATGAAATCGGCGAGGTTGTACACGTTGTTGGCGGTGGCGCCCGCCGGACGGGCGAACTGACCCGCATACTCATCGCGGCCGTACAGCGGGTTCACGTCCTGCACCTCGGTTTGAATGTGCTGGAATTCGTAACCGCTCTTGAGTGAATGTCGTCCCAGGAGCCAGGTGTAATTCACCTTGGAATTGTAAACCGTCGGATACTGCCACTGTGGGTTGGTCGCCTGCCGTCCAAGATTTGAATACCCGGTAATCAACTGGGAGAGAAGTCCACCCGCGACGCGTGGGTCGGTCGGCAGACCACCGATGCCGTACTCGTCGAGCGCTGACGCTGTACCGAGCGCCAGAGGGTTCTTTCCGGCGCGCGTTCTCGACCAGCCGAAACGCATTTCGAGCAACGAGGACGACGAGGGAATGTACGTGGCGCCCCCGGCCAGCTGCTTATTCGTCACGTACGTCTGCCCGTTGCCGTCGCCGCCTGAAGGCAGCGGAATCGGTGGCTGATCCTCGATGTCGACGTCGCGATAACCGTACCGGCCGAAGGCCGTGAGGCCGGGGGCGAAGGTGACGTCCACCTTGCTGCCAAACTTGTCGGTGACATTCTCGAACTGCTGCAGGACCACGTAATTGTTCCCGCTCTGCGCATTGGTAGGAGCCGGAAGCTCGGTCAGCACCTTCCGCGCAAATGCGGTCATCGGCACCGGGGTGCCCGGTCCATAGACGTCACCGGTCAACGGGTTTCGCACAGGCACCGCAAAGAGGCCCTGTCGCTGATCAGCTGTTGGAATCGTTGAGGTTGCCGCCAGACCACGCGTCTGCCGAAATCCCTCGTAATCGGCAAAAAAGAACGCTCTGTTCACGACGATTGGCCCACCGAAGACGCCGCCAAACTGGTGGCGTTCAAGGGGCGGCTTCTCGCCCGACGCAGGAAGGAAATAGTCTCTGGCGTTCAATCGCGTGTCGCGCACGAACTCCCAGCCACTGCCCCGCAACCGGTTCGTGCCGCTCGCGTACGCCACATTGATTGTCGCTCCCGCCGATCGCCCATACTCGGCGCTCATATTGTTCGTTACGACCTTGAATTCAGCGACCGCATCGGGCGACGGTTGCATTACCTGATTCGAAAATCCCTGGTTGCTCGTGCCGTAGGCATTGTTGTCGACACCGTCGATCAGAAAGTTGTTGAACGTGCTGCGGAGCCCGTTGACGTTGAACGAGCCTTCCCTCGGGGTGAGACCACCCGTGCCCAGCGTTGACAGGCGAACCCCGGTCGACAGAAGGGCCAGGGACGAGTACTCCCGCCCGTTGAGCGCCATTGCGCGGATTTGGTCGCCGCTGATCACCTGCCCACGCTGGCTGGTGTCTGTCTCCAGGCGCGTCGTCGCGGCCGTCACTTCCACGCGCTCAGTCAGTTGCCCGATTTGCAGCGTCAGTTCAACCCGCTGTCTGGTGCCGACCGTCACCTGGACGTTGTCGGCCAGCGCAACCGAAAAACCGGGCTTCTCTGCGGTTACGACGTACGTCCCGATGCGGACGGTGAAGAACTCAAAGCTGCCGCCGGCGTCGGTTGGCTTTACCTGACTGACACCCGTTTCGGTATTCGTCAGGGTGACGCCGGCGTCGGGCACAGGCGCACCGGACTGGTCCCGAACGGTGCCGAGCAGCGACGAGGTCTCGAATTGTGCGAGTGCCGGGGCGGCGAGCGTTGCAGTGATGACAGCGACGAGTGTGGCGAGGACGACTTTTGGCATGCCCGCGACGCTATCAGCCACTCGTCAAACGCCTATGACGGATACGTCACGTGTTTGTAACGCTTCGCTCGCGGCTGATTTACGCGGCCCATGAGCCGTTACGATAGAGCGTGAGGGCGACGTCGACATTGCGCCGCAGGGCGTCCTTGATCGCCGGCCAGTTCTTTTCGCAGCGCAGCAGGGTCTTCCACGAGTAGAGGTGCTTGGCCTTGTGAAAGTCGCTGTTCGCGACATATGGATAGTGCTTGAGGCTCGTGACCGAGAACAGGTCGTCTCGATTCGCTGCTTCCCAGACGTCGACGAGACCTGATAACTCCTTGCGGTGATCCCACAGATAACACGTACTGATTTCTACCCGCCGTGTGGTGCGGTGGTGAGGATGACACGCGATGCTCAACGCACCCTGCCGCTGGATCTCGCGAAGAATCGCATCGGCCTTCTGATCGGCGCTGATGTACTGTTTGATGTCGAGTGCGATGATGTGCGAGTTCATGCGGCCGCGGAGCCGGTTTTGCGTGATCTCGGCGCCAGGTATGACGAGCATGCCGTATTGATCGAGCGCACGCGCCGCTTCCTTGCGAATGTCTGCGAGATACGCGTCGAACGTTTCCTGCCGCACGCCGAACATGCGGCGCCCGAGACTAGCCAGGCGCCCCGCGCGCGCGAAGAAGTCCTTCTTCATCAGGATGTGATCGGTGATGGCGATCACGTCGAACTTGCCCGTCGATCCGTACAGATCGACGACTTCCGCGAGCGTCAGTCTGCCGTCGCTCCATCGGGTGTGGACGTGGAAGTCACACAGCAGAAACGGTTCGTACCCGGGCATCAGATCCTCACATCGAGATGAGTCGAGTCCTTGGGCCGATGACGGAGCAGCTCTGACGTGAAGTTCCGAACGTAGAGCCTGAATACTGCCCTATTGCCCATCGCAACGAACCGCCGCGCCGAGGTGTGCAGGTGACAGTCGTAACGCAGGGCAACCTTCCCTGCTGCATTCAGCCGCCGTCCAAGATTCGTGTCTTCGCCATGAAATTCAATGGACACATCGAATCCGCCGATGGTCTCGAGCGCCTCGCGCCTGACCGCGAAGTTGCCGCCGTAGAAGATCGTGCCTATGCCGAGCACGTACTTCACCAGCAGCTGTGTGGCGGGCGCGAGTGTGTAGTCATAGGCTCGAATCAGTGTGCGACCCCACCAGTTCCAGTCGTAGTACCGGTACGGGCCCGATAGCGCCAGAAGGCGTCGATCGCGAAGAAAGTGCTGCTCGATGCGCTCGAGCCACGTCAGCGGCGCCCGGCAGTCCGCATCCAGATACACGAGGACGTCGCCAGTCGCCTCGCGGCGTCCTGTTTCTCGCGCGACGACCAGGCCTTTGCGCGGCTCGTCCACCACGCGCACGTGCGGAACCTGCTGCGCCACGGCGCGCGTCTCATCGGTGCTCGCATTGTTGACTACCAGGATTTCGTCCGGGATTCGGGATTGTGCGAGGAGTGAATAAAGGCAGGATGAAAGGTAACGAGCTTCGTTATGGGCGCAGACAATGACGCTTAGCCTCAGCGCCATCTCTGCGCCTGTGGTGCAGTATCACGCCGTGGTATACCCACGCGCATGCTGTGAGATTACGCCCCTCCTGTGACGGGTCGATCTCGAGCTTGAAACACATCTGTAAAATTCAACGTTTTTTTCTCTTTTTCCACTCCCACGACATGAACGTCACACAGCCGTTTCACCGAGTTCGTAGTGTTCGGGCTTCACCCTGGCTCCGGCATCGCTTTCCAATTTGCATCGGGTCCCTGTGAGGCCGAGCTGACCGGCCCTTCCTGGACGGCCTCTGCCCGTAACGTCGAGGTTGGCTCGCTATCGCCGAGAAAGAATCGGAGCGGGCCAGCGTCGCGAATCGGCAGGCCAAGGTTCTTGCCCGCGGACCACGAGAATCCTGGGAGCCCGGATATTTACCGCTGCTGTCCGGTATTGATTTCGTCCGTCCAGTCGATTACGCTCCCCTCGCCCGGCGGGTCCGTTTCTCCCCTGCATTCATGTTTGATTGGAACCGCCGACGGTGCCATTTTTACGCACTGCTCGGTTACGCGGCCATCGCGGTGGTCTTCACCTGGCCGCTCGTCGCCGCAACTCAGCACACATCTGACCGGCTCGCCGGCCGGCGACACCGGTGTGTACGTGTGGAACCAATGGGTGTTCAGGCACGAACTGCTGGAGAACCACCGTTCCCGTACTTCACCGACAAGATCTTCTCGCTGAGCGGCCGCGCGAATCTCAGCCTTCACAACTACACCGCGTTCCAGGACCTCGTGGCTCTGCCGTTCATGAGCTGGCTCGGGGTCGTCGCGACGTTCAACCTCGTGTACCTCCTGATGACCGTGCTGACGGGGTACGCCACGTTTCTGCTCGCCCGCCACGTCACCGGCGCGATCGGTCGAGGCGTGGCTCGGGGGCCTGCTGTTCGCGTGGAGCCCGATTCTCGTCACGAGGGGCGGAGCGCACTTCAGCCTGGTCGCGGCGGCACCGCTGGCGATGTTTCTCCTGCTCCTCCTTCGAGCAGCCGAACGTCAGCGAATACGCGATGCGGTGGCACTCGGCGCCACCTGCTGGTGGGCCGCGAGCGACCGACGCGTACTACGCCGTCTACTGCGTCCTCATCGCCGCTGTGTTCATGCTCGGCCGCATGATGACGATCCAGCGGCAGACGCGTCGAGCGGCGCTTGCGTGCCGTCCCGTGGACGCTCGACGTCCTGCTCTTCTGCGTAGCCGGCCTCGTGCTCTCGATGGCGATCAGCGGCGGCTGGCAGTTCACGCTTCTCGGACGGGTTGCGAGCATGCGCAGCCTGTACACGCCGATGCTGGTGCTGACACTGCTGGCGTGCATGCGGGTGGCGTGGTCGTATCGGGCGAACCTGGCGCCGTTCGACATGGGCGTTGCGCTCCGCGTGACCCGCCTCGCCTCGGCGGCCGCCATCGTCGCCACCGCAATGCTCTCGCCGGTGCTCTACGCCGTGGGAGTCCGAATCGCCGAGGGACGCTGGGACACGGAGCGGATCTTCTGGCGCAGCAGCCCTCACGGTATCGACCTCGTCTCGTTCGTGCTGCCGAATCCGAACCACATTCTCGCTCCCGTCGCCATCCGCGAGTGGCTGACCGGACCAAGTGCCGACGCGCTACTTCGAGAATGTCGCCTCCCTGACATGGATCGCACCGGTCGTTGTGTTTATCGCGTGGCGGAACGGATGGCGTATTCCACGCTTCTGGGCCGGACTCGGACTCGTGTTTGGCGCTCTCGCGCTCGGCCCGTTCGTGTCCGCGTTCGGTATGAATACCCACATTCCAGGTCCATGGGCCTTCCTCCGATACGTCCCGATCGTCGGCCTCGCCCGCACGCCAGGCCGGTTCAGCATCGTTCTCATGCTGGTGGTCGCGATTCTGTTTGCCGCGGCGCTCTCGTGGCTTGTTCGGCGGTGGCCTGAGCGCCGCCGGTCGCTCATCCTGGCAAGCGGCGCGTTATTGATCTTCGAGCTGCTGCCCGCGCCCAGACCCCTGTATTCGGCGGCGATTCCACGCATATACGACTACATCGCCGAGGCACCTGGTGACGTTCGCGTACTCGAGCTTCCAAGCGGTGTCCGTGATGGAACGACAAGCGTCGGCAACTTCAGCGCGCGAACGCAGTTCTTTCAGACCGTTCACGGCAAGCGGCTGATCGGCGGGTATCTGTCGCGCGTGTCCCGCCGCCGCGTGGCGGACGTACGCCGCGATCCGATGGTCGACGCACTTATCTGGTTGAGCGAGGGCCGCTCGATCGACGCGTCTCGCGCAGCAATCGCTCATCGAAGCCGGACCCTCCTTCGTCGAACGAGCGAATGTCGGATTCGTGGTCATCGACAGCGATCGCACGCCGGACGCGCTGCGCGAGTTTGCCATCCAGGCATTCGCGCTTCAGCTCGTGGACCGAGACGACGTCTTCGAGCTGTACGCACCTTCACCGCACCCCCCTGCCGCTGAACTGTCACGGGCGGCGGCTTTGCACTAAGCTAAACGGGACCTTACGCGTTTCTGCGTGGTCCATCCGCAATGATCAGCGACACGCTTGCCGTCATCCTCGGCGGCGGGCAGGGATCGCGTCTTTTTCCCCTGACCGCAACCCGCTCGAAGCCTGCGGTGCCGATCGGCGGGAAGTACCGCCTGATCGACGTGCCGGTCAGCCGATGCCTGCACGCCGACATCAGGCGCATTTTCGTGCTGACCCAGTTCAACTCCGCGTCGCTCAACCGCCATATCAACAACACGTACCGACTGGACCTGTTCTCGGGCGGCTTCGTCGAAATCCTCGCAGCCGAGCAGACGCCGGACAACCCTCACTGGTATCAGGGCACCGCGGATGCGGTACGCCAGGCGGTCCGCCACATCACCCAGCACGAGGCGGATCACTATCTCATCCTCGCCGGCGATCACCTGTATCGAATGGACTATTCAGAACTGATCTGGAGCCACAAAGATACGGGCGCCGACATCACGATCGCGGCACAGCCCGCCGACGCGGCAGCGGCGACGCGCATGGGCATCTTCCGGTTCGACGCCGCAGGCCAAATCGTCGCGTTCGAGGAAAAGCCGAGCGCCGGCAGACTCAGCGAAATCGGCCGCAGCATCCCGTCAACCGCCACGTTTGCTTCGCATCGCGATGAACAGCCGTTCATGGCGTCGATGGGCATCTACGTGTTCAAGCGCGAGGTGATTCTCGAGCTGCTCGAGCGCGAGCCGGGCCACGATTTCGGGCGCGAGCTGATTCCCGCCGCCCTGTCGCGGTACCGTGTCCGGCCATATCTCTACAGCGGCTATTGGGCCGACGTCGGAACGATCGAGTCGTTTTATGACGCGAACGTGATGCTGGGGCGCCCTGCTGCGCCGTTTCGCTTCTGGGACCCGACCTACCCCATCTACACGCACCTCCGCCATCTTCCAGGCTCGCGGCTCACCGACTGCACGATCCGCAACTCCATCTTTGTCGACGGATGCTTTCTCGATCGCTGCCAAATCGACGAGACGGTAGTCGGCCTCCGGACCCACATCCGGTCAGGTGGTCGAATCACGAGATCCGTCCTGCTGGGCGCCGATTTCTACGAAGATGGCTCCCCGCCGCCCGGGCTTCCAAAGCTCGGCATCGGCCGTGACGTTATCCTGGACCGCGTCATCATCGACAAGAACGCGCGTATCGGCGACGGCGTTCGCCTCGTGAACGAACGACGCGTCGATTCCGCCGATGGAGATGGGTTCTACATCCGAGGCGGAATTATCGTGGTGCCGAAAGGCGGGGTGATCGCGCCCGGCACCGTGGTCTGACGAGGACGCAGCACTGTGCGATTGATGGATTTTTATCGCTGCGCCGTAGCGGGTGCCGGCCGCGCAAACCGCGAATCGTCTATCGGCGTTACCTCTACAGTGTCAATCTCGTATTCCAGGATCGATTCCCGTGGACCGTTCACCGTCCATTCCATCGGTACGCGGATCCCGTTCGTGACATAGAAGTCGTCAAAGTCGATCCGAAACACGTGACAGCAGTAGTGCGACTTCTGCTCGTACGAAAGGCTGAGTAGGTACGCCGTATCCCTGTCGAAGTAGAGCCGCACCTGCGGCAGCCACTGCGAGCTGCCGGAAACGACCCACGCAGTCCTCTCACCGACTTTCTCCTGTCCCTCGACCCTGAGGTTGGTCAGGAGTTGCTTGAACTGACTCGGGAACATGACCGCATTCTCGAGCCTGGCCACTTCGACGAGGTCAGGTCGGAGATCTGTCGCGGCCGCATTCCCCGCCCGTGCCCAGCTCGTCGTGCCGTTGTAGGTGGTCACGGCGTCGGCTGCAATGTTCCGCTGGATGGTCATGCGCTTCTCGGCACCCTTTGCCAGAACCTCGATCGGCGTCACGGTCGTGGGGGCACGCTCCGGATGCACTTGATCCAGATGCGCATAATTCGTCACGGTGCCCCGTAACGTTCGAGACTGAACCTTCGCGATCGCTTCTGCGCCGCCCAATGCTGTGGTGTACCGTTCGAGGAGTTGATCGGCTGTTGGTGGCGTTCCAGCCACCTGCACCGGACCCGGCCGCCCTTCTTCTCCGTTGTACGGGAGCACCGTGGACGGTTTTGTGCTCCCCTGATGGCAGGTGAAGCAGGTCACGACTTCCCGACCCGCAAACTGCGTGCGGTTGATGTCGTTGACCATTTGAATCATTCTGCGGGCAATAGCCTTTTGAGGCTTGCCGTCGAGTTCGCGCTTCGTATTGTCCGCATCGTGACAGTAGACGCAGTGCACTCCCAGCGCGATCTCCATCAGCTGCATCGTCGGCTGCATCAGATGCGCAGGCATGCCTTTCAGGACCTGGATGTTCTTGTAAAACTGCTCCGCAGGCTGTGGCCCCGGCTGCTGTGCCATCACGGACACTCCACCGGCCAGACCGACGATCAACGCCAGCACCACGATCCAGAACGCCCTCGGTGATTTCACGGTCATGTGGGCCTTCCTTTCAAACAGTTCTGCGCGACGAGACTCTGAGTGTGTGTGGGCGAGATTCTGCGCCCAACGTTCCGGCGAGGCAAGGACAAAAAGGCGTTAGTTGCTCCCGAATGAGGGACGCGACGCGTTGATCGACCGTTCGATCTGCGCTCGAAGCGCCTGGAGCTTTTCTGGCGAACCTTCGAACAGGTGTTCCGGATATCGTGTGTCCGCGATCATCCGCTGGTAGATCGCAGCGCTCTGATACAGGTTCAGCCCCAGGCCGGCGAGGTATTGCAAGCGGAGGTTCCGGTCCGTGTTGATGACGGCGTCTCGCAGCCAGTTCGCCATGTCCGCGCGGCTTCCTGCGTATGTGCCGAAGAGGTCGACGGCCGAATGGATGCCGATCTCGGAAAGCGACTGCTTGATTGGAGCCCCGTCGGGCGATGCGAGCCGTGCCTCCACGGCATCGACGTTGATTGGCTGATTTCCGAGCTGCCCGAAGAGCACCAGGTCGTACCCCTGGTTGTTGACGGTGTTGGCGAAGACTGCTCCGTTCGGGAACGCCTCCAGGAACGTGGCCACTTCACTCTTGACCGCCGCATCGTTGCTCTCGTAGAGCTGCACGAACAGCGTGACGACACCGCCGGGGTTCAAGTGATCCTTCACGACCTGAAAAAACTCCCGTGTGTATAACGTCGCTGCCCCCTTGACCCACGGATCCAGCGGGTCCGAGGTGATGGCGTCGAACTTCTCGTTCGTGGTGAGGAGGTAATGCCGCGCATCATCCAGATGCACTCGAACCTTGGGATTGCGAACGACGTCGAAGTTGTGCTCCGAAAAATACGTAGAGACGACACGAGGGACGAGTGGCTCGATCTCGGCAATCGTCTCCTGCTTCACCATTGGATCGATCGACACCGCGCCAGCGGTCACGCCGGCGCCGCAGCCAATCACGAGCACACGCGACGGGTTCGTCGGCACGAGCGTCGTAATATGACCGAGCATGCGTTGAAGACGCATGTCCTGTGGCTCGCTCGACGCCTGAATCTTCCCCGCGTTGTGGTAGTTGACGACGCCGCTTGGCGTGCGCGACACGGCGACGGCAGCCGTGATGCCCTCGCCGACGTACACGATCTGGTTGATACCTACCCACGTTGCCGCAAACCGCCCGTACGCGACGAGGAGCCCTGGCAAGGGAGGTACGGCGCGTGCGAGAAGGATGGCGGCGATGCACACCACGCCTACCAGGACGACTGCTGCCCGCGGGCGCAGACCCTCTCGCGAGTTCTCGCCGGGCGTGAGCCCGACGAGGAGCAGAAGACCGGACATTCCGGCGATCCCGATGAGCACCTGCTGGGTCACCTGACTGCCGACAGTGCCGAGAAGCACGAGGCCGCTGACAAGCGCTCCGACAATCGCGCCGACCGTGTTGGCTGCATACACGCTGCCCACGAGCCGACCCGGATCCACTGACGAGGTGCGCGCGACTGCGCCAAGCGCGAGCGGAAAGCTTGCGCCCCACAGGAGGGTCGAAGGGAGCAGCACCCAGATCGCGCGCATCAGATCCAACTGAAAGTTGTAGCTCGGATTGGTCGAGATCGAAGGGTTGATCGGCCAGTACGGAAGCGACTCGCCGGTCGCGTACGCAGCCCACGCGATCGTTATGCAGAGCAGGAGCTGACACCATCCGAGCGCAACACGCGGGCTGGGCAGACGCCGCGCCATATCGGCGCCGATGGTGCTGCCGATGCCGAGACCCACGAGAAACACCGCCAGGATCAACGAAAACGTGTACGTCGTCGCACCAAAGAGCAGCGAGAGGACGCGCGTCCATACGACCTCGGCGCCGAGGGCCGTCAGCCCGGACAACGCAATGGCCACGTAAATCAGTCGCGATTCGGGCGAGGACGACCCCGTCGAACTCTCCAGGGCGGCAGGCGTGTAGAACGTGACGCGCGCGATGGCAAATCCGAACGCCGCCACCAGTACGTTGAGCGTCACCGCAACATAGGTGGCCGTCGGCATGTCGTACAGGCGCAGCAGATAGAAGCCTGCGAGGATGCACCCGACGACGGCCCCGGCGATGTTGCCTCCGTAAAAGTACCCGAGCCATGCCACACCGCTCGGCGTGGCCTTCACCCATCGCCCGATGGCGGGAAGCGTCGCTCCCATGAGAATCGTCGGCGGGAGCAGGCAGACGCCGGCGACAATCGCGCGCAGAAAGAGGCTCGCCTGCCCCGTGCCCGCGATCGTCGTATAGAAGCCGCCGATGAGCGGAACGACCAACAGCACGATCAGCCCTGCCGCCCCGATGCCGAGCTCGAGGACGGCGTACACACGAAGCGGGTGATAGCGAGGGCTGATCAATCGCGGCAGCAGGAAGCTGCCCAGGCACATGCCGCCCATGAAAATGCCGAGCAGAATCCCGAGAGAGACAGCCGAGGAACCTACCGACAGCTGAAGCAGCTGAAACCAGACGACCTCGTAAATGAGTGCCGCACAACCCGACCCGATGAAGAGCAGCAGCAGGGCCGGCAGCCACCGGCGGCCGGTCTCGAGGTCGGCTGCAGACCCCGACATGGTATCCACATAGCTCATCGTCCGCGACTATATCAAACGCCCGCAAGCGATCAAACGCCCGCAAGCCGCATGTGATAATCGAACTGGATGCGTACCACCGCAGAGCTCACGGGCCGCGACAACCGCGATAGGCCGCTTCTTCTCATCGCCGAGGACGATAGTGCCCTGCGCGTCCTGTACGCGCGACACCTCTCGGTCTGCGGCTTCGACGTCATTGAGGCGGCCAACGGAGCCGATGCCATAGAAAGCACCGCTGTGCGTCAGCCCGATGTCGTCGTGATGGATCTGAGCCTGCCGGTGGTAGACGGCTGGGAAGCCACGCGGAGACTGAAGGCAGATGCGCGCACGGCGCATATTCCGGTCGTGGCGCTCACTGCGTACGACGGCTCACCCGAGCTCCAGCGCGCAACACTCGCCGGGTGCGACTGGTTCGTCCCGAAACCCTGCCCTCCCGACGCGCTGGCCGCGGAAGTCCGGCGTGTGCTCACGGGAAGCGAACAATAGCCGCCCAGGGTCGTCACGAGCAACGGACCAACTTCCGGTCCGTCAGCTCGAAACGGATAGGAAACTGTGCCGCCAGACGTTCGCTGTGCGTGACGACGACGAGGATGTTCTGTTGGCGGCGGTGGAGGTCGAGCAGCAACGACGCAACGACGGACGCCGACTGCTGATCCAGGTTGCCGGTGGGCTCGTCGCACAACACGAGCCGCGGCTGGCGAATCAACGCGCGCGCAATGGCCACCCGCTGCTTCTCGCCCCCCGACAATTCGCCGGGCCGGTGATCCGCGCGATCCGCGAGCCCGACCTGCTCGATCAGGTGCCGAGCGCGGCTCCGGTCATCATCCACTCCGCCAGCGCCGTTCGATGCGACCAGCGTCGGCACGAGCACGTTTTCCAGCACAGAACACTGGGGCAAAAGGCAATGGTCCTGGAACACGAAGCCAACCTCGGTGTTGCGAAATTCCGCCATCGCCTGCGGCGGAAGTGCGAACGCATTGCGCCCGTCGAGTGTCACGGTGCCCGATGACGGCGGATCGAGCGCGCCGAGCACATGCAGCAGCGAGCTCTTGCCGCTTCCCGACGGACCCGTCACGACGGCGGCCTCGCCCGGCGCGAGCGCAAACGTCACGTCAGAAAGCACAACTAGAGGGCCGCGTGGCGTTGAATAGTGTTTGCTGACGTTGGAAACCTGGAGCACGGATCACACGCTGACTATGCAACCGACAACGAGGCACGACTGAGGACAGACCCATAGACGTCGAGCAGCCGTTCGGCTGAATGCGACACGGTGTAGTGAGTTCTCACGCCGTGGAAAGCCCGAGCTGCCATTGTCGACCTGTTCGCGGCTGAACTCCACAGGACGTGAAGCCCTTCCGCGAGAGCGTCCGCGTTATCGGGTGCGACCAGCAGTCCCCCGCCGGTACGCTCGACCATTTCGACAAACGCTCCGCGCCGCGGCTGCACCACGGGGACGCCGCTGGCCATTGCTTCCAGCAGGAACATGCCTTTGGGCTCATCGTACGTGGCCGGGACGGAGAGGACGTCGAGCTGGCGCAGGAACGCAATCTTTGCCGGCACGGTCGAGCTCGCCGCGATACGAGAACTCCTGTCCGTATCCCGCAGCCTCGAGCGTCCGACGCGCCGTATCGAGATATGACTGATTGGCGCGCGGAAGATAGCCGGCGACTTCCAGCCGCATGGGCGTCGCGGCTGTTCGCTGCCGCAGGCGGACGTACGCCTCCGCGAGCAGCTGCAATCCCTTCTCGGGAGCGATGCGAGCGAAATACCCGACCGTGAACACACCCTGGCTCCCGACCTGCGGCTTCTCGTATCCCTCCATATTGATCCCGAGCGGCACGACTGAGATCTGTGACGGCGGAATGGCCAGGTACGACGACATGAAAGCGGCACAGTAGTCGCTGACCGCCACGAACCGGTCGATCGCCCGCGTCTGTTCGCGTATCAACGCGCGAGCCTGTTCGCGAAACGGCGGGACGAGGTCATCGAGGAACAGCTCCTCCCCTTGGAGAGTGCAGCACACGGGCCTCTGAAACGCCCGCTTCAACGGCGCAGCGAGCGCGATGAGCAGCGAGTTCGGCAGGTTGATGATCTCGGGCAGCGGCTCATCACGGATCCAGTCGATCAGCTTGTCGAACTCCTTGCGGAGCACCCCTCGTTCTCCCTGCAGCATCGAGATGGTCAGGTCGCCGAGCATGCGCGCATCGGTCGAGATCGCGCGGCTCGCAAAGGCGCCGATGATGCGAGGCGAATCCCACAGTCGATCCAGCAGGCGCGGAGTCCGTCGAAACAAGGGGACATGCTGCTGCAGGTAGACGCTGATCCCGCCAAAGAGCACACGATCGCGACTGACGTTCGGCTCGTCAGGCCGGGTCGGCGTGTATACAGGGACCAGAGTGACGTCGTGGCCACGCGCCAGCAGCTCGCGCGCCAACGCGTTATCGCGGGTGCAGCTCCCGCAGTACATCCCAGCGGCGCCTGCCGTAATCTGGAGGATCTTCACCTCAAGTCAGCGATTAGAGCGGCGCAGTCTGAAATGCGCGTGCCCGGAACAGAAACTCCACGATGTTGCCTTCGTGCGGCTGCAGCCAGTTCAGTTGCGTGGTTGGAACCGGACCCAGGTTCAACCGATCGATGTGCACGGCATCGAGCAGCTGACGACGGAATGCCTCGTTGCACGTGATGGCCGAGCCGACGAGCGTCGGCCCGATCGCGTCGAGCATCTTCGCTTGAGGACACTCGACGACCGTGACGAACGGAAACATGTACTCCTGTCTGGCCACGGCAGCGTCCGGCCTGTCCGCGTGGAGCACAGTAGGCAGAAGGTAATCTGCACGGCCGTCCTTGACGATGCGCGGCACCTGGCGATATTGCGCGGTCACGTCGGTGACGCCGGGCGCAGCCAGATCGGCGTCGATGGCGCGCGAGATCGCGTCAGCGGCACCCGGGACCGTAAATGCCGCGAGCGCGGCCTCGGGGTGATCGGGTGGCAACGGTCGAACGGCCGCCAGGCGCTGCGCCAGCGCATCCGCGATGGCGCGCGTATGACGACTCGCCCAGATCCCCGAGCAGTTGATGCAGCTTCGCCCGCTGTTGACGAAAACGCTCTCGACCATGACGTCGAGGTAGCGTTCCCATTGGTCCACCTGATCGTCGCCGATGAGAATCTTGGAAAATCCCGGGCCGTGCGCCTGCACGCGCGGGTTGCCGCGGTAGCGCTCAACGGTGGCGCTGCCACCGAACACCAGACTGCGACTGCAGTGCTCGAGCACAGCGGCACCCACGTCTGCCTGTCCCGGGTAGACGGAGATCGCTTCGCGCGGTATCCCGGCCTCGAAAAACGCGTTCGCCATACGGTACGGGGTCCATGGCTCCTGCGGGCCAGGTTTGAGGACGAGGCCAATCTGCAGCGGAATGATCGGCAACCACAGCGTATGCACGCCTGGCGAATTCGACGGAAGGACGAGACCCAGCACGGGACTCTGAGCCTGATAACTCACCGGAACGTTCCGCTCCTCACCGTGGCCGCTGCTGAGCACATTGAAAGACAGGCCACGCGTCAGCGAGATGAGGATGTTCCGCATCTCGGTGAGCACGAACGCATTCTTCTTCATGTTCGCGCGGCACATGCGCTCCGGCAGGCCAGTCGTCGCCGACTGTGCGCGTACAAATTCATCGGGGCTTTGTGTGCCGTCGCCCATTGGCAGCGTCGTCTGCATGTAGAGGCCACTCGCCGCTCCGATTCTCTCGATGAGATCGTCTATGGGCATTGCGCGCAGGCAGTCGCGCGCCCGGGCTGCCTTCCGCATGTCGCGTTGGATGAGGCCGGCGTTGGCGCGGCTCACACGCGCGACGGGCTCACCGGTGGCAAAGTGCGCCACCTCGTCTACATCCATGCTCGTGTACGGCTCGCCCCAGCGGAGGATGGGTAGATTCAACATAGTCTTTGGTCTCTCGTCTTTAGTCTCTCGTCTCGGCCCACCAAAGACTAAAGACCAAAGACTAAAGACTTCAATACACTCCCACCGTCGTCGCCTCGGCGAACCGGTGGTACGGGCGTACGCCGCTGACGCCATCCCAGGGATAGCGCTCGTGCGGTGGCTCGCGCTCGCCTTCATCACGCTCCAGGAAGCCGGGCATGAAGAATTCCTTTGTGAGCGTGGTCAGCCTGATTCTGCCGGTCTGCCCGTATTCCACGATTCGATCGGGGTCGTCGAAATCGACGACCTCGATCACAGCGCGCGGCTGCGGTGCGTGGTACGCGATCTTGTAGTTGTTGTGAGGGCCGGTGGGTGCGCTCGCCGCCAGTCCCATCAGCGTGTTCCCGTATGTCGGCGTCATATACGCGCCGTCCAGCAGCTCTTCGTGGGCAAAACGGTTCCACTGTGGCGTGAACTCGGTGCCCCCGGAAAAAATCCCCGAAATACCGGCCTTCCGAATCGTTGTGCCCATCGACTCGAGCCGCAGGGCGAGCGCTTCGAGCAGCTTCGGCGTCGTAAACAGGCACCTGATGTCATGGTTCGCCGACAGGATCGTGACTGCCTGATCGATCACGTGATCCTTGTAGGCCTGGAGATGCTCGCCCCAACCCTTCTTGATCAACTTGATGACCCAACGCGGGTCGAGATCGACGCAGAAGCAGATGCCGCCACGATACTGTGCCAGATGTTCGACGGCCAGACGCAATCGCCTCGGTCCTGACGGACCGAGCATCAGCCAGTTCGACCCTTTCGGAAAATGCTGGTCGGGCAGTGTGAGGCTGAAGAGCTCGTAATCGACGCGGAAATCGTCGCAATTGATCCGGGTCTTTGGAATCCCGGTGGTCCCTCCTGTCTCGAAGACGAATACCGGCTTGCCCTCGAGCGCCCGCGGCACCCACCGCTGCACTGGTCCCCCTCGCAACCACTCGTCTTCGAACGCGCCAAATCGCCGAAGATCGGCAAACGTCTTGATCTCGCGGCGCGGATCCCACCCAAGCGTGCTTGCGCGCTGGAGCCAGAAGGGGCAGCCCGATGCCGGATCGAAGTGCCAGTCGACGATCTCCCGCACCCACGCGTCGAGCGCCACACGGCTCGCTTCGCACAGATCCGCAGAAGCAGACGAGGTCGATTCAACCTGCATGGTGGCCGGACCGGTAGTATAGTCCGACCGGCATTCATCGAGGGACTCATGACCTCTGTTCAAACCGTAACCACCGCTCGTCCTCTCACGTCCGTGCAGTGGCTCATCTGCGCCATTGCGGCCATCGGATTCGCTTTCGACTCATACGAACTGTTGATGCTCCCGCTCATCGTCCGGCCCGCGCTTGCAGACTTGCTTGGGGCACCGCCAAACAGCCTCGCTGTCAACGAGTGGGTGGGAACGCTGCAATACGTACCCGCCGTCGCGGGTGGCACATTCGGTCTGCTTGGCGGCTATCTCACAGACCTGCTCGGCAGACGTCGTGTGCTTGTGTGGAGCATTCTCTTGTACGCGCTTTCGGCGCTGGCCGCAGGATACGCAACCTCGGTAGGGTGGCTCCTGTTCTGGCGCTGCTGTACGTTCGTGGGTGTCTGCGTCGAATTCGTCGCCGCCGTCGCCTGGCTGGCGGAGCTCTTCCCCGACGCCAGGCAACGCGAACGCGTTGTCGGCTACACGCAGGCGTTCGGTTCCATCGGAGGACTGATGGTAACCGGTGCGTACTTCGTCATCGTCACTTACGGCCATTTGTTTCCCGAAGTGCGGGGCGGCCATGAAGCATGGCGATACACATTGATTTCAGGCCTTCTGCCGGCCATTCCTCTGATCGCTATTCGTCCTTTTTTGCCGGAGTCGCCCACGTGGCGCGCGAAGAAAGCCTCGGGCACGCTGCAACGACCCAGTTTCGCTGCTCTCTTCACGCCGGAGTTCCGCCGCACCACCATCGTCACCACGGTGATGATGGCGTGCGCGTATGCGGCTGCATTTGGCGCCATCCAGCAGATGCCGCGCATCGTTCCCGGGCTCGCAGAAGTCCAGCAACTGCCTCGCACGGCCCAGGAACAGACGATCAGCGGCGTGCAGTCGTTCCAGGAGTTCGGCGGTCTTGCAGGGAGGCTGCTGCTGGCCTTCCTGGCAGCGGTCATCATCAGCCGAAAGCGGTTGCTGTGGGTGTTTCAGATTCCAGGACTGATTCTGTTGCCGATCGTGTATCTACTCACGCCGACCATGGGGCTGTCGCTTGCCCAGTGGGGCATCTTCGTCGTCGGGTTGGCGACGATCGCACAATTCAGCTTCTGGGGGAACTATCTGCCACGCGTCTACCCCACGTATCTTCGCGGAACCGGCGAGAGCTTCGCGGCTAATGTCGGCGGCCGGATGCTGGGGACGATGGCAGCTCTCGTGACGGTGCAGCTCGTCACAGCAATGCCGGGCGGGTCCGTCCCGGTACGTCTTGCGTACGCATCGGCCGTCGTGGGCACGGCCGCATACATCATCGGTGTTGCCGCGAGCCGCTGGCTGCCCGAGCCGAAGCAGGCAGAGCTTCCCGACTGACAGGCGATGCGAGGCATTACCACTGCGCTCGGCTGCTCGATCGCCATCGCTGCTGTCAGCACTGCTGGCGACTTCGTGTGGGCGACATGGATCGAGCGTCACGAGACCGTTTACGGGGTCACGCACGGTGCGCTGCTCTTCTGCGCAATCGGATTTGTAATCGGACTTATCGCGAGTCGGCCTCTTCAGGGCGCGGTTGGCGGCGTCGCGATCGGTGCGGCTGCCGCAACCGTGTACTACCTGCTCGCGCCCGTCGCAGGCTTCGCAGCGATGTTCGTCGCCTGGGCGGGCACCTGGGTAGCGCTCGCATTCCTCTACGCGTGGCTCAGTAGAAGAGGGTCGACTGGTGCCGTGTCGGCGCGCGGCTTGATTGCGGCAGTTGCGTCAGGCCTCGCCTTCTACCTGATCTCCGGCATATGGAGACCATTCAACCCTGAAGGATGGGACTACGCAGTGCATTTTGCTGCGTGGACAGCAGCCTTTTTCCCCGGCTTCGCCGCCCTGCTCCTCGCCAGGCGTTCGTCGTCATGAACTGACGAGCCCTGAGCCCACGCAGTGGGCGACGGCAATCCTACGACGCGTACAGCTCTTCCGCGACAGCCGCTCGCAGCGCCTCGGTCCGGCCCGCAAACAGCTCGAGCGCCCGGACGTCCTGCGCCAGCCGCTCGATGATATGACCGCGCTGAAAGCTGTCGACGCCCACGACCTGTGTCGCGCGCTCCACGGCACGCTGAGCCGCTCCGGTGACCATGAGTTTGGCCAGTGATGCGTCTGCGAGCGACAGCGACTCTGCGGTCGCAGCCTTCCACGTCATGAGCATCGCGGCATCCAGCTCCGTCGCCGCGTCAGCCAAAAGGCCCTGCACCGTCTGCTCGCCAGCCGCCGCCGTGTGGGCGGTGCGCGCGGTTGTGAGCGCCTCTCGCAGCGCGCGCCTGCCCATGCCGAGGCCCGCAGCGGCCATGAGAATGCGGATGCGGGTCATGATGGGGAGCGTCGCGCCGATCGGCTCGCACGCGGCGCGATCGAGCGTCACATGTGCACACACGACCCCGGCAAGTGCCGCCGTCTGGATGGCCTCAACGCTCACTCCCGGTGCGTCGAGGGCAACGGCGTAGGCCAGCCGTTCGGTGTTGCCCCTTGGGCTGACGACGACGATCCCCCGCTCGGTTACGGGCGCTGCCCACGGCGCCCGACCAGACAGACGACCAGCTTCCTCCACCGGAGCGTCGTCGGACGACAATCCGACTGCCACGACTTTGTCGCCGGTGAAGAGCGACGCAAATCGGCGGTCGCCCGCCATCGCGAACGCCGTTCCGCAATGCAGGGCGAGGACGACACCGGCAGCGGGCACTTCGCCCGCAAGCGTCTGCACGGCCACCGTCACCGCAGACAGATCGCCTGCCGGATCGAGCAGCCCGATCCTGGCCGCCCCGTTCACGATGGTTGGGGCCGTCGCATCGCGACCGATCTGACGACCGAGTGCCGCGCCCTTTTCGCGCCACTCGGCCTCAAGGTCGTTCAGATCGAAGTTCACACTGAAATTGTAGGTCGGGTGATAACCCTGGGCACCTTCAGGTCCCCTGGATTTCGGCCTGGATATCCGGCAGAACCTCGAGCACGGCGGGATCGAACTGGCGTGCACGCTCGCCGCGCAACAGCTCTATCGCCTGAGCGGGCGCCAGCTTGCCATGCACCGAGCCCGACACCAGCTCATCCCAAGCCTCGGCAACCGCTAGTATTCGCGAGCCGAGCGGAATCCGGTCGCCGGAAAGCCCAAGCGGAAATCCGGTGCCGTCGAAGTGCTCCTGCACCGCAGCAGTTATGGTGCTGGCGGCTGCGAGAAACGGCACCTGCCGGCCGATGGCATGAACATCGAGCCGCGTGATGTTCCGCAGAATTGCGGCGTGCTCGATGTCTGCGGCCATGCCCTCGCCAACGTTCATTGCCCGCGCGAGCGCCACCGCCACTCCCGACACACGTCCCGCATGGTCCACCGCCTCTTCGTGGTCCACGCGGAGAACCGACAGAAGCGCTGCCGTCGCGCCCGCCGGTCTTTCTTCCTGCGGGCCGGGAGTCTGATGGCCTTGCGTGGCGAGAGCAGCCTTTCGCGACTGGTGCTCCGTCAGCCCGCGCTGCAATGCTTCTCTGAATCGATCGCGCGTAAACGGCTTGACGATGTAGTCCGTCGCACCCGCGCGCAGACCGGTGACGGCGGCGTCGAATCGGTGGAGGCCGGTGGTTACGACAACCGAGGTTTCCGGATGCAGGCGATGCAGTTGCTCGACGAGCCAGAAGCCGCTTTGGCCGCGCGGCAGGTTGATGTCGCAGAAGGCTACGGCCGGAAACTCCTCTGAGGCGAGCAGCAATCCCTGCTCCGCACTCTCCGCCTCCACTGCGCTTACACCCTCGGCATCGATCCATCTGTGAAGCAGCCGGCGAATCGGCGCTTCGTCCTCGACAATCAGCACCTCGCTCATCGAATAGCCTCTCCCATCGTTCTACCCGGTGGACGAACGACTATGCGACCCAAGCCACGGCTGAGGTACGCGCTGCGAAATTCGATATCGATGGTGCCTTCTCAGGCGCGGGGTCGAGGGCTCGGTTGCGCGTCGCAAACTCGAGTAAACGTCGAGCAGTGTCGCACTAAAAGTTGTCAATACGATAATTTTCGTCGTTCGTGTCAGTTGATGTCCTGTTATGACGTATGCGGACGCCGCGAAATAGGGTCCTGTTCGCGGAGTCGGACTTTAGGACGGATCAGACGCGGGAAAGCCGCTCGAAGATGGGTCTGAGGCGTTCGGCGCTTGCACCGACGTTTTCAGGCAGCACGCGCATCTCGCCGACCACGGTCATGAAATTCGTGTCGCCATTCCAACGCGGCACGATGTGCACATGCAGATGATCGAGCACGCCTGCACCGGCCGGCTTGCCGAGATTTACGCCGATGTTGAAGCCGTGCGGTTGGTACGCCTCCATGAGTGCCGCCTCGGCGCGCTGAATGAGCACACCGATCTCAGTGAGCTCCTCGATTGAGAGAGCTCCGAACGTCGCCAGGTGGCGGTACGGCACCACCATCACATGGCCGTTGTTGTACGGATACAGGTTCAGGATGACGTAGCAGGTGTTGCCCTTGAAGACGATGAGCGAACTCGATTCGCCTTCGCGGGTCGCCTCGCAGAAGATACAGCCGGTCTTGGGCTTACCGCCGGCGACGTACTCGAGCCGCCAGGGCGACCAGAGGCGGTCCATTGGGAAGTCAAAAGTGAAAAGGCAAAAGTCAAAACGAAGGCCAGAAGGAACTCCTTTGACCTTTGACTCTTGACTTTGCCTTACGTGCTACACCATCGCGCTGTCGGCCGCGGGCGCGGCCGGCGCCGGTACCGCCGCCGCTTCTGCGGACTGCTGGCGGTTGATGAGATCCTTCAGCTCCTTGCCAGGCTTGAAATACGGCACCTTCTTGGGCGGCACATCAACCTTGTCGCCGGTTTTCGGGTTACGCCCTTTTCGAGGCTCACGCTTCCGCAACCGGAAGCTGCCGAACCCGCGCAACTCGATCTTCTCACCGCGGTGCAGAGCATCGATGATGCTCTTGAACACGGTGTCGACGATCACCTCGGAGTGCTTCTTTGTGAGCTCGGACACCCGCGACACTTCCTCCACGAGCTCAGCTTTCGTCATGCTGCCGCCAGGTGTATTCACTGCTGCATCCTCACAAGGTGGACGGGGGGAAGGACCCTTCCCCCTATCTGTTCTTGATGTGATCGCCGAGCGTCGCGGTTCCCGTACCCTCCGAGGTCGAGTAGGCTTCCCAGTCGGCGCGGTAGTCGTCGGACTTGAGTCGCCCGGATGCTCAATCCGATCTTCCGCTCCTGCGGGCTCAGTTTGATGATCTTCATCTGGTAGACGTTGCCCACCTGGAGATCGATCTTCTCGCCGCCGTGTGAGTCGTCGAATTCCGACACGTGGATGAGACCCTCGATACCGTCGTCGAGCTCGACGAACGCACCGAAGTTGGTCATCCGCGTCACCTTGCCCTCGATGGTGTCTCCGACGTGATGCCGGCTGAAGAAGTCGTCCCAGATATCGGTGGCGAGCTGCTTGAGGCCCAGAGACAGCCGCTGATTCTCAGCGTCGATGCTGAGCACCATCGCCTCCACGACGTCGCTCTTCTTGAGAACTTCCGATGGATGCTTGACCCGCTTGCTCCACGACATGTCGGAGATATGAATCAAGCCGTCGATATCCTCCTCGACCTCGACAAACGCGCCGAACTCGGTGAGGTTGCGAACCTTGCCCTTGATGCGCGTCCCCACCGGGTACTTCTCAACGAGCTCGTGCCATGGGTTGCTCTCAACCTGCTTGAGACCGAGCGAGATGCGGCGCGCCGCTTGATCCACGCCAAGCACCATCGCTTCAACGGAGTCGCCGACGTTCAGGATCTTCGAGGGGTGCTTGACGCGCTTGCTCCACGACATCTCGGAGACGTGGATGAGACCCTCGACACCCGGCTCCAGCTCCACGAAGGCGCCGTAGTCGGTAACGCTGACGACCTTGCCGCTCATCCGCGCGCCGACTGGATACCGATCCTGGACGGTAGCCCAGGGATCCGGAACAAGCTGCTTGTGGCCCAGCGAAACGCGTTCGGTCGACGGGTCGTACTTCAGCACGACCACATCGACTTCATCGTTCACCTTGAAGAGCTCCGACGGGTGACCGACGCGTCCCCACGACATGTCGGTAATGTGGAGCAGGCCGTCGATGCCCCCGAGGTCGATGAAGGCGCCGTAGTCGGTGATGTTCTTCACCGTGCCGCGGAGGACCTTGCCTTCCGCAAGCGTCTCGAGAGTGGTCTTCTTCTTCTCGGCGTTCTCCTCCTCGAGGAGGATCTTGCGGGAGAGCACGATATTGCCGCGCTTCTTGTTGACCTTGATCACCCGCATCCGGAGCTCCTGCCCCTTCAGCGCGTCAAGGTTTCGTACGGGCCTGATGTCGATCTGCGAACCGGGCAAAAACGCGCGGACGCCGATATCGACTGCCAGCCCGCCCTTGATCCGCTCAATCACGCGGCCGATGACGACCTTCTTCTCGGAGTAGGCCTTCTCGACCTCGTCCCAGATCTTCATCTTCTCGGCCTTCTCGCGCGAGAGCACGATCTTGCCTTCGCGATCCTCGGTGCGTTCGAGCAGCACGTCGACCATGTCGCCCGACTGGACGGTGACATGGCCGTGTTCGTCGAGGAATTCGCTGATTGGGATGAGGCCTTCGGATTTGTAGCCGACGTCAACTACGACGTCGGTTTCGGTGACCTGGAGGACGGTGCCTTTGACGACCTCGCCTTCCGCCATGTTCCGAAAGCTGTCGTCATAAATGCCGAGCATGGCCGCAAACTCCTGCGGATCCATCCCCTCGTGATGCAGCGGTTTCACAGCTGGGCCCGCAGCCTTGCCGGCGCGTGTACTGCTGCGTACCGGTGCTCCGGGCTGCTCACCCACTTTCTCGGGTGTGATCAACCCGTGTTCTACGTTCGCCATTCCGCGCGCGTCCTCCTTGCTTTCTGATGTCGCCCGGGCGATGCCGGTGCGCTCACCGTGCCGGCTTATCAACCTTCAACGTCGCCAGGCCACAGAGGCCTGAGAATCGAAGGCTTGCGGGGACCGGCTTCCCGCGGCTATAACGGCGTTGGAGACGAGCATGCTTTTCGACCTTCTTCGACCCCACGACGGGCTCGGGGCGACCGCTCAGGGCAATTCGAAGGGAGTCGAAGGCTGATGCACGCGCCCCCCGCTGACAAAGCGTCGAGCGAGGTCGAAGGTGGGAACCGCTGCAGCCCCGGGGTGACCCGAGTCTTGCACCGGAACCCCACTGTAGGCATTTGTCCTTCGCCGATAAGACACAGAGGATACGTCACTTATCGGAAACTGTCAAGGTAAGCGGGACCGGTATCGGTCCAACGAAAGGATGACCTAATGGCCAGACGCAAGACGCCCCGGGCGGCTCGGCGCAGGCAGGCAGCAAAGCGCAGCGGTACGAGGGGTGCACGCCGTCGTTCCGCGGTCACCGCCAGCAAGAAAAGCGCCGCACGCAAGTCGTCGGCGCGGCCAACTCGGGCACGCGTGGCCAAGCAGGCGCGCCTTCGCAAAGTTTCGACGAGACGGGCGGGTGCAGCGCGCAAGACGGCGGCGCGGAAAGCGTCGGCCAAGCGAGCTCATCCGCGAGGGGCCACGACTGCACGTAGAAAGGCCACGCGAAAGAGCGTTGTGCGCGCATCGCGAAAAACCGCGCGCGCGCGCAAAACCGCACCGCGCGCAGCCACTCGATCGACTTTCGTTGCACGCAAGGCTCCCTCGCTCGATCGTGAACGCCGAATCGTTCTCGACGACGACGTGGTGCCAACGCCGCCATCCTCGCTCGGACTCGACCGCACCGCATCGGCGGCCCGCAGCGGCAGACGCGAGCTTCATGAGCGATTGGTCCAGCACACTGAGACGGGGCCGGCGATGACCGGCGGTGACATCGACGCCGACTGGGAATCTGCCTACAGCGTCGGCGACGAAGCGCCCGGAGGCGACAATCCGACGCCCGACCAGGACATCGTCGATGACATCGGCCGCGCCGTCGGCGTGCAATACGAGGACAACGAGGAACTCAAAGGCGAAGCCAAGATTTCGAAACGCGATCGGAAACGGTGGGAGCTCGACCCTGCTTCGTCGGAGGATTACAAGGATCGCTAAGCGAGCAGCCACTGAATACGCGAAGTTCCGGCCCAGGTCGCGACGCGACTGGCGGTCGTGGCTGCAGGAGCATCACGCCGTCTCCTCGGGCGTCTGGCTGGTTTTTGCGAAGAAGCACACGGGCCTTTCCACCGTGAGCTACAACGACGCTGTCGAAGAAGCGCTCTGCTTCGGCTGGGTGGATAGCCTCATGCACCCGGTGGACGAACGCTTCTACAAGCAGCTGTTCACGCCACGTAAAGCGAAGAGCGCCTGGGCACAGTCGAACAAGGAACGCGTCGAACGTCTGCGCGCGGGAGGTCTGATGACAGCGGCCGGAGAAGCTGCCATCGCGCGCGCCCGGGAGACCGGAACGTGGGACACGCTGGCTGCGTCGGAAGCGCTCGAGATCCCGCCGGAACTCCGCAAGGCCCTCGCCGCCAACCCGGTCGCGAAGAAAGAGTGGCGCGCCTACACACCTGCCAGGCAGAAGCAGTTCCTGTTTTGGCTGCAAGGCGCGAAACGAGAAGACACTCGCGCCGCACGAATCGCCGCCATCGTCCAGGCGGTATCCATGCGGATCACTCCGCTGCAAGCCTACGAAGAGATGCGGCTCAAGCGCGCAGCTTCTGCCGCACGAGCATCAGCACCCGATCGACGACGGCGGCGATAGGCATGCCAGTGGTGTCGATCTGGACAGCATCCGCGGCGATGGTGAGCGGCGACGCTGCCCGCGTCGTGTCGGATTTATCCCGCGCCTGAATCGCTGCAGCGACGGCCGCCTGGCCTGCCTGACTTCCCGTGTGGGCGGGATCGTTGGCGCGACGCCGCGCCCGCTCCTCGGGCGTCGCGTCCAGATAAATTTTCACGTCTGCATCCGGAAACACCACTGTCCCTATGTCACGCCCTTCCATCACCACGCCGCCGCTCACGCCTTCCTTGCGCTGACGTTCGACCAGGATCTGGCGGACGTTCGGCAGACGCGCGACCGCTGCCGCCGCCTGGTCCATCTCCGGCGTGCGAATCTCACGCGTCACGTCGTAGCCGTCGACTGACACCACACCGCCTTCCACCACAAGGGCTGCCCGTCGCGCAAGCGCTGCAACGGTCTGCTCGTCGTCAAGGACGATGCCTTCCATCCGTGCTTTCCAGGCGATCGCACGGTACATCGCGCCGGTGTCGATGTGCCGGTAACCAAGATGCTCGGAGACTGTGCGCGAGACAGTGCCCTTGCCCGCACCTGAGGGGCCGTCGATGGCGATGATGAGACGTTTAGTCACGGACAATCACAACGACGTCAAAGTGCGAGGGTGCGACGTGCGATGGTGCGATGGTGCGTCCGATGGTGCGAGGTGCGAGAGTGCGAAGGTGCTTCAGTGTAACATGCGGCTTCGATGCGTTTCGTTCGTGTACTCGACGCTCTTCGCTGTAGCAGTCATCGTTGCCGCGAGCGCGTACTTCGCGATGCCGTACGTTCGTGCAGCGTCGCTCTTCGTACGAGTTGGAAACGTCGGCGGCCCCCTCGAACGTCTGGCCGATGCTGTTGCGCGGGACGTGACAGTGCTGCCGCGCCATCGAGTGCCCGTACGACAAGGCGAGGTTGAGGCGCAGCTCTATCGACCTGAAGGAACGGTGCGTCGCTCCGTGCTGCTCATCCCCGGCGTGCATTCGATGGGAATCGCGGAGCCTCGTCTCACCGCGCTCGCCCATGATCTTGCCGGCAGCGGCGTCGCCGTCATGACGATGGCGCTGCCCGACCTCATGGCGTATCAGATCACCGCGCGGTCCGCGGACGTCATCGAGGACGCCGCGGCCTGGATGGCTTCTCAGCCGGAATTGGCGCCCGACGGACGAGTCGGGATGATCGGGATTAGCTTTGCCGGCGGTCTTTCGATTGTAGCGGCCGGCCGGCCGTCCATTCGCGACAAGGTCGCCTATGTCGTGTCGTTTGGCGGCCACGGCGATCTCGGTCGAGTGCTCCATTACCTCGCGACTGGCGAAGCGGTGCATGCGCCGGGCGTGGCAACCATCCCGCCGCACGACTACGGCGTCGCAGTCATCCTCTATGCCGCGGCGGACCGGATGGTTCCGCCCGAGCAGGTCATGCCGCTGCGTGCGGGAATCGGAACGTTCCTGCTGGCATCGCAACTGACGCTCGTCGACATGAAGCAGGCAAACGCCACGTTTGCAAAGGCTCGTGAAATGGCGAAAGAGCTCCCCGAACCATCTGCGACCTACCTGAAATATGTCAACGAGCGCAACGTCAAGGCGCTCGGGTCCCTTCTCGTTCCGCATCTAGGACTGCAGGCGGATCCTGCCGCTTCGCCCGAGCGCGCGTCGTCAGTGCCGTCGGCGCCGGTTTTCCTGCTGCACGGCGACGAGGACACCGTGATTCCGGCAGCGGAGTCCGTGGTGCTCGGAAACTATCTACGCTCGAAGGGGGCGCAAGTGCGCGTGCTGCTGAGTCCCATCATCACGCACGCTGAGCTCGACCGCTCCGCCGCAGCCACCGAAGGCTGGAAGATCGTGGCGTTCTGGGCAGACATACTTGAGAGATAGAGGTAGAGCGCAGGCTTCAGCCTGCGCGAGGACCATGCAGCAACGCCTCCAGAAAATTCTTGCCCAGGCCGGGGTTGCCTCCCGACGCGCCGCCGAAACACTGATCGCCAACGGACGCGTAACGGTGAATGGCGAAACCGTGCGCATGATGGGGACCAAGGCCGACCCGGCGCAAGACGACATCCGCGTAGACGGCCGTCGCTTGAGACCGCCGCAGCGCATCCGCTACATCCTCCTGAATAAACCAGCTGGATATGTGACCACCCGCTCGGATCCGCAGCGTCGGTCGACGGTGATCGATCTTTTGCGCGACGTGCGTGAATACGTGTACCCCGTAGGGCGGCTCGATTACGACTCCGAGGGTCTGCTGCTGCTGACGAATGATGGAGACCTCGCTGCGCAGCTCACCCATCCACGGCACGGTGTTGAACGAGCCTACGAGGTGCAGGTCGCCGGCACGCCCAACGCCGAAGCGCTCGAACAACTCCGGAAGGGCATCGTGCTGGATGGTCGCCGAACCCTCCCCGCCGATGTTGTGCTGCTCAGTTCGAGACGCGATCGAGAAGGCGCCCTGCGGCTGACCATTCGTGAGGGACGAAACCGGCAGGTGCGACGGATGTGTGAAGCGATTGGGCATCCAGTACGCGCGCTGCGTCGCGTCCGCATTGGTCCGCTGCACGATAGTCGCCTCAAAGCTGGTCAATGGAGAGAATTGACGCCGGATGAGGTGCAGGCGCTGCGTGAAGTTCGTGTCAGGCCCCGGATGCCGCTTCCACGCAGGAAACGCGCAGATCAAAGCGACAAGCGCGCACGCGCAGGCCCAAGTGACAGCGCGAAGCGCAGATCAAAGATGACTGGGCGACGCGCAGGCTGAAGCCTGCGCGCTACGACGAGGCGGGCGGGAGCGGCGTGGACTGATCGTCTTCCTCGAGGGGCAGCATCTCTTCGCGCGGGGCGATTTCGGTGAGTCCTGCCGGCGGGTCGAAGCCGAGGGCTTCTGCCATATCGTCAACCTTCGGGAGGTCTGCCAGATCATTCAGGCCGAACCGTATCAGGAATTCCTGCGTCGTTGCGTACAGAAAGGGACGACCAACGACATCCTTGCGTCCAACGATCTTGATCAGGTGGCGCTCGAGAAGCGTCGACAGAACCCCCGATGTGTTGACGCCGCGGATTTCTGAAACCTCCAGCGCGGTGACCGGCTGTTTGTACGCGATGACTGCCAGCGTCTCGAGTCCCTGCAGCGTGAGCTTCTGCGCGGCACGCTCGTGGAACAGCCGCCGCACCCATTCGTGCAGTTCGGGGCGCGTCACGATCTGGTAGCCCCCGGCCACCTCGACGAACTGAAGGCCCGGCCGCTGCTCGTACTCGGCTTTCAAAGCCTTGACGGCGGCCGCGATGTCCTCCTTTGGTTCGTCGGCCAGGAGCTTGAACAACGTCTTCGACGTGATCGGCTCCGGCGAGGCAAAGATCAGCGCTTCGACAATCGCCTTCAGCTCGGCCGACGCCGCTCCAGTCTGACTCTCTTGGGACATATCGCTCAACAAAGCACAAGGTTACAGGCGCGTCATCATGCGCTTTGCGGGTCGCCGATCGGGTGCGGCGCGTCGGCCGGCCTCGTTCGCTTGTACACCCGAATCGCGCCGAGACTGCCCAACTGGAATATGCGAACGAGCTTCAGCCGAATCATCTCGAGCAGCGCAAGAAACGTGACGATCACGAATGAACGCGAACCATCGCCGTCGGCAAACAGGTCTTCGAATCCGCACGCCTCTGTGTCCGACAGGCGGGACAGCAATTCCTGGATGCGTTCTTCCATCGAAATCTGATCCGGCGGCAGCACCATCGGCGGTCGGCGGCTCGCGCGTTCGAGGACACCTCGGAACGCCGCGAGCAGACTGAAGAGATCCACCTCGAGCTCCGGCTCGTATGGATCGCCGGCAGCCTCGGACACACTGGCGTCCGCACGGGTGAACTGCGCGCCCCGCAGCGTCTCGCAGTCGTGAAGCAGTCCTGCCGCCGCTTTGAACTTCTGGTGCTCGAGCAGGCGGCGCATCAGCGCCTCCCGCGGATCCTCCTCAGGTTCACCGTCCTCCTGCGCCGGGTCCGGACGCGGCAGGAGCGTTCGCGACTTGATGTGAATGAGCGTCGACGCCATGACGAGGAATTCCCCGGCCACGTCGAGGTTCAGTTCCTGCATCAGATCGATGTATTCCAGGTATTGCCGGGTAATGAGCGCGATCGGAATGTCATAGATGTCCACCTCGTTCTTGCGAATGAGGTGAAGCAGCAAATCGAGCGGACCCTCGAAGGCGTCGAGCTTGACGTGATACGCGTCAGGGGAAGATTCGAAGTCGATATCCTGCAATCAGCCCTCTGCAATTCGGTGAAACAGCATGCGCTCGTGCGTATGATAGTAATTCGATTTCGCCGATGAGTGACATCACGAACGCCGCCGTTCCCGGCACTTTCGAAGAAGCCGTCCGCCGGTCACAGGCTCTTCGCGCGGATTTCCTCAAAAACCCGCAGCGCTATCGCGTGCTGACAGGCGACCGGCCTACGGGGCCCCTCCACATCGGTCACTACTTCGGATCTCTCAAGAACCGCGTCGAGCTGCAGCAGCTCGGCATCGAAACGTTCATCGTCATTGCCGATTATCAGGTACTCACCGATCGCGACTCAGTTGACGCCATCCCCGAGAACGTCAGCGAGCTGGTGCTCGACTATCTTGCTGCCGGGCTCGATCCCGCGAGCGGCCGCACGCACATCTTTTGTCACAGCCACGTCCCCGCGTTGAATCAGCTTCTCGTGCCGTTTCTGACACTGGTCGGCATGGGCGAGCTGGACCGCAACCCGACCGTCAAGGAAGAAATCGACGCGGCGGGCCTGACGAACGTCAACGCCGCGATGTACACGTATCCGGTGCACCAGGCCGCTGACATCCTGTTCTGCAAGGGGAATGTGGTTCCTGTTGGCCGGGATCAGCTCCCTCACCTCGAGCTCACCCGCAAGATCGCGCGACGCTTCAATCAGCGATTCTGCGAAGATCGCCCGCCAGTGTTTCCCGAACCGGAGGCGCTCCTGTCAGAGGCCCCAAAGATCCTCGGCCTCGACGGCAATCAGAAGATGAGCAAGAGCCGCAATAACGCCATCATGCTGCGCGCGACGGCCGATGAGACTGCGGCGCTGGTCAAGAAGGCCAAGAGCGATACCGATCGACACATCACCTACGATCCGGTTCGGCGTCCGGAGGTCGCGAACCTCCTGCTGCTCGTCTCCCTGTCCACCGGCGAGGCGCCCGAGAGCATCGCGACGCGGATCGGCGATGGAGGCAGCGGATCGCTCAAGAAACTCGTCACCGACGCGCTCAACGACACGCTGGCGCCCCTTCGCGCCCGCCGCGCCGACCTGGCGCGTCATGCGCCCGACGTCGTTCGAGACACGCTCAGCAGAGGCATCGCCGAAGCGAACCGCGCTGCAGACGCAACGCTCCGGGAAGCACGTGCAGCGATGAATATGGGATACGGGCTCGACTGAAGCGGTACCTCATAGCAGCCACGACAGCAGCAGCGACGCCGGCGGATCGATGATCGTCCACAGCACCCCTGTCAGCATCAGACCGTACAAGATCAGAAAGCCCCACGGTCGCAGCTGATCGAACGCTCTCGCCATCTGTCCAGTCAGCAGGCCCGCCAGAACGTTCCCTCCGTCGAGAGGGGGAACAGGCACCATATTGAACAGCGCCAGGAATACGTTCAGTTGAACGGCAAGTGCAAGTGCCTGAACGAGACGCCAGGCGATCGATGTGGCATCGACGTCGATGTCGCCAATTGGCGCGATACGAAGGACGACCGCGATGCACGCCGCAAGCAGAAGGTTGCTGGCGGGGCCGGCGGCGGCGATCACCATGAACTTCTGGCGCCAATTGCCCCCGAGCCGGGCGGGATTCACCGGCACGGGCTTCGCCCATCCGATGAGCGGCAGATTCGTGGCCATCGCGATCAACGGAAACAGAATCGTGCCGATCGGATCGATGTGCACAGCCGGATTGAGCGAAAGTCGCCCGAGTGCTCTGGCCGTCGGGTCGCCCAGCCGGTCGGCAGACCAGGCGTGTGCGGCTTCGTGCACCGTGAGGGAGACGAGCAGGACTACGAGTCCGAGAAGGAGCTGGGCGAAATCCAAATCACAAATCCATTACTTTGCCTGCGTCGTCAGCGGCTTGCCTTTTTCGACGACGAAGCTGGCAATGGCTCGAACAGGGGCGCTTCCCTTGTTGATGCCCTCATGCACCTTGTCCGGCGTCGACATAGAACGTTTCGCCGGCTTTATATGTTGTCGTTGCCCGGCCGTCGTGGTCGAGCGTCAGAACGCCGTCTATTACATGCACGACGGCCGTTCCAGGATGGGTATGGCGACCTTCTCGTCCCCCAACTGGAATCGTGACGGCGACGAGCACGTTCTGGTAGCCGGGAATCGTGACATCCTGCTGAAGTAGCACTTTTCGTTCGACCGCCGGCTGCTGTGCGCCCACGGCGTGGGCTGCAAGTCCAACAAGCATCGCCACCACGACCGTCACTGGTAGGCGTGCGATTACTGTCTTTGGCATCAGTCCCTCATCGGCAAGAGTGGAGGCCGACAGGGTAGCACGAAGGCGCGAAGGTCGCGAAGGGCACGAGGGTCGCGAGCGACACGAAGATCGCGAAAGGGCCCGCCCACCGCAGGGGCTCCAGCGCCCCTGCGGTCATGTCGTCGCTACAGACGCCGCCCGACTGGAAAGGTCTGGAGTATCCGGGCAACCGCTTCGTCAATTCGGCGTTCGAGCCATTGCTGGTTGTCGACGACCCCGTCGAACGTGCTCTCCGCCCAGCCGCGCCATGCAAGCTTGTTCGTACGGGCATCCACCACGTCGAGTGTCAGGGTGCCGGCGTCGAACACCGAAGGGCTGCAGTCTTCGCAGTAGCCATACTTCTCATCGACCCCGCCTGCATCCACCTTCTGGGTCACGCTCGCGTGGTAATGCAGTACGACGTCAGCCTGGCCGGACTCCGCCTTCTCGAGCCCCCGTGCGCCGAGTCCTTTCTCGACGGCAGCCCGTAGGCGCGTCTGGAAGAACTCGTTGTTATCGAGACGAGGATCTCCGGTGCTCAGCTGCGCATCAGAAGCCCACGCGTACGTCCGGTAAACAGTGAAGTTGGTTCCCCGCTCGACGAACGAGCCCACTCGCATCGTCGCGCAGCCAGCCAGCGCCAGCGTTGCCCACGCGACGGCGAGAATCGATGCAAACCGCAGCGGACGCATTAGCGTGCTCCTATGTGCGCAGAGAACGCGCTCGATTGAAATGCGGGGCCGGTTGGAAGTTGTTCCAGCATGCGAGTGACCGCGTCGTTGATCCGTTCCTCCATCCGATCGCGGTCGCGGAGCATGTCCTCGACGCTGTGCTGCGCCCAACCGCGCCAGACGAGGCGATTCGTTCGAGCGTCGATGACGTCGAGTACCAGGGTGCCGGCCTCCTTTTCCACGGTCCGGACACCGCAAGCATCGTCGTAGCAGTAGCCACGCTCGCGGTCCAGCCGGTTGATATCAATGCGTCGGCTGATGTTCGCGTGGTAGTGGATAAGCAGGTCTGGCGCGCCGGTGGACACTCTCGCGAATCCCCTGCTCGCGAGCCCTTTCTCAATCGCGCCCTGCACGTGATCCTGGAAGAACGGATCCCGATCCAGCCGGGGGTCGCCGGTCGGCAGCGCATCGGCTGGCCCCCACTCGAAAGTTCGGTATTGCGTGAAGTCGGCGCCGGCCTGCACGTGCGAACTGACGTTCATCGTCGCGCACCCCGTAAGCACGAGCGCCGTCGTTGCCAGGATGATTGGTACTCCCATTCGTCGCATTGGTCTACCTCGGTGTGATGTCTCCCTGATGTCGGAGGCAACAGTGGTGCCACGGAACGACGTTCAGTAAGAAGCCGATTCCCGTTTGTTGCTTACGATTAATTGGCTCGATTCGCGGGACGGAACTGATAGCGCTGAGGACTATTGCGTGCGGCTGGGAATTTTCCGCAGCTCCCGCTCCTGTCCAGTGGTGGCCACAAAGAGCACAAAGATCACGAAGTGCTCTTCGTGGCCCGAATTCGCTTACAGCGAACGTTCCTGAATACCTTCGAGGTAACGAACGACGGCGTCGATGCGGGCCTTCACGGCCGCTGCATTGGAGCCCGCCACCGCTTTGAAGGCTTCGCCCCAGACCGGCATGTCCCGGTCCCCGTGGACGGGCACATCGCGTCCGTCGATGATGCGTCGTATCAGCTCGCTCGGAAACGTGCCTCCGTTGCGCTTGGCGAACTGGGTGAGGTCCGGAGGCGTGTGGCGGAGGTGTTCAGCCAAAGGCCCGTTCCCACGAGCGTCCGTCCCGTGGCAACTGGCGCAGTGAGCTCGGAACAGCTGACTTCCGAGATCATCCGACCCCGTCGAGGGCTGCTGCAGCCGCTCGATATACGTCACGAGATTGGCGATGCGCTCGCGCACCCTCGCGTCGGATTCGAACACGCGAAACATCGGACCCCACACCGGCATCTCGGTCGTCCCGTGTGCCCGAAGCGGACGAGCCGTGCCTACGATGAACTCGCGGACGCCATCGCGCGGAAATGCGCCGTTGTTGCGTCGCGCCAGCAGCGTGAGGTCGGAGGGCTGCGTGCGCAGCTCGGCGGCAACAGGCCCGCCGCCCCGTCCATCGCTCCCATGACATGCGGCGCAGTACAGCTCGAACGAATCGCGTCCTGCGAGCGAGTCGATGAGGACGCGTGGAGCCTGCGGCGACTGCGCTCCAGTTGTCGCCGACCAGCAGGACAACACGAGCACGGTCGCAGCGCTGTACGTGAGCAGGTTTTTCATGACACAGGCGTATGTCAACAACCGTGCCGATGTGCTCCGCGCGAATCAGCTTCGAATGTGGGCCAGACCCGGTCCGACCTACGGTCCGCCCGTGCGAAATCTCGCGGGATGCGAGAAATTCCGCGCCTTCGCCGCGCAAACGCATGCCCGTTTCCCGCCAAAATCGGCGCCGCACGTGCCTGCCTCCCTCTGAGGGTTGGTACAAGGTCTGCTGAGGAGGGTGTGAACCGCTTTCAGCGAGCGCCAGACATGCGTTGCCGGATACTCGTCCCGACGGACTTCAGTCCACCATCCGATGCAGCCCTGTCGCACGCGCGGCTGCTGGCAAGAACGTTCGACGCGTCGCTGCACCTGCTGCATGTGATCGGCACGCACTCGACGCCGCCACAGGCGACAGCGGATTCACGCGACCGCGTACCGGCCGCCCTTCGCGATCTGCGAAAACGGCTGACCGCCGACGATCGTTCTCCGGACGTCGCCGTCCTCGCAGTCGAGGCCCCCGATCCGGCAGCGCAAATCGTGCGGACTGCCCGTTCGATGGATGCCTCTCTGATCGTGATGGGCACGCACGGCCGTGGCGGCATTGCGCGCGTACTCATGGGAAGCGTGGCGGAGAAGGTCGTCCGCACCGCGCCGTGTCCTGTCTTTACCACCAACGGAGCCCTGCGCGCCCCCACCAAGGGCTTCCGTCGCATTCTGGTGCCAACCGATTTCAGTGCACCGTCCGATGCCGCGCTTCATTGTGCGCGACGGCTGGCAGCAGGTTTCGCCGCCTCCGTGCACCTGTTGCATGTGCTGACAGAGGTCTCAACCAGCAGTTCTGAACTGTTCGTCAGCGAGCCGCCCGAAGCTCGCAGTATTCGGCTCATCGACGCACGCGACCGGTTAAAGCACCGAATCACCGCCGACGATCGGGTGACGCTCCGCGTCACGAGCGAAGTGATCTTCGGCTCGCCGGCGCAGATCATCGTGGACTACGCGGCCGACAACTACTTCGACCTGATTGTCTTGGGAACGCACGGTCGAACGGGCATGGCCCACTTGCTCGTGGGAAGCGTCGCCGAGCGCGTCGTGCGGACCGCAGGATGCCCAGTATTCACGACCCAACATGCATGGGAACCTGCCGCAGATGTGGTTCTACAGAAGGATCTCGCGGGGGCAATTTGTTAAACGGGACGAAGCTATGTTCCCCGGGCCGGTTGGAGCCCGAACTTCTCCATCCGGTAGCGAACCTGGTCGCGGTTGATGCCGAGAAGCTGGGCCGCCTGCGTCTGATTGCCCTTGGCACGCTCGAGGGCCTGCACGAGCAACTGCCGCTCGATCTCCTCGAGATTGACACCGCCGGCGGGCAGCTTGAACTGTGTGGGCGCAACGGTTCGGGTCAGCGTGGTGAAATCGTCGGGGCCAAGCCAGTCGTGATCGATGAGCAGCATCGCCCGCTCGATGGCGTTTCGGAGCTCCCGAACGTTGCCGGGCCATTGGTACTGGTCGATCACCTTCAATCCGGCGGGGCTCAACCCTCGTACGCGCTTTCGGAATTCGCGGTTGAACCGGTCGATGTAATAAGCGGCCAGCAGGGGAACGTCGCCCCGGCGCTCACGGAGGGGCGGCAGCGTCACGGGCATCACCTGCAGCCTGTAGAAGAGGTCTTCGCGGAACTTGCCGGTCTTGACCTCCTCTTCGAGGTTACGGTTCGTGGCGGCGATGACTCGAACGTCGACGCGGATATCGGACAGACCACCGACCCGCTTGAACGTCTTCTCCTCCAGAAACCGCAGCAGCTTGGATTGCAGTCCCGGAGTCATTTCGCCGATCTCATCGAGAAAGATGGTGCCCCCGTCGGCGGTCTCGAAGAGCCCTCGTTTCTGCTGACGCGCATCGGTGAACGCACCGCGTTCGTGCCCGAACAGCTCGCTCTCGAGGAGCTGCTCGGGAAGCGCCGAACAGGTGATGTTGACGAAAGCTCGTGCCGCCCGGTCGCTGTTGTAGTGAATGGCCTTTGCCACCAGATCCTTACCGGTGCCTGTTTCCCCTGTGAGAAGAACCGTGGACGCGCGGCTGGACGCAATACGTGCCAGCAGTCCCTTGACCTGCTGCATGACCGGCGATTCGCCGATGACGGCGTCGAAGCCGTACTCGCGGCTCTGGCTCGTGCGGAGCGCCCGGACCTCTCGCCGCAACTGACTGGTTTCGAGCGCCTTGTCGACCAGCAGCGCCACCTCATCGAGATTGAAAGGTTTGTTGACGTAATGGAATGCGCCGAGCTTCATGGCCTCGACCGCGTTCTCGACCGTTGAGAAAGCGGTCATGAGAATCACCAGCGTCTCGGGACTCTGTTCCTTGATGCGGCGCAGCAACGAGATGCCATCGTCGTCGGGCAGGCGGAAGTCGAGCAGCACGAGATCGACGTCGGGTGTGAGTTGCGCCATGGCCTGTGCCCCGGTGCCAGCTTCGAGGAGGTCGTAGTTGTCCTTGCTGAGTCGCTCGCGCAACGACCACCGGACTAACGCTTCGTCGTCAACGATGAGGATGGTTGCTGTGGACACAAGCTCAAGTATACCGATGAAAAACACGCGAGACCCAATCACGCCGAATGAGCGGTCGCGCAATTCGCTCATTCACGCCGGCGCACTCGTGGCAACAATCGGGATCTTTATCGTCGACTTGCAGCAGCCACTTGTCTACGCCGTGGGCATGCTGTACGTGCTAGTCATCCTCGTGGGCTTGTGGACCACCTGGCGGCCCTACCCAATCGTCGCGGCCGTGGTCGCCACCACATTGCTCATCATCGACGCGATCGTCGGGTGGGACGCGGAGGCACCGTCATTCGTATTCGTCAATCGTCCGCTGATGGTGCTCGTCTTCACGGCGGCGGCGACGCTGGTCATGCACTCCAGGCGCCTGGAGCGCAGGTGGTCCACCAACGTTCAGCAGCTGGCCGACATCAAGCGGGCCCTCGATCACGCGGCCATCGTTGCGACCACCGATGTGACCGGCCGGATCACATACGCCAACGACAAGTTCTGTGAAATCTCGAAGTATTCACGCGAGGAGCTGATCGGGCAGGACCACCGCATCATCAATTCCGGGTTTCACTCGAAAGCGTTCATGCGTGAGCTGTGGCACACGATCGCACGCGGACACGTATGGCATGGCGAAATCCGCAACCGTGCCAAAGACGGCACGCTGTATTGGGTAGACACGACGATCGTGCCGTTCCTCGACTACTCGACGAAAGCCGTACCAGTACATCGCCATCCGCGCAGACATCACGGCACGGAAGGCGGCTGAGGATCGCCTCGCTCAGCAGGCGGCGCTCGCCCGTCTGGGCCAGATGGCCGCTGTCGTGGCTCATGAGGTTCGCAACCCGCTGGCCGGCATCAAGGGCGCCATGCAGGTGCTGATGTCGCGACGGACCGCCACTGATGCCGAGCTGCCCGTCATGCGGGACGTGGTAGCCCGAATCGACTCGCTCGGCGAGCTCATCAACGATTTGATGCTCTTCGCGCGCCCGCGGCCACCGCGCCCGAGCACGTTTCAGATCCGACCGCTTCTGCTCGACGCGATCTCACTGCTGCGCCGCGACCCGGCCGGTGAACTGGTCGAAGTGACGATCGAAGGGCCCGACCTCGCGGTGACCGCGGACAGCGAGATGATTCGCGCGACGGTGCTCAACCTGCTGCTGAACGCAGCGCCAGGCCATGGACGGCCGCGGTCACGTGACGATTGGAATTGCACGGCACGACCGGGAATGCTCGATCGAGATTCGCGACAGCGGACCGGGGGTTCCAGAGGACCTGCGCGATCGGGTCTTCGAGCCGTTCTTCACGACCAAGGCGCGTGGTGGCGGGCTTGGACTGCCGATCGCGCGGCGCACCGCGGAGCTTCACGGCGGCACGCTCACACTGTCGTCACCGGAAACCGGAGGGAGTGTGTTCACGCTGACGTTGCCGGTCCACGCCCTCACACACCTCGAAGAGCGGAGCGCGATCTCGGTTTGACGCCTCCGGTTTCATGACTTTCGTAGGGCGCGGCTTTACGCCGCGCCAGGCGGGCCATGAAGGCCCGCCATACGGTCATGAAACCGGGTCAGTCCTAGGCTGGACTGGCAAACGCCGCCGATTCGAGGTCCATCTCGGTGGTGTGTCGTGCCTGCGGCTTCGTGAGACCGAACTTCTCGATGCGATACCGCACCTGGTCGCGATTGATACCCAGAAGCTGTCCCGCATGTGTCTGGTTGCCCTTCGTGCGTTCGAGCGCTTGGACCAGGAGCTGCCGCTCGACCTCTTCGAGGTTGACACCGCCAGCGGGCAGTTGAAATTGCTGCGCGCTGCCGGTTCCCCGCATCAAGCCCGCAAAATCGCCCGGCTCGAGCCAGTCGCGATCCATGAGTAGCATGGCGCGCTCGATCGCGTTGCGAAGCTCGCGGATGTTCCCCGGCCATCGGTACCGCTCCAACAGCAGCATCGCTTCCGGCCTCGCTCCGCGCACGCGCTTCCGGAACTCACGGTTGTACCGGTCAATGTAGTAGTTCACCAGCAGCGCAATGTCTCCGTCCCGGTCGCGCAGCGGCGGCAGCGTGATCGGCATGACCTGGAGCCTATAGAACAGATCCTCGCGGAATTTTCCGGCCAGCACCTCGGACTCGAGGTTGCGGTTCGTCGCGGCGATGACCCGTACGTCGACGCGGATGTCGGAAAGTCCGCCAACGCGTTTGAACGTCTTGTCCTCGAGGAAGCGCAGCAGCTTCGCCTGCAGGCCCGGCGCCATCTCCCCGATCTCATCGAGGAACACCGTGCCGCCATCGGCAATCTCCAAGAGGCCCCGCTTCTGCTGGCGGGCGTCGGTGAACGCGCCGCGTTCGTGGCCGAACAGCTCGCTTTCGAGGAGCTGCTCTGGAAGGGCGGAGGCCGTGATGTTCACGAACGCCCGCGCCGCACGTTCGCTGTTGTAGTGGATCGCTTTCGCCGCCAGGTCTTTGCCCGTGCCCGTCTCTCCCGTAAGGAGCACGGTGGACGCGGGGCTGGCGGCCACGCGCGCCATCAGCGCCTTGGCCTGCACGATGGCCGGCGAGGCTCCGATGATCGCGTCGAAGCTGAACTCCCGGCCCTGCGTGGTCCTCAGGCTTCTGACCTCACGGCGCAACCGGCTCGTCTCGAGCGCCTTTTCGGCTATCAGCGCAACCTCGTCGAGGTTGAACGGCTTATTCACATAGTGATAAGCGCCGAGCCGCATCGCCTCGACGGCGTTCTGCACCGACGAATACGCGGTCATCAGGATCACGAGCGTGTCCGGCGATAGCTCCTTGATGCGGCGGAGCAATGTCAGTCCGTCGCCATCGGGCAGCTTGAAGTCGAGCAGCACGAGATCGACGTCGGTCCCGAGCTTTTCCAGCGCCCCAGCAACGGTAGCCGCTTCGGTGACGGCATGCCCGTCACGGGCGAGGCGCTCCTTGAGAGACCATCGCACGAGATCCTCGTCATCAACAACGAGCACATTCGCGGTACTCATGGTCCGCTTCTCCTGTGTGTCGTTGGGGAATATTCCGCACGCATGCGAAACATCCCCCAGCCTTGGTTCGGAATTGGCTGCTTTTGGTCACGAGAGCAACTTTCGCGCCGCACATGTCTGCCGTCTGTCGGCAGTCTCCATTAGGATTTAGGGCCATGATTCCTCCCCGCGTGCTTCTGGCCCCTGTCGATTTCTCCGAACCGTCGCGCACCGCCTTGGAGTTCGCAGTCAGGCTCGCGCACCAGACGGGTGCGGCGCTGCATGTGCTGCACGCCCAGGACCCGCTGTTGGCCGAAGGGGCACGCCACGCCGGATTCGACCTCGCGCGGGATACCGAAGAAGAGCTCGGACGCTTCGTTGCCGACGCCTCACCCTTGTCGGGGGCTGCACCGCACACCCATGTGGTGACGGGTCCGGCCGTTGATGCGATCGTTCAGACGGCGCAACAACTCGGCGCCGACCTCATCGTCGTCGGCAGCCATGGCATCTCGGGCGCCGAACGCCTGGTGTTCGGCTCGACGACCGAGGGCGTGTTGAGGCGCGCACACACTTCAGTGCTCGTGACACCTGGCCGCGTCGCATCTGCAGGTGCGACCGCGTCGGACCTGTCCGGCATGGGGCCGGTCATCGCCGCGCTCGACTTCTCGAAACCTGCAATCGAGGCGGCAAAGGCTGCCTGCAGGCTCGCGGCGGCGCTGAACACCATCGTTGAAGTTATCCATGTGGTGCCCGACGTGCCCGTCCTTATGCGCTGGCGTGTTCATGCGGAAACCGCCGTACGCGATCGTGTCGAGGCCGCGCGCGACCAGCTTGACACCGTGACACGGTCGCTTGGGTGTGGGGTCCCTACTCAGACGAAGCTGGAAACCGGCGTCATCGCCGTCCAACTGGCGGAGGCGGCGGCATCTTCGAGCACACGGCGGCCGATCCTTGTCCTGGGCCGCCACAGACCGGGCGAAAAGGGTGGAGCGCCCGGATCTACTGCGTATCGGGTGTTGATGCTGGCCAAGGTTCCTGTGCTGATGCACGTGGCAGACGATCACGCCAGCTGAGTGGTCGAGCGGAAGGCTGTCGCGTGGACTTGTTCAGATCGAGTCTGAGTTTTTCCCCAGTCACGGCGACGACATCGAGGGGGGCTGCGGATTGCGGTGAAACTTCCCACCGGTCCGCGTGGAATCCTCTTCGGATGATCACGCGAGCCGGCGGCCAACGTTCGGACCGAGAAACTCCCGGCCATTGGTCCAGAGCAAGCCGTTCTCGACAAGCGTATCGAGCAGGCGAGCACACTGCGTGAGCTCCAGGTTGAAGAGACGCGCCGCCTGGGACACCGTCAGGCGTAGTCCCGGCATCTCGTGATATTCGGCGCAAATGCGCGCGCCGAGCGTGCGATCGGCATGTAGGTCGGTCATCGGTCGGCTCCGGGAACGTTACTGCTGTTTGGGCGCGGCTGAGGCAATGCATGTGCCAAAGGGGTTTCTGTACGACGTTGTCTCGTGATGGGTCGACTCGCGCTGCCGGATGCTCGCGACATGTAGGCGAGGCTGGAATTCCGGAGCGGCGAGTAGAGCGTGGCTCGGTCATGGTCTTTCTCGTATTCGTCGGACACATGTTCCGCGCCGACCACCCGTTGAAACGTTGCGTCGGTCTACGTCGCTGCAAAGGAACTGCAGAAGCAGTGGTTCTATCGGAGTTCGTGAAAATTCCACCGCGCCTGAACTAGTTCGCACTTCCAACGACGAGCTTTGCAGGTTCTGGCCCGATTGCGGACCGCAGGCCGCCAGGTGGGGCTGGCACGCGCCGTGCCCCATCTCTAAGAGCTGTGAAGAAGCGATCGGCATTGGCCATTGGCGTGTTAGTCGTGATCATCGCGGCCGTCGTTGGTTACTACCGGTCCACCCAGGGGGAAGACACGCCGACAATTGTCACTGCGCCGGTCACGAGCGGCGACGTGATCGAAACTGTTGATGCCACCGGGACGCTGCAGGCGGTCACGACGGTGCAGGTGGGCACGCAGGTCTCCGGGACGATCAAGGCGCTCCACGCGGATTTCAACTCGCGCGTGCGGCGCGGCCAGGTGATCGCGGAGCTCGAACCGTCGCTTTTCGACGCCCAGGTCGAACAGGCACGTGCGTCGCTCGTGCGGCTGGAGGCCGAGGCCTCGAGGGCGGCGGTTCAGCGTGAAGACGCGCAACGCAAGCTTCGGCGGGCGCAGGAGCTGGCAGAACGGCAGTTGATTCCCGCCACCGAGCTCGAGGCGGCCGAGATGATGGCGCGTCAGGCGGACGCCTCGGTCAGGGCCGCCGACGCTCAAGTCGTGCAGGCTCGCGCGTCGCTCAACCAGAGCGAGGTCAATCTCGCCCACACGATCATCACAGCGCCAATTGCCGGCATTGTCATCTCGCGGAACGTCGACGTCGGGCAGACAGTGGCGGCGAGCATGCAGGCACCCACGTTGTTTGTCATCGCGCGCGACCTCGCTGAGATGCAGGTCAATGCCAGCATTTCCGAATCCGACATCGGTCGAATCCGGGCGGGACAAGCGGTCTCGTTTCGCGTGGACGCGTATCCTGGCGAGGTCTTCACCGGACGGGTGTCGCAAGTGCGCCTCGAACCGGTGGTGCAGCAGAACGTCGTCAGCTATGTGACGACGATAGACGTGTCTAATCGTGATCTGAAGTTGAAGCCGGGTATGACGGCCAACGTCACGGTGGAAACCGCCCGGATGACGAACGTGCTGCGCCTGCCCAACGCCGCTCTGCGCGTTCGACCCTCAGACGAGATGGTGGCGGCGTTCGGGCGTCAGCCGGCTGAATCGGAGGCCGGACGAGCGATTTTGGGACCACCGCACGAGCGAGGGACTGCCGGCGTGCGCGGTGCAGATATTGGGACACCGAGCCGTCCCGCAGTTGTGTGGGTCTCCAAAGGTGGACAACTGGAGCAGGTGCCGGTGCGCGTGGGTATTACGGACGGCAGCTACACCACCGTCCTCGCCGGAGCGTTGTCGGAGGGTACCGAGGTCGTCACGAGCATTAGCAGGCAGTCGTCGACGTCATCCACAACAGGGTCCCCGCTGTTGCCATTTGGTGGCCGGCCGCCCGGTGGCGGCCGCGGCGCCGGCGCTTCACGCCCTCCGGGCACATAAGCGGCCATGAGCGACCCGCTGATTTCGGTGCGTGACTTGACGAAGACCTATCACGTGGGCGATGTCGACGTCCACGCCTTGCGCGGCGTATCGCTGGAGGCCGACTCCGGCGAGTTTCTCGCGCTGACCGGCCCTTCAGGCTCTGGGAAGTCGACGTTCATGCACTTGCTCGGCTGTCTCGACCGCCCGACGAACGGACGGTATCTCCTGAACGGACGCAATGTCGCCAGCTTCTCGAACCGGCAGCTGGCCCGAGTCCGCAACCACGAGATCGGATTCGTCTTTCAAGGATTCAACCTGCTCCCGCGGACCTCAGCGCTCGAGAACGTCGAGCTGCCGCTGCTGTATTCACGGGGTGTGTCGGCCCGCGACCGGCGGGCACGGGCGACAGCAGCCCTCGAGGCGGTGGGGCTGGGCAGCTTCGTGCGGCATCATCCGAATCAAATGTCCGGAGGACAGCAACAACGCGTCGCCATCGCCCGCGCCCTCGTGAACGATCCGCTTCTGTTGCTCGCGGACGAGCCGACCGGCAACCTCGACTCACGCACGAGTATCGAAATGATGGAAATCTTCCAGCGTCTCAACAACGAGCGCGGGCTCACGATTCTGTTGGTGACGCACGAACACGATATTGCCGAATACGCCACGCGGCTCGTTGTCTTTCGCGACGGCCGCATTCGCCGCGATCAGCCGGTTGCGCACCGGCGAACCGCGTCGGCCGATCTCTCGTTGATGTCGGCTGAGCCCGACAGGGAAGCACTGACTGCATGAGGCAGAGATGTCGCTGCTGATGACGTGTGTCGTGGCCGTAAAGGCGCTTCGACGGAATGCCATGCGCACGGGGCTCACCGCGCTGGGCATGATCATCGGTGTCGCAGCCGTGATCGTGATGGTGGCGATCGGCAGCGGCGCGCGCTATTCGATAGAGGCCCAAATCCGAAGCGCTGGCTCCAACCTGGTCATCGTGACGGCAGGATCTGGCGGGTTCGGCCCCGTACGCCAGGGCCAGGGCGCCACGACGACGCTGACGGCGGGCGATGCGGACGCGATCCGCGCCGAAATTGCCGGCATCCGCTATCTGTCTCCTGGTGTCAATCTGCGCACGCAGATGGTCGCCGAGAGCGGGAACTGGGGCACACAGGTGCAAGGGGCGGGCGAGGAGTTCGTGGCCCTCCGTTCGTGGCCGCTGCAATTCGGCAGTTTCTTCACCGAGCAGGACATAGCGCGTGCGACGAGGGTGGCCGTCCTTGGGTCGGTGGTGCGCGACCAGCTCTTCGGTGCGGACGCCGATCCGACCGGGACGGTCATCCGGATCCGGAATCAGCCCTTTCGTGTTCTCGGCGTCCTTACCAGGAAGGGCCAGGCCGCGATGGGTCAGGATCAGGACGATGTCGTGATCGTGCCCTACACCGCGGTCCAGAAGCGATTGCTCGGGATTACGCACATACAGAACATCTGGATTTCTGCGGAGGCGGGCGTCGCTGCTCGAGGATCTGTCGACCAAGGTGGCAGAGCTGCTCCGGGCTCGCCATAACATTGACGTCGACGACGAAGACGACTTCATGGTCCGGACGCTCGAAGAGATGGCAGCCGTCCTGACGTCTACCACGACCACCATGACGTGGCTGCTTGCCGCGGTGGCTGCGGTATCGCTCATCGTCGGCGGTATCGGGATCATGAACATCATGTTGGTATCCATCACCGAACGTACGAAGGAGATTGGGTTGCGGCTCGCAGTCGGCGCGCGTGACGTCGATGTGCTTCTGCAGTTTCTGGTCGAGGCGGTTGTCCTCAGTGTGGCGGGCGGTACGCTCGGGATCGGCGTGGGATTCGCAGCATCCTATATCGTTGCGCATGTCATGCAGTGGTCGACCACGATCACGCCGACGGCCGTGATTCTGGCATTCGGCTTCGCCGCAGCGGTCGGCGTGTTCTTTGGCTTCTATCCGGCTCGCAAGGCCGCCCGGCTCAACCCCATCGAGGCGCTTCGGTACGAATAGCTTGTGCCAGGCGACTGCCTAATGATCGAGATCACCAGCATCCTCTGCCCGATTGATTTTTCGGAGTTCTCTCGCCATGCTCTCGACCACGCCGTCGCCATCGCTCGGTGGTACAACGCGAGACTGACGGTTCTAAACGTCTTCTCGAACTTTTCCGCCATGGATATGCCGCCGGTCGTGCTGGACGAGAAAGGGCGAGCGGGGATCATGGCGGAGATGCGCACCTTCACCGAGCACGGGCCGTCAGACCTGCGTCTCGATTTGCGCATCGGGGAAGCCTCCGACATACATCGGGAAATCCTCGCGCAGGCGCACGCCACTCACGCCGATCTCCTGGTCATTGGCAGCCACGGGCGGTCCGGATTCGAAAAGCTGCTCCTGGGATCGGTCACTGAAAAGGTGATTCGCAAGGCGCCGTGCCCCACGATGGTGGTGCCGCGGCTCGCGCCGGATACCTCTGTGAACAGGCCCGTACAATTCCGCAAAATTTTGTGCTCGGTGGATTTCTCGGAAGGGTCACTCCGCGCGCTGGAATACGCAGTCACACTCGCCGAGGAAGGTGACGCGCAGCTCACGGTGCTGCATGCGATCGAAGTGCCTCCGGAGCTCCGGGAGAACCCGCTCGCCGAAGGCTTTGACGTGGACCGTGTTCGAGCCGAGGCCGAGGCGCGCTCGCTGCACCACCTCCGCGAGTTGATTCCTCAGGACGCCCGTACGTACAGCACCGTGGAGACCGAGGTGCGCGAGGGCGCGGCGTACTGGGAGATCCTGAAGGTCGCGGCCGAGCGAAGCGTTGACTTGATCGTGATGGGCGTCCAAGGACGCGGGGCCCTGGACTTGCTGCTGTTTGGGTCGAATACCGCGCGCGTCACTCGTACCGCGACGTGCCCAGTGTTGATCGTGCCGCGTGTATGAAGCTGACCGACGATGCGATATTCGACGTGCGCGCGACCTCTCAAGCCGCGCGTCGATCCTCGACCGCCGCGGGTGTCGAACGGGTGCGCCTGTGACCGAACTTCCACGGATGCTCCAGGCGCCAGTCACCGACTGCGCGGACCACACGCATACCCATCAACACCGCGATGAAGGCGAGCGAGGCTCCAGCGAGCGCATACCCCGCAAGCAGCGGTCCGATGGCCAGGGCCAACGCCACCGCGAGAGCACCAGCCGCCCAAAACACTAGTCGCACGTTTCGAGTCATAACTGTTCTCCACGGGACCTCAAATGCAAGCCCGTTGCCTTCTGTCGCGCGGTACCCATGTGAATGCGGTACTTGACGCTCCATGTTCGTTCAGCGCGTCTGATCGCGCGCTTTTCCGCACCGCCGCGAAGTTTTTCGGCGTTGGGGCATTCGCGCTCCAGCCACTGGCAGAAATTCGCGCGCACTCAGTCGCCCGTCCGGGGCCGTCATTCCATACGCTCCGGCAATGTCGTGGCATTTCTCTTGCCCCTCCACTCGTGGAATGGTGCCGCGCTCTCTCATCGAATTGGTGCGGCCGGCGCCGCGTTTGCCGCGACGTACCGAGGCGGTGCGCAGGGCCGGCATCGTCTCGGTCCTGCTTCATATGGGCGTTGTGACGTCGGTCCTATTCATGGCGGCGCGGTCAGCACCAGTCGCCACGTCACCCGATGCGGCCTCCAGTCGGCAGCCAATCCAGCTACCGCGCGTGGTGTTCTTGCAGATGCCAGGACCGAGTGGCGGTGGAGGTGGCGGCGGCACGCGACAGGCGGCGCCGCCTTCACGCTCACAAGCCAATGGGCGAGATCGTCTGAACGTGCCGCTTACCACGCCTGTGGCTGCCTCTCAGCAGTCGCCGGAAGCGCCGTGTCCGCCTCAGGAATTGCTGCTGGACGCCGTGTCGCTTGCATCTGGTGCTGCGTTGCTGGCGGGGCTGCCTGATGCGCGGCCTTCGCTCGACATCTCCAAGGGACCCGGGCTCGGCGGAGGCATCGGAGAGGGAACGGGCACAGGCATCGGAGCGGGAACCGGTGCCGGCCTGGGACCGGGATTGAGCCGAGGATTCGGCGACGGCGCATACCGTCCCGGCGGCGGCGTAGTCCCTCCAACGCTGCTGAAGCAGGTCAGGCCGACCTACACAACCGAAGCCCTGCGGCTAAGGATCCAGGGGAGCGTGATGCTCGAAGTGGTCGTGGGACGCGACGGTATTCCTCTTGCGATTCGTATCACGCGTTCACTCGATCCAGGCGGGCTCGACGAGGAAGCGGTCGCGGCCGTTCGGGAGTGGCGATTTACACCCGGCCATGTCGGAGACATGCCAGTCGACGTCCTTGTGACAATCCAGTTGGACTTTCACGTCCAGTGACAACCGTTCACTGGCCGGCTCGAAGGAGATGCTCGTGGTTGAATTCAAGCAGGTCCTTTGTCCCATTGACCTGAGCGAGCTGTCAATTCGCTCGCTCGCCTACGCCGGCGCCATCGCCAAGTTGTACGACGGCGAGCTGACTGCATTGCACGTGGTCCCGACCTTCGAGCCCATGGAGGTGCGGGCCGGCGCTCTCTACGACCCGGTCCGCATCGTCTATCCCATGTCACGCGAGGAGGTGCTCGAGCGGCTCCGGCAGGCGCTGGAGGCGGCCGGCGCCCCAACTGCTCACGTCACCCTCGTCGCCGAAGCCGGCAAGGACGCCGCAACCATCGTGGATCAGGCTGTGACGAGGCGATCCGATCTCGTGGTCATGGGCACCCACGGGCGCAGCGGGTTCAACAGGCTTCTCCTTGGATCGGTCACTGAGAAGGTGCTTCGAACATCGCCATGCCCGGTGCTGACCGTACCACCTCATGCGCCGGCGGCGCCTCCCTCTGATGTGGCGATTCGCCGAATCCTGTGCCCGATCGATTTTTCATCGGCGGCCCTGCAGGCCTTCGGCTTCGCGATGGATCTGGCGCGCCGCACCAACGCGTCGGTAACCGTGCTCTACGTCATCGAGTGGTTGCCGGAGGAGGAACCACGTGCGCTCGCTCACTTCAATGTTCCGGAGTACCGGCAGTACTTGACGCTCAACGCGCGCGAACGGCTGGAGGCTCTCATAGCGCAGGAGTCCCCCCGTGGTGCCACCGAGGGTACGGTTGTCATCGGTCGTGCGCATCGGGAAATCGTGCGGGTCGCCGGCACGGGAGTCGATCTCATCGTCATGGGCGCGCAGGGACGAGGGGGTCACGTGCGGCCGGCGTTCGGTTCAACCACACAGCAGGTCGTGCGCGCGGCCCCCTGCCCGGTGCTCAGCGTGCACGGCGCGTGATATCTGCCTTCTTCCGTGACGTTTCGACCACGCTTTTTGGGTTGCCCTGGCGCGGCCGATCGGGAAGACTCTGCTTGGGTGGTGTCATGGAGCAGAGAGTGGGAATCTGGATCGACCACAGGAAGGCTGTGATCGTGTCGGCCTCAGCGGACGAGGTCACGGCCAAGACTCTGGAATCCTCGGTTGAACCGCACCCCCACTACGCAGGCTCTCAGGAGGGCGGCGGGGAAAAGAAATACGAGGAGCGGCACGGCCTGCAGCTTGATCGGTACTATGACGCAGTCATCAGCCAGCTTGGCCAGCCCGAGGCTGTTCTGATCTTCGGGCCAGGAGAAGCCAAATTTCAGCTCAAAGAGCGGCTCAGCCGCTCGACGGCGTTGTCAGAGAGCGTCGTGACCGTCGAGAGCACGGACAAGCTCACCGATCCGCAGATCGTGGCAAAGGTCAAGGAACACTACGGAATCCCGCGTTAACGTCACGGCCAACACGTCGCGTCCATCATCGAAGCCTCCGGCCGTCTCGTTACCCGTCAGCAAGCTCGCGAATGGCCGAGATCATGAGCGGAACGACGTCGATCATGTTGGTCGCGTGCGGCACGGATGTGGTCGTCGCGATCCGCGCCGCTCCTGCGTCCAGTAGCGCCTGCTCGGCTGTGTCTGAGAACAACGCATGCACCGCCACGCAGACCGGTGCACGCAGGCCCGCGGCCACGAGACGCTTTACCGTCTCGACCATCGTCTGCGCAGAGGACACGACGTCGTCCACAACGACGGCCGTATGTTGCCGGTAGGCCTCCATGTCGGGTGCCGACACCTCCACAACCCGGTCGCTGCGTCGCGTCTTCCGCATCACCACGCTCGGAGCTCCCACACGATCCGCCACGTCCGTCACCCACTGAGCGCTTTCCGCGTCTGGTCCGATCAGGACCGGACGATCAACATGGGCGGCAATCCACGCCGCTAGGGCGGGCGCCGCGTGGACGACGCGGTTCGGTACGCCGTAGATGTCGCTCAGCGCGCGGTAGCGGTGCAAGTGCGGATCGATCGTGACCAGCCAATCCGCGTACACCGACAAGAGCCGCGCGAACGTCCGGGAGGTCACGGCCTCACCGGGGCGAAACTGGCGGTCCTGACGCAGGTAGGCCAGATACGGCGCCACGAGGCCCACGCGCCTGGCGCCCAGCGCGCGGGCGGCGTCCGCCAAGAAAACGAGCGGGAGAACCTTATGGTTCGGACGGTCCAGCGTACAGACCAGGACGACACTCTTGTTAGCGCACTCCGCGTCGATCCGCAGATAGGTCTCCCCGTCCGGGAACTGTCGCGACTCCACGACACCGAGCGGCATCGCAGCGAGCTCGCTGACCCGCCGCGCGAGGGCCGCGCTCTCTGGGAGGGCCAGCAACACCGCACTCACGGCGCCGGCCCGATGACCACGACGTCGGTGTGCGCGGTGAGATACTCGCGCGCGTATGCCAGTTCCCCGGGGCTCTCGGCGTGCAGCGTGAATAGCGGCTGGCCATGCTCCACGCCCTGACCGAGACGGACATGGAGATCGATGCCTGCGGCCGGGTCCGCCGGCGCCCCTGCCAGCTTGGCCGCGCGCGCTAACTTCCGGCAGTCGAACCCGGTGATGCTCCCGCTCGCGGGCGCGGTCACCTCGAACTGCTGCGTGCTGGCCGGGGGGGTGCGCATCCCGCCCTGCGCCTCGCAGATCGCCTGCAGCTTTCGCCAGGCCCGGCCGTCGGCGAGCAAGGCACGCGCTTGTGAGGTCCCGTGCCCGGTCGCGCACGCGCCGGCGAGCTCCAGTAGCTCACCGGCGAGAAGAATCGCCCGCTCTGTCAGGTCGTGAGGTGCGTCACGGTCACCGCGGGTCACGGCGACGACATCCCGTGCTTCGAGCGCGGGCCCGATGCCGCTGCCGATCGGTTGAGAGCCGTCCGTGACGACCGGGCGCACCACCAACCCCACGTCGTGCCCGACGCGCTCGAGGAGGCGGGCGAGCGCGTGCGCCGCATCTGGCGTGCGAATCTTCGCGGTCGGTCCGACCGGGATATCGATGACGACATGGGTAGAGCCGGCTGCGACCTTCTTCGACAACACGGAGGCGACCAATTGCGCATCGCTGTCGAGGTCCAAGGCGCGTTCCACGCGAATCAAGAGGTCGTCTACCGGACTGAGGTGAATGGCCCCGCCCCAGACCACACATCCGCCCTCGCGCTCCACGACGCGGCGCATCGCCTTGAGGTCGAGATCGACTCGGGTCAGCGTTTCCATCGCGTCGGCGGTGCCCGCCGGAGACGTGATCGCACGGGATGAAGTCTTCGGAATACACACGCCGGCTGCCGCCACGATCGACACGACGATGGGAGTCGTGCGGTTCCCCGGCAGGCCGCCGACGCCGTGCTTGTCGGCGACGACGGGATGGTCCCACGCCACACGTTCGCCCACCTGCACCATGCCACGGGTCAGCCCCACGACCTCGTCCAGGCTCATCCCCGCCGCTGCACACGCGGTCAGGAAAGCCGACAGCTCGATGTCGGTATAGCGACCCGCCTCCATGTCCTGGAGAATCCGCACCAGTTGTTCGTCCTGAAAGGCGTGCCCGAAGATCTTGGCCCGCACCGCCCCGAGGGACTCGACAGGCCGCGGATGCGATAGGCAGGCAACCTGTCCCGGCGTGGCATCGAGGAGCTGCCACGCGGCTTCGGACAGCCCGGCCTCCGTCGGCAGCACAAAACCATCGCGGACCACGTTGAGCGTCGCGATGATCGACGCGCGCTCCGTCGTGACCGTGATCCGGGAGTGCGCGGAGAAGCCTTCGGATCGACAGACGTGACAGTCGGCCCGCATGTAGACAATCGGTTCCTCGTGCGTATCGATTCCCATGCGCTTGAGAAGCACGGTGTTGCCGGCGAGAGGCTCCATAGGGGGCATTCTATCTGGCCGTGCGTTGGCACACTGGCCAGTGACGGTGGCCACTGCATCAGCGGCGTTGCTCGTTCCTTATCCGGAATTCGACGATTCTCCGTCGTATAATCCCAGCGGGTCCGCGAGAGTTTGGCACTTGGCACTCGCCTCTGCCCCTAATGAAGGCACCGCCCAGATCGAGGGCCTGATCAGGGACCGAGAAGGGCGTTCTGCTTACACAGATTCGTTGATGACGTTCCGCTTACCCTGAAAGGACAGCCTTATGCGCTCATGTGTCTTCGTCGCAGCATTCGTCGCGGCGTTTTCTCTCTGCGGTGGCTCCGCGCTCGCGCAGCAGGTCACCAAAGAGAACGTGCCGGGCATCAGAAACCTGGCGCGGCTCGAAACCACCGTCGCGTGCGCAGGCGCCATCACTCCCGAATCGGTGGTCGAGGTGAAGAAGATGGGGTTCGTGTCGATCGTCAACCTGCGTCTCGCCTCCGAAGAAGGCGCCAACGTCGAAAAGGAGGAGGCGGCGGCGAAGGCCGCGGGCCTTCGCTACTTTCACGTGCCGTACGACGGCTCCGCCGATCCCAAGGCCGCCGAGGCGTTCTTAAGTGCCATCACGACCAGAGGCGCTGAGCCCGCGTTCATCCACTGCGCCGGCGGCAACCGCGCTGCCACGATGTGGCTGATCAAGCGCGTGGCCGTGGATCACTGGGATGTCGAGCGCGCGACGAAGGAGGCGACGCTGCTCGGGCAGACGAATCCGACCATGCGTCAGTTCGCGGTCGATTACGCGCAGGCCCACAAGCGGTAGGCTGCGATGCGCGCGCGGTTGCTGCTGGTTCTGGTCACAGCGCCGGCGCTCGACGAAAACCACCGGACGGGACGCCCGCGCCGCCGCGAGCGGCACCGTCAGAGGACAGTGTTGTGGAGTCGCCTCGCGCAGAGGAATTCGCGTTAGCGTCGTGGATCGCCGGATCGGCGTCACACGAATCCGGTCCGCGCTGCTGGACTAGGCAATGAGTCTGGTGGTGTCTCAATCGTGGGACACTACGGGCTAGTTATTCGAATTACGCGGCGCCTCGCGACTCATTCAGCAGCGCTTCCAGGTCGATATCGGGTGCGATGAGGCAGATGTGTCCGTGACCTTCGAGCACGCGGAGCATTGATCCGGGAACCCGGGCCGCCATGTATCGCGCCTGTGCAACAGACGGCACGAGATGATCCCGATCTGCCGCTAGGAAGAGTGTCGGTGCGCGGAGCTCGTGCAATCGGTGACGCACGTCGTACTGCATGAGCAGCTTCAAACGGTTGATGTACCCACCGCGGCTCGCCCGGGCAGTCAACTCCATGAAGCGGTCGATCTCCTGTCGATGGGTATGTGGTGAGTGCAGACGAAAAGCAGTCAGCCGCCGGACCAGCCCCATCGCCCCCCATGGAAGTGCGCCGAGTCCAACAGCGGCGAGTCGCAGGCGCCGTTGAGGCGCGAAGTAGGGAAAGGAATTGAGGATCACCAACCGGCTGACCTGTTCCGGCTTGGCGAGCGCGAAGCTCAGGGCCAATGCGCCTCCAAATGATTCTCCAACGATGATGGCCCGGCGTTCGGTCGGTGCAACGGTGTCAATGATGCGCGCGAGATCGCTCACGAGGACGTCCATCGTCGCGGCGGTCTCGCGAAGCGCATAAGTGATCACGCGATACGAACGCGCCAGCAAGGGCACCTGACGATAGAACAGCAGACCGGTGCCGTCCATGCCGGGGACCAGGATTACCGGCTGTCCGGTACCGACAATCGACAGCGACGGGTCGTACTGGTCAATCATAGAATCCCGTGATGGACGACGCTCATCACTGGAAATGGCCCGGTGTCTGGCGAATTGGTTGGACGGTCCTTTCGATTTGCGTCGTTCAAGGCGTTGTATGCGGGGTGGCGGTTCTGCCCGTGGTGGTGGCGTGGATGCGACTCGACGCATGGCTGCCGGCGCGCGTCGCGGTCCGCGCGACTGTCTTCAGTCTTCTCATCATCCCATCCTACGTCGTGTTCGCGTTGGGTCTGATGGTTCTGTCCGCTGTTGCGACACGCGTGACAAGGGTGCGCACGCCGGCGGACACGGAGATGCGGATCGCCGAGATCGGTTGGCCCTTGATGAGGTGGGTCCAGTACATGGTGGCGATTCGCGTGGTCCGCGTACTGGCTGGACCGTTGTTCTGTGGCTCGCCGATTTGGACGGCCTACCTTCGCTTGAACGGTGCCCGTATCGGACGCCGCGTCTTCGTGAACACGCTTTTCATCAGCGATCACAATCTTCTCGAGTTCGGCGACGACGTCGTCATCGGCGGAGAAGTGCATCTGTCCGGCCATACCGTCGAAGGAGGGGTCGTCAAGACGGCACGCGTGCGTCTCGGCCATGACGTCACGGTTGGGCTGGGCAGCATCATCGACATCGGTGTCGACGTCGGTCCGCACAGTCAAATCGGGGCAATGAGCTTCGTGCCGAAGCACACGAAGCTTCCCGCCGGTTCGGTCTACGCTGGTGTGCCTGTCAAGCGGCTTGAATAGCCGGCTTATTCGCGCGACGTACCGTGATGACCGAGCACCGAGCCCAACGCCGCGCGTTCTCCCATGAACATGGGCTCGATCTCCTCGTGCGTTCCTCGAGCGCGCACGGTCAGCGAGGGGATGATTTTCGCGGCCTTTCTACCGTGACCGCACACGAAAACGCCGCTGCTGGACGACTTCGTACCGAATCACTCGACGATCTCCTCCGACGGCTCGACACATCCCGCGAGGGACTTCGATCGCGTGAGGCCGCCCAGCGGTTGGCAGCCTTCGGCCCGAATCAGCTTCGGACCACCCGGTTCCGCACCGAGCTGATCGAGTTGATCCAGGCTGCTGCAAATCCACTGATCGTCATCCTGCTGGTGGCGGGCGTCGCGTCTGCGTTCCTGGGTGAGGTGACACAGGCCGCGATCATCGGTGGCATCGTCGCCATGAGCTCCGGCATTAATGTGTGGCAGACGTTCCGCTCACAATCCGCGGTTTCGCGATTGCGCGAACAGATTGCGCCGACTGCCACGGTACGGCGTGACGGCGCCTGGATAGAGGTTCCCAGGCGCAACATCGTGGTCGGTGATGTCGTTCGTCTCTCATCTGGTGACCTCGTTCCTGCCGACGCTCGCCTGATCACCTCGGACGATCTCTACGTGCAGCAGGCCGCATTGACGGGCGAGTCATTGCCCGCAGAGAAAACCGCGTCCGAGCAACCATTGCCTGTAGCCGGTTCCGATGCACCGCACCTCCTGTTCTTGGGGACATCGGTCGTCAGTGGCACCGCCACTGCCGTCGTGGTCGCGACCGGGCAGGATACGGCATTCGGGGACATCGTCGAACGACTCGCCGCACGACCGGAGGAAACGGAGTTCGAGCGTGGGACGCGCCGTTTCGGCACGTTGATCCTCAAGACCGTGCTCTTTCTCGTGCTCTTCATCCTGGTGGTCAATGTGAGCACGGGGCGGGATGCCTTTCAGTCCCTGCTCTTCTCGGTGGCGCTGGCTGTGGGATTGACGCCGGAATTCCTCCCGATGATCACGACGGTGACGCTCGCGCAGGGCGCAATCCGGATGGCGCGCGAGAAAGTCATCGTCAAGCACCTGTCGTCGATTCAGAACCTCGGGAGTATTGACATCCTCTGCAGCGACAAGACGGGCACGCTGACCTCCGGCACACTCTCGGTCGACCGGTCAACTGATCCGTTCGATCGCCATTCGGAGCGCCCCTTGTTCCTGGCGGCGGTCAACAGCTCGTTCCAATCCGGTGTCAAGAGCCCTTTGGACGCCGCTATTCTTGCCCGACACGGGGCCGTCACCACTGGATTCTCAAAGACGGATGAAATCCCGTTCGACTTCGAGCGGCGGCGCGTGTCAGTCGTCGTCGAGCAGGAGGGGCACTTTTTGTTTGTGACGAAGGGCGCGCCCGAAGCGGTCGTGCCCGTCTGTTCATCGTACGAACTGGACGGAACCGTTCGTCCTCTAAACGAGTCGTCTCGAGCGCCGTGCCTCGATTCGTTCAGACGCATGAGCGAACAAGGGTTCCGCGTCCTGGCCGTCGCGTATCGCCAGGTCGGTCAACCCGCCGGGTTCACACGCACCGACGAGCGCGAGCTGACACTTGCAGGCTTCCTGGCCTTCGCCGACCCTCTCATCGCGGGCGTCTCGGAGTCGATTGAACGCCTTCGCCGCGACGGCGTCCGGATCAAGATCCTCACCGGGGACAATGAGCTGGTCACCCAGCATATCTGCAAGCAGGTTGGCATCGACGAAGGCCAGATTGTGCTCGGGGAAGACCTCGAGCGGCTTGACGAGCCTGCCCTCGCGCGCGTGGCAGAGCGCGTCAGTGTCTTTGCGCGCGTCTCGCCGGCGCAGAAGTATCGAATCATCCGCGCCCTGAGATCGCATGGCCATGTCGTGGGCTTTCTGGGGGACGGCATCAACGACGCCCCGTCGCTTCACGGTGCAGATGTCGGAATCTCCGTGGCAGGGCCGTCGATGTAGCGCGTGAGGCGTCCGACATCATCCTGCTCGAGCGCCGGCTCGACGTGTTGCACGCCGGCATCATCGCAGGCAGGAAGTCCTTCGGGAACGTCCTCAAGTATCTGCTGATGGGGACCAGCTCGAACTTCGGGAACATGTTCAGCATGGCGGGTGCGTCGCTGTTCCTTCCCTTTCTGCCGATGCTGCCGACGCAGATCCTCCTCAACAACTTCCTGTACGACTTCGCGCAAATCACCATCCCAACCGACAACGTCGACGCGACGTACGTCCGTCAGCCCCAGCGCTGGAACATCGGGTTGGTGCGCAATTTCATGCTCCTCATCGGGCCGGTGAGCTCCGTGTACGATTTCGTCACGTTCTACGTGCTCCTCCGTGTCTTTCATTTCAGCGAGGTTCCGTTCCACACCGGCTGGTTCCTCGAATCGCTGGCCACGCAGACGTTGGTGCTATTCGTCATCCGAACGGCTGGACGACCGTGGCGTCACCGCCCGAGCGTGGCGCTCACTGTAACGACGCTGACGGTCGTCGTCATCGGTGGGGTCTTGCCGTATACGCCCCTTGCAGCCACGTTTGGGTTCGCACGACTGCCACCGTCCTATTTCTTGTTCCTGGGTGTGGTGGTCTGCACATATCTCGCGATCGTCGAGGTCGTGAAGCGCGCCGTGATGCAGCGCCTGATGCCCGAAGCCGTCGTCGCGCCCCCGAAACTCTTCAATGGGTCAACGCGTATACCACGACGTTGATCCCAAAGGTGTAGCCGTTCGGCACGCAGCGCATTGCTCGTCAGCGGCTTAGCGTGCTCGCGTTAGGCACGCGCCGTCAACGGGACCTCCGCCATCAGTACGAGATCGTTGGCGGATTTGCGTTGACGTGATGTACCGTGACGCCCAAATGAGGTTCGCGAAGGCAGGGGATTGAGCCGTCCGTGAGGTTGCAAGGCAGCACGTGGCTATACTCGACGCATGCGTCGACGTCCGCGCTAGGTGACGTGCGTCGGATCGAATGGTCCAGTCAAATGGAATCCTGGGAAACACCAAGGGGCAACCTGAACGCGACGATGGCTCGTCCAACAGCGAGGTGGGATGTGGACTCTCGCCCTGAGCGTACGCGGAAGCAGATCGAGGAAGAACTGAGGAAGTCTGAAGAGAAATTTTCCAAGGCGTTTCGACAAAGTCCGACGGCGCTCGCGTTATCGAGCGCCAAGGACACCCGCTACATCGAAGTCAATGACGCCTTCGAGCACATCACGGGTTGGAGGCGCGACGAAGTCATCGGCCGAACTCCCTATGACATCGGACTCCTTGTTGAGCCCGGGCAAAGAGCAGACGCCGTCCGGCGGATCTTGTCGGGAGAAGCTATTCGAAATGTCGAAGTCCGTTTTCGCACGAAGACCGGCGAGGTCCGGACGTGCTTGGGATCCGCGGAATTGATCGAGATCAACGGCGAACCTTGCATGCTCGCCTCGGCCGCGGACATCACCGACCTCAAGCGCGCGGACGAGATCCGACTGCGGTATGCGGCCATCGTGGAGTCCTCGAATGATGCGATCGTCTCCAAGAATCTGGACGGTGTGATTTCAGGTTGGAACGTCGCTGCCGAGCGGATGTTCGGATATACGGAGGACGAAGCGATCGGACAGCCAATCACTATGATCATCCCTCCTGAGTTGTGGGATGAGGAGCACGACATTCTAAGACGGGTACGAGCCGGTGAACGGATCGAACATTACGAAACGCGTCGTGTCTCGAAAGACGGGAAGACGATCGACGTCTCCATCACCGTCTCCCCAGTGAGAGATGCGGAAGGCCGGATCATCGGCGCGTCCAAGATTGCGCGAGACATCACGGAGAACAAGCGGAGAGACGCGATTCTGCGCGAGAGCGAAGAACGCTTCCGCTTGGCCATGAACAACGTGGCCTCGGGCGTGTACACCCTCGATCTGAACGGATTGGTCACGTACGTGAACCCGGCTGCAGAGGCCATGTTCGGGTGGACGAACGCTGAGCTGCTCGGCAGGAAAATGCACGACGTGACGCATTACAAGCATCCCGACGGCAGTCCCTTCCCTGCCAGCGACTGTCCGGGCCTGCAAGTTCTGCAAAAAGGAGTCGAACTTCGCGAGCACGAGGACATGTTCATTCGGAAGGATGGCCGTTTCTTTCCTGTTGTGTACAGCGCGTCTCCGTTGAAGACGGAAGGCACAACGGTCGGCATCGTCGTCGGATTTCGCGATGACACGCTACGCCGCGAAGCAGAACGCGCCGTGCGCGAGAGCGAGGAACGCTTCCGCCTCGTGGCCAATGCCGCTCCGGTGCTGATCTGGATGTCGGACGTCGACAAGCTGTGCACCTACTTCAATCAGGGATGGCTGGAATTCACCGGGCGGTCTCTCGAGGCGGAACTGGGAAATGGCTGGACACAGGGAGTCCACCCCGACGATGCGGAGAGATGCCTGGAGACCTACACGAAAGCATTCGATCGGCGCGAGCCGTTTCAGATGGAGTATCGGCTCAGGCGGCGTGACGGCGAATATCGCTGGATGTTCGATCAGGGAGTGCCGAGATTCAATGCGGACGGTTCGTTTGCTGGCTACATCGGTTCATGCATTGATGTCACCGAGCACAAGCTCGCCGCGGAGGCCCTCTCCACGGTGAGTCAGAGGTTGATCGAAGCGCACGAGGAAGAGCGCACCCGACTCGCCCGAGAGCTTCACGACGACATCATGCAACAGCTGACGTTGCTGAGTCTGCATCTCCAGCTCGTGAAGCGAAGTCACCCGGCTTCGGCGGCTGAGCTCGATGAGGAGATCGGAGCGGCACTCCAAAAGACTGCAAATCTTGCTACCGATATTCAAGCGTTGTCGCACCGTCTTCACTCTTCGAAACTGGAATTGTTGGGGCTCGCAGAGGCGGCGGCTGGGTTTTGCGAAGAGCTGTCCGATCGACACGCGGTGGAAATCGACTTTCACTCCGAGAACATCTCGAAAACGCTGCCACCGGGGATCTCCCTGTGTCTGTTCCGTGTGTTGCAAGAAGCCCTGCAGAATGCGATCAAGCATAGCGGCTCACGACGCTTCCGGGTCTTGCTAAGGGGTCGGGTGGATGACGTCGAGCTCACCGTGCAGGATTCAGGGGTTGGCTTTGACCTTCAAGAGGCCATGAGAGGGCGCGGGCTCGGCTTGACCAGCATGAAGGAACGGTTGAAACTCGTCAACGGGCAGCTTTCCATTCACTCGGAGTTGGGGCAAGGAACGACGATTAAGGCTCGTGTGCCTCTCACTGCCGCTACACAGTCTGGAGGACAGTCGGACAAGCGTCGAGAAACGGGGGAGGATCAGTCGAAGGGAGGTCTCGGAACCGTAGGTCCTGAGGGACATGCGGCCTGAGACGCTTCGCCCGTCCTTGCGTGTCAGGTTGAACAATTCAGTCTTGGCGCCACGCAAGCACGGCGTCGTGATGCATAGGCCGAAACATGCACGTGACAGGTCCATCCGTGGACGCCACGAATACGACACTTCCGGAATGCTGATTTGCGTAAGTAGCGGCCGCGCGGTGCCGGGTCCCGCGACTGCCGAGATCGAACGGTACGAGCTGCCCGGCGTTGGAGTCGAGGGCTTCGACGACATGTCCTCCGTGGTCCACGGGCAGTGTGATTCCGAAGCCAACGAGTGCGAGATTCGAGTTCAGGATCGTCGCGCCGTCTATGGCCGTCAGCGCGCCGAGTTCCTCGGTGACTCGCTCGATTTCCACCAGAAACGCATTGCGCACCAGTTGTCGCATGTCGATGGTGGAAGGCTCGCCCACGGCGTCGGCCGATGCGGGCCTTTTTCGGCCGTCGGAACGGCCAAGCAGCCGAGACAATCTCATGAGCGTGGCCAGCGAGGAGTCCGGCACGAGGCGATACGGTGCATCTTCCGGCAGCTCTGGCTTCTCATCGGCACTGATGATGAGAATGCCGCCATGCCCATGCGCGGCCATCGTTTGAAGCAGACCTCGAACCAACTCCAGATAATCTGGCAGCGCCTCCTCCTCAATCTCCGCAGTGCGCGCAATGCCCTCCAGACCTTCGCGGACGGCGCCGCCTCCGAGTAGGAGGCGGTCGGAGCTCTCCAGAATGTATCCGTGTTCATATTCGAGGATTCCCAGCCGCCCGCTGCGAATGGAGAGCGTCCCCGGTCGCGGCGCACTCAGCTCGATAAAGGGCTCGTCCGTCAGGTTCATGCCCTTCCGAGCGAGCCCTGTGACTGCAAGGCCATCGCTCAGCAACTGCACCTTCGTGTAGAGGTGATCGTCTCCACCCGCGACTGCCAGCTTGGTGAGCTCACTTACGGAGAACGGGCGCGGCGCTTCGAAGTTGAGCGCCTTCCAGCAATAGTCCGGCGCCGCGCTCGATCGTGGGGGTTCAGGCAGAAGTACATCCAGCGGTCTCGTACCGGTGAACACGACGCGCACCGAATAGTGTTTCGCCTCGTACGTCTCGAGTCCGCCAAAAAATACGACTGTGATGAGCTGGCTCAGCACCGCGTCCGAAACGCCTTCGAGACATCCATGCCGGCTCGAATCGATATGGTCCCGCACCGTGGCAATCAGCCCTGGAAGCAGGGTGGGCGTGCTTTGAGGTGTCGGCCTACCCTTCGGACATGGGCGGTCTGGTTGCCGCATAGTCCTCCACTGCGGGCTTCGTGTCGTGCAGCAACTCGTGCACCGCTGATTCCAGTTCCGCGAGTTCAAATGGCTTTCGCAACAGCACGGCGCGTCGGCCCAGAGCGGCGACGCGATCGGGAAGGCTGTCATCCGTCAGGCCGGTTATGAAAATCAGGGCGGGAGCCAACCCGGCGTACCTTACCGAGCGCATGGCCTGCAAGCCATCCATCCATGGCATGGAAATGTCAGTGACGACGAGGTCGAAAGGGCCGTGTTCGACGAGGCGTCGAACGAGCTCGGCGCCAGTCCCAGCACGTGCCACGTGTGCACCCATGCGCTCCAGTGCGTCTGCCACCACGGTGAGCAGCACGTGGTCGTCATCGGCGACGAGAATCCGTGGCTTCGCGCTCATCGTTTGTTGCTGTAGGACGCATAAGTAATGCCCAACCGGCGAATGCGATGGGTGAGCCGGAGTGCATGCGGAGCCCCTGAGCCAGGGGGCTAACCCCGCCGAGCGCATCCGCGACGCCCGCGTGGACGGCTGAGCCCCGTCATTGGCGATCTCACGGAGGACGCGTGCCCCGTTCCATTGAGTACCTTGAGGCAGATCTGCCGCGATAACATGCAGCCCCTCCAGGACCTGCTCAACAGGATTAGGTGGGATCCCGAGTTCGGCAAAGACCGCTTCGCCATCGGTTGCGAAGCTCTGGCAACGCCCTGCACGCCCCCCACGTGGCTGAAACGCTCACGCGTATCGCGGCGTGCCGGCGAGACTGTTATGTCGAGGCTTCGGCGCTCAGCTCGCCTGGCGCCACGCCATCGAGCTGCTCTGGTAATGCCGCAGCACGAAACGCCAGACGGATGAAGCCGGCGTCGGCTGTATCCACTTCAACAGCACACTCCGCGCCGTTGCTCATCTGCTGGACGCGCATGGCACAAGGTCGCACGGCACATAACGAGACCCCGTTGATGAACGTCACTCGTAGAACAGGACCGGACACACCGTCTTCGAGCGTGACGGACTTCAACGCTGCGCATGGAACGCGAGTGACCAGCGTTCCTCCGACGACCCCGTGGATGGTTGCAATCCACGCGCGGTGCTCGCGGCTGAAGCGGTCGAGAAAAGGGCGCCATTCGGAGGGCGGCACGTTCCTGGAGGGTCATTGGTCGTCCCCTGGAGAGGTACCGCTGACACCACGCCAGCGCGAGCCGCGCAAACACCACCAGTCCCGACGCTCGTTCGGGTATCGTGAGGTCACCATTGATGAGCGCCGCTCCGGCGCGAATCTGGACGGCCTTCGTCTGAGTCGTCGTGTGGCCCCGCATATCAGACTCCTGTCGGGTAAGTCTCTGGCAAATCGACTTCGTGACGCCCCCACTTCTCCAGTGGCTCCAACGCGCGCGTGCGGTCGACGTGAACGAGGAGATGGAACTGCTCGGGAAGACGTGCCGAGAAATAATGGCTGGCGCGCTCGGTCTCGGGTCGATACAGCACCCCAATGGCGCGTTGGAGCCGCGGGCCGACGAGTGCGCGTGCCAGATCGGATGTCGAGAGCTGGAGCATGAACGCGTCCAACCCGGTATCGTGAAACAGGCGCTCGTAGCTCCCAGGCAGTGACGGTCGCACGGTTCGAAGCGCAGCAGGCTCCTCCCACTCGTGTGCCGCTGTGACCTCGCCGTCGTGCGTGGTCATGCCGATCGCGCAACAGGCGTCACCATAGCGTTCGCGCGCCAGCTGACCGAGATTCAGCTCACCGAGTCCGGCGAGACTCGTCGCGCGCGCGTCACCGAGATGGGAGTTGTGTGCCCACACGATCGCTCGAGCAGGTCGACCCTGGCGCGCGGAATGTGCAAGCAAGGCGTCGAGCGTCGCCATCATGTGCCGATCCCGAAGGTTCCAGGACTCCGCGCCACCGCGGAACATGGCCCGGTAGTACGCCTCTGCGTCGCATACCACGCGGGCATTCTGTTCCGCAGCAAAATACTCGTCCGCCGCGATGCGGCCATCGCGCGCGGCGTACTCCGCAGCTCGCCGCCGCAGCTCCACCAGTTGTTCGACGACTTCATCCTCACATGAGCGTTCGAGTCTGAGGCTCGCCTCGTACCCGTACAGTTGCACATCGTCTCCGAACACATCGAAGCAGGCGTAGCCGCGACGCGCCTGCCCGGCCGCCGCCGGGTCGACTTTTTCAAGGTACTCGATGACGCGCGCCATCGATCGATGCAGGCTGTACAGATCCAATCCGTAGAAGCCGACACGCGTGTCCGCGGACCGGCCGGCATTCTCGGCTCGGAGCCAGCGGAGGAAGCGCACGACTTCGCGGTTGCGCCACATCCAGCGCGGAAACCGCGTGAAGTCCGCAAGGGCCTCCTCCGCAGTCTGATCGTCACCTGACAGTCGAACCCACCGGTTTGCTCGGTACGCGTCGGGCCAGTCGGCCTCGGCCATCACGCACGTGAAACCGCGGTGCTGGATGAGCGCACGCGTGAGATCGGCTCTAATCCGGTAAAACTCGTGGGTACCGTGGGTCGCCTCGCCTATCATCACCAACGACACCCGCGGCTCGATCGCGTCGAGCAGACGCTGCGCCGCCGTCTCGAGATTCACTCGAATCGCGTGCTGCTGCACGATCTCGACGATGGCGGAGTCCCACATCACGCGCTCCGCGTGACTGGCGTGGTCGCGCCGGCGTTCGCGCGTGCCAAGAACTGCTGGACCTCTTCGTCCGTCGTCTGCGAGAAGTCGGCGTACCAGAGTCCGACCGCCCTGAACGGTTCAGGGGTGAACGCGCAGATCACCTCGTCGGCGACCTCGCGAAGTGCGTGGCATGTCTGGAACGCTCCGACGGGCACGGCTACGATGACGCGTGCGGGGTGCAGTCGTCGAACGGCCAGTACCGCCGCCCGCATCGTCGAACCGGTCGCCAGCCCGTCGTCGACCAGAATCACGACCCGCCCCTCGATCGCCACGAGCGGCCGGCCGTCGCGATAGGTGCGCTCACGCCGTTCCAACTCCACCCGCTCGGTGCGTGTCACGGACTCGATCGCAGCCCGCGAGACCGGATGCAATTCGAGGACATCCTCGTTCAGGACCCGGACATCGCCACTGGCGATCGCGCCCATGGCCAACTCCGGGTGACCAGGCAGGCCAAGCTTCCGCACCACGAACACGTCTAGCTGGGCGCCCAACGCTCGCGCTATCTCGTAGCCGACCGGCACGCCACCCCGCGGCAGCGCCAAGACCACAACGTCGTCCCTGTCCGCGAACTCATTGAGACGGTCAGCGAGCACAACGCCTGCCTCCCGCCGATCCCCAAAGCCAACGCGCCGTCGAGACTGGCCCAGCCACTCCATAGCTCTATTCAAATGTGCAATCGCAGTACCGGGCATCATCAGCATCATTGACGGGCTGTAGGGCCATGGTCCTTGTGGAAATGTTCGCGGCAATCTGCCTTTTTCCCCATGCTGCCGGAGAGGTTCAACGTCGATAGCGACTCCTGTGGCGAAGACCTTGCTGCGATCGAAAGCATGCGCGCGATGGCATTGACGCGGCCCGGCGCCGGCAAGGTGGAAGCCGTTGATCTCGATCTCCTCGCACCGGGTCCCTGGGAGGTCCTGGTCCGAGTGCTCGCGTGCGGCGTCTGCCGAACCGATCTGCATGTCGTCGACGGCGACCTGCCCGAGCCGACCATTCCGATCGTTCCCGGCCATGAGATCGTCGGGCGTGTCGAGCAGGTCGGCGATGACGTCAAGACGTTCGTGCCCGGCGAGCGCGTTGGCGTTCCCTGGTTAGGATGGTCCTGCGGCGAGTGTGAGTTCTGTCGTGCGCAGCGAGAGAATCTGTGCCGACGTGCTCGTTACACCGGCTATCAAATCAATGGCGGGTACGCCGAATACGCGGTCGCGGACGCCCGCTTCTGTTTTCCACTGCCTGCCCAGTACGACGACACGGACGCCCCGCCTCTCCTCTGCGCCGGCCTGATTGGATACCGGGCGTATCGAATGGCTGGTCCCGGCAAGAGGCTCGGAATCTATGGGTTTGGTGCGGCCGCACACGTCATCACGCAAGTCGCCGTTCACCAGGGTCGTGACGTATACGCTTTCGTAGCGCCCGGTGACAATCAGGCCTTGCGTTTTGCGCGAGAGGTCGGTGCAACCTGGGCCGGGCCGTCGAATGAGCCGTCACCCGTACCACTCGACAGCGCACTCATCTTCGCGCCGGTAGGCCACCTGGTACCCGAGGCGCTGTCACGCACGGTTCCCGGGGGCGTCGTCGTCTGTGCTGGCATTCACATGAGCGACATTCCGTCGTTCCCATATCGACTCTTGTGGGAAGAGCGGATCGTTCGATCCGTCGCGAATCTGACTCGTAAGGATGCAGAGGAATTCCTGGCACTTGCGGCCGACATTCCGCTGCGGATGCACATCCAGGTGTATTCGCTCGCGGACGCCAATCAGGCCCTGGGTGATCTGCGTGCCGGACGCCTCTCAGGCGCGGCCGTCCTGGTGCCGTGAAGTCCTGGAAAAGATTGCCGTCGCCGCCAAATGCCGAGGCGGTCAAAGGGATCGTCGCGGGTCTCTACGGATGGGTGCGGGATTTTCCGGATGAGCCTTGCCGTCATCGCATTGGACCGCTATGCGGCCTTAAACGAGAATTTTGTACTCATTGCGGGTCCGCATAGCGGTCCTAGGCGCGCGGAGCGCGCCAAGCAAGCACTGCCAACCAGTCAAGGGCGAGGTCCAGTCGGGATATCAAGGGCGAGCCCTTGGCTGGTCTTCAACCGCAGTCAGCCGTTCCCGAGGCTGGCGCGCCGCGTGCACTGCGGCACGTTGCAAGACGACATGCCAAGTACACCGATGTTCATACGCTGGTTCAGCGAGATCATGCTGAGCGATGTCCCGCTGGTCGGCGGGAAGAACGCCTCGCTCGGCGAGATGTACCGGAACCTCTCGGGCGCCGGCGTACGGGTGCCGAACGGGTTCGCCATCACGGCGGATGCGTATCGGCACTTCATGCACGCCACCGGCCTGGCAGCCACTGTCGACACCGTGACCCGGGGGCTCGAACCTGGCAATCTCGCCGAGCTTGCTGAGCGCGGTCTGGCGATTCGCCAGGCCATCGTGGGTGCGGCACTGCCCGACGATCTGTGAGGGGCTATCGTCGACGCCTACGACCGTCTCGGCGGCGGCGCCCCGATCGACGTGGCCGTGCGCAGCAGCGCCACGGCCGAGGACCTGCCCGACGCCAGCTTCGCCGGCCAGCAGGAAACGTATCTCAACGTGCGCGGCCATGCGGCGCTTCTCGAGGCGTGCCGCCGCGCGTTCGCGTCGCTGTTCACCGACCGCGCGATCTCGTATCGGGCCGACAAAGGCTTCGATCAGGTACCGATCGCGCTCTCGATCGGCGTCCAGCGCATGGTCCGCTCGGACCTGGCGACGTCGGGCGTGATGTTCACGCTCGATACCGAGACCGGATTCCGGGACGTTGTGCTGATCAACGCGTCGTACGGCCTGGGCGAGCCGATCGTGCAGGGTTCGGTGACCCCTGATGAGTATTACGTGTTCAAGCCGACGCTCAAACAGGGATTCCGGCCCATTCTCCAGAAGACGATCGGCACCAAGGAATTCAAGCTCGTCTACGACGAGGGCGGCAGCCGCGCCGTCAAGACGGTGCCGGTCGCTGCCGGCGATCGCGACGCGGTGCGCGCTGGACGACGAGGAAATCCTCACGCTGGCTCGTTGGGGCTGCGCCATCGAGGACCATTACAGCCGCGTGCGCGGAAGCGCCACGCCGATGGACATCGAATGGGCCAAGGACGGCCGCACGCGGCGAGCTGTTCGTCGTCCAGGCTCGTCCCGAGACGGTACACGCGCGGGCGGACGTCCACATCGCTCGAGCAGTACCGGCTGCGCGAGCGCGGCCGCATCCTTGCGACGGGGCGGAGCGTCGGCAGCAAGATCGCGACCGGCCCGGTCCGCGTCATCCCAAACGCGGCCGACCTTCGCCTGTTTCAGCCGGGCGAGGTGCTGGTCACCGACAAGACCGATCCCGACTGGGAGCCGATCATGAAGAAGGCGGCCGCGATCGTGACCAATCGTGGCGGTCGCACGTGCCATGCGGCCATCGTCAGCCGCGAGCTCGGCGTGCCCGCGATTGTCGGCACCGAGACGTGGCACCGACGCGCTCGCCGACCGGTCAGGTCGTGACCGTGTCGTGCGCCGAGGGCGATACAGGGTTCGTCTACGAAGGCGCGCGGCGGTTCGACGTCGAGCGAATCGGATCTGTCCGCGATCGGCAGGCCGGCCACGAAGATCATGATGAACGTCGGCAACCCGGACGAAGCGTTCGCACTGTCGTTCGTTCCAAACGACGGCGTCGGCCTGGCGCGCCTCGAGTTCATCATCAACAACGCGATCGGCGTGCACCCGATTGGCGCTCGTGCGGTACGGGGAGCTCGGCGACCAGGCGCGCACGGAAGTCGATCGCCTGACGGCGGGCTACACCGACAAGCCAGCGTTCTTCGTCGACAAGCTCGCCCAAGGCGTCGCCACGATCGCCGCCGCCTTCTACCCAAAGGACGTGATCGTCCGCCTCAGCGACTTCAAGACGAACGAGTACGCGCGACTCGCGGGCGGCATCGGGGTTCGAGCCGCACGAGGAGAACCCGATGATCGGATTCCGCGGCGCCTCCCGATACTACGACGACCGGTATCGCGACGGCTTCGCGCTCGAGTGCCGCGCGATGAAGCGGGTCCGCGACGAGATGGGCCTGACCAACGTCAAGATCATGGTGCCCTTCTGCCGGACGCTGGACGAAGCGCGCCTGGTCGTGCGAGGAGCTGACGCAGAAACGGGCTTCGGCGCCACGACAACGGCCTCGAGCTCTACATGATGGTCGAGATCCCGAGCAACGTCATCCTGCTCTCGGATTTCGCGGAGTACTTCGACGGCTTCTCGATCGGATCCAACGATCTGACGCAGCTCACGCTCGGGGTCGACCGCGATTCCGAGATCGTGGCACATGTCTTCGACGAACGCGATAAGGCCGTGCGGACCCTGATCGCGCAGGCGATCCAGCAGGCGCGCCGGCTCGGCCGCAAGATTGGCTTGTGCGGCCAGGCGCCAAGCGACTATCCGGAGTTCGCGACCTTCCTTGTGGAGTGCGGTATCCACAGCATGTCGCTCAACCCGGATGCCGTGCTTCCAACAACAGGCCTGGTGCTCGAGGTGGAGACCAAGGTGGAAACGAGGCATCGTTCACTGGCAGGAGCTGACCATGACACGCACAACTGCAACCGCAACGCGTCGAACCGACGCCGAAATCTTCGCCGAGGCGCGGAATGCGCTCGACCAGCATCCAGCCATTCCTGCGGCCGTCCGCGTGCATGTCAACGAAGGCGTTGCGACACTGACAGGGACCGTGCGACTCGCGTCGGAGAGCGCCGAGGCTGAGGATGTCGTGCGACACGTCCGCGGGGTCGGGCGCATCGTGAACGAGATCACCGTCGCTCACGTTCCGAGCGAGGAGGGCTTCGAGCCGCCCGATAGTCTCGACTGACGCGGCGCGTCGAGGCCCGTCAATCAGGCGGCTTCGAGCGACGACGTTTCGGCTCCCTTCGGCTCGGGAACCTCGGTCATCGTCGCCTCGGTCAGCAGCAGCACGCCGGCGGCTGAGACGGCGTTTTCCAACGCCAGCCGGACGACCTTGGTCGGATCGATGATGCCCGCCTCCACGAGATCGACGTACCTCGCCGTCGCGGCGTCGAATCCGAAGTTGCCGGTACCCGATCGCATCTTCTCGACGACCACGCCGCCGTCGACGCCCGAGTTCTCCGCGATCTGGCGTGCGGGCGACTCCAGGGCGCGACGAAGTATTAGTGCGCCCGCACGTTCGTCGCCATCCACGCGAGCCGCCTCGGCCTCGACTGCTGGAATCGCGCGGAGCAGCGCGAGGCCTGCACCGGGCACGATGCCTTCCGCGATCGCCGCACGGGTCGCATGAATCGCGTCATCGAATGCCTCGCGACGGCTCTTCATCTCCGCCTCGGCCGGGGCCCCGACGCGGATCACCGCAACGCCGCCTGAGAGCTTCGCCAACCGCTCTTCGAGCTTCTCCCGGTCGTAGTCGGACGTCGTGTCGGCGATCTGCTTCCGCAGCTCTTGGCAGCGGCCCTCGATGGCCCGCTTCTCGCCTTTGCCGCCGACGATGGTGGTGTGCTCCCGGTCGACCACGATCCTCGCTGCGCGTCCAAGGTGCTCCGGCGTCACGTTTTCCAGGCGAATGCCGAGCTCCTGTGCGATGAGCTGACCGCCAGTAACGATCGCGATGTCCTGCAGCATCGCTTTCCGACGGTCACCAAAGCCGGGCGCCTTGACGGCCACATTCGCGAGCACGCCGCGCAGGCGGTTGAGAACGAGGGTGGCGAGCGCCTCGCCCTCCACATCCTCGGCGATCACGAGGAGCGGCGCACCGCGCTTCGCAATCTGTTCGAGCAACGGCAAGAAGTCTTTGACGTTGTTGATCTTGCCTTCGTAGATCAGAATCAACGCGTCTTCGAGGACCGCCTCCATCTTTTCGGGGTCGGTCACGAAGTAGGGTGACAGGTACCCGCGATCGAACTGCAGGCCCTCGACGACTTCCATCGTTGTCTCGGTACCCTTTGCTTCCTCGACCGTGACCGCCCCCTCGGCGCCCACTTTCTCGATGGCACCCGCGACCAGCTCGCCAATCGTCGCATCGTTGTGTGCCGAAATCGTGGCCACCTGCTGCTTCTCCCGTTGGCTTTGCACTGGACGGGACTGTGCTCGCAGGCTATCAATTGCTACACGGGCCGCTCGGTCGAGGCCGCGCTTGAGATCGATGGCGCTCGCGCCAGCCGCGATGTTGCGCATGCCGTCCGCGACGATCGCGTGCGCGAGGAGCACGGAGGTCGTCGTGCCGTCGCCTACCGCGTCGCCCGTCCGCTCGGCAGCACCGCGGAGCATCTGCGCACCGAGGTTCTCGTCGGGGTCCTTCAGCGCGAATTCCTTGGCGATGGTCACGCCGTCGTTGCACACGATCGGCTTTCCCCACTTCTTCTCGATCAGGACGCACTTGGATCTTGGCCCCAAGGTGACGCGTACCGCGTCAGCGATCGCCGTGGCACCACGCAGGACTTTCTCGCGAGCCTCGGATCGAAATAGCAGATGTTTGTGCGGCATCTCTTCATTCCTTGTGTGGAGAACCCACACCTCGCTGGTACAGGTGCAAAGCGGACGCCACGGTTCCGCGGCCGCGATGACGTGTCTCACTTGTCTCAAAGGTGAGTCGGCGCTCTCTAAGAGGGCGAGGAAGATCTCCTTTTTCGTGCTGATGCTCTCGTGCCTGGCGGCCTGGCCTTCGGTCGGATAGGAGCCCACACGCCGCGCGCAGTCGGGCGTACAACTCGGTCTCAGGCGCTGAAACAGACGTCATGAAGCAGCCGTCGCCCGCCGGTGAGACAGGCGACGCAGTCACGCGCACATTCCGTCACCCTTACGCGGTATGTCCCGAAGCCACCACTGGTGTTGTGAGCTCAGCTGCGGTCAGCAGATTTCGTCCGGTGGCTCGACCTCGTATGGCTCAGACGGCTCGACGATGATCCGGTTGTCGAGGCGCCGTATCCCTGGGGCGCTGCCCGCCGCACGTTCAGCGGCGTCACGCTCCGACCACGACCTCACCGTACCCGTCAGGATGACGGCATCGTCGTCGCCGATTGCCACGTCGATATGACGGGCATCGAGGTCCGCATTGCGGTGCAGCGCCTGGACGATGCGCCGCCGAACATCACGCTGGGTCGTCTTTGGCGACACGTCGATGTAATTCTTGACGCCGCGCACGCTGCGGATGTGTCGCACCACGTCCTCCGCGCGCTCCCGTTGGACCAGCCACTCGACCTTGCCCGTGAGGCTGACGTGGCCATCGTGAACCACTGCCTGGATACTCTCTGGAATGCCTGGGTGGAGCTTCAGCGCCCGTACCGTATCGGCCGCGATGTCAGCATCCGTTCGATCGACCTTCACACGCACCACGATGTCGTTGGCGACGGCGCGTACGCCGCGGACGTGTTTGACCGCGCGCTCGGCGGCCAGCTTGCCAGCGTAGCTGTCGATAAAGCCGGTGAGCGTGACGATCCCGTCCTTGGCGGCGACGCCCACCGCACTGTCGTCCACTTCGGGATCCCAATCGAGTTGGCGGATGATGGCGTCTCGCAGCCGCACGTCCGTGCCGGTCAGGCTTGCAGTTGTCATATGTGCGCTCCTTGCGCCTCCTGCCACGCCAAGTCCATGCCAACAGAGTCATCGACTTCTTCGGACGGACGCGCTTTTCTGCAGGCGGGGCGACACTGTGCTGGGGAATACTTCCCGCGCCTCCCCGAAGACTTCCCACAGCTTCGTGGGCGTTATCTCCGGTTCGAAGCCGTGTGGATCAGTTAGGCTCGCGGGCCACACCCGTCGATGAGCGCGCTACGATACGGACATGGCGTCGAGAAGAGAGCCGCTGAGATGATCGAAATCCGTCACATCCTCTGTCCCGTCGATTTCTCCGACCTTTCGCGGCGGGCCCTGGATCACGCCATCGCTGTCGCAAAGTGGTACGGGTCGCGCCTCACGGTGCTGTATGTCTATCACGTCCCCACGGCTGGAATCGCGCTCTCGTCGCTGCCAGTGGCGCCAGCGGCGGAGGCCGTCCAGCTATCGCCCGCCGACCGGGAGCAACTGAGACACCAGCTCAAGGGGTTTGCGCTGGCTGACGCGCTGAAGGACGTTCCCGTCGAGTATCTCGTGGCCGAAGGCGACGTGGCCACCGAGGTGCTGGCCGAAGCCGCGGACATGGTCGTGCTGGGCACACACGGCCGCTCCGGGTTCGAGCACCTGATTCTGGGGTCCGTGGCCGAAAAGGTGGTGCGAAAAGCACACTGCCCGGTCATGACTATTCCGCCTGCCGCATCCGATGCCACGAAGGCGGTTCCCTCCCTCTTCCATCGCATCGTCGCAGGAGTCGACCTCTCGGACGCTTCCCTGCACGCGCTGAAGTACGCGCTGTCCCTGGCAGAGGAGGCCGACGCGCATCTGACGGTGTTGCGGGTCGTCGAAGTCCCGCGGGAGCTTGCGGAATGGGCGGCGGAGAGCGACGAGGGGAAGGAGTACGTCAAGCGATGGAAGGAGTTGGCATCGACTCGCCTTCACGATGTCGTGCCGAATGACGTTCGGGTGTACTGTCACGTCGAGGAGCGCGTCGAGACCGGTCAGCCGTATCGCGAGCTCCTTCGGGTAGCCGCCGAGCAGTCTGCCGGCTTGATCGTCATCGGCGCGCACGGACACAACGTGCTGGATCGGATGTTCTTCGGTTCGACTGCGCAGCACCTGGTGCGCCAGGCAGTTTGTCCCGTCCTGACGCTCCGAACGCCGGCGGGGCAACCAGCGCGTGCTACTTCTTCACTTCGAACGTAATATTCGCGTTGATGCGATACTCGACAATCTTGTTGTCCTTGACTACCGCCTCGAAGTTCTTGATCCAGATCGACTTGATGTTGTCGACGGTCTTGCCGGCATCGGCGACCGCACGCTGAGCAGCATCCTCCCAGCCTTTTTCGGACTCCGAGAGGACCTCGATCACTTTGTGTATGGCCACGTCTCCCTCCTTTGGACGTCTTGATCACGCTGTCACCGCTTCACGTGGACGCGCCGTCATCAAGGCAGGCTCGCGAACGGCGTCAGTGCCATACGCCTTGATGACGTATTCCTGCAGCATCCGCTGCGCCGTGAAGAACGACCCGTTGAGGGCGATGGCGTACCGCATCACGTCGGTGAAGCGGTCCCGGTTGCGGTAAAAAAGCGGTGCGACGGTGCGTTCGAGCGTGTCGTAAAGAGCGGCGGCATGCGCGGCACTGTCGGCGGTCTCCACGAGCGGCATTCGACAATCACTGCCGATCGCCCACCCCGTGACACCCTCGACGTGTCCCTCGATCCACCAGCCGTCGAGCACGCTCAGGCTCGGCACCCCGTTCAGCGCCGCTTTCATCCCGCTCGTGCCCGAGGCCTCGAGCGGCGGGTGTGGGGTGTTGAGCCAGACATCCGCTCCCGCCGTCAGAAGGCGGGCCATCTCCATGTCATAGTCCTCGAGGTAGACGATCGGCACGTCACTGCCGAGTGCCTCGCGCGCCCGGAACACATGCTCGATGATGCGCTTGCCTTCTTCGTCGTGCGGATGCGCTTTGCCGGCGTAGACCACCTGCACGCCGCCGGCCGTGCGGGCGATGGCGCGGAGGCGCTCCGGGTCGGACACCAGCAGATCAGCGCGTTTGTACGTCGACGCGCGACGACCGAAGCCGATCGTCAGGACCGTCGGATCGAAAGGCGGCGATTGATGACGGTTGACGAGCTCGAGCAGCCGCAGTTTGGCGGCCACGTGGGCATCCTGTATCTCTGAGACGGGAATGCTGACGGCGTACCTGAGGCTGAAATTGTCGGCGCGCCAGCTTGGGATGTGCCGATCGAACAGCGTGCGAAAGGGTTCCGACACCCACGTGGCCGCATGGACGCCGTTGGTGATCGCGTCGATGTGGTAGCCCCCGAACATCCGCCTCGATACCTCGCCGTGCCGCATGGCGACGCCGTTGACGTAGTGGCTGAAGTTGAGCGCCAGGTAGGTCATGTTGAGCGCGCCGCCGTAGCAGCATCGATGCATCAGTTGTGACATCGGGTGAGCCCCAATGATGCGCTCGGCCAGATCGAGCGGAAACTGATCGTGTGCGGCGGGCACCGGTGTGTGTGTCGTGAAGACGCACATCTGCCGCACGGCATCGACGTCGCCGTCGTCTGCTGCCGCCCGGCCAGAGGCGCGGAGGCGTTCGGAGACAAGCTCCAGCACGAGCAGCGCCGAGTGCCCCTCGTTCAGGTGAAATCGGTGGACATGGTCATAGCCAAGGGCGCGGAGCATCCGGACGCCGCCGATCCCGAGCACGGCCTCCTGGGCCAGCCGGTACGCGGCATCACCGCCGTACAGGAAGTGTGAGAGCGCACGATCGCGGGTCGTATTGTCTTCCACGTCGGTGTCGAGGAAATAGACCGGCACGGTCGCGCCGCCGAGGCCGGTGACGCGACGCCGCCAGGCACGGACGACCACGGGTTGGCCATTGATGGTCACGGTTACGCGCGCCGGCAGTGGCTCAAGGTGGGCCTCGACGTCCCACTCGGCTGGCTCCTCGCGCTGTCGTCCCGTGGCGTCCAGCCGCTGGCGGAAGTACCCCTTCCGATGCAGCAGAGTGACCGCCACGAGCGGCAGGCCCAGATCGGCTGCAGCCCGGACGAAGTCGCCGGCCAGCACGCCGAGGCCACCGGCGTAGGTCGACACGTCCGGCTCGACGCCGATCTCCATCGAGAAATACGCGACCATAACGTCTGTGACTGCGCCCTTGGCTCGTCAGACGCGGTACTGGCGCTCACGGCGCTGTTCACGGGCAACCAATGCGACCAGCTCGCTCTGTTGTGCCGTCAGGGTACTGCAGAACGTCGTCGAGGGTCAGGATCCCAACCAGAGCACCGTCCGTGTCGGTGATCGGGAGGCGCCGCACGCCGTGGTCCTCCATCTTCTTGAGGGCTGCCTCGATACTGTCGTGCTCGCGCGCCGTGACGAGGTCGTCGCTCATCACGTCACTGACGAGCAGGTAATTGATGTGGTCCGGATCGCCCGCGACGACGCTGATAACGATGTCGCGGTCGGTCACGATGCCAATGGGAAAATGCCGCCCGCCACGGGTCTCGCAGACGACGAGGTTGCCAACGTGCGACGTGCGCATTCGCTTGGCCGCGTCAACGATCATCTCCGTCTTCGGCGCGACCACGACGTTACGGGTGCAGATCTCTCCAACAGTCATGGCGTTCGTCTCCACGAGGGGTTACACAACTATTAAGAAGGAGGCAAGTGAAGTACCAACGCAGCATGGTCCACCACACGTCGATTTTTCACGGGATGAAGCGCGGGCTGACTGATCGGTGGCGCCGCCTGCGAACCATTGCGCACCCGATGGTGAATCTTCCGCTCGGCCCTACGTCGTCGACTCAGCGCGCACGAGCACCGTTGCCGTCCAGGACTGTGGTAGCCAGCGCGGACGACACGGCATCCTCGAACTCGGGTGGTGGTGAATCTCGCACGCGGCGTGCTCGGCCAACCGGGTGAGGAGCGCCTTCGCATCGGCATAGTCCGCCTGGGTGGATATGTATCGATCGACGATCGCGAGGCGAGGTCAGGCCGATCTGATGGCCGCGCCTGAGCCCCATCACCTTCACGTCCTCCCCAATCATGGGATGCGCGGCGATCGTCGCCGGCGAGGTCAGGGCCTGCTCGACGGCCAGCACCACGCGCTCCAGTCGGCTCGGCGGCGCATGCCCGACCGCGAAGGACGTGTCGTTGGCGACAAAGCCAGCCGCTTGCCCGCGCGGCATTAGCCCGGCGAGTGCGGTCGAGCCAGGTCGGACCAGAGAGCGAATCCGAAGGTGGCGTTCGAGGTCGAGCGCATGGAGGTTCGCACGAAACCATGTGCGGCTCGTCTGCTCGGCGATTTCGCTGACGGGAATCACGATGCCGTCCGCCATGGAGGTGGCACGCCCGGCGAGAAAGACCTCCAACGGGGCGCCGTCCAGGACTGAGGTGGCCAGCGCCGACACCACGTCGCGCTGGCGCAAGCGGCAGAAGGACGACCACCCCAGCCACGATCAAGGCAACAGACATGAGCTCCACGATTCACACCCGAGCGTCGCGGACACCCGAGAGACATGCCGGTTTCCCTACGATCGCCGGACTATGAGGACGGGGCACGCTGACGCGCGAATGACGTGGTGCGTCGTCGAGCCGAAGACCAGCAGGTCGAGTGCGCCTCGTCCATGGGCGCCCATCACGATCAGATCCGACTGCCGCTCGGTGGCCTGCCGGAGTATCTCGCGATACGCTCGACCTTCGACGACGGCCGTGTCCAGGGTGCAGTAGGTGCGGGCCTCTTCCGGAATCAGCTCCTCCAGCTTCCGCCGTCCATCGGACGCGGCCGCTTCGCGCAGGCGGGAGAGGTCGACCGCGGGCATGGTTGGTTCTACGTTCAACATCAGAGGGAATTCCACGACGTGCAGCACTGTGAGCTGTGCGTTGGCCTCCTCGGCCATGTTGATCGCATGCGCCAGCGCATCGAGCGAGCTCTCCGAAAAATCAACCGCGCAGAGAATCCGACGAAACTGGATCGGCGAGCCGGCGGGGACGTCGGGAGCTCGCGGCGGAACGACCAACGTGGGACAGGTTGTTTTCCGAATTACCTTCTCCGTCACCGAGCCGAGGAAGAGCCGCTGAAAGCCTGACCGCCCGTGCGTGCCGAGCACCAGCAGGTCAGCGTGCGTCGCACCGAGCTGTGCCAGGATTTCCTCGTGGACGAATCCCGCCTCTTGAATGCTGAACTCGACGGGTACGTCTCGCGGCACGGCCGCCGCCATTTGCCGCAGGTCGCTCAGGAGTCGTTCTCGATCAGCGTCCTCGAGCACCAGCGGCGGAAGATCCATCGTGGGGAGGTTCGCAAACACGTACAGCAGTGTCAGCCGAGCCTCGTACCAGCGAGCGATGGCGGCAGCATGATCGAGCGCATGCTGCGAGATCTCGGAGAAATCGACCGGACAGAGGACGTGAGCAATGCGGATCATCGTGGCGCCTCTCCCGGCGCGGAATGAACGGCTCCGTGTTCCAGGCGAATGAATTCAGGTATTTCAGGCATGGTTTTGCCTCGAGCGCACTACAGCAGCGATTACCCCTTGCGGATCGTGAGCACCGGACAGGTGGCCTGACGTACGACGTGCTGCGTGGTCGATCCGAAGATCGTCAAATCGACCGCGCTGCGTCCCTGCACCCCCATCACAATGAGGTCGGCCTGCTGCTCGGTGGCGACCCGCAGGATCTCTCGATGCGGCTTGCCGGTCGCGAGCATCGTCTCGACGGTACAGGTACGCACGGACGGTGTCGGGCACCGCTGTGCGCAGCCGCTCCTGGCTGTATTGCTCGCACCGGTTGCGATAGTCCGTCACGGTCAGGCGCCTGTCGGCAATCACGGTCGCGTACATCTCAGGTGCTTCCACTTCCAGGTCGTACTGCATGACGTGCAGCACGGTCAGACGTGCGTCGGCTTCCTGTGCGAGCGACATGGCGTAGTTCAGCGCGTGCATGGACGAATCCGAAAAGTCGATTGGGCAGACAATTCGCTTGAACAAGACCGGCGTCACCGCCAAGCGTCTCTGGCGCGTGGGCAGGCACCGTCAACACCGGGCAATTCGCCTTGCGCAGCACTTTCTCGGTAACCGACCCGAGCACGAGCCGGTCGAACCCGGATCGCCCATGCGTCCCGATGACCAGCAGGTCGGCCCGCATCGCGCTCGCCTCCTTCAGGATCTCACTCGCCGTGGCGCTGCTCTGACCGATCACGATCTCGATCGGAATCTCTGGAGCATTCGACGCCTCGATAAAACGCGCCATCGCGGTCGTGAGCCGCTCACGTTCCGCTGGCGTCAGGACAGCGCCGCGAGGCGGTGGGGATTCAAGGCCAAACGCCGCGGGAGGCACAGTGGGGCAGACGTGCAAGACGGTGATTGTCGATTCGTACCACCGTGCGATCGTGACCGCGTGGTCCAACGCACGGCGCGAGTGGTCCGAGAAGTCGATGGGACAGAGAATCGTCTTGATCTCAATCATTGGTAGCGGGGAGCGCCTTGGACCGCCATGCGGGTAACAACGAGTACAACATTCACGCAACGAGCCGCATAGCAGTCCAATGCCTGCAATGGTCGATCCCAGCTGTGGATTTCACAGGGCGTCATCTTTGCTTCGATTCATGTTGCTCGACACGACGCACCGTAAAGGGCGAGCTCCGCATCGGGGAAGTCGAGTTTCGCGGGGCGGCGAGCGCAGATGAGCATTCTTTCAGGTATTCCGTTCCCCGCGCGAAGAGGCACGGCATTATTTCAACGGAACGGCTTTGCGCGCGTTCCTCGCCGTCTCTTCTACGCGGCTGTCGGGGCACTCCTTTCCGTTGGAGCGCCTATTGGGCTCCTGCTCCTCAGGCTCAATCGCCAAGGAAGGATCTCCCTTGCTCGGATCAGGGCTGAGGTTGCCGGGGATATCCCCACATACGGCTACATCTCGACGTCGACCGGCCTTGTCTTCAGCCTTTTTGGCGGCATGCTGGGTCGGCAGGCAGATCGGCTCGCCGAGCTTGCGACCACCGACGCCCTCACCGGATTGCAGAACGCCAGGGCGCTGCAGGAGGGGCTTCAGCGGGAAGTCGCTCGCGCCGTTCGTTATCGACAGCCACTGTCGCTGCTACTGATCGACCTCGACGGCCTCAAGATGATCAACGACCGGCTGGGCCATCACGCCGGAGACCGCGCACTGCGCCACGTTGCCGACGCAATCCGAGTCCAGCTCCGCGCGTCCGATGTTGGCGCTCGTTGGGGAGGTGACGAATTCGCGCTGCTCGCGCCTAACACGCGTCGGTCGGCGGCAGCGGTACTCGCGCAGCGAGTGCGATCGCTCGTCGGCCACGCGCCGGTCGGCTCCGCGGTCCCGCCGATGGCGGTCTCAATCGGCATTGCCACCTTCGATCCGGACAGGGCCGTGCAGGTCGACGCGTCCAGCCTCATGTCCGCGGCTGACGCTGCGCTTTATCACGCCAAACGAAGCGGTCGCGACAGAATCGTGATCGGCCATCTTACGAGTGAGTCAGAAGGCCCCACGAGCGAAGTGCGCGAGCGCAGGTGATGACCGAACGAGGTCAAGGGCGACGCCCTTGACTGGACCGTTATGCGGCCCGGAGCGAGAATTTTGACCCGTTGTTGCTCCGCATAACGGTCGAGCGCGCGGAGCGCGCAAAGCAGACAAATGAACTAGCCAAGGGCTTCGACCAATCGGGATATCAAGGGCAGCGCCTTTGGCTAGTTTGCGTACGCCCGCCGAAGCTGCTCACGACTGGCGCGGAGCGCCTGGCTGATGTCCACTCGATACGGAGGACGTGCAGGTTCCAGCCCACGGACGCGGGCTGGCAGGCGATCAATCTCTAGCGAGGCTGCGCTCAGACCACCGAGCATGTGGCTCCGCCTCGCTAGGGCAGTATCTGCTTGCCCGCACTTCGTGCGGGCGCGACGTCTTGAAAGGCGAGTGGAAAATTGAATCACGCGAGCAGCACGACCTTGCGGACACCGGCAGAGCGTATCGTACGTATCGCACCATGCGGGCGCGAGCCGAACGAGTAACCACTTGACTCATTTGTCACGAGTTTCAAGACGTCTAGAACGGTCTGGAGATGAATCTGGTTCATCACGAACGCTTCGACGAGCTGCGCTTCGGCAATCGGGGCGGAGACTTCGACGATCGGTTCTGGGGGAAAGATCGGGGTGCCTTCCGGGACAGCGTAGACATCGCCTGTGAAGCGAAAGTGCTCCAGGTATCGTAGGAACCGATCCGAGAAACGCCCCAGCGAGTCGAGATAGGCGAGAGCCGCGTCGTCAAATCGGAGCGTCTCCAGGAACGCAAGCACATCTTCCAGCCCACAGGCGAGCAGGTAATTGCGGCAGTCGGGAAGGCGACGCACGAACAAGCTAAAGACCGCAGTCTCGTGCATCCGCTCTTCGAAGTAGGCCTCGAGCATGGTGAGCTCGTAGACGTCGGTCAGCAGGGCTGGGCTGAATGGCGGTGATGTGCGGGGAAATTCCCTGCCAGGGTGAGGAAATTCCACATCCACATCTTCTCGCACTTCAAAGAAAGAGGGGTTACGGCGTCCTCGCACGGGCACGAACGTTGCGGTGTCAGGTCGAGTGGAAACTCGTCACGTCTCGTTGCGACACGACGTCTGTGCAGCACTGAAGGGAAGGGATCTGCTCTCCATCCGGGATCTGACGCGCGGAGAGTTCATTGACCTGCTTGGGCTGGCGGAGCAAATGAGGCACGAACCTGCCCTGTACGAGCGGGCGCTGGCCGGCACGACGCTCGCAACGATCTTCGAGAAGCCGTCGCTCCGGACTCGGGTGTCGTTTCATGTCGCTGCCTATGAGCTCGGTGGTCACGCAATCGACCTCGGCCCGCAGGAGATCGGCCTCGGAGGGCGAGAATCGATTGAAGATGTCGCCCGGACGCTCGACGGCATGGTGGACGGTTTGATGATTCGCACGTTCTCGCACCACCTCGTCGAACAGCTTGCCGCGGTCGCGTCGATTCCCGTGATCAACGGTCTGACCGACTTCAGTCATCCCTGCCAGGCGTTGGCCGACTACCTGACGATGCAGGAGGTCAAAGGTCGGCTGAACGGACTACGTCTTGCCTTCGTTGGTGACGGCAATAATGTCGCCAATTCGCTGATCTTCGGTGCTGCGCTTCTCGGGGTGCGAATGACCATTGCTTCGCCGCCCGGCTACGAGCCGCGGCCGGAAGTCCTCGCTTGGGCACACCGGCATGAGACCGTGAAAGGTACGGCATGCCGTGTCGTGCAGTCGCCCGAGGAAGCCGTGAATGAGGCCGACGTCGTGTACACCGACACCTGGGTCAGCATGGGTCAGGAGGCCGAGGTCGAGGAGCGTCGACGTGCGTTCGCTGGCTTCCAGGTCACCGAGGCTCTGCTCGATGCGGCCGCGCCTGACGCAATATTCATGCATTGCCTTCCCGCCCATCGAGGCGAAGAAGTGGCCGCGGAGGTGATCGAGTCGCCGCGATCGGTCGTCTTCAAGCAGGCGGAGAACCGGTTGCACACCGAGAAGGCACTGCTGGTTGGGTTGATGGGTTAATCGATAGGAATGCCGATGCAGCGGACGGTTCTCGTGGCCATTGGCGGCAACTCGCTCATTCGGGCAGGGGAGTCGACCACTGTGGCGACACAACGTGTCCATGTGGCGGAGACGTGCCGGGCGCTGGCGCAGATCATTGCCGACGGCTGGCGCGTCGTGATGACCCACGGCAACGGTCCGCAGGTCGGTGCGGCGCTGCGACGGTCCGAGCTCGGAGCCGGCGATGCCTATCCCCTGCCGCTCGACATGTGTGTGGCCAGCACACAGGGGGAGATTGGCGTGCTGCTCCAGCAGGCGCTGCGCGACGCGCTGGATGAACGTGCCATACGGCGGCCAATCGCGACGGTCCTCTCACAGGTAGTTGTCTCGCCAGACGATCCGGCCTTTGCGAAGCCGAGCAAGCCTATCGGACCGTTCTATTCAGCCGCTGATGCCGAGACACGTCATCGAGCGGGCTGGACGCTTGTGGAGGAACCACCCCATGGATACCGGCGGGCGGTCGCCTCGCCCGAACCGCTGGAGATTGTCGAGGAACCGGCGATTCGTGCGCTCGTTGGCGCCGGTATGGTCGTGATTGCGCTTGGTGGCGGCGGTGTTCCGGTCGTTCAACGCGGCGGCCATCTCGAGGGTATCGAGGCCGTGATCGACAAGGACCTCGCATCGGCGCTCCTCGCCATTCGTCTTCATGTCGACGTCCTCGCCATGTCCACGGATGTGGACCGCATCTACGTGAACTATGCCCGTCCCGATGCGCGCGGCCTGCGCGAGGTGAGCGAAGACGAACTGCGCCGGTTCGCCGCCGACGGGCACTTCCCGCCGGGAACGATGGGCCCGAAGGTCGAGGCGGCGTTGCGGTTCGTCTCTGCGGGCGGTGGCGAGGTGATTGTGACGTCGCCCGATCGTCTTGCCGCGGCTCTTGAAGGGCACGAAGAAGGTACCCACGTCGTGAGCGACGCCCATGCACCACGGCGGCACCGAGCCCGGGCGCTCGCCAACACGGTCCTTGGCTGAGAGGGCTTTATGGAACGCATTCGCACGCTGATCCTTGGCGCCGCCGGCCGTGACTTCCACAACTTCAACGTCGTCTATCGGGATGACACACGGTACGACGTGGTCGCCTTCACCGCCGCGCAGATTCCGAACATCGCGGGTCGGCGCTATCCAGCCGATCTCGCCGGGCCGCTTTACCCGGAGGGTGTGCCAATTCTTCCGGAGGAGGAGCTGGCCGGACTCGTTGAACGCCTGGAGGTGAGACAGGTCGTCTTTTCATACAGCGACGTGTCCTACATTTACGTGATGCACCGGGCGGCAATCGCCAACGCGGCTGGAGCCGACTTCGTGCTGTTGGGGCCACGCGCCACGATGCTCGAGAGTTCGAAGCCGGTCGTCGCCGTGTGCGCGGTTCGGACGGGTGCTGGCAAGAGTCAAACCAGCCGGCGCATCGTGCAACTGCTGCGGCACGCCGGCCTGCGCGTCGTTGTGGTTCGTCATCCGATGCCGTACGGCGATCTGTCTGCGCAGCGCGTGCAGCGATTTGCCGCGCTCGCGGACCTGAAGCGCCAGCACTGCACCATCGAGGAGATGGAAGAGTACGAGCCGCATCTCGAGAACGGCACGGTGGTGTACGCCGGCGTCGACTACGCAGAGATCCTGGAAAGGGCCGTGACCGATGCCGACGTGATCCTCTGGGACGGTGGTAACAACGACCTGCCGTTCTACCGGCCGAGGCTCCACGTGGTGGTCGCCGATCCGCTCCGGCTCGGGAACGAACTGACGTATCACCCCGGCGAGGCGAATCTTCGCATGGCGGATGTCGTCGTCATCAACAAGGTCGATACGGCGGATCTCGCCGCTACCGAGGAGCTCCGCAACCACGTGCGTGCGGCCAATCAGGATGCCCTCATCGTGGAGGCGGCCTCACCGGTGATGGCCGACGGCGCGGAGCAGATTACCGGTCGGCGTGTGCTCGTCGTCGAGGACGGACCGACGTTGACGCATGGTGAGATGCGGTTTGGCGCTGGTACGGTCCTCGCCCGGAAATTTGGTGCCGGGGACATCGTCGACCCGCGTCCTTTTGCCGTCGGGAGCATCGCGGCGACTTACACCACCTTCCCTGCGATAGGGCCCCTGCTGCCCGCGATGGGTTATGGGGACGAGCAGATCCGCGAGCTGGAGGCCACCATCGCGAAGGTGCCCTGCGATCTTGTGATCGTCGGCACCCCGATCGACTTGAGCCGGCTGATAAAGATCGACAAGCCGGTTGTGCGGGCCCGCTACGAGCTGCAGGAAATCGGGCGACCCGATCTCTCCGACGCTCTGGCGCCGCTGCTGAAGGAGGTTGCGCGCGAGACGTCCGTCCCAGCGTCGAACTAGTGCGATCGCCGCGGCATGGTTGTTGCCTAGATTGAAAGCCGAGCGGCGCCGATGATCACGGCAGACCAGACGGAGGTCCTCACCTTTCTCGGATCACCCTCGACACACGCCGGCGAAGCGGTCGAGCGGATCGAGACGCACGCGTCAGTCGTGTTTCTCGCCGGCACGCGGGCCTTGAAGCTCAAGCGCGCGGTTCTGTACGACTATCTGGACTTCTCCACCATCGAGCGACGGAAGGCGATGTGCGAAGCCGAAGTGCGGATCAACCGTCGCACTGCTCCCGACCTGTATCGCGGCGTCGTGGCGGTCACACGTGAACCGGACGGATCGCTCACGCTGGGCGGATCCGGCCCACCAGTCGACTGGCTCGTCGAAATGGCCCGCTTCGATCAGGATGGACTCTTCGATCGACTCGCGAGCCGGGGCGCACTGGATCTCGGTCTGATGCGCCCTCTGGCATCTGCGATCGCGCAGCTTCATCTGACTGCCGAGCGGCGTGCGGACCATGGCGGGAAGGCCGGGATGGCCTGGGTCAACGACGGAAACGCGACAGGATTCGTCGAACAGGGTGCTGGAATCCTGGATCAAGCCGCGTGCGCCCGCCTCGCGAAGGACGCCCGAGATGCCATTGAGCGCAATGGCGCACAGCTCGACGCGCGACGCGACGCTGGACTTGTCCGGCAATGCCACGGCGACCTTCACCTTCGGAACATCGTCTTGCTCGACGGCCGCCCGACCCTCTTCGACGCCATTGAGTTCAACGACGAGATTGCGTGCATCGACGTGCTCTACGACCTGGCGTTCCTCCTCATGGACCTCTGGCGGCGGCAGTTGCCGCGGCATGCGAACGCCCTCTGGAACGGGTATCTTGCCGAGACACGGGATTTCGAAGGCGTACGCCTTCTGCCGCTCTTCCTGTCGTGCCGCGCCGCGGTGAGATCAAAGACAAGCGCAACGGCAGCCAACCTGCAGAGTGACACACAGCGCCGGGGCGAACTGCAGGAAATGGCGCGAGATTATCTGGCGCTGGCGCAGCAACTGCTGCACCCGCCGGCGCCATGCCTCATTGCGATCGGCGGATTTTCCGGATCCGGCAAGTCGACGTTGGCCCACGCGCTCGGGCCGCTCGTCGGCGCGGTACCCGGTGCGGTTGTGATTCGCAGCGATGAGATTCGCAAATGGCTGTGCGGCGTGGAGCCGCTCCAACGTCTCGGTTCAGAGGGCTATGCACCGGGAGTGTCTCAACGCGTGTACGCCACCGTTACTGAGCGTGCCGAGGTCGTTCGTACGGGGCGGTCATGCTGCGATCGCCGACGCTGTCTTCGCACGTCCGTCCGATCGCGAGGCGATGGAACAGGCGGCAGCAGCCACGGGAGTGCCGTTCGTCGGGTTGTGGCTGGATGCGCCCGAGTCGGAGCTGATCGCGCGATCCGAGCGGCGTCATCTCGATGCATCCGACGCCGACGCGGATGTGATCCGAAGTCAGACGGCTCATGGCACGGGTCCGATCACCTGGCACCGTATCGATGCCTCATCTTCTCCAGAGGACGTGTTGCAGAACGTGATGCTCGTGCTGGGCGAGCGCCTCGAGGGCGGGACGGTCCGGGTCGCATCGCGCGCGGCATGACATGGCTGGCGAGGCTCCGCTTCGGACCGGCGAGGACACCGTAACGCCGCGCGATCTCGGTCGCGAAGCGATGCTGGCGATGCAAGCGGTGGCCGAGGCCGTTCATGTGGCACGCGTGGCGGAACATGAAGCGGCCAGCGGCACGCTGACAAAGGACGACGATTCGCCGGTTACTATGGCCGACTTCAGCGTGCAGGCGCTCGTTGCGAGGCAACTCGGCCGCCATTTCCCGAACGACAGTCTGGTGGCTGAAGAGGACGCCTCGGCACTGCGCGCCACCGATTCGGCCGGCCTCTTGGCCCGCGTCGTCAACCTGGCGCAACGTGTAGACGGGCACATCGCCCCGGGTGACGTCCTCGAGTGGATTGATCGCGGTGGCGGAAGTCCTGGCAAGCGGTTCTGGACATTGGATCCAATCGACGGGACGAAGGGTCTCCTTCGTGGTGGCCAATATGTCATCGCGTTGGCGTTGATTGTGGACGGGGTCGTTCAGCTTGGTGTGCTCGGGTGTCCACGCCTGTTCCCAGGTCAGGGCCCCGCATTGCACCGTGATGGCGGTATCGCGGTGGCCGTCCGCGGTCGGGGTGCGTGGTGGTCGCCGCTTGCAGACGACGCTCTGCAGCGCCTCTCGGTGTCACGCGTTGACGATCCGGGGCGCGCGCGTGTGCTGCACTCGTTCGAGGCTTCCCACGGCGACGTCGTGCGGCTCAATCGTGCCATCAGCACCCTGGGGACCAGCGCACCACCAATACCCATGGACAGCCAGGCCAAGCACGTCGTCATCGCGAGCGGAGGCGCCGACGTGCTGCTCCGGTTTCCCTCAGACAAGGGTGTTCACGATGCGATTTGGGACCAGGCGGCGGGCTCACTTCTGATCGAGGAAGCTGGAGGGCGCGTCACGGACCTCTGTGGCCGGATGCTCGACTTTTCTGCGGGCCGGCACCTGCTGCACAACGAAGGTCTCGCGACGTCCAACGGGTTACTGCATGATGCGGTGTTGTCAGCGATTCGACGATCGGAGTCTCCATCCGCGGCCGCCGCGCCCGCGTGGGAACATTTCTCTCACGAGGCAGACATCGGCCTCGTCGGCACAGGGCCGACGAAGGCCGAGGCATTTCGCCAGGCGGCGATTGCGCTCACAGCCGTTGTCACCGATCCCGCCAACGTGCGATTGACGACGTCCGTGACGCTGGTGTGCCGTGCCCCCAATGACGAGTTGTTGCTCTTCGAATGGTTGAACGCGCTCATCTACGAAATGGCCGTGCGCTCGATGCTGTTTGGCGACTTCACGGTCGAGATCGACGACGGTGAGGTACGTGCCACGGCGCGCGGTGAGCACGTTGACCTCGACCGGCATGAGCCGGCGGTAGAGGTCAAGGGCGCGACGATGACAGCGCTCAAGGTCGTGCCCGCGGCCGGTGGGTGGCGCGCACAATGCGTCGTCGATGTGTGACGCAGGAATGCGACAAAAAAAACTCCGGGCGGTGGCGGAGGACGAGGACGTCGACACCGACGAGGAGCGCGAGCCGTAATCCTGGCCGCGCTTCAGGAGGCCCAGATCGCCGGGGCGCGCCTCCAGGCCGCCTGTCAGGTGATCGGTGTGTCTCCCCGAACGATCCAGCGCTGGACACGCCATCCAGACGTCGACGACCGCCGGTGTGGGCCGCGACACCGGCCGGGCAACGCTCTGAGCGCGCGCGAGGAAACCCAGGTGCTCGCCCTCATGACGAGTGCAGAAGTACGGCCATTGCTCGCCCAAACAGCTGGTGCCCCGGCTGGCGGACGAAGGGCGGTACCTCGCGTCGGAATCGACGATGTACCGCTTACGACGTCGCGTCGGATTAGCGCACGCGCCGTCGCCCGCTGCTTCGCACGACGGTGACGCGGGCCACGACCGTCCACCGGGCGGTGCGGCCGAACCAGGTCTGGAGCTGGGATATTACCTACCTTCCGACGGTGATCCGCGGGCGGTTTCTTCGTCTGTATCTGGTCATCGACGTGTGGAGCCGGCGGATCGTGGGCTGGGACGTCCACGAGGACGAGAGCGCCGAGCGAGCGGCCACGCTCATGCAGCGGATCTGTGCGGAAAGCGGCGTCGATCCGAACGGGGCTCGTGCTGCACGCCGACAACGGAAAGCCGATGCGGGGCAGCACGATGATCGCGACTTTACAGTGGCTGGGCATCGTGCCGTCGTTTAGCCGGCCGCACGTGTGCAACGACAATCCGTACTCTGAGGCGCTGTTTCGCACGCTCAAGCACACGCCAGCCTATCCGCGTCTGCCCTTCGTCAGCAGCGAAGCGGCACGTCGCTGGGTCGCTCGATTTGTCAGCTGGTACAACACCGAGCATCGGCACAGCGCGATTCGATTTGTCACCCCGGACCAACGACACGCCGGTGCGGATGTCGCCATTCTGGCGCGTCGTCGCGTGCTCTATGAACACGCCCAGCGACGGATGCCGGGGGAAGGTGACGGCGCATGGACCCTGAATCCCTCGTTCGCAAGTCGGATATCGAGTGGTGGATTCCATCGACCGGTCGGATGCGCGTGCCGGGCGTCATCTACGCGTCGGAGTCGCTCATTCGTGACATGGACGAGAAGGTCCGCGAGCAGGTGTCGAATGTCGCCACGCTGCCTGGCATTCAACGCGGGTCGTACGCCATGCCCGACGCACACTGGGGCTACGGCTTCCCGATTGGCGGCGTGGCGGCGTTCGACCCGCAGGAAGGCGGGATCGTATCGGCAGGTGGCGTCGGATTCGACATCTCGTGCGGCGTGCGGACCCTTTGCACGGACCTCAGTCTCGACACCGTAGAGCCGCTCAAACGCGAGTTGGCCACAGCCTTGTCGCGCAGCGTGCCTGCCGGTGTGGGCAGTCATGGCCGCATTCACCTGGACGAGGCCGAGCTCGACGCGATGTTGACGGGCGGTGCGCGATGGGCGATCGACCGCGGATACGGCACGTTCGCGGATCTCGAGGTCATTGAGGAACAGGGCCGCATGCCGGACGCACACGCCGAATGGGTATCGCACCGCGCGCGCCTGCGGCAGCAGGACGAGATGGGAACCCTCGGGTCAGGCAACCACTACCTCGAGGTGCAGCGGGTTGCCGAAATCTACGATGCCGGGGTCGCCGACGCGTTCGGGCTGCGTCGCGACGAGATCGTCGTGTCCATTCACTGTGGGTCACGGGGGCTGGGCCATCAGATTGGCACCGAGTTCCTCAAGGAGATGGCGATCGCCGAGCGATCGTTTGGCGTCGACATTCCTGACCGTGAGCTGGCGTGCGCGCCCGTCGAATCCGAGCTGGGGCGCCGCTATCTCGGCGCGATGCGCGCCGGCATCAATTGTGCGCTGGCCAATCGTCAGATCATCACGCACCTGGTGCGTCGGGCATTCGACGACGTGCTGCCATCGGCACAGCTCACGCTCCTGTACGACGTGTCGCACAACACCTGCAAGCTGGAGGAGCATGATTGTGATGGCCGGTCGAAGAAGCTCTTCGTCCATCGCAAGGGTGCCACGCGCGCACTCGGTCCAGGACATCCGGATCTGCCACCGGCCCTGCGCGACGTGGGCCAGCCTGTGTTGATCGGCGGCACGATGGGTACCGCGTCCTACGTCCTGGTTGGCACTCGAGAAAGCGAGCAGTTGTCGTTCTCCTCGTCGTGTCACGGCGCCGGTCGCGCGATGAGCCGGCACGAGGCGCTCAAGCGGTGGAAAGGGCGCCAGGTGATCGACGAGCTGGCCGAGCGCGGCATCATCGTGCGGAGTCCTTCTTCACGTGGCGTCGCTGAGGAGGCGCCCGGGGCATACAAGGACGTCACAGCAGTCGTTGATGCCGCCGATCACGCGGGCTTGTCACGCAAGGTCGCGAAGCTCGTGCCGATCGTGTGCGTCAAGGGCTAGAGCGCTCGTTTCAAGCAGACGCCCGCAAGTCAGCCAGCGACTCGTCGTAGTGGTTGCGCCGAATGGCGGTGGCGACGAGCGACGCTACGCTGGTGATCTCGAGCTGCGGAAGCGCCGGCGGCTCGATCGCCACGGTATCGGTGGCCATCAGACGAGCGAGCGGGAGCCTCTGGAGGATCTCCCGGGCTCGGCCAACGAGGAGTGCATGTGTGACCGCGACGGATATCGGCTCGGCCGCGCCTGCCGCGCGGAGCGCCCCAACGGCCGCTTCGATCGTCGCTCCTGTGCTGAGCATATCGTCGACGATGAGGGGCAGCCGACCGCGCACGTCGCCGATCACCGCATGGGCCTCCACCGCGTCGCCGTTCAGTCGCGTCTTGTGGACAAACGCCATGGGGACGTGGAGCTGGTTGGCATAGGCGCGAGCAAGCTTGACCGCCCCGAGGTCGGGGCCGACGACAACGGAGCTCTCACGAATCGATGCGGCCGCGGCTCGCGCCAGCAGCGGCACGGCCGTCAGGTGATCGAGCGGAACGTCGAAGAATCCTTCGATTGCTGGCGTGTGCGCATCGATCAGCATCAGCCGGTCGAAACCGGCGGACGCGATGATGTTGGCCGCCACGCGCGCCCCGAGCGAGCGGCGGGCGGTTCGACGCTCCTGCCGCGCGTAACCGAAGTACGGGATCACCGCCGTGAGGCGAGCGGCTCCCGCACGGCGGCACGCGTCAGCCAGGAGCAGCAGCTGCATCAGGTGTTCCTCTGCGAGCGGGCTGGTCGCCTGCAGGATGTACACGTCGTGGCCGCGGACTGACTCGAGAATTTCGACCACAGTCTCGCCGTCGGGAAAGCGCCGGCAGTCGTACCGCGCCGGCGAAATCCGAAGAATCTCACAAACACCCGCACCGAGGTGCAGGCTCGCAGGTCCAGCCAGTACGGTGATCCGATGTTCCACAACAGCCTCGATTCGTCACTGTCAGGCGATGCAGCCAACGCGCCAATCAGCCAAAGGGCGCGCTACAACCGGTGCAAACTTCTCGCAATGTGCCAATCGAGGTCCAAGGTCAGCCGCCGGTTGGGCGGGCGACATCCGTTCAGGTTGGCAGTGTGGTTGCTTTCTCGGAATTCATACGGAAGGAGTCGGGCCATGCGTTTCAGGAACCGTCAGCAGGCTGCCGAGTTGCTGGCCGAACGGCTGTCCGCATATCGAGGCACCCGTCCGCTGGTGTTGGGCGTGCCTCGAGGCGCAGTGCCGATGGCGCGCATCATCGCGGACGAGCTCGGCGGGGATCTCGACGTAGTGCTCGTGCGAAAGCTGCGTGCGCCGGGACAGCCAGAGCTGGCCATCGGCGCCGTGGACGAAAGAGGACACGTGGTAAAGGGCATGTACTTCGACATCGCGTCCGACGATTACCTCAGGGAAGAAATTCGCACTCAGCAGGAAATTATCCGCAAGAGGCGGGGGCTCTACACGCGTGCCCAACCAGCGATCGATCCCTCCGGACGCACCGTGATCATTGTCGATGACGGGATTGCCACCGGCTCGTCCATGCTTTCCGCGATCGGATCGATCCGGGCGCGGACGCCGCGCAAGATCGTCATCGCCATCGGCGTCGCCCCGCCGGCAGCCCTCGCGCGCATGGAAGCCGACGCCGACGAGGTCGTGTGTCTGTACTCCACGGAAGACTTCTATGCGGTTGGTCAGTTCTTCGATGACTTCTCCGAGGTCACCGACGACATGGTCGTCACGGCCCTGGCGCGACCACGGATGGTCGCGGTGCCTGAACCGCGTCACACGCAGTGACGGGCGAGAAACGAGGGGCACGTCCATGCAGCGTCTCATCGAACAACCGGCGGCCGAAGGTGACGTGCTCGAAGAGGGCGCTTACCGGGGACGAGTCCACTATCATCTCACCGTCTATCAGCACTTCTCAGATGAGGAAGGCGAGTCTGTTCCGCCGAATCTGGAAGTGGAGGGTCACGTCACAGCGCTCAGCGACCTCGACATGGCGGATTTGTACGGGAGAGGCACCGAGCTGACGCTTCACCTTGCTGATGGCCGTGCGCTCGACTTTCGGGTGGTCCACGAGGACGGGACGATTCACTCGACGGCGAGGGGACTCTACAGTTCACACCCGAGCGGAGTCATGGACGTGCCAGGCAAAGCCCTGAATCTCGGTCAGGAGTCTCACATGCGCGCCCGAACGCCGGTTCACGCCAGACCGGTCCAAATCAGGGCGGGAGCGGCGCTCATCGATGGCGATCTGGTGATTCCCGATCGAGCGTTGGGCCTCGTCGTGTTCGCCCACGGGAGTGGCAGCAGCCGTTTCAGTCGGCGCAACCGGGCTGTTGCAGAGACGCTCGAGGATGGCGGGTTCGCGACCCTGCTGCTCGACCTGCTGACGCGCGAGGAGGAAGCCATCGACGTTCGAACGCGAGAGTATCGGTTTGACATCGATCGACTGGGTCATCGGGTCGTCGCCGCGATCGACTGGGCCGCCGGCGAATCCGGCGTGTCAGGCCTCCCGGTTGCCTGCTTTGGCGCGAGCACTGGAGCTGCGGCGGCGCTGATCGCAGCGGCCGAGCGTCCCGACAACGTGCGGGCGGTCATTTCGCGCGGCGGCCGTCCCGACCTGGCGGGAGACGCGCTCCCAAGGGTGGGCGCGCCGACGCTGCTCATCGTGGGTGGTGCCGACGAGCCGGTGATCGAGCTCAATCGCCAGGCCATGCGCCGGATGCGGGCACCCGTCGCGCTCGAGATCATTCCTGGCGCAACACATCTCTTCGAGGAGCCCGGCACGCTCGAGGAAGTGGCGCGGCTGGCCCTGGAGTGGTGCAGACGCCATCTCGGACGAGCGCGCCCATAACGCAGGTAACGAAGGACCTGCAAACCGAAATCGGCGCGGCCGCAATGGTGGTTCATCAGCTTCCGTTGGACGCCGCATTCGCGACACTGCGCAGCGGACCGGCAGGCTTGTCACGAGTCGACGCCGCGGCGCGACTGGTCGAGTTCGGTCCCAACCGCATCGAGCGTCTGCCGTCAACTCCTCTCTATCTGCGCTTCATCGGCCAGTTCACACACTTCTTCGCCGTGCTTCTGTGGGTTGCAGCCCTGCTGGCGCTGACGACCGGCTCGCCGGAATGCGCAGTGCCGTAGGCGCTGCGATGGCGCGCGCCAAGCGCGAGATCCCGCATCTGTACGTATCGACCTCGATCGATCTCACGCGTTCGCTCGCCTGGCTCACGACCGAGAACCAGCGCCGCACCGTCACCGAGCGGCTGCTTCCCGTGGTGTTGTTCATCAAGGCGGTTGCCCGTGCGTGCACCAAGGTACCCGGTCTCAACGGTTTCTGGACCGATCACGGCTTTGCGAGCGGTGGAGGCGTGCACATCGGTTGTGCGATTGCTCTTCGCGGCGGCGGGCTCGTGGCTCCGGCACTTCACGACGTCAACGTCAAGACGATCGATGTCGTGTCGCACGAATTCGCCGATCTGGTCAAACGGGCCAGAGCGGGCGGACTGCGCAGCTCTGAGATGAGCCCGCCGACCACCGGGCTACCGATGGCCGAGACGCCGGGGTATTCCTGGCCGCGATCGATCGAGCCCTTCAGGCGCCAGAGTCCTTATGACACGCGAGGAAATTCGCCTGGCGGTCGTGAAGGCCCTTACTAGCGTAGCGCCCGAGATCGATCCACAGACGTTGCAGCCGGACGACGTTTTTCGTCAGGAGTTCGACCTCGATTCAATGGACTTTCTGAATTTCGTCATCGGGCTGCACGCGGGCCTCGGTGTCGATGTGCCGGAGGCTGATTACGGGAAGCTCGCGACCCTGAATGCCGCCGTCAACTATCTGGAATCGCGGCTGCGAGCCGAGAGATAGTCCTATGCGTACGTCCGCCGGGACACCAGCGCTTCGATTGCCGCCGCGGGCTGCGCGCCGACAGCGCGGGTGATCTCTCGGCCGTCTTTGAAAACCGCGATCGTCGGGATGGAGCGGATGCGAAAGCGCTCGGCGAGCTCGGGATTGGCTTCCGTATTCACCTTGAGGACCAGAGCGTTGCCCGCCAGGTGCTGCGCTGCAGTTTCGAGCTCAGGCGCCATCATGCGGCATGGCCCACACCAGGGTGCCCAGAAATCGACAACCACCGGAATCGATGACGTCGAGACAGCGTTCTCGAACGACGAGGTGTCGGGCACCTCAATTGGCGATGCAGGATGACGCAATGGAGTGTGGCACTTGGCGCACCGCACGGGCCGATCGAGTGTCTTGAAGCGAAGGCGGTTCGTCGCTCCGCACGACGGGCACGTCACCCGGACGCCTTGATTATCGAGCTGCACGCTGAGGTGCCTCGAAGCATCAACCGTACCGCTCGGGGCGGCGGGCCGGCTCTTCTGCGCTTCTATGCTTATGACGACAGGACCTCCTCGGCCCAGTTTCTCAATCGCCGTTTGTCCGTTACTGTGCGGCTGCCATCCAGCTCACGTTGAGCGGGCTTGTCTCACCGTCACGTATCTCAATCTCCGGTTGCAAATTGACGATAAGCCGATTGGCCGGCAGGCACGGGATGCCTCCGATCAGGCCGCCGCGGGTTTGGCGCTGGCTTCGACCGCCTCGGTCCCGCGTACTGTCAAGACCGGACACGGCGCCTTCCGAAGAACTCGCTCCGCCACACTTCCCATGACGACATGGGACACGCCTGTACGCCCGTGCGTCCCCATGACAATCAGGTCGAAACCACCGTTCTTGGCGTGCTCGACGATCGCGGGTGCGGGCCGGCCTCTGATGACCGCTGTTTCCGCTGTGAGACCAAACGCAGCAGCGGATGCCTTCAGGGTCGCCAGTCGACGGTCGGCATCGGCGATGAGGTTCTCCATCAGCTCAGGAACGTTCGGCACATAGATCTCGGAACTCCACCCTCCCGTGACGAACGAGTCGTCCACGACGTACAGCAGCGCGAGCTTCGCGCCGAAACGCTCCGCAAGCGTCGTCGCGTAGGTGAATGCGTGTTCAGCGTGCGGGCTGAAATCCACCGGCACGAGGATGTTGGTGATGGTGTTGGTCATGGCTGTCCTCCTGTCGAATACCTCGCGCGCCCTTTCACCACACGCCGGTCGCTTCCACGGCCGAGGAGCTCCAACAAGTCCGTGATTGTCACGATTCCCACGTCGCGCCCGCGCTCCGTGAAGACGTGTGTGGACATGAGCTCCTCGACCGTGCGACGCCTGCGTGGATCCACGTCTCGCGTCAACAGATCTCGTCAACCGGTTCGAGAGGTTCGACGAGAATCTCGTTCTTCACGCGAGTAATTCCTGGCGCACTCGCGGCGGCGAGTTCAGCCGTCTCGCGCTGCTGCCACGTCGCGACCGAACCGGTAAGCAGGGCAACGTCTCCGAAGACGTCGATGGCCACGTGCCGGGCATCGAGATCGGCATTCCGGTGGAGTGCCTCGACAATCCGGTGCCGGACATCCCGTGCCGCCGCGCCGCCAGCCACCTCGATGTGATTGAAGACCCCGCGGACACCTTTGATGTGACGGACCGCTTTTTCGGCCTGCCGTGCCTGATAGACCCAGCCGGCCTTGCCGGTCAGCGTGACATGTCCATCGTGCACGGCGACCTGGATGGTTTCCGGAATGGTCCCGCGCAACTCGAGGGCGCGCACGGCATCGCCGGCAATGTCGGCGTCGGTTCGTCCGATCTTCAGCCGAACCTCGAGGTCGTTTGCCACCCCTTTCACGCCCCGAACGCGCTTCGCAGCCCGTTCAGCGGCGAGCTTTGCGGCGTAGGTGTCGATGTAGCCCGTCAGCGTCACGACTTCGTTCTTCGCGGCGACTCCGATCCCGCTCGCATCGACTTCAGGGTCCCAATCGAGTTGTCGCCTGACGTTGTCTCGGACCCGCACGTCGACGTCGGTCAAGCTGATAGTGCTCATCTCATCCTCCTTGCCGATCTTCGCGAAGCGTCCAGGCGCCATCCCACGGGTCGTCCACACGGCGTCGGACCCCGCGCTGGAAGAGCTCAACGCAAGGCTGGTTCCATGAGTGCGGGGTTCGACTTGCGCCAGATCGAACCAGCGACGCCTCGAACTGCGTGAAATTCTTCGCAGCGCCCGTGGGTTTTTCGCCGGTGCCGCTTGCGGTCGAATCACGACTCGAACTCGCGACCGGCCGTCACGGCCGCTCTTCCGTCGCGGACGCGGCCGTGTCTGAGGGCATGGAGATTGCCCAGCGCACGAGCGAAACCGAAGGGCAGGGAATGTCTACCGCTGCGAACGCTCGTACGGTAGCTTCTATCGCGCCGTGCCACTGCTCGCGAAGGGCGCAGGCGAAACAGCGCACGGTGCAGATTGGGGAAGCCGCGAAGCCCGCCAGGGTGCAGCGGCGTAGGAGACGACGATGAAGGTTGAGAATCTCATGACTCCGGAGCCGCGGACGTGTACCCGCGCGACGAATCTCGCCGAAGCGGCGGCGCTGATGCTGGATGCCGACTGCGGCATCCTGCCGGTCGTTGACGATCAGGGAAAGCTCGTCGGCGTGGTGACCGACCGTGACATGTACATCGCGCTGGCGACCCGGAACAAGCTCGCGTCCCAGCTCACCGTCGGCGAGGTTGCGCCGAGCCAGGTGTTCACGTGCGGCCCCGATGACGACGTCCGGACGGCGCTGGCAACGATGAGACAGCATCACGTCCGTCGCCTGCCAGTGGAGGGGTTCGGCGGTACCGTGGCAGGCATCGTCTCGATGAACGACATTCTGCTCGCGGCCGGGAAGAAGGGTGTGGGGAACGCCGAGATCGTGGACACTTTCCAGGCCATCTGTGCCCATCGGCATCCGACCCCTCACGTGACCGCAGCCTGACCTGCGTGGATCTGTCGATTGGCGTTGGTCTTGGCGTCGCCGCGCTCGGTGGCGCAGCCATCGGCCTCGAGCGCCAGTGGTCGGGTCACGCGAGCGGTCCGCAGGCGCGTTTCGGGGGTATCCGCACTTTTACTTTGCTTGGAGGGCTCGGCGGCCTGGCCGGCTGGCTGTCTGTCAGCGGCTTGCTTCCGCTCGCCGTTGTCGTGCTTGCAGGCTCAGCCTCTCTCGTCGTCTCGGCATACGTTGCGGGGAGTCGAACCGATATCGATGGCACCACCGAGGTCGCTGCTATCGTTGTCCTTACCGCCGGTGCGTTGAGCGGCGCCGGTCACGTAGCGCTTGCGAGTGCCGTCGTCGCGGCAACCGCCGTTCTGCTGCTGGAAAAGAGCAGGCTACACACGCTTGCGACGCGAATCGACGATTCAGCCCTCCGTGCCAGCGCTCGATTCGCCGCGCTGGCGTGCATCATTCTTCCGCTTCTTCCTTCTGGACCGTTCGGTCCTCTTGGCGCCGTTCGACCGAGGGAACTCTGGTTACTGGTCCTGTTCTTCTCGGCTCTCAGCTTTGCCGGTTGGATCGCCAGACGAATAGTAGGGCCGCACCAGGGAGCGATCGTGTCAGGTTTGCTGGGAGGCGTCATTTCGTCCACCTCCGTAACGCTGACGTTCGCACGCGAGAGTCGTGCGAGCGACGCTCCACGTCTGGCGCTGGCGGCGGGGGTCATTGGCGCCTGCACAATCATGTTGGTGCGGGTGACGGTGGCTTGTGCTGTGTTGAATCCCGCCCTGGCGATTGAGCTTCCGCGCTATGTCGGTGTGGCCTTTGTGGTGGGAGCTGTCACGGTGCTCAGCGCGTGGCGCGCCAATGGATCGGCTAATCTCAACGGAGCGGTTCCCGATTCACCGCTGCAGCTGCGGGCCGCGCTGCAAATGACGGCGCTGTTCCAGATCGTGCTCTTCGTCATCCTTGTTGTACAGGCACGGTGGAGTTCTGAGGCACTCGTCGCCACATCAGCTCTTGTCGGTTTGACCGATCTCGATGCCCTCACGCTATCGCTCGCGCGCAGCGCGCAGTCGTCCGGCTCCGTCGCGACGGCTGCTCTCGCGCTTGTCACAGGCATTCTCTCCAATACCGTTCTTAAGCTGACTATCGTTGCCGTTGTCGGGCGGGGCTCGTTCCGGCTGGCAACAGTTGCGGGACTCACCGTGATGGCGCTGGTGATCTTAGGGACACTGTTGGTCGCTCACTGAATTTCGCAATTCAACGGATATGCGGAAATCTTCACGCATCGCATCGCGATTTTCCACATACTGGCTGCACCGCTCTATCCGTGTCGACGGTAACCTGTTGTGTCCATGGCGGTCCGTCGAACTCCTTTGGGGGCACGTTAATTGCGTCGACGAGATTCGACCAGAAAGGCAGGTCTTGTCGCAGGTAGGAGGTAGATCATGGCAACTCGAAAAGAAGAAACGGCCATGACTCCGACTCGTTTCGGCCGAGATCCCTTCGGAGCGCTTCGGCAAGTGGCATCCGAATTCGATCGCGTCTTCGACGAGCCGTTCTGGCCGTCGTTTGGCTGGCCGTTCAGGGGTTTCGTGGCACCCCGCACGGCTGCGTGGTCGCCCGGGATCGATGTCTTCGAAAGAGACAACCGTCTGATCACGAAGATCGACCTTCCCGGGTTGAAGAAGGAAGACGTGAAGGTGGAGGTCACCGACGGGTGGCTCACAATTTTCGGAGAGAGGAAGCATGAAGTCGAAGAGAAGAAGGAGAACTACTATCGTTGCGAGCGGGAGTTCGGCAACTTCTATCGCGCGGTGCCGCTGCCCGAGAACGTGAAGTTCGAGGACGTGAAGGCGACGTTTACCGACGGCGTGCTCGAAGTCAGCGTCCCGTTGACCGCCAAGGTGGAGCCGAAGCCCCGGAACGTCGAAATCGAGGAACCCGCAAAAGCCGCGAAGGCAGCGTAGGCAGACAACTCCCAATTCCCAACTTCCAACTCCCAACGTCCAATGCGAACAACGAGCTTGGGAGTTGGGAGTTGGGACTGGGAGTTGGGAGTTGGAGTCGAGTGGCTGGCTACCGCCGAAGCGTCAGAACCGGGCAGGTAGCCTGCCGCACGACGTGCTGGGTCGTCGATCCAAAGAACAGCCGATCCGCGGCACCTCGACCATGAATCCCAATGACGATGAGGTCACTTTGCTGCTCGGCAGCCACACGTAGGATTTCGCGGTACGGCTTGCCGGGCACCATCATGGTCTCAACTTCGCAGTAGGCGCGCACGGCGTCGGGAACCGAGGAATGCAAGCGCTGGCGATGGTCCTCCTCCATGGCCGCGACATACTCGCGTATGCCAGGCGAGAGCTGCGCAAACCTTTCGTGCGCATCGGCCGGAAGCTCGACGACGTTGAGCACCGTGAGGTGGCCGTCGGTTTCCTGCGCCAGCGCCATCGCAACGTGCAAGGCGCGCATCGAGCAATCAGAGAAGTCGACGGCACACAGGATCCGCTTGAACAGCGGCGTAAGCGTCCCCGCGTCCTCGGCCCGCGGTGGCACCGACAGCACCGGGCACGATGCCTTGCGAAGCACCTTCTCGGTCACCGACCCGATCATCAGACGCTCGAATCCGGAGCGTCCGTGTGTGCCCATTACGATCAGATCAGCCGCCAATGCGTTGGCGCGGTCGAGGATCTCGAGACGCGACAGCGCCCTCGACGACCTCGACGTCGACGGGCACACCCGACAGTGTTTCGTGCTCGCCAAAGCTCTTCATGGAGGCGAGCAATTTTTCGCGGTCCGCCGCTGTCACCACAAAGGGAGAAAATTCCAGCGCTCCTGGTCCCGCGGCGGCAACGGGCACGACCGGATGGACGTAGAGCAGCGTGATCGTCGATTCGTACCACCGGGCAACAGCCGCCGCGTGATGGAGCGCATGCCTCGAATGATCCGAAAAGTCGACCGGGCACAGAATTCGTTTGATTTCGATCATGCTCAGTCCTTCAGGCCGCCAGGGCGGCACAAAATTGCTCGCACTCCCCTTCTCTCCCCGCGATAACCCGTCGGCCTCGCATCCCTCCGTTTGATGCGGTGATCACGGTGTGCAGACGTTCGCCGCTGATGCCGTCTTCGTAAAGGACCACCCAGTCGTGCGTCTTTCCAGCACGATGCGCACGCGCGGTATTCGAGTAGAGCGCAGTGTAATGGTGGCCCGCCCGAGTGGTGTGCTGAAATCCCGACGCTGGGACGCCTCTAGTCGCCGACCCGATCCCCGGTCAGCATGGCGTTGAGCCGCCGGTATGTGTGTTGAACCTCCGCGCGCTGCGCTTCGATAAGTTCGCGAGCCTCGGGCGGCAGCATGCTCTCGAGCGCGTCTTCGTAGGCTGCCAAGGCGGCCCGCTCGCCACGCTCGGCTTCCCTGATCATCGCCGCATCATCATGGAGGGCCAAAGTGTCCCTTACCGTCATCCAGCCCCGGTGCAGCGCACCGACGACCGAACCGTCGGCCTCAGTTTCTCCGCCCAAACGATGCGCGTGGGGCAGCAGATCTTCGGCAAACTCCTGCCGCTGCGTGGCAATTTGCAGGAACAGCGCCTTCACGACCGGATTTGCTGCGTGGTTGGCCGCATATCGAAATCCGCGTTCCCCGTCGCGGCATGTCTGAATCAGATGGTTCAGCGTCCATCGTTCAGTGCGTGCTGCCATGATGACCTCCTTCCTGCATGCTCAGAACGCCTGAATTATCGAGAAAGCCGGGATCAGATTGCGGCGGCGGGCCAGCTATTACTGCCACCACATCTCGCGATGGATGCGCCAGGCATTGCCTTCCTGCATCCACAGTTGGACGTAGTGACCTTTCGTTACGTTTCCCTTGTCCGACACCTCGGTACTCGCCCTCGAGATGGGCGAGATCCCCAGCCATGTAGACGTCGGTCAGCGTGAGCGTCGTCGTGGGTTTGCCGCCGCCAAAGTCTTCCGCCCAAAACGAACCGATCGCGTCCGTACCTACCACATTGCCGCCTGGTCGTGGCGCCAGGATCGCGTCTTTGTCGTAGAGGGCCGTGAGCCCCTTCGCGTCACCAGCGTTATAGGCCGTCGTCCAGAGGGACGCGAGCCGCTGCGCCGTCTCCGGATTGCGCTGCATCAACGGGTCGAGGCGCCAAATCTCGTGCTGCACTCTCCATTGGCCGTCAATGCGCCTCCAGAGCTGCTGGTACTGACCCTTCACGAGCGTGACGCCTTTGGTCTTCGCGGTAACCTCGTACGTCCCATCGACGTGCAGCAAGTCTCCTTGTGCAACGGAATCGGTGGGCGTCAGCCTGGTGACGATGCCACCCGATCCGATGTCCTGGCGCCAGTACCGACTCGATCGCGTTACGACCGGATATCGTTCCTGTTCCAGGAGGCATCGAATGTGCGTCCTCAGCGTAGAGCGCTGCCACTGCCGTCGCATCCCCGGCATCGAAGGCGTTGGCCCACGCAGCCGTGACCTCGTCGGCCGCGGCGCTGTTCTCCGCCGGCGCTGGTCCACCTCCACACGCCGCGAGCGCGACGCCTGCGGTCGTGGCGATAGTGGCCAGCATTATTCGACCGCCGTGCAAGTTCTTCATCTCCAGACTCCTTCCCGCCGGCGACTGATCCCACCGCGATGCGTGCCGTGCGCATCGTGGATCAAAGAATTTCGCTGTTGTCGCGGGAGAAGCATGCATCGCGCCAGCCTCCGTTGTATCCCGATTCCGCGGCGAGACGCATTCGCTGGCGTCGCCGACGTCCGAACACCCAGTGGCGATTCCGGAAAAATTCGCACCCTTCGGTACGAGTTCGCACTTCGTCGCCACGCCAACGTCAAAGCACGTGAATATGGCGACGCAGTGGGTGGCATGGTGCATGCCTCGGTAGCCCGTACCACCAGGAGACGGCCATGGCACGCACTGCTATCAAGACGCTGCAAACGATTTGGGACTGTCGATGGAGCCGGCCGGGATATCGCGTGATCGGCGTGGAAGATCACCTGCAGCCGGAGAAGCTCTGGGTTTGCGTTCGTCGTGGTGAACGCTGCGGCGTCACCGAAGAGGAATGCGAGCTCTGTCCGCACTGGGAAGCGTTGCCAGAGCCGACCAAGTGGAACTAACACTCCGCCGACTAAGCAACCAAACCTGGAGAACTGAGCGATGAGCAAGACACGCAACGTGAAAGACGTGATGAACCCGGACATCATGACGGTGGCCGACGAGATGACGACCGATGAACTGGCTCGATACCTCATCGAGCGGGAAATCTCCGGCGCGCCGGTCGTGGACAACCAGGGACACCTCATCGGGGTGGTGTCGATGACTGACATCGGCCGCAATATGGCTGAAGCTTCTGGTGTCGAATCATCGCGAAGCTCGGGTTTCTATCGCGATATCGCCGAAGACGTTATGCTGGAGGACCCTGGGGAGCGCTCCGTCGACGAACGCGCGGTCACGGTGCGAGACGTCATGACACCGGTGATCCACCAGGTGCCGGTCACGGCCTCCGTGGCGGAAGCGGCACGGATCATGGTCGACCAGCACATTCACCGGTTGGTCGTGACACAAGGCAAGGAACCGGTGGGCATCATCACAAGCATGGACGTACTGAAGATGGTCGCCGAACAATCCTGAAGAATAGATAACGGGGTTGAGTCGCCAGCGTTGATCCGAACGTGCGCTCGCGTCAAAGTGTCGCTGTCATAATGCTGGAGCACCTGGATCGACCTCGGGAGCAATTCTTGCGTAGTGCGCACAGGGAGGTTCGATGTTTCGTCACCGCGATCCTGAGGTCCTCGTCGTCGGCGCCGGTCCGGTCGGTCTCGCCGCGGCCCTGTTCCTGCAGCAGCACGGAGTCCGTGTGGAGGTCGTCGACACGGATCAGCACACGACCCAACAGAGCTACGCGCTCGCGATCCATCCCCGCACGCTCCGGATTCTCGACGAGGCAGGACTCTCCGAAGGGCTGATCCGCGCGGGGCGGAAGCTGACGAAAGTCGCCTACTACGAAGGCCGGGAGAGGCGCGCCGAGATCGACTATTCGGCTCTCGCTTCCAAGCATCCGTATCTCCTCGTCATCCGCCAAAGCCTGCTGGAGAAGGCCGCGGAGGAGGCTCTCCGCCAGAAGAAGCTCAAGGTCCTCTGGGGACACAGGCTCCAGGCCCTCACCACGGATGGCGCGACCGTCCGTGCAGAGGTCGCGAAGCTCGACCAGGTCCAGACCGGCTACGCCGTCGCGGGAAGCGAGTGGGTCGTGGTGCGAAGCGAGACGATCCGACCGGCCTATGTCATCGGCGCCGACGGGTACGACTCGTCCGTGCGTCGGATGGCTGGCATCGAGATGGCGGAACACGGGGGCCAGGTCTTCTCCGTCTACGAGATCGAGGCGACGGGGGAGCTTCCCGCCGAAGTGCGGGTCATGCTCGATCCCGACCTGACGAGCGTCTACTGGCCCCTGGAGGAGGGGCGATGCCGCTGGGGATTCCAGATTCAGGACGCCTCGGAGCACGCGCCATCGATGGAGCGGCTCCAGCAGCTGATTGCCGCGAGGGCTCCCTGGTGCACGGCGCGGCCGACGCAGATTTACTGGTCGACGGTCGCGTTGTTCGAGTCGCGCCTCGCGCGAAGCTTCGGCAAAGGAAGTATCTGGCTCGCCGGGGACGCCGCGCACCAAGCGGCTCCGGTCGGGGTGCACAGCATGAATTCGGGGCTGGTGGAAGCGCGCGAGTTGGCGGCTCGCATGGTGCGGATCCTGCGCGCGGGGGGGGCCGCGTCGCTACTTGAGGAGTTCGCTACCGAGACGCACGAGGCGTGGCAGTGGCTCCTAGGCGCCGGCCGGGAGGTGCGCGCGCTTCCCGGGGCGGACCCGTGGGTTCGACAGACCCGGGCAAGGATCCTCGCCTGCATTCCAGCCTCGGGCGACGACCTCGAACCGCTTCTCGGGCAGATCGGACTCACGGCTGCGCCGCGAGGGCGCGACACCGATCCCGGCACTTGACTTCCCCGCGATGCACTTCAGCGATGCATCACGTGACTCCGCTTCCCGTTTCAACAACCTGATCGTCAGAACGACATCTGCAGCGTGACGCGCGCTGCGCGCGGGAGCGACGGGTGCAGATGGATATCATCCACGCCGCCCAAGGGTTCACCTGGCAGCCGAGAAGTGTAGAAGTAGTCGATATCCGACACTCTTCGAGTCCAACAGGTTGAAGACTTCGAGAATGAGTCGGGCCCGGTTTGTCACCCCGTAGCCGATTTCCCCATTCCAAATCGTCGTTGACTCCGACCTGACGCTGGCATCCTCGACCAACGGACGCGGGCCGAAATGACGCAGACGAATGCTGCCGAACACACGTTTCGCGGGCTCGACGGTCAGAGCGCCCGATACGACGCGGTCGAGCGAACCGGGGATAATGTGACCCTCCATGGCCTCATCCGCCACGGCCTCATCCGTGAATCTCGCACGCGAGAAGGACACGTCGCCTTCCGCGGTCAGCCATGCGTTCAGTCGAGCATAGTTCGTCCACTCGAGGCCGAGGCGACGACTCGGACGACTCGCTTCGGTAATGCCCGCATCGCCGATGAACAGGAGCTCCGAGTCGAATCCGAGGTACCACAGGGCCACCGTCGACTGAAGCCCTCGAATCCGCACCGTCCGGATGCCCACTTCTGTCCCTCGAGCGCGGACGAGCGGCGTGACGCGCTCCACTGGTTCGCCAGTAACTGGGTCCGCGGTGATCGTCGCGCCACGGGCATCGTTACTGTGATACCCATAGCCGCCATTGATGTAGAGCTCCGTCTCCTTCCACGGCCCCAGGACGGCGGTTATCTTCGGACTGATGAGCCCGACAGAGGCCGTCCCTGAGTTCGCCGGATGGCTGGAATCAACGTTGAAGTGATAGCCGTCGCCGCGCAGTCCCACCGTCGTCCTGAACACGCGGGACCATTCGACTTCGGCCTGTCCGAAGAGGCCGAGCGACGTCTGATCGACCGCATCGGCACGGATCGTGCCGGTCCGGTGCGCGTTGACCGTCTTGTACAGCGCGGTGTTGCTGATCGCGTCGTGACGAAGCTGCACACCTACTGCGCTCTCCACGTGGCGTCCGATGAAAGTGTCCAGCCGCCGTCTCGTCAGGCGCCCACCGAACACGTTTCGCCGGTCCGCCTGCTCGCGCTGATCGCCGTCGATTGGATCGTTCAGGAAGTACGTGAAGTTCGACACGAGATTCAGTCCGTATCGAAACGCGAATACCGTCGCACGCGTGGAGGAATTCACGGCTGAGCGCTGGGCGTCGGCCACGAGACTGTACTTGTAGGTGCGACCTCCATCACTCGGATCGATATTGCCGAAACGCGAGATGCGACCCTCGTCGATCGCACGTTGCGGAATTTGATCGGTGGCATTCCAGTCCGCGTTGTACCCCATGCCGGTCAGCGAGAACCCGTCGCGCGTATCCCCTCGGGTGTATCGAACGATGCCGTTGACCTTGCGGAAATTGTCCTCGAGTGTCCAAGGCCCGTCGTTGTGGACGGCTTCCCCTCCGACCAGCAGATGACCGCCGGCGACCCGTGGGGAGACGGCCCCAAAGAGGCGGCCCCATCCCTGTCCGCCGCCGCTGATTGACACAATCGGCCGATCGAGCTGATTCACGTAGTTCACGTTCGAGGAACCCGCCGCCGAAAAGTCGCCGTCTTCAGCGTAGTACGGGCCCTTCTTGAACTGCACGCCGCTGACGAGCTCGGGAATCAGAATGTTGGTATCCGCATAACCATGAAAGTGCGCCTGCGTTGGCAGGTTGACCGGCACGCCCGCAATCATGGCGGCAAAGTCCGAGCCGTGATCGAGGTTGAAACCTCGGAGGTAGTATTGATTCGCTTTGCCCTCGCCACTGTGCTGGCTGGCAATCAGACCGGGCACTGCTTCGAGCACCTCCGCGGGCCGCATGATCGGCCGTGCCTCCAACTGTTTGGCCGTGATCGCTCCCTGACTGGCGGCACTCGCCACGCCGACCAGATTCTCTGCGGGGTTCTCCAGGTCCGCTATGTTGCGAAACGTCCGCGTCCCTGTCACGACGATGTCGGCCGTCAGCGAAAGTCCGAGTACGGCATCGGCCGTCACCGTTTGTCCGGGGATGACGTTCAATGTCCGCCGGACGATGGTGAAGTTGATCAACTTGAACGTCAGTTCCGCCGGTCCCGCTGGGACGTCCTCGATGCGATAGTCACCTGTCCCATCGGTTACAGCGGTGGTCTCCATGCCATAGCTGTGCAGGTCGACGGTCACACCTGGTAGAACCCCCCCCGTCTCATCGGCGACGCGGCCGACAATCGTGCCGCCTGACTGCGCGTACACCGGCGGCACCAACACCAGCCATGCGCACGCCGCGACCGCCAGCATCGGTACGCTCCGGCTATCCCGAAAGCGAAGCCACCCAGCAAGGATCAGAATCATGACTGATCTCCTTTCGATCGCAGCGCGCCGCGAAAAAGTTCGCAGCTGCCTGGAATCCTTCGCAGTCGAGACCTGCCGATCGTGCGACAAATCCCAAATGTTTCAGTGATCGATGCACTCTCGACGACCGCAATAGCGGGACTTCAAGAAACGGTCCACGCTCCAGGCGCGGTACGAAGTGTGCTGTCATGCGGGTCGCACATCCGAACGGTGGAAACGGAGGGACCATGTTCACCCGGATCCTGGTACCAACTGATTTCAGCGCGTCTTCGGCCGCAGCTCTCGACTATGCGCGAATGCTGGCTGCACGATTCGGGGCGAGCCTGCACCTGCTGCATGTGCTCGAGAACGATTTCCTGCTTCCGATGGTGGTGGATCCGCAGACGGTCGACGCCGGCGTCCTGCGGCAACTCCACGAGCTCCTCACCATTGAGGATCGCGAACGGGGTGCAGTGCCGGTCGTCCTCCGGTCCGACGCAGTGGCGGATGCGATCGTGAGCTACGCGCGATCCGGCGGTATCGATCTGATCGTGATGGGCACGCACGGTCGCGGCGGACTTGCACATCTACTCAAGGGGAGCGTTGCCGAACGCGTGGTGCGCACGGCACCGTGCATGGTGCTGACCGATCGCGAGGCGATGACGAAGGCATCGTAACAGCGGGGGACCGAGAGCCTGTCAGAACCGATATAGCAGCCTCACATACGCGGTATGACCCGTGTACGACCGATTGCCGTAGCCCATGATCAGGCCGCCAAGCCAGTCGATTCGAGGTTCACCGGTGGGCGCGGCGAAGCCCACCGGACCGTTCGTATCGATCGTGTTGAAATCGGTGATATCCGAGTTTTTCGAAGTAATAGCCCAACGCCAATGCCGACGCGACTGGTAAAGAAATAGTGGACGTCGGCCGTCGCTCGTTGCCAGTGGTTCTCGACGTTTGGCAGCGGGATGAACTGGTTGAGCGAGGCGAGCGCCGCTATCCGGGGCCCCCCATGCACGAAGCTGTTGTCCGAGTCGTTGAAGTCATAGGCGAAGCGGATGTCTGTGTTCCGGACGGCACTTAGCAGATCGAGATAGAGGTAGACGTTATTGATTCGGTCGTCGTTGTCGAGCGTCCAGTTCCGGCTCGGATCCGTCCAGCTCGGATCCGGCGGCGGGTTCGCGTTGCGCGAGAGCTGGAACGAGCCGTACCGATCGCGCCCGTAGTTGCCGCCGAGGGCTACGACGTCCGTTGGATGAAAGTTGACTCCGACGTTCCAGCCTGTGACCTGCGCCTCCTGCAGCCCGAACAGTTCGCCGGGCCGGCTGACCGGCACCGACGTATCGGGCAGGTACTCATCGTTGCCGCCGGCGAATTGGACGTAGAAATCGACCGTATCGCGCGGCATCACTGTGAGTACGAGCGAACCGCGCGTCCGGTTGCGGTCGGCCTCGTCGTAGTAGCGGAGCGTGGGTTGCGTGCCGCCCGGTCCCAGCTCGTAGTCGATGCCCGTCTCGACGAACCCGTTGCCGCGTCGGCGTCCGACGTCGAAGGCCGCGTGAAGGGTGACGTACTGGCTCGAAAAGGTGTCGAACGAGGCGCGAAAAATGTGCTCGCCCACGTCGGCGAACCCACGCCCCCGTCGCTCGACCCCCTCGTGGCCGTAGCCGACACGGAGGGTTCCCCAGCTTGTGGGAGTAAACGAGACGTTGGCGTCGAAGAACTGCCGCGAAATGTCGAATTGAGGCGAGAAGCCCTCCTCGATCTCCTCAGGAACCGCGTCGAAGCGTACGTATTCCGTGGCATCGAAGATCGGCGTGCGCACGTCGCGGTCGTTGAAGCGATACCGGACAGTGAAGCTCACCCGGCGCCACGGCCGCGAGCTGAGATTGATGAGCGTGTTGATTCCTCGCGCCTCGGCTTCAGCCGTCGGGCGAGGAAGTTGGGCAATGTGCGGGAAGGCTGCGAACACGACCGGGGAGTTGATGACCGAGTTGATCGTGAAGGGAATCAGGGCTTCGTCTTGTTTCTGCGACGTAAGCTGGACCGTGCCGTTGAGCGTGGTCCGGCCTGGCATCTTGTAGAGACCGATCGCACTCAGCACCTGCATCATGTTGTTCGGCGCCGTCGACTCGCGCCCCTGCGCGGGGCCGTTCCCGTTGCTGTAGCCGTTCGGGTCGTACGGACCGTTCGGCGGCAGCAAGCCGTTGTTGAAATCGGTAAGGAAGATCGGGTTGTCCCACACGAGACTCTTGTTGTGGTTGGTGAACCACGATCCATTCCAGCCGAGACGAAACATGCCCTTCGGATTTGCCCATGAGGCTCCGAGCGACACATCGTTCGTCCGGTCGTCGAGCGGCTTCGGCAACTCGACGGCGTTGTTGAACGCGAACGACGCGCCCCAAGGCTGCTGGCCGTGCCGACTCCATGACTGGAGCCCCGCGTCTATGTCGATGGCCCGGGTGGGCGCGTAAACCAGACCGAACGTTGCCGTATTGCGCTGCTGCCGCAGATCGAATTGGGACGCGATGCTGTTGTAGATCGACCGGTTGGCCAGCGCCTGGGCCGCCAGCGCGGGCGTGCTGCAGGAGGCGGGCGTAGCGCCGGGCGCGCACGGCACCCCCACAGCACTCCCGTCGGCCGGAGCGATCGTCGGTCCCTGCACGGCTCGCTGCGCGTTGTCGTCCAAGGTCAGGGTATTGCCATTCGTGACGTAGGGCGTCCTCGTCAGATAGGAGTAGTTGAGTGGCAGCGATACCCACTGGAACGCTGCGTTGACCTTGCGGCTCTGCACGCTCGTGTTGTACCGCTGGTCGCGATAGCCCACGTGCACTGCGTTGGCATCGAACAGATACGAACCGCCATCGCGGTTGACGATGAAGTTCGAATACACGCCGTCGCGGGCGTCACGGTATCGCTCGTACCGCGCTTTATCGCCTTCAGTGGTCGTGAAAAGGCCGCCGACGTCGGCCGATCCGCTCAGCAAAGAGGTCGGAACCGGCGGCTGGCTTTGTGGCGTTTGGGGGGTCTGCGCAGATCCCAAACGGGAGCCCAGCAGCAGCGCAACGGTCAGGATGACGAGTCTCGTTCGCATCGCATCCTCCCCTAGCGCAGAAACGCCTTGCCCGATGGAGAGTTGGACCCATGGACCTGCTGGTGGCAGATCGTGCAGGACCGCGCATAGATCTTGTTGGCGTTCTGCGAGTTCTGCAGCACGAATCCGTCATAGACGGTCGGCGGATGGCGCGACGTCACGTGGCACCGCTGGCAGAGGAACGGCAGCTTGCTCACCAGCATCCGATCGTTGTTCGACCCGTGCGGATCGTGGCATGTGATACAGCTCTCGCTGACGGGAGCGTGCTCCCACAGATAGGGCCCACGCTTGTCCGTGTGGCAGCTCGTGCAGCTCTCGTCGATCGTGGTCCCTGCCCGGAGCAGCCTGACGTTCTGGGTCCCGTGCACGTTGTGACACGACGAACATAAGAGCGCGCCCTCCCGCACCGGCATGTGGTTGACGCGGAACGTCCGGTTGATAACGTTGCGATGACAGGTGCTGCAGAGGGTGTACTGGCTCTGCGCCTTCAACAGTGGGAGACCCTTTGCCGCGTGGATGCTGTGGCAGGTGATGCAGCTCAGACTCCTCTGTTCGTGCTGGCTGCCGTCCCACAGAGCATGCGTGGCCCGATCGTGACACGACGTGCACGTCGCGTTGACCTCCGACGGCGAGATGGCCGTGAACCTTCGGATGAGCGTCGGGTCGCCGCTGTCAGCGTGCGCCTTTCCAGGCCCGTGGCAGTTTTCGCACCCCAGATTGGACGCCGGCGTGCGCTCGTTGAACGAGCGGCCGTGCGCCGTGCCCTTGTAGGCCTGGTCCTCGTGACAGCCGAGGCATGTAGCCTCGCCGACATATCCGGCGCCGGCCTGAGCGGTTGCACCCTGGGCGGCCGCGAGGGCGACCCGAAAGGCTGGCTGTGTGGGGCGTGATGGTTGGGTCGCGGCAATCTCAGGCGCGTCTTTGCCAGTGGCACCGACGATCGTCAGCGCCAGCAGGTAAGTGAGCGCCGCCGTCAGAAAGTAGAACGTCCGTCGATTCATACGCGTGCCCGCCTCCAGGGCGCCAGCCAAACCCCGTGCCGTTCAAAGCCGTCCATTGCGCGTTCAACTATTCGAAGCTGTGACACAGCTCGCAGTCCTGAGAAATCGCGATACCGTCAGTCGTCTTGTGCGTCTCGTCGTGGCAGCGGAAACATCCGGTCGACACCGTATGTCCAATCTGATTCGGATACGTGCCCCAGCCAACCTTCATGGAGGGAAAAACATTGCTCCGATAAATGGCCTGCGTGACACCGATGGCCTGGCGCAGGTCGGCCTCCTCGAAGGCATCGGGCAGCCCCGCGTTGGCCGCGTCACGAAGGGTGCGCTCGATCTCAGTGACCGCCACCTCATGACTCGCGTACGGCGTCATCAACGCGCGAACGGCGTCACGACGGATGAACGGAATCTTGGCGTTGATGCGGCCTTCGCCGATGGCGGCGTCTACCGCCCGTTCCGGCGAGGATCCGAAGCGGTGCGCCGGACGGTTGTGGCAATCGAGGCAATCCATGCGTCGGCGGGCTTTGCCGGCCAGATCGGCCACTGAGACACCCTTCAGCGAAGTACTCGCGAACGCGCCCGTCCGGTGTGGCAACGCGAATGTAAGGGATCTGCTCCCGCTTGTCGTCGAGCGCCACGTACTCGATCTCATTGGCCCGGTTCATGTGCCAATGGATGCCCGTCCCGCTGCCGGTACCGGTGACCGGCCCGCCAACGTGCAGCCGCACGGTCGTCATCGTCTGCGTGTTGGCCTCGTCGTCGGCGTGCTCGTAGATCACTTTGACTTTGTCGCCCACGAACCGATCGGGCCAGTGACACTGCTCGCAGGACATGCGAACGTCCGGCATGCTCTCGAGCGGTGTCGGAATCGGGCGGCTGAATGTACCCGTGCTCGCCAGCCAGAGCTGTCGCGTCCCATTGAGCTTTGCGGCCACGAAGCCGCCAGGGCCGGGTCCGACGTGGCAGGCCACACAGTGGACGCGCGCGTGCGGACCGCTCTGATGGGCCGTGAACTCCGGTTCCATCACGGCGTGACACGCCTGCCCGCAAAACTGCTGTGATTCGCTGTACTCGACTGCGCCGTAGCTGGCCACGGAGAGGATGGCTACATTGGCGAGCGTCAGAGCGGCCACGATGAGGAGCGCATGTCGCTGGGCGGGATCATTGAGGTCGATTCGCGGCCAGGCGGGCGCCGCGATACCCGCGCGCGCCCGGCGGCGCTCGAGCCGCAGACCAACGGGGATGAGGAGCAAGCCCAGGAGGAACAACGCCGGCACGAGGACATACACGAGAATCCCGGCGTAGGAAGTCTCGAGCAGTCCCACACCCTGGAGCGCAACGAGTACGAGAAAAAAGAAGGCACTCGCGGTCGTCAGTGCCACGCCGACGCTCGAGATCGGGTTTCGGAGCGCGGCCGCGAACGAAGGACGCATGTGGAAAGGATGAAGGCGCGCGAAGCGGAATCGCCGGCTACTTCTTCAAACTCAGAAGGTAGGCCACCAAGGCATCGACATCCTCCTTGGCGAGGTTCGGATACGCCCGCATCGGCGGCTTCCGCTCGGCTTTCGTTTTCTTGGTCATCTCGGCCGGATTGACGAGCCATGCCCGAATCTCGTCAGGCGTCAGCCGGCTTCCCACGTCATCAAGCGCGCCCTTCGCGTTACCCTTGCCCGCAATCGAATGACACACCGCGCATTTCTGATCGGTGTACACCTTCATGCCACGCTCGATTTGCGCATTGCCCTGGGCTGAGACCAACCGAGCCGCGGCTAACAGGACGACCACAATACCGATCGCATTGACTCGGTTGAGCACGATAACCCGCCTTTCAATGAAGGAGCGCCACGATTTTACTGTCAACGAACGGTCGCTCAGCCAACGAAATGCAAGATGAGAACACAACTATTTGACGAAAGAGCACCGCATCGAATTCGCATGACCTTATTTCCGAAGCCGTCGACAAGTACTCACGGCACTGCGAAATATTTCGCGCGAAATATTTCACAGCAGCGGACCGACAACCAGATGCTGATGTCGCCTCGTACCCCGGCGCGGGTCCAGTCATTTCAGCTGAATCGATTTCAGGTAATCGACAAGTCTCGAGAGACGTACGTCGACTCTTGAGTCGTAGGGGTTGAGCTCACGGAACAGCGGACCCCATACCGGCATGTCGCTCGTTCCGTGCGCCGCTGGTCTGGGGCCCACGATGAATGCGGTGACTTCAGCCTCCGCGAAGCGACCGCCTCGGCGCTTCGCGAGCGTCGTCAGATCGGGAGGAGCCTTCGCCAACACGGACGCGACTGGCCCATCCCCCTTGCCGGTCCGGCCGTGGCACGCTGCGCAGTGAAACAGATAGGTATCCCGCCCCGACTCGATGGTCTCGAGCGGCCCACCGCTATCAGGACGTTGCGAGGCGCTCGCGCACATCACACCGATGAGCAAGAAACAGGCGGCTGCGAGCCAGGATCTCATGTGCCCACTCTGTTGAAACCGCGTTCAATGGGTCGGCAGTGCGGCCCGGATCACATCGACGACCAGGTTTGACGGCACGTCAATCAGGACGAGATCACGACCTACAAGCTCGTACTCGAGCTCCTCGGGCAGCAGTGGCAGATCGCCAAACAGCGGCAGGAGTACGGCATTGTCGATGTCCCATGTCGGCGGTTCATTCACACGAACTGGCGGCGCGACCACCGCCCGTTTCTCCATCTCGGCCGCGAGGCCGGCGCCGCTGTATTCATCGCCGAAAAGCCTGGTGGTTAGCAGACGCCGGAACAGGTCGGCCACGTCGGGTGTAAAGATCTCCCCTTCCCGTGGCGCCTTCCGTGCCTCGCGTGGAACCTCCGCAAGCGCGTTCAGCCTTGCAATCGTGTCCTCCGGCAGGCACATCATCCCGTCGGAGAGAGGTTCGAAGAGGCGATGGTGCTCGACGACGTACGCATCAACGGCCGTCAGAAACCGCGACACGACCATGTATTCAGAATCGGCTGGCGCCAATTGGGTGCCGTGTGCCAACCCTGGCAGGAGGAGCAGAGTCAGAATCGAAACGCGAAAAATGCGTGGAGCAGACATCGTCGTACTTCCCCGATGCGGACCGCGCGGTACCGGCACGGGCGTGCCTCACATGACGCACCAAACGTGCCAGTTGCCCTCGACATGGCCGCGTGCGGTTTCCAACGCTGGTTTGTGCGTCTGAAGGCAAGCGGCGTCCCGCACGGTGCGAAGTTTTCTCGCGTCGCCGGATGTATTCCCCACGTAACCTCCGCTGGCTGCCAGCGCACGCCCATTTGGCCGCGGTAGCGAATGGCACAGTCGTTGCCCCGGAAGTCTGCATGTCCGAGGCGTTTCCGACGACCGCTACGATGTCGTGCCCAGTCTGTGGACGGCCGGTCGAGCCGGCGCCCGACAGCACGTGGGTCGTGGCGTGGTACACCTGCCTGCGCTGTGGCCACGAGTGGTCTGCGCGCATTCGAAATGGACGGCCAGATCTGTCATCGGTAGGCGAGGTTTTCGTGCAGACTACCGCGCGTTCGAAGAGACGGTGACGAGGCGATTCGGTGTGCTATGAGAGCTGACGAACACGCGCCAAACGCTGGTGACTCGAACCGCAAGTACGTCTACTGGCACCGCGAGCTGCCGCCATTCGAGGCCGAGATGATTGGCGAGCACGTGCTCGAAGCGACGAGCAGTCGCGTTCCCGGCTCACTCGGGCACCACGGCGAACTGTGGGATCGCGCGTGCCATGAGCTGATGGAGAACGCGCAGACACGAATGAAGCAGGAGATCGACCGGCTTGGAGGTCGTTACGCGCACGTGCTCGACGAATCCATCGACAACCGGCGCGACGAGGCGACCGGCGAAGCGTGGCTGCACGGACTCTTCACATATGCACTCTACCGTTGATCCTCCCAGAGACACCGACCGTCTGATTAGTCGCGATCGTCGGGCCGTTCGAGACCCTCTGCGTTCGCGACCTCTGCAACCGTGATTCTGTTCACGAGTCGACGAACGCCCTCCACGTGCCGGACGGCGTCCTCGGCCTCGGCTCGCTCGAAAGGCCACCGCACACTGCCCGTCAGCGTTACGTTGCCGTACTCCACATGGACGTGCACTTCCGGCGGGACAGACGGACGGTCATCCAGCGCTTTCTTCGCGTCCACGAATATCTCCGGATCGGGCCGGTGCGTGACGTCTCCTTTTGCCATGGTCAACAACTCCTTCCAATGGGCCCGGGATCCGCCTGTTCCAAGGCGAACTCGTGGATTCCCAGTGCCCGTCACCGTTCACCGCTAGGCAACGCGCGGGTTGCCAGCCAGATCGACGCCGCGAATCGGCGCATCGTGCTGCACAAGTGAGCCGAACTGGTCCGCGAACGTCCGCAGGTCGTTCCAGTCCGTGTACTCGTAGTCCCGGCTGGTATCGGTATCGCCTCCGCCCTTCTGGACGATTCGCTTCATCACCCATCGCTTGATGGGATTGTAGCGAGTGTAGAGCAAGGCCCCAGCGACCGGCTTCGTGACGGTCGGCTGCCAGCCGGTGACCGTCAAGAAACGACCGATAATGCGCGACAAGTCCTGCTGTACTTTCGGCTCCTGCTGAAGCACAGCGAGGCATACGGACAGAAATGCCGTCGGTTTTTCGTTCAGCACGTGCGCGTGCGTGCGCACCCATTGACGAACAGGGCGTTGGTACCCGCCGGCGTGCAGGGAGGCAGCGACGACGATGCCGGCGTAGCCCTCAGGGCCTGGCGCATCCCTGCCCGCTTCGACCACATCGACATCCGAGCCTTGCGTTCGCAGCGCGTTACCGAGCGCGCCAGCAATCTTCGCTGTCTGGCCGTCGGTGGTGCCGTAGAGCAGGAGAATGCGAGACATGACGTACATCCTTTCGCCTACAGTGAAACGCATAACGCTTGCCGCGGTAGACTTGTTGTGATCGCCGGTGCGGTGCAATGTCTGCGGTGGCCGCCGGTCATGGAACCCGAAAAAATGCTCGGCCTCGGGAATTTTTGGGTATCTCTTCCTCATCTCTCCTGCGTATCGATCTCGGCGGCGAATGGGCCCTGGCTGGCCACCACAACAATCGCGTGGCGTTGGCATCTCCTGTGCGTAGTGACGAACGCAGGTTCTTCTGAAAACGAGAGATCATGACGAGGTACTTCGGGCGAGTGCTTGGAGCGGCGCTTCTGGACAAGCGCACGTACGAAGAAGTCGAAGCGGATCGGCAAGCGTCCGCTCAGGCCGCAGTCCTCGTCTTGCTGTCCAGTGTCGCCGGCGGGATTGGATTGCTCGGGCTTGGGGCGCTACCCCAGTCTTTCGTTGCTGCAATCATCGGATCGCTGGTCGGGTGGATCGCGTGGGCGGCACTGACCTTTCTCATCGGCACGCGGCTGCTCCCTGAGCCTCAGACCAACGCCGATGTCGGCGAGCTGCTGCGAACGATTGCGTTTGCTTCTGCCCCGGGACTGTTGCGGGTGTTCGGCGTGATCCCATTCGCCGGCCGGGCGATATATGCGATTGCGTCGATCTGGATGTTGTTGGCGATGGTCGTCGCGGTACGCCAGGCGCTCGATTACAAGAGCACCGCCCGCGCGGTCGGAGTCTGCTTCGTTGGATGGGCGCTTTCGCTGGTCGTTGCAGCCATCATCGGGGTCACCTTCGCACGAACCGTGTCGTGACGCATGTGATCGGCCCCTCGACAGATCCCTACTCAACCAAGCGCATTATCCAGCGTCATCATCACGGCGAAGCCGAGAATGAAGCCAAGCGTGGCGAGGTCGGGCGTGCCGCTGCGAACCGTTTCAGGAAGCAGCTCCTCGACGACTACGTACAGCATCGCGCCTGCGGCCGCGGCCATGCCGTAGGGCAGTAAGGCTCCTGAAGCCAGCACGAGAGCGGCCCCGACGACGCCCCCGATCGGCTCGACGGCGGCCGACAGCTGCCCCCAGAAGAAGGCGCGGCCGCGCGCCATCCCCCCTCGCCGTAGCGGAAGCGCGATCGCCAGTCCCTCCGGAATGTTCTGCAGTCCGATGCCGACGGCCAGAGCGATGGCCGACCCCAGATCGCCGCCGCCAAAAGTCACGCCGACGGCTATGCCTTCCGGAAAATTGTGGAGCGTCATCGCAAGCATCAGCAGAGTAGATTGCCGCCATGCGACCTGCGGCCCCTCGGCACGCGCTTCCTCAGGGAACTCGCCGTGAAGATGTGGAAGCAGCTGGTCGACGACGTACAGGAATGCCGCGCCGCCCAGCAAGCCGGTCACAGCCGGAGCGAGTCCGCCGATGTCGATTGCGGGGATCAGCAGCGACCAGCACGACGCCGCAACCATCACCCCGGCGGCAAATCCCATCAAGGAATCCATCAGGGCTCGGGGCGCAGACCGGAAGAACAACACCGGTACCGTCCCGAGTGCGGTCAGCCCGTACGTGCCAAGCGTCGCCACGAACGCCTGAAAGACAGGATCTGTCTGTGACAGCCATTGGAGCATCAGTACGAGCGAGAAAGGCCGCGGTGCCAAATGATACCGCGGCCTCGCGCTGTACTCGTCACGGCGTTATCGGGTGCGACTCGAAGTGATAGACCATGTGCACACCGAATTGCGGGATGGGCCGGATGTCGGACGGCCCGGTCACCAGCAGCACGGCGAGCTCCGGACGAATCGCGACGTGCCGCGACACGAACACCTCGGTGCCGGCGCCGATCGTAACCAGGAAGTCGTTGAATGTCCGGCCGAGAAGTCCCACCTCGCCCATTCTCCGTCGATAGAACCGTGGCATCCCGGCGCTTGCAGGCGCGTCGAACGTCGCCCGGTAGAATCCGACGCCGGCTGAAGCAAATGGCAGAACCGGCCGGGCCGACTCGAAGGCCACCCTGGCGCCAAGAGCCACCGCAAACGCGCTCATCCCGTCAGGCGCAGGGAACCACGTACCTCGACCTTCGACGCCCAGCCACGGCTTCAGTTCCCAGCCGAGCGAAAGGCCGGCCGCCGGGTCGACGCCCGAGAACGGCGACGCCGCGCCGACAAAGCCCGCGAGCGTCGTTCCGTGGCGCCAATCCTCGTTCACGTCGTTTGCCTGCCCCCGCGCGTCCGAGGAAGACGTCAGGAAGATGGCCACGGCCATCGCGACGCTCGAAACCCTCACTGTTCGTGCTCTCTTGATGGCAGACATGTCACACCTCACTCACGAAACAAGTTGATGCGCCTCTTGCGGAGGATTTCCTGCTCCGTGCGGACTTCTTCTCGGATGCGGCCGTGTCTCACATTCCTGATGCGCATGGCAACCTGTTCCACGACGTGCAGGAAGCAACGTTGCTGCCACGGAACGGCGGAATGGCGCGTGTGCTGCATTCCCAGCGGTCGGTCAGGCACGGGTTCATTTGCGAGATGCTTCGCGCAACGCGCCTGACCCCGCGAACGAATAGGCAACAATAGGAGTGTGAGCAAGCCGATGCACGTCGTCATCGATCGCGAGACGTACGAGTTCCCGGCCGGCTGGTCCGTCTTGGAAGGGGCGCGTGCCGCTGGCATTCACCTGCCCGCGATGTGCCACGACGATCGCATCATCCCGTCCGGGGAATGCCGTCTGTGCCTCGTGAACGTCAAGGGCTGGAACAGGCTCGTTCCGGCGTGTACCACGGCTCTCAGTGAGGGGATGGAGATCGAGACCGACACGCCGGAGCTCGACGCGGGTCGGCGCTCACTGCTCGAGCTGCTCGTCAGCCGCTATCCGACTGACGCCGTCGAGCGCTTTCCGGACAAGCCGTTTCACCAGGCCATCCAGAAGTCGGGACTGACGGGCGCTCCTGTGCGCATGCCAACGCCCGACGCCAAAGACGACTCGCATCCGCATATCTCAGTCGACATGGCGCGCTGTATCGACTGTTACCGCTGCGTCCGGATTTGCGCCGAGCTCCAGGGCCAGTTCGTGTGGCACGTGCGCAACCGCGGCGCAGACACGCACATCCAGCCCGATGGGCCCACGCTGCGAGACAGCTCGTGCGTGGCGTGCGGCGCATGCGTGGACACGTGTCCGACGGGCGCAATCGAGGATCGATCCGCCTCGGCGCTGGCTCCGCCGTCCGAATGGACCCGGACCACGTGCCCGTACTGCGGCGTCGGCTGCGAGTTGAACGTGGGCACTCACCGTGGGCACATCGTCTCGATCAAACCGGTGCTCGACGCACCGGTCAGCAAGGGACATCTGTGTGTAAAAGGCCGCTACGCGTTCGATTTCGTCTCGGCGGCCGATCGCGTCACGCAGCCGATGATTCGCGAGGGACGCGAGTGGCGACGGGTCTCCTGGAACCAGGCACGCGCGTTCGTGGCCAATGGGATACGCGGGCTGATCGAGCGGCACGGTCCCGACAGCATCGCGATGCTCGGCTCGGCGCGTGCCACGAACGAAGACAATTACCTGGCACAGAAGTTCGCCCGCGTCGTCATCGGCACCAACAACGTCGACTGCTGCGCGCGGGTCTGCCACACGCCGAGCTCGGCAGCGCTCAAGCGGTCGCTCGGCGCCGGCCTTTCCACGAACTCGTTCGACGACATCGAAATCGCCCGCGCAATCCTGGTGTGCGGCGCCAATCCCACTGAGAATCATCCGATCGTCGGGGCGCGAATCAAGCAGGCCGCGCTGCGCGGCACGCGCCTCGTCGTGATCGATCCGCGGCGCATCGAGCTGGCCGATTACGCCGACTGCCACCTCGCGGTTCGGCCGGGCACCAACATCGCGGCGCTCAATGCGATGGCTCACGTCATCATCGCCGACAACCTGTGCGATCGCGCGTTTATCGAGAACAGAGTCTCCAACTTCGAAGAGTTCGCACATGTCGATCGAGAGCTGGCCGCCGGAACGGGCGGCGCAGATTTGCGGCGTTCGAGGCAGACGCCATTCGCCGGGCCGCACACCTCTACGCCGTCGAACGCACCCGCCATGAGCTTCAACGGCCTCGGGTTGACCGAGCACGTGCAGGGCACCGACGGGGTCACCGCGCTGATCAATCTGGCGCTGCTGACCGGAAACATCGGACGCCCGGGAGCGGGCGTCAATCCGCTGCGAGGGCAGAACAACGTGCAAGGCGCGGCACATATGGGCTGCGAACCCGGCGACGCTTACCGGGTCTACGCCACTCGAGCAGGGACGGGACGCGTTCGAACGCGAGTGGGGTGCGCGACTGCCAGTCACCCGCGGACTGCACGCGATGCACATGATCGACGCCGCGATCGACGGCAGATTGAAGGCGCTCTGGTCGATTGGATACGACGTGCTGCTCACGCATCCCAATGCGTCTGACACCAGGCGTGCCCTCCGCGCATTGGATCTGGTGATCGTCCAGGATCTGTTCCTTACGGAGACGGCACGCGAATTCGGCTCGGTGTTCCTGCCGGCGTGCTCCTCGTTTGAAAAGGACGGCACGTTCATGAATGCTGAGCGCCGCATTCAGCGCGTTCGGGCGGCGCTGCGTCCGGTCGGTGCCTCGAAACCTGACTGGCAGATTCTGTGCGAGGTTGCGCGCACGATGGGCGTTGCCGGGTTTGCTTTCACCAGCCCTGAAGAGATCTGGAACGAAGTGCGAGCGTTGTGTGAGGGCGCGCGTGGCATGACGTATGCGCGGCTCGACACGAGCGGCCTGCAGTGGCCGTGCCCCGCCGAGGATCACCCGGGCACACAGATCATGCATCGCGACGCGTTCGCGCTCGGCCCGCGCGCGGCACTGCGGCCCGTCGAATACCGTCCGACGCCTGAAGCACCCTCGGACGCCTACCCGTTCCAGCTCATGACAGGGCGTTCGCTCTACCAATTCAACGCGGGAACGATGACGCGGCGCACGAAGAACAACGAGCTTCGCCCTGCCGATCTCCTGGACGTGTCACCAGACGATGCGAAGCAACTGGATGTGCACGACAAAGACGTCGTTCGCGTCGTGAGTCGGTACGGGTCTGCGATGGTGCCGGTCCGGCTGAATACGGCGATCCAGCCTGGACACCTGTTCGCCACGTTCCAGACGCCGGAAGTATTCCTCAATGCGCTCACCGGACCGCACCGCGACGAGACGACGGGAACGCCCGAATATAAGGTGACCGCCGTGCGGATAGAGACGGTCCGCTCCTCGTGACGTCGGGCGGAGGCTTGCGGTACTTGGTGTGAAGTTGGCTTCCGTCCGTTGCGGTGCTCTACTTCCCGCGAGCAGTGCGATCGCGACTCAATCCGGTTTCGAGGCGGGGAGACGTGGCGCTGCGCTCCTGACGAAGCCGCAGAATCTCGTCGCTCGCCTCGAACCGCGAATCGACGAGCGGCCGAGGCGCAAGACCAAGCCCAATCAGTGCGATGACGAGTGCCACGAACGTCCACGCTTCGCGCGGCCTCAAACCAAGCCGCAGACTGGGATGCGCCAGCACGTCGGAGCGGCCGCAAAACAGTGAAAAGTACATCCTGCAGCACGGCTAGGCCCGTCAGCGCCGATGCAATGACGACAGCGAATCCCATGATCGGGAACACATCGACGGCGCCGTCTACCAGCAGCTCCTGACCGATGAAGCCGAGTGTTCCCGGGAAGCCGGTGCAGGCGAGCCCCATGGCAAGAAAGCTGATCGCCAGCACCGGCATGCGATCGTACCCGCCGTGATAGCTGGTCAGATCCAGTCGCCCACGGCGCGCCTCGAGCACCAGGACGCAGCGCGCGAGTCCTGCAAATCCCAACCCTGCGGACAGCCACACCACCAGGCCACCGGCCAGCGCGGTCACGCTCGTGCAATCGAGACCAGCCATCACCAGCGCCGACTGACTCATGAATAGGTATCCGCAGGCCCGACGCGCGCTGCGCTGTACCAGCGCGAGGGCTGCACCGTACACGGCGGTCCCAAGCGCCAGGAGAGCGATGGTCCGCAGCATCTCGGGCGAGGCCCTCGGCACGATCAGCACCACGGTCATGTACGCGCCCACCTGCGGCGCGTTGAACAGGATGGCGGGTCCCAGTCGCCCGTGATCGAACACCTCCGGCACCCACGCGTGAAACGGGACAATACCCTTCCGCACGAGCGCGGCGACGACGATCAACCACATCGCCACCGTTTCAATCCTCGTGTTCTGCACGCCAGGACTGACGAGCAGCGCGACGCCGACGGCAAACAGCAGTGTCGATGCGCCCAGATAGACCGCCACGACTCGGCGTTGATACTCGGTGCGCCGGATCCGCGAGCGCAGACAGGAACGTCCAGACGGAGGCCGCCGACAACAGCAGGAGGACCACCGCGCTCTCGGTGAGAAACGACGTCAGCGTCAGCAGCGTCGCGAGGGCGGTTCGCCGCAAGCCGCGCCGATCGAGCGCCGCACGCGGCGTGACCGCCACGGTGAGCAGCCACAGTCCTGCCGCGAACGGCAGGAGGGCGCCCGAGAGCGTGTCGATCCGAATGAGGTCTTCTCCGCCGGGAATCCACGTGAGTGCCGAGGTGCGGATCGAAAAGTCGCGCAACGGCGAAGACAGCGGGATGACGAGCGCGACGAGCACCATGGCGATCGCCGAGGCGACAGCCAGTCGTCGCAGCCGTTCGACATCAATGCGGAGACACGAGGCGCCGATCACCAGCGCCGGCAGGGCGACGAGGCCGGCAAGCCACAGCCGCTGCGTCACTCATCCTGATCGCCTCCGTCGACCGCGGCGGGCAGTCGGGCCGGCAGCACGGCGTCGCACAGCCACTGGTCGACGCGTGTGAGCAGACCCGCCAGCCGCGTAAACGGCTCGACCACGAGCACGGTCGAGAATGCTGTCGAGGAATCCGCGTTCGAGCGCGATCAGGAACAGGTGCCGGCGTGCGCGATCAGATCGCACGAGGCTGAGGTGGCCGCCGTCGGGAAAGGCGTGATCACCGATGGCGTCCTCGAGTCCGTGCAGGTCGTGGAGGACGTTTGGCGCACTCAGGAACTGCAGCAGGCGAAAGCACGCGTGTCCGGCCAGGTGGATGAACGCGAGCGTGTACCAGCCAAGCGGCAATTTCGGTGACGATGATCCCCACCTGCGTGAGCGAGGCATAGGCCAGCGACGACTTCACGTCGCTCTGGACGCGCGTCGTGGTTCCCGCGAACAGTGCCGTGGCCGCGCCGAGGCCGCCGGCGAGGAGCCGGGCCGCGGGTGCCTGTTCGAGCAGCGGCGCCGCGCGCAGCAGCAGAAAGCAGCCGGCGTGAATCGAGAGCGACCCGTAGTAGACGGCGCTCGAGGGCGTGGGCCCCTCCATCGCTCGCGGCAGCCAGCTCGAAAAGGGCAGCAGCGCGCTCTTGCCGGCGACGGCCACGATGAGGAGGATGGCGATGATCGTCGCGTTCGTGGCGGTCAGCCCGGCGGTCGGCGCCGCGCCGCCAAAGAGCAGCGACAGGCTGTCGGTGCCGGCGACGTGCCGCAGCAGGACCGCGGCGGACAACATGGCGGCATCGCTGATGCGGTAGACCGACACCACGCGAAACGCATTCGATACCGCCGCCGGCCGCTCCTGGAAGAACGCGACGAGCAGCGCCGAGCTGAGACCGACGAACTCCCACCCGATGAAGAGAACGGCCACGTTCCCGGCGAGCGCCACCAGCAGCATCCCCGTGACGAAGATCGCGAGCAAGCACGAAATAGCGGTTGTAGCCGGCCTCCCGGTGCAGGTATCGATTCGAAAACGCCGACACGACGCCCGCGATGGCGGTCGAGAGCGCCGCGAACGCCAGCGAGAGTCGATCGACCAGGAATTCGATCGCGATGCCGCCCTCGTGCGACGCCGACCAGGCGCCGTACGACAGGAGCTGGGTGCCGGTCCCCGTCATCCCGTACACGACGAATGCCATCACGAACGCGGCGCACGCGATCGTCATCGAGCTTCCGGCGAGGGGTCCCGTCCAGCGCTCGGGCAGAGGACGGTTGAGCAGTGACGCCACCCCAAGCAGCGCGAGCAGGAGATGCCGGCGATCCGACGCCCACCAGCACCAGCACCGTGAGAGGAATGCTCGGCATGTCCAGGGTCATGCCGGAGCTCCGCGTTCGTGCGTCGAGAGCGGCGGCTCTCGCACGATCGCCACTGGAGGCAGGAACCCGCGCTTGCCCTGGTACCACGCCGCCGATTCACCCGCGACCACCGCAAGGGCGTGTTCGGGCGTGTGCGCCACGAAGCCGGTGGCGCGGAGCTCCCACAACGTGCCCGACTCCGCATCGAGGCAGGCGAGCCAGATCCAGCGGTGTCGCACGAGCCGTTCGATGAGTTGGGTTGGCCTCCACGACCCGGCGGAGACGATCGCGAGTGCCCTCCACCACGATCGCCAGCCGGGTGGGCTCGTGGATTTCGACCATCTGCCAGGGAAGACCGGTCCGCAGATCGCTCTGCGCACCATCCATGACGCCAAGGAGCGACGTCACGTTGTGCGGCAGCTTCGTGCCGCAGCCGTATCCGGTCGGATCGACGTAGCTGAAGTAGTACTCGAGGTTGATCCCGGCGACGACGGGCACGACGGCGGCCATGATGCGCGCGAGGATCGCGCCCGTCATCGTCGCGCGACGGGTCGTAGGAGACGAGGAACGCCCGTCGGTCGAGGAACAATCCGCGTGTTCGCGTCCGCCGACCGACGATGCAGAACGCGTTCGTCGCATGCCCGTACTCGGGACGCGGCTGCGCCAGATCGTCGGCGCGCCCCTGCACGTGGGCGAGCGCCGCCGCCGGCGGATACCAGCGCGGGACGCCGTCGAACCGGCGGCACCGTTCGTGCGCCTCGCGACGCCGTTGTCGTCTCGATCGCGTCCACAGCTCGCTCGAACAGCGGCCGGGATCGCCTCGGGAACGAGATCGTCGTCGAAGAACGTCACCTCGTTATTGCAGGTGTTGCGCTGGCCTCCGACGAACCACGTGGTCGCGTCGATCGACAGCCCCTCGGCGGCAAGCAGCTGCCGCACGCGCGGATCGTTGGCCATCTGCGCGAATGCGCGGGCGTTGGGCCCGCCCCGGCCGCCGCCGCACGCGCCACAGTCGTGCGCCGATTCGTGGGGGTTGTTGAGGCTGATCGATCCGTGTCCGATGACGAGCACGAGCGGCGAGAGGCGATCGCGAACGCCGATATCGTCAATGACTCGACGGACGATATCCGCCATCTCCCGCACGGTGAAGCCGGAATACCTTCCGATGGGCGGCGCTTCGTCTGTGCGATCCAGTTGCAGCCGGGTCCGGCTGACGCTGAACGGCGTCCGGTGCATGCGTCGCCACCGCGACGACAGCCACGGAAAGACCACGCGCAGCACGAGCGGCACGAGGGCCAGCCAGCCGAATGCCGTCATCAGCACGGCGCCGCGCATCGGCAGCCGGCTTCCCAGATGCACGTTGTAGCCGAGGAAGCCGGCGGCGCGCCGGTGCAGGCGCCGCGTGCGTTGCATCAGACGATCCCCGCCCGCTTCGATTTCGGCGACGTAGTGCTCGGGACGGATGGCCACTGGACAGAGTGGTCGCGGATGAGCGTCCGTCACTCCCTCGTGATACATCGCCACGTTGAAGAAGCCAGCGGTGCTGAATGTCTCGCAGGCAGGCTCGACCTCCTCCAGGTGGCGGCGAAACGATTCCTCCCGCTCATCGAGGCAGAAAATCGCCTGAAACGCCGGCGGCCCCGCTCGGCGCGTGCGGGGTGTGGTGCACGAGCGCGTCGTACAGGCGATGACGGATCGCGCGCTCGAAGGCCTGGTGCAGGATGCGGCGCTGACGCACGCCGTCGAGCCGCCGCAGCTCGGATTCGAGCTCGCCCACCTGCCGTGGCGTCCACTGCTCCACGATTGACGGATCGAGGCCGCAGAGCTGTGCGACGTGGAAGAGCGGCCACGCCCGTTCGATCGCCGTCGGGGGCGATGCGACCGGGAGCTGATTCCGCAGCCAATCCCGGAGCGCCGACACGGGGCCACCGAACGAGAGTTGTCGCGCGGCTTCGTCGAGTGCGGCGCGTTCGAACAGCAGGCGGACCGCGAGGTATCCGCGCAGCGTGACCGTGAGATCCCGTGCGGGGACGCGGTCGGGCCGCTCTTCGATCTGCCGCACAATGCCGGCCCACCCTCGCAGGGCCAGCAGTTCGCCGCTCAGATAGTCCTCGCACTCGTCGTCATGGACACCGAGCTGAGCGAGGGAGTGTGCGATCGAGTCGAGCGCGCTCCGTTCAGCGACGTGGTCGTCGGCGACGAGGCCGGGGAGCGTTCGGGCCCAACGGCCGCACTGCGCCGCCAGCGACGTGCGGTAGATCTCCAGAAAGCAGCCGTGAATCCCCAGGTCCCTCTCGGGCATGGACCAGTGCGCAAGACCTTGATCGAGATATCCAGCCAGGAATCGAATGAGCGGCGGATGGATCCAGGCATCGGTGTCGATGCCGTGCACGGCGAGCAGCCAGTCGCGATGGCGGACCGGAGTCTCCTGCGCGGGAAGCGGCGGGATGTCGGCCCGTCGCACCGCCTCGAGGCACGCGTTCCACAGCCGGTGCACCGCCTGCCGTTCGTCGTCCGCGCGATCGTGCAGCTCGCGCACCGCGGTCGACGCGGATCGCGCGCTCGCCGGCACATCGGTGCGGAATCTCGCCAACGCCTCGGTTTCTTCGAGGATCCACGCGAGCTCGGGCCCTGCGGCGGCAGGTATGCCGTGCAGCACCACCGCGCGCCAGAGATCGAGCCGCGATCCCACGCCCGCGACATCCTCCGCCGCGCTCGCGCCCAGTTGCTCGACGAGCAGGGCTTCGACGTCCTTGAGACGAATGCGGCCAGACGCCAGTTTGTCGCGATACCGTGACTCGGCCAGATACGGCTCGCGCCCCAGCCGGATCGCCGCATGCTCGACGGCCTCTTCGAACGGCAAGTGCTCGAACGCGTGCAGCGTGTTGTGGTGAATGAAGATGCTGATGGGTCCCTGCGCCGGGAGCAGGTGCGCAAGCCGATCGATCATGCGCATCAGGGGATGGTCCGGGGAGCTGCCTTCGGTGCGCATCGACGGTTGGAGTATATTTATATATTAATATATTATGTTTCAGCAATGTCACAGAAGCGGGAGCGGCGCAACGATCTGATCGCTGCTGGCGAGCTTCAGATGTTCAAGGCGCAGTTCTTCCGGGCACTCGCTCATCCGACGCGGATTCGAATGCTGGAGATCCTCGTGCGAGGTGAGCGTACGGTGCAGGAGCTGCAGGAGGCACTCGCGCTGGACCAGCCGATCGTCTCGCAGCAACTGGCCGTGCTCCGCAATCAGGGCATCGTATCGGCGCAGAAGGAGGGATTGTCGGTACGATACGCGCTGCGCGACCCGCTCGTCGGCGCTCTGCTCGATGTCGCCCGCAGAATTTTCGATAACCGTCTGGGCAATTCGACGGGATTGCTCCGCGAACTGCGACGAGAGAGCCGTCGGGGATAACGGAGCAACAATCGATGAGTATGCGAATCCCGCCTCGATGGAGCCAAAGAGATATCGATGGCACGCAGCGTCGAGACATGAAGCACCGCGACGAGACAACCGGCACGCCGGAGTACAAGGTGACTGCTGTCCGCATCGAACATCACAAGTCACGGGCTGTTCAGGAATCCATTTCCTAGCGCGACCGTCCGTGGCCGCGGGATTTCACGGGCCAGGCGGATTTCCGCGGCTGTCAATCTCACACCGACACGACTGATCCGCTCTACTGGACGCCACGCGCTGCCGCACCCGGCACCGGACGTGCTCGGCTGGGTCCCATGTCCGTCAGCCATCCTTTGAATCCTGTTCTGCCCCAGCCTGCAATGCGTTACGCGTTCGCTGTGGCGATGGTGATCGGGGCGTTCGGGCTCAGGAAGCTGCTCGAACCGGTGACCGGGACGGGCGCGCCTTTCGTGCTCTTCTTCGCCGCTGTCCTGGTCGCAAGCCTCGTCGGAGGACGCGGGCCTGGCATTCTCGCCACACTCCTGAGCGCCCCGCTCGGCGCCTACGAGTTCGTCGTGCGTGCGGGATACCCGTTGTCAGAAGCGATTCTGCAGGCCGGACTGTTCACCATCGACTGCCTGGTGGTGGTCTACATGTCGTTCCTCATCAGGCTCTCCGAGGCGCGCATGCGCGACCTCATTCAACTCGCGCCGGACGCGTTCTTTCTCGCAGACCTCGAAGGGCGCTACGTCGAGGTCAATCAGGCGGCGTGCTGGATGCTCGGTTATGAGCGCGATGAGCTCGTGGGCAAGCAGATTCTTGATTTAATCCCGGCCGAGGACGCACCACGGCTGGTGGCGGAACGGTCCGCCATGCTGGCGTCGGAACGGCCGATCACGTCGGAGTGGACGCTGATACGGAAGGACGGGACGCTCCTGCCCGTGGAGGTGAGCGCCAACATCCTGGCCGACGGTCGATGGCAGGCCTTCGTCCGCGACATCAGCGAGCGCAGGCGGCGCGACGATGAGCGCCGCGTGTTCGTGTCGTTGCTCGAGAATTCCTCCGACTTCATCGGGATCGCCGATCCGAACGGAAGGCCGATATACGTGAACCCGGCCGGCCGGCGGATGGTCGGCTTGGCCCCCGATTATCCCGTGGAGCAGACGCAGATCCTGGATTACTACCCACCGGAGGAGCGGAGGTTCGCGAGTGAGGTCATCGTCAAGTCGATGATCGAACGTGGACACTGGTCCGGCGAGACCTTCTTCCGACACTGGCAAAATGGACACGCCATCCCGGTCTCCGACGAGCATTTCATGATCCGCGACCCACGCGACGGCCGCATCCTCGGTATGGGCACGGTCACTCGCGATATCTCGGAGGCGCGGCGCGTCCGCGAGCTACTGCGCGCCTCAGAGGCCCGTTTCTCAGGGATCATCTCCATCTCGGCCGATGCCATCATCTCGATCGACGAGCATCAACGGATCACGCTGTTCAACACCGGTGCGGAAAAGATCTTCGGCTACTCGAGAGACGAGGTCATTGGCGCTCCGCTGGATCTGCTGATCCCCGAGCAACTCCACGCCCTCCATCGCCGCCATGTCGTCAGCTTTGCGGCGGGTGAGGTCATCGCGCGCCCGATGGCAGAACGCACCGCGACCATCATGGGCCGGCGCAAGAACGGTGAGGAGTTCCCGGCGGAAGCCGCGATCTCGAAACTTCAAATCGACGACAGCACCATCCTCACGGTGGCGCTCCGAGACATTACCGCGCGCAAGCGCATCGAGAAGGAGCAGCAGTTTCTGTCCGAGGCGGGGGCAGTGCTGGCCTCATCGCTCGATTACGAGCAGACCCTGATGAACGTGGGCCAGCTCGTCGTTCGGGACCTCGCAGACTGGTGCATCGTCGAGATCGTCGAAGGCGAGGAACGGATCAGACGGTTGAAGGTCGTCAGCGCCGATCCGACCAAGGCGTCGCTTGCAGCCCATCTAGAGCAGTTCCCGATCGATAGGAGCCGGCCTGTACTTTACTCGGCTGGCGCTCGAGAGCAGACGGCCGTTCGTTCTTGAACGGATCACTGCGTCCGACCTCGAAGCGTTTGCGCAGAACGCGGAGCACCTGCGTCTGCTTCATGCCATCGACCCGAAATCGGCGATGGGGCTGCCGCTCCTGATTCGCGGACGGCTCCTCGGCGCTCTCTACTTCATCTCGTCCACGTCGTCGCGCCTGTACGGCCAGAGCGACCTTCAATTCGCCCAAGCACTCGCGGAGCACGCGGCGCTCGCGATTGAAAACGGCCACCTTTATCAGACCGCGGTGCAGGCCACTCAGCTTCGAGACGAAGTGCTCCGCGTGGTAGCCCATGATCTGAGAAACCCCTTGGCGGTCATCCTGATGCAATCCGCGGCCGCGCCGCGGCGTGGCGGTCCGGAACCAGAGCGCCGCAATCAGAGGTCGAGCGAGAACATCCACCGTGCAGCCACCCGTATGAAACGACTGATCCAGGACCTGCTCGACGTCACGCTCATCGAGGCCCGGCAGTTCCGCGTCGACCGGGTCCGGGTTCCCGCGCGGCAACTGTTGCTCGAGGCCGTGGAGGCCCAGCGGCCCCTTGCCGCATCCGCGGCGCTCGACGTGCGGTGTGACCTGGACTGCGAGCTGCCCGACATCTGGGGCGATCCGCACCGACTCCTGCAGGTGTTCGAGAACCTGATCGGCAATGCGATCAAGTTCACGCCTGCGGGTGGTCAAATCACGATCAGCGCAACGCCAGGCGAGCGCGATGTGGAGTTCCGTGTGGCCGACACCGGTGGTGGCATCGCGGCAAGCGACCTGCCGCATGTGTTCGATCGCTTCTGGCAGGCGAGAAAGGGCGCTCACGGCGGAGCAGGGCTGGGGTTACCCATCACACGAGGCATCGTCGAGGCACACGGCGGGCGCATCTGGGTAGAAAGTACTCTCGGTCGCGGCACTACTCTGTCTTTCACGATTCCACGAGCCGATGGCCTGTCCGGCATGGGCCCCACCGAAGACCACAGTGGTGAACCGAACATCCACCCGGTCGCGGCGTGAACAGCGGTCTCCTTTATGCGGCCGCCTGAGGACGCGTAATCAGATCTCGACGACGCAGTCGCTCCAGCGCCTGCTTCTCAATTTGCCGAACCCATTCGCGGCTCACGCCAAGGCGATCGCCGACCTCCTTGAGCGTGTGCTGCCTGGCGTTGCTGATGCCGAACCGCAGCTCCATTACCTGGCGCTCACGCTCGCCCAGCGATTCGAGCGCCAATTTCGCGCGTGTCTTGACGTCGTCTTTCAGCAGCGGCGCTTCCGGTGACAGCGCGCCGTCGTCAGGGACGAACTCGCCGAAGGCGACATCCTCGCCGACCGGGGTGTCGAGCGACGCAACGGGCGCCGCGGACCGAAGCACCAGCCGTCACCTTCTCGGGCGCTATCCGTGTGCGCGCCGCAAGCTCCCGAACGGTGGGGTCGCGGCCCAGCTCGGTTTCGAGCGTCCGTCGCGCGAGGGTAAGGCGGTTCAGAGCATCGATCACGTGCGCCGGAAGCCGAATGGTCCGGCCGGTATCGATAATCGCGCGGGAGATGGACTGGCGAATCCACCATATCGCATACGTGGAGAACTTGAATCCCGCGCCGGTACTGGAACCTGTCCACCGCTTTGATCAGGCCGAGATTGCCTTCCTGCACGAGATCGAGCAGCGAAAGGTTCGTATGGCTGATATCGCTTGGCCACAGACACGACGAGGCGAAGATTGGCTTGGACCAGACGTCTCTTCAGCTCGTGCAGATCGTCGAGCCGCTCCTGCAGGCGCTGCCGGCATCGGCCGCCCTCGGCGGTGGCTCAATACTTCCGCGGCGACGGCTTCGACCAATGCTGGATGGAGCGGCACGCCGGCGACGGCGCCTTCGACCTCCCGCAGCAGTCGCTCCCGCCGCCGCACGAGCTCCGAGCGTGGTGCCCTTCCGGCTTTCTCTGATCTGTCAAGAGCCTGATCGACCCGCATCAACGCGGCGCCCTCGCGAATGGCCTGTGCAAGATGGTTCATGGCGTCGGCGATTTCGGCCTTGTGCAGCGCACGTCCCTCCGGCGACAGCAACAGGCTCGCCACATCGTGCGCGCCACCCTTCAGTGCCGACACTTGCGCAATCCGGCTGGCCCCCTCCGGTACGGCAAGCAACGCTGCTGCAACGGCAGACCGTGCGGCCTCGATCCGCTGGCACAACGCGTACTCCTCGTGCGGCTTCAGAAGCGGAACCCGTCCGATCTGGTGGAAGTAAAGACGAACGGTGTCGATATCCGCGTCGCGGTCGCCCGAAGGTCCTGGCTCGTTCGAAGGATCGACGGAATCAGGTTCTTCCACGGATTCCCACAACTCACTCGCTGCCATGGCGCGCCTCCTGATCCGGCATAGACGCTCGCCCGTACACGCCGCAACCTTCGTACCGACCTCACGAGGCGGTAATCACGGTTGAAGGCAGAAATAGCGCGGAACAAAGCGAGCTCTGCGCGTTGTCAGCAGGAATTTTTCAGCGAAGACCTCGAATAATCCGCACTTCAGGCGCTTCCGATCAAGATTCCCGCGGCAAACACGAGCAAGCCGCCGACCACGACTTGCAGCGCCGCCCGCCAGAATGGCGTTTCCATGTAGCGATTCTGGATCCAGGCAATCGTCCAGAGTTCGACGAACACCACTACCGTCGCGACGGTCGTTGCGGTCCAGAAATCCGGGATCAGATACGGAAGCGCATGTCCCAGGCCGCCGATCGCGGTCATCACCCCCGATGCGATCCCGCGCTTCACCGGAGACCCCCGGCCCGAAATCGTGCCGTCGTCGGACGCCGCCTCCGTGAAGCCCATCGAGATGCCGGCGCCGACGGAGGCGGCGAGCCCGACCAGGAACGTCTGCCACGTATCACCGGTCGCAAAAGCCGCCGCGAAGATGGGGGCGAGGGTCGACACCGAGCCATCCATCAGTCCGGCGAGCCCAGGCTGCACCCAGGTAAGCACCATCTCGCGGTGCGCCTTGGCGTCTTCGGCAGCCCGTGCCTCGGGCGGCAGGTGCTCGCGCATCAGCTGCTGCCACGTCGCTTCATGACCCGATTCCACGGCGGCCAGCCGATCGAGCAGCTCGCGCGTCCGCGCATCGGTCGTCCGCTGCGCGGCCCGCTGGTAGAACTCGAGCGCTTCGAGCTCCATCCGAGCGGCCTCCTCGCGTATTCGGTCGGGACCGAGATTCTGGATGAGCCACACGGGCCGCCGGTTGTAGAAGCCGGCCACGTGCTCACGGCGAATCAACGGAATCGCGTCGCCAAAGCGCCTGCGGTGTTCCTCGATGAGTGCAGCGCGATGAGAATCCTCCTCGCCCGCCATCTCTTCGAAGATCTGCGCGGACTGGGGATAGTCGACGCGCAGGCGCTGTGCGTACCACCTGTAGATTCGCGCATCGTCTTCCTCGGAGGAAATCGCGAGGGCGAGGACCTCTTGCTCCGAAAGATTCTTGAACTGCCGTCTGTGCGCAACGCCAGGAATCATGATGGACGCACTCCCGACCCCCTTTACTTGCCGAGTAGCTCGAATGCCTGGTTTCAATTGCCGGAGCCGATCAGGCTCGCTCGCTGTCCAGAATCCGCATTTGATGTTCGTCGTAGCGGGTGCCTGCGACGGCAGAAGCCGGCACCGTTTCCTCGATACGAAGGATGTCCTCGCGGCTGAGTGTCAGGTCAAGCGAGCCCAATGATTCGGTGAGCTGCGCCCGCGTCCGCGCGCCAACCACTGGCACGATGGTCGGACCTTTCGCGCAGCACCCACGCAATCGCGAGGTGCGATGCCGTGAAGCGCACCGTTCCTGATGCCGCTCGGCGAGCGACCAGTCTACCCAGCTCGTGTCGTTGTCCTGACAGTAGTTATTCCCCAATCAGAGAAGCGGGCTCTTTTATACCGCCGGCGTTGCGACGGCATTCGTCGTGATCACCGTGCTGCTCGTCGTTGTTGGAGAACTGGTTCCGAAGCTACTCGCCGTCAGGAGTGCAGAAAGATACCTGATGATGCTGGCCCGGCCGCTTCGCCTGGTTCATCTTCTGCTGCGACCGTTCCTGCGCATCCTCGAGCGCATGTCGACCTGGACCCTGCGCTGGCTGGGACATGGCGCAGCCACGAATCCGCCACTGACTGAAGACGAGCTCAAGCTCATTCTCGCTGAATCACATAAGGGTGGCATTGTGACCGATGGCGAAGCTGCAATCATCGTCCGCGCCTTCGAGTTCGCAGACAAGCAGTCAGAGGAGATCATGATTCCGGCCAGGGACGTCGCGTATGTTTCCCTCGAACGCACTCTGGAAGAGAACCTGGCTGCGGCGCGGAAACAGATGCATGCTCGTCTTCCACTCTGCCGCCGCGGGCTCGACTCTGTCATCGGAACGGTCAGTATGAAGGATGTATGGCCGCTCCTCGAACATGAGAGATCGAACGCCGCTTCGAGCGCGCTTGCCGGCCTCCAATCATCATTCCACTCGACTCTTCCCAGGACGCCATCCTGAGGGCCCTTCAGAAAGGCCACGGCCAGATGGCCATCGTGTGTGATCGTGCGCGCGAAAAGACGCTCGGCATTGTCACGCTGGAAGATGTTCTCGAGTCGCTTGTCGGCGACGTGCGGGAACAGAAGACCCCGGGCATCAGTTAAGGGGGCTGTCGAATGCCAAGCGGACCCTCGCCTTAGCGATGACATCAGCGGATATCGGAGCCTACCGGCGAGTGCTTCCGACGACGGCAAAAACGACGCGAGCCACCTGCGGCTATCGAAGCCGGCTCCTGCTTCGGCTCCGGGACCTCGGTCGAGCGGCCGCCGTCAGCAGCACTACACCTGCACGTCCGAACTGCCGGCACGTTGCGCGGCTCTGGTAATCGACCGACTAGCAGCGCGTTCGCGCAAACCGGCCGACTCCGAATCCGACCAGCGCTCCCGCTACAACACCGACCACAGCCGCGACGCCCACCGCGCGAAGGGGATGGCGCCTGATGTTCTGCGCCGCTTCACCCATGGCGTCCTCGGTGGCGTGACGCGCCGTGTTCACTGCATGGCGCGCCTGACGCAGGTTCTCCTCGACCGACTCGATCGTTGGCCAACGACACGGTTCGGCCGTGCGTGCAGCTTGAGCAGCAGTTGGCATGACTCACCTCTGCATACACCAAGAGCAACTGACGTGCCTTCGATGGCCGTCAATAACGCTATGGCCGCTCCACCGGTGATCCGATGGGCGTGCGGATTTCTTCGACGCGCTCGTGGAATTTCGCGGGGTCAGCATGCGATGCCCCGGGCGAACATCGCCGCGTCATGTGACATAGGCGATGCTGCCCGTGCGCATGGTCTTGCGTCAGGCCGCGGTGACGTGAGGCACCGGATGCCGATGGGCGCAAATGGCCTGGAACGCGTTGACGATCTCGACGTTTCCCAGGCCCTTCTTCCCTGCGGCGCGCACGATGTCGTTCATCGAGAGAATGCCCGCCACCGTGCCGCCGAATCCTTCGACCGGCAGGCGACGCACGTGGTGCTGCTTCATCGTTGCCAACGCCGTCTGCACCTCGTCGTCGGGGCCGCAGGTGAACACCTCGCCGCGCGTCACTTCGCCCACGGTGACCTGCGACGCGAGCTTGTTCCGCGTCGCCAGCGCGATGTACATGTCACGGTCGGTCACCACGCCGACGAGTTTTCCCTCATCGTCAACGACCGGCAGAATGCCGCAGTCGGCATCCAGCATCAACGCGGCCGCTTCCGCGAGATTCGTCGCGCGGGTACACGTCCGCGGCTCCCCAGTCATCAGATTCTGGACCTGCATCGTCGCCTCCCCTTTACGCCGCCGCCCTTTCGAGGGCGGCGCCCCTTTCTCGATCCGGACTGTCCGCGGCTTCACCTCGCCAAGGCAATCTCCATGCCCTCGTGGAGATGCTCGTTTACGTGCCGCCAAGGACTGCATGACAGCGTTGCGTTGATCGCGACGCCAACCGTCGTGAACAGCGCGCGAAATACCCCAGGTCCCGCGAAGTATTTCGCACGCCATGATCTGCGAGGACGACATCCTCGTCGAGTCCCTCGAACCGGTCGGCGAGACCTATTGCTGCGGGGGACGCAGATCCGCGCGGATGCGCATTGGTCCGCTGTGTGCAATAGGACGAATGTCACTCTTCCTTCTCCGGAGGCCACGATGCGTGTCCAGGATGTGATGACCGAAGACGTCCAGACGATGGCACCAGACGATCCCGCCGAACACGCGTGGGAGCTGATGCGAACACGTGGATTCCACCACATCGTTGTGACGAGTGAGTCCGGTGCGGTGCTGGGCATCCTGTCCGATCGTGATGCCGGGGGAACACGAGGAGGCTCGCTCAGACGCGGCCGCACGGTCGAGGAGCTCATGACGAGGCATGTGGTCACCGTCGATCCGTCGACGACGGTAAGAAGGGCCGCCAATCTGATGCGCGGCCGGTCGATTGGCTGTGTCGTCGTCACCAACCACGGACGCGTCGTCGGGATCGTGACGGTGGCCGACCTGCTGGAACTTCTTGGCCGCGGAAGCGACCGGCCGATGGCAGCCACCAAGCGGTGGACGCTGAAGCATCGAACCCCACACCGAAAACGCCATGCGGCAACTGGCGTATGGTGAGTGCCCGTCTCACGCCAGTGATCTGGGCACACAGCAATGTCCCGCCGCTGCGTGATTTTCACGTGCGCGGGAAATTTGCCGCAGTACGCGTCGGGTCTCCCTGCGAACCTGCATCAATCTCCTGGCGATTCGCTGCGGTACGGCTGTTGCGCAAGGGCACGAGCGGTCTCGAATCACTGGAGGTCGGACCAATGGCACCCGCCACTGACCCACGCGGCCTGAGGTCGACGATGAACTTTCCGCACCAGCGGCGGTTCAGGCGACCGAGAGTCGGGGTATTCACCCTGTTGCTGCTCCTGGCGTGTTCCGCAGGCGCACAGGACACGCGGCCAATCGTCTTTCCGCCGAACGCAACCGCCCTCGAAGGACTTCCGACTCTGCGCGTCGAAACCACGCCGGAAGCGACGACTCGACGTCAGCTTGATTCGGAGGAAGCGGCTGCGAGCCGTCTGCGGATCCAAATCAAGGACGAAAGCTTCTATTGGTCGAGCCGCGACGATCGTCGCCTCACGCTGACGGCAGCTGGAGAGTTCACGTACCTGTCGTCGACGGACCCTGGCCGATACGTCCGCATCCGGCGACTGAACGATCGGCTGACTTACGTAGAACACCTCGATACCACGCTCGGGACGGTGACGTACTGGGGCGAACTGCGAATCGTCGTCGGACAGTAGCCTGGGTCGCGCAGCTACGGGCGTCTGAAGTTCCTGTATGGTCCGATCGATCACTGAGGTGACGGCACCGGTCTGTTGATACGTGTCTCGTTAATCACGGGCAGATGGATCAGATAGCGAACTCCTTGTCGCTTGACCGAGATGCGAAGGAAGTCGCCACCCTTCAGTATGTGAACGCGCACGCCCTCCGCCGCGCGCTCAGCGGACGCTCCGATCTCCGGGCGGTCATCGTCTCGTAGCACCTCGGCGACCTCACGTGCCATCACCGAGCCATCTGCAATGAATTCCACCCACCGCTGCGCGTCGGCCGACTGCCCAGGACGTGGCGTCGGTCGCTCGCCGGTAAGCCGCACCTGGTAGGTTCCAGGCGCCAGGGGCGCTCCCGCCCGCGAGCACCGGCTCGGTGATGCGCACGGTTGCGAGCACGTTGGCCTCTGGCAGGCTCTGAGCCGATGCCGACGCGATTGCCGCCACCACGATCGAGAGAGCAAGCTGATGGCTCATGACCTGCCACCGATCATCACGCCGCGTCGCGGAGTGCCGCTTTCGAAGCCTCGACCCGCCGGGCAATTCCAAGGAGCTGCTTCCGCTGCATCACAAAGTGCACGAGCCGGATGGCGGGGCTTGGACAGCCAGATCCGGCAGCCCATGGAATCGATAACCCTGACCGCCGCGCACTCGCACAATCAACCGCGTTGTATTGGCGGGGCGCTGCTCGAGAACAAACGCCCACGTCACCAACGGCGAACCGTCGGGCCTTGGCCAACCGAGAATCAGAAATCGCTGCGGCTCAAACGCAAGGACGACAAAGCCCTCCGTCACGCCTGGCAGCGCCGGGAACACGGTACCGACGGTAAGGTGTTGGAGCCCCGGCACGATGCGCGTCGCACTCGCCTGGCGTCCGTTGTCCAAGGAGTCATAGCTGTACCAGCCCGCACGACTCCCGGCCCCCATCTGAACAAGCCACGGCCACACCGCACCCGCAGAACCGGCGATGGTGATGGCGTGCGTCAGTGTGCCGATGGCGTCAGGGACGAGCTCGTCGCCAGGTAAAGGGCGCGCTCGTTCGCCGTGAGTGGCGCGAACAGCCCCGAAGCACAAGATCCGCCGCAACCATCACAACGAGCAGGATTGCGCCCGCGAGCAACCAGATATCGAGAACAACCCGAAGCGTGAAGACGCCGATCAACCCATAAAGAACGCCCGCTGCGGACAAAGGGATACTCCACCGTGTTGAGTAGAGTCCGCTGAAAATCAATGTCATTCCAATCACGACCGACAGCGTCGGGCAAGGGAGAAGCCCGAACGGCGAAGCGTAGACATAAGCCGTCCACGTATCGGTAATCAGGAAGCGCGGATATGCAAATCCGAAAGCCACGAGGCCAGTTCCTGTCACCGTCCATAGTGACGATGCAGGTGTCACAACTGCCCGAGGCATGTACATCGCGGCACGTAGGAGCAGAACCGCAAGGATGGTGAAGATGAGCCCATTGAATGGATTCCGCGACACCCAGGCGAGAACGGCCACTGAAACAACCGGCAGCGCAAGCGCGAAGCTAAGCTGTCGCCGGGTCGGATAGAACCCGCTAACCAGCGCGATCAGCAGAGCGGCGAGTGCGATGTGCCACCACATCGCCAACCAGCGCCAGTCGTTAGCGACCGCAGTCGCCCACGAAAGAATGCTGTCGACTGTGGCCACGACACACCTCCTCGAGCACCGGAATCTTTCAACCCCGCACGATAAGGACCGGACACGTTGCGCCGCGGACGACGTGGTGCGTCGTCGAGCCAAACACCAGCAGATCGATGGCGCTGCGCCCGTGGACACCCATCACTATGAGATCCGCCTGTTCTTCGGCTGCACGTTGCAGAACACGCCGATACGCTCCCCCTTCCACAACGGCCGTGTCCACGGTGGCGTAGGTGCGGGCTTGATCGGGAATCAGGTCTTGAAGTCGCCTCCCCGCGTCCGCCTCCGCCGCGGCGTGAATGCGGTCGATGTCGAAGTCCGGCGCCAACGGGTTCTCACGGAGCTCCGGCGGCATTTCGATAACGTGCAGCACGGTCAGATGCGCATCGGCTTCCTCGGCCAGGTTGAGCGCGTACGCCAGGGCCGACAGCGAGCTTTCTGAAAAGTCGATGGCACACAGAATCCGCTTGAACCGGACCGGCGCGTCGGGAGGAACATCCGCGGCGCGCGGTGGCACCACCAGCGTCGGGCACGTCGCCTTCCGAATTACCTTTTCAGTGACCGAGCCGAGGAACAACCGCTGAAATCCCGAGCGGCCATGGGTGCCCAGCACCAGCAGGTCGGCACCGGTGGCCGCGAGCTGTCGGAGAACTTCGCTGTGGACGTGTTCGGCTTGCTCCACGCGGACGTCCACGCGCACATCGGTCGGCACCCCAGCCGCCATTTGGCGTATCGACTTCTGCAGGCACTCGAGATCGCCATCCTCCAAGACCAGCGGCGGCGCATCCATGGTTGGCACCGTGGCAAACACGTGCAGCAGCGTCAGCGGTGCCTGATACCAATGCGCGATTGCCGCAGCGTGATCCAATGCGTGCTGCGAGATGTCGGAGAAGTCAACCGGACACAGTACGCGTGTGATGCGAATCATGGCGTGGCCCTCCTTACGCACTCCGGTGAGGACAACACTTCGACTCAGGCACATTCTGTGCCGAGCTGGATTGCGAGCCGACTGACCTGGTTGCCGTCAGGACGGCCGTAGCAACCGGAGTTTCTCGCGTGCGTGCGAAGAATTCCCGCGTCGCGCTCGAGATCGCCCGTGGGAGATCAGATCCCGAGCGCATGGCGCGCTGCGATCTGGGCACGACGGCGGCGCCGGTCGATCTCATCCAGCGTGTCTGAGATGGGCAGTTCCAGTTGCGTGGCATTCCAGGCACGAGCGAGCTCTTCGGCGCGCTCCTGGCGCCGCGCGATCTCCAGACGGAAGCAGTCAAAGCACAGTGTGCGCGAGGGTTCGACCAGTTCCTCATCGTGGAACCCGTACCGCGCTTCCTTCGCCCTGCATCCGGCGCAGAGCGGCTTGACGCGTCGTTCTGCGCGCGCCAAGGTCCGTCGCTGACCATGCCGTTGAGAATTCCGTTCGTAGAGATCGCGCTGGCGTTCGTCGGCTCGCCGAAGGGCTCGCGTGCTCATTTTCTCTCCCGGAATTCAACACCGAGCACGCAGCGTGCCAGTCAGGCGCCCGCGGGGTGGACTGTGGCTGTGGACTGAGGAGGATTTCGTAACGGTCGCGCATTCGCCGCTGCCACTGTCGCCGATGCGTCGAACGTTGTATTGGCTCGTTCTATGCTTCGTGGGCTCGCATCGGTGTGTTCTATCGTGGCGCGCTCGGCACCGGACGTGCGTCTGGTCACCGGGCACGGTGGATTCGCGAATGACGGTGGCCTCGCAATCGAAAAGGGTCACGCGACCTGACCCGGTCACGACCGGCCGGGCATCTGCTGATTCAGCGCGACGGCTGTACGTCCGGCATCGTGAGACTGCCGTACGGCACATCAGCGTCATGCTCGACTCGGTCACCGGTGCCACGCCTACCCTGCTGGCTGCGTGGCTGGCGTCACTTCTTCTCCTCTCGGCGCAATCGCCGATGCTGGGTGTGCTCACGACACTTGGCTTCGGCGGCGCGTTCGTCGCAGGGCTCGTCGGCGTGGGCGGGGCGGTACTGATGGTGCCCCTGCTGCTGTACGTGCCACCGCTAACAGGACTGCCCCCTCTCGATATTCACGTGGCGTCGGGGATAACCACCGTACAGGTGGCGGCCGCGGGCCTCACCGGAATGCTGGCGCACCGGCACCTCGGCCATGTGGACGCGGCCATCATTGCTGTCGTGGGCGCAGCGCTCACCCTCGGGTCGCTCGCGGGAGGATTCATCTCTGCCCGAATTCCCGCCGACATTCTCAGCGCGGTCTTTGCGTCCCTTGCGGCGACTGCCGCCGGGCTCATGCTGCGCGGGAAGCAGCAGGCGGTGGACGACGGGCGGGAGCGGCTGCGCGCACTCAATCGGCCGCTGGCTGTCGGACTCGGCACGTTCGTGGGCCTGATCCTCGGACTCATCGGCGCGGGCGGCGGATTCCTGCTCGTGCCGCTGATGGTGTACGCGCTTGGTGTACCTGTGCGCACTGCGGTTGGAAGCTCATTGGCGATTGTGGCGCTCGGGGGTTTGGGCGGGATGATTGGCAAGGCGGCGTCCCATCAGGTGACGTGGATGTATGCGCTTGCTCTGGTTGTCGGCGCCCTGCCAGGTGCACACCTCGGCGCTGCGACAAGCCGCCGGCTGTCTCCTGACACGCTCGCACGCATTCTGGGCATTCTCCTCGCGTTCGTAGCCGTCCAGATGTGGGCCGAGCTTCTCGCGCGACTTTTCTAAGGAGCGACGCAACCTCTGCCAGGACCACACGTGGACGTGTCACGGTGAAACCGTTTCTCGGTCGCGCGCCTATCGACCATGCCGATCTACCGCATGCTACGAGGTCGATGGGTCTCCCGATCCCGGACACCGCGGTTGCCGAGACGTGGAAACTACGGGTTGAAGACTCGTAAGTCCCGGTTCTCAGCGATCGCGACTCAATCGGGCACGATGTGCTGTTTGATGGCGAATCGAATGAGATCGGCGGTGTTTTCCAGGTGCAGCAGCTGCATCAGGTGGGTCTTGTGATCCTCCACCGAGCCGATGGAGATGTCGAGCTCGGCGGCGATTTCTTTCATGTGCTTCCCTTGAGCCAGCAGCCGCAAGACCTCGCGCTGGCGAGCCGTGAGCTCGCGCTCGGCCTGCGTCGTCGACGCCGTCAGCTTGAGCACGTCGCCTGTGATGAATGGGGTCAGGTACGTTCGACCGCCCATCACCGCCCTGATCGCATCGAGAAGCTCCTCGCCGGCGGCGGGCTTGAGCACATAGCCGGCGGCGCCGGCCCGCATCGCCTCAGCCGCGAGCGACGGTTCCGCAATGGACGGTCGTGAAGATGAACCGCGCCGAGGAGTGCTCGGCCTTGAGTTGCCGCATGGCATCGATGCCGCTCATGCCGGGCATCGTGATATCGGAGACGACGATGTCGGGGCGCAGGCGACGGGCCTGCTCGACGAGGCGTTGACCGTCGGTGACTTGTGCGACGAGATCGGCCACCTCGTCGATGAGGCGAGCGAGAGCGTCAGCAACCATGGCGTGATCGTCAGCGAGGAGCACTCGTGGTCGCATACGGACTCCTTTTGAGCGACCGATTACGGAGGATTGTAACCATCCTGCCCGGCGTGGCCCGCCTGTCCTGGGTTTCAGAGCAAATGCGTCTCTCCTGAAGGAAGGGTGACCACAATGCGGGTGCCGCTGTCGGGCGCGGTGGTCACGTCGAGCACGCCGCCCAACATGCGCACGCGTTCGCGCAGGCTGACCAGACCCAGACCCGATCGACGCGAGGTCACTGTTGGGTCGAACCCGCGGCCATCATCGGTGACCTCCAACAGGAGATGGCCGTTCCGCTGATCGAGCGAGACAGTGACCTGCCGAGCCTGAGCGTGCGCCGCCACGTTGCGCAAGGCTTCCTGCGCCACGCGGTAGAGGCACAACCCCACCGCGTCTGACACGTCCCGCCACGCGTCGGACACGTCGAACCGCACGCCCACGCCGCTCTCCTCGCTGAACTCGTGGCATCGTTCCCGCAGCGCCTGCACCAGGCCGAGATGTTCGAGCGCGCTCGGGTGGAGGTCGTGCGAGAGGTGGCGAAGGTCCGTGGACAGTTGCATTGCTTGCTGCTGCAGATCCGCCAGCGTTTTTCCGGCTGGACTCGAGGCATCAGGAATCTGCCGTTTCGCGCGGCTCAAGGCAATGGCGAACGAGGCGACCCGCTGGCCGATGTCGTCGTGGAGGTCGCGCGCGATCCGCGCCCGTTCGCCTTCCTGCGCGGAGATGAGCTGGCCGGCCAACTGTCGCACGTCGTGAAAGCTGGCGCGCAATGCATCCGCGATTCGACGCCGTTCCTCGAGGAGCACGGACAGCAACATCAGCGGGACCGACACGGTCATCAGAAAGATCTGCAATGAGCGTGAGTTCTCGACCGGCGACTGGATGACGAAGGGCCCTCGCCCGGCAATCGCATTCGAGAGCGAGAGGAAGGCCACCACGAGGAGAGACGCACACAAGCCGCTCAACCCGAAACGAACAGCGGCCCATAGCAGCAGTGGCAGCGGCGCATAGAGCAGCGCCGGGTCACTGCCCTCCTGGCCGAACACGGCGATGGAGACGAGGAGAAGCCCGATCTGCAGCAGACCGAATTCCAGATAGCGTCGCAGGGGCGCTTCGCGGATCGCCCGGAACCAGTCCGCATCTGCCTGGAGGATCAACGGAGTGATGGAGAGGATTGCGAACGGATTCGCAAGAAACCGGAGACGCCACGTGGACCAGAAATCGGCGGCCCATCCAGTCAGGATGAACAGGTATGCGGCGACGACCGCGGCGAGTCCCGGAGCAGCGATGGCCGCGAGCACCATGAACGCGGTCATGCTCCGAAGGTTGTCCAGCCGCTGCGGCGGTTCGCTGACAAAGCGCACCGCGGCCGCGCCGGCCACCGCCTGGACCGAATTGCCGAAAGCCTGACTCAGCATCATCGGCACGGGGACACCCGTCTGGAAAATGCTGACCAGGTGCAGATGCGTAGGGAAGACGGCGAGGATGTAGATCCACCACGTCCGGACCGGCGAGAGAAGCAGTGCCGCCAGTAGTATGGCGTTGGAGGGCCACAGAATCGCGATATTGGACGAGGGAAAGATGAGCCTGATGCCGATGACGCCCCCAAGATAATAGCCGGCGCACGTCATCAGAATCCCGAGAACCGGGAGACCCTTCGAGGCGTGCGCGAGATTAGTAGCACCGGTCTTCAAAAACTCACCTTGAGCGCGAGCTGCACCTGCCTTGACGAGCCGGAATCACCGGTTGGGAATCGTGTGCTCGTGATCTTGCCGAAATCGACGCTGCCGACCACGTTGCCTGGCTGACCGAAGTTCGGGTGGTTGAAGAGATCGAAGATCTCCGCCCGTAACTCTATGTCCAGCTTTGCGCCGATGCGCGTGCGCTTGCTGAGCGACAGGTCGACGGTGTGAAAGCCTGGTCCGATGATCACGTTGCGTCCGACGTTGCCGAAGCGGGGGACCGCCGTGAACACCGACGTGTCGAACCAGCGGTCGACCTCGCCGAGGATACGGATGGGGCCTGCCACGTCCGGTCGCACCGTGTTGGGGACGCCGTTGAGCGTACTGTTGCTCGTCACGATGTTGACCGGGTTTCCGCTCTGTGCCTGCACGATCGCCGCGAGCTGCCAGCCCTCGACCAGCTGATGCCCTGTGAACGGCAACTCGTACATCCCGCTCCACACGAAACGATGACGCACGTCGTAGTCGGACAACCCGCGGTCGCCGCGCACGTCGTAGCTGTCCTGCAGAACCACGCCCTGCGTGCTCAGCGAATTGTAGTCCAGTGACTTCGACCAGGTGTACGACGCGCTGAACTGGAGGCCCCGCGACAGCCGTTTGTTCGCCGACAGCCACAGCGCGTGGTAGCTCGATTGGCCCGTACTCTCGACCTGCGTGATGTTGCCGAGCGGTGTGCCAGGCAGGATTGGACTCGACTCCGAGAGCGCGGCGAACGGGCGCACACCATCGACCGGCTGGTTGATGTTGCGCGAGAGTATCAGATGCCTCCCTGTGGACCCGATGTAGCCGGCCATCGCCGCGAGCGTGCCGGTCAGCTCGCGCTGTATGTTCAGGTTCCATGACTGCAGCGAGGCGTTGTTGAATCCATGGTCGGTCGTCTGGGGCGCGAGTGCGGCGTCGCGCGCCAGATTGATCGCCTCGTCCAATCTGATTGGCCCGGAGAAGCTGAGTGGCGTCGCGAACGGCGGGTTCGCGGTCGTGCCCCTCACCACGTTGGTCATCGGCTGGTCGACGAGGAGCGCGTACGCGCCGCGCACCACTGTCTTGGCGTCTCCAAACGGGTCCCACACGAAGCCGACCCGCGGTTGAAAGTTCTTGTTGTTCTGATGGTAGATCTCGTCGGTGTGAACACCGACCCGCAGCAGTGAAGCAGTCTGCGAATCGAAGACGACGAAGCGATCGTCTCCACTCGGTCGGCGTCATGTTCCAGTCGTAGCGCAGACCGAGCTCGAGGGTGAGGTTCCGCCGCCACGCGATGTTGTCTTGCACGAACAGCCCCAAGGCGCCCTGGCGGATACGGCTCGTGCGGCGCCCGAGCGTCACGCTGAACGCGTTCGCCGTGCCGGCCAGGAACGCGGCGACATCGGGGAAGTTGAACAGACCTGTGCCGACCGCGAAGTTGTCGTTGAAGAACTGCCGAAACTCGCCGCCGATCTTGAGCGAGTGGCTGCCACGCAGGTGGCTCAGCGTGTCGGACACGACCGCCGTCGTGTCGGTGCGCCCGATCGGGAAGTTGGCTGGCCCGCCGAAGTTCAACGCGCCGCCAGCGATGTTGAGCTGCGGCAGTCCGATCGCCTGGTTGATGCCGTTGTTGATGCCGAAATCGGCTGGATTGAGTGTCCGGCTGGGCGTGTTGTAGCCGAACAGGCGGTTGACGCCCACACGCGCCTGGTTCACAAGGCCCGATCCGAACGTGCGCGTTTCGTTCAGCGTGAAGATCTGCCGCCGTCCGCCGCGGGCGCTGCCGAAACCGGGAATGGTGTTGCCGAACCGGGTGGGCTCGTCGGCGAAGTCGGTCTGCATCGCGTAATAACCATGGAGCCGGTCGCGCGATCCGAGATTATGGCTGACGTCGAGCGTCCACTGATCGTTCTCCACCGGGGCATCGGCGTGTCCGACGAACCGAGACGTGCCCGCCTCATCGATGAAGTTTGCACGTGGCACGAGCGCGACCAGCTTCGCGATCGCGGCGTCGGTGACAGAGGCACGTTCCGCCTCGCTCAGGACGAGGCTGTTGACGTCGAGCCCCTGTCGCTGTCGCAGGCCCTGATAACTGACGAAGAAAAACGTCCTGTTTCTGATCAGCGGCCCCCCGAGGCTGCCGCCGAACTGGTGGCGCTTGAAGGGGGGCGGATCCGGCGAGGTGAAGGTGAAGAAGTTGCGTGCATCCAAGGCGTCGTTGCGCAGGAACTCGAACAGCTCCCCACGGAACGTATTGGTGCCCGAGCGCGTCGCGATGTTCACGATTGCGCCGGAGGTGAAACCGTATTCGGCGCTGAAGGTCGAGTTCTCGACCTTGAACTCTTGCACAGTGCTGATCGAGGGCTGGAAGGCGATCGTGCCGAACGTCAGATTGTTCAGCGTGATGCCGTTGATCATGAAATTGACGGCTTCCTCGCGGTTGCCGGCGGTGTTGAACGTCAATCTTCCCAGACCGCGCACGGGTTGAGAGGAGAAACCGCTCTGCGGCGGCGTGACCGACCCCGGCACGAGGATGCCCAGCTCCATGAACTGCCGCCCGTTGAGCGGGATCTCCTGCACGGTCTGGTCGGTCACCACGTGACCAACTGAGATGGTAGCGCGGTCGATCAGCGGGGCGCCCGCCGCCACGACCACCGTTTCCGCCACACCACCGGGCTCCAGCCGGAAGTCCTGAACCCGCGTTTGCCCGACCTCGAGGATCAAGTCAGAATTGACCTCCGTCCGGAAGCCAGAGGCCTGCGCCTCCACCCGGTACGTGCCCACGGGCAGGGCCGCAATCAGGTAGGCGCCGTCCCGATCCGAGCGCACGGTCCGCTCGAAACCGGACGACTCGTGGCGCACGGTGATCGTGGCGCCCTGGACGACCGCACCGGATGCATCCAGCACGTGGCCCTGGAGCGTTGCGGTCGACTGGGCAACGGCAGGCACCGGGACGAGCGCGAGCAGAAGCAGGTACGGCAGATATTGTCCCCAACGAAGTGGATCACCCTGTGATCCGCAAGAGCGTCGGCTCGTCGCATTTTTCTCGAATTCACGCCGCAGATTCCAGCCGGTGTTCATATGCAGGCGACCCTACATCGGCGTCGTGATCACTCGGCAGCCGACTGGCAACTGAAGGCGATGTGAAGCGTCGCCGCTTCAGCTCGTGGTCGATCCGGGATGCCCGGTCCGAAGCTCGCGTTGGGGGCGTCCTCAATTGTAATGACGGACCCACTCCGAAAGCACGCGACGGATGTGCCGCTCGTGGGCGTGGAATTACCTCAATCCAGACATACATCGCGAAAGGCGCATTCGCGAATCGAGGGACAGATCTCCGACCTCAGTACTCGACTCGCCGCGTTCGCCGCGCCGGTACGTGCCGTTCCACACGAATCCTCGCATCGAGCGCGCACGCTCCTGACCGCAGGACCTTGACTGGATTCAAATCGAGTTCGTGGATTTCTGGACACTCGGTCAGAAGGGCCGAGACGCGCAGGACCACGTCTCGCAAGGCGTCCTCGTCTACTGGTGGTGCGCCGCGATACCCGCGCAGCAACCGGACGCCTTTGAGTTCATTGATCATGTCGATCGCGTCCTCGGACGTAATCGGATGGAGTCTGAACACCGAATCGTGAAGGAGGTCCACGAGAACACCGCCGGTGCCGCAGGCGATGAGTGGCCCGAATGTCTCATCGTGCACGGCTCCGACGAGCATCTCGACTCCGCCGGGGACCATCCGTTGGACGACGAGGCCGGCAAGCTCTCCGCGAAACCGTTGCTCGAAATCTTCTGCCGCCCCACGGACAGCGCTCGCATCGGCAAGGTCAAGCCGCACCGCCTGCCGTTCCGTCTTGTGCAGCATCGCAGGTCCGATGGCTTTGAGCGCGACAGGGAATCCCACACTCTCCGCCGCAGTCACCGCATCGTCGGCGTTGCGGGCCAGACGCATCGGCGCGGCCTGTATTCCTATCGCCTCCAATAGCGACTGCGTTTCCTCAGGCGTCAGCCAGCCACCACCCCGCCGAAGGGCGACATCGACGATGCGCGTTGCGTCGTTCCGATTGAAGCGTTCGAGCACCGGCACGATACCAACCGGTCTCCTTTTCCACTCGCCATAGGACGCTACTCGTGCGAGCGCATTCACCGCGGACTCCGGGAACGCGTAGCACGGGATACCAGACAGATTTGCGGGGGCTCCGGCCGAGCGCATGAATATCCCCGCGACAGGCTTCGCTTTGACGTCGGCCGCGGCCGCAGCAATTGCACCAGCCACCGCCTCCGCTTCGGTGACGAAAGGCGGGATGAAGATCGCGAGCACACTGTCCACGGTTTCGTCGCGCAACAGCACCGACAGTGCGCGGCGATAGTGCTCTGCCGGAGCGGACGCCAGCATGTCAACGGGATTGCCGACGCTTGCAGCCTTCGGAAGAAATGTTCGCAGTTCGCTGCGGGTTTGTTCGGTCAGCGCAGCGATCTCGAGGCCGCGCGCTTCACATGCGTCTGCGGCGAGAATGCCGGGGCCGCCCGCGTTCGTCAGGATTGCGACACGCCGGCCGCGCGGAAGCGGCTGGTTGGCGAGCAGACTGGCGACATCGAACAGTTCCTCGAGCGTGTCTGTGCGGATGATGCCCGCCTGATGGAACAGAGCATCGACGACGGTGTCATCGGTTGCCAGGGCTCCCGTATGGGACGACCCTGCCCTTGCGCCTGCCTTGGAGCGTCCCGCCTTGACCGCAACGATTGGCTTCACGCGGCCGACGCGCCGCGCGATCTCGCCGAACTTCTTTGGATTCCCGAAGCTCTCCAGATACAGCAGGATGACTGTCGTTCGCGGGTCTTCGGCCCAGTACTGAATCAGATCGTTGCCCGAGACGTCCATCTTGTTGCCAACCGACACGAAGCTCGAAATGCCGATGTTGAGACGGCGGGCATAGTCGAGAATTGCGAGACCAAGCGCGCCGCTCTGCGTGGACATCGCGACGCCGCCGGCTGGTGGATAGACGGGCGAGAACGTTGCGTTCAGGCGGACTGACGGGTCCGTATTCAGGAGTCCCATGCAGTTGGGACCGATGACCCGACAACCCGCTGACCGGACTTTGTCGAGCAGAATGATTTCCTTCTTCAGTCCCTCGCTTCCGGTCTCTCGGAACCCGGCGCTGATGATACAGAGTGCCCTGACGCCCTTGGCCAGACACTCGTCAACGGCATCGAGCACCGCGGACGAGGGAACGACAATGATCGCCAGGTCCACATCATCCGGAATATCGAGCACGCGGCTGTAAGCGCGCAGACCCTGGACATCGTCGGCCGATGGATGAACGGGTATCACTTTCCCAGTGAACCCTGACGCCTGCAGGTTGTGGAGAATCTCAGCGCCAATCTTGCCACGCTGCCGATTCGCACCAATCACCGCCACGGTTCGAGGCTCGAAGAACGGCTTCATCGACGCGGTGGCGGCCACTTGCGAACGCTGCGCTGCTCTCTCGAGATGATCGAGCGTCGGTTCGAGCGAGAGCTCGATGTGGATGACGCCGTCGCTGATGTGTCGCGAAGCCCGATAGCCGGAATCGAGGAAGCACTCCATCATCCTGTCATTGCCGTCCAGCACGTATGCATCGAAGACACGAACGCCGGCGGGACGTGCCAGGTCGGCAAGCCGTTCGAGCACCCGGGTTCCGATGCCGCGCCCCTGGAGTCGATCGGCAATCGCAAATGCAACCTCCGCGCGTTGGCGGTCGATCGTGTCCAGGTAGTACCCGCAAAGGCGACGACGGAATTGCCGACCTCGCCAACGAGAGCGGCTCCCTCCGAGCTCCGAGGTACTAAACGCTTCACTGCCTCGGCATTTGGACACGCCATACTGAAGAAGCGGTAGTAGCGGCTGACGGGCGAGAGCGCCTCGAAGAACGCGCATAGCGCGGCCACGTCCACCGCTGTGGCGGGTCGAAGGGCGAGCGTAGACCCGTCACGCAGCACTATGTCGAAGGGCAGGCTGTCCGCGTCCTCGGTCGTCTGCACGTTCACCATTCCTCAAGGTCGCCCACTGCATCCCGTACGCCGATTGTATTCAGGTGCGGCGCGCCGTTCACGAAACGTCCGCGGAATCTTCGCCATGCTGCGAAATATCTCGCAGCTTCGCGGTCGCACACCCGCTATTTTCCACGCCGTTCTGCGAGATGACCGTGGAATCAGGATTGCGTCATACCGAGTCGAGTGCCAGTCGAATGCGTCGAGCCGAATCGACAGATGGAGGAATGCAATGGCCACCGCGACTCTGATTGACACCGACAGGACCATCACGGCCGGCGTTCGGCCGGAGCGCGCCGACGGCCGTCAACCCACGCGGAGTCAGGTGCTTGACCTGGCCGGCGAACGCGATCGGGAGCCTCAGCTCAACGCGAAGAAGCCGCAACGACTGACGCTGATTCGCCCAGCTTTCCCCCGGTATCGGTAGGCGCACCGAACTTCGGGCCCTAGCCATTCCGCCGGCGACCTGCGATCGCGGCGAGTGGCACCCCGGCGGCCAATAGCGCGACGGCCGCGGGCCCGGCAGGCAGGTCGAGGTAGAACGACGCTGCCAGACCCAGACACGGCAGCCCCATTCCCAAGCCTGCGGCCGTCGCGAAGACCGCGCGCACACTTGTCGTCAGCAGCAGAGCCCCCATCGCAGGCAGCGTCAGGAGAGCGAACGTGAGTAGCGCGCCAATGTGTTGAACCGCGGTTGCCGCCGCCAGGCCCACCAGAAGATTCAACAGCAGCAGCCAGCGATGCGTGCTTACGCCCGCCACGAGAGCGGCTTCCGGATCGAAAGTCGCCAGCAGGAACCGCTGTGTGAACAGAATGTGGACTGCGATCGTCAGAACCGCAATGCCGGCAAGGGCCACGGCATGGCCGGCGCTCACGGCCAGGAGGTTACCGAAGAGCAGGTGCATGGTATCCGCGTCCGCGGCGGCGGCATACGCCAGAACGAGAACGGTCGCCGACGAAGCCGCCGCGTACGCCCACCCGATGATTGATTCGTTGGGGACGCGTTGCGACGTCGAAATGGCACCAAGGCCGACGGCCGTGACGAGCGCCGCCGCGACCGACGGAAGCTCTGGTTGCCACCCGAAAAGGTGTGCGAGTGCGCCGCCTGCCGTCGCCGCGTTGGCAAGCACGAGGCCCAGGAACACGACCCGGCGGGTCACGAGATATACGCCGATCACGCCTAGCGATGCGCCTGCCGATACCGCCGCCACAAGCGCCAGGCGCATGAACACCGGCTCGAACATTGAGAACATGTCGCACCCTATCTAGTCACGACGAGCGTGCGTTGTCCCGCCACCACACCCAGCCGAACGGGTACGCCGTACAGCAGCCGAAGGCGATCCTCGCGCAGCACCTCGTCCACGGCGCCACTGAGAATCCTGTCCGCGCCAAGCAGCATGATCGAGGTGGCCAGATTCAGCACAAGCGGAAGCATGTGCGTGACCAGGAGGATGGTGACGCCTGCGCGACGATTGAGGTCTCGAAGAAACTCGATCATGCCTGCCTCGCTGGCGATGTCCATTCCCGCCGTCGGTTCGTCGAGCACGAGCAGGTCGGGCTCTACCACGAGCGCCCGCGCCAGCAGAACCCTCTGTTGCTGTCCGCCCGATAGGCTTCGAAAGCGCTGAGGGGCGAGCGCCTGGGCATCGACCTGCGCCAGCGCGCGGCCGGCGGCCTCGTAATCGGCCCGACTGCGCCGGGACAGCGCGCCCGCGCGGGCGCTTCGGCCGAGCAGGACCACATCGAGCGCGGTCAGCGGAAGGATGGTGTCGAGCCGTTCACGCTGGGGCACGTAACTGACAGTCAGATTCGGGTCGCGCCTCAGCTGTCCACGAAGCGGCGGCAGCAGGCCGAGGATCGTTCGTAGCAGTGTCGTCTTTCCGGATCCGTTGGGTCCGACGATGCCAAGGATCGCGCCGCGTTCGATATCAAATGAGAGATCACGGAAGAGCACCCGGCTGCGGTACCCGAGCGTGACACCCCGCGCGGTCACAATCGGGCTTCGTTCTCGGCTGACGGTAGTCCGGGGATCAATCCCGACCTCATTCTCCGGCTCAGTGAGAGCAGGAACCGAAAGCGCCACTCGGCTATCCAGACGCATACGCACCTATCCGCGTCTCAGAGCAACGGACGCGCCAACGGTGCCGCCACGTTCCTCAACACCGTTCCTCACCCGGACGCCAGGGAACCATGTTGCAACGCTGAAAATCCGTTATCCTGCGAAGAATTCCCCGACTTCGGCATGGACGACCCGCAGGAGCCCACCTTGCGCGTTGCGTTTTTCAGCACACACCCTTTCGACCGAGAGTCGTTCGACGAGGCCAACGCTCGGCATCGGCACGACCTGCATTGTTTCGATGCGCGATTGAGCCTTGCCACTACCGTGCTGGCTCGAGGCTTTCCTGCCGTCTGCGCATTCGTCAACGATCAGCTGGACGCAACCGTGCTCATGGCGCTGGCGGAAGGAGGCACGCGCATGATTGCCCTGCGTTCCGCCGGCTTCAATCATGTCGACGTCGGCAAGGCCAAGGAGCTCGGCCTGACGGTGTCGCGCGTGCCTGCCTACTCCCCGCACGCTGTCGCCGAGCACACCATTGCGCTGATCCTCGCGCTGAACCGCAAAATCCACCGCGCGTACGCCCGTGTCCGCGAAGGAAACTTTGCGTTGGATGGTCTACTTGGGTTCGATCTGGTCGATCGAACCGTCGGCGTTGTCGGCACCGGCAGGATCGGCGCGGTCGTCGCCCGCATCCTGACGGGCTTCGGATGCCACGTGCTGGCTCACGACCTCGCGCCAAACCCGGACTGCCAGGCGATGGGCGTCGAATATGTGTCGATCGACGCGATCTGGACCCGGGCCGACATCATCACGCTGCACACGCCGCTGACGCCCGACACGCGACACATGGTCGATGCAAAGGCCATCGCCGTGATGAAACGTGGCGTCATGATCATCAACACGGGCCGCGGTGCCCTCGTCGATACGCCGGCCCTGATCGTCGCTCTGAAGGAAGGGCACAGTCGGCCATCTGGGTCTCGACGTGTACGAGGAGGAGGAACAGTTGTTCTTCCAGGATCTCTCGTCGCACGTCATTCAAGACGATGTGTTCGCGCGGTTGTTGACGTTCCCGAACGTGCTGGTCACGGCACATCAGGCATTCTTCACTCGCGAGGCACTGCAGGGCATCAGCACAACGACACTGGACAATATTTCCGCATTCGAACAGGGGCGTCGCAGCGGAAACGAGTTGTGGTGAGTGAGACAGGTTAGTTGGCGCGCGGGGTGAGGCGGGCGCCATCGGTGAGCGTGTCGGGAGGATGAAGCACGACCGCTTGACCTGCTTCGAGGCCGCCGACAATCTCCCCATCTTCGTTATTCCGTTGTCCCAGCTCCACGATCCGCAGCCGAGCTCGATCATCCTCCACGACGAATGCAGCCCAATCGTTCCCCAGACGGAACAGTGCTCCCACTGGCACCTTCAGGACGTCGTCTTCCTGCCATACCACGACCCGCACCTCGACGCGGTACGCGTCACCCAACGAGCGGGCGGCCGCGACGGGCTCTTCGAAATCGATGATGACGTTCACGCGCTGCTCCTCGACGCCGAGAGCCGAGACCTTCATGAACCCGGAAGGCTCCACGCGGCGCACGTGCGCGCGGAGTGCATGCCTGCCACCCCATTGCTCGATCAAGACCGGGCTGCCAGGCGACACCTGGACGGCGTCGGTCGAGAGCAGATCGGCGACGATTTCGAGACGCTCCGGGTCGCCGATCTCCAGCAACGGCTCGCCAGAGGGCACCATCGATTCGCTCTCGCGGAGCCGCCTCAGAACGACGCCATCGACTGGTGCGACGACATCGACAGTGCGGCCGGTTGGCGGGGGCGCCTCGAGGCGTGCACGAGCCAGTCGCAGTTCCTGCTCCGACCTGGCGACGGCAAAGTCCGCCGCCCGAAACGCACTCTCCGCATTCTTCACGGCTGTCTCTGCAACCTCGAGGTCCTCACGAGCGGTCGCGCCCGCCTCAGCCAACCGTTCCTGGCGCTGCAGCGACGAGCGCGCGCGCGCAAGTGTTGCGGCCGCGCGATCGCGCTCGGCTTGAGCTTGTCCGACCGCCGCTCGCGCTGCATCGACGGCTGCGGTCAATTCGGCGCGGGCGCGCGGATCGAGGAGGGGCGCCTCGGCCGGCACGAGCCGCGCGACGATCGTCTTGCCGCGCACCACCGGATCGCCGGGCTCGAGTTCGATACGCTCCAATCGGCCAGCGACAGGCGCTGAGACGACGAATCGGTCGCGCACGCGGGTCTCCCCCTCTTCGTCGATCGTCACTTGCATCGGTCCTCGCTCGACATGCGTCACGTCGACTTCGGTGGCTTCGGGCCACAGGGCCGTCGCCGCAATTGCTGCCACGACGAGGACGACGGCCACGAGTCGGGTGTGCTTCCAGATCCTCACAGCTACTCCCGGACTTTCAGCACGGCAACCAGATCGAGGCGATCCAACTGGCGCCGGACGATGAGTCCCGACACCACTGCCGCACCGATAATCCCGAGACACGCCCACGCGACGGCTTGGCGCGATACGTAGAGCGGAAAACGGTAGACCTCACTCTGGACCGTTTGCACGATGGCTGCCGACAGGCCATAGCCGAATAGCCAACCGACCGGAAGCGCGGCAAGCGTCAGCAGCGCCAGCTCGCCCATCAGGATCAGCGAGATTTCCGCTCGGGTGAAGCCAAGGACGCGCAGGCTGGCCAATTCGTGGCTGCGCTCGGACAACGAGACACGAGCCGCGTTGTAGACGACGCCGAACGCGATGACGCCGGCGAAGAGGAGGTTGATGAAGATCGTCAGGTTCATGTTCGCGGCCATCGTGTCGCGGAAGCTCTGAAGAACCGCCCGTTTGAAGCCGGCGCCGGCCACCGTCGGCAGCAGCTTGAGTTCCCTCGACAATGTGGCCTCCTGGGCCGAATCGACGAGCAGAAGTGCACCGGATGTGACATCGCCTTCCCGCATCATCGCGTGCAACGAGGCCATATCCATATACACCGAAAGCCCGAGCACATCGTCCACGAGACCTGCGACGGCCACACGACGGACGGGACGAACCCCTTCGAGCACCTCGATCATGACTTCGTCGCCAAGCGCCACACCGAGCACGTCTGCGAGCGTCCTGGAAATCACCACGCCGGCCGGTGGCACGCGGATCACGCGCCCTGCCTGATCGACAATCCGCCGGAGGCGGGGGATCGGAGGCACACCGGTGACCGCCAGATAACGCTCCCGATGACCGAATCGGATGCGCGCGGCCACCGTGCGCTGAGGCTCGACTGCGATCACGCCAGGCAGCCGTGCGAGCGCGTATCGTGCATCGGCGGAGCGCGGCTCCACGAAATTCACCGTCACGTCCTGCCGTTCCGCAATCCAGAACTGCGTGGCGATCAGGCGCTCGACGGCATCGCTGAAGACCAGGCCGACCATGAGGATCGCGACGGCGAAGCCGATGCCAAAAACGGAGGCCGCCGCACGCAACGGATGCCGTGTGACGTTTCGCAGCACCATGCGCCCGGCCACGCCGAGCCGGCGCGCGACGAACGGCGTTTCGAAGACCGTTCGTCGATAGAGGGCTGGCGCCTCGGGACGCATCGCTTCGGCCGGCGGCACGCGCACGGCGCGCCGCACGGCCGAAAAAGCGCCGGCGGCGGCAGCGACCAGCGTCAGAGTCGCCGCGCCCAGCACGACGTCCAGCGGGATGCTGAAGAGCAGCACGGGAAAGCGGAAGTACTGGTTATAGAGCGCGCCGATGGCGCTTCCAAGCCATCCGCCGGCAGCGATCCCGATGACGACGCCAAAGGCGCCGATCAGGAGTGCCCACTTCATATAGTGCCAGCCGATCGCGACGTTGTCGTACCCAAGCGCCTTGAGCGCGGCTATCTGCGCCCGCTGCAGCGCCAGGGCACGGGTAAGCGCCACGTTCAGGATGAACGCCGCCACCATCAGGAAAATGAGCGGCAGCAGTAAACCGAAGCTCTGAAGCTGCGCCAGCTCGTTCTCCAGGGTCCAGTGGGAGAGCTGCAAGGCGCGCGGGATTGCGCCGAGCCCACCGTACGGCTCCAGGATGAGGTCGAGCTGGGCGATGGCCTCCTCGACGGACGCGCCGGGCGCCAGCCTGAGCGCGACATCGTTGAATCCACCCTCCATGTCGAACGCAGCGCCGAGAGCTTCCCGGTCCATCCAGAAGACGCCGAAGCGCCTGTCGTCTGGCACCAGTTCGCCAGGGCGGATGCTGTACACGTACTCGGGCGACAGCGCCACGCCGACGATGACGAGACGCCGAAGACGGCCGTTGATGATCGCCGACACGGTGTCGCCCGGTACGAGGCCGTGGGCTATGACGAACCCTTCACTCGCCAGCACCTCATCAGCGCGCCCCTGCTCGATCCAACGGCCGCGTCGCAGGAAGAGGTCGTTGACCGCCGGTCGTCGATCGGCGGGAATCGAGACGAGCCGTCCCGTGGCGGGCTCGTCGAGCTGCTCGAGGTCGAGTGTCACGTTCGCCACGACACGCGTTTCGAGCGCAGATACACCGGGGATTGCAGCGATGTCGCTGGCGACGCGAAGCGGCGCGCGTTTCAGCGACGCAAAAACGTCCGCAAACTGTTGCCGTTCGTAATAGGCGCGCTGCGTCTCTCGAAGCGAGTCGAAATTCGAGAGGTACATCACGTACATCGCCACGCCCGCCGCCACCACCATCGCAATGGCAAACGCCTGTCCTTTCATTGCGAAGATGTCACGCAGCAGCTTTCGGTTCAGCGAGGAGATCGTCATCACGTCACCACGTCAACTCGCGCGGCGCGAGCTTTTCACCGGCGCGCTCCTCGACGGCGGTGACGCGGCCGTCGGCCAGTCGGATGACGCGGTCGGCCATTGAGGCGATGGCGGCGTTATGGGTGATAACGATGGTGGTCGTGCCGAGTTCTGCGTTCACCCGAGCGAGAGCCTCGAGCACCACGACGCCGGTGGAAATATCGAGGGCGCCAGTCGGTTCGTCGCAGAGCAGCACCGCAGGACGTTTCGCGATGGCGCGCGCGATGGCGACGCGCTGCTGCTCGCCGCCCGAGAGCTGCGCGGGAAAATGATCGCGGCGCGCGGCGAGATCAACGAGCTGCAGCGCTTCGTCAGGGGGCATCGGGCTTGTTGAAATCTCCGTGACCAGCGCGACGTTCTCGACGGCCGTGAGGCTGGGGATCAGGTTATAGAACTGGAAGACGAACCCGACGTGGCGCCGTCGGTACGCTGTCAATTGCGCCTCGTCCGCTTGTGTGAGATCGGTGTCGCGATAGATCACCCGGCCACTCGTCGGCACGTCGAGGCCCCCGATGATGTTGAGCAGAGTCGACTTTCCGGATCCCGAAGGTCCGAGGAGAACAACGAATTCACTCTCCGGGAGGCGCAAGGTCACCTCGCGAAGAGCGTGCACCTCGACTTCGCCCATTCGATAGATCTTCGTGAGCTCGTGGATGTCGAACACAATCATACGGACGTATTCGGCACGGCAGACTCCTCCAGTGTACGCAGGCAGAGCCGCTGAAGATCCGCAGCTCTCGCGAGGTGGAGAGTTATCCGGCGGCGCTCACGAGCACTGGCACATCCACTTCCACGATTTCCGGCTCCAACCGGATCGGCGTCGCCAGCGAGGCCGATACCAGACACGCCTTCTCCGCTTTGCGGAGAACGCCCAGAGCGCGCGCGCGATCCGTGCCGGCCGGAACGATCAGCGTAGGACGCACCACGATCTCCGCGAAGCGCGTCACCCCGTTCTGGCGATCCACGGTTCCACCGGTCTCTACCTCGAGACTCACGAAGTCGACTTTCGACACACGTGCGACGGCGCGAAGCGTGAACAGAAAGCAACCCTGCACCGCCGCGAGCAGAAGATGCTCCGGGCTCCATGCGTCGCCCGGCCCGTCATATTCGACGGGCGGGGCCGTGCGGAGTACAGGACGACCGCCGGCGAGGACGTCCGCGTAACCGGTCGGCCCGGCGGCAAGGCGAACGACGTAACGATGCGGCAACGGCCTCATGGTCTCCCCTCCAGCGGGACGGTCAACGTCCCATCATGTTGCGGCCGCCCATCGTGCCGCGGGCCGCAAACATTGCGCTTCGTTCTCTTGTTGGAACGACACTGGCGGCATGCACTATGCCCATGCAATGTGATAGACCACATTCCATGCCGCCGGCGGCGGCCGCAAAGTGGCTACTAGGCGACAATCTTCGGTGAAGGAGGCCCTGGACGGCGGGAACTCTTGCCCATGGCGCGAAATAATCCGCGAATTCCCGCGGCATTGAAGCCGCGTTCAGCCCCAGTCTCCCGGGACAATCTGGATTTGGGACAGCAGGAAAAGGTGCCACGACCAATCCTCGCCAGGCTGCATCTATGGCGCCCAGCTGTGTCGAGGGCAGCGGTCATCGCTGCCATAGCAGTCCTCGGCATCGCCGCGCATCTGGTGTTGCGATTTGTCGGGAATGCCACTCCGACAACCTACGAGCTCCCGTTGTATGTGGTTCTCGCGGCGGGCGGCACACCGCTCGTGCTGACCCTCGCACGCAACCTGGTTCGGGGGCAATTTGGTTCGGACCTGCTCGCCGGACTCTCCATCATTTCAGCTGTCCTGCTCGGGGAGTACCTTGCCGGCGCCTTGGTGGTGTTGATGCTGTCAGGGGGCCAGGCACTCGAGGTGTTCGCACTCGGGCGGGCGTCCTCAGTCCTGCAGGCGCTTGCGCGCCGGATGCCACTCGTGGCCCATCGCCGCGAGAACGATCGGGTCTCTGAAGTACAGCTGAACGATGTGAGCGTGGGCGACACCCTGCTCGTGTACCCGCTTGAGATATGCCCGGTGGATGGGGTCGTGATTGGCGGCCACGGCGTCATGGACGAGTCGTACCTCACCGGAGAGCCGTTCATGATGCCGAAGGCGCCCGGATCCGAGGTCTTCGCAGGCGCCATCAACGGCGAGAACGCGCTCACGTTGCGGGCAAGCCGGTTGGCCGTCGATTCACGCTACGCCCGCATCATGAACGTCATGCGCGACTCGGAACAGCGGCGTCCGCGGCTGCGTCGTCTCGGCGATCAGCTCGGCGCCTGGTACACGCCGGTGGCGCTGGCACTGGCCATCACGGCCTGGATGTGGAGCGGCGACCCGGTTCGGTTCCTTGCCGTGCTGGTCGTCGCCACGCCCTGTCCGCTGCTCATCGCCATTCCGGTCACCATCATCGGGGCCATCTCGCTGGCCGCGAAGCGAAGCATCATCATCCGTGATCCTGCGGTCCTCGAGCGGATCGACGGCTGCCGCACGATCGTTCTCGACAAGACCGGTACGTTGACGTATGGCCAACCGACCCTGACAGATCGCGTTACGGCAGAAGGCGTTGACGGTGCGCTGGTACTGCAATTGGCGGCAAGCGTCGAGCGATATTCGAAGCATCCGCTGGCAGCGCCGATTCTCGAGGCAGCCAAGCAGGAGGGTCTCGCGCTGCTCGATGCGAGCGAGGTGCGTGAGCGGCCGGGCCAGGGTCTCGAGGGGGAAGTCAACGGACGGCACGTGCGCATCGTTGGCCGTCGCCAGGCGGAAATGGCCGGACACGGCGGCGTTCTCCCGCCCGTGGCCACGGGTCTCGAATGCGTCATCCTGGTCGACGGTCGGTATGCGGCGACGTGGCGATTCCGCGACGCGCCCCGCGAAGACAGCCGATCCTTCGTCACGCATCTGGGACCTCGGCACCACCTCGGGCGCGTGCTCCTGGTTTCAGGCGATCGCGAAAGCGAAGTGAAGTACCTCGCCGAACGCGTCGGCATCGACGAGATCTACGCGGAACAGACACCCGAGCAGAAGGTGGCGATCACCCGCCGGGAGACGGAACGCGCGCCCACGTTGTTCATCGGCGACGGCATCAACGACGCGCCGGCGCTCGTGACGGCAACTGTCGGCCTGGCGTTCGGGCATCAGAGCGAGATCACGACGGAAGCGGCAGGTGCGGTGATTATGGACTCGTCGCTGAAGCGTGTCGACGAACTGTTTCACATCGCGCGCCGCATGCGGCGCATCGCGCTTCAAAGCGCAGTGGGCGGCATGGCGCTGAGTATCGTAGGGATGCTCATCGCATTCGGCGGCTCGTTACCACCCGTGGGCGGGGCCATTTTCCAGGAGGTCATCGATCTCGTGGCCGTACTGAATGCGCTGCGCGCCAGTGTCCCCGGAGGGAAGCTAAGCGACTACTGAGCGGTTGGGCTCAACGGCTTCGCACTGTCGCGCGAACGGTTCAGTGTGGCATAGGGTTGCGACCACCCATCATGCCGCGGCCCGACATCATCTGTTCGTGCATCTGGCCCATTCGCTCGTGCATGGTGTTCTGCTGACGAACGAGCTCGGTGACGACAGCCGCGATCGCGTCGACCTTGGCATTGCCCGACGCACTGTTCATCTCCTTCGTCAAGGCGTCGAGCTGGGCCCGATTCGCTTTCATCTCGGCCATCATCTGCTCGTGCATCTTCATCATGCCCTGCATGCCCGGCTGGGACTGTTGAGCGGACCCTTCCGGTTGTGCGGTTGCGACGGCACCGATATCGTTCGTCGGCGTGCCCCACGGGGGAGCAGCGACAACGAGCACTGCCATTGCCAGGGCCAGACGCATCGTCATACATGCCTCACTTCCATTTTCAGTCGTCCTCGGTGAGGTCGTAGCGCGCCCTGATAGCGTTCACGATTTCCGGCAGCACGTCGTCGTCGACGCGCGCCCTGAACCGCTGCTCCTCTTCGCGCAGTTCCTGAGCGAGGGCGTTATCACCGAACACATCGGCTATCCAGCGCGAAAAGTCACCCCGGCGCAGGTAATGGCTCAACGCCGGCGCCGACCCCTTCTCGAGCGCATCGACGAACTGGCGAAGCGTGCGCACCCGGTGCGGCGGAGTGCCATTGCCAGCGAACTGGAAGGCGCGACTCTCTGTCACTGGGACATCGACGTACTTCTGCCGATGACGCACGTGCGGCGTCAGCCGCTGGCCGATGTTGAACACCTTCAGCTCGCCGCCCGCCTCTTCAGTGATCGGCAGTGCAACAGCCTGGCCGAGCGACAGGTGCGCCAGCGCCGACCAGCGTTCGCGCGCACCCTCCACCTGCTGGCAGCTCGCGCATTGCTTGCACAGGGCCTCGATCTCAGCGGGATTCGACTCACACGTGACGAGCATCACCTCGGTCGCTGCCAGCAGCTCCGGAGGTAACCGCGATGCGCAGTACGTGACGACGGTGTAGCCGTTGGTTTCGAGGTCCAGCAGGTGCTGCGCGGCGGCATCGTGCAGAAAATAGTGCGCCTCATCGACCACGATGCGGTGGGGAACCCCTGTGCGGCGACGCATCACGTTCAGCGCCGGCAGCACCGACCGGATGTAGTCGATCTTTTCATCGTGCGCCACGCGCGAGAGGTCGATGACCACGCTGCGATCCGGGTACCGCAGCGCGCTCAAGAGCTCGCGCGGCGTCGGCGGGGGATCTTCGCCGCCCAGAATCGTCACTCCGGGCAGCGCCTCGAGCGATCGGTAGTCGCCTTCGGCGTCGAGCACGCACATCGAATAGCCGTGCAGGATGAGCTGTTCACACAGCAGCCCGGCAATCCACGACTTTCCTGACTTGGCGTCGCCGGCAATCAGCACGTTCCGGCCGCGGACCGCCAGCGAGAACTCGCGCCCGTCCTCCGTGTGCCCCAGGCGAAGCCGCCGGCGGGGTTTTGGCGGGATGGGCATGCGGCCCGAGGTCGCAATCGTCCGGACAAATTCGGCCACCGCCGACGGCCCTGTTCCACCGATCATCAGGTCGGCGGCCGCTTGAAGCGCTTGACTGCCCCACTCTACCGCCGCTCCCACTTCGGCGAGCTGCAGCAGGGCGTGATCGTTCTCGGCGTCCCCAACGGCCACCGCGTTGCGCGGCGACAGGCGAAGCATGTCGAGCGCAACCTGCAACCCCGTCGCCTTGCTGACGCCCTGGGGCAACACCATCACGCGGCTCCGGTTGAACGCCAGGACGAGTGGCAGCTCCATCTGCCTGATGACATCGAGGATTTGCAGCGCGTCGGCAGTGGCGCAGTCGACCAGACACCGTCCCGATGTCGCTGCGATGCCGCGACGCTGCAGCTCATCGACCAGCGCCGACCGGCACTCGCAGGGGCGAGCACCGTGGTGTAGTCGTTTCCGGGAAAGTGGATGACCGCGCCATTTTCGGCGACGACGACGTCAACGAAATGAAGATCGCCCGCGACGCGCCGCAACTCGTCGAGACTGCGTCCGGTCACGATGAGCACGGTGATGCCTCGTGTGCGCGCGTCGGCTATGGCATCGCGAACGCCAGGATCCAGCCGGTCGTGCTGAGCAGTCGTTCCGTCGTAGTCGAGCGCTATGACCCCGAGTTTCATTCAGACCTCCAGACGTGTCATTTGTCCAGGCGGAACGACACCGTGACGGTGAGAATGAACTTCTCGGGACGTCCGTTCAGAATGACCGGTGAGTATCGCCATTGGCGCACGGCTTCGAGCGCTGTCTTCTCGAATACTCCCGGAGATCGCAACACCCGCAGGTTTTCGACCCGGCCTTCCTCGTCGACGATCGCCTCGAGAATCACGACACCCTCGAGTTGCTGCACTATCGCCAGCAGCGGGTACACCGGCTCCACGCGGTGTACGAGCGTCGGCTCCTTGATCTGACCTCCGGCGCGTAGCGGCTTCCGAGGTTCCGCCGGAGGCGTTGGCGGTGGAGGCGGCGGGGGCTCGAGCAGCAGCGTGCCGATGACTCCTCCAGGTATGCCGCCCGGTACGCCACCTTCGACGCCAATGGCCTCTCCTTCGCCGATGTCCGGCACGGGCGCTTCGGGCTCAATCGCCTGCGGCGGCTCGATCGGCGTCACGTCGCCGGACGTCGCCAATGCCTTGACCGGCTCCGGTTTCTTCGGCGCGGGAGCGGATGGCGGTGGTGGTGGCGGCGGCGGCGGTGGTGCCGCAACGAACGCCATCATCGTCGGCAGCTCGGGAACAGGCGCAGTGACGACCATCACGGCCCCGACGAGAACGGCGCCGACAACGGCCGCGTGGACCGCGATTGAGACGAGTACCGGCCCGGTCCGGGGACGAGGCGCATGGGTCACCTTTCCCGTAATGAGATCAAACATGGGAGTCGCGGGGCCTCGCGTCGCGATCAGACACATATCGACCAAGCCGGTGACCGCCGGCACCATGCCGACCATCATCAGCACGAGGCCCACGAGGGACGCGAGGGTGCTGCCGTAGGCGATCAGCGCGACGCCGCTCATCACGCGGGCGGCTCGTCCCAGAGGCGACCTGAGGAAGGCGATAACGGTCATCTGAGAACGCCTCGCCCGGAGGTTGTGCAAGCGTGCCGCCACGGTCTGACGCGTCGTGTTCCCGGATGTTTCAGTCGATTGGTGGTGGCGGTCCGGGAAAACTTCCGCGACCTGCGGAAATTCCCCAGGGACGTGGTCCGCTGCTCAGTAGGCCGGACGAGACGCCGTGACGATGCGCGCGATACCGTCGGCGGCCGCAGCAACCGCATCGGCAGCCGCCCAGTCGATCCGTTCCGACACGCCTCTGGCTGCAGCCAGCGTACGCGCCACGGCGCTCGGTCCTGCGCCGCTCCGGCGATAAACGTCGCGATGCACCTCGAGGTAAATTGCATCACCCACGACGGCAAGCAGTACCGGCTCGTAGACAATTTGTCCAGAGGCGCCGACCTCGATGCGGCCAAAGAGCTGAGCGATGTCGTCGGGATGCACACGGATGCACCCGTGAGACGCAGTGCGGAAGATGCTCGTCGGGGCGTTGGTCGCGTGAATGCCAATCCCGGCAAGGCTCAACCCGATCCAGAAATCACCGAGCGGATTGTTCGGCCCAGGGGGAACGACCGGCGCCTGAATCCGTCCGGCCCGCCGGCTCTCTTCGAGAATTGAGCGCGGCACTTCCCACGTCGGGTGCCGTTCCAACACCATGACCCTGAATTCCCCCGTGGGAGTCGGCCAGCTTGGACGGCCAACGGCGATGGGATATCCGACCGTCGAGCTGTCGCCACCGAGGTGAAACAGCATGCGTTGAGGGACATTGACGACGAGCTCGGCTGAATCGATGGCGGTCGGAACAATGTGACGATTGTCGATGCGAAGCACCTGACCCGCTGCGAGCCTGGCGTCCGCTCGTATGCCGTTTTCACGCGCCAGCGTTGCGACGTCGAGGCCAAATCGCGCACCGACGTTTCGCAGCGTGTCACCGTGTCTGACGGGGAGATCGGTGACGCCGCCGACGAGCCGCTCCGGCTCACGCCGAACGCTGAGGGAGGGCGCGGACGGGGTCGGCACCTCCTGTGCGCGCACCTCGAGCGTGAGCACGAGAACGCACGCCATCGCGAAACACGCTCGTCTGAACATCGGACCCTGTACCCAGAAACCAAGCACAGCCCACACCAATGCTCGTTGATGATCAGTTCAGGAAATCGGCGCTATCGATGTCGTCCGTTCACGACGATGTGGGAACTCCGGAGAGAACGCGGGGAATTCTTCGCTGCCAGCTGTGGCGACAACTCGCCACAGCTCGAGCGAATGCCGCGTCAATGCGGGCGCCTCGAAGCGCCGGATCGCGAGTCGTGTGCCTCCTGCAGAAGCGGCTCGATGCCATGAATATCGAACGGCTTGTTCAGCACACGATAGACGCCGAGCTCGAGCGCGTTCTTGGTGACCTCCGGCGTGCCGAACGCGGTCATCATCACCACCGCGCTCTCAGGGCTTAACCGCCGGACGTTTTTCAGTAGTCCGAGGTCGTCCGAATCCGGCAAGCGGTAGTCGAGTAAGACCACATCAATGTGCTCAGGCTCCGAACTCAGCGCCCGGACGGCACCGCGCGCGTCACTGGCTTCAACCACCCTGTGACCCTTCTGCGCCAGGGTTTCGGCGATGGACCAGCGAATCAGCGTTTCGTCTTCGACGACGAGCACGCACAGATGGCGAGGGGATCCGGTCATTGCAGAAAAATTTCACACCCTGGGGAAATTGCCCCAATCGCGTTGCTACCGACCGCCGCTGATCGTCCCTGAACCCACCAAATTGGAGTCCACACTCAGGGCTCCACGGAACTCCTTTTCAAGAACTGGTCCATCCGCCCGGACCGATCGCGACCGTACGTTCAAGGGGCAACCGAATCGTGACAGTCGTCCCGCCCGCCGGCGGGCACTCGACATGGATAGTTCCACGGTGGGCTTCAACGAGACGCTTTGCGGTCGGAAGGCCGAGCCCGGTGCCTCGCGCCTTCGTCGTAAAGAACGGGGTGAAGACCTTCTGCAGGATGTCGAGAGGTATTCCAGGGCCCGCATCCGTGAATCGAACCTGGCAGGTATCGTCACTCGCACCAACCGACACCCGGATGCTGCCGCTGCCCCTCATGGCCTGTGCACCGTTCACGATCAGGTTCTGAAACACGATCTTCAGCAGCTCGGGGTCTGCGACGACGGGAGGCGACGCCCCCTCCACTTGAATGTCCATACCACTCAACGCTGCGTCGCTAACCAGGAGATCCACGGTCGTCGCAATAAGGGACGAGACGTCGACGAGCGTCGGCTTCGGTAGCGGTGGCCGCGCAAACAGCAGCAGATCCTGAATGAGCCGGTTCAATGTGTCGATGCGGCTGATGATTTCACCGGTGACCGCCGCCTCGCGGCTGCCGGATGGCAAGCGTCCACCGATCACTTGTACCGCGCCGCGGATGCCAGCGAGGGGGTTCTTTATCTCATGGGCAATCACGGCCGCCATCTCGCCGAGACGGACGAGTGAGGCCTGTTCACGGAGCTGCTCCTCCATGCGCACGCGAGCGGTCAAATCGTGGAGAATGCCCGTGAACTTCCGCTCGCCACCAATCGTCATCTCCCCAACGGACAGCTGTAGGGGAAACGTCGTACCATCGCGACGTCTGCCCATGACTTCACGCCCGATGCCGATGATCTGTGCCTCGCCAGTGGCGAGGTATCGAGCGAGGTAGCCATCGTGCTCTTCATGGTAGGGCGACGGCATCAGCACGTTGACGTTCCGGCCAAGCACCTCAGACGCCTGGTACCCGAACAGACGCTCGGCGGCCGGATTGAAGGCCTCAATCCGCCCGTTGGAATCGATGACCACGATGCCGTCCACGGCCGATTCGATGACCGAGCGCCACCGCTCCTCGCTGCCCCGCAACTGTTCGATCAGTTTCGTCCGCTCGGTGAGGTCGTGCACAATTCCGGTAAACTTCCGCTCGGCTCCGACCATCATTTCCCCGACCGACAGGTGCAGCGGAAACGTCGTGCCGTCTCGCCTCAGGCCAGTGACGTCACGCCCGATGCCGATGATCTTGGCGTGGCCGGTTTCCAGATATCGCGATAGATATCGGTCATGCTCTTCCCGATAGGGTGATGGCATCAGGATGGTGACGTTACGGCCGACTACCTCCTGCTGGCGGTAGCCGAACAGCCGTTCGGCGGCCGGGTTGAATGTCTCGACACGCCCCTGTGCGTCGATGACGATGATGCCGTCGACAGCAGAGTCGATGAGCGCCCGCAGCACCTGTGCGGCGCGATCCTTCGGTTCGAATATGTCCACGGAGCGAGCCTGGATATAGCTTACCGCGAAGATTTTCGCGATTGCGCGGGGCAGGCATGCGTCTCCCGTGGCGGGGCGCCTTCGGGATTCCCCCAGCAGGGCCGAGCTCTTGCATCGCCGCGAAAGGGAGGCGTTGTCATGACATCCGATCTCGCCACGACGAACATGCTCCTTGGCATCATGGCGGCGGTCAGCCTGCTTGAAGCGCTCATGCTCGTGGGGCTTTTCGCCGGCGGGTTCGTCCTGTATCGCCGCTTGATGCGAACCGTCGCCGATCTCGAGTCGAAGCATGTCGCCCCCGTAACAGCGCGCATCAACGCGATTCTCGATGATGTAAAAGCTGCGACGTCGGTTGTGAGTGGCGCCGCGTACAGCACCAACAGCGCTGTGCGCTCTGGCCTCGCCTGGCTCTTTCGGCGGTTCCGATCAGTCAGGCCGGCCGCCTGAATCCCTTCCTGTCTCGTCACGCGCTCGTTTCAGCGCACCCAGTACGTGTGGACTTTTTCAAGCCAGCCAGGAAAAACGCACGGCTTTGCGCCTTCATCCTGCGAAGAACTGCACGATCCACTGACGTTTGGAACGGGAACGCTGGCACGGCTGATGCGAGTGCTACGAGGAATTGGAGGGCCCAATGCCCTTGTTACTCCCAGATAACAATCTCGTTCAATCCACGCGAGTCTGGGTGCATCTCGCTAACCACGGAGGCGGCTGGGTACTGCTTGTGGAGCGCGATGGACAGATCGTTACGACGGTGCATTGTACCGACTGGCATCGCGTCGAACGACGACGCAATTTGCTGGAAGTCGGAACCATCTGGCGCACTGAGCGCGTCGCGACGCCCGCAAGCCTTGCAGCAGCGATGGCCGCAGCGCCGGTGTCCCCGCAGGACAGCAAACCGCGATACCTTGATGCGGAGCACCACGCGAGCGCAGAAACGTGAGGTTCACCATGCGCAGGACATCTATAGGCGTCGTGATCGCCCTACTTCTGGTCGCGTCTACCAGCGCGATTGCACAGCGAACGGCATCGGACGCAACCATCGGCCGCCTGGTCACCCAGCGGTTGATGGAAGAAGACATCACCAGAGTCGGCGTGACGGTCGCGAGCGGCATCGTGACGCTTCGAGGCACAGTCCCTACGCTCTGGGTCAAACAGCGCGCGATCGAAGAAACCAGCAAGGTAGACGATGTCATCTCCGTGGTTAGTGAGCTGACCGTGCCGCGCGGAGAGAGCGACGAGCGCATCGCCGTACAAGTGGCGCAACGGTTGCGGCGGTACGTCTTTTACACGATCTTCGACGACGCAAATGTCGAGGTCGACGACGGCGTCGTCACGCTGACCGGACGCGTCACGATGCCGTACAAAGCGGACGCCTTTGCCGATCTCGCCGCACACGTCCCGGGCGTGCAGGAGGTCCGCAGCAAAGTGGGGACGCTACCCACGTCGCTGTTCGACGACCAACTGCGCTATGCGGTGGCGCCGGCAGATCTACGGAGATAGTCTGTTTTCCCGGTACGCAATCCAGGCGAATCCACCCGTGCACATCATCGTCGAGCGAGGCAACGTAACACTGACGGGCGTGGTCTTCTCAGACGTCGAGCGACGGAAAGCCGAAGCAATAGCCCGCGGCACGTTCTCCGTCATGGGCGTGACGAACAAGCTTCGAGTCGAACAGGAGGAGTAGCTAGGGTTGGTGCACCGCATTCAGGCTGATTTTTTCGAGGCATGCGAAAACTTGCGCGACCCATGTTGTCCGATCTGGCGCGCAAGCTGCACGCGGTCACTGCCATATGCGCACAATAACGACAACCCTCTTCATCGGTGCCGCGGTGACGTTTGCTTCCGTGACCTACGCAAGGCAGACCGCCGCCACGCCGACGACGGTGAAAGATGTCATGACCACGATGACCATTCCGGCCTCTGATGCGGTCTTCGACGCCGCGGCCGAACCTCCCACCACCGCCGAAGCGTGGTCCGTGGTACGAAAGAGCGCCGTCACCCTTGCCGAATCCGGCAGACTCCTCATGACGGACGCCCTCGCCAAAGACAAGACCACGTGGAATGAGATGGCCCGTGATCTGGCGAGGGAAGCGGAGGCGGCGATCAAAGTTGCAGAGGCCAAGGACCGCGATGCGCTGGAGAAGGCCGGCGATTCCCTGTACGCCACCTGTAAGGCGTGCCACGGGCGCTATATGGAAGCGGTCAACTGACGCCGCGAACTATTCCACGGGGTCGAGAACTATTCCCGACTCGAGCAGCTCACTGAGTTGGGCTTTCGTTACATTTGAGCGGTTCTTAGCGTTGGCCCGCAATCTGCACAAGTCAGCCGTGAACGGGATCAGATCCCTTCACGCTGGAGGATGCGATGGCTGAACAAACCGAACGAGAGGTGCTCCATCACCTCATCGAAATCTGCAAGGACGGCGAACGCGGGTTCCGTACGGCAGGAGAGTACGTCAATGCCCCAGCGTTGAAAACCCTCTTTGCCGATCTGGCCGCGCAACGTAAGCAGTTCGCCGAGGAGCTCAAGCCACATCTTTATCGTCTGGGTGGACTGCCGGACGGCGGCAGCAACGCCGCCGCGTTGCACCGCGGATGGATGCTGCTGCGAGACTTTGTGCCGGGCCACCACGATCACGCGATCGTGGTTGAAGCGGAGCGAGGCGAGCACGCGGCGCTCACTGCCTATAAGGACGCACTGAACGGCATGTTGCCGCCGACCGTGACCGACCTCGTCGAAGCACAGCGCGAAGCGATACAGGACGCAAACGAGCGCATTCGCACGGTCGAGACGGGTCACGAGTAGTCCGAATCCAGGAGGAAAGGTGCCGGCCATGGACACAGCAACGTCGTATCTTGGGTTTCGCCTTCCGCATCCGTTCATGGCCGGCGCCTCGCCGTTCGGGCACCATCTCGACACGGTGAGGCGCCTGGAAGACGCGGGCTGCGCAGCCATCGTGCTCCATTCGCTATTCGAGGAACAGTTGACCGCCCGCGAAGGAGGCCGGATCCGGCACATGGATCCGGCTGACGCCGCGCTTGCGGCGACGATGGCCAGGTTTCCCGGAAGGCGAGGAGTACCCGCTCGGACCAGACGCGTACGCGGAGCATATGCGCCGCGTCAAGCAAGCCGTCAAGATCCCCGTCATCGGCTCGCTCAACGGGATTTCGCCGGAGTCGTGGCTGCGATTCGCCCGGATCATCGAGCACGCGGGCGCCGACGCGCTGGAGTTGAATCTCTACGAAGTGATCACGGACGTCGGAACGCCGGCCGTGGCTGTGGAGAGTCAATTTGCCGGGATCGTTCGCGAGGTGAAGCGGATCATCAACATCCCGGTCGCGGTAAAGGTCCTGCCCTATTTCACATCGTTCGGCAACATGGCACGGCAGTTCGATGCAGCCGGTGCAGATGGGCTCGTCCTCTTCAATCGGTTCTACCAGGCCGACATCGATATCAGATCGCTGCGAACCACGGCGCACGTCGAGCTGTCCACGAGCAGCGAGTTGCTGCTGCGGCTGCACTGGCTGGCAATCCTGCACGGCCGCGTGCGCTCGTCATTGGCGGTCACCGGTGGCATCAACACACCTGAGGACGGCATCAAGGCGCTTCTGGCAGGAGCAGACGCAGTGCAACTGGTGTCGGCTCTGCTTCGTAACGGATCCACATACGTGCGAACGATGCTCCGGGGTTTGGAAGACTGGATGGAGCGTCACGAGTTTCTCAGCGTGGCCGACTTCCAGGGACAAGCCAGCCTGCAGCAGGCACTCGATCCCGCGTCGGTGGAACGCGCAGGCTACATCCGAACACTGCAAAGCTGGGGACACAGGCGACTGGTGAATCGCGATTCCTGATCCCGGATCCCCGATCCCGGGATCCCTGATCACCGATACATTCGGGAGCGCTATGGCGACGACGATGATTCACGAACCGCGACAGACCATGGAACCTGCCGACGATCCGTTTCACGATCCGCTTCTGGGCGCGATCGCGGCAGCGTTTATCGTCCTCGCGCTGGTCATCGTGATGTTGACCGGTCTGATCATCTGGGGTGTGGAATATCGGACGCCCGCCTGGAATTCGAACAGCTATCCCCCGCCGGTGGTGCACCGCTGGTAGGTCCGCCGCGACGCAGCATGTACTCGACGCGTGAGCTCTGGGACAACAGCGCGGTCGCTTCTTGCGGGGCCGCCCTCCGATTCGCAGCGCGGAAAAACGCTCGCAGCGTCCCAACGACTATCGCCTCGTGAGCGCAGATGCTCCCAACCGGAGTTGGACGGACTTGGTCTGTAAGGTCGCTGCGGCGTTTTTGTGCTTAAGTGTCGCGCCGCTCATAGTCGGGCAGCCGCTGCAAAAAGCGACCGCGCTGTTTGTCAGCGATCGCTCTACCGCAGGGTTGCTGACGCCCGGTCGATCAGCACGGCCGACCCCGACGACATCGCGTCGTAGTACCGCGTGAATCGCTGCGGCTCGGCGGCCGTGTACGAACGGAGATTTGCGGCCCAGCGATACGAAATTGGCTGGAACCACAGTTCGACGTCGACTCGCAGCGGGCCCTGCGCGTTTGCCACAGAGATCGCATAGCGAACCCGGTCGACCCGCCCGCGAAGTCGTCATCCGTCATGGCACCGCCCTGCGGCGCGATCTCCTGCTCGACCTTCCCTTTCTGAAACCCAGTGGGCAGAAGACGGTTGTCCTTGATGAACCGGACGGCCGTGAGAAGTCCGGTGGTCGGCACGCCGTCCTGTCCGACCATGATGTCCTCGTAGATCTGCACCTGATCCGGCTGCGACACTTCCGCATAGTGGGGCTCGAATCGGGTAGCGTCGGCGTCGTTGTCGTTACCGGTGATCGACCCGTTTGGATTCAGCCCGCCTGATTCGAACACCGCCCGGTTGTTCCGATCGAAGACCTTCACGTGGAGCCACGCACGCCTCGAAGGATAGGCAGTCGGGAACTTGTGACCGCCAAGGTTTTCCACGGAAATGTCGGCGTTCAAGCGACCGGCCGTCACGTCGAGCCTTTCAATCGCAACGCTCGCGGTCTTTGATTGCAGATGCTCGATCGTCCGAGCTGCGGCGCCCTCGAGTTCCGCGGGCAGTGCCACCACGCCAAGCTCGCCCCGGTAGCGGTTCAGCATCCGCTGGACGAAGAAGTTCCCGCCGACGAAGACGTGCCGCGACACGCCTTCCCGGAACTTGCCCAGAGCACTCGTCATTCGCACCGGCTCCTCGACCACGGGCATGTGACAGCTCTGGCAGCTCTGCGTGTCACGAAAGTCGCTGTTGAACCACTCCTGATACGGCATCTGTTCGGGCAGCTCGCCGATCTTCTGGCCCTTCGGGACCGAGGGCGGTCGTGATCAGCGTGTGACACGTGGCACAGAGCTCCGACTGCTGGATGTGCTTCCCTTCGGTGGGCTGATATCCGCCCGACGACGAGCGCATGATGCGGTTTTCGCCCTTCTCAATTTCGAACGGGCCGAATTCCTGACGCTCTCCGAGAGGCCGGGTTGTATCGATCACGAATCCGCCGACGAAGCTGTCGCGTGTGCCGAGATTGTCCGGCCTGATCTGATGGCACAGGGAACACGAGACGCCGTCCTGCGCCATCTTGTCGATCCGCTCCTCCGAGCCGAAGTCGAGATGGGAGAACACCTCGGGCTCGCGCTTCTGGAACCTGGACTGGGTATTCGCCATCGGCATGTGGCACTTCGAGCACTCCTCCTCGATGGCCGCCCTGGATTCAGGATGGTCGATCGACTCCCGTCTGACCCCCGCCTGCCAGTACGGATCTCTCGCGGAGTTCGCCATCATCGTCGGGCGCCACGCGAATCCGATGGAAATGTCCTCGCCGGCCGATGTCGAGAGCGTGTTGTGACACGCCATGCACCGATCGGAGGTTTGAAACAGCTCCCTGTCGATCTGTTCGTGCGGACCCTGCGCCCGCTCGCTCGCAGGCATGCCGAGCATGACGAGCGCGGCGGCGACCAGTGCGCGCCTACCAGCCATCGCGCAGACCTCCGTCGAAGAAATCCCACAGCGCGTAGAACGCCACCTGCGTCGATCGACCTTCGGTATTGTTCACAGGTTGCCGGACGCCCACACTCAGGCGTACGTGCTGACGCCTGTTCAAGGCGACCTGGAATTGCGGCACGATGTCCCAATTCGTTCGCGCACCGGTTTCGAACTCCCGGTCCGCGAGAATCTCGACCATCGGCGTCCATAGACGGCCGAAGCTTCGATCCTCGGCGAAGCTCTTGCCGAGCGCCAGCCTTCCGAAGACGGCGCGAGGCGCTCTCTCGGTGTCGGTTGGGAACTCGGCGCCCAGCTGCGCCTGAAGGAAGCTGAGACGTGGCAGGATCTGCCCGACTGCCGCAAACGTCTCGAACTTCGGGACACCCAGGCCAAGTCCGCGCGCTTCATGTCCGGTGGGAAGCGCGACTTCTCCGACAACGCTGAGAATCGAACCGGATGCGGGACTACTGAAGAGCACGCGTTTGTAGCCGGCAACCACGTCGCCGACACCGCCTACCCATTCCCTGCCCTGGTCCTCGAAACTGAACGGCACCAGGATTTCAAGCTGGTTTCGTGCGCCGAATCGTTTCTCATAGATGATCTGGTTCGCTACAGCGCCGGCGCCCGTCGTGTCGACGACGGTCTGGAACACCCACTCGTCTTCTGGAAACGCCTTTTCGGTGAAAAGCGGGCGCGGCAGGTTCAGTTCACCGAGCGGCCACGCAGAATCCTGGCACTGTTCCCGCAGGTAGGCCATCACCTTGTCGATTTGCTCGAGCGTCAGCGCGTCGCCGAACGCGGGCATGATTTCGGAGAACCCACGGCGGGGGCCACCCTCGTGAATGATGGACCTCCAGTCCCACGTTCGCTCGCGCGTGCTGCCGTTGCAGTCGGAGAAATCCGGGAACGTGGCTGGCGGCTCGAACCCGAGCGTGTCCGGTGGCTGTCCCGTAGCGCCGGGCCCGTGGCAGCCGATGCACGCGGCCTCGAAGATTTCCTTGCCGGTGTCGAGTTTCAACTGCGGGAGGGCTGAGGTCGACTGCGGCGCGCCGGCGAACAGATGCGCGCTGCACCACACTCCGGTAATCCACGTCAGACATGCGAGATGAAGCATCCGTGCGGAGCGCATCGCGGACGCACCGTAGCACGGCGATCTGCAGAAACGGCAATAAGAGATCCAATCTCAGACTCAATCTCAGAAATTGCGACGCCCGATCCCCGATCCCCGATCCCCGATCCCTCCGTGATTTGTCGTCAGGCCGACTTCGCGAAGTAGTCGATCACCGCAGCTGCCGCTTTCGACCCGACAACCGCATCGAGCTCCTCACGCGTGGCGCGACGCACCGCGGCCACGCTTCCGAATGCGGTCAGCAGCGCGCGGCGACGCCGGGGCCCGATGCCGGGGACGCTGTCGAGCTCCGACTTGCAGATCGCGCATCGATCGCGCCTTGCGGTGAAACGTCACGGCGAAGCGGTGCGCTTCGTCTCTGATGCGCTGCAGCAGAAGGAGCGCCGGATCGTTCTCCGGCAGCGCAATCGGGTCGGAGCGATCGCGCGTGAAAAGCAGCTCTTCCCGCTTTGCGATGCCGACGGCGACGAGGTTGCCTAATCCGATCGACTCGAGCCCGTCGTATGCGGCAGTCAGTTGTCCCTTGCCGCCGTCGATCAATACGAGGTCAGGAAACGGTCCGCCGGCTTCCATTACCTTGCGATAGCGACGCTGAATCACCTCGCGCATCGCCGCGAAGTCGTCTTGAAGGCCGGGATCCGGGATCCGGGATCCGGGATCGGGCGATCCGGGCCTACTGCCTGACCCGGATCCCCGATCCCCGATCCCGGATCCCCCTGATTCGAAACTTCCGATACTCGCTCTTCTTCATACGGCCGTCTTCGCAGACGACCATCGATGCCACCGTCTCGCTCCCCTGGATCGTCGAGATGTCGAAGCACTCGATGCGACGCGGAATGACCGGGAGCCCGAGCGTGGCGCGCAGCGTCTCGAGCGCGTCGAAATGGGCCGCGGTGATCTCGTTGAATCGCGTCCGGTACGACAGCTCGGCGTTCCTCGTCGCCAGCTCCACGAGCGCTCGCTTGTCGCCGCGCCTGGGCACCAGGATGCGGACCTTCCTCCCGGCGCGCTCCGACAACCACGCCTCCAGCGCGTCGGCGTCTTCGATCTCGAGCGGCAGATGCACTTCGACGGGGGGAACGCGACCTTCATAAAACTGCTGCAGCGCGGCCTGAAGGACATCCGCCTCGCGCGGGACGATGCGCTCCGGGCTCGGTCGCCAGCTCCACGCGCTCGACCACCCGGCCTCCCCGCATCGACGAACACCTGGAGCGCGCCCCCGCTCGGCCCCACCTTCAGTCCGAACACGTCGCGGTCGCCGAGTCCAGGCGTCGCGACCTTCTGCTGCCGGTCGCGCAGCACCTGCACCGTTCGCAGCGCGTCGCGCAGCTGCGCGGCCTCTTCGTATCGCTGCGCCTCGGCGGCCGCCGTCATCCTGCTGCGCAGACGTCTCGAGCAGCTCGTCGTTGCGCCCCTCGAGCAGCAGCTTCGTCTCCGCCACGGCCTCGCCATACCGTTCCTGTCCACAGATTTCGGCGACGCACGGCGCGATGCAGCGCTTGATGTCGTATTCCAGGCACGGCCGGCCGCGCTGCCCGGTAATCACCTCGTTGCAGGACCGGATGCCGAACAGCCGGTGCGACAGCGCCATCGTCCGGCGCGCGAGCTTGGCTGGAAGGAACGGCCCAGCGTAGAAGTCGGCGCCCTTCTCCACGTGCCGGGCCACGAGCATGCCGCGGAAAGTCTTCGCTCGTCGTCAACTGCAGATAGGGATAGTTCTTGTCGTCGCGCAGCAGGATGTTGTACTTGGGCCGACGCTGCTTGATGAGATTGTTTTCGAGCGCGAGCGCCTCCATGACCGAGTCGGTGACGATGACCTCGATCGACGCAATCTCTTCCAGGAGCGCATCGTGCCGCGGACTGAGACCGGCCGCCGCCAGGTAGCTGCGCACACGATCCCGCAGCGCACGCGCCTTGCCGACGTAGATCGTCTCGCCGGCCGCGTTGCGCCACAGATACACGCCAGGCTGCTCGGGCAGCCGCGCGATCTGGATCCTTGCAAGGATGAAGGATGGACGATTGCAATGCCGTGAGTGGTGCTATATTGTCGCGTCTACTCCGGCGACCGAAATCCCTCATTATAACAAGCCATGACGTTCACCGGGTTCGTGGGAACCGCGTGCATGTTCCCGCTCCGCGCCATTATCGCCGCGTCCGTCGCGCTCAGGATTCACCCGAACGTGTTGACGTCGATCGGCGTGCTGCTCAACGTCGCTGCGGCGTGGGCGCTGGCGATCGATCGCTTCGTGGTGGCCGGCTTCTTCATGATTGCGGCCAACATCTTCGACTTCATCGACGGGAAGGTCGCGCATCTCACGAACACGGTCTCGCAGTTCGGCGCATTCTGGGACTCGACGCTCGACCGGTTCTCCGACATCGCGCTGTTCCTCGGGTTGATTTACCTCTATGCAGACATGCGCCGCACCGACTACGTGATGGTGGCGGCGCTGGCCATGATGTTCTCCATCATGACCAGCTACACGCGCGCGCAGGGCCGAATCGCTCATCGACAAGTGCAAGGTCGGCTTCATGGAACGGCCCGAACGCATCGTCCTGTTCATGATCGGCGCGTTCACCGATCGAATGGCCGCGGTGCTGTGGGTGATCCTGCTCTTGTCGATCGTGACGGTGGTCAACCGCATTCACTTCACCTATCTGGTACTCAACAACCGCGCGGTTCCCGTCGGGTCGAATCCGCTGACCGGAGTCTTCTGGCGTGCTTTCTTCTGGAGGGACGAGCGCACGACGGTCCCCTACGACCTCTGGGTCATTGCGATCCTGACGTTTGTGTGGCTTACGCCGCCGGACTGGCTGCGGGATCCCACCGCCTTCGGCGCGGGACTACTGGCGTGGTTAGGGGGCTAAACATCAAAACGAAAGTCAAAGGTCAAAAGTCAAAGGTCAAAGGTCACAGGACGAGGCTTTCGTTAGCCGGTCGCAGCCTTGCGAACCGAATTTGACTTTTGACCTTTGCCCTTTGCCTTACGCGCCGGCAGCAAGCGCCGCCTTTGCCGGCTTTTTCTTGTCCCCGCTCACTGAATCCAGGCTGCGCCGGAGCGCCTCCATCAGGTCTACCACCTTGGCCGGCTCCTCAATCTCGGGCGCGACGATCTCTTCGCCGGCAATCTTCGCGTCAATGATGTTGCGGAGACCTTCCGTGTATTCGTCCTTGTAGTCCTTCAGGTTCAGCTCGGCGTCGAAGGTGGCGATCACCTGCCGGGCAAGCTTCATTTCCTCCGGCTTGACCTTCGTCGGGACCGAGCTGAGCTCCTCGATCTGATCGATGCTGCGAATCTCCGCGTCATGGTGCAGGGTGTACATGACGAGCCCCTTCTTCTGAGGCTTGATCGCGACCAGATACTCGCGTCCGTACAGCGCCACTTTGCCGATACCCGCCTTCCCGGCCATCCCTTCGCGCATCACGGCGAACGCTTCGGCCGCCATCGGACCGTCGGGCGCGAGATAGTAGGCGCGGTCGACATAGATCGGATCGATGTCGGCGGCGTTGGCGAATTGGACGAGGTTGATCACCCGGGTCGATTCGACCCGGACTTTCTGCAAGTCCTCGTCAGAGACGATGACGTACCGCCCCTTCTCGAATTCGTAGCCCTTGGCGAGCTCCTGGTTCGTCACCTCACGTTCGCAGTGAGGGCACCACCGCTTCTGCTGGATGCGCGTCTGGCATTCGGCGTGGAGCTGGTTGAAGGAGAGCGTCGCCGCAGACTCGGTCGCCGGGAACACCTTGACGGGGATGTTCACCAGGCTGACCTTCAGGAAGCCCTTCCAAGTCGGTCGAGGTGGCATGCACTCATTATCGGCAGGACGGGGGACCGCGGGAAGGGGAAAGGGGGAAGGGGGAAGTCAGATCGTGTCTTCGTCGTCGCGGCTTCCCAGGTCGAGTCCCGGCCTGCTCCATATGGATGTCCTGCATCTTGACCTTGTCGCGCAGGACCCGGCGTGCCTGACCGTAGAGATGGGCCGGAACCTGCAGCCGGCGGGCGATGCTGCGGAAGTGCGACACGAGGATGAGGGTAACAGTCTCGTCCTCCCGCCACGACACCGCGGAGATCTGCCCCCACGGCATGAACCCTGTGTCGGCCCAGACGCCGTCACGATAGAAGCCGCGCGCAATCTTGGTGCTCAGCGGCACCGCATAACCGAAGTACAGAAACATCATCACTTCGCCGAAGAGCTGCCCCGGACTCCGGCCGAGGACGAACAGCTTGAATACGACGAGCAGACCGAGAATCGCCCCGAGCGCCAGCGTGAACCCGTAATGCCGCGGCTTGGGATTCTGCCAAATCAGCAGCGCCGACGAGCGTCGCGTCAGGAAGCGCAGCACATCCGCCGTGACCTTGAGGTTGGCTGCGAAGAAACCGATGCCGAACACGAAGAGCAACCCCGGAAGCAGCGTATCCGGCGCCATAGGATCAGAGTGCCACATTCAACTCCCAAATCCCAACTTCCAACTCCCAATCTCGAGTGCCTGTCAGCGAGCTCGGAATTGGGCGTTGGAAGTTGGGCGTTGGAAGTTGGGAGTTGAAGCGTCTACCGTCGGGCTTCGGCGCCCGGACGCTCCGCGTTAGGGGTGGCCCGGACCGGCGCCGCCGGACTGGCGAGCGTGGGATCGAAGCAGCGGCGGCAGCGCGCTTCATAGGTGCCCTGCGTGCCGAGCAGCACGCGGTCGTCGCTCGCGACGAGCCGCTGGGTGTGGTTCGCGGGGTTGCCGCACACCATGCAAATCGCCAGCGTCTTCGTGATGTATTCGGCAATCGCGAGGAGCTGGGGCATCGGCTCGAATGGCTTGCCGAGATAGTCCTGGTCGAGACCCGCCACGATGACGCGCTTGCCCCGATCGGCGAGTGTGTTACATACGGCGGGCAGCTCGAGGTCGAAGAACTGCCCCTCGTCGATGCCGACGACCTCCGTGTCGGCTTCGACCTGCTCGAGGAGCTCGCGCGCACTTTCAACGGCGGTTGACGGAATCCGCATCTCGCTGTGCGACACGATGTGGTCCGCGGCATAGCGGGTGTCGAGCGCGGGCTTGAAGATCTGCACCTTCTGGCGCGCAATCTGCGCGCGCCGGAGCCGGCGGATCAGCTCTTCGCTCTTTCCGCTGAACATGCTGCCGACGACAACTTCGATCCAGCCCTGGTTGGCCGGATTCCTCACTACGTCCACGGAGACCTTTGCTTGACTACAGGCTTTGGGCTTTCGGCTGTTGGCCTTCGGCTCTGCCTCTCATCTTGGAAATTCGAACTTTAGTTTGAATCTTGAATCTTGAATCTTGAATCTACGCGCGCGACAGAGTACTCACCCGTCTCGGTGTTCACGCGAATCACATCACCCGGGTTGACGAACGGCGGCACCTGAACAACGAGCCCTGTTTCGAGCGTCGCCGGCTTCACCTGCGCGCTCGCGGTGGCGCCCTTGATGCCGGGCACGGTATCGAGCACCTTCAGGTCCACCGCCTGCGGCAACTCGATCCCGACCGGTTCGGTGCCGTAGAACTCCACCTGAATGGTCATCTCGGGCTTCAGGTAGTTGACTGACTCGCCGAGCGCCTCGCTCGAGATATGCACTTGCTCGTACGAGCTCGTGTCCATGAAGTAATAGTCGTCGCCGTCCTTGTACAGGTACTGCATCTCGCGCTCATCGAGCGTAGCGCGCTCGATGAGGTCCTCGGACCGGAGCTTCTGGTCCGCGAGCGTTCCGCTGCGGATATTGCGCATCTTCACGCGCACAAACCCGCGAAGATTACCGGGAGTGACGTGCTGGAAGTCGAGGATGCGGAACAGGTCCTCGCCCATCTTCACCAGCATGCCTTTCTTGACTCGCGTTGCCTGTATGGACGCCATGTTTACCTTGATCTCATCGATGCTAGCACATGGGCTGGTTCGCTAGCTGGTAGCTGGTAGCTGGTAGCCGCTCGATGCGCTGGCAGTCGTAGCCCATAGCCTGCGGTGATTCAACGATCACCGCAGCTACCGACCTACCAGCTACCAACTAGCCGTGTGCTAGCATCGATCGCGTGGCGTTCGCGCTCTGGGATCCAATCCGCGATCTCCTCGCCATTCAGCAACGGCTGGAGCGTTTTGCCCCTGGCCCAGAAGGATGGGTTCCGCCGTGCGATTTGTACGAAACGGCCGAGAGCTACATCCTCACCGCTGAAGTTGCCGGTCTGCGCCGCGAAGACATTCAGATTCAGCTCCACGACGGGCGTTTGACGATTTCCGGCACGCGCAGCGAGCAGTGCGTCGCATGTGAGCAGTTCCACCGCATGGAACGGGGGCACGGCTCGTTCAGCCGCACGTTCAACCTTCCGTCGCCTGTCGATCCAGAGCGCATCGCCGCCGATCTTCGCGACGGCGTGCTGACGATCGCCTGTCCCAAAGCTGAATCCGGCGTCCGGCGCGTCCGGATCACCTGAACCATGAGCACTCGACGGCTCGTCATTGCACTGATTCTTCTCGCATGCGGCTTCGCGGCCGGGCTCGTGATCACCGGGCGCATGCGGCAGACGACTGATGCAGGGGCGCAAAACCCGACCGTGCAGAAGCCGCAGGTGGTGACGCCGGCCCCGACCGCAGCGGCTACGCTTCCCGATTTCTCCAGCATCGCCGAGCGTACAGTTCCCGCCGTCGCCAACATCTCGTCGCTGCAGGTGGTCCGGCGACAGAACTCCCCGTTTGCCAACGACCCGTTTTTGCAGTTTTTCTTCGGCGACGCCGACGACGTGTTCGGGCCTCGGCGCGGCATGGAACGGAGCCTTGGCTCGGGCGTTGTCGTCAGCCGTGACGGCCTGGTCCTGACCAACAACCATGTCGTTGCGGGAGAGTCCGGCCGCATATCGCGGCAGCTGCCCGCCGTCACCGTGGCGCTCGGCGATCGCCGTGAAGTGGAAGCGCAGATTGTCGGCGTCGATCCGGCCACCGACCTGGCGCTGCTCAAAATCGGCGCCACCAACCTGCCCACCGTTCCGTGGGGCGACTCGAGCCAGCTGAAAGTTGCGGAATGGGTACTGGCCATCGGCAATCCGTTTCAGCTCAACCAGACTGTCACGCTCGGCATCGTCTCGGCGCTCGGCCGCACCAATGTCGGCATATCCGCGTACGAGGACTTCATTCAAACTGACGCGGCGATCAACCCTGGCAACTCCGGCGGCGCACTTGTCAACGCGCGCGGTGAGCTCATAGGCATCAACACGGCCATTTTCAGTCAAAGCGGCGGCTATCAGGGAATTGGCTTCGCTGTGCCGAGCAATCTCGCACGGAAGGTCGTCAACGATCTCACGCAGTACGGCGAAGTGCGGCGCGGTTCGATCGGGTATGTGGAAATCGGTCCGCTGTCGACGCTGACCGCCGAACAGCTTGGCGTCGGGGATGCCCGCGGTGTGCTTGTCCAGGCGATGCGCAGAGATGCCGCCGCATACGGAGCTGGGCTGCGACCCGGTGACGTGATCGTCGCGTTCAACGGCACGGCCATCACCGACGGCGGGCAGTTGTCGCGCCTCATTCAGGACGCACGCATCGGCAGCACGGCAACGGTAGCCGTCATCCGGGATGGGCGCCGGCTCGAGCTGCAGATCCCGATTCAGCGCAGCAGCACGAATTGAGTCTGTCTCCTGAGCTGGTTCTCGCCGTCACTCTTGCCGTCGTAGCCGCGTACGTCATCGCGGAGTTCATCGCTCGCCTCGCGCAATCCGTCCTGCGCGCGGTCATCGCCGACTCCACTCTCGAGGCGATGTTCGTCGACCGCCCGCAGCGCATCGTGCGCCTCGACGATCTTTCTCGTCATCTCCGCGGCGCTGATCTTTCCGGCCGTGAGAATCGCCGGCTACGAGACCGTGCTGGGCAGCAATCCACAGGCGGTGCGTCGGGTGGCTGCTGGATGCCGGACTGCGAATCGTGGTCATCGCGATCGGCGCGTATCTGATGTTGAGGATCGGATCGGCCGCGGCGCGACGCTTCGAGCGCGAGATGAGCCGTGGCACGGGGCTCGACGTCATCGAGCGCACCAAGCGCGCGCAGACGCTGGGACGCATCCTTCAGAAGTCGCTCTCCGTTGTCGTGCTCGGCATGGCGGCGCTGATGATCCTGCGCGAGCTCGACGTCGACATCACGCCGGTTCTCACCGGCGCCGGCATCGTGGGCCTCGCGGTGGGCTTCGGCGCCCAGACGCTCGTCCGCGACGTGATCTCGGGGTTCTTCCTCATCGTCGAGGATCAGGTGCGTGTAGGCGACTCCGCCGTGGTAAACGGTCAGGGCGGCCTGGTCGAGCAGGTGACCCTTCGGACGATTGTGTTACGCGACGAATCGGGCGCCGTTCACATCTTTCCGAACGGCGAGGTCAAGACGCTCGCCAACATGTCGAAAGACTTCGCGTATTACGTCGTCACCGTTGCGTTGACGTACGACGCCGACGTCGATGGCGCCGTTGACGCGATGCAGAAAGCGGCGGCGGGCATGATGAACGACGCCGGGTTCCGACCGCATATCCTGGAACCGCTGGACGTCTACGGTGTCGATGCATTCGAGCAGGGTCAGCTCGTCCTGAAGGCGAGAATCAAGACGGTGCCGCAAAAGCAATGGCTTGTCGGGCGCGAGCTGCGGAAGCGAATCCTTCAGGCGTTCGCGCAGCGTGGCATCCGGATGGCCACGCCGGCACCGGCGCCGCAGCCAGTGTTGATGGGCGAACGTAGCGATTCAAAATTCAAAGTGCAAAATTCAAACGGCTGAACCGGTTAGACTCCGTGTCCATATCCGGATTCATGCAGCGCAGCATGGATGCTTGCTGACGGCGTGTCGAATGGATCCACGGGCCCGGAGGATGCCGGCCTGGTTGTTGCGGTCTTCACGCTGCTCACCACAGCGACGATATCGTTGTCAGTGATGATCTTGCGTTCATCCGCGATGTCCATCAGCGCCCGGTAGATTTCCACGAGGTTGTTACCGGCAACTTCCAGTCCCAGGTCGGCGCAGCGTTTCTGGACCGCATGCCGACCCGAGTGCTTGCCGAGCACCAGCGGATTCCATGGTGCGCCGACGTCTTCCGCCCGCATGATCTCGTACGTACGCCGGTCCTTGAGGATGCCGTCCTGGTGTATCCCCGCTTCGTGTGCGAAGGCGTTGCGCCCCACAATCGCCTTGTTGACCTGAACCCCCTGACCGGTTAGACGCGTCACCATCTCGCTCGACGGGTAGATCTGCTTGTGTACGATGGCGACCGAGTACGGGAACCGGTCGCGACGCACCTGAAATGCCATCACGATTTCTTCGAGCGCAGCGTTGCCGGCACGTTCGCCGATACCGTTCACGGTGCATTCGACCTGACGCGCTCCGCCCTGCACGGCGGCGATCGAGTTCGCCACGGCCAGGCCGAGGTCGTCGTGGCAGTGCGTGCTGAACACGACCTCGCCTGCGTTCGGCACTCGCGACCGGATGGTCGTGAAGAACTCGCGCATGTCGTCCGGCGTCGAGAAGCCGACGGTGTCCGGAAGGTTGATTGTCGTTGCGCCCGCGTCAATGACCGCCTGCACCACACGGCAGAGGAATTCGATGTCACTGCGCGTGGCGTCCTCCGCCGAAAACTGCACGTCGTCTGTGTGCTGGCGCGCGAAGCGAACTGCATCCACCGCAGTGTCCAGACACTGCTCCCGGCTCATCCGGAGCTTCGCCTGCAGGTGAAGATCGGACGTCGCGATGAAGGTATGGATGCGGCCCTTCGCAGCGGGGGCGATCGACCATGCCGCTTTTTCCAGATCCGCGCGATGGCACCGGGCCAGGCACGCGATGATCGGCCGACGGATTTCTGTGGCGATGCGGCGAACGGCTTCTGCGTCGGCAGGTGACGCTATCGGGAATCCGGCTTCGATGATGTCCACGCCCAGTTCGTCGAGCTGGCGGGCGAGCTGCAGTTTCTCGGATGTCCGCAGCGAGAAGCCTGGAGCCTGCTCGCCGTCACGCAGCGTCGTGTCGAAAATTCGAACGCTCTGCTCGCTCATGGAAGCCTCGCCAAAACTAGGCCCCAGGCCTCAGGGCCTAGGCCTCAGGAAGATTCGTCCGTCAGTACACGCGAGTGGCCATGATAAAGTCAAACTGATAATTGTTCTCTTTGAATTATTGGTATTTATAGGACTCGGACACCCGGAGGTCACAATTACTAGCCCGACCGTAAGGACGGCTGGTGAGTCTGACGAGTGGAATTAGCCGAACTTCGCGTCTTTCTGAGGGTGGCCGCCGAACGGAGCTTTTCGCGGGCGGCCATGAAGCTCCACCGGACCCAGCCGGCGGTCAGCCAGGCCGTGCGGCGACTGGAGGAGAGTGTCGGCGAGCGGCTGTTCGACCGCGCCACCAAAGACGCCACCCTGACCGACGCCGGACGCCTCCTCCGCGATTACGCCGACCGGCTGCTCCGACTCTCGGAAGAGGCGGAGGCCGCGGTGAAGGAGCTCCGCGACCTGCGTCGCGGGACGCGTCCTCATCGGGGTCAACGAAGCATCGGTCCACGTCGTCCTGCCGCTTGTTCAGCGCTTCCGTGATGCTCACCCGCTCGTGCACGTGGACGTTCGTCGGATTCCGGCACGACAGATCGGCGCCGAGGTCGCGCAGGGCAGCCTCGATTTCGGTGTGTTGACCTTTCAGCCTGCAGAACCGCGTCTGAGCGCCATAGTGCTGGGCCACGACGAGCTCGTCATGCTCGTTCACCCGTCCCACGCGCTCGCACAAGCGAAGGAAGTGACACTCGCTGAATGCGGCCGACAGACCGTCATCGCTCACAACGACCCCTCGCACGTACGCGATCGCGTGCTGCGGCTGTTCGAACAGCACCATATTCCCGCAAACATCCTCGTATCGCTGCCGAGCCTGGAAGGAATCAAACGCGCGGTTGCCTTGAAAATGGGGGTCGCGCTGCTGCCGCGTCGGTGCGCCGAGTCAGAAATCGCACGCGGCGAGCTCGTCGCTCTGACGATGCCGGAAATCCGGCTGCGGAGGCACGTCCGGCTGGTTTACCGGAAGGCAGGCGAGCGTTCGCACGCATCCGCTGCCTTCCTGTCGCTCGTCGACGATCGACGAACGGATCGTTCGGCTAAAAACCCCTGACGTACGGAAGCTTCTCGGCGACCGCGTCAACTTCCTCATAGCGCTCGAGCAGCAGTCCGGTGGTATCCCACGCTCCGGTGACGAGCGCATCTCGCGCGTGCGGGGGCAGCGAGATTGGGCAGGTAAAGTCACCTGCGACGCACGTTCCCTTCTCGAGGTCGATTCGGAACCGTGTGTCAGGCTGTGTCTCGACGCGATCCATCAGCGCCGCGATGTGATCGGGTGAAGCCGTCACGCACGGAAGGCCGATCATCAGCGAATTGCCAAAGAAAATTTCCGAAAACGACTCGCCGAGGACCGCCATGGATCCCGGCGCGGCGCAGCCCCTGCGGCGCGTGCTCACGCGATGAGCCGCAGCCGAAATTGCGATTGACGATCACGATCGACGCGCCGCGATATCGCGGATCGTCGAATGGATGAACTGATGTGGCTTTGTCGCCGGCCGCCGATCCCTTCCGCTCGTCCTCGAAGAGATAACGCTCCAGCCCGTCGAAGGTGACAGCCCGCAGGTAGCGCGCCGGCATGATGCGGTCCGTGTCGATGTCGTTGCCTCGCATCGGCAGCGCGGTGCCTTCGATGCGCACGATTTTCTGGACTTCCATGGGTCGTCTCCCGGAGGCCTGAAGGCCTCCGGCTACCTGCTCCTTCGCTCCCGGAGGCCTAAAGGCCTCCGGCTACCGCCGACTTCGTGACGAAATCGCGCACGTCGGTTACCTCGCCGGCGATCGCCGCCGCGGCGACCATCGCCGGGCTCATCAGCAGCGTGCGCCCTGTCGGGCTTCCCTGTCGTCCCTTGAAGTTCCGGTTCGACGACGATGCGCAGACCTGACGGTCCTTCGAGCTTGTCGGGATTCATGCCCAGGCACATCGAACAGCCGGCGCCGCGCCACTCGAAGCCGGCCGCGCGGAAGATCTCGTCCAGCCCTTCGCGTTCGGCCGCCTTCTTCACCGAGACCGATCCCGGGACGACGAGCGCCTTCACGTGCGGCGCCACGTGGTGTCCGCGGACGATCCGGGCCGCCTCGCGAAGGTCGGACAGGCGCGAATTGGTGCAGGAACCAATGAAAGCGACGTCAACGCGTATGCCGGCAATCGTCTCGCCGCCCGTAAAACCCATGTAACGGCGCGCATCGGCGATGGCCTGCCTGTCGGCGCCTGATTCGCCATCCACGGGCACGCGACCTGTGACGGGCACCGACTGTCCTGGATTTACGCCCCATGTGACGACGGGCGTCAGCTCTTCGCCTTTAATCACTACCTCGTCGTCATACCGTGCGTCCGGGTCGGAGGCCATCGACTTCCACCACTTGCGTGCGGCCTCGAAACGGTCGGCGGCAGGCGCGAACGGACGCCCTTTGATGTAATCGAAGGTCGTTTCATCCGGGTTGATGTATCCGATGCGGGCACCGCCCTCGATGGACATGTTGCAAATCGTCATCCGCTCGTCCATCGTCATGCGGTCGATGGCGTCGCCGCCGTACTCGTAGGCGTAACCCACGCCACCGCCGACGCCGAGCCGGTTGATGATGCTCAGAATGACATCCTTCGCATAGACACCGGATGGCAACGTTCCGGTGACCCGAATACGCCGTACTTTCATCGGCTCGATCGCCAGGCACTGCGACGCTAACACATCGCGCACCTGAGACGTGCCGATGCCGAACGCCACGGCGCCAAATGCGCCGTGCGTCGAGGTGTGGCTGTCGCCGCACGCAAGCGTCAGGGCTGGCTGCGTCAGGCCAAGCTCAGGGCCGATCACGTGCACGATGCCCTGACGATCGTCGTTGAGATCCGCGAGACGGACGCCGAAGTCGCGGCAGTTCCGCTCGAGCGACGCACACATGTCCTCGGCGAGAAGGTCAACGAACGGACGCGCTCGGTCGCGCGTGGGGACGATATGGTCGACGGTCGCGAAGGTCCGATCGGGACGCGCCACCTTCCAGCCCCGCTCTCGCAGCGCGTCGAATGCCTGCGGCGACGTCACCTCGTGCACCAGATGAAGGCCGATGAACAGCTGCGTCTGACCGGTCGACAGCGTGCGGACCGTATGGAGGTCCCACACTTTCTGAAGGAGTGTTTTGCCCATGTGTTTACGATGGAATCACTTTATCATCCGTGCGGTCGCGTGGGCCGGAGACGGCTGGATGACCAGCAATCCAGCATCTCCATCGTTTCTCGACGCCCACGCGGATCCCAATGCGTGGTCCCCAGGATACCGGGCCGATGGCAACCCCGCGGTCTTCGATGACCAGCCGCCCCGACACCAGGTCCAGCTGATTTTCTGCGAGCGTGATCCCGAGCGCGCGCGTCAGGTTGCCCAGGTCCGCGACACAAGTGCGCATCCGGCGACGCGAGCGCCAGCCGGTGCGCGTCGCTTCTGCATCAGGCCGAGTCCGTCCACAGGTTCGAGCGCGCGAATCAGTACGGCGGCGGGCCGGCCCGCCGTTTCCGTTACCGCATTGACGAGATAGTGAATGCCGTAATTCAGGTACACGTACGAAAAGCCGGGTCGCCCATAAAGCGGTGCGTTCCGATTCGTCGGACCCGGCGCCGCATGGCAGGCCGGGTCGTCCTCGCCGATGTACGCCTCTGCTTCCACGATCATCCCTGCCGTCACACCGCTGGAGGTACGATGCACGAGCACCTTACCAAGCAGCTCTTTGGCGACCGTCAGCGTGGACCGGTCATAGAACGAATGCGGCAGGATGGTGGGACGGGTTGTGGGGTGGGTCCCGCGCGGTGTCGCTGAGCCATCACCGCGCGGACCCGCCACGTTACCGCTCCGCATACGCGTGCGCCCGGCCGGTGGCCAAGACATGCCGCAGCGCGCGGCCGGTGTGCGACGCCTCCACGTCCGCGATCTTTTCCGGCGGGCCGACGGCCACAACCTGACCACCCGCCTCGCCCCCGTCCGGCCCGAGGTCGATGATGTAGTCGGCCGTCTTGATCACGTCGAGGTTGTGCTCGATGACCAGCAGCGTGTGCCCGGCCTCGACCAGTTTTCGGAACGCGGCAAGCAGCTTCGAGATGTCGTCGAAGTGCAGGCCGGTGGTCGGCTCATCGAGGATGTAGAGGACGCGCTCCCCGCCAAACGAAGCCAGGTGCGCGGCGATCTTGATCCGCTGCGCCTCGCCTCCCGACAGCGTGGTCGCAGGCTGACCGAGGCGCAGATATCCCAACCCGATTTCATCGAGCACCTGCAGCCGGCGCAGCACTTTGGGTGACGTGCCGAAGAACGTGAGGGCCTCGCGCACGGTCATCTCGAGCACCTGATGCACGTTCTTGCCGCGATAGCGCACGTCGAGAATGTTGGGCTTGAAACGCATGCCGTCGCACTGGTCGCACGGCACGAAGACGTCGGCGAGGAACTGCATCTCGACGCGCACTTCCCCTTCGCCCTGGCACGCTTCGCACCGCCCACCCGGCACATTGAACGAAAAATGGCTGGCGGTGAGTCCGCGCGACCGGGCATCCCGCGTGGACGCAAACAACTCGCGAATCGGGTCGAATGCTTTCAGATACGTGACCGGATTGGACCGCGGTGTGCGGCCGATCGGTGCCTGATCCACGAGCACGGTATCGCTGATGTACTCCAGCCCCTCCAAGGTGCTGAACGCCCCCACGCGCCGGTCCCAATTACCTTTCGCGCGCTTGATCGCCGCATACAACACGTCGTGCACGAGCGTCGACTTGCCGGAACCGCTGACACCCGGTGACGCAGGTCAGCGTGTTCATCGGGATTTCCACGTCGATGTTTTTCAGATTGTGCTCGCTCGCGCCGTAGAGGCGGAGCTTCTGACCGACGCCACGACGACGCGCCACCGGCACCGGAATCGCGAGTTCGTGGCGCAGGTACTTGGCCGTCAGTGACCGCGGCTCCTGGAGTAGTCCCGCCAGATCGCCCGAAAAGACCACACGCCCGCCTTGTTCGCCGGCACCGAGTCCCATGTCGACGACGTGATCGGCAACTCGAATCATGTCTTCGTCGTGCTCGACGACAAGCACCGTGTTGCCTTGATCGCGCAGTTGCCGAAGGATGTCGATCAGACGCTGGTTATCGCGCGGGTGCAGGCCGATTGACGGCTCGTCGAGCACGTACAGCGTGCCGACGAGCGCGGACCCGAGCGACGTGGCCAGGTTGATCCGCTGGGCTTCGCCGCCCGAGAGAGTGGACGACAGCCGGTCGAGGGTGAGGTAGTCGAGACCCACGTCCACCAGGAACGACAGACGGCGGCGAATCTCGCGTAGCACCTTTTCCGCAACAGCCGCTTCCTTCTCGGTGAGCTCCAGGCTCGTGAAGAACTGCTGCGCTTCGCGCACTGTCAAAGCCGATACCGCATCGATCGTTCGGCCGGCGACGCGCACGTCACGCGCCTCACGCCGCAGTCGCGCACCTCCACAGTCCGGGCACGCAAGATAACCGCGGTAGCGGCTGAGAAACACGCGAACGTGCACCTTGTATTTCTTCCGTTCCAGCCAACGGAAGAACCCGCGAATGCCGTCGTAGCCGCCGCGCGACGTCGACCTGGACGACGCTGAGCTTCCCGCCGAGTCCCCTTCGATAACGAACTGGCGCTCCTCATCGGTCAGGTCGACCCAGGGCACATCGAGCCGCACCGCTGACTTCCGCGCCGCTCGCTTCAATTCCGCGAGCTGAGCCCGGTAGTGCGGCTTGCTCCAAGGCTCGATCGCGCCCTGATTGATCGTCTTGGAGGGATCTGGCACCACCAGATTCATGTCGAGCTCGATCACATTGCCGAACCCGTGACAGGTCGGGCACGCGCCGAACGGGTTGTTGAACGAGAAGAGACGCGGCTGTGGAGCCTCGTAGGCGATGCCGCAGACGCGGCATTCGAAGCGTTCGGAGAACGAAAGACGTTGTGGTTCCGATGTTTCCTGGTTCGGAAGGACGATGGCGAAGGCCGCGCCGCCACCCTCTCTGTACGATGTCTCGACCGAGTCCGTGAGGCGGCTCTGCTCGTTGCCTTCGATACGCACGCGGTCGACCACCACTTCGAGCGTCGATCGGCCCCGCAGGGCGACCGGATCGACGTCTTCGAACGCGAGCGCCTGGCCGTCGAGAAGCAGACGTCCGAACCCGCGGCGCCGCAGCACGTTCAATGTCTCCGCGATGGCGTCGACGCCATTCTTCTTGTCGTGTTGTCCAGCTTTGGCCGGACTTGGCGCGCTGGGTTCGCTTTCTGACTCTTCCGCGCTTTCTCCCTCGGACACAGGCAAGGCAACCAGCGGCATCTCGAATCCGATGAGAATACGGCTGCCAGCCGGCAACTCCCCGAGCCGACGCGCCACGACCTCTGCGGTCTCGCGCGTCACTTCACGCCCGCACTGTCTGCAGTAGGTTCGGCCGACGCGTGCGTACAGCAACCGCATGTAGTCGTGGATCTCGGTCATCGTGCCGACCGTCGATCGCGGATTTCGCACGCTGTTCTTCTGACGGATGGCAATAGCCGGGCAGATCCCCTCGATTCGGTCGACATCCGGCTTTTCCATCCGCTCGAGGAACTGGCGTGCGTAGGCCGACAGCGATTCGACGTAGCGTCGCTGTCCTTCGGCATAGATGGTGTCGAAGGCGAGCGACGACTTGCCCGATCCGCTCACGCCGGTAATGACTGCGAGCTTCCCAGACGGCAGCGTGACGTCCACATTTTTGAGGTTATGCGTGCGGGCGCCACGAACGATCAGGGGGCCGCGAAGGGAACGCGTTGCGTCAGACATCCTCAGGGTCCGCCGGGTATTTGCCCCACACCGCTGGAACAACCCGGCCTGGCTACACAGCTGGCTATTTCGTGCGAGCCGTAAGAAATCCATGTTACTCCCCGGCCGCCCGAGGCTCAAGTGACGTGGAACGCCGCGCGCGGACCACACGCGAATGTTGCCGAGTTTGATAGGCTGAACGCGTGTCCCGACGCGTCATCCTGATTGGACTCGCGCTCGTCATCGCGACGATCGTTGCAGCCGCAGGTGCCGCGTACTGGCTCTTCAGCGGAGATGGCATTCGTCTCGCGCTCGAGAGCCAGGCGAGCAAATGGCTCGGGCAGCCCGTGCGCATCGCGAGCGCCAACGGGCAGCTTTTTCCGCGGCTCGGCATTCAGCTGCGGGAGGTGCGGATCGGCGATCCTCTGAAAATGCGGCTTGCCGACGTTCAAGTCTCCACGTCTCTACGCTCGCTCTTGTCGCGCCGAATCGAGGAGGCCGACATTCTTATCTCTGACAGCCGCATAGAACTCCCCCTGCCAATCGGGTTGGCGGATTCCAGCCCTGGCGCCACCGAAACCTCCAGCAGCACCAACGCCATTCCGCCGATCGAGATTGTGTCGGTACGAACGATCGCGCTGAGAGACGTCGTGCTGGCGAGCCGCGGCCGTGAGATCGCCCTTTCCGCCGACGCTGCACTGAACGGATCCGAGCTCCAGCTCACCCGCTTTGTTGCATCGTCAGGGGAAACGAACCTCGATGCGTCGGGAACGATCGCGCTCGGTTCGCCCCTCGAGGCACGACTCGAGGTATCCGCCAACCGCCTCGACGTAGACGAGTTGCTGGTCCTTGCCAGCGCGTTCTTGCCGGAGAGCGCCGCGCCGAGTGGAGCCTCCTCCGGTGCCGGGTCGACACGCGTCAGCGCGCACATCACCGCGGAAGCCGCACGAGCGGCGTCAGTCGACGTCAGCAAATTTTCAACCGATCTGCTCCTCGACAACGACCGCATCACACTCGAGCCGCTCCGGTTCAACCTTTTCGGCGGAACCTACGACGGCGCGCTGCGGGCGACCGTCGGCGACGCGCTGGACGTGCGGTTGACATCAACGGTGGCGAAGATCGACGTCGCGCAGCTCGCCGCGTTTGGTGGTGTCCCGGATACGATCACCGGCCTGCTGACGGGAAACGCAACCGTCACGGGTCGCGGGGCCGACCTCGCTGCGGTGCTGCGTTCCGCACGCGGGGCCGGGTCGGCGTCAATTGCGAATGGGACGATCAAACGCCTCAACCTGATCCGAACCGTCGTGCTGTTCTTTGGGCGCCCAGAACCCGACGCCGCACCAGGTGCGGACACGTTCGATCAAATACAGGCAAAGTTCTCGCTCGCAGACGAAGTAGTCAACGCGCAGGAGTTCACGATGCGGTCGCCCGATGCTGACATCGACGGTCAGGGGTCACTGTCTCTCGCGTCCAAGTCGCTCGACGGCGACGCCGAACTCCGCCTGTCCGAAGCGCTTTCCAAACAGGCCGGCACAGATCTGGTGCGCTTCACGCGCGAGGGCAATCGCGTCTTGCTCCCCGCTCGCATATCCGGAACGCTCGCGGCACCGCGCATCACGATTGATGCAGCGGCGGCGGCGCGCCGTGGACTGCAGAACGAGGCTGAACGACGCCTGCGAGATCTGTTCAAGCGGTAGAACCAGTTTCATACCGGGATCGGGGATCGGGGATCGGGGATCGCCGGATCGGGATGTTGCCGGATCCCTCCGGATCCCGGATCCCGGATCCCTGATCCCGGATCCCGGATCCCTGATCCCCGTCATCGCTCCTCGATGTGTTCATTCGCAGGTGGGAACTGAGCAGTTAGGACGGATACGATCAGGGGCGTGGAAGATCTCGGGTTGATCCTTACACTGGCCGTCAGCCTCGGTACCGCACTCGTTTTCGGGTACCTCACTCACCGGCTCGGCTTGTCACCCATCGTCGGCTACCTCCTTGCCGGGGTCGCCATCGGCGCCAACACGCCGGGCGTGCTGGCTGACCCCGCCATTGCCGAGCAGCTTGCGGAAGTCGGCGTCATCCTGCTGATGTTCGGCGTCGGACTCCAGCTGCATCTCGAGGAACTGCTCGCGGTGCGGCGCGTCGCAGTGCCCGGAGCGGCGGCGGGCATTGCCGCAGCCACGCTCCTGGGCTCGTTTGCTGCGTGGTCGCTGGGATGGACGTGGACGTCATCGCTCGTGTTCGGCCTGACGCTCTCGGTGGCAAGCACGGTCGTCCTCGTGCGCGTGCTCTCGGACACGCGGCAACTCCATACTTCGTCCGGGCACATTGCTGTCGGCTGGCTCGTCGTCGAGGACGTCATCACGGTGGTCATGCTCGTGCTGCTGCCGACGCTCGTCGGAACCAGCGTGACCGTGCCCGCCATCGTCGGAAGCCTCGCACTCACGCTGCTCAAGGTCGGATTGCTGGTCGGCTTCGCCGTCATCGTCGGCGCCCGCGCGATTCCGTTGCTGCTCGATCTTGTGGCGGCCACGCGCTCGCGAGAGCTGTTCACGCTGACCGTCCTCGCACTGGCGCTCGGGATTGCGGTGGCGTCGACGACGATCTTCGGCGTGTCGATGGCGCTTGGCGCTTTCATCGCCGGACTGACAGTCGGACGCTCCGATTACAGCCTGCGCGCGGCCACCGACGCGCTTCCGATGCGCGACGCGTTCGCCGTGCTGTTCTTCGTGTCTATCGGCATGCTGCTCGACCCTGTCGCGCTGTTCGCGTCGCCGTGGCTCACGCTGGCTTCGCTCGGCGTGGTGGTCGTCGGCAAGCCGCTCGTCGCCGCCACGGTGCTGGCCGTGATGCGTTACCCGCTGCACACGGTGCTCACGGTACCGTCGGCGCTCGCACAGATTGGCGAGTTCTCGTTCATCCTGGCCGCTCAGGCCCGCGACCTTCGCGTGCTGCCGAACGAGGCGCTGGATATCGTCGTTGCCGTTTCGATTGCTTCGATTCTCATCAATCCTGTTGCATCGAGAGCAATAGGCCCGGTCGAGCACCGGCTCGCGCGCCTCCGTTTGATCCGGCGCGCTGCCACAATCGATACCTTTGCCGAACGCGGTGCCAGGTCTTCGCTCGAACCCGCGGACAGAGCTGTGATCGTTGGGTATGGACCGACGGGGCGCACCGTCTCTCGGTTGCTTCGCGAGAACGGCGTGTCGCCCACTGTCGTCGAGCTCAACATTGACACCGTCCGCGCGCTCAGGGATGAAGGTGTCTCGGCCGTCTACGGCGACGCGCGCGACCCGAACACGCTCGTCGCGGCTGGCATCCGCCACGCGGCGACCTTAATTGTGAGCGGGGCCGACAGCGGTGCCACCGAAATGATTCGCGTGGCGCGCGAACTGAACCCGCCGCTACACGTTTTCGCGCGGGGGGCGTACCTCCGGGATGTGCCCAAATTGCGCGGCGCGGGCGCCGAGCACGTCTTCTCGGGCGAGGGCGAAGTGGCCCTGGCAATGACCGAGGCCGTGCTGCGACGTCTGGGCGCCACTCCGGACCAGATCGACCGGGAGCGCCGGCGGCTTCACGGCGAGCTGTTTGGCCCGGAACTCCCCGGTTAGAGCTATACTCTCGACTTTGAGACCCGGGGAAACTCGGAGGGCACCCTCGGCCATGGCTCGGGGTGAACGAAATCAAGCGAGGCTCCGCCTCCGACCGACGAGCATGGGCTCCACCTCGCTAGTCACAGTGTTGGCTTTGCCCCGCTTCGCGGGGCGAGCCGTCTTGACCGAGGAAGACTTGACTCATTTGTCAGCAATCCAGCCGGTCAAGCCGGCTAGGGCAGGAGGTTCGTCGATGCGTGCACTGTTAACGATAGGGCTCGTTGCAACGCTGGTGGCAGGCGCGATGGCACAGAGTGCGGTCGAGCTGAAGGTTGGCGACATGGCGCCAGACTTCTCGCTGCCGGGCACCGACGGCAAGACACACAAGCTGTCGGATTACAGGGGCAAGCAGGCCGTCGTGGTCGCCTGGTTCCCAAGAGCGTTCACACAGGGTTGCACGATCGAGTGCAAGTCGCTCGCGGAGAACGGCGACAAGATCCGCCGCTATAACGTCGCGTATTTCATGGCGAGCGTGGATCCGATCGAGCAGAACATCAAGTTCGCCAAGGCGACTTCTGTGACGCTCGGCGAGCGCGTCGTGGAGAAGAAGGAAGCCGACTTCCCGATGCTCAGTGATGCGTCGAAGGAAGTCGCGGGCAAGTACGGGGTCCTCAACGAACGCGGTCTGGCCAACCGGTGGACGTTCTACATCGACAGGAACGGCCGGATCGCGGCGATCGAGAAGACGGTTCGACCCGAAACATCCGCCGAAGACATGATAGCCAAGCTCGGCGAGCTGAAGGTCGCCACCAGGTAAATCGGATCGTTCGAAGTTCGGGCCCGGCCGCCTGCGCGCGCGTGAGGTACTTCGTGCGCTACGGCGGGCCCGATCTCCTACCCGCTTTGCGCCGCAGTCTCTCTAAGCGGCTTTACGCCGCAGTGTTTCACGGGGCGTCCGCTCGTTATCCCGCCGAATAATCCACATCAGGTGAATTGCTCCGCCGATCCACAGCGCAATCAGCGGTCCCCATCCATTGAACTCCGGCATTCGCGCCTCCTCGGCCGTGGCTTGCGCAAGGTGCGTGCCTGCGGCCGAGTCGCGTTTCTCATTGAATTTCGTAGTCGAGCAGTAGCCTCCGGTACGACGCCGCGGGATTTTCCGCGGCCGCTGCCGATTTTCTCCCGGCGACTCGGGTTTTCTTTCGCGCTACGATTACGGCATGGACCCCGATGTCCGACCAATCGAAGAGCCGCTCGCCGAGCTCGAGCGACGCCTGATCGATGAGTACTTGAGGAAGTCAGGGCACGATCCCGACGTGCTCCGAGGGCGTCACGACGACGAGGCGCGGAAGCTGCTGACTGCGGCGGCGATCTATGCGGCGACGAAACTGACGGAGATCGAGTCGCGGTCGCACTACGTGCGCGATCTGCACGACGGACACTGAGCGTTTGCTTTATGAGTGCAGGCGGGCGTTCACGGCTTGCCTGCCAAGCACCAGGTACGAACAGCGCCGCCAAGGCCCGTGTTACGATTCAGTTTCTCGCCTTGCCGGCGTAGCTCAGTTGGTAGAGCAGCCGATTCGTAATCGGCAGGTCATCGGTTCAAGTCCGATCGCCGGCTCCAGATTCCCGAACAAAATCGCGTATCTCGATCGGAACCGCACGCGTTGAGCCTCATTTGACCCACTATCTGACCCACTATCCGAGAATCGCGTCCATCTGCCGCGCGGCTTTCGCGGCCGTCTGCTGCTGCAGGTGCGCGTAGAAATCCATCGTCACGCGCAGCTCGGAATGGCCGAGCAGCATGGAGACTTCGGCGAGCTCGACGCCGGACGCGATCAATAGGCTCGCGGCCGAGTGTCGGAGATCGTGAAAGCGGAGGCGTGACAACTTCGCCAGCTTCAGGAGATCGTGCAGCACGCGGAGCACGTTGCGTGGATGGAGCCCGCTCCCTCGCTTCCGTTTGTCTCCACGCGGCGCGTACGTGGTGAAGACGAGGCCGGTACCTGAGGGAGCATTGCAGATCAACCGGTAGCGGCGGCGGAACCACTTGCTCCGAAGCGTCGTCAGTCTTCAGTGGAACAGAGATACGGCGCCGTCCGTTCCGAAAACCTCTAGTTTTCGCCCCGGTGAGGGTCCCACAGAAACACCGACTTTCGTCATCGTGTCGATCTGTTTCGAAAACAGTTCTTTTCGGGACGGCAAGCGCGTGTAAAAGCTTGGCCTTCATCGATCTGGGCGGACGCCCAGGGCCGAACGTCTGGACGGCACCTCGGGGCCAGGTATGATCGCGCCGCACAGACGCTCGGCGGTCCCGACACAGGGTTTCATGATTTCCTCCGCATCGAGTACGAGCGCTGCTGGCAATAGTGCAGCTCCAGTACGAACAGCGAGACCGTAGTCAGCGTTTCTACTTCACGTTCGTTCTCGCTGCGGGATTCTCGCGGCGCTATTGACCAGAGGCAACTCCGGTTCAGTTGCGGCCACGTTGTTTCCGTTGGGAGGCTTCGATCGGAGTTTGTTGCTCTTCGTTTTCGTCCCCCTCGCTGCCCTCGGGCTTTTCACGCTTGGCCAGATGATCGAGCTTCGCCAGACCACCACGAAGTATCACAAGGCTATCAACGCCATTAGGGCGCGATGGCGAAGTTCCTACGACACGCCGTTGTCCGTCTCTGATGAAGAGCCCAAGTACTTCGCCTTCGGATTCAACTTTTTCACCGTTGTGATTACTGCCGTAATCACTAGCACCATCGTCGGATACGCCTGAGCACTGATCTCTCTGCCGGACGGTAGCGCATGGGACGTCACGCCACGAGCTGTTGAAGCGCGTGCAATTCACGCCGCTTTCCCTGCAAAGGTGACCTGGAACGAGCGATGCAACCGCGTGGGGATTCGAACTCGGGTTGATCTCGGTGGCTAGACGGTTTTCTGCCGCCAACCGGGGCTGGTTGTGCCGCCGAAAAGTTTTTCGAGCAATTCAGTCCTACTGTTTAAGCCAGACGACCGTGTTGTTGATTTTTTGACCTTGGGGGTTCATGCCTGTCGTCGTCTGGGTTCGCGACTTGCCATCCTTGGCATACACGAATCGAGAGACCGTGGTGACCTTTCCGTCCTTCTTGTTCGCCTGCTCGAAGGTGAGGTCATCGATCCTTTTCATCGCAGTGGTATCGCGGCTCGGATCGCCCTTGACCGCGACGTCCTGACCGTCGTAGTTGGCGGTGTATTCATAGTGCAGCGGCTTCCCCGTGTTGTCGACGACATCGACAACGACATTGAGGCCTTTGCCGGCAGCACTGGATTTGACCATGACACTCTTAGGCGCCAGGTTTGCTGGGTTGTACTTCGATTGGGAGAGATCCACTCTCCATGAACCCGCGTTGGGGTCTTGCGCGTAGGCACCAGCCGAGAGAGCAAGCAGAAATCCCCATGCGAAACAGACTACGGCGAACGGTCGTTGCTTCATTGCTACCTCCAACTGTTCAGAACCACACTTTCACTTACAGCAGCCGAACTCGGGAAGCGGAGCGCCTAACAGATAGCCCGTTTGTACCGCCTTTGATACAAATCAAGGTCGATATCGTCGCGAGTCGTCTTCTCTGGGCGTCGGGCCGGAGCGCCCACATGCCCCATAAGCTGGGATTTCCGTTTTAGACTCCCCACGACTGGGGTATGCGACGTTGCATTCCGAGGGAACGCTAGCAGGTCCGCAGTTGGGGTGTCTGTTCGATATGGCACACCTCAGAATCATCGCTATATAGCCGGTCTCGCTGGTCAACGCCTATGACATGACCACACGGCGCCACTGGAAGACGGACCACCGCGCACGCAGCGATTGCTCGAACACGGTCTGTAACGAGCCGCAAGAATCGAGCTATGCGGTCGCGCACCTTACGTGAGCCTGGTGATGTACGGAGCGCCGTTTCACGTCAGGGACGATGCCGTGCCCGCAGGAACGCTGCTCTGGGAGACCGTGTGGCATGCGTCCTCAGGCGTCGATCACGACCACGGCACGCGCGTCCGATCGCTTGGGCCAGGTGGCTCTTGCCGGTGCCCGGTGGGCCGAGGAAGAGTGCGTCTTCCCGCTGGGCGATGAAGCGCGCGGTGGCGAGCTCGAAAATGAGCGCGCGATTCATTTTCTTGTTGAAATCGAAATCAAAATTGTCGAGCGAGCGATCGGGATCGCGAAACCGCGCCAGCTTGTGCCGGCGCTCGAGCAGCCGGTCTTGTCGGCGGTGCAGTTCGTCGGTCACGAGCGCCGACACGAGGTCGATGGGCGTAATCGTTCACGGACTGGGCCTGGCGCAAGCGGGTTTCGAGGATAGCCGCCATCCCCGAGAGCCGCAGTTGCCGGAGGGCCCGATCGAGTTCGACGAGATTCATTCCGAGTCTCCTGTTCTGCGATCGATGAGATCGCGGTAGAGGGTCAGCTGCCGAATCAGGGGATCGATCTGGCGCAGCGTCACGGGCGGCCGGCGCTCCAGATAGCGCCGGAGGAAGTGATACGTGGGGACGCCCAGATTGAGGGCCGCTTTGGCGGCGTCGTCGACGACGGCGGGCCCGTATTTCTTGGCCAGGGCAAGGACGCCGAGGATGCGACGAATGCCGCCCGCGCCCTCATGCTGGTGAATGTGATCGCAGACGGCGCCGATCGAGGCGCCGGCATGGTGTGCGGCGCTGAGGACGGCCAGCGTTTTTGCCGGCGTGCGGGACGGACGATCGGCGTCCTCGATGCGATGCCACCCGCGCGGGGCCCGCACATGCTCCCGCAGCAGTTGCCCGGTCGTCGGATTGAGCAAGCGGATGTGGAGATCGTTCCACTGCACGGAGACGCGTCGGCGAATGCACCCGGGCGGCACGCTGTAGTAGGCGGCGTCGATCTCGTCAGGGCCATCGAGATGCACCATCCGCGCACCGGAGCGGTAATACCGAAACGGCTCGAGCGGCAAGGGCTGCAGCGCGGGCTGCTCCTCGGCAAACATCGCAGCGACCTGGCGTTTCGTCGTGCGTGGATCCGAGTCCTCTGGGAGGATCGCGTGGGGAGCACCGGCGTCGACGTCATCGCGCGGACGATTGCAGCCAACCGAGAGCAGGTCTTCGTAGCGGGGACCGTGTCCCTCGCCGGTGGTTTGTCGAATGGTGACCTCTTCGTGCGCGCTTACGACGCATCGTCCGGTGATTTGAATTGGGACATCGATCGCTCAGGCGATCGTTCGCGACCATCGAAGCTTGCTTCAGGGCGGCTGTTGATAGGTCCGGTGGTCGGTGACCTTGGCGTGTCGCCAGGGGCGATGCACATCGACAAACAGGAAGACGTTCGCAGTGCCGTTGCGCACGTACTCGTAATCGACCCGCCTGGGCTTCCCGGGCGCGGCTGGCATCGGGATACACGCTTCCCCGATCAGCTGCCGCGGGGTTTCATCGAACACCGACGACCGGTCGCCGCGGATCCGGTGCTTCGGCATAGAGATCGAGGACGTCTTCCATGCGGGCCACATACTCGGCGTTGACGTGCGGAATGCACCACATCTTCTCCTGCCATGGCTTCAGCTTCATCTCCGCCAGCCGGCGACCCACCGTGTCGCCCGACAGGGTCTCATGCGCGGTGAGGCGCACCATCTCGCCGGCCAGCAGGTGCATCGTCCACCGGGCACGCCCGGAGGGAGGTTTTGAGCACGCGACCGCCACCAGGAGGGCTTCATCGCTGGCGCCGAGCTTGCGCGGCGCGCCGGGACGGGGCAGTTCGGTGAGCGCGCAGTCCAGGCCGTCTTCGACAAAACGTTGCTTGGTCCGGTACACAGTCGACGTGCCGACACCGACGGTGCGAGCAATCATCTCATCGGGGGGCTGGGCGTCGGCCGCGAGGAGAATCTGCGCCCGCTTGATCCGGCGAACGGCCCCTCGGCCGCCGCTCGTGAGCGCCTGCAGCTGGTGACGTTCCTGGGCGGTCAGCGTGACGCGATAGCGTATGTTCATGGACATGTTGGATCACACTCCCGATCCCATGTCCAGCCATCCGTCCCCCCGCTTCACCGCGAAACAGGGCAGTACCTGGCCTTCATCCACACATACACCCTGCTGCACCGCGAGGCGCTGGCTGAAGCGGACTTCCAACGGTTCTTTCAGGTCACGCCGCCGGCGGTCCATGACATGATCGTCGCGCTTGAGCGGCGTGGGCTCATCAGTCGAGTGCCACGCCAACCCCGGACTATCAGGCTGCTCGTGTCGGCAGAAGAACTACCCAGTCTGCAACCGATCATTCCCTGTGGACGACATGGTTCCGCCATAATCTCTCGTGCCATCGAAACGGTATGTTGCGCGTGCCCGTCGGCTGGCGCGCTATTGTTCCGTAGAGCGGGTGGCCGGTTGCTCCCACCCCCACACGGCCCACAGATCGACGCTTGGTGGGTGCGTCCCGCATCGCGCTGTTCCCAAATGAACTATTTTGCGGGACAGCGCCTCTTCGCCACCTCCGGTGGCAGTCCTCGACATTGCCGTCGCCGGTTCCCGGATTGCCGCAGCGATTAGCTCTGGGACAGGTTTTTTTCCAACATCCGACGTACATTGCCCACGCGACCTCGGGGACTACCTTTCCGGGGAAGCGCCTCGTGCCGACGAACTGATATGGCACTGAGGACTGGCACTCGCCTCGGATCGTACGAGATCACCGCCTTGATCGGCATGGGCGGGATGGGTGAGAAGGTCTATCGGGCCACCGACGCCAACCTGAAGCGCCAGGTCGCAATCAAGGTGCTGCCAGAGTCGGTGGCAGGCGACACAGAACGGCTCGCCCGGTTCCAGCGTGAGGCGGAAGTGGCGCCTGTAAGGGGCCTACTTTGCGGTCTTGCCATGGGGAGAATGTAGTCCGTCTCCACCTGAACAATTCCAAGCGAACCGACGGCGAATCCGCGCAGATTGCCGTGACTTGCCTGTACCAATGTGCGCGTATGGATCTTGCGGACCATTGGGAACGGCCGACCGACATGTTCGGCCTCGCTGGTTCCGATTGTCGCGGCGTGTGTGAATGAGATCGTTGGGTCACCGTCTGCCGTGTGCCTAGAAGTCGGCGCTGCGGCACCGGATTCGCTCCACCACCGGCATTGCCGCGAACACAAGCGGCGAATTTCGAGTGAGGCTCCCCATGATTCGCTTGTGTGCCGCCGTCATCGCCATCCTGACGCTCACCGCTGCCGCGTCGCCCGTTCACGCCTCGGATGAGTCCGCCGGCACAGCGTCGTCGAGCCTGTCGCGCCCCGCGGCGCTGCCGGCGCTCTATGTCAGCTACGCCGCGCTCCAGGCGTTCGACATGTACTCGACACAGCAGGCGCTCGCGCGCGGTGCACGCGAGGCCAACCCGTCTGATGCAGCCGGTCGTTGGCAATCGAACGGCGTTCTGGGCGGTGAAGGCCGCGGCCACCCTGGCGACGATCGCCGCCGCCGAACACCTCTGGAGACACAAGCGCAACCGGACGGCCGCCATCGCCGTCCTCGTCGCTTCCAATGCTGTTGCGGCTGTTGTTGCCACACGCAACGCGAGTGTGCTGCGCAGTAGGCGGTAACAGGCTACGGACCGATTCGACACGGGGTTTTGGCTGCCGCCCCAGCCAGCCCTACTAACATTCAGTCGGCGCTATTCTGTACAACCTTGAAGAGGGCGAGCGCGGGTGGGTTAGTCCGGTCAAATAGCCAGACCGAATATCGCCGAATCACCGACGAATATCTTTGCGGCACTCATCGCGTGATTCGTCCTAATCGTGAACCTGACCCACTATCTGACCCACTAACGGATGGACGGGGGCGAAAGTCGGTGGACGCCGCCGGACGGAATCATTCCGGATTTCGTCCGCCGAGCTCCTCGCGCGTCCACCGGTTTCGCCTTGCCGACAATTCGTAATCGGCAGGTCATCGGTTCAAGTCCGATCGCCGGCTCCAGTTTTCCTCTGACCCACGATCCGACAATCGAATCCATCTGACGCGCAGCCTTCGCGGCCGTCTGATGCTGCAAGTGCGCGTACAACGCCTGACGGTCACGCCGAAGGGTCGGAGGAGGAAGAGGGCCGAGGAGAAGGCTTGGATGGCTTGTCGACGACGAAAGGTTTGTCGGCAATCGCGGCGGAGAAAGATTTTCGTCAAAAGCGATCCCTTAAGCGCGCGGTTGGTGCGCCTGATCGCTGCGCGCTACTTCGGGAGTCGGCGGATGGCGCGGCCATCGGGCGCGCAGTACTGACACTGGTACTCGTACCGCAACCTCTGTACGTCTGCGACGGTCATCGGTGCCCAGCCCTCCTTCGTCCAACGCGGATCGTCGGAGACGGGCGCGTGGGCCGCGCAGGCCACTTCGCCATGAAAGGACCAATACAGGCCCGTAGAGGACTCGGAACGCAATGGAACGACTCGAGACGACTTTGCCGAACTTGTTGAGGTTGTAACGCATCAGTAGGAGGCCAACAAATAGGGCCAAGGTCCTATATCGGATAAGTGATGGATCGGCCGCCCTCCGACTCGACCACGTTTCTGGTGCACATCCGGGAAAAGCAGACGGCTCCTTGCCTTATCCTCGGTTCGTTGACAAACCGAAATCAACGGCGAGGGGAGCCATGATCAGACGAATCCTTTTCGCAATGTTTCTCCTATCGCCTCCAGCCCACGTGTACGCTCAGGCTCCACTGCTCTGGGAGCTGCAAGAGGACATTCAGGGCGGGACCGATATGGCGCGCGCAATCACACTCAGTGGCAGGAGCGCCGTCGTGGCGGGAAACAGTGGCGTGCCTCTCGAAGGGACTGAGGAGTCCGACTTCGTTATTCAAGCACTCAGTCGGGCAAACGGAGCTGTCCAGTGGAGCGATGAGGCCTTCCTGTCAATTGGTTCGATGAGCCTCTGTATGTAACGAGCCGCAAGACTTTCTGATTCGCGCCTACGATGCTCGGGCAGATGTCGGCGATAGCCAACGTAAAGTCCCGCAGTTCGACAATCTACGCGCACGTCGATAGTGCGGGCATGTCCGAGCACGCCATGCCGGGCGGCGTCCTCCTTCCGCAGTTTTCTACGAAATCGCGCGCTGATACGCGTCGATGATTTCGCTCCCGGTCGCGAACCAGACCCGCTCGTGCTTTTTCATGTGCGCCAGGGCACGCTCGAGATACCGGCTGCGGAGCGGCTGGCCGATGATCATCGGGTGCAGCGGCACGCCCGAGTACTCTGGGCTGCTTCGAGCTGTCCGCGTAGAGCGTGTCGAACTGATCGACCACCGATTGAAGATACTGCTCGCCCGTGTAGCCCTTCCTGATGAAAAGCGGAATGTCGTTGATCTCCATGCAGTACGGGATTGAAAACATCCGGCCGGTTCTCACCTTCATCGGATAGGGCTGATCGTCGCTGTTCCAGTCGCCGCAATAGTCGACGCCCGCTTCCGCCAGGATGTCGAGGGTGTTGTGTGTCTCGGTGAGGCCGGGGCCGAGCCACCCGCGCGGCCGTCGGCCAATTGCCTGTTCGATGGTCTTCAGCACGGTCTGGATCACGGCGCGCTCTTTATCCGCGTTCAGGCCGGCGAGGTTTTCGCTGTTGGTGATGCCGTGGCCCATGAACTCCCAGCCGCGTCTTTTCATTTCGTCCACGGCTTTCGGGTGAGTTTCGGCCACGGCCGAGTTCAGCGCGACCGTCGCCTTCACTCCTGCCGCGTCGAGCGCGTCGGCGATACGCCACAACCCGACTCGGAGCCCGTATTCCCGCCAGGCGTAATTGACAACGTCCGGCACGATGTTCCGGTCGTTGGGAGAAATGGCCTGCCCTGATGGTGAGTCGTACCGCCACACTTCGACGTTTGGCACGATCCACACGGCAAGCGTTGCGTTGCCTGGCCACCGGAAGGGCTTTCGTTCGAAGATGAAAGAATCGTCGTAGCGCTCGGCTCGTCGCACAGATCCATTCTGCGATTGAGCGAACGCCGCCCTCGACCCCAGTTCAGAAGTCAGCGTGCCTGCGGCGCCTGCCAGCGTCAGACTACGTTTGAGGAAATCCCGTCGATTGTTCATGGGTCCTCTCGCGCGGAACAATTGTGACTCTTAACCTACTTGCTTCCGATAACGGCGTAGCCCTGAATCTCGACCTTCGCGTCGGGGTTGGCCAAGGCGGTGATCGTAATAAGCGCGCTGCCTGGAAAATTGTCGCCGAAGATTTCCCTCCGGATCTCCGTCAGCCGGTCCCCATTCCGAACGTCCGTGATGAACACGGTCATCTGAACCATGTCGCTGAGCTTCGCCGCCCGCCTTTTTGAGCGTTGCGTCGAGTAGTTTGAACACCTGCCGCACTTGCCCATCGAAGTCTCCGGCGAGTGACCGCCCGGCATCGTCCACGACAGCAACTTGCCCGCCGAGCCATACGGTCTTGCCCCCTTCGGTAATCACCGCGAGCGAGTAGCCGCGCTGCTGTGGGCGCTCTCCCTTGATGTACTGCTGTGCGTGCAGTGTGGTGGAAAGAGCAAAACACAGTGTCACAGCAGCGATGCCGATCGAAATGCGTGAGTACGCCGTGGAAGTCATTGCTGCCTCCTGAGCCCGGTTTGATTCGAAGCCGGGATCGGCGTAGATACTACGCTCTTTCACTTACGCTTTTCGCAGCGTTGGCCCCAAATCCGCGATCACACACGTCCCTTGACGTTAATCGTCGCGATAATCGGTGCCCTATTCGCTGGAACCAGGTGTGCACCTGGCGGAGTCGGGAGGAAGAACACGAGTGATGGTTCGCGCAGTCGGCGCCTTGACTATCCTCTTCGTTGCGGCCGCAAACGCCGGCACGCTCGGTGCGGCGCAACCGTTATGGCCAGCAACTGAGACACGATCGGCCGTACTTACGGAGAAACCGCAAGGTACCTATCGCGCCACCGTGTTTGTGACGCTTCCGATGACCAACGGTTTCGCCGACGCGACCAATGACCTTGTCGAGACCCACGGTTTCGTTCACGAAGCGCTTGGTGCGCTCGACACGGTTCGTCTGGTCGACCGCTCTCAGGACAGCGATGCCGTGCTGACAGTGCTCGGACGCGGAACCGGCCACGTCGAATTGACCGCCGCGCTGAATGGGCTGGACCGCAGTGTCGTCGCACCGCCGGTGATGATCCGCGCCACCGAACGGTATATCGAAGCGATGCTCACGGTCGGATCGTGTGGTGAAGCGGCCACGAGCGCCGCGAGTCACAGTAAGTCCGCTTCCTGCTATAGAAAGATTTTCGTGGGCGTGGGCTTTACCGATCGCAATGTGCGTCAGGGTGTCACAAGGCCTGCATCAAATTCGTGGAAAGCATGCGCCGACGCTCTCGCGAGGGACGTGCAGGCGTGGGTCACCCAAAACGCCAGCCGGCTTCTCGCGATCCGCGGCGTCAGCTGACCGTCAGCTTCGTCAACAGCGCCCGGTTGCTAAGCAGCCTTCCGGCGCCGATGACGACAGTGGCCAGCGGCTCTTCGGCCCTTATTATCGGGAGTCCGGTCTCCTGGCGCAGGTATTCGTCAAGCTTCCGAAGGAGCGAGACGCCGCCTGTCAGCACGACGCCCCGCTCGTAGATATCGCCGGACAGCTCGGGCGGTACGCACTCGAGCGCTTCACGCACAGCCTTGAGCATGGCTCGAAGCGGTTCCGAGAGCGCGTCGCGCACCTCGGCATCCGTAATCGTCACGGTGCGCGGCACGCCTTCCGTGAGATGTCGACCTTTCACTTGCATGCGCAACGGCTTCTCCAGCGGTACTGCGGACCCGATTTCGCACTTGATCCGCTCGGCCGTGGGCTGACCGATGAGCAAACTGTGCCGCCGTTTCAGATGCTGGATGATTGCGGCGTCCAAATCTCCGCCTGCAACTGGCAGGGACCGGGAATAGACGACGCCTGCCAGAGACACGACCGCGATGTCAGTAGTGCCGCCGCCAATGTCAATGATCATGTTGCCGGTCGGCTCGGTGACGGGCAGCCCCGCGCCGATTGCAGCGGCCATGGGCTCGTCGACCAGACAGACGTCGCTGACGCGCATCCGCTGCGCACTTTCTTTCAGCGCTCGACGCTGCACCGGCGTGCTCGCCGCGGACACGCCCATGACGACTCGTGGGCGGGCGTAGGTGCGCCCATGCGCTTTGCGCACGAAATGCGCCAGCATCTTTTCGACGGCCTCGATGTCCGCGACCATCCCGTTCCGCACCGGCCATACCGCATCGATGTTCGCCGGCGTCCGTCCGAGCATTTCGTGCGCTTCCGTACCTATTGCCTCGACCCCGCCGCGCGCGGTGTTGAAGGCGACGACTGACGGCTCATTGAGCGCCACGGCCCCGCGCGTGTAGATGCACGTGTTGGCTGAGCCAAGGTCGATCGCCAAATCGGAGGTGTTCGAGAACATCCCCACGGCCGGACATCAAACAATATCGATTCCATCTGACTGTGGGGGCGACACATCGATATCTCGGCATTTTTCGCGCGTGCGTCCGACGATCGCGACCAATGCGCGAAGGTCCACATACGGATTGCGCCGGAATATCACGATTCTGCGTGCACGTTGCGCCGGACAACGGGCTGCGTCTCACCCATCGGCCCCTTGAGCCAACAGAAGAGCTTCTGTTTCTTACGTGACCCCGGCGGGATCAAGAGACCAGGCGCTGGAGGTACGGAAGGAGCTCCGATGTAAGATGCCGCGATGAGCCAGATAAGCTTCACGCGACCAGACGGCAAGGAATGTCCCGCGTTCTATGTCGAACCCGTGGGCGGCAACCGCGTCGCCGGCGTCGTCGTCATCCAGGAATGGTGGGGAGTTAACGATCAGATCAAAGGGGTGGCGAAGAAGTTTGCTGCTCAGGGTTATCGCGCCCTCGTTCCTGACTTGTACCGCGGACAGGTCGGACTCGACGCGAAAGAGGCTGAGCATCTGATGGGCGGTCTGAATTTCGGTGACGCTGCCGGCCAGGACATCCGTGGCGCCGTCCAGTACCTCAAGAAGACGAGCGCTCACGTCGGCGTCGTCGGCTACTGCATGGGCGGAGCCCTCACACTACTGTCGGCGGTGTTCGTGCCCGAAGCCGACGCGGCTGTCACCTGGTACGGTTTCCCGCCGCTCGAGTACATCGATGCGACGAAGATCCAGGCGCCGATCATGGGGCACTTCGCGACCGAGGATGCTTTCTTCCCCATCGCGCAGGTTGATGCGCTTGAGGAGAAGCTGAAAGCTGCCGGCGTGTCGTCGACGTTCCACCGTTACCGCGCTCAGCACGCGTTCGGCAACGAAAACAACGTGAATGCGCCGATTCCGGTGAAGTACGACTCGACGGCTGCCGAAACCGCCTGGCAGCGGACGCTGGCGTTCTTCGGGCAGCACCTCGGCGCCACGCAGCACGCCTGAGCGTAGTTCGGGGCCAAGTCACGGTCCGGCTAAAGCCGGACGCGACGTACGCGGTGTTCGGGTCCGGCTAAAGCCGGACATTAGTACGTCTATGGACGAATGCGCGCCGCGATACTCCTGACGCTCATCGCCTGTCTTGCGACCGCTGCGTATGCAGTGCGCATCCGAGACGGAATGCCGGATTTCGAGGTCTACTGGACTGCTGGCGCGCGGGCCGCCGCTGGCCAGCCCTTGTACCAGGCCAGCGACGAGCATTACCAGTTCAAGTACTTTCCGGCGTCGGCGTTCGTGTTCACGCCGTTTGCCGCGCTTCCGGTCAGTACAGCCAAACCACTCTGGTTCGCGCTATGCGTTGGTCTGCTTGCGGTTCTGCTTGCGTTGTCGGTGCAGCAGCTTCCGTCACGTACCGTGCCGGCATCAATTATTGCGATCGGCACGATCGTGACGCTCGGCAAGTTCTACGCCCACGAACTGGAGCTCGGTCAGGCAAATCTGCTCTTCGGCGTGGTCGCGATGGCGGCCGTCGCACAGCTGCACAGAGGACGCGGGATCGGCGCGGGCGCGACATTCGGATCGGCGGCCATCATCAAGCCGTACGCCCTGTTGTTCCTGCCGTACCTCCTTGCCACCAAGCAGTTTCGGGCCGCGGCTGCGTGTTCGGCCGTGCTGGTGGTCGCGCTGGCGGCACCGGCGATCGCTTACGGGCTCCACGGCAACCTCGATCTGCTCGTCGCGTGGTGGAACACGGTGACGAGTTCTACGTTTCCTAACCTGACGAACCAGGACAACGTCTCCATTGCCGCGATGTACGCGAAGTGGCTGGGCCCGGGTTCTATTGCCGAGTGGCTGGCGATCGTGACGAATGTCGCTCTGCTCGGAACCTGCGCCGCGGTCGTTGTCATGCGGCGTCGTGCGGCCGCACCTGAGTATCTGGAAGTCGCGTTGCTGCTGACCGCCATCACTCTCCTCTCACCGCAGGGGTGGGACTACGTGCTCCTTCTGTCGACGCCCGCCATCGTCCTGCTGATCGACACGCTCCCGCGGCTCAACCGACTTCTTCAGTCGGCGACCATTGCGTGCCTCGCCCTCATCGGACTGACCATCTACGACGTGATGGGCCGCGCGGCGTATGCCCGCTTCATGGCGCTGTCGATCATCACTGTCGTCTACGGATTCGTGATTGCGCTGTTGGTCTATGTGCGGGCGAAGCAACTGCACTAAGCGTTTACGACAATTTGAGACAATCCACCCGGCGGCCCGGCGTAGACTCGCCTATCCATATTGGAGGATTCGAATGCGTACCATCGCGACAGTGTGCAGCTTTGTCCTCATCCTCTCCGCGTCAGCTTCAATGCAACAGGCCGGCCGGGGAGCCGCGCCGGCCGGGCCGAGACCGCCGTCGAATGACAACATCGCGACGCTCGTAACGGCTGCCGACCTTCGAGCGCAGCTGACGAAAATGACCGAAGATCGACCGAATCAAGAACACACATACGTCGAGCGAGTCGGGGTATGGCGGCTCTCGGTCGAACACCGCAAGCTGCCACAGAGACCCGCCATCCACCAGCAGGAAGGCGAGATGTGGGCGGTGATTGACGGCACGGCCACCATCAGAACCGGTGGAAAAATCGAGGGAGCCGCGGCGCCGACGGCGGCCACCGCGACACAGGCGGCCGGCAATGTGTTCGGGAAGGCAATCGTCGGCGGCACCGATCACCGAGTCGGGCCGGGAGACTTCCTGCTCATTCCAGAGAACGTGCCGCACGAAATCGTGGCAGCAACACCTACGCTGAAGTTCATCGTGTTCGAGATCACGCGCCCGAAGTAGGACCGGAACGAGGGTCGGACCCAGCGTCTGACCCTCACCGTTTCCCGCCTCTGCGATCACCTCCGGCCGGCTCCCTCCTGCCTCGTGAACCTCCGGGTTGGCCCGAACCATGCCTGTCGACCGACGTCGCCGAAAGACGCGCGAGCAGGATCGCGGCAATGATCATCGCAATCGCACCGACGGGAACCAGCACTACGCCGATGCCTGGATCACCTCCGTAAAACGCCACACCGCCCAGAAAAAATCCCCCGGGAAGAAGCACGGACGCGCCGATCAGGCATCGGGAGATCAGCGGTCGGTCGCGCGCGCTCACTTCTGGTGCCACGCGAACACTCAAGCCGAAGATGACGTGGACAACCGACAGCAGCGTGCCGTGCGCGTGCGCAAGCGTCCACATCAGGCGACGCGTTTCGTTAGGCACGTCAAGATAGGCTCGCACCTTGAAGCCGTGGAACGACTCGAGCACAAGGCCGAGCGTGGCGAACACGGCCAGCGACCACCATCCGAAACGCATGTGCCGCCGCGCGTAGTCGCGCTCGCGGGGAGCTTCGTCAGCCACGCGACTGCCGCCTACTCTCGGAGGACCACGGGGCGATCGTTTCGCTCCAGGCCAAGCCTCACGATGACATCCATTCGGGGAGCGCCGGCGGCATCGAGCAGGAGCGCCGAATCGGTCCTCCGGTCGAAGGACCGGAGCGTGCGCGGCCAGTGCTCCAGGGCTCGCAACGTCGCGGCTGTTCGCTCGGCAGGTGGCGCGAGAAAATCGTACTGGAATCCATCGAACCCTGGTAGAGATTCAAGAGACCGATACGCAATGTATCGCACGGCGTCATAGGGATCGTTCAACAGCATCGCGAGAGGAAGGGCCAGCCACGAGGTACCGGACGCCGCACGCGCAGGTTCCCAACCCATGCTCCATGCCGCCAGGGCCCGCTGGCCGGCGTCGCCCCGTAGAAGCCACAGCAGCGATGCCGCGACGGTCCGATCGTCTTCGGTCAACCGGACAGGCGCCGTGCCATACCACTTCTCGAGGAAATCAGATGTCCAGGCCAGCGTCTTGTCGAGATGACATGCGTTGCAGGCATTCGGTCTGCCGGTCTCGACACTTTCGGCGACGCTGGGGCTGCTGATTCGATGGCTCCGTAACGCTCTCAGCAAGCCGTATGTCGTGTAGGGCATGTGGCAGTTGTAGCAGGAGCTCCCGGTCGATTCGGCTGCGTGTCTCGTATGCCGCTGCAGGTCCGCCCCGATGGACGCGTGGCACTGCAGGCAGGCGCCGTTGCCCTCCTTCCCGGCGGCGACCTGGTGGGTGTCGGCCCACGCAGCCAGCGAACGAGGGTCCTCGGCCGTCTTATGCATCGTGTGGCACGAAAAACAGGTGAGCGTGCGTTTCTCGTCGGTGGCGTTGGCGAAGCAGGGCGAATCGATGAGCCCGTTGTACTCGCGCCCGGACACTCGAACCATTCCGTCTGGCCAAAAGGAATCGGCCAGGTATCCCGGATATGCCTGGAGAATGGCGCGCATGGTGGGAGCATCCGCGTTTCTGGTGGGCTGGACGACGAAGCGGGTCTTCGAAAGCTCGTCGCCGGGGCGATACAGGAGGCCGTCCACGTTGGCCCGCCGCTCCGCGGCCTCGTCGAAGTGCTCCCATACCGCGTGGCACTGTCCGCACACCTGGGACGATACCGCTGGCTTCAGCCGTGCGGGCTGCACGATGGCGCTGTTCACTTCGCCCGTCAGGTATTGTCTGTAGCGGCGCAGCGGGCTGCCGTTGAGACGAACGTGCTCCGCGGCTGGACCGTGGCATGCTTCGCAGGCAATGCCCAGCTCCGCCACGCGCGTATCGGCCGTGATCGACGGCACACCGGTGGCAGCGGCATCGGCCGGAGCCTCGAAGCGACGCTTGCCGTTGGTCGCGTGGCAGTTGACGCACACCGCGTTCCATCGCCCGGTCTCCGGAGGTCCTCCTTCAACGCGTGGATGCAATAGCGAAGCATCGCGCGGAATCCAGCGCCGTTCCGCGATGAGGTACATGGCAGGAAGCTGGCCCAGCACCCGATTCCGGTCCGTCCGGTACCAGTAGACCTGCTGGTAATGCGAACCAGTGATCATCACGATCTGCCTGGCGATTCGCGGGCGCGCATCGTCGGCCCCTCTCCAGTCCGGATCGGCGAACTCGGCCCAGTGTTCGCTGCCGCGCCGCTCGAGCGCGATTGGATTCCCTGCCACCGCGTCGACGCGCACTCCGTTGAAGTTGGCACGGACGCTGTCAGGCGTGGCGACCTGCGTCATCGTGCGGTGGAACGAGGCGTGCCACGCGCTGGTACTGGGCTGGATGACACGCCCTGCAGGCGTTTGACGAGACGTATCCGTCTTCTTCCACCTGAACAGGCCTGTAGGTGACCTGTCGTTCAGGCACGTACGGGTCTCGATTGGCGACGATGGACCAACCGAGCGTCAAGGCAAACAGCAACAGAGTCGCGCCGAAAAGGGTGCGCATGATGAAATCGGATTGCGCTTGAAACGAAAGGGCCGGATGGAGAATCCCGTCCGGCCCCTATTCAGACAGAAACGAGACACTGTCGCGCACTGCGCTCAGTAGAACGTGGCGCGGAACCCGAGCTGCAGTCTGCGGGCGAGCGCACCATCCGACGGCTGGCCGAACAGAGCGCTGGCCTCGCTGAGCACGTAGACGTTGTGGTTCCGGTGGTTGAACAGGTTGAACGCGTCCACCATCCCCTCGAGCCGCACGCGATCGCCAACCGGGAAGGTCTTCGAAAATCGAAAGTCCACTCGATGGATTGGCTTGCCGACGAGCGAGTTGCGCTCCACGATCGATCCGTCGGCGCGCAACCGGCTGTTCGTGGCGGATCCGCGATTGCGGCGGTCACCGCCGGCAGTCGGTGCAAACCTGCCACCCGACCCGAAGAAGTACAACCCGCTGACCTGGAAGCCCATTGGCAGCTCCCAGATACCGTTGAAGACCGCGCGGTGCCGCTGGTCCGATGTTGCCAGCCCATACTCGCCACCGAGGTCCGGTGCCACGGCGAACGGCAGCGGCCCCATGACGCACCACGATTCCGCGTCTTCGCGCGAGCAGTCGATGGCGTACGGCTGCGGATCGTCATCCCACAAGCCTGCCAGCGTGTAGGTAACCGAGTACTGGTAGTTGTCGCTCATCCGCTTGTTGAATGCCGTCTCCCACCCACGGTAGTTGGAGCGCCCTGTGTTCACGGAGGCCAGCACCAATCCCCAACCTGGTATGGGACGCGACGCGACGTTCGTGAACGGATTGTTCAACCCCGTCGCGGCGTTGTAGCTGAGGTTCAGGTTGCTGAGGTCCACTCGTTCCTGCCGCGCGCCGACGAAGTTGAAGTCCGAGGTCAGGGCCATCGTGGCGCCGACCTGACGCTGGAAGCCGATGGACGAGCTCCAGCTGTAAGGCATCTTCATATGCGGCGTGGCGATTGCCGTCGCGGTGCTCTTGGTGGCGTTCTGCTGCCTGAGTTGTTCGAGCGTCGGAATCGGTCCATTGAACGGATTACTTGCAAAATCGGGCCGACCGTCATTGGTGACCTGCGCCACGATGGTCGTCTGCACCGACAGACTGAACGAGGTAAGGTTGTTGACAACCTGCCCGAAGTACTTCCCGGCGCCACCTCGAATTACCGTTCGGTCGTTCAACGCGTAAGCAAACCCTGCCCGCGGGCCGAAGTTCGTCATATCGTTGGGCCGGCCGCTTTTGACAATCGGATTGATCTCGACGAAGTTCGCGAACGAGTTCGGCTGAAGGTCGTATCGCAGCCCGAGGTTCAGCGTCAGCCGCTGCGTCATCTGCCAGTCGTCCTGTACCCAGGCAGCCACCGTATTGCGCCGAGCCTGCCCTCCGAACTCTCCGATGCCGATCTGGTACGTCCGGATGAACGGGTTCAACGCGTTCAGGTTCCATGTGTTCGGGTCATTCCAGACCGGGATGATCTGCTGGATGTTGCTTGGCGGTGCGGAGTTCGCCGCGTCATAGATCCCGACGCACGGACGACAGTTGTAGAGGTAGAAGAAGATGTTCAGATATTCGGCCGCCCACCTTCATATCGTGGCGGCCGCCCTTGTTGAACGAGTATGTGAAGTCGTCGCGAATCGACATCACCTGCTGCCCAAGCGTCTGAGGCCAGTTCGTGTTGTTGTTGCCGAAGCTGTAGCCGTTGAAGTTGATGCGCGGCGCGCCGTTGGTGACCCCCACGAGCCCCGCCTGCGGATGTCCGGACCAGGTGACCACGCTGCTGGTTCCGTTCGACCGCGCCGGTGAACCCGCCCTTGATCTCGTTCAGGGCCCGGTTGCTCAGCACCATCGAATAGGTGGCGTAGACGGTGTCTGAGCTGGCCGCCGAATAGCCCTGGGCCGACGGGTGGCTGACGGTGCCGTTCAGAGCCGAGTACGCCGGGTCGGTCCGGCGCCACTTCGTGCCACGCACCATCAAGTGATTCTGCCCTCCAGCCTGAAAATCGAGGCGGGTGCCGCCGTTCCATTCCTTGACGTCCCGCTCCTGGTCGACGTTGAACGACGGGTAACTGCTGTTGAACGTGATCGTCGACGGCTCGCTTTCGCGCTCGTAGAAGGCGAAATAATGTGAGCGGTCCTGCGCGATGGGGCCACCGAATGTCCCGTTGAACCGGCTGTTGGAGTAGGGCAGCACGCGGTTCTGGATGAAGTCCGGGGCGTTGAACTTGTCGTTCCTGAAAATGCCCGAGAAGGTGCCCGCCGCCATATTGGTCCCTGACTTGGTTACGGCATTGACGAGCACACCGTTCGACCGGCCTTGCGAGGCATCCCAGCGACTGGCTACGAACTGGAACTCCCCGATCGCGTCCTGCGTCACGCGGGGATTGGCCGCGCCGGCGCGCCCGTTGTTCGTGACCTGTTGCCCGTCGATATTGAGCTGCATGTCGAACCGATTTCGCGCAGTCGGCGTGTTCGGGTCAGCACCGTTCGACCGATTGCCCGGCGCGAGCAGCGCCAGTTCCAGCCAGTTGCCGCCGATGGCCGGAAGATCCTCCGTCTGCCGCGGATCGATGTTGCCCGGCGAGCGTGGATGAGGTCGTCTGAATCAAGGGAGCTTCCCCCGTGACCGTGACGGACTCCTGCACGGTTGAGGGCATCATCTGCACATTCACGGTCAGCGCCTGACCGACCAGCGCCTCGAACCCCTGGGCGACGGTCGCAAAGCCCGACAGCTCGATGGTCATCTTGTACCGCCCGACGCGTACCTGGATTCGGTAGGCGCCGCGCTCGTCGGTTACGCCAAGAAAGGTGTTTCCCGTGGCTTCGTGCACGGCGGTGACAGTGACACCCGGCAGGACGCCGCCCGTCGAATCGGTTACCGTACCGCTGACCGTCGCATCCTGCGCACGGCTCACCCCGGGCGCCGCCAGCACGACGGCCGTCATCATCACCACGACGACGAGACTTTTGTTCATCGGACGCTCCCTGTTAACGCGGATTTCGACGTGCCGATCAAGCACCGAACCCGCGCCGGCGTTCAATCGGTTTTTTGTCGCATTTTGTCGCGCACTACCCACCCGTCGACGACCTTTCCTGGGGCGTCATCGCGCAGCGTTTCGGGCTTGACCGATAGCGGAAAGATGCGACACTTTGCGACAGATCGCTGAGGGGAACTCGTTTAGCCTACGGGCTGAAAATTGTCAGTATGCAGGGCGTAGCATATACCCTGGAGGTACGTTCGATGGGAATGAAGCGTACGGTTGTCGCCGTCACCGCTGCGCTGTGCTTGTCGGCCACGACGGCGGCGGCCCAGATTCCTCGTGCGCCCGACGGCAAACCTGACTTGTCGGGCTTCTGGCAGGTGCTGCACACCAGCGCATGGCTCGACATTCAGGATCACTCCGCCGAGAAGGACGTGCCTGCGGGACAGGGAATCGTGGAAGGCAACGACATCCCCTACCTGCCCGCCGCGCTCGAGAAGAAGAAGCAGAATTACGCGAACCGCCATAGTGCCGATCCTGCGCTCAAGTGCTACCTTCCGGGCGTGCCGCGGATCACGTACATGCCGTTTCCCTTTCAGATCTTCCAGACACCTCAGAAAATCGGCATCCTCTATGAGTACGTGCACGCGGTTCGCGAGGTGTATCTCAACTCGGAGCACCTCGAAGGGCCAATCGAATGGTGGATGGGGGACTCGCGCGGAAAGTGGGACGGCGACACTCTCGTCGTGGATGTCGTGCACTTCAACGATCAAACCTGGTTCGACCGCGCCGGAAACCATCACAGCGAGCTGCTTCACGTTGTCGAGCGATATTCGTTCATAGACCGCGACCATCTGAATTACGAGGTCACCATCGAGGATTCCAAAGTGTTCAGCAGGCCGTGGAAGATGAATCTGATCCTCTACCGGCACCGCGAGCCGCGCTTCCAGCTGCTCGAGTACGAATGCCATGCGTTCGAATCCACGAAATGACCGGAGAGCGACAATGACGAAGGCTTATGGAGGCTGGTTGGCGGTCGCGGTTGGGATGACGCTATCGTCAGCGAGCTTTGTGGCACAGGACCGCGAGCAGCAGCGGCCCGCCGAGCAAGCAGAAGGCCGCGGACCGGCGACGATCGCGGGTTGTCCCGCAGCGCCCGTGCGGTTCTACGCATGCGCCAAAGAGAAGATCAAGGCTTTCACGCCGCCGCGCACGTCAGACGGAAAACCCGATTTTCAGGGCTACTGGAACGCCAACCGCCAGGCGTTCAACATCGAACCGCATGAGGCGAGCTTCGCGTATCAGGGCGGACCGACGCTCATCGTCGACCCGCCGGACGGACAGGTTCCGTACCAGCCGTGGGCCGCCGCCAAACAGGCCGAGCGCGCCGACAAGACGCTCGACCCCCCGTCGATTGAGTTCCTCGATCCGAACGCGCAGTGCTTCCTCCGGGGGGTCCCACGGCAGATGTGGATGATGGACTATCAGTTCGTGCAGCCGTCCGGCTCGCCGTTCATCTTCACGCTCCACGAGCAGAACCATGCTTACCGCGTCATTCCGATGGACGGACGTCCTGTTCTCGGCGGCGGCATTCGCAAATGGATGGGCGAGTCGCGAGGCCGCTGGGACGGCAACACGCTCGTCATCGAGACCACGAATCAGAACGGAAGGGAGTGGCTCGACAACGTCGGCAACTTCTACTCGGAGAAGGCGCACATTACCGAGCGCATCGCCATGGTCGATGCCGATACGCTGCTCTGGGAAGCTCGGATTGAAGACCCCACCGTCTACACTCGACCATGGACGATGACGTTTCCCCTGCGCCGGAACAAGACGCCAGGGTTCCAGCTGATCGAGTTTGCCTGCCACGAAGGCAACAAGTCGCCAGAGCTGCAATTGCGGCGGGATTCGCAGTGAGGCGCTGAGGTAGGCTTCGAGGGCAGCGCGGCCGCGCTGTGGCGTCCAACCTTGCCGAACTCAACTCCGGAGTTGCCAACGCACACCGCTTCGATGTAGAAGCAAGCTGTCAGCGGACGTTCGCCTGGCCTTCCGGAGGTCGGTGAGATGCGACACGCGTGTACCAGCTCGATTGCCGCGGTCATCCTCGCGCTTGTTTCCATCGCGGCCGCCGCTCAGGCGGATCTGCGACGGACGCCCGACGGCAAGCCCGACCTGCAGGGTATCTGGCAGGTGCTGAACACCGCGGCCTGGGACATTCAGGATCATTCCGCGCGGCTCGGCGTGCCGGCCGGCCAGGGTGTCGTGGTCGGCGGCGAGATTCCGTATCAGCCGTGGGCACTGGCCAAGAAGCAGGAGAATTTCGCCTCACGGCTGACCGCCGATCCCGAGACGAAAGGGTTCATCCCAGGCGTCCCGCGCATGATGTACATGCCGTATCCATTTCAGATCTTTCAGACGCCCGGCCAGATGAATATCGCGTTCGAATATGCGCGCGGCATCCGGGTGATCCGCACCGACGGAACGCCGCATCCACGGGGACCGCTCAACTGGTGGGTGGGCGACTCGCGCGGCCGCTGGGATGGCGACACCCTCGTCGTCGACGTCGTGCACTTCACGGACCAGACGTGGTTCGATCGCGCGGGTAATTTCCACAGCGAGGCGCTGCACCTCGTCGAGCGCTACTCGCTCGAGGGCCCCGATCACCTGCGCTACCAAGTCACGATCGAAGACCCGAAGGTGTTCACGCGACCCTGGCAGATGAGCATGCTCTTCTACCGCCGTAAGGAGCCAGACGTGCGTCTGCTGGATTACGAGCCGTTCTTGCTCATGAAAGAAGAGCAGGCAGCACGTGAACGCGACAAGGCCGCCAACTGACAGGGAGGGGCGACGTGAAGGCTCTATGCGGAATTGCTCTGATCGGTCTGGCTGTCGCAGCGGCGGCGGCGCCACGCGTCTTCGCGCAGGCGTCCGGCGCGCCGAAAACGATCGCTGGCTGTCCCGCCGAGCCGCTGGCGTTTCATACCTGCGCACTGCAGAAAGCGAAAACGTTCAATCCGCCGCGGCTGCCGAGCGGCCGGCCCAACCTGCAAGGATTCTGGCGCGGCGACGCGCTGACGCAGGCGTTCTCGGTGGAGGGCGTCGCCAGCGACGACCCGATGATCAAGGACCCCATCATGCCGTGGGAGGCCGCTCCTCCGGAAGTCATCGATCCGCTCGATCGAAAGATCCCCTACCAGCCCTGGGCCGCCGCGATTGGCAGACGAGGGGTGAACTTCCACAAATACCTTGACCCACGCACGTCCTGTTCCACGGCAGGTATTCCCCGACTCGCGCTGCAGGACGCGAGCCAGATCGTGCAGCCACCGACCGATGACTACGTGTTGTGGCATCACGATGACCATCACGCGTACCGCGTGATTGCGATGGGCGACCGTCCACCTGTGGGCGCGGCGATCAAGACGTGGCACGGGCTGTCGCGCGGGCGGTGGGACGGGAACACGCTCGTCATCGACACCACCAATCTCAACGGCTACATCTGGATTGATGATTCGGGAAATTTCTATACCGACACTGCACATCTTGTCGAACGCCTCACCATGGTGGATGCGAACACGATCGACTATGAGGTGACGTTCGAGGATCCGAAGGTGTACACGAGGCCTTGGCGGGTGGCGTGGGTCCTTCAGCGGGTCATGGAGCCCGGGTTCGAGCTCATCGAGGAGGCATGCATCGAAGGCGAGCGCTCCATGGAGGACATCCGGCAGCAGGGTGGGTACCGCTATTACTTCGGGGAAGCCTGGCGCCGACGATAAAACAAAACTCCCAACTCCCAAGCTCCAACTCCCAAGTGTTCGCGATTGGGAGTTGGAAGTTGGGAATTGGGAGTTGGGAATTGGACAGTAACCTTTACTTCGTCGCTGCAGCCGTCGGCTTGAGCGTCACTCGCTGCACGCGCCAGTTGCCGAGCTCACCCACGTACAGCTCGTTCTCGCTGCGGCAGTCAATCGAGTTGACCGTACCGAACTCCTTGAGCAGCTTGCCCGCACGCCCGAACTTCCCAACGATGCGTCCGTCGAGCGACATCTTCAGGATCTCGCCGTCGTAGTCGAGATTGTTCGGAGGATTCGAGTTCGACACGTAGAGGAACTGCCTCGCGCCCGGAGTAATGCAGATCGCCCACGGTGACCCGACGTTGCGGAACTGCGTCTTGAAGGTGCCTTCGGTGTCGAAGACCTGGATTCGCTTGTTGTCGCGGTCTGCCACGTAAACGTTGTTCGCCGCGTCAATCGCGATTCCCTTCACCACGCGGAACTGGCCGTCTTCGGTACCCGTCGAACCCCAGTTCTTGATCCACTTGCCGTTGCGGTCGTACTTGGCGATACGGGAGTTGCCGTACCCGTCTGTGACGTAGACGTTCCCCTGCGAGTCCCACGCAACATCGGTTGGACGGTTGAAGTTCTCTCCTGGAGGTCCTGCTCCCGGAAGTGGTCCCGCGCCGCGCCCACCACCAGCCGCAGCGGCAGGTGGCGCGCCGCCCCGACCCTCACCCGCTGGCGCTGCCGGCGGCGCCGGAGCCCTTGGAACAAGGGCGTATGTATCGGCCAGTGTGTTCAACGGGTTGGTTGGGGCGTTTATCGCCTCAGGCTTCCGGCCGAAGATCATCTGAATCCGGCCGTTCGGGTCGAACTTGATGACCTGGTTGGCCATCTGATCGACGACCCAGATGTTGTCCTGCGGATCGACGCGCACCTGCTGCGCCTGCAGGAACCCGTACGCCCCCTGCCCCATTTCGCGGATGAACTTTCCGGTTCGATCGAACTGGAAGAGTCTTGCCCCGCCGTGGGCGACGAAGCGGGATCCCGCGGTGGTGACCCTTGGCGTGCCGGTACGGGTGTAGACGAAGATCTCACCCTTGGAATTGGTCGCGACGCCCGCGGCTTCACCCAGGTACGTGTCCTGGGGGAGGTTGGCCGTGAGCGGATCGACAGCGTCGAATGGAATGTCCGGAAAATTCAGCTGCGCCGACAGCGTGACGCCGAGAGCGAGCGTCGACGCGACGAGAACAGCCGGAAGCATGCGTCTCATGGAACCCTCCCCCTTTACCTGACGCTGGCGGTCTGCGGCGACTGCGGACGCAGGCGGATCTTCTGCACGCGCCACGCGGAGATCTCGGAAACGATCAGCTCGTCCGGGTTACGGCAATCGATGCCGTGCACCGTCTGGAACTGGCCGACCGCTTTGCCGGCTCGGCCGAACTTGCCGACGATCCGTCCGTCGAGTTCCATCTTGTAGATCTCCCCGCTGACATCCCACGAACTGGCGGGTGTATTGGAATCGGGGTTGGAGTTCGACGAGAAGAGGTACTGGTGCGGCCCTGGCGAGATGCACACCTCCCACGGATTTCCGACGTTGTCGTAGATGGCGCGGAGCACCAGGTTGTTGTCGAACACCTGGATGCGCGCGTTGCCGCGATCGGCGACGTACACGTTGCCCTGCGCGTCGACGGCCAGCGAGTGCGGGGTGTTGAACTGATACGGCTGGTTGCCTCTCAGATTGCTCCCCACCTTGCGGATGAACCGGCCGTTCTTGTCGAACTTGACGACCCGATGATTGATGTAGCCATCGGATACGAAGATGTTGCCCTGCGGATCCCAGCCAACGTCGGTGGGGCGGGCGAACAGATAGCGCTCGTCGGCCGGAGGGTCGCCCTGCGGAGTTGGAACGATGGCTTCAACAGGCTCGGGGCGCCGGCCCAGCACCATCATGACCTTGCCCTGAGGGTTGAACTTGATGACCATGTTCGTCCCCTCGTCGACGGCCCACACGTTGTCCTCTGAATCGACGCGAACCTTGTGGGCGAACTCGAAGCCGTAGATCCCCACGCCCCACTCGCGGACGAACTTGCCGGCGGGGTCGAATTCGAACAGACGCGTGTCGTCCCTGCGGTGATACACCCACAGGTTTCCTTTCGAGTTCCTTGCCACGCCCATGCTCTCGCCGAGATACACATCGGGCGGCATCTGCAGGAAGTTCGGCACCGATTCAAACGGGATTTCCGGGACGTTTTCCGCCTTCGCTCTGGACTGCGCCAATCCGACTGCAGTGGCCGCCATCAAGATGGCCGCCAGGACCAGGCAGGCATGCACAAATCGCGTCATGTAAGGCCTCCTCCGCCCGCCTCCGTCCCACTCCGGCAAGACTCTCCGGAGTTTGTGGCGCAGGGCGGCACGCAAATGTATATACCCGCTTGGCGTCTTCTGTATAGTCCCGTGTTTCCCGACGAGGTTTCGGGCTACAAATTGAGACAAATCGGATGCGTTGACAACCCCGTCTCGATATGCAACAAGAGGCCGGCACGAGCCCGGACCGCTCTGATGCCTGTCATCCATCCGCGGGCGCTTCCTGATGAACGATCACCGCGCGTCTTCTGCGCGGCGTGGCTCGTGGCCGCCGCCGCTGCGGTCACGAGCTGTTCACCACCCCCGCTGGATGCGGCCCTGGCACATACACGAACGGCTGATTCGATTCGCATCGCCCATACGTGGGGCGACGCGAGCACGCACTTCACATCCGCGTTGCGGAATGCGCTCGTTCAGACGATGCCTGGGGTCCAGATTGAGTTGCTCGATTCGACCGCCGGGTTCACCAACCTTGCGATGTTGCAGCGAAACGAGGTGGACGCGGTCTCCACGTATGCCGATATCGCGTACCTCGCATCTGTGGGACAGCTCGAGGACATGGCCGGCCCGTTCGACGAAGTCCGGGCAATTGCCGCATTGCCTATCCGCGAGCTGCAGGTGGTGATCGCCCCGCAGTCGCCCATTCGATCGATTCGGGATCTTCGCGGCCGCCGTGTGTCGCTGGGGCCTCCCGGTACGGGCGTGGCCATCACCGCGGGACTCTTGCTCAGCGCATTCGGCATCGGCTCGCACGATATAGAGGCGGAGCACCTCGCGTTCGACGAAGCCGTCCTTCCGGTGATGAACGGCGAGATCGACGTGGCGTTCTGGGGCGGGAGATTTCCCAACCCGAACATTGCCGCAGCCACACGACATGGCGCACGACTGCTGCAGGTGGTGGGGCCGGAAATCGAGGAGTTTCGCGTCGAGTACCCGTTCCTCCGTGCCACAGTCATTCCTGCCGGCACCTACCCCGGGATCGACCACGCCGTCCATACCGTCGGTGTGGACGGCATTTTCGTATGCCGGGCCGACCTCGACGAACGTCTCGTTTACAACCTGACAAAAGCATTTTTCCAGGCCGTGAGTGCCGCGGGACGCGAGGTACGGATGCTCCGCGGCTTCAACGTGAGTCGGGCGGCGGCGACCCCGCTTCCGCTGCATCCTGGCGCCGCGCGGTACTACCGCGAAACCGAGATGCGCCGATGAAACCGCGTGCGTTACGCGGCGACGCCGCGTACCTGCCCCTGATCCTCACGATCGCCCTCGCAGCAGCGGTGGTCGCACTCTCCTGGTATGGCTACCGGGCAGTGAGCGAGTGGCGGCAAAGCACCGCGGCCCTGATCGAGCGAACCGCGCAGGACGACGCAGACCGGCTGGTGACTGCGCTTGCGCGCGACATGAGAGGGGCGCAGGCGCTCGTCCTCGCAAACCGCGATTCCGGCGACTATGCCAGTCAGTCACTCGCAGATTTCAGCCACGAAGTGGCTTCCGCGTTCACACGCTACATCTACCCGGAATCGTTCTTCGGGTGGCGGCAGGCAGACGACGAAGTGGTGTTCTTCAACCGTGCCAACCGAGCACCGCCGTGGATGACCGGCGTGATCAATGCGGCCCGGTACCCCGTCGTGATCGCCCGCAATCCCCCGATTGCACGCGCGCTCCTCAATCGGATCCAGGGGGATGCGAGAAATCGCCTGAGTTATGCGCACTTCGATACAGAGTTGGCGGGAGTTCCGTACGAGATTGTCGCGCGGCTGCAGTACGCCGACGTCTATCACGAGCGGCTCGAGAGCATCGCCGGATTCACTGTCAATCTTGCCTGGGTACGCGAGCGGTATTTTTCTGAGCTCGTTTCGGAGGTGTCGCGGGTCGGAGAAAGCGGGACAACGCTGGAGTATGCCGTCCTCGACGATCACGGCAATGCGATCACCGGCACGATACTCGGTGATCGGGCCGCGGTGAGGGAGTTCCCGCTTCAGTTCTTCGATCCGTCCGCAACCGAACTCGACGGTGAGGCGAACACCCCGCCCGTCTGGACGGTGCGCGTGAGCGCGGCTCGGGACCCGATGCTCTCGTGGGCCACCTCCGGCGAGGACACGACCCTCATCGCAATTGCCGCGACGGCGCTCGCGCTGGCCATCAGCTTCCTGCTGACTGCCCACTCCGTCCGCGCACGGGGCGCACTCGCAGCCATGCGCGCAGAATTCGTCTCGATTGCCGCCCATGAACTGAAGACGCCGCTGGCCACTATTCACGCCGCGAGCGAAACGATGGTGCGCGGGCGGCTGACCGGCGCGCGTCTGACCGAGTACACCCACCTGCTGTTGCAGGAAAGCAAGCGCCTGACACGCCTCGTGGACAACCTGCTGGCATACGCGCGGATCATCGACGTCAAGGACCTGTATCAGTTCGAGCGGCTCGCGCCGGCCGAGTTGATCGAGGACTCGCTGAACGGCTTCGAACGCCAGCTTGCCGAAGGAGGCTTCGAGGTGACGACCGACGTTCCGCACGACCTGCCGCTCGTGCGGGGCGACCACACCGCGCTGCGCCTGGCGCTCGACAATCTGATCGACAACGCGATCCGCTACTCGAGTGAGATCCGTCACATTTGTGTCAGCGCACGATGGTCAGGGTCACGCGTGGTCATCGAAGTACGCGACCGCGGCCCCGGCATTCCGCCGGACGAAATTCAAATGGTCAAACGTCGCTTCGTGCGCGGCCGCCGGACTGGCGCGCATGGCAGCGGCCTCGGCCTCGCGATTGTGATGCGCGTCGCTGCCGACCACGGCGGCCGATTCGAGCTCGAAAGCGTGGTCGGCTCGGGCACGACGGCCCAGCTCGAGGTGCCCATCCACGCAGACTGACTTTGACCTTTTGACTTTCGACTTACGAGTTTCTGAATGCCCGGACGCATTTTGATTGTCGAAGACGACAACATGCTCGCCAAGGTGATCGGCGACAACCTCCGATTCGCCGGTTATGAGATCAGTGCCGCCGCCGAGGGCCATGAGGCTGTCGCCCGGCTTCGCACGTTTCAGCCGGACCTGGTCCTGCTCGATCTGATGCTGCCCGATCGCAGCGGATTCGATTTGTGCGGCGTGCTGCGGCAGGGCGGCCGGACCCCGGTCGTGATCCTGTCGGCCCGGGCGCAGAAAGCCGACAAGCTGCGCGGATTGAAACTGGGCGCCGACGACTATCTCACCAAGCCCTTCGATCTCGACGAGCTGCTCGCGCGCATCCAGGCTGTGCTTCGACGCAGTCGCCGTGGAGTCGATCGCCTGGTACTCGGGGCGGTCACCATCGACTTCAACGCTCTGCGCGCGGTGACAGGCAAGCGGGAAGTACACCTGACGCATCGGGAGTTCGGCGTGCTGAGGTACCTGGCTGAGCGGCACGAGCGCGTCGTATACCGCGACGAGCTGCTGCGTGAGATCTGGGGCTATCTCGACGTTCCACCCACGACCCGATCCGTCGATCATGCAATCGCACGACTCCGCAAGAAGATCGAGCCGGATCCGCACCGGCCGCGATTCATCCGCACCGTCCACGGCGACGGCTACGTCCTCAACACGACGGCGCATGACGCGCGAGAGAGCTGACGAGGTCCGACGTCAGCTGCATCCTGCGGGACGGCTCTCCGGTTGCTGCTGGGGTTCATCACACCAGCACATGGCGCGCGGCCATGGCGTGGAACGCGAGTGGGATTAATTTCTCTTTTTCTTCCTCGGTCGGTCCTGCGCCTTGTGGCGGTCCGATCGGCGGCGAGTGTCGTAAACGGGAATTGCCCATCCCTCCGCAATCAGAAGCAGGGCATCGCGCGGCGACAGATCGAGCGTGTCACCCTCCCGGGCTCCTGAAAGATCGACTCCATTAATCGATTCGGAGAGCTTCCGTTTCAGCCGGACCCTCATCGACGCTCCATCCACGGTCCAGCCATTCAAGTTCAGCTTGCAGAGGACCCGTTCTATTTCATGCCGTTGGCAACACCTGCGTGTTCACCGGAACAACACTCCGAACGCAATGTGCAGGCCGACCGTGAAATGCAGCAAACGAGGGACCAACACGGGCAGGCGGCGGCGCCCCTGAGGCCAGCCGGGCTTGTCACGAGGCGCTGCGGACGAACTTGTCCGGTGTTCCGGTCAGCGCGCCACCGCTGCGCGGTCTCCAAAGGGCGACTTCGTCGAATTTCTCCGCCAGCTCGAAGTCTTTCGCGGTGACACCGCCGGCACTGTGGCTCGAGAGCGTGACCGTCACGCGTCGATAGCTCACGGCGAGATCCGGATGGTGATCGGCCGCTTCCGCAATGAAACCAAGCGCGTTGACGAGCATCAGCGTGATCGGCCACCCATCAGTCTCGTACGTTCGGCGAATGGCCTTGTCACTCTGCGTCCAGCCCTGCAACGTGCCGAGCCGCTCAACGATCTGTACCTCGGTGTACGGTGTGTCCTTGCTGGGCATGGTCTACCTCATCGAAAAAAAGAACACGCGGGGTGTGTGGCCGTCACTCCAAGGGCATTCGATATGTCGCAGACTGGCCGAAGCTTTCCTCGATCTCCACTTCGATCAAGGTGAGGCCCTGGCCACCGAGCGCACTGAGTTCCGCATGCAGGCGTTTCGCCAGCAGTTCGGCCAGCATCTCAACGGTGGTGTTGGGGACCGGGAGGAGCGCACAATCTGCAAGTGGAAATACGTACCGCGGCTGGCCGTCAACCGAGACCCGCACTACCTCAGCATCTTTGGCCACGTGAATGCGCGCGCTCTCGAGCGGCAACAACACCAGGTGATCGATCTCCCCACACAGGCGGCGCATAATGCGCTTCAGCTCGAGGAAGTCAAAGACGAGCTTGTCTGTGGGATCCAGCTCGCCGTGCACCGCGACGCGCGCGCGGTAATTGTGCCCATGGAGTCCCTCACACCGATGGCCGGCATAGGTAATGAAATGGGCGGAGGAGAAGACCAGATCGTCTCTGGAGACCGAAACACGAAATTGGCCGCGCTGCGCCATGTAATCCGACGCGATCGTACCATTTGTCGTTATCGGATATCATCGGGCCGGCCCCGAGTCTGAGGAGAGTCGTCATGCGGATCCTGCTGCTCTCGATGCCCGACTCCTTCGAACACACTCCGACGGTTGCCGTGCGGATGCCGAACGGTGCACTCGGGTCCCTTGCGGGCAACGTCGATCCACATCACGAAGTTGCGATCGCGGATCTTGTCCTTGCCCAGGGTGCTGTTCGTCAGACAGTCGAGCAGCTGACGTCCACGATCAGGCCCGACGTCGTCGGAATCTCGGTCATGACGTTCCAGCGCGCAACCGCCCGCCGCGTGATCGCGCTCGTCCGCGCGCTCAAGCCTGACGTCCGCATCGTTGTGGGAGGCTACGATCCGAGCCTGGCGCCGGAGGCATGGGTCCACCCGGACGCCGGCGCCGATGTGATCGTGCGCGGCGAGGGAGACATCACGTTCCGTGAGCTTCTGCGCGCCTTCGAAGCGGGACGGCCGCTCGACCGGATCGACGGGCTCTGGTTCCGCGACGGTGTCACGTTCCGTCGCAATCCCCCACGCGCGATCAGCGCCATTGAGAAGGGCGAGATACGGCCTCCCAAACGTGATTCACGCGTACTGTCCGGCTACGCCATGCTCGGCCGGCCCATCGACGTCGTGGAGACGTCGCGAGGCTGCACTTTCGACTGCAGCTTCTGTTCGATCATCCAGATGCGCGGACGGAACTTTCATCGATTTTCAATCGAGCGGGTGATCGATGACATTGCGGACGCCCACGCGCGAGGCGCGCGCACCATCTTTTTCGTCGACGACAACATCACGCTCGACACGGATCGGTTCGAGGCGCTTTGTCGCGCGATCATCGCCGCCGGACTGAACCGGATCGACTACTTCGTGCAAGCAATGACTGCCTCGATTGCCACCCACGGCGAGACGCTTGCGCCGCTGATGCAGCAAGCCGGATTCCGGTACGTCTTTCTCGGAATCGAGAACATCCTGGACGAGGATCTCGCGTTCCTCAAGGCGCGCGCAAAGAACAGCCGGCACCGCGACGGCACACGAACCAATACGGCTGCGGCGGCGATCGATCATCTGCATCGTCACGGCATGCTCGTCGTCGGAGGCCTCATCGTGGGCAATCCAGACGATCGGCGCGAGTCGATTGCCGCAAACCTCACGTTCGCCAGACGCTACATCGACTGGCCGTATATCCAGCACCCGACGCCATATCCCGGCACGCCGATGACGGCGGATTTCGAGCAGCGGAATCTGATTGTGAACCGGCGGCTGGAAGAGTACGACGGCACCACCGCCGTCACGCGAAGCGCGTACCTGGAACCCGACGAGATCGAATTCATGCGTTGGAAGGCCGAACGCTGGATGAAGGTGCGCCACATACCCACCGCCTTCCGCCACGACCCGCTCTTCGTGCTCCGCAACGGGCCGAAAATGCTGGCGCACACGTTCCGCGGAAGCACGTGGCGATCGGTTTGCGGGCTCGAGTCGTCGCGCGAAGTCTTCGCGCGATATCGCGCGATCCGTGCAGAGGAACGCAAATACCTGGATTTGCCAGACCCGGCGCCGACAGCGGACGAAGGGCCGGGGGCCGGCCCGACTCCGCCACAGCTTATTCCGGCTTCGTCGAGGCTCGCCGTAGCCGAGCGAGGTTAGGTGTCGGCGAAGGCGGCCCTTACATCCCGGCTGTCGCTCTACGCGCCTGACCGCGGCTGCGGGACGATACGGATGTACGGCTTCGGCGATTTCCACCCCTCCGGGTAGACTTTCCGCGCCTCATCATCGGATACCGATCCGACGATGATGACGTCGTCGCCGTGCTTCCAGTTCACGGGTGTCGCAACCTTGTGCTTCGCCGTCAACTGCAGCGAGTCGATGACGCGAAGCACCTCGTCGAAGTTGCGTCCGGTGGTCATCGGGTAAGCGATGATCAGCTTGGTCTTCTTGTCGGGTCCGATCACGAACACGTTCCGGACGGTTTGATTGTCGGCCGGCGTGCGTCCCTCGCACGTGCCGACCAGATCGCCCGGCAGCATTCCGTAGAGCTTGGAGATCTCCAGGTTGGTGTCGCCGATCATCGGATAGTTGGGCGCGTAGCCCTGCGTTTCCTTGATGTCGTTTGCCCAGCGCTCATGGTTCCCCACCGGGTCGACGCTCAAGCCGATGATTTTCACGTTCCGCTTGTCGAATTCCGGCTTCAACTTGGCCATGTACCCCAGCTCAGTGGTGCACACAGGTGTGAAGTCTTTCGGATGCGAGAACAACACCGCCCAGGAGTCGCCGATCCACTCATGGAAGCTGATGCGGCCTTGTGTGGTATCCGCTTCAAAATCAGGAGCCGTATCACCAATTCGAAGAGTCATCGAGAGCCTCCTTGCGAGTGAGCATCATACTTTTAATCATAGCTGTTAGTGGGGAGTCGATAGTCGATACTCCCTAGTCGAGAGTCCCTAGTCGAGAGTCCCTAGTCGGTAGCTCGTAGCTTGTAGCTGGTCGCGACGGCCAACCTGCTAAGCACATAGTCCTTAGTGCCTACCGCTCCGGTCGAAAAAGATCAGTATGCTAGGCGGTAATGGGCAGCGACGCTGGAACGCCGCGACGAACGCCGAATGAACCTGACCGACCGCTCACGCCCGATGCTGCCTCGACGGCGCCTTTGCTCAAGCGTATCTGGTCGCTTGGCTCGCGAGCCGCTGCGTGGCGCTCGCGCAATGGCGAGCCTCGAGCCAGACAAGTGCTTCACCTGTGCGAAGCGTTGATGTCAGAGCGCGGTGAGGTGTCAGGCGCACGCGTAGCTGCCGAGTTGCTCGCCTCATATCGATCGTTGGAGCCGTCCTCGCGTGACGCGTTCTTCGATATGTTGAGCGATTCTTTCCTGCCCGATCCGGAACAGATCGCGGGAGCGGCTGATGCCTACCGACGCGAGCCCGCGGCCCACACGCTCTTGCGGCTGCAGGCGGCCGCCGAATCGCCGCGCCAGGAACTCTTCCGTCGCCTGAACCTCGCGCCTGCAGCCACGGCGGCCCTCATCGAGATGCGCCGTCATCTCATCGCGTCGCTCCGCGCGCACCCTGAACGCGCGGGCATCGATGGGGACCTGGCACACCTCTTCAGGTCCTGGTTCAATGGCGGGTTTCTGATGCTTCGCCGGATCGACTGGCAAACCTCTGCCGCCGTGCTCGAGCGGCTGATCCAGTACGAAGCCGTTCACCAGATTCAGGGCTGGGACGATCTACGGCGGAGGCTCTCGGCAGACCGGAGGTGCTATGCCTTCTTTCACCCCGCGCTCCCGGGCGAACCGCTCATCTTCATCGAGGTTGCACTCACAGAACGGATCAGCACGCGGGTTCAGCCGCTTCTGGATCCGAATGCGGCCGTTCTGGATCCTGCCAGAGCACGCTGCGCCGTCTTCTATTCGATCACGCACTGCCAGGAGGGATTGCGAGGAATATCGTTCGGGAGCCTGCTGATCAAGCAGGTCGTGGAAGACCTGCAGCGTAGTTTTCCGCGGACCAAAAGGTTTGCAACGCTGTCCCCCATCCCCGATTTTCACAAGTGGCTGGCGACGCAGCGCACCGACATCCTCGACCGTCTCGAGTCGCGCGCGGCGCCTCTCAAGAATGAACCAATCGCAGCAGACCTGCGCGACGAGCTCATGCAGCTGTGCGCGTTCTACCTGACCAGCGCGAAACAAGGAAGGGCGCCTTTCGACTCGGTCGCTCGATTCCACCTCGCAAACGGAGCGACGCTCGAACGCCTCAACTGGCTGGCCGATACGTCCGAATCCGGAGTTCGCCGCTCGTTTGGCCTGATGGCGAACTACGTCTATCGCCTCGCCGACCTCGAGCGGAACCACGAATCGTACGCCCGGGACTACAACGTCATCGCCTCTCGTCAGATCGAGCGCCTCGCCAGACAGTCGCGACTCACCACTCAGACTGCCGCCGCGGGTTAACCAGAACCGGGTTACCCTACCTGCACGCTCAGGAGGACGCCATGCGGCAGGTGATGCTTCTCGCGGTAGTGCTTTCGATTGTCCTGCAATCGCGACTGGTCATAGACGCGCAATCGCAGCCACCTCGGTCAACCGAGTCGATCAAGGAAGAAGTGGTCGTCGCCACGCGCGTGCTGTTCGATTCCGGGTTCCTCGACACGGCGGGTCACGTGAGCGTTCGGCTCGACGCCAATCGATTCCTGATGCCGTGGCGCCGCGCGCCCGAGCTCGTCGTCGCTGACGATCTGATGGAATACGACCTCGACGGACGGGTGGCCGATGCCCGCGGACGCGCCCTCGTGATGGAGCGCTTCATCCATGCAGAAATCTACAGAGCGCGTCCTGACGTCACCGCGGTCGTGCACGGTCACACACCGTCGCTGCTGCTGTTTTCGTCGAGCAACATTCCTCTGCGGCCGCTCTTCGCGGGCGCCGGGTTCATCGGACAACAGGTTCCTGCCTTCAAGAATGGCGACGCCGGCGGCGGGGTCAACAACGCGGAACTGGGACGCGGCCTGGCTCAAGCGCTCGGCAAGAGCAACGCCGTGCTCATGCGCGGCCATGGTGTCGTCGTTGTCGCTCCGTCAGCGGTGGCGCTCATTCAGCGCGCGATCAACCTCGATACCAACGCACAGCTCGTCGCACAGTTGCTGGCGATGGGCGACAAGGAACCGATGTACATCAAGCCGAACCCTGATGCTGGTGGTGGCGGCGGTGACAACGCACGGGAGTGGGAGGCCTACAAGCGACGCGCAGAAGCACTAACGAAGCATTAGGCCCGATGCCTGGCTTGTGCCTTAACTACTTCGCGGTGAAGAAATGACCGCGTAAGTCGTTGACTGGTACCGACAGCCGGCGGCCGGCGGTGACCGAATGGTTCATTCTGCGTTGCCTCGATCGATCCGTCGTACTACACTGCCCGCGCGTGATCGTTCATCAAAGGAGCGGGCATGGTTCAGCGTCGCCAGCGCGAGCGCAGTCTGTTCGAAGTGTTCTTGCCCGACGGGCACAAGCTGTGGCCCGACTGGTTGCGGCGGATCGACACGCTGCTCGAGGACGAGGCCGTGATTGACACGGTCGTCCAGGCGCTCGAGGCGCGCTGGCCGCAGAGTCGGCGCCGCGGGCGCCCCGGGACACCGGCCGACGTCGTGCTGCGGATGCTGATCCTGAAGCATCTCTTCGATTGGAGCTATGACGATCTCGAGCGCGAGGTCCGCGCCAATTTGGTGTATCGCGCCTTCACGCGCATTGATGCGGGCGAGGTGCCGGACGCGAAGACGATCCTGAAGATCGCGCGGCGCGCTCGGGCCGGACGTCATCGAGCAGTTGCATCGCCAGGTCGTCGAGGTCGCGAAGCGTGCCGGGGTCACGCACGGGCGTCGATTTCGCATCGACACCACGGTCGTAGAAACGAATGTGCATTACCCGACCGACAGCACGCTCTTGCGGGACGGCGTGCGCGTGCTGACGCGGACCATGCAGCGGGCGAGTACGGCGTTGGGCGATCCCGCCGGGCGCATTCGCAATCGGCTGCGGAGCGTGACCCGGCGCGTGCTGATCATTGGGTATGAAGCCCGGTCGCCAAAGACGCGGGACGCGATGGTGAAGAGTTACCGCACACTGATGGCGACGACGCGGGCGGTGCTTCGTGACGCGGCGACCATGGTCCGGCGGCTGCGTCAGCGTGCGCGCACGGCCAGTCCGCCGATCCGCCCGATCTTGCAGCGCGCCCAGGACGGGCTGGCGGCGATGCGGCCGCTGGTCCAGCGCGTCGTCGATCAAACGCGCGCGCGCGTACTCGGCGGCGACACGCACGTCCCCGGCAAAGTCCTCAGCCTCTTCGAACGGCACACGGTGACGATCCGCAAAGGCAAGATCGCGAAACCGAACGAGTTCGGCAACCTGGTGACGATTCAAGAAGCGGAACATCAGATCGTGACCGCCTTCGAGATTCATGCGGGGCGACCGGCCGACGTCACGTTGTGGACCCCGGCGCTGGATCGGCATCAGGCGATCTTCGGGCGCGCGCCGATCTGGCCGCGGGCGACCGCGGTTTCAGCTCGGCCCGCAACGAACAGGCGGCGGTGGACCGCGGCGTGCGACGCGTGGTCTTGCCGCGGCCCGGCGCCAAGTCGCCGGCGCGGCGCACCCATGAACGCCAACGCTGGTTCCGCCGCGGGCAACGCTGGCGCGTCGGGTGCGAAGGTCGCATCAGTGTGCTCAAACGTCGGCATGGTCTGCGCCGCTGTCGTTACCATGGCGTCGACGGCATGCACCGTTGGGTCGGATTCGGCGTCATCGCTGACAATTTGATGAACATCGCGACCTTTACAAAAGCGCGGGCCACCGCATAGCGAAACGCGTGACAATGAAACGATCGGTCAGTGAGCCGGCCGCGCGATCGTGGACAGAACAGCTCGCGAGCGGTCATTTCTTCACCGGAAAGTAACTAGTCCGTGGAAACCGGACGCGGGTGGAATGCGTCGACGACCGGCGAGCCGTCCCATTCGTCGGGTTCCTCGATGCCGAGTAGCCACAGGACGGTCGGGGCGGTATCGAAAGTCATGATCGACGAGCCCTTCAGCGCGCCGGCATTGACGCCCCGTCCCCAGGCGATCCACGGAATCGTGACGTCCTGAGGATCGCTGGTGCCGTGGCCGTTTGCGTGACCGCCATGATCGGCGGTGACGAGGAGCGAATAGTTGCCCTTGCCGTACGCGGTGTCTGCCGTCGCGAGAAGCTGGCCAAGCGCCGCGTCGGCGGCCTGAACCGCAAGTCCATATGCGCTGCTCATCCATCCTGACGCATGCCCGGCGACATCGGGATCCGGGAGGTGCACGAACAGGAGGTTAGGTCGTTCCGTTTGGAGATAGTTGCGAACATCACCCACGGTCCTGGCGGCAGACCATCGCCCGAACCAGCCGCCCGGCGCCTGCGTGTAGTCGAGCGTGCCCGGACGCTGGAGCGGACCGAATTTCGCTTTGCTGAAGAACGCCGCCGTGTGGTAGCCATGCTCGCGGGCGACGCTGAACACCGTCGAAAAACTCACGACGTCGACCTTGGCGCTGGTGACGTTGTTCCAGAACACGCCGTGTTCGTCGGGAGGCTCACCACTCAGCATCGACGTGTGCGAGGGAAGCGTGGTGCTCGGCATGATCGTATTCGCCGAGAGTGAATAGCTTCCCTCGCCGATGAGCCGCTGCAGTGTCGGCGCGGCGAACCGGGCGATCGCATCGGGGCGCAGGCCGTCAATCGACACGAGCACGACGTTTCGTGTGAGGCTCGCAGACGGGGCCTTCAGCTCGGGTTCCATGGCCTCCGAGCGCATGTACCGAGGACTGCACGCAACCGCCAGGGAAATCAAAGCGACCGACAGAACCGCAGAGCTGAGAACGCGCATGTCCACCTATTCTAGTCGGTATCCTTCTTGGCCCGGATCTCGGTCAACATGACCGGCGCGCTGGCGAAGTTTTCGAGCTCGATAGTGTTGTCGTAGGCCCGAATCTTGGTGGCTACCGACATGGTGCCTTTGCCGTGTCCGTTCCGGTCCAGTTGCATCTGGATCACCGTAAATGGGTAATCAATCGAACCGGGGCTGCCGCGAAGTTTCCCGGAAGCCGATCGGACGATCCGTCGCAATGACGATGCGGCTCCCGCCCTCCTCGGTCGGTGTTTGCTGCGCGTAACGGAGATCGTAGCCCAGCGAATCCGGCGTGCGGATTCGTCCCACCGGCCTTGTGTCCTGGAGTTCGTCAAGAAGCCTGTCTGGCCCTTTCTCGAGCAACGTCGTGACGAGCCTGGTCCGTTCGGCGTCGGTTGACCAGCGATCGATGGAAATCAGCACGGTCCCGATGCCGCTCCGAAGGTTGTTGTTGACGACCGCCACCGCCTCGAATTCCTCGGGCGCACCTTGCGTCTGGGAAATAAGCCCCGTTGCTGCCAGTAATAGCGCCGCCGCCACGATCGGCTTTTGCATACGCATCAGTTCCTCCCCCCTTTTCGGCCGACAGCACGTCGCGCGCGGCGGGCCCGCCGACGAGCGCTGGATCATTCAGGAACGATGCCGTGTGCAGCTCAGTTACGGCTGTATGCGACGCGACGAGCCACCGCGCTCGTCGGGGTGACTGGAACTCATCCACGCAGGGCAGCGAGGTCGGTGAGCGCGCCGAACTCTAGACAGACTGTGGCGCTTCTGGCGAGTGCGGCTGGTCTGGTGATATTGACGTATGCGTGATCAAGAGTTCGGCACTGAACGCACCCGGCGCCGCGCCGGGCCGGCCACGCGCGGCTACACTCTGACGCCAAGTGCGCCGAGCACCCAAACCTCGGCGACGTACGAGGCGATGGTCGCGGCGCAGGCAAGTCCCGGTGCTGGCCAGAAGTTATATCCTGCGCGGAGCAACACCGGGAGCATCAGAAACAACGCCAGCGAGGGCAGTACAAGCCAGAGAATGCCGCCGGCGAGATCCGCTACCTTCCTGGTGTCAACCCGTCTCGACGTATCGCCAGATCATTGCCAGCAGCGACGTGAGCGGCAGGGACGCCAGCAGGGCGCCAATGGTTGTCGTACATTTGGAGACTTCCGAGACGGCTACCACGATCAGTGCCGACGATGACCTTCATGACAACCTGCAGCATCTGGAATGGCCTTGCGTACCGTAAGCAACTCAGGTCACACCGTCATTTCTTGGAACCTGATGTCGTGGAAGGCACGAGCGTGACGGCAATCACGAACAGGTTGTCGTCATAGAGCGTGTCGCCACTCACATCGACAACAACGCTCCGTCCGACTTTGAGCTCCGTCGCTGGAACGCGTTTCTTGTCGCGCTCGACGAGTGTGCCTTCTTGCAGGTTGAGCACGAACCTTTCGCTGTAGGCCGTGTCGACGACCAGCTGAAGCTTCTCGACCTTCACAATCTTGCCGATGATTCGAAACTGCTCGTGCGCGCCGAGTGACACTGCGTCTGACATCACCACGGCGAGCATCAGGATGCCGAGGAGAATCCGTCGCATCGTTCACTACCTCCCATCGCGGTCAGCACGGACTCGTTCCCTCGCTGACCGTGCGGATTTTTACGTCATCCGCTATCTGCGGATATAGCATACCCGCGAGGCGGCTTCGAGAGACGTTCGACCCGTTCTTTCGCTGGTTGGAATCGACGACGGTCAGTCTCTGGATGAACCAGTCGCCATCACGGTTCGGATTCCAGCTCCACAATCCGGCCCTCGCGCATCCGTACGATGCGGCCTCCTGATCGCGGTAGCATCTTCGCGGTCGTGTGTCACATACACCGCCGTGATGCCCAGCGTGCGCTGCAGGAGTGCAAGCTCGACGCGCAGCGTGGCACGCAGGTCCGGATCCAGACTCGACAGAGGTTCGTCTAGCAGCAGCACGCGAGGCCGACCAACCAGGGCACGCGCCAAGGCGACCCGTTGCTGCTCGCCGCCTGAGAGCTGGTGGGGAAAACGTTTGGCGAGCTGGTCGATGCGAACAAGCCTCAAAACTTCGAGCGTTTTGGCTGACCGCTCGCCGCGTGGAATGCGCGCCGATTCCAGCACGAACTCGAGGTTCCCTTCGACACTCAAATGCGGCCAGAGTGCCAGATCCTGGAACACGAACCCAATACCGCGTCGGTACGGAGGAACGAGGCTGCGGCTTGATGTCGCCATGCAGTTGCCACTCAGCCAGATCTCACCCTCGTCAGGCACCCCGAGGCCGGCAATCAGCCGCAGCAGCGTCGTCTTTCCGCAGCCGCTGGGACCCACAATGACGACGACGTCACCCTCGACGATATCCAGCGATACGCCGTGCAGCGCCTGATGACTGCCAAACCGCTTGCTGATGTTCCTGATCGATACGAACGCCCCGGTCACCGACCCACCCGATGCCACATAACCGCGCCGGCGATGGCAAGCGGCGTGAGGATGACGACGGCCTGTAATAACGCGAGTGCGGCGACAGAAGAAGGCGGAGTGTTCGCGATGAGCGTGTAGATGCGGATCGGCAGGGTTGATTCTCCGGGCGGCGCGACAAGGATGCTCGTCCCGAGCTCGCCGAACGCGAGCACAAACACGATTGCCCAAGTCGCGGCGATCCCGAGATAAATCTGTGGCACCACGATCCGTGACATCGTCCGCAGCCATCCGGCGCCGGTCACAGCGGCGGCCTCCTCGTGGGACACCGGCACGTATCGAACGATAGCCGCGAGGATCAGCACGGCGACCGGCAGAAATCGCGCTGCGTAGGCCAAGAGCAGCATCACATCCGTTCCGTACGGCGCTCCAAGCGCACCCGGCCTGTTCCACAGGCCGATGAGGCCGATGCCCATGATTGGGCTCGGCACAGCAAATAAGACGACGAAGCCGATGTCTGACAAATAGCCGAGTCGACGACTCGACCGTGCGCGCGCGTACGCGAGCCAGAGTGCGATGCCGACCATCAGGGTCGCGGCCAGGGCCGCGAATGTAAGGCTGTTGACAATGGCGGTACGAGAACCGGCGAGGGCGACTCCTACTGAACGCGCCTCCAGCGCCTCGCGCACGAGGATCGCAACCGGCAAGACCAGAGCGAGGCTGACAATTCCTGCACACGCCGCTCGGGCAGCCGCTTGCCAGTCGTTCAAGAGGAGCGGCGTCGTCCCGGTGCGCCGTCGCGGTGTGACGAGGCGGTCTCCGACGACGACGGCTGCAATGGCGGCGACAGCCACGGACAGAAGCAAGAGCGGCGTGGCGAGCAGCATCGCGCGCGGGAAGTCATAGAGCGCGGCGAACGCCGTGAACACCTCGGTCGTGTACACACGCACCTGCAACAGACCGGCGACCGCGAATTCCGAAATCGCGAGAACAAAGATCACCAGGCTGGCAGCAGCAATACTTGGCGCCGCAAGGGGATGTGCATCCGCCACGACGTGCGGCCCGGTGGCGCGGACATCAGCGCTGCTTCTTCCAGGCGTCCGATCGATTCGACGCATTGCGACTTCGGTGGCCAGCATCGACAGTGGATAGAGTACGAGGCTCAGCACACCAACGACCGCCGGAAGGCTGTACGTCCAAGCAGGCAGCCATTCGCGACCCGTGAGTGCGTGGACGAAGCCGTTCCTACCGCCGACATATGTCCAGGCCAAGGCGACGACGTAAGGGGGGAGGAGGACCGGCGCGACGAGGGCCAGCCGGATGAAGTCTTTTCCGCGAAGGGGCACTCGAGCCAGCATCACGCCGAGCGGCGCCCCGATTGCCGTCGCCACGACCGCCGTGCTCGGTACCAAGAACAGCGGTGTTATAAAGCAAGCCGCGCTGCCGCACATCGAGACGCAGCGCCGAAAATGACGCGTCAGCGGTTATGACAAACTCGTACAACAGGTACGCAAGCGGCAACAGACAGCACACAACAAAGATGCCGACCGCCACGCCGAGCACGGTCAATCTACTGGCGTCACGTCGCCACATGCGGTGTGCCGTTCGCACCGGGATATTGGGTCAGAGTCCTAATATCGTTGCAAGGCGATTGGTCACTTCCTCTACACGAGCCGCGGCTGTCGCGTAGTCGAGCGTCATCGGCTTGAAGGTCTCGATCGGGGGGATATTTTTCGGCGCTTCAATGCCTGCATGCAGCGGGATCTGTACGGCTTCCGAGCGCGCGAGCTGTCGCTCTACGTCAGGCGACAGCAAATAGTCGATCAGCCGACGTCCTTCGTCCGGGTGCGGCCCGTTCGCCACGAGCGACACCATATTCGGCATCACCGGCACACCAAGCCCGTTCTTGTCGGGCAACACCATTGCAACCGGCTGCCCATCCTCGATAGCGACGTTCACGTCATCGGTATCGGTCAGGCCCACCTTCACCTCGCCGCGCGCAACGAGGTCACGCACGACGGAGTTTCCGTCGACCACGCGCACCCCGTTCTCTTTCAATCGACGGAAGAAATCGTCCATCTTCTGGTCCCCCGCTATCGCGTAGAGCGCAGCCACATGGAAGGACGTCGAGCCGAACCTCGGATCTGCTATGGCGACTTGTCCCCGCCATTTCGGATCCGCGAGGTCGAAGACCGATTGAGGGGCCTCGTCGGTTTTCACGAGGTTGGTGTTGTACACGATGACTCGCATCCGGGCCGAGAATCCCGTCCAATAGCCCTCGGGATCGATGAGCGCGGCCGGAATGCCCTCGGCGTTCGGCGATCGGTACGGCGCCAGCACGGCACGAGACTTGAGCACCAGCGTGCGGACAGGTTCATTCGACCAGAAGACATCCGCCTGCGGCCGCGACTGCTCCGCGATGAGGCGATTCGCGAGGCCGGTCGACTTGGTTTCCTCAGTGTCGTACGCGGCGTTGACGGTCACCCCGGACCGGCGCTCATACTCACGCAGTACCGGTTCAGAGAACACCCGATCCGTTGACACGTAGATCGTGACCGTGCGGCTCTCTCCGGGCTCTGGTTGCCGACACCCGCCAGCCATCGCGACGAGGACGAGAATCGGAACGCCGAGGCAACGCGCACCGAGCGGCATGGCTATTTGCTCCCGACCGTCAGGTCATCGAATTGAGTCACTGAGTCGGCCTTCGTCCACACACCGACCCTGCCGGGCTGCATGAAGGTGGCATCGTCCACCTCGTACAGCTTCGTACCGTTGAAGTAGACCTCGAAGAGGCGTCCATTGGCGACCACGCGCAACGTGCTCCACTGGCCTGTGGGCACGTCTACCTTTTTCCCGTACGTTCGGCCCTCACCTTTGACGGGTAGATCGATGCGTTTGCCGCCCTCGACCCTATAAAGCACCACGTTGTCCTCGAGCGCATTTGCGCGCACGAGGTAGTAGTTGTCCTCGTTTTGGTACCGCCACACAAGGCCGGCGGCCTGATCAACGCGCCCCGAGACCGGACGGAAGCGCACACTCAGGTCGACATTGGCGGCCGACACCTCCGACAGGTACCGCCGTCGGAAACCTGGCGTTCGTTCGGTCTGCGTCAAGTTGCGCCAGATGCTTCCCGCTGGCGTCCTGCTGGACCTCCCAACGACCCGGCGCTCCTACCTTACGGGTCAACCCGAACACGAACCCCTTCGGTGGCTGGCCGACTGTGTCCTGTTCGAAATCTACCTTGCGCACCTGCGCGTGTGCGGCGACTGACATCACGAGCACCGCGAGTAAGAACAATATCTTTCGCATCGCTCGTACTCCTTCATGACGAGAGGCTCACGTCCGCATCTCGCCACCGGCTGTTGAGAACACATAGAAGACAGCGGCGGCTCCGAGTGCAGCGACAGCCATGACTTGAAACATCGGCGCGTAGCCCCAGGCCGCAACGAGCAGTCCTGCCACAATCGGGCCGGCAGCATCACCCACGTCGTAGATGGTTCCAAACACGCCGTGCGCCGCCCCGTACCTGGCGCGCGGGGCTACATCGGTGACGTACGCACTCGTCGCGGCGGTTGTGACGGCGACACCGGCGGCATACGCGACAACAGCGGCAATAAGGGGACTGATGCTCTCTGCAGCTGAAATCATCCATACGGCCGCACTACACGTCGTAAGTCCCGTGATGATGACGCCCCTGCGTCCGATGCGGTCCGACAGCATACCGATCAGCGGTCGTGTCGCGAGTGTGGTGACGGTCTGCAGCGCAAACATCCACCCGACTGCGGCTGGGCCCATCCCCACGACCTCGATCGCGTACAAGGGGAGAAAAGCATTGAGGCAGCCGTTCAGGAGGAACTGCGCCGATTGCGCAAGGCTTGCTGCCAGGACGCGAGGCTCTCGCGCGACCTCTTTGATGCCGTCTGAAAACTGCCCCAGCGGCGACCGGTCGCTCGAGCCGGATCGTCGAATCGGCGCACGCCATCGCCATACGATGATCGGTGTTGAAACCGCAATGGCTCCCGCGAGCAGGAATGCGAGATCGAATCGGCCCATCGCGATGAGGTAGCCGGCGAGCACAGGTCCGATCGCCTGTCCCGCGCCCTGAACGGTGGAGTACGCGCTGAGCCACGTCGCTCGACGATGTGAGGGCGCGATATCGGACAAACTGGCGGACGCAACCGGACCAAAGATGGCGGTCGCGCTACCGTGCACCACGCGCAGGGTAATAAGAAGTCCAAGTCCGGACACTGCCAGATAGGTGAACGGCATGACGGCAAAGACAGCAGCGCCGGTCACGAGCAGGGCACGCCGTCCAACGATGTCGGACCACGCGCCCGCCGGCAGCTTCAGGGCGACACCCGTTAACGTCGACGCTCCGACGATAAAGCCAATCAGAGGTGCGTCGGCGCCGAGCTCGCGCGCGAAGAGCGGTAGCAACGGCGAGCGGCAGATCGCGTAGCTGCAGTAGGCGAGCAACCCGGCCGCACACAGCCGCACGAGCTCCCGTCGTGCGCTGATGCTTGTGGTCACGTCTGCTGCCGCGACCTGTGAAACCGCAGACACCACAGCCCTACCGGCGATTGCGCGACATCCGCGATTTGCCGCGTCGGCCGGCGACTGGTCGTGGTCCGGCGCGCCGCGCCGCTCGCTCAAACGCTCGGTACAGCGCTTCGAACATCGTGACGCCGTTATCGAGGAGCACGTGATCCTCGGAATGCAGTGCCTGAAGGCCTTCGACAATGGCCCCAACTGTCCCCGCTTCTGGGGCGCCACACTTGCCGTCCTTCAGATCCAAGTCATGGACGATCGCGGCCAGACGCTCGACCGCGCTGTCGCTGATCGCAAATGTGTGTACGAGCATTTCAAACGTGCACCACTCTCCGCGATGGGTGAATTCCACGCCGAACATGTCGAACGGCACCGCATCCCCCGCGGCTGGTGGTTGTTCGACGAACCCGAAACGCGCCTCGGGATCGATGAAGCGTTTGATCAACCACGCGCTGCCCATCCGATCGATGCCTGGACGAGGTCTCGTGACCCACATGCGGCACCGGAAAGAGTCGCGCCGGGAAGACTGTGATGATTCAGTGCCACGGTCAGCAGATACTTCTCCGGACGGCGCCTGCTGCAATTCAGAAATGAGCGTTGCCACCCGGTCGCGCCCGGCGCTCCCGAAGAAGTCGATCGCTTCGATCGTGGCAAGCCGGTGCCGAAATTTCTCGATGATTCGCGCTGTGGCCCGACGCGAACGGCGCGGCGCCCGCGCGCGTCGTGCGGCCTTGAGCGCGCGCTCGATTTCCCGCGCCACCGCCGTGTAGTCGTTCTCGCGTGCGAGCTGGAACTCCTGGACCAGCTCGTCGCTCGACCATGTGTTCACTGTGTCAGCGGCGAATACGCTGGCCTCTCCTCCGCCGGTCTCGATCTCCGTTTTCAGCCATTCGAAGTCTTCGCGCGTCGAGGGTGAGTCCGGCAGGGCATAGACAGCCTGCTTCACCGCGATCGCGCCCAGCTGGTGCAGCCGGCGCCACGTTCGGACGCGAAGATTCGATGGCTTGGCTGGCAGCTGATGAACGAGCAGCAGCCACCGATGCGCGGCGCTCGATGCGGCTGGTCGCGCCGAACCGGCGGAGACCGCTTCAAGGCTGCGCGCTGCCGGCCGTCCACGGTCTGTCTTCGGCGTCACCGTCTGGCCGATGAGCGATCGCCTGTCTGGTCCACGGCCGCGCGAAACGCGCTTGCAAGCTTCTCAGCCGGCCCTTTACCCCAGTAGTGCAGGAAGTACACGGTAGGCTCGGTCCCCGTCATGTGTTGGTGAATGGCGACGACGTCGATGCCGTTGGATCGGAGTGCCTTCAAGACTGGCGTCACTTCGTCGGCGCGCATCGCGACGTCGCCAGCAACCACCGCATCCACGTCGCTGCCGTAGAACGCAGCCCACGTGTTGAGTCCCATACGCGCGTTGATGGGTGCGCCCATTTCCTTGAGCGGAATGTCCGGGCGGCCAATGGTGATCTTGTAAACAGCTCCCGTCTGCTCGCCTTCCTGGCCCACGATCTTGGCGAGCCGCGCGACATCGAGTTTGCCCTCGATCGGCTTGCCTGACGCCTGGGTGCTCGAGCGGGCGGAAGGTGTTTTGCCGATGAGCGCCAGCGCGGGCGCGATCCGCTTGGCAATGTCCGCTGATGTGCCGTGACCGTGCACGTGCATGTAGAACATGCGAGGCGTTTCGTAGAAGAAGTGATTGTGAAGCGCCGTCACGTCGAGACCGTTGTTCAACACGGCGGACATCACCGGGTTGACTTCGTCCTCGGTCAGCACGAGGTCGCCCATCATGACGTCACCGTGATCGCCTTTCGCCAACGCGATCCAGCCGCCGAAACCGAATGGCGTCGGCGTCGCGACGCCGTCGACGCTCACGTTCACGTCGTTCCGCGGAATGTTGACCTTGAGGACGCCATCCTTGTAATCGCCGTGGCGCGCGAGCGTTTTCAGCACCGCGGCGTACTCCGGCGGCATTTCCTGTGCGATCGCCGGCTCGGCAAGAACGAACGAAGCGAGCAAAATCAGGAACGTACACATGCCGTACATATAGCACAACACGTGTTGCGTCAGCGATGTCACGGATGAGATACTGTCTCGCCAACCACAGCTGCGCGTGCGTCTGGTGTCTCGCGTCGATCACAGGGAGAGTGTGAATGTTCGTAGCAGCGCGCTTGAGTTCATCTGCTCGGTTGAGGACGCACTCTATAGCTGGCGAACGGCGTCGTGAGCGTACCAGATCAATTTCGGTGGATCATACTCCCGGTATGTTCCACCCTTTCTTTCGCTGGCTGGAATCGACAGCAGTCAGCGTCTGGATAAACGAGTCACCGTCACTGTTCCGCGTTCCCGGGCATCCTGGCGGCTCACACGATCGGCCTCGGACTGCTGGCAGGGCTGAACAGCGCGCTTGACTTGCGTCTGCTCGGCGTCGCGCGGAGCATTCCGCCGGCTGCACTGATGCGATTGCTGCCGGTCATGTGGTTTGGTCTCTGGATGAACGTGCTCTCCGGGATCGCCCTTCTGATCGCCTATCCGACGAAGGCGCTCACAAATCCGCTCTTCTATCTGAAGCTGGGACTGATCGCCGTCGCCCTGATGATTCTGCGGACGCTCGTGCGGCGCATACATCCGGTGCGGCCGATCCCGGCCACGACGAAGGCACTCGCGGTCGCCTCGCTGATGGCCTGGGCCGCCACCATTAGCGCAGGACGTTTCCTGGCGTACACCTGCACGCGCCTCACGGTGGACTTGAGCTGCTGATGATTCCGCTTCAAGTCGGCCTGGAAGCGGTGCTGGCGAGCTTCACGCGGGTCGAGGCGTTCATGGAGAACACGACCTATGCATGGGGCGTCGTTGAAAGCGTCCACTTCATCGGCTTGACGTTGTTGCTCGGCTCGATCGCCGCGTGGGACCTGCGCCTGCTGGGCGTGATGCGAGACGTGCCGGTCGCTGCGTTCCACCACCTCATACCGTTCGCGGTGTTGGGCTTCGGCATCAACGTTTCCAGCGGGTTGCTCTTTCTCATGACCGACCCGGACCAATATGTCTACAACTCGGCGTTTCACCTCAAGCTGCTGTGCCTCGCCGTCGCGGGTGTCAACGTGCTGATCTTCTATCTCACGATGTTCCGGCACGTGAAATCGCTCGGTCCAGGCGCGCAGCCGCCGCCTCTGGCCAGGCTCAATGGCGTCGTCTCGCTCGTCCTGTGGGTGACGGTGATTGTCTGCGGCCGCATGATCACCTTCTATCGTCCCGCCCGATGCCGCCCCGGCGAGGTTATTGGATTTCTCGCGGACTGCATCGTGAGATGACCCAGCCAGCGGTCTGTTCAGGGCAACTGGCCTCTTTCAGGAAACCATGTCACCGTGGCAGGACGGCCGAGACATTCCGAATCGCAGCTGCGGTTCTCCTGGCTTTGCTCACGGTTCCGGGCATCGCGGCCGCCCAAGGGCGAGGCAGAGCCTTGGGCAGACAGCCGCGATCTGGCACACAGGGTCCCGCGAGCAATCAGGTGCCAGCCGGTTCGCTGGCGCTTCAACCATCCCCCTCTTTTCCGCAGTTCGGTACCTGGCTCGACGATGCCACCACAGCCGACGGTGGCGCTGGCTACGCCTCGATCGGAGTCAGCCATTGGCGCGGAGCGGGGGCCACTCAAGCTGATGCGCCGATTCTGGGCGTGACCTACGGGATCACAAAACCGAGCGCAGCCCACGCTCAAACCGATGCTCGAGCGCGCCACCTGGCGCTCAAGTCGTGGACGAACAGATAGAACGTCGGTAATGCCAGCAGGGTAAAGAGCGTCGATGTGACCAAGCCCCCGATCATCACAATCGCCAACGGTCGCTCGATTTCGGTCCCGTGCATGTTGAGGACAAGGAGCGGCAGCAACCCGAGAATCGCCGTCGACGCGGTCATCACCTTCGGTCGAACCCGCCCGATGCTCGCTTCGCGCAGTGCGTCCCGAAACGTTCGGCCCTCCGCTATCAGCGCTCGCGTCTGCGCCACGAGCACGAGACTGTTCTGCACCGCGATACCGAACAATCCAATCAACCCGACGAGCGACGACACATTCCACGTCTCGCCGGCGATGAGGAGCGCGACTATTCCACCGACGAACGCACTCGGCAAGGTGGCCAAAATCACACCGGTCTCCGCGAACGACCCGAGCGCCAGGTACAAGAGGCCGAATACGGCCAGCAGCGCCGCGGCAATCGCGATGGACAGCGATCGTGTTGCACGTTCCTGCTGCTCCACACGTCCACCAACGGCCACGAAGTAGCCGCTGGGCAGTCGCAGCCCGGTTCCAAGTCGCTCCCGAACAGCCGCGGCCGCGCTGCCAAGGTCGCGCCCTGCGACGCTCGCTTCCACGGCGATGCGACGGCTGCCTCCCTCGCGTCTGATCGTGCCGGGCGCGAGCACTTCTTCGACGCGCGCCACCTGATCGATTGGGATTCGCGTACCGTCGTGTGCCTCGAGCCTCAGGTTTCGGATCGCGGCGACATTGTTGCGGGCCGAATCGGCAAGGCGAACGACCAGATCGTAGCGGCGCTGGCCAACCCATACTTCCGACGCCTCATCGCCAACGAGCCCAATCCGCAAGGCCCGTACGACGTCACCGGGAGTGAGGCCTGTCCGCGCGACAGCCAGCACGGTCGATCGAGACGCGAAGTTGTGGAAGCCCGGTAACCGCCTCGACACGAAGGTCCTCGATGCCTTCCACTCCCGCCATCAAGCCCTGAACCTGGCTCCCCAAGCGGGTGAGTTCGTCCAGATCAGGTCCGAAGACACGGACCGAGAGATCGGCAGGAGTACCGCCCAGTCCTTCATCGATGCGCATGCCAAGCGGTGTCGTGAAGAGGATCGAGACACCAGGTACAGTCTCCAGCGCCTCTCGCATGTCCGACTCCAGCGATTCCAGGCTGGCTGCACGATCGGCCTTGAACACGACGAGGACGTCGGACACGACGTGCGGCATCGGATCTTCGGTTCGTTCGGCGCGTCCTGTGCGCCGGACGACGTCCTCCACGTCGTTGAACCTTCGAAGCACGTCCTCTACGCGGTGATTGATGCGATCCACGTCGTCCAGCGCGGTGTCGGGTGGCATGACGGTTTGAAGCAGAAAAGCGCCCTCGTCGAGCTGAGGCATGAAGTCCGAGCCCACGACCGATGCCAACCCGATGGCTGGAACCGTAATCGCAACGGTGGCGATCTGAACCAGCCCCGCATGCCGCATCGCACCGGCCAGTGCCGGGGCGTATAGCCGCTTGAGACGACGCATGAGCCAGACGTCTTCCTTCGCATTTGGTGCGGGCGATCGCAAGAGGATGGCGGCGACAACCGGTACCAGCGTCAGGGCGAGCACAAGAGAAGCGCCGAGCGCAGCGACCACCGCCGCGGCAAGCGGGCGGTACATGCGTCCTTCGATGCCCGTCATCGCAAAGAGCGGCACGAACACCGCGACGACGATCAACGTCGCAAAGAAGATGGGACGCGCAACCTGCTGTGCCGCGTGAAGCGCGACCTCGCGCTTCGGCGCGAGCGGACGCTGTTGCAGGTGGTGGACGATGTTCTCCGTAACGATGATCGCTGCGTCGACCATTAGCCCGACGGCGATGGCCAAGCCCCCAAGGGTCATGGTGTTGATGCCGATGCCGCCGGCTCGAAGCAGCAGCCCCGAGAGCGCGATCGTTAACGGCAATGTGAACGTGACCAGCAGCGCAGCTCGCCAATTCCCGAGCAGGACGAACAGAATGACGACGACGAGCGCCGCGCCAATCAAAATCGCCCGGCTGACACCTCCCAGGGCGCTGCCGACCAGCTCGGACTGGTCGTACACCATCCTCAGCGTCACATCTTTGGGAAGCGATGCGTTGATTTCTGCGATAGCGGCACGGACGTCATTCGCGACCGTGACCGTATCGGCGCCAAACTGCTTGACGACGCGGCAGCTCACGACTTCGCCGTCGAGACGATGCGCGACACCACGCCGGATGGCCGGCGCCTCGCGAATGTCGGCAATGTCGCCGAGCATCACGGGCACGCGCTCTTTCACGGCGACCACCGTCGTCCGCAGCTCGTCGATCGTCTGGATTCGTCCGACGGCACGCACCGCCCATTCGGTGCCCCCTTGCGTGACGAACCCGCCGGATGCGTTGACGTTCGCATCCTGCACCGCGTGAAGGACCTCGTCGAGCGTCACGTTGCGCGCGGACATCCGCGTCGGATCCAGCTGCACCTGAACCTGGCGGAGGTATCCTCCGAGGCGTTCGACGGCGGCCACGCCAGGCACCGCCAGGAGCCGGTTCTTGATCTCGAATTCGGCAAGGTCGCGGAGCGTCATCAAGTCCACCGCACCCGCCTGCGCTTCCAAGGTGAACTCCAGAATCTCGTTCAACCGGCCCGTCAGACTCGACAGGACCGGTACGTCCGTCCCCGGCGGCAATTGCCCAGCGACCTGGCCGACACGTTCGGCAACCAGCTGACGCGCACGGTAATAGTCGGAGTCTGGCTCGAACTCCACCGTGATCTGGCTGACGCCGAGTTGCGATGACGAGCGGATCCGTCGGACTTCGGGAAGTCCGGCGAGCGCGGTCTCCATCGGAATCGCCACAGACGCCTCGAGCTCCTCAGCGCCCATGGCGGGATTCTGCACAATCACATTAAAAACGGGCGCAGACAGGTCAGGGAATACGTCGCGCCGGAGCTGTTGGAAACTGATCGCACCGAAGGCCGTCGCGATCAGCACGACCAGAATCGTGAACGCCGGCCGTGCGAACGCTGCAGTCATGAGACGGCTGATCATGGCTGACCTCAGTGTCCGTGCTCGTCGGCGCCGCCAGCACGTTTCTCCGCCTCTGCCTTCAGCAGGAATGCGCCTTCGACGACAACCGTTTCGCCGGCCTTGAGGCCGGACACGACCTCCACGTCGTTTCCGAGGTCGCGACCACGACCTACCGGACGCATCTCGTATTCGGTTTCGGCTCGTGGAACGAAAGCCAGCCAGCGATCCCCGACTCGTTGAAGCGCCGCGGCAGGCACGGCGAGAATGGTGCGGCTTTCTCCTGCGACCTCGAGCCGGCTGCTCGCCGACATTCCGGGCCGGAGCAGCCCGGATGGATTTGCGACTTCGATGCGCACCGGGAGCGTGCGGGAACCGGGCTCCACCTGTCGCCCAACCATGGCGACGCGGCCGTCGAATTCACGGCCGGGCAGCGCTGCCAGTGTGACGTGCGCGAGACTCCCGGACTGGACGTTTATCGCATCGCGCTCGAATGCTTGCGCCACCACCCACACGCGACTTAAATCCGCGATTGTGAAAAGCGTGCGGCTCGGGTCGGCGTATTGACCGAGAATGGCGCGCCGCTCGAGGACGCGCCCCGCGACAGGAGATCTGAGATAGAACAGCGATCCGTCGCCCGCAATGCCGTCGTCGACGGCGCCAAGCGCCTGCATGGCGGCGGTGGCTGCGCGCACTTCGGCCTCGGCGGCCCGGAACGTCGCCTCCGCCTCCTGGACTTCCCTCATCGCCACGATCCGTTCCGCCGCGAGGGTCCGCTTGCGTTCCAGCGTTTGGCTGGCGAGATCCCGGTGCGCTTCCGCCGAGAGCAAATTCGCGCGCGCTCGCCCCAACTCGGTGCTTCGCAACCGCGCAAGTGGGGTGCCTTGCCGAACCACGCCGTTCATCTCGACAAGCACGTCGACAATCTGCCCTCCCGTAGGAGGGGCGACTTCCGCATAACGGTTCTGGTCGACCGACACTTCTCCGAGCACGGTGATTTCCACCGCGCCAGGCCGCTCCACGACCGAGGCCGTGCCGATACGCAGATCGCGCACCATGTCTTCAGTGAGGTGGATCGCGTTTTCCTCTTCGTCGTGCGTCTCGACGATCTCAGTGGCGGGCGCCGGAACAGTCTGTGAGACAGACTGATTGCTGCACGCCGCGGTCACCATTCCGACAATCAGCGTGAGCATGTGTGGCAAGAGCGGCATTCTCATTGGAGCACCCCGGCGGCGAAATCTACAGAGAGCCTGGCTCGCGCGGCATCCAGGTGACGGTCGATGACCGTCAGGCGGGTGCCCAGCGCATCGCGCCGAATCAGCAAAAGGTCCATGAGATTCATTTCACCGGCTTCGTAGCTGCGCCTGGCGAGACTCTCGTTGTCGTCGAGACTGAGTGCGGTATCTCGCTGCAGCGCAGCCGCCAGCCCCGCGCGCTGCTCATATTCCGAGTGCGCCACCCGTAACTCTGCGATCGCCGTCTCTCTGGCAATATCGGCTTCGAGGCGCGCCCGGCTCGCCCGTGCAGTTCCCAACGCGAGCGGTCCTTGCCCACGTTGAAATGCCGGCAGTGTGACAATCAGGCCTCCGAGGACAATCGAGTCGCCGGCGTCCCGTTCGTAGCCGACGTTGAACCCGAGGTCGGGCCGTCTCAACGCGCGTCCCAACTGCACCTGTGCTTCCGCCTCGTGCACCTCGGCGGTCAATACGGCGAATTCCGGGCGCTGAACGACATTCGCCTCCAGGACCTGCACCGGCGGTGGGGCTGAAAGCTCGATAGAACCGCGTAATTCGAGTGGCTCGCTGACCGGAATTCGGAGCAACGTGCGGAGCGTCCCCGCGGCGACGGTCAGGTCGGCCCGGGCCGCGACAAGTGTCGCCGCCGAGCGGGCCGCTTCGATGCGCGCGAGGTTCACATCGATTGCCGCAATGTCGCCGAGAACGTAGCGACGCTCCGTGGCGCGCAGCAACTCGCGGGCGACGGTGTCGGCTTCCTCGGCAACCCGGACGCGTTCTGTCGCCGCGATTCCCATGAGAAACGCCGACGCGGCCTCAAAGACAACAGTTCGCGCTGATTGCAGCGTTTCCGCCTGTTGGCGCTCGATCCCCGCGCGCGCGGCCGCAACCCTCGCCGGCCGCTGGCCACCCGTCTCGAACTGCTGCGACACGCCGAAGTCGAGCTCCGTGAAGCGGCCGTCGCTGCCGAATCGTGGTCCGGCCGCGCCACCGATCAGCGGATTGTCCCGGAATCGCGTCGTCGCCTCAATGAGTGCGGCTTCCGACTCTGCGATTCGTGCTCGCGACACCACAACCGACCCTGCCTGGTCGCGGGCGCGTGCAATGGTCCCTTCCAACGTTAGTACGGTCTGTGCAACGGCTGGCGCCACAAGGAGCAGCCACGCGGTCGCGGTCGCGCGAATCGTGCGAAACATGAGACTCCTCGAAATAGACGAGCGCCGCCGACACAGCGACGCGGGTGTCGACACGTCTAGTTCAAGCAGTCTTGGGGATGTGGAAAATGCCGCGCGGAACGGCGTCGGTCAGCGAGGGGCTCGGAGTGAGCGCGACGAATTCGCCTGCAAAATCGATGGGGTCTCCGCTGAGCGCCTGCAGGATACCCACGGAGAGACGAGCACAGCAAACACACCGTGCGCAGTTCTGCGGACACTGGTCACTGGCGGAACCGGACGCGTCCTCGACACAGCTGTCTGGAACGACGACTGCCAGCAGATCGGTCGATTGGATCGTGAAAGCCGCGAGCCATACCGTGAGAAACAGCCGCAGCACCAACCCACGATACCACGGCTACTGGAACATCTTGTTCTTGACGGGTTGGTCGGCGCGGAACTCGTGGGACATGTTGTAGTAGCCGGCGCTCGTCAGCGTGACGGTGATCTCCTGATCCCCGACGTTTTCCCAGTACCAGCCGTGAATGCCCGAGAACGGCGCTGTTAACGTGCCGGATGCCTCGGATCGCCTGACTCTTCTCGTAGCTCTGTGCATAGCCGCGTGGGCCGCTGTCGGGCTCGGCATGGAACTCGAAGTTCACGGGACCGCTCGCTTTCCAGGAGTACAGGAGCGCTTCGCCCTTGTCGAGCCGGTACCTGTACTCCATTCCCTGGCGCGGACCCACCTTGAACTCCACGGTTTCGCCGTTGAAGCCTCGCTCCTGCGGGACGATCAGCACCGCCGCCGGACCCGCGTTGGTCGCTGCGGCCTGCTCGAGCGCCTGCACCTGCTGCCCCGTGATCCCGAGGTCGAGGAGCCCCATTCGCGCTCCGGTCCCGAGAGGATCGACGGCGAACTCTGCTGGAAGGATGAACATGACGAGGATGAGCCCCGCCGCCAGGAGCGCGGCACCCGCGGCGACAGCCAGGCGATTCTTACCTTCGGTGCTGGCGTTCGCATCGGACATGTCGCCCTGACGTAACGGACCAACTGACTCTGCTTGTGTAGTCATGATCACAGCACCGGAAGGAAGTAACCGGACAACTGATACCCCACGAGCAGAAAGCCGCACGCCATCACAATGGCGTTGGTGGCAAACGCATGCCGCAGGAACCCTTCGCGAGTGCGCCAGTAGGTGAGCGCGATGAGAATGCCGGTCAGCGCCAGAAATTGGCCGATTTCGACGCCGACGTTGAAGCTGACGATGTTCGCCACCAGCCCGTTCGGCGACAGCGCGAATTCCTGCAGCTTGGTGGCGAGGCCGAATCCGTGAAAGAAGCCGAACACCAGCACCGCAAATCGCGTGTCGACCTGGCGCCCGAAGAAACGCTTGAAGCCGTCCATGTTCTCGAACGCCTTGTAGACGACCGAGAACCCGATGACCGCGTCGATCAGAAACGGATTGGCATGTATGCCACCGAGCACCCCGAGCAGCAGCGTCGTGCTGTGCCCGATGGTGAACAAGCTGACATAAAGGAGAACGTCTCTGAGGCGGTAGAGGAAGAAGATCACACCGACGAGAAACAGCAGATGGTCATACCCTGTCACCATGTGCTTGGCGCCGAGGTACAGCAGAGGACCGATGGCTTGACCCTGCAGACCCTGCAGAAACACGGCGTCCTTGCCGGATACACCATGAGCCTCGAGCCCCGCAGAAAAACCAAGCACAAGCATCGCGACCGCCAAGAGCGCGATGCTTCGAGTCTGGGCCCTGAGCCCTGAGGCCTGAGGCCTCTTATTGCCTTTGGTACTTGGCATGGCAGGCGTCACACGTCTCGTTGATCGCGGAACCGGCATCCAATATCCCTTCCTTGTCGTGCGCTTCGGCGGCCTTGATCGCCAGTTGGCCCTTCTCGATCATGGTGCGCGTGATCGTGACCCAGTCATCGTTGTCGATGACGCGGTTCCCCATCAGCAGCAGATTCCCCGACTCGACGAGCGCCGCGGCCTGACTCGCCAGCGCGGCCCATTCCTCGTCGTTCTGCGGCGCTGTTTCCTTGACGCCCTCTAGGTTGACCACGGTGCCGACTGCGCTGTACACGGCGGTGGCAGCAGGGCCGGTGATGCCGCTCATTACCTGCTTGATGGTCGCCACCGGCTCGGGAGTTGGAGCTTCCGCGGCTGCGGTGGCGGCGCCTCCCGCGAGGTGCGCGCAGCGGCAATGACGAAGCCGATGCCGCTGATGAACAGCAACACGCTGACGACAAACAACCACTGAATGGTTCGCATGTCTCTTACCGCGCATTCCTGATGACGACAGCTGGACTCGGGACCCGCGCCCATTATAGGAGGCTACGCCGCATCGACCGAATCCTGAAGAATTGCTGAATTCCTGTTCAGATAAGATGGCGGCGTGGCCGTCCGAATCCTGTCCGGAATCACAGTACTGGACCTGACACGTGTCATGTCCGGGCCCTACTGCACCCTGATGCTCGCCGACATGGGTGCACGCGTGATCAAGATCGAACATCCTGGCCGTGGCGACGATACGCGCGAATGGGGGCCGCCATTCGCCGGCGACGAGAGCGTGTACTTCCTCAGCGTCAACCGGAACAAGGAGAGCCTCACGCTCGACTTCAAGCATCCGGACGGCCGGCGAATTCTCGAGGCGCTGCTTGCCCACGCCGATGTGCTCGTCGAAAATTTTCGGCCGGGGACGCTGCAGCGGCTCGGCCTCGACTATGGATCTCTCGCGTCCCGCTTTCCGCGGCTCGTCTACGCGTCGGTCTCCGGATACGGCCACACGGGTCCGCTCAAGGATTTGCCGGGATACGACGCGGTGGTGCAGGCGGAGGGCGGATTGATGAGCCTTACCGGCGATCCCGACGGTCCACCGTATCGTTTGGGACTGCCGATTGCCGATCTCGTCGCGGGGCTGTTTGCCGCACAAGGCATCCTGCTGGCGCTGATCGCGCGCGCTGCAAACGGCCGCGGCCGCCACGTCGACATCTCCATGCTTGATTCGGTGGCCGGCCTCCTGACCTACCAAGCGGCCAACTACCTCACCACGGGTCACAACCCTCCGCGGATGGGCAATGCGCACGCCAGCATCGTCCCGTACGGGACATTTGACGCGCGCGACGGGCAACTAATGCTCGCCGTCGGCAACGACGATCAATGGCGTCGCTTCTGCGATGCCACCGGCCTGTCGGAACTGACGACCGACCCGCGGTTCTCCACGAACCCTCAGCGAGTGGAGAACCGTGAGGCTGTTGTGGCCAATCGTGGCGCGCGCGCTCCGCGCCCGCGATCGCGACGACTGGACGGCTCGCCTGCGCAAGGTCGGCGTGCCATGCGGCCCGGTTCGGACCATTGGCGAAACGCTGGCGGATCCGCAGCTCGAAGCACGCGGCATGATTGCGTCGCTCCGACATCCCGCGGCCGGGGACCTGCGTCTGGTGGCCAACCCTGTGAAGCTCTCGGACTCGTCGCCCATCCCGGACACGCCGGCGCCACTGCTTGGCCAACATACGGAATCGATTCTGACCGGCGATCTCGGTCTCAGCAGACAAGAGTTGGACGAGCTCCGCCGAAATCACGTCGTATAACGGCACGTCAGTCCGCGTGTCCGTGCGTACGTAGTGTCCGGCTTCAGCCGGACCGACACGCTGTGCGTTCCTACCCCGTACGCTTAGACGCGCAGCACCGCCAGCGCCTCTGTCCAGCGATAGAGCTCGTCGAGCATCACCGTAGCCGAGCGCTCGTGCTGTTCACTGGCCTTGAACGCGCCCGACTCGCGATCGATCGCCTGCGCCACAAACGGAATGGTGACCGCTTCGACAATCGGTACTATCTTCAGCGACGCCAACGTCTGCCTGGTCGCCTGCACTGCTCGCAAGCCGCCCGATATCCCCCCGTAGCTTACGAAAGCCGCAGGCTTGTAGTTCCATTCCACGTACAGATAGTCGAAGGCGTTCAGGAGCGCGGGGGCGACACTGAAGTTGTATTCGGGCGTGACCAGGACAAAGGCATCGAGCGCGGCCACAACGGCGCTCCATTCCTTTTGCTTGTCGGTTTCGTACTTCTGCAGGCGCGGATGATAGCGTTCGGCGAAGATCGGAAGGTCGATGGCTTTGAGATCAACGACTTCCACGTCGAACTTTGCGTGCCGTCGGGCGCGTTCGATGAGCCATTGCGCAACCCCAAGACCGACACGCCCCTCCCGCACGCTGGCGATCACGACACCGAGCTTCGGCATGAAATCGAGTATGCCAGACAATAAAGATTTTGTGATTAATCGATTGGATATGATCTGAAACGGTGAAGGCCGCCGTCCTCCGGAACCCTGGCGATCTCGTTCTCACCGATGTCCCCACGCCGCACCCAGGCCCCGACGAGGTGCTCGTGCGTGTCACGAACAGCGGGATATGCGGGACAGACCTCAAGATTTTCACGGGCGGCATGCCCGCGTCGTATCCGGTGATCATGGGCCACGAGATCAGCGGCGACGTGTCGGGAGCGCGGGTCGTTGTGGACCCCGTACTGTGGTGCGGGACGTGTGCGGAGTGCGAGACAGGGCGTACCAACCTCTGCGAGGCTCGAGGCATCATCGGGCGTGAGGTCAACGGAGGGTTCGCGGAATACGTGATTGCGCCGCGCAGCCACGTATACCCGTTACCGGCATCGATCGACAGTGAGACGGCGCCGTTGATTCAGGTACTCACCACCTGTCTTCACGCACAGCGGCGCGCTGGAGTCTCGGCCGGTCAGTCCGTCGCAATTGTGGGGCTCGGTGTCTCTGGACAGCTTCACGCACAGCTTGCGAAGGCGCGCGGTGCCACGCTCGTGATCGGAATAACGCGCAGCGCATGGAAGCGCTCGCTTGCCGAACGGTTGGGAGCGGACGTCACGACGCCCGGAGGCGACACCGGCGTGCAGGCGGTCTCCAGCTTCACGAACGGTCGCGGCGTCGACGTCGTCATCGAATCGACAGGCCACATACAATCGCTCGGCGCACGCTATCGCCATGGTTCGTCCGGGCGGCACGATCGTCTTGTTCGGAATTTACACCGTCGGCGAAGGAACGTTGCCGTTTTATCAGCTCTATTACAAGGAACCAACGATTGTGGCCGCCCGCGCGGCCACGAGTAAGGACTTCCCGGAATCGATCGACCTGGTGGCCAGCGGTCGCATAAAGCTGTCGGACCTCGTCACCCAGGTCCTTCCGCTGTCACAGCTTCGGGACGCGCTCGGAATGCTCGAAGGTGATGCCGACGGCCGCATGAAGATCATTCTCCGGCATTAAGGGACACCGATACAGATGACGTTTGACACGAGTGAGCGACAGCAGCGGCGGACGGCCGCCGACGCTGCCGTGGATATCGCCCGGAAGTTCGCCGCAGAGGTCATCGCGCCCGTCGCGGCCGGCCTGGATCGGAACGTCGCCCCTGAGGACTGCTTCTCCTGGGACATTGTCGAGGCAGGTAGCGACCGCGGACTGAGAACGTTGACGCTGCTGCCCGAGTACGGAGGCACGGGCGCCGATTGCCTCACGACCGCCATGGTCGTTGAGGAGCTCGCGAAAGGCGACATGGGGGTGTCGGTCGTCTTCGCGCAGACGCTGAAGCTGATTCAATCGTTCCAGGCGGCGGCAACCGACGACCAGCGCGCACGGTTTCTGCCAAAGCTGCGCGACGATCGGCGCGCACTCATGGCGATCGGCATGACGGAGCCGCAGACCGCGTCGAACTACATCATTCCCTATCAGCCAGCCGGCTTCGTCACCACCGCGGTCAGGAAGGGCCGCGGGTGGGTCATCAACGGAAGAAAGCGGTTCATCTCCAACGGAAACCGGGCGCGACTGTATCTGCTCTTTGCGCAGACGAACCCCGACAAGGGCCTCAACGAGGGGAGCACCTGCTTCATCATCGAACGCGGCACGGCCGGTTTCACGACCGGGCATGTTGAAGACAAGATGGGCGAGCGGCTTGCCAACAACGCCGAACTCATTTTCGATTCCTGTTTCGTCCCCGACGAGGACGTGCTCGGGGCTGTCGATCGTGGCTTCGACGTCATCTCGCAGTTCTTCCCGGCGAGCAACGCCTACGCGGCCGCAAGCGTGCTCGGGGTGGCGGCGCCGCCTACGATCGGTCGATTCGTGGACCAGAGAACGCGTGCAGGGTGGCAAGCCGCTCATCGAGCACGACATCGTCGCCGCGCAGCTTGCCGAGATGCAGATGCTGATCGACGCAGCGCGCGCCTACATCCACCACGCCGCCTGGAAGGCCGACCACAGGGAAACGGGCTGGGACCCGACGCTGGGCGCGTTGCCGAAAGTGTTTGCGTCCGAGGTGGCCTGGAAGGTGGTCACCAAAGCGCTGGAGCTGCACGGCGCGTACGGGTACATGCGCGACCTCGGGTTCGAGAAGCTGGTTCGCGACGCTGCGTGTTTCGTTCACTCGGACGGCGTGAACCGCACGCTGCTATTGAAGGCGGCGCAGTTCATCAGGAGCCGCGCTAGACGTCTTGAGGCGGGAATTCCTTGCATATGAGGCAGGTTTTCGCACAGCCTTCAAGACGTCTCGCCCGCACGGAGTGCGGGCAAGCAGATGCTGCCGCTAGCGATGCGAAGCACGGATTTCAGCTCGCGGTTCTGAGGCGCAGCATCGCTAGCGTTCATTCGGATCCGTTCGATGATCATCGACATCCACACACATTTCATGCCTCCCGCATTCGCTGCCGACGCACGCGTCGGTCGGGCACTCGACTACGTCCGAGTACAGCGGCGGGAAAACACAGAATGGCTCGTCCATCCGCAGGGGTACCGCTACCCGCTGTCGCCAGAGTTTTTCGACGTCGACGCCAAGGTGCGGCAGATGGACGCACACGGTATCGACGTGTCGATCCTGTCGCTCGCACCGACGCTGTTCTTCTACTGGCTCGACCACCTTGCGGCGGCCGACTTCTGCCGTCAGGCGAACGATTCGCTCGCCGCCTTCGTTGCCACATCTCACCGGCTGCACGGGGTGGCGGCCGTTCCGCTCCAGGATCCCGATGCTGCCGCCGCGGAGCTGCGGCGCGCAGTCGTGGATCTCGGCCTGCGCGGGGCTCAGATTGGAACGACGATGGAGACCGTGCCGCTGGACGATCCAAGATTCGATGCGTTCTTCGCGACCGCGGCAGCGCTCGACGTTCCAGTGATGCTGCATCCGTACTATGTGGGCATTCGTCCGCAGCTCGCGGACTTTTACATGACGAATCTCACGGGCAATCCACTCGAAACGTGCGTTGCCGCGAGCCGCCTCATCCTTTCCGGCTTTCTCGATCGTCATCCCGCATTGAAGGTTGTCCTGGTGCATGCTGGCGGATTCATGCCGTATCAAATCGGGCGGCTGAACCACGGATTTCGAGTGCGCGAGGAAACCAGCGTGTCGATTACCTCGCCTCCTTCGAGCTACCTTCGGCGCTTCTGGTACGACACCATCACGCACGCGAGCGTTCCGTTGAAGTTCCTCATCGAGCTGGTAGGTTCCGACCGCGTCGTACTCGGAACGGATTTGCCGTTCGACATGGCCGACACTCGATTCGACCACTACCTGTCGGCCATCGATCTCTCCACCGCGGACCGTGCGGCGATTACGTCGGGCAACGCCGCGTCCCTGTTCGGCGTGGCGCCGGACCGAGCCGCTGTGTGAAGGTTGAGGGATACCGCATCCACGAATGGGGCGGGCCGCTTCAATGGGAATCGTTCGACCTCGCTCCGCCCCAACGCGGCGAGGTGCTGGTTCGCGTCGAGGCGTGCGGCATCGGTCTGACGGTCCTGAACTGCATCCGCGGGGACCTCGCCACGGACCGCGCCACGCTTCCCCGTGTCCCCGGACATGAAATCGTCGGACGCGTGGAAGCCGTCGGCGACGACGTCATCACACCGGCGGTGGGTACGCAGGTGATGGCCTATTTCTATCTGGTCTGCGGATACTGCGAAGCGTGCCGTCGGGACACGATTCGCTGTGTCGCAATCTCGCCGGATGGGTCGGTGTGCACCGCGACGGCGGCTACGCCCCATTCACGGTGCTGCCGGCGCGCAACCTCGTACCGATTCCGCTGGCAGTGCCTGCCGCGGTTGCAACCGCGATTCCCGACGCGATTGCTACGCCGCTACACGTCTGCAAGACCCGCGCGCGCATCCAGCCCCGCGACCGTGTCGCGGTGATCGGCGCCGGTGGTGGCGTCGGCATTCACATGGTCGAAATGGCGGCATTGTTCGGAGCGCAGGTCGCGGGGCTCGAAGCGAGCGAGAGCAAGTTCGACGTCATCCAGCAGATGGGCGGCGTCCCCGTGCTGTCGCGCTCGTTCGCCGACATCGAGCTGCCGAGATGTGGGACGGTCACCTGCCAGACGTCGTGATCGATTTGGTCGGTTCGAAAGAAAGTCTCAGGTGGGCACTGTCGTCGCTTTCGCCCGGAGGCCGGTTCGTTGCGCTGACGACTTTCCGCGACATCGACGTTCAGGTGAGCCCGCGCGATCTCGTCTGCGGGAGATTACTGTGCTTGGATCGCGGTACGCGTCGAAGGCCGAACTGCGCGAATCGGCGGATCTTGTCGCCAGCCGGCAAGATCCGCCCGGTCGTGTCGCAGTCGTGCCACCTGCCCGCGTCGAAGACGTGCACCGTGAGCTACTGGAGGGAACGCTCATCGGCCGCGGGGCGGTGGATTGGAGGGTGTGAACTTCGTCGTCTTTGGTCTTTGGTCTTCGGTCTCTGGTCTGGTGGGTGTTCGACTAGAGACTAGAGACCAGCGACCCGACGAAGCTACGGAGCCGCAGTCTTCCAGGCGCCTTGCCCCATTCCATCACCGGTGGCATCGCCAGGTTTCGCGTCCTTCATCCACTTGTACAACGGCATGCCTTTGTAGGCCCACTGCTTCGTTCCGTCCGCGCGTGTGATGATCGTCCAGTCGCCCATCGGCTTCGCATCAGGCGCCGCGAGGAGAGGCGGCCAGTTCTTCGCGCAGTTGTCGTTGCAGTTCGACACCCCCGGCGTGTCCTTCGCGAAGGTGTACAAGGTCATCATCGTCCCGTCCGCAAGCACCATCGCGCCGTTGGCCGCTTTCATTGCGTGCACGCCCGCCGGCATCGGTGCATTCGCTCCGCGACCCTGTCCCTGCGCGCCGACGGGAACCTGATCGAGTGCAAACGCGCATACGATCAACGCCGCCAACGCCCATCCAAGCATCTGTCGGTGTCGCATTAGTGTGTCTCCTTGTGAATCCCGAAACGGTTGCTACGGTACCATAACTGTACGGTTGTGAAAGCCGCTGCGTCCGCGGTTAACGCACCGGACGCGCAAGATGCTCGACGAGCATCCCCTTTCCGAATCCGTGAGCGCCGCGCCCCATCCGATCATCTTGTCGAGCTCTCGCCCCCAACCCTCTGCGTTCAGCCGCTGCTGTTCGATCAGCCGGAGATCGTGGCAGGTCTGACAGCGCGCCTGCAGCAGCGCCGCACCCTTTGAGGTCGTCCCATCCGCCGTACCGGTTGGCTCAACGCCGAACGACGCAGCGAGATAGTCGAGCAGCGCATCCTGCTCGCCTGGTGCGATCACCGCACCCCATGAGGTCATCTTCTCGACTTCGCGCAGCCAGCCTTCACGGGTCAGTCGCTGCTGGACGATGAGCTCGAGGCCATGGCAACTGATGCAGCGCGCCCGTACCGTATCGGCGCCCTGACCGGCAGGAAGCTCCCGGGACGTTTGTAACCCCACGATGGATACGCTCCACAAAGCCGTCGCCGCGACGGCGACTGCGGTGTTACGCCTGAACATTGACCCGGACCGAATCGATCGCGTTCCAGACGTAGCCCGCCGGGTTCCACTCGGGCACCACCGGCTGCGTGGCCCCGCGGTTGTCGGTCGCTCGCGACAGCACGACATATGAGCCGCTGTCGGGTGGACGCCAGACGTAATCGAACCGACGCCATGCGTGGCGTGATTGATCGCGTCCCAGCTGCGCCCGTTCCCATGTGCGGCCATTGTCAGTGGACACCTCCACGCGCACGACTTCCGCCTCGCCCGCCCACGCAAATCCTGAAATTCGAATCGTCGCTCCGCGCGAGACAATGGCGTTCGTCGCCGGAGCGGTTATGAGCGACTTCACCGGCAAGGCCTTCAGCGGCAACATCTCCGAAGCCGGCACAGTCAATCCCGGAACAACCGGCCTGCGGGGATAGCGATAACCGGACTGCACGAAGGGACCGTTGTGGTCCTCACCGCTCACCTGGATGTGCGTCAGCCACTTGACGGAATAGGCTCCCTCCCACCCTGGCACGACGGCGCGGAGTGGAAACCCATGAGGGACGGGAAGCGGTTCGCCATTCATTTCGTAGGCAAGCAGCGTGTCTCGGTCGAGCGCCTTCTCGATGGGCAGGCTGCGCACGAAATCGGGGGCGCGTCCGACTCCGCGATCCGCGCCGTCGAACCAGAGGTAACGCGCTGTCGGCTTGACTCCCACATTCGCGAGAAGGTCCGCCAGTCGAATCCCTGTCCATCCCGCCGTGCCGACCGCTCCTCTCTCCCACTGCACACCCGCAACGGGCGGGTCAAAGAATGCACGTCCGTTCCCGGCGCATTCCAGCGTAACGACCTGAGTGCTCGACCGCATCGCCCGTATATCGTCCAGGCTCAGTTCAAGTGGCTTCTCAACCTCGCCTTCGACACGAAGCCTCCATGCAGCCACGTCAACCGACGGAGTATAGAAATGCGATCGGACATAGAAGAGGTCGTTTGGTGTAATCCACGACGTCAGGAGGTGAACGGGCGTCTCGAGATCTTCCGGACGGGGTGAACGGACGATCAGGCGATCCTTGGAGACGACACCCTGCGTGAACGCAGACGCCGGAAGAAGACTGGTGAGCGCGAAGCCTGGCCAGGCGCGCAGGAGCGTTTCACAGAATGATCGCCTGAGCACGATCGCCTTTTTACCGCGTCCCCGCTCCCGAGTCCAGCGATCCGATACAGATCGGGGATCCGGGATCCGGGATCGGGGATCGGGGATCGGGGATCGGGGATCGGGGATCGGGAGCCTTGTGCTTTGCGGCTTGTGAGGCTGCTACACTGCACTCATGAATGCGGCGCGATCCGCGCGCGCACTCTTCCTGAGCGCGACTCTGCTCGTCGTCATCTGTCACCCCGAGTGGCGGGGCGGACTGACGGCGACCGGAGCGCAGACTCGCAATGGCGAAGCGCCACGCCTCGCCGATGCGTCCGCTGCCGCACGGCACGTCGATCGAGCACAGCTCATGCGCGACGTTGCTACGCTCGCCTCATCCTCGTTCGAAGGACGCGGCGCCGGCACGGCTGGAGGCGCCAAAGCACGAGCATGGATCGCGCAGCAATTTGCCTCCATCCCGCTCATGCCTGTGGTCGGTGCGGAGTTTATCCAGCCGTTCACGCTGACGACTCGCGATGTTCGCGCGCTTCTGCCCGGCGGACGTCCCTATCGTACCGACTTCCCGGCGGCGAATGTGGTGGGGCGGATTGACGGCCGCGATCCGGGCGCCTCTACGATTCTCATTACCGCGCACTACGACCACCTGGGAGTTCAGGACGGCATGGTCTATCCCGGCGCCGATGACAACGCGTCCGGCGTCGCTGTGCTGCTCGCCGCGGCCCGGCATTTCGCGACGACGCGTCCGCGTCATTCGATGCTGTTCGCCGCCCTCGACGGAGAGGAACTCGGTCACCACGGCGCCCGGGCGCTGCTGGGATCCGGCCTCGTTCCCCGCGCGAGCACCGCGCTCAACGTCAACCTGGATATGGTGTCGCGTAACAGCGCGAACGAAATCTACGCGGCGGGCCCTTACTATTCGCCGTGGCAGACGCCGATCCTCCAGGATGTGCAGACGCGTGCTTCTGTCAAGATTCTGTTCGGCCACGATCGACCGCCACGTCTCGGCGGCGGTCTGGAGGACTGGACCCATTCATCCGATCACGGCGTGTTCCATGACGCGGGCGTGCCGTTTGTCTACTTCGGCGTCGAAGACCACCCCGATTACCATCAGCCGACCGATACAGCCGACCGGATCGATCCGCGCTTTTTCGGCGACGTTGCGGATATGGTCATCGAGACGATGCTGGCCTTTGACGCCCAACTGAAATAACGCCCGTACAACCCCCGACAACGCCCGCCGGACGTTTCGCGGCCCTCCTTTGGCCAAATCTGAGGTAGGTTTAAGCACGCCAAACAATGCGCCTACACCTCATAAATCCGAGCGACGTCTCGTTCGGCGTCGCCGTCATCACGCCCCGCTGGCTGTATGTTCTCGCTGCTGCGACCCCCACCCAGTTCGGCGACCCGCATCTCATCGACGAGACGCTGGAGCCTTTCGACGCCTCGCAGCTCGAGCGCGGCGACGTCGTCGGCATAGGGATCCACACGGCAAACGCCCACCGCGGCTACGAAATCGGCCGCGCCGCCCGCGAGCGCGGGGCTTTCGTGGTGTTCGGGGGCATTCATTCGACGTTGTATCCGGACGAAGCGCGCCAGTACGGCGGCGCTCACGCGGTGGTCCGCGGCGATGGCGATCTCGTGTGGGCCCAGGTCGTCGCAGACTGCGCGGCCGGGCGGCCGCGCGACCTCTACGAGGGTGGACGTGTGGAGGGACGCTCGTTTTACGGCGGGCGCTGGGACCTGCTTCCGAAGAACAAGTACATGTGGGGATCGGTCCAGACGGTGCGAGGCTGCCCCAAGCACTGCTCGTTCTGCTCGGTGTGGCGCACCGATGGCCAGCGACCGCGCACGCGCGACAACAACGACATCATCGAAGAGGTGCGGGAGCTGCGCCGGCACGGTTTCCGCTTCGTGCTGCTCGCCGACGACAACTTCTATCCCGTCACCTTGACCGACCTCGCCATGGCAAAGCGCCGGTCGGACCCTGCGGCGTTACAAAATCTCGAAGCGCTGCGCCGCGAGCGATTCGAGCTGATGGAGCGCCTCGCCGAGCTGCCCGACGAAATGGTCTTTTTGACTCAGATCACAATGGAGGCGGCCGAAGATCCGGCATACCTTGACGCCATGCGGCGGGCGCGGATTCGCGGCGCGCTCGTCGGCGTGGAGTCGGTCACGGCCGATGGCCTCAAATCGGTCTACAAGGACTTCAACCTCGCGGGAGATGCACTGGCTGAGCGGCTGCGGGTCTTTCGCCAGCATGGCGTGCACGTGCTCGCGTCGTTCATCTTCGGCCTGCCGACCGACACGGCCGAAACGTTCGAAGCGACCGCCGCGCTCGCGGTCTCGGCCGATGTCGCCTTCGCGCAGTTTGTCCTGCTCCAGCCGTTCCCCGGGACCGTAGACTTCGAGCGCTGGGAGCGCAGTCAGGCGAACCAGCCTGCGATCGATGACGTTCCGCTCACACGCCACTGGCTGCTGCCGACGGCGCGCCGCCCGAAGGTGTACATGCCTCACCCACACCTCGCGCCCGAGCAGATCCGCAACTACACGCAGGCGGTCTGGGATCAGTTTTACAGCCTGCCCGCCATCTGGAAGCGGGCACGGTGCGTCGAGACACTCAAGGCTCGACTGGCGTTCGTGCTCATCTCAAAGCTCTATCGCCAGATGTACGCCAACACGGGGATCGCAACCGACAGCGCGCGGCACGCGCGGGCCAAACGAATGGCGCGCCTGATCGCGCGGCCGTGCAGGCGTTTTTTCGTCGCACCGGTGCGAACGACGTAACCAAAAATTGAACTTACGAATTGACGGATTTACGGATTTACGAATTTACGGACCAAGACAGGGCAGGTTATGAATTGAATTGCATATGCTGACACTGCTGATCTGGGTCCTGATCGCAGCCGTTGCAGCAGTTGCCTTCTGGATCGCACAACTCGTCAAGCAGCTCAATAACCGATTCGATCAAATCGACCATGCGCTGGATTTGATCGTTGACCACCTGAAAAGCAAGTAGTCATCCAATCCGTAAATTCGTTAATCGACGATTCTGCCTTCGGTGAGGAATCGTCGGTGATTCGACAGGCGCTGCGTCATGCGCACACGCCGCGTAACCGAGCCGCCAATCACGGTGAGGGTTTCGATTGACACCGGCAGCATCATCGATTCGCGCGGATTCTCGAACTGGATGGGAGCATACCGGATGGACGATTCGGCGCGCTCGATCACCATCGATGACACAAACCCGCGGCGTATGAGTTCGTTCGGAACGTCCAGTTCGAACCGCGACATCAGCCGGTCGTCGATTCGCAGGACGTCGTACGTCACGGCGTCCACCCAGACGCGCCCCCGCAACCGTCCTGGCAATGAGACACTGACGCATTCATTCACCCAGGCGATTTCCGGCTCTCGAGGTGCGACGCCGCGGAAATCGATCATCACTGCGGTCCGGCCATTGAGTCGCGTCGTGCCGGCCGGCGAGAACTCCGATTCGGACAGCCGTTCCGGCAGCAGGATCGCCAGAGATTCGGGTGAAACCGGCTTCGGGTCCATACAGCCCGGGTCGCGATCCCGTTCCGGTGCCCTGCCATTAATGCTCGATACTTCCCTGAGAACGGTCGCTCCAGGGAGGCCGAACGACCCGAGGCGTTCTGGGTCCCATTCCACCCGCAAATCGAACACGAGCCGCCGGGGAAACACATCAGCCGTCATGTCGGCCCGCAGAGGCTGAATCCACACCGTTTCTGTCGAGACCACTGTTTGCGCCCGCGCGTACCACTCCTGAATCCGCCGTCCGACATTCCCGAGCGTGTCAGCAACGGTTTCCGACGAGCCGGATTGCCCGCGGGTCTGTGATGTGGAACCTGCAGCGCTCAGCACAGCGCTTAGTGCAACGGCGCAGATGAGCCAGCTTCCGAGGCATCGGACTTGAACATTCCACCTTGGAGACGAAGATAGCTGCGGTGGAGGTGCGCTATGGCTGCTGAACAAATGAAATGCGCGCATCCGGCATGTGCGTGCATGGTGTCACCAAACGGGCCTCATGGGAAGTACTGCAGCGAGCACTGCAAACAGGCCGGCGACCGGGCCGAGCTCCACTGCGATTGCCATCACCAAGCCTGCCAGTAGTGTTGGCTGCTGGTGGTATCGCATTCAACCCTGATGGCGCCTCGCCTCGCGGCTGATTTCGCCGCGACCTCAGACGGCGACCAGTACCCGCTCGTCACGCTCGCGAGAAACGAAGGTTCTCGCCCGTAAAGAGCAAGTGCGGCATCCGGCTTCCTGAAGAGCACAGCGGTTTCTCGACAACTCGTGCGGAACTCCTGACGGCATTCAGATTGCCTTGACAATGATGGAGGGTTCGGGGCCAGTCGAATGCGTGAAGGAGAACGGCGAAACATTCCTGTGCGGGCCGCAGTCGTGCAACGAGTCATCAACGGGGTCGTTCAAAACCCGAGCGTCACGTTGACAGTTGAAACGCTGCAGAAATGGCTCAACATCCCGATGGATGCGGCTGAACGCATCCTCGATCGGCTCGCATCGTCCGGTCTCGTCCGTGAAGTCCAGAAAGGTGTGTGGGCACGCGGCACGTGGCCCGGCGCACCGCGCGACTGGCACTGAGTTGAGCCAAACTGGCTCCTCCATTACCCAGTGTGGCGAGATGTTTATCCGGCGGCGCAGATCCCGGAGGATCTGAGTTGCAGCTCAGGCGGGTTTGTTCTTGCGCGCGGGGTCGTCTTTGGCCGCGGGCTCCAATGAGGCACGCAGCGGCGGCGGCTTGAGGCGAGCCGCGACGACGCCCCGAACCGCGCTCACCAGTTTGGCGGCGTCGCGAGATTCGAGGACGAGCGCCAGCACACCGGTACTGGTGGCCAGCTCCAAATCGTTCTGGTTCACCGCCGCCGACGTCAACAGAATCGGCACCTGACGCGTGCGCGGATCGGCGCCCAGACGCTTGCACAGCTCAAAACGATCCTCACGAACCGAGGGATCGAACCCGACGACGATGACATCCGGCATCTCCGCCAGAGCAGCTGTGTACGCATGCGCGGAATCGGTTGCTGTAGAAACGGTGCATCCCGCGTCGCGCAGGGCCTGCGTGTACGCTGCTCGAGCGCTTTCGTCGGACTCGAGCAGCAATAGGGAGATGGCCATTCGTCGATGAACCCTGGGAGGGAAAACAAAATATAGCTGAAATAGTTCACGGCCGTTGCACGAAATCCCACCGGACGGCCCGCGGCAGCTCGCAAGAGTGCGAAAAATTTCACTGTCAAAACTGCCAGACGCACGGCGCGCTTTTCTGACGGAATATTCAGATGAGATAACACGCGGCTCCGCGTAGACTGATCTTCTACGCCGCTGCGGCGGTTGAACGCTTGCGAATTCTCCCTTGGGCGCGTGCTGCGCGCCCGGTGTGTCATGAAAGGAACGCAGATGCGCGCTTTCCGTTGGCTGTTTGTGACCAGCACGCTTGTCTTCGTCGCCGCGTTTGCCGCCAGCTGCCGCAGTCAGCAGCAGCCACAGCAGCAGACGCCCGCCGTGCAGGGCCCCGCGCCCGTCGCCACGGTCCGCGAGATCATGCACAACATCGTCGAGTACAACGCGTTCAAGATCTTCAATTCGGTGGCCGTGACGGTCACGGAGAAGGGCACCGAGGAGCAGCAGCCGCGTACCGATGAAGAGTGGGACGAGCTCCTGCATGCCTCGATGGCACTGGCCGAATCGCCGAACCTGCTCGTGACGCCGGGACGGCAGATCGCCAAGCCCGAGGAAATGAATTCGAGCGACGGCCCCGAAGAGTTGGTGCCCAAGGATATTCAGTCGAGGATCGACAGCAATCGCGACCTTTGGCTGAAACACGTCGGCGAGCTGCAGAAGGTCGGCACCGAGACGATGGGGATCGTCAACGCCAAGAACGTGCAGGGATTGTTCGACGTCGGCGAGAAGATTGACAAGGTCTGCGAGAACTGCCACCTGGAATTCTGGTACCCGAACGAAAAGGCGGCCGCCGCGGCTAAAGAGTCCGGAGCGGCGAAACCTTCCGGCTCCAAATGACCCGCTCGCGATTCAATCGGCTCGTTCTCGGATGCGTCGGAGGCGCGGCCGCCGTCCTCGTCGCCGTCGGTCCACAGCGCGCTACGGTTGAAGCCCAGGGAACGAGCGGCACCATTGTCGGACACGTCCGGCTGACGGCCCAGGCACCGCCCAGCCCCGTCATTCGCATGGGCGGCGACCCAAAGTGCAGTGCCGCCGCCGGCGGAAAGCGCGTCACGCAGGATTTCGTCGTGCGGAGCGCCGACGGCGGACTGGCCAATACGTTCGTCAACCTGCAGGGATCATTTCCAGCGACGCCGGTACCGACTGAGCCGGTCACACTCGATCAACGCGGCTGCATCTTTGTCCCGCGGATGGTCGGCGTACGAGTCGGCCAGGTACTCCTGGTGATGAACAGCGACAACACTGCGCACAACGTGCACAGCCTGTCGAGGCAGGGCGGCAATGCGTTCAACGTGAGCCAGGCGCGGCAAGGTATGACGAACAGGTTGGCGGTGAAATCCGAGGACATTGTGATGCGCATCAAATGCGACCTCCACTCCTGGATGGTGGCATGGGTTGGCGTCGTGCCCCACCCGTACTTCGCCGTAAGCGGAAACGACGGCTCGTTCACCATCGCGCGCGTGCCCCCGGGTCGCCACACGATCCAGACGTGGCACGAGGCGTACGGACGACTGACACGTACCGTCGATGTAAAGGCGGGCCAGACCGCCACCGTCGATTTCGTCTACACGGGCAAGGAGAAGCCGGGTACCGCAGACGTCAGAGACCTCGTGATCCCGGGCGACGGTCAGGCGGTTACGCTGATTGCCGGACGCTGACGCGCGCTGGCTGCGCGAACGGCCATAGCTTTGCGCGCAAAACCCGCCATCCGATCACGAGCGACGTCAGGCTGAGCGCTACCCCGCCGAGGCTGAGGCCGATGATGAGCGGATACCAGGCCCAGCGGCTCTGATATAACCCGGGAAAGTCGAGGCTGTGCAGCCCCTGGTAGAGCCAGCGTTCGGCACGGCTTCCGCGCACCTCCGCCAGCGCGATTGAGCCTTCCGTAGAATCCAGGTACAGCCATGTGCCATCAGGATCGTCGAACTTGGCGCGGAGCGCCGGCAGATGTCGACCACCGGTCCGGTCGTAATAGTAGGCGTCGTATGCGGTAAGCCACGTTACTTCCGCCGGCTCCATTCCCCCCATGGCGCTGCGTGCCGCCGTGAGCAGCTCGTCCTGTGTAAATCCCTGTCGTATTCCGGCGCCCCCGCTGCCGGCTGACACGAACACACGCGACGGTGGCTCACCTTGCGATGCATAGCGGGCGGCATCCTGGTGCGGTCGAGCCGAAATGTCGGACCGTTCATACGCGGCATAGAACGGCGTCCCCATGAACTGCGTCAGCTCGAGCTCTTTCGGCTGAAAGCGGCCCCGGAGCGCGGCCACAGCGTCGGCAGGCGACAGGCTGAACCCTGCGACGTCTATCCCGTCGCCGCGAATCGCCTCGACCTGGCTCCGCGTCGGCCCGGCGCCTGGAAACAGATTCCACGGTGTCATCGTCAGCAGCCCGCTGAACGTCCACGTGAAGGTGATGACGCCAAACAGCAAGCCCGCATAGTGATGCCACCGCAGCCAGCCGACATACGGCGTGACGGAGGTTCCCCGCATGAATCTGCGTGAGAACGAAAAGCGGTAAACGCCGATCACGAGCCCGATGACGCACAGCACACAGCCGACAACCGATCCATACACGATGAGGTCGTTCCAGAGCGGCGCGCGTGTGACGCGCAGCGGCGTGAAGTAGAACCAGTGCATCACAGGTCCGGCATAACCCCAGAAGCGACTCGATCGGTCGGTCTTCATCACGACTTCGCCGGTGGCCTCCGCCACGTAGACCTCGGTACCGGCAGCATCGCCGAGCGCGATCCGATGCAGCGCCCCTGTGGACCTGAACCGGTTCGTAATCGTCCACTGGTCGGGCTCCTCGCGGGAGTCGAGATACCGTGTCGTAGCGGCATTCTCGGGAAACATGGCAGCCGCAATCGCCACCGCATCGTCTCGCTCGACGCTCTCGACGTAACTGCCGTCGTCGGCAAACACGGTGAGAGAGCCGGCCTCGAACGCGAAACGATAGACGGGCCTCGACTGAAACGACGTCAGCAGAACGCGTTGTGGCGCGCCCTGGAGTCCGGCCGCTTCAAAGGCCTGCGCGGGAGACAGCTTGACCGCCGCCGCGTCGAGCGGGGGCAGCCGCACGAGCCGCTCTTCTGCCGAAAACTCCGGCATCCGCTTGTAGACCATCACGATGCCGGACGCAAACCAGATCAGAAAGATCAGGCAGAAGACGAGGCCGAGGTACCGATGCACGACGATGAGGGCTGCAATCAATCGTTTCATGGCAAGTCACAAATCCTGAGCGAGTTTCTCGATGTACGCGCCGTCTTCTGGACCGAACCACGGAGAGCTTTCGGTGGCCGCATGATGATAACGCCCATTGCGAGATCCGCGGCGGTTCAGCAGCGCAATCGCAACCGCCGCTGGCTCTACAGCGGTCACACGTTCGATCTTCCGTGGATTTATGACTATGACCGGCGTGTCTTGCAGACGCCGACGCCGCAGCGAATCCGAGACCCGTCAGTTGCGCGCGGTGTGAAACGCGAAGGTCGCCCAGTACCGAGTCCCACTCCACGTCAGGAACGCTTGCCTGCGAGCCGGTCCTCATATGAACGGTACGGACCAGCCATGCACCGGCCCGGTCAATCGGCAAAGTCACGTGGCCCGTCTCGTCCGTCCGTCCCATCACCGGATGGCCGCCCTGGCTGGAACGCCCTGTGACGACGGCGCCCGTCACGGGTCGACCGTCGGCGAGCAGCTGAAAGGTGAGCAGCTGGCCAGGCCGCACGATCGTCGGATCGGTCATCGGCACAAACTCCGCCGGGAGGCCCACGGCACGCGTCAGATGGGCGCCGGTGCCGAAGCCGTTTCGCACCGCGACTTTCGCGTAACGGGTGAAGCGTTCAGTGGCTGGGCGCTCGGAGACACCGGCTTCGCGTCTCGCCGCCACCACCCAGTCGAGTCCCTCCTCCACCAGGTAGCTGTTGAACGAAGGTGCTGGCATCCGGGTAAGGTGGGGCCTGATCGTCATCGTCGCCAGATAGGCACCCGGTGCCGGCAGCTGCACGTCTGCCGTCAGCGCGCGACCGTCATTTCGCAGCGCGGCGTCAAGATGCACCTCGCCGCCCGGTCCCAGCACCCGCCACCGTTCGACCCCTTCCGCTACGACGCGATCGGTCGCGACCGGAAAGATCTCGCCGAGGTTCGCACTGATCGTGACCTGTGCGCCCGGATCCCACGGCGTCGCCGCCAGCCAGAAGTCGTGCGCCGCCAGGCGCGCCGACGCGAACACCATGAGACCGACCATCACGACCCAGCGCATCTGCATGACGCCTCCATCCGAGGAGAAGCCCGAACGGCCGATCACGAGAAACGCTACGGTATCTCGTTCCGGCGCCGGGCAATCTGAAGATTATCTGAATTCTTCGTCAGAAGGCCGGCCCTCTCCGGCGGACGGAACTTCAGCAAAACTTCAAGATACGACTTGGCGGATAATGCGCTATTGAGAGCATCGTGAACGTCCGCGGGTGGTGCATCAGGCCTTTGAGCATGGCCGGTCTTGAGCGTTCTCGGACGGCTTCACCGATCAGTTAGCGAGGCAGCAGCCATGACACAGAACACAAACATCACCAGGACCGTGTGCGCCTCCGGCCGCACGTCCGTTCGAAAGGCCGCGTGCAACCCGTTGGCGCGGATGTGCGCCGCAGCGGCCTTGGCCACGGTTTCACTACTCGCGGCCTCTGCATTCGAACCGCTCCGTCTCGTGGTCACCGGTCTCGCCCAAACCCAGCAACCATTGAACCCGGTGGGCGGGCAACCAGGAGGCCCGCCGATCACGCCGAAGCCCGGCGGTCCGCTGACCCCAGTCGACACGACGTACAAGGTCGACGCCATCGAGTTCCTGCTCGTTCCGGACCAGTTTGTCGAGTACAAGTTCAATCTGAAGACGGGCGCGACGATGATGTTCAACTGGAAAGCCACGGGGCCGCTCGATGTGGACTTCCACACCGTACCCGAGGGTAAGCCGATCTCCGCATCCGAGACGTTCATGAGAGGAACGGCGAGCGCCGGCCAGGGCTTCTATCGCGCGCCGTACCCCGGCCTTCACGGCTGGTACTGGAAGAACAGCGGCAAGGAGAACGTGAAGATCCTCCTCAACGCGTCAGGGTTCTTCACGGAAGCGCGAATGTTCAGCGGAGACCCCGTCGGCGAACAGATGGAAGTGAAGGACCCACCGCCGCCGGAGTTCTGAGATCCGACGTAGAAAGGCGATCAGCCGTAGAACGTGATCAGCCGGCCGCCGATCGTCACAGACATCCAGAGCGCGAGCGAAACGGCGCCGACTCCCCTTGGCACCCACGAGGGCAGGCGTCCCTCGTCGGCGACCGCTACCCGGCGGCGCACCGTTGCCGTGAAGACCAGCGCAACCGCAAGAAGGCCCATCTTGAAGCCGAAGATCGGAGACCTGGAGTAGCTGCTCAGCGCATTCGCCGTGAACTGCGGGATGCCCGTCACCAGCACGGCCAGGCCGGCCCACAGCAGGATCCGCTGCGCGCTCCGGGCGAGTTCCGCGCGCGATTGGCGGACCGGACCCCACCCGAGCAGGCGCAGATCCACGATCGCGATCGCGCCGATAAACGTCGTAACGGCGACGAGGTGTAGGCACTGCGTCACCGCGAACAGGTAGAGTGACTCGCGGTACGCCTGGCTCATCGCCAGGCCGTCGCACCATTCGAAAAACGGCAGCATAAACGCCACTTCAGCCGAACCAGTTGTAGGCGATCAGCCGCCCCGAGATGATGGTCGCCGACCAGAGCACCAGCGAGACGGCGCCGGCCCGCCGCGCGGTTGCGGTGACGTGCGGATCCTCGTCCCACCGCTCGGCCATCCGGTAAGTCTTCAGGTGAAAAGCCAGCGCGTTGAGCCCTGCCAGTGTAAACAGCACGAGCTTGACCCAAAAAAACACGTTCCTGTAATAGCGCAGCGGATCGATGAAGCAGAGGATGAGTCCGGTGGCCGTGCTTGGGACGAGTCCGGCCATCTGCCACGGGAACAGCCGCCGCTGGATCTGCGTCATTGGCGCGTACGTAAACGCCCAGCCGACGAGTCGCAGATCCATCATGATCACGAGACCGGCGAAGGCAACGATGCTGGCGACGTGCGCCGTCTCGAGGATCGGGTAGCCCCAGGCGGACTCGCGGATCGCGGTCGTCCAGGCGAGCCCTTCGAGCCACTCGAGTGCGGGAACGATCGAGGGCATCTCGAGTGGATGTCCCGAGCTTTATTTATCGGCGCCGTCGTTCGGTCCGCCGACCGACCCGATGTAGAAGCTGCGCCCGTCGGCGAGCACCACCGTCCGGCCGTTGGCGAGGGCCTGATCCTTTATGCCCTGATAGCCCTTCACGGTAAGGGACATTCCGTCGACGAAGTCGGTCTTCTTCAGCCCGCGGCGGGACATCTGGCTCGGGCCCGAGGATTCAATCGTCCAATGCTTAACGGTGCCGTCCAGCTCCTTGGTATCCATGTAGATCCAGCCGTGCGGGTTCACCCATTCCATCCTGGTCAAGGTGCCCGACAGCGTCACCGGCTTGGCGACGTCGTACTCCGCCGCGAACGCATGATGCGCCTGTGCCTGCTGGACGGCGCAGAGAGCCCCAGCGGCGAGCAGGACGAAAATAATCTTCGCCTTCATCAGGATGCCTCCAGTCACTATCGGCCGATGCGCGTCACTTGGCCGATGCCACGGCGTTCGGATACCAGAACACCGTATGGCAGTTCTCGCAGGTCTCGTCGATCTTCTCACCGGCGTCGAACAGCGCCTGCGAATCCTTCTTATCGATCGCGGCCAGGGCCGGCTTCAGCGAGTCCTGGAGCTGTTGCACGTAGAAGTTCCAGCCGTCCGGATTCTTGTCGATCAGCGCTCGAATCTCTTCAGGCGTCAACTCGACGCCCGGTGCCAAGGACGGGGCGCCCGGCGGCGCGACCGGGCGATCGTGCATCATCAGGAGGTTGGCCGCTTCGCTGACGATCAGCGCGTGGCGGCGCACCTCGGCCCATTCTTCGTCTTTGGCCGGGGCGTGGTCGGTCAGGCGTCCGTCGTCCACGACGCTCTTCACTGCGTTCCACACTTCGTCTACGGAGGGATCGATCACGCTGTTCATGACCTCCCGGATCGACGCGACGGGACGGAACGGAGGGGCGTCCGCAGGTGCCGGCTGCTCGGGAGCTGGCGCCGAGCAGCCAACGAGCAGAAACGCTGCGACCAGCACGACGGCGGCGGCCGCAGAGCGATGACGAGAGTACTTCATAAAGGGACGATAACTGGAAACGCCACCTCGGTCAATCCAGACTTCCTGAATGTTTCGTCAGAATGGCGCGACGCCACCACACGAACAGGCATCGCCCCCAGTGCGCGCGCTACAGGCGCAAGCCGGCGCGACAGAGCGCGTCGATGCTACGCCTGCACGCGCTAGTCACAAGTCGTTCGCCAGTTTCGCAACGTAGGTGCGCTCTTCGGGGCCGAACCACGGAGGGTTTCCGGCGGCGGCATTCTCACGCATGTGCGCCGGGTTCGACGTCGCCGGTATGGCAACGTGGCACCGCGGGTCGCTCAGTATCCATTTCAGCAGCGCCTGCGGCCACGTCGAAACGCCGAATGGCCGCAACGGCGCGAGCGCATCCGACGACGGGGGCCGGCGCAGCAGGCTCCCCTGCCCGAACGGCCGCATGACGATGACGCCCATGTCGAGATCCGCGGCGCTGGGGAGAATGACGTCTTCCACCTCCCGTTCGTGAGGATTGTATGGCACCTGCACTGCAGCTACGCGTGGATCGCCAATGACGCGCCTGAGCTCGTCGAACGCGTGGGCGCTGTAATGGGTCGCACCGATTACGTTGACTGCGCCACGCATCTTGAGGCGCTCGAGCTGCTCGACCCGACGCCGCCAGGCCACCAGGTTGTGTACCTGGTACACGTCCACACGGCCGCCAAAATAGCGGAGCGCCGCCTCAATCTGACGCACAGCTTCCGCGTCGTCCGGCGTCCAGACCTTCGTGGCCACGATGGCACGTTCGCGACGTCCGGCGAGCGCCCGGCCGAGCACCCGCTCGGCCTCGCCGTACATGAACGATGAATCGAACATCGTTGCGCCCTCGTCGAAGGCGGTGTCAACGACGGAGCGAGCCGCGTCAGCGGCGGCCCCTCGCACGTCGAAGGTCTGCCACGTTCCGACTCCGACGGCCGGCACACTCAGGCCTGTGCGCCCAAACAGACGTCGTTCCATCCCAGACACGATAAATCTGATTTCTCAGCAACCATTTGTGCGGCAGCGTCGTATCAACAAGAAAGTGCGCATTCTACCCATAGTGGCGGCGATCGCCGTGCTGCTCGACGTCTCGGTCGGCCTCGACGCGCAGAACGGCGCCGGTGTGCCGCGTGTCGAGCTGCGTTCGGCTCCCTCGCTGGCGCTTCCCGGCGAGGTAGACAGCAACAGTCCCGCCGTGTGGGATCTGGTGGGCGGACGCAACCTGCTATTCGTCATGACGTCGATGTCGGGCCAGCCGAGACGCGCCTGGGGACGCGACCTGACGTCGCTCGGCGGTGCGCGGCAGGTCGAGTTCGAATCGCCCGATGGCGGTGTGTGGATGGAGGCGATTCTTCAAGACGTGGACGGCACCTGGTATGGCTACTTCCACAACGAGGTTCCTGCGACGATGTGCCGCGGCACGACGAAGGTGCTGCCGCGTATCGGAGCCGCGAGGTCGCAGGACCGCGGTGCGACGTGGGAACTGCTGGGTGTCATTCTGGAAGCTCCCCCGCGCACCTACGACTGCACGACCGAGAACACGTACTTTGTCGGCGGTGTCGGGGACTTCAGCGTCCAGCTCGATCCCGACTCGCAGGACGTGTACTTCTTTTACTCTCTGTACCTTCGATCGCCGGCCGCACAGGGGGTCGGTGTCGCCCGCCTCGCGTGGGCCGATCGCGATGCCCCAAGCGGAAAGATCATGATCTGGCGCAACGACGCATGGATTCCCGCGACGGCTTTCGGGCCGCGCGAAGAACAGCGATGGTTCTATCCGTCGGCGTCACCTATCTTCCCCGCCGCTGAATCGTGGCATGACGACGACAGCGCGGTCGACGCGTTCTGGGGACCGTCCGTGCACTGGAACACATACCTGTCGCGATACGTCATGCTCCTCAACCGCGCCAGGGACGGCAACTATCGCAGCGAAGGGATCTACATCTCGTACTCACCGTCCCTCGACCCGCCAATAGAGTGGTCGCCGCCGGTCAAGATTCTGAACGGTGGAGCGTGGTATCCGCAGGTGATCGGGTTCGACACGGGGTCGGGGACCGACAAAGTAGCCGGCGAGTGGGCCCGGTTCTACATGATGGGCACCTCGCATCACCTGCTGCACTTCATCAGGTAGGTCGCGGCGGGTCCGCCGATCGGAAGCACGCTATTCACAAACCGGTCGCTTTTTGTGTAAGCTCATCGGAATGGCTTTCGTCATCACCGATCCATGTATTGGCACGAAGGATTCCGCCTGCGTCGACGTCTGCCCGGTCGACTGCATTCACCCGCGCAAGGATGAACCGGAGTTCGCGCAGACGAGCATGCTGTACATTCACCCGGACGAGTGCATCGACTGCGGCGCCTGCGTCCCGGCGTGTCCGGTCGCCGCTATCTACGACAGCCCCGAATCGACGCCGGACGAGCCAGAAGAATCTCATCGAGGCCAATTCGGTGTACCGTGCCGGCGATGCGTCGCGGTGGCGCAGGCCGAGTCGATCGTGGCTGCACACATCGCCGCACATGGCGACCTGATGGGCGTGGCACCGGCCGAGCGCGCCGCCGCGCACGCAAAGTAAGCGGTCTGATCAAGTCACAAGGCACAAGTCACAAAGCCCAAGTCACAACGTCGCCAACTTTGGGTTGTGATTCCTTCTTTGTGCACGCTTGTGCGCTGTGACTTGATCAGACTCGCATCAGCACCGCCTCGGGGCCGTTTGCCCAGGGCAGCCCCTGCTGCTGCGGCGTAGATCTGCATCTGGCGACGGTACACGTCGAGCGCGCCGTCGAGCTCGCGATCGGTCTTGAAATCGACGACCACGACCTCGTCGCCCGCCACGTACGCCAGGTCGACGTACCCCTCGACAATGCGAGCGATCGGCCGAACGCCACGTCACGGCGTCTCACGGAAGCAGAGACCCTTCTGCTGCGCGGACGCCGCCTCGCGCAGCACCGGATGCTCGAGGACACGCGCGACCGCCTGCCGTGCGGCCGCCACCTCATCCGGAGTGGCGCCGAGCAGCCGCCCCTGCGCGTCCGCCAGCCGTTCGGGCGCCATCGATCGCCCGTTCCGTCAACGGCACGTTCGCGAGCAGCGCGTGGACGAGCGTTCCGAACCGGGCACCACCCGGCGTCCGCTGTTCCGAGACGCCTGACATTTCGACAGATCACGTCGATATCGACTGCAACCTCCGCCGGCCCGGCCGCGCGTCGAGCCCATTCCGTCGCGGTCACCAGCTGGAGGCTCGCCTGTCCTGCCCGCGTCAATCGCCGCGCGTCGTCCCTCTTCCACGCCTCGTACGTGTCGAGCTGCTGGCGAAGCACCTGCGCCGACACGTCCTTGACGATGAGATCGTCGCGGCGCAGTCCGAAGGGAGGCCTGCACACCGAGCGCGAGCGCATCGGGCGCCCACCAGACCACCGACACGCGCCTCGCTCGACGGTGCCTCAACGGTCGCCAATCGGTGTTGCCCGGGACATACCGTCAGAAAGGACGCCGGGTCACCATCAGGCCGATCGCAGGACCGTGTCCCGGCTCTTGAAGGCGGGCACGCCTCGTCCTTCGGAGGACTGACGTCTCACGTCCTCGCGCGGATAGATGACGCGTTGAAAGGCGATATCCATCCGTCGGCGTATGGCTGGTCCCCGACGCCCGGCACGACAAGCAAGTCGCGAGCGCGGGTGGCCGCGACATAGGCGATTCGTTCACCTTCGGCCCGTTCGCGTCCGAGCTCCGTCTCCGCAGTGTCGTTCACGTCCTTCGGCGACCATCCGCCGATCTTCAGCGCACAGACACTGGCCGAGGAATCGATGTGGCGGGTCGCGTCGTACGGCGTGAGCCGCGCCGTAATGTCCGCGAGGATGACAACCGGAAATTCGAGCCCCTTCGCCTTGTGCACCGTCATCAGGCGAACGCCGTCGCTCCCCTCCTCGAGGATGGGGGCCTCGGTCGGGCCGATAGGTCGAGGCCTCCGCCTGCAGCATCTCGACGAATCCGCGGAACGACATGCCACCGTCGAGCTCGTACTGTCGCGCCAGCTCCGCGACGTGCAGCACGTTCGCGAGTGCCTGCTCGCCACCAGGGCGCAGCACGAAGCCGACGTGCGCGCGCGTCTCCGTCGAGGAGCGCCGAAATGGTGTCGGCGACCGGACGTCGATTGCGGGTGCGATGAAGCGAGCGAGTAAGGGCCAGCGCGTCACGGATGGGCTCGAGATGCGGCGCAACGGTGTCGGGCGACCCGGAAGGGATGAAAGCAGCGGGCGAGCTGGTAGTACTCGAGCAGGTCCTCGTCGCCGACGGCGAAGAGCGTCCCCCGCAGCGCCGCGAATACCGACAGCTGGTCGTCGGGCCATTCAATCGCCATCAGCGCGGCGCGAAGCGTCTCGATCTCCTCGCGGTTGTGGAACGTCCGCCCGCCCACCAGCAGGTGCCGGATACCGCGCGCCTCGAGCGCGTCGACGTACGGACGCGTGACGTCCGACCCGATAGCTGAGGAAGCGACGGAAGAGAATGCAGATGTGGCGCGCCTCTATCGGGCACGCGCGCGCCCCGCTCGAGCGCGCTCGGTCACCGTCCAGCCACTTTCATGCAGCAGCCAGTCGACGAACGCGCCAATCGCATCGGGCAGCGATTGTTCGATGGCCCTGGCCGTGATGTACCGGTGCGAGTATGGCTCTCGGCACAGGAAGCGCCACGACCGACGGTTGACCGTCGTGATCGTCACGCGAGGGTTCCAGCGGCACGTAGCGCGCCTGCAGTGTCTCGAGACTTCCGTCCATGATCGACCGGAAGGCCGGTTCACGGCGCGCTGGAGGTTCGGGACGCTGCGAAAGCTCTTGCGCAGCTCGACGCCCAGCGCGCCGCCGCGCTTCAAGCGTTCGCAGACCTCCAGGTACGTTTCCACGTCCGCGCGGCGGAACCTGTAGATCGACTGTTTGGGATCTCCAACGATGAACAGCTTGCCGCGGACGGGTGATACACGACGCCAGTCCGTCTCCGCAGGATCGCTCGGCGGCGAGCAGCAGGAGCAGCTCGGCCTGGAGCGGATCGGTGTCCTGAAACTCGTCCACGAAAATGCGGGCGAAGCGCGTCTGGAAGTGCTGCCGCACGGCGGCGTCGTCACGAATCAGACTTCGGGCGCGGACCAGCAGGTCGAGAAAGTCGAGCGCGCCCTCGCGCGCCTTCAGAGCGTTCGTATTCGTCGACACAGCCACGCAGCTCCTCGTGAAGGACGGCCGCCAGGTCCGCGTCGGCCCTGACCTGAAAGTCGGCCAGCGCTTCGACGAGCGCGTCGCGCGCCGCAAGCACCTGCTGACGCGTGACGCCTTTCCCGTACGTCGGGCCCGCTCCCCTTCCGTCCGCGCTTGAAGTCGCGATTGCGGCGCAGCTCGACAAACTGCGATTCGAGACCGTCGAGATCGTGATCGACATCGGGATCGGGGATCGGGATCCCGGATTCGGACGTCGTGGCGAACCGGGATCCCGGCCGGCTGAACTCTCCGGATCCCGGACCCCGGACCCGGATCCCGATGCCTCAGCTGCGGCTCAACCGTCGTACAGGTTCGGTGTCGAGGTACAGGTTGTCTCCGGCATACGACGGATGTGCGGACAGGTCCGCGCACGCTATGAACCAGATCCGTCAGCGGCTGCGATCGCCGCGGCACGATCGAAGGGTTCGCGCGTCCACGCGCCGCGAAAGTCCCTCCACTCCGTCAGGGCAAGGCCGGCGCGCCGCAGGCGTTCGACGGGGCCGTCATCGTCTGCCTCGCCAGGCCGGAACGCGCGGCTGCCGCGCCTGAGCGATCGGCGGACACCCTCGGGCGGATCGGCAAGCTGCCTGTGCAACCAGGCCTCGAACGCCTGGTTGAACATCCGCTCGGCCTGACCTTCCGTGAGCACGCGGAACAGCGGATCGATGCCGGCCTCCACCGGGCGCTCCCTCAGCAGATCCGCACAGAATCCATGAATCGTGCTGACGTGGGCTTCCTCCAGGTTCTGTACTGCGGCCGCCAGGCGGTCCGCGACCGTGGTATCGGCGGCCCGCTGACGCTCTTCTTCGAGGCGCTGGCGCAGCCGCAGCTTCAGTTCCCCGGCGGCTTTCTCCGTGAAAGTGACCGCGACGATCCCGCGCATGTCCGCCCGGCCTTCGGCGATCACCCGCAGGATGCGCGTGATCAGTTCCGTGGTCTTCCCCGTGCCGGCTGCGGCTTCGACCACGAGCGTGTCATCCAGCGCGGTCCTGATCAGGCGGCGCGCCTCTTCGTCTGAGTAACTGGCGGGCGTCGACCGTCATGGGCGGCTCCGCAGAGCGCAGGAGATCCGCGAGCCGATCCTGCGGCTTGCTGTTGACGCGGCGAAACACGTCGGGGCCGCAGACCGGGACGAAATCGCACCGCCCACACGCCTCGTCAGTTGGCGCCGCGGCAAGATAGTCCGTTCTCCACGGCGCGGTCGATGATCTGGAGCACCTCGACACCCGCCGCCCTCGTGCGCTCGTTCAGCGGGATCTCGTGTTCGGCATAGCCTCCCGCCGCCGTGCAGTAGAACAGCCGGCCCTGCGACACGGTCCTCTTCAGCGCTGCCTCGATGGCGACTCCGTACAGCACCGGCTGCAACACAGCGCCGGCACCGATGATGACCTTGTCAATCCGGTCCGGTCTGCGACCGGTCTTGTGATCCGTGACGCGCAGCGCCCCGGTCGCCCGGTGCTCTTCGATCAGGTCTACCGCCCCGCGCAGCTTGAATCCGCCTTCCAGGGTCACGTCGTCTCGCACGCTCGCCGCGTCGCGCTCACCTGGGACCGTTCCGAATCCGAACTCGAAATGCCGCGGCACCCATTCCGCACCGTCACGGGCGACATAGTGAAGCCATCCGTGGAGGTCCTGCCGGATCGCCGGCAACCTCGTCGACCCAGACGCGATCGACCGCCGGAGCGAGCTCGTCGTACTCGCGTGCCGCAACGTCGTCGATGGCCTGGTCGAGCACGCGCTGCGCATCAGCCAGGTTGGCGTCGGTGACTGGAAGCGCCCCACGTTCTGCGAGTGTGCGGAGGAACCGCGCCTGAATCGCGTGGAACAGACTGCCGCGCGTCAGCGGATCCATGCGCTGCAGCGGCTCCAGCTGCTCGAGCGGCTGCAATCGGTACACTGCGGCCAGCAGGAACTGGTACGGGCACGCGCTGAAACGCTGAAGCGCCGAAAGCGAGTAGGGCCGCGCCGTGAGCCGCTGAGCGGCCAGCATCGAGCGCGTGTCCTTCGACACGCGAATGAGGCCGTCGCTGGCGGACCACCGGGGCTCGCCTCGGGCCCAGCGGCCGATGACTGACCGGCGGAGACACTCGTTCAGCTTGAGCAGGTAGTGCGCGTGGCCCTTGACGCGATCGCGATCACGCTCGTCGAGCAGCCGGCGAAGCGAGGCGAGGTCGTGCTCGAGATCGTCGATCGCCTCGTCTGGTTCGGACGGCGCGGGCCATGCCAGCGTCGCGCTTCCAGCCTCGCGAGCGCGTGCTTCCAGCCATTCGTAGTCGGGGATGCGTCCGGTTGCCGCGCGCATCACGTCGAGCGCGTAGAACGACGGCACCCGCGCCCGTGACTCGGTCAGCTCGATCCGCGGATACGAGACGTACAGCCGGTCGGTCGCCGCGCCGGCCGCCAGCTGCAGGAGGAGCCGCTCGCTCTGCGAGACGATGTGCTGTCGCGGAAGCGACGGCGCCGCCGCTTCGCGCAACGCGTCGAGCAGCAGCGGATCCTCTCGCGGCTTCTGCGGAAACATGCGCTCGGCCAGCCCGGGCACGAACACGACGCGGAAGCTGCGGCCGCGCGCCTGCTCGTGGCGTGCCGACGAACACACGACCGAAACGCCGCGGCGGCGGTTCCGATTCGACCGTCAGCAGACGGTCAGAGAGCACGCGTCGCGACTCGTCCAGGTCGATCGGACCGATGGCCGGACATCGGCCGCAGATCGGCGAGCACGCGCAGGACGTGCGCCGGCCTTCGCAGGACGCGAGGCGCGAGACGCGCGAACGACGTCGAGCCATTGCGCCCCACGTCGCAGTGTTCGGCCAACTTCGCCAGTTCTTCGACCATCGGGCACCGCGAAAGCGCGCAGATGACTCCAGTTGCTCCGACGTACGTCGCAGCGCCAGGACAAGGCCGCTGTCGGCGCCCTCGCGCTGCTCGGCTTCCCTGATTTGTCGCGCCAGCTCGGCGGCCTTACCGGCAAGGCGCCGCTTCCAGCGCGCCGCATCACGGCCGATGACCGCAGCCTCGACGAGTAACTTCTCCCATCGCCACGGCGCGCGAAGCGTTCCCCGACGACATCCGGGAGCGAGATTCGATCCCGGACCGTGGCCCCCCCGTCTGATCGTCATCGTCATCGTCGCCTTCGGCCTCTTCCGTCGGAGCTTCAACGGGCAGACCGAAGGCTTCGTCCAGCGGTGCCACCCATTCGCCACTGTTGTGGGATGGCGGTCCGCTGAGCGGAGTCGTCATGCGAAGCGTTCCCGCCGCCAGACTCGCCTACGTCCGGCACCTGACTGAGCGAGAGGTATTCGGCAAACCGCGCCGCCGAAAGATGCTCGGCGGCACACGCGAGTAACGCCAGAAACGCGCGCCCGGCGGGATGCGGCCGCCTGGTCCCGCGATCGAACCACGCCGCTATGCCGGCGCGCTTCAGCGCGTGCTCGAGCAGACCGAAGTAGCTCTGTGGCGTTCGGACGAGAATCGCCATCTCGTCGAATCCGACGCCCAATCGCGCATGCTCGAGGATGCGACGAGCAATCTCGACACATTCGCGACCCTCTCCCGGCGCGGAAAAGAACTCCAACGAACCGTCGAGCGTGCGGCGGGGCGGTCCTCCGAAGAGTTGAAGAGAAATCGTCGAAGAGCCCGAGGTCGGTCGTCCCGCCACCCGACCGCTCCTCGATGGCTGCACGCATCGCAGAGAAGTGCCCGATCGTGTCGCGATCGCCGTGTGGAACCGTCGCCACGATCGCGGTTGCCCGCTCCGCAAGCGCCTCAACGAGCTCGCGCCCGGCAGCGTCCTCCATCGCGATATCGAGCAGCAGGATGAACCCTGGCGGTGCGGTCTCGCGCAACAGCCTCGCCGCAGTGCGGAAGAGGCCAGCTCGATCGAGGGAGGAGGCATCGCGAACCCCGAGTCGAAGCGCTCGAGCAGCCACGCGAGATCGGGCCCGGTCGGTGCAAACGGTGAAAGCCTGTGCCCACCCACGCCGGCCAGGCGGAGCTCCTGCAACGTGCGCGCGAGTGCCCGTGGAAAGCCAGGTGTCGAGGCAACCGGTGCGAAATAGCGGAGCGCCCCTCGTTCGTGGCGTCAAACACCGCCCGGGCCGCCACCGCTTCGGCGCCGAGCCACGTGCTCGGCGTCGCTCCCTCGTTGGCTAGCGCCGCCAAAGCTGTTCGCGCCGCGAGCTGCACGAGGCTGAGTCGCTGCACGCCGAAGGTCGCTGGTACCGACACCGCGATGTCGCGCGCGAGATCGTCGGCTGCCCCACGCGATGCCCCAACGATCAGAACGGGGCTTCCCGGGGAACAGCGGCTCACCGCAACGCGGGCGTACGCCAGCCGTTCCGCGGCAGACGGGGATACGAGCACGTGGAAGCGACCGCGATCAGGAGCGGAAGACGAAGGAGAGGACTCGAACGGAAGTGTGGCCATTGCGTATCTGCTGTCCCGGACGTCGTGCCGGGTCACCGGTTACGACAGCACCGCGCTGCCGTCAGACCGCGAATGTAACACAGAAGGGCAGGGATCAGGGATCAGGGCGCAGGGGTCCGCTCAGGGATCAGGGCGTCTCCGTGGCCTGTCATCGCGAGTCACGCGACGATCAGGGCGCGAGTCGCGTCCGGACCCAGAGACCGTCAGCCTGCTTGCGATACTGGATGCGGTCGTGAAGGCGGCTTGGTCTGCCCTGCCAGAACTCGAACTCGTCGGGGATCACGCGGTAGCCCGCCCCACCAGTGCGGCCGTGGGACGGTATCGCCGTAGATCTGGCGAGCCGCCTCATAACGGGAATCGAGCGCCTGCCGGCTTTCGACGGGGTCACTCTGGCGCGACGCGTACACGCTCCAGCGGCTTTCGAGCGGGCGTGTGGCGAAATACGCGTCCGATTCGTCGTCACTGGTCTTCTCCACGGTCCCGTCGATTCGTACCTGCCGTTCTACCGTACGCCACAGAAACAGGAGGCTCGCGCGCCTTGTTTGCTCGATCTCGCGCGCCTTTCGGCTCGAATAATTCGTGAAGAATACGAAGCCGCGGCCGTCCATGCTCTTGAGGAGCACGGTACGGACCGACGGTCGGCCATCCCGCGTAGCCGTAGCCAGGGCCATCGCCGTCGGATCCTGCTCGAGGCTGCGAACCTGATCGAACCAGAGAGGAGAACTGCCGGAAGGGATCGGGATCCGAATGCGTTTCGTCGAGCGGCTCGCCCAGATACTCGCGTCGGATGTCGGACAGAGTCAATTCGCGCTGCAGCTTTATGTCCGGCCCCTCGAGCACGATGCGGACCGCTCCGCCGTCGGCAAGCGTTCCAAACAGCATCATCTCGGACAGCGGCTTCTTGATCACGCGCTCGATGAGACGAGCCATCGGACGCGCGCCGAACGCGCGGTCGAAGCCGTTGGCGGCCAGCCATGTTCGTGCTCCCGCTTCGAGCTCGATGCGCACGTTTTTCGCCGCGACGAGCGTCCGCAGTTCGTCGATCTGCTTGTCGACGACGCGCTCGATTTCAACGGTTCCGAGCGCGTTGAAGTGAACGATCGCGTCGAGGCGGTTGCGGAACTCCGGCGTAAAGGCGCGTTCGAGCGCGCCGCGCGAGGAACTGCCAACACCGGTCTCGCCGAAGCCGAGGCGGCGATCGGACAGATCACGCGCTCCGACGTTCGTCGTCATGATGAGGATCACGTGCCGAAAGTCGGCCTTGCGGCCGTGCGAGTCGGTCAGCGTCGCGTGGTCCATCACCTGCAGCAGGATGCTGTAGAGGTCCGGATGCGCCTTCTCGATTTCATCGAGCAGCAGCACGGCATGCGGCGACTTGCGAATCGCGTCAATCAGCAGCCCGCCCTCTTCGTAGCCCACGTATCCAGGCGGGGCTCCGATGAGCCGTGACACCGCATGCTTCTCCATGTACTCGGACATGTCGTAGCGGATGAACTCGACGGCGAGTATTCGACCCAGCTGGCGGGCGAGCTCCGTTTTGCCAACGCCGGTCGGGCCCGTGAAAAGGAAATTACCGATCGGCTTGTCGGGCGATCGCAGGCCTGAGCGCGACAGCTTGATCGCCGACGCAACTGCATCGATCGCGGCGTTCTGGCCGAAGATGACCTTCTTCAACTCCACGTCGAGGCTCGCCAGCGCCTGGCGATCGTCACTCGACACAGCCTGCACGGGCACCCGGGCCATTTTTGCGACGATCTGTTCGACCTGCTCGGGACCAATTTCGCCGACGTCGCTGCTCCGCCGGGTACAGCTTCTGTGCCGCGCCGGCCTCGTCTACCACGTCGATGGCCTTGTCCGGCAAGTGAAGATCCCTGAGATGCTTGGCCGACAGTGTCACCGCACTCTCAAGCGCCGAGTCGGTGTATTTCACTCCGTGATGTGACTCGTAGTGCGGGCGAAGCCCCTTGAGAATCTCGAGAGTCTCACTTTCGGACGGCTCCAGGACGTCGATCTTCTGAAACCGTCGGGACAGCGCGCGGTCCTTGTCGAACGACTGCTTCACGTCACTGAACGTCGTCGAGCCGATGCACCGGAGAGTGCCGCTCGCGAGCGCCGGCTTCAGCAGGTTGCCCGCATCCATCGCCCCACCCGACGCCGCTCCGGCGCCGACCAGCGAATGAATCTCGTCGATGAACAAGATCGCGTTCGGCTCCTGGCTGAGCCGCTCGAGCACCTGTTTGACACGCTCCTCGAAATCGCCGCGATATCGCGTTCCGGCGAGGAGCGATCCAAGGTCGAGGGCAAACACCTTCGCGCCTGTCAGCACGTCCGGCACTTCGCCCTGGTGAATCCGGAGCGCCAGACCTTCGGCGAGGGCGGTCTTGCCGACTCCAGGCTCGCCGACGAGCAGCGGATTGTTCTTCCGGCGTCGGCACAGCACCTGAACCATTCGCTCGAGCTCGAGACGACGTCCGATGAGCGGATCGATTTGTCCCGCGGCTGCGCGAGCTACCAGGTCGGTGGCGTATGCCTCGAGCGGATCTGCAGGCGTGGCGGGACCAGGGGTTTCCTCACCCTCGGGTGCAGTTGCAGGCGCCTTGGAACCATGGGAAATCACCCGTAACAGCGTCAGTCGATCGACGCCGTGCTTGCGCAGAAAGAACGCCGCGTGACTCTCTTCTTCCTGGAGCAGGAACACGAGCAAGCTGCCCGTATCGACATGTTTGGCGCTCGACACGGCGGCGTGCACGATCGCCTGCTGGATGACCCGATCCAGCCCCACTGTGGGCTCGGGTTCCGTCGTTCCCGGCGGCGGCACTGGCGTAAAGGCCTTCGCGAGCACCTCTTCGAGCTGCTTCCGCAGAACATCGAGATCGACGCCACAGGTCGCGAGCACGTGGCGCGCCTGCGGCTCGTCGGTCGCCGACCGGAGAAGGTGCTCGAGCCCGACTGTATCGTGACGACGCTCAGTCGCCAGGCGGAATGCGCGCTGAATGGTTTCGAGTGTCTCGGGAGCGAAGGGAACCGGAGGCTGGGACATTACTGGTTTACGTTCTCTGTTTCCGGTTCCATCGTCACGAGCAGCGGAAACTCTTGCTCCTCAGCCGCTCGCTGGGTTGTCCTGACCTTTGTCTCCGCAACGTCGTGCGTGAAGACGCCCGCGACGCCGAGACCTGATCGGTGCACGCTCATCATGATGGCAAACGCCTCGGCGCTCGGCTTGCGAAAGATGGTCTCGAGCACCCAGACCACGAAGTCCTGAGTGGTGTAGTCGTCATTGTGCAGCAGCACGCGCCACATGCGGGGCCGCTCCAGCTTCTGGTCGCTGCGCGTTTCCTCCAGCGTGTATTCGCGGGGGCTGCTGCTCATGCCTTGTTCCTATTTTCTCATATGGTTTCGACGAGGTCCGCATCGAGCACCCAGGGGGACGCGATCGGTTCGAGCTTCGTCAGGCGCTTCACGTGACGCAGGAACTCCGACCTCGGAATCTCCCGCGCCCCGAGCGATTTCAGGTGCAGCGTCGACATCTGACAGTCAATCAGTTCGAAACTCCATCGCTCCAGCTGTTTGATGAGCAGCGCGAGCGCAACCTTTGATGCGTCTGTCTTTCGGCTGAACATCGACTCCCCGAAGAACATACGACCGAGCGCCACTCCGTACAATCCCCCGGCGAGCTCGGCACCGGACCACACTTCGACGGAGTGCGCATAGCCGATTGTCGCAAGCCGCGAATACGCCTCAATCATCCCAGGCGTAATCCACGTGCCCTCGTGATCGGCTCGCGGTTCCGCGCAGCCGTGCATGACGTCCAGAAATGAGCGGTCGAGGGTTACTGTGTAGCGCCGCGCGCGAATCGTCCGGCGCAGCGATCGCGAAACATGCAGCTCGCGGAGCCAGAGGACCATGCGTGGATTGGGACTCCACCACAGCAGCGGGTCGTCTTCGCCGAACCAGGGAAAAATGCCGCGTGCGTATGCGTCGAGAAGTCGTGGGGTTGATAGATCAGCGCCGGCTGCCAGCAACCCATTTGGATTGCGCAACGCCTTCGTAACGGGCGGAAACGCATCGCGTACACCCAACCAGGGGATCATCAATCGCCGTACGAGGGTGCGAAAGTGCGAGGGTGCGACGGTGCGTGCGAAGGTTCGAATGTGCGATGGTGCCTAGGTGCGCGGTACGTCGTTGCGAAGCGTGCGAAAGTCTCGGAACAGCTCCGGTCGGCACCCTCGCACCCTCGCACTCTCGCACCGTCGTACGCACCCTCGCACCGTCGCACGGTCGCACCCTCGCACCGTAAGAGTACCGCGTTTGTGTTTGTGTGAGTCAGGGTTGGGCGTTGCGGCGAACGTATTCCCCTTTGCGATACTCGAGGAATCCGTCGCCGGTCAGCCGGCTCAGCACCCAGGCGGATAGAGGATCGGCCAGTCCGAACAGCGCGCGCGCCTGAGCGGCCGAGACGCGAAGGCAGGGCATCTCCTGGAACTCGCCGCGAACTCGCAAGACCGTGGCGTGCCACTCACGATCGGTAAGGCGGTTTGGACTTCGAGGCTTCCAGTGGCCGAGCATGATGGACGCGCACCTGCTGGCAAATCGCGTACCTAGCGACAACGTTCGCCGTCATGATGCCGAGACCTGCCGGCGTTCGGATGCGTGCCGGAAGCCGCGGATACGCAATGGAAGCCACGACCGCGCGCTGCCCCGGGCGAAAGGGTCCGAGCTCCGCGCAACCGCGGTGACGCTCCGGTGCGAGGCGGCCAAAGAATCCTTGCGCAGATAGCTGCATGCGTGCTGGACACCTGGGATACAATCTCTAGGCCTTTCGGGGAAACCTTGGGAGTCCGCCTCTTCATCGGCAACCTACCCTACAGCGCGACGGAAGCAGATCTCCGGGCTCATTTCGCGCCGATCGCAGAGCCGTCCCACGTGGTGATGCCTGTCGATCGCGAGACTGGCAGACCGCGAGGGTTTGCTTTCGTCGAATTCGCCGACCGTGCGGTGGCCGAAGAGGTCATCCGGAAATTCGACGCCCAGCCATTCCAGGGACGCAATCTGGCGGTCAGTGAAGCGCGCGCGCGCGAAGATCGGCCCCCCCGTCCTCCCGGCGGTGGCCCCGGCGGCTTCCGTGGTCCGAGGCCAGGCGGCCCTCCCGGACCTCGCCCAGGCGGATTTGGTGGGGGCTTCGGCGGTGGTGGGTTCGGTGGCGGCGGTGGTGGGTTCGGTGGCGGCGGTTTCGGGCCGCGGCCCGGTGGCGCCCCCGGTGCTTCACGCGATCGGTCCGCAAATTTCGGCCCTCCCGCGCCGCCGCGACGACTCCGCGGCAAGAAGGGCCAGCAACAGGAATACAAGCCGCGCGGCCCAATCAAGGAAAAGACCGGCGGCCGCATTTACGACGTCGACGATCTCGAGGAAGAAAGACGACTCCATCGAAATCGATAACTTCGCGACCAGCGCGCCCAAGGATCAGGACGAGGGCGTAGCGGCTGCCGAGGACGACGAGAGCGACGACCAGAGTTAGTGGCTCGATCCGCTGCTCAGCTCGTGTCGTTGACGGCCATCGTCATCGGCATCGTTCTGTTCGTAGTCACCCTTATCTACATTGATCTCGACGAGACGCTCGAAAGCGTCGGCCGTCTGGGTCTGGCACTGCCGGTGATCCTCGTGCCCGCGACGATCTGGCAGCTCCTGCGAACCTGGGGCTGGGCCGTTGCGTTCCCCGACGAGACACGCCCGCCGTTCACGCGCCTGCTGCGCGTGCGCCTGGCCGCCGACGCTATTGGCTTCTTCACAATTCGCGGCCTCGCCAGCGAGCCGCTCAAGGTCGTGCTTCTCTACGACCGCGTTGCTCCTGAAGTGACGACGGCGGCCATCGCTCTCGAGCGGCTTGCGTTCGCAGTGATCGGAACGATCATCGCGGCTGTTATCTCGCTCGTCGTGGTCACCCGGCTGTCGATGCCGGGAGCGTGGGACACGGTATTTACGATGCTCATTTTCGGCGCCGTGATTCTGCTCGGCGTGCTTGGCGTCATGGCGCGTCGCCGCTCCGGCGATTACCTCGGCCGGCTGGTCACCGCGATCGACCGCGCCACAGGTCGGCGCCTCGAAGCGTCCCGTGTCATCAGGTTCATTCTGGCAGTCGAGGACGTCTTGCTGCAGCTCCTCCGGGGCGACCGGCGTCGGCTGGTCGTGCTCACGGTGCTCGCGGTTGTCTGCTACCTGCTGATGGCGATCGAGGTATGGCTCGTGTTCTGGGCCATCGGCCAGCCGATTGGCGTGACAGAAGGGTTCGCCGTCGAAACCTTCGCGCGCCTGGCGAGCATCGCGTCCGCGGCGATCCCCGGCAACATCGGCGTGCTGGAAGCATCGAACGCGGCCGTGGTCGCCGCCCTCGGCCTGGCGGGCGGCGGTGCGCTGGCGCTCGCGCGTCGGATCCGCGCGCTATTGTGGGCGGCGGCTGGCCTCGCCGTGTATCCTCGCGTCGAGGAACGGCGTCAATGACTCATGCGGCAGTCGCCGATAGTCGAACCACTCTATCGCGTAGTCGACAACGAGCTTTCTGAACACCACGGCGCGACCCTGTCCGGTCAGTGTGAGCGCCGTCGGCATCCACACATCTCCGCCAACCCGCCGCCGCGTCACAGTTGCCGTTGTCCCTTCGCCCAGGCTGGCGACAAGGCCGCCGCCGTATGTCAGGTCGTCGGTCGACTTGGCTTCGACCCGCATCACTTCCAGCGCAGCCTCATCCACCCATATCGTCCCCGTGAACTTCTGTGCCATGCGCCCTTGCCGCGTGCTCGGGCGCGCGTTCGGCTTCGGCGTGAAGGTGACGACAATCGCAGCCACACCTTCGTGCGTCGTGCGGCCCTTCAGCTGGAATTGCAACGTGTCGATGACATCATCGATGGTGCGCTGCTGCCGCTGGCGGGCCGCCTCGGATTCCTGCTCGACCGATCGGTGGTCAGACGCCGCCATTGCCCTCTCGCGCATCACCTCGTCCACGCGCAGACGGTACTCGCGGTCCTGTTCCGCGAGCTCACCTTCCGGAATTGGCTTCCCATCGCGCTCCATAAGACGCCGGTAGCTCAGTCGTCGTGCCGGCGACGGATACACATGGAACACGCTCGTTCCGCCGGTGCCAAGCTTGCCGAACGGATTCGTGTGAATATCCGTGCGGCGTTCCTTGTACGTGTACAGGTGCTGGCTACGCTCCGCGCGCGTGAGATTCTGGCGCACCATGCGGTAGAAGGTCTCGGGATCAGGCAGCGGCCGATCCTGAGCTGGGACAGCGTTCAGCAGCAATCCGGGAGTCACCAGAAGAAGCGCCGTCGTCAAGACAACTCGAACCATCGGCTAGACCTTCCTGAGTCTCTCGGCCGCGCGTTCCAACGTCTCGTCCCGTTTCGCAAAGCAGAAGCGCAGAACCGGACCAGGTTCGACGCCCGACAGAAACGGCGAGATCGGAATTGCGGCCACGCCATGCTCCTTCGTCAGTCGGATCGCAAACTCCGCGTCGTGCTCGTCCGTGATCTCCGAGTAGTCCACCACCTGAAAGAACGTCCCGCGGCATGCGATGGGACGAAACCGCGAACCCTGCAGCAACTGCAGAAACAGGTCGCGCTTCGCCTGGTAGAAGGACGTCACTTCCGTGCACATCGGGTCCCCGTTCACCATCTCCGCATACGCGCGCTGGATTGGTGTATTAACGGCGTAGGTCACCCACTGGTGCACCCGCGCGACTTCGGCAGCGAGCGGCCTCGGTGCCACGCAGTAGCCAATCTTCCAACCCGTCGTGTGATACGTCTTGCCGAACGAGCTAATCACAACCGCGCGCTCCGCAATCGCGGGATGCCGCGCCATGCTCTCGTGGCGGCCACCGTCAAACACGATGTGCTCGTACACCTCGTCGGACACGACGAACGCGTCGGTATGTTCGAGAACCCGTTCCAACTCGCGGATGTCGTCCTGGTCGAGCACCATCCCCGTCGGGTTATGAGGCGTGTTCACGAGAATGACACGCGTGCGCGGCGTGATGGCTCGCCGAACCTCGTCCCAGTCGATGCAATAGTCCGGCCGCCTGAGCGTGACGTACACCGGCGTACCGCCGCTCAGCTGGATCGCCGGCGCATAGGAGTCGTAGGCCGGCTGGAACACGAGAACTTCGTCACCGGGTCTGACGAGGGCGGTAAGCGTGCTGAACAAACCCTCGGTCGCACCTGATGTCACGCACATCTCCGTCGCGGGGTCGTAGTTCCGTCCGTACAAAAGTTCAATCTTCCGCGCCAGTGCTTCGCGAAGGGCGGACACGCCGAGCATGGGGGCATATTGGTTGTGGCCTTCCCGCATGTGGCGCTCGACAGCGTCAATCAGTTGCGGCGAACAGTTGAAGTCGGGAAATCCCTGGCCGAGATTGATCGCTCCCACGTCCTCCGCGAGCCGCGACATCACGGAAAAAATCGTGACTCCCCCGGCGGGCAGCTTCGACTGCACGAGCTGTGTGTACGACACATTGGGTATCTTAGTCATTCCTCCATCCATTCCCAGAGCTTCATCGACAGCAACGGGTAACGGCGTCTGACGTCGACGACGTGCGCGTAATAGTCCGGTTTTGCAATCTCCCGGCGAACCAGCCGATCGCGCAGGCGCCGCAGCTCGTAGCGGTACAAATCGTTCAGGAAGTCTCGGACAAACTCGGGTGACGTTGACGGTTTTGGCGTGACGCCGTGCGCACCGAGTTGCGCCAGCACGTCCGGCCTGTAGCGGTACGACATGAAGGTGTGCACGTCGGCAGCGCTACCGGCCCGGAGGTACGCAGTCGGCCACGTACGCTTGCGCTTCAGCGATCTGAGAGGGCCGCGCCGGGCGTGCACCCCACGACTCGAGAAGCTCACGAAATGCCGCACAGGCGGTGTCCGTGTCCCGCAGCCTTTGAGCCGCTCGTCCGATACCAGCGAGCACCCGCGCTGTGCCGCCCGTCTGCGCACGTGCCTCGACATACGCGCGACGAGCATCGTCGTAGCGATGCAGCTGCAACCACAGCTCCCCCGCCGTCTCGCCGGCGCTGACGAGCGGCGCCCCGGGCTGACCGGCCGCCCGCTGCAGCGACTCCATCTGAATCGCCGATTCGAGATATAGCCTCATTTCATCGAGCTCGCTCTGCGCGGCGGCGGAGGCGGCCTGCAACACCAGGCGCGCGACGGCAGCGGCCCCGGGCCGACCCTTTGAAATAGCGTCCAAGCCGTCGATTGCCTGCCGCACCGGCGCCAGCGACTCGAACGACCCTCCCTGCCGGAACGCCTCCTGCGCAGCCATGAGCCCGCGCGCGTACCGGATTGCAACCCGTGCAGTCTCGCACCCACCGGGACTCTCGGCTTCCAGCGCCGCCGACGCACCTGCGAGATCGAACTCCGCCGCCAGCATCGCCGCGCGATTGACGGCCGCCATGGCGTCCGGCGAACAGCCCGGTTGCGCGGATGCGGCAAGCATGCTGAACGCGAGGGCGATCATCATTTAGAGAATTCTAAAACCTCCTCGCGATCGCAAAATACCGCCCGAGCAATGCCCGAACCCATGGGGTTAGTTGTCGGCGTCGGTACGCGTCCCCCGCTTTGCGCAGTGTCTCGGCGAGCGTTGGATACGGGAAGATCTCGTTTGACAACTCATCGAGCGTCGCACGCCGGCGCATTAGGGCCGCGATGTAGCCAATCAGTTCTCCCGCGCGAGGCGCAACGATTGTCGCGGCGACGATCCGCCCACGATGATGGCTCACTCGGAGGAACCCCTCTGAATCGCCGTCGATGACCGCACGGTCGACGTCGGCCAACGGAATCGTGAGCGATTCCGCACCGGTCCGTATCGCCTCGATGGGCGAGAGGCCGACATGTGCCACCTCAGGAAACGTATAAGTTGTCCACGGGATCACGAGAGCACTGACGCGGCGGCGCAGCGGAAACAACGCATTCTGGACAGCAATGCGCGCCATCGCGTCGGCGGCGTGAGTGAAGTTGAACCGCGAGCAGACGTCGCCTGCAGCGTAGATCCGCCGGTTCGACGTTCGAAGCCAGTCGTCTACCTGGACGCCTTGCGGCCCCTGATCGACTCCCGCGGACGCCAGGTTCAACCCCTCGAGATTCGGTATTCGGCCCGTCGCGACAAGCACGGCGTCCACATCTATCTCGCTGTCGTTGAACCGAGCCGTCGCACCGCCTGCTGCTGGTTGCGGCGCGATTTCTCGCAACGTGGTCGCCGTCATGATGCACACGCCGTCTTCGGCGAGACGCCGCTGAAGGATCTCCGATGCCTCGGCGTCTTCATGAGGCAACACGCGCGGCGCGGCTTCGGCGAGCGTGACGGTCGAGCCGAGCAGCGCAAACGCCTGCGCCAGCTCGCAGCCGACCGGCCCGCCCCCAATCACGAGCAGCCTGGTCGGCTGAACAGCAAGCGAGAATACGTCTTCGGACGTGAGGAACGGAACGTCGGCAAGACCCCGAATCGCTGGAACGCGCGGACGTCCTCCAGTGGCAATCACTGCACGGCGGAATCGCAATGCGTCCCCGTCAACCATCAGCGTGCGCGCATCGCGAAACGACGCGTCACCGAAGAACACATCCACGCCCGCCAGACTGAGCCGGGCGGCCGAATCGTGATGCGCAAGCTCAGCGCGGCGCGCACGCACGCTCTTCATGACGGCGGGGAAATCGACATCGACGCGCAAGCTCACTCCGGCATCACGGGAGGAGCGCGCCTCGTGCACGGCGCGCGCCGCGCGAAGGAGCGCCTTCGACGGCACGCAGCCGGTGTTCAGGCAGTCGCCGCCCAGCCGCTCGCGCTCGACGAGCGCCACACGGGCCCCAAGAGCGGCGGCGCCAACTGCAGAAACGAGACCGGCGGTGCCGCCGCCAATCGCTACGAGGTCATAAACCGCCGCGGGGCGGGGATTACGCCAACCGTCGGGACGTACGTGCGAGAGAAGGTGCGTGTCGTGTTCGTCCTGCGGAAAAACGAGAGCGGCGCCGCACACGCCTTTATCTTCCCTCTTCTGGATTGAGCGTGGCGATCACGTCACCGGTTTCATAACCGTAGGGCGGGCCTTCACTGCCCGCAGGGCACGGCGTGAAGCCGCGCCCTACGTGAGTTATGAAACTTGTGACTTGTGACCTGTGCCTTGTCAGTACCGGTAGTGCCCTGGCTTGTACGGCCCCTCTACGGGCACGCCGATGTAGTCCGCCTGGTCTTGCGTGAGCTTCGTCAACTTGACTCCCAGGTGATCCAGATGCAGCCGCGCGACTTCCTCGTCAAGCTTCTTCGGCAGCATCGTCACGGTCTTGCCGTACTTTTCGGCGTTGGCGTGGAGCTCGAGCTGCGCGAGCACCTGGTTGGTGAACGACGCCGACATGACGAAGCTTGGGTGGCCGGTCGCGCAGCCGAGATTCAACAACCGTCCTTCCGCGAGCACCAGCACGCTGTGGCCATCGGGAAAGCGCCACTCGTCATACTGCGGCTTGATGTTGATCCGCTCGATGCCCTTGAGCTTCTTCAGCCCTGCCATGTCGATTTCGTTGTCGAAATGGCCGATGTTGCCCACGATTGCCTTGTCCTTCATGCGGCCCATGTGGCCGACGGTGACGATGTTGCGGTTACCCGTCGCGGTTATGAAAATGTCGGCCGTTGCGACAACGTCTTCGAGCGTCTTGACCTCGAACCCCTCCATCGCCGCCTGCAGCGCGCAGATGGGATCGATTTCGGCCACAACGACCCGGCAGCCCTGGCCGCGCAGCGCCTGCGCACATCCCTTCCCGACTTCGCCGTAGCCCATCACCACGGCAACCTTGCCGCCCAGCATCACGTCGGTCGCCCGCGCGAGACCGTCTGGCAGCGAGTGGCGGCAACCGTAAATGTTGTCGAACTTGCTCTTCGTCACCGAATCGTTGACGTTGATCGCGGCGAACAGGAGCGTGCCGGACTCCATCATCTGGTAGAGACGATGGACGCCCGTTGTGGTCTCTTCGCTGACGCCGCGAATCCCTGCAGCTACGGCAGTCCACCGTCCCGGATGCACCTTCAACTCCTGGCGGATTGTGTCGAGGATGACGCCCCACTCTTCGGGATCGGCGTCGGGATCGAAGGCCGGAACGCTGCCCGCTTTTTCGAACTCGGCAGCCCTGTGCACGAACAGCGTCGCGTCGCCGCCATCGTCAACGATGAGCGTCGGGCCAGTGCCGTCGGGCCAGACGAGCGCTTCCACCGTGCACCACCAGTACTCGGGCAGCGTCTCCCCTTTCCACGCAAATACCGGTGTGCCTTTCGGGGAGTCCACGGTGCCACCGGTCTCGGGACGGCCGACGACAACGGCCGCGGCGGCGTGGTCCTGCGTCGAGAAGATGTTGCACGACACCCAGCGTACGTCCGCGCCGAGGTCCGTCAGCGTCTCGATGAGCACGGCTGTCTGCACCGTCATGTGCAGGCTGCCCATGACGCGCGCGCCGGCCAGCGGCTTTCTGCCGGCGTACCGCGATCGCAGGGCCATCAGCCCCGGCATTTCGTGTTCGGCTAGCCGAATTTCCTTGCGCCCCCATTCGCCCAACTTCAGGTCGGCCACGCGGTACGGCACCCGCCCCGCTTTCGTTGCGGCCTCAAATGCGTGCACTCTTTCGACTGCTGCTGTTGCCATGTCGCCCTCTCCGTTGGATTTGTGATTAGTGACTCGTGATTTGTGAGTGGCATCAGTTGTGTTTCGTAGCCACCGCCGCAAACAGTGTCGGTCCCTTCGCGCGGGTGTCGGTCGGCAGCGCGCGTACGCGCACGTTGCCGAATCCGGCCGCAGTGAGAAAACGTGTTGTTTGCCTGTCCGAAAATCCCAGCCACACGTGCCCCATTTGCTGCTGATACTCGCCGTGCTCATGCGGCAGCATGTCGACGATGAGCACGCGGCCGCCGGGCTGCAGGACGCGGGCAACCTCGGTCAGCGCTCGTGCAGGATCCGGCGAGTAATGCAGCACAAGCGACATCACCGCCGCATCGAGCTCGCCCGCCGGAATCGGCAGCGCCTCGAGGTCGCCCTTCCGGAGGTCGACATTCGCCAGCTTGCCGAGCCGCGCACGCGCGGCTGTCAGCATGTCGTCCGAAGCATCGACCGCAATCACCCTGTGAACATGCGGCGCCACTGTTTCCGCGAGCTGTCCGGTGCCGCATCCCAGATCGCCGACCGTCAACGAGGGATCGATCAAGCCGAGGATGGCCCACAGGAAGAACGTATCGCCGAACAGATCTCCGCGCAGACGATCCCATCCGGCGGCGGCTGTTGCGAAGAACTCCTCCGACTTGGCCCTGCGGCGGGCGAGTGCGTCGTGGAGTCGCTGCTCGTCCTGTCCGGCGGTGGCCGTTGTGGCCACCTGTTCTCGGATCAGCGGCCACAGACGGCTCGCGCCCGAATCGAGATCGTCGAGCGGCATGCTGTAAAAGCGGCTGGTGCCGTCGCGCCGCGACGCCACCCAGTCGTCGTCAGCGAGCGTTTTCAGATGACGACTGACGCTCGATTGCGGCAACCGCAGCACGGCGCACAGCTCTGAGACGGTCAGCTCATGTCGCTCGAGCAGCAGCAAGATTCGGCAGCGTGTCGGGTCGGCGAGCGCCGACATGTGGTCCAGGATCGCGACCATATATCCGTCTATGCGGATGGAATGTTACAACGAGGAAAACCGCGTGTCCAGCCCCAAATGCTTCGGATTTCCGGAAACTTGAAGGTTTCCGGCTACTGCGCGGGCTTCCGGAACGGGGTCCCTGAGGCCTTCAGGCCTCCGGAACCAGTCGGCAATGCCTCCGGAACCTAATTCGGTGAGAACCAGTACGCGACTTTGACGGCGAAGAAACTGTCTCCGCGCCGGCCGAACGAGCTGAACATGTCGCCGGCCGATATGCGTTGCGGCGCGGTTATCTCGGATTCGCCGTCCTGCTGCCACACGAGATACAAGGTGCTGCCCGCGCGCCATTCCCATCGGAGGACCAGGTTGCTGCGGAACGACTGCACGTTGAAGTCGGTGTCGCGGAGCGTGAAACTCGCCGCGCCGTCGGTGACGCGCCGTGTGCCGTCAGGTAACGTCGACAGTGTCGTGCCGTCTGTGCCATACAGCCGCATCTGCCGCGACCTCGCAGCGATCAACTCGCCGATGTGACTGTAGCGCCCGCTCGCGGCAAACGGCTCGCCGTAGAAGTCAAGGGTTAGGTCAGGCTTGAAGGTGTAGTTCCAGCGGAACTGCGTGGAGTACGTCGATCGGTCGATGTGTGCGAAGACGTACCTGTTGCCGAAGGTCGCCGACCCGCCGCCCGCCAGAGCGGTAACGAACTGCTGTGTATCGAGCTCCCTTTCGTATTGCGGCTCGATGGACAGCTGCCACTGCGAACCCGGCTGCATGGTGATGCCGCCGCTTGCATTGAACAACAACCCGCCGTCCTCGTTGCGGCCGTACGCCACTTCGAACTCACCGCGCGTCCGCGACGCGTCGCTGCTCTCGACGCTCAGCTGCATCTCCCAGTTGGCCGGCTTCTGCATGGACGGCCCGCCGCGGGTCAGGCGCTGATCCTGCGTGCGGCGATTGATTGTTGCGCTGAAATCGGTGCTCCAGAAGTTCGGCCAGGTGATTTCAACACCTGGCTCGAACTCCGCCTGCTGCAAGTCCCCGCCATAGTTCCATTCGTTTTGTGTAGACAGCGTGAACGCATACTGCCGCCACCAGCGTCCCGGATTGGTTTCCTGGTACTCGATCTCTCCCTGTCCGATGATGCCGTCGCCCGCGGTGAGGCGGCCGAGGTCATTCGTTTCGAACTCGGGTGACTCGAGATCGGTGCCGACCTCCCACGACCAGTGCTCCGCGTTGCTGCGCTCGATGCCGGCAATGAGCTTCATGCCGGTCATCGACGTCCGATTGGGGTCGTAAGAGACGTAGTCGGCATCCGGACGCTGCAGGTACCGGGCACTCGCACGCTGAAGTCGATTGATCGCGCCGGCATCGCCGTCCACGTATGTCACGCCGGCATTGAGCTGCGCTTCGTAGTCGCCGTCCCTCAGCCTGAACACCGAATCGCTGCTCAGCGTAAACGCATTGCGGGTGAGGAGCGCCGCGAGCGGATCATCCGCGGCCATCTCGCGGTGGACTGCCGTGGCCATGAGCGCCGTCGTGGATCCGGCAGACCCGAACTGCTGCTGCAACCGCGTCACACCGTACGTCGTGCGCGGCGCCACTCGCGTGCGTCCGAAGAGGTTGGGCATGTTGAAGGTACGGGCCGTTTCCTCGTCGGTCACCGCGCCGACCATCCCGATCGACAGCCCCGATTCCAGGCGGCCCGTCAGTTTGGCCGCGCCAAGAATTGTGGATGTCCCCGGGAACTCGCACGAAATCGGCCGACGCGCGCCCAGCCGGAGGGGCACCGATGCGGCGTGAATAGAAGTAGTTGTCGACGTTGCCGGTCAAGAGGTCGTTGCCTTCCACGAAGAACGGCCGGCGCTCGTCGAAGAAGGTTTCGAACGCCGACAGGTTCACTTCAGCAGGGTCTGCTTCGACCTGTCCGAAGTCTGGATTCACGGTCGCTTCGAGCGTCAGGTTGGAGCCGAGGCCGACCTTCGCATCAAGTCCGATTCGCCCCTCGAAGTTGCCGCCGCCCGTGAATGGATCATCTGGATCGCGATTGCCGATCACGTGGGACGAGCTCGCGACGTACGGCATCAGCTCGAGGCGGCGGCTTGGGGCGATTCCGTCGATACCGAGGAGGTCACCGAACAGTGACGCCCAGCGCTCCTCCGTACGCGCAACGAGCGACCAGTACACCTCCTCGTTGCGTGATGGCACCCACCGCTGGACGTTCAGCCCCCACACCTGGGGACTGCGCTCGGTGAAACGCAGCTGCGAAAACGGAATCCACAATTCTGCCGACCAACCCTGCGCGTCCATGCTCGTGCGCGCCTGCCACACCGGGTCGAAACTGTCGTCGTTGTCCCACGGGCGGTCGCTCGCATAGTAGGTGATCGAGCCTCACGCCTGTCGCGGTCGTCCCGAACGTGGACGCCGTTCGCCTGTCGAGATACGTGTCGAGCGACACGAGCAGGTGTTCTGCCTGCTCGCCGTTGTCACGCCGCCCCATCGGCGCCTGGATCGGCGCATCCGAGAACATACGCGCACCGACGTACAGTGCGTCGTTGTCGTAGACAAAGCGCACTTCCATGCGGTCGGTTGGCGGCGCCCCCTCTGTGGGCTCCCGCTGCACGAAGTCAGTGATCGGCGGTGCATCACGCCATGCGGCATCGTCGAGCCGTCCGTCGACGCTGATCGCACCCGACGGCACTCGCATCGCACGCGCCTGCTTACGGCCGTTGTCCTGCTTCGTACCATTGTCCGTCTGGGCAAGAACGACCGCCGGCACAAGCAGCAATGCGGCTGCGGCAACACACAGAATGGCTGTGACCCGGATAGAAGTTATGCGTCCGCTGATCATAGGGTTGTTCGAAGAATGGTCATTTTATCGTGGCCGAGAAAATGGCCCCGACACATCGGCGTCAAGGGGACACGCGAGCCTAATGCACCGATCATGAAGGCACGATGAAGACGCGATCGCGCGGTCGCCACGCGAAGGTCGGATACAATCGACACGTTCCGTGAACCGCATACGGTTGCTGCTGATCGTCGCTTCGATCGCATTTGGGCTCGCGGGAGTGAACGCGCAAGTCGTCGTCCGTACCTTCGACGAGGATGCGATCGGCAATCCGCCTCCAAATCTCACCTTTGCGGTGGCGCGCCAGCAGAACGCAGGCAAGTGGCTGATTCGCGCCGAAGGACCAAATCATTACCTGACGCATCTGGCGGACTCCGTCGCCGCCGGCGGCTTTTCAATGGCGGTGCTCGAGACGCCGCATCCGGCACAAATGCGCGCGTCGGTGAGGCTCAAGCTCCTGGACGGCGAACGCGTCGGCGGGCTCGTCTGGCGCTATCAGGACGCTGAGAACTTCTATCTTGCGGCGCTCGATCTCCGTGTTCAGGAACTAGCACTCTATCGAGTCGTACGCGGTAATCGCATCAGACTGGACGACGAAGACGAGCTCGAGCTCGACGTGTCGGCATGGCACAGCGTTCGCGTCGTGCAGGACGATGACGATATTCGGGTATCGTTGGGCGGCATCGGCGTAATACGTGCGCGCGATCGCACCTTCGCCGACGCAGGCCGCGTCGGCGTCTGGTCGGGCGGCGGCGCGACGGCGTGGTTCGACGACCTGCGTGTCGAGCCAGAAGAGGACCGAAGGCGCGACCGGTGAGGCTCCTCGTCGCCGAAGATGAGCGCGATCTCGCGCAGACGCTTCGACGGGCCCTCGAGGAAGAGGCATTTGCCGTCGACCTGGCCGAGGACGGCGAGGATGCGCTGTTCAAGATCCGGGAGATGCCGTACGACGCTGTCATTCTCGATCTGATGCTGCCGCACGTCGACGGCTGGACGGTGCTGCAGACGGCTCGCGCCGACGGGATCCGCACGCCGGTGCTCGTCCTCACGGCCCGCGACACGATCGACGATCGCGTGCGCGGTCTCAATCTTGGCGCCGACGATTACCTCACGAAGCCATTCGCGCTGAAGGAGCTCATCGCCCGCATCCACGCAATGATTCGGCGCGCCTATGGAAATCCGGTGTCGACACTCCAACTGGGCGAGCTGACGATCGATACCGCGGCGCGACAGGTGTCTCGGGCTGGTGTTCCGATCGAACTGACGGCGCGCGAATTTGCCATTCTGGAGCTCCTCACGCGCTCGCGCGGATCCGTCGTCGCGCGATCCACGATCTGCGAACACATCTACAACGAAGATACCGACGTGCTCTCGAACGTCGTCGACGTCCACGTGGCCGCGCTTCGTCGCAAGCTGGGCGCCGATGTGATTCGGACCCGTCGCGGGGAGGGTTACATCATCGATGCTTAGCTCGCTGCGCGCCCGGCTGTTGCTCTGGTACACGCTGATCCTCGCGATTGTCATTGCCACGTTCGCCGGCACCGTCTGTTACCTGTTCTGGCGATCGCTCGTGGCCGACATCGACGAAGGCCTTCGGTCGAGCGCCGCCGCGCTGGTGGAGGGATTGCGGCCGACTGCTTTCGGCGATTTCGACCTCGTCCTGCCGACCGAATACCGGCTGTCGCCCGGCGCAGCCGCGTTGTCGCCCACGTATTACGCCGTATGGAATCGTGAAGGAGAGCTCATCGACCGTACACCGGGGGACTTCGACATTCCGAGGCCAGCAGGTCCAGGCGTCAGTACCCGCGATGGGCGGCGCGAGCTGACGGTGATGGGGGCCAGCGACGCACTGGTACTGGTCGGTCGCGATCTCGCAGACACCCGGCGGGACGTCCTCGCGTTCGCCGGCACCGCCGCCGCAGGCGGTCTGGCGGCGCTGATCGTGTCGCTGCTGGGTGGCTGGTTCCTGGTGGGACGGGCATTGGCACCGGTCACGCGGATCAGCGCAGGCGGCAGCCGCGATGACTGCGGGCGACTTCACGGCACGCATCGCCGTCGAGCGGACCGAGAACGAGCTCGAGCACGTGGCGCTCGCGCTGAATCAGGCGTTCGATCGCCTGCACCTCGCGGTGGAAAACGAGCGTCGATTTACAGCCGACGCATCACACGAACTACGCACGCCGCTGGCCACGATTTCGGCCGAAATCGAGTGGGCGCTGACCCGCGAGCGATCAACGGACGAGTACCGACGCTGCCTCGATACGGCGCAGCGTGCCGCCAGTCGCATGCGCCAGGTCGTCGAGCGACTGCTCACGCTGGCGCGCGCCGACAGTGCCGAAATGATGCTCCAGCGTGCGCCGGTTGGCCTTGCGCCGGTCGTAAGCGACGCCTTGGGGATTGTCCAGCCGCTGGCGGAACAGAGGCGGATCAGCATCGATACGCATCTCGATGCGGCGACAGTTGTCGGCGATCGGGACCGCCTCACCGATCTGGTCACGAACCTGTGTTCGAACGCCATCCAGTACAACAAGGTTGGCGGGCAAATCAGCGTGGAAGTATGGCCCGACGGGAATGAGGCGTGCCTCCGCGTACGCGACACCGGTAACGGTATAAGTGCCGACGATCTTCCACGCGTATTCGACCGCTTTTACCGGGCGGACAAAGCACGCACGGCGCATTCGGGCGGCGCCGGACTGGGCCTGGCAATCGCGAAATGGATTGTCGAAGCCCATGGCGGGCGGATTGCCTGTCGCAGCACGCTCGGACAGGGAACGGAGATCCTGGTCCACCTGCCCCGCCTCGTATAAACACCTGCACCTGTCCTGTTAGCGCGCACGCGTCAGCGTGCGCGTCAGCCCGGCAACTCCTGCTCCAGCCGCTCAACCAGGGCATCGAGTTCGGTGCAGACTGCGTGTACGGTGTCGGGCCGACTGAGATCGACCCCGGCCCGGGCGAGCAGCGTCATTGGGTAGTCGCTGCCTCCTGCGCGCAGCAGCGACAGGTAACGCGCGACGGCATCGTCTCGCCGCGCCGGATCGCTGGCGCGCGCAGATCCTGCATCAGCCGCGCGGTCGACGCGAAGCACGTCGCATATTGGTAGACGTAGTACGGCGTGCTGAAGAAATGCGGGATCCGCGCCCATGTCACAGCCGACACGGCTTCCTCGTCGATGGCGTCGCCGTAATAGTCGCGCACCAGACTTCGAAATGCGTCGTTGAGCGTCTCCGCAGTGACGGGCCGATCCTGCTCGACGAGACGGTGTGCCTGCAGCTCGAAATCCGCAAACAGCACCTGCGTGTAGAACGTTCCGGCGATGCTGTCGATCGCGTGCTGCAACAGAACGTCCGCTCGGCACGCGAGCTGGCACGCTCCAGCATGAAATCGAGAAACAATGCTTCGTTGAGAGTGGACGGCACCTCAGCGACGAAGATTGTGTATCCCGCGTACACGAAAGGCTGCGTTCGATGCGCCAGCAGCGTGTGCATCGAATGTCCGATCTCGTGCGCGAGCGTAAACACCGCATCCAGTGTCTCGTTGTAGTTGAGCAGCATGTACGGGTGCGCGCCGTACACCGGTGCGGAGTACGCCCCGTGCCGCTTGCCCGCGTTTTCGAACACGTCGATCCAGCGTTCCTCGAGTGCACGGCGAACTTCGCGTTGGTACTCGGGACCGAGCGGCGCGACCGACTCCACTATCCACGCGCCGACCTCATCGTAGCGATACCGCACGTCGTGCTCGACGAGCGGGACGAAGACGTCGAACAAACGGTACGTATCGACCCCGAGCACCCGGCGTCGCAACCGATGGTAGCGCCGGAGGGGCTCCACCCCCTGGCGCGTGACGGCGATGAGATTTTCGACGACCGCCGGCGGGATGTTGTTGCCGTGCAGCGCGGCATCGAGCGTGGACGCGTAGTTCCGCGCACGCGCGTGAAACCAGTCGCGCTGCAGCACGCCGCTGTAGAGCGCTGCGTACGTGTTCTGGTTGGCCGCGTAGGCGCCGTGAAACGTGCGGTACGCAGCCGCTCGATCTTCCTGGTGCCTGTTCGTCTCGAGTATGGCCCGGTACTGACCGTAGCTAAGCGTCACGTGCTCTCCGGTGCTCAGGGTGATCGACGGGAATTTCATGTCGGCCGTGGTGAGCGCGGCGTAGCTGTCGTGCGGAACGCTGTTGAAACGACCCGCAAACGACAGCAGGCGTTCGCCGTCCTTGTCGAGCACATGCTCCTGTTCGTGAAAAAGGCTTTCGATCGCGAAACGGTAGATCGAGAGGTCCGCTCGCGCGTCGAGCCAGCCACGAATCGTCTCGAAAGGGATGGCGAGGACCTCCGGGTTGAACCACGAGCTGGCCTGCTGCTGGCGTGCGAACAGAATCTGCACCTGTTGCCGACGGGCATTGATGTCGTTGTTGCGCTGATCTTCGTCGTACTGAAGAGCCGCGAAGTACCAGACGCGGTAACTCAGCGCACCCATATCGTCCATCGCGCGAAACGCCGCCAGCAGTTGGTCCGGACCTGCGGCAAGCGTGCCCTGGAATGTGGGAAACGCTTCGACGGCCACTTCAAGCCGGTTGTAGGCGGCCGTCCACTCGTCCCAGTCGCGGCAGATCGAGCCGAGATCCCACTTGTACTTGTCAGGAATCTCGTCGCGCGTCCTCAGAGTGCCAGGCTCGGGGCGGAAGGTGTCGACTTCGGGCATCATCTCAGAATCAGATCCACGAGCGCAGAATAGTCCACTCGGAGCCGTGCGCTGCTGCGCGGCCGCGACAGCGCCTCGGCGAGCGTCGCAGGCAGCGGCACGGCGCTGACCGATCGCTGGTTCCACGACTTCCAGGAATTTCGCCGGGTGCGCGGTGGCAAGGAATACCCCTGTTGCGCGCGGGCTCTGGGCCAGACGCTGCTGAACGCGCGAGCCAGGCGATGGCTCCGTGCGGATCGAGGAGGTATCCATGTTCGCGATATACCCGCCCTATCTCGGCGACGACGACCGTGTCCTCGAACGCGGCTCCCACCAGGTCCTCCCGCATGCGGTCGAGGTCATCGTCATATAGCGCCTGGATGCGTTCGAAATTGCTGGGCGCTCCCACATCCATGGCATTCGCAACCGTGCGGACCGACGCTCGTGGAGAGTAGATCCCCGACCGGAGATACTGCGGCACGACATCGTTGACGTTGGTCGCGGCAATGAATCCACGGACCGGCAGACCCATGCGCTTCGCGATGAGCCCCGCCGTCAGGTTGCCGAAATTTCCGCTGGGAACGGACACGATGAGGCCCTCATCGTCGGCCGGGCGAGCAAGACGCGCCAGCAGGAAGTAATAGATCACCTGTGGAAGGAGCCGCCCAAGATTGATGGAGTTTGCCGGGGTCAGCCAGACTCGTTTGCGCAATTCGTGATCAGCGAAGGCCTGCTTGACGAGACCCTGGCAGTCATCAAAGGTGCCGGCGACGGCCACCGCAGTGATGTTGCCGCCCAGTGAGGCCATCTGGGCTTCCTGCACATCGGTCACCTGGCCTTCCGGGTAAAGCACGAACACGCGCGAATCAGGGACGCCGTGAAACGCCTGCGCGACCGCGCTGCCGGTATCGCCGGAGGTGGCCACGAGGATGGTGAGGGGGGTCCCATCGGTAAAGTGATGGAGCAACCGGGCCTGCACGCGCGCGCCCACGTCCTTGAACGCCAGCGTCGGACCGTGAAACAGCTCGAGCGCCCAGACGCGGTCGCTCACCTGCACCAGCGGAATCGCGAAGTCGAGCGCGGAGCGCACGATCCGTCCCATATCCTGCTCGGTGATCTCGCCTCTGAGCAGGTGGGTGCCGACAATCGTGCCGATCTCGGCGAGATCTGCAGACTCGATACGCTCCAGACTCGATGCAGGCAGCGGATCGAATTGCTGGGGAAAGTACAGCCCGCCGTCAGGCGCAGTACCGGCAAACAGCGCGTCGATAAACGGCACTGGCGGCGAACTCCGCCTGGTGCTCACCCATTTCATGACCGACGACGTACTTATCAACTTACTTTTCCACTTTCTACTTTGCACTTTTTACTTGATCTAGGCCTGCATCGGCTCGGGCCGTATGGGGACCGGCCGACCGCGGTTGTCGACCGCTACCAGCACGACTTCGGCTTCCGTCACCTTGACCACCTCGCCGTGCCCCGTTGCACGGGGCGCCATCGGGTTGGCGCTCCAGCGTTCGGCCTCCACCAGTACTCGCACCGTAATAGACGTGCGGCCGACACGAACCGTCTCGGTGTAGAAGCTGACGACGTCGCCAACGAACACAGGCTCGTGGAACTCGACCTCTCGCATGGCGCGCGTCACGTATCGATGCGTCGCGGTCTTCCGGGCTTCCACCGCCGACGCGAGATCGATGTGCGACAGGATCGCGCCGCCGAAAATCGTTCCGTAGGCGTTAGTGTCCTTCGGCAGGAGCACCAGCTTGATCGAAGGAATGCGGTCGGCCATCGGTTCCCCATTCTAGTCGTTCGGATCGTTCCAAGCCTTCGGCTCGTTCACGACACGCCGCTCGTACGACCAGGGGGCTGTGGTCAAACGCGCGGCGACCGAAAAATTCTTCGTGGGACTGCAAAAGATAGAGACTAAAGGCGAAAGACCTCGTATCATGAACTTTCAATGAGCACGATGACCAACGGGCGGCCTTCGCCGACCGTGGCGAGCACATCGTCAACGAGAGCGTGGAGCGTACAGGACGCCAGTGAGCTCTACGAGGTGCCGCGCTGGGGTCACGGATACTTTTCGGTGAACACCGCGGGTCACTTTCAGGTCCACCCGACGAAAGACCCCGCGCACGCCATCGACCTCAAGGAGCTGGTGGATCGGCTGCAGCTTCGAGGCATCAGCCTACCTGTGCTGATTCGCTTCACTGACATCCTCAGGCACCGGTTGGGTGAGATTCACGCCGCCTTCCAGTCCGCCATCTCGCAGAACCAGTATCAGGGCGGGTACAGCTGCGTTTATCCGATCAAGGTCAATCAGCAGCGTCAGGTCGTCGAAGAGGTGCTCGATTTCGGCCGTCCCTACCGGTTCGGCCTGGAAGCGGGGTCGAAGCCGGAGCTGCTGGCTGTCGTGGCGCTCGCCGACAACGACACGCCGATCATCTGTAACGGATTCAAGGACGCCGAGTTCATCGAGACGGCGATGCTCGCCCTCAAGATCGGCCGCAACATCATCCCGGTGGTCGAGAAATACACAGAACTGGGCCTCATTCTCGAAACCGCGGAGAAGATCGGCGTTCGGCCGCAAATCGGTATGCGCGTCAAACTGGCGGCCCGCGGCAGCGGTCGCTGGCAGTCGTCCGGGGGGTTCCGGTCGAAGTTCGGTCTCACGGTGACCGAGATCATGCGCGGCCTCGAAGAACTGAAGGCGCGGGGCATGCAGGATTGCCTCAAGCTGCTCCACTTTCACCTGGGCAGCCAGATCACTAACATTCGCATTGTCAAAGGGGCTCTGAACGAAGCCGCGCGCGTGTACACGGAGCTCGCGCGACTCGGCGCCGGTCTGCAATACCTGGATGTCGGCGGGGGGCTGGGCGTTGACTACGACGGCTCGCAGACGAACTTCGAGTCGAGCATGAACTACACGCTCGAGGAGTACGCCAACGACGTCGTCTATCACATCCAGACGGTGTGCGACGAGGCGGACGTTCCCCATCCGACCATCGTGTCCGAGAGCGGGCGCGCCGTCGTCGCCTATCACAGCGTGCTCGTGTTCAACGTGCTGGGGGTCTCCGGTTTCGGCGACGAGAAGGTGCCGGTCACGGCGAACCCCGAATGGGAGCAGCCGCTCATCGACCTGGTCGAGACCTACAACAACGTCACCGCCCGCAATGCGCTCGAGGCATTTCACGATGCGCAACAGGCGCTCGATATGGCGATCAGCCTGTTCAATGGCGGCTACCTTCCGCTCGACCAGCGAAGCACGGCAGAAAATCTCTTCTGGGCCACCTGCACGAGACTCCAGAAGATCGTCCAGACGATGGGCGAGGTGCCGGAGGATCTGCAGAACCTGGACGAGCAGCTCTCCGATACATACTTCTGCAATTTCTCGCTGTTTCAGTCGATTCCAGACGCCTGGGCGGTCAAGCAGCTGTTTCCGGTCGTCCCGATTCACCGGCTGAACGAACGGCCAACCAACCACGCCGTGCTTGGCGACATCACCTGCGACTCCGACGGAAAGCTGGACCGCTTTGTCGACCGCCGCGACGTCAAGAAGACGCTTCCGCTCCACACCATGAACGGCGGCGCCTACTACCTTGGAGTGTTCCTCGTCGGCGCGTATCAGGAAATCCTGGGCGACCTTCACAACCTGTTCGGCGACACGCACGCCGTGCACGTCAGCCTCGATGCGAACGGCGACGCGCGACTCGACACGCTCATCAAGGGCGACACGGTTCGCGAGGTGCTCGATTACGTGGAATTCGACGCCGAAATCCTGCTGGGCAAGCTTCGCACGGACGTCGAGACGGCCGTGCGCGGCGGCCGAATCGACTACGAGGGTGCCGGCCGCCTGCTACGGTTCTACGAGGACGGGTTACACGGATATACGTACCTGGAAGGCTAGGCCTCACGCAGCCACGGGCCACGGAGACACAGAAATTCCTTAATTGGCCCGCTTCCTCTGCTCGAAGAAACGGCGGCACGCGCGCTGGAACCGCTCATTGAGCGGGCCGGCTACGTCAGCCGGCACCGGACCAAGCCGCGTCCACTGCGCCTGCACATTTCGCACATCCTGTTCGGCCGCGCGCCAGCGTGATTCGTCGGTTTCAGGAGTGCGTCCGCCCGCTATGGTGTTCGACGCCAGTCGCTCCCGCCACTGCCGTGCCAGCAGTTCAGCCGGCGTAAGCCGCGCGGAATGATTCCCTGACGCAGAGGTCAGCTCCTCGACTCTCGTTACCAGTTTTTCCATCCGGCGCCGGGTGACCTCGGGATCCAGATCGGTCCCGCTGAATGCGGCAGGCCACGCCGCCATCAGCCGGCCGAGCGCCTCGTGGAAGCGCACGGCCAGGTCCTGCTGCATTTGCCTCGGCAACTCGGGCGCCTGCTGCCATCGTGCACGCGCCTGCTGAATGACGGTAAACAGGCCGTCGGGCGGTGTGGCGTCCGCCGACCCGTCCTGCGACAGAAGCTGCTCCAGCTCCCTGATGACCGCTGCGCGCGGCTCCGCCTTGGAAGCCAGCTCAACCTGATCGCGGTGCTTGAACCGTTCGAAGAACCGATCGCACGCGGTACGGAACCGCTGCCAAACGACCTCCGATTTCGCCTTCTGAACCGGACCCACCGTCTTCCACTCGGCCTGCAGCTGCCGAATCTGTGCCGCTGCACCGTCCCAATCCGTCGAGTCCGCGAGGGCTTCGGCCTTTGCGCAGAGTTCCTCTTTCCTGGCGAGATTGGCGGCCCAGGACTCCTTCCGATGCTTGAGGTCCTGCTGCCGTCTCGTGAAGAAGCGATCGCAGGCGCCGCGAAAACTCTCCCAGACGGTCTTTTCATGCCCGCGTGTCACGGGTCCGATGGTCTTCCACTCGGCCTGCAGAGCCTGGAGCGCCACCGCAGTCGAGACCCATTCGGTGGACTCGGCGAGCGCGGCGGCACGCTCGCAGAGCGCCCGCTTCTTGGCCAGGTTGACAGCACGCTCCTCGGCCTGCGCGGCGAAAAACGCGCCCGTCCGCGCGAAGACCTCGTCCTGCGCCGTCTTGAACCGGCGCCACATAACTTCGCCCTTGGCGGGCGGCGCCAGCGCCACTTCCTTCCAGCGATTCTGCAGCCCCCGCATCCGGCGGGCCGCCGCTTCGGCATCCTGCTCGTCCTTGAGCGCCTCCATCTGGCGACACAACTCCTCCTGCACCTGGAGGTTCGCCCACCGTTGCCACTCGTCGGCTTCGCGCAACTCCTGAACCTTCGGACCGAGCTTCGCGCGCGCCATTTCGAGGCGCGCCTGGATGTCCTGCCAGTCCTTCTTGGATGGAAGCGCGGGACGATGGTCGAGCGCGGATCGGATGTCTCGCAGGGCGCGAGTCCCTGCTTTCAACGTGATCTGCTCCGCGGCAGCCAGCGTTTCCGCATGGCGACACAGCTGCTGGAGACGCCGGAGATGATCCTGGCCCTGCTTGGCGCGTATCGCGGCCTGCTGGTGCTCCTTTTCCTCCAAAAGGGCCATGGCGCGCTCCAGGCGCTCCGCCGCGTGCGGATTCGCCTGGGCGTGATCGCGAAGGACATCAGCATCGCGCCGCAGCCCGCGCCATCGCGCGATGACATCGTCAGGCGGCAGCTCGGACGCGGAGAGCTGTTCCAGCTCAGTGGCCAGCGTTTCCAGCCTTGCTGTCGCAGCCTCCGCAAGCAGGCGGCGACGCTCTCTGTCCTCGAACGTCCGGCAGGCGTCCTGGAAGCGGCGCGTCAGGGGCGCGGCATACTCTGACGGCATCGGCGGCAGGTTGTCCCACTGGACCTTGAGCTCGGCGATCCGGTCTGCTCCGGCCGCTCCCGTGAGGCCCTCGATCTCCTCGCAAATCGCGTTGCGATCCGCCTGCTCTCGCGCAATCGTCCGGGCGCGCTCCTCTTCGGCTGCGCGTTCCTGTTGACGCTCCGCAATCGCCTCGCGGACAGCGTCTGAGGCAGCCTCGAACTGCTGCACGAGCGCGGCGTCGAGCTCGACGTCGGCCTGCAACTCGGCCCATGCGAGGCGTGTGGCGGCCAATCCACGTCCGGCCTGGTCCGGGTCAGGAAGGGCGACCAATCCCTCCGCGCGATGCAACAGGTCGAGCGCGCGCTGCCTGTCCTCCGCGGGGATCGGAATTTCGGCGGCGGCCGAGGGGCGTGACTCCTCTACCATCAGCCGCAGCTTTGCCCTGGCACGCCGCCCGGCAACCTTGTTGCGGGCGCGCTGGGAGACCTCTGTCAGCGCGCTCACGTCTGTCAATCGTTCGAGCGCAGCCACCGCCGTGTCTGTGTGTTCTGCCTTGAGCGCAACGTTGAGAATCTCGTCGGCATCCTGGAGCCGCTCGAGCGCCCGCAACCTGGTTGCACTGTCGCGCCCTTGCCGACTCACCGCCGACAGCGCCTTCGAATCGCTCAGCAGGTCGACGACGGCGCCGCGGACGTGTGGATTCGAACTGTCGCGAGCCACGAGCATGAGCTCTTTCGTTCTGCCGAGAGCGACGAGTTGTTGTGCGGCATCCAGTGCCTGTGCGAGGTCGTCAGCCTCAGCCGCCAGCCCTGCGAGACCGCGAACGGCCTCTGCGCGAACGTCCTCGTCCGGGTCTGTTCTCGCCACTTCGGCAAGAACTCCCGCGGCATCGACACGAGTCACTGCCGCGCGCCGGACGCGCGCCTCCGCATCCTCGCGGGCAAGCGCATGGAGCGTTTCGGTTTCATCGGGTCCGATTTCGTACACGGCTGCCGCCCGGACTGCCGGGTCCGTGTGCTTCCATCGGGGCTGAGGCCGGAGCTTTTCAAGGATGCCCATGCTCATTGACTGGTTCAAAAGACGTAAGTCGTTACACGCCTCGTCCGCGGACCACGCCGCTGCGCGACCTGCCTCGTTCGGTGCCACGCCTTCTGAACGTGCTTGGGTTCGAATGGCAGGTCAGAACGCCGCGAACCGACCAGGCAGCACCGCAAGAGGCCCGGGTCGCGGACCGTCCCGAGGTCACTGCCCCGGTCACCAGCCCCTCCACGAAGGCATTTGTGACGTCGAGCATGACCTGGTGCTCAATGCGAAAAGCAAGGAAGAGCCTCGCGCACAACGCCGTACGAATTTTTGGATCGCCGCGAACGATTGGCCGTAGATCCCGGGCCGCTAGTCCACGCCAGCCGTATGGCAGCCAAGGTCACCCCGCCACCTTGCAGGATGAGTACCACTTTCGTCGCCAGCCGTGATTGTTTACATCGATGACGAGGAGCGATTGCGGCTGCGGGCTATGCGCTCGGGGTATAGGCATTTAGTCCTACGAGAGCGATCGTGGCGGGTTTTTGGTAGTGGCGGGTTTTTTGGTGGTAGCCAGAGGCCTTCAGGCCTCCGGCCCTTAACCGAAAAGAAAAGGCCGGCACACGGCCGGCCCTTTCCTCGAACTGCCTACTGTTTACTGCCTACTGCTACTACTTGACGAACAACATCTCCCGGTACGTCGGGAGCGGCCAGATCTCGTGCGGGGTGAGCACTTCAATCTGATCGCCGAGCTCGCGCAGCTTGCCCATGGCGGGAATTACCTTGTCGCGCATGTACTTAGCGTGCTTTTCGGCGGAACCGCCACTGTGATCGAGCAGCGATTCGAGCTTGTCCGCTTCTGTTTTGAAGCGGTCGACGAGCTTCGCATACGTGGCTAGCAGCTTCTTGCCCTGTGTTGTCGATCCTCCAGCGCTTCTGACGGCGGCGACGCTCTGGCCGATCTGCTTCAGGTATTCCAGCGCGGCGGGCATGATGTAGCGGTTCGCCATCAGAACCATCAGGTTCCCCTCGACGTTGACGGTCTTGTTGTAGTTCTCGAGAAAGACCTCGTATCGGGCGTGTACTTCGCGCTCGTTGAGGATCTTGTACTTGTCCAGGAGACCGGTCACTTCCTTCGTGATCAGCTGCGGCAGCGCGTCCACGGTGTTCTTCAGATTGAGGAGCTTGCGCTTGCCGGCTTCCTTTTCCCATTCGGGCGCGTAATTGTTGCCGTTGAAGATGATCCGCTTGTGCTCCTTGATGATCTTCGTCAGGAGTTTGCCGACCGCCTTGTTCAACTCCTCGCCCTTGGCCGTCGCCGTTTCCAGCGTTGTCGCTGCGTAGTCGAGCGATTCGGCCATCGCCGCATTCAGTGCCGTGTTGGGAAACGATATGTTCTGTCCGGACGACACTGCACGGAACTCGAACTTGTTGCCGGTGAACGCGAACGGGCTGGTGCGATTGCGGTCGCCGGCATCTCGCGGCAGCTTCGGCAGCACGCTCACGCCGATGTCGAGCGTTCCACCCTGTTTCGTCGACTTGGCGGTCCCCTTCTCGACCTGGTCGAAGATGTCAGTGAGCATGTCGCCCAGAAAGATTGACAGGATGGCCGGCGGTGCCTCGTTGGCGCCGAGCCGATGGTCGTTGCCCGCGCTGGCGATGCTGGCGCGCAGCAGCCCCTGCCACTTGTCGACCGCACGGATCACGGCCGCACAGAACACCAGAAACTGCATGTTGTCGTGCGGTGTGTCGCCCGGGCTCAGCAGGTTGTTGCCGAATTCGTCGGACAGCGACCAGTTGTTGTGCTTTCCCGAGCCGTTGACGCCGGCGAAAGGCTTCTCGTGCAGCAGGCACTCGAGGCCGTATTTCGGCGCAATTCGCTTCAGCGTCTCCATGGTCATCATCTGGTGATCGACCGCGAGATTCGCGTTCTCGAACACTGGCGCGATTTCGTACTGGCTGGGCGCGACCTCGTTGTGCCGCGTCTTCACCGGCACGCCGACCTTGAACAGCTCGAGCTCCACCTCGGCCATGCACGCGAGCACGCGCTCCGGGATTGACCCGAAGTACTGGTCCTCCATCTCCTGCCCCTTCGGCGGCTTCGCGCCAAAGAGCGTGCGCCCCGCGTTAATCAGATCGGGCCGGGCGAAGTAGAAGTTCCGATCGATCAGGAAATACTCCTGCTCGGGACCGCAGGTCGAGAACACGCGCTCGGCAGTCGAGCCAAACAGCTTGAGGACGCGCACCGCCTGCTTCGAAACCGCTTCCATCGAACGCAGCAGCGGGGTTTTCTTGTCGAGCGCCTCCCCCGTCCAGCTCACGAACGCGGTTGGGATCACTAGCGTTGCGCTGTTGCTGCTGACATGCAGCCACGGCGGGCTCGTCGGATCCCAGGCCGTGTAGCCGCGGGCTTCGAACGTGGAGCGCATTCCCCCGGACGGAAAACTCGACGCATCGGGCTCCCCCTTGATCAGCTCCTTGCCGCGGAATTCCATGATCGCCGTTCCCTGGTTGGTCGGCGAGAAAAAGGAATCGTGCTTCTCGGCCGTGATGCCGGTCATGGGTTGGAACCAGTGCGTGTAGTGCGTCGCCCCGTGCTCGACCGCCCACTCCTTGAGCGCCGTCGCCACCGCGTCACCGGTTGCGGCATCCAGTGGCTCGCCTTTGGTGATCGTCGCGCGGAGAGCGCGATACACGGGCTTGGGCAGCCGGTCCTGCTGCACCTTGTCGTTGAACACGAGCGAGGCGTAGGCCTCGACGGCCTTGCCGTTGGACTTGCCGTTCAAGGTCGAGGCGCGGCCCTCGTTCAGTGACCAATCGCGAATACTTTTGGCGGCTTCAAACAGTGCTGCTGATCCCATAGCTGACGACAGTCCTTTCGTTGGGGAATGTGTGGGGCCCGTGCGGGGCGCGCGTGTGGAATCTGATTATGCGCGAAAAGGCGCAGAGCTGCACGGAAATTGACGATGTCATATCAATGTATGTAGATTTATAGATGTAGTGCAGCGCGCCTCTGCTCTCTTTCGCCTGCTGGCCGACGGCACCCGCCTCAGGCTGCTGCGCGTGCTCGCGCAGGATCGCTTCAATGTCAGCGAGTTGACCGGCATCCTTGGCGTCGCACAGTCCGGGGTTTCTCGCCATTTGGGGCTTCTCAGAGAATCGGGGCTCGTGACCGAAGAGCCGGAGGGCGGATACGTCTACTACCGGCTCGCCGCCGAGAATGGCAGCGTCGGCGCGCAGGGACCACTTTGGAGTCTGCTCGAGGGGCAGTTCGCCGACGCGTCCGCAGATGCGGCTGTACAACAGGATGAAGCGCGTCTGCAGGAGGTGCTCAGGCATCGCAAGGAGAACTTCGAGACGCATGGAGACATCCGTCAGCTCGTCCCTGGCCGCAGCTGGGCGGCGTGGGCGCGGGCGCTCGGTCACCTGCTGCCCCCGCTCGAGGTCGCAGATATCGGCTGCGGCGACGGCTATCTGACGCTCGAAGCAGCGCGCTGGGCGAGGACGGTCTACGGCATCGATCGATCCGACGAAGTGCTGGAGCGTGCAAGGGCGCTGGCTGCGCGGCGTCGCGTGACGAACGTGCAGTGGAAGAAAGGGGATCTCTCACGGCTTCCACTACGCGACTGCTCGGTAGACGTCGCCCTGCTGTCCCAGTCGCTGCACCATGCCGCCGCGCCGGACGAAGCGCTCACCGAAGCGGTTCGCGTCCTCAGGCCCGGCGGCCGGCTGCTCGTGCTCGACCTTCGCAAACACGATCAGCAATGGGTGACGACCAAATTCGGCGACAGGTGGTTGGGCTTCAGCGAAGCCGAGCTGGAACGCCTTCTTCAGGAAGCTGGACTTCGGGACGCACGTGCTCATGTTGGTGCGAAGCAAAGCGGCGATCCGTTCGTCGTGCTGATTGGCTCGGGCACGAAACCAGGGCAGCCGGGTCCGAGACCGGACGGACCTGCCGGGCAACATCCGTCACACGTACGTAAACCGGTTGCCGCGAAGCGGACCCGGCGGTCCCAACCCAAATCGGAAGGCCGATGATGACCACAGCCGCACGGTTGCGCGCCCTGCTCGAGACACGCATTCTGCTCCTTGACGGCGCAATGGGCACGATGATCCAGCGCCGCAGGCTCACAGAGGACGACTTCCGGGGCGAACGGTTCCGCAATCATCCGCGCGAGCTGAAAGGCAATGGCGATCTGCTCGTGCTGACGCGTCCCGACGTGATTGGCGACATCCATCGCGCGTATCTCGAAGCCGGCGCCGACATCATCGAAACCAACACGTTCAGCAGCACCGCAATCGCGCAAGCCGATTACGGCCTCGAGGCGCTCGCGTACGAGCTGAACCTCGAGGGCGCGCGCGTGGCAAAGGCGGCGGCCAACGATTGGTCCGAGAAAACGCCGGGTCGGCCACGCTTCGTTGCCGGAGCGATGGGACCGACGAACCGCACATTGTCGATTTCGCCGGATGTGAATAATCCCGCGTTGCGCGCTGTGTCGTTCGACCAGATGCGCGACGCCTACCGGGACCAGGCTCGGGGGCTGATCGATGGCGGCGTGGACGTGCTGCTGATCGAGACGATCTTCGACACGCTGAATGCGAAGGCAGCGATCGCGGCAATTCTCGACATCTTCGACGAACGTGGCGCCGCGCTGCCGCTGATGATTTCGGCGACGATCACGGACCGGAGCGGCCGCACGCTGTCGGGACAAACGCTCGACGCCTTCTACGTGTCGATTCGACACGCCAGCCCCTTCAGCGTCGGCCTGAACTGCGCGCTCGGCGCCGAACAGATGCGGCCGTATCTGGCCGACCTCGCGCGGATTGCCGAGTGCTATGTCACCTGCTATCCGAATGCCGGACTGCCAAACGCGTTCGGTGAGTACGACGAGTTGCCGCCGGACACCGCGCGGCTCCTGCGCGATTTTGCGGAATCGGGATTCGTCAACATCCTCGGGGGTTGTTGTGGCACCACGCCTGATCACATTCGCGCGGTCGCAGCGGCCATCGATGGACTTCCCCCGCGCCCAAGGCCGGGATCCGGGATCCGGGATCGGGGATCCGCGAAGATTTCCGATTCCCCGATCCCCGATCCCCGATCCCCGATCCCCGATCCCCGATCCCCGATCCCCGATCAGTTCACCCGATTCGCCGGCCTTGAAACGCTAACGATCCGCCCCGACAGCAACTTCATCATGATCGGGGAGCGCACGAACGTGACCGGCTCCAAGCGATTCGCCCGCCTTGTTACCACCGGACAGTTCGTCGAAGGCGCCGACGTCGCCCTCAGCCAGGTCCGGGGCGGCGCCAACATCCTCGACATCAACATGGACGAGGGGATGCTCGACTCCGAGGCGGCCATGACGACGTTCCTCAACGTCATTGCAACCGAGCCGGAGATCACTCGCCTTCCGTTCATGATCGACAGCTCGAAATGGTCCGTCATCGAAGCGGGGCTGAAGTGCGTGCAGGGAAAGCCGATTGTCAACTCGCTGAGCCTGAAGGAAGGCGAGCAGGATTTCCTGCACAAGGCCAGACTCGTCCACGGCTACGGGGCTGCCGTCGTCGTCATGGCGTTCGATGAGCGCGGTCAGGCCGACACGATCGCACGCAAGGTGGAAATCTGCGAGCGCGCCTACCGCCTGCTCGTCGATCGAGCGGGATTTGATCCGGAGGACATCATCTTCGATCCGAACGTACTCGCAATTGCCACGGGCCTCGAAGAGCACAACGACTACGCCGTCAATTTCATCGAGGCGACACGCACCATCAAGGCGCGCTGCCCAGGCGTCAAGGTGAGCGGAGGCATCAGCAACCTGTCGTTTTCATTCCGCGGCAACGACGTCGTCCGCGAAGCGATTCATTCGGCATTCCTGTACCACGCCATCAAAGCCGGCCTCGACATGGGCATCGTCAACGCTGGCCAACTCACAGTCTACGAAGACATTCCGCCCGACCTGCTCGAACGCGTCGAAGACGTGATCTTCAATCGCCGGCCGGACGCCACGGAACGGCTCGTGCAGTTCGCGGAAACCGTCAAAGGCGACCCGGCACGCAAAGAGCACGACTTGTCGTGGCGGGCGGTCCCGGTCGAGCAGCGGCTCGCCCATGCACTGGTCCACGGAATCGTGGACTTCCTCGAAGAGGACGTCGAAGAGGCGCGCATCAAGACTCGGCGGCCACTCGATGTCATCGAGGGACCACTGATGGACGGCATGAAAGTGGTCGGCGACTTGTTCGGCGCAGGCAAGATGTTCCTGCCACAGGTCGTCAAGAGCGCCCGCGCCATGAAGAAGGCCGTCGCGTACCTGCTTCCATACATGGAGGAGGAAAAGCGCCAATCGGGATCACGGCGCTCGTCCGGAAAGATCGTGATGGCCACGGTCAAGGGCGATGTCCACGACATCGGAAAGAACATCGTCGGCGTCGTTCTCGGATGCAACAACTACGAGGTGGTCGATCTCGGCGTCATGGTCCCAGCCGACAGGATTCTCCAGACCGCCGTCGATGAGCAGGCCGACCTCGTCGGCCTGAGTGGGCTGATTACACCGTCGCTCGACGAAATGGTGTTCGTCGCACGCGAAATGGAGCGCCGGGGTCTCACGATTCCGCTATTGATTGGCGGCGCAACGACGAGCCGCCAGCACACTGCGGTGAAGATTGCGCCCGAGCGCACGCAGCCGGTTGTCCACGTCGCCGACGCATCGCGGGCGGTGGACGTGGTGACCAGCCTTCTCAGTGACACGAAAAAGGCGCCTTTCATCGCGGCCAACCGAACCGAGCAGGACCGGATCCGCCTGCAGCACTCGGCGCTCAAGCACCGTCCGCTGCTGCCGTGGAGCGCAGCGCGGGCCGCCCGGCTCGTCCTTGACTGGACACCCGAGACGATTGCCCGCCCGCAGTTCACCGGTCTGCGACTTCTCGACGATGTGAAGCTCGAAGAGCTCGTGCCGTATATCGACTGGACGTTCTTCTTCACAGCATGGGAGCTGAAGGGACGCTTTCCGGCCATCCTCGACCATCCACGATACGGCGCCGCAGCACGCGAGCTGTACGACCACGCCCGCGCCCTGCTCGACCGCATCGTCGCCGATCGACTGCTCACGCCGCGAGGAGCGTACGGGTTCTGGCCAGCTAATACCGACGGCGAGGACATCGTGATCTACTCTCCGGGATCCGGGATCGGGGATCGGGGATCGGATGCCGGATCCAGGATCCCTGATCCTCGGGAATCGGATCCCGGATCCCTGATCCCGGATCCCCGATCAGAGTTATTGCGTTTCAACATGCTGCGACAGCAGGAGCAGATGCCTGAGGCCGCTCGCAATCTGTGCCTGGCCGATTTCGTCGCTCCGCGCAGCAGCGGGCTCTCCGACTTCGTCGGTGCCTTCGCCGTCACGGCCGGACATGGCGCATCCGAACTCGTGGCGGCGTTCGAGCGCGACCACGACGACTATCACGCCATCATGGTCAAGGCGCTCGCGGATCGCCTCGCCGAAGCGTTCGCCGAATACCTTCACGCGCACGTTCGCCGCGAATGGGGCTACGACGCGGACGAGCGCCGCACGAACGAGGAGCTGATCGCCGAGCGATACCGTGGCATCCGGCCAGCCTTCGGTTACCCTGCGTGTCCCGATCACAGCGAGAAGCGCAAGCTCTTCGACCTGCTGCAGGCCGAACGCGCTGGCATTTCTCTTACCGAGAGTTTCGCAATGGCCCCGGCCGCATCGGTGAGCGGAATCTACCTCGCCCATCCCGCCGCGAGGTACTTCACGGTCGGTCGCATCGGGCGCGATCAGGTGGAGGACTACGCACATCGAAAGAGAGCCAGCCTCGCCGACGTCGAGCGGTGGCTCACGCCAAATTTGTCGTACGAGCCTGTCGCTGTCTGACACACTCCTCGATGTCGATGGCGTAACGGACGACTGATCCGCTATGCTTCCGCCTTCCTTTGGCGGAAGGAGCAGCGCATGAAGGCGGACGATTTTCCCAAGACGCCGGCGGATTTCTTCAGTTTCGCCAAGAAGCAGCAGGCCGAGATGGTGGACCTGAAGTTCGTGGATCTACTGGGCAGCTGGCAGCACTGTTCGTTTCCCATCGACCACCTCGACACGGGCACCTTCGAGGAAGGTCTCGGATTTGACGGATCTTCCATCCGGGGATGGATGGGTATTCACGAATCCGACATGATGGCCGTTCCCGATGCCGCGACAACGCGGCTCGATCCGTTCTTCTCGAGACCGACGGTCAGCGTCATCGCCAACGTCGTGGATCCCGTAACTCGACGCGATTTCACCCGCGACCCGCGGCACGTGGCGCGTAAGGCCGAGGAATATCCTCAAAGAGTCGGGCATCGCTGACACCTGCTACATCGGACCGGAGCCCGAGTTCTTCATCTTCGACGAGGTGCGGTACGAGCAGAACCAGCATCGCGGCTATTACGAGATCGACTCGGTCGAAGGCGCCTGGAACACCGCACGCATCGAGGAGCCGAATCTCGGCTACAAGCCCAGCTTCAAGGGTGGCTACTTTCCTGTGAGCCCGACCGACACGTTCCACGATCTCCGCGGAGAGATGGTGTACGAGATGCGCAAGATCGGCATCATCGTCGAAGCTCACCATCATGAAGTCGCCACGGCCGGACAGAGCGAGATCGACATGCAGTTCATGCCGCTGCTCACGATGGCCGACCAGTTCATGTGGTACAAGTACATCTGCAAGAACGTCGCGCGACGTCACGGCAAAACGGTGACGTTCATGCCGAAGCCGATCTTCGAGGACAACGGCAGCGGCATGCATTCGCACACGTCACTGTGGAAGGGCGGCCAGCCGCTTTTCGCAGGCGACGGATATGCGGGGCTGAGTCCAATGGGGCTCAACGCGGCCGGCGGGCTGCTAAAGCATGCCCCTGCGATTCTTGCGTTCGCGGCCCCGACCACCAACTCGTACAGACGGCTGGTGCCTGGCTTCGAGGCGCCGGTCAACCTCGCGCTCTCGGCTCGCAACCGATCCGCCGCTATCCGCATTCCGATGTACTCGAAGAGCCCGAAGGCGAAGCGGCTTGAATTCCGATGCCCGGATCCGAGCTGCAACGGCTACCTGGCCTGGTCTGCGATGCTGATGGCCATGATCGACGGCATCCAGAACAAGATCGATCCAGGCAAGCCGCTCGATCGGGACATCTACGAGATGACGCGCGGCGAAATGCGTGAGATGGGAGTCCGGACCACGCCTGGCTCGCTCGAGGAAGCGGTGAACGCGCTCGAAAAGGACCACGAGTTCCTGACTCGCGGCGACGTGTTCACCGAGGATCTGATTCAGACCTGGGTCGAGTGGAAACGGTCGAAGGAGCTCGATCCCATTCGGCTCCGCCCGCATCCGCACGAGTTCTCGCTGTATTACGACAACTAGCTCGTGGTTGGTGGTTGGTAGCAACCGGAAGCCTAAAGGCCTCCGGCTACCGAGCTACCAGCTACCGACCGGCGATCGGTAGGAAAACCAAGAACCGCTCGCCTTCGTGACCCGGCAGCGGGTCCACGTGTTCTCCCGTGAGCCGCATCTCGTATGTTCCCGGCTCCAGGACCTGACCGCCCGCCATCACGGATTGGGTCAGGCGGACCGTATCGAGGACGGATGGCCCATGGTGGGCCAGCGCCGGTGCCACGGCCAACAGGCAGCCGAGCGCAACAGTTATCGCTCTTGCCATGGATCACCTCTTCCGGGAAACAGCGGAGCAAGACACATGCCTCGGCTCGCGATTGCGGCGATTCTGCACAACGCACGCGCGAGCCGGTCCGAAAATGCTCTAGCATGAAGGGGGACGGAAACTCCTTGGAATACCTGATCAAGCAGTACCCTCTCGAGCGCGGCGCGCTCGAAATCCAGTACATCGAAGAGTTCTTCGGGGAATTCCCGCGGAAGAAGACCGCCGACGAGATAACGCAGACGACTGCAGGAACGCGAGTTCCTCATCCTGATGGCGGAGGCGCCGCTGCCCGACGACCCTGGAACGGTGGTGCCCGTGTCGTTCAAGGTCGTACACCAGCTGCACGCCATCGAAAACGAGCCGAAGCTGCGTGATCTCCTGCAGCGGCTGCAGGGGTGCGTTCGTTTCGACGATCGCAAGGTTCTTTACAGCTGGATCGGCGGCACACGCCGCGATTGGCGCGGTCAGGGACACTTCCGTGCGCTCACCGAGGAATCGGAGGCATGGGCCCATTCGGCGGGCTTTCACGAAGTAGTCGTCAAGACCAAGAACAAGTTCTACGACATGCGCGGTACGCTCGATCAGCTCGAGTTCGACGTCGTGAAGTACGAAGTGAACGCAGCCGACAATCGCGAATCGAAGGTGTACCTGAGCAAGCAGCTGACGTCGGACGTGCTTCGCGCCCACCGCAGCACCCGTACCGTCGTCTACGCAGACTGACACCGGATATGTCGAGGCTTTCGGCGCCGCACGTCGTCAATATCAGCGACCTGCGGCGCCTCGCTGAACGTCGTCTTCCCCGCGTGGTTTTCGACTATATCGACGGCGGAGCCGAAGGCGAGATCACGCTTCGGGAGAACTGCCGTGCGTTCGAACGCGTGACATTCCGCCCGCGCCAGTGCGTCGCCGTTCCGCGCGCGAGCTCCGCACACACGGTACTTGGCACCCCAATCAGATCTTCCGTTCCTGCTCGCGCCGGTGGGCAGCAGCCGCATGTTCTTTCCCTCGAGGGGAAGAGGTTGCCGCACAGCAGGCGGGCGCAGCAGGCACCATCTACGTGCTCTCGACGCTATCGGGATGTCGACTCGAGGATGTCAAGGCGGCAACACAGTGGGCCGGCGTGGTATCAGCTGTATCTCGTTGGAGGGCATGACGCAGCACGCGCAGGCATTGCGCGTGCGCGCGCAGCCGGCTTCTCCGCGCTCGTCGTCACGATCGACACGCCCAGTCGCAGGCTTACGGGAGCGCGACGTGCGCAACGGGATGCGGGAACTGCTAATCGGCGGCGTGGCGAGGCTCCCTTTCCTCGGGCAGTTCCTGGCCAGACCGCGATGGCTGATCGACTTCTTGCGCGACGGGGGTCTGATGCACTTCCCCAACGTGATTCCGCCAGGTCAGAGGCCGCTGCCCTACCTCGACGTCGACCGCTGCCCTCGAGCAGACGACAGGTCACCTGGAACGACTTCGGATGGATTCGCGAGGTCTGGGGTGGCCCGATCCTCGTCAAGGGCGTTCTCACAGCGAGGACGCGCAGCGCGCTGTGGACGAAGGCGCTGCCGGCAGTCATCGTGTCGAACCACGGTGCACGGCAGCTCGACGGCGTATCCGCCACATTGCGCGCTCTACCGGAAGTGGTCGAAAGCAGTAAACGGCCGCGCGGACGTTCTGGTTGACGGAGGGATTCGACGAGGCAGCGACATCATCAAGGCGCTGTGTCTGGGCGCCAGGGCCGTCCTCGTCGGTCGCGCCTACGCGTACGGTCTCGGAGCCGCCGGCGGGCCAGGCGTCGCGCGAGCGATCGAGATCCTCCGCGACTGATCTCATCCGAACACTCAGATTGCTCGGATGTCCTTCTGTCCAGGAACTCGATCAGTCGTACGTGGATCTCCCGGCCGACTGGACACGAGCCGAGTGTCACTCGCCGTCATTCGTGTAGCCGTGTGAGCTGCCTGTTCCCCAAAGAGTAGACGTCCTTCGTGGTTCAAGACGTGGTCGTCAGAACAATCTTCCCGATATGCTCGCTCGACTCCATGAGCCGATGTGCCGCGGCCGCCTCCGCAAGCGGAAACGTCGGTGACACGACGGGCTGACGCGGCCGCTTCGAGGAGCGGCCAGACCTCCGGCGCAGCGCCGCGCAATGGCTCCCTTCTCTTCGAGCTGTGCGCACGCAACGTCGAGCCGGTGATCATCAGGCGTCGGCGCAGCACCTGGTTGAGATCGATTGTGGCTGACGCCGTTGTGCCCATCAGGCCAATCTGCACGAGACCGACCGTCGTTCGCGAGCGCGGCAATGTTCCTCGGGAAGTAGTCGCCGCCGACGATGTCGAGGATCAGGTCGACGCCTCGGCCGGTCGTCTGCTCCTGGATCGACCTTCGACGAAATCCTCTGTGCGGTAGTTGATGCCACGCTCGGCTCCAAGCGCTTCACATGCGCGGCATTTCTCGTCGGAACCAGCCGTGGCAAATACCCGCGCACCGCGCGCCGTCGCGAGCTGGATCGCCGTCGTGCCGATGCCGCTCGTGCCCCCGTGAAAGAGCGCTGCCTCACCCCGCTTCAGCCGACCCCGTTCGAACACGTTGGTCCAGACGGTGAAGAACGTTTCGGGAACCGCGCGCCGCGCAACGAAGTCGAGCGACGCCGGGAGCGGCAAGCACTGAGGCGCCGGCGCCACACACAGGTGGCGTAGCCTCCGCCGCTGACGAGCGCGCACACGCGATCACCCGGTCGCCATCCCTCACACCGTCGCCGAACGGCCGCTACCGTGCCGGCCACCTCGAGTCCGGGAATGTCGCTGGCACCGGGCGGCGGCGGATAACGGCCGCGCCGCTGCAGCACGTCAGGACGATTGACGCCCGCGGCCGCGACAGCAATGAGAACGTCGCCTGCACCCGGCTCGGGATCTGCGCGGCTTACCGGCTTCAGCACCTCGGGCGCACCCGGCGACGAAATCTCGACACAGATCATTCTGTGTCCACTTTCCTCCTTCACCTGTCCCTCGTACGCGCCGATCCTTCGGCAATCTTTCCGTAGCGCTCTCGAATCGTCGGGATCAGGTACTCGTCGAACGCACGCGTGAAGTCGTAGCGTGGCGCAAAGCCCCAGTCGCGACGCGCCGCGCTGTCGTCGACGTCCGCCGGCCATGAATCGACGATGCGCTGCCGCTTCTCGTCGACGCTCCACGTGACGGCCGCGCGTGGAAACGCGCGCGTCACGACGTCGCAGATCTCCTCTGCCGTTGGATTGAATGCCGTCACGTTGTACGCCGTCTTCGTCAGCCGATCGCGCGGCGCCGACGCAAGCTGAAGCAGCGCATCGATCGCGTCGGGCATCGCCATGAACGGAATGCGCGTGTCCGGACGAACGAAGCACGAGTACGGCTCACCGCGGGCCGCTGCATGGATCATCTCCGACGCATAGTCGGACGTCCCGCCGGACGGCAGCGTCATCGCGGAAATCAGACCTGGAAACCGCACACACCGGAAGTCGACGCGACCGCTGGGCGGTATCGGCGGCGAGCTGCTTGTAATGATCGCGCGTAGTAGCGCCCGAGGTGCTCGCAGTACAGCTTGTTGCACCCGTACATCGTCATCGGGGTCGTTCCACTCGTCCTCGCGAACCGGCCCGGCGCGCATCTTCGTGTCGAGATCGGGCAGTCCGTACGCGGCGATCGACGACGGATACAGGAAGATGACGGGCCGGCCGTGTGATTCGCCTTCGTGGTGCGCGAACTCCAGCAGGTTCAGCGTGCCGTCGACGTTGACCTGGTGAGCGCGTCACCGGCGTGAACTCTGCGCGCGTCGACAGCAGCGCGGCCAGGTGGAAGACGAGATCGATTTCGAACTCCGCGAGGATGCGCTCGAGAAGCCCGCGGTCGGTGATCGATCCGGTGAACTCGCGGCGAACCAGCCGCGCCAGCGCAGGCTCGAGCGGCGCGATGTCGAGCGTGACGATCGAACGGCCTTCGCCGGCCAGGCGCGCGAGCAGCCCGTGGCCGATCTCGCCGTTGGCCCCCGTAACCAGCACAGACGCAGCGCGCATACGTATGCGAGAGAAAGGAATCTACGGATTTACGCCGCCCACATCACCGCGAATCGCCATCCAGCAGATCGCCGAGCCCGCCGAGGATCGAGCCTCCCTCGCGCCGGCTGCCACCGGCGGCTGGCGCCGCCTTGTAGATGCGATCCGCCATCCGGCTGAACGGCAGCGACTGCAGCCACACCCGGCCCGGCCCGGTGAGCGTCGCAAAGAAGAGGCCTTCGCCGCCGAACAGCGCCGTCTTGATCTTCCCGACGTACTCGATGTCGTAGCCGACCGACGGCTGCAGCGCAACGAGGCATCCCGTATCGACGCGCAGCGTCTCGCCGGCGCCGAGTTCGACCGGGTGCACCGTGCCGCCCGCGTGCACGAAGCAGAGGCCGTCTCCTGTGAGCCGCTGCATGATGAAGCCTTCACCGCCGAACAGGCCGACGCCGATTCGCCGCTGAAACGCGATCCCGATCGACACGCCGCGCGCGGCGCAGAGGAACGAATCCTTCTGGCACACCAGCTCGCCGCCGAGCTGGCTCAAGATCCATCGCCAGGATCTTGCCGGGGTACGGCGCCGCGAACGCGACCTGCTGCTTGCGCTGGCCCCGTTGGTGAACACGGTCATGAACAGGCTCTCGCCGGTGATCAGTCGCTTGCCGGCGCCGAGCAGCGCGCCCATGACGCCCGACCGCTGCTGGCTGCCGTCACCGAAGATGGTCTCCATCTCGATGCCGGACGTCATGTACATCATCGAGCCGGCCTCGGCGACCGCGCTCTCGCCGGGATCGAGCTCGACTTCGACGAACTGCATTTCGCTGCCGAGAATCCGGAAATCAACTACGTGCGTCAGCTGTGTCAGCATCTCCGTCAGGCGACTGCGGCGTCGCAATTCGCCTTCAGCGTAAATCCGTCGAATCGCAGACGACTGTGCTCAGAGCGCCGTGCCCACACGCGGCGGCGGCACGCGGCGGCTTCTCCGGCTCCGGCGTGAAGTCCTCCCCGGGTTGATGAAGCGATCCGTCTCGAACCGGTACTGCTTGTCGTACAGCTGCCGGTAGCGCCCGTTCAGCGCCAGCAGCTCCGACGTGCGTGCCACGCTCGACGATCTCGCCCGCTTCGAGCACCAGAATCTGGTCGGCGCTGCGGATCGTGGACAGGCGGTGCGCAATCACGAACGTCGTGCGGCCGGAGCGCAGGCGCCGCAGCCCGTCCTGAATCATCTGCTCGCTCTCGCTGTCGAGGCTCGAGGTCGCCTCGTCGAGAATCAGGATGCGCGGGTTGGCGAGAATCGCCCGCGCGATCGACACGCGCTGCCGCTGCCCGCCCGACAGCTTGATGCCGCGCTCGCCGACGATCGTCTGCGTAGCCGTCCGGGAAACCGATTGATGAACTCGTCGCAGTGCGCGATGCGGCACGCCTCCTCGATCTCGTCCGAGCGTGGCGCCCGGCTTGGCATAGCCGACGTTCTCGGCGATCGTGCCGTCGAACAGGAAGTTGTCCTGCAGCACCGACGCGAGCTGCTCGCGATAGTCGGTCAGCTTGACGTCCTCGAGATCGACGCCGTCCACGAGCACACGTCCGCTCGTCGGCCGATTGAACGCCATCACGATGCTGATCAGCGTGCTCTTGCCCGACCCGCTCGAGCCGACGAGCGCGGTCGTCGTGCCTGGAGCCGCCCGGAACGAGACGCCGCGCAGCACCGGGCTGGCCCGGCGTTGTACTCGAACCAGACGTCCTCGAACGTCACCTCGCCGTCGGATGTCGATCGACCGGCGCGCGCCGTGCGTCTTCGTCGATCTCGGTCGGCATGTCGAGGATTTCGCGGATGCGATCGAGTCCGGCGAGAGCCTCCGTGATCTGCGTCCCGATCGACGCAATCGACACGAGCGGCGCGGCGACCAGCCCGATGAAGAAGATGTACATGATCAGATCGCCGAGCGTCATCTCGCCGGCGATGATCGCGCGCCCGCCGAGCCAGATCATCAGCACGCCGATGATTCCAACGACCACGGTGCTGCCGGCGGTGGTGGCCGACACGCCCGGTCATCGACTTCGCGATGTTCCGGAACAGCCGGTGCGCCCCCTTGCGCGAAGACGATCGCTTCGCGCTTCTCCGCCGTGTAGGACTTGACGATGCGAATCCCGCCGAGCGCTTCGGTGAGCCGGCCGGTGACTTCCGCGTTGATCTTTCCGCGTTCGCGGAACAGCGGCCGGAGCGTCCGGAACGCGTAGGCCATGCCGCCACCGAACGCGCCGAGCACGAGCAGCGTGATCGTGGTCAGCCGCCAGTTCAGCCAGAAAAGCACGCCCATGCCCATGACGCGCGGTGACGAAGCCGCCGACGAGCTGAACGAGGCCAGAGCCGACGAGGTTCCGGAGCCCTTCCGCGTCGGTCATGATGCGGGAGACGAGGACGCCGGTCTGCGTGGAGTCGAAATAGCGGATCGGGCAGGCGCATGACGTGCGCCTGTACGCGCTTGCGCATGTCGGTGATGGCGCGCTGGGCTGCCACGCCGAGGATCTGCGAGAGGCGAAGGCGGTCATCGCCTGCACGAGCGTCGCCGCGCCGGCCGCGAGCGCCAGCGGCAACGAGCAGATCGGTGCGGTTCTGTCCGATGACTTCGTCGATGAGCCACTTCGACGAGGCAGGCAGCACCAGGCCCGCGAGCCGGCCGACGAGCATCAGCCCCAGGCCGAGACCGAGCCGGCGGCGGTGCGCCCACACGAGCTCGCGGGCTTCGCGCCACGCGGCCGAGGCCGACACCCTTTTTCTTCGTCAGACTCCATGGCCTGGGCCGACTGCACCGCAGTACCGCTGAGGCGCTCGCCCCTGTGGCATCACCCGAAAGTTCAGGTTCGCCATACAATCACGTGATGGTCAGTGGTTGGTGGCTGGCGGTCCGGATCCCACTCGACCACGAATCCATCTCCTGACCGCCAACCAACATGAGCGATACGACGACGCGCGGCATCCGCATCCAGGTCAAGAGCTACGTACCTCCCCGAGCGCAGCTCTCCACGCGACTGTCAGTATCTGTTCGCCTACCACATCCGTATCTCGAACGTCGGCTCGGAAGACGCGCAGCTCGTTTCGCGCGAATGGATCATCACCAGCGCCGACGGCGAGGTCGAGCGCGTGAAAGGGCCGGGCGTCGTCGGCGAACAGCCGGTGCTCTCGCCGGGCGGCTCGTTCGAGTACACCAGCTATTGTCCGCTGAAAACGTCCGTCGGGTCGATGCAGGGCAGCTACCAGATGGTGACGGCCGACGGCGAGAAGTTCGACGCGCAGATCGCGCCGTTCACGCTCGCCGCGCCCCACGCGCTGCACTAGAGAGCAGTTTGCCGTTCTGACTGGTGAGTTTTGAACTAGAACCGCCCGAACAGCCTCATTACTCATAACCCGAAACTCATCACTGCATCCACAGCGATGCGAAAACCACGCTAGTCGAGGTGCGCCCGCTCCGAATCGCCCATCTCGACCTTTCCTGACGGGAAGTACTCCTTCCACCGCCGGGTCACGAGCTGCGCGATGTCGTCGCGGCACGCCAGCTCCTTCGGGAACCCTGGCTTCAACCGCGCGTCGATGACAATCGGACCGCGATACGCGATGTGGTTGCGGACGATGCGTCGTTCGGCAGCGTGAATGTCGGCGGCCGGCTCGAACCGCGTGAACGTCGTCCACAGGAAGTTCATCGGGCTCGCGGCCGCACGCTCCGCGTCGTCGGTGATGACGACGAGCGGCCAGTCCCTGAACGCCACGCGCGCCCGCAATACGCGTCGCCGGCGTCGGGCTCGGCTGCGTACGCCGGCACGCTCGCACAACGAGGCACCCGCCACAGAACACGCGGACGTCCGTCACGCCGCGGGCAGCGCCGCCGCGTGAACTCGCGCGGCAGGTCGCGGACGGGGTCGCCGAGCCCAAGCCAGACGCCCTTGGAGCCTTCGTTGACGGCCGGACCCGTGTAGTCGAGCGTGTCCATCGACAGGTTCGAAAAGACGTACAGGTCGGTCTCGGTGTTCGTGCGGGCGAGGATATGTTCGAGCGTCGCCTTGAAGTCGTGCACGTCGATATGGCGATCGGTGACGAGCAGGAACTTCGTGAGCGACAGCTGCCCTTCGCCGAGAATCCTGAACGCGCTGGCCATCGCCTCGCGTCTGTACCGCTGCTTGACGACGGCCGCCGCCAGCGAGTGGTACCCCGTCTCGCCGTACGACCAGAGCCGCTCCACTGCCGGCATCACGAGCGGAAAGAGCGGCGACAGCAGTTCCTGCAGCAGGTCGCCGATGAAGAAGTCCTCCTGCCGGGGCTTGCCGACGACGGTCGCCGGGAAAGATCGCGTCGGCCGGTGGGCGATGCGCTGGACGTCGAACACCGGGATAGTCGTGCTGCAGCGAGTAGTACCCGTAGTGATCGCCGAAGGGCCCTTCCGGCCGCGCGACGTCTGCGGCGGCACTGCTCGCCGATCAATGCGAACTCGGCCGTCGCGATGAGCGGATGCGGACCATGGCCGTGCACCTGCGGCAGGCGCTCTCCCGCGATGAGCGACGCGAGCAGCAGCTCGGGGACGTTCTCAGGCAGCGGCGCGACCGCGGACAGTATGAGCGCCGGCGGGCCACCGAGAAACACCGTGGCCGGCAGCGATTGCCCCCGCGCCTCGGCCAGCGCGTAGTGAAAGCCGCCGCCCTTGCCGATCTGCCAGTGCATGCCCGTCGTGCGTGGGCTGTGCAGCTGCATGCGGTACATGCCGAGGTTGTGGCCGCGCCGGTCCGGATGCGTCGTGTAGACCAAAGGCAGCGTGATGAACGGACCGCCGTCCTCGGGCCAGCACGTCAGCGCCGGCAGACGGTCCAGACGGACGTTGGACGTGATGTGTTCGACAACGGCCCATTCGCGACGCGGCGGCTGCCGATCTTGACCAGCTCGAGACCGACGTCGCGCGCGCCCCACAGCCCCGCTGCGCTCGGCGGAAGCAGCGTCTCGGCCAGCTCCACGAGCCGTCGGATCAGACGCATCGGCCGGTCGCCGAACGCGAGTTCCGCCCGGCGCGCAGTGCCGAACAGATTGGTGACCAGGCGGAAGTCGGAGCCGGCGACATTGGTGAAGAGCAGCGCCGGGCCGCCGGCGGCGATGACGCGCCGATGAATCTCGGCGACTTCCAGTCGCGGGTCGACCGGGGCTTCGACCGTGACGAGGTCGTCGTCCCGGCGGAGGTGCTCGATGAACGAACGGAGGTCGGGAAATGACATCTAGGATCGATGATCGATGATCTGAAGATCGATGTGTCGATCGAACGATTGATGCATCGATTCAGTCATCGTCATCGATTGACATCGATTGACATCATCGATCATCGATCGCCCGATTCTCTAGCCGCCGGTTCTGCGTCTGCGCTCGGCCCGTAGATGTTCGGCACCTTCGAGCCCAGCGCCCGCAGGTAGGCGGCGAGCTGGCCGCGGTGGTGGATGCTGTGATTGTTCGCGAACGCGACGAACTGCGCGCGCGGCATCTTCATCATGCCGAAGAAATCCATGGTCTCCGCCATCGTCTCGCCCGGCAATGTCGCGCAGCGCCTTGATCCTTTCGGGGAACGTCTTCCGGTAGAACTCGACGACGTCGTTGACACGGTCGCGAACCGGGCGTCGGCCTGCTTGGCTGCTTCCGGGTTCCACTCGAACTGTCCCGTGATGATGCTGTCGATGAACCAGATGTCGGCGGTCGCGAGGTGCGTCGCCAGCTCCCATGCGGTGCGCGACTTCGGATCCGGCTTGTAGTCCGCGGTTGTCGTCGCTCACGGCCGCGAGAACCTGACAAGTGGCGCGAAACTCATCTTCCCACATCGCTGTAATCACGTCGGTGGCCGCTTTGGCCTGTTCGGCATTCATGGACCTCACATCTACCCTCGATTCTATCGTGTGTCAGTCGGTCCGTGATGCATCGGTCTGGATGTGTCCACGACCGATCGAACAGAACGACATCGAACGGCTAACGCGTAAGTCTCGGTACTGATCCGATGCGGCCGGTCGGCCTCGGCGCCGAGGCGACGACGTCGATCGGCTTCGTAGTCCTGGTAGTTGCCCTCGAACCATACGACGCGGCTGTCGCCCTCGAATGCGAGCATGTGTGTCGCGATGCGGTCGAGGAACCATCGGTCGTGGCTGATCACCACGGCGCAGCCCGCGTAGTTGACGAGCGCTTCTTCGAGCGCGCGGAGCGTGTCGACGTCGAGGTCGTTGGTCGGCTCGTCGAGCAGCAGCAGGTTCGAACCGCGCTGCAGCAGCTTGGCCAGGTGCACGCGGTTGCGTTCGCCGCCCGACAGCGTACCGACCTTGCGCTGCTGCTGCGCGCCCTTTGAAATTGAACCAGGACACATAGGCACGCGACGCAACGGGACGCTTCCCGATTTGCAGCTCGTCCAGACCTCCTGAAATCTCTTCCCAGACCGATTTGGCCGCGTGCAAGCGCATCGCGGCTCTGGTCGACGTAACCGATCTGCACGGTCTCACCCAGCCGGAGCGATCCGCCGTCCGGCTTTTCCTGTCCCGTGATCATCCTGAACAGCGTGGTCTTCCCCGCGCCGTTCGGCCCGATCACGCCGACGATGCCGCCGCGCGGGCAGCGTGAAGTTCAGGTCGTCCATGAGCAGAAGATCGCCATATGCCTTTCGGAGCGCACGCGCTTCGACCACGAGGTCGCCAAGACGGGGCCCCGGAGGAATGTAGATCTCGACTTGCTCGAGCTTCTGCGCGGTATCTTCGTTCAGCAGCTGCTCGTACACGTTGAGCCGGGCCTTTCCTTTGGCCTGGCGCGCGCGCGGCGCCATGCGGATCCATTCGAGCTCGCGCTGAAGCGTCTTCTGCCGCTTGGTCTCCGACTTCTCCTCCTGCGCCGAGCCGCTGCTGCTTCTGCTCCAGCCACGACGAGTAGTTCCCCTTCCAGGGATGCCCGACCCGCGATCCAGCTCCAGAATCCACTCGGCGACGTTGTCGAGGAAATAGCGGTCGTGCGTGACGGCGACGACCGTCCCCTTGTAGTCCTTGAGGAATCGCTCGAGCCAGGCGACCGACTCCGCGTCGAGATGGTTCGTCGGCTCGTCGAGCAGCAGCAAGTCCGGGGACTTGAGCAGCAGACGGCAGAGCGCCACACGCCGTCGCTCGCCGCCCGACAGCTTCGTCAGGTCCGCGTCCGGCGGCGGACACCGGAGCGCGTCCATCGCAAGCTCGAACTGCGCGTCGATGTCCCAGGCGTTGGACCGCGTCGATGCGGTCCTGCAGGCGGCCCTGCTCCTGAAGGACCTTGTCCATCTGTCGGGCGAGCAGATCCTCGCCCAGCTTCATGTTGAGCTCGTCGTAGCGCTCGAGGAGCGCCTTGATTTCGGCGACGCCTTCAGCCACGTTGCCGAGCACGTCCTTCGTCGGGATCGAGGCGCGGCTCCTGCGGCAGGAAGCCGACGGAAATCCCGTCGGCTGGAAACGCCTCGCCGATGAACTCGGTGTCTTCGCCCGCCATGATGCGAGCAGCGAGCTCTTACCGGCGCCGTTCAAGCCGAGGACGCCGATCTTCGCGCCGGGCAGAAACGAGAGCCAGATGTCCTTGAGAACGACGGCGTCGGGAGGATGGACCTTCCCGAGCCCCTTCATCGTGTAGATGTATTGCATCGATCTCTGGTGGGCTCCGAAACCTCGGAGTATATCAACTGCGAGACCGGTGCATCTCGCCCGGCGTGTTCGTACGTAGCGTCCGGCTTCAGCCGGACCTCATACGGGCCACGCGTCCATTATTACGTCGGTTCGAGTATCTGCGAGAGATGGTGACGAAGGTGACTCACGTAATCCTGCATCAGCCATTCGAGCGTCACAGCGTCACCGCCGCCGATGATGCATCGCGTGTTGGCCTTCGAGTCCGGCACACGCTCAATGACCCGTCCCACAAGGCTATTGAGCGCCAGCCAAAGACCGAGCAACTCTGTCCACGTCTGGTCGCGATAGCCGTTGCGCACGAACCCATTCGTTCTGCTCGTAGCCGGGCCACTCGAACACGTCCACCATTTGCGCTCTCACGAACCGCTGGTGGTTGTTGGCGGCGGAGTCAATCAGATGGCCGAGGATCTCTTTCCTGCTCCATTTGCCGGCCGCGCGGGGTCCGGACACTTGCGTCTCCGACAATGCGCGAAGACGTGGATAACTGGCAGCAATCTCCGAATGCAGCTCGTCTGCCAACTGTTTCATGGTGAACCCGGAGTATACCAACCGCGATCACGCCGCATGGACATAGAGCACGCAGGGCGCGGCTACGAATATTTCTCCGTGTCTCCGCGTCTGGTGGCCCGTTCGTTTTCGCGTCAGCGCGCGGCGACCGGCTTCGCGGCGTTCTCCGGCATCAGCGTGACGACCGTGTAGCGGTCCGGAGGAAAGTACTTCCGAAAGGCTGGTGGATATTCTCGGTCCCAGCGATTCCGTTCTCTCGATCCGCTGCGGGATGCGACGCGGATCTCTGCCGAGCAGATGCACGGCCTGCAGCGAGTTCAGCCAGTAGCCGTTCTGCCGGAGCGCGGTCTCGAGCTCGCGCTTCTCGGTTTCCTTTACGATGCCGACTTCTGACTCGGTCGGGCCGTCGCGGCGGAGCTTGTCCAGCTCCGTCAACACGACGTTCCGGAGTCGTTCCGCATTCTCGGGCGAGCTGCCGAACTGCACCGAGGTCGTCCCGTATCCGGGTTGCGGCGCTGTATCCGAGTAGCCGACGCTGACCGAGTAGGTCCCGCCAAGCTCTTCGCGCAGCACGTCGCGGAGCCGCATCTGGAGGATGGTGGTCGCCGCGCGGAGCCGGTGGCTCTCGAGCTCGTCGAGGCCGGTGTCGGAGAAGAAAGTGATGGCGGTCTGGCTGCGCGGTTCCTGCCCCTTGTTGACGGTCTCGCTCTCGACCATTGCCGGAAACCGCAGATCCAGATTCCGAAGCTGCGCCTCGGCCTTGCCCGTCGACGGTAGCGACCCGAGGTATGCCGTGAGCAACGGCGTCACTTCGTCAACCGTGAATGCGCCGACAAAAAAGAACGTGAAGTCGGCGGCGTTGTGGAACCGAGAATCGTAGAACGCCATCATCCTCTCGGCATCAAGTCGCGCCACATCGTCGGGGCGCATGGGTCTGACCGAGTAGTGGTTGCTGGTGTTGATGCGACGGACTTCATCGCCGAATGCGGCACCGGGACTCTTCGACTGATTGGCGAGGTTCGCGTCCAGACGCCGCTTCATCAACGCGAATGCCTCCGGGTCGTGATTCGACGCCGTAAAGTGCAGATACACGAGCTGCAGCGCGGCTTCGAGATCGCGGGGTGTGCTGCCGCCTGATATGCCGTGCGTGTAAGTGGAGACGTACGCCGAGGCACTGGCGATGCGACCCGCAAGCACCTTGTCCAGGTCGACAGGCGAGAATCCGCCGACACCGGAGATGCTGACGAGCGACGCGCTGAGCGACGCGTCGAGGTACTCCGCCTCTGAAGCGAGGGAGACGCCGCCACGCGAGTACGCCGTAAAGGTGATCTGATCGTTCCGGAAATCGGTTGGCTTGAGCCACACCTCGACGCCATTCGAGAGCGTCAGCACGGTGACACCGATCTCGGGAATTTCACGGCGCGCCCGAACCTCGCCCGGAGTCGGACGCTTCGCGAGCAGCTCGCGTCCGGCTGTGTCGTCGCGCCAGGGCTCGACGGTCGCCGCAGCGCCAGCATCGAGGGCCGTCCGCAGGCGGGCTTCGGTCACCTCCGGAACACCTGCTTTTGACGGAGAAACCGCAAGCACGACGCGGTTGTCATCCTTGAGGGCATCCCTCAACACCGCAGCGGCGTCGGCTGTCGTAATCGTCGCAATGAAGCGGCGCGCAAGGTCGAGCTCCGCAACGATTCCGGGCGCCGGCTCCCCTGTCAGGAAGTGGCGGACGAGCTCGGACGCGAGTCCGCCGGTCTGCTGTTTGTCACGTTCGTTGTACGCTCTCTCGTACGAAGCGACCAGGTCTTTTTTTGCCCGGTCGAGCTCGGCTTCTCCGAAACCATGCTGTCTCACGCGAGCGAGCTCCAGGGCGACAGCCTCGAGTCCCTTGTCGATTGCGCCGTCGTTTACTCTCGCAGACGCGTTCAGTGTCTCGACGTCGCGTCCGAGCGAGCCTTCGCCCACGGACGCCCCGAGGAACGGCGCGTCGGTGCGACGAGCGATTTCCGTGAACCGCGCGTTGACCATCGCGTAAACGAGACCGCGAACCAGCGACGCCCCGTAGTCGCCGGCACTGCTCACGGCCCGCAGAGGACGCTTCTGCACGAGCGTGACCGACGATCCCTGCGCCTCCGGATCCGAAACCGCCACATAACGTGTGCCCGGGTTCAGCTGCACCGGATACAGCGTGCGGCTGCCGGAGGCAGCGGCTGGCAGCGTCCCGAAATGCGCGCGGATGAGCGCCTCGATGCGCTCCGTATCGAAGTCGCCGACCGCTACGACAGCCATGCGGTCGGGACGGTAGAAGTCACGGTAGAAGTCGCGCAGGCGCTGCGCGGGAAATGTCTTCAGCACTTCGGGCAGGCCGATCGGTACCCGGTCCGGATACTTCGAGTCACCGAACAGCGCGCGCATCTGGGCGGCCTCCATACGCGTCCCGGCCCCCTGCCTGCCGCGCCACTCCTCGATGACTACGCCGCGCTCGCGGTCGATTTCGGAAGTCTCGAGCGAGATGCCGCCGGCAAAATCGCTCAGCGCATCGAGCCCGCGCATCAGAGCCTCCTCGCGGTCGGTCGGGAGCTCGAGCATGTAAACCGTTTCATCAAAGCTCGTGTAGGCGTTGACGTCTGGTCCGAAGCGGGCGCCGATCGATTCGAGGTAGTCAACGAGCTCACCCGACTTGAAGTGGGTGGAGCCATTGAAGGCCATGTGTTCGAGCAGGTGCGCCAGGCCGCGCTGATCGTCGGCTTCGTCTATCGAACCAGCCTTGACGACCAGGCGCAATGCCGCGCGTCGCTCTGGCTGCGTGTTGCGGCGAATGAAGAACGTCAGTCCGTTCGGCAGCGTGCCCGTACGAATCGCCGGGTCGAGCGCGAGCGGCGTCGTTAAGTCCTGCGCGGTGGCGGCGGCGGTGCACAGGATCAGCGCCAGCAGGTATGCTGCGGTGATGCGGCTCAAGATACGGCGTTTAAATCCCACAATTCCTCTTCCTTCTTACGCCACCGACGAAGCAGCCGGGTTCGACCTTGCTGCGGCTCACGATCTGACGATCGCGCCGGGCGGAGTGGCACTCGTCAGGACCGGTCTCATTATCGAGGTACCGACCGGCCATTTTCTGGGAATTTTCGCCCGAAGCAGCACGCCGCTCAAGCGCGGTCTGCTCGTTGCCAACGGCGTCGGCGTCGTCGATCCCGACTATTCCGGACCCGATGACGAAATCATGATCCAGGTCCTCAATTTCACAGGAACGGAAGTGCAGCTCAAGCGGGGAGACCGTCTGGCGCAGGGTATCGTGCTGCAGGCCCCCAGGGTGAGCTGGGAGGAGGTGGGTGACATTCGACCGGTCACCCGGGGCGGATTTGGAGTCACTGGGAACTGACATGTCGTTCACACTTCTGGGTGCTCGCTGCTCGGTTCCTGTTCAGGTTCGGTTCGGGTTCAGGACGAACATGAACACGAACGGAGAAGCGAGAAGGTAGAAGAGTGAACGACACCTCACGCGTCAGGCGAATCGTTCATATCGATATGGACGCGTTTTATGCGTCGGTCGAGCAGCGAGACCGTCCCGACCTTCGCGGCCGTCCCGTTGCCGTCGGCGGAGCTCCCGAGTCACGCGGGGTCGTGGCGGCGGCCAGCTACGAAGCGCGCGTTTTCGGCGTGCGATCCGCCATTCCTATGTCCAGAGCCGTGCGTCTCTGTCCGTCGCTCGTCATCGTGCCTCCAGACTTCGCCAGGTATCGAGCGGTATCACAGCAGATTTTCGACGTCTTCCGAAGCGTGACGCCGCTGGTCGAGCCGCTGTCGCTCGACGAGGCGTACCTCGACGTCACGACCAACTCATGGGGAGAGACGCTCGCCATGAACGTCGCGCGGCGGCTGAAGGGAGAGATTCGAGGCGCGACAAACCTGACCGCGTCGGCCGGAGTGGCGCCCAACAAGTTTCTCGCGAAGATTGCGTCAGGATGGCAGAAGCCCGACGGTCTGACCGTCATCGCGCCGGATCGGGTCGAAGGCTTTCTGCAGGGGCTGCCGGTTGACGCGTTGTGGGGCGTCGGTCCGGTGACGGCCCGGAAGCTCCGCGCGCGCGGCATCGATCGTCTGATTGACGTCCGCACGGTCGACCCGACTGTGCTGCGCGAGACGGTCGGGTCGCTGGCGGAGTGGCTTCAGCAACTGGCGAACGGCGAGGACGACAGGCCCGTCGTTTCCGAGCACGATCCGAAATCGTCAGGCAACGAAAGCACGTTTGCGCGAGACCTCACGGACATCCGCGAGATCCGCACCGAGATATCGGAGATGGCGCTCGACGCCGCGCGCTGGCTGATGCGTCACGAGCGCTATGCCCGCACCGTCACCATCAAGGTGCGCTACGACGATTTCACAACGATCACGCGCAGCCACAGCGAGATTGCCACTCGCGACGAGGAATCGATCGTTTCTCGCGCGCTGACGCTGCTGGAGAAGACGGAAGCAGGCACACGGCCCGTGCGACTGCTCGGCGTCAGCGTCCACAATCTGTGCACGGAACTGGTTGACCCACCGCCCGATCCGCAGGGCACACTGCCGTTCGCGGAGTAAGGGAGTAATGGAACCGCGCACGTAGTGTCCGGCTTAGCCGGACTGACGACGGTCCGCCTAAAGGCGGACACTACGTACGACTTACTGCCCGACGACGCGAGCGCGAATCACTTCGATGCGAGTCGACCGGCGTCTCGCCGTTGACTGGCACTGCCTCGATCTTGGCGATCACATCCAGTCCGTCGACGACCCGTCCGAAGACCGTGTACTGGTTGTCCAACGCCTGTGTTCTCGCCAGCACGATGAAGAACGACGACGTCGCGCTGCCGGGATCGTCACCTCGCGCCATCGACACAATGCCTCGGTCGTGCGGCGTCGGGTTGAACTCCGGCGGCAGTGCCGCACGTACGCCTGCTGTACGGGCTCGAGCGGTTCCGGCGCGATGGCAAGAAATCCTCCCTGAATCACAAATCCTTTCGCGACGCGGTGGAACGCGGTGCCGTCGTACACGCCGGAGGCCGCCATACGCAGAAAGCTGCGCACATGCGTCGGCGCGCGATCGGCAAAAGTTCCACCGTCAGGTTGCCCATCGACGTCTCGATCACCACCCGCTGCTTCGCCAGTTCCTCCACTGTGGCGTCGACGAAGGGCTCGTGCCGGCGGCGGTTTGTCGCGAATCGTCGCGCGTGTGATCTCGATGCGTTCGGCGGGAACGTTCTCGGCGTCGGCAGCGACAAGTGAGATCTTCTGCGCAACGCCAATACCATCGACGACGCGGGCGAAGATTGTGTACTGACCATCGAGTGCCGCCTGGTCGGTGATGCAGGATGAAGAACTGGGAGCCTGCGCTGTCGCGTTGCCCCGGCACGAGCACCGCCGATACCGCACCACGCGTGTGCTTTTCGGTGTTCGCCTCGAATCGCAGGACGCCCAAGCCCACCGGTGCCGTATTTGGCTTGCTGCGCCGGATCTTTCGATATCGGATCGCCGCCCTGAATGATGCCCATCGCGATCACGCGGTGAAACGTTGTGCGTCGAACGCGCCTTCGCGAACCCGAGTGATGAAGTGCGCGACGTGGTTCGGGGCCGCGTCGGCAAGCAGATCGAGTCACGATCGGTGCCGTACGTCGTTTCGAGTACGGCCTGCTTGTTTTGCAGCTCGTCGGGCGGAAGTGTGGACGTGAAGAACGATTGTGCCTGGACCAGTCCGAACAGAATCAGCGCAACGAGCACGCGGAATTATAGGGCGTGAGGTTAGTAAAAACGTTTCGTCTTGAGGTGCTTCTTCAGCGCCTTGCCCATGATTTTGGCCGGCGCTTCTCTTCCAGCAGCGCGCGCTCGTCCTGCTGGCGCGCGAGACACCAGGAGCTCGTCCTGCAGCCGGAGATAGCTCTCGAGCCGGTCCGGCTGGAGCGCGGCCGGCGGCAACCGCCGCCTTTACCGCGCATCGCGGCTCTTCGCGGTGACGGCAGTTCGTGAAGTGGCACCCGACAGCCAGCGCCTCGACGTCGTCGAACGTTTCACGCACCGCGTCGCCGACGTCCCACAGCTGCAGTTCGCGCATGCCCGGTGTGTCGATGATGAGTCCGCCGTTGCGGCAGCACGACGAGCTCGCGTGCGTCGTCGTGTGACGACCCTTTGAATCGGGATTTGCGCACCTCCCGCGTCTTTTGCACGTCCTTGCCGACGAGCCGGTTGATGATCGTGCTCTTCCCTACACCCGACGATCCCAGGAGCGCACCCGTGCGCCCAGGCGTCAGATGCGCCGCCACCTGCTCGATGCCCGCACGCGATTTCGGATTCACGACGTGCACGGGGACCGAGCCGGCAACGGAGATGACCTGCGCGACGCGCGCGCCGACCTCCTCGGCGCGATCGGGCTTCGTGAGGACAACGACCGGAGCGGCACCACTCTCGTGCGCGAGCAGCAGATACCGCTCGAGGCGACGAACACTGAAGTCGGCGTCGAGCGCCATGACGATGAAGACGACGTCGACGTTGGCGGCGACGACCTGTTCGTCGGTCACCGCCCCGCCATCTTGCGCGAGAACGCGCTCCGCCGAGGCAGCACGGCGACGATGGCGGCCTTGTCCTGATCCGGCCGGTGGCGTATGACGACCCAGTCGCCGACGGCCGGCAGGTCGCTCTGGCTGCCCGCGTGATGCTTCAGACCGGCCCGGACAGGTCGCGTCGACGTCTCCGTCGCCGTCCAGACGCGGTAGAGGTAGTTGAACTCGATTACCACGCGCGCGGGTTCCACGTCGGCGTCAAAGCTCAGCGCGTCGAACGCCGAAGCAAGTGGCTCATCCCACCCGAGCGCGGTCAGGCGCATCCACACAGCCTACAATACGAAGTATTGACGGCCACTGCTCGTGGCGACGCGGGCCACAGAGACACCGAAAATCGCGTGGCCAGTACGTCAGTCCCCGGCTTTGGCCGGACGTCGAAACACTCATATGCGGCTCGCGCAAATCGCGTGCGGGGTCGGGTTGCTCGGCCTGATTTTCCTTGCCTCGGCAGGACCCTCCTACCGTGTCGGTATCCTCTCGCTAACGAATGCATTCACACTGCTGCGGTGGGCGGCGTACGCAGGTGTCGCCACCGTACTGCTGGGAGCGATCGCCGCCGGCCTCGCGTACAGGCGTCATTCGCGGGTCCAGATGGTCGTCGCCGCGCCCGCTCTTCTTGCGGGTCTGGTTGCGGTGGGCGTGCCGTTCGAATTCCAGCGACGAGCGCGAACTGTGCCGCCAATCCACGACATCAGCACGGACCTGGAGAATCCGCCGACATTTGACGCGATCGTGCCTCTTCGCACGGACGCCCCGAATGATTTGGAGCGGACTTCCGAGGTCACCGAGCTCCAGCGCCGCGGATATCCAGACCTGGCCCCCGTTACGCTGCCAATACCGCTTGATCAGGCCTTCGATCGCGCCTTGGCGGCGGCGCAGGAAGCAGGGTGGCAGATCGTCACGGCCGACAAGAGCAGTGGTCGCATCGAGGCGACGGATACCACGCGCTGGTTCGGGTTCGAGGACGACGTCGTCGTCAGGTTGACGCCCTGGGGGGCAGGCACGCGCGTCGATGTGCGTTCTGTGTCGCGCATCGGACGCAGCGATATTGGCACCAATGCACGACGCATCCGCCAGTATCTCGATCGGCTGCAGTCGAACTAGCCAAGGGGCTCCGCCCCTCTAAGGAGAGAGTGGACGCACATGTCGCGTACACAAGTTGAGTCGGGTGCGACCGTGTATGTCCCGCTCGATTCCGGCGTTCAGACCTCGGCGATCAGGTACGCCCCGACAGGGACAGCGTCAAACGACGTCCGCATCATCCTTGCCCACGGGGCGGGGGCCGGCCAGCGCCATCCCTTCATTGCCGGCGTTGCGCGACAGCTTGCAAAGGTCGGCGTCAACGTATGGACATTCAACTTTCCTTACATGGAGCAGAAGCGACGAGCGCCCGACCGAGCACCAGTTCTGGAAGATTGCTTTCGGCAGGTCGTCGCGTTTGCCCGGAAGTCCGCGGGCGTAACAGATGCACTGTTTCTCGGTGGCAAGTCGATGGGAGGGCGAATCGCCACCCACCTTGCGGCTCAAGGAGACCCGATGGCCGGCGTATTCGCGCTCGGCTATCCGCTTCATCCACCAGGAAAGCCGGAGCAATTGCGCACCGCGCACCTCGGAGCGATCCGCGTTCCTGTGCTGATCGTGCAAGGGGAGCGCGACGGGTTTGGCACGCCGGCCGAGCTGAGACAGCGCGATTGGAGCAATGAAGGCGCGCGTCACACTGGAAGTCGTCGAGGGCGGCGACCACTCGCTCGCCACTCGAGGCCGGTCCGCCGATCAACTCCACGAGTGGCTCGCGACAACAATCGCTGACTGGACCACCACCACGGAAGGCCTCAGGCCTCAGGCGGCCCTACGTGAGTTTCACGGGTCTCGCCATGATCACGAATCATTCTGTGTACGGCTGGTGCAGGTGGACCGGCGGCGTGCGTCCGCGAACTCGCAGGTTGATCATCTCGACGAATACCGAGAAGAACATCGCGAAGTAGATGTAACCCTTCGGGATGTGCTGATCGAAGCCTTCCGCGACGAGCGAGACACCGATGAGCAGCAGAAAGCTGAGGGCGAGCATCTTCACTGTAGGGTGCCGCTCTACGAAATCGCTGATGGCGCCGGCGGACACCAGCATGACACCAACGGCGATCATGACCGCCAGGATCATCACGGCCACATCCTCGGCCATTCCGACTGCGGTGATGACGGAATCGAGCGAGAAGACGATATCGAGCAGCAATATCTGGACGATGATCGCGCTGAAGGAGACAACGACCTTGGCGGACGAGCCGCCCTCTTCACCTTCGAGCTTCTCGTGGATCTCGTGAGTGCTCTTGGCCAACAGAAACAGCCCGCCGACAATCAAGATCAGGTCGCGTCCCGAAATGGCCTGCCCGACCACCGTGAAGAGCGGTGTCGTCAGTCGCATCACCCATGTAATCGACAAGAGCAGCGCAATGCGCATGATCATCGCGAGACTGAGGCCGACCTTGCGCGCGCGTGCGCGGCTCTCCTTGGGCAGCCGGCCCGCCAGAATCGAGATGAACACGATGTTGTCGATGCCCAGCACGATCTCGAGGACCGTGAGGGTCACGAGGGCGACCCAGCCCTCGGCTGTCGTCATCCATTCCATGGCGGACGCCTATGCGGGTCGGGATGACGCGTCTCGGAATCGATCGCGTATCTCCGGCAGGTCCGACAGACCCGCCCAGGTTTCCGGGTCTTGCCAGAGCAGCGTGAAAAAGTAGAGCGCGACATCGTCCGCAGAATACGACGCGGCCAGCGCGCGGGCGGCGGTGCCGAGGCGGTCGGCCGACGGCGGCTCCATCTCGTCTTCGGTTATGAGGCCTTCCTCGTGCTTGATACCGAGCGCGTCCAGAAATTGGCCCATCATCGGGCGCCGATGTGCAAGGTGGTAGGACACGAACAATCGCGCCGCCACCATTTCGGAGATGTTCGGCAGCGAGACGAGTTGCCGCGTTTTCTTTTCGATCGGCATCGCTTGAACGCTCTTCAGGCGGAACTTGATGCGTTGCGCGATGAGTGCCATCGCCTCCGCTCGCTCGGCCATGGCGTTCTCGTCGCGCCAGAAGGCGTCCGCTGCAGTCGCCTTGCGTTCCGCCTGCAGCTGTTTCCACAGTTGCGATGGGCGCGTATCGGTGGGAAGGTCGGTCATGGCTGATTATGAGAATACAGAATCGAAAGTGCGCTGAGGACACGAGACAGGGTTACGACGCAAAGGTCAAAGGTAACATAGGGTCATGCCAACGCTGACAGTTGAAGGCTTTCCGACGGCGGAAGTAGATCACGGCAAGCGGCTCGTGCTTGCCATCGAGCAGGACGTGGGCGTGGATATTCTTCACGCGTGCGGCGGGAACGCCCGGTGTACGACGTGTCGCGTGGAGTTCCTGAGCGGCGAACCGGAGCAGATGACGGAGGCGGAGAAAGCGCGACTCGCCGAGCGTGGATTGAGCGGCGTGCGCCTCTCGTGTCAGATCGTGGCCGATCATGACATGGCCGTGCGTGCGATCAGCCGCCTGGCGGGTAGTGGACGTCCTGACCCAGGTCGAACACCCGAACCGACAATTCAGCCGCCGCCGGTCTGGACCACCAAGTAATTTGTGATTGGTGATCTAATCCAGAGACACTTTCTTCAGCAGGTTGATATCGGAAAGCATCTGTCCGGCGCCCAGCACCACTGACGAGAGCGGATCTGCCGCAATCTGCACCGGCACGCCTGTTTCTTCTCGAAGACGCTCGTCGAGGTTGCGGATCAGTGCGCCGCCGCCGCTGAGCATCAGCCCGCGGTCGCACAGGTCGGCGGCAAGCTCCGGCGGCGTGGCCTCCAGGCCATTCCGCACGGCCTGAACGATCTGCCGAATCGGATCCTCGAGGGCTCCACGGACTTCCTGGTCGGTGAGCGTCACCGTCATCGGCCTGCCCTGCACGACATGACGGCCCTTGACTTCCAATTCCTTGCGCTCCGGGAGGGGGGCCGCCGAGCCAAGCTCGATCTTGATCTGTTCTGCAGTCCGCTCGCCAATCAGCAGGTCTTTCTCACGCTTCACGTAATTGGTAATTGCCTCGTCCATCGCGTTGCCAGCCACGCGGAGCGAATGGCTGTAGACGATACCCGCAAGCGAAATCACGCAGATGTCTGTCGTCCCGCCTCCGATGTCGACGATCATGCTCCCGCACGCCTCCGTAATGGGCAAACCCGCGCCAATCGCGGCCGCCATTCCCTCTTCCACCAGGTACACCTCGCTCGCCCGCGCGCGGTGGGCACTGTCCCTGACGGCACGCCGTTCCACCTGGGTGATTCCCGAGGGAACGCCGATTACCACGCGAGGTCGGACGAAGCGGCGCTTCCCGTGAGCCTTCTTTATGAAGTAATCGAGCATTTTCTCGGCGGCGTCGAAATCGGCAATCACGCCGTCTCGCATCGGCTTGATGGCCGCGATGCACCCGGGCGTGCGGCCAACCATTGCTTTCGCTTCGCTGCCGACCGCCTCGACACGAGCGTTCACGGTGTTCAGGGCCACGATCGATGGCTCATTCAAAACAATGCCGTGGCCGCGGGCGAAGACGCACGTATTGGCCGTACCGAGGTCGATGGCAAGGTCGTTCGAAAACAAGGCAAGCGCGCCGAGCAACACTGAAACCTCCAACGTTGGTGCCTGCAGACCATACAGGCGTCGGCCGCGTGCGCAATTGTCGTGCCCCGACGACGCAGTCACCCCCTTGCGCGTAGGCGCTCGCGTCTGCACGCGACTACCTCGCTGCGTGTCGTTGGTGTGCGCTCAAATTAGGCGGGGCGATGTCAGAGCCGTAATGCCCTACGGTTCGCGCTTCGGTCTCATGTTGCCCGCGAGAATGCGCTTCCGCAGCCGGATGCTCCTGGGCGTCACTTCCACGAGCTCGTCGTCGTTGATGAATTCAATCGACTGTTCGAGGCTGAGCACCCGCGGCGGGATGAGCCGGATCGCCTCGTCGGCGGTGGAAGCGCGCATGTTGGTCTGCTTCTTTTCCTTGGTGACGTTGACGTCCATGTCGTTGACGCGAGCGTTCTCGCCGATGATCATCCCCTCGTAGACCTGAGTGCCAGGTTCGATGAAGATTTCACCCCGCTCCTGCAGGTTGAAGATGGCATACGCGGTGGCGGCTCCCGGGCGATCCGCGACGAGCGCCCCCGTCGGGCGCGAAGCGATTGCACCGTGCCACGGCTCCCAGCCGGCAAACAGGTGGTTCATGATGCCGGTCCCCTTGGTGTCGGTGAGGAACTGCGACCGGAAGCCGATGAGCCCGCGCGCAGGGATTCGGAATTCCAGCCGCACGCGGCCGCTGCCATGGTTGACCATCTTGGTCGGAACGCCTCGACGGGTCCCCGCTTGCGCAATGACCACGCCTTGAAATTCATCCGGGATGTCGATGACGAGGTCCTCGACCGGCTCCATCTTCACGCCGTCTACTTCCCTGGTCACGATGTCGGGCGGGAGACCTGAAGCTCGTAGCCTTCCCTCCGCATCATCTCGATGAGAATGGAGAGCTGCAGTTCACCTCGGCCGATCACCTTTACCTGCTCGGGCGTATCCGTGTCCTCCACACGCAGCGACACGTTGCCCAGAAGTTCCCGGACGAGCCGATCGCGCAGGTTTCGTGAGGTGACGTACTGACCTTCCCTCCCCGCCTTCGGAGACGTGTTGACCCCGAAGATCATCGACACCGTCGGTTCGTCGATCGCAATTCGCGGGATGGGCACGCGGTGGTCCGGACTCGTGATCGTTTCGCCGATCGTGATGTTCTCAATGCCCGCGAGACACACGATGTCGCCGGCGGCGGCCTCCTCAATCTCAACGCGCTTCAGGCCGTCGAACATGAACAGCTTGGTGACGCGCGTTTCCTGGACGCTGCCGTCCGTCTTGAGCACTGCCACGGGGTCGTTCAAGTGGACCGCGCCGTTGAAGATCCGCCCTATCGCAATGCGGCCCAGGTAATCGCTCGCGTCGAGATTCGCGACGAGCATTTGCAGCGGCGATTTTGGATTACCGCGCGGAGGAGGGACATGTGCCACGATCGCGTCGAACAGCGGCCTCAGGTCGCTGCCCCCGAGCCCAGGATCGTCCGTTGCGACGCCGGCACGCGCGTTCGTATACAGCACCGGGAACTCGATCTGGTCCTCCGTGGCATCGAGGTCGATGAACAGGTCGTACACCTCGTTGAGCACTTCCTTCGGGCGCGCATCCGTTCTATCGATTTTGTTAAGAACCACGATGGGCGGCAGGCCGCGTTCGAGCGCCTTGCGGAGCACGAATCGCGTCTGAGGAAGCGGACCCTCGGATGCATCGACCAGCAGCATCACGCCGTCGACCATCGACAACGTGCGCTCCACCTCTCCACCGAAGTCGGCGTGCCCGGGGGTGTCCACGATGTTGATGAGGTGATCGCCATACCGAACGGCTGTGTTCTTGGCCAGGATGGTGATGCCCCGCTCGCGTTCGAGGTCGGTGTTGTCCATCACGCGTTCAGCGACCTGCTGATGTGCGCGGAACGCGCCACTCTGCCTCAAGAGCGCATCAACGAGGGTGGTCTTGCCGTGATCGACGTGAGCGACGATCGCAACGTTGCGCCGCAGCGGATTTGCGATGTGGCGGGTTTTGGTGTGGACAGACACAATCAGCAGTATAGGAGACACTAACAGGGAGTGGGACGTGATGCGGAGGCATCCCCAGGTCGGCTATGATCTTTTGAGGAAGCTGCCCACCTTCGCCGGACCGGCCAGCCTCGTCCTCGCGCATCATGAGGCGTTCGATGGGACCGGGTATCCACGGGGATTGAAGGGGCGATTGCCGCCGCGCTCGGAGAGGTATTTGCTACAGCAGCAACCGAGGAAGCGATCTGATGCCGTTATACGAATACTCGTGCAAGGCGTGCGCGCACCAGTTCGAAGTGCTGGTGCGCAATGGAGACAGGCCGGAGTGTCCGGCCTGCCACGGTAGTGAGCTGGAGCGCCGCTTCTCTGTGTTCGCTGCGCACACGGGCGCGGCACCTACACGCGCTGCGGCCGCTGGCCCCTGCGGAACGTGCGGCGACCCGCGCGGGCCTGGAGCCTGTTCGATGTCCTAGGTTCGGGTCGGAGCTATTTCTTCGCGGCGGCAGCTGCCGGTGCTGTTCCCACCTGAACGCTGGTAGCCATCAGCATCTCTTTTTCTTCAGCGCCTTCAGCCACGATGCGGTCGCCCACTTTCAATGCGGAGGCGGCGACCTTTGCCTTCCCTTGCGTGATCCTGGTCTTTGCGTCGAGCATCACCATCACGGTTTTCCCGTCGGTCGTCTTCACCATGAGGTGAGCACCGTCGATGCTCGACACGGTTCCCATGATTTTGTGGGCGTGCCCTGTGTGCGCCAGAACGAAGGAGGGCACCGAGACGGCCACGACGATCGCAATCGCGCCAAGAAGTGTCCGTGTCATGAATCGCTCCCCCATAACAATACCCAAGTTCCAGGCATAAAAAACGTGAAATTTCCCGATTTTCATCGGACGTCCTCGCCACGAAGAAACCGCTCGGCTTCGATGTCCTGACGGACTTCTTCGGGTGAACGCGGATTCCGCTCCGCCATGTCCTCCAGCTCGGCCTCTGTGATGTCCTGAAGGTGGCGAATGAAATGAACAAGGTGCCAGCTGGCTGCCTCCCCTTCTGTCGTGCCTGTGCTCCATCCTGGCATGCCGGTAAACCGGACGCCGTGCTCGATGATCCAGAACAACTCTCCATCGGTCAGCGACTGTGTTGCTGGCAGCCGCATGTCGGGAGCCTTCGGGAACAAATTCCGGCCCATCTCGGTGTCGCCGCTGCCATCGTTCGCGTGGCAGCTCGCGCAATGGTCGGCAAAGTGGGCGCGGCCAGCGTCGACGACGTCGGATGTGAGCGGTATCGGATTTCGCTGCTCCTGTACGGCCGTCGGAACAGCGAAGCGCCGCACGGCGCGCGCGAGTCGCGCTTCTACCGGGTGGGGCTGCGCAAGCGCGCTCAAATTGCTCGCGCGCACGTACCACAGGGCGGCAGCAGCTGCCGCCGCAAGCACCACAAGCACCGCGAGTAGTACGACGAGAATCGTCCTCACTGGACCATCTCATGCAGCGGGGGACGCAGCGTCAGGAACACACCGACGCCGGTACCAATCGCCGCCGTACCGTGGCCGAAGAGTGTCCGGAACCAGCGCGGCTGAAAGAGTGGCGCCAATTCCGGGTGTCAGCCCCCGCACGGACGCGAAGTAGCGAGTGTACCCTCCCTGCAGCTTGCCGACGGTAAAGACCTGGCGGGACTCATGGATGTGGAGATCGTCGGCAGGCTTGCCGTTCACTTCCGCACGCCCGAACCATGCGTGCCGTCCCGAGAAGGTCACGGCCGATTCCGCGATGATCCCGTGCGTCGTTCGCCCCAGTTCCCGGTTGGCGCCCCATGCGACGGTCGTCGCCCAGAAATGGCCGGTCCCGAATGGTGAGCAATGGGCGAAAGGGGGTTCGGGAGCGCCGAAATGCGATGAGGGAATGCCGGAGGCCCGAGCGCCGGTTCTCCCACTGGTCCTCCGTACGCCGCCCAGCGAACCGCGCCGAACAGTGGACGATCGAATTCGGCAGCCACCTCCATGAACAGATCGTGGGGATGCTGCCTGTCGTGAATCGAGTCCCGGTCGCAGAACTCGCCGGTCGCCAGCAGATTCGGGTAGCCGCATCCGGAGATCGTCCACGGCTCGAGGCTCATCATGCCGCGTAGTCCGACACGGGTCGCGCCCAGCTCGCGACGCGCCATCGCCATGACCCAGTTGATGCTGCCGGCCTGGGTTGCACCCCGATGTTCAGGTGCGTGCTCGTGCAGCAGTTGAAGAAACAGGTTGCCGTGCAGCATGACCTCCCAGCCTTTGAGCTGCCCATGGAACCCGTACATCGGCGTGACATCCGGCAGCCACGCGGTGCCAGACGCGTCGCGTGTTGAAAAGAGGCTCGACGCCGCGTGCTGGTGCTCGTGCTGCGCACCAGCCTCAGGTGCGGGTTGTGGATGCTCGTGCTGCGGCGGCGCAGGCGCCGGATGTTCCTGTTGCGGCGGCACGTTCGACTGCTGCGCGAGCTGTAACGGCGTCGATTGCGCAGAAGCTGAAGCCGCCGCGGCGAACAGGACGATGAGCGAGAAGGCACAAAGCCGCAGGAGGGCCGTCGAAATCATGAAGCCACTCGAAGCTGTGGCTACCCCAAATATCAGATTGCCGCCGTCCGCAATCGCAGCGCGTTGCCGATTACGGATACCGAACTGAAGCTCATGGCGGCCGCCGCGATCATCGGCGAGAGCAGGATCCCGAATACCGGATACAGCACCCCGGCTGCGATGGGCACTCCGGCGGAGTTATACAGAAAGGCAAAGAACAGATTCTGCTTGATGTTGTTCATGGTGGCGCGACTCAGTCGGCGCGCACGAGCGATGCCGCGCAGGTCGCCCTTCACAAGCGTGACCCCCGCGCTCTCCATGGCCACGTCGGTGCCCGTGCCCATGGCGATCCCGACGTCGGCCTTGGCGAGCGCGGGCGCATCGTTGATGCCGTCTCCAGCCATCGCGACAATGCGGCCGTCGCGCTGCAGCCGCGTGACCACGTCGACCTTGTGTTCGGGCAGCACTTCGGCAATGACCTCATCGATGTGCAGCTTGCGAGCGACGGCCTGAGCCGTGGTTTTGCTGTCGCCCGTCACCATGACGATTCGAATGCGTTCGTCGTTCAAGGCACGAATCGCTTCAGGCGTGCTGGCCTTGATTGGATCCGCGACGCCGATGATGCCGGCGGTCGTGCGCCCGATGGCGACGAACATGACCGTCTGCCCCTGAACCCGCAGGGCCTCAGCCTTTTCCCCAAGCGCGCCGACATCCACACCGAGGTCATCCATGAGCGCACGGTTGCCAAGCGCAATGGTGCGACCCTCGACGGTGCCCACGACGCCCTTTCCCGTCACACTTCGAAAGTCGGTCGCGGAACCTACGGGAACGCCCCGCTCGTGCGCGCCGCTGACGATGGCCGCCGCAAGCGGGTGCTCGCTGCCGCGCTCGACACTTGCGGCCGCGTGCAGGAGCACCGTTTCGCTATAGCCGACCGGCAGCACTGTGAAGAGCCGAGGCTTCCCTTCCGTCAGCGTGCCTGTCTTGTCGACAACGAGCGTGTCCACCTTGCGCAGCAGCTCGATGGCCTCGGCGTTGCGGAAGAGAATGCCCATGGTCGCGCCCTTTCCTGTGGCAACCATGATGGAAAGCGGCGTTGCCAATCCGAGTGCGCACGGGCACGCAATGATCAGCACGGCAACGGCGTTGACCACCGCATGCCCCAATCGCGGCGGCGGACCAGCCACAGCCCATACGACGAACGCTATTGCTGCCACGGCAATCACAGCCGGGACGAAATACGCAGATACGACGTCCGCGAGCTTCTGGACGGGGGCCCGGCTTCGCTGCGCTTCGGCAACCATCGCAACAATGCGAGCCAGCAGCGTGTCGGCGCCGACCTTTTCGGCTTGGATCGAGAGTGCGCCAGTGGTGTTGATGGTGGCGCCAATTACGCGGTCGCCCGCATGCTTTTCGACCGGAATCGGCTCGCCGGTGACCATCGATTCGTCTACTGCGCTCGCACCGTCGATGACGACGCCATCAACCGGAACCTTCTCTCCCGGTCGCACACGCAGGCGATCGCCAACGTGAACGCCATCGAGTGGCACGTCCTCCTCTGTTCCGTCCGCACGAATGCGACGCGCAGAGGTGGCCGCCATCCCAAGCAGCTTCTTGATGGCCGCGCTCGTCTGACTTCTGGCGCGCAACTCGAGCACCTGCCCAAGGAGCACGAGCGTGACAATGACCGCCGCGACCTCGAAGTAAACACCGACCTGTCCCGATTCGTCCCGGAAGCCCGCAGGAAAGAGATCTGGCAAGAGCGTCGCCACGACGCTGAAGAGGTATGCCACCGCAACGCCGAGACCAATGAGCGTGAACATGTTTGGGCTGCGGTTGACAATCGACGCCCATGCACGAACGAAAAACGGCCATGCACCCCAGACACACACCGGCGTCGCCAAAGCCAGCTCGGACCATTTCATGGCGCCCGGCGACATCAGCCGTTCGACAGGGCGGCCGGGAATGTAGTCGCCCATTGCGACAACAAGTAGTGGTGCGGTCAGCGCGGCGCAGGTCCAGAACCGCCTCGACATGGCGACGAGCTCCGGATTCGGACCTTCGTCGACCACCACGGTCCGGGGCTCGAGCGCCATCCCGCAAATCGGACATGCGCCAGGTGCGTCCCGCACAACCTCGGGGTGCATCGGACAGGTCCATTCGGTGCGAATGGCCGGCGCGGAGACGATTTCGGGCTCGAGCGCCATGCCGCATTTGGGGCACGCTCCCGGCTCAGGCTGCCGCACGTCCGGGTCCATCGGACATACGAATGACGTCCCCGGTACCGCGGCCGGTCGCCTGTTCGCTGCACCATTGACGAACGCCTCCGGCGTCTCGCGAAATCGTTCAAGGCAGCTCTGGTTGCAGAAGTAGTACGTCTGACCCGCATAGTTCACGCTGCCAACCGAGTCCTCCGGCGTAATCGTCATGCCGCATACCGGATCGACGACTTCGGTGGCAGGCGTCGTCACTTCACGTACCGAGCCGGGTTGCTGTCGAACTTGGCTTTGCAGACTTTCGCGCAGAAGTAGTAGGTCTTCCCGTTGTAGACGCTCGTTGCTGCCGCCTTCGCGGGGTCGACCTGCATCCCGCACACCACATCCTTTTCCATGCGGTCTCCTCCTATCAATGTACGCGCATCGCGTTGAAAACGTCACGCGCTCGGCTAACAGAAGAGGGAAGGAGACGCGGGGGATTACCGGCGCAATCCCTGCAACGCCATCGCGGCCCCGAGCAGAGCGAGCACGATGGCGACGATTCGCCGGAACGTTCGTTCCGGTATTCCTGCCAGCAGTCGATTCCCCACTATCGTCCCTGCGACGACCCCAACTGCCGCCAGCGCAATGAACCCACGCAGCTCGTTCAACTCAGGGGCCATGTGCCACAGGTAAACGGGCACCCGAGCACCGTCGACCATCAGACCAACAGCGGTGGCGGTCGCGACAAACGCATGCTTGGGCAGATCGACTCCGAGGAGCGCCGCCGAACGTATGCCGCCCTGGTTACCGACAAGCCCGCCAAGCATCCCCGATGCGGCGCCCGCCGTCCACGCGAACGGTCCCTGAAACTGCAGGCGCCGCGCGAGCCCGGTCAATTCAGCGCCAGCAGTGAACAGAAGCAGCGCGCCAAACAGGACCATCAGCGCCGGCGTGCTTGCCCACTCCTGAAGGAGCGCGCCAGACAAACCACCAACTGCGCTCATGACACCGAAACTCCACAGGACACGCCGATCTACTCCTCCACCAAGCAGCCAGAAGCGAAATGCCGTGCCGATGAAATGAGGAATCGAGACGGCCGCGACTGCGATGCGCGTATCCATTTGCCACGCGAGTGCGGGCGTGAGAAGGCTGCCGATACCGAAGCCTGTAACGGACGCGACGACGCCGCCGGCAACAGCGGAGGAAACAACCAGCGCTTCGAACAGCATCAGGCGCCTGAGACCCGAATCATTCCTCGATGGTATGCTGTGCCGACACAATCATGCCAATGCGAAATCTCAGGTCGTTGCTGGCCCTCGCCGTCCTCGTCATTGTCTCTTCGTCGTGCGGCAGAAGCGAGCCCGCCGCATGGACCGTCGCCGTTCAGCGCGTCGCGTCGCCAGCCGGCCCCAACAGCAGCGAACCGCAGATCGTCGACTCCGGACGCGGGCGCATTCTGAGTTGGGTGGAGCGCGCCGGTGCGACGTCACATCTGAAATTTTCCGAACGTACGGCGTCGGCCTGGTCGCCCGCGGTGACCGCCGCGTCCGGGAACGACTGGTTCCTGAGCTACGCGGACGTACCGTCGGTCATGCGCTTGAGCGATGGAACTCTCGTCGCACAGTGGCTGCAGCAGCTCGACCCGATCATGGAAGCGTACAACCTGCGCCTCTCGTACTCGAAGGACAGCGGAAAGACATGGGCGCCTTCGTTCATGCCGCACAGCGACGGAACCAAGACGCAGCACGGCTTCGCGTCGCTCGTCGAAATGCCGGGCAATACGGTCGGCGTCGTATGGCTCGACGGCCGCAACAGTCCGTTCGATTTCGACAAACCCGATACGGGCACGATGACGCTTCGTTACGCCGCGTACGACTCCAGCTTCAAACAGAGCAGTGACACAGAGATCGATCACAAGGTGTGCGAATGCTGTCCTACGACAACGGTAGCAACCGCTGATGGCCTGCTGACCGCTTTCAGGGATCGCAGCGACGACGAGGTGCGCGACATCGCCGTGTCCCGACTCGAGAACGGCAAGTGGACGACAGCCTCGCCGGTGGCGGTCGACAACTGGAAGCTCGATTTCTGCCCGGTCAACGGTCCGATGCTCGCCGCTCGCGGACGCGACGTCGTTGCAACATGGTTCACGGTGAAGAACGACCTGGGTCAGGCGTACGCCGCATTTTCGAATGACGCCGGGAGGACCTGGGGCATGCCGATTCGCCTGGACGACGGCGGATCGCTTGGGCGGACCGATGTGGAAATGCTCGACGACGGATCGGCGGTGGCTTCGTGGGTCGAGTACGCGGAAGGGCGATCCGACTTCAAGATTCGTCGCATCGAATCGTCTGGTGCGAAGTCGGCCCCGGTGGCCGTCGCACCCGTCACCGGCGGTCAGGCGAGCGGCTACCCTCGAATCGCACGGGTCGGCAACGAGCTGATCTTCGCGTGGACCGACGCCGCGGCAGACGCGAGCGGTGCCCTTCAGCTGCAGACGGCGATTGCACAGCTCCCGTAAATTGTAGTCAGTTCTTCATCATCCGATCGGGCGGCAGCTTCCAACCGAAACCGTCCTTCGGACGCCGCAAGCTGGTCATGCGCACGCGATGGTCGCGGGGATTGCGCCCCGGCATGCCGCTGATCACCACGAAATCTCCGCTCTTCAGTGTCGTCGCCGTCACGCCCTGGCGGCCGAGCTCACTCGCACCGACCCATTCCCCTGCATAACGGACAACAGATCCGTCGTTCTCCTTGACCATGATCTGCACGAATGAATGCGGGTTGCGAAACAGCACCTGAACGAGCTCGCCCTGGATGGTGACGGTGCGGTCTTCGGCGTAGACACCGGGAAACGAATGATGAGCGTACACGTGTGCTGCAAGCAGGCACGCGCAGGCCGCCACCAGTGCAGCCGTTCGACGCTTCATCCTCCGATTCCTCCTGGCCGCGAACGATGTCGCAAGAGCAATCGTAGCCGAGCCACGAGTGAGTGACGACTGAAGAGTACCTGAATTCTTCGTCAGATTGAGGCGACTCTGGGCGCTACGGCGTATATTTCCATATTTGGAGAAATACAGTATAATCGTTTTGTGCCACCCGCTCCGCAAGATCACGTCGCCCGTTATGCCGACATGCTCGCAGCCATGGGGACGGAGCCGCGGCTCGGCATCGTGCGTCTGCTGCTGACGGCCCACCCGACCGGAATGATCGCCGGTGACATTGGCACCGAGCTGGACATGCCTCCCTCCACCCTCTCACACCATCTCGAGCGGCTGAAACGAGAAGGCGTTGTGAAGGTGCGTCGGGAGCGCACGTTCCTGTGGTACACGGCGAACGCCGACGCCCTCGAAGACCTGCTGCAGTTCCTGTTCGCCGAGTGCTGTACACGCTGCTGCGCCGTCGATCCGGCGCGCATCACCGCGGAAGTGACAAAACCCAAGAGCCACGGCGCGAGGCCCGCCGTCGAGGAGTCCTCATCATGAGCACTGACGCCACTGATACCGTCCGCGAAAAGTACGCAGAAGCCGCGCGCCGCATCGCTGCCGGTGAATCCGCCGCGTGTGGATGCGGACCGTCCGCGACGAATGCGTGCTGCGACTCGATTACAGCCAATCTCTACGCGGACGACGAAGCCGCAGCGGTGCCCGATACCGCTCTGCGTGCGTCGCTCGGCTGCGGCAATCCGACGGCGCTCGCCAGGCTCGAGCCGGGTGAAACAGTGCTGGATCTGGGGAGCGGCGGCGGCATCGATGTCATTCTGAGCGCCAGGAGAGTTGGGCCGACCGGCACCGTATATGGCGTCGACATGACGGACGAGATGCTGGCGCTGGCGGAGACCAACAGGCAGAAGGCGGGAATAACGAACGTCAAGTTCCTGAAGGGACACATCGAGCAGGTGCCGCTGCCAGACGACACCGTAGACGTGGTCATTTCCAACTGCGTGATCAATCTCTCGGCCGACAAGGACCGCGTGCTTCGTGAAGCGTTTCGCGTGCTGAAGCCAGGGGGACGCTTCGCGGTGTCCGATGTGGTCCTTCGAGGTGAGATCCCGGTCGAGGTCCGGCGTTCGATGGAGCTCTGGGTGGGGTGTGTCGCGGGAGCGCTGGCCGAGCACGACTATCGCCACAAGCTCGAGGCCGCGGGCTTCACGGATATCGACATTGAAACGACGCGAGTCTACGAGCTCGAAGATGCTCGTGCGTTCCTCGCGACCTCTGGTCTGGACGTCGATGCACTCGCACCGCTCGTGACGGGACGGGTGACGAGTGCCTTCCTCCGCGCGCGCAAGCCCGAGGCGAAGAGCTGCTGCGGTCCGGCCTGTTGCTCGTAGCGTTGGTTTCAGCTACGGGCCACGGAGACACAGAGACACGGAGAAATTCATTCCTCACCGTGTCTGTGTGGCTTGTGACTTGCTAGGACCGGCTCCGCCACCGCCAGGCGGGCCGTGAAGGCCCGCCGCCCTACGGTTATGAAACCGCGACTAGTACCTCACCGCAGTGGATCTGACGGATTCACGCGGCGACTTTGGTACGGCCAGCTGGCTGCGGATACAGTCGGCCGAGCTTCTCGCGAGCACGGTCGACGGTAAACATCCACTTGATGCGCGCCTCGTCGGCGTTACGCCGTCGCTCCCAGGCGGCGATCTCTGTGATCAGCGTCGCCTTGTCGGGGATCCGGCGATCGAGGCACTGCGTGACCATCACGCCGATCTCGATCTCGACCATGTTGAGCCAGCTGGCGTGTTTCGGCGTGAAGTGAAACTCGAGCCGGCGCAGGATCCGCCGTGCCTCGGCGGGCGCGAAGGCCTGGTAGAGCGCCGCCGCTGAATGGGCCGACAGATTGTCGAGGACCACCCGGATCCGTTCGGCCTTCGGGTAGTGCTCGTCGACCAGATCGCGCATGCACTCGGCGAAGTCGACACACGTCCGGTGGTCGGTGACCTTGGCGTGTCGCCAGGGGCGATGCACATCGACAAACAGGAAGACGTTCGCAGTGCCGTTGCGCACGTACTCGTAATCGACCCGCCTGGGCTTCCCGGGCTCGGCCGGCATCGGGATACACGCTTCCCCGATCAGCTGCCGGGGGGTTTCATCAACACCGACGACCGGTCGCCGCGGATCCGGTGCTTCGGCATAGAGATCGAGGACGTCTTCCATGCGGGCCACATACTCGGCGTTGACGTGCGGAATGCACCACATCTTCTCCTGCCATGGCTTCAGCTTCATCTCCGCCAGCCGGCGACCCACCGTGTCGCCCGACAGGGTCTCATGCGCGGTGAGGCGCACCATCTCGCCGGCCAGCAGGTGCATCGTCCACCGGGCACGCCCGGAGGGAGGTTTTGAGCACGCGACCGCCACCAGGAGGGCTTCATCGCTGGCGCCGAGCTTGCGCGGCGCGCCGGGACGGGGCAGTTCGGTGAGCGCGCAGTCCAGGCCGTCTTCGACAAAACGTTGCTTGGTCCGGTACACAGTCGACGTGCCGACACCGACGGTGCGAGCAATCATCTCATCGGGGGTCTGGGCGTCGGCCGCGAGGAGAATCTGCGCCCGCTTGATCCGGCGAACGGCCCCTCGGCCGCCGCTCGTGAGCGCCTGCAGCTGGTGACGTTCCTGGGCGGTCAGCGTGACGCGATAGCGTATGTTCATGGACATGTTGGATCACACTCCCGATCCCATGTCCAGCCATCCGTCCCCCCGCTTCACCGCGAAACAGGGGCAGTACCTGGCCTTCATCCACACATACACCCTGCTGCACCGCGAGGCGCCGGCCGAAGCGGACTTCCAACGGTTCTTTCAGGTCACGCCGCCGGCGGTCCATGACATGATCGTCGCGCTCGAGCGGCGTGGGCTCATCAGTCGAGTGCCACGCCAACCCCGGACTATCAGGCTGCTCGTGTCGGCAGAAGAACTACCCAGTCTGCAACCGATCAAAACCACTGCGGCGGGGTACTAGGTCCTCGGCCAGGCGACGCCCTGTGATCGGGGCACGTTGCCTTCGCCCCTGTATATGAACTTCTGCAGGCGCTTGCCCTCATACGTCTCGGTCGTATACAGGTTGCCCTTCGAGTCGATCGCAATGCTGTGCACGCCGAAGAACTGTCCCGGATATCGGCCGCCGTCGCCGAATGCGGTGAGCTCCTCGAGCGTGTCGCGGCGGATGACGCGGACACGCTGGTTGCGACCGTCGGCCATGAAAATGTACTGCTGCTTTGGATCTCTCGAGAAGGCGACGTCCCACACGGATCCGTCGGCGAGGCTCCGTCTCGCGTACCAGTTCTCCTTGACGAACTTCCCTTCCTTCGTGAACACCTGAAGCCGGGTATTCACGCGGTCGCATACGTAGACGAGCCCGTCGTTCGAGACATCTGCGCAGTGCACGGGGTTGCGGAACTGCTGCGCCGGAGGCGCGTCGGGGTTGTACGGCCCGAGGTTTCTGTCGTCCGGCTTGTTGCCGTACGCGCCCCAGTACCGCTTCATCTTGCCGGTATCCGCATCGAGCACCGCGACGCGTTTGTTCAGATAGCCGTCCGAGATATAGGCCTCGTTGTCGCGCGGATCGACAAAGATCTTCGCCACGCGGCCGAAGTTCTGCTGGTCGTTGCTGTCGCCCGCGTAGGTCGACAACCCCTCTGCATCCACGGGTCCCTTGTGTATCCCCGCCTTGCCGTACTGGGCGATGAACTTGCCATTGCGCGTGAACTTGAGGATGTGGGAGTCACCCGCGCCGTTGCCGCCAATCCACACGTTGCCTTTGTGGTCGACGAAGATCCCGTGGTTTGACTGCGGCCATTCGTAGCCCTGCCCCGGTCCACCCCACGACTGAACGAGGTTGCCCTCCGCGTCGAACTCGAGCACGGGCGGCGCGCCCTTGCAGCATTCGCCGGTCGGCGGGTTGAGCTCTGCGCCTCGCTCGTTGTTGTTCAGCGTCGCGGAACTGCGATGGATGATCCAGATGTGGTCGCGCTCGTCTACCCAGACACCGATGGCGGCGCCGAGGAGCCAGTGATTCGGCAGCGGCTTCGGCCAGAACGGGTCGACCTCGAAGCGCGGTGCCCGCACCATGCCGCCGCCATTCTGCGCGGCAACCGTGCGCTGCAACACGACATCGGTTACCAGGAGCCCACCCAGGATCGAAGCGAAGATCGCACCAATCAGCCGATTCCGTCTCGCCATATCGTTCTCCTCTTGCGGGCTAGAGCCTAACACCGCGGGCGGCAATTATCCAAGCAGTAAGCAGTAGGCAGTAGGCAGTAGGCGGTAAGAAGTAGGGGGAAAGGGAAGAGGGACGGGGAAGCAGGCGCAGGCGGCAGGGCAGACAGTGGCCAGTCGCCATTGCCTGCTGGCTACTGCCTACTGCCTACTGCCTACCGGCCTACTGCCTACTAGCACCGAGCGGTTCAGGTCCTGGGCCAGACGACGCCCTGCGGCCGCCGCGGCACGTTGTCGAGGCCGCGATAGACGAACTTCTGCAGCCGCTTTCCTTCCCAGGTTTCCGTGGTGTACAGGTTCCCCTTCGAGTCGATCGCGATGCTGTGCACCCCGTAGAACTGGCCGGGCTGCCGTCCGCCGTCGCCGAAGCTGGCCACCACCTCCAACGTGTCCCGCAGGACTACGTGCACCCTCTGGTTCATGCCATCCACGACGAACAGATAACGTTGTTGAGGGTCGCGCGAGAATGCCAGATCCCACACCGAGCCGGACGCAAGCGTGCGCTTGACGATGAAGCCCTCCTTCACGAACGTTCCATCCTTGCGGAAGACCTGTATCCGGTCGTTCGCGCGATCGCACACGTACAGCAGGCCGTCATTGGATAAATCCGCGCAGTGCACCGGGTTCCGGAACTGCTGCGCCGGCGGTGCATCCGGGTTGTACGGACCAAGGTTTTTGTCATCCGGCTTGTTGCCGTATGCACCCCAATACCGTTTCATCTTGCCGGTGTCGGCGTCGAGCACGGCGACACGCTTGTTCAGGTAGCCATCCGCGATATATGCCTCGTTGTCCCGCGGATCGACGACGATCTTCGCCACGCGGCCGAAATTCTGCTGGTCGTTGCTGTCGCCGGAGTAGGTTGACAGTCCCTCGGCGTTCGTCGGTCCCCGGTGCACACCCGCCTTGCCGTACTGGGCGATGAACTTGCCATTGCGGGTGAACTTGAGAATGTGAGAGTCACCGCCGCCGTTGCCGCCGATCCAAACGTTCCCCTTGTGATCGACGAAAATGCCGTGGTTCGACTGCGGCCATTCGTACCCCTGACCCGGGCCACCCCAGGATTGGACGAGATTCCCCTCTGCGTCGAATTCCAGCACGGGCGGAGCGCCGGCACAGCACTCGGCTGTCTTCAGCTCCACGCCCTTTTCGTTCTCGTCGAGCGTCGCCGAACTGCGATGGATGATCCAGATGTGATCGCGCTCGTCCACCCACACGCCGATCGTCGACCCGAGCAGCCAGTGATTCGGCAGCGGTTTGGGCCACAAGGGGTCGACTTCGAACCGTGGCGCGCGGACGGTACCGCCGCCCTCCTGCGCTGTCACCGCCTCCTGCAGCATGACTTCGGCGACCGCGAGGATCCCAATTGCGACAACGAACGTAACCCCGATGAGCAGGTGTCGTCTCGCCATCTCTCACCTCATGTCCATTCAGCCGGCTACCATCCAGTCCGACTCACGACGGACGCTTCGATCCCGATTCTGCCCGGTCGCTACGGCCGACCCTCTTCCTGCGCGTAGTGCCCGGTCTCAGCTGGAGCAAAACCGCCACTCTCACGCGTTGCGAGGCCGGCCTTCCGCCTGACCTGCAGGCGCACAATCCAGATCACCGCCGCAAGCGCGACGATCGCTATCGCCACCCGGACCACGGTCAGCACGAGCGTCGCATCCAATGCCGGCCATGGAAACTGCAGCAGCTGTCCGCCCCGCTCGGTCAGCCAATGCCACGCTGTGTGGGCGACGATTGCCGACAGAATGATCGTTCCCATCCGTTCGGCGACGACGAATCGGAACATGACGTTCAGCGCTGGCACAACCGCTGCCAGCACGACGAGTTGCCCAAGCTCGACGCCGAGGTTGAACGACAGCAGCGACGTCAACAGGTGCGAGCCCGCGAACTGCAGCGAGTCGCGGAGCGCGAACGAAAAGCCGAAGCCGTGCACCAGTCCAAACGCGAACGTGATCAGCCAGCGGCGTACGATGTTGGCGCCGACAATGTTTTCGAGCGCCATGTAAACGATGGACGCGGCTATGAGCGTTTCAACCAGCGGAGGAAACCACAAACCGCCCGGCGCGACGTCGTAGGCCGACGCGATGAGCGTAATCGAGTGCGCCACCGTGAACGACGTCACCACGAGCACGAGCGTACGCATTCGTCGAACGGGAATGACGAGACACAGCAAGAAGAGCAGGTGGTCGATCCCTTCGAGAATGTGACCAAAGCCGGAGCGCACGAACCTGGCGGCCGCCTGGTGCCACCGCGGGTCGAGGCGGACTATGCCAGGGTCGTCATGCAGCTCGAAGACGCGGTCGCGCCCGTCGGGTGTCAGGAGCCGCAGCGCGATCGTGACACGCTGCGCCAGCGGGCGAAGACCAGGGTTGATCGCGAAGCGGGATTGATCCGATGCGATCGGGTATTCCATCCAGGCGTCGAGGAACACCTGCTCCCACGGAAGCTCGTTGTCGTCAGTGAGCGATGGACCAGTAATGCGCGCGAGCGCGGTGTCGTACGCCTGGAACGATCGGTCTGATGGGAGCGACAGGCGCACGGCGACGAGTTCGGGGAAGGGTAATCGCGTCTCCTCTTCGTACAGCGCGACCTCCTGGGCGATCCAAACGGTCGCAGCCTCTCTCAGCGCAGGTTCGGCGCGCGCAATGTCGATGAAGCCTGGACGGCGCTGAGGGACCTCGATATCGCGCATCGCCATCAGCGGCACGCGCACGAGGAAGCGCACGCGCTGTCCCTCGGGCTTGAGAAACGCCTGAACGATGACGTCGTTCGGAATGTCGTGTGCGATCGCGCGGACGGGCGACGCCAGGACCAATGCCAGCGCGATCACAGCGGCTACACGCATTGATTGGGCGTCTCAGCTCTGTTCAACCTCTGACCTGGCGGGTCGCGTCGCTGAACCCGCCCCACAGAGTCAGGCACGGTCACCTACCGGGTTTGCGCCGTCGTTGCGTCCTGCGGAAGCCGGAACGCCAGCAGTTCGCCGCTGTAATTCCCGCCGCTGATGGCCACAACGAGATACTGTCGGCCGTTCAGCATGTATGTCATCGGTGATCCGGTTTGCGGCGCCGGCATGTACACCGCACCGACTTCCTGCCCCGTTGCCTTGTCGTACGCACGCAGCATCGCGCCGCGCTGCCCCGAAGGCGTGGTGAAAAAGCCGCCCTCGCCCGCAATCAACAGCGACTTCGTGGCAAGCACGCCGATGCGACCGATTCGACCAGTTCGCGGAATGTTCACCCCTTTGAGGGCCGGATGGTTGCGGATGTTGTCAGGCGTCTCGCCGTGCGGCGATCTGCCAGACCATGTCGCCCTTGTTCAAGTCGATCGCGGTGATGCGTCCGTAGGGCGGTTTTACGAGAGGAAGGCCCTGCACGGTCAGCGCCGGAGGCGCCGGCCTCGTCGCCACCGGCGCCTGCGGCCGCCAGCGGCCGCGGCGGCGCTGCCGGATCCGGAGCGGTGCCACGGACGTACGCCATGTCCGACCGCTTCCCGTCCGACGCGCACCAGACCAAGCTCGCGCGATCTGAGTGATCGAGTAGACGAACAGGAAGTTCGTCTCAGGGTCGAGTGATCCTCCATACCAGTTCACGCCGCCGGTCGTAGAAGGCATCATCAGTGTGGCGAGCGGCCCTGACCACGTGCTCACGACCGGCGGTGTGAAGAGCGGACCGAGCTTGTAGCGCGATACCATCTTCACGGCTTCGGCGCGGAGCTCCGGCGTGAAGTCGATCAGATCGTCGAGCGATACGCCCTGCCGATCGAAAGCGGGAGGTTTGCTGACGAACGGCTGCGTCGGGCTGGTCTTTTCCATCGGAACGGTGGACTGCTCGACCGCGCGCTCTTCGATTGGCCAGACCGGCTGACCGGTAGCGCGGTCGAGCACGTACACCCATCCCTGCTTGGTTGGCTGCGCGAGCGCTTTGATCGTGCGCCCGTCCACGACGATGTCGGCGAGAATCGGCGCGCATGGAAGGTCGAAGTCCCAGATGCCGTGATGCACGAGCTGATAGTGCCAGCGCTTTTTCCCGGTTTTCAGCTCGACGGCGACAATGCTTTCACCGTAGAGCCCTGCGCCAGGTCGGTGACCACCGTAGTAGTCGCCGGTCGGGAGTTCGACGGGCAGGTATACGAGACCCAAGCTCCTCGTCGATGCTCATTTGCGACCAGACGCCGGCATTACCAGAATTGGCAGCCGAAGTCCCTTCCCAGGTCTCGATACCGGGCTCACCCGCCATCGGAATCGTATGGAAGATCCAGAGGCGCTTGCCGGTGCGCACGTCGTAGCCGCGAATGTAGCCGTTGTCGTTGTCCCGACGGCGCGGGATGCTGCCCGGCAGATGCGCCGCACCGATGATCACGACGTCGCCGGCGATCACCGGAGCCGCGTGCAGACCGATCTCGCCCGTGACAGGATCCATCTCCTGGTCGGCTTCCAGCTTGAGATCGACGATGCCGTTTCTGCCGAACCGCGGAACCGGACGGCCCGTCTTGGCGTCGAGCGCTACCATCTGGTATCCAGGTGTGACGTAAACAATGCGCGCTTCGCGGCCGTCGGTCCAATGTGCGAGACCGCGACCAGAGAGCTGCCGCGGTGCGGATTCGCCGCGCTTGCCTTCGTTCAGGCTGTACATCCACAGCATTTCACCTGTGGCGGCGTCGAGAGCCACTACCGCGCGACGCGTCCCGCCGGTGCTGTAGAGAACGCCCCCCACCATGAGCGGCGTGGACTGCAGGTTGAACTCCGGCCGGGGACCCAGGGCGTCGGTTTTGAATCGCCAGGCCACTTCCAGCTTGGAAAAGTTGTCCTTGTTGATCTGGTCGAGGGGCGCGTACCTGGTGTTGCGCAGATCCCCGCCGTAGGTGCGCCATTCACCGTTCGGCGCCCCTGCCCCAGTCGGCCCTCGCTGCTGGGCAACAATCGCGATGGAAGCCACCGCGACGACGGCGGTTACCAGCACCTGAAGAACACGGCGGTATCTCATGACGTCCTCCCTCGCGCCTGGAACCTTGTGGCGGCGATTCTACGCTAAACAGTAGGCAGTAGGCAGTAGGCAGTGGGCTGCGAACTGACTACTGCCTACCGCCTACTATTCAAGTGGTCTTTCGGATTCTGACCCGCCCGACCTTGCTGACGCCGCTGTAGGCCAGCAGGAGTTCACCATTGGGGGCCGTCACCATATGCCGCACCACACCGCCGCCGTTAGGGATGTTCCATTTCTGGAACGTCTTGGTGGCGGGATCGAAGCGCACGAGCGTATTCGGCGACACACCGGATTCGCTATACCAGACCGCGCCGTCTGCCGTGGTCGTGATGCCGTACGGCAGCGATGCCCTTCCTCCTGGCGACATGAACTCCTCGACCTGCTTTGTTTTCAGATCCAGTCGGCCGAGATAGCCGCGCGGGAAATCGGTGTACCAGACGATGTCCTTACTGTCCACCGCGATACGACGCGGTCGTGCTCCCTCTGGAAGAACGTACTCGGTGATTGCCAGCGTCTTCGGATCGATCGTGCCGATTTTGTTCGTCCCGAAAAGGTCGAACACCGGTGTGCCATCCGACATGATCACGATCCCGTATGGAGCCGAGCGGGCTGCCGCTGGCTGCTTTAGAGTGACGGCCCCGGTCTTCGGATCGAGCCGGCCGACGAAGTTGCCGCCCTGTACCGTAAACCAGAGCACGCCGTTCCGGTCGAAGATCGGCGTATGCGGATCGCGCGCCGCCGGATCGGGCATCTTGTATTCAGTGACGCGTCCGGTCTTGGGATCGAGCTTGCCAATCAGGCCGGCTGCGTTGCCGGTGTACCAAATATTGCCTTCGCGATCGGTCACGAGACCATGGGGACCGTGACGACCGGGCAACGGGAATTCGCGAACCTGACCCGTGTTCATGTCAACCCGCCCGAGCGTCTGAGCTCTCTGGCCGGTGTACCAGAGGCTGCCATCGATGCCAAATGCGGGGTCGTGCGGGCCCGCATCCGGTGTTGATGTCGCCCATTCCGTGAACTCGACATCCACCTTCGCCGTCTGTCCGAGGAGGCTCGGCGATACGACCGCACAACACGCTGCGGCAACCGCTATACATGCGAACCGGCGTATATGAGTCATGATTCCTCCTTACGTAGGTGCCCCTTTACCCCTCGACGTCGCTCGGGGTAACCCTGAGCTTGTCGAAGGGTTACGGGGCGCCACCTTCGAGCTGCTCCGCGGTGACGAACCGCGGCTCGATATCAACGGGCACATCTTTCAAACGGTCGAGCACCGCCTGCACGGGAGGCCTGACGATCCCCAGCCGGTCGATCATCTGGCGTGCATCGGTGTACCCACCCACCGCCTGCAGCGTCATGATGTCGCGAGTCAGGTCAATCACGTTCTGGCGAATCCGTTGCTGGTTTACGGCAAATGTGCCATCGGACGCCACCGTGACACCTCCATTGTCCAGGAAGTAATTGAGCTGCATGGCGACGCCGCGTCCGTGAGCCTCGTTGATACCGAATCGGATCGATCGAAACATCGACGCGAGATACGTCGTGTACATCGTGTGGCTCAATGCCTGATCGAGCTTTCCGCGGTCCACGAGAAACTGAAGAGCGAATAGCCCCGAGACGTCAGCCTTCGCCTCCTCAATGGCGCTGTAGGTTTCTTTGAGCTCCTGCCGCACGGTTGTCGAGCGCCCGCCAACCGTAATGTTGTGCGGACCCAAACCGTGCATCAGCTCGTGCATCAGGATGTGAGTGAAGAACGCGTCGAAGGACACGGCGGCCTGGTCCGCAGGCGCCAACGCGACCTTCGCGATCGGCTGCAGGACCATCCGGAACTTCGCGTCCTGGTTGTTCTTCAGCATCACGCGCTTGCTGCCCTTCTCCTGAATCACGCGCTCGTCGTTGGGCAGGTTGAACGCCGCGGTCTGCACGCCGCGGTTCGCATCGCCGGAAGAGAACACCGTGTTGACGACGCGAATGGGGGCCATCGCACCGAGCTTTGGATTGCGGTATTTCGGGTCAATCGGCAGGTTGTTTTCGATATCCTGCAGATCGGATCCGAACCGCGCGAGCCTGGCGGACTCCGCATCGTCGCGGATCGTGATAAACGCCTCGAATGCCGCTTTGTAGTTGAACCACTCGTCCTCGTACACCTCATACGGGCCGATGGTCGGTTCGATGCTCGCGTCGAGCTCCATCCACGCGACATCGCTTGCGTAGTAGTCGTTGCTCAGCAGCGCGTCCGCGCGCGCATCGAGAAATCGTTTCAACGTTGGCTGCGCCGTCAGTCCGGCAGCTTCGCGAAGGAGTGCCGCGACGCGCCCGATCTCGGGCTGGTACTCGATGCTGTAGGGCACTGACATCAGGCGACGGTCCGGGCCTCGGCGGATTGTGGTGAAGAAGCCCGTGGCGCGGGTGCGTTCGGCCGCAGGAAGCGCACCGATCCAGGATTCAATTTCGTTCTTCGTTGAATCCGGAGGGTAAAAACTCCCCTGCGGTGGCTTCGGCGGAGCCCCGGGAACGAACGGCTCGTTGTCATCGATGCGCGACCAGGGCCCCTTGTTGAGAAGAAAATAGTGGAGCCGCGCGCGGCCGAGATCCGAGGAGTCTCGAACGAGCGTGAGCAACAACGGTTCGTTGCCAGCCCAGACCTGACGCAGGAACAGCGAATCAAACACCTTCGCCGCCTCAATCAGCTTGGCGAGTGCCTGTCGCTCGTTAGGCGGGAGCGACGCGATGTCGGCCGTGAGATCAACCGGCGCGAAGCGCGCGGTCATCGATCGAAGTTGCTGCACCATGGGATCTGTCAGAGATTGTGCGCCTGGTGGCGGCTGTTCGCGGCGACAGGCGACGCCGGCGAGGGCCGACGCGAGCGCCAGGGCCACCGCGATTCTGCCCATCAATGTACGCCCGAGCTCGTCTGCAACGCGGCCGGATCGGCGCCGAGCCGCCGGATGGCGGTTTCCCACATCTCCTCGGCCCGGACGCCAAAGATCAGTCCGGCGTCGACGTCGGTCGTGAGCCAGGCGGATTCGGCGAGCTCCTTGTCCAACTGTCCCGGTCCCCACCCGGCGTAACCGACAATCACGCGGGCGCGGGGCGTTGGCGGAGCCTGAAGGAGCTGCAGCGTGAGCTCGTGCGAGACCGACAGCAGCACGCCCGGACAAATCTCCCGGTGCTCGTCGTCGGGCCCTTGCGCTTCGGACATGAGCACCCATGCGCGCTGAAGATCGACCGGGCCGCCCATCCAGAGCCGCAACTCCGGATTCACTTCAATTGGGGGATTGGTCTTGATCAGCTGCCAGGCCGGCTCCGGCAGCCGCCGGTTGACGACAAGTCCGAACGCCCCCTGGTCGGTGTAGTCACAAAGGAGCACAACGCTGCGCGCAAAGTTGGGATCCGCCATCTGCGGCATCGATACGAGGAGAATCGGTGCGGTGTCGCCGGCCATGGCGTCATCTTAATACCTCCACAGGCCACGGAGACACAGAGCCAGGGGCAAAAATTACGTGTCTCTGCTCTGTTCGAGCGCCCAGGTAACGTGCTCGCGGACGATGGAATCGGCCGTCGATGGTTTGTCAGCCGCATCTTCGACGAGTGCACCAACGGCGTCCGCTTCGCGACTGTTGCCGATTGCGACGGCCAGGTTACGTCGCAACCCCGTTAACTTCGCGCGTTTCATCGGGCTTCCTTTTGTCAGCGCGCTGAGTTCTTCGTCGGTCCGCCGCCAGAGATCCACGAGCTTCGGGACATCGAGACCGCGTCGTGGCTGCCACGCCACCTCATCTGACTGCGGCGACGCCTGGTTGTACGGGCAGACGTCCTGGCAGATATCGCAGCCGTATACATGTGTGCCCAGTGCCTCACGAAACGACGCGGGAATGGCGCTTCGCAGCTCGATCGTCAGGTACGACACGCACCGGCGTGCGTCGAGGACCCTCGGCTCGACCAGCGCCCCGGTAGGACACGCATCCAGACAACGAGTGCAGGAACCACACTGCTCGAGTCCCGGAGAGTCAGGCTCGAGCGCCAGCGTGCAGATGACCTCCGCCAGAAAAAGCCACGATCCGAGATCCGGGTTGATGAGGCACGTGTTCTTGCCGATCCAGCCAAGACCGGCGTACTGGGCATAGACGCGCTCCTGCACCGGGCCAGTATCGACATACGCACGCGCATCGAATGGCTCCCGCGACTCTCGACGCATCCACGCAACGAGGGTGTCCAAACGTGTCTTGAGGACATCGTGATAATCGTCGCCCCAGGCATACCTGGAAATCACCGCGACGTCGTCGGCCGGCGCGGACGCATATGGCGAGACGGTGTTGTAGATAGTGCCGGTCACGATGACGCTGCGCGCCCCCGGCACGACGGCCCGCACGTCGGCGCGGCGATCGGCCGAGCGCGCCAGATAACCCATTTCCCCTGCGTATCCGCGATCGAGCCACTCGCGAAGGAAGGCGAGCTCGGGAAAGCTGTCAGCCGCTGCCACACCGCACAGATCAAAGCCGATCTCGAGTGCCTTGGCTTTGATCGCGGAGGAGTTCATTCAGGTCCACTCTCCTTGAGCGCTCGCGCCATCTGCGCGACGCGCCGGCCGTGTGCGCGCGCGTTCGCAATGGGGTCTTCCGCATCGGGCGGAGCCGGCACGACAATCAAGCCTGCACCTGCGGCCACCGCGTACATGGAAGCGAGGGCCGAGTCGCTGCGGCCCGAACTGAGCGGGGCGGCAATCTTCCCGGCCATTGACCCCACCGAGCGCAAGGATGCGACGTACTGCTCCAGCTCGCGCGGAGAATCCTCAGGCCCCGCGAGGACGATGACGTCGGCCCAAACCGGATCCGCCGGCCGGGGAACGACGTAATCCCTGTTCATCCGATCGAGATGCGTCGCCCATTCCGAGTCCGCTTGAATCAGACGTGGCTCGGCAAGGTCAGCGACGCGACGCAGACGTATGTTGGCTCGCGCCTGAATGGCACCCACGCCGGCCGCGAGGGCCAACTGTTCGGCTTTTCCATAGCGCGAATAGAACGCAACGAGGACGTTGACAGGCGTCACTCGCCCGGCTCACGCGAGATCGAACAGCAACAGTTCCGCCCCGGCGCCGTTCCCCTTCAGTGACAGCGCCGGCTCGTCGCTGACGGCGACGCCGTCACCCGCCCTGAGTGCCACACCGTTGACGTCGAGCTCACCGGAAGCGCACTGCACCCACGCATGGCGTCCCTCGGCGATGGCGTACTTAACCGAATCCCCTGCACCGAGTACGGAGGCGTAGACACGTGCGTCCTGATGAATGAAAGCAGACGGAGGACTTGTGTTCCTGTCCGGGCCCGCAATGAGACGCAGCGCGCCGCGTTTCTCCGACGCATCGTAGGCGAACTGCTGGTACGACGGCTCGACGTCGATCGCCGACGGCTCGAGCCAGACCTGGAGGAAATGCGTCGCCTCGGTCGCAGACGCGTTGAACTCGCTGTGGATGACGCCGGTGCCGGCGCTCATCGCCTGCACCTCGTTCGGCCCGAGCTCGTGCGCTTCGCCCATGCTGTCCTTGTGCGCGAGCTTCCCTTCCATCACATAGGACAGGATCTCCATGTCCCGATGCCCGTGCGCGCCGAACCCCTTGCCCGGCGCGACGCGGTCGTCATTGAGCACGCGGAGCGCGCGAAAGCCCATATGGCTTGGATCGAGGTATCCGCCGAAGGAAAACGTGTGATAGCTGCTCAGCCAACCGAAGTTGCTGTGGCCGCGGTCTTCTGCCTTCCGGAGCGTCAGCATGGTTTTCCTTGTCTTTCGAGATGCGAACGACCATTTCAGATTTCAGATCTCCGATTGAAGACTGTTGATGATCTCTGAATTGTGAATTCAGGAATTGATTCGCGAATCATCAATCGACGTTCGGCAACACTCTTCAATCGCTCAATCTACAATCTTCGATTAACTCCGGCTCATGAGCTGCCGGACTACATACGGCAGGATGCCGCCGTGGCGAAACGCGAGGAGCTCCTCGGGCGTGTCGATACGAACGGTCGCAACGAACTCCATCGAGGTCCCGTCGGGCCTCCGCGCAGCGATCCGCACGTCACCACGATGCCGGAGACCCACGACCACCCCGAGCAAATCGTACGACTCCGTCCCTGTGAGCTTCAATGATGCCGCGTTCTCGCCCGACTTGAATTCCAGGGGCAGCACGCCCATGTTCACCAGGTTGCTGCGATGGATACGCTCGAACGATTCGGCAATCACCGCCTGGACGCCGAGCAGCTGTGTTCCCTTGGCGGCCCAGTCGCGCGAGGAGCCGGAGCCGTATTCCTTACCCGCGATCACCAGCAGCGGTACCTGCTCATCGCGGTACCGGATGGAGGCGTCGTAAATGGTCATGACCTCGCCGTCCGGCAAGTGCCGGGTCCAGCCACCTTCGGTTCCAGGCGCGAGCTGGTTGCGCAGCCGCACGTTCGCAAATGTGCCGCGCACCATGACTTCGTGGTTGCCGCGACGCGCGCCGTACGAATTGAAGTCCGGCGGCTTCACTCCGCGTTCGATCAGATAACGGCCAGCGGGACTGTCAGCCTTGATCGAGCCTGCTGGCGAAATATGGTCTGTGGTGATGCTGTCGCCCAGAAGCGCCAGCACGCGAGCGCGTGCGATGTCGCGCGGAGGCGGTGGTGTCATCGTCATGCCGTCCAGAAACGTCGGCTTCCGGATGTAAGTCGACGCGTCGTCCCATTGGAAACGGTTGCCGGCGGGCACCGGAAGCCCCTGCCAGCGCGCGTCGCCGGAGAACACGTCTGCGTAGCTTTTCCGGAACATCTCGGCGTTGACGGCGCGGAGCATCGTCTCCTGGATCTCCTGCTCGGTCGGCCAGATGTCCTTCAGAAAGACAGGATTTCCAGCGCGATCCTCGCCGAGCGGCTCAGTGGTGAGGTCCATCGTCACCCACCCGGCAATCGAGTACGCGACAACAAGCGGTGGCGACGCGAGATAGTTGGCGCGCACCTCCTGTTGGATGCGACCCTCGAAGTTCCGGTTGCCGCTCAGAACGGAACACACAACGAGATTCCTCTCGCGGATGACCGCTGACACGTCGTCAGGGAGCGGCCCGCTGTTCCCGATGCACGTCGTGCAGCCGTATCCCACCAGGTGGAAGCCCAGCTCGTCGAGGTACCGAGTCAACCCGGCCGCTTCGAGGTATTCGGTGACGACTTTTGAACCAGGGGCAAGACTGCTCTTGACCCACGGCTTCCGGGTAAGCCCCTTTTGGATCGCCTTCTTCGCCAGGAGACCGGCGCCAATCATCACGCTGGGGTTCGACGTATTCGTGCAACTCGTGATCGCAGCAATGACGACGGCTCCGTGATCGAGCGCGTCGAGCACGGAGTCCGCAACAGCGACACCCGACTGGGCTGCCGCGCTCGTGGCCGTGGCAAGACCCTGCCGCGCGCCTCCTCCATCCGCCGGTCTCGCCGACTTCGACGGCGACTGCATCGTCGGAAGCGCCGATTGGAACGCGGCCTTCGCTCGCGTGAGGGACACACGGTCCTGCGGCCGCTTCGGACCGGCAAGGCTCGGTTCCACGGTTGAGAGGTCGAGTCCGAGGACTTCCGTGTACGTCGCCTCAGGGCTGTCATCTGTGCGGAACAGTCCCTGCGCGCGCGCATAGTCCTCGACCAGCTGCACCTGCGCCTCATCGCGGCCGGTGAGCCGCAGGTAATCGAGCGTCATGTCGTCAATCGGGAAGATGGCGACGGTCGCTCCGTATTCGGGACACATATTGCCCAGTGTGGCCCGGTCCGCAATCGTCAGATGGCGCAATCCCTCGCCGAAGAACTCGACGAACTTGCCGACCACGCCATGCCGCCGCAGCGCTTCAGTGATTGTCAACACGAGGTCGGTCGCCGTTGTGCCTTTCGGCAACATGCCGGTCAGCCGGAATCCGATCACCGGCGGAAGGAGCATCGATGCGGGCTGCCCCAGCATGGCCGCTTCAGCCTCGATTCCACCGACGCCCCATCCGACCACTCCGAGCCCGTTGACCATGGTCGTATGAGAATCCGTGCCGACCAGCGTGTCGGGATAGGCGACGGTCTTGCCGTCCACGGTTTCGGAAATGATCACGCGGGCAAGGTATTCGAGATTCACCTGATGCACGATGCCGGTATCAGGGGGAACCACTTTGAAGTTTCGAAACGCCTGCTGCCCCCATCTCAGAAACGCATATCGCTCGCGGTTCCGCGAGAACTCGAGCTCGGCATTCAGAGAAAACGCGTCCGCGCGCGCGAAGTAATCGACCTGCACGGAATGATCGATGACGAGCTCGACGGGCTGGAGCGGGTTTACCCGGTCAGGATTTCCGCCAAGCGACACAATTGCGTCTCGCATGGCAGCAAGGTCCACGACGCACGGAACGCCGGTGAAATCCTGCAGCAGGACCCTCGCCGGCATGAACGAGATTTCCTTTGAAGAATCCGCACCAGCATCCCATTCGGCGATGGCGCGAACGTCCTCTGCCTTGACGAACGAGTTGTCCTCTCGACGCAGCAGATTCTCGAGCAGGATCTTCAACGAATACGGCAGCCGAGAGACACCGGGAAATCCGGCCTTCTCCAGCGCGGGAAGACTGTAGATCTGCACCGACCGGCCGCCGCTGCGAATGTCGGTGCGCGTTTGGAAGCTGTTCATGGACATGGGTGAGTGTGAGTGGTGTTCGGATTCGAAACGCGATAGGCCAGAGACGACAGACTAACGATCGATCATACTCCGCGGTCGAGCGAGTCGAGAAACGTCGAGACAACGGCGGCGGGGTCGAGTCGGCGTGCGTCGACGTCGTAGTTCATCCGGCGCATCACGTCTCCGGTGACCCGCCCGCTGAGCCGCGCAATCGCCGCGCCGATTTCGGGGTAGCGCAGCAGTGTCGGCGAATGCACAACAGGAACCGCGTCATACGGTGGAAAGTACTGGCGATCGTCCTCGAGGATCGACAGGTTGAGTGCGTCGATCAGTCCTGCCGTGGCATCGCCTGCCGCAACATCGACCTGCCCCTCGGCCAGCGCGCGGTACACGAGCGTCAGATCCATGACGCGCGGCTGTTCGCGGAACCGCAATCCGTACACGCCTGCGAGTCCACGAAACCCGTCGGGCCGTTCCAGAAACTCGTAGCCGAACGCTGCGCGCCAGTCCGGCGCGTACTCCGCCAGTTGCGACAGGCGCGTCAGTCCCCGCGCCCGTGCGTCGGCAGCGCGAACGAGAATCGCGAAAGTGTTGTTGAATCCCAGCGGCATCAACATCGATCTTCCTGAATCGGCATACAACCGCCGTACTTCCTCCAGAACCACGCCCGGCTCTCGTTGCACGGGTTGCTTGAACACGGCGGTCAGTGCGGTGCCGCTGTACTCGACATACAGGTCGATATCACCGCTTTGAATCGCGCGGTCGCAGATGAACGTACCGCCAAGATTCAGCCGGCGATCCACAGGGAGCGCGGCATAGCGCTCGATGGCCTGCGCCATGAGCTCACCGAGGATCACCTGTTCGGTGAAGTTCTTGGAACCGACGACGATTCTTTCAGCGCCCGGGGTTGCCGCAACTGCGACGGCAGCGCCGGCGACCACGGCAGTCACCACGGCCACCGCGCGCGTGATCCGCGACAGAGGCCGCCGTGTGGACAGTGCGCGCTCGATGACGAGCAGACCGCCGTCCACCACCATCGCGAGCGCAGCCACGGGAACCGCGCCGGCGAGGATGACCGTCGGATCGACCATTGACAGCCCCCGGTAGATGTATTCGCCGAGACCGCCAGCCCCAATCGCCGCCGCGATCGTTACGGTGCCCACGCCGACAACGGCCGATACGCGAACGCCGGCCATGATGGCTGGCAGGGCCAGCGGCAATTCCACTTTCGTGAGCCGTTGCCGCGGCGTCATCCCCATCGCATCGGCGGCCTCCAGGATGGCCGAATCGATCGAACGAATGCCTGCCGCGGTCGTACGAATCACTGGAAGCAACGCGTACAGGATGAGCGCCGCGAGCGCGGTCCGCGCCCCGACGCCTCCAACAAGCGGCAGAGGGAGGAGGAATCCAAAGAGCGCGAGGCTCGGCACCGTCTGGATGATGCTGGCAGCGGCGGCAATCGGCGCGCCGATGCGCGGACGACGAGCCGCGATGATGCCAACCGGGACGCCGACCGCAACTGCCGCAGCGGTGGACATCACTACCAGTGCCACATGCTGGCCAAGAAGCGTCCACAGTTCAGACGCGTGGCGCGACCAGAAATCGAACAGCGACGCCACAGCTCAATTGAAGGCTGATTCGACCAGCGTCATCACCGTCGGGTGCGTCGACGCCTCGAGCATCGACCTGGGACCGCATTCCACGAGGACGCCGGCGTCGAGCACCCCGATGCGATCAGCTAGCGTAAAGGCTTCGCGCATGTCATGGGTCACGAGCACGACGGTCTTGCGCACCTGACGCTGAATCCGCCCGAACTCACGATGCAATTCCGCGCGAGTGATCGGATCGAGGGCTCCGAACGGCTCGTCCATCAGCACAACCGGTGGATCGGCAGCGAGCGCCCGGGCCACACCGACGCGCTGGCGCTGACCGCCTGACAGCTCATCGGGCCAGCGCGCGGCGAATTCGCGTGGAGGCAGACCCACCAGGTCGAGCAATTCGAGTGTGCGCTTGTCGATGCGCTCCTGGGGCCAATTGGCGAGGGCCGGGACGAGTCCGACGTTCCCCGCTACCGTCATGTGCGGAAACAGCCCGACCTCCTGCAGGACATAACCAGTCTGACGTCGCAGCACGGTCGGATGCCATGCACGCGTGTCGCGTCCGTCTACGAGGACGCGTCCGTCAGCCGGTTCGAGCATGCGATTGATCAGTTTGAGAATCGGTACTCTTGCCCGCTCCGCTGCGGCCGACGAGCGCGACCGTTTCGCCGCGATTCACCTCGAGAGTGATATCGCGCAGCACGTGCCGCTCGCCCCGACGGAACTGCACGCCTTCGAACGCAATCACACCGCGACTCTACAGCACACGGCACCGCATTTGCCAAATGTTACTGGGAGGTCCCTTTATGGATGAGAAGAAGAACCAAGGTCAGCAGCCGGATCGTTCCCGGGGCCAGGGACACCAGACCCACGAGGAGGAACGGCACGACAAGCCGTCCTCCGGCACGGAAAACCGTGAGAAAGGGCGCGGTGGCCAGGGGGAACGCAACCTTGGCGGAGGCATCTCGAATCGCGATATGGATCGCGACCTGATGGAAGAGCAGGACGAGATGGCCGATCGCGATCGGCAATCCGAGCGGTAGCGAATCGCTGAGGGACTTGACTACGTGCGTTAGAAGCCGACGAAGACGCTGCCCGAGATCGCCACATGTGATCTCGGGCGGTCGTCGAAGGATATTCCGCCACGCAGGAAATACGCTCTTGCGTCGGCCCTGAGACCTGCAGATCGCACGGCGCCGGCCTTCCGAATCATCAGCCAATACTTGATCCCGCCCCCTGCGTGATACACCTCGCCTTCTTCGACAAGGCGCTGTCCCTCGTGCAGCTGCCGCAGATAGCCGCCGCCTGCGGCTGCGAACGGAACGGCCCTCGTCCCGATTCGCAGCTCGTCGAGCATGACAAGAACGCTCGCCTCGATGAAATACTGGTCGATCGTTTCAGTGGTCGTGATGGACGGAGCACCTTCGAAATCAGATGTTGCTGATACGCGAAGGTCTGGTGTGGCCTTCGTCAGAGCACCTTCGATCGCGAACCGCTGACTCAGTGGAAAGGCGAGACGGACGAGCCATAGTGGAGCTCGTCCGACGTCACTGCTCGTGGCGAACAGGCGGAATGTTTGACGAACCGGATCGTTCCGCCGGAGGTTGGCGTCGGCCGAGCCCAAACCTCCGCCACTAAGGATGCCCGCACCAGCGTCAGCCTCGATCCGTCGAACAGGGCGATCGACTGCGGCTTGCGCGTATACGGACGCTGCTGACGCAGCAAGCACCACGACCGCCACCACTGCGGCCTGGAATTTCATCACTTCGGCTGCACGGCCACGCTAATGTTGTCGCCCGTGCCGCCGCGCGGCGCAACTGCGAGCCGATCGTGGAAGGCGACACGGAACGCCACGTCGATTGGATCACCGGCGTCGAAAAAGCTGCCGATGTCGCCGTCGTCCAGCGGCTCGACCCGAATGATGTGCGGCCCTGGCGTGAGGCCCGCGATCTCGAAATCGCCGTTCCGCGTGAGAGTAAAAGCGGCGATCAGGTGCCCCGTTTCGGGGTTGAATGCAATGACATGTGCGCCAAGCACCCCGACACCGTTGCGCGTCACCCGTCCGCGCACTATGCCCGTGTCACTCTCGAAGTCTCCGTCCGGGTACAGATCTGAGACGCCCGCAATGTCATCGGGCTGCAGTTCCCGATCGCGAGTTACCCCTCGTCCGAACGAGATCGGAAACATTACGGCACCGGAAGCCAGCACTCGGCGGTCGCCGGTTGGATCTACTTCGGTCTCGCCGAGCGCCGAATGACCCAGTCCGAGAAAGTGACCGATTTCATGCACGGCAACGGATTCAAGGTCGAAGCGAAACGGATCCCCGGCTGCCGACGTCGACCACGGGAATGCGGAGTTGAAGAAAACGTCGGACTCGACGATTTCACCAGTTATCACGTCGACGACGAACCCAGTGGCGCCGAGGACGCGATCCATGCCGGGGTTGTTCTGAAAGCCGAGCACCGAGATGCCGTCGTCGTCAAACGGCTCGGCACCGGTGAACCCTGCGAACTGAAACGAAACCGAGGCGGTGGGCACGGCCTGCCAGGTTGCAAAGGCCCGCGACACAGTTGCCTGAAAATCCGACGCCGTTACTCCTGGCACTCCAGTGTTCTTCGCGAACCAGCGAACCGGCATGCGCTGCCACTTGACGGTTATCGATTGACCTCTCTCGGTAATGTTGAAATGGATGTATGCATTGAGGGGTTGAGAGAACAACACCGCCGCGACAATTCCAACGAGGAGCGCTCTCATCGACGGTTCTCCAGAACCGTGTGGACGTGGCGCACGAAGGCTTCGACCGGCATCGGCCGTCGGACAGGGTCGCCGCGCACGACGCGTTCGGTGCCCGATCCCTGCGCGGAAACCGGAGTCGGGATGACCACCGGCGCCGCGCGCGCATCGCGGACCACACGATACACGCCCTGACTCAGGCCGTACAACGTCGGAATGGCGGGCATTCGCCCCTGCAGAAAAACGATCACCTCGTCGCCGCGGGTAAACTCCGGCGCACCGAGCAGGACACGACGATACCTGCCCACCTGCCCATTCGGGACACGAAATGTCACCGCCGTGTCGGCGGTGGGAGCCCCCTTCAGAGATTCGATCACCTGCACGGTTACGAGACTCTCGATCGTGCGTCGCGGACCGGTGAGGCCCGAGGTTACGTCAACGACGCGGCCGTGCACGATGGTGACTGACTCGGCAACAACGGTGGTGAAATCGGCAGGCAGGAGAACGGTCGCTGACACGGATGTGACGGCCGTCATGCAGAATGCAACCAGGAGCACGCTCACGAGCCCAAGCCGCCGCCTGCGATCGACCTTTTGCACTCTGCACTTTGCACTTTGCATTGCCATGATCATTTTCGACCCGCTCCCTATGCTGAACGCGCGCCGTACGGCACCCGTCCTGCCACTTCGAGGATTGCGTCTGCTGCGCGGCCGCTCGCGCCCGGCGTCCCCAGGCGCTGACAGACATCTCGCAGCGCATCGCGTGTGCGCGCATGACGATCCGCATCCGTCAGCAGCGCTATTGCTTCGTGAGCGACGCGTTCGGCCGTGAAATCCGTTTGAATCAGCTCCGGAACGATACGCCGGCCGGCCACGAGGTTGACCATCGCATATGTATCCAGCTTGACGAACGGTTTCCCAAGCCGGTACGTGAGCGGCGACACGCGGTACACAACCACCATCGGTTTCCCATGCAGCGCGGCCTGCACAGTCGCCGTGCCCGACGCGGTGATCACGACATCGGACGCTGCGAGCACGTCATCGGTCTTTCCTTCGACGATGGCAATGTCGGGAGGAAACGGTGCGAACAAGAGATCAGGCAGGTTTGGAGCGCGGGCGACGACGAACTGCACGCCGCTGACGCGCGCGCGAATGATCGCTGCCGACTCGGCCATCGTCGTCGCGATCCGCTGCAGCTCGTTCGGGCGGCTCCCTGGCAGCAGGGCTATGGTTCGCGCATCCGGCCTCAGGCCGAGACCGCCGAGAAATGGCGCACGCGGCTGTTCTGGGCGAGCGACGTCAACGAGTGGATGTCCAACAAACTGAACCGGGACTCCAGCGCGCTCGTACACCGACGCTTCGAATGGAAAGATGACGAGCACCTTGTCAACCAGCCGCTTCATCGTCTGGATGCGGTGCGATCGCCACGCCCACACTTGCGGGCTCACGTAATAGACAACTGGAATGCCTAGCCGCCGAAGAGCGGCCATCAGCCGAAAATTGAACCCTGAAAAGTCGATAGCTACGAAGACGTCGGGCCGGCGGGCACGAGCATCGCTCACGAGTCGCCTATACATCCTCCACGAGCGTGGCAGTACCGCGACGACTTCTGTCAGCCCGGTCACCGTGAGGCCGGTGAACTGCCCTGACAGCGTAGCGCCGGCCGCCTGCAAACGCGGGCCGCCGAGGCCAACGATCTCGACAGACGGCACCCGAGCACGCAGCTCGGCCGCGAGCGCGCCGGCGTACAGATCACCAGACGGCTCGCCGCACGAAATCATGACCCGCATGGCGCGCTACTGCGGCCTTACGAACAGTGTGTCGTCGAGAGGACTATTGAACGTGACGTTTGTGAGGGTTCGCGAGAGGATAAGCGTCCCATTTCGCCGCACGTCGGCACGAAACGGAACCTGGACACCGTCCACCGCACGGTAATCTGAAAAAGCCTCCTCTGCCTGGATACGCTTGCCGTCGGGCGAGGGCGTCTGAAAGCTCTGGCGCACGACGAGCGATTGGCTGTCCACGTAGAGCTTCACCGGCGGCAGCCCGGCGCCGCTGATCTCGAGCACCTTCAACACCTGGCCACCGGTTCCTTCCTCGGGCAGTAAACGTACCGTCAGTTTTCCTTCTGCCGCGGCCACGAGCAGCGGAATCATGTCCCGACGCACGCTTGCGGCGAAATCCTCGCGCATTCCCAGCGGGGCATCATGGACACCGGCGGGATCTCGCGCCCACGCATTGCCGCCGTTGAAGACCTGCACGACGTCGGCGCCTTGGACTTTGGCATCGACGCGAAACTTGTCGGGATAGATCACATACGTGCGCGTCTTCGAGGAAAGCGGCGGGCCGTTGACGTGAAACGTGGTGTCGGCCTCCGCAACGACAGTCCGCACCTTTTTGAGCGCGTCGAGGCCGCCCTTTACGTCGACCACACGTTTGAGGATCGCTACGGCATTCGGATCGGTCGTGATGTCTGGCGTGCTCGGTCGTGGATTGACCTGCGTGTTTGTATACGCCGTCTGGCCAGCACGGCTGAATCCGAAATTCCCCAGCGGCGCCGGCGGCTCGGTCACCCGCACGCGCGGTGCATCGCGCCTGAGCGTCGCCGACATCAGATCGAGCTCGTTGATGGGAATGACCTCGACATCGGGAAACCCGACTTTACGCAGCTGCGGCACGAACGACGACGCATCGCCGACAAGCACGATCGAGAGACGATCCGGCCGCACGTACTGTTTCGCGACGCGCTGGATGTCGTCAGGCGTCACTGCCTGCACACGTTCGCGGAACGTTCCGATCTCCCCGACGGGCAACTCGTAGAACACGACGTTCAGCACCTGTGTGGCGATGTCGTTCGGTGTCTCGATGGTCAACGGGAAACTGCCCGCAAGGTACGCCTGGGCGTCGGAGAGCTCGCGCTCGGCCACGCGCTCGCGCTGCAGCCGCGCCACCTCGTCTACGGTCAGACGCAGCGTTTCACCCGTCGTTTCCGTGCGCGTATCCGTCTCGGCGACGAAATGACCTGCCTGCTTGCGCGTCTCCGCATCGGCCTGGGCGCCGTACGTCAGGCCGCGCTCCGAGCGCAGGACGCGGTGAAGGCGGTTGGCGCCCTCGCCCCCGAGGATCTTCACGGCAAGGTCGTACGCCATGTAGTCAGTGTGCTTCCTCGGAATCCCGAGCTGCCCGACGCGAATTTCCGTCTGGACCGCGTCAGGCTTGTCCACCACCACGATGCGGCGTGTCGGCTGTGGCGGGTCAACGGCCTTGACCGCCGGCACCTCCGCGCGAGGCCAGCCACCAAAGACGCGCTCGGCTGCGGCGAAGGCTTCATCACCGGTGACGTCGCCGACGACCGCGAGAACCGTGTTGTTGGGCACGAAATAGCGTCGGTGATATTCCTGAAGGTCGGCGCGCGTGATCCCTGCCAGAGTCTCGGGCGTTCCGCTATTGGGAAGCCCGTAAGGGTGGAAGCCGTAAATCAACCGCTCGAAGAGTACGCTGGCGACATAATCAGGATCGTTGCTGCTGACTTGCAGGCTGGAAATCGCCTGCTGCTTCTGACGCTCTATTTCCTCCGCTGCGAATGCAGGGTTTCGGACCACGTCCGACAGCAGATTCATGCCCAGCGGGAACGAGTCCTTCATCACGATGACGTTCACGAAGGTGAGGTCGGAGCCCGACCCGGTGCCAAGCGCGCCGCCGATGAAATCGATCTCGTCGGCGATCTGCTCAGCACTCTTCGTCGTCGTTCCCTGATCGAGCAGCGCGGCTGCGAGGCTCGCGACGCCGACTTTGCCGGGCGGATCCTGCACCGACCCGGTGCGGACCAGAAGCCGCATGCTCACCGCAGGCTGTTCGTGGTGAAGCACGGCAATGACCTGCATGCCGTTCGGCAGTGTGCGGACTTCATACGGCGGGAACTGCACTTCCCGACCGGCGAGCGGTCGGGGCGGGCGCTCGGTCGGCCACATGAGGAATCGCCCGTCCGGCGTGCGATCGACTTGCGCCCCGGCGAGAACGACACTCACCATCAGCCCCAGGCCGAGGATGGCCACGCACCGCGACCACCGGGACCGAACCCGCGCGTCGGACATCGGAAGATCGATGTTCGTCATCGAGCGCCGCCCTTCGGTAACACGTGGAGGACCACGCGGTTCGACTGATTGAAATATGAGCGCGCTACGCGCTGTACGTCGGCGACCGACGTCTTCATGAAGATATCGAACTCGCCGTCGGCGGTCGTGATGTCGTTGTGGATGACGGCGGCGTGCGCCAGGTGCAACGCCTTGTCCTCATCCGATTCGCGGCCAAGGATGTAGTCGCGGGCAAACTGATTCTGCGCGCGCTGCAGCTCGTGCGACGTTACGCCTTCCGTCTTCAACGACTCGAACTGGGCGATGAGCGCCTTTTCCGCCTCCGCCGGCGTGCGGCCAGGCTGCACGATGCACACCGCGAAGAACAGGTTCGGATGCTCGGTGATGTTCCCACTCCCGAACGCACTGAGACACAGCCGCTGGGTGTAGATCAACGCGCGCGAAATCCGGGCGCTCTGGCCGTCGGAGAGGATCTTCGACGTGATATGCAGAGGATATGCGTCAGGATGTCCGTCGTACGGCACGTGGTACGCAACGACCACAGCCGGCAGCGGCCACGACTCGTCCACGACGACCCGCCGCTCCTGCGTCATTTCCGGTTCCTTCGGAATGTCGCGCGGCACCGGTCGCGCCGCCTTGGGTACGCGGCCGAAGTACTGAGTCACGATTTGCAGCGCCTGTGCGGAGTCGAAATCGCCAACGACCGTGACCGTGGCGTTCTCCGGCACATAGAAGGTTCCGTGGAAATCGCGAACGTCGTTGATCGACGCTGCCTCGAGGTCAGCCATGCTCCCGATGGTCGGGTGCTTGTACGGATGCGCGACAAAGGAGTTGTCGTAGATGATTTCCTGCAGGCGGCCGTACGGCTGATTCTCGATCCGCATCCGCCGCTCTTCCTTCACGACCTCCCGTTCGCGTCTGAAAGCCTCGTCTTCGACGCGCAGCGTCGCCATCCGGTCGGCCTCGAGCCATAACGCCAGCGGCAAATACTGCGCTGGCAGCGTCTGCCAGAACACCGTGACGTCCTCGGTCGTGTACGCGTTGCTCCGGCCCCCGACGCTCGAAACGATCGAAGTGTGCGCCTCCGGCTCCACGTTCTTGGAGCCCTTGAACATCATGTGCTCGAACAGATGCGCAAACCCCGTGCGGCCCGGCCGCTCGTTCTTCGATCCAACGTGATACCAGACCGAGACGTGGACAATCGGCGTGGAATGATCTTCGGAGAGGATGAGGCGAAGTCCGTTCGGCAGCGTCGTGATCTGATACTGCAGCTTTGGCGGCCGGACTGCCGCACTCACCGGTGTGAGCGACACCGCCGCGACGGCCGATACGGCGACGAATACAGCGACGCGAAGAGAAAAGCGCATACGCCTTCGATTATGGCATCTTCACCGGCTCAGGAGGCGAAACCCTGTCGTAAGCCACGTCATAGTGGAAAATTCCAGCTGATACGGATCAATACGACGCTCGCCTGCCACAAACAGCTCGAGAGCCGCCGCGCCTCCGTCAAACCGGACCGCCCCCTCGCCGCGCCAGCCGTACTGGTCACCGCGATCGCGTGACCCGTCGACCCCTACGACCCGAAAACCGCCGCTGCCGACGAGTGCTACGCGTGGAGTCAACCCCATCCGCACTCCGCTGGCGGCGTCCATTTCCCAGTCGTAATCGACGAGTGCCTTCTCGATGACGCCACGGATGTCCACCTGCGCCCGTATCTCGGTCCGCCCGCGAATGGTGCCACCCTGCACACGACCGCCAATCATGTTCCAGTCCACCGGAAAACGCTTGGGGCGGTCGCTCAAATGACGCGAAACATGATGAAAGACACCGGCAACCTCGACCGCGCGTAACCGCACGGACGCGGAGCCACCCAACATGTAATTGCCCTGGTTGGGGTCGAACTCACGAAATTCGTTACCGAGAATCGTTTCGTATGTGGCGGCGAACGTCAGCGCGCCGCGTCCGTAATCAATGAGATCGAGCTCGCCCCCCCAGTATGCGTCCCATACAAATCGCGGATCGTCGCTGGCGAGATGCTCGAGGCCAACGAGAAAATCAAAGCGGGACAGGAAGTCAGGACTGCTGCTTCCAGCTTGCGTTGCCTGAGTCGGAGCGGTCTGCGCGAGCGCGGGTGCCGTCGTGGTCAGCACCGTCAGAAGCGCTGCGAGCGCGCGATTCACTCCGGAGCTTCTCCGGACGCGCCGGGATGTCTGACCAGGGCCGCGAGTCGCGCCTCCAGCTGCTCGATCCGACGCTTCAACTCCGGGAGCCGCTTGAACAGGACCGACGCTCTGCGCCAATCGAGACTGTCGATGGCTGGATAGCCGGCGACCAGGGCACCGGGTTGAAGGGATTTGGTGACACCCGACTGCCCGACCGCGACCGCACCGCGGCCAATCGTCAGATGACCACCGACCCCAACCTGCCCGCCGAAGATGACATCGTCGTCTACATCGGTGCTGCCGGCGATGCCCACCTGTGCGGCCATCAGCACATTGCGGCCGACGCGGACGCCGTGCCCGATCTGCACGAGGTTATCGATCTTCGTACCGAAGCAGATGCGAGTTTCGCCGACTGCCGGGCGGTCAACGGTGGTGTTCGCCCCGAGTTCGACGTCGTCTTCGATGACAACGGTGGCGACCTGCGGAATTTTTTCGTGTGTCCCGTCGCCCCGCCGCACGAAGCCATAGCCATCACTGCCAATCACGACTCCGTTTTGCAGAATCACACGATTGCCGATCGTGACCCCTTCCCGGATGCCGACATTGGAGTGGATGATGCAATCGTCGCCGACCCGCGCTCCTGGTCCAATCGTCACGTTCGGGAATATGACCGTGTTGTTGCCAACGTGCGCGTTTTCCGCGACCGATACAAAGGCACCTATCGACACGTTCTGGCCGATTTGCGCCTCGGCCGCGATGGCCGCGAGCGGATGGATGCCGGAAGGTGGACGCCAGGGCGGGGCAAAAATCCCGACCGCGCGGGCAAAAGCCAGGTAGGGATCGGGTGTCCGGAGCATCGCGCATGGCGCAGCCGGTGCGTCTTCACGAAGCAGGACTGCTGAAGCGCGTGTGCGCATCAGCGCCGACTCGTACTTGGGATTGGCCAGGAAGGTCAGATCACCTGGTTGCGCGTGTTGAATGCCCGCCACCCGAGCGATCTCGACGTCGCCATCCCCTTCGAGGCGGCATCCAAGGCGGTCGGCCAGCTCACGAAGCTTCACGATGTATGAAGAGAATCTACCACCGGCGCCGATTGCGCGCACGGTGCAATGCGCACCGGCCGGTGCGCTGAAGCGGCCGCTATGCGTGTCGCACGACGACGCGCTCGACGAAGTTCCTCAGGTGCGGCAGGCGCAAACGTGACGCGATGTCGTGAACGCGCGCGTCGCGAGCTCCCGATTCCATGAGGATCGCGTCGCGCAGTTCCCCCAGCGGCGGACACGGACGTCCCGACCACGACACGCGCCGCAGCCCCTGGACCGCGCCACGCATTGAAAGCCAGTGGCCCACGACGCGGAAAGCAAAGTAGTACGCGACCACGTTTGGGCCAGGAACGAGGGCGAGCGGGCCTGAGAGCGACGAGACCGATGGCGTCAACGACCAGCCAGACGCGATGCCTGTCGTAGTCGCGCTGGAGTGTGCGCTTGATTAAGGTCAGCACTTGATCGAAGGTCATGTCTGGCGGATGTACCGCGACCGCGGACGTCTGGCGGCGAAGGTTCCACAGCAACCGCTGCTCAGCAATCCGCTCAGCGACCCAGCCGAGCGCGGTGTCTGTGAGCTGTCCAAGCCAGCTCCGATCGGCCGGCGCTGCCTCGTGGCGATGTCGTTCTTCGACCGCCCGCAACATTACGCCGAACCGATACCGGAGACGGCCGAACAGACCGGTGGCGGGAATCCCTTCGGCAGCCGAGTCCACCTCACCCGACGGTTCGCAATACAGCTCGTAGCGGTCGCGGGCGATTGGTATGACGAACACATCCATCGACACTGACGATAGCAAATATCGGCAGGTAGGCGCGGGGAGTCACCTTGTGCGCTTATCCGGGCACGATCACACGTGCGCCCGCCTGCGCGGAAGATGACACCTGACCCCATCTTGCACCGCAGCGCTTCGGGTAGATGCTATGGCGCGACGTACGCCGCGCGCTAGACGACCGTTCGCCGGCCGCTGATCAGGTTGACCAGGAAGAGCACGACCGCAATCACGAGCAGCACGTGAATGATGCCGCCTGCGATGTCGAACGCGAACCCAAGCAGCCAGAACAGCAACAGCAGGACGATGAGGGTCCACAGCATTGATGTTTGTCCTCCTCAGGCGCGCGCTTCATGCGTTCGCCCAACCACCTGAGGGGCAATTGGAATGCCAGCCTGACGTCAGCGAGCGCGACGGATACGGTCGAGCGTCGGAGGGGCGAGAGGTGAATGCCGCGACACGTAGTCGGCGAGCACATCCACGTCGACCCCGACGGTAACCGGATCTGCTCCACGGCTGAGCGCCCGAAGCCCGTCTCCGGCGTCCCACAGAAAGCTGTTTGTGACGACGCGATATCGTCGCGCCGGGTCGAGCGGCGCACCGTTAATCCGCACTGAGGCTCGATTAATGCGTTGTCCAGCGGGACGACCGGGATCGTATGCGTACGTCAGGCCTCTCGACACCTGCATGATGCGGGTGCGGTCAGCGCCGAACTGCTGTTCGAGTACCTCCACCAGCGTTTCGCCGGTCAACGACTTCACGATGACTTCGTTGCCGAACGGCAATACGGAGAACAAGGCTGAGTAGGTCACCGGCGAGCCCTTGTGTGACCCCTCGCGAGCAACTACGTCGGCGCGGATGCTGCCAGGATTTGTGAACGCCAGCTCCGCCGCACCGCCGGACGCCTTGCCGGCCTCGAGGAACGCATCAGCCACCACGGAGCCTAAGGGAAATTCGCCCGCGTCACTGGGCTGCCGGACCAAGCTCGACACGATCGTTCCGACAACACGATTCCCGATCTTGTCTGCAATGGGCAGGTAGCGAGCGATCAGCGCCGACTGCGCGGATTCCTTCGGGACCTCACGCGTGACGACGATATTGCGCGCCTGTTTGGCCACGACCTCCCCGTCTGAACGTCTCACTTGCAAGTCGATATCGGTAACAACCCGTCCGCTCGAGGATGCACTCGTGACGAGCTTGCGGCCGATCGTGCAGTTGTAGGCCTGATGGGAATGGCCGGATACAACGACGTCGATGTCGTCGGAAAAGCGATCCACCAGTTCCAACAGGTCGCGCGACATCCCATTGCACGCATTGACGTCGCCGCGCTGATCCCCACCCTGGTGCATCAAGACGACGATCGCGCGAACACCTTGTTCGCGCAGGTCGCGCGCCGCTTCGTTGGCGGCATCGGCTTCGGGCGCAAATGTGAGTCCACGAATGCTCGCGGGGATGATCACAGCGGGTGCCGCTTGCAGGATGAGCCCGATGAAGCCGATGCGCACGCCGTCCACCTCGCGGATTTCGTAGGCCGGAAGCAGCGGCCGCGGCTGCGTCCCCTGGATGCCCGCGAGCGCTACGAACTGAGGGTCCGCCTGCTGCGGGTCGAGCGTGACGTTTGCGGCGAGGTAGCGAAACGAGGATCCAGAAAAGGGAGTGCCATCCTGGCAGCCGTCCACCGGATGACAGCCGCCCTTCTGAATGCGGTAAAGCTCCCACCATCCCTCGTCGAGTTCGTGGTTGCCGAGCGCGGACAGTTGCAGTCCGGCAAGATTCAAGGCCTCGATCGACGCTTCATCGTGAAAGAGACTCGACAGGAGCGGTGTGGCGCCGATGTTGTCACCGGCCGAGACGACGATCGTGTTGGGGTTGGTCGCCTTCAGGCGCGCGACGTGCGTAGCGAGGTACTCGGCGCCGCCAGCGTCCGCGGAGCCGATTCGTCCGCCGCCGCCCGACGGCGGCTCGAGCGCGCCATGGAAGTCGTTGATCGCGAGGAGCTGAACGTCAGCGGTTGCGTTCCCCACCTGCGCGAATTGTGCGACAACGGTGGCCGTGATGATGGCTGCGCACAGCGCCATAATCCGCATCTGACGCGTCACGATCGAGAATGATAGCCGAATGCTACGCATCGGCGCGCACATGTCGATCGCCGGCGGCATTGCGAAGGCAGTGGAACGGGCCGTCGTTCACGGGTGTGAGGCGCTGCAGATCTTCACGAAAAACGCGAACCAGTGGCGCGGGAAACCGCTCGATCGGGCCGACGTCAGTGCGTTTCGTGCACGCATCGAGCAAACCGGCATCCACCCGGCGGTCTCGCACGCCAGTTATCTGATTAACCTCGCCACGACGTTCCCGGTGCTGCGCGAGCAGTCGATCGCCGCATTCATCGACGAGCTCGATCGCGCCGATGCGCTCGGCCTCCTTGGAGTCGTCATTCATCCAGGAACGTGTACGGCCGGCACGGAGGATGAAGCGCTTCGTCTCATTGCCGATGCGATCAAGCGCGCCTTCAGGGTCCGCCGGCGGCGCCGCACGATGGTGATTCTGGAGCACACGGCCGGGCAGGGACGAACGCTCGGTCACCGGTTCGAACACCTGGAAACGGTCATCCAGCATTTGGGCGGGTCCGAGCGGATCGGCGTGTGCCTCGACACATGTCACCTCTTGGCGTCTGGCTATGACATCGTCAACCAGGCAGCCTACCGGGACACATTCGATGCGTTCGACCGCATCGTCGGAATCGGCCGGTTGAAGGTGTTTCATGCGAACGACTCCAAGAGGCCGTGCGGCAGCCGGGTCGATCGGCACGAGCACATCGGACGCGGGTGTCTCGGCGAAGAACCTTTTCGGCGGCTTCTGCACGATGTCCGTTTTCGCGGGCTGCCGATGTTGATCGAGACGGAGAAATCGAGAGACACGGAAAGGCGAGGGACGCTCGAGCCCGACCCGTTCGACATGCAGAACCTCGACACACTCAGACGGTTGCGCGACACAACCTAAGAGCGCTGAGCATCTCTCCCGTGCGATGGTGCGAGTGCGACGGTGCGATGGTGCGAGTCAATCCGCCGCGTTCGTGTTCGGAACGATCGTAGAGGCTTCGAAACGCGCCGGAGTCTGCCCGGCAAAGCGCATGTCGCTCACGGTCACCTGGGTGCCTCCCGGCGCTGGCGTCAGAGTCCAGAACGGAAACCGCGACCAGACCAGAAAACCACGAACGTTTGGAACCTCACGCGCTCGGGTCACACGCGGATCGGTGTCGTTCTTAGGGACGCTTGGCGTTCCAAATGTCACGCGTGGCGCAAACCATCGGAACGTGCCTCTCTGGTAATGGCTGCCCGCGTCGACGACGATGTCGCGCGTGAACGGCGTGATCGGGCGCGGTCCCACCATCACCGAGCGTGGATTGGTTCCATGCTCCAGTCGCCACGCATCGACCACGATGGCTCGAGCCGCACTGGCGCCAGCGACCATTGCCACGATATAGACAGCAGCAACCACCAGTGACAACCACGCCGGTATGAACGCCGCACGGCGACGCGCCGTCCAAACGCCGATGCCAAGAACGAGCCATAACCACGGATCGATGATGAAGAGCGTGTCGCCGTAGAACCAGCGCCAATCGAATGGCGCCAGGATGCGCAGGCCGTATGGGTTGAGAAGGTCGAGCAGCACATGCGACATGACGCCGACATACGAGAGCAACAGCAGCCATCTTGCTCGCACCGGAAGCGCATCACCGCGGTTCGGCCATGTCCGTGCGATCGCGAGCACTGCAACGGTCAGAGCGATCGGAAGCAGCGCTTGCGCGATTGGGCCATGCGTCCATCCACGTCTGAATGCCACCGACGGAGCGGACGTCGCAAAAACCAGAACGTCCACATCCGGAAGATTCGATGCGATCATCAGTGTGGCGCTGCCGAAGCGTGTACGATTCTTCAGACCGGCTTGTCCAAAGGCAGCGCCTACGAGCGTGTGACAGAGGTTGTCCATTTGCCGTGTTCCATTATCTTCGGGCATCCAGATTGCACAGCAGGTGATCCTCATGACCATGTTCCGGGTACGTGCAAACGCGATCGTTGTGTCGGCGTCGCTGCTCGCTGCGGCCGGCTGCGGCCTCTTCGACAAGGACGAATCACCGACCGCGCCATCCGCGCCCGGTGCGCCGGCGGCAAATGCAGCAGTCCGTTACACGGCCATCGGCGCCAGTGACGCGATCGGAGTCGGGGCGAGCGTGGTGTGTGTACCGTTTTCCCAGTGCGAGAACGGCACCGGCTATGTGCCGGTGCTGACGCGGCGAGTCGGCGCCACTCGAGAGGTAACGCTGACAAACCTGGGGATCCCCGCTTCCGTGCTCAGCCCGGCCATCCACCAGATCGCGCAGGCGAACGGGCGCGACATCCCGGCCAATTTCGTCGATCGCGAGCTGCCGTTTGTGCCAACCAATGCGACGCTCGTGACGATTTTCGGGGGCGCAAACGACACGAATGCGCTGGCCGAGGCGATCGAGAAAGGCGCGGCTGGCAACGACCTGCGGGGCTACATTGCCACGCAGGTTCGGGCATTCGGCGCCGACTACGACCGGCTCGTTCGCGGAGTCCGCTCTCGGGCGCCCGATGCTTTCATCATCGTCGTCAACGTGCCCAACATGGCGGGATTGCCGTATGCTGTGGGACTTTCAGCGTCGCGCCGACAGGTGCTTCAGGCGATTGCTGTCGGCTTTGCGCGCGAAGCCAACCGTCAAGCCGGCGCCGGCGTGGTCGTGCTCGATCTCCTCTGCGATCCGCAGGTGTACGACCGTGGACGTTTTTCTTCTGACGGCTTCCACCCTAACGACGCCGGTTACGCGTATCTGGCGGAGCGGCTGCTCGCGATCGTGAATGGCGCGACTCCACCGGTTGCCTCGTCGTGCAGCCAGATGACTCTGGTGCCGGCGCTATAGGCGTCGACCAGATCGTTCGCATCGTCAACCTCCAACTGCCAATTCGCAAGTCCCCAATCGTGTTCCGACACTTGGGACTTGGAAGTTGGACGTTGGGAGTTGTTCAGACCTGAGTCAGCTCTCCGAACACCTGCGCTTCGAATACGAACAGGCGTGCGCCGTGCAGCCATGCGTCAGAGGCCAGCGTCGCTTTCTGACACGTGTGCGCCACGAACGTCTCTCGATCCCAGCCCTGCTCCGTGGCAACCTGGGGCAGCAGCAAGCCGCGGCGACGGCCCTGTTCGACGATCAATCCGTGGCGACCGAGCTCGATCTCCGTAATGGACCGCACCTCACGCTCAGGCGTCAGCACTGAAATCTCGATTTCAATTTCGTCCAGCTCGGGAGCGGAGACAGGCTCAAAACGCGGGTCGGAATCAGCCACGGATCCAGCCAGATGCACAACCGTCTCTGCCAACGGGTCGTGCGTTTCGATTCGTCCGAGACATCCGCGAAGCTCCCCACGACAGTGGATGGTGACGAAGGCGCCGCAGGGCCGATCGAGCTCACCTCCATGCTCTGCCAGCGGCGGCGCTTGTCGGCGCACGCGCGCCTCGAGCGCCCGACGCGCGAGCGTCAACAATCGCTGCTGATCCTCCCGGCCGATCATCTCGAGGCCGGTTCCGGTTGCGCGCCGGTTGTCTGTCACCAAATTGCAGCCGCCATGTAGCCCACTACGGCTGACTTGTCGCCGGAGACGTCGCCCGAATCGCCGTATTGCAGCACTTGAGACCGCGTGCATCCAAGCTGAGACGCGGCAGAGAGGACCGATACCATCGGACCGCCTCCGCAGGCGTGTCTTGGCTCGTGTTCGAGTGCGTCCATCAGACGCTCAGCGCTGAATTCGGCGACGCATTGCAGGACGACGGCGTCCAGTCTCGATGCGGTTTCGGCGTCTTCATAGTGTGACAAGTCACTGCTCGCGACGATCAGCACGTCGCGTTCGCCGTGCGCTTCGAGGGCGTCAGCAAGCGTCCGGCCGAGATCGCGAGCCGTGGCACGCGTCTGGGACCCCATCACGAGCGGCACAATAGGAACGTTCGGCAGCAATCGAGCGATGAATGGCAACTGCATTTCGAGCGAATGCTCCCGACTATGTGCCGCAGGGCGTTCGGTGACGTCTCGTGAGCGTTCGGCGATCGCGACAGCCAGCTCCTCCGCGACCGGCACGTCGCCGAACGGAGTTTCCCACGCACCACGGGGCCAGATCGACACGCCCTGAAAAGCCACGAAGTGCGACGGCCCCACGAGCACCACAGCTGAATATTGACATTCACGCACCAGCGCGTATGCGTATGCGGCAACGGGTCCCGAATACATGAGGCCGGCGTGTGGCGCGATCAGCGCACGTGGATACGGATTTTGCGACGCCGACGCAACAGCCGCGAGGTGCTCGTCGACGGCGGCCTCGAGCTGCGCCTGGTTGTTCGGATACCAGCTGCCCGCTACGGCCGCCGGCCTCACGTCGCGCCGTGGCATCATCTGGACCGCTTACCGCCTTCTACTACAAATCGGGTGTGCATTCATCCGGGCGGTCCAGAGGCGCGCGGAACGCGCCCAGAGACGCTGCTAACCAGTCATGGGCGCTTCGGGGAACGCGGGACAGTGCCCATGACTGGTTTGCGATGATAGCATCGCCGATCATGCCTCCTGTCCTTACCGTCGCGGACGTCGAGCGGATAGCCGCGCTCGCACAGCTCGAACTGACCACAGACGAAAAGCAGCTCTTCACACGCCAGCTCGCTGACATCGTGGCATATGCCCAGCAGGTGCAGGCGCTCGACACGAGTGGAGTAGCGGCGACGGCTCATGTCTACATCGATGAGCCGACCGAGCGAGACGACGAGCCCCGGCCCTGTCTCCCGCTCGATGAGGTGCTCGCCAATGCACCGGATGCAGCGCTCGAGGCGGGCCTTTTCCGTGTGCCGCGGGTCATTGGCTGACATCCTGGAATCGAGCGTCCGAACGATTCGCGACGCGGTCGCCGCCGGCGAAGTCTCGGCCGTGGAAGTCTGCCGAACGTGCCTCGAGCGGCTTGAGGCCGTCAACAGCACGTTGAACGCGTTCAACACGATTGCCGCAGACCGCGCGCTGGAACGCGCCGCCGAGATCGATCGGCGCCGCGCCGCGGGCGACACCCTGGGACCACTCGCGGGCGTGCCCGTAGCGATCAAGGACAACCTGTGTGTTCGCGGCATGCGGACGACCGCTTCTTCGCGCATCCTCGAACAATTCATTCCTCCCGTACGACGCCACGGTGGTGCAGCGTATCGAGAACGCCGGAGCGGTCATCGTCGGCAAGACCAACTGCGACGAGTTCGCAATGGGCTCGTCGAATGAGAACTCCGCATTTGGTCCCGTGCGCAATCCGTGGGCAACCGATCGCACGCCCGGCGGCTCGAGCGGCGGCTCGGCCGCGGCGGTTGCGGCTCGATGCGTGCCGCTGGCGCTTGGGTCCGATACCGGCGGATCCATCAGGCAGCCCGCGGCCTTTTGCGGGGTCGTCGGCCTGAAGCCAACGTACGGGCGCGTATCGCGGTACGGTCTTCTCGCCTTCGCCTCGTCGCTCGATCAGATCGGGCCGATCAGCCGCTCAGCCGCGGATGCGGCGGTGGCGCTCGGGGTGCTCGCTGGTGGCGATGTGGCGGATGCCACCGCGTCGCGTCAGCCGGTTCCCGATTTTTCGGCCAGCCTCACCGGCGACGTCACGGGCGTCCGAATCGGCGTGCCGAGCGCCTTCATCGCAGAAGGTGTGGACGAAGGTGTCCGTCGTGCGTTCGAGACCGCGCTCGAGACACTTGAACGCGCGGGCGCGACGCTCGTCGATATCGGTCTGCCGCATGCGCGGTATGCAATTCCGGTGTATTACCTCGTCGCCACAGCGGAGGCGAGCTCGAATTTGGCGCGCTACGACGGTGTCAGGTACGGCCATCGTTCCTCGCACCTCGGCGACGACGGGCTCAAGGCGATGTATTCCCGGACGCGCGACGAAGGATTTGGTCCCGAAGTCAAACGGCGGATCATGCTGGGCACGTACGTCTTGAGTGCAGGCTATTACGACGCGTTCTACCTGAAAGCCCAGCAGGTGCGAACGCTGCTTCGAAAGGACTACCAGCAGGCATTCGAACAGGTCGACGTCGTGGCCATGCCGACGAGCCCGATACCGCCGTTCCGGCTCGGCGAAAAGACCGAGGACCCTTTGCAGATGTATCTGGCTGATGTCTTTACGGTCAGCGCAAACCTGGCGGGACTGCCCGCGATCAGCATCCCGTGCGGCTTCGTCGAACGAAACGAACGTCTTCCAGTGGGCCTTCAGTTGACCGGCAGGCTGTTCGACGAATCAACGCTGCTGCGGGTGGCAGACGCGTACGAGCGGATCACCTCGTGGCGCACGTACGCGCCTCCGCTTACTTGAAGATTGCTCGAAGCGCGTCGAACTGAGCCGGATCCGTCTCGTCCACGCTCATCGGCGTGACGGATACCCATCCGTTTTCCACCGCCCAGAAGTCCGTACCCTCCGGTTGTGGCGGGCTCTTTCGTTCGCTGTAGACATTCCAGTAGATTGTGCGCCCCGACGGGTGCTTCATTTCCGACAAAACTCTCCGCTCCCGTGCGCACGGCGCCTTGCCGCGTGATCATGTACCCCTTGTAGCCGCCCGTCGGTACCGCGGGGATGTTCACGTTGAGGAACGTGTTCGGCGGAAGTCCGTACTGCTTTACGCGACGCGCGACCCATACCACCTCTTCGGCCGCGAACACGAGATCACGAGGAAAGGCGGCCCCAGACATGGACGCCGCAATCGCGGGAATGCCGTGCACAGCCGCTTCGCGCGCGGCGCCGACCGTGCCGGACACGTGCGTGGATAGACCGAGGTTGTACTCAGTATTGACCCCAGACACCACGAGGTCCGGAAGTGGCATCACGACATTTCGAATCGCGATGTTCACCGCACTGGCGGGGGTGGCGGTGAGCCCGATTGCGGGGAGCCCATTGGGCAACGTCAAATCCTGGCGGAAGACCGGTTCGGTCGTGACGATCGAGTGCGCTTTCCCCGTCTGATTCTCCGCTGGTGCCACGATGATTGGCGTTCCGATCGCTTGAAGTGCCTGTGCAACGGCAGCAATCCCGGGCGCCCGCACTCCATCATCATTGGTCACGAGAATGCGGTACGGTGGCGGTTGACGGAATTGCTGCGCGCCGGCAGGTGCCAGAAGGCAGACCGCGACCAGGAGAACGAGAAGGGTGCGGTACTTATGCATGCGGCGAGATTACCAGATTAGGAGCTCTCCCCACCGCCTTGGGGCAGATCGTAAAGGACGAGACCCTGACGGACTTCCTCCATCGCGATGCGCTCCGCTTTGTGCGGCTGCACACGGTGGACCTCCGCAGGACCATCCGACTCGAGACGCGGGAGCGCGCCTCGGCGAAGCTGTTTGGCACGCATGGCGGCGATGTCCACGAACAGGAATCGACTGTCTATCGGTGGAGCCTTCGGGCGCGGCGCAGGAGGCGCCTCGGATTCGGTCGGAGACCCAATCGCGTCGTTGGTTTCCATAAGGACTGAGACTACATCAAACAGGCGTGATCAGGGCACAGTGGCGAAACGAGAAGGAAGATGGGGATCCGAGGTCATCCCCGAATCCCCGATTCCCAGTCCCGCTCGGAGCGGCGAGCTATGCGGCGACTTCGACGTTGACCGTGCGAGGCTTCGCTTCCTCACGGAACGGCAGCTTGACCGCGAGAATGCCGTTCTTGTATTCCGCTCCAACTTTCGAGGCGTCCACGGTATTCGGCAGCGTGAACGAGCGACTGAAGGCTCCGTAGCGCCGCTCCACCCGGCGGAATTGCTCTTCCTTGATCTCGCTCGGGAGCTTCCGCTCGCCACGGATGGTCAGCGTGTTGTTCTCGACGGTGACCTCGATGTCTTCGCGAGTGAGGTCGGGAAGCTCCGCCTTCACTACGAGATCATGACTGTCCGTCTCGTAAATGTCGACAGCCGGAACCCAGCCTGGCCGCCCGGTCACCTCTTCATCCCGCAGGTAGATGTCGCCGAACAGGCGGTTCATCCGATCCTGCAGCGTTGCAAACTCACGAAACGGGTCCAAACGCGCAATAGCCATCATCTTCTCCTCCAGGGCGGCGCAAGACGTCCGCCTTCGTTCATTCATCACTCGTTCATGCATCGACGACTTCGCCGTCCTTGACGTTGTCGCCGGTACTTGCCGCCGCGTGTGCGGCGTTAGCCTGTGAAAGCTTGTAGAGCTGCTCGGCTATGGCGTGCGAGGCCTTCTGCAGCATGTCGGTGGCCCGTCGAATCGCTTGCACGTCTTCGCCTCGGGACACTTCGCGCAATTCAGTGATCGCGCGTTCGGTCTGACCTACGTCGGCGCCTGGCAGGCGATCCCGGTTTTCGTTGACGGTCTTCTCGACAGCGTACGCCAGCGCGTCGGCCTGGTTGCGCGCTTCGATCAGATCGCGGCGCGTCTGATCCTCGGCGGCGTGCGCCTCGGCGTCCTTCACCATGCGATCGACGTCGTCCTTACTCAGACCCGACGATCCGCTGATCGTGATCTTCTGTTCCGTTCCAGTTGCGACGTCTTTGGCCGCGACGTTGACGATGCCGTTTGCGTCGATATCGAAGGCCACCTCGATTTGCGGCAATCCGCGCGGCGCTGGCGGGATGCCCACCAGATGAAAGCGTCCCAGGGTGCGGTTGTCTCGCGCCATTTGGCGCTCGCCCTGAAGAACGTGCACTTCGACACTCGTCTGGTTGTCCGTTGCGGTCGAAAACACTTCGCTCTTGCGCATCGGAATCGTGGTGTTCCGCGGAATCAACGTCGTCATCACGCCGCCAAGCGTCTCGATACCGAGCGAGAGAGGTGTGACGTCGAGCAGCAGCACGTCCTTGACTTCGCCTTTCAGCACGCCCGCCTGTATTGCGGCGCCCACAGCGACGACCTCGTCCGGGTTGACGCCTTTGTGCGGTTCCTTGCCGAAAAAGTCCTTCACCAGCTGCTGAATCTTGGGCACGCGGGTTGAGCCGCCAACGAGCACGACTTCGTCGATATCCGATGGCTTCAACCCCGCATCTGCGAGCGCCTGCCGGAGGGGCACCATCGAGCGCTGCAGCAGGTCGTCGACGAGTTGCTCAAACTTCGCGCGCGTCAGCTTCATCTGCAGGTGCTTCGGACCGCTCTGATCCGCCGTAACGAATGGAAGGTTGATGTCGGTTTCGAGCACCGTCGACAGCTCGACCTTCGCTTTCTCTGCCGCTTCCTTGAGACGCTGGAGCGCCATGCGGTCCTTGCTCAAGTCGATTCCGTCACTCTTCCGGAACTCGGCGACGATCCACTCGATCACTCGCTGGTCGAGGTCATCACCACCGAGATGGGTATCGCCGTTCGTGGCTTTTACCTCGACGATGCCCTGGCCCACTTCGAGGATCGAAATGTCGAACGTGCCGCCGCCAAAGTCGTAGACGGCAATCGTTTCGTCCTTTTTCTTGTCGAGACCGTAGGCGAGCGCCGCGGCAGTAGGTTCGTTGACGATTCGAAGCACGTTGAGGCCGGCGATTCTGCCGGCGTCCTTGGTCGCCTGTCGCTGCGCGTCGTTGAAATACGCAGGAACGGTGATGACAGCGTCGGCGATTTTCTGGCCGAGATAATCTTCGGCCGCAGCCTTCAGCTTCTGAAGCACCATCGCAGAGATTTCCGGCGGCGAATACTTCTTGCCGCGCACCTCGACCCAGGCATCACCGTTGTCGGCCTTGACGACCTTGTACGGCACGCGAGCGCTCTCGTCAGCGACTTCAGCGTGCTTGCGTCCCATGAAGCGTTTGATTGAGAAGACGGTGTTCTCGGGGTTGGTGACCGCCTGACGTCTCGCGATCTGGCCGACGAGCCGTTCGCCTTCCTTTGCGAACCCAACCACCGACGATGTCGTGCGAGCGCCTTCCTGGTTCGCCACGACAACCGGCTCACCTGCTTCCATGACGGCAACGACTGAGTTGGTCGTGCCGAGGTCGATTCCTATGATTTTGCTCATGCGTGATCAGCTCCGAGAGCCATGATAACAGCATATGAGTAGATATCAAGCATTAAATCTTAGTCATTTAACACTCATATTATCCCGAGACGGACCCGAACGAGCCTCAACGCGTCGCGCGTCAACGCCGAATCCACTGTGAGATCATGAGGTTCGCGTCGATGGCGCAGTTTTCCCTGATTCCCGCTGACGAGGCGACCGAACTCGCCGATGACATCCGACGCCTGCTCGACGAGCTCTCGCGAACGCTTCCGCAGGAGCACCGGGTTTTTTCAGGGGAATGCCACCCTCCGCTCGATGTTCTCGAGACCGACGACGCCGTCGAGATCAGCGTCGACGTGGCGGGCGTGCCGGCTGAAGCGCTGCGTGTGCTCTTTCGTGGAGGGGTCGTGTTGATCGTGGGCGAAAAGGCGCCGCCGGCCGGAAGCGGCGAACTCACCTATCAGCTGGTCGAACGCGAGTTCGGCCGCTTTGTCCGGGCCGTGCGACTCGACGGGGCCGTGAACGCGGGGGGCGCCAAGGCAACATTCCGTGACGGCGAGCTCGTCATCGTATTGCCGAAGATCGTCGATCGCCGCGGCGCCGCACAGCGCATTCCGGTGACGCTCGCAACCGAGCCGCGCACGTGATCATCCTGCTCATTGGAGACGTGGTTGGTCGTCCCGGCCGCGAGCTCGTCCGCAAGGGCCTTCGCGCGCTCGTCGAGGTGCACGGGGTCGATTTCGTGATCGCCAATGCTGAGAATGCGGCCGCCGGATTCGGCGTAACCAAAGACATCGGTGATGCGCTGCTCGAGTCGGGTGTTGACGTGATGACGTCTGGAAATCACATCTGGGACAAGAAGGAGGTCATCGACTACATCAAGGTGGAGCCGCGGTTACTACGTCCGGCGAACTATCCCACCGGAGTGCCCGGCCGCGGCAGCTCTGTCGCGAACGCGCGTGACGGCCGCGCGGTTGGCGTGATTAACGTCATGGGTCGCGTCTTCATGCTCCCGATCGACGACCCGTTTGCGGTGGTGCTGCGCGAAATCGACGCGATTCGTCATCGCACCCGCGTCATCATCGTCGACTTCCACGCCGACGCCACCAGCGAAAAGATTGCAATGGGGTGGCACCTGGACGGCCGCGTTACGGCGATAATTGGCACGCACACGCATGTGCAGACGGCAGACGAACGGATCCTGCCGAAGGGCACCGCGTACCTGACAGATGTGGGCATGACGGGCCCGCATGATTCCATCATCGGAATGGAAGTGGGCCCGTCGCTCGCGCGTTTTCTGAACGGCATGCCTTCGAAGTTCGAACCCGCGACAGGAAACGCCCGGCTGAACGGCGTCGTCATCGAAGCAGACGATCGAACAGGGCTGGCAAAACGTATCGTGCGAATCAGCTATTCCGAGATGGAACTTGCAGAACTCGCGAATTCGGCGAGCGCAGCGAAGGACGCGTCAGTACGCAGATGAGATCGCTGTTCGATATGCCGTTCGAAGAGCCTGAGCCTGAGCGACTCGAACCCGAATCTCCTGCGCCGCGGCGTCGAATTCTCACCGTCTCCGAGCTGACCGGCAAGGTTCGAATGCTGCTCGAAGATCGATTCACGGACGTCTGGGTTGAGGGAGAGTTGTCGAACTGCCGCGTGTGGAACACGGGCCACATGTACTTCACCCTCAAGGACGGCGGCGCACAGATCAGAGGTGTGATGTTCCGTTCAGCCGTGCGTACGCTCCGCTTCAAGGCGCAGGATGGTCTGCGCGTGGTCGCCCGGGGTCGTCTCACGGTTTACGACGCGAAGGGCGAATATCAAATCCTCTGCGAGCATCTGGAACCCGAAGGGCTTGGAGCGCTGCAGCTCGCGTTCGACCAGTTGAAGCGCCGACTCTCGTCCGAAGGCCTGTTCGACGAGCGTCGCAAGCGTCGATTGCCCGCACTTCCCCGCAAGATTGGTGTCGTCACGTCGCTCGAAGGCGCAGCGGTTCGCGACATCATTCAGGTGCTGAGGCGCCGCTATCCGAACGCGCATATCGTCATTCGTCCGACGCGCGTGCAAGGGGAAGGTGCAGCGCTCGACATCGCCCGCGCAATGGCCGCGATCGGCAAGGTTGCCGGGATCGATGTAGTGATCGTAGGACGTGGTGGCGGCTCGATTGAAGATCTGTGGGCATTCAACGAGGAGGTCACGGCGCGCGCGATCGCGGGCTGTCCGGTGCCGACGATCTCCGCGGTCGGCCACGAGACTGACGTGACCATCGCCGATTTCGTTGCCGATCTGCGCGCACCGACGCCGTCGGCAGCGGCCGAAATGGTCGTCGCACGACGGGACGACTTCTGCGCCCGGCTCGATCAGCTGGCCCACCGCGTCAACGCGACGATGCTGACACGCCTGCATCGTTGCGAGTCCCGGCTGCGAACGCTGGAGGCGCGATCCGGCTATACCGGCGTCCGCGGTCGTATGGCGATGCGTGGGCGGTATGTGGCCGATCTTGCCCATGCGCTCGGACGCGCGGTTCGAGCGCGGATGGCGGCGCGCGAGCGAAGCTACCAGACGATGCGCCTCTCGCTCGAGACCTTCGACCTGCGCCGGCGGCTGGCGCGGATTCGGTCGAGGCTCATCGAAGTCGACGGACGGCTGTCAGTCGCCAGTGCACAAACGCGGCATCGCGCTGATCGGCAACTTCGAAGCGCCGCCGCACGACTCGAAGCACTCAGCCCCCTGGCGGTGCTTGGACGCGGCTACGCCGTGTGCTGGAATGCAGAACGAACGGCGATCATCCGTGACGCGGCCGCAGTCGCGGCGGGCGATCGAGTCCGAGTGACGCTCGCACGCGGGGAACTCGCCTGCGAAGTGAAGAAATCGTGATGGATCCGACAATTAAGGATTTCGAAGCGGCGATTGCCGAGCTCGAATCCATCGTGAAGAAGCTCGAAGAAGGCGATCTGCCCCTCGAAACGTCCCTCCAGCTGTACGAACGCGGCGTGCAGTTGTCCCGCTTCTGTCACGCGCGCTTGGAGGAGGCCGAGCGTCGCATCGAAATCCTCAACGAACGCGGCCAGCTCAGGCCGGCGCCTGAAGCATTCGGCGAGGACGATGAGACAAAGTCGAAGGTCAAGAGCTGAAGGCCGACACTTGACGTTCGCGCTCGCCGAGTGACCCGCCATGGATCCCTCGTTCGACGAATACATTCGGTTACGACGCGACGAAGTCGACGCCGCGCTGGCAGCCCTCCTCCCGCGCCCGCCCGAGTGTCCGGCGGTAGTGGCCGATGCAATGCGGTACTCGCTCACGGCAGGCGGCAAGCGGCTACGTCCCATCCTGTGCCTGGCGAGCGCCGAGGCCGTAGGGGGCGACCGCTCCATGGCAATGCCGGTCGCCTGCGCAATCGAGCTGATCCACACCTACTCACTCGTTCACGACGATCTACCCGCGATGGACAACGACACCATGCGACGCGGACGGCCGACGTTGCATGTCGTCGCTGGCGAAGGTATGGCTATCCTCGCGGGTGACGGCTTGCTGACCGAAGCATTCGCCGTCATGGCGGCCGCGCCCGTCGGAGCAGACACGACTGTGCTGCACATGCGGCAGCTTCGCGTAATCGGCATCGTCGCCCGAGCGGCCGGCGCGAGCGGCATGGTCGGCGGTCAAGCCCTCGATCTGACCGGCAACGACACAGGTCGGGGCGACGTGGCCGCGGCAACGAGCGCCGAGCAACTGGCCGTAATCTCTGCGAAGAAGACCGGTGCGCTGATTCGTGCGTCCGCGGTTGCGGGCGCAATCATGGGAGGCGCGACCGATCACGACGTAACGTTGATCGACGACGCAGCCGCACAATTCGGCCTCGCCTTTCAAATCATCGACGATATTCTCGACGTCGAGGGTGTTGCGTCGACGCTTGGCAAGACCATCGGCAAGGACGCCGCGGCCGGTAAGCCTACGTATCCTGCGATATACGGCTTGGATGCGGCGCGGCGCATGGCCGGTGAGTGTCTCGAAAAAGCGGAGCGCAGCCTTCGCTCGGCGCGTCTTACGGAGTCGCGACTGATGGATATAGGGCGATGGATCGTGGATCGATCGAATTGACGCGTGAACCCACCCATCTCCAAGGTTCGGCTGGATCAGCTGGTCGTGGATCGCGGCCTGGCGCCCTCGCGCGAGCGAGCGCGTGCGTTAATCCTCGCAGCGCAGGTCAGCGTTGACGGACATGTGGTGACGAAGGCGGGCACTCGAGTCGAATCTCGTGCGCAGCTCGCGCTGATCGCACCAGACCACCCCTACGTCGGACGCGGCGGCCTGAAACTGGCACATGCTCTTGACGCATTCGGGATCATCGTGACCGGTCGCGAAGCGCTCGACATTGGCGCATCGACCGGCGGATTCACCGACGTACTCCTCAAGCGCGGCGCGGCACGGGTGGTTGCACTCGACGTCGGGCATGGGCAGCTTGACTGGACGCTTCGACACGATCGGCGCGTCGTGGTGATTGAGCACTTCAACGCTCGCCACTTGACGCTGTCGGATCTGCCGGGTCCCGTCGATATCGTCTGTATCGACGTGTCGTTCATCTCCTTGCGTCGGATCCTCCCGGTCGTCCCGCCGGTGCTGCGGCCGGGCGGCGACGTCATCGCGCTCGTCAAGCCACAGTTCGAAGCAGGTCGCACCGAAGCACGGAGTGGCGTCATCCGCGACGAGCACATTCGCGCCCGCGTGCTGGACGAGATTCGCGCCGAAGGGGCTGCGGTAGGATTGACGACGGCTGGGGTCACGCGTTCGCCCATCACCGGGCAAAAGGGGAACGTCGAGTTCCTCCTCCATCTACGTTCATGATGATTCGACGCGTCGGTATCGTCGCGAAGCACGGCCTCGTCGCCGCGTCAGAGCATGTGGCGCGCCTGGGCGCGTGGCTCTCGGCACGCGGCATCGACGTCGTGTACGAACGGGAAACGCTGGCCCTCGCTCGGAGCCGTCGGAGATCACGCCCGGACGGCGACTCGCGACACGTTGCCGTGCGAAGCCGATCTGATCGTTGTCCTGGGTGGGGACGGCACCCTGCTCGCGATGGCGGCACGGATCGCCAAAGCCGACCGAGACATCCCGATCCTCGGCGTCAACTTCGGCAGTCTCGGATTCCTGACCGAGATTCGAATTGACGAGCTGATGCCGTCGCTCGAGAGCACCCTCAGCGGCTCGGCGGCGTTCGAGGAACGTGCGATGCTCGAGGCCGATGTGTATCGCAACGAGGCGCGTGCAGACTCACGAGTGGTTTTGAATGACGTCGTGTTCACGAAGGGGGCGCTCTCGCGGATGATCGAGCTTTCCGTCTCGGTCAGCGGGGGTTTCGTCACGCGCGTGAAAGCCGACGGGTTGATCGTGGCCAGCGCCACAGGATCGACCGCCTATAACCTCGCCGCCGGCGGCCCGATTGTGCATCCGGGTGTCGACGCGCTCGTGCTGACCCCGATCGCCCCTCATACGCTGACAAATCGACCGGTGGTGATTCCCGGCCACGCAGACGTCGAAGTCCGGCCGCACACCGGAGACGGCGCAGATGATGTTTTCGTGACATACGACGGTCAGTCGGGCGACACGCTTCACGAAGGCGACGTCGTACGCGTGCGCAAATCTGAACGGGTGCTGCGGCTGGTCAAGGCATCGACGCGCGGCTATTTCGAGGTGCTCCGAGAGAAATTAAAATGGGGCGAGCGATGACCCGCATCAGCCATTTCTTTCAGCTTCGAACCGAGCGCGAGCGGCAGCTATTCAGGCATCTCGTGACCTCGGGGATGTCGCGAACCGGTCGGCTGGCACTGGGCGGTCTCTAGTGAATCTCAGATTTGCGGGCGTAACAGATCCTGGCCGTGTCAGGCCACGAAATGAGGACCGGTTCGTCGCCGACGGCGAGCTTCGGCTGTTCGTCGTCGTTGACGGAATGGGCGGCCATACTGGCGGCGACATTGCGTCGGCCACGATCGCCGAAGCCGTCACAGACTTCATCCGCGAGACCGCCGTCGATTCGGACGACACCTGGCCTGACAGCCTGGACGCGAACCTCTCCCCGCTGGCAAACCGCCTTCAGATCGCCATCCGACGCGCCAATCGGACGCTGGCGGCGCGCGCACGGACGAATGCGGCGCTCGATGGGAGCGGCGCCACGCTCGCGGCTGCGCTGTTCGGCGATCACGAGGTGGCAATCTCCCACGTCGGCGACTGCCGAGCCTATCTGTTGCGAAACGGCAGCCTGTCGCAGATTACGCGGGACCATTCGATCGTGGCAGAACAGATCGCGCTTGGTCTCATTGACGCACAGACTGCGCGTACCCATCCCCTGCGGCACGTGGTGACACGCGCCGTGTCTGGCCAGGCCGGAATGGCCGTCGATACCCTGGAGCTCAAAATCCAGGCCGGCGATCGCCTCCTGCTGTGCTCCGATGGAATCCACGGTGTTCTGACCGATAAAGAGATAGCGGACATCGTCGGGAACCGGGAAAAGCCGCTCGACGAGGTGTGTCGCGTCGCGATCGACCGGGTGAACAGCCGTGGCGGACCGGACAACTCCACAGCGGTGGTCGTTGAGGCTGGCTGAACCCGACCGGCGTTAAGTCGCTGACAGCACGGGGGCTAGTGGTAATTCTTTCCTCCCGAATAGCCAACTTCGAAGTCATCCGCCAGATTGGGTCGGGCGGGATGGGCGCTGTCTACCTCGGACGGGACGTCGAGCTCGATCGGCGGGTCGCGATCAAGGTCATTCGCGAGGAGATCCACGAGCTGGAAACGCTTGACCGCTTCTTTCACGAGGCGCGAGCGGCGGCGGCACTTCGACATCCGAACATCATCACGGTCTACGCGAGCGGTCAGCACGAACACCAGCCGTATATGGTCATGGAGTTCATCGACGGAGATTCGCTGGCCGAGATCATCCGCGACGGACGTGACGTGCCCATCCTGACGAAGCTGTCCTATCTCGAACAGCTCTGTTCAGGTCTCCACTTTGCACACCGCGCGGGGATCATCCACCGGGACGTCAAGCCCGCGAACGTGATGGTCGACACGGAAGGCATGGTGCGCATCCTCGACTTCGGCATCGCGCGGATCGAAGGATCCGCACTGACCCAGGGAGGAGCGCTTCTCGGTTCCGTGAATTACATGTCGCCCGAGCAGATGCTGGGGCGATCGATCGACCACCGTAGCGACATTTTCTCCGTCGGCCTGCTTGCCTACGAGCTCATCACCTATCGGCAGGCGTTCAAGGGAGGACTCAACGACGGGATCCTGCAGCGGCTGCCCTACGAGCACCCAACGTCCATGAGCGAGATCTGCCCAGGCCTCCCTGCTGGTCTCGAAGGCGTGATCGTCCGCGCACTGCAAAAGGCGCCGGAAGATCGGTTCCAGGATCTCGCGGAAATGCGGACCGCGATTGTTGACATCCAGCGCCGCCTGGAATCGTCCGGTGCTGAAAATACCATCATGATTCTCAGGGAGGCGCTCCAGGCCTCCTTCAATATGAGTGAACCAGAGTCGACGATGTCGACGGCCCCCGATGCCGCCCCGGTTCCGGAGGCGCCGCCGTACGTCGAACCTGACTTCTCACCGTACGGCGAACCGCCCGATGTCTCGCCGTACGGCGAATCCGATTTCCCGCCGCACGTCGAATCCGATGTTTCGCCGCAGCAGCCGCCGGCGGCATTGCCGCCTGCCGAACCAATCCCGCCGCCCCAGACGTGGCAGGTGAAGAGCACGCCGGGTGCGACGACCAGGCGAGTGGCCACGGCGTCGAACACGCCTTCCACGACCACGTCACGGTCGTCGAGCACAACGAGATCGCGGCTGCCTGCGACCAGTCGCTCGCGACCGCCACAGGCGGCCACTCGCACCCCGTCATCGTCGCGAAAGTGGTTTGTTCTGACTTGCGGTGCGATAGCCGTCGTGATCGGTGTGGCACTGACGATTCCATGGCTGACGGCCGCACAAGCCGACAGGCTCGAGAGAGAACGCACTGGTGTCGCCGCGGCGATGGAGCGTTTCCGGATTGCCTACAGAAACCGGGATCTGGAGGCGGTGCGAATTGCGTTTCCTCGACTGCCCGGCGAGGCAGAAAAGACCATGGCGGGAACGTTCGCCGACTGTCTGGTGTACGAGGTTATCTTTGACGAGGTCGCCCTCGTACTCACGTCCGCCGATTCAGCAGTGGCTGAGGCCGACGTTCGAAGCACGCATACCTGTACTCCGCAGTCAACGGGACCCCAGAAGAGCACCGTTCACCACGACGTCTACACGCTCGGCAGGCACGGCGACACCTGGGTAATTGACGACGTCGAATCCACGCCAGCGGCAGCGGTGCGCCGCCCGTAGCAGTGCGGTCCTCATCGGCGAAAAAAAAGAACCTGGAACTCACGCACGTTCCGATTGTGTTCGGCGAGCGTCTCCGAGAAGACATGCGATCCGTCGTTGCGACTGACGAAATACAGGTAAGCGACGCTCGCCGGCATCAACGCCGCCTCGAGCGACGCCTTGCCCGGCGCCGCAATCGGCCCTGGAGGCAGGCCCGGGTATCGGTACGTGTTGTAAGGCGAATCGAACGCGAGATCCGCCCGGCGGATATTGCCGTCGTATCGTCTGGCCTTTTGCAAGGCGTACACGACCGTCGGATCTGCCTGCAGTCCCATGCCGATTTTCAATCGATTCCGGTAGACGGCCGCAACGAGCGGCCGCTCCTCGGACTTGCCGGTTTCCTTTTCCATCGAGCGATGCCAGCGAGACGATCTGGCGCGTGGTCAGTCCCTGGGCCTGAGCGCGTCGCCGCAGATCGTCGGTGTAGGTCGCTCGAAAGCGATCGATCATCAACCTGACGAGACGCTGCGCCGATGTGCCTCGCGTGAGCGCGTACGTCTCCGGGAAACAGATAGCCCTCGAGATCGGAGGCAGCGGGGTCGAGATCCTTGATGAGCGAGCCGTCTCGCGCGGCTGCCACAAAGCTCGACCCGCTTCCGAATCCCCGCATCTCGAACAATCGGCTCATTTCGTCGATCGTGAGCCCCTCGGGAAAGGTCAGCGGCCTCGCGTATACGTCGCCGCGGGCCAACCGCCCGATGACGTCGACGGCGCTCGCGGCACGATCGAAACGATACTCTCCGGCCTGAAGCGTCCGCGACCGTCCTGTCCACCAGAGAGCCGCGCGGAAGGTGAACTCGTCGCGGATGATGCCTGCATCCACCAGCATGCGTCCAATAGCCGACGTACCCGTGCCGGCGGTGACGTCGATGAACTGTTCGGCGTCGGTGAAACCCTTGTACGGATCGTGGATGCGCTGCCATACGACGGCAGCGCCAATGCCGCCAGCGACGAGCAACAGAGCGAGGACGATGATGAGCGGCGTCGCGAACTTTCGCATCACATGTCAGGCGCTGCCGGTAATGAACTCTGGTGACGAGCGTCTAGATAGTCCTGAAGAATGATGGCAGCCGCAGCCGCATCGAGACGACGTTTTCGAACTCGCCAGTCCTTTTCCGTGACGGCGAGGCGGCTTTCCGCCTCGCGGCTGGTCAGCCGCTCGTCCTGCAGCACGATCGGCAGTCGCGTAATTCTGCCAAGCTCGCTGGCGAATGCACTGACTCGTGCGGTCAACTCAGTGCTGGATCCGTCGAGACGCCGCGGCAATCCAACGACGATCGTCGCCACGCCGTCCTCCTCACCCTTGAGACGCGTGATTTCGTCGAGCGCAAGCTGCAAGCCATCGCTCGCGAGCGAAGTCGGTCGCAGAACATTTTCCGGTCGTGCGAGCGTGAGCGTCGCGTCGCTGACAGCGACACCGATTCGCCGTTCTCCGATGTCAAATGCCACCACGCGCACGCTATAATTCTCTCATCCTTCCAAGATGATCGCGCGCGCAGTTGTCTGCGGTATTGTCCTGTTCGCGCTTGACGTGCTGGTGTCCGGTCAATCGGCCGAGCGTCCGCAGACGTCGCAAGCAGACCGCGCCAGCCGGCGCATCCGCGCGCTGCAGAGCGAAGCTGATTTCCTCGCAGGAGAGTCACGCACGCTATTAGGCGATCTTCGCAAGCTCGAGGTCGAGCAGCTGCTGCAGGTCGAGCGCGTGAAGGAGGCGCGCGCAGCGGTTGCGCGCGGCCAGGCGGCGATCCAGCAGTCGACGGCTCGACTCCAATGGCTCGAACAGCAACGATTGGCGCAGCTTCCTGATCTGAGGGCGCAACTCGTCGATATCTACAAGCGGGGCAGCAGCGGGTATGCGAAGCTGCTGTTCGGCGGCAGCACCGTTCGCGACTTCCGGCGCGCGGCGCGCGCCGTCGCCGCGATCATACGCATCAACGAACAGCGCGTGGCCGAACACCGAGGTACGTTCGGACGCTTCGCGGCGTGAGCGAGCACAGCTCGAGGAGGAGCTCCGCGGGCTGATCGCGGCCGAAGCAACAGCATTGGACGCCCAGGCAGCTACCGGCCGCGCAGTCGCTGAGCGCGCTGCGCTTGTTCTCCAAATCGATAGCCGCCGTGACTTGAATGCCCAGTTCGCCGGAGAGCTCCAGCTCGCATACGAGCGACTGCAGCAGCAGGTAGCAAACGTCACTCCCGGCTCGACCCTCGAACCGGTCGTCCTCCCGCTGGCTCCATTCCGTGGCGCACTTGACTGGCCCGTGCCGGGCCGTCTCGCCATTCGTTTCGGACAGCCGTCCGGACGTCCCGGCGACACGACCACGCGGAACGGCGTCGAAATCGCCGCTCCCGACGAAACACCGGTCCACGCCATCCATCCGGGCACCATTTCGTACGCCGGCCCTTTCACGGCGTTCGGCAACCTCGTCATCGTCGATCACGGGCGCAACGCGTATTCGCTTTACGGATACCTCGCCTCCATGGGGGTGACCGCCGGCGCGTTCGTCGACGGCGGGACCGAGCTGGGCCGCGTCGGGTCCGCTCCGGCAGGCGCCCCTGCCCTGTACTTCGAGCTGCGCGTCGACGGCCGTTCCGTCGATCCCGTACAATGGTTGCGGCCCCGATGATGACGGCTGGGCCGCTAGCAGGTTGCGGGGCGTAACCCAACCACCGACCACCAACGGCCAACAGGACTGGGAGCATAAATGGCATCCCGCAGTCGCGTGTTCGTGCTTGCCCTCTCAACGGTGATCATGGTGTTCGCCTTCGTGGGCGGCTATCTCGGGCAGGCCGTCGCGAAGGACGATACATACCAGCACCTGCGCGTCTTTGAAGATGTCGTTTCACTGGTGCTCAACAACTACGTCGAGCCGGTCGACGTGAGTCAGGCCATGAAGGGTGCGATGAAGGGGCTGGCCGACACCCTCGATCCCGAGAGCGCCTATCTGAGCCCTGATTTGGTGCGCAGTCTGGAATCGAACGACCCGGGAGGCGCGGCCGAAGTGGGCGTTGATTTGACCAGACAGTATTACCTCCGCGTCGTCGCTGTCCGCGACGGTTCTCCCGCCGCAAAGGCTGGTCTGCGCCCCGCCGATTTCATTCGAGCGATCGACAATCGTCCCACGCGCGACATGTCGGCGTACGAAGGCGCGCGGCGGCTGCGTGGTGCACCCGGATCGAAAGTGTCGCTTCTTGTAATTCGCGGCAACGCCGCCGATCCGCATGAGCTCGTCGACTCGTCCGCGAACGCATCGCGACACCCGACGTCTCGTCCAGGATGGCGAACGCGAACACGGGATACGTTCGCGTGGCCGAATTTGCCAAAGACTCCTCGACAAAGCTCAAACAGGCGATCGACGGCCTGACAAAAACGGGCGCCACGCGCTTCATCATCGACCTGCGCAGCACCGCGCGCGGAGATCTCGACGACGGCATCGCGGCCGCTCGCCTGTTCGTGAAGACCGGCACCCTCACCGTTCGGCTCACACGGGGTGATATGCGGGAACCGATTTCGAGCGGCGCTGGTGACGGCGCCGTCGCAGCGCCTCTCGTCTTGCTGGTCGATCAGGGCACTGCGGGTCCAGCCGAGGTATTCGCCGCAGCGCTCGCCGAGAACGATCGCGCCGATCTCGTTGGAATCCATACAATCGGACGTGCCGCGCGCCAGCGCCTGATCAAGCTGCCCGACCAGAGCGGTCTCTGGCTCACCTACGTGCGATACCTCACCCCAGACAACGAGCCCATCCACGAGACTGGACTCGAACCCGACGTCGAAGTCGACCTGCCGGAAATCGACTTCGGAAGCCAGCCGCCCACGCCGGATGCAGCGATTGCAGCGGGCAATCGAGCATCTCGCTGACAAGAAGTAGCGGCGCTTTTGTTATACTGGCGGTTCGGGTCAACGCCTGAATCCGCAACAGATAGGCGCGTAGCTCAGTTGGTTAGAGCGCCTCCCTGACACGGAGGAGGTCAGTGGTTCGAGTCCACCCGCGCCTACCACCTTCGCTCGGCGGCTGTCAGCGAGCCTCGCTCATGGCAGGCCAGCTTGCGAAGGCGCTCGCGAGCTCGACTGGCCCTGAGCGAGCTCATGACGCCACTGCGAGTCGAAGGGCGTAGAGCCAGTCAGCATTCCTCCAATGAGCGACGTCACCATCACCCTTCCAGACGGATCCACCCGTTCAGTCGCGGCGGGCACGTCCGTTCGGGACCTGGCCACCGCAATTTCTCCGCGTCTGGCCAAGGCCGCACTGGCCGCTGCTGTCGACGACCGTCTCGTGGACCTGACGTTCCGCCTGGAGAAGGACGCGAAGGTCCGGTTGATCACGTCGGACAGTCCGGAAGGGCTGACGATCTATCGCCACAGCACGGCCCACCTGCTGGCCGCGGCCGTCACTAACCTGTTTCCGGGCGTGCAGTGCGGCATCGGGCCGGCGATTGATGAAGGGTTTTTCTACGACTTCGTCGTGACACGTCCGTTCGTTCCCGAAGATCTCGAGGCTATCGAGCAGAAGATGCGGCACATGGCGCAGCAGGATCTGCCGTACGAGCGGCAGATGTGGCCGCGCGAGGAAGCGCCGCAGATTTTTCGGTAGCCGCGGGGAGCCGCTCAAGGTTCAGCTGATCGACGAGAAAACCGAAGGGCAGGCGGAAGTCTCCTGCTACACGATCAAGGACCGCGAGACCTTCGTCGATTTCTGTCTCGGTCCGCACGTACCCTCAACCGGTCGCCTCAAGGCGTTCAAGCTGCTCAGCACGTCGAACGCCTATTGGAAGGGCGACGCTCGCAACCAGCCGATGCAGCGCATCTACGGGACCGCGTTCTTCTCCGACAAGGATCTGCAGGCGTACGTGCACCGCCTCGAAGAAGCGAAGAAGCGCGACCACCGCAAGATAGGCCGCGATCAGAAGCTGTTCATGTTTCATCCCTGGGCGCCGGGCGCCACGTTCTGGCTTGGAAAGGGAACCATCGTCTACAACACGCTGGCTGACTACATGCGTGGGGTGCTGGCCCCGGCCGGTTACGTGGAAGTGAAGGCGCCGATCGTGTTCAACAAGGCGCTCTGGGAGACCTCCGGACACTGGCAGCACTACCGGCAGAACATGTTTCTCGTCGAGAGCGAAGGCGAGCAGATGGGGCTCAAGGCGATGAACTGCCCCGGCCACTTCCTGATGTATGCGAGCGAGGTACGGAGCTATCGCGATCTGCCGATCCGTTTCCATGAACAGACGCCGCTTCACCGGAACGAGGCGTCTGGCGTGCTGTCGGGCCTGACACGCGTCCGCCAATTCAGCCAGGACGACGCGCACTGCTTCGTCATGGAGTCGCAAATCGGAGAGGAAGTCGAGCGGCTGCTGCGGTTGGTGCAGCGTGTGTATGCGGATTTCGGGCTGACACCCGAGATGAAGCTTTCGACTCGGCCGCCCGAATTCCTGGGCACCGTCGAAACGTGGAATCACGCGGAAGCCGAGTTAAAGCGTGCGCTGGAAGCGGCCGGCGCGCCATACACAATCAATCAAGGCGACGGGGCGTTTTACGGGCCGAAGATCGACTTCGACGTGACCGATGCCATCGGCCGGAAGTGGCAGTGCGCGACGATTCAGCTCGACTACATGCAGGCCGAGCGCTTCGACCTCACCTATATCGGAGCCGACAACGCGGAGCATCGCCCGGTCATCATTCACCGCGCGATCTTAGGCAGCTTCGAGCGATTCATAGCCCTGCTCATCGAGCATTTTGCCGGCGCATGGCCCTTGTGGCTGGCGCCCGTGCAAGCGGTCGTGCTGCCGATTTCCGACCGGCACCTTGCCTACGCCCGCTCGGTCACCGACCGGCTCGCGTCCGCAGGGCTGCGGGTCGAACTCGATGACCGGCAGGAGAAGATTGGCTATAAGATCCGGGAAGCGCAGCTGCAGAAGGTCCCGTACATGCTGGTCACGGGAGATCGCGAGGCGGCCGAGAGGTACCGTTTCGGTGCGCAGCCGCTCGGCAGGCGATCTAGGGCCTCGCGGCGTCGACGAATTCGTGCGCGCGGCACTCGAAGAAATCGTGCGCAAGGATTCCGGCGGCAAGCAGACTGCGCAGGAACACACTGTTCAGGCCGCGGAGGCCTGAGGTTCAGGCATCAGAGCCTGCGAGGAGGAGTTATCGCTTTCGACCGTTCGCCCCGCCGTGACGATCGCACACGGATCAACGACCGCATTCGGGTGCGCGAGATTCGCGTCATCGATGAAACCGGACAGCAGCTCGGGATCATGGCTCCTCCTCAGGCGCTTGTGATCGCGAAGCAGAAGGGCCTGGACCTGGTGGAGATCTCTCCGACCGCGGTCCCCCCTGTGTGTCGAATCATGGATTTCGGCAAGTACCAGTACCAGGAGCAGAAGCGCAGCCGCGAAGCCAAAAAGCATCAGCGCGTGATCGAGGTCAAGGAGATCAAGTTCCGCCCGAAGGTCGATGAGCACGATTACCAGTTCAAGAAGAAGCACATCGAGCGCTTCCTTGCCGATGGTGACAAGGTCAAGGCGACGATCTTCTTCCGCGGCCGCGAGATGGCCCATCCCGATATCGGCCAGCGCATCCTCGAGCGGCTCATGAACGAGCTGGCCGACGTGGCCATGCCCGAAACGATGCCGCGCCAGGAAGGCAACCAGATGCACGTGATTCTGAGCCAGCGCACCGGGCGGAAGTCGGCGGCCAAGCCGCGATCACAGGAAGCGCCGGAACCGGCGACGACGGAGGACTGAAGGCGGGACTATGCCCAAACTCAAGACACATCGCGGCGCGGCAAAGCGCTTCAAGAAGACCGGCACGGGAAAGATCCGCCGTGCATCTGCGTTCAAGCGCCATATCCTCACCGGAAAGACGACAAAGCTGAAGCGGAAGATGCGCAAGCTGCGCGAGGTGGCCCACCAGGACGCGCCGAAGCTGCAGCGCATGCTGCCGTACAAATATTGGTAGTTGGTAGTTGGTAGTTGGTGGTTGGGAGTTGGGAGTTGGTCATTGCTTGCTACCACCTACTAGCTACCGCCGCCTACCAGCTGAATCGAAGGGGACGAAATGCCACGAGTAAAAAGAGGGACCGTTCGCCGCGCCAAGCGCAAGAAGCTGCTGTCGCGCGCAAAGGGTTTTTTCCAGACCAAGAGCAAGCTGTATCGCGCGGCCAAGGAAGCGGTCGACACCGCAGGCAAGTACGCGTTCGTCGGCCGCAAGAACAAGAAGCGCGACTTCCGCCGTCTGTGGGTCGTCCGGATCAACGCGGCTGCGCGCGAGAACGGCCTCAACTACTCGCAGCTCATACGCGGAATGAAGGCTGCGGGCATCGCCATCGACCGGAAGATGCTGGCCGACCTCGCTGCCCGCGAGAGTACGGCGTTCGCCCGCGTCGCCGCGCAGGCCAAGGCTGCCCTCCCGAACCAGCCTTCCGCCTGATTGCGTAGCCCGCCTGATGTCGTCAGCCGCATAGTCTGCATGCACAATATGCGCGTAAGGGCGCGGCTGACGCCCTGCGTGTAGCCTGTGACTCACCAAATCGACGATCCGACCATCGAGACATTGCGGGAGCGATTCCGCAAGGAGCTCTCGCTCGCCACCACCGCTGACGCGCTGAAGGACCTGAAAGATGCGTTCCTCGGCCGGAAATCCGGCGCCTTGACGCAGGCGCTCAAAGGACTGGCGACACTCGCGCCGGAGGCTCGTCGGGCAGTCGGTCAGCAGCTCAACGCGCTCAAGTCAGAGATCGAATCGGCGCTGGACGACAAGCGCGCGGCTGTCGAGGCTACCCGCGCCCCCGCTGGCGCAGTAGACGTGACGCTCGCCAGCAGAGCGATCCCCGTCGGCCGCGTGCACCCGTTGATGCGCGTGCGGCAGCAGGTGGAAGACATCTTCACCCATATGGGTTACGAGATCCTCGAGGGACCCGAAGTCGAGGACGACTACCACAACTTCGAAGCCCTGAACATGCCGCCCGACCATCCCGCGCGCGACATGCAGGACACCTTGTATCTCGGCGCACCGATCGTCGGCGGCACGTGGGGCGCGCATCGGGGCACACTGCCCGAGGCGCAGGTGCGCGCTGCGACCTTGCTTCGCACTCACACATCGGCGATGCAGATCCGGTACATGAAGACGTTTCCGCCCCCGGTCCGCATCATCGTGCCCGGGCGCGTGTACCGCCGCGATAATCTCGACCTGAGTCATACGCCGATGTTTCAGCAGTTCGAAGGCCTCGTCGTCGGCCGTGGTATCACGTTGGCCGACCTCAAAGGCACGTTCGAAGCCATGCTGCGTGAACTGTTCGGCGACGTGAAAGTGCGTCTGCGGCCCAGCTTCTTCCCGTACACCGAACCGAGCGCCGAGGTGGACATCACGTGTCAGAGCTGCAGCGGCTCCGGCTGTGGCACGTGCAAGCACACTGGCTGGCTCGAGATTCTGGGGAGCGGCATGGTGCATCCCGCCGTGTTCGAAGCGGTGGGCTATAACCCCGAAGAGGTAACCGGCTTCGCGTTCGGCCTCGGGATGGAACGTGTGGCCATGCTCAAGTACGGGGTCGATGACATTCGTCTGTTCTACGAGAACGACCTGCGTTTCCTGGAGCAGTTTCCGCTGTGAAGGTCTTGCTGTCGTGGCTGCGGGAGTTCGTGGCAGTACCAGACGTCGCGGAGGCCATTGCGCGGACGATGTCGGTGCGCGGCTTCGCCGTCGAAGGTATCGAAGACATTGGTACGACCGCCGGCCGCGATGCGGTGATTGACTTCGAGGTGACTGCGAACCGACCCGATTGCATGTCGATCATCGGGATCGCGCGCGAGGTTGCGGTCGCATACGGGTTGCCACTCCTGACGCCGGATGGACCCGACCTCCCTGCCGGCGATCGCCCGGCGGGTGGCGGCGAAGGAGCGGCCCCCGTGGCCCTTCGCGATCGGGCGCCCCGAGGCGGACCTGCCAATCTCGAGATCGTCATTGAGACCCCTGACCTCTGTCCCCGCTACGTCGGAGCGATTGCCGCCGCTTCGGTCGGTCCCTCTCCTGGATGGATGCAGGCGCGCCTGCACGCGTCCGGCATCCGGCCTATCAGCAATATCGTCGACGTCACCAACTATGTGCTGCTCGAGATGGGCCATCCGATGCACGCATTTGATCTCGCGAGACTGTCCGGGCCTCACATTCGCGTGCGACCGGCGCGGGCCGGCGAAACGCTTCAGACACTCGATGGTCAGAAGCGAGTACTTGCGCCCGACATGCTTGTCATTGCCGACGCCGAGCGTGCGGTCGCCGTGGCAGGAGTCATGGGGGGCGCCGAAACCGAGGTCACGAACGCGACGACGACCATCGTCCTCGAAAGCGCGTATTTCAATCCTGCTTCCGTCCGGCGCACGAGCAAGAAGCTTGGACTCAAGACGGAAGCCAGTATGCGCTTCGAACGCGGCGCCGACCCCGAACTGCCTGTCGCCGCAATGAGAAGAGCGATCTCCCTGATAGAAAAGATTGGGGCGGGCAGCGCACGCGGCGATGTGCTGGACCAGAACCCGAAGCGTATCGAAGCCGGCACGCTTCGGCTGCGCCGGTCGAAAATCGCCGCGGTGCTCGGGGTCGTCGATTCCAGATCCGGAGGTGCTTCGCATCCTCAACGGGCTGGAATTCGTGCTTCGGAACGCGGAGGGCGGCTGGGACGTCACTGTCCCTACGCGTCGCGTGGACGTCGCGCGAGAGGTGGATCTCATCGAGGAGGTCGCGCGGCACTACGGCTTCGACCGCGTGCCGGTGACGTTCCCCGCGGTTACCTCTGCGCCTCCGCCGGTGGACCCACGAATCCTGCGCGCGCGCCAGCTTCGCGGCGTGCTCACGGGCGGCGGCTTTTCGGAGGCCGTGACATTCGGCTTCATGAGCGAGCCGGCGGCCACGCCATTTGCCGCCGAAGGCGACCTGGTGCCTATTGCCAATCCGCTGTCCGAGACCTTCGCCGTGCTTCGGCCGTCGGTGCTTCCCGGCCTCATCGATGCCGTGGCATACAACCGCCGCCGGGAACAGCGCGACGTCCGATTGTTCGAGATCGGCGCCCGGTTCACCCGAACCGCCGGAGAAGGACACGCCGTCGCCTGTGCCTGGACCGGGATGGCCGCCCCCGAGCATTGGAGCGGCAGTGGTCGTGCGGTCGATTTTTTCGACGTGAAGGCCATCGTCGAGCGTGTCTGCGAAGCCGTCGGCGTCGAGGTTCAGGCGTCGGTCTCCGTCCGCCCATGGTTGGCAACCGGGCAATCTGCGGACGTCGTATCGAATGGCTCAGTCGTCGGGGCAATGGGTCGTCTGATACCCACCCTCGCCGACGCGCACGGACTGCCGGCGGCCGATCCGGTGTACGTCGCGGAAATCGACCTCGACGTGCTCGAACGGCTTGCCGCCGGACGTGCGATTCGCGTCGCGCCGCTGCCCCGATATCCATCGGTTACTCGCGACATTTCGATCCTGATCGATGAGCGCGTAACGGCGGACGCAATCAGGCAGACGATTCGCGATGCTGCGCCGCCCACCCTTGTGCGCACCAGCGAATTTGATCGATACCAAGGCAAGGGAATTCCTGAGGGCAGGGTTAGCTTGTCACTGCATTTGACCTTCCGGTCATCTGACAGAACCCTGACCGATGTAGAAGTGCAGGCCGCGATGGACCAAATCATTGCTGCGCTGAAAGACAGACACGGAGCAGTCCAGCGCTGAGGTCGGCGTGATGTGCGGCGCCTGCTCTGGTGCGATTCCATCTGTGCTACGATTTGCCCGGCAGAACTCTTCCCCCCGATAAGTGAGGCGGCACGGATGGCAAAGCAGGCAGTCGCGCGCGCTATCGATCTCGATCCCATCGATCGACTCGAAGACAAGATCAAACTTCTCGTGGACGTCGTTACGGGGCTGCGCGCCGATCAGGCGAAGGCTGCAGAAGAAAACAATCGGCTTCGGCAGGAAATTGACGCGCTGCGTGCGCGCCTCGCCGATGCCCAGGGCACCGGCGCCGAGCTCGACGTGCTCCGCGAGGAGCGCGAAGCCGTTCGGCAGCGCGTGGCCGAGATGCTCTCGCATCTGGAGGCCATCTAGATGTCTTTAGTCTTTGGTCCTTGGTCATTGGTGAGTGACGACCCAACCAAAGACAAGAGACCAGAGACCAAAGACCCGAGCGTTCTCCCATGAGTGGCGTTGTCACCGTTGAAATTGGCGGACAGCGCTACCCAATCCGAAGCGGTCTCGATCCGGCGTATGTCGGGGAGCTCGCTGCGTACGTCGACAAGAAAATGCGCGCCGCTTCCGACGCGGCCCCCACCACTGACATGCTGGGCCTGGCGATCCTCGTCGCCCTGAACCTGGCCGATGAATACTTCCGGGCCCGCCAGCATCAATCGTCACATGGGGAACTCAACGAACGAGCCCTGCGCCTCGAGCAGCTGTTGGACCAGATTCTGGACGACTCGAGCGTTCCGCCGCTCAAGGTGAGCAACAGCCTCTTGTAAGTTCACGTAATTTCGCACACCGGCAACACATATAACTGTTGTGTTATCAACAGTTTAGATGCCTTGACCAGCCCCACCACGCGGGCTAAGATCCGAAAAGCTCCTGCTTTGCTCGTGATGGTTCGGGGGCTCGTCTGAGCCAACGTCATCACCCAAGCGAGCCGCGAGGTCGCGTGGTGTGCATGCCTCTGTGGTGAGGAAGCCTGAAACGCGGCCGACAACAGCGGTTCCACCTGCTTTCGCAGGTTCATTCGACCTCCCCACACGGCAAAGCGGGGCTGATTTTCCCCCTTCTGAGTTGCCGACTCGTACCGTTGCCGATCTCGGCGAACGCGCCCTCGTTCAACGCATCACGACGCGGTTGACGGCGCCGAGCTGGGTTGTTGTCGGACCGGGCGACGATGCCGCGGTCGTCGAGCCCGAGCGGGGATCGCTCGAGGTGCTCACGACCGATACACAGATCGAAGGCATCCACTTCGATCACGGGTTTGTGGCGCCGGACGCCATCGGACACCGCTCGCTCGCGGTCAATTTGAGCGACCTGGCGGCGATGGGCGCGCGGCCCCGCGCGGCACTTCTGTCGCTGGTCTTGCCCGACGCGCTCGAAGTGGCCGTCGTCGACGGCCTGCTTGACGGAATGCTTGCACTCGCCGAGGCGCACCGCGTGGCGGTGATCGGCGGCAACATCTCGCGGTCGCCGGGGCCGCTGATGGTGGACGTTACGGCTACCGGTACCGTGCGGCGGCGGCGCATCCTGACACGTGCCGGCGCCCGTCCGGGCGACGCGGTGTACGTCACCGGCGCGATCGGGGATGCGCTGGTCGGATTGAAATCGTTGCAGCGTGGAGGGTCACGGACCTTAGTCGAGCAGGAGCGGCGTTATTTGCGTCCCGAGCCGCGCGTGCGGACGGGCCTCGTGCTCGCAGGCAATAGAGCCGCAACCGCGTGCATGGATTTGAGCGACGGTCTCGCGGACGCCACGCGCCAGATCGCGGAGGCATCGCAGGTAGGCATCACGCTCGACGCTGGCCTGCTGCCGATTAACGACGCTGTACGTCGGTGGCACGAGGACGAGGGGCGTGACGCCGTGATGAGTGCTCTCGAGAGCGGGGAAGACTACGAACTGCTCTTCACCGTTCGAAAGGCGCACGACGGGCGACTTCGGGCTGTGCGCCGGGCCGTCAGCGGCGTTCCAATAACGCGCATCGGCGTAGTAACAACGGGTTCGCGAATTTCGATCAAGACGGCGGACGGCGAGCAGCCGTTGCCGGAAGGGTATCAGCACTTTCGATGATGCCACCGACGATCATCTCGGGATCACTCGTCAGGAAACTGGCGGCCACGTGCATTGCCGTCATCGGCTTCGTGTTGCTGTACGAGGTCAGCGTGTTCGACTCGCGTGAGTTGAACCCTGTGGGTGAGCCGAATTCGGTGAAGGTGGTTGATCCAACGGCGCCTGCCGCAGGCGCACGCCTCGAGTTCACGGCTACGGCTTACTGCAAGGGGACGACGACCGCGTCAGGTGTCGGCGTGCGAACCGGTATCGCCGCCTCGGACCCGTCGATCCTGCCCGTCGGCAGCGTCGTCAACATAAGCACGCACGACGTGAAGTACAACGGCGTTTACACGATTATGGATACCGGACCGGCCGTACAGGGACGTACGCTCGACCTTTACATGTGGAGCTGCCATGAAGCCCTGAGGTTCGGACGCCGGCCAGTCGAACTGCGCGTGCTGCGATTAGGGTGGAATCCTGCGGCGAGCACCCCAAGCTTCGTCGATCGGTTGTTCCGGAGGCGCGAGGCGGCGCGGGTCCCACCTCAGGCTCCGCAGCCGGCACCGACCGATGCGCAGCACGACGACGCGGCGCAACAGGTCCCGGTGCATACCGACCAAGTAGTGGGCTCGGCAGGTGAGTCCGCGACACCTGCCGTTCCCGCCACACCGCTTTTGAACACGCCGTAGACAGCGCTTACGCTACACGCGCAGAGGCGAATCCAGCCGGACGCGTGCTACTTTCATTCGGAACACCTCCCCAGAAGAGGTGTATTAGCAACGTGGGTACTGGCGGCGATTATTGATGGGTCGTAGTGGCGTGGACGTGTTCGTTGAGCAGACGCCGCACTTCTTCGTCGGTCGTTTGATCGAAATCGAAGTACCACTGCCCAACCGCTGCGAACGGCTCAGGTGTCCGCACACAGACGACCTCATCGGCAATCGCCAGGAGCTCATCGCACGTCTCACGGGCGCCGACAGGCACGGCGACCACGACCGCAGAGGGGCGCAGCTGCCTCACGGCCTTGACCGCGGCCCGCATCGTCGAGCCCGTAGCCAGACCGTCGTCCACGAGAATGGCGACACGCCCTTCGATCGGTACTGGTTCGCGTCCTTCGCGATACGCGTGTTCCCGTCGCACCAGTTCGCGCTCTTCTTCGCGCGCCACTGCCTCGATGGCGTCTTTCGGAATGCCGTACCACCGCACGACGTCGTCATTGAGTACTCGGACCCCGCCGGATGCGATGGCTCCCATTGCCAGCTCACGATGCCCCGGCGTGCCGAGTTTGCGCACAAGGAACAAATCGAGCGGCACTTCGAGCGCTCTTGCAACTTCGTACGCGACAGGCACTCCACCGCGTGGAAGCGCCAGAACGACCAGGTCGTCGCGTCCCGCGTATTTCCGAAGCGCAGCGGCGAGAGCCCGCCCGGCGTCACGTCGATCCTGGAATGCGCGATGCTCGTTGATGTCCATCGGCGATCCCTTCAATGCCCCGCCATCATCGCCGGAGTGCTTCTCTTGACGGGTGAGACTGTACAACAGCGGCCACTGCGCGGCTCAAACCCGGAAACTGTGCAAGTGAAATGCCGCGCTATGCGGTCGAGGTGGCCCGAATGCCGATCGGCGCTTCCGGCGACGGTTCCTGCTGGAACTGCAGCCGATACAGCCTGTGATAAATGCCTCGCTGCGCCAGCAGTGCCTGGTGTGTTCCTGATTCACGGAGTTGCCCCTTGTGAAACACCAGGATGCGGTCCATGCCCTGAATGGTCGAGAGCCGATGCGCAATCGCGATTGTCGTGCGCCCCTGCATGAGCACGTTCAGCGCATCGCGGATGAGCAGCTCGGTTTCGGTATCAACACTCGACGTTGCTTCGTCGAGCACGAGCACGGGGCGGTCGAAGGCGAGCGCACGGGCAAACGACAAGAGCTGCTTCTGTCCGACGGACAGTGTCGCGCCGCGCTCCGCGACAGGCGTCGCGAGGCCATCTGGCAGGCGATCGACAAAGGCTTTCGCATGGACCGCTTCGATGGCCGCGCGCACACGATCGTCGCTGATGTCGTCGTTGCCCAGTCTGATGTTGCTCGCGATCGTGCCGGAGAACAGATGCACATCCTGGAGCACGAGGCCGAACGCGGCCCGAAGCTGCTGCAGCTCTATGTCCCGAATATCCACACCGTCGATCGTGATTCGCCCCTGCTGGACGTCGTAGAACCGAAGCAACAGGCTCACAATGGTCGTTTTGCCGGCGCCGGTGGCGCCCACAATCGCCACACGTTCGCCAGGCTCCACGCGGAACGACACGTCCCGAAGCACGGGCTCGCCGTCGTTATAGGCAAACGTCACGTGTTCAAACGCGATCGCCCCGCGCCCTGACACAGGAACGGGATTTCGAGGCGACATGATCTGTGCCGGTGTGTCGAGTACGCCGAAAATCCGCTCCGACGATGCCATGGCGCCCTGGAGCACGTTGAACTTCTCCGACATATCGCTGATGGGCCGGAAAAACCGCTGCGCGTACATCAGGAACGCTACAAGGGAACCGAGCGTCAGGCTGTCCTGGATGACCCAGCCACCACCTACCCAGATGATGAGCGCCGAGGCAAGCGCGCTCACGAGCTCAATGGCTGGATAGAACACGGCATAGAAGAAAATCGACCTGATGTTCGCGTCGCGATGACTCCCGTTGATGCCATCGAAGGCGGCAAAATCGCGCGCCTCGCGCCGGAACAGGTGCACGGTTGCCATGCCGGTAATGCGTTCCTGCAGAAACGCATTGATGCGTGCGATCCACAGCCGAACCGTTCGATACGAGTCGCGGACGTTGACGCGGAACCACTGTGTAATCACTACAATGAGCGGGAGCACCGAAAAAGCCACGAGGGCGAGCCGCCAATCCATCCACACGAGTACGGCCATGATGCCGACCAGCGTGAACGCGTCACCGAATACCGCCACCACGCCAGACGTGAAGAGCTCGTTCAGCGCATCGACGTCGGTGGTGACGCGGGTCATGAGGCGGCCCACGGGATTCCGGTCGTAAAACCGCACGTCCAGCTGCTGCAATCGATCGAGAATCTGGACTCGGAGATCGAACATGATCCGCTGCCCGATCATCTGCATCGTCGACGTCTGCAGATACTCGAACGCAAACGAGCCGCCGATCGTCAGCAGAAACAACACCGCGACGATTGAGAGCGACGACAGATCCCTTGCCGGAATGTATTCGTCGATGACGAGCTTCGTCAGGTAGGGCGGCGCAAGCTCGAGTACAGAATGGGCGATGATGGCGGCGACCGCCAGCACAACCTGCATCTGATACGGGCGCAGATACGTGAGCAGCCGGCGCATCAACCGCCCGTCGTACGCTCTGCCGAGGACTTCGTCTTCGTGCATCACGACGCAGCCAGCTCCTCTTCGAGAAGCTGCTTTCGATACAGATCGGCGTACACGCCGTTGTGCGCAATCAGCTCTTCATGCGTACCCCGTTCAGCGATCCGCCCTTCGTCGAGAACCAGAATCTGATCTGCGTGCCGAACGGTCGACACGCGATGCGAAACGATGATGGATGTCCGCTGGCGCATCGTTCCGCGAAGCCGATCGAGAATTTCCTCCTCCGTGTAGGTATCCACCGCCGACAGCGCATCATCGAGAATGAGAATCTTCGGGTCGACCAGCAGCGCGCGTGCAATGGCGGTGCGCTGCTTCTGACCGCCGGACAGGGTAATCCCGCGTTCACCGATGGTTGTGTCGTATCGGTTCGGAAAAGCCGCGACATCCTTGTCCAGACGGGCAATTGACGCGCCTTGCTCCACACGCTCAGAGTGGTCCTGTCCCCCGTGCGCCCCGAATGCGATGTTCTCCGCGATAGTCGCGCCGAACAAAAACGGTTCCTGGGGAACGAACCCGATGAGCGCCGCGCAGCACGGGAAGCGGAATCTCCCGAACATCGACGCCGTCGATGAGCACCGTGCCGGGCGGCGGATCGTGCAGGCGCGGAAGAAGACTGAGCAGTGTCGACTTGCCCGAGCCCGTTGCTCCCACAACCGCCGTTGTCGACCCCGCGGGCAGGACCGCGGAAACGTCGTTCAGCACGCGGTGACCGGCGTAGGTGAATGTCAGGTGGCGAAACTCGATGTCTCCGTTAATCTGCACGGCCGACGTAATCCGGCCGGTTGCGTGCGCATCCGTGATTCGCGGCGGCGTGTCGAGAACCTCCAACATGCGGTTCCATGACGCCATCCCGCGCTGCAGCAGGTTCGTCACCCACCCGAACGCGATCATCGGCCATGAAAGCATCATGAGGTAAGAGTTGAACGCAACCAGCTCACCCACGGTCATGCGTCCTGCGACCACCTCCCGGCTCCCGAGCCACAGGACGAGCAGTGCGCCGACCCCCATGAGCAGACCCATGATTGGGTAATAGAGCGACTGGATCCGGATGAGGCCGCGGTTCCGATCCGACGTACTCCTGGTTGGCGCGCCTGAACCGCTCGCTTCGAAGGCTTCCTGGCCGTACGCGCGGACGACGCGGACGCCGGACAGCGTTTCCTGCGTCATGGCGCTGATCTCCGAGAGCTGCGCCTGAATACGCTCGAATCTGAGATGGATGATCGTGCCGAAGTACTTCACCGCGACCGAAATGAGCGGAAGCGGCAGCAACGCAATCAAGGTCAGCCGCACGTCGATGGACAGCATGAGGACGCATGCCGACGACGAACGTCAGCGCGGTGGTGGCCGAGTACATCACGGCGGGGCCGATCATCATCCGCACGGCATTCAGGTCGTTCGTGGCACGCGACATCAGGTCGCCCGTGCGGTGATGCTGGAAGTATGCGAGATCCAGACGCTGGAGGTGCGCGAAGAAGTCGTTGCGGAGGTCGTACTCGATGCCGCGCGATGCGCCGATGATGATCCGGCGCATCAGGAACCGGAGATACCTCCGCCGACCGCTGCAAGCGCGACGATCGCGCCGCCATAGAATCGCACCTTCGACGCGTCGACACCGCCCGTCAGATCGTCGATGGCGAGCTTCAGTACCCACGGGCCGGCGAGCCCAACAGCTGCGGTTCCCACGACACACACCATGCCCGCGAGGAACGCACCGCGATAACGAAGCACGTACGCGAGCAGCTTGCGGCGCGGGGACATCTTCTCAGTATATGGTGCGCCAATTAACGCCGATCCTGCAGTTAGCCGATAATCTGCGTATGCAAAACCCATTCGTGACAGGTGTTCTGTGCCTCAGCGCTCTACTGTTGCCAAGCGTGCGCGCCGACGCACAGGGTCATGTGGCCGAGGTCGGCATCATGCCGTGGAAGCCTTCACCGGAACTCGTGCTCTCGACCGACACTTTGTCGGGTTTCAGCGTCGATGAAGTGGACTTCGTGCGGGAGTTCGGCATCAAGAAGAAATGGTTCCCCGAGTTTCGCGCCGCGCTCGGACGCAGCCACAAGTTCCGGTTCAGCTATGTGAAATTCAACTATGAGGCTGACGCGACGATTCAGCGGACGTTCACGTTCCAGGGACGAACGTTCACAGTCGGAGCGCCTGCGACGACTGATATCGAGTGGGACCTGTGGAAACTCGGCTATGAGTGGGACTTCGTCTCCACCGATCAGGGATTTTTTGGCGTATTCACGGACCTGAAGATCAACCAGGTGACCGGGCTCGTCGACAGCCCCGTGCTGCGAGCGGCGGCAACGACCGACGTCACAGCTCCTGTGCCGACCATCGGCGTGATTGGGCGCGGATACCTCTCGCGCAGCGTCTCCGTCACGGGTGAATTCTCGGGACTCAAGTGGAGCAACGACGATTTCGACGTGAAATTCTTCGATTTCGACATCTACGGCATGATTGGTAGCCCGACGTGGCGGAGCGCAAATTGGCTACCGCTCCGTTGTCGCGGACTATCTGGTCAACGAGGATTCGGGCGACCTCAAGATGCAGGGGATGTACTTCGGCGGGTATCTTCGATTCTGAACGCAGGGCGCAGCTTCCTCTAGGGCTTCCTCCCGACCATCAGCAACGAGCTCCCAAACGGCATCCGGACGCGGCGCGCCAGCGCCGCTTCCCGTTTCACGAGCCACGTCAGGGCGGCGTTGATCGGCGCCGACGGGACGGACAGATCCGCATCGCCCGTCGGCTCGCGAAACGGGCGGAACATTGCCTGCGCCTTTCTGACCGCGAGCATCAGCGGCAGCAGCGACGCAAAGAGATACGAGATGCGCACGACCTCGAGTCCCGCGTCAGCCATCAGGCGAGATGCTCGCGCCGTGTTGTAGCGGCGCAGCTCGCCCCACACATCGCTGTGGTCGCCGCGCATCATGTCCAGCGCCGTCACGTTGAGCACGACGTGTCCACCCGGCCTGAGTATTCTCGCCATCTCGCGCAGCGCCTTGCGATCGTCGGGAACGCTCTGCACCACATCGAATGAAGTGGCCAGGTCGAAGCTGTTCGACGCAAACGGTATGTGCTCCATATTGGCCCGCACGATCGGGCGCCCCGTCCTGCGCGCTCGCCACATCGAGTCCTCGTTGAGATCGAAGGCGAACGTCTGCCCGTACGGGCGCAGCAACACGTCGAGGTTGTAGCCGGTACCGCACCCGCAGTCGATGATGCGAAGGTCGCGGCGGTCGCCCGGCGATCTCATTGATCACCGGAATGACGTAGGCTCGAAATCCGTGAAACCAGAAATGGGTGGGTTCGGCGAGAGCTGTGAGCTCGAGGAGGTTGCCCATCGGTCAGCGCGGCGGACTGGTGCTGAGAACTCCTCCCCCATAAAGCCGGCGGTAATCGTCGGCGGTCCCGAGAATCCGTTTCACGTAGTTCTGCGTTTCCGGAAACGGAATGTCGTCGACGAACTCGTCCTGGTCGAATCCGGGGCGCTCGGCGATCCACTGCGCAATCCGGGACTCACCGGCGTTATAGCTCGCCAGCGCATAGTGGGGTGCCGCCGAATCGATCCATCAGATCTCTGAAATAGCGCATGCCGAGCCGGATGTTGGTTTCCGGCTGCGTCAGTATCCGCGCTGAGTAGCGGAATGCCGATCTTGCCTCGCGTAGCTGCCGCCCCGTGGATGGAATCAGCTGCATCAGACCGACGGCATTCGCCGAGGAGCGGACATCGGCGGTAAACGTCGACTCCTGCGCGATCAACGCTGTCATCAGGAACGGATCGAGCCGATGCAGGTCCGCGTACTTCTTGATGAGCGGCCAGTAGTCCAGCGGGAAGATCACGCGGAGCACATCCGGCGGCAGTTGTTCGCCTCCGGCAGCCATGAACTGCGGATACGCGCGCCGCATGATCGTGATCGCACCTCGCACATCGGCGAAGCGGTCCGCTGCCCGTTCCTCGAGGCCCCGTCGATGGCGGACCAGCGCGATCGTCGCCTGCAGGGGCGCCGAGTCCCCCCACACCTTCCGCGCGTACTCGACCTCGTTCAGCGCCGCGTCGTACATGCCGGCCGCGACGAGCGCGCGGATCACCGCGTCGTTCGGAACGCAGTGGACCCCGCTTCTCTCCCGGCAGGAGCGCTCACGACAATCGCTCTGAACCGGCGGCTCGCGGCGCTCGACCAGCAGCGCCGAGGCGAGCCGACCGTAATACGAATTCTGGTAGTCGGCTGACGACGACGCGGTACAGCGAGCTGGCGGTCTGGCGCTGACCGAGCTGATCGCGTGAGCGGCCGGCCCAGTACAGCCACGCGGGACGGAAGTCCGCGCGAGGAAATGCCGCCGCAGCAGTTTCGAACGTCGCGGCCGTATCAGCAAACCGGTCGTGCTTGTACGCCCACCAGCCGACCTTCCATGCCGCGCGATCGGCGTAGCGGCCCTTCGGGAATCGCTGCAGACAGCTCACGGAACACCCCATCCGCCGTCTCATCGTCGTCGTTGGTGACGTAGTGGGACGCCAGATTGTTGAGTGTCTCTTCCGCCCAGTTGCTCTCCGGATAGTCGGTGATCAAGTCACGCGCAAGCGTCACATAGGTAGCGCGTTCCCCAAGCGCCCGAGTCGCGGACAGATAGTAGAAACGTGCCTCAGGCTCACGCGCGCCACCATGCAGATACGGCCGCAGCGCCTCTCTGCTCGCCCGATACCGGTCGAGGTGGTAGTCGCATTCGGCGATACGAATAGCTGCCAGCTCTGCATCATCTGCCGTCGCCGCCCGTCGCCAGCGCCAAGAATGCCGGACGCGCCTGCGCCCAGCGCCGTGCGGCAAATAGCCGCTCGGCGCGATCGAGTTCCAGCCGGAAACGTTCGGCGGGGATGAGGGCGGTCGTCTGAAGGCGCTCGATGCCGCCCTGCGCTTCGGCCGACTGCGTGCTCAGCGGAAATTCGTAATACACCCGTTGATACGTCTTGACGGCGTCTTTTCGCGCTCGCCTGCCGCTTCGAGCGCCTGGGCCAGACGCAACAACACCTCCTCCGGGGCATTCAGCGCCTCTTCGTCCGCGAGGTCGTCGAGGATATCGACCGCGTCGTCTGCCTCCCCGAGTGCAACTGCTATTTCCGCCCGTCGCAACGGCACCGCCTCACGAAGGTATCCGTCGACGTCGTCGTCAATGGAGTCGAACTCATCGTCTGCGTCCTCGAACCGGCGCAATCCGAGAAGCGCAATCCCTGTGTAGTACCGCGCGTACGCAGCGAGCGGGGTGGATTTGAGGCTGGCGCTCTGGACGAGAGGCAGACCCGATACGAAATCGCGAGTGTCGATAAGCATTGCGCCGCGGGCCAGTCGAGTGGCACCGGCATCTGTGTTGGCGGCCGGCCCCGCTACCAATTCAGGAGCGAGCCAATACAGCGAAGGGTGCCCGGGCAGCGGAGGATGCTTCGTTGTGGTGATGCCTGCAGGAATCTCGGCGGGTGCAGTGGTCCCGTTGGCTGGGTTTTGTGCCCGCGCCACCATGCACAGCGCCAGTACGGCTGCGGCGAAGGGGAGAATCGAAGAACGGCTCAACGAATGCACCACCGCACGTCGGCGACGGTGCGGCATCCGAGCGGTACGCACTTGTCCGAGCGTACGGTTGAGCCCGTCGCAAACAGCACCAACGAAAAGCACTATGCGTTCAATTATACGGCACGCCTGATGCAGAGTCGGGTGCGGGAGGACGTCCATGATCAGAGCTCTGCTGCGTGTCGTGTTGGTGCTCATCATTGTGGCTGCCGTGGCGGCGTTCTTCTTCGGCTACCGATTTGCCGATCGCGCGATCGTCAGACGCGCCTGAAGGCGCCACGGGCACCGCTGGCGCTCAGGTCGACGTCGACAGCGCGCGAGACGCCGGCGCAAAGGTCGGTGAGACGGTTGCCGAGGGCGCGAATCAAGTACAGCGTGCTGCCGCAGATGCAGCTCTGACAGCGAAGATCAAATCGAAAATGGCGCTCGACGACACGATCGAGGCAAGGAACATCGATGTAGACACGACGAACGGCGTGGTAACGCTGAACGGGTTCGTGCGCGACGCTCAGGCACCGCGACCGTGCCCTTCGGCTCGCGCGCGAAACCGAAGGCGTCACGTCGGTGGTCGATCATCTGGCGATTCGCTGAATCAGGTGCGCGCCGGTCCACGGGCTTTATGCCGGACGCCCGGTTTAGCACTTCAGTGTGTCCGCCTTCCAGGCAGCGGACCCCGCCGAGCTACAATGCGCGTTCGAGTGCGCGCATGACCAGTCAATTCCGTTTTCCTCGCCGGACATTCCTGTGTGCCGTTGGCGGATCATTCTTCGGCTTGCGCGCCTTGGAAGCTCAGTCTCCCGCAGAGGTGCTGGTTGCCGCGATCCAGGACGGCGGAAAGGTGATCTATCTCCGGCATGCGGCTACCAATCAGCGCGAAGTCGATACGGGCCGTCTGGGCGACCGCAGCGGTCAGCGAAATCTTTCGGCGGATGGCATTCGCCAGGCCGAGCGACTGGGCCACGCGCTCCGGTCGCTGCGCGTCCCGTTGAACGAGATCCTGGCGAGTCCGGTGTTCCGCGCACGCGACACTGCGGAATTGGCGTTCGGGGAGGATCGAGATCAAGGTCACGATGGATCTGGTCGCGGACGAGTACGCGGGCGATCACCTGAAGGCGATGATCGAGGCGACAAAGGATTGCTGCGGACACTGCCGGGGCCAGGGATGAACCGCGTGCTGGTCGGCCATCGGACGCCGCTGCGAGATGGCGACTGGACGACAGTTCCCGGACAGCGTGCTGCCCGAGGGGGCAATGGCCGTGTTCCTTCCCGGGCGATTCCGCAGTTGCTCGGGACGATCACGGCCGAACGCGTCGTGCCGGTCGGCCGAATCACGGGGCGCATTGCGCCGCTAGGCCGATCCCTTTGGACCGGTTTGCAGGCGGGTCCAACGTGACTCTTTGCGAGCAGCTCGGCGATCTCTGCGTCGCTGAAACCGGCATCCCGCAGCACTTGCTCGGAATGTTCGCCAAGCTGCGGCGCGCGGCGCTTGGACCATCGCCGGCGTCGTCGGTCAGCTTGATAGGTGATCCAAGCGCCTGCGTACGTCCCAGCGTCGGATGGGTGATGTCGACGACCATCTCACGTGCGACGATCTGCGCATCTGCGAATACCTCGGCGTAGTTGTTGATCGGCCCGCAGGGAATGTCACGTGCATCGAAGGCTTCGAGCCACTCGCTCTTCGACCGATGGCGAGTGACCGATTCGATGCGTTCGGCGAGGGCGTCCCGGTTTCTGACGCGGCTCGGATTGTCCGCGAACTCAGGCATGGACGCCCATTCGGGATGCCCGAGTGCGTCACACAGCCGTCCGAACAGCCGGTCGGTCGATGCGCCAATCGTCACATAGCCGTCAGCGCACTGAATGGCTTGATATGGCGCCACCATCCTGTGCGCCGAGCCGAGCGGCCCGGGGATACCGACCCCGGCGAAGATACTCAGTGGCTTCCCACACCGATAGCGCGACACCCGCCTCGACGAGCGACGTTTCAACGTGCTGCCCGATGCCAGTGCGATTCCTATAGGTCAGGGCCGCAAGGATTCCGGTGACGGCGAAGAGCGCCGCGCCGAGATCGGTCAGCGGCACGCCCGATTTGACCGGCGGCCCGCCCGACTCGCCTGTCACCGACATGATGCCGGCCACCCCCTGCGCGACGAGGTCGAGCCCGCCCTTTCCTCGGTCCGGCCCGGTCTGCCCGTACCCGGAGATGGAGGCGTAAATCAGGCGAGGATTCCGCGCCGCCAACGTTGGATAGTCGAGCCCAAGGTCCGCCATGACCCCGGGCCGGCTGTTCTCCGCAAAGATGTCCGCAGTGGCAGCCAGGCGCGCGACCGCGTCACGGCCGGCCCGAGATTTCAGATCCAGGACGACGCTGCGCTTGCCCGCGATTGACGGCGTTGTACGCGGGCGTGTCGCCCCCGACGCCCCCCGGCATGCGTCGCGTCATGTCGCCGGCCGGCGGCTCGATCTTGACCACGTCGGCTCCGAGGTCGGCCAGCAGCATCGTGCAGAACGGACCGGCCATCACCTGCGTAACGTCGACGACGCGCACGCCTTCGAGGGCGCCACTCGACGTCTTGAAGACCGGAGTTTCTCGCATCTCACGTATTCAACCACGAAGCTCACGCCTTGCGATGCTCCGCAGCATCTTCTTGCCCGCCCTCCGGGCGGGCGAGAAAACTTGACTCATTGGTTGGATATCAAGCGGTCAAGTTTTCTAGCGGCGAAGCGTGGTAAGAGCTTACGCGTGACTGCAGCTGAAACGATCTTCCACGTCGAGGCCCCGATTGCGTTCCTGACATTCAATCGTCCCGAGGCGAGAAATGCGATGACCTGGGGCATGTACGATGCGCTCGTCGACGCGTGCGAACACGTCGATCGCGACGACAGCGTGCACGTGCTCATCCTTCGTGGCGCTGGAGGGCAGGCGTTCGTGGCCGGGACCGACATCTCGCAATTTCAACGGTTTCAGACGCCGGCCGACGGGGTGAAGTACGAGCGTCATATCACGGACGTCCTCGACAGGCTCGAACGCGTCGTAAAGCCCACGATCGCGCAGATCCAGGGCTTTGCGGTGGGCGGAGGCTGCGCAATCGCCGCTGCGTGTGATGTGCGCGTCGCGACACCGGAATCGGCGTTCGGCGTGCCGATCGCGCGCACCTTGGGCAATTGCGTGACGGGGCCGCATTCAGCCGCCTCGTCGAGCTCATCGGTCCCGGGCATGCGAAGGAGATGCTGTTCACGGGCCGTCTCGTCCCGGCTGCCGAAGCCCACGCCATCGGCATGGTCAATCGCGTCGTGCCTGCCGACGCCATCGACCGCGAGGTGCGCGAGCTGGCCAAGCAAATTGCGGCGAACGCGCCACTCACCGTCCGAGCCACGAAGGAAATGACGCGCCGGCTGATGGCGCTCCGCCGCATCGGCTCCGATGACGCTCGGGATCTTGTTGAAATGTGCTACGGAAGCGCGGATTTCCAGGAGGGTGTCGCGGCGTTCCTGGCCAAGCGCCCGCCGCGCTGGAGCGGACGCTAATCAAGGCACAAGCCTCGAGTTGAAACGAAGGCGGGCCATAAAGACCCGCCCTACTTGAGGTCCGTACGATCGAGTGTCCGGCTTTAGCCGGACCCGATGGTCCGCCTGAACGGCGGACACTGACGCTTCGGCTCTTAGTTCACCGCGAAGCAGTAGAAGAGCCCGGCGCCGCCGGTCTTGACGAACGATTCCTGACTGCACCCGGCCGTCGAGTGGGCCGCGTTCCACGACGCGTTCCCTCCCCCGAGCCGATCGTGGTGGCCGACGATCGCGTTCCCAGGGCCGTTGCTCGTCCAGTTGTTGCACGTCGTGACGGCGGCACTGCCGACCACCACACGCCCGGTCGAGTCAGAGCCGGTCAGCATGTCGTGCTGATTTGGCATGTCGCCGACGCCGTTGACCATGCCTCCCTTTTCATTCAGTGCGTTCGGCTTGCGGATGTTGTTCCGATCGCGCTGCTGATCGCCGTGCAGATCGGCGACGTTGGACGCGATCATCTCCCCTTTGGCGTTGTACCAGGGTCCGTCGCCGATCCGGCCGCGCGCGTTGATCGGCGGCTGACCGCCAGCCGCTGCCACGCTCAGATAGGCGCGCCACATCTTGCTGCCTGCGCCGGCCGCCGCCGCCAGCTTCTGACAGTGGGCGTCGGCGCCGGTGAGGCCACCCAGGTTGCCGCCGTCACCTATCGGCGTGCTGGTAATGAAGAAGCTCATTGGCTGCGCGGGCATCTGTGGCTGCCCCTGCCCCTGAACACCAGGTGTCGTCAGCACCGCGGACAACACGATTACCGCAAACAGTCCAAATGTCTTTCGCATCGCTCTCCCCGTCGTGTGTGAGTTTTCCTGGACGGAAGAAAATAGCCGGAACCGACCGGGCCTCGCGGCGCCACTATAGACCGCGTCGCGGGTAAAGCTCAATACCGATCAGCGAGGCGCGCCCCCTTCGGCTGGGGTAGCGCCGTCGGTTGGCGGAGAGCCAGCGAACAGCCGTCGCCCGTCGGAAAGGACAATTGTGTTGGTATTGGCAGTCGGACTTCCGTTGCGCGACGCCCACCCGTCGACGGTGACGACGGTGCCGGCGGCAATATCGGTCGGGCGCCAGCCACGACGGTACAAAGCGTTGGCCGGCTGCATCTCGAACGCCCAGTTCACCACTTTGCCGCTTTCGTCCTTGACGTCGATGTAGATCCAGGAGTGTGGATTCGACCACCGCACCTCGGTAATCGTCCCGGACAGCTTGATCGGCTTGTTGATGTCGAACTCCGCGGAAAACGAATGATGCGCCCAGACTGGCAGCGCCGTGACTGCCGGATGGCCGAGCAAGCGCGGAACGCCGCGATCGCACGCTCGCACTTCCGCACCCTTCACGCGCTCGCACCCTCGCACCGTCTTACCGTCCTCCGCTTGCGGCCGCCTTGGCCCGTGCCGCGTCCCTGACTTCCTTCAGGTGCTTCAAGTCCTGATTGTCTTCCAGGCACGCGACCTCGAGCAGCTCACCCTTGGGATCGCGCCGCAACGGCATGCCAATCGTCCATGGCCGAGTGTACACAACGGGATCGGTCACCGTGGCCTCATACCGCACGACATCGGTTTCGGTCGGCGTGAACCGCTCGGTCACCGTCGCGGCGTGACTCATCACGTCGCCAACTTCGTTCAGCCACGTCCTTCCGTTCAGGTTTCGTGTTTCGACGACGAGCGTGTCACCGTCCCAGCGGCCGACGGAATCGCCCATCCAGAGGCGAATGGTGTCGGGCAAGGGCACGTGGCCGCCAACCGGGATGATGCGCCATGACATCCGTTCGTGAAGAATCACGACGTGCGTCGGCGTCTGCAGGATGTGGAATGGCGACGGCACGTAAATGGCCCGCGGCACCCCGCCGACAAAGCAGTGGGCTGTCGGATCGTCATACCCGCGTTCCGGCAGATTGCGGGTCCGCTTCTCCTCGATTGCCCATGGCTGGTACGGCAGCGTCGGCAGATCCACGAGGACACCGCGGCCCCCTGGTGTGAACGGCTCGTTGTGCTTCTCGAACCCCCAATTCGCGCCGCCCGCGTCGGCCTGATAGAACCCGTTGAGATTGGGCACCGCGGCTTGCCGCGGCGCTCCTGCGGCGATTGTCGTTGGCGCCGCTTGCGGACCGCGACCCGCCTCACCAGCGGGAGCCGCTGAAGAAGGCGGTTGGTACCAGGTGCGCGGCTCGGCCTCGAAATCGCCACGTGCTTCTTCGAGCTCCGCCCGGCATTGATACTCCAGAACGCGCGTCATCCCCTTCTGGCGATACAGCGGCATGCGAATCGTCCACGGCCGCGTGAACACCTTCGGGTCCTCCATCGTCGCTTCATAGTCGATGGTGTCGGCGTCAACCATCCTGTATCGCTCGACGACACGCAGCGCTTCGCTGTGGAAGTTGCCGGCCATATCGAACCAGGTGCGATCGTTGTGATCCGTCACTTCGACGACCAGCGTGTCGCCTTCCCAGCGCCCGCGTGAATCGCCCATCCAGAAGGTGATTCCTTCGGGGCCCTGGCTGCCGTTCGTATAAATCAGCCGGTAAATCTGCTGCCACTCGAACAGCATGGCGACAGCGTCGCGCGTCTGAAAAATCTGAAATGGAAACTCCATGTACATGATCCGCGGCACGCCAGCCATGTAGCACTCGGCAAGCGGATCGGCCGTAGCGCGCTTCGCGAAGTTGTCGCGCTTCTTCGCGGCGGCCCACGGCTGATATGGAACGACTCCCCCGTCGACGACGCTACGACCCGCCGGCATACCGTGGCGCGCCGCATGATCCTCGAGGTCGTATGCGGCGCGGTTGCGAACCTGCCAGATCCCCTGAAGATCGGGGCGACCGTCAGCGGTTCGCGGCAACGCCGGACCGACTTGCGCGGCGGCGTGAGACACGAGCATGAGGGCAATACCGGTTACCAATGCAGCTACGGCACGCTGGCGCGAATTCCACGTCATTCGGTTGAGTTCCACTCCAGCCCGGGATTTCAACACGGCGGTTGCTCAAGAATCAAGCGCAGAAGGACGATCGCGTACAATTGAAGGTGCGTCTGAGCCGGCCATAAGGGGGCGAATTTGGCTTCGACGGGGGTACAGAATCGCGGGATGCATGCCGAGCTCCATTGACTCGTTAAACCGATGGAACATCCGTTAACTGCGGATTCTCAGTACGCACTCGCTGCTTAATAAGCAGTGACGTCTGCCCTGGCCTCGCCTGGTGGTTGGGGGTCAGACGCCATTAAACAGGCTGGCGACCAGATGGCGGCTCGGCGTCTGATCGTGAGATTTACCGGGTCTGGTGTCTGGCGGTTTTTGGCCGCTTCCTCACGCCGGGCATGAGATTTCAGAAGCGGACACGCATGTAGAGTCCTGCGGCGACGTGCTTTCGGACGCGGGTTCGACTCCCGCCGCCTCCAAAACCTTTGTTTTCAGATCTTTAATCGGACGCTCTTTGTGTTCCCGCCGCCTCCACCAATTCTGTTAGGAAGTCGGCGAATTCAGGCCCGATTTCCCGCCACCTCCACTATGTTTCCATAATCGTTGTATCCGCCTGTGATGGCCGCGGGCGGCGCGACGAGTCCGACCGGCTCCTCCTCCGAAGAGATCCTGTCGGGCCTCGCGCGGGCCCCGCGGCGGTACGGCCGGCGGAAGATCGCGGCGATGCTCGTCGGGCACACGGAAGGACGTCATGGCGGACCGTGTCGAGGATGTGCGAATGCTCGTTCCGGCGCCGCGCGCAGCGTTTCGCGCATTTCAATTGAAAAACTCGCCCCACCTGCCTAGAGCAGCGTCACGAACCGGCTCGTGCGCACCGTGCAACACTGAAAATTGGTGAGATTCGAGCCCGTTCGCGTGGGGGTTGTCATCAGGTTGTCGGCCTCGTCCCTGTGAAGGAGATCGCCTGCGTGCCCCATTTCGTGCGCGAGCGTGTCTTGCGCCGCGCTCGAGGCGACGAGGATGAACGACTCCGGAAGCAGGTAGCAGCCACGCTCGCCCGAACTGATGGTGTCCACCCAGATCGCCTTCAGTATCTGTCTCGGCCAGATCAACCCTGACGGAAATCGAAGGCACCGCAAACTCTCGATGAAGCCCCGGCAGCACGACAGCGATTCGTACTCGACCCTGTCGCCGCCGAAATAGCCAGACGCGTTGCACCCCGACGCATTCGCCAGGTAAGGGCGGCCGGGGACGGTTGTGATGGGCAATGCGATGACCTCTATTCCGCATTGGGCCCAGACCCTGACGGCGGTTTCGATCTGGCTTTGAATGGTCGCGAGCGGGACGACCGGGACGCCGTCGTCGTTGGCGATCACGATGGGACAAATGCGGAATCGTTTCGATCCCAATCGTATGCCCACGAGGCATCCCAACCACTCGGGAAATGTGAGGATCCGGTTGCCAAGCCACTCGAGGAAGCCCACGACGTGACTGACGATCCACACCGCGACGAAGACGACCTCGCACACGATCCTGGTGACCCAGCTCACGACGGTGATCACGACCCACACGATCCCGCATACGACCTCGGTGATCACCGTCGTGACGACATCGCAGATGTCGTCGAGCGGCCAGGGCAGCCAACTACACACCGTCTCCGAGATCGTGCGCGACACATTGCGGCACTCTTCGCGGGCCTCGGTGCGCGTTTCTTCGATACGCTCCTGAATCTGCCTGCAGCGTTCAGCCATGGGCCACCTTTATCGTGTCGAGCGAAGAATCGAGCTCGTCGGCGAGTTGATGGAGCGATCGCCGGGCACGGCGCAGCCCGACGATCTTGGCGATGAACATCGTGACGAACGAGATGGCGAAGTAAACCAGTACCGAGACGCCCGATGCTGAGCGCATGAATCGAAACGACACCCGTCACGACCAGCAGCACGAAGATCGCCAAGGTCCAGAACCCGGCGACGCGGCCCTGATGGCAGCCGCACGCCCCGTAATGCACGGAGATGCGCCGGCGCACGGCGGCGTTGGCCTCATCGTCGAGTGCCGGAAATCGTACGTCGAGCGCTCGACGCTCGATCCGCCACACGCTGATTCGTTGTGCGATGGCGCGGATTCCGCCAGGGTCGGACACGACAAGACTTGGGCTACGGCTCGTGATGGGCCTCTACAGGTCTAACGCTGGCTGAGATGGAATCGAACAACCTGCCGCGAGGTGGGTAGTAGGACAGACCGGCCCGCGTAGCGACGGTCCTATTTCTTGGTCGTTTTCCGCGCTCGAATCTTCACGCGCGGTTTGGTCTCGGGCAAGAGAGTGCAGAACTGGTCGCTCGACAGGCGCGCCGACTTCGTCGCCAGGGTTAGGGACGCCGATACTCCGCGGTTCACCACGTCGCCGGCGCGCTATCCGACACCCGCTCCTGCACACGGGGATTGGGGTCTGGAAATGCCTCCCGAATTGCCAGAATCGCTCCGCCGAGCGCCGCGTCGAGTAGTGGTTGTGGCTCGAACCGACGGTACAGGATCGGGGTCGGGAATGGGCGGGCGTCGCGGACCGGCAACCACCGGCGATCTGAGTACAGCTGACGTGTCTTCGGTGTGCCAGTTACAGCCCCGCGCGATCCTACGTGGTGTAGAGGACCCGATCAAGTCGGTTGCCATCAGCCCTAATGGCGCACTCGGGATTTCGCTCACGTACGGCAGTGTGGCGCTGCTGTGGCGCCTTGATAGCAAAGAGTTGGCGGATCTGGTCTGTCACAAGGCATGGGGCAATCTCACCCAGGCCGAATGGACGAAGTTCGTCGGATCCGACGTGCCTTACGAGCCGACCTGCCCTGACCTCCCGCCCGCGTAGGTGCCCTTACGGCTGAACGCCGGACTCGATAGACCACAACACGTCGAGCAGGTGGCACATTACTAGACTTCAGTGATGCAACTTCGCGACGCAACTCCGGAGAGCTTCGCAATGCCTCGTAGCTGATCGAGGGCAGGTCAGATAAACGATCTTTCGATCGAGAACCTGCCGTCGGAAATCACATTCAACTACGCCGCCTACTGTGCTATGCCGGGAGGCGGGGCGCATAACGCGCATTCTGGCGGGCATGAGACTGTTTTCGTTCAAATCGTGGCTTGTGAATCGGAGCTGACGGCGGCGGAGCTGCTGTACCGGTTTTGTACTTGCACTGCGGTCTTCTATCGTTTCTTGCCGATTGAGCCCATAGCGTTCTCGAAATCATTCGAGAATCTGAAGATCGTGGCAGACCGACTCCCGGAACGGCTACACGGATAGCCGCTCCGCGGTGATGTCCGCCGATTCCTGAGGGGTGCTGCCGGCAGGATTTTGAAACAGGCGGGCCCGCTCGCGGTGGATGCGGGATGGGGGCACGCCGAGGCGCTTGCCGGCCTCGCGCACCGACAGCCCGGCGACTCGCTCAAGGTCGCGTTCGTTGATGCGCTGCCGACGTCGACCGAGGCGCTGGTCCTGGGCCCTGGCGCGGGCGAGGCCGGCCTTTACCCGCTCGACGATGCGCTCCCGTTCGAATTGCGCGACGCACCCAGGACGGCCATCTGGAGCCGGCCCGCGGGTGTCGTGGTGTCGATCCCTTCGTTGAGTGAGACGAAGGCGACGCCGAGTGCCTGGCCGTGAACGCCTCGCGCTCATTGCGCCAATATGCGCGCCCGACATGCCACGCCACAAAGGGCCATCGATGACATCTTGGAGCCGGCCAGTCGACCACGCCAACATTGAGATTGAACACAACGGGAAGCGATACGTGGGCGCCTACTCGTCGGATAACGTGATGGTGACCGTCTGGTACGGCGGCGCTTCAACGAAAGCGCTTTTCCATACCAACTCACCGGAAGCGCTCGCGCTCCTACTCTTGGGTGAGCTGGTGGCCGAAACACGACCCGACTAGAGCCAGACAGGCGCGGAGCATGTCGTCAGTGTCTGACGACCGGAGGCGCGCACCGGCTTCGTGTCAGCGTGCCGTGCGCGGCGTCATTTACCCAGCTTTCGCCGCCAGCTTGCGTCCGCGCTCGAGGAGCCCGATGTCGCCTGTCGAGAACGTTTCGGTCAGATGGAGCGCTTCTCCGAAGCGCTTGCCCATCCACAGGTTGTCGAACTCCTGCGGCACGAAGAACGCGGCGGCGAAGATGCCATCGTCCCGGAACACGAGCGCCGCCGCGAACGAGCAGTTCCAGTTATCGCCGGCGCTTTCGGGCTCGAAGCGGATGTACACCGGCGATTTCGAGAGGTTCGCGGTGTCCAGCGGAAAGCCGACGCGCGGATCGTTCTGCTGGCGATTGTTGACCCGGATCTGCGGAGGTGGCAGGTTCGGCTCGATCGGCCCGCGGCCCATGATGTATTCGCGTAGCGACCCGCGCTCGAAATCGTCCACGCTGGAATCCAGTCGGAACTCCCGTCCGCAGATGCCCAGAAACACGCGGCCGTCGGTTCCGGCCCCACTGAAATTGCCTGTGACGACCTGACACAAGATGCCCGTAATCCTCGCCATCTCGCCTCCGTCAACATAACTCTGGAATGATGAGACTTTACCGCACTTTGACCGGAACCCCAATTCCGAACAGGGCTGCTGCCGCTGAATTTCAACAGCGGGAGGGACATCCCCCAAACAATTGACGGCACTGTCAACTTAACGCGGATGGCGGCATACGAGGGCGATGTCGCCCGCCCGTCGCCTCAGGCTGCGGCCACGGCTTCCCACGTGTCAAAGGCCCGCGAACGCAGCAGCCGTTGCTGGGCGGCACGCAGCTGATGTCGTCCCACGCTGAACAGATTCCGTACGACATCGTGGACGACCAGAAAGCGCTGGGCCTGCGCCGCCGATTTGAAGCGGCGCATGTGACGCTCGCGTCGCCGTGTGGGCTGGTGGGAGACTTCGGCCCGGTTGTTGGCGTGGCGGGTGGTGTCATGCACAACCGACGGCATGACGACCCGATGCGCGGCGCGGTAGCTCCCAAGTCGATCGGTGACAAGGCGCCACGGGACGCGGGCACTTCGCTTGAGCAAACGCCGAAAGAACCGGGCGGCAGCGTGGCGGTCCCGGCGGGGCTGGAGCAAGATGTCGATGACGTCGCCGTCTTGGTCCACGGCGCGCCAGAGGTACTGACGCTGGCCGCGAATCGTCACAAAGAGTTCGTCCAGATGCCACGTGTCGCCCACGGGCCCGGCCCGATGCCGAAGCCGCCGTGCGTACGCGAGGCCGAAGGTCTCGGACCAGTGCCGGATGGTTTCGTAGGAGACGGTGATGCCGCGTTGCGCGAGGACGTCTTCGACGTCTCGGAAGCTCAGAGTGAAGCGGTAGTAGAGCCAGACCGCGTGGCTGATGATCGCGGGCGGGAATCGGTACCGTGGATAGCGGACGGCATCGTCGGGCATCTAGCTACTCTGCCCGCGGTGGCCTCAAGTTGACAATGCCAGCGCGCCGCACCCGAAGCGCAGGTCCATCGGTCGAGCGCGTTGCGAGCGTTGCAGCGGACGGGATACGTCTTCAAAAAAACGGCCGCGGCCGGCGGAGCAAGACGGTCCGATAGTCCAGGCCGAGCGGCGCGCCTTCCGGGACTGGATTGGCCGCGTCGATGTGCGCCGCTTGGTATTTCTCGATGAATCGGGCGCAAATCTGGCGATGGGGCGCTCGCACGTGGGTGCCCCGGGGGAGTGTGCTCGTCGAGCCGCGTCCGCGGAACTGTGGCGATAACCTGACCCTGGTCGGCGCGATGCGAGTTGATCGGTGGCTGACGATGAGCACCGCCTGGGGCGCGATGACCACGCCTCGGTTTACTCAGAGACCGTAGTTAAATCCCATGATCTGAAAGGCACCCCAACTGGCGGATTGATGCGCAGCGTCGCGGTCGAGGGCGCGCGCGCCGCAAGCGCTCCCACTCACCGACAAGAGTTTTGGCGTAGGTGCGTCTTCGTCCACTTGGGATAACTGAGATCTGGACGATCAGCATCGAACCGACCCTGCGTGAGGCGATGAAAGGCATGCCCCTCGAACAACACCTTCGGCTCCTCAGCTGGCAGCGGAAGGAAGCCGCTCCCGCCCGACTCTACCTCCGCGACAGCTTTCAATATCGGTTCGTCGATGCCAAGCCGGATTGAGAGGGCACGCCACGCGGTGGGAGATATCTCGCGATTTACCATAACCCTCCTGATGACCGGAGCTTGCAAACGCGCACCGGTCGAGAATCGGTTCGCTTCGGAATCAGTCGCGAACCCGCTCGAGCGAACTACCGTCTGTGAAGGCTCGTTTCGGCCGTTGTCCTCAAGAGAGCAGGGACGCTACTAGCTCGTCCATTAGGGGCAAATCCGTCCCGAGAGGCTGATTATTTCAACCTCGGCCCAGTTCCAATTCGTCTAGAATGCTGCTTCCTGAAAGTGCGGCTGCGCCTCGAAGGAAACGCCGGTTGATCGCCCCTGTGAAGGTAATCATCTTTGTCGTACAAGGCCTGCCTCGTTGGAACGTTGATGACACCCCCCTCACAGTGGGCGGGCGATTTGCGTACGCTTCCGGATGCGGTTGAGTGGCTGGAGGTCAGAGCAGACCTAATCGGACATCTTGATCCCGAATGGCTCCGTAGTCATTTCAAAGGGAGCCTCCTCTTCACGCTCCGGAGCGCCGCCGAAGGCGGTCGCTTTGACGGTTCGCCAGATGAAAGGCGGAACCTCCTCCTTCGCGCGGCGCAGTACTATGATCTTGTCGACCTCGAGGTCGAACGGGATCTCGTCCCAGAATTACTTGCCGGCATTCCGGCACACAAGCGTCTGATCTCGTGGACTGGAGATGCTGACCCGCAAGGACTTCGCGCGCGCCTCCAACAAGTCACGGCATTCGACGCTCGGTTGTACAAGCTGGCTCCAGGGGCCACCAAGAACAGGGATGGCTTCTCTCCTTTGGCCGCGCTGCGCTCGTCCAATCGAAAAGACATCGTCGCGTTCGCAACCGGCGAGGCGGGATTCTGGACACGCCTGCTGGCGCCGCGCATCGGCGCGCCATTTGTCTTCGGCGCTGTCGGAGGTGCCCAGCGGTCGCTGAGCGAGCCCTCGATCTGCCAGCTCATACAAGACTACGGCCTGCCGCGCCTGCCACCTATCGCTGATCTCTACGGCATCGTCGGAAACCCCGTGGTTCACTCGCTTTCACCTCGTTTGCACAATGCGGCATACCGGGCGCTTGGCCTTCCTGGTCTGTTCGTGCCGTTTCAAGAAGAGTCTTTCGACGACTTCTGGCAGGACATGGTCCGTGGTGAGACGCTCGAATTGTTTGGCGCCTCGATTAAGGGTCTCACTGTGGCGTCCCCACACAAGGAAACCGCGCTGAATGCCGGCGCTTCTAGTAGCGCGATGGTTCTGCGAGCCAACGCAACGAACATCTTCACGAAGAATGGAAACGGCTGGAAAGCGGACACCACGGATCCGGAAGGCACCGTGGTTGCGCTGCAGGAACACGGCGTCCCCATCAGCCGGCAGAAGATAGCCGTCATCGGGTGCGGAGGAGCAGGCCGGGCGGTTGCGGCCGCGCTCGACGAAATGGGCGCCGATGTGACGCTTGTCAATAGGAGTTTGGACCGCGGCATCCGTGCACGGAAACTGCTCGGCTTGCCCTTTGTCCCCCTCTCCGACTTCTCGACCGCGGATTATTCGATGGTGGTGAACGCAACGCCGGTCGGGCGAAACGGCGAAACGTTGCCGTTCGACTTGCGACGGATGCGAACGGGCGGCTCGGTAGTTGATTTGACATACGGCGATGAGCTAAGCCCGTTGATTCGTCAGGCTCTGTCGCTCGGCTTGACCGCGATCGAGGGTCTCGAGGTGTTGCTGATCCAGGTGCTTCGACAGTTTCGCCTCATGACCGCCGTGGACATGCCGCGGGATCTGTCCAGGGAGCGACTCGGATCGCGCGCACGGGAGCTCTCTGCGGCGCGATGATCGGGCGCTGGCGGCCGATGCGGCGTTAGAGGATGGAAACAGCGATGAATCCAGTGAAATTTGTGCGGACCGACGAGCAGGTGGAGTCGGCAAGTCCGGGGCCGTTCGAAATTGACCCTTCGCCGCTGATGGGCTGTTGGATCAATACCAATACCGACACTCCGGGAATTGCCAAGGTGATCATTTCCCGCTCGGACCACGATGTGTCGGTCCGGATATTTTCCGCCAGCGGTCCCACGCCGCGTGACTGGGGAAACGCCAACGTCGAGGTCCTGTACTCGACCGGCGTCCACTCGTTGACCGCAACGGCTTTCGTGGCCAGGTACGACTTCGACTTCATAGAGACTTGTCTGGAAGCGAATCTGAGCCTGGGCCTCCTGGTGATCGCCACCTACAGCACGTTCAAGGACGACACTGGTCGTTCGAATTACTTTGCACGCGAGTTCTTTTAAAAATCCATTGCAGGAGGCGTCTCCGAACTGACCGCTCTTTACAGCGTCAGCTTCGTTCACAAGCGGCAACTCCTCAGTGAAGTTAGTCTCGGAGAGGAGAGACACGAATGGACTTCGTGAAGACTATCTCAATCGAAGCAGGCTTGAGGCAACGGAGCCGGTTCCCCGAAGTTTTCCCGGACGTCACACCGTTCGTCGGCTACTGGTTGTCGACCAACAAGGACACTCAGGGGATTGCGAAGCTCATTGTGAACGGCGACGAGCACGGTCTGTTCGTGCAGGCGTTCGGCGCGGGCGTTCCCTCCTTGTATGAGTGGGGAAAAGTGAAGGCAACGGTGTTTGCCGACAGTGCCACGACGAACACGGGGGCGCGCGTTCCGCGCCTTCTATGACCTTGGCTTCAAAGAAACTATTCTGCAAGCGAAGGTGGAAAAAGGCGTGCTGGTCGTCGCCAACTTCAACCGGTTCAAGGACGGCAGCCGCCGCGCGAGCTACTTCTCGAGGGAATTCTTCTATCGTGCGGCTGTGTAGTTCAGCGCATCAAGCCAAATAGCGAGTCATCGGATGACGCTTGATTCCGCGGTCTTCTCCGCCGTCCTGCGACGTGAGCGTGAGCGGGGCCGGCTCGAACTCCGAACAGATGCTCCGGCTGGATCTGACACCCGATCAGCGGGTCTTGATCGACCGGTTCGCACTGCTCGCCCGGCAGAACTTCGCCCCGCGCGCCGCGCACGACCGATCAGACGGCGACTTTTCCGCGCGAAGATTTCGACGATCTTTTCCGAGCGGGCCTCAACGCACCCACCGTGCCGAAGGAATACGCGGGCTTGGCCGGGCGATATCGAGGCGACTCGTTCACGCTCTGGATGATCACCAAGGAAATCGCCAAGTCAGACTTGTCTCTCGCGCGTTGCTGGAAGGACACGCCAACTCGTTGCTGCTGCTCGACGGCATGGCCGATGAGTCTCAGAAAGCCCGGTGGTTCGAGGGCGTCGTTCAACGGGGCGACAAATGGGTCGCCTGGAGCGGCGAGCCCCAGGCCCGGGCACCCGGGGAATCACGGCCCTTCGGCACCCACATCACGCCAAGGTCGCCGGTGCGGACATCGTTGACGGCACGAAAGTGTTCGCGACCAGCGCCACTGCGGCACAGTGGGCCGTTCTCCTGGTGAGCCTGGACGGGCCAGGCGGGGTACGCCATTCACCCGGCCCCGCCGAGTCACAGTTGCTGTTGTGTTGCGATATGTCCGATCCAAGCGTGACGTTGGACGGGACATGGTGGGATCCGATCGGTATGAGGGCGACCGTCAGTTATCTGGTGCGGTTTAACCGGACGTTCGTCCCGGACGCGAATTCGATCGGCTATCCAGGCCAATATCTGACCGAAGGCTGGCAGACGTATTTTATTCCTCACTATGCCGCGGCGTTCCTCGGCGCTGCGGAAGCGGCTTACGAATTCGTCCTTGACTATCTCAAATCGCAGAACAAAGCGGACGACCCTTACATCCAGCATCACGTTGCGGCGATGTCGA
>CAVTIA010000007.1:0-263398 GCA_963734635.1 uncultured Acidobacteriota bacterium
GTTAGACGGTCTCGGGTACAAGGGCGCATTTCCGTCAAGCGCCGGGCGCGTCCAAGTTCCAGATTACATGGGCGTAACGCCAGCCCTGAGGACTCCGTTTGAATACGTCGGCGAACTTGAAGGTCGCTGATACGTCCTGCCCGTTGATATCGAGAGTCCACGCGCCGCGACCGACGCCCGTGGCCAAGTCGTCGCTGACCTCGATGCGGTCGAAGTCGAACGTGAAGTCTTTCATGATTGGGAACGCTTCCAGCCATGGTTTGAGCCTGCTACCGGAGACGATGGGCTCGCCAGGAGGCGCAAACACAACGTCACTGGTGCACATGGCCAGTAGTGCATCCCAATTTCGATCAATTCCCGCTTTGCACCAAGGGAAAGCCGTCGCTCGAATCGTGGAAACGTCGTCCATGATGTCGCCTCCATTCGGCATGTCCCACCAGTCGGTACCTGTTTGAGTGTCGTGATTGCACTCATCCGTCTAACGATCGGCGATGACCAGCGCCGGGAGGGACGCGAGAGCGGCCCGACGCGGTGTCTGGTCCATCGCCTGGTTAGGCCTCGCGGTTTGCCGAGGCGTATCATAGCGTCATGGACCTTCAGTTCACCGCCGTCTTTCGCCAAGTGCCAGAAGGGTACGTCGGCTTCGTCGAGGAGTTGCCGGGAGCCAACACCCAAGGCGCTACGCTGGAGGAGGCGCGCGCGAATCTCCGGGAAGCTGTCGCCATGATCCTGGACGCCAACCGAGAGTTGGCTCAGCAAGCCACCGGCAAAGGACCGGTCATCCGCGAGCCACTCAAGGTCAGTGCGTGAAGCGACGCGCGCTGGTGCACCATCTGGAGCAACACGGTTGCCGGTTGCTCCGGGAGGGTGGTAATCATTCGATCTTCGTCAGCCCCACCGGCAGAACATCAACCGTTCCGCGCCATTCGGAGCTCAACGACGACCTCGCCAAAAAGATTTGCAAGGACCTCGGTATTCCATCACCGTAGCGAAGTCGAAGCCCCGACAGTCTGGCTTGTGTTGATCGGTCTCTTTCGTTGTTTCGATCAGAGGTCTAACCAGTATTGATTGGACCGCCTTGACCAGGCGGCTAACGTCGGCAAAGGAATGCAACAGCCGCCGCCTGTAAGCCGCTGGCGCGCGGATGGTAGCACGACGCCGGTATCACTGAGGCGCCTCGTTAGCCGATCGTTAGCCGCGCCATCGTTGCTCGGTCCGCCTCCGCAATAGCCGCCTTCGTGGCGGCTAACATCGCTCGTGCCGAGCAACATCATCGGCAATGAGGGCCGGGCATCACGATGCATTGGTGCGAAGAGACGCGGGATGTGCGTCGCGCTTGACGCGCGAGGCGCGCGGCCAACGCCGACCACGTCAACGCAGCAGGCGGGCGGCTAACGTTCTGCCCGACCAACCAGTAACCGGTCCGCCGGGCTCTTCACGGCCAGCGCCCCGAGATTCACCACATGTGTGTACACCATCGTCGTGCTGACGTCCCTGTGACCAAGCAGCTCCTGAACGGTGCGGATGTCGTAGCCGTCCTCCAAGAGATGCGTGGCGAAGCAATGCCGAAATGTGTGGGGGCCGACGCGCTTCGCAATTCCAGACCGACGGACGGCTGCCGCCACCCCTTTCTGCACGGCCGACTCATGGAGATGAAACCGAGAGGGTGGTCCCCATCGCGGATCGCGGCAGACACGCGCAGCCGGAAAACACGAACTGCCATCCCCACTCAGCAGCCGCACTCGGATACTTCCTCTCCAGGGCGTCAGGCAGTACCACACGCCCGAGGCCGTCTTTCAGATCGGCGGCGTACGCCCAGGCCGCTTGAGATCGGCTTCGTGTAACCGCCGTACAGTTGACAAGGTGCGCGCGAAGCGGATCCACCACCGCGGCCGGCAACATCGTCGATCGGTCCTTCTGCCCCTTGCCGCGCCTCACCGCAATCTGGCGTCGATCGAAATCAATGTCCTTCACTCGGAGCTCCAGACATTCCTCCAGGCGCAGGCCGGCACCATAGAGCAACATGCCGATGATCCACATCGTGCCGTCGAGGTGGGTCAGCACAGACACGACCTCGTCCCGACTGAGCATGACGGGAAGACGAAGCGGCTGTTTGGAAGCGCGGACGTGCTGGACATGCGCCGACCTGCGACGCATGCCGACATGACTCGCCTGAAATTGAATCGAAGCGATTCTACGGCGCGTCTTCGGTCCGCGTGGCACACGGTACCGGACTATGCCGAGCGCGTTCGTGTTCGCTCGCGATCGTCGCTGATCCGCACAGATGACTCGGCATAGTCAGCTCCGCGCTCGCTCCGTCGAGCGAGGCAAGGAGCTGGCCGATGAAGCACGTCATTCACGACATCGTGCTGTCGCGCGCGCCCATGGGGCCGCTGGTGGCGCACCTGACGGCGTTTGTCACCTGGTCGACGGCCCGCGGGTTCACGCGGTATTCGCGGTACCGGCAGGTGCTGCTCGCAACGGAGTTCAGCCGATGGCTCGCGCGGCACCGTCTCTCGACGCATCACATCTCATCCCTGTCCGTCGCGCGTTATCTGGACGCGCGGGCGCGACGCAGACGCCGACACCGCAGTGACGTCGGCGCGCTGACACAAGTCCTCCGGTTCTTGCGCGACCACGGCGTCGTGCCCGTCGAGCGGATCCGCACAGGTCGGCCGACGCCCGTCGCACGGCTGGTCGCAGCCTACGAGACGTACCTCCGTGACGAGCGGGCGCTCGCCCCGATGACGATCAGCAATTACGGACCGTTCGTGCGTCGGTTCCTGGCGGATCGCTTCGGCACCGGCGCGGTCCGGCTGTCCCGCGTGTCCGCACACGAGGTCGTCGGCTTCGTGCAGCGCCAGGCCGCGCACCTCCATCCGAAACGCGCGAAGGTGTTGACGGCGGCGCTGCGTTCGTTTCTGCGCTACGCGCAGGCGCGGGGCCACCTCACCCGCGACTTGACCGGCGCCGTGCCGACGGTGGCCCAGTGGACGCGGACGTCGCCGCCCCGCGCGATCGCCGCCGTGGCGGTGCGACAGGTGCTCGCGTCGATCGATCTGGCGCACGGCGATCGGACGTCGGGACTATGCCCTCCTGCTCCTCCTCGCGCGTCTGGGCCTCCGGGCCGGCGAAGTGGTCCGCCTTGAGCTGGACGATCTCGACTGGACGAGCGGCCACGTGCGGGTCCGCGGGAAAGGCGGGAGCGTGGCGACCCTGCCGCTGCCGGCCGATGTCGGGGCCGCACTGGCCGCGTACCTGCGGCAGGGGCGCCCGTCCCAAGGGAGTCGACGCGTCTTTGTTCGAGCGCGCGCGCCGTGGGGTGGGTTCGTCGGCTCGCAAGCGGTGGATTCGATCGTGCGCCACCGGTTGATCCGCGCCAGCGTCACCGCGCCGTCGAGGGGCGCGCACCAGTTTCGGCATGCCTTGGCGACAGAGATGCTCCGCCAGGGCGCCTCACTGACCGAGATCGGCGAGGTGCTGCGGCATCGCCGCCCGCAGACCACGGCGATCTACACCGCCGTCGACCTCGCCGCCTTACGGACGCTCGCCCTCCCGTGGCCGGGAGGTGCGCGATGACGGCGTGGCGTGCGGCCGTACGGGAGTATGTCGCGCTGCGCCGGAGCTTGGGCTTCCTCCTGCACGACGCCGAGAAGGGGTTGCTCGCCTTCGCGATCTCCCTGGAGCAGCAAGGCGCGACGACGATAACGACGGCCGCGTCCCTGACCTGGGCGCAGCAGCCGACCGGGGTCCAGCCGGCCGAATGGGCGCGACGCCGGAGTCACGTCCGCGGCTTCGCGCGCCATTGGCAGGCGTTCGATCCGCGGACGGAGGTCCCGCCGACCGGCTTGCTGCCGTATCGCCCGAGACGCGCGCGCCCCTATCTGTACTCGGACGCCGAGATCCGCGCGCTCCTCGACGCGGCGCGGCGTCTCCCGGCTCGGGATGAGCACGGGCAGCTGCGCCGCTGGGTCTACGCCTGTCTGTTTGGGCTGCTCAGCGTCTCCGGGTTACGGCTCGGCGAAGCGCGCCGCCTCGAGCTCGCGGACGTCGATCTCGAGACCGGCGTCTTGACGATTCGCCAGACCAAGTTCGGCAAGACGCGCGTGGTCCCGCTGCATCCGTCTACGTGCCAGGTCCTCGCCGACTATCTCCGACGACGCCACCGCCTGTGGGGAGCGCGCCCTACGTCGTCGTACGTGTTCGTGTCTCGCCGCGGACACCGCCTCGACAACGGCACCATCCATCGCACGTTCTATGCGCTGTCACGCCAGATCGGTCTGCGCAGGCCCGGCGACCGGCATGGCCCGCGCATCCACGACCTCCGCCATCGCTTCGCGAGCACCGCGCTCTGGCGCTGGTACCGCGCCGGCGAGGACCCCGAGCGCCGGCTGCCCATCCTGTCCGCCTACTTGGGCCATGTCCACGTCAGCGACACCTATTGGTACCTCCAAGCGTGGCCGGCGCTGATGGCGGAGGCGCGAGACCGTCTCGAGCGCCGCTGGGAGGATCGGCGATGACCCGCCGCACGCCGCTCGCGCCGCTCCTGGAGCGGTTCTTCACCGAGCGTCTGCTGCGTCAGCGCCAGGTGAGCCCGCACACCCTCGCCTCGTATCGCGACACCTTTCGCCTCTTGCTTACCTTCGTGCACGACCGGCAGCAGACCACGCCGGCCCAGCTGACCCTGGAGGCATTGGACGGCCCGCTGATCAGCGCGTTTCTCGATCACGTCGAAGCCGTCCGCGGCGTCAGTGCCCGCAGTCGCAATCTGCGCCTGACCGCGATCCACTCCTTCTTCCGCTATGCGGCCTTCGAGTGCCCGACGCATGCGGCGCAGATCCAGCGCGTGCTCGCGATCCCAAGCAAGCGGGTCACGCGCCGGCAGATCGCGTTTCTCACTCGGCCAGAAATCGACGCGCTTCTGGCGGCCCCCGATCGGCGCACGTGGCGAGGGCGCCGCGATCACGCCTTGCTCCTCCTCGCTATCCAAACCGGTCTGCGTCTCTCCGAATTGACCGCGCTGAACGCGATCGGATGTCAGCACTCACGACGGGCGCACACGTGCGCGTCGTCGGCAAGGGGCGCAAAGAGCGCTGCACGCCACTGCGCCAGACCGACGATCGCCGTCCTCAGGGCGTGGCTCGATGATCCGCCACGCGGCAACCCACCGATCCTCTTTCCCACGGCCCGCGGAACGCGGCTGAGCGCGGATGCCGTGGCCTATCTGGTCGCCAAGCACCGAGCAGCCGCGGCAACGACGTGTCCCTCACTCCAGCGCAAGCCGCTCACGCCGCACGTCCTGCGCCACACCGCCGCGATGGAACTCCTCCAAGCCGGCGTCGATCGCTCGTCATCGCGTTGCTGATTGCGGCCATGTCAGTCGACCACGACTCCTCATCGTCGCCCTGGGTCGCCGCCATGATGGGCGAAACCCTAGGGCTGCTCGAGGCGACGCTCGCGATGAAGGCAGCGCGCCTTCGCCACGACCACGCCCGATCTCAGCGCACACGTCCAGCGCAACCGAGCGCCGGACGCGCTCCTGCACTTCTTCAACACTCTGGAGACCAGTACTATGTCGCGTACAAGCGCCCTCTGGTTGCGGCTCTCCAGCTCGATCGCCGCCGTACTCGGCATAGTCCGGTACGCGACATAGTGCCGAAATGTGTGGGGCCGACGCGCTTCGCAATTCCAGACCGACGGACGGCTGCCGCCACCCCTTTCTGCACGGCGGACTCATGGAGATGAAACCGAGAGGGTGGTCCCCATCGCGGATCGCGGCAGACACGCGCAGCCGGAAACACGAACTGCCATCCCCACTCAGCAGCCGCACTCGGATACTTCCTCTCCAGGGCGTCAGGCAGTACCACGCGCCCGAGGCCATCTTTGAGATCGGCTTCGTGTAACCGCCGTACGTGGACAAGGTGCGCGCGAAGCGGATCCACCACCGCGGCCGGCAACATCGTCGATCGGTCCTGCTGCCCCTTGCCGCGCCTCACCGCAATCTGGCGTCGATCGAAATCAATGTCCTTCACTCGGAGCTCCAGGCATTCCTCCAGGCGCAAGCCGGCACCATAGAGCAGCGTGCCGATAATCCACATCGTGCCTTCGAAGTGGGTCAGCACAGTCGCTACCTCGTCCCGGCTGAGCATGACGGGAAGACGAACCGGCTGTTTGGAAGCGCGGACGTGCTGGACAGGCGCCGACCTGCGACGCATGCCGACATGACTCGCCTGAAATCGAACGAAGCGATTCTACGGCGCGTCTTCGGTCCGCGTGGCACACGGAACCACGATGTTCGACTCAACTCGATTGGCGCGTGCGCACGATGGCGGCTGATGGAATTGGCAACTAGACGCGGCGGCGGCAAAAGCGTACGAGCGGCGTGAGATTTCCGGCGTGCGGCGCCGGGAGGCGGATGGACAGCACGTTCGCGCGAACCGGAGGCCCGGAGTGGAATGCAGCGGCCTGCCGCGCCCGGCTGAAGGCGGGCACTTCAACGTCGGTCCGGCTGAAGCCGGACACTGACGTACGGAGGCGTACGTGAAAAGAGGCACAGAGATAAATCTCTGTGCCTCCGTGTCTCCGCGGCCCGTCGAGGGTTCGTGTCAGCGCTACTCGATATCGCCCAGCGGACCGCGTCCACCGGCGACGGGCTCGTCGGTGTCGAACGCATACTCGATCTCGCGCTCCATATCGAGATCTTCCTCCGCAGGCTGTTCCGGAACCGGCGGCGGCGGCGGCTCGTCGGCCGGAATCCGCACGCCTCGGTACCACTCGAACCCGGTGCCGGCCGGAATCAGGCGACCCATCGTCACGTTCTCCTTCAGGCCGCGCAGATAGTCGACCTTGCCCGAGATCGAAGCCTCGGTCAGCACGCGCGTCGTCTCCTGGAACGACGCCGCCGAGATGAACGAGTCGGTCGAAAGCGACGCCTTGGTGATGCCGAGCAGCAGCGGCTGCGCGGTGGCAGGACGCCCGCCGCCGGCGATCACGCGCTCGTTCTCCTCCAGGAACCGGAACTTGTCCACCTGCTCGTCGATAAGGAACTCGGTGTCGCCAACGTCCTCGATCTTCACCCACCGCATCATCTGCCGCGCGATGACCTCGATGTGCTTGTCGTTGATGTTGACGCCCTGGAGCCGGTAGACCTCCTGGATTTCGTTCACGAGGTACTTCTGCAGCTCCTTTTCGCCGAGCACCCGTAGAATGTCGTGCGGATTGCTCGGACCGTCCATGAGCTGCTCGCCCGCGCGGACGCGCTCGCCTTCGTGCACGTTGACGTGCACGCCGCGTGGCAGCGCATATTCGCGCGGCTCGCTGGCGTCATCCGGCACGATGATCAGCTTTCGCTGACCTTTGACGACGCCGCCGTCCTTCACCACGCCATCGATCTCCGAGATGACGGCAGGATCTTTCGGCTTCCGCGCCTCGAAGAGCTCGACGACGCGCGGCAGACCACCCGTGATGTCCTTCGTCTTCGTCGTTTCGCGCGGAATCTTGGCGAGAACGTCACCGGCTTCGACCGACTCGCCGTCCTGCACCATGAGGTGCGCATGCACCGGCATGTGGTACTTGCGTATGGTCTTGCCGCTCTTGTCTTTCATTTCGATGGTCGGCTGCTTCTTCTCATCGGGCGAGTCGACGATGATGAAACGCGACAGCCCGGTGACTTCGTCCACTTCTTCGTGAATCGTCAACCCTTCGATGATGTCCTTGAAGCGGACGGTACCGGTCTCCTCAGTGAGGATCGAGAAGGTGTACGGATCCCATTCGACAATGGTCTGACCCTGCTCCACCTTCTGGCCGTCGCGAACCTTGAGCCGCGCGCCGTACACGATCGGATAGCGCTCGCGGTCACGGCCCTTCTCGTCGGCCACCACGAGCGATCCGTTCCGGTTCATGACGATGAGCTGCCCGCCACCTTGGGCGGTCTTGTGGGTCTCGACGACCTGCAGGTTCTGATATCGGACCGCGCCCGCATGCTTCGCATCGAGCGTGTTCTGCTCCGACACGCGTGACGCTGTCCCGCCGATGTGGAAGGTCCGCATTGTGAGCTGCGTGCCGGGCTCGCCGATCGACTGCGCCGCAATGACACCCACCGCCTGGCCCAGTTCGACGAGCCGCCCGGTTGCCAGGTCGCGGCCGTAACAGCGCGCGCACACCCCGCGCCGAGCTGCGCAGGTCAGCACCGAGCGGATCTTCACCTTCTCGATGCCACCTTCCTGCACCGCCGACGCCTTGTCTTCGTCAATCTCTTCGTTCAGGTCGACGATCGTCTCGGTGCTGAACGGATCGACGATCTTTTCCAGCGTTACACGGCCGACGATACGGTCGCGCAACGGCTCGATGATCTCGCCGCTTTCCACGATCGCCCTGGCTTCGATGCCATCGAGCGTCCCGCAGTCGTGCTCGGAAATGATCACGTCCTGCGCCACGTCGACGAGACGCCGGGTCAGATAGCCGGAGTCAGCGGTCTTGAGTGCCGTGTCCGCCAGCCCTTTCCTCGCGCCGTGCGTGGAGATGAAGTTACTGCAGCACGGTGAGGCCTTCGCGGAAGTTCGAGGTGATCGGCGTCTCGATGATTTCTCCAGACGGTTTCGCCATCAGACCGCGCATCCCCGCGAGCTGTCTGATCTGCTGCTTCGAGCCGCGCGCTCCAGAGTCGGCCATGATGTAGACCGGGTTGAACGATCGGCCCGTGTGGTCGAGCTCGGCCATCTCGCCGAACATCTCGTCGGCAATCTTTTCGGTCACCTCCGACCAGACGGCGATCACCTTGTTGTACCGCTCGCCGTTGGTGATCGCGCCTTCGAGATACTGCTGCTCGACCTTGATCACCTCGTTGCGCGCGTTCTGGACGAGCTGCTGCTTGTTGCCCGGAATGACGAGGTCGTCGATACCAATCGACAGACCGGACATCGTCGCATAGGTGAAGCCGAGATTCTTGAGCGCGTCGAGCATGTCAACCGTGCGCTCGAGGCCAAGATCGAGGTAGCACTTCTGGACGAGCTGCTGGAGTCCCTTCTTCTTGAGCAGCCCGTTTATGTACGGCATCGCGCTCGGCAGTTGTTCGTTGAGAATCACGCGGCCGACCGTCGTGTTGATGATCTTGCCCGATACATCAGTGATCTCGGTGTGCAGCACGTCCTGATCGTCACGGGCCGTGGTCAGATCGAGAAGAGCACCGGTGTACCGCAGCCGGATTGGCGAGAGCGTCTCCAGCTCGCCAGCATCGAGCGCGAGCAGGACGTCTTCGACGTTGCCGAACGCCCGTCCTTCACCCTTCGCGCCCGTCTTCGACTTCGTCAGGTAGTAGCATCCCAGCACGATGTCCTGCGACGGCACCGCAATCGGCGCCCCGTTCGCCGGCGAAAGGATGTTGTTCGACGACATCATCAGCACCGAGGCCTCGATCTGTGCCTCAGGCGACAGCGGAATGTGCACCGCCATCTGGTCGCCGTCGAAGTCGGCGTTGAACGCGGTGCAGACGAGCGGATGGATTCGAATCGCTTTGCCTTCCACCAGAACCGGCTCGAACGCCTGGATGCCGAGGCGGTGCAGGGTCGGAGCGCGATTGAGCAGCACAGGGTGCTCGCGGATCACTTCTTCGAGGATGTCCCACACCTCAGGACGCTGCTGCTCCACCATCTCCTTTGCTTGCTTGATGGTGGCCACGAGCTGGCGCTCCTCCAGCTTGTTGTAGATGAACGGTTTGAACAGCTCGAGCGCCATCTTCTTCGGCAGGCCGCACTGATGCAGCTTCAGCTCGGGTCCGACCACGATGACGGAGCGGCCCGAGTAGTCGACGCGCTTACCAAGTAGGTTCTGACGGAACCGTCCCTGCTTGCCTTTAAGCGTGTCGGACAGCGACTTGAGCGGGCGGTTGTTTGCGCCACGAAGCACTCGGCCTCGACGTCCGTTGTCGAACAGTGCGTCCACGGCTTCCTGCAGCATCCGCTTCTCGTTGCGGATGATGACGTCGGGAGCCTTCAGCTCCATCAGCTTCTTCAGCCGGTTGTTCCGGTTGATGACGCGGCGGTAGAGGTCGTTCAGATCCGAGGTGGCGAACCGGCCGCCGTCGAGCGGCACGAGCGGACGCAGCTCCGGAGGGATCACCGGGATGACGTCCAGAATCATCCAGTTCGGCTGGTTGTTCGACTTCCGGAAGCTGTCAACCACCTTCAGGCGCTTCGCGTACTTCAGCTTCTTCTGCACGGAGCTCTCGGAACGCATTCGCACACGCAGCTCATCGGCGAGCTTCTCGATGTTGACGCGCTTCAGCAGCTCCTTGATGGCTTCGGCGCCCATCTGCGCGCGGAACTTGCTCCCGAAGTCCTCGCGCGCCTTGCGGTACTGCTCCTCGTTGAGCAGCTGGTTCTGTTTGAGTTCCGCCTCGCCGGGATCGATGACGACGTACGCCTCGAAGTAGAGGATGCGCTCGAGGTCGCGCAGCGAGATGTCGAGCAGATGGCCGATGCGGCTGGGGAGCCCCTTGAAGAACCATACATGGCTCACCGGTGTCGCCAGCATGATGTGGCCGAGTCGCTCACGGCGCACCTTCGCCTGCGTCACCTCGACACCGCATTTGTCGCAGATCACGCCTCGGTGCTTCATGCGTTTGTACTTGCCGCAGAGACACTCCCAGTCGGTGATCGGGCCGAAGATCTTCGCGCAGAACAAACCGTCGCGCTCCGGTTTGAACGTGCGGTAATTGATTGTTTCCGGCTTCGTCACCTCCCCGAACGACCAGGACATGATCTTTTCGGGCGAGGCGAGCGAAATCCGAATCGCGTCGAAATCGGCGCGCAACGAGGTTTTGGCGTCGTAGAAGGTTGGTCTCATAGGCTTCGCTATACCTGTTCCAAAACGGGTTCACCTTCCGTCGCGGGCAACGGTTCGAGCGTCGGCCGCTTCCTCGTGGAGATCAGCTCCACGTCGAGGCAGAGCGACTGCAGCTCGCGAATGAGCACATTGAACGATTCGGGCAGTCCAGGCGTGAACGAGGCGTCGCCCTTGACGATGGCTTCATAGATCTTGGCGCGACCCGTCACGTCGTCGGATTTGGCCGTCAGCAGCTCCTGAAGGATGTGCGCTGATCCGTACGCCTCGAGCGCCCAGACCTCCATTTCACCGAACCGCTGGCCGCCGAACTGCGCCTTGCCGCCGAGCGGCTGCTGCGTAATGAGCGAGTAGGGTCCGATTGAACGCGCGTGAATCTTGTCGTCCACCAGGTGCGACAGCTTCAGCATGTAGATGTAGCCGACGGTGACATCGTTCTCGAAGTCGGTCCCCGTCATCCCGTCGTACAGCTTCGTCTTGCCGCCCTTCGGCATCCCCGCCTGCTCGAGCCACGTCTTGATTTCGTTTTCGGTGGCGCCGTCGAACACCGGCGTCGCGAAATACAGGCCGAGCGCGTGTGCGGCCCAGCCGAGATGCGTCTCGAGAATCTGGCCCACGTTCATTCGAGACGGCACGCCAAGGGGATTCAGCACGATTTCCACCGGCGTTCCGTCCGGCAGATACGGCATGTCCTCTTCGGGCAGGATGCGCGCGATGACGCCCTTGTTGCCGTGGCGGCCAGCCATCTTGTCGCCGACCGACAGCTTGCGCTTCATCGCCACGTACGCCTTGACGAGCTTGATCACGCCCGGCGGCAGCTCGTCGCCCCGGCGGATCTTCTCTTTCTTCTCTTCGAAGAGCTGGCGGATCACTTCCACCTGACGCTCAGTTCGCTCCTCGAGCAGCCGCAGATCCCCCTCGAGCCGTGGATCGTCGCTCTGGATCTTCAGGCGCACCAGCTGCTCGTACGGAACCGACTGCATCACGTCGGGCGTGAGCACCGTTCCTTTCTTGAGCAGCCGCTCGCGTCCGTACTCGTCGAACGCGTCGGCGCGAAGCGTCTGGTTGTTGAGCATCTGCATGACACGCTTCTTCACCTCGTCGTGCAGAATGCGGATCTCGTCCGCCTGGTTCTTCTCCATCATCTCGAGCTCTTCAGCCTCGATGGCCTTGGCTCGATCGTCTTTCTCGATGCCTTTGCGGGAGAAGATCTTCACGCCGACGATGATGCCTTCGATGCCTGGCGGACAGATGAGCGACGCGTCGCGGACGTCGCCCGCCTTCTCGCCGAAGATCGCGCGAAGCAGCTTCTCCTCGGGAGTGAGCTGCGTCTCGCCTTTCGGCGTCACTTTGCCAACCAGGATGTCGCCCGGCTTCACGTAGGCGCCGATGCGGATGATGCCGCTGTCGTCGAGATCGCGCAGGTACGTCTCCGAGACGTTCGGAATATCCCGCGTAATCTCCTCCGGCCCCAACTTCGTGTCGCGCGCCTCGATTTCGAACTCCTCGATGTGAATGGAGGTGTAGTAATCCTCCTTCACCATCTTCTCGGAGACGAGAATCGCATCCTCGAAGTTGTAGCCCCGCCACGGCATGAACGCGACGAGCACGTTGCGCCCGAGCGCCAGCTCACCCAGCTCGGTGCATGGCCCGTCGGCGAGCACCTGTCCCTTCTGCACGCGCTGTCCGACGCGGACGATTGGCTTCTGGTTGATGCAGGTGTTCTGATTCGACCGCTTGAACTTCGTCATCGGGTAGATGTCGGCGCCCATCTCCTTGCTCAGGTCGTCGACCTCTCCCTGTCCTTCGACGCGCACGACGATGCGCTGGCTATCGACATAGTCGACGGTGCCGGTGCGGCGTGCGACCACCACAGCGCCCGAATCACGCGCGGTGATGTACTCCATGCCCGTGCCGACGTAGGGCGCGCGCGCCCGAAGCAGGGGCACGGCCTGGCGTTGCATGTTCGATCCCATCAGCGCACGGTTCGCATCGTCGTTTTCGAGGAAGGGCACGAGCGACGCGGCCACCGACACCAGCTGCTTCGGCGACACGTCGATGAAATCAACTTCCTCGCGCCTCGACAGGATGAAGTTCCCCTGCTTCCTGGCGTTCACGCGGTCCGACACGACGTAGCCACTCTCATCGAGCTCGACGTTGGCCTGCGCGATGATGTACTGGTCTTCCTCCCACGCTGAGAGGTAGAAGGAATACGGCTCGAACTCGACGCCCTTCTTCTTCGAGCGCCCGTCTGCGCCCACCAGCTCGTCCGCCTCCACGACGTCGCCGACCTTGTACTTCGGGTTCCCACCGGCGTTCGTGACGATCACGTAGTCGATAACGTGGCCGTCTTTCACCTTGCGATATGGTGACTCGATGAATCCGAACTCGTTGATGCGGGCATAGCAGCTCAGCGATGAGATCAGCCCGATGTTCGGCCCTTCAGGCGTCTCAATCGGACAGATGCGGCCGTAGTGCGTCGGATGCACGTCGCGCACCTCGAACCCCGCACGCTCGCGCGAGAGCCCGCCGGGGCCAAGCGCCGACAGACGCCGCTTGTGCGTGATCTCGGACAGCGGGTTCGTCTGGTCCATGAACTGCGACAACTGGGACGACCCGAAGAACTCGCGAATCGCCGCCATCACGGGCTTCGCGTTGATCAGGTCGTGCGGCATGGCCGTGGCCATTTCCTGGTACACGGACATCTTTTCCTTGATCGCGCGCTCCATCCGGACGAGCCCGATGCGGAACTGGTTCTCGAGCAGCTCGCCCACCGAGCGGACCCGACGGTTGCCCAGGTGGTCGATGTCGTCCACGTTCTGCGGGTTTCTGCGCAGCTTGAGCAAGTACTTCAGCACCTCGTAGAAGTCCTGCGGGTGCAGGATCTTCTCGTCGAGCGGCGTCTTCAGTCCGAGCTTGGTGTTCAGCTTGAGCCGACCGACACGCGAGAAGTCGTACTTCTGAGGATTGAAGAACATGTTCTCGAACAGCGATCGCGAGCTCTCGAGCGTCGGCGGATCACCCGGGCGCAAGCGCCGGTAGATCTCGATGAGCGCCTCTTCGTGCGTGCGGATCGGGTCCTTCTTCAGCGTCTGGCTGATGATGGGTCCGACGTCGTCGCGCTCGGGGAAGAAGATCTCGATCTTGTCGACCTTCTTCTCCTGCGCCATCGAAATGACCCGCGGCGTCAGCTCCTCGTTTGCTTCGAGGATGACCTCGCCGGTCTCGGGATCCACGATGTCGGTCGCTGCAAACGCGCCTTCGAGACCCTCGTCGGAGACCGGGATGGTCTCCACGCCGGCGCGCCGGAGCGCGGCAACGGCATTGGCGGTGATCTTCTTGCCGTTCTGGACCGAGAAATCTCCCGCTTTCACGTCGGCCGCCGCGCGCAGGCCTACCAGGCTGTCGTTGACCGCCCACGCCAGTGCCGGCCCCTGATTGAGGAAAATCCGGTCGACTGAATAGAAGGTGCGGATGATCTCGTCGGCGCCGCGCAGGCCGAGCGCACGGAGGAACACCGTGGCGAGGAACTTGCGCTTCCGATCGATGCGAACGTACAGCAGGTTCTTCTGGTCGTACTCGAACTCAACCCATGACCCGCGATACGGGATGATCTGCGCCACGTACAGCGTCTTGTCTTCGGAGTGGAAGAACGCCCCCGGCGATCGGTGGAGCTGCGACACGATGACGCGCTCCGTGCCGTTGATGATGAACGTGCCGTTGTCCGTCATCAGCGGGATGTCGCCGAAGTAGACCTCTTGTTCCTTGATGTCGCGAATCGTCTTGACGCCGCTGTCCGGATCCTTGTTCCAGACGACGAGCCGGATGGTCACCTTGAGCGGCACGGCGTATGTCATGCCGCGCTCCTGGCACTCGTCGACGTCGTACTTGAGCTTCATCCCGACCGTGTGGCCGCAGATGTCGCACACGTCGCCGCGGGCCTGGTTGGCCTTGCCGCACCGGGGACAGAGCACCTCATGGTCGCCGTATGGATCGGCGACGAGTGTCGCGCCGCAATTGCTGCACGGCTTGCGCAGATGATGCAGCCCCGAGAGCTTGCCGCACTTGCACTCCCAGTTGCCGATCGAATACTCGATGAACTCCAGCGACGAATTCTCGCGAAAATCGCTGATCGGAAAGACTGACTTGAACACCGACTGCAGGCCGGCGTCCTCGCGTTCCGACGGAAGACGGCTCATCTGCAGGAACCGCTCGTACGACTTTCGCTGGATCTCGATCAGGTTCGGAATCGGAACCGTCGTCCTGATCTTCGAAAAGTCCTTGCGCTCGCGGTAAACGTTCTTGGGAAGGCTGTACATCGGTGGTTGACCCTCGCGGATCGAAACTTTGAACAATTACGGCGGAGAACGAGACGGAATGAGCCCGTTCTCCGTACACAGAGACGTCAGGCTTTGGGACCGTAGGCCTCAAGACGGCCCAGGGCCCAAAAGCCGAGAGCCCAGCGCCTTACTTGATTTCGACCTTCGCGCCGACGTCTTCGAACTTCTTCTTGATGGCCGCGGCCTCTTCCTTGTTCACGCCTTCCTTGAGGGGCTTCGGCGCGCTCTCGACGAGGTCCTTCGCTTCCTTCAAACCCAGGCTTGTCACTTCGCGGACGACCTTGATGACCTTGATCTTCTCGGCGCCCACTTCGGTGAGGTTGACGTTGAACTCGGTCTTCTCCTCGGCCGGCGCCGCTGCGCCGCCTCCCGCGCCCGGCATCGCCATCCCTGGCATCGCCATCGGCATGGCGGCCGCAGCCGAGACCCCGAGCTCGGATTCGAGCGCCTTGACGAGCTGCGAGAGCTCGAGGACGCTGATTCCTTTGATGTAATCAATCACCTGCTGCTGATTCAGTTCGGCCATTTCGCTGTGTCTCCTGGTAGGGCGGGTCCTTTTGGACCCGCCGGATGACGGCGGCCCGCCCCGGGCCAGGTCCGAAAGGACCCGGCCTACGGGTGGCGGAGTCCCGCCCTACGATTCGCCCGCCTCTTTCTTCTTCCTCTCAACCTGCACGAGCACCGACATCAAATCGCGCGGCGCCGCAGCCAGCACCGACACGAACTGCTGCATCGGCGCCTGCAGCAGGAAGAGCAGCTTCGCGTACAGCTCGGGTCTGCCGGGCATGTTGGCGAGGTCGGTCACTTCCGCCGGCCGTATCGCCTGACCCTGCACCACCGCCGCCTTGATCGACAGCTTCGGCGCGCCCTTCATGAACGCCGTGAGCGCTTTGGCGAGCGCCACCGCGTCGTTGCCGGTGTAGGCCACGGCCGTCGTGCCGTCGAAGTGCGATTCAAGCGACGACAGCTTGGTCCCCTGGCTGGCCCGGCGCGCCAGCGTGTTCTTGACGACCTTGTACTGCCCACGCGCGGCCCGAATCTGCCGCCGCAGCTCGGTCACCTGCGGGACGTTCAGTCCCTTGTAGTCGACCACGATTGCCGTGTCGGCCGACTTGAATGCCAGGGAGAGATCCTGGAGCTCCTGTTCTTTTTCCGCTCTGCTGACTGCCATGGCTACGACTTGCCCCTCTCATCGATATGGCCCGTATCGATTGCGACCCCCGGACCCATCGTGGAGGACACGGTGACGGTCTTCAGATACTTGCCCTTCGCCGCAGGCGGCTTTGCCCGTACGACGCTGTCGACGAGTGCATGCGTGTTGTCGATCAATTTGTCACTCGAGAACGACGTCTTGCCGACTGGTGCGTGAATGATGCCGGTCTTGTCCACGCGGAACTCGACCTTGCCCGCCTTGATCTCCTTGATCGCCTGCGCGACGTTCGGAGTGACAGTGCCCGTCTTCGGATTCGGCATCAGCCCTCGCGGCCCGAGCACCTTACCGAGGCGCCCGACCGCGCGCATCATGTCCGGCGTCGCCACGACCGCGTCGAAGTCGATCCATCCCCCGAGAATCTTCTCGACGAGCTCCTCGCCGCCGACGTGATCGGCGCCCGCGTCCGACGCTTCTTTCTGCTTGTCGGCGCCCGCAATCGCGAGCACGCGCTTGCTCTTGCCGAGCCCGTGGGGAAGAACGACTGTGCCGCGGACCATCTGGTCCGCGTGTTTGGGATCGACGCCGAGGCGCATCGCGATCTCAACCGTCTCGTCGAACTTGGCGTACTTGACCTTTTGAATCAAGGGAATCGCCTCTTCGATCGAGAATGTGCGGCCTTGAACCTGCGCCGCAGCAGCTGTGAACTTCTTACCGTGTCGTGCCATGTGCCTCCTCGTGGTGCCTGCGGACGCCTTCGGCGTCCTCCCACTAATGCCCTCAACTCCCGATTCCCAATCTCCAACCTCCAACTTGGGAGTTGGTGATTGGAAGTTGGGCGTTTGTCGTCGACGTCAGCCGATGACGTCTATGCCCATCGAACGCGCTGTGCCGCGAACGGTCTTGACGGCGGATTCGAGTGAATCGCAGTTCAAATCGGGCATCTTCGTTTTGGCGATGTCCTCGACCTGCTTCGCCGTGACCGTCCCGACCTTGTTCCGGTTCGGCTCAGCGGATCCCTTCGCGAGGTTCGCCACCTTTTTCAGCAACACCGACGCTGGCGGCGTCTTCGTGATGAAGCTGTAGGTGCGGTCGGCGTACACCGTGACGAGGACCGGAATGATCAAGCCATCGTCTTTCGCGGTCTTCGCGTTGAAGTTCTTGCAGAAATCCATGATGTTCACGCCGTGCGGACCGAGCGCGGTTCCGACCGGCGGCGCGGGCGTCGCCTTGCCCGCGGGAATCTGCAGTTTCACCATCGCCTGAACTTTTTTCGCCATCTGCCTTTAACCGTTAAATCTTTTCGACCTGCAGGAAATCGAGCTCCACCGGCGTCGGTCGTCCGAAGATCGTGACCATCACCTTCAACGTATTCCTGTCCAGGTTCACTTCATCCACCACACCGTTGAAGCTGGTGAAGGGTCCCTCGTTGATCCGCACGTGGTCGCCCTTTTCGAAGCTGTACTTCGGCTTGGGCTTCTCGGCCGCCGTTTTCACTTGATCGAGAATCTGCTCGACCTCTTCCTTGCTGAGCGGGGTCGGCTTGCTACCGGCGCCGACGAACCCGGTCACCTTCGGGGTGTTCTTCACCACGTGCCACGCGTGGTCCGACATCGTCATCTCAACGAGGATGTACCCGGGAAAGAAGCGCTTCGGGGTTACGACCTTGCGGCCGCTGCGCATCTCCACGACGTCCTCGGTGGGAATCAGAATCTCGCCGATTTCATTCTGCAGTCCGTAGGCCTGCACGCGCTGAGCAAGCGACTCAGCAACCTTCTTCTCGAACCCGGAATACGTGTGGACGATGTACCAGTTTTTGGTGGCGACTTCGGTCATCACGCACCGAACCCCCGGAAGATCCAGTCCACGGCCCGGTTGAAGAGAAGGTCCAGACCCCACAGATACACACCGAAAAATGTCGACGTCACGATCACGACCAAAGTCGTGGCGTACACTTCTCGACGCGACGGCCACGTGACGCGGCGCGTCTCGTTACGGACTTCGATGAGGAAGTTGCGGCTGTTTTCCCACCAGCCTTTGATTCCTCCTGCGGCCGTGCGAACTGGCGCCGGCTTGACCTGTTCCAACGTGCTCATTGCTGCAATCCAGTAGGCCTCAGGGCTGTCTGAGGCCTTCTCAATTCACCTATTGGCAGGTCAGGAGGGACTCGAACCCCCAGCCCCCGGTTTTGGAGACCGGTGCTCTACCAATTGAGCTACTGACCTACTCTTTCAACTTCAAAGTGCAAACACCTTGCACTTGCTATTTCGTCTCTTTGTGCGGCGTGTGCTTGCGACAGAAGCGGCAGTACTTGCTGAACTCGAGCCGTTCGGTCGTCTTTTTCTTGTTCTTCGTCGTGCTGTAGTTCCGGCGCTTGCACTCACCACAGGCCAGCTGAATGATGTCCCTCATAACTGCATCCTCGTAGGGCTCAGGGCTACTGAATAATGTCCGTAATGGTGCCCGCGCCTACCGTGCGCCCGCCTTCGCGAATCGCGAACCGGCTCCCCTTCTCGATCGCCACCGGCGTGATCAGCTCGCCCGTGATCGGCGTGTTGTCCCCCGGCATCACCATCTCCACGCCCTCGGGCAGCTTCAGCACTCCCGTCACGTCCGTCGTCCGGATGTAGAACTGCGGCCGATACCCGTTGAAGAACGGCGTGTGCCGCCCCCCTTCTTCCTTCGACAGAATGTAGACCTCGCCCTTGAAGTGCGTGTGCGGCTTGATCGACCCCGGCTTGGCCAGCACCTGCCCCCGCTCCACGTCCGTCTTTTCCACCCCGCGCAGCAGCACCCCGATGTTGTCCCCCGCCACCCCCGCGTCCAGCAGCTTCCGGAACATCTCCACCCCGGTCACCACTTTCTTCTCCGTCGGCCGGAACCCCACAATCTCGATCTCTTCCCCGACCTTCACCTGGCCCCGTTCCACCCGCCCCGTCACCACCGTCCCCCGGCCCGAGATCGAGAACACGTCTTCGATCGGCATCATGAACGGCTTGTCGATTTCCCGCTCCGGAATCGGGATGGCCGTGTCGAGCGCCTCCATCAGCTTGATGACCCCCGCGACCCCGTCCGGATCCCCGTTCAGCGCCCCGAGCGCGCTCACCCGCACCACCGGGATGTCGTCCCCCTTGAACCCGTAACTGGTCAGCAGCTCCCGCACCTCCAGCTCCACCAGGTCCAGCAGCTCCGGGTCGTCCACCGCGTCCACCTTGTTGAGCGCCACCACCAGGTGCGGCACATTCACCTGCCGCGCCAGCAGCACGTGCTCCCGCGTCTGCGGCATCGGCCCGTCGGTCGCGCTCACCACCAGAATCGCGCCGTCCATCTGCGCCGCCCCCGTGATCATGTTCTTGATGTAGTCGGCGTGCCCCGGGCAGTCCACGTGCGCGTAGTGCCGATTCGCCGTCGCATATTCCACGTGGCTCGACGCAATCGTCAGGATCTTCGTCTCGTCCCGCCGCCCCTGCGATTCCGACGCCTTTGCCACCTCGTCATACGGCACATACTTCGCCCACCCCTTGTCCGCCGCGACCTTCGTCAGCGCCGCCGTCAACGTCGTCTTCCCGTGGTCGATGTGTCCGATCGTCCCCACGTTGACGTGCGGCTTGGACCGATCAAATTTCTCTTTCGCCATATGCGTCGTCTATCGGATTAGAAGTGAAAGCCTGCGTTCTGGTCTGCTTTTTCTCTGCTGCGTCCGCCTTCGCGCTTCGGCGAGACAGACTTCACTCAAATCTCCTCGCTCGCCTGCCTGGACGAAGCTCGCCAGCGAAGCTGGCGACCGGAGTCTGGAGCCGATGACCGGGATTGAACCGGTGACCTCGTCCTTACCAAGGACGCGCTCTGCCAACTGAGCTACATCGGCCTTCGCGTCTCGCATCGTGCACGCTACGGCCGACAAGTCGGCCGCAACACCTCTGTTGCGCGCCAACTCAGTGGCTTCCCATCCAAAGCTCGCGCAGCGAGCGAAGGATGGAGCGGGAGACGGGGATCGAACCCGCGACCAACAGCTTGGAAGGCTGTGACTCTACCACTGAGTTACTCCCGCCTTCGCGGCACCACTTCGACCTGCGCGCTTCCCTGCTGGGCGCTCCGGCGGGTACACCCGCTGCGCCGCTCTCGTTGTCAACCGCTTGCCGCTCAACCCGCTGCTCGTGCTCTATCAGGAGGGAGACCCTCCCCACCAACTTTCTCCATCCGGCGCCAACTGTCTCACGCGCCGGCGCGAAGAAAGTTGGTGGGGAGGGGAGGGTTCGAACCTCCGTAGCCACTAGGGCGGCAGATTTACAGTCTGCTGCGATTGACCGCTCCGCCACCTCCCCGTAATCTTGTTTACGCCGTACCGGACTGACGAATTGACGAATCACCTATGCGCAAATTCGTGGGGAGGCAGCTTCGTCGATTTTCGTTGGAATCCGTGTTTTCGGCGCTTCACTGAAAGATGCGGCGAGACGACCCGATGGAGCTGGCGGAGGGATTTGAACCCCCGACCGGCTGATTACAAATCAGCTGCTCTACCGGACTGAGCTACGCCAGCCAGACAAACGGCACATCTTAGCACTTCCCGTGCCAGTCTCGCAATAGCTCAAAACATCCTTGGGTCGGCCGTAACCGTCTTCGCAGGCCGGAGTTGCAGTCGCTTCACCGTTCGGACCGAAGTGACGGCAGCTCAGCGGGGTCGTCGGGGCCGGTCTCGCGGCGGCTGCGGCGCTGCCGAACCGCCTCGTACAAGGTTACACCTGCCGCGACAGACACATTGAGGCTTTCAACGTGTCCAAGCATCGGGATCGAAACCAGGTAATCGCAGCGCTCGCGAACCAGCCGCCGCAGACCAGCGCCTTCACCGCCAAAGACGACGGCCGTCGGACCGGTGAAATCGATGCGGTCGTATGTCATTTTCGCATCTGCCGCCAGACCCACCGTCCATACCCCTGAGTCCTTCAGCTGCTCCACCGCTCGGGCAACGTTCACGACCTCGGCAATTCGGACATGAGCTACAGCTCCGGCCGACGCTTTGGCAGCAGCACCACCAAGCGCCGCGGATCGGCGACGCTGCACGACCACGCCGTCGGCTCCGGCAGCATCTGCCGTCCGCAAGATCGCCCCGAGGTTGTGCGGGTCTTCGACTCCGTCGAGTACAACGAGCAGCGGCGGCCCCTTCGCACCGAGAACCAGCTGCTCGATATCGTGCCCGGGAACCTCGTCAACGACGGCGATGACGCCCTGATGTACACCGCCGCGTGAATCCCGATCGAGGGTCAATGCTGGTACGCGCCGGACCCGCACGCCGTGTTCACCAGCGAGATCCATCAGCTGCCGGAAGCGGCCGCCGCTCCGTTCTCCGACGCGCAACTCTCGGACCCGGCCGGCGCGCAGCGCTTCGAGTACCGGGTTGAACCCGTAGACAATCATTGCGGTAGCGGGTTCACGCGGCCAGGCGCTCCAACTCACGCCGGAAAGCGGCGGCCCGCTCGGCCGCGCCAATGATCGGACGAACGCCTCCGCTTTCGAGCCGAGCACCGCGCTCCATGGCGGGCACTGCGAGATCCAGCTCCAGTCCTTCGGATTCTCCGGTCAGAGCGAGCCGGATCGGATGCAGCAACGATCTGCCTTTCTGCCCCGTTCGTTCACGTACGCGGCTTACGACTGCCCTGAACGCCTCGCGATCCATCATCGGCGCACCGCCTTCAAGCTCCTCTGCGAGCGCGCCGATCACGTTCGCCGCAGCCGCGGCCTCGGCCTTCACGCTTTCATTTTCCAAAGCGCGGCTCGCGGAATAGTCAAACAGAAACCGAAGGCGCTCTGGCAGCTGATCGAGGCGGTCTACCGATGCCGCTACTCCCGGTACAACGAACTGAAGGAAATCGGTTACGGCCTGATCAGGCGCGAAAACCCAACCTGCCTGCTGCAGATAGGGAACCGCGAGGCGCGCCACGCGCTCGGGCGATGTCAACTTCAGGTAATGACGATTGACCCACGCGAGCTTGTCCGTGTCGAACACGCTCGCACTGCGTCCGACATCTCCGAGCCGAAATCGCCGCGCGAGCTCGTCGACGGGCAGGAGCTCCTGATCGTCGCCGGGCGACCATCCGAGCAGCGCGAGATAGTTTACGAGCGCTTCCGGGAGATAGCCGCGCGCACGAAACTCGGCAACCGACGTCGCGCCGTGGCGCTTCGACAGCACACCATGATCGGGTCCGAGCACCATCGACACATGAGCAAACACTGGTGCGCGCCAGCCGAACCTCTGGTACAAGAGCAGCTGACGGAATGTGTTCGAGATGTGATCCTCGCCCCGGACCACGTGGGTAATCTCCATGAGGGCGTCGTCGATGACGACCGCAAAGTTGTACGCCGGTGTGCCGTTCGATCGCAGCAGCACCGGATCGCCGATCACCTCGGTATTGACGCTGACCTCTCCCCGAACGACATCGTTGAACACGATCGTTTCGTTGTCCGGCACCCGCAACCGGATGGTCGCAGGCTCTCCGCGATCGACACGTGCGCGCGCCTCGGCACGTGAAATATGCCGGCACCGGCCGCTGTATTTCGGCGGAAGACCTTGCCGAAGTGCTGCGTGCCGCTCCTGTTCCAACTCTTCCGGCGTGCAGAAGCAGTAGTACGCCTGTTCGCGCGACAGCAGCTCCACGGCGTGCGCTCGGTACATGTGCGTCCGCTCCGATTGCCTGTACGGCCCGTGGTCACCGCCTTTATCGATGCCCTCGTCCCAATCGAGCCCCAGCCACTGCAGATCCTCCACGATTGCACGTTCCGATTCGGGGGTGGAGCGCTCGGCGTCTGTATCTTCGATGCGCAGGATGAACGTACCACCCGAACCGCGCGCGAGCAGCCAGTTGAACAGCGCGGTGCGCACATTGCCCACGTGGAGGTGGCCCGTGGGACTGGGAGCGAAACGAACTCTCATGATCCTATTAAGAGCGCCACCGAATGCACGGCGATAGACTCTCCGGCGCCGACCGAGCCGACGCCCTCGTTCGTCTTTGCCTTTACGCTCACCTGATCTGGCAGGATCCCGATCGCCCGTGCAAGGTTGCGGCGCATCTCCTCAGCGTGGGGCGTCACCTTGGGCTGTTCGGCGATGACGACGATGTCGACATTCAGCACGACATATCCGGCTGCGCCAACTATCTCGACTGCCCGCCTGAGCAACGCGATGCTGTCGGCATCTTTCCACGCAGGGTCCGAATCGGGAAAGTGACGACCGATATCACCCGCACCCGCCGCGCCAAGGATAGCGTCGGTGACAGCATGACATACCGCGTCGGCGTCCGAATGCCCGGCGAGCCCCTTGTCGAACGGGATCGTGACGCCACCGAGGACGAGTCGTCGCCCCGGCACGAGTCGGTGCAGGTCGTATCCGTTTCCGATTCGGAGCGCCGAGGCGCCGATCGTTCGGCGTCCTGATACGGCCTCAACAAGACCTTCGGCCGCGGCAAGGTCATCGGCCGTTGTGATCTTGAGGTTCCGAGGGTCGCCATCAACAAGCTGTACGCGGTGGCCGGCACGCTCAATGAGGGACGCTTCGTCGGTCGCCTCCGCGGCTGCATCAGCCGACACCAATGCTTCTCTCAGCACACTCCTGCGAAATGCCTGCGGCGTTTGTGCGAGAAAGATGCCGTGGCGAGGCAGCGTCTCCGCGACGAATCGTCGCTCGTCCGCTCGCTTGACGGTGTCGGTTGCGGCCACTGCGGCAATGGCCGCCCCGTGCGTCGCAGCGGCATCGATCGTTCGCTCGATGAGCGCGCCGCTCACGAGCGGCCGCGCCGCGTCATGGATGACGACGATATCGGCGGCAGTCGGCACGCGAGCAAACGCCCGTGCCACGGAATCCTGTCGGCGATTTCCGCCCTCGATGATCTCGATTGGTTTCGAGCGTTCGCGGAGATATGGGGGCACGTCGGTGGCCAGCTCGGTCGGGAGCGCGACGATCAGGTCCGTGATTCGGTCGTGGAGTACGAATGCGTCCACACTGCGCTCCAGGATGGAGCGGCCCCCGAGTGTCACGAGCTGCTTCGGCACCCCACCCCCGAAGCGCTCTCCGCGGCCGCCGGCCGCAATGATCGCGGTTACATGCACCCCACGATGCTACCCCGGGGTGCGCTCAGTTGTGGCGACTCACTACACGTCGCCCAGCTCGAGCCCCTCGATAGAAGTCAATGTGCTCGCCTTCGACTCGCTTCATGAACCCCTGCGACTCGAAGTCGTCAACGTCGTTCCGCGACCCCTGACCGAGACCGCGCATCGGGAACCAGTCGAGAAGCTTGGGGAACGAGGTCTTGCCAAGCGAGGCGCTCAGATCGAGGATTGGGCGCCAGTATGCGGGCGTGCAGGAATACTTCCGACATGGCCCAGAAGACCTCGAGAGCTCGACGGTTCCCCGACGCGCCAGGTCGGCTGATCGACGTCGGCGGTCACAGGCTGCACCTGAACTGCCACGGTGAAGGCGGCCCCACGGTCGTGTTCGACGCCGCGCTCGGTGCGTCGTCGCTGAGCTGGAGCCTTGTGGCGCCGGGCGTGGCTGCGATCACCCGCGCGTGCGTTTATGACCGAGCAGGCTTCGCGTGGAGCGACGCCGGGCCACTCCCGCGCACAGCAGGCCGCATCGCCGACGAGCTGTACAAGCTGCTGCAGCGTGCGTCAGTGCCGCCCCCGTGGCTGCTCGTCGGCCACTCGTATGGCGGCTTCGTGATGCGCCTGCTCGCTGTTTGCCATCCGGACAACGTCGCAGGCCTTGTGCTCATCGAACCCGCACACCCTGAGGACTGGATGCACCCATCGGACGCCCGGCGGAGCCAAATCGCGCGCGGTGCCCGCCTGTGTCGGCACGGTGCACGCGCCGCGCGCCTCGGAGTAGGCAACGTGATTGCGGCGCTCGCCAGCGTCGGCGCAATCGGAACAGCATGGGGCATGGTCAGGATGGTCAGTCGGGGCGGACTCGGACGTGCCGACGAGAACATCATCGCGCCGGTATGGAAACTGCCGCTCGAGACACGACGCCTGCTCCGCCACGTGTGGACGCAACCCAAATTCTTCGAGGCGCTCGGAAGCCAGATCGAGTCGATCTCCGAGAGTGCGCGACAAGTGTCATCGGAGCAAGAGAAGCAGGATCCCAAACTCCCGCTGGTTGTCGTCACCGGGGCGCTGGCAGGCAAAGAGCGGATGCGCGCCGACGCGGCGCTGGCGAATCGATTTGCACGGGGGCGCCACGTACTCGTTGAGAATACGGGCCACTGGATCCCGCTCGATGCACCCGACGCTGTCGTCGACGTGGTGCTCGATGTTGTACGCGAGATCCGCACGCCAAGGTCCGCGTGAATCGGAAGCCTGAAGGCTTCCGGCGCCCGACTAAGGCGTACCCAGGTCCGCCTGAAGGCGGACACTACGACGGAATCGTACGTAGTGTCCGGCGTCAGCCGGACCGTACGGCGCCGGTAAACTCGTTCATCCGCTGCGCCGTTACGTCGATGACGTGCGAGAGACGCCGCTCGTCGAGCTCGAACGGGGCAAACACCACAGCCAGGGCGCTGGTCGTCGCGGTCGTGACCATGGTCCTCGCCGAATCTGACGTGGGATTTCCAAACGGCCCAAGACGGTCTGCGAGCGTGATGCGCCCGCCCACGTGCACGTCGTCCTTGCGGATGCCGGGATACGATTCGCCGGGAGCTCCAAGGCGCAGCACGACGTCCCCGTCGATGTGCGCCGCGTCGTATAGCCCGTAGGGCAGTTGGAATTCCAGCGAACACCAGTTGCACACGTCGACCATCGAGTTGATGCGAGGCAGGGGGTCGCCCTTGCGTACGCGTCGAAGCAGCGCCTCGGACGACGGACGTCGCTTGGTCGGGTCGAGTCCCACATGTTTGTACATCGTGCGCACGGCGACGACTTCATCAGGAGGACGCGCGCGTACCGCGGCCTCGGCGGTCGAGAGCGGCCCGTCGAGACGCGAGTCCCCTTCTGTCACGACCGCATCGCGCAGCCACAGCACGCCGGGTCTAACGATGGATTCCAGTTCAGGAGCAACTGTGAGCGCCATCGCTCGTCACATCTCCGTGTGCGTCCGGGATGATTACCTGCCGGACCTGCTCCGCAAACATCCTGGAGTCACCGCCCGCCATGCCGGTCGTTTGAATCGGCGTATGCACAACGAGACGAACGTGACCAGGATACGTTGCAAGGCGGCCTTTCAGCATCACATGCCGGCTTCCCACGACCGATAGCGGCACGACGGGAAGACCGGCTTCAAGAGCCAGATGGAAACTGCCGCCTTTGAAGCGACCGACGCGGCCGGCGCGGCTGCGGGTACCCTCGGGAAACACGATGAGCGACAGGCCTTTGGACGTCAATGCCGACGCCCACGCGAAAATCGCGCGATCCGGCCGGGCGCGGTTGACGAGCATGTGGCCCGTGCGACGCAGATGCCATCCCAGAAACGGAAACCGGCCCAGTGATTCCTTCGCAATGATGCGCAGCTGAAACGGCAACGACCAGAAGAGGATCGGAATGTCGTAGATGCTCTGGTGGTTCGCGACGAAGACGTACGTCCGGCCTGGCTCGAGTCGGTCGAGACCGCTTACCTCAACGGTGACGCCAGTCGTGCGAAGAATCAGGCGAGACCACGTTCGGGCGCACCAGTGGGCGAAGTACCCGCCTCCCTCGAAGAGGCTCGATGCGAGCGACAACGTACCGAGAACCACCGTGTACAGGGTGATGGCGGGAATGAGGAAAAAAACGGTGCGCCACCAATGATAGGGAGGGAAGCTGAAACTCAGTTCATTTACCGGCCGCGGCAGCTCCCGGCGGAATCTGCGGCCGCACGCGGCTGTCCGCAGTCGCGTTCGACGGACCAGCGACGACCTGCCCCGCTGTAGACGCATCGATAAACCGGCCGAAGATCATCTTGCCAGCGGTCGTCTGAAGCACGCTCGTCACGACGACGTCGATCGTCTTGCCGATCAGCTTGCGCGCATTGTCCACAACGACCATCGTCCCGTCGTCGAGGTACGCGACACCCTGGTTGTACTCCTTGCCTTCCTTGAGGATGAACACCTTCATGAGCTCGCCCGGCAGCACCACAGGCTTGAGCGCGTTTGCGAGCTCGTTGATGTTCAGCACCTCAACGCCCCGAAGCTGCGCAACCTTGTTGAGGTTGAAATCGTTCGTGACGATCTTTCCCTGGAGCGTCCGCGCAAGCTCGATGAGTTTGAGGTCGACTTCGCGGACATCGGGAAAGTCGACATCCGAGACCGTGACGTCCACCCCGGCCATCTTCTGAATCTTCTGCAGGATGTCGAGTCCCCGTCTGCCTCTGTTTCGCTTCATCGAGTCCGACGAGTCGGCCACCAGCTGCAGCTCCTTCAGCACAAACTGCGGGATGACGAGCGTGCCGTCCACGAATCCGGTTTCACAGATGTCAGCGATGCGGCCGTCGATGATGACGCTCGTGTCGAGCACCTTGTACCGGCGGCGCGGTCCCGGGGAGCGGAATACGCTGATCAAGTTCGACGGCTCGAGCCACTCGCCTTTGCGCGCTCCCATGACCAGGCCAAGGTAGGGCAACGCAAGCAGGATCAAGCTATGCAGGAAGACGACGCGGTCGTCGCCAAGGTTGGCCCAGTACAGTGCGTCGCCGAGGACTTTTGCCGCCCCGAGTCCGATCGCACCCCCGAGCAGCGCACCGAGTACGTGGGTTACCGGCGCCGTCCGGAGCCGCATCTCGAGGAGGACGATCAGCACCGCGAGCACGACGCCGAACAAGATATTCGGCACCAGACCGCCCTCGGTAAAGGGATGCGCCTGATATGCCGAATAGCCGACCGCCGCAACAAAGACCGCACGCGCGAGGATGAACCAGGCCATATGCCCCCCGGGAAGCCCAAATGAATGCTGCAAACCTTAGAACCCCGCGCGCAGAAAATCAAGTCAGGAGCTGATCGAGGGCTTCCCCCACGGTCCGGACGCCAACGAGCTCGCAGCCGACCGCCTGAAGCGACGGATCACGCGATTCCGTGTTCGCCGCCGGCATGACAACCCGCGTAAACCCCATCTGGACGGCCTCCCGGACGCGCAATGTCGCCTGAGGAATGCCGCGAATCTCGCCGCTCAACCCGACCTCGCCAAACACGGCGGTCGACGGCGCCAGGCTTCGGTTACGAACGCTCGATGCAACGGCCGCGACTACGCTGAGGTCCGCAGCCGGTTCCTCGACCGTCATCCCTCCGGCGATGTTCACGTAAACGTCGTCGCCCGCCAGTGCAAGGCCCGCTCGCTTTTCAAGCACCGCCAGAAGAAGCGACACGCGATTCTGATCGATCCCGATCGCCATGCGCCGCGGGTTGCCGTACGTGCTCGCGCTGACGAGCGCCTGGACCTCCACGAGGATTGGCCGCGACCCTTCGACGCAACACAGCACCGCCGATCCCGGGGTCCCCGCCGCTCGCTCCGACAGGAACAACTTCGAGGGATTCGGCACAGGGCGCAGGCCGCCGGCCGTCATTTCGAAGACACCCAGTTCGCTGACCGCACCGAACCGGTTCTTGACCGCACGAACGACTCGGTGCGCGTGGTGGCGCTCGCCCTCGAAGTACAAGACGGTGTCGACCACGTGCTCGAGCACTTTGGGACCAGCAAGGCTGCCGTCCTTCGTCACGTGGCCGACCAGAACGACCGGGACGTTCTGACCCTTCGCGGCAAACAGAAACTGCGTGGCCGCCTCGCGTACCTGCCCGATGCTTCCCGGCGCGGATTGGAACTTGATCGAAAAGACCGTTTGAACCGAGTCGACGACGACGAGCGCGGGCTTCAGGCGGGCTACTTCCTCGAGGACGCGCTCGATGCACGTCTCGGAGAGCAGATAAAGCGGCGCCTCGCCAACGCCGAGCCGATCGCCGCGGCTCTTGATCTGATGCTCCGATTCCTCGCCGGACGCGTAAAGCACCGGACCGGCCGCTCTCGCGAAGTGAGCCGCCGCCTGCAACAACAACGTCGACTTGCCGATGCCAGGTTCACCACCGAGCAACACGAGCGACCCTGGAACAACGCCGCCGCCGAGCACGCGATCGAACTCGTCTATCCCCGTGGACAACCGCTCGGCGTTGGTCGTGCTGACGTCCGCGTACAGCGTGGCGGAGCCGCGGGCCGCAAACTGCGCATATCGGCTGGTTGCGCCGCCCGCAGGAACGCGATCGTCGCCGATGCGCTCCTCGACCAGCGAATTCCACGCCCCGCATTCCGTGCAGCGACCCATCCACTTTGGAGACTGCGCGCCGCATTCCTGACAGACGAAGACGACTTTCTCTTTCATACGTACTGTCGTTCTATCCTCGCGCCAACCCGACACACAATCTCATACGGAATGGTGCCGATGGCGGCAGCCATCTCGCGCACGTCGATCTGCTGCCACGATTCCGAACCTTGTCGTCCGATGATGACCGCTTCGTCACCCGGTTGCACGTCGTCAAGGGTGGTGACGTCAACCGTCATCATATCCATCGAGACAGCGCCAATGATTGGCACTCGACGGCCCCGAATCAGCACGTGGCCGCGTCCCTCCAGCCGGAGGTCGAGGCCGTCGGCGTAGCCGGCAGGCACGACGGCGATCGTCGCTGGCGCGGAGCTGCTGAAGCGAGAGCCGTACCCGACTGCCTCGCCAGGGCGGAGTCCCTTCACGGCGACGACACGGCTGGTCAGCGACATGACGGGTTTCAGCGGAATTGTCGACGCGAGCGGCGGCGGGACAATGCCGTACAGCAGCAGACCCGGTCGCACGAAGTCGTACCATACGCGCGAATCGCGCAGCAGGGCGGCACTATTTGCCGCGTGCCGCCGTACGTTTGGTTGGACGTTTTTGCTTGCCTCCTCGAATCTGAGGCGCTGTTCGTTGAACAGCGTGTGCCCGGGATCGTCCGCCGTCGCAAAGTGCGTGTATACCGCCTCGAGGCGCAGGTTCGGACTGCTCAAGACGCTCGGAAGCGTGCGGCGCAGGTTGTCGTGACGGAAGCCGAGACGGTTCATCCCCGTATCGATCTTGAGGTGGTACGCGCATGCCGTTTGCCTCTTGGCGGCTGAGGTCTGCACGGCACGCGCAGCAGAGGGCGTCGAAATGGTTGGCGTGAGCGCGTAGTCGAACAGGCCGTCGAGATCGCTCACGCTCAACGCACCAAAAACAAGAATCGGGCATGTCACGCCCGCCCGCCTCAATACGATGCCTTCCTCGATATCGGCGCACGCGAGCATCTGTCGCGCCTGCTTGTTCAAGAGCCAGCGCGACACGCTCGGATCCGTGACCGTACGCATTCGCTTTGACGACTGCAATGACCGCGGGGCGGCTCGAATCGGGAGCGCTCGCGAGAAACTGCTGAATGGCGCGGAAGTTCGACTGCAACGCCGCGAGATCAACGCGCGCCACCGTGCTGCGGATCATCGCGAGGAAATGGGGACTCCCGACCCCATCAGGCGGAGGCAGCCAGACTCGCGAATCTCGTCTGCTCGCGCAGAAACGCAAGGCGCACGACACCGGTGGGCCCGTTTCGCTGCTTGGCGAGAATGAGCTCCGCGGTGCCCGCGTCCGGGTGATTCGGGTCGCGGTTGTACGCGTCTTCGCGGTAGATGAGGATCACGACGTCGGCGTCTTGCTCGAGTGCGCCCGACTCCCGGAGGTCGGAAAGCTGCGGACGATGGTCGGATCGCGACTCCGGAGCACGACTGAGCTGCGACAGCACGACGATCGGAACGTTCAACTCCTTCGCAAGACCTTTGAGCGATCGAGATATCGCACCAAGCTCCAGTGTGCGGTTCTCGAAACGCCCCCGCGTGCTCATCAGCTGGATGTAGTCGACGACGATGAGACTCAGACCGTGTTCCGCCTGCAGGCGGCGCGCCTTGGCGCGCATCTCGAGAACGCTGATACCGGCCGAATCATCGATGAACAGCCGCATCGCGCTCAGCATTTCGAGCGCGTGCGAAATTCTGCCGTAATCCTTCTGTCCGATCGCGCCGGTCATCAGACGGTGGCTGTCGATCTGCGCCTCCGACGTCAGCACACGCAGGAACAGCGACTCCTTTGACATTTCCAGGCTGAAAATGCCGACCGTGTGGTTCGGCTGAAGCGCCAGATGCTGCGCCATATTCAGCGCGAGGCTTGTCTTGCCCATCGACGGGCGCGCCGCGACGATGACCAGGTCACCCGCCTGAAAACCTCGGGTCATTGCGTCCAGGTCGACGAACCCCGTGGGCATGCCCGTGACCAGCCGTTTGTGCTCGAAAAGCTGCTCGATCTTGGGGTAACTCTCGCGCACGAGGTCGGCCATCGGCATGAAGCCATCCCTCAGCCGATTGTCGGCGACGGCGAAGATGGCGCTCTCCGCCTCGTCGAGAATCAGGTCGGAGTCCTGGTCGGCTTCGTAGGCATTCGTCAGGATCTTGTTCGCTGCGAAGATGAGATTCCGCAGCGTCGACTTTTCCTTCACGATGCGCGCGTAGTACTCGACGTTGGTCGCCCTCGGAACACCATCGGCGAGCGACGCGATGTACGCGGGGCCGCCGACTTCGTCGAGCTCGCCGTTTCGAACGAGCTCCTCCTTGAGCGTGACGAAGTCGATGGCCTGCCCGCGCTCGTTGAGCTCGACCATCCGCGCGAAGATGCGGCGATGCGCCTCGCGATAGAAGTCACGCGCATCGACGGCCTGCGCCGCGAGATTGAATGCGTCGTTATGAACGAGAATGGCGCCCAGGATGGAGCGCTCGGCTTCGAGATTGTGCGGAAGCGTACGTTCCGCAGCAGCTACGACTGTGTCGGCCATGAAGGGGAGACCTGCAGGTGAGAAAGGAGAAGTGTAGCAGAAACATGGTAGGCTCCCGCGCGTTCATGCAGCCCGCGCCGGCGTTCTCATCAGTACGCGGTGGATCGGTACCGTGGTACCGAGAGATCCGTCCCGATCAGTGGCGAGTACTCGCCGCTGCAAAGTTAGGGTGGATGCTCGATGCAATGGATTTCATGCTGTATGCGATGGCCATCGGACAGCTCCGCACGTACTTCGGCTTCAATGACGCCACCGCCGGCATGCTGGGGACGATCACATTGGTCATGTCAGGCGCCGGCGGCGTTCTCTTCGGCTACGTCGCCGATCGACTCGGGCGCACACGCGCCCTCATGGCCACGATTCTTTTCTTCTCGGTCGCATCACTCGGCGCAGCGACGTCGCAAAGCGTCATGCAACTGCTGATGTGGCGCGCGCTCCTCGGTATCGGAATGGGCGGCGAGTGGGCGTCGGGTGCCGTGCTGATCAGTGAAACATGGCCGCCTGCCCATCGAAACAAGGCCATCAGCATCATGCAGTCGGGCTGGGCGATCGGCTATATCGCCGCAGCGCTCATGGCCGCGCTCGTGCTGGGCGCACCAGGCGCCGGGCCGAACGCATGGCGGTGGCTCTTCGTCGTCGGCGTGCTGCCCGCGTTGTTTACGCTGTGGATCCGACGCAACGTACCGGAACCTGAAACCTGGAAGACGCGTCGGGCGAAATCGCGCGTCGGAAACCCATTCAAGTGATCTTCGGACGAAGCCTGATTCGGCCGGACGCTGCTGATCATCCTGCTCGGCACGGCAGTGCAGTTCGCCGAACTGGGGAATCTTCTTCTGGCTGCCCGCATTTCTCGCTCGCCCGCGTATCCCAGGGTGGCGCAGGAATGGGAGTCGTGGGATCGCTCTGCGTGGATTATTCCCGTTCAGATAGGCGCGTACCTCGGCTATCTCACCTTCGGCTTCATCGCCGACCGCCTCGGACGTCGTCGAACGTTCGTCCTGTTCATGCTGGCTGCGGCGGTGCTCGTGCCGGTTTACGGACAAATGGCCAGGAACCCGACGATTCTCATGCTGCTCGGTCCGGTGCTCGGCTACTTCGGTCACGGGTATTTCAGCATGTTCGGGAGCTTCATCGCGGAGCTGTATCCCACGGCGATACGCGCAACGGCTCAGGGGACGGGCTACAACGTCGGACGCATGGCCGGCGCCGTAGCGCCGTACACCATCGGTGCGGTCGCGATGTTGCCGGGGATCGGGATCGGTCTCGCGCTCGGCGTGACGTCTGCGTTCTTTCTGCTCGCGGCAGCGCTCGTCTTCACCTTGCCCGATCGGAGTGGGCAAGAGCTCGAGGCCTGAACGTTATGTGGTCCGAGCAGTACGTCGTGTCCGTCTTCAAATAGCCCGAACCGTACGTAGTGTCCGCCTTCAGGCGGACCTCTGTCTCCTGTGTCTGACGCTAGCGACGTGCGCTGCACGGCGGTAGTGCCCGGCCAGACAACTGGCCAGAGAGCTCAATGCGGGCGTCAGATTCCTCTGAGCATGTCAAGAGGACTCCGCGCCGGGTTGCGGAACTCTTTGACGACGTGGGTGTATACCAGCGTCGTCTCGACGTTGGCATGTCCTACGTATTCCTGGATCTGTCTGATATCCACGCCGTTGAGGAGCAGGTGTGTTGCAAAGCAAGCTCGACGCAGCGGCGCGCTATCGTGGAATACGCCTCGACGCCGCGCGTTGACGCAAGGTATGCACCGAGATCGGCTTGTGAATCTTCGCTTTCAGCGCCGCTGCCTTGACGGCCTTCTGGATGACCGCAGTCGCTGATGTGATGTCGACGCACGATGCCCGCGCGGGGATCGGTCGACAGAGTGTGACTGGGAAAGACCCAAAACCATCCCAGTCGCAGCCCGCGTTGGGGTACTTGCGTTCCAGGGCCTCCGGCAGCCAGACGCCAGCTCGTCGCGACCCAGCTCGGCCAACAGGGTGGATCGGTCCTTGGCGCCCTTGCCGCCCCGGACGAAGATCAACCCCTGGTCGAAGTCGAGGTCCTTGATGCGCAGCGCACAACGTTGCGAGACGCAGCCCACCGCCGTAGATCAGCGCGGCCATCAACCAGGTGGTCCCGCGCATGGCCCCGAGCACCGCCGCCGTCTTCGGCATGCTGAGCACGACGGGGAGATGGGTACCTCGCTTGGCCCGGCTAACCAGCGCCAAGCCCTCGACCTCGACGCCGAGGACTTCGCGGCGCCCAGGACAATGACGTCCGACGAGTGCGAGAGGGGCGGCGCGGGAGCGAGTCCTTCGTGGAAAGAACGAGCGATTGGCGCCCTCCACCTATACAGCGTAGACAGCTGTGTGTTCGACCACGCCGGTTGAAGTAACCTTCTCCCATGAGCATCGCTAGACGTCTGACGACCATGGGTGCCGGTGTGGTGGTCACGAGCGCGATCCTTTTCGCCGGTGCGCACGTCCAGTCCTTCTCGCCTGCGCAGGAATCAGACGCACGTCCCGCGCCTCGCGGGCGTCCTGCCGCTGACGACGCGACCTGGGTAACAGGCTGGGGCACCTCTCAACAGGCGCTCGGTGATTCACAGATCACGAACGCGACGGTCCGCATGATTGCCAGGATCACGATTCCTGGCGAAGGCGTCCGCATTCGTCTGGACAACACCTTCGGCACCGAGCCAGTGAAGATCGGCCGTGCGTTTGTTGGCCTTCGAATTCAGGGAGCGGCAGTTGCCGCTGGATCCAATCGCCCCGTTACGTTCAACGGAGTATCGGAGGTCATGATTCCGGTAGGAGGCAGCACCTGGAGCGATCCAGTGCGCTTGTCGGTACTGGCGCAGCAGGATCTCGCGGTGAGCCTCTACATTCCAGGATCGAATGTGAGGCCGAGTCAACACACCGGTGCGGTCGTCACCTCGTACAGAAGCGCTGACGGTAGCGGCGACGTTACGGTCGAAGAAGGCCGCGCGCCTTTCACGTCCACGACGACGTCGCTGTGGTGGCTGAAAGCGATCGACGTGGAATCGATTTCGTCCCCTGGAGCGATTGTTGCCTTTGGCGACTCCATCACGGACGGCACCTGCAGCACGCTTGACGCACATGACCGCTGGGAGGACGTCCTGTCGGTGCGGCTCGGTCTCGAGCACGATACGATCGCGCTTGGCGGCCGTGGCGTAGGCGGGGGCCTCAAGGCCGTGGTCAACGAGGGGATCGGCGGTAACACGATTACTCGGGAGGGGCTGACGCCACCGCCTGACAGTACGCCAGGAGGGGAGCGGCTCGATCGCGACGTACTCTCGCACCACGGCGTGACAGACGTCATCTTGTTCATGGGAACGAACGACATTCGGCGCGGTGCGAACGCCGCCCAGGTGATCGCTGCCATGGCGTCGATCGTTCAAAAGGTAAGAGCCAAGGGGATCAGGATCATTGGCGTGACGATTATTCCTCGTCACAACGTGGCACCCAACGGCACGAACAGCGGGTGGAACCCGGACAAGACCCGGATCAAGAACCAGGTTAACCAGTGGATTCGTACGAAGACGTCGTTCGATAGCATCGTCGACTTCGACCTGGTTGTGCGCGATCCGGCAAACCCTGACCAGATTCGCCCCGCGTTCAACTGCGGAGACGGCATCCATCCGAGCCCAGTGGGCTACTACACCATGGGCAAGTCGGTGGCGTTGAGTCTCTTCCACAATCCCGGCCGGCGTCGTTAGGTTCGTGGGGATGGCGTCACCCTGACCAGCTGTCTAACTCCGCATGAAGACGGCGGCGGGACGTGTCTGACGCTCGGATCTGAGGCGGAGCCTCGCTAGGGCTCAGGCAGTCTGACTCTGAATCTTTCTGCGAAACTCGAGCGGCGCGGCGATGTTATGGAAGACCCCGCGAACGCCGCCCGTTCCGCTCAACGTCACTGAACCGTAGTTGAAGATGCGGCCCATGATGCTCTGATCGACCGAGATCGCTTCGACCTGGCGCAGGAGCAGCTCCAACGTCTGTCGCTGAACGAGGCCGGCCTTGACGATCACGCGCTTGGTCGTGACACCGAACTCCGACGTCTTGTACGCGATCAGCGGCGGCACTGACATCACCACACCAATAGCCATGACAATCGCTCCCATCGTCGGCTCGATCGCGAGCAGAACGACGCCAAGTGCTGCAACGGCGATGGCTTTCCCAAAGATCAGCCAGTGAAGCGTCGCCCTGTGCACCACCGTCTCGTCGGGCAGCAGATTCGCGTCGATATAACCCATCACATCCCGTCACCATGGCGGGTATCAGCGTCCTTCGCCTCGCCGATCGCGAACTCACCGCGATCGGCGCGCGCCAGCAGCTCGCGGGCGACATCGACCTGGTCAACCGCCACGAGGATGTCCACGGCACCAAGGCCGTCGATGAAAATGCCGTGCGTCGTACGGAGTGTCTCGCCCTTCACATGCGTCTCGATCCCATGCGCCTCGAGGAACGCGCGCACTTGCTGCTCGGCGAACTGACCCTGCACCGTTGACACGACGACGTAATCGGTGTCCATCAGCGCACCTCGACCATACTTACTTTTCCGGGTTCATCGAACTCCATCGGTGCATTGGTCCATCCTTGGATCAATGCATCATTGATTGCATCATCGAATCAATGCATCCAATGGGGCAATTCAATGGATCGACCATGTCAATCGGTGGATCAATGAACCATTGAACCCCATGGTCGAATCGATGATCAGGATTCATCGATCATCCCCGATTGACACATTGATCTGTCTAGATCCGGCGCGCGAAAACCGCGGACGGCAGAATCGCGAACACAGCGAGGACTCTCGCGCAATGAAGTCGTTTCGACATATGACCCCTCCGTTGAGAGAAGTCGGACGCTAAGCCGTAGGTTCGATGACTTGCCCCGTTTCTCCGCCCTCGACACTCCGCACGTACACCTGCGCCACCGCCGCGGCGGGGATGCCCCCGGTAAGGGGTCGCCCGAGCTTCTGAAGCGTCTCCGTCACCCACGGCGGGCTCACGACGTTTACGCGAATACCACGCGGCGCTTCGAGCGCTGCAGCGCGACCAAAGCCTTCGAGCGCCGCATTGACGAGGCTGACCGCTGCGGAGCCACGCATCGGATACCGCGCAAGATAGCCGGCCGTGAACGTGAACGAACCGTCGTCAGCGATCGAATCTAGCGCAAGCCGGAAGAGGTTCACCTGTCCCATCAGCTTGCTTCGAAGGCTGAAATCGAAGTCGGCGTCCGTGAGCTCGCCGAACGGCTTGAAAGCAGCGCGACCGGCAGCGTTGACCACGGCATCGACACGACCGATTCGCGCAAGGAGCGCACGGATCGACGCCTGATCCATGATGTCCACCTTTTCGGGCGACTTCTGCTGGCTCGCGAGAACGAGTTCGTGACGGCCTAGGAGTGCAGCAACGACCGCCGATCCAATCGTGCCCGACGCCCCGACGATGAGAATCCGCATGTGCGTGATTATGTGTTGAGCAGACGTTGAATCCGCACAGCCGTCTGGAGAAGTCGCGCGTCCTGGCCATGTTCCGCCGTAAGCTGGAGTCCAACGGGCAGGGCCGGGGTCGGCATCGGTATCGAAATCGCCGGCGTGCCCAACGCGGTCCATGGTGCATTCATCCGCGCATCGCCGGTGGTGGAGAGACCGCGAGGGGCGGGTCCGGTCGCCGCCGGCACAAGGATCACCGGCGTCGTCTTGTAAAGGTCGGACAGCCGCGTCTTCCCCTCTGCAATGTGCCGCCTCGCCCGCTCGTACTGTTCGGCGGACATCTTCAAACCCTTTTCGACGAGATCGGCAACGTCGAGCAGACGTGCTCCATGCTCCCTCCACCGCTGCTCGTGCACGCGTGCGCCCTCGTAGAACATCACATCAGTCGTAGCTGCCTCGAGCGTCCTGAGCAAGTCCGCGATATTTATCGTCCTGATCGAGACACCTGCTCGTCGCAAGACCGTGATTGCTTTCTGGAAAGCTTGTGCCATCGCGGCCTCGACTTCGGCGAGCGGCTCCGGCACGCCCAACGCAAAGTCCTCCTCTCGTCCCGGCGCGTATCCGATTGCGCGCCATAGGACGGCCATGTCCGCCGCTGTACGAGTGAAGAAGCCGACGGTGTCGAGGCTCTTCGCGAATTCCATGACGCCGTCAGTAGAGATGACCCCGTAGCTTGGCTTGAATCCAGTGACACCGCAGTACGACGCCGGCCTCAATATCGAACCGCGTGTCTGCGTTCCAAGCGCGAAAGGAACCATGCCAGCCGCAACCGCCGCCGCTGATCCGCTGGAGCTACCACCGGGGGTGTGCTCGAGGTTGCGGGGATTGCGCGTCGGCGCAGGGGTTCGGTACGCGAACGCCGTCGTGTGGGTTTTGCCGAACAGGATGGCGCCCTGCTTTCTGAGCGAAGTGACGATCGCCGCATCCGTCGATCCGAGCCGGCCTTTGTAGATCGCCGATCCGTACTCGGTCGCGAGCCCCCGCGTCTCCATGATGTCCTTGGCGCCAAAAGGGATCCCCGCGAGAGGGCCGTCACCCAACGACGGCTGTGGCACGACTTGAACCCACGCATGAATCGACGGGTCCATCGTTCGGATGCGCTCGAGGCAGGCCTGCGCCGCCGACGCGCGGTCACGGCGCGAGGCGGCAAGCCACTCTGAGAATGTCTCCATTCGCGCCGTCTGCACCGCGCCGGCCAGCGGGCGCGCAGATACCGCCGCCACCGAGAGCGCGCCGAGAAACGACCGTCGATTCAGAACCGTCACGACGCCTCCTGCGGTTCGGGCACCGTCACGTGTGCTGCAGCGCCGCAGCACCAGACATCTGCTCCAGCACCTTGAAGACCACGGCGAAATCCTCCTTGGCGAATCCCATCCCGCGAGCCGCCGTCAGAAATTCGTTCGTCACGGCCGTTGTCGGCAGCGGCACGTCGAGCCGCCGGCCCATTTCGAGCGCGAGCAGCATGTCCTTCTGCATCATGTTCACGTTGAACCACGATTCGTCCGGCAGCTTCAGTACGAACGGCCCGCGGTACTGGACCATCGGCGAAGCGACGACGCTGTGCGTGAAGACGTCGACAGCCACCTCGCGCGAGATGCCGCTCTTCTCGGCCAGCATGATGCCTTCGCTGAATGCCAACATCTGCACGGCGAGCTGGAGGTTGTGGGCAATCTTGAGCGAGAGTGCGAGTCCGTTGTCGCCGACGTGAGTGACCTTGGGCCCGACATCGTCGAGGACCGGCTTGATGCGATCGAAGGTGGCACGGGTGCCGCCCACCATCACGCTCAGCTTGCCCGCTTCCAGCGTCGCAACGCTGCCGGATACCGGGGCATCGACCATGTCGCCCCCTCTGGCGCGAACCTTCTCCGCCACCGCGCGACTGACAGCGGGACTCACCGTGCTCATGTCCACGACGAACTTGCCCTGCCGAACGCCCGCGAGAAAACCGTCGGGACCATCGGAGACACCTTCGAGCGCTTTCGAATCGGTGACCATTACGAAGATCACATCGGCGGCCTCGGCAACCGCCCTGGGTGAGTCTCCCCACTTCATGCCGCGGTCGACCAACCACTGTGCCTTCGAGCGGGTCCGGTTGTACCCGACGACGGTATGTCCCTTGTCGAGCAGACGATTCGCCATGCGGCTGCCCATGGCGCCGAGTCCGATGTATCCCAGATTAGCCATAAAACGCGGTCCTCCCAGGCGCCCTACGCTACCACGCGCAGGACGCCCGAATCAGGTGTAGTATCTGCCTCGCCATGGAAGCCACTGTTGCGACCCATCCGCCGGTTGCCGCCGCCGCCGCGCGAAGAAAGCCGTTCTATCGAAGCCTGTGGGGACAGGTGCTCGTCGGCGTTGCGGTCGGCATCGCCCTCGGGCTGGTGTCCCCGTCCACCGGCGAAGCGATGCAGCCGCTTGGCCTCGCCTTCATCCGCCTGATCACGATGGTCATCCCGCTGGTCATCTTCTGCACCATCGCAGCCGGGATTGCCGGTATGGACAGCATGAAGAAGGTGGGCCGTGTCGGCGGCAAGGCGCTGATTTATTTCGAAGTCGCGACAACCCTTGCGCTCGTCATCGGTCTGGCGGTCGGCGCCCTCACGCAGCCGGGCGCCGGGTTCAACGCCGACCCCGCGACGCTGAACGCAGACGCGGTGGCCGGTTTTGCGGGTCAGGCCAAGGCGCAGACGATCACGGACTTCCTGATGCAGATCATCCCGACGTCGGTCGTCGAGGCCTTCGCACGCGGGAGCATCCTCAGTGTCGTGTTCGTCTCGGTGCTGTTCGGGTTCGCGCTTTCCACACTCGGATCGCGAGTCAAGCCGCTGCTCGACATGCTCGATGGGTTGACGCAGGCCGTCTTCGCCGTCGTCAACATCCTCATGCGCCTGGCGCCAATCGGCGCATTCGGGGCAATGGCCTTCACGATAGGCCGGTTTGGCCCGAGCGTTCTTGGCTCGCTGGCTCAACTGATTGTGACGCTGTGGATCGTGTCGGCGCTCTTCGTCGTGATTGTGCTTGGCGGCATTTCGCTTGTCGCGGGTTTCAACATCATCAAGTTCCTGAAGTACATCCGGGAGGAGATCGTTCTCGTTTTATCGCTGAGCTCCTCCGATCCGGTTCTCCCGTCGTTGATGAAAAAGCTGGAGAAGCTCGGATGTTCGAAAGGCCTCGTCGGCCTCGTCACGCCAACGGGATACGTGTTCAACCCCGACGGCAGCTGCCTGTACATGGCACTTGCGGCCGTGTTCGTCGCCCAGGCCACCAACACGGTACTGACAGCGACGGATTACATCACTCTGTTTGCGGTTGCCGCATTGACGCACAAGGGCGCGAGCGGCGTGCAGGGCGCGTCTTTCATCGCGCTTGTCGGCACACTCATGGTGATTCCGTCGATCCCGGTGGCAGGCATGGCGCTGATTCTCGGCGTCGACCGATTCATGAGCATGTGCCGGGCGACCGTGAACGTCATCAGCAACGGCGTGGCGACGCTGGTCGTGGCACGCTGGGAGAAAGAGCTCGACGCCGAGACGCTGCGATCGAATCTGGCCTCGGTGACGTAACAGGCGCCGGGCGCGCCGTCAGATTCCACCTAGGCAGATGTACTTGATCTCGAGGAATTCCTCGATCCCGTACTTCGAGCCCTCGCGGCCGATGCCCGATTCCTTCACTCCACCAAACGGCCCAACCTCGGTCGAAATGATTCCGGTGTTGACGCCGACGATTCCTGTCTCGAGCCCTTCCGCCACACGCCAGACCCGGCCGATGTCGCGACCGTAGAAGTACGCGGCCAGCCCGAACGGCGTGTCGTTCGCGAGCGCGATCGCCTCTTCTTCCGTGCGGAATCGAAACAGCGGCGCCACCGGGCCGAACGTCTCCTCACGCGCTACCAGCATCGACGAATCCACGTTCGCGAGCACCGTCGGCTCATAGAAACGGCCGCCCAGCGCGTGCCGCCGTCCACCCCGCAGAATGCGGGCTCCTTTCGAGACCGCATCGGCCACGTGCTCTTCGACCTTTTGCACGGCACGGTCGTCGATGAGCGGCCCCTGCGTCGCTGATTCATCGAGACCCGACGCCGGCTTCAGCTTTCCAACGGCATCCGCGAGCTTCGAGGCAAACGCGTCGTAGACCGAGTCCTGTACGTAAATGCGATTCGCGCACACGCACGTCTGTCCCGTATTGCGATACTTCGAGGCGATCGCACCCTCCACAGCCGCGTCGAGATCCGCATCGTCAAAGACGATGAACGGCGCGTTGCCGCCCAGCTCGAGCGAAACCTTCTTCACCGTGCTCGCGCACTGAGCCATCAGCAGCTTTCCGGTAGCCGTTGACCCGGTGAACGAGAGCTTGCGGACAGTGGGGTTCGACGTCAGCTCTCCCCCGATCTCCGTTGCGGCGCCGGTGATGACGTTCAAGACACCCTTGGGCAGACCGGCACGCTCGCCAAGCTCGGCGAGCGCGAGCGCGGAAAACGGAGTCTGCGATGCCGGCTTCAGCACAACGGAACAGCCGGCCGCAATGGCAGGGCCGGCTTTGCGCGTAATCATTGCCAGCGGAAAGTTCCACGGTGTGATGCATGCGGCGACGCCGATGGGCTGCTTGAGGACGACGATGCGCTTGTCACGCTGATGACCGGGAATGGTGTCGCCGTAGACTCGCTTCGCTTCCTCGCCGAACCACTCCAGGAACGCGGCGGCATATGCCACCTCGCCGCGTGACTCGACGACGGGCTTCCCTTGTTCGGTCGTCATGAGCCGTGCCAGATCCTCACGGTTCGCGATCATGAGATCGAACCACTGGCGGAGCACGATTGCGCGCTCCTTCGCCGTCCTGGAGCTCCAGTCCGGAAATGCACGAGCGGCGGCCTCTACGGCTTTGCGTGTCTCCGCCGCCCCCAGTTTTGGAACGACGCCAATCGTTTCGCCGGTCGCCGGGTTGTCGACCTCGATGACTGCGCCGGGCCGAGGCTCGACCCATGTGCCGTCGATGTAGCACGCCTGCCGGAACAGTTTCGGGTCGGACAATGAGATGGTGGTGGGTGCTGTCGTCGTCTGCATGACGTACCTCGGTTTCCTCGCGCGTAAGTGATCGAGCCGTTCACACTTCTGGATTCTATCCTTCTCAGTTCGTGTTCACGTTCGGTTCTCGGGTTCGGGTTCACTGGGTCCTGTTCGGCGTTCGGCCTGGGCGCTCCCAGCCGCCGGCGCATTGCTCCTCGAACCTGAACACGAACGGAGAAGCGAGAACCCAGAAGCGTGAACGACAGATCTCATGCTCAATTCAAGTGAACCCACGGATTAAGGTTCGGCTCCGTGAGCGCGCTGACGAGGTCACGCAGGAACTCAGCGGCCCGCGCGCCGTCTACTACTCGATGATCGCACGACAATGTCACGGTCATCGTCGGCCGTACCACCGCCTTGCCGTCAACGGCGACGACGCGGTCGACTACCGCGCCAACCGCGAGAATTGCGGCCTGCGGTGGCACGATGATCGCGGTGAACGCGTCCACGTCGTACATCCCCAGATTGCTGATTGTGAACGTGCCGCCGCCGACGTCTTCAGGCCTCAAGCGGCCAACAGTCGCACGCTGCATGAGATCCCGGCGTCGGACTGCGATCTCGGCAACGGACATCGCGTCGGCATGCGGAATGACGGCCGTAACCACCGCGTTTTCCACAGCCATCGCGAGAGCGATGTTGATCTCGGAATGCACGACGATGCTGTCACCGATCCAGCTCGCATTCAGGCGAGGATGACGCTTCAGCGTACCGGCCGCGGCGCGCACGATCAGGTCGGTGAATGTGATCTTGACGGCGTGCGACTTCTCGACGGCGGGCAGCATCGCATCGCGCGCGGCCTTCAGCGCTCCGGCGTCGACCTGCCTGGTGACGAAGAAATGCGGGACGGTGGTCCAGCTCTGTGTCGTCCGTTCGGCCATCAGGCGGCCGATCGTCGTGACCGTTTGTGGTTCGTGCCTCGATATTGATTCGTACGTAGTGTCCGGCTTTAGCCGGACCTGTCCCGTGCTCTCTGCGTTCAGCCGGACCTGCTCCGCCGCCGCGAGAATATCGTCTGCCAGAATCTCCCCGCCTGGTCCAGACCCTCTCACCTGGTTGAGATCGACGTCATGCTCTTTCGCAAGCCGCCGCGCCTTGGGCGAGATGCGCGCGGCCGCGGGCGTTGAAGGCTCGCTCGCTGCGACACTGACTGCCGCAACAGGTGATGCGTCGGTTCGTCGTCCGCTGAGAATATGCGCGGACGTGGACGCCGGCGGTGTCTCGCCGGGCTGAACCAGCCACGCGATCGTATGGCCGACAGGGACGACGTCGCCAGGTTGTGCGGTAATGCCGGCGAGAATGCCGTCGCTCGAAGCCTCGACTTCAACGACAGCTTTGTCGGTCTCGACCTCGAGAAGCATTTCGCCCTTGCGGACCTGCTCCCCTTCCTTTTTCATCCACGAAACGAGCTTCCCGCTTTCCTGCGCCATCTCGAGCGCAGGCATCACAACGCTGACGGCCATCAGCTTCCAGCGCCGACCTTTTCGTGAGCGGCTTCTGCGCGTGCTGCGGACGCAATCATCTCGACCACCTGCGGATTCCGGGGCGCCTCGGTCTCGCGGACAATCGGCAGCGTTCCACCGACCGTGACGAATGGCGCTCCTGCGACGAGCAGTTCCTCAGCGGGAAACCGCGTGATCACTTCGTGGCCGGTTGGTGTGACGACGATTTCTTCCTCAATCCTGGCGGCGCTCCAGCCATCGGTTGACGGCCAGAACGTCTCGAGCGCGAACACCATCCCGGGCTTGATCTCGTGCGGGTGCTCGAGCGACACGAGTCGGCTGATCATCGGCCGCTCCCAGATTGCCAGACCGATGCCGTGTCCCATCTGCAGCGCAAACGCGGCTTCCTCGCTCGGGAAACCGAACTCCTGCGCACGTGGCCAGACCGACGCCACTTCTGCCGTCGTACGCCCTGGCCGGATCAACTCGATCGACGCATCGAGGTAATCGCGGCAGCGCTTGTACGCATCCACCATGGCGCGTGATGCTGAGCCGACGCAGAACGTCCGGTAGTAGCAGGTGCGGTACCCCATGTACGAATGCAGGATGTCGTAGTACACGGGATCGCCAGGCCTGAGCACGCGATCGGAAAAGACGTGCGGGTGCGGGCTGCAACGTTCGCCCGATATGGCGTTGACGGCTTCGACGTACTCGGAACCGAGGTCGTACAACCGCTCGGCGACAAGCGCAACCGCTTCGTTTTCGCGCATGCCGGGCTTCATCGCCTTGTAGAGGTCGTAGTAGGCGGCGTCGACCATCATCGCCGACATGTTCAGGAGCGTGATCTCGTCCTGTGTCTTGATCTCGCGCGCAATGGACATCAACTCCTGGCCGTCTACGACATTGATGCCTTCGCGCTGAAGCGCGAACATGACGGGTGGCTCGACGATGTCGACTCCAAGCGGTTCCTTCAGAAGACCACGCGCCTCGAGCTCGATGCGGATCTTCCGGGCGACGTCGGCTTCACGTCCCATTTCGGGCGTCATGGAACCGCGCATCGACGGGATGCCTGCGCGCGATCGCTCGCCGAGCCACGGGCAGTTCTGCTGGTGGTGACGGGCGGCGGATCCGAAGTCCCAGAGGATGGGCTCGTCGTTCTGCGGCAGCAGCGTAAAGCGGCTCACCTTGTCCTGCGCCCACGTGCCGATGTGCGTCGCCGTGATGTAGCGCACATTGTTCATGTCGAAGCAGAGCAACGCTCCGAGCGAGGATTTCGCCAGCAGTTCCTTGACGCGCGCAAGCCGCTCGCGCCGAAGCCGATCGAAGTCGATTCGCTGCTCCCAATCCACCGCCATCGTGCCGAACGTTTTCAGCGCCACGATTTGTCTCCTGTTCCGGGGTCCGCCTAAAGGCGGACACTACGTACGCCTGTTCACGATTCGTGTCGTAGTCGTACGTAGTGTCCGGCTTTAGCCGGACCTGGAGCACCAACTAACGAGCTAGCGATTACACATTTTCCGCGCGGTCTCGAAAACATCCCGCTCGGTCGGCACTGTCGCGTCCTCGAGCGGAGGAGAGAACGGAATCGGCACATGCCGCGCGCCGATGCGACGGACCGGGCCGTCGAGGTCGTAGAACGCACCCTCCGCGATGACAGACGCGATTTCACCGGTGACGCCGTAGCGAAAATACCCCTCGTCGATGACGAGCGCGCGCGACGTCTTCCGGGCCGACTCGACCAGGGTCTTCTCGTCGAGCGGCCACATCGTCCGTGGATCGACGACTTCGGCGCTGATCCCGATCTCGTCGAGCATCGTCGCTGCGCCGAGCGCGACCTGCACCATGCTGCTCGTCGCAACCACAGTGATATCCCTACCCTCGCGTTTGATGTCGGCCACACCCAACGGAATGGTGTACTCCCCTTCAGGAACGGGACCCTTGACCTTGGCGTAGCTGATCTTGTCCTCGAAGAACACGACCGGGTTGTCGTCGCGGATCGCCGATTTGAGAAGTCCCTTCGCGTCGTACGGGGTAGAAGGCACGACGGTTTTCAGCCCTGGAATGTGGCTTGGCCACGCATGCAGCGACTGTGAGTGCTGCGCCGCCGACCGCCGCGTCGCGCCCATCGTCGCGCGGACGACCATCGGGACCTTCCACCTGCCGCCCGACATGTAATGGATCTTGGCGGCCTGGTTGACGACCTGGTCCATGACGAGTGTCATGAAGTCGCCGAACATGATGTCGACGACGGGGCGCAGGCCGGTCATGGCGGCGCCGACGGCGAGGCCCGTGAAACCCGCCTCCGAGATCGGCGTGTCGATGATGCGCTCCTTGCCGAACTCCTCCACGAGGCCCTTAACCACCTTGAACGGCGTGCCCGCTTCCGCGACATCCTCACCGAGCAGCACAATGCGGGAATCCCGACGCATCTCCTCCGCGAGCGCCTCACGGATCGCGTCGCCGAAACTGATGTTACGAACCGCCGGGTCCGCCGCCGTCACCGGCTGCGACGACGCCCGGCCCACTTTGGCGACCGTTTCATGCATAAACGTCCTCGTCCACCTTGGCCGGATCCGGGTAGGGTGCGTTCATCGCAAACTCCACCGCAGCGTCCATCTCCGCGCTCAGCTGTTGCCGCATAGTCTCGAGCGTCGCCTCGTCCGTGACACCATCGGCCACGAGCCACTGGCCGTGCAGCGCGATTGGATCCCGCTCGGCCATCCATTGCTGCTCCTCTTGCTTCGAGCGGTAGTATTCGCGCGCAATGTCACCTACGTGATGACCGCGGAAGCGGTAGGTGTTGAACAACAGAAAGCCAGGGCCTTCGCCCCGCCGCACGCGATCCACCATGGCTGATGCTGCGACATGTACGGCTCGCACGTCCTGTCCATCGACGGCTTCGGCTGCCACGCCAAAGGCCAACGGCCGCGCAAGCATGTCGCCGGCCGTCGTCTCTGAACAGTGCGTGTATTCGTTGTACAGATTGTTTTCGCAGACGTAGATCACCGGCAGCTTCCAGAGCTGCGCGAGGTTCATTTCTTCGTACAGGACGCCCTGACCGAGTGCGCCTTCACCGAAGAAACAGACGGCCACGCGCTGGTTTCCGAGGTACTTGGACGCGAATGCCGCGCCCGTCGCGATGCCGGCGCCACCTCCGACGATCGCATTGGCGCCCAGGTTGCCAGTGGCCGGATCGGCAATGTGCATCGATCCGCCCTTGCCTTTGCAGTACCCAGCTTCTTTTCCGAGAAGCTCCGCAAACATCACGCGCGGCTCAGCACCTTTCGCCAGGCAGTGTCCGTGACCGCGATGGGTGCTGGTGATGTAGTCGTCCGGGCGGAGTGCCTCGCAGACACCAACGGCCACCGCTTCTTCGCCGATGTAAAGGTGTGCCAGGCCAGGCATCAGCGCCCGCGTGTACAGGTCGTTGGCCCGCTCCTCGAACAGGCGGATCGCCGTCATCTGACGGTACATACGCAGGTAAAGATCCTGCTTTGTGGATCCGTCGGACTTCTCGACCTCAACTCCTGCCGCAGTCTGGTTGGTTGCTGGCATGACGCGTAAGTATCCTTCATACAGCCCGTACACGAGAAGAGCACTAGCGAGGCTCCGCCTTCGGACCGGCGAGCATGTGGCTTCGCCTCCCAAGAAACTGCTTGGTGATGCTAAGTGGTAGCAAGGGAGAGTACCTCGCCGGTCTCACGGTTGACGAGTTCGAAACCAGGGTGGCGGCGCGTTTGCGGAGCGACCGCAGGACGCGGGCGCGTTGCTGCTGGTCGTAGGCATCAGCGCCGGGGTCGCGATACGTGAGCTCGCCCTTCAGGGCGCGATAGACCAGGATGGCGAGTTTGCGCGCGGTCGCGGTGACGGCCTGCGGCTTGCCGATGCGAGCGGCCAATCGGCGATAGAACGCACCGAGCGCGGTCCGGGTCCGACTGAGACTCATGACGGCGAATCGGAGGGTCGCGGCGGCGCGATTGGCGGAGGGTCCGGTCCGTGAGCTGAGGAGTCGGCCACCCGAGATCTTATTCTTCGGCGCCAAGGTGAGCCACGAGGTGAAGTGCTGTGCAGTGGGCCATCGGGTCATGTCGGTCCCCAGTTCGGAGACGAGCTTGAGCGCCGTGTAGGGGGCGATGCCGTCGATCTGGGTCAGATCGACCCCGCCCGTGAGGTGATGCAGGGGGCGGCGAATCTCAAACCCGGGTTGGTTGTCGCGTGGCTTCCGGGCCGTGCGGGACGGGGGCACGGGTGTGGCGGGGCGCGCGATCGGGGCCGTCAGCAGCGCGAGCTGGGCTTCGATGGCCGTGTCGCACGCGGCGAGCTGCCGCTGACAGGCGTCAAACAGTTCGAGATTCTGTTGTAGGACGAAGAGATGCTCGGGCCGATAGTGGCCGGTGAGAGCGGCGACGATCTCGGCGGGGGAGGCCTGACAGCGATAGTCGCGATGCGTGGCGAGCCGCTGTGGATCGCGCTGGCCGGCGACGATGTCGCGCAGGATGCGAAGACCAGTCACGCCGGTGATATCGCTCACGACCTGGGTGAGCTGCAGGTTCATCTGCACCAGCGCCTTCTGCATGCGCTGGGTATAGATGCCGGCACTCTCGACCAGCGTCTGGCGATGGCGCAGATAGGCGCGCAGGGTGGCGATCGCGGCGGTCGGTCGAAAGCTGCCGCGCAGCAGGCCGACGCTGTGCAGGTCGCGGATCCACTCGGCGTCGCTGACATCCGATTTGCGGCCGGGCACGTTCTTCAGGTGGCGCGCGTTGACCAACACCACGTCGAAGCCGCGCGCTTCCAGCAGCTCATACAGCGGGATCCAATACACGCCCGTGGCTTCCATCGCCACACTGTTCACGCGGCAGGCGGTCAGCCAGCCGGCGAGTCGCTGCAGGCCGTCGGTGAACGTCGAAAAGGCGTGCACCGGTTGCGGATCACGGTCCGGGGGCACCGCGACGTAATGCTCCGCCGCGCCACAATCGATCCCGGCGACATCGGGATTCAGACACGTGAGCTGGGTGGGCGAATGGCGCGACGGATGGCGGGACCGGCGACGATGGTGTCTCATCGGATGCTCCTTCATACTCACTGGCGCATCCGGGAACAGGGAGGCGGTACGGAGAGCAATCTCCCAAACGGGATCACGTCGCGTGTCACCGCGCGTGTCACCACTGATGCGACCGCCACTCCCCGGGCCACGCTCGCTAACGGGCTCAGCAACACCACTGGTGGGTCGGCCTCGGTTCCCGGATGCGCTCGCGATCGTAGCGAAAGCACCCGCACCGTCGAATCCGAACCAGTTTCTGCTGCGATGCGATATGACGTCAGTCACATCGGGCCGCTCGCTAGTGGCAGTGTCTGCTTGCCCGCACTCCGTGCGGGCGAGACGTCTTGAAAGGCTGGTGGAAACTTGACTCATTCGCACGAGTTCTGGCCTTTCAAGACGTCTAGTACGTGGAGCGGGTCTGTACAGACTGCCAGACGACGGTAGAATTCAAGTGATGGACCCGGAGCTGGAACGCGCCCTCCGTGCGCTCGAAGAAGCGGCGGAATTCGCGAAGTCCTACCGCTTCGAGATGACCGAGGACTACCTGGCGCTCCTCGCGCGTGTCGAAGCCATGCCCAGTAACCAGTCCGGCGCCGATAAGAGCCACGTCTGGCGTGGTCTTCAGAGTTACAGGAATTTCTTCAAGAACGTCGAACTCGTCCCACGTAGGCCGTGACCGATCCCTTCGCACCGCTCGCACAGGGCCTTGCCAACCGCGGGGTGCGATACCTGTTGATCGGAGTGTCAGGGGCGAATTTTTATGCTCCTCCAGCAGGCAGCCGCTTCGTCACCGATGACTACGACCTGTTCCTCCCACCCGATCCTGAGAATCTCGTTCAAGCGTGGGCGGCGTGTGATGATCTCGGGCTCGAGCTGTGGCTCACAGACGAACCGCTCGATCGTCCGCGCGATCGCTGGCTCGCTGAGCGGATCACTGAACGCCACGCTGTCACACGTGTGACCGGACCTGACGACCTCAAGGTCGATCTGACGCTAGTCATGAAAGGTTATGAGTTCGACAGGGTGTGGAACGAACGCCGAACTTTCCGCGTGGAAGGCGTTGAGATTCCCACCGCCCGCCTCACGCACATCGTCATGTCGAAGCAGGCCGCCGGCCGACAGAAAGACCAGCTGTTCCTCGCCACGCACAAGGACGCACTCGAGCAACTGTTGAAGAAAAAGGACACGGACTGATCCTGCCTCAGTCCACCGGCACCAGCGACATCGCGATTTCCTAGGCGCGCGGAGCGCGCCAAGCCGGGCCCCGCCGCGCGGTTTTTGCGCGGTGGGGTGGAAGAGATACTGGCGACCCGGCAAGGGGCGCTACGGGGATATCGAGCCACAGCGCCCCTTGGCTGGTCTCTCGGCGATAGAATCGCAACGCTTGACGGTTCGACCCTGCCTTGCGCTCGCCGCTTTGATTGGGCTGCTTCTTATGCCATCTCTACTCCCCGCGCAAGCACCGGATCGGCGCGCTGTTCGCGATATCGATGACGACGCCTGGTTCGGCGTGTGGCAGCTGAACCTGGAAAAGTCCGTGTATAACCCGGGGCCAGCCCCTTACAAGCGCGCCACCGTGAAGGTGGAGCGCGTGGGCGACCAGGTGCGGTTCTCGTACGACTTCGTGCACCTGCGGGGCGGGGTTCAGCATCTCGAATGGACAGGCAGATTCGACGGCAACGACTACATGGTGCAGGGAATCGACGAATACATGACGTATGCGTACAAGCAGCTCGACGCGCACATGTATGAGATTGTGGCAAAGGCGTACGGCCAGGTCGCGGCTGTGGCTACAGTAACGCTATCGCCGGACGGCCGGACCCTCACCACGGTCACGCGACGCAAAAACGCCCGCGGGCAGGACATCACGAACACCACCATCCACGACAAAATACGTTGACTCAGCCGCCTTCTCCATCAGGCGGCCGGACCCAGCGAAAGCCGCTATTGAGCAACCGGAACGTGTCGCGCTCGAGGAGCTGTAGCTCGGCGCGAATCCGGTAGCCATCCATCTCGCCTTCGAGAATCAACCGGTCGGGCCCCGTCCGGTCATATGCGAATGTCGACGTCCAGGAGCTGCTTCTCCCCTTCGTCAGCGCGAGCGTTCGCCGGCCCTCGTCAACCGACACACCGTAACCTGCATAGGAATCGTCCCAACGCTGAAAGAACATCCGGTCTCTGAAATCGAAAATGACGCGACGCCAGCGGCGATCGTAGTCGTTCAGGAGCGACAGCCGCACTTCTCCGTCAATCGCAAGCCGTTCGACGTCCCATATTCCGTAGAGCGGCGACCTGGGCGCGCCGGCTCCGCCGTCGGCGACGTAGAACCGGAGACTCAGATTCGTAAACATCGCGATCAGAGAAACGCCGAAGGCGATCTGCGCGGCGAGCGCAAGGCGGTTTGCACGCAGCGTGCTGAAAAGCGCCGGCTGACTGGACGCCTCTGCAGCACGACCGAGCACCAGCACGTTCACGAGCCTGCGGAAATCGGGCGCCAGCAGGAACAGCGCGATGGCGATCAAGTGAAACGAGATCTGCTTGAGTCCGAAGTCATACGTCATGTTCAAGATGAACACTTGAACGAGGTCTGCGAGCGCAATCAAGGCGCCAAGCGTCGCTGTGTGAGGAACGATGAGGAGCACACCGGCCAGCATCTCGGCCCAGCCGGTGAACATCTGGTACGGCGTCGAGGCGCCGACGAACACCCAGAGCAGATCTGTGAGCGACAAGTCGCCGACCGGGCGCACCAGTGTCACGAGTGCCGGCGGCGGGAACTGCGTCGGGATAATCTTCGCGGTGCCGTAATAGAACATCTGCGCGGCCAGGCCGAACCGAAGGTAGAGTCGGAACCACTTGCAGAGCGTCGCGTAATCCCGACGACGTCCGTCGACCGCCGACCAGACTGCCGCGCCCACCGCGGCCGCCGCCAGCAGCAGGCCGGTCTGCGCCCAGTGAAACAGCGTGTCGCCACTGTTCCCCGCGTAGTTGATCGGCGGCGTGGCGCCGAACACGTTCTCCGCGGTCCAGAGTGTGAGGTCGCGCAGCGGCCAGAGCGTGCCCAACGCTGGCACCAATCCGGGATAGACGAACACGCCACCAAAGACCTGTCCGGCGAGCGTGTACAGGCTGAAGTACACAAAGCAAAACCTGAATGCGACGCGCGTCGCCGCGCGCCACTCAGACGGTGCCGCCGCTTCGGACATGCCTCTTGCTTGTGCCATTGAACCGGTTCTCAGGTTCACAGGTGAACCCGTAAGTCCGTTCTAGGTTCGTGCCGTCTGGCGTGAAGGTGGTGGCGGGATCTTCGACTCGATCCATCCGCGGATCACCTCGAAGACTTCCTTGCGGTTCGTTTCCACCATCGCGAAGTGGCCGTTGCCGGTGATCCCGCGATCTTTGAGGTTGATGTGATCCGCAAGCGCGCCCGACTGCCGCAGGGCTGCGACAATCGCCGGACCGTTCGTGCGTCCGGAGTTCTCCGCCGTGAGATACATCATCGGGACGCCTTTATAGTTGGGCATCGCGTTCGGAACGTTGTCGGGCCCGAGGACCGGCCCGGCGCCCCCTTCGAACGTCACGAGGGCCTTCACCAGCGCCGGCCGCTCATCAGCCACGATGAAACCGAACGGTCCGCCCGCCGAGTGTGTTTGCACGATCGCCGGACCGATGCGGTCGAGCAGCGCGGCGCCCCGCGTCCGCCACAGCATCTGCATCAGCTCGGCATTGACCGGTGCGGCGTTCTGCCCGGCAACGAACTGGTCGAGCAGCGGATCGCCAATCGCACCTGTGGTGCCAGGCCACCGCTTCGGGTTTCCCGTCACCGCGCGCGCCGTATCGGCCGCGATGCCGGCATGCATCGGCAAGGCGCCGAGTGGACCAAGCGCGTCGAGTGAGACAGGTGAACGCCCGTGACCCGGCCGATCCACGAGGTATACCTGATATCCAGCCTGGACGTAGTAGTGAGCCCAACTCGCGTTGCCATCGAGCCCCATGTAATGCGTCATCTGCCCACCGCCGCCGTGCACGAGAACGACGGGAAGCGGATGGCGAAGCTGCTCCGGAATCAGATACTGCACGTACATCTGTCCGAAGACGACCGTGCCGTATTCCTTCTTCTGGATCTCCGCGCCCACCCAGAAGTAACCCACGTTCGACAGCTTCATCGCTGTCGATTCGGTCCCACGCTTCCGGATTGCGGGCGCAGCTGCCGCGAACGTTCCTGTCGAGCCAGTCGAGGATCGGCTGCAGCACCTCGCGATGGTTCTTCTCGACCATCATCATGTGGCTGTTGCCGTTGATGCCGACGTTCGCCAGCCGCAGCTCCTCAGCCACCCTCACGCCTGCCTGCTTGAGAAACGCCGGCGCGCCCGGATTGCCCGGTGACGCTGCTCCGGCCGCAGACGTGACGGTCAGCACCGCGACATCGCGCCAGTTGGGCAGCTTGCGCGCTGGCTCTTCCTGAAGGAAGTAGCCGCCTCCATCGACCTCTGAATCTGCAACCCAACGTGTCCGGAGCTCGGTCGGATCTTTCAGCGGTGGATCCCACGTCACGGGAATCGTCGACATGCCCCAGCGGTTGCCCGCACTGAATCCGGAACCGCCGCCTTCGATCATCACGGCCGCCTTCACGAGCTGCGGACGCGCCTCGGCCACCAGCAGTCCGAACGATCCGCCGGCCGAGTGCGTGACGATGATTGCGGGTCCGATCTTGTCGAGCAGCTCGGCGCCCGCGGCTCGCCACTCGGTGTGAGCGAGGTTCGGCGGACCGGGAGGTTGTTGGTTTGCCGGTGTCGGAGGTGCCGCTTGCTGCCCACCGCCCGGCGCCCCCGCAGCGCCGGCCGCAGGCTGCGTGCCACCGCGTCCGCCGGCGGGCGCGGCACCGCGTCCCGCTGCCGCGGGCTGCGGAGTGACGACATAGCTGCCGCCTTGCGATGCGAGGAACTGCGCCACTTCAGGCGAACCGGGAATGCCCGGGCCTGGCCACTGCGTGTGATGCCTGCGGTATGGATCGGGATTGTTTGCCCCGCCCACCGGATAGATGAACTGCCCCTGCAACCCCTCCATCGTCCCGGGGCGATCGGGGATCGCGCCGTGCAGATCCGGATGCTGCGGAGACCGTCCGTGCCCGGGCCGGTCAACGACGTACACCCTGTAGCCCTCGGCGACGAGATACTGGAACCAGCCCGGTCGTCCGTCGGGTGTACCCATCCAATCGAGGCCCTGCCCGCCCCCTCCGTGCACGAGCACAATGGGGAACGGCTTCCGCACGCGCGCGGGGACCATGTACTCGACGTACATCTGCTGCCCGCCGATGAAGCTGCCCCGCGCTGTGTCAGCGCGCTTCACGTTGACCCACATGAAGCTCCATTCGGCGAGATCGAGCGGCAGCGTTTTCGCTCCAGACAGCTCGGCGAGCGCCGCCTGCGCGAGGCTCGACGCAGCTGCCGGACTCGCGACCAGTGGATCGAGCGCAGCCGCTGCGACACCGGCAACGCCGAGCGCCGCTGCGCGGTTCATGAACTCGCGGCGGCTGATTCGGCCACTGGCGTAGCTTTCGTACAGCAGGCTGATCATCTTTACTGCCCCGTTCCTACGACCGGAGCTGTCACTTCACACGCTCTCGGGTTGAACTTCGCGCCATCTGGCTCACGCTTGAACTGCGTACTCAGCATCAACGGCATGTTCAGATACGTCGGATCCTCGACAATCGAGGTCAGAATCAGCCAGGAGTCACCGTTAGGTTCATCGGTGCGATCGAAGAACTCCGTCAGCATCGCGGTGCCGCTGTACGGGACACCATTGCGACGAAGGTATCCAGGCCTCATGCGCGTCGTGATCACTTTCAGCGAGCCGCTCAGGCGCGCGGCTTCGGCAGCTGCCAGCTGATTGCCACCCGCTCCGACCACTCCCTGGCCCTGCGCCACGGTTTCCCATTCCGCCAACGAGTGCCCCTGCCACTGCGGCTGCGCAGGGGGCTTGGTCGATCGGTCGAACCGGAACAGGCGTGTCTGCTGCCCGTTGTCGATGTCGAACCGCAACGTTGTCTCGTCTTGCCACGTGACGCGCAGGCGCACTGGCAGCCTCATGATGCCCGCTGCACCGAACGCTCGGCACGGCTCGCCCGCTGCGATGTCCTTTGCCGGGTCCCACTGCTTGGCAGCCGCGGTGCCCGCCTCGTTGAGCGGCAGGCTTGCGGTATCACCTTTCGGCGGCGTCACCATCCTGAAGCGCCAGTCCTCGGTGATGACGCTGACCCAGTAGCCGGTGAGATCGACCGGCGCCGCCGCGCGAGGTGTCTTCGGCGGCGTACTCGCAGGAGGTTGCTGGGCCACAACGATGGCAGTGGAGAGACTTGCCACGAGGAGCCACGTAACCCACGCCCCGACGCACCGACCACAAAGGCCACACAGACGGACATAGCTCATCGCCGTTCTACTTCTTTTGCCCTTGCTGGCTCAGATCGCGGTAGACCGCCTCGAGAAACATCTCGCCGGTCCATTCGGGCTTCTTGCCGTAGATTCCGTCGTACTCGAGCGTCGGTCCGGCCGCCTTGACCTGCTGCAGCGTCATTCCCTTCGCGACCATGGCCTGAACGCGATCGCGAATGATGGTGAGCATGTCGCGGTATTCGAGGACGTCGGCCTCGTTCGCGACGCGTCCGTACGCCGGCACCACACGTGTGCCGCCCATCTGATTTCGCTCGGGAACCGTGATATCGAGCAGGGTATTAAGCGCGGCGAGCTCACCCTGAATCGAGCCGCCTCGCGAACCGTCGATGAGCGGGTACATGTCGTTTCGATAAATCTCGCCGGCGCTCACGACGTCCGAGCCGCGGAAGAAGACGAACAGATCGCCGTCAGTGTGCGCGTTCGGCTGGAAGAGCAACTGGACCGGCTCGCCGTTGGCGAAGATGTCCTTTCTCGGCGTGAAAAAGCTCGATTCGGGCAGCGCTTCGCCAACGAGTGGCGGGAGCAGCGGCGTCCCTTCGACCATTCGGTTGTAAGTGTTCTCGTGCGCGATGACGGAGGTGCCCGCGTTCTGGGGTGGCCCGCCTGCCCTTCCAGTCATGGGTAGACGCGCCCCGGCGGCTTTGACGATCTCGCCGTTGCCTCCGATGTGATCGGGATCGGGCCCGGTATTCACGAGATAACGAATCGGCTTGCGTGTCAGGTGCCGCACCGCCGCAAGGAGCCGATCCGTCTGCCCCGACGCGCCGGAGTCGACGATCACCACACCCTCGTCGCCGTGCTGTACGGTGACGTTCGCGCCACCGCCGACGAGCATGTACACGTTCTTCTGGACGTGCACGATCTCGACGCCCTCTATCTTGACCGTCTCGGGCCATTCGCTTTCCAGCGCGCGTCGCGTCGGCACCTGCTGCGCGCGAACGGTCGTCACGGCAGTAACCGAAGCGCACACCAGTGACGTGTAGAGCGCAGGCTTACCTGCGCGCTACGTTCTGTGACCGTGTATCTCTCTGGCTCACGATCAATTCGACCCCCGCTTCGCAGCCATCTCGGCCAAAGCCTTCCGCAGGATCGCTTCGTACTCGGGATAGATCGTCTCTTTCCCGCCCTGTGTCGCCTCGAACGGCAGACCGTGCTTCTTCGCGAACTCGTCGTGCCGGGTGCCCAGAGGGTAATGCGGCACGTATCCTTGCTTGTGGCCCGCCACTTCGTCGACCACTTCGAAAATGAACCGTTGGTCGATTGTGATGTTCGAAGTGCGCACCCAGTGCGAGGTGCGTATGAATGGCTCTTCGAGATAGACGGGATCGTCCACGATGGTGGCGAGCGTCAGGAAATCGCCATGGCGGATGAAATGTTCGGTCATCGTTGCATGAGCGCTGGCCGGGACGCCGTTGCGCTGGATCACGCCGTATTTCATGTGCGTCGTCGTGACCGTCAGCTTGTTGCCCTCGACCTTGCCGGTTGAGAAGCCGTCCCATGTATGTTCGGCGTACTCGGAGGGATGCGGACGGCCGTCCATCCAGATCACGCGATCGTCGCGCCCGAAGATGCCTTCAAGTGTGAAAGCGATGAGCGTCTGAGTCACCGGATCCGTGATCTTGTTGATGCGCATGTCCGGCCCAGGGCCGCGCATGAAGGTACTGCGCCGGATGGGGCTTCGCCATGTGCTCGGGGAGCGACAGGATGGACGCGTCCCAGCTCGAGGCTTTCTGACGCGCGGCGGCGTTGATCGGAAGACCCGTATAGTCGCCAAGCTCCGCGCCGGGATTGCGGTGGGGCTGGTCCTCATGGATTCGTCTTCCCCACTCCCCGGAAATATCCACCTGCGCGAAGGTAGGAGCAGCGACGAGTACGAGTGCGACAGCGAGGAACGGGACTCGAAGTGGCATGTAACGCTCTCCAGTTCCGTAGGGCGGGCCTTTACGGTCCGCCGGGCTACCCGACCTTGCAAGGCGACGGGCTCCACTTGGAGCCGTCGGTTTCCTTCTTGAAATGCGAACTGGTCACGAAGTCCTGATTCAAATATCTCGGATCGGTCACGATCGTCGTGACGGCGAGCCACTCGTCGGCGTTCGGCGCGGCGAAGCGATCGAAGTACTCGGTAATCACCGCCCCTTCGCTGTACGGAACGCCGTTCTTGCGGAGCCATCCGCCAGTCACTCGCGTGGTGACAACCTTGAGATTCGCTCCGGGCGCCGGTCCGGTCTGAGGACCACCGCCGCGCCCCCCACCAGCACCGCCGCCGGCTCGAGCGGGACGTTCCCATTCGGCCAGCGAGAATCCCTGCAGCGAACGCGCGGCCGGCGGCTGTCGCGACTTGTCGAAGAGCAGGCGCCGCGTCTGCTGCCCGGCGTCGGTGTCGATCCTCAGCACCGCGTCCGTTTCCCACGTGATGCGCAGCCGCGTAGGCATTCGCAAAAGCGCCGCTGCTCCGTACGCCTCACATCGTCCATCCTTGGAGATGTCCCACGTATCAGCGACCTTCCGTCCCGCATCGTTGAGCGGCACGCTTGCGTAGTCGCCTTTGGGCGGCGTCACCATCCTCCAGCGCCAGTCTTCGTTAACGATGGCAACCCAGTAGCCGGCCAGATCTATTGGGGCCGCGGCCTGAGGCGACGGAGGCGGGGCCGGCGTCTCACCGCCGCGTCCTTGCGCTCCGGCAAGCGAATAGCTCAGAACAACAGCTGCCGCGAGCACGACACGCCTGACTCCCATATGCCTCATCGCCGCTGGCTCGTTTGTCTCGCCGGCTCACTCAGGCTCCGGTAGACGGCTTCCACGAAGTTGTCGGTCGTCCAGAACCCGGCGGTTGCGCCGTACCGGCCCTCGTAATCACGAAGCAACCCGGCAGCCTTGACCTGCTGCAGGGACATCCCCTTCTTGATTGCCTCGACGAAGCGGTCGCGAATGATCGTGTTCATGTCCCGGTACTCCACGACGTCAGCTTCATCTCCGAGCCGGCCGTGGCCCGGAATCACATACGTGCCTCCCTCCTGCTTTTCCGCCGGTACGGTCAGCTCGATGAGTCGGTTCAACGAATCGATCACACCCTGGAAGCTTCCACCCTGCGCGGTCTGCACGATCGGGAAGGTAGTGTTTATATAAACGTCCCCGGCGACGATGACGTCCGACTTCCGGAAAAACACGATGACGTCGCCGTCGGTGTGCGCCGCGGGCTGGTGCAGGATCTGAACAGCCTCGCCGTTGAAAAACAGATCCTTGGCCTCCGTGAAGAACGTGCTCGTCGGCATGGCGACAAACGGAGGCGTGGGCTGCATTTCGCCCATCCGGATCTGCGTGTTCTCGTGCGCAACGATGTTCGCCTGCTTCGACGCATCCTGGCCGACCTGTGCTGCAAAGTTGCCCGCCACGATCGACTCGCCTGCCGCAGTCACTTTCGCGTTGCCGCCCGTGTGATCGGGATGGAAATGAGTGTTGACGATGTAGCGTATTGGTTTGTCGCCGGCGATCTTTTTGATCTCCGCGAGAAACTTGTCGGCCAGCGGCTCGACCATCGTATCCACGACGAGCACGCCATCGTCGCCAATTGAAACGGCGGCGTTGAACGGTCCGCCAACGAGCATCCAGACGTTCCCTTGGACGTGAAAGGAGTGGATCTCGGTGCTCGAGAAATTCGGTGCCGCAGTCGTCTGAGCATCGACCCGAGGCACCAAAGTGATCGATGCCAACAGGGCGCCTGCGATGAATACGCGGGTCATGATGCGGCGCCGTCTTATCGTGATGACGCGGGCTCTGCTGCCCGTTTGACAAACTCCGGCAACGCGGTCTCGGCACCTCCCTTTACTCCTTCCAGAGAAAGGTGGTGCTTCGTGGCGTATTGCTCGGACCCGTCATTCGTGTTCGGTAAGTGATGCGGGACAACGCCGGTAGCCCGGATTACTTCATCAACCGATTCGCATGGATAAGGCTGAACTTCTCCATTGAGCTGCAACCTGAACCCGTTGGTCTTGACGAGCGGCTCGGTGAGATACACGGGGTCGGAAATCATGTAGACGTGCGTGAGGAAATCGCCGTGACGGATGAAGCGTTCCTCCATCGTGGCACGGTCGCTCAAGGCAAGTCCGTTGCGCCTCATCCATCCTGCCTTGAGATGCGTGGTTCGCACGACCAGCACCGGGCCGTCCCAGCGGCCCGTCGAAAAGCCCTGCCAGGTATGCGGCGCATACTCCGGCGGATGCGGACGGCCATCCATCCAGATCTCGCGCTTCTGTTCCATCCATTGAATCTGCGTGTTGATCTTGACGAGCCGTTGCGTGGCATCGTCGAAATCAAAGCGCAGTCGGAGGTTGCCAACGCCGCGGAATCCATAGGTCGACGGATGCGGCTTGCACTGATGTTCCGGGAGCGTCAGCAGTGATGCGTCCCAGGCGTCGGCGCGGGCACGAGCGGCATCGTTGATGGGCAGCCCGGCGTAATCACCGACCTCAGGACCTGGGACGCGCTCGGGTTGATCCTCGTGGAAGATAGGCGCCCACACGCCGTTCATGTCGATCTGAGCGAACGCAGATCCGGGCAGTGCGACCATCACCCAGATGGCGGCCATGCCAACAATTGGATGCACGTACTTCATCGCCATTACGGGATACCTCACCGGCCAAGCTGGCGCCTGCGTCGGAAATACACTCAACCAATATCCCTGTCAAGGCGCGCGGTGAAGCCTTCCGGGCGAACGCCTTATGTCGTCGGAGCCACGATCGTCGCGACGACCGTGCGATCTGCGGCCGCTTGATACGCCTCACGAGTCTTTTCGAGCGGATACGTCGCCGACGCGAGCGTTCTCATGTCGAGTTGTCCGGTCTCCATCAGCCGGACGTAGCGGGGGCAATCACGTCGATCGTTGGTGCCGCCGCCGGTGCCGGGCCAATGGTGCTTCGCACCGTCAGCCCATTGCGACGCCGAGATCTGCACCATCGCGCCCACCGGGTGACCGACGCTGCACGTCACCAGCGTCCCGACTTGCGATTCGAGCTCCCAGCATTGCTGCAGCGGCAGCAGGCCTGTCGGGTCGGGTCCCTGTTCGACTTTCGGCGGAAGCCTGTCGCCGCCGACGGCTTCGATGATGTGATCGGGGCCGATTCGGCCGCCGCCCGCCCATCGCCGATCCGTCTTCATCCTGCACATGTCGCGAAGGTGCTCGACGAGGCTGTCGCGGAATTGGTCCGCGTTCGCGCGCCGCTCCCTGGATGCGCGTGCGCTCACGGTACTGATTCGGATCAACCACGTCGGTTGCGCCCAACTTCAACGCGATCTCGCGCCTGTATCGAATTGGCTCGACGACGATGATCCGCGATGCCCCTTTGATCTTGGCGCCCTGCACCGCCGACAGACCGACGGGACCGGCGCCGAAGATGACCACGTCCGACGCCACATCGACAGGGCAATTCGTCATCGTCATTCCCAGACCGCAGCCGCCCACGCACGTGAGCATGGCGATCTGGGCCGCGGGCACGTCGGTAAAAAGCGGCGTGACGTACTCTTCGTTGGTGATCATCAGGTCCGACATCGCGCCGGTATACGAAAAGACGGGCGTGTTCCCCATGTCGCACGAAGGCCCCGGGTTTGCGGCACCTCCGTTCATGCATTTGTCGGAACGCCCCCGCAGGCAGTTGAAGCAACGTCCGCAAGCCGCGTGGAGATTAACGATCACGCGATCGCCGACACGCGTACTGATCACCTGCGGGCCTACCGCTTCCACGATGCCGACACCGCCGTGACCGACGATCGTCGCCTGGTTGATCGGGATGCCAGGTACCAGAACCTGGTCAACGCTCGTGTAGCAGGTTTGCGCGGCTTCCGTGCGCATCAGAACCTGGCGTCCGCTCAGTGGACGAACCACCAGCGTTTCCACGGACGGCACGTTCGTGCCGTATTTCACGAAGGCACGAAACCGCCGCCCGCCCTGGTTGTTCGTGAGAACCGCCGGCGCGCTGCCCTGGGCTTGCAGGGTTTCGCTCCCGAGCAACGCTGCGCCACCGCCAATGGCGGCGGCGCCAGCGGTCTTCAGAATACGTCGCCGAGAGACGCCGCGCCGTCTTGCCATCTAGTAGTCAAATGTCGCGCTGATCTTGAAAAAGCGGGGCAGCAGTACGCCCGACGGCCTGTAGCCTGGACCAATCCACGACGCGTACGCATTGTTAATCGCCCGAATCGCATCAGTGTTGAGCGCATTGAAGATATCAAGGTTGATTGTCGACCTCGTCCGGCCGTACCGAATGATCTTGCCGACCCGGAAATCGAGCTGATTCAACCGCTCGACGAAGAGCGAACCAGGCTCGACCATGTTGATCGTCATGTTGGGCTGCGAGCCGGCGAGCGCCCGGCCGAGCGTGGAGTTGGCGGCCAGGTACGCATTGGTCGCCACGAAGTTCGCCGCAACCAGCGGACCGGGCGAGTTCTGGAACGTCGCGCTGACGAGCACGTCGACTCGCGGGAGGATGTAGGTGCCGAGGAAGCGCACGTTCGTCAGGAAGGGCTCCGCCTGGTCGCACCATTGGGCCGGCAGCCAGACGTTGTTGTTGTCGTTCCCGAGATTGGTGCCCGAATCGGTGACGCCGAGCAGCATCTCCGGCAGCTTCGAGTAAATATCGCATCTATTCATCGAGCGTCTGCCTGTGCTGATGCCGCCCTGCGCCGTGAAGCCGTTCTCGAGGCGCGCGGCGACCGTGACATCGACGCCGTTCCAGTGTTCGGTCATCGTTCCGTACTCGTCCGACAGCGTGTTGTAGTTGCGCACTGGTCGGCCGAACGCCGTTGGCTTCAGGTTGTAAAGGCCCGTGAGCCGCTGCCCGCTGTTCTCGCCGAGGCGCGAATCGGTCGGAGCGGTGATGGTAAACGTGTCGAAGTCGTCAGGACTGACGGACAAGTCGTCTATCACGCGGAAGTTTCCAAACCAGCGGCGGAAATAGCCGACGTCAACCGACACGCGCGGGACGATTTCGTGCTGCACGCTGGTGGAAAACTCCCAGTTGTACGCGCGATGTCCCCAGCCGGTCATCAGATCCTTGGAGAACGTTGCCGCCGGACGCGAGCTCAGGGCGCCGAAGTCGGTGTTCGACAGCGGCCCGCACTCGCCGTTCGCGCCGGGCACCCTGGCATCCAGCACGCAATCCGGCGCGAAGTTCCCCGTGCGGGGATCGCCCGGCCCATAGAAGGAGTCGTTCCACGAGCGGTTCGCGTTCTGCACCAGCAGATTGCCCGGTGCCGGATCGATGGCGAGCATGTTCAATCCCTGCCCCTGCAGGTACTTGTTCAGCGTGACCTTGACCGCTGTCTTGCCCGTACCGAATACATCCCATGTGGCCCCAGTCCGGTACGTGATGTCTTTCCAGTCGAGGTTGTCCTGCGCCGGAAACGTGAGATTCCGTCCCGGCACCAGAAGCCCGGGCCCGATCTGCTGCTCGGGGAAGCTGCTCTGGAACATGTCGAAGCGAAGGCCGCCGTGCACCGTCCAGCGGTCGAGCGTCCAGCGGTCCTGGGCGAAGAGGCCGAGGTCGTTGTCGAGATTCGCCCGGTTCCCCCACGGCGTCGCCCAGATGGTCACGAGATTCGGCACCTCGTTGTTGAACCGATATGTGTACGGCTGGAATTGGTAGAACTGCTGCTGCAGATAGCCGTGCACGCGATTGAACCCCGCCTTCAGGTTGTGCGTCCCCGTCACGTACGAGAAGGCCGCACGGTAGAAGTAGTTCGGGACGCTCGTGTTCCGCCAGTAGTTGTTGTTCACGTTGGCGTTGTCCGCATTACCGCCGCGGTACAGCATGCCGGTCGACTGCTCGAGGACGGGGATCAAGTCATGCAGCGCGGCTGCCTGTGCGGGGTCCGTGAGCGAACCCCCGGGGAAGAAGAAATTGCCGTCGGACACACGCGGGTGCATGTTGCCCCAGCGCTCGTAGAAATGCATGCCGACCGCCTCCACGAGGATGCGGTTAGTAAGAGGGGACGTCCACTCGACGTGCTGCTGCTGTAGCCGCGGGAACCGCCGGTCCTGCGCCGCTTCAGGCGCCAGGGTATCGCTGACGCGATCGGGGCACCGGCAGTAGTTCTGTTCCCGCCAGGTGAACGCAATCTTGTTCTTCGCGTTTGCCTGAATGGTGCCGCGGAATTGCAGCGAGTGCCACACACCCTTGTTCTGCGGCGCGTCGCGCGACGTGTCGGGGACGTAGGTCCACTTGGTCACGTCGTACGCGTTCTTGTTGAACAACACGCCGGCGGGCTGACTGTCCGCGATCGTGTGCCGGCCGGACGCCCAGAACCAGAAACGGTCGCGGACGATCGGGCCACCGAACGTCAGGTTCAGATCGACATTGCGGATCACTTTGTCCGGCGTGCGGATGCCCAGCGCCTGCAGCCGATCGGTCACGTTGTTGCCGACCATCGACTCGTTCGCGAACGAAAAGAAATTGGAGCTCGCGAACGTGTTGCCGCCATCCCGCGGGATGAAGTTGATGCGCACGCCGCCGGTCGGCAGATCTGCGTTCACCGCAGCGGTGTCGATGGTGATTTCCGCGGCGGCGCCAACGTCGGGCGTGGCCCCGCCGATGTTGCCGCCCGCCTGCAGCGTCGAAGTGTTCACGCCGTTCAGGGTGATCCGCTGATCGACGTTCCGGCTGCCGTGCACCGAAAGCGACGGCATCGGATCGCCGAGCACCCCGCCCACATCGTCTGTACGGTTCGTCACGACCGCAGTCGCCAGGCGGCCGAGGTTGCCGTAGTTGCGACTGGTCGGCAGCATCGCGATGGCGTCCTGATCCAGGACGGTCTGCCTGGTCACCGATGCCACGTCGACGAGCGGCGAGTCGGCAGTGACTGTCACCGTCTCCTGAACGGTTCCCAGCCGCATTTCTGCATCGATGGTCGCCGTTCCAGCGCCACCGAGGACAACACCCTCGCGCCTGAAGGTGTTGAAGCCCTCGAGCGAGGCGGACACGACATAGACGCCGGGCCGCAGGTCGATAATCTCGTATCGCCCGTTGCCATCGGTGATGGCCGTGCGAGCCTTTTCAATCAACACCGGACTGGCCGCCTCGACGGTCACGCCCGGTAGCACCGCGCCCGACGTATCCCTCACCACGCCGGCAATCGACGCTTGCGCCAACGCAACGGCCGGCGTCAACAGCGTCCACGAGAGCACGAGAGCCACCTTCGTGAATACGCGCATCGTGATTTCTCCTCTGGCCCCGGACTGAGGGCCGCCAGCGTTCTTCTAAACGGACTTGCCGCCAGCGTCTTGCAGAAATTCGACGTAAATGAGCAGAATCCTGCGACGCGACGGCGTCGTTACTGTCCCTTCACGATTTCGCCGTTCTTGATCACCATCGCAACGTTGAGGAGGTTGCCCGCATTGGCCAGCGGATCGCCGTCGAGGACGACCATGTCCGCGAATTTACCCACTTCGAGCGTGCCGAGCCGATCGTCCTTCATGGCCGCAATCGCAGCGTTCCTGGTCAGGATCGCGACAATGTCCTTAGGGGAGAACACCAATTGGAGCGCCCGCAGCTCGTCGGCGAGGGTGTCCCTGGGATGCCAGCTCGTGTCGGTTCCGTAGCCGTACGTGATTCCCGCTTCCCAAAGAAGCCTCGCATTCACCGGCCCCTGGCCGGCGCTCGACACCGTGTCCCACGGGAATGGCCCACGATCGCGAAACAGCGGCTTATTGTCGGCCTCGAAGTGGGGCAGGAAGATGGCGAGCGTGGACGTCATCGGAATGCCGGCTTTCGCAATTCGTTCGGCCGCGGCTCGGTCCTCCTCGAGCCGACCGATATGTGGCGTGTGCACCAGACGCGCGACCCCCGCGTCAACGGCCGCCAGCGCATCCTGCACCGTCACAGCATGGGTGATCGTCGGCAGATTGTGCTTCTTCCCCTCTCTGACAATCAGCGCCAGCGTGTCTTTCTCGGGGCCGCCTGGCGTGACGATGATCGCGGTCTTGATGTAATCGAAACCGGCCTTCGCTACTGCTTCGACTGCCTTGATGGTCTCGCCAGGTGGAATGGCCCCGGCAGCGGTGGTCGGCCGGAGCGGCGGACGCGACACATCGAAGCGCGCCGGATCGCCGGCCGCGGCTCCGCCCCTCCCGCTGGCGGGTGCGGCAGCGGGCCGGGCGAGTGGGACGCGGCCAGCCGCAAACAGCCGTGGCCCCTTGAGCTCACCTTGCTGCAGCCGCCGCCGTAGTTCGAGGATTACTTCGGGTGCATCACCCGCGGAGAGCACCGTCGTGAAGCCGGCGTCGAGGAATTCCTGCATGCGCGGGGCAGCCTCCGCCTTCAACCACTGCGCTGGCTCGCCTCGCACGATGTGGCGATGCGCATCGATGAATCCAGGCATCACCGTCTTACGCCGTGCGTCAATGACTCGAGCTTGCGGCAAGGTGGCCGACCCTGGCGAAACCGAGACAACCTTGCCGTCGCGCACCACAATCGAGCCGTTTTCAATCACGCGCCCTGTGCCGTCGAGGATGCGCGCGTTCGTCACCACGAGAGCCTGCGCCGCGACATGCTGGGCCGAGAGAGCCACGCAGATGGTGCAGGCAAGCGTCAAAAATCCTTTCATCGCAGCCACTCCTCGATCCGTTTCAGCCGCAGATTCTCATCGTCAACCGACACTTCGATGAACGGGATGTACATCTCATCAGTGCTCTGCGGCCCGAACCGCACTTCCGCATCCGGCGCCGGATTGTGGTGATTCCGCGCCGAGTTGTCGTAGTGGCCATACGCGGTGATCGTGCTCCCTTTGCGCACCCTCAACGGCTTGGCCAGCTCGTACGTGATTTGCCAGTGCGGGTTGTAGTGCGGCACGCTGAGCAGCGTCTCCTGCCGGCCGTTCGGCAACGTCAGCACGAACGTCATGTCCTTCCCGCGCGAGTGCATGTGCGGCCAGAGAGAGTGAATGGTGATGTCATCCTCGACGTTGAGAGTGCCGGTCACGGCCCAGTTCTCGACACGCGCCGGAATGTTCGGCATGCGCCGATTCCCGTTCGCATCCGCCGCTATCTCTCTGCCGTCCGCCAGTAATCGCTGATTGACCGTCCACGTATGTACTTCGTGGTGTGGCTCGCCACGCGCATACCAAACACCGATCTGCACCTGCAGTTTTTCCGGCTTTCCCGTTGACATCAGGTGGAGTCCCCACGAGAGATAGTCATCGCGGCCGAAACGCTTGGCGAGCCCGTCGGCCAGCTGCATCACACCGCCCCCCGGGACATAGAACATGACGGGCCGGCCAAACTGCTCCGCCGACGTCATCGTTACCGCCCGCCCGTCTGGAAACACCGGGCACCCCGTCCAGCACCGGACCGCCGGGGAACACCGCGGCACGCCCAATCGCGGTACCGGAGGGAAGCGGTCCCAGCGACATGCTCGAGTGATGAACAGCATTCCGGACGCTCGGACGCATTTCGATTGCCTGGATGAATCGGTCTTCTCGGAACGGAAGTTTCATCCAGACCGTAAACGTGGGCACTTCCCCTTGTGCCGGCAGCTCGAACTCGCCGAAGGGGAGGTCGAGGATGGCGTCGGGCGGGCGGTTCAGCTGCACCTGCCAACCCTCCGGCGGAAACTTCGGTAACGGTGGCGGATTACCGTCTCCTTGCGGCATCCCGCCATCGATCCAACCGACCAGCGCATTTACCTGCGGCTGCGTCAGGCCGCGTGCATTCTTGAATTGCCCATATCGGCGATCCGCGTACCACGGCGGCATCTCGCCGGCCATGACCTTTTGACGGATTGGTTCCGCGTACGCCCGTGCGCTCTCGATTGTCAGCAGCGGCATGGGACCGACACCGCCGGGCCTGTGGCACCCGACACAGACGTTGAACAGAATCGGTGCGACGTCGCGGTTGAACGTCGGCACAGCGCCGCGCACCTGCGTGGTGCCCGGGGACTGAGCGTGGCCGCTGAGATTCAGCAGCGCCAGAACAGCACACGCGAACGCAATTGGCTTCACCTTCAATGCGTGGCCGCGACCGCGTGAGACGCGGCCATCCCCACCTTTCGCGGCGCCGTCTCGCGCAGGAATACCGACACGACGATGCCCAGCAGCACTCCGGACATCGCCACCCACAGAATGTTCTGGATGCCGTAGTTCTGCGCCACGGCGCCCGCAATGATCGGCGCGATGCCCCCACCGAAGATCTCACCCGCACCCACAACCATCCCGATGGCTGACGAAATCAGTCCCGGCGGCGCCGATTCGGTCGATATCGGTCCGGTGATGAGCGCGATGTTGCCGAGACAACAAAAGCTGACGAGAAACAGCAAAGTGAAGAGCATGGGCGGATTCGCGCCCGTGTTCTTCAGCAGGTAGACAAACACGGTCGCACCCACGAAGCCCAGTACCGCCATAATCCGCCGGCCGAAGAGGTCAGACAGTCCTGGGACGGCAAACTGGCCGACGAAGCCGCCGAATCCGAGCCCCGACATCACGAAGCCCATTTGCGTGGGACTCAGTTTCAAATAATCGAGAAGGTAGTTCGGCACCATCGCACCGAGCACGAACACGCACGTCATGGCGCAAAGCAGCCCGCACATCGACAATACGATGTTGCGGCTCTTGAACACATCAATCCATTTCCCGCTCGGCTCGACCGCGCCGACTATGCGGCCGCCCTGCGTATCGGCCGGCTCGCGCAGGACGAGGTACAAGAGTCCGCCGACGAGGAGCCCTGGAATGGCGACGATGCCTAATACCCAACGCCATGAGGGCACGACCAGCAGCAACTGCGTCGCGATGATCGGTCCAAGAGCCAGCCCGAATAGCGCGAACCCGCACTGCTGAAGTCCCTGCAGAAAGCCGCGCCGGCTCGGATACGACGCGGCGGCGGTCGCCGTAAAGCTCGTTGGACAATACGACCCTTCCATCACCCCCATCAGAAGACGAATCACAAACAGGCTGGCAAATCCGGTGGCCATTCCCGAGACCCCGGAGAGCAGCGAGAACAGCACGATCGCCGGGATGAGCACTTTGCGGTGCCCGATGGAATCCGAGAGTCTCCCACTGAAAATCGCGAACACGCCCCACGCCATCCCCAGGATGCCGATGATGCTGCCCTGATCCTGGAGGTTGAGACCCAGATCCTGGAGCATGAAGGGAAACAGCGGCGCGATGATCCACCGATCGAGGCCTACCAGCCCGAAGCCCAGCCCGAGCAGCGTGACGGCTTTCCATTCGTACGAGGTATCCCATCGGGTATTTGCCGTGGTCATCAGGTATCGCCTCCGAAAAGGGCAGGGCCTACGGGTTTACAGAACGGCGACCGCCTCGTCTTACAGAAATGCCACCGGCCTGAACAGGATCCTGCCCTCCCGGCCGGTCAAGATTCGAGCATCCGTGTAATGTTTCTGCAAGATTACCGGCCCGTTCTTCTATAAAAACTCTTCTCATCCGCGCCGGCGATAGACGGCGGGGGTTATCCCGGTTTGTCGAATCATCCAGTGCGAGAGGTGGCTCTGTGACGAAAATCCCACCGACAGCGCAACGTCGATGATGGGCATTTCGGTATTTCGCAGCAGCTCCTTCGCACGCTCGATGCGGCGGGCGAGCACGTACTGATGGGGCGATTGTCCGATAGCGGCCTTGAATGCGCGGGCCAGATACAGGGGGCTGATGCCAACGTGTGCCGCCATCGCGTCCAGCGTGAGGGGCTGGTCGAGATTGGTCTCGATGAACTCGAGCAGCTGCCGCATTCGCTGATGGGAGACGACCGGCGTCGGCGGTAGAGCGCCCGCACGTGATTGCACGGAGTGGGTTCGTGCAAGGTGCACCGCCATCATCTGCGCGATGGTGTCGATGTAGAGGCCGTCTCTGACTGCGCCGCTGCGCAGGGCCTCCGCAAGAGCGATGGAGAGCTGTTCGAGGAGGGGATCGACGATGCCAAACCGTGGCACAATCTCGGCCGCCGCTGCGTCGCAGCCGTACAGTTCGCCGACCGCCGCTTCGCACAGCGAACGGCGCAAGTAGACCTGGAGGATCTCGGGGTTACCGTGGTGTTCCCATTCTGTCGCTGTCCCAGGTGGAGTCACGCAGATGTTGCGCGGACCGAGCAGTCGCTTTTCGCGACGGGCACCTTCGATCTTTCGCATCACCTCGGTGGGATGGGTGAGGTGGTAGATGATGAACGGATGATCCAGCGCGGGTTCGGTGACGTGAAGCGGCGCTTCCTTGAAAATCGCGGCGTGAAGCGAACGCCAGCCCACGTCCTGACTGTGGGCGAGCAGCTCGTTTTCGGGCCGCATCGCGCGCCCGTGCGTTTCGCCGACGGAAAAGGCAGTCCCCTGGAGCGTCATCTGGACCTCCTGCGCTCGTGGCTGGGTTCTTATACGCTTCCACCGGACTAGAGATCAATACATGCACCACTTCGGTCATTTCGACGCCGCGGCGCTCGGTCGTGACCCGGGATGGGCCGGCCATAGCGAAGGCTACCGCCATGCGTCTCTGGTCGACCACGCGACCGGGTCTGTCCACACCGGCCTCAGTATTGACGAGCTCGCACCTGGCGGGACCCTTTCGCCGCACGTCCACTCCTACGAAGAAAGTTTCTACGTGCTCGCGGGCGAGGCGGTGCTCGGCGTGAACGGCCAGTCGTATCGGGTCCGCCCTGGGGATTTCGGAGCGATCAAGGTCGGAACCGTTCACGGATGGCGGGCGCTGGGCACGGCACCGGTGCGGTGGCTGCAGATGGCCGCACCACAGCCGAAGCCCGCCGGCCAGGAGCGCGATACCTTCTTCGTCAAAAACGCCACCGTTCCCGCCGACGCGACACCTCTCGACCTCTCGCGTCTCGACGGCAATCTGCTCGGACACTTCGACGTCGGGCAGATTCCGCCGGGGGACGAGGGGCGTATCGTCGCTGGAGGCCTGAGGGGCGTGTTTCTGAAGTGGCTGATCGATGAAAACTTCGGGGCGCGCCACCATCGGCTGCTCTTCATCGAGTATCTGCCCGGAGTCTCGATCGGTCTGCACGACCATACCTATGAAGAGGCATACTTCATCCTGAGCGGCGAAGTCGAAGCAACGATGGACGGCCAGCGGTATCTGGCACGCGCAGGGGATGTGCTCTGGACAGGCGTCGGGTGCGTCCACGCGTTTGCCAACAAGGGCCGCGAGCCGGTACGGTGGTTGGAAACCTTCTCTCCGCAGCCCCCGTCAGAAAATGTGTTTCGGTTCATGGCCGAGTGGGAACAGCGTGCCAGGGAACTGGAGGGTCAAGCATCATGAGCGCAAATCGCACGCGCCCGTTCACTGGCGCCGAGTACATGGAGAGCATTCGCGACGGACGCGAGATCTGGATTTACGGCGAGCGCGTCAAGGACGTGACCACCCATCCCGCATTCCGGAACACGGTGAGGATGATTGCGAGGTTGTACGACGCGCTGCACGATCCAGCCAGGAAGGACGTCCTCACCATTCCAACCGACACCGGCAACGGAGGCTACACCCACCGTTTCTATCGGGCCACGCGAAATGCCGAGGAACTCGTGGCCGCTCGTGATGCGATCGCCGAATGGGCGCGCGTGAGTTACGGATGGATCGGCCGCAGCCCCGATTACAAGGCCGCGTTTCTTGCAACACTTGGAGCCAATTCGGCTTTCTACGCGCCGTACGACGAAAACGCGAGGCGCTGGTACAAGAAGGTTCAGGAGGAAGTGTCGTTCGTCAATCACGCCATCGTGAACCCTCCTGTCGATCGCGACCGTCCCCTCGACGAGGTCAAGGACGTGTACATGCACGTCGAAGAGGAAACTGACGGCGGCCTGATCGTGAGCGGCGCGAAAGTGGTAGCGACGACGTCCACGCTGACGCACTACAACTTCATCGCGAACAACGGGGCGCTGCCGATCAAGACCAAGCCGTTCGCCTTCGTCTGCATCGTCCCCAACGATTCGCCTGGACTGAAGCTCTTCTGCCGGCCGTCGTACGAGATGACCGCCGCGGTGATGGGCTCGCCGTTCGACTATCCGCTCTCGAGCCGGATGGATGAAAACGACTCGATCCTCGTCTTCGACAAGGTGTTCGTCCCCTGGGAGAACGTCTTCGCGTACGGCGACATCGATAAGGTGAACAACTTCTTTCCGCGATCAGGGTTCCTCCCCCGATTCATGTTTCAGGGATGCACCCGCCTGGCCGTGAAGCTCGACTTTCTGGCGGGGCTGCTGCTCAAGGCGGTAGAAGCGACGGGGGCAAAGGACTTCCGCGGCGTGCAGGCGCAGGTGGGTGAAGTGCTCGCGTGGCGCAATCTCTTCTGGGGACTCACCGATGCGATGGCCCGAACCACGATTCCGTGGACCGAGGGCTACGTTCTGCCGAATCTCGACTACGGCCTGGCCTATCGAGTGATGTCGAGCATGGCCTATCCGAAGGTGAAGGAGATCATCCAGAACACGCTGGCGAGCGCGCTGATCTATCTGCCGTCCAGCAGTCTCGATTTGAAGGTGCCCGAGCTGCGTCCGTATCTGGATCAGTTCGTACGGGGGTCCAACGGCTACACCGCTGAACAGCGCGTCAAGCTGATGAAGCTGCTGTGGGATGCGATCGGAACCGAATTCGGCGGCCGGCACGAGCTGTACGAGCGAAATTACTTCGGCAACCACGAAAGCATCCGGTTTGAGACGCTGATGGTGGCCGACCTGACGGGCGCGTCGGCTCGATACAAGGGATTTGCCGAACAGTGCATGGCGGAATACGACCTGAACGGCTGGACGGTTCCTGACCTGATCCAGCCGGATGATGTGAGCGCCGTTCTGAACAAGCGTCAGACGGTCGTCTGAACGAGACAGTCGATGATTGACTCGCGCCTCTTCCGGCAGGCGGTCGGACAATTCGCCACCGGCGTGACAGTCATCACGACCAGGATAGACGGCACGATCCGCGCAATGACCGTGAATTCGTTTACCGCGCTCTCGCTCGACCCGCCGCTCGTCTTGTTCTGTGTCGACAAGACGACGAAAACGGGTCAGACCATTCACGTGGCCGGGGGCTTCGCCGTCAATATCCTCAGACAGGAGCAGCAGGATCTTTCCACATACTTCGCGGGCGGCTGGATCCATCCGCGACCGCCGTCGTTTGCCTTTCTGGAGTGGGAGGGCGGACCGCGGCTGGAGGGCTGTGCCGCCGCAATCGGCTGCTCGACCGACGCCATCCACGAGGGCGGCGATCACTGGATTGTGGTCGGCAAAGTGCTTGCGCTCCATCGGTTGGCGCATGCCTCACCGTTGATTTTCCATGGGGGCCGTTACGCCAACATTGGAGCCACTTTCGAGGCTGAAATCCTCGTGTCCGGGTTTTAAGTAATCTATGTTCCAATAGCCGGGAGGAGAGGAGCGGTGATGAAAAAGGGCACACTTCTTATCGTTTTCACGGTCACACTGCTGGCGGCCGGAATGACGGCCCGCGCGCATCACTCCTTTGCCGCGACCTACGACGAGAGCAAGACCGTCAAAATCGAAGGCAAACTCGTTCAGTTCATGTTCCGGAATCCCCATTCGTTCGTCCACGTGATGGCGCCCGACGACGGCGGCCAGGAGCAGCGGTGGGCGGTGGAATGGGGAGGCGCCGGTCAGCTGGGCGGACAAGGTGTCACCCGCGAAACACTCAAGCCAGGTGACGTCGTTGTCATCACCGGCAACCCGGGACGGAATCCCGCGGACCATCGGGTTCGCATGGTGACGCTGCGGCGGCCCTCGGATGGGTTCGGGTGGGGCACGCAGCCGGGACAAACAGTCGAATAAACAGTGTCTCGTAAGGCATAAGGTCAAAAGTCAAAAGTCAAACGCTGTCACGACTCGATTTGATCTTTGACCTTTGACTCTTGACTTACGCGTTTCTGTATAGAGGGGTCAGTCCTCCGGTGTGTGCTCTCGAATGTGTTCCTGGACGTACTCCGCCTCGGCGACCTTCTTGTCCTTGTAGTCCCTGCTCTCTTTCAACTGCCGGCGCGCGCCCTTGACTCGCGCCTTGCTCAGTTCAGGGGTATTCACTGCGAAGCTGGAGAGCAGCCTTTCCAGGTCGCCACTTCGACAGTCCGGGCAAACCGGCGCGGTCGTCGTTGCAGGCAGCTTGAGGAATTCAAACCGACGTCTGCAGGCTTTGCACTCGTACTCGAATATGGGCATCGAGATCGTCCTGACTTTGCGGATGAATTACCCTCTTGCAGCCAGATCACGTGCTCTCGCTCGTCGGCATTCTGGGGATGAAGCCCCGCGACATTATCGACTATTCGATGCTCCAGTTCGTGGTGCACGTACCGCTGGTGCTGTTTCTCGTGCGGATCCTGAACTACACGTTCTAAGATTAGTCGAAGCACAAGTCACAACGCACAAGGCGCAAGGCACAACGCAGCGGCGACGACTATTTTCCTGCTTGAACCGGCGGAATGGCGTTGGGCACCCAGAGTGCATCGACCGGAACCGGATCTGTTTCCGCGTGTCTTCGTTCAAGGCGTGCTCCACCTGCCGGCTCGCCGCCGCCGGCGCGGCGCGGCGGAAATCGTCCTCCGCTCGCTGCCCTGACGCCAGCGCGGCGCGTAGGAGCTGACTCGCGACGACATGTGCCAGGCGGCAGGAAACGTTCGAGCTGCTTCGCCGCTCCTCGAACGCACTGGGAGGAACGCGCCGCGGCATCCTCGCTGCGCCCGATTTCCACCTGCGGCGTGCGTGCCGCTTGCGCAGGCGTCGGCGATCCGGCAGGTCGAGCGCGCCTCGAACTTACACTGTCCCGGACATTTTCGAATGGAGCACTTCGCCGCGGTCACGCACCCGTCGGAACTCCAACTGCACGTTGACCCGCACGAGGGCGGAGCGTCATCAGTTCGGCACGAGGCGCTTCAGCTCCTCGAACCAGTGCTGCACGACGACAAGACTCGCGGGTCCAGCACTCGAATTGGACGGCATGACGTAATCAGGCATCAGGAACCGCTGACCGTCTGGCGAGACGTCGTACGATCTTCCCGCGTACGTGGAGATGAATGGCACCGGACGGTCCAACACCCTGGCCGGCGCGCTGGCCGTCCACGTTGCACCGCGTTCGACCACGATATGCATGAGTGAACTGTCGGTCGGTGACAGGTAGAACAACTCCCGGCCATCGCGTGACCACAGCGGTCGCGTGCCGCCACTGGTCGAGATTTGCCATCGTCCGCTCTCGACTGCCGGAAACGGACGTACATAGATTTCGATCTGGCCTGATTCGTCCGATTGATACGCCAGCCAGCGTCCATCCGGCGAGATCTCTCCGTTGCGTTCGTTCGCCGGCGTCCGCACCAGCGGCGCGACATGCCGCCCGCTGTCAAGGGTCAGCATCATGATGTCAAGACCTGTTGAGGCATCGCTGTCGGAAAAGAGAAGGTGCCTGCCATCGGGCGAGATCGATGACGTGTTGCGTGCGTTCACGCCTTCGGTCAGCTGTTCAACGGTGCCTGTGCCATCAGCGGCCTGTCGGAAAATGTTCTGCGCTCCCGACCGCGCCGAGATAAACAGGAACTGCTTCCCGTCTGGCGTCCAGACGGGAAACGAATCCTGTGCAGCACTGAAGGTCGCTCGCGTAACGGTGGCCCGACGAAGATCGGCGAGCCAGAGGTCATAGTCCTGATCGGGACTGACAACGACCATCCGCATCCCGTCGGGTGAGAGACGTGGGTAGGCATAAGTGTGCTCAGAAAGTGGAAGCCGCTCCCTGCCGCCTTGGCGATCCAGCCATACCAGAGCGCGCGTTGCGCCTGATGTGAATCCTCCGGGCACATACACGAGCGTGCCGTCAGTCGAGATACTTGCTTCCATGGCGCCAAACGGGTTCGCCATCACCTGCGAGACGACCGAAACGGATGACCCGACGGTGGTCATGTTCTCGAGGTCGAACGCGATGGCGCGTAACGTTCCCGCGGCCACGTACACGAGATGTCCGCTTGACACATATCGCGCATGGCTGCCGCCGCGCACAAGAACCTTGCGCATGCCCGTTTCCAGGTCCAAAACCGCGATCTGCGCGGCATCGAGGCCTCCGCTTTGCGCGGTGATCGTGAAGAGGACACCGCGATCGTTGGGCAGCATTTCCGGCCACAAGTGATTCTGTTCCCCGAGCGCGCGGTCGGGACGTGTCAGGACCGTTGCCTCGCCACCCACAGCAGAGACACGCTGCAGTCCAACTCCAGGATCCAGGCTGGCAAAAATAAGCGAGTTGTCGACCGTCCAGGTCGCTCCTCTGAAGCCACCGCTGAAGGAACGAAAAACGGTCGCAGGTGGCCCCCCGTTGAGCGCGACTTTCCGGATCGTCTGTCCCGTTTCGATATAACCGACCCACTGTCCGTCTGACGAGATGAACGGCGCACGCAACTCGCCTCGCGCAAGGGCCACCGGCTCCAGTGCATCAAGCGCACGAACAAAAAGCTGCGTCCCGTTGTTCCCGATGTACACGACGCGGGATCCGTCGGGAGTGATCGCCACGTCATGGTCAAAACCGCTTAGGGACAGCGATTGAGTGCCCGTGGGCATAATCTGCAGCCGAGACAACCTCGACGGCGCCGCTGGTGAACGCACATACGTCATCGCCAACACGAGAGGGAGGGCGATCAGTGAGACGATCGCCACGGTCCACGCGGCGCGCTCGCGCCATCGGTGAGGCGTCTGTACTCCCGGAGGCGGTGTGGTTCCGTTAGTCTCGAAGGCACCATCCAACGCCAGCCGTACGTCCCGGATATCGCTAACTCGCTGCTTCTGATCCTTCCGCAAGCAGACTCGGAGTGCCTGACGCACGCGCGTAGGCACCGATAACGGAAGTGCATCCAGATTCGGTTCCCTCTCAACCACCCTGGCCAGGGTCACCGTCACGTCGTCGCCGCCGAATGCTCGCTTGGCCGTGAGCATCTCGTAAAGGACGCACCCGAATGCCCAGATGTCGCTGCGTTTATCGACAGGTTTGCCCCGCGCCTGCTCAGGACTCATATACGCAGCGGTCCCGAGCAGCAGCCCGACGCCGGTCATCATCGCGGGTGAGGTGATAGTGGGAGATGCCGCCGCATCGACGCCCGCAGCCGACACCGGTTCGAGGGCCTTCGCCAGACCGAAGTCGAGCACCTTCACCGTGCCGTCGGGACGCACCTTGATGTTCCCGGGCTTCAGGTCGCGGTGAATGATGCCCTGCTCGTGTGCGGCTTCCAAGGCTTCGGCGATCTGCTTGGCGATCGGCAGCGCCTCATCGACTGGAATCGGACCTTGCGCGATGCGGTCGGCGAGCGTTGGCCCTTCCACCAGCTCCATGACGAGCGCCCGTACACCTACCTGTCCTGAGCCTGTCCAAGGGTCCGACTGTTCGAGCCCGTAGACATGCGCGATGTTGGGATGATTCAAGGAAGCGAGGACCTGGGCCTCCCGTTGAAACCGAGCCAGTCGGTCGGGGTCTGACGCGAACGCGTCGGGAAGCACTTTCAGGGCATCGTCTCGCTTGAGCGCGGTGTGGCGCGCCCGCCAGACGTTGCCCATCCCGCCCTCGCCGAGCAGTGCAGACACCTCGTACGGGCCGATACGGCTTCCGACGCCGATTGTCATTGTCGGGTGAATTCTACGCGGTGTTGCGGTCGGCACGATCCCCAGGGACTCGCTGACGTTCCGTGGACGAAACGCCGAACGCGGCCCGGCTAGCGTGCCACGAACAGGCGGCCCCTGATGAAGTCCGTGCAGACTCCGTTGGGAGCCTCTCCGCTCACGACGAATCAGTCGTCGAGCGGCTGCGAGCGTTTTTCCGCCCTTCGACAAGGCTCAGGGCGTCCTGAGCGAAGTCGAGGGACGCGACGCGAATCGGAGGCCGGCGTGACACGAGGCGCCGATGCGGTCCGCGAATATCCACGCTGCGTTGGTCCGGCTGAAGCCGGACACTACGGTACCGACTAAAAAGTCGGACAAGGCACAAGTCACAACCGTGTGTACAGGCCGACGTAGGGGACACGGAGGCACGAGCGAGCCGAATCTGAGCCCCGCGCCACTGTGACTCTGCTGGCTACCGTCTTCGGAAAACCGACGTCAGAACTCCAACTGCACGTTGATCCGCGCGAGACGCCCGCCCGAAATCTCGTACGGGACCAGCCACTGCGAGCCGAACCCGCTGTTGGCGGCGTAGATGCTGCCCGCGTTGAGAAGGTTCGAGAGGTCGAGGCTCGGCCGCACGTTGGCGCGCCCCACCCTGAACACCCGCGTGAATCGCAGATCCACCGACTGCTGGCGATCCTCGTACACCGTCCCAGGCGAGATCAGCTCGACGTTGCCGAAGCTGCTCGTCGGCGCGCAGTTGGCGCCGCAGGCGGAGATGCTGCGCCTGAGCGACGGGCTGACAATCGCGTTGTTGACGGCGTAGGTGGCCGTGATCGGCACACCGGGGAAGTTCTGATAGATCGCGCTGAACTGGAGGTCCCAGGGGAGCGGGTAGACGACGAGGAACTTGACCTGCGTCCCGGCCGACCACGGCGGCGTGACCTTGCACGCCAGCATCGAGCTCCACGAACCGGCCACGCCCGTGAGGAGCGCGGCGACGCCGGTGTTAGAGCCGTTGACCGCCGCGTCGGTGCCGAACAGCGTTTCCGGCAGCTTCGCGGCGAGCTCGCAGGCGTCGGTCACCGTGCGCCCCATGCTCAACCCGCCCGAAAACTGCCCACCCTGGGCGAACCGCGCCGTCAGCGTCACGTCCATGCCGTTGTAGACCTCGGTGCGGCCGGCGTAATTGGATGACTGCGTCCGCACGTTATCGACTCGGCCGAACAGGGCCGGGTTGATATCGAAAAAGCCGCAGCGCTGCTGGCCGCCGTCGGGCAGGCGGGTATCGTTCGAGGGCAGCGTGATGCAGAACGGATCGTAGTCCGCCGCGGTGGTGGCCGCATTATCGGTGATGAGGAAGTTGCCGTACCACGTGCGGAAATACCCGACATTGAGCGCGACTCCCGGCCGCAACTCCTGCTGCAGCGACACGGAGGTCTGCCAGTTGTACTGCTGCTTGTTGAAGCCCTCGGTGGCGTCTTTCGCAAAGCGCGTCCCGGCCCTGACCTGGCCGAAGCCACGGTCGTTCCACGGTCCGCACTCGCCGCTGCCATTCAGATTCCCTAAGTCACAATCGGGAACGAAGTTCCCTGAGCGGGCGTCACCGGGACCATAGAACGCGTCGTTCCAGGTGACAGTGGCGAAGGCGGGTTGACCGCTCTGGGGGTTGCCGACCGTGGCGACCAGCCAGGGCACGAACCGGCCGATCGATGCCTTGACGGCGGTCTTGCCGTTGCCGAACAGGTCGTAGGTCCCGCTGACCCGCGGGTTGAGATTCTTGTAATTCGGTACGTTGTCGGCCGCCGGGAAAGCGCGCGCGGGCACGAAATGGCCCGCCGGCAGTTGGAACGCCGGTACGGTTCCCAGCAGACTGTCGTACCGCAGGCCCAGGTTGAGCGTGAGCTTTCTGACCACCCACTGATCCTGGGCGTAGATGCCGCTGTTCGTCGTGTGTTCCAGGACCTCGTACGGTACCGCCCACAGCCGGACCTGGATGGGCACCTGGTTGCGGAAGACGTAGGAGCGACCGCCGTCGATCGCGTCGGGGTCGTTGTAGATGCCATCGCGGCCGAGGTTGTAGCGCAGCACCATGAAGCCGGCCTTCAGCGTGTGCGATCCGGTTACATACGACGCCGCAAAGCGCCCGGTGTACCGGCTGACGTAACGCCGCTGCGTGGTGCCGTAAAACGTGTTGCCCCCGGGGTTCCCCCCACCGGCGAGGCCGCCATACTCGAGCCCAAGCCCGACGTCGGTAATCCCGATTCTCGATGCGCCCTCCATTGCCTCGGTCTGCTCCTTCAGCCCCTGGTACGAGAAGGTGCCTTCGAGTAGAAGCTTGTTCGTGGCGGGGGCGTTCCAGCTGGCGACCGCGTTCTTCAGCGGGTTGAACAGGTGCTTGGGACGCGACTCCGGAGTGCCTTTGATCGCGTTGGCGCCGCCGATGCCGCTCAAGCCGACCGGACAGTTGCACGAATCTTGATGCGAGTAGAAGAAGGCGATCTTGTTGCGCGCCGTGGCCTGCCACGTCAAACGAACGTTGTTGTCGTGGTAATACCAGTTGGTGAAGGCCACTCGATCGAGGTCCGGCACGTAGAGCAGCTTGTTCGGACTCTTGTTGAAGTAGGTGCCCTGAATGTACTTCTGGGTACCCCAATACCGGTGGGCCGTGTAGAACCACAGCCGGTCGCTCGCGATCGGACCGCCGAATGCCCCGCCGTTGTCCCGAAATCTCTTGACCGACGCGCCGGTCTGCAAGCCGCGCGCGCGCAGGTCGTCGTCGAGATTGTCACTCTGCAGAGACGGGCCGGTCCAGGAAGTGCTGAAGCTGCCCGACCAGGTGTTGCCACCGTCCTTGGGGATGATGTTGAGCTGCACGCCACCGGTCATCGCTTCCGCGGAGGTGCCACCGGTTTCGACGACGACTTCCTGAATGGTCTGCGAGTTGTAGCTGTAGACGTCGAGGCCGAACATGTTCTGGTTCAACCCGTCCATGTTGACGATCTCGTCCGCCGCCCGCTGGCCATGGACGCCGAACTGCCCGCCCTCGCCCGCCGTGCCACCCGAATCCTGGAAGGTCGGGTTGGAATAGGTCGCGCCCGGAATGAACGACGCGTACTGACCGAGCCGTTTGGTCGTGGGGATCGCGTCAAGCACCTCGCGCGATACGGTCGTCTGCTGGCGGGCGCTGGAGAGATCGACCACCGGCGTTTCGCCGCTCACGGTGATCGTCTCCTCGACGCCGCCGACCCGCATCTCGGTATTCACGGCCGCCGTGAACGATGTCGTGAGCTCGATACCCTCGCGCCTGACGGTGGCAAAGCCAGGCAGAGTGAACGTCACCGTGTACGCCCCCGGCCTCAATTCGATGATCCGGTACGCGCCGGCCTCGTCGGTGACGACGGTGCGCACCTTTTCAATCAGGGCCGGACTGGAGGCCTCGACGGTGACCCCGGGCAGCACCGCTCCAGACGTATCCCTCACAACGCCGGCGATGCTGCCAGTAGCGGCCTGGGCCCACAGGCTCGCCGGGAAGAATGTGAGAGTGCCTAGGACAAGTAGCACGAGTCGCCGAGCGGTCATGACTATGCTCCCTTCAGGAACGCCGGACGCATCCATGTGAGATGCGAGCCAGCAACGGATGGCTCAACTCGCAACGAAGGACGTGAAGAATTAGCGCGGGGACGCCAGCGACTGTTATGAAACGGACTTTACGGCACAGACGTGCTCTCCGAAGTCACTCTCCGAAACCCGCTCGAAGCGCACCGTGGCGGTCCAGGGTTTCGTATATGCCTTCGGATCATTAATGGTGATGTCGATATTAAGAGTGGCGGCATTCATACGACGGAAACGCTCCGTCACGCGCAGGGCTTCGCTGTGAGGATGGCCGGCGTTGTCGAGCCACGTCTCCTCGATGAGGCCAATCGTTTCGACCACCAGCGCATCGCCGTCCCGTTTGCCGACCGAATAGCCAAACCAGGTCGGCGTAAAATCCGCTGGAAAACCGCGACCGTCCGTGAAAATCTGCCGATAGTGCAGCAGCTCATCGAACAGCATGACAATCATTCCGGGCGTCTGGATGAGCTTCCACGGTCTGTCTCGCGCCAGCATCACGCCAGGGATGCCGCGAGGCAAGCAACGATCTGACGGGTTGCCCTGCCCCTTGCCCGCTTGACGTTCCTTGTACAGCGCCGCGGCCCAGGGTTGCAACGGCACCAGCGCGCCGTCAGCCGCAAGATTCGAGAGATACCGATCGCTCGCGCTTCGCCAGATCCCTGACAGATCCGGCCCGACGTCCCCAGTGCGCGGCGCTTGCGCACGTGCAGAGCCCGACAGCAGCAACCCGAGGGCGACTGCACCCGCAACACACGCTCCGGCTATGCGTTTCATGACGTGTTACTTGCCCACAAGGAGCGCAGCGTCTTTCTCGTTCTCGCAGATGTGTTCGATCAGCTCCGTGTCCGGCAGCAAATCGAACGACATCGTGACGTTCCACGGTTTCACGTATGCCTTGGGGTCATCGATAGTGAACTGGATCTGGAGATGCCCGAAGTCCGTGCGTCGATACCGTTCCACGAGATGGAGCGCGTCGGTCGCGGGATGACCACGAAAGTCGAGCCAGGTCTCGTCCACGAAGCCGGTCGTATCGACAACCAGGGTATCGCCGTCCCATCGAGCGACCGAATGCCCGAGCCACGTGGGCGCGCGGTTGCCCGGAACGCTGCGGCCATCCATGAAAATCTGCCGATAGTGATTGAATTCTTCGTGAAGCACGACGATCAGATCCGATGTCTGCACGATCTTGAACGGCTCGGGGACTGACACCGCCTTCGTGATGCCATGCGGCAGGCATTTTTCGCTTGGTGTTCCTTTGCTGTTCTGAACCGCGCGTTCCTTATAGAGCGCCTCGGCCCACGTCTGGAACAGCACCTCCGCTCCCGTCGCGAGGCCGTCGTTTCCGCCTGTAGGAGGCTTGGAGCCGCGGGGCCGTATCCAGATTCCAGACAAATCGGGCGTTCCGGCTGCGGTACGCGGCGCGGGTGCGGTCAGATTTGGCTTGCCGTCAGGCGTACCGAGGGATGCCGGGCGTGGGGATCTTCAGCCACTGCGCTTCGAGCGGCATGACCAGTACGGACAGGGCGATCACCAGGCTGAAGACCTTCATGTCTATTCCGCCGCGCAAGCCAGAGGGGCTATACCATCGCCGCGCCGCGTCCGGTTGTCCAATACATTTTCCGGAACAAGTCGATACCGATTTGGCATAATCGACCGCGATGGACTTCCGTCATTTGCGCGCCTTCGTTGTCGTCGCCGAGGAGCTACACTTCACTCGCGCTGCAGAGCGGCTGCACATTTCCCAGCCGCCGTTGAGTCGACACGTTCGTCAACTCGAGCAGGAAATCGGCGTGGCGCTGTTCGAGCGCGTGCGTCCGCGCGTCGTGTTGACGGCCGCAGGCCATCGGCTTCTGCGCCAGGCGCAGGAGCTCGTCGCGGCGGGCGACGACTTTCTCAGCGTCGCACGGGTGCTTCGGGACGAAGGCGTCGGTCTCGTGAAGGTGGGCATCGGGCCGGGACTCTGGCGGGTGATCGACCGCGTTCGGGCGCACCACACGAAGCGCTTTCCGTACGTGTCCATCGATGCCACCGATCTCATGTCACACGAGCAGGCCGACGCACTGCTTCGTCGGCGCATCGACGTGGGGTTTTCGCGCGATCCTGTGAATTCCTCCCGCCTCTGGAGCGAGCCACTGCTCGACGAGGGCCTCGCCGTCCTGCTGCCCAAAACGCACCGATTCGCAAGACGCAAAGCCCTCCGGCTGAAGGATCTCGCCGGCGACACCCTACTTCTGCACGACCGCAAGTGCGCGCCCGTGGCCTATGACCGTTGGCTGGGACTCTATGCCGCGGCGAAGATCGCGCCGAAAGTCATGACTGTGCCGGCGCTTCCTCTCGAGCAGGCGACGCTCCTGCTCGTCGCGGCCGGGCGCGGGATCTGTCTGGTATCCGAGAACGTCGTGGGCAACTCGTCCCTCCTGTCGCACCGTTCGCAAGGCATTGCCGTCGTCTCATTGAATGAACCGGGTTCCACGATTTCGGTCAGCATGGTTTGGCGTGCAAACGAAAAATCCTCAACGGTCCTCCAATTCCTTCAATCCACTCGGGATGCAATCCGATCGAAACGGAGCCGGCGGAACGAAGCGCCCGGCTATTCGGCCGCCTGACAACGATGATGAAGATCCTGTTCACGCCGGGTCGCGTCATCATCACGACCGACCACGGGCTCATCAGGCGCAGTCATACCGATGGACGGCCCGTCCCCAAGGATCCATGCGACACGTTGACCGGAACCTCGGAGGTTCGACCCGACACCGCCGGCCGACCTCCGGCCTCCGCCATGGAAGCCGTCGCGCGCGGGCTGAAGCTTGCGCGCTACTTGGCTGTCGGTGTCGCAGATGGCGGCAGTGCGTTGGGAACGCGGTTGGACACTGCGGGAATTGTCCGGAGATACGCGTAAATCGCGCGTAGATCGTCCTCAGTGAGCTTCGCGTACATCCGCCACGGCATCGGCGGCAGAAGCTCGCGACCGACCCCTCCCTTCTTCCCGTCTCGGATCGATGCAATGAAGAGCTGCTCGGTCCACGCGCCGATCCCCGTGACCCGATCCGGAGTGAGATTCGACGTAAACGAGACGCCCCACGGTCCAGCCCACGCGGTGTTCGTCTCGTTAATCGCGACGATCCACCCGCCTTGGAGCGGAAGGCCTGGTGCGGCTTTCACCGGGACGTTCTGAGGGTGTCCCGACAACATCCGCGTCAAATCCGGCTCGCCTTTCGGCGTGAACGGCGTATGACAGCCGTTGCAGTCCTGTACCGTGACGAGGTATCTCCCCCGATCGACCTGGCTCTGAGCGGGTGTGCCTGCGGGCGGTTGCTGTCCCCGAACGGTGAACGACGCCGCGATCACCGCGGTCAACACCGTCATCGCAAATATCCAGCGCTGAACCGGTCGCATAGGCCTCCTTCACTGAACGAAGGGCGTTGCGGGTCCTGGAACCGCTCTGCGAGCTACCAGGCGCTACGAACGGGCTTGCCGACCATCAGGGCCTGGTCCACACCGGAACGTGGGCGGAACTTCTGCGCGCGCCCGTTGTTGACCTCGGCCAGGTAGAGATTGCCTTCCTGGTCGACGCTCATTCCGTGCACATTCCACAAGGCGCCCGGCCAATCACCGCGGCTGCCCCACGAGTACACGTAACGACCGTCCATCGTGTACTTGATGACCTTCGAGGTGTCGTTGTCGACAATCCAAAGATGCTTGTCGGCCGACATGTACAGCACCTGTGGTGTGGAGGGCGAACCGGTCGGGAACTGATCCAGGTACGTGCCGTTTTCGTCGAACACTTGAATGCGGGCGCTCGATCGATCGGTGACGTATACCCGGCGCGTGTCGGGATCGACAACGACGCCATGCACCGCGTCGAATGTGCCGGGACGCGTGTCGTTCGGCGGCGTACCTTTCTGTCCCCACGTGGTCAGAAACTTCCCGTCCTTGTCGAACTTCACGACCCGCGTGTTGGCATACCCGTCGGCTACGTACAGCGTGCTGTCAGGCAGCCACGTGAGAAACGTTGGGCGGTTGAAATGCGTCGAGTCGTCGCCCGCGACGCCTTTGACGCCCAACGTCTGCACGAGCTGCTTGCCGTCGTTCGTGAACTTGTAGACCGCGTGCTGCCTGTCGTCCACCACCCACACGTGCTTTTCCGCATCGTACGGATTGACGAACACCGAATGCGGCCGCCGGAAGATGTCGTCCCACTGCGTCCACGCTTCCACGATGTTGCCCGCCGCATCGACGACGAACAGGCAGTGCTCCCAGCGCGCATCGACGCCGAGCTTGCCTTTCCATCCATTCCAGCCGTCGCTGCCGGAGTTACCCGGGCTGCTCACCGGCCCGACCGAGGCGTTACGAAATGGCGTCTGAGAAACAGGAAAAGAAAGGCTCGGACCGACGCCTGGATACGGCACTTCTGCCGGGCGCTCGAGCTCGGGCAGCTCGCCTCGCATCAGCACGAAGACGCGATTTGGGCTCTCGGCGAAGATGCCCTGCACCGCGCCCCAGGTCCATTTCTCGTGCCCACGAAGCTGCGAGAGCGGCTTTGGCCAGTTTTCGACCACTTCGTAAGGGCCGGTCTGGTCCTGGCCACCTTTCGGCGACGCCTCACCCGCAGGCTCCGCTCGGCCTTCGACGGGGCTTTCCGCTCGGTTGAGTTGAACGCCAATCGCAATGCCGATCGCGAGCGCGATCAGCGCGACCACCACGCTCTGTCGTTTCATCCCAGCCTCCCCGCCTCACAAAGTCACAAGGCTCAAGGCTCAAGGCTCAATTTGCCTACTTGTGATTTGTGCCTTGTGACTTGTGACTTGATTAGGCCGACTCCTCGCCTTCCTTGAGCACCCGCACCTTCAGCGGAACGGTCACTTCGCGATGGAGCTTCAGCGGGACCTCGTGATCGCCAATTCTCTTGATGGGCTCGGGCAATATGAGCTTGCGCCGGTCTACCTCAAAGCCCTTGGCCTTCAATGACTCGGCGATGTCAGCCGACGTGACGGACCCGAACAACTGGTCGGTCTCGCCGACACGACGCGCGATAACGATCTGCAGCGCCGCCAGTTTCGACGCAATCGCTTCGGCCTGGCTTCGCTCCTGCGCTTCGCGCACCTCCACGATTTTGCGCTCGCGCTCGACGTGCTTGCGGTTCGCATCGGTCGCTGGCAACGCCAGGTTCCGGGGCAGCAGATAGTTGCGGGCGTAGCCGTTTGCGACTTTCACGATTTCGCCGCGCTTGCCCAGATTGTCGACGTGCTCTCTGAGAATGACTTCCATGTTCTGAACCTCAGGTCTTTGGTCTTTGGTCTTTGGTCTTTAGTCTTTGGTTGTTCTCAGACCAACACTAAAGACTAGAGACCAGAGACGAAAGACCAAGCTCTATTCGCTCGTATACGGAAGCAGCGCGATCTGACGCGCGCGCATGATCGCCGTGCGCAGCTTTCGCTGATGCATGGCGCAGGTTCCGGAGATCCGGCGCGGGACGATCTTTGCGCGCTCGGGCACGAACGACATGAGCAGCTTCGTGTCCTTGTAGTTGATGTCGTCGATCTTCTCCGCGCAGAACTTGCAGACCTTGCGCCGCCTGAACATCGGCCGGCGCGCGCCGTCCTTCCCCTGCTGTCCCTGAGACGACCGGCCGCGACCACGGCCGCCGGAACTTTTTCTGCCGTTCATCGTCTGTCCTCCGCACCGTCAAACCGGTCATCATGGTCCTCATCGCGCTCGTCGTCGAACTCGCCGCGCTGTCCTTCACCTGGCTGACGTTCGGGCGGCAGACCTCGCGCAACGCGACGCCGCCGCGACACCTCGGTGCGCTTGCTGCGCTGGCGCTCGACCACCTGCTCGTCCTCGTCGACTCGCACAATCAGGTGACGGATCACGTAGTCGATCACCTTCAATCGCCGGTCGATTTCCTTCATCAAATCGCCCGATCCGGTGATTACTTCCAGCACGTACGTGCCTTCCTTGTGGTGACCGATTTCGTAGGCGAGCCTGCGGCGGCCCCAGTTGTCGGTTTTCTCGACACGGCCGCCCATGCGCTGGACGACGCCTTCGATCTGCGTGTGCAGCTCCGACACCTGCTCGTCGGTCGCCACGGGCGAGACGACGTAGACGAGCTCGTACTTCCTGTTCATAAGTCTCCTTCTGGACTATGGCTGCCTTTGTCGGCAGCAAGGAGTCAATCGACTTCCGGCACCGTGGCGTCCGGGTTGTAATGGTTCATCACCTTTTCGATGCCCTCCACGGCGAACATCTCGGCGGCGTCGGCCGCCAGGGCAATGAACGCTTCGAGCTCCGCGCGTTCGCCGGGCTCGAATCTGGCGAGCACGTGATCCGCTAGATCGCGCCGCGGATCGCCGCGCCCGACGCCCAGCCGCAGCCGGGCAAACTCGGTCGTCTCGAGTCGCTCGATGATCGACTTGAGACCGTTGTGGCCGCCCGCCGAGCCACGCGCCCGCGCGCGCAGCCGGCCGAACGGCAGGGCCGCCTCGTCCACGATGACGAAGAGATTCTCGGGTCCGACGCCGTAGTAGCGCATGAGCTCCGCGACCACGTCACCGCTGCGATTCATATAGCTGAGCGGTTTCGCGACGAGAAACGCGTCGGCCCCGAAATTCTTTGCCAACAATACCTGATCTCGATGGCGCCAGCCGAGGGCGTGGCGCGTCGCGATCGTATCGGCAACCATGAAGCCAACGTTGTGCCGCGTGTCGCGATACTCGTCGCCGGGGTTGCCCAAACCGACAATCAGCTTCATGAATTGACGGATTTACGTCAATCCGCAGTTCATTTCTTCGCCGGTTCCTCGCCTTCTTTCTCGACCTTGCCCTTCTTGATGACTTCGGGCTCGGCCGGCGCCGCAGCCACTGCAGCCGCCGCTGCCGCCTCGGCCTCGGGCGTCGCCGCCGCCTCTTCGACCTTGGGCACGACCACGTGAACGATCATCGTATCCGGATCGTTCAGCGCCTTCCACTTGGGGTTTTGCGGCAGATCGCGCAGGCGGACCGCCTGATGCAGCATCAGCTCTGTCACGTCGACCTCGATCCGCTCGGGAATGTCGGTCGGCAGGCACTGCACCTCTATCTCGCGGGTCACGAAATCGAGAAGGCCGCCCTGCTGCTTCACGCCCGCCGCCTCACCTCGCACGGCAATCGGTACCGTGACGGTGATGGCGCGGTCCATCGCCAGCTCGAAGAAGTCAGCGTGGAGCAACTTCTGGGTGACGGGATCGAGCTGGTACTCCTTGACCATCACGCGCGACTCGGTGCCATCCAGCTTCAGCGTGATCAGCGTGTTCGCCCCCGATTCCGAGTGCAGGATCCGCATCACCTCTTTGGGATCGACCGCGACCGGAACGGCTTCGCGAGATTTCCCCTGTCGGCTGCCGTACACGACCGCAGGTATGCGGCCCGCCGCGCGGAGACGCCGCGCCTCGTTTTTTCCTTGACCGTCTCGTTTTTCTACTTCAAGTATTGCGTCCATATCTCAATCATCCACTATACAAACAGCGACGATACCGAGGTCTCCTCGTGAATGCTCCTGATCGCCTGTCCCAGCAGTCGAGCCACCGACAGGACGACGATCTTCCTGCACTGCTGTGCCTCGCCTCGCAGCGGAATCGTGTTCGTCACGATCATCTGATCTAGCGGCGCGCTCTGGATGCGGTCGATCGCCGGTCCAGACAGGTACGGGATGCACCGCGCACGCAAGTATGCGTTCAGCCCCCGCCGCGCTCAGCGCGTTCGCCGCTTTCTGTATCGTACCTGCGGTATCGATGATGTCGTCCTGCAGGATGCACGTGCGCCCCTCTACGTCGCCGATCACGTTCATCACCTCGGTCGTACCGTCGTCGGTGCGCCGCTTGTCGATCACTGCCAGTTCGGCGTTGAGACGCTTGGCGTACGCTCGGGCGCGTTCCGCGCCCCCTGCGTCCGGCGACACGATCGTGAGCCTCGGGCTCTCGATCCGGCCGAGGTACTCGATGATGACCGGCGCGGCAAACAGGTGATCGACCGGTATGTCGAAGAACCCCTGGATCTGCGCCTTGTGCAAATCCATCGTGAGCACCCGGTTCGTGCCCGCCGCACTCAGCAGGTTCGCCACGAGCTTGGCCGAAATCGGCACGCGCGGCTTGTCCTTACGGTCCTGCCGGGCGTACCCGTAATATGGAATCACCGCGGTGATGCGCGCAGCCGACGACCGCTTGAACGCGTCGATCATCACCAGCAATTCCATGATGTGCGAATCGACGGGTGCACACGTGGGCTGGATGATGAACACGTCGGCCCCGCGGATATTCTCGTCAATCTGAAACGAGACTTCGCTGTCGGGGAACCGGCGCAGCCTCGCCTGCCCGACCTGAATGCCGAGAAACTCGGCGATTTCCTTCGTCAGGGTCTGATGGGCGCTGCCGGAAAACACCTTCAGATCACTGAAGCCGGTCGAGGTCAAGCCTTCACCACTCAGAGTTCGTCGCATCGCTGGGTCGCATGTACCAAGCCCCGAGCGACAAACCTACCGTCAGGGGCTGGTTGGGGCGGAAGGATTCGAACCTTCGAATACGGGATCCAAAGTCCCGCGCCTTACCGCTTGGCCACGCCCCACCACAGTCGTAGAGATGACGGGATCCCTCTAAAGCCGTCGGCCAGGGTGGCGCAAACGGATAGTTTAGTCGAGGGCCGCCCCACGCACAAGCTTTGGGCCATTGATGATCTGGTCATTGACGATCTATCCGCGACGATCTATCCGCGACCCTGTATTCGAAAGACTCAGATCGCGATTGGATCAGCTATCGATGATAGCAGTCGTGGGTACCAGGCTCTCCAATACTCAAATCATCAGGCGTCGATCATCGATGATCGCGGCTGGCTGAGCCGCGCGAACTCCCCGCGGCCGAGCGATTCGGTGAGCAGAACGCGCCACCCTGAACCGTCGAGGCGACTTCCGGCGGCGAGCGCGTCGCTCCGCTTCTGGAACAGGCCAAAGACGGCCGACCCGCTGCCCGACATCGCGGCTGCCGCCGCACCGGCTCGACGCAGCGCAGCCTTCATATGGTCGATCTCCGGATGATGCCGTGCGATTGGCACTTCGAGATCGTTGATCATCTGCGCTGATCGGGACGGCCACGGCCCGGGCACGTGCTGCGGCTCGCGCAGAATCGGGCCCCGCGCCAGGTCCCGCTCGGCATCGTACCAGCCGGTACGCCTCACTCGTGGAGACGCCAAAGCCGGGAACGAGCACCACAATCCAGTGCCGCGGGAGGTCGGCGAGCGGATACACCTCGTCGCCGCGGCCAAGCCCGAGAGCCGTGCCTCCGGCCAGAAAAAACGGGACATCGGCGCCGAGCGTCGCAGCCACATCGGTCAACTGCGCCGGCCGGAGCGGCACGTTCCAGGTTCGCGCCAATCCGACGAGCGCCGCGGCTGCGTCGGCGCTGCCGCCGCCAAGGCCCGCCTGCAGCGGGATTCGCTTCTCGAGCCGCACACCGACGTCGCAAATGGGCCCGCTCCGCCGCAGCGCGCGCCACAACGCTTCTGCGGCCCGCCAGATCAGATTTGATCGGTCCAGTGGAACTCCCGCCGCTGAGCATTCAATCGCAAACGGCCCCTCGCGGGGAATGCACGCGACCGTGTCGTGCAGCGAGACGGATTGAAAGACGGTCCTGAGCTCATGAAAACCGTCGGGGCGCATCCCGAGCACGCGAAGATCCAGGTTGATCTTGGCGTACGCGCGAACGATCACCGGCCGCGTGCCGTGGCGTCGTCGCTCCATCCTGTCAGGTACTAGTGTCGTGCGTGGCGGTTTCAGTCAGTAGAGGCATGCTCACCCAGGCACGTGCCAAACGGCATCTCGTAAGGCAAAGACGCGTTTCTGTTTAGTTCCGAAGCGGCCCCGCCTGGCGAAGCTCCGCGAGGCTCAACTCGCTCGCGCCAGGGGGAACATCCACGGTGAACGCCGCTTCATCGATCTGCACATTGGTTTCGAGCTGTGACACCGCTGCGGTGAGGTCGACGTCGACGCCGGGACGAAGCGATATGAGCCGGACGGCGCTGGGAAACGTCCCCTGCCACGACGGATATTCGATCTGCCACTCGCGATGCTGCCCCGCACGCAGACGCCACTGCGCACCCTCGCGCTCCAGGTAGACCATCGCGCCGCCATCAAGATCAATCGACGCCCACCCGTTCTGGTGCAGTCTTCCGGCTACCGGCGTTGCGATCGGGACAGCGCATCCGGTCAGCACTGCCTGCAAGTCGGCGGGCAACAGCGCGACACCTGTGAGCGCCTCCAGGATTTGATCGGGCGGCGCCTTTCGTACCTACTCGATCGTCGCGAGGCAGGAGCAGTGTCGCATTCGCGCCGCGCGCAGCGAGGATAAAAGCGGGTGGGCCGAACGGTGCGACGCCTTCGAGCCGCAGTGAATCGGGCCGGGCGAAGCCCACTATCGCGCGTCCACGAACGCGATTCCCTCCGGCACGACCCGAGAGCCCGAGCTCCGCGGTAAACGTGCGAACGCCGCCACACGATGCGGTCAGCGTGCGGTACACGTCGGCAAAGTCCGGCAGGGGTGCTCCGGGGTCTGACGGGAGCGCGATGCGGCGCGCGCCGCAGGCGCTGAACGCCAGCATCGCCGTCATGCACAATGCGCAATGCAAAATGCAAACGGACCGATGGGCATTCTGCATTTCCTACAGCGTTTAACCTTTGACTCTTGACTTTTGACTTTTGACTTACTGAATTGCTGAACTACCGCAGCCGCGATCGTGCGTCGGTGATTTTCTTTTCGATGCTGCCCCGATCGATCGCTTCGCCCTCGCCCTCGAGCGCCCGAGTCCACGCGGTGATTGCATCCTGCCAGCGACCGCGCCTTGCGAGCAGGTCGCCGAGATGGTCCTGCACTTCAGCGCTGCGCGGCAGCTGCGCCGCCGCTGGCGACAGATATTTTTCTGCCTCCTCGAGATCGCCGCGACGGAAATGCGCCCACCCGAGGCTATCGAGATAGAACGGATTGCCGGGATCGATGTCGAGGGCGCGCTGGACGAGCCGCACTGCCTCGTCGAGCTGACGGCCGCTCTCGGCGAGCATGTAGCCAAGGTGATTGAGGACCTGGGCGTTGCCGGGGTCCACCTGGATGAACTGTCGCAGGGTCCTCTCGGCATCGGCGTCGCGACCAGCATCTTTGTACAAATCAGCGAGAGCAACTTGCGTCGCAGTGTCCCGCGGAAACGCCTTCGCGGTCGGTTCGAGCACCGTGAACGCCTGCTGCACCTGACCGCGCTCGAAGAGCGCCCGGGCCCGAATCCGTGGAAAGCGCGGATCGTCGGCGTGCTGGGTCTGCGCTTCGGCCGCCAGCGTCGCGGCGCGCTCAAACTCACGAGCGTTGAACAGTGCGGCCACTCGACGGAACTTCAGTCCGCGGTTCGTCGGATCGATCGCGATGGCACGCGTATAGTTGTCGACCGCTTCCTTGAGCAGGCCCGCCTGCTCCTGATACTGCGCCAGCGTAGACGCGACGCGCGGCTCGTCGTCGACGATGACGTCCAGCGCGGAGATGGCATTCTTCAGATCGCCGATCGCCGCGTACGCCTGCGACAGCGACACGCGCCCCTGCACCGAACCGGGATTCTGTATGAGCACGCGATTGAACGCGTCGATGGCCTTGGTCGCCTCGCCTGTGACCAGATACAGCCGTCCGAGGGAGAACAATATGTCGAGGCCCGCTGACGCATCAGCGGCGACACGTTCCAGATGGCTGATCGCCTGGCGCGCCGTCGCCTCGAACTGCGTCGGCGCTGTGCGCGCGTTGAGCGCATCGGCGTTGGCGGCGTACAGCAACCCGAGCACACGATGCGCCTCGACGCTGCCCTCGTCGAGCTTCAGCGCCTGGAGCGCTGCTTCCTCGGCCTCGGTGCGGCGGTTCCGGCGCAACTGAAATGACGCGATTTCCGCGCGGACTTCTGCCGACATCGGGTCGGCACTCGCCGCGCGTTGCAGCGCGGCCAGCGCGCCATCGTTATCGCCAAGGTTTTCGAGCCGCCTGGCGTTCAGGAATTCGAAGTAGGAGTTCGCAGTTTGAGCGGCGGCTGGCGGTACCGGCAGCAACAGCAGGACAGCGAACGCACCCGGCACGAGAAAGCGCCCAAGGGACGGACACGCGATGATGCGGCGGCACGTCATGACAGTAAAGGATTTTAGCTCAAGATGTTATAGTTCGAGACGTCTCGACCGGTCGTGCCCTGGAGGCCCCATGCCCGTAGACGCCGAACTGCTCGAAATCCTCGCATGCCCCAATTGCAGGACTCCCGTCAGGCTGGTCAAGAACGACACCGCCCTCAAATGCGACCAGTGCCATCGTGTATACCCGATCAAGGACGACATCCCGGTGATGCTCATTGACGAGGCCGCCATAGAAAAAGACTAGGGATGAGGATCCTGCTGGTTCGCCTGCGCCTCCTTGGCGATGTCGTATTTACTACTCCCTCGGTACGCGCGCTGCGGCGACGATACCCGGAAGCGCACATCGCATATGTCGTGGAGCCGGCGGCCGCCACGGTCGTCCGCGACAACCCGAATCTGAACGAGGTCATGGTCCTGCCCCGAAATTCGGGATTCCAACGCCTCCGCGACGACATCTCCTTCGCTCGAACGCTGCGGCGTCAGCGATTCGATGTCGCCATCGACCTGCACGGTGGTCCGCGCGGTTCGTGGCTCACATGGGCAAGCGGCGCCCCAATGCGGGTCGGTTATCGTACGGCCGGACGCAGTTGGATGTACACCCACGTCGTCGCACGCCCTGAAGACCTCTCCGCGCAGCACTCCGTACTGAAGCAGTGGGAGCTACTGGCGCCGCTCGGGATCATCGACTGCGATCGATCACGTGACGCTGTTGAAATGTTCGAGAACGTGGCGGCGGTCCAGCGGGTTGAGCGCGTGCTGGCGCAGGCTGGTGTCGGCCCGAACAACCAGCTCATCATGCTTCATGTGAGCGCAGGGAATCCGTTCCGCCGGTGGCCGCAGGATCACTTCGCCGCGCTCGTGGTGGACCTCGCGCAGCGCGATCCGCGCCGGCGATTCATCCTGACATCCGGACCGTCGGATGCCAGCGCCACACGGGCAATAATGGATCGCATACAGACGCGTTCCGAACGGGCTGCGCGCGCGGTATCCCACCCGCAGCTCGACGTTGACGACCTGCGGGCGCTCATCGCGCGGGCGGCATTGTATATAGGAGGTGACAGCGGGCCTCTCCATGTAGCGGCGACGACACGTACGCCGATCGTCGCGCTCTTCGGCCCGACACTCGCCGAGCGCTCGATGCCATGGCGGGATTCACGCTGGTTCGCTGAATCGATCGATGCAGGACCGCTCCCCTGTCGTCCGTGCCGGCAGCGAACGTGTGAGCCTGGGGATTTTCGCTGTCTCAGCCGAATCCGTCCCGAGGACGTGGCGGCCGTGGCAGAACGGGGGTTGGTGGCAGCAGACGCAGAGGCCGAGCCTCGACTGAGGGCGATTCTCGCATGAATGCGATCACGATGACGGTGCCGCAGGCACGAACGACAGCAGTCGTCGAGCGTCTGTCCACCGCGTCGCTCCTCGGATTCGTCGCCTCGCTCCAGCTCTCAATCGTGCTGGCCGAGATTCTTCTGGGCGTCATGCTCGTGTGCTGGGTCATGTTGCACGTCCTTGGACGATCACGCCCATCCACTCCGCGGTTCTTCGCGCTGCTGCTGGCATATGGTGCGCTGACGCTCGTTGCGTCCGCGTTTTCCTTCGATCCCGTCGAGAGCTTCCGGGACAGTAAACAGCTCGTGCTGTTCGCGATCGTGCCAGCCGTCTACGACATCGCGCGAGGTCCGCGCGCCTCCACGGTCGCTGACGTCATCATCTCGGTCGGGGCCGCAGTGGCCATCATCGGCGTGCTGCAGTACACCGTGCTGCACTACGACAATCTCGGTCAGCGTCCACAGGGCACGCTCGGCCACTACATGACCTACTCGGGCGTCCTGATGCTCGTCATTTGTGTGGCGGCAGCCCGGCTGGTGTTCGGTTCGAGGGATCGCATCTGGCCAGCGCTCGTCATGCCGGCGCTGGTGGTTGCTCTCTCGCTCACGTTCACACGCAACGCGTGGATCGGCGCATGCACCGCCGTCGGGTTGCTGTTCGTCATGAAGGACTTCCGGCTCACAGCATTGCTGCCGGTCATCGTGGCGGCCCTGTTCGTGGTCGCGCCTCAGGGACTCATCTCGCGTCTGACCTCCACGTTCGACGCGCAGGATCCCGCAAATCAGGATCGGTTTGCGATGATCGAAATCGGCGCGCTCATGATCAGAGACCATCCGCTCACCGGCGTCGGCCCCAACATGGTGCCGCGGGTATACGACCAATACCGGCCGGAATACGCCGTAAACCGCACGAACCCCCATCTGCACAACGTGCCGCTGCAGATCGCGGCGGAGCGCGGCATCCCCGCGCTCACCGTGTGGCTCGGGTTCATCGCCGTGGTGGCGCGCGCGCTGTTTCGGTTGTTTCGCCGGGGGTCGCCGGGGCTGGCAACCGATGCGCGGCAGTCAAGCCTGCCTGCGAGCGGACCCTCCGGCTCCGAACGGGTGCTCGCCGCGGCGGCACTGGCGTCGCTTGCGGCGATGCTGGCCGCGGGACTGTTCGAATACAACTTCGGTGACTCCGAGTTTCTGATGCTCCTCCTTGTCCTGATCACGCTGCCGTTTGCGGCAGCGCGTCCGGTCGATGCTGCCGCCGATCGCGCCTGACCGGGCGCGCACCCTCGTGACCGGCATGGCACGCACCCACGTGCTCGTCGTCGGCGATGCCATGCTCGATAAGTTCATCGCGGGACGCGTCACCCGCATCTCTCCAGAAGCCCCGGTGCCGGTCGTCATGTTCGACCACGAAAGTCATCGGATTGGTGGGGCGGCCAACGTTGCTCACAACGTCGCAGCCCTCGGGGGTCGGGCGACGCTCATCGCGCTGGCCGGAGCCGACGACGCATCGGCCACGCTCGCGCAGGCGTGTCGCGAGGCCGGCATCTCGCCTGCCTTTGTGAGCGACGGCGGCCGGCCGACCACCACGAAGGTCCGCATCGTGACCGAGCGTAACCAACAGGTAGCGCGGGTCGACTACGAAAGCGACGCAGAGATCACCGGCGACGTCGAGCAGCGCGTCGTGTCTACGGTCCAGCAGTATGCGGGAGAGGCAGCGGCGATCGTGATCTCGGATTACCTGAAGGGCTGTATCACCGCCCGTGTCATGCACGCCGCTGTCGAGGTCGGCCGTGCCCGGCAGATCCCTGTCCTGGTCGATCCGAAGATCCCACACATCGACTATTACTCGGGAGCCGCGGTCATCACGCCAAACCACCACGAAGCAGAGATCGCCGCCAACATGCGCGTCCGAACCGACGATGACGCACGTGCGGCAGCGCGGGTCCTGCGCGAACGCGCCGCCTGCGATGCGGTGCTGATGACTCGCGGAGATCAGGGGATGTGGCTGCTGGGTGACGGGCTCGAGGGCTCGCTGCCCGCGGTGGCACGCGAAGTATCCGACGTCACGGGGGCGGGCGACACCGTTATCGCACTTCTGGCCGCAGCGTTCGCGGCAGGCGCGACGCTCGTCGAGGCTGCCCGCCTGGCGAATCAGGCAGCCGGGATTTCGGTTGCCAAGTTCGGACCTGCGGTCGTCACACCCGCGGAGCTCCTCCGCAGCATCGACGAATCAGCGGCCGTCTGATCCGTACTCCACGCGGCCGCCGATGATGGTATAGGCGAGGAGCCGTTATTTCACGATGGTCGCCCCGGCCAATTGCGCCACCGCACCAAGCGTCGTCTGCGCGGCATTGAGACCGAGGAGAAAGTCCTTGTCGGAGAACGTGGTGAACACGTCGGTGGGCTGGTGCCAGTGGGGATTCCACCCGCCACCGGTATGCATACCTCGCTCGTTCTCCCGTAGGCTGATGGCGGGCACCAGATCCATGAAGGGCGTCGAGTCGGTGTTGGTCATGTGGCTGCCGACGGCCGCCGGGTAGTCAGTGGCGTATTTCTCGTTCGCGGCACGAAAGAAAAACGCGAGCTTCATCGCCTCGTCGGCACGCCTGGCGTTCGACTGAAACTCGATGTTGACGTCGGCCTCAGGCCTTTGCTCGGGGCTCACCGTGCCGTCGGCGCGAGGCATCCCGTGGTCGAACAGCATCATGTCGTGCTGGATCATGCCGAGCCACCACGGTTCGGGGTATCGCTTGGAACCTGCCGGATCCTCCCTCCCCTGGAGTCCGGCCCGTTGCTCGACGTATGCACGAGCGCCGTTCAACCCGGTTTCCTCGTTGTTCCACAGGGCGAATCGAATCGATCGCTCGGTCCGGACATCGGGAGCGCTGAGCACGCGTGCCAATTCCATCACCAGCGCCGTGCCTGAGCCGTTGTCATTGGCAGCTTCTCCCCATCCGATGCCGTCCATGTGGGCTCCGACGATGTACATCTCGTCGGGACGAGTGGTGCCGACTTTGGTGCAATAGACCTGATCGCGTGGGCCAGGCGTGCTCGGCTGCGTATTCAAAGTGCGGAGGGCGGTGTCGGGCTGAGACTCCGGGGTGCTATTCACGCCTGTCGGCCTTGTGATGCCGCGCAGGCGGGATCCACCCTGGCCCAAACGCACTTCGCCGCTCGCAATCACGGGGCTGGGAGGCCCGCCGGCTCGACCTTGCGGCTGCGCAGGCGGCGGAGGCTGGTACACATAGCGAAGCCGCTCGGTGACGCAACCGTAGCTCTGGAGTTGCGCCTCAATCCAGTTCACCGCCGCCAGGTTGCGATCGGTGCCTTGCCGTCGATCGCCGAACTGCGTGAGGCCCTTGATGGTCGCTTTGTAGCGCTCGAGGTCGAGGCGCGCGACGAGTGTCTTCACAGGGTCCTCGACCGGTGCCGCCTGCGACGACGGAAGCACGCTGGCCTGCTGCGCTACCGCTACACCACCGACTCCGATGAGAATGCCGATCGAAACGATGATGTCTCTTGTCTGCATGCCTTCTCGCATGAGCGCCGCCGTGCGACGCTCCGGGATTGGACGTGACAAAAATGCCGAACGCCGGTACGACCGACGCGGCAGATTCTGCCACATGACCCGATTGCACCCGGCAGAAATCCGGTGCGAGCACTTGGTACGGCCTGTGCCGTTCGACGATGTAGAATCGGCGCACCGTGGCCCGATTCGAGGAGGCATCGAGGTGCCGGATCTCGACGACAGGGTTACGAAAATCGAAGAGCGGTCCGACGCTCACACTCGCACGATGGACTACCTGCGCGCCGAAATGAGCGATCTGCGGGGTGAGATGCACGCCCTGGCCGGCGAACTACGTTCGAAGATGAGCGACCTGCGGGGTGAGATGCATGCCCTGGCAGGCGAGTTGCGCGTCGAAATGAGCGACCTGCGCAATGGAATGCAGACCTTGGCAGGCGAGCTGCGGAGCGAGATGCATGTTCTGCGAACCGAGATGCGGCTCGATTTCGCCGATCTGCGCGCCACCGTGGATCGGCGTTTCACGTGGCTGACCGGCATCCTGGTCGCCGGGCTCGTCGGTGTCATCGGGGCGCTTGTCGGAGCTCGGTAATCCTCGCCACCCAAGTTCAAGATCCCCGGCGCAAAACCAGATCACGGGATGTCTATTAGTGGCGGAAGTGCCGCTTTCCCGTAAACACCATCGCCAAGCTGTGCTCGTCGGCGGCGGCAATGACTTCCTGATCCCGAACGGATCCGCCCGGCTGAACGACAGCGGTCGCGCCCGCGGCAGCAACGGCATCGAGACCGTCGCGGAACGGGAAAAACGCATCCGACGCCGCTACTGATCCGCGAAGCGCGTCTGGCCCGGCCGCTTCCGCTTTCATGCGCGCAACCCGGACCGCATCGACGCGGCTCATCTGCCCGGCGCCGATCGCCAGCGTTCGATCGTGGGTGGTGAAGATTACCGTATTCGACTTCACGTGCGCGCAGATCCGCCAGGCAAACCTGAGCGCCAGCCACTCCTGCGGCGTCGGCTGCCGCCTGGTCACAACATTCAAGCCCTGAGAAGGCCAGGGTGCGTGCGCCTCGCGGACCACATCGCGAGTCTGCACGAGAACGCCGCCCACAATTGAGCGCATCTCGAGTACTTCGGCCGAAGGGGTCGCTGGTAGCTGGACGGCATCCGGAACGACTACCCGCATGTTCGGCTTGGCCTGGAGGAACGTGTGCGCCTCGTCTTCAATCGACGGTGCACTGACCGCTTCGATGAACGTCGACGCGATCGCTCGCGCCGTATCCACATCGATTGATCGGTTCAAACCGACGATTCCGCCGAACGCAGCCAGCGAATCTGCGTCACGTGCCCGGATGTACGCATCTGCGGCGCCGCTGCCCGTCGCCGCCCCGCACGGATTCGTGTGCTTGATGACGACGGCGGCGGGCTCGTCGAACTCGCCCACGATCCTTGCGGCTGCATCGAGGTCCAGGAGGTTGGTATAGGAGAGTTCCTTTCCCTGGAGCAGCCTGAACCCCGAGGGGCTTCCTGATCGCTCATAAAGAGCCGCACGCTGATGCGGATTCTCGCCATAGCGCAGATCACGTACCTTCCGGAGGTCGGAAAGCAGCACGGCGGGCATTGCCGCTGCCCTTGCGCGACTGAAGCCGTCGGGGCCGGTCGTGACGGTCGAGAGGGCGGAGGCAATGGCGCTGTCGTACTCCGCGGTATGCGCAAAGGCCTTGCGCGCCAGCTCAAAGCGAAATTCGCGAGTAGGGCCGCCAGCGCGATCGAGTTGCTCGACAACCCTCGCATAATCGGCCGGCGACACGACCACGAGCACGTCCTCGAAATTCTTGGCCGCCGCGCGCACGAGACTTGGTCCACCGATGTCAATCTCTTCGATCAATACGTCGAACGGTGTATCCGGATTCGCGGCCGCCCGAACGAACGGATACAGATTGACGACGACGAGATCGATCAGCGTGATGTCGTGGGCTGCCGCAGACGCCAGATCCTCGGCTCGGCGGCGACGCGCCAGAATGCCGCCATGCACCAGTGGATGGAGCGTCTTGACGCGTCCGTTCATCATCTCCGGAAACTTCGTGACCTCCGAAATCGGCGTGACGGCGAGGCCCGCGTCCTGCAGCGTGCGCGCGGTGCCGCCGGTTGATACCAGCTCGAATCCGCGCTGCACCAGCTCGCGCGCCAGTTCGGCCACTCCCGACTTGTCCGACACGCTCAACAGGGCTCTTCGCATAAATGCACCCGCGTCCGCCGAGGCGCGCGCGACGCGAGGGCGGCTTGACAGCCATAGGGCAGGCGCTTAGGATAGGCCTGCGTTAAGGGGCGTTCTCTCACCCCTCGACACGCTCGGGGCGAATCTGAGTCGAGTCGAAGGATCTGCGTAGAAGTCGAGGCCGCGCAAGCACTCGCGGTCTTTTTTTGTGTCTCGAAGCTTACTGTTCGAGCAAGGGAAGAAGAACGATGCGTATTACAGGCAAGGTCAAGTGGTTCAACAACGCCAAGGGCTACGGGTTTATCGAACGCGACGGGGGCAGTGATGTGTTCGTACACTACTCCGCGATCAGCGGCAACGGCTTCCGGTCCCTTGACGAGGGCCAGGCGGTTGAATTCGAGATCGTCGACGGTCCTAAAGGTCCGCAGGCGGGGAACGTCACCAAAGCTTAGAACCACGCTCTGACCTGCCCGGCGCCGCCACGCGGCGCCGGGCGCAATGCGCTCGCGCCCTCACCGCTCACTCCTCGGATTTCAGCTTTCCTTGCATCGCCCGCGCAGTAAAGGCGACTTTCCCATCCTTCAACGCCACGCGAAACGCAACCTCCTGGCCACCCTTTTCCTTCAGGGTGCCAAGCTGCTTCCTCACCATGTCGACGAATTTGTGGAACGGGACGGGTGCGGAATTCTCCTGTGACTCCTTGCGCGCCTGCGTCAGGCGTTCGTACATCTCCTGCACCTTCTCCATGTCCCGAAGCGGATCGGCAATCGTGGTGACGAAAACGACGCGATCGTTCACCCGTTGCGGCGTCGCCGCAGCCTTCGGCTGCGCAAACGGCCCTCGCCGCCCTTCCTCGCGCGCCCGCAGTCCCCGATCCCAAAGGTCGATGAATCTGGCGTAGCGTGTCTGCAGCGTGTTGAATCGAAACCGCTCCGCGTAGTTGGTGAGGTGCTGGCGATCCAGTTGCTTGATGAGCGCGTCCACGCGGGTGCGGGTCTCCCATGGCGGACGAGGGAGCCGGCCGGCGAAGTACATGTTGTTACTCGGATTCCAGCCGTTTCACCTCCGATTCCGCGATCTCGACCTGGCGGCTGAAGTCCGGAGTTGAGTCGTTCACTCGCGATCATTTTGCCACGATCAGGAACTGCGGACACGCGCAGCGACGGCGTACGAACATTCGTGCAAATCTGTGACTCGCGTACGGACCCGACGCGGCGCCGCTTAAAAGATCGTCGCGATCGATTCGGCCGCGAGGTTCAGAACCGGTGTCGGCAGGATCCCCAGAAAAAAGATGATGGCGACCGAAACAGCGAGCGCCACCATGCCGACCGCTGGCACCGCCGGCGGCGGCGCCGTTGTCGGTCGCTCCGCCATGTACATCATGACGACCACGCGAAGATAGAAGAACACGGACACCACACTGGTGAGCACGCCAATAATCGCCAGGCCGTAATAGCCTGCGCTCACCGCGGCGCTGAAGATGTACCACTTGGCGATGAAGCCGGCGGTCGGCGGCAGCCCGCCGAGCGACAGCAGGCACACCGTCATCAGCGCGGCAAGCGCCGGACGTGTATGCCACAAGCCGCTGTAATCCCTCAAATCATCACGCCCATCGTCTTTGGCACCGAGCAGCGCGATGACACCGAATGCAGCGAGGTTCGTGACGGCATACGCGAGCAGATAAAACAGGATCGACGCCTTTCCCACGTCGTTGGCGGCAACGAGACCGACGAGCAGGTAGCCGCCGTGCGCGATGCTCGAATACGCGAGCATCCGCTTGAGGTTGCTCTGGGCCACGCCGACAACCGTGCCGAGGATCATCGTGGCCGCCGCCAGGAGCCATACCATCGGCGCCCACTCGTCGCTGAACGGCTCGAATGCCGAGAGAAACACCCGCGCAAACGCTGCGAATGCAGCCGCCTTGACGCCGGTCGACATGAAACCGGTAACGACGGCTGGCGCCCCCTCATACGCGTCGGGCGTCCACATGTGGAACGGCACGGCCGAAATCTTGAACGCGAAACCGACGAGCAGCAGGCCGAGCGCCACAACCAGCAGCGGGTTGTCGCTCATCGATTGGGCCGCCACATACGTCCCCACGCGATCGAGGCGCGTGCTGCCGGTCAACCCATACGTGAACGCAATGCCGTAAAGAAAGAATGCACTTGAAAACGCGCCGAGCAGGAAATACTTGAGCGCCGCCTCGGTGGCACGCGGATCCTCCCGCCGGATGCCCGTCAGGACGTACACCCCAAGCGACAGAATTTCGAGCGCAATGAACACGACCAGCAGGTCGTTGGCGACCGCCATCATGATCATGCCGGCAATCGAGAAGAGCACGAGCGCGTAGTAGTCGCCCTTGGGAAGTGCGTCGCGTCGCACCACCGGCGCCGAGAACATGAACGTCAGCACGCCGACAATGATCAGCACCAGCGTGACGAACAGACCGAAATTGTCCGCGACGATCACTCCGAAGCTGGAAGTATTGCGGTTCCACAGCAGCGCCGCCGCAATCGCGGCACCGACGAGTCCGATAATCCCAAGGCCGCCGAGCGGCATGTTTTCATCCTTGGCGCGGAAAGCCTCTGCGCCCATGACGGCAAGCGCCGCCATCGTCACGCACAGCATCGGCACGACGGCGTCAAAGGAGGAGCTCAGCATCAATCACCGTTCGGACCCGCCTTCGCCCGCTGTGCTTCCAGCGAGCTATGGCGAGGTCTCGCCGTCGCTTTGCTATTGAAACTCGTGCGCAAAGCGAAGGCGGAGCGTTCGAGGCGTTCGGCACGTTCGGCGGTTTCAACTCGCTCAGCGCGAAGCGTCTGGCCCTGCTGGACGCGTTGCACGATGGCGTCAACAGACGCCTCCATTGGTCTCAGGAAGAATGTCGGGAACACGCCCATCGCGAAGGCCACAACACACAGCGGCACGACCGCTGCCCATTCGCGCGGCAGCAGATCGCGCAGCGTGGTGTTTTCCTCGTGCGTCACCTCGCCGTAGTAGACCCGCTGGAACATCCACAGCATGTAAACCGCCGAGAGGATTACACCCAGTCCGGCAACAACAACGAACCGCGCGTCCCATTGAAACGCACCCAACATGATCAGAAACTCGCCAACGAATCCGTTCAGGCCAGGCAGTCCAATCGACGCCAGCGTGATGATCATGAACGCCGCGGTCAGCCGCGGCACCACCGCTTTGAGCCCGCCGAACTCGCTGATGAGTCGTGTGTGCCGCCGATCGGACAGCATGCCGACGAGCAGGAACAGTCCACCGGTGCTCACACCGTGCGCAAGCATCTGATAAATCGCGCCCTGCACACCCTGGAGGTTCATGGCACAGATACCGAGAACTACGAAGCCAAGGTGGCTCACCGAGGAATAGGCCACCAGCTTCTTCATGTCGGGCTGCACCATGGCCACGAGCGCGCCGTACACGATGCCGATGACTGCGAGGACGGCGAGCACGGGCGCAAAATACGCAGCCGCGTCCGGAAACAGCGGAAACGAAAAACGCAGCAGCCCGTACGTCCCCATCTTGAGCAGCACACCAGCCAAGATCACCGAGCCGGCGGTTGGTGCCTGCACGTGAGCGTCTGGCAGCCACGTATGGAACGGAAAGAGCGGCACCTTGATCGCGAATGCGACCGTAAAGGCCAAGAAGAACCACACCTGCGTCCGAGGCGCAATGTCCAGCGTATACAGCTTGAGTAGATCGAATGAATACGTGCCGGTCGCGGCGCTATGGAGATACGCAAGGCCGAGGATCGCAACGAGCATCAGCACGCTGCCGGCCATCGTATACAGCATGAACTTGATGGCTGCGTAGATGCGCTGGTCGTAGCCCCAGATTCCTATGAGGAAATACATGGGGACGAGCATGGCATCCCAGAACACGTAGAAGAGAAACAGGTCGAGGGAGACGAACACGCCGATCATCGCGGCCTCGAGCACCAGCATGAACATCGAAAACTCTTTCACCTTCCGATCGATCGAGCCCCACGAGGACAGCAGCGCGATTGGCGTGAGAAAGCTGGTCAGCACGACGAGCAGCAAACTGATGCCGTCGACGCCGAGGTAATAGTCGATGCCGAACGCTGGAATCCACGGATGTCGCTCCACGAACTGGAACTCGGACGAGGCACCGTCGAAACCGGCCCAGACGACCACGGTGACGGCAAACGTCGCGACCGCAACCGCGAGCGTCAGCCAGCGAATCACGCCGTTGCGTCGGCCGTCGGCGTTTCCGATGAACAGCATGGCGAGCGCGCCGGCGACGGGCAACAACCAGGAAAGCGTCAGGAGCATGACAGAGTTGATTGCTTCATCTCCATAGGTAAAAACCCAGAATGACAATGACGCCGATGAACATCGAGCCGGCATACGCGCGCACTGAGCCGGTCTGCAGACGGCGCAACACGCTTGAACTGGTCGCAACGACGAGTGCCGTTCCATTGACCGCCCCGTCGATCACTCCGACATCCACTCCCTGCCACAACACGTGCTCGGAGCCAGTGCGGATCGGCTTGACGACCGCAGCGTCATACACCTCGTCCACGTAGTACTTGTTCAGCAACAACCGATACAGACCCATGAAGCGCGTTGCAATTGCCGCTGCCAGATCGCGGCGGCGCAACCAGATGAACGCCGCCAGCGCGATTCCGGCAATCGCGATGGCGCTCGAAATGGCCATCAATCTCAATTCGAGGGCCGCGTTTTCAGCCTCGGCTTCCGTTTCCACTACGGAGGCCTGAAGGCCTCCAGCTACCGCTGGTGCGGTGGCCTCGAGGCCTCGGGCCACGGTCTCGCCCGGAGGCTGGAACGATGGCTCGAGCCACTCTCCAAGCCGGTTCTGGCCGCCAAGCACAGAGGGAACGCCGACGTATCCCGCTACTGCAGATCCGATCGCCAGCACGATCAGGACGAGCGCCATGACAGGCGGAGCGTCGTGCACATGCGAAGCCAACGGTGCGAGGTGCGCGTCCTCACGTCGTTCGCCATGAAAAGTCAGGAACACAAGCCGGAACATGTACGTCGCCGTCAGCAGCGACGTCACCGCCGCCATGCCCCACAGGATCCAGTGCCCGGCGTGGTAGGTCTGGTACAGGATCTCGTCCTTGCTGAAGAAGCCCGCCAGTCCTGGTACGCCGGCTATCGCAAGCGACCCGATCAGAAACGTCCAGTAGGTGATCGGCAGATACCGCCTGAGCCCGCCCATGTTGCGAATGTCCTGCTCGCCGTGGAGCGCATGAATCACGGCACCCGAGCCCAGGAACAGCAGTGCCTTGAAGAACGCGTGCGTGTAGAGATGGAAGATGCCGGCGCCGAACGCGCCCATCCCCATCGCCAGAAACATCAAGCCAAGCTGCGACACCGTTGAGTACGCCAGCACGCGCTTGATGTCGTTCTGCACCAGCCCAATCGTCCCCGCCATGAGTGCCGTCAGCGCGCCGATGATCGCGACGATCAGCATCGTAGCCGGCGCATGACTGAACAGCACGGCATTCCGGCCAATCATGTAGACACCCGCCGTGACCATGGTTGCCGCGTGAATGAGCGCTGAGACGGGCGTCGGACCTTCCATCGCGTCAGGCAGCCACGTATAGAGCGGAATCTGCGCCGATTTACCGGTGGCGCCAATGAACAGCAGAAGTGTCGCAATCGACACAACGCCGAACATCCCTTGTTCGGGCGGCAACGCGGCAACGACGGAGGAGAGCTGGCGGAAGTCGAGCGTGCCGAACCGCACCACGAGCACCAGCATTCCCAGCACAAAGGCATAGTCGCCGATCCGGTTGACGACGAAAGCCTTCTTGCCGGCGTCGGCCGCCGACTTTCTCTTGAACCAGAACCCGATCAGCAGATACGAACAGAGCCCGACGCCTTCCCATCCAACGAACATGACGAGGAAATTGGCGCCGAGCACCAGCACGAGCATGAACGCGGCAAACAGGTTCAAGTAGGAGAAGTAGCGCGCGAACTCGCTGTCGACCTCCTCGTGCATGTATGCAGTCGAGTACATGTGGATGAGCGCGCCAATCCCCGTGACGACCAGAATCATGACCGCCGCAAGCGGATCGAGCCGCAGCGTCAGATCCACCACGAAATCGCCGGACGCGATCCAGGTGTAGACGGTCTGCTCCATGACCCGTTCGGTGAGGGGCAGACCGACGAGAGCCAGTACGCTCATCACCGACACGACAAAGGAGGCGACCATTACCGCGGACGCGATCGCAGCGGAAATAGCCTTCGGCAGACGACGCCCGAGCGCGGCATTGATGACGAACCCAATCAGGGGGAAGAGGGGAATCAGCGCGAGCACACTGTCACCATCTGAGGGAGGTGAATGCGTCCGGATTCAGCGACTCGCGATGCCGGTACAGCGCAATGATGATAGCGAGACCGACGGCAGCTTCCGCCGCGGCTACGGCGATGACAAAGAACGTGATGATCTGGCCGTCATAAGAACCGAGCTGCCGTCCAAAGGCGACAAAGCTCAGATTCACAGCGTTGAGCATGATCTCGATCGACAGCAGGATCGTGATCAGATTCCGCCTCAGGAAGACGCCTGCTGTGCCGATGGAAAACAGGATGGCCGAGACGATCAAGTAATGCCCGAGCGGAATCACGGTTGGTCGCCTTCCCGCCGCGCAAGGACGACCGCGCCGACCATCGCCACGAGGATCAGAATCGACGTCGCTTCGAACGCGAACACGTAGTCGGTGAACAGCGTCCGTCCGAGCCCCCGCACAGAGCTGACCGTTTCCGACCCGGCACGGGCCCCCACGGAGGCGTCGGTACCCGCCGCGGTCAGCAGCGCCCAGACGAGCTGGACGACAAGCAGCAGCGCCAGCAGGGCGCCGAACCGCGCGAATGCCGGCTGCCGCAGTGGATGCGTTCGATCCCACTCCGCCGCATCTTCCTGGGGCGCGTTCAGGAGCATGACCACGAAAAGGAACAGCACCATCACAGCCCCGGCGTAGATGATGATCTGAGCCACGGCGACGAACGGCGCGTCGAGCTGAATGTACAGCCCGGCGAGTGCGCCGAAGGATGCGACCAGCAACAGCACGCTGTACATCGGATTGCGCTGGCCGATGACCAGCGCGGACGTCACGATCGCGAGGCCGGAGAGCAGATAGAAAACGAGCGTCTCAGGCATTGAAATACAGCACGGCTGCTGCGGTCAGAATCAGGTTGACCACCGCCGCCGGGAACAGCCATTTCCAGCCGAACTGCATCAACTGGTCGTACCGGTACCGAGGCACGGTCCAGCGAACCCAGATATAGAGGAAGAGAATCGCGCCAACCTTCAAGAGGAACCAGATCCAGCCGTACTCGACCGGCAGAAACGGTCCGTGCCAGCCGCCCAGATACAAATTCGTCGCGACCGCGGCCATCGTTGTCATGTTGATGTACTCGGCCTGCGGGAACAACGCGAAGCGGACTGAGCTGTACTCGGTGTTGTAGCCGGCCACGAGCTCCTGCTCCGCCTCCGGAAAATCGAACGGCGCCCGATTCGTTTCAGCCACGCCCGCAATCATGTAGATGATGAACCCGAGCGGCTGCAGGAAGACGTACCAGCGCGGCACGATACTGAACCACGAACCCGCTTGTGCGTCCACGATTTCCCGTATCGACATCGAACCCGCGAGCAGAATGACCGCAGCGATCGCCGTCGCGTATGACAGCTCGTAGCTGATCATCTGTGCCGACGAACGCAGTCCGCCGAGCAGGGAATATTTGCTGTTCGAAGACCAGCCGGCGAGAACGATGCCGTAGACACCCATCGAAGTGATGGCGAAGACGACGAGCACCCCAACGTTGACATCGGCCGCGCCAAGCTTCACGGGCTCGTCGAGCAGGCCGAACAAGGTGGTCTCGGCGCCCCAGGGCACGGTAGCAAACGCGGCAAACGCCGCGGTCACGGACAGGACCGGCGCCAGCGTGAAGAGCCAGCGATCGGCGCCCTTCGGCCGCAGCTCCTCCTTCATCAGCAGCTTCAGGATGTCGGCCAGCGGCTGCAGCACCCCGTGCGGGCCCACGAGGTATGGACCGTATCGCTGCTGCATAAATCCCATGACCTTCCGCTCGGCGTAGACGAGCAATGCCGATGCGTTGATCAGCATGAAGAAGGTCAGGCCGATGATGCCGAGCTGGACGAGAAACCTCAGATCCATGTGCGCGTTAATGAGCTCCAGCGAAGATCGGCTGTCTTGCCCGCCACTCGGCGGGCAGCGTGCACCGCCCTTCGCGCACGTGTGCTTCGTACTCCTGTCGAAACAGCTTCATCGTCGAGAGCACAGGCGTCGCAGCGGCATCCCCGAACGCGCACAACGTCTTGCCAACGATATTGTTGGAGACGCCGAGCAGAAGATCGAGATCCTTCTGCTGCCCTTCGCCGGCTTCGAGGCGGACCAGAAGCTTGAACAGCCAGTCGCACCCCTCTCGGCACGGTGTGCACTTGCCGCACGACTCATGACGGTAGAAATGCAGCAGGTTCATCGCAAGCCACACCATGCACACGCTGTCGTTCATCACGATCAGTCCGGCCGAGCCCAGCAGCGACCCGGCTTTCTGGATGTGATCGAAGCTCGCGGGGATGTCGAGCTGCTCCGGCAGGAGCAGCGGCACCGATGACCCGCCAGGAATGATGGCTTTGAGCGGCCGATTGTCGATCATCCCACCGGCATAGTCGTAGATCAGCTCGCGCAAGGTGGTATTCATCGACGCTTCGTACACGCCGGGCTTCTTCACGTGGCCACTAACGCAGAACAGCTTTGGGCCGCCGTTTTTCTCGGGACCAAGGCTCGCGAACCATTCCGGACCGTTCAGCACGATGAGCGGCACATTGCACAGCGTCTCGACGTTGTTGACCGCGGTCGGGCACTGGTAAAGACCGGCCACTGCAGGGAACGGCGGCTTGATGCGAGGCTGTGCACGTTTCCCCTCGAGCGATTCGATGAGCGCCGTCTCTTCGCCGGCTTCGTACGCCCCGGCGCCACGGTGCACGTAAACATCGCAGTCGAAGCCGCTGCCGAGAACGTTGCGGCCAAGATACCCGGCCTTGTACGCCCGCTCGATCTCCGCTTCGAGAATCTCCTGAACGTGGTAGAACTCGCCGCGAATGTAGATGTAGGCGATCTTTGCGCCGATCGCATAGCAGGCGATCGCGCAACCCTCGATGAGCAGGTGCGGGTTGCGCTCCATCAGGACGTGGTCCTTGAAGGTGCCAGGCTCGCTTTCATCCGCGTTACAGCAGATGTACTTCGGCTTCGGCGTGTCCTTGAGGACGAACTGCCACTTCATGCCGGTCGGAAAGCCCGCACCGCCGCGGCCGCGCAGCCCCGAAGCCTTCACCTGTTCGATGATGTCGTTCGGCTGCAGCGACAGCGCCTTTCGCAGCCCCTCGTATCCACGCTGACGTTGCAGGTAGAAGTCGAGCGTGTAGGAATTCGGCTCGTTGACGTACTTGGTCAGAATCGGCTCGTACGTCATCGCTGTCGCTTTTCCTCTTCTTTGTGCAGATGGCAACCGGTCAGCGACGCGTAGCCCCGTGCGTGCAACTGCTGGAGAAACGTGACGACCTGTTCGGGGGAAAGCCGTTCATGCCAGTCGTCGTTGACCATCACGACCGGCGCCCGATCGCATGCGCCCAGACACTCGACCTCGAGCAGCGTAAACGTGCCGGTCGGATCCGTTTCTCCAGGGCTGATGCCGATCGCTTCGCTGAGCGCCTCGGTGACGCGCTCGGCGCCCATCAACGCACAGGACAGCGTTCGACAGACGTTGAGGACGTACTTGCCGACCGGTCTGGTGAAGAACATCGTGTAGTACGACACGACGTCCTCGACCTCCGCCGCCGTGCATCCGATCTGATCGGCGACATACCGCACCGCGGCCGCCGTCAGATAACCCTGCTGCGCCTGCGCAAGATACAGGGCGTAAAGGATCGCCGACTTCCGCTGGTCGGCTGGGTACCGCTTGACGTTGGCGTCGAACTTCGCCTGATGCTCGGGCGTGTACGCAAAGTCCGGTCCTTGCTCGAGTAACGTGCGCGCCGACGCATGGAACCTCGACGGCGTGTACTCCATGCGCGGATGAAAGCTCACCGGTCGCAGTCCCCCATGACGACGTCGTTGGAGCCGATGACGGCGACGACGTCAGCGATGAGGCCCCCCTTGATGAGGGTGGGCAGCGCCTGAATCGCAAGAAGCGACGGCGCGCGCATCTTGATTCGCCATGGCCGGTTCGTGCCATCGGACACCGCATACACACCGTGCTCGCCTCGCGGTCCTTCGACGGGCACGTACACATCACCGGCCGGTACGGTGAACCCTTGTGAATAGATCAGGAAATGCTGAATCAGCGCTTCCATCTCCGTGTACACCTTGTCCTTCGGCGGCGGCACGACGCGAGGATCGTCGCAGGCCCAGGCGCCACTCGGGGTGATGCGCTTAATCGCCTGTCGGCAGATTTTCACGCACTCACGCAGCTCCTTCATACGTACGCGATACCGTGCGTACACGTCCCCTTCGACCGCGGTGGGCACCTCGAAGTCATACGTTTCGTACCCGGAGTACGGGAAGTACTTGCGGACGTCGTAGTTCGACCCGGATGCGCGCGCGATCGGTCCGAGCAGGCCCCACGCAAAGGCGTCTTCCTGTGAAACGACCCCAACCCCCTGCGTGCGCCGCATGAATATGTCGTTCTTGTTCAGCAGCCCCTCGTACTCGTCCAGCTTCTTCGGAAAGCGATCGAGAAACGCGTTCACAGCTTCATGAAACCCGCGCGACAGGTCCTCGCGAAGCCCTCCGATCCGGATGTAGCTTGGGAAGAAACGGAAGCCGGCGATGAGCTCGTTGATGTTCATCAGGAGCTCCCGCTCGCGGATTGCATAAAACAGCATCGACACCGCGCCGATTTCCATGGCGTGTGTGCCCAGCCAGATCAGATGACTGGCGATACGCTGCAGCTCCGCGATGAGCACGCGGATGTCTTTGACACGCTGCGGCATCTCGAGGCCGAGCATCTTCTCCACGCTCAGCGCATAGGCCAGGCTGTTCGACTGTGCGGCCAGGTAGTCCATCCGCTCTACGAGCGGTATCACCTGCTGCCATTTCTTCTGCTCGGCGGTTTTCTCGATACCTGTGTGCAGATATCCAATCGACGGTGTGGCGGACTGAACGACTTCGCCATCGAGCTCCAGCACGAGCCGCAGCACGCCGTGCGTGCTGGGATGCTGGGGTCCCATGTTGACCGTCATCGTCTCGGTGTGCAGCTCTGCCACGTCAGTGCGTCCGTTTCAGGCGGTCCCGTTCGAGATTTGCCCTGAATTCCTCTTCGCTGATCTCGAGCGGCTCGTAGGTCTGTGGAGCCTTGCGGATCTGGACGGGATAGTCCTTGCGCTGCGGATGGCCTTCCCAATCGTCCGGCATGAGCAGGCGCCGAAGATCCGGATGACCGTCGAACACAACGCCGAACATGTCCCAGACCTCGCGTTCGAGCCAGCCGGCCGCCCGCCAGACACCCTGCACAGTCGGTATCGCCGCATCGGCGGATGCCCGGACTTTGAGGCGGAGGCGCAGCCGATTGGGAACCGACAGCAGGTGGTAGACGACCTCAAAGCGCGGGTCGCGCGGAAAATAATCGGCGGCCGTCACCTCGACGAGCACATTGAACCGGAGTGATGGGGTGTCACGGAGAGCCAGACACGTATCAACCAGACGACCGGCAGGAACGTACAGCGTCGCGAAGTCGATGCTGGCCCCGGCTTCGTACGACGCGCCTGGCACCAGCGGTGTGAGGGTTTCGATCACCTGGTGCGAATTCATCGCCTCCTACGCCCTCGACCGTGCGATCTTCTGCTGCAGCTGAACGATCCCGTAGATGAGCGATTCGGGACGAGGCGGACAGCCGGGTACGAACACGTCGACAGGCACGACCTGATCGACGCCCTGGACGATGGCGTAGTTGTCGAAGACGCCGCCGATCGACGCGCAGGCGCCCATTGAGATGACCCACTTGGGCTCGGGCATCTGGTCGTAGACCCTGCGCATCGCGGGTGCCATCTTCCGCGACAGCCTGCCGGCCACGATCATCAGATCCGACTGCCGTGGAGAGCCGCGGAACACTTCCGCACCAAAGCGAGCGATGTCGTAGCGGCTCGCCACCATCGCCATCATCTCAATCGCGCAGCATGCGAGCCCGAACTGCGCCGGCCAGATTGCCGACCGGCGCGCCCACTGGACAATTTTTTCGACCGTCGTCGTGATGATCGGAAGCTCGGAATCGAGACCGTGCAGATGGGCGTCGGGCTGTGCCATTCGGCTACGCTGCCTGCCGATCGGTTTGGCGCCGCACGCGCGCGGCAGGACCCCAATCGAGGACCCCCTTGCGCCACACGTACACGTAGCCAACCGTCAGGATCAGGAAGAAGGTCACCAGCTGGACGAATCCAGGCCAGCCAAGATCGCGCAGCGCGACTGCCCAAGGATAGAGAAAGGCAATCTCGATGTCGAAGAGGAGAAAGATCATCGCGACCAGGTAGAACTTCACCGAGTGGCGCTCACGCGCGTCGCCCACGGCGGGCATCCCGCACTCGTACGGCGCGAGCTTTTCGGGAGTCGGGTTGCGAGGCCCAAGGAGAAGGGAGAGGCCAATCATCAGCGTGGCGAAGCCCACGCCGAGCGCGATCATGATGATTACACCAAGCCAGCCGTCCATGCGGGGAAATTCCTTGTCGGCCTCGGGCCGCAACGGCCCGGGGTTTAGATGCAGGCCTCGGACGAGACCTCTTCACGTGCGCCCAATCGCGCTTGTGAAGAGTTTCTCAAGCCTCCATGCTATTAGAACCACATGAACACGTCAATTGAGGACGCCACCCGATGAGGCTCGCGTGGTTTCGCCCGAGCGATGAAGCCACCGCTCATCCATTCGATGACACGCCGGTGCTCGTGCGCGCTCTCAGCGGCGATCACGAGCTGCACGTGTTCACAGAGACGAATGCGCACGACTTCGTCTGGCAGCACTTCCGCGTTCCGTACGACTTGTGCGTGTTCGAACTGGACAACACGGCCGCTCATCGCTTCGTCTGGCCGTACCTGTTTGGGTACGGCGGTGTGCTGCTGCTCCGCACACGGACTCTGCATAACAGCCGCGCCCGCGCGCTCATCCATGCCGGCCGTCTCCAACATTACGTCGCCGAGTTCACATTCGACGCCGGACATCCACCGTATCTCGCCCATGGGACCGATTACATCCGTAGCGACGACTGGCCAATGCTGCGTGCGCCAGGTACTCGCTTCGCGCGTCACTGTTGCGACCCATCCGGGCGTCGCGCAGGCGCTGCAGGACGAATACCCTCACGCGCGCGTTCGATGCGCGCCGGTGCCGGTGCAAGCGGGCAACCCTCGTCGCGAGCATCGACGACCAGAGCGCAGTTCAGGTCCCGAAAAAGTAGTCTTCGGAGTGCTTGCGAACGATCGAGTTGAGGTGGCCCGGCGTGCATTCGCACACGCCGAAGAAGGGCGCCTGTCGGCAAGCCTGCTGATTGACGACGCCGAGGCCGTCATGGCGCGTGCAGATGTAATCCTGACACTGCACTGGCCGGGCTTCGGCACGGCACAGACCCTTGCGCTTGCAGCAATGGGGGCCGGCAGGCCGGTTGTCGTACTCGAGACCGAAGCCTCGTCCGACTGGCCGATGCTCGACCCTCAAACCTGGCGAGCTCGGGGCGTGGAAGTCACCCCGCCTGTTGGTGTCTCGGTCGATCTCAGGGACGAGGAACATTCCCTAGGACTCGCCATTCGGCGACTGGCGTCGGACGAGGCCTTGCGCAGCCGCCTGGGAGAAGCGGGCCGCGCATGGTGGCGGGATCATGCCAGCGTCGATGCCGCAGCGAACGCCTGGCGGCAGGTGCTTCGCGAGGCCGCATCCCTTGATCGGCCGCCCCGGCCGGCACACTGGCCGGCTCATCTCGATGTAGACGGCTTAGAGCGGGCGCGCGAAATTCTTGGAGAGTTCGGGGTCAGCGCGGATCTGTTGCAGCGCGGACCGGAGGCCTGAAGGCCTCCGGCTACCCTGTGCAGACTTGGAGGTAGCCGGAGACCTTCAGGTCTCCGGGTCTCCGGTTTCATCAACGCGACGTTATCGCGACAGCTGCGAGATCCGGCGCTCGAGCTCGGCGATTGCCTGTCCGAGCTGCTGCTTGCGGATCTGATGCGTTGAAACCTCGAGTTGGCGCTGTAGCTCCGTCCGCGCCAGACGGCAGGACTCGAGCTGCCGCACACGTTCGGGGTCACCGCTCTTTGCAATCTGGCGGGCTTTTTTCTTCTCGTCTTCCCGTTCTTCCATGCGCTCGGCGAGGCGGGATTCCGCGTCGACGAGTCCTTCTCCGGCATCACCCATGATTTTGATTATACGGATCGGCTGGCCGGCGCGTTTACCCGGCCGGGTGAACCAGCCCACTACAATCAAAATTGTGGCTGGGAAGGCGCTCGACCTATTTCATCCAGCGGTGCGCGCGTGGTTTTCCACCGCGTTCCCGGCGCCCACCAAACCGCAGCGGCTCGGATGGCCCGCAATCGCCAGAGCCGAATCGACGCTGATTCTGGCGCCGACCGGAACCGGTAAGACGCTGGCTGCATTTTTGTGGTGCCTGAACCGGCTGATGTTCGAGCCGGCGCCTTCTCGGGACAGACGATGTCGGGTGGTGTACGTCTCCCCGCTCAAAGCGCTGGCGGTAGACGTCGAGCGCAACCTGCGCGTGCCGCTTGCCGGCATCGCGGCCGCGGCAGGCTCCCGGGGCATAGCTGTAACCGTCCCGCAGATCACTATTCGAACCGGCGACACTCCCGCCCGCGAGCGCGCCAGGTTCCTGCGCGACCCTGGCGATGTGCTCATCACCACGCCCGAATCGCTGTTCCTGCTGCTCACGTCGAATGCACGTGAGCGGCTGCGGCACGTGGATACGGTCATCATCGACGAGATTCACGCGCTCGTGCCGGGCAAACGCGGCGCTCATCTTGCGCTGTCGCTCGAGCGCCTCGAGGCGCTGCGCGTGCCAGGTCGTACTGATGCGGAAGAACGCGCTCGACGTCTGCAGCGGATCGGGTTATCCGCGACCCAGAGGCCGCTTGACGAGGTGGCTCGATTCCTGGGTGGCGCCGAGAGACGAGGGAGCGGTTCACCTCGTCGAAAGCCGGCGAAGGCACGATCCGGCCCGGTAAGAACAATGCCTCGCGGCGATCCTGTCGAGACTGGGGTCAACGACCTGCACCAAGAGTTTGCCGCCGAAGGCGAGCTTCCCACGTATCGCCCCGTCACCATCGTCGATGCCTCGGAACCCAAGCGCATCGAGTTGCGCATCGAGCTGCCAGTAGAAGAACGAAGTCGATCGGACCGTTCGGATCGTTCGGGCCGCAGTGATCGCTCCGTCTGGGCTTCCGTGCATCCGCGGCTGCTCGAGTTGATTCGGTCGCATACGTCCACTCTGGTATTCGTGAACAATCGCCGATTAGCCGAGCGTCTGGCCGCCGCGCTGAACGATCTGGCCGGCGAGCCGTTGGTCCGTGCGCACCACGGCTCGCTTGCGCGCGAGACACGCACGGAAGTCGAAGACCTGCTGAAAGAGGGTCGCATCCGTGCGCTCGCAGCGACGTCGGCCCTCGAGCTCGGCATTGACATGGGCGCAATCGACCTGGTCGTGCAGATTGAGTCGCCGCCGTCGGTGGCGAGCGGACTCCAGCGTGTCGGACGCGCGGGGCATCGGGCTGGGGCGATCAGCGAAGGGATCGTCTTTCCAAAGTTTCGGGGCGACCTCGTCGCGTGCGCCGCGGTCGCGCGCGCTATGCACGAGGGTGCGGTCGAACCGACACGATACCCCCGCAATCCTCTCGACGTGCTCGCGCAGCAGATCGTTGCGATGGTGGCCACCGAGGAATGGGCGACCGATGACCTGTTTGCTGCCGTGCGCCGCGCTGCACCGTTCGCGACGCTGAGCAGGCGGATGTTCGAAGGCGTGCTCGACATGCTGGCGGGACGGTACCCGTCCGATGCGTTTGCCGAGCTGCGGCCCCGCGTCACATGGGATCGCGTCCGCAACAAACTCGTCGGACGGGAGGGCGCCAAGCGGGTTGCGATCGCGAATGCCGGCACGATTCCTGACCGGGGTCTTTACGGTGTGTTTCTCGCGGGCGCCGAACGTCCTGTGCGCGTCGGCGAGCTCGACGAGGAAATGGTGTTCGAGACCCAGGTTGGCGACACGTTCACGCTGGGTGCGTCGACATGGCGGGTCGAGGAGATCACCCACGATCGCGTGCTCGTGTCGCCGGCGCCAGGCGAGCCGGGCAAGATGCCCTTCTGGCACGGCGATCAGGCAGGACGCCCGGTGGATCTCGGCTACGCCATCGGCCGACTCGTGCGCGAGCTTCGATCGATGCCGCGGATGGCCGCCGTCGACCGACTCGTTAGGCGGCACGCCCTCGAGCCAGCAGCGGCGGAGATGCTGCTCCGCTACCTGGACGACCAGGCCGCATCGGGAGGCGTACCGGACGATCGCACGATAGTCATCGAACGCTCCCGCGACGATCTCGGCGACTGGCGCGTGTGTCTTCTGTCTCCGCTCGGAAGCCGCATCCACGCACCGTGGGCGATGGCGGCGAGCGCCGAAATCCGGCGGCGCACAGAGGCCGACGTGCACGTGATGTGGGGAGACGAAGGATTCGTCGTGCGCTTTCCCGCAACCGACGAGCCTCCGGACCCGATGCTGCTCTTGCCTCCTGCCGATTCGGTCGAGCGCCTGGTCGTCGGGCAGCTCGCGTCTTCAGCTCTCTTCGCAGCGCGCTTCCGTGAGACCGCCGCTCGCGCGCTGCTCCTCCCGCGCCGGCGGCCCGGAAAGCGAACTCCGCTGTGGCAACAACGCAAGCGCGCCACGGATCTGCTCGCCGTCGCGTCGCGTTATGGATCCTTTCCGGCCATTCTCGAGACCTATCGCGAGATTCTTCGCGACCATTTCGACATGCCTGCGCTCGTCGAGACACTTCGAAACGTCTCGGCGCACACGATGCGGGTGATCGCGCTCGACTCACGGGCGCCGTCGCCCTTTGCCGCTTCTTTGCTGTTTGGCTACGTTGCTAACTACATCTACGACGGGGATGCTCCACTGGCCGAACGGCGCGCGCAGGCGCTCTCGGTCGACCAGGCCCAGTTGCGCGAGCTCCTTGGAGACGCCGAGCTGCGCGATCTGCTCGATGCCTCCGCTCATGAAGCCGTTGAGCAGCAGCTGCAGCATCTGGACGAAAGGTACAGAGTTCGAACGATTGATTCGCTGCACGATCTCCTGCTTCACATCGGCGACCTGAGCCGCGACGAGATCGTCTCCCGCAGCGCGCTTCCCGACGTTGCGGGCGCGATTCGAACTCTGGAAGAGGCAGGTCGAATCGTTTCCGTCGCTATTGGTGGCGAACAAAGGTTCATCGCTGTGGAGGACGCCGCCCGGTATCGGGACGCAGTCGGCGTGGGCGTTCCGCCAGGGGTGCCCGAGGCGTTGCTGGTACCCGCACAGGATCCGGCCGCAGATCTGGTGCTGCGGTTCGCGCGATCACATGGCGCTTTCACGGCCGCTGAGTTCGCGGCGCGGTATGGACTCGACGCCGCAAGCGCGGACACGCTCCTGCAGCGAGGCGCGCGAGACGGGCGAGTCATCCACGGAGAATTCCGCCCCGGCCGAACGGAGCGTGAGTGGATCGACGCGAACGTGCTGCACATGGTCCGGCGCCGCTCTCTCGCCCGCCTCCGCCGCGAGATCGAACCAGTCGACACCGATGCGTTCGCTCGATTCTTGGTGTCCTGGCACGGCATCGCGACCGGCCGCCGAGGGCCGGAAGCGCTGCTGGACGCCATCGAACAACTACAGGGCGTTCCCATCCCCGCATCGGTTCTCGAATCGGAAGTGCTGCCAGCCAGGGTGGACGACTACGAGCCCGCGCAGCTGGACACGCTGATGGCAGCGGGCGAGGTTGTATGGGTTGGCGTCGAACCGCTCGGAGCGCGCGACGGCCGGATTGCGCTCTACCTGACGGACCAGATCCACCGGCTCCGACTCGGATCACCGGCGTCCCACGCCGCGACCAGAGCTCCTGGCGAGAGCCGCGCGCGTGCGATCGCGCGCCATCTTCAGACGCACGGCGCATCCTTCTTCGCCGCCATCCATGAGGCGACTGGCAGCGGATTCCCGCAGGAAACAGTCGACGCACTATGGGAACTCGTCTGGAACGGTGAGGTCACCAACGACACACTGCATCCCCTGCGTGCCTTCATTCGCGGGCCCGACGAACAGAAGAGGCATCGCGCGCCGGACCGTCGATTCCAATCGCGTCGGCTCGTCCCGCCGACAGCCGAGGGGCGCTGGTCGCTCGTCGACGTCCCGGGCGACGCGCGACCTTCAGTGACGGAGTGGAGCGCAGCGACGGCTCAACAGATGCTGATGCGCCACGGAATCGTGACACGCGAAACGATGGCTGCCGAAGGTAACGTCGGCGGATTCTCGGTCGTCTATCCGGTGCTGAAGGCATTGGAGGAGGCCGGGAGAGTCCGCCGCGGATACTTCATCGCCGGCCTCGGGGCGGCTCAGTTTGCGACGCCCGCCGCAGTTGAGCAGCTCCGGCATATGCGCGAACTGCCGGAGACAAGACGCACGATCCTGCTCGCGGCAACCGATCCGGCCAATCCATATGGCACCGTAATCAAATGGCTGCACCCGGCGTCGGAAACGGCCGACCAGGGCAGCCGGGGACCAACTCGGTCAGCAGGCGCTCGAGTAATCCTCGTCGATGGATTTGCTGCCGCGTTTCTGCGGCGCAACGAACACGAGCTTCTCCTTTTCAGCCCGGACGAGGAACCCCGCCGGCTGCAGATGACTCAAGAGGTCTCACGGATCCTGCGGCATCTCGGAACGGCGCTCGGCGGTCTGTTGATCGAGGCGATCAATGGCCAGCCGGCTGTTGGCCATCCGGCTTCGACATCGTTCGTCGAGTCCGGGTTCGCGCGCACGGCAATGGGTCTCCAACTGCGATCGGGAGCGCGCGCCGCGAACAGCGATGGCACCACCATTGCGGGAAATCGGCTCGGAGGAAAATTCATGGCTGAGCCCCGCAAGGACGATCATCTCGTCGATAGCTTCAACGACGATAAGACTCGCGACATGGAACAGGACCACGTCCGTTCGTCAAACGACGAAGAGCAGGACCGGGCCGGCACAGACCTGCCGCACGAGCGCAACCACAGTGAAGCCGTCGGCCGCGAGCGCGTGGAGGATATCGACCCGGACAGGGCGGAGTCCGACGTCGACCGTGACGACAGCAGTTATTGAGTAAGCGAGGATGAGGCTGATCGCGCAAGCGTCACGCCTCATACCGCGCACCCCGCTTAGACGAGCTTCCCAACCGGACCAAGATCGAGATTCAGGTCTTCGGGCTTGATGCCGAATTTCGCTGCGATGTCGTGGATGGTCTCTTCCAGACGCATGAGCGCCCGACCAACGTCCTCGGTTTGCTGTTCGGTCAGGGTTCCACCTTCCATCCGTCGGATCGCCTGCCGCTCGAGCAACTTCCGGATGAAGTCCACGAGCGTCAGCACGAGCTGTGCGACCGAGCGCTGCACGTCTTCCGGATTCGCGTTCCAGCGCAGCGGCGACTGGTTCGCGGCGCTGCGCTCGAGCTGTTTGCGCAGCTCCTTCAACTCCGCCACTTCGGTGACGGTCAGCCCGCCCGCCGTCGCTACGACACGTCCTCGCTGCGTCTGCCGCCGGACAGACGTCGTCGTCATCCGACGACCTCTCTTCGGAGCTGTCGGACGACTCCTTGATCCTCCACGCGCCGGACGTTTGTTGTGCCGTTTTGCCACCGACCTCTCGAGACTCGGAGGCCTGAAGGCCTCCGGCTACCAGCCACCCGCTACTCGGAGGCCTGAAGACCTCCGGCTACCAGCTCAGTTGCGCCTACGCATCAACAAAAGCATACGGCAACCGCGGACCCAGCACGCGCAGTCGGATGCCCGCCTCGCGTGCAGCGCGCTCCAGCGCCGAGCGGTATCGATCGGCAGCACCTCGCGGCACGAGGTGATAGACGGTCGCAATGCTCCCTCGCATCTGCATGCGCTCGTCCCTGATCCACCGGTGTATCGCCGGACGAAGCTGGGCGAGCTGAGGAAGATCGCGCGCCGGCCCTGCCGCACGCAGGTACTCGACGCCGGAACGGGCGCGCCGACGAGGCGCACGTCGGCGGTTCGGATATCGGATCGGAACGAGAACGGTCATTTGTGCGCGATCCCTGACAACCGCGAGGCGTCTGCGCAACGTGGCTCCACGCAGCGTCACAGCATGATCGAGCTCCGACGAATCGGCCAGTATCGTGCCGAATCGTACCGGGAGCAGGGCGTCATTCCGGGCCCACAGTTCGGTCAGGATGCGATCGTACCGAAGCAGATTTGCGACGGTTGGCCGCGGGCGAGCGGTCACCTCGCCGACAATGGCGGCAATTGGACCGAGCGTGATGGTTCGAAGCCGTTCCCCCGCAAGGCCTTTCACGCCGGCGCGGCGCGCGCCGCGCGTTGCGAGAGCGTACACGCAAACGCTCATGTCCGCCGCGTGCGTGTCTGCGTCCGACGCCGCAGTCCAACCTTCCTGCCCTCGCTCGGCAGCACCCGATCTGCGGCGCAGAGCAGGACGGACAGACGCGCATAGACAAGATCGACGTGCGCGAGCGCCAGCGTCAGATCACCGCTCAGCACGACGCCTTTGTTGAGCGCGTTGTCCACGACGTCGAGAACCGAGGCCTCGTCATTGTCGAAAATACGCGCGGCCACGGTGCGCTCGGGTTTGCGGCGCCGTGCCATCAGATGAAGTTGTAAGGGGGCCAGGGACCGGTTAACGACACCGAAATCCCAGCCCGTTCGAGCGCGCCGGCATGTCTGTGCACCATCGCCTGGAATGCTCTCGTCCGCCGCGCCGGCACCAGAAACGCGGCGTCGAGAAGCAGACGTGCCCCGGGGGCCGCGCGTTCGACGTCGCTTCGGCGGCGTGCCCGGCTCGCCTCCCCCGCTATGGTGCGGTACAAACGACTCGCGTCGGCCCGCGCGCGCTGCAACAGGACTCGCGACTGGTCGCGCTGGTTGCGCTTGCGGACGAGATAGTCGGCGCCCGACACGATACGTCGGGGTTGAACGGATGTGGCTCGCGGGGGACGTGGCTGCCTCGCCGTCTCCAACGAGCCCGGATCGCATATCAGCCGGAGTCCCCACTCGACTTGCCGCTCGATCCGCAGCAGGATTCGTCCAATACGGCGACTGTTGCGGACGATATGTTCGACTGCGCGTGCATCGCTCTTGAAGAGCGCGAACAGCTGCATCGGCAGTACTGCATCGGATGAAAGGAAATGTTCAATGACCGCCTCGTGCGCCAGCGCCCGCGGTCCGATCCACTCCAGATCCTGGAGCCGGTGCTCGAGTGCGTCCTCCCCGTACATCGCTTCAGGCACGCTGCTGACCACGAGCCAGTCGCGTTGGGCGCCGCGGCGTGATGGAGTCTCGGGCAGTTCGAGCAGGCGAACGCCTTCACTGCCCGGCATGGCGTCCGGTACGCCACGAAGCGAGGGACGTCTGGCCGCGCGCACCAGGCAGTACACATATGTGAGCACCGGAGTCACGACCGGGATGTCCTGCGACGCGTTCGGGCTGTTCGGACCGTCGCGGTCGTTCGACGCGTCCGGGTCGCTCTATCGGGAGGTGCAGACAGCGGAAGTCCAGGCTGCCGAGCCCCTTCGGCTCGTCCAGGGGTGAGATCGAGAATCGACACCTGCTCTTCGTAACCGGGCGCGACCTCGATGACCGTGGTATGCGGCGCATCGTGGTGTTCATGAAAGTCGCCCGTTACGCTCGCCTCGATCTGCACGTCGGTATCGCCGGACAGGTCAATCGGCTGCGCACCGCCGAGCGTCAGCGGACCCGATCCCCCCTGCCGCCGCTCCCGGATTTCACGGATGCGGTTCAGCAGATCGGCTTCGATCTCGCCGAACTGCTCGTCGGTTATCTCCCCGTTTTCGCGGCGCATCTCCGCCTCGAGCAGCTGCTCGCGCAGCGCCACGTCGTCGTCCATCTCGGCTTCCGCCGCCGCGGTCACCGTTCGGAGTACCCAGCCGATGAACGACGTCAACATAAGGCGCGACTAGTGCTGGCCCGCGCGTTCGAGCTTCAGCCGTATGTTCACGAAGTTGTACGGAGGCCACGGGCCTGTGTACTTGAACGTCAGGCGGTCGAACTGCGACGCGATCTCCTTGATCCGGCGATCGAACTGCTGCTCCTGGTCGCGCTGGACGAGGAACGCGGCGTTCATGATCATCTTGTCGCCGATGGCGCGGTTGATACGCGAGGCCACCGACACGTCGCGAAGACGCTGCAGGAATTCGGCAACGTACCGCTCAGATCGCTGCTGGAGGGCTGTGTCGATAAGGCGTCCGTACTGCATCCGGGCGAAGTAGGTGGATCCCTTCTGCGACGAGATCTCGCTCTTCAGGCGATGGATGTCCTCGTCTTCCTGTTCGATGACCTTCACGATTTCGTCGCGCTCCCACAGCACCTTCAGCCCGAATTCGAGCTTGTCCTCCATCTTGTTCAGCACGTCGTTGAACGCGTCGTACGCCGACCGCAGCAGCTCGAGAATGTCCTCTCGCGTCTTGAAGATGGTGCCAAAGGACATCGGAATCACCGTGTGATCGCGCATGACGAGCTCGTTCACGCGCTCGTGAGCCAGAACGTTCTCGCGAGTGGAGTCGAGCGGGACGACAGGCACATCGGACACCACTGCCGCCATATCGCGGTAATTGACCGTGTAGACATCGGGCCACTGGTCGTCGATACCGACCGCGCCGAACTTGAGCGGCACGGTCGTTCGAATCACGCAGTACACGTAGCGGCCCCTTCCGGCTGCACGGTCTCCGCCCGAAAGAATCGGCTTCGCGGCGCGCTCGACCAACCGCCCGACCCGTGTTTCGGTGCCGCGAACCTCGGTCTCGCGTGTCACACGGGTAACGCCCTGCCCATCGGCGCGGGGTGCGCGAACAATCGGCTGGACTGCCTGGCGGCTCTCACCCTCGCCGCGATGTTGCATGCTGCGCGGCATCGCCGCTGCCTGCGGCCGCCGCTCGACGCGGGGGCTGCGTGCGGCTCGCTGCGCGCGCCTCGATGCCTGACTCTTGTTGGTCTTTGCCATCGCGTCCTCGTCTGTCGACCCGGCGGCGCGCTCCTGCGCGGCCGGCGCTCTCACACGTTCCTGACCGTCCCAAGCATCCGGCGTACCTCGGCGACGAGGTCATCGGGAAGGCACGGTTTGGTCACAAAGGAATCGCAGCCGGCTTTCTGTGCGCTTTCCGATGCGCCCGCGAGCGCGTGTCCGGTCAACGCGACCACCGGAATATTCCGAGTCCGCTCGTCGGACTTGAGCTGCCGCGTCGCCTCCCAGCCGTCCATCCCCGGGAGAGACAGATCCATCAGGATCAGATCCGGGACCAGCGTGAATGCCTGCTCGAGCGCCTCGTTGCCGTTGCGCGCTTCAGCGACGCGAAACCCGCAGAATCGCAGGTACTCCGCGTACATCTCGCGCGCATCCTCATAATCGTCAACGACCAGAATCAGCGGTCCCTGTTCGGTACTCATTGGGGCGGTTCCAGGGGGATCGTGAGAATGAACGTCGAACCTCGTCCGAGATTACTCCGAAGCGTAATCCGGCCGCCCAGCGATGTCGCAAGTCGGCGGCAAATCGCGAGTCCCAGTCCGGTGCCACCGTACTGCCGAGACGGCGAATCGTCCACCTGGCGGAAATCCTCGAAAATCCGCTCGTGGTGTTCCGGCGCAATGCCGATTCCGGTGTCGCTGACCGAGACCGATACCATCGCTCGGGATGGATCGTACTGCACCGTGATGTCGATGCCGCCTTGATGGGTGAATTTCAGCGCGTTGCTGAGAAGGTTCACCACAATCTGCTTCACCTTCTGCCGGTCGCTGCGCACACCGGGCGCGTGCGGCGACAGTCGGGGCGTAACCGTCAGTTTGGATCGTCCAATCACCGGATCAAGCTCGGCCATGACTTCCGGGACGATGTCGTTGACGTTGAACTCGCTCAACTGAATCGGCATCTTGCCCGCCTCGATGCGGGTGATGTCGAGGATCTCGTTGATGATAGTCAGCAGGTGCCGCCCGTTCGAGTCGATTCGCTGAAGCTGACGCTTCGCTGCCGTTGACAGATCGCCAGCGACACCCTGCAGCAGCATGTGGGTGTAGCCGAGAATCGCATTCAGCGGCGTCCGGAACTCGTGCGACATGTTCGCGAGGAACTGCGATTTCAGGCGCGACGCCTGCTCCAGCTCTATCGCCTGTCGCCGCAGCAACTCGTTCTGCGTGGCCAGCTCAGCGGTCGCGGCCTGCACGCGGGCCTGCAGCTCATCGGACGCGAGTTTCAGCTGTTCGTAGAGACGACCGCGTTCGAGCGCCTCGCGACGGTCGTGAAGAATCGTGACCACCGCGGTCAGCTCGCCGGATTCGGTCATAACCTTACCGGCAATCGCTTCAACGGGATTGATTTCCGACGTGGTCGGGTTGAACAGGCCGATCTCTCCGCGGCGTATCTCGCCGGGCCCTGTCTCACCCAGCAGCAGGCCTGAGATGAACGACGAGAAATGCGCGTCGTTGGCCTGAACGTTCCGTTCCGCGCTCTCAGGTGCACCGAGCGGAAACGTGAACAGGTCCTCTGCAGGCGCATTCATCAGCACCGTCTCCCCGGTCGGGTCGGTGACGATGATCGGGTCTGCCACCGAGTCGATGATCAGATTCAGTCGATCGCGCTCAGTCCGCGCTGCGACCTCCAGCACGCGCAGGCGCTGATAGTTCTCCTCGATCTGCTCGGTGGCGCGGCGCAAGTCGCTGATGTTGCGCAGCACTGACACGATACCAGTGCCTTCGCGGGGATACTCGACGGTCGAGCTGAGCACTTCGAAGAGCAGATCCGATCCTTCGCTTGGATCGACCAGCAGCAGCTCGCGCGCCTCCGCCCCACCCTCCACCGCGCTCCGCGACAGCGCGGCCGAAAAGAGCATGTTGTTCAATTCGACCGCGCGTCGGCGTCCTTCGCTCTCTTCCTCACTCGCCGCAAACAGCTTCTCGGCGCGCGCGTTGGCGACGATTAAACGACCCTCGGTGTCCGTCAACAGAATTGGATCGGTGACCGCGTTGATGATCGTGAAGAGCAGAGAGCGTTCCCGGCGGAGCTTGCCCACTTCGTCGGTGAGGCTGCCGCGGCCGCGAATCTGATCGAGCTTCTGACCAAGCACGGTCGCGACCCACGTGATGTCGGCGGCCGCACCGTTTGCGGGCCGCAGCAACATCAAGCCAAGCGCGTTGCCGTCGTCACCCCGACCGCCACGCAGCGGAACCGCGGTAAACGGACCCGCGCCAAGCAACCTCGATGGCGGGGCCTGCGCAGCGCCGTCGAACCTCCCGGGCCGCACCACCGTTGGTCCGCTCGCCGAGAGAGCGACCGAAAGCGGATCGCGAGCCTCGAGCGGCCATACGGCGGGTTCGACATCTTCAGTTGGAATCCCGTAGCCGGCGCTTCGGACCAGGAGTCCGGCCTCACGATCGACGATCAGGACGACCGAACGTTTGACTCCGACGTACCGCGCAAGCCATTCCAGGCTCGCATGCGCGTAGCGCGAAGGATCATCCTGATGCGCGAGAAAATACTCGAGCAGCTCGAGCCGCGCGGCGTCGTTCACCGGCGACACGGGACGCAGCAACGTCCGCGCCGGCCGCAGCGGGGTCATCGCTCACCAACCATGGAGTGTCCGGGGCGGACACGGCCTCCGCCCATCATCGCTTACTGTCTGGTGCGTCGGCGCGCCCGAGGCCGAGGCGTCCTCGTCGTAACACCCTCGATCTGCGCACGCAACGCCACGTTTTCTGCCGCCAGTTCCTCATACGGCCGCGGGGCTTCGAGGACGGGGCGTGCCGCCGACCCTGCGGCTCCAACTGCTTCTGAGTACTTGAGGTAGGTGTCGATAGACGCCACGACGACACGGGCCTCGACTGTGAGCAGGTCGATGCCGACGAGGGATACGCGCACCCAGGCATCGATGACAATACCTTTATCCAGCACCCGGTCGAGCACGTCGATGAGACTCGTGCCGCCCGCTGCTCGTTCAACGGCCATCGTAGCTGCTCCTTAATAACCGCAACGTCTCAACGCCCCCGCTTGGCGCGCCCCGCCGGACGTGCCATATCTGCGACCCTCTCCTCGAGCAGCCGCAGCCGCTCGCGCAATTCCAGGTTTTCCTGCAGCACCTGCTGTCGGCCCGGCGAAAGATGCCGATCGTACTTCCACCAGTCGAGGCCAATCTGCTCCGCCTTGTCGATAGAACAAATCATCAGGCGGATGCGGATCGTCAGCAGCTCGACCTCGGCGAGCGACACTTTGATATCGCCCGCAACCACGAGTCCCTTGTCGAGGACGCGGTCGAGAACGTCGACCAGCCCGGCACTGCCACGGGGACTTCCATGAACGTCGGTCGGCATGCAGCGGTGTGTGCGCGCGAGGCTCCTTGACCACGTCATGCGGCCATGGCACAAGCGTGGCCGGCGCCGGCTCGCGCAAGCTGACGCAGTATATAGATGGTCGTACGGTCCGAACAAGGAGGCGGACCGAGAATTTTTTTCATACCAACCGCTCGCACCGAGCCACTGTCGGGCTTTGCCGCAGCCACAAACGACGCGCCTTGATGCGGCATGCTCGGAAGAGCGCGCGCATTCACCTCACTTTCGCATACGCGCTATCATTTGCACCGGATGGCGGTTCAACCTTCCTTCGACATCACGTCGACCGTTGACCTTCAAGAAGTTGACAACGCGCTGAACCAGGCGCGAAAAGAAGTCGCCCAGCGATACGACTTCAAAGGCTCCAAAGCCTCTATCGAGTTCGACGCCAAGGAATCAAAGCTCGTCCTGGTCGCTGACGACGAATTCAAGCTGAATGCGCTGTGGGAGATCCTCGTGACGCGGCTGGTTCGACGGAACGTGCCAACCAAGAACCTGACGCGCGGCAGCGCCGAGCCGGCAGCAAATACAACGGTGCGGCAGGAAGTCGCCCTGCAGCAGGGGATTCCCTCTGAGAAGGCGCGCGACATCGTCAAGTTCATCAAAGACGCCAAGTTAAAGAAGGTGCAGGCGGCTATCCAGGGCGACCAGCTCCGCATCACCGCCCCCTCGAAGGACGACCTGCAGGAAGTCATGCGCCTGCTGCGGGAGCAGGACTTCGGCGTGGCGCTTCAGTTCGGGAATTATCGCGGGTAGCCCCACGGGGGCGGTCGGTGCTCACCTCTTCTTCTTTTCTTCCCAGGACACCTCGGTGTCATGTCCCTTCTGGAGCTGCAGAATGGCGTTGGCGATCCGATCAGTGCGGACCGAGAACGGTAGCTGGGTCTCATAGACAAGGTCCTTGTTACCCGCGCTCCGCAGCTCGAATCTGACGTTCGAACGTCGCAGAATCGCCTCGACGTCGGCGCGCAGCGCCGACGGCTCGGGCGCAACTACCTTCAGATCGAACGTCTTGCGCTGTTCCGGCTCGAGTGACTCGACAACCCACAGGATGGCCAGGATGAAGATAGTAGAGAACAGCGCAAGCCCGTACAGCTCGACGCCACAGCAGAGGCCAACGCTCAACGTCGTCAGCATGACGACCGCGTCTTTGGGGTCGTCGATCTTGGCGCGATAACGAATGAGGCTGGCGACTCCGACGATGCCGAAGGCGCGGGCAAGGCTGCTGCCGACAATGAGCATCACGACCGCTCCGACGATCGAAAGGATGATCTGCGTCTGGATAACCGGCGCCGACCGGGCTGGGGTGCCACGCCGGCGAGGTCGGAAGGCGAGGACCGCGCCGAGACCTGCGGCGAGCGGCAGGGCGATGACCGCGCGGGCCACCATGGCGGCGTGGCCTTCCAGAACCTCAGGAATGTACCCGGCAACCTCCGGCGGCAGCCCCTGCATCAGCGTGTCTTGTCGCGCGCTCGCCGATCCACGCGTAGAGCGTGGGCGTCCGCTATCTTCTCGGTGATGCGACGAATGTAACGGTCGGTGATCGGGAGTGCGTAGTTGGCGGCGCGAAAGGCATCGCGCCACTGCCCATCGGTCAGCCGCTGCATCTGACTCGCTGCCCACTTGAGGTCCTCGGGCCCGATCATCGACAGAAGCTGCTTGTGCCGGCCGCGATACCCGAAGTCGAACGACGATCCGTTGATGCCCGTGATGAAGCTTTCCTTCTCGAACCCGTCGATCCAGTTCCGGTCAGGATACAGCTTTCCGGTTTCTCCGAGCGCTGCGCCGAGGTCGCGAACCACATACCATCGCGACGCACCGTCCCACGGCGGATTGGGATCGTAGATGCTGTTGTTCGAATCCTTCAGGTCGGTGCTGTTCAGCATCAGCAACACGGCGAGCAGCCCCTTCAATTCGCGAGTACCGCTGAAAGGATTGTCGGCCCAACTCCACTCTTCGGCGCGAACCAGATTTGGGAGCTTGGGTCGGAACCGAGCCTCGCTTACGAGCGTCGGCGCGCCGTTTCCGGTATCGAGCCGCCACGACGGCAAGTAGTAGACGGGCGGCTGGTGATAGCCGAGACCCCACAGTATGCGTGACAAGACGACCTCGGTCTGCGCTTCGGGCCCGATCTTCGCGCTCCACTCCACTCCATTGGGCCCTATCACGTCATAGCTGTCGCTGAAGCCGCTGGTATCTTTCGCCTTCAACTTGTAGACGGCGTCCGGTGGCGGCGCGTACTTCTGTCCGCCAATCCCCCAGAACAAATCCCGTAGATGATCGCCAGGATCAACGCGGAGCTGTGAGATGACATTCGGCGACACAGGCGCGCGCGGCGTCACGACGACGGTGCGTCCTCCTCCGCATGCCACGGCGAGCGTCGCGACTAATACTGCGGTCGAGGTAGCTCGAAACACCATTGTCACCGCTCGGAGCAATCGACATACCAGAGAACGGCATCACGCTTGCGTTTGGAAAAGCTCGACAATGCCATCTGCATTCGTCCCTGCTGCTACGTACAGGCTGCAGCTCAACGGCACTTTCACCTTCGACGCCGCATCACGCATCGTCGATTACCTCGACGCGCTCGGTGTTTCGCACTGCTATACCTCGAGCTACTTGCAGGCCGTGCCGGGCAGCACGCATGGATACGATGTCACCGATCCGTCGCGCCTCAATCCGGAAATCGGCGACGAATCGGCATACTGGCGCTGGGTAGAAACGCTGCGGCGCCACGGGATGGGCCACATTCTCGACCTCGTGCCCAACCACATGGGCATTGCTCGCTCGGCCAATCCATGGTGGCAGGACGTGCTCGAGAACGGCCCCAGCTCCCGTTACGCCGACATCTTCGATATCGACTGGCACCCACTGAAGCCCGAGCTGGCGAACAAGGTGTTGCTGCCGATTCTTGGTAATTCGTACGGCGCGACGCTGGAGCGACAGGAACTGAGACTCGAGTACGAGGAAGGCGCGTTCCGTGTCCGTTACGCCGATTACGTACTGCCGATTGCGCCAGGGACGTACGACCAGATTCTCGGAACCGAAATCGATGCACTGCTCGAAACGCTCGGCTCCGACAGCAACGAAGCGGTCGAGTTGCTCAGCATCATCACCGCCATCCGGCATCTGCCGGGCAGTGACACAGAACAACCCGAACTTCGCGCGGAGCGTCACCGGGAAAAGGAAGTGATCAAGCGCCGCGTGGCGACGCTCGCGGAGCGTTCGTCACATGTCCGTGAACACATTGCTCGCGCGGTGGTCATCTTCAACGGGCAGCACGGGCAACCCGACAGCTTCGACCGTCTCGACAGGCTGCTCGCGGCGCAGGCGTACCGCCCTGCGCACTGGCGCGTGGCGGCCGAAGAGATCAACTACCGGCGTTTCTTCGACATCAATGAGCTTGCGGCCATTCGAATGGAAGACAAGGACGTCTTCGAACGCGTGCACGCGTACGTATTCAATCTGATCGCTCGCGGCGCCATAGATGGTCTGAGGATCGATCACGTCGACGGGCTTTTCGATCCCGGCGATTACCTGTGCCGGCTTCAGGAGCGTGCGCGCGCAATCCGGCCAGACCTGTATTCGGAAGAGCGGCCGCTGCACGTCGTGGTTGAGAAGATTCTCGGCATCGGCGAGGAGCTGCCGCACTGGCCGGTCGCCGGCACGACTGGCTACGACTTTCTCGCCTATGCCAACGGTGTGTTCGTAGACGAGCGGAACGAAGTGGCACTCAACAGCGTCTACGAGCGCTTCACCCGCGCCAGGGCGCGCTTTCGCGACGTGGCCTATCAGGGCAAGGAGCTCGTGCTGCGTGTCAGCATGGCCAGCGAGCTGAACGTGCTCGCCCATGCCCTCAACCAGTTTTCCGAACGCAGCCGCTATTGCAGGGATTTCACGCTCAACAGCCTGACGCTCGTGCTGCGGGAAATCATCGCCTGCTTTCCTGTGTACCGCACTTACGTGAATGCACGCGAGCCGGTCAGCGAGCGCGACCGGGAGTACATCGAGCGCGCCACCTTCGAAGCCAAGCGGCGCAACTCTCGTCAGCCGGCGTTCGTTTTCGATTTCGTCCGCGACCTGCTGGTGAAGGGAGCCGATTACATCGGCGAGGCGGAACGCGAAGCGCAAATGCGATTTGTCGGCAAGTTCCAGCAGGTCACGAGTCCCGTTACGGCCAAAGGCATCGAAGACACGGCGCTCTACATCTACAACCGCCTGACGTCGCTGAACGAGGTCGGCAGTCAGCCCGACCGCTTCGGCGTGTCGCCTGACGCGTTGCACGCATGGTTTGCGGGCCGGGCAACTCAATGGCCTCACGGGTTATCCGCCTCGTCGACACACGACGCAAAGCGGAGCGAGGACGTCCGCGCCCGGCTCAACGTGCTGTCGGAGCTGCCGGGAGCATGGAAGCAGGCGATCTCCGCGTGGGCGCGCATCAACGGGCGCGGCCGTTCGGTTCTCGACGGCCGGTCGTACCCGAGCCGGAACGAGGAGTATCTCCTTTACCAGACGCTGCTCGGCACGTGGCCACTCGAGGGTATGACGTCAGAGCAGGAAGGAGAATACCAAGAACGCATCGCTGCCTACATGCACAAGGCGATGCGCGAGGCCAAGCTGTTCACCAGCTGGGTCAATCCGAGCCCGCCGCACGAGCGTGCGATGGCGCGCTTCGTGGAATTCGTGCTCGCGCCCGAGAACACCGCATTCAGAAACGAGTTCCTGCCGTTTCAGCGGCGCATAGCCCAATATGGGCTGTATAACTCGCTTGCGCAGGTGACGCTGAAGGTCGGCGCCCCGGGTGTCCCCGACTTCTATCAGGGAACAGAGCTGTGGGACTTCAGCCTGGTCGACCCGGATAATCGACGCCCTGTCGACTACGAGCACCGGCGCGCCCTGCTTCGGGAGCTCGACGCGGCACTCGAGCGTGACGGCGCCGCAGCGGTGGCGACGCGCCTCGCCAGCCGTCCGTGTGACGATCGCGCGAAGCTGTTCGTCACGAGCGTGCTTCTTCGGTTCCGGCGAGACCATCTGGCCGTCTTCGAGCACGGAAGTTACGATCCACTCGATGTCGAAGGATCGCGACGCGAGCACCTCGTCGCGTTTGCTCGAACTTACGGACGGCAAAGGGTCATCGTCGTCGTGCCTCGCTTGATTGCCACCCTGCTCCCCGACACGGACCTTCAGCCGCTCGGTGAAAGGGTCTGGGGCGATACGAGGATCGAGCTACCGCAAGATGGGCCGATTGTCTATCGCGACGTCCTGGCACAGCACTGCGTGCGTGCCTGCAACGGGGACGGAGCAGGCTCGGCGTCGGACGATCGCTCGCGACGGTCGCGTCTCGGCCAGAAGACACTGCGCGCCGCCGACGTGTTCCAGCATTTCCCGGTCGCATTCCTCGAAGGCCGCTAGTGGCGTCGGTCTGGGTCATCGTCGTCGTTGCGGGGCTTCTGTGGTTCCTGTTCGTGACCTTGTTCACGCCACGGATCGATTACCGAGTCAACGTCCCGCTACGCCCGGACAGCGACGAATTCCTTCACGTGATCCAGGCCACGTGTCAGACTGCCGTCCAACATCACAACGCCATCGAGATCCTGACCAACGGTGCTCAGTTTTACCCGGCGATGCGCGACGAGATCCTGAAGGCGGAAGCGTCGGTCAACCTCGAGGCCTATATCTTCAGCCCCGGCGTCGCCGCCGACATGCTGATCGACGCGATGATCACCCGCGCGCGCGCCGGCGTTGACGTGCGGTTGGTGCTCGATTCGATCGGAAGCGCACTCATGACCGGGGAGCCGGCGCGCCGCCTGCGTGAGGCCGGCTGCAAACTGGAGTTCTATCAGCCGCTCACCTGGCATCGGCTGCACCGTTTGAACAACCGCACCCACCGCGAGCTGCTCATCGTCGACGGGCGTGTAGCCTTCACCGGGGGCGCCGGCGTCGCGGACTGGTGGCTCAAACCGGTCGAAGACCGGCCCTCGTGGCGCGACACGATGGTGCGAATCGAAGGACCGATCGTCACCGCCCTTCAGGGGGTCTTTGCCGAAAACTGGGTCGAGTGCTGCGGCGAGATTCTGACCTCTCCACGCGAGTGGCCTCGCCGCCGCGAGCCGGCCGGCCGCACTGAGGCCATGCTGGTCAAGAGCTCGCCATCCGGCCGCGCGACTGCCTCACGCGTTGTGTTCCAGATGCTGATTGACGGCGCCGTGTCGGACATCGCCATCAGCACGCCATACTTCCTGCCCGACCGCGCCCTCCGGCGTTCACTGGCACGGGCCGCCCGGCGCGGCGTCGACGTCCGAGTCGTCGTGCCGGGCGCACGCACCGACCAGCGCCTCGTTCGGCTGGCCAGCCGCCGCTTGTACGGCGAGCTGCTCGAGAGCGGAGTGCACATATACGAATTCCGTCCGTCGATGACACATGTGAAAGCGCTGCTCATCGATCGAACGTGGGCGATCGTCGGAACGACGAACTTCGACAACCGATCGTTCGAGCACAACGACGAAGTCAACGTGGCGTTCCGCGAGGCAGCGGTGACCGCGCGGCTGCGCAGCGATTTCGAGTCGGACCTTGCGGCCAGCGACGAGATCACGCTCGACAACTGGAAAGGGCGTTCCTGGTTCGAAAAGCTCGTCAGTCCAGTCTGCTGGATCCTTGAACGTCAGCAGTAGCCGCGAAGTCGTGTGGCTGGATGCCCGGGCTTCGGAGTGGGCATCGGTGTGCAGTTTGGGAGCATCGCCGTGCCGACGATCGGCCACGGTTGTCTCTTCGAGGTGTTCGCTTTTCCGAGGGCCTTCGTTTGTGTTGACAGAAGCCGCGATCGTCCAGTTGCACGTTGGCATCCTCGTTGCTCCTGGGCCGCGGCAGGAGGCCTGTCGTGAAGCGTCGTACCATCGCCTGGCTCGTCGTTCCCCTTCTTCTCATCACCGCCGGTGCCGTGAAGAGCGACGCCAACAACGTCGTCGAAATCACGCTGCACGGGCACTACTTCAGCGAGCCAGCCACCGTACGCTTCATCGTGGCGGTGCAGCCCAACGCCGACAATCGCACGCTACGCATCGAGGCGGACAGCGGAGAGATGTTCCGCGCGAGCGAAGTCGCACTGATGGGCGCTGGTGAAAAACGGCTGCACACCTTCACGTTCAAGAATCTCTCGGCGGGCCATTACACGCTCCGCGCGCAGGTCTTGTCCTCGAGCGACGTGCGCGGCACAGCGACCAACGAGATGGTTGTGACAGGGATGGGCCTGCGTTAGCCAGGCCCTTTCCGGATTTTCTCAATCTTCCTGATTTCTAATCTCGGGCCTTGTCGATCGCCGCAGTCCACTCGGCGATCTGCTCCTCGGTCATCGAACCGCGTGGCTGGATTCGGGGATCCTCGTAGCCCCATTCGTCGATATCCACGAGGTACTGTCCGCGCGAGAGCAGCGTCCCCTGGCACACCTTGCTGTCACGCGTGGGCACGTCGAGCTCGGCGAGCAGACGGTTGACGAGATCCCTGACGACCGCAGGCGGAATCAGGGCGCGCTCGCCCGGGTAGATGAAGCCGAAAAGGACGATGTGCGACAGCAGGATGCGCCAGTTCGACCCGAATCGACGTACGAGCCGGTCCCAATTCAGCAGGCCGCTGCAGTGACGGAGCAGGTGGGCGACGTCGGCCCCGTCGTACCGCTCGCGTTCCATGATCATGCTCTTCGACCAGATCATCTCCTCGGCCGGGCTGAGCTTTACAGGGACACCGAGCACTTCTTCCTGGACAGCGTGCGCAAACCATTCGTCATCGACTTCGGCAACGCCGTTGCCCGAATTGAAGATGACGTCGATGAACTTGTCGCCGTGATAGGCCTTGGCGAGCCAGTGACTGAACGCGACCTCGGTGCGAAACCCCGCGCGTGACAGCACATCGAGCGTGCGCCGCACGTCACGCGGGCGGACGAAGATATCGAAGTCCTTCGTCGAGCGCGAAATCCCCGAGTAGTACCTGGAACGCGAAGCTGCCGGCAACCATGTACGGCACTCCGCTGCGGTTGAGCATTTCAAGCGCAGTGCGATACAGCTCCGCTTTCTCGGGACTGGTCATGAGCGACGTAGCTGCGTTTGTCACCGGAGCCGTTCTGGTGCAGAAATCACGCCGTCTTCACCACCGGTGGCTTGAGGGCACCTGTGGGGGGCTGTGCACCGCGCTGTCCGGCGTCTCCGTGCAGGGGAAGGTTCACGACAAGATATGGCAATCGATCAGGGTTGATGCGTGCGAGCAGCGGCATCGCCACGTTGTAGACCGGGATACCCGTCGAGGTCCGTCCCTCCGGCGTACCGCGATGCGCGTGCCCATGAAATACCGCCGTGACGCGATAACGGTTGATGGGCTCCTCGAGGCGTCCCGAGCCGAGATACGGAAAGATCTCCGGCGGCTCACCCTCGACGGTTCCGCGAATCGGCGCATAGTGCAGGAGCGCAACCCGCTGCTCGGTCCGCAGGCGAGCGAGCGCGGTTTCAAGTTTCATGGCCTCATCCACTGCCTCCTGGACGAAGCGCTTGATCACCTGTTCGCCCCAGGGCCCGAGAGATCCGCGACCAAAGCCGCCAGCGAAGCCCTTGACGCCGGCGAACCCGACGCCTTCGATCTCGGCTGCTTCCCCGTCGAGCACGGTCACACCCGCGTCCAGGAGAATCTCGCGGATCTCGTTTTGTTTGCCCGCCTCGTAGTCATGATTTCCGAGCACGGCGACCACGGGCACTTTGACCGCCGCGGTCAGCTCGCGTGCAAGGACGCGCGCCTCTTCGGGCAGCCCATAGTCGGTGAAGTCGCCGCAGAGGACGAGCACGTCGGCGTTGCCCGAGATGTGGGTGAACAGGGGTTGAAACGCGCCCTGCGAGTGCCGCGACACATGGATGTCGCCAATCGCCGCGATGCGCACATACGTGTTCGGCAAGCTCGTCCGTTCGGCCATGAATCCTCGTCCGTTAATTCAAGGCCAAGGCCATCCGGGCCAGCTCAACCGCAAAAACTGTTCATCTGTGACTGTTCGACGGCTCGATCGTGCGATGGTGCGACAGTGCGTGCGAGTGGGTGCGAGGTGCGAAGGTACGACACCCGAACTCGCACCGTCGCACCCGTCCTCGCACCCTCGCACCCTCGCACCGTTGTTCAAGCTTGGGGTCTGCGCTGCTGCAGCCGCTGCTGCAGTCGGTCCTGGCGCTGCTTCAGCCGCGCCTCGCGTTCGGCGCGCAGCTTCTGCGCCTGCTCCTGCTGCTCGGGAGTCAACAGCGCATACACGTCGCTGTGGAAACGTGCTTGCAGGATCGAGAGCTCCGTCTGCGCCTGCCCAAGCTGCTGCATCACGCTTCGAATGCGCCCCTCGTCGACCGGCACGGCTTCCATGGCATCGCGACGCGCCTGTTCCGCCTTGCGGACCTCCTCGACCACCGGGCGGCTCTGCGTGCGCATCTGGTCGGCAAGCTGACGAACCTGCTGTTGCTGTGCATCCGTCAGGTTGAGCCCGCGCAGCAGCGGCGCCGCGCCAAAGTCTCCCGGACCCGCGCCACGACCGAGCGGCCCAGCGAGACCAGGTCCCTGCGCCAGCGCCAGGGTGACACCAAGCAGCACGGCGACCAGCGCCGTGAGCGTTATGACGTGAGAACGACGAATCATGAGGAATACCTCCGTGTGAGCTGCCCCGCCCCCGCTACCGTGGTGGCGTCTGTCCCATTAGACCGTGTCGTCGATGGCCAGGACATGGCGCAGCTGTGAAAATTGTGTGGCAAGGCGGGCCCCGCTTCGGCCACCCCACCAGGGTAGCCTACGATGAAGAGGATGAGGCGGTCACGAAATGACTGAACCGCGGCCCACCGCCCTCGTCATCGAGGACGAGCAGAACATCCGCGATCTCGTTTGCCTTCATCTCGGGATCGAAGGCATCGAATGCGTCGCTGCCGCTACCGGGATCGAGGGGCTCGACCTCGCAGGGCGGCAGCCGTTCGATCTCATCGTGCTCGACTTGATGCTGCCGGGGGTTGACGGGCTGTCCATCTGCCGGGCGGTACGGCGCGACACGCCGAACCGGGACGTACCGATCCTCATGCTCACCGCACGCCGCGACGAGGCGGACAAGGTCCTCGGACTGGACAGCGGGGCCGACGACTATCTGACGAAACCGTTCGGTGTCCGAGAGCTGCTGGCGCGTGTTCGCGCCGTGATGCGGCGCCGCAGCGCGCGAGTCGCGGCCGAGGTCGATCGCGGACAGAAGCCGGTTGCGTTCCGCCACATCGACATGGATCCGGCGCGTCGACGCGTACGCATCCGCGGGCGTGATGTCGAGCTCACAAACCAGGAGTTCAATCTGCTCTACGTCTTGTTGTCGCAGCCGGGGATCGTGCTGAGCCGCGAGGCACTTCTGCGCCGGGCCTGGCCGGATGAAACGTTTGTGACCGTTCGGAGCGTGGACACGCTCGTCAAACGGCTGCGGCGCAAGGTCGAAGACGAGCCGGCGAACCCCACCGTGATCCTGACGGTGTGGGGCACGGGTTACAAGGCAGCGGATGTCGAATAAGCCTGTCTGGTATCGGAGCCTGTATTGGCGCGTCGGGCTCGGGTTCGTCGCGTTTCTGGGAGTGCTGCTCGTCACGCAGGCGCTGCTGTTCGTCTGGCTCGCGAGCCTCACAGCGGGGGCATTCCCGGCGGCATCGGGCGGACGCCTCGCAGAGCTCATCGCGTCGGACATCCGGAACAGGCTCGAGTCTGAGCCGGATGTCGACCTCAGTGCGTACATCGGCAGCGAATATGGTCGTGTGGTACAGCCGTTCGTCGTCGTTATGAAGGACGGCCGCACGATTTCCAACCGCCCAAACGCGCCGGTCATGCTCCTGCGAAACACGCGTGCACGACTCGCCGTCATGAACGCGCGGCAGTTCGTGCCGCGCCGGCCGGTGCGCGAGAGCCCGGCCGGACGTGCAGAGGCATCGATCGTCGTCAATGGTGAGCTCGTTGGTCTGGTGGCGGTGCCTCCAGGGAGGCCGGCGCCAATGGCGGCACTCAGGCCACTCGGCCCCACGCTGCTGCTGTCGGGTATCGCGCTGCTCGTAACGGGTGCGGGAGCAGCCTCGCTGCTGATCTTCGGACCGGTCAGGCGGCGGTTGCGTCAGCTCGAAGACGCCGCGACTCGAATCGGGGCGGGCGATGCGGCCGCTCGCGCCTCTGAACACGGCGGCGACGAGGTCGCTGCGCTGGCGCGATCGTTCAACCGTATGGCGGCCGACCTGCAGACGCGCGCCGCCGCGCTCGCCGCCTCCGACCAAACACGGCGTCAGCTCCTCGCGGATGTGTCGCACGAGCTGATGACGCCGCTGACTGCTATGCGCGGCTATCTCGAGACGCTGGCGATGACGGAGCTTCAGCTCGATCCCCCCACGCGCGAACGCTATCTCGGAGTCGTCGAGCAGGAGACGCGACGGATGGAGCACATCGTCGGAGACCTGCTCGATCTTGCGCGTCTCGAGGGAGGCGGCTCAGTGTTGCGGCGGGAGTTCGTCGATGTTGGCGCACTCTTCGGGCGCGTGGCGGCACGGCATGATCGCGAACTGACCGAGCGTGACATCGATCTCTCGTTGCGAGTCGATCCGGCCGCTCGTGTGGTCGGCGATCCCGATCGCCTCGAACAGGCGCTGCAGAATCTTGCGGCGAACGCCCTCCGGCATACTCCCGACGGAGGCAAGATCATCCTGTCGGCGGAACCGGCAGACCAGCGTGTCCGGATTACTGTTCGGGACAGTGGGCCGGGCGTCGCACCCCAGCATTTGCCGTCGATATTCGAGCGCTTTTACAAGGCGGACGTGGCACGCGCGACCGGCGGCAGCGGACTCGGTCTGTCCATTGTCAAGGCCATCGTCGAACGTCATGGCGGCACAATCAGCGTGCGCAACGAACGCGGCGCGGTGTTCGAAGTACTCCTGCCGGGCACGCAGGAGGGATAATGGCGTGGTACCCTCAGAAGAATGCTTCACACGGGAACCAACCCATCTATCAGTCTGCGGCGGCGGCGAGCGATTACAGCAGGGTTGCTGCTGGGCATGAGCCTTGGTGCGCTCGAAGCCACAGTCGTCGGCACCGCGATGCCGACCGTGATTGCCACACTGGGAGGCCTGGCTCACTACAGCTGGGTCTTCTCGGCCTACCTTCTTACGTCTACTGCGTCGGTGCCGATCTGGGGACGGCTGTCAGACCTTTACGGCCGGCGTCGAATGTACATCACGGGGATCGTCATCTTCCTGATCGGCTCGATGATGTCTGGCGCCGCGACGTCGATGACGATGCTGATCGTGTCACGAGCGATCCAGGGGCTCGGAACCGGCGCGGTCATTCCCCTCAGCATGACGATCGTCGGGGAGCTTTACACGCTCGCCGAACGCGCGCGCACGCAGGCGCTGTTCAGCGGAGTGTGGGGCCTCGCGTCGGTCGCCGGACCGCTCGTAGGCGGCTACATCACCGACTCGCTGTCATGGCGCTGGGTTTTTTATTTGAATCTCCCGTTCGGGCTCATGTGCATGACCGTCCTCATGCTGGCGTATCCCCCAACGCGCCGCACTGAGAAGGTGCGAGTCGACTGGACGGGTGCAGCGCTGCTTTTCGGCGGGATCAGCGCCCTGCTGCTTGCGCTTGGCGCCGACGTCGGCGCCGCCGCATGGTGGCTCGCTGCCGCGTCGGTGGTATTGATTGCCACCTTCGTCACCGTAGAGCGGCGCTCGTCTGATCCGCTGCTCCCGATCGATCTGCTCCGCAACCCGTTGATTGCGCGAACGCTCCTCGTCGTGTTTCTCGTAGGCATGGCGCTGTTCGGGGCCATCGCGTTCATTCCACTGTTCGTGCAGGGCGTCATGGGAGCCACAGCCACGCAGGCCGGTCAGGTACTCACCCCGCTGTTCATGGGCTGGGTCGTGATGTCGATTGCGAGCGCTCGCTTGACCGTGAAGATCGGCTACCGGCTCCTCGCGATTACCGGAAGCGGACTCATGACGGTCGGGTTCATAGGTCTGTCGCTCGTCCAGGCTGACTCGCCGCGCAGCGCCGTGCTCATGGCCGGATTGCTCATTGGATCCGGCATGGGGCTGTCGATGTTGTCACTGCTCCTCGCCGTGCAGCACGGCGTGCCTCGATCGCACCTCGGGCTTGCCACGTCGCTCAACCAGTTCTCCCGGAGCGTCGGCGCAGCCGTGGGGATAGCGGCCATGGGCGCATTGATGGCGCGCCAGTTGACAGGAGTCTCGATCCCGGGAGGGGTGGAAAGCCTGGCGGCCAGCGGAACCATGCTCACTGGCCCGGCTCGCCTGCAATTTGCGGCCGCATTGCATCAGGTATTCGTCGCAGGCACCGCGCTCGCCGCAGCATCTCTGCTGGCCACGCTTTTTCTGCCGCCGGTCAATTTTTCAGGAGAGGTGAGCCCCGCAGCCGGCGAGCAGATGCTTGCAGCGGAAATGGCGAACCTGGAGCCCGAGGGCGAGCCTGTGGCCGTCCCGGATTCATAGCTCGCAATCAGCGCTTCTGCGCGCTCGGCGGGACTACCGCAGGCATGGAGTCTTCCCAGCGGCTTCTCGTCAGCGCGCGCTGATCCGAACCGTCGGCGTTCATCATGAAGATCTGCGCGAACGGCTGAAACGCGTTGTCGTAAAGCGTAGCTTCGTCCTTGAAGCCATAACGCGCGCTCGACCACAGAATGTGCTTTCCGTCAGGCGACCACGATGAATGACTGTCGTTGCCGGGCGCCGTCGTGAGTCGTCTGATACCCGTCCCGTCAGGCCGCATGGTGAAGATGTCGTAGTCGTACTCTTCTGTCGTCGGGACGCGTCGCGTGAATGCGATTAGATCGCCGTTTGGCGACCAGGACGGAAAGTTGTCCTGCTCGGTCGTCAATGTCTTCGTGGAGCCGTCTGCCAGACTCAGCAGGCGGATACCGTAATCGCGTTTGCCGTCGGCTTCGCCCCACACGCGGTACGCGATGCGCGTTCCATCGGGTGAAAAGGTCGGAAAACCACTATTCGGTGCGCCTTTGGTGAGATCCTTCGCCTGCGAACCGTCGGCGCGCACCATCATCACCTTCGCGGGTCTCTCGTCGCGTGCCCCGAAGAACGCGCCGAATCCGAACGCGATCCATTGACCGTCAGGCGACCACGTCGGCACGAACGCCGCGCCCGACGGATCCGAAAAGACCTCTTTCCGGTTGGAACCGTCAGCCTCCATCACAGAGATGGACGCACTGGGAGTGGTCGCAAGATTCCTGATGTCGCTGATCGCGAGTCGACCGTCCCGGGAGAACTGCGGAAAGACGTCCGTGTACCCGTACGTCCACGTCGGGGTCCCAGCTGTACAGCTGCTGATTCTGAGGCCGTGCGGTAAAGTCCACCCTTTGATAGACCACGCGCATGCCGTTCGGTGACCACGACGGACTCCGGAACGATCCGCTTGCTCCCTCAGCACCGCTCGTAAAAGCGAGACCCGTGCGGCCACCCTGGGGCGCCGCCTTCACGAGATACGCAATCCGATCGGCGCTCAGAAACTGCGGGGATGTTTTCAGCCCCGCGCCTGAGGTGTGCGTCGTTCTGGCGCCAGATGCGACGTCGATTGAAACAATCTGAGAAGTCACTCTGCCCTGCGCCGCGATGCGCGCGGCAAAGGTCATCGCAGTCGGCAACTCATAAAAGACGATGCGTCGGCCATCCGGCGACCATTTCGGTGAACCCGCCGTCACGCCCGCAGCTGTGAGCCTGCGAAACCCTCCGCCATCGGACTGAATGACATAGATGCTCAGCTCTTGAGGGTGCTCCCAACCGGGCGCTGGCTCGGCGTGCGGTCTGAACGGGAAATTCCGATCCGAGGAAAACGCGATCCATTTGCCGTCGGGCGACCAGGCCGGCCTGAAGAACCCATTCAGCTTGCCTGCTTCGCCCTGCACCGTTCGTGCTGCAGTCAGATTGCGCGCGCGACGGGTTTTCACGTCCAGAATCCAGATGTTCGCCGTTCGGGAGCCGCGCGTCGAGACAAACGCAACCTGATTGCCGTCAGGAGACACCGCGGCCTGGTCGTCGAGATCGGGATCGTCAGTCAGGCGCTCGAGACCCGAGCCGTCCGGATGGACGCGATAGAGATCCGCCTGGCCAGACCCGGTGCGTTCGGATGTAAAGACAATCCACTGGCCATCAGGTGAGAATGACGCGTTGTAGTCGAATCCGGAGGCGGCAAATAGCGGCCGTTCGCCCGAGCCATCTGCGTTGGCGGTATAGAGAGTCAGTTGAGACGGCCCCAGCCGGTTCATCAGGAGAACCTGCTTCGGCGCGGCCAACGTCAGTGCGGATGCAGCGAACACCAGGGTTGCCAACAGGCCCGAAGAAAGGTGATGTCTCATGAGCTCCTCACTGATTTCCGGACTGGACGCGACTTTCTTATACCGGCGTGAGCAGTGGACTGTCAACGCAGCGACGGCTGCCACATAACAGGAATGGCTCAACACGCTTGTCCGACCAGGTGCTGCGTGCTATTCTCGCGCCTCGAAATTCGCGCGTCTGCGGTGTTCGCAGACGGCATTACACCTCGGAAAGGGAGGTCGGGTCATGCGTCCTTCCCTCGCCATATCGGCGCTGCTTCTGGCCGTCATCACGTTTTCGCACGCCGACAATGATCTACAAGCGCGTCAAGCGGCGTCAGCTGGCAGAACATCCGGAACCGCCGTAGAAGCTGGCTCCGTCACCACGGGTCTGGCTACTGGCCACAGGCCTGTCGCGGGAGTCACCCCGGCATGTACGCAAAAGGTGAACGTGCAGCCGGACGTCTTTCCTGTGACGGTTGGGACGTACACATCGCCAGATGGGCGCTCGTGGACCGTTCCCGCACCAGTGAACGAGGGCCCGACTGCTGTTGACGTCTTCAACAACTGCACGGGGCCGGGAGACATCCCGGACTATGCGTCGCAGCTGAAAACGGTGGTGATCGACGAGGACGGCGTCGAGATCACGGGCTACATCCACGCCGACAACTACTTCGAGCTGTACGTGAACGGCCGGTTCGTCGCGCGCGACTCCATTCCAATGACGCCGTTCAACAGCAGCGTCGTCCGGTTCCGGGCGAGGTATCCCATGACCTACGCCGTCATGGGCGTCGATTGGGAGACGCACGAGGGCCTCGGGCTGGAATACGGGACCTACAACGTCGGCGACGCAGGGTTCATCGCCTATTTCAGCGACGGCAACGGCACCCACGGGGATTGGCGTGCCGAAACGTTTTACGTGGCGCCGCTCGACAATCCAAGTTGCGTGCGCGTGACGCCGACTGGCCGTGATTCGACGTTCTGCTTACAGGGAGTGCGCGCCGAGTGCGCCCAGAAGGATCCGAGCACCTGCAAGGCACTCCATTTCCCGATTCCTTCGGACTGGACCGCACCGCGCTTCAACGATTCGTCGTGGCCGGCCGCCATCCTCTGGCCGCCCGAGGCGGTGACGAACCAGGCTGCCTACGTGAACTACACCAAGCTGTTCGGGAACGCGGAGTTCATCTGGACGCGCAACCTGCGGCTCGACAACCTGGTGCTGGCGCGGTATACGGCGAAGGGACCGAGGAAAAACTAATTTAACCCACGTGCGACGGTGCGATGGTGCGTGGATGTCGGACCGTCTGCCCGAACGCCGACGCGCTCAGGAAAGGTACATGTCGGTGGCGTAGTTTCTACTCTGTCGATGATGGCTCTGCGGTATTCATGGCCGGCGATACGATCTCGGCCTTCATGTACTGATCCAGGTCATTCTTGGTGGAGTCGTGAACTTTTCAGAATCGGAGTGTCCGGACGATTCTGATCGAGCCGCGCCGGTCGAGCGTGTGCAGGCCGTCGCGCTCGGTCCAGTTGTGCAGGTAGACGACGTAGATGTCATTGCCTGGCGTTGTAATCCAACGGAATCGCGCCTGCCAGCCCAGCTGATGGGTGACGGAATCGAATTGCATTCGATTGACAACCGAGACAAACGGATTGAATTGCGTATTGACGTCGCCTTGCCACAGCCGCGTCGTAAAACTTCCTTCGAGCAATCGAATCTGGTTGTAATCTGCACCAAGCGACACCAGCCAGCCCCGGTGCGGACGGATGCTCAATGTGCCCGCCACCTGTTGTCGACTACCCGAATAGAACGCGCCGTCCTCATACGTTGCATTGAGCGAGACCGGGCGTCTCGCAGCAGACTGCACAACGAAACGGCGCCTCAGAAAACTGTATTGGCCGCCCGCGGGAAGCGTCACACCGGAGAAGATCGGAAAATCGCGCGGCAGCCGCTCGAACAGCGGCCTGAGGTGATACTCGACGCTGTCACCGGCCTGCAGGATGACGCGAACCAGCTGCACATCGAGCGTTCGCGTCTCCAGGGCGCCGTCCAGTCGATGGATCTCGACTCAGATCGGCCTCGAAGGACACCTGGCGCACGATCGGGTGTCGCTCGGTGTGGAAGATGCGTCGGACTCCAGGATTGAAGAGTCGATATCCGCGCCGATCGACGAACCCGATCGCGGGATCGTACCCATCCTGGACCTCGCGGACTGACACGCGCATGTTCCACGGGTCGTTCGGAAAGCTCAGGCGTCCGCCGAAGGCGGCTCCTCCGCGCGATCCCGGAAGCTTGCTTGTGTTGATGTAGAAGCCGCTCAGCTCGAGCACTTGCCTCTCGAGGAACTGCGATGTGGCCAGCGCAACGTCGATCCCCGTCGTCTGGAGCACGCGGGCATCGGCAGACTGACGCACTGTGTAGATGCCGCCTACGTACGATTGCCGCCAGAAACGCCGCCGCGAACGCACCACGGTGAAGTCTTCGGCAGCCACCGTATCCCGGGCGCGGGTTCGGACATGAAGGGCCCCGATGTCGAATGCGCCGGCCTGGCCCGTCAGCTTCGCGCCATAGTCGATCGGTTGCGGCACGCCGGCCGCGTCGAGGCCGATGCGGCGGCTGAAAAAGGGCGTGATGGCGGTGCCCGGCTCGCGCGAAAAGTCGAAGGTGCCGGCGCCCTCGAGAAAAAACGCGCGCTTCTCCGGAAAGAAGAGCGGAAAGCGGGTCAGGTTCACTTGTCGCTGGTCCACTTCCGTTTCTGCGAAGTCGGTATTGAGCGATACGTTGGCCCGGAGACTTGGCGTGAGGTTGTATGCGATGTCACCCCCGAGCGTGGACGTTCGCCCGGGACGAGCGAGCGTCGGTTCCCGGCGCCTCCGACCACGTACCCCGCAGGTACGGGATCAAATCGAGTCCCAGTCCCTGTGTCAGCCCTTCCAGCCCATCGACGCGACCTGCGGCGGCCATGTAGGTCAACCCCTGGTTCCGTGCCCAGCCGCTCCACAGCACTTCCTCGTTCTTTCGCCTGATGGTCCGCTGGAAATTGATGCCCCACTGCGTGGCGGCGGCGTCGAAGTTGATGGTCCGCAGCGGGAGTTCGATTTCGGCCGTCCATCCCTCGTCGGTCTGATCGACGCGCACGTTCCAGATACCGTCCCAAGACCGGTCCACGGACATGCCGGTGCCGGCGAGCACCAGCCCGTCACCCATCGCGCCCGACGGGTTGATCTCGAAGTAATACCCGGTGCGGCCATCGGAATAGGTGTCGAGCGCGATCATGAAGCGATCGTCGCCGGCGAGTGACTGGTCGCGCTGCATCTGGTTGCCGCGGAGTTCACGGGCCTGCGAATCGAGACATCGAATCCCGAGGATGATGCGATGCTTGTCGTACACGATTCGCACTTCGGTCGGTTCCGTGGCCGCCTCTCCGTTCTGAGGATCCTGCTGACGGAAATCGACGGCAGGCTGCGCACGGTTCCATGCGTCTTCGATGAGCCGTCCGTCGATCGCAGTTGTCTCGTCGCTCCGAAGCTGCTCGGCGACGATTGTGCGAAGAGGTTCGGCGGTCTGCGCGGACGTGTTCGCCGCTACGAACAAAAAGGCGTACGGAAGGAAGCCGCTCGCGGCTACGGCGGCGCGAGGTGACGTCACCCGACCACGGGGTACCGTCGCAGCCGGGCGAACGCGACGGCGCTAATGCACAAGGATGGAAGCGCCAGGCCAGCCAGACTCACCGCGACGCGTGCCCCGACAACGCCAGTCGCCTCGTCGTCGAACGCAAACCGCGGCAGTCCGGAGTAATCCTGGAGGCGCGCCTTCTGAAATACCAGACGGACGAAATATTCCCGCCAGCGCGCATGGTACGCCTCCACCTGACGAACATACTCACGGTGGCGCGCAGCGCCTGTGCCCGCGACGTCACTCAGGACATCCTGCATCAGGATCGCGGGCGACAGGAACCGGGCACGTTCGACAATCCGCTGCTGCGCCGACAACTGCTGCGTGTAGCGAGCGAGCACCGGCCCGGCGCGCCGCTCGATCTCCGCACCGACGGCCACTCGAACGAGATTGAAGTCGGTCATGGCCTGCTGCGCGTCACCGGTCGCCAGCTCGGGATGATCCTCGTAGTATCGCGCCAGCAGCTTGCTGCCCTCGGCATTCGCCTCGTCCGACGCCACGCGCATCGCCTGGATCATCTCGACCCTCGACGGCACGGGATACGCCGCCGTCGCGAGCATGCTGAGCAGCGATGGAACCAGTACCACCAGAACGAGCCAGGCGCCGGCCACCATCATGGCATTGACCGCAGAGGATTTGCCCAGCGCCGTCACAGCCGCCGTTATGGACAGCCAGAAGAGTCCGTACAGCGTGACCGCCATCACCCACCACAACAGACGCAAACGGACGCCTGGTACAGCGACTTGCACGCCCGCCACCGCCATCGCGAGTACCACTATCAAGACGACAGCTGCGAGGAACACGAGAAGGCGGAGCGTAATCTTGGCGGCAACCAATCGTCGGTACTGAGACAGGCTGTGCGAGCGCCAGGACAAGGGTGCCCTGCTCTTTTTCCTCGGACAGCAGGTTGTACGTCAGGGCCAGAATCAGGAGCGGATACAGATAGATCAGCACGAACGCGAGGTCGAATCGACCGGTAAGGAACCGTTGCGGGTTCTCGAGCTCGGTAGCCGCGAGCACCGTCTCCTTCGCGTCCGTGGTGACCTTGAGATAGTACGGAAGGAGATCGCTCTGGCCGACGGCAAGCGGCGCGAGCGATGTCGGAGGCAGGATCGCGTATCGCGCGCCGAGCGAGCGGCCGACGACATCTGGATTTCGCGGATCTGCAAACGCCGACACCGTCCCACGCTCACGCGTGATCCGCAGAATCTCCGTCTCGTGCTTCCGAAGCCGCTCCGACTCTTCTCGGCGGGCCTCGGCGATCGCGTCCTGCTGAAACGCCACCCATTGAACGCCGTTGAACGCGCCGTAAGCGATGGCCGCGCCAAACAGCGCGACCGCAACCCACAGCGAACCCTCGGCGGCCAGCGACCGCCACTCGTGCCGGATCAGCGTGCGCATGTCAGTCGGCCGAGAGGCGACGCGTGGCGCGGGAGGCAAACCACAGCGTCGCAACGCACCAAGCGAGCAGCAATCCGAGGCTTGGCAGGGTCCGCCGCAGCGCCCACGCGGCGCCCGGCAGCTCGTAGGTGAATTCAGGAACCGCCGCCCACAAGTCCGGGCCAGCCACGTACGCGACCCCCGGCTTGGCATGCCGCGTGATGTCGTCGTTCATCACGCGTTGAATCGTCCGCCGGTGGGCTTCAGCAGCGGTTACAAAGTCCCGATGATGCGCGAAATCGGTGCCTGCCAACGACATTGAGAGCGATCGCATCGGCAGCATCGGCGCCATCACCCCGGCCCACTGGATTACTCGGTTCTGCGCCTCGTAGATGTCGAAAATGCGCCCGTAATGGCGGTCGAAAACCTCGTTGCCGTGCTCCTCGCCTTCCTGGAGCGAGATGCCGGAGAAGCTGATCGGGACCGCATCGATGGACTGCACCCGGTACTGCTGCATCAAAACCTGCCGTCGCCGTTCCAGGCGAAGCCGCATGCTTTCGGTGTCGGATAGGTCCTTCTCCATCGCCTGCTGGAATGCAATCGCCGACGGCGCCGGATGAAGCGATGCCGCGACGTCCGCCGCCGCGCGCGCGACGATCAGACTGTTCACGGACCAGAACGCCAGCAGGACGACGAGGGCCGTTCGAGACGAGCGGACCCGTGCGGACACGCCGAGCGAGATGGCGACGAAGCTGGCGAAGTACAGCAGGTACGTCGCGGTCAGCAGCGATGCGCGAGGAAGATCGGAGCGCAGCCCTCCGAATTCGCTCGAGTACGCAAGAGCAACAACGCCCAGCAGCGTGACCGGGACAACGACGAGCGCGAGCGCGGCTGCCATGCCGAGCCCTTTGCCGAGCAGGATCGCACGTCGGGCGACGCCAAGGCTCAGGAGCTGGCGCAATGTGCCCTGCTCGCGCTCGCCCGCAAACGCCGCAAACGAGACCAGGATGATGAAGAGAGGAAGAATCGTGAGGAACCCTTCCGCCGCGGTCAGTTCGCCGAATCGTTGAATGGCCGTCCGGTCCTGCGCGGGGCGATACCGGAACTCGTTCTGCTTGTGCGCCTCGAGCCAGGCCGCAACGCCGACGTAGGGATCAATGCCTGTGTCGACGAGCGACAAACGAGTCTTTGGCCTGAACGCGTACATACCGTAATGCGCGGCCGAATGAGGATTCTTGGCTGGCTGGTTCAGCCATTGTGCTCGCGTCGCCTGTTGCGCCTGCAGGTGCTGCCGTTGGACGTCGACGTACTGCTTCCAACCGGCCGCGAACGAGGCGACCGACAAGGCCAGTACGACGCCGGCAAGCACGCGGAACCGGCCGTCGCGCAGGATCTCGAGCAGTTCCTTCCGAGCAATCCGTGTAACCACGTGGTCTCCCTTCCGCGTGCGCGATGGCTGCGCGCTATCCGTGCATGTGCTCCAGGTATATGCGTTCGAGGTCGGCGTGTCCGACTTCGACGGTATCGAGCGTCCGCACCAGCCGTCCCTGTTTCATGATGCCGACCCGTGTGCCCGACTCCTTCGCGCGGAAGAGATCGTGCGTGGCCATCAGGACGGCCACGCCGTCGCCGCTGAGCTGAGCTAATAGGGACGAGAACTCGTTGGCCGCTTTCGGATCGAGTCCTGACGTCGGTTCGTCGAGGAGCAGCGCCTTGGCGTTCTTGGCGAGCGCAATCGCAATGCCCACCTTCTGCCGCATCCCCTTCGAGTACGTTCCCACGCGCCGATCTGCCGCTATCCGCTCCAGGCCGACCCGCTGCAGGAAGTCGAGCAGCTGCACGCGCGTGTAGTCGGGACGGCCCGCCAACGCACTGAAGTACTCGAGGTTTTCCAGACCCGTGAGGTTCTTGTAGAGCATCACCGTCTCGGGTATGTAGGCGAGATATTTCTTGGTCTCGAGCGGCTGCTCGGTGACGTCGATGTCGTTGATCGTTGCGGTTCCGGAGGTCGGCTCGACGAAGTTCAGGAACAGATTGATGGTCGTCGTCTTCCCCGCGCCATTGGCGCCGAGCAGGCAGAAGACGTCACCAGGCATCACGCGAAGCGTGAGGTCGTCGAGCGCCGCAACGCCGTTGTAGTGCTTGGTCAGGTGGACCGCTTCGAGCATGGCACGAGACCCTAACCTGAGTCCGCTTCACGAGCCGGCAAAAACCTACAAATGGTCGGAAACGGCAGGCGAATGGACGGGGACGGAGGGCAACCTGGATTTGACGCAATACCGGCGTTCGGGGTATAGGAGTCAGCGTCGGTTATGAGATCCAGGCTTGGCGGCCGATTGACCCTCGTCAGTGCACTTGCGGTGGTGTGTCTTCCGCTGCTGCCGACAGAGCACGTGCACCTGGCGGGCATCGAAGGTAGAACGCACGCCCTCGTTCATAGCCATGTGCTGGATGTTGCCGAAGATCTTCCGACTGGCTCAGCCGGGCATTCACTGGTAACACCCCACGGCGATCACGGGTTGGCGGTATTCCTGTCGACGGTCTACAACGGCACCAGTCGGTTCGCGCACCAGCCGATCCTGTTGCTCGACACGCTTGTGACAGTTGCTCCGCCGGTCCGGTCGCTAAGAAGCGCCGATCCCGGCAGACCGCAAACCACTCACGGTCCGCCGGGGCCAGTCTGGCTCACTCGCGGTCCGCCTTCCCTCTCCTAGTCTCCATCCACTAATTCGTTCGTTTGGTGTCTCCGCGGCACCAAGTCCCGTTCGTCTGGAGGGGCTATGTCTCGCGCTGTCTGGTTTGTTCATCGTGGTGTGCGTCGCGCAAGCGTTTGCGTCTCGGTCGTGGCCCTGCTCTGTTTCGGCCCCTTTGCTCCGGTCGTTGCGGGTCAAGAACCACCCTCCTCACCGGCGGTACCGTTGACTGCCAGCGGAGCGTGGACCTTGGAGCGTGTCGTGACGGCCGCCCTGGCGCAGCATCCAGTCGTCGACGCGGCTCAGGCTCGTGTCGAGGCAGCTCGGGCGGAGCGGCTCAACGTCGGTGCATTGCCTAACCCTGTGGGCACCTTCTGGATGGAGAACACCGGGTTTGCTGGTCAACAGGTTCAGGGACTGAATCGCGAAGCGTCGATGTACGTCACGTGGCCGCTTGAACCGCTGATCCAGCGGTCCTCGAGAATCCGGCGCGCAGACGAAGACGTGGGGATTGGCGAAGCTTCACTGGCGCTCGCCCGCCGGCGTGTGGCGGCAGACGCGGTGCGTGCGTTCCTTCGGGTCGCCCTATCCCAGGAAGTTGCCGAGGAGGCTGATCATGAGCTCGGCATGCTGGAACAGCTCGCCACGTACAACCGCGCTCGCGTGGACGAGGGCATCACCCCAGAAGCCGAGCTTCTGCGGATTCAAGTGGAGCTCGATCGCGCCGCTACCGACGTCGCGTTCGCGGAGGCCGATCTCACGCGACACGTCGCCGAGCTCGTGCCCTATCTCGGAGCGGCTCGAGGAGGCCTCGGTGGACCGGCGGAGATTCGGGTCGTCGTGCCGAGCGCCGCGGTTCCCGCTGTGTCATCCATCCCGTCGCTCAGCGTCGTACTCGCACGTGCCCATGACCGGCGCCCCGAGCTCCTGGCAGGCCGCGCTCGTGTCGAAGCCATGAGTGCCGCAGAGAGTTACGAACGCACGCTCACGATCCGGCAACTGGGCGCCACGATTGGCAACAAACGGGTCGACGGACAGAACTCGATGGTGCTTGGCGTCAGTCTAGCCGTCCCCTTGTTCAACCGGAATCGCGGCGGCGTCGAACGTGCGAGGAGCGAGCGCGCGGCGGCAGAGCACGACCTCGCCTGGACCGATCGGTCCGTCGCTGCCGACCTGGACGGGGCCTATGGAGCAGCCACACGCCTGACCCGACAGCTCGGCGATCTTCAGCAGTCATTTCTCGCTCGGGCGGAGGAGCTGTACCAACTCACCCTCGGTGCATATCAGGAGAGCGGGGCGACACTGCTCCAGGTCCTCGACGCCACACGCACGCTCGCGGATGCACGTCTCACGTATTCGCGTGCGCTCTTTGCCCAGCGCCAGAGTCTCTTCGACCTCGCGCTCGCCACTGGAGCACAGCCGGAGGAAGCAGTTGATCTGCTTCGAACGTGGACCAATTCCTCCTCAGTGACCGCCCAGGGTGGAGGCGCGCCATGAGCTTTACCGTGATGGGACAGGTCGCCACATTGTGCACGCCTTGGCGGGCCGGTCTATGGCCTTTCGGCGCGCTGTGTCTCGTTGCCGCATGCGGGGGCGCGGTCCCGGATGCGTCTGAGTCTGCGTTGTCGGAGGCGTCAGGTGGATCACCGCACGAAGTGACCATGACCCGCGAACAGATCCAACACGGCGGCGTCCGATGGGAACCCGTACGCGCGACTACGATGACGGACACCGTCGAGGTTCCGGCGCAACTGGCACCGAATGAGGATCGCACGGCTCGCCTCGGATCGCCCGCTCCGGCGCGTGTCGTCACGGTGCACGTACGTATCGGTGACCGCGTCGCGCGCGATCAGCCCCTCGTGACGCTGCAGAGTGAGCACGCTGCCGCGGCACGCGCGGAGGGCGCCAAAGCTGTCGCGGAGCTCGCCGCACACCAAACCGCGGCACGGTATGCCCGCACGGCACTCGAGCGCGCGGAGCGCTTGCTCGAGCTCAAAGCGGTGTCACGACAAGACGTCGAACGGGCTCGCGTGGAGGCCGAAGAGGCGGAGTCCGGGCGCGTGCAGGCCCAGGCGGATGTGGAGCGCACGCAGGTCATGCTTCGGCAGCTTGGAGTGAGTGAACACACTGGCGAAATTGTCGTGCGGGCGCCTCTCGCCGGCATCGTGTTGAGCCGGGAGGCCGCCCCTGGGAGCGTCGTCGAGGCGGGTGCCCCGTTGATGACGGTGTCGGATCCAGCGACGTTGTGGTTGGACATCGCTGCGACCGAACGGATTGCGCCCGCACTGCGGCCGGGGAATCAGGTGCAATTCACGGTGCCCCAACTCGGTCCGCAGATCTTCGACGCGCGGATTGAGAACGTGGGCGGGGCGTTCGATCCGACCACGCGCACGCTCCCTGTGCACGCTGTTGTACTGAACACTCGAGGTCCCCTGCGGCCTGCGATGTTCGCGTCGGTCACGCTACCGCTTGGCCCGCCGACAACCGGCGTGGCAGTCCCGGACGGCGCGCTGCAGTTGCTCGACGAGCGGCCCGTTGTATTCGTCGTGCATCCCGACGGCAGCGGAGGCGCCCGCTTCGACCGTCGCGACGTGGAGGTCGGTGCACGCACTGGCACCGAGATCCAGATCGTCCAGGGTGTCGCTCCCGGTGAGGTGGTCGTCACTGAAGCGGCCTTTGCGGTCAAGTCGGAGTTCGCGCGCTCCACGATGCCGCCCGGCTAGGTTGGAGAAGCCGACGTGATCGAACGATTGATTTCGGCGTCGCTCCGGTATCGCGCTGCGGTCGTCGGTGCGACCCTGATCCTGATCGGCGCCGGGACATGGGCGCTCGTCAACATCAACGTCGACGCGTTCCCCGACCTGACGCCCAATCAGGTGCAGGTGATCACCGAGGCTCCGGGACTTTCCCCCATCGAGGTGGAAAATCTGGTGAGCTTCCCGTTGGAACGGACGATGATGGGCCTCCCACGCACGCAAGGTGCGCGGTCGATTTCCAAGGCTGGCATCTCGGTCGTGACAGTGACGTTCGAAGACGACGTCGACCTGTATTTCGCGCGCGCGCAGGTCCAGCAGCGCATGCAGGATGTCGTCACGAGCCTGCCTGCGAACCTGCGACCGGTGCTCGGACCGCCCGCCACGCCGATGGGAGAAGTCTTCCAGTACCTCGTCGAGTCGGAGTCCATGTCGCTGATGGACCTGCGAAACATTCATGAGTACACGGTGAAGCCGTTGCTTCGCACCATCCCAGGCGTCGCGGACGTGAATTCGTGGGGCGGCCTCGTTCAGCAGTTTCACGTGGAAGCCGACCCTATCGCACTGGCTGGCTACGGGCTGACCCTGCGTAGTCTCATGGTCGCGCTGGGCGAGAACAACGGCAACTTCGGCGCGGGATATCTCGAAAGCCGTGGTGAACGGTTTACCATCCGGGGCCTCGGACGACTCGCTGACGCAGCCGACATCGGACATGTCGTCGTCACGACCCGCGGCGGCACGCCGGTTTACGTCCGCGACGTGGCGCGGGTCGCGATAGGACCGATGCCTCGTGAGGGCGCGGTGTCGCGCGACGGCCGCGGCGAGACCGTTGCCGGCATGATCGTCATGCTCAAGGGATCGAACGGCCGCGCAGTCGTCCGGCTCGTCGAGAATCGCCTCGTCGAGATCCGCGCGCTCCTGCCGCCAGGCGTGACCATACGGGCGTTCTACAACCAGGGCGACGTCGTGGACCGGACAACGCGCACCGTGTTCACCAACCTGCTCGAGGGCGGGCTGTTGGTGACTCTCATCCTATTCCTCTTCCTGCGCAACGTCCGCGCGTCCCTGATCACCGCCACGGTCATCCCGCTCTCGCTGCTCTTTGCCTTCCTTGCGATGAGGGAGGTTGGCGTCTCCGCGAACCTGATGAGCCTCGGTGCGCTCGATTTTGGGCTCCTCGTCGACGCGTCGATCGTCATGGTCGAGAACTTCGTTCGGCGTCTCGAACACGCAGGTCAGCTCACGAGCGACGAGCGGCGTGAGCAGATCAGGCGTGCCGCCCTCGAGGTGGGACGGCCGATCGTATTCGGCATCTGCATCATCGTCGCAGTGTATGTGCCGGTCTTCTCCCTGCAGGGACTCGAAGGGCGCCTGTTTGCCCCGATGGCGTTCACCGTGTGCGTGGCGGTCCTCGGCTCTCTCTTGCTCGCGCTCACCTACGTGCCCATGCTGTCGTCGTTCCTGCTCCGGCGCGTCGCCGAAAGCCCGGCGCCCTGGTTTGAGATGCTGCGTGCCTCGTACGTTCGGCATCTCGAGTGGGCGCTCCGACATCGCGGGACCGTCCTGGGCGGAGCCGTGGCAGTGCTGATTGCTGCGCTCGCCTCGGTCCCATTCCTGGGCACGGAATTCATGCCGACGCTCGATGAAGGCACCCTGCTCATCGAAACGCGCCGCCTGCCGAGCACGTCGCTGCCGCAAGGGATGGCGATTGCGAACCAAGTCGAGCGGGCACTCATGGAATTTCCAGAAGTCCGCAGCGTCGTGACCAAGATGGGGCGACCTGAGCTGGCAACCGAAACGATGGGCCTCTATCAGGGGGACGTGTACGTCTCTTTCACTCCACGCGACCAATGGACGACGAGGTCCCCTGATGCGCTGGTCGTCAAGATGGACGCGGTGCTCAAACAGATCCCCGGAATCGATTACAACTTTACGGCCCCGATGGCGATGCGTCTCGACGAAGCGATCTCCGGTGTCCGCACGGAACTGGGTGTCAAAGTGTTTGGGGACGACCTGGCCGTTCTCCAACGCAAGGCCAGGGAGATTCGCGACGTGATCGCAGGCGTGCCCGGAGCCGCCGACACGTCGGTTGATGTCAGTGCGGGGGCCATGCAGGTGGAGCTCGCCCTCGATCGCAGCGCGCTCGCGCGCTACGGCCTGAACGTCACCGACGTGCGCGACGCCGTTCAGACCGGCGTCGGAGGCATGGAGGCAACCGAGATCATCGACGGCCGCAGGCGGTTCGCCGTCGTCGTGCGCCTCGAGCAGGCCTATCGCGGCACACCCGATGCGATTGAACAATTGCTCATCACGACACCCTCCGGCGGCAAGGTCACCCTTGCGCAGGTGGCACAGGTGCGGGTGGTTGAAGGGCCCGAGCTGATTACGCACGAAAACGGTCAGCGCATGGTGATCGTCCAGAGCAATGTCCGCGGGCGCGATCTGGGCGGATTCGCCGCGGACGCCCAACGCCAGGTGACCGCGCGCGTCTCGCTGCCCGAGGGTTACTTCGTCACGTACGGCGGCCAGTTCGAGAATCAGCAGCGTGCGATGGCGCGACTCGCCATCATCGTTCCGATGGTACTGCTCCTGATCCTTGGCTTTCTGTACGCCAGCTTCGGCAATAGCCGGCAAGCGCTGCTCGTGATGCTGAACGTCCCGTTTGCGATGGTCGGAGGCATCGCCGCGCTGTGGCTGCGCGGTCTGAATCTGAATCTCAGTGCGTCAGTCGGCTTTATTGCGCTCTTCGGGATCGCGGTGCTTAACGGCGTGGTCCTCATTGCCTACATCAATCAATTGAGGAATCACGGCATGCCGCTCGACCAGGCAGTCAGAGATGGGGCCATGGTCCGTTTCCGTCCGGTCCTGATGACCGCGTTGGTGGCGAGCGTCGGGTTCATTCCGATGGCGGTATCCACCAGTCCAGGATCAGAGGTCCAGCGGCCCCTGGCCACAGTCGTCATTGGGGGGCTCGGCAGCTCAACTTTGTTGACGCTGATCGTGCTGCCCCTTTTGTACGAGTGGCTCGAGGAGCGATGGCCGGCATGGGCGGCGGCAACGAAGCGGCACGTGAGCCGCCGTGGACGCGGGCCCGAGCCGATCGGGGAAGCGTCCATGTAAGTTCAATTCCGGTCGAAGGATCGTGTCTCCGGAAGCCCGGAGTCCGGAGGTCGGCTCGACGAAGTTCAGGAACAGATTGATGGTCGTCGTCTTCCCCGCGCCATTGGCGCCGAGCAGGCAGAAGACGTCACCAGGCATCACGCGAAGCGTGAGGTCGTCGAGCGCCGCAACGCCGTTGTAGTGCTTGGTCAGGTGGACCGCTTCGAGCATGGCACGAGACCCTAACCTGAGTCCGCTTCCCGAGCCGGCAAAAACCTACAAATGGTCGGAAATGGCAGGCGAATGGACGGGGACGGTCAGATTCGCACCCGAAGAGTCGCCACGACCCGTCTCGGTTCGCCGAAATAGACGTTGGTGACGCCGAAGGCGCGCGTCGCCCATTCCACATAGCGCTCATCGGTCGAGTTCTTCACTCTCACGGTCAGGTCGGCCACCCGGCCGAATGCGATTCGGACGAACGGCTCCAACAGCGTGTACCGGGGCGCGGACACGCTGCCCGTCGTGTCAGCGGTGCGGCGACCGACGCGAGTCAGCCACAGTCCCGCCTCCAGCCTCCGGATCGGACGAACCGTCGTTCCCAGGTTGACGACAAGCTCCGGCACGTTGGGCGGCAGGTTGCCGGCGCGCGACGTCGCGCCTTCGAAAAACAGATCGTATCGCGCATCGACCGCCGCGACGTTGGCTTCCACCAGCCACTGGTCCATAGGTCGGGCCACAGCGGATAGCTCCACCCCGCGAGAGGATTGCTTCCCAATCTGGATCGTGCGTGTCGAGTCGTCTGGATCGGTCGTCGTCAGGTTCGTCTTGACGATTCGGTACGTGGCCGCGGTGAAATCGAGACGACCGTCCAACACTGTTACCTTCGCGCCGTCTTCCCACATGTGGGAACGAGCCAACTCGAAGTCGCGGCTCTCCGGCCCGAGGATGACAAGCGCGTCGACCGGCTCCGAGCCCGTGGCGTACTGGAAGTAGGCAGACAGCCACGGCAACGGCATGAATACCACGCCCGCTCTGCCGTCGAGCGGTGTGAATACTTGAGAGAACGAAACCCCGCTGGCTGGGCGCGCAATGTCGTTCTCGATCCGGCTCGCACGTCCGCCGACGACCATCGTCACCGGCCAGACCAGTGCAATCCGTGCTTCACCGTACGCGGCCGTCTGGGTCAGGTCTGCGCGACGGTCGTCCGCGCGGGGCGGCGCGTCGAATGCCAGCGTTTCGGGCGCAAGGAGATCGACGGTCGTCCGGGCGCCATAACTGCGGGGGCTGGAGAAGCCGGTCATCGCCGCGTCGAAGCCGCCGACGAGGCGCACGGGTCTGCCGGCAATCGAGACGTCGCCCGTTAGATCGTGGCGTGTGCCCCACAGGCGATGGTCGTACGCGAGGTTCTCCACGGCGCGGCGCTGAACCCGGCCGGTTGCGGGCAGGAACTCGAAGCCATACGAATTCCGCCAGTCTCGATCGGCCCGGTAGGTGTAGATTTGGCCGTTGTAGGCCAACCCTGGCCGCAGCGCCGTGGCCGCCGTCACGCGCCCCCAGCCCACCGCGTCGTCATACACATTGTTCGGCGATCGGTTGTAGTTGCGCCCGAAAAGCCGTTCGTCGATTTGATTGTCGACCAACGGCGTGCCCCAGTATGGATTGTCGACCGCGTTCACGAGCAGGTCGCCCTCGACACCAAGGCTCAATCGCCCGACACGGGTACGGAGTGCCCCGGTCAGGTGGTTGTACTCGTAGACCGCGTCCTCAACATGCGTCTCGAAGCGGTTTCGCGCGAACGACGCGGTGTAACTGCTCCGAGCGCCCAATGAGCCCGAAGCCGCCGCGCCGAATCGAATCCGCCCGGCGTCGCCCGTCTCGAGCAGCGCATCGACCTGCACTCGACCGGGGCGCGGCTCGCGACGTACGAAGTTGATGGCACCGGCGGCAAGCCCTTCGCCGAAGATTACTGACGCGGGGCCTCGCACGATCTCGACGCGATCGAAATTGAAGGCGTCGTAGTTGCGCATCGTGACGGTGGAACTCTGCACGCGCACGCCGTTGAACAACACGCCGATGCTGTTTTCGATGAAACCGCGCGAGGAGAACACCGCACTCGCTCCAGGCCGCAGACTGCTCGTCAGCCCCGTCGTGTACCGCAACGCGCTCGATGCGGTATCGGCACCACGGGCCTGGATGACGTCCTGCGTAATGATGTCGACGGAGGCCGGCGTCTCCTGACGGGTCAGGCCAAGTCGTGAGCCGGTCGTGTGCGTCTCGCCGAGATCAGCGGCCACCTGCACCTCTTCGGCGAAACTCGTGACGCGCAGCGTGACATCAACAGCGAGTGCTGTTTCTGGGACGTCAAGGGACCGCAGATGGTGATCCGCGAATCCGGTTCGCCGAAACGACAGGTCAAAGCGACCAGCAGTTGGAAGGCGCAACTCATATGCACCGTCCTCGCCACTGACGGCTGTCGTTGCCGGTCCGTTCACTGTTGGAATCGCCTGTACGACAACATTCGACAGGACGGCACCCGTCTCATCACGGACAGTGCCGGTGACAGACTGGGCTGACGCCGTTTCGACCGCACACAGCAGCGACGAGACAACCATGACCAACAGGATTGAATAGCGCACGCCGGCAGCCTATTCGCCGCGTTCGCGGGCGGAGATCAAAAACCGATGAGCGGTCGAGATCGCGCAACGAGCGGCTGTCCAGGGGTGATGTGACTCTCCACGGTGGCGAGAGGACGAGAGTTCGCGCGGCTTGGAGCTGGTGCTACCGATGATAGCGGGCGCCCTCCGCAACGGACGAGCGCCCACTCGTGGCGCGAGTTACTTGCAATTCGGGTGGCCGCACGTGCAGCGTGATTCGACGTGCTCGGCTTCCTTCTGGCAGTGCTCGCTGCAGTAATGGCCCCATTGACCGTCGGACGGGGCTGTGCATTTACAGCCGGGATGTGCGCATTTCATGGATCCCTCCAGTGGTCACCAGGGCATGCGGCGTGCCAGCCTTACGCACCATCTGATCGTTATTCGCCACGCGGTGGAGCTACGTCGCACGAGTCGCAGCAAGCACGTGCCCTTGACGGATAGTCACCAAGGCTTGCTCAGCAGCCGGTGGGCCCCACAGGTGGTTGGGCGGCCGATTACGTCACGGTGCCGACCACTCGTCGCGTCCAAACGACCAACCAGCGGGAAAGAGGTGCGAGCTCAAGAGGTTGACTCGTAGCCTCCACACTTCAATTCCTGTGGAGGCCGAATGAAGACAGCATGCGTCCTGGTTTTGGTGTGCCTCGGGAAGCACGGCCTACGGACAGGAGACTGGCACAATCGCGGGGCAGGTGCTCTCAGAGGCCGGCGCCTTTCCCGTGGCGCGCGCCCGCGTGCTGGTCGTCGACACGACGCGCGAAACTCTGACGAACGCCGACGGCAGTTTCTCAATCGACCGGATACCGCTCGGCGAACGGACAGTGGTGATCGTGCGCGATGGCTACGTGTCCCTCTCGCAGAACATTTCGGTGTCTGCGGGCGAACCAGTGATGTTGGACATCCGCCTGCCTGCAGCGCCGACCCTGCTCCAGGAGGTCACGGTCACAGGACGGCTGGGCGATTACATCGACTCCAATGCTCGCGCATCCAGGACGTCCGCGGCGTTGATCGATGTACCGCAGGCGATTGCCGTGCTGCCGGCGCAGCTGATCGACGACATAGGCGCACTCGACACGAAGGACCTCTACAAGCACATCAGCGGCGTCAGCGACAGTCCCTACAGCTCCACCATCGTCCGCGGCTTCACGCAGCGCGAAGTGCTGGTCAACGGCGTCCGCGGCAACCCATACGGGAGCCTGGAGGGGGACGTCAACATCTCAGGTTTCAGCACAAGCCAGTTCCGCCTCACGAACATCGAGCGCGTCGAAGTGCTCAAGGGCCCGTCATCAGTGCTCTACGGCTCTGGCGAGCCGGGCGGCATCATCAACTACGTCACCAAGAAACCGCGCGAGCAGTTCGACGCGCACCTGACGGTGGGCACCGGCGACTATCACCAGGGGCTCGGTGAGGCAGAAGTGACGGGACCGGTCAATGCAGCGCGCACGCTGCTGTACCGAGGCGCGGTGTACTTCGAAGACCGCGACAGCTTCCGCGTGAACGCCAACACGCGGAACGTCCACGCGGCGGGTGCGTTCACCTGGAAGCCCTTGCCGCGTTCCGCATTCGGTGTCGAGTACGAGTACATCGACCAGACCAACGCCGCCCATCGCTTACGAGGCGTGCCAGTGAACGCCGCTGGGGACTTACTGGCGGACTATCGATGGACGGCCACCGAGCCGGGCGACTTCACAGACCTCAACGCGCACGTGGTGCAGTTGACGTTCAACCAGGGGCTGCCGGCTGGCCGCGCGCTCGATTCCACCTTCAGGTATCTGACGTACGACCGCCGCGAGAACTATCACGAACCGCGCGGGATCACGGGCGGCGTCATGCAGCGTGAGTTCCGCGACCAGCTCCGCACGAACGATGACTGGAGCTGGTCCATCGGCTTGTCCACGCCAATAAATCTCGGCCGCGCCGGGAGGCACGACCTGGCGGTCGGGGGCGATGTGCTCCATCAGGATCACCTGTTCCACTTCGCGACTGCCCGCCAGCAGAACGCTGGCGGGCCTGTACCTCCGCTGGCACTCGTGGACCCTGACGTACGGCGCGGTGAATGTCGCAGCCTACGGTCTTACACCCGAAAGGTTCTCGGACGACACCGCGGACTCCATGCGGGCAGGCGTGTACGTGCAGGACCTCGTCGGGCTGGGTTCGCGATGGAACGTCCTGCTCGGCGGACGAATGGATCACTACGACGATACCGGCAGTACGGCCGGACGACCGCTTGCAGCGAGCGACACAGCGATGACGGGCCGTGTAGGGCTGGTGTTCAAGCCGCGCCGGCAGGTGTCGTTCTACGGAAGCGTCGCCAACGGTTTCAATCGCGCGGCGATCCTGTCTCAAACACCGACCGCAAACGGGCCGCACAAACCTGAAACCGCCCGGCAGGTGGAACTGGGCGCGAAGAGTGACTGGCTCGAAGGACGCGTGCAGCTGACCTTCGCCTACTTCCTTGCCTCAAAACAAGACGTACTTCGCCCCGATCCCGCCCTCGGCCCGACGGGGACGGATATCAACGCGGTCCTCTCGGTTGGAAAAGTTCGAAACCGCGGCTTCGAAGTCGACCTTGCCGGCGCGCTCCTGCCGCGGTGGAACCTTGCGTTCAACTACGCCTATCTCGATTCGGAAATCGTACGACGACGTAAACCAGGCGCTCGAGGGACGCCGTATGCCGAATGCGGCGCCGCACGAAATGGGACTCTTCACGCGCATCGACCTGCCGCTGGGCGCGGCCGTCGGCGGCAGCGTCGAGTACGTCGCCGAGCGCGAAGAGCCGTTCGCGAATATCCGCGCGCCGGAGTACGGGGTCGTCGATCTCCACTACTTCCAGCGAATCGGTCCGCGACTGCGACTCCTCTTCCGTATCGAGAACGTCTTCGACACTCGATACGCCGCCAGCTCGCTGTTCGCCGCCAGGGCGGGCAATATGCCCGGCCAGCCTCGCACGGCGTCGATTGCCTTGACGGTTTCTTCGCCCCGGCCGGCGCCCACGCCGCGACCCTGAATGCCGACTGCCGCCATCGACGCGCCCGGGACGACGGCGCCGCCGGCCCGCCTGGCCTCGATAGATATTGTCCGCGGCCTCGTCATGGTCATCATGCCGCTCGAGCACGCACGCGAATTCTTTGCGCCCGTGCCGCTTGCCGATCCCGTGGACTTGTCAACGGCCTCCGCAGGACTGTTTCTGACACGACTGCTGACGCATCTGTGCGCCCCGACGTTCGTGTTTCTCGCAGGCCTCTCAGCGGCGCTCAGCGGCCGACGCGCGTCGCCGGCACAACTATCGCGGTGGTTGCTCATACGGGGCTTCTGGCTGGTCCTGCTCGAAATCACGGTCGTGAACTTCGCGTGGACGTTCAGCTTTGCGTACCCTCGCTGGTTCCTGCAGGTGATCTGGGCCCTTGGCCTCAGCATGATCGCGTTGGCGGGACTCGTGCGCCTGCCGACGAGGGCCACTCTGGCCGTCGCGATCGCGATCGTCGCAGGCCACAACCTGTTGGACGGCATCCATCTGGCGCCGGATTCCACGTGGTATGTCCCTTGGACAATCCTGCACCAGCGCGACCTGATCGAAATCGGCGCGAAGACGGTCCGCACAAGCTACCCCGTGCTGCCATGGATTGGCGTGATGGCCCTGGGTTACTGTGCGGAGCGGCTTTATGCGGCGGCCGCGGATGGCGCGCGCCGACGCGCCGCATTGCTGCGGATTGGGTTGGCGCTGTTTGCGTCCTTTGTCGTTCTCCGGATTCTGAACATCTACGGCGAACCATCGCCGCTGACTTGGTACCCGGAACCCTCGATGACGCTTTTTTCGATCTTCAACACGACCAAGTACCCGCCGTCACTGCTGTTCGTTCTGATGACGCTCGCCGCGATGTGCCTGGTACTGGCTCGTGCCGAACGGCCACCGCATGCCGTCGGACGCGTGCTCGCCACCTACGGGCGCGCCCCGTTGTTTTTCTATGTGGCGCATTGGTACCTGTTGCACCTCATGGCACTTGCAGCAGCGATCTGGATGGGTGCGTCCTGGCAGGAATTCGACTTTGCGCGGAATTTTGCAGGACTGCCGCGACCGCTCGACTTCACACTCGGCGGCGTCTATGGCGTCGCCGTGACCGCGGTGGCGCTGCTCTACCTGCCGTGCCGTTGGGTCGGCGAGTTCAGGCGCCGGTCGCGCTCGGCATGGGCGCGGTTTGTGTGACGACTGCCTACAGCTTCAGCAGCGTTTCGCGAAGCACACGCGATTGGATGCGGCTGACCTGCAGCTCCTGGCCGTTCAACAGCGTGGCGATGTATGTCCCGCCCGGCATGGGACTGATCTTCGTGATCGCGTCGATGTGCACCAGTGTGCCGCGAGCGAGGCGCACAAATCGTCTCGGGTCGAGCCGGATCTCCAGCAGATGCAGCCGATACGTAATTGTGTACCGCTCCTTCGTGAGCGTGGTGATGTGCAGCAGTTCTCCCTCTGAGACGATCGACGCAATCTGTTTGACCGGCAGAATGATGACCTCGGTGCGCCGCCGCACCGGTATGCGTTCCAGGTAGGTCCGCCGGCTCGACTGCGCGTATGCCGCGGCGGCGCTGGCCAGCGCCGCCGCGCGCTGCTCGGCAGGCTCGCGACGCGCCAGTCGCGCTCGGGCGCGATCGAGCGTGGACTGGAGTCGGTCCCCCTCCACCGGCTTGAGGAGGTAGTCGATCGCGTTCAGCTCGAACGCTTCGATGGCGAAGTCCTCGAACGCGGTGACGAATGCGACAAGCGGCAGTGCGGCCGGCGCGATGCGGCGCACGACATCCAGTCCGCCGAGCTCGGGCATCTGCAGATCGAGGAGCGCCAGGTCCGGGCGTTGCGTCTGGATGATCGCTATCGCTTCTTCACCGGTCGTCGCTTCGCCGACCAGATCGACGTCGGGACACGCTTTCAACAGATTCACCAGGAATCGACGTGCCGGCCGCTCGTCGTCGGCGACGACCACCCGGAGGACTGTGCTCATGGCATCGCATTCGGCGCCATGACATCGACATGATCCGCGACGTCTGCGGTTGGCAGCCGGAGCTCGGCCACGGTTGCGCCATCGTGGTCGCGCGCAATCGTGAAGCTCGCATCGGGGCCGTAATAGTGGTGAAGTCGCCGAGTCACGTTCTCCAGGCCGACTCCCGGGCCGGGTACCCGGCGCGGGCCAAGAGGCGCTCCTGTATTTCGCACGACAATACGCAGGTCCTGATCCAGCGTCGCCGTCACCGTCACGGTGCCGCCCTCGCGAGCCCCCGCAATTCCGTGCTTCACGGCGTTTTCGACCAGCGGCTGGACGATGAGCGACGGCACCGCGAGCTCACGCAGGTGTTCGGGTATGTCCAACGCGAACTCGAGACGTTCCTCGAATCGCTCACGTTCAATTCGGAGGTAGCAGTCGATCAGCTCCCGCTCGCGACCCAGCGTGGTGAACTCGCCTTCCGACCGCAACACACTCCGGAGCAAGGTTGTGATATCCAGCAGCGTCTTGACCGCGCGGGATGGCGCCTGCTGGATGAGATACCCGACGGTCGTCAGGGCATTGAACAGAAAGTGAGGGTTGATTTGCGCTCGTAATGCCCGCAGCTCGGCTTCCGTCGCCAGCGTTCGCATCTCGCGTTCCTGCAACATGCGTTCGTACCGTTCGCCCGTCAACCGCAGCGCGTCAATCCGTCTCGCGAGCACGAATGCCACCCGCTCGAGCATGGCGACATCGTCCGACAGCAGCCGGCGCCCTCCGGTGAGTTGGCCGATCGTCATCACGAAATAGGGCGGCTCTGCGGTGAGGATTGCGCTCGTCCCGGAGGTGAGACCTGCCGGCGGCTGCACGTCCCGAGCTTCCCATGTCACCGACATGGCCGTCAGCGATCGCGCTACCACGTCAGATCCGTGGTCGAGCACGGCGTCTGCCGATTCGCAGTGCTGAACGTCATCGGAAAGACGGGAGAGCAACGAGCCATAATCGGCGCGTCTTAACACCACGCGATCGACGAACCGCGCGGCCAGGCGGCGACAGATCGGAAACGCCAGCGCGGTACTGGCCCAGACGGCGAGCAGCAACGCGACCGCGGAGGGCTGGAGGCGACCGTCCACCGACGTCAGCAGCGGCTCAATCGTCGAGAATGCGCCGAAGACGAGCACGACGAGCGCGAGAAGGGTGAGCGCCTGCTTCAAGAAGAGATCCGCCAGAGCGAACCGGTAATCCTGATACAGGATTGCGAACGGCAGAACGATCGACGCGTGATGGCCGACGAGCTCCACCGGCCACGACTGCTGACCACTATGGAAGCGTCCCAGGTGAAGGGCCGAGACCGCAACGACAGCGAGTGCGGCCATCCAGAGCGCCCGCGCGCTATTGGGCTGCTGTCGGGTAACGGCGATGAGCGCAGGGATGACCGCAAGCAGTCCCACCGTCAACAGCGTCAGTCCGGATGGCGAAGGAAGCGGCTGGTCGGAGGCCGCAGCGACGAAGTGCAAGATTCCGGCAAGTGCGGCACATGCATACACGACCACCGCGACCGTGCTGCCGACGAGCTGCGCCCGCGATTTCCGCGTCCCAGGTGTACGCGCGACCGAATGCACGACGACCGACGCGAGCAGCCCGAGCGCGGTGAACGAGAAGGCCTCAATCCAGAAGCTGTACGCGGTCAGGCCCGCCAAACGGGCCGCATACGCCCCCAGCTCACCGACATTCCACACCAGGCCGAGCAACCCGGTCGACAAGGCAAATACGTCTGGCCGCGCTGGTGGTCTCGTCACCATCGCGAGCAACATCCCGTACAGCACGGCTCCGGTCAGAAAGCCGACAAAGTGCAGCAGCTCAAACGGGTCGGCAGCCAGCATACGAGCGTTCATTGTATGCGGCGGTAAGCCTCAAACCTTAAGCGCTCCCCGATGAACGGTCGCTCCTGCACGACAGACCGTCGATCGGACGCGCCGAACGGTAACGCCGGGGTTCCGGTCTGTCCAGGCCCGTTTCCGTCCGGACATGTGCGTTGACTTGCCGTTCGTGCCCCCAAACCGTCCACTCGTTGGTTTGTCGCGACAGGCGCGGTCGTCGCGGATGTAGGTTTCTTTCCTATGACTACAAGGTTTCGCTGTGTATCGTTCGTGTGCGGGCTGCTCGCTGTGCTGATGGGGTATTCGATGAATACTTCGGCGCAGACCGGGGTTGCACTCTCGGGACAATTGAGGAATTCGCTCTCCGGTGATCCGATCGCGAACGCCACGGTGCAGGTGGATGAGCTCCGTCGCACGGCGACGTCGGATGCCCAGGGCGCGTTTACTTTTGAAAACGTGCCGGCCGGGACCTACCACCTGTCGGTCCACAGCGATGGGTATTCGACCCGTCGCACAGAAGTGACGGTAGAAAACACGGCGGTGACGGGCCTTGCGATCGGCGTCGATCCCGAGCTGCACTTCACCGAGCAAACGACTGTAACCGGCGACTTGCGCAGCCAGTTCGAGGTGTATCAGCCGACCGCGGTGCTCGCGGGCCAGGAACTTCAGAAACAGGTCGAGATGTCGCTTGGGAGCACGCTGGAAAACCAGCCAGGCGTCGCCTCTCGCAGCTTCGGCCCGGCGCCGTCGCGACCTGTCGTCCGTGGACTCGACGGCGATCGCGTGCAGATACTGCAGGATGGGCAGCGCATGGGCGATCTGTCCAGCCAGTCGGGTGACCATGGTGTGACGGTCAACCCGGCCTCCGCGGAACGCATCGAAGTGGTGCGCGGCCCTGCGACGCTGCTGTACGGCGCGAATGCGATCGGCGGACTCGTCAACGTGATCACGGAAGACATCCCGACGCGGCCCATTCAGGGATCGTCCGGCAATGCCACCTTCGATCTTGGATCGGCGGCAAAGGAAGGCGGCGCGGCCGCGGACATCCGGGCCGGTACCGGCAGCGTCGCGTTTCATGCAGGTGGCGGCGGGCGGCGCTCCGGCGACGTGAAGACGCCCGAGGGTGATCTCGACAACTCCCAATCCCGCAGCGGGTTCGGGAACGTCGGTCTGTCGTGGACCGGCACGAACAACTACTTCGGCGGCAGTTACGCATACGACGATACGAAGTACGGCATTCCGATCGTCGAGGAAGGGAATATCCAGCTCACCCCGCGGCGCCACTCGGTTGGCGTCCGCGCCGGCGGTCAGGGCCTGACTGGCGCGTTCGATTCGTACCGCGCGACCTTCACGATGCGCCGGTACAAACATGAGGAACTGGAAGGCGAGGAGGTCGGCACGGCCTTCAAGAACAACACCGAAGAGGTCGAGTTGATGGCCGGTCACCGGAGCCTCGGTCGCATGAAGGGACAGTTCGGCGGATGGTTCCTGAATAGAGCGTTCGGCGCCACTGGTGCCGAGGCGCTCTCGCCGGACGTCGATCAGAGGGGACTCTCAGCGTTCCTGTTCGAAGAAGTGACGTGGACACATTTCACCTTTCAGTTCGGGGGACGCATCGACCACGCCCGGTACTCACCCGTCGACGAGGACGAACGGACGTTCAATGCTGGATCGGGATCCGTGGGGCTGTTGTTCACCCCCGCAGCGGCAAACGATCGGCTCACGTTCGCGGTAAGCCTGGCGCGCGCCGCCCGCATTCCCGCTCTGGAAGAGCTCTTCTACCTCGGGCCGCATCCAGGCAACTTTGCATTCGAGATCGGGAACCCCGACCTCACCCCGGAGCACGCGCTCGGGTTCGATGTGTCCATGCGATGGCGGCACGCGCGCGCGTCGGGCGAAATCACGTATTTCCGCAACGATATTTCGGACTTTGTCTTCCGCCGTCCGATCAGCATCGAAGACCTCGAAGACGAGATCGATCAATTCGAGGACCGGTTCCCGGGTCGTGAACTCGATATCGAGGCGGCCGAGGAGTTCCCGATTGTCGAAAACGTCGCCGCCGACAGTGTGCTTCAGGGCTTCGAAGCGCATGGCGATTTCGGACTTACCTCGAACCTGTTCGCCGAGTTCACCCTGGATTACGTCCATGGCACATTGAAGGACACGGACGATCCGCTGCCACGTATTCCGCCTTTGCGGACGAACATCGGACTGCGATATCAGTACAACGCGTTCCAGATTGGCGGCAACGTGATCGTGGCCGCGAAGCAGGATCGCGTGCTGGGCGAGGAAACGCCCACCGATGGTTATGGATTGTTGCGTCTCTTCGCTGCCTATTCGGTGCAGACAGGGAGGGCAGTGCAGACCATCACGGCTCGTCTCGACAATGTGACCGACGAGCTGTATCGCAACCATCTCTCGCTCATCAAGGACCTCGCGCCCGAAATGGGGCGCAACTTCAAACTGCTCTACAACGTGAAGTTCTGAGGTTCATGTTCTGCGGCAGCCGCCGCGGCAGGTCTCGCGGCGGCTGCCGGACACGCCGATGGCAAAGTGGCATCTCTACCGTGCGTTCGGCGGAGGACAAGTCGGTCCGCACTGGAAGCGCGCGGCGCGGCGCCGCCTCCAGCGGATCCGGTTCCACGATAATTGGCCAATCGAGATGTGGGTCCTCGTCATCGGCCTGATCATGATCGTCTTCATGGCTCCAAGGCTGGTAGAACTACACCACAAGTTTCACCAGCCCGAGGGCAGGGATTCTGGGGCGATTCCGGTCGACTGAGGAGCGCCATCGCCGGCCGATCCGGGCTCGTGTGACGCCATTCCGACAGCGGTGCTCATGGGTCGGGCTCGGCATCGTGCAACCGGATGCACTCCGAATCACCGATCGGTCACGGCCCAGGTGCCGCACACCACCCCCGATTGGCACGCGACGAACGAGCACGCGTGATGAGCTCCCGCAGCCCTGCGCCGGGCGCTCGCACCTGTCGCCAGGGGGCTGATCTCGCCACGTTTGACACGCTGAGCTTTCGAGCGCTAAGGTGTGTCGTCTGATGACGCGTCTGCGTCGCGCGCTCGTTCCGCTGGCTGCCCTGTGGCTGTCGTGCCAGATCGGGACGGTTGCGCTCGTGCCAGTCGCGTTGTGGGTCAGCGCCGCGGACCCGCACGCGGCCGAGTGCACCTGCGGACACGGTGCAGACGCCATGTGTCCGATGCACCGCCACAAACCGGCGGGTGACCCAAACAGCGACTGCTCGATGCAGGCGGCGAATGAGACCGGCACGGCCGTACTCACGACGATCGTCGGCGCCGCTGGCCTGATACCCGAATCAACACCGTCACTCGTTGCTCCAGTTCCCTCGATGAACGTCAGACCAACCGACGTTGACGTCCGAGGTGAACGTCCCGTTCCGCCAGATCCGCCTCCTCCTCGCGTCTAGTCCCACACGTCTTGCGGAGTGACCGCGTGCGGCCGTACGGCTGCGCGTCGGATGACCCGTCGCGTGCGGCGGCGAGGCTCCGCATTCTTGGCAGCGATTCGGCGTGCCTGAGGGCAACGTCCATCGCTCGCTGACGCCCGGCCATCCCGCGTGTGCGGGTGCCTGTCATTGCCGGAGCGCGACGTCTCTCGTCGCGTCTGCGTGTCACTTGGGCGAGTTCAATGGGAGGACGAACGTGAGAAAGATTTGCATGGGCCTGATCGCCGTGGCGTGCTACGCGATGGCACCCGGGACGATCGCGTATGCGCAGGAAACGATCAATCAGGCCACGATCAGCGGGCGCGTGCTCGACCCGCAAGGCGCCGCCGTTCCTGGCGCGACGGTCAGCGTGCGCCAGACCGACACGAACGTCACGGTCCAGGCCATCACCGAGGCCGATGGACGATTCCGCTTTCCCTACCTGAAGATTGGCCCGTACGAGCTGAGGGCGAAGCTCCAGGGATTCAAAGACAACGCACGCACGTTGGTCTTGAGCGCCGGCTCGGCGTTCGACATTTCGATCACCCTGGAAGTCGCAGGCATCGACACCGCCGTGACGGTCGTCGCCGACAGCCAGGTGCTCGAGACGGCGCGCAGCCAGATCGCGGGCACGGTTCCACAGGCGGAGGTCCAGAACCTGCCGATGAACGGCCGCAATTTTCTCGACCTGGCGCTGCTCGTGCCCGGGGTGTCACCCACGAACACGAACAGCACGCAGCTCTTCGCCGAAACCTCCGCGGTTCCCGGACAGGGGCTCTCGATCGCCAGCCAGCGCAATCTCTCCAACAGCTTCATCGTCGACGGCGTGTCGGCCAACGACGATGCCGCCGGGCTGAGCGGCATCACGTTCGGCGTCGACGCCATCGAGCAGTTCCAGGTCGTCACCGGCGGCGGCCAGGCCGAGCTCGGCCGCGCACTCGGCGGCTATGTCAACGTCGTCACGAAGAGCGGCACCAACGCGCTGCACGGGTCGCTGTACGGCTTCTTTCGCGACGATGCCTTCAACGGCAAGAACGCCCTGACCGGCACGACGCTGCCGATGGACCAGCAGCAGTTCGGCGTCAGTCTCGGCGGACCGTTGCGGCGGAACCGCACGTTCTACTTCACCAACGTCGAGCGCAAGGTGCTCGATCAGACCGGCGTCGTCAGCATCACGCCCGAGAACGTCGCGACGATCAACGCGAGGCTGGCACAGGTCGGCTACCAGGGACTGCCCGTGGCGACCGGCATCTATCCCAACCCCGTGCACAGCTCGAACGTGCTCGGCAAGATCGATCATCAGTTCAGCGGCGCCGATCAGTTGAGCGTGCGCTACGCGCTCTACGACGTCGATCTCGGACAACGCGCGCGGCGTCGGCAACCTGAACGCGCCCTCGGGATCGACCGGGCTCGACAACCGTCGATCAGTCGATCGCGATCAGCAACGTCTGGACGATCTCATCGAACACGGTCAGCGAGACCCGCGTGCAGATCGCCCACGGCGACCTGAAGGCGTATTCGACGGATCAGATCGGGCCGCAGGTCACGATTACCGGCGTCGCGACCTTCGGCACCTTCTCGAGCAGCCCCACGCAGGCGCGAGAACACGCTGTACCAGGCGGTCAGCAACCTGTCGCACCGCGCCGGCGCGCATGCGCTGCGCGCTGGCGTCGATTTTCTCTTCAACGACGACACGATCACGTTCCTGCGCACCTTCCGCGGCAGCTACACGTTCTCGTCGCTGGCCAACTTCCTGACCGGCAACTACAACGGATACGCGCAGACGTTCGGCGATCCGGTCGTGAACCAGAAGAACCCGAACGTCGGCGTCTACGCGCAGGACGAGTGGCGCGCCAGCTCGCGGCTGACGCTCAACGTCGGCCTTCGCTACGATCTGCAGTTCCTCGAGACGATCAACACCGACACCAACAACGTGTCGCCGCGGGCGGGCTTCGTCTGGGCGCCGACGGCGTCGCAGGACTTCCTCGTGCGCGGCGGCGCGGGCGTCTTCTTCGATCGGGTGCCGCTGCGCGCCGTGGCGAATGCGCTCTTGTCAGCGGGGAACACGACGGACGTCACGCAGCTGCGCCAGCCGCAGGTGTCCGGCATTCTGCCGACGCAGGCCGGCGCTCCGGTGTTTCCCAATATCCTGCCCGACCGTCTGCCGTCGACGGCCCTCGTGTCGATCACGACGATGGACAAGGACCTGCAGAACGCGTACTCGAAGCAGGCGAACATCGAGGTCGAGCGAACGCTCGGCGGCAGCCGAACGATCAGCGTCGGCTATCAGTATTTCCGCGGCGAGAACCTGCTGATGTCGATCAACCAGAACGTGCCCGACGTGCGTGGCGGCGGGCACGAACAACGGGTGCCGGCCGGTGTCGACCTACATGAACAACAGCCAGTACCGAGGCGCCGGCGACTCGAACTATCACGGCCTGCACGTCACGTACCTGCAGCGTCCGAAGAACTGGTCCTCCGTTCGCGTCAGCTACGCGCTGTCGAAGTCGATGAACGACCTCGGCGAGGCGTTCTTCAGCTCGCCGACCGACCCAGCGAACGTGATGAAGGACTGGGGGCGCTCCGACAACGACCAGCGCCACCGCCTCGTCATCAGCGCCTCGGTCAACTCGCCGATGACGCCTGGCACGACGACGTGGGAGCGCATCAGCCATGGGTTCCAGGCCAGCACGATGGTGCAGTACTACTCGTCGCTTCCCTTCAACATCGTGTCCGGCGTCAACAGCCTGCAGGGAACGGCAGGACGGCCATTCGCGGATGGATCGGTCTCGACGGCGAACTTCGACGTCCGCCAGGTCGAGTTCATCCCGCGGAACGCCGGCACCGGCAGCGACTTCTTCACCGTGAGCCTGCGCGTCAGCCGTTCGTTCCGGCTCTCCGGCGGGAGCCGCATCGAGGGCTTGATCGAGGCCTTCAATCTGACCGATCGGGTGAATCCGATCACGCGCAACACGACCTTCGGCCCCGGATCGTATCCGTCGAATCCCGTGCCGTCGTTCAACACCGTGACGGCGGTCGGTGATCCGAGAACCCTTCAGTTTGGCGTGCGAGTCACGTTCTGAAGACGCGGCGAGGAGAGCTTTGTGAAGACGCATTTCACGTTGATCAGAATGGCCGGCGTTGTTCTGCTGGCGTGGATCGTCGCGGGAGATTCAGCTCGATACCCGCAGCGGAACTGCCATCGAGATCGGTGTCACAGGCCGTGCGAACGCGAACGCCTCGATTGCCTCGAGCGGCTCATTCGTGGGTGTCGTCTGGGCGGCCCGCACCAAAGACGGCGTCACGGACGTCTACGTGGCGACAAGCCGCGACGGCGGGCGCGCCTTCGGGGCGCCTGTGCGGGTGAACCAGGTGCCTGGCGACGCCAGTGTCTCCGGCGAGCAGCCGCCGCGGATCGTCTTGAGCGCTCGCGGGTCCACCAATCCTGCAATCGTGGTGCTGTGGACAGCGAAGTCTGCATCCGGGACTCGTCTGGTATCCGCACGCTCTACCGACGGCGGGAAGTCATTCGGGCCGGCTGAATCGGTTCCCGGGAGTGATGCGAGCGGAAACCGTGGCTGGGAGTCTGCGGCGGTGACGCCAAACGGCGATGTCGTGGCCGTGTGGTTGGATCATCGCGAGGTGCCGGCGCGGACGGCTGGCGCAACCACGGGCGCGCACCAGCACGGCGCAACGAGTCCACGACCAGCGGCAGATGGAGTGGCACGTGCGCAGCTCTCGCAGATCTTCTTCGCCAGACTGAACGACCCTGCCAGTGCCCGCGCAATCGCTCCTGGCGTCTGTTACTGCTGCAAGACGTCGGTTGCGACCGGCGCGAACGGCACTGTCGTCGCGGCCTGGCGACACGTATACCCAGGGAACACTCGCGACATCGCGCTGGCGAAATCCTCTGACGGCGGACGAACGTTTGCGTCGCCGGTGCGCGTCAGCGAAGACAACTGGGTGCTCGACGGGTGTCCGGAAAACGGACCCGCTGTCGCGATCGATCAGAGCGAATGCGATCCACGTGGTGTGGCCTACGTTGGTTCGAGGCTCGGCAGGTGCCGACGAAACCCTGGCGTTGTTCTACGCAGCGTCGAAGGATGGTCAGCGCTTCACCAAGCGCCAGCAGATCCCCACGGAAGGTGTTCCGCGGCATCCTCAGATTGCTATTGGGTCTGGTGGGACGATCACGGTCGCATGGGACGAGCAGCTGAAAGGCGCGCGTCGGATCGTCATTGCCAGAGGAACCAGCGACGACAAGAACCACGTTCGCTTTGTGCGGCAATCAGTCAGCAACGAACCAGGGACCTATCCCGCCGTTGTCTCCCTGGCCGATGCGGCCATTGTGGCCTGGACGAGCGGCTCGACTGGAGAGACTCTCCTGCGTGTTGACCGTCATCCAGCAGTCAGATGAGTCATGGAGTCTGATCGATCAACGGAACCAGCAGACCAATTCGCGAAGGTGCTTCGCGCCTGCCATACCGCAAGATCTGGAGCACCCGTTCTGCCAGATTGATTGCTTAAGTAAATACCGCGGTTGCATCGTTAAGTAAGCGTTTCCTGCATCACCGCGTCAGAGCAAGGGCGGCAAAAACGTCGATGCGCGCAGATCGTCGCACCGTCGCACCTTCGCACCGTGCGAAGGTGCGGCCCTTCAGCATCTGTTAGGGATCCCGCCCGGTACGTTGCGGTATTTCTGATGGCAGTGCAGGCACGCATCTGACACGGCGGCGGCAGCGTCAAGGATTGCGTCTGCGTTCTTGGCCTGCCCGACTTTGTAGGCCCCCATGCCGGCGTCGCGGAGCTCCTGCACCCACATCTGCCAATCGGCGGCTTGAACCGGCGCAGGCTTTCCGTTGCCGCACGCGCGCGGAATGATGAGCAGATTCGCGGACTCGGCGAGTGCCAGTCCGGCGTTCTCGACCGCCGCCCATCCGCCATACGCGCTCGTCAGCGGGTCCGACGATGTGGAAGGTCTCAGGCCAGGTTTGAACGTATCGGGATCGTCGGATTGCACGGTGAAGATCACATTCGAGGCGGGGTACAGAATGCCCCGCATCAGCTGCAGCATGTTCGCGTGGATGCGCGGCTGCTGGGGCGCTGCGGCGCCGCGGCCAGCCGCCGGCGCCTGAGCGACGCCGTCGCCGGGAAGCGCGAGGAGCAGGAGTCCGATCACGGAAAGCCCGAGAACACCGCCGCCGCGAACCATGAGACCTCCTCTGTTGTGGATCGTGCTAGCGCGTCAGCGCGGCTTTCTTATACGTCCCCTGTAGCGAAGGAGTCAATGAAGTCACCTTAACAACGATTCTTCTCCCCGCCTGGCACCTCGCGGTACTTGTCGTGGCAGTGTTGGCATGCTTCGGACACTACGCCGGCGGCATCGAGAATCGCATCCTGATTCTTCGACTGTGCTGCCTTGTACGTGGCCATGCCCGCGTCTCGGAGCTCCTGGACCCACATCTGCCAGTCGGCATTCTGAATGGGTGCCGGCTTGCCGTTCGAGCACGTGCGTCCGGGGATGGTGAGTAGATTGGCGGCTTCCGCAAGCGCGATGCCGGCGTTTTCCACCGCGGTCCACCCGCCGTACGCGCTCGTGAGCGGATTGGGCGACGTGGCCGGATCGGGTGTGGCTGGCTTGATCGTCGCCGGATCGTCGGACTGTGCGGCGAAGATCACGTTCGAGGCCGGGTACAGAATCCCGCGCATGACCTGCAGCAGAGTCCCGTGAACCCGGGCGGCTGGGGCGGCACCTCTGCCCCGAGCGGGCGCGGGCGCTTGCGCCGCCGCGGCAGCAAACCATATCGCCACGATTCCAACGCCGACGATCACTCCACCTATGATGTTGCGGACGCGCATGACTGCCCTCCTTTCGGGCTGCGCTCGATCCTAACGATTCGCGAGAACTTCCGACAACTGAAGAACACACGCCCGGCTAAAGCCCGGACACTACGTACCTGCAGCCGTATGACATCAGAACCGGTAGCCGATCACCGACTTCATGAGCCAGGGCTCGCTGCTGGTGACGCAGTGACCCGCACTGAGGCTGAGCTCCCATCGCGAACCGACATCGATATCGAGCGCCGCGAATACGAGACGGTGGGCGTCAGCTTCAGGCTGCAGGTGAAGCGTCGTCGCCGCAGCCGAGTAATACTCGGCTGCAAGCGCCACGCGCGGCGAGCAGCTGCCAGGCTGCGCGCGCCGACAGATCGAAGATAGGCTCGACTTCTCGTCGTCCAGGCCGCGCGTGATCCATTCGAGGCTCGGGTTTGCAACCAGGGAGAGCCGTCCCTGACTGTAGTCGACAATCGGTCGGATCTCGAAGCGTCTGCAGCTCGTGGTCGAATACGGCGCGGTTGAAAGTGTACTCCGGCGCTGACGCCGACGCGCAGCGGAGTGTCGCGCAGCTCGCCGAGACTCACCTTGCTTCGAAGATGCCCGCCGGCGATACGCGCGCCCCCGGACGACGCGAACGGAGCAGTCTGGATGAAGACCGCGGTTTCGAAAATGTCCGTCCAGCCTCGCGCCACCTCGACCGACAGATGCACCGGTCGATGATCCGCGATGGATGGCCATGCCCTGGTCGTGCCCGCCGACATCGCGTTTACATGGAACTCGACGTCGTAATCGCCGGTCGGCGTCGTATCGTACGGGAATACCTCGAGCTCGAATAGATCCTGTGCCGACGCGCTAGTCAGAATCGGCCCGTAGCAGGAAACGACCAATATGACCAGAGCGCACGCGCGTGTCATACCGAAGGTGGATCGCAGCCTCGCGCTAGAAGCTGACCTGCAACCTCACACGGGCCGAGCGTGGGATTGCGGCATGAAAGTGAAAATCTTCTACCGGCTCCAGCTCGCCGCGCAGGCGTGATTCGAAGAAGTAATCGATGTCGGACACTTCGGCGTCGAGCAGGTTGAAGCCCTCCACCAGCAGTCGAACCCGTTCTGAGAACTGGTACCCGACTTCGCCGTTGACGAGCGACGTTGCCTTCGACTTCGACGCTGTTGTCCTCGAGCAGCGGCCGCGGTCCGAAGTGCCGAAGCCGGAGACTGCCGAATGCCCCGCGAGCTGACACCCGCGGGCGGATTGACGCCGATACCGGCCGAGACGACGCGGTTCAACGCGCCGGGAACGAAGTCCTCTCCTTCAGCAACGTCCAGAAATCGCGCGCGCGAGAACGAGACGTCCACGTCCATGTTCACCCATGGATGCGGGTAGATGTAGTTGGTGATCTCCACGCCCATTCGACGGCTCGCCGGCCCCTCCTCGGTGCTGCCGGAATCGCCAATGTAGATCAGCTCCGAGTCGAAACCGAGGTACCAAACCGTCGCTGTCGTCTGCAGTCCCCGCAGAGCGACCGTCCGGAAACCGAACTCACCACCGTCGCGCGTGCGAACGACGGAGACGCAGTCGCCGGCTCGCCTGTGAGCGGATCGACCTGGAGCGTAATGCCGAGAGCGGAGTTGGAATGGAAGCCCAACCCCAATTGGCGTAGAACTCGGTGCCACCCCAAGGACCGAACGCCGCCGACACCTTCGGGCTTAGGATTCCGGACCTCCTCTCACCCGAGTTGAGCGGGTTGTCGGATCGCACTTTCCAGCGATAGACGTCTCCGCGCAGCCCGAACGTGGTTCGGATCGTCCGGCTCCACTCGATTTCCGTATCGCCGAACATCCCGACCGAGATCTGATCGACCTCGTCGGCTCGCGAGGTTGACAGCCGTTCGGTGTTCCGTGTGTGGTACAGCCCGAGCGGCCCGCCGACCGAATCGTTCCGGACGTCCACACCAAACGCGCTCTCGGTCGGCTTCCCACCGACGCGCGCAAGTCGCCGGTGCGTCAGCTTTCCACCGGTAGTCCAACGTCTTTCGAACTGTTCGAATTGGTCGCCGTTGTCCGGGTCATTGAGGAAGTACGTGAAGTTGTGAAACAGCTGGACACCGTAGCGCAGAACGTACCGAGTCAGCCGCGTGGAATCGTTCGTGCCGGAACGCTGCCAATCGAAGCCGCCGTGTGCCGAAACGTCTCGCCGCCGTCGGTCTCCTCGATGAACCCGAAGCGATCGATCGAGCCATCGTCCACGGCGCGCTGCGGAATCTGATCGGTCGAGTGCCAGTGATTCTGAAGCCCATGTAGGTGGCGGAGAACCCGTTGCGCGAGTCGCCCTGGCTGTAGCGGACCACGCCGTTGTACTTGTCCTTGCCGTTCGGACTGACCCAGGGGCCATTGTCCTGCTCGTATTCGAACGCGGTCAGCAGGTTGCCGGCTCCCAGGCGGGAGAGATCGCGCCGAAGAAGCGGCGATAATCGAATGAGCCGCCGCTGAAGCTCACGATCGGACGCTCCAGCACGTTGAAGTAGTTGATGTTGGCGGACCCTGCGGACGAGAAGTCTCCGTTTTCCGCGTAGTACGGACCCTTGCGGAACTGCACGCCGCTCACCAGTTCCGGGATCAGGAAGTTCGAGTCCGCATAGCCCTGGGCATGGGCGTGTGTCGGCATGTTGACCGGAACACCCGCGATCGTCTGCGCGAAGTCGAAGCCGTGGTCGAGGTTGAATCCCCTCAGGTAGTACTGGTTGGCCTTACCCTCGCCGCTGTGCTGACTGATGATCATGCCGGGCACAGTCTCAAGCACCTCAGCGGCCCTGTTCACGGGACGAACCGCGAGCTGGAATGCCGTAATCGCGCCTTCGCTGCCGGCTGACGCCACGCCCACCAGGTTTTCTGCGGGGTTCTCTATTTCAGCCAGGTTGCGAAAGGTTCGTGGAGCGGTTATCACAATGTCAGCGCTCATGGCCACGAGCATGACGGCGTCGCTCGTGAGAGTTCCGGCCGGACGTGATGTTGACCGCTCGGCGAACCGTGCTGAAGTTGATGAGGCGGAACATGAGCTCCGCCGGACCGGCGGCGCACGTTCTCGAACGTGTACCTGCCGGTTCCATCAGTGACGGTCTCCCCCAGCGTCTGCGCCCTCGCGCATCAGGGACACACTCACGCCCGGCAGCACACCACCGGTTTCGTCCGCAACACTACCTGTTACCGTGCCGCCAGTTTGGGCCCAGACTGGCGCGCCAAAAAACGAGACAAACACCGCGAACATCGTGATCCGAAATATGGTGGGCATAGGTGCCGGATCCTAACTGCAACGCAACGCGGAGTTTCTGAAGAGTTCCTGAATTCTTCGTCAGATGCCGACGAAGTCGTAGAGGATCGCCGGGGTCTCAACGAGGATCCGATGCCGGGTCACCTCGTCTGGCGCCCACCGCGACATCAGGTCAAACAGCTAGGCATCATCAGACTTGCGCGGCTCGTTCTATGCGGCCAGTTCCTGCCCCACACCAGGCGTTCCGCCGGAGACGGCAGGCGGTTCCACAACGCGTCAGCATCAGCAATTGGTCGGCCGTCATGTTGATCTGCACGTGCCAGCCCAGCGCCGCCACACGCTTCGACAGCGGTTCGATCATGTCGATGGTCGTGGCGGCCATCGGGCGAGAACGCCGGCTGCTCGGGCGCAATGTTTACAACGAGCTGTTCCGACAATTCCGCTGAGTTCGTTTTGGTATCGCGAATGCATTGAAAGATCCGGTGCGTCCAGCAATGGACATGAACCTCTGCCTCCGCGCTTCGTATGTGGGTCTGATTGCAGTGGTCACTGGATGCGCACCAGTCCGCGTCCCGCAGGCGGCCGGTCCTGTGGACGAACCGAGAGCCTCGTGGAGTATTCGTGCAGGAGAGCTTCTCAAGGAACACGAAATCTGTCGGTCCGATATGGATCAGCCTTGCGTGATCGATGTCGGTTCAACGGAGCAGCCGATGAACGTTGTGGTATCCGTTTATCTCCATCCTGTCGGGGATGCGAAAACCACTTACCAGGGCGCTCTGTCGGCGACATTCATGACCGGCGCAAACGGCGCTTCGTATGAACGGCAGGTTGATGTGACCATTGAGCCCGGGCGCGGTCCCACCGCGATGAGTGTGGCCGGCCGGATGAACGTCGGTCCAGGCCGTTATTACCTGAATATGACGCTCATGGCGCACGTGCCGAACCACTCGGATCCATACGAATTCCAGGAAAGCATTCCGATAGTGGTAACGACCTCCTGACGGCTTGGCTCCACGAGTACCGTCAGCTCCTTTCGCTCGCGATGGCGTCGAGACCGAACATGGCGCCAGACTACGCGTTGCCGAAGTCGTAAAGGCGTGCCGGGTTCTCTACGAGAATGCGATGCCGAGTCGCCTCATCCGGCGCCCACCGCATCATGAGATCGAACAGACAGCGCGTCATCCGGCTTGCTCGGCTCGTTCGGATGCGGCCAGTTGCTGCCCCATACCAGGCGTTCCGGCGCAGCCTTGACCAGCGTTTGTCCCAACGCGACGACGTCGGCATAGCCGGGTGGGCCGTCCGTCGTGTTGTCGTAAGTGACCGACAGCTTCACCCACGTTCTGCCCTTGTCGATGAGGCGGCGCATCACTGTGTACGCCGGATGACGAGTGCCGTCTGGTCCTGAAATGTGTCCGATGTGGTCGAACACGATCTGAGACGGCAGGCGGTTCCACAATGCTTCCGCCGCCGCGATCTGGTCGGCCGTCATGTTGATCTGCACGTGCCAGCCCAACGCGGCCACACGCTTCGACAGCGGCTCGATCATCTCGATGGTTGTGGCGGCCGTCGAGGGCGTGGTGAGCGAAAACCTGACGCCTCGGACGCCGCCATCTGCCAGTGCCTTCAGTTCGGCATCCGTCACGTTCGGTCGAACCACGGCGACGCCTCGAGCGCCCGGTCCGAATTGCGCAATCGCATCGAGCGTCACGCGGTTATCGGTGTCATAGGCGGACGGCGTCACGACGACACTGCGCATGGTCTGGAGCCGTCGCTGGAGCAGCCGGTATTCGTCCACGCGCGCATTCGGCTGCAAGGGAGCGGTCGCCTTCGCCGGCTGCGGAAACCGAACCGCATCGTAGATATGGTGATGACAATCGCAGGCGTTCGGCGGCGCCTTCAGTCGCGGCGAAGCGGTGCCGGCCGAATTCGGCACGGCGACCTGAGCACGAGCGTCCTGCGACGACATGACGCCTGCGGCCCCAAGGGCGACCAGCGTGCCTTCCTTGAGAAAACTCCGCCGATCGATTCGACGTGCGGTCATTGCGATTCAGGTCCGGCTAATTGTACTTCTCCGTGTCTCGCGTCTCCGTGGCCAATCGCGAGGTCCGGCTAAAGGTCCGGCTAAAGCCGGACACTACGTACCGGAGCTAAAGCCGGACACTGACGTACGAGACGGCGCGACTGCTGCGGCCAACTCGCGAGTGAGCGCGGCTGCTGAGATCTCCTTGCAGCCACTGGTATTCTGACCGGCCCACAGAGGTGAAAAGTCGCCGCTCCCCAGGCTTTCGGCCTTGGCGCGCAGCGGAGCCACCGCCGAGACGGCGAGAGGGAACGGAGGAGCGGCCGCGCTGATCGGACCGACCTCTCGCACGATCCGGTTCACGATGCCGCGAGCGGGCCGCCCGGTAAACACGTTGGTAACCGCCGTGACGCGAGCCGCGTCGCTCTTGAGCGCTGCACGGTGTACCGCGCTCGTCGTCGCTTCCGCACATAACAGATACGCGGTGCCGACCTGCACGCCCGCTGCGCCCAACGCCATGACGGCTGCTACACCCTTCGCGTCCGCGATGCCCCCTGCCGCGATGACCGGGATGCGCACGGCCTGCACAACCTGCGGCACCAACGCGAGCGTGCCAAGCTGAGTACTGAGGTCGTCCGTCAAGAAACAACCGCGGTGTCCGCCAGCCTCGAGACCCTGCGCAATGACTGCGTCAGCCCCATGGGCCTCGAGCCAACGCGCTTCGTCCACCGTTGTTGCCGCCGCGAGAATCCGGGCGCCGCCGCGACGAACGCGCGCGAGCAATTCAGAAGGACGGCAGACCGAATTGGAAAGCTTATGACTGCCGGTTTGAACTCGCTCAGGACCTCGGCAGCCTCGACGCCAAACGGTTGTCGCCCGGCCTGCACGGGAATGCCGCTTGCGTCGATTCCAAACTCGGCGAAGTATGGCGCCAGCGCAGCGCGCCAGGCCGCTTCGCGCTCGGCACTGACTTCCGGCTGCGCATGGCAGAAGAAATTCACGTTGAACGGCTTCGTGGTTTGCGCCCGGATTGCGGTCAGCTCCTTCCGGATCGCGTCGACATCGAGCATGGCGCACGGAAGTGAGCCGAGGCCACCCGCATTGGACACCGCAACCGCGAGCGCGCTTCCCTGCGCGCCCGCCATGGGAGCCTGAATGATCGGAAGCTCTATTCCAAGGAGTTGCTGCAGGGTCATTTGCACACTTCAACGGGCCACGGAGACACGGAGGTGTCTCTGCGGCCAGTAAAAGAAAAAAGGCGGGCTGCTGACAGCCCGCCTCGGTAATCGGTGCGCTGATCCCCGGATCCCCGATCCCCGATCCCCGATCCCGGATCCCGGATCCCCTGTTACGCCGCAGGCTTCACGGGCGCAGGTCGCGCGAACCGCGAGTCATCCACCCGGGCGTTGGGCTGGACGTCACTCAACTCGATGGTCATCTGCATGTAGGTTTGCGTCACGGTCCGCTTGAATGGCACCTTCACCCCAGCCACGTCGCGATAGTCCGAGTATCTGACCTCGGTGGGCACGTAGCCCACTGGTGTCCGTGTCCAGCGGATCAACCGGATGAGGAGGCCGGCGTTGTCAAAGTAGAAGTTGGCGACCGGCTGCCCGTCAGCGCTGCCCTGCAGCACGATGACCTCCTGGTCGTCGATGGCGGTGCGACCGCCGCGCCACTGCGGGAACGTGTTGAGCAGCGCCTTCGACGGGAACGCCACCATCGCCTCGAGCTTCGCCCGATCGAGATTCCCTTCGGTCAGTGTCACGAGCGGGAGCGGCGTGTCCGGACCGGCTATATACCCGCTGCGCCCGTCGAACGTTCTCGTATTTATCCCGATCCCGAGGTGAACGACCATGGCCTGCTGGTTGGGAGCTTTGCCGTAAAGCTCCATCTGCACCTTGTCAAACGATGTGTCGAAGCCGGCGTAGGTGCCCTTCGCGACAAAGCTCGTAAACTTCGCGACGCGATCGGCGCCGCCGACCGCCTGGATGTACTTATCGATGACCTGGCTCGCGACAATCCGCTGGTCGGTTGGGAAATCGCGCACGTTCGGATCTTCAATCGGCGTCCCGTACTGCGTGAGGAAGCTTGGGTCGCTTCTCGGGCTCTGGTCGCCCGCGTGGCAAGTGAAGCATGTGACGCGCGGCTGTCCAGCGAAGTACTGCTTGTTGATCGCGTTCATCATCACGATCATCTGACGCGCGCGCTGCATCCGCGGGGTCTGTTCGGCGAACGCGGCCTTGTCGAAGTAGGCCTTCGACACGTGGCAGAACGTGCAGTCGTTCCCCATCGCGTTGGCAAACATACCCATCGCGTCGAAGAACGTATCCACAGGAATGCCGCGCAGCAGCGTGATCTGCTTGAACACCTCTTCGGTCATGGGGCCACGGTCCGTCGCGCCCTGTGCGGGAGCGGCCGCGGGTGCGGTCTGGCCGGCTTCCATTGCGACGCCGAGCAGGCAAACCACGGCAAGCGCAGTAGCGCCGAGAAACAGTCGCCTCGATCCAGCAATCATGTCGTCGCCTCCTGGGTTGATGTGCGGGCGGTCAGCGGAGCATATCGTAGATCAACTGAGGTCGACAGTGAGCGGCGACAATTCGAGACGATCCACTTCCATCGTCCAGCGCTCTCCGGCTGCGACAGGGGGCGCAGGCGTGGTCGATCCCGTGCTCAGTAGCTCACCCGCATAAAGAGGTTGGGCGCCCGGCTGCTGTGGCACCGCCGCCACAAATTCGGCCAGGCACAAGGCGGGGCTGCCCAGCACGTTCTTTCCGCCGCCCTGCTCGACGACCTGGCCGTTCTTCGACAGTCGCGACGTAAACGCGGCGAGGTTCTCGACGAGCGCGGAAATTTCCCCACGTCGAATCGGACGCGGCTCGCCGACGACGAGCGCTGCGTGCAGTCCCAGCGATGCCAGAAAATCGCCCGGCTGAAATTTCCAGTCTGGAAACGGACAGTCGACGAACTCGAACCCGAGCGCCATCCACTCGACAGCTTCCATTACCTCGACCGGCCCGGCGCCCGGCTTCGGTGCCGCGTTGAGCTTGACGACGATCTCGGGCTCTACGCGCGGCGCACGCATCCGCGCGACCGAGAGCTTGGCACTCCCCGTCGGCGCATGGTGCACCGTGTCGTCGTACATGCTCCCCCAGACCAGCGTGCGCAATTTCATCGTCTGCCACACGGCCCTGTTCGCCAGGCCGATCTTGCGGCCCACCGTCTTGTGGCCGGCGGCCCCCCGAAGGCGCGCGATCTCCGCCTCGACGGCGTAACCAGCATCGAGATCGAGGCCCCCCTCGCGCGCAGACGGAGCGATGGCGATACGGCTCCCGGTGTTGAAGGCGTCGAGCATCTCGTGCGCCAGCGAGGTGACATGCGGCTTGGTCATCGGGAGCTATTGTAGGCCCGGTCGAGACGACCGGACCGCCCGGGCCCGTCTCGCTCGACACACAACGGCGGCGATGATAGGCTGGCGCCCGCAAAATAACGCGAAATGCCTTGGGTGCTTCATGTCCACATCTAGCGGAACGATAGCTCATCCCATCGCTCACGCCACGGCATCAGAAGGGACACGCTGGGGGCAGCTGTTCTTCGGCATCGTGTGCATGGTGATGATTGCGAACCTGCAGTACGGCTGGACGCTGTTCGTCGGTCCGATCGACCAGAAATATCAGTGGGGCCGCGCCGCGATTCAGGTGGCGTTCACGCTCTTCGTCCTCACCGAAACCTGGCTGGTGCCGATCGAGGGCTACCTGATCGACAAGTTCGGGCCACGCATCATGATCAGCTGCAGTGGCGTGCTGGTCGCGATAGCGTGGGTGCTCAACTCGGTGGCCGATTCGCTGTTCCTGCTCTACCTCGGCGCGGCGATCGGCGGCATAGGTGCCGGGGTGATCTATGGAGGCTCGGTCGGCAACGCGTTGAAATGGTTTCCCGATCGGCGCGGCCTGGCTGCGGGGTTGACTGCAGCCGGCTTCGGCGCGGGCTCGGCGCTCACGGTCATTCCCATTGCCAACATGATCCAGTCCCAGGGATACGAAGCGGCGTTCCTGTGGTTCGGGCTGGGACAGGGCCTGGTGGTGGTCCTCGTCGCGCTGCTGCTGCGCGCGCCGGAACCTGGCGAAGTAGCCGTCCCGTCGGCGCCCTCCGTCCAGCAGACGCGGCGCGACTACCGTCCCGGCGAAGTGCTCAAGACGCCCGTGTTCTGGGTGATGTACGCGATGTTCGTGATGGTCGGTTCAGGCGGTCTGATGGCGGTTGCGCAGCTCGCACCGATCGCGACCGATTTCAACGTCGGCACGGTTCCGGTCTCACTTCTGGGGCTGACGCTCCCGGCGCTCACGTTCGCGCTCACAATCGACCGTGTGCTCAACGGCGTTTGCCGGCCATTCTTCGGATGGGTGTCAGATCACGTCGGCCGCGAAAACACGATGTTCGGCGCCTTTTTGGTCGAAGGCATCGGCATCTACGCATTGCTCCTGTTCGCGGGCAATCCCGTATTGTTCGTCATCCTGTCCGGGCTGGTGTTCTTTGCCTGGGGCGAGATCTATTCACTGTTCCCGGCCACGTGCACCGACATCTACGGCCGCAAGTTCGCGACCACGAACTACGGGATGCTGTACACGGCGAAAGGCACCGCAGCACTGCTGATTCCGTTGGCGAACGTGCTGACCACTGCCACCGGTAGCTGGCATACGGTGTTCTACGTCTCGGCGGTCCTCAACATCGTCGCGGCTGCGTTGGCCCTGCTCGTGCTGAAGCCGATGCGCATTCGCACGATCGCGCAAGCGGCGTCGCCTGCAACAGTAGGCAGTAGGCAGTAGGCAGCTCATTCCTTGTAAAGCATTCCGCCGACGCCCGCGGACGCGATCACCTGAACAAGGGCCACGATCGACGCGATCGCGTACGTGCCTGCGGTGATCATGCCCAGAATGTTGATGGCCATGGTGCTCCTTCGGTTAGATGTGAAAGGGTACGGAAAGAACGCGGCGTTATATTACGCGAGCCTTTCGGCCACGCGCGACGCCAGGTATAAGCCCTTCCCCACTGCGACCGTCGTTCCCACAAAATCACGATCCAACAGCTTCAGAAATGGTGCGACCTCGTCGGCATGCGACAAGACGTTGTCGACGGCGAGCACACCGGCCGGACGCAGAACGCGCGCCGGGTGCGGCCACCAGCCCGGGTACTCGACCCGCTCCGCGTCAAGGAACAGGAGATCGACGCTCCCGTCGGCAAGCCGCGCCAAGTATGCTCCGCCATCTTCCTGGCGGAATTCGACGCGCGTTGCGAGACCTGGTTGGACCGTGTCGGCGGACGCGAGGTTGTTGCGCGCTTCGTGCAGGGACGCTGTATCGACGCTGACAACAGCTCCGCCAGTGTCGCCCATCGCATCGGCGAGCCAGATTGTTGAATAACCGTTCGAGGTGCCGATTTCCACTACCGCACGCGCGCGGGCGATCCGCACGACCATACTCAACAGATCCGCGGTGTCAGGTTCCAGATTCCGACGTTTGAGAAGTCGGTCGGGCTGCGCCCGGTCGTGTGTCACGCCGCCCGCGTGCAGGTTCTCGAGGAATTTCAGTAGTCGCTGATTCATGGCCCGCCGCACTCATGATAGGCGCCCAATTGTGGTATCGTCGGCCTCGCCTTACAGGGCGTGAAGGGACGTGTCATGAGGGTGAAAGTCGTCCTCGTCGTCGCTCTCCCTAGCCGAGACCGTACCCTTCGCCGCCGCCCCACTTCCGCGGTCATCTCTAAGTCTGTTTCTTACTCGAGGAGCGAGAGGCCTTATGGCGTAGTTCGTTCGCAGCAGAAGCCCACACCTACCCGGTAGCGGGTCCCAGGACCCAAAGGAGGCAGACATGTGTGTCCGCGTCGTCTCCGTCGCCGTGGTGCTCCTCTTCTCCGTCGTTTCCGTGTTCGGACAGTCTGCTACGGCCGAGTTCAATGGCAGCGTGGTGGATCAGTCCGGCGCCGTCCTGCCAGGAACAAACATCACCCTCACGGAAGAATCGACCGGTCTCGTGCGAGAGGTCGTGTCGACCGGCACTGGACGGTTCGTGATCCCAGCCGTGCCGCCGGGTGTTTACACCATAAAAGCTGAGCTATCGGGCTTTCAGACGCAGACGCGCGCGGGCGTCAGAATCCTCGTCGGACAGGCCGTCACATTGACGTTCACGATGCCGGTCGGCGGGTTGACGGATCAGATCACCGTCACCGGTGAAGCCCCGCTCATCGAGGTCACCCAGACGACCCTCGGCAGCAACCTGACGACCGAGGACATCGAGAACCTGCCCACGCAGGGGCGCGAGATGCTGTCGTTGATGCAGATGATTCCTGGGTTGACGCCGCAACTGGACGCCGGAAATTTCGAGGGAACCACGTACAGCGCGAATGGCCGCGAGACCCAGAGCAATCTGTTCCTGGTGGACGGCGTCCACAACAAGGACGATCGCGGAGGGGCAATGACGCAGGTCACGATGACCATCGACGCCTTCTCCGAGTACAACGTGTTGACGCACGACTACGGAGCGGAGTACGGCGGGGCCTCCGGCGTCATCGTGAACGCCGTCACCAAGAGCGGGACGAATCAATTTCGTGGCAGTGGGTACTACTACGGTCAGGACGACCGCTTCAACTCCACCAACTACTTCACGAAGCTGGATGGCAGGGCCAAACCGGAGAGCGGCAACGACATCATCGGGGCGAGCATCGGCGGGCCGATCGTCCGGAACAAGGCGTTCTTCTTCTTCAACACCGAGAAACAATGGCTCCAAGATGCGCTCGATCTGAAGTTTCCCGCCGAGGCGGCTCCGCTGGCCACATCCTTCGCGGACGCCTACGACGTCAAACTCACCAAGTACTTCACGCGGGTAGATTACCAGTTGACACCGGGGCATAACCTCCGTTTCTCGACAATATGGAACCCAAATACTGGTATCGGCGAATTGGCCGAGGCCGAGTTGAGCCTCAAAGAGAATTTTCGCTACGAGCGGGCGAAGGAGACAATCCACAGCGCCCACTGGACCGCCGTGCTCAGTAGCCGGATGCTCAACGAGTTCAAAGTGAGCAGCACCGTCGAGCATCTGAGGCAGGCCGCCCGCGATCTCTTCAACGCCGACTTCAACAACGATCCGTTCGACCCGAAGACTCACGAAATTACCGGTCTGAACGGCAAGGATCCGTTGGACTTCGGGGCGCAGCAGCAGCATCCCAGCTGGCGGGGGGGCCCGCGGGCGGCCACGGCAGCGCATTACTGGAACACGATTTCGCTGACGGAGCAGTTCACGTTCACGCCTGGCAATCACACGTGGAAGTTCGGCTTCGGCGCAAGCAGCAACGGTGGGACGACATTCACGTCGCCCGTCGGAAACGGCGGCCCCTTTGGCCAGTTCAACTTTCTGACGGACCGGCCGTTCGACCCGGCGAACCCCTCCACCTATCCGAGTCGTTTTCGAATTCGCGTGGGAGATCCGTTCTTCGACATTGACGATTGGCGCACCAACGTCTATGTCTCGGACAAGTGGCGGGCAACGGACAAGCTGACCTTGAACCTCGGTGTGCGGTACGACTACTCGGACATCGTGCCCGAGACGAAGGACGCCGTCGCGCCCCGGATTGGCGTGGCGTACGCCGCGAGCGACACGATGGTCTTTCGTGGCGGCATCGGGAAGTTCTACGAGCCGGCGCGGAACGAGTTCATGTACGACATCCTGGGGAACGACGTGATCGGAACGGCGTATTCGTTCGATACCGGGAACGATCGGGCGTCACAGAATGGCCAACGGCCGGCGCATGTCTGTCTGAATCCCGTTGGCGATGGCCAGGGACGCGCGCAGATCAGCGCCGCCTGTCGGGCCTTCCTGGTGGACCTGCGCAACCGGAACGCAGCCGGTCAGCTGTTCCTCGACATCCCCACCCTCCGCGGGAATCCGAGGCTGGGCTATCTGTGGTCGTGGAGCGGCGGCATGGAGCGCCAGCTCGTGCCGAACCTGGCCCTCACGGTCGATTACGTCGGCAACATCGGGCGCGATCAGACGGGCAAGATCGACATCAACGAAGGGCCGCTGAATGCCAGCGGCAGCGTGACCCGGCTGGGCATCAACGTGTTCGATCCGACGGGCACGCTGATTCCGGCGGCCGCGCGCGGCGTGAATTTCCGGCGTGTGCTGCAGTATCAGACGCTGGACGCCTTCGATAGCGACTACCACGCGCTGGAGCTGGGTGTGGTGAAGCGGCTGGCCAACCGCTGGTCCGGGCGCGCCAGCTACACGTTGGCCCGCTCGCGTGACGTCAACGTCCAGACGGGGAATGCCTTTGCCATCTGGGGCAGGCGGGTCAACGACGATTACGGCGTGACGAGCGGGCTCAACCCGCGGGCGGACTACGGCCTGACGAACCTGGACAACCGGCACGCCTTCACGGCCGGCGGCAACTGGGACGCATGGCGCGGGCTGGGCCTCGGGGCGACTTTCGTGTACTACACCGGCAATCCGGTAAATGAGCTCGCGGGCGACGACGTGAACAACGACCTGGACACCTTTGACCGGCCGGTGAAAGGCCGCCATGATGCGACTCTTCCGATCCTGTCAGAGGTCGACGCCAATGGCTACGCCATCCACAATACGATGCCTGGCTATTCCGATTTCCTGGCGCTGAATCTGCGGGTGCAGTACCAGGTTCCGATGGGCGCCGCGAATCGCACGCTCGGCGTCTACTGGGAAGTCTACAACCTCACCAATCGCAACAATTTCGGCAATCCTTTCAACGAGCGCACGAGCTCTCAGTTCAACGAGTTGACCAGTGTCGGCGCACCACGCACGATGCAACTCGGACTGCGGTACGAGTTCTGAGATGAGGCCATTTCGCGCAGGCTGAAGCCTGCGCACTACGGGCGTCGACTAAATGTAGCGCGCACGCTGAAGCGTGCGCGCTACCTTCCCGGATCGAGATCGCGCAACACCACGAGCAGCACCTGTCGCGCCACGCGAGCGTCGCGCTCGGAAATGGCATCTGCAGGCGCACTTCCCTCGTCCACGGCAGGCTCGCGGTAACTCCGGGCTGCCTGCGACAGGCGCGCGCACCCCCTCCCGATAAGTCCTTCGCGCTCTGCGGCCACGATGCGTGCGTCGAACGACCAATCTGAAACCTTCAGCCCCTTTTTCTCGAGCGCGTCGGTGATGACGGCTTCGAGGATGCTGCATGAGGCAACGAACGCGGCGTTGACATCCCCGCTCTCGAGCGCGCGTGTGCCGTCGGCAAAAGCTTCCGCGAGGATGGGGCGAAGCTGCGCATTGTGGACGAACTCGAAGCGGCGGACTTGCGATGCCGTGTCCGGCGTAGCCGTCACGTGTTCCGCGGTTATCAGCGACGTTCGCGCTTGTGCAAGCACGCCGAGAATTCGTTCAACGATTTCCGACGCGCTCGCCTCGACAATCACACCGCCGTCGGCGCCCCGCATGAGAAATGCGCTGCTGTATGCCCTGGAGAGCCAGTGGGCTTTGCTGCCGCCGGATAGCTGATTGATTGCAGCTGCGCAATCGCGCTGCCATATGCGGACGTCAGCCACGACAGTCGTGCCCTTGATCTCGTGTCCACGTCGCATCAAACCGTCGACCATTCCAATAGCGGCGGACTTAATCGGGTCGGCCGTCATTTTTCCGGGTGCACCAGGAGGTCGGCGATCTGATCGATGTGATGACGCATCGCTTCTGCGGCGGCGTCTGCGTCGCGCCTTTGCAACGCGGCGACGACGGCTTCGTGCCCCTGCATGGACCGACCTGGACGTCCCTCCTGCTTCAGGGCCAGCTTGCGTGACTCCACGAGCAGATCGTTCAGCGTCGCCATGATGCTGACGACGACACGGTTCTGCGTGGCGCGTGCAAGAACTCCATGAAACGCGGTGTCCTCGACGATGGCGAGCTGACGTGTTTTGAGCTTGCGGCGCTGCGCGTCGAGAATCCGCTGCAGGTCAACGAGATCCTCCTCGGTGATGCGGGTGGCGGCCACGCGGGCCACGGCCGGCTCGAACATCCGACGCACGTCCAGCAGCTCATCTTCGAGGTCGTGGCGATACGTAAGGACGGACGCGAGTGGCGCCACGAGGCGATCGACGTCGAGCTCCTGCGGAAATGTACCTTGCCCGTGCCGGGTGACGAGCAACCCGATCGTCTCCAGCACGCGCAGCGCATCCCGGATCGAGCCACGACTCACGCCGAACCGCTCGGCAAGCTGTCGTTCTCCTGGCAGCGGCTGCCCTGCCGGGAATGTCGAGTCCAGAATCAGCAGGCGAATACGGTCGGCAACCTGCTCCGTAACGCGCGTCTTTCTGATTGGCTCGATCTGGCTCGCATCGCGGGGGCTGCGCGATGACGCCGGTCTACGCGATGCGACCGTCCCTCGCCCGGCGGCAGGGCCGTTTCGTTGGGGTGCGTCGCGCTTGACAGGGCCACGGTGGGGTGTCACACTTCCGCTTCCAACTGGTTCGACCACTGGGCCAGTGTAGCACGCGTCCCAAGCGCCGACATGGGGGAAATTCTCACGTTCACTGTCGCCGGATCTCCACAGACGGTCTCCCGGGCCATCGAGGAGTACGCCCGTGGCGAGGGGCGCGTCACCGCCATCGTCGTGCCCTGGGAAAGCGACCGCCACACGCTCAGCATGGCCGTGACCGCAGTCAAGAAAGACGGATGGGCGATCGAGCACACCAACCTTGGCACCATCCGCCTCACCGATGCCGGCGACGAGCGCACTACCCTGGCCATCACGGCTGAACCGCCCGACCATCCGGAACGCGCACAGCTGACCGCCGTATTCGAGCGGTTCGTACGTCAGGTCCAGAGTCGGTTTCACGTCCAGGCATGAATAGTTCGTCGGGCGATCACCGCACGTCGGAACCGACGCCAGTGATGGTGGCTGTCGCCCTCCCGTTGCGAGTTGCGGAGGCGCGGGTTGAGGACATCGGCCACGCCGTTGCCCGCGTCGCACCGGCGGACCTCGTGCGCCTTGGCGCGCAACCGGGCGACGTGCTCAAGATCACCGGCGGCACGAGCGCCGTGGCGCGCGCCGAGCTCTCCGACGACGAACACGAGGGCGTGATCCAGATCGATGGGACGACGCGCAGTAATTGCGGCGCGGGACTCCAGGAACAGGTCTCGGTGACCATTGTCGAGACCAATCAGGCGGTCGCCGTTCGCTTCACTCCGCTCTGGGCGGGTGCTCCGCCCGCGATCATTGCGCCCGAACGGATGCTGCAGGATCTCGAAGGCGTTCCCGTGATCGTCGGGTCCGCAGTCCGGGTACCGACGTTCGCCAAAGCGGTGAACTTTCAGGTGGTCCGCACGATTCCGTCCGGCGCGGTCATCATCGGGAAGCGCACGGACATCCGCGTCGTCGAAGGCGAGCAAACCGGAGCACGCGCTCCGGCAGTGTCGTATGAGGACATTGGCGGGCTTGAACGCGAGGTCGCACGGGTCCGCGAGATCGTTGAGCTCCCGCTCAAGCACTCCCGCATCTTCGAGCGGCTCGGCATCCTCGCGCCGAAGGGCGTGCTGTTATACGGACCACCAGGGACAGGCAAGACCCTTCTCGCCCGTGCCGTTGCCGCAGAAAGCCGCGTGCACTTCATCCATCTCAACGGTCCGGAGATCATGCGGAAGTTCTACGGCGAGAGCGAGGGCAAGCTCCGCGAGGTCTTCGAAGAGGCGGCGCGCCGCGCCCCCTCCATCCTGTTCATCGACGAAATCGACGCGGTGGCGCCCAAGCGGGCCGAGGTGCCTGGTGAAGTCGAAAAACGGGTGGTGGCGCAGTTGCTCAGCCTGATGGACGGTTTCGTGTCGCGCGGACAGGTCATCGTCATCGGCGCAACGAATATCCCGGAAGTGCTGGATCCAGCGCTCCGCCGCCCCGGCCGTTTCGACCGCGAGATCGAGATCGGCGTCCCGAACACACAGGCGCGCCTGCAGATCCTCAAGATCCACTCACGCGCGATGCCGCTCGGCTCGGACGTCGATCTGCAGGAAATCGCCGAGCATTCCCACGGCTTCGTCGGCGCAGATCTCGAGGCGCTGTGTCAGGAAGTCGGCATGGTCGCGCTGCGCCGGTTCCTGTCATCCACCTGGTTGCCCCCGCCTTCCGCTGCGCTCGATCGACCCGCACCGTCTCGCGAAGTGGGCACATCGAACGTGTCCGGCGAACCGGCCGATCTAGCAACGCTGGAGATCACGCGCGACGACTTCCTCACGGGGTTGAAAGAGGTCGAACCAAGCGCGACGCGCGAGTTTTTCATCGAGAAGAGCTCCTCCACCTTCGCGTCGCTGGGCGGGCTTGACGAGGTGAAGCGGCTGCTCGACGCGGTGGTGGACCATGCACATATGCATGGCGACGTCTACGACCAGGTGGGGTTGACGCCACCGCGCGGCATCCTGCTCGTCGGGCCCTCGGGAACGGGAAAAACCGCCATGGCGCGGGCGCTTTCAGGTGAGAAGCAGATACCGCTCATTGCCATCGACGGCCCCCAGCTCTATTCGAAATGGCTTGGCGAATCAGAGAAGGCCCTGCGCGAGGTGTTCAAGAAGGCCAGGCGCACGGCTCCCTGCCTCCTGTTCTTCGACACGATCGACGCAATTGCGCCGCGAATCGCGGCGGATCATTTCGGGGCCGACGTCTTTCAGCGCATTCTCGGCCAGCTGCTGCGGGAGATCGACAACCTGCGCGACGTGAGAGGCGTGATCCTGCTGGCCGCCACCAATCGGCCGGAGCGGGTCGAACCGGCCCTCTTGCGGAGCGGGCGGTTCGACTATATCGTTCGCTTTGCGAAGCCGGACACGGCCGACCGGACGGCGATCGTTCGGCTCTGCTGCCGCCGGGTGCCACTGGCGCCGGACGTGGACGTTGCCGATCTGGCCAAGCGCGCCGAGGGATTCACCGGGGCCGACCTCGAGACGCTGTGCAAGAAGGCAACGCTGCTCGCGATTGCCGACTTCCAGCGAAACGCGCCTCGAGGCGCCTTCGTTGTAAGCCAGCGCGATTTTTTGACAGTTCTGGAGAGCGGACCTTCAATCGAGACCACATCATGAGCTACACCGAGCTGACCGTTTGGACCCGCGGCATCATCATGGACAAGGAAGGCCGCGACATTGTCAATTCGATCGCCGCGGCCGGGCGCCTGGAGGGCAAGTTCGCCCAGGCGATGGAAAATTACGTCGACAACCCTGATCGCACCAACGCGCCGACGCGCAAGTACTGCCGCCTCAGCGAGAGCGAGATCGAGAACGCTCTCACCTACGAGAACGAGCAGCCGAACATCGTCGTGCTCGTCGAACAGACGATGGTCAAGGGCTGGGACTACATGCGCGGCATGCCTCCCGGCGGCACGCTGGTGATCAATACGCACTATTCGCCCGATTACATGATCCGGTTCGTGCCCGGGCCCGAACGGCTCGCGCAGCTCGTGTGCGTCGATGCCGCGAAGCTCGCCGAGCATAAATGGCTCTACTACCGTTTGGGCGAGCTGGGGCTCGACCGGTTGTCTACCGAAGGAGCGGCCGAGCGAAACAACGCGATTGCGCCGGATATCGCTGCCCCGCTCATCGCGGCGGTCGTCAAGACGACCGGCATCGTCAAGCTCGCGACGATCGAGCCAATGATTGCGAACAAAGGCGCGTTCCACGCCGCGCTGGATCAGATACACGTTCTGCCGCTGAACCCGGTGGCGGCATAGGGGTTCTTCATGTCGACCAAAGGCACACACATTCCAGACTGGCTCGCCGTACCGTTTGCCGGCATCACGCCTGCGCCCACACAGGAGAAAGGTCAGGATCTGTTCCCGACCGGCAACTGGCGGGCGATCCGGCCCGTGTATCGCGACAAGATGCCGCCCTGCAACAACGCGTGCGGGACCAACGAGAAGATTCAGGGCTATCTCGACCTCGTGAAGCGCGGCAAGTATCTCGATGCCTATGCGCTCATCAAGGAAGACATGCCGTTTCCCTCGGTGACCGGCCGCGTGTGTTATCACCCGTGCGAGCAGGCGTGCAATCGCGGCAAGTACGACGAGGCGATTTCGATCCGTGCCGTCGAGCGGTTTCTCGGCGATCTCGGACAAGCGCTGGCGCGCGACGTGGTGACGGCCGGGCCGCCCAATGGAAAGAAGGTGGCGGTTGTCGGATCGGGTCCGGCCGGACACAGCGCCGCATATCAGTTGGCCCGTCTCGGGTACGAAGTCACGATCTTCGAAAAGTCACCGAGGGCCGGCGGTCTGAACAGAGGCGGCATTCCCGACTGGGTGCTTCCGCAGGACGTGCTCGATCGGGAGATCGAGCGCCTCATTGAGCTGGGCATCACGATCAAAACCAACACCGAGGTTGGTAAGGACGTCAGCTGGGACGACCTCAAGAACAAGTACGACGCCTGCGTCCTGGCGGTCGGTCTCACCGAACCGAACAGTGTTCGCGCGGAAGGCGAGGACAAAGCCGGCGTGCTCTACGGGCTGCCGTTCCTGCGCGACATCGGAATGGGGACCTCCACGGTCAAGGTCGGTGCGCGGGTTGCCGTCATCGGCGGCGGCAACACTGCGATCGACTGCGCCAGGGAAGCGCTGCGCCAGGGCGCCGAAGAAGTGACGATGATCACCGTGGAGCAGAACACCTCCGAGATGCCAGCGGTGCCCGAAGATCTGCACGACATGCTCGAAGAGGGCGTCGAGTTGATGCACGGCAAGGCCATGACGGCCGTGGTTGGCAACGGCCGCGTGGAAGCGCTGCAGCTCTACCCCGCCCGATTCAGCGGCGCGATCAATGCCTCGCCAATCACCGTCGATCGTGAGGCGCCGGGCGAGCGCTTCGCTGTGGACAACGTCATCATCGCCGTGGGCCAGCATGCGTCGCTCAAGTGGCTGCCCGACGAGTTCAAGACGGAGAAAGGGACGATCAAGGTCGATCGGTTCGGACGCCTCGGCGACACGATGTTCTTTGCCGCCGGCGACATCGTGCAGCTTGGCGCGGGTCAGCCGCTCATGGTCGTCAACTCGGTCGGCGACGGCAAGCGCACGGCATTCAATCTCGACAAGGTCGTGCGCGGCGAGCCGCTGCAGCCGCGGAAGACGCCGATCGACGTCATTACCGACCTCGCTCGGATGAATATGACGTACTTCCCGACGTTCCCGCGCGTGCAGCAGCCGATGCTCAATCCCGTCAGCCGACGCCGCACGCAGGACGAGGTCATTCAGGCGTATACCGAAGATCAGGCGGTCGAAGAATCCAATCGCTGCTTCAGCTGCGGCACTTGCAACGCCTGCGACAACTGCTATCTGGTTTGTCCGGAACCGTGCATCGTGCGGCCGGAGAGGTCCAACGGCCTTTACAAGATCCTCGTCGACTACTGCAAAGGCTGCCGTGTGTGCATCGAGGAATGTCCGACCGGATGCCTCGAGGGCGTCCCGGAACTGGATTTCGACACAGGCGTCGTCCGGATGGACACGGCGTTCGCGATTACGCAGGGGCTGCACGGACGCCAGTCGGAGGAGCTGAAGAACCTTCCGGACCGTCCGGCGAAGGACATAGCGAATTGGCGCTGAGAGCAAGCGATCGTAGTGTCCGGCTTTAGCAAGCGATCGTAGTGTCCGGCTTTAGCCGGACCGGGAGAAACTGATGGCGACTGCAGTGGCAACGAAGAAGAAAGTTCGCATCAATGGGTGCGTGGCGGCAGCGCAGGCGGCCAAGTACGCCGACGTCGATGTGATCACGGCGTATCCAATCCGCCCCTACACCGCGACGATGATGGCGCTGGCGCAGATGGTGGCCAACGGCGAGCTCGACGCGGAGTACATCGTGGCGGACAGCGAGCACTCACAGCTCAGCATCGCTCACGGTGCCTCCTCGAGTGGCGCGCGCGTGTTCACCGGCAGCTCCGGTGTCGGCGTGCAGTTCGCCTATGAGCTGTACTCGCCCATCTCGGGCAGCCGCATGCCGGTGCAGATGATGATTGCGGACCGGACGCTCGACCCTCCCGGCGACTTCGGGTCCGAGCACACCGACGCGCTCTCCACGCGCGACATGGGCTGGCTCATGGGTTGGTCGTGCGACGCGCAGGAGGCGTTCGACAATCATCTGCTCGGGTTCCGGATCGGCGAGGATCCCCGCGTGCTCCTGCCGCAGATGGTGTGCCAGGACGGATTCTTCGTTTCACACATCACCACAGACGTGGAGCTGCCTGATTCAGGCCAGGTGAAGGAATTCCTGCCGCCGTACAAGCATCCGTATCCACTTGACCCGCGGCATCCGGTGTCTCACGGACCGCAGATCATGCCGGAGCAGGGTCCGCCGCTGCAGCTGGAGCGTGCCCGCGCGATGGAAGGGGCCGTGCCGGTCATCGAAGAGGTACATAAGGAATTCGGACGAATCTTCGGCCGCGTCTACGATCCGTGGCTCGAGGAATTCATGACCGACGACGCGGATGTCGTGTTCTTTCTCCAGGGCGGCCATGGCGTGACAGCGCGGTACGCGATTCGCCACCTGCGAGCGCGCGGCGCCAAGGTCGGCATGGTGCGGCTCAAGACCATTCGGCCGTATCCGACTGACCGCGTGATGGCGAGCCTCAGCAGGTTCAAGGTCGTCGGCGTCATCGAAACCAACATGGGTCTCGGCAGCGTGAGCAGCGGCGGTTCGCTGTATGCCGAGGCGGTCGCAGCGCTTTATGAGAGCCCGAAGCGGCCACTCGTGCTGTCGTTCATGGCGGGAATGGGCGGTGAAGCCATCGTGCTCAAAGAGTTCTACTGGATGACGAACAAAATGCTCGAAGCCCAGAAGCGGGGCGGTATCGAAAAGCGCACGCACTGGGTCGGATTTGAGGAGTAAAATTCACACGTCACAAGTCCCCAGGAGGATCGATGGCTGCGATTGAAGTCGAACGGCAGATGCTGCCGATGTTCCAGAGCCCGAACCAGGGGGCTCGGTTCTACAATCCCGAACTGCCCGCGACCGAGCCGTTCGTGCCGGGTCACCGGACGTGTGCGGGTTGTGGACCGTCGATCCAGTACCGGATGACGAGCAAGGCGTCGGGCGACAACACCATTCTGGTCGGCCCGACCGGCTGCATGTATGTGGCGAACAGCTCGTACCTCTGCACCCCCTACAACGTGCCCTGGGCGCACACGCAGATCGGCAGCGCCGGCAGCTTCACTGCGGGCGTCGCGGCTGCGTACGAAGCGATGATTCGCAAGGGCAAGTGGAAGGGCGCTTTTCCGAACATCATCTGCGAGGCAGGCGACGGCAGCGCGTCGGATATCGGGCTCGCGTCGATTTCTGGCGCGCTCTACCGGAATCACGACTGCCTGATCATCTGCTACGACAACGAGCAGTACGCGAACACCGGCATTCAGGCCTCGTCGCGGACGCCCTACGGCGGCATGACGACCTTTTCGCCTCCGGGCCCGATGGTTCCGGAAGCCAAGACGCTGTTCCCCAAGGACCTCGCTCGCATGATGGCGGCCGGTCATCCACACTGCTACGTGGCGACGGCGAGCGTCGGCTACCCCATCGACCTGATGAACAAGGTGCGCAAGGGGCTCAACTTCAAGGGCGCGGCGTACCTGATGATCTACACACCGTGCCAGAAGGGGTTCGTGTACGAGACGCCGCGCTCGATCGATCTCGGCCGGCTGGTGGTCGAATGCGGGCTGTATCCGATCTGGGAATGGAACCCCGACAAGCGCGAGTACGATTACACCTTCCGCCCGCAGAGCATGCGGCCGGTCTCCGAGTACCTGAAGCTGCAGGGACGCTTCGGCCACCTCCACGCCGAACACATCGCCACACTGCAGAAGTTTGCCAACGAGCAGTGGAAAATGATGGGCGTCGAGCTGCCGGAGGCCCTGATGCGCGCCGCAGACGCGAAAAACCTCGTGGATATGGCGTCAGTGGAAGCGGCCGCTGCTGTGGCGCAGACCGTCTAGGCCGTGACGTCGATGAGCAACCCAACCAATCCGCCCGCCGCCGCCGTGGCTGCAGGACAGCTACATCGTCAACGAAGGCAAGAAGCGCGGCTCGACTCGCGACGTGCGGGCCGAGGCGGTGCACGACCGCTTCTACACGGTCCTTCGCGTGCACGGCGGCGACGCCATCCTGACTGACAACTGGCACACGTCCGAAGTGCTGGACCACGCACGCAAGAACTTCGAGGGCTACACGTTCGCCATGCGCACGCTGGAGGCCTGGGGCGCGATGATCGAAGACGATCACCGCGCCTACTACACGGCCGGCGGGACGGGTCTGGGTGATGGACCTGGAGCCGGCCGCGGGCAAGAAGCCGCGTCTGCCAGGCACCGGCTCACCACCGCGCGCGTGCGCGGCGGAGACCCCGGCTCCGGCAAGAAGTGAACACAACGCGGCGACGCATTCTGCTCATCGACGACACGCCGCAGATCGCCGAGCTGTTGACGTTCGCGCTGCGCGACCACGGCTACGACGTCGTCGCCACCGGCTACACGGACACGTCAACGAGTACGTCGTCAGCATCGCGCCGATGCGCTCGTGCTCGACTGTTCCGCCTTCGACATGAGCGAGTCGCTCTTCGACACGGTGCGGGGCAACCAGGATCACGCCGAGTCTTCCGGTCGTCATCATCAGCGACACGCCGGAGGAGGCTGACGCGAGCCTTCGTTCCCGGCAGGCCGACCGAGTGCTGCTCATTCCGAAACCGTTCACCGGCTCGCAGGTCGCCCGCGCGCTGGATCAACTGCTGATCGGCGTAGTCGGGAGCGTGCGGGAGCTACCATCCACTGACCCACTACGACTATCGAGCTAGTGACTATGCCTCTGTGGAGCATGGACGACTGGCAGTACCTCGAGCGCCAGGTCGTCACCGATCCGAAGGGCCGGCAGTGGTCTGTCGCGCTGATGGACGTGCTCGGACAGGAGGGCGATCCCGACATGCCGAGCCACATGCTCGAACTCCAGTACTGCGTCGGGACGGTATTTCACGCTCATTTACTCGGGCAGCGGGACCCTTCAGTGGGAACGCGGCTACCCGTCGCTGCCGGAGGCGACTAGCGCATACGAACGTCTGCTCGCGGCCGTCATCGACGGCCGCCTCGATCCGTCACAGCCGGTGTTCCGGGAAGACCTGGAAGATTAACGCTCCGGACGCCCGGCTTCGTGCGTAGTCTCGGCGAGCATTACACGGCCGGCGCCAGCACGTAGGGCACGTCGTACACGTAGTCGTGCGCCTGCAGCGCCTTCTCGAGCCGGGCGCGGCTCGCCGGATCGCCGGCGCTCGCGAGCTTCGCCAGCAGATCGCTCACGGTCGCTGAAGATCGCGTCGAGGATCGCCGTCGCGATCGGCCTCGGGCTGCTCGATGATGCGACAGCAGCACGCGCGAGCCGTACTTGATCCATCGCGGCTGCGGCACCAGCCGGCCGTCCGGCCCGGCGTCCACGACCTGCCGCTTGCAGGATCTGCAGCACCAGCTCCGCGTCCGTCTGCTCGTAGTCGACGCCGAGCTTCTTGAAGAGCTGCCTTCACCGTCTCGCGGCGCTCGTCGAGCAGCTGCACGAACAGCTCCGGCGTGACGCGCTCCCCTTTCTTCGTCATCTGGCCGTCGGCGGTGAGCTCCGACGCCGTGGAGCGACGGTGAGATACAGGAAGTGCCAGAAGATCTCGTAGGTCGCCAGATCGTTCATGAACCGCAGGCCGGTGCTCGGATCGTCGATGGCCGCGGCGTTGTTGCCCTGGAGCTGCTGGTACATGAACTCGGTGGCCATGTACATCGCGTAGCGCAGGCCGTCTTCGGTCGTCGGCCCCTGCGGCCGCGCGAGCAGGCGCTCGCGCGCCTCGCTCCGAGAAGAGCTTCTCGACCGTCAGATCGGCCTCGGTGAGTTCCAGCGGGCGTGATACGTGCCGTCCGTCGAGCAGGCCGAGGCCCTCGAGCCGCGCGCGTTCGTCCGGCCGTCAGCTTGTCGACGACGCGCCTGCAGCTCATCGACGTCGGTGACGAGCGGCTCGCGGCCGGCCTCGACGTAGTCGCGCGCGACGGTGGCGACCCAGCTCTGTCGATAGGTGTCGTGCAGCGTGCCGTTGATCCGGAAGAGGCCGGTCAGCCGCTCGCGCAGCTTGTCGAACCAGATGTCGCGCAGCGCCTTGGCGTCGTGCTCGGGCGCGCGCGGGTTCTGCATCTGCGCCGCCATGCCCGCCGATCGGCATCCCGCCGGCCAGCAGCGCCAGCAGCGCGTTGCGCATCGTGTAGTAGATCATCGACGACTCGGTCATCGTGATGGTGTGCGGGTTCGGGATCACCATCGCCGGGTCGTGGCGGAACATCTCCTCGCGGCTGTTGATGTAGTCCCAGCGGCCGACGTTCGGGCCGATCAGGTTCTCGCGCAGCACCCACATGATCACTTCCTGCTGCAGCGCGTACTCGGCGCGCTCGTTCAGCATCTTGATCTTCAGCGTGCCGCGCGGACGCCCATCGCCTCTTCGAGCTCCTTCAGCAGCGTCGCCGACGAGCCGCGCCTCCTGCCACGTCTCGATCTTCGGAATGTAGTAGTAGATGCCGGAGCCGTTCCGCTGCTGCGATGTCGAAGTTGTTGAGCGCGTGGATGACGAGGGCGGGAATCGATCGCCGGCACCGGCTCGCCGGCCGACCGAGATCTGTCGGTTGCGCAGGTGCAGGCCCGGCACGCGGTGGAAGATCGTCGGCCACTTCTCGGACGGCCCGTCGATCCTGTAGGTCCGCTTCTTCGTCGGATGCTCGTACGGCTTGCCGTCCCACTCGTGCGCGAGGATGTCGCCCAGGTTCTGCCACGCGCGATACAGCTGGTCCTTGTAGTCGCCGCCGGCGTCTTCCCAGTCCCACATCCACTGACGACGCGCCGCTGTTGAGCGCGCCATCGCCATGCCGAGGTCGATCGCCGGACCGGTGCCTTCGAGACCGGGGCGCATCGTGTCGGCGGGAATCGGAACCGTTGGATTCAGCCGCCAGGCATCGGGCGTCGCGCGTCCGAAGAAGCCGTCGAGCATCCCGCGCCGGATCGCTTCAACCGTCGGCGGTATGGCCGTCGGCGTCGCTGATCTCTGTCGCCGGGAGGCAGGAAGTCGTACCGCGCGCCGCTCCGCGCAACCTGTTCCTGGAACGGCATGCCGTGCCGCCAGCAGTTCCTGGAGTTCGCCGTCGATCGCCTGCACGAGGCGTTCGATGACGTCTTCGACGACCAGCGTGCGGCCGTTGACCGTTTTGGGTCCGAACAGCTGCGCGTACTGTTCGCGGATGTCAGGACGGATCTGCAGGGTTGTCACCAGGAGCCTCCAGAGGTTGGCAAAGAGTCGTTCTTTGCGAGCCCGTCGGCAGGATCCGGCGGAAGTACGAGGTCTTCCCGCCACCCAGGGCGTGGTCATCAAGGCGGGCCGCCGCTCGGGCTTCGAGCGTGTGCTGGCGTGCCGCTGGCGCGTGGTCCCTTGTCGTCGTTCTCACGTTCCTGATCGTCCTGGTTCTTCAGGTGTACTGGATTAACCTCGTGCCCTGGTGGCAGGTGCCACGCTGGGCTGCGCAGCATCCGCTGGCGCTCGCGGCGCTGCTGGCTCCTGCCCTCATCGCCGTTGCCGTGCAGTATTTCCTGCATCGCCGCCTCCGCGCGGCGTTGACGCTCGACGCGCTGTTTGCCTTCGCGCCGCGCGCGGCGCAGGCCCGAACACTGGCAGCGGCATCGGCCGCGGCTCTGCTGGCGGTCGTCGTCAGCCGCGCGCCGGACACCGTGCAGCTGGAGAAGAGCGAACAGCCGCCCGAAGCGCGGTATGGCAACACGCTCACGCACGCGCGCGAATGCGGTGCGTCCTACTACGACGAGTCGACGCAGTTCTACGACGTGAGCGTTCGTGTTGGTGGGTACAATCCGTCCGGCACCTATGCGCTGCGCGTCGAACTTCGATACGCGGACCCCGACTCCGTCAATTTCTGCAACGTGTGGACCAGCGCGCCGTTCCAGTTGGCGACGCCGGCAGCCGACGTCGACGCGCGGTGGGATGAAGATACTCGCCCCGAATCGGATCCGCTTCATCGAGATTAGGAGGCCCAGAGATGCGTTCGTGGGCTCGACGCATGTCGTGTTCACTCTCGTTCACCCGCGGCGTTCCCCACCGCAGCGACCTGTCGAGGGGACTGCAACGCTGGTGTTTGGCGATTACGTGCAGCATTCCGCTCCGGCATCGATTTCCCCGAGCGACTGGGACGAATAGCCGCGCGTTCGTCGCCGTCCTGGTGCTAAGCCTCGCGTCGCCTGCATTCGCACAGTCACCTGACGTGTCGATCTTCAAGCTGCTGGGGACCTCGCGCGCGCACAGACCTCGGATAGAGTCGCGGCATTCGTCGAAACACTGCTGCGGCGGACCTACGGCGGCGCAATCGAGGAGTCGAACCGTCCGGAGGTGATTCATACCCGGCTGGCGGAGGTCGCGGCGAGGTCTCCACGCACCCTAATCTTCGTGATCGGCAATAGAGCCACGGTCGCCGAGCTTGCGATCGCCGACGCACGACAGCCGGTGCTCGATCGGCTGCAGCTCGACCCGGTGAACCCGCGCTCTGCTGGCGTGCCCTTCTATCTCTTTGCACGGGCGCAGACGGTCGAGGCGCTTCGCCGCAACCCGTCCGAACGGCGACGGGTCGCATTCGGCGTCAGCAACCAGAGCCGAGACCTGTTCGATGCGACCGAGGCGAGCGTGGTTCTGGAACGTATTCTCGGGACGAGACCCGAGGTGGTGCGAACTACCAACGATCACGGCGAGCTGCTGGATTATCTGCTTGCACCGCCCGGCGATCAGAAGCGCGTCGATCTCGTCGGGATATACGACGAAGACCCTTCGGTGCTGCTCCACGACTTTCTCGAAACGTACCGGCCGCGTGCGCCGATCGCGATCGATGCGTTGCGCGTCCAGCTGTATCTCCTCCCGACTAAGGATCGGAATTATGCGCCGCAGCTTCAACGAGCGGGGCAGACGGGATCCACGTTCGCGATCGTGCCCGACGAGAAGCTGCGTTTCTATGATTTGACCGGGATTCTTCCTGCAGACGGCAGCGATGGCTTCGTCACGCTCTCCCCGTCCCTGAAGGCGACCTCGGCGTCGGGCCGAACGGACATCCCGGTGATGTTGAGCAACGCACGCACGATTCTCGGCGACACCGCCGCGGCCCGACGGGATATGGCGAGATTTCAGCAGATCGTCAGCTTTGGGTATCTCGCCACGCTGCTGACCGACGAGGTTGGCAAGCGCTGTCAGGGGATGACCAGTCCTTTGTTTCAGACCTATCTGCTCCAGGCGTTTTTCGCCGACACGCAGAGCCTCCCGAAGGGACTGTCGCTCTGGAGCAACCTGCAGTTCACCGCCGCTCCCGCGCCTCGGTCGAAGCAGCAACCGCCCGTTGAGAGCGACCTCATTGAACGGATGGTCAACGAGCGGCTGAGGGCGCTGAATACGAGCACGAGGCAGCTCGATTACCGCAAGGTCGTCGACACCATGGCGCCGAGGCGAGCGTCCGTCCCCGTTCGTGAGCAGTTCACGCATGACGACGCCGGGATGTTTCGCCGGGCGGTCGACCAGGTTCGTCTGGTCGTGGACAACCCGCAGGCGAATCCGCAGGCCCTGGCTGAAGCGCGCCGGTCGTTCATCGAACTGCTGGTCAAGAACAAGGGACCGGCGTGTGTGCTTCCGGGCTTGGGTCTGTTCGGCGAGAGGGGCTACGACCCGTTTTTCTACCTCAGTGTGATTGATTCGCTGCTGTCCTTGCAGCCCGCAGGATAGGGAGGGAGGGACATGAAACCACTTCTGTTGGCCGTGTGCATCGCGGCGGTCGCGGTTAGTTCGTGTGGAGGCGGCAACAAAGGCAGCGGCGGGGGGGGCGGTGGGGGCGGCACCGGTCCGGGCACTACGCCGACGCCCGTCCCGACGCCCGCCCCAACGCCCGCCCCGACGCCCGTGCCGACGGTCACGAGCATCGCGCCCACATCGGGCATGGCCGCAGGCGGCACCCAGGTCACGATCGCCGGAACGAACTTCGCGAGCGGAGCAACCGTGACGATCGGCACGGTTGCGCTGACCAGCGTGTCGGTCACCGCGACGGCCATCACAGGCACGACAGGCGCCAGCAGCACGGCGGGCCCGGCGAACGTCACCGTGTCGAATCCGGGCGGCGGAGGATCCGCAACCCTGCAGAACGGGTTCACCTATCAGTCGCTGCCGCGTGCGGTCATTTCCGGCGGCCTGTCGGTCGTGCAGCACAATACGAATGTGACTCTCAGCGGGGCAATGTCGTCGACGACATCGCCGTACTCAATCAATCGGTACACCTGGAATTGTGGCCAGGATGCCTCCGCGTACGGCACCGGATGCGAAGTCGCGAACAACCCGACGCCGACGTTCAATTACCGGAGATGCGGCGTTTCGGGCCGTCCGGCCTGTACGTCCGGTAACCAGCGCGCCTACACCGTCACGCTGACGGTCGCCGACACGCAGGGAAATACGAACAGCACGACGTTTTCCATTACGGTAACCAATCAGTATTAGCAGTCCGTGATGCAAGTCGAGCGCGCCGTGTCGACCTTTCGGGATCCGATTTTCCATCCAGGTTTCGTCGTCGCGATTGCGCTGATCCTGACATCCGTCGCCCCGAGTGCTCTTGCGCAGACCAATGAGCGGCTCTACGAGAACCTCGACTTTCGGTTCGTGACCCCGGGTGCCCGGCCGGTCGGCATGGGCAAGACGTTCGTCGGCCTCGCAGACGATGCAACCGCGGCGGTCAACAATCCTGCAGGACTCTCCAATCTGCTCAAGCCCGAGTTCTCGTTCGAGTTCAGCGGCACGCAGCTGACGGAGCGTCGCACAGGCGAGCTGGGGCCGGGCGACATCGAGGAGTTCGGCAATTTCGTGTTCACGCCCACGTTCTTCAGCTACGTCATGCCGGTGGGCCGCTCCACCATTGCGTTCTTCAGGAACTCTGTGCAGAGCGTGCACTCGAGCTTCGAGTTCGGTGCGCGCACCGTGCCACGCCGCGAGGCTCCCGAGGACGGGGCGTTCGGCGAGGCGTCGATCCGGGCCGAGAACTACGGCGCGGGCGGCGCCTTCGTCGTGAACCGGTGGCTCTCGGTGGGAGGGACCTTCAACCTGACGCTCCTGGATGTCGCCAGCCAGTCACGATCGGGCAACCGGCTGAACCCGCGGAACGGAACCGACACGATCGATTCGGGGGTGCGGTTCTCGGGAACGGGCGGCGTGCTGGTCAAACTGCGCCGCGGGGTGTCCATCGGCGGAACGTTTACACCCCAAACCATATTCGAGATGAAGACGCGGCTGTTCGGCCGGTTTCTCTACACGGTGTTCGATCCGGACGGCACGATCATCCTCACGGGCGAGCCGCGGGATATCGACTATGTGATTCCGGCCCGGTATGCGCTCGGCGTCTCATGGCGCGCCCCGCGCAACTGGACGCTGCTGTTCGACGTGTCGCGCGTCCGGTATTCGGAGCGCGTGACGGACAAGTTCCTGGTCGTCGATTTCGTCGATCCCGCAGCCGGCCTCACGCCGAGCAACTTCTACATCAACGACGCGGACCAAACACATGCCGGTGTCGAGTACAAGTTCTATCCAGCGTCGGGCACGATGGCTGGTACGGGGGGGGGTGTTCACCGATCCGGATCATCCATTGCGCTTCCGCAGCGGCGGCAACAATCCCGAGCACCCCGCCAACACGCTCCTGAACTTCCGCTTCAACACGCTTCCGGCAACCACGGTCGTCGGTGTAACGGCGGGCTGGGGCGTCGCGATCATGAACCGTGTCCAGCTCGACGCCGGCGCGAGCGTCAGTCGAGACGCCTCCGAGTTCGTCGTCTCGATGGTCGTGCGCCTGCAGTGAGCGGCCAGCCGCCGAGCATGTCTTCGGCGCCCGTCAGGCACTCCGCGGCGGCCGTTCTCGTGCTGCTTCTCGCCGCGGCGACCGTGTGCGCACTTGGAGCGCGAGGGAGGATTCACCAGGCGGGTTACTTCCTCGACGAGGAGATCACCGCCGCGACCGTTCCTGCGGTGTCGCACGGCGGCCTGCCGCGATTGCCATCGGGGCTGCTCTATGTTCGCGGGCTGCCCTACTCCTACGCCGCCTGGATTGCGGGGCTCGGGTTCGGGCAGACCCTGACGACTTACCGAACCGTCAGTTTCGTGTTCGCGCTCGTCGCGATCGCCGCGCTCTTTTACGCAGGTGCGATTGTGGCGGGCCCCGTCGCCGGGGCGTCGACCGCGCTCATCGCCGTGAGCTTCGATGCCTACTCCGCAGCCGCGACGTTTGCCAGGCCATACACATTCTTTCTCGCGGTTTTTTCGTTGACGCTCGGCGTCTTCTTCCGCTCCGCCGGAAACCGCCGATCACGCGCACTGTTTCTGGCGGGCCTGGTTCTCTCTCGTCTTCTGCACGAGTTCGGCATTGCGCTCGTATTGCTGCCGCTGATACATGCCCTGATGCTCGACCCCAGCGACGTCAAACGCCGCCGACTGCTGACGCTGTTCTGGACGGCGGCCGCGGTCGGCGCTGCCCTCGAGCTCGTGCTGTTCGTAGTCGCCGATGTGTCCGTCAGTCGGCTGTTTGTAACCGTGACATCCGCAGCCGCCTTCCGGCCTGTGCGGCTGCCGCCATTTCCACCACTGCATCTTTTTGAGGCTGGTTCACCTCTGAGCGTGTTTGCCGTTGTCGTGATTCCGCTGGCGCTATTGGCCGCAGTGCTCGGCCGCAGGACAGGCGCCTGGTTCGTGACTGCGACATGCGCTCTGCTCGGAATGTGCTTCCAGCTGGGCGCTCTGATTGCTTTCACGGCCGTGGCCATCATCGCGCGGCCCGGCCGCACGTGGCGCTACATGGCGATCGGCCTCGGCGGATTTCTCGCATCGGCAGTGCTCTGGACCGTTCATACGGTCGCCATGACGTCGATGCTCCTGTCCTGGCCGCTGCCGGTGATGCTCGCAGGCGGCGTGCTGCACTACCCGCTCTCCGCTTTTCACACGCTCGCAAGCGGCCATCCTGCGATCGCCGCTGCGGCGCTCGCGGGACTGCTGTGGATCGTGCACGACAGTCGCCGCGGCGACGCTTCGTCCGACGCTCTTCGCGCGGCCGGGGTCTTCTCGATCGTGATACTCGTGACGTTCGGCGTGCTCGGAGTCGGTGTGCAGCCGCGGTTCCTGCTCCTAGCGTGTTCCGTGCTCGCGTTCCCGGGTGCGTACGGCATCGTCAGGACTTCAGAGTCGGCGTCGATCGTCCTGAGCCGCGTGTTACCCGCTCGGAAGCCTGTGCTCCAGCAGGCGATGACGATTGCGCTGCTTGCGGCACTTGCATTCTCCCGGCACGGGTCCAGTGAAGAGGCTCCATTGAAGCTCGTGTCTCCAGTCGTGGCCGCTCACCCAAACGACGTCGTGATTTGCACGGAGGAGCTGGCCTGCAGGTACCTCCTGGGCCGGACCGACTACTTATTCCTCGCCGCGGACGCCGATTTCGCCTATTACACCGGACGGCGCGACGGCCAGCTGCGTGGTTTGTACGGAGGTGCACCTGTCGTATCGCGTGTGGACGAGATCGCGGCGCTCGTGAACGCTGCGGGCGCCGATACGCGCTACCTTGTCGCGGTCTTCGATACCGGCAAGGTGTACGAGCTGGAGTGCCTTGCGATCGTCCAGCAACTTGCGGCCCGCTTCGGCGAGCGCGCGTACGAAAGCGGCGATGCGCTCGTGGTCTACCTGAAACGCGGCGCGGCGGGCATCTCGGTCCCGGCCGGCGCGGGAGCTTCTCTCGCGGCAACGAGGGCCTCGATCACGTCGAGATAGTCGCTGACGACCTCGTCCATCATCTGGCCGCGGCAGTAATGCAGATTGTGCCACGCACTGCGGCGGCGCTCTGCTGGCGACTCGAACACGTGTAGGATGGCCTGCTTCAAGCTCGCCGTGTTCGGCCATTCGAAGAAATTGATCCACAGCCCGCGCTTCTCGAACAGCCGCACACCGGCAACATCCGACGCGATGATCGGAACGCCGTACATCGCTGCCTGTGTTGCGACGCTCGACATGCCTGCGACGGTGGTGTACGGCAGCACGCAGGCGGTCGCCGCCCGGAACAGAGACGGGACGTTGCTCTCGGGGACGTACCCGACGAACTCTATATTGTCGATATCGGCACTGTTGTTGAAGGGCGGCCAGATAGCCTGGACTCTGACGTGAATCGCTCCCTGCGATAGTCAGCCTGACGTCGGTGCCTTCTCCCGCCAGCTCGCGGACAGCGTCTACGACGATCTCCAGACGCTTGTAGCTCCCGAACCGGCCGAATGCCAGCAGGCGTCCCTCCGCGTCCACGTGCCGCGCGGGCGACTGTGCCGGCGTGCCGGGAGTGCCGAGCGGCATGAGGCGCGCCTGGATCCCGTAGTGCGAACGCATGAGCGCCGCGTATTCCGGCAGAGAGTACACATGTTTCGTCGGCGACACGGAGCAGCGCCGTGGCCAGATGCCCGCCAAGCACGTCGAAACGGCTGGCGCTCGGGCGCGCCCATTTGAGATCCGTCACGCCGAGCATGTTGTGAAGCGTAACTATGGTGGAAAATCCCGCCGCTCGACTGACCGCGGGCGCCGCCAAACCAGCGAACTGACTCAATCGCGTATTGCCGCCGGACGTCATATGCAGGTGGAACCAGACGGCGTCGACCGCGAACGCCCGTGCCCACCGCACCACGGAGAACGGCTGGTCCACGCCGCCGAAGGACCAGCACTGATGCACGCTGACGCGGCCGCTGGAGGCTGGTGCGGCGTGCGCGCCGCGATCCGCAAGGACGTGAACGTGTTCGACGCGCGGGTTCCTGCCGAGGCGCTCGACGAGGTGCCAGACGTACTCGCTCAACGGGCGCCTGTTGGGCGGATAGGCAGACACCACTGCGAGTCGGAGGGCCATCGTGTGGTTATCTTACTGCTTGCAGCAGCGCCGCACGACCCACCCGGCTGGAATCTTCGATGGGTCTCGCGCCACCCGCAGGAGACACCTCGAGCGATTATTCAAAGATGGCCGTTCTTGGCGCAATGCGTACGAAATCGAACAGCTCCTCTGCTTTGTCCTCACCGAAGAACAGCTGGTGATCGAGTTGAAACGCCGGCTTTCGGAGGCAAGAGCGCTGAAGCTGGAGCACGTGGAAGCGATCAACGAAGAGATCAACAAGAGCATCGGCACATCTGACAAGCGCTTCCTCCTGCACGGACTGCTCAATGATCTACAGTGGTTCTATTCCAAGCGCGACCAGCGCCGCACCTCCAGCCAGCAACTGATACTGCGCGTCAGCTCCATTGGTGCCTCCTCGTGATCTGGTGCTTCCTCGGGGGGTTCTCGGAGACGCTGGTACCGAATATCCTCACGAAGACAGAGCCAAAGGCATCGACGTCTTAGCACGTGCCCTGAGATCCACCGCGTGGCGCGCTTCAGGTCCCGCAGTGTCCAAGCCGATGATCGTCCCCGGAAGGCGGGTGGACATCTTGCCGCTGCCTTGCGAACGACCAAGCTGTACACCAGGGTGAGCACGACTGACCAAACGACTGAGAACCAGCTCCTCGAGCTGCGCCGCTACGCCAAAGCCCGCGGATGGGCGGCCATCGAATTGCTGGATGATGCGCTGATCGCCAGCCGTTCCGGTCGTGCCGAATGCGATTGAGCCAGCCACGACGCACAGCTCAACCGCTACTCACTCAAAATGTTCTTCGCGTGACACGACCCCAACTTACACAGTTCTTCACACAATTTGTGAGACGGGCGTAGTTGGTGGTTCCTGATGGAAGCCGAAGGCGACCAACCCCCCGCTCCCGACCAAGACAAGGGGAGCGATCCGTTTAACGGCGCGTCCGCCTCCGCTGCGACTCCGTGCGGCCGGCGCGCGCGATCATCACTTCCGTTGACTTGATGATCGCCAATGCGTCATCCCCGCGCCGCAGCTTGAGCGCTCGCACGGCATCAGCGGTGATGACGGCGGTCAAGGACTGATCGCCGACGCGCATGCGGACCTGTGCGAGCAGGCCATCGATGCGCACTTCGTCGATGAACCCGTGCAGGCGATTCCGCGCGCTCAGGCCATCGAGAGACTCGTCCTCATCAGTGACAGTGCGGCGACGACGGCTCTCCGGCTGCTGCCGGGCGAGCAGGCGAGCGATTTCATTGTCGGAGATGCGATGGTGTCCGCCTTCGGTGCGGCTGGTCCGCACGTGGCCGGTATGCACCCATCGCTTCAACGTCGAATACGCGACGCCGAGTTGCTCGGCCGCGGCTCTCACGGTGTGAAGCGCCATCCGACTCCTTTCTGATCGAAGTCGGTTCGAATCGTATCACCGCGAGTCGACTCAACGGGTCCAGATCAGCAGCGATACCGCAACTGCACCAGGGTAATGCGGCCGGGCTCGGAAAGCCCGTCGGTCGAGCCGCGCGCCTTTGCTGCTAGCCGTACCGTTCACCTCTGCGTTGGCGTGGCCGCGATCGTATCTCGATGGGCCGACAAGCGTGCCAGACCCTGCGTGGCGATAAAATCGACTTAGCCTGTAACACCGGAAGGAAGGCGCCACCAAATAGATCAACGTGAGTCGATTTGTGATTCGGTCTAATGTTATTTTGTTCTGCGATAGAGTAGTCGCGAGGGGCTCCCAGAGAGGCGACCTCACAAAGGAGACACGGTGGCAAGACGAATCTTCCATTCAACTTGGCTCGTCGCAGCGTGCGGTACTCACCGCGTCTGCGCCCAGCCATGCTGGCCAGGCTGGTGCGCCGACGAGCGCGGCTTCGCCGCTCGCCGTGGTCGGCGATGTCGGCACCGCACTCTCGTTGGCGCCCGGCGACCTCAAGTCGCTTCCACGCACTCGGGTCGAGATAAAGGAGGACGGCCGGACGTTGACATACGAGGGCGTGGTCGTCGCTGAGATTCTGAAACGTGCCGGTGTGCCGCTTGGTTCGGAGCTTCGCGGCGACGCCATCGCCACCTACGTCGTGGCGAGTGCGACCGACGGCTATCAAGTGGTGTTCTCGATCGGCGAGCTGGATCCAGACTTCACCAGCAACGACATCATCGTCGCCGACACGATTGACGGGAAGCCGCTGTTTGCCTATCAGGGATCGTTGCGCATCGTGGCGCCGAAGGACTCACGCGGGGCGCGGTCGATCCGCATGTTGACCCGCCTTGAAGTGGTGCGTCTGAAGAAGTCGCGATGATCCGCCGCTTGCTTGCGTTGACCGTATGTGGGTGGGTCGTTGCCGCCGGGGGTGTGTATCTTCCGGCACAGGAGGCGTACGAGTGGAAGTTGCCGGACGGCTTTCGCGCGCCGTCGATTCCCGCGGACAATCCGATGTCATCCGCGAAAGTGGAGTTGGGACGACACCTGTTCTACGACACGCGGCTTTCCGGCAACGGCCGGCAGTCGTGCGCGACGTGTCACGAGCGGGCGCGGGCGTTCACCGACGGACGAGCGCGCAGCATCGGATCGACCGGGCAGGAGCATCCGCGCGGCAGCATGAGCCTCGTGAACGTCGCGTATGCGGCGGTACTGACGTGGGGCAACCCCACCGTGACGCGCCTCGAAGACCAGGCGCTGGTGCCCATGTATGGTGAGCACCCCGTCGAGCTCGGGTTTGGATCGCTCGGATCGCTGGATCGAGCCGCTCAGGAAGGACGCGATCTATCAGCGACTGTTTCGGGAGGCGTTTCCGCGCGAGCGAGATCCGATCACACGTGACATGCTGGTCAAGGCGATCGCCACCTTCGAGCGCGCGATCGTCTCTGCACGCTCGCCCTACGACCGGTACCACTTCGATCGGGACGACGGCGCGATTTCCGACGCCGCCAAGCGGGGAGAAATCCTGTTTCACAGCCGGCCGCTTTCCTGTTTCACCTGCCACGGCGGGGCGCACTTCTCTGGATCGATGGGATCACAAGCGCGTTTCACCCCGGTCGAGTTTCACAATACGGGCCTTTACAATCTTCCCGGTCTGCTGTCGTATCCGCTCGAGAACAGGGGCACTCTACGAGGTGACGCGGGATCCGAAGGACGTCGGCAAGTTCAAAGCCCCCACGCTCCGGAACATCGCCGTCACCGCCCCGTACATGCACGACGGCAGCGTCGCCACGCTCGAGGAGGCGATCGACCATTACGCGGCCGGGGGCCGGACCTTGCAAACCGGGCCGTATCAGGGCGTCGGCCGTGACAACCCGAACAAAAGCGTGTCGATACGCGGATTCACGATCACGCCCGGCCAGCGCGCTGATCTCGTTGCGTTTCTCCAATCGCTCACCGACCAGGCACTGCTGGAGGATCCGCGGTTTGCGAATCCCTGGCCGTCAGCCGCGCAAGCCTGAAGCGAAATGAAAGCCCGACGCACCTGCGTTCTCCTGTTGCTCGCAATCGTGTTTTGCGTTGCGTGGCCGACGCCGAGCCGCTGCGCAGAAGCCGCCCACGATTGCTGCCGCCGCGAACTTGAATTTCGCGTTGAACGAGATTGCCGACGCGTTCGCGCGCGCCCGAGGAACCGCGCGTCGAGCTGGTGTTCGGCGCGTCTGGAACGCTGACGCGGCAGATTCGAGACGGCGCGCCGTTCGAGCTGTTCCTGGCGGCAGACGAGGAGTTTCCGAATCAACTGACCGCTGCGGGACTGACGCGCGACGCCGGCGCCGTGTATGCCGTCGGCCGGCTGGTGGTGTTTGCGCCGACAGGATCGCCGCTCACGGTCGATGAGCGGCTCGAAGGTCTGGCACGGCTGGTGAAGGCCGGAGGCGTGAGCCGCTTCGCGATTGCCAATCCCGAGGTCGCGCCGTACGGCAAAGCCGCGGAAGCCGTCCTGAGGAAGCGAGGCTTGTGGGACGCCATTCGCCCACGACTCGTGCTCGGCGACACCATCGCGCAGGCCGCCCAGTTTGCGACCACCGGAAATGCCGTCGGCGGACTGATCGCGTATTCGCTCGTGCTGGCACCCGACTTTGGGGATCGCGGGACCTATGCCGTGATACCTGACGCCGACTATCCTGCCGCTGCGCCAACGGATGGTGCTCTTGAAGCGCGCGAGTCCCACCGCAGCACAGTTCTACGACTACGTCCTCAGCGACGCCGCACGCGCGATCTTCCGGAAGCACGGGTACGCAGTGCCACAATAGCCACGCATGGATTGGTCGGCCCTTCGTGTCTCGCTGTGGCTCGGGGCGGGCACGATCATCGTCCTGCTCCCGTTCGGAATCTGGTTTGGCCGCGTCCTCGCGCACCGCCATTTCCGCGGCAAGCTGCTCGTCGAAGCCCTGGTCACCGTGCCGCTGGTTCTCCCGCCAACCGTGCTCGGGTTCTACCTGCTCGTCACGTTTGGCGCGCGGTCGCCGCTCGGTCAAGCCTTCCAGGCCGTCGTCGGACAGTCGCTGCCATTCTCTTTCGAAGGGCTGCTGTTCGCCTCGGCGATCGCCAACATCCCGTTCGTCGTCCAACCGATTCAGCGCGGTTTCGAAGCGATTCCCCCCGACGTCCGCGATGCCGCCGCCTGCTGCGGCCTGAGCCCGTGGCAGCGGTTTCTGCGGATCGAGTTGCCGCTGGCCTGGCCCAGTGTGCTGACGGCGGCCATCCTGACATTTGCCCACACGCTCGGCGAGTTTGGCGTCGTGCTGATGGTGGGCGGCAACCTGCCGGGCGAGACCCGCACACTCAGCGTCGCGATCTACGACCGCATGCAGGCGTTCGACGACCGCAGCGCTGGCATCATGGCGGCGACGCTGCTCGTCGTCGCCACCGTCACGCTGATGGCCACGACGATGCTGTCGCGACAGGTGGGCTCGCGCCGTGCCTGACCACCGCCTCGCCGTGAGCCTTCGCCAGGACGGTCCGATTCCCCTCGACGTCGAATTCAGTTGCGACCCGGGTCATGTGCTCGCGATTTTCGGGCCGTCGGGAAGCGGTAAGACAACGATACTGCGCGCGATCGCCGGCCTCGCCCGGCCAGCGCATGGCCGCGTGCAGTCCGGCGCCGACACCTGGACGGATACGGATGCTGGCGTATTTTGGCCGCCGCACCGACGGGCCGTGGGGTTCGTGTTCCAGGAGTACGCGCTATTTCCGCATCTGACGGCTCTCGGCAACGTCATGACGGCACTCGGGCATCGTCCGCGACCGGAGCGGCGGGCAAGGGCAGCAGAACTGCTGGATGCGGTGCACCTTAAGGGACACGATTCGAAACGACCGCGCGAATTGTCCGGCGGCGAGCGGCAGCGCGTCGCGCTCGCCAGAGCACTGGCTCGCGAGCCGGCGGTGCTGCTGCTCGACGAGCCGTTCGCTGCCGTCGATCGTGCCGTTCGCAGGCGTCTACAGAGCGAGATCGACAGCTTGCGCCGGACGCTGCGCGTGCCGCTGATTCTCGTGACTCACGACTTTGACGATGTCGTGCGCCTCGCGACGCACGTGTTGATGCTGGACCACGGCCGGTCGGTCGCGATATGGCTCGTTGTCAACGCTCACGAGTCGGCCGGATCTGTCCTGGTTGCACGAAGCCGTCGGACCAGGCAGCGTTTTCGAGGCGGCGGTGAGCCGCGTCGATCGCGATCGCGGCCTCGTCACGTTGGCGTTCGACGGCGGCACGCTGCTCGCACCCGCTCGTCAGCTCACTGCGACGACGACTGTCCGCGTGCGGATCCCGGCACGCGAAGTCATCCTGGCGACGAGCGCCCCAACGGGACTCAGCCTTCACAATGTGTTGCCGGGTACCGTGTCCGCAATCCACGACGACACGACCCTCGATGCGGTCGTCGTTCAGATGACGGTCGGCCGAATACTGCTACTTGCCGAAGTGACGCGAGACGCGATCAGCACATTGGAAATCAAGGTTGGGGACCACCTGCATGCGCTGGTCAAGTCGGTCTCCATCGAGGTGCTCGCGGCGGATACGAACGCGTCTGAAGCATTGTCACGCGCACGCTGAAGCGTGACGCTCTAGCATGTCGCCTGTAGCGCGCAGGCTTCAGCCTGCGCGAACGATGCCGACTCATTTCTGGCACAATTTGAGTCGACTTAAGTCCGGTTTGATCACCGTATCAATCCGAGCTAGAGTGTCTCCCCTAACACCCCATGCACGAGGGCGGGAGCGCGGCCTCACCGCTGACGCCCGACTCACCCGGCCGAATTCGGGCGCGGTGAGACGCACGGTTGAAAACGAGTGGAAACCACGTGGACCCAATGGTGCGAATAACTCGAAGCGTATCGCTCTTAATGTGTCTGACCGTCGCATGTGTCTGCGGTGCCGCGGTGATGCCCGCCCATGCGCAGACGGCTGCCGGCGAAATCACCGGTCTTGTGAAGGATCAGGCTGGGGCCGCCGTTCCCGGCGCGACGATCACGGTCACGGAAACACGGACGAATCTTCAGCGAGTGGTGGTGTCCACGGGCGATGGCGTCTACACCGCCGCGAGCCTGGCGCCGGGCGAGTACCGCCTCGATGTCGAGCTCGCGGGTTTCAAACCCGTGCGCCGCGAGGGCATTCGTCTCGCGACTGGTGAAAAGGCGCGCATCGATTTCGATCTCAGCGTCGGAGACATTCAAGAACAGGTGACGGTCGTGGCGCAGACGCGCCGATTGTGCGAGCGGAGACCGCGAGCCTCGGGACCGTCGTCGAGAACGAGCAGGTCGTGCAGCTGCCGCTGAACGGCCGCCTGTTCATCATGCTCGCCGCCATCGCCCCGGGCGTCGCCCTGCCGCCGAATTCCGTCCTGCCGCGCATCAACGGCGGGAGACCGCGAACGAACGAGTATCTCTTCGACGGCATCTCCGTGCTGCAGCCCGAGCCGGGGCAGCTCGCGTACTATCCGATCATCGACGCCATCCAGGAGTTCAAGATCGAGAGCAACAGCCCGGCGGCCGAGTTCGGGCGGTTCAATGGCGGCGTGGTCAATCTCACGACGAAATCGGGCACCAATGCCTTTCACGGCAACGTGTTCGAATTTTTTCGCAACGAGCATCTGAACGCCAGGAACTACTTCCAGGCGAGCAATCCGGTGAAACCGGACTATCGGCGGAATCAGTACGGCGGCATGTTCGGCGGCCCCATTGTGAAGGACCGGACGTTCTTCTTTGTCGATTATCAGGGTCAGCGACAGAGCATCGGCCGCACGGTGACCTCGAACGTGCCCACGCTCGCCGAACGTTCAGGTGTCTTCCGCCAGAACATCTACGATCCGGCGACGACGGTGGGAAATACGCGTCAGCAGTTTCCGAACAACACGATTCCGAGAAGCGCCATGGATCCGGTCGCGCTGTCGCTTCTCGAGCGCTACCCGCTCCCGACAAACACCGCCACCGCGAACAACTACAGCCGGACGGCCAACGAAATCGACAATCAGGATCAGGGCGATGTGCGCATCGATCACAAGTTTGCGACAGGCCGTGATCAGGCGTTCGGACGGTTGACGTACTTCCGTGGTCACGCCGAACCGGTGACAGCCTTTCCGGATGGGAGTGGGACCATCCTGGCCGGCAGCGTGGCCGTCGGTCCGCAGGATACGACGGCGTGGGCGTTTGCTTCGAACTATCAACACACCTTCTCCCCCAACCTGCTGAACGAACTGCGCATCGGAGATACACGGCGATCCGTCCAGCGGAGCGCGGTGGCGTTGTCTTCGCCTGCGGGAGCCGCGCTCAACATTCCCGGCATCCCGTCGAATGCGCAATTTCCCAACACGATGCCGACCTTCGCACCGAACGGCTACCAGCAGCTCGGATCCCCGAATAACACGGCCTCGGACTTCAGCACCAGCGTCACACAGATCGCCGATTCGCTCACCTGGCTGAAAGGCCGCCACACCATGAAGATGGGGCTCGACTGGCGATGGGAGCGGCTCAACGTGATCCAACCCCCCTGGCCGACGGGATCGTTTGCCTTCAGCACCGTCGGCAGCGATCTACCCGGGGTCGCGAACACCGGCAACGCGTTTGCGAGCTTCCTGCTCGGACAGGTGCAGACCTTTGCCATCGACCTCCAGCAGACGGATATTCAGGAACGCGCGCACTTTCAGGAGTACTTCATCCAGGACGACTGGAAGGTGTCCGAGCGCCTCACGATCAATGCGGGGCTGCGATACACGCTCAATTTCCCGTCCACGGAGATCAACGGTCAAACCGCGGTATTCAATTTACAGACGCGGCAGCTCGACTATCCAGGTACGGAGCCGGTACGGCCGCTCAAGAAGGACAACTTTGGCCCGCGCATTGGCGCCGTCTACCGCCTGACGGACAAGACCATCGTCAGCTCGGGGTACGGGAAGGTCTGGATCGAGATGGCGGGGATCACGACGCCGTTCACGACGCCGAACTTTCCGTTTCTGCAGACCGTGTCGCAGCGCACGCTCGACAATATCGCGCCGGCATTCGTGCTGGCGAACGGACCGACCGTCACACCAGTCGGCTTGACGCCAACCGCCGGCCTCGGACAGGGCGTCTTCACGGTTGATGGAACGCTGGGGTCGGGCTACGCGCAACAGTGGAACGTGTCGGTGCAGCGGGAGCTCACGGCGAACACCGTCGTCGAGGTCTCATACCTCGGATCGAAGATTACGAACATCGGGATCCCGGACAGCAACATCAATCAGTTGACGGAGGAACAACTGAAACTCGGGCCCACGCTCCTCGAGAGGGTCCCCAACCCGTTTTTCGGGATCATTCCCCGCTCGTCCTCGATCGGCGACCCGACGATCACGAGGGCGCAGCTCATGAAACCCTATCCGGACTACACCGCGGTCAGCTTTTATCGGAACAATGTCGGCACGACGAACTACCAGGGTCTCGCGTTCAGCATTCGTCAGCGAATGTCGGGCGGCCTGACCTACTCGGCCGCCTACACCCGTTCGAAGCTGACCGACATCGCCTCGTCGGTGTTCGACGCGTCCATTCTGACTGGACCGCTGACGAACGCCGCCGTCGCCGACAGTCACAATCTGGAGCGCGACCGCGACTACTCGACCGGAGACATTCCGCACTACTTCGCCGCCTCGGTCGTGTGGGATCTTCCGGTGGGCGAGGGCCGTGCCAAGCACCCCACTGGCGTGGTCGGCGCACTGGTGAACGATTGGAGCGTCGCGAGCTTCATGACCATGCAGTCCGGGGTGCCGGTCGCGGTGACGCAGGCGAACTCGCTCGGGTATGCCGGCTTCACGACCCAGCGCCCGAATCTCGTTGGCGATCCGACACTCCCCGCTGACGAGCGGACACCCGCTCGCTGGTTCAACACGGCAGCGTTCGCGACAGCCAATCAGTTCACCATCGGATCCGCCTCGCGCAATCCAGTGCGGGGGCCGTCGTACCGCGATGTCGATCTCGCGGTGATGCGTCACGTGGGCTTCGGAGGTGAGCGCGCGATCGAGCTTCGTTTGGAGGTGTTCAACCTGCTGAACACTGCGAATTTCGGCGCACCGGCGGCGCAGCTCGGACCGGCCAGCTTCGGGACGATCACGACGGCGCTCGATCCACGGGTCGTGCAGCTCGCGGCGAAGTTCTGGTTCTGACAGCGCTATGTGGGTCGAATCACAGTTCCACGGTGGTTGAGTTTCGACGTTCACTCGCGGCTCAGTTTCGACTGCGGTTGACGCGATGTCGCGTGGCGGTCATGCTGAAGTCACTGAAGCCAGCCACGAGGAGGCCCGATGACGCTCAGCGCGCGGAATCATCTGAAGGGCACCATCGAGGAAATCGAGTGGGGTGACGTACTCGCGCATATCACGGTCCGTGTCGGTGACAGCGTGATTGAGTCGGTGATTACGAAGCGTAGCGCGGAGGAGATGGGGTTGAAGAAGGGCGATGCCGTCACGGCCGTCGTGAAGGCGACCGAAGTGATGATCGCAAAGCCCTGAGGTCGCCTGAGGCCGACGACACTTCGAAAGACTGCAGATCAACCCTGAACCCAAGAACCCCGTGAACCCAAGAACCGAACCTGAGCACCAGTGCACCCGAGAACCTGAGCACCCTACGCGGAGCAGTGCCTTATAATCCCGCAGTCAGAACAGCGAGATGTCACGGTGTCGTGTTCTCGGTGTCGCGCTGATTGCCGTCTTTGGTGGCGGATATCGGTCGTCGGCCGCAGCGCAGACGGCTTCCGCCGCTCCGCAGTTGATAGTGCACCAACTCGGCGAGGGCGAGCACCCGGTCGTCGACGGGCGCGTCGATGAAACGAGCTGGACGAACACGGATCCCTTCAGCGGGTTCGTCCAGCAGTGGCCGGAAGAGGGTCAGCCCGCCAGCGAGCGCACCGAAATCCGGTTTCTGCTCGATCGCGAGAATCTCTACATCGGCATCATCTGCTTCGACTCCGAGCCCGACCAGATCGTCGTGAGCCAGAGCCGCCGCGACGCCGACCTCGACGATACCGATTCGATTCAAATCCTGCTCGACACGTTCAACGATGGTCAGAACGCATTCGTCTTCGGCACCAACCCGTTCGGCATCGAGTTCGACGCACAGGTCAGAGGCGAAGGCCAGTCTGGACAGAGCAACCGCGGCGGCTTCAACCTGAACTGGGACGCCGACTGGACTGTCCGCGCGCAGACGACCGAGCGCGGATGGGAGGCGGAGTTCGCCATCCCGCTCAAGACGCTGCGGTACAACCCCGGCCAGGAGCGGACGTGGGGCGTGAATGCGCAGCGGAACATCCGGCGCAAGAACGAGCAGGCGTTTCTCTCGGCCGTGCCGCGCGGGTACGAGCTCATGCGCGTCTCGGTCGCGGGCAAGCTCAACGGCCTCGCGCTGCCCGCGCGCCGCGATCTCAAGCTGCTGCCGTACGTCTCGGGGGCGATCAACGACGAGCGGACGCTTCGAACCGACACGGTCTCGCGCACTGGCGACGTGGGTCTCGACGTGAAGTGGGGCGTGCGCGCGAATCTTACGCTCGATTTGACCGTCAACACCGACTTCGCGCAGGTCGAGGCGGACGAGCAGCAGGTGAACCTCACGCGCTTCCCGGTCTTCTTCCCCGAGAAGCGCCCGTTCTTCCTGGAAAACGCGCAACTCTTCGAGATCGGGAACCCTCGCAACGTCGATCTGTTCTTCTCGCGGCGGATCGGGCTGTCATCGGCCGGCGAGCCGATCGACATCATCGCGGGCGGGCGACTGAGCGGCAAGCTGGGCGGCTACAGCATCGGCCTTCTGAACATGCAGACCGACGCGGCCGTCAACACGCGCACGGACCAGACGCTCGCCCCCGCCAACAACTTCACCGTGCTGCGAGTTCAGCGCGAAGTTGGGCGATCGAACTTCGGCGCGTTGTTCGTCGGCCGGCAGGGGGTCGGCAGCCACGCAGAGGCCGGCGACTACAACCGAACGTACGGGCTGGATGTCGCCTGGCAGGCGACGACCAACGGGCGCTATACCGCTTTCCTGGCCCGCACGGATTCCATGGCGAGCCGGGGCGGCACCGACTACGCCGGGGGCACCTCGTATACCTACGCGAACGACCTGTGGACCGGGCGCGCCGGCTACACGCAGGTTGGCGACCGCTTCAATCCCGAGGTCGGCTTCCTGCGGCGGCGGGGCTATCGCAGCATCGAAGCGAACACAAATCTCCGCTATCAGCCGAAGCGCTGGTCGTCCTGGATCCGGCGTTTCGGGCCGCACGCGAATTACACCGGCTACCTGGATCTTCAGAACCGCCTGGAGAGCTCAAACGCACATTGGCACTTCTTCGACATCCAGACGCCGTCCGGCGGACGCTTCGGGTACGTCATCATCACCGGCCAGGACCGTCCACGCGTGCCGTTCACGATCTATGAGGACGTCAGGGGACGGCGTGTGGAAATGCCCGCGGGTGAGTACGGGTGGATGTGGTGGGAGTTCGAAGGTAACACCAATCGCAGCGCGCCCCTCAGCGCGACGCTCGCACACAAGATCGGCCGATACTACAACGGCGATTACCACGGGTGGCGGTTGACGCTCGGGCTGCGCGCGGGGGCGAGGCTCCTCTCGGAGATCGAGTGGACTTATGACGACGTCAACCTGCCTGTCGGCCGCTTCCGGAACGACCTGGTGCCAATCAAGATCAGCTATGCCTTCACGAGCCTGGCGAGCGTCCAGGGGCTCATCCAGTACAACAAGCAGACGGCCACGCTGTCGTCGAACATCCGGCTGGCGCTCCTGAATCGCAGTGGGACGGGGTTCTTTCTCGTCTACAACGATCGGCGCGACACATCGTCGTTCACTCCCGACGAACTGCTCGGTCGTTCCTTCATCGTCAAATACACGCGGTTGTTCGACTACTGAAATCCGAACGGTCCGCCTAAAGGCCGCCTAAAGGCGGACACTACGTACGAAGGCCGCGGTACGACGTGCGCGCCCAATGTACGTAGCGTCCGGCTTTAGCCGGACCCGGCGCGGACGGACCCGTACTGCACGTATTCGCCGTTCTGATGCGGAGCCTCACTGGGTTCCGTGGGCTGGTGTGAGAAGAAGCGGTACAGCAGCCAGATATCGAGAGCGCCAACAGCAATCAGCACCAGATACGCTGCATTGCTCTCGACGAGACGCAGCTCCTGCAGAAGCCTGGACAGCCCGAAGGCCACGATCCACGCGTCGAAGCTCATACAGATGCGGCGGAACGTCTCGGACCGCACGTGTCGAATGATGAACGCGCCGATAGGCACGCCGATCGCGATGCTCGGAACGATCCACGGCACCAGCGCGAGTGTCTGCGCACCGTACAGGCCCGCATACGCATACGCCACTGCGGTCATCGACGATTCCGCGAGCCGGACGACGCCGAGGGCTGCGCGAAAGTCCTTCTTCGCAAACCCCTGGTTGTTCAGCATGATCGCCAGCGGCGGACCCGAGATGGTCGTCACTGAATAGAGCACGCCGAGGCCGCCACCAAAGAGCAGGGAGGCGGAACGCTCAGACTTGATCGGTCGGCGAAAACCTGCGGCTTGCAGCAGGATCAACGGAAGCAGCGCGCCGAAGGTCCAGAAGCGCAGCCACGAAGGGTTTACCTGCGCCACGATCGCCGTGCCGAGAATCACGCCCGGCAGCAGCCCGATGACCATCGGCGTGACGCGGCGCCAGACATTGGGCAGCGCGTCGCGGTTGTTCCACAGCACGTACGCATTCAGCACGACCTCGATGAGAACGAGTGCCGGATTCAGAATGCGATTGACGAGGAACAGTAACGCAACGGGTACGGTGATCGACGAAAAGCCGTACCCGAGCGCGCCATTGACAATTGCCGCGAGGAGCGTGATGCCCGCCAGGACGATCATGTAAGGGTCGATCATCGTGGCCTCCTACCGCACTCAACGCTCCTCATCGCAAACTCACCCGCATCGTCACACCAAGCGTTCTCGGATCGCCGGGCAGCCCCACGTATAGACCCGAATTGCCGGGTGCTGCTGAAAGCAACTCGAAGTACTTCTCGTCCAACAGATTCCGGACCCATAGGGACAGAGCCCAATCATTCGACCATCGGAAACCGACGCGGGTGTTGAGCAGCGAGTAGCCGTCGATCACCAGATATCGTGAGGCGCTCGCGCTCGAAGAAAACGAGGAGCGGTAGCTCGCGTCGAACGCACTGAAGAACTCCCCGGCGCGGCCGAGCATCGTCGCGGGGTGGATGTACTCGCCGCCGTACGAAACCGCCCATCTCGAGATGCCAGGCAGGTCGGAGCCTGAGACGTCCTTGACCTGCGGGCCACCCGTGTCCTCGAGCGGCGGCGGCGCGTCGGGGAACGAGACGTATTTACCGTCGGTGTACGCGATGGCGTTGTAGAACGAGAGACGGCTGGTCACCTTGGCATTCCCGTCGAACTCGACACCACGCACGCGCACCTTCTCGGCGTTGGCAAGATACCCTCGGAGCACGCCCACGTCCGCATTCACGACCTGAGCCTGGAAATCGTTGATGTCCGTGTTGAAGACGGTGACGTTCGCGGTGACGCCGGGAAGTGGCGCGGTCTTGAGTCCAATCTCGAGGTGGTGCTCGTCTTCGGGCCTCACCGTTGCAGCCGCCAGGACCGGTCTGTCAAATGCGTCGGTGGGAACGCCATTCAGGTTGAGACCGACCGACTTGAAGCTGGTCGCGTAAGTGGCATACGCATTTACGCTCCTGGCGAGGCTGTAGGCCACGGTCGTCTGGCCCGAGATGTTGGTGTCGTCAACGTCCGCCTTGTACTCTTGCGGCGCGAGGACCGAGCGCTGTAGCGCAATCAGGACGGGATCCGTTGTCTGCAGTCCGCCGTAGACTCGCTGGTCGAAATCCACCTGCTTCTGGTCGTAGTTGAAACGAAGGCCGGGAAGCACGCGCAAACGATCGGTCACCGACCATTCGACCTGGCCGAAAAGCGCCGCGCTGGTATTCCTAAACTCGAGCTCCTGATTAAAGCCGTATCCGTCGAGGAGACCGGGGGTTGCCGCGGCCGCGCTCGGCGCCAACAGAAAGCGCGCGGCCGCGTCGCCTTGTTCCTGCTTGAAGGACGGGGCCGAGTCGAGTGCCTGTCGGAAGGCGAACGCACCCACGACCACATTGAGCGCCGGCGACATGTCCCCCGTGTACCGTACTTCCTGCGTCCATTGTCGCTGGTGCGACGGGGCGGCCGAAACGGAAGTCACGCCCAGGCGGATGAAGTCCCGGTCATTCGAAGGATCCCAATTCCAGTAACGCCACCCTGTGATCGACGTCAGTCGGCCCGGCCCTAACGTTCGTTCAACCGTAACGGCGGCGCCGCCAAGATCCTGATTCGATCGCCACGGTGTGTTCGTGTCTGTCAACCGATCGAAGGCGTTGAAGCTTGGAGGTGCATAACCGAGGTCGGCGGCAATCTGGGCGTATTGCCGGTTTGGACTCCGAAGTGTGGGAGCGACGCCCGCGACGACCTGAGCATAGCCTTCAGGGCGCTGGCGCGTAGCGTCGACCGCCACGGTGATCGCCATCCTGTCGGACGGAGCAAACAACAACTGGCCCCGAATGCCCAGATTGTTGAGACCGTTCACGTCGGTTCGCGTAGCAACGTTTCGGATCGTGCCTTCACGCGTGGTACCGGAAAACGACAACCGCCCTGCCACCTTTTCGGACAAGGGCCCTGTGGTCGAGGCCTTCACCTGAACGAGTCCCAGGCTGCCGTAGTTGAGCTCGGCTTGCGTTTCGCGGGTGAAGCTTGGTTTCCGCGTCGTCACGTTGATCGCACCGGCGGTGGTGTTCTTGCCAAACAGTGTTCCCTGCGGTCCTCGCAACACCTCGACCTGCTGCACGTCGAGGAAGTCGAGCGTGGCCGATGCCGGCCGCGCGTGAAACACGCCATCGATATAGAGGCCGACGCCCGGCTCGATGCCGTCATTGGTAAGCCCATAGGGAGCCCCGAGGCCGCGGATGTTGATCGCCGAGTTGCGCGGGTTGGACGAATAGAACTGGACCGTCGGAATCATCTCTTTCAGACGATTCACGTTGAAGGCGCCGGCGTCAGCAACGAGCTCGCCGCTCACTACCGACACAGGGATCGGAACCTCCTGGGCGACCTCCTCGACACGCCGCGCGGTCACCACAACACCTTCGGTGAATCGCGCCGGGGACAGACTGATTGCGATCGCCGCAGCCTGGCCCGCGTCGAGCCCGATACGCTGACTGACAGTTTCGAAGCCATCGAGCGTCGCTTCAACGCGGTATCGGCCGGGCACGAGCCCGGCTACCTCAAACGAGCCCTCCTCGTTGCTGAACGCGTCGACAGCCACTCCGGTGCCCTCGTTGACAATCTTTATGGCCGCACCCGGCACCGCACCGCCCGATTCATCCTTGACGACACCCGCAATCGTGCTGGAGCCGGCTTGGGCAGCGGCAGCACCCGTAAAGATCAGCGTGATCACCAATCCGATCGCCGCCGTAATAAGCCTCTCTGCGCGAGGTTCCCGTCGAAGAGTCCCAGCCATCCGCCAGTCGTGCATAGTATTCCTATAGGTTTAGTAGGCAAATTCTAATGCCTGCCAGGATCCGGCCGCAATCGATAAATTGAGTTGGATTGCGCTTCGCGAGCGGAGTTGGATGTCGCTCGCTTCGCGGAGTTCAGCGGCCCAAGAAAGATCCGCGGGGTGCGTGTGGGCCCTCCCGCTCACGACGCGAAACGGCGACTCGTGCACTGAGACCAGCAAGTGTAGTGTTATCAAGGATATGCGCGGTTGCGTCTCGCACTTCCTTCATGGCCAGACGCACCCCGCACGTATCCTCGTCGATGCATTCGTCACAGCGCATGTAGGCGGTCTGGCTGACGCACGGCACGAGCGCCAGGGGCCCGTCGAGCGCTCGAATAACCTGACTGAGCGTGATGTCCCCGGGCCTTCGACTCAGGACGTACCCGCCGGACCGCCCTTTCTTGCTCTGCACGAGGCCGTGCCGCTTCAGCTCGAGGAGAATCGCCTCGAGGAACTTCTTCGGAAGTCGTTGTCTGACAGCGAGTTCAGACGACTGAATCGGCCCTCGTCCCGGCTCCTCCGCGAGTACCAGGAGCGCCTTCAGACCGTATTTCGACTTCTTGGAGAGCATGCTGAAAGTCTACCGCACCAGTAGGGTGAGATGGTGTGTAGGAAACCCGGCGCTGATTTGAATCGCGAAGCATGACGTGTAGAATCCCAAGCAACGTGTTGTTCGCTTCCAGCCAGATGTGCGCGTGTTGTTGTTGTGGGGCCACCACGATGGTCTCGGCGCGCTCTGTCCGGCTGCCTGGGAAACGCACCACCAACTAGACGAACACCCCAGCAACACAACAGATCGAAGCCCGGGACCAACCAGTCCCGGGCTTTTTGTTTTTGTGACTATGAATACTGCAACCGTTTCTTCAGAAGCAGCCAAGGGCGCTCGAATCCCTCCAGACGTCGTCCCAGCGCTGCGCCTCGATCACCTGCGCGCGCTCGAAGCGGAAAGCATCCACATCCTGCGAGAGGTCGTGGCGGAATTCGAGCGGCCGGTCATGCTCTATTCGATCGGCAAGGACTCGTCTGTGATGCTGCGCCTGGCGCAGAAGGCGTTCCATCCGGGCCCGATTCCCTTTCCGCTGCTGCATGTCGACACGACCTACAAGTTCCGCGAAATGATTCAGTTCCGCGACGAGATGGCCAGGACCGTCGGCGCGCGGCTCATCGTCCATACGAATACCGAAGCGATTGCCGACGGTGCACAACCGTTCAAGATTGGCACGCAGCGCTGCTGCGGGCTGTTGAAAACCAAGGCGCTGCTCGATGCGCTCGAGGCCGGCAGCTTCGATGCGGCGCTTGGCGGCGCCCGCCGCGACGAAGAGCGATCGCGCGCGAAGGAACGCATCTTCTCTGTGCGCGACGCGAAGGGTCAGTGGGATCCGAAGCGCCAGCGGCCTGAACTGTGGCACCTGTTGAATGCCCGCCTGCTGCCAGGCGAGACGATACGCGTATTTCCGCTCTCCAACTGGACCGAAATCGACGTGTGGCAGTACATCCACGTGGAGCAAATTCCTGTGGTTCCGATGTACTTCGCGACCGACCGCGAGGTGATCGTCCGCGGCAACTCACTCATCGTTCCGGAACAGCCATTCGTTCCACTTCTCCCGGGCGACACACAGCAGGTGGTCCGGTGCCGCATGCGCTCGCTCGGCTGCTCACCATGCACAGGAGCCGTGCGGTCTGATGCGGACACGGTACCAAAGATCATCGAGGAGCTTGTTGCCGCGCGCCAGTCCGAGCGGCAGCTGCGGGTTATTGATCACGACCAGGACGGATCGATGGAGCTCAAAAAAAGAGAGGGTACTTCTAAGGTGCGATGGTGCGAGGGTTGGATGGTGCGACGGTGCCAGTGCGACGGTGCGATGGTGCGACGGTGCGAAGGTGCCACCGTCCGACGTAGTGCCACCGTCCGATGTAGTGTCCGGCTTCAGCCGGACCAAAGTACAACGGAGGAATGAGTAGTGTCGGGTCTACTGCGAATCTGTACCGCTGGTAGCGTGGATGACGGGAAGAGCACGCTCATCGGGCGGATGCTGCACGATGCGCAGGCGGTGTATGAGGACCAGGTGCACTCGGTTCGCGTGGCGTCGCGGAACCGTGGCGTCGGGCCGATCGATTTTTCGCTGTTCACCGACGGACTGAAGGCGGAGCGCGAACAGGGAATCACGATCGACGTCGCGTACCGCTACTTCGCCACCGCGCGCCGCAAGTTCATCCTCGCCGACACGCCCGGTCACGAGCAGTACACGCGCAACATGGCCACGGGCGCCTCCACGGCCGATCTCGCAATCCTGCTCGTCGACGCGACACACGGCGTGCGGCCGCAATCACGACGCCACGCGCGAATCGCCGGACTGCTCGGCATCGAGGAGTTCGTGCTTGCCGTGAACAAGATGGACCTCGTCGACTTCAGCCGCGACGTATTCGAAGACATTCGCAGCGAATTCGAGGGGATCCTCGGCGACGTCGGATGCCACGCCGTGCCGCTCAGCGCGCTCCATGGCGACAACGTCACGACATTGAGTCCCAAAACGCCGTGGTTCACGGGCCCGACCCTGCTCGAGCACCTCGAGAACGTGACTGTGACACGTGACCTCACCTCGTCACCATTCCGCTTCCCCGTCCAGCTCGTGATGCGGCCGGATAATCAGTTCCGCGGCTATGCGGGACAGATAGCTGCGGGAATCATCCGCGTCGGCGATGCGGTCACGGCCTGGCCTTCTGCTCGCACTGCACGGATCAAGCGCATCGTGACCTGGGACGGCGACCTTGACGAGGCATTTGCGCCGATGTCGGTGACGCTGGTCCTGGACGACGAAATCGACGTGAGTCGAGGCGATCAGCTGTCGAGCGTCTCTCATCCGCCGCACGTCGGGAACAGATTCCAGGCAGAGATCGTGTGGATGGACGAACGCCGGGCCGACCCTGCACGTGTGTACGCAATGAAGCACACGACGCGGACTGTCGCGGCTGCCCTCAATCGGCCGCTCTCGCTCAACCAGATTGGCACCGTTACCGTGTCGGCCACGCGGCCGCTGGTATTCGATCGGTACGAAAACAACCGGAACACTGGCAGCTTCATTCTGATCGATCCGGCGACCGGGTTCACCGCAGGCGCGGGAATGATTACCGGTCTCGGTGAAGGCGACAGGACCGAGCCGGAAACAACCTTCGGCGCTGCGGCGCGGCTCGTCCAACTCGTACGGCAGGCCGGTTCGGACGCCGAGGCGATCGCCGCCGTGGAGAAGGCACTCGAGGAGATGCTCAAATGAGCGAGGTCCAACATTTGATCGCGGGAGCGCTGGCTGACGCGAAGGCGCCATGCCTCACGTCGAGCTTTCAGGCCGAGTGCGTCGTGCTCACACATTTGCTGCGCGAGCAAAGGCCCGACCTCCCCGTGCTCTTTCTCGACACGTTTCATCATTTCGGCAAAACGCTCGAATATCGCGACGAGATGACACGGACGTGGAATCTCAATCTCATTACGCTGGCTGCCGTCCAGCCGCGGCCGGGGCTGTGGGAGGTTGAGAGCACGGACGCGTGCTGCCGTCGCCACAAGGTCGAGCCGCTGTTCGGCGCGCTTGAAAGTTACGACGTGTGGTTCACCGCGCTGCGCCGTGACCAGTCGCCGTCGCGCGCGAACCTGCAGGAAATAGAACCGTTCCGGCTGCCGAGCGGAAAAACGATCCAGCGCGTCAGTCCGCTTGCCGCCTGGACCGCGAAGGACGTCTGGACATATGCGCGACAGCACGACATCCCGTTGCTGCCGCTCTACGATCTGGGCTACACGAGCATCGGCTGCGAACCGTGCACGTCATTTCCCCTGGACCCCGCCAACCCGCGATCGGGCCGCTGGGCGGGCCAGAAGCTCGAGTGCGGCATTCATATAGAAGCCAAGTAGTTCACAGTAGGCAGTAGGGACTAGACTCATCCATTCGAGCCGCGCTATTGTCTGTCCCCTCTCGCAAGCGCGACTCGTGGCCCAGATCGGCGACACCTCGAAAGCCAGTCACGGGCCTTGCAGGGGCTGTAACTCATGAGTGGATGGCTGACCCGGTGGTTTGCCAGGATCCTCCAGCGCAAGCTGGCGCGCGCACGTGTGCGCCTGGAGCTGTGGGACGGCAGCTCACCGTATCAGAGTTCGCAACCCGCAATCGGCGCCCTCGTTGTCGACGACGCACGAACGCTGCGCGGCGTTGTGTTCAACCCGCATCTGCAGTTTGGCGAAGCGTACATGGCAGGGACGCTCAAAGTACGCGGTGAGCTCGAGCCGGTGCTTGAAGCGATTTCCCGACTCAGTCTGACGCCGACGTGGCGCGATCGCGTCAGTCTGCACGTGCCGCGCGCGAACAGTCTCCAGCGATCGCGCCAGAACGTGCATCACCACTACGACTTGGGCAACGACTTCTACGCGGGCTGGCTCGACAGACAGCTCCTCTACACGTGTGCCTACTTCGATCGTCCCGACGTGCCGCTCGAGGATGCGCAGGTGGCGAAGATGGATCTCGTCTGCCGGAAGCTGCGGCTGCAACCGGGCGAGACCGTCATCGAAGCCGGTTGCGGGTGGGGTGCCCTGGCGCTGCACATGGCACGCGAGTATGGCGTGCAGGTGAAAGCGTTCAACTTGTCCAGGGAGCAAATCGCGTACGCTCGTGCTCGCGCGACTCACGAGGGACTTTCCGGGCAGGTTGAATTCATCGAGGACGATTACCGCAGCGTTCGCGGCGCGTACGACGCCTTCGTCTCGGTTGGCATGCTCGAGCATGTCGGTGTCCAGCATTACCGAAACCTGGCGAGCGTCATTTCCCGCGTCCTGCGACGGACCTGTGGCCGCGGGCTCCTCCACTTCATCGGACGCGACATCCCGCGCCCGCTGAACGCATGGATCCGCCGCCGCGTCTTTCCCGGCGGGTACGCGCCTACGCTTGCGGAGGTCGCTACCAAAGTGCTCGAACCGGCGCGGCTGTCAATTCTCGACGTGGAGAATCTCCGCCTTCACTACGCGCGCACACTGGCACACTGGAGCCGCAGGTTCGCGATCATCAGCGATCAGGTTCGCGCGCGATACGGCGAAGAGTTCAGACGGGCGTGGGAGCTGTATCTCGTCGGTTCGGAAGCCGCATTCGCCACGGGATCACTGCAGCTCTTTCAGGTGGTCTTTGCTCCGATGGAAGCCCTTCCTCCCTACTGGACACGCGCGGAGATATACAGCGACGAGCAGGATCGAATGCCCGCGCGCGCATTTCTTCCGGAGACCACTGACATCCACTGATGGTGCAATGCGACGCGCTCGTCGTCGGCGGGGGGCCGGCGGGTTCGACATGTGCCCGAGTGCTCCGGCGTGCGGGATGGGAGGTCGTCGTTGTCGATCGAGCGCGATTTCCCCGCGACAAGGTTTGCGCCGGCTGGGTGACGCCCGGGGTATTCGAACTGCTCGAGCTCGACCCCGCTGAGTACCCGGGCGACCGGCCTCACGATTCAGGAGATTACGGGCTTTCGCACGTCTGTCATCGGCCGACCTTCCGTCGAGACGCGGTACGACGGGATCGTGAGCTATGCCATCCGGCGCTGCGAGTTCGACGGCTTCTTGCTGCGCCGCTCGGGCGCCCGCGTGATCGAGGGCACGGCGCTCGCGTCGTTGGAGCGGCGGGGTGACATGTGGGTCGCCAACGGCACCATTTCGGCACCGGTAGTCGTCGGCGCGGGCGGCCATTTCTGTCCAGTGGCGCGTCACTTGCGCGGCGGCGGCGATACAGTCCGGCCGGTCGTCGCCAAAGAGGCGGAGTTCGAGCTGGAAGACGGCGGCAGCAGCGTAGCCGGCGACACTCCAGAGTTGTTCTTTTGCCGCGACCTCGAAGGCTACGGGTGGTGCGTGCGAAAGGGACGTTTTCTCAACATCGGGCTCGGCCGCCGCGACAACGGCGACCTGAATCCCCACATAGACGATTTCATCGCGTTCCTGCGGAGGCAGGGCCTCGCGCTGCGCGCGTCAGCTGTACGCTGGTGTGGCCACGCCTACCTGGCGTGGGGCACGGGCCCGCGCCCATTGATTGGAACCGGCATGTTGGTGGCGGGAGACGCCGCGGGGCTTGCCTATCCGGAGAGCGGCGAAGGCATAAAGCCAGCCGTTGAATCGGGGAGGCTCGCGGCTGAAACGCTGATTGCTGCGGGCGGACGCGTGGAGCTTGATGCCTTGCGGCCCTACGAAACGGCGTTGCGAAGCCGTTACCCCTCCGTGTCGAAAACGCCGGACGTGCTGGCGCCTCTCGTGAAATCCGTTGGCCGCGCGCTGCTCGGCTCACGGCTCTTCACGCGCCACGTCGTGATCGATCGCTGGTTTCTGCATTCGCGGACGTTAGACGCGGGCTGATCGCGGCGTTGATCGCGCACCTAAAGCGTGCGCTCTACAGTGCGGTGATCGGCTGCAGGCTGAAGCGTCGCTTCGGTTGTAGTTCGTAAATGCGTCAGTCTGCGTAAATTCGCGCCGGTCGCGGGCGCGACGACGAGCTCGTCGAGGATGTCGAACAGCAGCCGCCGATGCCCTCGGCGCTCTTCGCTCACATCGGGTGATGAGGTCGTGACCATCACGATATCAAGAGCGGGAACGACGAAGATGTACTGACCGCCGTATCCCCATGCAAAACAGGTGTCGTAGCCGCGAATCTCGTATACCCACCAGAGGTAGCCGTATTCGCGGTCGCGCAGCGGGTCGAACTCGCGGTTTGCGTCGAACCCCGGGTTGCCGGGCCGCCGGTTTCGCGCGCGTCCTTCGCAGGACTGCTCCACCCAGTCGCGGCGAAGCACCTGTTGGCCGCCGACGCGCCCGTCATTCAGGTACAGCTCGCCGAACGCGACCATCTGTCGCGGCGTGAACAGCATATCGTTGCCGCCGAAATAGATGCCCTGCGGATCGCGCGGCCACTGTGGCAGCGTGAAGCCGAGTGGCCGGGCAAGCGCCTCGTTGGCAAACTCCCATGTACTTTTCCCTGACGCTTTGGTGAGAATCGCCGACAGCAGGTGCGTGTTCCCCGTGCTGTACTCCATCTCCTCTCCGGGCGCCGCGAACATCGGGCGCGCCAGCGCATGCCGTACCCAGTTGCGGCTCGTTACCCACGCGCCGTAATTGCGATTGCTGGTGCCTTCGAGTCCCGGCCGCATGGTGAGGAGGTGCTCGACGGTGATCTCGCGCTTGCGCCCATCCGCCTCCTGTGCCAGCTCCGGAAAGTACTTGACGATCGGAGTGGTGACTGAGGGGATCAGGCCGCGCTCGATGGCCATGCCGACGAGCGCGGAAATGACACTCTTGGATGCCGACTTGATATTGGCAAGGCGATCGCGCCGCGCGCCGTTGTAATAGCGCTCGAAGATGACTTCGCCTCCACGGCTCACGATCAGGCTATGCAGCCGTGGCAGTGCACGCGCGGCCGCATCCACGCTGTCGGGGCTCCAGGCCGGCGCCGAATCCGCAACAAGCGTCGCCGCTACTGCGGTTGCGGGTGTGGCGGCTTGCTCACGCTCGGCGGCGCCGTCGCGGGTGGCCGCTGCAGCCACTAGCAGCGTCAGCATTGCGGCGAGCAACCATCCACCGCGGATGAAAACCACCCGCCGAAGACGCTGCTGTTTCTCGTGAGTGGACACGGTGGCTAAGGATCTATCAGAAGGCGGGGCGAATCAACGGTGCCTGCTCCGCGCGCGTCTGGCGGCAGTGGGCACCGGTATCCATTTTTCAGCCCATCGCGCAATCGCCGTAATGGCTGATTCAAGCGCCCGCCCCTTCTCAGTCAATCTGTATTCGACGCCCACCGGCGGCTCGGGGATGACTGTCCGCACGACCAACCCTTCGGCCTCGAGCTCCTTGAGACGCTCGGCGAGCATCCGGTCGCTGATGTCTGGAATCTCGGCGCGGATCTCGTTGTAGCGCGCGGGACTCCTTAGCAGGATGCTGATAATCGCGCCAGCCCAGCGGCGTCCAACCAGCTCGACGGCCTGGTGATAACGGGGACAGAGCCGACTCTCGGCCATGCCTTATCTTACCGCATGTTACTTACTTGACATTATTTACTTACTATTTTATAGTTACTTCTGAAACTATAGCATGGAGGATTTCATGAGCACTGTTTCCACGGCCGTCGCCTCCGCATGGCGGGTTGACCCGACGCACTCATCTGTCGAGTTCGCGGTCCGGCACCTGATGATTTCGACGGTGAAGGGGCGATTTGCCGACGTCAGCGGAACGCTCGTCGGCGACGAAACCGACCTCGGAAATGCATCGATCGACCTCACGATTCCGGTAGCGGGCATCGACACGCACGAGGGCCAGCGCGACGCGCACCTTCGATCGGCCGATTTCTTCGACTCGGAACACCATCCTGCAATCACGTTCCGGAGCACGAACATCGTTCGGGCCAGCAGCAACAGCTTCACGGTGACGGGCGACCTCACCATCCGTGGTGTCAGCAAACCCATCACGCTGACCGTCCACGCGGGCGGCCGGGGGCGCGATCCATGGGGCGGTGAGCGCGTCGGCTACAGCGCGACCACGCGCATCAACCGGAAGGATTTCGGGCTGAGCTGGAATCAGGCGCTCGAGACCGGCGGTGTGCTCGTCGGTGACCAGGTCACGATTTCTGTCGATCTCGAGCTGGTGAGGACTTCGGACTAACGTTCAACGCGGTGCGTCTGGGGAAACGCCGCGGAGAGCCATTCGCGTGCCTGAACGATGTCCTGGGACGACAGCTCGTGACCGGCGGGCTGCAGTGCCAGTGTGACGTCGGCGCCAGCGTCGCGAAGCAGCGCCGCGAGCCGATCTGTTTCTTCGAGCGATACCAGCGGATCGCTGCGTCCATTCGAGAGCAGCACCGGCGTCCCGGGAAGGGTGGGAAGCGGGTCGGGCACGAGCGGCACCATCGCACGAAAGAGGACTCCCCCGCCCAGCGTCGAAGGCTCTAGCAGCAGCAGGCTGGCCGCGATGTTCGCGCCGTTCGAGAAGCCGACCGCAACCAGCCGCCGCTCTTCAAAACCGTAATGCGCAGCGGCCCGCTCGACGAAGCGCGCGAGCTCGTGCGTCCGCCGCTCGAGGTCTTCGAGATCGAACACACCTTCGGCGAGGCGCCGGAAGAAACGTGGCATGCCGCGCTCGAGTACCTGCCCGCGCGGACTCAGCATCGCTGCATCCGGCAGAAGAGTCTCGCCGAGCGGCAGCAGATCGTGCTCGTTGCCCCCTGTACCATGCAGGAGCAGAAGAACGGGGGCGCCGACGGCCGGGGCCGGCCGGAACACGTGGTCGAAGCCGAGGTCCGCAGCGCTCATTCCGGAATCGCTGCCGGTACGTGCGGCGTCAACGCAGGCAGTGCACCTTCGATGCTTGCGCGATACGGTTCCAGCCACGGAGGGAGCACGAGACTCTCGCCCAGGTGCGCGGGGTCTTCATCGACCCCGAAGCCAGGCCCGTCGGTCGCGAGCTCGAACAGCACACCGCCCGGTTCCCTGAAGTACACGGACTTGAACCAGAATCGATCGATCACCGGCGTCGGACGTGCACCCGCCGATTCGACCCTTCCTCTCACCTCGAGCTGATGTCGTTCGTCGTCTACGCGCCAGGCGAGATGATGCACGCTCCCGACACCCCATGCACCGCGACGACTTTCGGGAGCGTCACGAATGTCCACGATTCCAGCGGCGTTGCCAAACCCATAGCGCATCCAGCCGTTCTCCGTGGCCAGATGCTCGAATCCGAGGACAGTGGTAAGGAATTCGGTTGTCGCACGTGACTCCCGCTCCCACAGCCGCGCGCCGTACAATCCGCGGATCTGCCGTTCGGCGGGGACCGGGCTTCCCTCCCACGGCGTGAACAGACGCTTGCGCATGCTTCCACTCTCGACGAGCGCGAGCTTGAGGCCGTGCGGGTCGACAACAGGCAACACCCTGTCGCCAAACCGTGACTCGATCGATCCGAGCGGGGTGCTGTACTTGTCGAGTCGCGTTCCCCAGTACTCGAGCGATCCGGCAGGAACCTCGAGCGACACCTCGACGGCGAGCCCATGGCCAAGGCGCGGAGGCGCCATCTGGGCCCATGGAAAGAACGTCAGGTCCGCGCCCGGGTGCCCTTCGGCGTCGGCGTAGAAGAGGTGATACGTGCCTGGATCGTCCTGATTCACCGACTTCTTGACGAGGCGCATTCCCAGGACGCCTGCATAAAAGTCGAGATTTTCCTGAGCTGGTCCGGCAATGGCCGTGATGTGGTGAAGGCCGTTTACGGATTCCATATAGCAATGATAGCGAGTACGTAGTCCGCCTTAGCCGGACCGTGCCACCGGCTACAGAGACACAGGTTCGTACGCAGTGTCCGGCTTTAGGTTAGCCGGACCCCCCACGGCATGCGGTAGCTACAGTGGACAATGGACAGTTGCCGCCAAGCGATGTAAGAATGCGTTGCCTTATGACCAGACACACCTTTTCGCTCGCCTCCGCAACCGTGGCTCTGCTGCTCATCGGCAGCCCTCTCGGCGCGAACGCGCAGACTCCGCCTCCGGCTCCCTCACCCGAGGGGCCGCGGGTCGTCGTCACTTACGTCGATGTCGTGCCCGCATCCGAGGCGCAGGCGGTGACGCTCTTGAAGGCCTACCGCGACGCCTCTCGCCGCGAAGAGGGGAACCGCAGCGTCGACATCTGGCAGCAGCAACAACCGCGCGGTCGCTTCGTGGTAGTGGAGGAGTGGCGAGACGAATCCGCCAGACAGAAGCACCGTGAATCCGCGCAGGCCACGCAGTTTCTCGAGAAACTGAAGCCGCTGCGCATTACCGCGTACGACGAACGCACGCATACCGTGTACGCCGTGGCATCGCCGTCGAACGTGCCTGCTGACGCCGTTCTTGTCGTGACTCACGTCGATGTCGTGCCGACAGGCCTCCCAAAAGCACGCGAGTTCTTGAGCGCCCAGGTCGAAGTGAGCCGCAAACAGATGGGCAATTTGCGCTTCGACGTGTTGCAGGGCGCCCGGATGAACCACTTCACCGTGCTCGAGGCGTGGAGAGACGAGCGGGCGCGCGAGACACACATTTCCGCCGCACATACGAAGACCTATCGCGAGGGTCTGCGGGAAACGGCTGTCGACGGCGCGCCGTACGACGAGCGCCTGTACCGGCTGCTGCAGTAGCGTTCGGCGTCATCGCCGGTCCGGCTAAAGCCGGACACGTCAGGGGTTGCGTACGAGCGTGGCGTGCGCGATCCCTATTTCGCGGCAAGCGCCTTGGCAATGGCGCCGCGCAGCCGGGAATCCTCGGGCGTGACGTCGCTCGGAAAGAACGCCACCACACGGCCTATCCGATCGACGACGTACTTGCTGAAATTCCACGCGGGCAGATTCCCTGACCGGCCGAGGAACGCATAGACAGGCGACTGGCCCGCTCCGCTCCTGGTCACGACCTTTTCGAACATCGGAAAGCTGACGTCGTAAGTAAGCCTGCAGAACGTCGCGATCTCCTCAGCCGTGCCGGGCTCCTGCTCCCCGAAGTCGTTGCTCGGAAATCCGAGGACGTTAACCCCATTGCCTTTCATCTCGCGATGGAGCTTCTCCAGTCCCGTGTACTGGGGGGTGTATCCGCAGAAGCTCGCCACGTTGACCACGAGGCTGACGCTGCCGCGGTACTGAGCGAGGTCGGCAGGCTTTCCGTCGAGTGTTCTGGTCTTCAGGTCGTAGAACGATGTCACCGATGTACCTGACGCACTGCGGGGTTGCTGCGCCGTTACAGGCCACGCGCAGAGGACTGCTACGGTCAGCATCATGAAGAGATTGCGCACGATCCTCACCATTTTCCGTAGTGTCCGGCGGTAGCCGGACGTTTTCGAGTCACGAGTTTACGCCCATTTGACCCGCATCGGACCGGATCTATAGGATTGGCGCGTCCACGCAACAGCTAGCGAAGCTGCGCTTCAACTTTCGGCCTTCAAGGCGTGCAGAGAAGTGCACCTTTCAGATGAGGGGACTTATGTGGCCTCAAGTCTATGACCCGCTGAACAATGCCGCACTCTCCACGGTGTGCGCTGCACTCCCTGTTGTCGTGCTCCTCGGCACTCTCGGGTTCTTCCGAGTGAAAGCGCACAACGCGGCGCTGCTTGGACTGGCCACATCGCTCGCAATTGCGGTGTTCATCTTCGGCATGCCCGCCGGCATGGCGGCTAGTACGGCGGCATACGGAGCCGCATACGGGCTCTTTCCGATCGGCTGGATCGTGCTCAACGTCATCTTTCTCTATCAACTGACGAACGAGCGCGGCCTGTTCGCGATCCTGCGCACCAGCATTACCAAGGTCACAGCCGACCGGCGGCTGCAGCTGTTGCTTGTCGCCTTCAGCTTTGGCGCATTCTTCGAAGGAGCCGCAGGCTTTGGAACGCCGGTCGCCGTCACCGCGGCCATTCTGATCGGACTCGGATTCAGTCCGCTTGCCGCATCCGGACTGTCGCTCATTGCGAACACCGCGCCGGTGGCATTCGGTGCTTTGGGAACGCCGCTCATCGCGCTCGAGAGCGTAACGGGGCTGCCGCTGCAGGATCTCAGCTCGATGGTCGGACGCCAGCTGCCGTTCTTCTCGGTCATCGTCCCGTTCTGGCTGATCTGGGCGTACGCAGGTTTCCGCGACACGATGCGCGTGTGGCCCGCCGTGCTGGTCGCGGGTGTGGCGTTTGCGGTGCCGCAGTTCCTCGTCTCCAACTATCACGGGCCGTGGCTCGTCGACGTGGTGTCCGCACTGGTTTCAATGGGCGCACTCACGTTGCTGCTCCGCGTGTGGCAGCCGAGCGACGTGGGCTACGTAGCGACCGAGACGGGCAATGGTCCGGCGCCGGTGGCGACTGCGCCACACGCCGCGTCTGGCCAGGTGATGCAGGCGTGGATGCCGTGGATCATCCTCAGCGTTGTCGTGTTCCTGTGGGGTCTGCCGCAGATGAAGGCGGCGCTCGATGGAATCTCGATCGTGCGGATTCCGGTCGCCGGGCTGCACAATCTCGTGCAGCGCGTCCCGCCGGTTGTCGCGACGCCGGCCCCGGAAGCCGCGGTGTTCGCGCTGAACTGGCTGTCTGCGACCGGGTCCGGCATCCTCGTCGCCGCGATCATCGCGGGCTTCACCATGGGCTACTCGATACGTGAGCTGCTGGTGATGTACTGGCGCACGCTCCTTCTGGTTCGATTCTCATTGCTGACGATCGCCGCGATGCTCTCGCTGGGGTACACGACGCGTTATTCGGGACTCGACGCGACGATGGGGCTCGCGTTTGCGCAGACGGGAGTGCTGTATCCGCTATTCGGCACCATGCTCGGGTGGCTTGGGGTCGCGCTGACCGGTTCGGATACGTCGTCGAATGTGCTGTTCGGTAGCCTGCAGCGCATCACCGCCGAACAGCTTGGACTGAGTCCTACGTTGATGGCTGCGGCGAACAGCTCGGGCGGCGTGATGGGCAAGATGATCGACGCGCAGTCGATCGTGGTCGCAAGCACCGCCACTCGCTGGTACGGACACGAGGGAGAGATTCTGCGGTACGTGTTCTTCCACAGCGTCGCGCTTGCGCTGCTCGTCGGCTTGCTCGTGCTGCTGCAGGCGTACGTGCCACCGTTTACGTCGATGGTCGTCCGATAATTCAAGGTCCGCCTAAAGGCGGACACTACGTACGTGGGTCGTGACCCGAGGGCGTCGTGCGCAGCAATCCCGACGCGCAGAAGTCGTCCACGATCTTCATCACGAGCGGCCACGCCGCCGGGACGGCTGACTGAATCGGCGCCATCCGGCGCAGCACCTGCGCGCGCTCTACGTCGTGATCACGCCAGCTTCCACCCTGCGCGCATGCGTTCTGGAGCAGCGGCTGGAGGCGATCCATTGCATTCGCGAAACACGCCTCCGGCGTCTCCTGCGCCTCGAACTCCTCCCACAGCGACCGCAAACGTGACGCCTGATCCGGCGGCAGCAGCGCGAAGACGCGCTCGGCTGCAGCCCGCTCGCGTTCGGCTTTCGTCGCCAGATCCTGTGTGTCGTAGGCGAACGTGTCCCCGGCATCGATTTCGACCAGATCGTGCACCGCCAGCATTTCCAGTACACGCAGCAGATCGACCTCGGCAGCCGAGTATTCACGCAAGACGATCGCGGCCAGGACCAGGTGCCAGGAGTGTTCGGCGGAGTTCTCCTTCCGCGATCGGTCGGCCAGCGGTGTGCGGCGAAGGACCTGTTTCAGCTTGTCGGCTTCGATGAGAAATTCAATCTGCTGAGTGAGGCGATCGGACATTGCGAATCGATTATGTCACTGCCTCGAAAAGCGCCAGCAGAAAGCGCGCCTCGTCGTCGATCCATTCGCAACGAGTCTGGAACCCACAGGATTCCACCAGCGCGCGAACGCCGTCAGGCTCGTACTTGTAGGAGCTTTCGGTCCAGATTGATTCACCCGGCTCGAGTGTGAACTCCAGGCTGCGCGATGCCCCTGGCACGACGACGTCCTGACGCTGCCGGCTGACGAGGTACATCTCGACCCGCGACGCGCTCCGGTTCCAGCGAACCTCGTGCCGGAATTCCTCCAACTTGAAATTCGTGCCCGCTTCAGCATTCAGGCGCAGAAGGAGATTCTTGTTGAACGCAGCAGTGACCCCGAGCGGATCGTCGTACGCCAGCATCAGGTCGCGTTCGGGCTTCACCAGATCGACGCCAAGCAGCAGCCAGTCGCCGCGACGCGCCGCTCGCCGCGTGACATGCAGAAACGCCGACGCCCCTGGCGGATCGAAGTTCCCGATGTTCGACCCCAGAAAGAGGATCAGCCGGCGCCGGTGCTGCGGCGTCGCCGGCAGGTGCATCAGTCCATCCTCGTACGTGCCATGAGCCAGAGTGATCCGTGCAACGCTCGCTTCGCGCAGCAGACGGGTGGCCTGGTCCAGCGCCTCGCGCGACACGTCGATCAGATGAATGTCCGGCCGCAGCGGCGCCATCGCGCGTACCAGCGCCGCCAGCTTCTGGCCGTTGCCGCACCCCAGCTCCACGAGCTCGGTCGGCGACGCCCGGCGACCGATCGAGGCGCCGTGCGCGACGAGCAGGCGCATTTCCGTACGTGTGATGCCGTACCACGGCAGCAGGCAGATCGCGTCAAAGAGGGTTGACCCCAGCGTGTCGTACAGCAGGCGGGAGGGAAGTTGCCGCGGCGACTGCGTGAGGTAGTAGTGAATGTCCTCGAGGTCGCGATCGGCAATGGCGCGAGCGACTGTCGTTGGCGGCCTGGGACTCATGCGCGCTCCGACACGCAGCGGAATGTGGCGTACACGTATGGATAGAGCGGCCTGAACCAGTTGCGAAAGCTTGGGCGCAACAACGTGCGTGCTGTCGCTGACGACGCCCCCCGCGTGACGTAGTGCCGGCCGTCAAAGAAGTCAGCGGAGTATTCGGGATACGACGCCATCGGCCTGAAGCCGGGTAGCGGCGCAAACACCGTCGACGTCCACTCCCATCCGTTGCCCACCAGATCGTCGACGCCCCACGCGCTCCGCCCCGCGGGATGCTGCCCTACCGGCTGCGGGTCCCATCCGGCGAAGTCGAAATGCCCATGGCGCGCCTCGGGCTGATCGTCGCCCCACGGATACACGCGCTCGCGTCCGACCGGTGTGCCGTACGCCGCACGACAGAACTCCGCCTCGGTCGGCAGTCGCCTGCCTTTCCATCGTGCATACGCCGAAGCCTCGCTCTGGCTGACGTAGACCGGCCATGACGCCGGAAGCGGGAATTCCTGAAACATCCCGCGCCACCACCACTGCCCGTCGTGCCAGCTCCAGAACTGCGGGTGCTCGATGCCTTCGGCCCGGAGCCACTCAAACGCGTCCCGCGTCCACCATCTCGGATCGCGGTAGCCGCCAGCGTCCACGAACTCCAGAAACGACGCGTTCGTGACGTTGTACCGATCGATGTCAAACGCCGGCACGTCCACTCGTACGGCTTCGAATTCGTTATCCCATCCGAACGCGATATCTGCCCTGTTCGCCCCGACGGTGGCTCGGCCCACCGGAACGTGGATCGTTTCAGCGGGAGGCGGTGATCCGGCGGCGTTTAGAGGCTCATTCGCAGGGGCCCGCTTTCGCTCGTAAGGCAGCCTGTGCCACATGTACAAAAGCGTTTCCTGATGCATCTCCTCGTGCTCGAGAATCGTGTGCACCGCCTCGCCGCGATCCAGCAGCGGATGGCCTGGCTGCTCGATCGGCGCCGAACGGAGCGCCTCGAGCACACGTCGATCCGCTTCGTCGACGTATGCGCGCACTTCCTCGCGCGAGGGCCACTGTTCGCAGGCCCGAGGACGCAGACACTTGCTCGGGGTCGATGCCGCGCGCGAAGAGGAGCTCGAGACGCGCATCGATTCCCGGCTGACCGAGCGCTCGCTTGATCAACGTGTTGATGCTGAACGCCGGCAGATGCCCCTCATAGAAGACGATCGGATTTCGCAGCGCAATCGGACGTGAATAGTAGGCGTCGGGCTCGAGCAAATCGAACAGTCGGCGCGAACGTTCACGGATCGTCGCGAACCGGTCAGCTGCCTTTGCGCGATCAATGGATGAAGTAGCTGTGGCAGCCATGCTCTCCTATCCTCTCTTGATTGTGACAGCCGCGACGAGTGCGCTGGCGGCCGCCAGCCCAGCCGCAGTCACCATCGCCGACCGGAAACCCGCGACGAATGAAGCGTCAATCGCCGCATTCAGCTCGCGCGCTTCCCGGGGCGTGGCTGTCGACGGAATCATCGCAGCCCCGAGACCCACCCCCACTTGCACAAGCTGCTCCACCACAGCCGGCCGTACCTGCGTAGACGCGAGCCGGCGGTCGAGTTCGCGATTGGAAACAGTGAGCACCAGGACGCCCATCACTGCGAGTCCCAGCAGTCCTGCCGCACGCGACACGGCGTTGTTGATCCCCGACGCGATGCCCGCGCGCCGTGACTCGACCGAACCCATGACGACGGTGACGAGCGGAGCTACCGCTACCGCCATGCCTAGTCCCATCACCACAAACGCGGGAAAGAATGTCGTCCAGTACCGGCCACCAGCACCCGGCAACGCCGCCAGCAGGAAGCCGCCAGCCGTGATGAGCGGCCCGGTCACCAGCAGAACCCTCGCGCCCACAATGGGCACGAGCGTTCCAATCCAGCGGGACAGCGCCGCGATGAGGAGGATGAAAGGCAGCCACGCCGCCCCCGCCTGCGCCGGCGTGTAGTCCTGGACCTGGATCAGATTGAAGGGCACAAAGAACAGCGCGCCCCCGAGTGCCCCGTACAACAGAAGCGTCAAGAGGTTCGCTCCGGTGAAGCTCCTCGACCTGAACATGTCGAGCGGCACCATCGGCGCTCTCACAGATGATTCAACCTTGATGAACGCTCCGCAGAGCACCACGCCTGCGGCAATCGTCGCCAGCACGAGTGGATGTGCAAACCCAAGGCTTGGAGATTCGATGAGGCCGTAGACGACGAGCCCCAGTGCCCCGACGCTCACGGCCGCGCCGGCCCAATCGAGCTGCCCTGTCGCCGAGGGGTCGCGCGACTCGGGAACTCGCGTCACGGCGATCAGGAGGACCGCAACCGCAAATGGAATGTTGAGCAGGAACACCCAGCGCCATGAGGCGTATCCCGCCAGCCAGCCGCCAACGACCGGCCCTGCGGCCGCTGTCATGGCCGTCGCACCCGACCACGTGCCGATCGCCGCGCCTCTGGACGCCTCATCGAACGAGGCGCTGATGATCGCGAGGCTGCCAGGTACGAGCAGTGCACCGCCAATGCCCTGCACCGCCCGCGCCGCAATCAGCTGGGCCGGGTCTGGCGCGAGGCCGCACCACACCGAGGCCAAGGCGAAGATACACACGCCGCACACGAACACCAGCCGGCGACCGAAACGGTCGCCGAGCGCACCGCCAACCAGGATCAGCGCAGCGAGGAAGAGCATATAGATTTCGACGACCCACTGCACCTCTGTCGCCGAGGCGTCGAGACTTTGCTGGAGTACCGGTAGCGCGACATTCACCGCAGAGCTGTCGATGAACACCATGCTGCTCGCGAGGATCGTGGCCGCGAGGACCCATCGGCCGGTTCGCGGCGAACATACCGCTCCAACCGGTCCGCCAAGAATCGCTCCTGCGTCGCACGGCGGCCTGGCGACCATCGTGGTCATATGTGTGACGCCTCCGCACCATCAGTACCCGGAGCTCATTTGTGTTGGGCGTCGCGAATCCCGATTCCGGTGGCCGAACCGCGCTGCGAGGGCTTGAGCGACCGCGTGACGCTCGCTCCGTGAGCTCGCGGATCCCCCAGCCGTCTCGCGCGGTTAGGCGACTTATGTCGGCCTGACCTCCATAGGGCTTCGCCACGCCCAACACAACCGATCTCCGGCGATCTCCGGGCTTAGAACGTCGCGAGGACATTAACAGGGCCGCCGGTTCCACCGGTCACCGGGATCGGTGCCACCGACAGCATGAACTCCCATCGGCCCAGCTTCGCGGCGGTCTGCGCGACCGCTTCCAGATCGAGCGCGTCGAGAATGGGCGCTCCGAGGCCCGCGATGATGAAATGATGAAGCGGTTCGAACAGGCCATCGAACCGCGCCGGTGTCACGTCGGTCGCCGCGTCACTGCCCACGATTGCGACGTCACGCTCCTTGAGCCATCTCGCGACGGACACGTGAAATCCCGCGACAGGTCCCGGCAAGCGCCATGGCCCCATGGCTGCGCGCCTGGCCCACCGGCCAGTGTAGAGAAGCACAGCGTCACCCGAGGTCACTCGCACACCAGACTTCTGCTCCCATGCTTCGATGTCGCGCGTGTATACCGCCGTGCCCGGTTCGAGATATGGAACACCGCGCAGCCGGGGGATGTCGATCAGGATTCCTCTTGTAATGACACCCGCTTTCAACGCTTCGATACCGAGCTTCCCACAACCCTTCTCCGTGTTGGTCGTGGTCGGCGTGCTGTTGTACAGCCGCCCCTTGTACTCGAAGTGGCAGAGCGCGTCGATGTGGCTCGTCACGTAGCCGTGATAGTTGAAATGAATGGTGTCGCTCATGAGGTCGGGACCCATCTGCAGCGCAAAAGTCTGGGCTGGCCGCCTGACGGACCTTTGCGGGCGTGACGAGATTGATGGTGCCGAGCTGATCGTCGCGCCCCCAGCGGCCCCAGTTCGACAGCTCCGTAAACATGCGGTCGAACTCGTCGAGGTTCCTCGGCGGCGGCTCTGTGGACCCCTGGCTGCGGAGAGCGGCTGAATCTCCACCAATCACTAACGCGATAAGGAAAGCTGTCGCGGTCAGAGTACGTCTCATGGTTGCTCCGGAATTCCCACTTCGCCGCGGTCATCGGGCGTCGCCAGTGCGTTTTTGGCGACGCGGATCGCTCCGGTAAAGGCTGGAGAGCCTAGCATGACTGGCCGATAGTCGTGATCAGGGGAAAAGGCACGTGCCTGCGCGCCCAGGGACGATTTCGTCCCGGCCCTCAGTGGGACCTGGGTCAGATCCAGCCATCCCGCCGGGGGGATATGATTGTCGCTTCCAGAGGTAGTTCAAGCATGTCGCAAGCAGTCGGGCAGCTGGTGGAAGGGCTCAAGACGTCGATGAGCGACGGATCGACCATTTCCATCAACGGCAGGCCGGTTCGTCTCCTCCACGTCTCCGACAATCGGGCGCGACTCGAGCTCGGGTGGCGAGTGTCGCCGAGTACGACCATCCATCTCAAGGTGGAGCCGCCTGGCGGCGAGCCGATCGTCATGAAGAGCCGCGTCGTGTCGGCGCGAGTGGCGACGGTCAAGGACGGCACCATCACCTACAGTGCGGAAGTGACGTTCGAGGGTGTGCCATCGACGTCGCCGGCCGCGCGAACAACACCTGCCGCGAGGGTCGCCACTGGCGCCGCAGTGGCATCTGTCGAAACGGTCGCCGACGCAGTGGCTCCTCCTGCGCCGCCTCCCACGGTGGCGGCGCCAACGCAGGAGAATCGATCGGATCTCACCGACCAGATGCGCGTGTTGCAGGAGGAGCTCGAGGCGCGTCGCGCCGAGCTCGCCGAGGAACGCGAACGACGACAGAAAGGCGAGGAGACGGCGCAGGAATCCGAGCGCCGGTACGATCAATTCGTCGAGGAGTACGACGCCCAGAAACGCGGGTGGGAGGATGAACGGACCACGTTGTCCAGCGAGCTGCAGGCGGCCGACGCCCGAACAGCAGAGCTGCAGACCGCGCTGGACGAGGAACGGCTGGAGCGCACGCGGATCAACCAGGACGAGAACACCAAATGGGAGACGGAGCGCGCCGCCCTTGTGGGCCAGCTTCAGACGGCCGAAACTCGCGCCGCCGACGCGCTGGCTGCGCTCGAGCACTCGCGCCGCGAGCTCGGGGAGGCCATTGACAGCGAGAAACGCGGCTGGGAAGAGGAGCGCAATGCCCTCGCCGCCCGGGTGCACGCGGCTGAAGCTCGGACCGCGGAAACGCAATCGACGCTCGAGCAAAGACGTCGCGAGCTTACCGAGTCGCTCGAGAGCGTGCAGCGGGGGTGGGAGGAGGAGCGGAATGCGCTGGTCGCCCGGCTGGAGGCGGCCGATGCTCGAAACGGTGACGCGCAATCCACACTGGACCATGTCCGCAACGAGCTCGCCGAGTCGCATGAGAGCGCGCATCGGTGGGAGAACGAGCGTAATGCGCTAACGGTGCGGCTGCAGGCCGCCGAGGCTCGGGGCGCTGAGGCGGAATCCACGCTGGACGAGGTACGTCGCGAGTTCGCCACTTCGCACGAGGTCGCAACGGGCCAGTGGGAGGCGGACCGCACGGCGTTGTTCTCCGAGGTGCAGACCATGGAGGCCCGGGTTGCCGACCTCCACACGACGCTCGAGAGAGAACGACGCGAACGCACGGAGGCGCACGAGCGAGAGCAGCTGCGGTGGGAAGGCGAGCGCACCGCGCTACTGACCGAATTGCACGGCGCCGAGACCCAATCTGCGAACGTCATCGCCGCATTGGAACGAGAGCGACGCGAACGAGCTGCGGCGCGGGAAGACGACGAGCGCCGGTGGGACGCCGAGCGAGCCGCATCCTCCGCGGAGTCACACGCAGCCAAAGCACAGATCGCTGACCTGCGCGCCAGCCTCGAACGGGAACGCCAGGAGCGCATGGAAGCCCACGAGGCCGACCGTCGCCGATGGGAAAACGAGCGCGGCGCGCTACTGACCGATTTGCAGGCGGCGGAACGACAGGCCGCGGACGCACGCGCCGACGTCGATCGCGAACGACAGGAACGCTCGGAAGCGCTCGGCAACGAGCGCAGCCGGTTCGAAGCGGTCATCGCGGAGCTCGTCGAGACCACCAACGCGCAGCAGAGCGAGTACGAGACGCTGCTGGCGCGGATGTCGGCCATCGAAGCGGAAGCGCTGAGCCTGAAGGAACAGTACGAGGCGGAGCGGGACGCGCGTCAGGATGCCTGGGATCAGGCGCGAGTCGACTGGACTGCCGTGAGACGCGTGCTCGAGGGGCACCTCGAGACGGCCGACGCGCTTTGCTCGGCGCAGCGCGACGCCGCAAGGGCGGTGCGGACGCAGAGCGACATCCTCACCAATCTGCTCAACGTCGACAGGTCTGCCGCAGCCGCTGGGGCGACGGCGCGGCAGGACCGCAACGATAACGAGCCCACAACCGTTTAACGGGCGAAACAGTAAAAGCGTCCCGCGCCCCCGCGCGGTGCGGTATTCGAGCAGTTCAGGTTCGTGTGCGCGGCGTTCCACGACGACAGCGCGCCGGCTGTGCTCTGGTTCGGACCCATTCCGTCGGAATGTCCTACCTGTGCCGCCTCGGTCGTGGCATCTGACGTCCAATCGCTGCACGTCAATCCCCGGGCCAGGGTTCCATCCGCGTTCGAACCTGTGAGAATGTCGTGCTCATTCGGACCGGGAGACCCGGTCCATTGTCCGTTGACGCGTCGACCGCGCTCATCCACGAACACGGCCGGGTCCCCTAATCGGGCGTGGAGTTCGGCAACACTGTTCGCGACCAGAATGCCGTTGGCGTTGTACCACGGTCCCGTTCCGATGCGATCGCGCGCGTTGGTCGGCCGGTTTCCGTTCGTAGAATCGCGCTCCACGCTCAAATACGCGCGCCACGCGCGCCCCCGAAGACCAGCCGCGGCGGCCAGACGCTGACACGTGAAGTCCGCGCCACCGAGCTCCGCCCAGATTACCGGTCACACTGGTCGTGCTCGTCACGAAAAACCCGACGGGCTGACCCGATGGCCCCGTCGGCGGGTCGTCGCTGCAGGCGACACTGACGACCATCACAAGCAAGATCAAGGAGCGTTTCATGTGCATTTCGCGGAGCGGATTATAGGCGATCTCAACCTGGCAGGCGGCTCGTCATGCGCGGCATAGACGACCCCCATTCCGCCCTCTCCAAGCTTGCGGACGTGCGATATCGGCCTGTGGCTTCCAGGAACGGAGGGGCGGCGTAATCCTGAGTCCTGAGCTTTGAGCCTTGAGCCCGCTCTCAAAACTCAAAACCTCAGAACTCACAAACTGCTGCCGCAAGGCGTTCAGGAAAGATCCCGAAGGAGATCAACGAGCCGTCCGAGCGGTGAGGGCACCGGGTCGCTGACCTCGACGGTGTGCTGACGGGTGTCGTCGGCCACCGTGATGGTGTAGGTCTGGTAGTCAGCAGCCCCTTTTCGCGGCGGCGTGCGCGCGGGCAGATCGAAGAACCGGCTCTCGGCGAGCAGGTTGCGAATTTCCTGCTGACGATCAGACGGCAGCGATGACACGTCGATCGTCTTCGGCGCCGAGAGCCCCGGAAAATAGGCGACCCCTCCGCTTGATTTGAAGGTGACGCGCACGGTGCGCACCAGTGTCTATCGAACCCCGCTCAGGTCAAAAGGCCAACGCCAACCGGAATGCCGACGTCATGCCACGCGCCCGCCACTGTGGTCTGTTCAACACTTGGGACCCCATACAGTCGCCCGGCATTGGCCACGGTCAGCGTCGCAAATCGCCTGAACCCCGAGTTGGTTCTCAGCCGTGAGTCGCGCAACGTCTCGTACCAGATGCGACCGGCTCTCTCCCAGGCGTATCCGCCGAGCCGCGTGGCCGTGAGGTAGAACGCGCGATTCGGAATGCCGGAGTTGATGTGCACTCCCCCGTTGTCCTCGTAGGTTCGGACGAAGTCGTCCATGTGTGCCGGCTGCGGATCCTTGCCGAGCACCGGATCGTCGTAGGCCGTTCCAGGCGCCTTCATGGAGCGGAGCGCAACCCCCTGCACGCCCGCCCCGAGCAGTCCTTGGCCGATCAGCCAGTCTGCCGCATCCGCTGTCTGATTGCCACGTGACTGCTTCACGAGCGACCCGAACACATCGGACATCGATTCGTTCAGGGCACCGGGCTGAAACAGGTATGCGAGCCCTGCCTCGTCCTCGGTTACGCCGTGACCCAGCTCGTGGCCGATGATGTCGAGCGCGATGGTGAAGCGATTGAAGAGCCGGCCGTCGCCGTCGCCGAATACCATCTGCTGGCTGTTCCAGAACGCGTTGTTGTAGCGGTTGCCGAAGTGCACGGTTGCATCGAGCGCCATTCCTTCGTCGTCAATGGAATTGCGTCCGTACACGTTCCAGAAGAAGTTCCATGTGCTGGTGAGCCCGTCGAAGGCCTCATTGACGGCCACATCTGCGCTCGGCGGATCGCCTTCGCCTCGTACACGCCGGCCCGGCAGCTGCTGCGAGTGCTCGGCGTCGTACACGGTGCAGCGCTTCTCGGCCGGCGCTGCGAGGGCGTCGACCGACGGGGCCGCTTCAAATGACCGCGCCGAAGCACGAAACGCGCGCAGCGTGGCGTCGAGGGAAAGCGTGTTGACTGCCATCTGGCGCTGCTCCGGCGTCCCTCTCTCGACGATGGATCGGAGCACGTGTGGCGGAAGAATGCAGAAGATTGAATGTCGATGGGACGTGGTGCACATGTCGGACTCCTTTGTCACGATCGGGATTCCGATCCGCTCTGCGAGGGGAACCGAACCTATCGCGTTTCTGCTGAGATAACAAGAGCGATCCACGCGAATCCATGGTTGAGGTGCGTTGCATCTAGCTCAGCCACACAGGTGGCCCGCTACGCGTGTAAACGTTCACCGCGCAAAAAGCGAACTTGATGTTTGTGGACGTGCAACCGTGCGCAAATTGCGGACGTGCAGCCGTGCGCAAATAACGTCGCTTACGGCCCAGGCGTATCGATGGATTCCGAAGAGCTGAGCGTTACAGACTTGCAGGCGTGTGCTGGCGCGACGCGGCGAACCGATCGCTCGACCGACCGAGTGTCATGAGATGCAGCAGCAGGCCGAGCATGCCGCGGGCAGCGGCTAACGTCGTAAGCGTGGAGGCCACGAACACCGCGAGGATGATGAACTGGTCCATGCTCGGGGTATCGGCCGATCCGTACGCCCAGAACAGTAGGCCGGGTCCTTTTGGACCGGCAACCTCAGGGCTCAGTAGGGCGGCCCTTTACGGCCAGCCGGCTTAGAACGTTGCGAGCGCGTTGAATGGAGACGCAGTGCCTCCCTGCACCTGGAAGATGTGCAAGGTGAGCATGAATTCCCACCGTTTCAATCTCGCCGCTTCCCGTGCCGCATCCTCGAGGTAGGCGTTGTCCACGATCGGCAGCCCGAGGTTCACCTGCGTGACCTGGTGGATCGGCCGGTTGATGCCCTCGACGCCAGAAGGCTGCACGTCGTTTACCGCATCGCTGGCGAGGAGCGACACATCCCGGGCCCGCAGCCACGGCAGCACCGACGCATGGAGGCCGGCGCCTGCCTGCCCGTACGGCCACGGCCCTTCGGCGTCGCGCTTCGCCCAGCGTCCTCCGCGCACGAGCAGCGCGTCGCCGGCGCCGATCCGCACACCCGCGAACTTCTCCCACGCTTCGAGATCTTCCACGTAGATCGGGGTGCTTGGCTCGAGCCACCTGAGCTTTTTCATCAAAGGCATGTCAACGAGCACGCCGCGAGTGATGTACCCGGGGCCCATCCGGTCGGCGGCAGACCGCTGGCAGCCCGCGGCGGTGAGGGTGAACGGAAACCCGTTGTAGCTCACCGCCGGTTCGCCCGGCTTCCTGCCGATCGGCCCCTGATAGTGACAAAGCGCGTCGAGATGAGAATTCAGGCCGTCGTGAATCGACAGGTGGATGATGTCCAGAGCGCCCAGCACCGCGCCCGTCTTCGGATCGATGCGCGCCATCCGATGCACGTTCTCGCCGAATCCCCCTGTGTCGCTTCCCTGCTTCTTGATCGGATTGATCTGCAGTGTGACTGTGCGCCCTTCTTTCACGAGCGTGAGCGCGTGTTTCGTCTTTTCTGTCGTGATCAGGTTCAGCAAGCCTCGTTCGTCGTCTTTGCCCCATCGTCCCCAGTTCGACAGCTCCTTCTCCCACTGCTGCAGCTTCGCCAACGTCACGAGGCGCCCGGGTTCCTGGGTAGAGGGGTGAGGCTTGAACACTGGCTGCTGTCCAGCGCCCTGGCCAACCAGCACAACGTGAAAAACGAGCAGGACGAGGCCGACCAGGACAAGACGCGACGCTGAAATTGCTGTCGACATGGCGCTCCTCTTCCGAAAACCGACAGCAATTCTACTCGCCCGGACCACTTGTACATCAGCAGGAGCTATGCTCTACCGCGTGCATGCGCACCTGGTTACGATCGCTGCGTTACTTGGCATCGCGGCGCTCGGGTGCGACGGGACGAAGAGCCCCTCGTCGCCCTCGAGATCGGGCGCTGCCGTCGCCGCGGTGCGTATCGTGCTTGCGGGATCGACGACTCGCCGCACGGATCTGCCTGCTTCGGCAATGGCCTGCGTCAGCGGCGTCGGTGCGACGCACATCCATCCGAGCTGGCGCAGCTTCGAGGCAATCCCTCTGCAGCCGGTTCCGCCAGACAGGTACGAAATCGGGTTCACAGATGTGCCTGTCGGTACTCGTGTGTCGTTCCGGATCAACGATCAGAACTCGTGCGACGAAAACCCCACGGGTGCGGTCACGCGTAACATCTTCGTGAACGACCTTCGAGTCGTTCAGAACACGACGACACCCGGCAACGGTGATGAACCGGGGTTCGCGTTCATCGTCGGGCCGAACGGCACCATCACGCAGTAGGCCGGGTCCGTTTTGGACCGCGAATCGGGCATAATCTTCCGGACTTTGAAGGAGGAACCATGCGGTTGAGGCATCTGTGGGTGTTCGCTGCGTTGGGTGTCGTCCTCTTGGCGCTTCCTGCTGCGGCGCAGTCGCACCGCATCACCGTAGTCAAGGACATCGATTACGTTCCCGGCGCTGAGTACCCAGGGGGTAAAGATCGGCTCGACCTGTACATACCTGAGGGCGTAGCGAACGCACCCGTCATCTTGTCGATCCACGGCGGTGCGTTGTCCGCCGGCGACCGAGCCGAAGAAACTTTTGTAGGCCGCCGGTTCGCGGCGGAAGGCTACCTGACTGTCGTGACCAGCTATCGCCTGTCGCCGCAGGTATCACATCCAGCCCACATCGAGGATGCCGCAGCAGCCTTTGCCTGGGTGAAACGCAACATCAAGCAGCGCGGTGGTGATCCCGATCGCATCATCGTGATCGGCCACTCTGCAGGGGCGTACCTCTTGATGCTGCTTGCAACGGATTCGCGCTATCTGGCCGTTCACAAACTGTCGCCGGGTGACATCAAGGGTCTCGTGCCGGTCAGCGGATTCTTCTGGGTGGATAAGACAGGAGTTGCGCCGGATCGTCCTTCATACGTGTGGGGAACGGATCGCAACGTATGGGTGGACGCCTCGCCCGCACGCCACCTTCGAGCGGATCTGCCGCCAGTACTTCTCATCGACACCGACGGTGACGAAGGCTGGCGCCAACAGCAGAACCTCGACATGGCAGCGGCGCTTCGAGCGGCCGGTAACAAAGATGTCACGCTCCACCAGGTGAAGGGCCGCACTCACATGAGCGTCTGGACAGAAATGCTCGACGGAGAATCGGAAGAGACCTCGTCGTGGATCCTGCGCTTCGCGAAGCGGGTGCTGCCCGCAAGGGCGAACTGAGGGCCGTCATGAAGCTGAACGAGAGATCCAACAGCCGCCGGCAGTTGCTGAAGTGGTTCGCCGCAAGCCCGCTGCTCGCGTTTCCCGGACTGGCCGGCATCGCCGCGCAGACTTCGACGCGCCCTCCGCAGGCGCGTCCCGATCCCATGATCTGGGCGCCTGGCGACCTGCAGGATCCGATCACGACGCCGGCTGACGCCATCAACGTCTTCGATTTCGAGCCGGTGGCGCGCAAGAACGTCCCGCCTGCACATTTCGGGTACATGGCGTCCGGGATCGACGACGAAGTGACGCTGCGTGCCAACCGTGAAGGGTTTCTCAAGTTCCAGCTCAGGCCGCGACGACTGGTCGACGTCAGCAAAGTCGACATGAGCACCAACATTCTCGGCGTGAGATACGACACGCCGATCGTCGTCGCGCCTATCGGCGGTCATCGCGCCTATCACGCGGGCGGTGAGGAAGCCGTCGCACGGGCAGCCAAGGTCGGCAACCATCTGATGATCCTCTCGACGCAGTCCACGACCTCGCCGGAAGCGGTCATGGCCGCGCGCGGCGCCCCGATCTGGTATCAGCTGTACGCGACGAACAAGTGGGATGTCACGAAGGCATTCCTGGCCCGTGCAGAACGAGCAGGGTGTCTCGCCGTGGCTGTGACCGTGGACCGCAACGGCGGCCGCAATCAGGAAACGCTCTTCCGCCTGCAGCGCACGGACACGCGCAACTGCTCGGCGTGCCACGATCGCGACAGCCTCGCGGCCAACTACAGAACGCGTCCCATGTATGAGGGAGTCGATCTGTCCGGCCTTTCGAATATCCAGTCCTCAGCCTTGACCTGGGAAACCATCAAACGGATCCGCGACACCACGCGGATGAAGGTCGTCATCAAGGGCATCCTCGCCCATGAAGATGCGGAGCTCGCGGTCAAGGCCGGCGTGGACGGGATCGTCGTTTCGAACCATGGAGCGCGCAGCGAGGACAGCGGACGCTCGACCATCGACGCGCTGCCGGAGATCGTCGAGCGAGTCGGCGGCCGGATGCCGATTCTGATCGACAGCGGCTTCCGCCGCGGCACCGATATCGCGAAAGCGCTGTGCATGGGAGCAACCGCGGTGTGCGTTGGCCGACCGTATATCTGGGGTCTTGGCGCGTTCGGCCAGCCTGGAGTCGAGCGCGTGCTGGAGCTGCTGCGTACCGAGCTCTCCGCCATCATGCAGCAGGTCGGCGCGCCGTCCATCAAGCACCTCGTGCCCGCCATGGTGCGACGCACGTGAGGGATGGAAGCCTCACCCACTCCTCTACGTCGCCCGGAAAGTTCGCTTCGACGAATAGCGTCCGCACATGCGGGTTCGCCGCTCGTTCGGCTACGCCCGGAGTACCCCGGAGTACGTAGTGTCCGGCTTTAGCCGGACCTGTCTACGCCCCTCAAAGTAAACGCACGATTCGGACGGTGCTTTCGCCGTACGCTCTGTCTGGAACTGACTGAGCTCGATGGCGCACAACGCAATGCCCGACTGGCTCGAACCAATGGCCGCAACACTGACCGAGGAACGCTTCGTCGGGGCCGACTGGCTGTTCGAGCGCAAGTTCGACGGCATCCGATTGCTCGCGTACAAGCGCGGCACCGATGTCCGGTTGTATTCACGGAACAGGCTTCCGCAGGATCTGCCGGCACTGACCAGGGCGATCGCGAATCTTCCAGTTGATGAGGTGATCCTCGACGGCGAGGTGACGTGGGACCGGCAGAGCGACTACCACGTCTTCGACATTCTGTGGCTGAACGGACGTGCGGTAACCGCTCTCGGACTCGAAGAGAGGCGAGCATTGCTCGAGACGCTGCCGTTCGAATCGCCAATGCGTCGCGTCGCGCTGGTTCACGATGATGCGCCGTGGGAGCGGGCCAGACGCGAAGGCTGGGAGGGAGTGATTGCCAAGCGCCGGGGCTCTCCGTACGAGCACCGCCGCTCGAAGCATTGGCTGAAGATGAAATGCGAGGCGTCACAGGAGTTTGTCGTCGGCGGTTTCACGGATCCGCAGGGCGCCCGAGTCGGCCTCGGCGCGCTCCTCGTCGGTTACTACGAAGGCAGCAATTTCGTTTTTGCGGGGAAGATCGGCACCGGCTTCGACACGAAGCTTCTCCTGAGCCTCCGAACGCGACTCGACGCCATCGAAATGCCGGTGCCCCCGTTTACCAAGGCCAAGGGCCTGCCCAGACTGCGTGCGCACTGGGTCCGCCCCGAAGTCGTCGTGCAGGTCGCGTTCATCGAGTGGACGATACACGGCAAGTTGCGGCACCCACGGCTGCTGGGTGTGCGCGTCGACAAAAAACCGCAGGACGTCGCCCGAGAACAGCCGTGATCACGCATCCCGAGAAGGTGCTGTTTCCCGACGATGGGATTACGAAAGGGGATCTGGCCCTCTACTACGAAGCGATGGCGCCCGTGATCCTGCCGCATTTGCGAGGCCGGCCGATCACGATGGAGCGATATCCTGCGGGCATCGGAGAGAAGGGGTTCTGGCAGAAGGACGTCTCGAAAGGGTTTCCGTCGTGGCTGCAGCGCATCCGCGTGCCGAAGAAGGACGGCGTCGTCCATCACCCCGTCATTACGGATACGCGATCGCTGTTATGGATCACGAACCAGAACACGATCACACTGCACGTCTGGGCGTCGCGGGTGCCCCATCTGCATCGCCCCGATCTCTGTGTGTTCGATCTCGATCCCTCAACCGACAACGTCGCAGAGGTGCGCGCTGCTGCGATTGGTCTGCGCGATCTGCTCAACGAACTGGGACTGCCCTCCTGGGTCAAGACGACAGGTTCCAAGGGCTTCCACATCGTCGTACCCATCGACGGAAAGACAGACATCGACGTCGTTGCGCGGTTTGCGAACGCGGTGGGAACGCTGTTCGTAAGCCTCGCGCCCGACCGGCTGACACAAGAATTCAGCAAGGTCGATCGTCGCGGTCGGATCTACGTGGACACTGCCAGAAACGGTTACAGCGCCACGTTCGCGGCCGCGTACACCGTGCGCGCCAGGCGTGGCGCGCCAGTATCGGCGCCGTGCACATGGGAAGAGATCGAGCGCGAAGAGGTGCACCCCGGCACATTCACTGTGCGTAATATGCCGGATCGGATCGCGAAAATAGGCGACGTGTGGGCAGATATGCGGCGGCGTGGACGATCGTTGAAACGGCCGCTGGAAAAGCTCCGGCGGCTCCGCCTTACTCACACCAGTCGAGCGAGCGGCTGACAGCCTTGTTCCACAACCTCAGCATCCGCCGTCTCTCGTCGTCGTGCATGTCGGCGCGCCAACGCCGCCCCTCAATCCATCGCGCGCGCAGATCGTCGAGATCGCGAAAGAACTCGACTGCAAGCCCCGCTGCGAACGCGGCCCCGAGCGCCGTCGTTTCTTTGACCTTCGGCCGCACCACCGGACGATTGATGATGTCAGCCTGAAACTGCATCAGCAGGTCGTCGTCCGTCATGCCGCCGTCGACACGCAGCGACTCGAGCCTCACACCGGAGTCCTTCTCCATCGCCTGCAGCACTTCCCAGGTCTGAAAGGCCGTGGCCTCGAGCGCCGCGCGCGCCAGATGGCCGCGATTGGCGAACCGTGTCAGACCGGCGATCACTCCGCGAGCGTTCTCGTTCCAATGTGGTGCGTAGAGGCCCGAAAAGGCCGGGACAAAGTACACGCCGCCGTTGTCCTGCACCGTGCGGGCGAGCGCCTCGACGTCTGCGCTCTGCTGGATAAGTCCCAGATTGTCACGGAGCCATTGCACGAGCGCGCCGGTAATGGCGACGCTGCCCTTCGAGCGCATAGGAAGGCGCAGCATTACCGAAACGGTAGGCCACGGTCGTCAAGAGCCCACAATGCGAATGCACCAACGTTTCGCCGGTGTTCAGCAGCAGGAAGCAGCCAGTGCCGTAGGTGTTTTTCGCGTCACCAGGCTCGAAGCATGTCTGTCCGACCAGCGCGGCCTGCTGATCGCCGAGGATGCCCGTGATGGCGACCGATGACAAGGGCTCGGCCGCTGCAACACCGTAGAGCTCGCTGCTGGAGCGGATTGTCGGCAGCATTGCCACGGGGATGTCGAACAGCTCCAGCAGTTCGTCATCCCACTGCAATGTGCGCAGGTTCATCAGCTGCGTGCGGCTGGCGTTCGTCACGTCGGTCACGTGTACGCCGCCGTTGAAGCCGCCCGTCAAATTCCACACGAGAAAGCTGTCAATCGTGCCGAAGAGCACGTCACCTGCGCGGGCGCGCTCGCGGACACCCGGCACCTCGTTCAGGATCCAACGGACCTTGAAGGCGCTGAAGTAGCTCGAAGGCGGAAGGCCGGTGCGTTCGCGGAAGTACTCCACACCACAGCGGGCAGCGAATTCCGCAACATCTTCACTGACGCGGGTGTCCTGCCAGACGATCGCGTTGTGGACGGGTACGCCGGTGTGGCGATCCCATACCACCGTCGTTTCACGTTGATTCGTGATGCCGACGGCGGCGAGATCGCCGGAGACAAGGCTCCCCGACCGCAGAGCGGCGGCAACTACCGTCTGGGCATTCCGCCAGATCTCAACCGGATCGTGCTCGACCCATCCTGGTCTTGGATAGATCTGCGTGTGCTCTATCTGCGACTGCGCGACGATACGCGAGGACTCGTCGAAGACGAGAAAGCGCGTGCTCGTGGTGCCCTGGTCGATCGCTCCGATCAGGTGCGACACAATTCCGGCGTCATTCTAGATGATTCCGCTCGTCTCAGGCGGCGCTGGATGTTGCTCGTAGAAACGGAACGCCTCTTCGCAGTTTCCGCCGTAGTTGAGATAAGTGTGAAGTTGCATCGCACAAATCACGTAGGGCGCGGCTTTATGCCGCGCCAAGCGAGCGGTGAAGCGGTGCCTACGTAGTGTCCGCCTTCAGGCGAGACGCGCGCCAGTCCGGCTAAAGCCGGACACTACGACTACGTAAGCGCGTCCTAGTTCTCCCCCGTCCCGCGATTCGAGCCCGTTCCTCGCGGAATAGTACCTGCCGTTCACTTCCATGCCCATGAACTCGGCAGTGCGCTTGGACTTGTCCCGCAAGGGTGCGCGATGATCTTGACCTTGTTGCCGACCTTGAGAATCTGCGGCGAAATGCCGGACGCCACCATCGACGCCGCGCCGGAGCCTTCAAACCCCCAGCTCTCGGGCTTGCCAGTCGGGCCCGGCACGTCGAGCGTGATCCACATGTGCAGTTCCTCCACTCGACGTTCGTCACCACGCCTTCCACCGACACCAACTGCTCGACGTCGTACATTGCCCGCGAATGATGGGCCGACAGCAGCGTCGTCATCGACGCGAATCCGACAAGCACCATCAGAATGCCCAGTGTCTTGCGCGCCATCTGTGCCTCCATGCTGTAATCCCGCAATTCGCTGCAGTTGAAACGAATTGCCTTCTCAGCGAAAACTCACGACTGAAAACTCAGTGACTTAGTCAGTGAACTCACGATCCCAGACGTGCCAGATACGTTTCCGGACCATCTTCCGGCCGGCACAGCGCCTCGGCGATCACATCGATCGGCTGTCGCTTGAAGGTGACCATCGGTGTTTCCCAGGACTTGGCAAGTATTTGGGGGTCTTCGACCGTTGCTCAACGTATCGAGCCGCTGCTCGGCGTCAACGCGACGCCAGCGCTCGACGTCGTGCATCGACGGGGAGGTCAGCCACACACGGGTGCTGCCGCCGGTCGGCTTGTCGTCGGCACTCGCGAGCCATCCTTCCCGATTGAACGAAGTTACGTCGACCACCAGCGTGTCGCCTTCCCACCGCGCCGTCGAGTCACCCATATGCGTCGATCAAGTACTGCTCCGATGGTGCGGCCGGCCGGTTGTCGGAAGGATTCGGAAGACCGGATACGCCTCTGTGAGAACGAATGCGGGAAGCCAGGGCGCTGAACGATTTGCACGGGATGTCCCAGCATCGCCGGCCGAGGAAACGCGGGCGGAGCGCAATGATGGTCGGGTCGTCCTTCGCTGATAGTGTCTTCATCCGTGCACGTGCGTCGGGCGTATAAAGCGCTTCGAGCTCTGTCAGGTTGAATGTATCGCGTCCGGCGCGGGCGCCAAGTGGCTCCACCTTCCAGACACCGGTCAGGTTCGGTTCTCCCCAGCATGTCTGTGTCGCAGATGACCCGGCACTCGACGCGTAGAAGCTTCGTTGTCGTTCGATGTGCCGCGCAAAAAACAAACAGAGCAGCGCCGGCGATGATCGCCGCGACAATGGTTGTGGCAGACGGGTCATCGGACACCACCTGCGTTCTTCTTGGCTTGCCCTTCGGCAAATTCGCGATGTCGCGTCCAACCGGGATGAGGGAGCAGAGGGACTCCTGGACCGTGTCATACGGCATGACGCCCCGGCGATCACTCGCTCCGGGTCCACGGGCGGTGAGCATTTCGGATCCTCAACGACGAGCCGATACTCGAATACCTGCGCGATCCGCCGGCCTCCAGCGCTCGGTTATGCGCAGCGCGTCGGACGTGGTTTGCGGCATTCGGTTGGGCGGCTGCGCATTTCCCAGCCACGGCTTGCCGCCGAAGTTGGTGATTCGACGACCAGCGTGCTCACCCTCCAATATGACCCACCGACGAGCCTTGAAACGACGGCCTGCGCGATGCTCGCGGTTGCGCGCGGTTGTCGCCGACAATCGGAATGATTGGGAAGTTGCTCGCGCCCTTCGTTCAGCAGCAGCAGATATCCCGGAGCTGACACCAGTTCGACGGTTTCCCACCCATCGACCGTTCTCACGGGAGATGGTGGCCAGGCAGTGGTAGTTCGGCGTATCGATGCCACGCCAGTCGATCAGACCGCGCGCGGCCCCGCCACCCTCTCTCTGTACTCGCGCGCTGCCGGGCGGTTCAACGATCTCAAGCGCCACCGGCGGCGGGGCGAAGGGGCGTCAGGCCAGTAGACACCTGAAAAATCCGGCTTCCCATCCCACGGCGTGCGGGGGACCGGATTCTTGGCGCGGGTCGGGCTTGTAGGTCGGACAGTCGGTCGCCTCGGCGCCACTTTCCACGCCGGGCGGCAGGATTTCTCCAATCCGCTCGGTCAATCTGCGCCACCCCCGGCGCCTTTGGCGGCGTAGACGGCCGTACCTGGGGCCGACGCGCTGGGCCCGCCAAGGGCTGCAACCCCGCCAGCACTTCGATACCGGCGCCGGCCAGCATCGTCATCACCGCAGCTTTCTCACGCTCACGGCACAGCCTCCTGTGGCGAAGGACGGATACGCGCGGAAGGAGAAAAAGTAGCGCACAGGCGGCATTCAATGGGGTTGGTGTCCCGGGTGCCTGGGGTGCCTGAGGGTGCTTAGGGGGTGCCTGAGATGCCTGAGGTGCTCGAACGTGCCTGGTTCCCGTGCTCAGCCGAGGCGGTGACCATTCGCCCGGCCTTCGAATGGTTGGGCATGTTGGGCACGTTGCCAACGGTCCAACGCAAACCGGCCCGGACCCGTGATCATCAACGTCAAGGCCCCGACCAGGTACAGCGCAGGCAACTCGATCGGGTCGCCCTTAGGCCTTCGTTGAACAGGGCCACAGACATATCGATGACAAGGGCGAACGCGGCCCATCTGGTGAGCCAGCCCATTCGCCATGAGCACTGCCCGGACCAGGATTCCGACAGCGCGGACATCACCGCCAAACGCACCGGGCAACGGAAAACCCAGCCCTGCGACGAGATCGACAAACGGCCACGGAGTGCCAAAAACGAGATAGTCGGAGGCGCGGAAAAACCGGGCCCAGCCGTGCAAGGCCAGCATCAGGCCGGCGACGCCAATCCGAAGCAGAAACAGCCCGCAGTCGGCTGCCGGCAGCGTGCCGTCTGGCTTCTGTCGTTCATTGCGCCGACATTCAGATACGGCGGCGTCCGTTCGCAGATCGGTGACGTTCTTCCTTCGACCTGGAGACAAAGCAACAGGGCCAGGACAACGACCGCTCCGACAGCGGGAACCATCCAGATGCGATCCCATGCGTGCACGCGGCGGATTCGCACTGATGAGAAACGCGTCCACGCACGCGGCCCGAGATGAGCGAGCCGATGAACATACCGACGCCGAGGGTGACGAACGCGATGAGCCCCTGCGCGGCCGCCCTCAGGTCCGCAGGGGCGCGCTAATCGACATAGATCTGACCCGTCACGGAAGAAGTCGACGCCAGATGCCGTGTCAACAGGATGCCGGAGTAGAGCGCCCAGACCATCGGGCCGTTGTTCCCGATAACGCAAAAAGCAGGATCGCTGCGGCCCATGCGCCGTCCCCACGAGGTAGCATGTACTTCACCCACTCGGACAGGCCGATACCCCCGACTGTCATCTTCTGCTTCAACGACGGCATGGCCGTCGGGGTGATTAAGCGGCGAAACGACGCGGCCGCCGCGTTCCGGACGACCTGTCTGTCGTGGGTTTCACGACATCCAGTTGCCGGTTACACGGACCCGCCGCCACAACCGTGGCCCGCCCGGATGCGCGAGATGGTGAAAGGAACTGGCGAGCTGCTGCTGGAGATCCTCGAAGGCAAGGCGGACGTGACACCCGTGTCGATTACCGACTCCCACAGCACACCTCGCTGATGGTTCGGGCCAGCACCGCACCGCCGTCCGCGCAGGCTGCGCAGGCTGCGCGTTATCGCGCGGCGCGGAGCAACGTAAGCGCTCGAGTCGGCCCGATTCTACGCGCGCGAGGAGAGCTCGGCTCTGGCGAAGTTGAGGCACTTTCTGCACTTCCTCGACAGCCGTGCCCGCTTCCCTGCGCTCCTGGGCGCTCGATACAAGGCCAGCGCCTTGGCGAGTCATGGCACGAATGCCACACCCCACGGGCGTTCGCCGAGCGGTCACACGGGCGACGACGGTGCCTTTCGTCGTCGCCGACGAGCGGCAGTCGTTCGATGTGCCGTTCGCGTAAAGACCAGTCGTCCGTCGGCGGACACCGCGATCCCCCAGGGACGTTCGCCGACTTCGACGCTGCCGATTGGTTTGTTCGTAGCGGCGTCTATCGTCACGAGTCCCTTGCCACGCCGGTGCTGGCGACAGACTAGCTCGTCGTCGGGCGACGATATGACACCCATTGGCCGTACAGCTGACCACCTTTCAGTTTAATGGTGCTGTGGGTATCTGGTCTTGTGCTGGTCTGGGCGTCGATTACGGCGACCGAGGAGTTGTTCTCCCCGCTCACGTAGGCGCGTCAACCGTCGGGGAAGAAAACCGGTGGATGGCGGCCGCGGCCCAACGGCGATCTCGTGATCAGTTTGGGGCACCTACGGCATCAATCACCGCAACGTCGCTGCCCGCCTCTGATGTCACATACACCAGTTTCCCGTCGGCCTAAGGTCGACGCCTTCGGGCTCTCCGCCGACCGGAACCGTGGCGATCACCTTGCCGTCGCTCGCATCGATGACGCTGACCTGCGCCACATCCTCGTTGGCGACAAACAGCCACCGTCCGTCCAAACTAACCGCGAGCTGCTCCGGGTCTGAACCGCCCGGTATTAGCCGCAGAAGCTTGCCGCTCGCCACATCCACGACGCCGATCCCATCCGCCTTTCGGTCGGGCGGCGGCAGTTTCGACTCATCCACACCAGGGGGCGCGATCGGCGATCCGCTGAGTGCTACGTAGAGCGTCCGGTTGTCCGGACTCACCCTGACCCCACGCGGCCGCTTGCCGAGCGGAATTGTTGCTGTCACGCGGCGTGACTCGACGTCGATCACGCTGAGATCGCCGGAGATCTCATTCGTTACGTAAACGCGCCCCTCACGTCCAGAGGGCGCCGCCGCGTTTGCCTCGGCAGAGGGCGCGGGCGCCGTCGGCTCGCGGGAGCAGGAAGGGCCTGCCGCGAGGCAAAAAAACACGAGCACCGTCAGCGTGCGCGTCATGAGATCCTCCCCGGGAACGCACTATACACCACGCCCTGCTGGCACCTGTAACCGGTTGCAACTATGATTCGGCACCGTGCGATTCCGCACTCTTCCCGCACCGGGTGGTCGCTGTCGGAGATTGGCTATGGATGTGGGGCATGGGCGGATGGACCGGCTCCGATGACGCTGCGTCGGCTCGCGCACTCGATCGTGCGGTCGATCTCGGTTGCAACTTCTTCGATACCGCGTGGGCATATGGCGAGGGTCGAAGCGAACAGGTGCTTGGCGCCCTTCTGCGACGGCATTCGGATCGCACGTCTTATGTCGCCACCAAAGTCCCTCCAGCGAGTCGACAGTGGCCGGGCCGTGCGTCGACGCCTGCTGATGACGTATTTTCCTACGAGCACATCGTGGAATACACAGCTGCAAGCGTTGGAGGAAACGATGCGCCGATCGCGCAGCTTCTGGTCGATATTGTCCGATTGCAGTCCCTCGCTGGTGCCCCCAACAAAGAACGATCCGGCGAATATGTTGCCGCCGTCGCGGGGAATGATGTTCATTCGCACCCCGCCCGCGGACTGCTCGGCGGAACCGGCCGCGGAATCAACCACGACCTCCTGCACCATCCCCGCGTTGGCCGCAAACGCGCTCACCGATGTGCCCTGTGACTGCATCGAGAGTCCGTCGACCATCCGGCGCATGTCGCCGCCCCGGCTGCCGTGGATCGTCAGCGTCTGCTGCACTTCCCCGGTATTGCCCCCGACGTCCTGCCCTTCGCCGCTGAACATGGTTGACAACTGCATGCCCGGAGTTCTACGCGGCGACGTTCAGTGTTGTCCGGCCGTAGGCAGCGTGTCGATAACCTCGCGGCTCAACACACGCTGCTGCTGGACGCTCTGCACGTCTACCAGCGGCGTAGCGCCGGTAACCGTAACCGTCTCCTCGACCGCGCCGACACGGAGCTCCGCGTCAAGGGTGACGGTCATGGTGCCCTGGAGCCTCATGCCTTCACGGCGCACGGTGCTGAAACCAGTGAGCGCGAAGTTCACTGTGTATTCACCGGGGCGCAAATCGACGATGCGGTACAGCCCAGCGCCGTCTGTGACCGTCGTTCGCACTTTTTCGATCAGGGCGGAACTCGACACTTCAACGGTGACCCCCGGCAATACCGCGCCTGAGGCGTCACGGACAACGCCGGTGACGGATGCCTGCCCAACTGCAATCGCGGGCGTAAGGAACGTGAACAAGAGCACGAGCAATCCGCCTCTGGTTCGATGCATGGCGCAAGTCTCCTTTTCAGACGCGTTGACCGGCAACTGTAGACGTGTTCGGCCCGCAGAGGTCTTGCCGGGCGAACGTCTTTGTAACCGATTGCGACAGGTTTTAGTCTGAGGAAGCGCTGCCGTCTTACAGGAAGTTGACCCGCCGTGAACAGAATCCTGCTCCGGAGGCTCGGTGCCCAGCGGCGCGGCGCCTCCATGGGACTATAATGGCGGCCGTCCCGGGCGGAAAAACAGCAGCGGAGAGAGTTATGAGACTGCGGTCCGGACGAATGTTCCTCGCGACCTCGGCCATCGCCATGGCCGCCTTGATTGGCGGGCTGACCACCGCCCGCACCGCCGCACAAGACAAGCCCCTCCTGGCCGAACAGGTCTTCAAGAACATCCAGTAAGTTTATAGGCATTCCCGTGGACGATTTCCTCGGACGATGGGGATTATGGCGGCCGCGCTGCAATTCGACTGCTCCGACTGTCATGTCGCAGCCGGCACC
>CAVTIA010000008.1:0-172979 GCA_963734635.1 uncultured Acidobacteriota bacterium
CATTCACGTCAAACACGATGACCCGCTGACGAGCTGTGGCTCCCACTTGGCTCCCGGCGGAGGCAGGCCGCGCCGCAACCATGCTGGCGGCTGCGGCTGAGAACAGGGTGTCGAGTATCGTTCGCCGGGTGAAGGTAGTCATTCCAACCTCCTGGAGCCGCGTTCAGCCTAGACTGTGTGTGGAAGGACTGTCAAACGTACACTTGACACTTCTCGCTTGTGCCCTCGCGCCACGACCGGTAGGATGAGGCGTGAGCACCACAACTCATGCCAGGGACGTGTCCATACTGGCCGCCCTGGCCGACCCCATCCGATTAGAGATCGTGAAACGCCTTTCGAAGGTGCGGGAAATCACGGGAGTGGAGTTAGCGAGGCGCCTCGGTATCAGTCGCGCGCTCCTGTGTCATCACGCGGGCATCCTGGTCGATGCCGGGGTTGTAAGCAGGCGCAAAGCAGGACAGACCGGATACCTACAACTCAACGCAAGACCCCTACAACGATGCATTGCGAAGCTCGGAATGCGCGCGCCGTCTCGCAAGAGGCTTCGCGGACCATCTCGAACAAGCGCAACAGCCATGGGACCAAAGTGAGGAGAGCCCGCATGCATATTGTTCTCTCCAGCATTCTGCTCATCGTTTGTGCTGCAGCGACCGTGTCAGGCCAACCCTCGCCGCCGAAAATCGACGTAACCAAGCTCGGCCCGCAGGCGGGTGAGCGGATCGCCGATTTCCGGCTGCAGGACCAGAACGGCAAGGGATGGACAAGAGATGCGCTCATAGGCCCGAATGGCTTGATGCTCGTCTTCTCGCGGTCCGCGGACTGGTGCGTACTGCAAGACCCAACTGGTCGAGCTGCAGGCGCGCCTGCCAGAACTCAAGCAGAAAGGGCTGGGGTTGGCGGCGATCACCTATGACTCGCCGGCAATTCTCGCGGACTTCTCACGGCGACGAGGGATCACGTTCCCGTTGCTGTCGGACTCGGGCTCGGCCGCGATCAAGGCGTTCGGACTCTTCAATACCACGGTCGATCCCGGCTCCACGAATTACGGCATTCCGTTCCCGGGCACCTTCCTCGTCAATCGACAGGGCATCGTGACCGCCCGATTCTTCGAGGAGGCGTATCAAGAGCGAAATACCGTGGCGAGCATCCTGCTGAAACTGGGCGATCCCGGGCACGAGATCGACGCGCAGCGAATCACTACCGATCACGCGGAAATCACCACGTACGTGAGCGATCAGGTGGTCGCGCCAGGCACGCTCTTCTCGATCGTCGTCAACGTCACGCCGCGGCCGGGTATGCACGTGTATGCCCCAGGAAATCACGGCTACAAGGTCATCGCGCTGCGGCTCGATGCGCAACCGCTCCTGCTGGCGCGGCCTCTTCGGTATCCTGCGTCGGAGATTTACGTCTTCAAGCCGCTGAACGAACGCGTCGAGGTGTTCCAGAAGCCCTTCCGGTTGGTTAGGACGTCGTGCTCGGCGCGTCGCCCGAGGCACGAAAAGCGCTGTCCGCTGCGAAGACGCTGTCGATCACCGGCACATTGGATTACCAGGCGTGCGACGACAAGGTGTGCTTCCTCTCCAAATCGGTGCCGGTGACGTACACCGTCAGCGTGCGGCAGCTCGATTCGGAACGGGCGATCGTCACGAGACCGCAATAGGCCAGCTTTGGTGGTCGCGCAACAACGACGTTTCCGTCTCTCAAGAGGCCATGAGTGAGTACAACGTTCGATGCGACGATCGAGCATGTCACCCACACGACGTCGAGAGCGATTGTCCGGACGCACACCTTCCTTGTGGACCGAGGGGTCGCGAAGGGTGGACTCGATCTTGGACCGGCGGGGGGAGAGTCTACTGCTGGTGTCGCTTGGCGGCTGTTTCACGAGCCATTTTCTGGCGGCGATTCGCGCCCGTGAGGCCGCAGTGACGAATATCCGCGTGGCAGTGACGGGCACGCTGGCTGGCACGCCGGAACGGTTCACAGGGTTCACCATGGATGTCTCGGCCCAGTGCCCGGATCCCGAGCTCGCCCGTAAGCTGATCACGATGGCCGGGCGCGCCTGTCAGGTCGTCAACACCCTCCGTCAGGTCGCGCCCATCGCGATCACCTATGAAGGTTCTCCGATTGAATTGAACGAAGCCGCGGCCGTCAGCTGAAGACTCTTCCGTCCCCGTGCGACCATCAGCCTAGGGCCATCCGCTTATCCGTAGACTCGGCGATGATTGGGGCCTCCCGGTAACGGCAGCGCGAACCCCACAAGGCCGTCTGTCATACACTCCATTTGATGCTAGACACGCTCGTGCAGCGTGGCCGTGAAGCGCTCGCGCGAGGCGCCTGGGAAGAGGCGCACGGCGCGTTCGAAGCGGCGGTCAAACTGACACGCAGTCCCGAGGCTCTCGAGGGGCTCGGGGCCGCGTGCTGGTGGCTCGACGATGGTGCAGGCGTGTTCGAGGCGCGCGAAGAAGCGTATCGGCTGTATCGCGAGCGAGGGGACCGGGCCGCGGCGGCGCGGATCGCGTTGTTTTTGTACTGGGATTACAGGGCGTTTCGAGGAGATGCCGCGGTCTCGAACGGCTGGCTCCAACGCGCGGAACGGCTGTTGGAAGGGTTGGACTCGACCCGCGAGTATGGGTGGCTGCGCTATCGTAAGGCCCAGGCGGCCCTCTTCGGCGATCACGATCCGGCGGCGGCGCGCGACCACGCCGTGGCATGCCACGCGATCGGTCGCGCCCAAGACTGGGTGGACCTCGAGGTCGGCGCGTTGGCGCTCGAGGGTTTGGCGCACGTCACCGAGGGTGATCCGACCGCCGGCCGCCTCTGCCTTGACGAGGCGATGACGGCCATCGTCAGCGGCGAGCTGACCGACCTGGCCATCATCGGGACGGCCAGTTGCCACGTCATCGCCGCGTGCGAGCGCACGCATGACTACGACCGCGCCGCGCAGTGGTGCGAGCGACTCAAGGAATTCTCGACGCGCTGGCGCATCCGACCGCTGTTTGCAGTCTGCCGTACTTGTACGCAGGCATCTGCCTCTCACGCGGGGCCTGGCCGGAGGCCGAAGCGGAGTTGACGTCTGCGGCCAGCGAGCTGGCGGCCTCACATCCGGCAGCAGTCCCCGAAGCTCTCGCCCGGCTCGGCGAACTGCGTCGCCGCCAGGGACGTTTCGACGAGGCCACGGCGCTTTTCACGATGCGGCCTCGCATCCGCTTGCGGTATCGGGCGCGCCGCGCTGGCGCTCGATCAGGATCAACCGTTGGAAGCGCGGGAGCTCGTCGAGCGGTATCTGCGGCGGGTGCCCCCGCGCGACTGCACCGGCAGGATCGCAGCGCTCGACCTGTTCGTGCGCGCGGCCTCGTCCCTGTCGGATCGCGCCGCAGCCGCCGTCACCGTTGAAGAACTCCGAGCTATTGCAACCAAGCTCGCGACTGATCCGGTCCGCGCGATGACGGCCAGCAGCGCCGGTGTTCTCGCGCTGGCCGACGCCGACTGGAACGCGGCTCGGACGGCATTTGAGGATGCGATTGATCTCTTCACGCGCGCCGGCATGCCGTTCGAGGCGGCACACGCCCGGCTCAATCGCGTGGACGGGCCCTCGAGGGGGCAGGCCGCCGATCAGATGCGCGTGGCGATGCTCGCGCGGCGGCTCGAATCTTCGAGACGATCGGCGCGGTGCGCGACGCCGGACGTGCGATCGAGTTGTGCGGCCGACTCGAGTCGGATCCCAGCGGACCAGATCCAGCGGCAAACCGCGCGTCCGGCCCCGGCCTCGATCGGCTCACGGCGCGCGAGCGCGACGTGCTCAGGCTCGTGAGCGAAGGCCTGAGCAATCACGAGATCGCGAAGCGGCTGGGTCTCAGCGAGCACACCGTCCACCGCCACGTCTCGAACATTCTCACGAAACTCGATCTGCCCTCGCGGGCGGCCGCCGCTGCAGCGGCGGCGCGGTCTGGCGCGATCTGAGCCTGGCCCGATCGGGCCATCCGCGGACGTCGCGGGTGCATAGCCCGATCTGGCGAAGCATTGCCGATACGCGCCCGCGTAGCATCACGGTAGGAGGGATGCTCATGACAATCACGCAGACGCAGGGATCGGGTGCTGTCCAGGGCGCGTTGTGGGGCGCCGCCGCTGAAGACTGGGCGTCGCTGATGGAACCGCAAGGGCGGTCGCTGTTCGACGCTGTGCTCGCGCGCGGCCGCTTCACGCCAGGCGCGCGCGTGCTCGATGTCGGCTGCGGCAGCGGACTCTTCGTGCAGCTCATGGCCGCACGTGGCTGCGACGCGACCGGCTTCGATGCCTCGGATCCGCTGCTCTCGGTCGCGCGCCGGACGCCAGGCGCGTCGTTTCATCACGGCGACATGGAGGCGCTGCCTTTTCCCGACGAGACCTTCGACGTCGTCACGGGGATGAATTCATTTCAGTATGCCGCGGATCCGCTGCGCGCCCTCGGCGAAGCGAGACGTGTGTCAAAACGCGGCGCGCAGATCTTCGTCGCCACCTGGGGGTTGCCCGAAGCGTGTGAGGCGGCCGCGTATTTGGCGGCGCTCAAGCCGCTGCTGCCTCCGGCGCCACCAGGCGCGGGCGGTCCATTTGCGCTGTCCAACGAGGGAGCGCTCCGATCGCTCGTGGCGTCGGCCGGCCTGACACCGCAGTTGGTAGAAGATGTGGACGTCACGTGGCAGTTCGAGGACCTCGAGACCGCCCTCGCCGCGATGCTCGCGGCCGGTCCGTCGATTCTCGCCATCCAGACGTCGGGCCGCGATCGCGTGCGGGCGACGCTCGAACGCGCGATCGCGCCGTTCCGGCTGTCGAACGGTCGATACCGGCTCGAGAACCGCTTCCGGTACCTCGTCGCGATGCGCGACTGATCGCACTGACACAGGACTGAGAGGAGCACAGAGATGCAACAGGCATACGACGCAATCATCGTGGGGGCGCGCTGCGCCGGTTCGCCAACGGCGATGCTGCTGGCCCGCAAGGGCTACCGCGTGCTCGTGGTCGACCGCGCGACGTTCCCGAGCGACACCATTTCCACACACGTGATGCACCCACTCGCCGTGGCCGCGCTCGCAACCTGGGGACTCATCGACCGCCTCACGGCGACCGGCTGCCCGCCGATTCACACGTACGCCTTCGATTTCGGCCCCTTCACGCTCTCGGGGTCGCCGGGCACGACAGACGCGCCAGTCGCGTACTGCGCCAGGCGGACGGTACTCGACAAACTGCTCGTCGACGCAGCGGCTGAGGCCGGCGCGGAGATTCGAGAGGGCTTCACCGTAGAGGAGGTCCTTGTCGAAGACGGAGTCGTCGTTGGCATCAGGGGCCGCTCAAAGGGTGGTGAGCCTGTGACCGAGCGGGCCAATCTGGTGGTCGGAGCCGATGGCCGCTATTCCCTCGTGGCGGAGGCCGTCCGGCCCGAGCAGTACAACGAAAGGCCGCCGCTGCTTGCCGCCTACTACACCTATTGGAGTGACCTTCCAATGGACGGTCGGTTTGAAACCTACATCCGCGCACACCGCGGATTCGCGGCGGCGCCGACGCACGACGGACTGACACTCACGGTCGGTGGCTGGCCGTATGCGGAATTCGAGGCAAACAAGAAGGACGTCGAGGGCAATTTCCTGAAAATGTTCGACCTCGCGCCCGAGTTCGCGGCACGCATCCGCGGTGCCAGACGCGTGGCGCCGTTTGCCGGCGCGGCCGTGCCGAATTTCTTCCGCAAGCCGTACGGTCCTGGTTGGGCGCTCGTCGGTGATGCGGGTTACAACAAGGACCCAATCACGGCCCAAGGCATCACCGATGCCTTTCGCGACGCCGAGCTATGTGCCATCGCGTCAGACCACGCGTTCACGGGGGCTCGTTCATACGATGATGCCATGGGCGAGTACCAGCGCACTCGTGACCAGCACGCGCTGCCGATGTACGAATTCACGTGCCAGCTGGCAACGCTAGAACCGCCACCGCCCGAGATGCAGCAACTGTTCGGCGCGATCCACGGTAACCAGAAGGCCATGGACGGCTTTGTCCAGACGAACGCGGGGACGATCTCACCGGCGGCGTTCTTCTCGCCGGAGAATATCGGCGCAATCATGGCCGACGCGCGCGTAACGACCTGATCGCCATGGTTCGAATACTTCGGACGGTATATTCGCCACACCTCAACTGAGAAAGGAATTGATCATGATCGTCATCCGGAACGTGTTTCGCCTGAAGTTCGGAAAGGCTCGTGAGGCAGTCGCGCTGTTCAAGGAAGGCATCGCCATCCAAAAGCGGGTTGGCGCTGGATCGGACTTTTCGACTCGACTGCTCACCGATGTGACTGGCCCCTTCTACACGGTCGTCTTGGAAATCACCGTGCCGAATCTGGCTGCATTCGAAGGAGACGCGCCCCGGCTCATGGGCGACAAAGACTGGCAAGCGAACTATCAGAAGATCGCGCCGCTGGTGGAGTCTGGGTATCGCGAAGTCTTCTCGCTCGTGGAGTAAGGAGAGGACAAGAATGTCGGCATCGCGCGAACAGGCCCGCCGTTCGCGACGTCGCCTTTGCGGTGGAGCGTGGCGAGATCTTCGGCTTCCTGGGTCCAAGCGGAGCCGGAAAAAGCACGACGCAGAACGTCCTCATCCGGTTGCTCGACGGTTATGAAGGCACCATCACCGTGTTGGGCCGAGATCTTCGAACGTGGGACAGACACTACTACCGGAGGATCGGCGTCGCATTCGAGGCGCCCAACCACTAGCGGAGACGTGACTATCGCGGGATCTATGACGACGCCGCCAACGATTCGTGGGGAGATGTCCAGGCAACCTGACGCTGACCATCGTTACAAGCGCACTTCGGTGGCCAAGACCCCCGCGCTGACTAACTGTCGCCCGGGACGCTGGAGCAACGCACTCACGATCCAGTTGCGGACATCGTCCAGTGCCGCCCATCCCCCGCAACTCGCTGAGAGAATGCGACTTATGCGATCGGAGGAAACTCGATCTCGTAAGCTGTTGATTTTATTGATCTTACAGAGCTGGCTCCTCAGGCTGGACTCGAACCAGCAACCCTCCGGTTAACAGCGTAACGCAGGTGTTTGGACTCGGAGGTTCTTCGTCCCGGTAGCTCGGATGAGGCCCGGGTACTACTGGTGTTTGGCGCAGAATTGTTCAGAGATTGTTCAGTGCTGATCTAATTGACAGGCGTGTTCAAGCGGGCCCAAGTTTAGCGCCGGGCGGGCGGGCAATCCGCGCTGTGCTGACGGGAGGGCTGGGCCGCATAACGGGCATTCCGTCAACCTCGCGCGCCAAAACCCCGCCAAGTTCTTATCGTCTTTTTCTACAGCTGGTCGGAGCTCAGCTTCCGGACAACCGACTGGCTGCGCCTGGGGATGGCGACGCAGCGCACACGCATGTTCACCGAACCGCGTGACATTCAGCGCGGCATTCTCGTCGGCGTGACGTTCGGCGATTGACGGCGCCGTCTATTGGTTCAACCCGGACTCCGATCGGAGATACGTCGTCGCCTCAATTGGCATCTCCTTCGGCGTCTAGCTGGAGACACACGCTTCACGACGCATCGACTTGTTGACATTGCCAATCTCGCGGCGCAAGCTACCCGCGAAGGATCACGTGGCTGATCAGGAACAGCAGGACATCGCGACACAAGTGGACCCGAACGCGCTCGTACAGGTACGCTGCTGCGCGAGTCATATCAGCAGACGCTCGAAGATCTGCGGCATTACGCAGCGAAGGTCAAGTACTTCAACGAAGTTAAGAAAGCGATCCGCGAGGACCCTGTCGAGGCTCCGGGCATTCAAGGCCAGTGTCAAAGCCTCGGCGCGAGAACGCGGCATCGATTTCTGCAGTGAGAGCCAGGACCACGCAGCGGTCGTCGCTGAGCTGTTCGAGAAGCACGCCCGTACCTATGAACAGAGCGAGATCGAGCAGGACATCTGCCTGCCGGGACGAGTGCCGCCCGCGGCCGTCACCGACCGTGCGCAGCTCGAGGCGGAAATCGCGCGATGGGAGGGCCGGCTTGCTTCAGCTGGCGACGACGCGCAACTGGCCAACGTGGACCTGCAGAACATCCTTCAAAAGCAGCAGCAGACGCTGCAGATGCTGAGCAACATCTCGAAGATCGTCCACGACACCGCGATGAGTGTCATTCGAAAGATTGGCGGCTAACCACGCACACCGTATGAGCATCTCGCAGCGGGAACTGCCCGAGGAGTTTCGCGCCGCAGTCCGCACGGCGTATCGCGCCCATCGCCGGAACAGGTGGATGTCGGCGGCGACCGGCAGGACGATAGGCGATATGAACGGCTGTGCCTGCCAAAAACGCGGTACGCCTTGTAAGGATTGAGTCGGTGAGCCGCTCGGAATAGGCTCGATCCATCGTGTCCGTCGTCGTTTCGCTTCTCCATTCGCTCGGGTTTCTGGTTCGTTCGCGCGCGGCACTTCATCTGGAGATTCTCGCGCTACGGCACCAGTTGGCAGTTGTGAATCGTTCCCGGCGCCCGCGCCTTCGTTTGACGACCATTGATCGTGTGCTGTGGGTATGGCTGTCGCATCGATGGCGCGGCTGGTGCTCGGCGCTTCATTTCGTGCAGCCAGCGACGGTTCTCGCGTGGCATCGGCGCGGCTTTCGCCTGTTCTGGACCTGGAAAAGCCGACATCGCACTGGCCGCCCGTCCGTGCCGCACGATGTCCGGGCGTTGATACGCGAGATGGCCACGGCGAATCCGTTGTGGGGCGCACCCAGGATTCATGGGGAACTTCAGAAATTGGGGATCTCGGTAAGTCAGTCGACCGTCGCCAAATACCTGCGTCGCCATCCACGTCCGCCGTCGCAGACGTGGCGGACCTTCCTCACCAATCACGCGAGCCAGATTATGGCCACCGACCTCTTCGTCGTACCGACGGTCACGTTCCGGCTGCTCTTCGTCCTCGTCATCCTGGCGCACGGCCGACGACGGATCGTCCACGTGGCGGTCACCGAGCATCCAACAGCGGCTTGGACGGCACAGCAGCTTCGCAACGCCTTTCCAGAGAACGACGCGCCTCGGTATCTGCTTCACGATCGCGATTCGGTCTTTGCAGAGGTCGCCACCACCATCGCCGCAATGAACACGCAGGCCGTTTCAGTTCGCACAGCGCCGCGCTCGCCGTGGCAGAACGCCTACGCGGAGCGCGTCATTGGCTCGATCCGACGCGAGTGCCTCGATCACGTCATCGTGGTAAACGCAACGGGGCTTCGTCGAGTGCTCGCCGGGTACGTTGCATACTACATGCGCTCGCGAACACATCTCGGGCTCGGCAAGGACGCGCCGCGCCCGCGCGCGGTCACACCACCGTCAGCCGGTCGCATTGTCGCCATTCCAGAAGTCGGCGGCCTACATCACCGCTACGACCGCGTCGCGGCATAACCGCAAGTCGGCGCGTGCCGGCTACCGACACTCCCACAGCACTGCCCCGCTGTTTTGAAGCCTATTGCTCGTGCAAATGAGCTTGAACCGCCGGCGTTGCGTTTCCTGGTGGGCTATGGCGTGCCGAAGAGGGCCGTCGAGCATCGCAGGTCCTCGAGCGCGTGTCGATCTACAGCCGTATCGACTTCTCGGTAGCCACAGGGGGCCGCGACGACGATCCGGCGGACGCGCTGGCGCATGAGAAGCTCGCGAACGATGAGGCCGGCTTCTATCGTCTTGCCGAGGCCCACGTCGTCTGCGATGAACAGATTCACCCGCGGTAGCAGCAGCGCCTTTCGGAGCGGTTCCAGTTGATAGGCGTCAACTTTGATACCAGCGCGGTAGGGCGCCTGAAACAGTTTGGGATCCGTGGAAGTGACCGCATTCCAGCGCAGAGTGTTGTAGTACGCCGCGAACCAGCGCGGCGGGTCGAACTGGCCGGCGGCGAGCTTAGACCAGTCCGCCTCGTTCATGCGACGGGCATCGAGCTCGCGCTCCCAGAGGACCGTCAGCTCCTCGCCTTCGGCATCGTCTTCAAGACAGGAGAGCCGCACCAGGGACTGGTCAGCCGTGCCGGGTTCGGCGGGATCCACCGCTTCGACGAGGTAACGGCGCGAGCGCACACGGACGATTTCGCCCAGCGCGGGTGGGGCTTCTGAGGCCACGCGAGCATTGCAACGACGCTCAACATCTACACGCACGCCGTTGATGCGTCGCACCGCAAAGCCATCGAAGCGGTCGAGCGTGAATTGTTCATCGTTCTGGACCACAGTGGACTACAAACGGCGGCAGGGCTGGAAGGCGCACCGCCCGCAAGCGACAGTGTCAACTGAACTTAGAATTGGAGGCGCCGTCCGGATTTGAACCGGAGATGGAGGTTTTGCAGACCTCTGCCTTACCACTTGGCGACGGCGCCGTCAGGAATGATGCTGGACTGTAGCGAGGTCACCCGCACGGAGGTGAATGGAGCGGGAAACGGGATTCGAACCCGCGACTTCGACCTTGGCAAGGTCGCACTCTACCACTGAGTTATTCCCGCTCGCGACGAACATCGATCATATCGTAGCGAATTCACGCCATCAAGGTTAGGGCGTACGAATGTCGCGGAGCACCAGGGCGGCCTCCTCGGGCGACGTCGGGTTCAGATAAAACCCGGTGGCCCACTCGAACCCGGCCACCTTGGTCAGCTTCGGAATAATTTCCACGTGCCAGTGGTAATACTCGCCGGCAGCCTCCGCGACGGGTGCGCTGTGGATCAGCAGGTTGTACGGCGGAAACTGGAGGGCCTTGTTCATCCGGCGAAGGATGTCGCCCAGCATCCGGGCCAGCGACACGTACTCGTGGCGCGGCGCGTCCTCGAAGAGCGCCTGATGACGCTTCGGCAGAATCCACGTCTCGAACGGAAACCGCGGCGCATACGGAGCGAGCGCCACCACATCCGCGTTCTCCGCAATCACCCGACGGCCGTCGGTGGACTCCTGCTGCAGGATGTCGCAGAAGACACACCGTTCCTTCGTCTGGAAATGCAGCCGCGAGCCGTCCACCTCGTCGCGCACTTCGCGCGGCACAATCGGCAGCGCGATGAGCTGCGTGTGCGAGTGCTCCAGCGAGGCACCCGCCGCGGCGCCGTGGTTCTTGAAGATGATCACGTACCGGAATCGCCGGTCGCGCTTGAGATCCTGGACGCGCGCCGCCGCGGCCGACAGGACCTGCTCGACCGCGCGCTCGTCCATCGACGCCAGCGTGTCCTCGTGGCGCGGCGACTCGATGATGACTTCGTGGGCGCCGATGCCGTTCATCTTGTCGAAGAGCCCCTCGCCACGCCGGTCGAGGCCTCCCTCAACGCGCAGCACGGGAAACTGATTGGGAACAACCCGCAGCGTCCAGCCCCTCGTGTCCGGGGCGCTGCCGTTGCGGCCGTATACCAGCAGCTCCCTCGGCGTCATCTCCTCGTGCCCCTCACAGAACGGACACGAGTCGTCTCGGGCAGCAATCCCCACCGGTTCGAGCCGGAAATCGGTGGGACGCTTCCGGCGATCGGTGGAGATGATCACCCAGCGGCCGGTCACGGGGTCTTTGCGGAGTTCAGACATGAACAACGGTTCTCAGGTTCACCCGGTGAACGCGTGCTTGTAAACCTCGATGCGGGGACGGCCCTCATCAAAGTCGATGGCAACGACGTCGAACCGGCACGGTACCTCCAGCAGGCCATGTCGCGCCAGATAGTCGCTCGCCATCCGCACAATACGCCGCTGCTTCCACATCGTTACCGCGGCGCCCGCCCCGCCAAACGCAACGTCCCGCCGCGCCTTGACCTCGATGAACACGATCGTCTCCCCCTCGCGCGCAATGATGTCGATCTCGCCGTATCGCGTGCGGTGACGGCGGGCAAGAATCGCGTACCCCCGGCGACATAGCTCGCTGCAGGCAAGTGTTTCGCCCATTTTACCGAGAGATTGGCGCGGATCGACCTGCATGCCCCTGAGGGTACGCATGTCCCGGGCCGAACCACGAAGTCGCCCGCCGGGTCCGAAGGACCCGGCCTGCGGTTGGCCCCCCCTACGGTGCGTTGCCCACCCTTCGTGATTCAACGCGGGGCGAGCGCCCTGAGCGCCTGGTCGAGGATCTCGATCGCGGTGTCGGCGTGCTGTTTGCTGAACACAAGCGGCGGCGAGAGCCGGATGGCATTGCGGCCCGCTCCCAGAACGAGCAGCCCGCGCCTGAAGCATTCCTGCACCAGCGCGTTGCGCTCGGTCGTGGCGCGCTCCTTTGTCTGCCGATCGCGCACCAGCTCGATCCCGATCATCAGGCCGCGCCCGCGCACATCGCCGATCAGTGGATGCCGGTCCATGAGCACCCGTAGCCCCTGCATCATGTGCGCCCCCACGACTTCTGCATTCCTCACGAGGCCATCGCGGAGGAGCCGGATCGTCGCGAGCGATGCGGCGCATGAAACAGGGTTGCCGCCAAATGTGCTCGCGTGCGACCCGGGCGGCCACGACATGACAGCCGCGGACGCTGTGATCACTCCAAGCGGGAGTCCTGACGCAATCCCCTTCCCGATGCTGACGATGTCGGGCTCGACGCCGGAATGCTCGATCGCAAACATTCGCCCGGTACGCCCCATGCCCGATTGCACCTCGTCCACGATGAGCAGGATTCCGTGCTGCCGTGTGAGATCGCGCAGCCGTTGCAGGAACACGTTTGGCGGAACGATGTAGCCGCCCTCGCCCTGTATTGGCTCGACGATCAGCGCCGCCACTTCGTCCGGCGAAACGAGGTGCACGAAAAGCTGCTGCTCGATGAAGTTGAGACACTCGGCGGCGCAGGAATCAGGAGTCGCGTTGACCGGACAGCGGTAACAGTCGGCGTACGGCGCGTGATACGTCCCCGGAACCATCGGCGAAAAGCCTTTGCGCTGAATTACCTTGCTTGCCGTGGCTGCAAGGGAACCCATCGAACGCCCGTGAAAGGCGCCGAGGAAGGCAATAACGTTCTGCCGCTTCGTGCAGTACTTCGCGAGCTTGAGCGCAGCCTCGTTGGCTTCGGTCCCCGAGTTGCCGAAGAACGACCGGTGCGGCCCTGGCATCGGGGCTATCGCCGACAGCTCCTCCGCCAGTCGCACCTGCGGCTCGTAGTAGAAATCCGTGCCCGACATGTGAAGGAACTTTTGCGCCTGCTCGACGATGGCGTGCACGACTTCGGGGTGGGAGTGGCCGGTCGCGGTGACGGCGATTCCGGATGTGCAATCGAGGAACACATTTCCGTCGACATCCTCGACGGCGGCACCGAAACCCCTCGCGATCACGAGCGGGTAATCGCGCGTGTACGACGGCGACACCACACGCCCATCCCGTTCGATGATGGCCTTCGCCCTCGGGCCAGGCAGGGCCGTTTTCACGGACGGGACGGTCGTCGGCGATGTCATCGTGCTCATTTCTTTTTCCAGCGCGTGCCCCCCGGGTTGTCTTCGAGCAGCACGCCCCGATCGGCCAGTTGTCGCCGGATGCCGTCGGCAGCCGCGAAGTCGCGCCGCCGGCGGGCGGCCTGGCGCTCCTCGATCAGGCGCTCGATCTCCTCCACCGGCATCGGAGGATTCGCATCCTCGGCCTGCCGGAGGCTCACCACCCCGAGCACGCGATCGAACTCCTCGATCGCCTGTCGCACGGCCTTTGCGTCGGCCGCCGATATCGCGCGCGCGTCAATCGCTGCATTCACATCCCGGACCAGATCGTAGACCGCCGCCAGCGCAGCCGCAGTGTTCAGATCGTGTTCGAGCGCCGATTTGAATGCCTTGCGAGCGTTTTCCACGACTTCGGCGACCTTCAAGGGTCCGCCGTCACCATCCACCGCCTCGAGCCGCGCCAGGAAATCGACAATCCGGCGAATCGCCTCTTCTGCCTGATCCATCCCGGTCCAGGTGAAGTTGAGCTGCTTGCGGTAGTGCGACGACAGCAGCAGATACCGGAGCGCCGACGGCCGGTGTCCGCGCGCCACGACGTCGGCCAGCGTGTACGTGTTGCCGAGCGATTTCGACATCTTCTCGCCCTCGACAAACAGGTGCTCCACGTGCATCCAGACGCGCGCGAACTCACGATTGCTGGCGCCCTCGCTCTGCGCGATCTCATTCTCGTGATGCGGAAAGACGAGGTCGATGCCACCCGCATGGAGATCGATCGGCGGCTCGCCAAGCAGCCGGAGCGCCATCGCGGAGCACTCGATATGCCAGCCGGGGCGACCGGGGCCGGTCCCGAAGTCCCACGACGGCTCGCCTGGACGCGCCCCTTTCCACAGCACGAAGTCGCGCGGATTGTCTTTGGAGTACTCGTCCACGTCCACGCTCGCGCCGTCCTGCATCCCCTCGCGGTCCAGCCTGGCCAGACGGCCGTACTGGGGGAAGCTCGCGATGCGGAAATAGATCGACCCGTCGCGCCTGTAGGTATGGCCGTTGCGCTCGAGGGCCAGAATCATGTCGCCCATCGCGCCGAGATTCCGTTCGTCGGTCGCGCGAGGCCTTTCCTCCGGCTCCTCGATCCCCAATCGCAGGCTATCGTCGCGGAACGCCTGAATCCACTGCCCGGTGTATTCGCGGAGCGACACGCCGGCCTCGTTCGCACCGGCAATCGTCTTGTCGTCGACGTCGGTGTAGTTGATCGCCTCCCGCACCTCGTAGCCCGACACGTACTCGAGCGTGCGGCGCAGCACATCGAGGCATACGTATGTCCGGAAGTTTCCGATGTGTGCGCGGGCATACACCGTGGGGCCGCATGCGTACATGCGCACGACGTTATCGAGGGAGGGTGCGAACGGCTCTTCCTTGCGCGTCAGCGTGTTGAACAACTGAATCATACGAATCGATGTTCACACTTCCCAGTTCTCTGTGCTCTGTTCGTGTTCAGGTTCGGCCGCGCGCCGAACCCCGAACCGAACGTGAACACGAACCGAGAAGCGAGAACTGAGAAGTGTGAACGGTCCGTTTTCATACAGAAAGTCGCGTGAACAACCGTTCGGCGCGCCGGCAGTCTGCTTCGATCTGTGCCCGCAGCGCGTCCACGTCGTCGAAGCGGCGCTCGTCGCGCAGACGCTGGACGAATCCGAGCTGTACGCGCTGACCGTAGAGCTCGCGGTTGTAGTGCAGTACGTGCGTTTCGATCGTGGTGGCCCCATTGTCGCCAAACGTGGGATTCACGCCAATGTTGGTGATTGCGGCGTGCACGATCCCGTCCACAGTCAATGTCGTCGCGTAAACGCCGTGCGGCGGAATCAGTTCGTTGTCGGTCTGCAGGTTGGCTGTGGGAAAACCCAATTCGCGGCCGCGCCGGCGTCCCTCGACGATCGTGCCGGCCAGCGCGTAGGAGTGTCCCAGCAGCGCACCCGCCTCATCCACGCGGCCTTCCGCCACCAATCGCCTGATCCGTGTACTGCTGACGACGAATTCCTTGTAGCGGACCGGGTCGATCTTGTCGGCGCGAAAGCCGTAGCGCTGACCGAGCGTACGCAGCAGCGAAAAGTTGCCGCTCCGATCGTGGCCGAAAAGGAAGTTGGCGCCGACCCATACTTCCGACACGTGCAGCCAGTCCACGAGCACGGTGCGCACGAACGTCTCCGGCTCCCACTGTGACAGCTCGCGTGTAAAACGAACGACCGCAACGGCGCGCATGCCGGCGCGCTCGAGTGCGTCAAGGCGCTGCGGGAGCGTCATCAGGAGCGGCGGCGCCTTGTCGGGGCGAACCACGCGAGGCGGATGGGGGTCGAACGTCATCGCCATCGGCGTGCCACCGTGCTCGGCTGCACCGCGCCTCACCCGCTCGACGATCTTGAGATGTCCGCGATGCAGGCCGTCGAAGTTGCCGAGCGCGAGCACCGGATGCACCAGCCAGGGCGGCCGCGCATCATCGGGAAAGTGCAGGACGTCCATGCGGGCTACGACGCGTCGACAATGGCGTCGAGCACGAGGCCATCATATGCCAGTTCAACACCGACAGGCAGACGCGCGTTCGTCTGGGCATGTCCGAGATCGTGTGCCATGTGTGTGAGGTACGCACGACGCGGCGCGATCTTCGCAATCGCCGCCAGCGCTTCGTCCACGTTGAAGTGCGTCGGGTGCTTCTTGTCGCGAAGAGCATCGATGACCAGCGTGTCCACGCGTTCCACGAGAGGCCACGACTCGTCAGGGATGGCGCTGCAGTCCGTCAGATACGCGAGACTTCCAAAGCGGAAGCCAAGGATCGGCATATTGCCGTGGAGGAGCGGCACCGGCACCACTCGAACGCCTCCAACCTCGAACGCGCCATGGATCTCGTGCGCCTCGATCAAGGGAATGCCGCCTCCGAGGCGCGGCACGCCATCGAATATGTAATGGAATGTCTGGCGGATGTTCGTCCATACATCGGCAGTGGCGTAACACGGGATCGCACCGCGCTGCATGAAGTTGAAACGCCGGATCTCGTCGAGCCCGAGGATGTGATCCGCGTGGCTGTGCGTGAAGAGAATGGCGTCCACGCGTGTGAGGCCGTACGTGAGCGCCTGTTGCCGCAGATCGGGTGAGGTGTCCACCAGGATCGACGCGTGTTCCGCTACGTCGACGTGGATTGACGGGCGCAGACGCTTGTCGTGTGGATCGGCGGACAGGCACACCGCGCATGTGCAGCCGATGCTCGGCACGCCGGACGAAGTACCGGTACCGAGAAACGTGATGCGGGCATTCACCCCTCGACTGGGCTCGGGGCCGGCCCCGCGACTTCGCTCGGGGCTGGCCCGAGTTGGCTCGAGGCTCAAGGAATGATGATGCGTGACTTCGGCTCAGCCGAAGGACCGGAAATGCCGGTCGTCGCCTCGACATAACGCATCCGCAGCTCGAACAGCACCTGTTCGAGCAGTTGCCGCTCCTCTGCGGTCAGATTGCCGCGCGTCTTCTCGTCGAGAAGCGAAAGAATGTCGATCATCTGCTGGGCCGCCGGAAGATTCGCCGGCCCCTGCTCGCCACTCACCGGATCGGGCACGTCGCCGAAGTGGACCGCCGCGGTGTGCGCCAAAGACAATATGAATGCGACGAAGCTGATGCTGGAGGATTCGCCGGCCTGATCGCCGGAGGGCGAAGTATGTTCCGTCATGACGATCTGCGACTCAGGTTACACGTCCCTGTCTAAAGTAGCATACGCCCCCGGAGACATCATGGCTGAGACCGCCGGGACGAGCTTCGACCGACTCGTAGCCATCATGCGCGCGCTGCGCGCACCCGATGGCTGCCCGTGGGACCGCGAGCAGACGCTCGCCTCGCTCAGGCCGTTCGTGCTCGAGGAAACCTACGAGGTGCTCGAGGCGATCGAGGGCGGCTCCCCCGCCGCCCTTCGCGAAGAGCTGGGCGATTACCTCTACGAGGCCGTCTTTCTCGCGCAGATCTCAGAGGAGTCTGGCGAGTTTTCCATCGCGGACGCCATCGACGCGATTTGCGACAAGCTCGTTCGCCGTCACCCCCACGTGTTTGCGCGGCAGCGCGGAGACGATTCCATCACGAGCAGTGAGGTGATCGAGCGCTGGGAAACCATGAAGGCTCGCGAACGCGCCGCTGAGGGTCGCGATCCCGTGCGGCCGAAGACGACGCTGAGCGGTGTGCCGAAGACGCTGCCTGCGCTGCTCAGAGCCTACGAAATCAGTGCACGCGCGGCGGCAGTTGGATTCGACTGGACACGCGCCGAAGACGTGCTCGACAAGATCGAGGAGGAAGTCGCAGAGGTACGACAGGAGGTCGAGTCGGGGGCGACCGGACATCTGTCGCGAGCGGAGGAGGAAATGGGGGATCTGCTCTTCGCCATCGCGAACCTTTCGCGCAAGCTGGGCATCGAGCCGGAGGCTGCACTCCGCCGGGCCAACGAGAAGTTCACGGGACGCTTCGACGCGCTCGAGCAGGCGTTCGCCGCACGCGGCCGTTCGCTGCAGGATGCGACGCTGGCCGAGATGGAAGATGAATGGCAGCGGCTCAAACAGGACGCCTGAAATACAGCGCGGTCGCTTCTTGCGGGGCCAGTCTCCGATTCAGACGCCACAGCATGTCGCGGGTCAACCGCCGGCGCTGCGCGCCGGAAATCGCCTTCCGCTTCCAGCTCTCTCGCAATCGCGGCGAGTAACAGCTCATTCGCGCGCCATCCGTCACACGGCAAGAAGCGCCGGGTGTACTTCGAGCAACGAGAACGCGAGGACGGAACTCGCCGCGAAAACGTCGCTCAGCCGATTTCCATGCTTCGCATTGCGTGCCGCTTGCGCAGGCGGCTGCCCCCCGACACGCTGTGCCGTCCTCTTACAGCGCGGTCGCTTTTTGCACCGGACGGGCGACTATGAGCGCCGCGACACCCGAAGCACAAAAACGCCGCAGCGGCCAGTTCGACTGAGTCCGTCCAACTCCCGTTGGGAGCATCGTCGCTCACGAGACGACAGTCGTCGGGCAACTGCGAGCGTTTTTCCGCGGCCGCGAATCGGAGACCGGCCGTGCAAGAAGCGAGCGCGCTGTGTTTCCGGGCAGTGCCTGCGGTGCGGCCAGGAAGGCGCATCCGTCATTTCTGCTCCCCGACATAGGTACTCACTCGCACGTGCATACCGTCTGTGTCGATCGTGATTTGCCCGTCCAGGTCGGTCCTGTAGATCGCAGCGCCAATCGACTCGAGGCGTCGGAGGACTTCCGGTGCCGGGTGGCCGAACGTGTTGCCGCGGCCGCAGCTGATGACGGCAATCTGAGGACGCCATCCGTCGATCAGTTCTTGTGATGTCGACGTGCGGCTGCCGTGATGCGCCACCTTGAGGATGCGCAGACGCGCTGGCGTCATCAGCGGAAGGATCGCGCGTTCGGTGGCTGCGCCGACGTCGCCCAGGAGCACGATGGCGACGTCGTCATATCGCACCTCCAGGACCACCGAGTCGTCATTACGCACGCGCTGGCGCTCCCAATCGGGCAGGGACGGGTGCAACACCCGAATCCGGGCGCCGCCAATCGTGAACTCATCACCCGCGAACTTCCCCTCGATGCGCGCATTCGCCTCGCGCGCTTGCGTGAGCAGCACCTGCAGTCCGCGGTGGTGCGGGACAGGGATACCTTCCCAGACCTCCGATGGCGCGAAGTCGTCCACTATGGCTGGTGCTCCACCGATGTGATCGGGATCGCCATGCGTAAGCACCAGTGTGTCGAGCCTCCGCAACCCGCGGGCCCACAGCGCGGGTGAAAGGACTCGGCTTCCGACGTCGAACCCGGTGCTGCCGAACGGCACGCCACCCGCGTCCACGAGGAACTTCGAACGATTCGGAAACTCGAGCAGCGTGGCGTCCGCCTGTCCGACGTCGAACGCGGTTACGCGCAGCGACCGCGAATCCGGGACAGATGTCAGCCAGCCTGCCGGCTGACCGCTGACGAGCCCGGCGGCCGCCGCGCCCGCAACGACAACAGATCCGAGCCGAGGGAGGCCGCGCATCCAGAGCGCCGCCCCAAGCGCAGCGTAGTACGTCAGCACCAGCGGAACCGGCGGAGGCGGCACGCGCATCGTCAGAGAAGGCACGGCTTCGACCAGGCGGGCGCTGTCGACCAGAGCAACTGCCGCAAGATGACCGATCCAGCCAGCTGGTCTTGCGATGAATTCGACTCCGCTGAGGACCGACACACATATGCCGCATATCTGAACCAGCCCCATCACAGGGACCGCGACGAGATTGAGCACGAGACCGGCGCTGGTCACGCGCGAAAAGGCCCACGCATTCACAGGCAGCAGCGCGGCCTCCACCGCTACGGACGCCACCAGCGACGCGATGACCCATCGACCCGCGCGGGAGCGTGGGGACAACCCTGTGGTTCTTCGACCCGCCTCGAGCAAGGCGGCGGTGGCGCCGAACGTCAGCATGAACCCGACGTCGCGCACGTCGAGCGGACGCGCGCAGAGCGCAACCGCACCGGCTATGGCCACAGTGTTCCATGCCGGAGTCCGGTGGTCGAGCAACCGTGCGCCGAAATAGAGGACGGCCATGAACGTGGCGCGCCACACCGATGGGCCGCCGTTCACGATTTGTGCATACACGACGAGCACGACAAGCGTGGCGAGCGCCGCACTGCGACCGGTCACGCCGCACACCAGTAGCGCTCCAAGCACGAGCGCCGCGAGTATGCCGATGTTTCCGCCCGAAATTGCGATGACGTGGTACGTTCCGGCCGCCTGGAGGCGCAGCCGGACCTCGTCCGGCAGCGCCGTACGGTCCCCAATCAGCACGGCGGTGACGATTGCCGCCGAGACGTTGTTGTGGGGCGCCACCCACCGCTCGATGCTGCGTCGCACGTGAAGGCGCGCCTCACCCGCAATTTCCTGGATGGCGCCGCCGGCCGACGTCACCTCGACGAGCCGTCCGCTCTTGATCGAACCGAACAGCGTCGTCCCGTCCAGCGCGAGCTGCCGCTCGAAGTCGGGGACACCCTCGTTCAGGTACCTCGATGGACGCCGAAACGTCGCGAACGTCTCGATCGTGCGACCCGCTCGCCATTGAACGATCTGGTCCAAAGACGGACGACCGCCCACACTGAAAGTCACGCCTCCGCGAGTGGGCTGCCATTCGCCGCCGACGCGCACGGCAACGACGAGCGCACGCAGTATCGCGAAATCGTCTTGCGACGCGCCGTCCTCGACGAGCAGCGCGCGAATCGCCAGCGGATCGTGTCTGACCGCGGGCTCCGGATCATCGATCGCGAAGCTCCCACAGTTGGCGATCCAGGAGGGCACGAAGCGGCGTGTGAAGTGCCCGGTCACGCGCGTCGGCGGACACCGTTGCACCCGCCAGAAAGAAACCGCACAGCAGGATTGGCAGAGTGAAGGAATGAAGACGAGCAACGCACCACGTGACCGACGCCGCGGCGAGCAGCAGGAGCAGCAACGCTCGGGCGTCCGGCACGGTATCCAACCACAGTCCGCTCACCACGCCGCAGACGAGCGCGAGCGCAGGCAGCAGTGCGATCGACGCCATGCGACGCACAATGCAATCGTGCCGGCCATGGCCGGATGCCGGTAGCCAATCACTTGCAGAGCACGGTGGCAAAAACGGCCACCCTGGAAGCCTGCGAGCGTGGCAATTTTTTCGTGAGCGTCAGCGTCCGCTACAGGCGCTGGGTCAGGACAGGACCGGCAATTGGCGCTCGCGGTCCAATCTCGGAATTCCGGCTTCATGGCGCCAGCGGCAATTCGTCGGCTTTGCTCGAAGGAATCCTCGAAAGTGTGTGTGTTCACGAGGCTTCGCCGCGAGCAATTCAGACGGATAATCTCCGCTCAAGTCGTGCGGTAGGCGGCTGACTCGGCACGCTTGCGACAGATGACCACGGATTGGTGCTGTCCACCTATACAACGTTGGGCCGAATACGAAAGCTGAATCGTGGTAACCGTGAAATATGAAGATCTTTCGGCGGCATTCGACTTCGTCAGCTTTGCTGCTCCCATGGAGCACCAAGCCTATATTTCCATCGACACCGGCACTATCCACTGGATCTCCGAATTGAATCCGCTTGAGGAAGAAATTCCGGAAGATCTAGAAACGTCAGACCGCTACATCGCGATACCCCACAAGAATGACCTTGACCTCGGAAATGATCTCGCGCTCCGTTTTGCTGCGGAGGCACTACCGGGGCTGTACAACAGAGTTGAGCAGTTCTTTCGGCATCGCGGCGCCTACGCGCGCTTCAAGGAACTCTTGGCGTCGGAGGGCTGTCTGGACAAATGGTACGCATTCGAGGCCGAATCCACAGAGCGAGCACTGAGGAACTGGTGCACCGTAAACGACATCACCGTTGTCGGCAACGAAGAACGATCGGCCTAACACCGAAATGGAGCCGACGCTTCTGACGGTCCGTGCCATCATGTCGCCGCGGCGCGCGGCTCATTTCGAACGTTGGGCCGATGAAACTTCAAGACACGAACGCGAACCGCCTTTTGCTGTTGGCGAGGTGGTTACCGTAAACTTGGCGCATGAGCTCGTTGGAGCGCATCACGCTCACCCCGGATGTCCGGTTCGGCAAGCCCTGCGTCCGGGGGACTCGTATCACCGTGGGTGACATCCTGGGGTACTTGGCGGGCGGGATGTCAGAAGATCAAATCCTCGCCGATTTCCCGCAACTCACGCGGGAAGACATCCGGGCGTGCTTGGCGTACGCAGCTGAGCGCGAGCGCCGCACACTGGGTATTCCCGCCGCCTGAGTCGTGCGCCTGCTCTTCGACGAACAGTTGTCCGAAGAGTTGGTGACTGCCTTGCGCGATCTCTTCCCCGATTCCCTGCACGTTCGTCTCCTCGGCAAGAGTGGCACGGGTGATTCCGCCATTTGGCAACTGGCTCGCGAGTACGGCTGCGTGCTCGTCACGAAGGACGAGGATTTTCATCGTTTGAGTGTCCTGCATGGGGCGCCGCCGAAGGTCGTATGGCTTCGCGTGGGCAACTGCACGACGTTTGACATCGCTCGGTTGTTGAGGGACCGTGTGGATGACCTCCGTAGGTTCGAGGCACAAGCCGAGGTCACTTTTCTGGAACTGGGATAGCACGTGTGGAACAAACGGCCCAACATGCGCTGGAGCCGACGCCGGTTGCCGGTGAAATCGTGACGGCACCCGGCGCGGCTCAGCGCGAACGTTGACCGAATACAAGGAGGCGTGAATGGCAACCGTTCTCGCGGCGGCTGGTACCGCCATCCTTGTACTGCTCACCGGTAGCCTGCCATGGGCTGGATTCGGGCGCATCAGCGGTCTCAGCGGATGGAACCTGCGTATCGGATTACTGGTGCCGTGGGCCATTGTGCCGATGACGCTCTACCTGTGGGCCTACTTCGGATTCATCGGCGGTCGATGGGGGACGGCTGGGGCCGAACGCCGTCGAGAGAATCTTCGAGCGAACCGATTGCCAGGCATCGTGTGGCGTGCCGCGTTGCCAGCGGGGTTGCTCGGGTTCGCTGCGATCCTGGCTCTCCTGGCGGTCATCGCGCGCCTCGTGCAGCTCCCGGTGGGTGCCCCAATCAGCACTCCGGCCGGCATGCCCGTCGCCACGATGTTTGCGCTGCTGGCTATGCAATCGGTGGTCGCGGGAGTCACCGAGGAATCCGCCTTTCGCGGCTACATGCAAAGCATCATCAGTCGCCGATTCGGAGTGGCAGTCGCGATTGTCGCGAGCGGAGCATTGTTCGGCCTGCTGCACTTTCCGAACCATCCCGGCGACGTCTTGCTGATGCTGCCCTATTACATCGCTGTGTCGGCGATGTACGGAGGGCTGACCTGGGCGGCAGACTCGATCTGGCCGGCGTTGGTCTTACATTCCGCAGGTAATGTCGTGGTCCTTACGCGATGGTGGCTCACTGGCCGGCCAGAGTGGCAGATGAGTGCTACGATGCCGCCACTAGTATGGGAGAGCGGCATCGATGCATCGTTCGTTGTGACCGTACTCGTGGCTATCGTACTGGCCAGTCTGACGGCGTGGTCCTACGGCCTCGTGCGCGATCGGAGGCTTCGGTCAGCACCGGCGGCAGCAGTGCAAGCTGCTTGAAGCATCGGCCTAACACGGCATGCACCAGACGCCGATGCAATCCTGAGCGGCCGCTGGTGAACGCTGGTCGTTCACCGCATGGGATCCGCATCAACGCGGAGGAGTGATGGGATTCTTCAACCTGCGCGCGAAGACACTGACCGATGACGAGCTGCGAGATACGTTGTTCGACGCAGCCACGGGGTCGAACGCTCAGGATCTAAAGAAGCTATTAAAAAGCTACATGCCGCGCGTTATCGCGCTCTTTCCGACCTGGACAACCTTGCCGCCATCGGTCCGATCGGATCCTTCTCGAATGAAATGGTGGGCCGAAGGCATGATCGGGGTCGCCTCGGCAGCAACGGCTCTGGGCGACGGATCATTGATCGCCCAGATCCAGGGCCCGCCGGAGCAGAACATTCTCATTCAGTGGCAAGAGTCATTACTCGCTTCGGAAGCCGATGCGACAAATGGCAATTACTCGTCCGCAATCAGAAGACTCGAGCAGACGCTGGAGGAAGTAGACGGCTTGACGGGGCAAGGCGTGGACCACTTGCTCCCCAAGACATACGGACTGCTTGGCAGCGTGCACTATCGAGCTGGCCACCGAGACCAAGCGCACCATTTCACCGTCATGGCCAAAGACTACTGCGAGCGAATTGGAGATCAAGAGGGGACGGAAATTTACGCAAGGAACCTGAGTATTGTCGATGCTGCGGTCTGACTAACCCGCGAATGGAGCCGACGCGCCGCCGAGGGAGAGGCGCCGACTGGCTACTGCCTACTGCTTCCTGGCACTGAAATACCCTCGTCGGGCGCGCGTGAAGTAGTCCCCATTGTGCACGCGCACGCGTATCCCCCGCCAGCCGCCGTCGGGCGGTCGCGAAGGCGTGTATCCAAGCGTGTACTGCTTGTTCAGCTCGTTGGCGATGCGCTCGGTGGCCGGTCCGAGATCGGCTGACGTTCGCACCACCTCCGTGTAGCCGCCGCTCGTCGCCGTGATCTCGCGCAGCGCCTCAGGATTGACGCGTGCGGCCGGCGAGGCTCTCTCCGAGTCGATGGCGATCGCGTACACGAGAGGCTCGAAGCGACGAACGATGTCGCTCGCCCGCCGCAGCGAAACGTCACTCGCCGTGTCGACCCCGTCCGAAATCACGATCAGCGCTGCACGGGCATGTGAACGGCGTCCGAACAGCGGCGCCGACGCGACGAGCGCGTCATAGAGGGCGGTAGCGCCGGACGCAAACAGCTGGTCGAGACTGCGAGCCAGCACTGCAGGCGGCTGCGTCCAGGCACTGACGAGACGCGGCTTGTGATTGAACGCGGCGATGAAGGCTTCGTCTCCCGGCTCGAGCAACGTCGAGACAAACCGATCGACGGCCGCCACGGGCGTCGGTAATCCGCTGCCCGCGCATGCTGTCGCTCGAATCGAGGAGCACGCCGAGGCTGATCGGGACACGCTCGTCCGTGAACACCGTGATTGGCTGGGGGGTCCCGTCCTCGAACACTTCGAAATCATCACGCGAGAGACCCGTGATGAGCCGGCCGCTCGCGTCGGTCACCGTTACGCTGACTTGAACGGTGTCAATGGTCGCGCGAAACCGCTGGGCGGCCAGATCGACGGACACCAGGAGGAACAGCGCACAGACCACAGACGCGAGTTGCCGCAGTCGAACGTTCCTCATTGCATGCCGACCGCGCACGCTAAAGCGTGCGCTCTACAGATGCCTTGCGCCTACTACCTGGTGCCTTGGACAGCCCTGTGGTCTGGCCCCTGAGGCCTGAGGCCTGGTATTTAAGCGCCAGCCTCCACTCCCGCGTAATAGTCCTGCAACGAGCGCACAGAGAGTGTCTGCGCGCGCAGGGCCTTGATCGCGCTCACCGCAGCCGATGCTCCCGTGAGCGTCGTGATGCACGGGATTTGCGCCATCGTTGCGGCTCGTCTTACCGAACGGTCATCGAAGAACGAGTCACGGCCCAGAGGCGTGTTGATGACGAGGTCGATCTTGCGGTTGACGATCTGATCCGCGACGTTCGGACGCCCCTCGTTGACCTTGTATACGACATCGACGTTGATGCCGTGGGCCCGCAGGAACGCTGCCGTCCCCCTCGTCGCGGTCAGCGCAAATCCAAGCTGCGCGAGATCGCGCCCAATCGGGAGCACCGTCTGCTTGTCGCTGTTGTTGACGCTGATGAAGACGCACCCTTCCTGCGGAAGCCGCTGGCCTGCGCCCATCATCGCCTTGCCGAACGCGGCCCCGAAATTGTCGGCGCATCCCATGACCTCGCCCGTCGACTTCATCTCCGGACCGAGAATCGTATCGACGCCGGGGAACCGCACCCACGGAAAGACAGGGCTCTTGACGAAGACGCCGTGAACCTCGAGGTCTTCCACCAGGCCGAGGTCGACCAGCGTTCTTCCGGCGGCGACTCGCGCGGCAATCTTGGCCAGCGGCACGCCCGTCGCCTTCGAGATATACGGCACCGTGCGTGACGATCGAGGATTCACCTCGAGTACGTAGACGGTGTCGTCCTTGATGGCGTACTGGATGTTCATCAAGCCGACAACCTTGAGTGCGCGGGCGATGCGGCGCGTGTAGTCGCGAATGGTCACCAGATGGCGCTCGGCCACCATGAACGGCGGAACCACGCACGAACTGTCGCCCGAGTGGATGCCCGCTTCTTCGATGTGCTCCATGATGCCGCCGATGACCACTGCACCCGATGCATCCGCTACGGCATCGACATCGAACTCGAAAGCATCCTCGAGAAACCGATCGATCAGCACGGGCCGATCGTGTGACACGTCGACCGCACCGATCATGTAGCGATCGAGCGCGCCCGCGTCGAATACGATCGCCATGCCGCGTCCACCCAGCACGTACGACGGACGCACCACGACCGGATAGCCGACCCGCTCAGCCACCTCGCGCGCTTCCTCGCGCGAAATGGCAGTACCGCTGGACGGCTGAGGTACCCCGAGTTCCCACAGCAACTGCGAGAAACGCCGCCGATCTTCGGCGAGATCGATGGAATCGGGCGACGTCCCGAGCACGTCCACACCCGCATCCTGCAGCGCGAGCGCGAGCTTGAGGGGCGTCTGACCGCCAAACTGGACCACACAGGAAACACTGCCGCCGCCGCTGCGCTCGCGCTCGATGATGGACATGACGTCCTCGAACGTCAGCGGCTCGAAGTACAGACGGTCGGCTGTGTCGTAGTCGGTCGACACCGTCTCCGGATTGCAGTTGACCATCACCGTCTCGAAACCTTCCTCGCGGAACCCGAAGACGGCATGGCAGCAACAATAGTCGAACTCGATACCCTGGCCGATCCGGTTCGGCCCACTGCCGAGGATGACCACCTTCTTGTTGGTCGTAGGGTCGGCCTCGCACGCGTACTCGTACGTTCCGTACATGTACGGGGTGAACGACTCGAATTCGGCAGCGCACGTGTCGATTCGCTTGTACGAGGTGACGAGCCCTTCCTCGACGCGCCGCTGCCGCACGAGCTCCTCTCCAACGCCGTGCACAGCGGCGATTTCCTGGTCGCTGAACCCGGTGCGCTTCAGCGTGCGCAGCAGGTCGGACGACATCTCGCGGAACTCGCCGAGCGCGGACATGCGCCGAAGCTCCTCGATTTCCGCGAACTGCTGCAGGAACCAGCGATCGATCTTCGTCAGCTCGTGGATCGTGTCCACGCTCCAGCCGCGGCGCAGAGCGCGGAAGATCCCCCACATTCGTAGATCAGTCGGGACCAGCAACCGCTTCCGCAGCGCCGTCTCGTCCTCGGTATCGTCGGAGTTGTCGTCTGGTCCGACCGGAAACAGGCTGCCGGACTTGCCGAGCTCGAGCGACCGCACGGCCTTGAGGAACGCCTCCTTGAAGGTGCGCCCGATGGCCATCGCTTCCCCGACGGACTTCATCTGCGTTGTCAGCGTCCGATCCGCCTGCGGGAACTTCTCGAAGTTCCATCGGGGGAACTTGACGACCACGTAATCGATCGTGGGCTCGAAGGAGGCCGGGGTGAGGCGCGTGATGTCGTTCGGAATCTCGTCCAGGTGGTAGCCAAGCGCCAGCTTCGCCGCAATCTTCGCAATCGGAAATCCCGTTGCCTTCGACGCGAGCGCCGACGACCTCGAGACGCGCGGATTCATTTCGATCGCAACGATCCGTCCGTTCTCCGGATTGATGGCAAACTGGATATTCGACCCGCCTGTCTCAACGCCGACCCGGCGGATGATGCGGCGCGCCATGTCGCGCATGCGCTGATATTCCTTGTCCGTGAGGGTCAGCGCCGGCGCCACCGTGATGCTGTCGCCGGTGTGGACGCCCATGGGGTCGATGTTCTCGATCGAGCAGATCACGACGAAGTTGTCGGCGACGTCGCGCATCACCTCGAGTTCGAACTCCTTCCATCCGATCACCGACGCTTCCACGAGAATCTCGTGCACCGGGCTGAGGTCGAGCCCGCGACCCGCCAGTTCGCGGAACTCCTCGACGTTGTAGGCGATGCCGCCGCCGACGCCGCCGAGAGTAAACGACGGCCGGATGATCGCCGGGAAGCCGACATCATCGACAACCGACAACGCCTCATCGATCGTTCTGGCGATGCCACTCGCCGGCACTTCGATGCCGATCTCGCGCATGGCATCACGAAACTGCAGCCGATCCTCGGCAACCCGGATCGCCTCGATGGACGCCCCGATGAGCTGAATGCCGCGTTTGGCCAGCGCGCCCCGTTCGGCCAACGCAACCGCCAGGTTCAGCGCCGTCTGCCCTCCCACGGTCGGCAGCACCGCGTCCGGGCGCTCCTTCTCGATGATCGCCTCCGCCATTTCTGGCGTCAGCGGCTCGATGTAGGTTCGGTCCGCCATCTCCGGGTCGGTCATGATGGTGGCCGGGTTACTGTTGACGAGCACCACCTCGAGACCTTCGGCGCGGAGCGCCTTGCACGCCTGCGTACCCGAATAGTCGAACTCGCACGCCTGCCCGATCACAATCGGGCCCGAGCCGATCACGAGTACTCGCTTGATGTCAGTGCGTTTGGGCATCAGAGCTGCTAGCTCTTCTCCATCGCGTCCAGGAACTGGCGAAAGAGGTAATCGGCGTCGTGCGGTCCCGGCGACGCCTCGGGATGATACTGCACCGAGAAGATCGGCTTGGTCGTGTGGCAAAAACCTTCGACCGTGCCGTCGTAGAGATTCAGATGCGTGACGCGAACGTCGGCGGGCAGGGAGCCGGGATCGACGGCAAAGCCATGATTCTGCGACGTGATTTCCACCTTCCCGGAACTCAGCTCCTTCACCGGATGGTTCGCGCCACGGTGACCGAACTTCAGCTTGAACGTCTGGCCGCCGACTGCGAGGCCGAGGATCTGATGCCCCAGGCAGATGCCAAACATCGGGCGGTCCGTATTGACGAGCTGACGGACGTTATCGATGGCATACGTGAGCGCCGCCGGGTCGCCGGGCCCGTTGCTGAGGAAAATGCCGTCAGGGTTTGACGCCAGGAGATCTCCTGCCGGCGCACCGGCGGGAAACACCTGCACGTCGCAGCCGTACGCATCGAGCCGCCGCAGGATGTTCCACTTCACACCGAAGTCGTAGGCGGCCACACGCAGTCGCCTCGACGCCCGGCGCGGCGGGGGCAAGCCGAATTCGGCATGGTCCGCGTCGCCTGCAGCCGACGCCCGATCGCGCCACGCATACGGGCTGTCGCAGGTCACGCCGCGAACGAGATCCGACCCTTCCATCTTCGGGATTGCGCGCGCTCGCGCGACGAGCTCGTCCGGATCCACCTGCCCCGTCGCAATGACCCCGCGCATGACGCCAGCCGACCGGAGCACGCGCGTGAGCGATCGCGTGTCGATGTCGGCGATCGCGACGATATGGTGTGCGACGAGGTAGTCACGGAGTGTGCCTTCCGCGCGCCAGTTGCTGGCGAGCGGCGACTCTTCGCGCATCACGAACCCCGCGACACGTGGCCCCTGCGACTCGGCATCGCCCGACGCGACTCCGTAATTGCCGATCTGCGGCGCCGTCATCGTGACGATCTGCCCGGCGTACGACGGATCCGTGAGGACTTCCTGGTACCCGGTCATGCTCGTGTTGAACACGACCTCGCCGGACGTCTCACCCTGCGCGCCGGCCGCGACGCCGCGGTACCACGTGCCGTCTTCGAGTGCGAGTATCGCGTTCACTCGAGCGACGCTCCGATGCGCATGAACGCGCCCGCTTCCACGTTCACCGACGACCTCCACGTCTGGTGGCCCAGTAATTCCATCCGGATGAGCCGAGTGCCCGGCATCACATCGTTGACGGTGACCGGTGTCACCCCTACACGAATCTCGTCTACGAAGACCGTTGCACCAAGGGGCCGCGACACGAGCTCCAGCATGGCCGGCTTGTTTTGTGCGACAGGTCGAGCAGCCTGCGCAGGGGCAGGAGGCGCTTGCGCGCGCGAGGCCGCCGGCTCAGAACGCCGTGAGGGTGGCGGTTCGGACGCTCGCGATGAAGCCGGCGGCTGCGGCGGTCGCGCGGGTGCCGAATCGGAAGCTCGCGACGGTGCCGGGGCGGATGGCCGCGAGGGTGCCGACTCCGAGCTCTGAGCCAGCGCTGGCTCCGATGCCGCTGTCCGGTTCGGTGAATTCTGCGGGATATCAACCACCGGCGATTCAGCGACCGGAGTGGGAGGCTGCGGAGCCGGCGGCGTTGCCGGCGGCTGTGGGGCGGGTGGCTGTGGGGCACGAGGAACGCCGGCTGCCTGCACCGGCGGGGCCGGCGCCATGCGCTGGCCGGTTAGAAAACCGCTCACAAAGCCTGCAAGCAGACCGATCACCAGCATGCCGGCCGCAATGCCCCGCGACGACGAAGAAGTTGAAGAAGCAATCGAGTCTTGCTGAAGCGGCGGCGCGACCTCGGTCTTGTCGGTGTCGCTGTGCAGTGGCAGATCGATCTCCGGCGCCGACTCTTTCGAATCCGTGCGCGGGTCGTACTGGAAACCGTGCCCTGTCAGTGGCGGAACTCCTCGACTGATGGTGTGGTTCAGGTGGTCGTGATTGTACGGGGATCGTAACACGTGAACTCGAGGCCCATCAATGCGATACACGTCATGCCCCTGTTGCCTTGACACTCCGAGCGACGCTCTGAGACAGTAGCGTCCGGTGCTCCCGCAAACAGGGCTCCCGGGCACGGTGAGCCGTCTCCCCGTCGAGATTCGTCGCTTCCCGTGGATCAAACGCCTGGCCGCCGATTACGCGTTCGAGTACGAGCGTGTCGCGGATTTCTTTGCCGGCAACCCGGCAGATCCCACTGCCTGGCGCGATGCCGTGCATCGGGCCCAGCAGCATCCGCGCGACCGTAGCGCGATAGCCGATGTCGTCCAGGCGCAACAGCGACGCCGGAACGCACCCTCGGACGCCGTTGCTGCCACAGCGCGCCTGCGCGACCCGAAAAGCGTCGCGATCGTCACAGGCCAGCAGGCGGGACTCTTTGGCGGTCCGTTGTTCACGCTGCTCAAGGCGCTGACGACGATTCAGCTGGCAGAGCGCGTTGCAGAAGACCATGGCATCCCGACGGTCGCGGTGTTCTGGATCGACGCGGAAGATCACGACTGGGACGAAGTTCGATCGTGCGGCGTGCTCGACAGCGACCTGAACTTCGCGGAGCTGACAATCGGTACTCCGCCAGATGCGGGACAGGGACCCGTGGCACGCGTGCGACTGGACGGCTCGGTGCACGCCGCCCTCGACGAGTTTGCGGCGCTCGTGCAGGCAACCGAGTTCACACCGTCCATCCTCGCGGGATTGCGGGGCGCGTACCAGCCGGGTTCCGGCATGGTCGAGGCGTTCGGCAAGTGGCTGGAATCCATTCTGGGTCCACGAGGTCTCGTGGTGTTCGACTCGTCCGATCCGGCAGCGAAACGGCTGGCGGCGCCAATCTTTGCGCGGGAGATCGCACACGTGGGTGAAGCGTCGCGCCAGGCTGCCACAGCCGGAGCTGAACTGGTGAAGCGGGCGTATCACGCGCAGGTGACGCCGCAGGAGAACCAGGCCGCCTTGTTCCACCTCGACGGGTTGCGCGCGCCAATCCTGACCACAGATGCGGCCAAATGGGCAGACCGGGTTCGGACACACCCGGAGGAGTTCAGTCCCAACGTGCTGCTGCGACCGCTCGTGCAGGACACGTTGTTTCCAACGGTCGGATACGTGGCGGGACCGAACGAGCTCGGCTATCTCGCCCAGCTTCGAGGTGTGTACAAGGCGTTCGGCGTGCCGATGCCGCTCATGTACCAGCGCGCCACCGCGACGATCGTCGACTCGAACGTCATGCGATTCCTGGCGCGTCACGATTTGCGGCTCGAATCGCTGCGGCCCCAGGACGAGGGAACACTCAATCAACTGCTGGAAGCTCAGATCCCGCCGGCAGTGGCGATGTCGATGGATGAGGCGGTGCGCGCGGTCAGTGAGCGGATGGAGACGCTGGCTCGAACCGTGGTGCCCCTGGACCCTACCCTCGAGGGGGCGGCCCGATCGGCCGCGGGCCGCATGCAGGACGACCTGAAAAAGCTCCACGCAAAAATCGTCCAGGCAATGAAGCGCAAGGACGAGACCGTGCGCCGGCAATTCAAGAGTGCCCAGGCGCAGGCATTCCCCGGTGGCCACCCCCAGGAGCGGGCCCTTGGATTCGTTTACTTCCTGAATAAGGTACGGGACCGATCTGGTCGATAGATTGATCGACGGCCTGCCACTGGACCAAGGCATGCACTGGGTGATGACCATTTGACGCGCGCGAGAAAGCCCCGGCCCCGCCCCCGGGGGCTGCAACATTCCCTGCTGGCCACTGCCGGTGTGGCTGTTCTCTCGGCGTTCACCCTGACTTATTACTACGTCACCTTCTCGCAACTGATCGACGCCCGCCTTCATGGCGAGCGCGAACGCACGCTGCCCCGTGTGTATGCGCGGCCGCTGGTGCTCTGGAGCGGGCAGGCGTTGTCCCGCCAGGACCTCATTTCACGCCTGAACGATCTTGGGTACGCTCAACGCGACCAGGCCGACGCGCCCGGCGAGTTCAGCGTCGAGCGCGACGCGGTCGCGATCAAGCCGAGATCGAGCGATCTTGGCGATGACGTTGTCCGCGTGTCGTTCGGGGGCGGCGGCATCCGTCGTCTCGACGTGGGTCGCCAGCGCCCCGAGACGATTCAGCTCGACGCACCGCTCCTGACCGCGCTCATGAGCAGCGGCGGCCGGCAGAAGAGCCGCAACGTGCCGCTGTCGACCATCCCGAAGTACGTGCAGCAGGCGGTGCTCGCTATCGAGGACCAGGGCTTCTACTCGCACCCCGGCATCAACCCCGTGCGGATTCTCGCGGCCGCCGCAGCCAACGTATTCGGCGACAACCCGAACCTCGTCGGCTACAGCACGATCACGCAGCAGCTCGCCCGGATGTTTTTTCTGTCGAACGAGTTCAATGCGGAGCTCTCGGCCGGAGAGCGATCCTACGGGCGCAAGCTGCGCGAGGCAGTGATGTCGCTCGTGCTCGAGCGGCACGCCTCCAAGGACGAAATCCTCGAACTCTACCTGAACGACATCTATCTCGGCCAGCGGGGTTCGTTTGCGATCCACGGCGTGGCTGAAGCGGCCCGCCTGTTCTTCGGCAAGGATGTCGCGAACATTTCGTTGAGCGAGGCCGCGCTCATCGCCGGCGTCATTCAGAGTCCGGCCACGCGATCGCCGTTTGCGCGTCAGGAACGCGCGGTCGAACGACGCAACGTGGTGCTCCAGGCGATGGCTGACGAGGGGTACATCTCGCGCGAGGCGGCTGATCTTGCGTCGCGCGATCGGCTGCAGGTGGTCACGCGCGCAGTCGACAACGAGGCGCCGTACTTCGTCGACATGGTGAGCGAGCAGGTCGCGGAGGCGTTTCCGGGATTGACGGCCGAAGCCGGCCAGGTGGACGTCTACACGACCCTCGATCTCAATTTGCAGCGCACGGCGCTCGACGCGGTCCGCAACGGCCTCGCGAACGTGGACCGGCTGCTCGCGCGGAAGCGGCGGCCACAGTCCGCGCAAGCCGCACTCATTGCGGTTGACCCGCGCACCGGCGAGATTCTCGCCATGGTTGGCGGACGGTCGTACAACGAGTCGCAATACAACCGGGCGGTCGCCGCACGCCGGCAACCCGGATCCGTGTTCAAGCCCTTCGTGTATCTCGCCGCATTCGAGCGTGGCGCCGCCGAAGGACGCACGGATCTCACGCCGGCATCGATGACCATCGATGAACCGTCGACGTTTTCATTCGACGATCAGGTCTGGGAACCGAGCAACTACGACGAATACGACGGCGAGATCACATTCCGCCGCGCGCTGGCGATGTCGCGGAATCTTGCCACCATTCACGTCGGTGAGACGGTCGGATTCGATCGAGTAGCCGCGCTCTGGCGTCGCGTTGGTGTGGGCACGCCGCCGCAGGCGGTCCCTGCAATTACGCTCGGCGTGTTCGAGCTCACCCCGCTCGAAGTCGCGCAGGCGTACACGTTGTTCGTCAACGAAGGGAACGTTCGTCCACTGACGTCCATCCGGCACGTCCAAACCGCCAGAGGGGACATCCGCCCCAAGGATCCGACGCTGCACGACGCCGCGCGCGCGGACACCACGTTCCTCGTCACCAACATGTTGCGGAGCGTGCTCAACGAAGGCACCGGCATGGGGGCGCGGGCGGCCGGGTTCGCGCTCGACGCCGCCGGCAAGACGGGCACCACCAACGATTTGCGCGATGCGTGGTTCGTCGGCTTCACGCCCGAACTGCTCAGCGTGGTGTGGGTCGGGTTCGACGACAATCACCCGCTGTCGTTAACGGGCACTCAGGCGGCGCTCCCAATCTGGACGGAGTTCATGAAGCGCGCGCTGGCCGGCCGGGCGAGCGTCGGGTTCGAGCCCCCTGGTGGCATCACGTTCGTCGACATCGACCGCGACACGGGTAAGCTCGCGCTTCCCGGCTGCCCGCGCGTCTACAACGAATCGTTCCTCTCGGGCACCGAGCCCACCGAATACTGCGAACTGCATCGGTGGTAGACCGAGAGGCAGCCAAGGACGGCACAGCGTGTCGGGGGTCAGCCGCCGGCGCTGCGCGCCGGAAATCGACTTCCGCTTCGACGCTCTGTCGCAATCGCGGCGAGTAACTGCTGATTCACGCGCCATCCGTCACACGGCAAGAAGCGCCGGGTGTACTTCGAGCCACGAGAACGCGAGGGCGGGACTCGCCGCGGAAACGGCGCTCCAGCCGATTTCCATGCTTCGCATTGCGTGCCGCTTGCGCAGGCGGCTGCCCCGACACGCTGTGACCGTCTTACAGCCGCCGGTTCGGTTTGTCAGTTGCGTTCACGTTCAGCTCTCGATTTCGGACGCGGAACCCACGCCAGCAGTTCATCACATTCTTCGACGGCAGCTGTGTCAATCGCTGTCGAGCTGATAATCGATCGCTCGAAGAAACGCGCAACACTGCTGATTGATTTCCCTGGTGTGAACGGCCAAGAACAGAGTCGGGTGGAAGCGTTCAACACTGGATTTGGCACCCGATAATGCCGTCATCTCAGTCCCCTCAACATCCATTTTGATGTAGTCAGGAATTGGGAGCTTTCCACTGCAGACCAAGTCGTCCAACCCAACGGTCCTGACGTGAATCGCGCCTGTCGGGGAGATCCGCCCCATCGACGAATTTGATCCTTCCTCGAAAAGCGCGACAGCGGATCGATCGGAAACCGCCGCATCGACAACTGTTACATTGTCGATGTGGTTCATCAGCAGATGACGCCTCAACAACTCGGAGATTCCCTGGGAGAGGTTCGAATGCAACAACCTTTCCCCTCGGTCCAACGAGTGTTGAAGCGAGCAGCGTATAAAAACCGACGTGTGCACCAACGTCGAAGACGACGCTGTTCGCGCTCGATAGTAGCTTCGAAGGCACGACGCTTCTCCACCTCATAGGTGCCCAACCAGCAGCCATGGTTGCTTGAGCCAACGACCCATCGCTTTCCCCGCAATCTGCCTTGCATGATCGGGAGGACGGATTGCGGAGGAAGCAATCTCAGAGGAAAGCGGAGAAACTTTCCTAGCGGCGATGCGGCAGAGAATTCCACACTGATTTGTACTGCTATCGGCCCGTAATCGCTGGGTGTTTAGTCACTTCTTGTCCCCCACAGTTCATCCGTGCCTGGAACCCAGAACCCGGAACCCGGAACCGAACGTGAACACGAACCGAGAACCGAGAACTTACGAACCGTGAACGACAGAGTTCTATAATCAACTCATGAACCAGGAGGTCTTTTCCGCCCTCAACGACGCCCTCCAGCGGGGCGACGAGGTGGCGCTCGTCACCATCGTCTCATCGACCGGATCGACGCCGCAGCGCGTCGGCGCAAAGATGCTGGTCTATGCGGACGGCCGCACCGTGGGCACAATCGGCGGCGGGTGCTATGAAAACGAGGCCTTCTGGAAGGCTCGCGAGGCCATCAAGAGCCGCAAGCCAATCAAGTTGAAGTTCGACCTGAACGACGACTTCGCGCAGGAAACCGGCCTCGTGTGCGGAGGGCAGATGGAAGTGTTCGTCGAGCCCCTCGAGCCGTCGCCCGAGCTGTACGTGTTCGGCGCCGGACACGTAGGGTATTTCGTCGCGAAGATGGCGTACGAGGTCGGATTCCAGGTGCACGTGATCGACGACCGCGAGAAATTCGCAAACGCGGAGCGGTTCGGGGAGGGAATCGACGTCATTGTCGACAACATCCCCACGTGGCTCGAGAACAGTCAGCTTGCCCCAACTTCGTACGTGGTGGTCGTGACGCGAGGCCATACGCACGACCTCGATGCGATGCGCGTCCTCGCCGCGCGGTCGCTGCGATATCGCGGCCTCATCGGCAGCAAAGCCAAGGTGAAGCGCATCTTCGATGCGCTCGTCGAAGAAGGCGTCGCCGCGAAGTCGCTCGAGGGAATCCACGCGCCAATAGGCCTGGACATCGGCGCCATCACGCCGCAGGAAATCGCCGTCAGCATCGTTGCCGAGTTGATCGCCGTGAAGCACGGCAAGATCAGCGAGCCGAACGTCGCCGCGGTCACGATGCGCTGGGACGGCGCGCTCGCCAAGCGCTGACTTGACGCGCCTCGCGCTCGCGCTGGCGTTCCTGACCGCTGCTCTCGGCATCACGTTTGGCACATTCACGGCTGGCGGTGCCGATTCCTACGGCTACGTCAGCCAGGCTGACCTGTGGCTGCAGCGCACCCTCATCATCGACGAGCCGCTCGCAGACGAAGCGCCGTGGCGCAACGCTAACTGGACGCTCACCCCGTTTGGGTATCGTCCCGGCGATCGGCGCGGGACGATGGTGCCGACGTACTCGCCTGGACTCCCGATGGTCATGGCGGCGTTCAAGGCGGTGGGCGGACCGAACGCCGTCTACTATGTCGTCCCGCTGCTTGGCGCGTTGACGGTGTGGCTCACGTTTGTGCTCGGCAGCCGTCTCGCAGGACCGCTCGCCGGCCTGTTGGCGGCAACGGCACTCCTGGCAAGTCCAGCGTTCCTCTTCCAGCTCATGTGGCCGATGAGCGACGTGCCCGCGGCCGCATGGTGGCTTCTGGCGATTGTTCTAGCCATTCGGGGAACGACGTGGAGCTTTGCCGGGGCCGGGTTGGCCGCCGCCCTTGCCGTCCTCACCAGGCCTAACCTCGTCGTGCTCGTCGTGCCGTTGCTGGCCTTCGTGGCGACTCGTCCCGCGCGAATGCGCGACCGCTACGGCGCCGCGGCCGTATTCACGTGTGCGATGTTGCCGGGTGCGATTGCGGTGGGCGCGATCAATCGCTATCTGTACGAGTCAGCGTTCAACTCGGGATACGGCTCGTTTTCGACCATTTACGCGAGTGAGCACCTCTGGCCCAACCTCCTGAACTACGCAGCGTGGCTGCTAACGACGCAGACGCCGTTCATCTGCCTCGGTGCGGCGGCGCCGCTGCTCTTCCATCGTCGTGGCGACTCGGAGGCACGCTCCATCGCGGTGCTGAGTCTCAGTTTTTCGGTAATCGTCGTGGCGTCGTACCTCTGGTACACCCCCTTCAGCGACTGGACGTACCTTCGCTTTCTGCTTCCCGCGTTTCCGTTGATGCTGGCACTTGCCGCGAGCGTTTTCGTGCAGGTCCTCCCCGGCCGACCCCGGTGGAAAGTGGCCGCGGTCACCGCAGTGGCCGCCACGCTTGCAGTCTGGGGGGTGTGGGTGGGGCGTTCGGCTTTCCGCGTCCGAGCCGACGAAGCCAGATATGTCGCCGCCGGCCGCATAGGCGCAGGATTGCCGGCCAATGCCGTGATCCTGTCGAACCAGCACAGCGGCAGCCTCCGTTACTACGCCGGGCGCATCACGATGCGATTCGAATGGCTGGACCCCGACATGTACGTGCCCGCGCTCGAGTATTTCGAGCGGCTGAGTCGCCCGGTGTATGTCGTTCTGGACGACTGGGAGCGCGAGATCTTCAGGTCGCGCTATGCGGCTGTGTCCGACCTCTCCTGGCTGGACCGTCCGCCGCTTCTGCTGGCCGGCGAGCGGGTGTACTTCTACGCCATTCCGTCCATCGGTCACGGAGTGCGCCCTTGACACACCCTCAGTCGGATCCATCGAGACGCAGCGGCCAAGAGCGCGCAACACGCTGGGCTATAATGAAAAAACGCTCTAAGCGGCTGACAGCCAATGGGTTCCTACGAGCTCCCTGAACGATCGCGCCGGCTCCTGACGACGCTCGTCCGCGAACACATCGAGACGGGTGAGCCGGTGGCCTCGCAATCTCTCGCGCAGCGCAGCGGGCTGGGCGTCTCGTCGGCAACCGTCCGCACCATCCTCGCGCAGCTCGAAGAAGCGAGTTACGTTCATCAGCCTCACAGCTCTTCCGGACGCGTACCGACAGATCGCGGGTACCGTGTCTTCGTCAACCGGCTTCTGGAGGGGCGCAAGCGAAGCCGTCCTTCAGCCGACGTCGAGACACGCCTCCGTGAACAGGCCGATCGTTCGCCAATCATGGACGACCTGCTCGCGAGCGCGTCGCATCTGGTGTCTCGTGCCGCGCGGCACGTCGGCTTTGCTCTGTGCGACAACCCGGTGGCAATCCTTCAGCGGATTGAATTCGTGGCGCTCGGCGGCTCCCGCGTGCTCGTGGTCGTCATCTCGCGCGGGAATCAGATCACCCAAAAGGTGGTCGATACGGGCGAGGACGTGCGCCCCCACGATCTCGTGCAGGCGGAAAACTACCTCAACACGGAATTTGCCGGTCTGCCGCTCGTCGAAGTGCGAGAAGCCGTGCTGGCACGGTTACAGCAGGAGCGCATTCTGTACGACCAGCTGCTGGCGCGCGCGCTGAGGCTCGCGCGCTCGACGCTTGTCGAGATGCCACGGCAGCAGACGTTTCACATGGAGGGCGCCGCTTCACTGCTCGGCAGCGACGCCCAGCCGGGCGTATCGTTGGCGACCCTGCGCGCGCTGCTCGAAATGATGGAGGGAAAAGAGCGGATGGTTCATCTGCTCAACCAGTACATCGACGGCCCCGGACTCACCGTGGTCATCGGCGCGGAGCATACAGCTCCGCACCTCCGCTCATTCAGTCTGATCGCGTCTACCGTGGTCGATGGAACCAGCATACGGACCGTCGGCGTGATCGGACCCACTCGAATGCATTACTCACGCGCAATTACGGTTGTGGACGGCACCACACAGGCGGTTTCGCGCGTGCTTCGCAACGCACATTGATTATGGCCAGTCGCTCCAACGATAAGGACGCCAGGAACGGATCCACGACGACGGGAGCTGTGGACGACGCGGCGGAAGTGCCGCGCGACGACGGCCCGGATACATCTGCCGATGAGGCCACGGACGAACAATCAGCCGCCAATGCTGACCTGTTGGCGCAACTGACGGAAGAGAAGAACGCGCTGCAGGACAGGCTCCTCCGGATTGCCGCAGAGTTCGATAACTATCGCAAGCGGGTCGATCGTGATCGCCGCGACCAGGCGGACGCCGCGGTCGCCAGTGCGGTCGAGGATCTGCTGCCGATCGTCGACAACCTCGAACGCGCACTGGAGGTGCCAGCAGGCGAGGATACAGACTCATACCGACAGGGCGTGGAATTGATCCATCGTCAAATGCTGGACGTGTTGCGCCGGCGCGGCGTCACGCCAATCGAATCGGTGGGCACTGACTTCGATCCCCAGGTGCACCAGGCGGTGGCCCATGAGGCGAGCCCGGAGCACCGCGAAGGTGAGGTTATGGAGGAGTTTCGCCGTGGCTACAAGCTGGGCGACCGGCTGCTGCGGCCTGCGATGGTCAAGGTAGCGAAGGCGTGAGCAGCGTGAGCAGACGCGACTACTACGAGGTGCTGGGCGTCGCCCGTCAGGCGACCGATCAGGAGATCAAGAGCGCCTATCGCAAACTTGCCTTCAAGTACCATCCCGACCGCAATCCCGGAAGCAAGGAAGCGGAAGACAAGTTCAAGGAAGCGGCCGAAGCCTACGCTGTCCTTGCCGACGGCGACAAACGTCATATGTATGACCGGTTCGGCCACGCCGGTCTCGGCAGCGCCGCTACTGGCGGGTTCGATCCGACGGTCTTCAACGGCTTCGAAGATATTCTGGGCGGCCTCGGGGATGTGTTCGGCTTCGGCGATCTGTTCGGTGCCGCGCGGCGTCGCGGGCCGCAGCGCGGAGCAGACCTTCGATACGACCTCGAAATTTCATTCGACGAAGCGGCCAAAGGAACGGAGACGACCGTTCAAATTCCGCGACAGGAAACGTGCGGCACATGCCATGGCAACGGCTCGGCGCCCGGGTCGAAGCCGTCGACGTGCCCGCAGTGTCAGGGGCGCGGACAGATTCGACTGCAGCAGGGACCGTTTACGTTTGCGCGCACCTGCGGCTCCTGCCGCGGCACCGGCTCCATCATCACAAAGCCGTGCACGACGTGCCGCGGTGCCGGACGCGTGCAAAAGGAGCGCAAGCTCACCGTCAAAGTTCCTGCCGGAATCGCCACAGGTCAGCGTCTGCGTTTGACCGGTGAGGGCGAGGCCGGGCCGTCCGGCGGGCCTGCTGGAGATCTGTATGTCGTCATCCACGTGCAGGAACATGCGTTTTTCCAGCGCGACGGCAACGATTTGTACTGCCAGGTTCCGCTGAACTTCACGACGCTGGCGCTCGGGGGCGAAATCAGGATCCCCACGCTCGAAGGTGAAGAGGCGTTTCAAGTACCCGAGGGGACGCGCACAGGCACGACGTTCAGCCTGCGGGGCCGCGGCATGCCCGACGTGAGCGGGCGTGGCCGGGGCAACCTGCTCGTGACAGTCACCGTCGTCACCCCGAAGAAACTCACCCGCGAGCAGAAGAAGCTGCTCGAGCAGCTCGCAGCGGCGCTTCCCTCCGAGAAATTCGAACCGACGCCCGTGAGCGAGCACGGCGAGAAAGGTCTCTTCGATCGCGTCAAAGACATCTTCGGCTAGCCCATGCGGACGTGGCCCGCGCTCGAAGTAGGTCCGCTTCCAAATCCCGATCTCTTTCAGGCCGCGCTGCTGGACTACGGCGTGTCGGCCATCGACGAGTCGACCGAACCCGACGCGTGGCGGGTGTTCTTCAATACCGAGGCCGATCGGAATACGGCGGCCCAGGCCCTCTCGCGGCAGTTTCCCGATACGGTCATACGGTCCCTTGATGTGCCGGACGAGGACTGGGTGGCGAAGTCGCAAGCCAGCCTCAGGGCCGTACGCATCGGCGACATCGTGGTCGCTCCACCATGGGATTTACCCGAAGCCAACGTTGCAGCCGATGTAGCGCGCAGGCTTAAGCCTGCGCTCTACGTAATTGTCATCCGTCCCTCCATGGGATTCGGAACCGGGCACCATGCGACGACGAGACTTTGTCTCGCGGCGCTGCAGGACCTTGACCTGCGAGGCCGCCGCGTCATCGACGTGGGGACCGGCTCGGGGCTTCTCGCAATCGCGGCCAGCCGTCTGGGCGCCGCCGACGTCGTTGGGATAGACGAGGACGCTGACGCATTCCACGCGGCGCAGGAGAATGCGTCGCTGAACCCGGCGGCCGTTGTCACGTTGCGCCATGTCGACGTGCGCCGGGTCTCGCTCGAACCGTTCGACGTGGTCGTCGCAAACCTTACGGGCGCGCTGCTGCGCGATGCGGCGCCGCGGCTTCATGATCTGACAACACCAGGCGGTTACCTCGTCGTGAGCGGATTCATGGCCGCGGAAGAACGCGACGTGATGCGTGCATACTCGAAGCTCACGATTGCAGCGCGGGCGGAGGAAGACGAATGGCTCTGCGTGACATTTCGGCGACAGTAACGCCCCGGCTGCGGCTGACTGGCGTCGCCGTCGTGGTTTGGCTGATATGGGCCAGCACGCCGGCAGCCGAGCGGATGGGGTACTCGCCCGAGGAGTTTGCTGCGCGGCGACAGCGGTTGGCCGCGGCGCTCAAACGCGGAACTCTGGTGATGTTTGGCGCCACCACGCCGACGCCTGGCCTTCGATTCCGGCAGGACAACGACTTCTTTTATCTCACCGGCAACGAAGCGCTGAATGCGGCGCTCGTCATGGATGCGGCCAGCGGCGATGCACACCTGTTCATGCCCAAGCTGACCGCCACGGAAATCCGCTTCGAGGGGCCCAACTGGCTTGAGGAACCCGACGCGGCGCGGAAGTACGGCTTTACGTCCATTCAGCCATTGTCTGCGATGCCTGAATTTCTCGCCCGCCGGCGCGGTGCTCCCGGCCTCGAAACGCTCTGGACGCGGTTGTCGGAGCGCGACACCGTCAGCCAGGGACGTGTGGACATCACAATCAGTACGGCGCGACGCCTCGGCAATCCTTTTGCGCAACACCCTACGGAGGACGCTCTGCGGGTTGCTGCGTTGCGCGAACGCTTTCCGTTTTATGCAGTCGAGGACGTAACACCGCATCTCGACCGCCTGCGACTGATCAAAACCCCGCGGGAGATCGAGATCCTGCGCTACAACGGCCGAATCAGCGCCGAGGCCGTACGCCGCGCAATCCAGATCACTGCACCCGGACGATTCGAGTACCAGCTCGAGGCCGAAGCCACGCACTGGATGGTGAAACACGGGCTCCAGAGCGCCGCTTATCCTGCCATCGTGGCGTCCGGCCCGATGGGCAACCGCTGGCATTATGAGGACAGTGGCCGCCGGCTGAACGCCGGTGAGCTCGTGGTGATGGACTACGGCGGGTCGCTCGATTACCTGACGATTGACATTACGCGCACCTGGCCAGTATCCGGACGATTCACCGACATGCAGCTCAAGGCGTACCAGACAACTCTGGACGCGCAAAAAGCGATCATCGCCGCAATCCGTCCGGGAGTGACGCGTCAGGTCGTACGTAATCTTGCCGAAGAGATCTTCCGGAAGCAGGGTTTCGATTCCCGCTACGCGTACGTTGGCCACTACGTGGGTCTGTCAGTGCACGACGTCGGCGACTGGTCGCTCCCGTTCGAAGCCGGCATGGTCATGGCGATCGAGCCGATCGTCGACATTCCTGAGCAGCAACTGCACATTCGCGTGGAGGACACGATTCTGGTCACCCCAACGGGAGCGGAGATTCTCAGCACCGGACTGCCGAAAGAGGTCAACGAGCTGCTGGCGCTGGTCAAACAGTAATAGAGTGCCTGGGGTGCCCACCGTTAGGACGCGATGCGTCTTTCTTCAGTCCAGGTGCCACAACGCGGCTGATGACACGTCCTTGATGAAGATCCGGCGTCCAGATATCGCCGGCTGGGCCCAGGTCGCGCTGTTGGCGACGCTGTAGTGTTTGAGCGGCTCGAAACCAGTCCGGCTGCTCTTCACGACGATCAACTCCGCGTCGTCGTTCAAAAAGAAAAGCAGATCGTCCGCCTTCACGAGAGCGCTGTTCGTTGCTCGTCTGGGCTTGTCGAGCCACAACACCTGGCCCGTCGACGCGTCGATGGCGAAGAACTGCCCACTGTTCAGATGTGACAAACCGAACAGCGTGTCGCCCACGATTACCGGGTTGCTCAAGAACATCGAGACGTCCCGGGTTCGCCAGACCACTTCCACAACCCACTGATCTTCCCGTCGGACCGGCTTCAACGCCATCACGCCTCTGTGATGACCGCTTACGATGATCGTGTCACGGTAGATAAGCGGCGTGATGGCTTGAACGTCCGGCGACTTCCAGGGATGCTCCCACAGGACTGCGCCATCAGCCGCCGAGATGCCCACAATTGACTGTTGAGCGGCCGCGACGACCTGCCTGGTTCCGTGCAAGTCCACGATGATGGGCGACGCGTACCTGAACTGGTTGTTCACGCTCCACCTGGCGCGACCGGTATTCGCGTCGAAAGCGGTCAGTGCGTCATACCCTTGTTGCACGATGACGAGGTCGCGATCCGCAATCGGTGAAGCCGCCATGCCCACATCCGGCTGCACGATCGGCGCAGGCTTTTGCCACGCGACCTTGCCGCTGAATGCGTCGAAGGCGGAAATCGTCCCGCTGATCCCCAGCGTGTAGAGCTTTCCGTTGTGGAACAACGGTGTCGCCTTGGGGCCTTCGCCGTGGTCCTCAGCTCCCTCATAAGGCTCGAAGGCAACCGGATAGTCTGTGCGCCAGAGCATTCCGCCAGTGTCCGCGTCGAGTGCGGTCATTCCCTCTTTACCGTTCCGGCGGGTAAATACGTAGACGATCTTGCCGACCAAAATAGGCGTCGCGTAACCCTCGCCAACTTCGACTCTCCATCTGAGCCTGAGAGTGTCTGGCCATGATTCGGGTTTCGAGAACGCGCTTGCGGCACCGTCACGATTGTGCCCGCGCCATTGCGGATAGTCCTGAGGAGAATCCTGGTCCATCGCCGCAGTCGCGGACCCGACCAGCACCGCAACCGCAGCACAGGATGACATCAGCCGCAGCATCGTTGCTCGTCGGTCGAGGTTCACGCTCACCGTAGCTCAACGCGGCCACGCGGGGTGTCGACGGTGGCGATCAGCGCAGGTCGTGGTCCCCGCTGCACCCGAAGATCCAGTCCAAGCGTGTCCAGCGCCTTCTGAACCGGTTCCGGATCAGGATGCTCCGCGCGCAAACCAGTCAACGAGGCCCCGGATGCGGCAGCACCCGCCGGGTGCGGCGCTTTTCCCCAATCGATGAAGAACGGAACAAGGCCGTCGAACGCGACGGTTCGCGGATCGGTGTAGCGCCAGGAGAGAACCACGCCATCCGTTCGTTGCCGACTGCCGTCGATAACTTCTCCAAGCTTTACTCCGGCGTGTGCGGCCTCTTTGGCGAAAGATTCGAGGTTCTCCCCTTTTGCCACCCATGTCACAAGACGAGGCTCGTCCAAGTCGTCTATGCCGAACGGGGGCGGCTGCGGTGGCTTTGGCTGCGCCGGATCGCGGCCGATGATTTCCAAATAGACTCCCGGCCCGAGCGAAATCAATGCGTTTCGCGTGCCTCGCCCAGGATGCTGACCGCCGGGCATTGCGCGCACGCCAGTCATCCTTTCGATTGTTTCAATTCCGAATTGCAAGTCCGGTGTCGCGTACACGAGGTGATCAATTGTGGACAGCAGGCTGCCCGACGCGACCTTGCGAACATTGGCAGCCGCCGTCATCGTGAACAACGCCACACATGAAGCCAAGCACGCCGATCGTTACGTTCGCACGTACGCGCGCGGCTCAGTCTTCGCAATCCTCACCAGTACGGCGGTGACTATCGCGCCGACAGCGCCAGTGCGGACGATTTCAAGAAGCGGATCAACAAGCGTGCGCGTCAGATTGGGAACGTTCGTCATCCCGTAACGGAGCAAGTCCACTCCGAGCCAGAGCAGGAAGCCGACGGTGGCGGCAGTACTGAAGCCTTTTCCTATCGTCAACGGCCCAGGCCTGTTTTCAATTGCGACGGTGACGAGCGCAGCCAACGATAGTGATCCGAGCGCCACGGCCCATTGGAGATAGACGTCTCGAGCGACGCCAGTTGCCGATCCCACATTTGCGGCGTAGAAGCCGCCAAACGCCAACTCGAAGATGAGGTACCCAGGACGTACATCGCGACACCACCAACCAGACTTCCGATCAGAATTCGCCTCGTATCCATACCGCCCCCCTTCGTTAGCAGTACATCAGTCCTTCTCGCGAGACTACCGCCGCGCAGCTTGAGCGCGGCAGCTTGGGGCAAGTTGTCCGCAGCGTTTTGCGCTGGGCAACGGGGCCTCGATGGGCGGGGCGCCTACCACCGCTGGTCGCTGTCGGTTCCCGCGCGACGGTAGGCTGCCCCCATTGTCACTGTCTCTCGTAGACAACCACGTTGTTGGTTGTCCGACCCTGGGCGTCCTGTCCCGTCACAGTGTTCGTTCGCGTCTTGCCATCACGCGAAATTACGACTCGGGTCGTGGTGAGTGCTTTTCCTTTCAGCATGGCGACGTTCTCGTACGTGTAGTCGTCGATCTTTCTCCACGTGATGGCGTCCTGGTTCGGACTCGGCTTGCCGTCGATCGTGCTCTTCACAGGGTAGGGCTTGCCGTCGAACCTTGCGGTGTACTCGAGATGCGTCGTCCGACCCTGCGCATCGACGCCATCATTGACGAGTCGGACTTCGTCTTTCGTGACCTCGAACCGAGAGGTACTGCTCTTCAGCGCAAGGTTTGCGGGACTGTACTGGACTTCACCAGGTTGATCCTCCACCCACCCGCAAGTGGAGTGGGTGTCTGCGCCGATAGGAGAACCGCCGCAATCAGAACCACGGTAGCAGGGGTGACGAATATGGAAGCGCGCCGGAGTGACTGCATGAAACTCCTCCTTACGCCTGGGAATGGGCCGCCCGCACGGAGGCTGGCTTATGAGGCCATGTTCGGCCGACGACCGAGCCGAATTCGAGTGCCGCACGCGGACCGCACGGCGATCTCGAATCCATTGCCGATCGTCCCATCCGAACCAACTATGAACGCCTGGGGAGACGCGATTCTAGCATCACCTGATAGTGGGTAAGGGACTTGAGAGGACCCTTGAGGCCACGCGTCCTCACAATGTCCGATAATCCCAGCGTGACCGCGCGATTCTATGCGCCCGATGCCGAACGAGCCGGCGAGGTAATCGACCTGCCTTCTGACGAGGCGGCGCATCTCACTCGTGTACTGCGCTTGAAGACAGGAGCCGCCGTTCGCGTGTTCAACGGCCGCGGCCGCGAGTTCGACGGTGTGGTCAACGCTGTGTCCAGGCACCACGTCCGAGTTCGCATCGACGGAGCATGCGAGGTGACGGCAGGCGAACCGCGCGTGTCGATCACGCTCGCGCCGGCCGTGCTCAAAGGCGACAAGATGGACGATGTGATCAGGGACACGGTCATGATGGGCGCAACCGCAATTCAGCCGATCGTGACGACGCGCACCGAGGTGACGCTTGCCGCGCTCCAGCGGGGCCACCGGCGAGAGCGCTGGGAGCGCATTGCGGTTACCGCGGCCAAGCAATGCGGGCGTGCGACTGTCCCGGCGATTCTCGAACCGCGGCCGTTCACCAGTCTCACCGCAGCGCTCGGCCACGCTGCCCTGCCGGCGCCGGCTCTCATGCTCGTCGAACCGTCAGCCTCGAACGGAGCGTTCTCGCTCGGCGAGCTCGCGGGCTCGACGCCCCGCGAAGCCACATTGGTCGTCGGGCCCGAGGGTGGATGGACGCCGGAGGAACTCGATCTCGGCTCCGCAACGTGCCGTCTCGTGACGCTTGGCACACGCACGCTTCGCGCTGATGCGACACCTGTCATCGCGCTGGCCGCGCTGTTCGCCATCTGGAAGGAGGTACTGATGCACAGTGCACTATCGACCGTATAATCCCGTTCGGTGTTCTTCCGCGGTCAGCTCATTGGGAAGTACCGCATTCTGTCTTCTCTTGGCAGCGGCGGCTTCGGTTCGGTCTACCTGGCCGAGGACACGTGGATCGACAAGAAGGTCGCGCTCAAGGTTCCGCACAAGCAGCATCTCGATTTCACGGAGATGCTGAAGGAGCCCAGGCTCCTTGCCTCGATGAGCCACCCGAACATCGTTACCGTCCTCACCGCGGAGAAGCAGCAGGACCTCTTCTTCATCGTGATGGAGTACGTCGCCGGAGAAACGCTCGAGCACATCATCGCGAGTGACGGTGCCCTCGACGTGAGCCGCGCGCTCGATTTCACCTGCCAAATCTGCAACGCCGTCGATCACGCGCACTGCGCTGGCATCCTTCATCGCGACCTGCGGCCCGGCAACATGCTCGTATCGGAAAAGGGCGTGCTCAAGGTCACCGATTTCGGCACCTCGCGTGTGCTGGAAATCGCCGCTCATGGCACCACCGTCATCGGCAGTCCGCCTTACATGGCGCCGGAGCAATTTCAGGGGAAAGCGGTCTTCGCCAGCGACGTCTATTCGATAGGCGTGACGATGTACCAGATGCTGACGGGGGCGCTGCCGTACGGCACGCCTGCGCCGGCCGACCTGGAGCGGCTGATGCGCGGCGAGCTCGTCCAGCCGCCGCGCCTCAAGAACAGCCGCATCCCGCGTCTCGTCAACGACATCGTGCTGAAAGCGCTGCACCCCGACGTGACGGCCAGGTACCAGCGCGCCTCGGACGTGTTGAACGACGTGCTGGCCGCTCGGGCGCCGCGATCACGCAGGGCGACACGGACGCGTAGCCCGCATCCTTCGCCGCCGCCAGTTGAAGACGTGGCCGAAATCCAGTCGCGCCTGCGGGCGCGAGAAACGCCCCAGCCGCGATTTTGCTGGCACTGCCGCAAGCCGCTGCACGCCCGTACACACCGTTGCCCCTTCTGCGGCGAGGCGCAGTAGGGACTTTCACGTCAGACGTATTACGATCAAGGGCAACTGCCCAACGCGCAGGGTCGCGGTTCGCCGGGTTTGGGAGTTACGAATCGGGCGTTGGGAGTTGGAAGTTGGCCGTTGGGAGTTGGCCGTAGAGCGCACGCTTCAGCGTGCGCGGTTGGGAGTTAGTAAGGAGAGCAGCCATGGCGTTTCCGGGTACCGGCAAGGTTTGGATGAATGGGTCCTTCGTGGACTGGCAGGATGCGAAGATTCACATCGCCTCACATGTCATCCACTACGGGAGCGGCGTGTTCGAAGGAGCGCGCTGCTACGACACGAAGCAGGGTCCGGCCTGCTTTCGCCTGGATGCCCACCTGCGCCGGCTGATCGATTCGGCCAAGATCTACCGGATGGACCTTTCCTACGACCAGCAGACGCTGCACGACGCCGTGATGGAAACGATCCAGATGAACGGGTTCCGCGCCTGCTACATTCGCCCGCTCGTTTACCGCGGCTACGATACGCTGGGCGTCCACCCGGGAAACTGCCCCACCGACGTGGTCATCATGGTCTGGGAGTGGGGAGCTTACTTCACCAAGGAAGCGATTGAGGAAGGGCTGGATGTCAAGGTGAGTACGTGGGCGCGAAACGCGCCGAACACGACGCCCGCCATGGCCAAGAGCGTCGCGAACTATGCGAATGCACAGTTGATCAAGATGGAAGCCGTCGCGGACGGCTACGCTGAAGGGATCGCGCTCGATGTTGACGGCAATATCAGCGAAGGCAGCGGGCAGAACGTCTTCATCGTGCGCGAGGGGATCATCTACACGCCTCCGATCTCCTCGTCCGTTCTGTGGGGCATTACGCGCGACTCGGTCATCACCATTGCGCGCGACCTCGGCTTCGAGGTGCGCGAGCAGGCGCTTCCACGCGAAACCCTGTATCTGGCCGACGAAATCTTTTTCGTTGGTACGGCCGTGGAAGTCACGCCCATCCGATCGGTGGACCGCATGAAGGTCGGCCGCGGCCGGCGCGGGCCCGTGACCGAAGCGATACAGCAGCGGTTTTTCCAGATTGTTCGGGGCGACGCGCCGGACAGCTATGGGTGGCTGCAGCCTGTGCACGCGGCCGCGACCACTGCACCCGGGGCCGGCAGAGGCCGATAGAACGAGCAGGGGTCCCGGGTCACCGATGCACGTCAACGATCTGCTCAAGGTCGCCGTGGAGCGCGGCGCGTCCGATCTTCATCTGAAGGCCGGCAGCTACCCGATGATGCGTGTGGGCGGGGAGCTGACGCCCGTGGCCCAGGACCGCCGCATCGACCACGACGAAATGATCGCGATCGCGGCCGCAGTCCTGCCCACGGCGCTGCGCGAGAAATTCAAGGAGAGCCACGAGGTGGATCTGGCATACAGCGTGGCTGGCCTCGGACGTTTCCGTTGTAATGCATTCCAGCAGCGCGGCACCATCGGGATGACATTCCGCGTCATCCCCTTCCGCGTGGCAACCATTCCGGAACTGACGCTTCCGCCCGTCCTGAAGCGAATTACTCAGGAACAGCGCGGGCTCGTGCTGGTAACCGGCACGACCGGCTCCGGCAAGAGCACGACGCTTGCGGCGATGATCGACGAGATCAACTCGAGCCAGACCGTCAACGTCATGACGATCGAGGACCCGATCGAGTACTTGCATCGCGACAAGCGTTCGATCATCTGTCAGCGCGAGGTTGGAATCGACACGAAGTCGTTTGCGCAGGCGCTTCGGAGCGCGCTCCGACAGGACCCGGATGTGATTCTGGTCGGCGAAATGCGCGACCACGAGACGATTGACACGGCACTGCTGGCCGCCGAGACGGGACACCTCGTGCTGTCCACGCTGCATACCCTTGATGCGGCGGAAACGATTGGCCGCATCGTCTCTGTGTTTCCACCGCACCAGCACCAGCAGGTCCGCCTGCAGCTTGGCAGCGTGCTCAGGGCCGTCGTTTCGCAACGGCTCATCCCCAAGGCCGACGGCAAGGGACGCGTGCCCGCGGTCGAAGTGATGATCGTCACGCCGTTCATTCGCGACTGCATCATCGACAAGGAGAAGACGCATCTCATCCGCGGCGCCATCGCTCAGGGCACGTCGCAGTACGGCATGCAGACGTTCGACCAGTCGATCTACTTCCTCTACGAGCAGCATTTGATCACGCAGGAAGAGGCGCTGCGCTGGGCGTCGAATCCCGACGAGTTCAAGCTGCGGTTGCAGGGTATCACCAGCACCACGGACTCGGCGCGCGACGAAATGGCGCGTGCCGCCATCACCCGCCCTCCCACGATCACGCGGTTCGGCGGCAGCTGATCACGCTCCACCAAAATGTCGCGCGCAGGGTGCATCGCGCGCATCGTACGTAGCACGCAAGCGTAAGCCTGCGCGATTCTTCGTCGTGTGTAGGTACAATTGATCACGTGGCCGATGCGTACGAGGCGGGCCTGCGAATGCTGGCCCGTCGTGAGCTGAGTGAGGCGCAAGTGCGCCTCCGCCTCGAACGCCGCCAGCTCGACCCCGACGATATCGACAAGGCTGTCGTGCGTTTGCGACGGGAGGGAGCGCTGGACGATCGCCGGACGGCGCTCGCGTGCGCACGCACGGAGGCGCACGTCAAGCGACACGGTCGCCGGCGCGTGCTCAGGCGGCTCGAAGCGCTCGGCATCGCACGAGGGATCGCGAAAGCCGCTGTCGCCGAAGTGTTCGCCGATGTCGACGAGAGTTCCCTGCTCGCTCAGGCGCTCGAAAGGCGCCTGCGCGGCGCGTCTCTCGATCGCAGCACGCTGCAACGAGTCCAGCGGTATCTACTGTCGAAGGGCTTCGAAGCCGGGCAGGTCAACGAGGCGCTCCGCAGCCGCGTGAAAAGTGTTTCTCATGAAGATTAGCGCCACCGAGATTCGCCGGTCATTTCTCAGCTACTTCCAGCAGCGCCAGCACCGCATCGTCCCGAGCTCGCCGCTCGTCCCGCACGACGATCCAACCCTGCTCTTCACCAACGCGGGGATGAACCAGTTCAAGGACGTCTTCCTGGGGCGGGAAAAGCGGAGCTACACGCGCGCGGCGTCATCACAGAAGTGCGCGCGGGCCGGAGGGAAGCACAACGATCTCGAAAACGTCGGCCGCACGGCGCGGCATCTGACGTTTTTCGAGATGCTCGGCAACTTCTCCTTCGGCGACTACTTCAAGAGCGACGCAATTCGCTTCGCGTGGGACTTGCTGGTCAACGTCTGGGGTCTCGACACCAATCGACTCTGGTTCACGGTCTTTGAGGGCGACGCCAGCATTCCGGCCGACGAGGAGGCCGCGGGATTATGGATCAAGGTTGGCGCGTCGCCCGATCGCGTGCTGCGCTTCGGCAAGAAAGACAACTTCTGGTCCATGGGCGACACGGGACCGTGCGGTCCCTGCTCAGAGATCCACTATTTCCGCGGCGCCGACATATCGAAGAACGTGCCGTCGCTCGTCAACGGCCCTGGCGACGACACCATGGAGATTTGGAACCTGGTGTTCATGCAGTACGACCGCGACGCGAGCACCCAACTGATGCCCTTGCCGGCGCCGTCGATCGACACAGGCGCCGGGCTAGAGCGTCTGGCGACAGTGCTGCAGAACGTGCCGACGGTCTACGATATCGATTCGTTTCGCGCAATCCTCGACGCCATTGCCGACATCAGCGGTCACCGCTACGGCGGCGACATGAAGGACGACCGCGACACGGCGGCCCGCGTCATCTGCGACCACTCCCGGTCGACCACCTTTCTCATTGGCGACGGCGTCATTCCATCGAACGAAGGTCGCGGCTACGTGCTGCGGAAGATCATGCGCCGCGCAATGCTACACGGCCATCACCTGGGCCTGAACGAACCGTTCTTGTATAAGCTCGTGGCCGTCCTCGCACGAGAGATGGGCGACGCCTATCAGGAACTGCGTGCAAACCGCGAGAGGATCGAAAAAGAGGTCTTCGCTGAAGAGAAGCGCTTCGACGCGGTCCTGACCGAGGGCCTGCCCCGTCTCGAGGCCGAAATTGCCAAGGCGATCAAGTCCTCAGGCCGCGTCATGTCGGGCGAGGCGGCGTTCCGCCTCTACGATACCTTCGGTGTGCCCTACGACTTCATTGAGGACACCGCCGCGACTCAGGACGTCCGCGTCGACAAGGCTGCGTTCGAGGCGGCGATGGAGGAACAGCGAGGCAAGGCGCGCGCGCAGAGCAAGTTTGGCGCCGCGGCCAGTGCCGACGTGCTTGCGTGGCGGACTCGGCCGGATCTCGAGAAAACGCCCGACGCGTTCCGCGGCTATGACGCCACCTCGCTCGATACGCGAATCGTCGAACTGCTGAACGCACAGCGGGAGTCGGTGGAACAGCTGAAGAAGGATGAAACCGGCTTCGTCGCGCTGGCCGAGACTCCGTTTTATCTCCAGTCAGGGGGGCAAGTATCCGACGTGGGACGCATTACCAGCCCCGGCGGAACCGCGGCCGTGACCGACGTGGTGAAGGGACCCGCCGATCTTCCTCGGTTCCAGGCCGTGGCTGTCACGCAAGGCGTGCTGCAGCGCGGGGATACGGTGTCGGCGCAGGTCGACGCGTCCGCGCGCGACGCGACGCGGCGGAACCACACGGCCACGCATCTGCTTCACGCCGCACTCCGGCGGGTCCTCGGCGCGCACGTCAAGCAGGCGGGGTCGCTCGTCGCGCCAGACCGGCTGCGGTTCGATTTTGCCCATTTCGCCCCGCTGACACACGAGCAGATCGTCGAGATCGAGCGAATCGTCAACGAGCAGATCGTGCGTAACACGCCGGTCGAAACCGAGCTGAAAGACACGCAGGAAGCGATTGCCGCCGGTGCGATGGCGCTCTTTGGCGAAAAGTACGGTGACCGTGTCCGCGTCGTGTCGGTGCCCGATTTCAGCGTCGAATTGTGCGGCGGTACGCACGTGCGGGCAACCGGGGACATTGGCTTGTTTGCCATCGTGTCGGAGAGCGGTGTGGCCGCGGGTGTACGACGCGTGGAGGCGATTACAGGCCTGGATTCGGTGGAGGCGTTTCAGCGGCAGCGCGACGAAATCGCGCAGGTCGCAACCGCACTCAACGCACGCCCGGGCGAGCTGTCCGCGAGAGCCGCCGCGCTCCAGGAGGAGAACCGGCGGCTCACCCGCGACTTGCAGCAGGCCAGAATGAAGGCGGCGATGGGCGGCGGGGGGGCTGCCGCAGCCGACGAGGCAATCGACGTCGCCGGGGTGAAGCTGATCGCCCGTGAGGTCGCCGGCCTCGACAAGGATGGGCTGCGGTCACTCGTCGACCAGCATCGATCCCGCATCAAGACCGGCGTCGTCATCCTCGCATCGCCGTCCGACGGCAAGGTCATGATTGTCGTGGGCGTCACGCCCGATCTCGCTAAACGAATCCCCGCGGGCCAGGTGGTCAAACGGATCGCACCGTTGGTTGGCGGCGGCGGCGGCGGAAGAGCCGATTTTGCCGAAGCAGGCGGGAAGGATCCGTCGAAGATTCAGGAAATGCTGGCCGCAAGCCGTGGGATCGTTGAAGAATTACTTACGGAAGCCTGAAGGCTTCCGGCTACCGCTACTGCAACACGTTCGCGCATTCTCAGAGGAGATCAATGGTCACATCGACACACGTTCGTCTGTTCCAAACTTTGGCTATCTGTTCACCCTTGATGCTTTACGCCTGCGGTGGCGGCGAGACACCGCCGGCGGCGGCGTCCACCCCAGCGGCAGCGCACGACCCGGCCGCGCATGATCCGGCTGCGCACGCCGCACCGCTTGCCGGTGGATGGACCACGTCCGAAGGCATCGCCACGCCGGAAAGCGTCTACTACGACGCTGCATCCGGATTTGTCTTCAGCTCGCAGATTGACGGCACGCCCGACGGCCGCGACGGCAACGGGCGCATCGTGAAGCTGGGCGGCGACGGCCACGTGGTTGCGGCCGATTGGGTCACAGGCCTGAATGCCCCGAAAGGCCTGCGCAGCCATGACGGGACGCTCTGGACAGCCGACCTCGACGAGGTCGTGGGCATCGACATCGGCAGCGGCAAGGTGACCTCGCGCGTCAGGATTGACGGCGCACAGTTCCTCAATGACGTCGCCGTTGGCGCAGACGGCACCGTGTACGTCTCCGACATGATGGCCAACCGGATCTATTCCGTGCGCGACGGCAAGGTGTCGGTCTTCGCCGAAGGCGAACAGCTCGAATGGCCGAACGGCCTGCTCGTGGACGGCAATCGCCTGATCGTCGGCGGGTGGGGCAAGCCGAAGGCCGACTTTTCCACCGATGTGCCGGGGCGACTCTTCGCGCTCGACCTTCAGACCAAGCAGAAGACGCTCATCACGCCCAAGCCGTTTGCCAACATCGACGGCCTCGAGCTCGACGGACGCGGCGGTTTCATCGTCACCGACTATCTCAAAGGGAAGGTCATGCAGGTGTCGGCCACTGGAGAGGCGCGAGACCTGCGCACGTTCAAGCCGGGCACTGCCGACCTCGGCTTCGCGCCGCCGGCCGTCGCGCTCGTCCCGCACATGAACGAAAACCGCGTCGCCTCGTACGACTTGTCCGACGTGTTGAAATAAATACTAGGCCCCAGGCCTCAGGCCTCAGGCCTGGGGCCTGAGGCCTGGTTGTTTACAGATTGACGAGCGACAGGAGTTCTTTTCCGAACTGAGAGCGCGCCTCACCGTAAATCGGCCTGACCGTGTCCACGAAGGCCTTGTGCTGCTCGGGTGTGAGCTCGACGATCTCGCCTCCTACCTTCCGGATCGCCGCAGCAGCGTCTTCTTCTTCTTTCACGTGAAGGTTGCGCTGAAAAGTGACCGCGTCGGCTACGGCCGCTCGCATTTCGTCTTGCAGCTCACGCGGCCAGCTGTCGAACGTCGGCCGGTGCAGAAAGATTGGACGAGAGAGGTAGAAGTGATTCGAGGCCGTGTGGAACTTGTGAAAGTTATGAACGCCGTACGTGACGGTGTTGAGGAAGGGGTTTTCCTGCGCATCGAGCGTCCCCGCCTTGACCGCGGGAATCACCTCCGAGAGATCCATGATCTTCGGGACCGCTCCGAGGAGCTCGAACGTTCGAGCCTGGACCTTGCTGGGAAGCACTCGAATCGTCATCCCTTTGAGATCCGCAGGAAGCCGCACCGGCCTCAGGCGATTCGACACGTGCCGGAAGCCGTTTTCGAACCAGCCGAGGATCCGAAAGTCCATACCCGCTTCGATTCGTTCCGCCATCACCCGCCCGAAGCGCCCGTCCATGGCGCCGCGTGCCGTTGACTGGTCCTGGAACAAGAACGGCAGATCGGCGACGCCGAGGTCCGGAACTCGCTCGGTGAGATAACTGCTCGACTGATATCCGAGCGTGAGAACGCCGCTTTCGACGAGCCAGAGAATGTCCTCACCGCGGTAGCCGAGATCGAGGATGTTGTAGACGTACTTCACGTCGACATCACCCTTGAACTTCGCCGACACGCGATCGCCGATCCGTTTCAACGCAATGCTAAATCCGTTGTCGGCAGGGCTGTAGCCGCCCATCAAGATACGCAGCGGCCTGCGCGTCGAGACCGCGGGTGCGTGCTGCCCGGCGCCCGCTGCCGCTATTCCAACACCGCCTGCCAGCGCACCTGCGCCAATCACGGTTGACGATTTCAGAAAGTCTCGCCTCAGCATCGACTCCTCCACGTCCCTCATTCCACGGGCTGCGCTTCGGCCGCGAATCCGACAACCCTTTGTGGTGCCACCGCTGCGGAATGACGCTTGCGGACCACACGATGCCACCACATCACGGTCCCCGTGACGAACATGGCGGCCGGAATAAGTCCTAGCACGACCCAGACGGCTTTCAGTATGTGGCTGTTCCGCCATCGGCCGAAGTGCAGGCGCACCAGCCAGTCGAGCATGACGTCGCCCGGCCGCGATTGGAGGCGTTCGGGAACGCCCCAGATGCGGTCAACGGTGGCGACGAACGGATCCGGAAACGACAGATAGATGCCGGACACAGCCCAGATGAACACGATCGCGAAAAACCAGAAGCCCATCGCGCTGTGCAGGTCGTAATTGAGTCGCGGCGAGGAAGCCCCCCATTTCACCGACAGGGCTCGCCGCCAGCCTTTCACGCCGGGCCACCAGATGAACGCACCGGTGATACACAACACCGTTACCAGGATGCTGCCTACGCCGTTCCAGAATCGCCCGCGGCGATCCTCCGGCATGAGAAGGTCGTCGTGAAGCTCGGCCAGCGTCAAGATGGCTTGCGCCTGCCACGGCCAGGGCTCGCCGAGATCCTCACCGGTCAACGCGTTGAAATCGCGCTCGAACGTCTCGCCGTTTTTCTGAAGGACGATGCGAACCAACGCGGTGCGGCGCTGTGGACCTCCGACGCGTTCGACAGTCGCTCCCGGATACGCCTCACGCGCGGCCTGTGTGAGCTGCCCCTTTGTCAGAAGCTGCATGGACGCATCGATGGTAGGCGCCTGCGGACGTGACGCCGCGTCCATTTCTCGCCGGAACACGAGGGCACTCCCCGTGACGCTGAGCAGCACGATGTAGAGCCCGATTGCGATTCCAATCCAGAGGTGAACCTGAAAACAGATCTTCCGGAAAAGAAACGTCCGCGGCCGCCGCAACAATCTCTGCCACAGGTTCATGCGCGTTGGGAAATCGTAGCAGACCTAAAGCTTCCGTCCGTTCGGTCCGATAAGCCGCACAGCCCTCCCAGGCATCAGTCTGTACAGCAAGGCCTTTCGGATCAGCACTTTACACGAAATGCGGATTCTCACGCTCCTCGTCTTCAGCGCAGCAGTCGCCTGGCCAGGCCAGGCGTCGGCGCAGATCTACGCGTGGCGCGACGCCAGCGGGACGCTAGTGTTATCAGACCGGCGGCTGGAACCAGAGGCCACGACTTACGATGTTCCCGATGCCCCGAAGTTCAGGACGACACGGCCGGTTGCAACAATCGGTAGCGACGAGCCGTTCGAGCCGCTGGTGCAGCAATATGCCACGCGAACGGGCATCCGCCCCGATCTCGTGCGGGCTGTGATTCAGGTCGAATCAGGCTTCAACCCGCGCGCGACGTCACCGAAAGGCGCGATGGGGCTCATGCAGTTGATGCCGGCGACTGCACGGGAGCTTGGCGTGGTCAACCCGTATGACCCCGAGGACAACATCCGCGGCGGCACCAGCTATCTGCGCCAGCTTCTGGACCGTTACGAGGGCAACGAAGAGCTCGCGCTGGCTGCCTACAACGCGGGATTCACATCGGTCGATCGGCATGGTGGCCGCATACCGCCCTACCAGGAAACGCAGGAGTATGTTCGAAAAGTGGGCGCAGTCGCCGACGTCGAGCGGGCGCCGACGTTGCCCGGTCGCGGCAAGCTCGTCATCTACAAGGTCGTCGAAATCATCGACGGAAGACCGGTGGTCCAGTACACGTCCGAGCGTCCAACCTCAGGAACCTACGAAATCGTCCAACGGTAAGATAGAATTTATGAATCGACGGATTTACGAATTGACGAATTGATTGAGCTCGAGAGGTTCCTTTGGCCAAGCGTACGAAGTCAGCTCTGAAGGCGAACAGGCAGAATGTCAAGCGGCGGGAGCATAACCGGCAGATGCGCGCCAGGCTCCGCACCGCGCTCAAATCGATCCGCACCTCACTCGACGCCAAGGATCTGACCGGCGCGAAGGCCGCTCTCAGCCGGACCGTCTCGATTGTCGACAAGATGGCGACCAGGGGGATCATCCACCGAAATACCGCCGGTCGCTACAAGTCGCGGATCACGGCCCGACTCACCAAGAGCGCGTAGCCTGCGACTTCGGCACGTCGCACATTTCCACGACAAGCCGCTCGAGCAGCGTGCGGGGATCTCCCGCTGAGGACTTGAGCGCAAGATCCGTCCGCAGCACCGCGTCCATCGCGTCCCGCAACCGCGCAGCAGAGACGCGCTCGGCCGCGACGCGCAGCTGTCCCATCACGACCACCGGCATCCACCCGGCGTCGAGCGCCAGATGCAGTTCGTGCAACGCATCGGCTGCGTCGTTTCTTGCAATCGCCTTTGCGATGCCGAAGTCGGTCTGCGCGTCGGGTGCGGCCGGCACGACCTGACGAACAGTGTCGGCGCTTATCGTCGGCTCCCCCATCGAATACAGCGTGACGCGCTCGAGACCTGCCCGGAGCCGGACGAGGTTGAGCCCGGTACGCTGCACGAGCATCTGGACGGCGCCTGCATCCAGCGGAGCCCCGAGTTTCGCTGCCCGCGCTTTCACCCAGCGTTCGGCGTCCGCCGCGTCAGCGATCGTGCCGCAGTTGACGATCTGCGCCTCTTTCATCAACAGCTTGACGGCTCGCCTGCGCTGGTCAAGCGCACCGCACACGAACACGACGGTCGCATGAGGCGGCGGATCCTGAATGAAGCGCTCGAGTCGCTCCTGTTCTTCGTCCGCTGCTTTTGATTCGCGCTTTGGAATCAGCAGCTTCTCCGCTTCGAGCACCAGCACCACGCGTCTCGATGCCATCATCGGCAACGTAGCGGCGGCATGCGTCAGCTCGTCCACGCTCATCTCGCCGCCGAACAGGCGTTCGACGTTGAACGCTCGAAGCCCCTCGTCCACGATCTCGGCGAACTCACCCGCGACGGCGGACTTCTCGGCATCGTCGTCTCCGACGAGCATGTACAGGGGGCCGGTCGATTCCGTGGCGATTTGTTTTCGAAGTGCGGCGATCGAGATCTGAGGCACTAACTAGAATGCCTCCAGGATTGCCGTCGCCACGGTGCGCGCCACGTCGTCAGCAATGCGGTCGAACGAGCTGCGCTCCTGACTCAGGAACGTTGCCCCTTCGAGCGCCGTATTGCCGCGGGTGCTGAGGTCGTACTCCTCGCGAAACGTCAGGGCGCTGTTCGTCCAGAGGGCCTGGTTGGTTCGAGTGTCGGTGAAGGTCACGTTCATCGTGAGCGTGAACTGATAGCGCGAGGCGAGCTGATTCTCCGTGAAGCCGACGGGCTGAACGGAAATCCCGGTGACCGTGCCTGTCACGACCGCATCGGCGCCCGCCGCGTCCGGAATGACGCTGTACCGGCCGCGCCCGATGAACTCCGTCCTGAGCTTCTCGGTGAGAATCTGCTCCACCTGGAAAAACGGAGTGGCGTTGACGAGCGGCGGAATGCCTACTGTGCGGATGTAGTCCGGCAGGAACGATCCGCGTCCCGCCAGGGAGTAACCACAGCCGGCTGTCATTACCGCTGCACACAGCAGGAGCAGAATAGTTTTCTTCACTGAACCACCACCGAGACGAGCCTGCCGCGAGCGACGACGACCTTCTTCACCGTTTTGCCGGTCGTGTACGTCTGCACCGCAGGGTCTGCCAGCGCGAGCCGCTCGAGTTCCTGCTCGGAAACCTCCGCCGGCACCGTCAGACGGCTCCGTACCCGACCGTTCACCTGAACGGGCACAACCACCTCTTCGGCCTTGGCGACCCCCGCATCGTATGCAGGCCAGGTTGCCGATGCGAGAGTGTTGGTGTGACCCAGCTTCTCCCACATCTCCTCGGCCATGTGAGGAGCGAAGGGTGAGAGGATGCGCACCAGCGTCTCGAGCGCCTCCCGCACAACGCAGATCGCTTCGGTCCGCTCGACCCCTCCTGCGCCTCCGTCGTCTTCATCAGCGCGGCGCGCAGGGCTACCCGTCACCGTTTGCTCGCTGAAGCTGTAAAGCTCGTTGACGAGCTCCATGATCGCCGAAACGGCCGTGTTGAGCTGTTGTCGCTCTTCGATGTCGATCGTAACCCGGCGAATGGTGTCGTGTGTCTTGCGGCGGAGCGCCCGCTCGGCAGCGTTCAGCGCATCGCACTCGTCGGCGCTGCCGATGCCTTCGCCACCGACCGTCTCGGACCAGTGATCGACGAGCCGCCACACTCGCGCCAGAAAGCGGAAGCTCCCTTCGAGGCCCGCATCGGTCCACTCGACTTCCTTTTCCGGGGGCGCCACGAACATCACGTACAGGCGCAGAGCGTCGGCACCGTACTTCTGAAGCATCGTGTCCGGATCGACGACGTTTCCCTTGGACTTGGACATGACGGCGCCGTCTTTCAACACCATGCCCTGGGTGAGCAGCTGCGTGAAAGGCTCACTATGGTCCACAAGGCCAAGGTCGCGGAACACTCGCGCGAAAAAGCGCGAGTAGATCAGGTGGAGAATCGCGTGCTCGACGCCCCCGCTGTAAAAATCGACGGGCAGCCAATACTTCACCTTTGCCGGGTCGAATGGCATCTGGTCGTTGCGTGGGTCGGCAAAGCGATAGAAGTACCAGGACGAGTCGACGAAAGTGTCCATCGTGTCGGTCTCGCGCCTGGCCGGTCCGCCGCATTTCGGACAGGTGACGTTCACGAATTCCGGGACCTGCGCGAGCGGCGAATCCCCGCGGCCGGTGAACTGGGCCACCTTCGGCAGCACGACTGGCAGCTGGTCGTCCGGTACGGGCACGATTCCGTCGCGCTCGCAGTAGATCATCGGAATAGGCGTGCCCCAGTACCGCTGCCGCGAAATGCCCCAATCCTTCAGCCGATACTGAATCGTCGCCTCGCCAGTTCCGCGCTCGCGTGCATCATCAATCATCCGGCGCTGCGCGTCGGCTGAGGGCAGTCCCGAATAGGGTCCTGAATCCACGAGCGTTCCATATGCAACGGTCGCCTCCGACAGCTCACTCTCCCGAACGGGCCGGCCATCTGGCGTCACCACCACGCGGATCGGCAGGTTGAATTTGCGCGCAAAGTCGAAGTCGCGCTCGTCGTGGGCCGGAACAGCCATGACCGCGCCCGTGCCGTACTCACCGAGCACAAAGTTCGCGATCCAGGCCGGTACCGGCTGATTCGTAAACGGGTTGATCGCGCGAAAGCCCGTGTCGAATCCCTGCTTTTCAATGTCACCGCTGATACGCGCGGTGCGATCCTGCGCCCGAAATGCCTGCACCTGGCGGCGGAACGAGACGGGATCCTGCGACTTCTCGGCAAGAATGCCGACGAGCGGGTGCTCCGGTGCAAGCAGCACGAACGTAGCGCCGTAAATCGTGTCGATGCGCGTCGTGAAGACCTCGATGAATTCCGGGATCGGGGATCCGGGATCCGGGATCCAATCGGCCAGCGGGAACTTGACGCGCGCGCCTTCCGACCGCCCGATCCAGTTTCGCTGCATCGTCAGCACCTTGTCGGGCCAGTGGGTCAAGGTCACCGTCTGATCGAGCAACTCGTCGGTGTACGCGGTAATCCGGAAGAACCACTGTTCGAGCTCGCGCACCTCAACCGGTGTGCCGCAGCGCCAACACCCGCCATCGACGACCTGTTCGTTCGCGAGGACGGTGTTGCAGCTCGGGCACCAGTTCACGGACGAGCGCCGTCGGTATGCGAGCCCCCGCTCGAACATCCTGATGAACAGCCATTGATTCCACTTGTAGTACTCGGGATCGCACGTGGCGAGCTCACGTTCCCAGGCGTAGCTGACGCCGAGCCGCTGGAGCTGTCCTTTCATGTGCGCGATGTTGCTGCGCGTCGACACTTCCGGATGAATGCCCCCCTTGATAGCAGCGTTCTCGGCAGGAAGGCCGAACGCATCCCATCCAAATGGATGCAGGACGTTGTACCCCCGCATGCGCTTGGTCCGCGCGACGACGTCTCCGATGATGTAGTTGCGCACGTGGCCGACGTGGGCGTGACCCGACGGGTACGCGAACATTTCGAGGCAGTAAAACTTCGGTCGGGACGGGTCCTCCGTCACCTCGAACGCACGCGCCGAAGTCCAGCGCTGCTGCCATTTCCGATCGAGCTCTTGTGGGTGGTAGTCGGACATGAATGCGATCGCGCAGGCTAAAGCCTGCGCGCTACAGATTTCCGGTTGAGCCGCAACGTAACCGGCGTACGTAGCGCGCACGCTTCAGCGTGCGCGTACTTCGATTATAGCCTCCAGAACTCGCCCAAATGTGTGCGCGCGGCTGCGATTACTGCGTCGGCACGGGGCGTCGGACCATCAGGTGCGGGAAGCATGTCCAGCGCCGAGGTACTGTTCAGCACTTCGATGACCGAACGCAGTGACCCGGCGATGGCGCGCAGATCGTAGCCCCCTTCGGTAACGACCACCATTCGCCCCTCGCAGCACTCGTCAGCCACAGCGCTGATCAGGCCCGTGAGTCGTCCGAATTGCTGTGTCGTGACCCGCATCGCGCCCAGCGGGTCGTCCATGTGAGCATCGAAGCCGGCAGACACCAGAATCATCTCCGGACGAAACTGCCTGAGGACGTCTGCGCTCGCGGCGTACACGCGCTCGTAGTCGGCGTCAGTCGCCCCGGCCGCAAGCGGCCAGTTGATGGTGAATCCGACGCCGTCACCGGCCCCGATCTCGTCCGCCGCGCCGGTCCCGGGATAGAACGGATATTGGTGGGATGAGATGAACAGGACGGTCGAATCCTCATAGAAGGCCCACTGCGTCCCATTGCCGTGGTGGACGTCGTAGTCCACGATCGCCACGCGCGACAGGCCGCGAGCCCGAGCATGAGCCGCGCCGATCGCGACGTTGTTGAACAGACAGAATCCCATGGCACGGTTGCGCTCGGCGTGATGCCCCGGCGGCCGAGACATGACCAGCGCTTTCGCACCACGCGCGCTTTCGAGCACCTGGTCGACCGCCGACACCGCAGCGCCTGCGGCGAGAATTGCGACGTCGTAGCTCTCAGGCGAAGTGAACGTGTCCGGGTCGAGGGCGACGGCACGCCCCGCTGTCTCCCTGATCAGCCCGATATATTCACGATCGTGGATCCGCGCTATCTGGTCTTCGGTGGCGGCGCGCGGTTCGACAACGACGCCGCCACGCTGCCGGAACTCGGCGGCAACAACCTCCATCACTTCCGCGCGTTCGACGCGTTCGGGGTGGCCGGGAGGGTTCAGATGATCGGCAAATCGATCGGATGTGAATACCGTGAGCATCGGGTCGCGCGCCTGCGCTCGAGCGGAACTAGTCGGAGAGTGCAGCGACCAGATCCTGGAGATTGTCTGCCGCGATCACCAGCCGGTTGCGCGTCGCCAGGTAGCTGAACCGGATATTGACCCGTGCATCGGCGATTCGCCTGAAGATACCTGCCGCAGACCCGGGACGATCTTCGACGGGAACCAGCACCACCTGCTGCTCTTTGACGATGCGAAATCCCGCCGCCTCGAGTGCATCTCGTGTGTGTTCCCCGTCGGTCGTCAGCACGTGGACGACGCCTTCCATTTCGGCGTGTCCTTCGAGATTGATGCCCGCGACGCTCACCGCAGTGACTGCTTTCGACAGCATCCCGGGACGATCCTCAGGCAGGGTCACGGCCAGGTCCGTTGCAATGTGAGCCATTCGTCGTTCTCCAGTCGAAACGCGATGATAGACTCCCGGCGAGAGTCTGCGCTACATTTCTCCGCGCAAAGGGGCAGCTCACATGGCCAAGACTGGACGCAACGATCTGTGCCACTGCGGCAGCGGCCGGAAATACAAGAAGTGCCACGGGAACAAGGAGACACCCGCAACACGAGGCCGCATCATGCTCATCCTCGTCGGAGGCGCCGTGGTTGCGGCGATCATCGTGGGTGTCACATCGTTTACCGGCCAGGGGGGAACCGGGGCCACGCGCGTCTGGTCACCCGAGCACGGCCATTATCACGACGCCACCGGAACAGAAATTCCGTAGTTCGTTCGGACTGTTCGCGTCGTCGTTCGAAACGCTACGCGCACGCTGAAGCGTGCGCGCTACGGGTCCGAGCGTCCCGAACGGCTCAGCAGGTTGAGCGCCCTTCGTTCAAGGGCTCGGAGCCGTACCTCCAACTCCAGGCGCCAGCGCTCCAGATCGCCGTCTTTCGCGTCTGCGGGGACCGACATCGGTTCGCCCACCACGAGTGCCACTGTGCTGAACGGCTTGGGCACCTGTGTCCGATCCCAGCTCCGCATGGACCAGTGACGCGATGCCTCGAGGTGAAACGGCAGCACGGGATTGCCCGTTGTCCGCGCCAGCCAGACCGCTCCCGGCTGCGCGACCTGCGCCGGCCCGCGCGGGCCATCGAGCGTGAACCCCGCAGGCTTTCCCCCGCGCATTGCGCGCACGAGCTGAAGCATCGCCTTGCGGGCGCCGCGCGAGGTCGAGCCGCGCGCCGTGCCATAGCCGAAGCGTTCGATGATCCGTGCGATCCACTCCCCGTCGAAGTTTTCGCTGGTAATGACGACGATCCCGCGGCGGCGAAAATAGAAGGTGGCGGTCAGAATGCGACCGTGCCAGAACGCCATGACCGGCTGCCGGCCCGACGCATGGATCGCGGCGAGATGATGCAGACCCTCCACCCGCCAGCGCAGGGTGTGGCCGAGTGCATTGATTAGCGGGTACGCCAGCGCGGTAATTGCCGCCACTTGGAAGCGCTTGAACGGAGACGCGCGCCAGTCGTCAGCCATGAACCGCGAAAGACCGGCTACATCCCATTGTATTGGGGTCCCTGACCGCCTTCGGGCGGGACCCACGTGATGACCGCGTACGGGTCCATGATGTCGCACGTCTTGCAGTGCACGCAATTCGACGCATTGATCTGAAGCCGCGGCCTGCCGGCCTCGCGCACGATCTCGTAGACGTTCGCCGGGCAGAACCGCGTGCACGGATGGCCGTACTCGGGACCGCAGATCGATTCACACACCTCGGTGTGCACCAGCAGATGTGGCGGCTGGTTTTCGTCGTGCGCCGTCCCCGAGTAATGCACGTTGGTGAGCTTGTCAAAGGTAAGACGGCGATCGACCGGGGACGATGCACTCGGCGAAAGCGATGTGGGATTGCTTGCCAATATGTCGGCGGACGTGGCGTCGCCGTAATACGACTTCAGAGTCTGCATGCGCGCATGGCCAGGAACACCGTGCAAGCGCTTCGGCCACCGGCCGCCTGTCAGCAGATTCAAGCCAGCGAACGTGAGGCCTGCAAGCAGACCATATCCAAAGGCCTGGTGGACGTTTCGAACCGGATAGAGCTCCGCCCTGACTGCGCTCCCATCGAGCCTGTCTCCGTACGAGGCCAATCCTGCGGCCGATGTATCGTTCGATCGGACCGCTTCGAAAGCAGTCTCGGCAGCGAGCATTCCTGTTCGCATCGCCAGATGGATACCCTTCAGACGCAGCGAGTTGAGGAACCCGCCCGCATCACCCGCAATCAACGCGCCGGCGGTGTAAGGCTGTGGAATGGTGTTCCATCCTCCTTCGGGCAGCGCCTTGGCGCCGTACCGCACCATCTGGCTGCCGTCGAGGAGCCGTGCCACGAGCGGATGCCTCTTGAACTGATTGAACGCCACGTGCGGGTCGAAGAGCGGGTCCTTGTAGTCGAGCCCCACGACGAATCCTACCGACAGCCGCCCCTCAGGCATCGCGTAGAGGAACCCGCCGCCGAACTCATCGTGCCGGAGCGGATAACCCATGGAATGCATGACGGTTCCGCTCTCGATCCGATCGTGAGGCACTTCCCACAATTCCTTGATTCCGATCGCGAACTGCTCCGGTTCGCGACCGCGCCCCAGCTCATACCGCCGCAGCAGCTCCTTGGTCAGATTGCCGCGCACGCCGTCGCAGAGGATCGTCACCTTCGCGCGGATATCGACCCCCGGTTCGAACGTCGACTTGCGCTCCCCGCGCTTGTCGACTCCACGGTCTCCGGTCCGCACGCCCACCACGGCGTCCCCTTCGATGAGCAGATCCTGACCGGCGAATCCCGTAAATATATCGATGCCTTCGGCCTCCGCTTGAGCGACCAGCCAGCGAACGAACGCATTCAACGAAATGATGTAGTTGCCGTGATTGCGCAGCGGAGGCGGAACAATCGGAAACGGCAGACTGGCCCGCTCCGTCAGGAAATAGACACGGTCGCGGTGTACGTCTGCCGCGAGTGGCACGCCTCGCTGGCGAAAGTCCGGAATGAGCTCGGTTAGCGCCGAGGGATCGAGCACCGCGCCAGATAGCTCATGGGCGCCCGCATCACGCGCCTTCTCGAGCACCGCCACCGACAGCGGTGTGCCGCCATGCTGTTTCTGCAGTTGTGCCAGTCGAAGCGCCGCGGACAGCCCGGCGGGGCCGCCGCCGACGATCAGGACATCGACGTCGAGGGTTTCGCGCTGCATAGGGGATTACCCACGAAGGGCACGACCGTTGGAAAGCACACGGAATCCTAATTTTATTCGTGTGCTTCGTGCCTTCGTGGTTCCTTATTTCTGGAGCTCGGCCACGATCGCGGGCACAATCTCGAACAGGTCGCCGACGATGCCGTAATCGGCAACCTCGAAGATAGGAGCGTCCGGATCCTTGTTGATGGCAACAATCGTCCGAGACCCCTTCATCCCCACGAGGTGCTGGATCGCTCCTGAAATCCCGAGCGCCATATAGAGCTTCGGCGCCACCGTCTGTCCCGAGCTGCCAACCTGCCGCTCCATAGGAAGCCAACCGCTGTCGCAGATTGGCCGCGATGCGGCCAGCTCGGCGCCAAGCGCTTTCGCCAACGACTCCGCGATCGGCAAGTGCTCCTGCGATTTGATCCCGCGGCCTACGGCAACGATCCGGGGCGCCTGGCTGAGATCGACCGCGCGCTGCGCCTCCTGGAAGGGCGCTTCTGGCGTCTGGCGTATCGCTGAGCGATCGATCGCCACTTCCACATTGGAGACACTTGCGGGGCTGCTGCCGCGCTGCACCTGGTCGGCCCGGAACGCGCCAATCTGAAACGTGACGAAGTACGGCGGGTCGCCGTCCGGACGGACTTCAGCGGCCAGCTTCCCTTGAAACATCGGACGAAGGAAGCTCGGTGCGTCGGCTGACCCGGCGAGCGCGGTCACGTCGGTGATGAGTGGCTTATTGAGGCGAGCCGCGAGTGCGGGCATGAAGTCGCGCGCCTGATACGTGTGGGGCACCACGACGAACCGCGGCGACAGCGACGCCATCGCCAGAGCCAGCGCCGTGACGTAGCCGTCCGGCGTGTATGGCTCGAGTGCCGGATTGACGAGCGTGACTACGTCGCCGACACCGGCAGCCGCAAGCTCCTGCGCAACTGGATCAGGACCACCGGGAACGACGATCTTGATCGGCAGTCCGCCAAGGCGTTTTGCCAAAAGCTGCGCAGCGGCGACCGTCTCCCACGTAGCGCGATTGAGCTCGCCCCGGCCGTGCTCGGCAATGACGAGAATCACAGCGCTCGTGCCTCGTCGCGCAGGCGCCGCACCAGCTCCTTCGCTGCCTCGGAAGGGGACCCTCCGATGATTTGTGTCTCTTTGGTCCTCGAAGGCATCGCCAGCGTGACGATCCGCTGTGAGGGCTGCAGACCGGCCGGCGGCTGCACCTGCCGGATTTCCTTCTTCTTCGCCGCCATGATGCCCTTGAGCGTGGCGTATCGAAGCTGGTTGATGCCGCTCTGGATCGTGAGCAGCGCGGGAAGCGGCATCGCGATCCACTGAAACCAGCCACCTTCGAGCTCGCGCTTGACGCGCAGCCGGCTGTCTTCGACCTGCACTTCCATGATGATGGTCGAATGGGGAATGCCGAGGCGCTCGGCCAGCACGACTCCTGTCTGCGCGTGACCCTGATCGTCGGATTGCAGGCCGGTCAGCACCAGATCGAACTTCTCATCGGCCATCGCGCCCGCCAGTGCCGTGCCCGTGACGAACGCATCCGCGGCAGCGAGCGCATCGCTTTCAACGTGCAGCGCCCGGTCGGCACCGCGCGCCAGTGCTTCCCGAAGAATCTGCTGCACGCGGGCCGGGCCGGCGGAACACGCGACCACCTCGCCGCCGTGCCGCTCGCGAAGACGCAATGCCTCTTCCAGCGCGTACGCGTCGGGCTCGTTCATCTCGTAGCTGACGTCCTGCTCGCGAATCCACGTCTTGTCGTCGCTGAGCCGCGGCTGCCATTCGCGCGTCGGGACCTGCTTGATGCAGACGGCAATCTTCATGTCGGGCGCGTCATCCATCCCCACGGGCCACAGAGACACTAGCCTTCGTATTTCTTGAACAGCAGTGCAGCATTCGTGCCGCCAAAGCCGAACGAGTTGGACAAGGCATGGCGGATAGGCATCCGCCGGCTCGTATGCGGGACGTAATCGAGGTCGCATCCCTCGTCGGGACAGTCGAGGTTGATGGTAGGCGGCACGGCCTGGTGATGCAGGGACAGCACTGAAATGCCTGCTTCGAGGCCGCCCGCGGCGCCGAGCAGGTGACCGGTCATCGACTTGGTGGAGGAAACGGCCAGCGTGCGCGCGTGCGCGCCGAAGCATCGCTTGATCGCAAGTGTTTCCAGACGATCGTTGTGGGGTGTCGAGGTGCCGTGCGCGTTGATGTAGTCAACCTCTTCAGGCGCCACTCCTGCGTCCTTCAATGCCAGGCCCATCACGCGAACGGCGCCCTCGCCGTCTTCCGACGGCGCAGTGATATGGAACGCGTCGGCTGACATGCCGTACCCGACCAGCTCGGCATAGATCGACGCGCCTCGGCGCCGTGCCTGTTCGAGCTCCTCGAGCACCAGGATCCCCGCACCTTCGCCGATGATGAAGCCATCGCGATCGCGATCGAAGGGTCGGCTGGCGCGTTGCGGTTCGTCGTTGCGCGTCGACAGGGCACGAAGCGCGGCAAACCCGCCCACCCCCATCGGCGTGATCGCCGCCTCCGATCCGCCGGCAATCATCGCGTCAGCGTCGCCACGCCGGATAACCTCGAACGCATCGCCGATGGCGTGCGCCGACGCCGAGCACGCGGTGCAGGTGGCGGAGTTCGGTCCTTTGACGCCGAACCGTATGGATACCTGACCTGCGGCGAGATTGATGATGGCCGACGGGATGAAGAACGGCGAGATCTTCCGCGGTCCGCCTTCGAGCAGCGCCCGATGCTCTCGTTCGATCGTGGTGAACCCGCCGATGCCCGACGCAATGAAGACACCCGTGCGTGGCGCATTCTCACGTGTGACCGGGAGTTTCGAGTCGTCCATCGCGAACTGGGACGCCGCGATGGCGTACTGGATGAAGACGTCCATTTTCTTGACGTCTTTCTTCTCGATGAACTGCAGCGGGTCGAACCCGGTAATCTCCGCCGCAATCTGCGCGGCAAAGCCACTTGCATCGAACTTCGTGATTCGACGAACGCCGCTCGTCCCCGCCAGCAGGGCGCTCCAGTTGGCGCTGGTGCCAAGCCCCAGCGAAGACACCAAACCGATGCCCGTGACAACGACCCGCCTGTTCAAATCTGGTTACTTCTTTCCTTTGGCGTGGGCGTCGATGTACTCGATCGCTTCCTTCACGCGGGTAATCTTTTCAGCGTCTTCGTCGGGAATCTCGATCCCGAACTCCTCTTCGAACGCCATGACGAGCTCCACCGTGTCCAGCGAATCGGCGCCCAGGTCGTCAACGAACGACGCATCGGGCGTCACTTCCTCTTCATCGACGCCAAGCTGTTCGACGATGATGCTCTTCACTTTGTCTGAAACGGCCATTACTCCTCCAGTCGGTCGCCGATAGTCGGTAGCCGGTAATCGATAATCGAGAGCTCGAAAGCCAGCCAGCTCACATGTACATTCCGCCGTTGACGGCGAGTACTTGCCCTGTAATATACGACGCCTCATCCGAGACGAGAAAGCAGACGGCCGCCGCAACGTCGGTCGTCGCACCCAGACGTCCCAGTGGTATCTGGGCGGCCCAATCGCCGTGGGCTCTTTCTGCGATTGCCCGCGTCATCTCCGTATCGATCAGCCCCGGCGCAACCACGTTGACGGTAATGCCGCGGGACGCGACTTCCCGCGCCAGCGCCCTGCTGAATCCGATGAGGCCCGCCTTCGATGCGGCATAGTTGACCTGACCGGCGTTGCCTGCCTGCCCTACCACCGAACCGACACTCACGATGCGGCCGCCGCGCTGCCGGATCATGGGCCGGATCACCGCTTGCGCGCACAGGAACGCGCCGGTGAGGTTTGTCTTCATCACCTCGTCCCAGTCGTCCTGCTTCATACGCAGGAGGAGCTGATCGCGAGTGATGCCGGCGTTGTTCACGAGAATGTCGATGCGTCCGTGGCGCTCCAGCGTCGCCGCGATCATCTGTTCGACGGCGCCACGGTCGCCGACGTCCACCGAGGCCACTTCAGCGGCGCCCCCACCTTCCTTGATAGCGGCAACGGTTGCATCCGCGTGATTGCTTCGCGCTGCAGCGACGACGTGCGCGCCACGCGCGGCAAGCATCGTCGCAATCCCCTGGCCGATGCCGCGGGACGCGCCGGTGACCAGGGCGACTTTACCAGAGAGATCGAACATTAACGGTCTTTTCTATTTGTCCCCTTGAAGGATGGCTTCGAGGTCGGCAGGCTCGGCGAACGAGAGTACGCGCGCCTCCTTGTGAACCTTTTTGACGAGACCTCCCAGAACGCGCCCAGGTCCCACCTCAACATACGTGGTGACGCCTGCGGACGCAAGCCGCCGAACGATGGCATCCCACAGTACCGGGGCTGACACCTGACGCACGAGGGCGTCAATCGCAGCCGCCCCACTCTGTTTCGGCTGCCCGTCGACGTTTGCGACGATGGGCACCCGCGGGTCGCGCACTTTCAGTGCCCGCAGCTCCGGTGCGAGACGCTCCTCCGCCGGCTTCATCAACGCACAGTGAAACGGCGCGCTGACCGATAGCGGCACCGCCCGCTTCGCACCGAGGGCCTTCGCGCGATCAGACGCCCGCCTGACCGCGGCGGCGGCGCCGGCAATCACCACCTGATCGGGACTGTTGATGTTGGCGGGGCTGACGACTTCCCCATCTGCCGCCTCGTCACAGGCGCGCCGGACGCCCTCGGCATCCAGGCCGAGAATGGCCGCCATCGCCCCTTTCCCGAGCGGCACGGCCTCCTGCATGTAGCGACCTCGTCTCCGAACCGTCTGGACGGCGTCTGCGAAGTCGAACACGCCGGCGACGACATTCGCGGAGTACTCGCCCAGGCTGTGGCCGGCAACCAGGTGCGGCTCGATTCCGTTTCGCGCGAGGACCCTGGCGGCCGCCACGCTCATCGTAAGAATGGCGGGCTGTGTGTGCTCGGTCAGCATCAACTGGTCGTCCGGGCCTTCGAAGCAGAGCGAGCTGAGTCGCGTCGAGCCGGATCCCTCAGCGGCAAAGGCTGCGTCCGCCTCGTCGAACACGGCACGCGCCTCTGGAAACGCCTCTGCCAGCGCCTTGCCCATTCCAACTTGCTGCGATCCCTGGCCCGGAAAGATAAAAGCAATCATTGAATGTTGGGGCGCGCGGATGCGCGCTCGATTTCCTCGGCGACACGCTGGAGAAACCCGCTCGCCGCAAACCGGTATGTGGCAGCAATGCCGTTGCGCACCGCCTTCGCCGACGACCGTCCATGACCCACCATGGCAAGTCCCGCGACACCCAGGAGGGGTGCGCCGCCGTATTCCGAATAATCGACACGGCGGAGGAATCGGCGGAAGGCGCGACGCGACAGCAGGTACCCGACGTGGCTCGAGAACGTCCCTTTCAGCTCGTCGCCCAGGAGCGTTTCGACAGTCTCCATGAGCCCCTCGCTCGTCTTCAACACGACATTGCCGGTAAAGCCATCGCATACAACGACATCGGCGATACCGCTGTAAATCTCGCGTCCTTCGACGTTGCCGATGAAATTCAGCGGCGCGGCCTTGAGAAGACGGTGCGCCTCCCGCGTCAGAACGTTCCCCTTGGTTTCTTCTTCGCCGATGGATAGCAGCCCCACGCGGGGATGCTCGACGCCAAGTGCAACACGTGCGTACACGCTGCCCATAACGGCGAACTGAAGCAGGTGGTGCGGCCGGCACTGCACGTTTGCGCCGGCATCGAGAAGGGCCGCGGGCTTGCCGCGAGTGGGAAAGGTGGTAGCAAGCGCTGGCCGGTCGACGCCCGGCATCATGCCGAAGGCGGCGTATGCCGCCATGACCGTGGCGCCGGTGTGCCCCGCACTGAAGAGCGCAACGGCTTCCTTTCGGGCCACGAGGTCGGCGGCGATCCGAATGGATGCGTGCTGTTTACGCCGCAGGACGGACGCCGGTTCATCGGTCATCTCGACGACGTCGGGCGCGTCAACCACCTCGATGCCCAGACTCGGCCAGTCGCCGTGCACCGACAGCGCCTGTTCGATGATGGGCGCGTGGCCGACGAGCGCAAGCCGTACAGCCAAATGCCTCGCGGCCGCCACCGCGCCCTCGACAACCGCCGCAGGGGCATGATCGCCGCCCATCGCATCAACGGCGATGCGAATCATCCTGGTGATTTGCGAGATTACTCCTCGTCCACCGGACGCACGGGACGCTGCCGGTAGTAGCCGCAATGCGGACACACACGGTGGGGCGCTTTTGGCTCATGGCATTGCGGGCACAGGCCGGTTGCCGGCGAACGCAGTGCATCGTGCGTGCGCCGTTTGGCGGTTCGTGTCTTGGAGTGTCTACGTTTCGGATTAGGCATGTTCTCGTCGTTGGAATTACGACTCGCGGGTCCGGCCGAGTCCTTTAAGCGCTGCAAGCCTGGGGTCGTCCGACGTGGGCGCGCAGCCGCACGTGCTGGTATTCAAGTTGGTGCCGCATTGCGGGCACAACCCGCGGCAGTCCTCGCGGCAGAGCGGCTTCATCGGCAGCGCCAGGTAAAACTGCTCGCGCAGCAGCTCGTTCAAGTCGATCTGGTCGTCACGGTAGTAGCTGATCTCGAAGTCGTCCTCGTCCATCTCGTGCTCACCCTCGGCAAAGACGGCCGAGGAAGCCGGGAGATAGCGGAGGTCGAATGGCGCCGACAGCGGGAGCCGATATGGTTCGAGACATCGGCTGCAGGCCAGCTCCAGCTCCGTCTCGAGGTTGCCCACGAGCCGGAACCTGTCCTTGTCTTTGTGGATGTCAAAGGCCACGTGGACAGGCGCTGCGATGCGGTAGGGGTCGCCCTCGACTCCAACCTCGTCGGGTGAAAACGTGCGGTCGAAACGCTCGAGCGGCTGGCGATAGCGCGTGAGATCGAGCTGCACTGAACCGCTAATTATAACTGATTCCACGAGATCGGCCCGACCCACGGCTTCGGGATGAAGAGCCGCTCATAAAGCGCAACGGCAAACCGATCGGTCATCCCGGCGAGAAAATCCCTGGCCGCGACGTCGATGCCTTCCTGGTCGATGATTCGACGATCGAGAAACTCGTCGGGGCGCTCGCGGACCTTCTCCCACAGGCCGCTCAGGATGCCGTGCGCCTTCGTGAACTCTGCCGTCGCCACATTGTTTTCGTAGACAGCGTCGAAGAGGAACCGTCGCATCGCCAGCGTCGCCTCGAGGACAGGAGGACTCATGCGGATCTCGGTCAGTCCCGCGTTCTGTGTTTCCGTCACGACGTCCTTGACCATGCGTGCAATGCGCGCCGATGAGGTGGCCCCCAGCGTCTGCACGGGTTCCCGAGGGAGGCCTGCCGGATTCAGCATCCCTGCCCTCACCGCGTCGTCGATATCGTGATTCACATACGCGATGAGATCCGCCACGCGCATGATCTGTCCTTCCAGCGTCACTGCCCGTTTGTCCGGCGCGCCACCGACGGGTGCACCCTCCTTGCCTTTCGAGTGCCGGGCGATGCCGTCGCGCACCTCCCATGTCAAATTGAGACCGCGACCGTCGTTCTCCAGGACGTCTACAATCCGGAGGCTCTGCTCGTAATGATTGAAGCCGCCGGGTATCAACGCGTCGAGCACGTGCTCGCCTGTGTGGCCGAACGGCGTGTGGCCGAGATCGTGACCAAGGGCAATTGCCTCGGTCAATTCTTCATGTAACCGCAGCACTTTCGCGATCGTCCTGGCGATTTGCGACACTTCCAGCGTGTGCGTCAGCCGCGTGCGGTAGTGGTCGCCGGCCGGCGCAAAGAACACCTGCGTCTTGTGCTTCAGGCGCCGGAAGGCCTTGCTGTGGATAATCCGGTCTCGATCGTGCTGGAACGCCGGTCGGACGTCATCCTCCGGCTCCGGGCGCAGCCGACCTCGAGAATCTGCACTTCTGGCGGCCTGAGGCGCGAGCATCTCGCGTTCGCGCTGCTCCAGCGCTTCACGGATGCTCGACATTGTCATCCTCGAGAATCTGCGCAAGAAAGCTCGTCCCGTGAGCCAGCGGCTCAGTGCCGAAATTCTCGGCGAGCGTCTGCCCAAGGTCAGCAAACGTGCCGCGCGTGCCAATGTCCACTCCGGCGCGAACGCGGGCGCCCGCCAGCAGGATCGGCACGTACTCGCGTGAATGGTCTGTGCTCGGCGTGGACGGATCGTTGCCGTGATCGGCAGTCACAACCAGCAAATCTCCCGGGCGCAGCGTGGGCAGCATGTCCCCGAGCCGCGCATCGAATTGCTCGAGATTCCTCGCATAGCCGACAACGTCGTTGCGATGTCCGTAGACAGCGTCGAAGTCGACGAGGTTGGCGAAAATAAGACCTGACGACTCACTGGTCATCGCTGCCGCCAGCTTGTTCATGCCATCGGCGTCGCTGGTCGTCGGCACAATGCACGATATGCAGCGTCCGGCGAACAAGTCGCCAATCTTGCCGATGGCAATCACCGGAATGCTCTCGTCAGTCAGCCGATCGAGCAGGGTGGTGCCGACCGGGTCGAGGGCGTAATCATGACGGTTCGCGGTGCGAACGAAGGCGCCTGGTGTGCCGACGAAGGGCCGAGCGATGACCCTGCCCACCCCCAGACCACGGGCGAACAGATCGAACGCAACGTGACAGATTCGGTACAGCTCAGGCACCGGAATAACGTCCTCGTGCACGGCTATCTGAAAGACGCTGTCCGCGGAGGTATAGACAATTGGCTTGCCGGTGCGAACGTGCTCGGGACCGAGACGGTCGATGATCTCGGTGCCAGACGCCACGAGATTGCCCAGCGTCGGGCGGCCGATGCGACGTTCGAACTCCGCCATCAGGTCTGGTGGAAATCCCTGGGGAAACGTGGGAAACGGGCGCTCCAGGACGATACCCATCATCTCCCAGTGCCCCGTGACGGAGTCCTTGCCAGCCGAGGCCTCCGCCATGCGTCCATAGGCGCCGGTCGGTGAGCCTGGGGGCCGGTCGTTCAATGCAACGAGCCGATCGAGACCCATCGATCGCAGTACGGGGATTTCCAACCGAACGCGCTCCGCAACGTGGCCGAGAGTATCGCTATCGGCGTCGCCATACAGGTGCGCGTCCGGCAACGCACCGATGCCAACGCTGTCGAGCACGATCACGATGACGCGGGCAAAAGGAGGCATGTGAGCGAGCCTTCGCGGCTCGTCGGCGGATTTCCTAATTCGAGGAAGACCTCATGAATGCTGCGCGGAGTAGTGATTGCCCGCCGAGCGTTCAGCAGCAATGGTGGCGATCGCGTGCTTGAACACCAGATGATCGACGCCATCGACCTCGATGATGACGGCGAACCGATCGAAGTTCTTGATTCGCCCGTCGAACTGCCGGCCATCCATCAGGTGGACGTTGACGGACAGCCGCTCGCGCCGCGCGTGGTTGAGAAACGCGTCCTGAATGTTCTGCGGAGTTGAGGAGGTTCTGGTTTCAGAAACCTGAGCCATCACGCGGCATCTCCTCGCGGTCGGAGACCGCGCGCGGCAAGCGCCTCTTGTACATGAATGAGTGTTTCAGGCCGCTCGCCCGGGCCGTCGAACCACATAAGATTAGGCTCTTTACGGAACCAGATCAACTGTCGACGCGCATAGCGACGGTTCTCCTGGGCGATGAGCGCGCGCGTCGCCGCCTCATCTCTCACTCCGGCGAGCATCTCCATTACCTGCCGATATACCAACCCGCCGAATGGTCGCGCGGTCGGCGGCACTGCTTGCGCGAGCAAGCCTCTCACCTCGCCGACGATGCCACGCGCGAATTGCTCATCGACCCTGCGCGACACGCGTTCAGCCGTGAGCGCAGCGTGGAGCCGCAGCCCAATTGGAATCACGGTACAGTCGGCAATCAGCGAGACCGTCCCGCTGAAATGGTCGGTCAGCGTTTTCCCGCTCGCAAAGTACACCTCCAGCGCGCGTATGATCCGCTTGCGGTCGCGTTGCATGATGCGGGCTGCCGAATCCGGGTCCACTCGCTGCAGCACCCGGTGCAGCCGTTCGACCCCTCGCCGGTCTGCTAAACCGCCAAGCCGAGCGCGGAGTGACTCGTCGGCGCCGGGCCCCGGAAACAGGCCGCGGGTCAGCGCGCGGTAATAAAACCCCGTGCCTCCGACGAGGATGGACAGATTGCCGCGCGCACCAATGTCGCGGATGATTTGGGCGGCGTCGCGGGCATACTGCGCTGCCGTGTAGATCGTCGTCGGATCTGCAATGTCGATGAGATGGTGTGGAATCCCGCGGCGCGCAGCAATGGAAAGCTTGTCGGTGCCGATGTCGAAGCCCCTGTATACGGCCGTGGAATCGCAATTGAGGATTTCGCCGCCGTAGCGTTCGGCCAGAGCCAACCCGAGTGCGCTCTTGCCCGACGCTGTCGGGCCAAGGACGGCAAGGACCATCGGACTCGGATCGGCGCCGCGAGCGCGCTCACCAGCACTTACCATCCCACACGAATCAGCACGTACACCACGAGGGCCGCAAACAATATCAGAAGCCCGAGCTGCTGGACCCTGGTCGGCATCTTACTGAACAACAAATCTGTTCATCGATGATCGACGCCCGTCAGTTCGGAGGTTCTTCGTTGTAATAGAACGTCACCGTAAACAGCGCTTTGTCTAACGGATATTCCGGCGGAAGCGGCGCCGTCGGATTCGATGAGAAGATCGCGCCGTATGCGGCGTTGGTGAATGCTTCGATCGCCGACGGTTGCAGGATTACGATGTCGGTGATCTCACCGCTGCGATGGATGTTGAACTGAAGAACCACGTGGCCCCGCATGACCATGGCGGCCTGCGGAATGAACCAGTTGCGTCGCACCTGTGCCACGAACCGCCGCAACCAGGGTCCGAACTCGACGCCCTTGGTGTCGAATTGGATCTGCGCGCCGGGACGATCGTTGCCACCCTGCGGATTGTTGAACGTCTCGTTCTGCACGTACTGCTGCAGATTCCGAAGCGCGTCTCCCAGCGAACCCCGTAGACGCGGGGTCGTCTGCTCGGGAGCGCGCCGGGTGCCCGTCTCGGCCGGCGGCAGAACTCGGGCGAGTTCGCTTTCAGGCTTGGGCTGCGGCGGGGATTCCGGCTCGTCAGCACCCCGTGCGCGCTCCGCCTCTGCGGCTTCGACGCGCTCAGCCGAATTGCCGCGCGAAAACGGCAGGGGATTTTCAGGTTCTCGCGCGATGACGGGATCCTGCGCCTGGCGATCCAGGTCGGAGAGCTCAGCGCGGTCCGGGGGGCGCAGGGCGGGGATGTCCACCTGAGGCTGCACGAAGACGAGCCGTCGGGACGCTTCTTCGCGTTGCCGCTCCAGCTCAGCCTGTCTGCGCTGGAGCTCTTCCGGACTTGGCTGAAATATGGGCAGATGTGGACCGATGATGAATGCTGCCGCGACCAACCCGTGGAAAATGATCGACAGCAGCACGCCCTCGCGCCGCGAGATCGCGGTACCTACGACGTCCTCGTCGTGGTAGCGTTCGTTGAAGTCGAAATGAATCACACGGATGAGCGAAAATTATAACATGCTGCTGTACAAGCACTTACGGGTCGACGCGCGTGTGGCAGGTGTCCCGGAGACCTAAAAGGTGTCCGGCTACCAACACCAAACCACCGACCCACCAACCCAACTACCAGACACCCAACTATCGAGCCCGAGTCCCCGTATACAAGTAGACGATTCCCAATGTCAGCGGGACGGCGTGAACATCCGTAAATCCTGCCCGCTCCAGCATAGCGACAAACTGTGCCGGGGGAGGAAAGCTGCGGACCGACGCAGGCAAGTACGAGTAGGCCACCCGGTTTCCCGACACGACTCGCCCGATCGCAGGCAGCAGGTATTTGAAGTACCAGAGATAGAGCGTGCTGATCCCTGGCAATCGCGGCACACCGAACTCGAGGATCGCGAGCCGGCCTCCCGGACGAATCGTGCGGGCCATCTCAGCGCAAGCCAGCTCGGGATGTTCCACGTTCCGAATGCCGAACGCCACAGTGGCTGCGTCGGCGGCTGAATCGCGGACGGGAAGCCGGGCGGCGTCGCCGCGCACGAGCGCGATACGTCTGGCCGCCCCGGCCGCACGCACTTTGTCGCGTCCAATCGCAAGCATCGACGCAGCAAAATCAACACCAAGGACGTGCTGGGCGCCTTTCGCTTGCAGCGCCACGTCGGCAGTGCCGCTGCAAATATCGAGCAGGCGCTCTCGTCCGGTCAACTCCAGCGACCGGATTGCCCTGGCGCGCCAGTGCTGGTCGATTCCGGCGCTCAGAACACGATTGAGAAGGTCGTAGCGCGGGGCGATCGCATCGAACATCCCGGCGATGCGGTCGGCGGCCTTATCGGTGGAAACGTCTGACATTACCTGAACCACGAAGTCAGGAAGGAAACACAGGCGATCGCCGTACGCTTCGTGGTTTCCACGTTATCCGACGAAGAGTGAGACGGCCGTCGCGGCAAAGTAGATGATGCCGACGTATCCGTTCAAATCGAATGCGCGTTTGACTTGCGAGAGGTCCCGTTCACTCACGAGCGACTGCTCGTACACAAGAAGGCACGCCACAACGGCAACGCCACCGAGGTACAGCGGCGGAAGATCGGCAAATCGCGCCAACGCGACCATAGCCACGATTGTGATGACGTGCATCGCACGTGACAGCTGAATCGCTCTTCTCACACCAAACCGGACAGGTATCGATCGCAGTCCGTGTGCACGATCGAAGTCGAGATCCTGACAGGCGTACAAGATGTCGAAACCGCCGACCCACACGCCGATTGCGAGTCCAAGCAGCCACGGTTCGGCTCCACCGCGCCCACCCGCGGCAATCCACCCTCCGACGGGCGCAACGGCCATGGCGAGACCGAGAAACAGCTGTGTGTACGAGGTATACCGCTTGGCGAGCGAATACCAGAACACGATGACCAGAGCGACAGGCGACAGCAGCAGGCAAAGCGTGCTGAGTCGACCTGCTGCGTAGACGAAGACGACCGACGATACAAGGACGAACAGAATCGCATCACTCGTCGTCAGGGCACCGCGAGGCAACTCGCGCATCGCCGTTCGCGGATTCAGTGCGTCAAAGCGAGCGTCGACCAGGCGGTTGAATCCCATGGCAGCGCTGCGCGCGCTCACCATGCATACGGCAATCCACACGACCTGCGACCAGGAAAATGGGTGAGTGCGCCACGCCAGCAACGCTCCGGTGAGCGCAAACGGCAGCGCAAAGACCGTGTGGCTGAACCGAACGAACGAGAGGTATGTCAGGAGCCTTTGCATTCAACTCCCAATTTCTCAACTCCCAATTCCCAACTGCCCTCCGCGCGCAGTTTGGGAGTCGGTCATTGGCGGTTGGGCGATGCGGCATCGAGCCACGTTATCGCATCGGGCTCGACGCCGGACAGCAGGTATTCTTCCACATCGTCCATGTGCTCCGGCAGCCGCACGGCGATGAGCGCCGCGCGCTTTCCTGATTCAACGCTGCCCAACTCCCGGCCAAATCCAAGCGCCGTCGCACCGGTGAGCGTTGCGCTTTCGAGCAGATCGTGCGCGGGCACATGCGGCGCCACTCTCCGCGCCGCGGCCAGCTCCCCGAACATCTGCAAATCGTCCACGCTTGCCAGGCTGTCGGTCCCGAACGCCACGGGAAGCCCCGCGGCATAGAACGCCGCGAGCGGTGGATCCCCGACGCCGACATATCGGTTGCTGCGCGGGCACGAGACCACCGTCGTTCCGAGCACCGCGAGTCGAGCCAGATCGTCGTCAGAACACTGGACGGCGTGCACGACCAGGACGTCCGCACCGAGAAACCCTATTTCAGCCAGATACGCCACCGGCGAGCGCCGAGGCGCCTGCCACGAATCGCTCCAGGCACCGAGCTCCTGCAGCAAATCGCGCCACCCCCCGCCGCCCGTTCGCAGGAACTCGACCTCTTCCGGCGATTCGGCAAGGTGAACGCTGGACACGTCACCGGCGTGAGCGTCCAGATGTTCACGGATTGCCGCAAACATCGCCGGCGACACGGAGTACGGTGCATGGGGGGCCAGACTGATGCGCACGGTCGGGGCGGCCCGATGCGCCGCATCGGCGACAGCGCACGCCGCCGCAACCCGTGCGAAGGGGTCCGTCGCATTGAATGCCAGCAGCTCGTAGAACACCCGGGCGGTCATTCCCGCCTCCTGAAGCAATGCGGCTGTGACGAGCGTGTTGCTGACGTCACCAATCAGTCCCGTACCGCTTGCGTGCGCTTCGACAATCGCAAACCGCGCGGCATCCAGAATCGTACGATCCTGCGGATCCGGGTACTCTCGGCGGGCCGCGACAACGGCACGAATCCAGTCGAGGAAGCGACCGGTGCGAGCGACTCTTCCGCGGAGATAGGACAGCTCGAGATGGGTATGCGCGTTGACCAGCGCAGGCAGCACGGCCACGTCGCCCAGATCGACCGACCCGCGGCGTGCGGCGGCACCGATGTCGGTAATCAGCCCGTCCTCGACGGATACCCAGCCGCCGCGGATGGGAGGCGCAACGATCGGCAGAATCCAGGCGGCGCGGTAGGTGGGCACTACTGCACGAGTCGGAGCTGCTTGCCGGTCCTGCTGCGTGCTGGATACCGCCCAAGCTCCTCGGGGACCGAATCGTCGCCGGGGGCTCGAGCCGTGTCGAGCGTCGTCATTCTGGGAATCGGCCGTTCGCGGAAGATCGGGTCGCCGAGAATCTCGTAGTGCATGTTGCGCCGCTTCGGAACGAAACCCGCATCCTCAATGTTGGTGACGATCTCAACTTCGTCCATGCAGTAACTCGCGCCTGCAGCACGGACGACGTTTTCCTCGATCATCACGCTGCCCATATCGTTGGCGCCGTACGCAAGGCTCAGCTGCCCGACCTTGCCGCCCTGCGTCACCCAGGACGCCTGCAGGTTGTCGAAGTTGTCAAGGACGATTCGCGCGATAGCGAGCGTCCTCAGATAATCGACCCCCGTGGCCTCGGCGCCACCTCGCTCAGTGTGCTCCGGCTGATAGCTCCACGTGATGAACGCCGTGAAGCCTCCGGTTTCGTCCTGAAGCTCTCTGAGGCGCATCATGTGCTCGATGCGCTCTTCATCCGTCTCCACAGTGCCGTACATCATCGTTGCCGTGGATCTGAGGCCCGCACGGTGCGCCATTCGCATGACATCGAGCCATTCGTCCGCTGACGCCTTGCCGTAGCAGTTCAGAAGCTTGCGAACGCGATCCACCAGAATCTCGGCTCCCCCACCAGGGATGCTGTCGAGCCCTGCCGCCACAAGCCGCTCGATGACCGTCGCCACAGGCACCTGATTCAGCCGGGAAATGTGCAGAACCTCCGGCGGCGAGAGCGCGTGCAGCTTGAACGACGGGTACCGACCCTTGACCGCGCGAAACAGATCCTCGTACCACGCGATCGGGAGATCGGGGTTGTGCCCGCCCTGGAGCAGGAGCTGGTTCCCGCCCACGGCGATCGTTTCGTCGATCTTGCGGAAGATCTCGTCAAAGCCGAGCACGTAACCTTCCGACGAGCCGACCGGGCGATAGAACGCGCAGAAGTTGCAGCGCGCTACGCACACGTTCGTGTAGTTGACGTTGCGGTCGATGATGTAGGTGACGATGGGATGCGGGTGCTTGCGCGCGCGTATGCCGTCGGCAAGGCGGCCAAGGAGGTGTGTGGGAGCTCGACGATAGAGCTCGAGCGCCTCGCCGCGATCCAGGCGCTCACGGTTGCTCACTTTTCTCGCGAGCTGCTCGATCATCGGATGTCACTTGGTCCGGCTAAAGCCGGACACTACGATCGACACTTACCCGGTCCGGCTAAAGCCGGACTCGATACCTAGAAAAATTCCAACTTGCGCGTGTGCGGCGCCAGCCCGGTTTCAGCCGCGTAGTCCAGAAAGGTCTGCAGTCCGCGTGTCTCTTCGGGACCGAGCGCGTATCTCACATTATGTCTTAGGTACGCCGCTGCACGGGCCGTCGCCGCCGGATCGTTGCCGCCGTACTCCGCTGCGATCGCCTCCGTCGCAGCGACGCCCTCGCGTTGCGCCTGCTGCAGCGCCAGAACATCATCGTCGCGGATCGCTCCAGGGCGTCCGGTCCATGCCGCATACACGAACGGCAGGCCTGTCATCGCGGTCCATTCCTCGCCGAGATCGATCTTGTCGAGGCCCATCGCACGATGCTCGACTTCCAGCGCGGGGTCGCCAATCAACAGCGCCGCGTCTGAGTCCCGAGTCATGACCTGGAGATCCGGACCGTGGGGAACGAATTCCGGCTCGATGCGGAATCGATAGCGGCAAAGCACCTTGACGAGCGCAACGGAGGTGCGAGAGCTGGTGTCCAAGGCGATGCGCCGAACAGACGCGATCGGCCGTCGCGCGAAGAGCGCGACCGATGCGACCGGCCCGCGTGAGCCGATGCCGACGCCTGGCACCAAGCGATAGTCAGGGGCTTGCAGATATTCGACGGATGGGATGAGACCGAGATCCACCTCGCCCGCATGCAGCAGTGCCGAGCACACCGACGGCACGTCGTAGCGCACGCGCCACCGATCCGGCGAACGATCAAGTGCCCATGTCAGCGGGCGAGCATTGAGATACCCAACCGCGCCGATGCGCACCGGGTTCACGACATGACCCGGAAATGGCCGTCGCGCTCCATCGGCAGGAAGCCGGCTGCCTCGATCCCGCGCCGCACCTCTTCGAGCGGCGCTCGCCGGTGCCCGTCGGGCGCCTCGTCCGACGCGGTGACGTTGTCGAGGTCATCGGCGCCAAATGTCAATGCCACCTGCGCCAGCTTGGGGCCGTACCGAAGCCAGTCAATCTGGATGCTGGGCACGTTCGGCGCAGCCAGGCGAGCCAGTGCCACCGCCTTCACATCGTCATAGCCGGTTGTCGGCTGGAATGCGTGGAGAATCGTCGGCAACGGATTGATGGACTGAATCTGATCGTATTGCCGCCGCAACGCCGCGGCCCGCAGCCACAGCGGTGTACGTTCGCCGGCCGGTGCCTTCTCGATGGTCAGGTGGAGCTGCCCAAACCCGGCACCCACAAGCTCCTTGATGGCGCCTTCGACGTCGGCAACCACGTCGAGCGGGATCGCTGCCACGTCAAGACCGGCCGCGTGCAAATCGGCGATCGCCTCATGCCGCGGGACGCCGCCGTTCGTCGTCAGTCGCTCGAGGTCCGGCCACGAAAACCCGGCAACGGTTCTGTCTCCTGCCACAGCCTTCGCGGCCTCAATGGCACTGACAGCTGCGTCGAGCGTCTCGGGCACGGCTGCAATCCGAATCTCACGAGCCGCGGGCGATATCGCGTCGCCAGGGACACGGTCGGATCCCCACGTCTCCACACGCAGATATGTGACGTGTGCTCCATGCAAGCGTCGACGCACGACGTCGGCCAGCATGCCGAGCGACAGTATGTCGTTCGTTGCGGCAAGCTCGGTGATCTCGTTCACCCCGAGGTTGTCACCGGTGGTGATTCGATCGAGCAGGCTGTCAAAGGTCGCTATCGTCATCTGGGCTGGTGTCGGGTGGTGAGTCACACGGAGGCGATTGGACCCTGCTGTATCAGCTCGGCAATTCTGTTCGCCAGCGCCAGCGCCGCACGCCCGTCGCGGCCCGTAACCACTGGTGGCCGCCGATCGCGAACGGCGCAAATGAAATCATCCAGTTCCCGGCGGAGCGGTTCGTCGCTCTCGACGTCGATTCGCCCGCCCTGGATAGTGGGCCGACCGCCGTTTTGCGCCGCGAGTCGATACACCTCGAGCTCCTGCGCAGCGTAGTCGATTGAAATGTAAGCGTCGTGCTGGAAGAACCGCGCCTTGCGCACGCGATCGCGGCTGATACGGCTGGCGGTGACGTTCGCGACGCATCCTGAGGCGAATCGCAGGCGGGCGTTGGCGATGTCGACGCGGGGAGTGAGCACGTTCACACCGACAGCTTCAACCGACTCCACCTCGGAGCCGACGGTCGCCAACAACACGTCGAGGTCGTGAATCATCAAATCGAATACGACGTCGATATCGAGGCTGCGCTCCGGGAACGTGCCCAGCCGGTGAATCTCGACGAACTTCGGGCGCGATACGAGCGGCAGCGCCGCCGCTACGGCCGGGTTGAAACGCTCGGTGTGGCCGACCGCCAACACCGTGCCCCGCGCATCGGCGGCCGCAAGCAGCCGATCGGCATCCTCCACTGTGGCAGCCAGCGGCTTTTCCACGAGAACCGCCGCGCCTGATTCCACGAATGGAAGTGCCACGGCGACATGCGATACCGTCGGCGTCGCAATCGAGACGGCGTCGACTCGTCCGACGAGCTCCGATGCGTTCGAATAAGCGGCTGTGCCGTACTGTGCGGCGACGTCTCTTGCGCGGTCCGGCTTGATGTCGACGACCCCGACCAGGTCTGCATGCGGCATGGCGGCCAGAATCCGCGCATGGTGCTGCCCGAGGGAGCCGACGCCGATGACCGCCATCCGCACCCGGCTCATGTCGTTCGCCCCACGATCGTGATCCCCGCTTCGTCGGCAGCCGCCCTCACAGAGTCGCCATCGAGCATCAACGTCTTGCCTGCGTCGATGGAGAGCGCTCCGGCGCCGGCCACGCGCATCGCCTGAATCGTGGCGAAGCCGACGACGGGCACGTCGAACCGCATGTCCTGATTGGGTTTGGCCACCTTGATGATGCAAGCGCCCGGTCCGGCCAGACGACCAGCACGGGCGATCACTTCATCGGTCCCTTCCATCGCCTCCACGGCAACGACCGCCTGATGCTTGACCGCCACCGTCTGGCCAATATCCAGGCCGGCGATCGCGTCCGCCATCCGGTAGCCGAACTCAAAGTCCTTTTGTTCTGCCTCCGACGGCGCCCGACGTGTGAGTACGCCTGCACCTGCGAGGAGCGGCGTCAGCAGAGCGGTCGAATCTATCAGCTCGATACCCCGTTGCTTGAGCACGTTCGCCACCGCGCCGATCAGGCCGTCGGTATTCTTCGACGTGAGCTGTCGAAGCACCTTCAGAAACGTCAAATCGGGCACAATCCCGCCCGCGAAGATCTTGTTGTGCTTGACCTGCCCCGCCATCACCGCATGTGTGACGCCGGCCTGCTCGAGGAGATCGATGCACCTGCCGAGTTGTCCGAGGGAGATCCAATGAATGGGTGAATCGTGGCGCCGCGCCGCGTCGTTCAACTCTGAAAAGGTCTCTTCCTTCGCCGCAATGACAGTCACGTCGTGTCCCTGGGCTCGCGCGGCGTCCAGCACGAGAAACGGAAACCGTCCGTTCCCCGCGATCAGACCAATATGCATTGACGAATGTAGTTAGTCATCAGCGACCAGTTCCTCGACACGTCTGGTTGGACGCCGGAGAATCACCCCGCGCGCGGAGCTGCGGATGAACTCCACCAGATAGCGCACTTCGGGCGATGTCAACGTCGGGTCCTGCTCGATCTCGACGAGCGCACGCGACGTGTTCAGCTTCGACTGCAACAGATACCTGTACGCGCGTTTCAGCTGCGCGATGGTCTCCTGCTTGAACCCGCGCCGGGCCAACCCGATTGTATTGAGGCCGTAGATGCGCGCGCGATTGCCCACGGACTTTCCAAATGGCAGCGCATCTTTGGTCACGACCGAGTATCCGCCGATGTAGGCATGCCGGCCGACGCGACAGAACTGATGCACCCCCGAGAAGGCGCTGATCGTCGCAAAATCCTCGACCGCCACGTGGCCGCCCACCGTCGCGGCGTTGCCGAAGATCGTGAAGTTCCCGATATGACAGTCGTGCGCGACGTGCACGTACGCCATGAACAGGTTCTGATCGCCGATGGTCGTATGACCGCCGCCGCCCAGCGTGCCGCGGTTAATCGTGACGAATTCCCGAAACGTGTTACCGCGGCCGATCGACAATCTCGTCCGCTCCCCTTTGTATTTGAGATCCTGCGGCGCGAGGCCGATCGAGGCCATCGGGTAGATGCTCGTGTCATCGCCGATCTCGGTCCACCCATCGATGACGACCGCCGTTCCGATTCGGCAACGCGCGCCTATGACGACCTCCGGGCCGATCGTGCAGTAAGGACCGACCGTCGTTCCCGCTCCGAGTCTGGCAGCGGGATGTACGTGTGCGGTTGGATCAATGTAAGCCGCACCGTGCTCGACGGCGAGCAGGAGCTCGGCTTCAGCAACCGTCTGGTCGGCCGCGTAGGCGACGGCGCGCGCTTTCGCGAGGCCGGTCCGTGCCCGGCCGAGCGACACCTCGAGGCGAAGGCGATCGCCAGGCACGACCTGTCTCCGGAACTTCGCGTTGTCCACACCGCGAAGCCACACGCGAGTGGTGCGCGGTGTACCGGGCTGCTCGAGCAGGAGCACCGCCGCGACCTGTGTCAGCGCTTCGATCATCAGCACTCCCGGCATGAGCGGTGAGCCGGGAAAGTGTCCCTGAAAAAACTCCTCGTTGACCGTCACATTCTTGATAGCGACCAGCCTGTGCCCGGGCTCGTGTTCAGCGATGGTGTCGACAAGAAACGAGGGATAGCGGTAGTAGACGCGGTCGAGGAGAGCGGGCAGGTCCAATGTGAACGGCACGAACTGGTTCTCGGGTGCTCGGGTTGGTGCTCTGGTTCTCTGGTTCTTCGGTTTCAGGTGCAGGTTCGGCGCCCGGGGTTCACTGACGGTCCGCGGGTTCTAGCATACCGAACGTGAACCACGGGTGCACCTGAGAACCGGAACGCGAGAACCTGAGAACCGGAACCCGAGAACCCGTGAACCAGAGCACCCGGAGCCTGTCGGTTCGGTTCCGGGCTCAGGGATTCGCAGGCTTGGGCGCCGGGGGTGCAGGCTTCGGTGCCGGAGGTGCAGGCGCGGGCTTAGGGGCCGGCGCGGCCGGAGCAGCCGCTGCCGGTGCAGCGGCTGCCGGAGCCGGTTTGGGTGCGGGCGCGCCCGCTGTTTTCGCCGCCGCGTCAAATCGCTGAATGATTTCGCCCGTGATGTCGAGTGAGAGATCGGCCCAGACAATTCCGGCGTCGGCTGCGCTGAAGAGGAGGTGCAGGCCCTTCTCAGTTGCCACCTGCTGAACGACAGGCGACAACTTCATCTGGAACTCCTCCTGCAGTTGTGTCTGCAGCTGTGTCACTTCCTGCTGCGCATCCTCGGTAAAACGCTGGATGTCGACCTGCAGCCGCTCGACTTCTTTCTGCAACTGGCGCGGCAGCGACGGACTCAGCACGGAGGCGCCTGCCTCGAGCTTCTGCTGCGCGGCCTGAAGCTGCTTGTTCTTGTCGTTCAGCTCGTTGACCTTCTGCTGGTTCAAGGTCTGGACCCGGCCGGCCAGCGCCTTTCCTTCCGCGGATTCCGCGGCGATGCGCTGAATGTTGATGAACGCGTACTTCGTCCCGGCGGGAAACGGCTTCGCCGCGGGTGGCGTGGGGGCCGGCGCTGTCTGCGCCTGGGGAGCAGGGGCGGCGGGCGCCGTGGGCGCCTGCGCAAAGCCCGGAGCGGCAGCCAGCATCACGCACAGCGCCGCAGCACCAATCCACACTCTCATATCGCTCGTCGTCCTTTCGTCATCACAGCAGCCAGCTGGTAGTCGGTAGTTAGTTGCTCGTAGATGGTAGCAAACTCATCAGTTATGCCTTTCGCAACCTCTTCGCGCATGACCGATTCCACGCTACCAGCCGCAGGTCTTCGAGTACGAGCTACCAGCTACCACCTACCGACTAGAACGTGGACCCCACCGCAAAGCGGAACGTAAAGGGTTTCGCCGGGCGGAGGTTGTTGTCGAGCACGCCCTCACGCTGCGGGTTTGCCGCGAAGATCAGCCGGAACGGGACGTTCAGGACGGGCATGAAGAAACGGACCTCGGCGCCTGTCGACGTGCGAAACAGGTCGAGCGCAAACGACTGGCCGTCGTTCGGCACCTGACCGGCGTCGTAGAAGGCAATCACGCGGACCTGCGGCACGATCGTGAACAAGTACTCGGCGTTGAACAGCAGGCTCTTGTTGCCGCCGATGACCAGACCGGTGAGCGGATCCGCCGGCCCGATCGAGCGGATATCGAAGCCTCGCACGCTGTACTCACCGCCCAGGAAGAGCCTTTCGAAGATTGGCAGGACCCTCGTGTCGCCTACGGGGGCGATGAACTCGTACTGGCCGCGAAGGCCGAACGAGGTCCGCGACGTGTGGCGCCAGAACTTGATGCCCTCGATGCGCGGCTTGTAAAACTGCGTGTTCCCTCCCAGCATCGCCAGGTCAATCGACGCCGTCAGCCGCTGACCGGCGTTCGGGAAGATCGGATTGTCGACGGTGTTGTGAACAAACTGGGGCACGACTTTGCTGACCGTGCGGCGTCCGCCGGCGCCGACCAGGAGTGAATCGAAGATGAACGGATTACGACGCAGGCTCTCGAGCGCCTCGGGACTGATCTGCGACAAGTTGTCCAGCGAGACGGACGTGCATCCCTGCTCCGCGAGAACGCAGGTTGGATCGATGAACGCCTCGTTAAGGTCGGTGATCTTGATCCCTTCGTAGGCGTAGCTGACGAAGACGCGGCTGAAATCGGCGACGGGGAACCCCATCATGAGGTTTCCGCCCGTCGATTTCTGCGTGTAGTACCCGATGTACTGCAGGGCCCGCTTGTAGACGTCGAAACCGGCGGTGATGTTGCGATCGAACAGGAACGGTTCGGTGAACGCCAGCTGGTAGTTCTGCATGCGATCACCGGCCATCAGCGAAACGGTCAGGCTTTCTCCACGGCCGAGGAAGTTCGCCGTTTGAAATGCCAGCTGGCCGAAGATTCCCTCGTACTGGGACACCCCGGCGCCAAAGGTCAGCTGGTTGCGATTCTGCTCCTTGAGTGTGAGCGTGACGTCCATCTGGTTCTCACGCCCGGCCGTCTTCTCGGTCTTGATCGCCTGCTGATCCTGCTCGTTGATCTGCTCGAAGTAGCCCAGCTGGTTCAGGCGCCGGATGCTGTATTTGAGTGCCTCGGTATTGAACACGGCGCCCTCGACCAGCCGCATCTCGCGCCGGATCACGTTGTCGCGCGTCGTCGAGTTGCCCACGAACGTGATGCGGTTGACGAAGTACTGCGGGCCTTCCTGTAGCCGCATCGTGACGTCGGCCGTCGGCGGCCCGGCGGCCGGCGGGGCCGCCAGCGCCGCCGGCACGTTGTCCTCCGGCTCGTCGCTCAGCTTCAGGTCCGGGAAACCCGTGAACTCCATGTAACCGCCAGCGCCGTAGATCTCACGCGCCTTGACCAGCCCGTCGCGAATCTCCTTTTCGTTGTACCAAGCGCCCTTTTGGACCTTGAAAAGCGGCGTCAGCGCCTCGCTTTTGACGACGGTGTTACCGGCGACTGAGAAGTCGCCCAGACGGTACCGGGCGCCTTCAGTTACCGGGATGCGCAGCTGGATATACCGGGTCTTGCGGTCGCGAGAGTCCTGCAGCGTCCGAATCTCGGGTTGACCGACCTGGGCCCGTACGTAACCCTCGTTCCGGTAATTGGCGACGATCAAATCCGCATCCGCCTCGAACTTGTCCGCGTTATACGTACCGCCACGCGTGATCCAGCCCCAGAACGGATTCGGCTTCTTGTTGTCTTTCATCTTGCGGCGAAGCGCGCCGTCGCTCATCGCGGTGTTGCCGATGAATTCGATGTCGCGGATCTTGAGCTTGGGCCCGTCATTGATCTGGAATGTGACGTTGATCAGCTTCGGCCCGCCCGCCACGGGCGTGAGCGCATGAGAGACCTCTGCGGTAATGAACCCCTTTTCCGCCATCATCTCGCGCAGGACGGTTTCGACGCGTCGAATGACATTCTGATCGAGGAACGAGTCGAGGCGCAGCTCGATGTTGCGGGCGCGCAGCTGCTCGTCGATTTTCGTGCGGTCGATCTGCTTCGTCCCCTCGTAGTTGACGATCTTGACCCGCTCGCGCTCCTCCATGTTGTAGGTCACGAGCTTGCCGACGACGCCGTTCGAGAACGGATAGTCCTTGATCTCGATCGAAAGGTCTGAAAGGAAATTGGTCGCCCACAACCGCTTGAAGTCCTCGAGCATGGTCTGCTCGGCCCTGGCGTCGTATGGAATCCAGCTGTTCTGAGAGGGCTGGCTGGGACGAAGCTGGATGTAATAGAGATACGTCTGCGGGTCGACGGTCGAGACGTTCCCCTGCGCCTGGAAGCACGGCGCCATCTGATAGATGACGGGGCCGGAGCCTGCCGGAGGCAGGTTCGCAGGGGGTGCGACTGTAACGCCGCAGATTGTCGTGGCGGAAGCGGCTGGTGCCGTGGGGGCCGGCGTCTGTGCCCATGCAGGCAGGGCGAAGGCGCCCAGGAGACCGGCGACGGCGAACGCGCGAGCGATGAACATGCGCATGCCTCAGATCCTGTCGAAACGCTTAAGTTTACAGGATTTTAGACGCATCGAACCAGGGGATGGACGGGCTGGCCGGCGCCAAAAACGCCCAAACCAGCGGTCAAAAAGCCAAAGGTCACATCATGTTCTGAACAGCCGGCCCCTTGCATACCGGCTGCCGTTTCCCGACTTTGGCTTTTGCCCGTGATTTGCGGGACCGCTAGCTAAGCCGCCGTCCGGCTGTCAGCACGCCGGCGGGGCGGTAGGCAAGCTGCCCGCCTTCGAGGTAGACCTCCACTTCCCCGTCGTGGAGGTTGCCGCGAATAAGTTCCTCGGACAGCGGATCTTCGACGTAGCGCTGAATCGCCCGGCGCAACGGACGGGCACCGTACGAGCGATCCTTGCACGTGACGTCGATGATCCAGTCGATGACCTCCGGCGTGAGCTGAATTTTCATCCGGCGATCCGTCAGATTGGCGTTCAGTTGGTGGACGAGCAGCGCCATGATCCGCCGCAAATCCTCGTCGGTGAGCGCCTCGAACACGATGATCTCGTCGATGCGGTTGATGAACTCCGGGTTGAAGGTGCGCTTCACCTCGCCCAGCACCATGTCGGTGACGTTCTTGTCGATCGTCGCCGAATCACTCGCCTGGAACCCGAGCGACGCTTTCTTCTGAATGAAGCGTGCGCCGATGTTCGACGTCATGATGATGATCGTGTTCTTGAAGTTCACCCGGTTGCCGAGGCCGTCGGTGAGATGGCCGTCCTCGAACACCTGCAGCAGGATGTTGAAGATGTCCGGGTGTGCCTTCTCGATTTCGTCCAGCAGGACCACCGAGTACGGGTTGCGCTTCACCTTCTCCGTGAGCTGACCGCCCTCTTCGTGCCCGACGTATCCGGGAGGCGAGCCAATCAGCTTCGAGACCGAGTGCTTCTCCATGTATTCGGACATGTCGAAGCGGATGAGCGCGTTGTCGCTGCCGAACAGGAAATGGGCCAGCGCCCGCGCGAGCTCGGTCTTGCCGACACCGGTCGGCCCAAGGAAGATGAAGCTGCCGACCGGGCGGTTCGGGTTCTTCAGGCCAGCGCGCGAGCGGCGGATCGCCCGGGAGATCGCGGAGATCGCCTTCTCCTGGCTGATCACGCGCTTGTGCAGGTCACTTTCCATCCGGAGCAGCTTGTCGCTCTCGTCCTGGTTGATGGACGCGATCGGCACACCTGTCCACTTGGACACCACCTCGTCGATGTCGGACTTGTTGACGACGATCCTGCGCGCGCTCGACTTCACGTCGAACTTCTCGCGCACGAACTGCAGGTTCTCGCGAGCTGATACCTCTTGCTCGCGGTAGGACTGTGCCCGCTCGAAGTCCTTCTGCGAGACCGCGTTCTCCATCTGCTCGACGGCAACGCGAATGCTCTTGTTGATCTCGCCGAACTCCTCGCTGTAGCCCGCTTCCTTCAGCTTGGCACGGGCGCCAGCCTCGTCCACGAGGTCGATGGCCTTGTCGGGCAGGAACCGGTCGGTGATGTAGCGGCTCGACTGATACACCGCCGCCTCGAGCGCCTCGGGTGTGTACTCCACATGGTGGAACTGCTCGTACCGATCCTTGACGCCCATCAGGATTTCGATCGTCTCCTTTTCGGCGGGTGGATCGACCTTGATGGCCTGGAAGCGGCGCTCGAGCGAACGGTCCTTCTCGATGTACTTGCGGTACTCAGCGGGCGTCGTCGCGCCGATGCAGCGAATTTCGCCGCGTGACAGCGCCGGCTTCAGGATGTTCGCGGCGTCGAGTGATCCTTCGGCGGAACCCGCGCCCACGAGTGTGTGGAGCTCGTCGATGAACACGATGATGTTCGGGTTCTCGGTGAGCTCCTTCATGATCGCCTTCAGCCGCTCTTCGAACTGTCCGCGGTACTTCGTCCCGGCGACGATGAGGGAGATATCGAGGGCGAGAATCCGTTTGTCCGCGAGGAAGTGCGGCACGTCGCCGTACACGACTTTCTGCGCAAGACCCTCCACGATGGCCGTCTTGCCAACGCCCGGCTCGCCGATGAGCACGGCATTGTTCTTGGTGCGCCGGCAGAGCACCTGCTGCACGCGCTCGAGCTCGTACTCGCGCCCGACCAGCGGATCGAGTTGATTCTTCATCGCCGCTTCGGTCAGATCGCGGCTGAATTCCGCCAGGAGCGGCGTTTCCTTGACGCGGGTGAGCGTGGTCTTCTCGTTTAGGAGCTGGACGATGTCCTCGCGAACCGTATGGAGCCGCATCCCCTTTTCCATAAGGATGGACGCAGCCACCGACCGTTCCTCGCGCAGGATGCCCAGGAGCAGGTGCTCGGTGCCGATGTAGTTGTGCAGGAGCCGATCGGCTTCTTCAGCCGCAAACTGCAGCACTCGCTTCGTTTCGGCGCTGAACGGGATCTCGACGGACGTCGACACTTTGTCGCGGAAGACCGTACGTCCTTCGATTTCCTTCCGGATGTTCTCGAGCGACAGATGTGACCGCGCAAAAATGCGGCTCGTAAGGCCTTTGCCTTCGCGGATCAGCCCGAGCAGCAGATGCTCGGTCTCAATGGAGATGCTGCCCAGCTGGCTGGCTTCGTAGCGAGCGAAGAAGAGTACTCGTCGTGCTCGTTCCGTGTAGCGTTCGAACATCCAGCCCGCCCTAAGAGGTTAAGAGAATCAGGTAAGAGGAGAACCTCTCGCGGTCATTATAAGGCAAAGCTCTGGCGTCACCAATGTCGCCTCCCCCTAAGTGGCTCGCCTCATTGGGGTTTGGCGACGGCTTGGGGCTGCTGCCTGTCATCAGTTCGTACGTCGTATCGGTAGGGTGGCAGTCGATCTTGATGGCAATCAATCTCCCCGCACACGGCTTAGCGCCCGCTGCCTGCCGGATACCACCTATCAGCCGCGCACATATACTTTCGACCTATGACGCACACCATTGGATTCATCGGACTCGGTGTCATGGGACGGCCCATGGCGAAAAATCTGCTGAAGGCGGGCTTCTCGGTCGTCGCCCACAGCCGGAGCCAGGGCCCCGTCGACGAACTGGTCGCGGCCGGTGCCGTTCGGGCAACGTCGTCGGCCGATGTCGCACGGCGTGCCACGCGCATCATTACGATGCTGCCGGACTCGCCCGACGTCGAGCTCGTCATGGAAGGGCCCGACGGAGTGTTCAGCGCGCTGCAGCGTGGCACGATTCTCATAGACACGAGCACGATCGCGCCGGCAACCGCCCGGCGACTGGCTGCGCGAGCGTCATCGCTCGGCGCCACGATGCTTGACGCTCCGGTCAGTGGCGGCGAAATCGGGGCGATCAACGCGTCGCTGTCGATCATGGTGGGAGGCGATCCTCGGGCGTTCGCGGAAGTGAAGCCTGTGCTCGACGCGATGGGAAATCCCGAGCGAGTCTTGCTCATCGGCGATTCCGGCGCCGGACAGCTCTGCAAGGTCTGTAACCAGATGGTGATCGGCGGTGCCCTCGCCGTCGTCAGCGAGGCGTTTGCGCTGGCGCGCAAGGCTGGCGTCGATCCCGTAAAGGTGCGACAGGCGCTGCTCGGAGGCTTCGCGGCCAGCCGGGTGCTCGAAGTGCATGGCGAGCGCATCCTGACGGGTAACTACAAACCTGGATTTCGCACCGCGCTTTATGCGAAGGACTTCCGGATCGTCTCCGCGACTCTCGCGGAGAACCACAGCCCGGCGCCGGTCAGCGCCGTGATCCAGCAGCTCGTCGAGGCGCTCATGGCAGCGGGACGAGCCGACGATGACTATGCCGCGCTCGGCGAGGTCCTCTTCGAAATGGCGGGACTGAAGAAACAGCCTGCCACAGTGTAGCTACTCGGGTCTCCTCACCACCTGGTGCAGCTTGCCCATCTCCAGGCGCAGCACGCGATCGCATGCGGCCGCGAGCCTCGGGTTGTGGGTAGCGATGATAGACGTCAGACGATGTTCTGCGTGCATCTCGCGAAGCAGTTGATGGAGCGACTCGGCGGTGGCTTCATCGAGGTCGCCGGTCGGCTCATCCGCTAACAGCAACGCCGGCCGCATCACCAGCGCACGCGCCACGGCGACTCGCTGCTGCTCTCCACCGGACAGCATGCCCGGACGATGTACGAGTCGCTCACCGAGGCCGACGCGTGTCAGGAGCTCCGCCGCGCGCTGCTCTGCCTCCGGGCCCGGCGCCCTCGCAATGCGCATCGGCATTGCGACGTTCTCGGCGGCGTCGAACTCCGGCAGCAGATGGTGGAACTGGAAGACGAAGCCGACGTTCCGGTTTCGAAACTCGACGAGCGACGCATCGGGCATTCCAGTGACGTCGATACCGGCCAGCTGGACGACTCCGGAATCCGAGCGATCGAGGCCGCCAACCACGTGGAGCAGCGTGCTCTTGCCTACGCCGGATGCACCAACAATCGCCACCATCTCGCCTGGTGCGACGTCGATGTCGAGATCCCTCAGCACGTGAATGCGCTGACTCCCGACGACGTACGACTTGTTCAGCGCCCGAACAGACACGAAGGACATTACGGCTCTACGTGCGACGGTGCGAGGGTGCGAGGGTGCGACAGTGCGTACGACGGTGCGACGGTGCGACGGTGCATCGCACTCATTCGAAGCGAAGCGCCTGCACGGGATCGAGGCGCGACGCCTGGCGCGATGGATAGATAGTGGCGAGAAAACAAATCAGAATCGCGGAGATGACGACGAGCAGGAAATCCAGCGGCTGCACGACGAACGGCACGTAGGACACCTGATACACGTCCATCGGAATCTGAATCAGGCGATATCTATCCAACACCCAGCACAGCGCAAGTCCGCAGACGGCGCCAATTGTCGTGCCCACGAGTCCGATGACGAGCCCCTGCAGCATGAAGATTCTCATCACACGCTGCGCCGATGTGCCCATCGTCTTCAGGATTGCGATGTCGCGGCTCTTCTCCATCACGAGCAGAATCAGCGACGCGACGATGTTGAGCGCTGCGACCATCACGATGAGGCCAATCGTGATGGAAATCGCCATCTTCTCGAGCCACAGCGCCGAGAAGAGCGCCTGATTCATGTCTGCCCAGTCCTGACTCACGTACTCGGTGCCGAGATCTCGAACCACCGCGTTCGAGATCGCAGGCGCGTCGTCGATGTCGGCCACACGCAGCTCAATGAGATCCGGTGCTCCCTTGCCGAGCAGCCGCTCGGCGAACTCGAGCGAGACGAATCCGTACGCAGCGTCGAATTCGTACAAACCGAGCGCGTAAATGCCCGCTACCCGTACTCGGCGCGTGCGTGGAATCATCCCCATCGGCGACAGCGTGCCCTGGGGCGTGAGCAGCGTTGCGGTGTCGCCGACGTCGACGCCGAGCTGCTGGGCAAGATTGCGTCCCAGCAGGATGCCCGGCAGGTCATCCTCGCCTTCAGACGCAAGTCCCTCGAGACTGCCGCGCTGCATCGCCCGTTGTATGTCGGTCACCTTGGGCTCGAGCGCGGGATCGACGCCCTTAAGACTGATGAAGTTGTCGGCGCGCGCGCTCGAGATCAAAGCTTTGCCGAGAATGGCCGGCCCAGCGCCGATCACACCCGGCACCTCCTGCAGCTTGGACACCTCCGCCTTGTAGTCCTCGATCCCGCCGGTCTTCCAGACGTAAACGTGCGCGGTCGAGCCGAGGATGCGATCACGCAACTCGCCCTGCAGCCCGGTCATCAATGCGAGCGCGATGACGAGCGCCATGACCCCCACGGCGACGCCGATCGTCGAAATCAGGGAAATCAGCGAGATGAACGCCTGCTTGCGGCGCGCCAGCAAGTACCGAAGGGCGACGAACAGCTCAAACGACATCGGTCGGTTAGTGCTTCGTCATTCAGACTACCAGCTACCAGCTACCAACTACCAGCCACTAGCTACCAGCTACGAGCTATTTAGGCCTCATCAACGGAAACAGGATCACGTCGCGAATCGAATGGCTGTTGGTGAGCAGCATCACGAGGCGATCGATGCCGATTCCCTCGCCGGCGGCCGGCGGCATGCCGAACTCGAGCGCACGGACGTAGTCCTCGTCCATCGCATGCGCCTCCTCATCGCCGCCCGCGCGCTGGCGCAGCTGCTCCTCGAACCTGCGCTGCTGCTCCACCGGGTCGTTCAACTCGCTGAAGGCGTTGGCCACCTCGAAGCCCCCGATGTAGAGCTCGAACCGCTCGACCGTGCCCGGATCGTCCGGCTTCTGCTTGGCCAACGGCGACACCTCGGTCGGGAAGTCGTAGACGAACGTGGGCTCGATCAGATCATCCTCGCACAGCGACTCGAAGATGTGCGCCGTGACGTGCCCTGCGCTGGTCGCGGATGTCACCGGCAGGCCGAGGCGGCGGCCGAGTGCGACCGCGCTTTCCGCGTTCCGCAGATCGGACATCGTCACGTCGCTTCCGATGCGTTTCGCGGCGGCTTCCCTTGCCGCGTCCCGCAGCGACACCCGCCGAAACGGCGGCTTGAACGATATCGTGCGATCGCCATAGGTCACCTCGTCCGACCCGACCGCGCTGCGGGCGACGTCCCTCAGGAGCTCCTCGGTGAACGGCATCAGATCCGTGTAATCGGCGTACGTCCAGTAGAACTCGAGCATGGTGAACTCGGGGTTGTGCTGCGCCGACATCCCCTCGTTCCTGAAATTGCGATTGATTTCGAAGACGCGCTCAATCCCGCCGACGGTCAGGCGCTTCAGGTAGAGCTCGGGCGCGACACGCATGTACAGCGGAATGTCGAGCGCATTGTGATGAGTGACAAACGGCCTGGCCAGCGCGCCACCGGCAATCGACTGCATCATCGGCGTTTCGACTTCGAGAAACCCGCGGCCGATGAGGAACTCACGCGTAGCCGTCACCACACGGCTCCGCACCTCGAACGCGCGACGCACATCCGGATTCACGATCAGATCGAGATAGCGCTGCCGGTACCGCGTCTCGATGTCGGTGAGGCCATGCCACTTTTCCGGAAGCGGGAGCAGACACTTCGCCAGAAACTCGAGCTGCGATGCCCAGATGGTGAATTCCTTGGTCTTCGTGCGGAAGAGTCGTCCCTCGACGCCGACCCAATCGCCGACATCGAGCAATCTGAAGATCTGAAAATCGCGTGGCGGAAGCGAATCTTCCCGGAGGTACACCTGAATGCGCGACTTCCCGTCGGAAAGCACGAGAAAGTTGGCTTTGCCGAACGCGCGAATCGCCAGCACTCGCCCTGCCGTCCGGGTTGTGACCTGCTCGGCATCGAGCGTCTCGGCTGTCTTGCTGCCGTGGGCGCCCACGATCTCGTCGACTGATGCGCGCGCATCGAAGCGGTGCGGATACGGCGCGACGCCGAGCTTGCGCAGCTCGTCGAGATTCGCCCGACGCTGCACGACCTGATCGGATTCGTCGATGGTGGTCATTCGCGTCCGAGACGGCGGCGAACAGCGTCGAGAATGCCGTTGATGAAGCGTACCGCGTCGTCTCCGCTGAAGGTGCGGGCGAGCTCCAGTGCTTCGTTGATGATCACGCGCGCCGGCGTATCGGCCTCGTGCAGAAACTCATAGATGGCCATCCGGAGAATTAGCCGATCCACCACGTTCATGCGCTCGAGCCGCCAGTGTTCCGCCGACTCGACGATCACCGGATCGATGTTGCCGACCGCGTCGGACACACCTGTCGCCAGCCGAACGGCAAACGCGCGAAGCTCGTCGGACAGACCGGCTTCGTCGGACTCTTGATGCAGCCAGAACGTACGGAGCACATCGGTCACCGACGCACGGCCGACTTCCCATTGATACAGCATCTGCAGCGCGGTCTCCCGCGCCCGATGCCTCGAGTCCTTGCCTGGGCGCGACGCCGCCCTGCGCTCAATCTTGGTAGTCACCAATTCCCTTCCGAAGCTGGCGGAACAGCGTTGCCATTTCGACTGCCGCACGTGCCGCCTCGTGCCCCTTGTTGCCTGGGCCGTCAGCCGCGCGCTCCTGGGCCTGCTCCTCCGTCAGCGTGGTAATCACGCCAAGCGCCATCGGCACGCCTGTCGAAGCCGCTGCGTCGGCTATCGCGTGGCATGCGGCATCGGCGATGAACTCGAAATGCATCGTCTCGCCCTTAATCAGGCATCCGATGCAAATCACCGCGTCGAAGCGGCCGCTCCTGGCCGCCCGGAGCGCCGCGACAGGTATCTCGAACGCGCCAGGCACGCGCAGAATAACGATGTCGTTTTCGCCCACCGAGGCTTCAGCCAGTGCCCGGCGCGCACCTCCCAGCAGCCCCTCCGTAATTTCCGCGTTGAAGCGCGACACCACGATCGCGAAGCGGCATCCGGACGCGGTTTGCGAACCTTGCAGTTCCATGCGCCACGCGGACCTAGCGGCCTTTGAACACGGCTTTGCGCTTCTCGAGAAACGCGGCGGTGCCCTCGCGCATGTCGTCAGTAGATGCAACGAGGCCGAACAGCGTGGCCTCGAGAAACTGACCCTTGTCGAACGAGATCTCCAGACCGCGATTGACCGCTTCGATGATGTACTGCACGGCCATCGGCGCCTTTTCGGCGAGCTCAGCGGCCAGCTGGCGTGCTGCGGTCATCAGCTCGCTCGCCGGGACGACGCGATTGACCAGACCGATGCGCAGCGCCTCGTCCGCTGTCACGTGGCGCCCTGAGAGCAACAGATCGAATGCCGCGCCTTTACCGACCAGACGTGCCAGACGCTGCGTTCCTCCGTAGCCGGGGATGATTCCGAGATTGACTTCGGGTTGGCCTAGTCGTGCCGTGTCTGCAGCGATGCGCAGGGTGCACGCCATCGCCAGCTCGCACCCGCCGCCAAGCGCATAACCGTTGATCGCGGCGATCACCGGCTTGCCCAGGTTCTCGATCAGGTCAAGCACGTGCTGGCCCCGAAGGGCGTGTTCCTTGCCCTGCACGGGCCGCTGCACAGCGAGCTCGTTGATGTCAGCACCGGCGACGAAAGCCTTCTCGCCTGCACCCGTGATGATTACGGAACGCACGGCGGCATCATGCTTCAGCTCGAGGGCAGCTCGCCTTAGTTCATCAATCGTGGGGGAGTTGAGCGCGTTGAGGACCTGCGGGCGGTTGATCGTGACGACGGCGGACGCGCCATCTCGCTCGAGAAGAAGATTGTCAAAGCTCATCGCGCGAGGCCGGCGAGATTATATCAACTCATTGCATCGCGGCTTGCCGCTGCTTCCGGGCGCTGCCCTGCCACCAGGCCCCACAACCAACAGAGGCTCGCGCCTGCAACCACACCCATCGCATCGGCAAGGAGATCGCTGAGCTGCGCTGACCGTCCGGGTACGAACATCTGATGGAGCTCGTCACTGACAGCGTAACCGACGGCTATCGCAGTAGCCACGGCCGCGGCACGCCAGCTAATCCACGCGCCCAGTCCGCCGGCGACCGCCCGAAGGGTCAACACGCCCAGGCCGAGATACGCGAGTAGATGCCAGGGCTTGTCGCCGCCGGGCGGAACCATAGGCTGAGAGAGCGACGACACGTAGAAGATCGCCGCCATATACGCGGCGAGCGGGGCCCACAATCGCAGAGCACGTTCCACGTCGATGTCGCTGTGGCGGTGTGCGTCGGGAATCAAAAAGGCAGCGGATAGAGCAACCAGCCGGCCAGGACGCCGCCGCCAACCAGCCCGCCGAACAAGCGGGCACCGAGCTGAAGCTGCTCCGCCGGATCGTCGCGCATCAACGTCGCGAAGACGACGGACACGAAGAACGCGAACACCGCCATGACACCCAGGTGAGTTGTCATTTACGTCCGTGCGCGACGTCGAACGCGTCCAGCACCACAAGCATGTTGAGCAATCCCGCCACGATGAGAAATGCGTTGCCGTACTCGAACGTCTGTGCGATCACTCGCCCGGCGCCGGCGCCCATTGCCTTCGCAACGAAGTACGGAACACCGAGCCCAATGTCGGCGAACGCCGCGAGCGCAACGAGAGGCTGCGTCAGCTCGAACGGGAACAGGCGTCCCTCGAGCCAGAGGCCGAACACGAACATCAACGGCAGCGTCACGAGGAACACCAGACCCTTTTGTTTCCGACCGAGCCACAAATGACCCGCGCCGGGAAGCGCCCAGGCGGCGGCGCAGATTAGATATGCATAACGGCTTGAACGGCTGTGATCGACCGTCGTCGCTGGCATTCGGGTGTACTTATTCTACGCAGACCGCACGGAATCCGGCGGGGTTTGGCGGCGTCGCCGTTCGGCAGGTCGCGGCGTCAGCGGCTGGCGGCCGACGAGGAGGGCGTTGCCACGTAGCCGGCTCGCGTCCGGGCGCGGATGCCCGCGCGTTCGATGCGGACGTCCACGCGTCGGTACGACCCGTCGCGAACGGCATTCTTCGGGACGTAACCAACTAGATACTGATTGGCCAGCTCGTCGGCAATCGCGTCGTAGATGCCGGAAAGGTCGGCGACGGCGGTGGGAAAGAACGCCCGGGCTCCGGTCTCTGATGCCAGCGCTTTCATAACGTATTGGGACTCTGCGTGGGACCGTTGATCTCTCGTATAAACGGTCCCGTAGGCGTTCGTCCGCAGCGAGATCGTGTAAATCGCCACACCTGCGTGCTTCGCCTGATCCATCAGGTCGTCGACCGAGACGAGACTCGACGTGTCGTCACCGTCAGAGAGCACCACAATCGCCTGACGGCGCATGTCGCCATTGGCAGGGCGCTGTCGCACCAGTTCCTTGAGTGTCATATACACGCCGTTGTAAAGCGCCGTATTGCCGCGCGCGTACGTGCCGCCTATCGCCCGCTTGGCGCCGGCAACATCCTCGTTGAGAGGATGGAGCACTCTGATGGCATCCTTGATTTCAACCACGGAAATCCGATCGCTCGGACGCACGACCGCTGTGAAGCCGCTCGCCACCTGCTGCACCGTGCTGATCTTGTCGGCCATGCTCGCCGACGTGTCCAGCAGCAACGCCAGATCGATCGGTGCCGGCACGACCGCGAACACCGAGACGTCCTGCCGCTGGCCATCCTCGAAGACCGTGAAGTCTGTACTCGCGAGCCCCTTCACGAGGCGCCCCTGTGCATCGGTGGCGACAACGTTCAGGCCGACGAGATCGACGCCACTGTGGAAGCGCGTCACTGGGTCTTGAGCTCCCGCGCCCGACGCCGCCAGCACACTTGCAATCACGAGCCCGAGGATCCTGCGCATACCTGACCAGCCCTTCCGTCCCGGCTGCAGCGACCGCAGCCGCCCCAGCGATTGACCGCTGCCGCGTCCGATGCAGAACCACGACAGGCGGACGGGTCAGGTGCAAGGCATGTTCCTGCTAGACTGCGAAAACAATGTCGAAGAACACGCGAACGCCCGCGGCGGAACGTGACCCGCTGATTCTCGCGGGTGTCGGTGCCGTATCGGCGGCAATCCTGATGACCGAGCTGGCGCTGACGAGAATTTTTTCGGTGACGATGTACTACCACTTCGCGTTTCTTGCGATCTCGATTGCGCTGTTCGGGCTGAGCGCCAGTGGCGTGTTCGTGTACGTGCTGCGCGCGCGTCTTGCGTCCATCAGCACACGTGCGCTTCTCACGAGCGCGGCGCTGATCCACGCGCTGGTGACGATCGTCGCACTTGCCTGCCTCGTCCGCATTCGTGTGGGACTGAACTACTCGCCCTCGAACCTCGCATTGATGCTCGCGATCTATCTGCTCGCGGCGCTTCCCTTCTTCGCAGGCGGGGCTGTGATTTCGGTCGCATTTGCGCGGCTCGTCGATCGGATCAATCTGGTGTACAGCGCAGATCTCGTCGGCGCCGCAACCGGCTGCCTCGTGCTGATCCCGTTGCTCGACTGGCTTGGAGCGCCGGGCGTCGTGTTGACAGCCGCCGCTCTCGGTTTCGGCGCCGCGGTCTGCTTTGCTCCGAGCGCCAGCCGTGTGTACATCGCCGCGGGCGTTATCGGGCTGTTCTCTCTGCCCGCAGCTGCGCAGGCGACAGGTGCTGCACCGTTCGACGTGGTAGACACCAAAGGCCACGAAGGCGACCGCGTCCTGTTCGACAAGTGGAATTCGTTTTCACGCGTGGCGGTCTATGACCGCCAGCACGGCGACTGGTCGTTGAGTCCCAGCTTCAAAGGCATCCCCGGCGATTCGCTCTTTATGGACATCGACTCGGCCGCCTCGACTCCGATTCTGAAGGGCACAGGAAACTTAACCGATGCCACATATCTTCGATACGAGCTCACCGCGCTCGCCTATCACCTGGTGGAGCGTCCTGCGGGTTTCACCGCGCTGGTAATCGGACCGGGTGGTGGACGCGACCTTCTCTCGGCGCTGGTATTCGGGTCGCGGCACGTGGACGCCGTCGAAATCAATCCCATCATCGCGCGCGACGTGATGCTCGACAGGTTTCGCGATTACTCCGGCGGGGTGTATTCGCACCCGCGCGTCGCCGTGCACGTCGATGACGGACGCAGCTTCATCCGGCGGAGCGCCTCTCGGTACGACGTGATCCAGGCGTCACTTGTGGATACCTGGGCCGCCACGGCGGCAGGCGCCTACACCTTGACTGAAAACTCGCTCTACACGACGGAGGCGTTCGGCGAGTACATCGACCATCTCACCGACGATGGGCTGCTCTCGATTACACGCTGGGTATTCGACGGACTCCGTCTCGTGACGCTCGCGCAGGAGGCATGTGCGGCACGCGGACTCGACGCGGCACAACACCTGGCGATCGTGCGCAAGGACCGCGTCGCGACATTCCTGCTGAAGCGGCAGCCGTTCACCCCGGACGACTCAGCGCGTCTGCAACGCATCGCCGACCAGCTCGAGTTCGAGGTCCTCTACGCACCTGGAGCGGTGCCCCGCTCCACTGCCGCTGAACCTCCGGAAATGGACCGTGCCCGCACGCGAGTCTCTGACTACAGGGAGTTGATTCTCGCGCCGGATCGGGACCGATTTCTGGCGAGCTATCCCATAGACATCCGTCCCACCACGGACGACCGGCCGTTTTTCTTTCACACCACCCGACTGCGCGATCAGCTCAATGTGGCATTTGGCCGGTCGATGCTGTTCGGGAATGGGCTCAGCGCATTGCTGACCCTGATTGGCATCTCGGTCTTGCTGGTCGCGCTCTTTGTAGGCGCTCCGCTGCTCGTCGGAGGAGCGCGGCCGGCTTCGGGCTGGAGCCGGTGGCTCGTCTACTTCGGTTCACTTGGAGCGGGGTTCATGCTGCTCGAAGTCGCGCTGTTGCAGCGATTCGTGCTGCTGCTCGGGCATCCCGTGTATTCGCTGACCGTGACGTTGTTTTCGCTTCTCGTGGGGACCGGCATCGGAAGCTTCATCAGCCGCCGCGTCGATCAAGATCGCCTCAAGGGCGCCGCGCTTCGCGCACTCGCCACCGTGGTCGTGCTCGCCCTGCTCAGTGCGCTGGCGCTCCCCGTCGTCATCGACTACGCGATTGCGTGGCCGCTGCCGTTCAGACTGGGCGCTGCCGCAGCCCTCCTCGTCCCGGCCGGTGTTCTCCTGGGCGTGCCATTGCCAACCGGGATGCGGCTGGTGGCAGCGTCGCGACCGGAGATCATTCCCTGGGGCTGGGGGATGAACGGTGCCCTGTCGGTACTTGGTGCCGCGGCGGCCGTATTCCTTGCGATGAACTGGGGATTCTTCGTCACTCTGTCGATTGCGGCGCTCACTTACGGCCTGGCAACCGCGGCGTTGGCTGGAACTAAATCGTTGATAAATAACTGAGTTAGCGGACAGGTTTCGACGGCCGTCCCCGGTGGCGGCGAGCTTGCCAAAGCCTTGTGTCTAACGCCATTAGATGTTCGAACAGTGTTCGGACTATGATTGGTGTTCATGGGCACAAAAGAGCGACAGCAACGCGACCGTGATCGCATTCAGCAGGCGATCCTGACGGCGGCGCGCGATCTGTTCGTCACCGACGGCTACCGAAATGTCTCGATGCGAAAGGTCGCCGATCGCATCGAGTACAGTCCCGCGGCCATCTACAGCTACTTCCCCAGTAAAGACGACATCTTCTTTGCGCTAGCGGAAGAGGGCTTCCGACTCCTTGCGCAGCATCTGCAGGACGCCATCGACAAAGTGAGCGATCCGCTGGAGCGACTGCGCCGGCGGCTCTGGGCGTTTTACGAGTTCTCCAAGACCAACCCGGAGTACTTCGAGCTGATGTTCATCGATCGGTCGGTGCCCAGCCTCAGCCAGGACTTTCAGCGGTTCGAATTTTTTCAGGAGACCACGGCGCGTGCGGAGGCGGATGTCCTCGCATGTATCGAGCGCGGCCAGTTTTCATCGGCGCTCAATCCCGCGGCGGCGCTGCACGTCCTCTGGGTCGGGATGCTGGGAGGTGCCGCGATCGGCCTCGCTCAGCGCCTTGCTCCAGGTGAAGACCCCGACGCGCTGGCGCACGACCTGCTCAACTCGTTGCTTGCCGGCTTCACCACGAACGTCCGGACGACGTTCGTGGCGTCGGAATGTCCGTTTCATTCGCAGAATGTCGTTTCTGCCAAGAGTGCACATAGTCATGCGTAGTTACATTCATCGTTCAGTCTCGTTCTTCATCCGGAGGCCTAAAGGCCTCCGGCTACCGGTCATCGCGCGACCGGTTCTGGGTATTGCGCTCATCGCTGTCGCCGCGGTCGTATCGGCGTGCGGCGGTTCGGAGCCGACCGCGGCCGCGTCGGCGCCCCCGGTGGAACGGCGCGTTGACGTGGCCGCGATCAAAGTTGGCATGTCGGACGTCGAATCCGCTCTGCAGATTTCCGGCAACCTCATGCCTGACAGCCGAGTCGCCGTTGCGGCAAGGCTGCCTGGCACTCTCGCACGAGTGGCCGTTGATCTCGGAGATCGCGTGACGGTTGGTCAGGTCGTGGCGACCCTCGACCGTCGTGAAATCGACGCGCAGGTCGACGCGGCAACGGCCGCGGTCGCGGTCGCACAAGCGGGTCTCGAGGCGGCCGAAGCGTCGCTCGCGAATGCGGTGCTCGAGCACGATCGCGCTCAGAATCTATTCGACCGAGGAGCAGTGCCGCGGCAGCGACTCGACGCCGCAGAAACCTCGAGACGTGCCGCTGCCGCTCAGCGAGATCTCGCCAGGGCGAATGTGGCGCAGGCCGAAGCCGCACTGCGTCGGGCCCGAGAGGTGCAGCGCGACGCGACTCTCACCTCTCCAATCAGCGGCGTTGTCGTCGAGCGCCATTTCGACGCGGGCAGCCTCGTCGGCCCTGGCGATGACCCGGTGGTCGTCATCGCCGATCTGCGTGTGATGAAGCTGGAAGCCGGCGTGTCGGAGCTCGAAGCCGGTCGCCTGCGCGTCGGCATGCCCGCGCGCGTCACCGCGCAGGCACGCGCCGGGGACACGTTCGACGGACGCGTGGCCGCGATCGCGCCCGAAGTTGACGCGAAAAACCGTCACTTCAAAATCGAGATCCGCGTAGCCAATCCGCGAGGGACGCTGTTGTCCGGCATGTATGGGTCCGCCGTCGTCCCGCTCGAACGCGCCGCGCAGGTGCTGGCGGTTCCGCGCGAGGCGGTGATCACGAGAAGCGGTCAGCGGGTGGCGCTCCGCATCGAAGACGACACGCTACGGGAGGTTCCCGTGGTCGAAGGCGTCAGCGACGGTCGCGTCGTGCAGATCGCCGAGGGCCTGAACCCAGGCGACGTAATCGTGTCCGACGCACGGCAGGACGTCGCGGTCGGCACCAGAGTTAACGCGGTATTCGCACGATAAGGCACTAAGCACGAGGCGCCACGCGCGCAGCCAGAGGCTCTAAGGTTATGTGGATCTCAGACATCTCCATCCGCCGCCCGGTCTTCGCCACGATGGTCATCATGAGCTTCATGGTGCTCGGCATCGTGTCGCTGACGAGGCTCGGCATCGACCTGTTTCCCGACGTCAACTTTCCATTCGTCAACGTCAGCGTCGTGTATCCCGGCGCCTCACCCGAGGAAGTCGAAACGCTGGTCACAAGGCCTATCGAGGACGCGGTTGCCGGGATCAATGGCGTGAAGCGCGTCGTGTCGAGCTCGACCGAATCGTTCTCGCGGGTGGGTTTGGAATTGCGGCTCGAGGTCGATCCGCAGGCGGCGGCGGCCGAGGTGCGCGAAAAGGTGGCTGCGATCCGCAGCCGCCTGCCGGAGCAGATCGAGGATCCCACGATCGTCCGCTTCGACGTCGCCGCACTGCCCATCATGACGTTCGCCGTTGGATCGTCACAGCGCTCCGACATCACACGGCGCCAGGTTGAAGACGACCTGAAGCCGCTTCTCGAACAGATCGACGGCGTAGCCGCCGTCGAGGTTAACGGCGGCCAGGTGCGTGAAATCCAGGTAGAGCTCGATCCGGGTCGGCTCGAAGCTCTGGGGCTGCCCGTGTCTGTGGTTGCCGAAAAGCTCGCTGCCGAAAACCTCGACCTTCCAGGCGGCCAGATGCATCAGGCGGCCCAGACGATCTCTTTGCGCACCAAAGGAGAGCTCGAGACCGTTGACGAGATCGAGCGCGTCATTCTTCGGTCTGACGGCGGCTCGACCGTGCGCGTGAGCGACATCGGGCGCGTTGTCGATGGCTTCGAGGAACGCACCTCCACGACGCGGCTCGACGGCGCGGACGCCGTGTCGTTTTCAGTAAAGAAGCAGTCCGGCGCGAACACCGCGGCCATTGCGGAACGCGTACACGCGGCGCTCGCCCGCGTCGCATCGACCTTTCCACAGCTGCAGATCCGCACGGTCCATGATGACTCCGAGTACATCAACGAAAACGTCGCACAGGTCCGCGAGGCGATCGTGTTCGGTGCGTTGATGGCGGTGCTCGTCGTCTTCGTCTTCATGCGCGACTGGCGATCGACGCTGATTACCGCGCTCGCGCTGCCCACGTCGGTCATATCGACGTTCTTCTTCATGTGGATCGCCGGCTTCACGATCAACATGATGACGCTGATGGCACTGTCTCTCGTCATCGGCATCCTCATCGACGACGCCGTCGTGGTGCGCGAAAACATTTACCGGCACATGGAACACGGCGAGGATCCGATGAAGGCGGCCCAGCACGGCACCGCGGAGATCGGCCTGGCCGTCATGGCCACCACCTTCACGATTCTCGCGGTGTTCCTCCCTGTCGGCTTCATGACGGGCATCGTCGGTCAGTTCTTCAAGTCGTTCGCGCTCACGATCGCGTTTGCCGTCGCGATGTCGCTGTTCGTGGCGTTCACACTCGATCCGATGCTTTCGTCGCGGTTCGTGCGTTACATTCCGCCCGAGGAGCGGGCGCGGACGCGGGCCGGACGTCTGTTCGAACGCATGGGTCGTGCGTACGACAGCCTGGACCGCGGATATCACCGGGTGCTGCGCGTGGCACTCAATAACCCCTGGAAGTCCTTGGCTGTCGCCGCTGCTGTATTCGTCGTCAGCCTCAGCAGCGTCACGGTCATGGGCACCGAATTCGTTCCGGCGGAGGATCGGGGCGAGTTCCAGGTGATTCTCGAGCTGCCGCCTGGCACCTCGTTCGACGAAAGCGTCGCGAACGTGGCGCGCGTCGAGCAGGCGGTTCGCCGCATTCCCGAAGTGACGCAGGTGTTCAGCACCGTCGGCACCGACGGCCAGGTTCGTTCATCGGCGCTTCGCGTAAAGGTAACGAAAAAGGATCAGCGTGAGCGCGATATCGGCGAAATCAAGGACCAGGTCCGCACGCTGCTCGCGGAAATGGCATTCGTCGACGGCCGAGTGGGCGACCCTGAATTCATGCAGGGCGCTCCCTACGAGCCTCCCATCAACGTCTTCATACGCGGGGACGATCTCGCAACGCTGCAGCGCGTGGCGAGCGAAGTGCAGGCCAGGGTGAGCCAGATTCCGGGGGCTGTGGACATCAGCAGCAACCTGGAGAGCGGGCAGCCCGAAGTAGTTGCTCGTGTCAATCGATCGATCGCGGCCGACCTGGGATTCAGCGTTGGCGCCATCGCGACACAACTTCGCGGCATGGTCGAGGGCATCGTACCGACCCGGCTCCGCGACGGGGACCGCGAGCACGACATTCGCGTCCGGCTTGCACCGGAGTACCGGAACGACCCTGTCGCCGTGCTCCGCACCCCTCTGTACTCCCCAAGCGGCGCAGCCGTACGGACGAGCGACGTCGTCGCCTTCGCGCCCGAGGTCGGACCGAGCAACATCGACCGTGAACAGCGCCGCCGGCAGGCCAAGATCGGCATCGACCTCGCACCCGGTTACGCGCTCGGCGATGTGACTGCGCAAGTGGAGAAGGTGGTCGCGTCGATCTCGATGCCGCCGACCTTCGAGTGGGGATTCGCAGGTGACGTCGAGCTGATGCAGGAATCCGCGGCAGCAATGGGCCTCGCGATGATTCTCGCTGTGGCATTCATCTACATCGTGCTGGCGTCGCAGTTCGAGTCGTTCCTGCAGCCGATGATCATCATGCTGTCGCTTCCGCTCGCCCTTGTCGGCGCGCTTCTTCTGCTCCTGGCCACCGGCAAGAATCTCGGTATGCCGGCGATGATCGGCGTGGTGATGCTGATGGGCCTCGTCACCAAGAACGCCATCCTGCTCGTTGACTACACGAACCACTTGCGCCGCGAAGGGTTGCCCCTCAAGAATGCACTCCTCTCGGCCGGGCCCGTGCGGCTCCGCCCAATCGTGATGACGACGGTGGCGATGATCCTGGGCATGCTGCCGTCAGCGCTCGGGACGGGCGACGGAAGCGAATTCCGGTCGCCGATTGCGATTGCGACGATCGGCGGACTTCTGACGTCCACGCTCCTCACGCTGGTTGTCGTCCCGGTTGCGTACCTCCTTCTCGAAGGGGCGGTGGAACGTGTGCGGGCGTGGCGGCGGGTGTCGATGCCTGCGGGACTTCGTGCGGCCGCGCGCGTCGCCGGGGTTCTGCTGCTCCTCGCCCTCTTGGGCGCGTTTTTGAGCGTCGCGTCGGTGTTCGCCGACACTGGGAACGAGCCGACGGCGATGATTTCGACGGCCGCTCGCAACGAACAGACGAGAGTCGAAGGCCAGGCTAACGCCGGCGGGCCGCTCACGATCGATCGAGCACTCGAGCTTGCGCTTACCCGAAATGAGGACCTGAAAGCCACCGGCGAACGCCTTCGTGAGAGTCAGGCGAACGTCGCGCAGGCCCGGGCCGCATTTCTGCCGACGCTCGATGTGAATTTCCTTTACACGCCCACTCAGGCGTCTCCGGTCCTGCGCATTCCCGCCGGGATCTTCGGCCCGACGGAGCAGACCTTCCGAGCGAACCTGATTCGCGAGAACGTCGTTCGCTTCGACGTATCGCAGCCTGTTTATACCGGCGGCAGGCTTGCGCACGCCTACGGCGCGGAGGCTGCGACACAGGAGGCGAGCCGGCTCGACGTCGAGCGCGCACGGCAGACCGTCACGCTCCGGGTGTACGAATCGTTCTATGCCGCACTGATGGCCGACCAGGGCGTCGACACCTCTGACGAAGGTGTTCGGATCGCCGAGCGGCATCTCGAGCTCGCGCAGGTTCGCTATCAGGCAGGATCGGCGGCCCGGCTCGACGTGCTGCGCGCAGAAGTGGAACTTGCGAATGCACGCGCGCGGCTGATCCGCGCGCGCAGCAGCGCCGAGGTGTCGTACCAGGCGCTGCGCACCGCGTTGTCGCTGCCGCCTAACGAACCCCTGCTGCTTTCCGGCACGCTCGACGACCTTCCGAGCCTGCCGTCGCGCGAAGACCTCGACACTGCAGTCGCAGCTCGACCGGATTTGCGCGCGATCGGACAGCAGCGTGAAGCCGCCGAGCGGCTCGTCTCGCTCGCGAATGCCGATCTCAAGCCGACGGTCGCGTTCACCGGCAACCTGCAGTACCAGGAGGACGGCGTCAACCGGCTGTTCGATGGCTCGAACCGGAGCTTCCAGTTCGGGTTGGCCGTGCGTGTTCCGCTCTTCAACGCGCCGGTCGTCGCGGCCAGGCGCGCCGCCGCGTCCGCCCGCGTGCGGCAGGCCGAGCACCGCGCCAATGCGGCCTTCGACGGCGCGCGCCTCGAGCTCGCGTCAGCGTCGACCGAGGTGGACGCCGCGCGCGAGATTGTCGCCACACAGGAGAAGGCGGTGGAGCTCGCGCGTGAAAGCCTTGGGATTGCCGAAGTCTCCTACGAGAACGGCGTGATTACGGCGACGGAGCTGAACGACACGCGGCTTTCGCTCCTCGAGACCGAGTGGGAGCTGATGCAGGCCAAATACAACCAGATTGTGGCCGCCGCGCGAACGCGATTTGCTGCGGGTCTGTAAACGCCAACTCCCAATACCCAACTTCCAACTCCCAACCATCAACGCCCGGGAGCATGGCATTGGGAGTTGGGTTTTGGGAGTTGGGAGAGTTAAGTACGTAGTGTCCGGCTTCAGCCGGACCTGCAACGGGCGAAGGCATCAAGACACGGAGATCAAAAGGAAGTAACTTAGTCGTCCTGACTCCGTGTCTCTGTCGTCCGTCTCATGACTGATTTGCTCTCCCTCGTTCGCGGCTGCACCTTCGACGACTTCCTCTTTACGCCTCAGTACAGCGTGGTCGAGCGCCGCGATCCGGCGCTCATCGATCTGACATCGCACCTGTCACGTCGCCTCGCACTGAAACGACCGATCGTGTCGGCCAACATGGACACCGTCACACGTTCGGAGATGGCGATTGCGGTTGCGGAGGAAGGTGGCATCGGCATCATCGATCGCGGGTTTCGCAGCGGCGAAATCGAACCGCAGGTGCGCGAAGTCCAGATTGTGAAGCGCAAGCAGCACGGCATCATACGCGACCCGTACACGATTTCGTCGAGCGCCACGCTCGGCGACGCTCTGGCACGCATGCGCGACACGGGTGTCGGAACGCTCGTGGTGACCGACGACCAACGGCGCGTGGACGGGCTGCTCACGACGAGAGATCTGCGGTTTGCAGACGAGCGCGGTACCGTCGCATCGCGGATGACGCCGCGCGAGAAGCTCGTGATGCACACCGGCGACACGGGCCCGGCCGTGGCCGAAGAGTTGATGCGGACACACAAGGTCAAGAAGCTGCCGCTCGTCAACGCGGACGGCACGCTCCGCGGGCTCATTACCGCCAAGGATCTCATCGTTCAGCGCCAGCTGCCGTTCGCAACGCGCGATGCGCATGGCCGGCTTCGCGTGGGCGCGGCGATAGGCGCGAAGGGCGACTACCTCGAACGGGCCGCCGAGCTCCTACGTGCCGAAGTCGACGTTCTCGTCATCGATATCGCTCACGCGCATTCGGCCGTCATGGCACGCGCGATCGAGGCATTTCGCAAACGGTTCGGCGACGTCGAGCTCATCGCGGGCAACGTGGCGACGGCCGACGGGGTGAAATTTCTGCTCGAACGCGGAGTGGACGGCATCAAGGTGGGCATCGGGCCCGGCGGCGGGTGCACGACGCGTCTCAATACCAACTACGGAGTTCCTCAGGTGCAGGCGCTGGCGGAGTGTCGCGCTGCAGCCGAGGGCCGCGTGCCGCTGATTGCAGACGGCGGGGTCAAGCGCCATGGCGCGTTCGTTCAGGCGCTGACGTTCGGCGGCGACACCGTCATGCTCGGTGGCATGCTCGCAGGCACGACCGAAACCCCGGGCGAGGTCGTGCAAAAGCCGGTCGTCGTGCCGGACTCCAACAAAACCGTGAACGTACCCTTCAAGGTATTCCGCGGAATGGCGTCGCTCGAAGCCATCGTCGATCGACTGGACGTCGAGGACGCCGAAGCAGCCGACGTCGAAGCGCTCGGGGCAGAGGGCATGGAAGTCAGTGTGCCCGCTCGGGGGTCTGTAAGACCGTTGCTGCGGGACATCATCAAGCACCTTTGTTCTGCGATCAGCTACAGCGGCGCGTGCAGCCTGGGCGAGATGCAGGAAATGTTTCGAAAGGACCCCGAGCGCTACGTGATCAAGCTGAGCGAGTCGAGCCGGCGCGAATCGTTCGATCGGTGATCACGCAGTAGGCAGTTCGAGCGGACCGAAGTGCGCCTGGTAGCGCGTGGTGAACTCCTCCATCGTGTAGGCGTGGCTCTGGCCGCCGAGATGCTCCAGTGCATAGGTCGCAGCAACGCTCCCGAGCTGAGCGCATACCTGCAGCGGTAGACCGGCGGCCATACCCTTCATCAGCCCACCACGAAACGCGTCGCCCACTCCCGTGGGATCGACAATCCGGCGCGCCGGCACTGCCGCGACGTCCAGACGCCCACTGTTCTCATGAATGGAGCAGCCGTCCTCGCCTCGCGTGACAATCAAGGCGCCGGCCGCCTGGAGGATGTCCTGCTCGCCCATCGTCGTTTTCTGTCGGAGGAGCTCCAGTTCGTAGTCGTTGCAGATCACGATGCGCGCTCCGAGAACCCCGTCCTTCAGCTCGGGCCCCGACATGCGTGCGCACTGCTGGCCCGGATCGAAGACGAACGGAATGCGCAACGTTCGGCACTCCTCCGCGTATTGGATCATCGCCGCCGGATCATTGGGAGAGATCACGACGAGACCGGGGTCGGATATGGTGCGGAACGACAGCTCCGACGCGTGCGCCATGGCGCCGGTGTAGAACGAAGCGATCTGATTGTTTTCCGTGTCGGTGCTGCAGAAGAACGACGCCGTGAACTTGTCTGGCACCTGCCGCACGAGCGATGTATCGATCCCCGCCGCCTCCAGCCATTGTCGATACTCGCCGAAGTCCTGTCCTGCCGTGCCCATCAGGTACGGCCGCTCGCCAAGGAGCGCCAGCGTGTATGCGATGTTCGGTGCGCAGCCGCCTCGACGCTTGTCCATGGAATCCACGAGGAAGCTCAGGCTGACGCGCTGCATGTGCTCAGCCAGAAAATGCTCCGTGAACTTCCCCGGAAACGACATCAGATAGTCGTAGGCGATTGAACCGGTGACGATGAGTTTCATGAATTTACGGACAGATATCTCCCGATTATCGGCCACAGCTCTCGCTTGACCTGATCGGGAATCGCATCCGGACGGGTGACGAGTGCGTATTTCAGCGCCGATGCACATTCGCACGCTCGTGTGTACGGTAGCCTCGCCACGGTGCCGGCGATGATTTCCTGCGCCATCTTCGCGTTCTGCGTCAGATTGGCGATCACCATTTCAACAGTGACCGAATCGTGGTCGGGGTGCCAGCAGTCGTAGTCGGTGACGAGCGCGAAGGTCGCGTAACAAATCTCCGCCTCGCGTGCGAGCTTGGCCTCCTGCAGGTTGGTCATGCCGATGATGTCCATGCCCCACGACCGATAGAGGTTCGACTCGGCCAGCGTCGAAAACTGGGGCCCTTCCATGCAGACGTAGGTGCCTCCGTTGTGTACGGTCGCGCCCGCCGACCGGGCGCTCTCATGCGCAAGGCCGCTCAAAATGCGGCAGAACGGATGCGCGAACCCGACGTGTGCGGCCAGTCCGCGCCCAAAAAACGTGCTCGCTCTCGCTTTCGTGCGATCGAAGAACTGATCCGGGATGACGATGTCGAGCGGCTTGTACTCTTCCTTCAGGCTGCCGACGGCGCTCGCCGACACGATGTGCTCCACGCCGAGCAGCTTCATGCCGAAGATATTGGCGCGAAAGTTGATGTCGGATGGGAGAAGGCGATGGCCGGCACCGTGCCGGGCCAGGAACGCGACACGTCGACCGCGCAGCGTGCCGAGCACGTAAGGACCCGACGGCTCGCCGAATGGCGTCGTCAGCGTGACTTCTTCGCGATCCGTGACGCCCGGCATGTCGTACAGGCCGCTGCCGCCGATGATGCCGATCTGGAGCTTTTCCATGGTTGGTCGTTGGTTGTTGGTGGTTCGTAGTCGGTAGTCGTAAATGGAAGTCGATTTTACCGCTATAGCACCTGCTCCACGTACCGCCGTCCGTCCTTCTCCCGGATGTATCCGGCCGCGACGACAGGATCATGCTCAAAGAAGATCAGGTACTCGCGCTCGATCGCCTCGCCGATGAACTGCCGCTTGAATGCCAGGGTGTCCATCGGATAGAGGTCGTAGCCCATGACCCATGGGTCGCGGATGTGTGCGGTTGTTGGAATAAGGTCAGCCGTGAACACCGCGGTCTTCCCGCCCGATTCGATGAAGACGATCTGATGGTGCGCCGTGTGGCCCCCTGTGCGGACGACGCGGACACCGGGCTTGATCGTCTGGTCGTCTTCGAAAAAGTCCACGGCGCCCGCATCCTTCAGCGGAACAAAATGCTCCTGAAGGTAGCTGGCCCTGTTTCGCTCGTTCGGGTGAGTTGCATCGTGCCACTCAGCGGACCGGATCACGTAACGCGCCCGCGAAAATCGCGGAACAATCCGGCCGTCCACTGGCGCGGTTGCGCCACCAAAATGATCGAAATGCAGATGCGTCGCGAGAACCACGTCGATACCGTCGGAAGTGAGCCCAGCCTGGGCGAGGGCGTGGTCGAGACGCTGCTGACGCTCCAAAGCGTAGATATCCCGCTGCTTCGCGTTCATCTTGTCGCCGGCACCGCAATCGATGATCATGCGGCCCCACTCTCCTCTGACGACGAGCGGACGCATAGCGAGCAGAATGCGATTCCGGTCGTCAGGCGGTGAAACGAGTTCCCAGAGCGGCCGCGGCACGACGCCGAACATCGCTCCTCCGTCCAGCCGGAATGTCCCGTCGTGCACACTCGTGAGCTCGAGACTCCCCCACGCCAGGCGCTTCGCCTCGAGCAAGTGCGGCGGCTGTGCCGCCTGTTTGAGCTCCACGAGCACGCCGTGCGCGGCCGATGGGTGAATGAACGCGATCATTGCGGCTTCTGCGCCAGGCCTTGGACGCTCATCAACGAGCCGGACGCCGCGGTTGCGCAACTCCGCCAGCGCGGCCTCGATGTCGTCAACGCGGAGCGTGATGTGATGCAACCCGGGACCGCGGCGTTCCAGGTACTTCGCGACTGGAGAATCAGGTTTGACCGCCTCCAGCAGTTCAAGTGCAGACCCTCCGAGCAGCGGGATGACGTGCGCGCGTATGCCCTGCGATACCACGTCCTCGGGAGGATGGACGGCGAGGCCCAGCGCGTCCCGATAAAACGCGAGCGCCTCATCCACGTTCCGGACGGCGATGCCGATGTGATCGAGGGACGCTTTCATCGGGATCGGGGATCCGGGATCGGGGATCCGGATAGGGCTCCGGCGTTCAGCACGCGATTGATGAGTTCCGTCGCAGCCGCATACGGGTCGATGTCGCCTGCCGCAATGCGATCGATCGTACGGCTCAGCTCGCCCTCGGGCAACGAGCGTTCGAGACGCTGCAGGAACTCGTGTCCCAGCCGCTCCCGCAGCCTGTGCTCGTACCGCTCTCGACGACGGGTGCCGACCGTCGCGGCGGACTGCGCGCGAAACCGCCCAATGGCGCTCCACAGCGCCGGAACCCCTTCACCGGTCGTCGCGATCGCTTTCAGAACAGGCGGCTTCCATTGCTCGGGCCCGAATGTCTGGAGCGCCAGGTTTGAGGTGATTGCCTGAACAAGGCTGTCGGCCCCGTCCCGGTCGGCTTTGTTCACGACGAAGATGTCGGCAATCTCCATGATGCCCGCCTTGAGCGCCTGAATCTCATCGCCGGTGCCCGGCACGAGCACCAGGATGGATACATCAGCGGTCCGCGTGATCTCGATCTCGTCCTGGCCGACGCCGACGGTCTCGATGATCACGACATCCTTGCCAGCCGCGTCGAGGATGGCTGCAACATCGCCGGTCGCGCGCGCCACGCCGCCGAGTTGGCCGCGTGTCGCCATGCTGCGGATGAACACTGCGCTGTCGGACGCATGGCGTCCCATGCGCACGCGGTCGCCAAGGACCGCGCCACCGGTAAACGGACTGGTAGGATCGACTGCAATCACACCGACGTGGCGGCTTTCTTTGCGCGCCTCGGCCGTCAGACGATCGACCAAAGTGCTCTTGCCCGCGCCGGGCGGCCCCGTGACGCCGATGACATACGCGCGTCCCGTGCCGGCATGAACAGCCTGGAGCAACTCGATTCCAGCCGGCGCTTCGTCTTCGACGAGGGAGATCGCACGCGCGAGCGCGCGGCCGTCGCCCGCCAGCACACCGGCGACGAGCTTCTGGTCAGGCGGCAAGGAGCTGACGGGCGATGACCAGCCTCTGGATCTCGCTGGTGCCCTCGCCGATGGTGGTGAGCTTCACGTCGCGAAAATACTTTTCGGCGGGATAATCCTTTACAAACCCGTAGCCGCCGAAAATCTGCACGCCGTCTTCCGCCACTCGCACCGCGATCTCACTCGAATACAGCTTCGCCATTGCCGCTTCCAGCGTCGTCGGGCGACCGGCTTCGCGCATCGACGCCGCGCGATACGTGAGCAGTCGGGCGGCGTCGATACGGCCGCCGTTTTCGACCAGCTTCGCCCTGATGCTTTGAAATTTTCCGATCTCCTGGCCGAATTGTTTGCGTTCGAACGCGTAGTCGCGTGCCGCATCGTACGCACCCTGCGCGAGACCCACCGCGAGTGCCGCTATGCCGATGCGGCCGGCATCGAGCACCTGCATGGCGTTGATGAATCCCTGTCCTTCGGCGCCCAGAAGATGCGACGAGGCGACGCGGCAGTTCTCGAAGATCACTTCGCTCGTTTCGCTGGCGCGCATTCCGAGCTTGTCTTCCTTCTTGCCGGCCCGGAACCCTGGCGTGCCCCGTTCGACAATGAATGCGGATATTCCCCGGCTGCCACGCCCGCGAGCGGTCACAGCCATCACCACGATCAGATCGCCTGTCTGTCCGTGCGTGATGAACTGCTTCGAGCCGTTGATCACCCAGCAGTCGCCCTCGCGCTCGGCCGTTGTTCGAATGGCAGCCGCGTCGCTGCCGGCCGAGGCCTCGGTCAACCCCCATGCAGCAAGCTTCTCGCCCCTGGCCAATGGAACGAGGTATTTGAGCTTCTGATCGCGCGTGCCGAACGCGGCGATGTGGGCCGTACCGAGCCCATTGTGCGCTGCCACCGAGAGACAGATCGACGGATCGACGCGGGCCAGCTCCTCGATGCACAGGCAATAATCGATCGCCGACATCTCGGCGCCGCCGAATTCTTCAGAAATCTGGATACCCATGAGCCCGAGCGCCGCAAGCTTCGGCCGCAGCTCGGAGGGAAAGTGTTGCCTCTCGTCCCACTCCATGACGTGCGGACGAATCTCGGCCTCGGCGAATTCGCGGATGCTGCGCCGCAGCAGTTCCTGTTCTGGTGAAAATCGCAGATCCATGTGCCAGCCACCGGCTACGAAGCACTAACCGATCGTATCATTCGGTATGCCTTACATTCGTTGTCAGCCCGGCGGCTGCACGCCACGGATTGCGCTCGCGCTGCTCGTCGTACTGCTCCTGCCCTCGACTCCGGCGTTCGCGGATGCGACAGTCTTCCTCGGCAGCTCACTGACGCCGTCCAACCGGACGGCGAAGGGGATTGCGATCGGCGCCGGTCTGCTCATCGTCGGATTCGAGTTCGAGTTCTTCGACACTGGAGAGTCGCTGGAAAGCCTGGCACCCTCGCTGCGCACGGGCATGGGGAACGTCCTGTTCCAGACTCCCTTTCCAATCGCGGGATTTCAGCCGTACTTCACGAGCGGAACCGGCATCTATCGTGAGCGCCTGGATCCGCGTCAGGAAACGAATATAGGATTCAACACGGGCGGTGGCGCGAAGATTTCCCTGGTGGGGCCGATTCGTGCCCGATTGGATTACCGGGTTTTCAACCTGCGGGGTGAGCCGCTGCATTCAACGGTGCACCGCGTCTACGCCGGGCTCAATGTCGCGTTTTGACAAGCAGCGCGGTCGCTTTTTGCAGCGGACGGGCGACTATGAGGGCCGCGACACCCGAAGCACAAAAACGCCGCAGCGGCCATATCGACCGAGTCCGTCCAACTCCCGTTGGGAGCATCGTCGCTCACGAGACAATCGTCGTCGGGCGGCTGCGAGCGTTTTTGCGCGGCGCGAATCGGAGACCGGCCGTGCAAGAAGCGATCGCGCTGTTTCGACCGTCTTCCTACTGCGGTGTGCCGGGCTGCGCCGGCGGTGTGTTCGGCTGCGCCGGGCGCGTGTCGGACGGCGGTGCAGCCGTCGGTGCCGAGCCTGACGTCGGCAGCGGCGGTGGCTGCACCGGCGTGAGATTCAACAGCGTCTGACTGGCCGGCCCTGCCAGTGCACCTTGATACAGCTTCCAGATCTGCTCGATCTGATCAGGGTAAGCATCGCTGAGGATCGGTCCAAGAGCATAGTCAGCGCCAGCCACTGCCGGGTCGAGCAGGAATGCATACAGCACGGTGCCATTCGGCCCCGGCTCGGTCGCCTTGAACACCCTCCAGCCTTTCGCTTGTGCGCGCACCTGCGGATCTGTGGACTTCTCGAGCGCGCTCTGCACATACCCAACGACAGTCTCGAAGTCAACGACGCGCTCCGGGCGGACCGCGTGGAACACAATGCCTGTCGGGGCTGTAAACGTGCGTGCGCCGAGCGGCGTGGCCGGCACAATTGGCGCAGGTACTGTCGATGGACCGGGCTGCTGCGTCGAGGGAGTGGTCGGCGGCGGAGCCGCAGGCGGCGGAACTGTCTGCGCTGCGACCGGAACAGCTGTGATCAAGGTCGCAACGAGGATGATGCCAAGCGCAACCATTCTCATGAAAGCTACTCTATACAAAAAAAGCCACGAGCGGCGGACTGCCGCTCGTGGCTTAGGATCAAGGTGCGTCGGACGCGGAACGACTACTTCGAGAGGTCGACGACAGTGGTAAAAGCGCCGCCGCCGAGGCTCGCCGCGAATGCATCTCGGTACTTCTCGAAGATTGCCCGCTGCGCGGCCGGATCGGTAGTCGTCTCGTACAGGATCGCGAGGATCGTGTAGTCGGCACCTTTCACAACCGGATTGATCACGTGCATGTAGACGATGGTGCCGTCCTTCATTGGCGTGCCGCTCTTCACCACCTTCCAGCCGGCAGCTTGCTGCTTGCGCTCAGGCTTCTCCGACTTCATGAGCGCAGCGCGAACATCATTCATGATCTGCTCGAACTCGGCAGTCTTATCCGGCTTGATGGCGACCGTCACAATTGCAGTGTCGCCGTCGAAGGTCAGCGCCTGGCCCTGCGCGCGGACACCACCGTGGCCCTGCGAAAACGCTGGCAGCAACATGATCGCGCCAGTCAGTAGTAACCCGGATAGTCGTCGCATCGTCAAGCCTCCTGGGAGCACCCGCCTACGCGTTCACGCTTCGGCGAGGTCTCGCCGGAGCCTTGGCGAAGGCGGGAAGGCGGATAATCTACCGTACCGTTGAGCGGATGAAAACGGCCATCACTTCGTGAGCAAGAAGCATTCCCTGGCGCGGCATCCGCAGCGACCGGCCATCATAAACCAAAAGCCCCCCATCTACGAAGGGTTGGAGTTCGCGGCCGTATTCCTGCCAGACATCAACGGCGTAATGGCTTTTCACTTCCTGTAAATCGAGGCCGTCGATCAGACGAAGACCCATGAACAGCGCCTCCTCGAGTCGCTCCGCGTCGGTCAGGACGCGTCTCTCGGTGGCGGGCTGTCCTCCGGCCGTCACAGCCGAGATGTACTCCTCCGTAGCCGCGCGGTTCTTCCATCGAACGCCCCGCCGGGTGGAGTGCGCACCGCACCCGAATCCAAGCCACTCGCCGTCCGTCCAATATTTCAGGTTATGACGTGACTCCCGCCCCGGACGGGCAACGTTCGAGATTTCGTACTGGACGTAGCCGGCGCGGTCCATCCGCTCGAGACCGGAGAGATACATCTCCGCCGCGTCGTCCTCGGGGGCGACCGACCACGCGCCGCGCGCCATCGCGTCGCGGAGCGGAGCGTTCGGATAGATTTCGAGCAAGTACATCGAGGCGTGCTCCGGACCGAGCTCGATCAGCGCATCCACCGACTCGAGCCATTGCGGCACGGACTGCTCAGGCAGCCACATCATGAGATCGAGAGAGACATTGTCGAAGCCGGCGACCCGGGCTGCTCGGAATGCTGCTGTGGCTTTCTCAGCCGAATGCAGACGGCTCAACCGCTGAAGTTCCGCATCGCTGAACGACTGAACGCCGATACTGAGGCGGTTCACGCCCGCCGCGCGCATACCGGCAAGGCGTTCGGGCGTGGCGGTTTCCGGGTTTGCTTCGAGCGTGATCTCAGCGTCGGATGCGACGTCCCACGCCTGACGACACTTCTCGATAATTGCGCGAACTTCGAATGGCTCCAACAGCGACGGCGTGCCGCCGCCGAAGTAGATCGTATCGGCCGGCGAGCCATCGCCCGCCCCCGCAATCTCGGCGAGCAGCGCGGCGACGTACCGCTCTTTCAGCGCGGCATCGAACAGCCCGCGGTTGAAGTTGCAGTAGTTGCAAATAGCCGAGCAGAACGGGATATGGACGTAGAGACCGAGGCTCATTGCAGATCTTCGATTGATGATCGCAGATTTGCGGGGGGCTCCCGGGATCGGGGATTGGGGATGGGGGATTGGGACTACGACCCCGCCCTGCCGCCGGGCCACTTCAAGTCGGGAGCCGGCTCGGTTCCGCGAAAGCGCGCCTTGAGCTGCGATTTCGCACCCGGGCTCGGGAGGTGCTTGTGTGTCCGGCTTCCGCGCTGGCTCAGTTGGGCGAGCTGTTCCGCCGACGGGTTCGGCCCGGCTTCACGGTAGTCGAAATCGCCTTCCAGATGGACGAATTCCGCCATCTCGAACATGCGGGAATACATCCGAAACCCGACGCGCTCCAGCAGGGTTTCCGCGTGCTTGGACTCCGACGGCGGCTCGATGGGATAGTTCGTCGTGAAAATCATCGGCCGACGATCGTTGTACCGCGCGTTGACGATGAGATGGAGCATTTCTTCGACCCATTCCGTCGCGCGCTCCGCCCCGATGTCGTCGAGAACCAGCAGGTCCGCGCCGACAACACTGTTGACGACGTCTCGCTCCGACTCGGTCGTTCTCGAAACGGGGTCGTACGACTGGCGAATGCGGCGAAGCAGCTCGCGCGTGTCGTAGAACACCCCGCGGAGGCCGCGGGCGTGAGCCGCAAGCTTCAGGCACGCAATTGCCACGTGTGTCTTCCCCAGACCGGGACGCCCGTGAAGAAGCAGCCCCCGATCGACGGCCGGGAACTCTTCGACGAAGCGCCGTGCGCGCCCGACGGCCTTACTCAACGAATCGTTGTAGTCGTGGAAGTTGTCGAGGTCGCACTTTTCGTAGCGTGGAGGGATGTCGGCGTCGCGGGCCAGCCGATCGGCGGACGCACGCTTCCAGCAGTCGCACCGCACCACCCGCGACACACCGTCTTCGAGCACCGGCTTCCAACCGGTTCCATCGCAGATTGTGCAGGCCACGAGTGATCGTAACGCTGAAACGGAGAATTCAAAATGCCAGACGCAAAATTATTTTTGCGTTTTGACTTTTGAGTTCTGCATTTCTCCATCAGTGGCTTGGGGCGTGTGCCTTACGAGGTCCGTCGGCGACGACTTCACGAGCGCGGTACCGAGCCGCTGCTCCCAGTCGTCGATGCCGCGCGCAAGCTCGCGCTTGACATACTCCATGAACTCGTTGACCTCGCGCTGCATCTGCTCCATCTTGCGGCGCATGTTGAGAATGATTTCAACGCCGGCGAGGTTGACGCCGAGATCGCGCGTGAGAGCGAGAATGGTCTCGAGCTGTTGGAGGTCCTCTTCCGAGTAGAGACGCGTGTTTCCCTCCGTGCGGGACGGCTTCAGCAGCCCTTCACGTTCGTACAGGCGCAGCGTCTGCGGATGGATGTCGTACTTCTGCGACACCGCGCTGATCATGTAGTACGCCTTCCCGCGTTCAGCACGCTTCGCCATGCTATTTCCTCGAGCGACGACGGCCACGGAACATTGGGAGCGTCACGGCTTCTGATCGTGTGACGGTGCGCCCGCGTGCGATGCCGCGTCCGGCAACGCTTCGCGGACACTCTCGCCGTTGATGCGACCGAATTCCTTGAGCAGCTCCTTCGAACGCTCGTCGAGGATCTTCGGCAGCATCAGACGCACTTCGACGATGAGATCGCCGCGCCGTCCGTCGCGCGCCGAAGCTGCACCACGATCGCGCAGGCGAAACCGCTGTCCCGATTGGGTACCCGGCGGAACCCGCAGCCGGGTGGTTCCGCCGTCTGGAGTCGGCACATCCACGCGCGTGCCGAGCGCCGCCTCGTGCACCGCAATCGGCAGGATCACGTGAAAATCGTCGCCCTCGCGGCGAAAGCGGGGGTTCGGAGCGACGTGGATGGAAATGTACACATCACCCGGTGCTCCGCCGTACAGGCCCGCATTTCCCTTACCGGGCACGCGAACCCGGTCGCCGTCGCCGATGCCTGCAGGAATCCGGACCTCCACAGTCTCGGTGCGGGTTTCCTGTCCCGCGCCGGCGCATTGCTCACACGGCCTGGGCCGCCGCTGACCGGTCCCGCCACAGGCGGAACAGCTGCGTGAGAACACCATGTGACCCCGTACGGAGCGAACGCCGCCGGTACCATCGCAGGCCGTGCAGGGGCTCGGGCTCATGCGGTTGCGGCCACTTCCGCGGCAGGTGCGGCAATGCTCGCGGCGCGTGAGTGTCAGCGTCCGAGTCGTTCCGGCAAACGCTTCGTCGAACCCGAGCTGCACGCTCTGATGCAAATCGGCGCCGCGCTCGGGCGACCGAGCCCGCGCACCGCGCGTGCTGAGCACCTCGGCAAACAAATCGCCAAACGTAGCCGAATGGTCGACGCCGCGAGTCGAGAAATCGAATCCCTCGAACCCGCTGGCGCGGCGCGCGTCCTCCGTGTCCGCCACGAGCCCCGAGTCGTAGCGCGAGCGCCGCTGCGGATCCATCAGCGTCTCGTACGCCTCGACGATCTGACGGAAGCGCACTTCCGACGTGTGATCCCCGGGATTCACGTCCGGATGAAAGCGCCGCGCCAGGCGCCGATACGCCCGCTTGATGTCGGACTCGGTGGCGCTGTGCGACAAGCCGAGCACAATGTAGAGATCCATGAACCTACTGATCGATGATCACTTCTTCTCTTCGTCCACGACCTCGGCGTCGATGACGTCGCCCTGCGAGCCGCCGCCCGGCGTTGGCCCGGATCCAGTCGCTCCAGGTCCCGCCGCTCCGGACCCTCCGCTGCCGCCGCTCGTCCCGGCGCCCGCCTGCTTGTACAACGCCTCCGCGGCGCGGTGCTGCGCCTGCGTCAACTGCTCCATCGCGCGATTCATGCCCGCGATGTCGTTTGCGGAGATTGCACTCTTCAGCGACTCGATCGCTGATTCGACCGCCGCCTTGTCCGACGCCGCAAGCTTCGGCCCCATGTCTTGCAGCATCTTCTCGGCCGCGTACAACGTCTGATCGGCGCGATTCCTGACCTCGATCTCCTCGCGACGCTTCTTATCCTCCTCGGCGTGCGACTCGGCATCCTTCATCATCCGGTCGACTTCGTCCTTGCTGAGGCCGCTGGATGCCGTGATGGTGATCTTTTGCTCCTTGCCAGTGCCCATGTCCTTCGCCGACACGTTCACGATGCCGTTCGCATCGATATCGAATGTCACTTCGATCTGCGGAACGCCCCTCGGGGCCGGTGGAATGCCGACGAGCTGAAATCGCCCGAGCGTGCGGTTGTCGCGCGCCAGCGGACGCTCGCCCTGCAGCACGTGCACCTCGACGCTCGTCTGGCTGTCGGCAGCGGTGGAAAACACTTCGCCTTTCCGTGTCGGGATCGTGGTATTGCGCGGGATCAGGGTGGTCATCACGCCGCCGAGCGTCTCGATGCCCAGCGAGAGCGGCGTCACGTCGAGGAGAAGGAGGTCCTTGACCTCGCCAGCCAGCACGCCTGCCTGAATCCCCGCACCAACGGCCACTACTTCGTCGGGGTTGACACCTTTGTGCGGATCCTTGCCGAACAGGTCCTTGACGATTTGCTGCACGCGTGGAATTCGCGTGGAACCGCCAACGAGGACGACTTCGTCGATCTTCGACGGATCGACACCGGCGTCGGAGAGCGCCTGCTTCGTGGGTCCAACTGTCCTCTGCAGCAGGTCGTCGACGAGCTGCTCGAACCGGGCCCGCGTGAGCTTCTGCTGTAGGTGCTTCGGTCCGCTCTGATCGGCGGTGATGAACGGCAGGCTGATGTCGGTCTCCATCACCGTGGAAAGCTCCATCTTGGCCTTCTCCCCCGCTTCCTTCAGCCGCTGGAGCGCCATCCGGTCCTTGCCGAGGTCAATGCCGTCGCTCTTCTTGAACTCGGCAATGATCCACTCGATGATGCGCTGATCGAGGTTGTCGCCGCCGAGGTGTGTGTCGCCGTTGGTGGCCTTTACCTCGACGACACCCTCGCCCACCTCGAGGATCGAGATGTCGAACGTGCCGCCGCCGAAGTCGTAGACGGCAATCGTCTCGTCTTTCTTCTTATCGAGCCCGTACGCCAGAGCCGCGGCCGTCGGTTCGTTGACAATCCGCATCACCTCGAGGCCGGCGATCTGGCCCGCCTCCTTCGTCGCTTGCCTCTGCGCGTCGTTGAAGTATGCGGGGACGGTGATGACCGCTTTCGTCACCGGCTGGCCGAGATACTCCTCGGCAGCCTGCTTCAGCTTCTGGAGCACCATCGCGGAGATCTGCGGCGGCGCGTATTCCTGGTCGCCAATCTTGATGCGGACGTCGCCGTTGGGCACGGCCGCCACACGATACGGGACCATCTTCATTTCTTCGGTGACCTCATCGAAACGACGGCCCATGAAGCGTTTGATCGAGAACACAGTGTTCTCAGGGTTGGTGACCGCCTGTCGCTTCGCGACCTGTCCGACAAGCCGCTCGCCCGCCTTCGTGAACGCCACCACGGAGGGGGTCAGTCGGCTGCCTTCCGGATTGGTGATGACGACCGGTTCGCCGCCTTCCATCACCGCCACCACGGAATTGGTCGTGCCGAGATCGATACCGATGATTTTGCTCATGTCGTCGCGTCCCTTCGCGCGGGCCCAAGGCTCTGAAAGCCGATCGTTTAGCTGATTCTTATTATCAAAATTGAGTGCAATATAGTCAATCTTTGGCAAAACACGTCGGCCGAAACAGGGCCGTAAGCGCTTATATCTCCAACGGTTATACTGAGCTGTCACATATCGATGACTGAGTCCGACCCGTCACGCGCGCAGAGCCGACGCGTCGTCATCAAAGTCGCGCGGCGGGCGGGGATCGTCGCCCTGTTCCTGGTCGCCGCGGTTCTGGGTACGGTCAGCGGCGTGCTGTTCGCCTACACCGACGACCTCCCACAGATCAGCGCGCTCGACTCGTATCAGCCCAACACCATTACGCGGATCCTCGCCCGTGACGGCCGGGAAATCGGCGAGTTCGCAACGGAGCGGCGCGTCGTCATCGACTACGACAGCATTGCCCCGGTTCTCCGTCAGACGATCATGGCGAGCGAAGACGCCGATTTCGAGCAGCACTTCGGCCTGAGCATCTCGCGGATCATCATCACGGCGATCAACGACATCGTTTACGGCCAGCGGTTCGGCGCCAGCACGATCACGCAGCAGGTGGCAAGAATGCTGTTCCTGCAGGACTATATGCAGGGCGGCGTGTTCCAACGGTCGGGCGTTCGCGGATTCGAGCGGAAGATCAAGGAAGCCATCGTCGCCATCCAGCTCGAGAAGCGGTACACGAAGCGCGAAATCTTCACCTTCTACGCGAACCACGTGACGATGGGGCACGGCGCATATGGGGTCGAGTCGGGCGCACGCCTCTACTTCAACAAGGCTGCAAAGGATGTCACCCTGGACGAGGCTGCCACGATTGCGGCCATCGTGCAGACACCCGCGCGGCTCAGCCCGTTCGTCAATCCTGACCAGACGCTGGCCCGCCGCAACAATTACGTGCTGGCGCGGATGGTGGACGAGGGCTTTATCTCCGAGGACGACGCCAAGAATGCCGCGGCGCGCCCTCTGCAGCTGCCCGGACAGCCCACCCCGGATCGATCGATCGCACCGTACTTCGTCGAAGAAGTTCGAAAGATGCTCGAACAGAAGTACGGCGCCGACGCGCTGTACGAAGCCGGCTTGCGCGTGCAGACGACGCTCGACGCGGATCTGCAGACGGTCGCGAACACGGCGATCGATCGCGGGCTGCGGACCGTAGACAAACGACGAAGCGGGTATCGTCGCGCCACGCGGAACGTCGTCGCCGAAGGACACGACATCGCCGCCTTCACGATGCCTCGCTGGTCGCAGCCTCTGCATGTCGGAGATATCGTTCCCGCCGTGGTGACCGCGGTACCAGCACGCGGCGCGGGCGCGAGCGCGAAAATCCGCGTCGGCCCCTACACGCTCGACTTTCCACCGAGCTCGTGGTCGTGGTCGCGTCGATCGGCAGCAGATCTCTTCCGCGTGGGGGATCTCATCGAAGTCCAGGTGAGCGACGTTCGTGACGGCGCGCCGCAAAAGGTGGCACTGGAACAGGAGCCCCAGCTCGAAGGCGCGCTCGTCGCGATCGACAACCGTACGGGCGAGATTCTCGCGATGGTCGGTGGATTCAGCTTTGAACGGAGCAAGTTCAACCGCGCGACGCAGGCGCATCGGCAGCTCGGCTCGGTGTTCAAGCCGATCGTATACACGACGGCAATCGACCGGGGCTTCACGCCCGTGTCGATGTTCGTCGACGAGCCGTTGTCGCTCGAGCCCGGACCCAACCAGCCGCTGTACGAGCCGATGAACTACGACCGCAAGTTCGAAGGGCCGGTGACACTGCGCCATGCGCTGGAGCAGTCGCGCAACATACCTGCGGTCAAGGCGATGCTCGAAGTCGGTCCGCAGCAGGTGGTGAGCTACGCGGGACGCTTCGGATTCCCCGCCACGTTCTCACCATTTCTGTCACTCGCTCTCGGCTCGGCGGAGGCGACGCTGCTCGACGCAACCGCCGCATACTCCGTGTTTCCAAATCAGGGCGTCCGGATGACGCCGTTCGGCGTGACGGCGATAGCGGATCGCGAGGGCAACGTGCTCGAGCAGAACCGGCCGGAAGCGCACGAAGCCATTCGGGCCGATACATCGTTCGTCATGACGAGCTTGCTGCGGGGCGTCGTCCAGCGAGGTACCGCAGCCGCTGCTGCATCAATTGAGTGGCCGCTCGCGGGCAAGACCGGGACCGTGGACGATTACACGGACACCTGGTTCATCGGTTTCGATCCGAACATCACGGTTGGTGTGTGGGTCGGCTACGACGAGAAGAAGCCGATTGGCGGCACCAGCAACGGTGAGACGGGCGCCACGGCTGCGCTGCCCATCTGGATGGAATTCATGCAGGCCTACATCGAACTGCGCGGCGACCGCGACAACCCACCGCAATTCGAGCCGCCCGGCAACATCGTGTTCGTGACGCTCGACTCAGGCATCACCGAAGCGTTCATCAACGGCACCCAGCCGCAGGGCGTCGCGGCGATCCCGGCGTCGGAGTGAAAGTCTTTGGTCTTTGGTCTCTTAAAGACCAGGCCCTATGCATGCCGATGGCGCCGGCGAACCCTCCGACTCACGGCCAGCGCCGCGATGGTGAGTAACAGCAGCATGGCAGCGCCGGTCAGCACTTCCCACGGATAGAAGAACACGGCAAAAATCCCGGGGATGAGGAGGATGGAGTTGAGTCCCAGGATCCACCATGCACCATCGCCTGAGACATGTTCCCCCATGTAGTCGAGGAGCGCACGAATCATTCTGCCTACCTCCTCGAGGTCCGCGGGACCTCACTATGTAGTTGGACGCCTGGACTGCCCGACCTGACAGGCGCGGGCATTATGCACGGCTCACATCACAAATCACAAGTCACAATCAAACGCCACGCCAGTGAAACCCGGACCAGGACCGAACCGCCCCGTTACGGAAACAGCTGGGGCGCTTCCCGGCGCCGAGTGGCCTGCTCGAACGCGTAAGCGAGCGCGATGAGCCGCGGCTCGCTGCAGGCGGTGGCCGTAAAGGCGACGCCGAACGGCGCCGGACGCGCGGCAAACCGTTGGGGAAACGGCGGCATCGGCGCGTTCGCCACGAGCGCAAACGGCACGACGACGGTCGGGTATCCGGGTCGTGCGGCAATCGCTGCACCCGTGGCGCCCGGAAACAGCAACGCGTCGAGCTGGTGAGCCTTGAGCGCGGCGTCGATGCCCTGATCGCCGCTCAGCAGGATGTCCTTCTTGCGATCGGCCTCATAGCGGCCACGATCGCGCTCGACCTCCATCTCGTCCGCGACATCGAGATTCTCCTGCGCGTACTTGAGTGCGCCGGCCGCGCTGTGGTCGAGATTCCACCGGCGAAGCCCCGACAGCGTTTTCACTGGCGCTGCATCCCCCAGCGATGCGAGCCACGCGTTGAAATCCCGCTTCATTCCGTACTTGAATGCGACCGAGCAGCCGGAATCCCGTCCTTTCCGGTTGTCGAAGCCACCACAGATGTCCCAGGCCAGGAAATTGCGATCGCGGTCCGCATCCACGATGCTGGGAATATCTGCGGGATCGACGACCACCGCGCCCTCGTGCTTCAACACAGCAATGGCATCCTGCATCGCCGCATGCCGCTCGGGAGTGAGGCCGCCACGGAGCGCCGTGGTACCCGGCAGCGCGACGCGGTCGTAGAAGAAGGCGCGCGGCACGCCGATGCGAGCCCCCTTGAGCGCGGCGCGATCCAGGAATCGTGTGTAGTCGCGCTGCGGTGGCGCGTCGCAGCGGCCCGTCGCGGGATCGTTCGGGTCGCGCGACTCGCTTTCGATCGCGCCGAGCAACAGCGCGGCGTCCGTGACCGTGCGCGCTATCGGGCCCGCCGTGTCCTGGTCTGCGGTAATCGGAATGATGCCGTGTCGGCTCACGCGGCCGACTGTCGGCTTGATGCCGACGAGCATCGTCTGATTCGCAGGGTTCAGAATCGAGCCGGAGGTTTCTGTGCCGACGTTGGCCGCCCAGAAGCTCACCGCCGTGCCGACGCCCGAGCTGGAGCCGCCCGGCCCGAGTGCCGGACGCCCGTCGGCGTTGGCGCTGCGTGGATCCCGGCGCGGATCGTACGGATTGAAGCCGTAGCCGGTGAGGCTGTTGTAGTTTCCAGGCATGCCGACGGTCACCCAGTTCGCCAACTCCGTCATCTGTGTCTTGGCAATCAGGATCGCACCCGACTCTCGCAGCTGTTTGGTGATCGTCGCTTCGTACGGCGGGATCAGCCCCGCGAACGCCAATGCACCACCGGTCGTCGGCATGTCACTGGTGTGTATGTTGTCCTTGAGCGCGATCGGAATGCCGTGCAATGGGCCGCGGATCTTTCCGGCGGCGCGCTCGCGATCGCGAGCCTCGGCCTCCTGCAGCGCACGCCGGTTGACGGTAATCACGGCGTTCAGCTGGTCTTCGTAGAGGGCGATGCGGGTGAGCGACTGCTGAACCAGGTCGCGCGAGGTGACGCGCCCTTCTGCCATCGCGGCCTGCATGTCGGCAATCGTCGCGTCGACGACGCTGAACGAATGAGACTGGGCGGCAGGGTTCAGAATGGCGAGGCCGACCACACACACCGCGATCGTCAGCGCCCGTGTCACTGGCACTGAGCAAAGTACTACACGGCTAATACGCCATCGCATAGCAGTCGCGACGTGGATCGGCCCCGGCAATACGGTTCTGCGTCGCCGGATCGACGATCACCGCGGTCGCGCATCCCGACATCCCGTAGACAGGCAATCGTCCGACGTCGTGCCCGCGCCGCTTCAACTCCTCGTACACCGCGTCCGGGACGTTGGCTTCGACATTCAGCTTGTTGAAGCCGGCATCATGCGGCCAGAACGATCCGTAGAAGTGCAGCGTCTGGACCCGAGGCCACTCGAACGCCTCGTGCAGGTTCGGGTACCACTCGGGCCAGAACTCGACGACGTTCAGGAGCGCCTGCAGGATGGTTTGATCCTGATTGTCGCCACCCGGGGTGCCGAGCGCCATGAACGGCGCGCCGTCTTTCAGGACAATGCTCGGCGTCAGCGTATAACGCGGTCTCGACCGCGGCCGAAGCTGCGCGGCGCGTCTAGTGTCGAGCCAGAACTGCTCGCCTCGCACGCTCATGCCGATTCCGGTCTCACCCAGAATGACGGCGCCGCCGATCCAGCCGCCGCTAGGCGTGCTGTCGAACACGTTGCCGTCCTTGTCGATGACCGCAATGTGCGTCGTGTCCTTGAACGTACCGCGAATGGGTTCGGCGTCGGGCCCCTTCGCGCCGGGCTGCACCGCGTCGGCCATGTTCGCCACCCAGAACGGCCACGTCTTGACCTTCGAGTCGAACGCCAGCGGGTTACCGGCGATGAAGCCTCTGGATGCGTGCGACGGCGAAATCTGTGCCGCGCGGCCACGGGCGTACGGCTTCGACAGCAGTCCTTCGCCTGGAACCTGGACGAATGCGGGATCGGCGTAGTAGGTGTCGCGGTCCGCGTACGCCAGCTTCAATGCTTCGACGACCGTGTGCAGATAGTCGGCGCTGTTGTGCCTCATCGCACGGAGATCGAACTGCTCCAGGATGTTGAGCGTCTGCAGAAGCACGGGACCCTGACTACCGAACGAATGCTTGTACACGTCGTAGCCGCGATACTTCGTCACGGCCGGTTCTTCGACCCGCGCAAAGAACTCGGCGAAGTCGGCCAGCTCGAACGGGGCGTGGTGCTGCTGAAGAAATGCCACCATCTCGGCGGCGATGTCGCCCTTGTAGAACCGGTCTCGCGCGGCCGCGATGGCGGCCTGGCGTCCCTTCGATCGATTCCCGCGCTCGGCCTCGACCATCCTCCGCAGCGTACGAGCAAGCGTCGGCAGCTTGATGGTGTCGCCCGGCACCGGCGGTGAGCCGTCAGGCTTGAGCCAATACTTCTGGTTGTGCGGCCAGCTCTTGAAGAACTCGAGGTTGCCGCGAATCGCCTGCGCCGTCAGCGGTCGCAACGCGAAGCCTTCTCCCGCGTACTCGATCGCACGAGCAGAAACCTGCTCGAAGCTCATGGTGCCCCAACGCTCCAGCACCGTCAGTGCTGCGTGCAGTGCGCCGGGCACGACCGCAGGATTGAGGCCTGCCCCATCGAGCGTCTTCTTCTGTGCGACGTACGATTCGACGGTGGCGCCTTTCGGTGCCCACCCCTGGCCCACGATCGAGGTCACCTTCCGGGCGCTGGTCGGGTACACAAGCACGAGCGCCTCACCGCCGAGGCTGTACAAGTCCTGCTCGACCACCCCGCCGACCAGCAACGCCGCCACACCGGCATCGAAGGCGTTTCCACCCTTCTGCAGGATTTCGATGGCGGCTGCAGTCGTCAATGGATGACCGGCCGAGGCGCCTGCGGTCCGGCCGATCACCGGAGGACGCTGGGTGGCGCCACCGGTCGCGCTGAACCAGACGGCCACCGCCATCGACGCGACTGCTACGATGGCGGCACGTTTGTACGCGCGCGTGTTGAACACTTTCATGTGTTACCTCGCGCTCGCTGACGTGGTCGTCGAACCTGCGACGAGCTCCCAGTGGGCACTCGCACGCTCGACTGCCGCGTCGACGTCCTCGGCGAGCATGTACCGGTCGCGAACGAGCGCGTCAGTGACGGCGCGCACCTTGGCGAGATAGTCGCCGCGGCTCGGATAGCGCTCTTCGATCGACGGCCGCGGATCCCGCCGTGCTTCGCGTTCTGTCTGCGTGCGGGCGAACGGAACATAAGAGCCCGTATTCCCGATCAGCCGGTTGGTTCCACCAATCTCGGCGTTGCGGAAATTCCAGCCCGTGTAGGTTGCAAGCGGCACGGCGACTTCAGGCAGGCGAATTCCGCTGACCTCGTTGCCGTCCGCATCGACCTGCGACACAAGAAGCGGCTGAACCGCGCCTTCACCACCCAACGACGGCAGCAGCGCATTGGATGCGCGGCGACCGGGCGCGACCATGCGCGGCGACTGGACGCCTGGAATGGCGGGGAACGCGAGATCCTGTGCGCGTACGAGTGTCCGATCCGCGAAGCGTGGATGACGACTCGTCGGCGGCGCTACGCCTTCACGCACCCAGCGGTCGAGCGCGACGAGCAATGCCCGCAGCGACAGCGAGTAGTCCAGCGGGTTCGCGCGCTGCTGGCCGCGGCCTCCAGCCGGCGGCGGGAACGCCCCCGGCGTGTGTTGGGCGCCAGCAAACAGATATGCGCGGACGTTGTCACCGAGCGTCGCGTCGCGAGCGCCATCGGGCGTGGTGTGGATGAGCGCCGCGGCGCGGCCGGTGTCGATCCAGGTACTCGACGCTGCTGTTGACCAGAAAGAGCTTCGGCTGATGGCGTCGAGCTCGATCGTTTTCGAGGAGGCCTTCTGTCACACCCGTCACCTGATCGCGCTGGGCGCGATCAGAAAACGGAAACGTCCCTACGAAGGCGCTGTCGGCGGTCGGGGTCGAACCGCGGCGGTTGATGTCGATGCGGGCGGCGCCGGCAATTTGCGCGATTACGCCGTCGAACACGAGCCGCTCACGCTCATCGGCGTTGAACCCGAGATACAGGAACTCGCGCAGAAACCGCCCCGTCTGCGACCGCCCGTGCGCGTACACGTTACTTCGCTGGCGCGGCCGCGTCGGCGCTGTGCCTGGCCCACGTGGCAATATCGCGAACGGCTGCCAGCCCGAGACCGGCAATCGGCGGATTGGCTACGCGATAGGCGATCTCATAGACGCGTCCGGGTTCAAACCCGCCGTCCAGCGAGACGACACCATCGGAAAGCCGCCACAGGCTGCGCGGAATCGTCTGCGGAGCATCCGAGAGCCGGTCGCGCACCGTCAGCGCGCTGTCCGAACCGGCGGGATCGACCGCCGGATACGCAGGTACGTCCTCGGTCAACTGGTAAGTCGGCGCGCGACGGTCGACTTCGATCAGCGTACGGACGATTCCGGTTGCGCCGTCAGCCGCGGGTACGCGAATGCGCAGCCGATCGCCGCCCGCCGGCAGGTCGAATTCCCAGCCGACCGCAATCACGGTGAAGCCGCGACGGAGCAGGAAGCCGTCGCCCACGTCGGGATCACTGCCGGTTGTCACGCGATTGAACCCGCGGGTAACCAGGTTGCCGCGGTTCACGACGTCCACAATCGCGACACCATTGCCGCCGGTCTTCGGCCGAATCGCATAGAAATCGGCAGAGAACTCGACGCGACCGTTTGCATTACGTGGGGCCTTGTCGATATCGACGATGACGCGATTGCGCGGATTGGCGGGATCGACGGCGAAGAAGACCCGCCCCACAATCTTTTCGTAGCCGGCATACGGGAGATCGGCGCGGCTCACGATCTCAACGCGTGTGACCTCCGCGCGCGCCGACGTCGCCATGGATAGCAGCAGCGTTGCGAGCGCAGCGAGCATTCGAACTTGAACACGAACTGAGAATACAGAACCGAGAAGCGTGAACGACATGTTCTTCATCTCCTGGCCGCCAGTTCCGTTACCACGTCCCATGTGAATCGCACGAACCGGTGAAGCTCACTTTCCAGAATCCGCTCCTGGTCGCTGTGCGAGCCGAAGCCCTTGGGCGCGTCCTCCGCGTCGATTGCCGGCCCAATGCCGTAACACTCGACGCCTTTCGCCCGCAAAAATGCCATATCGGTTGCGCCTGTACCCATGATGGGCAGCGTGGTCGTGCCGTACTGCCGGCGCACGGCTGCCTCAATCGTTCGAAATGCGTCCGTTTCGAGTCGCGCCGCCGCGCCGGGCGGGCGCGAGTCGCGCGGCGCGAACGCGACGCTCACGGCTGGATCGTCAACCGCGTAGCGAATACTTTGCAGCACCGTATCGGGATCGTCATCCGGAAGCATACGCAGGTCGAGCTGCGCCTTCGCCTCGGACGGTATGACGTTCAGACGGTAGCCGCCGCTAATCATCGTCGGCGACGCGGTCGCATGGAGCACCGCAGCTTTCGCGGGATCGTTCGCATGGAAATAACGGTCGACGGACAACACCTTGTGCGGGTCCAGCACGTCCCGGTATCGCTGCGCCTCGGCACCTGAGGAACCCTCCGCGAGGCGGTTGAAATAGGCGCGCGTCGTCTCGTTGAGACGGATCGTCGAGTGCCAGTCGCCCAGTCGTTCAAGCGCTGCGCCGAGCCGCACGATCGGATTCGCCAGAAGCGGGACCGAGCCGTGCCCCGAGATGCCGCGGGCCGTCAGCTCCACTGCGCGTGGAATCTTCTCGAGCGTCTGGACGGTGGCAAATCGCACCTTGCCGCCTTCACGGATGCCCTGACCCGTTTCGGCGAGGCAGTACTCCGCGTCGATATCGGCCAGGTGCTGGTTCACCATGAACTGAATGCCGACGCGCGTTGAGCCCTCTTCACCCGACTCCGCGAGAAAGATCACGTCGCGATCGAGCGGCACGTTCAACCGCTTGAGCGTGAGCATCGTCATCAACGACGCGACAACGTTGTCTTTGTCGTCGAGCGTGCCGCGGCCGTAGACGTAACCGTCAGCGCGGGTCGCACTGTACGGAGGATGCGTCCATTTCGCCGCGTCGACGTTCACGACGTCTGTATGGCCCATCAGCAGCAGTGGGCGCTTGCTGCCATTCCCTTTCAGCCGGGCGACCGCGTTCGGTCGATTGGGCTCCAATGCAAACGTCTGGACGGCGATGCCCTCCTTCTCCAGGACCTGTTGTAAGTAGTCAGCCGCGGGTTTCTCGTTGCCTGGTGGGTCACTCGTGTCGAATCGAACCAGCGCCTGAAAATGGCGCAAGGTTTCCTCCTCGACGCGGGGCCAGTCGGGACTGCCGGGCACGTTGACTTGAGTTGGCTGCTGCGCTGAAAGACCGGCCGATAGCAGAAGAACGACAGCCAGCCCAGCTGACCGAATGCGCAAGTCTGCTCCTGACTTCATTCCGAGGGAGTATAGCTCGCAGAACTCAGCTATGTACGTAGTGTCCGGCTTTAGCCGGACCAATGCCAATCCGCTGTTTTTCGTGTCAGAATCTGCACCGACTTGGAGGTACGTATGCGCTCGCCAAACATGCGGGTTCAGTGGGTTGTGTCGCTCGGCGCCCTCATCGTGACGGTCACTTTTTCGGCCGCGCAAACGCCCTCACCAGCGCGGCTGCTCGTGCTGCTCCGCGATGCAAGCGCGCTCGCCATCGTCGATCCAGTGAGCCGCAACGTGCTGGGGCGCGTGCCAACGGTCAAGGACCCGCACGAGGTCACCGTGTCGGCAGACGGCACCACGGCGTTCGTCGCCAGCCCGAGCGAAGGCATTGCCGTGATCGATTTGGCGGCCCAGAAAGAGCTGCGACGCGTCAATCCAGGCGATCGCAGCGCCCCGCATGACGTGCTCTTCGCAGACGGGAAGGTGTACTTCACCGCCGAAGGGTTCAAGTCGATTGGCCGCTACGATCCGGCGGCCAACAAGGTCGAGTGGATGCTCGGCATCGGTCAGGATGGAACCCACATGCTGGTCCTCAGCAAGGACCGAAACACGATGTATGTGCCGAACAGGGGCTCGAACAGCGTGTCCGTGATCGAGGCGATCGCGACGGGCCCACCCAAGTGGCGCGTTGCCGCTATTCCAGTGCCAGGCAAGACACCTGAAGGCATCGACCTGTCACCGGATGGCCGGGAGTTGTGGACGGCCACCAGGGGCGACGGCGGGGTTTCGATCATCGACGTCGCCAGCAGGAAGGTGACACAGACGTTGAGCCTCGGGTTGACCGACGCCAATCGACTGAAGCTCACGCCCGACGGCCGGCTGGCGTTGATTCTTGACGGTGGCACGGGCTCGCTCATCGTATTGGACGCGCCGGGTCGCAAGGAGATCAAACGAATCAAGCTCGCCCCCGGCGATACGGGTGACGGCGGCATGATGGTGATGCGCGACAGCTCGCGCGTGTACCTCGGGCTGCGAGACGCGCATAAGGTCTCGATCGTCGATCTGAAGACGCTCGAAGTGACGAACGAGATTGCGATGGGCGCCGGATCCGGCCCCGGCTGCATCGCGTGGGTGCCTTAGCTAGCTGGTAGTTGGTAGTTGTAGTCGGTAGTCGGAGGCCTTCACCCCTCGACGTGCTCGTCGGGGTGGCCCTGAGCGAAGTCGAAGGGCAGGCCTCCGGGTGGGCCACGCCGGGCAATCTTACGAGGGCTGCAGGCGTGCGACCTGCAGGGCAACACCGAGCAGTCCCAGAAGAAGCGCCACGAACATCCCGACGAGCCACGTGAATTTCTGATCCATTCGATCGAAGCGGAGATTCATCTCCGACCGGAGCTCCCGGAAGTCCGCACGCATCTCGGCGCGCAGATCCCGCATTTCCACGCGAATGTCCGCCATCAACGCGGCGTGGTCTTCCATTCGGCCTTCCACATACGCGACGCGCTCGTCCAGATTCCGCATCGTGCTGCGTCCTCCGTCGGACCGCCTTGGCCCGATCTGTACATCGTCGTCATTAGCAGAATCGGTACCGAGAACCTGCCCCTGTAACTGCCCCTTTCCGGCACAAACCCTTGGCTGATCGACGCCACGCGTCGCGAGACGTTCATTTCTGACGCGCGGCTTTCACGGTGTCCATGTCAGAATCTGCACGTTCAATCGAGCATCATGAGATTAGCTTCCATCCCCGATACATCGGTGCCTTCAATTGTACGTCAGTGTCCGGCTTCAGCCGGACCAGCGATGGCGCCGAAAAGATCGGTCCGGCTAAAGCCGGACACTACGTACAGGCCGGCGGATCTTCACGATTCGATCGGAGGCGCAATATGAAGGCAACAGTCGCAGCGGCGCTCTGCATGTTATTGTGTTCGGCGCCGGTGTTCGCGGAAGTAACCAGGGTCACGATTGCGAGCCGATCGGCCGTCGCGAACGGACAGCCCTTCGGGGCGACTGGGCCATACGAGAAGCTCACTGGCACGATCGAGTTCGCTCTCGATCCACGCAACCCGCAGAACACGCGCATCGTCGATCTCGATCGTGCCGACCGGGCAGCGGACGGTCGTGTTCACTTCACTGCCGATCTTGTGGTCCTGCGACCAGCGGATCCGGCACGAGGCAACGGTGTCCTGCTGTTCGAGGTCGTCAACCGCGGCCGCATCGGACTCCTGACACGATTCAACAGCGCGCCTGGCTCAGTCGACGCGGTGACACCCGCCGACTTCGGCAACGGCTATTTGATGCGCGAGGGATACACGCAGGTGATGGTCGGGTGGGAGTTCGACATCCCTCCTGGAACCATCCGCCTGGAAGCGCCTCGACTTGACGGGCTCCTCGAGCCGATTCACGTGAGTTTCGTGCTGGACCGCAAGGCAGACGAGGCCTCTCTCGACGATGCGCCGATGTATAGCCCCGTGGATCCTGCGGACGGTGCAAGCACGTTGACCGTTCGCGATCATTACTGGGACGCGCCCACCCCAATCACGCGTGGCCGGTGGAAATTCGTGAACGGGGCCGTCGGCCCGCCGCGACTGGCGCTGGACGGGGGCTTCGAGCCCGGACGCATGTACGAGGTCACCTTCAAAGCGCGCGGCGCACGAGTCGTCGGCACCGGCCTCGCTGCCATTCGTGACGCCGCGGCGGCGTTCCGTTATCGAACCGATCTTCCGATTCAGGGGAAGGCCGCTTATGCGTTCGGCGTCTCACAGGTCGGACGGTTCCTGCGACAGTTCCTCTACGACGGATTCAATGCAGACGAGCGCGGCCGTCGCGTGTTCGACGCGGTCTGGTCGCACATCGCCGGATCGGCGCGAGGCACGTTCAACGAACGATTCGGAATGCCTGTCGCCGGCTCGGTTTTGTTGACGCCGACGAGCTTCCCGTTCACCACGGACGAACAGACCTTCGCGGGCGAACGTGGTTCCTTGCTTCAACACTACAGTCCTGAGCAGCGCCCGAAAATCTTCTTCACGAACACATCGGTGGAGTATTGGGGCGGCGGTCGCGCCGCTGCGCTCATTCACACCAGTGCGGACGGGAAGCGAGACCTGGCGGTTCCAGACAACGTACGAATCTATCTGCTGGCCGGTACGCAGCACGGCGAGGCCGCCTTCCCGCCGACCCGCGCACGCGGACAGCAGATGGACAATCCAGTGCCGCAACGCGAGGTCATGCGCGCATTGCTTCGCGGTCTGCACCGATGGACGAGCCAGGGCGTCGCGCCCCCGGAGAGCCGCTATCCAAGACTCACCGACGGGACCTTGACGCCCGTTGCCGGCGTTCGGTTCCCGTCCATCCCTGTAGTTGCCGACCCGCGCGTCATTGCTGGACCAGGGCAGATACGAAATGGTCGCGTGCAGATGCTGCCGCACCTCGTACCCGCAGGTTGACGCGGACGGAAACGAGACTGCCGGCATCCGTGTGCCCGACATCGCCGTGCCCGTCGCGACAAATACCGGATGGAATTTTCGTTCACCGTCGGTTGGTGGTTCGACGGAGATTTACAACCTGCTCGGCTCGTACGTTCCGTTCGCGTTGACGAAAGCCGAACGGGAGGCACGAAACGATCCACGCCCGTCCATTGCCGAGCGCTATCGAAACCGGGAAGACTACCTCGCGAAGTTGCGCGCGGCTGCGGAGGCTCTGGTCACGCAGCGATATCTCCTCGGGGAAGACGTCGAGAACGTCGTCGAACGAGGAGCCGCGCAGTGGCAGTTCGTGACATCGCGCGCGACGACCTCGTCGCGGTAGTAAGGTCCGGCTAAAGCCGGGCTAAAGCCGGACACTACGTGTCGCTTCGCTCAATCGATACCGAACGCGAGGAGTACGTTTCCAGGCATTCCGCCAAACCGGGGATAGCCTGAGTTGACGTAGACCATGCCGCCGACGACGACGGGGCCGGCACCGTCGAGCGATCCGCCTTTCGCCTCCACTCCATTGACTGTCGTGTAGGTCACCGCAGTATCGACATCCCACAGAACGCGGCCGTCCTGCGTCGAGAATGCGCGCAGATGTCCGTCAAGCGAGCCGGAAAAGACAACACCGGGAATCGAAGTGAGAGCTCCAGGTTGCGCGGGACTGCAGCCGGGGCGAGACGGTGCGCAGGGCTGCGGCGCCGCGTACCAGACGCGCTCGCCGTTGTCGAGTCGAAGAGCGGTGAGGCCACCGCCCTGCATCGCGTCGAACCGCGCGTCGCCGAGTGGCGGAGTATCGGGACCTGGAGGGAGTCGCACCATGTCGGACACAGACGCATAGACGTTCCGGCCGTCGCTCGTCATTCCCCACTGCACGCCGCCGTTGGTGCCACCCTTGCCGACGCGAACCTGCCAGACAATCTCACCTTTGCGATCGGGATCGAGCGCGTACACGACACCCGACTTCTGACCGGCCACCAGCACATCGCGACCCGCGCTCGTTCTGATCAGCATCGCCGCCGCACCGTAATCGTGGTCCGGCCCGCTGTCTTCGGGGCAATTCGGTCCCTGACTGCCGCACGACGAGTTGTACACGTCCGCGGGCGTCGTCTGCTGAGACCAGACGATACGGCCCGTTTTCAGGTTCAGCGCGACAATCGCGTCGCTCGTAGAAGTTGCCGGATGCGAATAGTTGTCTCCGGTCGTCACGTACATCACGCCGCGATTTGGATCGACGGTTGGAGTGGACCAGATGCCGGCGCCCGACGGTCCAAAGGTTGCGGTGCCGCTCTTCATCGCTCCTGTTCGTCGAGGCGGATCCACCATGTACGTCTGCCACGCTCGCGACCCGTCGCGGACGCGAAGCGCGGTGACGCTGCCGCGGAAGGTGCAGCAGGCGTATTGCGGGTCGATGGCGCGAGTCTCTTCCCAGGATGCAGCCGGCACGAACACGAGATCGCCGTACGCCGCCGCAGTCGCCGTCAAACGCGTGGCCTCGTGATCGTCCACCCGCGTTTTCCAGATTTCCTTTCCCGTACGGGCGTCGAGCGCGTACACCCACCCGAGCTGATCGCCGAAGACGAGGTTGCGACGCGATCCATCCTGGATTGCGAGCGGTGCGGCGCGCACCGGACCGTTCGCGCGGTACGTCCAGTGCAGACAGCCGGCGACGGCGTCGATCGCATGAATGAGGCCGCCAGCACTGCCCACGAACATCGTGCCGTTGACGATCGTCGGCGCCGCGAACGCCGTGATGTCGCCGTCGAAACCGAATGCCCACTTCAGCTTCAAGCGAGTCACGTCAGCGGCGGCGATCCCACCCGAATCCTGGAATCGCGTGTTCGATGACGCAGCGCTCCAGCCGTTCCAGGTGTGACGCGCGTCGGCGGCCATGATCGGTCGATCCGCCGGGCAGAAGGCGCGCGAAGACGGTGTGGCTTCGGGCGCTGACGTGCCGAGAAAGGCGGCGACCGCCTGTCGCTCGTCCCGTTGGAGCGGATATGCCACCGACATCATCACGCCGAAATCGAGCGTTCGCAGGATCCGCGTCGCCGGCAGCTTGCGGAGCGCCTCGCGGCTGGGAATTCGCGGGCTCGTCTGATCGTGACAGGAGGCGCAGTACCTGCTTATAGGTCTGCTCGCCCGACGGCGCCGCGCCTTGCGCGCCCACGTCGCACGGCAACAGGAGCAGCATGCTGAACCCCGCAGCCATACACGCAGACAGTCCTGCTCTCATGGGGTCGGAGTATAGCGGACACTGACCTTTGTCTGCCCAACGGCCGCCTTCCGCGACCGGCCCGGTACCGTTCGGCGAGAAAGCACGTATTGCTAACTGGTATCTGCCTTGCCTGTTCGGTCAGCGTGTCTGACTGGCTTGCGTATGAAGCGCAGACCGTGATGTGGCGGATGCAGCGCCCCGACGGCATGTCGTGCCATGCGATGATTGAGCCGCGCGCTGACGGAGCCGTCATCACGTGGTACTTCAATGGTCACGTCCTGGGGTATCGAGTCTTCGACGACTGGACGGCCGCACTCGGTTGGAGCGACCGGTTGCAGGCTCAGAACTGGACCGTCGGTTGGCGCCTCGTACCGGAGTATGACGACGCGCCTGAGGCGGACTGACTCGCGTTAGTCATCGTCGGTTCCGGCTGCTGCTCCGAGCGTGCCGCTCGCCTTCTGCATCAGGTACGTCTTGATGAAGTTGTCGAGATCGCCGTCGAGGACACGATTGACGTCGCCCACCTCTACTTTCGTGCGGTGGTCCTTGATCATCTGGTAGGGCTGCAGCACATAGCTGCGAATCTGGCTGCCGAAGCCAATCTCCTTCTTCGCCCCCGCTATCTGTTCCAGCTTCGCCTGCTGCTCCTTCGTCTTGAGGTCGAAGAGCCGCGCCTTCAGCACCTTCATCGCCGACGAGCGGTTCTTGTGCTGCGATCGCTCGTTCTGGCACGAGACGACGATGCCGGTCGGGAGGTGGGTAATGCGCACCGCGGAATCGGTGACGTTGACGTGCTGGCCCCCGGCCCCGCTCGATCGGTACGTATCGATGCGAAGATCCTTCTCCTCGATGTCGATGTCGACATCCTCGGGAAGCTCGGGCCACACGAACACCGACGCGAACGACGTGTGCCGCCGCGCCGCCTGGTCGAACGGTGAAATGCGTACGAGCCGGTGCACGCCGGCCTCGGCAGACATCAACCCGAAGGCGTACTCGCCGGACAGCATGTACGTAACGCTCTTGAGACCCGCTTCATCGCCCGGCTGATAATCGATCACCTCGCGCCTGAACCCGCGGCGCTCGGCCCATTTCAGGTACATCCGCAGCAGCATTTCCGCCCAATCCTGCGACTCGGTTCCGCCGGCGCCTGGATGGATGGACACGATTGCGTTGGCCTGATCGTGCTCGCCGCCGAGCATCTTGTTCGTCTCCGCGGCGTCGACCTCCGCCTGGAGGTCGTCGAGGCCACGGGCCAGATCGGCAACGACATCTTCGCCGGCGTTGGCCCACTCGATCAGCACGCCGAGATCATCGGCGCGGCGCTGCAGCGATCGCTTGAGCACCTGCTCGTCTTCGAGGCGCCGCCGCCGCTGCATGACTTTCTGCGCTTCGGCCTGATTGTTCCAGAAGCCGGCTTCGCCGGCTCGCTTCTCTATCTCGGCAAGCTCTTCGTCCAGGCGAGCGGCTTCAAAGATGCCTCCGCAATTCCGCCGCCCGGCTGCTGAGACCTTCGTATCGTCGGACCAGATCTTCCAATTCGAACGCCAAACAAACCTCCCCGTTTGAAGTTACGTGCGTGGGGCGGATTCCGAGGTGAGTCGCCTCCGCATCGAGCCGCGGGTCCGCCGGACCCCCACAAGCGCTACTGCCGTCAACACAATCGACGCGTACGCGACGACATCGCCAATGGCCGCGTATGTCGTGCGCCCTGTCAGGACGCGCGCCTCGCCGACCAGCCCTACCTGCTCAAAGATAGCCGACCGCTGCACCACCTGCCCATAAGGATCGACGATACCCGTGATGCCCGTATTGGCGGCGCGCACGAGGTATCGGCCCTGTTCGATTGCGCGCATCGACGCCAGCTCGAAGTGCTGATATGGCGCGGACGAGTACCCGTACCACCCGTCGTTGGTAATCGTCGTCAACAACTGGCTGCCGCCGAGAACCGCTTCGCGAATGAGTGACGGGTACACGACTTCGTAGCAGATCGCGGTGTTGACCTGGTGCGAGCCGACCGGGAGCATCACCATTGATGTGCCAGGCGCGAAGTCGGCGAGCCGCTCGACGAGCGGCGAGACGAAATAGAGCAGGTTCTTGAACGGAATGTACTCGCCGAACGGTACCAGGTGAATCTTCCGGTAGACGCCTCCGGTCTCGCCCTCAGGCGTTATGAGAAACGCCGCGTTGTACAGCCGGACGACGTTGCCGCTCCGATCCACCTGATCGCTACCGAACAGAATCGGCACGCGGAGCTCGCGCGCCAGATCGCGCACGGCCGTTTCGCCGACGTCATCTTCCTCGAACATGAACGGCGTTGACGACTCGGGCCAGATGACGAATTCCGCCCCGCGTCGTACAGCATCGCGCGTCATCGCGATGTAGGTAGTAAAGATGCGACGCGCCTCCTGCCGGTTCCATTTGTCTTCCTGCGCGATGTTGGCCTGGATCAGGCCGACCCGGAGCGGTGTTCCCTCGCGCGTGAGCGATCCGTCAGATATTCGCAAGACGCCCCACACGGCGACCGCAGCCACCACGAGCGCAGCCGCGCCGAACCCGACGAGGCGAGCGCGGCCGGCCGAAAGTGCCCCATACGCCAGCGAAGCACTCACGAACGCGACGAGCGCTGAAATGCCATACACGCCGAATACGCTCGCGAGCTGAGCAACAGGAAGGACCGTGACCTGGCTGTTCCCGAGCGGGACCCAGGGAAAACCGCCCAGCAGGTAGCCGCGCAGGTACTCGGTGGCCACCCAGACGGCGGGCGCCAGAAACAACGCGCGTCTGCCGGCGCCGCGGACGAGATATGCCACCATAAGCGCCGTCAGTGCGGGGAACAGCGCGAGGTACAACGCCAGCAGCAACATCGCCAGGAGCGCCAACGCCATAGGCACCCCGCCGAATTGCTGGAGGACCTCGCCAGTCCAATACGTGGTGCCGACGAAGTACACGATGCCGCTGACGAGGCCCAGCCTGAACGCGCGCTGCGCGGTCACGCCCTGCCCTTCGACGCCGCTCAGACCGAGCTCATCGGCACCACTCAGGGCGCGCGCCCCGACCTTCGGCACACGACGCCAACCGGCGAGCGCGATGAGCAACGGCACCAGCGCAATCCAGGCAAACGCGGGATGGCCAAATTTCGGGAAGCTGAGAGCGAGAAGCACCCCGGAGAGGAGCGCCAACCCGTAATCCATCAGGACATTGTCGCCTGAACGTCGGTGTGATTGCTCAGGCTCAGGGTTCCACCTACGCGTACGTGGGGCAGGTCCTTTCGGACCCGCCTGGTTTGATCCGTGTGTTACCGCGCGCTCGCACTCGTCGTCGTGGCGCGCCGGGTCAGCAGATCCCAGTGCTCACCGGCATGACTGACGATGGCCGGGACGTCCTCCGCCAGGAGGTAGCCTTCCTTCACGAGGCGCGCTGCGGACTCCTGCACGAGCCCCACATATTGATCGCGCGATTTGTAGCGTTCCTCTATTGAGAGTCGTGGATCGCCGTTCCGTTCACGTTCGGCTTTCGTGCTCGCAAATGGAACGTATCCGCCGAGCAGCGGGAAGAACTGCTCGGTACCGCCGATCGCGTTACTCCGGAAATTCCACCCCGTGTAGGTAGCGAGCGGCACCGCCACTTCCGGGAGCCGGAGGCTGGCGATCGGATTCCCATCGCGATCGACCTGCGGCACAAACAGTGGCAGTGGTGTGCCGGCTCCGCCATCGCGTGGCAACAGCCGGTTTGGTCCGCGAACTCCCGCAAACGCCGTGCGAGGCGACGTCACCCCAGGCAGATTCGGAAAAGCGATATCGGTAGCACGTACGAGCGTCCCATCCTGCAGCCGCGGATACCGGTTCGGCGGAGGCGCCGTCCCATCGCGCACCCACTTCTCCATCGCGACGAGCAGCGCGCGCAGCGAGAGCTTCAGATCGTACGGGTTGTCCGCAAGCGCGCCGTTGGTCGCTGCGGGCGGGAACCGGCCGATGTTATGCGGCGCACCCGCAAAGTGATAGAGGCGCACGTTGGCCGGCGGCGCCACGTCCTTCGAACCGTCCGGCGTCGTGTGGCTCAGTGCGACCCCGCGCTCCCAATACTCGGTGTCCGAGTACGTGTAGAAAATCTTCGGCTGGTTCTCACTGGCGCGCGGGTTCTCGAGCAACCCTTCCTCGGCGCCCGTAACAGGATCCCGCTGCTTCACGTCAGAGAACGGAAAGTGCGTTGCCGTTTCCATCAACAGCGACGTTGGCGTGGACCAGCGCTGATTGAGCAGCACGCCGGCTGCGCCGCCAATGTGCGGGATCACCGCGTCGAACACCCGGCGATTACGCTCGTCAGAGTTGAAGCCCTCGTACACGAAATCCCTCAGCCAGCGGCCCGTCTGTGACGACCCGTACGCAAACGCGTACTTGGCCGACACCGTCGCACCGGCTGCGTACTTCACCCAGGCAGACGCATCGCGGACGGCGGCGAATCCAAGGCCGGCCACCGGCGGGTTGGTTGCCGTATACGCGAGCTCGTAGGTGTGTCCCGGCTGGAACCCCGCATCCATCGTGACCGTGTTGCCTGCCAACCGCCACGCGCTGCGCGGAATCGTCGTCCAGGCGGCGCCGAGCCGTTCGCGAACCCGAAGGGTGTTCTCGGCAGACGCCGGGTCGCTCGGCATGTAGCCAACAAGGTCGCCGACGGTGGCCTCGGTGCTGCGCGCGGTGGGAATGAACGTGGCGCGCACGAGCCCGGTAACGTCGACGGCACCCGGCACCTCGATTCGGACCGCGCCAGCACGACGAGCGTCGAACTCCCAGCCGACCTGAACAATCGTGTAGCCCCGGCTCAGGAGGAAGCCGTCGCCGACTTCCCCTTCAGGAGTTGTCGTGACCGGCCCGTTGAATGCAGCTGAGAGCAACCGTGCCACCCCGATTCACGATGTCGAAAAGCGCAATCCCGTTGCCGCGGGACGGATCGCGCGGCCGCAGGATGACCAGGTCCGCCGACATCTCGATCTTTCCGGCCGCATTCTTCGGAGCTTTGTCGAGGTCGGCGATGACCTGATTGCGCCTGTTGGCGGGGTCGATCAGGAAGTGGAGCGTGCCGGCGATGCGTTCGTACGGACCGACCGATCCAAACGAACGGCCGTTGGCGACATCGCGGCGCGACGTAATCTCGACGCGCGAGACCTCCGCACCGACGAGCGCTGGCACGATCAAGACGAGGAGCATCGACTGAACCGCGCGGCGAAGAATCGGGGTCATCGGCTGCCTCCAGAAGACTTGAAATCCGCAAATTCGTGTTCTTCGCGGCAGGTTACATCCGGCGCGACATAATTCAAAATGCAAAATTCAACATGCAAACAATGTCATCGGACTTGAACGCCGCACGAGCCGAGCTTGCTCCCAGCGGCACGCTCCGCGTCGGCATCAACTTCGGCAACGTGCTCCTCACGGGCAAGGACCCGGTCACCGGCGAGCCGCGCGGCGTGGCGGTTGATCTTGCGAGAGAGCTGGCGCGGCATCTCGACGTACCACTCGAAATCGTGCCGTTTGAGTCGGCCGGTGCACTGGCGGATGCGGCACCACGTGGTGCCTGGGACGTCGGGTTTCTCGGCGCCGAACCGCAGCGTGCGAATGACATCAGCTTTACGGCGGCATACGTGGAAATCGAATCGACGTATCTCGTGCCGCCCGGCTCGCCTGTCCGCAGCGTGGCCGACATGGACCGAGACGGCCTGCGCATCGCCGTGGCGGACAAGAGCGCGTACGACCTGTATTTGAGCCGCAGTCTGCAGCGCGCACGGCTGGAGCGCGCTTCAGGATTCGAGGGTTCGTTCCAGCTGCTCATCGACGCAAGAGCGGACGCCCTCGCCGGACTTCGGCCTGTCCTTCTCACCTGCGTCGAAAAGCTGCCGGGCTCCCGCGTTCTGGACGATCGATTCACTACGATTCAGCAGGCGGTTGGTACGCCGAAAGGGCGCGAGGCTGGCGCGGCGTACTTGCGGGAGTTCGTCGAGAACGTCAAAGCGACCGGGCTCGTCGCACAGCTTATCGAGAAGAATGGCGTGCGCGGCCTTACCGTCGCCGTCGGCTCTTCTGATCCACGAGTTCCCGATACCGGAAACACGTCGTCAGGTGGTCGTTGACCATCCCCACGGCTTGCATGAACGCGTAGCAGATCGTCGAGCCTACGAAACGGAAGCCGCGGCGCTTCAGATCCTTGCTCAACGCGTCTGACTCGCTGGTGGTGGCCGGCACCTGACGAAACACGCGCCACCCGTTCTGCTTCGGCTCGCCGCCGACGAACCGCCACACGTACGCATCGAACGACCCGAACTCGCGTTGAACCTGCAGGAACGCTCGAGCGTTCGACACAGTACTTTCGATCTTCAGACGATTCCTCACGAGATCGGGATCCTGAAGAAGGCGCTCGATTTTCGACGGAGAGAACCTCGCCACGGCCGCAGGATCGAAGTTTGCGAAGCTGCGTCGGTAACCGGGGCGCTTCTTCAGGATGATCGACCAGCTCAAGCCTGCCTGGGCGCCCTCGAGCGTCAGGAATTCAAACAGCAGCCGGTCGTCGTGTACCGGGACGCCCCACTCCCGGTCGTGGTATTCGATGTCGAGCTCGGCCTTTGCCCAGGGGCAGCGTTGAACGGTCACAGCGCGGCACAGCCGCAACCAATCATACCGCGCTGTGACCGCGGACCAGCGCTGGCACGAACGTGACACTAACGCGCTTGAGTTGTTTGTTAAGAAGACACATCCAGCGCGTTAGTGTCACGAAGAGAGGGTGAGTATAGTTCGCGATGAATACTGTCGCATGGGTCGGGCAAATTGTCCTTGGCGCGGCGTTTGTGGCCTTCGGGCTCGCGCACAGCTTCGGCGCCGCTCAAGCGCCGCTACAGCCGGGCGCGCGGTGGATCGGTGACGTCCCGCCACACCTGCTCATCTTCATCTCGGTGTGCGAGCTCCTGGGCGGCTTCACGCTGATCGTCCCGTGGGTGACGAAACGACAGCCGTGGCTCACCGTGCTGGCGGCAGGGTTTATCGCTGTCCTTATGGCGTTCGCCGCGATATTCCACTGGACCCGCGGCGAACACCTCAACATCGTATTCAACGTCATTCTGGGAAGCCTCGCCGCGTTCGTCGCGTACGAGCGCTGGGTGATCGCGCCGAGCACAGTAACCAACTAACGGGCCGGGCTAGGTGACCAGCGTGTTGTGGAAAGCGACGATAGGCCAATCGTCCTGATCGCGCACCAGCACGAGTGAAAACAACGCCTGGTGCTCGCCCGCGAGCGGACCCGTGGGTACCTTGAGTGTGCTTTTCACGTGGGCCAGGAGAACTGCCGGCGCGAGCGTGCGCACCGCGGCCACCTGCAAACGGACGACGCTGCCCTTGTAGACACTGCTGAAAATAGCCTGGTGACCTTTCGCGATCGCTTCACGGGTCCGATGGTGCTCACCGCGGATGTTTACAAAGTCGGCATTCTCGGCGAAAGGCCGCGCGAAGGCGACGCCATCGGCAGCGTTCCACGCGCTCTCGAGCTCGTTCACGATATTCGCAACAATCTGATCTCCAGGATCCATCCGTTACCTCTTCATCGACGCTGCGCTCTGTTGCGCCCCGCCCTTCGCCTCCGCATCGACATCCCGCTCCCAGTCGGCCAGCAGCGGCTGCAGTTTCTGCGCGATGTCCTGACGACGCGACGCGAGGTCCTGGCGCTCGCTGATATCGGTGCGAATATTGAAGACAAAGGTGTGCGTACCGTCGATCACGACCTTCCAGTCGCCGCGGCGCACTGCCTTCTGCGATCGGTTGCCCGTCGTCGTGCGCCAGAAGAGCGTGCGTTCCACTTCAGGCGCCCGGCCCTCCAGGATCGGCATCAGGTTGATACCTTCGAGACGAGCATCCACCGGCACCGCGGTGCCGGTCGCCGCAAGGATAGATGCGGTGAGGTCCATCGTGATGCCGACCTGATCGGACGCCTCGCCCGCCGGAATCCTTCCCGGCCACCGAATAAGGGCCGGGACTCGGATGCCTCCCTCCCACACGGTCAACTTCCGGTTGAATAGCGGTGCATTGTTGGCCAGCCATTCGCCACCGTTGTCGTTGGTGAAGATAACGATCGTGCTACTTGCGACGCCACGACGCTCCAGGGCACGCAGCACTTCACCGACGCCGCGATCGACTCGCTCGACCATGGCGACATAATCCGCCCGTGTGCTCGTGATCGGGTCGCCCGGCATGACGTGTCGCCCGTTGTTCGGGGCGACTGATGGCTTGTCGGGCACCTGATACGGCCAGTGGGGTGCGTTATAGGCGACGTCGATGAAGAAAGGGCGACCGGCAGTCTGCTCGATGAATTTCACGGCGCGTTCCGTGATGAGGTCGGTCATATAACCGGTCGCCTCGATGGGGCGGTCGTTCTCCCACAGGTCAGGCTTCCCGTTTCCGCTGTGGTGCGTGTAGTAGTCGTGGTACCCACTCTTCAGGCCGAAGAAGTAGTCGAAGCCGTGGGCGCTCGGGCTGTACTCCGCCTTGTAGCCGAGATGCCACTTCCCAACCAGAGCCGTCGCGTAGCCATTGTTCTTGAGCAGCCGTGGCAACGTACGGCCGGTGGCCGGCAGCCCGCGATCCGCTTCCGGCGCGCCCTCGTTCGGCAAGGCGATCTCGAGACCGTATCGCTGCTGATATCGTCCGGACATGAGACCGGCGCGCGTGGGCGTACACAGAACGCCATTCGAGTAGAAGTCGGTCAACTTGACGCCGTCGCGCGCCAGGGTGTCGATGTTTGGTGTCCTGATGTCTGGAGCACCATAGCTTCCGATATCCGCCCAGCCCATGTCATCGGTCATGATGAGCACAACGTTTGGTCTTGCTGGATCAGCAGATTGGGCGGCGGCGGCGTACATAGACGAGGGAAAGAAGAACGTAGTCAGAGCGAGGATGCCGACATACGAACGCATGCGAATCCTCCCGGATGCGATCCTTGCGCAACAAGCAGACCGGCGCGGATGTTAGCACGCCGACGCTGACCACCAGATCACCTTGCGGGGAGTCAAGATGGATGAGCGAGTGGACCTCTATGACAACGTCTACACCGACTTCGGGAGCCGCGCCGAAGCTGAGGTACGCCGTGACGCCTTCGGTGAGGACATCGGGCAAAGCAGTTGGTTGACGTCTGCGGAATGGCTTCGGTTCGCGGACCAGGTGCAGGCGCGCGAGCAGGCGCACGTGCTCGAAGTCGGGAGCGGCTCCGGCGGACCTGCGGTCTATCTCGCTTCTGCACGAGGCTGTCGCGTGACCGGTGTTGATATCAACGAGCATGGCATTCGCAATGGCGAACGATTGGCGTCGGTCCAAGGCGTCGCGGATCGCGTGACGTTTCGCGCTGTAGATGCAGGCAAGCCGCTGCCGTTCCCGGACGCCAGTTTCGATGCCGTGCTATCGAATGACGCGATGTGCCACATCCCCAATCGTCTGGACGTTCTCAGCGACTGGCACCGCGTGCTGCGGCCCGGCGGGCGCATGCTGTTCACGGACGCGATGGTCGTCACCGGTCTACTGTCGAATGAGGAGCTTGCCGTCCGCAGTTCCATCGGGTGGTATCTGTTCGTACCGCCCGGAGAGAACGAACGACTGATCGAGCGTGCAGGGTTCACGCTGCTGTCCAGCGAGGACATGACCGCGTCGGCTGAAGTGATTGCGGAGCGCTGGCACGCCGCAAGGGAGCGACATCGGGAGGAACTCGTCGCGCGGGAAGGTCAGGCGAACTTTGCCGGTCTTCAACGGTTTCTCTCGTGCGTGCACCGGCTCTCGGCGGAGCGTCGCCTTTCACGGTACGGCTATCTCGCGCAGAAGGCTGCGTAGCCGAGCTTCAACCTCCGCCGTGGGCGAATTTGCGGCCGGAGTTGTGATTTGCAAGACTGCTTCGTCGATCGCGAAAGGAGTCGGACGTAGTGTCCGGCTTCAGCCGGACCGGCCGTCAGCTAATGCACCCCGATCCGCAGTTCCGCGCGGACACTGCGTGGGGCGCCGAAATGCGTCCCGCTGAACGGGTTTCCAAAGTTCAGCGCGTAGTCTCGATTTGTGAGATTCATGACACCAATTCGCACCGATGTTTCAGTTCGGCTTCCTCGGTGCAACGTTTGGGCGACTGCCAGGTCGATCACTGCGTAAGGGCGAACACGACCACTGCCGAAATTCACGAGCTCGGCGCCTGGACGCTCCATCAAGTCAACGAGATCATCCTCTTCGACCTCGAGCGGCGTGCCGCTTTGGTAACGCGCCGCAAGCGATGCTGAAAAGCCGCCGTTGGCATACGTCACTCCGCCGGCGGCGACATGACGCTGATCGTGATCCGGCGTAAAGCGCGTTCCCGGGCCGATGTCTGGAATGTTCTCTTCCAGAAACAAGCCTCCGTTGATCGGGCCCGTCTGCTCGACCTTTGATAGGGTGTAACTGACGTACGACGACCAGCCGCGATATCGTGCCATCTCGAGCCGCACATCAAATCCACGCGCGGTTCCGCTCGCCACACTGTTCGGAAAGATGATCGTGGTGCCAAAGAACACGTTCGGGTCCGCGTAATTGCGCACGTGACGGGACCAGAACGCCGCATCCAACCTGAGCGCACCGCGGAACCACTGGTCAACGCCCACCTCCCATGCGGTCTGACGTTCCGGTTCAAGTTCAGCACCTCCCGTTGCATCAGGATCATCGTCGTCTGCAAACGGTGACAGCGCGCGCGCTTCGGCCGACGATGACAGAAGTAAATGTTCGGGCTGGGGTGGTTGAAAGAACCGATTCAGTGATGCGCGAAGTGTCGTCGCACTTCCCGGCCAGTTATACGCAACACCGATGCGGGGACTCCATTGCGACGCGGGAACGAGCAGGTTTGTGCGATCAAAGCGAATTCCAAAGTCGGCTGTAAAACGATCCGTCGCGCGAAATGTATCCTGGACGTAGAAGGCCCACTGATTCCGATTCGCACGGTCGTTGAACAGGAATGGGTCTTCGATGGTGAATTCGCTGGCACGCTCGCTGATCTCCGCGGCCTCAGCCGCCTCGAGGTCGGTGACGGCGAAGCTGAAATGCTCCCGCAGCGCCAATCGCGTCGCTTCCAAGCCAGATTTCAACGTGTGACGACTTCGCTCGTACGTCAGACCACCAAGGATGCCGACTCGGCTCTGCTGCCTGTCGGAGCTGGCCGACAGTGGCACATCCCTCGGGCTGTTTTTCAGATTGCCGTCGATAGAGCGCCGATAGGTTGACAGCTGCGAAACAACGGCGTCAGACCAGAACCGCTGCCATGAGCCGGATTGCGAATCCTGCAGCAGGCGCTGCCGCTGCTCCTGTCCGGCTTCTTCCTGCAACTCGCCATGAGGGACCTGATAGTTCGACCGCGCTCCAGTGACGTGGAGCTTCAAAAGGTCATCGTCGGATGCCAGCACACTCGCGTGTGCCTCACCCGAAACAACGCGACCTTCGTTGTGAAAATTGTCGGGGTGGGTCGCATCGAGAAATCGATCCGACCGCTCGGACGATACGCTAACACCAAGACTCGCACGCGTCGAAAGAGGTCCTCCGCCGAGGGCTCGGATTGAGCGCAGTGCATCACTCCCGACTCCCGCGTCGACCGTCGTCATCCACCCTGTGCGTGCGGCGGTTGACGACTGGACTTCGATTACCGCCCCGGACTTGAGCCCGTACTCCGGCGGAATGTATCCCGTCAGGACGTTCACGCTGCCGATGCTTGCGGCGTCGGCCGCGATGCCAAACAGGTTGTCCAGGCGGTCGTACACAGGGACGCCGTCCTCGACATACAGGAACCCGTCATCGACACCGCGCACGTGGAGAAGGCCGTTATCCTCGCTGGCAAACCCTGGCAATGTCGCGAGCGCCTGCTGCAAGGCTCGACTCGGCAGTCGTGTCGGCATCTGGCGCAGGGTTTCACCGCCGATAGTGATGCGGGTTGTCACCGGCGGCGGTTCCGCTTCGCCTCGCACGATGACGCTTTCCGCGATCCGATCGACAAGAGTCAACTGCACGTCGATCGGCAGAGCCCCCTGCACCGTGACAATCCGCGCGTCGGAACGCTGCGGCGTCGCCTCGGCAAACAAGGTGTAACTACCCGGCGGCACCTCTTCGAACTGAAATCGGCCATTCGCGTCGGTGCGGGTCGCGGCCAGCGATGTGCCTACGCGGTCGAGCAGCGACACTGTCGCGCCGGTCGCTGGTTGTCCATCGACAGCCGATACAACGCCACGAATGATCGCGGATTGCTGCAGCGCGTCGAGTGCGGGCACCCAAAGCGCCAGCAGGGCCAGCACACTCCACCCCAAACATCGTCTCGAGCGGTCCATGATTCGACCGTAGAATCCTACCAGCAGCACGCTCAGCTTTCAGCCCCGACAATTCGCGCCACTCGACACGCTGCGGCTGGAAGGTGAGCGATGGGCCGTCTAGCGCTGGACGGGTGGACGCAGACCGTCTTTCGTCAACTTCGCCCGCCCGCCGGGACCGGTAATGAGAGTGACAAAATCTTTGGCCGCGGCAGAACTCGTCGATGAGTACCACAGGGAAAAGGTCGTGGCGAGATCGAACTCCGCCGGGAAGGGTGCCCAACAGTGCGTCCGGGTTGGCCTGGATGATTTCGCTGACCTGGGTCACACCCAGGTCGACCTTGTCCTGCAACACAAGACGCATGGTTTCGACACCATCCGGAGCAAGCGTCGCCTTCTTCAACACCGCGTCCTTGATGCCCATCGACTCGATGACTCTCATGAAGTGAGTTCCGATAGTGGCACCGCGGGCAGGGTCGGAAAAGGCGATGCGGCGAGCCGACAACAGCGCCGTCTTGAGTTGTTCCGGCGTGGAAATGTTCGGTTTGGCGGATCCGGGCGGGACGGCAAAGCCGCCGACCGTATCAGCCAAGCCGATGCGTCGTCCCGTTCTGAGCCTGCCGGTTTTTTCCGCTTCGCTGATCAACGTCTTGCGATGTGATCAACAGCGTGGCCCCCGAATCGTCACGAAATCGTTGCGCTGTCGCCCCGGCGGTGTCGAAGACGCACGTCACTTTGTGTCCCGTAGCCGCCTCGTATTCCGCCGCCAGCTCCAGAAGCGGCGCCTTCACCGCTGCGGCCGCGTACACCTTCAGTTCTTCACCAAAGACAGACGAGGAAAACACCAGACTCAAAAGCAGCGGCAGCATCGTTCTCATCTCAGTCGCTTATACACCTTCCCGTCTCTCCGGTCCTTCTCTTTTCTGCTGAACAGATGCAGAATCTCCTCGCAGGGGAGGCAGACAATGAAACCCAACGTGCTCGGCGCACTGCTCGCGGCCTGTGCGCTGTCCTGGCCGGCGTCGCCTTCGATGGCGCACCATTCGTTTGCCGCCGAGTTCGACTCCAACAAACCGGTCACGCTCACCGGAACGATCACCAAGGTGGAATTCCAGAACCCGCACATCTACTTCTACATCGACGTGAAACAGGCGGACGGCAAGGTGGCCAACTACGCCGTCGAAGGCGGCACGCCGAACCAGCTACGGCGCCAGGGCTGGGGCCGCGACTCGCTCAAGATCGGCGAAACCGTCACCGTTCAAGGCTTCAGTGCCAGAAAGCCTGACGTGCTCGTCGTCAACGGGCGCACGGTCATCCTGGCGGACGGCCGCCGGGTGTTCGGTTTCAGCGGTGGCGACGAGCCGGGAACCAACCAAGGGCGAGCCCCCGATAACCCCTGACCGTAGAGCAGGAGTTTGTGATGACCAGGCGCCTCTGTTCTCTCGCCGCTGTTGCCGCTATCGTCTGCGCCTTCGGCGCCTCCGTGGCGGCGCAGCAGGGCGGACGCGGCAATCAGCCGCCTCCGGCCACGGACCGGCTCGCACCACCGAAGCCCGCGCCGGTCGGCGCGTGGTGGCACACCGGTGGTACGCCTGAGCGGCAGGCAGGCCGTCCCGATCTGACCGGCGTGTGGTTTGGCGGCGCCAGCGGCGATCTGTCTCGAGCGACGCTGCCCGGTCAGGAGCTGATCCTGACGCCATATGGAAAGCAGCGGTGGGACAGCGTCGATCACGCAAAGGATCCGAACACGGCGTGCCTTCCACCCGGGCCGGCGCGGATGATCATGATGGCCCATCCGGCCATGATCGTGCAGCGCACCGACGTCGTCGTCGTCCTCACGGAGTCACAGCGCACATTCCGCATCATCTACACGGACGGGCGTGGGCACCCGCACGACATCGGCGATTACCCCGAGTGGATGGGGAGCTCGATTGGCAAGTGGGACGGCGATACGCTGGTCGTGGACACCGTCGGCATCAACGAGCGCTCGTGGCTCGACACGGCCGGCCACGAGCACAGCGGTAAGCTCCGGATGACCGAGCGGTTCCGCTTCGCCGACCCCAACACGCTCGAGCACGTGGTCACCTACGATGATCCCGTGTTCTTCGTAAAGCCGTTCACGACACGCCGGCTCTTCAAACGTCAGATCGGCGACCGGATTCTGGATCACTCGTGCCTCGAGAACGAGAAGGATCAGGATCTGCTCGTTCCAACGCTCGGCGACGCCGGCCGCTAGGGCCATCGCGAGGCGGCGCGGAACAGCTCGAGATCACGGTCAGACAAGGTCACCGGAGGGAGCGGCCGTCGCGGTTGTCCTTGCTTGCGAGGCCGCGGCTCTCTCGTTGATCACTCGCTTGTACCACCACGCGGTCAGGAGCGGCGTCAGGACCGCGGTGACGATCACCGACGCGGCCACCTGAACGGTGGCGGCGCCCGCGATCGGCGCAAACGAGGTATCGGCCAGGGCCACGGCTTGAGGAACCGCTGCGGAATTGCCGGCAGTGCTGGAGGCCGCCGCTCCAGCGATGCCTGTCCCGCCGAGCAGCCGGTCGACCACGATACACACAAACCCGGTCACGGTCACCACAGTCAGGCCGAGCACGACGCCAGGGAGCCCCGCCGTCACGACGGACTTCAGGTTGATCGTTTGTCCAAGAGTGAAGGCCATGAACGGAACGATGATCGCTTCATGAGATCCGAAGAAGTCCTTGATGTCTTCATCCAGGTTCCCCAGAATCGCGCCCGCGACAATCGGAGCAATCACCGAGACCATCGTCAAGTACGGGATGACAGCCAGACCCGTCCCGACAAAGATCAACATGGTCAGGAAGGGTCCGGTCTCGATGCTCTGCACCACGTAGGTGCCGGAGTCGTCTTTGCTGCCCATGACGCTCGTCAGCGCCAGGAACATGCCACCGTTGGTGTCGCTCATCGCCACCATTACCGCCAGCGTGCTCAGGCCGATGATCTCGCCATCGAAGAACCGGGCGACCGCGAGTGCGAAGATCGTCGCGATGCCGACCTTCGCTGTCAAAATGCCGAAGCCACGCATCAACATCCGCGGCGCAGCCCTCACCGTCATCTTCGTACCGACGGTGAAGAGGTACATGCCCAGAACGGTCGGATATCCCACACCTGTAAGCGCCTGGGTGAACCCGCCAATCTTCAGCAGATCGGGAAAGAACGTGTTGAGCACCATCCCGATGAAGAGCGGAACGACCATCATTCCGCCGGGAACACGATTGACAGACTTATAGATGTTCACGATCAGGCCGTCGGCGGGTGAATGCTACCATCGCCAGCATTTCCCGAGAGAAAGGCCTTTCCATGAGCGCAGCAAAGCCCGCGGTCCTCGTCACCCGGAAGCTGCCGGCGGCCGTGGAGGACCGCCTGCGACGCGATTACCAGGCGCGGCTCAATCCGGACGATCGTCTCTACTCCCAGGACGAGCTGATCGAGAACGCCAGGGGCGCGCAGGCTATCCTGCCGTGTCACACCGAGCACTTCTCGGCGGAGGTCTTCGAAGGCCTGCCGGACGAGGTCAGGATCATCGCCAACTTCTCGGTTGGCTTCGACCACGTGGACATCGAGGCGGCCAGGAGAAAGGGCGTCGTCGTCACGAACACGCCCGACGTGCTGTCGGATGCGACGGCCGAGCTCACGATGATGCTGATGATCGGCGCGGCCCGCCGCGCAAGCGAGGGTGAGAGGCTAGTGCGCGACGGCAGGTGGAAGGACTGGAGCCCGGCATTCATGGTCGGCACTCAAGTGACAGGCAAGCGCCTGGGCATTCTCGGTATGGGTCGCGTGGGCCAGGTCGTGGCGAAGCGCGCCGCCGGCTTCGACATGACGATCCACTATCACGACGTTCGCCGGCTACCGCCGGAGCGGGAACAGGGCGCCATCTTTCACGAGACGCTGGAAGACATGCTGCCCGCAGTGTGACGTCCTCACGGTTCACTGCAATGTCACGCCTGCCACGCGTGGGCTGATGACGGCCCGTCTGTTCGACCTGTTGCCACGGGGCGCGATCTTCGTGAACGCGGCTCGCGGTGCCATCGTCGATGACGACGCGCTCGTCGACGCGTTGACGTCGGGCAGACTGCGGGCCGCCGGGATCGACGCGTTCAACCACGAGCCGCATGTCGACCCACGGCTCGTTGCCCTTCCCAACACCTTCCTGATGCCGCACATCGGCAGCGCCACCGCCGAAACCCGTGATGCGATGGGATTCCGGGCGCTCGACAACCTCGACGCCTTTTTCGCGGGCCGTGAGCCTCGCGATCGTGTTGCGTGACCGCGAGACCGCAGGCCTGAACGAGGCGACGCTCTGTGGAACGATTCCGAGACGTCGGTGCCCAAAAAGCAATAAAAAGTGTAGACTCCGTCAGGCGGTCTTCGAGCGCGCGCAGGCACCGCGTCAGTATCCTGGTCGTCGGGTCCGGTTGTATTACCTCGAAGGGCTTGGACGATGAGAAAACTGGTCTTCATCGCAGTTGTCGGCCTGTGGGGTCTCACAGTCATGGTGTCGGCCCAGGCTCCCACCGCAGCCCCCATTTGGACTGTATCCCCCGTCGATCGTTCCAACGTTGACTACACGCACATGCCGCTGTGGGCATACGGTGTAGCTGAGAGACCGCACGCTACCGACCCGCAGGCGGTGCAGCGCGCACCCGGTGCCGCGCCCCCCGCGCCGATCCCGCCGGCGGAGGCCACGCGCAAACGGCGCGTCGAGGGGAGCCCGCTGACGTTCACTCTGCCTGAAATACGCGGGAACGTGGTGGATTGGTTCCCCGACGATCACCCGAATCCGATGCCGGGCATCATCAAGCAGGGCCCGGTTGCCCTCGGCAGCGGAACCAGGCCCTGTGGCGCATGCCACCTCTCCGACGGAAGCGGGCGCCCGGAAAACTCCTCTCCCGCGGGTCTGCCGGCGAAGTACATCCTTCGGCAGTTGGATGATTTCAGAAACGGCCGCCGCCACAGCGTGGAGCCTGGAAAAGGAAACTCCAACACGATGGTCATGCTGGCAAAAGCGATGACCGACGAGGAGATGAAGCAGGCGGCCGATTACTTCTCCGCCGTCAAGTGGCGTCCGCACGTGAAGGTGATCGAGACCGACATGGTACCGGCCACGCGCATCCAGGGTGAGCTGTTCATCCCCACGGTGAACAAGGCGACCGAGCACAAGCTGACCGAGCCGATCGGCAACCGCATCATCGAGGTCCCGACCGACGTCGACGCGAATCAGATCCTGAGAAACTCGCGTGGGACCTGGGTGGCCTACGTGCCCGTTGGCGCGATCGCGCGAGGCAGGAACCTGGTCACGACTGGCGGCTCATCGATCGTGAACAATCAGATTGTCCTCGGGAGAGCGACGGCCTGCACCACGTGCCACGGGCAGGACCTCAGGGGCATGGGGGCAGACATGCCCCCGCTTGCCGGCAGGTCTCCAAGTTACCTCGCGCGCGAGATCTTCGACATCCAGCAGGGCATGCGTGCTGGCTCGTACCCGGTGATGCCACTGATGAAGAAGGCCATCGAGAAATTGACTGCGGAGGACATCATCGACATCACGGCGTACCTGGCGTCGCTACCCGTCGACGGCCCGGCGCCGGCGAACCTGACCCTCACTCAACGCTAGCGAGGCTTCGCCTCCGGACCGGTGAGCGCTGATTTCATTCGTACGTAGCTGGTTTCATTGGTACGTAGTGTCCGGCTTTAGTAGCTGATTTCATTCGTTCGTAGTGTCCGGCTTCAGCCGGACCAGAGGCACGCGAGTTCACGCGCGCAAGCCACCACACGGTTGCTCCAATCATCGCGAGCGGCAGGAGCGTGAGCATCGCGCTCATCGCCTGATACGCCCATGTGTTGTCGCTGGAGCCGATCAGGCCGCACACCGGACAAGCCAGCGCTGAAGCAGGCGTGGCCGTCAGCAGTGCCGCGGCGAGCCACCGGCGCGATCGCGCACGCTGAAGCGTGCGCTCTACACGCAGCAGCAACGGTAGCGCGCAGGCTTCAGCCTGCGCGACCCTAGAAATAGACTCGCGCATATATCACCGGCCAGATCAGAACGACGAAGTACCAGAACGTCTGTGCGCCGAGAAAGAATCCGTACGACAGTCTGCCTGCGCGCAGCCTCCACCAGGCCACTCCGAGACCAGCGAGCGCAGCCGCCGCGTGCACCGCATGCGTCCCGACAATGACATAGAAGAACGCCCCGAGCGCGCTCGACCGCAGCGTCACGCCATGGCCGATCAGGCCCACCCATTCTCTCCCCTGGAGCATGACGAACAGTGCTCCGAAGAAGATGGCCGCGAGCAGGCTCTGCGTCGCGGCCGAGGAACGTGTCCGGTACTGGCGTCCGGCAACCCAGAGAAGCGCGCCGCTGGCGAAGAGCGCAACGGTGTTGAATGCCGTCGACACCAGCGGCAGCACCTGGCCGGCGGGCAGGTTCCATGCATCCCTTGGAGCGCCCGCCTTCGAAATCGTGAACGCGCTGATCAGCCCCGCAAAGAACATGACCTCTGTGCCGACGAAGATCACCATGCCGAGGAGGCCGCTCGGGACCACCTCCTGCCGGGCAGCCGGCCGAACGATGCGCATGGTCTGCTGCATTCTGTTCGTTCGCATCACGGCCATCTAGTGGACCGTATCCAACTAAACACCACTAACGTTCGCCACCAGCCGTGGCGGGTTCCACGTACGTCTTCTGCCATCGCAGCCCGTCACGGGTGAGCACGTCCGGCGCCACTCCTCCGAAAAAGACCAGCATGAGCGCCAGCATGAAGCCGAGGATATAGGTCACCCACTTCTTCTCGATGCTCAGGTGCATGAAGTACCTGCACACCACGTACGCTTTGACGATGGCGATGCCAAAGGCCGTGATCAGGGTAAGGAGCCGCACACCGACCATCGGCCCGAGGACACTGATGCCAAGCAGGACGCAAAGAACGCCCCAGATCGCGACGTAGTTGGTTTCGTCGTGGTGAGCTGCGTCGGCGTGTGCGGGCTGAGCCATGGCGGTCACTTGGCGATGTAGAGAAGTGGGAACAGGAAGATCCAGACGACGTCGACGAAATGCCAGTAGATACCGACGTTCTCGACGCGATGGAGCTCCTCGTTGCGCGCGGCCGTCAGTGACACGATGAACATGATGACCATGCCGGCAACAACGTGTGCGGCATGAAGGCCCGCCGCCGTGTAGTAGAAGGACCAGAACAGGCCCGAGGTGATGGTGAAGCCCTCCGTGATTTCATGAGTCCACTCGAAGGCCTTGACCACCAGAAACAGCCCGCCGCCGACGAATCGTGTAGCGCAGCAGACGCGCCGCCTTCGGGCCGTCTGCCCGCCCGGCGGCCTGGTGCGCCAGGACGGCAGACAGGCTCGAGGTGAGCAGCACCAGCGTGTTGAACGCGCCCGCCCACGTGTTGGTGTTCGCCGCCTGGTCGGCCCAGGCGTCATGACGCAATCGCATCATGATGTAGGAGCCAAGGAGACCGCCGAAGACGACGGTTTCCGACGCCAGCACCCACCACATGGCCAGCCGGCCGGTAGGCACGTCCATCACGCTGCGCGTCGTTGCGATGGGCCGTGAACTCACTGATCGCTCCTGTGGGTACGCCTACGCCTACCGCCAGCCGACGACGCTGGCCGCCGGCGCCGGCGCTGGCGAATCGTCGGGCACGTGCTGCGGCCAGAAGTCTTCCTCCCGATCCTCGGTGCTGTACTCGTACGGACCACGGTAAACCTCCGGCAGTTCCGCGAAGTTGCCGTGGGGGGGCGGCGACGGGGCCGACCACTCGAGCGTGTTCGCGCGCCACGGGTTCGCGTCGGCGACCCGGCCCCGGACCATGCTGCGGATGAAGTTGAAGAAGAAAACGGGCTGCACGGCCAGCAGGGAGACCAGTCCCATGGTGGCGATGATCCTCAAGCGCTGAAGGCCCGGCGTAGCCAGATCGGGGAAGCCCGAATAGTCGAAGATGCGGCGGTGATCTCCTGCAGCGCCGGTCATGAACAGCGGAATGAAGATGAAGTTGAACGCGATGATCGTGCCCCAGAAGTGAATCTTGCCGAGCCGCTCGTCCATCATCCGGCCGAACATCTTCGGGAACCAGAAGGTGATGCCGGCAAACGCACCAATGATCGCAATCGGAAAGAACGTGTAGTGAAAGTGGGCGAGCACGAAGTACGTGTCGTGCAGGTAGATATCCGCCCCGGCCGCGCCGAGGAAGATGCCGGTGACGCCTCCGAGCAGAAACTCGGCCACGAACGACAGCGCCCAGAGCATCGGCGTCGTCAGCGTGATCGATCCGCCATACAGCGTGGCGATGTAGACGAAGAGCATTTCGGCGATGGGGACCGAGATGATGAGCGTCGTGATGGTGAACAGACTGGCCATCCGGGGATCGATGCCGGCAACGAACTGGTGATGCGCCCACACGAAGAAACTGATCACACCCGTGGCGACGGCCGTGTACACGATAGTCCGGTAGCCAAACAGTTTCTTGCGCGAGAACACCGGGATGATTTCGGCAACGATGCCCATCGCCGGGAGCAGTACGACGTAGACCTCCGGGTGGCCGAAGAACCAGAAGAGGTGCTGCCAGAGGATCGGGTCCCCGCCGGTTGCCGGGTCGTAGAAGCCGGTGCCGAGCACCTGGTCGAAGAAGAGCATGGCCGCGCCGGCGAGGAGTGGACCGACCGATGCCATGAAAAGGATGCTCGCGATCACGATCATCCAGACGACAATCGGCACGTCGAACATCCGCATGCCTGGTGCCCGCGAATTCATCGCGGTCGTGATGAAATTGATGCCGCCCAGCAGGAACGCTACGAATTCGAGTGCGACCGCGACCACCCAGACCGTGGCGCCGTATCGCGTCAGGTTGTACACGGCATTGGCCGACAGCGGAGGGTAGGCCGTCCATGCGCCACCGAACGGGCCACCCGGAACGACAAACGACGCCACGAGCACGACCGCGCTGAGCAGGAAGATCTGATACGACAGGCGATTCACTTTCGGAAACACCATGTCGTCGCAGCCGAGCATGAGCGGGATCAGAAAATTCCCGAACGCGGCGAGGAGCACCGGCATCGCCACCCAGAAGATCATGATGGTGCCGTGCATCGTGACGAGTGAGTTGTACTGGCCAGCCGACACCCGTCCGAACAGCGGCACGGATTCGCCGGGAAAGGCCAGCTGCATCCGGAACACGTAGACGGCGAAGCCGCCGATGAGCGCCATGAGCATCCCGGTGAACAGGTACTGCATGGCGATGACCTTGTGATCCGTCGACCACAGATACGTCCTGACGAAGCCCGCGTCGTGGTGAGCAACGGGCGGCGCCGCGACGCTGGTCATCGGGTGGCCGCCCGCGCGGCAAGCGACGCTGGCGCCGTCTCCATCCATGCCGCGTGTGCGGCCGCCGACCGAATCCGCACACGCCCCGGCATCAGCCCGTGTCCGATCCCGCAGATCTCGGCGCACTGGAGATCGAACTCCCCGATGACCGTGGGCCGGAACCACCCCACGATCGCGCGCCCTGGCACCGCGTCCTGCTTGAGGCGAAATGCGGGCACGGAAAAGCTGTGCAGCACATCCTTCGAATGCAGCTCGTAGTGATAGAGGCGGTTGACCTGCAGGTTCAGCACGTTCACCGTGCGAATGTCGTCGGCGGTGTCGAGCCGGCCGTCTGGTCCCGCGTGGACGAAGGTCCACGCCCACTGCTGCGCGATGATTCGGACGCGCTCCTCGGCGGGCGGGAGATCGATCTTCACGTCGGACCACACCCGAAGCGCCGCCACGACGATGAGGATGTCGAAGACCAGGACAAGATAGTGCGGATAGTTCACCCACCTCGTCTCGCTCGGCTTCTCGCCGGTTATGTATCGAGCCTTCACGCCGGGACGCGCGCGGAACTTGACGATGAGCCAGAGCAGGACGAACTCGGCAGCCAGGAAGAAACCGCCGACGATGAGAGCGATCAGCAGGAAGAGGTCGTCGATGTCGGCCGCGTACGACGACGCCTGGGTGACGTACCAGGAAATCATGAGCCCTTTCTCATGAAACCAGCAGGTAAGCCGCAAGAGCGAAGGCGAGCGCGCTCGCGACCGTAATCAGAAACACTCGGCGCCCGATGAAGACGGGATCCGGCTGGGGGTCAGGGCGCGTCATCGGAGAGTGCCTTGCTCACTGGACAGGGCGTGCACGTAGGCCGCGACCTGGTTGATGTCCTCGGCCGACAAGGGTGCTGCGACGGCCTGCATCACGGGTCCGAACGCATCGTCGGGCATCACGCCGCGCACTCCGCTCTTGAACTTCCGGATTTGGGCCGCCACGTACCAGTCGTCCATGCCGGCCAGCGGTGGGACTTTGCCAGCTTCAAACCCCCTCCCGGTGACGCCGTGGCACGAGGCGCAGAGGAAGTACGCCCGCTGCCCCGCAGCAGCGTCGCTACCGCCGATCGCTGCGGTGCTGGTGACGTGGGGCAGCGATGCGACGTGCCTCGCTACTGCCATCGTCTCCATCTCGGAGCGCAGCTGTCGAGACATCGCCTGCATCCGAAGGCCCTGGACATCGTCGGCGTGCTGACCTCGAACTCCCGTCTGGAACCGCTCGAGCTGTGCCGAGACGTACCAAGCGGGCAGGCCCGCGATCGCCGGCGCACCCAGAGTCGATGAACCCTCGCCGGCGGCACCGTGGCAGGGAACGCACGCTTCGAACAACTCGGCTCCGGAGATCGAGGCGGTGACGGAACTACGTGCGCAACCGGTGATCGTCAGGACGCCCGTGAGACTGCCGACGGTCGCAATCATCCGTACGAATGAAATGCCCATCAGTTGTTCGCTTCACCGGATCAGGATGTGCGCGCATGACACGCCGGCGACAACGAGGCACCGCGCGGTTTGTCGCGCGGAGCTTAGCATAGGCAATCCGCGGGTTTACACCTCTGCCGGCATCGCCCAAGATAGACTCGGCGGGATACCGCGTTTGGCGGAAGCCATGTCGAGAGGTGGCTCTTCGACGTTGTCCGTCAAGGAAGTTCCGCGCCCATGGACCAGACACCGTCATCGGCACCGAGCATCACGACCGTCGACATCAGCGGTCCAGCGCGCGCTCTGGCTCTCCTCCGGTGGAGCGACTACCTGCTCGTTGTTGTCTGCGGACTGGAGCTGCGAGCGTCGCGGCCGATGTCATCCGCGCGCTCGTCGAAGCCCAATGGGTGGAAGCCCTCACATCATCTGCGTTCGTCGCCGTGTTCACGCTCGTCTTCCGCCGGGCGGCGCTCGACTTCGGACGTGCTGACACAGCTCTGGAGCCGCGGCTCGCCAACCACTTTCATCGCTTCGAGGCCGTTCATCGCAATCGAGTCGCCCACCGATTCGATTCCGCAACCCGGCGCCGCGCGTGTGCGGCTTGGAGACGACCAGTGGCAGAGGCGTGTGCTGGGATGGATCCGGGAGGCCGACCTCATTCTGATGCAATGCAGCACGACGCGCATGGGTGAGCTGGGAGCTGCGTCAGGTGATTGAGAATGGCCGTGCGGCCAATCTGATTCTAATGTGTCCCCGAGATCCAGGCCTGGCGGCGATCGAAGCGCAACCAGGATATCGGCGCGGTATGGAACAGATTCGCAAGGCGTTCAAGGACACGCCCAGGAACGAAGAGTTGATGGTGTTCGACGACTATCCAGTCTGCGTGCGATGCTGTTCCGCGAGGACGCGTCGATGGTCATGATCCGAAGCACGTCGCGCAGCCGCGACGATATCATCTGGCCGCGACTCCAGGCCCATCAGCGGCTGATCGACCCGAAGAGCGCACTGCTGACCACGACAGCCGATGCGCCCCCGGCGTGCTCCACGCTGGGTCTTCGCCGGCGCCGCCGCCACGCTGGCCCTGGCGCTGATCGGATCCGTTTACAATTCGCCCCGAGGCCCGGCGAACGCCAGGCTCACGTTCAAGCAGGGCGAGCTCTACGACGCCGATCCCGTGACGGAGGAGGATGCCGCGCAACGGTCGGACGAGACACCGTATCGCAGCAGAGCATTCTTCTGCGGACGACCATTCCGCACCGTCCAGCGGACGCCTGCGTGAGCGCGCGACGGGATTTCGATCACCAGAATCAGCCGGCGACAGTCTCTCTATCCGATTTCTGCCGCACAAGATCAGATTGAAGTCGTTCGCCGTACTCGCGCACGACGTTTTCGGTTGCTCTCGAATACTGAGCCGATCGACGACAGCAGAACAACAGAGGAATCCAGCAGGCGATGAACACCACCGTCGATGCAAGAAAGAATGGCGCTCCAGTTCCCGGCGGATCACCAGGCGTAAACGGGTCGGGCTGAAAGAACGAGCGCCTGTCGAGACCGAAGACAAGGGCCGATGCGGCAACGGGAAACCAGAAGAAGAAATCACGCGCAAATGACAGCGCGTGTCTGTTCAGCGTGCCTTTCGTGCCCGTGGCATCCCTGGCCAGGAGTTGATTCGGACCGCGAAGCGAATCGATGCGAGACAAGGAGCGATCGAATGTCACGAAGACGCTGTTGGCGACAATCGTGTGAAATATCAGCCAGCGCTGACCGCTCGAGTACGAGCTCTGCTCCTCGGAGAGTCTGGGGCTGCCACTTGCAAACACAGGTTCCTCGCCACCGAGAGGGGTGTCCGTGTCACGCAGCAGGGAGCCGACGGTATGGTTCTCCCGTCGAGTGACGAGCAGGAGCCATAGAGAAACGACGAAGAGCGAAATCGTGCCCAAGACCGGTATGTCATCTACGGAAACACGAATGCCCAAGAGGTCGATCGTGGCGTTTCTCGACGCGGCCCAATCCTGGAGTGCCTGGTGTGTAAGGATGTCTTCGACGGTGAAGGCGCTGTCGAGCGGCGCAATTCCCTTCGTGGTGCGGGCAGCAAGCCAACCGAGGTCATAGGACAGGTAGGCGTTGTACGAGAGAATCAACATCATCATCGAGATGAGGGCCATCATCCCGAGTGTGAAGCGGGTCTGCCGTTGAGCCTCGCGCGCTCCGTCCAATCGTGCGACGATCGACTCGCGCGTTTCGGCGATCCAGTCCTCGAGCTGGCGAGCCATTCAGTACGCTCCTCGCAAAGCAGGTAGTTCCGAACTCCGAGCCCAAACTATAGACCATTCGTGTTCTCGTGAAGCCGTTCACACCGCGTCGGCTTTTCAAACGTCACACTCCTGAATGATGTGTCTGCAAAGCGGGGTTCCCCGCAGTCGCGCCAACAGCGTTCTCACCCGGCCACCGTGCCACGATGTGGCCAGTCACGAAATGTCGTGAGTACTGCGGATGTGCAATGACCGAGACTGGAGCACGATCAATTGGTTCGTTGACTTCGGTACCAGATAACAGCACCTGGACGATGAGGAGGAAGAGCCGGTGAATGGCCGGAGTCGTGGGTCGGTGGGTCTTCCGTTTGCATCCATGCGGAGGCCCCAGCATGACGACGCCGACCAAGGCATCGAGCGCCGCTTGCGTCCTGCAACGCCTGCGGTTCAGCACGTGTCTGCTCGCAGCCGGGCTGGCGCTGGCGGTGCCGCTTGTCGGGTGCAACCTGTTCCACGCGGATTTCGATATTGCCGTCGGCAACCGGACGGCAAACACGGTGTCGGTCTTTGCGAACGGTGGAAAGATCGGAGATGTCGGTTCGAATCTGACCGCAACGTTCACGGTCGAAGAGACCCCGATCGGACGGAATACGATCGATTCCACCGGGAACCCAGTCTCTCCGCGACCGATCGCCCAAGTGACCTTCTCCGCTCAAGACTTAGCGACGGGCGTCTTGTCTGCTGGAGTGGCCGCCACACTCGTCAAAGACATCACAACCTATATTGACATCGCACCGTGTCTCCCGATCGACGCGGGATCGGCATCGCCTTGTCTCTCGGTGGCAAGCGGGACTCTACCCGTGCCAAGCGGGACGACCGGTTCACAGGGGCAGGACTGCACCTTCTCGCTTTCAGGGTCTGCTCAGTCGTTTAGCGTAGTGGGTGGAACCGGGAACGTGACCGTGACCACATCGACCGCCGGTTGCAGGTGGAGCGTGACCAGCAGCGAAAGCTGGCTCACCGTGGTCAGCGGGGCCTCGGGAACCGGCGCCGGCGTTGTCGCGTTCCAGGTCGCACCTAACACCACCGGGCAGATGCGCACCGCGTTCCTGTCCATCGGGGGCCAGACGTTCACGGTCAATCAGGCTGCCTGAGTAGCCCGCCTTCGCCCGTCTTGAGCGCTGGTCGAGAACGCAACGATGCAGTCCTCGTGACTTGCCTCCGTTTGCCTCGATGACACGCCGGGACGGGACGTTATCGGGTCAGTAGTTAATTCAACGTAGGAAAGACCTTCAGCACTTGCATGGGGAAGCAATACTGTGCGATCCACGTGCGTCTGCGAAGGCTTTGTACATCTCGCAGATTAGCCGGACACATTAGTCCGGGCCGAGACCGAAGGATCAGTGGTGTACCGCTCGCCGGCCGAGACGCGAAGAGGTCGGAGCGTCACGAGCCAGCCGTCACTTGCGAGCAGGTTCGAAAAGAACCGGCGACTGCCCAAAGGGAAACCGCACCGGGGTCAACCTGAAGTTCTCCACGACGAACGCGCGCTCGCCTACAACGCTTGACGGATACCGACGCGGTGCGTTCGATATGAACCGGACCTCGTGCCGACCCATCGGCAGTGGCAGAATCCTGTCGATGCGCGGGCTGTCGCGATCTACAGGCACCGGTTCGCCGAACACCTCAGACAGGATAGTGACCTGGCCATCGCTGGGCGTGATGGACATTTCCACGCGCACGTTTTGGGTACTAGCAAGATCATTGACCAGCGTCATCCGCGCCTCATGCATGCCCCAGCGCCGCCCCGATCCGTATTCCTGATCGGAAAACCCGCCCTGCCAGACGGCCAGCGGCGGATGGATCGCAGCTTCGCGCCGGGCCGCCCGCTCGTTGGGTGGCGTGCGCTGTTCCAGCCGTCTCTGATACTCCTTCAAGCCGTAGAAAGTCAGCTCCTCGTTCGGACTCTGAATCGGGAGGCTGCCAAGCAGGTCGCGAAGTTCGCGCTCCACACCCGCTCCGTAGTCGGCGAAGCCTCGGCGATTGATAGCAATGCCGCTGAAACCTGCCCAACCCAGCCTCTCGATCAGCTGAGGGGTCGGCAGCGCCGCGGTCTGTCGAAACCAGGCGTTTGGCTCGCGTCCCCGAATCGTGCCGTATGTCCAGCGCAGATGGTCGCTGTGAAGGTACCCACGCGCCAAGTCGTAATCCTGCATGTTGGCGAGCGGCGCACTCTCTGGAAATGTGACGAACGGCAACTGAAAGATCAGTGCGCCGCGCGGCACAGTCCGTTCGATCGCTCGCACGAACGCAGCGTCGCTCTCAAACTGCAATTTGACGTTGTGGTAGTCAGGCAACGCCTTCGGACTGATTTGATCGGTACAGCCCCAGGACGGTCGCGGCCGCAAGTACACAGCCAAGCCCAATTGCCCGCCTTCGCGTAATCGCGTAGCGCCGTGCCACCTGGTCCAGCCATAACGCCAGCGCAAAGAGCGCAAAAAAGGAGAGAAAAACGCCGATGCGGTTGTAGGCGCGGATCTGGGGCAGGCCGAAGAATGCGACCAACGAACCAAGACCGCCGATCGTCCCAAAGAGCAGCCCGGCGACGTTGAGAATGCTCAAGTGGTGAAGCAGGCCTGCGGTTCCGGGCTCGCCCAGGCTATCCGCCGCTGGTTTTCGAAAGAAAAACCACCACAAGAGGCCCACAAAGCCGAACGCACCCGCAAAGCCGAGCGAGACATGGTTGTTCTCGTTGATGAGTGGGCGCAGGTTGTATACCGCCTTCATCTGCTCTAACGCCGCCACACGGTGGCCGTCGACTGGCAACAGGAGCTGCGCGATCCGCAAACCATAGGAATCAGCGTCGCCCGCGTCGCGCTGTACGATTGCCACGGTGCCGTGTTGCCGAAAATGCTGCAGACTCGGCCACAGGTTGACAATTAGGCCAACGCCGATCACCGCAATCAGCGCGACACCAGGCCACAATCTGCGCAGGCTCCTGCGCCGGGCAGCAGCCGACACGCTTGCCACCGCCAGAAAGAAACAGGCAAAGAAGGCGTAGTAGGCACCGGTGGCGGCCAGCGTCAGCGAGATCACCACGCTCAGCCACACTCTTGCACTGCTCCAGGCCTGGCGGTCCGGGCGATCCGGCCACAGTTCGTCGCGGCTAACCCACAGGGTTACAAGCACAGCCAGCGGAATCGGCCAGTAAGCAGACAAGAACAGGTGATGCTCGCCGCGCAGGATATGGAACGGCGCAAACGCGTAGAGCAGGCTCACACAAACGCTCGTCCACCAAGTCACACCGAAACAACGCAACACCCAGAAGGCGCACAGGAACACGGCAGGAAACGTCAGCAGATAGAAGGCGTTGAGGACCGACGGGTAGTGCGATGTGGTTCGCGCCAGCAGCCACAACGTCAAGATGTGCAGATTGTTGTCAGAGGTCGGCACGTCACGCAGGTCAAGTGTCCCCGGTGCGCTCAGGAGGGGCACATCCAGAAACCAACCGTGACCGATCACGTTCTTGGTGATTAGGTGGTAGAACATGGTGTCGCCCCGGTACGCATACGGCCACCTGCGCGCCTCGTTGCGCAGGTCGAACACGGCGCCGAGCACGAGCAGGCACAGGACGAGGGCCGTCGCATGCTGACAGGCCGCGCGCACGCGCGTCGCCGAGCGAATCGCGACGGTCGGGCGTCCCGTGGGCTGGGATTCCACGGTCACCATCGAATCATCGTCTGGGTGTCGAACCGCCGCCTTTGTATACCAGAGTTGCGCTCTTGGATCCATCCTGTCGCACGGCGACCCACCGCTGGAATCCTGCGGGCATTAGCGCGCTGCTACCAAAAAAGGAAGCAGAGCCTCAGCCCTCGAACTCTGAGGTGAAAGCAACATGCACCGCACTTTCGCCCGTATCGTGTCGTATGCAATCGCGGGCGGCGATCTTTCCCTTGCCCAGGAACAGACAGCCGCGCATGACCGCGTCATTCCGCAGACGTTTGGGTCCGTGCTGCGTCGTACCCTCGCCACGCAGAATCCAAGTCGCTCGCACCGGACGGAACGCCGTGTGCGGCCGAGACACGCGGCGTCTTGCAACGCGCCCACGTGACCGCGGGTCGACTGCGGTTTGTGGGCGAGGTAGATCGGATCGCCACTGGGATCAAGGCGATGATCGGCGAAGGTGGGATGGGGAAGGTCTGGCGAGCGCGTCACACGGGGCTCAAGCGAGACGATGCCCTGAAAGTGCTCCCTGACGCGTTCGCGTCAGACCCTAGACCGACTCGCCCGATTCCAGCGAGAAGCGCAGGTCCTCGCCTCCGTGAATCATCCCGACATCGCGCATGCTACGGCCTGGAGCAGGCGGACGGTGTGCAAGCGCTCGTCATGGAACGGTCGAGGGGCCAAGCTCGCCGACCGCATCGCCCAGGGACCAATCCCGGTCGAGGAAGCACTGCCTATCGCGAAGCAGATTGCGGAGGCGCTTGAAGCTGCACATGAGCAGGGCATCATTCACCGCGCCAGATCACCCGCTCGCCCGAGGCGGTGCAGCACTTTTCCCCTCGCTGTACACTATCCCCCCTGCCCGTTGACGGGATAGGTAATAGCGAACGCTTTCATCAGCTGAGCTAACTGACTTTCCTCCGACGTGGCGGTCGTAACGAGCGACACCGCCAGAGTCCCCCACTTGCCATCGCGGAACTGAGCGCACACCAGCGGGTATGCCACATGCTCGGTGAGAGGAACCGATTTTCCGAGCCTGCGGAATCTTTGAGGTGAACACGTCATTTGTATGTCGCGGTCACGGTATTTGGTGACCGCCCGCAACGAGTGGCGCGCAGGGGTCGGACATTGGGACGTTTTCAAACCCTTATGCGGACTTCTCCCCAACCGGCACGCGTCCGAGCTTGCCACGGAGGTGGTCGACAGAGGGAGTTCAGTCAGTCCAAACCAAGACATCCAAACTACTTAAGAGGAGAACACCATGGCCCAAGCGACTGCTACACCACCACGTAGCGAGCAGGCAGCTGACAAGACTGCGGTTCGTCCGTTTCGGGTAAATGTTCCAGAAGCGGAACTCAGTCGAATTGCGCCGGCGTATCGTCGCAACACGGTTGCCGGAGCGCGAAACCGTCACGGACTTTTCGCAGGGCGTGCAACTCGCCGTCATTCAAGCGCTCGCGCGGTATTGGGCGACCGATTACAACTGGCGGAGGTGCGAGGCGCAACTGAACTCTCATCCCCAATTCATCACCGAGATCGACGGGTTGGATATCCACTTCATTCACGTCCGGTCGAGACATGAAGATGCCATGCCGCTGATCGTCACCCACGGCTGGCCTGGCTCGCCCATCGAGCAGCTGAAGATCATCGATCCGCTGACCAACCCCACGGCTCACGGCGCCAGCGCGTCGGACGCCTTCCACGTGGTGATCCCGTCGATGGCCGGCTACGGGTTTTCAGGCAAGCCCACGACGCCGGGTTGGGACCCCGCTCGCATGGCGCGGGCGTGGGTGGAGCTGATGAAGCGCCTCGGGTACAGCCGATTCGCGGCGCAAGGTGGTGATTGGGGTGCGTTCGTCACGAACCTGATGGCTCAACAGGCACCTCCGGAGTTGATCGGCATCCATGTGAACTTCCCCGGTACCGCGCCCTCTGACGTGGCCAAGGCGCTTCAGTCCGGCGGGCCGCCGCCGGCCGGTCTCTCGGCTGAGGAGCAGCGGGCATACGACCAGATGGCGTTCCTTTACCAGCACATCCCTACGCAAGTGATGATGGCCGCACACCCGCAAACCCTGTACGGGTTGGCGGACTCACCCGTCGCCCTTGCCGCCTGGATGATCGACCACGACGTGGCCAGCTACGGGCACATCGCGAAACTCTTTGTCGATCGGGAGCCCTACGGCGACCTCACACGGGACGACATCCTCGACAACATCACCCTTTCCTGGTTGACGAACACGGGCGTGTCCAGCGCTCGTCTCTATGTGGAATACAAGGGCGCCTTCTTCAACGACTTCAACATCTCCGTTCCGGCCGCCGTTAGCGTTTTCCCTGAGGAGGTCTACCAAGCTCCGCGGAGTTGGACCGAGCGCGCCTACCACAATCTCATCCATTTCAACGCCCTCGCCAAAGGCGGGCACTTTGCCGCCTGGGAACAGCCGCAGCTCTTCTCAGAAGAAGTACGCACTGGCTTCAGGTCGCTGCGCGGATAGCCAGCAGGAGGCGGGTACTCCCCGGATTTATCCTGACAAGTCATATCAACGCTCGCCTTCAGCCGCGGCGGCTCATGAACTCCGCTGACCGTTTCG
>CAVTIA010000009.1:0-60365 GCA_963734635.1 uncultured Acidobacteriota bacterium
CGGCTTTAGCCTAATGCCTTTCGGAAATTGGTGACGACGGCGTTAGACAATCTGAAACTCCCACGGGCCTTGAATCGGAGTGAGGCGCCTGGAGGCGCGGCCAGGCCTGTATCGGTTGCCGGACGGCGCGCGGACACGTTCGCGACCGGCGTGCGGGCGTGACGCATTGGCGCATGCGGGCGTAGCCACGCTTCATGATGCGATCGAGTTGCTGATCGCTGAGGACGCCGTTTCCGAGGTCGATCCACCACCAGAGCGCGGTCACGACTTCCAACACGTTGGGCACGCTGATGCGCAACGCCGGGAGATCGGCGGTGGCCGCGCGTTGCCGCTCGGCGGCGAGCACGGCGCTCGCCAGCACGAGCGCCGCAATCTCCTGAGCGCCGTCTCGACCGTGTGACTCTGCAGCACATCGGTCCGGCGCAGGTGCCGTTTCACGTCGCGGAAATAGAGCTCGTGTTCCCAGCGCTGGGTATAGAGCTGCGCGAGTTCGAGCGCCGGCGCCGTGCGCGGGTCCAGCAGACTGGTCCACAACCGCACCTCGTGGGCGCGGTGCCCCGCCGCCCCACGCGCACCCGAATCTCGCGCACCTCGAGCCACTCGAGCATCGCGGTCGGGTGGTGGCGCGCGCGCAGCGCGATCTGGATCAGGCGCGTGACCATCGGCGAGGCGGCGGATCAGGCGCGGCTTGGTGAGCGCGGCCCGCGCGCAGCAGAAAGTGACTGCCCACGCGCGCACAGGCCGCGCGCGCGTGCACCGACGAAGGCCGCCACGCCATACAACCGGTCGCCGAGCAACAGCGCCCGCGCGGGCAACTGCGCCAGCAGCCGCTGCGCCAGCGCCCATTCCGATTCGCCGTGGCGCCCGATGCCGGCGGCCAGCGGATTGTGCAGCCCGACTTCGAGCAACACGGCCGTGGTGAGCTTGGCGAAGGCCGCGCGGCCGCGGCGCGTGCGCGCCTTGGTCGTGGTGGCGACGATCTGCGGCGTATTCGTCAGGCTGAATTGCGTGCCATCGAGGGCCACCACGCGCCACCCACGCCAGAACGCCTCGCGCTCGCGCCGCGTCGCGCGCGGCCGCAACATCCGGCGCATCAGCTCGGCAAAGATGTCCCACGGCAGCCGGGCCCGCCGATCCGCCCACGAACTGTCGACCAACGAATCGTCGAACAAGTGGGCCGCGTGCTCGGCCACGGTGCCCGCTCCCTGCATCACGTGGAAGGTCAGCGCCGGCAACAACTCCGACAACGGCACGCGCGGTTTGCGTCCGCGCCGCGTCGGCAGCGTCGGCACGCCCCGTGGGCCGAGCAGTCGCGCCCACGTCGCCAGAAAGCCACGCGCATCGCGCGGCGGCGCGCGTCGAGACTGGGAGTGAGAGGACATCCCCAGGGTAAATACCTGCCCCGTGTAGAAAGTACAAGGGAAATCTCATTGAGAATTTCCGATCGGCATTAGGCTTTAGCCGGACCTGTCTACGCCCCTCAAAGTAAACGCACGATTCGGACGGTGCTTTCGCCGTACGCTCTGTCTGGAACTGACTGAGCTCGATGGCGCACAGCGCAATGCCCGACTGGCTCGAACCAATGGCCGCAACACGGACCGAGGAACGCTTCGTCGGGGCCGACTGGCTGTTCGAGCGCAAGTTCGACGGCATCCGATTGCTCGCGTACAAGCGCGGCACCGATGTCCGGTTGTATTCACGGAACAGGCTTCCGCAGGATCTGCCGGCACTGACCAGGGTCATCGCGAATCTTCCAGTTGATGAGGTGATCCTCGACGGCGAGGTGACGTGGGACCGGCAGAGCGACTACCACGTCTTCGACATTCTGTGGCTGAACGGACGTGCGGTAACCGCTCTCGGACTCGAAGAGAGGCGAGCATTGCTCGAGACGCTGCCGTTCGAATCGCCAATGCGTCGCGTCGCGCTGGTTCACGATGATGCGCCGTGGGAGCGGGCCAGACGCGAAGGCTGGGAGGGAGTGATTGCCAAGCGCCGGGGCTCTCCGTACGAGCACCGCCGCTCGAAGCATTGGCTGAAGATGAAATGCGAGGCGTCACAGGAGTTTGTCGTCGGCGGTTTCACGGATCCGCAGGGCGCCCGAGTCGGCCTCGGCGCGCTCCTCGTCGGTTACTACGAAGGCAGCAATTTCGTTTTTGCGGGGAAGATCGGCACCGGCTTCGACACGAAGCTTCTCCTGAGCCTCCGAACGCGACTCGACGCCATCGAAATGCCGGTGCCCCCGTTTACCAAGGCCAAGGGCCTGCCCAGACTGCGTGCGCACTGGGTCCGCCCCGAAGTCGTCGTGCAGGTCGCGTTCATCGAGTGGACGATACACGGCAAGTTGCGGCACCCACGGCTGCTGGGTGTGCGCGTCGACAAAAAACCGCAGGACGTCGGCCGAACAGCCGTGATCACGCATCCCGAGAAGGTGCTGTTTCCCGACGATGGGATTACGAAAGGGGATCTGGCCCTCTACTACGAAGCGATGGCGCCCGTGATCCTGCCGCATTTGCGAGGCCGGCCGATCACGATGGAGCGATATCCTGCGGGCATCGGAGAGAAGGGGTTCTGGCAGAAGGACGTCTCGAAAGGGTTTCCGTCGTGGCTGCAGCGTGTCCGCGTGCCGAAGAAGGACGGCGTCGTCCATCACCCCGTCATTACGGATACGCGATCGCTGTTATGGATCACGAACCAGAACACGATCACACTGCACGTCTGGGCGTCGCGGGTGCCCCATCTGCATCGCCCCGATCTCTGTGTGTTCGATCTCGATCCCTCAACCGACAACGTCGCAGAGGTGCGCGCTGCTGCGATTGGTCTGCGCGATCTGCTCAACGAACTGGGACTGCCCTCCTGGGTCAAGACGACAGGTTCCAAGGGCTTCCACATCGTCGTACCCATCGACGGAAAGACAGACATCGACGTCGTTGCGCGGTTTGCGAACGCGGTGGGAGCGTTGTTCGTCAGCCTCGCGCCCGACCGCCTGACGCAGGAATTCAGCAAGGTCGATCGTCGCGGTCGGATCTACGTGGACACTGGCAGAAACGGTTACAGCGCCACGTTCGCGGCCGCGTACACCGTGCGCGCCAGGCGTGGCGCGCCGGTATCGGCGCCGTGCACATGGGAAGAGATCGAGCGCGAAGAGGTGCACCCCGGCACATTCACTGTGCGTAATATGCCGGATCGGATCGCAAAAGTAGGCGACGTGTGGGCAGATATGCGGCGGCGTGGACGATCGTTGAAACGGCCGCTGGAAAAGCTCCGGCGGCTCCGCCTCACTCACACCAGTCGAGCGAGCGACTGACGGCCTTGTTCCACAACCTCAGCAACCGCTGTCTCTCGTCGTCGTGCATGTCGGCGCGCCAACGCCGCCCCTCGATCCATCGCGCGCGCAGATCGTCGAGATCGCGAAAGAACTCGACTGCAAGCCCCGCTGCGAACGCGGCCCCGAGCGCCGTCGTTTCTTTGACCTTCGGCCGCACCACCGGACGATTGATGATGTCAGCCTGAAACTGCATCAGCAGGTCGTCGTCCGTCATCCCGCCGTCGACACGCAGCGACTCGAGCCTCACACCGGAGTCCTTCTCCATCGCCTGCAGCACTTCCCAGGTCTGAAAGGCCGTGGCCTCGAGCGCCGCGCGCGCCAGATGGCCGCGATTGGCGAACCGTGTCAGACCGACGATCACTCCGCGAGCGTTCTCGTTCCAATGTGGTGCGTAGAGGCCCGAAAAGGCCGGGACGAAGTACACGCCGCCGTTGTCCTGCACCGTTCGGGCGAGCGCCTCGACGTCTGCGCTCTGCTGGATGAGTCCCAGATTGTCACGGAGCCATTGCACGAGCGCGCCGGTAATCGCGACGCTCCCTTCGAGCGCGTAGGAAGCCGCAGCATTACCGAAACGATAGGCCACGGTCGTCAAGAGCCCACAATGCGAATGCACCAACGTTTCGCCGGTGTTCAGCAGCAGGAAGCAGCCAGTGCCGTAGGTGTTTTTCGCGTCACCAGGCTCGAAGCACGTCTGTCCGACCAGCGCGGCCTGCTGATCGCCGAGGATGCCCGTGATGGCGACCGATGACAAGGGCTCGGCCGCTGTAACACCGTAGAGCTCGCTGCTGGAGCGGATTGTCGGCAGCATTGCCACGGGGATGTCGAACAGCTCCAGCAGTTCGTCATCCCACTGCAATGTGCGCAGGTTCATCAGCTGCGTGCGGCTGGCGTTCGTCACGTCGGTCACGTGTACACCGCCGTCGAAGCCGCCCGTCAAATTCCACACGAGAAAGCTGTCGATCGTGCCGAAGAGCACGTCACCTGCGCGGGCGCGCTCGCGGACGCCCGGCACCTCGTTCAGGATCCAACGGACCTTGAAGGCGCTGAAGTAGCTCGAAGGCGGAAGGCCGGTGCGTTCGCGGAAATACTCCACACCCCAGCGGGCAGCGAATCCCGCGACATCTTCACTGACGCGGGTGTCCTGCCAGACGATCGCGTTGTGGACGGGTACGCCGGTGTGGCGATCCCATACCACCGTCGTTTCACGTTGATTCGTGATGCCGACGGCGGCGAGATCGCCGGAGACAAGGCTCCCCGACCGCAGAGCGGTGGCAACTACCGTCTGGGTATTCCGCCAGATCTCGACCGGATCGTGCTCGACCCATCCTGGTCTTGGATAGATCTGCGTGTGCTCTATCTGCGACTGCGCGACGATACGCGAGGACTCGTCGAAGACGAGAAAGCGCGTGCTCGTGGTGCCCTGGTCGATCGCTCCGATCAGACGCGGCGGCAATTTTTCAGTACCAATATTCGAATGTGGCGCCACGTGCGGATGTGTGCCGCGGTGCGTGAAGCTCAAGCGGCAGGCTGTTTCGGATTGAGAAGCATCCAGGACGTGCCGAATTTGTCTCTGAGCATCGCAAAGCGGTTTGCGAAGAACGTCTCCTCCATCGGCATGAAAATCTGGCCGCCATCGGACAACAGACTATAGATACGTTCTGCCTCGCCGATGCTGCTCACGGTGAGCGACAGATAAGCGCTGCGAATCGGCTGGAAGCGCTCTGCGGGAATGTCGGCTCCGAGAAGTTCCGTCCCTCCGAGGTCCATACGGGCATGAAGGACCTTACCGTTCCACTCCGGCGGCACGTTACCTGGCCCCGGCTGTTCGCCGTGCCGCATCAGAAAGGTGATCTTTCCGCCAAGGTGTTGCTCATAGAACCGGAACGCCTCTTCGCAGTTTCCGCCGTAGTTGAGGTAGGTGTGCAATTGCATCGCGCTGTGCCCTCCTTATGATGCATAGACTGCGGCACAGACACAAAATCACCGCTCATGTTCAGCGCTTGTTTTCAGCCTTTCACACAAATCTCTCAAGGGCGGCTTGTGGTCTTCGCGAAACAGCTCGAAATAGACCGCAGCGCCGAATACATCGTGAATCTTGGTTTGCGCGATCACATCGGCATACGTGACGTAGCAGTCGAGTGCCTTGTGAAATCGGTCCATATCGGAATCGGTCGCATCGAACGAACAGTCGATCTCGGCTGGCGCCGTCACATTCACATGCCACGGAAACTCACTCGGCGCCGTCACCATGGTGAAGAACGCGAGCCGCTGTAGCCATGGGTGATCGGGACCCTGCAATTCGAGATAGACCCTCGTCACCGCAAAGTGGGTGACGATGTGATCGTGCAGCCCACTGATTCCGTGAACCGGAAACGTGACGAGGACGTGTGGTTCGACACGCAATACTTCATCCCGAATCACCTGCTCGATCGCCCACGGGTCGAGCTCCTTTAGCCCGCTGTCAGGCAACTGCAATACGCGCAGGTCGTTGAGATCGAGCGTCTTCTTCACGTCCAGTAGCTCGCGGTAACGAGCTTCGCCCATCTGTTCGAGCGTCCATCCGAACTTGTGCCGGACTTTGGTCGCTTCGCCGCGCGTTAATGTCAGCAGGAAGACGTCATGCCCCTGCCGTCGCTGAGCGGCGATCGCCCGCGACGGCCCGAAAGACTCGTCGTCTGGATGCGGAAAGATGTAGAGGATACGCATCGGACTACTCCCTTCAGTCCTCAGCCAGGCGGGCCGTCAAGGCCCGCCCCATGGTTATGACTGTGGCACGGCATGCTCCACCGCGCTCGCTCGTCTGCCCCCGTCGGTGCAGCCTGGGGAACAGCATCGGGACCCGGAGCCGGTACGCCTGATACGAGGCGCCGTGCTCATGCACGAGATCGCGCTCTTCGAACTGGATGGCCACGACGATGTAGGCGGTCGTCACGACCGCGAAGACCAGATGCGCAACAGTCATCGTGGGAGCCGCCCAGAATGCCAGAAGGAATCCGAGGTACAGCGGGTGACGCACGAAACGATATGGCGTCGGGGTGGCGAAGCCGACCCGCGTGTACTGTCGGCCGATGAGATGCAGCCACACCTGCCGCAGTCCGAACAGGTCGAAGTGGTTGATAAGACCTGTTACGACGAGCACCTGCAGCCATCCGTACGCGAAGATCGCCCAGATGAGCGTCCGCACGAACGGTTGCTGAACGCTCCACACGGTGCCGCCAAGAGGGCGCCACTGCCAGAACAGCAGATCGAGGGCCAGACTCGCCAGGAGCACGTACGTCGATCGCTCGACCGCGTACGGCACCACCTGCGTCCACCAGCCCTTGAACCAGCGGCGTGCCATGACGCTGTGCTGGACCGCGAACACAGCCAGCAGAAGCGCATCGACGGCAAGCGCGGTTGAGAACGGCGATGTGGCAGGACCGTCCAGCTGCGTCGGGACGGCGAATCCGCCAACGAAAGCGATTGCGTAAAGGAACGTGACCGCGAACAGCGCGTACGCCAAAGCAGCCATAGACGAAGAACAGAATGCGTGTGACCATTCGGACCTCCTGATGTCTGGTCCGAGGATGCGCCACGACGAAGGGCCGCACCAGATGATCAATGTCCCGACTTTGTTACAATCGCGCGTCCTGCCAGGGACAAATGTCCCGAACGGATTTCGCCGCTACGACAAGAGTGAGCTGAATGCCCGGCAGAATTCGCCAGACGGTCCGGTATGTCACGGCGTCGGACGGCGTGCGTCTCGCCTGCGCGGAATCGGGCGCCGGAATGCCGCTGGTCAAAGCCGCGACGTGGCTGACACACCTCGAACACGACCTCGACAGTCCGGTGTGGCGCCATTGGATGACGTTTCTGACCGGCCACTTCCGGTTCGTGCGGTACGACGAGCGCGGCTGCGGGATGACCGACTGGGATGTCCGCGATCTCTCCCTCGATCGGCGCGTACACGATCTCGAGACAGTTATCGAGGCAGCTCGTGTCGAAGACCCATTTGTACTGCTCGGTATCTCGCACGGGGCGGCGGTCTCCATTGCTTACGCCGTGCGGCATCCGGATCGCGTTGCGCGTATGGTGCTGTACGGCGGCTTCGCGCGCGGCGCGCTGCGCCGTGGCGACCGGGATGCCGAGCGAACCTACGAGGCGATTGCCGTGTTGGCCAATTCCTGGGGCAGCGACAATCCCTCGTTTCGACAGGTTTTCACGTCGCGGTTCATTCCGGAGGGCACCGAGGAACAACTACGTTGGTTCAACGAATTGTGTCGAAAAACGACCTCGCCGGAGCTCGCAGGAACGTTGTTGCGTTCACGCGCCGAGGCCGACGTGAGACAGCTTCTCGCGGAAGTGCGTACTCCGACGCTGGTCCTTCACGCGCGCAACGATGCAATTGCGCCCGTTTCCGAGGGCCGTCTGCTGGCATCGGAAATCGCCGGCGCGCAGTTCGTCGAGCTCGATTCTCCCAATCACATACTGCTGGAGCACGAGCCGGCATGGACGCGCTTCGAGGACGCCGTCCTCGAATTCACAGGGCAGACAGCGCTCGCAGCAGGAGCCGATCCCGCGTTTGAAGCGCTCTCACCCCGCGAACGCGAAACGCTGGCGCTGCTCGCCGGCGGATTGAGTAATGCCGAGATCGCAGAGCGGCTTGGCATCAGCGAGAAGACGGTACGGAACCGTCTGTCGCATCTGTTCGACAAGCTGGGTGTCTGGTCTCGCGCGCAAGCGATCGTGTTTGCGCGCGAGCGTGGTTTCGTGGCGTGACGGCGGGAATGTCGACGTCGTAGTGTCCGCCTTCAGGCGGACCCGCGTCAGTCCGGCTAAAGCCGGACACTACGACGACGACCGAAATCGCTTCAGTTCTCTCCCGTCCCGCGAATATTCGAGCCCGTTCCTCGCGAATAGTACCTGCCGTTCACTTCCATGCCCATGAACTCGGCAGTGCGCTTGGACTTGTCCCGCGGAGGGTGCGCGATGATCTTGACCTTGTTGCCGACCTTGAGAATCTGCGGCGAAATGCCGGACGCCACCATCGACGCCGCGCCGGAGCCTTCAAACCCCCAGCTCTCGGGCTTGCCAGTCGGGCCCGGCACGTCGAGCGTGATCCACATGTGCGGATTCCTCCACTCGACGTTCGTCACCACGCCTTCCACCGACACCAACTGCTCGACGTCGTACATTGCCCGCGAATGATGGGCCGACAGCAGCGTCGTCATCGACGCGAATCCGACAAGCACCATCAGAATGCCCAGTGTCTTGCGCGCCATCTGTGCCTCCATGCTGTAATCCCGCAATTCGCTGCAGTTGAAACGAATTGCCTTCTCAAAACTCACGACTGAAAACTCATGACTAGTCAGTGAACTCACGATCCCAGACGTGCCAGATACGTTTCCGGACCATCCTCCGGCCGGCACAGCGCCTCGGCGATCACATCGATCGGCTGTCGCTTGAAGGTGACCATCGGTGTTTCCCAGGACTTGGAAAGTATTTGGGGGTCTTCGACCGTTGCTCGATACTCGAGCGTGTCGGCGTCAACGCGACGCCAGCGCTCGACGACGTGCATCGACGGGGAGGTCAGCCACACACCGGTGCTGCCGCCGGTCGGCTTGTCGTCGGCACTCGCGAGCCATCCTTCCCCATTGAACGAAGTTACGTCGACCACCAGCGTGTCGCCTTCCCACCGCGCCGTCGAGTCACCCATATGCGTCGGATACAGGTACCTGCTCCGATGTGTGCGGCCGGCCGGTTGTCGGAAGGATTCGGAAGACCGGATACGCCTCTGTGAGAACGAATGCGAAGCCAGGGCGCTGAACGATCTGCACCGGATGTCCCAGCATCGCGGCCCGAGGAAACGCGGGCGGAGCGCAATGCATGGTCGGGTCGTCCTTCGCTGATAGTGTCTTCATCCGTGCACGTGCGTCGGGCGTATAAAGCGCTTCGAGCTCTGTCAGGTTGAATGTATCGCGTCCGGCGCGGGCGCCAAGTGGCTCGGCCTTCCAGACACCCGTCAGGTTCGGTTCTCCCCAGGACGTCTGTGCCGCAAATGACCCGGCGCTCGACGCGTCAGAAGCTTCGTTGTCGTTCGATGTGCCGCGCAAAAAAACAAACAGAGCAGCCCCGGCGATAATCGCCGCGACAATCGTCGTGGCACGACGGGTCATCGGACACCACCTGCGTTCTTCTTGGCTTGCCCTTCGGCAAATTCGCGATGTCTCGCGTCCAACTCGGGATCGAGGAAGCAGAGGGACTCCTGGACCGTGTCATACGGCATGACGCCCCGGCGATCACTCGCTCCGGTCCACGGAGCGGTGAGCATTTTCGGATCCTCAACGACGAGCCGATACTCGAATACCTGCGCATCCGGCCGGCTCCAGCGCTCGGTTATGCGCAGCGCGTCGGACGTGGTTTGCGGCATTCGGTTGGGCGGCTGCGCATTTCCCAGCCACGGCTTGCCGTTGAAGTTGGTGACCTCGACGACCAGCGTGTCGCCCTCCCAATGACCCACCGACGAGCCTTGAAACGACGGCCTGCGCGATGCTCGCGGTTGCGCGCCGTTGTCGCCGACAATCGGAATGATTCGGAAGTTGCTGGCGCCCTCGTTCAGCAGCAGCAGATATCCCGGAGCTGACACCAGTTGGACGGTTCCACCCATCGACCCGTTCACGGGAGATGGTGGCCAGCAGTGGTAGTTCGGCGTATCGATGCCACGCCAGTCGATCAGACCGCGCGCGGCCCCGCCACCCTCTCTGTACTCGCGCGCCTCCGGGCGGTACAACGATTCAAGCGCCACCGGTGGCGGGGCGAAGGTGGCGTCAGGCCAGTAGACACCTGAAAAATCCGGCTTCCCATCCCACGGCGTGCGAGCGACCGGATACTTGACCGGGTCGGGCTTGTAAGTCTGAACGCGCCTGGTCGCCTCGGCGCGACTCTCCACGCCGGGCGGCAGGATTTCTTCAATCCGCTCGGTCCAATCTGCGCCAGCCCCGGCAGCCTTTGGCGGCGTATACGGCCGTACCTGGGCAGACGCGCTGGGCCCGCCAAGGGCTGCAACCAACGCCAGCACTGCGATACCGGCGCCGGCCAGCATCGTCATCACCGCAAGCTTTCTCACGCTCACAGCACACCCTCCTGTGGGAAGGACGGATACGCGCGGAAGGAGAAAAAGTAGCGCAGTACACGGCGGCATTCAATGGGGTTGGTGTCCCGGGTGCCTGGGGTGCCTAAGGGTGCCTTAGGGGGTGCCTGAGGTGCCGAACGTGCCTGGTTCGTGCTGAGCCGAGGCGGCGACCATTGGCCGGGCCTTCGATATGGTTGCGGCATGTTCGGCACGTTGCCAACGGTCCAACGCAAACCGGCCCGGACCCGTGATCATCAACGTCAGGGCCCCGACCAGGTATAGCGCAGGCAACTCGATCGGGTCGCCCTTAGAGCCTTCGTTGAACAGGGCCACAGACATATCGATGACAAGGGCGAACGCGGCCCATCTGGTGAGCCAGCCCATCGCCATGAGCACTGCCCCGACGGATTCCGACAGCGCGGACATCACCGCAAACGCACCGGGCAACGGAAAACCCAGCCCTGCGACGAGATCGACAAACGGCCACGGAGTGCCAAAAACGAGATAGTCGGAGGCGCGGAAAAACCGGGCCCAGCCGTGCAAGGCCAGCATCAGGCCGGCGACGCCAATCCGAAGCAGAAACAGCCCGCAGTCGGCTGCCGGCAGCGTGCCGTCTGGCTTTCTGTCGTTCATTGCGCCGATTCAGATACGAGCGGCGTCCGTTCGCGAATCGGTGACGTTTCTTCCTTCGACCTGAAGAACAAAGCAAACAGGGCCAGGACAACGACCGCTCCGACAGCGGGAACCATCCAGATGCGATCCCATGCGTGCACCGGCGGATCCGCACTGATGAGAAACGCGTCCACGACGCGGCCCGAGATGAGCGAGCCGATGAACATACCGACGCCGAGGGTGACGAACGCGATGAGCCCCTGCGCGGCCGCCCGCAGGTCCGCAGGGGCGCGCTGATCGACATAGATCTGACCCGTCACGAAGAAGAAGTCGTAGCAGATGCCGTGCAACAGGATGCCGGAGTAGAGCGCCCAGACCATCGGGCCGTTGTTCCCGATCGCAAAAAGCAGGTATCGCGCGGCCCATGCGCCCATCCCCACGAGGAGCATGTACTTCACACCAAGCCGGCGGAAGAACCACGGCATGACGAGCATGAACCCGATCTCCGACATCTGGCCGAGCGTCATCTTGCCAGCGGCATTGCTGAGTCCGAGCTCGTTCAGAAACGGGTTCGCGAACGTGTAATAGAACTGCAGCGGTATGCAGATGAGAAAGGACCCGAGCACGAACACTGCGAATGAGCCGTCGCGCAACAGACGCAGCGCATCGAGCCCGAGCACGTCACGAACGGTGACGCGAGCCACTCTCTTCGCGGGCGGTGTGTGAGGAAGCGCCAGGCAAAACAGTCCGAGACCGAGAGAGCCTGCAGCGGCGATACGCATCGGTATTGCGGTCGCTTCGAGACCCAGTGTTCCAATGAATAGTCCCGCAACGATCCACCCGATTGTTCCCAGGACGCGAATCGGCGGGAACTCGCGTGACGGCTCCTGCATCTGGCGAAACGAAATCGAGTTGCTCAGAGCGAGGGTCGGCATGTAGCAGAGGGCATAGGCGAGCAGGACGAAATAAAACAGTCCGAACGCATTCTGCATGGATGCCCAAAAAAGAATAGCCGCGCCGCCCACATGGAGCGCTGCGAGCAGCTTTTCGGTGGCAAAGAAACGATCCGCAATCATGCCGACGAAGAATGGGGACACCATCGCCGCTATCGCGGTCGTGCCATACGCCAGCCCGATCTGCTGACCGCTGAATCCGAGTGTCGTCCCGAGCCAGGTGCCCATCGTGACGGACCAGGCACCCCACACGAAGTACTGCAGGAACATCAATCCGGAGAGCTTGAGACGGGTGCTACCAGGCATGATCTACGTCCACCAGGGATCCGCGGGCGGTTCGGTGAGGACAACGCGGCTCAACAGCTCCACCGCTGCTCGCAGCCCTTCATCAATGGACAGCAGCGCGTCCTCGTGCTCGATGCTGATGACGTGGTCGTAGCCGGCCAGCCGCAGCGCGCTCACAATTTGTTTCCACTCGAGCGCGTCGTGACCCCAGCCGACACTGCGAAACAACCATGATCGCTCCGGCATCCGCCGATAGCTTTTCACATCCAGCACACCGTTGACGGCCACGTTCTGCCGGTCGAAAGCAAGGTCCTTGGCGTGCACGTGGAAGATGCAGTTGCCGAGTGCGCGGATGGCGGCCGGGATGTCCACTCCCTGCCAGAACAGGTGGCTCGGATCGAAATTGATGCCGATAGCCGGGCCGGTCGCGGCGCGCAGCTTCAGCATGGTGTCCACGTTGTAGACCAGAAATCCCGGATGCGCCTCGAGCGCTACCGTGACGCCGTGGTCGGCGGCGAACTTCGCCGCATCCGTCCAGTAGGGAATCGCTTTCTGCTCCCATTGCCAGTCGAGTACTTCGAGGAATTCCGGCGGCCACGGCGTGGTGATCCAGTTCGGATGCTTTGCGTCGTCCGAGTCGCCGGGACATCCCGAGAACGTCACGACAGTCGGCACCTGCATTTTTTCGGCGAGCCGAACGGTCTGGCGAAACAGCTCGTCGGCCGACCGGGCAACGGCCAGGTCAGGATGCAGCGGATTGCTGTGGCATGAGAGCGCGCTGATCGTCAGGCCGGCGTCGGCGAGCATCTGCTTGTAGGTCGTCGCGCGGCAATGGCCTTCGATCATCTCCTTCAGGTCATCGAGATGCGCGCGCCCCGGCCAGCCTCCTGTGCCGAGCTCGACCGCTTCGACGTGCTGCAGCGACTGCACCTTCGCAATCATCTCGGCGGTCGAAAGCTGCCCGAACACCGGTGTGAATACCCCGAGTTTCATCGAACGCTCCCCGCGAACTCTGCGGCCTGCACCGCTGTCCAGACGCCACCGCGACGATGACTCTCGAGTACCGCGTCGATCAGGCAGGCGACATTGTAACCATCCTCGAAAGTCGGAAACGCGAGCGCCGGCTTGTCACCGCGATGTTGCACTACCGCAGCGTAGACGTTGCGAAGCACGTTGAGGAACGCATCGGCCCATCCTTCCTGATGACCGCCGGGCAAATGCGTGTACTCGCGCGCATCGGGCATGAGGAGCGTCGGGTCTTTCGCCATCACGACGTTCGCCTCATCGCGGTGGCCGATCCAGAGCTCGTTCTGCTGTTCCTGCCGCCACCGCAGCGAACGCCTGGTCCCGCTTATCTCGAGCCACAGGTCGTTTTTGTGCCCGGCACAGACCTGCCCCACCGAGACCGCCCCCCTGACATCACCCTCAAACCGCACGAGGACAGTCGCCAGATCTTCGCTGCGGATCTGAACCGGCTCACCGCGGTCTTTGTCTGCCTCCGCGAAAGCTTCGCGGGCGCCGCGCGGGCGATAGCGGATCGGAACGACGGTCGAAAGGTCGGCCAGCACGGACACGATACGCCGGCCAGTGACGTGCTGCGCCAGATCGCACCAATGGGAGCCGATATCCGCTACCGCAGAGCTAGGGCCTCCCTTGTCCGGCTCCAGACGCCAGGAAAAGTCCGTGGGTTTGAGCAGCCAGTCCTGCAGGTAGCCCCCGTGTACGTAATGCACGGCGCCAAGGTCGCCCGCGGCGATCATCGCGCGCGCCTGCTGCACCATCGGGTTGCCGCGGTAATTGAATGTGACGGCATGCACCACCCCGGCCTCGCGTGCGGCGAGCCACAAGGCACGCGCTTCCTCGCCGGAGGATGCGAGCGGCTTTTCCGACACGATGTGCTTGTGGTGCGCGAGCGCCGCCGCGATGACGGGGCCGTGCAGGAAGTTCGGCGTGGTGTTGTGAACCACGTGGACGTCGGGATCGGCGGCAAGCGCTTCGAAGCTGCCGTACGCCTTGGGCACGCCGAGCGCGTCGGCTTTGGCGCGCGCGAGCGTTTCGTCGACGTCGGCAATCGCCACGACATCGACGAATCCGAGCCGCCGGACGGCGTCGATATGGTGCATCCCGACGAAGCCAGGCCCGACCAACCCCATCCCGATCCGCCGGGTTACCAATTGATGGTCCTCCGCACAAACAGGCTGCTGTACCGCCTACATGTAACCGGTTGCAGATGCTATACGAATTCCCGTTCCGCGGCAACCCTGCGTCACATGGGCACTTACACGCGCGTCAATGCTCGCCACCGGCCGCTCCGCCGCGATGCGTCGTGTGGCGGAATTCAGGGTCTTCAGTTGTCCGCGGATACAATTGCTATCGGTTCGATACTGCATGTCCACCATCTACGAGGTCGCGAAGCGAGCTGGCGTATCCACGGCCACCGTCTCGCGTGTGCTCAGCCGACCGGATGTGGTCGCGCCCGAAACGCGCAAGAAAGTGCTCCAGGAGGTGGAGCGCCTGGGGTTCACGCCCAATTTCGTGGCAGCGCACCTGCGTTCGTTCCGAACCTTCAAGCTCCTCGTCACCGTACCGGACATCTCCAATCCGTTTTTTTCCCAGATTCTTCAGGGCATCGAAGAGGCGGCGCAGCGCCGCGGCTATGCAGTGCTCCTCGGAGACACGCAGCACGACAGCAAGCGCGAAGAGCGCTACGCAACGATGTTGAAGCGCAAGGAAGCCGACGGCCTGATCTTCCTCGGCCACCGGCTGCCAAAGGAAGCGGCGGCGCTGGTGAAAGCCACGGCGCCGCGCTGCGCGCCAATCGTCAATGGCTGCGAGTTCAGTCCTCGCCTGGGCGTCCCGAGCGTCCACATCGATAACGCGAAGGCTGCGGGCGAAGCGATGGGACACCTGTATCGCCTGGGTCACCGTCGGATCGGCGTCATCACGGGGCCGCTGGTGAGCCCGCTCAGCCGCGACCGGCTGCGCGGCACCAAGGCGCAAGCCGCGTCCGAGGGCGCGGCCGCTGAGCTGCTGGTCGCGCAAGGCGACTTTTCGATCGGCTCGGGGGTGGCGATGGGCGACTACCTGCTCGGACAGGCCAAACCCCCGACTGCCATCTTCTGCTTCAACGACGGCATGGCCGTCGGGGTGATTCAAGCGGCGAAACGAGGCGGCCGCCGCGTTCCGGACGACCTGTCTGTCATCGGCTTTGACGACATCCAGTTCGCCGGTTACACGGACCCGCCGCTCACAACCGTGGCCCAGCCGATGCGCGAGATTGGTGAAGGAACCGTACGGCTGCTGCTGGAGATCCTCGAAGGCAAGGCGGACGTGACACCCGTGTCGATTACACTCCCGCACACGCTGATGGTTCGGGCCAGCACCGCACCGCCGTCCGCGCAGGCTGCGCAGGCTGCGCGCTATCGCGCCGGCGCAAAAGCAACCTAAGCCTCGAGTCGCCCGATTCTACGCGCGCGAGGAGAGCCCGGCTTTGGCGAAGTTGAGGCACTTCTGCACTTCCTCGACAGCCGTGCCCTTCCCTGCGTACTGGTACTCGATGCACGCGGGGAATATGTAGCGCTGGTCGCGCATCAGTTGGAGAACCTGCACCAGCGGTGCATCTCCCTTCCCCCACTCCGTGGTGTTCTCGTCGTTTCGATCCTCAGCGCGCCGTAAACGGTCCTTGAGGTGCAGATTGGCCACGCGATCGTGATGCTGGCGGACGAACGCCACCGCGTCGCCGCCGAACGCCGTAAAGTGCCCGGTGTCGAGCGTGACCTTGATATACGGCGAGTGGGACAGTGCCCCAACGAGGTTTTTCTCGTAGACCATGCCGTCAGGATTTCGATCGAATGGGGCGTTTTCGGCGTGAGCCGCCACGAACATTTTGTGGCGATCGGCCGGCCGGGCGGCTCGCTGTATTGAGGCCTTCGTGCAGTTGGCGGAGATGATGTTCGTGCCGAGCGTTTTCGCCACCTCGAACGGGAACTCCAGCTCGTCGTCGCTGAGATCGTCGGCAAAGTTGTACATGCACGAGTAGATCTCGATACCAGCGTCGGTGAACCTGCGACGCGCCCGCTCGAAGACGTCGAGTGACCGTGCGCGCCGCCAGTCGCGCAGCGCCTGGCGCATGACGGGATCGGTGGGTCCGCGGCCAGGTCCTCCCGGCGGTTCGACGAGAGCGATCCAGAACTCCGCGACGTCAATCTGGTTCTGGACGAATGCGTCGACGACCTGGCCCATCAGTGCGTCGACGCGCTGGGCCGACCACGGCTGCGTCGTGTCGCGGAGAGAGCGGTAGCAATACGTCTGCGCACCGATCCGAACGCCGTTGAATCGGGAGGCGTACCGCGCGACGCGTCGCGGCTGCTGTGCGAACGCGGCGGCGGTTACCGGAACGGTGAGCAGTGCTTGTCCGAACTCTCGGCGCGTCAGCACGGCTGCTTCCTCTCCTGCGCTACGTCTCCAGCAGCGACTTGACGTAATCCAACTGCCAGCGCGTCTGCTCGACGGCAGTGCCAGGTGCATCGCGATACTCGCGCTCGAGGATCAGCATGATCGGCCACTTGTTGTCTCGGATCAGCGCCGCACATTCTTTGATCGGTGTGTCGCCGGTCCCGAGCTGCACGTTGGGACCGTCGTTCCGCCTGCGATCCTTGATGTGGAGGTGGGTGATGCGGTCGTGATGCTTCCGCAGGAACGCCACCGCGTCGTTGTTGCCGGCCGTGTAATGCCCGATATCGAGGTTGACCACGAATGATTTCGACATGCCGAGCAGCTTCTCCATGCTCTCTGGCGTCGCGACTTCGTTCGGGTCGTGTATCTGCGCGTGCGGATGCCAGGCCGCCTTGATGCCGTACTTTTCCGAGAACGGCGCGACACGAAGGCCCATCCCGACGCGCGTCTGGTTGGTGGTGAACATCGGCACCTTGAGTGCCTGCATCTGCCGGAACACGGTATCGATCTCCGCGTCCGTCATGTCGTCGTCAATGGTCTGCACGTAGGAGAAGAGATTCAGACCCGCCTTGTCGAATTTCGCCCGCACCTCACGGAAACGATCCAGCGGCAGCGCCACGCGCCATTCCCGAAGCGCCTGGCGCGACTTGGTGAATTCCGGCGTTCGTTGAGCGGGCGGCTGGCCGAACCGGCCGCCGTTGACAATCTGCGGCGCGCCTTGCGCAAACACCGTCACCAGCTCGATATTTGCCGCACCCAGCGCGAGGCAGTGCTCGATGATCACGTCGATCGGATCGCGCCCGGTGTTCTCGGGCAACGGATTCAGCGACCCAGTGATGAGACCCATTCTGACGCCGCGGACCGTCGATTCAATGGCATCGGCGTGGCGCGTCAGGCCCGGCAGGAGCGATACGGCTACGCCCGAGAGTGCAGCTTTCGTGAATTCGCGTCGTGAGTACATCGCCTGCTCCTATTGTCCGGCGTCATCCTTCGGGCGCGCGATGTCGTGATACATCCGCTTGCCGTCGGACCTGATCATGTAGAAGAGCGAGATCCCCTTTGAGCCATCCTTCATTGGATGGCCGACGAGTGTGATCGTGGCGCCCGGCTTCAACGTGGCACGCGTCCACCCCTGCCGCCCCATGATGTTGGTCGAGCCGCCTTCGACATCCCATGTCCCCACGGTCGCCGGTTCAACCCCGGGTCCCGCCTTTATGTCGACGGTGATATGGACGTGCGGGTTGATCCACTTGTAGTCAACGACCACTCCCTTGTAAGTCACGTCCTTGTCCATTTCGAACATCGTGAACGAATGGTGCGCGAGGACGCGACCACTGGCGGAGGCGATCAGCGTCAGTAACATGGCCAGGAGGGCACTGCGAGGGTTCATGGCATCTCTCCACATAAAAGCGCCACACGATCGGCCGCATGGGCGCGGCCAGCAGTCCGCGAGCGCGGGATTATACCGCTTTTCTGTAACCGGTTACAAACCAGTCAAGAGGTCTGCCGCGCCCCGCCCAACGAAACCGGGTTCTTCGCCGTGTCAATACAAGCTGAATGCGTACAGAGTATCGCCCGCACCCACAAGCACGTACTGCTTGCCGTCCACCATGTACGTCTCCGGCGCGTTGGTGGTGTTGGCGCCCAGTTGCGTGTGCCACAGGGGAGTACCGTTCGCCGGATCGTAGGCGACGAAGTTGCCGCCGACGTCACCTCCAAACAGGAGCCGTCCTGCAGTGGTGAGGAAGCCCGCGGTCAAGCCCGTGTTGGCTGTCGTCCGATAGCGACGTTTCCAGACGATCTTTCCCGTCTTGTAGTCGATCGCGGTCAGGTAGCTGCCCGCCGTTCCAACGGACCGCTCGTCTTTCCCGCCGAGTCCAAGCGCACCGCGGGGGTCAGGCTCGGTCAAGTAGTACAACGCGTAAGTCTCGGTCGTCGGCACGTAGAACAGCCCTGTTTGCGGGCTGTAGGACGGAGGCGGCCAGTTGGCCGCACCCTGGTTGGCTGACGAGACGAGCGCACCGGCGATGTGGTGATCCTTGGCTGGGATGCGAATGGGCTGTCCCTTGGCATTGAGCTCTGATCGGGCCCAGTTCGCCGACTCCGAGAACTTGCTGGTGAGAAGATGCTCGCCCGTCACCCGATCGACGACGAAAAAATAGCCGTTGCGCGCCGCGGTCAACACCAGCTTCCGCGGGCGGCCGCCAAACTCGCCGTCAACGAGCACCGGCGTCTGCGCCGAATCCCAGTCGTGGGTATCGTGGGGCGACGTCTGGTAGTACCACGCCATCTTGCCCGTATCGACGTTTATCGCCACGAGCGCGCACGTATACAGGTTTTCGAGGCCCTCGCCGCGCGGCGCCGACGTATACGCGGGTGTCGGGTTTCCGGTGCCGATGATATACAGCCGCGTCTCGGGGTCGTACGCGCCTGGCACCCACGGATGACCGCCGCCATGAATCGACGCATCGAGATTTTTCCACGTATCCAGGCCCGGATCGCCGGCCTTTTGCGGCGTCGCATACCACTTCCACTGCAGCTCACCCGTCTCCGGATCGAACGATTGGAGAAACGCCGGCATGTCGAGGTCGTTGCTGGATCCGACGAGGACGTGGTTGTCGATCACCACGGGCGCCATCGTGTGGAAGTACTGTTGCTGGAAGCTTGCCAGCTCCTTGTGCCAACGTTCCTTACCAGTCTTCGCATCGAGCGAGATGAAATAGTTGTCCGGTGTGACGAAGAACAGATAGTTCCCCCACATCCCAACGCCGCGATTACCGATGTGGGTACCGCCTTTTGTCTTCCAGAAGTACCGCCACAGGAGATGGCCGTCGTGGACGTCGAGCGCCCACACGTTGTCGGGCGCTGTGACGTAGAGCACTCCGTCAATTGACAGGATTGAGCCCTTCACGATGGTGGCGCCGCCAAACACGACGTCACCTTCGCCGCCCATCATCACTGGCGGCTCGCCCGGCTGGGGCGGCCCGCTCGGCCCTGGACCGGCGACGAGCCGACGCGTCCACGCCATTGTCAGCGTCTTGACGTTCTTCTGGTTGATCTGCGTCAGGGCGCTGTAGCGCTTCCCCGAGTAATCGCCTGAGTAGGTCGGCCACGAATCTGCGAGCGGTTTGTGCAGGAGATCGCGGTGTACCCCCTGGGCAGACACGACCAGTGTTGCCGCCGTGACGAAGACCAGCGCGAGCAGCTTCTTCATGACTGTGATCTCAGAGACGACAGATATGCGGTCACGTTGTGAATGTCGTCGTCGGTATAGACCCGCAGCAGCTCCTTGTGGGGTGCGAGCGGATCGTGGATCTCTACGTTGGTCGTGGTCCCGGCGGTTCGGAACGTCCGGTGAGTGCCGTTGGATTGTGTGAGGCTCACGCTGAAGTCGTCCACGCGGCCGAGCCGCCCTTTGATGACCTCGCCCGATGCCAGCGTGACCGTTACGGAGATCGGCGGAGCCGGGATCGGCGCCGGACCGCCTCCGCGGCCTCCTGCGTTGCCCGGCATCAGCCACATCTGCTGCAGCATCTTCGGATCGTCGAGCTTGACCGCAACAGCCTTGAGCGCTGCCGTGGTGTGGCACGACGCGCATTTCGCCGTGACATACGCTTCGCCCTTTTTGGGATCACCCACGAGAATGTTGATGGTGGATGGTCCGGTGCGGCTGCTCACGGGAAAGCTGTGCAGAAATTCGGAGATATCAGCGATCTGGGCGTCCGAGAGTTGGAACGGCGGCATGCCGCCGCGGCCCTCGCGGATCACCGGGGCAACCCGTTCCCCTTTCTGATCTTCGAGGACGATCGTCGATCGCAGGAGGTTTGGTCCGCCGCCATCTCCGCCCCGAGCGTTCGCGCCATGACAGAACACGCAATTGGCGCCGTATAACCCTTTGCCTCGCTCGATCGCTGCCGGATCGCCGGGTGGCCGCTGCGGATACGCGACGAAGCCCGGCGTCTGGCCTGGCGGCCCATCCTGCGAGAGCAACGTGCCCGCGCCCCACAGCAGCGTGAATACGACGATCGCCACTTCACGTCGTCTGGCGTTCACATTCACCTCACATCATCGAACCGGATTTCGACGGCACTATTGACGCTGCTCGGGAGGAACGATCGATTGCCGCTCGATCGGATCGCCCGCATCACACCAGTCCTCGAACGCGTAACTGTCGGGCGGCAGGCGATCGAAGAAGTACGAGTAAGTATGCGGCTTCTGATAGAGCTTCGGATCCTGCCACGTATAAGTGATGGTCATTGTCTTGCCGTCGGCCGACACCTCGAACCGCTCGCTGAGACGTGTTTCAGGTGTACGCACACCGCCGCCGACAACCCCACCGGGTGTCAGCCCGATCGTGTCTACGACGAGCACGTTGCCTTCGTAGCGGCCGGTCGAATGGCCTGCCACTGTCGGCACGCGACCGCCCAGTGGCGGATGCGGCCGGCCATCGAGATAAATATGCCTGACACCGCCGCGCTCGCCCGCAAGGATGACCTGGTCTTTATGCTCGATGATATGAATGCCGCCGGAGTCTGGATTGAGAAGGAGCGCGCCATTGCCTCGCGCCGCATTGGCACAGGGCCGTTCGACGACGATGTAGGGCACACCGGCGGCGTTCGGACGGGTCGGCCGTGGACCTGCAGCCGGTCCGGGCCCACCACCGCGCCCCGGGCCGCCTCCTCGTGTGGCCGCGGCTTCCGGAGTCAACAGTGCGGGCGGAATCTGACCCGCCAGGCCGCCGAAGCTTCCCGCCCCACCGGGGTCCGTGCGCACCCAGTGCCCTTCGATGCGTCGGTCGGGCGCCGTACCTGGCGTCTGTGCCCGTGCGGCCGCAACGGTGGCCACCGCCGTCACGAAAAACACAGTCGCACTCAACCTTGCCACAGACACGTCAGCCCTCCAGCATCGAGTGTCTCACCGCCCGCTCGCGCCGGCAGGCGGTGTAGCCTCGAGGAACGTTGTGCGCTCCTCGTTGTATGGATCGCACGGCAGCCACGTGCGCGGCTCGTAGTCCGCCGCCAGCCGGTAATACCGGAACTCGTAGGTGTGCGGAGCGCGGAACATTTTCGGGTCGGTCCACGTGAACACAACCGACAACACGTTGCCATTCTCGAGCAGACGATAACGCTCTACCAGGTGTGAAGTGGCTGTGCGGTAGCCTCCACCCGGGATCGCCGTGATCCCGCGGTCCGGATGAAAGCCGATCGTGTCGGCAACCAGCGTGTCACCTTCCCAGCGGGCGATGGAGTCTCCGTATGTCGTAGGGTCGAACACATCTTCGCCGACATGCGTCGACCGATTCAGATAGAGATAGCGCGGCCCGGAGGTGTGCTCGGGGACGATGATGACCGCGGTTCGACCCTGCCGGATGTCGAGCGGCCTTCCTGAATCCATGATGAAGGGCATGCCGAGGAGATTGCACCAGCGAATCGCATAGGCGTCCTTGCGGGCGCGCTCGGCACGCACGGCACTGGTGATCCCGGGGATCAGGTTCGCGTCCGGGACACGACGACTGTCGGGCGACAATTCCCAAAATCCCGAGAGGTCGCGGGCACCAGGTGTCGCCGATGGAGTCTGAGCGCGCGCAGCCTGAAGGGCGACCCCCATGAGGATTGCTCCAGCGAGCAGCCACACAGTCGTTTGGACCGCTATGCGCCTGCAAACGCGAGTTCTGCAACCGTTGCTCGTCCGCATAGCGGTCCTAGGCGCGCGGAGCGCGCCAAGCAAATGCTGTCAACCAGCCAAAGGCGATGTTCCGCGACGACTGGGATATCAAGAGCGAGCCTTTGGCTGGTTCATCGGGCCGGACTATACATAACATCTGCAACCGGTTACAAGTGAACGCAGCGGCCGGTCTTCCGCCTCAATTGAACCCCTGCACGTACGCGAAAAGATCCGCGAACTGCCCGACCGCGTAGTTTTCCAGGAGAGCGTGATGCCGCCTGCGCCCTTCCGCGATGCGGCTGTTTCGAAGGGCGTCCACCTTGAAGGACTCATCACCTGCCAGCGCAGAGGGCTCGAGAATCTGCGCGCGCAACCTGGTGGAATCGTACTTCCTGGCAACACCCGCGAGGTCGCCGGACGCAGAGTGACAAGAACTGCACTGCTGCTCGAAGTGTGTCCGTCCAGCGTTCGCACTCCCCGGTTCAAGGTTTGCTCGAGTCAGGCTGGTGAGACGATCTCGCTGCCTCGCATAGTGAATCCAGGCCGCGATCGCGTTCAACTGCTGGTCGCTCACATCCGAGTACTGCGGCATCGGCGACAACTTGGTTGTCTTTGGAATGCCCTGGCGCAGCACACGTGTGATGAGGCTCCCATCACGATCGGCTCCGACGACCGCTGACTGCCGCAGATCGGCCGCTTCACCGCGGGGGACAAGGTTCACACCGTGACAGTACGCGCAGCCGTACGTGACGTACGACTCCTTGTTGTATTGCATGACGGGGTCCGCCAGCGGTGGCCCCACGAAGTCGATGTCGTACCCGCTACGCGCGCCCGACTGAGCAGCCGCGCCCGCAACCGTGAGGAACACACCACACGCGAGCAGATACCACCGGCATTTGGCCATCGCCTTCTCCGACACTCACGCCACAGCGCGCTTGCAGTAATCGAACATCAGCTGCACTTCGTCCACTCCCGTACGAAGGGTGCCGTGCTCGAATTCGAGCAGCGCGACGATTGGCCACTCGTTGTCGCGAATCATTCGCAGAATCTGAATGATGGGTGTATCGCCCTCACCGAATGGCGTGCTCCGTCCGTTGTTCCGCTTGCGATCCCCCAGGTGCACACTCGACGTCCGCGCGTGATGGCGCGCGAGGAATTCCAGGCAGTCGCCGTTTGCGGCCGTGTAGTGTCGCGTATCGAGTGTCGCCTTGACGTGGGGGGAGAACGACAGCGCCTTGACGAAGCTTGCTTCGTTGTTCAAGGCGTCCGGGTCGGACAGATTGGCATGGTTGTGAACCCCCATGAACATTCCGTGCCTGCCTGGAAACGGCGCCAGCCGCTGTGTGATACGCAGGCCCTGCGAGCCGACGCATCCTTGAGCACCCAGAATCTGCGCTCCTCTGAAAATCGCGTCGATCTCCTCATCGGTGTGGCTGTCATCCAGGTTCACGTAGTACGTGAACACGACGATTCCGGCAGCGTCGAGTTCTTTCCTGATGGACTGATAAAAAGCCGGGGGCGCCGTCAACCTCCATTCCCGAAGCTTCTCGCGCGCCGCGGCGGTGCTTACTCCGGGAGCAGCGAAACGCGGTTCCACCCAGGTGGCGTGGAGCTCTACCATCCCGAGACCGTTTTGCACGAGTCGATTGATCAGGGTCCTTCGGTTCTCGGGTGTCATCGCCAGATCGTGGTAACAGAACGGCTGCAGGCCGAACTGCACACCGTTGATGCGGGAGCGGTTCGGCGGAAGCGCTGACTGCCCCTGGCGCATCGCGTTTGGAAGAACCGCCAGAGCGGGGATCGTGGCGAGCACGCGCTTGCCGAACTCGCGCCGGCTGGGGAATCTCTCCGGCTCACCTTCCGGGTGGTTCCTGCGAACGCGATCGGCGTTTGGCATGGTGCGAGTCCCGTTTGATGTAACCGGTTGCATATGCTACTCTCACGCGCCTATGGGCGCAAGCGGAAGGGTGAGCGTGAAGGCTCTGTGCTACCTGTTGGCCGTCGCGGTAGCGATGACGGCAACTGTGGCCCTTCGTGCCCAAGGGGGCGGCGCGCCATTGACGCCGGCCACCACACCGTGGACCGGAGCGCGAACTGCCGACGGCCAACCTGACGTCGCCGGCTCGTACGCGAAGGATTGGATCGGCGCGCGCGGCCCGAACTTCGATCTCGAAGAGGGACAGGACCCGGAAGAAATGCGTGCAACCGGCCGCAACCGGGAAAACTTCCCCAAGCCGCAGATCGTCCGGACCCCTGACGGCCGGATTCCCTATCAGCCCTGGGCACGCGAGCTGCGCACCGCAAACCGGAAGAACTTCTTCAACGCCACCGAGCTCTGGCACCTCGACTCGAATGCCCGCTGCCTGCCGATGGGGTTCCCGCGTGAGAGTCTCGACCAGGGGCCAGAAATCATCCAGACCTCCGGTTTCGTGTTCTTCCAGTATCCGTACAACAACGTGCTCCGGACGATTTATCTCGACGGTCGCGCGCCGCTCAACGATCGCGTGAAGCTGTGGTACGGCGATTCGCGTGGCCGCTGGGACGGCAACACCCTGATCGTCGAAGGGCGCAACCTCAACGAGCACGGGTGGTACGACACGTACGGCAATTTTCACAGTCCCGATCTCCGCATCGAGGAGCGGTTCACGTTCGTCGGAAACAAGATGTATTACGACGTCACGAGCCATGACCCGCGAGTGTTCACACAACCCTGGACCGCGCACGTCGAGTTCGCGAAGCGGACGGGGCAGGTGGATGAACCGTGGGAGACCGCCTGCTTCGAAGGAGAGCGCAGCGTCCAGAACATGGTCGCGCCCAAAGCGAACGCGAAGTGAACATCGTCATCGCCCGAGTGAGCTCGACGCTCGTTCTGTTGGTCTTCGTGCTTGTGGGTTCGGCTCAGACGCAAAGCGGGACGATTCCGCACATGCCGGATGGCAGACCTGATTTTTCAGGCGTGTGGCAGGTCCTGAACAGCGCGGCGTACGACATCGAGGATCACCACGCGGAGCCCGGAGTGCCGGCAGGTACCGGCGTGGTCGTGGGCGGGGAGATTCCATATCAACCCTGGGCGCTCGAACAGAAAAAGCGCAACTATGCGAACCGGCTGACGGAGGACACCGACGCGAAGTGTTTTCTGCCCGGCGTTCCGCGCGTGACCTACATGCCCTATCCATTCCGGATCATTCAGAGGTCCGAGCGGATTGACATCTCGTACGAATACGTCGGCGCCCTACGACGCATCTTCATGAACGGTACGCCTCACCCGCGCGGACCGATTCAGTGGTGGATGGGCGACTCGCGCGGCCACTGGGAAGGCGATACGCTCGTCGTCGACGTCGTTCACTTCAACGACCAGACTCGCTTCGACAAGGCGGGGAATTTTCACAGCGAGATGCTGCACGTCGTCGAGCGCTACAGTTTCATCGACGCATCCCACATCAGGTACGAAGTGACGATCGAGGATCCGAAGGTATTCACCCGGCCGTGGAAGATGGAGATGCCGCTGTATCGCCGGATCGAAACGGCGCCCCGCGTGCTCGAGTACTATTGCTACGGATTCAACGACGTGTTCCAGCTGCCACCGGGTCGATAGCTCTCTAATCGGGGAACAGCTTTCTCGAGGAGCGAACGCGATGGATTCCAACAGTGTCACGCGACGTCATTTCCTGGGAACCGCCGGAGCCGCGGCTGGCTTGACGCTCATTCCGCGCCACGTTCTCGGCGGGCAAGCCCGCCCGGCGCCCAGCGACACGGTCAATATCGCGGTCGTCGGCGGCGGCGGCCGGGGCGCCGCAGTCGCGACTGAGCTCCTGTCCGGTGGGCAGAACGTCGTCGCATTGGCCGACGTCGATCTCGCCAGCGTCGACGCGCGCATCGCGCGATCGACTCGCTCAGCCAATGGACAGCCGAACGAGGCGCGGCTGCAGCTGCAGGCGGCGTACGGCACGGCGAAACGGTACACGGACTTCCGCCGGATGCTCGAGCAGCAGCGCGACATCGACGCCGTGCTCATCGCCACGCCCGACCACACGCACGCGGTCATCGCCAAAGCGGCGATGGAGCTCGGCAAACACGTCTATGTCGAAAAGCCGATGACATGGTCCGTGCACGAAGCACGGGTCCTGCGCGAAACCGCCCGGCGTACGAATGTCGTGACGCAGATGGGCAACCAGGGACAGTCCACCGATGGTGCGCGTCTCATCAACGAATGGATTCAGGCCGGCCTGATCGGGCCAGTGCGTGAGGTGCATCTGTCGACCGATCGACCAATCTGGCCCCAGGGCGTGCCGCGGCCTGCGCGGAACGCCGAAGGCGTCACGCCGACTTCTTACAACTCACCCCTTCCCCCACCGCCTGGATCGGCCGGCGCGGGCAACGACTGGACACCCCCGCGCCGCGTCAGTCAGGAATTCGGGAAGGCGCTGTCGCTCGCATACACGCCATCGCCGGATCTCGATTGGGATCTCTTTCTTGGTCCCGCGCCGCACGTCCCGTATCACCCGATCTACCACCCCTTCAACTGGCGAGGATGGGTCGACTGGGGCGTGGGCGCCATCGGCGACATCGCCGCTCACACCCTGAACCATGCGTACTGGGCGCTCGGACTCACGTACCCGACAACCGTCGAGGCCACTTCGTCGGCATTCGGACTGGATGAGAACGGCCAGCCGGCCAGCTACCCGTCGGCTATGGAAGTGGTGTACCGCTACGCGGCAGACGGTTCGCGTCCGGCTGTGACGGTGTACTGGCGCGACGGCGGGCTGTGGGCGCCGCGCCCCGCCAACCTGCCGGATGCAGTAAATCACCGGCGCGCCGCCATCATCGTCGGTGACAAGGGCGTGCTGATGCACGATTCGTACGGAAACAACCCGCGCTTGTACCCCGAATCACTGATGGAGGCGGCCTCGAAGGTGCCGCAGACCTACGCGCGCGTTCCCGGTGAGCTGCACGCCATGAACTGGGTGGACGCCATCCGCAATCACACGAAGGCGACGGCCGATTTCGAGTACACGTCGAGGCTCACCGAGAACATGCTGCTCGGTATCATCGCCGTGAGAACCGGGCAGGGGGTGCAGATCCGTTACGACGGCCACAGCGGCACGGTGGTGAACAACGCGACCGCGCAGCAGTTCCTGTCGCGCGAGTACCGGCGAGGGTGGTCGCTCTAGGAGGACGCGAGTCGCTGCAGAATCTGCGCGCAGATGACGCTCGCTTCGAGCTTGTCGCCATGCGGGCCGGACCAGTGGGTCTCGAGACTGATCCAGCCCGAATATCCGTCGCGTCGCAACGCGTCGAGCTGTCTCGTCCAGTCCACGTCCATCTCCCCAAGCGGCCCCCAAACCGGCACGTGATCGATAACGCGGCAATCCTTCGCGTGCACATGGACCACGCGGGTGATCGGCACGTGGCGATAGCCATCCGGGTATGGCGTTTCGCCGAGCACCAGCGCATTGGCTGGGTCCCAGATCAATCCGAGCGCGGAGTGATCAAGCGACGCGAGCAGCCGACCACTCTCATCGCCGGTGCCGACATTACACGCGTGCTCGTTCTCGAGCCCGATCGTCACCCCTTCGTCCCGCGCCCGGTCGGCGAGCGACGTCAGCGCGGCCACGATCTGCGGGCCGCACGCTTCCGGATCTATCGTCCGCCAGTAGGAGAAGACGCGGATCACGGGCGCGGCCGTTTTCTTCGCGATCGCAAACACTCGGTCGGTTAATCGTGGCTGGTCGGCAAACGTGTAGCTGCTCCCGAATACATCGCGTTGAACCCGCGGATCGAGCGCGGGCGCCTCTGGCAATACGCACTTGAGAAGCGGCGAAGCGATTGAGACGATCGTCATGTCCCGGGTAGCCACGGCGGCACACGCGCGGTCCACCTCACGGTCCGTGAGATCGACGATATTGCGTCCGCCGAGCGTCCGCAGCTCGACACCCGCGACACCTGCGGCTGCCATCGCATCGAGCGCTACGTCGAGATCGGGTGAGAATTCGTCGGTGATGGCAGCCAGCCGCAGCATCGGCGTCACACGCGACCGACGCGCGCAACTTGACAGCGTCTTGGATGGCCGCATAGCGTGACCGCTCGGCGCCGCGCGAGGGGCGGCTTGGTAGACTGCTCAGATCGACGCGAATGTGAAGCGGTATCGATCGGCCGACTATTACGCACGAGCAGGAAAAGGAACCTGGAAGGAAACTGGCGACAACATCTCGGCTACACACCGCGATGCCGAGACTGACAGCGATGCGCGTTTGTCGCCGTCATGCGAGCGCCCGCCGGCAGAATTCGAAGCACCGGACGACTTCCTTCACGGCGTTCGACCCGGCCGGCACGTCGTACTCGAGCTCGATGGTCGCGGGCATCTTCCAGCCGTTCTTCTTCACAGTCTGAAGAATTTGCGCCAGCGGCGTGTCACCTGTCCCCCAGGGCAGGTTTTTCTGACCGTTCGCGGGTGTCGTGCGGTCCTTCAGGTGGAAGCTCGCAATGCGCCCGTGGTGGCGGTTCAGGAACGCGACCGGGTCGCCGCCGGCGGCCACGTAGTGCCCGAGATCCACGTTTGCCATGTTGGCCTTCGAAGCGGCAAATGCCTGGTCGAACGCCGTCAGGCTGCCTTGCAGGTGCGTGTGGTAGGCGACGGAGATCTTCCGCTTCTCGCCCATCGCCCCGAGCCGTTTGAGCTGCGTCCCGTCCTCGACGAGCTCGAGGGTGACGTGCGTGTTGCCGAGCGCCTCCGCGACGTCGAACACGTACTCGATCTCCTCGTCGGTCATCTGCGGATCGATCTGCTTCCAGGCGTAGATGCTGACCCCGGCGTCGTTGAACATTTTGCGCAGGGCCTTGAAGCGGTCCATCGACGCTGACGTGCGCCATGCGCGCAACCGCGCCACGTGCTCGCGCTGTGCTGCCTGCTGCTCGGCCGTCGGCTGCACGCCGCGACCGGGGCCGGCGGGACGCGGCGGTGCCCCGGCAAACGCTTCCACCGGTCCGCCCATGAACTCGATCTGGCTGATGCCGGAGTCGACCACGTAGCGCAGGATCGCCTCCGCGCTCTGATCGGGCATGGCCCGATAGCTGTAGGTGATGGTGCCGACGTTGACACCGTTGATCACCGAGTTCGGCCGCCGCGTGGTCTGCGCCAGCGCCGGAACCGTGAGCACGGCGGGAACCACGGAGAGAGCCAGTTTGCCGAAGTCGCGCCGCGTCAACGTCATGATCCCCTCCCCTCTCCTTTAGACCCGGGCTCTACGTCAACTCGAGTGCGCTCCGAGCTTAGAAGGCGAACCGGGCGCCAAACTGCATCTGGCGCGCGATCGAATTACCAGTGCTCGTGATCCGGCCGAACTGCGGGTTGCCGAGCAGGCTGTTCGGCGGCGCGAAGTTCGCCGTATTCAAGACGTTGAAGATCTCCCAGCGCACCTGCAAACGTCGGGCAGCACCGAGTTCCACGTTCTTGAAGAACGACAGGTCGAGCCGGCGCTGCGATGGACCGGTCATCATGTTCCGGGGTGCGTTTCCTGCGGTGAACGCCGCCTGCCGCTCGAACGCACCCGTATTGAACCACCGGTCGACCGTCCGCTCGCTCTTCGGGAGGTTCGGGTCGCCAACGAGGTTCGGCCGGTCGGTGCCGCCGTTGTTGACCGCGGCGTTCTGATTGGTCACGTCGAACGGCAGCCCCGACTGCCAGAAGGCCGAGGCGTTCACCTGCCAGCCGCCGAGGACGTGCTGAGCCGTCTGGTTCCCGAACCGGAAGGGCAGCTCGTAACCGGCGGTGAACACGTACCTGTGCTTGACGAGCGTCGAGTTGGTGAATTGCTCGACGATCGTGATGTCCCACGGCGACCATGCGGTGAGTTCAGCGTTGGCCAGCGTGTAGTGCGTGCTGAGCGTCAGCCCCGCCCGGTAGCGACGCTGGAACATCAGCTGCAGCGCGTCGTACCACTGCTTGTACTTGCTCTCCCGCACCGTGATGTTGGTGACCCCGGGGAGCTGGGCAAAGAACGGGCGGCGCGTGTTCACGTTGCCCGGGCCTGGCGGCGCCAGATTGTAGTTCTCGCCGGGGGCGCCGAGCCCCGACCCGACCGCCCGGTCGCTCCGCGAGCCGATGTACCCGGCCGAGACCACGTTGCCCGCGAACTCCTTCTCGAGGATCACGTTGAACTGCTGGATGCGCATCGCCTTGAAGCTCTCGTCCACGGCGGCAATCGCTCCTACCAGATTCGCTGCACTCGACGGCTGGGGTGCCGGCAGCGGGTCGCTCAGAAACAGCGTCGGAACGAGCCCGCTCGGCCCGAGGTTTATCGTCGGCCCGGGGTAGTTGCTGGTGAACGGCGGGTTGCGGAACAGGGCCGGGGAATGCATGTTCGTCGGGAAGTACGAGAGCCCCCAACCGCCCCGCAGCACCGCCTGACGCGGCAGCGTGGCCGAGAACCCGAACCGCGGCGCCACGTTGGAGTAGTCGGTTTTCACGTTGACCGAGCGGCTGACGCCGTTTTCTCCCGCGACGAGCAGCTTGAGCGTCTGTACGTCGAAATTCGCGATGTTGTCGTTCTCGTCGGTCAGAGGCGCGTAGATGTCATACCGTACGCCGAAGTTCAGCGTCAGCCACGAGGTTGCGCGCCAGTCGTCCTGCGCGAAGACGCTCGGCTCCACCGTGTGGTAGTTCGGGATCACGATCTCGAAGTTGCGCGACACGGCCGCCGGATAGCCGAGCAGCAGCGATGCGATCGAGTTGCCGCCGACGCCGGGCGGCCCGTTGTTGGTGAGCGTCTGGTTGAACACGTAGTTACCCGACGGTGAGCCACCCACGCCGCGCTTCGACGCCCAGCGATCGATGAACCCGCCGCCCACCTTGATGTTGTGCGCGCCCCTGCTCATGGTGAGCATCCCGCTGATCTGCTTCGTCGTGTCGTGATATTCGATCGGCAGGAAGCCCTGATCGCCGAGGAACGCGTACCCGGCGATCTCAATGGCCGACAGGCCTGTGGCACGACCCGGGAAACCCGGCAGGTTCGCGCCCGGCAGGCCGAGCAGCGTCGCCGCATCGGTGCCCTCGTTCGGTCCCGTGGAGGCGATGTCCATTTTCAGGTAGCCGGCGCGGATTTCGCCGACCACCGTCGGACTGAAGATGCGCGTGTAGTTGCCCTGTACGGCATGCACGTCCGTGTCGTTCGGACCCGGGAACGCACCACCGCCGCCGACGTTGGCCGTCACGCAGCTCGGGTCGATCGTCGTCCCGCCGATGTTCACCGCCGGGCAGAGGCCGGGCGTAAAGGTCTTCACACCGTTGAACGAGTACCGCACTGCCAGCGTGTCGCTTTGCGTGAAGAGATGCTCGATCTTCACGTCGGCGCCGTTCGAGTCCTGTGTGCGTATCGTCTCCCCGGTGAAGTTGTTCACCACGCCGGCGCCCGTCGGTTGCGGATAGAGCTGCATCAGATTGCGTGCGATCGGGCTGATCCGGTCCTGCGGAATGATGTTGCCCGGGAACGGCGTCCGTACCGTTGTCGTCGGATCGTAGACGACGGTGCCGGGCAGGAGCGCCGAGAAGTCGCCATTGCGCATCGCCATCGTCGGCACCGTCAGCAGGTTGGGCTGCCCATCCTCGAGGCGGTAGCCTTCGTAGTCGGCAAAGAAGAACGTCCGGTTGCGGCGAATCGGGCCGCCCATGCTCCCGCCAAACGCATCCTGCTGCCGGCTGGGGTCCTGAGTTGCAAAGTACAGGCGCGAGTCGAATCGGCCGCGTCGGCCACCCGCGTACCCGCTGCCATGAAATTCGTTGGTGCCCGACCTCGTGATGATGTTGATGACCGCGCCGCTCGTGCGGCCGAGCTCCGCGGCATAGAGGTTCGTCTGGACCCTGACTTCAGCAACGGCGTCAAGCGACACGCGCACACCGGCGGTGCCCTGCAGGCGCTCGTTGTTGTCGGCGCCGTCGATCATGTGGTTGTTCTCGATGTCGGTGGCGCCATTGACGCTGACGGCCACGGTCTGCCGGCGCTCATCTGGCCGCGTGCCGTTGGCGCTGCTGGACAGCGCGCCCTCGTGCGCCCCGGGCACCAGTTGCACGAAGCGATAGACGTTCCGCTCCTGCACTGGCAGCTCTGTCAAGACTTTGTCAGTGAACAGAGTGCTGATGTTGGCGCTGTCGGTCTGCAGCAGGGGGGCTTCAGCCGTGACCTGGACCGTTTCACTTACTGTTCCCAGTTCGAGTCTCCCGTCAACGCGCGCGCGATCACCGCTGGCTAGGACCATTCGGGCCGCCTGCGCTTTGAAGCCCTCGAGCTCGATCTTGATGTCATACGTACCAATCGGCAGGAGGTTGAAGGCGTAGTCACCCGTCTCGCTGGTGACTTGAGTGCGCATCTGACCAGTACCCGTGTGGGTGACCGTGACCGTGGCTCCCGGGAGCACCGCCCCGCTGCCATCGGTCACGCGTCCGACCAAGTCGGCCGTTGTCGCCTGCGCTCCGGCCAGAGAGACCGTAGACAGCACAATAGCCACGGCGAGCACGCCCACAACGCCAATCGCACGACCCATGGCACGATCCTCCTTTGCGCGCGCGGCAGCGCGAAGCCGCCGGCGGCTGCTGTAACCGGTTGCGCGATGATGATGTAACCGGTTGCAGATCCTACGCGTAGTGCCTCCCTGCTGGCAAGGGGTGCGACCGCGTCGTCCTTGCCGTCTTCCTCGCCGGCCCATGCAAAGAGAAATTGCGGTCACCTCTCAGACGCGTCCCAGAAAGGACAGCAGATCGGCGAGATCGGTTTCGCTGTAATGCTCGAGCAGTTGAAGGTGTTCGCGTCGTCCTGTCACGACAGGCCCATCATGGGAATCGAACACGCGGGGCCGCAACACCTGGGTCCGCAGCGACGCGGCGTCGTGCTTCGAAGCGATCCCTTTCAAATTGCCGTCGACGGCATGACACGAGGCGCATCGGCGCGCGAAGTACGCCTGACCCGCTACTGGATCGCCGCCGCCGAGAGATGCGGTTGTCAAATCGGTATACCGTCCAACCTGTCGCAGGTAATGAATGTATCGCGCGAGATCGGTCATCTCGCCGGGCGTCAGATCGTAGCGAGGCATCGCGGTCTGCAGATTCGGCCGGCCTGCGCGCACGACGGCGCCGAGTAACTCGCCGTCCTGGTCGGCGCCGATGAGTGGACTGCGAAGCAGGTCGCTTGCGCCCATCACGGCGCGTCGGAGGTCCGTTCCGTGACAGAAGTGACAATGATTCAAAACGTAGACCGCACGGCCTCGCTCCAGCGCGGGAGTGGGCGCGGGAAGGCCTCCGGCATCGGGCACGCCTGGCGTGGTGGATTGCCCAGGCGTCGTGGACTGCGCAGCCGCTGCAAGGTGCAGCGCGCAGAAGACGAGGGCTATGCCAGCGCCTGTCTGCAGTACTCGAGGCATCGCTTCACTTCATCAGCGGAGAAACGGAAGGACCCGTATTCGTATTCGAGATAGCAGCGGATCGGATACCGCTCGTCTCTGATGAGCCGGAGCACTTCACGGATGGGCGTGTGGCCCTGCCCGAACGGCCTGTTCGGGCCGTTGTTCCGCTCGCGGTCGCGCACATGGATGTTCACGATCCGTGCATGATGTTTCTGGATGAACGCAACCGGGTCCTGATTTCCGGCCGTGAAGTGCCCGATATCGAGCGTCACCTTGAAATACGGTGAGAACGCCAGGGCCGTCTCGAAGCTCGCCGGCGTGGCGAACTGGTCCGGGTCGACCAGGTTGTTGTGATTGTGCATCGCGACGAACATGCGATGACGCTCTGCGAACGGCACGAGCCGCCGCGCTTCGCTGATGACGGTCGATGAGCTGAACCCTTCGGCGCCGAGCGCTTTCGCCGCTTCGAACGTTCGGTCGCGCTCCGCATCGGTGAACGTCTCGTTGAAGTTGACGTTGTAGAGGTAAATCCGCAGTCCCGCCTCCTCGAACTGCTGGCGGATGCGGGCGTAGTGCTCGAAGTCGACCGTCAGTCGCCACTGCCGCGCATCTTCCCGCAGCTGCGTAAATCCCGGGGCGCGGCGCGCCTGCACCCACCAGCCGGTCGAGACACCCGGAAACGGCTCGACGTGCGCGGACATGATTTCGCACTCAGCGAGCCCGACGTCGCGCATATTGCCGATGATTGTTGGCACGATGCGCGGATCGCCCGACGGCGGCAGGTCCTGGAAGCTGAAGGTTTCGACGCCGAACTGGACGCCGTTGATCGTCGTCGGCTGCCACGCCCGCCGCTGCGCGAGGCCGAGGCTCATCGATGCCGGCAGTGCCAGGAGAAGCCGGCCGAATTCGCGCCGTGAATGACCCGCAGGGCGAATTGCGCTGCTCACAGCCCCGCGATTCTATGGCATCATGTAACCGGTTACAACTTCATTCGCCGCTGCCAGACGCGGCGTTGAAACCCTTGGCTAGTCGCTGCCGGTGTGAGCTGAGATCCGGAGGTTCCCGACGTGAGATGCACAACGAACACCATCGCCTTCACATGCTCGCTGTTCGTGGCACTGGCGGGAGACGCGGGGCAGGCGCAACGGCCCTCACCAACGCCGGGTGCCCGCGATCTGTCCGGGATCTGGAATCGCCTGGACACGGTGGGCGGTGGCAGCTACGACGGGATCAGCGATCGCTTTCCGCAGGCCCAGTTGCTGCCTGAAGCGGCAGCGAACGTACCCCCACCGGAACCCGAGCCGACTGACTGGGGTGGTAAGCCAATCACCACTGCGAGCGGCGCGTACTTGATCCCGAGAGTGATCCTCGCCGGCGGCCCGAGTCCCACCGCCGGCCGCTGTAACATCGGCGGTGGCGGCGGGGGCATCGACATCAACTCGGCCGGCATGGCCATCATGCAGTCGGCCGACGAGGTCATCATCGCGCGTGACGGGCAGGCTGGTGGGCGCCGCATCTACATGAACCGGACGATGGCGCCGGTCGGGCGCATCACGCCGTCGCCTCTTGGCTATTCCATCGGGCGGCTCGAAAGCGGCACGCTCGTCGCCACCACCGCCGGCATGAACCCCGGCATCGTGGCATTCGGTCGCGGGTGGAAAGAGCGCGAGACGATCCTGACCGAAACCTTCACGCTCTCGCCGGACGGCCGGCGGCTGACGATCACCTACACCTGGAACGATCCGAAGATCTACGTGAAGCCGCACAGCTACGACATCACGTTCGAGCGTGTCGAGAACGGGTATGCCTTCGAGAACTGGTGCGATGCCAGCATCGACCATCCCGAAAACTACACATCGATCGCTCCTCCGGCCCAACGCTAGAGAACGTGGAGCCAGACCGTGATGACAAGATCATTGAAAATCACATGCAGAGCGGCAGCCGCCGTCATGTGCGCGGCCGCTGTCGCGGCAAACGCAGTGTCAGCCCAGGGCGGAGGGGGTGGCGCATCCGGGTCCGCGCCGGTTGATCCGAGGAATCTCTCCGGCTACTGGGAGCTGCCACCGGACGGGCGCGACGGTCGCAACATTCCGGCGGCACGTCTGGCCGCGGGCGCGACCAAAGTGAAGCTCGACGAGATCGCGGCGCACGATGCGAAAGGGTACCGGTGGTGCTACAACATCGGTCTCCCGAATCTGATGCTGCTCACGCGCCCGTTGGACATCCGCATCAATGCGAACTACATGACGATCATGCCGGAGTACACGGCCGCACAGAACCGGTGGGTCTACCTGAACCGGCAGACGCACATTCCTGCCGACGAGTACGAGCCGGGTGTCAATGGCGATTCGATCGGTCACTGGGACGGTAACACGCTCGTCGTAGAGACCACGATGTTCGATTCGTTGAAAGGGATTCTCGGGATTCCAGGCGGCGGCTTCCGTACGCCCGAGTCGGTGCTCATCGAGCGCTTGGGGCTGCTGAACAACGGGCAGGTCCTTCAGGTGATATCAACCTGGACCGACCCGAAGGTGTTTCGCACGCCGCACACATACGAGCTTCGCTACAACCGCCTCCCGCGGGAGTACGAGGCGCGCCCGAACGCAGTGTGCGATCCGTACAACGAAGAACGGGCGCAGCTGTTCGAAGGGCCGCCGACGGTTACTCGTTAAAGCCTCGCGCGGACCGCGCCGAGGCCTCAGGGCCGCCCGTCGGGAACCCGGTCCCACCGGTGCAGGCGAAGCGCGTGGATGGTTTCCACGTCCAGCGGACCCCGGTCGCTGCATCGCAGGTTCTCCTCCACGTGAGCCGGCCGTCGCATTCCGGGGATGGTGGTGCGTCGACGAGGCCGGTTTCGATCGCACGAAGCACGTTCGCTGGCTCCCACCGATTGACGCTGATGCCGAAGGTACGAATCGTCCCCTGCCGTTTCAAGTCCTCGACCGCCCGCTTCCACCCATCGGCAACCGTCCAGGAATCGTCCCATACATGCAGCTGCAACACATCGATCGCGGGCACGCCGAGGTTTCGCAGGCTTGCAGCTGTGTATTCCACGATGTGCTCGTAGGAAAATACGTCATCAGCAGGCGTCGACGCACGGCCCGGCCACTGTCGATTCGCTGGAGGGACTTTGGTGGCGACGTAGAGCGTGCGATCCGAATGCCGTCGCAGAAGGGCGCCAAGCAGCTGTTCGCTTCGACCCTCGCCATATGCCCACGCGGTATCGAAGAAGTTGCAACCGAGATCGACCGCACGATCGAGCGCGCGAACCGACGCGGCGTCATCGGAGCCGGTCCATCCGCCCATGCCCCACATCCCATGGCCGATCTCCGATAGCGACCACCCGGTGCGGGGAAATGTGCGGAATCGCACGGTGCCGAATCATAGTTGCAACCGGTTACAGGTGCCAGCAGGGCGTGGTGTATAGTGCGTTCCCGGGGAGGATCTCATGACGCGCACGCTGACGGTGCTCGTGTTTTTTTGCTTCGCGGCGGGCCCTTCCTGCTCCCGCGAGCCGACGGCGCCAGCGCCCTCTGCCGAGGCAAACGCGGCGGCGCCCTCTGGACGTGAGGGGCGCGTTTACGTAACGAATGAGATCTCCGGCGATCTCAGCGTGATCGACGTCGAGTCACGCCGCGTGACAGCAACGATTCCGCTCGGCAAGCGGCCGCGGGGGGTCAGGGTGAGTCCGGACAATCGGACGCTCTACGTAGCACTCAGCGGATCGCCGATCGCGCCCCCTGGTGTGGATGAGTCGAAACTGCCGCCGCCCGACCGAAAGGCGGATGGGATCGGCGTCGTGGATGTGGCGAGCGGCAAGCTTCTGCGGATCATACCCGGCGGTTCGGATCCGGAGCAGCTCGCGGTTAGTCTGGACGGACGGTGGCTGTTTGTCGCCAACGAGGATGTGGCGCAGGTCAGCGTCATCGATGCGAGCGACGGCAAGGTGATCGCGACGGTGCCGGTCGGCGGAGAGCCCGAAGGCGTCGACCTGCGGCCCGACGGGAAAGTCGTGTATGTGACATCAGAGGCGGACAACGAAGTTGCGGTGATCGACGCGGTTGCGCCCAAGCTGATCACGAAGATCGCCGTCGGTCCACGACCGCGATCCACCGGTTTTCTTCCCGACGGTTCACGCGCCTACGTGAGCGGGGAGAACAACTCCTCGGTCGCCGTAATCGACGCCCAGACGCACAAGATGATTACGACCATTAAACTGGAAGGTGGTCAGCTGGTACGGCCAATGGGTGTCATATCGTCGCCCGACGGCAAGCTCGTCTTCGTCAGCACGGGACGTGGCAAGGGTCTTGTGACAATCGATGCCGCAACGAACAAGCCGATCGGCAGCGTCGAAGTCGGCGAACGTCCCTGGGGGATCGCGGCATCCGCCGACGGACGGCTGGTCTTTACGGCGAACGGAACATCGAACGACGTGTCGTTCGTCGACACGACGAAAGGCACCGTCGTCGCCCGTGTGACCGCTGGCGAACGCCCGTGGGGTGTGGCGTTCGTGCCGTGACTAGCCAAGGCGCTGGCCTTGATATCCGGATGAAGAATGCCCTTGGCTAGTCGCAGTATCTCTTGGCGCGCTCCGCGCGCCGTCTAACTATGATGGGTTTCGTTCGCTCACGACTCTTCATTACGCTGTTGCTTGCAGCCGCGGCCGCGGCGACAGTCGCAAGTCAGCAGGCACCGACTGAGCCGTTCCCTCCTGTGACCTTCCGCGCGGAGGTCAACTACGTCGAAGTGGATGCGTCGATGACAGACCAGCAAGGACGGCTGGTCACCGACCTCGGTCAAGCGGACTTCGAAGTACTCGAGGATGGGCGCCCGCAGAAGATTGCGGCATTCTCGCTCGTCACGCTGCCCATCGAGCCGGCACCTCGCCTGACCGCCGCAGCGACGCCGGTTGAATCCGACGTCTCGACCAATACCGGCGTGGACGGCCGGATTTATCTCCTCGTGTTGGACGACCTTCATACGACGGTCGCGAACACGCCGCGCGTGAAGGCTTTTCTGCGTGAGTTCGTCGAGCGCAGTTTCGGCCCCGCCGATCTCGCTGCGGTGGCGTACACCAGCGGCCGGATCGCAGCGTCGCAGGAGTTCACGAGCAACCGCCGGCTGCTGCTCGAGGCAATCGACAGGTTCACTGGACGACGCCTGCGTTCTGAAGCTCTCGAGATTGCTGAAGCGCTGAATCGCGACCCCCGCGACCCGACTGATACGCCGGTGAACCCGCGCAATCGGAGCGGGGACGGACGCGACCCATTCGACCCGTATAGCGGGCTCAACCCGTTCGAGGCCGAGCGGGCGTATCAGGCGCGGACCACGCTCACCGCTGTCAGGGAGCTCGCTTCGCTCATGGAAGGGGTTCACGGCCGGCGCAAGTCGATGATTCTCGTGAGCGAAGGGCTCAGCTACAACGTCTTCGACGGCTTCAAGAACACATCGGCTGGTGTGATCCTCCGAGAGGCGACCGATGCGATGGCAGCGGCGATGCGCGCTAACGTGGCCATCTACTCTGTGGATCCACGTGGGCTGGCGACGTTCGGCGAAGCGATCGATATCGCGGGCACGTCGCCAAACGACCCGCATTTCACTGTGCCAGGTACCATGCTGGACCTGCTTCGAACGTCGCAGCAGAGCCTGCGCGAGCTTTCGAACCAGACCGGCGGATTTGCCGGCATAGACAGCAACGATCTGTCCGGAGTGCTCGACCGGATCGTCCGTGAAAACAGTACCTATTACCTCCTTGGGTACTACTCGACGAACGAACGACGCGACGGCCGGCTTCGTCGAATCGAGGTTCGCGTCAAGCGCCCGGGGTTGCAGGTGCGAGCACGTCGCGGGTATCTGGCCGCGCGAGGGCGCAACGACGATGTGAAGGCCGCGGCCAGACCAATTGACGCCATCCTCGCCAGTCCAGTTCCCGTCACGGCGATCCCATTGACGCTCTCCGCGGCGCCATACGCGGGCACTGCATCGGACGCATCTATCGCGCTGGCCATCGAGATGCGCGCCAATGCATTTCGTTTCGTCGAGAAAGACGACAGGTTTCTCGACACGGTCGAGCTGTCGATCTCGGCGGTTGACGCCGCTGGTGCGGTACGCGGAGGGCGCCAGCACCGGCTCGACCTGGAGTTGAGATCCGCCAACGCTGCCCTCGCGCGCGAGCGGGGGCTGCGGGTCGTCTCGGAGATCTCGCTGCCGCCTGGACGGTATCAGTTGCGGGTCGCTGTGGCCGAGACCGGAGCCGGCCGGACTGGCAGCGTGTTCCACGATGTCGAGATACCGGATTTCCGTGCTGCCGGATTCTGGATGAGCGGTGTAGCTCTCACATCGGGCGACGCGTCGCAGACGCCAACGGTCCGGGCTCTGGATCCGCTCGCGAACGTGCTCGTGTCACCACCGACTACCGCCCGTGAATTCGGACGCGACGACGTGATCGCGCTCTTGACGGAGTTCTACGACAACAGTGCCGTGACGCCGCACGGGCTGGAGCTGTCGGCGGTGGCGCGCAGCGACGACGGCCGAGTCGCGTTCGAGCACCGCGACGAACGCTCGTCAGGCGGTCTCGACAGCCGGCATCGATACGCCGTTCAGATCCCGTTGGAGACGTTCACGCCGGGCCGCTACACGATTCGGATCGAGGGCCGCTCGCTTGCGGGAAGCGGCCGCTCCGCCGCGCGCGAAATGCTGATTCGGGTGCGCTGATCTCTCGAGCCAGGCGATCGAGCAGGCGGGCCGTAAAGGCCCGCCCTGCCATCATTGCTGTGTGGCTCTGTGTCTCTACCGCGGCTGCTCGAGGAAGGCGGCGCGTTCTTGATCGAATGGGTCACAGAGCTGGTACGGCCACGGCTCGTACCCTTTTTCAACGCGCTGATAGCGGAACTCGTACGAGTGGGGAGTCTGAAACACCGACGGATCTGTCCAGGTGAACCTCACCGAGAGCACGGTTCCGTTTCTCAGCAGACGATAGCGCTCGACCAGATGTGAGTTCTCCGTCCTGAATCCGCCGCCGGGAATCTCCGTGATGCCCTTGGTCGGCTCGAAGCCCGTCGTATCCACAACGAGCGTGTCCCCTTCCCAGTGCGCGATCGAATCACCGCTGGTCGTCGGATCGAAGGTGTCCTTGTCGATGTGCGTCTTGCGGTTGAGATAGAGATGGCGCACCGGCGCCACCGGTGACTCCGCCATGATCACGATCTCCCGGGCTCCCTGACGGATGTTGAGCGGACGGCCCACATCCATCGTTGTCGGCATGCCCACCCAGTTACACCACCGGATGGCCTTCGCCGTCTTGCGCGCCTCGGCCTGAATCATCGTTTGCGTGACACGTGGAGACAGGCGCGCGGACGGGACGAGACGGCCGTCGATCGGCAGCTCCCAATAGCCGCTGATGTCGTGCGGAGCGCCAGCTTGAGCGGTGAGCGGCGCGGCACCCGCGAGAATGGCGGCGACTGGCAGCAAGACGGCAGCGAGCTTCTTCATGCTACTGCTGTTTCGGCGGAACGATTGACTGACGCTGAAGGGGATCGCTCGCATCACACCACGTCTCAAATGCGTAGCTGTCCTCAGGCAGCCGCTCGAAGAAGTACTGATAAGTGAAGGGGCGAACATAGAGCAGCGGATCGTCCCACGTGTAGGTGATCGTGAGTCGTTTGCCGTCGGGCGCAAGTTCGAACCGCTCCGTAAGACGTGTCTCGGGCCGTCGCTTCCCGCCACCCTGTACATTGCCTTCGGTCAGGCCGACTGTCTCTACGATGAGGGCGTTTCCTTCATAACGACCCGTCGAGTGGCCGTACATGCTCGGCGGGAGCTTCGCCAGGTCTGGATGCGCGCGGCCATCCATATAGAAGCGCCGGCCACCGGGGCCCTCGCGAACCATCAGGACTTCGTCCTTTGACTGCAGGAGAAATATAGCGGTCGAATTCGGATTGATCGCGCTGCCGCCCGTGCCTTCAGGCGTGCAGGCGCCGTTGTTGACGATGTACGCCTCGCCGGCCTGCTTCGCCGGCCCTTTGAAGCCACCGGCCGGAATCACATTCCGGCCATCACCCGCCACCACCATCGACCGGCCGGCGGCGGTCAGCTCTGCCGGCGGGTGCTTCGCAACCGTCCCGTCGAAGCTCCCCGATCCGCTGTCGAGCCGAAGCCACCCGCCAGACAAATCCGGCACCCCCGCCGGCGCGGGCTGCTGCCCAGCGGCCGTTCCGCCGGAGGCGATGAACGCAGCCAGCAGCACCGCGGCAAGGACGATACGGCGAGCATTCATGACATATCTCCACACAAAGGCGGGCGGCGGAATGACCGCCGCCCGCGACGTGCAGGTTCAGGTTCGCTGAATTCGCTCAGAAGATCAACTTCACCGCGAACTGCATCTGCTGCGGCTGGAAGTTGCCGGTGCTGTTGATCGACCCGAAGTCCGCTGTGCCGAATGTGGCCACCGGGTTGATGAAGTTCGCCGCGTTCCCCAGGTTGTAGATCTCGTAGCGAAGCTGCAGCCTCGCCGAGCCCACCAGGCTGAGCTCCTTGAAGAACGAGAGCGCGAGGCGCCTCGTCAGCGGTCCGTGAAGGACCGACGGTGGCGCATCACCCAGAGTGTTCACCGGCTGTGCGACGAAAGCATCCGTGTTCAACCACCGTCGCACCGTCCGCTGATCGGACGGAAGCTCAGGGTCGCCGACCATGTTCGGCCGATCGTTGAGGCCCGTGTTGGCCCGTGCCGCGGCATTCAGGATGTCGAACGGCTCACCCGACTGGATGCTGGCGACCGCATTGATCTGCCAGCCGGCCAGGATGCCGTGCGCAACTCCCGTCAGCGACTCGCCCCATGGCAGCGCGTAGTTCACCTGACCGCCCCACATGTGTCGCATGTCCCTCGGGGCCGCCTCGCGTTCCTCCACGAGCCCGTCCCAGGGCACGAAGTCGGTCCATTCGGCGTTCGCCAGCCGATAGTACGTGTTGAACGAAAGGCCACCACTCAGGCGTCGCTGAAACGTCAACTGAAAGGCGTCGTAGTACGTCTCCCACATGCTCGCGTACAGGTTGAGCGTCGTCAGATTCGGCAGCGTAGCCGCATAGCGCCGGCGTGCCTGCACCGCGCCTGGGCCAGGAGGAGCCACGTTGATGTCAGGGTTCATTCCGCTGCGATCGCTGCGTGAACCTATGTAGCCGACGGTGGCGACGTTGCCGGCGAACTCCTTTTCGAACTGCAGGTTGAACTGGTGCACCCGCGTCGCCTTGATATCGAGGTCGACCGCGCGGAACGCGCCGCTGAGCAGGTTCGGTGCAATCGGGGGAGCACCAGGCTGTGCTGGCAATCCGTCCCTCAGGAAGACGGTCGGCAGCCCTCCGAGAAGCGTGGCGTCGCTGATGACGGGTCCATAGATACTGAAAAGCGGCGCGTTCTTCATGTACGCGAAGGAGGCGATCGTAGACGGGAAGTACGTCAGCCCGTAGCCCCCACGCAGCACCGACGTGCGCGGCAGGGTCGCGGCAAATCCGACGCGCGGCCCGATATTGCTGTAGTCGGTCGAGACGCCAGCTGTCCGCGACACATCATCGCGCCCCGCGACGAGCACGCGAGGCGTCGTCAGGTCGAGGTTCGACAACCGGTTTTCTTCCTCCGTGAACGGCGTAAACACGTCATAGCGAAGACCTAGATTCACCGTCAACCATGACGTCGCGCGCCAATCATCCTGGACATACACGCTCGGTTCCTTCACGTGGTAGAAGGGCTCGAAAGGCGTGTGGGACCGCTGCACCTGCGACGGCATACCCAGAAGGAACGAGGCCAAGGCATGCCCGCCCGCCCCCGCGGCATTGCGCGTGACCAGGTTGTTGTACGTCCAGAGCCCGTTCGGCTGCTGACTCTGGATAACGCTGAACTTCCGCAGAATGACCCCGCCGCCGACCTTGAGGTTGTGTGAGCCAGCGGTCTTGGTGATCGACGCGTTGTACTGCTGGGTCCAGTTCTGATTGATGAGCGGGATGTTCTGCGTGTCGCCCAGCAGCGCATAACCGACGATGTTCTGTAATGCAAGTCCCGAGGCCAGATCGTCGATGTTCACGCCGCGAAGGCCAAACTGCTCGCTCACGTTCGACTGGTAATTCGACGGGTAGGAAAAGATGCCGACGTTCATGTACCCGGCCTTGAACTCGCCAACCATTGTGGGATTGAAGATACGGACGTAGTTGACCTGAAGTGCTTTCGCATCCGTGTCGTTCGGTCCCGGAAAACCCGCGTTCGCGCCCGTGAGACAGTTGCCATGAATCCCGTTCACCGGCGGACATCCCGGAGGCGTGACCGTACGGGAATCGTTGATGGAAAATCGACCCCACACCGAGTTGTTGTCGCTGAAACGGTGATCGATCCGGGCGTCTGCCGTCGTGCTGTTCTGGGTACGCAGCGTCGTGCTCGAGTAATTGTTGGCGAGGCCCGCTGATGTCGGATCGGGATAGAGCCCCATAAAGCGAGCCGCGATCGGATCAATCCGGTTGGCTGGAATCGCGTTGCCGAGAAACGGCTGTCGCGTGATCGGGTCGTAGATGACCTGAGAGATCTCGGAGAAATCGCCCATCCGCATCCTGGCCGTCGGCACCGTCAGAACATTCACTTGCCCCTGGCGGTTGCGGAAGCCCTCGTAATCCGCAAAGTAGAACGTCCGATCGCGGACGAGAGGCCCGCCGATGCTGCCACCGAATTGCTTCTGCTTCAGCAGCGGGTCCACAGTGGCGAAGTAATCGCGGGAATCGAACTGGTCATCGCGCCAGAACCCGTAGACCGTGCCGCTCAGCCTGTTGGTGCCTGCCTTCGTGAGAATGTTGACAACGCCGCCTGCCGTCCGCCCCACTTCAGCCGGGTAGTTGCTCGTCTGGACGCGCACCTCAGCAATCGCGTCGATGGACGGGCGAACGACGATGGTGCCGATCGCGCGCTCGTTGTTGTCCATCCCGTCGATCAGCATGTTGTTGCGGTTGTCGCCGGCGCCATTGATCGAGACCGAGGCGGTCGGTCGTCGATCGTCCGGTCGTGTGCCGCTGCCCAACGCATTGGGTGCCCCGGTGTTCGCGCCGGGCACGCCCTGAATGAGGCTGATGAAGTTCCGCCCGTTGACCGGCAGATCCTGGACTTCGCTTTCCGTTACGAGGGTGCTGATCGTCGCTGACTCGGTCTGCAGCAGTGGCGCTTCAGCTGTCACCGACACGGTCTCGGTCACTGACCCGACCCTCAGACGGCCGTCCACGCGTATCTGCTCGCCGCTCCGTACGGCCAGCTTTGATTCCTGTATCGAGAATCCCTGGAGCTCGATTCGCACCAGATAATTTCCGATTGGCAGCAACGTCACGAGATAGTCGCCGGTATCTGTGGCGACCGTCGTGCGCACATCGCCGGTGCCGAGATTCTGAACGGTGATGGTCGCGCCGGGGAGTACACCGCCGCTCTCGTCGGCGACGCGGCCGACGATCTCTCCGGTGGTGACCTGGGCCAGGGCGGCCGAGTGAACAAAGAGCGCCAGGAGGACGGCGCCCGCGACGAACCGCGCTCTACACATCGTGCTTTTCTCCTTGCCGGGCCGACCGAAACACGCCCGGACACGCGTACACCCTTGCAACCGGTTACATCGGATGGCCGAGACTAATCCAGACCGCGTCCCGGATGCAAGAGGTTCCCTGAACGACGATGGTGCCTGGATTACGTGCTGACAACCGCCTCTTCGACGAATCGGACGCACTTCTGCAGCTCGCTCATGACGTCCGACCCCGCCGGAATCGGGTACTCCAGCTCAATCGTTGCCATGAACGTGTACTGTTCACGTTTCATCAGCTGCAGGACGTCGCGGATCGGCGTGTCTCCCTGTCCCCACGGCACGTTTGGTCCGTTGTTGATGCGGCGATCCTTCAGGTGCAGATTCGTGATGCGATCGTGGTACTGACGGATGAACGGGAGCGGCGAAGTGCTGTTACCCGCCGTGAAGTGACCGATGTCGATATTGGCCCCGTTGTACTTCGAATAGCGAAACGCCTGCTCCCACGAGGCCGGCCGCGCAAACGCCTCCGAGTCCCAGACTGCTGTATGCCCGTGGTACCCGAGCATCAATTGGTGCTTTTCCGCGAACTGCGCGAGCTTCCGGGTATGACTGAGCGGCGGCTCGCACGTGATGCCGCGACACCCGAGCGTCCTGGCGACGGTAAATGCGTAGTCGATCTCAGCGTCCGGCCAGTCGGCTGCGAGATCCTCGAACTTGATCAATTGAATCGAGGCGCCGGCGTCTTCGTATTTCTTCCGCAGCTCCCGATATTTCTCCATGGCGGCGGCCGGAGCCGTCTGCCGCCAGAGCCGCAGCCGCTCACGGCCAGCCTGCTGCGCACCCTGGGCAAAAGGGACCGGCCGTGGAGGCGGCAGCGGCGCGCCTGCGTACGCCTCGACAGGCGACGACTGCAGTTCCACGGCATTCAATCCAAGCTGGCTGATGTTCTTGAGGAGGGCGTCGGCATCGAGCGTTCCCATCATAGGGAAGCTGTACGGCGCGATGATTCCCACCGAGAGCCCGCCGAAACGTGCGCTGGATTGTGACTGCGTCGATACAGGTGACGTGAACGCGGCGAGGCTCGCGGCAGGCAGGCTCGCCAGCGCCAGCTTTCCGATTTCGCGTCTCGTATACAACACGTTGCCTTTATTACGCAGGATCAGCGCGGAATCTGCGGCGGAGTCGTGAGAAACCGTGTGCGCTCCTGGTCGAAGGGATCACACGCCAACGGTGCCCGCGGCTCGTACGACTGAGGCAGTCGGTGATACCGGAACTCGTAGGTGTGCGGCGTGCGGAACACTTTCGGGTCCTCCCAGGTAAAGGTCACAGCCAGGCTCGATCCATTGTTCAACAGCCGGTAGCGTTCGACGAGGTGGGAATCCGCTGTGCGGAACCCGCCGCCAGGAATGGCGGTCATGCCTTTGTTGCCGTCGAACCCTACGGTATCGACCACGAGGACGTTGCCCTCCCACCGTGCAATCGAATCGCCGTTGGTGGTCGGGTCGAATTCATCGCGGTTAATGTGGGTGCGCCGATCCAGGTAGAGGTAGCGCGTCGCGGCGTTGACCTCCGTCGCGATCACGATCATCCTGGCACCTTGCCGAATCTCGATGGGCCGTGACGACCCCATCGCGTGCTGCAGTCCGAGGATGTTGCACCAGCGAATCGCGTGCGCGTCCTTCTTCGCTTGCTCGTCGAGGACGGCCTTGGTGATACCTGGCGTGAGGACCGCCGCGGGCACGTTCGAGCCGTCGATCGACAGCTCCCAGAACCCGCTGATGTCACGCGCCGATGGCGCTGCCGATCGATTCCGGTCCGCGCCTTCCTGAGCACCCACGGGATCGGTGGCTGTTACGGTGAGCGTCAAGACCGCCGCGAGCGTCGTCACAATCGATTTCATCGCCCCGCCTCCAATCACTGCAGTCATTGAAGCTGAGCCGGCGGGACAATCGACTGCCGCTGCAGTGGATCACTCGAGTCGCACCACCCCTCGAATGCGTAACTGCCCTCTGGCAATCGATCGAACTCCAGACTGTAGGTATGTGGCTTCTGGTACAACTTCGGATCGTTCCAGGTATAGGTGATCGTGAGTTTCTTTCCGTCGGCGGTCAGACGGTAGCGCTCCGTGAGGCGTGTTTCAGGCATGCGACGACCGCCCGCGGTGACCGCGCCGGGAGTGAGGCCCATGGTGTCGACGACGAGCTCGCCGCCCTCATAGCGACCCACCGAATGACCGAGCGCCGTTGGCGCCCAGCGCGTCAGATCGGGGTGAGCGCGGCCGTCCATGTAAATGTGGCGTCCGCCCGGTCCTTCGCGCGTCAACAGGACCTCGTCGTCTGCCTGGACGATGAACAGTGCGGCGGAATTCGGCTCGATGCCGCCGCCACCGGGACCTCCACAGCGCCCCTGCGACACAATGTAGGGGTCTCCAGGCCCGTGCGGCTTCGCATCCGGGTCCACGTCATCTGGATCGCGGCCCGCCGGGATGGCTGCAGCGGCAGGCGTCAACACCGCCCGCGGAAATTTCGAGGTCAGCCCGCCGAAACTTCCCGAACCCTCGGGATTGATGCGGACCCAGCCGCCCTCGAGGTCCGGGCGAGCCGCAGTCACTCGCGCTTCGCTGACCGACTGATTCCGTGGGCGCCTGCCACATCGTCAGCGACAACACGATGCCGAGGGCGGCCGCAAACAGCAGAAACGCTCGTCTACTCCGTCGCATATCCAGTGCCCCTCGCCTTGTCTTTATCTGATCCGTGTATTCGGCGGTCGACCGAAGTCACTGCCACCCATTGCGCCAGTACAGGCACATTCGGTCGACGTTCATCGGTAGAAACGCCTCGTACTGAAACAGCTGCTGGTACTTCGGCAGCTTGACCTCGTTTGGTGCGCGGTCGGGACAAAGACCCGCCTGATAGGCTACGCGCACCGCTTCCTTCAAATCGGTGAAGTACTGCTTGAACGCGCGAACGTCATCCTTCGTGCCCCACCCTTTCGGGTTGTGCGCGCGCGCGTGCCCGACCACCAGCTTCTCCCAGTCATAGGCCAGCACGCGATCGATGCCCGCGAACCACTCGTCGATGTACGAGTCGAAGACGTTGCGCCAAATCAGCTCGCCGAGCGGCAGCCAGTCGGCAGCGTAGATGACCTTCTGCGCCGGCACCGATATGACGAGGCTGTTGTCCGAGTGGTTGCGGCCCATGAACAGGAGCTCGACCTTCGTCCGCCCGACCGTGAGCGTCGTCTGATCACCTACCGTCTGGTCGGGTAAAACCACGGCCGGATTCTTCAACCGTTCGAGCTGTGCTTTCGCGTTGCGGTGCGCAACGAAGGTGGCGCCCGCCTCTTTGAATGGAGCACCACCGGCCGCATGGTCGTAGTGGTGATGACTGTAGACGACGTAACGAATGGGCGCAGAGGTCATTTTGCGGATTTCCGCGAGATAGACCTTCCCCGCCTCTGGATTCATCGGATCGGTCACCAGAACCCCGGCGGGATCGATAACGAACATCGATTGATACCCGCGGTACTCGAAGATGTGTACCCCTTCGGCAACCGACTTGATCACGGCGGCAGGCGGAGCAACGGTCGCCGTGCCTGGCTGCTGCGCGCCAAGTGCGCTCACCGTCGCGGCAACGCCAATTAGAACCGTCGTAAAGAATCGCATCTGCAACCCTACGTTAGCCCGTTATGCGACCGGCGCCCCTCGGCTGGTTCGGCTATGCGAGGGCCTTCCGCATGTAGCTCACGCAGTTGTTGACTTCCTCGATCGCCGACCCCTCGCCCATGTACTCGTACTCGATGACCGCGACGATCGGGTACTTCTCCGTCTTGAGAAGTCGAAGGACGTCGGCCACGGGTGTTTCCCCCTGTCCCCACGGCGCATTGGGACCATTGTCGCGCCGCCGGTCCTTCAGGTGCAGGTGGGAAATGCGATCGTGGTGACTTGCGGATGAACGCCACGGGATCGTTGTTGCCCGCCACGAAGTGGCCGATGTCGAGGTTCGCCTTGAATTGCCTGGACATCGCGAAGAGCCGCTCGAAGCTCTCCACCGACGCTACTTCGGTTGGATCGGTGACATTGGCGTGGTTGTGCCAGCCGAGCGCGATCCCGTATTTCTCGGCAAACGGAGCGAGCCGCGGTCCCACCGGCACGCGGGTCTGATTCGTGCCGATGACGCCAGCACCGAGCGTGCGTGCGAACTGGAATGCACGATCGATCTCTGCGTCGGTGAAATCGTCTGAGAACGTGACGACGTATCCGAAGATGTCGATGCCGGCCTTCTGGAACTTGCCGCGAATCTCGTAAAGCGACCGAGCGGAGTGGTCAAACGCCATTGGCGCAGCTCTTCCCTGCGCTTTGTGTATTCCGGCGTAATCGTGGCCGGTACGCGCCCACCGCCGGCAATGGCGGGTTCGGGCTCGACACGGACCGACTCGAGCTCACACGTGGCGAGACCCGTCTGGCGGAACGCGTCGATCAGCGTGTCCATGTAATCACCCGCGGCTGGGCGGGGAATGCTTCGGAAACAGTAGCTGATAGCGCCGATCCGAACGCCGCCGATCAGCGTCTCGCGGGCGTGGAGCCGGTTTCCTGCTACACCTGCGACGAGCGCGCCTGCCGCCATCCGCCCAAAGTCACGTCGCGTATACATCGATCGCTCCTGCGCGGACTATACCTGATGCTTGCAACCGGTTACAACACTAGCGGGTCGACCGCACGGAGTGATACGTGAACGCCTCATCAAGCCGCGCTCAGCAATGTGCGTGCGGCCTGTGTTTTCGGTCAATCGTTTGACAGGCGTATACGGGGCGCGGGATGATCCGTCTTCGCGAAGTGCATCGAGAAATCCCTATGACACTCGACTCCGGTTCGTTCCTCGCACGGCGCGTCGCGTCGTGTGCTCGGGCGGCCGGTCCTGCCGCGGCGATCGTGGGTTCGGTCGTGCTCATCGGCTGGGCCTTTGATCTGTCTCGCCTCAAGAGCATTCAACCCAACTGGGAAACGATGAAGGCGAACACCGCGCTGGCCTTTGTGATGGCCGGCAGCTCCCTCTGGCTGCAACGCCGGAACGCGGGTGCCCTTCGCAGTCGATTGGCACGGGCCTGTGCGGGCGTGGTCATGGTGGTTGGCCTGTTTACCGTCATTGAGTACATGGCCGGCTGGAACGTGATCGATGAGTGGTTATTCCGAGAGCCTGCGGGCGCCGGCATCCTCCACCCGGGCCGTATGGCGCCGCTCACCGCGCTGAATTTCACCCTCTTGAGTGCCGCGCTTTTCGCGCTGGACGTTCGTAGCACTCGGTTCGTTTCCATACCAGTCGCAATCGTGTTGATGACGTCCTTCGTGGCGGTCGTCGGCTATGCGTACGGCATGCCCGACTTGTATGGTGTGAAGCCTGTACACCGCTATGGCACTGCACACGGCGCTGACCTTTGTTCTCCTTGGTCTTGGCATCCTTTGCAGCGACCCTCACAACGGTATCGTGGTGCTGATTATCAGCGATGGACCGGCCGGCCTCATGTTGCGCCGAACGTTGCCAGCGATAGTCTTCGTTCTTGTGGGCATCGGATGGCTGCTGCTATTCGGCCAGCGGACCGGCCTCTATCAGATGGGCTTCGGCTCGGCGCTTCTGGTATCAACGAGCGTGGTCGTGTTGATCACCGTCGCGATCCGGATCGGCGGCACACTCGCTCACGCCGATCGTCAGCGTAACGAAACACATAAGGCACTCCGTGAAAGTGAGGAGCGCTTCCGCTCGCTGGCAGATACGGCGCCGGTAATGATCTGGATGTCGGGCGCGGACAAACTTTGCACCTTTTTCAACAGAGGCTGGCTCGACTTTACCGGTCGGATGTTGGAACAGGAATTGGGCAACGGCTGGTCGGAGGGAGTGCATCCAGCAGACAAGAGCCACTGTTTCGATGTCTACACGAGTGCCTTCGACGCACGCCAGGCGTTTGGAATGGAATACCGATTGCGACGAGCGGACGGACAAGACCCGCTGGATCGTGAATAACGGCGTGCCTCGCTTCACGGCAGACGGATCGCTTCTTGGGTACATTGGGTCGGCAATTGACGTCACGGCGCAGAAGGACGCCGACATGGATATTCAAACCCACCGAGCGGAACTCGCCCGCCTAACGCGTATCGCCACGATGGGAGAGCTGGCGGCCTCGCTGACGCACGAACTGCGACAACCGCTCACAGCCATCCGCAGCAACGCCGAGGCTGCCAGACGGCTGCTCGAGCACAATCCGCACGACGTTGAGACGGTACGCCGAGATCCTGGAAGACATCGTCCAGAGCGATCGCCATGCTGCCGAAGTCATCCGTCGCATGCACAGCCTGATCAGATGTGAGCCGGCCGACCGGGTGACGGTCGATGCTGCGACGTCTATTGGCGATGCAGTGCGGTTGATCAAGAGCGATGTCGTCCTGCGCAACATCCAGCTTTCGCTTGACCTAGCACCGGGCTTACCTCCGGTGTCGTGCAACGAGATTCAGTTGCAGCAGGTGGTGCTCAATCTGCTCTTGAATGCGTTTGACGCCATCACGAGTGCGGCAACGAACGTTCGCCGGGTTCTCGTAAAAACGGAATTGGACGATGAACGTCTGATTCGCGTCCTCGTGCGGGACAGTGGGACGGGACTCCGCAGCGGCGATTTCGATGCGATCTTCACGCCTTTCTACACGACCAAACGAGAAGGGCTGGGTGTGGGGCTCTCGATCAGCCGCTCTATCGTCGAGGCCCACGGCGGCCGAATCTGGTGCGCGAATAACCCCGACCGCGGCGCAACCTTCTACTTCACGTTGCCACCGGCAGCGGCGGCGGCAGATCCGCTCGACGCGGAGGTTGTGCCGACGGGAGGCCGCAGCGGGGCAGTCGCATAACTGATCGTGCTGGCGAAGATACCTCCGGAGCACGATCAGCAGCATTAGAACCGCATCAACGTTGCTGCCGAATTCAGTTCGTCGACGTCCTCACCGGTACGAATTGCGTCATGAACACGAGTGCGTCCAGGAACTGGCTGTGCGGAACGTAATCCCCGTGAATGGGGGCGTGCCGATGCGACATCCAGTTTCCTGAGCATGATATTCGCCATGAAGTTCTGCAGCCAGGGCGCATGACCATACGGCTCGCTATCGATGATGTTGCGCTTGTCGTTCGGCATGTAGATGTCTGGTTGCGTCAGCACCTTCCCGTTGGGGAAATACACCATCACCATCGAGTCCGCGTGCGAGTTGTCCCGGATGTGGTACAGGTTCATCGTCATCGTACTGTCGCGCAGCACGCCCTCATCGTCGATTGGTGTGATCTTCGGAAGCCTGGCGTTCGCCTTCTTCGACAAGTCGTCGGGGTTGATCGTGTGCGGCCGAGACAGCACAAGATTCAAATACGCCACGTTACTGCGATGGGTGATGATTTCAGTGACGCCTTCCGCAACGGCCAGCCGCACGCCGCCCGTGTGATCGCCGTGATGATGGGTGACCAGCAGCTTCGTAACAGGCTTGTTCGGGCGCAGCTCACGCGCCTTGGCCAACACCGCACGTACGCGCTCGTTGTTCGGCGCCTCAATCAGGAGCATGTGGTCGCTGAACTCTGCCAGGAGGCTCTTGTGCGTCGTCCCCTCGACGAACCAGAGGCCCTTGGCGATTTCGCGGCTTGTGGTCGTGGGGGGTGCCGGCGCCGCAGGCTGAGTGGCCGCTCTGACGTTCGGCGGCGCGGCGAGGTCTCCGACCGTCCCATCGACGCTCTGCCGCAGGATGCGGACCTCAGCGCTGAGCCACCTGTCGGTTCGGGTGGTCAGCCGGGTCGGCAACTGCAACCCTGAGACTGCTTCGTAGCCGGCAAAGCGCGTTTCGACAGGCGTATCGCCGAGGGTCGCACTGTCGATCATCTGGACAACCCGCGTGGGCAGTTTCGTCGTGGCGTCGATCGCCAGCGTGAGCGTCGCTCCACCAATCGTGACGTCTGCGAGCCGCTCGCTGCCTTGCGTGCGCGCGTTCGACAATCTGGCCGTGGGTTGGAGTGCAGCGCGCACTAACGTGAGCGGATGCCGCAAGGTACTCGGCCAGCCGACCGGTCGCTTGAGGTCCGAAGATCCTCGTCGCTCCGCCCTCGGCGTTCACGTTGAAGGCGATCTCGCCATCGAGACCCTGAATCAGTCGCGGGGCAGCCTCGCCCTGGTAAAAGGGATACTGCGCTTCGCGAATCGCCTCGAACCGCGCGCGGGTGTTGGCCAAGTCATATGCCCGCTTGTATTCGCGAATCTGCCAGACGTCCGACTGCAGCCCGAGATCGTCGAAGCGCAGCGACTGGCCGACATTCAGGTCGCGGCCGCCGCCCTCTACAATCAGCGTCTTTACAGCCAGAATCCGCTCGCGGCCGCCAAGCGCCATCGAAACGTCGGCAACGATCTGCTGCTCGGCGGACTGCGCGGAAAGTGCTGCCCACATCAGCACGCTCGACGCCATCGCCATACCAGCCAAGGGGCTCCGCCTCTTGATGCTGCGAAGAGTGGTCATCGCTCCTGTCTCCCTTCCTAACCGAACGGTCCGTCGTCGCGCCCCGATTTCACCGGTGGTTCGAGTGGCGCCGGCGTCTGGCACGGCGCCGGAGTCCACTTCGACTGGTCGGGTTCACGCTTGAAGGACGAGCTCGTGATGAACGGCAGCGTGAGATACCTCGGATCCTCCACGATCACCGTCACTGTGAAGTACGCGTCGCCGTTCGGCTCGTCATGACGATGGAAGGCCTCCGTGACGACCGCATCCTCACTGTAGGGAACCCCATTCGTTCGGAGGTAGCCCGCACGCAGATTGCGAGTGACCACTCTGAGACTTCCACCGGGCAGCGCGCCTCTGCCGCCGAAGCCCAGCCCGCGCGTCTGCGGCTGCCTGAACCACTGAGCGGTCGAGACTCCCTGCCAGCTTCTCGCGCCGGCCGGTACGGGTGGCGACGGTAATACGCCTGAAGGTGTAGGCGATGCGAACCGGAACAGGCGCGTCTGCTGGCCGGCGTCGGTTTCGAGCTTCAACGTGCCGTCGTCCTGCCACGAAATGCGAACGCGTGCGGGGACCCGCATGATCGCGGCCGCGCCGAACGCGCGACATTGATTCCCCGAGGCATTGTCGGCGGCAAGGTCCCAGCCGTCGGCCACCTTGCGGCCCTCGGCGCTGAGCGGCACGCTCGCATAATCGCCTTTCGGAGGTGTCACCATCCGCCATCGCCAGTCCTCGGTCACGATCGCGACCCACTGACCCGTGAGGTCGGTCGGCGCTGCGGCACGCGCAGTTGGGGGTGGACCGGCCTGACGCCCCGCGGGCGCTCCTCCTTGACGTCCCTCGGGCGGTGCTCCCCCTTCGCGGCCGACGGGAGGACCGCCTTGACGACCGGCAGGCGGTCCCTGAGCAGCAGTGCCGGATACAGTCAAAGCCGCAACGAAGACGAAGAGATAGAACGGCAGGTGGCAGATCGACAGATCCGAACCTGCGCGGCGTCCGTCGCGAGTCATTTGCTCAAGCTCCGATACACCTGTTCCACGAACAGAGCTCCCTTGTCGGCGCCGTAGATGCCGTCGTAGTCGAGCGTGGGCCTGGCTGCCTTTACCTGATCGAGCGTCATCCCTTTCTTGACCATGTCCGCAATCCGATCGCGGACGAACGTCACCATGTCGCGGTATTCGGCGACGTCGGCTTCGTCGGACAGTTGCCCGTGCCCAGGGATCACGAGCGTGCCACCCTGCTGATTGAACTCCGGAACCGTCAGTCGCAGCAGGTGATTGAGCGCGTCAATCAACCCGTTGATGCTTCCCCCCTTTGCCAAATCGATCACCGGGTACCGGTCGGGCGTGTATACATCGCCGGCACTCACCGCATCACTGCGGCGGAACATTACGAGCGAGTCGCCGTCGGTGTGCGCCGACGGCGTGTGCAACAACTGGACAGGCTCGCCGTTCACGTACAGGTCTTTCTGGGCGACGAAATAAGTGTCTGTAGGCCACACCGCTGCGGCTCCGCCTTCGCTCGTAAGCCGCGCCAATACGTTTTCGTGAGCCCAGATGGCGGCGCCGCCGCTGGAATACACCGTTGCGGACGCGTATTCCCACCCGCCAGGATCTTGCCCGCGGCCGCAACGGCATTGCCTCCGACGTGATCGTCGTCTCCGTTCGTATTGAGCACGTGGCGAACAGGTTTGTCGGAGAGCTTCGCGATCTCCGCAAGAGCGCGTCGCTGCTCGCCGCCGGTTGTGGATCGACGAGCAGTACGCCGTCGACGCCAACCTGGATCGTGGTGTTGCCGCCTGGGCCGGCGATCATGTAGATGCCGCCGCGCACGTGAACGACATCCAGAGCGGCTTGCGCACCAACCCGAGGGGTGGCGATCGTCACGACGGTCGCAACCACGGCCATGAGACCGCCTGCGATTTTCACCGCGTTCCTGCTTTCAACCGGCCCGCATACTCCGGATACATGGACTCGGCACCCCCGCGAGCCGCCTCAGGCGGCAGGCGATGTTTCGTCGTGAACTCGTGCAGGTAGGGGTTGGCGCCAGGCAGGTAATGAGGAATCTCTCCCTCCGGCCGCGGTACTTCAACGTCGATCGAACAGGGATACAAGGTGACCTGATAGCCCGGGTCGAGCTGGAAGTTGCGGCTCTTGATGTATGGCTCGGTGAGATAGACCGGATCGGTGACGATACTGATCCACGTCAGGACGTCGCCGACGCGAATGAAGTGCTCGCGCAGCGTCGCCTTCTCGCTGCGCGGTACGCCGTTCCGTCGCAGGTATCCCGTCTTCATGTGCGTCGTTTCGACCGTGAGCATGTCGCCGTCCCACCGGCCAGTCGAGAACCCCTCCCATGTGCGCAGCGCGTTTGGGCCCGGATGGGGACGCCCGTCCATCCAGATCGTGCGCACCGGGTTCATCCACGCGATGTTGGTGTGGTAGGCGATTACCTCCTGCGTGACGGGGTCAACGTCCTTCCAGATGCGGACACCGGAAAAATTTGGCCCGTAGTCGGCGGGATGCGGAATGCACTGATGCTCTGGTACCGTCCAGAGCGACGAGCTCCAGGTATCGGCGTGAAACCGCGCAGCTTCGTTGATCGGGAGTCCTTGCGTACTCGCCGATGTCGGGGCCGCCGCCACGCTCGGGCGCATCCTCGTGCAGCCGCGCCCCCATTCGCCGGTGATGTCGCTCTGCGCGTGCGCCAGTGCCGCATTCCCAAGCACCATCGCAGCGCACACGCCCAGTGCCCAAGGCTTAACGCTTGTTGTCCAACGTCCTGCTGCCACGGTCGTCAATCGTACTCTGCTTTGAATCGGACAGCCGGGGTGATAGTTCCCCTTGGCGAGCTCCGCGGCGCAATGCTCCCGCGCCCGCTCGGTGCCGCCCTTGAGCAGATCGTCTGCCTGCGCCCGTGTAAGCGTCGACTGACCCTGCGCGAGGCCCACAGCATGCACGGGTGAGATGCGCTCCACCGTCAGGTTGTACTTCGTAATCAGGTCGCGGAACCCGTCGGGCCAGTGCTGCCATTCGAACGCGGCAGTCACGAGGTCGCCTTCCATCATCAGCCGTTCGGACGGGATGTAGCCGGCAAGCACGTCGGCCATGTGGCCGTTGTTGCGCACCCAGTAGAGGTCGAGCGTCTGCATGTCGTCCGACATGCGCAGATGCTCGTCCACCGCGAGGAACTTGAGCGGTTTCGGATTGCGTGCGAGATCGTCCGGATAATCCGGCGCCTGGTGCGCCACCATATCGCGGAATTGCGGTTCGCTGCCGCGACGCTGGACAATGGTGAGCCCTTCGGCTACCGCCTGGCGCAGCCCGGCGGTGTGATCGAAATGATTGTGGCTCGGAATGAGGTGCGTGACCGGCTTTCCCGGCGCAAGTGTGCGGGCGTGAGCGATCACGGCCTTCGCAACTGCCACATTGACCCCGAGCTCGTACAACACCAGGTGATCGCGAAACTCGATGATGGTCGTGCCGCCCTGATTGACGCGCCAGAGTCCCTTGCCGATCGCCTGCGATGTGATTGTCGGAACCGGGTACGACGGAGGCTCCTGCGCAGTGCGTACTGACTCGGGCGCGACGAGGTCTGGAATGGCACTATCGACCTGGTACGCGTCCACGTACAACTTGAAGAAATCGACGTCGCGGTAGCTGATGCGCGTCTGGTAGGCGAGCGGCAGCAGAATGCCGCTCGCGCCCGTGGCATCAGACCAGCCGCTGAACGTCGTCGTGAAGTTCATCTGGCCCACGTTGGTCTGGCGGCCCGCCCAGCGGATCCACGCCGGCAGGCCCGTGCTGGCAAACGCCGCCGTGAGCCGGTCCCCCTGCTTCAGGGTGACGTCGATGACGTTCAACGTGCCCTGCCGCCGCGGCGCTGATAACTGCGTCGCTGGATCCAACAGCGCGCGCACGAGGACGACGGGGTTGGTCATCATCAGCATCCGTCGCGCATGGACGCCGTCGACTTGCAGCGCCCCGTCACCTTCACGAGCGACGCGCACCGTCTTACCAGCCGTTACGTCGTAGGCGATGTCGCCGTCCAGGACCTGCGTGATGACGGCCCAACTGTGGCCGAACGGAGCCAGAAACGGGAAGAGCATGCTCCTTCGCTCGACGAGCTGGAACCTGTTGTGTTCGAGGTCATAGACGCGCCGCAGCTCGTTGGCGGCGATGTACTTTTCCGGCGCAGTAGGCTCGCCGGTGATGCGGCCGCCGCCAAACTGGTACGCGTATTGGCCATAGCCAACCAGCGTGATGTTCCTGACCGCACGAAGCTTCTCAGCGCCTCCAAGCGCGGCGGCGGCAGCGTCGACCACCTGCCGTGCCGTACGGGCCTGCGCCTGGACGGGAACCCGGCCAGACACCACCAGCGCGACCGCGAGCGCCGCAGGGTACAGCCGTAACCAGCACGATCTTCAAGGCTCTCATGTCGTCCCTCTCACACCAGCCAAAGCTCGCTGTTCATATCCGATGCTGCGGAGCCTCGCCGTTGACCTGTCTCAAAAATCAACGTTCGCGCTGAACTTCACCAACCGCGGGTTCAGCACGGCAAGCGGCTGCCGGAACACGGCGAAGCTCGCATTCTCGGTGAGCACCGCATTGGAATTCAATGCGTTGAACAAGTCGACGTTCAACGCCACACGAGCACGGGCGAGCCGCACGATTTTGCCGATGCGAAGATCCAGCTGGTTCAGCCGATCGCCGTATCTCCGTGGCCGTGGGAATCGCGTTCACCACCGCGGTCGCGAGGTTACCCGAAAGCGGCCGGAGAAGGGTCCCGGCAATCACGCCAGACGGGTAGACGACATTTGCGCTGACCACGGGACCGGGAATGCTCTGGACCGTCGCCGCAAGCTGCACGTCGACGCGCGGCAGCGTGTAGGCAGCCAGCGCCTTCAGTTGCATCAGGTACGGCTCCTCGACACGGCAGTATGGGTTCAACGGGGCCGTCTCTGGAAGCGCTGCGCGGATCTCGCAGCTGTCGGTCAGGCGACGGCCAGTGCTCAGTCCGCCCTGCACCATCATCGTGCCCAGGTTCGCGTTCACGTTGACGTCGAAACCCTGCCAGTTCTCGATCTGCGTGCCGTAGTTCTCGGCAAATGTCAGCAGGTTCCTCGTCTGCCCGAAACGCGTCGGGACGACGTCGTACAGGCCTGAAATTCTCTGACCGCCGCTGTCAGGAAGCCGCGCGTCGCCGGGGGCGGCCACACTGAACGTCTCGAAGTCGGTCGCGCTTACCAGCTGATTGTCTGTCGCCAGGAAGTTGCCATACCACCGACGGAAATAGCCGACTTCCACCGAGACGTTCTGCACGACCTGATGCTGCACGCTGACCGACCCTTCCCAGTTGTACTCACGCTTGCCCCAGCCGCGCAGAATGTCGGGATCGTACGTCGTACTCGGCACCGGGTTGCCGAAGTTCAAATTGCTGATCTGCCCGCATTCGCCGTTCAACAGTGGATTGAGCAGGTCGCAGTCCACCTGGAAATTCGGATTCGTGTCGTTCCACGCGCGGTTGACTGACTGCACCGTGCGATTCGCGGGATTCGCCGTGTCCGCAAACGTGCCCGTGTAGGTAAGTTGTGCGACGTATTTCGACAGCGAAGCCTTCACCGCGGTGCGCCCGTTCCCGGACAGGTCGTAGACGACGCCGAGCTTTGGCGTGATGTCGTCGAAGCTCGCGATGTCATCTCCGTCGAACGTCACGTTGCGTGTCGGAGTGTAGACGGTCGGCCCGAGCGTCTGCGTCGGGTAGCTGGTGCGATAGAAGTCGTATCGAATGCCCAGGTTCAGCGTGAGACGATCGATGGTCCAGCGGTCTTGCGCGTAGATGCCTCCGTCGTGCACGTGCGTCTCGGAGTTGTAGGGCGCCCGCAACGTGATCTGCACGGGATTGCCGCCGTTGAACAGGTACGACAGATTACCGGCGACCGGTAGATTGAAGTTGTTGAGCACGCGTCCGATGTGGTCCTGGTACCCGATTTTCGCGGAGTGCGCGCCGGTCACGTACGCCAATGACGCACGCCAACTGTTGTCCACCAGCTCGGCCCTGAACCGCATCGAGGTCATGAACATCGGTCGCGGCCCGCGGTAGAAGACGCCGGTGGCCTGGTCCTGGATACCCACGAGCGCGGCCGCGTCGTCGCCGCCCTTCGGCTGAAAGTATCCCCAGTCCTCGGGCTTGCGGGCAAAAGCCGCCTCGGCCAGAAGTCGACTCGTAAGCGGAGCGGTGTACGTGGCCGTCACCAGCCGCTTGGCGGGAAATTCGAAGTTCGCGGACGCCTCGGGCGATGTCAGCGCACGCGTATCCACGCAGCTGCACCGGTCCTGCAGATCGACGAACAGACTCAGCTTGTGCTGCTGCGTCGCCTGCCAGGTGACGCGCCCGTTCACCGCACGCCATCGCGTGTCACGGGAGCCCCGAAAGCTCGTGTTCGGTGCGTAGGCAAACGAGGCGGCGTTGCCCGCGTTCCCATTACGTACCGCACCGGCGATGTAGTTCTTCACATCCGACCAATGCG
>CAVTIA010000010.1:0-475160 GCA_963734635.1 uncultured Acidobacteriota bacterium
GCGGCACCTCTTGCCCGCACTCGCCGACGCCGGGTTCCACGCCGTCGCTCCGTTCCTACGCGGCTACGCCCCTACGGCTGTGCCCGAGGACGGCTGCTACCAGACCGCCGTGCTGGGGCTCGATGCCTCCGCGCTCCACGAAGCCTTCGGCGGCAACGACGACGCGGTCCTCGTCGGACACGACTGGGGCGCGTTCGCCGCCTACATCGCGGCCAACCATGAGCCGCACCGCTGGCGTCGAGTCGTGACCATGGCCGTTCCCCCTCCCGCTGCGCTGACCACTGCCTTCTTCTCCTTCGACCAGCTGCAGCGGTCCTGGTACATGTTCTTCTTCCAGCACCCGCTCGCCGACATGGCCGTGCCGATGGACGACCTTGCTTTCATCGACCGGCTCTGGGCGGACTGGTCCCCGGGCTACGACCGCCTCTGAGGACCTGCCGAGGGTGAAGGACTGCCTACGTGACCCGGCCAACCTGGCCGCCGCGCTCGGCTACTACCGCGCCACCCTGGTCGGGCGTCGGCGTGGACCCTGCGCTCGACGAGGTCCAGGCCAAGGGCACCACGCCCCTCGAGCGCCCGACCCTCTACCTGCACGGCTCCACCGACGGTTGCATGGGCGTCGACCTGGCCCCACTCGCCACGCCGCGAGCTGACAGCGGGCTCCCGCATGGAGGTCGTGGAGGGCGCCGGGCACTTCCTGCATGTTGAGCTTCCCGACGTCGTGAACCCACTCGTCGTCGAATACGTCAACGAGCGATAGTCAGTCCACGCGTCGTGTCCATTGCGCCCGGCACCGCGTCAGGCAGCGGAAACGGCTCGGGCTCACGAGCAACGAGGCCGACCGCCTCCTTGACGAGGCTGTCGCGCGCCGACGTCGGCATGGCAGCGATGTAGGAGATGGACCGCACCCGGTCGGCGAGAAGGTCACAGCGTGACGGCCTGGTCCCACTCCGCGACCCGTTCCTGCAAGGGATGGAAGTGACCACTGGCCGCTACGACGGCCGCCCAGGGCACGTGCTCGTACACAGAGACCGTCCGCTGATGCCATCCGATCCGACGGCTCATCTCTGCCACCCATGGCGTGCGTTCGTCGCGCTCGTTCCACACGATCGCCAGCCGCCCGCCGGGGCGGAGCACCGCGGGCGATCTCGCGCGCAGGCGGCGCGTCGAACCAGTGGAAGGCCTGTGCGACCGTGACGGCGTCGACCGAGCCGTCGGGAGCGGGATGCGCTCGGCGTGCCGTCCACGACCCGTCGCGGCGGGCACACCGCCCGGGCCTGCTCGCGCATGCCGGCGACCGGCTCGACGCCACCACGTCGGCGCCGGGCTCGAGCAGGCGGGTCAGCTTGCCGGTGCCGGCGGCGAGGTCGCACACCGCGAGCCGGGCCGCGATATCCGAGCTCCCGGACGAGCACCGCCGACGGCCGCCTCGGGGTAGGCGGACGGGCGGCTCTCGTAGCCGCCGCGCCGGCCGAAGCCACCGCCGCGGCGTCGAGGATCGGGGCGGGGCCGACGCTCAGTCGTCGTCGCAGAACGGTCGTCGCCGTAGGGGCGCTCGCGGTTGGGGGCCGCAGTCGCGCTTCCAGACCATCACCTTGCGCCGGAAGAAGCAGACCTCCTCGCCGTCGCTGGTTGATGCCCTTCGTCTCGACCGTGACGATGCCCCGGTCGCCCTTCGACGTCTCCTTGACGTCGATCACCTTGGTCTCGGCGTAGATCGTGTCGCCGTGGAAGGTCGGCTTGCGTGCAGGAGCGTCTCGACCTCGAGGTTGGCGATCGCCGCGCCGCTCACGTCGGGCACGCTCATGCCCGAGCACGAGCGAGTACACGAGGTTGCCGACGACGACGTTCCTGCCCTGCACCGTCTCGTTCTCCGCGAACCACTCGTTGGTGTGCAACGGGTGGTGGTTCATCGTGATCATGCAGAACAGGTGGTCGTCGTACTCGGTGATCGTCTTGCCCGGCCAGTGCCGGTAGACGTCGCCGGGGACGAAGTCCTCGAGGTAGCGGCCGAACGGGCGGTCGTGGACCGTCATGCGGGCAACGATGAGATCGCCCACGCACTCACCGAGGCCATCGAGCGAGCCGCAGGGGCGGCGCCGCCACCGTGGTGCCGGACGACCGGCGATCGCAGACGTCGGTCGCACGGGCCAATGTGAGCCGATCGGTTACCCGTCGGTAACCTCCGCGCCATGACCGACGCCCTCATCCAGGCCGCGCGCCGCCATCGAGGCCGGCCAACGTCGTCGTCGACGCAGCCGTCGCGCCGGCCTCGCCGAGCACGGCATCGACGACAACCAGGTGCTCGCCTACGACGTCGCCCACGCCGCCGCCGCGGTGCGAGACCGCCAGCCGCTGCTCGACTACGGCGCGCAAGGGCGACGTCGAGGCGCGCATCACCTGCGCGTTCGTCGCCGACGCCGTCGCCGACCTCGCCGGCAAGCTCTTCGGCCGCGAGGCCGAGTGGGGCGTCGAGCCGGGCGCGCTCGACGGCGCCCGCGAGTTCGTCGCCACCTACCGCGACCCGGCGTTCCTCGCCGGCGCTCGCCGGCCAGGACGGGCCCCGCCACCTCGACGACGACTTCGAGATGGTGCAGGACACCTTCCGCCGCTTCGCCGACGAGAAGCTGAAGCCCGATCGCCGAGCACATCCACCGCGACAACGACGACATCCCCGAGGACATCATCTCCGGGCTCGCCGAGATGGGCGCGTTCGGCCTGTCGATCCCCGAGGAGTACGGCGGCTACGCCAGCGGCGGCGAGTCCGAGTACATCGGCATGGTCGTCGCCACCGAGGAGCTGTCCCGCGGCTCGCTCGGCGCCGGCGGCTCGCTGATCACCCGGCCCGAGATCCTCGCCCGGGCCCTCGCAGGCGGCGGCACCGAGGAGCAGAAGCAGGAGTGGCTGCCCCAGCTGGCCACGCGCCGAGGTCATGAACGCGGTCGCCGTCACCGAGCCCGACTTCGGCTCCGACGTCGGCCGCGATCAAGGTCACCGGCGCACGCGCGGCCGACGGCGGCTACCTGATCAACGGCGTGAAGACGTGGTGCACGTTCGCGGCGCGGGCCGACGTGCTGATGCTGCTCGCCCGCACCGACCCCGACCGCCCGATCCGCCACCAGGGCCTGTCGATGTTCATCGTGCCCAAGGCCCGCGGCGACGGCCACGGCTTCGAGCTCGACCGACAGGACGGCGGCGGGCAAGATGGAGGGCCGCGCCGATCGACACCATCGGCTACCGCGGCATGCACTCCTACGAGATCGCGCTTCGAGGACTGGTTCGTGCCGGCCGAGCAACCTCATCGGCGGCGAGGACGGCGTCGGCGAGGGCTTCTACTACCAGATGGCCGGCTTCGAGAACGGCCGGCTGCAGACCGCGGCGCGGGCCGTCGGCGTGATGCAGGCCGCCTACGAGGCCGCGCGCGAGTACGCCGACGGACCGCGTCGTGTTCGGCCAGCCGATCGCCGAGTACCAGCTCACCCAGGCGAAGCTCGGCCCGCATGGCCGTCGTCATCCAGGCCGCCCGCCAGTTCCCTACGAGGTCGCCCGCCTGATGGCCAAGGGGCGAGGGCACGCTCGAGGCGTCGATGGTGAAGGCCTACGTCTGCAAGGCGGCCGAGTGGGTCACCCGCGAGGCGATGCAGATCCACGGCGGCATGGGCTACGCCGAGGAGTACGCCGTCAGCCGCTACTTCGTCGACGCCCGCGTGCTGTCGATCTTCGAGGGCGCCGACGAGACGCTCTGCCTCAAGGTGATCGCCCGCCGCCTGGTCGCAGGCTGACCCGTTCATGGCTGGCTGGAGGGACCTCGAAAGCGACGCACCGGAGCTCGCCGCCTTCGGGGTCAGTCGACTCACGAGCGGGCCCGCCTACCTGGCCACGGTCCACGCCGACGGCCGTCCCAGGGTCCATCCCGTGCAACCGATCATCGGGGAGGGCCACCTCTTCGTCTTCATGGAGCCGACTTCTCCCAAGGCCCGCGACCTCCGAGAGCGACGCTCGTTAGCGTTGCACAGCGGCGTACCCGACAACGAGGGCAGCGGAGGCGAGTACTGGGTCAGCGGCACAGGGCGCCTGTTGGATGACTCATCAATGCGCGCTGTCCGCGGCGACAGCAGCGACCTATCCTCGGCCCGCGGATCGTTACGTTCTGTTCGAGCTGACGCCGGATGAGGCGAGATGCAACGGGTATGGCGACGTCGAGCTGCCGGCTGTCACCCGCTGGCAGAGGAGGGTGTGATGGACGATACGGAGATCGTGCGCCGGATCAGCGAGCTGGCCGAGGAGGAGCACAACCTCGAGCGCTCGCACGCCGGCGAGGGCCTGTCCGAGCAAGAGCAGGCCCGGATCCGCGACGTGGAGATCACGCTCGACCAGTGCTGGGACCTGCTGCGCCAACGCCGGGCGCGGCGATCGAGCGGCCTCGACCCCGAGGAGGCGCCAGCTCGCCCAGGAAGAGATCGTGGAGCGCTACGGCGGATAACGGCGCGGACCGCCGAGGTGGTCCAGCGACGGAGCCGCCAGGCGAAGAGGAGCGAGCGGAAAGCCGCGGCCTGCGTGGCCGGGGAACGCCGACAACACCAGTCGCTCACTGGGTCGCGAGGTAGAGCCGGTCGCGGAAGGGCGCGCGTCGCCGCGGGATCACCGTCGACGGCGACGCTGTCGTCTGGTCGGCGTCCCCACAGGGCAAGCAGCACCTCGGACGGCTCGCCGGTGATCGTGGCGTCCGCGCGGTCCCGCCTCCCGGGAGAGGTCCATGCGGCTCGGCGACATCGTCACGCGCCAGGCGTGGTCGCCACTGCGAACCGCGACGGTGCGGCCGGCCCCGGCCTCCGGCGAGACACCCTGCCATTCCTCGGGCGGATCGTCCGACCAGTCTCCGCCGAGGAACCGCTCGAGGACCTCGTCGATGCCGTCCACCGCGAGCTGGTCGTCGATCGGGGTCACGTGCGTCGTGCGCGTCTCGACGTCGACGCGGTGCACGGCCGTCTCCTGCGCCATCCGCCGGTACCAGAATCCGACGGTCTGGTCGTCGGGCCACCAGGTGTAGGACTTGGCGTCGGGGCCGCGCTCGCGGAGCTCGGCGCGCAGCGCCGCAAGAGAGTCGCGGAACCAGTCCAGCAGCTCGGCTCCCCCGGGTGGCTGCGTCGGGTACTCGTCCTCCTCCGGGGCCCGCTGCAGGCGCATGCACGCGATCTTGTGCTGGTACACACTGGCGGTGTGGGCGACGGCGTCACGCACGATCCAGCCGGGGCAGGTCGGTATCGAGCAGGCGGCGAGGTCACCGTCGCGCGCCGTCGAGGCCAGCAGCGACCCGTCTGCTACCAGTAGCTCGAGGTAGCGGTTCCAGTCCATCGCCGAGCCTCGGGTTCAGTCGACCGGTTCGAGCAGCACCAGCGGGATCTTAGCGGTCCGTCCGGCGCTGATAGCCGGCATAGTTCGAGTGATCAGCAGTCACCTGGGGCCAGAGACGCTCCCGCTCCTCAGGCGTGGCGACTCGGGCTCGCATGGCCGCTTACGGCCATCTTTGAGCTTGACCTCGACCTTGGGATCGGCTTGCAGGTTGAGGAACCAGGCTGGGTGCACGTCGTCGCCGCCGCGAGAGGCGACCACGATGATGGTGTCGCCCTCTTGCACTGGCGACGTGAGCATGACGGATCGGGGTTGGCCGCTCTTGCGGCCGGTCGTGGTCAGCTCGAGCACGGGCATGCCCATGGCGTCTGCAACCGAGCCGCCCACCACTGGCCTTCATGATCACACGGTGCGTGCCGTTCATCCACTTGAGCAACAGGTCTGAGGGCATGGCGCGACGATACGCAGGTGGACGCACGTGAGGTCATCAATCAGCTTGGGCTCGAGCCACATCCGGAAGGCGGCCACTATCGGGAGACCTGGCGCGACGTGCGAGGACCGGGCCGGGGAGCGGGATCCGCCATCTACTACCTGCTGGCCGTCGGAGAGAGCTCGGCGTGGCACCGGGTCGATGCCGACGAGCTCTGGCACCACTACGCCGGCTCGCCGCTTCGCCTCTCGCTGTCACCGGACGTCACGACGCCCGCCACTCACCGCTCCCTCGGCCCTGACCTGCTCGACGGTGCGGAGCCGCAGGTCCTGGTGCCGTCAGGGTGGTGGCAAGCGGCGGCGAGCAGCGGCGATTGGACACTCGTCGGCTGCACGGTGTCGCCCGCCTTCGAGTTCGCCGGCTTCGAGCTGGCGCCGCCAGGCTTCGAGCCTGGCGCCTAGCCCGCAAGGGCGGCCATGTCGCCGAACAGGGTCATGACGTCGTCGGTCGGGCTGGCCGAGGTCGCGCGACAGCACGATGAGGTTGGCGACGAGGCGCTCGGCCTCGCCCCAGCCTTCGTAGGGCCCGCCGGCGAGGTCGAGGGCGGCGTCGAGCGGGGACATCCCGGCGTCGAGGCGCGGGGTGCCTTCGGCGACCAGCCACTCGAAGTAGCCACGCTGGTCCTCGACCGCCTGGCGGTCGCCGACCGGTCCGTGGCCCGGGCACCACCGGTCGCGGCGTCCAGCGCCAGCAGGCGGTCGCACGCCGCGATCCAGTTGGCCACCGGTCCGGCCCACACGACGGGGTGCCGCCGTGGAACACGAGGTCGCCGGTGAAGACGACGCCGGCGTCGGACGTGGACGACGACGTCGCCGCCGGTGTGGGCCGGGCCCGACCTCGACGAGCGGGACCGTGCGGTCGCCCACCGCCAGCTCGAGGGGCCGTCGAAGGTCCGGGTGGGGGCGCTCGGGCTCGATGCCGTCGAAGTCGAAGCGGCCGAAGATCGTCGACGAGGTCGCCGTCCTCGCCCAGGTCGGCGCAGCGGCGACGAACGCGGCGAGCATCGCGGGCGGCACCTCGTCCATCTCCGCGGCGCTCGGCGCGGACGTGACGATCTCGGCGCCGCGGACGAGCTGGTTGCCGTAGCAGTGGTCGCCGTTGGCGTGGGTGTTGACCACCCGTCGATCTGGCCACGGCCGGCATGGCGGCGCGCATGGCGACGAGCATCTCCGCGGTGAGCGGCAGGTCGAACAGCGTGTCGACGAGCAGCGTCGGTCGCCGTCGACGACGAGCCCGGCGTTGCTCCAGCCCCACCCGCCGTCCGGCTGCAGCCAGGCCCAAGTCCCGTCTCCGACCTCGTGCAGCCCACGCTCGTACGTGCTCGCCATGGACTGGCACCGTACCGAACCCAGCCATCCGATTTCTGTGGACTGAAGGTGCCCGCTCTGGGCACGTGGCGTCCACAGAACCAGCGAGCAGCAGGATCACGGAGCGGGTGGGTCGGCCTCGTACTCGTACCAGCCGGTACCCGAGGTCGTGGTCGTGGCGATGAGCCGGCCGTAGTCGGAGGATGTTCCGCGCCCGCGGAGTAGCCCTGTCCGGTGCAGGGCGGGGTCTGGGATCCGAAGGCAAGACAGTCGAGAGGATCTGACTCGGTGTAGGCGACCGCGGTCGAGAGCGTCTCCTGGAAGTTCGATGTCGAGTCGAGGACTCGCACAGGTCCGCGGACATTGAAGACCGGATACTCGGTGAAGAAGCGGTCGAACACCAGAGAGCAGCCTCTCGCTGTCCATCGATCCCAGCTCGTTCCGTCCGGTGGGGTACGCAAACACGCCCTTCCCGACCGGATCGCCACGATGCTCGACGACACGACACAGAACGTGGTCGCGGGAGCGGATGTGCAGCCGTTGCCGCTGCTGCCGAAGCGCTCTCGGTGCGCCCAGCGGACAGCGACCGTTGGGCGAGATGACTACCGAATCCAGGCTCTCATCGCTCTCGTTGGTGAATCGGCGGACGACGTCGCCGCTCGGGATGTTCGCCGACTTCGACCCACGACTCGACGATCTGGACGCAAAAGCAGTAGAAGTCGTGGTACGAGGCCTCGTGGACGTGTGCCATAGCTGAGCCCGATGGTGCGAGCACAGAACTCGTCCCCAGGACCGTCGATTGGATCTAGATGAGGCCGGTCCACTGCTGCGCCTGCGTCTAGGTCGACGAAGCGCTCGATCGGCGGGCCGCCCTGCAGCTCGTACTGCACCGTGCGGCCGTCGTCGGACACTCCCTTGGCGATCGCCGAGGTGGTCACCGGTGGTCGCGGGAAGCCGGTCTCCACCGCCGTCACGGTGCCGGTCGCCGTCTCCCAGGTCTTGACCTGACCATCGGTGTCCACGAACAGGGCGAAGGTCAGGTGTTCTGACATCACGGTGCTCGGCGGTGTGAGCACCGTGCCGGCTGACCACAGCGGCGTCGGGCCCGGACCGGCACCCGCTCACCCGTCGTGCTGATCTCGTCGGCTCCCGGCCGGTAGCTCGACCACGTCTCCGTCGGAGCGGTCGACCCGCCACACGCCGGGGCCGGGCACCGTCTCGCCCGCCGCGGTCGCTGTCACCACCGCTTGCGAGGCGTCCCCGGACAGCAGACGGAGCGTCACGGCCGACTCGGGCTCCTCGCACGCTGAAGCTCGGGTGCGGTACCGGCTCGCAGGCTGCCAAGCCACCACCAGCGGCGACGCCAACAGCGCCCGCCAACGCCGCCGACCCGCCATCGTCCTCATGGTGTTCCCCCCGAGCTCGCGTCGCCGGCGAAACCATACGTCACGGAGTTGGGGCCACCTGGCTGACGGTCCCTAGTCTGCGGGCATGCGCTCGCCCAAGGACTTCTTCCGCCCGCTGGCGGTCGGGGCGCCGGACCCCGTCCGGGAGATCCCCTTCCCGCCGGTCGCGGATGATCCACTTCTTCCCCGCTTCCAACCCCAAGATGGTGGCCAAGGCGCCAGACCTTGCAACCAAGGTCGACATCCTGCTCGCCAACCTCGAGGACGGCGTGCCGGGCCACTGACAAGGAGGCGGCACGCGCCGGCCTGGTCGACGTGGGGCGGACGTGGGACTCGTTCGGACTGTCGAGCTATGGACGCGCGTGAACTCGCCTCGACTCACCGTGGTGCCTCGACGACCTCACCACTGCGGTCACGGAGGTAGGCAACAAGCTCGACGTGGTGATGATCCCCAAGGTCGAGGGACCCCGAGGACATCCACTTCGTCGACCGCCTCCTCGCCCAGCTCGAGGCCAAGGCGGGTCTCGACCGGCCCTCTGCTCGTGCACGCTCTCCTCGAACGGCACCGGCGTGGCCAACGTCGAGGCCATCTGCACCGCCAGCCCACGTATGCAGGGCCTCTCGCTGGGACCGGCCGACCTGGCAGCCAACCGTCGCATGAAGACGACAGCGGGTCGGCGGTGGCCATCCTGGCTACCTGGTGCGCCAGGACCCGCCCGCGACCGGACCTGACGGAGCCACGGACATCGAGGCCGATCGCACCATCTATCAGCAGGATCTGTGGCACTACACCCTCGCCCGCATGGTCGACGCCTGCGCAGCGGCTGGGATCCTGCCCTTCTACGGACCCTTCGGCGACATCGCCGACACCGTCGCCTGCGAGGACCAGTTCCGCAACGCCTACCTGCTCGGCTGCGTCGGGCGGGCGTGGAGCCTGCACCCGGCACAGATCGACATAGCCCGCAGGGTCTTCTCCCCGTCGGTCGAGGATGTCAGCCACACCCGGAGGGTGATCGCGGCCATCGGCGACGGCACGGGCAGGGCGCGCTGATGATCGACGGGAAGATGGAGGACGACGCGTCGGTCAAGCAGTGCCGGGTGATGGTCGAGCTGGCCGACGCCTTGGCAGCCAAGGACCCAGAGCTGGCCAAGCTCTACGCCAGCAGGCCGGAAGAAGAGTCATGAGCGACATCGCCATGCGACCGCGGCGGTCGGTCCTCTACATGCCCGGTGCCAACGAGCGGGCGCTGGTGAAGGCCGAGACGCTGCCTGCCGGCGTCACGCTGATCCTCGACCTCGAGGAGTAGTCGCACCCGACGCCAAGGCCGACGCCCGCGACCGTGTGTGCGAGGCGGCCGCCTCGGGTCGTTACGGGCGCCACGTGAGGTCATCATCCGCGTCAACGGGCTGGGGACGGCCTGGCACGACGACGATCTGCGGGCGGCGGCCGCCGCCGGGCCCGCCGCGTGGTGATCCCGAAGGTGACTCGGGGGCCGAGTCCACACCATCGAGACGGCTCTCGAGGCCCAGGCGGGCACCCCGACCGTGCCGCCGTCTGGGCGATGCTCGAGAACGCCGGTCGGCCATGCTGCACGCCGACGACATCTGTGCTGCGTCCGAGCGCCTGACGGTGCTCGTCATGGGCACTAATGATCTCGCCCAGGAGCTGCAGGCCGAGCACGTTCCCGGGCCGCCAGCCCCTGCTTGGAGGACTCGAGCCTCTGCCTGCTCGCCGCGCGCAACCGGCAAGGCCATCCTCGATGGTGTCTACAACGACATCACCGACGCCGAGGGCTTCGAGGCGGAGTGCCGCCAAGGTCGCGAGCTGGGCTTCGACGGCAAGACGCTCATCCATCCGAGCCAGCTGGAGCCGTGCAACCGCGTGTTTGCCCCGTCCGCCGACGAGATCGCCAAGGTCCGCGGCGGATCATCGAAGCGTTTCGACGAGGCCCAGGCCGAGGGCCACGGTGTTGTCACCGTCGACGGCCGCATCGGTGGGAGCCTGCACGTCGAGCGGGCGCCGCCGCACTCTCACCCAAGCCGAAGCGATCAAGACGCTCGAAGCCGCCGTCAACTAGCGCAGAGCTGCTCCAGCGGAGTCGGGCCGGGCAAGCGCCAGCGTCGGCCCGACCGGCATGCGGAGGCGGAGCGAAGCGACGCTCGGAGCGTGTAGAGACTTCAGCTCGACCATCTCACCCTTGGCGGCGACGCTGCAGCGAGAGATGTTTGGTAGGCGAGGACGGCAAGGGGTGCGACACTGCGTGCATGTCGGGAGGGCTGGGGGCGGCTGGTGGCTCGGGTGGGTTCCTAGCGGGGCTGCCGACAGCCTTGGCAGACCAGCTGCGGCAAGCGGGTCAGGGCGCGGCGCTACGACCGCGGCGAGACCGTGCTCACCGAGGGCGCGCCGGGCGGCGTCGTGGTCGTGCTCCTCGACGGGTGGATGAAGGTCTCCACTGTCGCCGCCGACGGCCAGCCGATCGTGCTGAGCATGGTGGGTCCAGGTCAGCTCATCGGCGAGCTCGCTGTCATCGAAGGTCACGATCAGCGCCGCTCGGCCACGGTGGTCGCGCTGTCTCAGGCGGAGACCCGGATCCTGACCGGCGAGGAGTTCCTGCAGTTCATCGAGGCGCACGGCCAAGCGGGCCTCGAGCTGGAGCGGGCGGTCACCTACAAGCTGCATGACTCGGATCGCCGGAGCACGACGAGGTGATAACCCAGGACACCACTCAGCGTCTGGCCAGGCTGCTCTCCGAGCTGGCCGAGGTGCATGGTCGGAGGACCGAGGTCGGCCTCGAGGTCGACATCACGCTGTCCCAGGAAGACCTCGCCGACCTGGTGTACGTACGCGTGAAGCAGCGACGAGGGGCCTCGCGTCCCTCACGCCCGTGGGCTCATCAGCACCACACACCGAACACGTCATCGTGCACGACGTCGCCGCCCTCCGAGAGCTCCTCGACTGACGTGTCAGATGTCGCATTGGTGGTGCGTACGCGTGACGTAGAGCGATCGCCGCCAGATCGTCACGATCGTGGGGACAGCAAGTCCCTACAACATCCGGAGGCGATCATGGCGGGTGGGCCCAAGCACCCCCAACAGAACACTTCCTCAGCCGGCAAGCGTCTGGCTCTGGTCGGAACCATCGGCGTGTTCGCCGGCGGCGCGGCGGTACTAGTCGGTGCTGCCGGTAACGACAGCTCGGACCAGACTGGCCACGAAGCCAACTGGGAGGCAGCGGCCGCGAGCGCCGACTACGGCTCGATGAACCACGCGATGGAGGACCGGATCCCGGTCTCAGGCCAGCGCACAGCGACCATCACCTACGAATCGGCCGATGCTCTCGCAGCTCGGTTCGAGGCCAACAGCTTCCAGCCCGAGTACGACGCGGCGGAGCGGGCAACCGAGGATCGCAACTCGGTCGGCAGCGTCGACCACGGCTCGGCTGACGCCCTGGCTCAGCGCACCTCGGACTCCGAGGCGCTGACCGAGGCCTCTGCGGACCGTGCAGCCAAGGGCTACTACCAGGACACCGGCGACAACAGCATCGAGTCCGGCGACTACGGATCGGCTGATGCTGCCGAGCAGAGCCTGAAGAACTGAGAGCTCAGCGTTTCAGGGGCCGGCGGTTGACGCCGGCCCCTGCATTGTTACCCGTAAGTCGTCAGTAGGCACCACCGAGCTTGGAGTGATCCCACGTGACGATTCGATCGATCTGGATGCGCACAGCGAAGCGCTTGGCGCCGACCTGCTCGACGAAGGGCCGGGCCTCCTCGGTGAGAGGACCCTGGTACTTGTTGGCGATGATCCATCCGAGCCGCTGCACCTCGGCGGGATCGGTCACGATCTGGCCTTGGCCTACGAGCTCTGCTCCTCGCAGCTCGGCGTACTCCTCGCCGGTCTCCACCAAGGCGGTGATGCGGGGGTCGCGCTGGAGGTTGCGGATCTTCTGGCTCTTGCCGAAGGTCCAGAACACGGGCGCCCCGTCGAGCACGGCGTACCACATGGCCACGAGGTGGATGGTGCCGTCGTGGTTGAAGGAGGCGACGTTCATGGTGTGGCGGCCGGCGAGGTAGGCGTCCACCTCGGCGTCGGTCATCTTGATCTGGTCGCGGCGCGACATGGCGGCGTGTGTCTACTGCCTGTAGGTGCCCGGCGCGTGGCCCGGGTCGAACAGCTCCGGGGCGATCGGGCAGTCGATGCGGTGACGGACTCGGCTGGCGGCTCGAGGCCCGGCCGACGTGCACATCCGGTCGACGAGCGTGAGGGGCACGACCTCCTCATCGAGGTCCCACGGGTCGCCTGGCGTGCTCGACCGGACGGCGAGGGCGTCCCACATCCGGGTGGGGAGCAGCCGGCCGACGCCGACGACCAGCCACACCGGCACGGCGCCTGGCGGCCGACGGTGGCCGCGGCCAACGACCCGCTCACGGCAAGGACGCCGGTGGGCCCACGGCGACCGCCTCCAGGAGCAGCAGGTCGTAGGACGACACCGCCGCGCCGAGCCCGGAGGTCGGCACGTCGACGGCGTCGATCCCGGCCCGCATGAGCCGGCGCACCAGGCCGCTCCCCTCGCCGAGGGTGTCGACGGCCAGCACCTCGACGTCGCCGCGCCGGGGCAGCGCCTCGCCGACCAGCTCGGGCCAGCCGAGCACGCAGGCGGTGGCCTCGTCGGGCAAGGCGTGGGCCAGCTCGGCCGCCGGTCGGATCGCCTGCGATCTCGTCGGCCGCCGCCCAGGCCTCCGGCGAGGCGTCCGCGGCGGTGAGCACCCGTGGCGCAGAGCCACCAGAGCGGAGCCGAGGTGGGGTGTCGATCGACGATGCGTCGACACGCCGTGACGAGGCCCGAGGGGTCGTCGCGGAAGGCGGACAGGGCCAGGGCCGTCTCCCGCACGAGCACCGCCTGGTGGCGCCCGGACGCCCGGGCGACGTACCGGAGCCGCTCGATCGGGTGCATCGACTCGACGCTAGCGGTCGACCGACGCCATCCGCGCTCGGCCAATCAGCCGGGGAACCCAGGTTTCCAGATCATGAGGTACAGCAGGACGAGCAGGAGCAGATGGATCATGCCGGTAACATGGGCACCCGTTGGGCGGCTCCGGCGTCGCCCGCGGCGCGGCGCGCTGCGCCGGCAGGATGGCGAAGATGAACGAGCCGCACCTGGACGATCCAGAGCAGGAGGGCGAAGACTGACCCAGGTCTGGCTGAACTCGAAGTACTTGTCGCTCGATGCCGACCAGGCCAGCCCGAGCAAGCCGGCCAGCACGATCGCCGGGTGCGGCGGACCGCTGCAGGTAGGCGTCGCAGCGGCGGCGCCGGTCCCCTCGCCCCCGCTGCGGGCGCAGCAGGGGGCGGATGAAGTACGGCGAGAAGGCCACCAGCACCGCGAGGCAGGTGCAGCAGAAGCACGATCTTGTAGGCGGTGTCGTTGAACGCGGCGAGGACCATGCGGGCCCTCCGAGGCGCATCGCGGGATCTGCTCGCCGGGTACCTCGCGCTACGTTCTCCGCCGTGGCGACCGACCCCCCTGGTGACCTACAGCTCGCGCCGCTCGACGGTGAGCCACGCACCCTCGACGCCTGGTTGACACGTTCCACCTGGCGGCGGTGATCCTCGATCCCTACACCTACGAGAGCGCCTGGCTGCTGGAGACGGCCGGCCGCATCCTCGAAGACTTCCGCGGGGGCCGACTGCCGCATCGCGTTCGTCGTGACCGGCCGACGCCGACGACACCCGCGAGTTCCTCGGGCCCTGGGCCCAGCGGATGCTCACCTTCGCCGACCCCGACCGCGACCTCGTCAAGGCGATCGGGGTCAACGAGCTACCCGCCTTCGTGCACCTGCGCCAGGACCGGTCGGTCGCCGCCCTTGCCGAGGGGTGGGACCCGCCGGAGTGGCGGGACGCCGTGTCCGAGCTGGCGAAGGCCATGAGCTGGACGCGGCCCAACATCCCCGGGCCCGCCGATCCCAAGCCCTACTCCGGCTCCCCCGCCCTTGGCGCCTGAGCGGCCCTACTTGCGCACCCCGCCCTTGGTCATGCCGAGGACGTCGAGGGCGACGTCCAGCTGCTCCTCGGAGAGCAGCCCCTGCTCGAGCGACCAGCTCGCGGACGCTGCGCCCGGTGGCGATGCTCTCCTTGACGATGACGCCGGCGGCGTCGTAGCCGATGTAGGGGTTGAGCGACGTGCCCAGCGACGGGCTCGACTCGGCGTAGGCCCGGCAGCGCTCGACGTCGGCCTCGATGCCGGCCACGCAGCGATCGGCGAACAGCCGGGTGACGTTGGCCAGCAGTCGGATCGACTCCAGCAGGTTGCGGGCGATCACCGGCAGGTAGACGTTCAGCTCGAAGTTGCCCTGCGATCCGGCGAAGGCCACGGCGGCGTCGTTGCCGATCACCTGGGCCGATACCTGGGTCAGCGCCTCCACCAGCACCGGGTTGACCTTGCCCGGCATGATCGACGAGCCCGGCTGCAGGTCGGGAAGGCGGATCTCGGCCAGCCCGGTGCGAGGCCCCGACGCCATCCAGCGGATGTCGTTGCCGATCTTGACCAGGGCCACCGCCAGCGTGCGCAGGCTGCCCGACAGCGCCGACCAGGGCGTCGCGGGCGCCGTGCACCGCGAAGTGGTCGCCCGCCTCGACGAGCGGCAGCTCCAGGTCGCGCGCCAGCTGCTCGATCACGTCGGCGGCGAACCCGGCGGGCAGTTGATGCCGGTGCCGACGGCCGTGCCACCGAGCGGCAGCTCGCCGACGTTGCCCAGCGTCGCCTTGATGCGCGCCGCCGCCTGGCGAGACCTGCGCGGCGTAGCCGCCGAACTCCTGGCCAAGCGTGACGGGCGTGGCGTCCATCAGGTGGGTGCGGCCTGACTTGACGACCTCGGCGAACGAACGCGCCTTGGCCCGCAACGCCAGGCACAGGTACTCGAGCGCCGGGAGCAGCAGGGTCTGTGTCTGGTGTGCAGCCGCCACGTGGATCGCCGACGGGAACACGTCGTTCGACGACTGCGAGGCGTTGACGTGGTCGTTGGGGTGGACCGGGCGTCCCAGCCGCTCGGACGGCCAGGCGGGCGAGGACCTCGTTGGCGTTCATGTTGGACGAGGTGCCCGAACCGGTCTGGAACACGTCGATCGGGAAGTGCTCGTCCCAGCGGCCGTCGGCCACCTCGGCGGCGGCGGCGCTGATGGCGTCGGCCATGTCGTCAGGCGAGGACGCCGAGCTGCACGTTGGCCTGGGCCGCGGCGCCCTTGATGCGAGGCGAGCGCGGCGATCAGCGACGGCTCACGGGCAGCCCGAGATCGGAAAGTTCTCGACGGCCCGCTGTGTCTGCGCACCCCAGTGGGCCGGCCGGCACCCGAACCTCTCCCATGCTGTCCTGCTCGACGCGGAACTCGGTCATGGGCACCAAGGTAGGGTGCGCCCACCCGGCGGAGGACAATCGGCGCAGTCGATTTGAGGCAGGCAAAGTCGCTCCCCGTAGGCAACCGGCCCAGAGAAGATGCCGGTGAATGGGCGGTTCGCGGAGGATCCGTGGCAGGGCTGGACGATCTGCTCTAAGGTCCTCAACGGCTTCGTACTCGGGCAGATGCGCCTGCACAGGAGGGGGGTTCGGAGCCAAGCGATCAGTGAATGGGCGGGTGACCATCCCATCACAGGAGGAAGCATGCGCAAGGTCATCGCAGCGCTAGCTGCGCTCGGGCTCGGTCTGGCCATGGTCGGACCAAGCGTCGGCACGGCGAGAAGCGGCGTGCCACCCGACGGGCCCAGCGTGGCCCGCGGGGCCAGAAACCGCAGCCGACCATGAGCTGCCCAACCCGCACGAGGAGAAGCGACGTGCGCTGAAGGAGAAGGCGCTCACCGCAGGTCCTGGAGCGGACGAGGCCCTGCCCGAGAGGCGCAACGGCAGCACGGTCGTCAAGGTCGGCGAGACCACTGGCACGTCGGCCGAGACGGCCACGCCAGGCAGCGGCGCAAGCGAGGAGCCGCAAGACCAGTACGTCGAGCTGAGCAACGAGCGCACCGACAAGGTGTTCACGCTGCTCGTCGAGTTCGGCAACGTGAGGCACCCGCAGGCGCGCGCGCGCGCGCGCGCGCGCGCAGGCAGGCAGGCAGGAGCAGGCGCGCGAGCAGGCGCGGCAGGGCGCAGGCGCAGGCAGGCAGAGTGCCCGACCAGGACACCGACCCCGACTCGCGAGCCCGCCGCTTCGACGGCCCGCTGCACAACCAGATCGCCGAGCCGGACCGCACGAAGGACAACACCACGGCCTGGCAGGCGGACTACAACCAGAAGCACTTCCAGGACCTCTACTTCGGCACCGGCAAGAACGTCGAGTCGCTGAAGAAGTACTACGAGAAGCAGTCCTCGGGCCGCTACTCGGTCGACGGCGAGGTCACCGACTGGGTCAAGGTCCGCTACAACGAGGCCCGCTACGGCCGCCGCAACGGCTTCCCGTGCGACGACGTCGTGTGCGACAACACGTGGAACGCTCGTCGAGGACGGCATGAACGCCTGGGTCGCCGAGCAGAAGGCGGCCGGCGCACCCCGGCGCAGATCAAGGCCGAGCTGGCCGACGTTCGACAGTCGAGGACCGCTACGACTTCGACGGCGACGGCAACTTCAACGAGCCCGACGGCTACATCGACCACTTCCAGATCGTGCACGCCGGCGGCGACGAGTCCGACGGCGACCCGTTCCAGGGCGAGGACGCCATCTGGAGCCACCGCTGGTACGCGTTCGTCACCGACGCGGGCATCACCGGCCCGCCCGACAACAAGCTCGGCGGCACCAAGATCGGCGACACCGGCATCTGGGTCGGCGACTACACCATCCAGCCGGAGAACGGCGGCCTGTCGACCATCGCCCACGAGTACGGGCACGACCTCGGTCTCCCGGACCACTACGACACCGCCGGCGGCGAGAACGGCGTCGAGTGGTGGACCCTATGGCCCAGAGCCGGCCTGAGCGGCAAGGGCGAGCCCATCGGCACCCGCGCCGGCGACCTGTCGGCCTGGGACAAGCTGCAGCTCGGCTGGCTCGACTACGAGGTGGTCGAGGCCGGCCAGACCCGGACACTCGACCTCGGGCCGCCGAGTACAACTCGGCCAAGGCCCAGGGCGTGGTCGTGGTCCTGCCCGACAAGACCGTCACGATCGAGTACGGCGACCCGTTCGCCGGCGAGCGAGTGGTGGTCCGGCAGCGGCGACAACCTCGAGAACACGCATGACGCAGGAGGTCGACCTCACGGGCACGTCCACGGCGGCGCTCGACCTCAAGGCCCGCTACGACATCGAAGCCGGACTTCGACTACCTGTACGTGGAGGCGTACGACGGCGGCACCACCTGGACCAGCCTCGACGGCACGGTCGACGGCGAGCCGTTCATCCGCGACGCCAGCGACAGCCCGGCCATCGACGGGTCGTCGGAGGGCGAGTGGGTCGACGTGCACGTCGACCTCGACGCCTACGCCGGCGAGACCGGTGCAGCTGCGCTTCCTGCTACCGCACCGACGGTGGCGTCGCCCCCGACGGCTTCTTCGCCGACGAGATCGTCGTCACCGCCGACGGCACCGATCGTGCGACGAGCGGCGCCGAGGACGGCGACGAGGGCTGGACCCTCGACGGCTTCACGTCGACCACCGGCACCGAGACCGGCGACTTCGACGAACTACTACATCGCGTCGAACCGCAGCTACGTGTCGTACGACAAGTACCTGAAGACCGGTCCGTACAACTTCGGCTTCGCCAACACGAAGCCGGACTTGGTGGAGCACTTCAGCTACCAGCACGGCCTGCTCATCTCGTACTGGGACACCTCGCAGGCTGACAACAACACCAGCGAGCACCCCGGGCAGGGGCTGATCCTGCCGATCGACTCGCACCCGCAGGGCCATCTTCAACCTCACCGGCGCCCCGTGGCGGTCGAGGATCCAGGTGTACGACGCGCCCTTCTCACTGACGAAGGCCCGTCGTTCACGCTCCACGTCAACGGCCCCCGAGCTACATCCGGGGCCAGAACGGCCAGCCGGTCTTCGACGACAGCCGCGAGTACCTCGACCCGGCCCTGCCGGGCGCCGGGGTCGACGTGCCCGACACGAACACCCGCATCCGCGTGGTGTCCGTCGACGGCACGTCGATGCGGATCCGCGTCGTCCCGGGCTGATCCGGTACGTCCACAGGGAGCGCCCGGGCCCCGGCCCGGGCGCTCTTCGCGCTCATCCGGCGGGCGTGTAGAGGGAGGGCACACGCTGCCGCCGGTACACGTGGTGGCCGTCGAAGAGGCGCAGCTCCCAGACGACCTCACCACCACTTGGCCCTTCCGGAACAGCCTTCGATGATCTGCGCAGACACACCGTCGGGCCGGTTGGCGAGGCCGCCGTGGTTGACGAGGACGTTGCCATTCGGGCGAGCCGATCGACGTCACCGAGGAAGAAGGCATAACCGGGCGTTCCGTCGACGACGGAGCGGTGCTCCCAGCCACTGGCGGACGGTGCCGTCGTCGTCGTCGACCTCATAGTGCACAGCTCGGCTGTAGGCGGGCTCGCCTGCTGAAGCGGCCGGATCGTCCGTCGTTCCCGGGCGGCCGTTGCCGTTGTCGTAGACGAGCAGAGAACCGTCGTCCTGCACCTCGGGAGCGTGTTGGTGGTACTGCCAGTCGCCTCCGAGGAGCTCGAGATCGCCACCCGGGCCGAGGCGCCAGAGCAGCTCGCCGGCTGCGCCCTCGTCGTCGTCGGCGTAGCGAATTGCCAGGACAGCGTTCAGGTGGCGCAGCGAGACGATGAGGGCATTGCGCTCCTCATCGAGAGCCACGGCGTTGCCGTGCGACCAGTCGACACCGGACTCGGGCCCATACATCCATGTCGGAACCGCCGTCGGGAAGGGGTTGCTGCACATCGCCTGGGCAGCCACGTCGGTCACAGGGTCGAGGAGGCCGTAGATGGGCCAGCGCTCGACCACCTTGCCGTCGGGGTCGACCTCCACCACGGTGTCGCTGATGATCTGGTAGGTGCCGGTGAACCCGCTAGGTGCTTCACCACAACGAGGACCGTCGAAGCCGGGCGTCTCGTGCAGCTCGGTGGTCCGCGAGAAGGTTGCCCGACGGCAACCTCGACACCTCGTGGTGAATGCTGTCGACGTCGACGTGGGCGGCGTCAGGAGATGCAACCGTCCGGCCGTACTGGTCCTCCGGAAACCTCTCGGTCACGATCCGGCCCGCCCGCTCGTTCTGTGTGCGACCGAGGAGATCCATCTCCCGGGCGATGGTGTCGTAGACCTCGACGAGCATCCCGCCGGGGATGAGCTCGACATCGCCCATCGGCGGAGCGTCGCGCATGTACCAGACGACTTCACCGCTCTCGTCGACGGCAAGCAGCAGGCCGGCGTCCGGCTCCTCCCCGGGCGTCACCTCCGCGGGAGGCGGGTTGAACGGTGTGATGACGTTGAAGAGCGTGAGCCCCGGCGCCACCTGCTCCTCGTTGCTGCCGACGAGCTCGATCTCGGGCAGGTCGGCCTGGCGCCGGTGACCTCTTCTGCTTTCGCCTCCAGAGCTGTGCCGTCCTCTCCGGTTGCGGTGACGGTCACTGCATAGGTCGACTCCGCCCTGAGGCCGACGAGCGGCACCTCGGTGTCCTCCACCACGGGTGTCAGCACTGGGACCTCAACTCTGTGGCCGTCCAGCTCGTTCGGCAACCGCAGTGATCTCGGCAGGCGAGTCGGTGGTGACTCGCAAGGCAAAGGCCAGCTCGTTGTCCTCGACGCTTTCGACCTCGACGTCGACCGCGCCGAGCGCTGGTTCGTCGTCGTCGTCGCTGCTGCAAGCGACCGCGAACATGCATCCCACAACTGCGAGTCCAAGCTTGCGCATCAGCGACCAGGCACGCTGCGCAGCCGCCAGGCGGAGCAGCAGCAACGATGAAACCCGGATACGCGAAGTGCGGAGCCGCCGAAGGGCGGCGACCATGTCACCGCGCGGAGCCGCCGAAGAGCGGCGACCATGTCACAGCTTCAGGCGAGCTCCACCAGCTCGAGGTATCTCGTCGTCGAAGTAGTCGAGGGTGCCGTCGGGCATCATCAGCGCGCGGTCGGGCGCGAGCGAGCGCACGAACTCGGCGTCGTGGCTCACCACGATCGTGCCCGGGCCACCCCGCGCAGCGCCTCGCCGGTGGCGTCGCGCGACGCTCGGGTCGAGGTTGTTGGTGGGTTCGTCGAGGAGCAGCACGTTGTGCTGCCGGCGACGAGCTGCGCGAGCGCGAGCTTCGTCTTCTCGCCGCCGGAGAGCGTGTCCGCGTCTTGGAACACCTTGTGGCCGGTCAGCCCGAACATCCCGAGCAGATTGCGCAGCGCGCCGTCGCCGCGGTGAGCGCCTCTCGCGCAGGTGTCGAGCAGCGTGCGGCCGGGCGCGATCCCCTCGTGCTCCTGCGCGTAGTACCCGACCGACACGTTGGTGCCGAGCTCGACCTCGCCGAGGTCGGGGCTGAGCTCGTCGGCCAGGACCTTCAGCAGGGTCGTCTTCCCCGCGCCGTTGAGGCCCATCACGAGCAGCCGCTCACCCCGGCCGACGTCGAAGGCACGTCGCCGAACACGTCGAGCGCACCGAACGACTTGTACAGCCGTCGCGGTGAGCACCGTGCGACCGGCCGACGGCGGCTCGGGGAACCGCACCGGGAGCGCCTTCCGCTTCGACGTGTTCTGCGACCTTCGGCCGCTTCGAGCTTGGCCCGGCGTTGGTCGAGGGTCTGCGCCCGCGTGCCCTGGCCCGGCTCGGGATGCCGCGCTGTGTCGGCGAGCGTCTGCAGGCGGGCGATCTCCGCCTCCTGGCGTTCCGCCAACTTCGCGGCGCGCTCCTCGTCGCCTTCGCGGGCGTCGAGGTACTGCGAATAGGTGCCCTTGTACTCGACCAGGGTGCCGGTGCGCTCCTCGACTGTCGGTCGAGGTGCAGGACGCGCGTGATCGCTTCGTCGAGCAGATCGAGGTCGTGGCTGCGACCACGAGGGCGCCACGGTACTGACCGCAGGAACTTCAGCAACCAGCGCGCGCGTCGGTGTCGAGGTGGTTGGTCGGTTCGTCGAGCAGCAGCACGTCACTCCCGCCGAACAGGATGCGTACGAGTTCCGCGCGCCGTCGCTGACCTCCCGACAGCTCGCCGAGCGGCTGGTCGAGCCGATCGGGGTCGAGGCCGACGCCGGCGGCGAGTTCGCCGCACCTCGCTGTCGGCGGCGTAGCCCGTCGAGACGGAACTGGTCCTCGGCGCGAGAGAACTTGGAGACCAGTGCCGGAGATGCATCGTGCTCCATGCGCTGGCGCAGGCGCTCGATCCTGGCAGCAGCCGAATCGAGGCCACGTCCCGACAGAACGTGGGTGAGCGCCAAGCGGTCGTCGGGCACGCCGTCGAGCCGTGGATCCTGAGGCAGATATCCGAGGCCCCCACTGCGGTGCACGATTCCCGCGCACAATCAACGCGGGAGCGGGCGATGACTGTGTGGACTCGCATCAAGCTGGCGTTCGCGGCATTCTTCACCATTCTCTTCAAAGGTCGACTGCCCACTGCGCTCCAGCCTGCCGCTCGCGCCGATGCGCCGTCTCAGCCCATCGCTGCCGATACCCACGATCGTGCCGTCCAGATGCTCGCCCTGCTGCAACGGGAAGGGCGCCTAATCGACTTCGTCCTTGAGGACCTCACCGCGTACTCGGACGCGCAGATCGGCGCGGCTGCGCGTGACGTCCACGCAGGCTGCCACCGCGTGCTCGAACGCTATGTGACGCTCGAGGCGATCCTTCCCGGCCGGGAAGGCGAGGCTGTCACGGTCGGACAGGATCGGCAGATCGATCCAGCGGCCTTCCACCTCGTCGGGAACGTGACCGGGCAACCGCCGTTCCGTGGCACGCTTCTCCATCCGGGTTGGCGCGCGTCCCGCGTTCACCTTCCTCCTCTGGGCACGACAGGTCGCGCCATCGTCGCGCCGGCCGAAATCGAGCTGACATAAAGCACGTATGGCTGGTGAAGCACGGTACAGCGTCGGGATCGATCTCGGTACCACCAACTCCGCGATGGCGTGCGCGGATCTGACGGGCGAAGACGCCACCGCGATCGAGGTCCTGGCGATCCCGCAACTCGTGAACGCGGGAGAGGTCTCCGAGGGTTCGCTGCTGCCGTCTTTTCTGTACGTCGCCGGCGAATTCGATTTTCCGGCTGACAGTCTCCGCCTTCCCTGGCCGTACGACGCCGCTCGGCGGTGGGTCGTCGGGGAACTGGCGCGGAAGCGCGGATCCGAGAACCCGTCGCGCCTCGTGGCGTCGGCCAAATCGTGGCTGTCGTACGCCGGCGCGAGCCGCACGGCGCCGATCCTGCCGTGGGGCGCACCGGAGGAGGTGCCGAAGATCTCGCCGGTGGCGGCGTCGGCGCACTACCTCCAGCATCTCAGGCACGCATGGGATGCCCGCCTCGCTGCGGGACAGCCGGCGCTCGCACTCGATCGCCAGGACGTGCTCATCACCGTGCCGGCATCGTTCGACGAAGAGGCTCGCGAGCTGACGCTTCGCGCTGCGGCCGACGCCGGCCTCCCGCGCGTGACGCTGCTCGAGGAGCCGCAGGCCGCCTGCTATGCGTGGATCGACAGCGCGGGCGAGCTCTGGCGCCGGAAGCTTCGCGTCGGCGACCTGCTGCTCGTGTGCGACATCGGCGGCGGCACGACCGATTTCAGCCTCATCCTTGTCGGCGAGCACGACGGCGACCTCGCGCTCGAGCGCGTCGCCATCGGCGATCACATCCTGCTGGGCGGCGACAACATGGACCTCGCCCTCGCACGCATCGTGCAGCAGCGCCTCGAGGGGGAAGGCCATCGCATCGACACGTGGCAGCTGCAGACGTTGTGGCACCAGTGCCGCGTGGCGAAAGAGACGCTGTTCGCGCGGCCCGACCAGGACGCACACGCGGTCACCGTGCTCGGCAAGGGAACGCGGCTGATCGGCGGCACGATAAGAGGCGAGCTTCGCCGCGACGATCTGGACGCCGTGCTCGTCGACGGCTTCTTCCCCGCCGTCTCGGCCGACGAGATGCCGGCGCGCCGCCGGCTCGTGGGCCTCCAGGAGCTCGGGCTACCCTATGCGCCGGATCCTGCCGTGACGCGGCACCTGGCGCGGTTTCTCTCCCGGCAGGCAGCCGGTAGCCCGGCGTCGTCTGCCGTCCGCCGCGGGCCGAGCGGACTCGTCTGTCCGACGCATCTTCTGTTCAACGGCGGCGTCATGAAAGCCGAGGCGCTGCGCGCGCGGATGGTCGACGTGCTCAACGGCTGGCTGACGCGCGAGGGATTCGCCCCGCTCGACATGGCGCACGTGCTCGACGCGCCGGACCTCGATCACGCTGTCGCGCGCGGCGCGGCGTACTACGGGCGGGCACGGGCGAGCGGACGCGGCGTCCGCATTCGGAGCGGCGCCTCGCGCAGTTACTACATCGGCATCGAGAGCGCGCTGCCAGCGGTCCCGGGATTCCAGGCGCCGCTGAAAGCGCTCTGCGTCGTGCCGTTCGGGATGGAGGAGGGCACGAGCGCGCCGATCGCGGGACGCGAATTCGGACTGTCGGTCGGCGAGCCGGCGGAGTTCCGGTTTCTCACGTCAACGATCCGCAAGGGCGATCCGCCGGGGACAATCATCGAGGACTGGGGCGACGATCTCGAAGAACTCGGTCCGCTCGAGGTGACGCTGGAGGCCGACCCGAGCCTGGCCTCCTCGGCAGACGATGGGGTCGTCCCCGTGACGCTCGAGAGCCGCGTCACTGAGATCGGGACGCTCGAGCTCTGGTGCAACGCGAGAGACGGCGCAGATCGCTGGAAGCTGGAGCTGAACATCCGCGAGGGCAGACCCGTGTGACATGCCTCCCACTCCGTTCCTGATCGGTGTCGATCTCGGCACCACCAATTCCGCCGTCGCCGCCGTGGACACACGGCGGCGCGATCCACGGACCGAGGTGTTCCGCATCCCCCAGCTGATCGCGCCGGGCGTCGTCGAGCCCTGGCCCGTGCTGCCGTCGTTCCTTTACTTCCCTGAACCGGACGAAATCGCCGCCGGCGGCATCGCACTACCGTGGGAGCCCAGTCCCAGCGCTATCGTCGGCGTGCTGGCGCGCGATCGCGGTGCGCTGGCGCCTGCGCGGCAGGTGGCCTCGGCGAAATCCTGGCTCGCGCATCCTGGCGTCGACCGCCACGGGGCCTTCCTTCCCTGGGGCAGCACCGGCGCTGCCCCGCGCATCTCTCCGGTCGATGCGTCGGCGCGGTATCTGATGCACCTGCGCGACGCATGGAACGCGACGATAGCGTCCGGAGACGAGGCGGCGGCGTTCGAGCGACAGTCGATCGTGCTCACCGTGCCGGCGTCATTCGACGAAGAGGCACGCGAGCTGACCGTCGAAGCGGCAAGGGAGGCGCTCTTGTTGACGCTGACGCTGCTGGAGGAACCGATCGCCGCGTTCTACGCATGGATGGCCGAACAGCGGCGGGCGATCGCGCTCGAAGACGAAGAGATTGCACTCGTCTGCGACGTCGGAGGCGGCACAACCGACTTCAGCCTGATCCGGGTCCGAGTCGAAGCAGGTGCGCCGTCGTTCGAACGCGTGGCGATCGGCGATCACCTGCTCCTCGGCGGCGACAACCTCGATCTCGCGCTCGCCACGATCGTCGAGCGTAGGATCGCCGAGGTCCGCCCCACCATGCGGCTGACGATTACGCAGCGGTCGTCGCTCCGCCGACTGTGCAGCGCGGCCAAGGAACGGATGCTCGGCGAGGCGACGGCAGACCGCGTGCCGATTACCGTCCTCGGCGCCGGCCGGTCGCTCATCGGCGACTCGATTACCCTCGATCTGACGCGCGATGAAGTGGAGGCGGCCCTCAACGAATTCCTGCCGCTGACGCGGGCGGATGAAGAGAGCCGCGGCCGCGATCGCCGCGCCGGCCTGCGCGAGCTCGGGCTGCCGTACGAAACCGATCCGGCGATCACGCGCCATCTGGCCGCCTTTCTCGCGCGCTCCGCGGCCGTCTTCGCGTCCGATCACCGCGCCTTGGTTGTGACGGCCGGGCGGCGGATGATCCGTCCCGATCTCGTGCTGTTCAACGGTGGCTTCTTCACCCCGCCGGTCGCACGCGAGCGGATTGCGCAGACGCTGGCCGGTTGGTTCGGGGATACCCCGCGGTTGCTCGTAACCGGCAACCTCGAGGCGGCGGTTGCCATCGGCGCGGCGACCTACGCTCGGCTGCGGGCCGGCATCGGCCGCACAGAGTCCCTCGTGAAGGCGGGGAGCGGACGCGCGTACTACATCGCTCTCGGCGCTCCGCGCGGAGCGGGATTGACCGCGGCGGTCTGCGTGCTCGCGCGGGGGACGGAGGAAGGGACGGAACGGACCTTCGATCATCTGTTCACCGTCGTGACGAATCGTCCCGTGTCCTTCTCGCTCTTCAGCTCGACGACGCGCCCGGATCGCGCTGGCGATATCGTCTCTCTCGATCCGGACGTGGACGCGCGGGAACATGCGCCGCTCGTCACCGTATTCCGCTTCGGGCGGAAGTCGCGTCACGTCGAGCTGCCGGTCCGACTGTCGGTCGCGTTCACGGAAGTCGGCACGCTGGACGTATGGTGCCGATCGGAGACGACCGAACATCGCTGGCGGCTGCAGTTTCAGGTGCGGAGCGCTGCGGAGGAGATGGACGGAGCGGAGGGCGCGACGTCGAAGGATGAGTCGAGCGAAGTCGTGATCGCGGACGAGGCGATCGGTGCGGCAGGAGCACTGATCCGCTCGCTGTTCGAACGGCCATCAGGCGACGTCACGCCAGAGGACATCGTCGCGCAGATCGAGAAGCACTTCGGATACGCGAAGAGCGCCTGGCCGCTCGGCGTCATCCGGCAACTCGCCGATGCGCTGCTCGAGGTCGGTGAAGGACGCCGGCGATCCGCGCCGCTTGAAGCGCGATGGCTCAACCTGTTCGGATTCTGCATCCGTCCGGGGTTCGGCGCGGCCAAAGACCCGTGGCGGATCACCGAGGCACGGAAGGTCTACGCCGCGGGCGTGAGCTTTGTGAGCTCGATCCAGAATCGGGTCGAGTGGCTCGTCCTGTGGCAGCGGGCGTCCGGCGGCTTCACCGCTGGACAGCAGCGCGAGCTCGCGCAGCGCGTGATGGCCGATCTCGGCCTCGCCAGCGCCAAGGCGAAGAAGCCGAACCCGCAGGTCGAGCGTGAGAGCTGGCGTCTGCTCGCGAGCCTCGAGCGCCTCGACGCCGCGACGCGGGTGAAGATTGGCGACGAAGTGGTGCGGCGTCTGCGCCGTGACGAAGGCAACGCAAGCCTGCTCTGGTCGATCGGGCGGCTCGGCGCGCGCACGCCGATCTATGGACCGTTGACCAGCGTAGTGGCGGCGTCCGACGCCGGCCGCTGGCTCGAGGAGCTGGTCGCGAACGAACGGAGTACCCCCGAGGTCTTCGCGGCGATCGTTCAGATCGGCGCATTGACCGGCGACCCGCTGCGGGATCTGGACGAGCTCGTGTTAGATGCCGCACGGCAGCGGCTGCGGGACACTGGCGTCGAACCGGACCAGGCGCGGCCGCTGTACGAGGTAGTGGCGGCGACGTTTGCCGACACGAGCCGTGCGTTCGGCGAGCCGCTGCCGAATGGGTTGCGGCTAAGCGATGACGCTGGCAGCGGACCGTCTGCGTCGTGAACGTCATGGAAGTGACTGAACCCACTGCGTACGGGCGGCGCGAGGCGGGTTCAGGCTTCGCGCGGCCCCATTGCGTGGTCTGCTGCTGAGGGACTCCGACGGTCTGACGTAAGCTTTCTTCTTCGAAGAGAGGAACATTGGGGATGAATAAAACGACGGTTGCTCGCCTCGGACGCAACGAACCCTGTCGTTGCGGCTCCGGTCGCAAATACAAACGCTGTTGTCTCGACAAGGACGAGTCGGAGGCCCGCGTCGCAAACGCAAAAGCCCTTGCCGAGTCGCCTGAGCCTTCGCCCGATGCTGCGCCGGCGTCCCGGCGGGCACCAAAACACGAGACGGAGCAGCCCTGGAGGGCGGGCACCAGGCGTAGTTCTTACCAGCGCCTGCGGACGCCTCGCAAGGTCGGGGGAAGCTGAGAGCGACGAACGCCATGATCCTTGACGACCTCCACATCGAAGAGCGTTTCGTTCGCGCCTCCGGACCAGGCGGTCAGAACGTGAACAAAGTCGCGACGGCCGTTGAGCTGCGGTTCAATGTCCGGGCGTCGTCGTTGTCACCCGACGTGAAGGAACGGTTGGTCGTCCTCGCGGGCACCCGGATGACGTCGGATGGTGTGCTGCTCATCGACAGCCGGACTCACCGGACGCAGGCGCAGAATCGCGTCGCCGCGCGCGAGAGACTGATCGTACTGATACAGAAGGCGATGGTTCGGCCGCGCGCGCGCCGCCCGACGAAACCGCGGAACAGTGCCAGAGAGACGCGCCTCACGTCAAAGAAGTTGCGGGGTACGATCAAGGACTTGAGAGGACGCGCTCGACGTGACGACGACTAACGCGTGGCGCCGTACCTCGCTAGAAGCTAAACCCGCGACCCACCGCGCAAGGCACAAGGACATTCGCCGCACCCTTGCGGTGCGTGCGGGCTGCCGCGACATGCCGCGGGACACCCGGCTTTGACCGTGACGAGAGTCATCACGGCTTCCTGTTCGAGAAACCTCATCGCACACATCCATGGTCGAGGCGTCGATCCCGAGGCTGGCATGTTCCTCGCTGCTGTTCGCACTAGTCATGTCGGGCAATGGCATGGAATCGTGCGGGTTCGCAAGTTCTCACTTTTGCGCCGGTTTTCAATGTCGACCATACCAACCGAACCGATCGGTAGCATCCCCCGACCTCTCCGCCTGATCGAGGCGGCCGCGGACGCCGCCGGTGGCAGCACCCCGGCTCTGGACGCGCTGTACGAAGAGGCCATTCAGGACACGATTGCCAGGTTCGAGGACACAGGATCGCCCGTCATTACAGACGGAGAGCAGCGGAAGTATCACAACTTCTGGACATACTGCGTCGAAGGGCTTCCGAACACCGCGCCGGACGGATTCCAGATCCCGTTCTCGGCTGGCCATGTCCGCCGCATGCTTCGGTTGACCAGCGGGCCGTTCCGTTACCAGACGTATGCCGACCGCTACCTCGATGTGGCGCTCAAGTATGCGCACAGACCCGTGAAACAGGCGGTCATCTCGCCCTCCGCCTTGAGCCTGATGTACCCAGCCGACCCGATCCACGGTTACTCGCGGGAGCAGTTTCTCGATGATTTGTTGCGAGAGCATGAGACAGAAGTGCGCAACTGCCTGCGGAAGGGTGCGTGGAAAGTCCAGGTCGACTTCACGGAAGGGCGGCTCGCCATCAAGCTCGATCCTTCCGGCGAACTGCTGCACCGGTTCATCGACCTGAATAACCTTGCCCTCTCGCGATTCTCTGCCGAGGACCGACGACGCATCGGCGTTCATACGTGTCCTGGCAGCGATCGCGACTCCACTCATAGCGGGGACGTCGATTACGCGGCCCTGCTCCCGAGTCTCTTCGAGCTCATGGCCGGCTCATTCTTCGTGGCGCTCGCGGGCGAACAGGATCGTATTCGCGTGTTGAAGATGATCCGCGCGCACATGAAGCCAGATCAGACGGTTTTTGTTGGGGTCATCGATCCGATCGACCCTCGCGTCGAGACGCCTGAGGAGGTGCGTGATCGCGTGCTCGAGGCCGCCGACTATATTCCGATTGGACAACTGGGAACGTGCGATGACTGCGGGTTCTCGCCATTCTGTGACGACACCACCACAACTCGCGAAACCGCGTTTGCGAAGATTCGAGCGCGCGTCGTTGGCACCAACCTCGCGAGCAAAGAGATCGAGGGCCGATAGTGTCGGACCCCGACCCCGACGAGGACGGTCGGCTTCGCGCAACTGCGCTGCAGAATGCTCAGAGCATCCTCATCGCGCGTCGTCGCGCCGAAGAAGAATTGCGACAGCATTCGGAATGGCTGCGCACGACGCTGGCCAGCATCGGCGATGGGGTGATTACCACGGACGCCGACGGGCGCGTTACCTTCATGAACGCGGTGGCCGAAGCGCTGACCGATTGGTCGCTGGCGGATGCCTTGGGGCAGTTCCTGCCAGACGTGCTCCAGATTGTCCATGAAGGCACCCGCGAGGCGATCGACAATCCCGCGATCCGCGCCCTGCAGACGGGCGGCATCGTCAGGCTGACCAACCACACCGTCCTGATTTCCCGCCAGGGACGCGAACAGCCGATCGACGATAGTGCGGCGCCGATCCGGGACACCTCGGGAGCGACGGTCGGTGCGGTTCTCGTGTTTCGTGACGCGTCCGAACGCAAAGCTTCGGAACTGGCTCGCGCGCACTTGGCGGCCATCGTCGACTCGTCTCATGACGCCATCATCAGCAAGACCTTACAGGGCATCGTCCGGTCCTGGAACACGGGGGCCGAGAGGTTGTTCGGCTATACGGCTCAAGAGGCGATTGGGCAACCGATCACCTTCCTCATTCCACCGGAACGCCAAGACGAGGAGCAAGAGATTCTCGCGCGGATCGCCCGTGGGGAACACATCGAACACTTCGAGACCGTTCGCATGGGCAAGGACGGCCAACGGTTGGACATCTCGCTCACCGTCTCACCCATCCGCGACGCCTCGGGCGAGATCATCGGCGCGTCCAAGATTGCCCGAGACATCACGGACCGAAAGCGCGCTGAGGAGGCGCTCCAGGAAGCGAATCGTCACAAGGACGAGTTCATCGCGCTACTCGCGCACGAACTTCGGAATCCGCTGGCCCCGCTGAGGACCGCCCTGCAAGTGATGCAGCTGGCGGAGGGGAACCCGGGCAAGGTGGCCAGAGCCCGCGAGGTGATGGAACGGCAGCTCGGGCACATGGTGCGGCTCATCGATGATCTGCTCGACATCTCCCGAATCGGTCAGAACAAGTTGGAACTACGACGCGCCAGGGTGCCGCTCTTGGATGTCGTCAACAACGCGGTGGAAACGGCCCGCCCGGCCATTGACGCCGCCGGACACGCGCTCACGATCTCGCTTCCGGCCACACCCGTGTATCTGGATGCGGACCTCACCCGTTTGTCACAGGTGCTGAGCAACTTGCTGACGAATAGTGCGAAGTATACCGAGCGCGGCGGTTCCATTCTCCTCCGTGCGGAACGGAGAGACGGCGATGTGATCGTGTCGGTGCGCGATACGGGAATCGGCATTCCGGCCGAGGCGCTGTCCCATATCTTCGACATGTTCTCGCAAGTTGATCGAGGTCTCGAACGCGCCAGGGACGGCCTCGGCATCGGCTTGGCGCTGGTCAAAGGATTGGTGCAGATGCACGGGGGCACCGTGACGGCGGAGAGCCAGGGGCCAGGCACCGGCAGTACGTTCACCATCACCCTTCCCGTGCTGCCTTCCTCGACGCCATCATTAGATGCTCCGCCCCAGTCGCCCCCACTCGCCGTTCCCAGCCGGCGAATCCTGGTCGTCGATGACAATCGTGACGCGGCCGATTCCATGGCTTCCATGCTCGAGCTGATGGGCCAAGAGGTGCAGACCGCCTACAGCGGCGCCGAAGCCATCACCGCCGCGGCGTCCTTTCAGCCGGCAGTGATTCTCATGGACATCGGAATGCCGGGTCTTAACGGGTACGAAGCCACACAGCAGATTCGTGCGCAGGCGTCGGGACACAGCGTCAAAGTGATCGCGGTGACCGGCTGGGGCCAAGAGCAAGACCGTACGCGCTCGCGCGACGCCGGTTGTGACGGCCATCTGGTGAAACCCGTCGATGTGGCTGAGTTGGAAAGGCTGCTCAGAACATGAGGGTCTTCGCGGCGTGTTCAGCCCGCGCAGGCGCTCTTTTCATGCGCTTTGCTCTTCGAGCGTCGCCACCGCCAGGACGCGTTCACGAGGCCATTCGCGAGTGCTCGGAGGCAAGGCGGCGTTAGCCCGCTCGCCGCATCGAACGGCGGGCAGCAGGTGTTCTTGCCTTTGTTCGCCTTCGGAGTCGCCGCGCGACCGCTGCTGGAAGTTTGACCGGAACGAACAGGCCAGAAGGGTAAATGTAGTCCTCGCCGGACTCGTCGATGACCCGAACGTAGCCTTCTCGATTGGCTTCGCGGTCTGGCAGTACCTGATAGACCTTTCGGACCTCCAAGTCCTCCATGCCGCCATCTTCCACGCACAACGCGAACGAGCCAGCAGACTGTTGAACTCTCATGACCTCAGTCCAAGAAACGCTTTATCTCTAGTCCTCGCTTGCCAACGCCGTGAGCCTCGTACCAGTGGATTTCTGCTCGGCGAATCGATCCGCTCGCTAACCGAACGGTAGCATCTCCTCTGGAACATCAGTGCCGCTCTCCAGGGCCGGTCAATGGCCGGTTTCGGAACGAGCGTAAAGGGGCGCCGAGGCCAACGTCAACGACGACGATAGAATCCGCGTCACGCCGTCGCCCCATCATCCGCTCGGCGCAAAAGGCGTGGGCGAGTCGGCGACCGTCGGCGCGCCTCCGGCCATTGCCAACGCCGTCGTCGACGCGCTCGCGCATCTCGGCGTGCGCCACATCGACATCCCGATTACTCCGGAGAAGGTCTGGAATATCCTGCGAGAGAAGGGGGTGGCGGAGTAGCACGTACTCACACGTGATCCAGTTTGTCTCCTGGAGGCGACTCGTGCATCTGACGCTCGAGCGATCGGCTGACCATATCCTTCGCTCCAAGCCCGACCGCCAGCGCAGTGGCCAGCACGATGCCTCCGAAGACGATGCCGAATGCGAGCAGCAGGGCGGTCCGTCCGATGCCAACGTGGTCGAGCGCCATCGCCGCGGCCACCATGAGGACGACCCACTTCACGGCGAGGCTCAGGAGGCGTGCGGACCGGATGCCCATGTTGACAGCCTCAATCAGGACCGCCCGGGCCAGGAAGCGCGCGATCAGCCCGCCGAGCACGAAAATCGTGATCGCGGCGACGAGGTGCGGCAAGTACTCGAGCACCGATGTCGCGAATTGTGACGGCAACGCAGCATCGAGCGCGGCGAGGCCGAGCAACAGCCCAATCAGCAGGATGACCCAGTAGGTCACGGACGCGACGAGCTTCGACGCACTGCGTGACGTCGTCCACTCGGCCACCGACACGCCGAGCACTTCAGCACGCCGGTCGAAGTCGAGCCCGGTCAACGCACGGAACACGGCATAGCGGACGATCACCGCCACAATCACCGACACAATCAGCAGCAGCAGGAACACCAAGGCTCCCGGCAGGAAGTTCGCGATGCCGTCGACAATTCGCGTTCCCGCGAGGCTGAGCGCCCGCTGAATTCCTTCCACCATGGTCGTGTCCTCCACTTGCGGCAACCCTACACATCCTGCCGCGTCAGGTGCGCACCCGCTCGGGCCAGCGCCATTTCGAAATCAAATATGGCTTCTGTTCCTCAAAGGCCGCACACAGCCGTTCGAGGCGCTGTTCGACGTCCTCCTCGCCGCGATCCCGAATCTCGACGATGAACGACGCGAGCCAGGCGAGGTACAACGGCACGAGCGAACGCAGGAGATGCTCGCGTGCGATCACTCTCAAGCGGTACCCCAGCGCGAAGTCGTAGACGATCGTCGCCCACAGCGAGTCGTCGAGCCGGAAGCTCGCTGCCGGGCCGTTCATCAGGCGGCGAAGGTCGAGAATGGTTCGCGGCGGGAGCACCCAGGTCCAGATGTCGCGAAGCTCCCGGTATCCCGAGCCGATAGGATTCAATCAGTTTCTCAGGATCGACGGACACGGATTGGAGCGAGTTCCCCGCTGCCGACTCTCCGAAGTGCTGCACTGCAACAGAGCTGCGCACGCGCTGCCATCGCTCGACGCGGTTCTCCAGATCGGCAAACAGCGAGCCGATCGACCTGCGTCACCGTGGTGCCGAGGTCGAGCGTCTCGTCGGCGTGAGCGTGGTGATGCCGAACGCCAAGCGCGGCTTCGCCAATGCGGAAATCGCCCGACACAGCGGAGCTCGCCAGCCACAGGTCGATACCGGCGTGCGCGCCATCGCGATCCCAGACATTCTCGTCGAGGAAGCGGTCGAGCAGCCGCGACGAGCACGCGAATTCGCCCGTGAGGGGTTGCCGAAGACGGACGCCATAAAGCGCTCGAAACATTGGACCCACGATCCCTTTGGTCAACGCACCCTCGTACGGGTGGCGACGGTAGAGCGGCGCCACGAGGTCGAAACCATGCGTGAGCACGGGATCGATCAGCCAGCGAAGCCACTGCGGCGTGACGGTCTCGATACCGGCGTCGAGGACGACACATGCTCGAGCGTCGAGGCTCTGCGCAGTGGTCAAGATGCCGCGCAGCGCACGAGCCTTTCCCGGCATTCTGTGGTACGGCAGCTCGAGCCGATCGGTCGTCGGCGGCGGCGGCACCTCGAGAATCTCGCCCGCGCCGCGGAGCGAGTCGCGTGCACGGGCCGGCGAGCCATCGCTGGACCCGCAATCGGCAAGCACGAAGCGGCTGGCGGCACCGGCAAAATGCCGGGCCAGGCCGTCGCGCACGGCCGCCACCACGGCCCCCACCGTGGCGGCGTCGTTGTAGCTGGTGAGGCCCACGACGATGTCAACCGAGGCCGACCTGGCGGTCTCAGTTGCGACGCTGGAGCTCGAACCAGTAGAAGTCATAGGGGCCGAGTGTGAGGAAATAGCGACGCTCTCCGATGATCGGAAACTCGGTATAACCGAGCACTTCGATCGGAACGAATCCGGCAAACGGCGCGAGGTCGAGCTCCACCGGCTGCACGGATCGGGACAGGTTGGCCACACAGAGAATCGTGTCGCCGTCCAGTTCACGAAGATAGGCGAGCACCTTCCGGTTCTCGCACTCGAGAAACCGCATCGTGCCGAGGCCGAGCACCGGAAACAGCTTGCGCAGCCCGATCAGGTTCTTCATCCACTGCAGCAGCGACGAGCCGTCGCGCTCCTGTGCCTCGACGTTGAGGCCCTGATACCCGTAGATGGGATCCATGATGATCGGGCTGTACAGGCGCGCGGGATCCGCTCTGGAGAACCGCGCATTCCGATCGCTCGTCCACTGCATCGGGGTCCGGACGCCGTTTCGGTCGCCGAGGTAGACGTTGTCGCCCATCCCGATCTCGTCGCCGTAGTACACGATCGGGCGTACCTGGAAACGAGAACAACAGGCTATTGAGCAGCTCAATGCGCCGGCGGTTGTTACCCATGAGCGGCGCAAGACGCCTCCGGATGCCGAGATTGATCCGCGCCTGCGGATCGGCGCTGTACGCCAGATGCATGTAGTCCCGCTCCTCGTCAGTCACCATCTCGAGGGTCAGCTCGTCGTGGTTTCGCAGAAAGAGCGCCCATTGACAGACGCCCGGAATGGTCGGCGTCTGCTGCATGATCTCCACGATCGGATGCCGGTCTTCCAGGTGCAGGCCCATGAACATGCGAGGCATGAGCGGAAAGTGATACGCCATGTGGCATTCGTCGCCGTCGCCGAAATAGGCGCGGACGTCGGCCGGAAACTGGTTGGCCTCGGCGAGCAGCATCCGGTGCGGCCACCGTTCATCGATGTGGCGCCGAATCGACTTGAGGACGGCATGGGTATCGGGAAGGTTCTCGCAGCTCGTGCCCTCGCGCTCGATTAGGTACGGCACGGCGTCGAGACGGAAGCCGTCGACCCCGAGCTCGAGCCAGAAGTCGATCACCCTGAGAATTTCCTCAAGAACGGCTGGATTGTCGTAATTGAGATCGGGCTGGTGGTGAAAAAAGCGATGCCAGTAGTACGCACCCGCGACCGGATCCCACGTCCAGTTCGACCGTTCGCTGTCGACGAAAATCACCCTTGCGTCGCGATACTTCTCGTCCGTGTCGCTCCATACGTAGAAGTCGCGCTCGATGGATCCACGAGGTGCCTCGCGCGCTCGCCGAAACCATGAGTGCTGGTCGGACGTGTGATTGAGCACCAGCTCGATGACCACGTGCATTCGCCGTTCGTGCGCGGTGTCCAGAAAACGCCTGAAGTCATCGAGGGTCCCGTAGCTCGGGTGGATGTCGCAGTAGTCCGCGATGTCGTATCCATCGTCGCGGAGGGGAGATGGAAAGAACGGAAGGAGCCAGAGGCAATTGACGCCAAGTCCTTCGAGATAGTCGAGTTTCTCGATGAGCCCTGGGAAATCGCCGACGCCGTCCGCGTTCCCGTCGCAAAACGACTTGACGGGCAGCTCGTAGATGACCGCGCGCTTATACCAGAGACCATCGCTCTGGCTACTCTTGTGCGCCATTTGGACCGCTATGCGACTCGTTGCGTGAATTTTGTACTCATTGTGACCCGCATAGCGGTCCTAGGCGCGCGGAGCGGGCCAAGAGACACTGGCAACCAGCCGAGGGCTCGGAGGGATATCAAGGGCAGAGCGCTTGGCTGGTTCACACTTGCCAACACGAGCGTGGGGAATGCTCAAAGATACTTGATGATTACGCGAGTCTGGCGCCGGTTCGTCCATCGAACAGATGTCGCCGATCGGCGGGAAGAGTGAGAAAGACGTGCGCTCCGGCTGGTGGTGCCGCCCCAGCGATGACCGCAAGAATCGATTCGCCGCCTGGTGAATCGAGGCGCAGATGAAGCAAGCAGTCGTGGCCGCGCGGCTCTACCAACTCGACGGTGGCGTGCATCTGACCGTCGGCGCCAAGGGTGACATCGTGGGGGCGGATGCCGGCCAGAGCACCGGACGGTGCCTCAATCCCGACCAGCGTCGCGGGCACAAGGTTCATCGACGGAGCGCCGATGAACTTTGCCACGAACATGTTGACAGGCCGTGCGTACACGTCGAGCGGTGGCGCCACCTGTTCGATCGCCACCTTCACGCATAACGGCGACGCGCCCGCCGAGCGTCATCGCCTCTTCCTGATCGTGAGTCACGTACACAACCGTCGCGCCGAGTGTGCGGTGCAGCCGCCGCAGCTCCGCGCGCGCCTGTGCACGAAGCGTGGGATCGAGGTTGGAGAGCGGCTCATCCAGCAAAAACGCTTTCGGCTGCCGCACAATCGCCCGGCCGAGCGCGACACGCTGCCGCTCGCCGCCTGATAGTTGCGCAGGACGACGATCGAGCAGCGCTTGTATGCCCAGCGCCGCGGCAACATCGGCGACCCGTTGCGCGGCGACAGCCCGATCGGTCCGGCGCACCTTCAAACCGTACCCGAGGTTGTCGCGCACGGTCAGATGCGGGTAGAGGGCATAGCTCTGAAAGACCATGGCAAGGTCTCGGCGCTGAGGCGAATGCGTGGTCACGTCGACGCCGCCGATCACGATGCGACCGGTTGTGGGCGTTTCCAGGCCGGCAATCAGTCGAAGCAACGTGCTCTTGCCGCATCCCGAGGGCCCGACGAGCACCAGGAATTCTCCATCGTCGATGCCAAGGTCGAGATGACGAATCGCAACGTGGCCATTCGGAAACGTCTTGGCGAGTCCAGTAAGCTCGATTGCTGCCATCGGCTCACCCTTTCGTGGCACCAAGGGTGAGGCCGGCAACAATCCGGCGTTGACATGCCAGCACGAGCAACGCGACGGGAATCGTGGCGACCACCGTTGCCGCCAGTACCTGGCCCCATGGCACCTGGTAGCGGCCGCGGAACAGCGTAATGGCCACGGGAACGGTGTAACGGTCGGGGCCAAGCGTGAACGAGAGGGCAAAGAGGAACTCGTTCCAGCAATAGAGAAACGTCAGGATGGCCGTGCTCGCAATGCCGGGTGCGGCGACCGGCAGTACCACGTCGCGCAGCGTGCGCATCCGCGTCGCGCCGTCCAACATGGCTGCCTCTTCGAGGTCCTTCGGAAGTTGGCGGAAGAATCCAGTCAACAGCCAGACAGCGAGCGGCATCGAGAACGTCAGGTAGGGAAGTACAAGTCCAGGGTAGGTATTGAGGAGCCGAAGCTCGCGGAGGATCAGGTAGAGCGGCGACACGATCGAGATCTGCGGGAACATGGAGATGGCGAGGACACACGCGAGGACCAGACCCTTTCCACGCATCCGCAGGCGTGCCAGCGTGTACGCACACAGCGCCGCCACCGGCACTGCCACGAGCGTCGTAAGCAAGGAGACAAACAGGGAATTACGGATAGGAACGAGGAAATCCCGTTCGTCAAAGAGCGCACGATAGTGCTCGAAAGTTACTGCGGTCGGCAGGAGCGACCGCGACTCGAACAGCCGCGACTCTGGCGTCAGCGACGCGGCCAGCATCCAACAAATCGGGAAGAGCAGCGCGGCGAGGAAGAAGGCGCCGGCCATCACCCGGACCAGTGCTACCGGGCGGATGCTCACGACCGGGCTCCGGTGAGTGAGCGTCCGAGCACGCGCACCCATACGAGAGCGAAGGCGAAGGTCAGCAGGAAGATGGTCACCGATAGCGCCGATCCGTAGCCGAAGCGGAGGCGCTGCATCAGGGTGATAAACGCATACAGTGACACCGGCTCCGTTGCCGAGCCCGGACCGCCACCGGTCACTACGTATGCCAGATCGAACAACCGCAGCGCATCGAGCATCCGAAATGCCGCGGCAATGACGAGCGCAGGCGTGAGGAGCGGCAGCGTGATTGTGATGAAGCGCCGTACCGGGCCCGCACCGTCGATTCGGGCAGCTTCGTCAAGCACGGGGTCGATCGTCTGCAAACCTGCGAGAAGCAGAATTGCCACGAAGGGTGTGGTCTTCCACACGTCGGCTGCAATGATCGGTAACCAAGCCGCGAGCGGGTGCACAAACCAGTCGAAAGCAGGATCAACCACCCCGAGCGTTCGGAACGATGCCGCCAGGATCCCAGTCTGGGCATCGAACATGAACCGCCACAGCAGCGCTGCAACGACGGTCGGAATCGCCCAGGGCAGCAATGCAGAGACGCGTACAAGAGCCCGTCCCCGCGTGGCGGAATGCATCATCACGGCGAGCGCAAGACCAAGCACGAGCTCGAGCGGCACGCTGATCAGAGCGAACACCACGCTATGCAACAGGGCCGCACGGAAACGCGGATCGTTGGCCGCCTCCACGAAGTTCCCGACGCCGATGAACGGCCGACCCAGCCACGGCAGACGGAGATCGTGGACGTGCAGCGCGTCCCACCCGGTGACCGCGATCGGCACAAGCGAGACGAGCAGGATAACCGCGAGCGCCGGCGCAACGAGAAGCCACGCCAATCGTGTCTCGGCACGTTCGATTGATGCCGCCCGATGATTCATCGCGATTGAATTTCCGTGGACAGGCCTGCGCGCGCCAGCAGCGCGCGCATCTCGCGCCCCGCTTCCTGGAGTGCCACCGCCGGTGGCTGTTGCCGTGTCAGGGCGCGATGGATCGACACCTGCAGAATTTCCGACAACTCGCTATAGACGGGCGTCACCGGCCTCGGGACCGCCGCCTCGAGAATCGGCCGAACCTGTTCGAGCGGAATCGGCAGCGCCGCAGCCAGCTCCGTGTTGTCGTACAGCGAACGGCGGGGCGGCAGCTGTCCGGTCAATCTGGCACGTTCGATCATCTGCTCGGGCGCGGCCAGGAACGCCACGAGCTCCGAGGCGAGTGCGGGATGGGCGCTTCGGGCATTGATTGCCAGTTGTGCCCCGCCGAGCGCGGCGGCGGGCTGGCCGCCTTCCTCTGCCGGAAACGGCGCGACGGCAAACCGTCCTGCGACGCGCGATCGTGATTCGTCCTGCAGGAGCGCCCACGCGTACGGCCAGTTGCGCATGAAGACGGCCTCACCGTTCTGGAACGCGAAGCGGACCTGCTCCTCTTGCCACGTAAGCGCAGACGAGGGCACAACGGAATCGACGTTGACGGCATTCGCCATGAAAGTGAGCGCGCGGATTGCCGCCGGATCGTCGACGATCACGCGTCCGCGGTCGTCGAGGATGCCGCCGCCGAACGCGGCGAGGTGCTCCAGGAATACGGTGACGAGCCCTTCGTACCGTGCGCCCTGCCAGACCAGCCCAAATCGTGCGGATTTGGCTTCACGCACACGAAGCGCCTCCTGCCGAAGCTCGACGAGTGATCGAGGCGCTCGGTCGACAAGATCGGTCCGCCAGTAGAGCATACCGACGTCGACGAACCACGGGATGGCATAGAGCGTCCCCCGCCAGCGGGCAGTCGCAACCGATGCGGGCAGGAAGTCGTCAATGCCAGGTTCGAAACGGTCGAGCGGCAGAATCCATCCAGCCGCCGCAAATTCCGCAATCCAGATGACGTCGAGCTGCAGGACGTCTGGGCTCGGCGCGTGGGCGTTCAGCCACTGTACGAATAGCTGATGGCGTTGATCCGCCGAGTCGGGTGTGACCTGCAGCTCCACCCTCACCTCAGGATGCCGCTCAGCAAAGCGGGCGAGCTGGCGTTGCACGACGTCGGCTTCGGGTCCGAGTGCGCTGCCAGAGATCGTAAGCCGTGTCGTCGCCTCCTGGGAGCTGCAAGCGAGGGTGTATCCGCTCAGGATCAGCAGGCCGACTGCAGCACCCGTGGCTTGTGCAATCATCCGTGGCATACGTGCAATGCAGGACTGTCTGCCCTTTGGCCACATTGTCGCCTTGACGGGCCGTCGAAACACCATCACTATCTTTTGGCGCAGGACCGTATCAAGATCGCAGGGTCCACCTGGCTTCGCTATATTGATCCGGGATTCTTTGATTGAATGCAGACCGTCTTGTTTTCGTAAAAATCGGAGGACCAGTCATGCGTATCGTCGCAGCGCTCATCGTGCTTCTGCTTTCGGTGGTCGGCGTCGCCGCTCAGTCGACTTCGTCGCAGCTTCCGGAATGGCAGGACTACGTCAGCCTGAAAGATGGATTCAGCATCAACTTTCCAGGTCAGCCACGGATAAGCGAGATCACCTGGCAGTCTCAGTTCAACTACAAGCTCCCGGCTCGCGTATACAGCGCTGAACGCGGCGTGGAACGCTTCTCGATCACCGTGGTCGATTATTCCTCGCTCGAACAGCAGGGAATTGCGCGCTGGAAGGCATGTCCTCCAGGCAACGCGCAGTGCCGCGATGGTGGCGCGACGATCGGCCCAGGCTACTGGAAGCAGGACGAACGCGGCGCGCCCGCCTACGCGATGGCCAGGTATCTGAAGAACCCGAATTACAAGGTCACCGATTACGCGTGGGACTGGCAGGACATGGTCGAAGGGCACGCGCTGCAGCTGAACGGCACCGACGGACGAAGGACCCTGGTGTATACCGCCATGCACCAGCGCAAGCTGTACGTCCTGGAAGCCTCCGCCCCGGAGGAGCACGCGGAACCCGGCCTCTTCCAGCAGTCGCTCGGATACCTCGACGAGAACGGGAAGCGCATCCGATACACCGAGACGATCTACTCCAACTCGTATCACGGTCTGGGGGTGTACCCGCGGCCCGGGTATCGCGTCAGCGGCGAATAGCAATTCGCAAAGTGGCTTGAGGTGCGTAAAGAGCCTGGCTCGCGCGGATTACGCTTTCGTGTGAGTCAGGCTGAATTTCTGATCGGCACACACCTTCGTTCCCGACGAAGTCAAACGTAAGCCACCAAGGACCTATCAGAATCGCCCTCCAGGCGGCCCACCTTACGCAGATTCTCGCCAGTCTGCACGACGGATAGCCGCGCGCCTTTCGCAGTAGTGGTGAACGGATGTTGCAATGCGATCCTTCGCTTGCGCCGCCGTGCCTGCGTCATCGGACTTGTAGTCGCCGTCTCGGTATCCTGCAAAGCCTCGTATCCAACCACGCCAACCGCGTCACCGGTGGCGTTCTGGGTGCACTATTGGACGCCTGTCGGCCTTGGATCCGTCGGCGCAACCTACGCATTCTCCGCCTTCGTCCTGGCATCTGACGGCGCCTACGAAGACGTGACCGCCAGAGCCGTCTGGTCAGAATCCGACTCGCAGATTCTCGTCAAGAGTCGCTCATTCACATTCCCGTCGGCTGTCGCGTACTCGGCAGCCGCGCCGGGAAACGTCGAAATCGCAGCGCAGTATCAAGGACTCCGGAGCTCCATCGTCATTTCCGTGATTCGTCCCGATCGACAAGCCTTTCCGAACCTGGGTATTACGCCGGCGAGTCCCCGCGTCATGGGAGGGAGCGCGCGTTCGGTACTTCGCTGGAATCAGAGCGCCACGACATCGGACACCGTCACCGAACTCGCCACCTGGTCTTCGTCGGATACGCGCGTTGTGACAGTCGATCGAGGCCTCATCAGCGCGGTCGCGCCAGGCACTGCGATGGTGACGGCCTCGTACAACGGACAGCTAGCCTGGTACGGCCTGTCGATTCCGCCTCCAGACAGATAGGACGATGCGCGGGATTTTCTTGGCGTGCGCAATTGCGGCCCTCGCAGCGGCTGGCGTCGATGCCCCGGTTTCTGCGCAGGAGCTCCAGCAGGCGGCTCCTGACCGGGAGATCACAGAGTTACGTGACGGCCTGTATCAGCTGCGCGATGGGCAGCAGTTCACCGTCTTCCTGGTGACGCCAGAAGGGATCGTCCTGGCAGACCCGCTGAGCCGTGATACCGCGCTATGGCTGCGAGACGAACTTGCAACGAGGTTTCCGGCGCGTCCTGTGCGCTACGTGGTCCAGAGCCATCACCACCCGGAGCGTGCCGAGGGCGCGTCTGTATTCGACGACACCGCGGAGCTCGTCGGTCACAGGCTGTTTGATTCCGCTCTCTGGGATTCCCGACGCGACGCGCCCGATCGGTATCGGCTGGTCCGGAATGTCGAAAGCCGTTACGACTCGCGACGCACGATCACGCTTGGCGGACTGACAGCGGAGGCCATCTATGCGGGGCCCGTCCACTCTCCCGAGACGACGGTGGTGCTGTTTCCCCGGCAGCGGATTGTCTTCGCCGTCGAGCCACCGCCAGTGCACCTGGCGCCGTTCTCCTTTGGCTCGCTCAGGCCACGCGACGTCCTCCAGTGGCTCCACGCCGTCGCGGCACTCGAGTTCGACACCATGCTCCTTGGGAGCGGGGAAACCGTCGCTCGAGGAGACCTGGTCGCGCTTGCCGACTATCTCGACGAGCTCTACACGAGTGTGGTGACTGCCTACGAGCAGCGGCGGTCAATCGATCAGATTCGCGCGAGTGCAGTACTCGACGCCTTTAAAAATGCGCCCCACTTCGCAGGACGCGCAACACAGATCGCCCGGGTATACCGCGCGCTGCACCTGGTCAGAGCGGAAGTGTCGGTTTCGGGCATCGCGAACTATGGCCCAGGGCGGTCGGCCTATTGCGACGCTTTCGCCGGGTGCGCGACCGGTGGAGTGGTGCCGGGCGGAACGGCGGGCGCGGCGATCCTCTTTGGCAGGGGGCCCGGCATCGTGGGCGAGCTCACCTTCGGACCACAGTCATGGAGTTCTCGAACGGCCCCGTCGTATCAGGAGGAGGTCGCGCTCCGCCGCGCCAGTGCGGCGATCCTCTTTCGCTACGGCCCACTGCGCCCGGGACGGTTTTCGATGGCCATGCTGGCCGGCATTTCCCAGACCGTTGGGGACGCGCGTGGTCAGGTACGTAGTCAGAGGGGTACTCCGGCCCGTCGGTGGCCGACATGAGATCGCTGAACAGACCACCAAAACGGGCATTACCGTGGGGCTCGATCTTGCCGAAGCCGCGTGGGGAGGAGTCAGCCTCGTGGTTCCTCTTCGTGTGACGCGCTTTCACGGATCGCTTCCGACGTACTGGCCCAGATACGACATGCACGCCGGCGTCGGCATGCGTGTGCGAGTGCTCCGTCGACTCGAATAGCACACACATGCTCAAGACAACCTGGCGGGCGCCGTCGTGCCGCGATCTCATGACCGCCATCGCGATTCTCTCTTTGGCTGCGTGCAACACCAGAAGCCCAATCGAGGAGAACGCCACGTCCCCGACCGCCCCGACAACCACCGTCATCACGCCGCCGGGCGCTACGCCCGTCAGCTCGCTTTTTTCTGTGGACCTGACTCCAAAGGCGATCGTTGGCGGTGGTGTGGCGCGGGGGGTTCTCACTCTGAGCTTTCCAGCTCCGCCAGGTGGCGCTGTTGTGACGTTATCGAGCGGCGACGCAACCGTCGCGGTGCCGGCGTCCATCACCGTGCCCGCGGGCGCGGAGACTTGGATGTTCACGGAAAGCGGCGCATGGACTCTTCGCGTCGCGGCGCCTCCCGGACAGCAGCTACGTCCTGGTAAATACGTGAACGCCCCGTGGGCACCAACCACAGGTCTTTTCTTCAGTCTCAGCGGGCCCGGCCGCGGCTGCAGTACCAGCATGACCGACTTTGAGGTTCTGGAAGCCGTTTATGCGACTCCTCCGCCCGCAAGCTCTCCGCTCGTCACCGGCATCGTGGAACGATTTCATACGACGTTCACACATCGCTGCAACCCTACGGCGGCGCCGCTGAATGGAGAAATCAGCATTCGAGCACTGGTGCCGAATCGCTGCAATACGCCCTCAGGTTCCTGTTGATCGCCGCACTCGGACGCGGCAAGCAGCGCCGCACCGATGAATCTGGGCGCGAGGACTTACAGGCCGGGACGCGTCAGTTCGGGGTCGTGCAACTCCCACCACACACGCGCGCGCCGCGGCTCCCACCTGTCGGCGACCGACAGCTTGTCGAACCGTTCCAGAAGGACGTCGGCATTGGCAGGCCGAAGGGACGGCGCCTTCGACAGGCACTCGAGAACGAGCGCGTCCACGTCGGCGGGAATGGACTCCTCGGACATCGCCGATGGCGGAAGCGGCGTCGTGTTCGAGTGATGCATCAGCATCGACATGGCGTCGCCCGCCTCGAACGGCGGCCGACCGGTGAGCAGCCAGAAGGCGACGCAGCCGAGCGCGTAGATATCGGCTCGACCGTCGAATGACCCATCGCCCAACACCAGTTCAGGGGCAAGAAACGCCGGCGTGCCCAGCACGATGCCGGTCACGGTGATTGGAGCCGTCGATTCCCGCGCTTGCCGTGACACCACGCCGAAATCCAGCACCTTCAGAAAGTCGTACTCGCGATCCGAGCCGGCAGACGAAGAGGTTCGCCGGCTTGATGTCGCGATGCACCAGTCCCAGCGCGTGCGCTTCCGACAGCGAAAGACACGCCTGCTTCAGCAGAAAGACGACGCGCTCCGGCGGCAGCGGACCGTAACGTTCGACCATTCGCTGCAGGTCCATTCCGCGCAGCCGTTCCATCACGTAGTAGAAGCTTCCCGTGTCGGTCACGCCGAAATCGAACAGCTGCACGGTGTGCGGCGACTGGAGCTCCGCGGTCGCCTGCGCCTCCCGCGCGAAGCGCTGTCGCAAGGCGTGCGCGTCCTCTCCCGCTCCGACGGCCGCCTCGCGAACGATCTTGACGGCCGCCGGCCGGGCCAGCAGCTGATGGCGGGCAAGCCAGACCTCGCCCATGCCTCCCGATCCGAGCTGCTCGATCAAGCTGTAGCTTCCGACCCGGACGCCGTTGTTCAGCAGGTGATCGCCAATCTCCAGGACGGGTCCCTGACTGCGCCGCCAGCGCAGAGCCCAGCACGTTTCGAAGCTCCCGAAGGTTGCCGGGCCATCGGTAGCTCTTCAACCGCTTCAGCGATTCGATCCGAGAGGATCGGCACGGTCCGGCCGGCCTGTTCGGCCTGCCGCCGCAGGATGTAAGGCGCGAGCACGGATAGATCATCGAGCCTCGCACGCAGCGGCGCGAGATCCAGCGTCTTCGGAAGAGCGCGGCGCAACTCCGGAATCAAGCGGCCCGCGGCAAGCTCTTCGTCGACATCCCGCGTCGTGGACACGATCACGCGGACGTCAGGATCGGCGTTGCCCAGAGACTGGCGCGCCTCCTCCAGTGCGCGAAGTCGTTCGGCGAGCAATCCGCTGCGACGTCGCGCGACAGGTGCTGGATGCCTTCGAGGTACAGAGTGCCGCCATCGGCCAGACGCAACTTGTCGAGGACGTCCGCGCGGCCACCGGTCGTCGCCCGATCGCCGGAGAAGCGGCAGACAGCGCCGCGAGACAATTGACGCAGATGATCGCCCGGGACGCGCGCTCCGACTGATGATGCACGGCGCGAGCGACCGCTTCATGGTCGCTGCCGGGCGGGCCGCTGATGAGCAATGTCGTCATCGGACTGCGCCGCCTCCTGAATGTCGTGCCGAAGGCGCACGGCCACTGCGCTGTCGCCGAGGAGCACTCCGTCGGTGCGGTCTCTCGCCTCGCGCAGGAGCTCCTGAGCCACGGTCAGCTCGTGCTCGAGCTCCTCGTTGCGGCTGCGAAGCTGCTTCTGGAGATCGCGAATCGTCAGGTGCGTTCTGACGCGTGGCGAGCACTTCTTCCGCCTGGAACGGCTTGTTGACGAAATCGACCGCGCCGAGCTCGAGACCCCGCACCTTCTCGCTTGGCTCGGTCAGCGCCGAGAGAAAGATGACCGCGCAGTCACGGGTGCGGGCATCGGCCTTCAGGCGAGCGCACGTCTCGAAGCCGTCCATCTCCGGCATCATGACGTCCAGCAGGATCAGGTCCGGGACGACACGCTGCGCGATGGAGATCGCGTCCTTGCCGCTCCTGGCGGCGAGCAGGCGGTAGCCGTGGCCCTCGAGCGTCTGATAGAGGACCTGAAGGTTCGTGGAGTTGTCGTCCACCAGCAGGATCTGAGGTCCGTGCGCTTTCTCTGGCGTCACGTCTTCTGACCTGCTCCAGACGCTGTGTGGAATGCGACTCGGGACCGACGATTACGTTGCCAGCGAATCGGCCAGTTCGTTAAGGCCGTCGAAATCGAAGCTCTATCGCCAGCCGGCTGATTCGCTCGCCGACGGCGACTTCGGCGGCGTCGCCCTCTCATGAGATGCCGCGCGAGCTCCTGGATCTCGCTCACGTCGCCGAGCGCGACCGCGTTGCGAAGCCGGGTCGCCGATTTCGACGCGACGATCGACGTCCGTGAGGCGGGACATCGCGCTGGGCCGGCATCCCCGCTCCCGCTGACGAACCGCACGCCGAGGTGCGTCTGCAGCATGGCGAACAGCGACTGGGCACGAATCGGCTTGGACAGGTAGTCGACGCATCCGGCGTCGCGAGCGGTCTGCCGGATATCGCCAAACGCACTCGCCGTCACGGCGATGACGGGAATCGTCGCCGTCGCCGGATCCTGTGCGAGCCGGCGAGTCGCCTCGAGGCCGTCGAGATCGTTCATCTTGAGATCCATGAAGACGACCTCGGGTCGATGCGCCCGCGCGAGCTCGATGGCCTCGAGGCCGCCGGCTGCCGTGATGACGCGGACGCCGGCGCTCTCGAGCAGGCTCGGCCAGGATGCGCCGGTTTGCCGTGCTGTCGTCGACGACCAGCGCGGTGAGCCGCTCGCCGGGAGCCAGCCTGGCATCGAGTGACGGCACATCGGTCGCGAACTCCTCCTCTCCCGCACGCGCTGTCTGGCGGCTCTGTACCAGCGGCAGCGTGAACCAGAACCGGCTTCCCTCGCCGAGGACGCTCTCGACTCTCAGGTCGCCGCCCATCCTGCGTGATCAGATGATCGCAGATGGTGAGACCCAGCCCCGTGCCGCCGGCGGCCGCGCCGGTCTTTGTCTGCGCGAAGGCGGCGAAGATTTGCGTCAGCGCTTCCGGTTCGATGCCAGCGCCCGTGTCGCTGACCTCGAAGCACAGAAGCCCAGACGTCCTTCATCGGCGCGGCTGATGACAAGCCGCACCTCACCCGCCGCGGTGAACTTGATCGCGTTGCCGAGCAGATTGAGCAGCACCTGGCGCAGGTGCCGTCCGTCCAGGACGACCAGGCGCGGCACGTCCGCGCCGATCGACATGCGTCAACCGCAGTCCCTTTCGGTTCGCGGCTTCTGCGACGACGTACTTGAGGTCGGTGATGAGCTTCGCGAGATCGGTCGGCGCTTCCTCGATGTCGAGCCGTCCTGCCTCGATCTTCGAGAGATCGAGCACGTCGTTGATCAGATCCAGCAGCTGCGACCCGCACTTGGCAGATCGCCTCCAGCGCCTCGCGCTGCGCGGCGTTCAGCGCCCGATCCCGCTGGAGGAGCTGCGCGTATCCGAGCACGCCGTTCAGCGGCGTTCTCAGCTCATGACTCATGTTTGCCAGGAACTCGCTCTTGGCCCGCGTCGCGGCCTCGGCCGACTCCTTTGCGCGGCGGAGCTCGGCGTCACGCTCGCGCCGATCGGAAATGTCTCTGAGAAAGGCGCCGAAGAAGAAGCCGCTTTCGACGTCGCATCGGGGAACGTGATGGTGAGCTCGATCGGGAACTCGCGCCCCGATCGATGCAGGGCCGTCAGTTCGAGCCGCTGATTGACGACCGGCGCCTCTCCGGTCTCGTGAAAGCGCCGCATGCCGCTGATGTGCGCCTCGCGAAATGCCGGCGGGACGATCGTCTCGGCCAGATTCCTGCCGAGGACCTCGTCTCGCGTCCATCCGAACGTCGCTTCGGCCTGAGCGTTCCACGCGGCAATCCTGCCCGTCGAGTCGATGCCGACGAACGCGTCGTGCGCCGTGTCGACGATCAGCCGCGCCCGCGCCTCGCTTTCCGCCAGACGGGCGAGCGCGCTCCGCCGCTCCTCCTCTGCGATCGCGACCACGATGAGGTTGGCGACCGAGATCGCGAAGTTCTGCTCGTCGACGGTCCAGGCTCTCGCACCGCCGACGTGCTCGGCACACAGCACGCCGACGGTCGTGTTGTCGTGGCGCAGCGGCACGTCGAGCATCGCGCCGATGTCATTCGGGATCAGGTACGCGTCGCGGAACTCGCAGGTGCGCGGATCGGTCCTGGCGTCGCTGGCCGCAACGACGCGCTCGCGCTCGAGCGCCTCGAAGTAGTCGAGGCGCGTCCTGGCGATGCAGAACGGATCCCGATTCGTACTGGCCGCCGGCGCGGCGATACAGACCCGCACAGCGGATGATCGAGCGCTCGTCGTCGAACCGCCACATGCTCAACCGTTCGACGTCCAGGGCGTGTGCGGAGATTTCGAGGATGCTCCGCAGGCGTTCGCCGAACGGCTCGCTGGGGTTGGTGTATCGCGCGGTGAGGCTCGTCAGCGCGTCGCTTTGCGCCACGAGCCGGCGCTCGCTGGCCTTGAGCGACGTTTCGGCGGCGAGCTGCTCGCTGATGTCGTGAAAGACGGTGAGAACCGCGGGCTCCGCCTGCCAGGTGACGAGGCGGGAGGAGCGCGAGCACCCAGAACGGCTCGCCGTTCGCACGCTTGATCCGCAGCCGAAGATTGTCCGCTCGGCCGTCGCGCGGCAAGCCGTTCGACCAGCTGGACCCGCTCCGACGGGTCGACGTAGTAGTCGCTGACGGATAATCCCACGGCGTCGCGCTGCGGAATGCCGATGATTTCCGACGTGCGCGCGTTGATCGCAAGAACAGTGTGGTCGTGCAGTCGAGCTGACGACCGCGGGGAAAGGGCTGACGTCGAACAGCTGCGGGTAGGGACTTTCCGCCTCTAGTGATGGGAAGCCGGGATCAGAACGTTGCGGGGTGGCGTGCTCGTCCACGGGGATCTCGGCGGCTCGCGCCGCGTTCAAAATGGCTGGCGATCTCGTCTGCCGATCGAAGGGTATCACTTTGGCGTTTAGGCCGCGACCTTCGCGGGATCAGCGCGATATGCTGGTCGGCCTGCTCGTACGTTGCGGGTGGACACATGATCGAAATTCGAGAAGAGCAACCAGCCGACGTTGCGGCCATTCGTGACGTGAACACGCGCGCGTTCGGTCAGAATCTGGAAGGGGACACAGGCCAGCGAGCACCTGCGGGATCGTCTGCGAGTGGGACGTACCGGACGATGTGTTCATGGTGTTGGTAATGGATCCAGAATGCCAAACACCTTCTCGACTAGGATCTGGGTCAATCCGCGAGGATAGACCATGTCCGACTGGCCGGAACTGGTATTTCCAAGGGAGGCACATGATGCTCGCCACGGGCAGACTCTCGGTCATCCTTCTGGCGTTGGCATTCGCGGCGGCCTGCGGCACTCGACCGACGACTGAGATTGATGCAGCAAAAGCGGCACTCGGCCGCGCGTCCGCGAGTGCGGCGCAAGATGCGCCAGAGTCGCTGAAGGCGGCGCAAGATGCGGACGCCGCCCTCGATGTCGAGTTGGCGGCCCAGGACGCCAGGTGGATCAAGTCTTACGATCGCGCGAACGAACTGGCGACGTCCGCCCGGCTGGCGAGCGAGAAGGCGATTACCGATGCGGCCGCCGGGAAGGCGCGCGCCGAAGCTGCGGCGGCGGCTGCTGCTGCAGCTGCTGCCGCCAGGGCGAAGGCCGACACGGCAGTGCGTGGGAAGCTGGCGACGAGGGCGGTGCGCGTGGGCGGCGCCATCCGCAATCCGACGAAGACGAAGAACGTACTGCCCGTGTATCCCGCGGTGGCGAAGTCGGCCCGCGTCGGCGGCACGGTGCTTGTCGAGGCCACCATCGGTCCGGACGGCAAGGTCGCCGATGCGAGAGTCCTCAGGTCCGTGGCGTTGCTCGATCAGGCGGCGCTCGACGCCGTGAGGCAGTGGGAGTACGCGCCGACTCGAGTCAGGGGTGTGGCGGTTCCCGTGATCATCACCGTGGCGATCAATTTCCAGCCGTAGCGGAAGAGAAACGAGGACGTCAGCTGATCGCGCGATGCCTCGATGCCGGCCATTGACAGAGAGGGCCGCGACGAATCAGGCCGACCGATTGCGCCCACTGTTGTGTCAGGGCCATGCCGTGGCTGAGGGTGAAGACCGGCGTGTATCCGAGGATTCGGCGTGCCTTCTCGATCGAGATCGCGGGCTTCTCGAGCCCTGTTTTTCACGACCCACGGCGAGAAGGCTTTGATTGGCAGCTCATTATCTGAGCGATCTTCAGCACTGACTGGCGCGCGAAGGGCACCCATAACACCTTTCCCCGCCGCAAGGAGGCGCTCACGGAGTCCGGACGACCGTTGCCACAGGCACAGCGCGTCGCGCTCAGAGAGCGACACCGTCCGATGCACGCCGAGCATCGCCTCGAACGCACCGACAAATTCAGCCCACGTTGGATGTTCGGGACCGGAGATGAAGAAGCGCTCGCCATGTGCGCGGTCGTTCGTGGCTGCGAGCAGCAGCGCTGACACTGCATCGTCCACGTAGACCAGGTTGCAAATACCGACGCCTCCGTTCACGAGTATCACGCGACCCGTACGCAGATCGTTCAGCATTTCCAACGTATAGTGTGCGTTTGGTCCGTATACGATTGCGGGCTGGATAACAACGACAGGCACACCGTACTGTGCACCGCGCGCAAGCACAATCTGTTCGCCTTCCAGCTTGTCATCCGAGGATGGATCCTCCCCTTTCGGCGCAGCCGCTGTGCTTTCGTCGAGCACGCCCTCACTCGGGCGGTCATAAACCCTCACCGAACTCACGTGGACGACGCGGGCTCCCACACGTCGTGCGGCGTCCACGACATGACCGGCTCCGTCTACATCGACCGCACGTCGGAGCATCGAGTCAGGTTCTCTGTTCCTGGCGCAGTTGAACACCACCGCACATCCCTGCGCGCTGGTCGTAACCGCGTGTGGATCCAGGACATCACCGACCATCACTTCGATCGGAAGACGCGCGATCGAGTCGGCGCTCGGGGCCCGCCGAACGAGCACCCGAACCTGGGCACCGCACTCGAGGACCAGACGTTCGACAAGCCGTCCACCGATGCATCCCGACGCGCCAACGACAAGGTCGCGCGCGCCGGAAAGAGTAGATGTCAAGGCGCTTCGCCGAAGAGGCCCGTGTACAGGTTCTTCCACTTGTCGTACTCGTCAATCGTGACGCGGGGGTCGATGAACCTCATCGGCACCTTGTTGAGAGGCGTATCGATTTTCTGGCTTGTCGGGACGAACTCGCGCTCGGCGAAGATCCTCTGTCCTTCTTCGCTCAGCTCGAAGTCATAGAAAAGCACCGCGGCATGAGGATGCGGGGCGCGGCGCATGACACCCACGCCGTTCGGCCGCGCGATGGCGTTGCCGATCGTGAACCAGCTGATTGGAGCGCCTTGCCTGCGCAGTTGCTCGGCCTTGTAGTTGTACACCGTCAGCGCAAGCGGCACCTCGCCCGACGCAACCAGCTGCGTGAGCAGCGTATGACCCTTTCGAACGGAGATACCGTTGGACGCAGCGATCTGCTTGAATACCTTTTCCGCCCGTTCCTCGCCGATTTCGTCGTAGATGCCGGCGAGCCATTCGGAGTCCTCCTGCTCGATGCCGAGCTTCCCCTTCCACTTCGCGTCGGCCAGTTCCTCCCATGTCTTCGGCAGCTCCTCTTTCTTGACGAGCCCTGTGTTGTAAGCCTGCACGAAAACATTGACCCGGGCGCCCACCCACTCGCCGTGAGGACGGATGGCTGGCGCAATCAGGTCTGCATGGTAGGGACTCTTTACCCGCTGCAGAAGCTGCTCACGCGACAGCGCCTCCATCTCGGGTCCGTTGGAATCGACGATATCGACCGTGTGGCGACCGGCGCGCGCCTCCTGGAGCGCGCGATTGAGGACCGCTTCGGAGCTGGAGCGCCAGATGCTTGCCTTGACGCCGTACTTCTTCTCAAAGGCTTCGACGACGTCACCGAGGTCGCTGGCCTGTGTCGACGTGTAGATGCTGAGCTCGCCTTCGCGCCTCGCGCCCTCGATGAGCCGCTGCAGCCGATCGGGGTTCTCGTACAGCGCGATATCGGCGGCCGTCACAGCAGAACTGGACATGGGTGTCGAACCGCAGCCGGCTGCGATGAACGCGTGCGCAAGAACAGTCGAAACCATTGCCGACCGGAAATTGGTCGATCGCCGACCGTTGCCGATTGACGACGAACTCAGATGATCGACAATCAAATCGAACCTCCTGAATCGACAGTGATCCACTGATGGGCCGTGAATTCCCAGCGCCTCACTCGGAATTCACCTGCTCTTACGGCGAGCGCGGCTGCGAACGCAGGGGCGATGTCCAACTCTCTCAAGGACCATGCAAGCGCCTCTTCCGGGTGACCCTGAACATCGAGCAGCGCTGGCGGCTCGCCTGGCGAGAACGACACACTGAAACTATCGAGACCCATTGCGAGGCCATCACCCCTGGCCTTGACGTACGCTTCCTTCCGAACCCAGCAGGTAAAGAATGCCTTCAGTTTTCTTTCCGGAGGCAGCAACCGAAGAGCGGCGATCTCTCGCTGAGAAAAGAATCGCTCCGCGATCAGATCGACGTCGACATCCGGCCTGACACGTTCCACGTCAACGCCGATGTCGCGTCCACGAGCGACGGCGCAGAGCACGACGTCATGCGAATGTGCGATGTTGAAGCACAGGGCATCCGCTCCACGTTCGGTGGCCAGTACCGGCTTGCCGTGAGGACCACGGCTGAATTGCAGGTGACGCGGGTCCGCGTTGAGGTAGCGCCCAAGAATCGACCTCAGCATCGCTCGACCAGCAGCGAAATGGTTGCGGTCTCTCTGAAGGTGAAACCGCGCGGCGCGCTGTTGCTCCTCCTGAGACAGGATGCGATCGATCTCTCGTGCGGGGAACCCCGAGTGGTTCAGATCCGCAAGCCATACATCGACCTCATCATGGTGCAGAGCGATGGACGGATCGATTCCAACCGTCCCGGTGAACGGCGGCCCGACGGCTTGTCGTATCACGACAAGAGCTCGACAGTGGCACCTGCCGTCGCAAGACGACCGGAGCGCAAGTGGACATGTGGAGTCCGGCGGACAGCGTCCTCCAGGCATGCCCGTAATTCTTCCGCCGTCACCTGGATGAGTTCGCGAAGGTAGGAGTCATGGTTACCAGGCACCTTGTGAATGTGCACGCCTCCCCGCCCCAGTGCGTCCCACCCGAGCGAGGGATCATCGCGCTGATGGTATTGCTCGTTCACCAGCAGTTCGATCGGTCCGGCGTACGGCTGCGGTCGATGCCGGCGCAGGGCCAGGCGATAGAGGTGGCGGGCATGGATGACGCGCTGACGGTTTCCCTGGGTGGTGTCCGCTTCGAGAACCGCCTGCGCGCGGTTTCGCACCGACTCCGGTCGTGCCCACACAGATGGGAGATACCGCGCCGCTCCTGCCGCATGTTTGCCCAGGTAGGGGATCCACTTCGCGTAAGGGAGGTTGCACAGCGCCTTCCAGTGCCGGGGGAATGTGTCATCGAAAAAAAAGCCTCCCAGGGGGCCGAAAGCGCGCGTTGCGCGATATCTCCAGTAGACCCGCTTCGTGGGGCGCTGTGTATCCATGAGAACCAGAACGGCGACCTCTTCACCTTTGGACTCGAGCTGGCAGGCGACTTCGTACACCACGATCCCTCCAAAACATTCGCCAACGAGGAAGTAGGGACCGTGAGGTTGCAGCATTCGCATTTCGGCGAGGTAGTCTGCGGCCATCGTCGCCACAGAACGGTGTGGCGGCGTGAACCCGTCGGCTCCGCGGGCGCGCAACCCATAGAACGGATACTCTTCGCCCACACTCCTGGCCAAGCGGGCATACACAAAAAACTCCGGCTCGCCTCCTCCCCCACCCGGAAACAAGAACACCGGCTGGCCGATTGCTCCCCGCCTGGAGCTCGAACAGATACTCCGCATTCCCGGTATGACTCCTGCGATGGGTTCGCGACTCCTCTCTGGCTTCGATGCTCCTGGCGAATTGGGCGATCGTCGGCGCTTCGAACAGGGCTCGAAGCGGCAGGTCCGCCCCGAGGGTGTCGTGCACCCGCGCGATCATCGCGGCACCGAGCAGCGAGTGCCCTCCGAGAGCGAAGAAGTCGTCATGGATGCCAATCGGAACAGTGCCCAGCAGGGTTTCCCAAAGAGTCACCAGCTGAGACTCCAGCACGCTACGCGCGGCCACGTACTCGGAGCTCAAGGCCGGACGCTGGTGATTGGGCCGTGGAAGCGCCTGCCGGTCCAGCTTCCCGTTCACCAGCGGCAGCGACGGCAGGAATACGAACGATGACGGCACCATGTAGTCGGGCACGGCGTTCTTGAGCCAATCCTGCAAGGCCTGGACGCTTGGAGCCGTGTCTGGCTGTGAAACTACATATGCGGCGATCGATTTTTCCCCCGGCGCCCGATCCCACGCGACGACGGCGGCCTCGCGCACATCACGATGGGTTGCCAAAGCCTTCTCGACCTCCGCGAGCTCGACGCGGTAGCCGCGAATCTTGACGAGGGAATCCTTGCGGCCGAGATGAACGAACAGGCCGTCTGGTAGCCGTCGACCCAGATCTCCAGTCAGAAAGATGCGCTCGTCGCCGCCAGCGGGATCGGCCAGGAACCTTTCACGTGTGAGATCGGGCCGGCGCCAGTAGCCGAGACTGAGATTTCGACCTTTGATGGCTATCTCTCCGACCTCTCCAGGGCCGACGTCGCGACGCTGCTCGTCCACCAGAAGGATGGTTCTACCCTCATGGGGATAGCCAATCGGGGTGCCTTCCTGCGGGAACGTCAAAGTGATGATCGACGGTAGCGGACGACAGTGTGCAGGCCTCTGTGGCCCCCATCACAATGGCTAACAAGGTGCTCGAAGAGAAATGTTGCCTATACAGGTCAAAGTCAAGGCGTGTGACGGGCGCCCCGGAGAGACACAGCAGTCGCAAGTGGGGCAGCGGGTTCGGCCCGTTCAGGCAGGAAGCGAGCGGACGGAATGCCAAGGGTGGCAGATGACAAACCGTGACTTGCTCTTCATGCAGCCAGGCCGCGAAACGATGCATGCTCTCGGCCTTGAGATCGAACGGTAACAACGTCGCACCATTCAGGAGGGCCGGTAAGACGTCGCTGTAAGCAGACCCGAAACTCAGGGAATGCACGAGCGACAACCTGTCATTCACCGTGAACCTTCGGGCGCCCGTATAGACGGCCCAGAGGTGGAGGAAGTTCCGATGCGCGCGAATAACGCCCTTAGGCGATTCCGGTTGACCCTGATGTGTACATCAAGAGCCGCGAGGTCGTCGGCTGAGACGGGCAGGCCGGGGTTGTCGTCACAGACGGCGGTCGCGTCGTCGATATTCAGGACGGCGCGCGTCTGGCTCTGGAACGTTCGAGCCAACTCGATGTGACGTGTACAAGTAACGATTGCACGCGCCTGCGAGTCGTCAAGAATCTGGGTGATCCTCCCGGGGGGAAAGGACGGGGCCAGCGACACTACACACTTCCTGGCCTTGAGCGCACCGAAGAAAGCGGCAATGCCGTCGAAGCTGTTCTCAAAGAGCAGCGCGATCGGTTCGTTGCGCTCGCCGTGCTGCGCGATGATGGCCTGGGCTATGCGATTCGCCGCACGATTCAGCTCGTCATACGTGAATGCTCTGACACCGATTTTCACCGCGCAGCGATCGGAGTATCGGCGGACTATCTCCTCGAAACGATCGGGGATCGACTGTTCGAGCTCGTCCCACGGAATTGAGTACTCACTCTTCAGCCGAAGCCTCGGGGCGAGCATGGACGCTTCTCTCATGTCGGAGGGGGACACTCCAGCCGTCGTACGAAAGAACACGGCTGATAGATCGTCCATTTACGTCGTTCCCATGTACGAAACCGGACGCGGCTTTTCGGCCACGGCAGGAGCCGACTGCTGATGCGTCCACCCGTGATCCAGGTAGACGACACCAGCATCACGGCGATCCGAGACTATCGTGAACGGATATGCCCGATCCCGCCGGTCGTGCGGAGGTCTGCCAGTCCCATCCAGAATCCTGACCGAGCTGAGATAACAGCCCGGCAGCAGCGCGAGATTCGGAAACGCGACATCCACGTAGCCGACACCGTCAAGTACTTCTGGATTGCACCGGTCTGCCACCGTGCTGAGGCCAGCGCAGTAGATGCCGTCACCCCGGTGGATATCGACCGCGATAGCAGCGTTTCTTACCGGCTCGCGCGTCTCGTAATGAACTCGTATTCGCATGCTGCCCATCGTGCGAAACATTGCAGACGACTGGCCGTCTTCATCGAGGAGCTCAACTCGCGCTATCCAAACGGCGCTGTGGGGCGGGTGTTCGGGATCGACGTTCGTCCACGGGACGCGACGGTATTCCTGGATGGCGCGAGCGGGATCGCCGTCGAACCGCACAGTGCCGCGGTCCACGACAATCGCGCGGCTACAGAGGTCCTGGACAACCGGGAGGTTGTGGGAAATCAGCACAAGCGGCACCTCACGCCGGCGCAACTCCCGCATCCGTTCCATGCACTTGTCCCGAAAGGCCGCGTCGCCAACACTGAGTACTTCGTCGATCAGGAGGACGTCGGGGTCGAGGTGCGCAGCAATTGCAAATCCGAGGCGTGCGTTCATGCCCGTCGAGTACCGCTTCAGCTGGGTGTCGATGAATTCCCCTGCGCCGGCGAAGTCGACGATTTCGTCGAATTTCCGGGCGATCTCCGCGCGCTTCATCCCCATGATCGCGCCCTGCAGGTACACGTTTTCCCGGCCCGTCAGGTCCGGATGAAACCCGCCCGCAATTTCGATCAAGGCGCCAGCTCGTCCGCGAATCTGGCAGTGGCCGCGCGTCGGCTTCAATATTCGGGTGAGCAACTTGAGAATGGTGGACTTGCCGGCCCCGTTTGGTCCGATGATCCCGAGGGCTTCGCCCGCGCGAACTTCGAAGGAGACATCACGAACGGCCCAGAATTCACGTTTGTCCAGTGTGTCCCCGGAGGACCGCCCGAATACCCGACCAATCGCTGAAGGGATCAAGTCCCGAAGGCTGTCGTGACGAACCCCACGACGGAACTTCTTCCAGACCTCAGTGAACCGAACCGCAGGCTCCGGCACTTAGATGTTCTCCGCGAACGAAAACTCGGCCTTGTGAAACAGGTGCCAGGCGAACATCAGCACAGTGACCGAGACGCATGCCGTCGCCGCAAATGGTGCCGCGGCCGGAAGATGACCATAAAGCACGACATCGCGATACGCTTCGATGATTTGAGTCATCGGGTTGACGGACAGGAGGATCCCCAGCAGCCCGTCGACGCTCTCGACGGGATAAGCAACCGAGGTTGCAAACATCCAGGCCATGAGGACGACTTCGGACAGGTACTTGACATCGCGATAGAAGAGATTGCTCATTGCCAGCAGCAGCGCGATGCCTGCCGTGAAGGCGGCTCCGACGACAACGACGATCGGGAGAAACAACAGCGCCGGAGTCACGCTGAAGCCGTAGTACGCCATCAGTGCGGCGAGCACCACGGAGCCGACCATAAGGTCCACCAGACCAACGAGGACCGCAGAAAACGGAAAGATTTCCCGAGGGAAGTACACCTTCTGCACCAGGTTGGCGTTGCCTGTCAGTGACGACATCGAGAAGCGTACCGACGAGGCGAAGAAATTCCAGACGAGGAATCCGGTGTACGCGAAGAGCGGATAGGGGACTGGCGTGTCAACCTGCGTGACACGAACGAAAATGACGGAAAAGACGGCGGTGTTGATGACCGGCATGAGCGCAGCCCACCCGAGCCCGATGACGGTCTGCCTGTAGCGAAGCAGCAAATCCCGCATCGTGAGCTGGATGAGCAGCTCGCGATACTCGATTTGCTCGCTCAGCATTTCCCCGAGCCGACCCGCAAGGTTCATAGAATGGCGTCAGGTTTTCCCTCGAAGCGGCGCGCAGGCCAATTACGACAACGCGGACGTTGCAACTGGGGGTTCGGCGTCGTGAAGGAAAACCGCTCAGCGCACCGAAGCAAGCGCTCGGCCAGTGCGGACGCAGCGTGCGTCTGTCCGTAAGCCGCCCCACAAGAAGCACTTGCAGCAATCGGTTGGCGCCCTCGAGCGGCGCCGCTCAAAATGTCGTTCGTTCAGTAGACTAAAAGTCGCGTGGCCCAAGGCCTTCGCCCGGCCAGGGCGGCGGGGCCAGCAGGGTCGATGACCGTGTGTCGCCCCTTGTGTACCTCTGAATCATCGAGATCGATCGTCGCGTGACGCTCGCGTGGGCGTGCACTGAGTCGCACGCGCTGGGCGTCGATAGATGGTCATGTGTCGACCGGACAAAAGGCTGGCGCGAACCAGCGTGTGGAATTCGATTTGCACCGCGCAAACCCTTCAGCGGAAACTGCACGCCTCGCTGACGCCGAGTGATTACCAATCGAGAGATGCTGTGACCCGCGTTGAGGAGCACGCAGGGAACGCGGTCATGTCGCGGGTCGGAGACGAGGAGAAACAATCCAGGCACAGCCGACTCGCTGTCATTGCCCTGTTCGTGTTCAACGCCGTACTGCTGTATCCGGCTTTCCTTCCTTCGCTGAATCAAATCAACCTTTGGGATCAAGCGAGGGACATCGACCGGGGCAGGAAACTGGTCGAAGGGGTGCTCCCGGCGTTTGCCACGAATCCGGCCGTTGCGGGTCTGTACGCCTTCACCTATCTGCCTTTCGCAAGATCGCCGGAGTGGTTGGTGTACACCGATTCGCTGGCGCGGTTTCTCCTGTTTGTCCTTTTATGGGTCGCCAGCTTTGCGGTCGCGCGCAAGCTTGCCCCCTTGGCCACCCCCCTCGTCATGATGGCCTTTGTAGCCATCTCTCCGGTTGTCGTCCAGCTGCTCGCTAACGGCAGCGACGCGCTCTTCGCCTCGTTGTCCGGTCTTGCGCTTTGGCAGTTCTTGTCATTTCGTGCCGCGCATCGCAAGACACGCGCGTCTCGGCCCGAAGGGTCGTTGTTGCTCGTCGTCTTCTGGTTCTCACGATAGCCGAGTGCCTTCCCTGGCACTGACGCGACTGAGACACGCGTGCTGGTCCTTGGGCGTGGAATCGATGCGCACTGGAAGCGTTGCCTCCGCACGCACAGCGGTCCTACACTGCCTTCGAGCAAGGGCACGGCATCGCGTTCGCTTCCTCGTACGGGACTCTGAACGCGTTTGTCGAAGGCCAGAAAGATGCGCGGCGGCTGTTCGGAACGCCAGAGCACAACAACTACTCAGTTCTGAGGGCCATCCGACGCAATCCCTCCGCTTATTTGCAACGCATTCCGCGTCTCGCGTACGCGGCGTTTATGAATCTTGTGCAGGGCTACCACTGGCATTTCGCGGTTTTCTGTTTCGTCTTTGCAGCGCGCGGCATACTCGCGTTGCTTCTCGGGAGATCCTATTTTCTGCTGGCGACACTCCTGTTCTGGCCGGCAAGCAGCCTCCTCCACATTCTGATCATTTTCCAGGGTCCCCACCTGCTGATTCCATTCGTGAATGTGTTTGCTCTCGCTGCCATCGGCGTCGCGGCTGCGGCCAGGAATCTCGACAGCCGGCTCGAACGGCGGGGGTGGATTATTGCGCTTCTCGCGCTGACAGCTCTTGGCGTGGCTGCGTACCAGCGTCCGAACGATTTGCTGCTGGCGCCGCTAATGCTGCTGGGGGCGTTGTGGCTGGCGTGGCTGGCGGCGCAGCAAGTCCGCCATGATGCGAGCGCCAGAATGCACGTCGCGTATCTGGTGCTCCTCGCGGCGGCGCTCTTTGTACGTTTCGGTGTCGTTCATGCCGCGGTGCCGACGCGAGGGAGTTCACCCGACGAGCAGGCCACGAAGTGGATGCACGATCACTTTCCAGCAGGCACGCGAATTGGCACCTACGCTCCTGGCGCAATCTTCGCGGCGAACATGGAGCCCGTCACGAATTTCGAATTCGGCTCCATCACAACCCCAGACGTGTTCTGGGCGTGGATGGCAAGAGAACGGATCCAGGCGATTTACGTGGACGGCGCGCTGCGCACTCTCGAGCCAGTTGCGTGGCAGACGATACGCAGCCAGATTGGCCATGGCCTGGACGTCGCGTTTGACAAGGCGGCCGACGCGCCGACCGCCGATTGGCGCAATGGGATGTTTCATTCGCGCCCGCCTCAGTCCGGACCGGTACAGGTCCTGGTCCGTGCGCCAGGCGGATCCCGGTAAGAAGGACAGCCACACCCACCCAGCCCTGAGTACGGCCGTCTGGAACTCCACGCTTGCCGTCCCGCAGCCATGGCATGGACACGCGGCGGACGCTCAGGGTCCGCAATGATGAGGTTGGGCTCCCGAAATTACAAATCTCGTGGCTTGACGCGAGATTCAGCGAGAGACAAAATCCCGACGCGCGCCCCCAAGAAACATAGGCAGGAGCATCCATGGCTGGCAATCGTGTCCCTTCGCATGTTCCTCAGTACGAAAAATTCACGAGCCCGCTGAGACATTACACCGGCATGTGGTGCCTCTTCGTCGCCGCATTGCCTATCGTGGTGACGCGGTTCGGGCTCATTCCCGTTTACGAGTCGCAGAAGAATCTGTTGCCGGCATATGCTTCGTTCTTCTGTCTCCTGGCACTCGCCTACGTGTTCAGCCAGCGACATCGGCTGGCGCGTGCGATGTTCGCGGAGCGGCTGTTATGGACCGACCTCGACGCGACTCAATCGAAGACGTCGAAGCATCTATCGATCAACGGCGGACTCGCAGGCATGATTCTCGGCGCGCTCGGTTGCGCGGCTGTCTATCTGTGGGCGTTCGAAGGCGGGCGAACATCTCCGGATTTCCCTGCGCTGCCGCCCAGCTCGATGAACGCGGTGTTACTCGCGCTGTCGTTCATCACGTTGTTCCTGCTGGCATCGGGCGCGTTTGCCATCGTGGCGGTGCGCGAACACATGCAACGTGTGCTGGGCCTGAGCGATGCGGAAGTCATCACGGGCTTGCCGCGACCCGCCGAGCAGACGACGAGCGCTGCGCCTGCCGCTTCGCGTCACGGTAGTATCGCGATCCTTTCCGAAAGAGGCGGAGTGCGTGTGTCGGCAGCCAGCGGCAACGAAGAGGGAGCCAGGCCTGACGAGCTATTCAAGAGCGAGTCGGATATCGCAGTTCGGACCCTGACGGATTCAGCTCGTTTCTGAACCGGGTAGCCACTACATCTTCTTCGTCGCCATACGTTTCGTCGTCTTCGTGGCCGATACTTGATACGTGAAGATCCGCACGGTCCGCCTACTCATCGTTGCGGTCTGCACGTCCACGCTCGGTTACACGAGCTCGGCCGCACAAACGACAGCGGCTGGCAAACACTTCCTGTGGACCGTGCGGTCGGACGCCAACGTCCTGTACCTCGCCGGCTCGGTCCATGCGCTCGGCGCGGATGCATATCCGCTACCCGCGGTATTCGAGAAAGCGTTTGAGGCGTCGGGCACGCTCGTCGAGGAGCTCGATCTCGCTGACGCGGCGTCGCTGAGCGCCGCGCCGCTGCTGCTCGCCAAGGGCCTCTACGGCGACGGCCGCACCTTCGAAAGCGCTGTGTCAAAGGAAACCGCCACGATGGTGGCACAGTACTTCAAGCAGACCGGGCTGCCGATGGAGATGATCCGTCCGATGAAGCCATGGATGATCATGCTGATGCTCACGGCGTTCGAACTCCAGAAGGCCGGGCTCGACGCGAACCTGGGACTCGACAAGTACTTTTACGACAAGGCGATGGCCGCGAAGAAGCCGGTGATCGGGCTCGAAACGGCCGAATTTCAGCTCGATCGCTTCGACAAGATGCCCGACGCGGTGCAGGAGCAGATGTTGCGGAGCACCCTGACGGAGCTCGACGCACAGAGCAACCAGCTCAAGTCGATGATCGTCGCCTGGCAGCGTGGTGACACGGCCACGCTCGAGAAGAGCGTGCGCACTTCGTTCGCGAACTATCCAGCGGCGTACACGTCGCTCATTGCCGAGCGCAATCGCAACTGGATTCCGCAGTTGCAGATGTGCCTATCGCGCCCGACACCCTGCTTCGTCGTCGTCGGCGCCGCGCATATGGTCGGACCGGACGGGCTATTGGCGCTGTTGGAACAGAAGGGTTACAGGGTTGACCAACAGTAGTCCGTCCTTCTGACGCTCAGCGATACCTCAGTGCCACTTCTGGATTGCCTGATAGTGCTGTGAGTCGGGTGCCAGCTCGGCGAGTTCGATCCGGATCATGTTTGGATCCGTGATGTTCGACAGGATCGCCTTCGTTGGGCTGACGCGGATGTCCGACACGTTGACGCCGCGCTGCTTGAACATCTCGACGACCGGCTTCATGCTCTGGACCTGAACGCCGAGGTGGTTGATCATCGCGGGCCCCTGAGGGTTGCCCGGCTGCAGTTCGACGAATGTATTACCAGTGATGTGCACGTACACGAGCCGAGGCTGCCCCTTCTCGTCGAGGCTGCGGAACGCTTCAGGGAACCCCAGAGTCTTCGTGTAATACGTGACCGCATCGTTGAGGTTCGGAACGGCAATCCCGACGTGATTCAAGCCGATGAGGCCCCGGTTTGGTGTCATGTTCTGGGCAGCGAGAGTCTGGACCATGAGACCCATGGCGAGTCCGGCGACGAACAGCATGCAACCGCGCATAAACGCTCCTTCTTGCGAGAAAACGGATAGTTCGGCCGATTCTACAGCTATCCCCGTCAATCGCACCCTGATTCACGCAATACAGCACCCCGAGGCCCGATAACACGCAAATCGGACCGGCCGTCAGTCATGTCTCAACGACTGACGACGAAGCGCTCTTCGTGAAGCACCTTACCGTCCCGGCTCCGAAGCTCGACTCTCCAATTGCCCGCGCGCTCCGCGCTGATCGTCTGGCGGCTGTAGGTGCGATAGCCAGGTCCCTGGTTGGTGGCGACGTTGAGGCTCACCGTCTGTACTACCCGCTCCTCGTAGTACCAACGATGGTTGACTGTGGCAGGCGAGGGCGATTGGAGGCGCGTGTAGAAATAGAGCGAGCCAGGAGCCGTCGGCAGCGAGGCGGGTGAACATCGCCAATCCGTCGTTGACAGTGCGCTACACAGTTGCGCCTCGACGACGGTTACCGGCGCCGACGCCGCCGGAGGCTTCGACGGCACAGCCGGACGGCTCTCGGTGATGTTCGGCAACTCCGCGGCAGGCGCAGCAGCAGGAGGAGGCGGCGGTACCGAAGCCACAGGAGGAGGCGGTACCGACTGTGCCTCGGTCTCCACGACCTCCTGCGACTGGACGGAATCGGCCGACTCGCCGGATCCGGCCCAGAAGTACCAACCGATGAAGGCCGCAACCGCCACGCCGACGATGACCGCGATACCGGTCGCCGACGAATGGGATCGAGACGCGACGTCAGCGGTCTCGCTCGACGGCGGCTCATCAGTAGCGCGCGCTTCGATTGGTGGCGTCAGTGGCGGTGCCGAGGGGACGAGCGGCCTTCCCCGCGAAGCGGAGAGCTCACGAAAATTCTGGCCGCTCGTCACGACGAGCGGGTCGTCCGACGGAAGCGCTGCGGCCGCGATGGCGTGGGCGCGCCCGTAGAACTGTTCGGCTTCGTCGGGCTTGCCAGTGCGCTCGCAGACGACGCCCAGATTGTTCAGCGTGAAGGCGAGATCAGGGTGTCCGGGACCGAGCTGTGCTGCCTGAACGTCGGCGACTCGACGCAGACGCTCCTCAGCGGATGGCCAATCACCGGCGGACGCCGCATGTTCTGCAGCCTTGACGAGCCCCTGAATACCGGAAGAATCGGCCATGGCGGTTTCCCGTCCCGCGCTTCCAAGAGTATCCCATGCCAGCTATTCGGCGGCACTTTCGCTCCGACGGTGCTGATGCTTCGTTCGGTATGGGTTCTCAGCGGCGCCAACCTGTACGACGAGAATGGCTCGTTGGCCTTCATCCAGCTCCTCGAGCACCCCTGCGACCGCTTCCCACGTGTTCTCGGCAGAAGGAGCCACGCTATTCCGCGTTGCCTTTGTCCTGGTCATCGTCGGCATGGCCGTCGTATCGGCCCATGACGACGCGCAGACTATGGTCGCCGACGTTCCCCGCTCCCCTTCGGGGACAAGGACGCGCGTATAATCCACGCACGTTTCCCTCGGTCCGCGTGAGGTGTCGCATGTGCAGGCACGTATCGATCCTTGCGGGAGCCATGTGCGCGTTGCTGTTTTCGGCGGTCACGTCCGCGCACCATGGAGCGACCTCGCTTTACGACGTCAAAAAAGAAACCACGCTGAAGGTGACGATCACCGAATTCACCTGGACCAATCCGCATGTGGAGGTTGGCATCGCGTCCGTCGAGGACAAGAGCGCGCGGTGGCTGCTCGAGCTCGGCTCTCCGCCGAACATCTCGAATCGAGGCTGGACCGCCAAGTCGCTGAAGCCAGGCGATGTGGTGACGGTCACCTTCAACCCGGGTTTGCGCGGAATGCGAATCGGCAGACTCCTCAAAGTCGTCCTCCCGGACGGCAAGGAATTGCTGGCGTGAGCGCGCGCTGCCTTGTCGCGTTGATGGTCGGAGTGATCGCGACGGCCGCGGTGGGCTGCGCAGGGGACGGAAGCGCGACCCCCGCGCCGCCGCGTTCCCCGGACGTTTCCGGTACGTGGCGAAATCCAGGGGGGCAGGCGCTGCGCCCGGCCAGCGGCGATGTCCCGTTCACACCCTGGGGCGCCGAGCAAGCCAAGAAGGAGCGACCGACGTTTTCAAGCGACTTCCGCGAAACGACGGATCCAGCCGTGCTCTACGCGGACCCGAATGGCTACCCGCGGATCATCATGCATCCGATGAAGTTCAAGCTGCTGCAGACCGACGACTACGTCTATCAGCTGTTTGAATACAACCAGAACTGGCGCCAGATTGCGCTGAACAAAACGCACGCGCCGGACGAGGTGCCGACGTGGTACGGCAACGCAGTAGGCAAATGGGACGGGGACACGCTCGTGGTCGATTCGATCGGGTACAAGCCCTCAACGTGGCTCGATTCCAGAGGCCTCCCGCATACCGATAATCTGCACATCATCGAGCGCATTCGCCGCGAAGGTCAGATGCTGCTCGTGGAATTGACGTTCGAAGATTCCGGCGCGTTCACGAAGCCGTGGTCGGCACAGCTCAAATTCGAGCGCGTCGACGATGGTGCGATGATCGAGACCATTTACACGATCTCCGACGAGCTGCGCTTCCGCGAACGCTTCCTGGGTGTCCCATCGCCGATTCCGATTCGCCGCTAATCACTGGGTTCAGTTGAATTGAGGATGAGATCTGTCGTTCACGCTTCCAGGTTCTCGCTTCTCCGTTCGTGTTCAGGTTCGAGGGGGCATGCGCCGGCGGGCGGGAGGCCAGCGAACGACGAACCGAACGTGAACACGAACGGAGAAGGATAGAACCCAGAAGTGTGAACGGCTCGATCTCAGACGCAACACAAGTGAATCGAGGTGTAGGGCGACTAACTTGCGGCTTATCGACTCAGGCGGTGGCTCTTGAAGAACTGCCACATGACGCCCGTCGTGTCGACTTCTCTTCTTGTCCACGTGTGACCCAGGCCATCGATGCGAATCATGCGGACTTCGGTACCCTCGCCGCACGCCTCGTAGCGTATCGTCGAGAGCGGGCCCGGAGGGTCATCGAGAACGACGTCGCCCTTGCACGAGTTGTGGCGCGCCCAGCTTGCGAGAGCGTCGGGGACGCTCTCGAGCCACTCCGCCCCGCGGCCAGCGGCGTGTCCATCGTAAGGGTTCTGTGCGTCGGCCAACCCATGAAAAGTCAGCAGAGGGACGGGACGACCGTTGCACGGTCCAGGGAATCGCAGCCCGGACACCGGCGCCATGGCCGCGATGCGCGAGCCGAGCTGACACCCGAGTAACGACGTCATCCGTCCACCACCGGAAAATCCGGTCGCGTACACCCGCATCGCATCGATGCACGCACGCGCCACGACATGAGTGATCACATCACTGACGTAGGCGACATCGTCGGCCCGGTTGGCTTGAACGGGAACGTTCCAACGCGCGCCTTCGGCGTCCAGTGTCGCTACGATGAACCGTTCACTGGCGGCCAATTTCTCGAAACCGCTGTTGCTGGCCTGGTCTGCAGACGATCCGCCGCTGCCGTGTAGATCGAGAACCAGCGGCAAGCGCAGACGCCCATCGTATCCGGGCGGGACGAACAATCTGTACGCGCGCTTCCGTTGGCCCGAGACCAGCTGCTGCGACGACACACCGGACGCATGAGGCAGGTTGCAGGACGACGCGTCCGTGACGGCGTTCTGCCCATGCGCAACGGTCGCGCTGAAAACAACCGAAACCGCCGTGACCATCTGCAGCAAGCGCATAGGTGATCTCCTTCGAAGACCGTAGACAGGAACGCGTAGGCCCCGGCTCCAACTGCGGCTTGCCGAGGCCGATGCATTCATGCTGCGGGCCCGCCAGCAGTATCATGAACGCTCTTATGGAAATCCACCGTATTTTCGGCGCTGCGCTCTGTGCGATCAGTCTTGTCTCGGTCGCGATTCCGGCTCCGGCCCAGACGGCGCAGCAACGCTCCCTGTACGAACGCTACACGGAACCGATTCAGCTCTTCACGACTGGGCTCGGCACCTTCACGAAGCCGATTTCCTCGAGCAACAAGGAGGCACAGGCCTTTTTCGACCAGGGTTTTCAAATGATGTACACGTTCGCCAAACAGGACGCCGTGCGGTCATTCCGTGAGGCGTGGAAACGCGATCCGAACTGCGCGATCTGCTATTGGGGCGAAGCGTGGGCGTGGGGCTCGTACCTTAATGCGCCAATGAACGCCGAGGAAGCGCCGCATGCCTACGCGGCTTCGCAGAAGGCACAGACGCTGAAAAGCCGCGCCGCGGCCAAAGAGCGCGATCTCATCGACGCCATGGCGGTGCGGTATATCGAGAAATTCGACCCGCCGAAGCGAGTCGAGCAGGATCGCGCCTATGCCGATGCCATGCAGAAAGTGTCGGCGCGTTATCCCGACGATCTCGAGATCGCCACGCTCTACGCCGACGCGCTCTTCCTACTCGAGCCGCGTCGCGGCACGCGGGACGTGAACGACCCGAACGTCCATCGTCTGCACCAGCTGCTCGAGAATATCCTCGCACGTGACGTGCGCCATCCGGGCGCTTGCCACCTGTACGTGCACGCCACCGAGTCCACGATCGTGCCGGGCCGCGCAGAGGCGTGCGCCGAGTTCCTGGGGCAGTCGATTCCCGGCGCCAGCCATATCAATCACATGCCATCGCACACCTGGAACGAAGTAGGCCGGTGGGGCGACTCGGTGCGCGCCAACCTCGCCGCGTGGCATTCGGATCAGAAGGCCGCGATCGGACAGGGCTTCGCTATCTATCCTGAACACAACCTGCACATGCTGCTGTACGCCGCTTCGTATGACGGTCAAGGCGCGATAGCCATGCGCGCCGGGAAGGATTACACCAAGCTGACCGGCGAATCATTCTATGAAGTGCTGACCCTCATTCGATTCGGCCGTTTCGACGAGGTGCTCGAAGTGACGAACCGGCCGAAGGCCGATATCCAGGGAGGGCTGTGGGACTTCGCCCAGGGATATGCTCACCTCAAACAGGGCAACATCGACTTCGCGACACTCTATCTCGCGCGCGTCACGAAGGCCGCCGCCACTTCCTCGGCCATGTTCCGCGTGCATACCGCGAAGGATCTTCTCGGCATCGTAGCCGGCATCCTGGACGGAGAGATACGGCGGATGGCCGGAGACCTCAACGGTGCCATTGCTGCATTTCAGCGTGCGGCGGATCTTCAGGCGGCGCTCGTCTACGACGAGCCGGAGCCGCTCCCGTTCTCGGCGTTTCACTGGCTCGGCGCTGCGCTTGTGGAAAGCAAGCGCTTCGACGAGGCCGAGAAGGCGTACCGGACCGAACTGAAGGATCACCCCCACAACGGCTGGTCGCTCCTCGGCCTGCAGCAGGCGCTCGCAGGTCGAGGGATCGCGTCACCCGATGTAGACGGCGACCTCGCATCGAGCTGGTCGCGCGCGGATACGTGGATTCGATCCTCGCGCTTCTGAACACTTCGACGCAGTCGCGCGTGGCGGCCAGTCACGTCGCGTGCAAGCCTGATATATTCTCGAACCATCCGAGGAGAGAACATGAAGCATCAGAGAACAACCCGTCGGGCAGTTCTGTCCGGAGGTGGCGCAGCCATCGCCGGGTTCGCAATGGGATCCACGAACGCCGCCGCACAGGCTCCCGCGACGAGCTTTCGGCCCGCCCGACACCAGCAGGACGAATGGTTGGACCGGATTCCAGGCAGACATCGCACGTTCGTCGACTGCGCGACCGTTGCTGGCGCGGGCGAAGGGATGCTCTACGCTAACAATCTCTACGTCGCAAACAGGAACGGCTACAAGCTCAATGAAAACGACGTGGCCGTCGTCGTGTGCCTGCGGCACTTCGCCACGGTGTTTGCGTACAACGACGCCATGTGGGGCAAGTACGGTAAGGCAATAAGCAACTTGGTACAGTTTACCGACCCGAAGACCAAGCAGCCGCCGACGACCAACCTGCTCAACTCGGCCGATTACGGAATGTCGTTGCCGAATTTCGGAAACACTATTGCTTCGGTCGTCAAGCGCGGAACGCACTTCGCCGTGTGCGACATGGCCACACATTTCTTTGCGGAGCAGTTGGGTTCGATTGTCAAAGCCGACCCGCAGGCTGTGTACAAGGAGCTCGTCTCGAACCTGATTCCGAACAGCCACCTCTTCGCGGCAGGGGTAGTCGCCACCAACCGTGCGCAGGAGTACGGCTATACGCTCTTGACGGCGCTCTGACGCCGACTCGTCCGCTCGAACATGTCCATGCCGTTGATTCTGAACGACGTCGCCCCTCTCCATTGGGCCGTCGCTGGCGGCGTCATTGCCGCCGTGACGTTGTGCCTATTATTTGTGGCCAATCGCCGGCTCGGCATCTCGTCGGCCTTTGAGGACATCTGCAGTCTCGTCCTCGACCAGTCGTACTTTCGCCGGGATGCCGTGTTCGCCGGCCGCGCATGGCGCCTGCCGTTCCTGGTCGGACTGGTGCTTGGCGGGTATGTGTCGGCGGTGCTTGGGGGCGGTTGGCATCCGATCTGGGCGCTCGGCAGGTTCGACACGACGATCGGTTTCGGTCCCGGCGGAAAGCTGGCCTGGATGTTCGTCGGAGGAGCGTTCATCGGCTTTGGCACGCGCCTCGCCAACGGCTGCACGAGCGGTCACGGCATATTTGGAATGTCGAATTTCGAGCTCTCGAGCTTCGTTGCCACGCTTACTTTCATGACCAGTGGAATCCTCACGACGCAGCTCGTGTACCGTGTGATCTTTCTCTGAGTGCTGGTGATGACTGCCCTGTATGTTGTCCTTGGAACGATCTTCGGGTTCGTGTTGAGCCGGTCTGGTGCAGCCGACTACAACTACATTCAAGGCATGTTCCTGTTCGAGCAGTTTCAGTTGTTCGGCATCATCGGGACCGCCATCGTCGTGGCAGCACCAGGTTTGTGGCTTATTCAGCGTCGGGGACGCACGGTGCGCGGGACCGTTGTAAGCGTCGAGCGCAAGCCCTTCAATCGCGGAACGATCGTGGGCAGCCTTCTCTTCGGGATAGGGTGGTCCATTGCAGGGATGTGTCCGGGACCTATTCTGGTCAACATCGGGGAAGGCAAGGTGTACACTCTGGCGGCCCTGGCGGGCGCTCTGGCGGGGGCGGGCGCGTTGGGAACGTTCTACCCTCGTCTTCAGGTCTTGTTCGGGCTTCCGTCTATCGGGATGCTCCCGACTGCCAAGACACCGGTCGCCCGCATCTGAGTCTTCACGCAAACCTGACAGGGTTTGCGACACGGCAACGTGACAAGTCCGGCTACAGCACCGACGGCATGGTGCGATACAGCATGTAGGCAGCCAGCCCGAAGAGAAACACGGCAAAGGCGCGACGCAGCGCGTCCTGCGAAATGAACTGCATGGCGTAGGTCCCCGTCGCAACGCCGGGGATCGTGCCGGCGGCTACGAGCGCCATCGGCACCCAGGCGATGTGCACCTGCCCGAGGTAGCCGAAAAAGCCCACCGCACAGTTCATGGCAATCGCCATCAGCGACGTGCCGGTAGCCTGCCGCATGGCCAGACCGCTCCAAACGAGTGCGGGAACGATGAGGAAGCCGCCGCCAATTCCAACCAGGCCGGTCAGCAATCCCACGATAAGAGCTTGAGCGGCGATAAGCGTCACAGACGACGAGAATGGACCAGGCGACCCGCCCGCGGGTATGTGAGCCACGTCCGTCCGGCGCCTCGACAGCATGACGCCGGCCGCAACGACGATGACGACGGCGAAAATCGACAACTGTTCCGCGCCCGTCAGCCTCGTGGCGAGGCGCGTTCCGATATACGTCCCCAACATCGCGATGACGCCAAAGACGAGTGCGACCTGGATCCTGACATGACCCAGGCGCCAGTGTCCTGCCGCGCCAACGAGGCTCGTGGCTCCCACCACGGCAAGACTCATCGCGATCGATTCCTTCGCCCCAAAGCCGAGCACATACACGAAGATGGGTACGGTGAGAATCGATCCGCCTCCGCCAAGAAGGCCAAGCATCAGTCCAATGACAAAGCCAAGGGCAACGCTGACCATGTGCACGCGTGACGTCCTGGAGGTCGTCAGCGACCCTGCTGCTTCTCGCGCTCCTGCTCGGCGAGCTTCAGGGTACTGCTCAACGTTCTCGTTGTTCGTGCAGAAGTTCTCGGTCAGGTTCTCATCGGCGGCCGAAAGCGAAAACTCGCGCCACGTCGACGTCCACGGTTTCGTCAACGTGTTGGGGTCCTCGACCGTGTACTGGTATTCGAGGAAGTTCCGCGACGGCCGCCGCAAACGCTCGGTGATCTTGGTCTGCTCCGTCTTGAACCACCCGCTGCCCTGAATCCACGGGCGCGTATCGAACGAAATCGTTTCCAGGACGAGCGTGTCGCCCTCCCACCGGGTCGCCGTGTCGCCCATGTAGAGCGGTTCCTGTTCATCGGCCGGCTTGTGCTTGTTCGGAATTCGCACGACACGCCAGTTGTTGTTGCTCTCGATCAGGTGCACGAGAAGGTTCGGCTTCATCACGAGCTGATGCGGGTACGGATTGTCAGTCCACATCCCGGGGACCCCGAGCGGCCGGCACGTGACCTGCGCGCGGCCGAGCTCACGCTCCGCGCGCGTCATCGCATCAAGTTTTACCTTGACCTCCGGCTTGAATGGAACCGGGTCCTCCTTTCGCGGCTCGTCAGGGACGATGCTCCAGGCGTTGGCGCGCCCCGTCGGCCCCGAGAACCAGACCCCTGACAAATCGGGCTTGCCGTCCGACATCCGCGGCGTCGGGCCGCCGGGCGGAAGGCGCACGGGCCGGACGTTACCCCGAGCCTCGACGAACGTCTTGTTTCGTTCGCCGCTGTCTTCGATCTGCGCGAAGGCGGGTGTGGCGAGTGCCACGGCCGCAAGAACAAACGTGATGTGCCTGTTCATAATCGTTCCCCTGAGGTAGCGCCTAGACTGGCGTCTGCTACCGGCCGTTGTCAACAGCCGCCCCCCGCAGCCATTTGGCCTGAACGCGGAGCGACACACTGTTCGACGTGCCACCATCGGGTGGTCGATTGAACACGGTGATCTTCACGGTGCGATCGCCATACACGCCGTTGAGCTGAAACGGACCTGGTTCGTTGAATCTGTTCGGCAGCGCGCGGGCCACGACGTCCGCAGGAATTCTGGCCCTGAGTGTCCGGATATCGACGAACGTCGTCGGGACCGAGACGCCGTCGACGCGCACGATCGAATTGCTGATGAACCCGACGCCCTCCACGGTCATCTCGAATTCCGGAGCTCCCTCGGCGACGGCGTTCGGCGTGATCCCGCTGATTTCGGGTTCAGGCGTCGAGGGAATCGCCCTGATCGGGCCTTGAGGCCTCGTGTAGCCCGCCGTATATCCAAGGCGGACGAAACGGCCGCCCTTCATGACGCGCTCGATCGTCCGCGTGTTGTCGATGTTGTCGAGGGGGTTGGCGGCGAGCACCACGACGTCCGCAAATGCGCCTGGCGCAATCAGGCCGACGGTCGGTTGCGCCGGAACTTTCCGTCTGGCCGTCATGACTTCGGCGCCCCAGATCGTCATCGCCCTGAGCGCCTGCATCGGCGTGAGCCCGACCTCCACGAGCATCGCCATTTCCATGTGCTGATTGAAGCCCGTCGCACCAGGAAATGGATCGTCGGTGCCACCCATGATCTTGCCGCCCAACTGCACCCAACGTTTTATGAACGCGCCCGACAACCGGTACGCCTCGTTGAACGATTCGATCTCCGCTTTCGAGAGCTTCTCCAGCGGCACGAGGTTCTCGTGGCGGACGGAGAAGTTTCTGATGGACCTGAACTTGAGCAGCGAACCATCGGCCAGGTTCTCCGGGTAGTACGCCATCAGTGCGCCGTCCCTGAACAGGTCGTACATCAAGTTCTCGTGCTTGCGAGCCAGCGAGCTCTGCGACCCGAGCTCATACCCCATCGTTGGATTGAGGTACACCCCGCGCTGCACGGCCTCGCGAATCATCTGGTCCATTCGCGGCACGTCCTTCAGGAACAGACCCCAGTGCAGATAATCGCCCCTCTGATAGTTCTCCAATTCCTGCGGCGTCATCAGCGCCTGCGCGAACCCCCAGATGTGCTCTACCCCGTCGTGCCCCGCTTTCACGGAGTCCGGCGCCATGTCGGTGTGACCGAATGTGAAGAGGCCCGCTTCGTGAACCGCCTCCGCCGCCCACGCCCACATCTGACTGTTCGAGGGTGAGAACTGCGGCATGACCGCCATGTCGGGCTCGCCCTTCAGCCATTCCTGCACTGCCGCGCGAACCTGATCTCGCGTCATCGCGGGATTGATGAAGCCGGCCAACGGCAGCCTGCCTGTGCCGAACAACCGCGGCGCACGGAACTCCGGCGACTGCGAATCGGCCCAGTACTTGTCCCCGCCAATGGGGCCTCGTGCCCCGAGCGCCATTACGCTGGTGACACCGAAATTGAGATACAGCTCTCCGAGGAACGGCTGATAGTGAACGTGCGAATCAAAGAGACCCGGAATGACGAATTTTCCGGACAGGTCCACACGGGCAGTGCCGGGCGGAATCGGCGTCGCGCTTCCGCCGAAGGCCGTGATCTTGTCGCCTTCAATCACTATCACCGCATTTGGAACGGTGGTTCCGGCAACGACGTCGATCACCGTGGCTCCCGTGAGAGCCGCGCGAACGGGAGCGGGCACCTGTTGCGAGCGGATGGCGCCGCTGAAGATTACCGCCGCGGCAACCGTGGAGGCGATCAGACGCGTGACATTGTTCATACGCGACTCCGGCGTGATTATCGCGCACGCTCGCGATGTCGCGCACGCTAAAGCGTGCGCTCTACAGCCCGAACGCGAGCAGGACGTTGCCGGGAAGGATTCCGCCGTGGTGCGAGTAGCCGGAATTGACGTAGAGCATCCCGCCGACGATCGCCGGCCCGGAGTTGCTCATCGACCCGCCGTTGGCTTTCAGCCCATTCACTGTGACGAAGTCACGTGCAGTGTCGTACTCCCACAGCACCTTGCCGTCGCGAGTGGAATAGGCGCGCAGCCGACCATCCATCGTTCCGGAAAAGGCCGCACCGGCGATGAGCGTCACGGCCGCCGCCTGTGACGGTTTGCACGGAGTCTTGTTCACGCAACCGGCGCCAGGCACGCTCCAGACGTACGCTCCCGGTGCCGGAGGTCTACGGCGTTCATGCCGCCGCTCGCGGCGGGTTTGTCAGCGAGAAAGTCGGCGTTTGCCGCGTAGATGTTGACGCCGTCGGTCGCCGATCCCCAGAAAACGCCGCCCGAGGACGACCCGACCGCGACACGTCGCTGCCACACGATCGTGCCGGCCGCGTCTGGATCGAAACCGAAGATAACGCCTGACTTGTTTCCGACAACGATCAGCTGACGACCGCTCCCCACGTCGACGAGGAGCGCAGAACCCGTGAAGTCGAAGTCAGGCGCATCCTTGTCCGGGCACACGGCGGCTTCACGATCAGGCTGTCGGCAGCTTCCGTTCCAGATGTCGTTTTCCGTGACCTGGCGGGACCAGCGGACCGCTCCTGTATTCAGGTCGAGAGCAACGAGCGAATCCGACAGCTCCGTGGCCGGTGGCGCAAAGTTGTTTCCGGTCCCGACGTACAGGACATTTCGTCGTGTATCGATCGTCGGCGTGTTCCAGATGGCGCCGCCGGCGGGGCCATAGAGCTGCGTACCGATGCTGTTCTTCGCGGTGGGAACAGCCGCCGGCGCCACCGAGTAGGTCTTCCAGATACGCGCGCCGGTCGCTGCATCGAGGGCGACGACGCTGCCGCGAAACGAGCAACAGGGATATCGCGCGTCGCCCACCTGCGATTCTTCGCGCGAGGATACGGGCACGTACAACCGGCCTCGGTAGAGTTGTGGCGCTGCGGTAATCGCGGCATGCGGATGCTCATCGATCTCGACTTTCCACAGAACTCTTCCAACGCTCGCATCTACCGCATACACGTTCGCAGTCTGGTCGCCGAAGTAAGCGACAAGTTGCCCGTTGCCCCGCTGTTCAATCGTGATCGCACTGCGGATGCCTGCTTCAACCTGCAGCGTCCAATGGACACATCCCGTTTTCGCGTCCAGGACGTATACGTCGCCCTCAGCGGTGGCCACGTACACGCGGCCGCCAATCACCACGGGCTGCGTGCCTGCGGAGGTCGCGCCGGGAAACCCGAACGCCCATTTCAGCTTCAGTTGTGACAGATCATTGGCTTTCAGTCCGGCCGCGTCCGCCGACTGAAACCGCGCGTTCGCAATGCCGTTGCCCCACCCATTCCATGCCGGCCCGCCAAGTGCGTCCGCTCGTAGAGCAGGTGCGGCAGCACAGAATGCCGACTTCGGTATCGAGCCGCCGGAATCGGCACCCAGCGGTTTTCCCGACAAGTATTCGGCCAGTGCGCGGCGCTGCGCGCGGCTCCGCTCCGCGGCCCGCGTTCGCATCGCGCCTCTCTCGAGCGATTCCAGAATCTGTTCGGCGCTCATCCGCCTCATTACGTCGCGGCCGGGTGCCTGGGGATTTGCTCCGGGCCCTTCATGGCACGTGGCGCAGTAGGTCCCGAAAAGAGCCTCACCCGCCACCGGGGACGACACTGCGTTCGAATCTTGGGCGGCGGTCGCGGCCGGCGGCGTCGGGCTGCTGATGGCGCCGTTCCGGGCGTGGAGGCCTGCGTTCACCGCCGATAGAGACGCCACGAAGGCGACGGCGATGAGGATGTTCCGGAGGTGCGTGCGCATGACTTCTGCTCCCTACGGTGGGGACCTGAACCGAGGGCATTCTACGACGCAAACCGGGTCAGTCGGCGAGCAGGAGTCTTACACGGCCGCTCTTCTGGGGACGCCAGCGCCGACGCCGGCAGCGGCCCCGCCGCGCTTGAGCATGGCCTCGAAGCCAGCCTTGTCGACGGCCTTGCTCATCGCTTCATCAGGCTCGACGAGCTTCTTCGTTACGAGGTCCATGAGCGCGTCGTTCAGAGTCACCATCCCGATGCTCTTTCCAACCTGCATCATCGACGGAATCTGGAACGTCTTGCCCTCTCTGATCAGGTTGCTCACTCCCTGAGTGACCATCAGCACCTCGAGGGCCGCGACGCGCCCGCCGCCAATCTTGCGGCAGAGGTTCTGTGCGATGACCCCGCGAAGCGACTCCGACAGCATGATGCGGATTTGCGCCTGGCGATCGGTTGGGAACTGATCGATCACCCGGTCAACCGTCGACGCCGCGGTGGTGGTATGCAGGGTGCCGAATACCAGGTGACCGGTTTCGGCGGTCTCGATGGCGATAGCCACCGTCTCCAGGTCTCGCAGTTCACCGACGAGCACGATGTCGGGATCTTCTCTGAGCGCGGCCCGCAAGGCGTCCTTGAACGAGTCCGTGTGCGTGCGTACCTCGCGTTGGTTGATGAGGCACTTCTGGTTCGGGTGCACGAACTCAATCGGATCCTCGATCGTAATGATGTGGTCGTGGCGGTTCCGGTTGATGTAGTCGATTAGCGCGCACAGCGTCGTCGACTTTCCGGAACCAGTCGGCCCTGTTACCAGAATGAGTCCTTTGTTCAGATGACACAGCTGCAGCAGCTGTTGAGAGAGCCCCAGTTGCTCCGCGGTCAGGATCTTCGAGGGGATGACGCGGAATACGGCGCCGGGGCCCTTGCGATCGACGAACGCGTTCGCTCGAAAGCGCGCGAGGTCTGGAATCTCGTACGCGAAGTCTGTATCGTGCCGTTCCGCAAACTCCTTGCGGTTCCGTTCAGGCATGATCGGCTCGAGCAGCGCCTCGATATCCGCGACGGCGAGCGCAGACACTGATGAGTCCAACGCCTCCATGCGGCCGTCCTTGCGGATAAGAGGCGGGGATCCGACACACAAATGCAGATCGGAAGCGGCCTTCCCACACATCGCGTGAAAGAGCTGATCGATCGCGGCCGTTGAATTCGTCACGAGGTGGCCTCGGTGGCGTAGACAATGTGATCGGCGTTGATGATGAAGGTGGCGTGCGCGGTCTCGAGGTACCGGAACCGCTGGTCGTGCCGGGCCCAATCGCTCAGGCGATCGCGGCCCTCCGGGCGATACACCCGTACCGTCCCCTGAATGTACAGGCCGTTGGAAAGCACCACCGACACACGTCGCGCTGTCGCGATTCCGTAGCCTGAATCGCGGCTGGCCTCATCGTCCGAGACCTCGACGCACACGACGTGATCCCGGTTATAGAGCACCGTCTGACCGCTCTGATCCTCGAACGGGAAAAAGCCGGATTCCGAGTTGAGCAGCTCGGCCACCCGCTCTCGACCGGGCGACGTCGGGCTGGCGTTGGCAAGAAAGAAGTGCCCCATTACGGCAGCACCGGTCGTCAGCCTGACGACCGCGTGGGCGCGGTATTTTTCGACCCGGAACGCAGACGGCTCGACGAGATCCATCGCCGGGACTTATCGGCCGCTCGTCGAGATTTCAGCAGAATCGGCATAGCAGGGTCGGCTATAGTTCGCACGCACGCAGGAATTCCGCGCCTGGCGCGCGAGGGAACGGAGGAAGGCTATGACGAAGTGGAAGAGTCTGGCGATTTTTGGCCTCGTGTTCGGGATAGGCGGCATGACCTGGGGACTGGCGCAACAGAGGCAGGCGAACCGATTCTTCGAGCTGAGGGTGTACACGGCCGCTCCCGACAGAATGGACAAGCTCGTGGCACGCTTCCGGAACCACACGACCCGGATCTTCGAGAAGCACGGGATGACCAACGTCGGGTACTGGACTGCGGCGTCGGGTGACAACGCCGAACGGACGCTCGTCTACATCCTCGCGTATCCGTCGAGAGAAGCACGCGAAGCATCCTGGAAGGCGTTCCAGGCCGATCCCGAATGGCAGAAGGTCGCCGCCGAAAGCCAGGCAGACGGGGTCAGACTCGCCGAGCGCATTGACTCGCGTTACATGGTGCCGACTGATTTTTCACCGATGAAGTAGCAAGCCAGCCTTGGAGGTTGGAGATTGGGAGTCGGACGTTGAAATCCATCTTTGTGGCCGGAATGCTGGGTGCCGTCGCCGTGGCTTATGTGTCGTGTGCCAGAGCGCCGGAGGCGCCGGCCGGCGATTCTGAGGGCATTGCCGTGATCACCAAGGCTGGCGCGGTCGAGCGCATGCTCGAGCGGACCGCGCCACACGTGCCCGCCACGGCCGCAGCCCCGAGCTTCGTCGTCGATCCGGGCTGGCCCAAGCCGCTGCCGAACAACTGGCGGCTCGGACAGATCGGAGGTCTGTTCGTTGATCGCAAGGACACCATCTGGGTGTACCACCGACCGCGATCACTCAGCACGACGGAGGCTGGCGCGCTCGACGCCGTCGGGAAAGACGCCAAGGGGAATCCCGTCAGCGCGCTTGGACACCCCAGAGCATACGGCCAGCATTCGGCGTGCTGCATACCGGCGCCCTCCGTGTTGCGGTTCGACAAGGCCGGGAATCTGCTGCAGGCCTGGGGAGGACCATCCGATCCCGGCTTTCTCGAGAAGAAATGCCGCCGCGAAGATGGATGCGATTGGCCGGCGCGGGAGCATGGCATCTATGTCGACCACAACGACTTCGTGTACGTCTCCGGCAACGGGGAAGATTTCACGGGCCAGTTTCCCTGGGCCGCGGCATTCGGAGACGACTCACACGTGTTGAAGTTCACGGCGGATGGCACGTTCGTATTGCAGATCGGATACGCGGGGGCGAAGCGTCCAAACAGCGACGACACTCGCGGCGGCCCCAACGCCACGCCACAGCCCTATCTGCCCGCCGACATGACGGTGGATCCGAAGACCAACTATCTCTACATCGCCGACGGCTACGGCAACCGCCGCGTACTCATCGTCGACGCGGCTACCGGCAAGTACGTGGGGCATTTCGGCGCGTACGGACAGAACCCGGTTGACGCCGAGAACACCGTCATCGGCGATGCCGGCTACGAGGTCGGTCTGTGGGCGGCCGAATTCGACAAGGGCCAGACGAAGCCCAAGTTCTTCCGCAGCCCTCTGCACTGCGCGAAGCTTTCGAATGACGGCCTGCTCTATGCCTGCGACCGCAACAACAACCGCATCCAGGTATTCAAGGCAGCCGAGGTCGGCAAGCCGTGCAGCAATCCTGACGGCGAAGTCGGAAAGTGCGGCTTCGTAGGCGAAGTGCACGTGGCTCCGCAGAGCGCAGGCGGGACGGCCGGCTCCGTGAATTTCTCGCCCGACGCGGCGCAGAGCTGCATATATGTGGCGGATCTGTCGAACAACACGATTTACACGCTGAACCGCGAAAATCTTCAGGAGCTCGACCGGCTCGGTCGCGCGGGACGCCAGCTCGGTGAGTTCCACTGGGTCCATGTCGTGAGCGTCGACTCAGAAGGCAATCTGTATACGGGCGAAGTCGACAACGCCAATCGCGTTCAGAAGTTCCTGCGGTACGGGCCGACAAGCTGCAGCGGCACAGGCGCGAGCGAGGTCGGGAGGTATCACTAGAGACGAAATCGCCTACGCCGGAACGGTCAGGGTCGACCCTTTCTTCGCGAAGATCATCGCAAGCAACCGTGCCGGCCGTGTCTGACTCGCGTTCCTCGAGACCTCGTGCGTTGCACCGGGTTGCTCGTAGAACATCTGGCCTACGGTGTAGGTCCTTTCCTCGCCCTGTCCGGAAATCTTCGCGATAACGCTTCCTTCGAGCACGTACACGAGCACGAAGCCGGCATGGCGATGCGGCGCCCCGACGTGTCCCGGCGCGTAGTCGACATAGTTGACCGTCACTTCCCAATCTTCCAGTGTCACATTCGGCAGATCGTGCTGGAATACCGGCCCGCGAGGATTCGTCGACGCGACCGAAGGCGGGGTTTGTGTCTGCGCCGCGGCGGGGTGGCCCACGGCGAGCCACTCAGCCAGTAATGCAAGCGACGCGACGGCATCTCGACGATTCATGGTCATGGGCCGGGATTATAGAGCGGCGCGCTGGATGGTAGAACCGCTCGCTCGCACCGTATAATCCGCGCCGTATGTGTCGTTTCTACAAGGAGGCTTTGCGATGACGCTCCGTCTAGCCGCGGCGGCAACGGTCTTGATGCTCTGGAGCCCGAGCTCCTCTGATGCGCAACTACTGGTTCACCGCGATCTGTCGCTCCGAATGGCGCTCTCGATTGCGCAGGCGGCGCTCGACCAGTGCGGTTACACCACGTCGATCGCCGTTGTCGATCGCGCAGGCCGGGTGCGCGCGCTGCTCGAGGGCGACAACGCAAGTCCGCACAACGCGGAGCTCGCACGACGAAAGGCCTATACCGCCCGCACGTTCCGCGCGCCGTCGTCCGAATGGGCCAAGCGCACTGAAACCGCGAACGCGGGTCAGCGGGAGCTGACGGATGTCATCCCGCTCGGCGGTGGCATGCCGATCAAGGTTGGTGACGATACCATCGGTGGCGTCGGCCTGAGCGGGGCCATGGGCGGCCAGGCGCAGGAAGAGAAGTGCGCCACCGCCGGCATCGCTCACGTGGCCGACCAGCTGAAATGAGGGACGTGCACCAGCACTACACGTTCAGCTCGTCGTCGAGCTGACGTATTCGTCCACGTTTTTGGCGAGTACATCGAGCGGCACATTCCCGCCGAGTACGACGGCGTCATCGAACGCCTTGAGGTCGTACCTCGGTCCGAGCGCCGCAGACGACTTCTGGCGCAAGCGGTTGATCTCGCTGTGCCCCACTTTGTACCCGCACGCTTGCCCCGGCCAGGAGCAATAGCGATCCACTTCGCTCGCCACTTCCTGCGGGTTTGATCCGTTCACGTCTACGAAGAACTGGACACCTTGTTCACGCGTCCACCGTTTGGCGTGAATACCGGTGTCGACGACCAGCCGACACGCGCGGAACGCGATCGATTGCAGGTATCCAAGGCGCCCGACAGGATCGTTTTCATACGCACCAAGCTCGTCGGCCAGCTGCTCGGCATACAGTCCCCACCCTTCCGAGTACGCGTTGAAGGTGAGCAGCTGCCGCGCCAACGGCATGCTCCGTGTGTATTCACCCTGCCAGATATGACCGGGGATCGCTTCATGAAAGGCCAGGTCGGCGAGGCTGTACTTGCTGTGGAGGTTCGTGGTCCTGAGATTGATCCAGAACCGTCCGGGAATCGTGCCGTCGATGGATCCCGGACCACCGTACGCAGCCGGCGCGCCCGGCTCTTCTTCCGGCGGCAACCGCCTCACTTCCATGTTCGGGTTGACGACCTTGTTGAAAGCGCGCGGCATTTGCGACTTGATCCAGTCGAGACGATTCTGGATGAAAGCCATGATCTCGGCACGCCCCTTGTCGCCTTCGGAGAACTGATAACGAGCGTCCTTCGCCAGCGCTTTCATCCGCTCTCCGACCGCACCCTGCGAATAGCCCAATCCCTTCAGGATGGCGTCCATCTGCGCCTGCAGCCTCTGCAGCTCGCTTCGACCCAATTCATGGATTTCGTCGGGCGACATGGTGGTCGTGGTCGAAGCCCTCAGCGCCCATTGGTAGTACTCGTCACCACGCGGCCGCGCCCAGATTCCCGCGTCGTCCGTTGCCACGGCTCGCTGTGTCTGCAGTTCGCGCAACTGCCGCTCGAGCGCAGGCGCAATCTCCTGCGCCGCAATCGTGCGCGCACGCTCCGCCCACGCGCCGGGAATGTCCTTGGCGCGGCGCTCGATCGACTCGACAAGCATCCCGCCTTGCCGCGCGTTCCTGACCGAGAGACTCATTTGCTCGAGCGCCTTGTCAATCAGGAACCCCGGAGGCACGAGGCCCGCTGCCCGCGCAGCCTGGATCCGACCAAGCTCGCCGTCGAGCTGCCTTGCATAGGACTGCAACCGTGCGAGATAGGCCTCGGCGTCAGCGGCGTTCTCGATGCGATGGTCGCTGTCGAGAAATCGAGGGATATCGAGGTACGCACCAACGTTCTGAATGACGACATAGGGCGTGTTGCGCCAGCCGCCGACTGCAACATCGCCGTACGGCAGGGCGAATCCTGCGAGCGATGTTGCATATGCGCTCCGAACGACTTCAATGCTGGTGCGTGTGGCGTAAGAGAGCGCGGATGTGTCGAAGGCGTTGACCCGTTTCAGGTCGGCACCGATCTGGCTCGCGATCCGCTGCTGTCCCTGTGCCGAACGATCGGCGAGCTGAGATCGAAGGGGTGCGCGCTCGCCGATGTCGATGCCAAGCGACGTCGCGGTGTCCGGTACGAGCCGGAGCAGATTCTCCGCCACCTGGCCGAGCAACGCGAGCGCCTCGGCCTCGACTGTTTCAGACGATGCAGGCACCTGTTCGCGCGTGCACCTGGATACAAGTGGCAGAGTCATGGTTGATGCGAGCGCCGCTATCGCCTGGCGACGGTTCATCAATGAATCCTACGCGATTCTTCCTTCGTCCATCTTGCGCGCTACCAGGCGGGTGTCGTCGTTCCGTCGGCGCCGACTGCGTACGGTGCCCAGACCAATGCCACCAGTCGAACCGCAATTGCGCTCTTTTTCGGTTTACACGCGAATGCAGTCAGCGGTTCCGAAGAAGCATCGAACCGAGCTTCGACGCCTGCGATCTCTGCCCGACAGGGTGTGGACCTCCTGCACGATTCTGCTGCCACTGAGGGAAAAGGGGGCCGCGGGATCACCGGTGCGGCCAGTCGCGATCGGCGTGTCCGCAAGTTGACACGCTGCGCGCGCGCAACCAGCCGAGGGCTCTGGCGGGATATCAAAGGCAGAGCCCTTGGCTGGTTAGCGTCTGATCTGCGTGCGGTGCATCACCCGGCGCGCCGTGGGATCAAACGCATCGCGGCGATGCATGGTGGATCGGTTGTCCCACAACACCAGGTCGCCGACGCGCCACTGGTGCGTCCAGGTGAGAGTCGCGCGCGTGGCTTCGGCCCAGACTTCGTCGAGCAGCGCCTCCGAGTCGTTGAGCGACAGTCCCTCGATGTACGCATTGCGCCGGCGGCCGAGGTACAGACTGGACCGGCCCGTGTCGGGATGAATGCACACCAGCGGGTGCATCGTGCCCGGTGACGAGCGGGGATCGCCCGTCGGTGTCACGCCCTGGCGCACGTAGCCGCCGCTGTTGTAAGTGCCGTCGTGTTTCACGCGAAGGCGAGCGACGCGCTGTCGCAGCCGGTCGGGAAGTTCAGTCCACGCCGCCGACATCGAACAGAAACTGGTATCACCGCCCTGCTCAGGTACTTCGAGCGCATAGAGCGCGCTCGCTTTCGGCGGGTCCGGCAGGTACGACATGTCTGTGTGCCACACCGCTTCCCCTGCCCCGAGGCTGCCAATCGCCACGCCATGTTCGACGACGTTGGAGACGACATAGATCTCCGGATGACCCTCGACGAAACGCTTCCCGTCTTCCTGGATTGGCGCTTCGTCGAGATTGCCGAAGCGGCGGCTGAACGCGAGCAGATCCTCGTCGGTCAGCGACTGGTTAGGAAACAGCAGGACCTGATGATCGAGCCAGGCCTGGTAAATGATCGCAAAGCTGTCCGTGTCGATCGCGCGAACGTCAACCCCGTCGATGCGCGCACCAAGGGCGGCGCCCGTCGGCACAATATGCGGGACACGGCCATCCATCGTGCGGAGCTGATTCTAAGGGGTAAATTCAAAGATTCGTTCCGATCGAAACGGTTCAGGTTTTTCGCCACAGTTTGAGTTGCGCGCTCGCCGGTCTTCTCATCGGCAGTCCTTCCTCTCCGGATCGACTCGCTCAAGATTGCTCTTCAGTGCCTTGGCGCCGTGTTCAATCAACGGCGTCAGGTTGTCCGAGATTTCTCGCGGAAGAAAGTCTGTGATCCACACGAACAGGCAGCGCCCTGGCCCCTGGTCAACAATCTGCATGGATGCATGGTGATACGTCATACCCGGACCATTCAGCGCCGTGTACGCCACGCGGCGTCGCTCGTCGTCGACATCGAGAATGCGCTCCTGCAGGACCATGCCGTTCGCGAACCGTACGGTACGAACGTCACCGTCGAGTTGTGCATTAACCAGCACCGGCGCGAACAGGGTGTGGGCGTCGCCGACGCGGCGCAACGCTGCCCATGCTTGCTCGGGGGATACCTCGATTCCCAGCTCTTTATAAATCGACGCCATCGGGACTCCTTCGTCTTCGCATTCTAGTTTGATGACTGCGGAGTTCGCCGCAATTGGTCCGGCTGAAGCCGGACACTACGTACCGTCCTATCGCTGAGGCCGGACACTACGTACCGTCCTATCGCTACGTACCGTCCTATCGCGCGAACTTACAAAATCACGCGCTCACTCCCCCACTTGGTGATCCAGGAACCCGCCGGCGACCGCCGATTCATGAAAACACGCTGTTTACGCGTGGCCCTGATCTTGCCGATTCACGCGTCGAGCGGTACTCGCTGCGCTCACGAGGATCACCGACATGTCAGACACGACAACGCCGGTCTCACGGCGCCGGTTCTGCGCAGAAGCCTGCCAGATGGCCTCCTGCGCCACACTCGCGACGCTGTTCTCCGCTTGCGACGGGGGCTCGCCGACGTCGCCGAGCGGCATGGGATCCAAGCTCGGTGTGCTGACGGGCCGATTCGCGGGCTCGACCGTACAAGTGAACGCGGCAGGTTCACCACTGGCCGACGTCGGCGGTGCAGTGCTCGTCGAATCCACGGCCGGCGTGTTCCTCATTGCGCGGACCGGCGCGAGCGCTTTCTCGGCAATCGACGCAGTCTGCACGCACGAAGGGTGCACGATCACCGGCTTCGCCGGCGACACCTACGTGTGTCCGTGCCATGGATCGCGCTACAGCCTGAGCGGCCAGGTAACTGGCGGTCCTGCCCGGGCGTCACTGCGTCGCTACGCCACCACCTTCGCGGATGGTGTCGTGACGATCGCTCTCTAATCTCAAATGGCGCAGATCAGCCCGGAAATCGACCACCTGCTCCGTCGCGCCGGATTCGGCATCAGCTCCGAGGACGTCGAGATCTTCCGCGACATGTCGCCGAGTGCGGCGGTGGCGTATCTCGTCGACTACGAAGGCCGGCCGGACGACGTCGACGCGCGGATCGGACGTCCCGACCACGCGCAGATAGTCTCGAAAGATCTCTTCGCGCCTGACATCGACATCGACGACGCGCGGCAGCGCTGGATGTTCCGCATGATCCATTCGCGGCGCCCTCTGCAGGAGAAGATGGCGCTGTTCTGGCACAACCACTTCGCTACTGCCTACAGCAAGCTGGTCGCCGACTCTGGCACCGTGCAGGCGGCAAAGATGCTCGCGCACAAGCCCGGTACGCTGCGCGGGCCACAAGGACAAATCGAGCTCTTCCGCAGATACGCGCTTGGCAACTTTCGCGATCTCCTGCTGCAGGTGGCGCAGGATCCCGCGATGGTCGTGTGGCTCGACGGCAAGAGCAACACCAAAGGGAAACCGCAGGAGAACTTTGGCCGCGAGGTCATGGAGCTGTTCACGGTCGGCGTCGGCAATCACACCGAGGCCGACGTCTACGCCGCGGCGCGTGTGTTCACCGGTTGGAATCTCCGGAAGTCCGCTGATTACCGCCAGGACGAGTACGGGGATGTGAACGCCTACCAGGAATTCGCCTACAACGCAGACGAACACGAAGCCAGCGCGAAGACGTTTACGTTTCCGATCTACACGAACGGAACCCGATCTATCCCTGCACGCAGCGAATCCGAAGGCATGCAGGATGGCGTGGACCTGATCACTGCGCTGGCGATCCACCCCGAGACGGCCCGCCGGCTCGCGCGCAAGTTCTGGAGCTTCTTCGTCAGCGAGATTCATCAGCCGGACCCGGGCTTCGTCGAAAGCACGGCCGCCGTTTACCTGCAGAACCGGACAGAGATCAGGCCCGTCGTGCGGCACATCCTCTCGTCGCCGTGGTTCAACAATCCGTCGGTGCGCCACGCGCGCTACTCATGGCCGGCAGAATTCGTCGCTCGGGCGATCCGGGAAGTGGGCTGGCAGGGCTTCTCACTCGACACCGTCAAGTCGCCGCTCGCCAGCATGGGCCAGCAGCTCTTCGAGCCGCCGAATGTCGGCGGATGGCCGCTCGGGTCCGACTGGTTCTCGACGGGGACGATGCTGGCGCGAACGAATTTTGCGGCCACGCTGGCCGCCAGCCAGAAACAGCACCTTGCGGCCACGCTCGAGTCAGATGGCCAGACGCCGCAGGCGTTGCTTGCGGCCATGCTCGATCGCGTGACGCCGGCGCCACTAGACGCCGCCCCGCAGCAAGCCTTGATGGCGTATCTCGTCGCCGCCGGGACGTGGACCGGCAGTGGCGAGCAGCTCAACACGAGAGCCGCAGGCCTCGCACGCCTCCTCGTCGGCTCCTCCGAATATCAACTCGTGTAGAAGGCAGCCACCATGCGCGTATCCCGACGACTCTTCATCCGTGACGGCGTTGCGACGGTGACACTCGGTCTCGCGGCACCGTCCTTCCTGAGCGCGATCGCGCAGGCGCAAGGCGTACCGTCGCGTCGCCTCGTCGTCATCTACCTTGGCGGCGGCAACGATGCACTCAACACGCTGATCTCGTATCAGGACGGGGCGTACTACAGCCGCCGGCCGAGCATTGCGATCCCTGCGGGACAGGTGCTGCAGGTTGGTACCGACGCGGCCGGACACGCGCTCGGGCTGCATCCGCGGCTCGGCGGACTGTTGAACGTATTCAACGAAGGGCGTCTGGCGCTCGTGCAGCGAACCGGGTATCCGAACTCGAGCCGGTCCCACTTCGAGGCGACGGACATCTGGGGCACGGCCAACCCGCAGTCGTCGACCGGTTCGGGTTGGCTCGGACGCTATCTCGACACGCTGCCGCGTCCGCTCGATGCGCTGGCCGCATGGAACACCACGGGAGAAACGCCGCGGGCGCTTCTCTCCGGGCAGAGCGGTGTGCCGGCAATTCCGAACGCGACCTCCTACAACTATGCGAGCCCGAATCGTGGTGCGGCCGCGACGCAGGAGCGTGCGGCCGCACAGGCGATGGCGTCTAGTCCGGCGACTGGCCGGCCACATCTCGCGTTCGTGAACGCCACGAGCCGCGGAGCCATCGAGACGCTCGACCGTGTCGCGCAGGCGAGGTCGTACACGCCGACCGTCCCCTATCCGAACAATGGCTTCGGCCTGGCGCTTCGCACCGTGGCCGGTGCGATCGTCCGCGGCATCGGCTCACGGGTGTACTGGGTGGAGACGGGCGGCTTCGACACGCATGCGCAGCAGGGCGCGGGAGCCGGCGCCTACGGGAATCTCATGGGCACCCTGGGCGACGGTCTCTGGGCCTTCTACAGCGATGTGCGCAATCAAGGCTTGGCCAGCGACACCACCGTGATTGTGTTCTCCGAGTTCGGCCGGCGCATCTCTGAAAACGGCAGCAGCGGTACGGATCACGGCGCGGCCGGCGTGATGATGGCGCTCGGCGGAATGGTTCGCGGCGGACTGTACGGGACAGCGGCGTCGCTCGCCCCTGGCAACCCCACGCTGGAGAACAACTCCGGTGACGTACGTCACGAAACCGACTTCCGTTCTGTGTACGCGAGGGTGCTCGACCAATGGCTCGGTGTGAACTCGGTGCCAATTCTCAACGGTGATTTTCGCGCCGGCGCGCCGGCCATTTTCTAAAACTCCCAAATCCCAACTCCCAACTTCCAAGACGCGATTGGGAGTTGGATTTTGGGAGTTGGGCGTTGACGGTAAAAAGAATGACTCGACTCTGTCTGACGTCAATCGTCGTGCTAAGCCTCTCTGGTCCTGCGTTGGCGCAGACAGTTGAGAACGCACCGCCCGCACCCGCGCCTCTCAACTTCCCCGTTGTGACGTTCGGTGTCATGTCCTTTCTGGGGTATACCGCCGAACTCCACGAATCGAACGGGTACAACGCGTTTGACGTCACGCGCGGCTACTTCCACGTCCAGGCGCGACTCTCGGACCGCGTGCGCGTCCGGTTCACGCCAGACGTGAGGCCGACCACCGACGCGAGTCTCGACAGGAACCTCGCTTTGCGCCTCGAATACGCTGCCCTTGACGTGCAGGCGACTGACGGTGTGGCGATCATGTTCGGCTTGCACGAGACACCGTGGCTCACATTCGAGGAATCGGTCAACCGCTACCGTGTGCTCGGACCGATGTTCGCAGAGCGCCTGGAATTGATTCCTGGAGCAACCGACCTCGGTGCGAGCATCATCGCGAGGGGGGCCCGCACAGAGTTCCACCTGGGCGTCTACAACGGCGAGGGCTACGGCCGCGCCGAAGTCGACAAGTACAAGAGCGTGGATGGCCGCGCGACGTTCCGTCCGTTCGCCGAAGACGGCGAACTCGGCAACGTCAGCATTTCCGGGTTCTACCAGTACGGCTGGTACGCGAGGGATCGACCGCGCAACGTGGCGATCGTGATGGGCAGTTACGCGAACACCCACATTGCCGCGACGGCACAGTATCTATCCGCCACCGATAACCCGTTCATCGCTCGGGACGTCCAGCGTCGCGGCATGTCGTTCTTCGGCGAAGGGCGGCAGGGTCCCACAGGGTGGGCCGCCGTCGGCGGTCTGGATATCTTCCGTCCGGACGCGTCCAACGCCGGTGACCAGAGGCGCCGCTACATCGTTGGCGGCGCGCACTGGAGTCAGGTGGGACGCGGACGATTGGGCGTGGTGATCACGCTGGAGCAGGAATATCAGACAGCCAACTCGCAACTGCTCTCGCGACGGCTGCTCGCGCAAACGCACATCGAGTTCTAAGTCAAGCCGCGAGCCTTCTCATGTGCGAACCTCCGCTGCATCCCTGTTCAGCGAGCGGCGTCGGTTCAGCCGAATGCGGAACTCAGTGGATTGGCGCGCGTGCTGTCGCGGTCCGGCCGCGTCATGCCGTGAGTCGAGCGCGCCGGCACACGCTGAAATCGCCCGACAGTGTTTCGGAGCATGGTCACGGTTCTTGCGTTCAAGAGAACTCCATGAGGCCCGCCGCCGAAAGGAGTCAGCGAATGCCAGAGCAGACCACCACCAATCCGATCGCGAGAAGGCAGTTTCTCAGGAATGTGCTGTCAGCCACGGTAACTGGCGCTTCCGTGGCTGGAATCGAGGTAGCCCTTCCTCGGCCCCTCCTGGCTCAAACACCCTCGACTCCCGACGCGGCGCTTCGTGAACTCATGGCAGGCAACGAGCGCTTTGACAACAATCAACTGACCTCCGTCGAGCACGACCTCAGGATTCTCAAGGAAAACACCGTCGAGAAGCAGGAGCCCTTTGCCGCCGTCCTCGCCTGTGCCGACTCGCGCGTGCCCGTCGAACTTGTTTTTGATCAGACCATCGGCCACATCTTTGTCACTCGTGTTGCCGGTAATATCGTGACGCCGGAAATCATTGCGAGTCTCGAATACGCCGTCGCCGTCCTCGGCGTCAAAGTGCTCCTCGTGCTCGGACACACCGGCTGCGGAGCTGTAAAAGCTGCCATGAAAGCCGACGCCGTTCCTGGTCAAATCAGCGCGCTCTATCAGCACATCCAGTCCTCGGTTGAACACTCGGGTGGCGACTTCGGGAAAGCGATTTCAATCAACGCCAGGTTTCAAGCCAATCTGCTGCGCACATCCTCGACCGTTGTTCGCGATGCCTTGAAAGCCGGCAACGTCCGGGTCGAATCTGGTGTCTACGATCTGGCGACCGGCAAGGTTACGCTCCATCACTGAGGGCTGGGGCTACGCTGATCATCGCAACGGCGTAGAGTACGATCGCATCATGCGAGCTCTTGTACTGGCAGCGATCCTCGTCGCTGCACCGATCGCGCAGGAACGGCCGCTGCCGGACTTCGACGCGTTCGCGACCGAAGTAAAGAAGCGGCTGGCGACCGACGATGAGCGCCAGAGCGGGTACGTGTTCACCGAGCGGCGCCTCGAGCAGCGAGTGAATGCCGACGGGCGAGTGACCAGCGAGTCGGCGAAGGTCTACGAGGTATATCCGGGTCTGCCAGGTGAAGATCGCTACCGCCGGCTGATCGAAGAAGACGGTCGGGCGATATCAGCCGACAGGCTGGCAAAGCAGGACGCCGAGCGCCGGAAGACGGCTGAGGAGTACGCGCGGAAGCAGGCAGTCGCATCGGAACGCCAGAAGGAAGCGCGAAAACTGGACAAGGCGCGGGCCGAATACTCCGATGCGGTCGAAGACATCTTCCGCGTCTACGACATCCGAATGGTCAGGCGCGAACCAATCGAGGGCGCCGACACGATCCTCGCGACGCTGACCCCGAAGCCCGGCGCCAGACCTCAAACGGCGGATGGAAAGGTGATGCAGCATTTCAAGGCGCGCGCCTGGATCAGCGAGTCGGACTACGAACTGGTGCGCGTCGAGATCGAGGCCGTCGACAACCTGGCCTTCGGCCTCGGCCTGCTCGCGCGCGTGCACAAGGGAACCGTCGCCACCTACCAGCGCCGGAAAGTCAACGGCGAGAGGTGGCTTCCGGCGCAGGTAACGTGGACCGCCAGCGCCCGTGTGCTGCTCGTGCGGCGCCTTCGCCTTCGCGGGGTGTCCGAATTCTCCAACTACCGCCGGTTCACGGTGGATACGCGGACGACGATCGGCGAGTCACGCTAGAAACGGGCCGCGCAATGTAGAGCGCAGGCTTAAGCCTGCGCGCTACTAGTCGATTGCAAAGCAGTAGAACAGCCCGACTCCTCCCCAGCTGACGAGATCTCTCTGACTGCAGCCGGTCGTCGCGTGCGAGGAATTCCACGACTGGTTCCCGTTGCCGATGCGATCCGAATGACCGACCTGTGCGGACCCGGCGCTGTTGCTCGTCCAGTTGTTGCACGTATGGTCGGCCGCGTCCGTGAAGGCGCGTCCATCCGGTTGTGAACCGGTCAGGATGTCGTGGCGCGTCGGCAACGGATCACCGATGCCATTCACGAGCTCGCCTTTTTCGGTCAGCGCGAACTCCTTTGTCAGGTTGCTGCCGCGGCGCGCTTCATCCAGCGTGTCTCCGTGGATCTCCGACTGGACGATGGGTCGGCTGAGTCGTCTGTTCAGATAATCCGGAACTCGCTCTTTCGCGCTGAACCAGGGACCTTTGCCGATACGGTCCCGCGCGTTGACCGCCGGCTGACCGGGCCGCGCCTGTGTGCTCAGGTACGCGCGCCACGTCTTGCTCCCTGCACCAACGGCCGAGGCCAGCTTCTGGCAATGCGCATCCGCACCGGCCAATCCGCCCAGGTTCGCTCCATCGCCGATAGGCTCGCTCGTGACGAAGAAGGTCATCAGGCTCGAGGGAATCCGATCCGGGAGCGGCGTCTTACCCTCTTGTGCAATCGCGGTGCTCGACGTAACAAGCGTAGCGAACACCATCCAGAGATACGTGCTCCTCATGGGCGTCCTCAGTTGATCGCGAAGCAGTAGAACATGCCGACGCCGTGTGTCCTGTTCAGCGCCGTCTGACTGCAACCAGTCGTGCCGTGCGATGAATTCCACGATCCGTTGCCGCCACCGTTGCGATCGGGAAATCCGATTTGCGCATTCGGTCTGTTCGGCGCCGCATCCAGACCGCCCTGCGACTGCCCAGGAGCGGGGTCCCTGTTGCTCGTCCAGTTGTTGCACGTGTAGTCGAGCTCCGGTGGGTACGCCCTGCCATCGAGCTGCGATCCGGTCAGCATCTCGTGCCGGTTCGTGTAGGGGGTTGTCTTCGAGTACTCCCAGTCGCTGTCTCGCGGAACCTGGTAGTCGTTGAGCCCCGGCACGATCTGCCCCCTTTCCGTGAGCCCCGTGCGCTTGTTCAGGTTGTTGCCCAGACGCGCGAGCTCGATCGTGTCCCCATGCAAATGGGCGAGATCGCGGGCAATCATCACGCCGTCGAAGTTGTACCAGGGCCCGGTTCCGATTCGATCGCGCGCGTTGACAGCCGGCTGGCCAGGTCGGGCCTGTGTGCTCAGGTATGCGCGCCACATTCGATTGCCCACGCCAACAGCGGCGGCGAGCTTCTGACACTGCGCATCTGCACCGGCCAGCCCACCGAGATTGCCGCCGTCGCCGATGGGCTCACTGGTCACGAAAAAGGTCATCGGCGTGCCACCCGGCATACCGTGCTGGGCGAGCGCGACGGAGGACGGCCCGCCCCACACGGCGAGCACGACAGCGACAACGAAAGTCATTTTCATTCGCAGCTCCGATACAAGTCGGGATCCGTATGAATCGGCTATCATACGCGTCTTTCGTCGAACTCTCGCGGAACTCTCGACGCGCGGATGAACAGCCAGAAGACTCACGGACGCTTCCTTGCGGGCGCAGCGGCGGCTGCGTTGGTGTCGATCGCGGCGCCGGCCACGCCAGCTGAATTGCAGCCTCGCACGATTGCTGCGTTCGACCATTACGTGCAGTTGAGCGAAGCCACGATGAACGCCGGCGCGCCGTTTCTGTGGATCGACAGACTGCCAGCCTCACAACGAGACTTGCGACGCGACGAGTTGCGCCAGGGTTCGGTCCTCATCGAGGGCGTAACGACCACCGACGGCGGTAAGAAAATCAGCATTCCGGATGGCCTCGTGCACCACTGGATTGGGCTGGTGTTCGTGCCCGGTGCGACCGTCGACTCTGCGGTCGCCCTGCTCCAGGACTACGACCGCCACGCGGAGATCTATAAACCGGCGGTGGCGAGATCCAGGCTGCTCGCACGGAACGGCGATACATTCCGGGTCTACCTTCGTTTCTTCCAGAAGAAGGTCATTACGGTCGTGGTCAACAGCGAGCATGAAGCGCGTTTCAGCCGCGAAGGACGCGACCGGGCACGGAGCCGCATTTACAGCACTCGGATCGCGGAAGTGGAGAATCCGGATACACCCCGCGAGCGCGAGAAGCCCGTCGGCCAGGATGGCGGGTATCTCTGGCGGTTGAATACGTACTGGCGTTTTCTGGAGCGCGACGGCGGTACTTACGTGCAGTGCGAGTCCATCACGCTCACACGCGATATACCTGTCGGGTTCGGCTGGCTGATACGTCCGTTCGTCACCAGCATTCCGCGCGAGTCGCTCGAATTCACGCTCACGACCACTCGAAGGACGCTCGCATCATAGTGAACAGAAACTCTCCACGCAGGCAAAGCAAGACGCACGGCGCAGAGACGAAAGACGGCGTCAAACCGCACACCGAGCGTCCGGATGGCGAACCGCCGAGCGTGACCCGGTCCCTTGCGGGACATGTGGTATTCGCTGGCGCAGACAGCGCCTCTTATCGTTCGCTGCGACTTCGGCCGGCTTCACGTGCCGAGCGGTTCAAGCTGGGTCGAAGCCTCCGGGACCAGGTGCCACGTGGATCGCTGGGAAACTGGAAGCCGCGCGGCGGGCGCCCAAACCCCGTTGATCTGATCGTCCGCGCGCACGAAGGCAGGGTTGCCCATCTCATTCCGATCCGGATTGGTCGCATGGTCGCCTCCCCGTACGGTTTCCTGCGGGGTGCCGCAGTCGTCATGGCGGAGGACGTAGCGCATCTCCCGGCAACCGGGATCACTCCTGTGATTTGCGGTGATGCTCATCTTGGGTAACTTCGGATTTTACGCGTCGCCGGAACGGAACCTGGTCATCGACTTGAACGACTTCGACGAGGCACATCCGGGCGCCTGGGAGTGGGACTTGCGTCGCCTCGTGGCCAGCATCTGGGTAGCAGGACGACAGAATGGTTCCACCGAAGCCCAATGCGGGGAGTCGGTCAGCTCGTGCGTCGCCGCGTACCGTCAGGAAGTGCAGTTCATCGCCAATGAGCCACTGTTGTCGCGTTCCTACGAGCGGCTGGACGTAGAAAGGCTGCACGGGAGAGTTTCGGACAAATCGTTGCGCACGGAGATCGCGCGTGCCGCCACGCACGCTCGATCGAGAACGAGCGACCGGGCATTGCCTCGGTTCACGACGGAACGGGACGGGCGCCGGCAAATCGTGGACGAACCGCCGCTCATCACACATCTCGCCCAAGGCAGACACGGAGCGCATAGCTTTTGCCCTCGACGACTATCTCGGCACGTTGGCGCCGCATTGGCGGCATGTGCTCGGTGGGTACACGCTGGTCGACGTCGCCCATAAGGTTGTCGGGCGTCGGCAGTGTTGGTCTACGAAGCTATGTCGCGCTCTTCGAGGGCAGCAGCCCCGACGACGTCGTCTTCCTGCAACTCAAGCAGGCGAGGCGATCCGTGGTGGCTCGATACGTCCATGGCGACTCGGCCCGGCACGCCCATCAGGGACAGCGGGTCGTCGAGTATCAGCAGGAGTTGCAGACCGTCAGCGATCCACTGCTGGGTTGGACAAGCATCGACGGACTGCAGTACTACGTGCGGCAGTTCCGCGACATGAAGGGCGCCATCGCGATCGACGCCATTGAACCGGCTGCGCTGGTCGACTATGCGAGGATCCTCGGCCACCTGCTCGCGAAGGGACATGCCCGGACGAGCGGGGCCTCGATGATCGCCGGCTACGTCGGTTCGTCGGACAAATTGGACAAGGCTATGTGTCGCTTCGCCCGCGCGTATGCGGACCAGACCGAAGCCGATCATCAAGCGCTGGCGCGTGCAGTGGAGCGTGGGGTTTTGCGAGCCGACCGCACAAAGTGAGTCTCGCAGCCATCTGAGGGCTACTCTCCGACGACTTCGGGCGCGTGAACGTCCCACCATTTCTGCGCACGCTCGTTCGTCCATCTCTCGTCGCAGGGCACGCGGGCCAGCTCAGACTCGAGTTGGAGCGCCGAAGGTGGCCGCTTCGCCGGATCCCTTTTCGAGACACATCATCAGAATGGCTTCGAGCTGTTCGGGGATAGGCAGCTCCGATCGCCTGGAAGGCCGGACAGGCGGCGCCTGGACGTGTTGCAGCAGCATCTGCGCCGGGGTGTTCGCCTCGAACACTGTGTGGGTGGTGAGCGCCCAGTACGCGGTACAGGCCAGCGAATAGAGATCCGCGCGGCCGTCGATGCGTGTCTCGCCCATCACGATTTCCGGCGGCATGAAAGCGGGCGTCCCGTGCACGATGTCCTGGTTCGAGAGGACGGTCGCATCACGTCCGGACTGATCCTTGACGACGCCGAAGTCGAGAATCTTGACGTAGTCGTATTCCGTTCCCAGCCGGGTCACGAACACGTTGGCCGGCTTGATGTCCCGGTGCACGAGCCCAAGACCGTGTGCCTCGGCGAGCGACCGGCATGCCTGCCGCAAGAGCACGATCACCCGATCGGCTGGTTGAGGACCGAAGCGCGTTCCGATGTGATGCAGGTCGAGTCCCTTCAGGAACTCCATCACATAGTAAAAGCTGCCGGTCTCATTCGTGCCGAAGTCGTACAACTGCACGGTGTGCGGCGACCGTAACCCGGCGGTCACCTGCGCTTCACGCTCGAAGCGTCGCACCAGCTGGTCCCGTGCGGCGCCCGGCGGGACGTCATGGCGAATGAGCTTCACGGCCGCAGGACGCACGAGAAACCGATGTCTCGCGAGCCAGACCTCCCCCATGCCGCCCGAGCCAAGCCGCGAGACCAGACGGTAGCTGCCAACGGCCACCGCTTCGTTCAGCTGCTCCTCGTCCACTTCCAGCACCGTACTCCGGGCAAAGTAGGACCGCCCGTTCCAGAACTGCTCGGAGCTCGCGGATGTTTCCGGGCCAGCTGTACGCTTCGAGCCGACGCATCGAGTCTGCCGAGACACCATCGATGACCTTTCCCGAACCGTCGTGCGTGCCGCCGCACGAAATGATCGACGAGCGCCGGTATGTCCTCGCGCCGGTCGGTGAGCCCGGGCACATGGAGGCGGTTCGCGGCAAGCAGTTGAAACAGCGGCAGGAATCCGCCCGGCGGCGGTTGACGCACATCATGCGTGGTCGAGGCGATGAGCCGAACACCGGACTGCTCGACTTCGCCGCGGCGCCGGCGATCGTGATCCCGTTCCAGTCTGGCGTGAAGCGCGCGCTGAAGATCCTGCGGCAGCTCGTGCACCGCATCGAGAAACACCGTACCGCCTGAGGCAAGCTCAAATCTGCTGGCAATGAGAGACTTCTCCGCGTCGCGTGACGTCATCGCACCGCCGGCGTGTCGATACTGCGTGTTCACCTCCGGGCAGCTGACGAAGATGAACGCGCCCGCTGCGTCCGGACCCGTCGTGCACTGCGCGCGCCACCGCCTCCTTGCCCGCACCCGCCGGACCGGTAAGAAGCAGCGGCTCGCTCCGCTCGGCCAGACGCGCGATACCGTCGCGCAGCTGCCGGACAGCGCCGCTGCCGCCGAGCAAGGGCCCCTCCACGCGGCTGCGTGCTTCGCTGAGGAGCGCCTGTGCAACGCGCAGTTCGCGCTCGAGCGCGGCGGTTCGCTCCGCGACACGGGCCTCCAACGATGCGTTGGCCTCTTGCAGTGCCTCAGCGGCCTGTCGCCGCTCCGCGTAGAGCCGCGCGTTATGGATCGCGCTCGCAATCTGGTTCGCAACGATTGACACGAGGTCGCGCTCGTGCTCACCAAACGAACGCGGCACGGGGCTTTCGATCGAGAACACGCCGATGAGATCGTCGCGGATGAGCAGCGGAATGGCGATTTGGCTTTCCGCGTTTGGCAGGCCTGGAACCGGGATCGCCTCTCCGAGCTGCCCACCCCGACCAGCCTTTTCCATCTCGCGGCGTTGAGCCGCCGCGTAGGCGCGCTGCTGCCCCAGATTGCTGACGTGCATCATCCGGCGCTTCTGCGCGACCATGCCGATCACTCCGGTCCCAACCTGGACGCGTCCGCCGATGGCCTGATTTTCGTAGCCCCTGCTTGCGATGACCCGCAGTGTCCGGTTGTCCGGCTCGAGAATCAGCACGTTTGCGTGGTGAAACTCGAACAACTCGTCCATCGTCCGCAGCGCGGCGTCGCAGATCTCGTCCAGATCGAGCGTGGAATTGATATCCGCGGACACGCGCTGCAGGATTTGCACCTCCGCGATCTTCCGCTCGAGTTCCGTCACTTTTCGATGTGAATCCTGATTCGACATTCGACGCGTGAATTTACGGATTTACGGATTTACAAATTGACGAATTGATTGCGCCATTGAAATCCGTGAATTCGTGAATCCGTCAATTCGTAAATTCAGTACCAGTCCATCTGGGGTGCTGCACCCTCTCGGCCGAGAGCACCCGATAGATATCGGCTGCTCGCAGCTTGAAAATCCCGGACATACCGGTCATCGAGGCGATCGCCTCGATCTGCATATCCATCGCGTCGAAGATAGGGCCCTCCGTTTCGGACCGTTCGAATTCGAGCTGCAGCATCCAGTGAGCCTGCCCCGCCATGTCGAAGACGCAGACGAAAGCGCGCGGATTCTCCCGCACGTTCCGGATCGTCTTGGAAAAGAACTGAAACGAGAGCGCGGCGTGCGCCTCGTCCACGTAGTAAACCCGTGAAATAACGGTGGTATTCGGTTTCCCGTCGGCGGAGCAGGTCACCATCACGCCTGGCGTGCCGCTCTCGAGCACAGGACGGATCTCCGACGGAAGACGGGTCATCGGCATCTTTTACGCCTCCACCGGCGGGATGAGGCGCGTCCCCGCACCAGGTCCGGGTGTCTGCAGATATATTTCGAGCACCTCGAACTCGACGGCCATCGCTGGCGGCGAAACAAACGACTTCAGAGCGTCTTCAGGGTCGTGGGACATCGGCCTGAGGCTCTTTACAAAACGCCGGCGAACGCGATCGACGATCTCGGCATCGCCGTCCTTTACTCCACGGTGATGCAGGTAACGGCCCTTGAATTGGTACGTCTCGTGAGACGGGAACTCCTCCACTGTGAGAGCTAACTCTCCATTCTGCTGCAGCGACTCCACGAACCTCTGGAGGAATTCGTCGGGAACGAAGATCGTCATCGTGCGTTGATCGCCGGCGACGATCCACCCGCACACGCGATGCCCGAACGGCACGAGATCACGATCACGGGTGCCGACAAACGCGACGTTGGCGTACTGCTCGAGGAAGCGAACGATCTTTCCTGGGATCACGATGGTCCTCGCACGACGTTACCTTGAACTGGGATCCTTGACCATGACGGCGCTCTGCCATTCCCGCTTCCGTGCATTCCCCCGGAAACTGAACCAGAAGTAGGCGATAGCGCGTCGCCGTACGAAGGCGAGGCGGCGCCGGCGCGCGTACTCATACAGCTCCATGTCGAGTTCGTTGCGCGCGGCGATGCGAGTGTAGGAGTCGCGGCTCACCGCTTCCTTTCGGCTGTTGACTCGGATCGCGTTCTTCTTGGCAAATCTCGTCGCCCCCAGCCGCCCGAGGAGGAATCCGCAGTCACGGTCGAATGTCTCGGTGAGCCCGACGAACCAGAACTCGTCGAGCGTCCGCATCGCATCGGACAGGAGTTGCGGATCCAACTCGCGCTGCAGACAGGCAGTTTCATGCGTGCCGACGAGCATGTGTCGAGTCTGACCGTTGTGCGCCCACAACGCCCGGGTCCGTTCGAACCATTCATCCAGAGACCAGTTGGCGTCGACCAGCTCGTGATGCCAAAAGCTGTCGGACGCGTACTTCAGAAACCAGTAGAGCGACACGACGCGCTCAACCGGATGTCGCAGAAACGTGAAATAGCGCGGGTCATGAACGCCGGGCACAAGCGCGTGGATCCCGGGATACACAAAGTGCCCCATCAACAGACGTGTGCGGGCGCTGCTGTTGCGCACGACGTAGTCGTCAACCCGATCTCGGACGAATCCCGGCACGGCTGGGTGTCCGTCACGTTTGCTGGTGTCGAGGCCAATGCGCTCGCCAGAGAGAAACAGCTGCGACCCGCCCGGAAAGTTGGGCGACAGATGCCTCCACAAGGTGGTTCCGGCGGTTTTGTACCTGATGCAGGAACAGGTACAGGGGTAGACCCTCGGCGCGAGCCGTCATCACACGAGCAAGCGCATCATACCGCGCGCGTACCGGCGTACGTCAGTGTCCGGCTCTAGCCGGACCAGTGTACGTAGTGTCCGGCTCTAGCCGGACCAGCGTACGTAGTGTCCGGCTTTAGCCGGACCAATGCCGCACCTGCGCACAATGCGCTAGAATTCGGCGCCGTGGCATACCTGCGTCACGAAGAGTGCCGCAATCTCCGGCCATCACACTATCGAGGAGGACGCCGAGTATGGATCCGATCAGACGCAAGTTACTGAAAACGGGCGCCGCGGCGACCGCGATGGCCGCAGCGCAGCACGTGTTTGCACAGCAGACGGGACCAGGAGGAGCGCCCATGTCCTTCTACGAAAAAGGCCCCGTTCGCATCCACTATGAAGAGGCCGGGTCGGGATTCCCGTTGCTGCTGATCGCTGGCGGGGGATTGAACTCGACGATCGCGGGACTCAAACGGGGCGACCCGTTCCATGCGATCGACGAGTTCAAGGGGGAATACCGCTGCATCGCGTCGGACCTGCGCAATGCGAATGCCGGCCAATCTTCGGGCCCGCTGGAAATCGACCGGCCGTGGGACTTGTACACCGACGATCATCTCGGCGTGATGGATCACCTTGGCATCGACAAGTTCATGGTGATGGGCTTCTGCATTGGCGGCCCCTTTATCTGGAACTTGCTGGAGCGGGCCCCGAATCGGATCGTCGCGGCGGTGTTGGCTCAGCCCAGCGGCTCGCGTCCGGAGATGCGGGACCTCTTCTATGAAACGAACTCAAAGGGGTGGGGTCCGGAACTGGTCAAGCGCCGACCAGAAATCACTATGGATATGGTCGACAGGTTCTTGACCAGGATGTATCGCACGAATCCGGATTTCGTCTTCACTGTGACGCGTGATTTCGTGCGCAAGTGCCAGACACCCGTGCTGATCCTTCCGGATGACATTCCCGCGCATCCGTACGCAGTGGCCATGGAAGCGGCAATGCTCGCACCGAAGGCCGAAGTCAGCATGTTTCCGTGGAAGGAGCCAAAGGAACGGGTTCCGCTCGCCGTGCGCCAGATACGGTCGTTCCTCCGGGCGCATCGACCTGTCGGTGAGACAGGGTCGAAACCGGCAAACACAGCCCGGGTCTAGTTCAATTGACGGATTGGCGGATTGACGGATTGAGGGATGCCAACATGTATTGGCAACTGAAATCCGTCAATTCGTAAATCCGTCAATTCGTCAATTACGAATCCCCCTTCATCCCGCGCTGCTCGGCGAGCCATGCGTCGCTCACCGCGCCGACATCGATGTCTTTCCTCAATGCGCGTCGCGCTTTGAGAAAACGCACGAGCGCCATCGCGACAAGTGCCGTCCCGCCTGCCAGAAACACCAGCCGAAGCATTGTTCTCTATCCCGTGTTGCAGCCGCGGCATGCTCACCAGGCTGCGGCTGCTGAACGTCACAGCGCGGCATAGCCGCAACCAAATCATGCCGCGCTGTGACCGCCGACCAGCGCTGGCACGACCACGCGCGACCACACAAGGCTGAGATTCGCAGCTCGGCGGTGTGACGCGTTCATGCGCGCGCGGGGTCTAGCACATCGGTTGCATACCGAGGACTCCGCTGCCATGAGAATCGCACAAGTCGCACCACTCACCGAGAGCGTGCCTCCGCAACTGTATGGTGGTACGGAACGGGTTGTCGCGTATTTGACGGACGAGCTCGTCAGGCTCGGCCACGACGTGACCTTGTTTGCGAGCGGCGATTCGCGAACCACCGGACGCCTCATGCCCGTATGGCCGCGGGCCTTGAGGCTCGACGGGGCCTGCCGCGACGCCCTCGCGCCGCACGTGCTCATGCTGGAAGAGGTCGCGAAACGCGCGCGCGAATTCGACATCGTGCATTTCCACATCTCGCAGTTCCACTTTCCGCTCGCTCGGCGCCTCCCGATCGCACACGTCACCACGGCGCACGGCCGCCTCGACTTCCCCGAGCTCGTGCCCCTCTATCGCGAGTTCAACGACATCCCGCTGATCTCGATCTCGAACGCCCAGCGGGAGCCATTGCCCGACGCCGACTGGATTGGCACCGTCTATCACGGGCTGCCGCTCGACCTCCTGCCCTTCCATCCGGCACCGGGCAGCTACCTGGCCTTTCTGGGTCGCATCTCCCCGGAGAAGCGCGTCGACCGCGCCATCGCGATCGCAACCGCCTGCAACCAGCCGCTGAAAATTGCCGCCAAGGTTGATCCGGCCGATCGTGGATACTTCGAGCAGGAGATCCGGCACCTGCTGGACCATCCGCTCGTCGAGTTCGTCGGCGAGATCGATGAACATCGGAAGGGGGATTTCCTCGGCGGCGCCACGGCGCTGCTGTTTCCCATCGACTGGCCCGAGCCGTTCGGTCTTGTGATGGTCGAATCGCTGGCGTGCGGTGTTCCCGTGGTCGCGTTTCGCCGCGGCTCGGTTCCCGAGGTGATCGATCCCGGCGTCACCGGCTTCCTCGTCGACACGGTCGACGAGGCGATCGACGCCACTCGGCAGGTACACCTGCTCGATCGGCGTCGCTGCCGCGCGGTCTTCGAGCACCGCTTCAGCGCGATCCGCATGACCGCCGACCATGTCGAGCTGTACGAGATGCTCGCGGGCCATAAATCGGCGGGAGAGGTACTCACCGGAGCGTTCTGATGACCGAGATCGTCAAGCTCGAGGAACAGTTTGCAATCCTTCGGGAAGGCGAGCTGACGGAAACGCCCGTCCGCGTCCTGAAGCACGGCGACAGCTTCGCCGTGTTCGATCCACGCGGCGACATCGTGCCCGCGCCCGCCAGCGAGCATGGGCTCTATCATGCCGGCACCCGATTCCTGTCGCGCTTCGAGCTGCTTCTTGGACGACGGCAGCCGCTGCTGCTCAGCTCGACGATCAGCGACGACAACGTCGTCTTCACTGCCGACCTGACCAATCCCGACGTCGTCAAGGACGGCCGCGTCATGTTGACGCGCGGGACGCTTCACTTTTTCCGTTCGCGTCTGCTGGCGAATGGCAGTTGGATCGAGTGCCTCCGCATCTCGAACCACGGGCTACATCCGATCGAGGCGACGCTCGTCTTCCGGTTTGATGCGGATTTTGCGGACGTGTTCGAAGTGCGCGGGACACGGCGTCCCTCGCGCGGCTGGCGCTTGCCCGACGTCGCCGGGGCCGACCTGGTGCTCAGCTATCGCGGCCTGGATGGTGTCGAGCGCCGCACGCGCGTCCGATGCGCGCGTACGCCGGAGCGTGTCGAAGAAGCGTCGTTGTTTTTTCTGGTCGCGCTCGAGCCGCATGCCTGCACACAGATCGAAATCGACATCACCTGCGAACTGGGGCACGAGACCCCTCCCGTTCGCCGGTTCGGCGACGCGGTGGCGGAGCTCCGACAGCAAGTGGCTCGGGAGGAAGAGCGCGCGTGCGTGATATTGAGCTCGAACCAGGCGTTCAACCGATGGATTCAACGCTCCGCGGCGGACCTGCGGATGATGGTCACAGACACTCCCTACGGACCGTATCCGTACGCCGGCATCCCATGGTTCAGCACTCCGTTCGGTCGTGACGGCCTTATTTCTGCGCTGGAGCTCCTCTGGGTAGCTCCGCAGATCGCGCGCGGCGTGCTCACGTTTCTCGCCGGGACGCAGGCGACTGCGACTGACGACGCGCAGGACGCACAGCCCGGCAAGATCCTCCACGAAATGCGCAGCGGAGAGATGGCGGCGTTGGGAGAGATTCCATTCGGTCGGTACTACGGCACCGCCGACGCGACGCCGCTTTTCGTGATGCTGGCGCATGCGTACTTCGAGCGCACCGGGGACCTCTCATTCATCGAGCGCCTCTGGCCGCAATATCACGGCGGCGCTCGACTGGCTGGATGGACCAGGCGACCCTGACCGGGACGGATTCATCGAGTACGCCCGCCGCAGCGAAACGGGACTCGTGCAGCAGGGCTGGAAGGATTCGTGGGACTCCGTCTTTCACGCAGACGGCTCGATCGCCGAGCCGCCGATTGCGCTGTGCGAAGTCCAGGGGTACGCGTACGGCGCGTGGATTGGCGCCGCCGGCCTGGCAGCCGCACGGGGCGACCACGCTCAGGCCGAACGCTGGCGCGAACGCGCCGCACGGCTGCAGGCGCAGTTCGAGCAGGCGTTCTGGTGCGATTCGCTCGGTACCTATGCGCTAGCGCTCGACGGCCGCAAGCGGCCCTGCTCGGTCAGCACGTCGAATCCCGGCCACTGCCTGTTCACCGGCATCGTCCATCGCACGCGCGCCCGGCAGGTGGCCGACACGCTGATGTCCGCTGAATCGTTCGGCGGGTGGGGCGTGCGCACCGTCGCGGCCGGCATGGCCCGCTACAACCCCATGTCGTACCACAACGGGTCCGTCTGGCCTCACGATAATGCGATCGTCGCGGCGGGGCTCGCGCGCTACGGGTTCATGACCGACGCCTTGCGCATTCTGAGCGCGACATTCGATTTGAGCCAGGCTGTGGATCTGTATCGACTACCGGAACTGATTTGTGGATTTCACCGGCGTTCCGGCGATTCACCGACGTTGTATCCGGTGGCGTGCGCACCGCAGACGTGGTCCGCGGGCGCCGTCTACCTGCTGCTGCAGGCATGCCTCGGGATACGCGCGGACGCTCTGGCGAAACGCGTGTCTTTTTCTCACGCGGTTCTTCCGGAAGATGTGGACTGGATGCGGATCCTCAACCTGTCGGTCGGATCTGCAAGCGTCGATCTACTCCTGGCGCGACATGCCTCAGGCGTCGGCGTAACCGTGCTCCGGCGCGACGGCGAGCTGGAGATTCTCAGTGTGAAGTAGCGCGCAGGCTTTAGCCTGCGCGGTGGCCGGTATCAGGCGAGGACGATCTTGACGTTGCGCGCCGAAATCAGCCGTCGGGTCCCGACCAGTCGAACCCGATGTGCTTGCTCGATTTACCGGTGCGATCCCATTTGAAGCCGAAGGCGTCGGCCTTGTCCGCGGTCGAACTGCCGTAGGTCGCTATGCCGCCGGGACCGGTTTCACAGCCGCCGGCATTGTGCACCTGCACGCGTTTGCCGGGCGGGGTTGTCGGGCCGCCCAACGCTTCGGCGCTCGATTTCACCTTGCCCGGAATCTCGGCGCGCCACGATGCCAGGTCGTCGTCGACGTGAAAGTCGATGCGGGCGAACTCCATGCCGCGTACATCGCCGATGAAATTGGCGAACGTTCCCGGCCAGCCGCCAACCCGCCCGCCAAAGATCATCTGCAGTGCTTCCCGCTGTCGCGTGTCGGCCCGCTCGTCGATGAACATCGCCATCGTCGCCTTGCTCTGCCCTTCCCAGATATTCCCTTGGAACGTGCCGAGCGCCATTACGTTGAGGCCGTCGAGGCGAACGTCGCCGTAGTTACCCGTACGGATATGCCACGAGAGGATGCCTTCGCAGTCCCCGGTCGTCGGTGGCTGCGCGAAGGTGCACGGACACGGGATGCTGCAGTTGCACGTGTCGAACCAGTCACCGTGCACGCGCCATTTCGGGATGTCTGCCATACGCTGTCTCCAATCGTTTGCGACCAGCGCGATTATAGACCTCTCAGCTCCACCATCCATACGGCGGCCGCGATCAGCAGGATGCCGCTGATTCGCGCGCCGTACACACCGAACCGAGTCAATTTTTCGAACGCAACGAGCGCGGTCAGGGTTGCGATGACGGCAAGATTCATGACCCCGCCGGCAAACAGGAGCAGCATCAGGGCCCAGCAGCAGCCCACGCAGATTGCGCCGTGCTCGATCCCCATGCGGAACGCGCCGCGTGCGCCAGGACGCCACCGGCTCATGAGAAATCCGAGCGGCGACTGGCACGTCCGCAGGCACGCGTGCTTGAGTGGCGTCATTTGGTACACGCCCGCGATCATCAACAACGTCGCTCCGGCGTTACGACTCGTCACCTCCATCATCGGCGACACGATCAGCAGCGCCGCAAGCAGGCGCTGAAGCGCGGTGGCGCCCACGCTGAACGCCGCCCACACCACCAGGTAGCCCGCCGCGAACGCGTAAAGCTGACGCGCCCCGCGTGCGCCAGCGGCCGAACGTCGCGCGACAGTGCCGTACAACAGGAGCATCGGCGATGCGGACGGCAACATCATCGCCACCATCATCACCGCCCACATCGCCCAGAGGAGCACGAGGTGCCACGGGTCCCACACGGCCGTCATCATCCAGGCGCTGGCGCCCGTCATCGGTCCGTACATGTCGCGCGCCATTGCCACAATCCAGAGCCAGGACACCAATGGCACCAGGATCAGCAGAACCATGACGGATGCGCGGTCGTGTCGGAGCGCCGACTCGAGAATCGTTGCAGGACGATTATCCGGGGACGTGTCGCCCACCATCGATCGATCCTTACGCCAGGTTGGCCCGCCAGGCAAACGAAAATCGGGTTCGGACAGCTTTGAGATCGTCGTCGCCCGATGCCGCCTTGTGGGCGCGGACGCTGCGGGCCAGGAAAGCCGCCGCAGCTCGTGCCGTGATGACCTCCGCGTCGACTATCGGCCAACTCGAACGACATCCATCACACGGCAAGAAGCGCCTCGCTAACTCTCACAACGAGAACGCGACGACGGAAGTCGACGAGGTGAATCGCTGCGACCGCTTTCCTGTTGCGGCAGTGCGAGCGGCCCTGGCGTACGCGCCCACAGCCGGCATCAGGCGACGACAGTGTGATTGCTGTGACGATACGAGACAGTCTGACAGCCAAATGAGCATTGCCGTTGTGTTCGGCTGACCGCCGACCTGCGCGTACGCCGACATAGATCGCCTGAAATCGAACGAAGCGATTCCACGCCGCGAGTTTGTCCCCCGCGATCCGTGACGGACGAATCAGCCTTGACGGTGCTTGCCGCGCTGGCAGGCGTTGGAATTGCGTAATACTCGCGGCGGCTGCGACAGAGCACGAGCGCCGTGAGATTTCCGGCGTACAGCGCCGGGAGGCGGCCGGCCGAACACAGCGGCAATGCTCATTGCTACCCTGACGCGGCCAACTCACAGCAACTTCGAACGTCGATCGTTGGAAGCCGAAGGTCCGGCTAAAGCCGGACACTACGTACGACTCCGGCTGCTGACGCCGGCCACTACATCAGGTGACGACGTTCGACGGAAGCGGAAGGTCCGGCTGAAGCCGGACACTGACGTACTGCGCGAGCGCTGAAGCGAGCGCGCTATAATCCGCCTCGTTCATTTTCAGGAGGATTGTCTGTGAGCTCCCTCCGTTTCACGACAGGCCAGCGTTTAACGGCCGCCGCCATCCTTGCCATCGTCAATCTGATCGCTGTCGTCTCGCTCCGTGCGCAGGTAGCGCCCAGAGACCCCGCGCGATGGGAGTCCGACGTCGCCGCATTCGAGAGTCAGGATCGGCGCAGTCCGCCGCGCAAGGGTGGCATCGTGTTTGTCGGCGCCTCGAGCATCGTGCGGTGGAACGTCGCGGAGTTCTTTCCTGATCTCCCGGTGCTGAACCGCGGATTCGGCGGCTCGGAAATGGCCGACACGGCGCACTTTGCCGCGCGCACCGTTCTCCCGTACGAGCCCCGCACCGTCGTGCTCTACCCTGGAGAGAACGACATTGCGCGCGGCGTCTCACCCGAAACTGTCGCGGGAGGCTTCGAGAAGTTGGTGACGACGGTCCACACGGCGCTCCCGCAGACCAGGATCCTCGTGATCGGCCTCAAGCCGACACCGGCCCGCTGGCGCTTCAACGATCAGATGCTCGAAACGAACCGCTTGCTACGCGGTATCGCCGCACGCCGCGAAAACATCACGTACATCAGCGTGGAAAAGGCGATGCTCGGAGCCGACAAGCTGCCGCGCCCGGACCTGTTCATCTCGGACGGGCAGCACATGACGAAAGCCGGCTACGAGATCTGGACCGATATCGTCCGCCCGCATCTCAAGTAAATCGCACAGGTACGCGCCGCCAGGACCGTCTGAACTTCGGAGGCGATCAATGTCGATTGCAGCGGTGCTCAAAGAGTTCGCACCCTCATTCAGCGGGCAGCTACTCCAGCCATCTGACGCCGGATATGACGACGCCCGTCGCGTGCACAACGGGCTCATCGACAAGCATCCGGCAGTCGTGGCGCGCTGCCGCGGTGTGGCGGACGTCATCGACGCGGTAAGGCTCGCGAAGACGTTGCATCTCGACGTCGCCGTCCGCGGGGGCGGGCACAACGTGGCCGGGCGGGCGACGATCGACGACGGCGTGATGATCGACTTGTCGCTCATGAAGGGCATTCATGTCGACCCTGTGGCACGCACGGCTCGCGCGCAGGGCGGTGTGCTCTGGAAGGAGTTCAACCGCGAGACACAACTGCATGGCCTCGCGACCACCGGCGGCGTCGTTGGAACAACCGGTATTGCCGGATTGACGCTTGGCGGCGGTCTCGGATGGCTGATGACGAAACACGGCCTGGCGCTCGACAATCTCCGATCGGCCGAGCTGGTCATGGCCGACGGTCGGGTTCTGCGTGCAAGTCAGACTGAAAACCCGGATCTCTTCTGGGCAATTCGCGGCGGCGGCGGCAACTTCGGGATTGCGACGTCGCTCGAGTACAACCTGCACGCTGTAGGTCCAACAATTACCGGAGGGCTTGTCGCACACCCGTTCGCGAAGACTTTCGATGTGCTGCGATTCTTCAGAGAACAGTGCGCGACGGCTTCCGACGATATGCCGCTGTTTGCCGGGTTGTTGACAGCGCCCGACGGATCCAAACTCGTCGGCATTCTCGCCGCGCATTTCGGCTCGCTCTCGGAAGGCGAAGCGGCGGTCAAACCATTGAAGACATTCGGGCCGCCAGTGATGGATGCCATGGGGCCGCTGACGTATTGCACGCTCAACGGGCTGCTCGACCCGTCATTCCCCCGGGGAGCCCTGAACTACTGGAAAGCCCAGTTCATCACCGATCTGACCGACGATTGCATCCGCACATTGACGGAGCAATTCGAGCGGTGCCCTTCACCGATGAGTCAAATTGTCATCGAGGAGTTTCACGGCGCGTCAACTCGCGTAGGCCTCAGTGACACGGCGTGCACGCTGCGAACACGGGGATTCGACGTCGTCCTCATCTCGCAGTGGAACGATCCGCGCGATACCGACACCTGCACCCGCTGGTGTCGCGATACCTATACAGCTTTGAAGCCGTTCCTCGGATCCGCGCGATACATGAACTATCTGGCTCACGACGAGAGCGACGCACAGGCGGTCTACGGACCGAACTACACCCGGCTGCAGGAGCTCAAACGCAAGTACGATCCGGAAAACGTCTTCCATACGAACGTCAACATCCGACCGGTGTGAGTTTCCAAGTCAATCGAAGAAGCCCGACTCGATGTAGCGGAACCACATCGTCCCGACGACCTTGATGCTGTCCTGCGTAAAGAGATAGTGGTGCAGGCCCTCGATGCGCCCCAGCCTGAATCGTTTTGCGTAGGGCTCCATCACGCGGCGGTTCGAATCAACGGTCGCCGGCGGCAGCGTTTCGTCCTCGGTGCCATTCAAGTCCAGAATGGCGACCTTCTGCAGCTCCGCAGGCGGAAAGCTCGTTTCGAATATCGAATGCATGAACGCGGCATAGCCGCCCGCGCGCTCTGCGGGACCGAGCAGGTCCGATTGCCAGAGACGCATCCCGTGCTCGGCGAGCGCGCCGGCGCTGAAGTACATGGCCGCATCCTCGGTGCTCTTGAATCGCGGTGAACGGAGCGCGGCCTGCCACCATCGTGCCCGGGTCTGGGGATCGATCGTCCTCGTGTAGAACTCGAAGTCGTCGATACCGCGCTCGCGTACGCGCAGTGCCATGCGGTCGTAAATGTTGTTGAAACTGCCCCCGAGCACCGCGGTGGAAGTGGCATGCGCCAGTCCGGTGGAGCTCGTACCCCATCCAAGGTAGCCATCCGGCGCATAGTATTTCGCGAGCGGATACAAGCTCGCCCCGCCGGTCGACATGCCCCAGAACAACACGAACGCGTCCACCCTGTCAGGGATGCCCTTCTCGAGCGCCAGCCGATACCCCTCGACGAAGACGCGCGGCGTCGCCGCAAGCATCTGCTTCTCCAGTTCGGTACCCTTTTTGGGGAAGCGATAGACCGCGCTGGCGCTCGCGGACGTCACAGCAGATACGCCCGACGCCCGCACCTCGTATTCGGCGTCGGGCCAATGGGCCTTCTGCGTGCGGGTGAAGATCGGCATGCGACGACCGATTGGGACCGTCGCCCACGATCCGTCACCAGACGGCGCGAGGAAGTTCCATCGGCCCACCCTCGTCAGCGCGATGAAGGTGATTCCGCGTTTTGCGAGCCAGACGCCTGGTCCTTCCCGGTGTTCGACCGTGGACACGAAGTCCATGCCGTACTCGCTTCCAGGCTCGCCGCCGACGACAACCAGCCTTCGTCCACGGTGCAGGCGCGGCGTATCGGGGGTGAGAATGACAACGACCTGCGTAAACGGCCGTCCATTGGCCGTGAAATCGATGAACTCGATTCGTTGCGTGTAACCACTCGACACGGGATACTCGTCTGCGGCCAGGATCTCCCGCACTGCCGCAGCGGGCAGCGTCCCGTTATCGGCTGGAAGCTCCCATGCCAAGGCAAGAACCGGCGCCAGGAGCACGCCGCAGATCGTCAATTGCGCAACAGACGAGGTCAGACGCAGCTTCATACGGCGGGATAATACCCTCGTTGTCGGCACGTGGTGTCTTGACAGTAATTGTGCGCCCCCACTACCCTCCCCTTGACGAATCGGCCCCTGGAAGAGAGGAGACTCACATGAGGCGTCGTCCATTTGTCATCGCGATAGCGTGTGTATTGTTTGTGACGCCCTCTCTTTCCGGGCAGTCACGAACGTGGACCCCGGCGCGCACGCCCGAGGGCCAGCCGGATCTGCAGGGCTTCTGGACAAACGCCACCTTCACACCGCTCGAACGGCCGAAAGACGTCACCAAAGAGTTCTTCACAAAGGAAGAGGCGGCCGAATTCGAGAAACGGCTCGCGGCGGAGGACGCGGCGCAAACCGAACCGGGCACGATCGCCGACGTGCACTATGACTTCACCCAGTTCGGACTGGACACAGCCCAGGCGCCGTACGCATCGCATCTGCGCACGTCACTCATTGTTGATCCGGCCGACGGGAAGCTCCCTCCGCTGACTGCCGCAGGACAAGCGAGGGCGGCCGCGCGCGCCGAGCAGGCGAAGCGAGTCGGCCGGTGGGACTCGGCGCAGAGCAACGAGCTCGACGATCGCTGCATGATTTTCGCGGGCGCCGGACCGCCGATGCTTCCCCAGAGCTACAACAGCAATTACCAGATCGTGCAGACGTCCGGATACGTGATGATCCTGTTCGAGATGGCGCACGACGTTCGCATCATTCCGCTCGATGGACGTCCGCACGTGCCGGCGGCTGTCCAGCAGTGGATCGGGGACTCCCGCGGCCGTTGGGATGGCGATACCCTCGTCATCGAAACGACGAACTTCAACGGAAGAAATCCGCTGAGGGGGTCAAGCGAGCGCATGCGGGTGACGGAACGTCTGACGCGTGTGGACGCTGACACGATCCGTTATCGATTCACCATCGACGATGAATCGACGTGGACACGACCCTGGTCCGCCGAGCTCCTGATGCGGAAGGCGACGGGGCCGCTCTTCGAGCACGCCTGTCACGAGGGGAATTACGGGCTGTACAACACGCTCGTTGGAGCCCGCCTCGAAGAAAAGAAGGCTGCTGAAGAAGCGGCGAAAAAGAAATCCGAATAACCCTACTGCCGGCTGGCGGTAAGCACCGCCAGTTCGGCGACGCCCCGATTGAACAATTCGAGGATCCGGCCGTTCGAGCGGAAGTCATCGAGAATGGCGGCGCGCCGGCTTGTCCGAAGATCGCTCGTCACATAGGACAGCACCGCGGCCATGACGGTGCCTTCTTCGGTACCTGTCGCCTCGAATCGGCGGCGATGCTCGTCGAGGAGCAACTCGAACGACGGCTCGTACCAGCGTTGCACGCCGGACTCCAGCTGCAGAAACGCGTCGAGCGCGGCGCTGAAGGAGGCGTCGGGCGGCCGATGCCAGAACGAAACGTCGGTGCCGAACTCGGGCACGAATTCCGGAAGGTAGATCGTCGCGTGGGGAGGCACCTGGCGCGTGAGCGCTGGATTGAACCGTTGCACCTCGGCCGCCGTCAGGTTGGTGCGCTTGGTGATCTCACCCACCGCAATCGGCCGCGAAGTGCGCATGCCGAAAATACGTTCCTGCGGGACCTCAGCGCGAAGCCGTCTCACGTTGACGGTGTTGCCGAACACCATCTCGGCGTAGCGGAACGAGCGTACGCCGTAGGTGCGATAGAGGTCGCGATAGCGGCGCAGCGCGACCCCGCGCAGCTCCTGGGCAAACTGCGACCCCATCATGTACTGCTCGCGCGTAGTGGCGCCGCCCAGGCGCTCGCCGTTGATGAGTGCGCGCCCCACGTTGACGCCGCCGGAATGGTGCTCGGACAGCGCCGGTATAAAGGTGCCGTACATCGTCGCGAGGACCGAGAGGTACGCGGCGCAGTACGGCGCTTGCGTCGTCTGGTTGTACGCCTCGATCACCGCAGGCGACAGGCGGTCGAGGTACTGCCAGTTACGCCGCAGCCACTGGCAAAGGCCCAGCGCGTTGGCGCGCGAGCGAGCGGTGCCTTTGAGCCCTGATTCGAGGATGGCCTGTGAGAGCCCAATTTCCGCGGGCACGCCGAAGCGCTCATAGATCAGACTCCACTCGTCCAGAAACGGGCCGTAGTTCGGCACGTTGGGGAGCAGAAACTGCCCGCGCGTCGGGTTGTGCACCAGCGAACCAACCTCTGGTTCCAGGCGACGGACCACGAGGTCACGACGATCGTCGAGCCGCTTCGGCCATGTCGCGCCATCGAGCGACCCGGCCAACCTCCGGTCTGCCCACTCAGCGTCTCGCGCCCAATCCCCGGCGGATGGGAACGTGACCAGCAAACGGCCGTCCTCGCCGCTGCCAAATGCGATGCGACCATCGGGAATGATGAAGATGTATTGCCAGAACGGGTAGGCAGGCCGGAACATTTTTACGACTTCGAGGTCGGCCTGCAGGCGCGCGGCGACGACGCGGTGCGGCTCGGCGCTGATGCCGGTGCCCGAGAGCACACTGAGAGCGAGGGCGAGGATCAGTCGTTGGCGCGTGTGGGGGGCCACGTGCGTTGCTGCGAACTATATCGGATCCTGGGCGTCAATTCAGTACGGCCGACCGCGGCGCGGCTGGTATTCGGGAGTGGTAGCGGGCCGCCGCAAAGGCCCGCACCGACGCCGTTGCGGTCCGAAACACAGGCGTGGCCGCATTGACAACGCCAAACCGGTACGCCACGCTTTCCCGTTGCTGGTCGGCATCGGTAGCCAAAGCGGTAGCCGCAAATCTTCAGGTTTCCGGCACGCCTGGGAGGTATCCGGGATGAAAGTGACAGTCGGCCTCATGTTCTCCCTGTTGATTCTGGTCGGATCGTCGCCCGCATCGGCCCATCATGCGTTTGCCGCGGAGTTCGACGCCAAGAACTGCTCTGACGTGACGGGGGTTCTCACGAAGGTCAACTACGAGAACCCGCACGCCTACCTGTACGTTGACGTCAAAAACGCAAGCGGGCAGGTCGAAGAAGCGACGTTCCAGCTTTCGTCGACGTCGAATCTTCGACGAGGCGGTGCGACGTCCCCCGTACTGAATGCAAGCGTCGGCAAAGAAGTGCTCGTCCGGGGCTGCGCGTCGAAAAACGGCGAGAAGCACCGGTATGCGGGGTCCTTCATCAAGCTGGCCGACGGCACCGTGCAGCGGGTCGGACAGGACGTCGAAGGAATCTTCGGCACCAAGGTCTGGAGATAACGGTGAAGAACCATTTCAGGGTGATGCTCGCCGCAGGCTGCCTGCTGTCCACAGCGGCAGTCATCGGCCAGGAGCAGGACAAGACATACGTCGAGGCGAGAGGCAACGTGAGGCCGGTGCCGCTCCCGCCTGGAGGCCCTGCGCCCCGCATGTCTGATGGCCACGTGGACCTGTCGGGCGTCTGGTTCGCAGGACCGACCGGCAGGGCAAACGCGTGGAGCGTTGTTCCCGACGAGCCCGTCAAGCAGGACCCGATTCCGTTTCGTCCCGAAGCGCTCGCGAAGATCAAGGCCATGACCCGTACCCAGCTCCAGCTGGGCAACGCGCAGGTCACGTGTCAGCCGCTCGGGGTTCCAGGCATGTGGACAACCAATCCGTACCCGCACCAGATCGTGATGACGCCCACCGTGTTCGTGCACCTCATCGAGAGCAACAACAACTGGCGAACCGTGCGCATCGGCCGCCCTCACAAGCCGAAGGAGGAGCAGGAGCCGCTCTTCATGGGCGACACCGCCACCCGCTGGGAAGGCGATACGTTCGTGATGGAAACGATTTCGCTCGATGAGCGCACCTGGATCCAGGGCAATGGCTGGTACCACAGCGACGAGGTGCGCGTCACGGAACGACTGCGTCGTCCGAACCGGAACTATCTCGAGTATCAGTACAGCGTCGAGGATCCCCAGGTGCTCACGAAGCCGTGGACATCGGCGTGGCGCACCTACTCGCTCTCGGCGACCAACGAAGATTTGACCGAAAACTTCTGCACGAACAACGAAAACGTCGAGCAGCTTCTAAAGCTCAACCAAATCGAATCCAGCAAGTAATCCTTTTTGTCACTGTCTTCGCGCGCAGCAACGGAATCCACGCCACGGCCGGACCCGAACTCACCGGTCGTCGTGTTCGACAAGGTTTCCTTCGCCTTCGACGAGCACGTCGTGCTGCGCGACGTCAGCTTCAGCGTGCCGAAGGGAAGCATGCACATGCTGCTCGGGGCGAGCGGCGCTGGAAAATCCGTCGTGCTGAAGCTGGCGCTCGGACTCTTTCGGCCCGACAGCGGCATGATTCTCGTGAACGGCGAACGAGTGGACCACTTGCCGGAACAAGAGCTTCTGCGCATTCGCGGCGACATCGGCATGCTGTTCCAGGAGAGCGCCCTGTTCGATTCGCTGACGGTGGCCGAGAACGTCGGCTACCGCCTGTACGAAGAAACCGATCTCCCTGTCGACGAGGTTCGGAGCCGCGTATCGGAAGTGCTGGGGTTTGTCGGGCTCGGCGAATACATCGACCGGATGCCGTCCGAGCTTTCCGGCGGGCAGCGGCGTCGTGTCGCGATTGCCCGCGCCATGGCGACCAAGCCGCACCTCCTGTTCCTGGACGACCCGACGACAGGATTGGATCCGGTGATCGCGACGACCGTAGATGACGAAATCGTGAAGCTGCGCGACCTCGAGCACGTTACATCGATCCTCGTCACGCATCAGATCCGGGACGCATTTTACGTCGCCACGCATGAGGCAGTGCGCCCGAATGGCCGCCTGCAGATAGTGCCCTCGAGCGCCGAGCGCGCCAGGTTCATGGTGCTCCATGAAGGCAGGATCTATTTCGAGGGGACCGGAGCCGAACTGCTGGCCTCGCAGGACCGCTACCTGCGCGAGTTTCTCTTCATGACGCTGCCGCCCTGGTAGTAGCAAGGCGGGGCCGCGGCTCGATTCATGGCGATACTCGCCGCGGGAACCGCCCCACGCCATGCCGGTATAGAATTCCTCGGACTCACAGGAGCGTCCGGACTCTTCAAACGCTGGAGATCGTCATGTCCAGAATTTCCACTGTCGGCGTCCTGCTGCTGGTCGTCCTGGCGGGTGCCCTCCTCTGGGCACCAACGCCCGCGGCCAGTCAAGATTCCGCGCCAGCCGTCACCTTCCACCAAGACGTGCTGCCCGTCCTTCAGGAGAATTGCCAGAGCTGCCACCGGCCCGGTCAGATCGGTCCGTTCTCGATGCTCACGTACAAGGAGACTCGACCGTGGGCGAAGGCAATCAAGCAGGCGGTCGTCACAAGAGCGATGCCACCGTGGTTCGCCGATCCGCAATACGGGCATTTCAACAACGATCGATCGCTCAAGGCGTCCGAGATCGCCACGATCGCCGCATGGGTCGATCGCGGTGCGCCCGAAGGTGATCCCGCGCTTGCGCCGCCGCCAACCGAGTGGCCGGCAGGCGGTTGGCAAATCAAGCCGGATGTCGCCTTCGATCTGCCCGCTTATCCCGTTCCTGCGCGCGGGATTGTCGAATGGGAACGCATAGCCTTTCCGGCGCCCTTCAAAGAAGGCACATGGGTCACGTCGGTCGAGATTCTCCCCGGTGTGCCCGCGGTCGTGCATCACCTGTGCTTTGGTTTTCAGAAACACAAGGAGACCACTCCGTACAACGAATATCAGTGGATGGAAGTGCCGCGCGACGATAACGGCAACATGAAAACTGTCGATGGCACCACGACTGGACCGCTGAAGGGTATCGTGCTCTCCCGAACGGTCGGCAGCACAGAGGTGAAGCGTCGAAACGGCAGCCCCACGGTATTTCACGAAGGCACCAATGAGTTCTGCTACCTGCCCGGGCTGCCGTACGAAGATTACCGGCCCGTCGACGCCGGCGTCTTCGTACCGGCCGAATCAGACATGATCGTGAGCCTCCACTACACGGCAACCGGACTGGCGACCGTCGACCGAAGCCGGATCGGCTTCACGGTCGCGAAGGCGCCGCCGCGCAAGACGTTTCTTCCGCAGGACGGCGCTGAAGGAAACAATCCGCCGGTTGCACGAAAGCAGGCGAATGCCGCGTTGGCGATTCCGCCGTATGCCAACAATCATCCGGGCCCCGTCGCCGAAATAAGCTTCCTCAAAGAGGTGGAGCTCGTCTGGTTCAGGCCCCACGCACATGTGAGGGGAAAGACGGTTCGGTACACGCTGGTGCATCCCGACGGCCGCGAGGAAACCCTGCTGTACGTGCCGAGCTACAACTTCAATTGGCAGCTCACATACCGCACATCAGTCAAGATTCCGAAAGACGCCAGGATGCGCGTCCAGTTCACGTACGACAATTCAACAGCCAACAAGTACAACCCTGACCCGAGCAAGTGGGTGTACTACGGCGGCCAGAGCTGGGAGGAAATGGGGACGCCGAACATGGGCTTCCTCGTCGATCGTGAGGCCGACGTGAACGACGTGCTCATCGAGCGATGAAGACAATATCGGTCTTGGTCACCCTGCTTCTCCTCGCAACCGTCGAATCGAGCGGTGAACAGCGGGACGTACGCCTGACCGCCGCCGACGGATTCTCGCTCGAGGGCACCTTCCGCTCAGCGGAAAAGGGCGGCCCAGGCATTCTCCTGCTGCACCAGTGCAACGCCGATCGCCACATCTACGACCAGCTGGCGATGATGCTGAATGTCGCCGGATACAACGTGCTGACGTTTGACTTCCGCGGCTTTGGCGGGAGCCGGGCGGGAGCGTTCATGGACTTCGGCGCCGCGCGCCAGCGCGTGATCGAGCGAATGCCAGGTGACGTTGATACCGCGTTGAAGTTCCTGATCGCGCAAAGCACGGTCAACGGCAGGGCCCTTGGGGTGGCAGGCGGCAGCTGTGGGGTCAACCAGGCGGTGCAGGCCAGCCGCCGTCATCCGGAGATTCGCACGATCGTGCTGCTGTCGGGCGGCACCGACGCAGAGGGCGAGGCGCACATCAAGGCCTCGCCCAATCTTCCGGTGTTCGGGGCCGCCAGCGCGGAAGACACGGACGCAGCCGCGTCAATCAGGAAGATTGTCGGGCTTTCTGCGAACTCCTACAGTCGCGTGGAAATGTTCAAGGGCGCCGGCCATGCGGCGTCGATGTTCGCAAAGCAGCCGGATCTGGAAGCGGACATCGTGATCTGGTTCAGGTCCAACCTGCCGGTGGCCGGGTACGGGTTGCCCCCCGCCATCCGGTGATCTTCCCCGCACGGCAGGACTTTCTCGCCCTGCGGTGCCGTTGTAGGATCCGCTCATGCCGACCGCGGGAGCAGTAAATTACGAGGAGACGGGAGGATAGATCATGCGTGTGCGTCCACTCGTTCAAGTCGCGATGTTCGTGTTGATGTCCGGATCTGCCGCCGCTCAAGGCTGGGTCGAATACACAAGTCAGCAGGACCGCTTTATCGTCAATTTCCCTGGCCAGCCTGTGGTACGTGAGACTCCCTACCCGACGGAGTTCGGCATTACCTTGGCGGCGCGCGTCTATGCAGTCCAGGATGGTCCAAACCGCTACTCCATCACCGTTGTCGATTACTCGCCGGGTCAGGAAATTCATACCGATCGGACCAAGGGGTGCAAGGGATATCCCGACACGTGCACGAATCGCTGGATGAACGACCTGCGAGGCGCGCTCGACTATGCGGTCTCGAGCTTCCTTCAACGGGACTCGAAGGTCACGTATTACGCCTTCGGGGACAGCGATCGCGTCGAAGGACGCCGCATACAGCTCATCAACGCCGACCAGTCTCGTACATTTGTCGCTGTCTACATGCACGAAAATCGGCTTTACATTCTCGACGGCACTGTTTCGCCAAGTGCACCACCGCCGGCACTCTTTCAGCAGAACTTCGGATTCTTCGACAAGGATGGCATCAGGGTTCGTTATCGAACGCTCTATTCCAACCTGTATGCGGCCCCGCCCCGCGAGGAAACGCGAGGCCGCCTGCAAGGTTGTTAGGTCCCGCATGGCCGTTTCCAGCAGCATCCACATCCTCGGCGCCGAAGAGGCGCTCGCACAGCTCAAATCGCTGCGTTCGAAGCAGCCCGTCCAGTACTGGGCCTTTTATTCAAGCCAGCTCGGAGGCGTTGTCACTGATCCGGCCCTCATGGTGATCCCGTTCGACGACCACATCGTGCACCGCGGCCACGGCATCTTCGATACTGCGGCGCTGGTCGAAGGGAAGATTTACGATCTCGAGCCGCACCTCGATCGGTTTCTGCGGTCGGCCGAGCGATCGAAGCTGAAGCTCCCCGCGTCGCGCGCCGACATGCGCGACATCATTGTGAGGACCACTTCAGCCAGCGGCCGACGCGACGGGTCGATACGATACTGGTTGTCGTCAGGTCCAGGCAGCCTCGAGCTGACTCCCGCCGCTGGCGCCGAGCCCGGCTTCTTCGTGATGGTGTTCGCCGGTTTGTCGTACCCCGCGCGGTGGTACACGGAAGGCCTGCGGGTGATGACGACCACCTATCCGATCAAAGCGCCGCTCTACGCGATCACCAAGGCAACGAACTACCTCCCGAACGTGTTGATGCAGATGGAGGCGAAGGAGTCGGGGTTCGATAACGGCGTCTTCATCGACGAAAACGGTCACGTGGGGGAAAGCTCCAACATGAACGTCGCATTCGTCACAGCAGACGGCGTGTTCATCCATCCAAAGTTCGACCACATCCTTTCGGGCTGTACCTCGCTGCGGCTCCTCGAGCTCGCTCCCGCATTGAAGAAGCAGGGACTTCTTACAGGCGTCGAGGTTCGCGACATCCCGGTCGCGGAGGCACGCGCATCGCGTGAGATGGTGCTTCTCGGCAGCTCGGTCAAGGTGGCGCCGATCGTCCAGTGGGACGATCAGCGGATTGGCGACGGCAGACCGGGACCGGTCGCCAGGGCGCTGCTTGGCCTGCTCGACGAGGACATGCGCAGCAGCGACCGTCTGATCGACGTTCCTTACTGACGCGCAGGCTAAAGCCTGCGCTCTACGTCAGCCTGCGCTCTACGTCTTGGAACGGATGTCTGTTTCGTAGCGCGCACGCTTAGCGTGCGTGGTAACCGCACGCCGCGTAGAGCGCACGCTTTAGCGTGCGCGTGTCGTCAGAAATCTTTGAGGAACTTGCGCGCCACTTCGAGATCGCATTTCTCGTTCGAGTGACGCATGTTGGGCCTGTACCGCCACTGGCCCGACCACTCGACAGGCCGACTCAGAAACACAGGGTCCTCAACGACGCCGGAGTACGTCAGGCTTCTGCCGTCCTGGCCGAGACGGAAGCGCTCGGTCAGCCGCTTCCGCGTACTGCTCGGGAATGTGGTGGTCAGCCCCATCGGGTGGTCCCTGAAATTGGTCGTCTCCACGACGAGGGTGTCTTCTTCCCAGCGTCCAACGGAATGTCCGTGCAGGAACGTTTCGCCCGCTGGCGGATGCCTTCGGCCGTCGAGAAAAATGGTGCGCTCAGCTTCCATCCAGTCAATCTTCATCACCACGCGATCGCGCTGAACGGTAATCGTGTTCGCGACCGGGTAGAACATCAGTGTCGGTGCTCCAACAGGGATGCAGTCCTTCTGCGTCGTCGCCTTTGGATCGACGTTCGCCAGTGCCGCCTTCCCCTTTTCCGTCAGAGGCCAGCTCTTCAAACCGCCCATGAATCCGTAAAACTCGTTCTGCGGAGAAAACCACGTGCCTGCCATGCTGGTCGCGACCTCGTTTCGTGCGGCATACACGCTGCGCGAGTTGATGTTGAGCGGATAGTAGGTGCCGTCGCGTTTATAGAGCTCTCTTCCGAGGATCAGCTTTCGGGAATCGTTTCGCGCGGGGTTGCCGACGATGGTCACCACGTCGCCGACCGCGACCGAGTCCCTGTTGAAGCCCAGCCCGTTGAGTACGGAGGCAGCCCCGACTTCCACCTCCACGGCAACGGTGGAGCCGTCCGGGTTCTTGACCTGGAGTGTGATGTAGACGTGCGGGTTCCGGTACCTGTATTCCGTGACGGTGCCGGTGGTCTTCGTCTCGCGCTGCGTGTCGAACGCCGCGGCGCTGTGGTGCGCCGGTGCAGAACGGGCAACGGTGAGCAACACGAGACACGCCAACGTGACCCTGGCGATCGGTTTCATTCTGCCCTCAACGTCAGTGGCGCGACGACTGCGACAGCATGGGCCACAAAGCGGATTGTCCCACCTCGAAGCGCCTGCCGCAACAGATAGCCACGAAGAACACAAAGACGATTCAGCCACAAACCGGTGTGATGGGCGCTTTGGCTACCCGATCTGAGCCCGCGCTTTTGCAACTTCAGGCAGCGGCGCGAGCAGCCCTCGACCGGCAAACCCGACCATCCGATCCAGGCGCGTCAGGTACTCGCTCCGCAGGTGCGGCGCCGCCCGGAGATGCCATACCACTTCCCCGTTGGTCCACGCCGTATCGCGCGCGTGCCGGACTTTCCACATCGCCAGAATCGTGTCGAGATCGCCGAGCGCCGCGTCGATCGCAGCAATCACGCCCGTGGACAGCACGGGCTGAACCTCGACTTCGACACGCTCGAGTACGTCGTTGACGCGCTGGAAGTCCCGGTATCGCTGACCCTCTCTCGACGGGAACTGCTGCTCCGAACGCGCGATGCGATCGAGCGCGATGACCAAATCGTTGTTGATATGGGCATTCATCCCCGCCAGCGCGAACTGCAGTGGCACGAGCTTGTCGCTGCCACGTGCCTGGAACAACGGCCGCCACGCCCTCGGCGTTCGATCCGGATCGGATTCCCAGGTGATGATGGCCTCGAAGTAGAGCTTCGCGAAGGCCACGTCGAGTCGCTGCAGAAACAGCCAATCCTCCCAGAGGGCCGTGCCACCCTGCATCGCCTCGGTCACCCGCCGATAGAGAACGTTGAACCATCTCACGCCGTCGTTCTCGGGCAACGCCGCCTCGATTGCGCGCATCGCGGCGACCACGTCCTCAATCGTGTGCACGTCGCCAATCACCCTTGTCAGCATGGATGCCCTTTTGCTGAAGCCTGAGACGGCCCTGAGCCCTGAGGTCTGAGGCCTATGTTTTCTGAAGCAGTGGCCGAAGCGTGCGGACGTCCTTCAGGCTTTCAATCGCAAGCACCACGTCAATCAGCTTCTGCGCTGTTGCCGTCCCAAGCACCGGAGCGATGAGGTCGCTCGCCTTGTCCACGACCTCGGTTCGCGTCATCGGATTGCGGACCGTGCCCCGGACCGCCTCGACGCGATCGGAGAGCCGCGTCCCGTCGTTCAGCGTAATCTCCACGATCGCCACCCGCGCAGGCAGCAGCGCGGTCAGCGTAGCGTCTGGTACGTAGGTCACCTTGCCCCGTTGCCGGAGCACGACGGGGTCCTGCATTCTCGCTTTGTCGTGCGCCGCATGAAACGACGCCGTCTTGTCGATGAGCATGACCGCCACCATGTGCTGCAGGCAGATATCCGGGATGTCACGGTTGTCCACGACGGCACCCACGGTCGGGGCCAGGCGAACGACGACGCTCTTCACCTGGTCAGCCTCGAACGCGCGCTTTGTTCGGATGCTTTCGATCGCGTCGAGCGGCGCCTGAATCGGCGTGCCTACGGTCCATTTCTTGATGTCGGTGTTGACGATCTCGTAGCGGTCGCCAAGCTTGTCTACGATGACCTGCGGATTCCCCTTAGGACCGTTGACCTGAAAAAAGTTGTCATCGCCTGAGAACACATCGTCGACCCCGGTCCAGCCTGAGCGAACGAGCAACGCCGCCGTCACGCCGTTGCGCGCCGGCATGCCGCCGAACACGAATCCCTTCTCGATATGATCCGTGTCGCGCGCCCAGATGGCATATCCCGAGGCTTGCTGGGACGCGTAGTCGAGGAGCCAGCGCATTTGCCCGACCGTCAGCGCGGCGACACATCCCGCCGCCGCCGCGGATCCAAAGTTCCCCGCGAACGCATGCGTACTTCGGCGGCTCTCGTCCCTGAACGTCATACCACCGAGCGCCATCGTCAATCGGGTGCCGACGTCGTAGCCGAGGGTTACTGCGCGCAGGTAGTGTTCGCCGCTCGCGCCCAGCTCCTCGCCCAGCGCAAGTGCAGCCGGCACGATAGAAGCGCCGGGATGCGACTGTGAGGGCCCATGCGAATCGTCTGTTTCATCGGAATGAGCGAGCACTCCGTTGACGAGCGCAGCATCGATTGGTCCAGTCACCACATTCGAGCCCACAACGGTCGCGATCGCCCGTCCGGCCTGCGTCCGCGCGAGCGTCAGAGCGACACGGCCCGGCGGCAGCTCTGAGCCCGACACCATTGCTGCGAACGTGTCGAGAATGTGATGTTTGGCCTTCTCGGCGACTTCAGGCGGCAGAGGCCGGTCTTTCGCAGCGGCCATGTAGCTGCTGAGCGTCGCCATCAACGGGCTCACAGCCGGCGCCTGCGGCGCGGAGTTGGCGGAACGGCAACGCAGCCCCTGCGAGCGCAAGTGCGCTGCGTTGAAGCAGCTTGCGCCGGGACATTCGAGAATCAGAACGCGTCATACAAGCGATGCGAAGTATATGCCCGAGGACCCCTATCGCGGCGGTGGTGGACAAGTGGTAGCGGGAGGTCGTGGACACGTCGCGAAATCAAGACGAGTCGATCGGCACGTTAGCCGCGGGTTGATTCTCGACAGACCTGGAACAGAAGGCGAAAGGACTGTTCGGATCCCGCACGCCCATCGTTAGTTCTATCGAATGAGAATTTTGTTCGGAAGAAAGCAAGTCATGAACGTCCGCACTCGCATCGTCACCGGCGTCACAATCCTTCACCTCGAAGGGCGTCTCGTAACGCAATCAAAGCCCGTCCCTTCGCTGCGCGCCGTCGTGGGTGATCAGGTGCGGCAGGGGCGGCTGGTGGTCCTGCTCGATATGACAGCGGTGACTGACATCGACGCCCACGGGCTCGGTGCGCTCGTCTCCAGTCTGACAACCCTCGAACGCCACGGTGGCCAGATGGCGCTTATCGCGCCGTCGGACCGCATCAGGCAGCTGCTGGCGATCACGAGATTGGACACCGTGTTCGCCATCTACGACTCTGAACCGGAAGCGCTCGATAGGTATCGACCAATCGTGGCACCGACTGAATCCTGGGCGGATTGCACCGTCGTGCTCGACGGAGACACACAATCTGAGACGGCCGGCGTTAACTGATCCCCGATCCCCGATCCCCGATCCCCGCCCCCTGAGGCCTGATAATAGGCCATGCCTTGGGAGACCCTGCTGACGCTGCCCACGGCCGTGGTGCGCCGATATGGCCGGTTCGTGGTGGCGGACCTGAGAGAGCCGTGCCTCGTCCTGAGCACGTCCGCTCGAAACGGTGGCCAGGTCAGTGACGTTCGTCACATCGTCAACCACCAGAGTTGTGAAGGCGCGGGACACACCGAGCGTGCGCATTTCATCGCCGATCGCGGGCAGGAGGCCTATCACGACGCCGTGTGCGATGAGCTCGGACTTCCCAGCACCGCGACCGTCGTCATGGGCACTGCCGCCAATATGCAGTACGCGGCGCTCTCGACACGCCACGATGAGGACGTGACCGTAGCGGCTGTGGTGACCGCTGGCGTTCAAACGAACGCGACCTGCGCCGGAGATCCCGCGGGTTGGCGTGAAACCTCCAATGGCATCGCACAGGCAGCAGCAGTAGCCGGCACCATCAATACGATGCTGGTGATCAACAAGGCGTTGACGCCGGCGGCGCTCGCTCGCACCGTCGTCACGATGACCGAAGCAAAAAGCGCCGCGCTGCAGCGACTGGCGGTGCCGAGCTGCTATTCACCGGACCTCGCAACCGGTACAGGGACGGATCAGTTTTGCATCGCGGCACCAAGCCGTGGCGACCGACCGCTGACTTCAGCGAGCCCCCACATGAAGTTCGGAGAGATCGTCGCTCTGGCTGTCCGCGACGCGACAGCCGAGGCCCTGCGATGGCAGAACGGCCTCGAGGCGAGCTACACGCGCGGGATCTTTCACGCACTCGGGCGATACGGAATCAAGGAGTCGACGATCTTCGACGAGCTCGGCACCAGAATGCCGGCCAGTGAGCTCGAGCTGCTGCAGAGAAACGCAAAGGCAGTTTTCTACGAACCGCTGGTCGGCGCCGCCGCCCATGCGACAGCCGCGGTGCTCGACCGCGTGCGACACGGCACACTTCCCGATTCAGTCACCCGTGATGCCGTAGTGCAGCAGGCCGCTACTCTTGCGGCCAGTGTGTCCGCCCAACCGGATCGATGGGTGGAGTTCCGCACGCAGCTTCACACCTCTGGCGCATCAGATCCCAAGACGCTCATCCTCGACGCGCTCGCGCTCGGATGGCGCGAAAAGTGGCGGCAACGCTGATTCCGATTCCAGGCAGTCCGACGATTCTGGCGCTGGCGGTCATCATCGATATAGCCATCGGCGATCCGTCCTATCGCGCTCATCCTGTTCGGCTCATTGGGGGGACGCTCACTCTGACGGAACGAGCCCTGCGGCGTGCCGGAATGGACGGTTACACGGGGGGCATTCTTCTGTTCCTCGTGCTCGCAGCCATCTGGGTCGTCGGCGTGACCGCGATGCTGATCGCGATCGGCTCGATGTTTCCAGCGGTCACGTGGATTCTCCATCTCTTTCTGCTGTACAGCCTGTTGGCCCTGGGCGACCTGATGCGCCACGTCTGGAGAGTCGAGCAGGCACTCATGCGCGACGACATCAGCGCTGCACGCCAGGCGATCTCGCAGCTCGTCGGACGCGACATCGAGCGCATGGACGCGGGCGCGTGCCGCCGTGCGGCAATCGAAAGCCTCAGCGAGAACCTGACGGACGGCCTCACGAGCCCGTTGTTCTGGTACGTCATCGCGGGACTCCCGGGCCTGCTGCTGTTCAAGGTGGTGAGCACGATGGATTCGATGGTCGGCTACAGGACGCCCCGGTATTTGCGTTTCGGCTGGTGTGGCGCCAGGCTCGACGACGTGATGACCTACGTACCTGCACGACTGACGTGGCTGCTCCTGGCCGCTGCGGCAGCGGCACTGCCGCGTTGCTCTGGCCGCAAGGCGCTTGCGATCGGTCTCACGCAACATGCCGTGCTGCCCGGACCGAACGCCGGATGGAGCGAGGCTGCCGCCGCCGGCGCGCTCGAGCGGCGCCTCGTCGGCCCTATCTGGCTCGACGGTCGCGTCGTCACTGAAACATGGCTTGGCGAAGCTGACGACCCGCCTGCAGAGTCGCACGACGATGTCGTGCGCGCGATGACGCTCGTGGGAGCGACAGGACTGCTCGCTGCAGTACCTGGCATGCACGGCTTTGTGAATCACGTCACAAGTCCAAGGTTCAAGTCACTAAACGTTGTCACTTGTGACTTGTGACTTTGTTTGTGATACAACTCCTGCTCTGCCTTGGGTGCCCACCAGGGGCATAACAGGGAAGTCCGGTACGAATCCGGCGCGGTCCCGCCACTGTGAGTCGAGGCGCGCCGCTTCACGAATGCCACTCGGCCCGAAAGGCCGGGGAAGGCGAAGCGGCCAGCAGGCATGCCGCCTGCTCCTGACGAGCCAGGAGACCTACCCAAGGTCCATGCGGCTGACTTTCTGCGGAGAACAGAGAGCATGCGTTGGAACCTGGGTACTCGCCCCGCCTCGATTCCACTCACACGCCTGATGTTGCCGTCGTTTGCCCGCCGCGTTCCGGAGGGTGCGCATGGGCAGCATCGCAACGACAAGAGGTGATAACGGACTGACCAGTCTTGCTGGTGGGATCCGTGTCTCCAAGGGCTCTCAACGCGTTGACGCGTACGGCACGGTGGACGAGCTGAACTCGATACTGGGCTTTGCGCGATCGATCTGCGCCGACCCTCAGATCGTGGATTTGGTCAGCGGCATCCAACGGGAGCTGTTCAAGGTCGGTTCGTCTCTAGCCACACCGCCCGAGAGTCCAAAGCCGCCAGTACCGATCGACGACGAATTGGTGGAGGGGCTGACAAGGGAGGTTCATCGCCTCGAAGCGATCGAAGGCATCCTGTCCGACTGGTCGGTCCCGGGGGCGCTGAGTGTTGCGGCCGCCTTCGACATGGCGCGTACAGTGTGTCGCCGCGCCGAGCGATGCGTCGTTCGCCTTCGTGAGGCCGGCGAGCCCGTCCAACCTGCGATCGTTCCGTATCTCAATCGCCTGTCCGATCTGTTGTGGCTGATCGGACGCAAGCTCGAACACGAGGCCGGCGTCAGTGGCTCGCTTCGGGCCGAGACGGGCAAGGCCGGCAACCGGTGGTCTCGGGCGTGGTAATGCGGGCAGCGATTCCACAAAAACTCGCGCGCCATAGCTCTCTCGCCGCTCTGGTCGTCGCGATGGTGTGCGCCAGCGTGGTCGTCCACCGTGTCACGCCCGTGGCGATGCTTCGGACGCCGGAGCGTCCCTTCGCCGGCTACGGCGACCCGCGCGTTCGCACGGGCCCGATGTCATATCCGCGACAGGCGGTGGGCGCCGATGACGAGCGCGTGACCATCGGTGCCAGGCCGAAACGCATTGTGTCGCAGGGGTGGGCGGCAGACGAGTTCCTTTACGCGTCCGTGCCGCCAGAGCGGGTCGTCGGCGTCAGCGAAAGCGCGTATCAGGATCGAATCAGCAACGTGTACGAGCTGGCACGACGCTACGGTCCTGTCGTCGCCAACGATCCCGAGCGTGTCCTCCGGGCCGATCCGGATCTCGTCCTGACGCCGGTTGAGGCACGCTCGGATGTTCCGGGCCTCTTGCGCGCCGCCGGAATTCCTCTCTACCGGATATACACGACCTTTCAGACGCTCCGATCGATCGAAGAGCACATCCGCCTTGTCGGATATCTCACGGGCGAGGATGCCCGAGCGGGGCTCGAGGTCGTCCGATTCAGGACGATTGTGGAACGCGCCGCTGCACGCAAGCCGGCAGGAACGCGATCGCCTCGCGTGTTGGGACTTGGCGGCACGTACAGCTACGGCTCGCAGACGCTGATGACGGACATCCTTCGTGTGCTCGGCGCCGAAAACGTTGCTGCGACCAACGGCATGGTCGGTTACGACCGTGTGACCGACGAGCACATCGTCCGCTGGAACCCTGAATGGATCGTCGCGGGCGCCGACCGCGGCCAGGTCAGCGCCGTGCGCGAACGCCTGCTGGCCAATCCTGCAATCGCGGCGACGGAGGCCGCGCAGCGCGGCCAGATTGTCGTGCTCGAAAACCACGTGTTTCTGCCGCTCTCGCCGTTTACGGCAGCTCTCGTCGATGCCTTATCCCTCGCCTTCTACGGTGGAGAACCATCGTGACCGGGGTCTCTGTGCCGTCGCTTGCCGTACCACGCGACGCTCGCGAACCAGTCGCTCAGGGACGCCTCTCTCCAGCGGTCTTCTACGCCGTCGTAACACCACTTCTCGTGGCAGGAGCAATCGCCGGGGTCGTCGTAGGCAGCACGCAGCTCGACTGGTCGGTTGTCATTGACGTACTTGCCGTGAAGGCGCTTCCAGCGAGTTGGACAGTCGGAATCTCAGTGACCCGGGCTGACGAGGCGATCGTGTGGCTGATCCGATTCCCCCGCGTGCTCGTCGCCGCGTGCGTCGGCGCGGCCCTCGCGACAGCCGGCGCGATGATGCAGGGCCTGTTCAGAAATCCGCTGGGCGAGCCAACCCTCATCGGGGTCGGGCCGGGAGCAGTCTTTGGCGCAGTTGCCGTGTTTGTTTCGGGGTGGAGCTCGACCTCGCTTGTTGCGCTGCCGATCGCAGCCATTGTTTCGGCGTTTCTCGCGCTGCTGTTCGTCTACGGGATCGCGACGCGCGGCGGCACGACTCCGGTCTCGACGCTCCTTCTGGCGGGCATCGCCGTCGGGTCGTTCCTCACGGCACTCTCCAGCCTGCTCCTCTCGATCAACATCGTGACGTGGCAGGTCACACAGGAGATTGTGTTCTGGATGATGGGTGGGCTCGACTCGCGCACGTGGGCGCACGTGTGGTTGTCAGCGCCGTTCATCGCGATTGGTCTCGTAGCGGCGCTCCTGCAATCGCGCGTGCTGGATCTGCTGCTCCTTGGTGAAGAGCACGCCGCGGCGATGGGCGTCGACGTCGAAGCGTCGAAGCGCGTGCTCGTGGCCACGTCCGCGCTCCTGACCGGTGCGTCCGTTGCCGTTGCGGGACTGGTTGGCTTCGTAGGTCTCGTAGTCCCGCACGCGGTGCGCCTGATGCTCGGACCCGTGCACCGCACACTCCTGCCAGCGAGTGCGGTCGGGGGCGCCGCTTTCCTCATCTTGTGCGATCTCGCAGCGCGCACGGTGCGGCCGCCCGCTGAAGTGCGTCTTGGCGTGGTGACCGCGCTGTGCGGTGCGCCGTTCTTCCTATGGCTGCTTGTGAGACAGCTGAGGGAGGCACACGAGTGAGTGCTGTTCTCAACGGGCGCGAGTTGACCGTGGTGCGACACGGGCGGCGAATTCTCGACGCGGTCACGGTGACGCTGACTCCCGGAGTCCTCACAGCCATCATCGGCCCGAACGGAAGCGGAAAAAGCACGCTGCTCCGCGTACTCGCCGGAGTGTGGCCGCTCACGAATGGCGCAGTCACACTCGACGACGACACACTCCTGCAGATGCCCAGGCGAGAAGTCGCTCGCCGACTGTCCTTTCTGCCTCAAGAGACTCGTTGCGACTTCGCATTCACCGTCGAAGAAATCGTGGCGATGGGACGGCACCCCCATCGGGGTCGGTTTGCTGGAGAGAACATCCACGATCGAGAGGCAGTGCACGACGCGCTGACGACCTGCGATCTCGTTCACCTCAGAAAGCGGAACATTACGCGCCTGTCGGGTGGAGAGCGCCAACGCGTCGCACTCGCGCGCTGTCTCGCCGCGCAGCCAGACGTTCTGCTGCTGGACGAGCCGACCGCACACCTTGATCTCGAGCACACCCTGTCCGTGTTGACGTTGTGCCGCGCGCTGGCCATAAGGGGCACGACAGTGGTTCTCGCGACGCATGACGTCGGGAACGTCGCCCGTTTCGCTGCCCAGGTCGTCCTGCTGCACGGCGGCCGCGTTGTCGCGTCGGGATTACCGGCCTCCGTGCTGACGCCCGCGCGGCTGCGCACTGTGTTCTTCGTCGACACTCAGATCGTCACAACCCCTGACGGCAATTCGGCACTCATTTTCGACGTACCGTCCGCCGCCCCTGGCGCACTCGCACAAGGAGCTCATCGATGACACGGCTCGAAATTGGTTTCGTCCTCCTGCTCATGCTTGCGGTCGCAGCACCGGCATCCGCACAGGGCATCGCCCTTACCGGAGAGATCCGGGACCCACAGGGCGCTGCCGTGCCCGACGCAACCGTTCGCGTTGCGCGGGAAGACGGTGTTGTCGTCAGGACAGCAACGACGAATGAGAGCGGAGAGTACCGTGTCGAATCAACTCCCGCCCGGCCTCTTCGTCGTTGAAATCGCGAAGAACGGGTTCAGGCGCCGCACCGCACTCGTGACGGTCAGCGCAGGTGCACCAGCAGCGCTGGATATGGATCTCGAGGTAGCCGGGATCGACGACACGGTCGTGGTGACGGCGGCAGGCATTCCGCAGGTCACACAGGAAACGTCGAAAGCGGTCACGATCATTGAGGCTCAGGATATCCAGGCGCGCAACGAGACCACCCTCAGCGAGATTGTGCGGTTCACGCCAGGCGTTCAAATCAGGAATAGCGGCGGTCCGGGACAGGCGACGTCGATGCGCATTCGGGGCCTCCGCCCCGACGGCTCAGCAGTGCTGGTCGACGGCCTGCGCTTCCGCGATGCGTCGACGATTCAGGCCGACGCCACCTCGTTCCTCGCATCGCTCAATTTCGTCGCCGCTGACCGCGTCGAAGTACTGCGGGGATCGGGGTCGTCACTCTATGGCACCAACGCCGTCGGCGGAGTGGTCAACATCGTGACGCGCTCCGGGGGAGGGCCGCTGCGACCAGAGGCACAGCTCGAGACCGGATCGCTCGGCCACTTCCGTGCGCGTGGCTCGGTGAGCGGCGGCACCCTCGGCGACAGGTTGCGCTACTCCGCTGGTGCGCTGCAATTCAATCTGTTCGATGGCCTGGACGGCGACGACGCGACGCGCAGTACCGGAGGGCAGGGGATGGTGCAGTACGACTTCTCCGCGACGGCGAACCTGATGGTGCGCGTGCTCGGCTCCAACGATCGAGTGGAGCTCAATAGCAGCCCGACGGCGGGCGGCATTCCCGCCGCGAATGTCCCGCAAGCGACGATCGTCGATGCGATCCCCGTGTCTCCCGAGCAAATCGAACGGTCGAATCGGGGGCTGCCAGTTCAGATTGGCAACGCCACGTACATTCCGGGCCGCAACGACCCCGACAGCCTGAGAACGTCGAGCTTCATCGCCACCGCACTCCGCTTCCGCCATACCGGATGGTTGGGGATGAGTTGGCAGGCGAGCTATCAGCACGTTCATACGCAGCGCACGTTTACGAACGGTGTGCTCGGTGTCGGCTTCCAGCCGACAGCGGTGAACTTCTCCGACATCTTTGGCGATATCCATACTGCCGACACGCGCGCGTACATCGCACCGCGGGCGTGGATCAACGTGTCGTTCGGCTATGAATTCGAGCAGGAGCGATTCCACGACGTGCAGGACAACAACCTCCCGGCCCTGCGTCGGATTCAGACAGAGACGCGCATCCGGCAGAATGCGCACGCCGCATTCGGGTCCGCTCAGGTCTCGCTCGTCGATCGGCGTCTCCAGTTGTCGATCTCCGGACGGGCACAAGGCTTCGGCGTGTCGAAGCCCGAGCTGACGGCGGTTGGCGTCAGGAGCCCGTACGACGGAGTTGCCGTGTCGGCGCCGCCGGGCGCGCTGACGGGCGACGTGTCCGCGGCGTATTTTCTGCCGGCTTCCGAGACGAAGCTTCGTGTCCATGGCGGCAACGCATTTCGCGCGCCGGCGTTGTACGAACGGTATGGAGGAGGGTTCTCGACCGACCCGATCACCGATCGCCTGCTCTTCACCGCGTTTGGCGATCCCAGGCTCGAGCCCGATCGTTACCAGACGATTGACGCAGGCATCGATCAATATCTGTTCGGGGGTCCCCTGCTGGTGTCGGCGACCGTCTTCTACAACAACGTGTCGTCGCTGACGGCCTTCAATTCATCTGGCGGGATTCGGCCCGACACCGATCCGTTCGGCCGCACTCAGGGTTATCTCAACAGTTCTGGCGGCTTCTCGCGCGGCGTGGAGATCGCGATCGAAGCCCGGCCCTCGAGCCGGCTGCGTCTTTCGGGAGGGTACACGTATACGCGATCTGAAACCGAGCAGGACATCACCGTGCCCGGTTTCTTCCTCGTACCGGGCGTGTTCGGGCACATGGCGACCTTTGTCGCAACCGCACGCTGGACCGAGCGCATAGACACAACCTTCGACGTGTTCTACGGCTCGGAAGCTTACGGTTCATTCTTCGCCGCTGGCCAACCGCGCGCGTACCGCTATCCGGGCTTCACGAAGGCTTCGCTCGTAGCCGGTTATCGTGCGCTGAACCACGAGCGACTGCCGCTGCGCGTATATGTCAGCATCGACAACCTTTTCGATCAGACCTATTACGAGATCGGCTGGCGGAACTTGGGTCGCACCGCCGTCGCGGGCCTCAGTGTGGGGTTCTAGCGGATGAAGCGGTGGTGCGCGGCGTTCGTCTGTTTGAGCGTTGTGGCGACCGTCGTCTGCCTGAAGGCGGACGCTTCGGTCCGCCTGAAGGCGGACACTACGTACGCAAAGACGCCGCAGGCCTCCCGCCCGCCCGCGCGCATCGTTTCGACGTCACCAAGCATCACCGAAACGCTTTTCGCGCTCGGGTTGGGGAACCAGGTGGTCGGAGTCTCGACGTATTGCAGGTTTCCTCCGGAGGTGAACAAGCTACCGAAGGTTGGCACGTTTCTGCGTCCGAGTCCTGAGCTGATCGCGCGTCTGACCCCCAGCCTCGTCATCCTGCATGCTGGTCCGAACGACGCCGCTCAGCAGCTTGCGAAGCTCCGGGTTCCCTTCATCACCGTCGAGCGCGGCACGTTGCCTGCTGTCTTTTCCAGTATCAACGCGATTGGCAAAGCGGCCGGGACGCCCGAGCGGGCGGCCACACTCGTCGCGTCGCTGGAAACGCGCCTCGATCGCATCCGGGCAAGCGTCTCCGGACGCGCGCCAAAGAAAGTGCTGATCATCATGGGCCGCCGCGCCGGAACGCTCACCGATCTCGTCGCCGTCGGACCACGATCGTATCTGCACGATCTCGTCGGCATAGCAGGCGGCGTTAACGTGCTGGCAGACAGCAGCCTGGAGTATCCGCGAATCTCAGTGGAGTCGATCATCCGTCTCGACCCCGACGTGATTATCGACGCGGGCGACATGGGCGACACCCCAGACGACCGGGAGCGCCGCCGCACGATGACCGAGAAACTGTGGAATGCACAAACGCTGGTTCGTGCCGCCCGTACCGGTCACGTACACGCGATCACGAGCGACATCTTCGTCGTGCCGGGTCCGCGGGTCGTCGAGGCGGCCGAAACGATGGCTCGATGGCTCCACGGAGTGCAGACGTCGTGACATCGCTCCTCGAAGTGCAGAATGCAGGCTGGTGCGCCGGGAGCGTTTCGATTCTCGACGGCGTCACGTTCGCAGTGAGATCGGGCGAGCTCATTGCACTGATGGGGCGCAATGGTTCCGGCAAGAGCACTCTGCTCGATCTGATCGCTGGCCTGCGGCGTCCGACCGCCGGTACCATCCTCCTCGACGGCCGTCCGCTCGATGAGTGGCCGCAACCTGCCGTAGCGCGCGTTGTCGGCCATCTGCCACAGGTGATGCGCGACAACATCGCCTGCTCTGCCGAACAGTTGGTACTGATGGGCCGATACCCGCACGCCGAACGCTGGTGGGAATCCGATACGGATCGCGAATTGGTCGCGCAGGCGATGTCACGATGCGATTGCCGGCAATTTCAACATCGTCGCGTCTCGACGCTCAGCGGAGGCGAACGCCAGCGCGTCTTCCTCGCGGCATGCCTCGCGCAGGAACCACGCCTGCTTCTGCTCGACGAGCCGGCGACGTTTCTTGACATCGATCAGCAGCTTCAATGCTTCAGCCTGCTGCGCGAAGAAGCCAGCCGTGGAACGGCATGCGTGGCAGTGACGCACGACATCAACCTCGCCCTGACCTTCTGCACGCGGATTCTGGTCCTCGCCGATCGCGGAATTGCGATCGACGTCCCGAGCGCGGATGCGCTGGACGACCCAGGCTGGCTGCAGCTCTTTTCCACGCGGCTCGACGTCGCCGTTACGCCGATTGGCGGGCGGTGGGTCTGGTACCAGTGACCGACGTCGCAAGGGGTCGAGCCTGGATCGCCGGCTGCGCAGTTGCTTTTGCGCTTGCGGCGGTCACGCTTCCGCTGATTGGACCTGCTCCACTCGATCCTGCACGCATCTGGGCGCGCGAGGAGCCCGACTGGTCGATCCTGATTCACCTGCGACTGTCGCGGACGCTGCTCGGACTCTTTGGAGGCGCCGCGCTCGGGTTGGCAGGGAGCCTGTTTCAGTCGATGCTTCGAGAGGCGTTGGCGACCCCGTACACGCTTGGAGTGTCCACAGGCGCTTCACTTGGCGCCGTTGCCGCCCTCGCAATGGGATGGCATCTCGTCGCCGGCGTCTCTGCCATCTGGTTTGGCGCGTTGGCGGGCGCGGCGCTCGTGCTCGTCATCGTCGTCGGCGTCGCTGCGCCGAATCGAAACGTTTCGGTCTTCGGATTGCTGCTCGCCGGCATCGCCTGCAACAGCGTCTGCGCGGCTCTTATTCTTCTCATCCACGGGCTCGCTGGCATGTCCGAGTCTTTCGCGATTGCGCGATGGCTCATCGGCAGCCTGGACGCCGTGGACTACCTGCCGCTCACGATTTACATCGGCACGGTGATCGCATTGGCACTTGCGATCGTGCACCAGGCGCGCCAGTGGAACCTGCTGTCTGTCAGCGAGGCGTGGGCAGCGACGCGCGGCACACCTGTAACCCGCCTGCTCTTTGGCGGCTATGCTTCAGGGTCAATCCTGGCGGCAACGACGGTTGCATTGACCGGCCCGATTGGTTTCATCGGACTCGTCGTACCGCACCTGGTGCGGACGCGCGTCGGCATGGACGACCGCGTCGTGATGCCGTGCGCCTTCCTCATGGGCGGTGTCCTGCTCGCAGCGTGTGACGCGCTTGGTCGCGTGGTGCTCGCACCGGCGGAAGTACCCGCCGGCGCCATCACCGCCCTTATCGGCGGACCGTATCTCGTGTGGCTGATTCGGCACCGCACAGCATGAGCAAGACTCTGTTTGTCGGCGGAACGTCGTCGAATGCCGGAAAGAGCTGGATGGCGACGGCGATCTGTGCGTGGCTGCGGCAGCGGGGCGTATCGGTGGCGCCGTTCAAGGCGCAGAACATGTCGAACAACTCGTACCCCTGTCGCGACGGCGGCGAGATCGGACGGGCGCAGGTGGCACAAGCCGAAGCGTGCGGACTCGAACCCGAGCGGGCGATGAATCCGATCCTGCTCAAGCCGAACGGCGACGGCACGAGCCAGGTGATCGTGAATGGCACGGTCTGGAAGACGCTTCCTGCACGCGGGTATTACGAGCACGCGGACTACTTGCTCACTCACGTCCTGGCGGCGTACGCGGACCTGGCCCGCCGGTTCGACTTCGTAGTCGTTGAAGGAGCAGGCAGCGTCAGTGAGCTCAATATGCGCCGCTGGGACCTGGCTAATCTGGCACTCGCGACCCGCATTCGCGCGCCTTGGGTCCTCGTCGCCGATATCGAGCGCGGCGGAATATTCGCGTCGATTCTCGGAACGTCCGCTCTGCTGAACAGCGACGAGCGCGCTCTCTTTCGCGGGTTCCTTGTCAATAAATTCCGTGGCGACGTGTCGCTGTTCACTGAAGGCGTCGAAATTCTCGAATCACGCGCAGAAACCCACTGTCTTGGAGTCTTTCCGTATGCGAGCGACATCATGCTCGATCCGGAAGACAGCCTCGCACTCGGCACATCGGCTGCCCCTGCCGCGGCGCCGAAGGCCCGCGTTGCCATTCTGCGATTTCCCTGCCTGTCGAACGCCACCGACTTCCGTCTGCTGACGGGGGCCGACTGGCTGAGCCACCCTCGCAACCATGACTACGATGTCGTGATCCTGCCCGGCTCGAAGCACACACGCTCGGATCTCCGGTGGATGCGCGCGCAGGGGCTCGACGAGTGGGTTCGGCGCCAGCACGCACGGGGCGCCACCATAGTCGGCATCTGCGGCGGCTACCAGATGCTCGGACGGGCGATTCACGATCCGCACGGAGTCGAATCGGAGGCGGGAACGAGCGAGGGACTCGGGCTGCTCGAGAGCGAAACGACGCTCGCAGTGGACAAGGTCACGAAAACCGTCCGCGCGACGACCGCCGGCGGCGCATCGTTCCCGGCATACGAGATCCACCTCGGCGTCACATCGGCGGACGCCTCGATGCCGCCGTTCGCTCACCTGGATGATGGGACGGTCGACGGCGTGCGTGTGGATCGGCTGGTCGGAACATACCTGCACGGAGCCCTCGAGGACCCCGCGGTCTGCTCGGAGCTGTTGGGAATATCCGTGGATGCGGTGTCGAAGAAAGAACAGTACGAACGATTGGCAGAATGGTTCGACCGCCACGCACGACACGTGGAGGAGTGGTTGATCTCGTAAGGCAAAGGTCCTACGCGTTCTTGTTCAACTCCCTCACCTGCTCGACGTCGCTGCTCCGCCCGCGTCGGGCACGAGCATCCGAATCGTCCCGTCCTGCCGCGAGGTGATAAACAGCTCCCCGTCGCGGCTCCGGCTCATGTGCAGGTCGGCGCGCGTGACCGTCGCGCCCATCGTCCTCTCGATGAGCTCGCGGAACGTGACATAAGTGCGGCTGCCGTTTGCACCGCGCGTGTAGAGCTGAATCTCTTCGACGGGCGCTACGGTCTGCGGAATGCCATCGTCGGCCTTCTTCATTGCGGCGATGTCAGATGCGAACAGGCGGCCCCGTGCGATGTCGCCAAAGATGAACTTGCCGCGGAGTGCCTGGATGCGACCGTAGTACGCAAATCCTCCACTCACCGCCTGTCCCTCACTGTGGTCGTAGATGGCCACGGGATAAGTGAAGCCGTCTTTCGTCTTCCCACTCAGGACATCGGCTGGGAGCGGGTACAGCTGATTCAGGGCTCCACCGGGCCTGGTCATGCCGTTCTCGAAGTAGCCTTCGCGCTTCATCCAGCCGTAGTTCTCGCCGTTGCGAACGATGTTGACCTCTTCGATGTGGTTCATCCCGATATCGGAGGCGTACAGCGTTCCATCCGTCATGTCCCACGAGAGCCTGTGCGCGTTGCGGAAACCGTAGGCGTAGATCTCGCCGAATGTTTTCGGATCGCCGTCTGCGGCGAATTTGTTGGTCGGCGGAATCGTGTAGTCCCCGATGCCCTTCATCCCTTTCGACACCGAGGGGCTCCGGGGATCGATTCGCAGAATCGCGCTAATCAGCGTGTCGAGCCGTTGCGTCTGGGTCGGGTTATTCGCATGCGGGCCTCCCCCGTTGCTGAATCCCGTGTCGCTGCCGCTGGTGTAGAGAAGCCCGTAATCCTCCGAACCCGGCTTCGCCGTCGGATTGAATTCGACATGGCCGAACGGGTGGGTCAGGTTCATCACGATGTGTGCAATGCGAAGCAGCTCGCGCCTGGTGCCCTCGAAAGTGCTGGCGGCCGGGTTCGTCGCGCGCCATTCCGTAATGACGTTGTGATACGTGACATCAGTAGGCGTGAAGCCGGGCGGAATGAAGTCGGGCTTGGCGGGGTTGCCCATCGCGCGCTCGCTGTGCACCGTGTAGATGAGCCCGTTCTTGGCGAACTCGGGATGGAAATCGAACCCGATGAACCCGCTCTCGAGCCTGTTGTACACGCCGTACGGAACCCCGGCGTGGAAGTTCCAGTAGACGGCCGGCTGGCCGTTGGCCCCGAGCAGGTACAACACGCCGCGCGAGTCGTTCACGAACCGCCGCCCGTCGGGCAGATCGCGCACGTAGCTCACGCGTGCAAATCCGGACTGCGCCACGTCCTGATCGGCGGGGCGCAAGCCGCGCGAATCCGGCAGGCGCGCGACGTCTCTGATTTCCACCGCCAACCCACGCTTTTCGACAGGAGCGGGAAGCGGATTGCTGGTGATCTGCGCGGAAATCGCGCTGCCGGTCGCAACCGCCAGGAGTGAAGCGATGACGAGCAATGGCCGTGTACGCATGACGCCTCCAGTACTTTCCGTCACTTTCCCTTGAGCTCTTCGGCGAGAGTTGCGAGCAGGGCGCGCTCCTCGCCAGAAATCTTGTTGAGGCCGAAGATGCCGCCCGACGCTTCAGCGATGTTCTCAGAGTATTTCACAAGGTCGTCGGCAGTCATGGCCGTCTGCTGCGCAGGGGATGCAAGCAGCGCGCGTACGAGGCGCATCGCCCGTGCGAAGACCTCGGCGCTCGGTCGGTTCTCGAGCCAGTCGGTCAGTTGCCGGTCTGCGGCGCTTCCTTCGGTGATTCCGCGTGACCGGGCCAACCGGGTTACGAGTTTTCGCTCGGCGTCGCTGACCCCGCCCTCGGCCCACGCGACTTGGATGAGTGGCACGAACGGAAGCAGGTCGACCGTGTCCGGGGTGAACCCCAGCGCCTCCAGCTCTTTGACCAGCTCGGGATCCTGCAATCCAGTCCTGGCGTGGAGTTGCTGCCGCGCCTGATCGGCCGCCGCAGCGCGTCGCATTTTCTCGACGAGCTCCCGGTCTCTGGCGCGAAAGTATTCCTCTTCGAGTGACCGTCCGCGCTCTGCTAATGGATGATCGTCCGGCATGGAAACCTCTCTGAAATTCGGTAGGGTCGCTATAAAGTGCTCACAACCTTACCAGAACGCTCAGACGGTCTCTATGTCACCGGCCTCAGGCCGCCTCGCGAACTCCTCATCGGGATGCCGCGGTCTGGGAGCGCCGGACGCGGCCTTTGGCGTCTCTCGAGGTGCCCTGCCGGCGCCGCGAATCGAGATCAACCGATTCAGCATGTCGAACCAGAACGGCGCTCCGAGCGACACCGCCAGCATGGTAAGGAGCCAGCCGATCAGGTGCTGATCGAGCGCCTGCATCCACCGCGTTGCGCCTCCCGGCTCCCAGATGGCGCCGGGCCAGTCGTCCACGGCGGTGTCCGTAAAAAGGCGGATGCCCGGATCGGCTTCGGCGGTCGGCGATGGCGCTTCCCATCCGATCGGCAGCTGCAGCTCGGCCAGATCCGCGAGTGCGGCGTCGTATTGGGCCGATGCCTCCGCGAAATCCACGTCGGCCTGCTGATCCGGTGGCAACGGCGGAGGCGGAGGTGCGCCGTCGTTAACGACGACGACAGGGGCGGTATCGGGTGGTTGCTGTTCCGCGGCGTATCGTTCGGCACGCGCCACGAGTGACTGGCGCAACGCGGGATCGCGCCAGAGTGCTTTCGCGATGACCAGCGAGTCTGCGTTGGTGGCCACAGTGATGGCGGCTGCCCAGAAGAGCAGCAACACCTGCGTGCGCCGTCGGTACCAACCCGACACTCTCTCCATCGAGTCGTTGAACCACGTCTCGACATTCGCCCTGAACTTGACAGGATCGCCGCCTGCCTCCCTCTCCAGCAGCGCGAGCGTCCGCCTGACCCCATCGCCCGCGGCCCCGGCCCGGAGTACCGATTCGCTCTGCACCACATCGAGGAGCGCGATCGTGAACGTTCGCGATTTGATGTACGACGGCCCGCGCCCGACGAGGCCTTGCAGCAGCGGAACCCGCGAAAGCAGGCCTGGCGGCGAGGACACGCCCTGAATCAACGGGTGGTCGTAAAACCGGGCGGCAAGGTCGTCGTCATTCAGAAGCTGCGTGATTCCTTTCCGCAGCATCCACGCACGGCGTCTGAACCAGGCCGCCGACATTTCATTCGCGGCCGTGACGACGAAACTGAGCACGAGGTACCCGAAAAACAGCCCGATGGCGACTTCAAGAATCTCCATGCCAAACATCGCCTCACATGGCCGCTATTTTTGCAGCGTACTCACACGACGCCACTGTTTCCGCCCGTTCGGTCCGACAGCTCTGAACACGCGCAGCGAATCGCCATCCGTATACATGTAAACGTCGTCGCCGTCCTGATCGTTCGTCGTGTCCAGACCTTCGCGCGCGTCACCGTCGTCCGTGCGAACGACCACGAGGCGTGAGTTCTCGCGGCGATACCTCTCGAGCACGGCCGGATCTGGAAGAAAGGTGCCGTTGAAGGGCTTGCGGCCCGACATCACTACGATGACATCGGGCCGCACGGCGCGAATGAATTCAAGAGTCGAACCGGTCTCGCTGCCATGATGCCCGACCTTCAGCACGTCTGCGCGCAGCAAGTCCGGCTCGCTCTTGGCGCGGTCGAGGAGCTGACGTTCCACGAACCTGGCGTGTTCGGCCGAGTCTCCCCGCTCCTTGCCTTCGGCGTCTCCCATGAAGAGGAACGTGAAGGCGCCGAACTTGAGCTGGATGACCGTCGAGGCGTTGTTCTCGCGCGTATTGCCCGACCCCATGTCCTTGAGGTCTGCCGAATCCGAGTGGATAATCCGCGCCTGAAGGTCTCCGCAGCGCAACTGGCGATCGGCGATATTCCTCAGCTCGATGACCGTGCTCGGCTTGTCGCCAACGCGCTCGCTCAGGGCTGCCTGTCGGAACAGCTCGAATTGTGAAGGCTTTCCAGTGGGCGTCGTGCGTTCCTTCGGGTAGCCGGCGTCGATAATCTGCGCCACCTGATACTGGGCGAGGACATCGAGCAGCCCCGGGTAATGGTCGTCGTGCGGATGCGTCGCAACGATGCAATCGATGACGGCGCCAGGCGCCAGACCGTATGTTTTGGCCTGGAGGTACTTGATCAGCCGATTGCGATTGCCGCGATCGGGACCCCCGTCGATGATCATGTTGGCGCCCGCCGAGCCGTCGGCACCGTCGGGCCCCTTGATCCAAATCGCGTCGCCTTGACCGACGTCTACGAAGCTGACGCGCAGGAACGGGTCTCCCGACTGTGGTGCACCCGGCTCCGCGCACACGACGAGTATCGCGATGATCCAGATGAATGGCGCGCCGACCCGCGGCGCATGCCGACCCAACATGCTTGAAGATCCTGTGGCGGGTTCCCGCCGCCTGGGAGAAGAGTTGGACCGCATCCTACGCGTTCACGAAGTTCTGCGCAACGGCTTGCATACCGCGTCGTAGAACGCCAAGCGGCGACCCAAGGCTATAATTTCGGGGCTCACGGAGGACTCGATGCTCCAGTTCTTATTGCGCGTGACACTGGTGAGTGCGCTTCTTGCCGTACACACTCTCGCCATGCCGGCGGTCGCCGATGCCCAGGACCGCGGACTCCGGCTGACGGCGGTTTCATCCCGTCCGGAGTTCGTCACCGGCGGCGATGTGCTCGTTCGTGTTGACCTTCCCGCGGGAACAGCAGCGGCCGGAGTGCGAATCTCGCTGAACGGCTCCGACGTCACCGCAAAGCTTCGTCAGGATCCAGGAGGACGGTCGCTGACCGGTCTCGTTGACGGGCTCACACCTGGACCAAATCAGATGGTCGCGACAAGCGGAACCACCTCGGCCAGGCTGAACCTCGTCAACCATCCGATTACCGGTCCCGTTCTGTCGTCTCCACAGGAGCAGCCCTTTGTCTGCATGACGGACCGCTTCAAGCTGCTGTCTGGTGGCACACTGGGACGCCCGCTCGACGCCAATTGTTCCGTTGCGACGCGTGTCGATTACGTCTATCGCGCGGGCACCGGCACTGATTTCAAGCCGCTGGCCGATGCGAAAGCCGTCCCGGCTGACGCCGCGATGGTCACGGTGAACGGCAGGCAGGTTCCATACGTCGTCCGGATCGAGACCGGCACGATCAACCGCGCCATCTATCAGATCGCGATGCTGCACAATCCGGCGGTCGATCCGTCGCCCGATTTCGCGTCGCGCGGTGCGGGATGGAATGGCAGGCTGATTTACACGTTCGGGGGCGGCTGCGAACCTGGCTGGTATCAGCAGGGCACGTCAACCGGCGGCGTCATGGACGATGCGCAGTTGCGGCAGGGATATGCCGTGGCGTCGGCGTCTCTCGACGTTGCGGGGAACAACTGCAACGACGTGATTTCCGCCGAAACGATGATGATGGTGAAGGAACACTTCATCGAGGCGTACGGCGCTCCCCTTTTCACAATTGGTTGGGGCTCGTCGGGCGGCGCCATTCAGCAGTACCAGATTGGCGACAACTATCCAGGGCTGCTCGACGGCCTGATTACGGGCCGCAGCTTCATGGATTCGCCGTTTGCGAGCTCGCTGAGCAGCGGCGACAGCCGTCTCCTGCTGACCTATTTCGACAAGAACGCGGGCGTCCAGTACACGGACGAGCAGAAACGCGCGATTGGCGGTTTCCGTACCGTTGACACGATCAGCAATCTGTCACGTGTACGCGCCCCGCGCTTCAACGCCACAGAGCGCTGCCCCGAAGGGCTCGCACCGGAACAGCGGTATCACCCGGTCAACAATCCCAAGGGCGCCCGCTGCACGATCTGGGATCACGGCGCCGTGGTATACGGACGCGACCCGCAAACCGGTTTTGCGCGGCGTCCTCTCGACAATGTCGGCGTTCAGTACGGGCTCGAAGCACTCAATTCCGGGGCGATCGCGAAGGACCAGTTCCTGGATCTCAACGAGAAAATCGGCGGCTTCGACATCGACGGCAACGTCGTCCCGCAGCGTATGGTCGCGGATACGACCGCCACGCGGGCTGCGTACCGAACCGGTCGCCTCGGCAACGGGGGCGGCGGGCTCGCTGCGACCCCCATCATCGACTACCGCACCTACTACGACGACCAGCCCGGCGGCGACGTCCACCTGCGCTTCCATTCGTTTTCCACCCGGGCGCGGCTGGAGAAGGCGAACGGCTATTCGGACAACATGATCATGTTGCTGCAGGACAAGCGCTACGGCGACTTCGACACCACGAGCCCGGTACTGCTCCAGGCTCTGGGGCAGATGGATCAGTGGCTCACGACTCTGTCGCGCGACACCTCCAGCGATACGGCGATCGTCAAGCTTCGCCGCGCGAAGCCGGCCGATCTCGTGGATGCATGTTGGAACACCGACGAAACCCCGAAGCGCATCGTCGAGAAGCTGCAGTACCGTGCGGGGCAGTGTAACGAGTTGTATCCCGCTTTCTCGTACCCGCGTGGCGTTGCAGGGGCGCCCATCGCGAACGACGTGATCAAGTGCCAGTTGAAGCCGCCGTCCGCATCCGCCTACAAGGTGACGTTCACGGCTGAGGAAATGACGCGCCTGCGCCGGATCTTTCCCGAGGGCGTATGTGACTGGTCGAAAGCGGGTGTAGAGCAGCAGCGCCTCACGGGCACCTGGCAGGTGTTCAAAGCCGGAAGCGGCGCCGCAGGAACGCAGTAGGCTCAGGTCTCAGGCCCCAGGGCTCAGGGCTGTCTCAGGCGACGGCCCGGCCCTAACCCATCGAGAACCTGCCGGGTCCGAAGAGACCCGGCGTACCTATTGCACTCCGCGCATCCGGTGAGTTCCAACACCGGACGTGGAGGAATACCGATGAGATCTGATCAGGATGCGCCCACCCGGCAGCGGCGCGCAGACGAACAACCGCCTCAACGACAGAGGTGACGCATGGAGGACATTTCGGTCGTCAGGCGGCGCACACATATCTGGCCGATCGTGCTCTTGCTGATCCTCATCGCGCTCGTCGTTCTTGCGGTCTTATGGATGGCGGGCTACTTCGAGCCGGCGGTGGTGAACGTGCGGGTCGCGCCCGCAGGGAGTGCAGGGAGCCTCGTTACAGTGCTCGGGTAACGGGAGCGCGCCGTTGGCGCGCCGCCGCACGTTCTTGAATCGTTCCTCGACGACCTCCTGCCCGGTGAGCGATAATCCGGGCCTCGCGAAAGGAGGCCGTCATGGTGCGGTTGGTGCTTCTTGCGCTGCTCGTCGCGCCTGTCACGCTCATTGCGCAATCGCGCACTCTCGACATCTATTGGATCGACGTTGAAGGCGGCGCTGCCACGCTTATCGTCACCCCGTCAGGCGAATCGATGCTCGTTGACACCGGCTACGAAACTGACGGCCGCGACGCCAAGCGCATCCACGCGGCAGCGCAACAAGCCGGGCTCAAGCGGATCGATCACGTAGTCATCAGCCACTATCACGGCGATCACGTCGGCGGGCTCGCGGCCCTGTCGAAGTTGATGCCGCTCGGCAACTACTACGGGCGTGGCGACAAGATCGACCCCGTAGACCAGAAGTGGTACGACAGCTTCCGAACTGTCTCCGCAGGACGGCGAACGATCGTCAAGCCAGGCGATCAGATTCCGCTCAAGGGCGCGCAGGTAACGGTCGTCTCTTCGGATCACCAGATGCTCGCGCGGCCGGTGAACGGTGGCGGACCGAACGCGCTGTGCGCGAACGCAGAACAGAAGGCGCCGGCCGGGTTCGAGAACCAGGCGGGTGTCGGCCTGCTCCTGACCTACGGCCGATTCACGTTCCTGGATCTGATCGACATGGACTGGAGCACGGAACTGGAACTGGCGTGCCCGGTCAACAAGGTGGGTGCTGTCACCTTGTTCCAGACCAATCGTCACGGCTCATGGGACGGAGCGGGCGCGCCGGCGTTCCTCGGTGCCATCCGGCCCCAGGTGATTGTCTTCAACAACGGACCGCGGAAGGGTCTGGGACAGGTCGACAACAACGCGAAGACAACCACGCCTCCCGGCGTCAAGGTGCCTCCGTACGAGCGAAACGGCTACGCGCGGGCTGCAGCGCTCCCGGGCGTCGAGGGCATCTGGCAGGGACATCTGTCGCTGCTGGACAAAGATCCGAAGCACAACACCTCGCCGGACATGATCGCGAATCTCGAAGAGACCGCTGAGTGCCAGGGGCACTGGATCAAGGCGTCGGTCGAACAGGGCGGCAGGTACACCATCGTCAACGGGAGGAATGGGTTCAGCAGGACATACATGACCCGCTGACCGCGCCGGCAAGCACCGACGGCTGACAGGCGGGTCCAAAAGAACCCGCCCTGCGGGACTGATCTGACTAGCGCGCTGCGACGGCCAACTCCGACTCGCGGATTGGATCAGCGCACTGCCACCCCCAGCTCCGACGTGCAGTTCGGGCATCGTCGCGCACGTAGCGAGATCGTCGATACACAGTAGGGGCACTCCTGTGTCGTCGGCGCGCCCGCAGCGACAGGCTTGTCGAACGCGCCCTTGATGCGGTTGACCTGCCTGACCATCAGGAACACGGCAAACGCGACGATCAGGAATCCAATCACGTCGTTGATGAACTGGCCGTAGGCGATGACGGGAATTCCCTGCGCCTTCGCCTCAGCCAGCGATGGCGGAATGCCCTTCGACGTATCGAGCACCTGGAAAAGGCTCGAAAAATCAACGCGTCCGATCAGCAGGCCAAGCGGAGGCATGAGCATGCCTTCGACGAGACTCGTGACGATGCGTCCGAACGCGGCGCCGATGATCACGCCGACGGCGAGATCGATCACGTTGCCGCGCGCGATGAACTCACGAAATTCCTTCAACATGTTGGGTCTCCATAGCCAAGGCGCGGCTGCGCGCGCTTAGAAAATCGCGAGCGGGTTGACCGGCGACCCGGTCCCGCCTTCAACGGGCAGCGGCGCAAACGTCATCAGGAACTCGTACCGATTCAGCTTTCTCGCCGTCGCAACGGCCTGTTCCAGGTCGAGGCACTCGACAATGTTGATGCCCATCCAGTTGAGCACCGCAACGTGGATCGGATTGCGCATTCCCTCCCAGCCCGGCCTCGGGTTCCAGTCGATGTTGAAGTCGTGACCAATGAACGCGGGCATCCGCTCGTGCATCCACGGAATCGTGTCGGGGTAATACCCCGCGACCTGTCCGGTCCACGGCCCAACGGCCGCGCGTCGCTTCCAGCGGCCGATGTAAAGCAGCACGATGTCACCGGGACCCGCTTTGACGCCCGACTTCTTTTCCCATGCTTCGAGGTCGGCGCGGCGAATCGGCGTCGTGGGGTCAACCCAGTCGCCCCCCTTGAGCTGCACCATGTCGTAGAGCACGGCGCGCGTCGCAATGCCGTCCTTCCAGTTCATGACGCTCCCCTTCTTGCAGCCGCTCTCGGGCGTGATGTTGTCCTTGACGGGAACGCCGTTGTACATCATGCCGTTCTCGAAGAAGTGGCACCACGTATCCATGTGCGCCACAGTCTGGCCGTGATAGCTGACTTGATAGTTGTCGGTGGTGCCGCCGTCGGTGATGTTGTTGGTGGTTCGGCGGAACAAGCCATTCGCGTTGACGTCCGCGGCCGCAACCGTAGGCATGGGCGGCGCCAGCGAAACGACGATCCCGTTCCTGACGAGCCCGACCGCGTTGCGCACCTTCTGCGGAGTGATCAGGTTGGAGGCCCCTTTGTTGTCATCGGTCCCCCACTTGCCCCATGTCTTGAACTCTTTTCGCCACTGCTCGTACTGGGCCCGCAGCGCAGCCGTGTCGGCGGGCGGCGGTGGAGCTGGCGTCTGGGCCTGTGTGCCAGCCGCGGGCGCCTGTGCGCGCAGGTGAAATCCACCGGCGACTCCCACGAGTACCAAAACGACACCCAGGCCGATCGATCTCATGCGATGTCCCATAACGCTCCTCCCTGATTTGCGGGCGCCAATTCTAATCCGGAAACACTCAACTCAACACAACTCAAGACTCCCGAGCGGGTCCGCCTGAAGGCGGACGCTACGTCCACGACTCGAAACTACAGACGCGCCGATGCCGCATTGCGTTCACGGTAAAACGAGATCAGGTCCATGCTGGCCGGCGGAGACTGCTCGAGTTGCCGCAGCATCGTCGTGATCTGTCCGCGGTGATACGACCCGTGGTTCACCAGATGCTGCAGCATCTGCCAGAACGGTTGGGCCTGAACCTGTCCGGTGATGGCCTTGTACTCGATCGGCTCACCAACACCTTGCTCGCCAAGCCTTTCGAGAACCGCGCGGACCTTCCGCTCTTGTTCCCGCCACGCGAGGCGAATGCTGGGCACGTCGGGAAATTCGACGGGATCGGGCATTCCACGCGGTGGTTCGCGTTCCCACCGATCGCACCAGACTCGGTCTGCCCCGTACAGGTGAACCAGTGTGTCTCGAATCGACCGAAAGCTGTTGCCGAGATCCTCATTGAGCTGCTCGGAAGAGAGCCGGTCCACTGCGTCGAGCAGCCTGTCGCGTGCCCAGTAGTGATAATCGACGAGCGTTCGCAATTCCTGAAGGTTCATGGCTCCCCCCTGTGGTGATTTATGATCGGCGTCGATGCGACGACAGAGACTCGCCGGCGTGCTCCTCCTGACGGTGCTCGTGTTCCCATCCGCGGCTGGACGGGCGCAGACGACGTCACCCGCTCAAACGACGATTGATGCACTCTATCCCGACCTGGCGGCCCTGTACGAAGATCTGCATCGTAATCCGGAGCTGGCATTTCAGGAAAAGCGAACTGCAGCGACGCTGGCGGCGCGTCTCAAGTCACTGGGGTACGAAGTCACGACGGACGTGGGAGGTACGGGGATCGTGGCGCTGCTGCGTAACGGACCTGGTCCGATCGCGATGCTTCGAACCGAGCTCGATGCGCTGCCTGTGGCAGAGAAGACGGGTGCGCCATTTGCCAGCACGGTGACCACCAAGAACGCCACAGGTCAGCGTGGGACGCAGGGCAACATCATTCCGGATCAGGTCAGGATGGAATTGAGCGTGCGGACGTTCAGCGAAGACGTGCGGAAACGAGCTCTCTCGTCGATCGAACGTATTGCCAAAGCCGAAGCGCTCGCCGCCGGAGCGCCGCGCGAGCCGACGATTGAGTTTGCGAACGCGGGAATCGGGCCCGTCTTCAACGACCCCAGCCTGACCGGCCGGCTGGCCACCGCACTGCGTGCCGCAATGGGTTCAGATCGCGTCGTCGACATGCCCGCGAAGATGACGTCGGAGGATTTCGCCGAATACGGACGCGCCGGTGTTCCAGCCGTGCTGCTGCACATTGGCGCCGTCGCGCCAGCGCGACTCGAGGAAGCCAGACGCACGGGCAACCCGGTGCCTGCCCCGCACTCTCCCGAATGGCTCCCGGCGCTCGAACCGACACTGAAGGGCGCAGTCCAGGCCGAGACCGCTGCGCTGATCGAACTGTTGCAGTGAAGGTCCGGCTGAAGGCGGACCTCGATGAGCCCGCGAGGCGACGCGCAGGCTGAAGCCTGCGCGCTACTTCAGGCGTGGATGGTCCTTGAAGAACTCGGCGATGCGCTCGGATGTGCCGCGCGGGAACTCGTGGCCGCCCTGGTGAACCCACGTCACCACAGGCGTCGCGGAACTGCCTCCATAAATCGTGCATCCGTTGCCACAGCGGTCGGTCTGGCTGCGGGCACCGTTGATGGCAACCGCCGAGACAATCGCCGCCCGCTGATCGGCGTATGCAATTTGCGGATCGGCCACGCCAGCGACATGCAGAATTGGCCGGGGCTGCTTCGGCTGGACCGCCGGTCTGAGCCGACCTGCAACCACAGCGTAGGCGGCAAACATGTTCGGCCGTTCCGCCCACAACAGGAACGTGAACGCGGCCCCATTGGAAAAGCCCGTCGCGTAGACGCGGTCGTCGTCCAGGGCGTACGTCTTGCGCAGGGCAGCAAGCGCCGCATCAACGAGCTTCAAATCGCGATCGTTGTCCTGGCCGCGCTCCCCCTGCCAACCCGAAAGCCCTCGGTTGTCGAGCCCCTGGAAGTACACGACGATCGCGTCAGGCCAGGCACGGTGAAGTCCTACGAACTGAAAATTCTGAGTGTCGTCGCCCCGGCCGTGAAAAGCAAAGACAACAGGAAGCTTCGTCCCCTGGGGAGGGGCCGATGGCGCATATACGATGCCGCGCCGGGTGTCGCCACCGACCTTCCAGGTTACTTCGTGCGCCGACGTCTGTTGCGCCCATGCGTTGGCGACGACGAGCGCCAAGGCGGCTGTGATTGCAAGCGTGCGAATCACTGCTCGTCGTCCGCATCAAGCGGCGGACCCATGTCCTCGTCGTCGGAGAGATATCCCTGGCCGCCTTCGCCCCATCCGGAGGTGGGCGGCGTGTCGAACATCCCGCCGCCGGTCATCGCCGGCTCAGCGGCCGCGACTGCAGGCCCGGAGCGCATGCGCGGGGCCTTCTTTTTCGCCGGCGCCCGTCGCGGCGACGGTTTTTCTGGTCCCCGTCTTTTTCGCCCCTCGGGACGACTTCCTTGCGCGCGTCGTCTTCCGTGCCGCGGCAGACCTGCTCCGGGCGGAACGTGTCGTCTTCTTCGACTTCCGCGATGCCGACTTGCGCTTCGATACCGACTTGCGCTTCGACGCCGTTCGTTTCCTCGCGGCGCGTTTCTTCGGACTCATGTTGTTGTCCTCGCACGAAATTGCTGATCGAGATTGGCGATCGCAGGCTGTTGCCGACTGCCCCAATGCTGATGGGGCCGCGCGCTTGTCAATCGTCGATTGGACAAACGCCAATCGCGTACAGTCTACACTCGCTCAATCTCAAATCTGCATTTCGTTCACTCGGTCGTACGCCCACCGAAGCGCGCGCGCAGGCCGGCGCGATCGACAACGGCGCCGCGGATGTAAACGGCGTTGATCCGACGGGTGTTCGTGATGTTATCCAGCGGGTTCGCGTCGAGCACGATGAAATCCGCGCTCTTTCCGGCCGCAACCGTACCCAGATCGCTGAGCTTCATGACCTCGGCGGAATTTCGCGTGGCCGCGACAAGGACGTCGTTTGTAGACATGCCGGCCGCTACCATGTCCTCCATCTCGATGTGCGGCCCGTACGGCGTGTTGCCGTCGGTTCCCATCGCGATCTTGACGCCTGCCGCGCTGAGCTTCGCGAGATTGCGCGCCTGGATGCCGTACAGCTTCTGCGCCTCAGGGTCGTCCTTGGCTGCTGCCGCCTGAAGCTTTTCAAGCTCGGCTGGCGCAACCGTATCGCTCACCCAGCTCAGATCGGTCTTGACTCCGCGATTCGGCAGGTTCGGAACGAGGATCACCTCCGGACGCTGCTTGTACATCGCCACGAACTCCTCGTCGATGTCTCGGTCGCGGACCCCGTGGGCGAACGCGTCGAGACCCGCCTTCAGAAGTCCCTTCGCGTCAGTCAACTCATAGATATGCGCCGTGACACGGAGGCCGTTCTTGTGCGCCTCGTCGATGACAGCGCCGTACAGCTCAGGCGTGAGCTTCTTGTACTTGTTGTCGCGATCGTCAACCCAGATCTTGATGATGTCGACTTTCCGCTTCGCATTGTCCTGCACGGCTGCGCGGGCTTCGGCGTCCGTCGATACCCACATGGGGACTTCGGTTCGTCCCGGCTCGGGCGCCGTGATGCCGCGCCCGGCGGTGAGGAATCGGGCGGTGCCCGGCATCGTCTGGCTCTCGGTGCGGACCTGATACGGAATATCACCCTGGTCCTGTCCCATGCTGATTGCAGCGACCACGCCGTAATACGCACGGCGCTGCAGGTCTTCGATGAGCGTCTCACGCATCTGAGAACGCAGATGCACGTGGGCGTCGAGAATCGCCGGCATCACCGTCTTGCCGGCAAGGTTGACCCGCGTCGCGCCTTCGGGTACCTGCACTTCACCAGCGCGTCCCACCTGCACGAACTGAGTATCGCGAACGACGACGACCGCGTTCTCGATTGGTGCGCTACCGTCGCCGACAATCACCCGCGCCCCCTCGAACACCGTCGTGGGTGGGCCAGCCGGTGCCTGGGTTGTTTCCGTCGTCTGTCCACACGCGGCCACCAGCGTGGTCAGGGCCAGCAGTCCCGTTAGGACGATCGCGAAGCGTGATTTGATTTGTGCTACACGCATTGAGTCCTCCAAACTCCTCTGGTCCGGCGACCGCCGGATACTCCGTACTCGTTTGGTCCGCCTGAAGGCGGACACTACGTACGATTAGGTGCGCCCACGTACGGACGATTAGGTGGCGTCCACGTACGTAGTGTCCGGCTTTAGCGCCTACGTACGTAGTGTCCGGCTTTAGCCGGACCCGAGAACAAGCGATCTCAACCTGTTAACGTGTCGCATTTGAATCAGGTATCAGCAGGCGGATGGTGCCGTCATGCTTGTTGAGCAGAAAGACCTGACCATCCGGACCTGCGCCGAAACGAAGATCAGCGCGCGAAGTCTGGGTCTTGCCTTGCGTGGCGTTCTTTTCGCGAATGACCTGCAGGAACGTTTTCGGTTCGCCACCGTCGCTGAGCAGCACGCGCCGAATCGCGTCCTGACCACCCGACGGCAACTTGTCTGCCTGAAGATAGAAGATCTCGCCGCTTGGAAAGTCTCCGAACAGCACGAGGTTGGCTAGTTGCGAGATCGCATTGCTCCGGTACACGTGAACGCCGGTGACGGCCGATTGCGTCTGCAGCAGCGGATCGAGCTGTCCGTACTCGACGACAGGATAGGTTACGGATGGATCGCTTCGCCGGTCCGTAAGGCTCACGGCCTGGCGACTCACAAACCCGAAACTACCCTCCCATTTGTTCCAACCGAGATTCGCGCCTGCTCGCGCCACGCTGAGCTCCTCGACGATGTCCTGGCCAATGTCGGCGATAAACAGATTTCCGTTTCGCGGGTCCCAGCCAAAACGCTGAGGATTGCGAAGCCCATAGACGTAAATCTCTCCGAGCACGCCGTCTTTGCCGACAAACGGATTGCCGGACGGAACTCCGTACTTGCCATTGGCTGCTGTTCGATCCAAGAGGATCGATTCTCAGACATCTTGCCGAACGGTGATCCGAGGTTCTGCGCGAGGTTGAGCGGATCGCCGCCGCTGCCTCCGTCGGCCACCGCAACGTAGAGCAATCCGAATTCGGCGCTTCCTGGAGCCGCATTCGGATTGAAGCTCATATGGCCGGCGTTGTGGTTCTGAAACGGCTGCTCGAGTCGCAGCAGCTCGCGCGGCGGCCCGCCGTCGTACGTGGCGGCGCCCGGGTTACGCGCCGTCCACTCGAACAGCACCGTGTGATGAGTGCGGTTTCCGCCGCCCGGCGTGAAATCGGGTCGCGGCGTCGTATTCGCGCTGTCGGTCCACGTGTACAGCTTGCCGGCACCTGGTGTCCCGGCACGACCGAACTGCGGGTGCAGCGCGAAACTCTGAAACCCGCGCTCTCGACCCATGGATTGAACGTTGACGCCCCATTTCGGATCGTTGATGTCCAGGTACGGGGTCACCGTGCGGCCGTCGTAGCTCACCGTATGGAGCGGTCCACGCATGTCGTTGACGAACATGCGGCGGGTCCCTGGCTCGTCGACCAGCAGCATCGTCCGAGCCGCCTCGTGCCACTGACATCGGGAATGGACGCGAACTCGCGGAACCTCACGCGGATCACACCGTCGGTCGTCGGAATCGGCGCAGGAAATGGATCAGTTGCCGTCTGCGCGGCCGCCGCGGCCGTTATCAGCAGCATCAGGAGAGTGGTTCGCGCAGCCCGCATGCGCGCCCTTATACCACTAAATTTGCGCATAGCGCCGCACCATTTCGTCGTTCCACGCCAGCCCGACACCAGGCTCAGTCGATGGAATCGCGGCGCCGTCCACAATCTTCAGCGGCGACGTGAGCAATGGATTCATCCAGTCCACGTATTCGAGCCAGTGCGCGGTTGGCGTCGAGTTGAGCAGGTGCACACTGACTTCGGGATAGAGATGCGATGACATCGGCATACCGGACTGTGCCGCGAGCTCGCTTGCCCGCCGCCATCCGGTTACACCGCCGATGCGCTCGAGGTCTGGCATCACAAAATCGCTGGCGCAGGCGTCGATCGCCTTCTGCATGTCGTACACCTGCGAAAAGTTCTCGCCAATCTGCACTGGCGTTCGAGTGGCCGCGGCAATTGCCGCAGAGCCCTTGAAATCGTCATGCCGGATTGGCTCCTCGATCCAGTACACGCCTTCGGCGTCGAGCGCCTGCGTCCGCCGCATCGCTTCATCAACGCTCAGTGCCTGGTTGTAATCGACCATAACCGCGATGTCATCCGGGACGACGCTCCTGACAGCACGCACGGCAGCAACATCCTCATTCAAGTTTGCGTAGCCCAGCCGCAGCTTGACGCCGCGGAAACCGCCGGCGAGGAGCTTGTGTGCCTCGTCAACGAGCTCGGCGGTCGGCATCAGGCCAAGGCCGTTGCTGTTGTACGCGGGAACCGGACGCGGGTCTGCCCCGAGCAGCCGGCCAAGCGGCAGGCCCGCTGCCTTCGCCAGCGCGTCCCAGCCGGCGACGTCGACCAGGGCCATGGCCATTCGGACGATGCCCTGGACCCCGATGAGCGTGTAGCGCTTCGACAGAACCGACCACAGATCGTGCGGAACGATCGGCTGCTGTGCCACGGCCTCCGTCACGTCATCCAGGAGCCGCATGACGGCAACCGCCGCCACCTCGCGGTAGCAGAACTGATACGCGTGCCCAGTGATTCCCTGATGCGTCTGGAGGTCGACCAGCAGCAACGGTGCGTCTCGCACCGTTGCTGCGCTTGTGCCGAGTGCGAAGTTCATCGGGACCAGCACCGGCACCGCACGAATCGATCGGATTGTCAGCCGCGGCAGCGTCACGTCAATTCGTACGGCCGCCCGCATGCAGCGCCAGAATGTCCCGCACGGCACGGTTGGCGGGCGTCGCAACATTCACAGCACGACCAAGCTCAACGACGCCACCAGACAGCCACGCAACTTCGAGCCTGTTGCCCTTTTCGAGATCGTGATGCATGGACGAGGTCATCGTGGCTGGCACCGTGTCGAGGAACGCGAGCCGATCATCCGCGTAATCACTCGGCAGGCGAACTCCGTGGGCGCGGCCCACGGCCACTGTCTCTTTCAGCAGGTCGTACAGGAAGGCGCGGCTCTGCGCGTTCTGGCGGATTGGACCAATCGTCGATCGCATCGTTGCGGTGGTGCCCGACAGCCCCACGAGAAACACATACTTCTCCCAAATCGTGCGGCGGATGTCGTCGGAAATGCAGCCTGAATACCCGCGCGCAACATCGCGTTCAGCAGCTGCTGCGACGCGCGGCGATTGCTGTCCGTCGTACTCACCCAATACCAGACGCTGCATGGTTCCGGTTTGACGAATGACGCCCGGGCGCGCAACGTGAGTAGCGACGTAGGCCACGGCGCCGATCACCGCATCTTCGCCGAACTCGCGGCGCAAAATGTCGTCCTTGATGACGCCGTTCTGCAGCGATATCACCACGGTGCGAGGACCCACCATCGGACGAATCGCACTGACTGCCGCATCCGTATCCCACAACTTCACCGCCAGCAGCACATAGTCAGCGACACCCACCGCGGCGGGATCGTCTGTCACGTTCGGGCGTGCGATCCGTACTTCGCCCTGTTCGTCGTTCTCGATGAGCAGGCCCTGCTCCTTCATCGCCGACATGTGCGCGCCACGCGCGATGAACGTCACGTCGTATCCGGCATGAGCGAGGCGGCCTCCGTACAGTCCACCGAGCCCACCCGATCCCATGACCGCAATCTTCATGTAACTCCCAACGATTCACGTGCACCCAACATTCGGCCGTCCACCCGTAGCGCGCAGGCTTAAGCCTGCGCCCTGCAGTGCCTCAACCAAGAACTGAGCATAGCTCACGTAGAATGCCTGAATCATGAGCGATCCCGATGTCGTGGCGCTGCTCGCGCAACATCGCACAATCGGCGCCGCGCCGCGCGACGAGCTCGAGTGGCTCGCCGCCCATGGGAGTGTTCGGCATTTCGATCGTGGCGAATCAGTGTGGCGAAAAGGGCAGCCAATCGAAGGCCTCTACGTGCTGCTTTCCGGGTACTATCGCAATCTCGGTCGACAGGGGTCTCGGTCCGCGCAAGGTAGATGAATGGCGCGGAGGTGATGTCAGTGGCCTGTTGCCGTACTCGCGTATGCCTGCGGCACCGGGGGACACCATCATCGGTGAACCGACCGACGTGTTCGTCGTGGACCGCGTTCACTTTCCTGAACTGACGCGAGAATGTCCGACGATTACCGCCGCACTCGTCCACGTGATGCTCGACCGTGCGCGGACCTTCACGTCGAGCGAACTGATCGACGAGAAGATGATGACGCTCGGACGCATGTCGGCGGGGTTGGCACATGAGCTCAACAATCCGGCGTCGGCCGTCGCTCGCAGTGCGAAATTGCTGACGGAAACACTCGCGGAGGCGGAAGACACGTCACGCGCGATCGGCGCGGCACGACTCACGCAGGCACAGTTCGAGGCTATCGATCGTGTCCGTATCGGGTGCAGCACTGCGGCGCCTTCGGCGCTGACGCCAATCGAGCGTGCCGATCGCGAAGAGGCGCTCACCGCCTGGCTCGAAGCGCACGATGCGAACCCGAATGCCGCCGCCTCGCTCGTGGACACCGGTACGAGCGTCGAGGCGCTCGACACGCTCGCGTCCGCGGTGCAGGCGACCCGACCTCGACACGGCGATTCGGTGGATCGCCACCGGATGCACCTTGCGCACTCTCGCCTCCGACATCGAGAAGGCTGCTGCGCGCGTGCACGATCTCGTGGGCGCGATCAAGCGCTTCACGTTCATGGATCAGCGGCAGATGCCGGAGGCGATCGACCTCTCCCAGGGGCTTCGTGATTCCGTCGCGCTAATGCTTCACAAAGCCCGCAAGAAATCCATCGGCGTCACGATCAATGTCGAAGAGCGTCTCCCGCACGTGCTCGCAATCGGCAGCGATCTCAATCAGGTCTGGACCAACCTGATCGACAATGCCATCGACGCAGCGCCGGAAGCCGGGCATGTGGAGATCTCCGCCCGACGTGAGCTCAAGTTCGTTGTCGTGCGGGTAGTGGACGATGGTCCCGGAATTCCAGCGGACATTCGCGAGCGGATTTTCGACCCGTTCTTCACGACCAAGCCGGTCGGCCAGGGAACCGGGATCGGCCTCGAAATCGCGCGCCGTTACGTGCACAGAAACGAGGGCGATATCGACGTCGTATCGCAACCGGGCCGGACGGAGTTTCGAGTGAGCCTTCCGGTCGCATCTGAAGCGACGGCATGACCACGGGCGTTCGCTCGGACGGACACAGGACCTATGGCGAAACCAATCATCCTGGCCATTGACGACGAACCCGAAGTACTGAACGCGATCGAGCGCGACCTTCGTCATCATTTCCACGCCGAATACCGCATCATGAAGGCCTGCATCGGGCGCACAGGCGCTCGACGCGGTCCGACATCTGAAACAGCGTGGAGCCGCCATTGCGCTGTTCCTCGTCGACGAGCGGATGCCCGGCATGACGGGCACGCAGTTTCTGATCGAAGCCCTCAAGCTCTATCCGGATGCCCGACGCGTGCTGCTGACGGCATACGCCGATACGGAAGTGGCAATCACGGCGATCAACAAGATCGGGCTGGACCACTATCTGCTGAAGCCGTGGGAGCCACCCGAGCAGCGCCTGTATCCAGTGCTCGACGATCTGCTGGCCGAGTGGATGGCGCGAACACGTCCGCCCTTTGAGGGCATCCGTGTCGCGGGAACGGCACTGTCGGCATCCAGCTATGCAGTCAAGGACTTCCTCTCGCGCAACCTGATTCCGTACCAGTGGGTCGATCTCGATACCGACGCGCCCGCGCGCGAGCTCGTTCAGTCGACGGCCGACGGCATGTCGCGGCTGCCGGTCGTCATGTTTCAAGACGGCACGACGATGGTGCAGCCGACGCCGCGCCAGCTCGCCGAGAAGATCGGGATGCAGACACGCCCTCAGCGTCCCTTCTATGACGTCGTCGTTGTAGGCGGCGGTCCGGCCGGACTTGCAGCAGCGGTGTATGCCGCCTCGGAAGGTTTGCGGACAATCCTCGTGGAACGCGACGCGACAGGTGGACAGGCCGGGACCAGCTCACAGATTGAGAACTACCTTGGGTTTCCGAGCGGGATCTCGGGCGCAGATCTCGCGCGTCGCGCCACCGCCCAGGCCAAGCGGTTCGGAGCCGAGATCGTCTCGGCCCAGGACGTCACCTGCATTCGTCGAAACGACCCTTACCGTGTCGTTGTCCTCTCGGACGATTCGGAGCTGAACTGCTACGCAGTGCTCGTGGCATCGGGCATGGAAGTGCGGCGGCTCGAGGCGCCGGGCGTGGCCGAGCTGGTCGGTGTCGGCGTGTATTACGGCGCCGCGCTGAGTGAAGCGGCGACGTATCGCGACAAGCACGTCTTCGTGATTGGGGGCGGCAACTCGGCCGGCCAGGGCGCGATGTTCTTCTCGCGGTACGCGCGGCAAGTAACCGTTGTCGTACGCCCGCCGAAGCTCGACACCATGTCGCAGTACCTAATCGATCGCATTTCGGAGACCGCGAACATAGATGTCCTCGTGGGGACCGTCGTTTCTTCGGTGAGCGGCAGCGGCCGGTTGGAGCGCATTACGCTCACAGAAGTCGAGACCAACGCGGTGCGCGAACTGGATGGCGATGCGATGTTCGTATTCATCGGCTCCTCGCCTCGAACGCAGATGGTGGCCGACCTCGTCGAGCGCGACGCGCAGGGCTTCATCCTTACAGGCCGCGATCTCCTTGTGGACGGGCATTGGCCGAAGTCCTGGACCGTCGAACGCGACCCGTTCCTGTTCGAAACGAGCGTGCCGGGAATCTTTGCCGCAGGTGACGCGCGCCGCGGCTCCAGCAAGCGTGTGGCGGCCGCGGTGGGCGAGGGATCGGCAACCGTCAGCATGATCCACCAGTACCTGGCGACGGTCTGATAGAAGGCCTTGGACTATAGGGTACCTGGGGTGCCTTGTCTTGGGTCTTGGGTCTTGGGACTTGATCAGCCCTGAGGCCTGCGTTGGGGCAGTCAGTTGGCGAGTTCCTGCCACCCTCGCCGCTTCAGGGATTCACGAAGCGACTGTGTCCTGGCGAGCGCCCGGGGCTGAAGCTCAAATGGCTCGGCAAGGATGACGGCCGCCGGCGATTCCAGCCGCAGCTCGAGACCCTCGCCGTCGCGGTAGACGGAACAGGACAGAAGGTCGCCGTTCCACGTCAGCCGCCACAGCGTCGCAACCGGACGCACGCCATTGCCGTCAGCCTTCAAACTGCGCGTCATTCTATAACCGCCCTAGCGCCTTTCGGCGCGTTGCGTGTTCCGGATGTTGTGGATCGTCAAATACGTCCGAAAAGCCGCCATCGCCCACAGTCCGGCCACGGCAACGCGTTCGTGCTTGCGCCCGACGGTGACATTCCACACGCTGAAGGCGCCCACGTCGATGAGACTGCCCACGGTGATGAGCGATCCTGGCGATCCGTCGAGCGGCCGAAGCAGTGGGTTGGTCTCACGAACCTGGTAGTACTTCAACGCGTGGTAGGTCGACGCCCAATCGGCCGCGGCGGCAACGCTCGCGGCAATCGTCGGAACCTTCAGCTTGTTTTCCTGGGCCGAGGCGACGCAGGGAAACAGCCAAACGAGAAACAAGGCGACACTGAGCCGCCGCGCGGTCGGACCCGACTGAAACATGTTGGTGTGTCGACGGATGATATAGGAAACCGCGCGGCGGTCATAATGGACCCATGTTCCCGCCCCGTGCTACCGCGGTACGCCTCGGGTCCGATGTGCTCTTCGCCTCCGACCGCCTTCGAGACGCTCGTGTCGGCATCGTCTGCAACCACGCATCGGTCGATCACGCGTTTCGCCATGTAATCGATCGGCTTTTACAGGCTGAAACGGTCACTCTCGCCGGCATCTTCGGGCCGCAGCACGGGTTCCGGTCCGATGTCCAGGACAACATGGTCGAGACGCCGCACCAACGAGATGAGGCGCGGAAGGTGCCGGTGTATTCCCTTTACAGCGAAACGCGCGAGCCCACTCTCGAGATGCTTCGAGATGTCGACACGCTTGTCATCGATCTGCAGGACATCGGCGCGCGGATCTACACGTACATCTACACGATGGCCAATTGCCTGCGCGCGGCGGCCCGTCACCGTATTCCAGTTATCGTGTGCGACCGGCCGAACCCGATTGGCGGGGTTGAGGTCGAAGGTGCGTGCCTCGTGGCCGGGTTCGAGTCATTCGTCGGCCAGTTTCCCATCCCGATGCGCCACGGAATGACGATCGGCGAGCTCGCAGCTTTCTTCAACGAGCACTTCGGAATTGGAGCGTCGCTCGAGATTGCCAGCATCGAACGATGGCACAGATACATGTACGCGGACGACACTGGACTGCCGTGGGTGATGCCGTCCCCCAACATGCCGACTCTGGACGCCGCTGTGGCTTATCCGGGAACCGTGCTGTTCGAGGGAACCAATCTGTCCGAGGGCAGGGGGACGACACGGCCGTTCGAGCTGGTGGGGGCGCCGTGGATCGATGCCGACCGGTTTGCTGAAGCGATGAATGCGCTGGACCTGCCGGGCGTGTATTTCCGACCTGCCGTATTCGAGCCCACGTTTCAGAAGCATGCCCAGCGAACCTGCGGCGGCTGCCAGATTCATGTGACCGACCGGTTGACGTTTCGCCCCGTCATCACCGGCGTGGCACTCATCCAAACGTTTCGCCGCTTCGATCGATCGAAGTTTGCCTGGCGCCAACCGCCGTACGAATACGAGCAGGAAAAGCTGCCGATCGATATCCTTGCGGGCTCCGACCTTCTCAGGAACCAGATTGAATCGGACGTGAGCGTTGGGGAGATTGCTGAGAGCTGGCGTCCAAATGAGGCAGCGTTCCGGAAGCTTCGAGGGCAGTTTCTCCTGTATCGCAAGTAGGGCGGCCCTTTACGGGCCGCCTACCTACTACGATCTCGTCTTCGCAATTCCAGGCGCTTTCATTTCCTGCGCCGTGGCGGGCGCGAGGTGGTGCTCGGAGAGGTGCGCCTTGAGCAACGCAAATGCGTCCTGCGGAGTGTCTGCACGCTGAAGCAGTTTCATGTCCTGCGGAGCGATCGCACCCCACTCGACGAGCGGCTGGAGATTGAGAATCTCATCCCAGTACTCGCTGCCGTAAAGGATGACCTGGATCGGCTTCAACAGTTTGTCGGTCTGCACGAGCGTGAGAATTTCGAACATCTCATCCAGCGTGCCGAATCCACCGGGAAAGATGACCAGTGCCTTGGCAAGATACGCAAACCAGAACTTCCGCATGAAGAAGTAGTGGAACTCGAAGTGCAGACCCTCGGTGATGTATCGATTGGCGCCCTGCTCGAACGGCAACTTGATATTCAGCCCCATGGTCTTGCCGCCGGCCTCCATGGCGCCTCGGTTGGCCGCCTCCATGATGCCGGAGCCGCCTCCGGACGTCACGACAAAGCGATGGTGCGTTGACCCGAGCGAGACCGACCACATCGTGAGCAGCCTGGCGAGCTCGCGCGCTTCTTCGTAGTAGCGCGACCACTCGAGCGCCTTGCGGCCACGGAGCAGACGGTCGTCGGAATCGGCTTTCCCACCCGCCATTCGATGCATCAGCCGCTCGAGCGCCTGTTCGGCCCGCTCGCGGCTGTGGATTCGCGCAGAACCAAAGAACACCACGGTGTCCTGGATGTTTTGCGCCTTGAATCGGCTGAGCGGTTCCAGATATTCCGCCAGAATTCTCAGCGGACGGGCTTCTTCACTTTCGAGGAACTCCGGATCCAGGTACGCAAGCGGCTGCATTCCGCAATTATCGAGGGACAATACGGCGATCGCCAAACCACAGCCATGAGAGAGTGCGGGCACAGCCTCGCTATCAACGCGCCGCCTGCCGCCATCCTCGACGCGTTCTTCGACGCCGACGCGCTGCGCGCGTGGTGGCAGGTCTCGCGTTCGGTCTGCACACCGCGGCCGCTCGGGAGTTTTGCGCTCGAGTGGGAATCGACGAGATCGCGCGACGAGCTGCTCGGGCGGCTCGGCGGCGCGCTGCACGGAACCGTCGTGGAGTTCGTGCCGGGACGTGAGTTTTTCGTTGCTGATCTCTACTGGCATCCCCCCGAGGGAGATCCGATAGGACCGATGGCCCTCGCAGCAAGGTGCACGCGCGAGGGCGACGCCACGTTGCTCCAGGTGCGTCAGTCCGGATATGACAAGAAGAGTGAGCGGTGGGTGCGGTATTACGACATCATGTCGAACGGCTGGGTGCTCGCGCTCGGCGCGCTGAAGCGCTACCTGGAAGCAAGGCGGACTTGAGAAGATCTTTCAGACTCACACCCGCTGAATCTTCAGGAAGTTGGATGGTCCACGCGCCAGATCGGGCGTAATACTCACGAGGACAATCGCCGAACCGTGGGGAATCGCACCGCGGTCGACGAGCATCTGACCGATCCGGTTCGCGGCGTCGGTTACATCTCCCGTCAGATCCGCTACCTCCGGCACCACTCCCCACGCAAGAGTCAAGCTGCGCGCGACCTCAGGGGCATCTGTCGCTGCGAAAATCGGCGCGCGAGGGCGGAGCGCCGACAACAGGCGTGCGGTTTTCCCGTGCCGCGTGATCGCCACAATCGCCACCGCATCGCCGCGGGCGGCCAACGTGACGGCCGCTTCGCAGAGCGCGCGCCCATGGCCGCTGAGCAGTCGATCACTTCGAAGAACGACGGCCTCTGAAACAGGCATTGTCTCAGCGTCGCCAATGATGGCGTCGAGCGTCTGGACTGCCCGAACCGGATAGAGACCGACCGCCGTCTCGCCCGCCAGCATGATCGCGTCGGCCCCCTCACCGACGGCATTTGCCGCATCGTTGACTTCGGCGCGCGTCGGGCGTGGTTCGGTGCGCATCGACTCGAGCACTTGCGTGGCGACAATCGCAGGGACCCCGAGCGCCCGTGCCGTCTGGATCGCCGACTTCTGCACGCGGGGCACGTGCTCGAGCGGCAGTTCCAGCCCGAGGTCGCCGCGCGCGATCATTACCGCGTCGGATTCGGCGACGATTTCCTCGATGTGCGCCACCGCGTCGGGCCTTTCGAGTTTCGCGACGAGCGAAACATGCTCCGCGTCCGCAGCGCGCAACCTTTCGCGAGCCTGTCGCACGTCGGCAGCAGACTGCACGAAGCTGAGCCCGACGAAGTCGACGCCTGCGGCAATTCCAAACTCCAGGTCCTCGATGTCTTTGGGAGTAAGCCCGGTCGACGGCAGATGCGCACCCGGTACATTGATGCCCTTGGACTCGCCCAGCTCGCCTCCATCGACGACCCGCGTGCGAATGTCGCTTCCGCGCACCTCCTCGACGCGCAACTGAATCCGGCCGTCATCGAGCAGCAGAATGGCGCCTGGACTGACGATATTTGCCAGTTCGGTGTAGGTCGTCGATACGCGGCCCGGCTCGCCAGGCTCGTTGCCCACGAGGATGTGGAGTTCGTCCCCAGTCTTGAGGACGATCGGCGTACCGTGCTTCAGTGGGCCCGTTCGGATCTTCGAACCAGAAAGGTCCTGCAGTACGCCGACAATTCGCGCCTGCCTGGCGGCCGCGGCGCGGACATGTGCAATCGCCTGCCCGTGGCTCTCCCGTGTCCCGTGCGAAAAGTTGAGGCGGAACAGGTCCACGCCAGCCCCGACGAGCGCGTTGATGGCGGCTTCGCTGCTCGTTGCCGGCCCGATCGTCGCTACGATTTTCGTCCGCCGCATGGAGGGGATCTTGAAGGGGGCAGGTTACAGGGAACAGGTTACAGGGTTGCGAGGGTCTGAGGTGGCAAAAATTCAATCACACCGTGACTTGCTCGTATGGCAGAAAAGCATGCATCTGGTCGAATCTGTATATTCGCTGACGAAGACATTTCCCGACGAGGAGCGATATCGATTAGTACATCAAGCGACGCGAGCGGCCGCGAGCGTTCCGGCCAACATTGCCGAAGGGCATGCACGGGGTACTCGGCGGGATTACGCACACTTTGTTTCAATCGCTCGCGGATCTCTCATGGAACTAGAAACTTACGTGATGATTGCCGAGCGGTTAGGGTACGCCGAGCCTGCACCGGTCATGGACGTTTTCGAGCGAATCGACGAAATCAGTCGAATGTTGACCGCCCTGCGCAGTCGGTTGTCGAATGTTCCGACTGAAGCGTAACCTCTCCCCTCTCCCCTGTAACCTCTCCCCTCTCCCCTGTAACCTATCTCCTCTTCCTGTAACCTATTCCCTCGAACCTGTAACCTATCCCCTCGAACCTGTAACCTATCCCCGTGACCATCAAGACCTGGCTTGATAACGCCGTCCAGGACGCGGAGCGCCGCGGACTCCCCGCGCTGCGTCCGATGCTGGAAGCGCTCGCGCGCGCCACATCGGCGCTGCGCACCGCCGACTGGAACCCGGACGCGAGCGGCGCCGCAGATCGCCCACCCAGCCGGAATGCCGGCTGAGCCGCGCACGATCGCGGAGCTCGCGCGGGCGCTCGAAACGCGCAAGCTGACCGCGTCGCGCGTCACGGATCAATGCGTTGCAGCCATCGAACGCAGGAATTCGGCACTCAATGCATTCATCACGGTGCTTGCCGACTCGGCGCGCGCGCAAGCACAGCAGGCGGATGCCGAAATCGACGCCGGACGCTACCGTGGACCGCTTCACGGTGTTCCCATTTCGATCAAGGACATCATCGACATTGCCGGCGTGCCGACCACGGCCGCATCCAGGGTGCGAGAAGACCATGTCGCGGACACGGATGCCACTGTCGTACGGCGGCTTCGCGAGGCGGGCGCCGTGCTGGTCGGCAAGAACAACCTGCACGAGTTCGCCCTCGGCACCACCAATGAGGATTCGGCGTTCGGACCGGCTCGTCATCCGCTCGATGAAAGTCGGTCGCCGGGCGGATCGTCCGGCGGGTCTGCCGCGGCCGTCGCTGCGGGTATGGCATACGCGTCGATCGGCACCGATACCGGCGGGTCCGTTCGCATACCGGCATCGCTCTGCGGTCTGGTCGGCTTGAAGCCGTCGTTCGGCGAGATTCCAACCGACGGCGTCGTCCCGCTGAGCGCCACGTTGGACCATGTCGGTCCACTTTGTCGCTCGGTCGGCGATGCCAGGATTCTCTACGACGTGCTGCGCGGCGAACCTATTCGTCCCGCCGCGACCGCGGGTCGAACGCGTCCAATTCGATTGGGCGTGCTGCACGGATATTTCACAAGGCTGCTCGATGCCGAGGTGGCGTCATCCTTCGAGGGCGTTTGTACGGGGCTGCAGAAGGCAGGCGTGGAACTTTGCGACACGGTGATTCCGCATGCGGAGGATATCCAGGCGATCTACGTGCACATTGCGCTGTCGGAAGCTGCCGCCTATCACGCCCCCGCGCTCGACAGTCGTCCAGGCGACTACACGGCGAACGTGCGTCTGCGACTCGAAATGGGACGCTACATCCTCGGCGAGGACTACCTCCGTGCATTGCGCGGTCGCGAGGTCCTGCAAGCCGAGGTCGATCGCGCGCTGGACGAGTGTGACGCCCTTCTGTTGCCCACCCTGCCCATCCCCGCTCCCAGGCTCGGTGCCGAAACCGTCCAGATCGGGGGAACCAGGGAGGCCGTTCGCAACGTCATGCTGCGCCTGACCCAACTCTTCAACATCACAGGGCACCCTGCCATCACCCTGCCGTGCGGTCAAACAGTCGAGGGCCTGCCGATCGGCGCTCAGGTTGTCGGCGCTCGTCTGGGTACACGGGCACTTCTCGATGTTGCCGAGACGCTCGAGCCTCATTTCGGTCCGGGGATATCGCGTTGAGGCTCCGGCTGCTCTGGCAACGGTTGCGGCGGCACATCGGGCGGCGGCGCCGGGTTGATATCGGGGGGCGGTGCGTCGATGATGTCGGGCGAAGGAGGCGGCCGCGGCACGTCAGGCCGTCGTGGGTGCTCGATCATGGCAATTCAACCTGCAACCCGCGGACCGAAGTACTGTTGAGGCCGTGATCTCGAAGGTTTTTCACGCGTGGGAACGCCGGCTCGTGGCGTTGACGACGAATCGCGTCATTCGACCATTTGAATGGGGCCTCGACTGGATTCCGTCGAACGGAAACCAGACGCCAGCAGATCGGCTCCGCCATTGGGTCGACGAGGTGATGCGTGATACCCCCGGGTTTTTCGAAGCCCCTCCTGCACACGATTACCGGTTTGCGCAGGCCACGCCCGATCGACAGGCACGCGGTGAAGCCGGCACGTTACGGTTTTCGAGCGCACTGGTGACGCCGCATGCAGAGAACAACACCGTCCATGCCCGGTGGTTCCCTGCTGCAGGCGAGCCGCCGGGCCGCGCGGCGTCCCGGGGGCGTGCCGTGCTGGTTCTGCCACAGTGGAATTCCGACTCCGAGGGGCACGTGGGGCTCGCGCGAGCGCTGGCACGGTTCGGGGTGTCGGCGCTTCGCATGAGCTTGCCGTATCACGACGTTCGAATGCCGCCAGAGCTGACCCGGGCCGACTACATCGTGAGCGCGAACATCGCCCGCACGATCCAGGTGTGCCGACAGGCCGTGCTCGATGCGCGGCGGGCAATCGCGTGGCTGGCGGAGCAGGGCTTCGAGCGCATCGGCATTCTCGGCACGAGCCTGGGGTCGTGCCTGGCCATGTTGACCACCGCGCACGAGCCTCGCATACGCGTTCAGGCGCTCAATCACATTTCTCCGCGATTTGCCGACGTGGTGTGGCGCGGGATTTCGACGCGCCACGTTCGTCAAGGACTCGACGGGCACATCGACCTGGCACTTCTGCAGAATTTGTGGCGTCCGATCAGCCCCTCGTCATACTTCGACCGCGTTCGTCACGCGCGCACGCTCCTCGTGTACGCGCGCTACGACCTCACCTTCCCAGTGGATCTGTCGCGTGAGGTCGTTGATGAATTCCGGCAGCGGGATCTGCCGCATCAGGTCACCGTGCTTCCGTGCGGGCACTACAGCACCGGGTCGGCGCCGTTCAAGTTTGTGGACGGATATGTCCTGACCCAGTTTCTCCGGAAGAATCTCTAGTCCGGCTTAAAGCCGGACACTACGCCGATTGCGACGTACGTAGTGTCCGGCTTCAGCCGGACCTTCTACATTTCCGACGGCAACAGCTGCGGCTCACCGAGACCGAGCGCCACGAGCGATTCGCCGATTGTCTGATGATCCCCGACGACGAGTGTCACCATTCGCGAGGGGTCGACGTACTTCGCCGCCGCACGGACGACATCGGGTGCCTCGACGGCGTTCACCTTCGGAACGAACTCTTCGAAGTACGAATCGGGCAGGTCGTAGTGCGCGAGCTGCGTCACGGATCGTGCCACCTGCTGTGCGGTCTCGAAGTTGCGTGGATAGCCGCGAGTCAAAGATGCCTTTGCCAGGCTCATCTCCTTGTCCGACGGCGGTCGTGGACCCCGCAGGTCCTCGAGCTCGGAAAGGGAATCGCGAATCGCGTCGGCTGTCGCGGCCGTGTGAACACTCGCCTGCAAGGCAAACGGCGACTTGCCGCGGCGCCAGTCGAAGCCCGTGCGAGCGCCATAGGTATAACCCTTCTCTTCTCGCAGCTTCAGATTGATGCGGCTGACGAATTGACCTCCGAGGACCGCATTCATCACGAGCAATGCGGAGTAGTCGGGCGTGTCGCGTCGAGCCGACAGATGTCCCATTCGAAGCTCCGACTGCGCCGCTCCGGAACGCGCGACAACGGCCAGCCGTGCAGGCGAAAACGTGGCTTCGACGTCGGCTGGCGCGTTCGCAACAGCCGGGGCAGATTCGCTGCGCCAGCCGGAAAACGCTTCCGCTGCTATGCTCCGCAGTCGTTCATGCGACATCGGCCCCACGAGCGCAAACGTGGCGCGCGTCGGCCGGAATGTGCGCGCGTGGAAGTCGATGACCTGCTCGACCTCGATCCGACGCAACGCCGGTTCGGTGCCGATTGCGAGATGCCCATAGGGATGCTCGCCGTACATCAGCGTCACAAAAGCACGCTCGGCAACCGCGGGCGGCAGGTCCGTGAGCTGACGGAGCCGATCGAGCCGGAGTCCTCGCACGCGGGAGAAATCGGTCTCGCGCAGACTCGGACGAAGCAGGATATCCGCCAGCAACCCTGCCCCGCGCTCCGCGAACCTCTCGAGCGTTGTGAAAGTGAACGCGGTGGCGTCGGCGCCCACCTCGACGTCGTACTCTCCGCCGATCGACGCCAGCGCCTCGGCAACCTGGATCGCGCTGAGGGCGCCGGTGCCCTCATCCACCATGTCGGCGGTCAGGGCGGCAAGTCCTTCAAGGCCGTGAGGATCGGAACCGAGCCCCCCCTCGATTTGCATCACCAGCGTGACAACTGGGACTGTGTGGTGCTCAACGGTCCGTACGTCGAGCCCGTTGTCCAGCCTGTGCCGCACGATGCGCGGGAACCTGAAGGCCGGATCCGGGCCGATTGCGGGCAAACGTGATCGATCGACGGGCATCACACTGCGGTGACCAGCTCGGAACCGGGGAGGGCAAGCGAGTGCTGCCCGCGCGGCACGACACTGAGGACGACGCGGCGGTCGAATCCGAGATACCGGCGGCCAGCCCCGGCAACCCCGTCGGCCGTCGCGCCGTGGTAGCGAGCCAGATCGTTTGCGAAAAATGCGGGGTCGCCGCAAAACACGTTGTACGCGTTCAGCTGATCGGATTTTCCGCCGAACCCACCAACAGTCTGCAGCCTGTACATGAAATGAGCTTCCGTTTGCGACCGGACACGTTCCATCTCCGCAACGGAAGGTCCCTCGTCGGCCGCGCGCTGCAGTTCGGTGTCGATGACGGAGGCAATCTCGGTGAGCGAGCGACCCGGCGTGGCCGTGGCAACCAGCAGAAAGAATCCCGCCAGCTCACGTGAGTTCTGGTATGCGGACACGTCGAGCGCGATCCGCTGTTCATAAACCAGCGTCCGGTAGAGCCGCGACGTCTTGCCGTTGGCGAGCAGATCCGCGAGGAGGTCCATCTCGGCGTCACCCTCAGCGAACATGGCCGGCGAATGCCACGCCATGTACACACGCGGCATCTCCACGCGGTCCTCGAGCACGAGGCGCACTTCGCGTTCGAGTGTCGCCGTGGGATGCAACGGTTGCGGTTTCGCACCGGCAGGCAGATCGCCGAAGTACTGCTCGGCAAGTTCGAAGCCGCGCGCCACGTCGATGTTGCCGGCCAGCGTGAGGGACGCATTCGACGGGTGATAGTAAGTGCGAAAGAAATCGTGGACCTCGTCGAGCTGCATCGCGTTGATGTCGCTCGCGCTGCCGATGGTCAGCCAGTGGTACGGATGATCATCGGGGAACATGGCCGCCGCGATTGCCATGAGCGCAAACCCGTACGGCCTGTTCTCATAGTTCTGCCGCCGCTCGTTCAGGACCACGTCGCGCTGCGTCTCGAAGCGCTCCTGTGTGAGCGCCGGCAGCAGGTATCCCATTCGATCCGATTCCATCCAGAGCGCCAGGTCGACGGCACTCGTCGGAACCACTTCCCAGTAGTTGGTGCGATCGGCATTCGTCGATCCATTGAGCAAGGCGCCCGCCTGCTGCAGCGGGGGGAAATATCCGGAGTTGTGGTGCTGCGATCCTTCAAACATCAGATGCTCGAAGAGATGTGCGAACCCGGTGCGGCCGGGACGTTCGTCCTTGGAACCCACGTGGTACCAGATGTTTATGGCCACAATCGGGACGTGGTGGTCCTCGTGCACGACGACGTCGAGGCCGTTGGAGAGTGTGCGCTTGACGAAAGGAAGCGTTGCGGAGGTCACTTCGGCATCCTATCCCGAGCGCGGACCTGAAATTTCGAACGCTTTCATCGCGGGCTCTTCTGTCTTGACCGACCAAAGCAGTCGGCTATAAACTCCGGCTTTGAAAGTGAGACTCAATCTCACTTCTCGTTGACGCAATCAGCCATCCACTCCAGGAGCGCCTTCACAATGCTTCGCCGCGCCGTTCTTCTCATAGTTCTCGCTGTCTTCACGTTCGCCTTTTCACCTCTCTCCGCCGCCGCACAGGTCGGGGCAGCGTCGTTGATCGGACAGGTCATCGATGAGACTGGCGCCGCAGTTCCCGGCGTCCTGATTACCGTCCGCAGGTCATCGACGGCGAGCGACTGGCGCATCGAGTCCAGCAGTGAAGGAGCGTTCTCGATTTCAGAGCTCGCAGCCGGCGATTACGAAATCACGGCGATGAGCGCCGGGTTCGCCGTGGCGGTTCAGCGCGTCTCGTTGCGTCCGGGCGAAGTCCGTCGTATTCCACTTCAATTGCGCGTTGGCGGCTTGACCGAAGACGTCGTTGTCGTCGCCGCAGAGATCGCGGGCAGTCACGAGCGGCTGCGTCGTCTGCCCGGCTCCGTGGACATCGTCGACCGCGAGACGCTGGAGAAGAGCCGCGTGATGACGACCAACGATGCCTTGAGAAAAGTCGCAGGTGTGCACGTCCGCGACGAGGAGGGATTCGGGCTGCGGCCGAACATCGGCATCCGCGGTCTGAATCCAACGCGCGCGAACAAGGTTTTGCTCCTCGAAGACGGCATCCTGCTGACCTACGCACCTTACGGTGATAACGCGACCTATTACCACCCTCCGATCGACCGTTTCGAGCGCATCGAGGTACTCAAGGGCGGCGCGCAGATCGCGTATGGTCCTCAGACGATCGCGGGTGCCATCAATTACGTCACACCGAAGCCACCGGCGCAGAGAGCAGGCTCGGTAATCCTCACCGGCGGCAATCGCGACTACTTCAATGGCCACGGTTCATATGGCGCGACTGTCGGCCGCACTGGATTCCTGATCGATTACATGCGGAAGCAAGGGGAGGGCTCGCGCGAGAACTTGAATTTCCGGCTCAACGATGTGAACGGCAAGGTCGTGCAGACCGTCGGTGCCGGCCAGACGCTGACCCTTCGCGCGAATTACTACAGCGAGGACTCGAACGTCACGTACTCCGGGCTTCGGCAGGACGAGTACCTCGCCAATCCTCGTGCCAATCCGTTCAGGAACGATTTCTTCTATGCGGATCGCTACGGTGCTTCAGCGACGCATGCATTCGCCGTGAGCGGCGATCTTGCCATCACGACCCATCTGTATTGGAACTCTTTCCGACGGCACTGGTGGCGGCAGTCGAGCAATTCTGCCCAGCGGCCAAATGACTTCGCAGATCCCCTCTGCGCGAGCATGGCAAACCTCAATACGACATGCGGCAACGAAGGGCGACTGCGCGAGTACTCCGTCTGGGGCATCGAACCCCGCATCAGCATGCATCATCGGATCTTCGGGATCTCGAGCGAGACAGATTTCGGCGTGCGCGCGCATTTTGAACACCAGGACCGGTTGCAAAGAAATGGATCAACACCGACGGCGCGCTCGGGCGACCTCGTCGAGAGCAACGTCCGCACGAACGACGCGTACGCGAGCTTCGTTCAGAACTCGTTCCTTTTTGGCGGGTGGACGGTCACCCCAGGCATCCGGCTCGAGCACGTGCGCTTCGAACGGACCAACCGGCTGGCCAATGCCGGCGCGGGTGTCACCGGCGACACGGAGCTGACCCGCATCATTCCGGGAATCGGCGTGTCGCATACAACCGGAGAACAGGTTACGGTCTTCGGCGGAGTCCATCGCGGTTTCGCGCCGCCTCGCACCGAAGACATTATTTCGAACACCGGTGGCGTCATCGACCTCGATCCCGAGCTGAGTTGGAACTACGAGGCGGGAGTTCGGAGCACGATGCGACCCGGAGTGAGCGTGGACGCCACGTTCTTCCGCATGGATTATGAGAACCAGGTCATCCCGGCGAGCCTGGCCGGCGGCGTCGGAGCCACACTGACCAATGGCGGTGCGACGTTACATCAGGGCATTGAACTAAGAGCGCAGATCGACACCGCGCCGATCATCGGATCGTCGCACGACGCATACCTCCGTCTTGCGTACACATACCTACCCATCGCGGAGTTCAGCGGGACACGTTTCAGCAACATCCCGGGCTTTGGCCTGGTTAGCGTGAGCGGGAACCGGCTGCCTTACGCCCCGGAGCAGGTTGTCTCCATCGGTGTTGGGTACGCTCGCGGCCCGATTGATCTGCTCCTCGAAGCGGTGCGAACGAGCGATCAGTTCGGCGATGATCTCAATACAGTGGCTCCCACGCCTGACGGGCAGCGCGGGTTGCTTCCCGGGTACACCGTCTGGAACACCGCCCTGAATTACATGGTCGCCCGCGCAACTTTGTTTCTCACTGTGAAGAATCTGCGGGACGAGCTGTTTATCGTCGACCGCACGCGCGGGATACTCCCTGGCAGCCCCCGGCTCGTCCAGGCGGGCGTCAAGTTCGCATTTTGAGACTGGAGGCGCGGCATGACTCGGTTGATATTCTGTGCGGTCGTCGTGGCATTGCTGATGCCAGGGGAGGCGCACGGGCAGGCCGGACGACGAGGTGATGTGCTGGACGCGAACACCGCGTCCGAAAAGGATCTGCTCTCCGTGCCTGGCATGACTCCGATGCTTACGAAGGATATTCTCGGCCGTCGTCCTTTTCTCACCATGATCGAGCTCGATAAGTTACTGGCTGCCTCGCTCTCCCCAGAGCAACGGGGGAACGTATATCGGCGCTTATTCGTCCAGATCAACCTGAACACCGCGTCGGACGCCGAGATTCTGCTCATTCCCGGGTTGGGTAATCGCATGCTGCACGAATTCCAGGAGTACCGGCCCTACCGGGCGCTGGCACAGTTCCGGCGCGAGATCGGCAAGTACGTCGACGACAAGGAGGTGGCGCGACTCGAACAGTACGTGTTCGTGCCGATCGACCTGAACACCGCGACCGACGCCGATATCCTCACCATCCCGGGCATGGGGCAACGCATGCTGCGCGAGTTCAAGGAGTATCGGCCGTACAAGGCGATGCAACAGTTCCGGCGGGAAATCGGGAAGTACGTCGACGACAAGGAAGTCGCCCGGCTCGAGCGATACGTCACAATCAACTGAGCGGCTGGAATCCCGATGGATCATGAACCCAGGCTCGATACGACTCGACGGATGCTTGGAGCGATTTTCCTGTTCGGATCATTTGGTACAAGCGCAGAGCTCATGCTGATGGGCCACACCGAGGGCGTATGGCAAAACGTCCCGCTCGTCCTCATCGCAATCGGGTGCGGCACGCTCGGACTGGTGGCGCTCAAGCCGGGCATGACCCAGTTACGGGCGTTCCAGCTTGTGCTGATTCTGTTCGTGGTCAGCGGCGTTGCAGGCGTGTTGCTGCACTACAAGGGGAACACTGAATTCGAGCTGGAGCTCAATCCCGATTTGTCAGGAGTCGCACTCTTCAGCGAATCGATGAGAGGCGCAACTCCGGCGCTGGCCCCCGGCACGATGATCCTGCTCGGGGCGCTCGGATTCGGCTACGCCTACCTCATCGGACGGGAATAAGCGGAATCTTCCCTTTGTTGGCCTCGGCCACCTTGTGGGCCGCGATCGACAGCTGCGCAGCCGTGCGCTCCGCCAGCGTGAAGAACGCGCGTCCGGCCGGGGACCCCGGTTCGCTTGTGACCAGCGGCGTTCCCGTGTCACTTCCCTCACGAATAGGCTGATAAACGGGAAGCCGGCCGAGGAAGGGGACTTCCATCTGCTGCGCGAGCGCTTCTCCGCCACCGTATCCGAAGATGTCTGCTTCGTGGTGGCAGTTCGGGCAGGCGTAATAGCTCATGTTCTCGACGATGCCGAGCGGCTGGATATTGAGCTTCTGATACATCCGAACGGCACGGCGGGTATCGGCGAGTGACACCTGCTGGGGCGTGGTCACGAGAATGGCGCCCGCCACCGGCACTGTCTGACTGAGGCTCAGTGCAACGTCACCAGTTCCCGGCGGCATGTCCACGATCAGGTAGTCGAGATCGCGCCACGCGACGTCGCGGAAGAACTGCTGGATTGCGCTGTGCAGCATGGGTCCGCGCCAGATCACGGGGGCATCTTCGCCGGTCAGAAAGCCCATCGAGACCACCTGCAGGCCATATTTTTCGGCCGGTACGATGCGCTGGCCATCGGTCGTGAGCTGGGTTTGCAGGCCCATCATGATGGGAACGTTGGGCCCGTAGATGTCGCCGTCGAGAATGCCAACGCGGCTTCCGTACTTGACGAGGGCCAGGGCAAGGTTGACCGCGACAGTGGTCTTGCCGACACCTCCTTTTCCCGCACCAACGGCGACGACGTTCTTGACTCCCGGCAGCGGGGTCCGGCCCGTTTCGGGCGCCGACACAGAGCGAACGTTCGCGGTCATCCGGACATCAACGTTGGTGACGCCCGGCAACGCGCGCACCGCGGCCGCAGCCTGGTCGCGCATCTGGTCTTTCACAGGACACGCCGGCGTTGTCAGCTCGATTGTGAACGCGACGCTTCCGCCGTCGATCGTCACGTCCTTGACGAACCCGAGGGAAACGATGTCGCGCCGCAGGTCGGGATCGGTGACGACCTTCAAGGCGCCGAGAACGGCATCGCGATTCAGGGTTGGGGGCATCCTGTCTATCTTATCGCGCGAATCCGGTGCCGGTCTGGCTGAAGCCAGACACTACGTGCGCGTGGCTACGACGTACGCGTGTACGTAGTGTCCGGCTTTAGCCGGACCCGCGGGGCGCCCGACCGCTAGGCGTGCTGGGCGGCGCCAGGCTCGAACAACCGCCGGCCGTCGTTGGTGAGCAGAATCCAGAGCGCATACGCTCCGAGGGCGGTACCGAAGGGAAAGACCAGGAGATTGACGAAGGCCAATCCGAGCATGACGGCCCGGCCAAGCGGACTGCGCCGGCGCAGGAGAGTGGCCACCCAGATGTGAGCCATGCCCCAGAGCAGCGAAAAGATTCCTATCGATACGAACACGGCCGCGGTCAGCCCGGCCGCGAACGACACGGTTTCAGCGTCGGGGTCGCCAACGAGCGCCAGGGCACCGATCGCCAGCAGGAGCATCGACAGGCCGACCAGCGTCGACAGCGCTCCCCAGATGCTCGCCAGGATGCCGAGAAGCCTGACGTGGCGTTCCACAGACTAGCGAGGCTCCACCTCAGGCTATGCAACGAGAACGCAGAGCTCGACTCGGGTGGGCGGATCGTGACGCGGGATGAGCGTGAAGTTGAAGCGGGCGCCGTCGGATACGCCCGCCGGCACTGCCACGTGCAGGTGATGATGGCGCAGCTCTGCCCCGCTGCCGTTGCAGCAGACGCACCGCTCAGTCCACGTTTCTCCGCGCCCGCCGCACTCGCGGCACGTCGCGGAGACGGGTACTTCGAGCGGCACCGTGGCCCCTTCGCGTGCTTCGTGCCGCGTGAGCTGGATGGTCGCGCTCAGTGGCGCGGTCCGCTCGTCGCCGAGAAACGATCGCCGCATGCGGTCGACTGCCGGTGCCACCGACGGGAAGTCGACGACGACTTCATCCGCGAAGCAGTCCGTATCGACGCGGGTCTCCCCACCGCCAGAAATGACGAGGGAATTCCTTCCGAACGAACGGAACGCGCGACCGCTCATTGAACTGTAGGTACCTTAGGGATCGTCAGGCGAGAAGTCAACCTTGCCTGCAGCCGCAGGCCGGGCAGGAACTGGACCGAAGGCGTTTATCGTGCGCCGAGCGTCAGCAGCAATTCCTTGCGGAGGGCGTCATCCATCTCCTCGAGGTTCAGCGGTGTTTCACACTCGTCGCACAGCACCTCGAGTACCGCCGGCCGACCTTCTTCCGAAACTTCGACGCGCGAATCGTCCAGATGCACGACATGCATTTGAAGCGTCTTCACGAGGAAGTTCTGGTCGTTCCCACAATTGGGGCAGGTCAGCGACACGCGGGTCTCCTCTTTTGTCGTCAACGCAAGCTCCTAGTGAACGCTGGATTACGTCCTTATTCTCGATTGTAGGAGATGGGATCGGACAGCGCAATGCCGAAAGTGCCGCGCTGCTGGGCTACGGCAGGATTTTCGCGTTTTGATGGAAATGGCGGGCAATTTGGCGCGTTTTCAGACGAGCGCGGGATACTGGACCGTGTCGCCGATGACCTTCCCGAAAGGGGTGAGCTCGTCCGGCCGGGGCTTTCGCAGACCTCCAAGGCCGGCGTCGTGCACCTCGAGCAGGGCCAGAAACCTCGTCGGCGGTTCGGCGTCGAATGGCCGATGGTCAGAATCACGTCACTTCTGCCGCGTACACGAGCCGAGCGTCGATCACTGCGCCGGGAAACAGACGCTCGGCGGCCCGCCGATAGAGATCGAGCTGAACCTGATCTTCGTCGCGCCTGCGTCCCGTTTTGAACTCGAGCACGGTAATCCGGTCAGGTGCCGTGCGAATGAGGCAATCGATCGCCCCACGCACAATGCGGCCATCGACACGCATCGTGAAGGGCACTTCGTGCAAACACTCGCGATCGGTAAACAGATCACGGATCTCGGGGCGCGCGCAAATCGATCGATAGGCTGCGGCTGCATCCGTTGCCAGGTCCGCCGCAGAGCCCTCGACGACTGCCTCGGCGGCGTCGTACGCCAGAAGCAGAGGCATCACCGCGTCGGTGCCGATTCCGGCACTGTCGACGGCCGCGCCATACCGCTGCAGCAACCGGTGAACGAGCGTGCCCGTTAAACGGTGCCACTCGCTGCTCTTTGACCACGATCTCCGGCTCGGGGTCAGCGTGTCACCGCGCTCGAGGAGTGACGCGACCGTCTGAGGACCGGGACTCGTGTCCAGTAAAGGAGCAAAATCCGACGTCACGGGCGCGAGCGCGCGCACTTCCGCGGAGGCCGCCACGACGGCATCCTCATCGAGCAACTCGTTCGAGCACATCCGGAACCGATGCACCGTACGGGACGATGCCCGCCACTCCCGCCGGTCGGAACCGCCGGACCCAAGCTGTTGCAGTAACGACGGCGGCATCACCTCAGCCAGGCTGCCGCGCGATGGTGCGACCTGCCCGTCCTTCAGCGTGCTGGCCAGGTAGAGCCGATCCCGCGCCCGCGTGAGGGCTACGTAAACGAGGCGCTTCGTCTCCTCGCGCTCTCGAGCAGCCAGCCGCTCGTCCGTCTCGGGCTGGAAGTCGCCGACGGCAACCGATGCGGCCTGCTCGTGTCCGTCGGGTGACCAGCGTACGGGATTACGCCGGTTCCCTGTGCCTCTTGCCAGGTTGACGACGAAGACGACTGGAAATTCGAGACCCTTTGAGGCGTGCACCGTCATCAGGTTGACGGCATCGAGCGCATCGATGGTCGCATTCGACTCGTCTCCGACGGCCACCCGATCGAGATGGTCCGCCACACGGGCGAGCGTCGCATACCCGCGGTTCTGCAGGCGCCGAAGCAGCGCCCGGAGCTTCTTCAAGTTCTCTCGCGCCTGCTTGAACCGGTCGCCGCGCAACTCGAGTGCATAGGCGGCTTCCGTGAGAATGCTGTCGACGAGCTCAGCAGGGCCTATGCGGTCCACCAACGCCCGCCATCGCGCCGTGGACGCCCGAGCCTCAGTAAGTGCCGCCGCATCCGTCGGGTCCAGGCATGCGAACGCAGAAGGAATGGCGTCGGAGAGAAGTGCCCCGGCCAAGTGCGGAGCGAGTTGTCGAAGGGCGCCGTCCGACAGACCGAACACTCGCGACCGCATCAACGCCGCAGCGCGCAGGTCGGACGCCGGATCGGCCAGATACTGGATGAGCGCCAGCGCGTCCTTGATTTCGTCTGCGTCAAAGAACCCGAGCCCCTTGTACACGTATGACGGGATGTTGCGGTGCGCCAGTGCCGTCTCGAATTCGCGGTGGCTTTCGCGGGATCGAAACAGCACCGCAATGTCTCCGGGCCGGACCGGACGGAGCAACCCCGTATCGCGATCGCGCACTTCCGTTCCGGCGTGCAGAAGGCGCGCAATCTCGCGGGCCGTCATTGCGGCACACTCGTCCGAATCAATGCCCAGGATAATGCCGAGCGGATCGTTGAGCGGATCCGATGCGTTCGGCTCGATCGGAAACCGATCGCTTTCTTCGTACTCGAACGCTCCGTCGCCGACCGCCTTGTCCATGTCCTGGCAGACGTCGTTCACGAACGCAAGCAGTGGTGGCACGGCACGAAAGCTTCGCGAAATAGAGCGCCTGACGTCGCCGTCCGGCCGCAGCCTCCCGATGTGGCGTGCGGCTTCACGCAAAATCGACACGTCGGCGTCGCGAAACCCGTAAATCGACTGCTTCCGATCGCCGACGATGAAGATCGTCGGCGGAAGCGGTCCGGTCGCCGCCAGGCCGGCGCCCTCTCCCCACGATTGAACAAGTAACGAAACCAATTCCCACTGCGCCCGGCTGGTGTCCTGGAACTCGTCTACGAGCACGTGGTGATAACGGGACTCCAGGCGATAACGGCTGCGCGAAAAATCCTCCATGCGGCGGAGTAGCTCCACCGCACGTTGCACCAGGTCAGAAAAATCAAGGAGGGCGTGTGCCTCGAGCGTTCGGCGGTACTCCGCATCCGCGATACGGAACATCCGGCGAAGGCCGCGCGAAAGGAGCAAGTTGAGCTCGCGCCTGTACGCCGCATCCACTTTGAGGAAACCCTCGGCATGCTCCACGACCAGGGACGTGTGAACGCGCCAGTCAGCGGCGTTCGCAAAGGCTTTCTGGGGATAGGGCGACCTGCTCCGCGGGTTTCCTTCCTGCGTCAGAAAATGCTCGCGACCCCTGGTGAGCGCAGTCCTCACTGCCTGCGGCGTGATGGAGCCCTCGTGTAGCGACTCGAACAATCGCCGCAGGTTCCGCGCAAACAGCTCGAACGAAGGCTCGAGAGGGCCGGATTCGATAAACCGGTCGAGTCCGCCCCGCATGGATTCGAACAGCGCAAACAGGGCATCCGCTGCACGGCGGCTCGCCGCGGTGCAGTCCGCGTTAGAGCCGCCGCGCGCCAGGTAGCGCTGCAGCACGTCGGGCGCCACCAGCCGTCGCTCGAGCAGCGTCGCCAGTGCACCACGAGTGCGCCGTTCCCCGAGCTGCGCAAATACCAGTGCCAGATACTCGTCGTCACGAGCCGCCGCGCGGCAGATGCGAAGCGTGCGGTCGAGTGCCTCGTCCACGAGCCGGGGCAGCTCGGTATCGTCGGCGACGGTAAATCCGGGATCGATGTCGGCTTCGAGCGGGAATTCACGCAGGAGCGACAGACAGAAGGCGTCGATGGTGCTGATGGCGATGTCAGAAGTCCGATCGCGCAGGCTCCGCCAGCGCGCAGCCGGGATTTCACCGCGGGCGGCGGCTGCACGAAGCGTCGCCATGATGCGGTCGCGCATTTCCGCGGCCGCCTTGCGGGTAAACGTAATCGCGAGAATGTTTACGGGATCGACGCCGGCCTGGAGCAGGTTGACGTAGCGATCGACGAGGACCCTGGTCTTGCCCGTGCCGGCCGAAGCCTCGAGAGCGACGTTATAGCGCGGATCGACAGCACGTGTGCGGGCATCATCGTCGCGCGCAACGATCCGCGCCTCGATCGTGTCGCAGCTCTCGTCGAACGGCAACCGCGCGCTACTCATCGCCGACGTAGTCCTTCCGGCACACCGACGGGAATGCGCAATAGCTGCAGATGTGCAGATCGTAGGGCCGGGGTGGAAACTTCCCCTCCTCGATGCCGGCAACGAGGTCGAGCAGACGAGTGCGGACTCCCGTCAATACAGCGTTCGTATCGGATGCGCCGGGGCGAACGACCGGCACCAGGGTGCGTTTCCCCGAAAACGCCACGTAGGCCGCCTCGTCCACCGTCCACGATCCTCGACCACGCTCCTCGAGACGTTCCACGGCGCACAGCGCATACACCGCGGCCTGAAGTGCGCGTTTCGGATTCGGCGGATGCCCCGACTTGTAGTCGATCACGCGCAGGCGGTTGCCGGCCAGCAGATCAACGCGGTCGGCCACGCCCTTGAGCGCAACACGGCGCCCGCCGGCCGCTCCGAGCGAGAATTCGCCCTCGAGCCGATATTCGAGCCACCGCTCGGCGACGGACGCCGGCCGTGACGCTTCGAGCTCGAGGATCACGTCCACGATGCCCATGGATGCAGCCGATCCGAAGAGTCGCGCCCGCTCGAGTGCTGCCTCGGCCTCGGGCAGCCTCGAAAGCATGAGTGCAGCAACGTCTTCGAACAGCGCGCGCGCCTCGTCGATACGATCGACCGTAATCGTGCCGCCTCGCGCGTCCCACGCCTCGAAGAAGCGCTGGAACAGCTCGTGTAGGAACTTTCCGCGCACTCGCGCGGACAGCGTCGGTTCGTCCTCTGGCGGTTCCTCGAGTCGCAGCACGTCCGCCGCAAAAAATCTGAATGGACAATCCTGATAGCGCTCGAGAGCGCCGACCGAGTAAGCAGCGACAGGACGGCCGACAGTCGCCGCGCGCTTTTGGGCTCCCGCGGCGTTGATGCGACGCATTGCAGCGCTGCGCGTGAGATGGCCAACATGCGCGAGTTCGGCCGGACCCGACACGAGGGCTTCGTGCTCGAAAACCCGCACGGGAGGTGGCGTGTACTCGACTGTCTCCAGCGCCGCAGCCGCAACGGCATCCACGAGCGGCGACGCCGCAACGATTACATCGTCCTCCAGCGTAAAGCTCGAGATCGCAAGCTTGGACGCCGGAAGGTCGAGGAGATCGGTAAATGCCGCGCGTACCCGATCGAGACGCTGGGATTCTGACGGCCAACCCAGTTCACGCAGCAACGCGGGCGGGTAGAAGATGTTCCGGCGAGGGCCCTCGGGCCACTCTCCGTCAACGAGCCCGGCGAGCTGGACGGTGTCGAACTCGCCGAAAGCGGCAGTGTCGGCGTCCACGACGTGAACACCGCTCTCGCCCGTGTAGGGCGCAAACGTCCGGTCCTCGATCCATCTGCGGATTGTCGGAACCAGCGTTTCGAAGTCTATTGGCGCCGCATCAAACCGTGCATACGCGTCGCGCAGGCCGATCAGCACGTTCAGCACGGCTGCACGGCCGCGGAACAGCCTCTCGTGCAATGGATCGTCCGCAGCCGGCCGGCACTCATGTTCGCGCAGAAACCCGAGCAGCCGCTCCAAATGCTGAGCGCACGGCGCCACTGAGCGCAGCGGAACGAGCTGCTGGACAACTCCCAGGAGGCGACGGGCCGCGTCGAGCTTCAGGGACGAGCGCGAAGAATCATCCCTGGCCCATTTGGCCACGAGCGCTTCGAGCACATCCGGCCCACCCAGATACCCGGCGTCACTCAGGGCGCGATCGAGGGCTGCGATCTCGATGTAGTCCGATCCAAAGCGAAAATGTGGCGATCGCAGCAGCGCTATCGACGGCCGGCGAGCAAAGTTGCTGGCCACGCATGCGAGGACGACATCGAGCGCTCCCGCAAAGGGCTCCGCCGCGAGCGGAAGCGCGTCGAACATCTGAGACGGAACGCCTGCAGATCGCAGGACTTCCCGCGCCAGATAGACGTACGGAAGGGGTCGGCGCACGACGAGAGCCGTACGAGACAGCGCTCGCGGCTCGGACCGAACCCATCGCGCGAAGGCTGCCACCTCCTCCTCGCGATCCCGCGTGATGTGAGTCAGCGAACCACCTGGAGGCACCGCCAGAACCGGACGAGGTCGGGGGTGGCCCGTGTTGAGGCGAACTTCCTCGATACCGGGAAGCAACTGATGAATCCGCTCGTGGAATGCCCCGGCAAGCGTTGTGTCTGTGACCACGACGTCGAGTCGCGCGAGACCGTGAATGCGGGTGAGCAGGTCCCAATCTGCCGTGAAAAGGCCGTGTTCGTCGGCGGCACGATCGCCCACCGTCACAACGATATGGCGCCATGGTCGAGCTGCCGGATCCGCCAGAAGTCGCCGCCGCAGAAGGTGTTCGTCTACGCCCGCCGACTCATCACGGAGACGCTCGAACGCGCGGAATGCAGCCACCAGGAACTGCGTCTGCCCTACCAGTCGCTCAGCACCGCGATCATCGGCAGCGCCAGGCTCGAGCATGCCGAGTGCCAGACGCTCGAATGTGTCCAGCGGCTTCAGGTTGCGATGAAGCGTGTCATAGAAGTCGAGCGCGGCGGCAATCAGTCCAGGCCGCAGCCGGAATGGCGGCTCGGAACCTGCGTCACGCGCCATTCGGCAAGCGGTTCCCATCAGCACCTCACGCTCGGCTGGGGTGAGCGGCGTGGGCGCGTGAGGCGACCGCTGGGCAAGGGTGAGATGTAGTTCCGCTCGGGTCGCGAATTCTGGAAGCGCAATAGCTCCGTCCATTCCGAGACGGTGGGTTTCGATCGAGCCAGTCAGGTAGACCGCGGCCGCACGGGTGGGAACGACGACGATGCGATCGCGCGCGTCGAACGGTGTGCCTCCGCACCCGAGTTCGGCGACGGCCATGCGAAACGTATACAGATCCGGAACGCGTACGAGACGCGTCGCCCGGGCCGTTACAGAAACTTCCGATGCGTGATTCGCGATCTCTGTTTGGGAGTTGGAGATTGGGAGTTGGAGATTGGGAGTTGGGCGTTGGAGATTGGTAGTTGGGAGTTCGGAATTAGCGCTAGCCTGGTTCATGGAAGCCGGGGCGGCTCGAGCAGCGCCCGAAGCTCCTCCTGGGCGCGCGACAGCAGGAGCAGCGATCCAGCGGCCGAGGAAGAGGCCTCCCACGCGCCATTGACGCTCGCGTTGCGGGCGGCTTCGTAACGCCCGTTCACGGCCGTTTCAGCAAACCGCCATGCCCCGAGCAGCAGCTCGTGCGTGGTACGCAGATCCGCAGGCGGCTGGATGCGCTCCAGACGCTCAGCTCCCCCTTTGAGGCGTGCGTTGAGCGTGACGAGGACTTCAGGGGGCGGTCCGTCGAGGCGGCGTATGGCTTCGAGAGCGGGCTGCGATTTCACGAGCTCAAGAAGCTGCCCGCCGACCGATCGCTGATAGCCGGCGTAGAGAGATCGACGAATCATCCACTGGTCGCGGCGGAGTCGCAGGTGCCGAGCTGCACCGAGCCGCGCCTGAACCGATGCCTGCAGCGACTGCACGACGTCCGGACGCTTGCGTCCAAGGCGTGCATCTTCTCGCGGAATCCGATCGAGCACACGCTGAACGTCGGCCACTCTCGCCCGCGTCGCACCGCGCGTAGCGTCGTTCATCAGCCGGCTCGTCATGGAGCTATAGCGAAGATCGATCGCCTGCTCGGTTCGGATCCGTGTTTCGGCAAGCCGCCGCAGGGATGACGCTTCGATGGTTGGAATCACGCTCCCGGCATCCGCAACCAGCTGCAACACGGCCTGAAGTAGAGCGATGCGCTCGGCCGGGCCGGTGAGCGCGGACACCCGCAAGGCCTGATCGATCTGCTGTCGGGTAGAAGGCATCGCGGCGAGTGGCTCCAGTGGGACCGCGACCGGCGTCGTCGTCACCAGGGCCACGTCAAACGAGGCGACGCCGGCACTGGCGCGCAGATCGGAAATTGCCTGATCGAGGATGGCGAGGATTTCGGCGACCTCCTGCTGTCGGTATCCGTAATGCCCGCGCGACCACTGAGCAACGGTTGCACGCGCTCGCTGCGCCATTTGCAGAGCGCGGCTGCGGTCCTGGCTCAGAACAATGGCGTTGATGACCGACGCCACCTCGTTGCTGAGGCGCGTGAAATCTTCCTCGCCGCGCGCCTGCGCGTACCACTGATACCGGGTTGAAGCGGCCTGCCGGTCGGTTCGCGTCCAGTCGATCGCGTTGGCAGGCAGCGTCGTCGCATGCAGACGAGGCTGGTCGCTGCCCCCCATCACCAATGAAAAGACCACCCGATCGCCCACACGAGCGAACTCGCCGTAGCTGACAATGCTCGTCCCGTCTGTGAGATACAGCTCGAACAACATCGCCTCCGCCGCGGCGGCGATGCCCGGCATGGCGAGCCACAAGAGCACTGGACCAATGAGCTTCGGAATCACGAAGTTGTCGCGGAGTGCCCTATTGTACCCTCTGCGATCCTCGCTGATCCGACCTTTGATCGATTCGCGTTGTGGAAAAGTTGTGGACGCTGCGTGCAAATCTTGTTGAGAACCTGCGCACGTAAATTTTTTTTTGGGGCGTGACGTGTCGACAATCCCTGTTGAGCGCCGTTGTGGATGTCGCCTTCGCGTGGCGCTTCGCTTGATCCCCTGAGTGCGTTGCGTAAGATCAACCGCCATTCCCCTCGCGCAATCGGCTCACACGACGCACGTCGGGCACTTGCGCGTCGGCGGGAACAAATTTTCTCAAGCGCAGACACAGCACAGTGACCGTTCATCGTTTCGAAGAAACCATCGGTGGTCGCGCATACCTCATCGAAGTGATGCCCGTCAGCAACCAGTGGCGGGCGCAGCTGCTGCGCGCGCCAGGCGTACCGACAGCCATGATGCCGTTTTACGGACCGACACCTGACGAAGCCGCCCGGCAGCTTACGGACTGGCTCTCCCTCGCATATCGTCGCAGCGTCGCGGCCACGGTAGCCCCAAGGGCCTCCAGCTAAACTTAGCTTCGGAGCGTGACAGCCAAGGTCACGCCGTCACTACGCCGTCTTTGGGGACGGTGCCCAAGGAAGGCGAGCTTTGCACTTCGGCATGCAATCGCCCGATCGCGGGCGTCTAAAATACGCTCCGCTCGCGATATGGTTGCCCATCCGTGGAACGGATTCGATGCACCAGCACGTCAGGAGGACAACGTGGATCGCAAGTCTCGTAGCGGGAGTCCGATTTTTTCACGGCGTGAGCTGCTGAAACGTGCGGGGCTGGCAGGCGCCGCGACGACAGTCGTTCCGTTCGCCACGTTCATGCCGTCTGCGATGCAGACTGCGGCGTATCCCCAGTCTGCTGCCGGAGTCCGGCGTGAACCTCTGGAGACGCTCACTGCAGCCGAAGCGGACACTTTGGAGGCGATCGTTGCCCGGTTGATCCCGAGCGATGAAAGTGGGCCTGGCGCCGTTGAGGCACGGGCGGCGCATTACATCGACCGCGCCCTTGGCGGCGCTCTCGCCTCGTCGCGCGACGCCTATCGCAGCGGCCTGGCATCAGTGGACAACCATGCGCGCAGATCGAAAGGCGCGCCGTTCGCAGCGCTCCCGGCAGCCGATCAGGATGCAGTGTTGCGCGATGTCGAAACGAACGTCGCCACTGGTTTCGTGCCGGATGCCGCGAGCTTTTTCAATCTCGTTCGAGCGCACACGATCCAGGGCACCTTCTGCGATCCCTACTACGGCGGGAACGCGAATTTCGTCGGCTGGGATCTGATCGGCTACCCGGGCGTGCGGCTCGCGGTCACGCCGAACGACCAGCGACTTGGCGCGCGCCCTGTGCCAACCCACCGGTCCGCCTACGACCACGCGATGTTTTCAAAAAGGAGACCTGCGAGGGCTCGACGTGTGGAAGGAAAGGACCCATGGCAATTAATTTGACGAAGACAGACGTCGTCATCGTCGGTCTCGGCGCGGCCGGCGGCGTAGCCGTGCTTCCCCTCGCGCAGGCCGGACTGCGTGTAGTCGGCCTGGAAGCTGGAACATGGCTGAGCCCCGAAGACTTCGCGCCTGACGAGCTGCGGAACAATTTTCGAGGGTGGCCGCAGGCCGTGCAGAAAGCCAATCGTGAGATACCAACGCACCGCCCGAACGCTGCGGCGCAGTACTCGCCGAGGCTGGCGATCCATCCCATGATGAACGCGGTGGGCGGCACGACCCTTCACTACTGGGCGCAAAGCTGGCGGCTCAATCCATGGGACTTCAAGGTGGTCAGTGAAACGACCCGGCGTTACGGACGATCGCGAATTCCCGCCGGATCGACGGTAGAGGACTGGCCGTTCGGCCTGGACGAGCTCGAGCCGTATTACGACCGCGTCGAGTACCGAGCTCGGGATCTCGGGGAAGGCCGGCAATCTCAATGGAAAGATCGACGCGCGCGGCAACATCTTCGAAGGCCCGCGACGACGCGAGTATCCAATGTCTCCATTGAGAGGCACCGGATTTACCGAGATGATGGGGGACGCTGCGCGGAAACTCGGGTGGCACCCCTTCCCCGGACCCGCCGCGATCAATTCCCGGACGTACGAGAACCGGGCGGCCTGCGCATATCACGGGTACTGCGCCCGTGGCGGTTGTCACATCAACGCCAAGGGATCGACCGCGGTGACCACGATTCCGAAGGCTCAAAAGACGGGACGCTTCGACGTTGTCACGCAGGCGACGACCACGACGATCGAGGCTGACGCAAACGGTCGCGTGAGCGGTGTGAATTACGTCAAGGATGGCGTGGAGTATTTCCAGCCAGCCGATGTCGTGCTGCTCGCGAGTTACGTCTACGAGAACGTCCGCCTCCTGCTGCTATCGAGATCGAAGCCGTACCCGAACGGGTTGTCGAATAACCACCGTCAGGTGGGGCGCCACTACTTCAGCCACAACACAGGCGCTGCGGTCACGGCGCTCTTCCCGCGCGATCTCAACAACTGGTATGGCCTGCCGGCTCAGGGTGTCGCGGTGGACGATTGGGCCGACGATAACTTCGACCATGCCGGCCTCGACTTCATCGGTGGAGGAAATCTCTGGGTGTATTCGGACAGGCGACCGATCGCCGCCGCCGGCATGCCGACGTTCGGCAAAGCTCCGGAATGGGGCGCCGCCTGGAAGGCGTTCGTGAAACAGAATGCCGACCGCTGGAATATGGCGTATCTCCAGAAAACGACGCTGCCGTACGAGGACAACTATCTGGACCTGGATCCGACTGTCACGGATCCGCTGGGGTTTCCCGTGTGCCGTATTACCGCCGACTTCAAAGACAACGAACGGAAGGTGGCTGCATTCATCCAGGACAGGATGATCGAGTGGTTCATGGCCGCAGGAGCAGTGGCGACGGAAAGAGCTCCTGTTGGCACGATGGGTCCCTCGACGCACGCGTACGGCGGGACGCGCATGGGCGACAATCCGGAGACGAACGTCGTGAATCGATGGGGGTTCTCCCATGAAACACCGAATCTCGGGATTCTGGGAGCTTCGGTGATGGGCACGAGTGGCGCCCACAACCCGACGCTCACCGCACAGGCGCTCGCGTGGCGGACAGCCGACTACCTGGTGAAGAACTGGAAGACGATTGCGACGTAGCCCGGCTACACGTCAGATGGCAACGATGATCAGGATCAGGATGAGAAGGCCGATGATGATGACCGTCGTGGAGATCGTGACCGTTGACTGTCCGCCTGCGAGTGCATCGTTGACGGCCCGGGCCTGAGCCGCGATGGCGCCCAGCTCCGTCTCGTCGAGCGTCGCGATGGCTGCTTTCGCATCCTTCAAGTCAACGCCGACGCCTTCTGCAATCTCACGCACCTGCTCGTTTTCCAGCACGCGCAGTACTTCCTGACGGTCGTCAGTACCTTGACGGATGTGATCGGCCACGGCTCGATCGAGGGTCGTCTGGTCGGCCACGTGCGCCTGCTGGGCAGAAACTCGAATCGATGCGCCAACGGCGAGCAGTAGAACGATCGCAGATATTTGATGTCTGTTCATGGCCAGCTCCGTGAGGGTCGGCTGTGCGCGTAGTTGCGCGAAAGCGCGAACCTCGGGTCACAACCTGTCGCCGTCTGTATCGGTCGATGGCGAAGGAGCTACATGGCCATGACTCGCCCGCGGCACTGCCGCGTGCTAGCATGAATGTCTCGCGTCCTGAAGTGGGCCTGTAGCGCAGTTGGGAGCGCGCCTGAATGGCATTCAGGAGGTCACCGGTTCGATCCCGGTCAGGTCCACCAATCCCACGTTCTGAAATCCGATAGCGGACCTTCCTGATCGCTTGAGAATTTCTCAAAGAAATCGTTCGCCGCACACTCACTTGATTCGCCTGATGGCCGGTGGGTTCCAGCGCCCATCCGCAACTTGCGGCTTCGGCGCATAGAGCCGCAGCGTCAGTCCGAGCTGGCCGCTTTTCGGTGCCGGCAGCCAGTTCGACTCCTTGTCGGCGCCAGGGCTTTCGTTCTGGATGTAGAGATCGAGCGAGCCATCGGTATTGAACTTGAGGGCATCGCGGTCGCCGATGGCGAAGCGGTTGAGCGATTGGGAACTTGGAAGCAGGAGCGCCACGGAATGCCGTGACCCTCGAGAGGCGTCAAGAACGGCAATTCCTTTGGAGACCTCGCGGATCGTCCGCTGCGCGCCAAATGAGGCACATCCCGTGCCTGCGAACACTTCGGTGACAAGAGGCCGCGGGTGCCAATCCGCTATCGGCATGTCCTTTGTGTACTGCCGCAGCTAAGCAGTAGAAATTGCGGCGTTCATTCGCGTGCCGATTTTGGCGTGAACCGTTATGCACGGAGGTCTCGATGGCATCAAGACGTGCCTTTCTTACAGCAGCAGCAGGCGTGGCCGTTCTTCCCGTGAACTCGATTGGAATGACGAGGCTGGACGGGCAGGCAGATTTTCTATTCGTTCAGACCGCCAAACGAATGCGCTTCGATCCAGCGGCAGCCATCGTCACGTTGGAAGGCGTCAGCCCTGTTACGTTGTTCTTCTCTGATCGTCCTGAACGCATCGCCGGAAACATGAAGACCGCCACGTTCGTGCCATTCTGGAGCACCGGCAAGGACAGCTTCCTCTCGGACCCACCTAACGCCGACATTTCCCTCGTGAAGGGCCACACCCTCGAGCAGGTTGTGGTGGTTCTGCAGAATCCGGTCCTGCAGGGTGAGAACCTGACCTATAAGGTCAAGGTATTGGAAGGTGAGATGCCTGTTCGTGGAGACGATGTATCGATCTTCATCGACGTGATTGGTATGCCGCTGACACCCGTTTCCTATGCTGGTGCGGCCCGGCGCACGTATCGGCGCGCTGTCATTTACTAATCAGGCCTCTCGTCTGCGCACTCAGAGTCGCATTCAATCCGGGCCGTAACCTTGGTTGTCGTGGGCGCGCGGCGCGCCCGCGACCGCTGAATTCAGTCCTCCTCGAGAAACTTGTCGCCGAACATCTTCTCGATGGACTTGTCGATTCTCTCGGCGTTCTTCGCCGGATTGTCCGAGACCGTCTCGGTCGCGACACCGCGCCAGACGAGCTTCTTGGTTTTCGCGTCGAAGAGGTCCACGACCATCGTTCCCTTGAGGTACGTGTGGACGGTTGTCTCGGCGGGCCCCCAACCGCCCCAGCCCCAGCCGCCCCAGCCGGTGTAGAAGGTTTCGAGCTTCTGCTGCGGCTGCGTCGTCACGTTCGCGACAACCGCCAGATCGGCCTGATCTGCGGGCGCTTTCGTCCAACCTCTACGAGCCATCCCGGCGTCGACCTCCGCCATGATCCGTTCGTTGAGGATGTCGTTGCCTTGCACAGGATCGGTCTTCGCCCAGTAGTAGGTCCTGTACGAGGACGGATTGAACGACGGATCCCGGACGGTGTGCACGCTCTGCGCCGAAGCGACGCCCGCGCCGAGGACCAGCGCTACAGCTATATACATTGCTCTGGCTCGCAACATGTCCCGCCTCCAGTCGAGCCCATTCAACGGAGCCGGAAAATGGCGGACGAACCCGCGTGTCGCACCAATGTTCAGACGTTGACCATTTCAGCCCGTTGGGGCTCTCAGCAAAAATCCAGCAAGCGCCAGACCACGATCAGCAGATGAGGGAGAGACCTGCGAGAGCTCTGCACCGTAAAGCGGCCCCTTCATGGCGCACCTTTACCTCGCCGTTGTGCAGCTCCGTCAGCGAGCGTAGAAGAGTGAGGCCAATCCCAAGGCCACCCTCACGCCGCGCGATCGACTGTTCGCCCTGGACGAACAGGTCGAAGATGCACGGAAGCATTTGCTCAGTGGACGGTACGAGAGGTTCGAACCGGCATGTCCTGCAACCTACGGGGGATGGATTCGGCAGCTCCGGACTGCGCTGCCAGGGGCAAGCGCACCGTGAATATCGTCCCTCCACCCTCCGGCGCGGTGACCCCAATCGAACCGCCATGTCGTCGAACAATCTCAGCCGCGGTGTACAGGCCCAAGCCGAGACCCGGCGCGACGTTCGCCGCCTCTGGAGCGCGATATCCCATTTCAAACAACCGATCGCGAGCCTCGGCTGAAATGCCGATGCCATAGTCCCGTATCGTCAGGACGACGGTGCCCTCGTCTTCGCGGAGGTGCACTTCGATGGCTCCGCCAGCGGGTGAGTACTTGATGGCGTTTGTGATCAGATTCTCCACAACGCGTCCCAGGCGTTCGGCGTCGCCATTGACAACCAGCGGTGATGGATGCATCGCCAGTCCGATTGGATGCCGATCCGAGACGCGATCGAGCATCCTCGCGATCGGTTCCACAACCGCGCGAACGTCGATCGGCTGCAACTCCAGCGACAGCGACTGCCGCGCAATGGATTTCGTGTCTGCCAGCGCCCTCACGAGCGATGTGGCTCGAACGGCTGCAGTTTCGATGCGACTGAGGAGCCGCACGGTATCAACCTGGGTGACCGCCGCGTTCTTGCGTGCGAATTGAATCGTGCCCCGGATCGCGGTCAGTGGAGTCGCAAGGTCGTGCGTCACAGTGGCAACGAGGCGATCCAGCTCTTCGCGGGCCTCTTGCTCCCGGCGCGCTGCCGTCACCGCATTTGCCCGCGCAGTGCGCAGCCCGTTGACCAGCCACCCGACTACAACTGCAACGACGAGGAACAGACCCAAGTCCACCGCATCGCGTACGCCGGTGATCGCCCCTATAGGTTCGGGGAGCAAGAGGTTGTCCCCGACGCCGCCTGAAACCGCACTGGCAACAGCAGGACCAGGACCACCGGCAACCGCTGCGGCCACCACAAGAATCACCATCAAGTGCTCGAACACGAATGCCGGCAGCGCGACCTGTTCGCCGACAATCATGATGACGATCGGCAGCACCGTGAAGATGACGTAGACAACCGCGCGGGAATGCAGGGCATTCAGCACCTGCGCTTTTATGAAGGTCATCGCTTCCTGGACCGTCGGCAGTAATGTCGCGCTTTGGCCGGACACCGCCCTATCAAATTTGACGCGAGGAGAGTGCCACTGGCCTGGTTGACGCGAGTCGGAAGCGAACTACTTCGACGCTGAGGCTTTCGCTCGTTCTGCCGCCAGGGTTTTCGCCGCAGATGCTTGAGCGGCTTTGGCGCGCTCAGTCCAGGTGACCGGGTCAACAAACGGATGGGGAGCGCCAGGCTTGCGTGTCTTCAACAAGGCCGCCCGCTCCAGCACGCCGCCACCGGGATAACCGTCTGGCTCGGCCCAGCTGTGGATTTGCAAATTCACCTGAACGCCTTGAATCGCCGCGAGCTTGTTGGCGTTCCTGACTCCCTGCTCAGCACCGGCGAGTCCAGGGCCACCGGCCGCGCCGGCAGGGACCACCGCCTTGTAAGCCGTACGGCCGTCGTAAACGGTAATGCCTTCGGTCATCAACACGCCAGGCGTATGCCCTGGCAGCTGATGAAATCTCAACGTCTGGTTGCCAAGCGCGAGCGTGTCATCGTCTTTCACGACCATGTCGCGCTTCGGCATCCTGTTCGGCCTGGGGTCACGTCGATTGGATTTTCCGTTGAGCTCCTCGATCATCTTCCAGTCTTCTGCGACTGCCACGACACGGGCCCCGGTCGCTTCCTGCAGCCGCGCCGCCCCGCCGACGTGGTCCAGGTGGCCGTGGCTCAGGATGATGTACTTGATATCTCTCAGGTTGATGCCAACCTTCTTGATGCCGGCGATGACGTGATCGACGAAAGGCTCCTGCGCCGAGTCGAACAGAAGATGACCCTGGGGTGTCGTGACGAGCCAGACTGACACGTAGCATGGACCCACGTAGTACAGGTTGTCGAAGACCTTGAACGGCTCGATCTTCTGCAGCTCCACATCGTCTGCACGGGTTACACGGCAGGTCTTGCTCAGCGGCTCGGGGGCGGTCTGGACTCCCGGCGCTTCGCCCGACAAGTGGACGCCCAGCGCCGTCACTGCGAAACACGCGGCTACGAGGATCACGGTGCGTCGGGTCGCCTTCATCTTTCCTCCTTCGCGTCGCTCTCGCGAGCGGTGCACACCTATGCGCGCGGGATCCGTTTGCCGCCGAGGACCGTACCGCTCGGGAATAATCTCTGGCGTCCGGTGATGGTGTTCTTGTAGTTGTCGAGAAACTCGAAATTCCCTTCCCGCAACTCGAGCAGCGTAACATCGGCAGGCGCGCCCACGTTGAGTGTGCCGCGGTCGCTGAACAACGGAAATGTGCCCGCCGGATTGAGAGTTGCGCACGCGATCGCGTCGCTGATCGTCATGCCGTATCCAAGCAGCTTCGACATGCAGTTGGGAAAATCGACGACCCCCGTAGACGGACTGTTCGTGTTCCAGTCGGTCGAGAACGTGTCCGGCCAGAACCCGGCTTTCATGATCGCGCCCACGGTATCCCACCTGATGTGCCCGTTCTGTCCGTTTCCGAGATCGAACCAGACGCCCCGCCGCCTCGCCGCAAGCACTTCGGGCAGAACGCGACCGCTCTCGTCCACGATGCTGTTCGGCGGTGGGGCAAACATGTGCGTGACGATGTCTCCGCGCTTCAGGAGCGCGAATAGCCGTGGAAGCGGCGAGACCGTCTGCCCCATGTGGATCATCAGAGGCATACCGAATGACGAGGCGACTTCCTGCGCACGGCGAAGCACCTCGTAATCGTTCGCGCCTGCGACATTCTCCGACAGCCGCGCCTTCACGCCGACGATGAACTCGCGATTCTTCGCGATGGCATCCCGCGCCGCGCCAACGTCCGCGCGGGCGAGATCCATCGTGTCGCCTTCGGGCAGGATGCCGCCGCGACCGATATTGATGAGAACGCGGCCAGGCTGCGGAGACGACCGCGCGACCGCAACGGTTTCGGAAATGCGGTCGGCGCCTTGCGATCCCGCGTCGATCCACCCCGTCACTCCATCCCGCAGCACGAGCGCCGGCCCTTCGGCGTAACGCGCGGTGTGTGTGTGGATGTCTATGAGTCCCGGGACGACCAGCTTGCCACGAGCGTCGATGGTTTCAGCGGCTTCGGCGGTGATGGCGGCATCCACAGCGGCGATGCGCCCTTGCGAAATGGCTATGTCGCGAATCCCGTCCAGTCGGACTGACGGATCGATGACCCGGCCGCCCCTGATGATGAGGTCGTAGCGCGCGGCTTGCACCGCAAACGTCCGCGGGACGTGGACGAAAGTCGCCGCGGCGGCGGCCGCCGAAAGAAACTGGCGGCGGTTCAGCACATCATTCCTGCCGGGGAGATGTTGGGCGCGTTGAGCCTGCCTGTCAATAGGCAGTCCGAGCGAAGGCCGCGTTCCCGGCCGCAGCGTCCGCGGTCCGGTGGCAACACAACTGAACGCCGGGCACTCGGTAGATCAGAGGCGTTAAGAGCGACTCGACGCGCGTTAGGGGTCTCCAGGTCGGGAAGGTGGCGCGAGAGCGTGTAGACTTGCGGCCCATGACCGTCCATCTGACGCTGATCAGTGGAAGCAATCTTATTCTGCATCTGGTCGGCGATTTCGCCCGCGGCCTCGAGTGCAGCGTCGACGTATTAGCGGAACAGCCTCATCGCGGAATCCGGATCGAGGTGCCCGATGCCGGTCACGCTCTCGTCGAGCTCCTCACCCACGTGGCGCTCAGCGCGACGAAAGCCGGCGTCGACGCCGGCGAACCGCTGTGCCAGTTGACGTACCGACATGCCGGCGCTTCTGCGGAAGTCCGGCTCGCCGTCCGCATCGCTGAATTCAGCATCGACGCCACGGCCGCACCGAGCGCGTGACGAGCACCAGTCGTGCGACGCCTATTCTACTGACCGCGTCGTCTCCTCGCGTTGCTCCTCGTTGTCCAGGTCCGAAGCCGGACTCTGCGGAATCGCGCCCGTCGCGCTCGACCAGACGGGCCGCAGCCAGTTGCCAGGCTGCATCACTTCATAGGTCACGAGATTACCGTCGTCCTGGATGTAGGTTCGAAATCGGCCGTTCGGAGATTGAATGAACGATGTCGTGACAGCCTTGTCCTGAAGATTCGGTGCATAGATAGGCAGGTTGAAGTGGAACCCGTCCCGATAGGTGGCGACCAGGGCGTCGAACATCGCTTCATCGGTCGTGGCGGTGCCCGGAATCTTCAGCCCCAGATAAAACTCACCGCCGCGCTGATGATCGGGCACGCCGTCTCCCGTCTGTTTCAATTGGATCAACACGACTTCTTCGCGCCGCGAGCCATCCACAACATCTCCGGAGATCTTCACCAGCGACCGCTGCGTCGCCGGCGCCCCGCCGCGGTACTCGGAAGGGTCGTCTACCTTCGAGTCGTTGAGCATGGCATTGCCTTCATGACGCAAGCTGCCCATGTTCGTTTCGTTGAGTTCCTTCTCCTGCGCGTACAAGGGCGAGGCAAGCACCACCAACATCGACGCAAGCACCAGTCTCATATGTCTCCGTCCTTTGCAGTTGTACCTTCTCAACCGCGCGCAATAGTGATGCCGCTGGGCGGTCACCTAATACCAAGGGATCTCGAGGGCATGTAATGCGCACGTGTCTACCTTTTCATACGGCCCGTATAAGGTGAGCACGGCTTGACAGCCCCACCGCGTGGGGCCGATCATCCGCGCTGAGCATGACCGGGCGCTCTACCCGAACAGACGCCTGCCGCTCGAGTCACGCAGGAAGGACGCACGATGAAAGGCCCGCAGCCGACGCCAATCGTGGCAACACTGATGGTCATGGTTGCCGCAATGCTCACGACCTCGCCACTGCGCGCGGAGGTGCTCGAGAAATCGAAGCAGGTGGCGGGCATGAATGTGCGCTACAAGGTGGTCGTACCCGACGGTTACGATCCGACGAAAGCCTATCCGGCGATTCTGGCCTTCGGCGGCGGTCCACAAACGATGAATACTGTGGACAACATCCTCAACCGCAACTTCCGCGCGGAGGCTGAACGGCGCGGCTACATCGTCATCGCACCCGCCGCACCGGACGGGCAGCTGTTCTTCGAGGATGGAGCGCGAATCATCCCCGAATTCCTCAAGGGTATACTCGCCGACTACCGTATTCAGGGCGGAAAGTTTCATATCGCCGGCCCATCGAATGGCGGCATCGCGGCATTGCACGTGGCGGCATCCAATCCGCAGTATTTCCTGACGGTCACCGCATTCCCCGGCTACATGTGGCGGCCCAACCCCGTGAAGCTCGAGGCGATTTCGCATATGTGCGTCTTCATGTACGTCGGCGAGACCGACGAGTACATGTGGCACGGCGAAATGGAGCGCGAGGCCGAATTCCTGCGGTCGAAAGGGACCGTCGCACGATACACGGTCGAGAAAGGACAGCCCCATCGTCTCGACACGCTCGCCGGCGTAAATGCACACAGGCTGTTCGAGGGCTTCGAGGAGTCGAACAAGGGCTGTGTCAGCCGGCAGACCACTTCGCAGAGGCGGTGAATCAGCCACGCGACTGGCGGGTCCAAAAGGACCCGCCCCTACGGGTCTGGGTACGTGGCATTCCGCTCGTCCGGTTGAGCTAGGGAACCGGCACGCCGCATCACGGCATCGCCCACGACGCACTGTCAGGAATGCCACCAGCTGATCAACAATAGGGCGGCCGTTTTCCCGACGGAGGCATGGCATGAGACGAAAGCTCGTTTTGGGGACTCTCATTGCAGCAGGAACGCTGTCCCTTGCTGTTGCCGCGGCACAGCAGCCGCCGGCCCCGATGGTCATCGAAGTCGAGAAGCTGAAGGACAACCTCTTCATGCTGCGTGGCGGCGGAGGCAACACCGCGGTGTTCGTGCAGGCAAATGGCGTCACGGTTGTCGACACCAAGAATCCCGGCTGGGGACAGCCGCTGCTCGAAAAGATCAAGACGCTCACCAACAAGCCGGTGACGGTGATCATCAACACGCACACGCACGGGGACCATGTCAGCGGCAACGTCGACTTTCCCGCCAGCGTGGACGTCGTCACTCATGAAAATACGGCCGCCAACATGAAGAAGATGGCGCCGGTGACGAGCATCCCCAACCCGCCTGTCAACGTGTTCGCACAGCATGGCGGACATGGACTCCCCAAGCGAACATTCAAGGACACGATGACGCTGGGCAACGGCAACGATCGGATCGATTTGCATTACTTCGGGCGGGGCCACACGAATGGCGATGCCTGGGTCGTCTTCCCGACGCTGCGCGTCATGCATGCCGGTGATATCTTCTCGGCAAAGAACCTTCCGCTGCTCGACTACAACAACGGTGGGAGCGGCGAGCAGATTCCAGACACGTTGATGAAGGCGTACACCGCAACGTCCAAATCCGTTGATTCGATCATCACCGGTCACAGTACCGTGATGACGCCGAACGACCTTCGCGAGTACGCCGAATTCAACCGCGATTTCCTGAATGCCGTGCGCGAAGCCAAGAAGTCAGGGAAGAGCGCGGCGGAAATTACCAAGACCTGGGCGATGCCGGACAAGTACAAGGGCTACGGAATGCCGCAACCCGCTCGCGTGCAGGCCAATATCGAAAATATCTACAACGAGGTGCGCTGATCGCTCAGGTCGCGTCTCGCATCAGCGCGTCATAGTCGGCAGGGGTGTCCACGTCCACGAGGCACCCCTCGTCCTCCACAGGCACATTCACGATGCGATCGGCATGCGCGTGCACGACGGCGCGCGCGCCCTGGTCGAGCGGCGCTTTTCGCAGCTCGTCGAATAACGACCGATCGAATAACACAGGATGTCCGTGGCGGACCCCCACGGCCGGCCGTACCACGGGAGCGCGCTGCCTCTGCCACACCTCGACGATCTGCCTGATTGTCGAGGCACGCACCATCGGAATGTCCACAGGCGTGACGAGAATCGCTTCGACCTCGGGTCGAGCTGCCGCATCCAGGCCAATCCACAACGAAGACAGCTGCCCGCGTTCCGGTTTCGGGTTGTTGAAGAACGACGGGTACGTTGCTGGGCCGTCGGCCGCAATGGCCGCGACGATAGCGTCGTGCTGGCTGCCGGTGACGATGTAGATCTCGGCCACGCCCGCTTCGGAAAATGTCCGAGTCAGCCGTGCCACGAACGGCCGCCCATCAGGGTCGGGCAAGAGCGCTTTGGGAGACCCCATTCGTGTCGAGTTCCCCGCCGCCAGGATGATGCCGATTGTCATCTGCGCCCATCGTACCGAGACGATTCACTGAGCGCAATCTGCACATGCACAAGGAGTTCGGGCACTTCTTGACTTCCCCGTCCGGACTTCCTACACTGGCCGCGCTTTCAGGGCACCGGTGCGCGCTGGGACCGCTACATTCGCGGTGGCTTCATAGTGGCTTCATACTTCGCTCACCAGCGGTTCATGGAGCGCCTGGGATTTGCCCCAGGATACGCGCATCGGAGGACACGGCCATGCCACAGGGAACTATCGCACGCCTCCTCATCGACAAAGGTTTCGGCTTCATTCGCGATGAAGGCGGCATCGAGCATTTCTTCCATCGCAGTGCCGTACGGGGCGCGGTCTTCGAGCTGCTGCGAGAAGGGCAGCGTGTGGAATTTCAGTCGGAAGATTCCACCAAGGGACCGCGCGCGGGTGACGTACGCTTGATCGAAAGCTGACACGCCACACCCGGCCCCTGGACGGGGCCGGGAGACCCGCCTTCAATTTCACCGGTACAGTCCGAGCCGATCGCGTGCATAGCAGAACCACGCGCGACGGTTCCGCCAGCGCCCGCCGTGTTGACGAACCGCGACAGACGATTACGCAGCGTCCGATCGGATATTGCCTGCCCGGGGTCCCTTCGCCGAAGGCTCCTCGTCGAAGGCAACCCGCTGTCCTTCGTTGAGCTCCTCAAAGGTTCCGGTTTTCACTGAGCTGCGGTGGAAGAACCACTCCTGGCCACCGTCGTCACGAATGAATCCAAAACCGCGATCCCGCACCAGCCGTTTAATCGTGCCGTTCGCCACGTCGACTAACCTCCGCGGGTCGTACCCTGCCGACCCTAATCCGAGCAGTTCCAAGTTCTGTTCCAAACTGCCGCTACGGATGGGCTGGGTCGATCGAAACGTGTGCAAACGAACCGCTCATGCGCCATCGCGTGCAAACCAGCGCTTCCAGCGCGATGCCTGCACCAGTTCACCACTCGCGGGACGCAGTTCAAGCACGTGTTTGCATACGGATGCGGCAAACGCTGTGTCCGCCGTTAGTACGAGCACGGCCAGCCCACGCTGCGCCGCGACCGCCGCCAGATCACCGCTGAAGCGCCAAAGCTCACCAGGTGGGACGGCAGCATTGGGATGCTCCGCGAGGAGAACCGAGGGATCGAGCGCCAGCGCCTTGCCGAGACGCACACGCATGCGCAGGCCGGCACCGGCTCCTCGCATCGGCTGCGTCCGTTCCGTCGCTCCGATGCCAACTTCGTCGGCGATTTTTCCCACGCGGCGGCGCAATTCCGGCAGCATATCGTCGACCTCGAGCGACAACGGCAAGGCGAGGTTCTGCTCCACCGTCAGCTCGTCGAGGAGAGCGACGCGCTCGCTGAGGATGCCGAATCGATCGAGCAGGCGAACCCATGCGTCGAAGTCGGTTACGTAGTTGGTGCGAGAGCCGAATACTTCAACCTCACCCGCGTCCGGCAAGGTTGCAGCCGTAATCAGGTTCACCAGTACTTCAGCCGCAGCCCGATCGAATCCGAGAAGCGCCACTGTCTGGCCCGGTCGCAGCGCGAAGTGATCGATGCGCAGCGGGCGCAGAGCCCCATACGCTTTGCTGACCCCTCTGAGCTCAATCGCGGACCCGGCCGAATTCATATGGTTCATCGAGGCGACGCTCCACGCTGGACAGAACCGCGCGCGGTGTCAGGCGGGAGGGTGATGACCGGAGTCAGGTCGAAAGGTCGAAGACTACCGTGCCGCCCGTGCGGCGGATGAGTTGGAACGGCCCGTTCGCCGACGATGGCCCTGTCGCTTCACCAGGGCACGATACTCCCGTATCAGCAATTCCAGGTGCTGCCGTTCCTCGTCGGCAAATTCCAGAAACACCTGCTTGCCTTCAGAGTCCTCGAAACGCTCTCCATACTTCTTGAAGAAGCGGTGCGAGCCACGCTCGCAACGGATGCCAATCAGGAGCGCCTGCTGATCGTTCACGCCGCGCGACAGTCGATCGGCGCCCTCGGCAAACAGTCCGTTCGCGGCCCCTTTGAAAAACAGAAACGTCGGTCTCGATTCGAGCTGAGGGTCACGCTGAAGCAGTTCGCCGTATCGCGTCTCGAGCTTGCTGAGGTGTTCCTTCTCTTCCTTGGCGAGATCTTCGAATACCTTCCGCCCGCGAGCGTCGCGGGTCAGTCGCGCGGCACGGCTGTAGAACTCGAGACCGCTCCGCTCGGTAGCAATTGCAATGCGCAGCGCGTCGCGCGCAAACAGCAGATCCTTGTGGCCGTCCGACATGCTCGACTGCCGCCCCGTTCGGCACTCTTCGCAGGTGCCATAGATTTGGACGACGCTCTGCGAGGCGGAGAAACTGCGCGCGGCAGCCACATCCTCGATCAGCCCTTCGATGTCGGAACTGAGAAACTCGAACGATCGATGACAGGTCTTGCAGATCAGGTGAAAGTGACGCGGCTGGCGGTACGAATGCTCGAACCTGAAGCGACCTTCGCCGAAGTCGACCTTACGTGCAATGCCGGCGTCCATCATCCACTGCAGCGTTCGGTAGACGGTGGCGCGGCTGATCCGCTGATCTTCGCGACGGATCAGATCGACCAGGTCGTCAGCGCTGAGATGCCCCTCCTGACGCAGGAAGACATTGACAATCTGTTCTCGTTTGCTGGACCGTTTGCCCCCGGCGGGTTTGAGGCGTGTGAGATCTTGAAGGGTGGTCACAGTCAAGTTCGAAGTCAAAAGTGAAAAGTCAAAAGTGAAGGCGAAAGTACTTTGAACTTACTTTCGACTTTCACGTTCAACTTTTCACTTGCCGGTTATACGTTGAAAGACTGGCCGCAGCCGCAAGTGGAAACCGCGTTCGGATTCCTGATCGTGAACCCGCCGCCGGTGACCGTCTCGACGAAATCAACTTCGGCGCCCTTCAGATAGCTGATGCTCACCGGATCGACATAGAGCTTCACGCCGTTTGATTCGAAGACCTGATCGGCGTCGCCGCCGTTTTCCTCGATCATCAGGCCGTACTGAAATCCCGAGCAGCCCCCGCCCTGTACGAACACGCGCAGGCCGCTGCCCGCCTTCCCTTCCTCGGAAAGCAGTTCGCTGATCTTGGATGCCGCCGTTGAGGACACGTTGATCATCGTCTGAATACTCCTAGGAAACCCTGCGCTTTGATTATAAGCTCCGCCGTCACTCTCAGCAAGCGCAACAGAGGCCCCTAACCCGTTGTACAACTAAGGTTTATAAGAATTTCGCTCTACGTCGCGACCGCCGCGAGCCCTGCAAGCTCTTTGGCCGATTCCTGCTCGACGTCCTTATGGAGGCTGTTGCCGCGCGCATCCATGGTGACAATGGCCGGGAAGTCGGTCACGTGCAGGTGCCACATCGCCTCAGGTGTCCCGAACTCCATGAGCGAGACGCCCTCCACACGATCGATCGCACGGGCATAAAACTGAGCTGCTCCGCCGATGGCGTTCAGGTACACGGCGCCCGCTTCCTGCAGCGCGCCGAGTGTCCTTGCCCCCATCCCGCCCTTGCCGATTACCGCGCGCACGCCGCAGCGTCGGATGATATCCGCCTGATAGGGCTCCTCACGGATACTCGTGGTCGGACCAGCCGCGGTGACTATCCATCGATCATCTCTTTTTGCGACCACAGGACCGCAGTGATAAAGCACTGACCCATTGAGATCGACAGGCGGGGCGTGTTTCATGAGATGCGCATGCACCGCGTCACGCCCCGTATAAACACGTCCCGACACAAGAACAACATCCCCCACGGTGAGCGCGCGCATTTGCTCCTCCGTGAGAGGCGTTCTCAGCGTGATTTCGCGCCCCGTACGCTGGAAGCCGGCCTGGTCGGCCAGTGCCGCCATGGGCGTGGAGGGATCGCGATAGAGCCACTCCTTGAGTTCACCGGTACGGCCGTCCAGCACGACCCCGAGGCGGCGGAACGCCCAGCAGTCGTAGGCGACTGACACGAAGAAGCTGGCCGGGAGCCTGTTGAGTACACCTACCTTGCAGCCGATCAGAGACGTTCGCCCACCAAAGCCCATCGTTCCGATGCCAAGCCTGTTCACTTCACCCATGATCGACGCTTCCAGCAGCGCCAGTCTCGGGTCGCCGTTGAGGTCGTCGAGCGTGCGAAAGAGCTGCTCCTTTGCGTGGACGTAGCCTGATGTGCGATCGCCGCCAACACAGACACCAACCGCTCCGGGTGCGCATCCCTTTCCCTGCGCCTGCCACACGGCGTGAAGGATGCACTTGCGGACACCTTCGAGGGTGCGATCGGCCCGACCGAGCCCCGGAAGCTCCGCGGGCAGGGAGTATTGCGCGTTCATGTTCTCGCAGCCCCCGCCCTTCAATATCAATTTGACCTCGACGTCTTCTTTCTCCCACTGCTCGAAATGAATGATCGGCGTGCCCGGCCCGAGGTTCGTGCCTGAGTTCTCTCCCGTGATCGAATCCACGGAGTTCGGGCGCAGCTTGCCACGGCGTGTGGCCTCGGCGACCGCTTCGCGGATCTGTTGTCTCATGAGAATCTGATTCGCGCCGATCGGGGCCTTCACCTCGAAGGTCGGCATGCCTGTGTCTTGACAGATCGCGCCTTCGCAATCGGCGGCAAGGTCGATGTTCTGCCCGATGATCGAGAGCGCCTGCGCCGACTGGGTCCCGGCGGTCTCCGTTGTCATCGCGGCTTTCATCGCGGTGCGGACGTCTGGCGGAAGGTCGGTCGAGGTCCGGACGATGAGCGTCAGGACGCTCTCGAAAAACGCTGATGCCATCCGAGCAGTATAATTTACAGAGCGAGCGTGAGCCTCCGCGACTACCATGCAATTCAGAACGGAGCGCGATCCTCTCGGTGAGTTTTCCGTTCCCGCCGACGCGTACTACGGCATTCAGACCGCTCGCGCCGTAGCCAACTTTCCAATCAGCGGACTTCGCGCCCCTACCGATCTGGTGGTCGCGGCGGTGCTGATCAAGAAGGCCGCGACACAGGCAAACGCCGCGCTCGGCCGACTCGATGCGGCTATCGCCGACGCCATCGTGCGCGCCGCTGACGAGGTGCTCGGAGGCGCGCTTCGCGACCAATTCGTGGTTGATGTGTATCAGGCTGGCGCCGGCACATCGTTCAACATGAACGTGAACGAAGTGCTGGCTAATCGGGCTGCCGAAATTCTGGGTGGTGATCGAGGCGACTACCAACAGGTGCACCCGAACGATCACGTCAACATGAGCCAGTCCACTAACGACGTGTTTCCGACGGCAACCCGCCTCGCGCTGCTGATGATCAACGGCGCGCTGGTGGCATCAGCGCGCGACCTCGCAGCTGCGTTCGCGAAAAAGGCAAACGATTTTGACGCTGTCCTCAAGGTCGGACGGACGCACCTGCAGGATGCGGTGCCGATGACCGTCGGTCAGGAATTCGGGGGATACGCGGACTGCGTCGCCCGTGGCGCCGACGAAGTCGAACATGCCGCAAAGGGGCTGCTCGAGCTCAACCTCGGAGCAACAGCGGTCGGTACCGGACTCAACGCAGGTGAAGAGTACGCTTCGATCGCGATTCGCAATTTGAGCCGTTACACCGGACTGCCGCTCAAGCCAGCGGCCAACCGGTTTCGAGTGACCCAGAGCATGGGCGACGTCGTGAGCTATTCCGGCGCAATGCGACGACTCTCTGTGGAACTGGGAAAGGTTGCCAGCGACCTGCGCCTGCTCAGCATGGGGCCTCGAGCCGGCATCAGCGAGATTACCTTGCCCGCCGTTCAGCCCGGCTCCTCAATCATGCCGGGCAAGGTCAATCCGTCCGTCCCGGAGATGGTGAATCAGGTCTGCTACCAGGTGATGGGCTGCGATCTCACGGTTGCAGCCGCGGGCGAGGCCGGACAGCTCGAGCTCAATGTGATGATGCCGGTTATCGCCTGGAATACCATTCATGTATCCACGATTCTCAGGGAATCGATGAACGTGCTGCGGATGCGGTGTGTCGAAGGAATCGAGGCGGACGCCGCGCGTTGCCATGAACTGCTCGACCGCAGCACGGCGATGGCCACCGCGCTGAGCCCGTATCTCGGGTATGCCAAGACGGCGGAAATCGCGAAGGAAGCAGTGCGGACGGGACGCTCGATTCGTGAGATCGTGCTGGAAAAAGGGCTGATGGACGAGCGACAGCTCACACGCATTTTGTCGGCAGAAACCATGACCCGTCCTGGAGTCGTCGGAGAGGGAAAGCCGTGAGAACGAGGCACCTGTTCGTCGCCGCGGTGCTGGCTGCGTCCCCCGGTATCAATGTCGACGCTCAGGAGCCTCCTGCGGCCGGCCGTCACGGCAGCCTGTTTCCTCCGAAGGATCTCGGGCTGCTCGAAGGACCCGACCGCGACGCGTGGCAGAAACCGGACGAGATCATGGACGCGCTGGGTATCGCGGATGGCGCGATGGTCGCTGACATCGGCCCCGGCGCCGGCTGGTTCACGATTCGGCTTGCCCGTCGTGTCGGTCCCAACGGCCGGGTGTTCGCGACGGACGTACAGCCGCAGATGCTCGAGGCCGTTCGTCGCCGGGTTGCCCGAGAAGGACTGCTCAACGTAGAAACGCGACGCGGGTCTGACAGCGACCCGAACCTGCCGTTGCGATCGCTGGACGCTGTGCTGATTGTCGACACGTACCCGGAGGTCGAAGACCGCGTGACGTTTCTTCGCAATACGGCGGCGGCTCTCAAGCCTGGGGGGCGCATAGGCATCGTGAACTACAAGCCCGGCCGCGGCGGGCCGGGACCGTCGCCGGACGAAGGTGTGCGTGTCGAAAGCGCCGCGGTCGAACGAGACGCACAGGCAGCCGGACTTCGCGTCGTCGCGAACCAGACGCTTCGATATCAGTACCTGCTCGTCCTCGGACGTTGAGCCTTATTGGGCTCTGACCCTTGCGATACAATCCGCGATGATGAATTCGACGGGATCGACCGCCACTTTTATCGACACGCTGGCCTCACGCGCGGACGCGCATCCGTGGGCCACCAAACTGGCAGCAATGGTTTTCGTCGCGGGCTTGACCGCCGCCGCCGCTCAAGTGAGCGTTCCGCTGCCGTTCACGGCTGTCCCATTTACGTTGCAGCCCATGATGGTCCTGGTCGCCGGACTGGTGCTGGGATCGAAGCTCGCGCTTGGAAGCCAGCTGCTGTATCTGTTCGCAGGCGTCATCGGTCTGCCCGTGTTCGCGCCTTCGCCGCTCCTTCCGCCGGGGGCGATGCGGCTCATCGGCCCGACGGGCGGGTATCTCATGGCATACCCGATTGCCGCGTGGGTTGTTGGCCGCCTCGCGGAGCGAGGACTCGATCGCCGGTACGTCACGTCGTTTCTCGCGATGCTCGCGGGACTCGTGGTTGTTTATGGATTCGGAGCGCTGTGGCTGGCGTTCTTCGCCCAAAGCCTCGTCCAGACTCCTCCCCTGGGCCTCCACGCCGCTCTCATTGCCGGTGTATATCCGTTCGTCATGGCGGATCTGTTGAAGATCGCCGCAGCGGCCGGCATCTCTCCGATGCTCTGGCGCCTGGTCAGGTCGGATACGCGATAGCCTCGTAGCGGTGCTTCCGCGCCGCGATTTCAGCGTGCCGCGACAGTATGCGTAGCGCCCTTACCATCGCAGGCAGTGACCCCAGTGGCGGCGCAGGGGTCCAGGCCGATCTCAAGACGTTCGCGGCACACCGCGTCTACGGACTGAGCGTCATCACCGCCGTCACCGCGCAGAGCACAGTCGGCGTAACGGGTTTCGAGGCGGTTTCCTCCGACCTCGTCACCGCGCAGATCGAAACCATCGTCTCGGACATCCGGCCCGACGCGGCCAAAACCGGCATGCTCGCCACGGCTGCGATTGTCGAAGCCGTCGCGGCCGCCGTCGCGGATCTCGACATCCCTTTGCTGGTCGTGGATCCCGTCATGATCGCGAAGAGCGGCGACGCACTGATTGACGACGAAGCGCTTGCAGCGATGAAGACGGAGCTGCTGCCGCGTGCGTTCGTCGTGACGCCCAACATACCTGAGGCAGAAAGGCTGTCCGGCCTCACCATCCGCACCGATGCCGACCGCCGCGAGGCGGCAAAGCGGATCGGAGCTCACGGTCCGACCGCAGTGATCATCAAGGGCGGTCATCTTGTTTCCACCGACATTGTCGATCTCCTGTACGACGGGCACCGGTTCCTGGAATTTCGCAATGAGCGGGTGGCAGGACGGAGCACGCACGGCACGGGCTGCACGTTCGCTGCTGCACTCACCGCCCGGCTGGCGCTCGGCAATTCGCTAGAAGAAGCGGTGCCGCATGCCCAGCAGTACGTTGCCGGAGCTATCCGCCACGCACCGAATCTGGGACGCGGCCAGGGGCCCATGAATCATTTCTGGAATTACTAGCGAGGCTGCGCCTCAGACCCGCCGCACATGTGAGGCGACTGTGTGGCGGCGAGCGATGGCGTCCAACTGACTCGGTATACTGAATGTATGGCCCAGGTGGGGGTGACCTCCGAGCCGCTGGATGTGCACGCACTGACGCGCGAGGTTGTCCGGCTGAAGCCGGACACTACGTACGAGGACGAGGAGTCAGTCCGGCTAAAGCCGGACACTACGTACGGGGGGACGGACGGCGCGATTGCCACGTTCACCGGCCTGGTCCGAGATCACAATCAGGGGCGGCGAGTGCGGTTTCTCGAGTACGAAGCGTATGTACCCCTCGCCGTGCGCGCGCTGTCGCTGATTGTCGAAGAAGCACAGATAGCGTGGCCGACCGTTCGTCTGGGTATTCACCATCGAATCGGACGGCTGGACATCGGCGAGGCCAGCGTAATCATCGCCGCGACGTCGCCGCATCGCGGGGATGCTTTCGCTGCGTGTCGGTACGCTATCGAACGCGTCAAACAGATCGTGCCCATCTGGAAGCGCGAGCACTTCGAGGGCGGTGAAGTCTGGCTCGAGGGCGCCACGGCCGATCCGGAGGACGAAGCGGCAAAACAGGTGGCGCACCGAATTGCATGCGCGTAACCGTGCGGCTCTTTGCGCGTCTCCGCGACCTGGCTGGTACCGGCGAGCTGACGCGTGAAGTGCCGGATTCGACGACGGTCCAAACGCTCTGGCGCTCGCTGACAGCCGAGATGCCCTCACTTGCGGAGTACGAGCGCACGATGTCCGTCGCGGTGAATGCCGAGTACGCTCGAATGACAGCAGTCGTACACGACGGCGATGAGGTCGCATTCATGCCGCCAGTCTCGGGAGGATGATGTTCGACAAGCTGAGTTCCGTTGAATCGCAGTATGAAGAGCTGGCCACGCGGCTCGGCACGGCCGAGGTGCAGTCGGACGCTTCTGAATACAGAAGGGCCGCGAAGCGACTATCCGACCTCGAGCCGCTCGTACAGAAGTACCGGGAATACAAGGTCGTGCAAAAGGACATCGAGGGCGCCGAGGAGCTCGTACGCGGAGCCGACGTGGAGATGCGGGAACTGGCGACAGAGGAGCTCGCCACGTTGGTGCAGAAGCGCGACGCGCTCCTGGCCGAGCTTCGCATCCTTCTGGTCCCGAAGGATCCGAACGACGAAAAGAACGTGATCCTTGAAATCCGTGCCGGCACCGGCGGCGAGGAGGCCGCGCTCTTTGCGGGCGACTTGTTCCGCATGTACAGCCGCTTTGCCGAGCGTCAAGGCTGGAAGCTCGAGGTGATGTCGACGAGTGACAGCGCCACGGGCGGGCTCAAGGAAATCATCGCGTCAATTGACGGACGGGGTGTCTACAGTCGCCTCAAGTACGAAAGCGGCGTACACCGCGTTCAGCGTGTGCCCGCTACGGAGGCCAGCGGCCGGATTCACACCTCCACGGCGACGGTGGCGGTCCTTCCGGAAGCCGAGGAAGTCGACATTCAAATCAACGAAAAGGACCTGCGGATCGACACGTTCTGCTCCAGCGGACCAGGAGGGCAAAGCGTCAACACGACCTATTCGGCTGTTCGCATCACACACATTCCGACAGGCATGGTCGTGTCACAGCAGGACGAGAAATCGCAGATCAAGAACCGCGCGAAAGCGATGAAGGTGCTGCGCGCGCGCCTCTATGAAGTGGAGATGCGTAAACAGCAGGAAGCGATCGCGAAGGAGCGGCGCGGTCAGGTGGGCACCGGCGAGCGCTCCGAGAAGATTCGAACCTACAACTTCCCCCAGAGCCGCATCACGGATCATCGGATCAACTTCACCACCCATCGGCTGCACGAGGTGCTCGAAGGCGACCCCGGCGAGATCCTCGACCAGGTCATCTCGTTCTATACCGCCGAGAAACTGAAGGAAGCGACCACGGTCAATTGACGCTGCACGAAAAGCTGGTAGAGGCACGCGCGCGGCTGGTGGCCGCGGGCATCGCCGACGCCGAGGCGTCGATCGACGTCGATGTGTATGCGCGCACCATACTCGGCTGGGATCGGGCGCGGCTGCTCGCGGAACGATCGGGCCCGACACCCGCAGCGCTCGAGCCGACTTTCTCCGAGTGGATAGCCCGTCGCGAGCGCCGCGAGCCGACCGCCTACATCGTCGGCGTGCGCGAGTTCTGGGATCTCGATTTTCTGGTTACGCCTGCGGTCCTCATCCCGCGGCCGGAAACTGAGTTCATCGTCGAAGAGGCCGTCAAGCTCCTCTCCGCAGCCCTGAACGCGGGGAACTACGTGTCCAGGCGAATTCAGATTGCAGATATCGGGACAGGCAGCGGCTGCGTCGCGGTGTCGCTGGCACACGAATATCCTGACTCCGTGGTTGTCGCCTCCGACGTGTCGGCCGCCGCGCTTGCTGTCGCACGCGCGAATGCCGTGCGACATGGAGTGGCTGACCGTATCCAGTTTGTGACCGCGTCGTACCTCGACGGCGTCCCGGGCCCGTTCGAGATCATCACGGCGAATCCCCCTGTACGTGAAGGACGGCGACAAACCGGCGTTGTCCGCGGATGTGCGTCATGAACCGGATGTCGCGTTGTTTGGCGGCAGCGAAGGTCTGCGGGACATCGCCGGCGTCCTTGACGCCGCTGCGGCGAAGCTCGCGCCGAACGGGTGGCTCCTGATGGAGTTCGGACTTGGACAGGAAGACGATGTCCGGAGACTTGTGTCGAGCCGGCCTCGGTTGCGGTTGCGAGGGGTGCGCAGCGATCTGCAGGGAATCCCGCGAACGGCTATGATCCAACTCGAATGAGTGACTGCCTCTTCTGCAAGATCATCGCAGGACAAATTCCGGCCGCGATGGTGCATCAGGACGAAACGCTCGTGGCGTTCAAGGACATCAACCCTCAGGCCCCATTGCATCTGCTGATCGTTCCAAAGAAGCACATCGCGTCCTTGAACGAGCTTTCAGCCGAAGACGATGCGTTGATTGGCGTGATGATGCGGAGAGCCGCCTCACTCGCGAAGGTGCACGGGTACCATGAGCGAGGATACAGGACCGTGTTCAATACGAACCGCGAGGCAGGTCAAACGGTGTTTCACATTCACCTGCACCTGCTGGCGGGACGCGGCCTGAACTGGCCGCCGGGTTGATGGCACTGCCAAAGCGTAGCGCGCAGGCTTTGAGCCTGCGCGTCGCTAGTTCTGCGACTTCACGTATCTGCTGACGGTCGCGATGGCTTCGGCGTCGCTCGCGGGTCGCTGGCGTGCCATGACCGTGACCCAGTCCGTCGGTTTCAGTCCCTTGACCCCGCCGACCGCCGCCTCGGGAACACGCACCCTGACCGTAATCTGATCGCCGGCGACATCGCGCGCTCCGAGCTCCGCCGGCAGCGCGAAGAATTCGACGATGCGCTGCGCAGGGTCGTACTTGGCGACCCGGCGAACGGCGCCGGCGTGGATGTCCTGACCTGACCACGTCAGCAACACGCGATCGCCCACGTTCAATCGCTCTACCTCGGTCGCAGCCTGCCGGAGCAGCCGCGTTTTGATTGTCAGGGTCCGGCTCGCCGGATCGAACGACACCAGCTCCCCGTGCCAAAGATAGGTTTCGCCGCTTCGCAGTTGCGGAGGACCGGCTGGCGCCCCGCCCTGCCGTCCCTGTGCAGCCCCGCCCTGCCGCCCCTGGGCGGACACAATCGCCACTCCGAGGCACACGACGCACACCGCCCCTACGACCAGTCGCCTGAACATAACCCCTCCGATGACTCTCTGAACGTCAAGAACACGAGTTCAGCGGCGAGTATTTATACAACATCTTTTGGTGCGCAGTGCCTGGTGCTTTGTGCTCAGTGAGTGTGGCTGCTGGACCGGTCAGTAGCTAGACCGGTCAGTACGTAGTGTCCGGCCCTTCGAGAGCCTCAGGGCCGCCTGAGCATCGTCGAAGGGCGGCTTCAGCCGGACCGCGCGTCATTCCGGTCAGGAGATGAGTGCCGGCAGTTCCGAAAGACCGCGAATGACGGGTACGTCGGCAGGCACCGTTGCCGACATTCGTGACGTGCGCTGAACCAGGATGCCGCGCATGCCGACATGCCTGGCGCCTTCGACGTCGTGCGGGTAACTGTCGCCGACCATGACGGACTCGTGTGCCGACACGCCGGCAAGCTTCAGTGCCGACTCGAAGATGCTGGGATGCGGCTTCAGGTAACCATGCTCGGACGACGAGATGGCGGCAGCAATGAGCCCGTGTAGCGAGAAGTGGCGCTCGAACGATGCGAGGCAGCGATGCGAATTGGAAATCAAGCCGATTTTCAGCCCGCGCGTCGCAAGCTCGCGCAACGCTGGCGCCACGTCGTCATAAAGAAAGAAGTGCTGGCACGCGGCCCATTCGGAGTAAATCTCCTCCGCACACGCATCGAGCGTTTCACCGGCCCCACCCATCTCCTCGATGATGCGGCGCGTATACCGGACGAAGATCCCGGCATCGTAAACGTGGCTGTGATCGTCGTACAGGATCGACGACGCCGCGCTGACTGCGCCGGGGAACCGCGCAGGGTCGACGGCTATGCCATAGCGCTGGCAGAACACGGCATACCCTTCGCCCTGAAATGTCGGGCCGGGGTAGATCAGAGTGAAATCAACGTCGAAGAACACTGCCCTCACGGCGGTGTGGTTCATCGGAGGTCGCCAGTGTACGGGCCCGCGACGACCACGGTCGCTTGAGCTGGTCTGAGGGTCCGGCGCGCTGCCTCGTGAACCTCGTCGCGCGTGACTGCCGTAAGGAGATCCGGGACGCGAACGTCGTAGTCGACGCCAAGGGCGAAAAATTCCTCGGTCTGGAGAAAGGCTGCGATTCCCATGTTGGTCTCGAGCGTACGCGGCATCGATCCGATGAGGTATTGCTTCGACTCAGCCATCTCGGCATCCGTCGGCCCGTCAGCGGCGAATCGGGAGAGCTCGTCATCGATTGACGCCACGGCGCGTTCGACGTTCGCGGGACTGACACCGGCGCGGATCGTCAACGGACCCGGGATCACATTCGCATCGAGGGAGCTGAACGCGTAATAAGCCATCCCTTGCCGCTCACGGATGCTGCCGCCAAGTCGGCCGCCAAGTGAGTACTGCCCGAGGATGTTGTTCATCAACCAGAATGCGTAATAGTCCGAATCAGAGCGGCGAATGCTGGTAAATCCGTAGGCTACGTCCGCCTGCGCCTTGTTCATCATCGGAACGACTCGCACACGCCGAGTCGAAGGCGGCGGCGCAACAGGGAGCTCGACGGTGCCGGGGGAAGGCGCCTGCCATTCACCGAACGCCGCACGTGCCGCTTCAACCGCCCTCACTGGCTCGATATCGCCGACGATGACGAGGGAGAGCGAAGCCGGGCCGAACCGCGCCGTATGGAACCGCTGCACGGCGTCGCGATCGATCGCCTCGACGCTGTCCAGCGTCCCGCGTGGGCGCCTACCGTAGCCATGCGACGGGCCGTACAACTCTGCGAGAAATCCCTCCATCGCAACGACGGCCGGGTTGTCGTCGTCTTGACGGATCAAGGTGATAATCTCGGCCCGCCTCGTCGTGATCTCGTTCTCCGGAAACACCGGATGCATGACGATGTCGGCAAGGATCTGGAGGATGGGTTCAAGATCGTCTACCAGACACGTGCAGACCAGCGATAGAACGTGCCGGTTCACACTGGTCGCCAGCGATACGCCTCGTCGGTCGAGCTCGTCCGCGATCGTCTCAGCCGGCCGCGTCGCCGTTCCACGATCGATCGTCCGCGACACGAAGTGCGCGAGGCCAGACAGATGCGGTGGATCGAAAACGGTACCGGCGCCGAACGCCGCGTGGACGGTAACTGCCGGCGTGGCCTGCGACTGCTTGGCGATGACGACCGCGCCGTTGTCGAGCACCGTGCGAACGGGCGAGAGCCCGCGATGCGCGGCGACCGTCATCGTTCCCCGAGGACAGTGCCCCGTGCGGAAACAGGTCCAGCGCCTGCCCCCTCGCCGGCTGACGCGGCACCTGCAGAGCCAATCGGTACTGGCTCGAACCAGCCGATCGTTCGATTAGTCGACTTGAGCCGTTCAAAGGCCGCTGCGCGAACCTGGTCGGCCGTTACTGACTCGATTGCGGTGTGCAGCGACTTGAGCCATCTCCAGCTCCCGATCGTTTCGAAGTAGCCGAGCTGATGGGCAATGCTGGTGATGCTGTCGTTTTCGAAGACGAGCCGTGCGCGCAGCTGATGAACCGCCTTCTCCAACTCGCCGGTGGAGATGCCGCGGGTGCGTACGCTCTCCAACTCGTTCAAGACGATCTCCTCCAGCCGCGCGAGCGGTGTCCCCGTCGTGGCCGTCATCGATAGCGTGTACAAGAACGGCTCTGCCGTGGGCGCGAGCCCCCCCGACACCGATGACGCGAGCCCTCGATCCACCAGGGCACGATACAACCTGGCGCTCCGCTGGGCCGGAGGTGTACGAAAGCTTGCCCAAAGGTTGACACCCTTGGCGCCCGTGAGAACGGCATCAAGCACGAGCATCGGGAAGAAATCGGGATCAGAGATCGACGGTGCACGATATCCGAGCTTCAGGTACGCGGTGGTTCCTTCGCGCGAGAGCGTCAGCCGTCGCTCGCCCAGCTGCTCCGGTTCCTTTGTCAGCGGGCGCCTGGATACGTTCGCCTGCGGGATGCGATCGAAGTGACGCACGACACCGCGCATCGCTTCGCTCTTGTCGATATCCCCGACGATGACCAGCGTGGCGTTATTGGGAACGTAGAATCGACGGTAGTAGGAATAGAGGTCCTCCCGGTTCATCGCCTGCAGATCGGAGAGCCAGCCAATCGTCGGATGGCGGTACGGGTGTGCCTTGAAGGCCACCGCGGTGAGCTCCTGATCGAGCAGCGTGTCCGGATCGTTCTCCCCTCCCTGCAGCTCCGAAATGATGACTGTGCGCTCCGATTCACAATCCTCCGGATCGTAGAGGCAGTTCGTCATCCGCTCCGCTTCGATGAACAGCATCCGATCGAGAGCGTCACGCGTGGCGGTCTCCGTGTACGTGGTCTGGTCGATCCAGGTATACCCGTTCCAGTAGCCGCCAAATTGTTCGATGATGCCTTTGACCTTGTCGCGCGGGATGTTGGTGGTGCCCTTGAAATTCATGTGCTCCACCCAGTGCGACACGCCCGTAAGCCCGGTCGTCTCGTCCTTGGAGCCCACGCGATACCAGCACCACACTGAGGCAAGCGGGGCCGTGTGCATTTCCTGAATGAGGACGCGCAGGCCGTTGTCGAGGACTTCTTCGTGCACGTCCCCTGCAGCCGGGGTGGCCCGTTCGAGAGTGGCCATCCCGCCATTATAGAATTTCGTAGTAGGCAACATGCCTGAGTGGAAAAACACAGTAAACCTGCCCCGGACAGGTTTTCCGATGAAAGCCAACCTGCAAACCGCCGAGCCGGAAGCGCTCGCGCGTTGGGAGGCCATGGATCTGTACGGGCGCATCCGCGCGCGCCGGAAGGGCGCGCCGAAGTTCGTGCTGCACGACGGTCCGCCGTACGCGAACGCGCAGATCCATCTCGGGACAGCGCTCAACAAGATCCTCAAGGACTTCGTCGTCAAGTCGAAAACGATGGCCGGGTATGACGCGCCGTTCGTGCCGGGCTACGACTGTCACGGACTGCCGATCGAGCTGCGGGTGGATCGCGAACTCGGGCCGAAGAAGCGCCAGATGTCCCGCGCCGACCTTCGTCGCGCCTGCCGCGCCTATGCGGAGCGTTTCGTCGGCGTGATGACGAGCGAATTCAAGCGTCTGATGGTGTTCGGGCAATGGGATCAGCCGTACATCACCATGGACTATCGGTATCAGGCCGACATCGCACGGGCGTTGGGACGCTTCGTCGAGCGCGGCCTCGTTTACAAGGGAAAGAAGCCGGTCCACTGGTGTATCCACTGCCGCACCGCGCTGGCCGAGGCGGAGGTGGAATACGAAGATCACGCGTCGCCATCGATTTACGTCGAGTTCCCGCTCAGCCCTGCGGCCGCGACCCAACTGGCGGAACGCGTACCGGAGCTGTCGGGACGCGAGGTGTCGGTTCTCATCTGGACGACGACGCCCTGGACGATCCCTTCGAACCTCGCGGTCGCGTTTCACCCCGAGTTCGATTACTCGGCATATGACATCAATGGGCGCGCGGTGATCGTCGCGGAGGCGCTGGCCGAACGTGTCGGCGCGGCCGTCGGTCAGCGTTTCGATCGATCCATCGCCCGCATGAAAGGTGAGCAACTCGAAGGCATCCGCTTCCGCCATCCGTTATACGAACGCGACTCGGTAAGCGTGCTCGCAGACTATGTCACGCTGGAGCAGGGAACCGGCGCGGTGCACACGGCGCCCGGCCACGGCGCCGACGACTTCCTGACCGGCATGAAGTACGGGCTCGACATCTACGCACCCGTGGGCCCCGGGGGCCATTTCCTCGAGAGTGTCGAGCTGTTCGGCGGGCAACGAGTGTTCGATGCGAATCCTCACGTGGAAGAGGCGCTCGCCGCACGGGGCCGGTTGTGGCACCGAGAGACGCTGGTTCATCAGTATCCGCACTGCTGGCGATGCCACAACCCCGTGATCTTTCTCGCGACGTCACAGTGGTTCGTGCGTATGGACGGCGACCCTGTGATCCTGTGCGAGGACGGCCAATCGCGCACGATGCGCGAAGCCGCGCGTTACGCCATCGACAACCAGGTGCGATGGATTCCGGCCTGGGGCCGCGACCGCATCTACAACATGGTGTCGAACCGGCCGGACTGGTGCATCTCACGGCAGCGGGTGTGGGGCGTGCCGATACCGGCAGTAATCTTGTACGGCTTGCGGCGAGGCGGTGATCACCCCAGAGCTCATCCAACGTGCGGCCGCGCTCTTCGAGCAGGTACAGCGCGGACGCATGGTACGAACGCCCGATCGAGGAGTTTCTTCCGCCTGGTTTTACCTGCCCGTCGTGCGGAGGCAAGGCATTCGAGCGCGAAACCGACATTCTCGACGTCTGGTTCGATTCGGGGTCCAGTCATGAAGCGGTACTTCCGCGGTACCCGGATCTGACGTGGCCTTCAGATATGTATCTGGAAGGGAGCGATCAGCACCGGGGCTGGTTTCAGAGCTCGCTGCTCGTGGCGCTTTCCACGCGAGGCCGGCCCCCGTTCAAAGAAGTGCTCACACACGGCTTCCTCATCGACCTCGAAGGCCGGAAGATGTCGAAGTCGCTGGGCAATGCCATCGTCCCGCAGGAGGTCATCAAGGAGAGCGGCGCCGAAATCATCCGGCTGTGGGTCGCGATGACCGAGTTCACCGAGGAGCTCCGGGTCAGCAAGGAGATCCTGACGCGCGTCATCGACGTGTACCGGAAGCTTCGAAACACCTGCCGGATTCTCGTCGCAAATCTCTATGACTTCGATCCGGCTGCTGACATGGTCCCGTACGAACGCCTCGATGTCGTGGACCGATATGCATTGGCTCGCTACGCCGAGGCAGCCGAACGGATGCGCCGCGCATACGATGCATATGACTTTTCAGCGGTCGCGCAGTCATTGAACGCGCTTACGACTGTTCACCTCAGCGCGTTCTACGTCGATGTGACCAAAGACCGCATGTACACGTTCGCCGCAAAGTCTCCGGAGCGCCGGTCGACGCAGACGGCGATGTATCGGATTTGCGACGGCCTCGCGCGCCTGCTTGCGCCGATTCTGCCGGTGACTGCCGACGATTTGTGGCGGCATATGCCCGGTCAGCAATCACCCTCCGTGCATCTGGAGGACTTCCCGAACGTCGGCGACCTTCGGAATCCCGCTTTGCTGGAAACATGGGATCGGCTGCTCGAGGCACGTGAGACAGTGAACGCGGCGCTCGAGCAGAAACGCAAGGACAAGCTGATTGGAAACTCTCTGGGAGCGAAGGTGACCATCGAAGCCGACGGGCCGATCGGCGTGCTGCTCGACCAGCATCGCGCCTATCTGCCCATGCTCTTCATCGTGTCGGAGGTCGCGCTGACGGTAGGCGCACGTGACGGCGCCGATCGCCTCGGCGTGAGCATCGAAAAGGCATCCGGCGTGAAATGCGATCGTTGCTGGCGTTACGTGCCATCCACACGGACCGAGCCGGACTGGGCCGGCTTGTGCGACCGTTGCGTCGAAGCGCTCGCCGAGCCGGTCAATCGTTGATGGCGGTTACCCGATTCCAGGTCGAGCTTTCGATCGCAGCCGCCGTCGTCGTGCTCGATCAAATCGTCAAGGCAGTCGTGCGATCGACGTTGGAGCTTCATGAAAGCGTCGTCGTCATTCCGTCGTTCTTCAATCTCACGCGGGTGCACAATTACGGCGCGGCGTTCGGATTGATGAATGCGGCCGAGTTCCCGTTCAAGACAGCCGTCCTGTCGATTGTCGCCACGCTCGCGCTCGGTGCGTTATCTTGGTACGGTGCGACGTTGCCGGCTGGACAGCGGCTGGCGCGGCTGGGCCTGGCGCTCATCATCGGCGGCGCCGCCGGCAACCTCATCGATCGCCTGGGATCGGGGTACGTTGTCGATTTCGTAGACCTCTACTGGCGGGATTGGCACTTCTGGGCGTTCAACGTCGCCGATGCCGCGATCACAGTGGGCGTCTCGCTTATGATTCTCGATTTGCTGCAGATAGGACGACACCGTGTATCCAGAGCTGTTTAGCATCGGCCCGATCACGATTTACACCTACGGCGTTCTGCTCGCCGTTTCGTACCTTCTCGGCCTCTGGCTCGCAATGCGCCGCGCACGCAAATGGGGGCTCGACGCCAATCGCATCCTCGATCTCGGCATCTACATCATCATCGCGGCGCTGATCGGCGCAAAGCTGCTCCTGCTCGTCGTCGACTTCGATCAGTTCAGTCGATCGCCTGGAGACCTGCTGACCCTCGCGCGGTCCGGCGGCGTGTTCTACGGCGGCCTGATTCTCGCGGTCGTTGTCGGTTTCTGGTACGTCTCGCGGCACGGCCTCCCGTTCTGGACGACGTGCGACGTCTTTGCGCCTGGCATTGCGCTCGGCCACGTCACCGGACGACTCGGGTGTCTGGCCGCCGGCTGCTGCTACGGCCGGCCGGCGGACGTTCCCTGGGCGATCACGTTCACGAATCCGCTGGCGGCCGCGAACGTCGGCACGCCTCTCGGAATTCCGCTGCATCCGACGCAGATCTATGAAGCAGGGGCCGAACTGTTAATCCTCGGCCTGCTCCTTGCCACCGAGCGGCGCGGCCGGCCGTTCGCCGGCCGCACGTTCTGGGCGTACATGTTCCTCTACGCGATCTCGCGGTTCATCATCGAGATCTACCGCGGCGACCCGCGCGGTGAGGTGCTGGGGTTCTCGACGTCGCAGTTCATTTCGCTCGTGCTGGCGCCTCTGAGCCTGATCATGCTCGTGTGGCTGTCGCGCCAGTCGCCTGAGCATCCGCAGATGGAGCGGCGGCCGACAGTGGCCGCGTAAACGCAGCGGCGTAAGGTAAGGGTCAACAGTAAGAGCCGGTGCGCAACCGTGCCGCTCGAATTCACCGTTACGTCTGACTCCGACGGGCACCGGCTCGATCAGTTCCTCGTCTCCGTTCTCGGAGGCCATTCCCGATCGCAGATTCAGAAATTGATTGCCGCGGGGCACGTCACGGTCGCGCACCGAGATGCCCGCGCCAACTTGACGATGCACGAGGGCGATCGAGTAAGCGTCGAGGTCCCGCCGGTCGAGCCGGCCAGCGTGACCGGCGAACCGCTCCCGCTCGAGATCCTGTATCAGGACGGCGACATCGCGGTGTTGAACAAACAGGCAGGAATGGTGGTTCATCCCGGTGCCGGGCATGCGTCCGGTACTCTCGTGAACGCGCTTCTTCACCACATGCAGGATCTGAGCGGGATCGGGGGTGAAGCACGGCCCGGGATCGTTCATCGCCTGGATCGCGGAACCTCAGGCGTGATGGTGATTGCCAAGAACGACCTGGCACACCAGGAGCTCGCGCGACAGTTTCACGATCGCGAAGTCGAAAAGGAATATGTCGCGCTCGTGTGGGGAGTAGTTCAGGCCGGGCGGCGAATCGACGCCGCAATCGGTCGCGATCCCGTTCACCGGCAGAAAATGTCTGCGCGGGCCAGACGTGCGAGAGACGCTGTTACACGGATCACGCGCGCACGCCATCTCCGCGGCGTGACATTATGCCGCGTTGCGATCCACACCGGCAGGACTCACCAGATTCGCGTACATCTGAGCGCAATCGGACATCCCATCGTCGGCGATTCGGTGTATGGAGGTGTGCACCGGCGTGTCCCCGGAGATCTTCGCGCAGTGCAGCGTCTGGATCGGCCGTTCCTGCATGCGGAGCGGCTCGCGATCACGCATCCGCGTGACGGACATCGGATGGAATTTACGGCGCCGTTGCCAGACGACCTGGTGGACATTCTCGAAGAGCTGCCTGGGTGGGAACAGGCCGACACCGGCCACGCCCCTCGGTCGGGCTCCAGGCGTCCTGATTGAAGATCGAAGGACGGAAGCTCCGAGACGCGCGGATAGTCAAAGACGACGACTCGTTGAGGAAACGACATGGAGCGACCCATCATCCCGGTGCGTATCCGGAAGGTGTTCGACGGACGGATTTTCAGCGTAAACGTGGAAACGATCACGCTGCCGCGTGGAGGACAGCTGGAGGCGGAGATCGTGCGCCATCCGGGATCCGTGGTACTCGTTCCCGTAACGGACAAGGACGAGATCGTGCTGGTGCGGCAGTACAGGCACGCGATCGGTGGGACAGCCTGGGAGCTGCCGGCCGGCAGCCTCAAGCGCGGGGAAGATCCGACGGCGGCGGCCATCCGCGAATGTCATGAAGAGATCGGGCTGATCCCCTCCTCGCTGGAATTGCTCGGCAGCTTCTTCCCGACCCCCGGCTACTGTGACGAGGAAATGCACTTCTACCGCGCGATTGGCCTGCGGCCTCCTGCCGCGGGCGATCCAGCCGCCCATCGGGATGAAGACGAGGACATCGAAGCGGCCCCGTTTTCAGTTGCCACGATCAAATCGATGATTGGGCAGCGCGAGATTGTGGATCTGAAAACCCTGGCGGGGTTGGCGCTGCTCGAAGCGTGACCTGTAACCTGTAACCTCTAACCTGTAACCTTCGCCGATCTATTGCACCCTCGGCTGCACACGACGATCTCCGGTCCGTTCCCGGGCGCCTTTCGTGTCGGGCAATAGCGCCAGCAGCAGCACTTCGTCAACGCTCTGGACCAGATGGATCGTCAATTCCTTCCGCAGCTCCGCCGTGAGATCTTCGTTCACGTTCTTTTCGTTCTGCCGCGGCAGGATGATTTCTCGAATGCCGGCGCGCCGAGCGGCGAGCACCTTTTCTTTGATCCCGCCTACGGGCAGAACGCGGCCCGACAGCGTGATTTCGCCGGTCATTGCGATGTCCCCGCGCACCGGACGACGGGTCACCTCGGATGCGAGCGCGGTCGCAATCGTTACGCCGGCCGACGGACCGTCCTTTGGAATCGCGCCAGATGGCACATGCAGGTGAATCTCGGCGTTCTTGAAGAAATCGGGGTCGGCGCCGTACGCAGGCGCGTGCGCGCGAAACCACGATAGCGCGGCTCGCGCCGACTCCTTCATCACCTCACCGAGCTGGCCTGTCAGCGTCAACGACCCGGTGCCGGGCATCCGCGAGGCTTCGACGAACAGCACGTCGCCGCCTGCCGGGGTCCACGCCAGTCCGATCGCGACGCCGGGCTCCTTCGTGCGCTCGTGAATTTCCTCGTCGAGGAATCGCGGTGCACCGAGCAGCTCCGTTACGACGTCTGCTGTAACGACCAACGGTTCGGGGTTGCCTTCGGCGCGGCGGCGCGCCGCTTTCCGGCACACTGCGGCAATTTCGCGTTCGAGATTCCGGACACCAGCTTCACGCGTAAATCCCCGCACGATTGCGCTGATCGCCTGATCGGTGATGACGAGCTGATCTGGTGCCAACCCGTGATTCTGCACCTGCTTCGCCACGAGATGCTCGCGGGCGATGGCAAGCTTCTCCTCTTCGGTGTAACCGGGAATCTCCAGCACCTCCATTCGATCCCGAAGGGCAGCCGGAACCGGGTCGAGCACGTTCGCCGTCGTGATGAACAGCACGTCGGAGAGATCGAATGGAACGTCAAGGTAGTGATCTCTGAAGGCGGAATTCTGCTCCGGGTCGAGCACCTCGAGCAGCGCCGACGCCGGGTCACCACGAAAGTCCGCACCAAGCTTGTCGATCTCGTCGAGGATGAAGACCGGGTTCTTCGATTCGGCCCGACGCAGCCCCTGGATGATCTGCCCGGGCAGCGCGCCTATGTACGTGCGGCGATGACCCCGGATCTCCGCTTCGTCGCGCATACCGCCGAGCGACACGCGGACGAACTTGCGCGACAGCGACTGCGCGATGGAGCGTGCCAGTGAGGTCTTGCCGACGCCGGGCGGGCCGACGAAGCAGAGAATTGGTCCTTTGACGTCCGGATTCAGCTTTCGGACCGCGAGGTACTCGACGATGCGATCTTTCGCTTTCTCGAGGCCGGTATGGTCGGCGTCGAGCACGTCCTTGGTTCGGCGGAGGTCAATCACGTCGTCGGTGCGCTTCTGCCACGGCAGCATCACGAGCCAGTCGAGATATGTGCGTGAGACGGTGTATTCGGCGGCCGCGACGGGCATCTTCGACAGGCGTTCGAGCTCGCGCTGCGCCTCCTTCTTCACCGCCTCGGGCATCCCCGCCGCCTCAATCTTCTGCTGGAGCTCCTCGATTTCCTTTGTCTGGTCGTCGCCCTCGCCGAGCTCCTTCTGAATGGCCTTCATCTGCTCGCGGAGGAAATACTCCCGCTGGTTCTTTCCCACTTCCGACTGGACCTGCGACTGGATCTTCGATCCCAGCTCGAGAACCTCGAGCTCCTTGATGAGGATTCGGTTGAGGGCGTCCATGCGGGTCCGAACATCGAGCGTTTCGAGTACTTCCTGCTTGACAGGTGTATCGAGTGTCGTGAGGCTCGACGCGATGAAATCGGCGAGCCGGCCCGGATCGGCGATATTGGCGGCGAGCGCCTGCAGGTCGTCCGAGAGCAGCGGCGACAACGATACGACACGCTGGAAGTTCGTCTTGATGTTGCGGAGCAGCGCATCGATCTCGAGACGATCGGTTTCGTAGAGGGTTTCAGGCACCGAGTGCGCGCGCGCGCGAAGGTAAGGGCGCGTGGACGTCACCTCGTCGAGCGTAAGCCGCTCGAGCCCTTGCACGATCAACCGCAGGCTGCCGTCCGGCAGCTTGAACATCTTGTGGATCTGGCTCGCCGTGCCCACGCGGAACAGATCGTTCTGCTGCGGCTCCTCGACCGTTGCGTCACGCTGCGTGAAGACACCGATCACCTTTCCGCCCGAAATCGCATCGTCGATGAGCCGAACGGAGCTTTCGCGTGCGACCGCCAGCGGCATGAAGGAGTTCGGAAAGAGGACCGTATCCCTCAGCGGCAGGATCGGGAGTTCATCGGGAATGTTCAGCGACCGGCTGGCAGCCGGCACCTCCTGGAGATCGGGGGTTTCGTCAATGTCACTCATGGCAGCCCTGAAACAGAAAGGGCGGCCTCCGGGGCCGCCCTTCAGGTGTTCGCTTCGAGCCGAACGTCAGTTCGACATGTCGAAGAAGAGGGTTGAGCCACCGCGTTTCTGCGCCAGGCGCTCGCGCTGCTCAGCTGTCTCCCGGGCTTCTTCGCAATCCTTGCAGCGCACCGCAAATGGCAGCGCGCGCAGGCGCGCCTCGCCGATTTCCTCGCCGCATTCGAAGCAGTTTCCGTAGGTGCCCTCTTCGAGCCGCCGGAGCGCCTCGTCGATCTTGGTAAGCGTCTCCGACTTCATCTGAATAAGGGCGAATTCGATATCTTCCTGAATGTCGACTTCCGAGCTTTCTCCCTGGTCGTACACTTCGCGATCCTTGCTGCCATCGGCGCGCACATCGCGCATCCTGCCCTGAACCTCATTCATCAGCTCGCGGCGGCGCCCTTCGAGCATTTCCCTGAGCTCGTTATACCGGTTCTTTTTCGCCGGCGCCTTCGTCCCCTTTGTCGTCGCCATGGTGGCTGCCGCTCCTTCCCTTTGCGTGCGCCCTAAGATGCAATTATGATGCCCTCGTAACGGGCCAACGACCCGTGACACCCTAGCTGGCCCATATCGGCGGGCCGTGTCCTACGCCGCCGGTTCACCGCTACTGCCATAACCTCTGAAAATATTGAACTTATCGACGCGAGGCCGTGAAACGCGGTGCCGTCCGCTGACCCTTACCGCAATTAGACGCCGAGCCCGCGATCACAGTCTTGCTATCGGCATGTCCACAACCAAGGACGGGCAATCGAACAGTTGTGTGGCGTGGCAGCCTCACAAAGTGTTCGCGAGGGCGCTGACACCGCGGCGTTTGGCCGAGATACGATGTCAACCGTAATTGTCAGTGTAATAACAATTTAGTCGACAGATGTTCCGAGGATCGCGAGTCCAGGAACCACCGCGTCCAGCAGTCGCGAGCGGCCCTGTCCTCCCTGCTCGAACATAATGCCTAAAAATCTACAATGTGAACGATTTCGAACAGGTCAGAACGCCCTGCCGCGGGTCGTGTCGGATTTCCGTCGTTGCCTCAGCTATTACTGCACAAGGCGGTTGCCGGCCGCACTCGGAACGATCCCACGTGCAGCAAGCAAGTCGCCGCTGCGTCTGCTCTTCGTTCGGAGCCATTTCTCGTACAGGCGGAGGAGGTCAGCATTGCTTGTCATCGCGCTGTGCTCGCTGACCTCGCTGAGAACATCCACGAAGGCCACGAACTTGCCCGACAACTCGTCGAAGACATCGCCGAACGGGCCGTCGCGCCGGGCGAGCGACGCATACGCGTGTTCACCAAGCTGAATGTAATAGTCCACGTCGACGAGACGGCGATTGAGGCTGTCGGAGAAGAACCCGGAGATGAACAAGGACAGATCGCCGACGTGGCGCAACTCGTCGCGTTGTTTGGCTCCCTGCGCGGCAAGCGCCTTGACCAACCTGACACCCATGGCCTCGTCTTCTCGTGCACCCGGCGAGTGATCCAGGTGCATGAAGCTGGCAAGCAGGTTGACCACGTAGAAGGACGTGAGCTCCTGCGCAGAAACGCGCTGGTGCTGCATCGCGGCATCCACCAGCTCACGAAAGTATTCAACCGGCGACTGGCTTCGAACGAGCGCTTCGGCCATGTTCCTCCAAATGGCGGATGTGGCGCGGCACGGATGTGGTGCAAAGGGTATTCCGACGAGGTTGTGAAGATCTGCGCGGAATGCTGCGAATCGCTAGGAGACCCGCATGCCGGTGCACGTTGCCGACAACTCCCGGGTGTGCGAAGCTGAGGCGTGATCTGTCCGAGCTGCGGTCAACGCAAGGCGCGACGCGAATGTCCGGCACTCGCACGGACGATCTGCCCGACGTGTTGCGGTACCAAGCGGCTCGTCGAAATTCGATGCCCGAGCACGTGCGTGTATCTCGCGACGGCGCGAGAGCACCCGGCGGCCGTCGTGAGGCGGCGGCAGGCGGAGGACGCGGCGCGGCTGGCGCCCACGATTCGCCATCTCACAGAGCGCCAATACGAACTGTTCTTCCTTTTTCAATCCGTCATCACGCGGCACCGCCCTGATGGACTCGCCCGCCTCGTCGACACTGACGTGGCGGATGCAGCGGCTGCGTTGGCGGCAACGCTCGAAACCGCATCGCGCGGCGTGATATACGAGCACAGGCCCCAGTCGCACCCCGCCCAATCGCTCGCAACGGCAATGAAAGCCCTGCTCGACGATATTCGCAAACAGGGCGCGAAGGTGTACGACGGCGAGGCCGCCATCGCTCTGCGAGCCATCGAACAAGGCGCGCGGACCTTGCACGCCCCACACGAGAGCGATGCCGTGTACCTGGAGCTCGCGCGGCGTCTGCTGCAGGTGGACACGGCCGAGACACCGCAGCCGGCCGCTTCCCCAAGCGGGTCGCTGATTCTGCCCTGAGGCTGCTAAGATCGCGGTTTTGGGATTTTCACGAAAGGCAAATATTCATGGCGAAGCGGTGCGAAGTCTGCGGCAGAGGACCGGTGTTCGGCAGGACGGTCTCCCATGCCCATAACGTAGGTCCCCGCCGGTTCGAGCTGAATCTGCAGACCGTGCGGGCGATCGTCAACGGCGCGACACGGCGGCTTCGCGTTTGTACGCGCTGCCTGCGAAACGGCAAGGTCCGTAAGGCTGCCTGACGTGCGGCAGGCACTCACTCCGCCTGACGCTGCACGGCCGTTCGGAGCCTACTCCCCGGCGATCCGCGCTGGGAATCTCCTTTTCATCTCCGGCCAGGTGCCCGTCGATCCCGTTACGGGCACCTTGATCGACGGCGACATCAAGGCGCAGACCGATCAGGTGATGCGCAACATCGCCACGCTGCTGAAATCGGCGGGGATTGGATTCGAGCACGTCGTCAAGACAACCGTGTTCCTGACCGACATGAATGAATTCTCGGCGATGAACGAACGCTACTCGACATTCTTGCCCGATCCGCCGCCGGCGCGCTCGACGATACAAGTCGTCCGGCTCCCGCGCGACGTCAGAGTGGAAATCGACGCGATCGCGGTGATCCCGTAGGGCAAAAGTCAAAAGGCAATGGTCAAATGATGTCGAGCGCCATTTGACCTTTGACCCTTAACCTTTGACTTACGCGCGGGCAGCTCTTTCTACTCCCAGCACGCCATCGACAGCCTTGATCGACTTGATCACTCGTTCGAGGTGCTTCACGTCTCTGATTTCGACCGTCATGTCGATGCGCGCCTGGTGATCGCCGGCCGCACCAGTGCGGGCTTCCATGTTCGTGATGTTCGTGTTGATGTCCGACACCTTCGCACTGATCTCGGCCAGCATCCCCCTTCGGTCCTCCACCTGCATTGTCAGCCGCACGGAATATGGTGAATAGTCGGCGCCCGCGGCATCCCACTCCACGTCGATTCGACGGTCGGGATCGAACATCAGATTCAGGACATTTGGACAACTCGCGGAGTGGACCGACACGCCTTTCCCACGAGTGATGTAGCCGACGATTCGTTCGCCGCGAATCGGATTACAGCACTTGGCCCGGAACACGAGCACCTCGTCAGTGCCGCGCACCTTGATGCGGTTTTCCGCCGCGCCCGAGCGCAGGACTCGTTTGACCGCCGAAACGACGCCTGATTCGGGCGGTTTCTCCTTGAGAAGTGCGGGCGGAACGGCTTTCTGCAGCACCGTGCGCGCCGACAGCTTGCCATAGCCGATGTGGGTCAGCAGGTCGTCCACCTTGTGCGCCCCGTAGTCCGATGCGAATTTCGCAAGCTCCTCGCTCTCGAGGATGTTCTTCGGGTTCAGGCCAAAACGGCGCACCTCCTTCTCGAACAGACGGCGCCCGAGGTCGATGCTACGGACGCGTTCCTCGGCCTGCAGCACGTGGCGGACCTTGCTCCGCGCGCGAGAGGTCGCGACGAAACTCAGCCAGTCGCGACTGGGCTTATGGCCCGACTGCGTGATGATTTCGACGATGTCGCCGTTCTGCAGGCGCGTGCGCAGCGGGACCATCCTCCCGTTGATTCGTGCGCCGACGCAGTGGTGTCCGACGTCGGTATGAACGGCGTACGCGAAGTCAACGGCCGTCGCGCCCCGGGGCAGCGACTTCACTTCCCCCTTGGGCGTGAAGATGTAGACCTCTTCGGGATAGAGGTCGATCTTGAGGTTCTGCAGGAATTCTTGCGGATCGCGTACCTCCTGCTGGACTTCGAGCAGTTGGCGCATCCAGTGAAAATAGCGCTCGTCGCGGTGGTCACCGACCCGCCCTTCCTTGTACTTCCAGTGCGCGGCAATCCCTTCTTCAGCGTGCCGGTGCATTTCCTCGGTTCTAATCTGCACCTCGAAAGGGACACCGTGTTCGCTGACCACGGAGGTGTGCAGCGATTGATAGCCGTTCGGCCGCGGCATGGCGATGAAGTCTTTGATTCGGCCGGGGACCGGCGACCACGTCTGATGGATGATGCCGAGCGCCGCATAGCAGTCCTTCACTGACTGCGTCACGACGCGGAGCGCCACGAAATCGTAAACGCGTTCGAGATCGATCTTTTGCCGCTTTAACTTCTGGTGAATGCTGTACAGACGCTTGATGCGCCCATCGAGCTGGATGATGGGGACCTGCGCTTCCCGCAGCTTCGCGCGCAGCGTTCGCGTGAGCTCTTCGATGACGATGTCCGAGTGCTTGCGCTTCGCGTCAACCTTCGAACGCAGCCCGTCATAAGCCTTCGGTTCGAGATATTTGAACGCCAGTTCCTCGAGCTCGTTCTTGATCTTGCTCATGCCCAGGCGGTTGGCGATCGGCGCGTAGATGTCGAGCGTCTCCTGGGCGATCTTGGTGCGTCGCTCCTCGGGGAGATGGTGCAGCGTCCGCATGTTGTGCAGCCGGTCGGCCAGCTTCACGAGGACGACGCGAATGTCGTCCACCATGGCCAGGAGCATCTTGCGGAAATTCTCGGCCTGTCGCTCCTCGCTCGAGGAGAAGGGAATGGCGCCGATCTTCGTGACGCCCTCGACAACGTGTGCGATTTCGGGACCAAACAGCTCGGCAATACGCGCGGGGGTCGTAAGGGTGTCCTCGACGACATCGTGTAGAAGCCCCGCAGCGATAGCGACGACGTCCAGCTTCATGTCGGCGAGGAGGTGCGCCACCTCCAGCGGATGCACCAGGTATGGCTCACCGGAATAGCGCACCTGGCCCTTGTGCTCCGCCGCCGAAAAGGCGTACGCCCGGCGCAACAGCTCGATATCCGCCTCCGGGCTGTAGCTTCGAACCTTGTCGAGGAGCGTATCGAAACGAATCATGCGGGACGGTGTCTAAAGCCTTGGGACGCGCCCGACGGCCGGGCCTTGCATGCCGCCATCTCCATGATAGAAGTGGGGTTGAGGGCGGTCAAGGAAACTGCCGCGCAGGTCCTTGACTCACCAGAAACGCCATCACTATACTGGCGCGCTTGCAGGACTTGCGGCAGGCTCCACTTGCCCGCCCCGCCGTGGGACACGTCCAACGCAGGAATTTCGGCCGCCGTGCTGAAAGTGGCGCGCTTCAACTCGTGTAAGGGGGACAGATGCGAAAGTATTCGTTACAAGGGTCCGCAGCGACGTGGCTCGCCGTGGCGCTCGTCGCCGGCCTGGGCGTGGCAGCGGCCGGGTGCAGCCAGGTCAACATGCTGAAGGCCCGGATGGCGCTCAAGGACGCTCACACCGCGTATCAGCAGCAGGACTACCGCGGTGCGATCGGGAAGTACGAGGAGGCCATCGCGGCAGATGGCACTCAGACCGAGGCTTACTTTTATCTGGGGAACAGCTACGACAATCTCTACCGGCCGACACGACGGGGAGAGGCCACCAACGATTCGCTCATCGACAATGCCGTCGCCAACTACAAGAAGTCCGTTGAACTGGAGCAGAACCCCCAACTGAAGAAACTGGCGCTCCAGTATCTGGCGAACGCGTACGGTGCCGACAAGCTGAACGACCCGGCCCAGTCCGAACCGGTCGTGCAGCAGCTTATTGATATGGATCCCGCCGATCCGCTGAACTACTTCGCTCTGGCCCGCATCTACGAGGATAGCGGCGACTACGAAAGAGCCGAGGAAACGCTCGTGAAGGCCCGCGACGCGAGGCCAACCGAGCCGACCGTCTATACGACTTTGGCCGCTTTCTACAACCGGCAGGGGAATTTCGATGGGGCGATTGAAGCGTTGCAGACGCGCGCCGAACGCGAGCCGAACAATCCGGAGGCGTTCTACACAATCGCGACCTACTACTGGGAGAAGGCGTACCGCGATTTCAGCCTGAGCGATCCCGAGAAAGTAAAGCATGTGCAGTCCGGTCTGACGGCGATCGACAAGGCGATCTCGCTCAACAACCAGTACATGGACGCGCTCGTCTACAAGAACCTGCTGCTGCGCGTACAGGCGAACCTCGAACGGAATCCTGCACGCCAGCAGGCTTTGCTCCGGGAGGCCGAACAGCTCAGCAACCGCGCCGAAGAAATCCGCAAGGCGAATGCTGCGGGCGGATCGCAGCCCGCGGCCGCCGGCCGCACCGGCGCATAGTCCACGCGATTTTCGGGAGTTGATTCTCGCGGGCCGCTCCCATATGAGCGGCCCTTTTCATGTACAATTTCCCCCGCACGTCCCGACCGTGCACCCCATACTTTCACTTCATACCGCTGTAACGCCGCTTTGGTACGCTCGGCAATCGTTTATCCGGAGTCACGCGTAAATCCTTGGAGAAAATGGTGATGTACATCAGACGTTGGCCAGTCCTTCTTGCGTTGTGCGCGGTTGCGGCATGGCCGTTGGGCAATCTCTACGCTCAGGGCGTCACGACCGGCGCGATCAGCGGGATCGTGACGGACGCGCAGCAGCAGCCGGTTGCAGGCGCGAGCGTCATTGCCATCCACGAACCGTCCGGAACGAGTTACGAAGCAGTCACTCGCGCCGACGGACGATTTTCCGTATTGGGCATGCGTGTCGGTGGTCCGTACACCGTGACTGTGGCGTACACAGGCGGAGGAGGCACCGCATTCGCGCCGGAAACGCAGGCGGGCATCACTGTCAACCTCGGCATCGCCACCGATCTCACGTTCGCCGTGACGACGATCGCCGTTCAGGAAGAAGTCACCGTGACCGCGCAGGTCGACCCCGTGTTCAGCTCGAGCCGTACGGGTGCGGCTACGACTGTGGCACGCGACGAGATCGCGCTACTGCCGACGTTGTCGGGACGGATAAGTGACGTGACGCGCCTGACACCGCAGGCCAGCGGCAGCAACTTCGTCGGCCAGGACAACCGGATGAACAACATCACGGTCGACGGCTCATCGTTCAACAACTCGTTCGGTCTCGGCGGACAACCGGGCGACCGCACCGGTGTCGCGCCAATCTCGCTCGAAGCGATCGAGCAGATTCAGGTCAACGTTGCGCCGTTCGATGTCCGCCAGGGAAGTTTCATTGGCGCTGGCGTAAACACGGTCACGCGGAGCGGCGCCAACGCTCTTAGCGGGTCCTTCTATCATCGGTTCCGCAGTCAGGATTGGGTCGGCACTGACGCGGCGGGCCAAGTGGTCAACCCGGGCACCTTCACCTTCCGGAACACCGGTGGGTGGGCGTCAGGACCCGTCATCCGCAACAAATGGTTCGCTTTCGGCAACTACGAAGACCAGATCGACAAACGCCCGCTGACAACATACCGTGCAAACCAGGGCGGAGAACCCGTGAGCGGCACCGTCACGCGCGTGCTCGCGTCCGACATGACGGCGCTCAGCACATTCCTCAAATCGCGGTTCAACTACGACACCGGCCCATTCGAAACGATCGACGATGAGACGCCGGTGAAGCGGTTTCTGATTCGCAGCGACTACAACATCAACAATGCGAACAAGGTGAGCTTCCGCTACAACCATCTGAATTCGTTCTCGGACACCATACTCTCGAGTTCGACGTCGGCGCTGCGCGGTCGCAGCAATCTCAGCCCGAGCTTCCTGAACTTCCAGAATTCGAACTACAAGATCCTGGAGAACATTCGGTCTGGAATCGGCGAATGGAATGCGGTCATCGGAAACACGATGGCGAACCTGCTCCAGGCCGGCTATACGTATCAGGACGAGAGCCGTGGCTCGCGTGGGACGATGTTCCCCTTCGTCGATGTCTTCGAGGCTGGTACGTCATACGTCTCTTTCGGGTTCGAGCCGTTCACGGTAAACAATGAACTCAGGTACAGCACGTTCCAGCTCCAGGACAACTTCACCAAGTTCAGCAGTCGTCACTCGTTGACCTTCGGCGCCTATGTCGAGAAGTACCATTCGGACAACGTCTTCTTCGGTTGCTGTCCGCAAAGCGCCTACGGGTACAATTCGCTGGCTGACTTTTACACGGATGCCAACGGCTATCTGACCAATTCCAACCGCACCGTGTCGCCTGTGACCCTAGGTCGGTTCCAGGTGCGGTGGAGCAACATTCCCAACCTGCCGAAGCCACTTCAGCCGCTCGACGTGTGGTACAGCGCGGGGTATGCGCAGGACGAATGGCGGCCGACGTCGTAATCTGACGGTGACGGGTGGTGTGCGATTCGACTTGTCGTATTTCAAGAACACCGCTTACTCCAACCCGGCAGCCGACGCACTGACGTTCCGCGATGAGAAAGGGAATCCCGCGAAATACGAAACCGGAGGGATGCCCGACACGAAGGTGCTCTGGTCGCCGCGTCTCGGCATCAACTGGGACGTGACGGGAAACCAGATGACACAGCTTCGCGGCGGGACCGGCCTCTTCAGCGGTCGGCCGGCGTATGTCTGGATTTCGAATCAAATTGGCAACACAGGCGTGTTGATCGGGGAGCGGATCGTCGACAATACGACGGCATTTCCGTTCAATCCCGATCCTGACACCTACAAGCCCACGACGGTGACCGGCGGCGGTGCAACGAGCTACGCACTGAACGTCACCGATCCCGACTTCAAGTTCCCGCAGGTGTGGCGTAGCAACATCGCCGTCGATCGCAAGCTCCCATGGGGAATTGTCAGCACCACCGAGTACCTGTTCGCGAAGGACGTCAACGGCATCTACTACATCAACGCGAACCTGCCGGCCGCCCAGTCGGCTTTCACTGGCGCGGATCCTCGTCCCCGATGGGTGGGCACACCCTGCGCGGCCGCTGGACAGGTTGGGGGATGCGTCACACGCATCAACAACGACCCGGGGAATCAGGTCACCGTCAACTATGTCCTGAAGAACGGCGACGAAGGGTCGTCGTGGAACATCGCCCAGACACTGTCGAAGACCACGACGTTCGGTCTGACGCTCCGCGGCGCCTACAGCTATGGCGTTTCGAAGACACTCGTCGATCCGGAGTCCACCGCCGCGACCAGCTACGGCAGAATCGCAACGTTCGGCGATCCCAACAATGCCGGCGTCGACTTCTCAGCTCTGGTCGCCCGGACACCGCGTGTTCGCACTGGCCACATTCAACCGTGAGTACTTCAGCTTCGGTTCCACATCAATTTCGTTCTTCTGGGAGGCGCGTCACAGCGTCACCGCCGCGCTCACCTCATCGCGACTGAGCTACGTGTTTGCGGGTGACATGAATGGCGACAGCGTCAGTGCGAACGACCTGATTTACGTCCCGCGCAACAGCGGCGAAATGAACTTCGCTCCGTTGCACGGTAGGCACTCGTACGTTCACCGCAGAAGAACAGGCAGCGGCATTCGAGCGGCTTATCGAGCAGCGATCCGTATCTGAGCAAGCATCGCGGTGAGTACGCCCAGCGCAACGGGGCGGTGCTCCAATGCTGCGCCGCGCGGATCTCAGCATCGTGCAGGACGTCTTCCGGAATGTCGGCGGCAGACGGAACGCCTTCCAGATGCGCGCCGACGTTCTCAATATCGGGAATCTCCTGAATGGCAAGTGGGGAGTGGGCTCGCGGCCGGTAGCGGCAGTGAACAACAGCAATCAGGTGCAGATTCTGACCAATCCCGGCGTCGACGCGCAGGGTCGCCAACTATCGGCTGGCTGTCGTCAATAACCAGTTGTCACGGATTACGTTCCAGATCTGCCTCGGAGACTTCGGCCGACGTGTATCAGTTCATGATCAGCCTGCGGTATAGCTTCAATTAGATCTCAAGGGTAGGTCGTCTCGACGGAGTCTCCCGGAAGCGGCACCGACGTCATCGCGCTACGAGTGCCGCGCGGACTCGATCCCGATCGCGACATCCACCGGCAGGCGTTGTGCCGTGAACGCGTCGGCAGACAGCCTGGAAGGACGACCAAGATCCTTACGCCTCGCCGACCAGCAAACGGATGTAAAGTATGCCGTAGACGTACCGGGAGGGAGGCGATGGTTATGAGCAGCTTGCTTGTCGCGTTTTTCATCTTCCCGTTGTTGCAAGGCGGCGCGGCCACGCCCGCCGGCGACGCTCAGGCCGGGAAGACGCTCTGGGAAGGACCCGCAACCCAGTGTCGAAACTGTCACGGCGCCAAAGGCGAAGGCGCATTCGGGCCCGACCTGGCAGGTCGGAGACTAACCGTTCCGCAGTTCGCGCAGGCGATTCGCAAACCATGGGGAATCATGCCTGCGTTTGTCGAATCGCAGATCAGCGATCGCGAGATCGCCGATTTCGTGGCCTACTTCGATGGTCTGCCGCCCGTTTCGCGTCCAGGAGGGTGGCGCTTCGAGGTCCCCGCTAATGCTCCCCGCGGTCAGGAAGTCGCGCTGTCGACCATCGGCTGCGCGCAGTGCCACGGCCCGATTCTGAACGGACCCCGCCAGAACGCTGGCGCCGTAGGCGCCGATTTCCAGTGGTTCACGAACATGGTGTACCAGCACGCCACGTTCATGCCGACCCACTGGAAAACACTGAACGAGCAGCCGGCTGTGCGTGTGCGCATGGGCACGTACTCGCGTTCCCGTTTGCCGGAAAGCCTGCTCCAGGAAGTCTGGATGTTCGCGCGCGACCTGGGATTCCGGCCCTTCATGGCTGGACGACTCAGCGCAGGTTCGGCCGGGTCGGACGGCGTGACGTACACGCTGGACGTCGAGAACATGGGGCTGCCAGGAAAAGGGCTCGCTGCAGAAGAGCTCAGCATCAACGTTGTCGTCCCTGCCGGTCTCACGGTCGTACGGGCGACCGGCGAAGGCTATCAGGGGGTTCGCCAGGATGCGGAGCTGAAGACGAACGTAGCCGTCTGGCAGGCGCGGCGAATGGGACCTAAAGATCATCAGAAGTACACGCTTACGCTGTCGCGCGCAGCGACGGCCGCCGACAACGTGCGGGGCGTCATCCGCTGGACCAAGCCGACTGTGAAGACCGGGCCAAGCGACAGCGCAAACATTGCGCCGGCCCCGCTCGTCACGGCAACGCAGTAGCGACGGCACGGCCCGCTGTCGCTCGCGGCTCACCAGGGCCGCCGACGAGACTCAGACCAAAAGAAAAGGGCCGCTCCTGCCGGGAGCGGCCCTTTTTGTTACGACAGGGTGGTGTGCCGGACTAGGTGCCCGGTGCGCCGCCTGCAGCCCGCCGCATGCCTTCGGTCACGATGCCGACCTTCTCCACGCCGGCGCCCTTGGCAGCATCGATGACGCTGATGATCTCCCCGTACCGCAGCGAGCCAGCGCCCATGATGAACATCGTCTTCTCGCGCCGATCTTCGAAGATTGTGCGGAGCCGATCCTCGAGCTCCTGCAGGGCGACCGCCTCGTTGTTGATCGAGATGCGCCGGTCGGCCGAATAGTTCAGCACAATCTGGCCGGTGGCCGGCTGCTCCGCCTTCGCGTTCGTCTCGGGCGGCAGGTTGATGTCGAGGCCGCGCTGCGAGAGCGGAAGGGCCGCCATGAAGATGACGAGCAGCACGAGCAGCACGTCGATCATCGGCGTGACGTTCATGTCGCACGAAGCTTCGAGCTTCTTGCTCTGGTAGACGCGTTCGGCGCCGAAATGCTGGTGCGCGCGAGCCATTATTCGCCTCCCCCGCCCTGGCCCTGACCACGACGACGCTCGGTGATGAGGCCGATGTCCTCGAGGCCCACCGCGCGCAACTCGTCCATCGCCTGCATCACGTCGCTGTAGGCGGCATCCTCGTCCGCGCGCACGATGAGGATACGCTGCTTCTTCTGTTCCAGCGCTTCCTCGACAGCGCGGCGCAGGTCCGTATCCGGCACTGCCTTACCGTTGACGTGGAAGCGCCCGTCGGCCGTAATGGCGACGACGGTGTCTTCCTGGGTCTCCGGTTTCTCGCCGCTGTTATTGGCGATCGGCAGCGTCAGCGCGACGCCCTGCTGCAACAGAGGCGCCACGATCATCATGATGATGAGGAGCACCAGCATGACGTCCACGAGCGGCGTGACGTTGATATCCGCCTTTGGACCAGTGCTGGAGCCACCAACTTGCATTGACATAGCGATACTCCCTGGCTATTGGTGATTAGTGATGAGTGATGAGCGATTGTGGAACCACAATCACTCATCATTCATCGGAAATCACAAATCCCTACGCCGCCGCCGTCTTCTTGATGAAGTAGTCGACGAGCTCCGACGAGGAGTTGTCCATCTCCACGTTGAAGTACTCGAGGCGGTTGCTCAGGTAGTTGTAGAACCACACGGCCGGAATCGCCACGAACAATCCGAGCGCGGTCTCGATGAGCGCCTCCGCGATACCAACCGACACGGCGCCGATGCTGCCCGTTCCGGTAGCGCCGATGCCCACGAACGCGTTGATAACGCCGATGACCGTGCCGAGCAGTCCGACGAACGGTGCGGTCGAGCCGATGGTCGCCAGCGCCGTGACGCCCTTCTTCAGGTCGGATGCGGTCAGCGCGGTGGCGCGCTGAATCGACCGGCGCACCGTGTCGAGCACGTCTTCGCGGTTGAGCGTACCGCCGCTCTCCTGCTGGAACTGATACTCCTGCAGGCCGGCGAGCACGACCTTGGCGAGGTGGCTGTAACGGAAGTCCTTCGAGCCGGACAACGCGATCGCCTCCTTGAGGCGGCCGTCCTTGAGGTGCTTCGCCACCTGCGGCGCGTAGAGCTTCGACTGCTTGCGCGCCTGGTTGTACGTGTAGAAGCGCTCAATCGCCACGCCGATCGACCAGAACGACATGACGAAGAGGATGATAGCGACGGCCCACGCGTATACCGTCATCTGACGGAACATTTCAACGATGTCCATTACTGCCTCCGTGAAGTGGTGAACAAACTCGCGTTAACTCAGCGTGAACTGGACCGTCACCGTCATGATGACTGGCACCGGAACGCCATTCAGCAAGGTCGGCGTAAACTCCCACTGCCGCACCGCGTCGAGCGCTGACATATCCAGCAGCGGAATCGAGCGCAGCACGCGTGCGTCCTGCACCTTCCCCGTCGGCCCGATCGTGGCTTCGATGATGACCACACCCTGGACACGGGCGGACTGCGCGATGGGCGGGTACGTCGGCCGCACATCCTTGGTCTTGACCGGCGGCTTGATCGAGCCGCCAACGCGCACGGGCGCGGGCGGGGGCGGCGGAGGAGGCGGCGCCTCCGGCAACCCACCGATCACGCCTCCCACAACTCCACCAGGAACGCCGCCAACGACGGCCGGACCTCGATCGAAATCAGTGGGTGGCGGCGGCTCGGGCGCAATCTCCTTCGGCTCTTCGACCGGAGCTGCCGCCGGATTCACTTCGACGACAGGTTTGGGAGGTGCGGCTTCAGGGGGTGGCGGTGGCGGCGGTGGGGGTGGCGGTGGCGGCGGTGCGGCCACGAACGCGCTCATCATCGACGGCGGCGTGGGCAGCACGTCGTACGCCATGAGGGGAATGATGACGACCGACAGGACGACCACCGTGTGGACCGCGACCGACAGTGGAATCGTGTACCACTGCTTTGTCCCAACTTTCACGGACGGATCGACGATGTCCCCGAACATCTTTTCTACGCGTGGCACCGGTCTTACCCTCCTACTCGCAGCGCGAACTCTTCCAGCCCAGAGGCAGCCTGTACAGGTCCGCCCCGCTGCTCAACTAAAGGCTGCCGATTATAGCGACCCCGAAAAAAACGTGTCAACGAACCAGCCGAGGGGTTTGCCTGCTGTCCCGCCCATCACGACCATGGGGGCCCCCCTGGCTGATTACCAGTCTCTCTTCAGCACGTTCCGCGCGCCCCTGGGCGGACAGCGGCTGCATGAATATCCCGTCATGCTTAGACACCGTGATCCGGCAAAATGCTCCGGGATTGCCGGCCGAGCAGATCGGGGATTCTAACCCGGTTTCCCGAAAGCGCAACCCCAAAAACACCCCTCGCCCACCCGGCTGGACCCAGGGCCTTCGTCACTCGGCCGTACGAATCCGCATTCCGTAAAACGAGCGATACACGAAGACGAGCGCTACCGCCAAAAACACGGCCGCCAGGATATGGGTGATGCCGGTGCCCATGTCGGCTGAGAGCGACACCGCGAGCTCAACCGCGAGTAGACCGAAGAGCGTCGTGAACTTGATGACGGGGTTCAAGGCCACCGACGAGGTGTCCTTGAACGGATCGCCGACTGTGTCGCCGACAACCGTCGCCGCGTGAAGCGGCGTGTTCTTCATTTTCAGCTCGGTTTCGACGATCTTCTTGGCATTGTCCCATGCTCCGCCCGCGTTTGCCATGAACACGGCCTGATACAGGCCGAACAACGCAATGGAGATGAGATACCCCACAAAGAAGTACGGTTCCACGAACGCAAATGCCAGGGTGGCGAAGAAGACAACCAGGAAGATGTTGAACATTCCACGCTGCGCATACTGGGTGCAGATCTCCACCACCTTCTTGCTGTCAGCCACCGACGCCTTCTCGACGCCGTCGAGACGGATGTTCGCCTTGATGAACTCGACCGCCCGGTACGCACCCGTCGTGACCGCTTGCGTCGAGGCGCCGGTGAACCAGTAAATGATCGAGCCGCCGGTAATCAGCCCGAGAAGGAACGGCGGGTGCAGCAGCGATAGCAGTTCCGTGTTCTGCGTCAGACCCTGCGTCAGCAAAACGATCGTCGAGAAAATCATCGTCGTTGCGCCCACGACAGCAGTGCCGATCAGTACCGGCTTCGCCGTGGCCTTGAAGGTATTTCCAGCGCCGTCGTTTTCTTCGAGAGCGGCTTTCGCCTCCTCGAACCTCACATCGATGTTGAAGTCGCGCCTGAGCTCTTCCTTGACGCCAGGAATCGACTCAATCATCGAAAGCTCGTACACCGACTGCGCGTTATCGGTCACCGGCCCATAGGAGTCAACCGCGATCGTCACCGGGCCCATACCGAGGAATCCGAAGGCGACCAGCCCGAAGGCGAAGACGGCGGGAGCGAGCATCAGGTCGGACATCGAGGTACTCGTCGCACTCACGAAGTACGCGATCGTCATCAGCGCGACGATGCTCAGGCCGATCCAGAAGGCGCTGAAGTTGCCGGCCACGAACCCTGACAGGATGTTCAGCGACGCACCCCCTTCACGGGAGGACGTCACCACTTCCTTGACGTGGCTCGACTCCACTGACGTGAACACCTTGACCAGTTCTGGAATGATGGCGCCGGCCAGCGTGCCGCACGTGATGATGGTGGACAGCTTCCACCAGAGCGTGCCGTCGCCGAGGTCGCCGATGAGCAGCCTGGACACGATGTACGTGAGGACAACGGAGATGATTGACGTGAGCCACACCAGTTGCGTGAGGGGAGCTTCGAAGTTCATCTTCGTGACGTGGCGGTAGCGCCCGGACGCGAGCGCGTGATTGATCAGATACGATCCGGCGCTGGCGATGATCATCATGATGCGCATCACGAAGATCCACACAAGCAGCTGTACCTGCGTGGCCGCCTGCGGTACGGCCGTCATGATGAACACGATCAGCGCCACGCCGGTGACCCCATAGGTCTCGAAGCCGTCGGCGCTCGGTCCCACCGAGTCGCCCGCGTTATCTCCCGTGCAGTCCGCGATCACGCCCGGATTCCGCGCGTCGTCCTCCTTGATGTTGAAGACGATCTTCATCAGGTCCGACCCGATGTCCGCGATCTTGGTGAAGATGCCGCCAGCGATCCGAAGCGCAGCGGCGCCCAGTGACTCGCCGATGGCGAACCCGATGAAGCACGGTCCCGCGTAGTCACCCGGGACGAACAGGAGGATGAACAGCATGATGAGCAACTCGACGCTGATGAGCAGCATGCCGACGCTCATACCCGCCCTGAGCGGAATCTCGTACACCGAATAAGGTTTGCCCGTGAGGCTCGCAAAGGCGGTGCGGGAGTTGGCATACGTGTTCACGCGAATGCCAAACCACGCCACACCGTAGCTGCCCAAAATGCCGACAACGCTGAACAACAGGATGATGAGGACGCGCTGCGCGTCCATGCCGGAAAGGACCCCGAAGTACAGAACGATGATGACGGCGATGAACACCTCGAGAATCGCGAGGAACTTGCCCTGCTGGACCAGATACGTCTTGCACGTCTCGTAGATCAGCTCGGAAATCTCGCGCATGGACCGATGCACCGGCAGGTTTTTGAGCTGCGTGAGAATTACCAGACCGAAAATCATGCCCAGCAGCGAGACACCGAGGCCCCACATCAGCAGCGAGCGGCCGTTGTAGCCGCCGACGTCTACGAGGTCCAGCGGCGGCAACACCAGCGCAGCTTCGCCGCCCGCGCGCTCCGGCTGCTCCGGCTGTGCTTCGACGGCGCCCGGGAGCTGAGCGACCATCAGCTCTCCTTGAGCCTGTGAAACGGTCGACGGCTGCTGCGCTCCCGCGGGCAGAACGTAAGCTGCCAGCAGCAGCGCTACGGCGGCTGCGACCATTACCCCTCGTTTCAACGACGCGTTCATCAACGGACTACTCCTCTTGTTTGGCGGCGCGTTCACGGGCAAGCTGACCCTCGCGCGGCTCCACGGTCCGCGCTGCAGGTTCGTTTCCCTTGCCGCGTATGACGTCGGGAAACGACATCCCGCCTGTAAGAAAGATGCGGATGCCTTCTTCGACCGTGACATCTGGAAAGAACACGCTGCTCCGCGGATACACGATTACATCGCCAAGGTACAGATGGTTCGTCGGAACGTACACTGCAACGACCTGCTCCGCCCCGCGACCCCGATCGGCCGCGAACTCCTTCGTGAGGAATCCGAGGACGATGCCCCGATGCGGGTCCTCGACCATGACGACGCGCTTGAACCCGTATTCGTTGTCGGGCGAAAACGCCGCCACGAGCTGTTTCACTGGCGCGTAAATCGTCCGGAACACGGGCACGCGCATCAACCACTCCTCCCCGCGCGCCAGAATGCGACGGCCAATCACGTTGGTCGCCAGCGCACCGACCGCGATGACGACGAGCAGCGTGATCAGAATGCCCAGCCCCGGCACCTCGCGGCCCAATACACGGCTCGCCAGCGGGGCAGTAAAACGGTCAATGATACCGAATATCCACACCAGAGCCGCAACGCTGATCACCAGCGGGATGGTGACGAAAAAGCCGGTGATGAGCCTGCGGCGCAGCCACTGCATGGACGCTAGCCGGCCGGAAATGCCACGAGAAGGGCGATCCCGCACGCGATGCGGTACCAGGCGAATGGCGCGAACCCGGATCGGCGGACGAAGGAAAGAAAAGGCCTGACGACGAGCGCCGCGGCGACGAACGCGGCGACGAACCCGATGGCGATTTCAACCACCCGATCAGGTGCGAGCGACTGGCGGACGCCCACCAGTTGATAGACGAATGCGGCAACCATCGTGGGCATGGCGAGAAAGAAGGAAAATTCCGCTGCGGCCGCACGGTCGAGCCGCATGAGCATGCCGCCGACAATCGTGGCGCCCGACCGTGAGACGCCCGGCACCAGGGCGAGGATCTGGCACAATCCGACGCCAAAGGCTCGCGGCAACGGCGTGCGTTCCGCATCGAGCACCGCAGGCGCAGGTCGAAATCGCTCAACCAGCAGCATGACGATGCCGCCCGCAATGAAGGCTACCGCAATCACGCGCACGCTCTCGAACAAGACCGTCTGCACAAAATCGCCGAACATCGCCCCGGCGATCACGGCTGGAACGAAGGCAACCAAAATCATCGCGGCAAACCGCTGCGCGTCGCGATCGGAAGGTAATCCCCGCAAAACGGCCAGAATCTTCGCCCGATACAGCCACATGATGGCGAGGACGGCGCCAAGCTGGATCATCACGGTAAATGCAGGATCCTCGTAGCCGACGAGCCGGCCGGCAACGAGAAGATGCGCGGTCGACGACACAGGCAGAAATTCCGTCAGGCCCTGGATGATCCCGAGCAGCGCGGCGGTCAGGTAGGTCACGAGCAGTAGGCAGAGGGCAGTAGGCAGCGCCGCCGGCCTCAGCCCGCGCGCCGCGTGGGCTGAAGCAACGTGTGGGTTGAGGCCCACACGTTGCATCGACAAATCAAGACGCGCGAGCGCGGCGCGACTTTCGACCGGGCCGGGCCTCCGGCCGACTAGGCCGGGCCTCCGGCCGGCCTGGCGGCGCCGCAGCGGGGACCGCCGCGACGGTCGCGGCACCACGCCGCCCACTCAGGAGCACGGCTATCGCGGAGGCGATAAACACCGTGGAATATGTGCTCGTGATGATGCCAACCAACATCGCAAAGGCGAATGGTTCGAGCACCTCGCCGCCGAATAGGTACAACGAAACCACGGCCAGAAATGTCGCGCCCGCAGTGATCACCGTCCGCGGCAACGTCTGATTGACGCTCTTGTTGATTACCACGTTCATGGGTTCCCGCCGATTCGTCCGCAGGTTCTCTCGAACCCGATCGAAGATGACGATCTGGTCGTTTACCCCGTAGCCGACGAGCGTGAGAATAGCGGCCACCACGTTGAGCGAGAGCTCATAGCCCGCGAAAACTAGGAACGAGAGCGTAATGAGGACATCGTGGATGCTCGCTACCATCGCGCCGATTCCGAAGCTCAGGCGAAACCGCCATGCGATGTAGGACATGATGCCGAGCAGCGACGCAATCGTTGCGTAAATGCCCTTTCGTTGCAGGTCCTCCCCGATGACGGGGCCGACGATATCGGTGCTGAGCACGTCGAACGGTCCCACATTTGCCTTCTGTAGGCTGCTGACAATCGTAGCGGCGCGCTGCTCGAGCGCCGACCCGCGCTCGGCCTCAGCGGTCTGAGGGAGCCGGATGAGAATCTGGTTCTCTCCCGGATCGCCATAGCGCTGCACGATCTTCTCGCCCGGCAAGGCCACCAGTGCATTACGAACCGCTTCTTCCGTAACGGGCTTGTCGAACTGAACGACGACGAGCGTGCCGCCCGAGAAGTCGATGCCGAGCGGCACCCCGCGAGCTGCCATCAACCCGAGGCCGCTGAGGATGATCAGCCATGACAGCGCGAGGGAATGCCACCGCCAGCGCAGCCAATCGATGTTGACATTGGTGAGAATTCGCATGTTCAGATGCTCAAGGTTGCCGCACGGCGGCGTGTCAGAACAATTTCAAACATTGTGCGGGAGACGAAGACCGCGGTAAACACATTCGCCGCCAGGCCGATCGCCAGCGACGTGGCAAAGCCTCGAATCGGGCCGGTACCGAATTGGAACAGGAACGCTGCAGCAATCAGCGACGCCACGTGCGTATCGACGATCGTCCACCAGACGCGGTCGAATCCTGCGTTGATGGCCGCCTTCACCGCTTTGCCAGTGGCGAGCTCCTCCTTGATGCGCTCGAAAATGAGCACGTTCGAGTCGACGCCGATCCCTATCGTCAGAATAAAGCCAGCAAAACCTGGCAGTGTCATGGTCGCGCCCAGATACGCCATCATGCCGAGAAGGATCAGCAGGTTGGAGACAATCGAGGTCAAGGCGTTCAGCCCGGCGAGACGGTAGTAGGACAGCATGAACAGCATGACGAGCAAGAGGCCGCCGACGGCCGCTGTCACGCCGGCACGGATTGAGTCCGCTCCGAGCGACGGCCCGACCGTCCGCTCTTCGAGAAAGTCCATCGGCGCCGGCAGCGCGCCGCTCCGAAGCACGAGCGCCAGGTCTTGCGCCCGCTGCTGATCGAAGCCGCCCGTAATCTGGCCCTGGTCCGTGATGCGTGATTGAATCACCGGCGCAGAGATCACCCGGCTGTCGAGAATAATGGCGAGCTGCCGATTGATGTTCTGCTCAGTCAACTGGCCGAAGCGGACCGCCCCATCCCGGCTGAGCGAGAATCCCACCGCGGGCAGATTGTTCTGATCGAGCGAAGGCTGTGCGGTTCTCAAGTCGCGTCCCGTAATCGGTGGAACGCGCCGTACGACGTAATAGACGGTGCCGGGCGTTCCTCCACCAGCGGCAGCTATATCTTCGGACCCCGGCACGACCACCAGGTCGGGAGGCACCGCATTGTTGTACGCCTGCCTCGCAGCTTCCTCGCTCGGAAACGGCCCCATCTCAACAATCTTCAACTCGAGCAGCGCCGTCGATCGAATGATCTCCTTCGCTCGCTGCACATCGGTGACGCCCGGCAACTGCACGAGAATCTGGTTAATCGCTCCCTGCCTCGCTACGATCGGCTCGGCAACCCCAAGCTCGTTGACGCGCCGCTCGATCGTCTGGAGCGCCTGCGCGACGGTGGCTTCCCTGAGCTGACTCTCAATGTTTGGCCGCATCGTGTACGTATAGCGGCCCGCCCCGGGCGCTCGGGCGTACACGGTATCGACTTCCACTGCGACCTGCCGGAACGCTGCATCGTTTTGGATACCTTCCGCCACAAATTCAGTAGGGCTCGTCACTTCGAGCTTGGCGTACTGCACGTTCGCCGCGCTCAGCCGCTCGCGAAGCCGCTCGACCGTCGTCTCGGTTTCGATCCGGAGCGCCGCGTCGGTCTGCACGCGCATCACCATGTGGACGCCCCCCCTCAGGTCCAGGCCCAAATTCACTTTCTGAGAGGGCGGATAGAAGGACCAGACCGCTAACGCAAGTACCGCGACGATCGTAATGACTCTCCAGCGCAAGTTCTTCACGACTGACTCTCCGGCGCTACTGGTTCTTGCCCCTGATACCCGACGACGGCGTTGCGGGACACCTCAACGCGCACGTTGTTGGCCACCTGCAGCTGGATCGATTGATCGCCCAGCCGCGTAATCGTCCCGAACAGGCCACCGGAGGTGACGATCCGATCGCCCACCTTCAACGCCGCAAGGAACGCCTGCACCTTCTGCTGTCGCCGCCGCATCGGCATCAGGATGACGAAATAGAAAATGCCCAGCACGAGCACAAAAGGCATGAGCTGCACCCATGCGCTCGGGCCACCCGGCGACGGCGCGCCCATGGCCAGCAGGACGGGGATATACGAATTCATGAGTCGACCGACAGACGCCCCACGGAACGCCCGTCAGGCCGTTCCGGAAGACAATACCGAGCGAAGGAACTCCTGCCTGAACTTCTCAAAGGTCCGAAACAATATAGCCTCCCTGATCCTCCGCATGGTGTCAAGGTAGAAGCTGAGATTGTGCAACGTGTTAAGGGCACCCGCGCTCATCTCGCCCGCCATGTACAAGTGACGTAGATACGCCCTGGAATGGCGGCGGCACGTATAGCAGCCGCATTCCGGATCGAGCGGGCCGTCGTCCTCCGCGTGCCTGGCGTTTCTGATGTTGATTCGCCCTTGACTGGTGAACAGCTGGCCATTCCTGGCGTTGCGGGTCGGCAGCACGCAATCGAAAAGGTCGATCCCGCGGCCAACGCACTCCACGAGGTCTTCCGGGGTGCCGACGCCCATCAAATAGCGGGGCCGATCGACGGGCAACCGGCGTGTGGTGTCGGCGACGAGCTCATACATCCGCTCGCTCGGCTCGCCGACGCTCAAGCCACCCAGCGCGTAGCCTTCGAACCCGAGACCGACGGTCGCGTCGGCGCTCTCGTCCCGAAGATCCTGGAACATCCCGCCCTGGACGATGCCGAACTGCGCCTGCCCCGAGTTGAAGTCCGCAGACCGCCCAGGACTCTGCCGTTCGAGAAAGCGCCGCCGGGAGCGCTCACCCCAGCGAAGTGACCGGGCCATGGCCTCGGCGGCCTGATCCCGGGTGGCCGGATACGCGATGCACTCGTCGAAAGCCATCGCAATGTCGGAGCCCAACCGCGCCTGAACATCGGTCGCACGTTCAGGGGTGAGCAGATACGAGGTCCCATCGAGATGCGATTGAAAGTGTGCTCCTTCCTCGCTGATCTCTCGCCGTTGCGCCAGGCTGTACACCTGAAAGCCTCCGCTGTCGGTGAGGATCGGACGGTCCCAGCCGATAAAGCGATGGAGACCTCCACGCCGCGCGATGAGCTCGTCGCCTGGACGAATCAGGAGGTGATAGGTGTTCCCCAGAATGATTTCCGCGCCCGCTTCCTCGAGCTCGCGATGATGGACCGCCTTGACGGCTCCCTGCGTGCCGACCGGCATGAACGCCGGCGTCTGGACGACCCCATGCGGGGTCCGCAACTCGCCGTGCCGGGCGACCCCGTCAGTCGTTCGCAGCGTGAAGGAGAAAGCGGCCACACCTTAAGATATAGGCTCAGGTGAAAAAACTTCGCGTCGGCGTCATTTACGGAGGCCGTTCCGGCGAACACGAGGTGTCGATTGCCTCCGCGGCGTCGATCTTCAAACACCTCGACGCCGCCAAGTACGAGCCTGTCCCGATCCGCATCGAGAAGACCGGCCGCTGGACGCTCGGCAGCAAGGTCCCACAGGCGCTGTCCGCCGCGGCAGTGCTCGAGCAACGGTCTTCCGAAGCTCTGCAGATTGTCGAACCTTCTGCCGCCGTCGCGGTCACGGGGGTCGACGTGGTATTCCCCGTGCTTCACGGCCCGTATGGCGAAGACGGAACCGTTCAGGGCCTGCTCGAGCTCGCCAATGTCCCGTATGTCGGGGCGGGAGTGCTCGGGTCGGCGGCGGGGATGGACAAGGCGGTGATGAAGACGCTGTTCGCGGCCAGCGGGCTGCCGATCGTCGCTCACCTCGTGACTCTGCGCCCCGAATGGGAGCGCGGCTCAGGCGACGTCGCTCGGCGTGTGGCCGAGACCCTGGGGTTTCCTGTATTCGTCAAGCCAGCGAATCTCGGATCCAGTGTGGGGATCTCGAAGGCGCGAGACGAGTCGGAATTCGCCGAAGCGATTGAGCTGGCCCTGCAGTTCGACCGTAAAGTCGTCATCGAGGCCGGCGTGGCTGACGCGCGAGAGATCGAGTGCGCAGTGCTCGGCAACGACGAGCCCAAGGCATCGACGGTCGGCGAGATCATCCCTTCGCGCGAGTTCTACGACTACGAGGCGAAGTATCTGGACGAGGGATCGGAACTGCTGATTCCCGCCCCGCTGAGCGCGAATCACACCGCGGAGATCCAACGCTTCGCGGTTGAGGCATTCCGTGCCGTCGAGGGCGCGGGTATGGCGCGCGTCGATTTCCTGATGTCGCGCACAACTGAGCAGATCTACGTGAACGAAGTGAACACCATCCCGGGCTTCACGACGATCAGCATGTATCCGAAGCTCTGGGAGGCGTCCGGACTTCCATACTCCGCCCTGATCGACCGCCTGATCGAGCTCGCACTTGAAAGGCACGCCGAAAAGCAGCGCCTGCGCACCAGCATCAATTGAAGCGACTTCTCTTTACGGTCGGCATCGCCCTCACTTTATTCCTCCCAGCTGAAGCGCAGCAGCCACCAGTTCGTGGGCTCACCGGGGTGGACGAGCTCTCGCGCGTGTACGACGCCATTCTCGATGCCCGCTTCGAGCGAGTGCCCGCGATGCTGCAGCACGCCTGCGGGCCGGCTCCCCGCGAGGCCTGCCAGCTTCTCGACGCAGTGAATACCTGGTGGCGAATCCAGCTGGATCCGTTGAGCACGACCCACGATGCGGAGTTCGAGTCGAAGATCGAAGCGGCTATCGCCGCAACACGCGCATGGACAGCGCGGGACCCGCAGCGCGCCGAAGCGTGGTTCTACTTTGGGGGCGCCTACGGCGCCAGGGCCCAGTGGTGGGTGCTGCGCGGCCGGCGGCTGGCCGCTGCTCGCGACGGTCGCCGCATCAAGGAGGCGCTTGAACGGGCGCTGGCTCTCGACCCGGGAATGGCGGACGCGTACCTCGGACTCGGTCTCTATCAGTACTACGCTGATGTAGCCCCGACGGCGCTGAAGATGGTCCGGTGGATCATGCTGCTACCCGGGGGCGATCGCGCGGCGGGGATGGAGCAGATGTTTCGCGCGCGCGACACTGGTCGACTCGTGCGCAGCGAGGTCGACTATCAGCTGCACATCATCGACGTGTGGTACGAAAAGCAGCCGGCGCGCGCCCTTGAGCTGCTCGGCCGTCTCCGGTCGCGGCATCCGCACAATCCCCATTTTTCGCAGGCCATGGCCGACATCCAGGACTTCTACCTCGACGATACCGCCGCGAGTCTCCGCACGTGGACAACGCTACTCGAAGCCGCGGAGCGTGGTCAGGTCGCGGAATCTCCGCTGGCGCAAGCGAACGCGCGTCTCGGAATCGCCTCTCAGCTCGACCAGCTCTCCCGCGGCGAGGCGGCGCTCGAGCACCTGCACGCGGTCATCAACGCACGACCGGCAGCGCCGTTCGCCGTAATCGCGCGCGCCCACCTGCAGCTCGGTCAGACCCTCGAGCATCTCGGCCGCCACGCCGAAGCAACTGCCGCGTATCGTGCGGCAATCGCCGCTGCCGGTCGCAACGACCCGCTGGAGATCGCCACGCGCGCACGTACTTCGTTGCGCGCGATCGAACGATCGTCACGATCGACAACGACGCAGTGAAGTTCGATCGCGGTTGATCCGACACATTCATTCAACGGGCGAGAACTTGACAGCGCGAACGCGAATGGACGTGGGTTCGCGGCGCGTTTTTTGACAACAAGCGCGCTTTTATGCTTGACATCAAGGAATTCTCACCCATAATCTACATCTGGTATGAGGGTTGATGGCTCAGCCCACCAGTTGTGACGGTCACGTTGGCTGTCAGAGGTTGAGTCAGGACGACCTGAGGAGAAAACAATGGCGAAGAAGGCTGCCAAGGGCGGGAAGAAAAAGGCCGCGAAGAAGCGGTAAGACTTCCTCCGGAATTTACGGGGTGCTCATCGAGCACCCCATTTTTTTACGTCGTTCTCGCCCCACAGTTTCTTGAGTTGCTGCTCTCCTCATCGCGCTCATCACGGGAGAGCCCACGAAGCGAGACCGCCGATGCTCGGGCCGACGTGCCAGGCGGCAGAGTGCGCCGGGTGATCGGGCGGATTGGCTCGCAATCAAACCACCGAAAGGGGGGATTAAGCGATGGCGAAGAAGGCTAAGGGCGGCAAGAAGAAGGCGGCGAAGAAGAGATAACGCCGAACTCTCGCCACGGCGCCCCAACGCGCAGGCGTGCGCGTTGGGGGCCCGCCATGGGGGTGCGCCGATGCGCGCCCCCTTTTTTGTGTACACGTAAGTCAAAAGGCAAAGGTCAAAAGTCAAAGGGCAACTTTTGACTTAGTCGATGACCCCGTCCGAGATGCGAACGCGGCGGATGACATCACCCGGGACCAGCCGATCCACCACATCCATACCGTTCACGACATGCCCCATCACCGTATAGCGGCCGTCGAGGTGCGGCTGCGGTGAGTGCGTGATGAAGAACTGGCTGCCCCCCGTATCCTCCCAGTCGAGTGCCATTCCGACTGTCCCGCGCAGATAAGGGCGCATGTTGATCTCGTCCCGAATCGTGTAGCCGGGGCCACCCTCGCCGTCCCCGCGCGGATCGCCGTCCTGCACGACGAAATCGGCGACAACGCGATGGATGGCGATCCCGTCGAAGAAGTTCCGCCGCGCAAGCCCCACGAAGTTCGCAACCGTGAAGGGTGCATCGAGAATGGCCAACTCCATCTCGATGACACCGCGATCGGTCTCGATAAACGCATGCGGTGAAAACTTGGGGCTGATCAGCCATTGCCGCTCTGCGTCGGTGAGAGGACGGGCAGGAGCCGGGCGGATAGCTTCGTCCACCGCGGCATCGACGCTGCCGCGCTCACGATAGATCGTCAACGCCCGCACACGAACGGCCCAGTCACGGTCGCGCAGCGCTTCTTGAAGCAGCGGCTCGGCTGCCTGCGGATCTACCTGGTTCACCGCGGTTAGAATCGCGCTGCGCGCGATATAGGTGCTGTCGCCGGCCGCTTCCCGATAAGCCGCGACAAGCGCTGCCCCTGCACCCTGAGCCTTGATCTGCGCGAGCCCGTTGGCGGCCGCCGCACGTACGGCGAAGTCGTCGGTCTTCAGCCGCTCAACGAGAATCTTGTCGACACCGGGAGCCTTGGCCGCAACAAGCGCCGACAGCACGGCCGGCACAACACGTGGATCGCGATCCCCGAGCAGCGCCATGAGCGCGGGAACACCCTGCCCCGAGGGCAATGATCCGAGCGCAGCGGCCTGCGCGATGCGGGCGGTCCAATCCCGGTCCTCGTCCAGGCCCGACAGCGTGACGAGAAAGCCTTCCGGGTCAATTCGCGCAAGGCTGCGCATCGCGAGACCGCGAATCGTGGGAGACCTGTCGGAGAGCAGGTCGAGCATGACGTCCAGAGTGTCGTGTCGCGCCACCGCGGCCAGTGCAGTCATGGCCTCGACGCGAAGGAGCGAATCGGCCTGCCCGTCCGCCACAATGCGTGTGAGAACCGGCGCAGCGGCCGCATCCTGGATAGCTGCGGCTGCGCGAATCGCCTGCACGACAACGGCCGGGTCGGCCGCGCGACGCTCGATGATTTGGCGCAGGGCAGCGGCAGCCGACGTCACCTTCATGACGCCGAGCCCGCGTGCGGCAAAGGCAGGTGTATAGCGGCCCGGCGTGTCGAGGAGCGCGATGAGGGCAGGCGCGGCGCGCGTATCACCGAGCCGCTGCAACGCATACGCGACCGGCCACCATGTGGAAACGGGCCGACCTGAGGCATCGAGAGCCGCCGCAGCCAGAGCCTCGTACGACCCGAGCCGGACGAGCGCGTACAAGCCAAGCCGCGCCGCCTCGACGGGCGGCGCCAACGGATACGCAAGATCGTCAGAGGCAATCGACGCGATGACTCCGGCCCGTACGTGCCGCAGCACCATGTCGCTGACCGCAGTCGCATCGGCGCGCACGCCCAGGATGCCCAGGGCCTCGGCGGCGCGGCCTCCCACCAGAGGATCCGTGTCGGCAAGGGCAGCAAGCAGCGGCGTGCGGGCCGACGGATCGCCGACAAGGCCAAGCGCAAACGCCGCCATCTGGCGCACTTCTGACTCTGAGTCGGCGCTCAGCAACTTCGTCAGGGGCTCAACCGCATCGCGCAGGCCAACGCGGCCGAGCGCGAGTGCGGCGCGACGCCTGACGCGCGCCTCCGGGTCGCCGAGCAGTCGAATCAGGTCCGATGGGGCCGGAGGCGCAACTATGGCTGGCTGAGTGCGCGTCGCGGGAACGAGAACGACTGGAGCTGGAGGGTTCGGATCCCGCAACAAACGCTGGTCTTCAAGACGCAGGATCCATCCGAGCTTCTCTTCCCACGTGACGACCGGCGGGTCGACGGAAACAGAAGAAGGAGATGACGCCGGCGGAGCGGTCGCACAGGACGCAACCAACATCACCAGGCCCCAGGCCACAGGGCTCAGGGCCCAGGCACAAGCACCACATGTCTTAGTTGTGACTTGTGACTTGTGCATCCTCGCTCGGATGATAGCATGCAGCCACCGGCGCCTCCGGCTCGGCTCTGGCACATGTCATTTCAATACATCGCGATCGAAGGCCCGATCGGTGTCGGCAAGACATCGCTCGCTGAGCGCCTGGCGTCGCGGCTCGACGCAGCCTTCGTGCGAGAGGAAATGGAGAACCCGTTCCTCGCCGATTTCTACTCGGGCCGCCCAGGTGCGGCCCTGCAGGCGCAGCTCTTCTACCTGTTGAACCGTCATCGCCAGCAACTGACGCTCCGCCAGGGCGATCTCTTTGCGCAGATGACCGTCGCCGACTATCTCTTCGACAGGGACAAGATCTTCGCCTACCTGAACCTCGACGACAACGAGCTGTTCATCTATCAGCGGCTCTACGAGCTTCTGGCGCGCGACGTGCCGTCGCCCGATCTCGTCGTCTATCTTCAGGCGCCGAGCGACGTGCTGGTACGGCGCGTACGCGATCGGGCCAAAGACGCGGCGGACGAGACGCCGATGCCCGAAGCGAACTACATTCGCGAGCTCAACGAGGCGTACCAGCACTTCTTCTTTCACTACTCGACAACGCCGTTGCTGGTGGTCGAAACGTCACAAGTCGATCTGGCTGCGAGCGATGGTGCGGTGGACGATCTGCTCCGCCAGATCCGGACGATGAACAGGGGCACCAGGTACTGCGTACCAAGGACGTAAATTCAGGTAATCTCCCCTCATGGCCTGGTTCAAGAAGGCGCGCAAGCGGATGGAATCGGCGACGGCGGAAAAGCCGAGCCGCGTGCCGGAAGGTCTGTGGGTCAAATGTCCCGGGTGCGGCCAGATCCTGTACAACAAGGACCTCGAAAACAATCTGAACGTCTGCCCCAAGTGCGCGCACCATTTCCGGATCAGCGCAAGGGAGCGGCTGCAGGTCCTCTTTGACGAGGGAATCTGGACAGAGCACCACGTGCAGCTTGCCTCCAACGATCCGCTGCACTTCACTGACACCAAAGCGTACCGCGACCGCCTGCGGGCGACCGAAGACACGATCAAGATGAAAGATGCGGTCGTCATCGCGACCGGCCGCCTCGACAGCATTGAAGTGGTGGTCGCCGCCATGGAGTACACATTCATCGGCGGCAGCATGGGCGTCGTCGTGGGAGAGAAGATTACGCGGGCAGTAGAGAGGGCGCTCGAGCACAAACAGCCCCTGATCGTGGTGTCGTGCTCGGGCGGCGCGCGCATGATGGAGGGAGTGCTGTCGCTGATGCAGATGGCCAAGATCTCGGCAGCGCTCGCGCGGCTCGATCGGGCCGGGGTTCCGTTCGTGTCGGTGCTCACCGATCCGACAACCGGCGGTGTCACCGCGAGCTTTGCGATGCTCGGCGATCTCAATATCGCGGAGCCAAAAGCACTCATTGGCTTTGCGGGGCCGCGCGTCATCGAGCAGACGATCAGGCAGAAGCTGCCGGAGGGATTTCAGCGCAGCGAGTTCCTGCTCGAGCACGGCATGCTCGACATGGTGGTCGACCGACGCGAGATGAAGGCGCTGCTCTCGCGCGTGCTGCGCTTCATGGGCGCGGCACCGGCCCCGCCCCAGCCGCCGGTTACTGTCGCCGCGACAGCCGACGCGGAACAGGGCTGAGTTGCTCGACCGGCTGTTCGCGCTCGAGACGTTCGGCATCAAGCTCGGTCTCGGGAACATCTCACGCCTCTGCGCCGCGCTCGACCATCCCGAACGGTCGTTTACTGCACTTCACATTGCCGGCACCAACGGGAAGGGGTCTGTCACCGCGATGGTGCATGCGGCGCTCGTCGCAGCAGGCATCCGCGCGGCGAGGTACGTGTCGCCGCATCTGATTGACCTGCGGGAACGGTTTGTCATTGGGAACGAACCCGTTGATGCCGCCGCGCTCGAAAGCGCCGCACAACACGTGCTCGATTGTGCCGATCGCCTTCGCACGGCCGGCGATCTGCCGGTGCATCCGACGTTCTTTGAAGCGACGACCGCCATCGCGTTCGAGCTGTTCCGACGCGCCCGCGTCGCGGTTGCGGTAATAGAAGTTGGCCTCGGCGGCCGATTCGATTCGACGAACGTGATTCCTGCGTCGGCGGGCGCCATTACGACGATCGGCTTCGATCACCAGGAACTCCTTGGCGATACGCTCGAAGCCATCGCGTACGAAAAGGCCGGCATCATCAAGCCGGGAATGCCGGTGGTGATCGGCGCGTTGCCCGAGCAGGCGCGTCAAGTGGTCGCAGCAGTCGCCAACGATCGACACGCCACTCTGATCGAAGCCGCGGCGAACGCCACGGTGGAGTGCCAGATGCACGACGGACGCGGCACTGTGTCTATCGAAACCCCGGACGCACACTACGGGCCGGTGATCCTGGGCCTGCGCGGTGAGCACCAGGTTCAAAACGCGCTGGTCGCCGTTCGTCTTCTCGAAGCCGCAAGACACACGGTCGCCATTCCGCTGCCGCGAGACGCCATCGAGCGCGGTCTCGTGGACGTCGATTGGCCTGGGCGCCTCGAGCTGATTCGAATGCCCGATGGGGCGCAGGTGCTGCTCGATGCCGCCCACAACGGAGAAGGCGCACAGGCACTCTCTGCCTATCTGGAGCGATGGCACCCGGAACGCCCCGCACTCGTCATCGGGATGATGCGCGACAAGCACGTCTCGGATATCGTTGACCCCCTGCTGCCGGCGGTCTCCTTGATCATCGCAACCGCCGCCGACACACCGCGTGCGCTTGCAGCGCGAGAACTGGCAATGCGGATCGCCGCGCGGGGGGCATCCAATGTGCGCGCCGAACCAGATCCGGCGATGGCGGTCGAGCACGCCCTCGCGACGAGCCGCAGCGTGTGCGTAACGGGCTCCATTTTCCTGATCGGGGCCGTTCGCGACCGTCTTCGACGACGTGCTATCCTGCGGTAATTTCCCGAGAGCCGGCCAAGGGTTGTCCCTTGAGATTCCGCCATTCGTGACAATGAAGGTGAAAGCCCTTGGCTCGGTCGCCGGTCTCTCTTCGGCGCGCGTGGCGCGCGTCGTGGGCTTTTCGCGGGTTTTCTTTTGCGCGCTCTGTGCGTGTGCGGCCCCGGCGCTGGCCCAGACGACTCCCCCCCCCGCAGCGCCGGCCAGGAATGACCCATTCTTCGGCACCTGCACAAGCTCCACCCAATGGCATTACGAGCAGATGTCCGTGGATCACGTCCGTCTGACCGGTCAGGTACAGGTCGAATGTCCGCAGATGGCATTTTTCGCGGACGTCATCGACATGTACACGGATCCCGAGCTGCGCATCGTCGCCACTGGCAACGTCGTCTTCACCAATCCCGAAGGGCGCCTGGCCGCCGAACGCGTCGACTTCAACGTCGCGAAGGGAACAGGTACCTTCTACGTCGCGTCCGGCATCATGTCGCTCGGCGAAGAAGTCGACCGCGCGCAGTTCGGCAATCAGGAGCCGGAGGTCTACTTCTACGGCGATACCATCGAGAAACTCGGGCAGCGCAAGTACCGGTTGACCCGTGGAGGCTTCACCACATGCGTTCAGCCGACGCCACGGTGGGAGGTCACCAGCGATTCCGTTGTGCTCACCCTGGACGACTACGCAATCGCGCGAAACACGGTGCTCCGCGTGAAAGGAGTGCCGATGCTGTACCTGCCGGTGCTCTATTATCCAATCAAGAGTGACGATCGGGCCACCGGTTTTCTGCTTCCGACGTACGGCACTTCGACACTGCGCGGCCAAAGCCTCAGCAACGGCTTCTTCTGGGCGATTGGACAGAGCCAGGATGTGACGTTCGTTCATGACTGGTTCACGAGGATCGGCCAGGGAGCAGGCGCGGAGTACCGATATGTGGCCAGTCAGAACTCATACGGCAACTTCCGCGTTTACCGCCTCGACCAGCACCAGGCGGAATTCCGGCAGAACGGACAGGTGACGCGTTTGCCGGCGCAGTCTTCGTATCAGGTCACCGCGGCCGGCAATCAGATGTTGGGCACCTCGGTACGCGCGCTGGAGCGCATTGACTACAGCACCAGCATCGTCACGCAGCAGCTCTACCAGCAGAGTCTCTACCAGGCATCCAATGCCACGCGAACCATTGAAGCCGGCATATCGGGCAACTGGGGCGCCATTACCGCCGGCGCGTTTTTTCAGCGCACGGAGACCGTCACGGGCACAGATACGTCACAGGTATACGGGAACACGCCGCAGCTTACCGCCTCGGTGGCGCCGACCAGGGTGTTCGGGTTGCCAGTCTATGCGTCGATTAACAATGACTTCAGCTATCTGCCGTTTCGTCAGATCAATAACGGCAAAGTCGAGAATGACAGGAGTCTTGCGCGACTCGAGGTTGCGCCGGCGGTGCGGGCGGCCCTCTCGCGTCTCAGTTTTCTCACGCTGAACACCAGTGCGTCATATCGGACGACCTACTTTTCGCGGAGTGCAGATGCGAGCGGCACCGTGACGACCGAGCCGCTGACGCGCCGGTATCTCCTGGTGCGATCGGACGTCATCGGTCCGGTATTTTCAAAGATTTGGGATACGCCGGGCAGCCGTTTCAGCGAGCGCATGAAGCATCTGATCGAACCGACGTTCGTGCTCGAGTACGTACCGCCGATTTCAAATGCGTCCCGCGTCTTGAAGCTCGCGAACTCCAGCGACGTGATTCTTGGCGACACGGCACGGGTCACCTACGGGCTCAACAACCGCTTCCTCTATCGCGCGCGCAACTCCGGAAGTTCGGCGGGTTCGACGACTCAGTTTCTCACCGTTGGCATAGCGCAGACGTATTACCTGACAAGGCTCTCGAGCCTGAACGACACGCAGTATGTCAGTTCGTTGAACCGATCGCGTTCAGTGGATCTCTCTGCCGTGTCTGTAAACGTCAAGCTGACGCCGTCGCCGGCGCTCGAGTCGACGACGAGGCTTGAATACGACGTGAACGGCGCAGGGCTCCTCGTTGTCACGTCCGGAGGGACCGCGCAGGTCGGCGTTGGCTCGACCACGGTGAACTACAGCCGTCAACGCCGAAGCCAGAGCTCAAACCCGGAGAGCTCGATGACGTGGACAAACTCGCTCAGGTTCCTGCAGGGACGCGCGACCGGCGCCTACTCCGTGACCTGGGACATCGGTCGCGCCGGCATTCTCAATCAAAGCATCGGCATGTCATACCTGGCGCAGTGCTGCGGGATTCAGGCCGAATTCCAGAAATACCAGTTTCCGCAGTCGCGGTCGGACTTTCCGATTCCGTCGGACCGCCGGTTCAACGTGTCGTTCGTTCTGGCCGGCATCGGGAACTTCTCGAATTTCCTTGGCGCCTTTGGGGGCCTCGTCGGCCAGTGAAGGGGTTGATTCTCAGCGGCGGCAAGGGTACGCGCCTGCGGCCGCTCACGTATACGAGTGCCAAGCAGTTGGTACCGGTGGCCAATAAGCCCGTCCTGTTCTATGGGATTGAGGCCATCGCGGGCGCGGGTATACGCGACATCGGGATCGTGGTCGGAGAGACGCAGGCGGAAATCCGAGCAGCTGTCGGCGACGGATCGAAATGGGGCGTTCGTGTCGAGTACATCGAACAGGACGCGCCGCGCGGCCTCGCCCATGCCGTCAAGATCAGCCAGTCGTTCATCGGAGCGGATCCGTTCGTGATGTACCTCGGCGACAATCTGCTCAACAAAGGCATCACGCATTTCGTCGATCAGTTCGCGCGCGAGAAACCCGCGGCGCAGATCCTGCTTGCGCGCGTACCCGACCCGCAGATGTTCGGCGTCGCGGAGCTCCGCAATGGCAACGTGGTGCGTCTGGTCGAAAAGCCGAAGGAGCCTATAGGGGACCTGGCGCTGGTCGGCGTGTACATGTTCGGCTCGGAGATCTTCGACTCGGTGAACCAGATCGCGCCGAGCTTCAGGAACGAGCTCGAGATCACGGATGCGATCCAAAACCTGATTGACCGCGGCCTCACCGTGCGGCCGCACATCGTCGAGGGTTGGTGGAAAGACACCGGCAAGCTCGAAGACATCCTCGAGGCAAACCGGCTGATCCTGGACACACTCGAACGCCGCATTGAGGGAAAGGTGGACGACGACAGCCGCGTAGAAGGCAAGGTCGTCATCGAAGACGGAGCGACGGTGGAGCGATCCGTGATCCGGGGACCGGCGATCATCGGGCGCGGCGCGCGCATCGTGCATGCCTACGTCGGCCCGTTCACCTCCATCATGAACGACGTGGAGATTCGCGATTCGGAGGTCGAGCACAGCATCGTGCTCGAAGGAGCATCGCTGAGCGACCTGGCGAATCGAGTCATCGACAGCCTCATTGGCAGGAATGTTCGCATTTACCGCATTCCGGTGAAACCCAGCGCCTATCGGTTCATGTTGGGTGACAATTCTGAAGTCGGCATCAGATGGTGACTGCCCCATGACGACCCCATCGACATACACGGCGACCGTCGCGAAGCACCCCCGGATCGAAGGGGTGAAGACGAAGAGCCTGCGTTTGATTCCGGACGAGCGGGGATGGCTGCTGGAAATCCTCCGCGCCGACGACAGGGAGCTGTTCACGAAGTTCGGCCAGGTGTATCTCTCAGCAACATACCCTGGTGTGGTAAAGGCGTGGCACTACCACCGTGAACAGGTCGACAACTTCGCGTGCATTGTCGGAATGGTCAAGCTCGTGCTCGTCGACATGCGGCCCGAATCTCCCACACACGGGGTGATCAACGAATTCTTCGTCGGCACGCAGAATCCGATGCTGGTGCAGGTTCCGAAGCTCGTGTACCACGGTTGGAAGTGCATCGGCACGGAAACGGCGCTCGTCATCAACGTTCCCACGGAGCCGTACCGCTACGACGCGCCCGACGAATACCGCCTCGCTCCCCACGACACGCTCGCATACGACTGGGCGCGCAAAGATGGTTGATGTCCTCGTCACAGGCGGCGCCGGATTCATAGGAAGCAACTTCGTTCGATACGCGCTTTCGGGGCATCCGGACTGGCGTATTACGACGCTCGACAAGCTGACGTATGCCGGACGACGTGAAAACCTTCACGATGTCATAGACCATCCGCGACACAGGTTCGTCCACGGGGACATCCTCGACGACTCGGTCAGCGGACCGCTCGTCGAGCGCGCCGACATCGTCGTGCACTTCGCGGCCGAAACGCATGTGGACCGTTCTATCCGTGCGGCTGGGGAGTTCATCCGGACTGATGTCGAGGGGACATTTGTACTGCTCGAAGCTGCGCGGCGCGCCCCCCGACTACGCCGCTTCGTGCAGATTTCGACCGATGAGGTCTACGGCAGCGTTCCGACCGGCGCAAGCCGCGAGACCGCCGAGCTCAGACCGCGCAATCCGTATGCTGCGAGCAAGGCTGGGGCGGACCGTCTTGCGTACAGCTACTGGGCCACCCACAACGTGCCCGTCATCGTCACGCGCGCGTCCAACAATTACGGCCCCTACCAGTTTCCTGAAAAGGTTATTCCGCTGTTCGTCACCAACGCCCTGGACGACATTCCGGTTCCTCTCTACGGCGACGGCATGAACGTCCGCGATTGGCTGCACGTGGACGATCACTGTCATGCCCTCGACCTCCTGGTGGAGAAAGGCCAGAACGGCGAGGTCTATAACATCGGCGGGGGCAACGAGATCGCAAACCGGGATCTTACGCATCGGCTCCTGGGGCTCGTCGGCAAGACTTCGGCGCTGATCAAGCCGGTGCTCGATCGGCCGGGTCACGACCGTCGATACTCTCTCGATTCGACGAAGCTTCGGACGCTTGGCTGGACGCCACAGACGCCATTCGACGCGGGCCTCCAGCAGACCGTGGAATGGTACCGGCGCAACGAGTGGTGGTGGAGGCCGATCAAAGAAGGTGATGTGGCCTTCCGCGCTTACTACGAAACGCAATACGGGGGCTGAACACGCATCGGCAGTTCGGGGTGTCTAACCGTCCTATCCTCGTAACGGGCGCAGCGGGCTTCGCGGGCAGCCATCTCGTGGAGCAGTTGGCCGGCTCAGGCGACGTCATCGGATGGGCGCGATCAGATCCCCCTCGCGAGATTGCCGGTCTCGCCGCAGCATGGACCAGGGTCGACCTGCTCGACCGCGACAAGGTTCGCCGGGAAGTCGCAAAGATCCGGCCTCGCGCCGTCTACCACTGCGCCGGCGCCTCGCATGTAGGGGCGTCCTGGAATGACACTGCCCAGCCGCTGGCCAACAACGCACTAGCCACACATTACCTGCTCGATGCGCTGCGCAGGGCGGGCGGTGAGGTCACAGTCGTCGTCACCGGATCTGCCACGGTGTACGCCCCGTCCACGGCGCCCCTCCGCGAAGACGATCTGCTGGCGCCGAACAGTCCCTACGCAATCAGCAAGCTCGCTCAGGAACAGCTCGCGCTCCGCGAGTCGGGCGAAGACGGGGTCAGCGTCATCGTCGCGCGTCCGTTCAACCACACCGGACCGCGGCAGCGGCCCGACTTTGCGGCGCCGGGCATGGCACGGCAGATCGCATTGATCGAGCGGGGGGCGCTCGAACCGCTGATCAAAGTCGGGAATCTCGATGCGGAGCGGGATCTGACTGATGTCCGGGACACGGTGCGAGGCTACGCGCTGCTGATGGAAAAGGGTGTCCCGGGAATGGTCTACAACGTCGCGTCAGGCGTCGCTCGTTCGATTCGGGCCGTGCTCGACGCGCTCCTTCAACGTTCACGAGTGCCCATAGCCGTGGCGGTCGATGCCGAACGTCTGCGCCCGCTCGACACTCCTGTCATCCTTGGCGACGCCTCACGGCTTCATACGACGACGGGATGGACGCCGGTTATCCCGTTCGAGCGAACGATGGACGATCTCCTCGCGTACTGGCGACGCAGCGTAGAGCAACAGGCTTCTTGACAGCCTTCCCGACCCTTCGCCGACGCGGGATCAGGGTTTCGCTGTGGGCAGTTCGTAGCGCCTGTTTGACAGGCTCACCGGGTGCGGGTCGCCACGGTGGCAGGTATAGCAGGTCACGACCTGCGGTCCCATCGGGAAGACGCCAGTGCCCGGGAAGTTCGCGTTGATCTGACGGACAAGCATGATCATCTTGCGCGCGAGGTCCTTGCGCGGGTTGACATCAGTCTCCTGCGGTCTGCCGCCGCCATGGCAATAGGCGCAATCGACGTTCAGGGCGTCGCGGAATTCGCCCATGAGCGAATCAGGACCGTGCACGGGAGTGCTCGGAGGCAGAATCCTCAAGCTGACGGCGGGTGTCTGCGGGAATGGCCCATCACCCAACGAGTTCCCGCGGTTGTAGAACTTCTGTGGCGCCACGGTCTCGGGCTTTACGCTTCCGCGATGGCACGTGAGGCAATCCACTTCGTGATACCCGTCCGGGAAGACACCGTTGCTGCTCGGAAAGCTCGTATCGATGATGCGCACCATGCCGATCATCCTGCGCGCCATCTCCTTCTTGGGATTCCCATCGGCAGCGAAGTCCCCCTCCGTATGGCAGTACGTGCACTGCACGCCTAGCGCTTCGTTGAAGGAGCGCATGATAAACGGGACGTCGGAACTTGCCGCAAGCAGCTTCAGGTTCTTGTAGGTGGGTGCGGGACCGCCTCCGCGGCCGGCCGGCTGTTGCGCCACCAGCGAGACGGGTACAAGAAGCCACAAGAGGAAAATCCGCATGAATGACTCCCTCGGTGACGCCGCTGTTTGTAACCGAGGCCGATTTCGCCGGCCCCTGATGGTTCGGAGAATCGTGCCCACTTTGGCCCAAGCGGTCAAGAACGTCAATGGTCTTCAGATCTTCAGAAGAAGAATTCCGCCGCATCGAGCACGACTTTCGATATATATTCGCCATGAACCATGCGACAGCCTGCGCTGTTCCAGCTCAGCAGCGATATCCCTACAACCCGCCAGATTGCGACCGCGGTGAAGGCGGGCGGGGCAGCTGCGCTCACCGAGGCGCAGCGTCGCGCCGACGCTGCCCGTTACCAGGAAGTGCGGTGCCGGTCAGCACTGAATCGCGTCAAGGGAATGCCGTTCGAATGGACGCTGAATCCCTACCGGGGCTGCACCCACGGCTGCCACTACTGCTACGCGCGGCGATACCAGACCCAGTTCGAGCTCGGCGTGGACGACGAGTTCTCGTCGATCATCTTCGTCAAGACCAACCTGATAGAAGTGCTGCGGCGTGAGCTGCAGCGTTCGTCATGGACCGGCGAATACGTCGCCGTAGGAACCGCGACCGACTGCTACCAGCCGATCGAAGGACACTACAAGCTGACTCGCCGATCGCTCGAAGCGATGCGCGACTTCAACAATCCCGTGGGCGTGGTTACCAAGGGACCGATGGTCGTGCGCGACAAGGACATCCTGCTGGATCTCACTGCGGGTCCCGGTTGCGGCGTGTACATCAGCGTCCCAACCGTCGATGAGGATGCATGGCAGATGCTGGAGCCTGGCACTGCGCCGCCCCTGCAGCGGCTGCGGGCCGTGCGCGAGCTCGTCGACGCAGGAATTCACGCGGGTGTCCTGATGAACCCAATCGTGCCGGGCATCACGTCCAAGCCCGCGCTGCTCGAAAGGACCATGAAGGCGATTTCAGATCACGGTGCGCGTTTCGTTGGCTGCAACGTCATGTTCCTCGATGGCGGCACGCGCGATCACTTCATGCGCTGGCTCGAGCAGGAGTTTCCTGGACTGGTCGAAGGGTATAAGAGCCTCTACACCGGCAAGTACGCGTCGTCGCCGTACCGCCAGGAGGTCGCGCACGTCATCGGCGCGCTTCGAACGAAGTACGGCGTGAACGGACGCGTTCTCAGACCGCTATCGCGTCCGGATCTATGGTCGCGATCAGGCGCGGGCCGATCGACTCGATGACGATCTCGGCATCACGCACCGTCGCGCGGAAGTTGTTGGCTTCCTTCCACTGGTGACTGAGTGGAAGCTTGATGCGGTCGTCAATGACTCGCTTCAGGAACCGCGCGCCATATGCGAGGCTGTACCCTTCGGTCACCAGCGCTTCGAGCGCTGCCGGCTCCACGGTCAGCGACTTACCGGACCGCTTCAGCGTGGTAGTGACCTGGTCGAGGTAATTCTGCGCAATCATCCGCACTTCGTCTTTGGTCAACGGCTGGAACAGCACCACCTCGTCGATGCGGTTGCGGAACTCCGGCGGGAACCGTCGTTCGAGCTCCCGATTGATTTCGGTCTGCACCTGCTGTATTAGGACCTGTCCCGAACGGAATCCCATTGGCGTGCTCAGCTTCCGGAAATGCTCGGAGCCGGCGTTTGACGTCATGATGACGATGGCGTCGGACAGGTAGACGCGCTTCCCGCGCCCGTCGGTCAGCCATCCCTCGTCGAATGCCTGGAGGAACAGATTCAACAGGCTGGGGCTGGCCTTCTCAACCTCGTCGAACAGAATGACGGTGCAGGGATTGTCCCGGAGCTGATTCGTAAGAACGCCGCCACGCTCGCTGCCGACGATCCCGCGGGGCATGCCTATCAGCTTGTCGACCGATACGCCGCCGTCCTGGTACTCCGACATATCAATGCGAATCATCTTCTTCTCGTCGCCGAACAGGAACTCGGCGACAGCTTTTGCGAGCTCGGTCTTGCCGACACCTGTTGGCCCGATGAACAGGAGAACACCGTCGGGACGATCGAAGCCGTCCTTCAGCGGGCCTTTGTTCAATACGAGGCGCTTGGCGAGCGAGGCGACGGCCTTGCGCTGTCCGATGACCCGTCGCCCGAGGCTCTCCTCAATCTGCTTGAACCGATCGCCGACGTCACGGAACACCATGTCCTTCGGGATCTGCGCAGCGTGAGAGATGACCTCCACGACATCCTTGGCGCTCACTTCCCACCGCCGGTCGATTTCAGCGCGCACCGCTGCGGTATCGAGCCAGCCAATGACCTTGTCAGGCAGGTGCAGATGTCTCTGGTAGCGCTGCGACATCTCCAGCGCCGTTTCGATCGCGTCGTCCATCAGACGCACGGAGTAGTTGCGTTCGAGTCGGGGGCGCAGGTTGTAGAGGATGCGCCGCGTCTCTTCGACGCTGGGCTCCACCACGAGCACCGTTCGGAAGCGCCGCGCCAGGGCTTCGTCCTCCTGGATGTATTCCTTGTACTCGCTCAAAGTGGTCGCACCGATCATTCGGACGTCCCCGCGCGCGAGCACCGACTTGAACACGTTCGCTGCGTCCGACGGGGCTCCGAGCGCGGAGCCGGCGCCGACCATCGTATGTGCCTCGTCGACGAACAGGATCAGGTTGGGTCGCTCCTTGATCTCGCGAATCACGTTCTGGATGCGATCCTCGAACATGCCGCGGAGCATCGTGCCGGCGACCATGGTGTTCATCTGCAGGTTGATGACCTGACAGTCGCGGAGCCGTACGGGCACACTGTCGGGCTCGAACTCGATGCGACGCGCCAGTCCTTCGACAATCGCCGTCTTGCCGACCCCGGGCTCCCCGATGAGCATCACGGAATTTGAACGTTCGCGATGGCAGAGGATCTCCAGGACCTGCTGAATTTCGTGGTCTCGGCCGTAGACCGGCGGGAGCTTGTCCTGCCGTGCGAACAGGTTGAGGTTGGTCGCGAAGTGCTTGAGAAACGGCGGCAGCTCGAATCGCTTGCGCAGACGTTCTTCCCGCAGCTCGTTGTCGCGCATCCGCGTCGCAATTCGCGTCACGAGGAGTTCCGGCTCGATCCCGTGCCGCCGGATGATCGACACGGCGCCGCCCTGGCTCTCCTCGAAAATCGCAGAAAACAAATCGGATGACTCGATGCTCTGGCGTCCGCCGCGGCTTGCCTGGTGGAAGGCCAGCTTGAAGACGAGTTTCGTGGCTGGCGCTACACGGAGCTCGCGGCCGGCAGATGTCGCCACGACATGCAGCTGCTCCTCGAGCGCCTGCAGGATCTCGTGGGGGTTCAGATCGAGATCGCGCATTACCTGCGCGAACGTATCCCACTCCACCTGCGCGAACGCCAGGAAAATGTGTTCGTTGGTCAACAGCGCGTGATCACGTCGCCTGGCTTCCTCCAGCGCGCGATCCACTACGCGCTGCGCTGACTCACCAATCTTGTTGGGCGCAATGTCGAAGTCTTCCACCGCGTCGCCGCCTCCTGGACTCGTGTCCCGAAGGACCTCCTCGAGTCTCTAATGGTTCGAGTGGCAAGATGCGAGCCAGCGGGCCGTTCTGTATTCACTTTTCGCGACGCTCTGCAAGTAGCGTGGTCATGCGCACTTATGGACGAAGCGCGTGAAAACCGGACATGTGCGCGTAGTGAACGTGACTTACTCATGGACGGGTCAGATGTCACGTGTTGGCCCCTGTACGGGTCAGATGTGCGGTTGGCCTCTTATAATGGGCGAATGGCGCGCCTGATAATTTCGATCGCTGCCTCGACTGTGATCTCCACTGTCGCGCTAGGGCAAACGCCGCAGCCATTTCCGCGGCCTGGCTCGCCTCCTCAGCCGCCCGCGTCGCCGGCGCAGCCCGCGCCACCGGTGTCCGCCAGTGCTCCGACGCGCGCGGCTGACGTGGACGCACCAACCGAGGCAACGCTGGGCGTGCCGCTGTATCCCACTGGACAGTTCATCGCGTCCTTCGACGCGGGACGCGGACAGCGGTATTACATCTTCGGGACGACTGCTCCGTTCGCCGAGCTGGTTACTTACTATCGGACGGTGTTGAAGGAACGTGGCGACGAGGTGTTTGAGCAGCCGCCAACGCACACCTTCGAGATCGGGCGTTTCCGCGATGAAACGATGGCGTTCCCCCCGAGCGTGACGATCAAGGATTGGACGTCAGGCGGATCGGCAGGGTATCCGAACCCGCGGCCGGGCGCTCAGCCGGCGCGCTTTCCGACGATCATCATGATCGTCCCCGCACCACCGGGAACTGGGCGCAACTAAGTCCAAGTCGAACTTCGGAACTCAACGCTCACAACTCACAACGCATCGCTCAATTCTTGACGTAAATTTCACCGGCCCGCCGGAACTCCTGCGATTTTTCCCGCATGCCGGCTTTCAGCCCCTCGACGTCAGTCAGATTGTGATTCGCGGCATAGTCCCGAACCTGCTGGGTCAACTCCATTGAGCAGAACTTCGGTCCACACATCGAGCAGAAATGCGCGACCTTCGCTCCGTCGGCCGGAAGCGTCTCGTCGTGGTAGGCGCGAGCGGTAACCGGATCGAGCGCCAGATTGAACTGATCTTCCCACCGGAACTCGAACCGCGCCTTCGACAGCGCGTCGTCCCACGCCTGGGCACGCGGATGGCCTTTTGCGAGATCGGCCGCATGGGCCGCGATCTTGTACGCGATGACGCCCGCTTTGACGTCCTCTCTGTCGGGCAGGCCGAGATGTTCTTTGGGCGTGACGTAGCACAGCATAGCCGTGCCGTACCATCCGATCATCGCGGCCCCGATTGCGGACGTGATGTGGTCGTATCCGGGCGCCACGTCGGTCGTGAGCGGGCCGAGGGTATAAAAGGGCGCCTCGTCGCACCACTCGAGCTGCTTCTCCATGTTCTCCTTTATGAGATGCATGGGAATGTGGCCAGGGCCCTCGTTCATCACCTGCACGTCGTACTCCCAGGCGATTCGAGTGAGCTCGCCCTGCGTCTTCAGTTCGGCAAACTGCGCTTCGTCATTCGCGTCGGCAATGCTGCCTGGGCGTAGACCATCGCCGAGCGAAAACGAGACGTCGTATTCGCGCATGATCTCGCAGATTTCGCGGAAGTGTGTGTACAGGAAGCTTTCCTGATGGTGCGCCAGGCACCACTTGGCCATGATTGACCCGCCACGCGACACGATACCGGTGAGGCGTTTGGCGGTCAGCGGGACATACCGGAGTAGTACACCCGCATGGACCGTGAAGTAGTCGACTCCCTGCTCACACTGCTCGATGAGCGTGTCGCGGTAGACCTCCCAGGTGAGATCCTCGGGCCGTCCTCCCACCTTTTCGAGCGCCTGATAAATCGGAACGGTTCCGATAGGGACCGGCGAATTGCGGATGATCCATTCGCGGGTCTCATGGATGTTCTTGCCGGTGGAGAGATCCATCACCGTGTCCGCGCCCCACAACGTCGCCCACTGGAGCTTTTCGACTTCGTCCTCGATGGACGATTTCACGGCGGAGTTCCCGATGTTCGCGTTGATCTTCACCAGGAAGTTCCGGCCGATGATCATCGGCTCGAGCTCCACGTGGCGAATATTGGCGGGAATGATCGCGCGCCCGCGAGCCACTTCGCTCCGCACGAACTCCGCGGGCAGTCCCTCTCGCGCCGCGATGAACTCCATCTCGGGCGTGACGGTGCCCCTTCGCGCATAGTGGAGCTGGGTACGCGACGCGCCGGTGCTGCGGCGCGCGTCAATCCACGGCTCACGCAGCTTGGGCAGTCCGCTCCGCACGTCGCAGCCGCTAGGACCGCTCGTGTCGTACAGGCGAACGGATTCCCCGTTGCTGAGCGTCACTTCGCGCACGGGAACCTGCAGTGTTGTGGATGGACCACCAGGCGTCAGCTCGACCGTCCTGGCGTCGTACACTTTCCGAGAGTTCGGGTAAGCCGCTTCGAAGTTAATCATGACATTCGGGGCGGGGATCTGTGAGGATCGCCGCCTCCCTCCGCCGGTTTCAACCGGATCAGGTTCCAAGGGTTTGTCTCAATCCCCTGCGACGAGCGCCAGCTATCTGAGCACGTCGAAGGCCGGGATACCCCTGGCGGCCGCTGACGATTATACTCGCGAGATGCGCAGTCTGATCGTCGTCGGCTTATTGCTGTCAGGTTCAGTTGTCGCGGCGCAGACGCCAACTGCGCCCAAGCCCGCGGCGCCCCCCCCACCCGCGGCGAAACCCGCGCAGCCGGCACAGCCCGCTGAGCCCGCGCCAAAGCCGGCGGCCAAACCGGCGCCCAAACCGGCTCCAGCTCGCGCGGGCATGGCGATCACGGTGACCGATTCGCAGGGCATGACGCTGCCCGGCGTGCACGTCGAGGTTGTAGGCGCGTCCGATCGGAGCGCGGAAACGAACGGAAGCGGGCAGGCCAACTTCACGGCTATGCAGGCGGGAACGTACCGCCTCCGACTCAGCGGTGAACGCGTCATCACGTTCGAAAAGGAAGTGGTCGTGCGCGCGGGGCAGATAGCCGACGTTGACGTGATGCTGTCGCTGGCACCACCGCCTCCGCCTCCACCCCCACCGCCTCCCGCTCCTGCGCCCGTCGCAGCTCCCGCGCCTTCCGTCGGGCCGGCGGGTGAAGCGCGCGTGGCTTCGATCGTCGGCATGATCGAGAAGGAGCTTATCGCCGGCAATCAACCTCGCCGAGACAGCCTCGTGTCATGCAGCGGAAACATGCGCACGACACTGGTGCAGCTCAATCAGGATCAAGCACAGCGCTTGTACGATACTGCGGAAGTGACGTACTACGTGGTTGCCGGGGAGGGCGCCGTTCGCCTCGGGGACCGCGATACGAAGCTCGCAGCGGGCAGCTTTGTGTCAGTTCCGCGAGGCACGGCACACAGCATCATACGGAGCGGCCGGCGACCTCTCATTCTGCTCGCCACCCTGAGCGGCACCCCGTGTGAGGAGCCGCGGTAGGCGCACAAAACAGCAGTCGAGTTGGCATGAACGGTGCTCCTGGGGCGGTCGTGCGCATGTTCACGCTTCTCGGTTGTCTCCTCGTCGCGACAGCCTGCGACGAAACCAGTCCAACCGGTCCTGCGGTTCCTCTGAGCGAGCGCTTCGTGCTTGCGCCTGGCGCCACGGCCGCCATCGCGAAGGCGGACATCAGCGTGCAGTTCGTTGGCGTGTCCGGAGATTCACGGTGCCCGGCAGACGCATTCTGCATCCAGGGCGGAGACGCGATCGTGGAGGTGCGGGTTCTCGATGGCGGAGCGGCTGCCTTGTACGAGCTTCATACGGGCAACAAGCAGCGCGCGAGTGCTTCTCATCGCGACCTGCGTATTGAACTGCTGGATGTGCAGCCCTACCCGTTCAGCGCGCGTCCGATCGATGCGTCAGACTACCGCGTCACGCTGGTTGTAAGCCGGTAGTACGTAGTGTCCGGCTTCAGCCGGACCGACCCCGTTAGAACCCTGGGCGCAGCAGCACGCTCGTCGTCCACGACTTGTCCGGACGATCGAACACGCGCGCGGCGGTGACCTCGAACACGAAGCCGGCAACATTGACCCGCGCGCCGGCGCCAGCGCTCCGGAACCGATCGCGCTCGGCGTGCATGCCTGACCGAGGCGTCCACAGAAATCCCGCATCAGCGAACGCGATCGCTTCGATCGGCAGGCGGCCGTAATTCAGGTCTCCCGTGAACAGCCCAAAGAAAGGCGCCCTCAGCTCCAGGTTGACGAGCGCCAGACGGCTCCCGGTGAGCTCGTCGAGGATCGAACAGCTGGTTGCCGCGAGCCCGCACTCTTGCATAGCGAATGAGCTGAGACTGTAGCCACGGACGCGGCTCTGTAGTGTGACGACGAGCGGTGTCAGACGTGTGTCACGAGCATCGGGTCCATAGCGGCCGACGTGCTCGACGCGGACGGCGAGCGTCACCGGACGGATCGGCATGACGTAACGACGCGCGTCCACGTGGAGATCGGCAAAGAGCAAACCACCGACGGCCGGCTCAATCCCAAGCCGGAGCCGCTGCCCGAGAACAGGACTCGTCGGCCCCGACACGGCGGTGTCGTGAACGAACGCGACGTCCGTTTCGCCCAGGAGTATCGGCCGGCCGGCGCGGGTCTCGTCGAGCGATCGGCTGATCGTCTTGCGCTCGGTCAGGCTGATCACACGGGTGACGGACTGCCACTCCAGCCCCGTGCGGCGAACGCCAGCGCCAAACTCGAAACGCTGCGTGCGATTCAGATTGGTACTGAGCGGCGAGCTTGACCCATTGGTGCGTGTACAGGAGACTGCGGGTTTCCCGCGTAATCAATTCCTGTGCTCTTGCTATTGCGCGGCGGGCGCCCGCAAAGCGGGTCGGGACAAGGCCCGCCCCCGCGCCCCAATCCCAGCGACCGGCCCGGTTCGTGTACCCGATCTGGAAGGCCAAATCGTCAATATCGTTGCCGAGCCGAATCGCAGTATTCAGTTGCCTGTTGCGGAGCGTGTCGGCGAACGACATGCCGATGGACGCGAGCACCGTGCTGCCAAATCCGGCGCCGCTGGCCGCGCCAATGAACGGTGGTGCGACCGACTCGAAACTGAGCCGATCGTTGTACCTCAGCGGATCGAGATTCGTCTTCACCGGAAGACCGAACTGAGAATCGCCCAGAAGCTCGGCGAGCGCTCCCGGTGAGTCGTGAGTCTCCAATGCCGACTCCGCGATGTCCACCACGGGCCCCGCCTGCGCGGCGCTTTCAGCGAGCGTTTCGATCTCGTAACGGCCGTCGCGGTAAACGCTGAAGGCGAGGGTTCCAGCCCGCGAGGCCACAGCCAGCGCCGGACTCGTCGATGTGATTCCGGTCACGCCGCCAGCCACGTGCGTTGCCTGACGAAGCATCCCCGACGCGAGATCGACACTGTAGACATTGCTTGTGCCGTTGCGGTCGCTGATGAAGTACACGGCACGTCCATCCGGCGCCCACTGCGGGTTCACCTGTTTCGCCTTCGGCTGGTCCATGAGCAGCGGGCGAATGACGCCCGTGCTGAGATCGAGCAGACCAATCCGAAGCGCCCCGAAATTCAGCGCGTCGATTTGGCTCGTGAACCGATCGGTCGTCAGCGCAATCGTGCGTCCGTCGGGCGACCATGCCGGATGAAGATCCGCGTAAGGGTCGGCGGTCAATTGCTCAACCTTGCCGGTGGCGATCGAGAAGATAAACAGGTCGGAAAGCCCGCCCTTCAGGGCCGAAAACACGATGCGCTCGCCGTCGGGCGACCAACTGGGGTTGTACACCTCGCCGAGATCGTCGAGCGGGATCTCTGTCCGGTCATCGGGCTTCGACACATCCACGATGACCAGCACAGGACGGCCGCCCCTCAGCGCGGCCATGGCAAAGCGGGTACTGGTGGGATCCCACGCACCGGACGAGTGGATGTACTGCAGGCTGTCGAAGTGCGGATCTGCTGCGGTGCTGACGATTTTGCGAATCACCGTACCCGTGGCGCCGTCCGCGAGAAACAGATCGAGCGACAGTCGATCGCGTTCCGACATGAACATCAGGTAGCGGCCGTCTGGACTGAGCGCTGGTGCCAGGTGAAGGCGCGCGCCATCGCGCGCGAACGTGGCGAGGCGCGTCGTCGAGATGACGCGCGAGTCCCGCTCGCTTTCGGGATTACCTATTGATTCGTGCCATTGGGCCGTGAGCGTGTCGGAATCGACACCGCTGATCTCCTCGAGCCGTTTAATCGGGTCGCGCACCTTGGAGCGCAGCACTCGCGCCAGCACGTTGTCGCCATAACGGCCCGCAAAATACGTCCAGAATGCCTGGCCGTATCGGTAAGCGAAGTAGCGCGGCTGATTCAGATCCTTGACTGACGGCAAATGCTTATGAGCCGCCGCATCGCGTAGCCACATTGTCGTGTGCGCGTCCTCCGGGCCAACCGAGAGATACTCCGCCATGCCTTCGATGAACCATCCGGGCAGCCGAACGCATCGCGTCCGGCGCGCTTGCTGATGTCAATCTGGAATGCGTGCGCGATTTCGTGGCCCAGCACATGGTCGGTCGCATCGAGTCCGGCAGCGAACGGCATGACGATCCGCGACTTGTAGCGTTCCGTCAGTCCGCCCGTACCTTCGCCAAGGACCGCCGGCGTCACGTTCGTCTGTGCGAAGTGAGGATGACTCGCGTAGAGAACCAGCGGCTGCCGGTGCGTAAATGTGTGCTCGAGAACACTCGAGAAGCGGGCGTACCACCGTTCGGCCATGCGCGCAGCGTGGCTTACGGCCTCTTCTTCCTGTGCGTAGTAGTAGATGTCGAAGTGCTCGGTCTTGACGATGCGGAAGTCGAACTTGTCGTAGCGGACCTTGTTACGTCCGAAGTACTGAGCGTTGGCGGAAGTTGCCGTCGCGAGGATCGCTGCGAGAGACACGAATACCAACGCGCACCGAATCATGGGGCACCCTTACGTCTGGAGTGGAATAGCCGAACTCTAACATGTTTTCGGGTGCGTCAAACCGGGGGGTTATATGGTCGTAAGACGTTGATTTGAATCAAGGAGCGTACGTTACGGAGAAAGCCGTGGCGCCGTCGGCAAGGCCCTTCGCGATGTTGGCGCTGAATAGCCCGCGGATGCCCGAAACGGCGAGGTGCGCACCGATGCCCACATCGACATCGTGGCGAGCGCGCTCGCTGTCGTAAAGCTGAGCTGTCCGTCCAACATCTCCGAAGACCGCAGCCGCAGCGCTGATTGGGCCGATGACGGTCCACCAGCGTTGTGCTTCGAGACTGAAGTGTCCAAGCGTCCGACCAAGCCGATCGACTCGCAGTCGGCCGTCGTCCAGCAGCGGATGCGCCCGGAGCAAAGTCGAACGCGCGTGACCGGTGTCGCCCGCCCACCACAGATCGAGCGGCGCGCGGCGCGTCGCAAATTGCAAATTCGCTGTACCGAGCAGCACGACACCCCGCTTAGCGGTCGAAGATCGAGCGCGGATGCCGGCTTCGATCGTGCTGAACGCTCCGCTGCCAGACCAGCCAGACAGCTCGAATGCGGCATCGAGCCGGTCGTCGGGCGTCACTAACCCAACACTCCCACCGACTTGCAGACGCGCCGACTCCGGAGCCCAGACGTCCACTCCCGCGGTTGCCGTCCACTGTAGCCAACCCGTCGACCAATCGGACGCCGCCACACGGACACCGTCCCGCTCTGCCGGACTCAATGCGGACGTCGTGAATGGCTGCTCCTCCGAGAACGCATCCACACTCCAGATGCCGCCCCACGGCGCGGGTGCGTGAATGGCGGCACCTGTCTTTCTCCTGTGCGGCCAGAACCGCCACGCAGCGGATACTTCCTCTCCGCCGCCCAGCAGTGCGCCCGTTGTAAGGCGTACTTCGCGGGTAGCGGCGGCGACCAGGCCGGCTGCGGCAAACGACCAGCGGCCGGTTGGCATGAGGGGCCGCTCGGCCACGACAGCTCGCAATTCAGCCAGTCCTGGCGGAACCGGCACGTATTCGAGGCGTGTTGACGTGGCCGACGGCAGCGATGCAAGCTGCCGCCTGGCGCGGATGAACCGACCCGGCGTCAAAACCTCATCAGTCCGCGAGTTCAGGAGCCGTTCAACCACGCGGTGCCGCGTGCGCGTCAGGCCGTCGATGCGAACCAGGTCAAGCCGCGGTTCGCCCACTTCGTTCCAGGCAGACAGCGCGCCGAGCCGGTCGTTTTGCACGAACCGGCTGACGGCGAGCACTTGCCATGCGTACGTGTCGCTGCGGTCGACCGAGACGGCAGTCAGCGCGAGGTCTTCCGCCTCCGGCCATCGTTTCTGGAGCACTCGCAGTCCTGCCAGCTCCCGCGTGGCGGCCGGGCAACCCAGAGCGGCCGCAAGCATCCGCTCCGCTGCATTCAGCTCGTTCGATTGAGCCAGACGGATACCTTCCGATACCGACTGCTCACACGTGTTTCTTTGCGTCGACGACGGCCGGATCGAGGGGGGTGGTTCCACAGTTTCGCTGCTTGCGGATGTTTCGCCCGGCACGACAACCGCCATCCACCGGCGTGCTGCACCCCATCGGCGCGCGAATTCACCCGTCGACATGACGATGAAAGGACCACGCGCGGGATCGTGGAACACGACTCCGCGCTCATGCCAGCCAACCAGAACTACGTAATGGAAGGTCGAGGGCCGATCTTCGATCAGAGTCAGGACCGGCCGCCCGCTCGACAGCTCGCGGCGGAGCGCCAGCTCGTCCCCATCGCCGCCGTCCGCCGTCCACCCCCTGCGGCGCAGCTCGTCGACAAGCACGTCGGTCCTGATCCCAGCGGCGCTGCGATCGACCAGGTGCGAAAAGGTTTCAGCGGAGATTCCACGCTCGCCCCAGTAGCGAAGGACCATCGCAGCGGCAGCGCCGCCGCACAACAGCTCCGATTGGGAAATGAAGGGAACGTCGAGAAGGGCCAGCGGTTCGCGGCCTTCGCCTTGCGCTGCAAGGTCGAGTGTCTGCGCCGCGATGAGCACGCCGCAGCACAGGGCGAAGGCCCGCATCGATCAGTCGACGGCGACGATAATCAGGATCAACACCAACAGTGCGATGATGATCATCGTCGTGGAGATGCTTATGCGCGACTGGCCGCCGGCAAGTGCATGCTCTGACTGGCGCGCCTGCGCCGCAACCTCGGCCAACTGCGATCCCTCGAGGGTTCCGACAGCGCTTTCGACACGCCAAAGGTCGATGCCAACCTCGCCGGCAATCGCCTGAACTTCAGGACGCGCAAGCAGCCGCTGCACGGCCTCACGGTCCGCTGCGCCGGAAGCCACATGCTCTTGTACCGCGCTCTCCAGAGCGGACATCGGGGCCGTATGCGATGAAGACTGAGCGTTCACTGGTGGAACCACAGCAACAACCACAAACACCACCACGAGCAATGAAGCGATCATGCGCATGCGACGCGTGCCTCCTGCTCAGCCATTGTAGCGAAGGCGGAACGGTTCAGCTACTGGGTTGTCATCCGCCTTGCAGTACGGCGTGCGGACGCTCATGACTCGACCCATCACGACCAGAACACACGGCGCCCTCGACTATGCGTGGGTAAGTGTGGCCGCCAGCGCGGCGAGAGCGGGGGATGCATCGGGCGCGACCGCCCGGTTCGTTCGCAGCTCGAGCGTCGTCGCCGGCATCAACTCGATGCTGACCGACTACGAGGCTGGCATACTGCGTCTGATGCCCATGCGAGTGCACCTGGCCGTTGACTTCGTGATCGGCGCAGCGCTCGTACTGTCGCCGCTGTTCCTTCCGAAATCCGGACGCCGGTCGGTCGCTCTTTCAGTGGCGCTCGGGCTGACGGCATGTGCAGCGAGCCTGCTCACGGACGCCAGAGGGCAAAAGCGAGAAGTGGGGTTTGCCCCCTCATATGAGCTCTCGGAAGCGGTCGTCGATCCAGATATCGCGCGCAGACCCCACCTGCGGAGTCATCTCGAATAGGGCTCCACGTCGAACCGTCCGTTCGACTCATCCAGGCGCACAGTAAACAAGCGGTCGAACCCTTCTTCGGGGCTGGGCGGCTCGAGCCGCTTGCGGATGGCAAAGATGGCAACATCTGGAACTCGCTCGCGTCCGCGTCTGGCCCGGTTCCGACGCAGCGCATCGGTGGTTTCGGTGGGAAAGTAGTAGCCGATTGCTTGTGCGCCATGCAATCTGGCAAGCGCGACCAACTGTGCGCGGACGTCAATACTGGCATTAGTGTTGTCCACCACTACCGAGCGCCCGCGCGCAAGGGATTCGACAATGAGCTGTTCCTGGCGGCGATCGGCGCGACGATTATTGCGTAGCAGATCCTTGCTGACGTGGGCGTGCGTACTGGCGAATCGCTGGCGGTAGAAGGTCGTCTTCCCGGAAGCGGGCAAACCGATCAAAATCACACATTCGGCCTGCATTGAATATCGAAGATTCTGCAGCATTCCGTGGCTGGCTGAGCGCACTCGACGCGAGGCACCTTTCGAATCTCCGTGTGCCCGAAGTCACGCGCGCACTCCGCGCGCTGTCGTCTGCCTACGTCGAGCGCCGTGATACCGCCGTGCACCGGGCGCTCGACAGCGCCGGCAAACGGGCCGCATTCGCGCTGTTCTACGCGCCCCTGCACTTTCTCACCACGTATCGCGTGGTGCAGGCGCTCGAGGCACACCAACCAGCCCCGCGTCTCATTGTCGATCTCGGATGCGGAACGGGCGTCGCGGGCGCCGCATGGGCGATTGCGTCGCGGGGGGCTCCGGTGCTTGGCATCGATCGGCACCCGTGGGCCGTCGCTGAAGCACGGTGGACGTACCGTGCACTCGGCGTGGAGGGGCGTGCTCGCGTGAGTGACATCGCGCGAGGCGTTGCGCTGCGGCCTGGAACCGCAGTCATCGCGGGCTACGTGCTCAACGAATTGCCGCAGGCGGCGCGCGAACGTCTGCAGACACAGCTCGTCGAGGCGGCCGGACGCGGCGTACGCGTGCTTATCATCGAGCCTGTCGCTCGCAAACTCACACCGTGGTGGCCGTCGGCGGAACTGCAAATCCGGTCCATCGAAGCCGGACGAGCTGACGAATGGCGCTTCCCGATCACACTGCCGCCGTCGCTGCAGCGGCTGGACAAAGCCGCGGGACTGAACCACGACGAGCTGACCGCCAGGTCGCTGTACTGTCCGGGATCGATCCGTTGATCGCCGACGTGGCGCTCAAGCCGACGGGTAGAGATTCAGCGCAGCAGTTGCCGCGCGACCTCGGCGTCGCCGTCATTAGGCGCCGGCTTGACGCGAAGGACCTGTGCGAGAACGTTATAGATGTCAACGTTCCGGAATGGCGGCACCGTCACGCCGGTTTTGAATGCAGGCCCTGCGGCGACGAACATCGCCCGCATCGACATGTTCACCGGATCGTATCCGTGCTGCCCGGCCGCCCCGCGAAGGCTGCGATTCCGCAACCCAACGACTGTGCTCCGCCGCAGCACCTGCCAGCCCTCATCTGCGATGCCCATGATCGGAGGAATTCGCGGGTGGTCGTTGTAATGCCATTGCGGTGGCATCTCTCCACGTCGGTATACCTTAAAGCGCGGATGCGCCTTCTCGAGGGCACGGAAAACTGATTCCTCCTTGCCGGCCTTCGGATATAGCGCGAGCGTTGGATTGAGATCGACTATCTCGCCATCCTCAGGCGAAAGGTAGTCGTCTATAACGATGATACGGTCGGTGCTGACCGACGCCATGCCGTGATCGGACACGACAACCACGTTGACGTCGTCCGCGAGCCCGCGCCGTTCGAGGCCTCGCAGCAGGCGTCCGAGATAACTGTCGGCACGCATGATCGCTTCGCGGACTGCTCGAGAGTCGGGACCCTGTTCATGTCCAGCCCGGTCAACGTCCTCGAAATACACGGTGAGGAACCGCGGCCGCTCTGCCTCCGGCAAATCGAGCCATTCGAGTACGCGATCGATGCGGGCATTCGCGGGATAGTTCCCGTCATACGCAGTCCAGTAGCGAGGGAGAACACCGCCGATCGGCGCTTCGGATCCAGGCCAGAACATCGCGGCAGACAACTGGCCGGCGCGCGCAGCGGTGACCCAGATTGGCTCGCCGCCCCACCACATCGGATCCTGCACTTCCTTCACCTTCGACGTCGCGAAGATCCGCCCGGTCGCAGGATCCTTGATCGTGTTGGCGACGATGCCGTGATGGCCGGGATACAAGCCCGGTGACGATCGTGTAGTGATTCGGGAATGTTTTCGACGGAAAGCTCGGGATCAGGCTTTCAGCGCGTACCCCGCGCGCCATCAGCCGGCGCAGGTTCGGCACGGGTGCTTTGGTGTCGTAATCCCATCTCCAGCCGTCGAAGGAGACCAGAATGATGGTCGGCGGAAAGTCGCGGGCCGCGCGGTTCTGTGCACCAGGTGCACCCGTGACGACCGCAAGCAGGATGACCAGGAGGGCGAGCCGGCGCATGCGCACCTGAAGTCTACTCGGGTCGCAGGGGGTTCGTCTTTAGTCTCGGTCTTTGGTGACGTAGGGTGGGCCTTTACGGCCCGCCGTCAATCAATCCCCCAGGCTGCCCGGAACGGGCGGGCCGCCCGAAGCGCGACGCGGTCAACGTGACATCCGCCCGCGCCCACGCTTTCGCCAGACGCGCTTCCACGAGCTTGGCATTCTCGGTTTTGCGTTGCGCGCGAAGCGCCTGTAAGAGGCCAAAGAGCGCCCACCCATTGTCCTGGTTGCGGCGCAAGTCCTCCCAGTACACAGTCTCCGCCTCCATCGGACGACCAGCCTCGAGAAGCACAGCCCCCAGCGCATGACGGGGCGGAAAGTGAAACTCTGACGGTTCGGTGTACACAAGACTGTCCTCGAGACGCACGGAGCGCTCGAGATGCGCGATCGCCCGGTCGAAGTCGCCTCGAGCGGCGGCAATTTCCCCCGCGAGCATTTCCGGGGCGGGCGCAAGCGCCGCGCCCGCGGTGTTCGGCGAGAAGAGCGGCTGCTTCATCGACTCGTCGGACATCAGCTCCCGCAGCCGCGTCAATTCACTATCTGCCGCGTCGGCGCGACCAGTGGCCACGAGTGCCAGCCCCCGTCCGTAATGCCACACCGCTCGCAGCACGGTGTTCGAAGGCGGTTCGGGCTCCTTGAGCATCTCTTCCCAGCGGCCGAAGCGCGTCAATGCGTAGTAGGGGATCATTCGAAATCCCGCCAGCAGCGGCAACGTCCGCAACGCTTCGTCGTCAATCTTCGCAGCGAGACTACGTGCCGATTCGATCGCCACGCGGCTCTGCCCGTCGAATGTTGCGGAAAACCACAGAAAATGAATGTTGTGCGGGTAGTACGCCATCGGGTACAGACCCTGCGCCCGGCACTGATTGATGTAGTCCTCGTCGGCAGCAATGGCGAGCTGGTTCGCGCGCATTGCATCTGCAAACCGCCCCACGCGCTGATAGATGTGAGCCGGCATGTGCACCATATGACCGGCGGCCGGCATGAGCGTCAACAGCGTATCTGCCGCCTTTTCCGCCTTTTCGGGAGCAACGCTCTCCATCAGGTGGATGTACATGTGGACCGCGCCCGGATGCCGGGGATTTCGGGCTATCACCTGCTCGGTGAGCGTCACGATTTCAGCGATGCCTTCATGCGGGGTCCCGTCGCCTTGCCAGTAGCCCCACGGCCGAAGATCCATCACCGACTCCACGTACAGCATCGCGGCGTCGAGATCCTGCGGATAACGGCGGTGCACCGTACGCATTGCATTGGCGTACGCCTGATCGCGAGCCGTGCGATCCGTCGCGCTGCCTGAGTAGCGCTGCGCGAGCGCGTCGATGTACGCGCGCTCCCGCTCGCTTGCTCGAGATTTGAGCGAAACGGCTTTCTGCACGAGCTCCAACGCCTGTGGTTCCTCGTTCGGTTCCATGAGCGCATTGATGTTCGGACCGAGCACGAGCGCCTGACCCCAGTACGCCATTGCGAGATTCGGATCGAGTCGCGCGGCCTCGCGGAACGCGCGCCGGGCTTCCGCGTGATTGAAGGCATAGGCCAGATTCAGGCCCTGATTCATGAATCGCCGTGCTTCGCGATTTCTGGTTGAGACAGCGAATGTGTGATTCCCGAGATTTTGAAGACGCGGGGCGAGCGGTCCGGCTGCCGCCTCCTGCTGCTCGGGTTCGACATAGTGCACGTGGCCACCCGGTGAAGGCGCTTGCGCCTCGACAGGCGGCACGATTACGGGCCACCACGCCGCGAAAAACAGGATAAAGACCCGACGGAAGGTACGCATATACGAATTAGATGCCATAAGTGGATGGGGGGTTACAATCGCGGAATGGCGCGCGCACCTGTCGTGCGGCTCGCAACGTTCCTGGCTGCCGCTGCAGTCGCGGTCGGTTTCGCGCAGGCGCCGGCCAGCGAACGTCCGCGCATCGTCGTCGCGGAGCTGGACGGCATCATTCATCCGGTGTCCGCCGAATACATCACTGGGGTCATCGACCAGGCGGACACATCCGGAGCTGACGCGGTGGTGCTCATCCTTCGCACGCCCGGCGGTCTCCTCGATTCCACACAAACCATCGTCTCGCGAATGATTACGTCTCGCGCGCCGGTGGTCGTGTTCGTCGGGCCGGCGGGTGCGCGCGCGGCATCCGCCGGCTTCATCATTACGATCGCCGCCGACGTCGACGTGATGGCGCCCGGGACGCACATCGGCGCTGCCCATCCCGTGTCCGGATCCGGCGAGCAGATGGACGAAGTAACGTCCAAGAAGGCCGCCTCCGATGCAGCGGCTTACGTGCGATCGCTGGCGGAAGCGCGCGGCCGCAACGTGCCGCTCGCGGCGGAGGCGGTGCTCGAGAGCCGCGCGTTCACCGATCGCGAAGCGTTGCAGAGCTCTCCTCCGTTGATAGATTTCATAGCGAACGACCTCGACGACGTGCTGCGGCAGCTCGACGGCAGGATGGTGAAACGCTTCGACGGCAGAACAACGACGCTGGAAACCACGAACGCAGAGATCGTTCGCGTAGACATGACGCGGCGTCAGCGGTTTCTCAGCATGATCGCGCACCCTCAGATCGCATATCTGCTGCTGACGCTCGGGATGCTGGGCCTCACCATCGAGCTGTGGAATCCAGGCGCCATCGTTCCCGGCGTGGTCGGCGGGCTCTCGCTACTGCTCGCGTTCTTCGCCCTGCAAATTCTCCCGGTCAACACGACCGGCCTGTTGCTGATTCTGTTCGGCATCGGTCTGCTGATCCTCGAGCTGAAGGTTCCAAGCTTTGGCATTCTGGGCATCGGGGGCACCGTCAGCCTGCTGATTGGGTCGATCATGATGACGCGTCAAACGCCGGGTGTTACCGTGAGCCTCACGATCATCGTCCCCGCGGTGCTGGCTGTTGCTGCAATCGTGCTGTTCCTCGGCCGACTGGCGTTCGCCGCGCAGGCACGGCCACCGACCACCGGCGTCGAGGGGATGCTCGGATCAGAGGGATGGACGCGCGTGCCACTTTCGCCCGACAGCCCCGGACAAGTAGACGTCCACGGGGAAATCTGGCGTGCATACAGCCGCGAACCGGTGCCGGCAGGCGCCAAGGTGCGTGTGATTGAAGTCAATGGGCTCACCCTGGTCGTCGAACCGGCCCCTTCGACGCAATAAGGAGAAGACGCATGGAAGGCCTGACGATCTCCCCGACGTTGATCCTCGTGGTGGTGATTGCGTTCTACCTGATCAGTTCGATCCAGATTCTGGCCGAGTACGAGCGCGGCGTCATATTCCGACTCGGTAAGCTCCTGCCGCAACCCAAAGGTCCGGGCGTCATCTTCGTCTTCAGGCCAATCGACCGGATCGTGCGCATCAGCCTCAGGACCGTCGTGCTCGACGTCCCGCCGCAGGACATCATCACGCGCGACAACGTCTCGGTGAAGGTGAACGCTGTCGTCTACTTCCGCGTGGTCGATCCACGGCGCGCGGTCGTGGAAGTCGAGAACTACATGTTCGCCACGTCACAGCTTGCGCAGACGACACTGCGAAGCGTGCTGGGGCAGGCGGAGCTCGACGACCTGCTGGCGGAGCGCGACCGACTCAACCAGCAGCTGCAAACCATCCTCGACCATCGGACCGATCCATGGGGCATCAAGGTGTCAGCGGTGGAAGTTAAGCATGTCGATCTTCCGCAGGACATGCAGCGCGCGATGGCGCGCCAGGCAGAAGCCGAGCGGGAAAAACGCGCGAAGATCATCCATGCTGAAGGCGAGCTCATCGCGTCCGAGAAGCTCGCGCAGGCGGCGGGCGTGATCGATCGCGAGCCGGCAGCAATGACGTTGCGCTATCTACAGACACTGACGGAGATCGCGGCGGAACAGAACTCAACGATCATCTTTCCGCTCCCTGTCGAACTGATGCGGATGCTGCGCGGCAAATAGTCGGTCCGCGCCCATGGTCGGCTATTCCTGGACCGATCCCGCGGTCCTCACATTCATTGCGATACCACTTGGTCTCGTGGCCGCTCTGCTATGGTTGGTCGATCTCGCCTCGCGGCGTCTGGACGAGCCCGCCGTACATCGCCGCCGCGCGCTCGTCGCAACGACAGCGCTCGCGGCGACGTGGATGGCCGCCACATGGGTCGCCGCGTCGAGCGGCGTGCTGCGGCAATGGGACGCGACGCCGCCGCCGATCGCGGTGCTCGTCGCCGGAATCGTGGCGCTCTCGGCGGCGATTGCATTCAGTCCTTACGGGACCCGGCTCGCAACAGGCTTACCGATTGCGCTACTCGTTGCGGTCCAGGGATTTCGACTGCCTCTAGAACTGGCGATGCACGAGATGTACGAGCGCGGAGTGATGCCCGTGCAGATGAGCTACTCGGGACGTAACTTCGACATCCTCACCGGAATCTCCGCCTTCGTCGTCGCATGGCTGGTCGCGCAAGGCCGTGTTGGACGTCTGCTCATCACGATCTGGAATCTGATAGGCCTGGCACTGCTCGTCAACGTCGTCACGATCGCCATTCTCTCGACGCCGCGATTTCGATATTTCGGTGACGACCACCTGAACGTCTGGATTACGTACCCGCCGTTCGTCTGGCTCCCGGCCGTCATGGTCGTCGCAGCGCTCGCGGGACATCTTCTTGTATTTCGCGCGATCGGCATATGGGAACGGCGACCGGGTCGCGGAAAGGTACGAGCATGAAGCGCAGTGTCGATCGGATCCTTACTACGCATACCGGAAGCCTCGTACGGCCTTCGGAGCTGCTCGCGTTTGCCCGCGCGCGCCAAAAACGAGAGCCGGTGGACGAGAAAGCTTACGAAACTACGCTGCGAAGCGCGGTGCACGACGTCGTCGCGCGACAGGTCAAAGCCGGCATAGATGTCCCGAACGACGGCGAGTTCGGTAAGTCGACGAGCTGGTCGCTTTACGTGCTCAAGCGGCTGAGCGGGTTCGAAATGCGTGAGGTGCAAGGCGCGAATCCATTCGCCCGCGGCGCCGACAGGGCAAAATTTCGCGAGTTCTACGACGAGCTCGAGGGTCGCGGCGACGGCAAAGACTGGTCGAATGTCACCAGGTTCGATGCCGTCTGCGTCGGTGACATCAAGTACAACGGCCTGTTCGAGCTGCAGCGCGACATCGACAATCTGAAGGCCGCAGCAAAGGCTGCCGGCGTAGACGAAGCGTTTCTTCCCGTCGCTGCGCCGTCGAGCGCGATTCCCGATCGCAAGAATGAGTTTTACAAGACCGACGAGGATCTGGTGGTCGCTCTGGCCGAGGCGCTGCGAACCGAGTACCGAGCGATTGTCGACGCCGGCTTCCTGCTGCAGGTTGACGACGCCCGCGCCGCGGTTACGTACGACCGCATGGTTCCGCCCGCGACGTTTGAGGAGTACTACCGGTGGCTCGCCCGCCATGTGGAGATTCTCAATCACGCGCTCCAAGGCATTCCGGAAGATCGCGTGCGTTACCACGTGTGCTGGGGCAGCTGGCCGGGACCGCACACGACGGACGTTCCGCTTCGAAACATCGTCGACCTGATTTTGAAGGTCAATGCAGGTGCATACCTGCTGGAAGCCGCCAATCCCCGTCACGAACACGAGTGGAAGGTGTGGCAGGAGGTGCAGCTCTCCCCGGGGAAGGTTCTCGTCCCCGGCGTAGTCAGCCACGGTACGAACGTGGTCGAACACCCCGAGCTCATCGCGGAGCGTCTCACCCGCTTCGCCGCGTGTGTCGGCAGGGAGAATCTGATCGCGGGTACAGACTGCGGGTTCGCGCAGGAGGAACTGAACCGGCGCGTGCACCCGACGGTGATGTGGGCGAAGCTCGAGGCAATGGTCGAAGGGGCGCGCATCGCCAGCCGGCAGCTGTGGGGCGCCGCGGTTTAACTCTGTACCCACAATTTCGGCTTACCTGTTCCGTCGTCGGTCCCCTTGATGTACCAATTTTTTCCCAATGGGTCGTGATCCATGGTGGTGACGAAATCGAAGGGGGCCTGGAACTCGATGTAGTCAAAACCGGTCTCGGACGCGATCAGCTGATGCCATTCACCAGCCGGGATGAGCACCAGACTGCCGGGACCAACAGGGAGACTTCCGGTGTCGTGCTTCACCTCACCAGTGCCCTTTTCGATGAAGTAGAAATGCTCCGGCGTGATGTCACTGGTCTTCGAGCGGTTGTGCACGTGCCGCGGAGAATACGCATTCGGACCGTAGTGCATGCGACCAAGCTGCAGGTCCCACGAGCCTGACAGGCCGGTCTCCTTATTGACCCAGAAGGTCCTCTCCCGGAAGCCTTTCTCATCGATCAGCGCCCGCAGCTTCGCCTCTTCGAAGAAGTAGCCAACCGGCGACTGGTCAGCTGCCGGCTTGGTCGTGTGCTTGGGCACGGTGACGAGCAGAAGCACGACCGGCGTATCAGCGGCGGTGAACGTCGCTTCCTCCGATGGTTCCAGGTAGGCCCCGGCACGTCGTTGGGCAGTGTGCTCGACGGTGTTGCGCGCGCTCGTGTGGGTGACTTTGACGTCCTTGCCTTCCAGGATGTACGCGACCTGGGTTTTGTCGGCGGGGGCGACTCGACATGTCTTGTGCGGGTCGACTTCCGTAACGGCAACGTGAACTCTGGTGCCGTCGGCCGAGGGATGAAGAATGTTCCGCACGCGCCCTTCCGGAATCGCGTTTCGGGTTTTGTTACCTGCGTCGATGACTCTAATCATGGCTAGCCGTTCTCCCAAAAGACTCACGTAGGGCGCTACTAGCTCCCTTCGGCCGAGCGAAATAGTTCGTCCGCAGCGCTCAAGATAGTCCATCGAAGCCGCTGCGGGTATTGCAACTCCCGTCCCAGAAAGTCGCGAACGATTGCCGCCGCTTCGCGCGAGTGATGCCCGCTCAACGTGACGTCCATCCATCGCGCAGGAAAGAAGATGTCGCCGGTGCGTTGAATGTCCTGCAAGAGCTCGAGGCTCGGACGCAAAAACGTCAGGGCGTGCGTTGCTCGAAGCGGATGGTTCAGGTAGGTCATCGACTCGAGCACCCACGGCTCCCGGCGTCGATTCTCCACATGTCGAAGGCGCGCGAAAGCCTCCTCACGCGCAGCCGGGTCCGCAGAAAGCGCGGGCATTATGAACGCGAATCGCGCTTTGCGGTCGGGATTCTGGATGCGTTCATGCTGGATGTCGAGAATCTCGCGCCAGGCAGGCACCTCGCGAACCGCGAGTTCGAGAGCGATGTTGATTTCATCCACCTCCGCCAGCGTCAGGCCGGCGATCCGATCGGTGCGACGCCAAATGGACTCCAGCCACTGGAGCCCGGACGGGGTGAGCGCGACGTCTCTGAATGCGGCGAACCATGCAGCCTTCGTACTGGCCGATCGGGCGCGGTCAAGACCGGCGCGCACCATCGATTCCAGCGCGAACGCACGGCCGTTCCGATCCTGCTCCGATGCGTGGCGCCAAAAAGCACGTGTGGCGTACCCGAGCACGCGCTGGAGATTCTGTTCGTCGGTCTCGGCAGGCAGCGCGCGGATGGCAGCGTCGAGAAAAGCGGTCACCGAAACCCGTGACTCGAGCACGTTGTCCCAGAGCGTCAGCCACGCGCTGCCACGCGTCAGCGGATCGGCGATGTCTTCGATATGCTGCAGCAGATAATCCGCGCTCGCGTCGTCCAGGATGAACAGCCCGTAGCCCAGACCTGCTCCGTTTGCCAACACGAAGAGCGGCTGCGGCTGCCCCTCTGCTTCGCGAATGTCGGCGGTCGCGCCGGTAACGTAGACCGGGAACTCGCGCACGCGGTCCCGATACCCGAGCGCCACACGCATGCGCTGTGGCCATACCAGGCCGCGCTCGAGAGGATCCGTGATGTTCAGCGTCAGGCGCGAGACACGCCCTCGCCCGGTCCGCACGTCCACCGTAAAGATCGGACGCCCGCGCTCTTCCACCCAGGCGCGGCTCCATGCCGACACGTCCTCCGGCGTACGGGCATCGAGAATGCGGACGAGATCCAGCCACGTCGCGTTGCCAAACGCGTAGGTCTTGAGGTATTCGCGCAAACCGTCACGGAAAGCACGCTCGCCGACGATCGTCTCGAGCTGTCGCATCACGATGGGGGCTTTCTGGTAAATGATGGGCCCGTAGAGCTGCCCGGCCTCGTTCAGATTCGTGAGCTCCTGACGAATCGGATTGGCCCCCGCCGTGCGATCGATCTGATACGCGCCCGGGTAATGCGCCAGCATAAACCGCAGGTTGTGATTCACCTGCGGAAACGAGGGGTTCACGATCTTGGCCGCCATGAAGTTCGCGAAGACTTCCTTCATCCAGACGTCGTTGAACCACCGCATCGTGACCAGATCGCCAAACCACATGTGCGACGTCTCGTGCGCAATCACGCTGGCTCGATCCAGCATCTGGTTCTGGGTAGCGGATTCCTCGAGAAGCACGCTCGCAGCGTTGTACAGGATGGCGCCAGGATGCTCCATGCCGCTGAACTGAAACGACGGGATAGCGACGATGTCGAACTTGCCGAACGGATAGGGAATGCCGGTATACCCCTCGAGCCATGTGAGGGCGGTCGCGTGCAAATCGAACACCGCGTCACGGTTCCTGGTGACCTTCGCCGCGTCGGTCTCGCGATGAAACAGCCTGAACTCGCGGTCGTTCCGACGCGCCGCCTCCATCGAGAACCGGCCCGCGACAAAGGCGAAGAGGTACGTCGAAATGGGTTCTGTTTCGGCAAAGCGCACCCGCATCCGATCGTCGCGAGCCTCTGATGCAGTAGTTGCCGCGTTTGATACGGCCACCCAGCCGACGGGCACGTCCAATGTGAGTGTGTAACGAGCCTTGAGATCCGGCTGGTCGAAGCACGGGAAGGCCAGGTGCGCGCGCGCGGGCACAAACAGGGTGTACAGGAACTCGCGGTCGCGGTTCAGAGGCTCGTTGCCGGCGATGAACTCGATGGCAATCTCGTTTTCACCGCTCCTGGTTGCTTCGGCCGGAATCGTCAGATGACCGTCGGCAAACGCGAACGGCGCGTCCGCGGCGCCGATGCGCACGCTTCGGATGTGGTCGCGCGGCTGCGCGAAGTCGAGTACCACCCTGTGTGGCGCGCGCAGGGTAAATCGCACGACGGCCCGGCCCTGAACCGGGTCGTTGACATCCGCGGGAACGGTAAAGACGAGGTCGTATCGCAGGGTGCCGATCGCTTCCGACCGCTCCCTGGCGAGAGCGTCCGGAATGCCGCGTCTGGGAAGGTCAGCGCCCGTCTGGCTCGAAAGCATGGCCGCCAGTAATAACGCCAGCATAAAGTGACGATATATCACCTGTACAGCCCGGATAAGTAGTGTCTCTCAGCTCGGACTTTCGACTTTTGACCCTTGATTTTCTGTTTAGAATGCACACCATGCGCGGCCGGAAGCACGGCGGACGGCTGGTGCTCGTGCTGGTGGGCGTGGTTGCGGGAGGCATGATTGGCCCCGCGGCGCAGGAGCCGGGGGTCGTCCGCGGGCGAGTGGAAATCGGCATTCCGGTCGCCGCGCGCCGGCCGACCACTGCCTACCCCACGCGCTCGATTCCAGCTCCCAAGCTCGCTCCTGAGTCGGAGCGGCGCAACGTGGTGGTCTACGTTCGGGATGCCCGACCCCAGAGCGTCACCCCCATCCGCGCCGTCATCCGGCAGCACAACGAAACCTTCATACCCCGGGTCGTTGCAGTAACGCTTGGGTCGGAGGTCGATTTCCCGAACGACGATCTCATCTACCACAACGTTTTCTCGCTATCCCGCGCAAAGAACTTCAATCTCGGCCGGTACCCGCGCGGGGAAACGCGCCGCGTGCGGTTCGACAAGCCCGGCGTCGTCAAGGTGTTCTGCGAAATCCATTCACACATGAGCGCCACCGTCATGGTGTTCGACCATCCCTGGTTCGCGGTGCCGGACGAGGCGGGCCGCTTCCAGCTCCCTCCCGTGCCGCCTGGCGATCACCAGATTACTGCCTGGCACGAGCGGCTGGGCGACACAACGGTCAACGTGCGCCTCGAGTCGGGGCGTGCGCTCGAAACCGACTTCACGCTGCCAGTTCCTGAAAAGTGAGCAGGCCTCCGCGGCTCGTCGCGCGGACACTTGCGGTCGCGTTCGTCACAGTCGCGGTCATCCTGTCGGTCGTGTTCATCGTGCTGATGGTCGACGCTCGCGACCGTGTTCGCGCGACGGAAATCGAGAAGCTCGGCGTGGCCGAGCGGGTGTTCACGTCACTCGAAGCGCGGCGACAACAAGAGCAGCTCGCTGCCATTTCCACGCTTGCAGAGAACCCGACGCTGAAGGCCGCGCTCGACACCTATTTCACCGAGAGCCGCTTTGCGGGTTTGTCGCCCGAGCAGGAGGTCTCGCTGCGCGGGACCGTGGCCGTCGAGGTTGAGAAGCTCGCCGCATTAACCCGTGCCGATGTCTTGGCGGTCGTCGATCGCGAAGGTCGCGTCTTCGTCAGTTCGGGACCGTCCCGGGAATCGTGGCCGCGCGACGAGCAGCTCGCGCGTCCGACCGGGTCGTCGACGTTTCAGGCTGTCGTTGCACTGCGACGCGGAGCGTTCCGAATTTCTGGCGCGGCCCTGCGCCTGGTGGATCGCGACATCGGCGCACTCGTCATGGGCACCAGCCTGGATTCGCGATATGCCCGGCAATTGTCTGCTCTGTCGGGAGCGGACATCGTGGTGGCCGTTGGCGGAGCCGTCGTGGCGAGCACGCTTCCACCGCATGTCACGGCGGATCTCGAAAGCAACACGCTGGACGCCCTGGGCGAAATCCGCGTGCTGGCCGGACAGGAGTACGCCACGCGCCTGCTGGTCGAATCGGGGCCGGCGCAGATCTTCACCCTCGCGTCGATCGATACAGCGGCACAGGCCGCCGAGCGCGATGCGCTCGTGGCGCTCGGGACTGTGGCGCTTGGAGGATTCATACTTGCCGCGTTTGGTAGCCTATGGCTGGCGCGACTGCTGACCGGCCCGATCGATCGGCTCTCGGGTGAGATTGCAATGATCACGGCTGCACGCGATTTCGGCCGGATGCTGCCATCAACCGGTACGAGCCGCGAGCTCGACGCGCTGGCGCAAGCGTTCAACGAGCTGCTGAAGGGTATTACAGCGGCTGAAGCCGAAACACGGTCCGCGTATGTCGGCGCAATTCGCGCGCTCGCCGCGGCGCTTGACGCCCGCGATCCCTACACGGCCGGCCACTCCGAGCGCGTAAGCGCGCTGTCGCTTCAAATCGGGCAACAGATGCAACTGAGCGACGCCGAGCTGGATGTCCTCAAGCTCGGGGCCCTGCTTCATGACATTGGAAAGATCGGAATCAGCGATGCCGTCCTTCGCAAGCCGGCACAGCTGACGCCTGCTGAATTCGAGCAAATCAAGCGGCATCCGACACTCGGCGCGCGCATTCTGCGGCTGGTGCCGTTCCTGGCGCCACATCTCTCGATCGTCGAGCTCCACCACGAGCGACCGGACGGGCAGGGTTATCCGTTTGGCCTGAGAGGCACCGACATTCCGCTTGCGGCGCGCATCGTCCACGTCGCGGATGCGTTCGATGCGATGACAAGTGCTCGCGCTTACCGGCCCGCGAGGGGTGCGCTCGAGGCAATCGCGGAGCTCCAACGCCATTCAGGGACCCACTTCGATCCGGCCTCCGTGGAGGCGCTTATCGCGGCGCTTCCGGTGAAGATGGCGGACCAACCCGTGCTGGAGGAAGCGCTCCACCCCGAACTGGTGTAAGGTGCGAAGGGAAATGTCCGTGTGGGGCGCACCGTGCCGGACGCTGTGGTTCGGTCTGCTGCTTTGCGTCGGATCTGCGCAGCCGCTCCTTGGTCAAGAAACACGACCGGCGCCGGTCGCCATCGATACGGTTGCGTCGTTCGACCAAGCCGCCGACTTCCGGGGTAATTACGCGACGGGCGTAAGCGCCGACGCGCTGGTGTCGGTCGGCCTCGGGCGCGGGCTGGAGGGGGTGATCTGGCCGATCGTGCAGCGGCTGGGCTCGGGCCAATGGAATCGTGACCTCTGGATTGCGTCCGTCCGGTACCAGCGAGCAGGTCCCATAGGCTTGCGCGTCGAGGCGGGGCTGGTGCCGTCGCCCGTAGGGCTGGCAAACTACATCGGGCGCCGGCCGCATCTCAATCCGACCATCGCGCAGCCCTCCTCGCTGTTCACGTCCTTGCCCGCGCTGGAGCCGCAGGCACCGCGCGCCAACCTCCTCGGCGCGGTATATCCGTTCGGCGGACAGGTCACACTGTCGGGACAGCACTGGTACGGTCATGCCGCGGTCATCGACACGTCGCCGCTTCGACGACGTCGAATCTTCTCCCGTACGAACCCGCCCCGATTCACGAACGTCGTGGTGGGCGGGGGGGCCATGCCGATCGTCGGCCTCAACATCGGCGCGTCCGTCACGCAGGGAGGCTGGATGCGCGCTGGCGAAGGTCCCGACGTCACCGCTGACCTCGATGCAACCGTCATCACCGTGGAATCGGAATTCTCGATCGCTTACACAAAGTTGGCCGGTGAATGGGTTCGTGATCTGATCGAGACGAGCACAGGTGAATATGTCGCCACTGGCTGGTTCGTACAAGGCCAGCAGACGCTCGCACCGCGATGGTTCGTCGCAGGCCGCGTCGAGAGAATGTCTTCTCCGCTTGTCACCTCCTCGCTCGTGGTGCGCCAGCGCCTGATGGGATTCGAGGAAGTGGTCGGATTTCGGTTGACGCCGGAGTTGACGCTCCGCCTCGGTCATCGCGCCCGCCGCGGATTCGGGCGGCCGGGATACGACCAGCAGGCCGAGCTATCGCTGGTCTGGTGGAGGCGATGGCTCTAACAGGCGACGACCGGAGACCTGAAGGTCTCCGGCTACCGGGTGTACTAGGGCTGCGGTAGTCGGAAGCCTTTAGGCTTCCGGCCGCGGCGCTGTCTCAGTGTCTCCGTGGCCCGTGATCAACAACTCATGCTCCCGCTGGAAAGAATACGCGCTCCACGAACCAATAGGCACCGGCGGCGATCACGACGATAGAGCCGGCCCACGCCACTCGCGATCCCGCAACAGGTCCTGTAACGGCGGATGAGCCCAAGCGAGGCCGCGACCAGCACGACTACTGCGAGCTGCCCGATCTCGACCCCGAAGTTGAACGAGAACAGCGACCACCCCAGAGCTTCCGCGGGTAGTCCGAACTCCCGCAGGACGTTGGCGAACCCGAAGCCGTGAACGAGCCCGAACACCAGGGCTGCCCAGGCGCGCAAATCGCGTCCGCTGCCGCGAACAAGGTTGTCGGTGCCCACGAAGACGATGCTGAGCGCAATGGCGGGTTCGATGATGCGCGCCGGGGGCATCACGATGCTGAGTGCCGCGAGCGACAACGTGATGCTGTGACCGATCGTGAACGCAGTCACGATCTTGATGAGCGCACCCCAGGTCCCGCCGAGCAGCAACAACCCAATCAGAAAGAGGATATGGTCGGGCCCGATCAGGATGTGATGGATACCGGCAGGGATGAAGGTCTGCATCACCGCCAGCGCACCCTGGGTGGAACCCGTGTAATAGGTGTACTCGCCGCTCTCGGCGTTGAAGATCATCTGCTGCCGGAGCTCGTTGTCCTCGTAGATGTTGATGAATGTCTGGTGAACCGGATCGTACGGAAACATGTGGGTCTGCATCCGCAATACGCCGGGCCGCGGACCCGCCATCCGAAACCGAAGCACCACGGCATGACGGTCGGCCAACGGTTCCAGATCCAGCCACTGGAACATCGGCGCCGCGTCCGTGCGTATTCGCAGACGCGATTGGATCAGAGTCACCACACGATCCCGAATTCTCGCCGCCTCCGCTGGATCGAGAAGCCGGTCCGCGGGCTCGATACCAAGGTCATGTGCAACGTCTACGACGTGCAGCACGAGAGCGGCGTCGATGACGTCCTGGCGGATGACGAGGTCGAGAAAGCTGAATGGAGCCGGATGCGCCAGCGCTCCTCGCGGTCCGATGAGGAATGCTGACGCGAAGACCAAAGCGAATAGAACCCGCTTGAGCATGAACCAGCAGATTCTAGCTGGTTCGGTGGGCGCTCTGAACGACGGGCGGCCGCCGGTTATCCCTGGGCCACCGCCACAGCGGCGACGTCCTCAGCGTGGCCGTTTGGCGAACGCAGATGGTGAAGCGTTTGTTTTACCTCCCACCCGACCGCCAGGGTATACACCACGGCGTTGATGCGGAGATGCGTGTCGCGACGGAAACAGCAGGCGGCGATGTTGTAAGCAGCCATGAGGCTCGCCAGGACAACGGCGGCTCCGTGCACGCTGCACTTGAGCGCTTCGTGGTTCCCTGAGGTGCACAACGCCTGGACCATGATCGTCTCCCACTTTCTCGGCGCAGGCTGAAGCCTGCGCGCTCATGAGGACATTCGCCCCAACACCATATGGCAGAGCAATTGGTATGCCACGGCATGCTGTGCCGGAGGCTTTGTTTCGTGAGATTTACCCCGCGTTAACTCTTGCGATACCGCCCAGCGGTGCGGCGGCCGATTGCGACAAGGATGGGCTGTGGCACCCAACGGGCGAGCAACGCGATCGATCGATTCACGGCGCCGGTCACATGAATGGGCGTGCCCCGCATGACGGCATCGAATCCCTGTCGGGCGACCGATGGTGCGTCCATCCACAACCAGCCCGGCAACTTGCTGACGGTAGCGCGAGTGCCGGTCACATCGTGAAACTCGCTGAGCGTAAACCCGGGGCAAAGCGCGGTGACGTGGATTCCCGCACTGCGCACTTCACCGGCGAGCGCCTCTGAGAACTTGACCACAAATGCTTTCGAGGCCGCATAGAGCGTGTGGCCGGCCGGCGCCGGCACCAGAGCCGCCAACGATGCAACGTTGATGATGCGCCCGTAGCCCCGTTCAATCATGCCGGGCAGCAGACGATGCGTGAGCTCCGCTAACGCGACGACCATGACCTGCAGCGATGCCGCATGGCGAGTCCACTCCGACGCGCGATATGCGCCGGGGACACCGTAACCTGCGTTGTTCACCAAGGCATCGACGACGAGCCTATGGCCGATCAGGTTGTCGCACAAGCGAGCAGCCGCATCGACGGCTGAAAGGTCTGCGACGACCACGTGGACGCGGCGCTGATAACGCCCCGCAAGCGAGGCGGCGAGAGCCCGCAGACGATCTTCGCGGCGGGCCGTGATCACGAGGTCGAAACCTTCGGCGGCAAACACCTCGGCAAACGCGGCGCCGATGCCGGAGGAAGCGCCGGTGATCAGAACGGTTCTCCGGTTCGTGGGTTCATGGGTGCTCAGGTTCCGGTTCACAGGTTCTCCGGTTCATGGGTTCACTAGTGCTTGGTTCTGGTTCCGGGGTTCTCCGGTTCTGGAGTGCTCGGGTTCTGACTCAAGGGTGGGTTCAGCGTCAGTTGACATTCGACGCCTCGCTCGTTGGCAAGGTACCAGGAATTGCGTACGCACAATGATTGCAGTGATGCAGTTCCTGCGTACGTTCGTTTTCACCAACCGTCCTCATGTGATCTCTGCGCGGAACAGATCCCGGAATTGAGCCCGTTGTCTTGTTTGAGCATGGGACATGCACTCGTGAAACGGATGGGGGCACGCTCATTCGACGAGCTCGATACTTGGCAACTTTCCAACGAACTGAAACTCGGCGTGTACGAATTGATTCGCAAGCCGATCGTCCAGCGCGATCTCGATTTTCGAGACCAGGTGCACGATTCTGCCGCGTCGGCGCCGCGCAACATTGCGGAAGGCTTCGGCCGGTACTTGCCACGCGAATTCTCGCAGTACTTGCGCGTCGCAAACGGCTCGCTCATGGAAACGTCCAATCATCTGCTCGATGGATACGATCGCGGCTACTTCACAAAGGCAGAAATCGAACCACTGCTGATTCTGGCGCGGAGAGCGTCGGCCGCAGCGACGAGGCTGCTTCGTTATCTTCGAACAGTCCCACCAATGGGGCCGAGCCCTCGGACACGAACTGTCAAACGCAAAAAGCGCCGAACCGTTGAACCGAGGAACCCCGAACCTAAGAACCGTCGAACCAAAGAACCCAAGAACCGGAACCCGAGCACCTGAGCACCCATGAACCCGTGAACCTGTCGCAGTCACTCCACCCTCCGTAGAATGAAGCACTTCAAGTAATGGGTCTCCGGCACCCCAATGAGGACCGGGTGATCGCGTCCCTGCATCCTCTTTTCGACGATGGCCATCGGTGCATGGCTGTCCACTGCTGCTTCGTGCAACACGGCGGCGAACGTCTCTTCATTGACGTTGTAGGAGCAACTGCACGTAATCAGATGCCCGCCAGGAGGCAGGAGCCGCATCGCACGCAGATTGATTTCCTTGTACCCCGAGAGCGCGTTCGGAATCGATGCCTTGTTCTTGGCAAACGCGGGGGGGTCGAGCACGATCGTCTCGTAGCGGGCGCCTGCGCGTTCCAGTCGCCGAAGCTCGTCGAACGCATTGGCCTCGCGCGCCTCGATTTGGGGCACATGATTCCGCTCCGCATTTGCGCGTATTCGCGCCACGCCGTCAGCGGAAATGTCGATTGCTTCGATCCGTTCACACTGTGGCGCCAGCCGCAGCGCGAATCCTCCGTTGTAACTGAAGCAGTCGAGCAGCTTTCCACGCGCGTAGCGCGCCGCCGCTTCACGGTTCTCGCGTTGATCGAGGAAGAGGCCCGTCTTCTGTCCCTTTCGCAGGTCCACGCTGCATTCCACCGGACCCTCGCGAACCAGCACGGATTCGGGCACGTTGCCGTAGAGGGTCTCCACCGTCTGTTCAAGTCCTTCAAGCAGGCGGACCTTTGGATCATTGCGTGCGAGGATGCCGGCCGGGGAGGTGAGTTCGACCAGCATGGACACGATCGAGGGCAGCAGTCGGTCCATGCCTTGCGACAGCGCTTGCACGACGAGGTAATCCCCGTACTTGTCCACCACGAGCGATGGAAGCAGGTCGGCCTCCGCGTGCACGATTCGGAAGGCGGTCGCGTCCAGATCCAGTGATGCGCGAAAGCTCAGCGCGTGTTGAAGTCGCGTACGAAGCAGCGCGAGGTCGGGGACGACCTCTCCGCGTGTGAGCATGCGCAGCGGAATCTGCGAACGGTCGCTGAAAAGCGCATAGCCGATCGTGCGGCGGCGCGCGCCGACGACGTGAACGATATCGCCGCCTTCTGCCTGCGCTTCTACTACGTCCGCGGCGTACACCCACGGATGCCCGCTACGGATGCGCTGCTCGCCACGTGCGGACACGATGACGGTGGGGGGCATCATGCCAAGTTACTTCCCACTTTCTACTTTCTACTTTTCACTTTGGTACAATCTCCTCCCCTATGTCCAACGCCGCGGTTTCTCCGATGCAGCGTTCTCTGGCCGAAACCGATCCCGACATCGCCGACGCCATCCGCCGCGAAACCAGGCGGCAAGCTGAAGGGCTCGAGCTGATCGCGTCCGAAAACTTCGTCAGCGCAGCCGTGCTCGAGGCCGCCGGCTCGGTGATGACGAACAAGTACGCAGAAGGGTATCCGGGAAAGAGGTACTACGGCGGCTGCGAGTTCGTTGACGTGGCGGAGTCGCTCGCGATTTCGCGGGCGAAAACGCTCTTCGGCGCCGAGCACGTCAACGTGCAACCCCACTCCGGCGCGCAGGCGAACATGGCCGTCTACCTCGCGCTGCTCAAGCCGGGCGAAACCGTGCTCGGCATGAATCTCGCGCACGGTGGACACCTCACGCACGGACACCCACTGAACTTCTCGGGGAAGCTCTACACGATCGTGCCATACGGCGTCCGCGAAGACGACGAGCGGATTGATTACGACGAGCTCGAGCGGCTCGCCCACGAGCACAAGCCCAAGATGATCATGGTCGGCGCGAGCGCGTATCCGCGAGTCATCGACTTCGCGCGCATCACCACCGTTGCCGCAGCGGTCGGCGCGGCGATGGTCGTCGACATGGCGCACATCGCGGGGCTGGTCGCGGGCGGCGTCCACCCGAGTCCCGTACCCCACGCAGATTTCGTGACGTCGACCACGCACAAGACGCTGCGAGGTCCCAGAGCCGGACTGATACTGTGCCGCGAACGCTACGCCAAGGATCTCGATCGTGCGGTGTTTCCCGGCGTGCAGGGCGGCCCGCTGATGCACATCGTCGCCGCCAAAGCCGTGTGCTTGAAAGAAGCGATGGAGCCGACGTTTGCCGAGTACCAGCGGCAGATCGTCGCGAACGCGAAGCGCCTGGCTGCGTCAATTACCAGCCACGGCTTCCGCCTGGTCAGCGGCGGCACCGACAATCATCTGATGCTCGTCGATGTCTTCTCCAAAGGGCTGACCGGCAAGGTCGCGGAGGCGGCACTTGGCCGGGCAGGCATCACGGTCAACAAGAATGCCATTCCTTTCGATCGAAATCCCCCGATGGTTGCCAGCGGCATCCGCGTGGGGACGCCGGCGGTTACCACACGCGGGATGGGTGAAAGGGAGATGGAGCTGATCGGCGACCTGATTGCGCGCGTCCTGCACGCACCCGACGACGGGCCGACGCTCAACGCGGTGAAAAGCGAAGTCGAACGCCTGTGTCGCAGATTCCCGCTTTACCCTGAGAGGCAATGAATCGTTCAGAACGTTCGAACGAGAACGACGCGAGCGAGCCGAACGACCAGAACGATCCGAACGATCTGAAGAAGTCCGTCCGCGCCATTTTTGCAGATAAGGGCGCGCTATCCCGTACTCTCGACGCCTACGAGCCGAGGGAAGGCCAGCGCCGCATGTCGGAAGCGGTCGCGTCCGTCATTGACGAGGGCGGGACGCTGCTGGCCGAGGCTGGCACGGGCACGGGAAAGACCCTCGCGTATCTGGTGTCCGCGATCCTCAGCGGACGCCGTGTCCTTATATCCACCGGCACCAAGAACCTCCAGGAGCAGATCTTCTTCAAAGATCTTCCGCTGCTGCAGAAGGTTCTCGACGTCCCATTCACCGCCACGCTGATGAAGGGACGCAGCAACTACCTGTGTCGTCACAGATGGGAAACGTACAAGGAGACTACTGAATCGTTGGAGTCGGTCGGATCCTTCGGGATGTTCGAAGTGGCACCACCCGCACGATTCGAACGCTCCGAACAGTTCGAACGCTCCGTTTTCCTGCCAATCATCGACGCCTGGGTGAAGACGACCGAAACCGGCGACCGGGCCGAGCTTCACGATCTTCCCGAGAACGTTCCTATCTGGAAAGAGATTGCAGCAGACGCAGAGACCTGTCTGGGCACCGAGTGCCCGCACTACGACGACTGCTTTGTCACCAACGTGCGGCGCCGCGCGGCTGAATCGGATGTCGTCATCGTCAACCACCATTTGCTTTGCGCCGACGCTTCGGTGCGGCAGAGCGCATACGGTGAGGTCATCCCCACCTGCTCAACGCTTGTGGTCGATGAAGCACACCAGCTCGAAGATGTCGCCACGCAGTACTTCGGGCGAGCCGTCAGTGTGTTCCGTGTCCAGGATCTCGTCCGCGACGGCGAACGCCTGTTGGCGCCCCGTGACCCTTCGACAAGCTCAGGGTTATCCCGAGCAAGGTCGAGGGATAAAGGGATTGCGGCACGCCAACTGGACGACGTTTCGCGCGCGCTCGCCCGAGTCGCAGACCACTCCCGCCTCTTTTTCAGCGGCCTGGCCCTTGACCCTTCGCTGAGGTCTCCTCGCGGCGCGGACGCGCGCGCCCGGTACACCGCAGAAAGCCTGGTCGATCACGTCGACGAGGGAATGGCGCTCGCCGGCGCACTCGACGGGCTCGAGGCAACCCTGGCTTCGTCAGTGCAGCCTCAGGCGACGCAGACGGAGGGGAGTCCGATTCATGACAGGTCGAGCGCATCCGACGCTGCCGACACGGTTGCCGCGCTGCAGCGGAGGTGCGGCGAGCTCGCGATGGATCTCCGATTCCTCATCCGTGCAGACGATGCGGATTTCGTCTACTACGTCGAATCGCGTGGGCGAGACGCTACGCGGCTGTTTCTCCGTGCGTCGCCTATCGACGTATCGCGAATCGTCCAGGAAGCGCTGTTCGATCGGATGCGTGCGGCCGTACTGACATCGGCGACGATGGCGGTTGAGGGTTCGTTTGAATACGTAAAGGGACGCCTTGGCATCCGCCAGGCTCGTGAGCTGAGGGTTTCGTCCGAGTTCGACTACACCAGCCAGGCGTTGCTCTACCTCCCCCGACGTCTGCCGTCACCAAGAGCGCCGGCCTTCATCCAGGCCGCAGCTCGAGAGGTCGTCGAAATCGTAAAGCGCTCGCGCGGGCGCGCCTTCGTACTGTTCACCAGTTATGGCGTGTTGCGAGGTGTCCAACCACTCGTCGAACTCGCACTGCCGTACCCGATTCTCGTGCAGGGCACGGCACCGCGAACGCAGCTCATCGAGCGGTTTCGAACCACCCCGAATGCCGTCCTGCTCGCCACCTCCAGCTTCTGGCAGGGCGTCGACGTCGTCGGCGAGGCGCTCAGCTGCGTCGTTGTCGACAAGCTCCCCTTCGCCTCGCCCGGCGATCCCGTGACCGCCGCGCGAATCGAGGCGATCAATGCGCGGGGCGGGGACGCGTTCGCCGACTATCAGGTACCGCTCGCCATCCTGGCTCTGCAGCAAGGGCTGGGTCGGCTGATTCGACACCGGACAGACCGTGGCGTGCTGGCCGTCCTGGATCCCCGCCTTCGAACAATGGGATACGGCCGCCGGTTCCTTGCGTCGCTCCCGCCCGCACCCGTGACAGACGACCTCGATGCGGTAGAGCGGTTCTTCGTATAGACTACGGGCAGAACGGTAGTTACATTTTTCCGGAGGTTTTTGATGCGGCCCTATCTTTTCCGCGGATTGCTGGCGCTCCTCGTGGCGCTCGTCTTTTCCGCCCCGGCGGCAGCGCAGAGCGTTATCAGAGGCAAGGTGGTGGATGCGCAGGGTAAGCCGGTGGAAGGCGCCTCGGTCACTATCGAAGCGACCGAGTCGAGCCGCCGCGCTCAGGTCAAGACGAACCGCAATGGCGAGTTCATGCAGATCGGTCTCCCCTCCGGACGCTATAACGTCACGGCGGTCAAGGACAACCTGAAGCAGATGCAGACCGCCAACATCTCCCAGGGCATGCCGGTGGAGCTGAGCTTTCAACTCACGCCGACGAGTGGAATAACACCCGAGCAGGCGAAGGCGCAGGCGCAGGCGCAGGCGGAGACACAGGCCATGGCGCAACAGGCGATCGAAGCCATGCGTGCGGGACGCGACGACGAAGCGATCCAGAAATTCAACGAAATCGTCGCCAAGATTCCGACGTGCAGCGACTGCTACTACAACCTGGGCGTTGCCTACTCCAAGAAGCAGCAGTACGCCGAAGCGGAAGCCTCCTTCACCAAGGCCACAGAGATGGCTCCGAACAACGCCGACGCTTACACAGGCCTCGCGAACGTCTACAACGCACAGAAGAAGTTTGACCAGGCGCAGACGGCCAGTGCCAAGGCGGCGCAGTTGGCTGGAGCTGGCGGCGGCGGCGGAAGTGCGGAAGCCGTCTACAACCAGGGCGTGATTCTGTGGAACGCCGGCAAGTACGCCGAGGCCAAGGAGCAGTTCGAGGCCGCCGTGAAATCCGACCCGAACATGGCGATGGCGCACTATCAGCTGGGCATGGCCAATCTGAATCTCGGCCAGATCCCCGCCGCCCGTCAGGCGTTCGAGGGCTATCTCAAGGTGGATCCGAACGGTCCGAAGGCCGGCGAAGTCCAGACGTTCCTCAAGCAGCTGCCGCAGTGAACCCTGGCTTTTGGCTTTGGGCTTCAGGCTTTAGGCTGTAGTGGCCGAAAGCCAAGAGCCCAAAGCCCAAGGCCATGTCTTCAATCGCCGACCGGCTGACCGACCTTCGCTCGCGCATTACCGCAGCGGCCCGGTCGGTCGGGCGCGATCCCGCCTCCGTTCGTCTCATCGCCGTTTCCAAAACGTTTCCACTCGATCTGGTGCGCGAGGCGTACGCCGCCGGACAGCGCGATTTCGGCGAGAACCGTGTCCAGGAAGCGCTTGATAAGATTCAGGGCGCCAGCGACCTCGACATCAGATGGCATCTGCTCGGCCACTTGCAGACAAACAAAGCCAAGCGCGCCGCTTCAGCCTTCGCCGCGATTCACTCGGTCGATGGTCTCGAACTGCTTCGGAAGCTCGACGCTGCGGCTGCGGGTGACGGCACGGCCCCCCGCCTGCTGATACAGGTCGACCTCGCTGGTGAAGAGACGAAGTTTGGCGTACGCCCCGCAGACGTGCCGCCGCTGTTCGAGGCTGCCGTATCGCTGCGTGCCGCGCGAGTCGTTGGGTTGATGACCCTGCCCCCGATACCGGAGAACCCTGAAGATGCGCGCCCGTGGTTCGTCCAGTTGCGTAGGCTGCGCGACGACTGGGCCGCCTCTGGAGTACCGCCCGACATGCTTCAGGAGCTTTCGATGGGTATGAGCGGCGACTTCGAAGTGGCCGTTCAGGAAGGGGCGACTATGGTGCGGGTGGGAACGGCGATATTTGGACGGCGAGTCGAACTTCAAACTAGAAAGTGCAAAGTAAAAAGTAAAGACAAGTAACTTGTGCACTTACTTTTGAGTTTGCACTTCGAAGTTCGAAGTTGATGTTACGCAGTAACCGTGTCCACCCGCGTCTCGACGTAAGGAGCCTCGTTGACGCGTGGAGCCTTGCGGTTGGCCGCCACCATCCACCACTCGCGCGCCGATGCGGCAATGACCACTACGACGACGGCCATGAAGAACAGCGCCAGCACGGCGTCGACGCGGTCGTTGAAGATCATCCGTGCGGCGTCTGGATTCGTCGAGTTCGCCAGCGAACGCGCATGTGCGAGAAAACCGAGCGCCGGTAGCGGCGAAAACACCTTCTGGTAGCCGGCCGTGAGCGTCGCCGAAGCGAGCCATGCCAGCGGCACGAGCGTCACCCAGGCGTGTTTCATCTTGCCCATCTTCACGAGGATCGTGGTGACAACGCACAGCGCCACAGCCGCCAGCAGCTGGTTGGCGATTCCGAACAGCGGCCACAACGAATTGATGCCGCCAAGCGGATCGATGACGCCCTGATAGAGGAAGTAGCCCCACGCGGCAACCACGAGCGCCGACGAGATCAAGATGCTGGGATACCACGAGTAGCGACCGAGCGGCGCCCATACGTGCTTGAGCAGCTCCTGCAGCATGAAACGGCCCACGCGGGTGCCGGCATCGACCGTGGTGAGGATGAACACTGCCTCGAACAGGATCGCGAAGTGATACCACAGCGCCAGGCCGGCGCCCGTGAAAACGCCGCCCAGAATCCCCGCCATGCCGACCGCGAGGCTTGGCGCGCCGCCAGTGCGTGAGAGGAGCGACGCCTCACCCATCTGCTGGGCCAGGGCGTTCATTTGCTCCGGCCGCAGAACGAAACCCCATTGCGCGATCGCCTGAGACGCGCTTTCCGGAGTCGTTCCCAGAATCGCTGGACCGACGTTCATGGCGAAGTACACACCGGGGTCGAGCGTTGCGGCGGCGATCATCGCCATGAGGCCCACGAGCGATTCCATCAGCATCGAGCCGTAACCGATCACCCGGATGTCACTCTCCCGCTTCACGAGCTTCGGAGTCGTGCCGCTGGAGATCAGCGCGTGGAATCCCGATACGGCACCGCAGGCGATCGTGATGAAGGCAAACGGGAACAGCTTGCCGGCAAAGACAGGACCCGTCCCATCAATGAACTGCGTTACGGCTGGAAGCTTCATCGGCGGCATCAGCACCACGATGGCCGTGCCCAGCACGAGAATCGTCCCGATCTTGAGAAATGCCGAGAGATAGTCGCGCGGCGCCAGCAGGAGCCACACTGGCAACACCGAGGCTACGAAGCCGTACACGATGACGGCCCACGCCAGGTCGGTCGCAGACCAGGTGAACGCAGCGCCCCACGCGGGATGCGCGGCTACCCACTGGCCGCCGAGGAGCGCGGCCATCAGAAGCACGATGCCGATGCCGGTGGCTTCAGCGACCTTGCCCGGACGGATGTTGTTCATCCATGCGCCCATCAGGAGCGCAATGGGAATCGTGGCGGCTATCGTGAAGAGTCCCCATGGACTGTCGCGCAGCGCATTGACGACAACGAGCGCAAGCACGGCAAGGAGAATGATCATGATCGCGAATACGGCGACCATTGCGGCCATGCCAGCGACCGGATTCACTTCCTCCTTCGCCATCTGGCCCAGCGACTTGCCGTCGCGACGGACCGACGCGCAGAGCACGATCATGTCCTGCACGGCACCCCCGAGCACGACACCCGCAATCAACCAGATCGTGCCGGGCAGAAATCCGAACTGCGCGGCGAGCGTCGGGCCGACGAGCGGCCCCGCGCCGGATATGGCTGAAAAATGGTGGCCTGCTGCCACCCATTTGTTCGTCGGACAGAAATCGCGTCCGTTGTTGAGGCGCTCGGCCGGAGTAGCCCGGCGGTCGTCAAGGCCAAACACCGTGTAGGCGAGGTAGCGGGAGTAGAAGCGATACGCCACCAGATACGTGCATACGCCGGCCACAACGAGCCAACCGGCGCTGATGGTCTCACCACGCGACAACGCCAACATGCCGAAGGCGCCCGCACCGGCCACGGCAATCGCTATCCAGATCGCATACGAATACAGCTTTTTCATGGTCCCTACCGGCAGAACTGACGTGTCCGCCTCTATAGTACCGCGCCAGTCTTGACGAACAGGTGCCCTCTCGTCAACCTGGGGCTGGCGCGGCTCCGCGTCAATCGGCGAGTATGTGCGGAGTCGCTCCGTTTTCAACAGCAAATGGTGGTGTTTCTCGACGTGCGGGTGATTCCGAGGGCCGCGCGACCTGGGCTGGCCGGCACGCGCGATGGGGCGCTTGTTGTCCGCGTGAGCGCGCCGCCGGTCGAGGGCGCGGCGAACGCCGAGCTCATTCAGGTGCTGGCGAAGGAGCTGGACGTATCGAAGCGACAGGTGACGATAGTCGCCGGCGAGCGCGGTCGGATGAAACGGGTGAAGGTGGAAGGCGTGACCGCGGAGCGGGTTGCCGAAAAGCTCAAGCCCTGAGCGTCATTTTGGAAAGCGCGGTCCCTGGTAGAACTTGAAACCCGAAAGGATGAAATTCGCGGCGTCCCGGTCCCCTTCGTGGCACGCCTCCTCAAGCTGTTCGTAGCCCGGCTCCTTTTCTCTCTCCAGTGGGAACACGATCGTCCACGGCCGTGTATACACCTTCGGATCCTCCATGGTGGCCTGGTAATGGATCGTGTCCGGGTCAACCATCGTCAGGCGCTCGACAACGCGCAGCGCGTCGCTGGCGAAGTGGCCCATCGAGTCGTACCACCAGCGGCCATTCATATTGGTCGTCTCGATGACCAACGTGTTCCCCTCCCACCGGCCGAGTGAGTCACCCATCCAGAGCTTGAGCGTGGAACCGACGTGCGGCCGGCCGTCCATGTGCACGATGCGGAAGATGTGCCCACCTGCCTCGTTGACAATGGTGATCACGTCTCGAGACTGGGTGATCTGTCGTGTGCGGAAGTTGCCCATCTGCCGTGGCACACCTGTCGGCAGACACTGGGCGTACGGATCGATGTACCCCGTCACGTTCTCGTCGCGCTGCGCACGGGCCCACGAATGGTACGGGACCCTGCCGTCGGCGGGGTCGACCACCATCGTGACAGCGGGGCCAAAGCCGCCGGGCTTCGGGTTGCCGGGGTAGTCCTCCACATTCTGAAAGCCCTGCGCCAGCGGCGCCGCCCAGATGCCCTGCAGATCGGGCGTGCCATCGGCGGTGTTCGGCGGGGTGAACGCGCGCGCCTTTTCCAAAGCGCACGGGTCGAATTTCGCCGAGATCGACGAACATCCCGCGACGACTGGGCGGTTCTTCGACGCCTGACCAACTGCAGGAACGGCCGACCACGCCAGCGCGGCCGCCGTCGCGGCGGCGACGGCCAGTATGGATCCGAAGTGGCGACGGTTCATCACATGGCCTCCATGCCTACCAGGAAAAACACTCGTATTCGAGCAGCCGGAAGTTCCGCTCGCGGTGGCGGTAGAGAATCATGCTCATCTTCCACGGCCGCGTGAATACCTGCGGATCTTGGATGGTCGCTTCGTAGTTGATGTGGTCCGCGTCGACCAGCGTGTACCGCTCGATGACGTGGAGCGCGGTACTGTGAAAGTTGCCGGCGCGGTCGAACCACGTTTCATCGTTGAAGTCGGTGACGTCAACGACAAGCGTGTCGCCGTCCCAGCGTCCTCGCGAGTCGCCCATCCACCAGTAGAGAGGGCCGCGCGGATGCGGCGTGTCCATGAAGATGTTGCGCACCGTGTGCGCGTACCTCGTACAGCATCGTGACCTGCTTGGGCGTCTGAACGATTTGGAACGGGAACGGCATGTAGGTGGTGCGAGGCACGCCCGGCATGTAGCACTTCGTCTCCGGATCGGCCGTCTGACGGTTCTTGAAGTTCTCGTGCTTCTTCGCCAACATCTCGGGCCGGTATGGCAGGTCGTTGCCCTCGACGACGCCCTGGCCGGCGGGAACGCCGGGCGCCGCGTTGTGGTCTTGAATGTCCCACGCCGCCGTGTTCATCGTCTGCCACACGCCGGCGAGGTTCGGCCGTCCGTCCGCCGTTCTCGGAATGGCGCTGCTTCGCCCATCGGGTGCCTGAGCACCGACGAACGTGATGCTGAATCCCAGCGCGACGGCCAGCGCTGCGGGAACGAGCGCGCGCGACGGAATCACTGATTGCCCGTTTCGGAAACGCCCAGGAAGAAGTTACGGCCATCGGGAAGCTTCACGGACGTGCCGTTGGCGGTAGGGGTACCGTTCTTCGCCTGATAACCGGCGACGACGACTTCGGTGCCGACAGGGAAATCGGCAGGCCTCAAGCCACGGCGGACCAGCGTATTCGGGCTTCCCGCCTCTATCGCCCAGTTGACGACTTTGCCGTCGGGCCCGGTCACGTCGATGTAGATCCAGCCGTGGGGATTGGACCATTCCATCTTCGTCAGCTTGCCGCGCAGCGTCACCGGCTTCTGGTCGTCGAACTGCGCCGCGAACGAGTGATGCGCCAGCGCCGGTACCGCCGCGGCGATGACCACGGCGACCGCCGCGAGAACAACCTTGAACCTCATGGCACTCCTCCTGCGTCGCTCGGCTGGTCCGACGCGGGCTAGAAGACGAATCGGAATCCGAGCTGGAGCATGCGCGGCTGGTAGGCGACGTTCGTGCTCCGCACCGGTCGTCCGTACGCCACGCTGACCTCCTGGGTAGTGTAGCTCCCATAGTTCGCCCGATCGAAGAGATTGAAGGCTTCGACAATCCCCGCGACCGACCGACTGCCGCCCAGGGTGAAGGTGCGCTGCACCCGGAGGTCAACGCGATGGACCGAACGCCCGACGAAGCCGTTGCGTGGCACGATGGTACCGTTGGGCCGCAGCCGCAGCTGCCCGCCTCCGCCCAGGTTTCGCAGATCGGTGCCGTAGCTGGTCGCGTAGCGCTGCCCGGAGCCATAGAAATACAACCCGCTCAACTGGAACCCGTATCCGATCTGCCAGATGCCGTTGAAGACTGCGCGGTGCCGCTGATCTTCGGCTGCAAGGCTGTACTCACCACCCAAATCGGGCGCCAACGGAAACGTGACCGGTTCGAGGCCGCTCACGGGTAGCGCGACTGCGTCCCTGATGGCCGACAGGAGGTAGGTGCCCGACGCCTGCCAGTTGCCGCGCATGCGACGTACGAACGCCAGCGACAGTGCGTGATAGTTCGATCGCGCACCCTCCTGAATCCAGTTGTCCACGCGCCCCCACTCCGGATATGGTCGGCGGCTGATATCGGAGAATGGATAGTTCGCCCCCGTCGCAGGGTTATAACTGAGATTGATGTTGTGACCGGTTGCGTTCCACGCGGCGGCCCGTTCGCCGGTGAAAACGTAATCGGCTTCCACTGACGCAGCGGCTCCCAGTTGCTGCTGCATCCCAATCGAGCCCTGGTAGCTATACGGAATCTCGGCGTCCGGACCGAAGATCGTGAACGGCAGCTCGCGGCGGAGACATCCAGGCACGTTACTGGTCGAGCACAGGTTCGCGAACACCTGATCGTAGGTAGGCTTCGGTCCGTTCCACGGATTCGCCGCGAAATCGCGCCGCCCGTCGTTCGGCTTCTCGGGGCTGAGCTGCTGGCTGAACGCACGCGTGAAATGCGGGTTGTGCACGTCGCCGAAGTACTTGCCGAACCCGCCGCGAATCACGCTCGTATTGGTAAGCCCGTAGGCGAATCCCAGTCGCGGCGAAACGTTGTCCTTGTCATCAGGCCTGTTAGGCGGCAAAAAAGGCAGAATCCCAACGCTGTTCTCGAACGAGTTGGTCTGCACGTCGTAGCGCACACCCAGGTTCAGCGTGAGCCGTGATGTCGGCGCCCAGTCATCCTGGAACCACACGCCGTACACGTGCCGCGGCGTCACAAGCCTGAAGTCGCCGATTCCCTGTCGCCACCGGACAGTGATCGGCGAAAGGGCCTCGAGATTCCACGTCGAGGCGTCGAAGAGGTCGGGGAATATGTCCTCGATATTTCGGGGAATCGGACCGGCGCGCGCGTCGAGCTGGCCGTTACAGACGTTGCAGAAGAAATACACCATGTTGTGGTAGATGTACTCGCCGCCGAGCTTCAGGTCGTGGCGGCCTCCCTGCTGAAACGAGTACGAGAAGTCGTCGCGGACTGAATAGCTGTCCTGTGTCGGGCGCTGCGGTGCAAAGGTGCCGGTACCGATCGTCAGGCCAACAAGCTGAATGTTGGGCGATCCGAGGCCGCCGGTAATGTCCGCCAGCGGATTCTTCACGGGACTGTCGTTCGACCACCCACTGCCTGCATAACCCGCCTTGATCTGATTCAGGCCGCGAGTGCCGATCACGCGCGTCATATCCAGGTAGAGCTGGTTGGCCTTGTTGTTCGCCTCGACGGTGCTGGCGGGCGTCGTCGTCGCACTGCCGGCTGAATATGGGACATGCTCCGCCCAGTTGTTCGCGCGTACGGACATCCGGCTGGCGGTCGAGAACTGCATGTCGAGACGGAGGCCGGCCTTGCGCTCCCAGCGCGTGCCGACCAGGTCAATGTTGAACCGGGGGTACGGAGTCGTCCACGTGGAAGTCTGTGGTTCTCGCTCGTACTCGTAATTGACGAAGAAGTGCACGCGGTCGCGCCGGATCGGACCGCCGAACGTGCCACTGAGCTGCTGATTCGCGTATTCGAGGCGTCGGCCGACGACGTGATCGGCCGCATTCAAGCGATCGTGCCGGAAGTAGCCGGAAAAACTGCCTGCCGGGGTGTTGGTGCCCGACTTCGTGACCGCGTTGACTTGCACACCCATCGAGCGGCCCTGTGTGGCGTCGAACCGGTTCGCGATGAACTCGAACTCGGCGATGGAGTCGCGGCTGTAGCGCGGATTGGCGCGGTTGTACTGCACGTAGTTGGTTACCTGCTGACCGTCGACGTTGAGCTGATAGGTGCCGCGCGCCTCGCCGCCCACCGGCGCCTCGCTCGTGGCGTTCGTTCGGGCACCGGGCGTCAGGGTCGTGAGGTCGAGCCAATTGCGACCGTTGACGGGCAGCTCCGAGAGCTGGCGCGGATCAACGTTGCCACCGAGCTGCGAGGACACTCGATCGAGCAACGGCGCCTCAGCCGTCACCGTCAGCGTCTCCTGAAGTGCCGAGGGCGCCATCTCGAAACCGACGGCGACCTGCTGTCCGACGAGTACCTCAAGGCCCGTGCGAGTCAACGTCGCAAAGCCTGACAGCTCAAGGATCATCCGGTAGGTGCCAGTGCGCACGGCCACCCGAAACGAGCCACGGTCGTCGGTCACCGTTTCGAACGTGTTGCCGGTCGCCTCATGCACTGCCCTGACCGTGACACCGGGCAGCACGCCGCCCGTCGTGTCCCGGACTGTGCCGCCAATGGTCGCCTCCTGCGCCAACGCTACGGCAGGGAGCGCAAAAACGGTGAGAATGAGGACGAAATGCCGGATGGTGCGTGCGCTCATCGATCCTCCTGCGAAGTGGAAGGCAGCGCCTGGCACCATAGTTGTGCCGAGCTCGGTACGGTAAGCGAGCGTTAGGTGGCTTCCGGGCGGGAAGTATAGGCAGTATCAATCAGACTGGTCAACGTGAAGATCGCCGATTGTGTCATCGAGCACGCCGATCTCGTAGCGACGTGCGCTGGACCGGCACCGCGGCGTGGCCGCTCGCAGAATGACATCTCGCCTTTACGTGACGCGGCAATTGCCGCGCACGAAGGACAGATCGTGTTCGTCGGCCCCCAGTCGACTCTTGCTGATCACGTGACGCTGCTGGACAGCGTCGTCCGTGTTGACGCGCGCGGCTGCACAATCGTTCCGGGGTTCGTCGACGCTCACACGCATGTCGTGTACGCCGGAGATCGCCGGGACGAACTGCGGCAGCGACTCGCCGGTGCGACGTACGCCGAGATCGCAGCCGCGGGCGGCGGTATCTTGCAGACCGTTCGTGCGACACGAACCGCATCGGACGACGAACTCGTGTCGCTCGCACGCGTCCGCCTGGACGAAATGGCCGCCTGCGGAACTACGACGTGCGAAGCCAAGAGCGGATATGGCCTCACCGTCGAATCGGAACTGCGTCAGTTGCGCGCCATTCAACGACTCGATGCCGAGCATGCGATCGATCTCGTTCCGACGTTTCTCGGTGCACACGAAGTGCCGCTCGAATTTCGCGAGCGGCCAGACGACTACGTCAACCTCGTCGTCGACGACATGATTCCGAGAGTCGCGGACGCGTCGCTGGCAGAATGGTGCGATGTGTTCTGCGAAAGAGGAGCATTCACGCCGGAGCAGTCAACACGCATTCTGCAGGCGGGTATTCGCTCGGGCCTCCGGCCGCGTATCCATGCCGACGAGCTCGGCACGAGCGGAGGGGCGCGTGTAGCCGCCGAGGTCGGCGCGCGCTCGGCGGATCATCTCATCTTCGTTGACGAACACGACGCGGAACGCCTGGCCGCTGCTGATGTGTGCGCCGTACTGCTGCCAATCACGGCGCTATGCCTCAGGCTCGGAAGGTATGCGCCGGCGCGGATGCTGATCGATCGTGGTGTCGCCGTGGCGCTCGGGACCGACCTCAATCCAGGCGGAGGTGTGTCGCCGTCTATGCCGTTTGCACTGTCGCTCGCGTGCTTCGCGATGGCGATGACGCTGGAGGAGGCGCTCGTCGGGGCCACGCTCAACGCCGCATGGTCGGTCGACCGCTCGGACACCGTCGGCAGCCTGGAACCCGGCAAGCTGATGGATGCCGTGGTCGTCAGGGGCGATCCAACCAACCTCGTGCGTGTTGGTGCGCCGTCGATAATGACGGTCATCAAGCGCGGGAAAGTGATCTTCCGGGCACAATGAAGGCATGACTGCTCGCGATGTGCGTGCATCTGGTCGAGCGCAGTATCGCGCGATGACTCTGGCGGAACTGCTCGACGCGTTCGCGTCGAATGAGCCAGTGCCGGGCGGAGGATCCGCGGCCGCGCTCGCCGGTGCGATCGGCACGTCGCTCCTCATCATGGTCGCCGGTCTGCCCACGACGCGGACGGGCACGCCCGAGGAAGCGGCCGACCTTGCCGAAGCATCGGCGCGGCTGCGTCCTCTCCGCGACGCGCTCACCTCGCTCGTCCAGGAGGACAGCGACGCCTACGCCGCGGTCCTCGCGGCGATGAGGCTGCCGAAAGCGACGGATGCGGACAAACGTGCGCGCAGGGCCGCCATCGAATCTGCGATGCAGCGAGCGACCGAAACGCCCCTCGAGACCATGCGGTGCTGCCAGCGGGCGCTGCGTGGCGCAATCGTCGTGGCCGCGAATGGCAATCGGAACGCCGGCACTGACACAGCCGCCGGCGTTGAGCTGCTCCTCGCCGGATTGCGCAGCGCGGGCCTGAACGTAGACATCAACATCGACAGCGTATCCGATGGGGCGTTCGCGTCACGCGTGGCAGAGGAGCGTACGCAGCTTGCGGCAGACGCAGACGCCGACGCACACCGCGCACGGGAACAGCTCGGGATCAAGCGAGATTAAGATCGCCTGTTCACCCTTCTCGGTTCTCAGTGCTCAGTTCGTGTTCACGTTCGGTTCTTTGTCCGAGGTCTTTGCGCGCGAACCTGAACACGAACCGAGAACTGAGAACGAAGAAACGTGAACGGTACGGTTGCTCTAATGAATTTGATGGAGAACGCGATTCCAGCGGATGCTGGTGAAAGGATTGGATCCTTCTTCGCCGAATGAGAAGTAGACGAACAACGCTTTGCCCTTGACGTATTCCCGCGGCAGAAAGCCCCAGTAGCGGCTGTCCTGCGAGTTGTCGCGGTTGTCCCCCATCATGAAATATTGGTCTGCTGGCACGGTCACCGGGCCGTACTTCATGCGCACGTCGAAGTCGAACGGTCCTTCGTCGTCCGACGGCGTGAACAAATACTGCACGTAGGGTTCTTCGATCATCTTCCCGTCGATGTACACCTTCTTGTTGCGCAGCTCCACGGTTTCGCCTGGCAGGCCGATCACGCGCTTGATGAAGTCGCGCTCCGGATCTTCCGGATACTTGAAGACGATGATGTCGCCGCGTCGAATCGGATTGATGGGCAGCAGCATCTCTTCGATGCGGGTTGCGGTGGGGGCGTATGCGAACTTGTTCACGAGCAGGTGATCGCCGATAAGGAGGTTGTTCTCCATCGAGCCGGTCGGAATCTTGAAGGCCTGCACGACGAACGTGCGGACGAACAGCGCGAGTATCACCGCGACACAAATCGACTCGAAATACTCTCGTGCCGTCGACTTCTTATACGGCTTATACGGCTGCGCCGCGCTCTCAGCTTTCGACATCTGTTGCGCCTTCAACGTTGCCCCTTTAACTCTACCCCGATCCCCGATCCCCGATCCCGGAGGCTTGAGCCCTACTCCGAGCCGACCTTCAGCACCGCGAGAAATGCTTCTTGCGGGATCTCTACCCGGCCGACCCGCTTCATGCGCTTTTTGCCTTCCTTTTGCTTCTCGAGCAGCTTTCGCTTGCGGGTGATATCGCCACCGTAACACTTCGCGAGCACGTTCTTTCGGAGCGCCTTCACCGATTCGCGGGCAATGATGCGGTTGCCGATGGCTGCCTGTATGGCGACTTCGAACATCTGCCGTGGAATCAGCTCGCGCATCTTCGATGCCAGCGCCCGCCCGCGATCGTAGGCCGCGTCCCGATGCACGATGATCGAAAGCGCGTCGACAGGCTCGCCGTTGACGAGGATATCCATTTTGACGAGCGGCGACTCCCAGTAGCCGGTAACGTGATAGTCGAGCGAGGCGTAGCCGCGCGAGATCGTCTTCAGCCGGTCGTAGAAGTCCATGACGACCTCGTTGAACGGCAGCTCGTAGGTGATGAGCACGCGGTCCGACTTCAGGTACTCGAGCTTCTGCTGCACGCCCCGCTTGTCCTGGCACAGCTTCAGAATGGGGCCGACGTGCTCCGATGGCGTCAGAATCATGGCGGTGATGATCGGTTCTTCCAGCTTGGCGATTCGCCCCGCATCCGGCAGCTTGGCCGGGCTGTCCACCTCCTGCACTTCCCCATCCGTCGTCGTCACCCGGTAGAGAACGCCTGGCGCCGTGGTGACGAGATCCATGTTGTATTCGCGCTCGAGCCGCTCCTGCACGATTTCCATGTGCAGCAGGCCGAGAAAACCGCAACGGAAGCCGAACCCGAGAGCGGCAGAGGTTTCCGGCTCGTAGAAGAACGACGCGTCGTTCAGACGCAACTTCTCGAGCGCTTCGCGCAGCTCGGAATACTGATGGCCTTCCACGGGATAGAGACCCGCAAAGACCATCGGCTTCAGTTCCTTGAACCCCGGGAACGGCTCCGGGGTCGGACGCGCGATCTCGGTGACCGTGTCGCCAATTTTCGCGTCGGCGACACGCTTGATGTTGGCGACGAGGAACCCGACCTCCCCCACACCGAGCTCGTCGACCGGGAGCGCCTTCGGTGAGAACACCCCGAGCCCGTCGACCTCGTAATCCTGCGCGGTGGCCATCAGCCGCACCTTCATCTTCGGACGCAGTACGCCGTCGATGACCCGCACGACGATGACGACCCCGCGGTACGCGTCGTACCACGAGTCGAAGATCAGCGCCTTGAGCGGCGCGTCCGGGTCCCCTTTCGGCGGGTGAAAACGTTCGACGATGGCCTCGAGGATCTCGCGGGTGCCGGTTCCCTCCTTGGCACTGGCGAGGAGCGCACCGGAGCTGTCGAGGCCGATGATCTCCTCGAGCTGGCGCTTGCATTCTTCAGGCTGTGCGCTCGGAAGGTCGATTTTGTTGATGACGGGAATGATGTCGAGACCGTCGTCGGCCGCCAAGTAGGCATTGGCGAGCGTCTGCGCCTCCACCCCCTGCGCCGCGTCCACCAGGAGCAGAGCGCCCTCGCACGCCGCGAGTGAGCGCGTCACTTCATAGCTGAAATCCACGTGGCCGGGCGTGTCGATCAGGTTGAGAACGAACTGCCGGCCATCCCGGGCCGTGTAGTTCAGCCGGACCGGATGCGCCTTGATGGTGATGCCGCGCTCGCGCTCGAGATCCATCGCGTCGAGCACCTGCGCTTCCATCTCGCGGGCCTGAAGCGCCCCAGTGATCTCGAGAAACCGATCGGCAAGCGTCGACTTGCCGTGATCGATGTGGGCGATGATGGAGAAATTCCGGATGTAGGCCTGATCCATCGAGATGTGATCAGGAAATTATAGCAATCGGGGATCGGGGATCCGGGATCGGGGATCCGGGATCCGACTTCACGCGTGACGCCGATGCCGCACGCGACCGACACCCACGGGCCCACGGAGACGCAGAGACGCGGAAGGGGTTCGCGTACGTAGTGTCCGGCTTCAGCCGGATCCGTCTCATCTTTGATCTAGCGGGACGAAGCGCTGCGGATACGGCGGACCGATGTACTCGGCGCGGGGCCGAATCAGGCGGTTGTTCGCGTATTGCTCGAGTATGTGAGCGGTCCACCCGGAAATGCGGCTCACGGCGAAAATCGGCGTATAGAGATCGATGGGAATGCCGAGCGTGTAGTACGTGGAGGCCGAATAGAAGTCGACGTTGGGATTCAGCTTCTTCTCGCCTTTGACGAGCGCCTCGATGCGCTCCGACATGTCGTACCAGCCGGGCTGCCCCGCGCGCTTGCCGAGATCGCGCGACATCCGGCGCAGGTGTGTTGCCCGAGGGTCTTCGGTGCGGTACACGCGGTGCCCGAACCCTGGAATCTTCTCCTTGCGGGCGAGCTTCTCTCTGATCACCTCGTCGACACGCTCGGGTGACGCTGTCGCGCCGAGCTCCAGCAGCAGCCGCATCACGTCGGCGTTGGCGCCGCCGTGCAGCGGGCCCTTGAGCGTGCCGACGGCCGCAACGACCGCGGAGTAGATGTCGGTCAGCGTGGCTGCCGCGACACGTGCGGCAAACGTCGACGCATTGAGCTCGTGATCAGCATGCAGAATAAGCGCCACGTCGAATGCCCGGATTGCCCCGGCGTTCGGCCGTTCGCCGGTGAGCATGTACAGGAACGCGGCCGCGTGGCCCATCGCGGGGTCCGCCTCGACGAAGCCGGCACCGGCCTGCAGCCGGCCCCACGCCGCGACAACGGAGCTGATTTGTGCCGTCAGGCGGACGGCCTTCCGGTACTGCGCAGGCGGCGAGCTGTCCGCTACCTCAGGGTCGTAGTGGCCGAGCGCCGACGTAATGGTTCGGAGCGCGTCCATGCCATCCACTGGCGGCAGCGACTTCATCAGCCGCAGGATCGGCTCCGGCAGGCGGCGGGCGGCGGCGAGCTGCGACTGGAGATCGCCGAGCTCGGCACGACTTGGCAGCCGCCGATGCCACAGGAGATAGCACACCTCTTCGAAGGTGGCATTCGCCGCGAGATCGTGGATGTCGTACCCGCAGTACGCAAGTACGCCGCGCTCGCCGTCGAGATAACAGATTGCCGAGGATGTCGCGATGACATCCTCGAGACCCGCTCTGGGTTTTTCTGCGGTCGGCACCTACGCCCCGACCCTGCGCCCGGCGCCTGCGCCAGCAGGCCTGTAGATCGCGCCGACGATAGCGCCGTAAATTGCCAGCTCGACGATGGCGTCGATGACTCCGGCCACGGCCATGGCGCCGTCGATAGGAAACGCGACGTACTGCCAGATCACGCCGAACCCAATGACGACGAACGCCACTACGACTCCGAAACGAACGCCTTCCATAGGTCCGTGTCCGCCTTCATACCCCTTCGCGTATGCGTACGCGAAAGCCAGGAACCCCACCAGGAGGAATGCGGCGCCGAGCGGCAGCTTCGCGATCATCTCTTCCTGGGGGCGCATCGCCGCAGCATTGGCGAGCATCAGGTCCCTCAGAAGCACTTCGTTTACGAGGAACCCGATTCCGATTGAGACGACCCACGCGACAAGGGCAGCCGTGACAATGCGTGCGTAGTTCATCGGTCGCTCCTTGAAAAAGGGCGCAAACTTCGAGTTCTTCTATACCTCTTCGGGTTTCAATACGGCGTCGTTGCTCGCGAACTGCTGTACGACTGACAGCAGCCCGGTGTACAGGAAGCCGATTTGGAAGAGCATCAGGAATGGGACAGTGCCGTAGATGCCATTGGCGAGCGCGTAAAAGACGGTGGCAGTGAAATACAGGCCGAGCGCCAATTCAACCATCGGTTGTGCGACAACGCTCTGGTGGTACTTCTTGCCGATCCATTCATCAGCCTGGGCTTCGATGCGGTACTTCGGCGTGCGGGCGAACTCGGTCTCCTTCCTGAACAGCGCTTCGATGACGGCACGCGTGTTGTTCACGGTCAACCCGATGCCGATCGACATCAGGAACGGAAGGTACTTGAGGCGCGTGGACCAGTCTTTGTGCAGCTCGCGCTGGCACACCATGTAGAAATTGGCCACCGACGCTGTGGCCGCGAAGAACAACGGCACGTCGATGAGCAGCATCTCGTACCAGCCCATGTTGTAGCGGATCACCATTGCGGGCGCCATGAGCACCGACAGCACGCACATGAGCAGGTAGTTGAAGTTCGCCGTCAGATGGAAAAACGCCTCTGCTTTCACGCCGAGCGGCAGATTCGATCGCAGGACGGCGGGCAGCACCTTCCGACACGTCTGAATGGAGCCTTTCGCCCACCGATGCTGCTGCGACTTGAACGCATTCATCTCGACCGGCACTTCGGCCGGCGACACGAGATCGTGCAGGAAGACGAATCTCCAGCCGCGAAGCTGCGCGCGGTAGCTCAGATCCAAATCCTCGGTCAACGTGTCGTGCTGCCATCCGCCTGCGTCGGCAATTGCCGTGCGACGCCAGATGCCGGCCGTGCCGTTGAAATTGAAGAAGAGTCCCGCCCGATTTCGACCGCCGTGCTCGAGCACGAAATGGCCGTCGAGCAGAATGGCCTGAATCTTCGTCAGCAGCGAGTAGTTCTCGTTGATATGCCCCCACCGCGCCTGCACCATCGCGATTTGCGGATTGGTGAAGAAGTGAATCGTGCGGCGGAGGAAATCGGGTGACGGCAGGAAGTCGGCGTCGAAAATTGCCACGTACTCGCCGCTGGCCACTTTCAGCCCCGCCTCGAGTGCGCCTGCCTTGTACCCCCGCCGGTCGGTCCGATGCATGAAAATAATCTTCACGCCCTTTAGCGCGTGGCGACGGACGGCTCGCTCCGCAATCGTCGTCGTTTCGTCGGTGGAATCGTCGAGGACCTGGATTTCGAGAAGGTCGCGCGGGTAATCGAGCTGACAGACGGCATCGATCAGCCGATCCGCTACGTACATCTCGTTGTAGATAGGCAGCTGAACCGTGACCGGGGGAAGTTGCTCGAACCTCGTGTCAGGAACGGGCTGTTGGTCCTTGTTCTTCATGTACAGGTAGACGAGGTAATACCGATGCCACCCGTACACCGCGAGAATCACCAGAACGAAGAAATACGCCGCAAGCGTGAAGGTTTCGAGCGGGGTCATACGAGGAGAACGGAGGCAGCACGCACAGACTGTGATTATACTGCCGAGATCTGTGAGATCAACGCGCCATGACCAACGCCGAGCTGCAGGAACTGCTCCACCTCGTCCGTCACGGCGACCTCGATCCATCGAGTGCCGCATCGAAAATTCTCACGGCGATGCGCGCCGCGCCATTCGAGGATCTCGGGTTCGCACGCGTCGATACACATCGCCACCTGCGGCAGGGATTCCCCGAAGTCGTTCTCGGTCTGGGGAAGACACCTGCACAAGTGGCCGCGATCGCCAGCAAGATCGTCGAGCGCGGACAACCACTCCTCGTCACGCGCGCGGAGCCAGAGGTCTACGATGCGGTCCGAACCGTTGTGCCGGGTGCCGCGTATCATCCCGACGCTCGAGCAATCACACTCGCTCAGGGACGCATCGAGGCCGGACAGGGGACGATTCTCATCGTGTGCGCAGGAACATCCGATCTGGCGGTCGCGGAAGAGGCGGCCGTGACCGCCGCTCTAATGGGTAACCGGATTGAACGCGTGTACGACGTGGGCGTCGCAGGCCTACATCGACTTCTCGCCGAGCACGACCGCCTGCAGAACGCCCGCGTCCTCGTCGTCGTCGCCGGGATGGAAGGTGCACTTCCGAGCGTCGTTGCGGGCCTGGTGAAGGTGCCGGTAATCGCGGTGCCAACGAGCGTAGGCTACGGCGCGAGCTTCGGCGGGGTCGCCGCGCTGCTCGGCATGCTCAACACCTGTGCGAACGGCGTCGCCGTGGTGAATATCGACAACGGCTTCGGCGCCGCCTGCGTGGCAAGCCTCATCAACCACCTGTCATAGCCGTCTTCGTCGTCAATACCTGAACAGATACTGCAGCTTCGTGAAGATCGCCCGGTTCGTCCGCATCATCGCAGACGTCGGGTACAACGCTTCATCGATGCTTCGGCCCTGCCGGTAGTGATCGTCGTAACCCACGAAGAACACGGTGCCGGCATTGACGCGGTAGGTCAGGAGCATGTTGCCGCCGACCGTCTTGTCGAAGGTGTTGTACTCGATGATGTTGCGGAGGACCAGGCGGTTTGTGAACTGATACGTGGTGCGCGTGCGGAAAATCTTGACGTCGAAGACTTCGGTGTCGGAGCGCACGTCGACGAAGCGGCTGGTGTTGATGTTGATCTCCGACTGGAGGCGTGACAGCGGCCGCACGTTGATGAGCAGGTTCAATTGCCGATCGGAGCCGAGGTACGGGTTGTCGACGAATCGGATCTGATCGCCGGTCCACGTCGATCCGTTGATGCTGATGCGCCGACTCGTGTTCACCGTCCAACCGAAGCTGTATCGCGACTTCCAGAAGTCGACGTCGCGGTATCGCTCCATGTCGCGGTTCACATTCGTGTAGAAGGAGATGTTCTTGGCAAACTGAAAGCCCAGCCGCCCCTGGATGCCTTCGTCCTGCAGGACGCCGTTGAAGTCGTAGTTGCGCTCGTACTGGAGCCGCGGCTCCCAGTTGACGATCCAGCTCTCAGGCCACAAGCGGTACGCGACCATGGCCGTCGACTGCTTCTGATCGACGCGGCGGATGAAACCGAGATCGGTGCCGAACTCGGGATCAATCTCGTTGTGCCCCAGATCGTAAACGAGATGCCGTCCCTCCCTTCTCAGATTGAAGTCGAGCAACGATCCGGTAGAGCGTACGCCGGCCTCGTTGCGGCGGTCCGCATTCAGCGCCGTGAACCGCGCGCGGTGGTTGGCACCGACCCGGAACACGCCGTCGACGCCGCCGACGCGGCTGTAGCCGTCGAGTAGCTCGCGATCGGTGACAATCGCGCCGACATACGATTCGGAATACAGGTCGTATCGCACTCGGCCCATGACGACCTTCGCCCCTTCACCGTACCCGGGTGCGTTCCGATCCAGGAGGTTTCCCGGTGCGTCGTCGTCGGTCACCATGAAGCCGATGGACGTATTGCGAATCTTCCCCGAGAGCTTGGCGCCGAAGCGCGGGTCAACCAACGTACGCGTGTGCACCGGGTATACCTGACCCGGCGCTGTCACCTGGTAAATGTCGATGCCCTCGAGGAAGAACGGACGCAGCTCAGGGTAGAAGACCGGAAAACGCTGGTTGACTTCGATCTGGGCACGGTCCGATTCGATCTGCGAGAAGTCAGGGTTGTAGGTGAAGTCGAAGACCAGGTCCGAGGTGACGCCATACTTGACGTTAATCGCGCCCTCTGAATTCGTGCCAGGCGGCTCATGCTGATGGTCGGCATGTCCATCGTTTATCAGCACGTCCGCATGAATGGCCGTGAACGTCGGCAGCAGTTCGAGGTTGCGAGTGGTCGACAAGCCGGTCATTCCCTCGACCGTCCCCATCTGGCGCAACATGCCCATGATGTTGCGCGAGACTGGCGCCCATACCACGCTCTCGTTCTTACTTTCAATCGTGCGCTCAATCTGGAAACCCCAACGGTGTGCCTCGGCCTGGCGACCCGGATACCTCAGGCTCTTGAACGGGATGGCAATCTCCGCAGTCCAGCCGTCGTCCACCATCGTGCCGGCCGATTCGAAGAGCGCGTCCCAGAAGCTATCGCCCGGCGCGCCGCTGCGGCGGCCGCCGCTCGTGTGGTTCTGGGGAACGATTGCGCGCCGGATTCGATCCAGTAAACCGCCACGCTTCGCCGGCACGGTCGTACCACCAAAGTTGTTGACGGGGACGACACCCCTCACGCCGGGCGTCAGATCAGCGGCGGTGCCCGTTGAGGCATCAGCGCTGTTGAGCACAGAGTCGCTCTGGACGCCGTAACCATTCACGGAGAACACGTACGCGCGCTGCTGGTCCAGAAAGGGATCGAAGTAGAGGCGCACGTTGTCATCGCCCGCGGTCTGATCGCGGTCGACGTGGTTGGCGCGAATCAGCGAGCGATCGGAGTAGTGCGCGTAAATCGCGAAATAAATGTTCTGACTGTCATATACGATGCGCACTTCGGTGCGCTCGGTGGCGGGCGCGCCTTCCACCGGCCGCTGCTGGACGAACTGGCGAACCTCCACAGCGCCCTGCCAGACGGTGTCGTCCAGGCGCCCGTCGATTGTTGGAGGCACGTTCGTGCGGTCAATGGTGACCGCAGGTCTACCGCTCGGGGTGGCGGCCGATACCTGTGGGTCGATCGTCCCGGTTTGCGCGCCGGTCAACGTCAGCGCACCCGGCGACTGCGCATGAACGGACGTCGCGGCGGCCCCGAGCCCCACTGCGGCCGCGAGGGCCAGAGTCGTCAGCGTTCGCACAGTGCGCGCTCTCACGTCCGCAATCCTATGGTTCGCCTGCCAACGGCGGGAACAGAGGCGGCGGCACGCGGCGCTTCGATGCCGACTGGTAGGCCGTGGCCGCTTTCATCGCAACGTGTTCCATGCCGGGCTCGACGAGGAAGTTTATCGAAAACGGAATTCCCGGCGCCGGCGCTTCCGTCGGCGTGGTTCCGGTCCGACTGCGATAGAACTTTCGACCGTTTGAGTCGGTAGCCAGCTCGAACACGGGGTCGTAAGCCACCTTGACGTAGCCCGCCGGGATAAGAATCTCCGTGATGCCAGCATTGGGACCGAGCGGATACGAGATCGCGCGGCCGTTCAGGTTCGGCTCCGGCGCGAGCCCGATCTTCCCTGGCGGCAGAGTCGTATGCACCTGGATGAGGACGTCGAGCTTGTTGTCGAGGATCACCTTCATCAGCACGCGGCGCAGGAACTCGCGACGTTGAATGTTGTCCGCAATGCCTTTCGGCGGCTCATACAGGTTGTCGATCTCTTCCCAATTCTTGAACGCGGCGCGCTGGTCATCGCCCCAGAACTTCGATCGTGCGTTGAGCGCGTGCCAGTCGGTGAGCGTCTCCTTGAAGCCGCGATCGCTCCAGTCCTTCGCCCGGCGCATCAGATACTGCGAAATATGAAACCGGAACGTGCGCGACTGCGCCTCTCCCCCGCCGAGCACGGTGCGCAGGGTAAGGTTTCGTGGTGTCGGTTCGAGCCCTTCCGCCCAGCGCACCATCCAGTCTGCCGCGGCCATCGTCCCGGTGCCCTTGGTCACGCCGGGCGCAAACTCGGTTGGCCGCACCTTGGCCGCGAACTCGGGAAAGAAGGGTTCGTTGCCAGGTGTTAACCGCAGCAACAGGTCGGGGTACAAGACGGGCGCCAGCTGTGCGATGGCGCGGTCGATCGTCGTCGACATGTTCTCGATGTCGGGATCGTCGGTCCAGCCCGGCGTGAGGGATTCGACGAGGGTTGCGCCGAGGTAGCCGCCGAGCATGTTCTTCATTTCTGCAGTAGCGGCGTCGACGATGGGCTCGTCGACCTTCGCCTGCTTGACCATGAACTCGCGGATGATGCCGATCCGCATGCCCTTGAGCGCGCCCTGGCGGCCCTCCGTGATGGCACGTGCGTATGGCTCGGATGGCAGACTGGAGCGCGGCACAGTGGTGAAGATGTCGCGTGGGTCGTAGTAGCCGTTTACGGGATCCTTGAGGGCGTCGAGCACCTTCACCGCGTCGCCGATCGAGCGACAGTGGATTCCGGCTCGGTCGTTGTAGATTTCCGCGCCGACCGCCCCCCCGAGAAACGACAGATGCGCTTTGTGCGGCAGTATGAGAGCCACCGAGTTGTGATTGGCGGGCCCGCGGCACGACTGCCCCGTCTCCTCACAGATGCTGCACATGACGAGGTTTGTACCTGACCGAAACGCCCGACCCGGAGCTGGATCCGATCGACGCGGCCCGGGTCTGGTCGTACGAGTTGCATGGATTGCCGGCCCACGTGCTGCGCTGGTAGCCGAGCGTCGACGGGAGCACTTTGCTCGGATAGTTCTTGCCACCGGGATCACCGGGACCGCGGCCGTTGTACTCGGTGGTGTTCGCCTTCGCGTAGATGATGGCGCCCTTCTGGCGCAGCTGGGCAACGAGCGTGTGGTCGCGCGCCGCAAAATCCATGTCGTACCGCGCATCCGCGCCGCCCGTTGACCGCAGGTCCTTCACTTCATAGGGATCCTTGAACGAGAACGGAATGCAGTACATCGGGAGCGCCTGCAGGTCGGGATTTCGACCATATTGCGCGTCCAGCTCCGCGGCGCGCTCCAGCGCATCGGGCTGACGACGAAACTGCTCGCAGACGGAGGGTGCTCCTGGCGGCAGCGGTCCGGCCGATGGATGCCGATCGAAGTCACCTTTGCACGTGACAGACCGCTCACCGCGCAGGTTGAGCATTCCGATTGCGCGCACTTGTCCGGCGTTCGGGATGCCGACCGCCATTCCGAATTGCTGTTGAACGGTTGGATCGGATGCGGTCGACTCCATCCTGCCGAATTCAATCGGAGGCGTCTTCCGCGGATCCCCGGGAGGCCGGGTCGCCGTGGCCGCGGCCGCAGCGGCATATTCGGCGTAGTTTGGAAGGAACTTCGGCGCCATGTCTTCAGTGACGAGCTGATTGCAGGTCCCGTTGTAGGCCCTGGCGCGATTGACATACGCCTGCACCAGCGCGCGGCACGTCAGCTGACCTTCCTGAATGCCGCGATGCACGTCGGAGATGGTGGCTTCGAGAAGATGAAACCGGAACGGCTGCGCGGCCGCCTGCTGCTGTGTGTATACGCCGTCGCCGCCGACCGCAACGAGACTGAGGACGATTGCGGCGCCCATGATTCGCGCGAAGGACATGCAGCCTCCTTGGCTGGTTCCTTATACACCGGGTCTCGCCGCTGGTTGAAGGGTTTACACTGACCCGGAGCCTGATGAATCCGAACGCGTTACGAGCCCTCGAGTTCGACCACATCGTGTCGGTCCTGACCGACCTGGCAGTTACGCCAACCGGCCGTAACGCGCTCGAGGCCCTGCATCCGTCGACCGAGACACGCCAGGCGATTGCGGCGCTGCGGACAACAAGCGAGGCCGTTCGTTTTCTGGGAGATCACACGGGGTTTCCCCTACGCCCACCGACCGATCTCGAAGAGCTGCTCGACGCGCTCGCCCTCGAGGGGAGAGCGCTCGAAGCGCCTCGTCTGCTCGCGTTCGCCGACTACCTCGAATCCATCGAACATTCCCGCAATGCGGTCACAAAGCTCGGTTCGGCGTTCCCGCTGCTGCGCCGCGTCGCCGAAGCCGCTGCGTCGTTCACCCGCGAAATTTCCGACGTCCGCCGAAAGATTGCATCATCGGGTGAGGTGGTAGACGAGGCGAGCGCTGCGCTCAGCGACATCCGCGGACGTCTTCGGAAGCAACGCGCCCGGCTGCGAAACACGTTGGAGTCGTTTCTGCGCGGCCGTGATACGGCCAAGTACCTGCAGGAGCAGGTCGTCACCGACCGTAACGGCCGCTACGTGCTGATCGTGCGAGCCGAACACCGGTCGGCTATCCCAGGGATCGTTCACGGCGTCTCGACAACGGGCGCCAGTGTATTTCTCGAGCCGCTGCAGACTGTTGAAATCAATAACGACATCGTTGCACTCGAGGAGCAGGAGGCGGAGGAAGTACATCGCATTCTGCTGTCGCTCACCGATGCATTTCGTGAGCGGCCGGACGATGTGCAGCGAACGCTCGATGCGGGCACAGAGCTCGATGTGATTCAGGCGCGCGCCCGTCTCTCGCAGATGATGGGCGGCGTCGAGCCTGTGATCGCGGACGACGGTACGTTCGAGCTGCGAGGGGCAAGACATCCGCTGATGATTGCGGCGGTGCGTGAACGTGCTTCGGAGCTACAGGATGGAGGCTCGCCGCTCCAGGAGGCGTCGGATCTTCGACCGGGATCTCCCGATCCCGTACCCGTGGACATTCTTCTTACGCCACCAATCCATGTCCTGGTAATTGCTGGACCCAACACGGGCGGCAAGACCGTGGCGCTCAAGACAGCGGGCCTGCTTGCGGCCATGGCACAGTCGGGGCTCCACATTCCCGCGGAAGAAGGCTCGCGGCTCCCCGTATTTCGATCACTCTTTGCCGACATCGGTGACGAGCAGTCGATCTCTGCGAGCCTCAGCACGTTTTCTGCTCATATCACCAATGTCGTGTCGATGGACCGCGGTCTCGAACTTCCGGCTCTTGTGCTCCTGGACGAGGTTGGCGCAGGAACCGACCCGGTTGAAGGGGGAGCACTCGGAACGGCGGTCATCGATCATTTTCGCGGTCGCGGCGCGCATCTGATCGCGACCACTCATTACGACGCGTTGAAGTCGTACGCCTCAACGACGCAGGGCGTCGCCGGTGCAGCCTTCGGATTCAACCCCGAGACGTTTGCGCCGACATACCGGCTGCTGTACGGGTCGCCCGGACGAAGTCTCGCGATAGAAATAGCCGCGCGGCTCGGGATGCCGCAGACCGTCATCCGCAGCGCCCGGGAGAACCTGACGGAGCCGCAAAAGCAGCTGGCCGATCATTTGGCTCGTGTGGACGACGACCTGCGACGGCTCGAGCAGGATCGACGCTCGCTCGCGCGCGAACGGGCGCTGGTCGCCGAAAACGAACAACGGTTGCGCGCGCACGAAGATTCGGTCGCCGAGCGCGAAGCGAGACTTCGCCGGCGCACCGACGCCAAACTCGACGACCAGCTGCGAGAGGCACGTCAGCAGATCGACACCGTCATCGAGACGCTGAAAGCGCGGGCGGCAGAATTGTCGGACCGTGCCGCAGTCCGCTTGAACGCGAGCGGGAAGGTCCGGTCGGCTGGACTGAGCACCGGAGATATTGGTGCCCTGAAGACCGACGCCAGAGCGGCTCTCGACCGCGTCGCCGACAGTGTGAAGGAGCGCGAGGCCGCGGCCGGACCTGGTGCGGGGGCTTCCGCGCCGCCGGCAGAAATTGAACCCGGATCACGCGTGACGGTTGGCGCACTCGGGCTCGAAGGCGTAGTGATCGAGGTTCACGACAAGCACGCGGAGGTAGATGTTCGCGGCAAAAGGTTACGCGCAGTGCTTCGCGACCTGCGTCCCATCACCGGCTCGCCGGCGCGGCCAACGGTGCGGGTCAACGTTGACCTGCAGCCGCGAGAGGGGACGCTCGGCGAGCTGAATCTCATCGGCTCGACGGTTGACGAGGCAACAGATCGCCTCGACAAGTTCCTCGATCAGGCAACCGTTGCCGATGTCCACGAGCTCCGAATCGTCCATGGACACGGTACCGGTCAGCTTCGTCGGACCGTAGCGAGCTATCTCAAGGATCACCCTCTCGTCGCGCGCTTCGAACCGGCGCCGGAGAAGCAGGGAGGCGGAGGGGCTACGATCGTGTATCTCAAGGATTAGCCAAGAAATTCACCATGCAAAATTCAAAATGCAAACCGCGTGGATACCAGGCCACACCATGCATCAGAGACACAGAGCTTGCATGTGGCCTGTAGTATTAAGGCCTTGAACGTTGGATTGTCCATTTTGCATTTGCATCTTGCATTCTGAATTTTGCATTTCGGCTTTCGGATGGCCCTGTTCCCCCAACAATTCATCGACGACCTGAAGCAGCACGCCGACATCGTCGTCGTGATTCAGGACTATGTGTCGCTGAAAAAGACGGGGGCAACCTACAAGGGTCTCTGCCCGTTCCACGGTGAAAAGACTCCATCGTTCCATGTCAATCGCGACAAGGGGTTCTTCCACTGTTTCGGGTGCGGGGCGGGCGGCGACGTCTTCAAGTTCTTTGAGCTGCGCGAGAGTGTGAGCTTTCCGGACGCCGTGCGGATGCTCGCGCAGCGCTTCGGCATGACGCTCCCGGAACTCGAGCAGAGCGACGACCAGCGCGCCAGCGCCGCGGAACGGGAAAGCCTGCTCAAAGTTCACGACGCCGCCGCGAGCTGGTTCCGGCAGCAGCTGGCGTCGACCTCCGGCGCCCGGATCCGCGCGCAAATTGACGCGCGGGCAGTTGCCGAGGCGACGAGCGACGCACTCGGACTCGGGTTCGCGCCTCGCGCCGGCCTGAAGGAGGGGCTCGCGCAGCAGGGATTCTCGCAGTCACTGCTGATACGCGCCGGCCTTCTCGTCCAGCGTGAGGACGGCACAGTGGTCGATCGATTTCGAAACCGCCTGATGATTCCAATCACGCGCGAAACCGGCTCGGTGATTGCGTTCGGCGGCCGCGCAGTCGATCCGGACCAGCAGCCCAAGTATCTGAATTCGCCGGAGACTCCGATTTATTCGAAAGGCCGGACGCTGTACGGATTGAACCTGAGCAAGAACGCGATTCGCGAATCGGGGTTCGCGATTCTGGTCGAAGGCTATTTTGATTTCGCACAGGTGTATCAAGCCGGGTTTCAGTCGGTCGTCGCCTCGTGCGGCACCGCCCTAACCCCCGCACAAGCTCAGCAGTTGCGGCGATTTACGGGAAAGGTGGTCCTCAGCTTCGATCCGGATGCCGCGGGGCAGGGCGCTGCGGAAAAATCGTGCGAACTGCTGGTCGCTGAAGGCCTCGAGGTGAATGTGGCCGTATTGCCGCCGGGCGAGGACCCTGACGTGCACATTCGGAAGCACGGACACCCGGGATATGCCGGACGGCTCCGGTCATCGCGCCCGTACCTCGAATATCTGCTGGATCGGGGTGCAGCCCGCCACAATCTGCGAAATACCGAAGGACGCGCCCGGTTCGTCGCCGAGGTGCTGCCGGTCATCGAACGGATCCCGGACCGCACCCGGCAGGAGTTGTTCGTGGAGGCGGTGGCCGGAAAGGCGGGGGTTGGCGGCGAGACCATCTGGGCCCAGGTGCCAAAAGCCGTGACCAGGTGGCAGCCGGCACTCAGCACCAGTCAACTGCCGGGCCTCGGGCAGGTCACCAAGGCCGAAAAGGGACTGATCTGGTGGCTGGTTCATCGGCCCGACCCCGCGCTTGGCGCCCTGAAAATGCTGGATCTGGCCGATCTCGAGGGGCTGGCGACCCGGTCGGTGCTGGATCTGGCGATGAAACTACAGGATGATAGGGGATTCTCTCCATCGGTGCTGCTGGAGCGTTTAAACGCCGGTGAATCCCAGCTCGTAACTGGTATAGCAAGTGAAATCGAGCCTCACGTGCACGACGCGTCGGAGTGTGCCCTGATTCTCAAGCGACTGCGTTATGAGCGAGAGCGTGCCGCGCTGCAGCGTGAAATCGACCGGTTGCAGCGGGAAGGCGGCAGCGAACCGGGCGAGCGGCTGGAGGAGCTGCTGGTCCGGAAGTACGAGCTGATTCAGCGGATTGACGGACTCACGTAGGTTTTGGGCTTTGGGCTGTAGGCTCTGGGGATGACGCCAGGGTCTATACGCTTGATATTCGGAGGTTTATGGCCTTGTCGATTGAAGAAAGATACGACGAAGTACGCCAGCTGATCAACGTTGGCAAGGAGAAGGGATATCTCCTCTACGACGAGGTCAACGAGATGCTTCCCTCCGAGATCACGTCGTCCGAAGATCTCGACGACCTGTTCAACGCGTTCGGCAGTGCCGGCATCGAGGTTGTTGATTCCGATAAGGCGTACCGTGGCGACAAGGAGTTCGATCGCGAAGGCTCGGGCGACGAGCCGGAACTCGATCTCACGCCGGGCGCTCTCGACAAGACGAACGATCCGGTCCGCATGTACCTCCGGGAGATGGGCACCGTTCCACTGCTCACCCGGGAAGGCGAAGTCGCCATCGCCAAGCGCATCGAGCGAGGCAAACTCGCCGTCATCAAATCGATTTCTCGCACCCCCACCATAGCCAAGCGCATCCTGATCACGGGCGACCAGCTTCGCGCCGGAGAGCGCACGATCCGTGAGCTGGTCATCTTCAGCGACGAAGAAATCACCGACGAGGTGATCGAAGAGCGCAAGGAAGAAGTGCTCGCGCAGATCGAAGACGTCCGGAAGGCGCGGGTCAATTTCGTGAAGCTGGCCGAGAAGATGGCCGACACGCCGCGAAAAGACAAACGCAGGTTCCGCCGCGCGCGATGGAAGGCGCTCCGCGCCCGCATCGAAGTCTCGCGTGCGATCCGCCGGATCGAATTCACGGAGATCGTCAAACGCCGCCTGATTGACGAAGTCAAGGACGCAGTCGACGCTGTCCAGCGGGTGCAGCGCGAGGCCGACGCCTTCGACCGTCAGCTGAACCCGAAGGTCAAGACCAAGGGTCCGAAGCTGAAGGAAGAGGAAAAGAAGAACCTCGCAAAGAAGTTGAAGGACATCAGGACGCAGGTCAAGGCGATGATCGACGAGCTCGAGGAGACGCCCGACCGCCTTCGCCGGACCATCGAAGTGATTCAGCGCGGTGAAGCGCAGGCAGAACAGGCCAAGAAGGAGCTCGTCGAAGCCAACCTGCGCCTGGTGGTGTCGATCGCCAAGAAGTACACGAACCGCGGATTGCAGTTTCTCGACCTGATTCAGGAAGGCAACATCGGCCTGATGAAGGCGGTGGACAAGTTCGAGTACCGTCGCGGGTACAAGTTTTCGACGTACGCCACGTGGTGGATTCGGCAGGCGATCACACGCGCGATTGCCGACCAGGCGCGGACGATCCGCATTCCGGTCCACATGATCGAGACGATCAACAAGCTGATTCGCACATCGCGCGCGCTCGTGCAGGAACTGGGTCGCGAGCCCACCTCCGAGGAAATCGCCAAGCGGATGGATATTCCGGTCTCAAAGGTCCGCAAGGTTCTGAAGATCGCGCAGGAGCCCATCTCGCTCGAGACACCAATCGGTGAAGAGGAAGATTCACATCTCGGCGACTTCATCGAGGACCGGAACATCGTGTCGCCTGCCGAAGCGGTCATCAACCTGAACCTCAAGGAACAGACCGAGGCAGTGCTCAAGACGCTGACGCCGCGTGAAGAGAAAGTGATCAAGATGCGCTTCGGCGTTGGCGACGGCAGCGAGCACACGCTCGAAGAGGTCGGGCAGAACTTTGCTGTGACGCGCGAACGTATCCGCCAAATCGAAGCAAAGGCGCTCCGGAAGCTGCGTCACCCGTCGCGGAGCCGCAAGTTGAAGGCATTTCTGGAAGGACGCACCTAAACGGTGCGACAGTGCGAAGGTGCGACAGTGCGAAGGTGCCAAGACCCAATGAACCAATCGCAGGTCGCGCCGTCGCCCCGTTGCTTCGCACCATTGCACCGTCGCACTCTCGCACCATCGCACTGCACCATCGCACCGTCGCATCGTCGCACCCTCGCACCTTCTTGCGGTTTCTTGTGCGGGCCCGTAGCTCAGCGGTTAGAGCGGCCGGCTCATAATCGGTTGGTCCCAGGTTCGAATCCTGGCGGGCCCACTCAGCAATGACTCCCGATCTGGAAAGTCTCGTCCAGCTTCAACAGCTCGACAATGCGATCGAAGACGCGCGGCGGAAAATCGCCGCGCATCCTCAGCGTCTCGCCGAAGCCGACGCGCGGCTCGACGCAGTGCAGCAGCGCGTCGCAACTGTGCGGCAGCGCCTGAAAGACAACCAGGAGGCGCGCCGCGCACTCGAGAAAGATGCGGCCGTTTTCCAGGGCCGGCTCACCAAGTTCAAAGACCAGCTTCCCGAAGTCAAAACGAACCGGGAATACCAGGCGATACAGCACGAGATGGCGGTCGCGCAGGGCGAGCTCGGCGAGGTTGAAGAGAAGGTGCTCGAACGCATGCTCGAAGCCGACGCCATCGCGGCAGATCTGAAAGAAGCCGAAGCTGCCCTCGCGCGGCAACAGAAAGATATTGCCGCGGAAAAGGCAACGCTCGACGCGGAGCTGGTGCTGGTCCAGAAATCATTAGCGGATGCGTCAGAGAAACGCGCCGCGCTCACGGCGGGTGCCGAACCGCGTCTCGTCGCGTTGTTCGACCAGCTGGCGAGAGCGCGCAAAGGGATCGCGATCAGCATGGCGACGCGAGATGGATGGTGCTCGATCTGCCACGTGCGGCTGCGACCCGCTATGTTTCAGATCGTTCGACAGAACGATCGGATCATTCAGTGCGAAAGCTGCCAGCGGATTCTCTACTACGTCGCGCCTCCTGCTCCCGCTCAGGCTCCAGCCACACATCCGTCGTGACGACTTCAATCCCGCGGGATGCCGCGTTCGATCGCTGAGGCATGACTCAGCGGTCGCTCTTCGGCAACCCGGATACGCACAGCGCCGTCGCTCACGTGGACGGCGGTTCGCGCGGGAATCCTGGGCCCGCGGGCTACGGAGTGCGGATCGAGCGCGACGACGGAACGGTGGCGGAACTCAAGGAATCGCTGGGGATTGCGACGAATAACGTCGCGGAGTATCGCGGCCTGCTGGCCGCGCTGGCGTGGGCGGTTGCCGAGGGCATCGGGCGGCTGTATGTCCGCTCCGATTCTGAGCTGCTGGTGAAGCAGATGCGGGGCGAGTACCGAGTGAAGAGCCCGGGGCTTCAGCCGTTATGGGACGAGGCCCGCCGTCTTGCCCGTGAGATCGGCGAAGTGCGATTCGAGCACGTGCGCCGGGAGCTCAACAAGGAGGCCGATCGTCTCGCGAATGAGGCAATGGACGAGGCCTCGCGCGCACCTCACGGCCTCTAACTCCAGAGATCAGTACGTCGCGTCCACCGTCAGAAATCGGTACGTAGTGTGCGGCTTCAGCCGGACCGAGAACTTACCGTGGCGCGAACGGCCGAATCGCGCCCGCGATCCGTCCGGCTCGCTCCTTTTCCACGCGGTAGGAGGTAAAGACATCGAGATGCATGGCGGTGCACAGGCCTGAGAGGTGAATGCGCTCCTCGGCCACGCCCGCGAGCACGAGCTGATCGCGGCTGGCGCCGGGGAGGTCGAGTCGAAGCGGCGACCGGGCGCCGCTTTCCAGGCCCCGAGAAAAGGTCCCGCGCGGCACCGGGGACGAGTGAAACCAACGATCTATCAGGTGTCGCGCGTGTCCGGCAGCGGCAAACGCGTCCACGAGATCGCTGCCGACCTCGTAGCAGCAGGAGCCGATCGCCGGGCCGATGGCCGCGTGAATATGTACCGGGCTTGTCCCGAACTCGCGCACCAGCGCTTCGATGGCACTCCCAATGGCCCCTGCGGCAACGCCTCGCCAGCCGGCATGAACCGCGGCAACGGCACCCGTCCGTGCATCGGCAAGCAGTACGGGAACGCAGTCAGCAGCGCGAACCGCCACGGCGGTCTCCGGGCCGTCGGAGACGAGCGCGTCGCAAGTTGGCCGCTCGACGGGCCGCGGCAATCCACGTCTGATCACTCCCACATCCCGGCCATGGACCTGATGCGCCGTGACGACGCCCTCGGCGCCGAGGGCTCGCGCGAGGATCCGCCAGTCGTCGCTGGAGGACAACGGCACGGCACGCGTGGTGAACACGTGCGAGGCGATCGCCTCCAGCGGCCGGCATTTGAGCACGAGGCCGCATGACGATTGTGCCCACTCGAATGATTCTGGAATCCCAGGCAACGTCATATACGATCGCTGTGGAATGGAAATTATAGGATCCGGGCTCGACGCGACCGAGATTACGCGCATTGCCGACGCCATCGAGCGCTACGGCGATCGGTTCGTGCACCGCGTGTTCACGGAGGAGGAAGTCGCCTACTGTCGCCGCCGCCGCGACTTCGCGTCATCATTTGCGGCGCGGTTCGCCGCGAAGGAAGCCGCAATGAAGGCCCTGGGCACCGGCCATTCCCGCGGAGTGTTCTGGCGTGGTATCGAGGTAGTCCGACATGGTGGTCCGCCGCAATTGCGCTTCTATGACGGCGCCGCAGCGCGTTGCGCGTCACTCGGCGCACGTGGGTCGCTGCTGACGCTGACGCATTCCCGGGAGCTCGCCATCGCCCACGTGCTGCTGTACCGATAAAGACGCTCAGTCAGTGCGACAACTCTCGTTTACAGCGAGAGCGCCTCTCGTTGGCACCTTTCTCGTAAACACCCGCAAGTCCGTCCCTATCTGACATTTCCTGCTCCGCGTTGCCCTCGTCAGCGCTGGCTGCGGCTTTGCCCCCGCTCGAATCGCTCTTTGCCTTACGCAGTGACGGTACGACCCAGCTCAAACGACGGAGGATGCCGTGGTCATCAAGATCACCCCGAATGACAAGAACAACCCGCCCGGCAAGTTGGCGGACGCGGAACTGCACTTTACAGAAGGTGCGCTCGACGGCCTGAAGCTGATCGGCTTCAGCGTATGGGAGCGCCGTACGGGTAACGGACGGAATGTGACATTTCCGGCCCGCCAATATTCGGTAAACGGCGAGCGCCGCACGTTTGCGTTGCTTCGGCCAATCGGCGATCCAACCGCGCAGGATCGCATTCGCGAAGCGATTCTGGAGGCCTATGCCGAATACGAGGAGAAGGCCGCGGTCGCCACGTAGCGGACCTTACCAGCGCAACTGGTGACCGCTGCTACGGAAGAACCGGAAGGAGCCGCGCATTCTCCTTCTGCCGTTTTGGCGGCAGCGTCCACTCCTCGCGCATCGCTTTCTGGAATTCGGTGCGGAAGAAGTCGTCTTTCATGCCGCCGTCGATGATGTCCCAGGGTAGAACGCGATCGTTCGTCCGATCCCGGAACACGAAGAAGGCGGCATCAACATCAGCCTCTGCTGCGGCGGCGCGCCAGTTTCCGCCGTTTCGCTCGGCCGCTTCGATGACAGGGGCAACGCGCCGGTCACCGAGTGATAGCAGCGCCTGGTAGAACGAATGCCGTTCCGACTTGATGTTGAAGTAAACGTTGTCGATGCCCGCCATCAGCGCACGCACGTGGCGGATCTTGCGCTCGATCACGGCGTCGCTTTCCATGGGCAGCCACTGATACGCCGTGCCGGGCTTGGGGACCAGCGGATTCACGCTGCCGACAATGCGCCCGATGTGGCCGCGCCCGCGGGCATGGGCGAGCATGATGTCACGGAGCTTGAGCGTCAAATCCCGAATTGCGACGAGATCGTCGTCGGTCTCCGTGGGGAGAGCGATCATGAAGTACAGCTTCAGATTTTCGACCCCGTTCGCAAAAATCATCTCCGCGCTTGCAAGGATCTCGTCATTGGTCACGGTCTTGTTAATCACTCGACGGAGCCGATCCGATCCTGTTTCCGGCGCGATGGTGATCGACCGCTCGCCGCTGGAGCGCAGAAGCCGAACCAGGGTCGTCGTGAGATCGTCGAGACGAAGCGACGCCGGACTGATCGAGTAGCCCATGCCCGAGAGGCGGGTGAGGATTTCCTCAATATCCGGGTGATCACACAACGCGATCGAGACGAGGCCCGCGCGACTGCAATGCGGCCGGGCTCGCTCGGCGAGCTCCAGGATGCGCGCCGTGGGAAACGCGCGCACGGGGAGGTAGTTGTATCCTGCCCAACAGAAGCGACACAGATTGGCGCAGCCTCGGACCACCTCGACGAGAAATCGAGAGCCGAATTCCGTTTCGGGCGTAAAAATCGTCGTCACTGGCGGATCGACGGCCTCGGTGGTCCGAAGAGCGGCCTTGCGGACCACCGGCGGAGCGCCAGTGCCCTCCCTTGGAACGAATGCCGCGATTGTGCCGTCGCTTCCGTAGTTCACGCCGTAAAAAGACGGAATGTAAAAGCCACGCTCACCGGCCAGCCGGCGAAGCAGATCGCCGCGATCCGACGCCCCCTCAAAAGCGCGCAGCAACGACGGCACGAGCGCCTCGCCCTCGCCCGCGGCGATGGCATCCGCAAACAGCGCCAGCGGCTCCGGATTGACGAACGTCACGGCTCCACCGATGACCACGAGCGGGTGCCGATGCGTGCGCGCGTCGGCGCGAAGAGGCAGACCGGCGAGCCGCAGCATCGTCAGCACATTCGTGTAGTCCCACTCGAACGACACGGAGAACGCCAGTACGTCGAAGTCGGCGACAAGAGTCTGGGACTCGAGCGTCACCAGCGGCGTTCCCGACGCGAGCTGGTCCGCGAGCTCGGTCTTCGGCGGGAGAAACACACGCTCGCACACGATGTCCGCTTCGGCGTTGAACAGCTTGTACACCGTCTGAAAACCGAGGTTCGACATCCCCACGAAATATGTGTTCGGGAAGGCCAGGGCGACGCGCAGTCTGTCGGCGTGCGGCTTGCGCACGAAGCCCACCTCCTTCGAAAGGAGCTCGCGGGCGCGCTCGCACTGTTGCCATCGATTCATGAATATGTGTGCGGCTGAACTGGTGAACCAAAAGGTCGTGCGCGAACTACTGCTCTCGCGCAGACGCTCGCGCGTGCCGTGGGTCTATGTAGTGTACCACCGGCACGCGCGTGGGGCGCGTGCCCACAGGGTCAGCTCTGCCGGCGCAGGAACGCGGGTACGTCGAGTGGCGACGAGAGGTCCGCAGGCTCCATGGCGGGCAGCGTCAACTCCAATCCGGGCCGCCGGCTCACCTTGAGCGCAGATGCCGCAGCGGCCTCGGGCATCGAACCGGTCATTTCGAGCGCAGGACGATCGCTCGAACCAACGGCGGCCGCGCGATTGACGTGGGCAGTGTAGTTCTGCAGATCGACCGGCGTCTGTACAGCTGTCGACCGAACCGTACGAGCCCTGTTTCCGCGGTCGAATCCTGTTGCGATGACGGTGATCTTGATCTTGCCGGCAAGCTTTGGGTCCACGACAGCACCGAAGATGATGTTGGCGTCCTCGTGCGCGGCTTCCTGGATGACGCACGATCCCTCGTTCACCTCCATCAATGACAGATCAGGACCGCCCGTGACGTTGATGATCACGCCGCGTGCGCCGGTTACCGACCCGTCTTCGAGCAATGGACTGGATACCGCTCTCTGCGCTGCCTGCATCGCACGGTTGTCGCCCTCTCCGATTCCGGTGCCCATCATGGCGACACCCATGCCAGACATGATCGTCTTCACGTCGGCGAAGTCCAGGTTGATCAGCCCCGGTACCAGAATCAGGTCGGAGATGCCCTGAATCGCCTGTCGCAGCACGTCATCGGCCAGTTCAAACGCATCGGTCAGCGACGTCTGGCGGTCGACGATGGCGAGCAGGCGCTCGTTCGGAATAGTGATGACAGTGTCGACGCACTCGCGCAGGGACTCGAGTCCCTCCTCGCCATGGTGCGCGCGCTTCTTCCCCTCGAACTTGAACGGCTTGGTGACGACGGCAACCGTCAGCGCGCCGAGCTCGCTGGCCAGGCTCGCGATCACGGGAGCGGCGCCCGTGCCTGTACCGCCGCCGAGGCCGGCGGTCACAAAAATCATGTCGGCGCCGGCCAGCGCCTGAATGAGCGTGTCGGTGTCCTCGAGCGCCGCTTCACGGCCGATGTTTGGATCCGCGCCCGCCCCCAGTCCTTTCGTCAGCTTCTGACCGATCTGAATTTTGACGGCGGCTGGATTCTGTCCGAGCGCCTGGGCGTCGGTGTTCGCCACGATGAACTCGACGCCTTCGAGCCCATTGGCGACCATTCGACTGACGGCGTTGCTCCCCCCGCCGCCCACGCCGATGACTTTGATCTTTGCGCCGAGCCGTGATTCGGGATCGAGCGTCAGCCGCAGCTTGTCCGCGTCTTTGCCGCGGGAATCGCCTTGCCTCATGTCAACCTCCGTCAGAAAAACTCCTTGAACATGCCGCGCAGCCGTACCTTCATGCGGCCGAACGCTCCGGCGCCGGCGCGCGCCGGTTCCGGTGCCCGATTGCGATGTGCGTAGAGCAGCAGCCCGACCGGCGTTGCGAAGACCGGGGTGCTCACGTGATCCGCCAGACCGCCGACATCGACGGGACAACCCCGCCGGACCGGCAGATCGAAAATTTGCTCCGCGATTTCCGGCATACCTTCGAGAATCGATCCGCCGCCGGTGAGGACGATTCCCGAGTTGAGCGATTTCTCGTATCCCGCGCGCCTGATTTCGTCCCACACGAGATGGAAGATCTCTTCCGCTCGCGGCTGAAGGATCTCCGACAGAATCCGCCGCGCCATCAGACGCGGCTTTCGTCCGCCGACGCTGGCGACCTCGATGGTGTCGTCCTCATCGACCATGGAAGAGAGCGCGCAGCCGCTCTTGCGCTTCAGCTTCTCGGCGTCAGGTATCGGGGTGCGGAGGCCCACGGCGATGTCGCTGGTGAAGTGCTCACCGCCTACGGCCACCACCGCCGTATGCCAGAGGCTCCCGCGCTCGAAGATCGCAAGGTCCGCAGTGCCGCCGCCGATATCAACGAGCGCGACACCGAGCTCCTTCTCGTCTTGTGCAAGCACGGCCTCGGCTGCCGCAAGCTGCTCGATGACGGTATCCACCACCGCGATTCCGGCCCGGTTTACGCACGCGATGATGTTCTGCGACGTGGATACTGCGCCGGTCACGACATGCACGTTGACCTCGAGCCGTGCACCGGTCATCCCAATTGGGGCGCCGATCCCGTCCTGCTCGTCCACCACGAAGTCCTGCGGCAGCACGTGGAGAATTTCGCGTCCGGCGGGTAGCGCGACTGCCTTGGCCGCCTCGATGGCCCTCCGCACGTCGTCGCGCGAGATCTCGCGATTTTTCCCGGCGACGGCGATCACGCCGCGGCTGTTGAACCCCTTGACGTGCGGCCCTGAAAGCGCCAGGTGAACGGAATCGATCTCGACGCCCGCCATCAGCTCCGCTTCCTCGATGGCTTTCTTGATCGAATCTACGGCGGCGTCGAGATTGACGACCACGCCGCGCTTGATACCGCGCGACTCCACTACGCCGATTCCCACAATGTCCAGCGTGCCGTCGTCGAGGCTCTCGCCCACCACCGCGCACACGGTCGACGTGCCGACATCAAGCCCGACCAGATAGCGCTCTCTACGGCTCACGAACCCTCCCGACGCGCCGGCATGACCACCACGCGTTCGCCGAAACGCAGGTCCACGTACTGGATCCGCGCCATCCTGTCGCGCAGCGTCGGTGCAAGATCCACGTACGACTGCAATCGATCGACGAACTGGTCGTCGCCAACGCGAATCATCGTGGGATCTCCCTTGAGCGTCACGACCGCATTGCGGACGTCGCTGACGTCCACCTCCGACACGCGAGCGGCCAGGTCGGGGCGCTGCTGCAAGGACGACAGAAAGCGCGCGGCAAGCGCCGCGCGGTTCTTGTCGATCGGCGCGGCGGACACGCGCGTACCGCCGGAAACGGACAGACCGTTGATGACCGGCAGGTCGAGCCCTGCGTGATGTGGCCCGAACTCGTCCATGATGTCGCCGACCTCGTCGATCAGAAACAGCGCGTCACCGACGTGTCCGATGCCCATCGGCTGGCGCTCTGAAACGACGACGTCGATTCCGCCGGGGAACACGCGGCGGAGCGCTGCATCCGCGACCCACGGCGACGCGAGGAGCTTCGTCCGCCACTCGTCCAGATCGACGAGCAGCATGTGTTGCCCCTCGAGGCCATACAGCAGCGACAGCACTTCGCCGTCGGACAATCTCGCGTTCCCAGCCAGCGTGATCCGCGTGACCGTCAGCATGTCGGACGACAACATCAGCGCCGCCCCGCGATATCCCGCATACACGGCACCGATGATGAGCAGCCCTGCGTACACCAGGCCCCGACGCGAGACGATGATCCTGCGTCCGCGGCGCGTCGGGCTGACGTGCGCGCGCCGAAATCGCTTGTCCGTTGGCGCGGAAACTGCCATCAGGCGCTCGTCTCCCGTCGTTTCAGTGCTTCTATGAGACGCTTCGGCAACGTACCAATCGAGCCCGCTCCGAGCGTAATGACCGCGTCTCCGGCTCGAGCTGCCTTCAGCACCTCGGGCACGACGTCCTCGATCCGCCGCGCGATGCGAACGGGTAGCTCCGGTGCGGTCCTCTGGATCGAGGCCGCAAGCGCCTCCACCGTGACACCCGCGATCGGGTCCTCGCCGGCGGGATAGACATCCGTGAGCACGATCTCGTCGGCCTCCTTCAGCGCCGGGCCAAATTCATCCATGAGCTGTTGCGTGCGTGTATACCGGTGCGGCTGAAAGGCAACGATTAGGCGCCGGGCAAGCGCGGTGCGGGCCGCGGCAAGGACTGCCGCAATCTCGGTCGGGTGATGGGCGTAGTCGTCCACCACGACGACGCCGCCAGCTTCGCCGTACCGCTCGAACCGACGCTCAGGCGCCTCGAACACTCGAAGCGAGCCGGCGACCTCGTCGAACGGAACGCCGACCTGCGAAGCGACGGCGACAGCGGCCATGGCGTTCTGGAGGTTGTGGCGCCCGGGCAACATGACCTCGAGTGTGCCAAGACGCTCGGACGCGCCCTCGCGGCGTCGATGCACGACGCAGCGGCCCCCGAAGGTTCCAACCTCCACCTCCGTGCCCGTGAAATTGGCCAAAGGGTTCGTGACGCCGTATGTCACGAGCCTTCGCCTGAGCCGCGGCAGCACTGGCACGAGATGCGGGTCGTCGGCGCACGCGACGACGGCGCCGTAGAAGGGAACCTTGTTCGCAAACTCCGCGAACGCCTGCTGAAGTTCCTCGAAGCTTCCGTAGCTCTCCATGTGCTCGCGATCGATGTTCGTAATCACCGCGATCGATGGCCACAGCATCAGAAACGACCGATCGCTCTCGTCGGCTTCAGCCACCAGGTACTCACCGCGCCCGAGTCGCGCGTTGCTGCCAAACGCCCGCAACCTGCCACCAATGACAGCGTCCGGATCGAGACCGCCGCGGGCGAGTACGAACGCAATCATCGACGTCGTGGTCGTCTTGCCGTGGGCGCCGGCGACGGCGATCGAGAACCGCATGCGCATCAGCTCCGCGAGCATCTCGGCGCGTGGAATGACCGGGATGCCCCGTCGCGTGGCCTCAGCGATCTCGGGGTTCGTGGGCCGCACGGCGGAAGACACCACCACGACGTCGGCGTCGCCGACATTGCGTTCGGCGTGTCCCTCGTACACCTTCACGCCGACACTTTGCTGCAGTCGTACAGTCAGTTCCGATCCTTTCATGTCCGAACCGCTCACCTCGTACCCGAGGTTCGCGAGCAGCTCGGCGATGCCGCTCATGCCCACCCCACCGATGCCCACAAAGTGAATTCGCCGGGTCTTACCGAGCAAACGACGTTGCCTCAGTTCTTGCGTTCCAGGTACCAAGTTCCAGGTTCGGCGTCGGCCCAGAATCCGGAGCCGTTCATGTCGCGTCGCCAGCAAGCGCAAGCACTCGATCGACGATGACTCGCGCCGCGTCGGGACGTGCGAGTCGCCGCGCTGCCTCGCCGACCTGCCGCCGCTCTTCGGCGTTCTCGGCAAACGCGACGATCTCCGCTGCCAACCGATCCCCCGAGAGCTCGCGCTGATCCAACATGTGCGCGGCGCCCTGCCTGACCAGCGCAAGCGCGTTCTTGCGCTGGTGATCGTCGGTCGCGGTCGGCAGCGGCACCAGGATGGCGGCCCTTCCTGCCGCTGTCAGCTCGGCGATCGTCGTCGCGCCCGCCCGGCAGACGACGAGATCGGCGGCTTTCATCTCTCTGTCCATCGCAAACAGGAACGGCTCGACGCGCGCTTCCAACCCGGCACGCCGGTAGCTGTCCCGGACCACCTCCAGATCGCGCTCTCCAGTCTGGTGCGTAATCGCCACTCGCGGTTCGGCAGCCAGGCGCGGCGCTGCCTCCACCATGGCCACGTTGATCGCGTGCGCGCCCTGAGAGCCGCCAAAAACTAGAACCCGCGCCGTCCGCGACGGCGAAACCGCGGAATCCCCATCGCGCCCGCGCGATGACTCGTCACTGTGATGCCCATGTGCCCCCTCGTTCTGGAAGAACTCCGGCCTGACCGGGTTGCCTGAGACGAACGCCTTGCTCCCGAAGAACCGAGCGCTTTCTTCGTACGTAACTGCTGCGGCATCGACCACACGCGCGAGCAGACGGTTGGTCAGCCCTGGCATCGCGTTCTGCTCGATCAGCACCGTCGGGATGCCACGAAGCGCTGCGATGAGAACCACCGGACCCGAGCTGTAGCCTCCGACGCCGATCACCACGGCAGGACGCCGTTGCGTCACGACGTTCCAGGCATCGACTGCACTCAGAGGCAACAGGCCGAGGCCTCGAATGAGCGGCCCAATGGCCTTGCCCTTCAGGCCTGCGCTGCGGATCACATCGAGGGGAAACCCTTCGCGCGGGATCACCCGCGCCTCGAGCCCTGCGGCAGTCCCCACGAAGGCGACCTGTGCCTCGGGCACACGTGCCGCGATTTCGCGAGCGACCGCAATCCCCGGATACAAGTGGCCTCCGGTTCCCCCACCCGCAATCAGCACCGACAAGGGCATCGTCGGCACTCACGCGTGAGCCGTCTCGTGTTGTGAGATGTTCAGCAACACGCCCATCCCGACCAGACTCACGACGAGCGACGATCCGCCGGCGCTTACCAGAGGGAGCGGGATGCCCTTGGTCGGCATCAGGCCGAGGACGACGCTCATGTTCACGAATGCCTGCACCACGATCATGATGGTCATGCCAAGCGCCACGAATGCGCCAAACGCGTCCTGCGCGCGCAGCGTGATGCGCAGACCGCGCCACGCGATCAGGCAGAAGCACACGAGCGTAGTCGTGGCGCCGATGAGGCCGAGCTCCTCTCCGATGACCGCATAGATGAAGTCCGTATGCGGCTCCGGCAGGTAGAACAGCTTCTGAACGCCGGCCATCAGCCCCCGCCCGAACACTCCTCCTGTGCCCACCGCAATGAGCGACTGGATGATCTGGAAACCGTCGCCCAACGGATCCGCCCAGGGATCCCAGAACGCGAGCAGTCGCCGTCGCCGGTACGGCGCACTGACGAGGACCACGTAAATTGCAGGGAGCACCACGAGCAAAGTGCCGATCAGGTATCGATAGTGCAAGCCGGCGGCGAATATCATCGCGGCGACGATCAGCACCAGCGCCATCGCGGTGCCGAAATCGGGTTCGAGCAGAATCAGCGCCACCATAGGGCCGATGACAACCGCGATTGGGAGCAGCGAATACGAAAGTTCGTCGATGCGGTGCATCCTCCGCTCGAGAATCAGCGCCGTAAAGAACACACAGACGATCTTGGCGAACTCCGACGGCTGGATGCCGAGGCCTCCGATGCCGAGCCAGCGACGGGTGCCGTTTACCGGAGCGCTGAACAGCACGCCGAGCAGGGTCAGCCCAACGGCTCCGATGAGCGCCCAGATGAAAGTGTCGTTGCGATAGGCGCGGTAATCCACGTGCATCGCCACCCAGAGCGCGGCGATACCGAGAACGGCCCACATGACCTGCCGGATCACGAACAAGTACGGCTGCTGGAATCGCTCGAGCGCGACGAGGGCGGAGGCGCTGTAGACCATGATGATGCTCGCGAACACGAGCAGCAACGTCGCCGTGAACATCACTCTGTCAGCCTTGAGCTTTCGCGCCATCTGAAGTGCCTCTGCCGTTTCCCTGGGCCTGAGCCCTGCCTAGCCTTGTGCTTGTGCTTTGTGCCTTTGCGCTCCTCTGATCCCCGATCCCCGAGTCCTGGGCGTAAAGTTTTTACGCGGCCGCCCGAAACGAAGGGTGCACCGCGGATCGATTAAGATCACGATCCCGCGAGCCGGACCTCACGGTCCGCCGGAGTAAGCGGTCAGCAGTCATCAGTCGGCCCGTGGAAGGGACACCGACCTCGCAGACCGGGGTAGCCTGCGTTCCCAGCGGCTGGCTCCTCTCCGCGCCGAAACCGACTGACGACTGCTCACCGCTCACTCCATCCGTTGTTTCAGCCGCGCGACTTCCTCCTTGAACGTGTTCCCACGCTCTGCGTAGTCCCGAAACCAATCGAAGCTCGAGCACGCCGGCGCCAGCAGTACGACGCCGCTCGCGCCGGCCGCCTCGTAACCGCGCTCAACCGCCTCGCGCATCGACCCGGCATCGATCACTGGCACCACTCCGTCCAGCGCCTGGTGAATAAGAGGCGTTGCCTCTCCGATCGCAATGACAGCGGTGCCGGAGGCCGCCAGCGGCTCGCGAAGCTGCTTGAGGTCTCCGCCCTTGAATCGGCCGCCAACGATCGCGACCACGCCGCGCGGAAAGCTTTCGATGGATCGACGTGCCGCCTCGACGTTCGTCGCTTTGGAGTCGTTGACGAAGCGAACGCCACGCACTTCGCCGGCCGACTCCATCGTGTGCTCCAGACCGCGAAAGCCCTGCAGTCCCTTCGCCAGTGCCTGCGGCGGGCAACCGGCCAGCGACGCAGCCGCGCTCGCAGCCAGGACGTTGTGCAGCATGTGGCGACCGGTCAGCTCCACCGCCGCGAGCGGGAACAGGCGCTCCGTGCTCGTAGCCGTCCGCCTGACGATCCAGTCCTCGTCGACGACGAAGCCGTCCGATATGCGTCCGGATAGTGAGAACAGCTCTTTCCGTGCGGCGATGCCGCGGCTATGTGCCATCACGGTAGGGTCGTCAGCATTGACGACGGCCCAATCGTCCTGCGTCTGGTGGGCAAAGATGCGCGCCTTGGCCGCAACGTAGGACTCGACGGTCGGATGTCGATCCAGGTGATCGTCCGCGATGTTGAGCCACACTGCGATCCACGGGCGAAATGTCGACGTCGCCTCGAGCTGAAAGCTGCTCGTCTCGACTACGTGCACCGTGTCCGGCGTGGATGCGTCGACCTGTGCGCTCAGCGGCACTCCGATGTTGCCGCCCACGAGCGTCGTCTGGCCGGCCGCGCCGAGCATCCGGCCAAGCAAGGTCGTGGTAGTGGACTTTCCCTTCGTCCCGGTGATCGCTATGACGCGGCCGCGGGTCCAGCGCCACGCCAGCTCGAGCTCGCCGATGATTTCCGTTCCCCGTTTCTGCGCGCTCTCGAAGATCGGTTGGTCGAGCGGCACGCCCGGGCTCACCACAATGAGATCCGCCGCAGCAATCGTTTCTGGGCGATGCCCGCCCAGTTCGAGGGTGACGCCTGCAGCGCGCAATCGATCGGCGGCGTCGACGGTGTCGCGAATATCAGTAAGCGTCACAATTGCCCCGCGCCTCGCGAGCGCCTCGGCGGCCGCAATGCCGCTGCGTGCTGCACCGACCACGAGCACGCGGCGATCCCGAACGATGAAGTCACCTTGACCCACGCCATCACCGAATCTTCAACGTCGTGAGGCTGAACAGCGCGAACACGACCGCGGCGATGAGAAAACGCGTGATGACTTTCGGTTCGCTCCATCCGATCAGCTCGAAGTGGTGATGGATGGGCGCCATCTTGAATACGCGTTGTCCGGTCAATTTGAACGAGGCGACCTGCAGGATCACGGAGAGCGCCTCGATCACGAACACGCCGCCCACAATAGGGAGGAGGAGCTCCTGCTTGATCAGGATGGCGACGGTGCCGAGCGCGCCGCCAAGCGCGAGAGAGCCGACGTCCCCCATGAAGATCTCGGCAGGGTACGAGTTGTACCAGAGGAATCCCAGGCTCGCACCGACGAGCGCTCCACAGAAAATCGTCAGCTCGCCTGCGGGCTGAAAACGGACGAGCAGCAGGTAATCTGCGAGGACCGCGTGGCCCGTGACGTACGCGAGTGCCGTAAAAGCTGCCGCGGCAACGCCGAACGTACTGATAGCCAGGCCGTCCAGACCGTCCGTGAGGTTGACGGCATTGCTGGCCCCAACGAGCACCAGCACCGTAAACGCGATGTAGAACCATCCCAGATCGGGAATCAGGTTCTTGAAGAACGGAAATATGAGGCGCGTGTTGTACAGATTGTTCGCCGCCAGCGTCATGAGCACGATGCCTACGGCCACCGCGATGACAATCTGCAGCCCCATCTTGTAGCGCGGGCGAAGGCCGTGGTGCGAGCGGCGAACAATCTTGAGGTAGTCGTCCGCAAACCCTACGGCGCCGAACGCGCACGTGGCCATCACGGCAATCCAGACGTACGGATTGGACAGATCGGCCCACAGCAGCGTAGGGACGACCGCAGCGGTCAGAATCAGCAGACCGCCCATGGTGGGCGTGCCGGCCTTGGCGCGATGCGATTGCGGTCCTTCCTGTCGAATCACCTGACCGATCTGGAAGTCGCGCAACTTCCGGATCATCCAAGGTCCGAGGACCAGGCTGATGAACAGCGCCGTCAAGCTCGCCGCCGCCGTACCAAACGTGATGTACCGCACGACGTTCAAGGCGCCGAAGTACGGCTCGAGCGGCGGCAGGAGGTCGTACAACATCAGCTGAACTCCGCCGCGATGCGATCGGCCACGAGATCCGTACGTGTCCCCCGCGACCCTTTCACCAGCACGAGGTCTCCTGCCCGTATGTGACCCGCCACTTCAGATGCCGCGAGATCGCTGCGTTCGAAATACGTGACTGCCGACGCCGGCATTCCGGCGGCAATCGCGGCGTCGGCCAGGCGTCGCGCACCGTCGCCGCCTATCGTGACCAGCAGACGGAGTCCCGCCGTGGCGGCGTAGCGCCCCAATTCCGCGTGCAGTGCGGCTGTCTGATCCCCAAGCTCCAGCATCTCGCCCAACACAGCGACCCTGCGTGCGACGCGCGGCTCTTTCGCAACGACGTCGAGCGCCTGGCGCAACGCTGAGGGGCTCGAGTTATACGAATCGTCTACGAGCACGATGCCGCCACGCAGCCGGTGGACGACGCCCCGCCGATCGGCGGACTTGAGCCGGCCAGCCGCCGCGACGACCGCATCCAGCGCAACACCCAGCTCGAGCGCCGCTCCGGAGGCAGCGAGCACGTTCTGCAGATTGCCCCATCCGAGCAAAGGAGTGTTCAGGATCCGCTCACCGGCCGGTGTGGAAACGCGTGCCCGCATGCCGTCGATGCCGAAATGTTCGATGTCTCGCGCGCGTACCGTCGCCGCTTCGGATACACCGAATGTGACGACTCGCCCCGCGAAGCTGCGCGCGCGTTCCATGACCCGACGATCGTCGGCGTTGCACACGAGGACATGGTCGGGCGCGGCACGCTCGAGAATTTCCGCTTTGGCGTCTGCGATCGCATCCGCCGATCCGAAGAAGCCGATGTGGGCGTCGCCCACATTCGTCCATACGCGCAGCTCTGGCTCGGCAATGGCGACAAGCGTGCTGATTTCGCCCGGATGATTCATGCCCAGTTCCATCACCGCGATGTCCGGCTTCTGTCGAAGCTGCAACAACGACAGCGGCAGGCCGATGTGATTGTTCAGGTTCCCCTTGTTCTTCACCACGCGGAACCGCGCTGAGAGAAACTCTGCAATCGCGTCCTTCGTGGTGGTCTTTCCCGCGCTTCCCGTGATGGCCACAACGCGCGCCCCGCTAGCGCGGCGGACCGCATGTCCGAGGCGCTGCAACGCCATCGTCGTGTCATCGACTTCGATGACCGCTCCGTGCCCGTTGGCTACGTTCCCGCCAAAGCCCCGCCTGACGATGACGCCGCCGGCGCCGCGACCGAAGGCGTCTTTGACGAAGTCGTGCCCGTCAAAGCGATCGCCGCGAAGCGCGACGAAAAAATCGCCCGGCTGCAGCACCCTCGTATCGATGACGACGTTCCCGACCTCACCCCGCGGATCACCTCGTCTGATGTCACCGGCGACCGCGTCAGCCGCCCATTCGAGGGTGAGTCGCAGTTCGTCACCCAACCCGTACCCGCTGACGTCGGGCCTCCAACGCCTCTCGTACAACCGCCACATCGTCAAACGGCAGCGTGCGTCCACCGATTTCCTGGTATTTCTCGTGGCCCTTCCCGGCAATAAGGACGAGGTCTCCCGCCGCTGCGTCTTTTATTGCCTTGTAAATCGCGACGCGGCGATCGACCACGGTTAGCACCTGTACGTCCCGCTGCCGCGTTTCGGGCTGCGCTCCAAGATTGATCTCATCGATGATCCGCTGCGGATCCTCGCTGCGCGGGTTGTCCGAAGTGATTACAACGACGTCGCTGAGCCGTGCGGCAACCATTCCCATCAGGGGCCGCTTGGTGCGATCGCGATCGCCGCCCGCTCCAAACACCGTAATCAGCCGCCGCGCTGCAAGAGGTCGTGCCATCTCCAGCAAATTGCGCAGGGCGTCGTCGGTATGTGCATAGTCGACGATCACACTGATGTCATCAACGGACGATGACACCTGTTCGAATCGGCCGGGCACGCCTTGCAGACGGGCGATACCGCGTTCGACGGCGTCGATCGGCACGCCAAGGGCCGTCGTGGTACTGACCGCCGCAAGAATGTTGTAGACGTTGGGCCGACCAACGAGTGACGACCGCACGTTCAACGAACCTTGCGGGGTACGAACTTCGAACTGCAATCCTCCGAGCGAAAACGAGAGGGGCCCAGGGGTCACATCTGCCGTCCGATTGACTGCGTACGTGACTGTCCGTGTGGCCGCCTCGGCCATGGCGGACCCACGCGGATCGTCGAGGTTGACCACCGCCGGCGCGTCCGAGGGTAGCAGCTCGAACAGCCGGCGCTTGGCAGCGAAGTAGCCCTCCATGTCCGCGTGAAAGTCGAGGTGATCTCGCGTCAAGTTGGTGAAGACTCCCGCCGCGAAGTGAATGCCATCGGCACGGCGCAGCGAGAGCGCGTGCGACGACACCTCCATCGCACAGGCGCCACAGCCGGCATCGACCATCTCCCGAAGCATTGCCTGAAGCTCGGGCGCTTCAGGAGTTGTCCTGGCAGCTGCGATCTCTCGATCGCCGATCCGATACTTCACCGTTCCCATCAGGCCGCACCTGACCCCAGCCGCTTCGAAGATCGCGCTCACGATATAGCTCGTCGTCGTCTTGCCGTTGGTCCCCGTGATGCCGACCACCCGCATCTGCCGGCTCGGATGCTGAAAAAATTCTGCGGCGAGCCACGCCAACGTGAGCCGTGCATCCTCCACGACGATCCACGGCACCGGTGACCCAGGCGCCGCAGCGCGTTCTGAAACGACAGCCGCCGCACCAGCGGCGATCGCCTGGGGCGCAAATTCTGCGCCGTCCGCTTTCTGGCCGCGCAGGCCGACAAATACGCACCCTGGCCTGACGCTCCGCGAATCGTGAGTGACACCCTGACAGGAGACATCGAGCGCAGGCCCCCATTGCGAGAGCTGTCTCATGTCCTCCGAACGCATCACGCGTGCGAACACCTGATCGAGCAGCTCTCGAACCGTCATGGCCCGCCCGTAGCCGGAGCGGCAACGTTTGCAGTCGCCTGGCGCGCAAGCCTGAGAACTGACACCGCGCCGTGCTCAATCGGGCTCCCGGGCAGAGGGTCCTGATCGACAACGACTCCCGCGCCAATCAGGCGCGAACTCATTCCCAACCTCGCCAGTATCTGCACCGCATCGCGAGCACCGAGCCCCCGCAGGTCCGGAACCGTCATCGGCGATCCGATTGGATTGGTTCCAACCGGGATCACCGCGACGCTGGTCGGGCTCGGCCATGGCGTCTGCGGCAAGCCTTTCCCGCCACCGGCAATCAATGGCGGCGCCGGATTCAGCGAGGGGGGAACACCGTAGAGACGCAGCGCCGCCGCGCCAATTCGCTGAAAGATGGGAGCGGCAACCGTACTGCCGTAGTACGAATTCCTGCCGTGTGGTGAATCGATAACGACGACGATTACGAACTTCGGCTGACGCGACGGCACGAACCCCACGAATGACGCGTTGTAATCTGATCGCGAATACTGGCGGTTGACCACCTTCTGGGCTGTGCCGGTCTTCCCGGCCACGGTAAACCCGTCAATCCGCGCGTTCTTTCCCGTTCCGCGCTCGACCACCTGTTCCATGATCTGGGTCAGCACCGCGGCTGTATTCGCCGATACCGTCCGCCGTACCACTTTACGAGGTACGGGCGCGCGCCTGCCGTCGGTAATGACCGCCCGGACAATACGCGGCTCCAGGAGCTCGCCGCGGTTCGCGACCGAGCTCACTGCCGCGGCCATCTGCAGCGGTGTGACAGCCACCTGATAGCCCATCGACACCGACGCGAGCGCGCTGTCGGTCAGTTTCGCCGGGTCCCAGACGATGCCGCGGCTCTCGCCGGGAAAGTCCGGTGAGGTTCGATGGCCGAAGCCGAACCGGTTGACGTAGGCGCCCAGGCGTGCCGCGCCGAGCTTCTGTCCGACCTTGATCGCGCCAACATTGCTCGACTTGACAATCACGTCCTCGACCGACAGCACGCGGTATCGGTGGTCGTCGTTGATGATTCGGCCACCGAATCGGATGCGACCGGCGCTCACGTCGATGAGATCCGTTGGCTCGACCACGTCTTCCTCGAACGCTGCGGACGCGGTCACGATCTTGAACGTCGAGCCCGGTTCGTACAAGTCCATGACGCGATTGCGTTGTGCGTTTTCTTTCGCGTCGCGGTAGGCGTTCGGATTGAAGGTCGGCCAGTTGGCAAGCGCGAGAATCTCACCCCTGTAGGGATCCATCACCAGCGCCGTACCGGCGGCCGCGCGGTTGTCCAGGACGCCGACACGGAGCTCACTCTCGACAACGTGCTGGAGGTACTGGTCGATAGTCAGTTCGAGCGTCGCGCCGCTTGTTGGTGGTCGTTCGATTCTGCTGAACGCCCGCCTCCTGGCGTCCGTCTGCACGAGCACGGTGCCCGGACGCCCCTTGATGAGCGCGTCGTAGGCAGCTTCAATGCCGCTGAGCCCGTTGTTGTCGATGCCGACGTACCCGAGCACGTGTGCAGCCAGGTCCTTGTTCGGGTAGTAACGCCGGCTTTCTTTCATAAGGCCGACGCCATCGAGCCTGAGGGCGGCCACTCGCCGCGCCGCGTCCGGCGAGACCTGACGCTCCACGTACGCGAACGAGCGGCCGCGCCGGATGCGGTCATTGATGGCTTCCCGGTCGCGGGCGGAACAGTCGTCCAGCGCACCGCACAGCGCCGCCGCTATCTTGTCGACGTTATCAATCTCGCTCGGCACCGCATAGATCGACTCCGCCTCGACGCTGTAGGCGAGCACGCGGCCGTTGCGATCGAGGATGTCGCCGCGGTTGGCTGCGGTTTCCACGGTACCGGTCTGCTGATTCCGGGCCTTCCCCGAGAGATCCCCGTGCTGAATCACCTGGAGATACACGAGGCGCGCCTCGATCACTGCCGACCACACAGCCAGAATGACGGCGCCAACAACCAGTCGGCGCTTCATCGTGGGACGCCAGAGCGCAGAACGATCGTCCGACATCGGTCTACTTGCGCGCGAGCGCGGAACTTGGGGGGGCAGGCGACGGGAGGACGCGCTCGACCACCAGCGCGTCGGCGGCGGCAGGCGTCACCATTCCAAGCTGCCGCATGGCCATCCGTTCGATTCGCGCCGGTGAACGCAGCGCGTAGATATCCAGCCGTAGATGACGATTGATCTCTAGCTCTGCCGCATGTTGGCGCTGCATCTGCTCGAACCGGTAACCATGTCGCAGCAACTCGAAGTGCTGCCACGCCCAGAACAGCAGGACGGAGACCAGAAAGAGCCCGATTCCGGCCGTTCGCCACATCTCCCGGTGTCGCTCGCGATCGACTTCACGAACGATGGGGTTGTTGCGGATGTCCTTCTTGATGGCGTATTCGAACGTGTCCCCCGTCATGTGTGCCTCATTCAGCCGCCCCGCTCAGCCACGCGCAGCTTCGCGCTTCGCGCGCGGGGATTCCGCTCTACTTCTGCTTCGCTCGGCACCACCGGCCGCTTCGTGCGAATCGTCAGGCCGATGTCCCCGGTCGCCTGCAGCGAACGGAGCGTGTGCTTCACGATGCGGTCCTCGAGGGAATGGAAGGCGATCACCGCCATCCGCCCACCCGGACGCAGACGCCGGGCTGCCTGCGTCAGAAAAACGTCGAGGCCTTCAAGCTCGCGGTTCACCCAGATGCGAATCGCCTGAAACGTTCGCGTCGCCGGATCGATCCGCGAATATCCCTTCCTCGGAACCGCCCGCCTCACCACTTCGGCCAGACGCCCAGTGCTGTCAACGGCCGAGCGGTCTCGCGCCTCAACGATGGCGCGCGCGATCCGCCGTGCGTGCCGCTCCTCACCAAACTCGTAAATCACATCCGCGAGCGTTCTTTCATCCGCGTCGCGAATCATTTCGGCCGCTGTCAGTCCCGACGTCCGATCCATTCGCATGTCCAGCGGCTCATCGCGCCTGAAGCTGAACCCGCGTCCGGCTTCGTCAAGCTGCATTGAGGAAACACCCAGGTCGGCAAGAATCCCGTCGACGCCCGTGATTCCCCTGGCATCCAGAATCTCGTCCAGACGCCGATAGTCGCTGTGCACCAGCTCGACGCGCGACTCCTCAGAGACGAGACCAGCGGCTGCCTGCCGCAGTGCGTCCGGGTCGCGATCGAGTCCGATGACTCGCGAGGCCCCCGCGTGGAGCATCGCTCGCGTGTGGCCGCCATGTCCCACCGTGCAGTCCACGAATACGCCACCACGCGCCAGCGCCAGATGTTCGAGCACCTCGGCCACCATGACAGGCTCGTGCATGACATCTCCCTAAATGCCATGCTCGGCAAGGCCGAGGCCATCCTCGTCCGTCCACGGTTCGCGATGCAGCTTCTGGAGGAACCGCTCCTCGTTCCAAACCTCGAGGTAGTCGATCCGTCCGAATACCCGGACCGTCCCGATGATCGAGGCGCTCTCGCGCAGGTGCGCCGGAATCACTACGCGTCCCTGCACGTCCAGCTCGCCGGTTTGCCCGTAGTAGTTCACGCGATCGAGAAACTTGAGCCGCGCGGGATGACTGCCGGGCACCTGGAGCAGCTTTCGCTCGAGGGCCAGCCAGGTTGGGAGCGGGTAGATCCGGACACACTCCCCCGTCAGGCTCGTGACGAACACGTCTGGCCCGTGCTGGTCCTGGATGACCCCTCGAAACATGGTGGGCACCTTCAACCGACCCTTGTCGTCGATCCGGGTCGGAGAGCTGCCGCGGAGCGCATTTTGCTCCACTTTGCTCCACAAAAATCCACCGGGATAGTAAGTCTGACGCGAGAGCCATGTCAACCTCAAGCTGCTCAGTCTTTTAGAGTTACGCTAAATTTTCGCCTCTTTTTCGATGTGCCGGGCCGGACAGGCCGAGCATGGGCTCGGCGAACCGCTCGTTTCGTCGAGCCGCAGAACCTGCTTCATTCGCGATTGCGATTCAGGGCTGCGTGCTAGGCTGGCAATTTCATGTTGCGGGCGGCCCTCATCGGCACTTCCTCCACCGGGAAGACGACCCTCTTTCAGCTCATGACCCATGCGCCGGACGTTCCGCGAGGCAAAGGGGACGTGAACATCGGCATTTCGAGGGTTCCGGACCTGAGACTCGACACGCTGACCGCGATGTACAACCCGCGCAAACGGGTCCCGGCGACGATCGAGTTCGCCGACCTGGCCGCCCCAACGCGAACTGGCGCCGGAGCGCAGGCGCTCGTCGACGTTGCGGCGTATAAGAACGCCGATGCCCTCGTCCACGTCGTGCGCGCGTTCAAGAACCCGGCAGTACCACATCCTGCCGGCACGATCGATCCCGCACGCGACGCACAAACAATGGAAGACGAGCTAATCCTCGCCGACCTTGGTGTAGCTGAAAGGCGATTGGAGCGTCTCGACAAGGATTTGAAGAAGACGCGATCGGCGGACCTCGAACAGGAACGCGATCTGCTTCAGCGATGTCGTGAGGCGCTCGAAACCGGCACGCCGCTTCGAGCGCTCCAGTTGCCGGCGGCAGACCTCAAACGCCTGCGCGGTTTTCAGTTGTTGTCGGCAAAGCCGCTCCTTCTCGTGATCAATGTCGATGAGGCGGATCTGCCGACCGTCGGCGCAAGCGTCGAACGCGCAGCGGAGCAGACAGGGCTCACTGCGTTCCTGGCTCGGGCGGCGACCCGCGCCGTGGCGCTTTGCGCCACGATTGAGCTCGAAATCGCGCAGCTCGAACCGCCCGATGCGGCAGCCTTCCTGTCGGATCTCGGCCTGAAAGAATCCGGCCTCGATCGCGTCATTCGTGCGACGTACGACCTGCTCGGGTACATCTCGTTCTTCACGGTGGGCGACGACGAATGCCGCGCGTGGTCAATCGCGCGCGGAACATCCGCGCAGGAGGCCGCCGGCGAGATTCACAGCGACATCCAGCGCGGTTTTATCCGCGCCGAAGTCGTCGCCTATCAGAGTCTGATTGCTCGAGGCTCGATGCAGGCGAGCCGCGAGCACGGGGAAGTCCATCTCGAAGGCAAGGAGCACATCGTCCAGGACGGGGATATCATCAATTTCCGATTTGCCACCTAGACGTCTTGAAAGGCCAAACTCGTGACAAATGAGTCAAGTTTTCCACTCGCCTTTCAAGACGTCTCGCCCGCACGGAGTGCGGGCAAGCAGATACTGCCCTAGCGAGGCGGAGCCACATGCTCGGTGGTCTGAGGCGCAGCCTCGCTAGAGCCGACGTCAGGCGGATCATCGTAGCCGATGCCCAGGTGCCGTTTGTCGAGGGCGGCGCAGAACTCCACGTCAAATCACTGATCGATCAGCTGCGGGCGCGAGGTTACGACGTCGAGAAGGTCGCCCTTCCGTTCCGGGTACAACCGAAGTCGGAAATCCTCGCGCAGGCCGCCGCATGGCGTCTGCTCGATCTGTCGTCAACCAATCTTTCGCCTGTCGATCTGTTGATCGCGACGCGGTTTCCCTCTTACTTCGCGCGGCATCCACGCAAGGTGGCCTGGGTCATCCACCAACACCGCGCGGCTTACGAGCTGTGCGGAACACCGTACAGCGATTTTGACCACACTGAGGCGGACGTCGGACTGCGCCGCACGCTGCTCGATCTCGATCGCCGCATGCTTGGCGAATGCCGGCATGTTTTCACGAACGCTCAGAATACGGCGCGACGACTCGAAAAGTTCAATGGTGTCGCAGCGCGGCCGCTGTACCATCCTCCTCCGCTCGCGGACCAATTGCATCCGGGCGAATACGGGGACTACGTGCTTCTCGTCGGCCGCCTCGAAGCAGTGAAACGCGCCGACCTGGCGATACGCGCGATGGCCTCCGTTCCGGCCCCGCTGCGGCTGATTGTCGTCGGCGATGGCTCCCAACGAAGCGCGGCCGAGCGGACGGCCGCACAGGCGGGCGTTGCGGATCGAGTTGTGTTTGCCGGAACAGCCACTGGCAACGATCTCGTTTCCCTGTATGCCGGCGCGTTGGCGGTCGTCTATGTGCCGTTCGATGAAGACTACGGGTACGTGACGCTCGAGGCATTTCTTGCCATGAAGCCCGTCGTGACAGCCAACGATTCCGGCGGAACGCTCGAGTTCGTCCGTGACGGCGAAAACGGATTCGTCTGTGCACCTGAACCAGAGACGATCGGAGTGGCGATCGCGCAGCTCGCCGGCAATCGAAATCGCGCGCGAGAGCTTGGAGAACGCGGCAGGGCGCGAGCTCTCGGGATCACGTGGGACGGAGTGGTCGAGCAACTCGTTGGCTGAACCAGCTTCGGTATCGATCGTGATCCCCGCCCTCGATGAAGCGGCCACCATCAGCGACCTGGTACTGCGCCTTCGCGCATCCGCTCCATGGCGCGAGGTCATCGTGGTGGACGACGGCTCGAGCGACTCGACCGCTGATGTGGCGCGCAGTGCAGGGGCACACGTCATTCGGCATCCCTACAACAAAGGCAACGGCGCGGCGGTGAAGACCGGAATCCGGCACGCGTCCGGAGAGTTCGTTCTAATTCTCGACGGCGACGGACAGCATTCGCCCGACGACGCACGGCGGATCGTTGCACCTCTCGGCGACTACGATCTCGTTGTAGGCGCCCGATCAGCGTCAACACATGCGTCAACAGGCCGCCGCGCGGGCAACGGGCTCCTGAATGTGCTCGCCAGTCACCTCACGGGCAGACCCATACCCGATCTCACGTCGGGCTTTCGAGCCGCCCGCCGTGAATGCCTCCGCGAGTTCATGCACCTGCTGCCGAACGGTTTCTCGACACCGACGACGACCACGCTGGCCTTCATCCGCGCGGGGTACAGCGTCGCGTTCGAACCCATAAATGCACAGCGGCGCACCGGCCACTCGAAGATTCGGTTTGCGAGCGACGGCGCGAAATTCCTGCTCATATTGCTGAAGATCGTGACTGTGTTCAGCCCGTTGCGAGTTTTCGTTCCGATCAGCCTGGTCGCGTTCGTGGTCGGCGCCGTGTACGGCGTCTGGAACGTCGTGGCGAACGGGAGGATTCCGAACGGGGCTGTGCTGCTGATTCTGTTTGCCGCGCTCGTGCTGCTCGTCGGGCTCGTATCGGAGCAGGTCTCGTCTCTACGCTTCTCTACTTCGGTCAGCACCCGCGAGCGCGAAGATTAGAGATGCGGGCGATTGTCATCGTTCCGACGTACAACGAGCGCGACAACCTGGATCCGCTGATTCGTGCGCTCTTGCGCATCCCGGATGTCGACGTGCTCGTCGTGGACGACGATTCGCCGGACGGCACGGGGCAGCTCGCCGATACGATCGCCGCCGGCTCGGGTGGCCGGGTCTCGGTGCTCCACAGAACGGGAACGCGGGGGCTCGGCCGATCGTACGTAGACGGGATGCGGCGCGCCGTACAGACGGATGTCACCGCAATCTGTCAGATGGATGCGGACTTCTCGCACAATCCCGCCGACGTTCCGCGCCTCATCTCACAAGCTGTCAGCGCGGACCTGGTGATCGGCTCCCGCTACATACCGGGAGGCTGCATCGAAAACTGGTCACGACGCCGCATCGTCCTCAGCACGTTCGCGAATCGCTATGTCCGTGCGATCACGCGGCTCGAACCGCAGGACTGCACAAGCGGATTCCGGTGCTGGAGGCGCGACGCTCTGTTGCGGCTGCCGCTCGACCGTATCGCGTCCAATGGCTACGCGTTTCAAGTGGAGATGGCATGGGAGGCGACTGTAGCGGGCTGCCGCATCGTGGAAGTGCCGATCACGTTCGTCGAGCGGCGCCAGGGGGTCTCGAAGCTCTCCTGGGGGATCATGCTCGAATCGATGCTGTTGCCGTGGCGCCTCGCGGCACGGCGGGCCGTCCACTGACGTCCTTGTCGCGCAAATCCGTTCCGCGCTACGATTCCTTGCATTCGTGAGACCTGCCGATACTTCTCGTCCGCCCGGCGTGAGCTTCTTTTTTCCGGCCTACAACGACGGCGGGACCATCGCGAGCCTCGTCATTCGGGCCGTGCAAGTCGCCTCGCGTCTCACGCCCGACTTCGAGGTCATCGTCGTGAACGACGGCAGCACCGACGATACGCGGGAGATTGCCGACGAGCTCGCGCGTACCTACTCGCAGGTTCGCGTGATTCATCACGCGCGCAACCGGGGCTACGGGGGAGCACTCCGAACAGGTTTCGCGGCCTCGACCAAGGACCTGATCGCTTACACCGACGGCGATGCGCAGTACGATCCCACCGAGCTCGAGGTGTTGTGGGAGCGGCTTACTCCCGAGGTCGATGTCGTCACTGGATACAAGATCAGCCGGTCGGACCCGCTACATCGAGTCATCATCGGACGCGATCTACCACCACACCGTGAAGCTGATGTTCGGCCTGCGCGTACGTGATGTCGACTGCGACTTCCGGCTGATGCGGCGCGAGGTGTTCAATCGTGTGCGGCTGGAACGTAATACGGGCGTCATCTGCCTCGAGATGATGCGCAAGATTCAGGACGCGGGATTCCATACGGTGGAAGTGCCGGTACACCACTACCACCGCGCTCACGGGCGTTCGCAGTTCTTCAACTTCCGCCGCGTGTTCTGGACCGGCATCGACGTTCTGAAACTCTGGATTCAACTCGTCGTGCTCGGCCGCGGACGGCAGACCGCTCCCGTCCTCTTCCGCAACCCGACGATCAGTTCAACCGTGCCGCCGGAATCGTTGAAACGATGAATCCGGCGCTGCCTGCGAGCGGCATCGACTATCGCGCTTTTTATCGCGACCGCCGAGTGATGATCACCGGGGGTCTCGGGTTCATCGGCAGCACGCTCGCCCATCGGCTGGTTGGCCTCGGCGCTCGCGTCCTTGTCGTAGATCCGCTCATCCCCGAGTACGGCGGCAACCTGTTCAACATTGCTGGAATCGAGAATCGCCTCCGAGTCAACATCGCCGACGTCCGCCAACAGAGCACGATGAACTACCTGGTGCGCGACCAGGACGTGATCTTCAACCTCGCCGGTCAGGTCAGCCACATCGACAGCATGCAGGACCCTTACACCGATCTGGAGATTAACTGCCGAAGCCAGCTGTTCATCCTCGAGGCGTGCCGCCGCAACAATCCGGGCGTGAAGGTGGTTTACGCCGGGACCCGGCAGGTATACGGCCGGCCCGGGACGCTGCCGGTCACCGAGCAGCACCTCGTCAAGCCGAGCGACGTCAACGGCATCAACAAGGCGGCAGGTGAGTACTACCATCTGCTGTACAACGACGTGTTTGGTGTGCGCGCGTGCTCGCTGCGGCTGACGAACGTCTACGGGCCGCGACAGCTGATCAAACACAACCGCCAGGGCTTCATCGCCTGGTTCATCCGGCTTGCGATCGAAAATCGCGAGATCCAGATCTACGGCGACGGTACACAGCTGCGCGACTTCGTCTATGTTGACGACGCAGCCGATGCTTTTCTGCGCGCGGGCGCGACCGACGCGTCGAACGGACAGGTATTCAACGTTGGTGGCATGGAACCGGTTTCGCATCGTGACCTCGTCGAGCTCCTCGTATCGGTCGCCGGCACCGGTCGCTACCGCTTCGTGGAGTGGCCGCCGGAAAAGAAGGCCATCGACATAGGCGACTTCTTTGCGGACTCGACGCGAATCAAGCACACGCTCGGATGGCAACCAACCACACCGCTGCGCGAAGGACTCCAGCGCACGATCGAGTTTTATAGAGCGCACCTGCACGAATACGTGCCGACGGCCGAATCGCCGGTCACCCTGTGAAGGCGCTGATCACCGGCGGCGCCGGTTTCATCGGGTCCCATCTGGCAGAACGGCTGTTGCAGCTCGAACATGACGTGCTGGTGCTCGACAATCTGTCAACCGGTTCGATCGAAAACATCGTTCATCTGAAGGCCGAAAAACGATTCTCGTACGTCATCGACTCGGTCACGAGCGAGTCGCTGCTTGCCGAAATGGTTGACAGCAGCGACGTGGTGTTCCACCTGGCCGCCGCCGTGGGCGTAAAGCTCATCGTCGAACAGCCTGTCCACACGATCGAGACCAACGTGCACGGCACCGAGGTCGTGCTGAAGCACGCGAACAAGAAGAAAAAGCTCGTCTTCATCGCGTCCACATCCGAGGTGTACGGCAAGAGCGCCGACGTGCCCTTCCGCGAGAATTCGGATGTCGTGCTCGGCCCTTCTGTCAAGCATCGCTGGGCGTATGCGTGCAGCAAGCTGATCGACGAGTTCCTCGCGCTCGCGTACTGGAAGGAAAAGAAACTGCCGGTCGTCATTGTGCGGCTGTTCAATACGGTCGGCCCACGCCAGACGGGCCAGTACGGCATGGTGCTGCCGACCTTCGTCCGGCAGGCACTGTCGGGGCATCCGATCACCGTGTTCGGCGACGGTACGCAGTCGCGCAGCTTCACATACGTAAGCGATGTGGTGGACGCGCTCATCGCGCTCGCGTCTGAGCGACGCGCGGTAGGCGAAGTGTTCAACATCGGCAACACGGGTGAGATCTCGATTGCGGACCTTGCGACCCGTGTCAAGACGCTGACGTGTAGTGATTCGCCGATTCAGCTGGTGCCATACGACCAGGCCTACGAAGCCGGATTCGAGGACATGCCGCGTCGCGTCCCGGACATCTCCAAGCTGCGCGCGCTCGTCGGGTACGAACCCAAAGTCGAGCTTGACGAGATCATCCGGCGAGTAATCGATTACATTCGCGAACACTGACTACTAGTAGGCCAGTAGGCAGTGGGCAGTTAAGTGCGGAGGTGCGAAATTCGGCACGTCGAAACTGCGAACCGCTGCCTACTGTGAACTGCCTACTGCCTACTTCCTGCTAGTAGTCGTATACTGATCGCCCATGCGCTCCGGGGTGGTTCTCCTCTCGGCGCTCCTTCTCATTCCGGCACTGCCGGCCAACGCGCAGCAGCCCGTTAGCGTTCAGTTCAGCGCCGGTCGAGTGACGCTCGTCGCGCGAAACGCCCCGATCAGAACGATCCTTGCGGAATGGGCTCGGCTCGGCGGCGCTACGGTCGTTAATGGAGAGCGTGTGGCAGGAGCGCCGGTTACGCTCGAGCTGACCAACGTGCCGGAACGGCAGGCACTCGACGTGATTTTGCGTGGTGTTGCGGGATACATGCTTGCCCCGCGGCGCGCGGGATCAGTGGGTGCGTCCACCTTCGACCGCATCATGATTCTGCCGACGAGCGCGGCGCCGCGAAATCCTCCGCCGGCCGCCGCCACGGCAGCGCGGCCTGGCATCCCTCGTCCGGTGTTGATTCCACCGCGTCCGCCTGAAGTAGCACTCGACGCACCTGTCGAGGTCGAAGTCGAAGACGTAGTCGATTCTGACGCGGTCGTTACTCCGCCGGTGAATCCTGCTCTCACTCCACGCGTGCCGCCAATCGTACGGCCGCTACCGGGCGCCGAGCCCGCTCAGGATGAGGACGAATCGGACAACCCGGGAACGCCCGCACCGGGGACGACCGTCACGTCGACGCCGTCCAACCCGTTCGGGATGCCACCTGGATCGTCGACGACGCCGGGTGTGATATCGCCAGTGCCGCGACCGCAGCAGCAGGCTCCGACAAACCGCGTACAATAGTCGCAGCGTTCGCGCACAGCCCGCGGCGCCTTCCTTATCTTCATGTCAGAAATCGATCGGTTCAGACCCGACGATCGTCGCGGTGTGGAAACGCTGTACCGTCGAACGCACGGCCCGGATGCGGCTGAGGCGCACCGCCTGCGATGGGAATGGCAGCACCGGCGTAACCCGAATAATCCCACCGGAGAGCCCGGGATTTGGGTGGCGCGCGAGGGACCGACGGTCGTTGGGCAGTATCCGACGCTGCCGGTCCGAATCTCCCTCAAAGCACTTGAAGTGGACGGGGCCTGGGGCACCGGCGCGCTCGTCGCTCCCGAACGTGACAGCCAGGGCATCGACGAAGCGCTTCTCCGCGCGTGGGACCGCAACACGGGTGCAGTGCTGACACTCGGAAACGTCGGCGACACGCGCGCGGTACTCGACCGGCTGCATTGGCCCCCCTCCCACGTGCTGCCGTGCGTCGTGAAGCCGTTGACGCGTCGTGCCGTCCGGCTGCCGCACTGGCCGAATGCGCTGAATCGCGTCGTGTCGGCGCTGACTCACCCCGTTATCCGGATCGTCGCCCGTTCGCGGCCGCTGCGGGCGGAGTGCGAGCCGATCCGACGATTCGACGCGTCCTTCACCGCGCTGTGGGAACAGCTCGCACCGAAGTTCGACCTCGCCGTTCGGCGTGATTCCCCGTACCTGAACTGGCGATATATCGAGCCGCCGCACGTCCGCTACTCGGTCGTCGCATTGCGACGGCAGGGCGAGCTGCACGGGTACGCGGTGTACCGGCACCGCCACGAACCATTCGGTCGGGTCACGCTGCTGGTCGACTTTCTCGTCGATCCGGACGACATCGCCGGACTGAAGACGTTGCTGCGCTGGGTCGATCGAGCGGCACGCGCTGAAGATGCCGACAAGATCCGGTGCCACGTGATGAACGGAGCGTTCCGGCGAGTGCTGCGGCGAAACGGCTACTTCACCGTCAAGTCGACTCTCGAGGTCAGCGTGAAGGTCAACGCGGTGCAGGTACCGAAAGGGTTCTACGACGACACCGACGGCTGGCATATCACGTACGGCGACTCGGATCAGGATCATTGATACGGAATGGGACTCACCGAAAAGGTCAACGCCGACATCGCGGCGGCCATGAAGGCCAGGGACGCTGGGCGCCTTTCAGCGCTGCGCATGGTGAAGGCGGCGATCATGAACAAGGGCGTCGAGAAGGGGCGCGACCTCGAGGACGCCGAAGTCGTCCAGGTCATCACGAGCCTCGTCAAGCAGCGACGAGACTCCATCGAGCAGTTCTCGAAAGCCGGACGTTCCGATCTCGTGGACAAGGAAACCGCCGAGATTGCGGTTCTCACCGAATTTCTGCCTCCGGCTGCAACGCCTGAAGAAATCGACACCGCAGTCGCCGCTGCCATCGCGGAAACAGGCGCCACATCGGCCAAGGACGTAGGCAAGGTCATGAAGGCTGTAATGCCAAAGCTGGCCGGCAAAAATGCCGACGGCCGGACCATCAACGAAACGGTCCGCCGCAAGCTTGGCGCCTAACTCCCCTCCCGCCTCTACTTCCACCCTCGCGCGTTCCGCCGCGTCGGCCGGCGTTGCGACGATGACCAGCCGGATCCTTGGCGTGGTGCGCGAACAGGTGCTGGCAGCGCTCTTCGGAGCCGGCAACGCGATGGACGCTTACAACGTCGCGTATCGCATTCCAAACCTCGTGCGCGATCTGTTTGCCGAAGGCGCTATGAGCAGCGCCTTCGTGCCCACGTTCACGCGACACCTCGCCACTGCTGGTAAGGAGTCGGCGTGGCGACTCGGCAATTACGTCATCAACGGGTTGATCGTCATCACCGGAATTCTGGTGGTCCTGGGAATCGTGTTCGCTGAGCCAATCGTAGGCATGTTTGCCGGCGCATTCCGCAGCGTTCCCGGCAAGCTCGAACTCACGGTGTTCCTCACGCGAATCATGCTGCCGTTTCTTTCGTTCGTCGCCGTGGCAGCCGCGTGCATGGGGATGCTCAACTCGCTCCACCGGTTTTTCATCCCCGCGCTCTCGCCCGCGATGTACAACGTCGCCACGATCGTCTGCGCCTTCGCAGTCGTGCCGCTGATGCCGATGCTCGGCCTGCCCGCAATCGCCGGAATCGCTGTGGGATCGCTCTTGGGCGGGGCTGCCCAGCTTGCAGTCCAATGGCCCGCGTTGCGGCGCGAAGGTTTCGCGTACCGCCCGATTCTTGACTGGAAGGATGAAAGCCTCGCACGCGTGCTCGTGCTGATGGGCCCCGGCACGATCGGACTCGCGGCCACGCAGGTGAATGTCTTCGTCAATACGGTGCTCGCAACAGGCGAAGGGACCGGCGCGGTATCGTGGCTGAACTTTGCGTTCCGGCTGATGTATCTGCCGATCGGGCTCTTTGGCATTTCCATCGCTACGGCGACGCTGCCTGCCGTATCGCGGCACGCCGCGCTCGACGAAGAACATCACGTGCGTCGGACGGTGGCCGACGGCCTGTCGCTCATGATGATGCTCAACGTACCGGCCACGGCCGGGCTTCTAGTGCTCGCTGTACCGATCGTGCGGGTGATCTTTGAGCGCGCCGCATTTACGCCCGCGGATACGGCGGCGACCGCTGCGGCGCTCCAGTTCTACGCGCTCGGCCTCGTCGGCTACTCCGTCGTGCGAATCGCGTCGCCGGTGTTCTATGCGCTCGGCGAAAACCGCACTCCCGTAATAGTCAGTATTGCCACGGTCGTCGTCAATGCCGTCCTGAACGTAATACTCGTGCGGATGATCGGATATCGGGGCCTGGCGCTCGGGACGTCAATTGCCGCGCTCTTCAACGCCACGTTGTTGATGGTGCTGCTCGGTCGCAGGCTCGGCGGCCTGGAGGGCGGACGTGTGGCATGGTCGTTCGCGCGCATTGCGGTGGCGTCCATCGTCATGGCCACGGCGGTTGCAGGTGTAGACATCGCAACAACGATATGGGTGCCGGGCGACAGCCTGGTTCGGCAGATTGTCCGGCTCGCGGCGTCGATCGGCGTGGCCCTTGGGGTGCTTGCCGCCGCCGCACACTACCTCCGCATTCCCGAGTTCCGCGAAGGCGCGGCAATGGTGATGCGAAAGCTTCGTCGGGCGGGCGTATGAGGCAGCGTTTCGGACTGCACCCGACGGTGCTCTTGCTCGCCAGCACTCATTTCCTGGTCGACGGATTCAGCAACGTCTACGCACCGCTGCTTCCGCTGCTCATCCCTGAGCTCAATCTGTCGCTCGCGGCTGCTGGAACGTTGCAGATGTGCTTCCAAATGGCCAACTCGGTGGCCCAACTCGGCTTCGGTCACATCGCCGACCGATGGAGGCCGAGGGCGCTTCTTCTCGTAGGGCCGATTGTCACCGTGACATTGCTGCCCCTCATAGGTCTGGCTGATACTCCCATGGCGCTGGGCGTCATCCTGGTTGCGGGCGGGCTCGGTGCGGCGGCTTTCCATCCGCCGGCAGCGGCACTGGTGCATCGACTGGCAGGTGCACGGCAGGGCTACGCCATGTCGTTCCACATCACTGGAGGCTCGCTCGGGTTTTCGCTCGGACCCCTCGTGTTCGCGCCCTTTGCCGAGCGCTACGGGCTCCAGTGGACGCCGTTGCTCATGATTCCGGCATTTGCGCTGCTCAGTGTCTTTCTGCCGCGAATGCCTGAAATGGGCCATCTCACCGAGCACGGCGCATCGAGCGGCTTTCGTGCACTGGCTCCATACCGTAAACCGTTGACGCTTCTCTACATGGTGGTCGTGCTGCGCACGCTTGCGGCCTTGAGCTTCGCCACCTTCATGCCGGTCATGCTGACTCGCCGAGGCATGTCAGTCGCGGAGGCAGGAACTGTCAGCGCGGTGTACCTGTTCGTCAGCAGCGTCGGAGGTTTTCTCGGTGGGCCGCTCGCGGATCGCTGGGGCGCCCGTAACGTCATCCTCTGGTCGTTGATTATTGCGGTTCCATTTCTGGCGGCAGCTCCGACTCAGGCAGGATGGACATTCGTAGCGCTCGTTTCGGTGGGTGGGTGCCTGCTGCAATCGACCCTGCCGGTCAACGTGACGTTCGGCCAGACGATTGCGCCAATCAGCGCCGCGACGGTGTCGTCAATCATGATGGGCTTCGGCTGGGGGATGGGAGGCCTGGCGGTACCGTTCGTGGGAATGCTCGCCGATCGGATCGGCATCGAACGGACGCTCACGGCGATGGCGTTCATGCCGCTAATCGCCGCCCTTTTTGCCGCGCCGCTGCCTGCAGCGAAACTCGGGCGCACGGCTGCACGCGCATCCGACATAGGAACGGCTGAGACCACGGGCATAGATGTTGCTCGATAAGCTCGTGTTGGAACAGACTGGATCGACTGGTCGGCCTTTCCGAGTCACGACTAGACACTGCGGTCACGGCCATTCGTGGGCCGGGTGGTTTTTGTGAGCGGGACATAATCGATAGAGACGGTTCACCTGTGGTACTTCCTTCGCACATGACCATCGACCGCACGGACGTCGCGGTCGGGCCGTTAGCGTTCGGAGGCTTTATCGTGAGCGGTACACAAACACTTCAAAGGGTCATGTAAGATGCGCCGCCCACCTGCCACTTCCACGTTCTCGTATTCGTTCGGACCTGGGCCGCTCACGCCAGCGGTCAAGCTGCTGATCATCTCGAACGTCGTCGTTTTCATCGCGTCGTGGTTTGTCGACGTGCTGCGGCTACGCCTCGGCTTCATGCCCCAGGACGTGCTGACACACGGCTACATCTGGCAGCCGTTCACTTACATGTTCGTCCACGACGGCATCTTCCACATTCTGTTCAATATGCTTGCGCTGTGGATGTTCGGCGTGGAGCTGGAGCGGATGTGGGGAAGCCGCTATTTCACCAAGTTCTACCTGGTGTCGGGAATCGGAGCGGCGGTCGTACAAACGCTCCTGTCGTTCGCACCGTTCGAAGCACTTCAACAGGTCTATTACATCCAGACGGTAGGCGCCTCGGGAGCGGTCTACGGCGTCCTGCTCGCGTACGCGATGTTCTTTCCGCATCGCCCGATCTACATGTATTTCGTCTTCCCAATACCGGCGAAGTACTTCGTCATGATCATCGGGGCGATCTCGCTGCTGTCGTCTTTCGACGGCTCCGGCGGAGGCATTGCGCACACGACGCACCTCGGAGGTCTGGTGGCGGCCTACCTGTATCTCAAGGGCGGCAGGCGAACTCACCTCATGTCTGAGATCAAGTACCGGTACCTGAAGTGGCGTATCAACCGCATGCGGCGCCGCTTCGATGTGTACTCTGGCGGCCGGGCCAACGACGTCGACCGCCGGGTCCACTGACGGCGCGGATCCTTGAACGGTTTCGCTTTCAGAATTTCGACACGCTGAACGGCAGCCGCGCTCCGGCAATCGTGAGGGCCAGCAGGGCGCCGGTGACCGGAAAACCCACGCCGTCGGTCAGAAATTCTCCCGAGTGAAACATCCCCCTCGCGAAGTTGAAGTTCGCCACCATCATCAGCGCGAGGAACGCGGCCAGACGCGTCCAGAAGCCGACGATCAGTGCCGCGCCGGTAAGGAGCTCGGCAAGGGGTATGAGCCTCGCAAAGAGCGGCACGCCGGGAACCGCCAGCGTTTCGATATACCAGCGGACGCTCGGCGTGGCATTCTCGAGCCATTCGCGGAGCCGTTCGTCCAGGAGGCTGCTGTCGAACAACCACGTCCGCTTGTCCAGCCCGTTGAAAACAAGGAACAGTCCGATCGCCAGTCCCAGTACCCGCAGCGCCGCCGCGTAAGGGCCGGCTGGTGTCGTTCGGTTGGCAACCGCCATCAGCGCCCGGTCTCGACCCAATCCTCGCGAACCGGGCTGAACACGTCGAGCTCGAACGTATCCTCGAGCGCCTCGGCCTGATGCGGAGTTCCCGACGGTATGTGCAGCACCTCACCTTCGCGGACCAGAAGCTCCTCACCCCCGACGAGACATTTCAGGGCTCCCTGCAGGACGTAGGTCATCTGCTCGCTCTCGTGCGCGTGCATCGGCACGAGTGCGCCGCGTTTCAGATAGATCTGCGCCAGCATTTCACGTTCGCCCGCGATGATCTTCTGCGAGATCATTTCGGTAATCTTGTCGAGCGCAATCTCGTCCCAACGATGTACCCGGACGGTAGTCATAGCCTTCCGATAGTGCCATAATTTTGAGTATATGAAGGGGGCGTCCCTGGCGGACGTGCGCGCCGCCGGCAGGAGAGCACAAGGCGAGCACGGGGGATTGACCAGGGACGAACTTCTCGCCGCTTATCGCCTCATGCTCTTGTCGCGGAAGATCGACGACAAGGAAATCCAGCTCAAAAATCAGAGTCAGGCCTTCTTTCAGATCAGCGGCGCCGGCCACGAGGCTGTTCTCGTCGCAGCCGGACGGCATCTCCGTGGCGGCTACGACTGGTTCTTTCCGTACTACCGCGATCGCGCGCTCTGTCTGACGCTTGGATTCACGCCGTTCGAAATGTTCCTCGCGTCGGTCGGCGCCAAGGACGATCCGGCATCCGGCGGCCGGCAGATGCCCTCCCACTGGGGGCACCGGCGCCTCAACATTCCGTCGCAGAGCAGCGCCACCGGCACTCAGTGCCTTCATGCCGTGGGCTGCGCGGAAGCGACGGTTATCTATCAGCGCGTCGCCGAGATCGCGGATCGGCATTCCAAGTTCCACGACGACGAGATTACTTACGTGTCTATCGGGGACGGCGCGACGAGCGAGGGAGAGTTCTGGGAATCGCTGAACACCACGTGTTCCAAGCGACTGCCCATTCTGTACCTCTGCGAAGACAACGGATACGCGATCTCCGTGCCCGTTGAGGCGCAAACGCCTGGCGGCGACATCTCGCGCATTGTCGAGCACTTTCCCGCGCTGCGCACATTTCGATGCGATGGCACCGACTATCCCGGCAGTCATCGAACACTCGCCGAAGCGGTCACACACGTGCGAAGCCGGAAGGGGCCAGCGTTCGTCCATGCCACGGTTATCCGGCCTTACTCGCACTCACTCTCCGACGACGAAAAGCTGTACAAGACCACTGCCGAGCGTGAAGCCGAAGCGCGCCGAGATCCACTCGTACGCCTCCGGCATCTGCTGAAATCTGCGGAGCTGGCTACTGACGACGACCTGAACGAGATTCAAACCTCCGTAGAGCGCGAGGTGAACCAGGCTGCCGAAGAGGCGCTGGCAGCACCGAAGCCGGAAGCGGAAACGGCATCCTGGTATGTTTTCTCGCCGACAGTCGATCCGACGTCGGCCGCGTTTGCAACCGAGCCAAAGCCGTCAAGCAAGCCGGACACGATGGTCGGCATCATCAACGCCACATTGCGCGACGAGATGAGTCGCGATCCGCGGATCGTCGTCTTCGGACAGGATGTCGCCGATGCGACCCGCGAAGAGGTGCTGGCAAGCGTCGCCGGCAAGGGCGGCGTGTTCAAGGTGACTCACGGCCTGCAGCGGTTGCACGGCAGCGATCGCGTGTTCAATTCACCGCTCGCCGAAGCCAACATCGTCGGCCGTGCCGTCGGGATGGCCCTTCGCGGGCTGAAGCCGGTGGTCGAGATTCAGTTTTTCGACTACATCTGGCCCGGATTCATGCAGCTCCGCGACGAAATGGCCATGATGCGTTACAGGTCGAGCAACAACTGGTCGTGCCCGATGGTCGTGCGTGTGCCGATCGGCGGCTACCTTCGCGGTGGAGCGCCGTACCACAGCCAGTCGGGCGTGGCGATCTTTGCGCACTCGCCCGGGATTCGGATTGTGTTTCCGTCGAACGCACAGGATGCCTCCGGGCTGCTCCGTACGTCGATTCGCTGCGACGATCCTGTGCTGTTTCTGGAACACAAGCATCTCTACCGGCAGCCGTACAACAAAGGCGCTTACCCGGGGCCCGATTACATGGTGCCGTTCGCCAAGGCCGCAATAGCCCGTGAAGGCACCGATGTCGTCGTCATCACGTGGGGCGCTCTCGTGCATCGAGCGCTTCTCGCGGCGAGCCAGGCCGAACGCGACGGTCTCAGCGTGGCGGTCGTCGACTTGCGTACGATCATCCCGTACGACTGGGAGACCATTGCTCAATACACGCGTAAGACCAGTCGCGTCGTAGTCGCATACGAAGATCAGCTCACATGCGGATTCGGCGCCGAGATTGCCGCCCGTATTGCACAGGAGCTCTTCGAGTACCTCGACGCGCCGGTTACGCGCGTTGCCGCCCTCGACTGTCCGGTTGCCTATGCGCCCGTACTCGAGGAGAGGATTCTGCCAAATACCTCGGACGTCCTCGATGCGATTCGCAGACTTGCTGCCTACTGACAACTGAAATGCACCGCGTGTCCGCGGTTATCGTTCTCGCGCTCGCCGTTCTGCACACGAACGCCGACGCCAGGCTCGAGGTCGAGGTGCTGCCTTCGGTTGGCGGCCTTCCCCCCCATATCGTCGGGGCCTTCGAAGAGCCGCTCAACTTTCAGCAGACCCCCGGTGGCCCCTTCTACGTGTTCGACCGACGCGGGCACAGCGTGTACGCGGTGGACTCCGACACGAAGACCTTGATCAAGCTGGTCGAGATCGGTCCCGAGCTCGGCCGGATCCTTCAGCCGCGCGGCTTCGACACTTCTGCGACAGGATCCTTCGTCGTTGCTGACGCGCCTCGGGGCGTCGAACGGATACAGATTTTTGGCGGCGGCGGCCTCCGGCGTGGGGGGTTTACGCTCCCGGCCCGCCAGCGAACCGCCTCGATCGTTGTTGGACCGTCGTTGATGAGCGGTATCGCCTCGATTCAGTTTACCGAGCCGACGCTGCTCATCAGCCAACCTGAAAGCGGCACGCTCTTCACCGAATACTCGTCGTCCGGATATGCGTTCCGCACGTTTGGGCGGTTGCGCGACACCGGACACGAGCAGGATCGTGACGTCCACCTGGCACTGAACGTCGGCCTGCCGCTCGTCGATCCGACCGGCGGCTATTTCTATGTGTTTCTCGCCGGCCGTCCTATGTTCCACAAGTACGATCGAAATGGCTCACTGCTGTATGAACGGCACATAGAAGGGCCTGAGATTGACCGCTACCTCGCGGGGCTGCCGACCCGGTGGCCTACCCGACGGGTTGACGACCGCGAATTGCCTCTGGTCACGCCCGCCGTACGTGCGGCTGCCGTGGATGCGCGTGGGTCTCTCTGGATTTCGCTGATGGAACCCTACACCTACGTGTACGACGCTCAGGGTGACAAGCGCCGGGTAATCCGATTCAGCGCCGCGGGCGTCATCAGTCCGACAAGTCTGTTTTTCACCAAGGATGGGCGACTGCTCGTGACACCGGGGTGTTACGAATTCGATCCGCGTCCCTGACCTGGCCGATATCGACCTTACGTGCTGTGGTCCTGACCGCTCAGCATCTGACCCGCCGCTTCGGCAACCGCGTCGCGGTCGACGACCTGTCCTTCGATCTGTTGCCCGGTCAAATCTTTGCGCTGCTCGGTCCGAACGGGGCCGGTAAGACGACGACTCTTCGCATGCTCGCCGGCCTGATCGAACCGTCATCAGGACGCGTGACGATCGGCGGCGAGATGCTTACACGCCGTGGCGCGTCGAGGCTGCGAAGCCAGATCGGCTTCCTCACGGAAATGCCCGGCCTCTGGGATCGTCTGACCGTCAGACAGAACCTGCTGGTGTATGCGAAGCTTCACCGCCTGACGCACCCCGATGCCGCAATCGATCAGGCCCTCGATCTGCTCGACTTGCGGGACCGCGCCGGGGATCCAGCAGTGCAGCTGTCGAAGGGGCTTCGCCAACGCGTCGCCCTCGCGCGCACGTTGCTTCATCGCCCGACGATCGTCTTGCTCGATGAACCGACGGCAGGGCTAGACCCCGAGAGCGCTCGCGAGGTACGCGAGCTCATACTGCGGCTGCGAAGTGAGCGCCGCACGATTGTGCTCTCGACCCACAACCTCGACGAGGTAGAACGCGTGGCCGACCGCGTGGCCGTGATGCGCACGCGCCTCGTCGCGTTGGACACGCCGGGAGCTCTCCGAGTGCATCTGTTCGGTGCTCGCCTGCGTATTGTCGTGGTCCAGGCGGGTGCCTCGTTCGTCAATGTTCTGGAGAAGGCCGGCTTCACGGACGTCCGCACCGATGGCGAGACGCTCTCGATCGGCGTGGACGACCCGGCGGCCGACGCCCCGCTGATCGTCCGGCGACTCGTCGAGGCGGGAGCGAGCGTGGTGACCGTGGTCCCCGAACAGCCATCGCTCGAAGAGGTCTATCTGACCCTGATGCGTGACCATAAGACCCCCGAACCAGTGCGCTCATGAGGCGAATCAGTGCGCTTCTCGGCAAAGAACTGGCCGACTTGCGTCAAAACAGGGCGGTGTTCCTTCCGGCGATTCTCACCGGAGTGATCTCGATGTCCCTGCCGTTCTTTGTCGCGGTCTTCGTGCCGGCGTTCACCGGAGAGCGCCTGTCGGATTCGAGCGACCTGGAGATTGCGGAGCAGCTTTATCGGGCTCAGCCCGGTCTCGTCGCTCTCAGCACCGAGGGCGCCATCCAGGCGTGGATCTTTCAGCAATTTCTCGTCCTGCTCGTGCTGACGCCCGTGGCTGGCTCGATGTCGGTAGCGGCTTACAGCGTAATCGGCGAAAAACAGGCACGGACACTCGAACCGCTGCTCGCAACGCCCTTGACGACGGTCGAGCTGCTCATCGCGAAAGTTCTTGGTGCACTGCTGCCGGCTCTTGCGCTTACCGTCGCGTGCTTCGCGGTCTATGTTGCTGGGGTTGCACTGCTGGCGGAGCCGGGTGTCTTTCGAGCCCTCCTCACGCCGGCTTCCCTGACCATCGTCTTCATCCTCGGACCACTCGCGGCGCTCGCGGCGCTGCAGCTGGCCGTATGCGCGTCCTCGAGGGTGAACGACGCGCGCAGTGCCCAGCAGATCGGCGCGCTCATCATTTTGCCCATAGCTGCCGCGCTTGTACTCCAGCTCACCGGCACGTTCCTGCTGACCGCTCCAATGATGGCGTTCATTGCCGCAGCGCTCGTGGCAGTTAACGGAGGGCTGATGCTGCTCGGGATCGTGCTCTTCGACCGCGAGTCCATTCTGACGCGGTGGAAATGAGGCGTGCAGGGTGCACGGTGCAATGTGCAAAGTGCCACGTGTTTAGTGCGATATACAGAGTGCGGCGTACACGATCATTTCTTACGAGTTTTTCGCCACGGCGAATTGTCCGCTGACTCGTTCAGGTAGCGCATCAGTCCCGTCATCGCCCCGATGGCATCCTGCGATAACTTCCATAATTCGGCAAATTCGTTCTCGTCGAGATACCCACGATCTCGTGCATCGATTAAGGAGTCCTGAATCTCGCCGACCGATCCTCGCGCAATTCTCACGAATTGCTGGAATTCACGATGGTTGAATCGGGAAAATCCCTCCCCGATGTTACGCGGCCCCGATGCAGCAGCCCTGCGCACCTGTTGGCAAAAATCGCGATCCCGACAGACAGGGGATCGTGCACATAATGCGTACATGCGGCGCTTCAATTCGCTGCTTAACTGCCAGCAACGGAGTTCCGTGAAATGACGTACACCCACTCCTCAGAGCAGAGCACAACGAATACCAAGCGCGTTCAAGGTGCACCGTGCAAGGTGCCGTGTGCGGTACCACACACGCCGCAAATTGCGCGTCGCACGTTGCATGGCGCCGCACCTGCACGCTGCACGGTGCACGCTGCACACTGCACGTTTCGTGGAGCGAAGCGTTCATGATCCGTTCCGTCGCTGTTCTCGGCGCCGGCACGATGGGCTCGCAGATTGCCGCCCATTTCGCCAACGCAGACACGCCGGCGCTCCTGCTCGACGTCACCGCCGATGCCGCCCGGCAGGGGTTGGAGCGCGCCCGCAAGCTCAAACCCGACCCGTTCTTCACGCCCGATACGTGGCGACTCGTCACAACGGGCAGTTTCGACGCGGATCTGAATCGCATCCACGACTGCGACTGGATCATCGAAGCGGTCGTTGAGCAAGTCGACATCAAGCACGCACTGCTGCAGCGGGTTGATACCGCGCGGCGACCTGGCTCGATTGTCAGCTCAAACACCTCGGGTATTCCGATTGCGGCGCTCGCCGAAGGGCGCAGCGACGACTTTCGAAAGCACTGGCTGGGCACACACTTCTTCAACCCGCCTCGATATCTGCGTCTGCTCGAAGTAATTCCGACGCCGGAAACCTTGCCGGAGGTCGTGAACACGGTGGCGCAGTTTGCGGACCACCGTTTGGGCAAAGGCGTCGTGATTGCCAAGGACTCGCCGAATTTCATCGGCAATCACATCGGCCTCTACGCATTCATGCGCACACTCGCAAAGGTAGCAGCAGGCGAGTACACGATCGAGGAGGTCGATGCCATTACCGGGCCACCGCTCGGACGTCCCAAGAGCGCAACCTTCCGGACGATGGATATTGCGGGCCTCGACGTGCTGGGTCACGTGGTAGGAAATCTTCGCGTTCGGCTGGGTGACAATCCGGGCAGCGACGTGTGGTCGGTGCCACCCTTCGTCGTCCGCATGCTCGAGCGGGGCATGACAGGCGAGAAGGCAGGCCAGGGCTTCTACAGGCGCGAGAAAGACACGACCGGCGAGTCGCAGATTCTGACGCTCGATCCCGCGACGTTGACCTACCGTCCGCGACAGCACCCGCGCTTGCCGTCAATCGACGCGGGGGCATCAATCAACGACGTTCGCGAGCGCGTGCGTACGCTGTTCGGATCCTCTGATAAAGCCGGCCGTTTCTTACGTGACACCCTCGCGCCGACCCTTGTGTACACAGCCATGGTCGCGCCTTCCATCGCGCATTCCCCTGACGATGTGGACAGGGTCATGCGGTGGGGCTTCGGCTGGGAGCTGGGGCCGTTCGAGCTGATCGACGCGATCGGCGTTGAGCGGCTGCTCGATGCGGTCCGCGAAACGAGTCCGGATCTGCTACGCGGTCCGGCTAAAGCCGGAAACCACGTACAAGACGGTCCGGCTAAAGCCGGACACTACGTACACGAAGGCGGAGCCAAAGAGGGGGAAGCGCTCCCGCCGCTCATCGAAGAGGCGCTGAAACGCGGCGGTCGTGTGCGGCAGACCGCCGTGCTCCCTCCCGCCGCGCCAGACCTCCAGATTCTGCGCAGCGCAAAAGAGCGTTCCGGCGTCGTCAAGAAGAATGCGGGCGCCAGCCTGGTGGATCTCGGCGACGGCGTTCTCTGCGTCGAGTTCCACTCGAAGATGAACGTTGTCGGCGGCGACACCATTCAGATGCTGCAGGCGGGCGTTCGCGAGGCGGAGCGCAATTTCGCGGCGCTCGTAGTCGGCAACGAAGCCCAGAACTTCTCGGCGGGTGCCAATTTGATGCTGCTTCTTCTCGAGGCGCAGGAAGGCAACTGGGAGGACATCGACGCGATGGTACGCGCGTTTCAGCAGGCGACCATGTCGCTGCGGTTCGCAGGCGTGCCGGTCGTGGTGGCACCCGCGGGGCTCACGTTGGGCGGCGGGTGCGAGATTTCGCTTCACGGCGATCGCGTACACGCCGCCGCCGAAACCTATATGGGCCTCGTCGAGGTCGGCGTAGGACTGATCCCGGCTGGCGGCGGGACCAAGGAAATGGTTGCCCGCGCGATAGAAAACGCGCCGCCCGGCACAACCGACTGGCTTCCCCCCGTGCAGCGCGCGTTCGAGACGATCGCATTTGCCAGGGTCTCGTCCTCCGCCCCGGACGCGCAACGGCTGGGCTACCTTCGCCCAATCGACTCGTTCACCATGAACGTTGAGCGATTGCTCTCGGACGCAAAGGCACGAGCCCTGCAACGAGTCAAAGAGGGCTACCACCCGCCGCTGCCGCGTACGAACATTCCGGTGGGCGGAGACGCGGTGCTCGCACCGTTGAAGCTGGGCATTCATCTCGCGTGGCGGGCGGGTCGAATCAGCGATCACGACGCGGTGGTCGGGCGCAAGCTCGCGACGGTCATGGCGGGCGGGCAGTTGCCGCATGTCTCGACCGCCACCGAGCAGGAGCTTCTCGATCTCGAACGCGAGGCGTTTCTGGCTCTGGTAGGCGAGCGAAAGACACTGGAGCGAATACAGCACACATTGAAGACCGGAAAGCCACTTCGAAATTAGCAATGAAGATCGTCGACCGTGGGGGAGGCACGCCCGTCGTCGTGATCCCTGGAGCACAGGGCCGATGGGAGTGGATGAAGCCGGCCATTGATGCGCTGGCACAACGGTGCCGTGTGATCACGTTCTCACTGGCCGATGAACCATCGGCTGCCGCCCCATTCGACCCGCAGCGAGGGTTCTGGTGCTATGTGGACCAGGTACGCGACGCGCTCGATGCGGCAGGCGTCGATCGTGCCGCGATCTGCGGAGTGTCTTACGGCGGGTTGATTGCCGCAGTATTCGCCGCCCGCTATCCCGACCGCGCCTCGTCGCTGGTGCTCGTTTCGGCGATGCCCCCCTCCTGGACGCCCGATCGACGTGTGCAGTTTTTCTTGCGGGCACCGCGACTTCTGGCGCCGTTGTTCGTCATTTCGTCGCTGCGGCTGTACACCGAGATCGCAGCCGCCAGCCAGAGTGCTGCAAGTGGGGTCCGGGCCGCTCTTGGCCACGCCTGGCGCGTCGTTGGTCATATGTTGTCGCCGCGGAGAATGGCTCGTCGGGTTCGATTTCTTGCGTCGGTGGACCTTCCGAAGGAGGTTGCCGGTGTGACATTGCCGACGCTTGTTGTGACCGGTGAGCCGCGGTTGGATCTGATCGTGCCGGTGCGCGCCACCCGTGAATACAGCGCGTTATGGCCGAAGGCGCGGGTCGAGATGATCGCGAATACTGGCCATCTGGGACTCATCACACGGCCCGAGACGTTTGCGTCGATCGTGGTTCCGTTTGCCGAGCGTGCCGAGTGGGACGACTCGCGGAGCAGGCGTCTTGGCTGACCGCGTCCGCGAGATTCCCGGATCTTCCGGGCCACTGGAGGCGCTCGTCGATATGCCCGTCGACCCTCCGCGTGTCGCCGTTGTATTCGCCCATCCACTGCCGACTGCGGGTGGAACGATGCACACCAAGGTGGTGTTCCAGTGCGCCAAAGCACTGACCCGGATTGGCGCGGTGGTGCTGCGCTTCAACTTTCGGGGTGTCGGTTCGAGCGCAGGCACCTGGGACAACGGTCGGGGCGAAATGGACGACTATCGGGCGGCCATCGCGTACATGGGCTCGCAATATGCGAATCTGGAGATCTGGGCAGCCGGGTTTTCCTTCGGTGCCTACGTCGCGACGACTGTAGGCGCCACCGAAGATCGGGTATGCGCACTGATTGCGATCGCGCCGCCCGTCGACAAGTACGAGTTTGGAGCCGTAAAGGTGTCGCCCAAGCCGAAGTTCATCGTTCACGGCGAGCGAGACGAGCTCATTTCACTCGGGATGGTGCGTCATTTCTACGCACATCTCGCGGAACCGAAGGAGCTCATCGTTATCGACCGCGCGAACCATCTGTTCGAAGGTCAGGCCGCCGAAGTCGGGGATGCCTTGGCGGACCTGCTGGAGGACTTCTCATGCACGAAGCAGTAATCGTCGCCGCCGCGCGGACCGCGGTAGGCAAGGCGCCCGCTGGTTCGCTGCGCACCGTCAGGCCGGACGAGATGGCAGCAGCGGTCATCGCAGACGTGATCCGGCGCGCGCCGGGCGTCGAGGCACGCGATATAGATGACGTGATTCTTGGATGCGCCATGCCGGAGGCCGAACAGGGACTGAACGTGGCGCGCATCGCGAGCCTGCGTGCCGGCATTCCCGTCGAGGCGTCGGCCGCCACAATCAATCGGTTCTGCTCATCGGGCCTGCAGTCGATTGCATTTGCGGCTGAGCGCGTCATGTGCGGATTCACGCAGCTCGTCGTCGCCGGCGGCACCGAGTCGATGAGCATGGTGCCGATGGGCGGCAATAAGGTGTCCCCCAACCCGGCGCTGGTGGACGACTACCCCGACGTATACCTGAGCACCGGCCTCGTCGCCGAAAACCATGCCCGCGAGAGCCACATCACCCGCGAAGAGCAGGATGCCTTTGCGCTGCGCAGCCATCAGCGCGCCGTCGCTGCAATCGACGCGGGACGCTTCGCAGGCGAGATCACGCCACTCACGTTTGCGACGTCTGTGCAGCCGAACGGTCCTGGGACGCATGAAACCCGCGAGGTCACCTTCAATAAGGACGAAGGCCCTCGGCGCGATACGTCAGCCGAGGCACTCGCCAAGCTTCGCCCGGCTTTCCACGCTACCGGCACTGTGACTGCCGGGAACTCGTCGCAGACCAGCGACGGCGCCGCAGCGGTACTGGTGATGTCGGCGGCCATGGCCAAAGAGCGTGGTCTGCAGCCTCTTGCCCGCTTCGTTACCTTCGCCACAGCTGGAGTTCGGCCCGAACTGTTCGGCATCGGTCCTGTCCCGGCTATTCGAAAAGCGCTGAAGCTGGCCGGGTTGTCGCTCGACGACATCGGTCTCGTGGAACTGAATGAAGCGTTCGCGGCGCAGGTGCTCGCCTGTCTGCGCGAGCTTCCCATCGATCCAGATCGCCTGAATGTGAACGGAGGGGCCATCGCGCTCGGCCATCCTCTCGGATGTAGTGGGGCGAAGCTGACGACCACGCTGCTGAATGAAATGAAGCGACGAAGCGTGCGTTACGGAATGGTGACTATGTGCGTCGGCGGCGGGATGGGCGCAGCGGGAATTTTCGAGCGGATGTAGGGCGGGCCCGCGGCAGCAATTTCAAGCACATGTAGGGCGGGTTGTTTGGACCCGCCGGGATGACGCTGAAATGGAAATCGCAATGACAAGAGGCGGCGCGTGGCTGTTCGAGGACGCCACGGATGCCGACGTCTTCACACCTGAACGGCTGTCCGACGAACACCGCCTGATGGCCCGCACGACGGACGAGTTCATCGACTCTGAGGTGCTCCCGAATCTCGAGCGTCTGGAGACCAAAGATTGGGCGCTCGCTCGGTCGCTCATTCACCGCGCCGGCGACCTCGGACTCCTCGGGATCAACGTGCCCGAACAGGTACGGTGGCGTCGACCTCGACAAGATCTCGTCACTCATCGTCGCGGAGCGGATTGCACGCGCGGCGTCCTTCGCAACGTCGTATGGCGGTCAGGCCAACCTCTGCATCGTGCCCATCGTGCTGTTCGGTACTGACGCGCAAAAGGAAAAATACCTGCCCACACTCGTCTCGGGCGAGGCGATCGGCGCCTATGCACTCAGCGAGGTGGGCTCGGGTTCCGATGCGCTCGCGGCCAAGACCAAAGCGACGCGCGATGCCGACGGCACCTGGCGGCTGAGCGGCGAGAAGATGTGGATTACGAACGGCGGCTTCGCCGACGTGATCATCGTCTTTGCGAAGGTCGACGGTGAACATTTCACTGCCTTTATCGTTGAGAAGTCCTTTCCGGGAGTGAGCTCCGGGAAAGAGGAACACAAGATGGGCCTGCACGGATCGTCAACGACGCCGATCGTGCTGCAGGATGCAAGGGTGCCCGCCGACAACGTCCTCGGGGAAATCGGCAAGGGTCATAAAGTGGCGCTCAACACGCTGAACTTCGGCCGGTTCAAGCTGGGTGGCATGAGCGTGGGGGGCTGTCGGGCGGCGATCGCCGCGTGCGCTGTGTATGCGGTCGCGCGCAAGCAGTTCGGGCACTCAATCGCGAGCTTCGGCGCCATCAGGCACAAAATTGGCGAGATGACGGCGCGGACTTATGCGATAGAGAGTCTCGTCTACCGGACGGGCGGGTTGATCGATGCGGCGCTCCACGGCAGTGGAGCATCGAACGGCGCCGCGGTCGCGCACGCATTCGAGGAGTACGCTGTCGAAGCCTCCATCGCGAAAGTGGCCGGTACCGAAACGCTCGATTACGTACTCGACGAGAACGTGCAAATCCATGGCGGGAACGGTTTCGTCAAGGACTACAGCGCGGAGCGCTACTACCGCGATGCCCGTGTGAATCGCATCTTCGAAGGAACCAACGAGATCAATCGTCTGCTGATCCCCGGCATGCTGATCCGCCGGGCGCTCAAGGGCGAACTGCCTCTGATTGCCGCCGCCAAGCAGTTGCAGGACGAACTACTGGCTCCTTCGTTGACCTCTCGGACGACCGGCGACGAACAGTCTCTCGATGAAGAAATGCGAACCGTGGCGGCATTCAAGAAAATCGCGCTGATGGTGGTCGGCACGGCCATGCAGACCTACGGACAGAAGCTCAACGACGAACAGGAGGTACTCGGCTATGCAGCCGATATCCTGATTGAGACCTACGCGGCCGAGAGCGCTGCCCTGCGAGCGCGTGCCGCGACTGTGACAGACCGGCAACGCGTCGAGCTCCACCAGGCAGCCGCGCGGTGCTACGTCAATGATGCGGCTCAGCGCGTGGAGCATGCCGCCCGGAGTGGCCTGGCGGCGATGGCCGAGGGGGATAACCTGCGGACTCTTCTGGCAGCCCTGCGGCGGCTTATGAAAAACACTCCGGTCAACACCGTGGAGCTGCGGCGACGGCTTGCGGACGCGACCTTCGACAGAGGACGATATATTTTCGACTGATGACTCAGCGTGTTCTTCTCATCGCATTGGCATTGGCGCTCGTTTGGCTATCCGCGTGCTCGTCCGGCCCATCGGCGCCTGACGATGCGGACTATGCTGATCGGCTCGCGGCGGCGCGCATCGCTAAGGACCAACAGTTCCGTGAGGCGTCCGATTCTCCAGTCCCGAAGGAGAAGCGCGACGCGCTCCTGCCCTTGCTCTACTTTCCCGTCGATCCCGGGTATACCGTGCCCGCCGCGCTCAAGCTGTCCGACGACCGTCCTGTGTTCGAGATGCCGACCTCGACCGGAGCGTTGCGCAAAATGCAGCTCGTGGGCACGCTCGAATTCACATTCGCAGGCGAACGACGAAGCCTCGGTGCCTTCGTCGAGGACGGCACGCGGCAGATCACCAACCTCTTCGTTCCGTTCGCGGACCTCACCACCGGCATGGACACGTACGCCGCCGGCCGCTATCTGGACATAGAGCCGACAACCACCGGCTACTACACGATCGACTTCAATCGCGCCTACAACCCTTACTGCGCGTACAACGCTTCATACGAGTGTCCGTTTCCTCCGCCGTCCAACCGCTTGGATGTAGCGATTCGTGCGGGTGAAAAGGCGCCCGGCGCATGACGTCGGCACTCCAGGCAATCGTCTTCGACTTCGATGGTGTCATCGCCGACAGTGAGCCGCTTCACCTCCGCGCATTTCAGAAGACGCTGCAGGAGCAGGGGCTCGAGTTGAGCACCCGCGATTACTACACCCACTACCTGGGTTACGACGACAAGGGGTTATTCGAGGCTCTCGCCAGGGATCGATCCGTATCGATGAGCGACGGTGAGGTCGCGTCGCTCGTCGCACGGAAAGCGACGGCACTTCAGGAACTGCTCCGCGACGAGCGCGTCCTCTTTCCGGGCGCGGCGGAGTTCATCCGGGCCGCGGCAGAGGAGGTGCCGATTGCGATCGCCTCGGGAGCGTTGAGACACGAGATTCTGGATATTCTCGAAGAGGCGGGTCTTGGCGGGCTATTCGCCGCCGTAGTGGCGGCGGGCGACACTCTCCATAGCAAACCATCGCCGGCGCCATACCGGCTTGCATTCGAGCAGCTTCAGCGCAGCGCCGGCCATCTCGACGCGAGGCGATGTGTTGCCATTGAAGACTCCCACTGGGGAATCGAATCGGCGCGGGGCGCGGGCCTTCGTTGCATTGCCGTAGCCACCAGCTACAGTCGCGAGGAGCTGCGCGGCGCCGAGTTTGTCGTCGACAGCCTCGGCCAGTTGACGGTCTCGATGCTGGATCGACTGTGTACGCAGCCTCGCAGCGAGTCAGCCGGCGGTGGGTTAGATGCGCAAGAATCTCGCTGAAGCGCTGGTCGCCGCCGTCAATGCGCCGGGCATCGATCTCGCCGCAGCGGCGCTCGTCATCGCACGGCTGGAATATCCGCGGCTCGACGCGTCACCCTACCTGGCACGACTCGACGCGATGGGTGCACAAGTCGGCCGGGAGATTGAGCGACACGTCGAGCAGACCGGGGACAGCTCGCTCCTCTGCCGAATACGTCGGTTCAATCAGTACCTGTTCGCCGACGAGCGGTTCGTCGGCAACCGCGATCGGTACGAGGATCCGCGGAACAGCTGCCTCAACGAGGTTCTCGACCGTCGCACCGGTATTCCCATCACCCTTTCCGTTGTCTACATGGAAATAGGACGGCGCGCCGGACTTCGGCTCGAGGGCGTGAACTTTCCGGGTCACTTTCTCGTCCGCGCTCCGGAGCACAAGGTCGCTGGCCGCGAGAGCCGCCTGATCATCGACCCGTTCCACGGCGGGGCTCTGTTGTCGGAACAGGACTGCCGGCGCCTTCTGCAGAAGCACGTCGGCACTGAGGTGGCGTTCAGCCGGTCCCTGCTCGCGCCCGCGACCCGCGCTCAAGTCGTGGCCCGCATGCTGCTCAATCTGAAGCGGCTCTACGTACAGATGCGGTCATTTCCCCAGGCGCGCGATGCAACGGAGTTGCTGCTTGCCGTGACCCCGTCAGCGCTGGGCGAGCTTCGCGACCGAGGACTTCTCGCGTTCCATCTCAACGACATGACGAGCGCGCTGCGCGACCTGCAAACCTACCTGAAGCTCTCCGGCGTCGGCGACGTCGACAAGGAAACACGCGAAGAGCGACAGCAGATCTGGGAGCACGTCAAAACGCTTCGGCGCCGTATGGCGGGGCTGAACTAACACGCCCTGCAGGAGCGGCCCGGACGCCGCAGCGACACCTGAGTCCGGAAACCGTGGCTTTTCGCCACGATTTTTTCAACCCACCGCGGTTGTCACTCTCGTGCATAATCTTGGCGGCACACGATTTCAGCGCAAACGGCTGATGTCGTCCCGCGGCCCTCTTTTTGCTGTCGTGTGTACAGGAGGCTGTATATGCCCCGAATCGTCCTGCTTGGCGTCGTTCTCACCGCGGTATGCGTCCTGAATTCAAATGCCGCACCCGCAGTCCCTGCCGATCTGGTCGGCGTGTATCGCTGTGATGGCATGAACCCGGATGGAAGTGCCTACCGAGGCGTCGTGGAAATTGCGAAAGTGAAGGAAACGTTCCGCGTGAAATGGACCCTGGACGATTCGGCCGTGATGGGGGTGGGCATCTACAGCAACAACATCCTTGCTGTGAGCTATTTCGGTGGCGCCCCCGCCGTCGTCGTGTACAAGGTCGATGGAGCCAAGCTGGTGGGCGAATGGACGATGGGGGGAATCGAGGGGGCGGTTTACACAGAAACCCTCACCAAAACCTCCTCCGAGGCGCCCTCACTTGATCAACCTCGCCGCCAGGAGCCAGGCCGACAGGAACGTAATCGGCCACTGACACCGGCAGCGGGCGTGCAGCTGTAATTACGTACATCTGTCTGGCTGACACCGGACAAGTGCGTCCTGTCCGGGTTCGTCATGGGACGGACCCGGGCCCTCAGACCGTCACTTCTCAGGCCTCAATCCGGCCAGTTCCCGAGGACACGCCTCACGGCAACGAGCTGCCCCAGGTGATAGGCGTTGTGATCCGCGATGAGCAGTGCCTCCCGAAGATACGTCTGGCCTGTCCCATGTGGAATTGCAGCCAGGAGATCGAGACCGGGATCGGCGAAGAACTGCTTCAGCGCCTCCCGATCGCGGCGGAACGCGGCCACCGACCTTTCCCACGCATCGACGCCAGGCGGTTCTGGGGTCTTCGGCCAATAGTCGTCGGGCCACTTCATCTCGACGTAGTTAGGGTTGCGGCAGAAATCGAAGATGTCGTGCTGCGCAATCCTCATGTGCTCGAGGAGTTGCCACGGCGAATACGGCAAGCCCGGCGCCTGCCTGCCGCGCATATCTGACGGAATGTTGCTGACCGCAGCGTCGAAACCGACGTGCGCATCCTCCCAATCGAGCACGCGCAGAACGTGCACGCGATACGGGTTGTCGCTCATGTCGATTCGTTCAGGCCAGCAACCTCGTGATAGAGATATGCCGAGGCGAGGATTCCATTCTGGAAGTTTCCAAGATCGAGCTTCTCGTTAGGCGCGTGCGCGTTCTCATCAGGCAGCCCCACACCGAAGAGCACGCTGGGCAGCCCAAGCTCCTCCTGAAACGTCGAGACCACCGGGATTGACCCACCCTCTCGATTGAATACCGGCGCCCTGCCAAAGCCCTTCTCAATTGCGCGACCAGCCGCTCGGACGTACTTGTTGTCGAACTCCGTCATCCACGGCTTCCCGCCGTGCATCCGGGTGACTTTGAGCTCCACAGTCGGCGGGCATACCTTCTTTACGTAGTTCTCGAACAGTTCCGCGATCTTGTTCGGGTCCTGGTCCGGGACGAGCCGCATGCTCACCTTGGCCATGGCCAACGCCGGGAGCACGGTCTTGGCGCCCTCGCCAGTAAATCCGGACAGCAAGCCGTTGACTTCGAACGTCGGCCGCGCCCACACGCGTTCGAGCGTTGAGTACCCTTTTTCGCCGAACAGTCGGGGCGCGCCCAGCTCTTTCCTGTACTTCGTCTCGTTGAAAGGCAGCTTCTTCCATTCTGCGCGCTCCGCCTCGCTCAGCGGACGCACGTCGTCGTAGAAACCGGGTATCTTCACGCGCCCGCTGCGGTCCTTCATCTGCGCGAGCACTTGCGCCAACACGAATGCGGGGTTGGAAACGGCGCCGCCAAATGACCCCGAGTGCAGGTCGCTCTTCGTTCCGCGAAGATCAATCTGGAAATACGTGAGGCCCCTGAGCCCATAGCAAATCGACGGAATGCCGCGGTCGAACATGGGCGAGTCGGAGATGACGACGACGTCGGCGGCGAGGTCCTGCTTGTGTGTGCGCACGAACTCGTCGAGATGTACGCTTCCGACTTCTTCCTCTCCCTCTATGAAGAACTTCATGTTCACCGGCAGCCCGCCCATCTTCGTGATGCAGGCTTCGATGGCTTTGATGTGCATGAAGACCTGGCCCTTGTCGTCGGCTGCGCCGCGCGCGTAGAGCTCTCCGTCGCGCACGGTTGCCTCAAACGGCGGGGTGGTCCAGAGGTCGACAGGGTCTACCGGCTGCACGTCGTAATGCCCGTAGAAAAGGATCGTCGGACGGCCGGGCGCACCGAGCCACTCGCCATACACAACGGGATTCCCTGGCGTTTCGATCAGCCGCACGTTCTGCATCCCCGCGCCTTTAATGGCATCGGCCGTCCATTCGCCCGCTCGCCGGACGTCGCCCGCGTGCTGGGGGAGCGCGCTGATGCTGGGAATCGCGAGGTACTGCTTGAGCTCGTCTACATACCGATCGCGGTTGATGTTGATGAAATCAACGACGTCGTTCATGGCTCAATGATATGCCACACATCGTCGCGGCACGCCGCCCTGCCCTCGCGTTCGAGCTTCTGCAGATGCGCGACAACTGTCTCTCGCGCGCGCGGCAGCAGCTCGTCCGTGAGTCCTTCATATACGCGGCCGACGATCGCCTCGATGCGCCGGTCGCCAAGACGCACGGCCTCGATAATCTCGCTCTCGCGCTTGCGGCGGTGAGCAATGTAGCTGCGCAGAAGCACTGCGGGATTGTCGATAACCGCTCCATGCGCGGGCAGGATCCGCAGTGGATTCAACGCAAGCACGCGGTCGAGCGATGCAAGGTAGTCAGCCAGGTCGCCGAACGGCGCGGGCGGCACATATACCGTCGTTCCTGTAATCACCAGGTCGCCGCCGAATAGCGTGCGCGTCTGCTCGTGCCAGAGACACAGATGGTCGGGCGCGTGACCCGGTGTATGCACCGCCGAAATCGACGCGTTCCCTGCCGCGATCGTGTCGCCGCCGACGATGGGCGTCCATGAGACACCCCATCGGTTGTCACGCTCAGGCCACGGCATCTTGAGAAACCTTGCGCCTGGCATTCGCTCCGCAATCGCAGCGGCGCCGGACGCATGGTCGGAGTGACCGTGGGTGACGATGACTTGCGCAAGTTCATCGCCGTTCAGTGCGGCGGCAAGGGCATCGAGGTGGCGAGGGTCTCCGACGCCCGCATCTACGAGCGTCGGTACACGTCCGCGAATCAGCCACGTCCAGTTGCCTTCACCCGTCATCTGTCCGGGATTGAAGGCGTGCACTGCGATTGCCTTCACTGACGTACGTCGTGCGACGAGGCCATCCGTCGACGCAGTTCCACCCCGAACGACAGCAGAACGTAGTAGACGGGAAACATCAACGACAGCCAGAAGACTGTTCGCGACACACTCGGCATCTGCCAGAGCATGACCATCACCAGAATGCCCCACAGTGCGCCCAGTCCAATAGTGAGCCGCCGGAACACGGGACTGCGCGACGGGTACAGGTAACGGATCGGTACGAATACGAGCACCGACAGGCCAAGCAGAATCAGGAGATTGACCTCCGGCGCCCACCCGGCGACGAACAGGTAGAACACGACGACGTTCCAGTACGACGGAAAGCCGGTGAAGAAGTGATCGGCCGTCTTCGCGTCATCTTTGCTGAATCCATACGCGCTGGACAGGAGCATCGCGGCGGCGACCAACATCGCAGCTCGTTCGGGCACCAGCAACGCGTGCCAGGCGAAGAACGCCGGCACAAACACGTACGTGACGTAGTCGACGATGTCATCGAGCTTCGCGCCATTGAACCGTGGAAGCCGTGAGGCAACGTCAGCCCGGCGCGCCAGCACACCGTCGGTTGCGTCGATGAGAACCGCCACGGCCAGCCAGAAGAAGGCGTCACGGTAGCGGTCGTAAAAGATGCGCGTCAGCGCAAGAAATCCGCAGACCACGCTGCTCGCCGTGTACAGGTGGACAAGCCAGGGAGCCATCACAGGTTGAAACTTGAAAGTGGAAAGTGAAAGGTGGAGCGGCGCGGATCCGGGGCGAAGTCAAAGGCGACGGACCGCGGCGGGAAAGTCGCGCCACACGGGAACCCCGCAGAAGTGTGATCCCTCCGTGCATCGGGGCGAGATCAGGCCGTTCCGGATGACGCATGGTGGACCGATGTATTTGCCGATGCGTGGGTGGACCATTCGAACCTGCTCGATTTCGTCCATTGACGCCAGGTAGATTTCCTCCTGAGCGTTGAAGCAGGTGCGAAGGGTCCATTTATGCAGCAGCGCCAGCAGAGACCCGGACTCGACGAACCGCAGCGTCTTCGCATTCGGCAGGACGTACAGCGCAAATTCGAGCGGCACGCCCAGCTCGAGCAACCGATTCTTTGCCGCCCACGCCTCGCGCATTGCGCAACCGTAAATCGCCCGCGCCTTTGGATTGGCCGAAATCAGCCGCGGCGTGATGTAGTCGGGCTCAGTGGTATCCGCAAACGTCATGAGAGGCCGCGAGGCGGGCACCATGCGGTGGCGCTGGTCCTGCGAGTCGGCGGTGTGGCTCAGCCGTTTCTCGAACACATAATTCGCATGATGCAGCGCGCGCATGAGCGGCGAGTGATACGAGACGTTCAGGACGTCGAGCCGATAACGATTCTTCGCCGGGTTCAGCACCCGGTCGAGCGCCTCCTCGTCCGACATGTCCGCACTCTCGAGGCCGAAGACCGATCGCACGGCATCCGCGACAATGCCCTCGGCGTCGCACGAGCTGTCACGCAACCGTGACCAGCGCCCGTTCAGGCGCGCGTCAAACGCGGCAGCGAACCGATCACCTGCCCCTCGCGGCTTCGGGAAGCGTGTCTCCGTGATCTCCTGCTCGCCAATCGGCCCGACGCCGACCTTCTCGAAGAAGCACGCATCCCATTCCCGTACCAGACGAACCATGTCGCCGACGATGCTGCGAGCCTCGTACGGCGCGTCGCTGGTGTTCACCATCCGCCAGAGCCGGTGCAGCACGATGCCGGAAACGGTGTGCACCATCGAGGTGAACGCGGCAATAGGCACGACGTACCGCGCCGTCTCGATCGCGCGCTTTTCGGCGTCACGCTCGATCTGCTTCAGCCGGTCCTGGCTCGTGGTGGCGCGAACGTATCGCAGTTCCTTCAGAATCGCGAGCGCGTCGTCTTTGAGCAGCGCCGACAGTTCTGCGTAGCGGTCCCACGCACGGACGATCGCCGTCTGGTACACGCCGAGCGCTTCGCCGGTGATCGGTGGTACGAACGCACGCGGCTCCTTCAGCTTGACGTAACGCTGACTCGATTGCTCGGAGTTGTAGAAGGGATACGAGTGCAGAAAGGTCCACACGAACTGCCGCGACACGTTTTCGAGCCCGAACTCGAAATGCGCATGCTGATAAACAGTGTGATGACCCGCGTCGAAGGTGAGGGTTCCGATCGTGTCGCGCTGTCGATCGGTGACCTCGCCGGTGCCGATGACGCGCGGCGAGTAACACGTTCGTGCGGCGGCAATGGCGCCGTCAAACGGGGATGCAGGTGCAGTTCGAAGAGTGACGACAGGTGATCCGGTGGAGAGCACGAAACAACGTGATTATAGAGTCGTTCGGTTCGGGGTTCGAGGTTCCGCGTTCGGCGTCAGGCGTTCGGGGTTCCGACCGAATGATTCGCAGGGCAGGACATTCGCGGCCCTGCGACTTTCGAGATAGGATTGCCGCCGCCGAGGAGGTTGCGATGATCCCTTCGACGGCAACGTGTATGCGGCCGAAGGGCCCATCTCACGGCCTGCAGCGGGAGGCGGCATCACGAAGTATCTCAAGCGATGAGACACCCGCGGGCCAAACGGCATTCTCAGTGAGCATAGAGCAGAAAGCACATTTCAGCGACTACTATCGCGTCCTCGCGGAAACGGCGGAGGACCACATCTTCGTCATCGACCGCGAGGATCGAATCGAATATGTCAATCCTGCGGGGGCCCGACAGCACGGCGCCGACCCCGAACAATTGATCGGGCGGCGTCGCGCTGACCTCTTCCCTCCAGACGTCGCACATCGACAGGGATGCCATCTACGACAGGTCTTCGAGACCGGATCTCCGTTTTACGTGGAAGCCCTGAACATCTACGGCGGACGAGAAGTGTGGCTCGGCACCTCATTGACACCTATACGCAATGACACTGGCGGTGTGAGGGCCGTGCTCGGTGTGTCCCGCGACATGACGGCTCGTAAGCAGGCCGAGGACGCGCTCCGGAAATCGGAGTCGGAGCTCGCAAGGGCCCAGAAGCTCGAGGCGCTCGGACGTCTGGCTGGCGGCATCGCGCATGATTTCAATAACAACCTCACCTCCATCCTGGGGTACATCGACATGATGGCGGAGGACATCGGCGAAAACTCGGCGATGAAGGCCGACCTCGAGGAGATGCGCCGTTCTGCCGAGCGGGCCTCAGCTCTGGCTCGCCGTCTCCTGGCCTTCGGCCGCCGACAGGTGTTTCAGCCTCGAACTCTCGATCTCAACGATGTGGTCTCCGGACTGACACCCGTGGTCAAACGACTGCTGGGCGAACGCATTCGACTCGAGGTGTACCCTGCGCCGGATTTGTTTTGTGTCACCGCCGATCCCAGAGAGCTCGAGCAGGTGATCATGAACCTTGCGCTGAACGCGCGCGACGCAATGCCGGACGGCGGAACGCTGACCATTCAGACGAGCAACGCGACGGAATCGCCTGAGCATCACGGCCTGGCCCTGGAGGGCCGCTACGTATCGATGCAGGTTCGGGACACCGGGGGCGGCATGACGCCGGACGTCAAACAGCATGCCTTCGAGCCGTTCTTCACGACGAAGCCAGTTGGCCAGGGCAGCGGACTGGGCCTCTCTGCCGTCTACGGAATTGTCAAGCAACTGAATGGGGCCATCCGCATTGAAAGCGAAGTCGGCCGCGGAAGCGCATTTGAAATCTATCTGCCGGCCTCACAGGACCGGCCAACGCTCCGACCCGCACCAGCGAACCTCGACGAGCAAGTCGATGCTCGCCCTCCGGCCACCATTCTTCTGGTGGAGGACGAAGAAGCGGTGCGACGGTTCACGAAACGCGTTCTGGAGCGGGTTGGATATCGCGTCCTCGAGGCGGCGACACCGGAGGAAGCGCTCTCGTGCTCGCAGGGAGAGCGGCTCTCGCTGCTTCTCACCGACGTCGTGATGCCTCGGATGAGCGGCGGCCAGCTTGCGGTTCGTCTGAAGAAATCACACCCGAACCTGCCGGTTCTCTATATGTCGGGCTATCCGTCGAAGCTCGTCATGCCTGACCGATCGGTGGACCCGTCAACTCCCTTGATCTCGAAGCCTTTCACGGCCGCGCAGCTGACGGAGATCGTTCAACGAATCCTGAAATCCTCCGCCTGAGGTGAATCATGAACTTCGACGGTTACTCAGGGGATCCGCTAGTCGTTGTCGTCTGAGTGATACCGCGAGTACTCCTCGAGGTACGTCAGCGACTGCATCGACGTCATGCGATCCAGAAACAGGACGCCGTCGAGATGATCCGTCTCGTGCTGAGCAACCCGAGCCGGAAAGTCCTTGAGGCGCAACTCGATTGCCCGCCCCTCGCGATCGAGCCCCTTCACGGTGATATCGGTGACACGCGGAACAAGACCGCGAACATCGGGAATGCTCAGGCAGCCTTCCCACCCCTCCTCGCGCGAGTGCGTATTCGACACAATCTCGGGATTGACGATGACGGCTGCCGCGGTTCGGTCGTCGGGCTCCTCGGCGAAGAGCGCAACGAACAGGCGCAGGCTTTCATGTACCTGTGGCGCCGCAAGACCAACACCGTTGTATTCGCGCATCGTCTCGATCATGTCGTCGACGAGCTTCTGCACGCGCGGGCTCCGAAGGTCGCTGTGGTCGAGCGGGCGGCCACGCTGTCGCAGCACGGGATGTCCCATGCGCGCGACTTTCAATATCGACATGAACGAGAATTATAGGCGGTCATGCGGTCGGACTTTCGCTTCTGTCCTGTCTGCGGCGGCTCGCTCGAATCGCGTTCCCTCCGCGACGGCGATCCCGATCGGCTCGTCTGCACAGCATGCGGATTCGTGTTCTATCTGGACCCAAAGCTTGCTGTAGGGACCATCATCACCGACGACCGGAACCGAGTCGTCCTCGTCAGGCGCGCCATCGAGCCTGGATATGGCAAGTGGGTCTTCCCCGGCGGCTACGTGGACCGCGGAGAAGAGGTCCGGGCTGCGGCGGTGCGCGAAGCGCGCGAAGAAACCGGCCTCGAAGTCCGTCTCGAGCGTCTCATCAACATCTACTCGTACGCAGGACGGGTGCCGGTGATCGTGGTGTACTCCGCCACGATGATGGGCGGATGTCTCGGATGTGATGAGGAAGGGCTCGAAGCGAGATTCTTCGAGCCCGAGACGATACCGTGGGAAGACCTGGCGTTTCGCAGCACGCGCGAAGCGCTTCAGGAGTTCCTGGGGCTTACGCGATCGTCACCTCTTTGGTGAGGTAGACGTCCTGAATGGCATTGAGCAACCCGATGCCTTCCTTCATCGGTCGCTGAAATGCCTTCCGTCCCGAAATCAACCCTGTGCCGCCCGCACGCTTGTTGATCACCGCGGTCTTCACCGCTTCCTTCAGATCACTCTCGCCGGCGGAGGCACCGCCCGAGTTGATCAGGCTGGCGCGTCCCATGTAGCAATTGGCCAGCTGGTAGCGCGTCATGTCAATGGGATTATCGGAACTGAGCTGGGTGTAGACGGCCTTGTGCGTCTTTCCGAATTTCAGGGTGTCGAAGCCCGATTTGTTCGTTTCCGGCAGCTTCTGCTTGATGATGTCCGCTTCGATCGTGACGCCAAGGTGATTGGCCTGGCCCGTAAGGTCGGCAGCAAGATGGTAGTCGGCGTCATTAGTCTTGAATGCCGGGTTCCGCATGTAACACCAGAGGACGGTGAACATGCCGAGCTCGTGCGCCTGCTGGAACATCTCCGCAACCTCCTGCAGCTGACGCTTCGATTCCGGCGAGCCGAAGTAAATCGTGGCGCCAACGGCCACCGCACCCAGGTCGAACGCCTGCTTGACGCTGGCGAACCGGATCTGATCGTACGCGTTCGGATACGAGATGAACTCGTTGTGATTGAGCTTGAGGATGAACGGAATCTTGTGCGCATACCGGCGCGCCGCCGAGCCGAGCACGCCCAACGTCGATGCAACGCCGTTGCATCCGCCTTCGATTCCCAGTTTGACGATGTTCTCCGGGTCGAAGTAATCGATATTCGGCGCAAATGACGCGCCGGCCGAGTGCTCGATCCCCTGATCGACCGGCAGAATCGAGACGTACCCGGTACCTCTCAATCGACCGGCATTGAACAGCCGCTGCAAGCTACCCAAGACGCGCACATGGCGATCTGAATGCGCATACACCCGATCCACGAAATCCGGACCGGGCAGGTGGAGCTTTTCCTTCGGAATCGTACGGCACTGGTACTGGAGCAGGGCGGCGTCATCGCCGAGGATCGTCTCGATCCGGGAAAGCGCCGGCGCGCTGCGATCGACCTCTGTGACTGTAGACATGTGCAAACCTCCGGGTCCTCGAGAACCGGACAACCTCGAATGCTACCACCGGCCGCCTTCGCGCGTAGCGCTGCGGCGAGCCTCGCCCGAGCCCGGGGCGGAGCCCGGGAACTGGAAATGTTCTATGACGGCATCGCGAACAGCCTGCTCGACGAATTCCTGAATCGGAAGGACCGCTTCGGCCGACTCGACCTTCGCCAGACGCGCGCGCGTCTGCGGGTGCCGTGGTGTGAACAGCGTGCAGCAGTCCTGATCGGGAATGATGGAAACAGGATAGCTGCCGAGCTTCGTCGCTTCGGCTGTGATCTCTTCCTTGTCCATGCCGATGAGCGGCCGGAAAATCGGCAGCGCCGCGACATTGCCGATGACCGCGAGGTTCTCGAGCGTCTGCGATGCCACCTGCCCGACGACCTCGCCGGTGACCAGCGCCTGGGCGCCACGTGCCCGCGCAATCTGCTCCGCGATCCGCATCATGAGCCGCCGATACACGACGACCCGCATCGGAGCAGGCACGGCAAGTACAACCTGCTGCTGAATGACGCCGAACGGCACCAGATACAGCCGCGACCGCTGCTGCCATTGTGTGAGAAGCGTCACCAGCTGCCGTGCCTTGTCCTGAGACGCGCGCGACAGGATTGGATAGCTGTGGAAGTGGACGAAGGTAACGGAGCAGCCGCGCCTCATCATCCGGTGGGCAGCAACGGGCGAATCTATTCCGCCGGACAGAAGACAGGCCACTCGGCCGGCGGTGCCCGTTGGCAGCCCGCCAGGACCGCGCTCCTTCCCGAAAAAATAGAATGCCTCGTCGGTCAGCAGTTCTATGTGAACAACGAGCTCAGCGTGCTCGAGATCGACGTTCCAGCCGCGCGCGCTCTTGATCTTGCCACCCACTTCGCGCTCGACCTCGGGCGAGGTCATTGGAAATCGCTTGTCCGCGCGTCGCACCGACACGCGGAAGCTTTGACACGTCCGGTCCCGAAGCTCGCGGAGAATGTGGTCGGTCAACAGGTCGAGATCCAGTCGCGTCCGCGCCGCATAGGAAAAATTGGCGACACCGAACGTCCGCCGGATTCGGTCGCCGACTTCTTCGCGCGTCGCACCCGGACCGAGCTCCACCTCGATGCGTCCCATCAGCGGGCGCACGGCTCGCACATCCAAATCCGCAACAGCACCGCGCAGGTTGCGGACCAGGCGCGAAAGGAACCATGGACGGTTCTTTCCTTTGAGGGCGATTTCCTGGTAGTGGACGACGATCGAGTTCATGTCCCTGCGATCACCACTCTACTTCCGGCATGCCCGCACGGTGGTTGACGGTCCGCGCCATGACGAACAGCAGGTCGGACAGACGGTTCAGGTACACGATCAGAATCGGCTCTGCCTCGTCGGCGCCGAGCCCGATAACCCGGCGTTCGGCCCGCCGGCAGACCGTGCGCGACTGATGCAACAGTGCCCCGGCGAGCGCACCGCCGGGCAGAATGAACCGACGCAGTGCCGGCAAGTCTGCCTCGAGTCCGTCAATTGTGTGTTCCAGACGTTCCACGTCCGCGGTGGTGACAACCGCTTTAGTCACGCGGCCCGCAATCCGCGACGATGGATCGGCCAACCGTGCGCCAAGTGCAAATAGATCTTTCTGAATCGATTCGAGCGCGCGCGCGATGTCGGCATCCACGCCAGCCGCGAGTGCGATGCCCAGGCACGCGTTGAGCTCGTCGATCTCGCCGTAGGCGTCCACTCGCGGGTCCGCCTTCGACACACGTGAATTGTCGAACAGCGATGTCTGACCTGTGTCGCCGGTCCTGGTATAGATCTTCACCGATTGGACGACCTCAACGCGCCTCGCCCCTTCGACTCACTCGAAGTGTCGACGGACAAGTGCAATCGACTGGCACGCGTGAAATTATAGGGGCGATGTCCGCTTCGTCTCTGCCGCCGCCCGCGTCGCGGCGGCGCTTCCGGCGCGCCCTCCTTGCCTGGTACAAGGTACACGGACGCGACCTTCCGTGGCGCCGCACTGCCGATCCGTACCACATCCTCGTCTCCGAAATCATGCTGCAGCAGACGCAGGTCGATCGGGTCGTGCCGAAGTACCACGAGTGGTTGCACAAGTACCCCTCGCTCGAAGCGCTCGCAAACGCGCCGGAGTCTGACGTCTCGAGCACCTGGCGGCCGCTTGGTTACAACATCCGGCCGAAGCGGCTTCATGCAATCGCCCGCGAGGCGGTGGCTCGCTATGACGGCCGGCTGCCTTCAGACCCTGAAACGCTTCTGTCATTCAAGGGAATTGGCGCATACACGGCTGGCGCCATTCGCAGCTTCGCGTTCGGCCAGCGCGCCGCGATTCTCGATACGAACGTCGCGCGCGTCCTGTTTCGGGTTTTCGTCGGACGCGGCGACGCGAGGACCCATTCCGCACGCAAGCACCTGTGGAGCGTTTCCGAGGTGCTCGTCCCGCGCAAGCGAGTGTTCGACTTCAACCAGGCACTCATGGACCTCGGCGCCATGGTGTGCGTGGCGCGAAAGCCGAAGTGTCTCGTCTGCCCGATGACCGCAATTTGCCGGACCTACGATCCGCGAGCGCGCGATCGCGAATGAATATGACCGTCGTGGCCGCGGTGATCGAGCGGGACGAGCGCTTCCTCGTGACACGACGGCCCACAGGCGTGCACCTGGCAGGCCTGTGGGAATTCCCCGGCGGCAAGCTCGACCCCGACGAGAGTCACCACGCCGCGCTCAAACGCGAGCTTCGAGAGGAGCTGGACGCGGACATCGAAGTCGGAGAGCTTACGTTTGCAACGACGCATGCCTACCCCGATCGCAACGTCGAGCTGTATTTCTATCGCTGCACCCTGCTGGGCTCGGCGCGTCCGCTGCTGGGCCAGGAGATGCGGTGGGTCGCGGGACCAGAACTGCTCCTGCTCGGCTTTCCGCCGGCCGACACGCAGCTCATCGAGCGTCTGACGAAATCGGACGTTCGCTGACGACCGCCGCGACTTGGCCTTCTGGCGATTCGACGAACACTTGAACCCCGGCGGTCACAAAATCGCGGTGCACGTACCCGAGGGCAATCGGCCCCAGCCGCGGCGAACTTGCAGCAGTCGTCACCCACCCGATTTCGCGGTCCGCGGCAAAAATTTTCGCGCCGCGCGATGACACACCTGCGAGACGGAAGCCAACCAGCTTCCGGACGACACGCCCGTGGCCCCGATGCATGACGCGGATAATCACTTCTTGCCCCACGTAACACCCCTTGGTGAACGAAATCGCGCGATCCTCGATACCGGCTTCGAGCGGAATTGTGTCTTCCGTCATATCGACGCCGAACAGGGGATACCCCGCCTCTACACGCGCGGTTTCGATAGTGGCCGGATCGACTTGAGGCGTTCCCGCAGCCTCGAGCGCGCGTCGGAGGTCGGTCTCGCGCGCAGGGTCGACGTAGATACAGAAACCCGGCGCGCCGAGCTGATCCACACGTACGAGCACAACCGTTCCTCCGCCGAACTCGAGACGCTCGTTCTGATAGTCGAGCCACGAGTCAGGCGCAGATGCGGTCAGAACCTTCTGGACGGTTTCCGCCGCAGCGGGTCCGTGAACCCATACGGACGTGAAGACGTGCGAAAGATCCGAGAGCTGAACGTCTTCGCTGAACAGAGAACGATCCAGGCGCTGTAAGGTCGCCGCGGACAACTGGGCCGGAACATCCAGCAGGACCATATCGTCCAGATCGAAAACGTGCAGGTCGGTGAGCATCCGGCCCTGCGGCGTCAGCCACGCCGCGTAGCATCCCCGGCCAGGCATGAGGCCGCGGATGTCGTTGGTTAACAGGCCGTGCAAATACTCCTTGCGGTCCTTGCCACGAACAGCAATGGGGGACCCTGCGGCGACCGCTCCCATCACTGCTTTCTCCTTGAGAGCACGGTATTCTTCGGCAAGCGTCATTGATTTACGGTCCTGCTGCAGCCGGGCTGGGAAGATTGATACGATTCCTGTAATGCCTGCTCGCTATTTTATCGGGGCAGTCTTGCTGCTCATCGCGGCGCCCGTCGTTATGCACGCCCAGGCGCCCGACGCACCACAACCTTCGTCGCGAACCTCGCGCGGCTATACGGTGTTCCTGGCGGGCGCCGTTGTCGGCCGAGAAGATGTCACGGTCGAGTCTACGGCCGAGGGCTTCATCATCTCCGGCCAGGGACGCCTTTCCGGATCGCAGGATGTCGTCATCCGTCGCGTGGAAGTGCGGTACAGCCGAGATTGGACGCCCTCTGCCTACGAGCTCGAAGCGACGGTGAACGGCGGTGACACGGGAATTTCTACGACGTTCTCCAATGGAGCGGCGGTGACCAAAGGTGTCGATGGCGGACAACCCGTCGACCAGACCGACAAGGTAGCGCCTCGCGTCGTCGTCCTGCCAAACGTATTTTTTGGCTCATACGAGGCACTGACACGTCGTCTCGTGGCGACACAGACCGAAAAAGAGTTCCCGACCTTCGTCGGACCCGCGGCCCAGGGGCTTCTGCGTCTTACGAATGCCAGCGTCGAGCAGATGCAGATTGGGACCGCGACCTTCAACATTCGCCGCTACGAATTCCTATACGCGGGTCCGCGTGGCATGGCGGTAGTGCACGTCTACACGGATGACACCGGTTCGCTGCTGCGCGTGAACATCCCCGCGCAACGCGTCGACGTGATGCGCGACGACCTCTCCTCGGCCACCTCGCGCACCATCTTGTACTCGAATGCCAGCGACGAGGCTGTCACGATTCCGGCTACGGGCTTCAACCTGGGCGCGACACTCACCTGGCCTCGGGGAACGAAATCCGCCGACGGTCCCGCGACGACGAGAGCGCCTGCCGTTCTCCTGCTCGCCGGGGCCGCGTCAAACGAGAGAGACGGTGTCGTTGGTGGCGTGCCCGTTCTGGGGCAGCTTGCAGGCGCGCTCGCTGATGCAGGTTTCGTGGCAGTGCGCTATGACAAGCGCGGTCATGGCCAGAGCGGCGGACGCGCCGAATCGGCGACGCTTGGCGATCAGGCCGAGGATGCACTCGCCGTCGTGCGGTGGCTGGCCAACCGGCGTGACATCGATCGCGATCGCATAGCGGTCGTCGGCCACAACGAAGGCGCATGGGCCGCGCTTCTCGCGGCGTCACGCGAGCGGCGCATCGCCGCGCTGGTTACGATCGCCGCGCCTTCGATCAACGGTTCGGAGCGCGTGCTCGAGCAGCAACGTCACGTGCTGGAACGCATGGACATTCCACCCGCCGAGCGAGTGGCGAAGATCGAGCTCCAAAGCCGAATCAACGCCGCGGTGATGAGCGGACGGGGGTGGGAGGCGCTGCCACCGGAGGTACGGAAGCAGGCGGACACGCCCTGGTTCCAGAGTTTTCTGATGTTCGACCCCGCCAGAGTCATCAGGGACGTCCGACAGCCAGTGCTCTTCGTCCACGGCGAGCTCGACGCGGAAGTCCCGGTTTCACACCTGGACCGGCTTGGCGAGCTGGCGCAGAAGGAGGGCCGTTCCCGTTCCGTGGCGGTCGTCGCGGTGCGAGGCGTCAATCATCTCCTGACGCCGGCGGTCACCGGCGAGGTCGCCGAGTACGCCTCGTTGCCGAATCGGAATGTCAGCGCCGACGTCACGAAGGCAATAGCCGAGTGGCTCACCAAAACCTTTCAAAGTGCGCGGTAGCCAATGAAGCACGCCCCGCTCGCGATCGCCGCGTCGGCGACGCTGGCCGCCGCGGTATTGGGACAATCATCGGCAGTGCGCAGTAAGGGTCTGACCGACGTCGAAGGCCTCAGGGTGGGCCACTTCACGTTGAGTGAGCGCCCGACCGGGTGCACGGTCGTGCTGATTGACGGCGACGGCGCACCGGGCGGCGTGTCGCAGCGGGGCGCCGCGCCAGGCACGCGTGAGACCGATCTTCTCGATCCGTCCAATCTCATAGACAAGGTCAACGCGATTGTTCTTGCCGGTGGCAGCGCATTCGGTCTCGATGCGGCACAGGGCGTGGTCCGTTATCTCGAAGAGCGCAACATCGGGTGGCGCGTGGGCGCCGCGGGGGTCGTCCCGATCGTCCCAGCGGCGATTCTGATGGACCTCGGGTTCGGCGGCGATCCAAAAGTCCGCCCCACGGCCGATTGTGGTTACCGTGCAGCGCAGTCCGCGTCGGCGTCGGCCGTTGCGGAAGGCAACGTCGGCGCCGGGGCAGGCGCCACACTTGGCAAAGTCGCCGGTCGGGCGCGGGCGATGAAAGGCGGTATCGGTTCCGCCTCGATCACGCTCCCGAATGGCTTGGCAGTCGGTGCTCTCGTGGCGGTGAACGCGATTGGCGATGTCATCGACCCGGCGACCGGGCAGGTCGTCGCCGGCGTCCGCACTGAAGACGGCAAAGCGCTCGCTGACGCCCGTAAGCTGCTGCGCGATGGCAGTCTGCTGCGTGCTGTCGCTCCGCGTGCAGCTGAGAACACCACGATTGCCGTGGTGGCGACCAACGCGCGCCTCACCAAGACGGAAGTTCATCGCGTCGCGCTGATGGCCGACGACGGGGTGGCGCGGACCATTTACCCGTCGCACACCATGGGCGATGGCGACACGGTGTTCGCACTCGCGACCGGCCGCTGGTCGGGCGAGGCGGACGTAAGCATCATCGGTGCGCTCGCGGCCGAAGCGCTGTCGGACGCGATCGTGCGCGCAGCGTCGCAGGCCATGAGCCTCGGTGGGCTCCCATCGGCGCGCGACATGGGTACGATTCCCTCCCGATTCAAGTGAGCTGACGCGTCCTGCCGCGTTGACCATTCATCTCGCGCTTCTCATCGTCTACTCGGTCGGCGTGGTCGGGCTCGGACTGTGGACGTCGCGGCTGATCCGCACGAGCGGCGACTTCTTCGTGGCAGGGCGGACGCTCGGTCCAGGCCTGATTTTCGCGTCGATGCTCGCGGCCAATATCGGATCGGGTGCGACCGTTGGCGTCGCCGGGCTCGCATACCGCGACGGCATCAGCGCATGGTGGTGGAGTGGGTCTGCGGGACTCGCCTCGCTGGCGCTCGCATTCTGGGTTGGTCCGCGCATCTGGACGCTCGCGAAAGAGCATGGCTTCTTCACCACCGGCGATTTCCTCGAGTTCCGCTACGGCTCGTCGGTTCGCGGCGTGATTACGGGACTGATCCTGCTCGGCTCCATGGCCATCCTGGCGGGCCAGCTCATCGCCGGCGCGGCGATTCTGAACGTCGTCACAGGAGCGCCACGATGGGTGGGCTCGCTGATCGGCGGCTCGATCATGACGATCTACTTTGCCGCCGGCGGTCTGCTTGGAACCGCGGTCGTCAACACCGCACAGCTCGTCGTCATGCTCGCAGGGTTTCTCATCGCGCTTCCTTACGCGCTCGGCACGGTAGGCGGACTCGATCAGCTCTTTTCAGCGCTGCCACCCCACTACGGTGACGTCACTTTCTCCACCGGGCCGGGATCGGGCTGGACGTTGCTCTTTTTGACCGGTCCTGCGTTCATCGTCTCGCCTGGACTCATACAGAAGTCGTACGGCGCGGTGAGCGCACATGCGCTCCGCACCGGCGTCGGACTCAACGCGGTTGGGCTCATGCTCTTCGCGTTTCTGCCAGTGCTGATGGGGATGGTGGCGCGCGTCGCGCTGCCTGACATCGACGATCCCAACCTCGTGCTACCTGCGCTGTTGCGCGAACAGCTGCCCGCGTGGCTGGGTGCGCTCGCGATGGCAGCGGTGTTTTCCACCGAAGTCGATACATGCGATGCGATCCTGTTCATGATCTCGACGTCGGCGTCAAAGGATTTGTACAAGCGGTATCTTCGCCCAGACGCCGGTGATGCGGAGCTCCTTCGTGTCGCGCGGCTCGCCGCAGTGATCGGCGGGACTGTTGGTGTAGTGCTCTCCATATACCTGACCACTGTGATAGGCGCGTTGACGATTTTCTATTCGATTCTCGGCGTCAGCCTGTTCGTGCCAGTGGTCGGCGGGTTGTACACGAGACGCGCCGGCTCGGGAGCAGCGATGGCGGCGATCGCAGCAGGAGTCGCCGCGCTGCTTGTTGTCCGGTTCGGATTCGGCAATGAATACCCTTGGCTGGATCCGACGTTGGTTGGGCTGCTTGCTGCCGCGGCTGCTTTCACCTGCGTGACCGCGCTGCGCACCTTCGCCGCGGCCAGTTCTGCACTAAACAGGAACGCGTAGCGTAGAACCTCTGCCTTACGAGATTCTGTGTAGCATTGTCGATTGACATGAAAACCTACCGCATAGCAGTGATTGCCGGTGACGGCATTGGACAGGAAGTGATTCCTGCCGGTATCAAAGTGTTGAAGACTGCCGCATCGCATGGCGGCTTTCAATGCGAGCTCACCGAATTTCCCTGGGGATCGGAGTTCTACCTCCGCACGGGCCGCATGGTCGATCCCGACGTGATCGAGCGAGTCCTCGGGTTCGACGCGATCTATCTGGGCGCAATCGGAGATCCGCGCGTCGCCGATCACGTGTCGGCGCGTGAATTGATCCTGCCGTTGCGGCAGCGCCTCAGGCAGTACGTGAACCTGAGGCCGATGCGGCTTCTTCCCGGCATCACGTCGCCACTCGCCGGCCGCGGTGCCGCCGACATCGACATGGTGTGCGTGCGCGAGAACTCGGAAGGCGAATACTGCGGAATGGGCGGTCGTCTTTACGTGGGGACCGCCGACGAGCTTGCCACGCAGACTTCGATGTTTACTCGCCGCGGCATCGAGCGGATCGCTCGCTACGCGTTCGAGCTCGCGCGGTCACGACCGCGAAAGCTTCTTGCCAGCGCGACGAAATCAAACGCCCTCCACCATGCGCTCGTCATGTGGGACGAGGTCGTGGCTGGGGTTGCCACCGAGTTCCCCGACGTGACCTTCCGGAAGTACCACGTCGACGCCCTGGCGGCGCGCATGATTACGCATCCGCAGTCGCTCGATGTGATCGTGGCGTCGAACCTGTTCGGCGACATCTTGACGGACATCGGATCGGCGATTTCCGGCAGCCTCGGCGTGGGACCGAGCGGCAACATCAACCCCGACCGCACGACGCCGTCGATGTTCGAGCCGATTCACGGATCCGCGCCCGACATCGCCGGCAAGGGTGTCGCGAACCCCATCGCCGCAATCTGGGCCGGGGCGATGATGCTTGACCATTTGGGCGAGCGCGCAGCGCACGACAGGATTCTTCGCGCGATCGAGCAGGTGATCGGCGACGAGCGTGTCAAAACACCTGACCTCGGCGGCCGCGCCACAACGGTGGACATGACCGCCGCAGTCACGTCCGCGTTGTCAACGCAGCCCGCGTAGGAAGCCACGAAGCGCACGAAGGGTTAGCCACAAAGGGCACAAAGATCAGTGAAGGGTTGAAAGCAGCCGAGCACGAACGGCGCCGGCGGTGTAGCCGGAGGCTTTCAGGCCTCCGAGTTACCATGTCTCGCAGATGCCTTCTCCCGTCCGCGAGACCACGGGCATTGCCACGCGTCTTGCCTCGTTCGTCCTCGAGCGCTTTCCGTTCGCGCTTGCGGTGGTTCGTGAGGTGGCAGACGCATGTGGCGCCGACCGGCTCACCGACCGGGACGCGGCGCGTGTCGAAGCATTTCGAGCCAGCTTCCGCAGGGAACTGCGCCGCATGCTCGACGCTATCGACGTCGGAGACATAGCTGAAACAACACCTGGAGTCGCTGCTGCCCGGCGTGTCGAGACCGCCTCGCGTGAGTTGCTCGACGCATGCGACGGCTTTCTCGCGCGCGAGGCCATTCGTGCCTCCTTCACCACGGACGAACGACTCGAAATGCTTCGCGGCATGATCCTGACCCGCGCCGTTGACAACCGGCTGAAGCAGTTCTATCTGGGAAGCGATGTGCGGTACAACGGCGTTCCCTTCCAGGGAAAAGGATTTCGGTCGCTCGGACAGGAAGCGATCTATGCCGCGGGACTGCGCCTGCGGCGCGGTGCTGCCTACCGCGATCCGGATCGGGGATGGCAAGGCGATGTCGTTGGACCCATCATCCGGGACGTCGGAGTCGCGCTGGCGATGCGGCCGCAGCCGGTCACGATCCGGATGATCCTGAATGCGCAGATGGGTAAGCAGGGTCCTCCGATGGACGGCAAGGATCTGCACACGGGCGACATCGAATGGGGCACCCTGCCTGCTGCGGCGCCGTTGGCAATCAGCACGGCAACGATTGCGGGGATGGCGATGGCCTTTGCACGGGAACGTTCGAGCCGCGTCGCTGTATCGTTCATCGGCGAAGGTGGCGCGTCGCTTGGCGAATGGCACGAGGCCATCAATCTCTGCGCCGCGCGGCGGCTGCCCGCGGTGTTCTGCATCGAAAACAATCAAACGGCGCTGTCCACTTCGCTTGCCGAACAGTCTGCCGTGCGCGTGTTTGCGGACAAGGCTGTCGGCTACGGCATCCCTGGCCTGACCATCGACGGCACCGACCCTGAGGCGATTGCCGCCGCATTTGCCTGGGCCGCCGAGCGGGCGCGTGGGGGCGAAGGGCCGGCGCTCATCGAGCTCGTATGCATGCGCATGTGCGGACATGCGCACCATGACGACATGCTCTACCTTGGACACGAGCCGGCGATCGACTGGGACTACACCGACCTTGCGGGTTCGCATGCGTATGCAGACGCCGAGCGCTACGAGTTCTGGAAGAAACGCGATCCAATCTCCTCGTACGCTCGTCGACTCGAGAACGACGGGATTCTCATGGGTGCCGACGTCGAGCGCCTGAAACGTGAAGCAGAAGAGCTGGTCGAGGCCGAAGCGCAGGCGATTATCGACGCTCCCTGGCCCGAGCCTGAGACCGCGGCACGGGGAGTATTTGCGGCGGAGTCGCCCCGGGTGAGACTCGAGCCGCTCGACCCGGCAAGCCGTCTCGGCATCGATCTCGATCCGCCGCAGCCGCCCGTCGAAAAAGGAATCCCTTACTCCACCGGAGGGATGACGTTTCTCGACGCGATCAGGCTGGGCATCACCGACGCGCTCGCCTCCGATCCGCGAGTGTTTATCTATGGCGAGGACGTGGGCGGTCGATATGGCAACGCATTTCTACTACTCCGACCTCTGCTCGAGCGGTTTGGCGATCGCATCGTGAACTCACCGTTGTCCGAAGCAGGCGTGCTCGGCGTTTGCGTCGGAGCGGCGCTGGCCGGGTTGCGGCCGATTGGCGAGATGCAGTTCAACGATTTCGTCGCAACCGGGTTCAATCAGCTCGTGAACAACGCCGCCAAGATTCGGTACCGCTGGGGCGGATCCGTACCCATAGTGGTGCGGATGCCGTGGGGAGGTCTGCGGCACGCCGGTCCCTATCACAGTCAGAACACAGAGCCGTGGTTTTACCGGACGCCGGGGCTCAAGATCGTCGTGCCCTCGACTCCCCAGGACGCTCGTGCGCTCATGGCGGCGGCGGTGGCGGATCCCGACCCCGTTCTCTACTACGAGCACATCGCGCTTTACCGCGACCCGGCGATCAAGCAGGCGCTCGATGAGGTACTGCCCGCGCCAATCCCGATCGGCAGGGCTGCGCTGCGTCGAGCCGGCGATGATCTGGCGATTGTGTCGTACGGCGCGTACGTGCACGTCGCGCTGCGGGTCGCAGAACGTCTCGGTGTCGAAGGTGTGACTACCAGTGTTCTGGATCTGCGGACGCTCTCGCCGCTCGACAAGCCGGCCGTGCTCAACGTGGCGCGCCATTGTGGCAAGGTTCTCATCGTTCACGAAGACTCTCGAACGGGCGGTATTGGCGAGAGCGTGGCGGCCGTCATTCAGGAAGAAGCGTTCGAATCCCTCGACGCACCCGTGCGCATTCTTGGCGCGCTCGATACGCCTGTGCCGTACTCTCCTCCACTCGAGGAGTACTTTCTCCCCTCGGAAGAGTCGATAGAACGCGCGGCTCGACTGCTGCTCGCGTACTAGGCTCGCGCAGCTCTTAGAATCGCACTATGTGGATCTTGCGAACCATGGATGCGGGCAAGCCAGAGAAGACATTCCGACTCCTCCCGGGAAGCATTCGCACCGTAGGCCGTGCAACCGGCGCGGATTTCATCGTGGACGCACCCCTCGTCTCACGCGTGCACTGCCGATTGACAGTAGCGCCGGACGGTACCCTCGAAGTGCGCGATCTGGAAAGTACGAACGGGACCTTCGTCAACGGCGAGCGAATCGAGAAAGCGCGTCTCAAGTCGGGCGACCGGCTGGGCGTCGGCCGCATCGAGCTCGTGGCGCTCCGTGACGAGGAATAGGACGGTCAGCGTTTCGACGCCAGGTATTCGAGCACGAAAGGGTTCGTGGTTCGCTCGTGATGAATCGTGGTGTCCGGGCCGTGCCCAGGATGAACCATCGCATCGTCCCCTAGAGAAAAGAGGACCTGGGTGATCGATTGCATCAGAACTTCGTAATTGCCGCCGGGCAGGTCGGTGCGGCCGATCGAGCCGGCAAAGAGCGTGTCACCGACAAACAGGTGGGGCGCTGCTTGCGTGATCTCCAGACACACTCCACCCGGGCAGTGCCCGGGAGTGTGATGGACACGGACCTCGTAATCGCCGAATCGTATCGGCGACCTGTCGTAGAACACATCAACGGGTGGGGGCTGCTGTACAGCCAGGCCGAACATGTGTCCCTGTTCCACTGCGTGTTCGTAGAATGGCAGGTCATCTCTGTGGAGGTAGACTGGCGCGTCGAACGCAGATTTCGCCAGACCGACACCCGTGATGTGATCCACATGTGCGTGGGTAAGCAGGATGTATCTGACAGTCAGCGAGTGACGTCGCGCGGCATCGATGAGCTGTTCAACCTCATCGCCCGGGTCGATCACGATCGCGTCGCGCGTCCGATCGCAACCGACGACGAATCCGTTCTTGTAGAACGGCGCCACGGCTCGCACTTCCAGAATCATCCGTATCCCCTATAACCTGTAACCTGTAACCTGTACCCTGTAACCTCTACCCCACCGGTCACCTGTAACCTCTAACCTCCACCCATGGTCCTGTGCGTCGTCGATGACCTGATTTTTTCCGTCAAGATCTCAACCGCTGCAAGGGTGGTTGGGGCAGAAATATATTTCGAGCGCAACCCGGAGATGGTGCTCGCGCGCATCCGAGAAAAGCGGCCTGCTCTCGTGATCTTCGATCTGAGCGGCACCAAGCTTCGCCCGCTGGAAACCATAGCCGCGATGAAATCGGACCCCGGGCTTCGATCAATTCGCACCCTTGGCTACGTCTCCCACGTCCAGACCGATGTCATCAACGCCGCACGTACGGCAGGTATCGACGAGGTGCTCGCGCGTTCGGCCTTCTCTGATCGACTGGGTCAGATCCTGACTACGCCGTCCACCAAATCAGGAAAGCAAGACTGAGCAGAATCAGGGCAGCGATCGTCAGCGCTCGCCCGATGTGTGCCCCAGGGGGCCGCGCATGTTCCTCCTCATCGTCGGTCCCTCCGCGCGAGTCGAGCGTCGCCGCGACGGTTCTCAGCTCCGCGGCGAGCGTCGCCGCACTCTGATGCCGGGATGCCGGGTTGGGAGCAACTGCTTTCAAGACGACCTCGTCCACCTCTCGAGGCACGTGCCGATTGGATGCGCTCGGCGCCGCGGCGCCGCGGTGCGGCGGCCTCCGCGTGGTGAGCATTTCGTAGAGAACGGCGCCGACAGAATAGATATCCGAGCGTTCGTCGGCCGCCTGGCCTCGCGCCTCCTCGGGTGAATCGTAGTCGTGGAGCCGGATACTGGCGGCGTTCGGGTCGAACCCGGCGCGACTGGCCAGCTCGAGAGCCGGGATCTTGGCGTGGCCCTTGGCGGTAATCACAATCGATTCCGGGCTCAAGCCGCCATGGATGAACCCTGCGGAATGGGCGTCCGATACCGCATCCGCAATCTGCACTGCCAGCTCCAACGCTCGTCGCACATTCATCATGCGCCCGGCCATCTCGGCGCGAAGTGACTGGCCCTTGAGAAACTCGAACACGAGATAGAGCCGGCCCTCATGGTCGCCGACGTCGAACAGGGCCGTCACGTTCGGGTGCGACAGCGTGGCGAGCACCCCTGCCCGCTGAATCAGCGCCGCGCGCTCATCCGGATCGCGGGCAAAGCCTGAGGGAAGCACTCGGATGGTCACCGTACGTCCGAGCCGTGTGTCCCGCGCTCGGTATAGATCACCGGGACCGGCAGGTTCCAGCAGCTCGAGCAGGTTGTAATGCGCAATCGCACCGATTGGCGGCGACACCGTATTGGATGCCGGGGAATCGGCCATTACGACTTCCTGAGCGGCCGCGCGGGTCGTATCTCAACCGCGCTCGGCAGGCTCATGGATGGATAGGCCAGCAAATCGACAACGACCTTCGCCACATCATCGGGTGAAAGCTTCCAGTCGTCGTTCCCAGCGGCTTTGCCTGTGAATTCCGTGCGAACCGAACCCGGCATTACACAAGCCACGCGGATGCCGTCGTGCCGTACTTCCTGCATCAGGGCTTCGCTGAATGCGTTGAGTCCCGCTTTCGAGGCACAGTACGCGGCCCCATCCGCAAACGGGTGTTTGCCCGACAGGCTGCTGATATTGATAATCCACCCGCCGCCGCGCGCGCGCAGATGCGGCAACGCCGCGCGGCAGCAGTAAAAAACGCCGGTCAGATTCGTATCAAGGATTTTCTGCCAATCGTCGACGGCCATGTCGCCAACGGCACGAAACACACCTATGCCGGCGTTGTTGACCAGCACGTCGATGCCCCCGAAATGCCGCACGGCGGCGTCGAGAGCCTGCTCCACCTGGGTGAGGTCTCTCACATCGGCCCGAATCGGCAGCACTTCTGCATTGTTCGGTTCCGACGCCAGCTCGCGGGCGGCTCTTCGCAGTGTGTCGTCCGACGTTGCCGTGATCGCTACACGTGTGCCTGCCCGCGCTAACGCACGCGCAATGGCTTGTCCGATTCCGCGTGACCCACCCGTAACGAATGCGACTTTGTCGCCGGTCATGTCGCCGCCTTTATACAATACACGTGTCGTTCACACTTCTCACTTCTCCGTTCTCGGTTCGTGTTCACGTTCGGTCCTGGTCTGAAAGTTGACGCAACGATTTCGGAACCTGAACACGAACTGAGAAGCAAGAACCTGGAAGAGTGAACGACGCGTTCACCATGTCCACAGTTGCGATCGTCGGCGCGGGTCACGTTGCCGGTGCAACCGCGCACGCGTTGGCCGTGTCCGATCGCGTCGGCCGGCTGTTCTTGATTGACGAGGCCGCTTCAGCTGCACGAGGAAAGGCCCTCGATATTCGCCAGTCGGCCGCGATCGTGCCGTTCCACACTCGGCTCGACGGAACCGACGACCTAAGCCGTGTGACCGGCTGCAGTGTGTGCGTCATTGCGGACCGGTTCGGATCAGGCGCCGAATGGATGGGCGACGAAGGACTCGCGATGATCAAACGGCTCACTCCATACCTTGGCAAGGCGCCGCTCGTGTTTGCTGGCGCATCGCAGGGTGGCCTGATCGCATTTGCGGCGACAGAAGCCGGGATCGATCGACGGCGTCTGATTGGCTCGTCACCTGAGGCCCTGGTGTCTTCGGTCGTCGCTGTGACCGCACTCGAAGCAGGCTGTTCGCCTCGCGAAGTGATGCTGACCGTGCTTGGCGCGCCGCCCTCGTCCTTCGTGGTGCCCTGGAGCGAGGGGGCCATCGGCGGCTATCCGCTGCAAGCGGTCTTGTCCCAGGTAGCTTTGGCACGCCTGGAAGCGCGTGTGCGGCATTTGTGGCCACCTGGACCATACGTCCTTGGTGCGGCAGCCGCACGAATCACGGCGGCGCTGGTCACCTCATCGCGCCAGTCGTTCAGCGTTCTCACACAGCTCAAGGGAGAATTTGGTGTGCGAGACCGTTCGGGTATCCTGCCAGCGAGGCTGGGCGCAGGCGGCATCGTCCAAACGCGCGTGCCTGAGCTCACCACCCGCGAGCGCGTGCAACTGCAGGCCGCGCTTGGCGGCTAGGATAGGATGGAACCGATGCGGCGACGACTCGGTGTTTCCGCGGTTCTGCCGGCGCTCCTGGCGGCGGTCGGGCTGGCGGCTGGAGTGCTGGCACCGCTGATTGCGGCCACTCCGCCCATCGACCCAGACCGGATTCTCACCCACATCAAGTTCCTCGCGTCGGACGATCTTCAAGGACGGGCAAACGGCAGCTCCGGACTCGACAAAGCAGCCGACTACATCGCCACGGCGTTCAAGGACGCCGGCCTGCGACCTGCCGGGGAGAACGGCGACTGGTTTCAGCCGTTCGAGCTCGTAGCGGGCGTCACGGTCGGGGATGACAACGCTCTCACTTTTCGATCGCGCCGGGGATCGATACGGCTTTCCATTGGTGAGTCGTACTTTCCACTCGCCGCAACCCCCGCACAGGCCGTCACCACGTTGAAAGATGTTCCTGTCGTGTTTGCCGGATACGGCATCTCCGCGCCCGCGTTCGAATATGACGATTACGCAGGACTGGATGTGCGAGGAAAGGCGGTGCTCATCTTCTCGCACGAGCCTCAGGAGAGGCGCACCGACAGCCGGCTCAACGGAGCCCGACCGCTGCGGGAAACGACGTTATACGCGAAGGCGCAGGCCGCGCGGACGCGCGGTGCCGTCGCACTGTTGGTAATTTCTGATCCGTCACACCGTACTGATGAAGCCAACTATCGTACGTTCCTGATCGAGGGCGACGTCGAGGATCAGGCGATACCCGTGCTTCGGGTCCGCCGCGACGAGATGGCACCAGTCCTCGCCGAGTTTGACCTCGACGAGATGGCTGCGATGATCGATCGCGATCTGATTCCGCGCTCGCGACCACTCCCCGACGCCGCCGTCGACTACTCGCAGGAGCTCGCCAGCAACGTGCGCACGGTTCGCAACGTGGTAGGTATTCTGGCTGGCACCGACGGCGCGCGGAAAAACGAGGCGTTGGTGCTCGGCGGCCACTATGACCACGTCGGTCTCGGGGGACGCTTTTCGAGCACGCCCGACCGCACCGGTGAAATCCATAACGGAGCCGACGACAACGCGTCTGGCGTCGCAGCGCTGATTGAGATCGCGCGCGCCGCGTCGGCTGACCCGTCACGATTTCCGCGCTCGCTCGTTTTCATCGCGTTCGCGGGTGAAGAACGAGGACTCCTCGGGTCGGCGCATTACACGAATCACCCTGCCGTTCCACTCCCGGACACCCTGGCGATGGTCAATCTCGACATGATCGGTCGCTCGCGCGGACGGGTTGAAGTTGGCGGCCTTGCCAGCGCCTCGTCGCTCCGCGCCGACGTCGACACGGCGGCGAAAACGGCCGGCATCGACGTACGCCCGGGCGGTCCGGGCGCAGGCCGCAGCGACGACTCGTCGTTCCTCGACAGGCGCATACCGTCGCTTCATTTCTTTACGGGGTTCCACGACGACTACCACGCGCCGGGGGACGACTGGCCGCGGATCGACGCGGCCGGGACCGCGCGCGTCGCGACGCTCGCGCTGGAACTGGCGGCGCGTCTGGCGGCGCGCACCGACAAGCCTCAATTCGCCGGCCGTTGAGACCCGGCGAGTTGATCATGTGATCGCCTCGGCCATCTTCATCATCGCGGCGCTGATCTTCATCAACGCCGTCTACGTCGCCGCGGAGTTTTCTGCCGTCGGCGTCCGGCGCAGCCGAATCCGACAGCTTGCGGATGATGGAAATCCGTTCGCGGCATGGCTGCTCCCGCGAATCGAGTCACCCGCCGCGCTGGATCGATACATCGCAGCGTGCCAGATCGGCATTACGCTCTCGAGCCTCGCTCTCGGTGCGTACGCGCAGCGCACGGTCGCGGTCTGGCTGACTCCGGTTTTCGTCGGACTCGGCGGTCTCCAGGAAATCGCGGCGCAATCGACGTCCGCGGTTGTCGTACTCCTCGTGCTGACCGCAGCGCAGGTGATCTTTGCAGAACTGGTTCCGAAATCGCTCGCGCTCCAATACCCGACCCAAACCGCCCTGTACACGCTGGTGCCGATGCTGCCGTCGGTCTGGCTGTATCGCCCCTTCATCAAATGGCTGAACGGCACCGGCCTTCTGCTGTTGCGGCTCATCGGATCGCCAGCACCGGCCCATCGCCATCTGCATTCGCCAGAGGAGATTGAGCTGCTGATCGCCGAGAGCCGTGATGGTGGACTGCTCGAACCGGACGAGCACCGTCGCCTGCAGCGCGCTCTGCGGCTGAACCTCAAACAGGCGAAGCAATTGATGGTCCCGCGCCGGAAGATTGCGACGATCGACATTGACACACCACTCGCCGAGGTCGTCGCGATCGTCGCCCAGAGCCCATTCTCACGGCTGCCCGTTTATCGCGGATCGATCGACAACGTGATCGGCATGCTGCATACGAAGGACCTGGTGCGCTGGCGCGTTACGGGCGAACAGCCGGTCGCGCTGAACAGTCTCCTGCGGCCGATCGCCAGCGTGCACGAAAGCGTCACGATCGATCGAGTCCTGCGTGAGTTGCGCGAACGCCGGGCGCATCAGGCGCTCGTCGTGGACGAATTCGGGGGAACTGCCGGCCTGCTCACACTCGAAGACGTGCTCTCGGAGCTGCTCGGCAACGTCGGAGACGAGTTCAAGGCGGGCGAGCCGCTGGTGGAAACGCTCGGCGACGGACGTGTTCGCATCCCCGGTGAAATGGCGGTGGACGACGCAGCCGCCCTGCTGAACACCTCGTGGGAAACGGACGCGTCAACCATGAGCGGCCTCGTCACGGCGGTACTTGGCCGGCTGCCGACACCCGGCGACCGCGTGACCGTTGGCGAATATGAGCTCGAGGTCGAGCGAGTCGCCGAACGCGCCGTTCAGACGTTGATTGCCGCACGTGTGGTGCCCACGCCGGTAGAGGCCGAGAAATGACCTCCATCGCCGTCGTACTCTTGATCGTCCTGCTGCTCGTGCTGGCGAACGGACTGTTCGTCGCAGCGGAGTTCGCGATCGTCGGTGCGCCTCGCGCGAGCATCGAGTATCAGGCGGCGCAAGGCAGCCGGCTCGCCCGACGCGTGCTGCACATTCTCGAAGATCCGAAACGGCAAGACCGCTACATCGCTACGACGCAAGTGGGCATTTCGGTCGCGAGCCTCGGCCTCGGCATGTACGGCGAACATGTCCTCGCCGAATGGATCGCGGTCCGCCTCGAGGCGTTGGAGCAGGCTCGCTGGATTGCTGCTCACGCACTGGCCAGTGTTATCGCGATCGGCTTTCTGACTTACCTGCACATCGTGCTCGGCGAAATGGTGCCGAAAGCCCTCGCTCTCCAGCGCGCCGCGCGCACCGCCCTGTATGTGACGCCGCTGATACTGGCGATCGAGACGGCGCTGCTGCCGGTGATCGTTGCGCTGAACGCGATCGGCAACGGGTTACTGCGTCTGGTGGGCGTGCGACGCGAGGCGGTCGCAGCCGAGCGGTACCACACCACAGAAGAGCTGCAGTACATCATCGAAGAGAGTCAGGAAGGAGGCCTGTTGAGGGGTGAATCGGGCGAGATCCTGCGTGACCTCTTTCAGTTCGGCGATCTGACCGCCGGTGAGGTGATGGTGCCACGCGTGATGCTGACGGGAATCGCAGTCGGCACGAGCCGCGACGAGTTGCAGAACATCGTGCAGACAAACGGCCACACGCGATATCCCGTGTACAGCGGCAGCCTCGACAACATCATCGGGAGCCTGCACATCAAGCAGATTCTGCGGCACCTGGTCGCGGATGGGCCGGTCACCGCGCGTGACGCGCGGCCGCTGCCTTACGTGCCGGGACCTATGCCGCTCGACGAGGTGCTCGCGGCCATGCGTCGTTACCGCGCGCAGATGGCGGTCGTGATGGATCAGCACGGCGGGACGGCGGGTTTGGTCACGATGGAAGACCTGTTTGAGGAAGTCGTCGGCGACATCGAGGAGGCACACGGTCCGATGTCGATCGTGCAGCTTACGCCTGGCCGCATCCGTGCCCGCGGCACCGTTCGTCTGCAGGAGGCCGGCGAAGCGCTCGGCTGCAACCTCGAACACCCGAAGGTCACGACCATAAGCGGCCTCGTCCTGACGCTCCTTGGCCGACCGACAATCGTTGGTGACACGGTCACCTGGCAGAACGCGCGCATTGAAGTGACCGCGGTCGCCGGAAGAGGCGTGGCCGAAGCAGTACTTATGCGGATTTCTCCGCCAGATGCGTAACGGTCCGTCCAAACACCGCCGCGAAATGGCAGATAAGCGATTCCTCTACGTTGGCAATGTTTACGCTGCGGCCTAGAACACGCTGCAGCGAAGTGACGCCGCGATCGGCAATACCGCAAGGAACGATCAAGTCGAAATAGCCGAGGTCGGTGCTGACGTTGAACGCGAAGCCGTGGCTCGTGATCCAGCGTGAGATTCGGACGCCGATCGCTCCGATCTTGTCTGGTCCGACCCACGCGCCCGTCAGACCGGCGATTCGTCCCGCCGGCACACCGTAATCCACGCAGGTCCGAATCATCACTTCCTCGACATCGCGCACATACCGGTGCACGTCGCAGCGGTCGGGGCGTAGATCGAGAATCGGGTAGCCGACAATCTGCCCTGGTCCGTGATATGTGACGTCGCCGCCGCGGCCGGTTTCCGACACCGCGACGCCGAGCGCTGCAAGGCGATCCGTGTCGGCGACGATGTGCGAACGTCCGCCGTCGCCGCGCACCCCGACGGTGATGACCGGCGGGTGCTGAAGCAGGATGAGCAGATCCGGCACACGATTGGCTCGGCGTTCCTCGACCAGTGCACGCTGCAATGCAAGCGCTTCAGCGTAGGGGACGATGCCCAGCCGGCGAACTTCCAGCTCACACACCTGCAGAGCCTCGCTAGATCTTGTCGACATCAAAGCTCTCGAGGTGTCTCTTCACATTCGCCACGAACTGATCCGCAACAGCTCCATCGACCAGCCGGTGATCGTAGCCAAGCGTCAGATACGCCATGGTACGAATCGCGATGGCGTCGTCGATCACGACCGGTCGTTTTTCGATGGTGCCAACCCCAAGAATGGCCACCTGCGGCTGATTGATGATTGGCATCCCGAACTGAGCGCCGAACTGGCCGGGATTGGTAATCGTGAAGGTTCCACCCTGTACCTCATCCGGCCTGAGTTGCTTCGACCGTGCACGATCGGCGATGTCCGCAATGGCCCGACTCAGCCCAAGAAGGTTTTTCTCGTCGGCATTGCTGATGACGGGGACGATCAGCCCACTCTCCAGCGCCACCGCGATTCCAAGGTGGACGTTCTTCTTGTAGATGACGTTCTCTCCGTCGAGTGATGCGTTGATGATCGGATGGTGTCGAATCGCATCAATGACCGCGCTGGCGATGAACGCCATGTACGTAAGGCGGGCCCCCAACCGGGCGTACTCTTCCTTGTTCTCGCGCCGGATCTTCTCGACGTGCGAAAAATCGACGTGGAATACCGAATGCACGTGCGCCGACGTTCGCCGGCTGAGCACCATGCGCTCGGCGATGATTTTTCGCATGGGCGAGAGCGGCTGAATCTCGACGCGATCCGTCGACACTGTTCCGGGTCGTGCTTCCTGGCTAGCTGCAGGCCTGGTTCCCGTTTCCGCACCAGGGGCGGTAACTTGCGCCTGACTTCTTTGATCCCTGAGCCCCGATCCCCGATCCCCGAGTAAGCCCCGATCCCCGAGTGAGCCCTGTTCCCTGAGTGAGCCCTGTTCCCTGGGCCCTGAGGCCTGAGGCCTATCGAGGTGCGCCAGTATGTCGCCCTTGGTGACGCGACCGCCGATGCCCGAGCCGCGAATCTCTGCGATGTCGACGTTGTTGTCGCGCGCTATCCGGCGCACGAGCGGCGACGAGCGCCCTCGGCGAACATCGTCTGGCGAGGCCGACGCCGCCGGTCTGGACGCGCGCGTACGATCGCCGTCGCCCTGCGCCTGCGTGGCCTGCGTGGACGCCGCCGCTACTTCCGCCTTCTCACGAACGCCGGCCGCAGGCGTTTCGGACGCGGGCTCTGGCCGTTCGCCAGGTTGACCGATGGTGCCGACGACGGTATTGACCGCGACCGTTTCGCCTTCCTTGACCTTGATCTCCGTGAGCACTCCGGCGGCAGGAGCTGGAATCTCTGCGTCGACTTTGTCGGTGGTTATCTCGAAGAGCGGTTCGTCCCGCTCGACAGAGTCGCCAACCTTCTTGATCCAGCGAACGATTGTCCCTTCGGCAATCGACTCGCCCATCTGGGGCATGACGACGGATGTAGGCATGTTCTATATGTGTATCGCTGCGCCGTGCGCTGCGTGAGCCGCCTCGCCGACCGCTTCCGAGAACGTGGGGTGTGCGTGAATCGTCTTGATGAGCTCCTCGACTGTGCACTCGAGCCGCAGCGCCACAGTCGCTTCGGCAACCAGTTCGGTCGATCGGGATCCGATCATGTGCACACCCAGCACTTCATCGTACCGCGCGTCGGCGACGATTTTCACAAGCCCTTCAGTTTCGCCGGCCATTTTGGCCCGCCCGAGCACACCAAACGGGAACGACCCTACTCGCACGTTGTAACCACGGTTCCTGGCCTCGGCCTCAGTCAGACCAACGCTGCCGATCTCGGGCTCGCAATACGTGCAGTTCGGAACGTGATCGTAGTTCAGCGGCCGCACGTCCAGCCCCGCCAGACGTTCCGCCACGGCAATGCCTTCCGCCGACGACACGTGCGCAAGTTGCGGATGCGGTGTGCCGTCCTCGAGAGCGATCACATCGCCGATGGCTGAAATGTTCGGTACAGACGTTCGATAGGCCGAGTCCACGATCACGTAACCCTTTTCCATGCGGATGCCGGCCTCTTCGGCGCCCAGCCCTGACGTCACCGGTCTTCGGCCGGTCGCAACGAGAAGAACATCCGCCGCCAGGGAATGGGACGTCCGATCCTGTGTCACGGCCTGGATCTCGACGCTGTTGTCGCTCGCCGCCGCGGTGGTGATACGCGTTCCCGTGAGCACCTTGATGCCCTGCCTGCGAAAGGACTTTTCGAGCTCCGCTGAAATGGTCTCGTCTTCGGAAGGCGTGAGGCGCGGCAGCAATTCAATCACGGTGACGTCGCTGCCGAACCGACGGAAGATGGACGCGAACTCGACACCGACCGCGCCCGCTCCAAGAATCACCAGCGATTTTGGTATTTCGCTCAGGTGAATCGCTTCGTCGCTGGTGATGATTCGAGTGCCGTCGAGCACGACATCTGGAATGCTGCGCGGCGCGGATCCCGTAGCAATGATGACGTCAGTTGTCGTCAAGGTCTGCTTGTCACCTTCAAAGACCTCCACCTTGCCGGGTCCGGCAAGGCGCGCAGTGCCTTTGATCCAGTCAATCTTGTTCTTCTTGAATAGAAATTCAACGCCTCTGGTCAGGCCCGCGACAATCTTGTCCTTGCGCGTGTGTACCTGACGCATGTCGATGGCTGGCGCGCCGGCCGGCAACGCGACACCCCACTCCTTTGCGTTCTGAATGATCTTGAACGCATGCGCGTGCTCCAAAAGGGCTTTCGTCGGAATGCACCCCCAGATCAGACAGGTACCGCCGAGCGACTTCTGCTTCTCGACGACTGCCACCTTCTTGCCCAATTGAGCGGCGCGAATCGCAGCGACATATCCGCCCGTGCCGGCGCCGATTACAACAATGTCATACATTGCCCCGACGTTATCGAACGCAATTCGTGAGTGTCAAGGAGCAGCACGAAGCGAAGAAGCTTGCCTCGCTGAAGCGGAGCGAAGGCGGGCAGGGCGCGCTATACTCGCGGCGCCGACATGTCTGAACGTGGAAAGACCATCCTCGTCGTCGACGATGACGAGGGGATGCGCGACACGCTCACCGCCGCTCTGAAGCGCGACTACCGTGTGCTTCGAGCGGCGACCGGCGAATCCGCGCTTCAGCTGATGGAAAAGGAGGACGTCGATTTGATGCTGCTCGACATCCGACTTCCGGGCATCAGCGGCTTCGAAGTGCTCCGAATTGCGAAGGGAGAACTATCCCTACGTGGAAGTGATCGTCATCTCGGCCATCAAGGAGCTCGACGCAGCGATCGAGGCCATGCGTCACGGCGCGTATCACTACATCTCGAAAGACTTCGATCTCGAAGGCATGCGCACGCTCGTCGCCAACGCAAAGCGAACGCCAGGATCTCAATCGGCATCTTATTCGGCTTCGGGCCGAAGTTGCCGAGCAGGTGGACCGCGAGTTCGTCGTCGGTCCGAGCCGTGCGACGCGCGATGTCATCGAAACGGCCCGGAAGGTCGCACGCCTTTCGGCGACTGTGCTGATTCTGGGCGAGAGCGGCACGGGAAAGGAGCTGCTGGCGCGCATGATCCACCGCGAGTCGGGCACCTCCGAGACGCCGTTCGTCGCGGTGAACCTCGCCGCGATACCCAAGGAACTGGTCGAGAGCACCTTGTTCGGGCACGAAAAAGGCGCGTTCACAGGCGCGATCCGCCAGCACCTCGGCAAGTTCGAGCTCGCGAGCGGCGGGACGTTGTTCCTTGACGAGATTGGCGACCTTCGCTACGAACTGCAGGCGAAACTGCTTCGCGCCATTCAGGAAGGCGAGATCGAACGGGTTGGCGGAACGCATCCCATCAAGACCGAATTCCGGCTGATTGCGGCCACCAACACCGACCTGGAGAATGCCGTCAAAGAGGGCACGTTTCGCGAGGACTTGTATTACCGGCTGAATGTCATTCCCTTGCGGATGCCACCGCTCCGCGACCGCATCGAGGACCTCCCCGACCTGGTTCGGTTCCTTCTACGGCGGTACAACGTAAAGTTCCGGAAAAACGTTCAGGGAATCGCCGATTCCACGCTGCGCATCCTGGGCGCCTATTGGTGGCCCGGCAACATCCGCGAGCTGGAAAACCTCATCGAGCGCCTGGTGGCCATCTCCGACAAGGAATGGATCACTGACGAGGACCTTCCGTACCGAGTTCCACGTCGCGCAGCTCGACAACCAGGGACCGGCGGCCGAGAACCTGCTCGAACGGGCGGTGTCGACGTTCGAGCGCAACTTCATCATTCGGGCCCTCGAAAAGGGAGGGTGGAACGTAACGGCGACCGCCCGGACGCTGGGTATTCCGCTCAGCACGCTGAAATTCAAGATGGACCGCCTGGAGATTCGGGAGATCGCCCGGAAGATTCGCGGCAATTGACGCCGCCGCTCCGGGTGCGGGATCACAAGGGACCGCCGCGCCGCATTCGTCACGTAGCGGACGCGGTAGACGGTACTTACACGCGGGCAAGGATCTGTATAGGCGGCCAAGAAATTAGCCGCTATGGTCGAGTCGGCGATTTCGGAGAGAAAAACCTACCTCAGCAACAGCTATCGCGCTGTGTCCGGCGGGTGCGATGGGGGCGCGCAGCAACAGGTTGACCGATACGAATGGCGTTACGTCTCGTGCGAGTTGCTTGCCGCTTTTCCTCGCGTCGACGCATTGCAGTAATAATTCCGCGCAACTCCAGTAATAAGACCGCGCCGCCGCAGTAGAAGCTTCGCCCGCTTCCTTCCTCCGGCACAGCCGTTGCTCATCTGTATGACCGAGCCGCAGGTCTCGCTCTCCGTGCGGCTAAATCATCCTCAACCGTAACACGACGGCTGAGCTTGGCGACGGTTCGTGTCGCTTCAGAGCCAGGACGGACGGACTATGCAGGCCTCGCGCTTCAACGTTCAAGTGCCGCTGCCCGACAGGAATGAGGTGTTCTTGATGAACACCTTCTCGGATGCCCAGCTGCTCGTTTCGCCCGACGTTGCGGCACTCATCGAGCGGATTTCGGACGGATTATCGCGGTTCGACGACGAGGAGCGCGGCACAGTCGATGCGCTTATCGAGAACGGGTTCCTTGTCGAAAGCCGCGACGAGGAAAACCAGTCGCTCGACCAGTACTTCCACACGCTTCGCGAAGACACTGAACAGCTCCGAGTTACGGTACTGACGACGCTGCAGTGCAACTTTGCGTGCGATTACTGCTTTCAGGGCGATCACGGCGATTACAACAAGTTCGCCGAAAAGATGTCGCTCGAGACCGCCAGCAAAGTCATCGACTGGATTGAGCAGCGAATGGACGTGCTCCGGCCGGAAAAATTCGTGCTCACGCTGTTCGGGGGGGAGCCGCTGCTGAATCTGCCAGTTGCCTATTACCTGGCCGAGCGATGCCGCGACCTGTGCACGGAGCGTGGCATTCAGCCGGGCGTCAGCCTGATCACCAACGGGCTTCTCCTCACCCCCGAGGTCGTGGATCGTCTGGTCGCGTGCGGCCTATACGGCATCAAGATCACGCTCGACGGCGACCGCGAGACACACAACCGGATGCGGCCGCTTCGCGGACGACAGGGCACGTTCGACAAAATCATCGACAATGTCCGGCGCGTCGCGCACAAGGTTCCGATTACGATCGGCGGCAACTTCGACGAGTCGAGCGCAGACACGTATCCCGCGCTACTCGACTATCTGCGTCAGCAGGAATTCGCCGACAAGATCGTCAAAATCAACTTCAAACCGATTATCAAGGCACCCGAGACGACGCCCATAGGCGTGATTCCGCTGACCCTCGTTGGCAGCGGTGACAAGCCGCTGAACGGAACGTGCATGACGAGCGCCGGCGCCGGCTCGACCAAAGGGTCGAGCGTGTGCGATTCGTGCCACTTCGTCGACGAGAAGATGGCGTTCCTTCGGAACGAAACCCGGAAACGCGGCTTCCCGACGCCGGACGGCGTTCATATGGGCCCCTGCGAGATACACCGTCGTCACGCGCACACCATTGGCCCCGATGGGGCTCTGTACGCATGTCCGGGCTTCACCGGATCGAAAACCGATTCGACCGGTCACATCGACGGGCGGCAGGAGACCTGGCGGCAGGCGGCCGCCGAACGATTCGAGCGCCTCAGTCCCAAAAAAGAGGAGTGCGGTGACTGTTCGTTCATTCCCGTGTGCGGTGGAGGATGTTCCGTCGCCGCGCACACCGAGCTTCGTGACATGTATCAGCCGTCATGTCACAAGGGTGCATTCGAGTCCGCCGTCCTCGGGCTGGCGGAACGAACCACAGCAGCAATCGTGTAGCCAACAATCGGCCCATTCAACAAGAACGGAGTTACACTCATGAAAATCACCGTTATCAAGAAGGCATCGACCACCAGAAAACCGCAGAACTTTTGCCCATGGGTCGTGGAGGACAACTCTCCTCAGGAGAAGAAGAACTAAGAAGCCGCCCGCGGGCTTCAGCCCGCTGCTCCTCGGTCATTAAACGCCGCACCGCCCTGTGGTTTTGGTGCGGCGTTGTTTTTTTGAGCGGAATCGGCTGTCAGTCGGCAGCGTCTGACGCTCCGGCGCAACGCGTTGTACTAACCATCGGCTTTCCCGAAGCGGGACCCTCTGGAACGGAGTTGGGTCTCGGGCAACTGATTAATATCTTTACGCTGGAGGGTCTGACCCAGGTAACGTTCGGTGTCGATGGACGGGCTCTTCCGCGACTCGCCGAAAGCTGGTCGTGGGAAAGCGACGGCATGCGGTTGCGACTTCGGCTGCGTGGCGACGTCGAATTTCACGACGGGACGAAACTTACATCCACGATCGCCGCTGAAGCACTCAAACGCGCCATCGAGCGCGCCGCCAACCGAGCACTGTACCCCTCACTAAGCGACATCGTTGACGTTCACCCCGACACCGAACTCGAGTTGGTTGTTGAACTCTCTCAGCCGTCCGCTCTGTTACCCGAAGAATTGGACTTTCCACTCGACATCGGTCGAGACAATGTAGGAACTGGGGCGTTCCGACTGGTAAGACGAGATTCCGAGGGTGTGTTGCTCGAGCGTTTCGATCGTTACTACCTTGGCGCGCCCAGAATCGATCAAATCGTCATCAAGCCTTTTGACACGCTCAGAACAACGTGGACGAGCCTCCTGCGAAGTGAAGTCGACATGTCTACCGACGTGCCTCCAGAGGCATTGGAATTCGTTCAAAGTGACGACATCCAGACAGTATCCTTCCCGCGCAATTACCAATTCCTGATCGCCTTCAATTCCAGAAAGCCACCATTCACGTCTGCCCTGGTGAGGCGGGCCCTGAACAGCGCCGTTGACCGCAATCGGTTGATTGCAAGCGTGCTCCGAAACGGGGGCCAACCTGCGACGGGCCCGCTCTGGCCACAACACTGGGCGTACGATACGTCGGTGCAACCCTACGGGTTCGATCCTCGTGCAGCCGTGTCCCTCCTGGAATCGGCGGGATTTCAGCCAAGTGCTGCGTCAGGATCGCTGCCACCTGCGCGCCTGCGTTTCGTCTGCCTTCTACCGGACAATTTCAGCCTTCAAGAACGGATCGGCTTAGAAGTGCAAAAACAACTGTACGACGTGGGCGTCGACATGCAGTTTGAGGTCGTTCCTATCGAGGAATACACCCTGAGGATTCGAGCCGGCCAGTTCGACGCCGTACTGATGGACTCGATCAGCGGGCCTACCGTTGGAAGGCCGTTCATATTCTGGCGGTCCGCTCGGGAGTTCAAGGGCCTAAACATGTTTGGGTACGAAAATCCAGAAGCAGAACGCCTTTTTCAAATACTCCGAACGTCAACCAACGAAGCGGCAGTTCGTTCTGCTGTTAGTCGGCTGCAGCGCACACTTCTCGAGGATCCACCTGCATTATTCCTGGTTTGGAATCAACGCACGCGCGCCGTCAGTCGCCGTTTCCGTGTGGAGAATTCAGCACGCGATCCTCTGTTCACGATCTGGCAATGGACCGAAAACACCGATAGACAACCAATCTCTACCCAGTGAGGAAGATTTCGACGCGATTCGCGCTTTTGCTGGCCGCAGCAGCGGTGCTGCCGATGCTCGGCTACGGTGCGATGTCGATCTTTTCTCTTCGTACGGGTGCGCAACAAGCCGTCATCGATGGCAACCTCAATGTTGCCCGCCAGGTTTCCGAACAGATCGAGCTCTATGTCACCGGGAGCGTCAATATCCTGAAGGCAGTCGCTGCAGATCTTCAGCAGACCGGACTTCAACGCTGGCAACAGGATCGAATTCTCAAGAACTTCGTCCTGCAGTTCACCGAGTTCAGGGAGCTCACACTGCTCGATGACATCGGACAGCCCGTCGTATCGAGCCGTCTCGGAAAGCCCACGGTCACGGTGCCGGGCTCGGAAGGCGTGAACATCAACGGTACGCTGATATCCCGCTTTTCAGTGGATGACGCCCTCCTCCCCACTGCTGTGATCGCTGTTCGGCTAGCGGATCGCGACGGCGGCGGCTGGCTTGTCGGCCGCCTCAATCTCGAGGCGATGTGGCGCATGGTCGATCGCATTCGCGTTGGAGCAAATGGCTTCGCGCTCGTCGTCACGAACGAGGGGCAGCTCCTCGCGCACGGCGACCCGGCGGCGAAATCGCGCGTCGCCCGAGGCGACAACCTGCGCGGCCATCCGCTCGTCGCGCGCCTCGCAGCCCTTTCGACCGGGGAGGTCACTTCCGATCAGTACGACGATGCGCGCGGGCCGATGCTCGGGGTGGCAGCGCGCCTGCCGTCCCTTGGCTGGACGGTCATCGTCGAGCAGTCGCGCGACGAAGCGTTTGCCATTCCAATCCGTCTGCAGAGGCAACTCGGAATTGCCATCGCCGTTGCGCTGATGGTGATGCTGGGTGTCGGGTACTTCTGGGGCTACCGGTTCATCGAGCCGATTCTTGCGCTGACGCGGGGAACCCGGGCGCTTGCTGAAGGAAAGCTCGACGAACGCGTCAAGGTCGATTCGAGCGACGAGATCGGCCAGCTCGGCCTCGCGTTCAACAACATGGCCGACCGGCTCGTGGAGCTGCAGGAAGACGTTCGCAAGAAGGAACGGCAGGCGATGTTCGGCCGCATCTCGATCGGGCTGGTGCACGACCTGTCGCACCCCATTCAGAACATCGGAAACAGCTGCAAGCTGATCGTCAAGATGTTCGACGACCAGGAATACCGCGAGACGTTCAAGCGCACGATCGAGCGCGAGCTCGCGCAGGTGAAGCGGGTGCTCGACGACCTCCGCAATGTGGCGCGGCCGATGCCACTCCAGCGTTTCCCCGTTGACATCAACAAGGAAATCGCCGAGCTGGTTGAATCGATGCAGTCGACGGCCGAAAAGGCGGGATTGACCATTGAAACCGAGTTCGTGTTCGGCCAGCTGTTCATCGAAGCGGACCTGTTTGCGCTCAATCGGGTGTACCGCAACCTGATCATGAACTCGCTGCAGGCCACCCCGCCGCGTGGACGGGTCGTTGTGCGGACGCTTCGCGCTGCCGGCTACGCTACCGTAGAGGTTTCCGACACGGGCTGCGGCATTCCGAAAGAGCGGCTGGAAACGATTTTCGAGGACTTCGTCACGACCAAGAGGCGAGGTCTCGGACTGGGCCTCGCGATTTCGAAGAAGATTGTCGAGCAGCTCGACGGCACGATCACCGTCTCGAGCGACGTCGGCGTCGGCAGCACATTTACCCTTGAATTCCCGCTGACCAGCGCTCGCCCATCACAGCTGGCAGCCGTCTAAAAAAACAAACCCGGCGCCGGGCGCCGGGTGGGGTCGACCGCAGGATCCTTCGACGCGGCAGGGCTACTTCTTGGGCAGAACCGTGTCCTTGAGCTGCTTCGCGATGCGCGCCTTGACGACGGTCTTCGCCGGAATCTTGATCGCTTCGCCGGTTGCAGGATTTCGACCCATTCGCGCCTTCCTCTTCTGCACCACCAGCTTGACCATTCCCGGGAGCACGAACTCGCCCGACCGCTTGAGTTCCTTCTCGGCGAGACTCGTGAGCTCGTCGAAGAACTCTCGGGACTGCGTCCGCTTCATCTCGAAGCGATCAGCAAAATGTGAAAAGAGTTCGGATTTGCCCATTCTCCGGGCCTCAGCCATCTCGTCCCCCTTGCGCTGATGCGCGCCGACTGTCGGCCCGCGTCGCAGTCGCGCGCGCTCATACTGCGGCGGAAAACTTTGAGAAAAGTGTCGTAATGCTATCTCGCGTGCGTGAGAGTGTCAACGAAACGCGCGTCGCGACCCGGCGATTTCCGGCCAAAATGCTAGAATTTTCCGTCATGTCAAGCGCGAAGCCGATCGAGACGTTTCCGAATCCGCAGCCTGGACGTGACTATGAGATCGCGATCACCTGCCCCGAATTCACATCGGTGTGCCCGAAGACCGGCCTGCCCGACTTCGGCGAAATCAGGATCAATTACGTACCGGACGAGCGCTGCATCGAATTGAAGTCGTTGAAGTACTACATGATCGATTTTCGGAACCGAGGCATCTATTACGAAGCAGTCACGAATGCCATCCTCGACGACCTGGTCGCCGCCTGCCAGCCGCGCCGCATGACGGTCGTCGGCGATTTTTCGGTCCGCGGAGGGATCAAAACGGTTGTAACAGCGTCGTACGATAACTCCCAACGCCCAACGCCCAATTCCCAAACATCGGCAGCGGGCTGACGGGCGGGACGTTTGGAAGTTGGGAGTTGGAAGTTGGGAATTGACGAGCACTTTCGCGTCCCGATAGAGGACACGCTCGACCTTCATGCGTTTGCGCCCCGCGAGATCAAATCCGTTGTCGAAGAATACGTGAACGCCGCATACGACGCCGGTCTCCGTGAGGTACGGCTCATTCACGGAAGGGGCAAAGGGATTCAGAGGGGCATCGTGCAGCAGGCGCTCGAACGACACCCACTGGTAGCTGAATTCTGGGACGCTCCGGAATCCCATCTGGGCGCGACTGTCGCGCGACTACGCACAAATTGACGCACGAGCCTCGGCCGAGGCTGGCAGATTTCGCACACCTTTCCCTCCATCGACGTTCTACTGGAGCGACCGAAATACGCTGACACTGAGACGCGCTTTCCAGATTTCTCTGTGGCTTTGCGCAGTCAGCGCGTGCCGCTCGCCAGCCTCGCGCCCGGTCCGTTGACCATCACGCTGTCGACGGAATGTGTCGTGCAGCCCCGAGGACCGTGCCCGCGACGCATCCGCCGCAGCTGCACCATGGCAACCTCGTTCGAATCAGGGGCGAACGGTGGCGAGTCGATCACTGTGCAAACTACGACACCGTCGCCGTCGTCGAGGTTACGGGGTGCGGCGCGACGAACCGGTCCGAGCGGACCCGGTTCCTGTTGCCTTTCGAACTCGTCGATCGGCTTCACGGCTCCTCGTCTCCCAGGCTGGTCAGCCGCGCGCGATGGCGGCATGTCGCACGACACACCCTCGCGAACGCATCGCCGTCATGGACCTCTCTGCGAGCGGCGACACACGCGAACCTGAAGCTGTTCCCTTTTCAACTCGAGCCCGCAATGGCGCTCGCCCGCGGAGACGGCTGCCGCTTTCTGATTGCCGATGCGGTTGGACTGGGCAAGACCATCGAGGCAGGGCTGATGATTGCCGAGGTGGTGCACCGCAGGCCCGACGCGAAGGTGATGGTCATCTGCCCGGCAGGCCTGCGCGAACAATGGAAAGAGGAACTGCGGGCCCGATTCAGTCTCGACGCCGCAATTTTCGACGCCGGCCGCCTTGCGAGAGCCGCCACACAGCTCCCGGCCGACGTCAATCCATGGGCGGTCGAGCCGATCGTGATCGCGTCGATTGACTACATCAAGCGCCCTGAGGTCATGAGGTCGCTCGAGACGCTGCTCTGGGACGTCGTGGTCCTGGACGAGGCGCACCATCTGGCCGGCCGGTCCGACCGCGCCGCCGCGGGATCGCTGCTTGGCGATCGCGCTCGGGCGCTCGTATTACTGACTGCGACCCCGCATTCCGGCGACGACGAGGCCTTCGCGCGCCTTTGTTCGCTCGGCAGCGCTGGTTCATCCGAGCCGCTTATCACGTTCCGACGCACGCGCGCCGAGGCCGGAGGGCATGTCGCTCGTCGGGCGCCGCTCCTTCGTGTGCGACCGACGCATGCTGAAACCGCGATGCATGTGGCGCTGATGGCGTACGCCCAGCTGGTCTGGAACCAGTCCACTCAAACAGGTCTGTCGGGCGCCAGGCTGGCGATGTCGGTGCTGGCGCGTCGCGCGTGCAGCAGCGCGGGCTCGCTCGCACGCTCGGTCGAGCGCAGGCTGACACTCATGAACGACGAGCACGCGGCGCCAGGCATGCAGCCCGGCTTGCCGTTTGATGACATGGGAGCCGACGACGATGAACCAGACACGGCCCTGAGTTCAGCGGGCCTGCGCGATCGTGCGGAGGAACGACGTCGTCTCGAGCACCTTCTCGAACTTGCGCGAACGGCTGCAGCCGCCGAAAGCAAGCTGCGTGCACTGAGGCGGCTGCTTTCGAGAGCCCGCGAACCGGCGATCGTGTTCACAGAGTATCGGGACACCCTGCAGCGGATTAGCAGTGTCCTCACGGATGTGGAGTCGGTGCAGCTGCACGGCGGCCTGACACCTCACCAACGCGCGGACGCGCTGCGCCGTTTCACCAGAGGCGACGCACGACTGCTGCTGGCCACCGACACAGCGAGCGAGGGACTGAATCTTCATCAGCGATGCCGGCTGGTGGTGAACCTCGAACTGCCATGGACACCGTTGCGTCTGGAGCAACGCGCCGGCCGCATAGATCGAATCGGCCAGGAGCGAAGAGTGCATGCGGTGCATTTGGTAGCAGCCGGTACCTGCGAGGAGGTCACCGTGGCACGACTCGTGTCGCGCATCAACCGGATGCACGGAGCGATGACCGCGCTCACGCGGATGCCGGACGAGGAACGGGTAGCCGAGTCGATTCTTGGCTCCCATTCGCCACCGGAACTCCTTGATGATTCGCCCCGGAACCCATCCGGACTCATCATCCTCGACCTGCGCAACGACGCGCTGGAAGAATCACGCCGGCTCAGTCGATCGCGGGCGTTCGCCGCAGCGAGCGCACACGGACATGTACCCGAACGCCCGGTCATGACTCACATCCGGCAACGCCGGGCGAACACTCCGCCGCACTGTCTGTGGGTCTACAGATTCGTGCTGACAACCAGCGAAGGCCGTCTCGTTTGGGAGGCGATCGTGCCTTTCGCCGGAACACTCACTGCCCGATGGCGCTACTCGAGCCGCCGGATGCGCACGCTCTTGAATACCGACTTGCCGGCGCTCCAGACCGTTCTCGCCAACCACTGCGATCTAGTCCTGCAGCAACTCCGGCCGTCCGTGCGACCGATGCTAAAGCGCTACGGCGCGCGTGAACAGAGCCTTGCAAGCGTGCTCCGGTCGCGCCATGCGCGGCTGTCCGCCGGACTTCTGCAGCGCGGACTTTTCGATCGGCGCGATGAGCATCTCGCGTCCGCTCAGACGTCGCTCCTGGAAGAAGCGCTCTCTCAATCAGCCAATCGCCTGTGTGAGCTCGGTGGGTTCGACAACCTTCGAATTGATGCGGCCGAGCTCGTGTTCGCCGTTGCTCCTCGACTAGACGTCTTGAATGGCCAGATTCCTTACGGACGAGTCAGGTTTGAGCGCGCCATTCAAGACGTCTACGCCCGCACGGAGTGCGGGCAAGAAGATGCTGGCTCTAGCGAGGCGGAGCCACACAGTCGCCTCACATGCTCGGCGGTCTGAGGCGCAGCCTCGCTAGATGATCACCGGCGTCCGAGGGCGCCTGATAAGTGCGACGTTTGCGCAAACAGAGCTGCGCTCGTTGCCTGGCGCAACCCCACCGCCGTCCGAGTTCATTGCCGCGCTCGAGGGGTGGTTGCAACGATGGGCGACGGCAATGGGACCGTCGGCCAGTCTGCGCGCAATTGGCGACGCTATCGTCATTCCGCTGCTCAAGCTGCTCGGCTACGAGATCAGGGGCCGCATCGATCGACCACTCCACACAGTGCTCGGGGCCGTCGCCGGAAGGGTCGCGACGCCGGTCGTGATCGTCTCGTGGAACGAACCGCTCGACCACACGTGGCGTGAGGCAGTCCGCGACGCCATCGTCACCGACGCGAAATGGTGCATCTGCTGCAATGGACCTTGGCTGCGATTAGTCGATGCGCAGCGTACGTGGGCTCGTGCTCACCTCGAGTTCGACCTGATGCTCGTGCCGCGAGACGAGACTGCGTCCATGGTGTTCTGGAACGTAATGCGCTGCGGAGCCATGGAACTGCGTCCGCCGTTCCTCGACGTCGCCGCCCAGGCGTCGGCGCGCCGCGGTGTCGCGGTTTGCAAGGCGCTCGGAAATGGCGTCCTCGATGCTCTCGCGCTGCTGCTGGGTGCGCTCCGGGAGCGGGGCTCCGGATGTCCGCCGCGGCTCTTCTTCGATCAGTCCCTTACAGTGCTCTATCGCGTTCTGTTTCTGCTATTCGCCGAAGCAAGAAGCCTCGTGCCGATCTGGCATCCAATCTATCGCGACCAATACACCATCGGCGCGATAGTGGCGACGCTTCTGGCGGGGCGGCGTTACCGTGGTATCTGGGACGCGATCCTGGCGATATCCAGGCTCGCACATGCGGGGTGCCGGGCCGGCGAGCTCAAGGTGACTGCCTTCAACGGGCGTCTCTTCGCGCCTGCGCATTCGACAGTATTCGATCAGCGCCGAATCGCCGACGAGATCATGAGCGGTGCGGTACTCGCCGTCGGTGCCAGTCCGACGGCGAATGGCGGCCGACATCCCATCTCCTACCGTGATCTCGATGTCGAGCAGCTCGGCGCGGTGTACGAACGTGTGCTCGAGTACGAGCCGTCCGCCGCCGGTCCGGTCATCCTGACCCGCGCACGCGATATACGGCAGTCGAGCGGAACGTTCTACACGCCACGCACTCTCACAGCCGCCGTCGTGCGTCGAACGCTCGAGCCCCTGGTCCGCAATCGAACGATGCAGCAGATTCTGCAGCTACGGGTTCTCGATCCGGCGATGGGAAGCGGCGCCTTTCTGGTCGCCACATGCCGTTATCTCGCTGCAGCCGCGGAGCGGAGCCTCATTCAGGAGGGGCGGTGGCATCCAGGAGAGATCACGGCAACTGAACGAGCCAATCTGCGCCGCGAGATCGCACAACGGTGTGTGTTCGGCGTCGACGTCAACCCAATGGCTGTGCAGCTCGCGCGGCTGTCACTTTGGCTGGCAACGCTCGCATCAGACAAGCCACTCACCTTTCTCGACCATCGCCTGGTGGCCGGGGATAGTCTCGTCGGAGCCAGTCTCGACGACATGCGGAGGCAGCCCTCACGCGGCCACCGGAGACATCGGCGCCCCGCGTCGTTACCGCTGTTTGCGGATACGAATCTGACGCCCACGCTCGAGCACGCCGTCCGCACGCGCCTGCAGCTGGCCCTTCAGCCAGACGACTCCCCGGCGGTCGTCGCGAAAAAGGCCGAGACACTTGCGACGCTCCATGCGCCTGAGTCTCCGCTGGGCCGCTGGTCGGCGATGCTGGATCTCTGGTGTGCAGGCTGGTTCTGGGAGGACGGACGCCCTCCTTCCACGGCTGTTTTCGGCGAGCTATGCGATCGCCTGCTGCATCGACCGGCTGCCTTGCCTGATCGTCTGACTCAGCGCTATCTGGACCATGCGTCCACATTGGCTTCGAGGCACCGTTTCTTCCACTGGTCGTTGGCCTTCCCGGAAATGTTTTCGGACGAGCAGGGAAACCCGCTCTCCGCTCCGGGCTTTGACGCGGTGGTCGGCAATCCCCCGTGGGACATGTTGCGCGGTGACAGCGGCGTGACAGACGTGAGGGCCGGCCGAAGGCTTCATGCGCGCCGTGTTTCCGATTTCATTCGCGAGGCGGGCGTATATCGGATCGAAAGCCGAGCGCACGTCAACCGCTATCAACTGTTCGTCGAGCGCGCGCTCCAGTTGACGCGCGCCGGAGGGCGAATCGGCCTCGTGCTGCCCTCCGGCATCGTCTCGGACTCGGGATCGGCCCCGCTGCGGCGGTACCTGTTCGATCACGCCGAGGTCGACTCGGTCACGGGTCTGAACAACCGTGCCGGATTGTTCGCGATTCATCGAAGCCTGCGGTTCGTGCTGCTGACCGCCACTACAGGAAGGTCCACCACCACAATCGGGTGCCAGTTCGGGATCACGCGCACGGAGGATCTGGAGCGGGACGATCCGTCGATCGTCGTCACACGTCACCTGCTCGAACGGCTATCTGGCCCCGACGACCTAGGAGTTCCCGAGATCGCTTCAGATCGTGATCTTCGAATCCTGGAGACCATCATTTCGGGGGCACGCTGGCTCGGGGCCTCCGAAGGCTGGAATGTCCGGTTCGGACGCGAGCTCAACGCCAGCGACGATCGTGGAGCCTTCAGGGATTTTACCGGCGGCGCTCACGTGAGACCGGTGCTTGAGGGAAAGCACCTTCAACCATTTCGCGCGGCCTTGACGGACTGCCGGTACGAGCTCGTCGAGGCACGCGGCGTCTCGCTGCGTGTGCCGCGGCGCGCCCGCCTCGCGTACCGCGATATCGCCAGCGCCACCAATCGACTCACGCTCATTGCAGCAGTCATTCCCGCACGTGCGGTGACGACGCATACGCTGTTCTGCCTCCGGACCGTTCTGTCGTCAGACGCGCAGCACGTGCTTTGCGCCATTCTCAACAGCTTCGTCGCTAACTACCTCGTTCGTCTCCGCGTCGGCACACACGTGACCGTGTCGCTCGTTTCGCGGCTTCCGGTCCCCACACTGCACGAGAGACATCCCGTGTTTCTGCGACTCGCACGTCTTTCGCGTGCGCTCGCCGAGAGCGATGCACCGGTTGAATCAATGGGGGAATACGCCCAGGTGCAGGCGTCGGTCGCCCGGCTCTACGGTCTCAATCAAGCCGACTTCGAACACATTCTCGGTACGTTTCCGCTCATTCCCGACGATGTAAAGGAGAACGTCTTGCGTGAATTCCGCAACGGTTCCTGAACCACAGGCCACGGCGATGGCTTCTGGAGAGACGGGCCACGGAGACACGGAGACACGGAGGTCCAACATGCTTCACGGCGATGACGTGCACTTGACAGATCGAATTCTGGCATGCGCGATTGAAGTTCATCGGCACCTCGGACCAGGGCTGCTCGAATCAATCTACGAATCCGCCATCTGTATGGAGTTCAGTGCGGCAGGGCTGTTGTTCACACGTCAGATCGGAGTGCCCCTCTACTACAAGGGAACGCTAATCTCGGAGCATCGGCCAGACGTGGTCGTTGAAAATCGCGTGATCGTTGAGATCAAGAGCATCGAACGCCTCGACCGGATACACATAGCCCAGATGCTGACGTACCTGCGTGTGACGGAGCTTCGAACTGGCCTGATACTCAACTTCAACAGCGCCGTACTCAAGCAAGGAATGCGGAGAGTCATCCTCTGACAACACGGAGAGGAGTTCTCCGCGTCTCCGTGTCTCCGTGGCCCGTGAATGTCCGTTCTGATCTGGTGGTCATCGATTCGTTATTGTCGAGGTAAAGGCGTCATGCGTCTCTGTGTCTCTGTGTCTCCGTGGCCCGTTGGAACCAAGCTCTGGCCCGGAGGTCTGCAAGCGCTAAGGTACGATAGGTACGTCGATGAAACCGGAGCCTATCCAGGGCGTCAACCTCGGCTACGTCGTCGAGCTGTACGAGCGTTACCTCGAGAATCCCGACTCGGTCGATCGCGCGACGAGAGCTGTGTTCGACACGTGGCGTCCGGTCGATGCCGAACCGCGTGAACCGCGGGAGGCACCGGAGTTTCAGACGATCGTCGGGACCGCAAACCTCGCCGAATGCATTCGGAGATACGGCCATCTCGCCGCGCAGATCGATCCGCTCGGCTCAACGCCGCCCGGAGATCCGTCGCTCTTGCCCGAAGCGCACGGCGTAACCGAAGAAGATCTACGCGCGCTGCCCGCCTCAATCGTGGGCGGGTTCGTGGCCGAAACGGCGGCGAATGCCTTCGAGGCGATCGAGAAGCTGCGGCGGGTGTACTGCTCGACCTCGGGGTTCGATTTCGCGCACGTCTTCGTTCCGGAGGAACGGGTCTGGCTGCGGGCCGCGGCAGAATCAGGCCGGTTTCTACCCGTCATGGACGGGGAACGTGCAGAGGCATTGCTCGAACGGCTCACGGAGGTCGAGGTCTTCGAACAGTTCGTCCACCGCGTATTTCCCGGCAGAACGCGCTTTTCGCTCGAGGGACTCGACATGCTCGTGCCGATGCTCGACGAGATCATCAGCGGAGCCGGCGATCGGGGAGTTCGGCACACGATGCTGGGGATGGCACACCGGGGTCGGTTGAACGTGCTCGCCCACGTGCTCGACAAGCCGTACGAGGAGATTCTGGCGGAATTCAAGGACCACGACCTGCGCGACGTACGGCTCGATCTCGGCTGGCGCGGCGACGTGAAGTATCACGCAGGCGCGCGGACGTCGAACCCGCGCGGCCAGATGTTCGTGACGCTGGTGCCCAACCCAAGTCATCTCGAAGCCGTCAATCCGGTGGTCGAGGGCATGGCGCGCGCCGCAGGAACACAGGCGAACCGTCCGGGGGCACCGGACTTCGATTCAAGCGTCGAGTTGCCGCTTCTGATACACGGCGATGCCGCATTTCCCGCACAGGGGGTTGTCGCTGAGACGTTGAACCTGTCGCGGCTGGCCGCTTACGACACCGGCGGCACCATTCACATCATTGCGAACAACCAGATCGGATTTACTGCCACGCCCGCCGAATCCTACAGCACGAGCTACGCGAGCGGCCTGGCGCGCGGCTTCAAGATTCCGATCGTTCACGTGAACGCAGACGACCCTGTCGCATGCATCGAAGCGGCGCGCATGGCGTGGGAGTATCGTGCGAGATTCCGGCGAGATTTCCTGATCGACCTCGTGGGCTACCGTCGATATGGCCACAACGAAGGCGACGAGCCGGCGTTCACGCAACCGCTCCTTGCGCAGAAAATCGCGGAACATCCCTCCGTCCGATCGATCTGGGCGCAAACGCAGGCGAGCCTGGGGCAGATTCCGTCGGAACGGGCAGATGCGCTGGTCAAAGCATGTTTCAGCAGGCTCGAAGCGGCCTACGAGTCGCTGAAGGATGCGTCACCAAAGACTACGCGGCTGCCGGACCCGGCTCCTGCGGGTGTGGCGGGAAAGACCGACACGGCGGTGCCGCTCGATCGGCTGCGGACTCTCAACGACGCGCTGCTCGCGGCTCCGCCCGGTTTTACATTTCACAAGAAGCTCGAGCGAGCGAGAGCCAAACGAAGGGAGGTGCTCGCAGATCCACGCGCGAAAAGCGTCGACTGGACGACAGCCGAGGAGCTCGCATTCGCTACTGTGCTCGCCGACGGCATTCCCGTCAGGTTCACTGGCGAAGACACAGAGCGAGGCACGTTTAGTCAGCGTCATGCGGTTTTCCACGATGTGCGCACGGGCAGACAGTTCGTTCCGCTGCAGGAGTTCAAGGGAGCGCGCGCCTCATTCGAGATTCACAACAGTGCGTTGTCGGAGTGCGCCGCCGTTGGCTTTGAATTCGGCTACAACGTGTACGAAGCGGGGCAGCTTGTCGTCTGGGAAGCGCAGTACGGCGACTTTGTGAATGGCGCCCAGGTCATGCTGGATCAGTTCGTCACGTCCGCGCGAGCGAAATGGGGACTGCGGCCGTCGCTCGTGTTTCTTCTGCCGCACGGATACGAGGGCCAGGGCCCCGAGCACTCCAGCGCGCGACCCGAACGGATTCTGCAGTCCGCCGCGGACTTCAACCTGCGACTTGTCAACTGCACGACCTCTGCGCAGTACTTCCATGTACTTCGCCGGCAGGCGTTGCTGCTCGTCACGGACCCGTTGCCGCTGTTCGTGCTGACGCCGAAGAGCCTGTTGCGCCATCCAGCGGTGACATCGACACCTCTCGAGCTGTCCGAAGGCCGCTTCCACCCTGTCATTGATGACGAGCGCGCGCGAGTGCGCGCGAAAGAAATACGTCGTCTGATCCTGTGCAGCGGCAAGGTTTTCGTCGACGCGGATGCAAGCGAGAGACGCGCCTCGGCTGCGGATACCGCAATCTGTCGCGTCGAGCAGCTCTATCCGTTCCCGTTCGACGAGCTTCGTGCGCTCATCGCGGGATACCCGGCCATTCGCGACGTCGTATGGCTGCAGGAGGAACCGGAAAACATGGGTGCATGGGAATTCGTGCGGCCGTTTCTGGAGGAGCTGCTCGGCGGGCGGTATCCGCTTCGTTATGTCGGTCGCGCGCGCAGCTCGAGCCCGTCAGAAGGATCCGCCGCGTGGCACCACGTCAATCAGGAGACGCTGATCGCGCAGGCCTTCGACCTGAGGACTCCCGACGCACAGCCTTCGCTGGTGCTGTCCAAGCAGGCATGACATGTCCAATGTAGTTGTTCCACAGCTGGGCGAATCGGTCAGCGAGGCACGCGTAGCGCGATGGCTCAAGCACGAAGGCGACCACGTGGAAACCGGCGAACCCCTGGTCGAGCTCGAGACCGACAAGATCGACCTCGAGGTAGCCGCCGACCACGCGGGCGTCCTCTCGAGCATCAAGCACCGCGAAGGCGACGATGTGAAGGTCGGCGAAGTGCTCGCGGTGGTTGAAGACCGCGCCGACGCGTCGCGCTCGGGTCCCAAAACAGCGTCCGGATCCGAAAATGCGACGCCAACTGACAGAGGTCCCCGCCCGGTCAGTCCACGCAAACCCGCGGTGCCGGCGCAAACGAAAACGGATGCCGCGCCAAGTCAGACCAAAGCAACTGCCTCGCCGAATCCACCCACAGCGGCCGCCGAGCCTCGTCGGGCCACGCCGACGGCGCTGAGAATTGCCCGCGAGCATGATGTCGATGTGAGCCCGCCCCCCATCACAGCGCCTCCGGCGACCGAGGACCGACGCGAGGAACGCGTTCGAATGTCCAAGCGTCGGCAGACCATTGCCCGCCGGCTCGTCGAGGCGCAGCGCACAGCCGCGATGCTCACCACCTTCAACGAAGTGGACATGACCGCCGTGATGCTGCTCCGCGAGCGGAGTAAAGAAGCCTTCAAACAGCAGCACGGCGTAAGCATCGGGATTACGTCCTTTTTTGTGAAAGCGGCCGTCGCCGCACTCCGCGCGTTTCCGGAGCTCAACGCCGAAATCCAGGGCGATGAAATCGTTTACAAACACTACTGCGACATAGGAATTGCCGTAGGCGCCGAGGGCGGTCTCGTCGTGCCCGTCCTGCGCAACGCGGATCGGATGTCGTTCGCGCAGATCGAGCTCGCGATTCGCGACTTCGCCACCAGAGCAGCCGATGGAACCCTGACGCTCGAAGATCTGACGGGCGGCACGTTTACGATCACGAATGGTGGCGTCTTCGGATCCCTCATGAGCACGCCTATACTGAATCCCCCGCAGGTTGGTATTCTCGGGCTGCACAAGGTTCAGGAACGTGCGGTGCCTTTGAACGGACAGGTCGTGATCCGCCCCATGATGTACCTCGCCCTCAGCTACGATCACCGGCTGGTCGACGGCCGCGAAGCGGTGCAGTTTCTGGTACGCGTCAAGGAGCTCGTCGAGGATCCTGGCAGTCTTCTCCTGGTGAGCTGATGTTTCGACTCCTTTTTGCAGCATCCACGCTGCTGATGCTTTCCGTTACCGTGTCGGGCCAGACAGACAGACCCGCCCCGCCGGATCTCGCAGCGCCTCCGGCGGACGCGGAAAAGTCCTCCTCGGGCTTGGCGTCACGAGTTGTCACGACCGGCGCCGGCATGGAAAAGCCGATGGAGACCGACGTGGTCACCGTGCACTACACAGGGTGGTCCGCCGACGGGAAGATGTTCGACAGCTCGCATGTGCGAGGCACGCCCTCGATGTTTCCTCTCAATCGGGTCATGGCCGGATGGCGCGAATGCGTGCTGCTGATGACCGTCGGCGAGACACGCCGCTGCTGGGTGCCACAGGACCTGGCGTATCGCGGACAGGCGGGACGACCGACGGGTACGGTTGTATTCGACATCGAGCTGCTGGACACGCGGCGCTCGCCAACCATTCCGCCGCCAGACGTGGCGGCCGCCCCTGCCGACGCCACCCGCACCGTGTCAGGGTTGCTCTATAAGGTGCTGAAACCTGGAACAGGTATGCGGCGCCCTAACGCGCGCGACAGCGTCAGGGTCCATTACACAGGCTGGACCACGGACGGGAAGATGTTCGATAGCACCATCGCGCGCGGCATGCCGGTGACGCTCATGCTCGACAACGTCATCCGTGGATGGACTGAAGGTCTGCAGCTCATGGTCGAGGGCGAGAGAACGCGATTCTGGATTCCGCAGAATCTGGCCTACAAAGGCGAGCCAGGCGCCCCCCGCGGCATGCTCGTTTTCGATATCGATCTGATCGCCATCCAGTAGCGCGCACGCTTCAGCGTGCGCGATCGCAGGCGTCGCACAGCCTTAAGCCTGTGCGCCACGTACGGATACCTTATTCACCTCCCGCATGTACGGGTAGCGAAAGTCCTGCGGCGGCACGAACGTCTCTTTGATGGCCCGCGCGCTCACCCAGCGAACCAGGTTCAACTTCGAGCCGGCCTTGTCGTTGGTACCCGACGCGCGCGCGCCTCCGAAGGGCTGCTGGGCGACGATCGCACCAGTGGGCTTGTCGTTGATGTAGAAATTGCCGGCGGCATTTCGAAGCACGTCCATCGTCTGGTGTATTGCGCTGCGATCTCGGCTGAACACTGCACCGGTCAGGCCGTAAGGAGACGTTTCGTCAATCAACTGCAGCGTCTCATCCCATTTGTCGTCCGGATATGGATACACACAGACGACGGGTCCAAACACCTCTTCCTGCATCAGCCGATAGTGCGGGTCGGCCGTTTCGACGAGTGTGGGCTCGATGAAGTAGCCGGCGTCGTCACGTGCGCCTCCGCCGTGGAGCACCTTCGCGTTTCGGCGCGAATCGTCGATATAGCCGGTGATTTTCGAGAAGGCTTTCCGGTCGATGACGGCCGCGAGGAAATTCGTGAAGTCGCACGGGTCACCCATCTTTATCTCGCGCATCATCGAGATGACCCGATCCCGAACTTCCGGCCATAACGATCGAGGCACGTAGACGCGACTCGGAGCCGAACATTTCTGTCCCTGATACTCGAAGGCCCCTCTCACAATCGCAACTGCAAGCTCCTGCACCTCGGCGGAGACGTGAGCCACGATGAAGTTCTTGCCCCCTGTCTCGCCAACGAGCCTCGGGTAGTTCTTGTACCGGCCGATGCTCTCGCTCACCTTTGTCCACATACCCTGGAACACGGGCGTGCTGCCGGTGAAATGAATGCCCGCCAGCGCGGGAGCATCGAGCGCCACGCGAGAAATCTCCACGGGATCGCCCGGCAGGAAATTGATCACTCCGGGCGGCAACCCGGCGTGCTGCAGCAGCCGCATGATGTAGTACGCGCTCAGCACAGCCGAGGACGCCGGCTTCCAGAGGACCGTATTGCCCATGAGCGCAGGGGCCGTGGGTAGATTTCCGGCAATCGAGGTGAAATTGAACGGCGTCACCGCGTAAACGAACCCTTCGAGCGGACGGTCATCCATCCGGTTCCACGCCGACCGGGTACTGATTGGCTGCTCTTCGTGCAACTCGAACGCGTACGAAGGATTGAAGCGCCAGAAGTCGATCAGCTCCGATGCCGAATCGATCTCGGCCTGGAACACCGTCTTCGACTGTCCGAGCATCGTTGCCGCATTCAAAGTCGAGCGCCAGGTCGTCGAAAGAAGCTCGGCCGCGCGAAGGAACACTCCCGCCCGCTCCTCGAGCGTCCACTTCGCCCACTCACGATGCGCATAGGCCGCCGCCGTGATGGCCTGTTCCACGTGCTGCGGGCCCGCTTTGTGCCAGTCCGCCAGCACGTGGTGGTGATCGTGGGGCATCACCGCCTGCTCCGTGCGGCCCGTACGGATCTCGCAGCCACCGATCACAAGAGGAATTTCGACGCGCTCCGAGGCCATCGACGACAGACGCGACTTCAGCTCCGCACGTTCCGGCGATCCGGGCAGGTAGCTGAGGTTCGGTTCGTTAACGGGGGAGGGGATGCGGGAAGCAGACACACTGCGATTGTACGACTACCTTCGCGGATGACTGCCCGCATTGACTTCCAACTTCCCAATTCCGCGCGGGCCATCGCGTGTCCGGCTGAAGCCGGACACTACGTACTGTACGAGAAAGTCTCCGTGTCTCCGTGTCTCTGTGGCTCGTTATCGGTGAAGATCGGTTGAGGATCGGATTTGGGAATGCGAAATGGGAATGGAACTAACGAGATCGTGAGGTGTCGGGCGCATCGCGCATCGGAATATGCGGTTCCGCTCCAGGCACTTCCGACTCTGCGGTGACCAGACGGGGTTTCGGCGGCTCGATATCGACAGCGATGTCCCGCCACTTCTGCTGCTTGAAGCGAGCCACGCTCAGCCCGCATCGTGCGACATGGCCGCTCAGGATGGCCATCCAGATGTAAGCCGGCTGGAGGCCGACTGTTGCCTGAAACATCGAGCAGAGACCTAGCGGAATGACAATCTGCGAGAGCACGGAAATGTACAACGGACTTCGAGTGTCTCCCGTACCCTGAAGGGCCCCCGTATAGCAGAGCGCCACGGTAATGAAGAACCCCGACACGCTCAGATACCGGAGCAGCTGTTCGCCGATATCGATGACGCGTACGTCCGTCATACCGAAGATGGCCAACAGATGGCGGGGAATCAGCACGAACATGGCTCCGACCACCGCGGCAACCCCCAGCCCGATCTGGGACGCCATACGCACACCCGCGAGCGCTCGATCGGGATTGCCGGCACCCAGGTTTTGACCCGCAACGGTTGCTGATGCGCCCATCAGTCCCACTGAAGTCCACGTAATCAGCGAGAACAATTCCGTGTAGCCGACCGCGTACGCGGCCTGTGCCTCGGCGCTCTGATCGAGCGACCCGATGAAGCGCAGCAGCAGTACGCCGGCGACGTTCATCGCGATTCCCTGAACGCCGGTGGGCAGCCCGAATCTGAAAAGCGACCGGATAATCGCAAAGTCCGGCCGCGGATCCATGCCGCGATCGAAGTGAATGACCGATGTGGGTTGCAGCAGTCGCCAGATCCCGTACGCTGACACGATCGTGCTGCTTGCCACGGTCCCGTACGCGGCCCCGACGGTCCCGAACGTCGGAATCAGCGTCAAATTGAAAGCGACCGTGAGCACCGTGAGAGCAACTCCGAGGCGCAAAGGAGTATGCGGATCCCCGGCGGCTCGAAATGCGCCGCTCAACATGAAGAACAACATCATGCCGGTGAACCCGACGAACATCGTCCGCAGAAACGGCAGGGCCTCCGCATGGACCGCGGGTTCGGCGTTGACCAGGTCGAGCAGAACGGGCGCGGCCACCCACCCCACGGCACCGAGCAGAACGGAAAGGCCGGCGGCCGTCAGAAACGCCTGGTAGACGACGCGATTGACTTTGTCAGGCTCGTTTGCTCCCGCAAATCGCGAGACGAGAACTCCCATTCCGGTAAACACCGATACCGCAAACACGATGACGACGATGATGATTTGCCAGCTCACGCCGATCGCCGCATTCGCCGTATAGCCGACGAAATGGCCCACCATGACATGGTCGATGATGCCCTGCAGTCCGGCGATGACGTTCTGCAGCATCGTGGGCCAGGCGAGGCGCCACACGGCAGGACGAATCGGACCTTCGACTATCGAACGATCGAAGCCTTTTCTCGGGGAGGGGGGGCCGGCCATCAGGGATGCAGAGAAACGCCCGAAGCGGAGTCTACTACGGACGTCCGTTGTTGCGCGCTCGCGGAAAACGTGCTGAAGTCGAACTCGTCCACATGCAAACCGATACGGTCGCGCCGCCGGCAAGACGAATCAAAGAGCTGGAGGTGATGGTCGCCGATGTCGTCGTCGAGACGCCAGACACGTCGACGCTCGTCTTCTTCACCGGAAACGACAGACTCGACTACAAAGCCGGACATTTCATCACGATCGACCCTCATCAATTTGAGGCGCTCGATCGATTCACGGCGTTTCTCGAGCACCTGAAGGGTAAGCCCGAACCGCCGCGCGCGTACTCCATGTGCTCGGCGCCACACGAGCGATACCTCGCGGTGACGGTGAAGGAAGAACGTTTCGTGCCGAACGTGACGAAGTATCCGCCGCTGCTTTCACCACTCCTCGTCAAGCGAACTGTCCGAGGCATGCGTCTTGTAGTTACCGGCTTCACAGGGCCCGTACACGCTGCCGCCGGATATCGCATCGCACACTGAGCACATCGTTCATATATGCGCGGGATCCGGAAGCGTACCGAACCTCTCGATCCTGAAATTCGCGCTGATGAGCCAGCCGACGCTGCGTCACACGTTCATCTACTCGAACAAGACGTGGCAGGACGTGATATTCCGCGAAACGCTTGAACAGCTCGCCGCTGAGTATCCGGGCCGACTCAGAGTCGTTCACACGCTCACGAGGGAAACGGATGAGTACAGGTTCGGTCCGAACGTTCGAAAGGGCCGGATCAACGAGGCACTATTGCGCGAGCTGATTCCGGCACCTGCCGATTGTTTCGTGTACCTCTGTGGTCCTGGTATCTCGAAATGGGACCGGGAAGCCGCCCGCGAAACTGGCACTGGGGTTCAGCCTAAGTTCATCGAAATGGCGCTGGCAACGCTCAGGGAGATCGGCGTACCCGACTCACGCATCAAACGCGAATCGTACGGCTAACGCCCGTCGGCCTCCGGATTCGCGCACCCTTCGTTGGGCTGCTCACGGTCAGGTGCTCAGGGACGCAGGAGATCTACGATCCCCTGTTCATACACCCTCGAGAGCGGCGCGATGTCGGCCAGTGCGACGTGTTCGTCGATGGCGTGGATCGAAGCGTTCACCGGACCGAACTCGACGACCTCCCGCGAAACCACCGCGAGAAAGCGGCCATCCGACGTACCGCCGCTCGTAGACAGTTTCGGAACGATGCCGGTGACCTCGGTGACCGCGTGCCCCAGCACGTCTGCCAGGCGCCCTGGGGGAGACAGAAACGGCGTCCCGACGAGCGTCCACCGCAAATCCCAGTCGAGCCCGTGCTTGTCGAGGATCGACTGAACGCGCGCCTGCAGGGCCTCCGCCGTCGAGGCTGGCGAAAACCGGAAGTTGAACAGCACATGGAAAGTGCCGGGAATGATGTTGCTCGCCCCGGTTCCCGCGTGCACGTGCGCAATCTGAAAGCTGGTCGGCGCGAAATACTCGTCCCCGTCGTCCCAGGTGGCCGCGGCGAGCTCGGCCAGCGCCGGTACCGCTGCGTGGACGGGGTTCTGCCCCAGCTCGGGATACGCGATATGACACTGGACACCCTTGACCATCAGCGTACCGGTCAAAGAGCCGCGTCTGCCGTTCTTGACAACGTCACCGAGGCGCATCGACGACGTTGGCTCGCCGACGATGCATGCGTCGATCGTCACGCCGCGTGACTGCAACCGCTCGACTACGGCGACGGTTCCGTCGGCGGCATCGCCTTCCTCGTCCGACGTGAAGAGCAGCGCGAGGGAGCCGCGATGGTCCGGTACGGCAGCGACGAAGCGCTCGGCCGCGGTCACCATCGCGGCGACCGAGGTCTTCATGTCGGCAGCGCCCCGTCCGAAGAGAAACCCGTCGCGCTCGGTCGGGAGAAAGGGATCGCTCCTCCAGCGTTCGATCGGGCCCGGCGGGACGACGTCAACGTGTCCAGCCAGGCACACGAGCGGCGCGCCTTCTCCGTGCCTTGCCCAGAGGTTGCCGACGCCGCGACGGTCGACCCGTTCGCAGGTGAAGCCCGAGCCCGACAGACGAGACCCAATCAGCTCCAGCGCGCCGGCATCGGACGGTGAGACGGAGGAGCAGGCGATGAGCTGCTTCGCCAACGCGAGCGTCTCATGGTAGACGTCGGCGACCGGCGCGCGTTCAGCGGTGGGCATCGGGGTCAGGCCCGCAGGAGCTCGTTGATGGAAGTCTTCGCGCGCGTCTCCGCGTCGACCCGCTTGACGATCACCGCGCACGCGAGGGAGTGGGTACCGTCGGCCGAAGGCAGACTCCCGGGCACGACGACCGACCCCGATGGCACGCGGCCGTAAAACATCTGCCCTGTCGAGCGGTCGTAGATCTTCGTGCTCTGCCCGATGAACACGCCCATCGAAATGACTGAATGCGCCTCGACGATGACGCCTTCGACGATCTCGGAGCGGGCGCCGATGAAGCAGTGGTCCTCGATGATCGTCGGGTTGGCCTGGAGCGGCTCGAGCACGCCGCCAATTCCGACACCACCCGATAGGTGCACGTGCCTGCCAATCTGCGCGCACGATCCGACCGTGGCCCAGGTATCGACCATGGTCCCCTCGTCCACGTAGGCGCCGATGTTCACGTACGATGGCATCAGCACGACGTTCCGTCCGATGAAGGCGCCGTCCCGGACTGTCGCCGGCGGCACGACGCGGAAGCCGCCTTCACGGAACCGGCCTTCGGTGTAGCCATGGAAGCGGAGCGGCACCTTGTCGAACCATGGGCCACCGCCGCCCTCGTCAACCACATGATTGTCGTGCGAGCGGAAGTACAGCAGCACCGCTTTCTTGATCCACTGGTGCGTTACCCACGTTCCGTTGCGCTTTTCCGCCACGCGAAGCCGGCCTTCGTTCAGCTCGCGCAGAATCTCCTCGAGCGCGTGGGAAAGGGCCGGATCGACGTTAGCAGGCGTGATCTCGGCCCGCCGCTCGAACGCTGCATCGATGAGCGGCTCGAGCCGGTGAGCCGGCACCCGAGTTTCGTCGGCCATCAGCGGCAGAACTCCACGATACGTCCAGCGGCTTCGACGCATACGTCGGTTGGCGGGACGAGCGCAATTCGGACGAAGCCGTCTCCGGGGTTCACACCGTGAGCGTGCCTGGCCAGATACCGGCCCGGGAGCACTGTCACATTCGTCGAGGCGAAGAGCTCACGCGTAAACCTCTCGTCGTCATCACCGGGCACGCGCACCCACAGATAGAAGCCTGCGTCCGGGCGTTGTACCGGGAGCACCGCGTTCAGCATCGGCACGACGGCGGCGAACTTTTCACGATAGCGCGTGCGGTTGTCGCGTACGTGCGCCTCATCGCTCCAGGCGGCAAGGCTGGCGTGCTGGACGGCCTGGCCCATCGCGCTTCCATGATACGTGCGATACAGCAAGAACTGCCGGAGCAGCGTGGCATCACCGGCAACAGCGCCCGAACGAAGGCCTGGCGCATTTGACCGTTTGGAGAGGCTCGTAAAGACGACGAGGTTCCGGAAGTCGTCACGTCCCAGCCGGCGGGCCGCCTCCAACCCTCCGAGGGGCGGGGCGGTTTCGTCGGGGTAGATCTCCGAGTAGCACTCGTCGGATGCGATGACGAACCGATAGCGGTCGACGTGTTCGAAAAGTGCGCGCCACGCTTGGAGACTGAGCACCCGGCCCGTCGGGTTGCCGGGCGTACAGACGAACAGGAGCTGCGTGCGGTGCCACTGCTGATCGGTGAGGGAATCGAGATCCAGGTCGAAGCCGTTGCCAGACGTCTGATTCAGGAATGCTGGCTCGGCGCCGGCGAGCAGAGCGGCCCCTTCGTAGATTTGGTAGAACGGGTTCGGGCAGACCACGAGGGGCGAGGGTCTGGAGCGGTCGATGACCGCTTGGGCAAAAGCGAACAGCGCCTCCCGTGTGCCGTTAACCGGCAGGACCTCGGTGGCGCCATCGAGCCGCGACAGGCAGTATCGCGCCCTGAACCAGGCGGCCACGGCGTCGCGCAGCCGATCGAGTCCGCCCGTCGCCGGATAGATCGAGAGTTCGTTGAGATGATCGGCAAGCGCCCGTCGAATCTCTTCGGGCGTCGTATGCTGCGGCTCGCCGATTGAGAGACGAATCGGGGTTAGCGTCGGCGGGGTTACGCCTGTCAGCAGCGCACGCAGCCTTTCGAACGGATACGGCTGCAGGCGAGCCAGAAGAGGGTTCAGACGTCAAGCTCCTGGGCTTCCTCGGCTCGTTCCATGATGAAGCGAAAGCGCGCCGAAGCGTCCTTCCCCATCAACTCGTTGATCACGCGGTCGGTCACAATCTGGTCCGCGATCTCGACCCGCAGCAGCCGACGCGTTTTTGGACTTAGGGTTGTCTCCCACAGGACTTTCGGCATCATTTCCCCCAGTCCTTTGAACCGCGTGATTTCGGGATTGCCGCGTCCGTTGCCGTGCTGCTTCAGTAACCGATCCCGATGCGCGTCGTCGAGCGCCCAGTATGTGTCCTTCCCGAGGTCAATTCGGTACAGTGGCGGTTGAGCGAGAAACACTTTGCCGCCGGTGATGAGCTGCGGCAGGTGGCGATACAGAAACGTCAGCAGGAGCGTCGCGATGTGGTGCCCGTCGGAATCGGCATCCGCAAGAATGATGACCTTGCCGTACCGCAGCTTTGCCGCGTCGAAGCTCTTGCCCATTCCGCATCCGAGCGCGGTAACCAGATCCGCCAGCTCTTTATTCTCGAGCACGCGTGCAAGCGAGAGGCCTTCGGTGTTCATCACCTTTCCACGCAGCGGCAGGATCGCCTGACGACCGCGATCGCGCCCCTGCTTGGCGGAACCGCCCGCCGAGTCGCCTTCCACGACGAACAGCTCGCTGTCGTCGCGACCGACGCCTGTGCAGTCGCTCAGCTTGCCGGGCAGATTCAAACGCCCTGACGTCGCAGTCTTGCGCGTGACTTCGGCCTGGGCGGCGCGGCTCGCTTCGCGCGCTCTCGCAGCCAGAATGATTCTCGCGACGATGGCTTCAGCAATGCTGCGGTTGTGATTGAGCCAGTGCTCGAGCGCCGGCCGCACCGCCGAATCAATTGCAGACGTGACTTCAGGGTTGTTCAACCGGTCTTTTGTTTGCCCCTGAAACTGAGGGTCCTGGATGAAGACGCTGACAACGCCGGTCAACCCTTCGCGGATGTCTTCCGCCGTCAGCGTGACACCTTTCGGTGAGAGGTTGTGGGTCTCGATGTAATTGCGAACCGCTTTGCCGATCCCCGCGCGGAGCCCGTTTTCATGGGTGCCGCCCGAGCCGGTTGGAATCCCGTTCACGTAGCTGCGGACGTGCTCGTCGGTCGCCTCCGTCCATTGAAGAACCAGGTCGAGGCGAGGCTCCCCGTCGCGGTTCAGGACAAACGGCGACTCGTGAATTGCTTTTGCGCCGCGTTCGGCCAGGATCTTCTTGAGGTAATCGCCGAGACCTTCCTCGTGCTGAAAAACGTCCTTCGTCCGTTCGTCTTCGTTTTCGAACGTAACGCGAACGCCCTTGTGGATGTAGCTGACCACCTCGAGCCGCTCGCGTATGACGGCGGCGTCGAACTCGACTCTCGGAAAGATCGTCGGGTCGGGGTGAAAGTAAACTGTCGTTCCTGTCCCTCGCGCTGACCCTGCCTTCTTCAGCGAGCCGACCGGCTTGCCACGGCGGAACACCATCTCCCACAGCGATCCATCGCGTTTGACGCTCGCGCGCAGCTCGGTCGAGAGCGCATTGACCACGCTCGCGCCGACGCCGTGAAGGCCGCCGGCCGTTTTGTACGTGCCGTGCTCGAACTTCCCGCCGGCATGCAGCATGGTGAAGATCACTTCGAGCGCGCTCTTTTTCGTGGCTGGGTGTTTGTCTACGGGAATGCCACGGCCATCGTCGGCGACCGTGATCGAGCTTCCATCGGAGTGAAGGGTGACGACGATGTTCGACGCGAAGCCGTTCATGGCCTCGTCGACAGCGTTGTCGAGGATTTCCCAGACCAGATGATGTAAACCGGTCGTGCCGACGCCGCCGATATACATGCCGGGCCGTTTTCGGACCGGTTCCAGCCCTTCGAGGACTGTGATGTCTTTGGCGCTGTAGCTACTCACCAGCGTCGGCGGCGGGCGCGCTTCGGCGGGCCGGTCTGCGCGATCGTGCTTTGGTCTGTTTCACCGTGCGTCCCCGTGTCGGAGCCGGCTTGGCGCGACTTCGTCCGCGGGTGCGCTTCGGCGCCTCCTCCGCGGGAGCAGGCATCTCCCCTTCATCGACCGTTTGCGCTTCGACGATGGGAGGCTCCACAACCGTTTCAGCAACCACGGGCACGGCATCGACAGACTCGGCCACCGCTTCCACGGAAACGTCGTCCACTGGTTCCTGCACGACGACCGGCGCCGTCCGCGTCAGCTTCGGCCCTGGAAACACTCTGATTGCGCCTTGTCGATCCCGTTCGACGCGGAGCACACCATCCTTGCCGGCCGCGCGAAGCAGATCGACCACGGACGCGAACCCGTAGTTCCTTTCGTCGAACCCATTTATGGCAGCTCGAAGAAACTGTTTCGCCTGACGCACGTACAACGGCCAGCGCGGCAGGTTAGAGGTTTCGGTGAATGCCTTCTGCACTGCGCGAATGCCGTCCTGCAGCGTCATGGGCGAAGACGGCAGCGTCTCCTCGTCGGTGTCGAATTCGGCCGACACGGCGACGGTCGACTCACCTGTCGTACTCGGCGGCGGCACCACTGTCGTACTCGGCGGCGGCACCACGGTCGTGCTCGGCGGCGGCACCACGGTCGTGCTCGGCGGCGGCACCACCTCAGCCAGCGGTGCCCCCTCGCCACGCGGCTCGACCAGAATGCTGCGACCGGCCTGGCGCAGTGTGACTGCACCCGATGCGGCCACCTTTTCCATGAAATCCCGGAAGCTGCCTGCCCCGTAATCGCGTTCGGAAAATGTGGAATCGAGCTGCAGCAGTGTGCTCTTGAGCAGACCGAGTTGGGGTGTCAGCTCGCGGTCCGAGAGAACCTCGAGGGCGCGGCGAACGAGGGGCAACGCCTCGACAATCGGCGCTGTCCCGGTCGACGACCTGACGCCTCGGCCTTGAGTACGGACTACCCGCGTTCCCGCAAGATTCTCGTAAGCGATGAACTCGTGACAGTTCTTCTGCATGGTCGTGCTGGTGAACTGCCGCCCGCCGACGACAATCACCTTGCGACCGTACTGCTTCAGCTTTTCGACGAGTGAAATGAAGTCACTGTCTCCGCCGACGATGACGAACGTGTTGATGTGGTCGTGCGTGAAGGCCAGCTCCAGCGCGTCGAGCGCCATCGTAATGTCGGCGCCGTTCTTGTCGCCGCCCGGCGTCACGTTGCGCTGAACCATGCGAATGGCATGCTGGGTCATAAGGCGGCTGTAGTCGCCAGACCGCTTCCAGTCGCTGTAGGCAATCTTGGTGACGATTTCGCCGCGTTCCTTGATGGCTTCGAGGACCAGCCCGATGTCGAACTGACCACCTATGGTGTTCTTGACGCCGATCTCGACATTGTCGAAGTCGATGAACACGGCGACGCGAGGTACTACGGTTTTCTGTTGTTGTGATGTTCATTGATTCGCGCACATATCAGTGCGCGCTCCTGAAAATTGCTCTAACGGCAGGATGTAGCGCCTCCGAATAGTATAGCGTCAGGTGCAGACTCTCGAGCTCCGTATCGTGCGAGGATGTCAGCCGCGACCGAGCGCTTGCCGGGAGCTGCCGTCCTGCTCCCCGCAGCTGGTCAGCTGGTTCCTCGCAACGTCGAGATAGTAGCGATCGATATCGAAGCCCACGCAGGCGACGCCGAGTCGATGCGCAGCTACGGCCGTGCTCCCCAAACCCACGAACGGGTCGAGCACCAGGCGCACTCTCGAGACCCCATGCAGCCTGATGCACATGTCGGGCAGTGCAACAGGGAACGTGGATGGGTGGGGGCGTTGGCTGTTTCGATCGCGGATCGTTCGATAGGGTATGAACCAGGTGTTCCCGCGGCATCGCAAATCGCGCTGTGCGATTCTCCATCGTCCAATATTGCTCTTGTCCTGGTAGGGAACGCCTATCGCCAGTCTGTCCAACGGCACCATGCCGGTCTTGGTGAAGTGGAAGATGTATTCGTGGCAATCATGCAGGAAGCGGGGACTCGTGATTGGTTTGTAATGTCCTGCAGATTCTTCGCCAATCGCAATCGACTTCACCCACTGGATGGCGTTCTGGAGCACGAACGTTCCGCGCAATTGTGAGGCGACGTCCCATGCCAGCCACGGATCGCTCGGCCGGCTGCCGACATTCAGGAAGAATGATCCTTCCGGTTCCAGAACGCGGTGAATCGCCGAACCCAGGTTCCGTATCCATTTCAGATATTCATCCTGAGACTTGCTGTCCTCGTACGTCCGGTAGTTCACGCCGATGTTGTACGGCGGCGAAGTAACGACGACGGTCACACTACCTTCGTCGAGCGCTGCCATGCCTTCCAGGCAGTCCATCAAGTAAAGCTCGATACGCGGAGCGTCGACGGCAACATACGGCGAAAACTCACGTAAAGCTTGCACAGATTCACGCTCCCGCTGCTGGCGCCGGATTTTCGACCTCCGGCGGGATCACGCGAGTGAACTGCCCTCGCTGCAGCAGCTCACGACCTTTGCCCCCGCGGCCGGTCACCTCGTACTTCGCGCTGCTGATCGTCTGTTCGCCGCCGCGACTGGTCTCCACTCTGAGCAGGTCGCGCTCGCCGGTTGACGCTATGAAGCCGAGCACGGTGTCCTCCCCGCGCGTGAGCTTGATGAGGATGACGCCTTTCCCGGGCCCGGAGAGATAGTTCACCTCATCGGCGCGGCACAGAATCGCCCGCGCGTCGCAGGTTGCGGCGATGACGACCTCGTCGCCGGTAATGCGCGACACCCCAACCACCTCGGCGCCGTCGGCAGGACGCGCATACCGGCGACCGGCTCGCGTGCTCGCTTCCAGGAACGGCTCGAAACTGAATCGCAGGCTGTAGCCGTCGCTCGTGACGGCCAGCGCGTGCACGGGAGGCGGCACTCCCTCCTTGCGTGCCGTAATGTTGCCAATGACGCGGGGGTCGAGGCTGAATGCCGCTATCACGCGCTCGCCGTCCCGAAGCTTGAACAACTTCTGGACAGGCTCGCCGTAACCTGTGGACGCGGGTACATCGATGATCCGCGAGGTGTACGCAGCTCCACAATTCGTGAACAGCACGATCGTCGCGCGTGTGCTGCCCGGCAGCACGGCCAGCACCGCGTCCCCCTCGCGCAGCCGCGTGGTCGAGAGATCCCTGACCTCTTTCTGACGCTTCAGCCACCCGTCACGCGAAACAATGACGACGTTGTCCTCTTCGACAATGAAGTCGTCTGCGGTGAATGAGACCTCTTCTTCAGCCTCGATTGTGGTGCGCCGCGTGTCGGCCTTGCCCGCGTATCGTCCCTGCACCTCCTGGATCTCGTCGCGGACGATCGTCCAGCGTCCCTCCTCGTCCTCGAGCAGCGAACTGATCTGGCGAGCCCTCTTTCGCTTCTCGGCCAGCTCATTCTGGATGACCAGAATCTCCAGCCTCGCGAGGCGATACAGCTTCAACTCGAGGATGGCGTCCGCCTGTTCGGCATCGAGCGCGAAGCGCGTCATGAGCTTCGCCGCGGCGTCCGCTTTCCCGTCGGACTTTCGAATAAGACGCAGAATCTCGTCGAGCGCGTCGAAGACCTTCTCGAACCCTTCGAGAATGTGGATTCGCTTGCGCAGCGCCGCGAGCTCGTGCTCGAGACGGCTGGTCACGACCTCGAGCCGGAAATGCAAGAAGTGCCAGAGGATCGCCTTCAGGTCGAGACGCTCCGGCCGGCCCACTTCCGCGTTCTCAGTCGGGATCAGGCAGGTGAGGTTGACGACGAAGTTCGATTGCAGCGGCGTGTTCTTGAACAGGTACGCCATCACCATGCGCGCATCCGCGTCGCGTTTCAGCTCGAGCTCAATTCGCACGTCGTCGGTCGAGACGTCGCGAACGTCGAGGAGCGGCGGCAGTTTTCGCGACAGCACGACATCCGCGATGCGCTCAACCAGCGCAGCCTTGTTCGTGGCGTACGGGATGCTGGTGATCAGCACTTTCTGACCCGCGCGCGATGGTGACGCTTCCTCCCATGTGGCGCGGAGACGTACCGTGCCTGCGCCGGTCTTGTAGATGTTCCGCAGCTCCTCGGCCGAATTCAAAATCTGGCCGCCGGTCGGAAAATCCGGCCCTTTGATGTACCGACATAACTGCGCGCTGCTCAAATCCGGATTGTCGAGCAGCTTCAGCAACGCCGTGCTGACCTCGCCGAGGTTGTGCGGCGGAATATTGGTGGCCATACCGACAGCGATGCCGGTGGTGCCGTTGATGAGGAGATTCGGAATGCGTGCCGGCAGAACCACGGGCTCGGTCCTGGTGCCGTCGTAATTCGGCTTGAAGGGCACCGTTGTTTGTTCGATTTCGGCGAGCATCTCGTCGGCGATTCGCGCGAGGCGGCATTCCGTGTACCGCATGGCGGCGGCGCTGTCGCCGTCGAGTGATCCGAAGTTGCCTGACCCATCGACCAACGGATACCGGAGCGCAAACGGCTGCGCCATGCGGACCAGCGTCTCGTAGAGCGCGGCGTCTCCGTGCGGGTGGAAGCTCCCCATGACGTCCCCCACGATCTTCGCGCACTTCCGGTGCTTCGCGTCAGCCGTCAGGTTCTGCTGCCACATGGTGTACAGGATTCGGCGCTGCACCGGCTTGAGACCGTCGCGGACGTCGGGCAACGCTCGCGACGTGATCACCGAAAGGGCGTAGTTCAGGTACTTGTTCTGCGCTGCCTCGTGCAGGGCTACGACGTCGAGGACGCCGCCGGGCGGCGGGCCGCCTGCAGTCGATTGAGTTGTATCAGCGAAATCGAATAATGAAGGAGAAGATCTGCGCTTGGCCATTGAACAACGACTTACCGCCTACACGTCATAAAAAAAGAAAGAGACTGACTTCTCTGTGTCTCCGTGTCTCTGTGGCCCGTCGTGATCAGAGCGCGAACATCTTACCCGGGTTCATGAGATTGTCGGGGTCGAGCGCGCGTTTGATCGTCTTCATCACGTCGAGCGCAGGGCCGTGCTCGGCAGGCAGGTACTCCATCTTGCCGATCCCGACGCCGTGCTCGCCGGTGCAGGTTCCTCCCATCGCCTGCGCGCGACGTACAAGTCGTTCGTTGAACGACTTGGCCTGTGCCAACTCCTCTGCGTCGTCAGGGTTCACGATGATGTTCAAGTGAAAGTTGCCGTCGCCTACATGGCCAACGAGCGGCGCCACCAGTGTGGTCGTCCGGAGGTCGCGCTGTGTTTCGAGGAGGCAGTCGGCCAACCTCGAGATCGGCACGCACACGTCGGTCACCCACCCTCTGCATCCGGGGCGAAGAGCGAGCGCCGCAAAGAGCGTATTGTGACGCGCCTGCCAGAGCCGACTGCGATCCTCAGGGTTGGCAGCCCACTGGAAACCGCTCGCTCCGTTCTCCGCGGCGATCTCCTGCGCCATCTGCGCATGCTCGGCCGCGGCAGCGCCGCTCGTCCCATGAAATTCGAACAGCAGCGTCGGCTTTGGTGGATAGTTCAGACTGGAGTAGCGGTTCACCGCGTCGACCTGTACTTCGTCCAACAGCTCCATCCGTGCGACCGGCACGCCAAGCTGCATGATCGTAATCACCGTCTGGACGGCACCTTCCATGGTGTCGAATCCGCAGACGGCGGCCGAAATCGCTTCCGGAAGGCCATACACGCGCAGCGTCAGCTCGGTGATGACGCCGAGTGTTCCTTCCGAACCCACGAACAGCCGCGTCAAGTCGTACCCGGACGACGACTTCCGTGCACGACCGCCGGTGTGAATCACGCGCCCATCCGCGAGCACGACCGTCAGACCGAGCACAACATCACGCATGGTCCCGTACCGCACGGTCGTCGTCCCTGATGCACGCGTGGCGGCCATGCCGCCTATTGTGGCGTCGGCGCCGGGGTCCACGGAGAAATGGACGCCGCTGCCGGAAAGCGCTTTGTTCAACTGGCGATGTGTGACGCCCGCTTCCACCTGACAGTCCAGATCCTCGACGCTGACACGCAGCACGCGGTTCATCCGCGACAGATCCACTGAAATGCCACCATGGATGGCGTTGACGTGCCCCTCGAGGGAGGACCCGGCGCCGAAAGGAACGATCGGCACGCGGTGCCGCGCAGCGGTCTTCACGACCGCGGACACCTCGTCGGTGGTCAGCGGAAACACTACAGCGTCAGGGGAAGCCGGCGCGTGCCATGATTCACCCCGGCTGTGATGCTCGAGCTGCGTCGGATTCGTGCTGCAGCGATCGCTCAGCAGCCTCCGCAGTTCCGCAATCGCCGCGGCCCGCGCGTTCTCGGTGAGGGCGGTTGCCATCAGCAATGTATTATCGGTCTTCCACGAAGGGCAAGGGTCAAAGGGCAAAGGTCAAAGGAAATGTCTTCCCCGTTCACCACGAAAACACTTTCATTTCTGCGTTCACTGAAACGCAACAACGACCGCGACTGGTTCCGGAGCCGCAAGCAGCCATACGAGCAGCATGTACGTGGCCCGATGATCGAGCTGCTGGCTCGCCTCGCAAGGGACTTACCCTCGTTTGCGCCTGAGCTCATATCAGATCCTCGGGTATCGCTCTACCGGATCTACCGCGATACCCGCTTCAGCGCCGACAAGAAACCTCTGAAAACGCACGTCGCGGCGCACTTCCCCACCAAAGGCTTCGCGCGCAACGAAGGCGCCGGACTCTATCTCGAGATCGCGCCCGGGTGGGTCTGGATCGGCGGCGGCATGTATATGCCCTCGTCGCCGGACCTGCGTGCGATTCGAGCACACATCGCCGCCAATCATCGCAGGCTCCACCGGATTGTGACCGCCCCGTCGTTTCGCGATGCGGTCGGCGAGCTGGATGGTGAACAGCTTTCCCGCACTCCGCAGGGATACGCACTCGACCATCCGGCGTGCCGATATCTGCGCTTCAAGCAGTTCCTCGCAGGCCGGGAATTCGAGGCGGACCTGGCCGTGCGCGATCGTTTCTATCCACAGGTGCTCACCATCTTCAGGGCCGTTGCGCCGCTCGCGCGCTTTCTCAATACTCCACTGCTCGCCGAACGTCGGACCATCACACAGGCGTCGATCTTGAAAAACGCAGCGTTTCCGCCAGATCTCCCGCGAAACGGACGGCATCAGGTGGTTCCAACATCGACGCTGTGACGCGAATAGCCGGGGCGGACCGAATGCGAAATGGCTCGCCCGGTGCGACAGCCCAACCTCGGTCCGCCAGCGCGTGCACGACATGCGCTTCGTCGCGCACGGGAATCCAGACGTTGAACCCGGAGTGGGCTCGGATCGCCATGCCGTGGCCGGCGAGCGCAGTCTGCAGCGCGCGCCGGCGCTGGCTGTAGATCTCCATGGCGCGTGCGAGCCGGCGACCGCTGGACGGATCGGACCAGAGCGCGAAGACCACCTGCTGCAGCAGGTAGCTCACCCATCTGGCCCCGAGCGCCTGGCGGGCTCGCACCCGTGAAATCGTCAGCTCATCTCCCGCCATCAACGCGACCCGAAGATCCGGACCCAGGAATTTCGACGTCGATCGAACCACGGCCCATCGTTCCCGCGGTCCACTGCGAAGAGAAAAGAATGGCGCTCCAGCAATCGGAGCCATGTAGTCGTTTTCGATAAGGACCACGTCGGGCCGACGCCGCAGGACACGGCGGAGATCAGCGGCGCGCTCCGAGGTAATGGCCGCTCCGGTCGGGTTCTGCGCCCGCGGTGTCACGATGATTGCCCGGCACCCCTGCTTGAGCGCCTGATCCAGTGCCTCAGGATTCGGCCCATGCTCATCGAGCGCAATGGGCGTGGGAACGCATCCGCAGGCGGAAACAAGAGCACCGATCCCACCGAACGACGGATCTTCAATCCCCACGTGGTCCCCCACCCGGACGTGCTCACGCAGGATGCGCTCGATGCCGTCCAGCGCACCGCTGACGACGGCGGTTGCACGCGCAGGGATTTCGTCCGCCTCGAACTCGGCGGCGGCAAACGGGCGGAGCGGCTCGCTCGTCGGGGCGTACAGCACCTGGCCCCCGTGCAGCGTCCGAAGAGCGGGCTCCAAAAGAGGAAGGAGCGCCGGATCGGGATTTCCGCTGGCGAGATCAACCGTTCCGTCGGCGACTGCCAGGGATACTGACGCGGGGACCGAGGGGTGCGACGCGACCCGAGTTCCGCGCCGGCCGAATCCGCTCGCCAGCCCCCTCGAGCGAAGCAGCCGGTAGGCGGCGGCCACCGTCGCGGGACTGACCCCGAGTTTGCGGGCGAGGTCCCGGACCGTCGGCAGCACGTCGCCCGGCCCGGCAGCTCCCGACGTCAACTGCGTCTCGATCGACGCCGCGATGCTGGCCGCGCTGCGCCCGCCCACCCGGATCATTTGTACTACTACAATATTACTATCGTACTGACACTATTCCGTCTGTGCTCATTGCTCGTGGCGATCGAATCGTCACCCCGGAGACCCCTCGAAACAGCGACAATGCCCTGTGCCTACCGGGCCCGACGCGGAGTACCGCCTGCGCCTCTCCCGCCTCGATTCAGCACGCCAGGCGCTCGCCCGGCAGGACCGGCGTTTCAGTTACGCCCGTTTGTTGACATTCGCGGCAGGAGCGGCGCTCCTCATCGCCGGGTGGCGGGCTCTGACCCCGTTCTGGCTCGTGGCTCTTCCCGCCGTGTTGTTTCTCATGCTCGTGCGAAGGCACGATCGCGTCCTCCGGCGCCTGGCCGGGGTGGTCCGATCGATCGGCTTCTACGAGCGGGGCCTGGCGCGCATCGAGGACCGCTGGGCGGGGACGGGAGAGCCCGGCGACCGGTTTCGGGACGATCGGCACCTGTTTGCCAACGACCTCGACCTCTTCGGGCCTGGATCCCTTTTCGAGCTGCTCTCGATTGCGCGCACCCGCGCCGGTGAAGAAGCGCTGGCGCAATGGTTGAAGCATCCAGCGCCTCCGGACGAAATCCGGGCGCGGCAGGAGGCCGTCGGCGAGCTGACTACGGCCCTCGATCTCAGGGAAACGCTGTCGCTGGCCGGGTCTGACCTCCGCGCGGCGGTAAGGAGCGACACGCTCATCCGGTGGGCGGAAGGCGCTCCCGTCCTCAGACGTCGATGGCAGCGCGGCGTTGCGACAGGTCTTACGGCGATGGCCGTCACGGCCGCCGTGTATGCGCTCCTGACGGGCGATCTCGGACCCTTCCTCGCCGTCGTGGCAGCTGAAATCGTGTTTTCGATTCCGCTCCGCGCGACCGTGCAGCAGGCGCTGCACGCGGCCGAAGGACCGGCACGGGACCTCGACGTTCTCGCGCACGTGGTCGGCTGCCTCGAACGGGCGGATCTGAAGACGGCGCGATTGACCGGCCTGCAGGACGAGCTCAAGACCGCTGGGATGCCGGCGTCCCGTGCCATCCGGCGCCTGCACTTCCTCGTTGAGCTGCACGACTGGCAGCACAACCAGTTCTTCGCTCCCGTTGCGGCAGCATTTCTGTGGGGCACGCATCTCGCCTGGGCCATTGAAAGCTGGCGCCGCGCGCACGGAAACCATGTACGTCGGTGGCTCACGATCGTCGGCGAATTCGAGGCTCTGAGCTCGCTATCCGCGTACCGCTACGAGCATCCCGACGATCAATGGCCCGAAATCGTCGTCGGCCCGGCACAATTCGAAGCGACACGGATGGCGCACCCGCTTATCCCGGCGACGCGTGCCGTGCCGAACGACGTGCGGCTGTCGAATAAGGAAACACAGCTGCTCGTCGTGAGCGGGTCGAACATGTCGGGGAAGAGCACGCTGCTTCGAACGATAGGCATCAACGCTGTTCTGGCGCACGCCGGTGCGCCGGTCCGATGTGCCCAGCTGCGCCTGACACCGCTTGCACTCGGTGCGACGCTGCGCATCCAGGACTCGCTCCAGGAAGGGCGTTCGCGCTTCTACGCCGAGATCACACGAATTCGCGAGGTCGCCGACCTCTCGACCGGCCCCGTACCGCTGCTCTTTCTGCTGGACGAGTTGTTTCAGGGAACCAATTCACACGATCGTCTCGTCGGCGCGGCCGGCCTGCTTCGGAGTCTCCTCGATCGCCACGCCATCGGCCTCATCACAACCCACGACCTGGCGCTCACCGCCATCGCCGACGACCTGGCGCCGCGCGCTGTCAACGCGCATTTCGAGGATCGGTTCGAGGGTGGAGAGATGCGTTTCGATTACCGTCTCAGACCCGGACGGGTGACGCGCAGCAACGCTATCGCGCTGATGCGTGCCGTTGGCCTCGACATCGACGGGGCACACACTTATGACTGATCCGACGAGCGATCCGGCTGTTACCTACAGAAGCTATCTCAAGCTGGACGAACTCCTGTCACTGCAACAACCCAGGTCGGAAGGCCCCGAGCACGATGAGATGCTCTTCATCATCGTCCATCAGGTGTACGAGCTCTGGTTCAAGGAACTGCTCCACGAGTTCGGCCGCGTCGCGCGTCTGCTCACCGACGACGACTCGGCCCGCGCGCAGCACACTCTGAAGCGGATTCTCACCATCCTCAAGGTGATGGTTGCGCAGCTCGACATCCTCGAAACGATGACACCGCTCGAGTTCCTCTCCTTCAGGCAGCGCCTTCAGGCGGCAAGCGGTTTCCAGTCGGACCAGTTCAGGCAGATCGAATTCGTGCTTGGCCGGAAGAACGACGGCGCCGTTACCCGGCTTCCTGCGGGCAGCCGCGCGCGGACGGCGCTGCAAGAGCGTTATACGGAACCAACGCTGTGGGACGCATTCCTTCATTACCTGGCCCGCGAGAGCTACGGTATTCCTGCCGATCAGCTGAAACGCGACGTCACCACTCCGATCGAACCCTCCGAAGCGGTCCAGCGCATTCTCATCGAGGTCTATCGACGTGATCCAAAGAACGCCGAGCTGTGTGAGCGACTCGTCGATCTCGACGAAGGCGTCCAGGAATGGCGATATCGGCACATGAAGATGGTCGAGCGCACGATAGGCGCGAAGCCTGGCACCGGCGGTTCAGCCGGTGCCGCTTACCTGCGCACCACGCTTGGCCACAACTTCTTTCCCGACCTGTGGGCGATCCGCACGCAACTATGAATCCGCTCGCCCGTCACTATTCGCGGTTCCGCGTCGCGGAGCGGATTCTTCTTACCGGCCATTCACATCAGGCTTGGCCGGACGAAGGGTTTGAGGCCCAGCAACAGGCGTGGCTCGACGCCGCGGAATTCGTGGACCAGAAATGGGGACACGCCGCGGAGCGCGCCGCTGAAGTCCGTCAGGGATTCGCGCGACTGCTCGGAGACGCTCCGGCGAACATTGCTCTCGGCCAGAACACACACGAGTTGGTCATCCGCCTTCTGTCGGCGCTTCCACTGCACGAGCGACGGCGAATCGTGACGACCGACGCCGAATTTCACAGCGTGCGTCGGCAACTCGATCGCCTGGCCGAGGACGGACTCCTCGACATCGTCCGAGTGCAGGCGCGACCGGTAGGCACGGTTGCCGAACGCCTCGAGAAGGCGATCGACGATCGGACGGCGTGCGCGATCGTGTCGTCTGTGCTGTACGAAACGGCCGAAATTGTCCCGGATCTCAACGCAGTCGCAAGAGCTTGCGCCAGCGTTGGCGCCGAACTGCTCGTCGACGCTTACCATCACCTGAACGTCGTCCCGTTCGATATCGCCGGTATGGGCGTGGCCAACGCCTTCGTCACCGGCGGAGGCTACAAGTATTGCCAGCTTGGCGAAGGCAATGCGTTCCTCAGGGTGCCACCTGGCCGGCAGATGCGTCCCGTTCTCACTGGATGGTTTGCGGAATTTGCGTCACGCGGTGACCGTAGTGCAGGGGCGGTTTACTACGGATGCGGAGCGGATGCGTTCGCCGGAGCCACCTACGATCCCACGTCGCACTATAGAGCGGCAGCCGTCTTCCGGTTCCACGCGCAGCAGGAGCTGACGCCGGAGCGTCTGCGCAACATCAGCCGACTACAGGTCGCGCGGCTCAAGTCAGGGGTTGAGGCATTGGGCGCCGATGAGCGTCGCCTCAAAGTCGAGGCCATGCCCGAGGAACGACGCGCAGGATTCCTTGCCGTGCGCACGCCGCGCGCTGCTGACATCGTCTCGGCGCTGCGCACCCGCGGTGTGTTCATTGATGCACGAGGCGACATCCTGCGGATCGGCCCCGCGCCGTATCTGGACGACGAGCAGCTCGATGATGGCGTGGCGGCTCTCGCAGAAATCCTCAAGGAATTGTGATTCGTGACGAGCGAGTTGTGCGCATTGGAAGTTGGGAGTTTGGGAGTTGGGAGTTCGTCAGGCCGGCGGCACGGCCGTCTTGCGCGCCGGATTGAAAAAAGGCGTCTTGATGACGCCGGCGCTCACGTAGTGACGAGTCGCTTCGACGGTCATCTCGACCTGCAGGCGTGTGCCGATGGCGAAAAACGGTGCGTCAACTGTGGCCAACGCGATCAGCCGCTTCAGCGTGGGTGACCACGAGGTCGTCGTTGCGCGTCCGACCTGTTGTCCCTGGTGCATGACGGGCACGGCCACACGCGACGCGGCCGCAGGCGCGACGGGCGCCAGGCCGAAGCGATCGTAGAGCGCCTCCACCTCGGTCCAGTCGATCTGCAACCCGACGACCATCCTCACGGGTCCGCCCCGTGCTTCCTCGACCAGCGCGGTGCGGCCCACAAAGGGCTGCTTGTCCAGATTTACCAGCCGTCCAAGCCCCATCTCGAACGGCGAGTACTTCTGCGACTCAATCAGCGCCTTCCGACTGCTGTTGAAATCGACGTCGATGAGGAGCAACCCCGCCTCGACCCGCGAGACGTCCAACGCGACCATCCCGACCGGCTTGATATCGAACGGCGCGCCGGCCTGCATCAAGGTGTCCCACACGTCGAGCGCTGATTCCGCAGGCATCCAGATTTCGTAACCCAAATCGCCCGTGTATCCGGTCCGCGAGATGTCAACCGGCACCCGCCCGATTCGACCGCTGGTCACACGAAAGTAGCGCAGCGTCTCGATGTCCGCATCGGCGGCGGACCGCAGTACCTGCGCCGACGTCGGCCCTTGCAGCGCGAGCGCCGCTGTGCGCTCGGAAATGTCCTCGACGTCCACGTCAAGCCCGGCTGCGTTCAGGCGCAGCCAGCGCAAACTTGGATCGGCGGCCGTCCATCGAAACAGCTGTTCGCCTAATCGAGATACCGTTCCATCGTCGATGACCTTTCCTGCTTCATCGCACCACGGCGTGTACCAGACCTGGCCACTTGTCATCTTTCGCACGTCCCGCGTGATGATGCGGTCCACGAGACGTGCCGCGTCGCGACCCCTTACGAGGTACTTGAAGAGCGGCGAAATATCGATGAGCCCGGCGGCGTTTCGAATCGCGTTGTACTCGTGCTCGTGGTGCGGCTCATACGTGCTCACCGCGTAGTATCCAGACCAGTCGCGGTAGTTCAGCGACTCGCACAGTGCAAACGTGCGCGGGTGAAATGCAGTTCCAACCGGCATAAGGCGATTAATTATGCCCCCTGAATCAGCACAGTTAAGCTGTGTTCTCGCGTTTCTGTTTAGAATGGCCCGTCGTGTATGACGCGATTGTCATCGGCGGCGGGCACAATGGCCTGATAACAGCCGCCTACCTTGCACGCGCGGGGCGCAAGGTGCTCGTGCTCGAGCGCCGTCACGTGCTCGGCGGCGCCGCAGTCACCGAAGAAGTCTTCAAGGGCTTCAAGTTTTCCGTCTGCTCCTACGTCGTATCGCTCCTGCGGCCTGAAATCATCCGCGAGCTCGACCTTCCGCGACACGGGCTCGAAATCCTGCCGCTCGACGGGACGTTCACACCGATGCCCGACGGCGATTACCTGTGGCGCGTCAACGATCACGGCAAGACACGTCGGGAGATCGCGCGGCATTCGCCTGTTGACGCCGAGGCCTACGACGAATACGGGCGCGGCATGGTGGAGATGGGACGGTTCGTCAAGCCGATTCTTTCCATGCTGCCGCCCGATCCGCTGTCGCTTCGTCCGCGCGATCTGCGAAAGCTGCTGTTTCTGGTCCAGCGCTTCCGCGCGCTGTCGCGCCAGGATCAGTACGACCTCGTGCAGCTCATGACGATGAGCGCCGTCGACTTCCTCGATCGGTGGTTCGAGACCGACGTGCTGAAAGCCACGATGTCCGCGTCCGGCATCATCGGTACGTTCCTCGGGGTGCGCTCCCCAGGGACAGCCTACGTGCTGCTTCACCATTACATGGGCGAGATCGACGGCGCGTTCCGATCGTGGGGTCTTCCGCGGGGCGGCACGGGAAACATCTCGAATGCGATCGCAGCCGCAGCACGCGAGGCCGGCGTAGACATTCGCTCGGAAACCGCGGTTGCAGGCATCCTCGTGCGCGACAACACGGCGCGCGGCGTCATCCTCGAGAATGGCGACGAGCTGCACGCCTCGATCGTGGCGTCGAGCGTCGATCCGCGCGTCACGTTTCTCCAATTTGTGGATCGCGCGGTTCTCCCGGACGCATTTCTCGACGACGTGAACCGTTACAAATTTCGAGGCTCGTCAGGCAAGGTCAATCTGGCGCTCGATGCGCTGCCACACTTCACGTGTCTGCCTGGTCCGGGGGCGCACTTGCGCGGTGCGATCTCAATCTCGCCGAGCATCGACTACATGGAGCGTGCCTACGACGCCGCGAAGTACGGCCAATTCTCACCGCGGCCGTACATGGACATCGTCATACCGTCACTCACCGATCCCAGTGTCGCCCCGCCGGGAAAGCACGTCATGTCGTGCTTTGTGCAGTACGCGCCGTATCACCTGCGGACGGGGTCGTGGGATGAGTGTCGCGAGGAGTTCGGCGACACCGTCGTCGATACGATCGCGGAGTACGCACCGAACCTGCGCAACATCATCCGTCATCGCCAGGTTGTCACGCCGCTGGACCTCGAACGCGAGTGGGGGCTTTCAGAGGGGAATATCTTTCAGGGTGAGCTCACGCTCGAGCAGCTCTTTTTTCTGCGTCCGGCGCCGGGATGGGCGCAGTACCGAACGCCGATCAGGAACCTTTACATGTGTGGTTCTGCAACCCATCCCGGGGGCGGCATCATGGGCGCGCCTGGGCGGAACGCGGCTCTCAGGATCCTGGCAGATACATGACCACTGTCGTCATCGGCGCCGGACACAATGGGTTGGCGGCGGCGTTCTATCTGGCGAAGGCAGGGCTCGAACCGATCGTGTTCGAGCGAGCCGAGACCTTCGGGGGAGGCGCCGTTACAGGCGAGTTGCATCCCGGCTTTCGGTGTCCGACGCTGAATCACCACGTCGCGCTGAGGAGCGACATCATCGCGGACATGCAGCTCGCACGGCATGGTGTCGAGTTCCTCAACTCGCCCGTTGAAGTGTTCGCCCCAGCGCTTGCGGGACCCGCTGCCGTCATCTACGGCGACGACCAGCGTACGACGCAGGCGCTGCGTGCAGTGCATGCGACAGACGCTGCCCGATACGCGACGTATCGCGCGTCGCTCGGCGCTGTGTGCCGGATGCTGCGCTCATTGCTGACAACGCCTGCCCCCGGCATCGACGAACCGGACGTTCGGGATCTCTGGAACCTTCTGCAGGCTGGTCGGCAGTTTCGGGCACTCGGTGCGAGCAACGCGTACGGGCTGCTTCGGTGGGCGCCGATGCCAGTCGCCGATTTCGCGGGCGAATGGTTCGAATCGGACCTGCTGCGCGCGACCGTGGCCGCACCAGGATTGTCGGGCACGATGTTCGGTCCGCGATCGGCTGGCTCAGCGCTCGTCTTTCTTCTCAGGGAAGCTACGAGAATGCTCTCCGATGGATCCGCGCGAGTGCGAGGCGGCCCTGGCGCTTTGACGATGGGGATGGCCGACGCGGCGCGCGCAGCGGGCGCAAAGATTGAGATCGGCGTGCCGGTTCAGCGGGTCGTCGTCGAAGGCGGCCGCGTGGCTGCTGTAGTCGCTGGGGGCCGTGAGATTCCGGCGCGGGCTGTCGTGTCGGCCGTCGATCCAAAAACGACGTTTCTGGACCTGGTTGATCCAGCCGATCTCTCGCCTGACTTCCTGTTGAAGATTCGCGCCTATCGCGCAAGCGGCACCGTCACGAAAGTCAACCTTGCGCTCTCGGCGCTGCCCACATTCAACACTGGCGCACCCGGCGGGGGCGACTCGCGAAACAGCGCGGAACTGCTTGCCGGACGAATCCACATCGGTCCCGACCTGGACTATCTCGAACGCGCGTTTGACCATGCCAAGTACGGCGAGATTTCCGATGAGCCCTGGCTCGACGTCACCATTCCGTCCATCCTGGACTCCACGCTGGCAGATGCGGGCCATGTGATGTCGATTTACGTGCACTACACACCCTATCGGCTGCGATCCGGCAGTTGGCCGTCGATGAAGGAAGCCGTGCTGAAGGGCGTGATTGCGACGCTCGAGCGATTCGCGCCCGGTATGGGCGGTCTCGTATTGGCGGCGGAGGTGATCACCCCGCTCGAACTGGAAAGCCGTTTTGGCTTCCACGGGGGCCATATCTTTCACGGGGAACTTTCGTTGGATCAGCTGGCAGTCATGCGGCCGCAGCTCGGGTACAGCCGGTACCAGGGTCCGGTACCAGGACTCTTCATGTGCAGCGCCGGGACGCATCCTGGCGGGTTCATGTCAGGTTCAAGTGGCAAACTGGCCGCTCAAGAGGTCGTGAAAGCTGCTCGCCGTCTTGAAAGGCCATAACTCGTGACACACGAGTCAAGCTTTCCACTCGCCTTTCAAGACGGCTCGCCCGCACGGCGTGCGGGCAAGCAGATACTGCCCTAGCGAGGCGGAACGACATGCTTGATGGTTTGAAGCGCAGCCTCGCTAGGTCGTGAGAAGGTGGCGAAAATGGACCTGCGCTACCCGATAGGCCCATTCGACGATCGCGCCCCCACCACTGCCGACACGCGCCAACTGGCGATTACCACGCTCGCGGAGCTTCCGTTTCAGTTGAAAGATGCCGTCGCTGGCCTCTCGGACGTGCACCTCGACACGCCGTACCGGCCGAGCGGGTGGACTGTGCGTCAGGTGGTGCACCACCTGGCTGACAGCCACATGAACGCCTATGTCCGGACGAAGCTCTGTCTCACCGAGCACGAACCGACGATCAAGCCGTACGACCAGGATTCATGGGTACCGCTGGCGGACAGCCGGCTTCCGGTCGGCCCGTCGCTGTCGATCGTGGAGGGCGTCCACGCCCGCTGGACGGAGCTGTGGCGATCCCTTACGCCTTCCCAATTCGCGCGAGTGTTCCACCATCCGGAAATCGGTGTGGTGACGCTCGACGCGCAGCTGCAGATGTACGCGTGGCATTCACGTCACCACGTGGCTCACATCACGTCGCTCCGAGAACGCGAAGGGTGGGTTTTCTCACGCAGGTCCGGCTAAAGCCGGACACTACGTACGGGGTTAAGCCGGACACTACGTACGGCGGAAGCTCGCGTCACTTGTACTTCCGCGAGCGAAGGCTGGTAGGATAGACGCCGACATGGCGGCTCCCAAACCAAGAGACGGCAAACCAGATCGTGAAATCGGCGACGCGCTTGGCATGATCGAGACCCGCGGCCTGGTCGGCATGATTGAAGCCGCGGATGCGATGCTCAAGACGGCAAACGTGGTTCTCGTCGGCTGGCAGAAGGTCGATGCAGGCCTGGTTACGGCGCTCATCCGCGGCGACGTTGGATCCGTCATGGCCGCGACCGACGCCGGCGCCGCTGCCGCACGGCGCGTCGGCGAGCTGGTGGGGGTTCACGTCATTCCAAGGCCGGGAGACGATCTCGAAAGGGTGTTCCCGATCCGTTAACGCCGTATTCGTGCGCCCGTGATCAGTCCCCAACCCGACCGCCCTCGCCGCAATCGCCATTGAAGCGATATCAATAGACCGTACGTGGCCGAAGCCGTTCCCAAGCCAGACCGGGTGGTCCTAGCGCGCGATTTGAGCGAGTTTCTGGTCGAACTTTCAATTGCGCTTCACAAGCACGCCATGTATCCGCCCGGACACCCCTCGCTCGGACCGGCCGCCGAACGGTTGGCGGCACGCGCCGAGCGGCTGCTGGAAAACCGGCCTACGATCGCGTTCGGCGTGGCGCGCCATCAATTGATCATCGACGGCGTCGCCACCGATCCCAATCAACCCGTCCTCCGTCGTCTGGCAGAGGATCTCCATCGCCATCATCTCGGTGCGATCAGCATCCTGCCTGGCATCGAGGCCGATGAGATCGCGTCCGCGTTGCACACCCTGGCCGAGGAATACGACGCCGGAGAAGGGGCCACTCGGCCTTGCGCCTCCGGGACAGTTGCCCGATTGGCCACATCTGCGTCTGCATCCGCTCACGTTCGATCGCCTGGAAATCGTCAGCGACGAGCCGTCGTCGCAGAGCGATGGCGGCAATGCCGCAGGTCGTGCCGCGCACTTGTGGGTCGGACTGGCAAGTGCCGCGATGGCGGCCGACGCGTCACGGCAGGCACAGGCCGCCACGGCGGAGCCGGCCGTTGTGGCGAAGGCGATAGACGAGCATCGTGGAACCGCTGCGTACGACCAGGTGATCGTCGGCTACCTGCTTCAGATCGCGGAGGAGCTGCGAAGCGCGTCGGGCGCGGATCTCCGGGCGCTCCGCCGACGCACGGCGCGTCTGATTGCCGCTCTGCGGCCAGAAACGTTGCAGCGACTGCTCGCAATGGGGGGAAACGTCGGGCAACGCCGCTCGTTTGTGCTCGGCGCAACCAGCGGCATGGCGGTGGACTCGGTCGTCAAGATCATCCAGGCGGCCGCCGACGCGAGCGGCCAGGTCATTTCCGATGGGCTCGTACGAATGCTCTCCAAGCTCGCGACGCATGCAGAGTTCGGAGGAGAGCATGTGCGCCCGCTCGCCGACGGTGCCCTTCGCGAACAAATCGACCGTCTGCTGTCTGGATGGCAGCTCGAGGACCCAAATCCAGACGCGTACGGAAAGGTGCTGCACCATCTGGCGACCACCTCCGGTATCGGCGCGGATGCGAAGTGGTCGAAGCGTCTTGAACATGAGAACGATGCGCTTCGCATCGTCCAGATGAGCATCGAGGTCGAAGGGTCCGGGCCGCTCGTCGAGCGGGCCATCCAACGTGCGGTCGAAACAGACATTCGCGGCGTGCGCGCGCTTCTGTCGTCGTTTCCGTCCGAGTCTGTGGCGGCGGGCGCGCGTGCGATCGAGGTTGCTCGACCCTCGCACGATTGCACGGCTCGTGGAGCACGAGCCGCTCGACGCGGACAGTCTCGACGAGCTGCTTCCGTTGATGTCCATCGATGGTTACTCCGTACTGCTCGATGCGCTCGCAGCATCGCCGAGCCGAACGACCAGGCGCAAGCTGCTCGACAGGATTGCGCAAACCGACCTCGACATCTGCCCCCTCATCGTGGCCAGGCTGGACGACGAGCGCTGGTACGTTCAACGGAACATGCTGCTGCTGCTCGAGCGGCTGCAGCGCGTTCCACCGCGGTTCTCGGCGGCCGCCTGGACGCAGCATCCCGACGATCGTGTTCGGCACCAGGCCATCCGTCTTCAGCTGATGATTCCCGAAGAGAGAGAACTCGCGGTCGCCGCTGCGCTCGAAGATACGGACGGCCGCACCGTGCGCCTGGGACTTCTGGCGCTGCAAGAAGAATGTGCACCGTGGTTTGCTCCGCGTGTTGCATTCATAGCGGCAAATCCTCACTCAGCCGAGGAACTGCGCGTCCATGCGGTACGCGCGCTCGGGCACTCGCGCGAGCCTGTTGCGCTCGATACGCTCCTGCGAGTCGTCGGCGGCGGCCGAAGCGTGCTCGGCAAGCCGAAGCTGGCGGCCCGAACGCCGCTCCTGGTAGCTGCCCTGCGGGCGCTTGCAGTCGGATGGCGGTCCGACTCGCGTGCGCGCGACATGCTGTCACTCGCCCTGGCCTCCTCCGACGCCGACCTTCGCCAGGCTGCCCAGGTACCCCGTCAATGAGCGAACCTGCCGGCTTCCTGAATTCTTTCGCCCACGCGCTTGCCGTCATGACTCTGTATCCCGACGGCCATCCATCCCGGGAGCGCGCAATCGACGCGGCGTACCTCGCGCTCGAAGGACTGGCCTCGGATCACGGGCAACCCTCCTTCACGTTTCTCGACAACGAAGTGGTGTACGGGCGCGAACATCTGCGCGATTTCAGAGAGTGGGATTGGGGCAGCCGCCTTGTTGCTGCGGGAATCCAGCGGCTGGAATTCGAGCGCAAGGTGTCCCGGCAGGAGTTCGAAGGATTTCTGCAGGAGATCCTTGCCAGGCTGATGCTGTCGGTCGTCGATACGAGCGAGAACCGCCAGATGCGGCCGCTTGGAATCCGTTTCGGCGCTGTTGGTCTGCAGGGTCAGACTGCGCGCGCGTCGGAAGCTGCACCACCCGTCGCGACGCTGAATTTGACGCTCGGCGAAGAGGTCGAGACGCTCCGATGGATGCAGAACGAGGTGCAATCGCACGGTGCGATCCCACTTCTCGAAGCGGAGACGGTGGTGCGTTCGCTGTCGGTGGCAATGCACGCCGATCGCAGAATCGTCCTTCCGCTGCTTCACCTGAAGGAATTCGACCAATACACCACGACGCATTCGTTGAATGTGGCGGTACTTGCGATGGGACTCGCCGAGAAACTCGGATGCACGCCAACCGACGTTCGCGCATATGGCGTGGCGGGATTGCTTCACGACATCGGCAAGATCCGTATTCCTCTCGAGGTGCTGACGAAGCCCGGGAAGCTCACCGACGAAGAGCGCACGATCATCAACAACCATCCGTCCGATGGCGCTCGAATCATCATGCAGAGCGACGAAGAGTTGGATCTCGCAGCGATTGTCGCCTACGAGCACCACATCATGTTGAACGGCGGCGGTTATCCGTTGCTGCACTACAGCCGACCCTGCATTCTTGCAAGCCGCCTCGTCCACGTATGCGACGTTTTTGACGCGCTTCGCACGAAACGCCCCTACCGTGACGCGTGGGAGTCGGAAAAGGTGTTCGCGTACCTGCTCGAACGTGCCGGCACGGAATTCGACCCCGATTTGGTATCAGCGTTTGTCGGGATGCTTCGCGAAGGTGAGGCTCAGGTCAACATCGTCACCGAGGAGCAGATGCTCACCGCGCCTGTGGAATCCCGTTAGGCCTTTCCTCCGTGTGACTGCGTCGCCCGGCCTGGCTTTCGCACAATCGCCTTGGTTCGCCGCTTGCGTTCGCGAGCTGTCAGCGGGCGGATGTTCGGTTCCTCCCCGACCATGAGCAGTGGCTGCGTCGGGTGATCCATGTTGAACAGTCGTCCGTCCTGGGTCCGCGCATACAGCTGGTCGCCCGCGATGAACAGTGTCATCGGACCGCCTTCGCCGATCGCTTCGACGAGCCTGATCCCGAAGGCTTCGCGCAGCGTGGAGAGCAGCCGCCTGAGCCTCGGCACTGAAAAACCGCGCCGCCGCAGATCGGCAAGGACCTGCAGCTCGAGAACGTCGAGCGGCGTATACCGCCGCTCCGTAAAGCCGCCTGCCTGCGTGCGGTGAGGGGCAACCGCGGGCTTGAACAGCCGCCTGGCGTCCCACCACTGAAGCTGTCGCGCGGTCAACCCTGTGAGCCCTGCCACCTCTCTCGAGGTGTAGTGCTTCTTGAGTCTCATAACCCGAATCGATCCGGCCGCACGAGGTCGAGCTCCGGCCGCTGGTGGTCGTTGATGAGGAGATCGGCAATGAGCATTGCAGTCAGCGGCGCCAACAGCACCCCGTTTCTATAGTGCGCGGTCGCGTAATACAACCCCGGTACTTTCGTGGATGCCCCGATGATCGGCAACTCGTCGCTGGCCGCCGGCCGCAACCCGGCGCGCGCCTCGGTAAAAACCGCCGACCGCAATGCCGGAACGATTCGTTCGCTGCTCTGAAGCAGATGTCGCACGCCATCCACAGTGACGTTCTCGTCAAATCCCGCATCCTCGACGGTAGCGCCGACGAGGACGCTGCCGTCACGCCATGGCACGAGATAACATGCGCGACCCCACACGACGGTGGAGATCGTCGGTTGCGCGCGCCGGAGCTGCAATAGCTGACCGCGAACAGGTCGGACGGGTGGTGCTGGTGCGGACCCCGTCGGAATGGCGCCGGACCAGCTGCCTGCAGCGATCACGACGGCGTCGGCGACCATTCGCTCTTCCGTCGTCGCAACTTTCAAGGAGCCGCGATCCGCGTCCACTCCCTCGACGTGCGCAACGGAGAGTCGCGCTCCGTGTCTGGCGGCTCCGTCAACGAGCGCCGATACGAGAGCAGCCGCATGAACGTAGCCGTGCTGGGGCATCATCAACGCGGCGCGCACCTCGCTGGACAGGTTGGGTTCGAGCCGAAGGGCCTCATCGGCGTCGATGAACGAATGAGAAATGCCGGCGGTGACAAGCGCACGCCGCTGTTCGTTCGAGGTCGTCGATCTCGGCATCGTCAACGGCGACCTGAAGGGTCCCGTTCCGGCAGTACTCGACGGGCCGGCCGGCGTCGCGGGACACTCGCGCCACGAAGCCGTCGTACTGTTCCAGACTGCAGACGCCGAGCCGCAGGAGCGTGCTCGAGTGTCCTTCGATATATGGCGCCAGAATGCCGGCGGATGCGCGTGTCGCACCTTGCCCGCTTCCGCGCTGATCAACGACGCACACCTGAGCGCCACGCGACGCGAGCTCGTACGCGATCGCATAGCCGATTACGCCGGCGCCGACGACGACGACCTGCACAGGACGATTCTAGTCGGTGGTCGGTAGTTGGTGGTTGCCTACCGCCTACTACTTAGAATCGAAACTGCATCCCTACCTCGACGCGGCGTGCCTGCCCAGCGGATGTCGGAGTGCCGAAGAAGGGTGACCGAAGGTTGCCGCTGAAGTTCACGAAGTTCGTGCGGTTCAGGATGTTGAAGCCCTGGACGTAGAACTCGAGGCGGAAGCGCTCGTTGCCCTCACCAGCGCCGGGTCCGCCAAAGCCGCCGCCGCCTTGTCCGCCACCGCCGGCCGCCACCCGGGCACCGCCGGCAATGACGACAGGCCCTCCACCACCCAGGCCTCTCTGGCCTTCGCGGACACCGCCAAAGCCAAAGCCGCGGGTGAACCGCACATTCATGTCGTAGCGTGCGGCCCCGCGCGCCGAGTTGCGTGCGACACCAGCCGGGCGATCGTTGCTCACGCCGTCGCGGTTGTCGTCCTGCCCGGTGGTGATGTTGTAGGGCGCGGCCGATTGTACGGTTCCGCTGACGTTGGCGCGCACACCGAGCGGCAATCCGATATTGACCGACGCGTTGAAGCGGTTCCGCACGTCCTGCGCCGCAGGCCCCCATTCTGCGTCAGGGTTTCGGCTATCTGCAGGGAGCGACAGCGGATTGTCCGCATGATTACGCACGTTCGACCAGGTGTAATTGACGTTGATGAAGGTTCGTCGCTGAGGCAAACGGTAAACGGCGTTGAGGTTGACACGGTCGCTCGCCGACCGCCCGGTTGACTCGATCTGCGTAACCGTGCCGATGCCAGGTTCAGGGCGATCGCCGAACGCGTCGGGCGCGTTCACATTTCGCGAGCGCAGTTGGTTGTAGCCGCGTATCCGCATGTACGATGCCTGCAGCATGAGCGCCTGCGTGACGGCACGCTCGAGCCCGATAGATGCCTGGTGCACGTACGGCATGTCGAGGTCCTGGTCGGCCTGCACGCGACCGCTCCCGAGCACTGTGGCGGCCACCCCGCCTGTCGGATCCGGATACCCTGGGTTGAGTACCAGCAGATCGCGCTGGGCACCCGCCTCACCCGTGACACGCAGTGTTTGATCGTGCAGGTTGGCTTCGTACCAGTCGTGGAAGATCCCATACCCGCCGCGAATGGTGGTGCGAGAACGCGGGCGGTTGAACGTGAAGCCGACGCGAGGCATCAGGTTCATCGCGTCGCCTACGTGCGTCTGCAGCTCCTCGCGGACGCCGACGCTGATCGAAAGGCTCCGATTCAGCCGGAAATCGTCCTGCCAGTAGACGCCGAGCTGGTACTGTGAAAACGCCGTCTGAAGCTGGCCGAGCCGCTGCGTGAACGTGTTCGGCGCGCCGGCGAGGAATGCCTCGAGGCTGCTGAACGTGAACGTTCCCGCGGCATTGCGCGCATCGAGATTGCGAAACGCGCCGGCTTCGAAAAGCATGCCCGCCCGCATCGCGTGGCGTCCGACATTGAAGTCGAAGTTATCTGCTACTTCGAGCGTCCGCGTGGATCCCTCACTCGACACGCCGGCGCCACCGCTGCTGAACGCGTCTATGACGATTACCGCCGGCGTATTCGATAACGAAGCCGACGAGGTCTCTTCGTAGTTCCACTGCACCCGGAACTCGTTGAGCGCCGATCGACTCATGATGCTTTGCAGCGACGTTCGCACTTGATGCTCGTTCGACGAGCGCTCGAACGCGCGCTCCGTGAGATTGAAATCGCCGACGCCCATGTTGTGCCGCGCGTCTTCACTGCGCCGATACTCGAATCGCAGCGTCTGATTCATGTTGAATCCGTGCTCGAGCCCCGCCGTGACGTTCGTCTGCTCGAACGGACGCTTCACCTGATCCGCCACCCGGCCATCAGGCCGCAACGCGACGATGGTGGTGGAATCGAAGGAGCGATTGCCGTCGACGTTGAAACGCAGCGACGTACGATTCTGCACGAGCGGGCCGCGCAAGCCGGCCGTGAAGCGGCGGAACTGCTCGGGTGTCTGGGCATGCGCAAATGCGTTACGCGCGTTCAACACGTCGTTGCGCAAACCGAAGTTTGCGTTGCCGCTCCACTCCGTGAGGCCCGGACGCGTAATGATCTCCACCATCACCCGTCCCGCGTCGTGATTGTCGGCGGCGAACGAGTTGGTCCGGAATCGTATCTGTCGGATTTCGTCGCGATTGGGAAGCCTGCCGCCGCGGAAGCCGTTCACCTGAAAGACGGCGCCTGCGCCGCCCGTCATTGCCTCCAACTGCTCGCGTAGTTCGTCCGGGTCGTCTGACAGCTGCGCAATTTCGTCTTCTTCGAGCGTGGTCGTCAGCGAATTGCCGCGCGAATCGGCGTTGGCCGTCTCGTTGACGACGATTTCTTCCTGCAGGCCAGCGATACCGAGCGTGACGGTCTGGTTGTTGTTGCCGCGGCGAAGCGTGACGCTTAAATCGTAGGAAGAAAACCCGACCGATTCGACGTGCAGCCGCACCGATCCCACCGGCAACGAGGTCAACGTGACCTGTCCGCGCTGGTCCACGTCCGCTTGTGTCGTGAACCCCGCTCCGTTCGTAACGACAACGTGGGCACCGGGAATCGATGCGCCGGTCTGGTCCACGACTGTGACGCGCAGCTGCGCCGGCTGGCCGGTCTGCCCCAGGGCAGGCGATGCTGCCAGCACGAGAAGAGCCAGAGTGAGGGAAACGACTCTCATTTCGCGAAGACGTCCGATCGGAAGGACTGATTGATCCGGTAGCTGTCAATCGTCCACTCCTCGATCGTCATATCGTTGACGCCTCGTGTAATCAGATGCGGGAGCTTGATTCCGCCAACGGTCTTGTATTCGCTGAGCGTCAGTTGCAGCGTCGCTGGCTGCCCTCCCTGGCGTGGTGGCGGGGCCGCCCCCGCGTCATCGCCCCTGCCGCCGCGACCACCCCGGCGCCCCGCAAGCACCATCTGCGGAGGCGTCCCCTGCCACGTGATCATCAGCGGAACGTGTGTCGTTTGATCTAGAAATAAACGCAGAACCGGCCCCGATGCCGGCGCGATCTCCAGCACGTCGGCCTTTCCGTCGGGTGCCTCCGCAGTCGCAACCCAGTTCACCGGACCGTCTGCCGCAAGGAGCCAGATCAGAAAAAATCGCGCGAGCTCCGTCTGCCGTGCACGCCGTTGTAAATCCTCGAGCTGCGCGGGGTCGATATTCGGGGCGTTGCCGCGTGCACCTCGGCCCGCATCGCCGCCGCGACCCTGTCGGACAAAAAACCCTCCGCCGCCGCTGTTCTCATCCCACACGGTTGTGCCGTTCAGCACTTCGGTGCGAATGATGGCCGGACCCCCTCCAGGCGGACTGAGATCCTCGTCACGCCGGAGCTTGTCGGGACGTTCGATTCTGACCTGCAGCTCACCCTGGATGGTCGTCTGACCGGCGACCCGTTTGAAGTCGCCTCTCACGTCGAGCGTCTTGACACCGGCAACCCGATCCTCGCCGCCTATCGCTCGTCGAGCATCGGCCAGCAGCGCCGCACCTTTCGCGGCGTCCTGAGCCGTGACGTGGTTGCTGAGGCCACAGCAGACCAGCCCGATCACGAAGAGTCTCTTCATCTCTTGTAAGAGGTTACGTTCGCGGGACAGCTTCCGTTGCGTTTGCCACCGCATTCACAGATATTTCACAAGAGCTCCCGTCGCGGCTTCCGAGCGTCGCATGTTTTTGCGCGGCGTCCATCAGACCTGGACACAGGACAGGGTCCCCAAAAGAGGCCGCTAGAGTACTCGAACACACGTTTTCTCGCCCATATTTCACGGTTTCAACGGGCATGCGCCTTGCTCCAGCTGACCTGTGAGGAGTTGTTGAATGGAGCTTAACAAAGGGGCGGTGGGAATATTCGTGATCTTGTGCGTGCTGGGAGGCGCCACGGGGTTTTATCTGGCGACCAGTGGCAGCTCGCAACCGGTTGTGGATGCCGCGCCGCTGACGTTGGCACCTGATTCAACGGAGCCAGCCCCTCAACAGCAGCTCGCGCCTGTGGTACAGGCAGTTCCAGCGCCAGCCGCTATCGAAAGGCCGGCGGTTCGTCGTGCAGCCGTGCCGGCCCGTCCGGCGCGACCAGCCGTCACGAGGGAACCAGCGGTTGCGGCCGTCCCCGCCGCGCGACCGGCTTCGTATCCCGAGCGCGGTGTTACCCGGAGCATAGAGGCAACAACAATCGCGGCGCCCGCGCCGGTGCGGCCGCCGGTTCCGGAGCCGGCCGAGGCAGCCGAACCTGCGCCGCCGCAATTCGTGGAGCTGGTCGTTCCGGCTGAATCGGTCATCGGCCTGCAGGTGGAAACCGCGCTGAGCAGTGAGAATGCCCGCGTTGAGGATGAGGTGGTTGCGCGTGTTTCGCGCGATGTTCGAGTGGATGACCGCGTCGCAATTCCGTCGGGTGCCAGAGCACATGGTCAGGTAACGCTCGTCGAGCAGGGCGGTCGCATGCGTGGACGGTCGCGCCTTGGGATCCGCTTCACGTCGGTGGTCCTTGCCGACGGGACGCGGCTACCGCTCGACACTGAAACCATCTATCGCGAGGGCGAGTCTCCCACCGGAGAAAGCACGGCCAAGATCGGCGGCGGCGCCATCGGCGGCGCCATTATTGGAGGGATCTTCGGCGGAGCCAAAGGCGCGGTCATCGGCGGGTCGGTCGGTGCAGGCGCCGGCACGGCGGCTGTCTACGCCGGCGGTCGAAATGCCGCCACGCTGCCAAGCGGTACCCCGATCACTGTTCGTCTCATCGAGCCTGCGACGGTGACAGTGGAGGACTAGCCGGCAGTTCGTCGCTCGTAGTTGGTCGCGGTAGCAGTCGGAAGCCGGAGACCTTCAGGTCTCCGGCTTTTGGTTTCCCTCAAGATTCCCGCCAAACCAAGCCGCCTGCGCGCGCGCCGCGGCTCCAAAAGTTCCTCAATTGATCGCTTCCTCGCGCCAACAACCTACGGGTGTAAGATCGCCGGTTAGGAGAACGTCTATATGAAAATGCGAGTCATGCTGGCTGTCGTGGCCGCCGCCTCTGTTGCGGCCTCGGTGAACGCCCAGGTCCAGAAGAAGGAATTTCCCGGGGTGCGCAACTACTCGCGCGTGGACGCTACCGTTGGCTGCGGCGGCCAGGTGGACCCCGCTGCGATGGCATCATTGAAGAGCGAGGGGTTTGTCTCCGTCATCAACCTGCGGCTTCCGACCGAGGAAGGAGCCAACGTCGAACAGGGCCGCGCCGCTGCGCAGGCAGCGGGGCTGAAGTACATCCATCTGCCGTTCAATGCGGCATCTCCCGATTCGAAGGTTGTCGACGGCTTCCTCGCGGCCGTTTCCGATCGCGCGAATCAGCCTGTCTTCATCCACTGCGGATCAGCGAGCCGCGTCGGCGGGATGTGGACCATCAAGCGCGCGCTGCAGGACAAGTGGCCGCTCGAAAAGGCGCTAGCCGAAGGCAAGGCCATCGGTCTGAACAATCCGGGGCTCGAGACGTTCGTCACCGACTACATCAAGAGCCACCAATAGACATTGACGGATTGACGGATTTACGAATTGACGAATTGTTGCACGTTGAAAAATTCGTAAATCCGTAAATCTGTCAATTCGTCAATTCATGGACCCCTCCGATTTCCGCCGGCACGGGCATGCGCTTGTCGACTGGATTGCGGACTATCTGACGGGATCCGAGCGCTATCCGGTGCTTGCGCGGGTGGCGCCCGGCGACGTACGCCGCGCGCTGCCTGATGCTGCGCCCGAGCAAGGCGAGCCGTTCGACGCTGTCTTTGCTGATTTCGAGCGCGTCATCGTACCGGCACTCACCCACTGGAACCACCCGGGGTTCTTCGGCTACTTCGCGATTACGGCGAGCGCGCCAGGCGTGCTCGCCGAGTTCCTATCCGCGGCGCTCAACCAGCAGGCGATGTTGTGGCGCACGTCACCCGCCGCCACGGAGCTCGAAGAGGTCTCGCTCGCGTGGCTGCGCCGGATGCTTGGCCTGCCGGATTCGTTCGAAGGCGTCATCTACGACACGGCTTCGATTTCTTCGCTCCATGCGCTGGCGGCAGCACGCGAGGCCGCTCTTCCCGGCGTGCGCGATCACGGACTTGCTCACGCCACGAATGGCGATAGGGTCCGCGTCTACTGCTCGGAGCACGCACATTCATCGATCGATAAAGCCGCGATCCTGCTCGGACTCGGACATCACGCCGTGCGTCACATTTCTGCCGACGCCAGCTTCCAGATGCGTGCCGACTTACTACGCGACGCGATTGCGGAAGACCAGGCCGCTGGGATCCGATTACTTGCCGTCGTAGCGACGATTGGCACGACGTCAACGACGAGCGTCGATCCTGTTGCCGAGATCGCTCAGATATGCCGGAGCCATCGCATCTGGCTGCATGTCGATGCAGCGTATGCGGGAGTAGCCGCCGCACTTCCTGACCAGCGGTCCCGTTTTGCTGGTTGGGAAGAGGCCGACTCAATTGTCGTGAACCCGCACAAGTGGCTGTTCACACCATTCGATCTCAGTGCCTTCTATTGCCGACGCATGGACATAGTGCGGCAGGCGTTTTCACTGACCCCCGACTACCTCCAGACGGCTGAGGGCATGCACGGCGTCCACAACCTGATGGACACGGGCATTCAGCTCGGTCGACGCTTCCGCGCGCTGAAACTATGGATGGTGCTTCGGGATCTTGGAGCCGAGGGTGTACGAGCAGCAATAGCAGAACACATCCGCTTGGCGAAGCTCTTCGCTCAATGGGTTGACCGCGATGACGACTTCGAGCGTGTCGCACCCACACCGTTCAGCGTCGTCTGTTTCCGAGTGCGCCCGCGACTATTCGTGGGCTCGTTGGACGAACTCGATGAGCTGAACGCGCGCGTGCTCGATGCGGTGAATGCCACCGGCGACGTATTCCTCTCTCACACCCGTCTCAACCAGCGCTTCGTGCTCCGGCTTGCGATCGGGCACTTTCGCACCACAGAACGGCACATTCGTCGCGCCTTTGAGTTGTTGAAGCAGTACACCGCGCAACTCGCTTCCTCATAGACAGTTGTAACCCAAGTGCGTCCGCGGGCTGGCTCAGCCCACGCGACGCGACCGGTATATCGCTTGCAGCCCCGTGCAGCCGGATGGAACCGAGCATAGGGAAACTACTGGTCGTGGCGGCGCTGGCGTGGACGCTTGCGCCATCGACTGCACGTGCGGAGTGGCTGTTCACACCAAACGTCGGCGGTGTCTTTGGTGGCCCCGCAGCGGGCGGCGCCACTTGGGGAGCGACGATCGGATGGATGGGCGACGGGTTCACCAGCAACAACCTCCTGACCACTGACGAGGCGCCCTTCTTTGGTGGCGAGCCCACGTCAACACACGGGCGCGGGCGCCTGATCAATCAACAGTATGTCTAACCAATCGGGAATTGCTGGAACGAACGCTGCAAAGATGCCTTCGATCTCAAACGGGACATGTACTTTCAAGCTGACTCACGCTGCGTGCTTGGGGCATGTCGCTTGCACCGCCAAACCGAACTAAGCGACCTAAGGAGGAACTTGATATGAAGAAGATACTGATCGTGGCGGCGCTTGCGTTGACGCTTGCGCCGTCGACTGCACGCGCCGAGTGGCTGTTGACACCTTTCGCCGGCGGTAACACGGGTGGCATTGGGCAGGGGGAGTTCACATTCGGAGCATCGGTCGGGTGGATGGGCGACGGGATTTTTGGCTTCGAGGCCGACCTCGGGTTCATCGCCAAGAACAATGTCTTCGACACGGAGGAGTCGGGCCTGCTGGGTATCGACAGGGACTTTTTCGAGGCCAAAGGCGGGTCATTGATGGGCAACGTGCTGGTCGGCTATCCGTTCGGCGGAACGAACGGGAATTTCAACCCGTATATCGTCGGCGGGCTCGGTTGGATTCGGTCCAAGTTGGAGACCTCAGACGGCCTGTTCGAGTCCACTAACGACGAGTTCGGGATGGACCTCGGCGGCGGCATTTTCGCTTTCGTGAACGATAGCTGGGGATTCCGCGGCGACATGCGCTGGTTTTACATGTTCGACGGGCCCGAGGACCTGCAGTTCGATCTGCTGGACGCTGGCCTCGTCAGAAGGGTGGACGTTCCGACCCTCGACCTCGTCGACATCGACATCGACCGGCACTTTTGGCGCGCTACCGGCGGAGTCACTTACCGCTGGTGACCTGAGACGGTTCGAATCGTTCGGATCGTTCAGGCCGTTCGCGGCTGAACGATTCGAACGAACCCGACTAGCACGATTCGTCGTCCATTTCGCCTTCGACAATTCGCAATTCACGGCGCGGCAAGGCCGTTGGAAGACGCTCGGAAGACCGTATGGCTCGAGAGCAAGTGGCGCATCTGCTGCGGAGGGCGGGATTCGGCCCCACGGCCGCGGACCTCGCCAAGTTCGACGCAGGACCTGTTTCGGCGGTCATCGACTACCTCGTCGACTACGAACGGCAGCCCGACGACGTGGACTCGAGGATTGGGCAAATTGACCATGTCAACGTGACGACGCGAGGGGGCCAGTTCTCGCCGAACACGGACATCGAGGACGCCCGCCAACGGTGGCTGTTTCGGATGGTGCACACTCAGCGACCGCTGCAGGAGAAGATGGCGCTCTTCTGGCACAACCATTTCGCCACCGGCTACAGCAAGATCGACGGTGCGTTCGGCACCATTCACGGCACCAAAATGATGGCACTCAAGCCGGGCGCGCTGCCGGGTCGGCCCGGGCAGATCGAGCTGTTCCGCAGGTTCGCGCTGGGAAACTTTCGCAACCTGCTGATTGAAGTCGCACGCGATCCGGCAATGCTCGTGTGGCTCGACGGGCGGCAGAACGTCCGCACGCAGCCGCAGGAGAACTTCGCTCGCGAAATCATGGAGCTGTTCACCTGGGGCGTCGGCAATTATACGGAACAGGACGTGTACGCGGCGGCGCGAGTGTTCACGGGCTGGAACCTGCGCAACGCAACGGGCGGCCTTTTCACCAATCCGAATACCTACTACGAGTTCGTCTTCAACCCCGGCCAGCACGACACAACGGCGAAGACGTTCACGTTTCCAATCTATAGCGACGGAAATCGCACGATTCCTGCGAGGTCGGCGATCGGCGGCATGCAAGACGGCATCGATTTCATCACCGCGCTGGCGCAGCACCCGGAGACGGCACGGCGGCTGGCGCGCAAGCTGTGGAATTTCTTCGTCAGCGAGCTCGAAAAGCCGGACCCCGCGTTCGTCGAAGCTGTCGCCTCCGAATACTTGCGAAACGGGACCGAGATGAAGCCGGTCATCCGCTACATCCTGCAGTCCGAATGGTTTTCCCACTCTGACCGCTGGCACACGCGCTATTCGTGGCCAGTTGAGTTCGTCGTCCGTGCCATTCGCGAGATCGGGTGGTCGGGCTTTTCGGTTGACTCGGCGCGAACGCCGTTGACGAACATGGGACAGACGCTGTTCGAGCCGCCGAACGTCGCCGGATGGGAACTCGGAGCCGGCTGGTTTTCAACGAGCGCGATGCTCGCCCGGATGAACTTCGCGTCCACGCTGGCCGCAAATCAGCGGTTCAACCTGACGCGTTCGGCGACGTCGTTTCGAGCCACGCCCGAGGCATTGCTCGACTTCTTCATGTTCGAGCGACTGTCGCCGGCGCAATTCGATCGGCAGCCGTACAACGAGCTGTTGACGTATCTGTCCGCTGGAGAGCCGTGGACCGGCTCGGACGCGCAGGTCGGTACGAAGACCGTCGGACTCGTCAGATTGATCGTTGGCGCGGCTGAATATCAGTTCGTGTAAGAAGATGGTCACACGACGGGAGTTCATTCGTGACGGCATCGCGGCGTTTACCGTCGGCGTTGCGGCTCCGGCCTTTCTGAGCAGCATTGCGCTCGCGCAGGGCGTGCGGAGTCGAAATCTTGTCGTCGTCTACCTCAATGGCGGGAACGACGCCTTGAACACGGTTGTGCCGTACCAGGATCCGTTCTACTACAGCCGCCGACCGGCGCTTGCGATTCCTGCGGGTCAGGTACTGCAGATTGGCAGCGACGGCAGTGGAAAGACGCTTGGTCTGCACCCGAGGCTCACGGGGCTGCGCAACATATTCAACGAGGGCCGCCTTGCCGTGGTGCAGCGCACCGGCTATCTGAATTCCAGCCGCTCGCATTTTCAGGAGCTCGACATCTGGGGCACTGCCGACCCGAACGCGCCAACCGGACTCGGCTGGCTTGGACGTTACCTCGACACGCTGCCGGCACCTGTTGATGCGCTGACAGGGTGGAACTCGATGCGCGAAACGCCTCGAGCACTCGTCGCGCGCAACGTCGGCGTTCCCGCCATCCCGGACGCGCGGACTTACAGTTTTTCGAGTCCAAATGACGGCCCGGAGGCGTTCATCGAGCTGGTCGCCGCCACGCGGATTGCCTCCCACGTACCGGTCAACCGACCGCACTTGTCCTTCGTCAACGGGTCCATTCGCGGGGCGCTCGACACGCTCGACCGGGTGGCGTCGGTGACTGCCTACGTATCGACCGTCACGTATCCGGACAGTGGATTTGCGCTGGCGCTGCGCACCGTCGCTGCGGCGATTGTCCGCGGGATCGGAACGAAAGTGTTCTGGGTACAAACCGGTGGGTTCGACACGCACGCCAGTCAGGGCAATGCTGGCGGCGGCGCGCACGCGGATCTAATGGGCACCTTCGGAGACGGGCTTTCGGCCTTCTACATGGATCTCCGAAACCAGGGATTGCTCAACGACACGCTGGTGCTGCAGTTCTCGGAGTTCGGCCGCCGGATCAATGAAAACGGCAGTCAGGGCACCGATCACGGTGCCGCGGGCCTCATGATGGCGATCGGGGGCGCCGTTCGCGGCGGCATTTACGGCACGGCGGCGTCCCTCGATCCGAATCCCGATAATCCGACGCTCGAGAACAGCGGCGGAGATGTACGCTTCGAGACCGATTTCCGCGCCGTCTACGCCAAGGTCCTTGATGGCTGGCTCGGTGCCGATTCGACGTCGCTCCTCGGTGGTAACTTCCGGCAGGCGGCTCCGGCTGTCATCTAACGGTTGGATCGCAGTCTCGAAATCTCCTTCCACCGATCCTCGCGAACGCACCGAACAATCCGAAACGTCTTGCTCCTCACGCGCATCTCGAGCGTTCTGCTCCTGGGCTGCGATGGGCACTTTGGCATGACCGAAGGACACAAAAGGGTTGGGAGTCTAGGTAAAGCTCTGGTCCAATTATGCCTCGCCAGAGCCAGCCGAATTGTGCACCGTACCCGACGAGCCCTTCGCTGTTCTCGAGAAGATCATCATTGTTCGTCGATCTTTGTCGCAGGCCTCGTGGTCTCGCCCTGGGCGTTCGCTGACCAGGACATCCGAGGCGTGATCGCGTTCGCCCAGCCAGAACATCGCCTTGGTCGCGGACTCGACGTGTGAGACTGTGTCGGCATGCCGATCACCACAACCGAGGACCAAGCGATCACGTTTAGAAACGGTCTCACGATCAACAGACAGAAGTAGACAACCACCGCGGTTGCGCTGAGGAACATTGTCCACTTTAACGCACGCTGTGTGAACGTCGAGGGATGTTGCGAGACGTCAGCGATGCGGAATCCACGTCAGCGACGCGGCGCGGACTCTTCGACGGAGCGCTTGATCGAGGCGAGCGCGCTTTCGAGCGACGAGCGCGTCTTGTCGACGACGACCTTCCGGAAGATCGAGCCTTTGACGCCAGTCAACCCTTCCTGTTCTGAACCTTTGAGCGTCAGCAGATAGAAGCCGTGCGGGGCGACCGGCGCTCCGTCGTCGACGCACACCGACATGTCCAGCGCGGCATGGAAGTAGTGCGTCGCGTACAGCTGCTTGATCGCGACGACGCCGACGTCGCGGCCCTGCGAGCGGCCGCGATAGATGACGGCGTGATTCACCCGATCGTGGGCTTCAGTCCGAACGACACCTTCTCCCAGTAGAAGTAGCTGTCGGCGCCGGCGAGCGCGGCGTTCGGGTATTCGAGGAAGTAGCGGCGCAGCTCCGGCAGCACGTCGGGCAGCGCCGATGCGCGGCCGCGCACGTAGCGCCGCAGCACATCAGTGGTGACCCCGGTCAGTCTCGCGCCAGAGCGCACTGAGGCCGACCGGGATCCGGAGCCCTTCGAGGATTTCCACCAACGTCGCATCCGGGCGCGCCGTGATCAAGCCCACGATCGGATCTTCGTGGCCCGGCGCGCCCTCCTTTGACGGCATCCTCGAGGAACCGTTTCAGTCACCCGCGGAGGGTTCTTGTGTATCGCGACCGTGAGCTCGTCGTCGCTGAGTTCGCCGATCCACCCGTAGTCCCGCAGCAACTCGCCGAGTTCGGTCTTCTCCAGATCTTGAACGCCGGTGAGATATCGAACCAACGCCTCGATCGGGGCGGGCAGTTTTATCTTCTCGCCATCCCGCAGCACGGTCCCCGCGTTGAGCAGCGCACGAACGTCGTACAGCGAGCCCCACGGCTCCGGCACGCCCCGCTCGATCTCCAGCAGGGTGTAGACCGCCTCCATCGCCGTCCGTACGGAGTATTCGACGGTGAAGATGACGTCCTTCGGGTGGCTGTCGGTGAGCTGCCCCAGGAACCCGAAGTTGAGCGCTCCCTCGGGCACCACCTTGGGACGGTCGCCGTCACGCCGGGGCATGAAGAAGGCCGTGATGTAGGGCATCATGCACGGATGCACGATCACCGACTCGGCCGCCAGCTTGTTGATCTGATCGTCCGGCACCCCCAGATGGTAGAGCCATTCCCGGGCAATCTCCTCGCCGGTGCACTCACGCAGCGCCTTCTTGACGTAGTTGCCGGGCCGGTCGAGGCTGTACTGTGCCGTAGGCATGGATCATCAGTTGGCCCTTCGGGTGGTTCCTGAAGTGCGGGTTGCGCTCGACGTTCCACGACAGCAGCCAATTGGAATCGCGCACGGTCACCAAGCCGCCGGAGATGGGCTTCCCGTTGTGACTGGACGTTTCGCGCTTGCAGATCCGCTCGATGTAGGGCGGAATCTTGTCGTCGAGGGTGCGGATGCATGCCGACTCATAGCTGGTCTGGTCGGTGTGGGCACAGAACTTGTCGGGCCGACCGAAGGCGGGATCCTGGGCGGCGATGTTGCGCCACATCGCCCAGATGCTGCCCTCCTGGATATCCCTGTTCCACTTGGCCGGGGTGTGGTGGTCCCCCCATGACGTGTTTTCGACCGCAGAGCCGTTGGTAATGAGGACGAGGTCGTCCTCGGTGACGTCGCGCCCTCCGTGCTTTCCGCCCTGGATCCACTCGATCCGGCGAGCGATCTTGCGTTCCGGGATGATGTCGAACACGACGTTGGTGACCTTCGTGTCGTAGACAATCGTGACACCTTGCTGCTCGAGCCACTTGACCAGCGGGAGGACCAGAGAGTCGTACTGGTTGAGGCGAGTGAACTTGATGGTGCTGAGATCCGCCATCCCACCGAAGTGCTGGACGAAGCGCTGCATGTAGAGCTTCATCTCCAGGGCGCCGTGCCAGGGCCCGATGGCGAACATCGACAGCCAATAAACCCAGAAATTGCTCTTGAAAAACTCCTCGCCGACGAATTCGTCGAACCGCTTGTCGAATAGCTCTCTTCGGTGGGTGTAGAAGAGCTTCATCAGCTCGCCCTGCGACTTGGGGCTCAGGAGCATCTTGCCGTCGGTCGGGAAGGGCTGCCCGCGCTTGTGAGTGGTCCGGCACAGGGAGTAGTTGGGGTAGTCCTTGTTGATCTGGTAATAGTCTTCAAGCACCGAGGCGCCCTTGACATCGAGCGACGGGATCGAGCGCATCAGATCCCACAGGCACTCGTAGTGGTCCTCCATCTCGCGCTCGCCGCGAAAGAGGTAGCCCTCCTGTGGGTCCATGATGCCGTCCAGGCAGCCACCGCAGATGTTGCTCGCCTCGTAGATGGTGATGCGTTTGCCGTCCATCTGCCCGTCGCGGATCAAGAAGCCCGCCGCCGCGAGCGAGGCGATGCCACCGCCGATGAGATAGGCAGATTTTTGGTCCACGCCCCGCGGCTTGCGGGGGCGAATGAACGCTTCGTAGTTACCGTTGCTGTAGAACATTGGTCCTCTCCTCTCTACTCGTTGTTCGACGTAACCAGAGAACTCGTACGCATCGGCCGCCGTGCGTCAGCGCGGTCAACGACCGCCACCGACGATCAAGGCGCTCGAGATGGCGCTCAAGCAGGTGTCCGGAGATCGGCCTGCCCACCATACTGACCAGGGCAGTCCCTGCGCGACCGAGGACTCTCAGCGGATCCTCGCAAGACGCGGCATCGTCGGCAGCATGAGCGGCGAGGCAACTGCCACGACAACGCGTCGTGGGAGAGCTCTTCTCAACCGTCAAGAGCGAACTCGGCGGGCTCGCCCTGCAACAGCGAGGCCAGGATGGCCCGCCTCGACTACATCAAGAGTTGGGCTCGGTTACGCGCCGGGCTAGATCCCGGTAATTCGCGATGTGCGCTCATCGATCTTGCCGAGCAACGTTACTGTGATAGACGATGTTCCAAGACGCTGTGCTCGAGCGTGTAATCGCCATGTGCGCTGTAGATGGAGGACCGGCCGTAGCCGCGCATGTCCGGGGCGACGCAGCGGAAGCCGAGGGATGCGAGAGAGCGCAACTGGTGGCGCCAGCCATACCCGAAGTCAGGCCAACCGTGGACGTCGCTCTTCGTGAAGTGCTCGGTTATGGGGAAAGGCACAAGGGACGAGGACACAAGAAAACTCCTTCCGCTCATTTCGACGGATAACTGTAGAATCCTTGGCCGACGTCGGCGCCGAGCTTCCCCTTGTCGATGTAGTTCTCCTTGAGAAATCGCGCCAACCGTTGGTGCGCCTCATCGCCCGCCGCGTGGATGTTGTAGACGGTGTCGGACGCAAAGCCAACGATCGTTCGATAGACGTCCGGATCCGTCTCGCGCGTGCCCATCACTTCGGCGGTGTTGTGGATCCGGATGGGATTAGAGAAGTGTAATGAAAGAAAACGGTCGGGGCGGCCCGTTGACTCCGTCAGATCACTGGGCAGGAGCGTCGATGTGTTGGTCGCGAAGATCGTTTTCGCGGGGGCCAGCGGTCCGATCTTGCGATAGGTATCCCGCTTGAGCTCAAGGTTCTCGGGAATGGACTCGATCACCAGATTCGCCTCGGCAACGGCACGGCTCAGGTCCGTTTGCCAAGTGATCCGCTTCAGCGCGGCGTCGGCCCTGCCGTCGGCCGCTCCCTTGACGTTCCCTGTAGGTAGCCGCCGCTCGCGTCTGGACGCTCCCACCCGTTGCGCCGCCGTTCACCACGAGGAGTTCTCCATTGGTCCTCCTCCGTGTGCCGTGTGCAGGTTGCGTCCCGGACGACATGAACACGCCGCCGCGTGCAGTCGGGTGACCACGCGTCGAAGGACCATCCGCGAAGTTGTGGTGAGCAACGAGAACGTCCGCCGTCGACGTCCCAAAGATTCCCTGTCGCTCCTTCGCGGCATGGAACGGGATATGAACCACGCGGCGCGGCGCCGACAAAGGAGGCATCGAATCATTAAGGAAGCATCGAAATCGCTACGATCCGCTCGCCCCGATTGCTGACCAGGGGCGCGGCCCCTGTGCTTGTGGGGCGCGCGGGCGATCTCACATTCTCGGCAGCCGTCACGGCGGGTTGTGACTGCGACACCGCGCCCGGCGACGATGCCCGCTCCTGAAGAAAGAACGAGGACGGCACCGAGGCCGTTGAGCCACATTCCAAAGCTTGCGTTGCGAAGGTTCACGCCAACCCGCCGGGCATCGCGGTTGCTGCAGTGACGCGGAGTCATCATCACTCAATGAAGATGATTGAGAAGGATCTGCAAATGGCGAGCGGCGAGAACGCGAACGGCAGCACGGGCACGGAGGCGGCAAAACCTGATGCGCGGCGGACTTGATGCGCCGTCGTGGCGGCACGTACTGGCCGGGCTGCCTCGCATCCGGATCCTTTGCGTCACGATCTCCCATCTCTTCCTGGTCTCGGTCTTTCCCATTCCTGTGTCGGCACAAGGGGCGCCACCCCAGACCCGGGCCCAACAAACGCTCAATCCGCTGGCACACGAGATCGTGTTAGAAGTGACGCCGAGTCTCGAATTCAGCGCCGCGCCGCATCTCGACACGCTGGGGCTCGAGTTCGTGCCTCGCGTGCCAATCGGCCTCACCGAGGACTGGCGCATGGTCACTCGCTTCCGCCTGTCAATCAGTCATGTCCGCGGCAATGAGGAGACCACGGGGCTCGGGGACCTCGACGTGTCTTTCTTCTTGACGCCGGAGAGGGCGAAGTGGCTCTGGGGTGCGGGTCCCATCATCCAACTCCCGACCGCGACCGACGTGACCGAAGGCACCGGAAAGTGGTCCACCGGACCGACGGCGGCTCTGGTCTACGTCAACGGGCCATGGGTCAATGGCATCGTGGCCAGCCATCTCTGGTCCGTTGCCGGCCCCGAAATCAGCCGCGAGAGCGTGCAGCGGACGCAGATCGAGGTGCAGGTCAGCTATACGTTCTCGAACAACTGGTAGTCGAAACGGCTCCGACGATCTTCGACGCCTCCGGGGAAGACTGGGTCATTCCGATTGGTGCGGACGTTGGACGAGAGTTGCCGATCCGGTCACTGGAGGGCAGCCTGCAGGTCGGCGCGTCACTACAACGTCACACGGCCGAATGGGTGGGTGCTCGTCACAGAGTTCTCGTGGGTCCATTGATAGTGTCGACGTCCATGATGCCGTCCAGGCAGCCACCGCAGATGTTGCTCGCCTCGTAGATGGTGATGCGTTTGCCGTCCATCTGCCCGTCGCGGAATCAAGAAGCCCGCCGCCGCGAGCGAGGCAATGCCACCACCGATGAGATAGGCAGACTTGTCGTCCACGCCCCGCGGCTTGCGGGGGCGAATGAAATGCTTCGTAGTTGCCATTGCTGTAGAACATAGAGCCTCCCTCTTTTGATCGTTGTTCGACGTAACCAGAGAAGAGACGCGGCATCGTATGCAGGTATGGTAAGCCGCGCAGGCAACTGCTACGACAACGCGTCGTGGGAGAGCCTCTCAACCCTCAAGAGCGAACTCGGCCGAGCGCTCGGTGCGACGGCGAGGCCAAATCGGACGGCCGCGGATCGGCGCCCTTCGCCGCACCGTTCGTGCGGTCCGAGGCCAAGGTGTCGGGCAGATGCTGGCGGCTCCCTTGCTATGAAGCTCTCGCCTCGGGTTTGGTCGCCACTCGCATATCACGAGCAGCGAGGGAGCCGCCGCTTCAATGTTCAACAGCCCGAGGGACATCCACGCCCTCGTTGCGTGGGCGACACTTGGCGCGCGGAGCGCGCCAAAGCAGACACTGCCGACCAGCCGAGGGCTCCGCGGGATATCAAGGGCAGAGCCCTTGGCTGGTTGTACCGGAGCGGCGGTATCAACGAAGTTGCGGAGTGCGGATGTGCGAATAATCTTTCGGCTCGATCACTGCGTGTTCTACAAAACTGTGCGGCGTGCCAAGCTGGCTGATTATCGTGCTCGGCCTCTGTCCGCCGGTGCTCGCCGGCTGGTTCGCGCAGAGATCTGGGAACTGGGAGCTGTTCGAGCGTTCCGGCTCCATCACTGCTGCAGTCGGTCTCGTCGTCGCCTCGCGTCGCTACTTTGACTATACCGTCCACGAATTGGCGTTGCGCACGAGTCACGAGCTGAAGTCGGAGATGGCCGAGTTGATAGACGACGTTCTGACGGCCAAGATGGGCCTGCGCTGTCCGCGTTCGGAAGCATCGTTATCGGCTGGGGCAAATACCTCAGGTGGTGGAGCTTCAGCTACCTGCTGGTGTGGGCGTGGTTCGCCTTTCGCGATATATCGGGATTCCATTCGGTTGAAGAAGCGTCACCCAGGCGCGGCCGCACCCCCAGGCGAATGAGTCGAGATGAAAGTGACGTCGGCGAGCACCGCATGTTCCGCCTGTTGATACTTGGCCGTGGCATTCA
>CAVTIA010000011.1:0-474651 GCA_963734635.1 uncultured Acidobacteriota bacterium
GTCAAGGTAGTTGTCGCGCTCATCAGGATGCCGCATTGAGTCCTTCCGCCGTGGGCTCCGGATTGAGTACCACGGTCGCGACGGGTGCCCAGTTTCGAATCTTGCCGGACCAGCGTCCCGGCATCCGTCGCCGGGCGCGTTCGTAGAGCACGCGACGACGCGCCAGGATGGCGACATCGGCACCGGCGTGTCGTTGGTCGGGCGTGACATACCGAATCGCGCTGTGACGATGCTCGGTGTTGTACCAGCTGACAAAGCGAGCGACCCAGCTGACGTGCCGCGTCGCCGCTGGCGAAGGGCAGACGCGGATAGGCTGGCGTGTGCTTGAGCGTGCGAAACAGCGCCTCAGAGTACGGGTTGTCGTTGCAGACGTGCGGCCGGCTAAACGACGGCACGATGCCCAGCCACTGTAAGGTCGCGATCATCGTGCTGCCACGCATCGGCTTCCCGTTGTCGGAGTGCAGCACGAGCCCCGTCGGATCGACGCCGCTTTCGGCACAGATCCGCTGAATGAGCGTGGCCGCTCGCTCGGCGCTCTCGTGCGTCGTGGACGTCCCAGCCCACAATGCGCCGGCTCCAGACGTCGATGACCAGGTAGAGACGAAGAAACCGCCCGCGGATCACCGTCGGCAGGTAGGTGATGTCCCAGCTCCAGACCTGGTTCGGCCGCACCGCCCGGTGGACGGTGGTCGCCCGCGTCACCGTCGTGCGAAGCAGCGGCCGACGGCGCGTGCCCAATCCGACGCGGCGTCGTAAGCGGTACATCGTCGACTCCGACGCGAGGTACCGCCCTTCGTCCGCCAGCCGCGGCACCAGCTGTTTGGGCGAGAGATGGCCGTACTCGGCACTCGTCATGAGGGCGAGCACCTGGGTTTCCTCGCGCGCGCTCAGCGCATTGCCCGGCCGGTGTCGCGGCCCACAGCGGCGGTCGTCGACGTCTGGGTGGCGTTTCCAGCGCTGGATCGTTCGCGCCGACACGCCGATCACCTGACAGGCGGCGTGGAGGCGCGCCCCGGCGATCTGGGCCTCGCTGAAGCGCGGCCAGGATCACGGCTCGTGCTCCTCGTCGGTGTCGACGTCCTCGTCCTCCGCCAGCGCCTGGAGTTTTTTTTGAGTACCAGCAACGCGGCGGCTTCGGCGAGCGCCTTCTCCTTCCGCGCGAGCTCGCGCTCGAGGGCCCGAATCCGCTTCGTCGTCGCCAGCGACAGCCCGCCCTTCCTCGCCCAGGGCCAGTCGCCACTGTTCGTATTCGGCCTGCAGCACGCCCTCGCGCTGCAGGAGATCCGTCAGCTCGGCGCCCGTCAGCGTGCTGCGCCTTGGCCAGGATCCGAATCTTCTCCTCGATCGACCAGTCGCGCCTCGGGCGCTTCGCCGGCATGACCGGAAGACTACTCGCCTCCTGCATCCATCGCGAGAGCGTTTGTTGCCGGAGGCCGGTTTCCAATGCCAGCTGCCGCGCACTGACCGCATCTTTCCCGGTCAAGCGCGCCACCATCTTCTGCTTAAAGGCCAGAGAGAACGGCTTCGTCACCGATTCGTTGCCTTCTCGCCCCGCTGATCAATCGCGCAAGCGAGCGACAACTATCCTGACGCTGGGGGTCGGAATAAACTGTCACCCATGTGACCGGAATAGACCCGAAAAGATTGGCTCCTCAGGCTGGACTCGAACCAGCAACCCTCCGGTTAACAGCCGGATGCTCTGCCATTGAGCTACTGAGGAATACAGGTGGGACCGCAGGGGTCGGCCGAACCCTGTGATCTTACTGGTTCCCGGGACAGCCCACAACCCGCACCCCTCCTGACACCTCGCGACCGCTCCAGCCCCGCGTCAACCGCGTCAGCGTCGACGACTGGCCCAGAACGCGACAGCCAGGACCACGAGAGCGGCACACCAGACGTAGTAACCCGAGTAGACCCGAACGACACCGACGTTCGGTCCGACCAGCGAAAGCGCACAAGCGCCGCCGGCGCCCGACGGCAACGAGAGCCGGCTCCAGCGGACAACCGCAGGCCACCGTGCGGCGGCCGGCGCCAGCAAGGCCGTCAGGTTGCCCGCGCAGAGAATCAGCCACAGCGGCGTTGCCACGGGCCGCCCCAGCGGGGCCAGAAACGCGCCGATCAAGCACTGATAGCCCCGCACTTCGAACCCGCGCAGCAGTTCGCCACCCATGTCCGAGTCGATCGCGACAAGGGGAAGCGAGGCGAGAAACATCATCCACCCCACGGCAACCAGTGCGGATGTTCTGGTCATTCACATGCGTCGGAGCGCCAACTGCGGATGGTCCGGCTGCGGATGGTCCGGCTAAAGCCGGACACTACTTACGTCTCTGCCTGCTGCCTACCGCCTACTTTTCCTGCGCCTTCCAACTCTGCCCTTCTCGCCGCCGGTGATGCCGAGCTGAACGCCGGTACCAATCGCGCCGAGCGCGAGCCACGCAACCGGAATCCACCGTTGGCCAGGTGCCGGATCCAGCGGGTACACGACCCACACGTTGTTGGCCAGTGCGGCCGCCTGCGCCGCGCGATCGCCGAGCATCGCCATCGCGCCCACGATCATCGTCCACGCACCGCCAAACCCGGTGCCGACGATGATGAAGTATCGCTGCAGGTACATGGCGGCAGCGGCGCCGGTCATCGCAAGAAACACCACGGCGAGAAAGTGCGGATCCCGGTCGCCCGCTGCAAAGACGAGGTGCGCCACGAGAGCGCCGAGCGCCGCGCCAATCAGCGCGACACCGAGAAAATACGCGGCTATCAGGATGCCGGCACCGCACAGGCCGCCGACGACCCACGCCACGATCATCGGACCGGTGTCGCTGACGCCGAAGAACGAACTGGCGAACAGACCGCCCAGGATGAAGCCGACGATCGCGAGAACGATGCGAAAGAGGCGATGACCGAAGAAGCAGGCGACGATTCCGCCGAGAAGCAACGTTATCGCGGCGGGTAGCTGGTACTCGGCTGGGAGCATTGCAGATGGAAGATTGACGAGTGGCGACTGTTGTCGATTGACGAGTTAGGTATCGACGGAATCAATCGAAGATTAGTTCAAGAAATCAGAAATCGACAATCGGCAGCAATCGTCAGTCGGCAATCATCAATCTTCGATTTCAGATTTCCCTCCTGCCTTCCATGGCGCGCGTCATCGTGACTTCGTCCGCATACTCTAGATCAGACCCGACCGGGACGCCCATCGCAATCCGCGACACGCGAACGCCCAGCGGCTTCAGCAGCCGCGCCAGGTAGAGCGCCGTCGCCTCTCCCTCTACTGTCGGACTCGTTGCGAGTATCACTTCGTCGACGCCGCCTGCCCCGACGCGATTGAGCAGCCCTTTAATCTTCAGATCGTCGGGCCCGACCCCATGAAGCGGCGACAACACGCCCATGAGCACGTGGTACATCCCCCGGAACTCGCGCGTCTTCTCCACCACCATGACGTTCTGCGGCTCTTCGACGACACAGATGATGCGCGCATCGCGCGAGCTGCCGGCGCAGTAGGCGCACGGATCGGCGGCGGTGATGTTGTTGCAAATCGAGCAGTACGTCACCTGCTCCTTGACGTCGCGGATTGCGTCACAAAGGCGCTCGGCGTCCTCGCGCGGATTCTTCAGCACGTGAAACGCCAGGCGCTGGGCGCCCTTCGCGCCGATCCCGGGGAGCTTCTGGAGCTGCTCGATCAGTCGTGACAGGGGTTCGGGGAGAGACATGCAATCAGCAATGCAGACGACAGAGTGCTGATTCCGGTTACAGACCGGGAATCTTCATTCCGCCCAGCAGACCGCTCATCGACTGCCCGAGCTGCTCGTCGACCTTGCGGCCCGCGTCGTTGACCGCGGCCGTGATCAGATCCTGCAGCATCTCGACATCCTCTTTGGACACCACTTCGGGATCGATCGTGATCGACTGCAGCTGCTTCACGCCGTTGACGACCACCGTCACCATGCCGCCACCGGCCGTGGCCTCGACGCGCATGTCGGCCATCTGTCGCTTCAGGCGCTCCTGCATCTCCTGCGCCTGCTTCATCATGGACTGGATGTTCATAGGTTTGGTTACATCTCCTCCACGTCCCTGATCTCCGCCGGGAACACGTCGAGCATCGCCTGCACCGCCGACGAGGACATTGCCTCCGCCTTCAGATCGCGGCTGGAGGCAGCCGGCGGCGGAGTGTCGATCGGCTCGGACGAACGTGGTGATGGATCCTGTGGCACAGCCGCCTGCACGGCGTTGACGGTGATCCGCCTTCCCGCCAGCCGCTGGGCTGTCGATTCGAGCCAGGCACGAGCCTGGTCGAACTGCTCGCGCAATGCCCGGTGATGCGGCAGGAAGCTGAACGTGATCGTATCCTCGGCCACGTCGATCCGCTGCGCCTGCGCCACGACGGTGTTGTAGAAGAACGTCTTGCCGGCACGGATCTCGCCCAGAAAGGCATCCTTCAACGGCGCGGTCAACGGCACGTTCAACGGCACGTTCAACGGTGCGACGGTGCGAGGGTGCGACGGTGCGACGGTGCCGCCCCTCTTCGTCTCCTGCGCCGGCTTCGGCGCGATACCCGCAGGGCCAGGGCGCGCAGGGGTAACTGCGGCGGGCGGCGGCGTGGGCCGACCGCTCTTGAGCTGCTCGATCAGCTCGGTCAACGGCACCAGCTTTCGCAGGTGCATCCAGCGCAGCAGCGCCATCTCGAAGTGGTAGCGCGGATGCGATGAGTTGCGAATCTCCTGCTCCGTTTCTCCGAGCAGGTCGAACGCACGCATGAGGTCCTCGCGCGAAAAACGGGTCCCGAGCTCGCGGAGCCGCTCGAGCTCCCCGTCGGCGAGCTCGCCGTCGCCGGCCCGCGCCGGATCCACCGACAGCAACATCATGTCGCGCACGAGCCGCGCAAGCTCGCGGCACACCAGCTTCAGGTCGTATCCGGTTTCGACGGCGCGATCCGCCAGCGCGAATGCGCGAGGGCCGTCCTCGGCGATCACCGACTCGACCAGGTCGAACAGCAGATCGCGGCCGACCAGCCCGAGCACCGCCGAGACTTCGTCCACGGTCACGCGACCGCCGGCAAACGCAATCACCTGGTCCAGCGCGCTCTGGGCATCGCGCATGCTGCCTTCCGCCGAGCGCGCCAGGAGTGCCAGCGCCTCATCGGATGCGTCGATCTGCTCCGTATCAGCGATCTTCCGGAGCTGCTCGGCGATGGCGCGCGCAGAAATCGCGCGGAACTCGAAGACCTGCGACCGCGACAGGATTGTGTCCGGAATCTTGTGAAGCTCGGTCGTCGCCATCATGAAGACGACATGCGCGGGCGGCTCCTCAATTGACTTGAGCAGCGCATTGAACGACGGCGCCGAGAGCTGATGAACTTCGTCGATGATGAAAATCTTGTAGCGGTCACGGACCGGTGAGATGGCGAGCCCGGAAATCACCACTTCGCGAATGTTGTCGATGCCGGTGTGACTGGCCGCGTCGATCTCGAGCACGTCGATGTCGCGTCCCTGAGCGATCTCGACGCACGCGTCACAGGCGCCGCACGGCTCCGGCGCCGGGCCCTTCACGCAGTTCAGCGCCTTGGCCAATATCCGCGCCGTCGTCGTCTTGCCGCATCCTCGTGGACCGGCGAACACGAACGCATGCGCGACGCGGCCGCTCGCAATCGCGTTGCGCAGCGTGCGCGTCACCGGCTGTTGGCCGACGACCTCATCGAAGCGCTGTGGACGCCATTTGCGGGCGAGGACCTGATAGGCCATGGAACAAGTGCAAACTTTAAAGTTAGAAGTGAAAAGTAAGTGTGAAAGTCTGAAAGTGCTTGACGGGCCCCATCGCGACCCGGTGCACCTGCGGCACACCTCAGGGTCTGTTTAGCGCTGCTGCCTTCCGGCCCTGACGCGGTTCGCAGGCTGAAGTTGCACAGGGTCCGGGCCGCGGCGCGGCCCGCCAAAACGTCAGTATAACAGCCGCTTCACGAGATTTTCGTACAAGTCCACCGCCGCGCGCAGCTCATCGATGGCCACGTGCTCCTCGTCCGTGTGCGCAACGTGGATAGATCCGGGCCCAACCAGCAGCGGCTGTCCCCAGCCGCGGAGCAACGGAACGTCGCTCGCGTACGGAAACACCGTCGTTTCGAAACCATCCACGGTGTGCATACGAACGGCCGGGATATCGAGCACGTGCTCGATCGAGACAATGCCCTCGACCACACGGAGTGCGTCGAGCACCGGACGCCACGTCGCCCACGGTTCGAAAGGTCAACTCCGCCGACGCGTGCGGCGAGACGACGTTGGGCGCGACGCCCCCTTCGATCAGCCCGACGGTGTAATGGGTCCGGCCGAGCAGCGGATCGTCAGGAAGCTGCAGGCCGCGAACGACCATCAATGCGTCAAGCAGCTTGTCGATGGCGGATTCACCGAGCTCCGGATACGCGGAATGCGCCGCGCGTCCCTGTGCCCGGAGCCGTACGCGCAGCACGCCTCTCGTAGCGGCGCCGAGTCGGTTGTCGGTGGGCTCGCCATTCACCAGATAGCGGACGCCTGCAGGCGCATCTTCGTCCGCGACGCGGGCGCCGTCGCTCCCGCGCTCCTCGCCGACGACGAAGAGCAGCGCCACGCGCCGTTCGCCAGCTGCGCGCAGGCGCACGGCCGCCGCGACCTGCGCGGCCAGGATGCCTTTGGCGTCGCACGCACCGCGGCCGAAAATCAGCCCGCGCTCCTCGCGACTGGGAAAGAACGGCGGGACACAGTCGATGTGGGTCGACAGGACGACGACCGGCCCGCTCGTGTCCGAGGCGTAGAGATTGAATCGACCGTCCGATACCGGCTGCTCCCGCACTCGATAACCGTGGTCGTCAAGAAAGCGGGCCAGCCACACGCCAGCCTCACCTTCTCGCCCGGTTGTGGAGTCGATGTCGATCAGGCAGCGCGCAAGCGAGACGGGGTCTACCGAATCCATCGCTCCAGCTCAGTGCGCGCGAGGTCGGTCACACGCGGGCGGCGGAGCCGAGCAGCTTGAGGTCCTGGAGCACTTTGACGATCTTGTCGCGGGACGCCGCGCTCGGAGGAACGAGCGGAAGTCGATACGCTTCCTCGATGAGGCCCATTGCGGCCATGGCCGCCTTCACGGGAATGGGATTGGCTTCGATGAAATTCACTTGCAGGAACGGCAGCAGCCACCGGTGCAGCCGTCTGGCGCCGGCAAAGTCTCCTTTTTCCGCGAGCTCGATCATCTGAACCACTTCGGACGGTGCCCCATTCGACGCCACCGAGATCAGCCCTTTGCCACCGATCGCCATCACCGCAACCGCGATTGGATCGTCACCACTGAGCAGCAGGAACTCGCCGGGCACGGCACCGAGGATCTCGCTCATCTGCACGAGGTTTCCCGAGGCTTCCTTCACGCCAACGATGTTCGTGACAGTTGACAGTCGGAAGACCGTCTGGACGTCGAGGTTGACACCAGTTCGACCCGGGACGTTGTAGAGCACAATGGGCAGGCTCGTGCTCTCGGCAATCGTCTTGTAGTGCTGATAGAGCCCTTCCTGCGTCGGCTTGTTGTAGTACGGCGTTACGGAGAGAATCCCGTCGACGCCGATGGCCTCGAGCTCGTGGATGAGCGCGATCACCTCACGTGTGTTGTATCCACCTGCGCCCGCGAGCACTGGCACACGGCCGGCAACTTCTTCGACGACAAGCCGGCAGACGCGGAGCTTCTCCGCGGTCGCTCAGAGTCGGTGCTTCGCCGGTTGTCCCGCACGGCGAGACGAAATGCACGCCCGCATCGACCTGTCGGCGCGCGAGTCGGCGTACGGCCGACTCGTCGATCGAACCGTCTTTCCGGAACGGCGTGATCAGCGCGGTTCCGACGCCGGTAAATGGGATGCGCATTTGCGGTGCCTCATCAAGAGGAATGCAAAATTCAAAATGCAAAATGCAAACAACGTTGCAGATGCCAGACTCTACATTGCATTTGCCTATTTGAATTTCGAATTTTGCATTTTGAATTCGCTGCCTATCGTCCGAGCACGTCCTGCATCGTGAACCAGCCGCGTCGCCCTTCGAGCCAACGTGCGGCGAGCAGCGCGCCGGCGGCGAAGCCGCGCCGGTCGCGAGCCGTGTGAGTCAGCTCAATCGTATCCGAGGCGCCGTCGAATCCAACCGTGTGGGTGCCGGGAATCGCGCCGGCGCGCGTGGACGACATGTCGATCGGGCGCTTGTAGGACGCGCCAACCATGATGTCACGCAGCACCAGCGCCGTTCCAGACGGAGCGTCGCGCTTGGCCGCATGGTGTGCCTCGTGGATCCATGCCCCGTACTGCTCGTGCGCCTGCATCAGACGCGCGGCCTCGGCCACCATCAACTGAAAGAGATTGACGCCGATGGAGAAGTTTGCGGCCGCAACCACGCCCAGGCGGGCGGCCTCGGCGTTCCGACGGAGCTCGGCCTCGTGCGCAGACCAGCCCGTCGTTCCGATTACAACGGGAAGGCCGCGATCGACGTACCGTCTGAAATTGTCGCGAAGCGCCTCGGCTGTTGAAAAGTCCACCGCGACGTCGGCCGGAGCGGACCAGTCGCCGCTGCCCACGTCAATGCGGCCTGCAATCTCGCAGCCGTGCTCAGGTGCGAGCTGCTCGAGGAGCCGCCCCATTTTTCCGTATCCGACGAGCAGCAGCTTCATCGCTCAACCCAACGCAAAAAATTCCTCATGTAGCCGGTGCATCGCGTGCGGCAGATCCGCCTGCCGCATGATAACCGTGATATTCCTGCGCGAGGCCGCCTGCGAGATCATCCGCAGCGGCACCTCTTCGAGCACGCCGACGACGCGCGCCGCTGTGGCGGGCTCAGCGCGCAACCGGTCTCCGACGGCGCAGAGGAGCGCCATCTCCGGCTCGACTCCGACCTCGGCAAACTGCGAGAGCTGCTCGACGATGGCGTCGAGGTGCCGGCGGTCGTCCACGGTGACCGAGACGCTCACTTCCGAGGTGGTGACGACGTCCACGGCCGTCTGGAATCGTTCGAACACCTCGAACACGCGTCGAAGAAATCCGTACGCCATGAGCATACGGTCCGATGTGATGTCCACCACTGTAATGTCGCGCTTGGCGGCCATCGCGGTCAGCGGGTTCGTGCCGGGTGCCGCTTCTGCGGTGATGAGAGTGCCGGTCCCATCCGGCTTTCGTGAATTCAGGATGCGGACCGGTATGTTGCGCTCCACCGCCGGATGGATAGTACTCGGATGCAGCACTTTGGCGCCGAAGTATGCGAGCTCCGCTGCTTCTGCGAACGACAGCCGCGGCACCAGCCGCGGTTTCGAAATGATGCGTGGATCCGCTGTCAGCATTCCATCGACGTCGGTCCAGATTTGAATCTCGTCGGCGCCGACGCCTGCGCCGACGATCGCACCTGAATAGTCCGATCCGCCGCGCCCAAGCGTGGTGGTATGCCCCTCGGTGGTCGCCCCGACGAATCCGCCAAGTACCGGCACCCGGCCCGCGTCAATCAACGGGGAGACGACAGCCCGTAGCGCCGCAGTCGTCTCACGCATCAGCGGAAGGGCCCGCGTGTAGTCGCTGCTGGTCACAATCGCGAGCCGCGCGTCCACCCATTCGGAGGGCAGCCCGGCTTCAACGAGCGCGCCTGCAACAATTCGCGAGCTGAGGAGCTCTCCCATGGCCGCGATGACGTCGAGGGTCCCGGACGAAACCTCTCGCAGCACGCCCAGCGCCTTTACCACGTCGGCCAGCTGATTGAACTCCGACTCGATGAGCGCGGCGAGTCCATCGGTCTGGTCGGCCCGCACGAGAGCGTGCACCATCGCGACGTGTCGCTCGCGCAGCCGATCGACCTGCGACAACGCGCGCTCCACGCGTGCAGCGCCAGCCTCGGCAGCTACCTGCAGAAGCGCGTCGGTGACACCGCTCAGCGCAGAAACGACGACTACCGGCCCGCGGCCGTCGCGAGCACGTGCGGTCCGGACAATCTCGATGAGTCGGCTGACAGCGTCGGGATCGGCAACGGACGTGCCCCCAAATTTCTGGACGACCATCGGGATAGTTGGTAGGTGGTAGCTAGTAGCTAGTAGCTGGTGGTCGATGGTCGGTAGTAGTTGCCGAACTCGGAACCCAGAACCTGGAACCAGCTTCCGGCTACCAGCTACCGCCTACGAGCTACCAACTAGCATCACGCCATCGTCGCTGGTGCCGCGCGGCGTGGTTCCGTGGCGACGCCGAGGATGATGCGGAGCACGCGCCGCAACGGTTCGGCCGCACCCCACAGCAACTGGTCGCCCACGGTGAACGCGACCAGGTACTCGGGACCGATCGCCGGCTTGCGCAGGCGGCCAATCGGCACGCGTAGCGTGCCAGAGACTGCCACCGGCGTGAGCTCGCGAAGGCTTGCGTCGCGCTCGTTGGTGATCACGTCCACCCACTCGTGCGCGTCGGCGAGCGTGGCTTCTATCTCGGGCAGCGGGACATCGCGCCGCAGCTTGGCGAGCAGCGCCTGACTATGGCAGCGCATCGCGCCAATCCGCACACAGATCCCGTCCACCGGGATCGGAGCGTTCGCGCGTCCGAGAATCTTGTTCGCTTCGGCCATCCCCTTCCACTCTTCCCGGCTCTGGCCGTTGCCCAGGTCCTTGTCAATCCAGGGAAGCAGGCTGCCGGCGAGCGGATGACCGAAATGCTCCGTCGGCAGATCAGCGCTCCGCAGCGTCTTGGTGACGGTGCGATCGATTTGCAGGATCGCTGACGATGGATCCGCGACCTCCGCAGCGGCCGCGCCGTGCACCACGCCCATCTGCGCCACGAGCTCGCGCATCTGCTTGGCACCTGCGCCGGACGCCGCCTGATATGTCATCGCGCTGACCCACTCGACGAGCCCCGCGCGGAACAGGCCGGCCATGGCCATGAGCATGAGGCTCACCGTGCAGTTGCCGCCGATGAAGTCGGTGACGCCCGAATCGAGCGCCTTGTCGATCACGTTTCGATTGACCGGGTCGAGCACGATGACGGCGCCGTCGCTCATGCGCAACGTCGATGCAGCGTCAATCCAGTAGCCGTTCCATCCAGCCGCACGCAGGCGGGGGTGCATCTCGGATGTGTAGTCGCCGCCCTGACACGAAATCAGCACATCCGCATTCATGAGAGAGGCGATATCGCGTGCGTCCTTCACGGGCGGAACGGATTTGCCAATAGCGGGTGCCGGCGCGCCGGCCTGGGATGTTGAATAGAAGACGGGAGCGATTAGATCGAAGTCGCGCTCCTCCTGCATGCGCTGCACGAGCACGGAACCGACCATTCCGCGCCAGCCAATGAGTCCAACTTGCATAGGTGGGACGATGATATCGCGAACGACGACGCGTCCGATACACGTCATCGCGGACGCGCACGAAGACCCGCTGCGGAGCGCAGCGTGACTTGTGACTTGTGCCTTTACGGTTACCGGGGCTTGCGACGACGCTCGATCGTCAGCTGATGATCGCGCTTGCGTGCCTCTCGAATCGCGTCCCTGAGCTCACGGTTGAGATGACGTGCCGCGTCCAGCTCGCGTTCGAAAGCCCTGATGACTTCCTGGGTCTCTCGATCAACGTGGAGCTCCACGTCTTCCATGGCACTCGCCCTCTGCAGCACGGTTGTGCAACGACCCTGCCACGCAAGAGGGTCTAAATAGTTGGACAGGAGTCAGTCGGGCTCAAAGCTCAGTACGACGCCGTTTATGCAGTACCTGAGCCCGGTAGGCGGCGGCCCATCTTCGAAAACATGGCCCAGATGACCGCCACATTGGCTGCAGTGGACTTCTGTGCGGGCCATTCCGAAGCTGCGGTCCGTCGTGGTCTCGATCGCGTCCTCGAGCGGGGCGAAAAAGCTCGGCCACCCGGTTCCGCTCTCGAACTTCCGCTCAGCCTTGAAAAGCGGCTGACCGCAGCCCACACACCGGAAGGTGCCCGGCCGATGCTCATCAAGGAGCGCGCACGACCCGGGAGGCTCCGTCGAATGGCGACGCAGGACGGTGTATTGCTGCGGTGTCAGTATGCGCCGCCACTCCTCGTCTGTTTTCTCTATAGGGAAAGACATTGGAATTAATGAATAGTAACTCTGGGCCAGCTCATCAGCAGTCTCCGAGTCTGGACGCGCAACCGCAGAGCCTTCACAATACCGCTTCCCTCTGGTGCCAGCGATGCGCACAGATCAAAGTGGACCTGCTCGCAGCGTGGCCTTATAAGTGCTTCCGCTCGACCTCATTACACTTACACCGCTGATGGCCCGCACGAGCGGGAGCCGGCAGGTCGTGGTCGCTTTAGTCGACGGCCCTGTCCTGACGAGCCATCCCGACCTCGCAGCGAATGTTCGCGCGCTCTCCGGACACACACCGGATCGACACGTAGAATTCGCAGTTCGCGATTACCAGCACGGTACGTTTGCGGCGGGAATCCTTTGCGCACGGCGCGGCGCTCCTGCACCCGCGATCTGTCCCGGATGTGAGCTCCTTGTCAATCCGGTGCCCGTGGAAGCCGGCGCTCCCGACGCCGGCGCGCCGCGCGCCGAAGCTGCAGACGTAGCTGCCGCGATCGTCCAGTGCATTGACGAGGGTGCGCGAGTCATCAACGTCGACGTAATCATCGAGCATTCATCTGCCAGCGGAGAGCATGCGCTCGAAGCCGCAATCGACTACGCCACGGAACACGACGTTGGTGTCGTCGTCCCTGCGACCTTGGGCGCCGCCGGCACGTGGAAGATCAGCGCGCACCCATGGGTCATTCCAGTGGTTCCATACGACCTGCAAGGCAGGCCGATCGGCTACGCGGACCGCGCGATTGGACTGCGTGGTGTGGGCGCACCAGGCGCCGACGTCACGAGCCTGGGAGCCGGCAGCGAACCGGTGACGCTGGGAGGTGCGAGCATTGCGGCGCCGTTCGTCACCGGTACTATCGCGCTGCTGCGGTCAGAGTTTCCGGACGCCACACTCGGCGCCATCAGATTCGCACTCACCCAGGAGTACTCGACCAGACGAACGTCTCTCGTGCCGCCGATCCTGAACGCCTGGGCGGCGTATCAATTCCTGAAGAGCGCGAAATCGCGCGGCGGGAGATAACCGCGCGTCTAGGGATTCTGCGCGCCAGCTCCCGCGCCGCGGCCGCGGCCCCCTGGAGCAGCGTTACCGCCGCCCGCCCCGCGACCTTGATTGCCGTACGTCGGCTTCGGATAGACGCCCATGCCGTGGTAGGCGTTCGAGTAGATCACCTGCTGATAGCGAATCGTGTTTCCGTTGCTGTCGACGAAGCTCCACGACTGCTGAAAGAGACCGGGCTCGGGCGAGCCAGCGGGCACTGTCCCTTCGAGGATGTACACCTTCTTTTCGTGCATGGTGACCCACGCGAACGTGCGCGACTGGTCCGCGTTGGTGAGCTGGACGAAGTTGCCTTCGACCATTTCCTGCCACTCCCAGCCGAGACCGGTGACCTTCGCATCGCGCTTGACCAGGTTCGCTGTCGCGAACATCACCGCTCCCCGCATGTCGTGCATCCAGTAGCCGGGGCCCATGATGCCGGCGTTCTGGCGGCACTGCGCGTTGCCAGGAGGACACGCCTTCGCTCGCTCGATGCCTTGCTGCTCGAGGCTGCTGTAATCGACGACGGTCACAGAGTATCGTTCGCGTCCCTTGTCGACGCTGTACACCTTTGCAGGAAGCATGTAGTCCATCTGCGACTTGTACGTGATTTGTGTGACACGGGGCTGACCGGGGAAGTTGACGCTGAACCCATCCTCCGAGTTGCGGTATTCGCCCCATTCCTGGGCCACGGCAGATCCGGCGATCGACAGCACCAGCGCGATAACAATAAGAGCGGTCGTGCGCATAACGTAGTTCCTCCCTTGCGGCCCCGCAATACTGCCAGAAAACATAAATCGGTGCACGTTTTCCGCGCCCGGCCACAAATCTCAGCGGGTTCGCGGCCGCAACCTGAATGGCGCGGGGCAACCCGCGTCGTCGCGCGGGATCCGCGGCCGGCGGTGATCTCGAACGATCCACCGCACGTCGGGCTCAACTCCCCGGGCCTCGTCGCCGGTACTTGTGTTGCTCGACGGCGAACGGCAGCAGAACGGTGAACGAGGGAGAGCCATGAAAAAGCCAATCGCACTCATGCTGAGCCTGTGCGCGGCGACCACGCTCGCGCAAGGGCCACCAGCGGAACGGCCGGACGTCGCCGGAAACGATGCAGCCGTCGACGAACGGGCGATCGCCTCGCTGGCGAAAATGACCGATTTCCTCAAGACGCTCCAGACGTTCAGCATCGACTCGGAATCGTCGAAAGACGAGATCGTCGACACGGACATGAAGATCCAGAAGATCGCAACGAGTGAAATCACCGTACGACGGCCCGATCGATTTCATGCACAGACGCGAAGCGACGATCGCGATCTCGACTTCTTCTACGACGGCCAGACGTTGACGGTGTTCAGCGTCCGACAGAATTACTACGCGACCACCCCGGTGCCCCCAACCATCGCCAGAACGCTCGATGCCGCACGCGCGCGCTACGGAATCGACATTACCGCTGGCAGACTTCATTCAGATGGCTGCGGGCGAGGATTTCCGGTCGAACATCACGGCGCCGGCTACATCGGCACGAGCCGGATCGATGGCATTGAGTGCGATCACCTGGCCATTCGTCAGGCCGACGTCGACTGGCAGGTCTGGATCGAGAAAGACGACACGCCGGTGCCGCGCCGCCTCGTCGTGACCACGAAGACGGAAACAACCCAGCCGCAGTTCATCGCCATGCTCACATGGGATTTGTCTCCGCAGATTGACGACACACAATTCACGTTTACTCCGCCGCCGCACGCCACTCGCATCATGTTTGCCCGGAAGAAGCCGGCGGAAGCCACAGGCACATCGGGGGTCAGACCATGAACGCGAGGAGAACCGTCATGCGCCAAATTCGAAACGCTATCGTTCTGGCCGCCGTGTTCTTCCTGGCCGCACCTTCAACGAGCGTCGATGCACAGCGACGCGGTGGTGGTGGCGGCCGGGCTCAGGTAAATCGCAACGTCACACGAACCAGTGTGCGCAGCGATCAGACGGTCAATCGCAATGTCAACGTAAACCGGGATATCGACCGGAACGTGAACCGCGATGTTGGCGTGAACCGCAATATCGACGTCGATCGCGACATCGACTTCGATCGCGACGTCGACATCGATGTCGACTACGACCGCTGGGGTCATCCGGTGGCGCGAGGGGTGGCCGCGGGTGTCGCGGCCGGAGTTGCGACGAGTATCGCGCTGGGAACGCGGGTCGCGGTGCTGCCGGCAGGATGCACCACAGTCATCGTCGGCGGAATCGGATACAGCCAGTGCGGCTCTGCCTGGTATCAGCCCTACTACAGCGGCACCACCGTCCAGTACGTGGTCGTGGGTTCGCCGTACTGACTGTCAGAACTCGTCTTCGAAGTGAACCGCCGCCCCTACATCCTGTTCCGAACGGAACCTGGCAAATGGATCCTCGGTTGGCGCGGAATGGATGAAAAACCAGAGCGCTGCCCAGAACGCAATCCTCTTCCAGTTGACCTTGGACACTTCAGTCCCGAACAGCGAGAAAAGATTCGACCGTGGGGCAGACTTCATCGACCAGCCCTCGGCGAAACTCTGGATCTGTGGCACTTGCGACACCACGTATGCGGGTTTTGATCCAACTGTCACGTCTTACGTTTCCGTAAGGACGTGGGTCCGCGCCGTTCTTCGTCCTCGTCGAGATCGAGATGAAAGCGGGTCAGGAAATGGTGCACGGCCGGCGCAAGCAGCACCGCAACCATCGTCAGAAAGAACACGCCGCTGAACAGCGCGTACGCTGTCGCAAACAGCTTCGCTTGTGGTGTGGAAATCGGGTTGACCGGCCCCATGCCCGTCAGGATCATCGCGGCATTGAGGACCGCGTCGAGCCAGGGGAGCTCGTCGAACCAGTGATAGCCGGCGGCGCCGATGGCAACAGCGGCAAATATCAATGCGGCGACGATGCCGCCGTTGCGCGCGAGCCGGCGAATGAGGGTCCGCCGCATTTCGCGCCGTGCAGTCTGTGACACATCGAGGAGTATAGGACCTTCACGCGGTCTGGCGGGCAGGTTCCTCTAAGACATTGCGCGCGGGCAGCGTGATCCGGAATTCGCTGCCGCGACCCGGCCCCTCGCTGTAAGCCTGGATTGTCCCTTCGTGAAGCTCGATCAGGCTGCGAGCGACGGCGAGGCCGATTCCAAACCCCCCTTCGCGGCGACCTCCGGCCCGCGTGAAAAGGCCGAAGATGCGGGAAAGGTCCGCGGGCGCAATCCCCTCGCCGCTGTCGGCCACGCGAAACACAACACGGTCCGCTTCGACCTTTGCCTCCACGTGAATTTCGCCGTTTGGCGGCGTGTACGACGTGGCATTCGACAGCACGTTGAGAAATACCTGCTGCAGGCGGACCGGATCGGCGTTGAGCCGTGCGGGCCTCTCCGAGAGGTCCACGACCATCCGCTGGTGCCGCTCCTCGGTACGCGGACGGATGACCTCGATAGCGTCGCGCATGATCTGAACGGCGTCCACGACACGAGGCTGCAGCGTCACCTGTCCGCGTACGACTCGAGACGCATCGAGAAGATCGTCGACGACGCGTTGGAGGTGTGCGATCTGACGATTCAGCAGATCGAGCGTGCGCTCCGCTGATGCGCGAGCTTCCGCACCAATGCGGTGGCGGATGAGCGCCACCGCCGGCAGCATCGCGCTCAACGGCTGCTTCAGCTCGTGCGCCACGACGGCAAGGAACTCGTCCTTCGCACGATTCGCGCGTTCGGCCTCTTCGCGGGCGAGGCGCAATTCGTCGGCCGTGCGCTCCGCGCGGACGCGCGCCTGCTGGAGCGCTCGAACCAGGCTGCTCACGAACCCGCCGACGACACCGAAGAGTACCAACGCGAGGACGTCGCCAGCAGTCGTCGTCCCGCCAAAATGCGCGGGCCACAGGTACGCGACCGCAAGACCGCCGAGAAACGTCGTCAGGACGCCTGGCCCGAATCCGCCGTACCAGGCGCTGAAGGCAATTGCAGGATACAGCGTGTCGAACGGCAGGCTGATGCCCCACTCGGGAGTCATCAGGTATCGGAACGACAGCGCGACGGCTGTTACAAGGATGGCAACCGCGTAGCGGGTGCCGCGCGACGAACCCAGCGTATCGTGATCACCGGGCACACGCCGACCCTATCACAGACTCCTGCATGACAGAACCGCAGCAACTAAAGTGTTGCCGCCGCGCGGCGTCGGTTGCGGGCCACCTTCCGTACCGTTCGGCGCACTTGCCTGCCCCTCGTGCGTACGGCCTTTCGTGCTGCTGCCCGGCGCACCCTCGTACGTACGACCTTTCGCGCTGCCGCCCGGCGCACCCTCGTACGTACGACCTTTCGCGCTGCCGCCCGGCGCACCCTCGTACGTACGACCTTTCGCGCTGCCGCCCGGCGCACCCTCGTACGTACGACCTTTCGCGCTGCCGCTCGGCGCACCCTCGTACGTACGACCTTTCGCGCTGCCGCTCGGCGCACCCTCGTAACGTACGACCTTTCGTGCTATCGCTCTTCGCGCGCCGGCGCTGCGTCGCCGCCCGGTACTCCTGGCCTGCCGCGCCAGAGCGCGCCGGGTCACGGCCACCCGCGACTCACGTCGCAGCGCGCGGCGAACTGCGCGAGAGCGCCGCGCCGACGGACGGCGGCGACGGCCTGCGCCGGCTGCTGCATCCGCGCTTGCGATCATTCGCGCCCTCGTGCCGCGCGGCAGCGGGAGCTCTACGCCCGCTCGACGTGCCGTCGAGAGGCCGATAGCGATGGCTTGCCTGGCCGACCGTGCGCCATGTTTTCCCTCGCGAATGTGGTAAATCTCTTCGCGGACGAACTCGCCGGCTTGCGTGGTCGGGGCCTTGCCGGCCCGCTTGTCTCTGCGCGCGCGCTCGATTGTTCTCTGTTCTGGCATGGGTTCTCCCACCTCTACGTTTTCTTGATTTCCGTTCAATCGTGGTTCGTCTCGGTCAGGAATGGGAAATTGCACCGACCGAAAGACCGAACCGTCGTGCGGGTATCGGGACGGGCCTTACGCAAGTTCCGCGCCGGCACATGTGACACCGCCGCAGTAGACGCCTTGGCAGGCTCGAGTCCCGAGCGTCTCGCCCATCTTGGTGACGTTCCGTTCGCTCGTCGTGCGAACAGTCGATCGCGCCTGGTAAAACCCTTCGAGCCGCAGTGTGTGTTGACTGATCATCTCTGTGTACTCCGCCACGAACGTAGCTGCGGTGGGCCGAGTCCGACGGCTCCTCTGCATTGGACCTCCGACGCGGGTGGCAGGTCTCAGGGGGACAGGTGAACCAGCAATTAGCGAGCGTGACAGCGAACCGCTGTTGACGGTCCACCATCACGATGATCCAAGCGAGGAGTGTTACCGAGTTGGCGGACAGGTGCGATATCCACGCCCCGCGGTGGGCGTCCCGCGGCGGCGCTGCCAGTCGGCCGTCCTGATGCGTCTACCTCGACCGCCTTACTTCCTGGCTCCTTCGCCTATCTCGATGCGACGACCCTTTGATTTCGGCGGCACCGGCATGGTGATCTCGAGGACACCATCGCGAAAGTTGCCATTGGCCTGCTCGGTGATCGCTCCTTCGGGAATCGGTATCACGCGATAAAAGCTGCCGTAGACGCGCTCGCTTCGATATACGCCCTCGCGCTCTTCCTCGCTTTCCTGACGGCGCTCACCCTGGATCGTCACCGCGTCCTCGGTGATGTCAACGGTAATGTCGTCCCGCTTCATCCCCGGGAGATCGGCCCTGATCACGAGCTCGTTCTCTCTCTGGAACACTTCGATCTGCGGGGCCCACATGTCTGTGGTCGCCCGTTCGCGCCAGGCCGGCATGCTTGCCCATCGGCGGCCGACGTCGTCGAACACCCGATCGATCTCGTCGGCGAACCGCTGAAGCGCGCGGAACGGACTCACACCCCAGGCTGCGTCGGGCCGAGCGAGGCGGCGCTCATCGCGGGACGGAGCCATCGATGTCTGGGTTTGTTTCTCTCCTGGTCTATCCGTTTGTCGGTCAGCTTGTCTGTCGGTTTGTTGTTGTGCCCTCTCTGGCATGGGTGAAGCCTCCATCTCGTGCACGCGGACGCGTAGCGTGGTTGCGAAAGCTCAGGCAACGTGGCGTTCGGGATCTACAGATTCCGCGCCACGTTGCAAGCCGGCTGCCGCGTGCGTGCGTCCATGAGAACGCGCTTTTGCGTGGGGCGCCCACCCGACTTCGACGGGTGCGGGCTCGGCAATATGAACACGTCGCGGGCATTCCGGTTGCTTTCGCGACATGCGGGAGCTGTTCGTGTCTGCGCCACCTGCGACCGCATCGCGAGCGGTTACATATGGCTCAGACAACAGCGGCGTTTCTGATCGAGGTAATGTATGCCCGCCATAGCTTCCGAATCGATCGCGATTCCGGTCGAAAGCGGCCGGCAGATTGAGGCCGACCTGCTCGTCCCCCTGCGCGCTACTGGTCTCATTGTGTTCGCGCACGGTAGCGGCAGCAGTCGGTTCAGCTCTCGAAACCGCGCGGTGGCGGAATTTCTCCACGAACAGTCGTTCGGCACGCTGTTGTTGGATCTGCTGACGCGGGAAGAAGAAGTGATCGACGTGCACACTCGCGAGTACCGCTTTGACATCGACCGGCTTGCAACGCGCATGGTGCGTGCAACAGACTGGGTGCGCAACCGCGAAGATCTGCTCTGGCTTCCGATCGGGTACTTCGGCGCAAGCACGGGTGCAGCCGCGGCGCTCATTGCCGCCGCCGAGCGGCCCACGATCGTTCGCGCTGTCGTCTCGCGCGGTGGACGCCCCGACCTGGCCGGACCAGCGCTCGCGAAGGTCGTCGCGCCGGCGCTGCTCATCGTCGGCGGCGACGATGAACCCGTGATCGATCTCAACGACGAAGCCAAGGCGCGAATGCAATCCGCGCACGTTGAGATGAGGATCGTTCCTGGCGCGACACACCTCTTCGAGGAACCCGGCACACTCGAGCAGGTCGAGCGGCTGGCCGCCGATTGGTTCCACCGATATCTCGACAATCGCCCTTCATAGCCAGGTTTTGCCGCGGGCTAGCGTCAGAGGCTAGACTCGCTCAGACACCATGTACCTCTATCGCCGTCTGGTGGAGTCGTCTCCGGACGGAATCCTCGTCGTTGAGGACGGGCGAATCGCGTACGCCAACCGGGCGGCAGCGGACCTGTTCGGCGTCGCCGACCCCGAGCGCCTGCTGGGCGATTCGTTATTCGACCACCTGGAAGCCGATTGTCAGGCCAGTGTCCGGAAGCAACTGCTGAGCTGGCAGGAGGGCTGGCCGGCGCTGCTGCTCGACGTCACGGTCGTCCGACCCGACGGGCAGCTACGCGACATCTCCATGACCGGTGCGCCGGCTTACGAGGATGGCCCGTCGGTCCAGGTGATTCTTCGAGACATCACGGAGCGAAAGGACGCGGAGCGTGCGTTGCGGGAAAGCGAGGAGCGGCTTGCGCTCGCCGTGGCCGGCGGCCTCGAAGGGGTCTGGGACTGGAACCTGGAAACCAACGCCGTGGTGTACTCCTCACGATGGAAGAGCATGCTCGGCTATTCCGACGACGAGATCGAGCCGCACGTCAGCGCCTGGGAGCGACTGGTTCATCCCGATGATCGCTCACGCGCCGATCGAGCCCATGAAAGCGTCGCAGTGGGCGAACGAGCCACCTACGAGGCCGAGTTCCGCCTGCGCCACAAGGATGGGCACTATGTGCCCGTTCTTTCTCGCGGCTTTCCCGTGCGCCGCGAGGCCGGTGGGCCGGTGGTGCGCATTGTCGGCACACATCTCGATCTGACCGAGCAGAAACGGGCCGAGGCGACGCTGCGCGAGAACGAAGAAAGACTCAAGCTGGCGTTTGCCGGCGCGCAGGAGGGGGTATGGGACTGGAACCTGGAAACAGGCGGCGTCGTGTACTCCACGCGGTGGAAGGAGATGCTCGGCTACGCCGAGGATGAAATCGAGCCGCACGTCAGCGCGTGGGAGCGGCTGCTCCATCCCGAAGACGTGGCACGGGCCCAGCAAGTGAATGAAAGCGTCAAGCACGGCGCGCCGACGTATGAAGGGGAATTCCGCCTGCGCCACAAGGATGGTCACTACGTGCACGTTCTCTCGCGTGGATATCCGGTCCGCCGCGAGCAGGGCGGACCCGTCGTCCGAATCGTCGGAACGCATTTCGACCTCACCGCGAGGAAACAGGCCGAGGCGGAACGCACGCGCAGCGAACTTTTGACGCGACTGGTGTTCGCGCAGGAGGACGAGCGACGCCGAATCGGCCGGGAAATGCACGACCAGTTCGGGGAGCAGCTCACGGCGCTCGCGCGCAGGATTCGAATGCTCAAGGATGCGTGCGGTGATCGCGACGACTGGCGCGCGCACGTCGAGTCGCTCGAGCTCATCGCGCAGCAGCTCGATCGCGACGTCGACCACATGGTATGGGAGCTACGTCCAACAGCACTCGACGATCTCGGACTGCGGGCAGCGCTGGCCAACTACGTTCAGAACTGGTCCACGCGCGTAGGCATCTCGGCCACGCTGCACACATCCGGGCTCATGGACGATCGACTTCCGTCCGAGGCGGAAACAGCCTTGTATCGGATCGCCCAGGAAGCGCTGACGAACGTCGCCAAGCACGCCAGGGCTGAAAATGTCGGCGTGATTCTCGAACGCCGTGCTGATCATGTGCTCCTGATCGTCGAGGACGATGGTGTGGGATTCGATCCGGGAACGGCCGAAAGTCCCGGCCAGGGATTCGGATTGGTCGGCATGCAGGAGCGCGCCGGACTGATTGGCGCAACGCTCGAGATCGAGTCGTCCGCAGGCAGAGGTACAACCGTATTCGTGCGCATGAGCGCGGCGCCACAACCTGCCACACATCCGCATCATGTCTAGGGGAAAGACCGCGACGCTGCTTCGGATCCTGCTTGCCGACGATCATGTGACGATGCGTCACGGGCTGAGGCTGCTCATCGACGGCGAGACCGACATGAAGGTGATCGCGGAAGCCAGCGACGGACACGCTGCGATCGAGAACGCCGTCGCATTGAAGCCCGACGTGATCGTCATGGACATTTCCATGCCGGGCATGAACGGCCTGGTGGCCACGCGCGCGCTCAAACAGTATCTGCCTTCCACGGCCATCGTCACACTCACCCGGCACAGCGACGACGCGTACGTGCAGGAACTGCTGCGTGCGGGCGTGTCGGGCTACGTGCTGAAGCAAAGCGCGCCCACCGAACTGCTGCAGGCGATTCGCGCGGCCGCGGCCGGCGGTCAGCACCTGGATTCCACGCTCACCGCGCGCGTGACCGCGCGCGTTCTGGGACGGGCCGACAAGCTGAAGCGGCCGCCTGCGACGCTCAGCGAGCGCGAATCCGAGGTGCTGCGGCTCATCGCGTCCGGCTACAGCAACAAGGAGATTGCCGCCCAGCTCTCACTGAGTGTCAAGACCGTTGAAGCACACAAGGCCAACGCCATGCGCAAGCTCGGTCTCCGCGGACGCATCGACATCGTGAAGTACGCCGTTCTGCAGGGCTGGCTCGACCAGGTGTAAAGGTGTAGGGGTTTTTCCCTACGTCGTCTCCGCCTTCTTCCCTATAGCAACCCGATTTAGGTGCGCGTACATTCGCAACTGCTCTCCCGCGGTCGCGCTTGGAAGGAGGCACGTTAATGGGGTCCCGGTCGGAAGCCGTCGAACTTCGATTCGCACGCGAAGTACATCACGACCTGCAAATCGTCGGGCGGAAGCGGACGAATGTGCTCCTCCTCGGTTCTCCCGGCGATACCGGCATCGTCCTCGAGATGCTGGGGCTTGGGATGGAGCGGCGTGAGCCGATCCTGGCCTGGCGTCCCGGACAGCCGCTCGACCTCCCGTCCCCCGATGGTGTGATCACGCTGATTTTTCACGACGTCGACAAGCTGACGCCCTCGGATCAACTTGTCGTGCTCGATTGGCTCGATCGTACCGCTGGACAGATTCGAATTGTCAGCACGACACGGGAGCCGCTGTGGCCCCGCGTGCAGACCGGGTGCTTCAATGAAGTGCTCTACTACCGGTTGAACACCGTTTGGCTCAGTGCAATGGTGTCGGACAGCTGATCTCCAAGCCTCCCCCTGGTTCCCCCCGCGCTATTGCCCCACCGGCTCCAGCCCTGCTTTCGTCAGGGCTGCACGCCACTCGGCACCGGTAAGCGAACGGAGGAACGCGCGCGCCGCGTCGGCATTTCCCGCACTCGTGGGAATAGCCGCCGCATAGATGGTCGGCAGCTGGATCGCGGCCGGCAACGTGCCTGCCACTTTCACTCCTCGGTTCGGCTGCAGTTCGCTTGTGAATGAGACGCCGAGCTCGGCGTCTCCCTTCGCAACCGCGTCGGCCACTTCCGATCCTTGCATGCGGTACACGACCTTGGGTTTCATCGTTTCCGCGATGCCCATGCGTTGCAGCAACCCCTCGAAATATGTGCCGGATGTCCCACCCGCCGCTGGATTGACTGTACGACACCGACCTGGCCTTTAGAAGAGCAGCCTTGAACGTGTCAGGCGTCGACAAATCGGGCGACGGTGCTCCGGCTCTTACCGCAACACCGATCAATGCACGCGCGAGATCGACGCGGCTCCCGGCCGCCACGAGATTCGCCTTCTGCAGCGCTTCCATGCCGGGAGCGGCGAGGACCACCACGTCGGACTTTTCACCGGAGGCGAGCCGCTTCTGCAACGCGCCGGTCGTGTCGCTGACGTACACGAAGGTGTTTCGCGTTGTCCGCGTAAAGGCCGCGCCAGCGGCTTTGACGGGCTCGGTGACGGCGCCGCCCACGAAGATTCGAATTTCCGTCTGCGCGAACGCGAGCGCGGGCACCAGGATCAACCACATTGCCAGAACAGATGCACTTCGCTTCGCACGCATCATCGTGTCTCCTTGTTGAAAGACCCGTTATACACCTGAATGACTTTCGGCGTTGCGGCGTGCTGTGCACTACGCCACGAATTTCGGTTCAGGGACGCCACAACGTGTCGGTGGTCAGCCGCCGGCGCTGCGCGCCGGAAATCGACTTCCGCTTCCAGCTCTCTCGCAACCACGGCGAGTAACAGCTGATTCGCGCGCCATCCGTCACACGGCAAGAAGCGTCTGGTGTGCTTCGAGCAACGAGAACGCGATGGCGGGACTCGCCGCGGAAACGTCGCTCAGCCGATTTCCATGCTTCGCCTGACATGCCGCTTGCGCAGGCGGCCGACCGCCAACACGCTGTGCCGTCCTATTACAGCGCGGTCGCTTTTTGCAGCGGACGGGCGACTATGAGCGCCGCGACACCCGAAGCACAAAAACGCCGCAGCGACCTTGTACACGGAATCTGTCCAACTCCCGTTGGGAGCATCTTCGCTCACGAGACAAAAGTCGTCGGGCAGCTGCGAGCGTTTTTCCGCGGTCGCGAATCGGAGACCGGCCGTGCAAGAAGCGGCCGCGTTGTCTTACCCCCTCACTCGCTTCAGGGCTTGCCCTCGTCAACGACTTCGGCGTCTATGACCTCCGGCGACTCGCGGGTGCCGGCGCCAGGTTGTTGCTGCTCGGTGCGGGACCTCGCCTGCTCGAGCGTGGACGCAGCGCGACGTAATGCCTCCTGGGCTTGTCTGATTCGATTGGGATTGCTGCCGCTCACCGCTGCGCGAGCGTCGTTGAGGGCGCGCTCGATGTTGCTTCGCTCCTCGGCCGACAGCTTCGCGCCTTCCTCTGTCAAGGAACGCTGGACCGAATAGACCAATGCATCGGTTTCGTTACGCAGCTCAATCTCCTGGCGTCGCCGCGCATCATCGCTGGCGTGGGACTCTGCCTCCCCGACCATGCGAGACACTTCTTCCTTGCTCAGACCCGATGACGCCGTAATCGTGATCTGTTGCTGCTTGCCGGTGGTGGTGTCCTTCGCCGACGTGGTGAGAATGCCGTTCGCGTCGATGTCGAATGTGACCTCGATCTGCGGCATACCGCGAGGCGCGGGAGGAATGCCGACGAGCTGAAAGCGTCCGAGCGTGCGGTTGTCGCGAGCCAGCGGCCGTTCTCCCTGCACGACATGGATGTCGACGGAGCTCTGATTGTCGGCGGCGGTGCTGAACATCTCGTTTTTCTTGACGGGGATTGTGGTGTTCCGCGGAATCAAAACGGTCGTCACGCCGCCGAGAGTCTCGACGCCGAGTGAGAGTGGCGTCACATCGAGCAGCACCACGCCCTTGACGTCGCCCGCGAGAATGCCGCCCTGGATCGCGGCACCTATCGCGACGACCTCGTCCGGATTCACGCCCTTGTGCGGCTCGCGGCCAAAGACCTGCTTCACGACCTCCTGCACCTTTGGCATTCGCGTCTGGCCGCCGACGAGCACCACTTCGTCTATGTCAGTCGTCGCGACGTTGGCGTCCTTCATCACCCGCCGGCACGGCTCGATCGTGCGGTCGATCAGATCCGCGACGAGGGCTTCGAGCTTGGCGCGCGTCAACGTCATCACCAGGTGCTTCGGACCCGTGGCGTCCGCCGTGATGAACGGCAGATTGATCTGCGTCTGGACGGTCGAGCTCAGCTCGATTTTGGCCTTCTCGGCAGCCTCACGCAGGCGCTGCAGCGCCATGCGGTCGTTCCTGAGATCGATCCCGTGCTCGCGCTTGAATTCCTCGGCAATCCAATCGACGATCCGCTGGTCGAAGTTGTCGCCTCCAAGATGAGTGTCGCCATTCGTGGCTTTGACCTCGAAGACGCCTTCGCCGATTTCAAGAACGGAAATATCGAACGTGCCGCCGCCGAGATCGTAGACGGCGATTTGTTCATCCTTTTTCTTGTCGAGTCCGTACGCGAGCGATGCCGCCGTCGGCTCGTTGATGATGCGGAGGACCTCGAGTCCTGCGATCTGCCCTGCGTCCTTGGTGGCCTGACGCTGGCTGTCGTTGAAGTAGGCGGGAACCGTGATGATCGCCTGCGTCACCTTGCCACTGAGGTACGCCTCGGCGGACTCCTTCAGCTTGCCGAGAATTCTTGCGGAGATCTCGGGAGGAGAATACAACCTGCCTTGAATGTCGATGCGGACATCACCATTTGGCGCCCTTACCACTTTGTACGGCACGAGCGCGATTTCTTCCTGGACCTCCTCGTACCGGCGGCCCATGAACCGCTTGATCGAAAAAATCGTGTTCTCCGGATTGGTAATCGCCTGGCGCTTCGCTACCTGTCCGACGAGGACCTCCCCGTCCTTCGCGAAGGCGACGACCGACGGCGTCACACGACTGCCTTCCTGATTGGGTATCACGACGGGCTCGTCGCCCTCCATGACCGCCACGACCGAATTCGTGGTGCCGAGATCGATCCCGATGACTTTGCTCATGAAAGAAAGCCTCACTTTTAGTCACCATTGGTCAGTGGCCGGACAACCAGAACGGTGCAGGGAGCGTCACGAACGACGCTCGCAGCTACGCTGCCGAGCCACATCTCCTTCAAATGGCGGTGCCCGTGCGTGCCGATGAGCCCGATTCATCAACATCACAATGCTTCTGCAAACGACATGACCAGGCGAGCGGGGGTCTTGCTGCATCATGCGGCGTCTGAGCATGGCAGGAACCGTGGTGGTAAACAGTTTGCGTCAGCCCGCGGCGGTTCCTCGTCTTCAGCACGCATGCCGTTGAGGTGGCCGCCTGCGAGGGGCCAGTGGAACGCGCGAAAGCGCCGGAGGTTGGAAATGTCGAAGTTCGTGACCGTACCGCCTTCAGAGTGGCGATCGTTCTTTGATCGGCTCTCGAAAGAGCTGCTTGGGAAATGGGTCGAGATCGAAGTCGCCTCGCTCGAGCTGGGCGATCAGATCACGGCCGAATGGATCCCGATGTTGGGCATCACGTACGACTCGCGGGACGATCTGCTCGACGTGGCGCTCGATCGCGTCGATCACCTCATCCGGCATCCCCAGGAGATCGTCGTCGAGGAAGGGCCAATGGGTGTCATGAGCGTCGCTGTTGTGGACAAAGAAGGTGTGCGGCAGGTGGTGAGGATCAGGGAGCCATTCATGCTGCCCTCTTCGAGCAAGCAGGAGGTCGGCGCGTCGAAAAAAGGCGCGTAGTGGCTGGGCGACATCGGCTCCCCCTTTGCAACCTAAACCGCATAGGAGGCTTTGAGATGCGCAAGCAGGATCGTGTCGCACAGCAACAGCAGAGCCGTCCGCAAAAGGAGTCCGACAAGCAGACGCAGCCCGGCCAGCGACAGCAGGAGCAGGTCAAGGGTAGCGGCTTACAGGATCAGACCCGGCGACCCCCGCGGCAGGGAGGACGGCTTCCGCTTCCTGACTGACGTGGCGCCGAACCGTACGTAGCGTCCGGCTTCAGCCCGACGTCGTACGTCAGTGTCCGGCTTTAGCCGGACGGTCAAGCCGCACCGTGGCCTGACATCCCGATCGGCGATAATCGCGTCTCGATGCGCGAACGGCGGAGATCAGGCCCAGCGTGAACCGGCTCGGTGCGGCAGGGTGGCGCATCGTGCTGCTCGCGAGTCTGGGCGGCACGCTCGAGTTCTACGATTTCGTCATCTTCGGCGTGTTCGCCGGTGATATTGCAAACGCGATCTTCCCGAACATCTCACCGCTCGTCTCCCTGATCGCGTCGTTCGCCGCCTTCGCGACGGGCTATCTCGCACGTCCGCTGGGCGGCATCGTGCTGAGCCATTACGGCGACCGATTCGGCCGCCGGCGAGTATTTCTCTGGTCGCTCTTCGTGATGTCGGCCGCAACGCTCGGCATGGGACTCGTACCCTCGTACGCGCAGTGGGGCATCGCGGCAAGCGCCCTGATGGTGATCCTCCGGCTGATTCAGGGCTTCTGTCTTGGCGGCGAGCTGCCCGGCGCGCTCACCTATGTGGTGGAGACGACGCCGCGTCTTGCGCCGCTGGTGTGCAGCGTGGTGTTCGCATGCGTGACCGCCGGAGTGGCCGTTGCGACAGCCACGAGCCTGGCCGTTCGTACGTTGCTTCCTCCCGATCTCGTTCCGATCTACGGCTGGCGCGCCGCGTTCATCCTCGGAGGCCTCGCGGGCGTGCTGAGCTTCATGCTGCGCCGGTCGCTCGAAGAGTCGCCGGAGTTCGCACGAATGCGTGCGCTCGCAGCTCGGCGGCCGTTCCGCGAGTTGTTACGCACCCATGCGGCGCAGGTTCTCGTCGGATGCGCCGTCCTGGCGGGAACGGCATGCTTTACGGGGCTGTTCTTCTCGCACCTGCCGGCGTACCTCGGGGCTGTCCTCAAGTACGACCCGCGCGAGGCGGTGCGCGGCCAGACGATTGCCGTCCTGGCGCATGCGGCCGGCATTCTCCTGGTGGGCTGGATCGGCGAGCGTATCCCGCCACGATATCTGCTGCGGGCCGGAGTGATTGTGATCCTGCTCTTCGCCTACCCGTTCTATGCGGCTCTCGAGACCCGCGCGATGAACTTGACCCTCATCCTGGTACTGGCGGGGCTCGCGGCCGGACTCGCCAACGGATCGTTTGCCGTCGTCCTCACGGATCTGTTCCCCACGCGCATCCGGTTCTCCGGCGTCGCACTCTCATTCAACATCGCATTCACCGTGTTCAGCGGAATGTCTCCGCTCGTCGCGACCACGCTGATTCGCGAGACGGGACGTCTAGCGGCGCCGGCGGTGCTCGCGGCTGGAACTGCACTGATTACGCTGATTGGCAGCTTATGGCTCCAGCGGTACGGCGGACAGGTCCTCCGGCGCTCCGCCTCCGCCGAAGATGCGGTCGCCTCGTGACCGCATCTGGCTCATCGCTTCGTCAGCGAGGTTTGCGATCGCGCCGACCTGACGACCGCCGGCCAACTCTCTACATCTGTCCGTGACGAAGTCCATCGACGCGTCCTGTCGCGTGGACTCGTGCAAATAACGTCTCGCAATCGGCGATTCCCTTTTTGGCACAACAATGGCTTCAGTCGCCGAGCCAGCGTCCCCCAACAAGGAGTGAACGTGCTCCAGGGTTTACGTGTGCCTGTCTCCGCCGTCGTTGTCTGCGCAGTTGCACTGACGGCCGTTCCCCCCGCGTCGGCTCAATATTTCGGCCGCAACAAAGTCCAGCACAAACAGTTCGAGTTTGAGGTGATCACCACCGAGCACTTCCAGGTGCACTTCTACCCGGAGGAGCGCGCCGCCGCTGAAGAGACTGCGCGGATGGCGGAGCGCTGGTACGCGCGCCTATCGCAGATTCTCAAGCACGATTTGTCTGGTTTGCAGCCGCTCATCCTCTACGCGTCGAGTCCGGACTTCCGTCAGACCAACGTCGTGTCCGGCATCGGCGAAGGCACCGGTGGCGTCACCGAGGGATTGCGCCGGCGAATCGTGATGCCGGTGTTCGGGACGCTCGAAGAAACCGACCACGTGCTCGGGCACGAGCTCGTGCACGCATTCCAGTACGACATTGCGGAAGAAAGCCGTGAAGACGGCGCCACTCGGAACGGACTCGAGGTTCTTCCGCTGTGGTTCGTCGAGGGCATGGCCGAGTACCTGTCGATCGGCCATGTCGATCCACACACAGCAATGTGGATTCGCGACGCGGCTCGCGACAAGGACAAGCTTCCGTCCGTCGACCAGCTCGACGACCCCCAAAACTTCCCATATCGCTGGGGTCAGGCATTCTGGGCTTACGTCGCCGGACGCTGGGGCGACAACATCGTCAGGCGAATGCTCGACGAGGCGATCGGATTGGGTGGAGCCTCCCCGGCGATCGAGCGCGTGCTGGGTATGAAGGACGAGGAGCTGTCAGCACAGTGGCACGAAGCCATTTCGGCGCAGTACGCGCAGACGCTCGAAGCGGGAGCGCGCGCGAGCAAGACGGGCCGCGCGCTGGCTCCGAACGCAAAGCGGGAACGGCTGGCAATCGCGCCCTCTCTCAGTCCTGACGGCCGCCATGTCGTCTATCTTTCCGAGCGCGACATGCTCTCTATCGACATGTATCTCGCAGAAGTGGAAACGGGACGTATAGTCAGACGACTGACCAACACCGCGATCGATCCGCATTTCAACAGCATCCAGTTCCTGGCGTCGGCCGGCGCATGGCACCCCAGTGATCATCAGTTCGTCTTCGGCGCCATCAAGGACGCATCCCCGGTACTGGCGATCGTCGATACCGATACGGGCCGGCGCATTCGCGAAATCCCATTTCCCGATCTCGGCGAGATTCTCAATCCCACGTGGTCGCCCGACGGGCGATGGATCGCGTTTTCGGCGTCCACCGCCGGCCGCTCCGATCTGTTCGTCTACGACCTGACGACGAATACGCGGCGGCAGCTCACCAACGACGCGTTTGCTGACCTGCAGCCGGCGTGGTCGGCCGAATCGGCGCAGCTGGCGTTCGTCACGGATCGCGGATCCACCGACCTCAATACATTGAACGCGGGCCGGCTCGGACTCGCGCTGATGGACGTCGCGTCGGGACGAATCGACCTGCTGCCTACATTCCCCCGCGGCAAGAGCATCAACCCGCAATGGGCGCCCGGCAGCCGCTCGCTCTACTTCCTCTCGGACGCGACGGGCGTAACCGACGTGTACGCGATTGACGTGGATTCCAAGCGGATGCGCCGGCTGACGCACCTCGACGCTGGAGTAAGCGGCATCACGGCGCTCAGCCCCGCACTCTCGGCGGCTGTGGACGCCAACCGAATCGCCTTCACCGGCTACGAGGAAGGACGAATCGGGATCTATTTCATCGAGTCACGGGAAGCATTGAACGGCGCCGCTGTGGAGTCGACGGTGGCGGAAGATATTCCAGCCGCGGCCCTGCTGCCGCCGGCGATGCGAGACCAACGAGCTCGTGTCAGCCGCGCTCGCCGACGCGACCACGGGCCTGCCCGCGGCGGTCGCTGACCCGACGCCGTACCGCGCGCGACTCGGCCTGAATGCGGTGTCGCAGCCGTACGTCTCCGCTGGATATGGACCGCTACGGCGGCATGTTCGGGGGCGGAATCGCGCTCTCGTTCGGCGACATGCTCGGTAATCACAACCTGTACGCCGCCGTGGATGCGAACACGTATGGGGACTTCAGCGACCTCCATCGCAATACCGGCGGCATCGTCGCCTACACGAACTTGACGAATCGCTGGAATTGGGGCGTCAGCGGCGGTCAGATTCCGTACCTCACCGGCTATACGGTCGCTCGTGCGACGACCACCGGGTTCGCCGAACAGGAAGTGATCTTCCGTCAGACGTTTCGCGGCGTCGATGGCCGCGTTTCATATCCGCTGAGCACTGCGCGCCGCGTGGAGCTGGGGGCCGGCTTCCAGACAATCTCGTTCGACCAGCAGATACGGACGAGTCAGTATTCGCGCAGCGGGCAGTTCATCGGACGGAACACCGAGCGCACGTCCCTTGGCGAGACGCTGCAGATGTCCACCGCTACAGCCGCTTTGGTATACGACACGGCGGTGTTCGGCGCGACGAGCCCGGTGTCCGGTCAGCGGTCGCGTTTCGAGGTGACACCAGCCTTCGGCTCACTCGACTTCACGACGGCGATCGCAGACTACCGGCGCTACTTCATGCCCGCGCCGTTCTACACGTTCGCCACGCGCCTCATTCAGTACGGCCGCTACGGAAACGACAGCACCAGCACCTCGCTGTATCCGCTGTACCTCGGATATCCCGAGTTCGTCCGAGGATACGGAGTCGGTTCGATTCGTGCGGACGAGTGCGTTGCCGGTCCGGCTGGAGGCACGTGCGAGGTGTACGACCGTTTGCTCGGATCGCGTCTACTGGTGGGCAACGTCGAGCTGCGCTTCCCGCTGCTGCGACCGTTTGGCGTTCGGAGCGGGATGTACGGGCCCGTACCGATCGAGGTGGCGTTCTTTGCCGACGGCGGTGTGGCCTGGACCGGTTCCGAGCGTCCGTCGTTCTTCGGCGGCAGCCGCGAGCCGATCTCGAGCACTGGCGTGTCGTTCCGCGTGAGCCTGTTCGGCTACGCCGTCGCGCAGATTGATTACGCGTATCCGCTCCAGCGGCCCGAGCGCGGCTGGGTCTGGGCGTTCAACCTGATCCCGGGATTCTGAGTCAGGATGATCCTTGGACGTTGCGGCGCAACCGACCAACGTGACTAGCGCGTCGCGACGGCGAGGTAGGCGATCAGATCGTCGCGCTGAGACTGATCGGTCAATTCCCGCAAACGCCATGCGATTGCCGGGAATGAACGCCTGAGGATCTGCGATGTATCTGTCGAGCGTGGCGGCGTCCCATGTGACGTCGCTGCGCTTCATCGCCGCCGAGTAGCGAAAGTCCTCCAGCGAGCCCGCCTTGCGGCCGATGACGCCTTTCAGTGTGGGGCCGTCGTCTTTGCCCGAGCCGTCGAGCGAATGGCACGCGGCGCACTGTTCGAACGCGACCTTCCCTTTTTCGACATCGGCGCCGCGTACGAACGCGACGGAGATTGTCACGATCAGGATCGCGCAACCGCTCACCACGACCGGCCACCCACGACCGTGACGCATTACGTGATCAACCCAGGCCGATTGCGGAACTTCGTCTTGATCGCATCGGCGGTCCAGTAGGCGAGCGCACCGACTGGGCCTGTCGGGTTGTACGCCGAGTTGTGAGGGAAGGCGCTCGCACCGATCACGAACACGTTCGGCACCACCCACGACTGCAGATACTTGTTCACGGCACTGTTGCCCGGTGACGTTCCCATGATCGCGCCGCCGGTGTTGTGCGTGGACTGATACGGCACGATCGAGTAATCGCCGAGTGTACCGGGACCGGTCATGCTCGTCGCCTTCATGCTGCGGGCAATCTCGGCCGCTTTCTGTCCGACGAAGCCGACCACCTTCTTGTCGTTCTCGAGAAAGTTGTACGTGAGCCTGAGCAGCGGCTGCCCGAACACGTTCTTGTACGTGGGATCGAGGTCGTACGCATTGAACCGGTTCGGCATGTTGCTCGCCGTCACGCCGATGTTCATCGCCCGCAGATACCACTTCGCCGTCGCCTTCTTCCACTCGGCGCCCCAGCGCGGCGTACCGGCAGGAACGGGCCGATATCCAATCGGCCGGCCGTTGCTCTGGCCAACAGCGATCGTCGCGCCGCCGATGGCTCCCATCGCCGCGCGATCGAACTGATCGCTGGCGTGGAAGTCGTCCAGCGTGACGCCGAATGCGCCGCTGGCCATGAACGGATTGAAGATCTTGTCCTCGAAAAACAGCGTCACGCCGCCGCCGCCCGGCTGGTAGCAGTAGTTCTTCCCGACGATCCCCTTCTGGGTCGTCGAGTCGTAGGGTGCGCCAATTCCTGAGAGCAGCATCAGGTGGACGTTGTTGATCGCATACGCACAGAGCGCAACGATGCCGGCGGGCTGCTCGTACTCCTGCCCGGTGGAGACATCGGTGTAGGCCACACCAATCGCCTTCTTCTTCGTCGAGTCGAGCAGCACCTTCGTCACCCACGAATGCGTCCGGAGCTCGAACGTGGGCTGCGCCATCGCCTTCGGAATCACCGTAATGTGCGGGCTCCCTTTCGCGTTGGCCTCGCAACCGAACCGCTCGCAGTGGCCGCAGTACACGCATGCGCCCAGCCGCGACCCATCGGGATTCGTGTATGCACGTGACGCATTGGCCGAAGGACGCGGGAACGGATGGTAGCCAGCCTCGGACGAGGCATCCGTAAAGAGCATTTGCGAATAGCTCGGCTCGAGCGGTGGCAGCGGATAGTCGCGATCCCGCGACTGCTCGAAGACGTTGCCCCCCGGCTGCTTCACCCCGCGCAGGTTGCCGGCCTTGCCACTGACACCGGCCGTCCGCTCGAACTTGTCGTAATACGGCTCCATCTCCGCGTACGTCATCGGCCAGTCCTGCACCGGCATGTCCGCAGGAATGAATGACCGGCCGTAGCGCTGCTCGTAGTGCGACCGCAACGTGTGATCGATGCCGGTCCACCGCCATGTCACGCCGTTCCAGTGCACGCCGGCGCCGCCGAGCCCTTCGCCCGGAAGAAACGATCCGAGCTGCCGCATCGGCAGCGCAGCCTCGGACTGGCTGTGGCGGAACGTCAGAGTATCGCGCGACGGGTTCTGCATCAACGCGTGCCGTGACGCGTACTTGAGCTCGTCGCGAATCTGGGGGATAGCAAAATCCGGGTTGGTGCTGCGCATCCCGCCGCGTTCGAGCGCGACCACCCGCATACCCGCTTCGCTCAGCTCTTTCGCAAGTATGCCGCCGGTCCATCCGAGACCGACGACGACGACGTCAACTTCCTTGAGGCGTGTGGCCATAGCTGACTATGAGAGATCGGCGATGCTCTTCGGCTCGACGTCGTACTTCTTGTTCCGGTAGGTCTTGATGTGCTCGGAGTAGATCGCGATGACGCCAGGGAAACCGATCATCTTCCACGCAACCTTCTCCCGATTGCCGCCGTAGATCGGATCGGCGAAGAACCCCTGCATGGCGGTCGCGAGCAGCAGGTTGAAGAACTCCTGCGCCGGCACCGTTTCGAAGGTGATACGCCCCTGCTCCATGTTCTGAAGCACACCGATCTGTTGATCGACTGTCAGCCGATCGAAATCCTTTTGGTACGTCTTGCGGCAATAGCCGTTGGCCGCGCCGATCCCGGCGCGGAAGAACTCGGCCGGCGTCATGGGCGACTGGTAACCCTGCGTCGGCTTCCCTTTCTGCCACGGCCCCTGCATGTAGGTGCGATCGCCGCTTCCCCAGGCGCCGGCCAGCTGGCGATCGATGAAGAGTGCCACGCCGGACTCGGTGCCGCTTGGCGTCAAGTCGTCAGCAGGGATGAAGCGATCGACCGCCGCCTCGACGAAAGCGGCTTCCGGCGCGGTAAGAAACGTGTAGGCGTGGGAGACCGGCTCCAGCGCGGCCGCCGGTTGCGCGATCGAGGCCGGCGGCGCCTGCGCTTCTGCGGTGTCGACACCGACCGCCGCGGCGATACCGGTAGCGCCAACGGTGCCGACCGTTTTCAGGAAATCGCGTCGGTTGTTGTTCATGATGTGCATAAACGTAGGGCGGGCCTTTACGGCACCGTAAAGGCCCGCCCGTTGTGTCCATCCGATCTCGGTCCGGCTGAAACCGGACACTGACGTACGAAGAAAGCGTCTAGAACGCGTACTTCACCCCCAACTGGATGATGCGCGGGAGCCCCTCCATCGTCGTGACGCGGCCGAAGGTCGCCGCGTTGAAATTGGCCTGCCACCCACCGGCCGTCAGCTCGGTGCCGGGGACGCCCCAGTGGAACGTGTTGAACAGATTGAACGCCTCGAGCCGCAGCTCGAGGTTCTGGGTCGGGAGGACGCTAATCTGGCGTGAGATCGCCAGGTCCACGCTCCAGAAGCTGGGGCCCGTCAGGGCATTCCGCATCAGGTTGCCGAACGTCCCCGGCGCCGGCTGGGCGAATGCGGCGGGATTGAAATATTGATTCAGCGTCCGCGGGTTCGCGTAAAAGTCGTCGCTGACCTTGTTCACCCGCTGGTTTCGCTGCCCGTTGCGCGCGTTGTCGCCGCCGGTGATGATGTCGATGCGGTAGCCGGACCGGATGCTCACGATGCCCGAGGCGCGCCAGCGGGAGGCGAGCACACCGAGAGCGCCACCGCCGAGGTCAGGCGATTCCACTCCGAGTGAGACACCCCCAACGTGCGTGCGATCGTGATCGCAGTAGCCCTTGTCGAACTCGGGATCGTCAGGGTTCGTGTACCCGGACGCGATCTGGGCGAACGTGTTCGGCGTTTTCGTGCCCATGCAGCGCGACCAGGTGTAGTTGCCGCTCAGGCTGAGGCCGCTTGCCGATCGGCGCTGCACCGACAACTTCAGCCCGCGGTACTCCTGCCACCCGATGTCGTCGTTCAGATCCATCGTGCCGATCAATCGCCCTTCCGCAGGGTTCTCCAGGAAGAGCACGCGGCGCTGGTTCAGGTTGGCGTTGGTCGAGCAGGGTAGTCACCCCGATCGTGCACGGCCGGACCCATGTAGACGCCCGGGTTGATCGACGTCTGCGCCCAAAGACGATCAGAATAGCTGCCCAGATAGCTCGCCCCGACTCCCCAGTTATCGCCGAACTGCCGCTCCAGCGTGACGTTCCAGTTCTGCACGCGTGGGGAGTTGATGTCGGGATCCATGGTGCCGAAGGACCCGAACGCTGGGTACGCCACGTTGCGGTCGGTCACGATCGGGTGCGGATCGCCACCCACGGCCCCGTACGGGTCGTCCATGCGTCCCGGCGGATCCGTGATGAGCGACCGGTTGCCGAACGGCGGCGCCGACGAGTTGATGTTGTGATAGTCGCCCGCCATGAAGTCGTAGGCGAGTGCGTACGACGCCCGCAGCGCCATGCGCCCGTCACCCGTCAGGTCCCATGCCACGCCAAGCCTGGGCGAGAAATTCGTCCACTGCTTGTTCAGCCCGGTCTGTCCGGACGGAAATCCATCGTCTCCGGGATAGAGCATGCCCGCGGGGGCGTTCACGAACACGTTGCTCTTGACGCCGCGAAGGAAGTTGTCGTGATTGAAGTTGTACACCGCGCCGCTTTCCACGCTCGTGCCGAGATACGGCTCCCATCGCAGGCCCAGGTTGAACGTTACGCGCTCCGTTGCGCGCCAGGTGTCCTGCCCGTAGAACCCGACATACCAGCCGTGCACTGGCAGGCTTTGTACAGCGCCGTGCTCGACGGAGGTGAGGCGGCCGAGCAACAGATCCGCCGAGGGCCATGCCGCTGGCGCTGCCATCGAAGATCCAGATCCCGGCGGCTCGCGACGAGGACTGGTAGAAACCGTTGAAGTACGAGACGCTGCCGCCGACGCCGAACTGATGACGGCCGCGAATGAGCGTCAGGTCATCGGCCACCTGGTAGAAGTTGTTCTTGAAGAACGCTTTCGTCGTGCCGGCGGGCAGCTCGAACGACGGCAGCACCTGTATCGGCATCTGACCCTCGGTATAGGGGTACAGCTTGATGCCCAGGTCTTTCGGACCGAAGTACGGCGTGTTGTAGCGGTCCACGGTCGTCCGGTTGTAGGCCACGCGAATGGAGTTCACCACGGTGGGCCCGAGCACCCACGTGTCGCCGAGCGTCAGCGCGTGGGCGAGATTGTCGAGACCGGAGTCGATCGCCTTGAGCACGTTATCGTCGCCACCCTGGTAGGCCGGCGGCTTCTTGATGAACGTAGCCATGTACCGGCCGAATACGGACTGGTCCGGGGTCAACTGGTAGTCGAGTCGCCCGATCCCCTGTCCTTCATTGTTGGTCGCCCGTCGTCTGATACGTAATCTGGCCGCAGGGGTCGTCCGTCCTGGGCAGCCGCTGGGCCAGCTTCATCGCGGCGGGGCTGAAGAGCGCCGGATTGATGCGGTTGTTCGACGAACCCCCCACCCAGGTTGATCTGCCTCCCGCCGGTGCATGCCGGCGAGGCCACTGTCGTGAAGTCGCCTGCGAGCATCGCGTTCGATGGCACGAAGGCGATCTGGTCGGCCGGCCGGAAGCGCAGCACGGTGCCCTGATAGGCGCCGAAGAAGAACAGCCTGTCGCGGGCGATCGGGCCGCCTAGCGTGCCCCCGAACTGATTGCGCAGCAGCCCGTCGTTCTGACGCTTGCCGTCGGGGCCGATACTGGCGAACGGGCTCGTCGAGTTGAGCGCGCGGTGCCGGAGGAACTCGAACGCGTTGCCGCGCAACGCGTTGGTGCCCGACTTCGTGACGGCGTTCACCGAAGCGGACGCGTGCATGCCGTTCTGCGCGGTGAGGCCGCTCGTCGCGACGCGGAATTCCTGGAGCGCGTCGGGGAACGGCATCGGCAGGTTCACGTTGCTCTGCGGGCTGTTGTGCGTCGCGCCGTCGAGCAGGTACCCGACGCCGATGGGAAGGCCGCCGGCGACAGAGATCGTTACGCCTCCGGGGAAGTTTCGGCTGCCGACCACGCCGGTCTGCACCGCCGCGCCGGCCAGCACGATCAGATCGGTCACCTGCCGGCCCTGCAGCGGCAGCTCCACGATCCGCTCGTTGTCCACCACGTCGCTGATGCCGGCGCTCTGCACGTCAACGAGCGGCGCCGCCGCCTCCACCGACACGGTCTCTGCGAGATTTCCGATCGCGAGCACCACGTTGATGGGCGGGCGTCGCCGCTACCTGCAGGACGATGCCCGTCTGCGAGTAGGTGCGGAATCCCTGAAGCATCGCCTCCAGCCGATAGGGACCGGTTGGAAGGTTCGGCAACACATACGCGCCGTTCTCATCGGTAACAACGCTGCGCGTGAGCCCCGTGTCGGTCTGGGTCACCGTGACCGTGACGCCGGGCAGGACTGCCCCGCTTTCGTCGGCCACGCGGCCGCTCAGCTGGGCGGTGGACAGCTGCGCCAATGCCACGGCGCTGCTGAGGAGGACGGAAATCGCGACGAGCGAGATTACCCGGAGCAAACGGTTCATAGACACCCTCCAGCGCGAAACGGGATAAGACGCGATGAGGACGGGCCCTGACTCCGAGGGTTCGCCGACGGAATTACATACGATGCGCTACGGAGCGCGGGTATTAAACCATGATTCCTGCCGTTGTTCGCAACCCGCCTGTTACAACCGGCTTCCGATCCGTTTCACACGTAGGGCGGGCCTTCACGGCCGGCCTACTCCATCCCAAGATAGGGAAGAAATCGGCCGAAGAAGATGACGCCAATCCAGATCACCAGGGAGCAGGCCGCCACGACTTTCCGTGTGAGCGCCGCGTCGAGCACGGTAGGCGCCGTCGCTTGCTCCTGGTCGAACATTACCGGGTACAGCAAGGTCGCTCCGCCGAGCAGCACCAGGCCCATCTTCCAGGCGAACGCGCTGTTTTGGGTGTACTGCTCGGGAGCGGCGAGGAAGAACAGCATTCCTGTAATGATGTTGATGCCGAGTCCGGCCATTGCCCATGGCAGCAGGCGGTTGACGTCGGCGAGCGCGACGCCGCGGATGAACCCCACCATACGCAGGTTCACGAGCAACGTGACGCCGAAAAGGAGACACAAGCCGACGAAGTGTAAAACCTCGCAAATCGGCCAGACCCACGGGTTGTCGAGCACGAACGCTGCTCCCATCGCCGCCGGACTGGGCCACGCTGGCGCATAGACCGGAGACCCCGCTGCCATGATTTCGGGGTGGCGAATCTGCCCGCCGATGTTGGCGGCCCGAGCCATGAGCAGGAAGGCCGCGATTGATAAGACCAGAACCGCTGGCTGGTGCCATTGCCTGAATCGCCGCAGCGCAAGCCATCCCATCAGTCCGACGATCTCCATCGGGATGAGCGCCAGCATCGCCGCGTTCTGGTGCGCGGTGACCACGTCCTCAGGGAGTTCCCGCTCGGCCTTCAGGATGAATTCCGCCGCGTTGCCGCTCAGATACGCGGGGATCGCCACGAGAGCGACGCCGAAGAACACCACATAGCTGGCTCGCTTGAGGTCGTCACTGTGTCGGACGAGCGAGGCCGCCAACAACCCGATGCCGAAACCGAAGCCGATGGTCGGAACGTGGTTCAGCAGCAGGTGCAGATGCGCCAGGTTCACGAGATGAACTCGCTGACGTAGGCCATGAGCCGGCCGGCAGTCAGAGCGATCAGCCAGCACCCGAGAGACGCGGCGGCGAGCACGGCGCCGCGCTGCTGGCCGTGAAAGACACGGCTCCGGACGAGCGCCAGCGTCGCGACCCCGCCGGCGACAAACGCGAGCTTTACGAAGAACGCCGGGTTCGACGCGTGCTTCGTCGCGTCCGAGACAAACAGCAGAACGCCGGTGGCGGCCGTCAGTGCGAACCCCGCCCACATGACGCCAAATAACCTATCGAGCGATGCGAGTGGAATGGTGGACGCGACACCGAGAAGCCGCAGATCGATGGCGGCGCTCATACCGACGACCGTGCTCAACCCGAGGGTGTGAAGAAACAGAATCAGCGGGTAGCCGTAGAGCACCCCAGATTCGCGGATCCAGGTGGCGACGCCGGATTGTTCAAGCTGGGCCAGAACAGATGCCATCTCCAGGTGCTACGACCCCATCCTCCACGCAAGCTGGGCTTCGTAACATTCGAGAAGCACCCGGTGATACCGTTCAACCGCTTCCTTGCTGACGAAGGGATGCGCGGCGCCCTGCAGCTTCAGCCACTCGCCGAGCACGCCATCGGGATTTCCCCCTCCGGATTCATCCGGATTCATGTATCGCCACGCGCGAAGCTTGGGGAAGAAATTGGCGTGGGTCAGCGTCGGTGAGAGAACCACGTCCACGCCCGCCTTCGTTCCGAGGTCGATGAAGCGCCTCAACGAGGCCACGTGAGTTCGCATCATCGTCTGGCCGTCCGGGAAGTACTGTACGCCTTGACGCCCGATGCTCGGATCGGTCCCGCCCCAGATGCTGGCGACGTGCGCGCCATCGTCGGATGCCACGCTCTTCCTGTTCGTGAGCGGACCGATGATCAACGAAAGCGTCCCGGGCGTGTGGCCTGGAGTGATGTACACCGTCACCGTCACGCCACCGAGCGTGATCTTCTGACCATCGGTGACGACCATGTCCCTCCGTGGCTTGAATTCGGCCGGTGAGTTGTCCTTGGCCACGAGGTCCCAGTCGGCAGCCGACATCGCGATGCGCGCGTTGGGATATGTGTCCTGAAGACCCTTGGCTCCCCAGTAGCGGTCGTCATGCGCGTGCGTGATGATCACGTACTTGATGTTCTTGGGATCGAGCCCGAAATTGAGCAGCCCGAGCACTAGTTCTTTGCTCGAATAATGGAAATTCGCGTCAATGACGATGATGCCTTCCGGGGTGTTGACGGCCCAGACGCCGGCCGTCCTTGTGCCGATGAAGTAGAGGTTGTCGAAGATGTTGGCCGGCCATGCGAACCACTCCTTCCGCGGGAGGACGGCCGAACGATCGTTCGTGCGCATGACATCCGGCAGCTTCGGTTCCTGGCACGCCTGATCGAAAAGCGCCTGGAAGACATGGAACGGGGGCGCCTTCTTCGGGTCCGCGCCTTTCGGCGCGATGGCGGCGCGCGCCGCGTCCACGTGCGCTCTGGCCGTGGCGGCCTGCGCATGAAGATGAGCGGCCAATGAGCCTGACAGCAACGCGGCGCCGCACGCGAATGCCACACGTCGTTTCATCCGATCCCCCCTACTTCGCGTCCAAATACTTCTTGCCCGGATACGCGAACTCCACCTCGCGGCGCGCAGACTCGGCGTCACACGACCGATATGCGGGTGCAGGCCCCCCCTGGGTTTTCCTCCAGACGATCGCCCAGGTGAACGGCCTGGTCAGAAAGGTCGGATCTTCCAGGGTAATGATGATCCTCAAGTGCTCATCGTCAATCAGTTGATAGCGCTCCGTGAGCTTCTTTTGAACCGACGAGGCCATGTGCAGGTGGTCGTCGATCCCGTCGGGATCGAACGTGAAGTGATCGGTCTCGATCACGAGGTCGTCGCCGTCGAATCGTCCGGTCGAGAGTCCGTGCTGGTGGAGCTCTCCCGGCAACGGCTTCGGACCGCCCCCGTTCAGCCAGACCGTCCGCGCCACAAACCAGGGGTTGGTCGGATGCTGTATGTCGACGCGGCCGGGCGACGCGGAAATATAGCCGCCATCGGTCAGCAGCGCCGGCAGCCCGAGCTGCGCACACGCCACGGTCGTCGGCGACTGCATGATGTCCACGTACTTCAGCCAGGCTTCGCCCCTGGCGTTCAGCGGCAGCTGATCGACGGGCATCGAGCAGTTCAGCTGCTTCTCGCCCGCATCACCCGTGCGGCCGCCGCAATTGCCGCGGTCCTGGCCATCGGGCACGGCGACGTCGGAATCCCAATGCCCGATGAACGGCAGGATCTTCTCGTACTCTTCGTCAGCCTGGGCAGAGGCGTTCGTCGCCCCGACTACCAGCACCAGCGCGAAGAGCGCGCCGGCTTGTGCGATACGTCGTGCGCCAGTCACGTGGCCCTCCCGTTCCTTACTCGACCGGGGGTCCGCCGGGACATCCGCCGAGACACACCACCTTGCCGTCCTCGAATGTCACGACGCCTGCAGCCATAGCCGTCCCACCTTCGCGGCGGGTCGGATTGCCGGCTACCTTCACTTTCTTGCCCACGAACTCTTCAACCTTCCATCCTTCACGTTTCGCGTTGACCGCTCCGGTTCTCGCGGTGATGCGCCACTCCACCGGCTTGCCGCTCGCATCCGGAACTTCGAGGATCATCTCGGAATGCGGACTGACCAGTTTGAACGACTTGACGACACCCTGAATCTCAACGGTGCGTGACATGTCGTAGAAGGTGTTGAACGAATGGTGAGCCTGAATCGGAACGGCGACGGCCACACACGCAACGACCAATGCTGACAATAGACGTTTCATGGCTCTCCTGCTCCTGCAACCAGCCAAAGTTTGTTCACTCGATATTCGTCACAACTTTTGGCTGGTTGGCGGTATTTCCTGCCGCGCTCCGCGCGGCGGGCGGCCCGCGGCGGATAGTACACCTTGCGCGCATCGAGCCACAACATGCGCAGGCCTCAGGGCTCAGGCCTCAGGAATCAGGGCTGTCCCAGGCCCCAGGGACTGTGACTAGCCCAGCCCTGAACCCTGGGCCCTGAGGCCTGAGGCCTGACATGAGGCGCTTTGAGATTGACAGCCGCGCGTCGCGGACGGATCATCCGCGCGTCTTCCGTCCAAATGTTCTTCATGAGGGGGAGTGCAATGAGAGTCCAGCGCTTGCTCGTGAGTGCCGCCGTGTCGTGCGCCGCCGTGTTCACCGCCTACGCACAGGCGCCGGAAAAGCCCTCGCCGCTGCGGACGCTGCAGCCCGTCAAAAACTTCGTCACCGTGACCGATCAGACGATCCGCTCACCGAAAGCCGAGGATTGGGTCTTCTACCGCGGCAACTACCAGGCGTGGGGCTGGAGCGCGCTCGATCAGATCAGCACCCGCAACGTCCGAAATCTGCAGCTTGTCTGGTCGCGCGCCATGGCGCCCGGCATCAACCAGGCGACGCCGCTCGTCTACAACGGCGTGATGTACCTGGGGAATCCAGGCGACGTCATTCAGGCGATCGACGCGGTCACCGGCGATCTGATGTGGGAGTACCGGCACCCGCTGGAGACCACCGACATGCGCAACCAGCTCGGTCAGCGCAAACGGGCGATCGCACTCTACGGCGACAACGTCTATACGGTCACGTGGGATAACCACGTGCTCGCGCTCGACGCGCGCACCGGCGCCAAGGTGTGGGAAACCGATCGCGGCGGCGACCTCTACGTCAGCAACTCGAGCGGTCCCATCGTCGCCAACGGCGTCGTCATGGCCGGCAGCACCTGCCAGTACTCCGGCTATGGCTGCTATGTCACCGGTCACGACGCGCGCACCGGCAAGGAGCTCTGGCGCAACACGATGATTCCGCGTCCGGGCGAGCCGGGCGACGAGACGTGGGCGGGCTCGCCATACGAGAGCCGGTGGATGACGGGCGTGTGGGGACATCTCACCTACGATCCCGAGCTCGATCTCGTCTACTACGGGTCAAGCGGCGTCGGACCGGCGTCGGAGGCGCAGCGCAAGATGCCGGGCGCCACGATGGCGGGCACGAACACACGCTTTGCGGTTCGGCCGAAGACCGGCGAAGTCGTCTGGAAGCACCAGGTTCTGCCGCGCGACAACTGGGATCAGGAATGCACGTTCGAAATGATGACGATGACGACGGCAGTCAATCCTGACCCGTCGGTCATGCTGTCTGTCAATCCTGCCGCGCGCGGCAAGCCGCGCAAGACGCTCACCGGCGTGCCGTGCAAGACGGGCATCGCATGGAGCTTCGACGCTGCCACAGGCGAGTTCCTCTGGGCGCGGGCCACCAACGAGCAGAACCTCGTCGCGAAGATCGACGGCAAGGGACTCGTGACGGTCAACGAGAACGCAGTGCTCAAGGAGATTGGCAAGACGTATCACGTGTGCCCGACCTACAACGGCGGACGCGATTGGCCGTACGGCGCCTACAACCCGCGATCGAATGTGATGTACGTGCAGCTGGCAAACGTCTGTATCGACTCGACCGCGCGCGCCGATCGCGGTCCGCAGCCGGAGTTCGTCTACAACACGACGAATGTCGGAAAGTTCTCGAGCGGCAAGGATCGGGTGGGCCGCATCGACGCGATTTCGGTGGAGACCGGCCGGACGGTGTGGAGCTGGGAGACCCGCGTGTCGAACTATGCGCCAATTCTGGCGACGGCGGGCGGACTCCTCTTCAACGGCTCGATGGATCGATACCTGCGCGCGCTCGACGCCGACAAGGGGACAGTGCTGTGGCAGACGCGGCTGGCGTCGCAAGTGGTCGGCTCACCGATCACGTTTGCGGTCAACGGCCGTCAGTACCTCGCCATCACCGCGGGCGGCGGCACGATTGCGGGAAGCCAGCTCGCGCCCACACCGGAGGCCGACACGGCGAGCGGCGCGAACGCGGTGTACGTCTTCGCACTGCCCCGGTAAACGCGTCGTACGTAGTCACGCTAGTGTCCGGCTTCAGCCGGACTTCCGAAATCGCTGCGCTGTGTTGAAATGAGGTGATGAACACCCATTTGACGTCCGGTCCGCTCTACAACTGGACACAGGGCATCTACGCCTTGCACGCGTTCAGCCTGCTGACGGGGATCCTCGGCGCCGCGACGGTTGTCGGCGCATTTCTCACCGGATGGCCGTCCATCATTGCCGTCATCCTGAACTACGTGAAGCGAAGTGATGTGCGCGGTACCTGGCTGGAATCGCACTTCAGATGGCAGATCCGCACGTTCTGGTACGGATTGCTGTGGGTCTCTCTTTGCGGGCTCTTCATCGTCATGACACTAGGTATCGGGATCCTCATCGCCTGGCTGCCGCTCGCGATCGTCAGCTTCTGGTTCGTCTACAGGATCGTCCGTGGATGGCTGGCATTACGAGATGGCCGGTCGATGTACGTGTAAGCCAGCTTCCCGGCGCGTCGTATCCGGCTTCATCCGAACTCAAGGCGTTGCTCGCGCGCCATTCACGCCGCTAACGGCCACTCAAGGCGCGGGGCCTGATCGTTCCATCCGGCAACACCACGTCCGAGTAGTCCGGCTTGGTCGATAGCGATATCGGAAGGCGACTTTCGGCAATCAGCCTGAGCACCGCCGTTGCTTCCGCTGATGGTGCGCTGCCGGCGGCCTCTCTGTAGTACCAGATCGTCCCGTTGCGCTTCTTGAGGTCCGCGAGCTTCAGCTTCAAACCATCGAGGGTGATTGCCGCGCCGTCGAATGACACCACCCCTCTGGCCGTCACCGCAATCTTTCCGATTGGTCCGTCGTCCGTCCTCACCTGGCCGCTCACTTCGGCGCGACCCACCAACAGCGACGCGATGGTCATTGCCAGGATCCAGAAACGCATCAATGCCTCCTCTCTTCTCTTCCCCATCAGATCGTTTCGGTCGATCGGGCCGAAAACTGAGCGCGACCGCACGCGGCGGTCGCTAACAGCGCGCAGTTGTGGTGGAGATTGCGAAGCCCGATGGAGGTCAGGCCGACACGGATCGCCTGACCGCGCGAGAAGGCTGGGAGGATCCGCGAGCTCACGGAGTGAGCGTCACGCGGTCGCAAGCCCTCGCGCGCGGTCCGGCCGAGCCGGACACTCGGGACTTCGCCATCACCACCACAACTGAGATCCCGGAGCGGCAGACAGCGATGTCAGCGCGGGTTGTCTGACCTCGGCGGGAACGCGTCGTAGCTCGCCTTCTCGGGCGTGCAATCCCACGGCAGGATTTCGCCACCGGGAAGCCGTTGATAGGTGAAGGTGACGACGAGTGGTTTGGCGTAGTAGACGGGGTCGTGATGCGTGACGACAATCGTCATCCGGTTGCCGTTTGGAATGAAGCGCTCTTCCGTGCGCATCTGGTCGGACTGCACGAGACCGGGCGCGCCGAGCGTGTCGAGGATCCCGGCGCGCTGGTCCGCAGTGCCGACCACCAGTGCGTCGCCGTCGTAGTGCCCCACCGAACGCCCGAGGTGCGCGTGCTCCTTCACGGTGTAGGGAGCGTCCTTCGCCGCCAGCCCAGGCTTGATCGGCACTCGGCGATGCACGTCCATGAACTCGTAATTGATTTCCACCTCATCGCCGCGCTGGCGTATCTCGATCGGCGGTGACGGCGTGTGCATGACCCGCGTGAAGGTGGCCGGAATGCATCGCATCGCGGGGTCATCCTTCAGGTAGTTGTAACGCGCGCGTGCGGCTTCGCCGGCGGGAGTCAGCGTCAAATCAATCTTGGCGTTGCCCGCGAGAATCCAGACGCCGTCCAGTTCTGCCCGCTTCGACTGCGCAGACATCGTCGCCGCCGCGATGATGGCCACGTAGATGACCGTGGCGACGACCACGCGGTTGTCTGCCCGCTCACTTTGCGCGCTCGGGTTGGCAATCGACCGTTTCGCCGTTCGCGATCGCCTCACGGAAGGCGCCAAAGCCACAGTCGCGAAGGATCGACGAATCGGGCAGCACAGCGGTGCGGAAGTAGGCGAGATTGTCCAGCATCCGACTGGGACTCACGTTGACCGTGACCGTGTCACCGACGTGCAGCAGCTGGAACGGGACTTTACGTCGGACCAGGGCGTTCCTGTCGGACCACTCGATGAGCCACTCCTTCACGGTGCCGTCCGGCTGTTTGACTTCGAGCGTGATCCGCGAGTGTGGGTTGCGGATGTCCACTTCTTTGAGGCGCCCCGTGAGGTCCATCGCCCTCGAGGCATCGAAGTTCACCGTGACTGAGTGGTGGGCGAGCGCGGCAGCCTCGAGCCAAAGGCACACCGCGAAGGCGCCGATTATCACCTTGCTCACGGTGCACGTCTCCCTGACAACCCCAGCGGCGATCGACGCCTAAGCGATCTACCGTCCTGGTGGTGTCAACCCGTTTTTCAGGATCGTCGCGGCCGCATCACGCGACGCGAGGAAGCGAAGCAGCGCGAGCGCTGCGTCCGGCTGCCGGGCCGCAATCGTAATCGCGCCGGCGAACGAGAACCCCGGCTGAAGCTCCGCTGGAAGCGCTCCAACGAAGGTCACGCCAGCAACGTGTATAAGCTCGCTGACCTGTTGAAAACCGATTTCCGCTTCCCCGCGTGCAACGACCGCAGCCACCGGTTCGCCAGACGGGGGTCCGCGCACTTTTCGACTCTTGCGTGCCACTTGATCGGCAATACCGAGCTTCGCAAACAGCGTCGTTGACAGATAGGTGCCGCTGCCGCTGTCCGAGTATGCGATCGACGCTGCGTCGAGCAACGTTCTCTTGAACGCGTCGACGCTGCTGATATTCGGCTTTGCGGCCCCGGCGCGCACCACCATGCCGATCTGCGACTTTGCGAGATCGATCTTGCTGCCTGCGCGCACGATGCCTTGCTTCGCGAGCTCGTCAGCCGCTCCGCCGTCCAGGATCACAACGTCAGCAGTCTCTCCCCGCGCCAGACGAGTCGGAATCGCTTCAGGAGAGTCCCCCATCGATGGCCCGCGCGTCGTGACCAGGCGATGGCCGGTCGCACGCTCGAACGCGGGTCCCAGCTCGGCGTACACCTGATAGAAACCGGCCGAGATCATCACGCGCACTTCCTCGGCAGAGGCTGAAGCCGGGAGCAAAACGGCGATGAAACCAAGTGTTGCGAACAATCGAGCCAGCGAGCGTAATTTCATGGCGCTCCGCAGTGTAGCTCAGAAGCTTTCGTACGATATATTCCGCGTGCGTCACACGTTCTTGCTTAACTGAGGGAGGCTCGCATGCCCTTCTACGAAAAAGGCCCCGTTCGCATCGCCTATGACCAGGCGGGTTCCGGTTTTCCGTTGCTGCTCATCGCCGGCGGGGGATTGAACTCGAGGATGGCCGGCTTGATCACGAGCCCCTTCAACCCGATCGAGGAGTTCAAGGGAGAGTGCCGCTGCATCTTCGCCGACCTCCGCAACGCCAATGGCGGCCAGTCCACCGGACCGCTGGAGGTCGACCGTCCGTGGGACTCGCACACCGATGACCATCTCGGTCTGATGGATCACCTGGGCATCGACAAGTTCATGGTGCTGGGCTTCTGCATCGGCGGTCCCTTCATCTGGAATCTTCTGAAGCGCGCGCCCAATCGCGTCGTCGCGGCTGTTCCCGCCCAGCCCGTTGGATTCCGGCCCGAGATGCCGACCGTTCTCTACGACGGCAGCATGACCGGCTGGGGACCGGAACTGGTGAAGCGCCGGCCCGACATCACCATGGACATGGTTGAGAAGTATCTGATGAAGATGTACCGGACCAACCCCGACTTCGTCTTTACGGCGACACGGGATTTCGTCCGCAGCTGCCAGACGCCGGTGCTGATCCTCCCAGACGATGTCCCGGCGCATCCGCTTGCTGTCGCCATGGAGTGCGCGATGCTCGCGCCGAAGGCGGAGGTGAGCATGTACCCGTGGAAGGAACCGAAGGAGCGGATTCCGCTGGCGGTGCGTCAGATACGGTCGTTCCTCCGGGCGCATCGGCCTGCATAGTTCCGGAATTCGCGTCCTACTTGCCGACAATTGGCTTCTTGACGGTTACGGTTGTCGTGCAGGACCCCGTGTTTCCCTTCGCGTCAGTCGCCTCGCATGTGACAGTTGTGTTGCCAACCCGGAACTGGGACCCCGACTTCGGACTGCAGCGGATTTCCACCGGGGCGGTTGCGCCGCTGACTGTCGGAGCGGCGAAGTTCACCGGCTGTGTTGGCGCGCCGTTCGCGGTCTGCGTCGCCGTCACAGGCGCAATCGTCGGGCAATTCATGATGAGCGGTGAGCGTGAACCGGCCGAAGGTGACTGTGTCGGCGGCGGCTGCGTAGTCGGTGTACTCGTCGATGCCTTCACCACGACGCCCGACGTGCACGAGGCTTTCTGCTGCGCACCGTCGACGGCGGTGCACGTAAACGACGTCGTGCCGACCGGGAAGAGTGACCCCGACGGAGGCGAGCAGGTCGTCGACACCGGCGTCACTCCTCCGGTGACCGTCGGAGTCAGCGTTACGGCCATTGCCTTGCCGTCCAGCGACGTCATCACCGGCGATGGGCAGGCGATCGTCGGACCGGTCGACGTCGGCACCCGACCCGAGACCTCAGGCGAGCGAGGCCCGGCAACGTTGTCCTTGTCGTACGACTGCACGACGAAGTAATACAACGTCCCGTTGGTCAGGCCTGTGACGTTCACCGACCTCACGTAACCCGCCTTGACGGTCCCGATGTACTTTCCTGATTGAGTACCGTAGGACACCAGGTAGCCGGTCGTGCGGGCATCCGTACTATGATTCCACCGTACCGTAAGGGTCCCTCCGAATACTGACTCAGCGAACGCAATTACAAGCAATCCCACCAGAAATCCCACATTCAATTGGCTCGTCCCTCCGGCCGAGCCGCTAGGCAACCGCGATGCCCAAAAAAGGTGCAAACGATCAAACGACGTGAAGTACTGCGAATGAAAGAAGTTACGGCACCGACCGCGCGATCGCGCGCGTCACGCGCCTCCAAGTCATCGCATGAGCGTGTAGAAGGATTTGCAGGATCGTGCAAATCGTTCCCAGTGCGATCGCATTCTCCGCGCACAAGAAGTTTGATTCAGATCGAGTTTCGCTTTCGCGCGAAGAGACGAAGCTCAAAAAGCGAGGAATCACGTCAGGAACCATGCCGTGCTACGATCCCCGGCGCGCGTCGGCAGCGACGCGCACACGAAAGCGGAGGCCCTGTATGAGGGTGTTTCTCGCGGCGCTCCTTCTGACAGTCGGGGTGATTCCGGCCGGGGCCCAGTGGGTGGACTATCGGACTCCGGGTATTCCACGCAAGCCAGACGGCAAGCCCGATCTGACTGCACCCGCGCCGCGCGGACCCGACGGTAAGCCCGATTTGACGGGCGTCTGGAACGGACCGGTTCCCGACACCGACTTCGACCCCGCCGGCGCCCAGCCGTGGGTGAACGACCTCATCCAGCAGCGTCTGCAGGATTACCACAGAGGGCGTCCGTTGTATCAGTGTCTGCCCAACGGGCCAGAGGCTGACAGATTTGCCGGATGGAAGCGCGTCCTCCAGACGCGCACGGCCATCGCGATCCTGAACGAGGACCTCACCTATCGCGTGATCCACCTGGACGGCCGCGAGCTCGAGGCCAACGCCGCGCCAAGCTGGATGGGATATTCGGTGGGGCGGTGGGACGGCGACACGCTGATCGTGGACAGTAACGGATTCAACGACAAAACGTGGTTGAGCCGCTACGGGCAACCGCATACGGACGCACTGCGCCTACGGGAGCGATACCGGCGCTCAGACTTCGGCCATCTGCAGGTGGAGGTCACCTTCACCGATCCGAAAGCGTACGCCCAGCCCTGGGGCTTCACGGCGCACATGGCGCTGGCCGCGGATACGGAAATGCTCGAGTCGATCTGCGAACGGAGCAGCGACCAGTGGGTCGGCAGCCTCTCGGATGCGGCAAGCGCGGCTCCGACCGTGACCCAGGACGTGCTGGCGCGGTACGTCGGCGTCTACAACGGGATGTACCTGACGAACAGGCGCACCATCGAAGTGTCAGTCTCAGGCGGGCAGTTAGTCGCCAAAATCATCGGCGCCGCAGCCATCGACGGCGGTGAGACGCGACCTTTGGTACCGCGAAGTCAGACGCTGTTCGAAGGGCTGGGTATCGGCTATCAATTCATCGTCGACGACACGGGAGTGGCGACGGACATCGTGGAGATTCACAATTCGGGTCGGTCGCGGTTCCCGCGCCAGAGGTGACCCGTTCAGCGTGCTACCATCCGGCCGTCGAACGAAGGCGCGGACACTAAATCGGAGGGCTGTATGAGGCTGTTTCTCGCGGCGCTCACCCTGGTAATGGTAACTACTCCGGCCATGGCCCAGTGGATCGATCGGAAGACCCCGAACATCCCGCGCAGTGCGGACGGCAAGCCGAACCTCACGGCGCCCGCGCCGCGCGCGCCCGACGGGAAGCCTGATTTGAACGGGGTGTGGAACGGACCGGCCCCACAAGCCCGACCCGAAGTCGCCGACTTGCAGTCGTGGGTCATGGACCTCGCCCGCAAACACCAACAGGACTACTACAAAGCGCGTCCCGCCTATCTGTGCCGACCGAGCGGACCCGAAGCGGAGAAGTTTGGCGGCTGGAAGCGCATCCTCCAGACGCCTACCGCTATCGCGATTCTCAGCGACGACCTCACCTATCGCCTCATCCACATGGATGGCCGCACGCTGGAAGCGAACCCCGCTCCGAGCTGGACGGGATATTCCGTCGGGCGCTGGGAGGGCGACACGCTCGTCGTCGACAGTAACGGATTCAACGACAAGACGTGGGCGAGCCGCTACGGCGTCGTGCACACGGAGGCGATGCGGATGACGGAACGCTACCGGCGATCCGACTTCGGCCACCTCCAATACGAGGTCACCTACACGGATCCGAAGGTGTACACGAAGCCGTGGAGCTTCAAGTCCGATATGCAGCTCGGCGCTGATACGGAAATGCTCGAAGCGATCTGCGAAAAGAGCAGCGACGAATGGGCCGGCACGCTCTCGGATGCCTCGGGCACCGGAGTGACCGTCGCGCCCGAAAAGCTGAAGGGGTACGTCGGCGTGTACAAAGGGATCTACAGCGGAAAGGAGCGGACGTACGAGGTTTCGCTCTCCAACGGCGCATTGATCGCCACGATCCTTGGCGATGACGTCGAGGGCGGCCTCGGCGCCGCTGGCCTCGACGATGGCGCGCCGCGGCCCCTGATGGCGCTCTCTGACACGGTGTTCGAAGGTCTGGGACTCGGTTACCAGTTCATCGTGGACAGCAAAGGCGTGGCAACGCACATGGTAGTCGTGCACATATCCGGTCCGTATAAATATGCACGCGTGAAGTGATGGGGGTTCGCTGACCTTCGTGAACCAGAGGGCCGGCGTGAGCCGGCCCTTCGTGTCTGTTCGGAGGGCTGTATGAGGCTGTTTCTCGCGGCGCTCGCTCTTCTCGTGGCAACCACCCCGGCCCGTGCCCAATGGGTCGACCGGAAGACCCCCGATATTCCGCGCAAGGCCGATGGCACTCCGAACCTCACCGCAACCGCGCCGCGCGCGCCAAACGGGAAGCCGGATTTCACGGGCGTGTGGAATTCGGAGCCTCCAGCCTCGCGTCCCGTTGCCGCTGACCTGCAGGCGTGGGTCAACGACCTCGTCCGCCAGCGGCAGCAGGAGTACTTCAAGGCGCGCCCCGCGTACCAGTGTCTGCCGAGTGGGCCGGAGGCGGAAAAGTTTGGCGGCTGGAAGCGCATCCTGCAGACGTCTTCCGCCATGGCGATTCTGAGCGACGACCTCACCTATCGCGTGATCCACATGGATGGCCGCACGCTCGAAGCGAACCCCGCACCGAACTGGATGGGATATTCGGTCGGCCGCTGGGAGGGCGACACGCTTGTCGTCGACAGCAACGGATTCAATGAGAAGACGTGGGCGAGCCGCTACGGGGTCTCGCACACGGAGGCGCTGCGGATGACGGAACGCTATCGGCGCTCCGACTTCGGTCACCTGCAGGTGGAGGTGACGTTCACAGACCCGCGCGTGTTCGTGAAGCCGTGGAGTGTCAACCTCGAAATGGAGCTCGCTGCTGATACGGAAATGCTCGAGGCGATCTGCGAAAAGAGCAGCGACGAATGGGCCGGCGGTCTCTCGGACGCGGCGAATCAGGCCATATCCGTGCCGTCAGATGTGCTCGCCAAGTACGTCGGCGTTTACAGCGGGCTCTACCAGGGGAATAAGCGAACGGTCGAAGTGACGCTCTCGGGTGGCGAATTAATCGCCACGCTCGTCAGCGACGAGGCGCTCAAGGGAGCCATCCCCCCCGCCGTACCAAGAACGCTGATACCACAGTCACAGACACTGTTCGAAGGACTGGGACTCGGTTACCAGTTCATCGTCGATGACAAGGGTGTCGCTACTGCGGTCGTGGAGATTCACGTATCAGGGCCGTATAGGTACGCACGCCAGCGGTAACCGGCAGCTGGCACGTTGTCCGTGGTCGCACGCAAGTTGTACCAAGCAAGTCGTACGTAGTGTCCGGCTTTAGCCGGACCGTGGGCGACGCCTGAGACTGAGGTTCTCGTATGAATCTGAAGGGCGCGACAGCATTGGTAACAGGCGGATCGAGAGGCATCGGCTTCGCGGTCGCAAAGACGTTGGTGGAGGCCGGCGCGAAGGTCGCGATTACGGGCCGCGACAAGAATCAACTGGTCGCCGCGAGTAATGCGATCGACGCTCATCCCATCCAGGCGGACGTCGCACAGGAGGCGGACGTTCTCCGCACGCTACACGGAACTGTTTCGAGCATTCGATCACCTCGACATACTCGTGAACAATGCGGGTATCGGCGTGATCCGGCCGCTCGTCGAGATGGATCGCGCCAGCGTCGAGCGGGTGTTCGCAACCAACGTCGTCGGCGCCATGCTCATGGCACGGGAAGCGGCCAGGCATTTCATCGAGCGCAAGAGCGGCAACATCGTCAACATCGGTTCCACTGCGGCCGTCAGAGGTGCAGCGAACGGCACCGCCTACTATGGCAGCAAGTTCGCGCTGCGCGGGATGACGGAGTGCTGGCGCGCCGAGCTGCGGCAGTTCAACGTGCGCGTGATCCTGGTGAACCCCAGCGAGGTGCTCACGGACTTCTACGCGACGGCCGGGCTGCCTCAGAACAAGCAGAACCCGACGAAACTGCGCGGCGAAGAGGTTGCACACGCGGTCCGCTCGGCGCTCGAGATGGACGACCGGGGGTTCATCACCGAGCTGACCGTCTTTGCCACAAATCCTAAAGACTGAAATACTCGTAGCGCGCAGGCTTCAGCCTGCGCCGCGATAGATGAAAAGGAGACCCCCCAATGGGTAGCAGGACGACAAGCAGAATTCTGATGTGTCTGGTCGCAGTGCTGGTGGTTGCCTCAGAGGCCCTTGGCCAGGCTCCGGCCGCGGCGCCGCGCCGGTCTATCGAGCGGATAAGCGGTGACGTCTATACAGCTACCAACAACAATCACCGCACCGTATTCCTGGTTACGAAAGAAGGCATCGTCCTCGCGGACCCCATCAACGCCGACTTCGCGAAGTGGATCAAGGGGGAGTTCGCCACGCGCTTCAAGGTTCCGGTCAAATATGTCGTCTACAGCCACCACCATTGGGACCATGCCTCCGGCGGGGATATCTTCGCAGACACCGCGCAATTCGTGGGTCACGCGAACATGCGCTCGCACCTGGCAATGCCACCAGCTTCCACCACGCTCTCGCAGGTCGTCGGGCAGTACCAGCCCGTGGCGACGCTCGACGCGAACAAGAACGGGGTGGTTGAAAAGAGCGAAGCCTCAAGCATCGGGGCGGAGTTCGAGGCATTCGACGCCAACAAGGACGGCAGGCTCAGTGGCGCCGAAGTCGTACGCGGACCGGTGAGTTTCGTGCGTCCTCCCGACATCACGTACACGGACAAGCGTCAAATCACTCTGGGCGGTAAGCGGGTGGACATCAGCTGGGTTGGCGATATGAATCACTCGAGGGACTCGAGCTTCATTGCGTTTCCCGATGAAAGCGTGCTGTTCATGGTCGATTTCATCTCGTTCCGGCGACTTCCAAATCGGGAGATGGACTACGAAGACGGCAAGTTCGACGGCTGGATGACGGCCATCGGCAAAGCGGAGAAGATGGCCGCCGGGTTCAAGTTCGTGGCCACGGGCCATGGTCCGGTGGGCACGGTGAAGGACATTACGGCGTGGCGGGAGTACTTCGAGAAATTGCGAACCCAGGTTGCCGCCGGGATCAAAGCGGGCCAGACGCTGGAGCAGATGCAGCAGAGCATCAAGATGGCTGAGTACAGCAAATGGGACGGGTTCGACTGGGTCCCCTTGAACGTGCTCGGCATGTACCACTTCCTGACTGACAAGCCGGCCGTTCGTTAGTCCTTTTTCGCGAGTGGGGCGGGTCCTTTCGGACCCGCCCTGTTGCGGCTCAACCATCCACATCCCTTCGCCGTCGGGTTTGAATCGAGCGGCAAACGTACGAGGGTTCCATCAAAAGCTTCGGGCATGAGATGTGCTCGCCAGCGACGGTCGGCGTACGGGCACGCCTTTGCTAGCGGCCGTTCCCCTCACGCCATAACCGCTGAAGAGGTTGGCCCGCGGTGTCGACGCGCCTGAAGCGCTTCATCCTGCTCTCGTTATTCCTTCTCGGTGTCGAGATGGTGTTCGCCGCCCGAAGGGCGGATGCGCAGGACCTCGGTCACAAGCTGCCAGGTCTGATCGGGCTCGATGCCGGAAGGATCCCTCAACCCGGACTGTACGCGATCGATCGCGTGGTCTGGTACGAGGCCGACCGAGGTGCGCGATCGGCGGGGCAATCGGATTCCTGTCGGCGATCTGGGGCTGTTGGGAATTTCAAACGCCGCGGGCCTTTCGTACACGCTCCAGCGAGGCTCGAGATCGTTTACCGCAACCGTCGCCGCGCCGCTGACCCGCTTGAGGCTCGACATTCACGATCGCCCGGAGGCGAGCGTCGATCGGTTCGGGTTGGGCGACATCTACATTCAGCCCGCGCGCGTGGGTTGGCGCCGCGATCGAGTGGATCTCGTTGGCTCCTACGGCCTCTATATTCCGACTGGCACTTCTCCGTTGGCGGGAGGCAGCGGGCTCAGTGCGGGTCACGTCACGAACGAGTTCTCCGCGGGCGGCACGATCTTCGCCGACCGAAACAGGACCGCCTTTCTCACCGCACTTACGAGCTACGACCTGAATCTCCGCAAACGTGGCGTCGACATTACCCGCGGCGACACGTTGCAGGTGCAGGGAGGAGCAGGGGCGAGGCTGCTCAACGGCGTTGTCGAAGCGGGTCTGGCATTCCACGGCCTCTGGCAGGTTCGCGACGACCGGGGCGCCGATCTTCCCAGCGTGCTCCGCGGAGCCCGCGATCGCGTCTATGGACTTGGACCCGATGTCGCGGTGCTCCTTCAAAGCCATTCAATCGCAAGTCCGGGTTCGCTACGAATGGGACATGGGCGTCCGATCGCGTCCGCAAGGCCATCTGCTCGTCGTCGGACTCAACATCACCCTGCATCGCCCGGAGCGGTCATCATCGCGACGGTGACGATGGGAGCAACCGTGTGCCGGTTCGAACTGAACCATCGGCCGAGGCGCCGATTAGGGCTCGCCTCGCGCCCCGCAAAGGGGTTATTGTTGTTCTCACCCCCGATGGCCGCGCTGCGATTCGCGGTTCTGGCGCTGCTTCTCCTGACGCCAACGACTCTTTCGGCCCGGAGTCTCGATATCTATTTCATCGACGTCGAAGGGGGCCAGGCCACGCTCATCGTGACGCCCGCCGGTGAGTCACTGCTGATTGATGCCGGGTATGGACGCGACAGCCGCGATCCTGACCGAATCCTGGCAGCCCTGCGGGACGCGGGTCTGGAGCGCCTCGATTTCCTTCTGGTCACCCATTTTCACAATGACCATGTCGGCGGAGTTCCGGAACTGGCAACGCGGATTCCAATCGGAACGTTCATCGACTACGGCGATCCGCTCGGCACTCCGTACGGGGCCGATCGGATGACTCTGCGAAGTTTTGCGTTGTATGAACCGGTGCGGAAGGACCGCCCCCATCTGACACCGCAACCCGGCGAACGTCTGCCGCTCGCTGGCGTCGATGCCACCGTCGTCAGCTCGGGAGGAACCCTGTTGTCCACTCCGCTGCCCGGCGGGGGTCAACCTAACGCGGCGTGCGCGAACCTCGAACATCATCCGGAGGATGGCACCGAAAATTTCCGATCCCTCGGCATCGTGCTCAGATATGGCGCGTTCGGCTTTCTCGACGTCGGCGACCTCAGTGGTGACACGCTCCCCAAGCTGTTCTGCCCACGCAATCTGATCGGTGAAGTCTCCGTGTACCTCATCGCGCATCACGGCAATTACGACAGCGACACACCTGCCGTCTACTCGGCCCTGAACCCGCGTGTGGCCGTGATGAACAACGGCCCGACCAAGGGGGGCGATCCGTGGACCTTTAAGACAGTTCGTTCTCGGCCAAACATCGATTTGTGGCAGCTGCACACATCGGGGCATCCGCAGGCGCAGAATTCGGCGGATGACCTCATTGCGAACGTCGATGGTCAGGAGTGTGAGGGCCACTGGATCAAATTGACCGCGAGCGACGCCGGCAGTTTCACGATCACCAATGGACGTACGGGCCAGACGCGGACGTACGCAGCAGAATCCGGACGCGAGAGTCACTAAGTGACGTGGGAAACACGTAAGTCAAGAGTCAAAGGTCAGCCGCTGCAGCACCCCTCCTGATTCAGATACAGTAGGACCCCGCGTCCCCCATCAGAAATGCGCCTCGCAAGGCAGGAATCGAAGGAAGGGTATGGAGAGCGTGTCAAACCGAGCGGTGGTGGTGAGGTGGACCGTCCTGGCAGCCGCTCTCGCGCTCCTCAACCTCTCACTTACGTTTGTCAATGTGTGGCCCACCCTGTTTGTGCGGCTGACCGGTGCGGTATCGATCGAGACTGCGCTCCTCGTTCTTGTCATCGTCCTCATTCGAGTCCGGATCGGTCCTCCGTCGCGCACCGCTCTTCGAACGCTGGGAGTGCTGTGGGTCGTTCTGGTCGTCGGTCGTTACGCCGATGTCACCTCACGGTCGTTGTACGGGCGGGATATCAATCTGTACTGGGACGCCCGCTACATGCCCGATGTCAGTTCGATGCTCGCCGTCGTCGCGGAGCCGTGGATGGTCGCCGCTGTCGTCGCCAGTGCGCTGCTTCTCCCCCTGGTCGCCTATGTCCTCATTCGCTGGGCACTTGGTTGCGTGAGCGATGCAACCCACGACCGTTGGGCCCGACGAGCGCTGACGGCGCTGGGCACAGCGGTGCTGGCGTGCGGCATCGCGCAGCGTGTCGACGCACGGATACCCGAGGTGCTCGAGATCGCGGCACCGGTGACACCGGTCTTCATGAACCAGGCGAGCCGGTTTGTCTACGAGTTGAGTGGCGCGGGCATGCGCGCTCTCCCTCCGGCGACACCCATCGCGTCGGACCTCGCTCGGGTGCGGGGGGCGGATGTCTTCCTCATCTTCATCGAGTCGTACGGCCAGGTAAGCTGGGATCGTCCGGCGTTCGTCACCGCGCTCGCATCCAGCCGCGCCGGCCTGGAGGCCGCCATTCGCGACACCGGTCGCGAGGTCGTTTCCGCGAGCGTTGAATCATCCACGTTTGGAGGCGAGTCGTGGCTCGCGCACATCAGCCTGCTGACCGGCGCTGACGTGCGCGATCAGGATACGAACGTCCGATTGATGGCCCAGCCGCGCGACACCATGGTCACAGCCTTCGCACGCCAGGGATACCGGACCGTGGCCGTCATGCCGGGACTCCAGCGCGAATGGCCCGAGGGACGGTTCTACCGGTTCGACCAGGTCTATGGTGCGCACGAGCTCGGTTATCGCGGGCCACCATTCGGATGGTGGGACATCACGGATCAGTACGTCCTGGCGCGCCTGGATGCGCTCCTGGGGAGCCGTCCGTCGGGGCAGCCGCTGTTCGTCTTCTTCCCGACGATCAGCACTCATACGCCGTTCACGCCGACGCCTCCGTATCAGCCTGACTGGAAGAGGATTCTGACAACGACGCCGTACGACGCCGACGAGCTGGATCGCGCGTGGTCACAGCCGCCGGACTGGCTCAATCTCGGCCCCGGCTACACACAGGCGCTCGATTACATTCACGCCACACTTGCCGGCTACCTCCGCCTGCACGCCAGGCGTGACTTCGTGATGATTCTCGTCGGTGATCATCAGCCGCCCGCCGCCGTCAGCGGCGAGGACGCCTCGTGGGACGTGCCGATGCACGTGATCGCCAGCCCCAGCCGCCGCGAGCTCCTTGAGCGCCTGCTCCAGCACGGGTTCCGCAATGGACTTGCACCGACGACGCAGCCTTTGATGAAGATCAACGCGATGCTGCCGGTCTTGCTGGACGGCTTTGGGGACGCTAGACGTCTTGAAGGCCGCCTGAGGCGGAGCCTCGCTAGCAGTAATCTGGCGGCGCATCGATGATCACGCGACGGCGCCGCAGCTCGTCGTACTGAGGGCCGAGCTCGCCCGGTACGATGGGACCGGTGAGATCCCCTGGAACGGTGACCGTCGACGGAAGGTACTGCTTGCAGTCGCCAAACTCCTCTTCGTACTCCGGAGTCGGGAACGTCAGCGTCAGCACCGACGTATCGCCCTGAGGGGCAATCCGGTACAACGGGTTCACCTTCAACTCTCCTTGTATCTCGCGTGAATCTCTGACGACGTACTTCCGAAACAGGTCATCGCGTCTGCTGGCGACGAGGGTGAATGACGGTTCGGTCCCGATCTCGGCCGGCGATGCGCTGCGCGTGAGATCGACGGTCCGCTGATTCAGCACACCATCGAAGAGATGCTCGTCACTGAAAAGGCGAGGCGCATGTGGCTCCAGGAGGCTGGCGTAACCAGCTGGGGTGAGCGTCATGCCTGCCGAGAAGTTCTCGCCCAGCGAGCTGTGCAAGTGCGGCAGCACGATTACCCCCCGCGACCCGACCGCGCGCATCATCTCTTCCGCGAGCAGCCGTTTGTGCCAGATGTACGGGAATGCGTCTGCCAGCACGACCAGTGAGCAGGCGTCGCGCACGAAAGGAAGCGGATTGTTGGCATCGCAGCAGATGGCATCGGATAACGGCGAGGTGAATCGCCTCGCCATCCAGAGCTTCCAGAAGTACACGTCGGCATTGATCACGCCGCCGGCGGGCTCGAGACCTGCCAGCACGCGCGTCAGGTGACCGGAGCCCCCGCACAAATCCAGGACAGGGCGCGGGTCCAGAGTGCCGCCCTGTCCCAGCCCCATGAGCAGCGCCTCGATCATCACGAAGGTCGGATCCGAGAAGCGGTACAGGAAGCAATCCGCTTCGGCGTCGAGGCTCAGGATCGCGAGGGCGTCGCGGTACGTCGGTCTCGGATGCTGCATGAGCGACTGGAAGGACATCCGCCGCGCGTCATCGAGGCCGAGCAGCGTGAACAACGCCTGTTCCCGCTGATCGGCTTCCAGCTGATGCATCGCGTCACGCGTGGTGTCGTCGGCGATCAGCACCGGAATACCGGCCACTACCGGAAACGCGCAGCAGTCGCAACCGAGCACGCCCGATTCGATCCGGCCGTGTGCGCACTCGAGCGCCTGATTGTCCACGAGAGTCAGGCGACTCCCGCAAAAGGGACACCGCAGGATGTCAAGCAGCGTTTCGCGCACGTTTAGTGGTCATGTCCCCGCAGCATTTGCCGGGCACGCTGCGAGCCGCTCGATGAAGGCGTCGTCTCTCGACCCGACATCCGCGCGCCGGAAGTATTCGACACCGAGCAGGCGGCGTGCTTCCTCGTCGGACAAGAAATCGAGCGCGTCACCAGCGAGCTGTGTGCGATGACATCGAAGCGCAGCCAGCTTCCGGGCAGCACACGGACGCACGTCGAGTATGAGCGTGGGTGGCGCAGCCGCCGCGCCGAACGCATCGGCATCCGACACGCCCAGGATTGAGTACGGCGCGCCCTTCGGTGGAATCCTCTCAGCGACCGTGTCGATGACCGCGCGCATTCGACCAGGCGCCATCGTGACGTAGTACAGCGCTGGAGCGGTGTCGCCCAGAGCTGCGACCGCCGCGGTCGTCCGCTCGTGAATGGCAATGTGATCCGGATGCCAGTAGAGACCGTCCTCTCCGAACGTGATCACGACATCCGGGCGAACGCGGATCGTCGCGTCACGAATATCCGCTTCGAGCTTCGCGGGCTCGGCCCAGGCCAGCATTCCGTCCTCGTAGTCGAGGAGGACCACATCACTGACGCCGAGCGCGCGGGCGGCGGCCTCGAGCTCATTCGTACGAACGAGGGACAGATCGCTTCCGGATCCGCGGCCCATCTCGCCCCGCGTCGCACAGAGAATCGACACCCGAGCGCCGAGCTCGGCACACCACGCCAGCAACCCACCGCAGGCGAGCGATTCGTCGTCTGGATGCGCGAACACGCCCAGGAGCGCCCGCCCCCGCAGTACGCCAGTTGGGGAATTCATGCCAGCGCGGCTCGTCTAGCGTGTTTAGGGCTGACCAGCCGCTCGTACACAGCCAGGTAGTCGTCCACCATCCGGTCGACCCCGAAGCGCTCCACGGCTCTGGCCCGTACGCGCTGCCGATCGAGCGAGAGGACGCGCGGAAGACCGGCAATAAGCGCGTCGAGGTTATCAAACACGCCCCCTGTGACGCCCTCTTCCACGAGTTCCTCGACGGCCCCACGATTCAGGGCCGCCACCGGCGTGCCGCATGAAGCGGCTTCCGCCAGTACGAGCCCGAAGGGTTCCGCCGTCTGCACCGGATAGATCAGTGCTCGCGCGCCCGCGAGCAGGCTCGCCGCTGTATGCCGGTCCGCCTCGCCGACAAAGACGACGTCGTGCTCGTTGACGAGCGGGGCTACGACTTCGCGGTAGTAATCGTTTTCGGCGGCTGCCACGAGCAATCGCATTCCAGTTCGGCGTGCGGCCTCAATGGCTTCGAGCACACCTTTGCCTGGGGTAAAGCGGCCGAGAAACAGCAGGTAGTCTTCGGGGTCTGCACGAAAGGCGAACACCTCGGTGTCGACGGCATGATGAATCGTCGCAACGACATTGAGGCCGTCCAGCAGCCGTCGCTGGTGATCGGAGACGGCCACGAACGGAGCCTCAGCGTACCGCGACCAGAGGTCGACCTCGGGCTCGGTCGGCGCATGGTGCAGCGTGTGCAGGAGGGGTGTGGTGCACACCCGCGAGTACGCGAGCGACATCGGGTAGTACTCCGCCTGACAGTGAATGACGTCGAACGCCGCAGCCCGTTCCACAGCGGCAGCCACATTGAACAGTTCACACAGTTCCCAGGGCCAGAGCGAGTCATCCTCCGTATAGCCTCGCGGATAGCTGGCGTGCAGCGCGGCCTTCGTCACCGAGTTGCCTGTGGCAAAGAGTGTCACGTGGTGGCCACGCGAGACGAGCCCGTCGATCAGGAGCGCCGTTATCGTCTCGATCGAGCCCGATTTGATCGGTGGGATCGACGTCGCGACAGGCGCGACTTGCGCAATACGCAGAGGCCGCTCGACGAGCGCCGGCCGGCTCATTGGCAGGCCCTTTCCAGAAACGAAGGCAGAATGCGTGAGGCCTCGAAGTACTCGGTGGCGATTTCTACAGCCCTCCGCGCGTGTCGTGAATAATCGCGATCGACGGAGTCGAGCGCATCCACTGCCTCCTCTGCCGACGAAAAGGGCAAGAGACCCGTGCCCGCCGGCACATGCGCGCTCCATCCGGTGTCCTGAACCACAGCGGGACGTCCGGCAGCCAGATAGCATTCGGTACGGTCGCTGAACCACCCGGACCGACGAGACACGTAGGCGTGCTTGGCGATGCCGAACTCCCCCTTTGAGCCCTGGATGAAATCTCGATAATCCCAGAGCGATCGTGACACGCTCATCGCATCGATCGTCGCCCAGCCATGCTCGCGAAGCAGGGTCTCCGGGCCGTTGATCGCGAGCGTGAACGGATGACGAGTGCGCTGCGGAAGGTCCAGGAACCGGGCGAACTCACGATCCTTGTTGCCTTCTACGTCGGTAAAGCTTTCCGTTCGCCACGTCATCACCGTCGTGAACCGCGGCACCGCGGGCGGCGCCGAGGTACGCCACAGATCGGTGACTACCGGCTGCCACGTTTTGTGCCATGCAAAGCCACCGTCCGGGACGTCGGAGGCGAGCGTCCCGATGTTGGCTCCAAACGTGAACAGATGATCGAATCCGCGAAAGAAGTCCACATACCACGCTTCGCCTTTGGCAATCGCGAGCTGCGTGAACACCGGATCGGAGTCGATGAACACGCGCCGTGGAATCCGTGCGTACTCGTCCCGCCAGAACCACGATCCACCCGACAGATTGACGAAGAGATCGGCCTCGGCGCAATACGTCCGGACGGCCTCAGCGCGCAGGCCGTGATAGCTCCCGTCATAATTCACGAAGCTCCAGCAGTTGCCGAGACCGAATGGCTCGAGAGCGCTATGGATGTACCGCGTGCCATACGACGGATCCAGCGATCGTGTGTTCTGCTCAGGGTCGTAGATGCACTCGCCTGTGTCCTCGATATACAGCACCTCGTGGCCGAGCGCGCGAAGCCCGAGGAGGTACATGAGCGAGCACCACGTGACACCGCCAAAGGGATACCGCGCGATGATGCCGGCAAAGACGATCTTCACGCCGGCGCCCTCATCAATTCGTCGATCGATTCTGGGTCGTCGAGCGATCCGCCGATGGAGAGACGTGCACACATCCGTTGATACAGCTCGTGCGACACCAGGAGGTCCTCGTGCGTCCCCTGCGCGACGAGTCGTCCGTCGTCGAGGACGAGGATCCGCGTGGCGTCGCGAATCGTCGAGAGCCGGTGGGCGATCACGATCGTGGTTCGCTCATGGCGCAGGCGACGGAGCGCATCGAAGACAATCTGTTCCGAGATCGCATCGAGGGACGACGTCGGCTCATCCAGAATCAGAATCGGTGCGTTCTTGAGGATCGCCCGCGCGATGCCGAGGCGCTGCCGCTCGCCGCCCGACAGCGTCGCACCGGCTTCGGCAACCTGCGTCTCGTAACCGTGCGGCAGGCGCTGTACAAACTCGTGGACGTGCGCAGCCCGAGCCGCAGCCACAATCTCCTCGTCCGACGCATCGAGTCGCCCGTACCGGATGTTGTCCGCGATCGATCCGCTGAACAAAACCGGCTCCTGCGGCACCACGGCAATCCGCTCGCGCAGCGACCGCAGCGCATACCGTGAGGCGTCAATGCCATCGACCAAGACCCGGCCGCTCGTTGGATCGAAGAATCGCGGAATCAGACTGACGAGCGTGGTCTTGCCGGCGCCGGTCAGTCCTACGACCGCAACCATCTCCCCCGGACGCGCGTCAAAGGTGATATCGCGGAGCACCGAGTGGTTCTCGTCATAGAAAAAACTCGCACGATCGAAGCGGACGAGGCCAGAAACCCTCGAGGCATCTAGCGCGCCCGGAGCGTCGTGCTTCTCCGGCGACAAGGCGAAGATTTCGCGCACCCGGCGAGCGCTGACCAGTGCCTGTTGCAGCGAGCCGATCGTCTCGGCGATCGAGGAGAGCGGGTTGTAGACCGCGGCCAGATACGCAATGACGACCAGAAGCGATCCGACCGTTAATCGGCCGTCCATCACGTGGGTGCCGCCGACAATCAGGACGAGCGCCGTACCGGTCAACGTGATGGCGGTGACGACGACGGAGAAGAGAGACTCCTGCCACGTGAGCCTGAGCCTTGCCTTCATCGTCTCGTCGCCAGCCCTCGCAAATTTGGCCAGTTCCTGCCGCTCCCTGGCGAAACTCTTGACCGCCCTGACCGACACGAGAATCTCGTACGCGCGCTCGATGAGACCCGACTCGCGAGCCTTGACCTGCTCTGCCCGGTCGGTCATCCGTCGCGAGTAGTAGCGCAGGCAGGCGTACAGGAACGGCGCGACGCTGAGCGACAGCAGCGCGAGCGTCGCGTCGAGCCGCACGAGAATCACGAACATCACTACCAGCTTCAGCACCGCCACAGCCAACGGGAAGACGCCGCCGAGCACAAGGTCGCTCGGACAGTACGCATCGGAGTCGATCCGATATACGGAATCGGCCGTCCTGGCTTGAATGTGATGACGGAGCGGAAGGTCCTGGAGATGCGCAAGCAGCCGGGATCGCAGATCGTAGACCATGCGCTGCGCGATCCCGATCTGAATCTGGGTCTGAATCATCGAGACGATCTCGCTCGCCACCTGCAGCAGCAGCCCGCTTACCACGACAACCAGCAGCAGCGCGAATGCGCTCGAGCCGATGACCGAATCGACAACGCCCGCGATGGGTGCCGGGAGCGGGCGCGCAGCGAGTACGTTGTCGACGACGATCTTGAGCGGCCATGGCGCTGTCATGCTCAGCGCGATCTCGAGAAGCGCCAGCGTCCCGAGTACGAACAGCCCCGAGCGGTACGACCGCATCAGCGATAACGTCCACCTCAACTGGTTCATCTCAGTTCCGATCCGCTCCCTGCCGCGACCCCAGATCTCTCGCCACAAGAGTGCCCGGCGACACTGCGAAGGCTCTGACGCCCGCCGTGCTGGCGTCTTTTACATAGAGCCAGCCCGCGGGGTGATAAGCGATCCGCGTCGGCGCGATCAGGAGCCCCGGGCTGCCGACCGTCGAGATGCGGCCCGCAGGGTCTACGAGCCGCACGCGGTTGTTCCCTGTGTCCGCCACGTAAAGGAAGAGACCGCCATGCTCCGAGACCAATGACAGCCCCATCGGCGCAGCCAGACGCGCGTCGACCGCGAGAGCGCCGTCGCCGCGCATCCCAGGGACACCATCGCCCGCGATTGTCGAAATGAGGCCGGTGCTCGCGCTGATCCTCCGGATGCGGTGATGGCCGGTGTCGGCGATGTAGAGATCCCCGTTGTGCGCAACCGCGAGCCCTGTCGGACGTTCCAGGTGCGCCGACGGACCGGGAAGGCCGTCGCCCACGTCTTCACGGGTGCCCGCGCGGCCATCGCCCGCAACCGTCCTGGAGCCACCCGTGTCAGGGGCAATGAGTCGAATGCGATTGTCCAGCGTGTCCGCGACGTATAGACCGCCAGTGGGACTCAGGGCGATGCCTGACGGGCCGTGAAGCGACTCGGCGATGATGTCGATCACGCCAGTCGACGGGACGACCCGACTGATGCGGTTGCGCTTCGCGTCCGCTATGAAGAGATCACCGTTGGGCGCGAGCGCGATGTCGGTGGCACCAAATGGAATCGGCGCACCCAGTGTCGGGTCGCCATCCGTCGCGATATCCGCAGCGCTCCACAGCGCGCCAAGAGGCGGGCGTGGGCGCAGGCGCCGTATGGTCTGGGCATCGGCGACAAAGACATCACCGGCGATCCCGACGGCTACGCTCCCCTCGCTCGCGCGCTCCCCCGCGGCAACGCCGGCTGCGGGAATTTCGTCGGCAGACGCGTACGGTCGCCGGCCCATGCCGACGAGCGCGATGGCGATGATCACCACTGCAGCGGAAAGCACGCGCGCCGGAGTCAGCACACCGGTAACGGTACGTGGCGACCAGGGCGACCGAACGGGAAGCCGAAGAAGTCCTGCGGCGCCGCTCACCCGTGCGAGCGCGCGTTGTACAACTGAGACGGCGCGACCCGTTCGCCACGCCGCCCGCGCGATGATCGTTCCAGAGATCGCCACGAGTGACGCGCCCGCGACCGGCCAATCGATCGTTGCCACCGCGCCGAAGCTCGCCATCGCGATCAGGGCCAAACAACCTGTGAGACCTGCCGGCCTGAAGCGAAACCTGGTGCCCACGCGCACAAGACAACGGCCTTCCGCATGCTCTTCGACGAGGACACGCAGATCCAGCCATCCCCAATGCCCGACCGCGAGGCTCAGATCGCGATCGGCGTGCCAGCCGTCATCCAGTTCCACGACCTGAGCAGGACGCGATGCACGCAGCACCACCGCGAGCTCCGACAGCATGGACGTGTGCGCGAACCAGGATTCGCTCCAGAACGCGCGTTGATCGACGAGTCCGGCCATCAATCGAACAGACTGACGGGCATCGCCCAACGACGGAACCGACGCCTGCCACGGTTGCGGTGAGCCATCCGACGGCGCAACGATCTGCGGCAGCGACCACATGCCTTTCAGACGGCCCCGCATGCGAGCCAGAGGTTGCACAACATGTAACCAGGCAATGGTGGCCTTGTAGACGACCCGGCTCATCGAGGGCGACAATCTCCAGAGACGCGGCAGCCTCGTGAGATCTGAACGCTGTGCGAGCGCGACGCACCGTGCGAGCGTCGTGAGCCAACCGGCTGCACCGGCGGCCAACAGCCATTCACCCTCGAATGGCTGTGCCAGTTCGAAGGCACCCAGGACAATCAGGATCGTGGAGAGGACCATCCACGTGATCGAATGTGGAACGTGCTGCCACGGCGAGGGTGCTGTCCAGTACACCGACGGAAATGCCGCCGTGCCCCAGACACCGGTATTGACGCGACGCTCACGGACGCCGAGCGTCTCCGGGAATGGACTGTAGATTCGTCCGCGCCACAGGGTGCGACCACCTGAACACTTCTCCGGATGGTGCACATGGAGCCAGGCCTCGGCTTCCCCATAGCCGACCTGCTGGCGCCAGAACCCTTCCATCGTCCTCCGATGGTGATGCCAAACGAGCGCCGCAGGCGCGAAGCCAATGCGGAATCCCCTTGCCTGAAGGCGCCAGCAGACGTCAACGTCGTCGCCGGCGCGGACGAACACCGGGTTGAATCCGCCGACCGACAGCAGAGCGTCGCGGCGGAACGCCATGTTGCACCCGGGGATATGTTCGGCAACGGTGTCGTCCAGGAGCACATGCGTCGGACCGCCCGGTGCACGTGCGACGCACTGTGCCATCCACGCATCGTCTTCCGGCACGACGTTCGGGCCGCCAACGCCGACGACGTCCGCTGTGAGGAGGGTGTGGACCAGATAGTTCAACCAGTCCGGGTCGACTCTGACGTCCGCGTCGGTGTAGGCGACAATCTCGCCGCTCGCCGCCGCCAGGCCCACATTGCGCGCAGCGCTCAAGCCACCATTCGGGATATCGATCACCCGCACGCCGGCCTGCGCCCGGGCGATTGCAGTTGTCGCGTCGCGCGACCCATCGTTCACGACGATGACCTCGACGTTGGGATACGTCAGCGCTGCCAGCGACGTGAGGCACTCTTCGATGGTGCTGGCCGCGTCGTACGCGCACACGACAACCGAGACTTTGGGCCACCGCGCAGCCTCATCGGCCGAAAACGGCGTCTCGGCGAACGCGCGCGTCACCGCGGCGAGTGCGGCCTTCGGTCGCCGTTCGGCGTCGACCAGCCCGAACGCCCAGTCTCTGACCTGATGGCCGCCCCGCCACCACTCATCGGTCCACGAAAACGCAACGGCACCGCACGCGCCTTCCGCGAACGCCGTGCGGACGTGCATCGAGGTAATGCGCGCCTGGCCGTCCTCGCCTTCGCGCTGGCTGTCGCCGCCGGCCTCGGCAAGCAGCAGTGGTCTGGGCCCCGCAATGTGCTGCAGCCGTGCCAGGTAACTTCGCAGGTCTGGCTCGCGATGGAGGTACACGTTGAATGCGCACACGTCGAAACAGTTGAGGTCGAGGTACTCGGTGGGAGGAAAGTTGACGTACGTCAAGAGGCTTTCCGGCGCCGCCGACTTGAGGTCGTCATAGAGCGATTGGAGAAAGCGCTCGATTCGTGACCGCCCATGCCATCTCACGACGGCGGGCGAGATCTCGTTCCCGACCGCGAACATCAAGACCGCCGGGTGTGCCGCCAGTTCGCACACTGTCGCCATTGCATTGCGGCGGATCCGTCGCACCAGCTGCGGATCGTCGAGAAACGCCATGTGCTGGGGCCACGGCATTCCGACCATGACCCGGAGACCCTCTCGTGCAGCGGCATCCAGGAGGGCCGCCGACGGCACGGTATAAGTGCGAACCGTATTGAAGCCGGCCGCCGCAATTGCTGAGAGATCGGCGGTCAACCGGCGTGCATCCGGGAATTGGGCCCCTGTCGAATCGGGCGCAAAGGTGCCATATGCGACGCCCTTCACCAGAAAGCGACGCCCGCCGACCTCGAGGAACTTGCCGTCAACGCGGACGGCAGTGGAGGTTCCGGAGCGGGCAGACGGGGAATTAGTCACTGAGGTAATACTCGGCCCGACGTTTACTGAAGTCCGCCGCGGACGGAAGTGATTCGCTGGGTATTGAACCCTAGCCAGTGCATTCGCCCGATGTAGCGGGCGTGCTCCACCTTGATGCAGCGATCCATCACCACGGACACGCCGCCCGCCTCGGCAATACGTGCCCCGTCCTCGTTAATCACGTTGTACTGGCACCACATCGTGCCGGCGTGGATCCTGACCGCGTCCGCCGCAATGTCCGGGAGCGCGTCCGGGGCTCGGAACACGTTGACGACATCGATCGGAACCGGCACGTCGCGCAGGCTCGCGAAACTCTTCTGACCCAGAATCTGCAACTCGCGCGGGTTCACCGGAATCACGTTGTAGCCATGGCGCGCGAGGTAGTAGGCGACAAAATAACTCGCGCGCAGTTCGTTTTTCGAGAGTCCGACGATCGCGACGGTCTTTGCGTGATGGAGCACGCGCTGAATCGTCATCGGATCCTGATAACGGGTCAGATCGAACGACGGGCTCATAGGAGTGCCGCCTCGATCGTCGCCGACCTGGCGACGCGTGCGAATCCCTGTTGGAGATCCCAGATGAGATCGTCGATCGATTCCGTACCTACCGACAGGCGAATCGTGCCGACACCAACTCCCGCCGCCTTCAGTTCCTCGTCGCTCAGCTGACGATGAGTCGTGCTGGCGGGATGAATGATCAGGCTCTTCGAATCGCCGACGTTCGCCAGGTGCGACCACAGCGTGACACCGCGGATGAAGTCCTGACCGGCCGCGCGGCCACCGCGGCAGTCGAACGAGAAGACGGCACCGGCACCGCGTGGCAGGTACTTGTCCACCAATGCTCGATAACGGCTCGCCGGCAAACCAGGATATGTGACGTTCGACGCAAGGTCGTGCGACGACAGGAAATTCGCCACGGCGGTGGCGTTCTCCACGTGCCGCACCATGCGCAGCGACAACGTCTCCAGCCCCTGCAGGAAGAGGAATGCATTGAACGGGCTCATTGCTGCGCCCAGATCGCGGAGCGTTTCGGCACGGAGCTTCATCAGGTATCCGTACGTGCCGAACGTCTCGTGAAACTGAAGTCCGTGATACGCAGGCGATGGCTCGGCAATCACCGGAAAGCGGCCGTTGGACCAGTTGAACTGCCCGGAGTCCACCACGACGCCGCCGATGCTGGTGCCATGACCTCCGATGAACTTGGTCGCTGAGTGAACGACGATATCGGCGTTCCATTCAATGGGGCGGCAGAGATACGGCGTCGCGAATGTATTGTCCACAATCAGCGGGAGACTGTGATCGTGCGCAATCGTGGCGACGCTCTCGATATCCAGGACGTTGCCTGCAGGATTGCCGATTGTTTCGCCGTAGAACGCCTTCGTGTTCTCACGAACGGCTGCCTTCCACGCACCAAGATCGTCAGGATCGACCCACGTCAGGCCAACGTTCATCTTGCGCAGCATGTGCTTGAACTGGTTGACCGTCCCGCCGTAGAGCGCCGATGATGCAACGAGATGATCGCCGGGCTGCAGCAACGTGAAGAGTGCGGCGGCCTGGGCCGCGATCCCGCTTGCAAACGCCACTGCCCCGCATCCGCCCTCGAGGTTCGCCATGCGTTCCTCGAACACGGCGACTGTCGGATTCATGATGCGTGAGTATGTATTTCCGTACTCCTGCAGGTTGAAATACGCCGCTGCGGATTCCGGGTCCTCGAACACATAGCTCGTCGTCTGATAGATGGGCACTGCGCGCGCGCCTGTATTAGGGTCGGGCCGCTGGCCCGCGTGCACCTGACGGGTGTCGAATCCGAATTTGCGGGGCTCTTCCATGCTAGAGGGATGTCCTTCCACAATCACCACACGGTGTTAGACAGTGTCCGTAAGGCGTCCTCTGTTTAGATTACCTGACCGGCGAGGAACCGCTCGATCATTGGCGTCTGTCTCGCTTCCTCTAATAAGAAACAGTCGTGTCCATACGGCGCCTCGATAACGTGGAGTTCCACATATTTGCCAAGGGCTCGGAGCGCCTCTGCGAGCTCCTCGGACCCGGACGGCGGGTACAGCCAGTCGGAACTGAACCCAATCAGAAGAGTCCGCGCCAGCACATTTCTAAGTGCGTCGATCAGTCGTCCACCGCCGTACTGGCGTGCGAGGTCGAAATACGTGAGTGCTCGCGAGGTATACAGGTACGTGTTCGCGTCGAAACGCTTCACGAAGGTGTCGGCCTGATAACGGAGATAGTTCTCGATTTGGAACTCGGGGTCCCTCAGCGTGTACCGGACGTCGTCTGCAAACTGCAGCCGCCGCCCAAACTTGTCGCCAACCGACTGCGCGGACAGATACGTCATATGGCCAACCATTCGCGCGATCCCCATTCCCCCATCCGGCGCGCGGCCGGTCCCATAGTAGTGGCCGCCTTGCCACGCAGGATCCGACACGATGGCACTCCGCGCGATCGCGTTCCATGCGATGCCTTGCGGCTGAAGTGCAGCCGTGCTGGCGATCACGACAATGGAATCGACCTGATCGGGATACAGCACCGCCCATTCGAGCGCCTGCATGCCCCCGAGGGAACCGCCGGCGACAGCCGCCAGCCGGCGGATGCCGATCTCGTCAAGGAACGCCCGCTCCGTGCGGACCATGTCAGCGACCGTGATCACGGGAAAATCGGATCCGTATGGCCTGCCGGTCTCAGGGTTGATGGATGAGGGACCCGTCGTGCCGCGGCAGCCTCCAAGCAGATTCGTGCTGACGACAAAGAACCGGTCAGTGTCGAACGCCTTTCCGGGGCCAATCATGCCGTCCCACCACCCAAGCCCGCGGCCGGCGTTCCCGTCGCGATCTTCGGCGGCAAAGCCATCCCTCGTGCTGGCCGCCGGCGACGTCTTCGCGTAGCCGGCCGCATGCGCATCCCCGCTCAGCGCGTGGCAGACAAGAATGACGTTGTCGTGCGAGGGTGAAAGCGTTCCGTAGGTCTCGTAGGCGACGCGGATTGGATGCAGCGTTTGGCCACAGTCGAGCTCGAGCGGCTGGCGAAGATCGATGAACTGCGTTTCGATCGTTCCGACGGAGCCGGAGGCCACCTTCGTCACTCGCATCGTCATCGGGGCCATCATATCGCTCTCCCCTGTCGTTCTAGACAGAACGCGTAAGTCAAGAGTCAAAGCTCAAAGGTCAAATCGAGTCGTGACAGCATTTGACTTTGACTTTTGACCTTTGCCTTACGAGCGAGGCGGAGCCACATGCTCGCCGGTCCGAGGCGGAGCCTCGCTAGTGAGGTATGATTCCGGCCTTTCCCGAGAAATCGAAAGGGGCTCAGGATGGCGATGACGAGCGTCAATAACGGAGTCAACGTGCAGGCGCTGCTGGACGCGCGGGAGGCGTTGAAAGGCGCGCCGGAAGCAGCCAAATTCACCTGGCGGGCGTCTTGTAAATGGCAGAACGGGACCCACAGCCAGACAAACGTCCACGGGTTCTTCGGGCTGGGCCAGGAGCAGCAGCACAAGACCGAAACCTCGTTCGATGCGGATCACCCGGAGATCTTCGCGTCTGAGGACAAAGGGATCACGCCGATCGAGTACGTCCTCGTCGGTCTTGCCAGCTGCCTGACGGCGGGAGTCGCCGCGGTGGCCCAGAATCGCGGCATCCAGCTTCGGTCGGTCGAATCGAGGCTCGAGGGCAAGATGGACATCCGCGGCATTCTCGGCATCGACACCGATGTGCGGAACGGCTACGACGACATCAAGGTGACGTTCAAGATTGACTCGGATGCACCGAAGCCTGAAATCGAGGCAATCGTGGCCCAGTCGCAGAAGCGCTCGGCCGTCTACGACGTCATCACCAACCCGGTGAACGTCACGGTCGAAGTCGTTTAGCGGCGCGTAGCTCGCGGGCGGCCGCAGGGGAGCCCAGCCATCGAACTGGTTACGACGATCGTCATCGGCGCTGGGCATTCGGGGCTCTCGGCGAGCCGATATCTCACAGAACGCTCGATTGATCACGTCGTGCTCGAGCGCGGGGAGGTGGCGAACTCGTGGCGCCGCGAGCGCTGGAATTCGCTCCGTCTGCTGACGCCCAACTGCCAGAGCCGACTGCCCGGCCACCGGTACGACGGCTCCGATCCCGACGGCTACATGACCATGCCCGAGGTGATTGATTTCATCTCGGGCTTCGCCGAGATGTCTCGGGCGCCGGTGCGTACGCACACAACCGTGACGTCGGTTCGCCGCGCCGACGCTGGCTATCATGTCGCGACCACCAACGGCGACTTTCAATGCCGCACCGTCGTACTCGCAAGCGGTGCCTGTAACCTTCCGAACGTCCCACCCGTGCGCGACGCCGTGCCCTCGTCTATCGCGTCTGTTACCCCATTTGAATATCGAAGTCCGGACGGGCTGCCTCAAGGCGGCGTGCTCGTCGTCGGCGCATCGGCGACTGGGGTGCAGCTCGCTGACGAAATCCAGCGATCGGGCCGACCGGTAACGTTGTCGGTGGGCGAACATGTCCGTCTCCCCAGGACGTATCGAGGGAAGGACGTGCTCTGGTGGATGGAAGCGTCGGGTGTATGGAACCAGCGTTACGACGAGATCGACGATGTGTCGCGCGCCAGGGGCCTTCCATCACCGCAGCTCGTCGGCACACTCGAGCGCACCACGCTTGATCTCAATACCCTGAGCGCATCGGGCGTCGAAATCGTGGGGCGGCTCGCGGCCATACGAGACGGCGAGGCGTTATTCTCCGGAGGATTGCGCAATCAGTTCGCGCTGGCGGACCTGAAGATGCAGCGGCTCCTGAACACGTTCGACGAATGGGCGCGAACGGAGCGACACGACCTGAACGTCGGGGCGCCGGAACGGTTCGAATCGACACGCGCGCCGCAGTCGTCGAAGCTCAAGCTCAACCTGCGCAGCGGTGAAATCCGATCGGTCGTGTGGGCAACCGGATTTCGACCAGACTACGGCTGGCTGCACGTGCCCGTGGTCGATCACAAAGGGTTTCTGCGTCACGACGGAGGCGTGGTTGACGCGCCGGGGCTCTACACTCTCGGTCTGCCGGTGCTGCGGCGCCGAAAGTCCAGTTTCATTTGTGGCGCGGAAGACGATGCGCGGGAGGTGATCGAACACCTCTCAGGGTATCTCGCGAAAGCGACCGCGGATCAGACCGACGGAGATCGGTCTACGCGTCGCGCCTGGAGTGAGGGTCGGGCGCTCACGTGACGCCTCCCTGTTAATGCGTCATCGCGTAAAGAAGGACGTTGATCCCCAGCGCATACCCGTCGATCGAAAACTGGTAGAAGTACTCCGGGTCGTCTGTCTCTCTCTCCCAGGAGTTCGTGACGTCGGTATTGTGTGTCATCACCGCGATGATGCGGCCGTGCTTGTCGCGAATCGCACGGAAGTGCGCCACTGCCGTTTCAGCGCCGCGCTCTGACGTTGTCCGTCCACCGACGGCACGCCAGAACCCGATGCCGGTGACCTGCGGAATCTTCTCAACGTCGAGCATCGAGTGGAATATGGGATCGCCGAGTGGCACATCTTCCACCGCGTACTCAGTCGGGGGCATCGCGCGCGCAAGCTCACGCGACCACTGATCCCAGGCGGCCTCTCCCCAGAAATCGTCGACCCACAGAAAGCCGCCCTTCTCCAGGTAGAGCCTCAGATTGGCCGCTTCTTCCGGCGACAGGCCGATCGTGCCGACGTCTGAGGCCATCAGGAAAGGGCAATCGAACAGCGCAGGGTCGGTAAGCCGCACCAGCCACACATGGGGAATGCCGGCCGCTCCTCGACTGACGCGTGTCTTTGTCAGCTCCGACAGTCGAATCAACAGGTTACGTTGGCCCCACGGATAGTCTGTGCGCCAGCCGGAGCCGTTGGCCTCGCGTCGCACGCTCGTGTAGAGCATGTGGCACCCGGCAACGTTACGATCCGGCCACTCTTTCGGTGGTAATTCCGCCGGATCACCCTGTTCACCGCGCAGCACACGGAAGCCGCCGTAGACGTCCTGCCGGAACTGCGCGTACGCGCACGCAGCCGACACAATCAGCATGGCCGTGAGCAAGCGGGCAGTCCGTTTCATCTGCTATCGAACGTGCGCGATTCCAACCGATGCGACACGGTGAGGACCCAGATGGGTGGCGCGGATTATAGCGCTGCCCGCGTGAGCCCATCGGTGTAGCATCCGTATGTTCCGACCATACACCAGGAGCGGAGGATTTGATGTCGCAAGCAAGACCGAAATGGCTTCTCGTCGCGGCTGCTCTGGTCGCAGCCTGGCCTGTGGGACTGCCCGCGCAGAACAGAAACGCGCCCATGGTGCGTTGGTGGGAGCCTACAAACGACCTGCCGAATCCCTGGGTCGCACAAGTGCTCCCAATCCCTGATGGCCGGAAATGGGGTTCGACCGCTGGAGTCGACGTCGATCCGACGGACGGTACCGTCTGGGTTATCGACCGATGCGGTTCCAACACCTGCGTCGGGTCGAATCTCGATCCCATCCTCCATTACGACAAGAGCGGCAAGTTCCTGGGCAGCTTCGGCAAGGGGATGTTTGCCTTCCCCCACGGCATACACGTCGATAACGAAGGGAACGTCTGGGTCACCGACCCCTTGCCAGTGGACGGGAGAGGTGCGGGCGGGAATGTTGGTCAGCAGGTCACCAAGTTCAATCGGAAAGGCGAAGTGCTCCTGAAGCTGGGGCAGGCGCTCGTGACTGGAAAGGGCACCAACACGTTCAGTTCACCTTCCGACGTCGTCGTCGGCAGAAACGGCGACATCTTCGTGGCAGACGGACATGCACAGGGCACGAACGAGCGCATCATGAAGTTCGATCGGAACGGTCGGTATATCAAGGAATGGGGTTCACCCGGCTTTGGACCCTGCGGCACCGACCAGCTCTCGACCACTCACGCGCTGGAGATCGACTCTCAAGGCAGGCTGTTCGTCGGCGATCGCGACAACAACCGGATTCAGATCTTCGACCAGGATGGCAACTACCTGGAATGCTGGTATCAGTTCGGCCGCCCGAGCGGGATCCACATCGACGCCAACGACAACATCTACGTGGCCGACTCAGAATCGAGGATGGACGATCCCGACTATGGCGGGCCGCCGAGCCCATTCAAGCGCGGGATCCGCGTGGGCAGCGTGCGGGACGGGTCCGTGAAGTATTTCATTCCGGACCCGAAACCTGCAGGCGGCTCGAGCGCAGCGGAAGGGGTGGCCGCCACTGACGACGGCATTATCTTTGGGGCAGAGGTCGGGCCCCGTCAGGTTGTGCGCTATCAGAAGAAATAGCTACCGAACCGGAATCGTCTGCGCCCAGTAGACCCAGTCCCGCCCTTCCGGTGGTCCGAGCTGTTGTCCACCGCCGCCGCGGCCGCCGCGCCCTCCACCCTGTGGACCTGCGCCGGCATTGCCTCCTTCACCCTGAGGCTCCGGAGCAACGGGGTTCTCGTTGAGGTAGCTCACTTTTCCGCGGAGCCCCATGATCTGCTGCTGGATTCGCGCGTTCTGACGCAGCTGATACGAGCTGCCCACGACGTTGTAGATGGACCTGCCGGTCATCACGAAGCCGTGCCCTGACATGAGCGCGCCCTGCTTCCCGCCGAGCGCAGCTGCGACGCCCTGTCCAAGCGCCGGGTTCGACAGCAGGGGCTGTTTCGGATCCAGCGTCGAAACATTGAAGACCGGAAGCCCATCGCCAATGAACGCGGCGCCGTTCACCACCGGACGCAGCTGCACGCCCTGCGTGAAGGCGACGATCTCGGGTGTCCGCGCGTAGAGCACCGCCATCACGTTCGGATTGGCCTTGTAGATTTCGTCGTCAATCGACAGCCCCATCGTGTCTGGACCCGGCTTGGTGAAATCGCGCTCGATGATGTCCTTGTCGGTCACGCTGCCGGGCGCCGCGGTGGCGACGAAGTAGCTGTTGGGGTTGTTCGGATTGCGCAGGCTGACGTGCCCAGAGGTGTCGAGAATCCCGACAGACTCGTCGGCGAGGATGCGGTTTGCGAGCATCAGGTCGTGCCGCGCGACGCCGACTGGGTCGCTCGGCTTTGACGGCATCGGCGGCGGGTTCACCGGAACCTTCCCGTTCTCTGCCAATAGATCCACGCGCCGATAGTGGTTCCACGCCCGCTGGTCCGCGTCTGCGTCATCGACGATCGCTGCGGGCGTTGCCGGCTTGCCGATTGAGACGGAGGCCAATTGCAACCGGGCATTGTCTCGCAGCGCGATGGAGCGATGGATGGCTTCCGGCAGCGATCTGGCCGTAAGCGTGATCCCGTGGCCCCAGAGCAGCACCGCTTCGCTCTTGCCCAGTTTCTGCGCCATCGACTCGCCGAGGGGGTTGCTGCTGACGATGCCGTTGCGACCGTTGTTCAGGGGCCTGATGTCCCACACCGGAAGCTGATTGTTCGGCCCCCAGTAGAGCGGTATCGAGCTCATGCCGAATGCCACGTACTCGGGGGTATGCGCGTGGACGACCGCCATGACATCCGGCCTCGCCTTGAAGACCTGGCCGTGCAGGAATGTTTCGCGCGCACTGTCATTGCGAGGGCCCTGGACAGGTGTGCTCTCGACGTCGTACTCGACCATGTCGCTGAGGCTTGCACCACCCGGGGCGACAAATCTCGCCATATACCAGTGACTCGGATTCGATTTACTGCGCGCGCTTACGTGCGCCTGAATGTCGAGGATGCCCACCTCGCGCGTGAGAATCCGGTTTGCCACAACCAAATCTTCGAGGAGAGCCTGTTCGGGAAGAGGCGCCGCCGGCTCCGGTGCCGCCGCCTGGGCCTCTCCGGTTTCCGTGCTGCCAGCCGGAGGTTGAGATGAGCAGCTCACCAACATCGTCGTTACCAGAACAACGATCACCGAACGCCAGGTCAGGAACAGGCGAGCCATATGTCACCTCTCGTGCAGGAACAGAACGGAGCGCGCCAAGTATATAGAAGACGATTCTTGACTGGCCAATTGCGAAATAGACATTGCGCGGCGCAACCCGACGGGCCGCGCTGAACAAACGCACCAATTGTGTGGTGATACGACGTGCCGCGTGCTGGTCCGAATGTTGCCACCGGAGACTCACGCGTTGTATGCGTCTGAAGTGCGTCGCGTTCACGTGCTGCCGCAACAGACAGTGGAGATGAGAGCGAGCCTGAGGCCAGGTTCGTCCTCACCGATCAAGCGCGCCGTAAAGTAGGGGGCGGTCGAAAGGCACTTCGTTGACGACGAGCGAATCGCTCGCCGAGCCTAGCCTGTTCACGCGACGGCGCGGGTACGGAGTGTCTGCCCTCCGGACTCATCCTTCGACCATTCATCGCCCTTGAGCCACGATTCCAGCGAGTGAGAACTGATGGCATCTTTTCTCGGAGCCGCTCACCGGGGACGCCTGAGCCCGCGCACAGCTCGTGAGGGGTGGCAGCCGGGGCGGGGATGCGCTCGGTCAGGCGAAGAACTCCCGGCGACGCGAGCGCGGTGTCCCCCCGAAATAGTCCCGCCACCACGCATCGGTCCGGAGCGGCTTCGGCTCGGCGTTCGCGCCCGGGAACGTCAGGCTCTCGCGAAACGCGTGATGGCTGTACAGGCGCATGAACTCACCCAGATAGATGTCCGCGACCCGCCGGTTGCCCTTGATGATCAGCATGTTCTCGTCGTTCTGGTCGGTCGACGCCTCGCTGAAGTTGGCCGAGCCGGCGATCACGATCGGCTCGTCGCCCAGCGGGTCGACTAGCATGAACTTGTTGTGCACGTACCGTACGTTCGTGTTCAGGCCGGTCAGGCGCTCCTTCACCCACCCGTCGAACTGGTTGGTGCGAATGAACGACCCGATCGCGAAGACGTTCTCCCTCAGCCCGCGCAGCTCGTCGATCGCCCGCTCCTCGGCCTCCTTCTCCGGCCCGTCTTCCATGGCCCGGGTCTTCGCTTCCATGAGGGCGAAGCGGAGGGGGGCCGCCGCCGTCCGGTAGGCGTCCTTCCAAAGGTCGTTCATCCCGAAGGCGAACGTCATGAAGAGCCCGGCGCGGGCGCCCCTCGCGATATCGGCATACCTCCGGAGGAGGTCGAGTCCCGGGCGGGGGCTGAAGAGCACGGTCGAGCCCACCGCCGGGGGGTCGGAGGGGATCGGGGTGAGCGCACTCACCTGAGGCTTCAGGGTCGAGTTGGTCGGATCTCCGGCCAGGAGCATCCAGTAGTCCCGGAACGTCCCGGCCACCGCGGGATCCTCGACCACATGCGCCACGTTCGAATGCCCGAAGATGCCGCCCTCCGAGAAGTTCGTGCCGCCGGTCCAGACCGCCTCCGGCGCGCCATCCTTCAAGCGGACGATGAACTTATTGTGCGCGATGTAGGACTTGTTCGCCCGTCGCTCGCGAGAGATATCCCCGAGGGCGGCCGCCGCCACCGCGGCCCGGTTCCGGTCGGTCAGGCTGGGCTTCGTCGGATCGTTCGACGGATCCTTGCGCGCGTCATAGATGATCTTCACGTCCGACCGGTTCGCGGCGGCGCGGACAACGTCGAGAAACGGTCGGTAGTGGAACTCGTATGCGGCGACTAGGAAGGCGTGCCGCTCCGGCTCGACCGGCTGCATGAAGGCGGTCATCGCCTCGTAGGCTCCACGCGACAGCCAGATGAAGGCCTGGTTGTTCTCCACGAGGTGCGGCGGGCGGTCGCCAAAACGGCGAATGTACGCCTGCGAGGCGGCGACACCGCGGTTGAAGTAGATGTCGTGATTGCCGTTCTCGGGGCTCTCGGTTGTGATGGTGACCGCCACTTCCGCGAAATTCGTGAGCGCGGCCGGCGTGCCCTTCCGCGCCGTGACCGTGTAGGTGTACTGGTGCCCGGGCTTGGCGGTGTAGTCGGCCCACTGGAAGCTCTGGATGGGGTGATCCCTCGTCGAGTAGGAGGAGCCGGACGGAAAGCCCGGATCGGTCTCCGCGAAGGCCTTCATCCCCTCGAGGAAGTATGCCTCGTTCTCCGTGTGGTCGGTGCGATGGATGGAGAAGCCGAGCAGCCCCTCACATTCGCCTTCCGGCAAGTTGAAGCCCAGCAGGACCACGTACGTGCCGGCGATGGCGTGGAGCGAAAGCCCTGCCTGCTGCACACGTTCGCGCATCGGCACCCTCCAGTCGGCCGATGCTAGTGGCGGCGCGAGGCCGCGTCAAGGACGGCCTGCCCTTACTGGGTCCCGCAGCGTTCAAGATCATGCGTCACGTTGGAATGCAGGGACAACCGGGATGACCGGTGGTGTGACGCCAATTGAGAGCCCGGTAGGGCCGGAGAGAGTGCTTCATGGACCCGATGCCGCCCGTTGCCCGGTACGCCACGACTGTACTCCGGTCCAAAAAGCACCGTCTGTGAAGTGCAGAAGTGGGTCACGGTTACTGTTGCAGAGGCACTCGTCACCAAGGAACGGCACATTCGCAGCGACAACAATCCATCCGGTGACCCAGCCGCCGCGCTTTGCGAAGTGTTCCGATGGGTGACGATTACGGTCGATGAGGCTCTGCGCACGGGACAACGCGGTCGGTGCGTGGAGTGAAAAGAACCGGTGCGGGCGCATCGGGGTTCGGTTGACGGCATGGCGCCACACTTCGAGCATCTAAGGCGAAACCCCAAATGCTCACGCAGCGATGTGCGGTAGCGTTCGAAGGAAGCCGACTTCGCGTTGGCTGAGGGCAAGCGAACATGGACAGCACATCGCTCGGCTGGGGGCAATCTGGCAGGCATTTTGGGCACACCGTTGACGGCGCTGTTGTTCGCGCAGTTCGGCTGGACGGTCGCCCTCGGTGCCGGAGTGGTGTTCGCGTTGCTAGCCGCTGCGCTGTGGCTCTTCATCCGCGTCGATGAGCCGCTGACCGTCGAGGGAGAAATTTGACGCCTAACACGGACTGGACCCGACGGCGCAGTCCCACCTGAGACCGCGGGTCAGTCCTGGCCGTTAATGCCAGCGTTGGACGTTGCAGGTATCTTGACAGTGCCGTGACTTTCGACGTTCGCGTACCCATCGCGCCCCGGCTCCCCCCACGCGCGCTGGAGGGCATTTTTCGCGCTCGCTATTACTTATCCCCACAACCGAATGTCTTGTGGCGGCGAGGTCGTCGGCCAAGTTGTCCGAGGGGTAGGGTGGAGGGCTGCTCTAGAGCGATCCCATGAGAGCACTTTCAATTTTTTTGTGTGTCGATTTTTTCTCGGCCTGCGTGCGCTCATGCGCAACACGGGGTTGAGTCAGCACACCATCGAGAAGATCCTCCGCGGTCGACCGGTGCGACAGGCGACCCTCCAACGCCTTCTTGCGAGTATGAACCAATAGCCGGCGCCTTTCTGGAATCTTCGTCTAGCCGCGCTTCTCCGTATAATCACAGCCCGGTCCAAGCAGAACCGTGTCACTAAGTCTCGGCGTTCGTCTCGGTCCTATGAAGTCACCGCGCTGATTGGGTGATCGCAAGAAGAGGAGAAGGAGATGCTCAACAAGGATCTCAGCACTCTGGTGGTGTGTGCCGGTCTGGCTGTTGTTTCCCTGACGATCTCGAGGGTCTCGGTCGCGCAAGGGCCGCCGGCGCCCTCTCCTGCCGCCGCGCCGGCACCTCCGCCTCCAGCGATTCCGCCGTCCCTGCCGCCGACCTACGTGGTCAATCTGATGACGCAGGAAGGCATCGCGGCGTTCGGCGCGCAGTGGAAGAACATGGACGCGAAGATCGTCGAGGGCCCGGCTATGCCAGGCGCGGGGGCCAAATGGAAAATGTCGTACGACATCCAACCGCATGCCGGCGAAAGCGGCTTCGACGATTCATCATGGCCGACAATCGAGGCCAAAGCGCTGGACGAACGGCGCGGCGGCGGCAAGGTGTTCTTCACCTGGTACCGCACGAGCCTGACCATTCCGGCAAAGATTGGCGCCTTCGACACGGCAGGCGCCAAGGCGGTGCTCACGGTGCTGGTGGATGATTACGCTGAAGTCTGGGTCAACGGGCAGATGCCGCGCCGAAGCGGCTACATCAGCCCCGCCACGATTCAGGGCCTCAACATGCCCAATCGCGTGGTGCTCGCCGACGCCGTCAAGGCGGGCGATCGGTTCCAAATCGCGATCTTCGGCATCAATGGGCCGATTTCGGTCGCGCCGTTGAATACCGTCTGGTTCCGTGAGGCGAAGATGGAATTTTATCGCTAGCTGCGCGTCTCCGTCGGAACGGGCTAACCGAGTTGATGGAGCAGGAGCCTCCGGAGGCGGCGTTCTCACCGTGTGTTTGTGTGCTCGGCCGCAAATGCCCACTGATCTGCGCGCTCGGCGATGAGCTTGTCGGTCGGCCGGTACCCGTGCGAACCCAGCACCTCGACTCGGATTAGCACTGGATTTGGACAGCCCTGGGCCGCTTGCAATGCTGCTGCAAACTTGAACGAATGGCTCGGCACCACCCGGTCATCGTGATCGGCAGTCGTAATGAGCGTCGCCGGATAGCAGGTACCAGATTTGAGGTTCTGCACCGGCGAATACTTGATGAGAAATGGGAACTGAGCCGGATTCGACGCGGAGCCATACTCCGTCGTCCACAGTCGGCCGCCCGTGAACTGATCGTACCGCAGCATGTCCATCACGCCGACGGCCGGAAGCGCCACGGCGTAGAGATCGGGCCGTTGCTCCATGACGGCGCCGACGAGCAGTCCCCCGTTTGACCCGCCCATGATTCCGAGCTTTGACGGCGAGGTGTACTTTTCCCGCACGAGGTACTCAGCAACAGCGATGAAATCGTCGAAGACGTTCTGTTTCTTCCCCAGCATGCCCGCCTGGTGCCATGCCTCGCCGTATTCGGCGCCGCCGCGGATGTTCGCTGTTACCCAGAGTCCGCCCCGTTCGAGCCAGGCCGGTACGTCCTGCCGGTACGTCGGGAGCATGCTGATCGAAAACCCGCCGTACGCATAGATCATCGTGGGGTTGCTGCCATCGAGCGACAAGCCCTTCTTTCCGGTCAGGAAGAGCGGCACGCGCGTGCCATCACGAGAGGTGGCGAAGAGCGCCTTCGTCTCGAACAGACTCGCGTCAAACTTCGGCGTCGCTGCTTCAAAGGCCACGCTTTCTTTGGTCGCCGGGTCGAACCGGTACACGGTCGATGGCATCAACGGCGAGCTGAAGCTGTACCACACGTCCCGCCCATCCTGGCGCCCGCTGATGCTCCCCACGGCCCCTGGACCCGGCAACGCGATATCGCCCCTCGGCGCGCCACGAAGATCGAACAGCACCAAACGGCTTTGTACGTCGGCAAGGTACTGCACGACGATGTGGTCGCCAATCAGCGCGACGTTCTCGATCGTTTCCGTGCGTTCGGGAATGATGGTTTTCCATGCGGAGGGCACAGGATTCGTGAGGTCGATGGCCACGACCTTCCGGTTCGGCGCGTCTTTGTCCGTGCGGACGTACACGGTGGTGCCCGTGTTCCCGATAGGCATGTACTCGGCGTCGTTGACATCCACCACGGGCCTGATACGTGCGTCAACGCGGGGGGCCGTGGGGCGACCCAGATCCGCGTAGTACAAACTGTTGCGGACCTCCGCGCCCTCGAGCATCGAGACGAGCAGATATCGGCCATCCTCAGTGACACTGCCGACCACGATCCAACCTGGGCGGTCCTTCCGTTCGTAGACCAAAGTGTCCTGCGATTGCGGCGTGCCAACCCGGTGATAGTAGATCGCCTGTCCCGACAGCGCGGCCTCCAGTACCTTGCCCGCAGGCGGTTCGGGATAGCGCGAGTAGTAGAAGCCCTTACTGTCCTTTGTCCAGGAGATATCAGAAAAGCGCATCCATCGGACTTCGTCGGACAGATCCGTGCCGGAAGCGATGTCCCGCACTCGGACCGTGCGCCAATCCGCACCGCCCTCGGCAAGGCCGTAGGCGATCAGCTTCGCGTCCGGCGACGGCGTCCACTGCCCGAGCGAGACGGAGCCGTCTTCCGAGATCACATTCGGGTCGATGACCATCCGGGCGGGTGCGTCGAGGCTGCTCCGTACGAACACCGGCGATTGGCGTTGCAGGCCGGTGTTTCGCGCATAGAACAGCTGCCCGCCTTCGACCACCGGAACGCTGACGCGCGGATAGTCCCACAACTCGGTCAGCCGCCGGCTGAACTGCTCACGCAGTGGCAGCCCCTGGAGGTACGGCTCGGTGATCGCGTTCGATGCGGTCACCCATCGTGCAACCTCCTCCGAGTCGAGTGCCTCCATCCACCGGTACGGGTCGGCAACCTTCGTTCCGTGATAATCGTCGACGACCTCCCCTTTTCGCGCGTCGGGATATGTCAGCAGCGACCGCGGCGAGTTGGCCGCCTTGCAGCCCAGTACGGGCAGCGCGAGTAAGACGATCAGTGGAAGACATCGCATGACTTATCCTCTTCGTCCACGCAACGGCCGTTCGGCGCGAAGCCGCGCTATGAGTCTCTGGGCGTCACCCTCGAAGGCATCGCGCGGAAGATTGCGATCCTACCACCCCGAACTCGAGCCGAAGTCCCGACCATCCGTTGACCCCGAATGCTCCCTCAAGAGCCTACCGTCAGCTTGACCGGTCGGGAGCTGCGTCGTCAGCGGCTCCTCCTCGGCCTCACGCAACAGGAACTGGCAGCGAGACTCGGCATGGCGCGAAATACCATCACGCGGTACGAGCGCGGTTTTTTGCCAACGATCCCGAAGTACGTCGAATTGGCAGTGCAGGCGTTGCTCGCTGAGTCTGTGAGGGGGCAAGGCAAGAAACGCAATCGAGGCTGAGGGGAGCAGCGCCACTCCCGTTTGATTTGTCGGCCTGCCTGCTCCCTTAGGGAGGAACGGAGAGTTGAAGTGAAAATCCCGCGGCACGACCGGATGCCAGCGGCGACAGTGTGGGCAGCGAATCTGCGATCCAGGTCGAAGGCGCGTCGGTTCCATTCGTAGAACTCTTGTCGGTCCCCATGACAGCCAAGGTCAGCGGAGTCGGTCCCCGAATGTCGGTGCCCTCCACGACGTGGCTGCCGTGCTAGGATTTGGGCCGCTCGAAGACCTCTATCACACTGCCTGCGGTTCTGATTCGTCGCGTACGGTCTCGTGTGCGTTCTCATCTCTTAGAGGAGGGCCAGATGGACACAAAGCGATTCGTCGTTGGAACCCTCGTTGGCGGCGGGGTCCTGTTCGTGGCCGGGTACCTGATTTTCGACATGGCCTTCGCAAGTTTTTATGCGGCCAATGAAGGGTCGGCGACGGGCGTGGTGCGAACCCCGCAACTGGTGTGGGCCGTGGTCCTGGGGTCCTTGTCGTATGGTGCACTCATCACCCTCGCAATTGGGAACCGGCCTGCCTCCTCGGCAGGAACAGGTGCCAAAATCGGAGCCGTCGCTGGCTTCCTCCTCTGGTTCACGGTGGACTTCATCTTGTACGGCATCACGAACGTCCAGACCTTGACCAGGACGGTCGTCGATCCGCTGCTCGAGGCTGTGCGCAGTGGAGTCGCTGGCGCGATCGTCGCAGTCGTGCTCGCGAAGGTCCGGTAGCGCACCCCAGGAAGCGATCGGCGCGCTTTGCCGGTGGATTCCGTCCTGGGATGCGGATGAGTGAGCCAGTTCCCTTACAGGTGAATGTGGAGTTCCGCTTTACGGTTCGCAGACTCAAAAACGCGGCGAACGATCGTTCAGCTAGGCCAATCCGTCGCGTGGGCTTCGCGCGGAGATGCGCGTCGGTGGACCGATTTCCCGAGGCTCTAAGGAGTGCGAAGAGTTATCGTGCTCTCCGCACTCCTTTCTCCGAGACAGCCCGCGATACGTTCTCGCTCCCACGGTAACGCTTCCTCACCACCGAAATTCGAGACCGCGCAAGGAGTTGATCAGATACCACGCCTTGATCGGTGTGGGCTCGCCGCGGCTCGCCTCGCCGAGCAACACGGTCTGATTCGGCGGCATGTCCGCGGGACGGGTGACTGGGTTGGTGAGCCCCAGGTAATGCACGCGCTGGCGATCGGCGCTCATGACGCGAACGATGGCACGATCGGTGCCGTTTGGTCCCGATTCGAACGCGTACCTGCCGGGCGCGAGCACGACGCCGGGTAGGGCGACAGTGCTGTTGAACGTGAGGTAGTTCAGTCGGATCGGCCCTTGAGCCTGTGTGGACGACGATGTCAGCAGCGTAGCGATGGCCACGGCGCATACGGTCAGGACGAATGTGCGTCTAAACATTGCATTCTCTCCTTCTTGTCTATTAACGTCAGCGGTGGCCCTCGCGAACGTCTCACACATGAGCGACAGCGGAGGTTGAAGGCGCGAACACCTGGCGGCCCCTGTGCTGGTCTTCATCACACCTCTCGCGTCGGGATCGCCGGAACCTTATTTCCCTGTAGAATCCGCACACACCAACCATTCATGGCGCTGGCCCCCGGCACACGGCTTGGCCCGTACACGATTTCCGCCTCGATTGGCGCAGGCGGCATGGGCGAGGTCTATCAAGGCGACCGACACCAACCTCGGACGGCAGGTCGCCATCAAAGTGCTGCCCGAGGCGTTTGCACAGGATGCTGACCGGCTGGCGCGCTTCGAGCGTGAAGCCAAGACGCTCGCGTCACTGAATCATCCGAACATCGCGCAAATCTACGGCCTGGAGAAGGCCGACGGCATCCGCGCGCTCGTGATGGAGCTGGTCGAGGGACCGACGCTCGCGGACCGCATCGCGCAGGGCCCGATTCCGGTCGACGAGAGCGCTCGCCATCGCGAAGCAGATAGCTGAAGCCCTGGAGGCCGCGCACGAGCAGGGCATCATCCACCGCGACCTGAAGCCCGCCAACATCAAGCTGCGGCCGGATGGCGCGGTAAAGGTGCTCGACTTTGGGCTGGCGAAGGCGCTCGAACCATGCCTCAGCGGACGATCGACGCTACTGCAAGTCTCCGACGATCACCTCAGTCCCGCAATGATGTCCGGCGTCGGGATGATTCTCGGGACAGCGGCGTACATGAGTCCCGAGCAGGCGCGCGGCAAAGCAGTGGACAAGCGGAGCGACATCTGGGCGTTCGGTGTGCGTGCTGTACGAGATGCTCACGGGACGAGCAGGCGTTTACAGGGCGACAGCATCTCCGATGTCATCGCGAGCATCCTGACACGGCAGCCTGATTGGACGGCGCTGCCCTCCGGCATTCCCGCACCGCTGTCGACGGCTGTCTTCGGCGGTGTCTCGCAGAAGAACGCGCAGCGAGCGCTTGCACGACATCGGCGATGCGCGTCTTGATATCGCTGACGCCGTGAAGCCCGTCCGAAGACAGCTCCGCCGTGCCTGGCGTCGCGCGCGAGCGGTGCCGCGCGTCAGCGCGCAGCGTCGCGCTAGTCGCGGCGCTGATTGGTCGGCGCCGTCGCGAGCGGGACTGGCCGTGATCGGTTCGGCGTCACGGCCGAGCTTCGACCGTCTGCGGTCACACGCCTGTCGATCGCGTCTCTCAGGGGACGCAGACGCTCGTCGTCGGCAGACTCGACCGAGACTTCGCGCTGTCGCCGGATGGGACTCGCCTTGTCTACATCGGCGCGAATGGATCGCAGTTGTTCGTGCGCCGGCTGGATTCGCTGGACGCGACGCCGCTCGGCAGAGACTGGCGCGCGCCGCGAGGTCTGTTCATCGTCGCCGGACGGTGCATGGGTCGGCTTCTTCGACGGCGTGGGCACGCTCCAGGAAGATCGCAATCATCCGGCGGTCCCGGCGACGACGCTGTGCGAGTGCGGGACAGGCCCTCGCGGAGGCACGTGGGGACCGGACGGCACGATCGTCATGGCCGGCTCCGATCCAACATCGGAGTTGCTGCGCGTCTCGGACACCGGCGGCGATCCCGAAGTGCTGACGACGCCGAGCGGGGAACAGGACGATCGCGATCACTTCTGGCCCGAATTCCTGCCCGACGGAAATGCGGTGCTGTTCACGCATCGTTCCCGAACGGCACCGTCGAAAAGGCTCAGAGTCGCCGTGCTCGACCTGAGAACCGGCGCACAGAAGGTACTGATTCAAGGCGGCACGCATGCGCGCTATGTCCCGAGTGGCCATCTTGTGTACGCGACGGGAACCGAGATTGCGCGCTGTCTCATTCGACGTCGATCGGATGGAAGTGACCGGCAGCCCGACGCCGGTTGTGCCGCAAGTGGCGACGACGGCAGACGGCGGGGCCGACCTCGACATATCGCACCAATGGCACGCTCGTCGTATGTATCGAGTACAGGCGCTGCGCTGGCGCGAACGCTCGCGTGGGTCGATCGGAGCGGACGCGAGGAGCCAATTCGCGCTCCGGCGCGCGCGTATACCTACCCGCGCATCTGCCCCAGACGGGACGCGCGTGGCGCTCGGCATTCGGGACCTGGAGCAGGACATCTGGATCTGGGACTTCGCGCGCGAGAACCTGTCCCGCTTCACCTACGGGCCTGCGGCGGAATGGTATCCGCTATGGACGCCGGACGGCCGCCGATCTGATCTTTGATTCGGCCCGTTCAGGCTCGCAGAATCTCTATTGGCAGGCAGCCAATGGCGCAGGACCCGTCGGAACGGCTGACCGAATCTCCGTTTCAGAGCTTCCCGACCTCAGATCTCGCCAGACGGGCGGCAGCATCGTCTTTCGGATTAACGGGCGGACACAGGACCTCGCCGTCGTGACGCTCGGCGAGAAGCGCTCGCGTGGACCCGCTTGATCCAGACCGAGTTCCAGGAGTTGAACGGCGAGATCTCGCCCGACGGACGATGGCTCGCATACGAGTCGAAGGCAAGTCAGGAGTGAATGATGTCTACGTGCTGTCCCTTCCCTGACGTCTCGGCAGGGCGGTGGCAGGTATCGAGCGGGCGGTGGCACGTCGGCCCGTTGTGGGCGGAAGCGCGGCGACGAACTCTTCTTCCTGTCTCCGACCGGCATCGTGATGGGCGTTCGGGTCGACGCGGACGACGACATGGACGGCAGGTCCTCCGACGAAAGTGTTCGACGGCCGATTACTTCCTCGGAGGCGGGGGGTCGACCGGCCGAACCTACGACATTGTCCTAGGATTCGGTTGCCGCGGATCGGGGCGCCTGGCGCGGTTCCAGCGTGACGGCCTCGCCATCGTATGAAGGTCCATCCACATCGCGGCCGACCGAAGGCCTGACGGCTCTCGTGATGGAACTGGTCGAAGCCGGTGCGCAGCACCACATCGCGCAGCGCTCGGACGAGAGCCCGCGGCGTGTCCAGGCGTCGAACTGACTCGGGACACTTGCATGCAGGCAGAATCGTGACACGATGCTCGGCAGTCGTCGCCGCGATGAAGGCAAAACCTGGTTCGCGAGCACGCCTGTTGTGGCTCTTTCGACTGTGGGGATGTTATCCGGGCTGCTCGTCGACGTAATGCTCCGGAAAACGGTGTATGGCGCCGGGACTCCAGCAGTTGGTGGCGCAACGATTACCTTGTCGCCCTTAATCAATACGAAGACCGCTGGCGCATCGCTGAGGCTGCAATTCTGAGGACAGCAGTGCGCCTCGCATCACCAATCCACGCTCAAGGCCTGAACCCTTGGTTCTCTTGGTACGCGCCGACCCACCCGGCTGGACCCTTGAGCGCATAGCGCGCCGGACCACGCCCTCGGTGGTCAATCAAACCAAACCCACGCTTCACGAATCATTAGCTTCTCGCCACTGTGGTGAGATTGTGCTCATCGTTTTGGATGAGGCCGAACAGGCGTGGCGGCCCCGCACTGTTCTACAAACGTCCCATCGTCGTTATTACCCGCAGAAGAATATTCGCGCGGTAGGTCTGCGCCTGCAGCGCGTCGAGCCTGAAATGTCTGTCGTTATCGATGCTCTCGCCGACCCTCAGTTCCTGATGTGGGGCATCGCGTACCTGATCTTGAAGTGGACGCTTGGCCTCTGGGTGTTGCGTCGCGTCCGAGCTTGGACGAAGGCGAAAAGAGTTTCGGCTCAGGCGCTTTGTACTGGGTGTTCGACCCATGCCCCCGCGAGCAGGATCCCCGTTACATAGCGCGCCGGACGCTGGTCCCTCGTTGCAGTCTCCGCTGATTCGACTGGCGCGAGGACATGCGACGCCAGTCGAAGGGACTGGCTTACACCTCCGGCCCGACCCAACGCACTCAATTTGGACACGTGAACTGGGCGACGTACTCCTCGAGGTTGGCGTACCCGATGCTGCGAATCGCGGCGAGATTGTCCTCACCAACAACATCTCTGTTCGGAACCGGCTCGACCGACATGTACGTGGTGGCCGACGCTGTGTCAGTCCACAAGAGGAGGAAGGCGACTAACGAACCAATCGTCCGGTCCGCCACATCGCGGAATGACGTCCGCATCACGATGCTCCACTCGGAGGGGAAAGTCGGACATCTTAGCTCAGACGTGTGTCATGGCATCGCAAATGGAACCACGGCGCATGCAGAAGTCCTGTCGAATCGACCCCGCGACTGGTCGACATAGCGCGCCGGCCAGAATGCGTCCTCTCGGGCCCGGTTGCAGACGTCCGACACGCCGGCGCGCGGCGTCGGAATCCCGACATCAGGTGCTCGCGCCACCTGTGCACTCCTGAATCTTTTCAACACATTACAACCGCTCGCGCGGTGGCCAGGACCTTGAACCGACGGCACGGAAGCGGAAGGACGTGCAGAGACGCAAATGGCGAATCTGATTGCGACGATTACGTGTCCCATATGCAAGCACGCAGCGAGGGTCGCGATGCCCACGGATCGCCGTGTTCTTGTCTATGTATGCACACGCTGTCAGGCGACACTCACGCCGAAAGAGGGCGATCACTGCGTGTTCTGCTCGTACGCGGACCTGCCCTGTCCGCAGAAACAGGATCAGGGCTACGGTTTGTGAACGACAGGATTCTCCATTGACCGGGGATCCCCAGACCACCATGCGCCCGACTTTTCAAAACAATGAAGCCGTCCCTCCTGACGACGCCGCGCCCCCGCATAACCCACCAGAGAAGCCCCCTCGATGAATGAGGCCGTAGGGCCTTCATCGCCTCTTTGCCACCTTCCACTGCGGTTACGATCAATCCGTCCATCAGCGTCGCGATCGAGTCGCGATGCTACTCGCGACGCCAGAGAGTGCATGCGGGCGTGCATGTGTGGCCGCGGCGCTCTGCCGCGCAGTCGACTTCCAAGAACGCGTCGTTCAAGTTGGTGCATTCGAGCGATATGCCCCTCCGGAGACCGTAGCCGACTGGAACGAGATCGACCGCCATGAAGCTGCCCATCTCACGTTCCTCGACAAGGCCCTCTGATGCGTCGTGGTGGTGGCGTCGCCACTTGCTCAGCGTTCGGGACGATGGCCACAGCTCTCCGCATAGCTTCACCATGTCACTCCGGCCTCCCTGGCTTGGCGTCAATGGCTCTTCGGAGTGGAATGGATGTCGAACCGACATGTGCGCGTCACGCGGCTCCGAATAGCGTGAGCTACCGTCGCAAAACGCGGGGCACGTCAGGATCATGACGCTTTGTGACACCTCCGCACACTGTGCGCGCAAAATCGACAACGCCGCAGACTAAGGTCCTGGCGCGATCAGACGAATTGATCTGAACGAGCCGAGGGCAGCCTGGTTCTTCACACGGAGAACCGGCCGCCCACACTTATACGCGCACCCATCCGGTAGGGTCCCCGTTCACATAGCGCGCCGGGCGACCCCCTCTCGAATCAACGACCGTCTCGGCTACCATCGTCGTCGTGACGGTTCGCTTCACCCCACCGACACCACCACGCCCGCCACGGCTCGATCACGTGCGCGACCTGTGGCAGATGCATCGACCCCATAGGCCGCAGGCGATATTGACCGCCGCGATTTATGAGACCGACACCGGCCTCGAGCTGCGGCGGCAATGTGCTGTTGGCGTTTCGCCCCGAATGAAGTGGCGGTCATCACTCGGGCGATGACCGACGTCTTCGTTTCCTACGCCAGATCGGATCGGGCGCGGGTCGAGCCGCTGGCCCATGCGTTGAAAGCGCTTGGACTCCAGGTCTTCTTCGACATCGAAGCCATCGACGGCGGCGATGCCTTCCCGGACGTCATCGACAAGGAGGTCAAGTCGGCCTCGGTCGTGCTCGGCTGCTGGACGCAGCAGGCGCTGACACGCACGTGGGTCAAAACCGAGTGCTTGATAGCCCACGAGCGCAACGTGCTGGTTCCCATCGAGATCGACTCGCTCACGCTGCTCGACGTGCCCGTCGCGTTCGGCTCGCTGCACCGCATCACGCTCACGGACTGGCAGGGTGAGCGTCAACATGAAGGATGGCTGACGCTCGTCCGAACGCTGGCCAACCGTCTGCAGCGGCCTGAACTGCTCGCGCGCCAGATCGAGAAACCGGCCACGCACCCGCAAGGGCGACTGCCGCTTTTCGTCCGCACGAACGACTTCCTCCGAAACCTGACGCGCGAGAAGCTCACGCCGTTTTTCGAACCCTTCGGCCCCAGTGGCACCACCTTTCGCGATGGCCTGCTGCGCCGCCCGGACATTCTGACCAGTTGCGAGATCGATACGCCAATGCGCTTCGCCCACTTCCTCGGCCAGCTGGCGCACGAGACCGGAGGTTTCAAGTACCAGGAGGAACGCTTCAGCTATTCGGGCGGACGGCTCTGGTTTCTCTTCCGCAACCGCTTCCACGACGAGGCTGAGGCGCGGCTCTTCGCCGGTCAGCCGGAAAGGATTGCCAACCGCATCTACGCCGGCCGCATGGGAAACGGTGACGAGTCGTCTGGCGATGGCTGGAGGTATAGAGGCCGCGGCGTCCTCATGCTGACCGGTCGCGACAACTACCACAAGATGAGGGGCCGGATTGGGGTCGACCTGGTTTCCGAACCCGACCTCGCCATCGACCCCGAGGTATCGCTCGCCATCGCGGCGGTGTGGTGGACCGATCACAAGGTCAATGAACTTGCAGATGCGGACGACGTCGCTAAGATCACGCGGAAGCTCTCCGGCGGAACCCTGAACCTTCAGGACCGCGCCGCGCTCGTTGCCCGCGCCCAGGCCGTCGTCGGCTTGTAGCCCGTCCATGGACTGGAGGCACTGACCTCCCGCAGTGCCAGACTCGTGTTGGTGTTCGTCGCTGCTGTCGCCGTCGTCAGCGCGGCGACCCGCGCCGTAGAGCGTCAGCAGCAGTGTGCGGTGGTACAGGTTCTTCGCCCCGGCGATGAGCCGCTGGACCTCGTCCGGACTGAGGACCACCGGCAACCGATCGCGGCGCTTGGGATAAGGCAGGTCCTCATGCACGTTCCGTCGCCGCAACACATGGCGACAGAAGAACCGCAGCGCGCACACGTGCGTGACGACGGTCTCGACGGAAACACGGCCCTCTGTGAGGAGGGAGAGGTGATAGCGCCGGATCGCGTCAGGACCCAGCCGATCGAGGCGGCCACCAGTCTGCCGGCGAAAGTGCTCGACGATGCGGACGTAGCTACGGGTCGTGATCGGGGAATACTGGCGTCGCACGAGCTCGTCGTGCAGCCGTTGCAGGAGCTTGGTCACAGGCAGTACCTCCTGCGACCGACCCTACTTCCCTACGAGTTACCCGGCTGCCCGTCGGCCGCCGCGCCAGCGGCTTCGTTCCAGTCGCTGAGTGGCGACCGATCTAGCGACGTCGTCGCCTTCGCGCCACCGTACGTGCTCGTATGGCACAGGGAAGTACCGCTCTTCTGCAGGTACACCTGTTGATCGATGACAAATTCGTTGTCTTCTGCTGGTATGCGGCTGTAACGCTGGGGCAGGTTAGCTCGCTAGGATCACGTATTTTTGACCGCGCCTTCGCTTGCTCGCTTCGCTCGCGGGCTTCCAGCGGGGAAGTCTATGACGCGATCGTCATGCGCGTTCCTGACGTCCCCGGCCGCTGGAGCGGTGTTCAGAAGCAAGAGCATGGAACCTGTGGATCGTTGACGCGCCCAACTCGCGGGTCGAAGCAGAGGCACCCAACGGTTGAGCGATCGACTTACGGCTCGATGCCGAGTGTTGCCATCTCGGCGCGCAGGCTCGTTGCGTAGTTCTCGCCGCCGGCTGCGTGCATCGCATCCAGCTGGCGAAGCGCCAGGCGCAGTTGCTCGCGCAAGTCGGGCTGAGGACCGGAGTGCGCCACCATTTCGGCCATCAGGGCTCGGGCCAACGTGGCGGTCAGCGCCGCGTCGGGTCTCCCGGAGGCGGTTGCGCACTGCGTCATGACCATCAGTGGCGGCGACGTCGGGGTGCCGAAGGCGGCAACCATCTCAGCACCCTGCTTGAGGCATGCCGACCAGTCGCGCCGCGTGACGGCGGTCCACATCGCGAGGTCGGCTTGCTGCAGCCTTCTCGCGTCATCGGCCGCGCACGGCAGCACGAGGTGAAGACGCTTCCCTTTTCTGTCAATCTCCACTGCGTACGACGGCTGGCCTTGCGGCAGCGCGCGCATGGCCGTTGCCCATCGACCATCGCCAGGATCATCAGTCAGGTCGCGGCCACCGATGCGCCGCAGCGTATCGCTCCTTTCCAGTCCAGCGCTCGAAGCGGCTCGGGACACGGCGACGACCACCTGATCACCACCTGCGAGCCAGTGCGCGACACACGGAAGCGGCGAGGCGAGACGTGATCGTCGCACCGCCTGTTCCCCGAGCGTGACGAATAGATCTGCATAGTCCTTCAGCTGTGCATCTAGCATGCCCTGTGCACGCCCCTCGGTAGCGATGGCAGGCTCCGCCTCACCACGAATCGACCCGGTGCATGCAATCGCGAGCAGCACAACAACAGATGACCGCACGTCCACGAATCATCCCAGCTGGCACCAATTGGCGCAACAACCCCGACGGGATATCTGACTCGCAACTGCTAGCGGTTCCGAGGGCAGGAACTTAAGACCCGTCTCGCTGTGACCACGTCGGCCCGGCACGATCGGGCACATCGAGTGCTGTGAAAATTCCCAACGGCTCAACGGATTCGACAAGCGCCGTACGGCGTTCTTCCAGAGACGCGATCGCATTGGAACGATACGCTCGATGTCGCTCATAGACGACCATCTCGCTCCAGTATTCGATCACGATGTACCGAGCGGAGCGGTTCTGGTCGCGAAGGAAGGAACTACCGAGATAGGACCGCGTGTGTCGGTTCATCGCGGTCCATTCTCCATCGACGCCATACAACTGCTCGAACTCGCCTTCTCGTCCTTTCTTAACGTCGAATTGCCACATGATCGCGATCATGACATTCCTTGTGCGGGCCAACTTGACGGCTTAGCCACAGTGCTCGCTGCCGGCGCGTGGAGATCTTAACGGCGCATTCGCTTCCGCTCGGCTTTACCTCGCGATGCCCGTGCTGTACGCCCCATCAGTGTGCGGTCGCGAAGTGCGGATGTTGGTCATTCCGACGCGGGGCTGTCGCGGGAACTCAGGATATCGACCAGCTCCCGCTCGCCGCGAGCGACGGCCAGATCCAAGGCCGTCTTGCCGGCGAACCCCGGTGCGCCAGTCCCGCGCAATGCGAGGTCGGCGCCCCTCCGAACGAGGATCCGTACCACATCGACGCGGCTGTTGACCACGGCAAGCATCAATGCGCTAAGGCCGTACTTCGCCGCGTGATCGAGCGCGGCGCCGTGCTCGACCAACCACTCGACCACGTGACCGTGACCTTCGACCGCAGCAAGCATCAGTGCCGTTTGTCCGTGTTCATCGCGCGCATCGACGTCAGCGCCTCCGGCGACGAGACCTTGCAGCTCATCGATCGAACCGCGATGAACAGCATGCTTCCATTCCTGTGTCATGTTGTGGATCTCGGCCGTTGCAAAAGGACGCGCTGCAACCGATTCAATAGGAAACAAAGCTGAAGGACAACCGCGCGGACGATCCCAGCGGCGCAGCCTTGTCCGCGCCTTGCTTGCTCGGCTGCGCCTCGCGTCGCTCGCGCGGAGTACGTACACCCTGACGAGCAATCAGCATCCGTAAACTGAGGCCTTACTCGCGTGTAACGAAACCAGTCGAGCGACGAAGGCTCGATAAGCGTGCCGCCAGCCGACGCCTAGCCCAGGCTGATCGCGTCGAGACGATACACGCGCTTGGCGGTACCGCCAAACAGCGCGGTCTTCTCGCTCGGACTGGCGCCGCTCACCAACCGCTTGCACGCGTTCCAGAACACTTGGTAGCTGTAAGACACTTTGTCGACCGGGAAGTTGCTCTCGAACATGCAGCGCGACGCTCCAAACGCCTCGATGCACGTCTCGACGTAAGGGCGACACTGCGTGGCTACCACGTCGGACGACGGGGGTTCCGGGCGCTCGGCAAACCCGAGCGCGGTGTACCGCATCCCGAGTCCGCCTACCTTCACGAAGACGTTCTCGTGTGTCGCGAGCCGCCGGAGCGAGGCGGACCAACGGGCAAACACTTCCTCGTGGCGTCCTTGATAAGCGCCAATTCTCATGGGTACGCCACAGTGATTCAGGACGATCGGTAGGCTCGGAAAGGCGCCGGCAAGGTCGGCGACGTCGTCCAGCTGCGGATGATAGACCATCGCGTCAAACGACAGCCCCAGTCGACCGAGTACCCCAATGCCTTCCCGGAAGGTGCCGTCCCTCAACAGTGCGGGCGGAGAGGGGTAGTCGGGATTGTTCAGGCGCGTATCGGCGTCCCACGACGTGATATGGCGGACACCCCTGAAGCGGTCGCCACCGGCCCGCAAGTGGGCCAGCAGCACCGGTTCGACTCGGCTGCCGAGCGTGAGGTCGGCACGGCCGACGATTCCTGCGCAGGCACGCGGCCGGCCCAGTGTGCCGCTCGCGAACATGGCCGCCACGCCATTGACAAATTCAGTTTCGCCGACTGGGCGCATCTCCGGCGGACCACTCTGGCGGTACATCGACTGCGCCTGCACGTAAACGGTCGCGACGATGTTGTGGCCGCTGTTCATGTCGGCGAGGAGATCGTCAGCGAGGTAGCGAGAGCCCGGGCGAATCCACAGGTGGTGGTGCGGATCGATGATGGGCAGCTCAGGCTCGAGAATCGGCTCCGCGTGTCGCGCGAGCCAGTCGGCTCGTACCGTCGCGCCGCCCAGCAAGCCCGGCGGTCCCTGCGCTGCCATGTGACCCCCCACGCCGACAACACCAAGAGCGGTGAAGAACTCGCGCCGATCCATTGGTTCCCCTCGCTTGAGCCCGCACGTTTCCGGTGCCAACCCCAAGGTCACGTGTTCGCAGCCATGATAGCGGACGTCGTCAGGCGCGTGACGATCACTCGTCGGCCTCTTCTACCCGCGACACATTTCAGCAGGTCCAGGCCGTGCTCGGCGGCAAACCGCACGCCCGATATTCAAAGCAGCGCCACGCGTTCATGGGTTTGCTGACCTGCGCACGCTGTGGCTGTCGGATGACCGCGGAGCTGAAAAAAAGCAGGTATGTCTACTACCGCTGCACCCGCTTTCGTGGGGCCTGTGGGAACACCTACATCCGAGAGGAACAGCTCCCGGATCTGTTGGGCGACGTTGTGGAACGGATCGACATCCCCACCGAGTTCGCAGACTTCGTCGCCGCTCACCTGCGCGAGAGCCAGGACGCGTTGGAGCAAACGCGACGAGAAACCACCGCGCGGCTCACCCAGCGCCGCGTTAGCCGATCTTCGTCACGGAAACGGCGGTTGAGGGAGTTTCGGGGTTGCTCATCGCTGTAAGTCCTTCAACATCAATCCCGCGTTACTCGATTCGCGATGTAGTGCAGACCTACTCTCTTGCGGCCGGTGATCGCGCGTGCGACCATCGGCCCCAATGTTCTTGCGGCCTCATCACCGCGACAAAGATGGAAAGCGGCACACGTACTGGTCGCTCGTGGAAACGGTCGCGCACACCGGATGGGCCGCGCCAACGGACGCTCTGTCATCTCGGTGAGCTGAATGATTCGGCGCAGGCGCGGTGGCTGAAGACGATCGAGGTGTTCAACGGCGACGGCGAAAGCCACCAGCTGAAGCTGTTTCCCTCGGAGGTCGCGCCGCCCGCAGACGATGCGGAGGTCGCGCGGGTCCTGGTCCAGCGTGTGCGGCTGGAACGCACGCGGCAATTGGGGCCTGCCCTGCTCGGCCTGGCTCTGTGGCAGCGGCTGCAGCTGGACGAACTTCTTCGAAGCGCGGACGGATCAGCGAAGGCCGATGTGCCGTGGTCGCGAGTGGCCGCCCTCCTGGCCGTCAATCGGCTCTGCGCGCCCGGGAGCGAGCTGGCGATTGAAGCGCGCTGGTATCCGACGACGGCGCTGGACGACCTTCTGCGGATTCCCGAAGGCGCGATCAATGACACGCGGCTCTATCGGGCGCTCGATCAGGTGCTGCCGCACAAGACCGCGCTCGAGCGCCATCTCACCGCGCGCTACGGCGAGCTGTTCGCGGCGGAGTTCGACGTCTTGCTGTACGACCTGACCAGCAGTTACGTCGAGGGCGCCGCGCCGAAGAATCCGATGATGCGTCGCGGATATAGCCGTGATCATCGGCCCGATTGCCTGCAGGTCGTCCTGGCGGTGATCGTCAATGTCGACGGCTTCCCCCTGAGCTACGAAACGTTTGACGGCAACCGCGCCGATGTGACCTCGCTCGAAACGGTGATGCGGATGGTCGAGCGCAAGTACGGGAACGCGCGGCGCGTGTGGGTCTTTGACCGCGGCATTGTCAGCGACGCGAATCTCGCGGCCATTCGGCGCCGGGGCGGCCAGTATCTGGTGGGGACGCGGCGGACGACCTTGCGGCACGTGGAGCGGGCGCTGCTGGAGGGTCCCTGGACGCAAGTCCGCGATGAGGTCGAAGCGCAACTCATTCCCGTCCCGGGCGGCACCGAAACCTACGTTCTGTGTCGATCGACGGCGCGTCGCGAGAAGGAGCTCGCGATTCGGCGCCGCTTCTCGACGCGCCTGGAAGACCGTTGCGCGGACTGGCCACGCGGGTGGGCACGGGGCGGCTGAAAGACCGCGCGAAGATCGAGCGCATCCTGGGACGGCTGCAAGCGTCGTACGCCAGCGTCGCCGATCTGTACGAGATGGCGGTGCGCGAGGAAGATGGCGCGCTGCGCCTCCACTGGACGCTGATCGAAGCCCGGCGCGCTTGGCGTGATGCGCGCGAGGGCGCCTATCTGCTGCGCACGAATCTCGAGGGCCAAACAGTCGAAGAACTGTGGACGAAGTACATCCAGCTGACCGAAGCGGAGGCCGCCTTTCGCGCCCTGAAAAGTGAGCTGGCCGTCCGTCCGGTGTTCCATCAGCTTGAGCGGCGCGTGAAGGCCCATCTCCTCGTCGCCTTTCTCGGGTACGCGCTCTGGGTGACGTTGAAACATCTGCTGCGCCGCCAGGGCACGGGCCTGACGCCGGCGCAAGCCTTGGCGCAACTCGCCACGCTGCAGAGCGCCGACATCGTCTTGCCGACGACCGACGGCCGCGAGATCCGGCTTCGGCGGGTGGCGACGCCCACGCCCGATCAGCAGCACCTCCTCGACCAACTCGACATCACCATCCCGGCGTACCTCGAATGGAACGCCGAATGTAGTGCAGACTTTGTGACCGCGTGATCCGATTTCTTAAGATTTTCTCGCCGTGTCGCCGTTTCCGTGACGAACTTGGGTTAGCGTGCAAGCAAAGCTCGATCGCGCCTACGACGACTACCTCGAAAGTCGCCTTTCGGAGCCGCTTTGGACGCGGAAGTCAACGGAGTGGGAATCGGAACTCACGACGATCGACGGCGAACTGAGTCGACTTGCAGGTGCGACGCCTACCTACGTCGCGACAGGTGAAAAGATTGTAGAACTCGCGAAAACAGCCCATTCTCGCTATTTGGAGCAGGATCCGCGTGAACAGCGTCGACTGCTCGATGCAGGGCTATCGAACTGCACCTTCGATCGCGGAACTCTTTGTCCGACTTACCTTAAGCCGTTCGACCTCCTGGCACGAGGTCGCGAAACTGGAAATTGGCGGAGAGAGTGGGATTCGAACCCACGGTAGAGTTTCCCCTACACACGCTTTCCAAGCGTGCTCCTTCAACCACTCGGACATCTCTCCGTACTTTTAGAATCAATGGTTTACGGGCTAGTGGCTGAGCCTGCAAACTCGAATTGTGATAGCGATTGTGATAGACCCCTGAATCTCCCGCGATCACTTACGGCGATTTGGTCCAGCTTGTCGACCGTGGCTCGGGTGCCACACAACGCCAACTTCAGCCTCCAGTATAGAACGCGATTCGCATCGATAACGAGGAGCCTCAGAGCGTCGCCGCGAACTTTCGGATCCAGTCCTCTGCCAACGCCCTCATCCTCGCCCGCTCGTCGGTCGTCGCATTTCTGAGAGGGCCGAGACTCTTCCACGATGCCGGCCCCCTACCACGGGCTCGTCGTTTGCCATTTGACCGAAAAACTTCCAATCTGACGTCGATATTCCGAGCGCCTCTTTCGCATCACGCTCTGACCCGAAGCGTTTTACCAAGGCGTCGCGAATCTGATACAGGCGAACGAACTCGCTGTCTGGTTCGTTGAGGGCCGTCGAGAAGCTTTCGAGCATCGTTACGGAACAGGGTCTGCTTGAGCCTTCGCCGACAGATCGTCAAGATCATCCGTCTGTAGCTTTAACCGTTCTGCCTTCGTGTCAACTACGGTCTTGCCAGACGCATTGGTTTGAACGACGTCGAGGTTGCCGCCAGTGATCGCGAACGAACCCACGCCAGCGCGCAAGATTACGTTCCTGTTGGACCCTCTAAACTCAACAACATTGGGCTGCGGGTTGAGTTCGAAGGTCCGGCCTGTCTGCAGGCTTCTGATCTGAAGCGTGTGACGCACCCAAGCCAGTAGTCGCTGTTCCACGTCCGGCGGTGGTTCGCCCCCGCTGACTGTGACGACGGCTCTTCCGACGTCGATCCGCAGCAACGCACCTCTCTCCGTCCGCTCGTACGGGCGCTCGAAGAAATCAGCGGGTTGATATGACCAACCGAGCTCTGTCCGATCGGGTTCCATGGATCTCAATTCTGCACTGCGGCTAGGACCGCCGGCCGGTTGGTCATGACCTCGACTCCGGATGCCCGGATGGGAAGAGCGTCGCGAGTCGTGCTCGCAATGCGTTGATGTAGTTGACGACCTTCGCGGTCGTTGGCTTGCCGTGATGTGCCAACTGCCACACGATTCCGGTCGCGGCATTCACCAAAGCGCGCGCATTTGCCGCCCTGAAATAGACAAAGCGCCATTCCACGCCCACGTCCAGGTCTGGATGCAACAGTGCTGCTTGGATTCTCCCGGAAGGGTGGACAGCCATATCCCTGAACCGGTAAATCTCCTTCAGGTTGTCGCGAAGTGCCTTCGTACCTTTTGGCTTCAAATGAAAGCCACGCCTCAGCACCTCAGTCACCTGCGAGTGACCTCGCCGTTCGTCGCACCCGCCACTTGTCGACGAGCTCAGTCGGAATCTGGACGTGGCCTCGAACTACGGCGTAGAACGCATCGATCGCTATCGCGGCTGCCATCACGGCCTGCATGGATGATTCGAACTCGCGCTCAAGGCTTTTGGCCTTCTCGTTTTCGTCTGTTCCCTGCCACGCAAGGACGCGGGCTGCCTCATGCGAGTTGGCCGATGCGAGGTGCGTCATCGCCAGTTCACACCAGGTCGGGCAGACATCGAAATGCACGTGAAGTGTCACGCTGGGAATCGAAGGCCCGTCCGGCCCCAGCGAAATCTTCAAACCGCCAGCCGGGATCGTGACGGTCATTCCTTTGCTGATGAATATGCCAGCCATCCAGCGACCTACTCCCGGCGGACCTGGCGTGCCGGTCTGTCCTCGCGCAGCGCAATGAACCTAGTGTGGCGCAGATGATTTTCACCCGTCCATTCCAAGAACTCGATCTGCGCGACCAGCACCGGCCTCAGCCACCGACAGTCCTTCATCTTCGCTGCCGTCAGGCCCGCACCCCATCGGCCGCTCTTCGCCTCGGGGAGATTCACGAACGGGCAGTCCTTGATTTCCAGCCCGCGGAATTTCTTGAACAGTTGCTCACGGACGACCGGCGTAAATCCGTTTCGAGTGCGTGCGGCGTAGATCAGATGGTCGCCCTCGTAGTATCCGAAGACGAGCGCGTCGAACGTCTTCGTCCCAACCGTGTAGCCGCCAATCACGAACTCCTGGCCGCGGTTGACACGCATTTTCTGCCAAGCACCCGACCGCAGACCTGCTTCGTACCGGCTGTCGAGGCGCTTGGCGACCAGGCCTTCGAGTCCCTGCGCCTTCACGGACTCGATGAGTACCGGCAAACTCGCATCCAGCGGCGCGGCGTATCGAACCGGTTCACCGAGCTTCGGGAGGATCTTCTTCTCCAACAGCTCGCGCCGGGCCACTAGCGGCTCATGCATTACATCGCGACCGGCCAGGACCATCACATCAAACACGAAATAAAGCACCGGGGCTTTCGACGACCCGTAGTTCTGCAAGATGTTGAATGACGGCCGCCCATCGTCATCGAGCGCGATCACCTCGCCGTCGATGACCGTCTCGTCCGGCAGGTTCGCCAAGCCCTTCAGGACGCCCGAATAGCGGATGCTGAAGTCGTTGTCGTTGCGTGAACGCAGATGGATCTTGCCGCCCGTCTTGAATGCGATGGCCCTATAGCCAGCAAATTTCAGTTGGTATTCCCAGCGGCTGCCATCATTCGGGAGGACGTCGGTCCGCAGCAGCAGCATCGGATCGATAAAGCGGCCCTTCCCTTTCGTCGCCATTACCAGGCTACCGCCGGTTCCTAAACAACTCGTCGCGGCCATCAACCAGCACAAGGCGTCGATCATTCCGCAACGCCCGGACCCTGAAGCCGCTCCCCATTTCAGATGTATAGCCGGAACGGAAGGGGAACGCCCGTTACCGGACCCGCCGTCAGAATCTCTCCGACTGCGTCGGCGAACTTTAGCGTGACGGGTTCTCCGTCGCCGTAGGTGCAGGCGTTGTAGTTAAGCTTCGTCAGCGCCAACACGTCCCGAAGCACAGTCCGCATCTCTGCTCTGCCGCGGCAGACGTCGATCAACAGACCCTTGGGGACCTCGCGCCCGGGATACGTCCAGAGCCTCGGGATAAATCCCTGTGCCCAGAGGAACGCCGTCCGCTGGTCACGCTGATAGGCAAGTCCTCGGAGCAGCGCCTTCGTTCCAGGGCGATAGATGCGCAGGTCCTCTGCGTGCCGAATCCTCACGCCTACGATTTCCGTGGTTCTTGGCGCGCCGCCGGTCAGTCCTCGCCATTCGTCGTCGTCGAAACGTGCCTTGCCATGAATGAACAGCTCACGCGGTGGAGCTCCCGTCTTTTCGACGTAGGACGCCACGGCACGCTCGACGAGCGTTCGGGCCGCGCTCTCACTGAGGTGATAGCTGTTCGTCGCTTCGGAGTACCACGGACCTCCGGTTCCTTTGAAGACTAGGCCATCGCCAGAGTCGAGGAACATCTGAGCGCCGCAGGATGACCATCGGCCATCCTCCGCGAGATCGTCGCGCTTGAACACGATCCCCAAGTAGCACACGCCCGGCCGAACATCCGCCACCTTCCATGGGCGCGCACCAGCCTTGTAGAACGCCGTCGAAGAGATATTCCACGCCACCTCAGACGCGCCGCCGATCCGGCGGCGCGGGTAGCCGAATTTGTTGAGGAAATCGTACGGAGCGAGCGTGCTCTCACGGACCACTTGTGTTGGCGTGTTCGATTCGAGAAGAACCGCCTTCAGTTGATTGCGGAAGTGAGGCTGGAAGTTATATGGGACGAGGTCCTGGTTGAGCTCGTCGAACATGCTGACTTCGGCGCGCAGCTTTCGAGCCATTCCCGAACTGAGCCGCGTCGGCAACTTGACCTGTAGCCCGCGCGGGACGACTGACTGAGGCCTGCACCGCTCATAAACCAAGTCCGGCACGACGACGAACCAGACGTCCGCTCGCTCGTCCTCGTCGACCGTCTTCTTGATCGGCTCTGAGGTACAGGTGCACCACGGTATGCACCCGCTGATGCACATCGACGATGTTGCACGCGTTGGTCAGGCTCTCTTCGTCAACAACGCGCTCGAACACACCGCGCGCACCGAAAGGCACACCGAACGCGGCCTCGAAGCCCGGGAACGGTGGGCGCGACCGCTTGTTGTCATTGACGGGTCCCTGAATCGACTGGACCCAGCGCCAGAATCTGTCGATTCCGGCGCGGGTCCCGATGACGGCTGGACGGATTCCATACGTCCTTCCGACGTCAAGTGGACCGAAGAGAGTGAGGCCATCTCGCGGATCTTCGATCGCCTGGTTGTGACCGAAGAGCAGCTTCGGCTCGGCAAGCCGGAGCATCTGCATCACGACTCGGCCTCCGGCTCCTCGTCTTCGCCTTCCTGTTCGTCCTCGTCGCCGGCTTCTTCTTCGGGCTCCGGCTCGTCACGCGCATGCTCGTTCAGAGTCACCGGGCTTGCGAACTCGAGAGGACGGATGCTCACGCTGCCGTGAACGGAGCTCCCGAGCGGTAGTGCGAACGTCAGCTCACCATCCCCGAGCCAGGCCATCGTCGCGAGAAGGCGGTCACGCCAATCGTCGTTCCACCAGTTCTTGCACTGGCTTCGCCGCGCTCGATGCATCAGCGCAGCCGATTCCCAGAGCTTCTCACCGTCGTCGGAGAACAGTACATGGGTACGGAGCATCAGGACGGGCTCGGGATGCACGGCGGCTCTGGCGCTGACCGCGAAGTGCCAATGCCTCTTGCCCTTTGGCGTGGTTTTGTACCCCATCAGCCCACGTCGAGACGGTTTTCCTCCCACGCCGACGAACTTGACGTCGGGGTCCGGCAGCTTGTTGACGTCGAAGTAGAAGGCGATCCGCCCGCCCGACATGTCGTAGGCTTCCAGCCGCTTCGCGACGCCCATCTTCCATGCTTCGTTGACAAAGTACGTGACGATGTCGCGGTTCTCCCGCCGAATCTTCCAGTCTTCGTCCGACAAGAATTGCTGCGTCGGCACTCCGACTGTCGACTGGATGCGGAGCGTACCGAGGCACGGCTCCACATCATCGGCCGGCGCGAACGTGAGGATTCCGTTGCGGAATTTGGTCGGGAACGGAAACGTCGGCTCCTCCCCATCCATGAGGCCGATCACCGCATGGGTGTAGACCATTGGAGGCAGGTGCACCGGGAACCAGTTCGAGAGATGAATTTCCTCGGCAGAGGTCGTCCCTTCCTCTACGTTGAAGGCGTTCTCCCACCACTGACGCACGGCGTCCGGGCCGAACGACGGGTTCTTCGGTACCTCGTCCTTCTCCAGTTTGGCGACCAGCTGCTTCAGACCCGGCGCCCAGCCGCGCGAAAAATCAATTGCGTTCAGATTGGAGAGCTGAATGTTGATCTCGTTGAACGCCAGATCGTCGATGTGAAGCGGGATAACGAAGTCCGAGAACGACTCCTTCTTTCGCACATCATGCGCGACTTTCAGCTCGAGGAGAGGCCCTTCCTTTTGGTTCGACGATCGCGACAGCACGTAGAGGACCTTGACGGCGTGCTGGCGGATCGCTGTCTCGATGTCGCGCCAGAAGTCTTCACCGCCGAGCAAGCGTGTGACGTCAGACCACGCGCGATAGCCTAAGCTCGCCAGCTTGAGTGTTAACCATTGCGCGAATTCGTTGTCTTCGGGATTCGCGTGGCTGACAAACACCACGTCTCGTGGAGGCGTGGTCACGTCTGCACGCGCGCTCTCGTCACCACGGCGAAGCTGGTGTCTTCAGCCCGTTGCATGAACGTTGACCTAAATCGAGCCGCGGTCATAGAGCGGGCCGCTAGGCTGCTGTCGCGAACACCGCCGCGATGTGCTCACGGTCCGTATCAGGGAACAGGATCTTGGCATTCCCTGAGCGCATCACGACAACCGTCGCGACCGACATCGTCACCGGCTGCGACTTGTCGATCCCGAACTGGTACTTCCGAGCAACGCGCCCTGCGAATACGCGAAATCCCGCTCGTTCCAAATCCGCGAGAGAGGCGCCGAGGTTGTACGCCCATTGCACATGGTGAGAAGGTTCAATGTCGTCCCAGATTTCGCCAACGTCATGGACCTGCTGGAGAAACGCGCCTATCAGATCCACTTCGGCCTGCGATTTTGGCCCTTCATGATCCTGCTGATACATGTCAGCACCGCCGACGATGTTGCAGAGATGCTCTCCGGACCGAACACGAGCGAAGACGGTAACTTTGGGCAAGGGCCGCGAGGGTGCGGCTGTCGCCACCAGCTCGGAGATATCTGCGTCAAAGGCTGCGGCCACAGCCCTTAGCGCTTCGGCCGATACAGATGGCCCGCCTCCATTCTTTGAACGGTTCTGTCGCTGATCCCGGCGATAGTCGCAAGTTGCTCCTGAGGCCAGCCCCGTGCTTCGCGCAATCCTCGAATCCGGTCGGCGTTAGGTTTCTTCGACACGAATGACCTCCTTCTTGGTCATTCCCGAGCTTAGAGAATTGCGGTCCCTCTTACCACGCCAGCGCACCGACAGATGCCCGACAGCTAAACGATAGACAACTTTAAGAACGGCGAGATTTGAGTCGCGGGTCCTTACGTAGTCGCCAAAGGCGGCCGCAAGGCGTTATCGACGTGTGGCCTCCGCCAGCGCAATTTGCCGATTGACCTGAACTTGCTGACAGCCATGGCGCCGCGCTCGTTCCGCGCCTTCGAGCCTGGAGCGGTCAACACCGCCAAGACGGCCGCGCGTTCGGCTTCGTAGATTTCGAACGCATCGAAGTTCTGATCCAAGAGGACCATCAGGACTGCGTCCCAGTCCTTTTCGAGTCTGATGAAGCCCAACCGCTGTCCGGGCTTGCAGTCGTCGAGAAGACATCGGCCCTTGATTTGAAGTCGACGCCGTGTTCCGCTGTGTGCTCGACCGCATCGTATCCGGCTTGGCGCGCGGGGGTGAGTTCGACGCCCAAGATGCGCGCGGCCTCGTACTCGGCGACTTCCCCAGTGATTCCTAGGGGCTTGCCGGTTAGGCGTCGGTATTCCTGGGCGAGCGTCTTCGCCTCGCCGAGTATTGTGAGGATTCGATCGTTTCCAGACATCGGGTAACGGAGCCGCGCGCCAACCGGACCAGCGTGGTGGTTCGAAAAGGTCGGCGACCAGCGTCAGCACTTCACTCTACAAGTTCAAGCCGAAGATTGAAACGCGCGTCATTCTCCGGGTAGAGGTCGATCATGAAGAAGTGCCGACGATGTTCTTCGAAACGCGCCGGATGGTCGAGAATGTAGTCCCGCATCGTCGTTCGGACCGGTCGGTCTCAGCCGGCGGCAGCGGCCCGTGCTCGGCCCGTCCTCGCGCCATCATCCGCTCGACTCGTGCCTCAACCTCGCCCGGCGTCGAGGTCTGGGCGAGATAGCCGTCGTACACGTCCGTGAACAGCTTCTCGGCGTTGAAGATCCCAAACGTCCGGGGCTTCGGCGCGACGGCGACATTCATGGCATCGAGTGCAGCGTTGCCGGTACCCTTCTGGAAGATCGTGCGATAAAACGCGACGCACGCGCTTGCGACTTCGTCCGGCATAACGTCGCGATTCGGCCCCAGGATCGCGAGGAAGGGGGCGCGATCAACCGGCTGCGCCATCTTGATTCCCCAGATCCCCGAGCACGACGCCATGACCATGAACAGCCGCAATCCCGTGAGCTGGTTGAGCGGGACCAACTCCCGCACCAATTCGGGCCACAGCAAGGCGTCGTCAGCCGTGGAGCAAATCCCGACGTTGTCTTTCATCTGCGGGTCGGCATAGAGGCCGTGCGTCTCGACCTGCAGGAGTGGCAGCCGGCCGGTCGCGCGGAAGTCGTCTTCGATCTTGCGCAGCGTCCCGATGAACTCGTCCCGGGTCGCGATGCGGTGGTACGCGACGTGGACCGACGGCGTCGACACCAGCGCCATCGGCTCGATCTCATCGTACAGCTCCCGGCCCGTCCGCTGCTCGCCCGCCGGCAGCCATTCCATGATGTGAACTTTTCCGAACCAGAGCTTGGCATCCATATCAGTTAGTCGTCTCAGCGCGAGCGAGTCTTCCGATGCTCCTCGATTCGCCTGATCGTCCGGAGGTCGCTTGCGGTGCTTTCGCGCTTGGTCAATCACCGCCGCCGTCAGCAATTTCGCCGCGTCGAACTCGCTGACGGTGAATCCTTCAAGCCACGCCTCCTGCCCGCACGTGAAGCATTGCAGCTGCGCTCGCCGGACGTTCCAGAGCTTGATGTCGACCCGGTCCGAGCCACACTGGCAGAAGAGGATCACCGGCACCGAAGCAGTTTAGTCACCTGGAGAATAAAGGCAAAACCTTGCCGGTTTGCTCAGTGCTTCCAGCCAATAGCCCCTCATGCCACGCGGTTGCCGCACGCGAAAAGGCAGAGTGTAGACTAGCCCAACCGGACGACCCAGCGTGGTCCCAGGCCAATGCACGCGCCCCGTCAATTGAAGGCGGCGGAAGAAAGACTGGGTCCACATCGTTGGGGTGTTGACCACTTACACAAAGGCGAAAATTGGGCGCATGACCTGAGCTGTCAGTCGGTCTGGTTAAAGTGACGATTGGCCCGTGGCACGCGGCCGACAGTTCACTCTTTGAACGGCGTGTCCGAAATCGAGTCCCAGCCCGATCAACGAAACGCTCCTTATGTCCTCAGGCTTCAAGCACGACCCGTTGGCCGACATCAGCGAACTAGCTCAGGTCCTGCGGGATCAATATGACGCGGCGTCGATCCCAAAAGAGCTGATTCAAAACGCCGACGACGCGGACGCCAAGAGACTGCACTTCACTTGGGCACGCCGTCAGCTGGAATGCTTTACCGCGACTATCTGCGATCGTTTCGGATCAACACGGAGCGCGATCGGTGAGACTGGTACTGAAAGACTTCCAAGACGAGTACGTTGGCCAGTTGCTTGAAGAGATTCGAGCGGCGAAGGGGGACGCCAACCGTCGGCCGCAAGCAGTCACGCTATCCGCGCCAACCGGATCTGGCAAGACGGTGATGATGGCCGCCGCGATGGAACGGTTGATCGACGGAGACGATGTCGCGCCGCCCAATCCCGCGGCCGTCTTCCTGTGGATTACCGACCAGCCGGAACTGAACGAACAGACACGACGGCGCCTCTTGAGCTACTCGACCACGTTTAGCCCAATGCACATCGAAGTGATCGACACGAATTTCGATCAGATCGCTCTGTCGCCAGGCCGGCTGTACTTTCTGAACACACAAAAACTTGGTAAGGACAAGATCCTGGTCACGCCCTCGGACAAACGGACCTCACAATCTGGGAGACGTTCAGTCGAACAGCCCAAGAGCGCGGCGCCGACTTCATTGTGATCGTTGACGAGGCGCACCGTGGGATGGACCTCGACCCGAAGGCTCAGGGTGAAGCGTTGTCGATCGTCCAGAAATTCATCGTGGGAAGTCCAGGCGAGATCGAAGCCGTGCCGATCATTGTGGGCGTCACAGCAACCCCCAAGCGGTTCAACGAACTCCTCGAGCAGACGACGCGCGTGACACGCCGGGTGGCCGTGGCGCCTGACGACGTTCGCGCGTCCGGCCTAATCAAGGACGCCGTTCGGTACCACGTTCCATCGGAGAAGCAGCCGGCAGATATCACACTCCTGAGGGAGGCGGCCAAATCGCTACGGCAGTTCGAAAACGAATGGGAGAGTTACTGCCGCTCGGCGAATGAGCCATTGATTCGGCCCTTGCTGATTGTTCAAGTTGAAGACGCCACAGCAGGTCGCACGAGTAGGACGGACATCGCAGAGGCGCTCTCGGCGTTGACGGAAGAGCTGATGCCGGTGTCGCCAGACGCGTTCGCCCATTCCTTTCAGGAGGCTGGCGACCTCACGGTCGGTGGTAGGTCGATCCGGCATATCGCGCCGTCGCAGATCGAAGCCGATCCGAGAGTTCGCGTGGTGTTCTTCAAGACGAGCCTAAATACCGGTTGGGACTGTCCACGAGCCGAAGTGATGATGTCATTTCGGCGGGCTGTGGATGCCACGCTGATCGCGCAGTTGGTCGGCCGCATGGTTCGGACGCCGTTGGCGCGACGAATCGAGGGAAGCGAATCGCTGAACCGCGTGATGCTGTTCCTGCCACATTACAACAAGGCCGGTCTTCAGAGTGTTGTCAAGTATCTGACGTCTGACGATGGCGTCATGCCGCCGACCGACGTTGAGGATGCTAGCGAGGTGGCCACGCTGAATGCATTACCGGCTTCTGCAGACTTGCTCAAACGTGTCGAGCAATTGCCCAGTTACACGATCCCTCGCCGCAGGTCCGTTCATGACGTTCACCGCTTGATGCGCCTCGCGCGGTTACTGGAGGATGCTGGCCTGCGTGATGGTGCCAGAGATCTCGCTCAGGGGTCGCTTGTCAATGTGCTGCGGAGCGAAGTGAAGGATCGAGAGACCGACGAGGCTTTTCAGCAGGCCCTGTCTGAAGAGGGGAGAATTGCCGTAGACGTTGTCACCGAGTATCACAAGCAGCGGCGCGACGAGAACACCGTCTACGTGACCGCAAGCGTCGAGAACGTCCGCGACTTGACCGACGCGATCGGCCGCCGAATGCGAGAGGGCCTCCATCTGGCGTTCGTTAGAACGCGCGTGGAGTTAGACGGCGTTGGAGTTCAAGACGCGAGGCTTGAACTGGCTGCGTTGTACCGAGACGGCAGTGCACACGACAAGGTGATGCGACGAGCTAGGGAACTCACGACGGAGTGGTTCGGCGCACTCGCGCCAACGTTCTCGAGTTTGTCGCCTGCACTCCAGGCCCGGCTCAATGAGATCCGCGCTTCAAGCGCGCAGGCCGAGCGCCAAACAGTCATCATGCCCCCTACGATGACGGTCACGACTGTAGCGGCGATGAAGGAGTTGGCGATTGGCGGACACCTCTACGTCGACGTGGATGGGTATTTTCCTGGCAAGCTGACGACTTGGGAGATCGCGGTGATTCGTGAGGAGGAGAAGCGAGCGGGGGCAATGGGCTGGCTTCGTAACCTTCCTCGGAAGCCGTGGTCACTGGCCGTACCGTACCAGTCGCAGGGGAACGTTGCACCGCTGTAACCCGGATCTGCTGTTCTTCAGGACGACAAGCGGGGGGATCGTGGTGGATCTCCGAGATCCGCACCTGACGGCATTGGACGACGCGGCTCCCAAGGCCCAAGGGTTGGCTCATTACGCGGACGAGCACGGTGCTTTGTTTGGACGGATTGAACTGATTCAGGTGAAGGACAAGCAGGTCCAGAGATTGGACCTGACAAAGCCTGAAGTACGCGAAAAGGTCAAGGCGGTGAACACGAACGATCATCTGCGGCACCTGTACGACCTGCTGGGCGAGTCGCAGCGCACACGGTCGATCGTTCCGAGAGTAGAGAGGTAAGTATGTCCCTCGCCATCCCAGCCGAAGTGAACCCGACCCTACTCGCGTGGGCACGGGAGCAGAGCGGCTACCCGGCGGAGATCGTTGCGAAGCGTTTGGGTGTCAAGCTCGATCGGCTGGAAGCCTGGGAGCGCGGTGAGCGCAAGCCAACCGTGCGCCAGACCCAGGAACTGGCCAAATACTACCATCGTCCGTTCGGCGTCTTCTTCCTTCCGCAACCTCCGTCGATTCCGCCCCTGGCTGCGGAGTACCGCCGGCTGCCTGGCGTGCGTCCCGGCGTCGAATCACCCGAATTCAGGTTGGCACTCCGCGTGATGTTGCAGCGAAGAGAGCTGGCCATCCAGCTCAACGAGGAGCTTGGATTTACGATTCCGGAATTCCGGACAGCCGCCCGCCTTTCCGAAGGCCCAACGGCAGTGGGGCAACGTCTTCGTGAAACGCTAGGCGTTGCCATCGAGCAGCAATTGGGCTGGCGGGACGAGTGGCAGGCGTGGCGCGAATGGCGTTCGGCCGTCGAACTGTCAGCGCTCACCTGAAACCGCGTAAATCTGGACTCTCGTCGACATCACTCCTCGGTCTGAGTCTCTTCTGAAGTCAGCGGTCATCGAAGAGCCGTGCAGGCGCTCGGCGGCCGTCGCGATCACACCGATGCTCGGAGAGCAGCTGCCGCCGAGCGCCCCCTCGAAGTGACGGGATTGCTGTAGGCTGACGGGCTTGCGGCGGGTTGAGGTGAAGGCCTGGAGCTGGAAGCTCCAGACCCTCGGTGACCGCCTCGATGCTTCGACGGACCGAGCCAGTCGTCTCTCTTGTGCCACGGTTTGACGCGCCGTGTCCAGTCGAAGCGCGCCGCCGCTCCGACGTCGTGGACGCGCCGCTTCGCCAGAAAATCTGTCGCCGCTGCAATCGCCTCTTCGCGATCTGCGCCGTCGTGTGATCGCGGCCACGCGTATTGCTCGCCGGCGTGTCGCACGGCGGCGCGCCGCGCGTCGGTCCGCGCCGCCCGCCAGCGCCATCGGCGCAGTCCCGAAGGCCGCCTCGATCATCGCGATCACCAGCGCGCGTACCGCGCCCGCGTGAGGGATCAGACTTCCCAGCGCGCCGGTCGCCGCTCGCCACACTGCCCGCGGACACGACGACGGATCGGGTGCCGACCGCGCCCCTGGCGGGCGCGTTGCGCTGCATGGTCTGTGGCCGGGAAAGCGCCTGGCTCCTTCCACCGCCCTGGCGGATCCGTCGCGTGTCCCCGGAGACGCGCCATGATCACGCCCGAGCAGCACGCCGAGATTCGCCGGCTCTATTACGGCGAGCACTGGAAGGTCGGCACCATCGCCGCGGCCCTCGGCGTCCACCATGACACCGTCCGCGCGGCGATCGCGAACGACACGCAGGGCGTGCGGCGTGGCACGTGCCGCGCCACCCAGCTCGATCCGTACCTGCCCTTCATGCGCGACACGCTCGCGCAGTATCCGCGGCTGCGCGCGACGCGGCTCTTCGAGATGGTGAAGGGCCGCGGCTACACCGGCTCGGTCGTGCAGCTGCGGCGCGCCGTCCGCCTGATCCGCCCGGCGGCGACGGCGACCGTCTATCGCCGCCTCACCACGCTGGCCGCTGAAGAGGCCCAGGTCGACTGGGGCGCGTTTGGCTCGATTCGGATCGGCCGCGGCGTCCGCCCGCTCTCCGGCTTTGTGATGGTGCTCTCGTACTCGCGCGCCGTCTTCGCGCTCTTCACCGTCGACCAGACGCTCGAGAGTTTTCTCCGCGGCCATGTCGAGGCCTTTCAGACGTGGCCGGGCGTCCCGCGGACCCTGGTCTACGACAATTTGCGCAGCGCCGTCCTCGAGCGCGCCGGCACCGCGATTCGCTTTCATCCGCGGCTGCTCGAGCTCGCCGGCCACTATCACTTCGCGCCGCGGCCGTGTACGCCGGGGCGCGCCAATGAGAAGGGGAAGGTCGAGCGACAGATCCAGTACCTGCGCCACGCCTTCTTTGCGGCGCGCACGTTTGTCGATGTCGACGATCTGAACGCCCAGTTTCGGCGCTGGCGCGACGAGGTCGCGCATCAGCGTCCGCATCCCGAGCAGCGCGATCGGACCGTCGCCGACGTCCTGGCGGAGGAGCAGCCGCGGCTCTTGCCGCTGCCCGCGCATCCCTTCGAGACCGACGTGATGCGCACGGTCGTCTCCGGCAAGACGCCGTACGTGCGCTTCGATCGCAACAGCTACTCGATTCCGCACACGCACGTGCGGCGCCCGCTGACGCTGCTCGCGAGTCCGACCACCGTGCGCGTGATCGCCGGCACCGAGGAGATCGCGCGCCATCGCCCGCAGCTACGACACCGGCCAGATGATCGAGCAGGAGGCGCATGTCGCCGGCCTCGTCGCGGCGACGCGCCAGGCCAATCCGTCGAGTGCGCGCGACCGGCTCCGGCTGGCGGTCCCGCCGGTCGCCACGCTGCTCGAGCGGCTGGCCGCGCGCGGCGAATCGCTCCGGTCCCACGTCGCGCGTCTCCTCGCCCTGCTCGACGACTACGGCCCGCAGGAACTCGCCGCCGCCATCGACCGCGCGCTCGAGCGCGATGCCCTCGGCGCCGGCGCCATCGCGCACATCCTCGAAACCCGCCGGCGGCAGCGCGGCCTGAAGCCGCCGATCCCGATCGCGCTGCCCGATCGCCCCGGCGTCCGCGATCTCGACGTCACGCCGCATCGCTTGGAGACCTACGATGACCTCACCCGATCCGATCCCGACGACGCTGAGTGATCAGCTGCGGCAGCTCGGGCTCGTCCACACCGCCAGCGAGCTCAATGACTTCATCGCGCGCGCCACGCAGAAGCGCTGGAGTCCCGTCGTGCAGCTCGAACGCCTCGTCCAGGCCGAGCTCGAGGCCCGCCTGCGGCACCGCGTCGAGCGCCGCCTCCGAGACGCGCGCCTCGGGCCGCTTCAAGCCCATGGCCGATTGGGAATGGGCGTGGCCGAAGGCGATCCATCGGCCGACCGTCGACCGCGTCCTCACCCTCGACTTTCTCGCGCAGCGCGAGAACGTGATCGTCGTCGCCCCGCACGGCCTCGGCAAGACGATGATCGCCAAGAATCTCGTCCACGAGGCGATCCTGGCCGGCCACTCGGCGCGCTTCCTCACCGCCGCCGATCTGATCCTCGATCTCACCCGGCAAGAGACCGCCCGCGCCCTCCAGCACCGGCTCCGCAGCTATCTCCGCCCCAGCCTCCTCGCGATTGACGAGGTCGGCTATCTCGCCTACGACGCGCACGCCGCCGACCTCCTCTTCCAAGTCGTCAGCCGGCGCTACGAGCAGAAGTCGATCGTGATCACCACGAACTTACCCGTTCAAGCAATGGGACACCGTCTTTCCGAACGCCGCGTGCGCCGTCGCCCTGATCGATCGGCTCACGCATCACGCCGAGATCATCTCGATTGACGGGGAGTCCTATCGCAAGCGGGAGGCCGAGCAGGCGCAGAAGCGGAAGCAGGAGCAGAAGCCGAAGCGGTGATCACGCCGCCGCCCTCGTCGACGTCGGTCCAGATTTACGCGGTTTTACATGAGCGGCGACAGTCGAACAAGCCGGCGTCATGGTCTTTCAGTTCCCCAAGGTGCCTCTCGAACAGACGCGCGGCGTCTCGGTGCTCGACTTTCCGTTGCCGGCGGTCGGTATCAACAGCAAGGAGAGTTCTCCTGGGGCACGCATCTACTCTCTCCTCCACGAGCTCGTTCACATCGCCTTGGCGCTAGGCAAGGAGGAAACGGTTGCCTTGCGCGAGCCTCGGAGCGACACCCAATGGATGGAGGTCGAGCGCTTCGCCGAGGAGGCGTCCAGCGAGGCCATCATTCCGCAGAGTGCTCTGGAGCAGCAGCTCAGGGGCACAGCGGTAGGGCCTGATGGCTGGGACGTTGCGAGGGTGCGAGCGCTTGCCGCCAGGTTCCGCGTCACGCCGCTTGCGATGGCGACACGGCTGCGCAGCGCGGGAGCAATGAGCTGGGACGGCTACCGCCAGTGGCGGGCGGACTGGAGCGACTACGTGTCGACGCTCAAGCCGCGCAGAGGCGGGATCGCGTCTCCCGTTGACAAGACCCTTGGCCGAGCCGGCCGGCCGTTTGTTCAGCTGGTGCTCGAAGCGCTCGACGCGAACCGGATCACTGCTGTCGATGCGAGCCGCTACCTCGATCTCAGGTTCGACCATATCGAGAAGCTGCGCGGCGAGCTGACCAGCGGCGCCGCCGGCGCGTCCGTTGTGGATGGCGGCGATTGACCGGCGACCAGCCCATGTACTCGCTCGACACAAGCATGTTCATGGACTGGCAAGCGAGGTACTACCCGCTCGACGTTTTTCGATCGCTGGAACAGAAGCTCCGACAACTCATTGACGCGGGCGAATGCGCAGCTGTGTCCCTCGTGAAGGAGGAAATCGATTCCGTCGGGACTCCAGGATTGCAGGCGTGGGCGAAGGGCGCGGCCGGTCTCTTCGTTCCCTTGACGACAGAGATTCAGCAAGCTGGCGCGGCGATCGAGGCGATGTATCCCGACCTGCTGGACCCAAAGAGCCCGTACCAGTCCGCGGACGTGTACGTGATCGCGCTCGCGCAAATCCGAACGGTGTCGTCGTGTCACAAGAGACGTCAGCAGCTGAAAAGCGCAAGCCGCCCAAGGACCACTTCATTCCGGACGTGTGCCGTGAACTTGGCGTACCGTGCATCAACCTGCTCGGCCTAATGCGGCGCGAACGCTGGGAGTTGTAGTGGCGTGCAATTGACGGCCGCGCTGGCAGGAGCGTGTCACCAGGCGGGCGACCCTCGTTGTCGAGTCCGGCACCCAGCTGTCCCGAGGCCCCGGTCCTGGCAATAGCCCCCGTAGAATTAGCGATCAGCCGACGGCCAAACTAGCAACCAGCCGTCCACGGCGCTAGCATCGGCAGCGTTGTGGCCCAAAGGACCATGCCTCATGCAACAGGCCGAGGCGCAGTACGCCGAGTGGCCACTCGTGGCGTAGTCTTGTCGGACGGCCACAATCGTCGCCGCCGGGGAATGGGAATCGCCTCGCGGAGACAGTCATGACGGAAGGACACGAACACGAGGCCATGGTCCTGGATGTGCTGAAGCGGGCGGTGGCCGAAGCGTTGGAGCGCAAGCGTAAGTTGGGTCAGTACGCGGTGGTGTGGCGCGACGGCCGTGTTTTGTGCATAGGGCCGGATGCGCCGGCCGCGTCGGGAGCCCCGTCGACCGGGAACGCCAGGTAACCCGGCGACACCGATCTGCCAAATGTGGTCGATTCCAGACCCGCGGCGTGGGGAATCCCGCCAAATTCCCGCCAGAATGGCGGGATGCAAAACCGGCTCTCAAGCGCAGGGAGCACGGCCGCAGACGGCTCATAGGCCGCCCATCTGAACTGTTACCTCGTATGGTAACATCTTACATCGGTGGGCAAGTATCGGCGAGGCGGGTACGTCTTCATCACGTGGAAAGGCGATCACCCGCCACGGCATGTCCACGTGTATCGCGACGGCAAGCTGATCGTGAAGTGGGATTTGGACAACCAGAAAGCGATGAAGGGCGCGGCGACGCGGCGCATTCTGGAGCTGATCCGCGAGCTGGAAGCTGAGGGCCTGCTGTGAAGATCCGCTCTGTCAGGCACAACAATCGGAAGAAGGTGTTCGAGGTCGGCACCTCGACGAAGAAGCTCGTGTTCCCGTTCTCGAAGGCGGCGCCGACACCGACGACCGAAGACCCGGTCACGGAGCTCTCCGTCGACGCAGAGGCTGGCCGGGAGGCGTTTACCTACGTCCTCCACTCCGGCCGCACCGGCACGGTGCACGTCGAGCAGGTGCTCGAGTACAACCAGGATCCGACCTACCTCCGCGATCTCCTGTTGTACCGATTGACGCTCGAAGCGCAGAAGCGAGTCGCAGAGAGCCCGCTCTCGAAGCGCGAGATCGTGCGCCGGCTGGGGACGTCGGCGGCGCAGCTGTATCGTCTGCTCGATCAGACGAACTACCGCAAGTCCGTCGATCAGCTGCTCGCGCTGCTGCAAGTGCTCAACTGTGACGTGGACCTGGTCGTTCGGACGAAGACCGCCTGACGCGACACGCCTGAAGGCGTGCTCCTTCAACGGCGCGTCGACTGTGACGTAACTGTGACGTGACCCTGTCGATTCCGCGAGATCTACCGAGGTTTACGGTGATCGACCGCGGTGACGCGATCGCGGTTAAGTGGTTGGCTTCGCAACGGTAATCGAAATCTGCAGCACGCCATCGCAGATCGCCAGAGCAATTTCCAAGCGTGCTCCTTCATCCGCCTCCGCTCGCGTTTGAGTTCAGCGCGAGCTATAGCGAGATGTCCCGCCGAAGCGGCGAAGCCGCGAAGGCGGACAACCACTCGGACATCTCTCCCTTCGACTCGCTTCGCTCGCTCAGGGCGAGCCGTGCTCAGTGAATCAACAGTTTGCCGGAGGGCGGAGGCCCGCTCAACCGCCGACTGTGACGTGGATTGTGACGTAGCCGCCAAAATCAACAGAGGTTTTGGTGTCTCGCCGTCGCTTGATGTGAGTTTCCGTTGGGAACGGCGTATCTCATCGAGAGCGTCGAGAGTCTGGCGCTTCGCTTCGATCCGAATGTGCGAGTAATGTTCGAGCATCCTCCTCGACAGGTGACCACTATCGAACTCGATTACATGGTCCGGCACGCCCATCTCAGCGAGTTCGCCCGTCGTCAACTCGGATGGCTCAGTCGGGAGCGATTTCTGGCACGCCAGCAGCGGAAGCACGGAGCCCACGATTGCGATTACCTGACATGTGCCGGCCTTCAACGTGCGGCCTTGGACTTTCGCCGAGCCGCCCAATACTTCTTCATCCTCTGGCTAACGGCTCTCTTCTGGGCTGCTGACATCGCTCGCCGTCTTCGCCTATGGCCAACACCAGCCTTTCTCGCTGTTGAAGCGACCCGCCCGCCCAATACCTGCAAGGCTTGCCTCAGTGCCTCTGCCCGTCTCTCGATGTCTCTGAGTTCTGCCTTGATTGCTGTTACTACGTCGGTTTTTGCCAACTCGTTTGCCTCCCGTGGAATGACCGAGTGTATCCGACGCAAAGGTATCCGGCAGCACCTTCAGGGCGTCGTCCCGCTTGAGTCCTGTGTGGTGCGCTCGCCAGACCTTGCCCATGCCGCCCTCGCCAATCAGGGCGGTGACTTCGTACGGGCCGACGCGGCTACCGGGGCCGATGGGCATGTGCGGGGCATTCTACGGCATGAGCTGCGTTGTGAGGCCAGCCGAGCAACCGTCAACGCCGGGCAGTCGCAGGATGGAACGTCAAGGCGTTCCGAGTGACTGGGATGGGTTCGGCCAAGGCGCCGGTTGTCAGCATCGCGACGACGCGTTCGCTACATTGAGTGAACTCTGAGCTACCTTTGCGTACATGAAAAAGATCGGCTTTCTCTCCTTCGGGCACTGGACACCAGCGCCATACTCTGACGTACGCACGGCGTCGGATGCCCTTCTGCAGTCGATCGAGCTCGCGGTAGCCGCCGAAGAGCTGGGCCTCGATGGCGCGTACTTCCGCGTGCACCACTTCGCACGCCAGCTCGGCTCGCCGTTCCCGCTCCTCGCCGCCGTCGGCGCGCGCACGAAGAAGATCGAGATCGGGACAGCCGTCATCGACATGCGCTACGAGAATCCAATGTACATGGCCGAGGATGCTGGTGCCGCGGACATCATCGCTGGTGGGCGTCTGCAACTGGGCATCAGCCGCGGATCACCGGAACAGGTGATCGACGGCTGGCGGTATTTCGGCTATGCGCCGCGTGACGGCGAAACGGCGGCCGACATGGCGCGGCGCCACGCTGAAGTGTTCCTCAAACTGCTGAATGGCGAGGGCTTCGCGGAACCCAACCCCCGGCCCATGTTTCCCAATCCGCCGGGGCTGCTGCGCCTCGAGCCCTTTTCAGAAGGATTGCGCGAGCGAATCTGGTGGGGTTCGAGTTCCAACGCGACGTCCAAGTGGGCCGCGAAACTGGGCATGAACCTCCAGAGTTCGACGCTCAAAGATGATGAAACCGGCGAGCCGCTTCACGTACAGCAGCGCAAGCAGATTGAAGCCTATCGTGAGGCGTGGAAGGACGCCGGACACCGGCGTGAGCCACGCGTGTCTGTCAGCCGCAGCATCTTCGCGCTCGTCGACGACCGCGACCGGGCTTACTTCGGTCGCGACGCCCGCGACCAGGACCAGGTCGGCTACATCGACGCGAACACGCGGGCCATCTTCGGCCGATCGTACGCCGCGGCACCCGACGTGTTGGTCAAAGAACTCGCGGGCGACGAGGCTATCAAGGTGGCCGATACGTTGCTGCTCACGATCCCGAACCAGTTGGGTGTGGACTACAACGCCCACGTGCTCGAAAGCATCCTCAAGTACGTCGCTCCGGAACTCGGCTGGCGCTGACCGCGAACTGTGGTGACGGAACGCTCAGGACCCAGCCGCCCTCTGCTTACGCGTGACTTGGTGTGCGCAGGTACGTGTCCTCTGAAGTGAAATAGAAACACTCAGAAGCCTCATAAGACTCTGCGTCGTCACCGCGAACCCACGTTGTACTGCACGTCGTCGAACGTGATCTCGATGTACGCGTAGTCACCACTCGGCTCATGCCACCGAGCCTCGCCGCCTGAGGCCAGGCGGACCGGGCCGAACGAGCGGTAGTCCGAGAGCGGCGTGGACCACCGCACCTCCTTCACGCTCTTCCCGTCAGGCGAAGTCTGGTACCGGTCGTCAGACCAGAAGTTCGTCAACTCACCGACGTCGTTGAACGACAGCTCGGCCCGAATCGTGTGGCCCGCATTCGTGAAACTCGCCCGCGCGGTTCGGTCGTCGACCGATTCCCACACGATCGCGGGATCGATCAGCGTGGCGGGCGCGATGACGCACATGTCGTTGAACATCGTGACAGTTTCGCCCTGGCTCATCTCGGGCCCCGAGACGTCGACCACCGGCACGAGCGCCGCAGCCTTCACAGTCATCGTGGCCGACGGCCCGACGTATCGGTGGTATCCCTGCACCGGAATCGTGAACATCGACGCGTTCAGGTAGAACAGTCGCGCCGGCTCGTCGACGACGTTGTACTGCTCGGCTGCGAGCGGCATCCACCGACCGTCGCGGGCGTTCCTGATACGTCCGTGCATGCGGACATGAAAGTTGCGAACGCGCGGCTGCCCGACGACGTTGGCACGTCGGAGATAGCGCTGCACCGGGGCTGGCAGGTGTGCCAGGTCCGCGTCGCTGATCGGCCCAGTCGGCGCGGGGCGCGCAAGCAAGCGATCGACGTCATGTTCGTACGCCGCGCGCAGGCTGATCGGCCCTTGCGCCAGGAAGCCAAAGATGACGCCCGTCAGCGCGACGAGGTTGCCGAGCGCGCCGAATTTCGCGTCGATCCACGAGGAAACGATGACGAACATCGAGACGACAATCGCGCAGGCCCCGATCGCCCACCAGCCGCGTGGCCAGAGGAACAGTGCTGCAGCCGCGGCGAGGAAGAGCACAGCGGCGAGAAGCCATCCGACTCCGAGCCATGGAGAGACAGGCTGCGTCAATTGCGGCAGGTCGGCCAACCCGAACGCTTTCGCAAAGCCGAGCACGTGAATGACGGCGTGCACGACGAGCACGATCGCAAAGACGACGGTCATGCTGGGCGCGGGCGCCGTTCGGCGTCCGCCCTCAACGGCTTGAGGGAGGCCCATCGAATCAGGATGATGCCCGGTGACAGGAAGGACCAATATCGTCGGAACTTTGCTCGTGCCGTGGAGTCCGTGGCGAGGGCGCGTGTTTCAGTGCGAAAGATCGATGCGTTCGCGCCGATCGGGTCGGCACGCAATGTCCAGACGATCTTCACGTAGTCGGGTTCGTCAAAGGCGGCGAACTCGTGCGGCGGCAACGAACGGAACACGACATTTGCCTCCCACGGCTGCGTGACCGCGCCCATGACAACCTCTCGGCCCGGCACTTCCGCAAGCACTCCCCACCCAAGCGACTTGGTCAGTGCCAGCAATCCACAGGGATGCGCCGCACTGTCTGGTTCGCTACCGAGCAAGACTTCGCGCGCTTTGAAGATCGCGCGCGCGACCGGCAACGCCATCAGGTCCTGCTCGCATGCTGCTGCGAACGTGACCTCGGCGGGCGCGGCGACATGGATGTGATGACGTTCTGCGACTTCGCAGACCGGCATGAACTGATCGAGCAGCGGGTCAACATCGTCAGCACCTGCGGGCGCCGGATGTCCATATCGCAGCCACGTCATGCCCACGTAGCTCGCGTACGCGCCGGTCAGCACTCCAAGCGCGCCAGCTGCCGATTTCAACGCGTTGCGCATGTTCATGCTTGCCATGGCTCATGCCGCACGCCGACCGCCGTGAGTTCCGGTGCGACCGGCTCGCAGCGCTTCGGCGCGCTCCTTGATCCCAAGCAACATTCGCCGCGTCATGAGAAATCCCGCAGGCTCGATCGCATACGTGAACAGCCGCGCCCACACCGTGCTCGTGCGAACGCGGCTGCGCGACACGAGTCGGGTTCGTTTCTCGTCAATCTTGTAGAGGCCGAACTGCCACACCCAATCGAAGGCGCCCATGTTCCGCATATCCAGCACGAGTGCGCGACTGGGTTCGACGATGGCCACAGGCCAGCTCGGGCCCCGGCCGAGGGGAATTTCGTCACCGACGGCGAGCGCCTGAAACTCCGGGAGGATACGGGTGGCGCTCGGGCGATCCAAATAGCCGAACAGCCGGTCGAGCCAGTCGTAGCTGTACAGACCGCCGCGCTGATAGCCGACCTGCACCAGCCAGGGCCAGATGTCTTCCGGCGGCGCGTCGACGCTGACGGCCATCGTGCCTGAATACGTCGGATCCACGAGCAGGCTGTCGCCCGCCATGACGCGCACCCGATCGGACGGAGGGCGCCCCAACGGCTCATCCACTGCCGAATCGGAAACCAATACAGCACCGCCAGAATGAAAATCACGAAGAGGGCCGGAACCATGGGGATCTCCTTTCAGCTGACGCAGAGGCCAACTACGCCACGGAGCGCTCGGTTATCGCGCCTCGATTGTCAGTTCGTGTCTCCTTCAGGAAATCGAGCACGCGCGCATCCACGATTCGACGTTGACTGAAACACATGTCGTGGCTGGACTCTGGCACCAGTTCGCCTTGGACGTCCGGAAAGAGCCGGCGAGCCCGGGCCAATGCCGTTGCCGGGTCGCAGATCACCTCGTGGTCGCCGATGAGCAGCAGTGTCGGGACACGCATCGCCCGCAGTCGGTCGTCAGGGAACAAAACGGGCATCACACGCAACGTCTCGACGGGAACTCGAAAATGCTTCAAACCGAGATACGTCAGCTCGAGCACATACCGTGCATCCGTCCCAGTGATTCCCAGCCAGCGCATGAACCAGTTCACCGTGACACGTGTCGGGAACCACACCATGAGCATCCCGCGCAGGCTGAACTGTCTGGCCATCGGCACGAAGCCTCCGCCCGGAGACAGCAGCACGAGCTTCTGCACACGTTCGGGCGCGGCGACGGCAAAGTTGAGGGCCAGCCACCCTCCGTACGACTGGCCAATGAGACAGATGCGGTCGAGGTGCAGTGCGTCCAACGTCTCGGCGAGCCACATCGCGTAATCTTCGGCATTTCGTATCGGACCCCGTGGGAATGCTCTTGCTGGGCTGACCCATGACGTCGACGGCGTAGACGCGATAGTCCTTGCTGAAATCGGCGATGTTGGGCGACCACATGGCCGATGTCGCCATATAGCCGTGCAAGAGCACCAACGGTGGAGCATCTTTCGGCCCACTCACGATGATGTGTGTCACCCCGAATCGGCCTGGAACCTCCATCTCTTCGTACGGAACAGGCCACAGCTTCATCGCGGCGTGATACGCAGCGAGAAATGCCGCTTCACCTTCGGGAGTCTTGAACGCAGATGCATTAGACATGGCCATCTTCGCTCGCTTGGCAATGGAGAACGACACCACGGGCAACTCCGTGATCGAGGACGCATGAACCTTGCCGATCGCAATTCCCTTAAATCACCGGAAGCATTGCGTCGCCGCCGCCGAAACCTCAGGGATCGCGCGGAATAATCCCCATTGACGTGCGGAATAACGCCAGGGAACGTCGGGGTCCGGCGCTGTCGCGCCACTGTCATCCCCACCTCCCTACGTCGCTACACCCGATGAATGACGCAAGAAGAAGGACGACAGAGCGTGGGCGGCATCCGCGTTGCACACCAGACGAGCTTCGTCGGCACTCGTAGCGATTCGCTTTGACACTTGCGTATATCGGGGTTTTCCGCCCGCAAGATCTGTTACTCGACGCTGCAGATTCGTAATCGACGGGCGGAAGCGGAGCCCGTGACCGCAGCCGATAAGAAAAGTAAAGAAGGGATGTAAGACCGATGTTAACAGCCTCTCTCGTTTGCTGGGGCGTTCTCGTAGCGATGGTGGCAGTAAGCAATCACGGCAAATAACATTGCCAACCATACTGTCCGATCGCCTCGCACAGTAGAGGCGAGAGTTGTCACCTCGTTGACGGCTCTCGCCTTCCCACACGCATAATCACCTTCAAACCACGCGCTCCCGGAACATCGCCGAAGAACGTTTCCTCTTCGTGCGCGCCAATTGAGCCTCGTCGGGCTTGCGCGCAGATCTGCATCGGCTCACACTCTTCGGGGATCGGGATCGGGATCGGGGATCGGGGATCGGGGATCGGGGATCCGGGATCCGGGATCGGGGATCCGGTGGCCGATCCGTCGTGGAGGATTCATGCCAGCAGATCAAGCGGGGAACGACGAGATGTTGTACAGGGTGCTCGGCCGGACAGGACAGCGTGTGTCCGCGATCGGTCTGGGCGGGTGGCATATCGGCTTCAAAGACCTGGAGGAACGCCTCAGCATTCGAATCATTCGCGAGGCCATCGATCGCGGCATCAACTTCCTCGACAACAGCTGGGACTACAACGAAGGCGCCAGCGAAATTCGCATGGGTAAAGCGCTTCGTGACGGCTATCGCGAGAAAGCTTTTCTCATGACCAAGATCGACGGCCGCTCGAAAGCTGAGGCACAGCGCCAGCTAGAGGAATCTCTTCGCCGCCTTCAGACCGATTGCATCGATCTGGTGCAGCATCATGAGATTCTGCGGTACGAGGACCCGCACCGTATCTTCGACGAAGAAGGCGCGAACCAGGCGCTCGTCGAGGCGCAGAAAGCCGGAAAGGTCCGCTTCATCGGCTTTACGGGACACAAGCATCCCCACATTCACCTCCACACGCTCGAAGTCGCCCGCGAAAATGACTTCGTCTTCGACACGGTTCAACTGCCGCTGAATGTCATGGATGCGCATTACCGCAGCTTCGAACAGATGGTCGTACCCGAACTGGTGAAGCAGAACATCGGGGTGCTCGGCATGAAGAGCCTCGCAAACGGCATCATCCCGAGATCGGGCACTGTCACAGCGATCGAGTGTCTGCAGTACGCGCTCAGCCTCCCCACTTCCGTCGTCATTACGGGCATCGACAGCATGGACCGGCTCGAGCAGGCGTTCGAAGCGGTGCGTACGTTCCGGCCGATGAACGAAGCGCAACGGAATGCGCTGCTCGCCAGGACGAAACAGGCGGCGTCACGCGGCCAATTCGAGCCGTTCAAGACAACATCCATCTTCGACGCGACGACGTATAACCCGTCGTGGCTGGGAGAGGAGCCGGAGCGAGTGCGGCAGGTGATGCCTCAATAGATGTGCGGACACGTCGGCACGCAACGGTCGAGCTGGTCCCGAACACCGCGAGAAGCGACGGCTATAATGGCGCGCGAACCGGGCACAACCGTCCTCTGAGGTACTCATGCTGACAAGTGCGTCGCACATAGCCACGTGTTTGAGCCTCACAAAAGCCATCAGCAAGAGCCGCACGGTGGAGGACATCTATTCGGCCGCGCTGGACGCGCTCAGTTCCGGTCTGGGTGTGGATCGCGCGTCGATTCTTCTGTTCGATCCCGACGGCGTGATGCGATTCAAGGCGTATCGCGGACTCTCGGACGATTATCGCCGCGCGGTCGAGGGCCACACCCCCTGGAAGCCTGACTGTCCCGACCCACAGCCGATCTGGGTCTCCGATGTGGCGACCGACTCGTCGCTTGCGGCATATCTGCCTCTGTTTGCGACGGAGAGAATCGCGGCACTGGCGTTCATTCCGCTGGTGAGCCTGGACCGCGTCATCGGGAAGTTCATGTTGTATTACCCCGCGAGGACGCACCCCAGTTCCGATGTTCTTCAGCTCGCTGGCGTCATCGCCGCCGAAGTGGCGTTTGCCGTCGAGCGCACCAGAACCGAGGAACAAGCGCGGAGAAGCGCGGAACGGCTCCGCTACGCGCTCGACGCCGCGTCCATGGGGACGTGGGAATGGGATCTCTCGACGAACCGGGTGCTGTGGTCTGACAATCTGTCGTCGATTCACGGTTTACCCGAAGGCTCATTTGACGGGACGTTTGCCAGCTACGAACGCGAGATTCATCCGGACGACCGCGAGCGTGTGTTCGCGTCGATTCACAAGGCACTGAACGAAGGCATCCCACACGACGTCGAGTACCGCATCGTGGGTCCCGACGGGACCATACGATGGTGTGAAGGCAAGGGGCGCGTCGAGTACGAGAATGGCCGGCCCGCGCGCATGACCGGCGTGTGCATGATGGTGACGCGCCGAAAGGAGGCTGAACTCGCCAGGCTCGCGGCCGCGGAGGAGTCGAGTCGCCTGAAAGACGAATTCCTGGCGACGTTGTCACATGAGCTCAGAACACCGCTGAATGCGATCCTCGGCTGGGCGCAGATGCTTCACACGGGCGAATTGTCGACCGCGCGTGCGAAACAGGCGATCGAGGTCATCGGCCGCAATGCCCGACTCCAGGCGCAACTCATCGAGGACATTCTGGACGTGTCGCGGATCATCACCGGCAAGCTCGAAATCGACCGTGTGCCGGTGTCGATTTCCCACGTGCTCGAAACGATCGTAGCCGGCGTGGGGCCTTCCGCCGAGGCGAAACGCATCGTCGTTCGCCAGGAGATCGAGCCCGATGTGCCGCCTATCGAAGGAGATCCCAAACGGCTCCATCAGGTATTGAGCAATGTGCTCTCGAATGCGATCAAGTTCACCGCTGAGGAGGGAACGGTTGTGCTTCGATGCAAAGCCGACCACAACGCGGTGAATATCGACGTCGAAGATTCAGGCATCGGCATCGCATCCGAGTTCCTGCCGTTCGTATTCGACCGCTTCCGGCAGGCCGACAGCCGGTCGACACGCGCGCATGACGGTCTTGGTCTCGGGCTGGCCATCGCGCGACATATCGTCGAACAGCATGGCGGCACGATCCGGGCACACAGCGACGGGCCCGGCAAAGGAACAACCATATCGGTTCGGCTGCCTGCGGAGGCGTCGCTTGTGTGGGACGCCGGTTACGGTATCCGTGCGACCGGAGAGCCGGTCCGGCTGGACGATTTGTCGATTCTCGTGGTCGACGACCAACGCGATTCCCGAGAGGCGATTGCCGCGCTGCTCGAGCAGCGCGGTGCCACCGTGCTTCAGAGTGACTCGGCCGAATCGGCGCTGAAGGCGCTCGAGACGCAGCGCGTACGTGTGATCGTCGCCGACATCGCGATGCCGCGAATAGACGGCCACGAGCTGATGCGTCGCGTTCGCGCGAGCGGCAACGGGGTTCCGGCTGTGGCTGTGACGGCGTTCGCGCGATCTGACGATCGTCACGCTGCGCTGCAATCCGGCTTTACGGCGTATCTCGCAAAGCCGGTCGACGAAAACGAGCTCGCAAGAATTGTCCGCGATCTAAGCGAGGTGTCGACCGCGGTCTAAACCTGGCGCGCGCAGACCCGGATCACTCCTCTTCCATGAATCCGTCAGAGTGACGCCGCTCGGGACGTGTCTGGACGTTCTCAGAAATGCCGTCCTTGTAAAGCGCCCACAGGTAGGCCGACCACCACGCTTCGGGAGCGACCTGCAACGCCAAGAGGGACATGTTGAAGCCGCCCCACTCTGGCCTCTTGCCCATGTTGATCGTTGCTCGCATTGGACACCTCGCTTCCGTTACGGTCAAAAACCGAGCCAGGTGAGCCATGCTCTTTTGCCCTGTTTTTGTTGGATGATTTCGCGCCTGCCGCCTCGGACGCGGGGCCTGGGCAGGACAGGTGACAGCCCTTCGGGCCTGGGGCGCGCGAAGCGCGCCAAGCAAGCACTGGCAACCAGCCAAGGGCGATCCTCTGCCATAGCCCTTGGCTGGTTACGGATGGCTTCGCGCGTTCACCAGACACCCGGAATCAGCCGGTAGCGCACGCGCGACATGTAGTCGGCGTAGCCGGGCAGGGTTCGCCTGAGCAGACGCTCCTCGAATACAGCGCGTGGCGCCATGCCCGCCACAAAGAAGGGCACCATCCAGAGCCCGTGCCACGAGCCCAGTAGCAGCGGAATGCCAATCAGGTACAGCAACGCCGACGCGTACATCGGGTGCCGCACAACTGCATACGGGCCCGTGTCGATCACATGATGCGCCCGTTCCACCTGCACACGAACCACTGGCGCCGCAAACGTGTTTTCGTGAAAGACCAGCATCGTCGCCAGAAACCCTGCAATCACGAGCGCCCCGCCCACCACGTTCAGCGGTACGGGCATGTGCGATGTGCGCCAGCGCTGCGCGTCGAGGGCCATCAGGACCAGCCAGCCACACCAGACGAGCACGAACGCAATGAGGAACACCTTGTCCCAGACGGGCTGACCGCGCTGCAGGAACGGCCCGAGGCGGGATGCCAGCAGAGCCGGATCCCGACGCAGCAGCCAGACGCTGAACCCGACAGAACCGATCGCAAAGATCGCGAGAAATGCCCATGCCTGCGCCCACCGCCAATTACCTGCCGGCAGGAACAGCAGCACCCCCATGATGGACAGCCAGACGAGGGTCTGGACGACGAGTCGCAGATGTAACGTCACGTAAGTCAAAGAGATCAGTTACGTAGTCACAGAAACGTACGTAGTGTCCGGCTTGAGCCGGACCCAAAATCAAAGATCATTCTCTCAACATTCGATCGGGACCCGGCTGGAGTGTTAGGATTCGCCCACTGAGAGGCACACGATGAATAGACACCTCTTGCACGCGCTCGCCACCGCAGGTTTGACCGTCGCGGCCGTGACCGCCGGCACGCACCTTGTCAACGCCCAGACTGCTGCGCCGCACTATGAGGCCGACCTCGCCTGGCCCAGGCCCCTGCCGAACCGCTGGGTGCTCGGAGGTCTCGGAGGACTGTGCGTCGACGCCCAGGGCCACGTGTTCATCCTCAATCGCCAGGACGTGCTCGAAGGCGAGCTCAGCTCAGGACGACTGGCTCCGCCGATCATCGAGTTCGACCGCGAGGGCAACGTCGTCAATTCGTGGGGCGATTTGAAACTGCTCGATCCAAGACTCCACTCGTGCCACGTCGACAAGGACAACAACATCTGGATTGCGAGCGCTCCTTCCGGCATGGTGCAGAAATTCACCCATGACGGCAGCAAGCTCCTCCTCCAAATCGGCAAGAAAGGCGTCGTCGATTCTTCAGATGGGACCGTCAAGGGGAAGCCGCTGAATTCGAGCGCGCCGATCTTCTTCATGCCGTCGAGCATCTATGTCGATCGGCAGAACGGCGACGTGTATGTGTCGGATGGAGAGGGCGCCGGCGGCAACCGCCGAATCGCGGTATTCGATGCGAAAGGTGCGTTCCTGCGCCAATGGCAGCCGGACGGCATGGAAACCGTGCACTGCATGACCATCGGCAGCGATGGTCTCGTCTACGTCTGCAACCGCGTCGGCTCCCGGATCCAGGTGTACGACAAGATGGGCGCCTTCAAGCGCGCCATCGACGTACCATGGACGCCAGTGACGTCGCCGACCAACGGCGCCACGTCATATTTTGGCGGCTCTACGGTAGCGATCGATTTCTCGCCCGATCAGCGCCTCCTTTTCGTGATCAACCAGAACAACGCGCAGATCGAAATGATCGACCGCGCAAGCGGGAAGATCGTCGGCAACTTCGGCCGCCCCGGAAACTTTCCTGGCCAGTTCAACCAGCCGCACGGGATTGCGGTCGATTCACAGGGCAACGTCTACATTGCGGAGAATCGCGGCAGGCGGGTGCACAGGTTCAAAATCGCACGCTAGCGCGACGAGATAGCGCCATAGGGCGGGCCTTCACGGCCCGCCTGGCGCGTTCGAGGCGTTCTCGTTCAAAACGTCAGTACCCGAGCTTCAGCAGGCCCTCTGACGTTCCGTTCACTTTGCCGTCCTTCAGCCACTCGAGCGACGCCTGAAAGAGCAGCAGGTGATTCTGTTCCCACATCGCGTTGTGGGATGAACATGCCAGGTCGATAAAGACCTTCTGCTTCGACCCGAGATCGGCATAAAGCTCCCGGACGCGGTCTGGCGCCACTTGTTTGTCGTGAGCGCCTGCGACCATCAGGAAGGGCGTCTGCATGCGGGCAACAACCGCCTGATTGAAGCCCCATGTCGGCACCGCCGGCGCGCGGCGTACGCCCGCGCCCCACGTCGCCCCCACCGGATCGGACGCCAACATCTCAGACCACACAGCGTCGCTGGCCGCGGGCTCGTACTGGTCTGCGCAGCCGACCTGACGATCCCAGTTGGCAGTGAAGTCCGCGCGGGACTGCGCGGTCATCGGGCCGTTGCCGGATGGCAGAGGAATTGGCGCTTCGGACGGCCCCTGGCGCACATAGGCAGGCGCCAACACGACCAGCCGCGCCACCTTGTCAGGGTTGCGCGCCGCATAGCCGCCTGCACGCGGTCCGCCCTGCGACCAGGCTACGAGCGAGACCTTCTCCACTCGTCTTAGCGCACGCAGATGATCGACCACCGCTCCGATGTCGTTCCAGTCTGACCCCATCGTCGTAATTGCGGCCGAATGAGAGGGCGCGCACAGCGCCGGGATAAGGCTCGGAACAAATTGCGCCTGCTGCTCTTTCGAAAAATTACAGGGGTCGTTCATGGCCGGCGGCCGCGTGGACCGTCCGTAGCCGGTCGTGTCCATGGAAAAAACGTCGAACCCCGCCTTCGCCAGAAACGCCATCCAGCTGTAGTCCTTGTAAGGCACGTCGAACGCGACTTCCGCGGGCGTGCCCGCGCCGTGGACGAAGAGCACCACGCGATCGGCAGCCGGACCACCACGCAGCACGGTGCCTGCGAGCACCACTTCGCGCACGTAAAGCTGCGCGTCCTGGCCGTGGAACCCCGGCGCAGTGGACTTCACCCGCACGTGGTGGTCCATGGTGATAAGCCGCAGTCCGTCGTCACCGAACGTGGTGGACGCCGCGCAGATCACTGCAACAAAGGACAGTACGGGCAACGTGCGACGCATGGTTGCTCCTGGGTCCGGCTAAAGCCGGACACTACGTACGCAAGGTCACTTGAAGAACTCGACGCGGGCCTCGCGAACGAAGACCGGGTTCAGCGGCGCGAGTGAAATCGGTCCGTTGATGCCGAGGACGGCGATCTCCACCCGTTCGCCCGGCTTGACCGCGTCGCTGATGATCACACGGTTCGGCAGATTGAAACCGACAACCATGTTGCCGCTCTGCCTGCCGACAGCGCGCGGAAGCTGTCCATTCACCCACACCTCCGCGTAGTCATCGACAATGATGTGGAACACCGCCATGGCGCCGGTGGTATCAAGGTCGGCTATCTTCTGTGGAATGGTCAGCGCGATCCGGTACCACGTCATGAACACCCCACCGCCCCCGCGGCGATCGTCCAGGGCCTTCGCTTCGATCGTCGGCCACGAGGAGTCGTCAAAGCCTGCCGCCCCCGCCTTGGGCTGAAGGTCGTACGACACCTTCCACGGCGCGGCATTCGGCCTGGGCGGCGCTTCGACAATTCGCGCGTCCATGTTCCGCCACTGACCGCGAAACACGGCGGTCCCCTCGGAGGTCATCAGATCGACGCTGTGAACGGGCGTCCCTTCGGGCGCCAGCCTCGGCCGCGGCGCGGGAACTGCCGCTGGAGCCGCGGCACTCGGCGCCTGTACCTCCTGCGTGTGCACAGTCACGCCCGGAAATGTCACGGCAACCGCCGCCAACCCGGCAGACATGAGCCACCGGATTCCCATCACCGCACGCGAACGCCGTCTAGCATCCATGGCAGCCTCCTGGCGACTTGAATCGACGAATCCCGACGGACTTGCGAATTGTCGTCCAATTCCCGAGCCCGTCAATCTGGAAATTGCGTAAACTGCTGCCATGAGACTCCGGGTCACGGCGACCGTCGCGGTAGTTGCCGTCCTGCTTTCCAGCCTGGCCTGGGCACAGTTCGGCCGCGGAGGCAACGCCAGCATCAACGCCCGCATGGCGCGGCCCGAAAGCTTCGACGGGAAGTTCCACTACTGCCGCGCTGCCTATCGCATGAATCCCGCCGGCGACGGCGGCGGGTGGCTGACTGACTATCCCCTCGCAGACATAGACCTGATGATCCGTGTTTCCGAGCTGACACGAGTTTCGGTCAGCTTCGACGCGCCGGATCAGCCGGACCATCTGATCGTCCGTCTCACGGACGACGCGCTGTTTCAGTGTCCGTTCATCATGATGCAGGAAGTGGGCACGCTCTTCTTCAATGATGACGACGCGAAACGGCTGCGAACCTACCTGCTGAAGGGCGGCTTCCTGTGGGTGGATGATTTCTGGGGATCGTACGCGTGGGACATCTGGGCGGCCCAGATCAGGAAGGTGCTGCCGCCGTCCGAATTCCCGATGTTCGACCTCCAGCCCGATCACCCCATCTATCACACGATGTTCGACCTGAAGGGGCGTGCCGCAGATTCCGAGCATCAACTTCTGGTACGGCAGCCGGGGTGGAACGTCGGAGCGCGGCGCCGACAGCGCCCAGGTACACGCACGCGCGATCGCGAACGCCAAGGGTGACGTCATGGTGCTGATGACGCACAACACCGACGTGAGCGATTCGTGGGAGCGCGAGGGGGAAGATCCGAACTACTTCTACGCGTTCTCAGTGGATGGCTATCAGGTGGCCATCAACGTGCTGATCTATGCGATGACGCACTGAGGCCTAGCTCGTAGCTTGGTAGTCGGTAGTTGGTAGCAAGAACACTGAACTTAACTCCAACTGGCAAATACCAACCAGCGACTACCACCTAGACCTACCTAGACTACCAGCTACCAGCTACCACCTACCAGCTAGTTCGGGAAGTAATCCGGCTCCCCGCCCTTCAGCCACTTGATGTTGCAGCCCATGCTCGGTCGCTGATCGGGCGACACGGGCTTCCCGGCAAGGAGCGCATCGATCGCGGCCATCAGGTCCTTCCCGGTGACCGGCACCTGAGTGCGCGGACGGCTGTCGTCGAACTGGCCTCGGTAGACGAGCCGGCGCTGGTTATCGAACAGGAAGAAGTCCGGCGTGCACGCAGCGCGGAACGACTTCGCCACTTCCTGAGTGTCGTCAACGAGGTAGGGAAATGTGTAGCCGACCTCGCTCGCGTCCTGTCGCATGCCCTCGGGACTGTCGTCGGGAAACGCCGTCGCGTCGTTGGAATTGATCGCGATCACCGAGATGCCGCGCTGCTGTACGTCGCGGGCCAGCCGTGCAAACTCGTTGCGCACGTGTCGCACGTATGGGCAGTGCGGACAGATGAACGCAACAAGCAGGCCGCGCGATGCTCCAAAGTCGTTGGACGTGACGGCCTTTCCATTGATATCGCGCAGCCTGAACGCGGGAAGCGTGGTACCCAGATCGAGCATTGTGGAGGGAGTGGCAGCCATGCAAAGTATCGTAGCTCAAACAGCAACGCGCGTCTTGTAACGGCGAAGCGCGCGAAACGCCGCGAGCATCTGAGCGTAGCTGAACGCCGCGTTGCGGCCGCTCGGATTAGGCAGCACGAACACTGCCGCACCGTTCAGACGCTCGAGCTGCAAGCCGAGCGATACCGCGCCTTTGTGATCCGGAAACATTGCGCGAAACACCGTGATGCCGACAAGCGCGACGACGGCAGGGCTGATAGCGACGCACTTTACGCACGACGCGTGCGCGTCCGGCCGAGAACTCGTCACGGCGCAGCGTGTCGATCCCCGCAGTGGGTCGAGCGATGAGGTTCGTGATTCCGTAACCCCACGTCGGCAGACGATCGTCGTCGACGAACGTGATCGGGTCAGGGACGAGCCGCGCGTCATACAGCAGCTTCCAGAATCGATTCGAGTAGCCAGCGAAATGATGACCGGTGAGCGACGAGCGAACGCCCGGATTGATCCCGACGAACAGCACGCGCACGCCGGGCTGGATGCGATCCCGAAGCGGCGGAAGTACTGTCGATATAATCCGACTCATGGCACAGTGGCTGGTGAAGGAAGAGCCGGAGCACTACGGGTACGACCAGCTCGAGCGCGACCGGAAGACCGTCTGGGCAGGCGTGCGCAACCCGCTGGCCCAGAAACACCTTCGCACCATCCGCAAGGGCGACCGCATCTTCTACTATCACACCGGCAAGGAAAAGGCCGTGGTCGCGATCGCACGTGCGCTGGGGGATGCGTACCCCGATCCAGGCGACAGCGCCGGCAAGTCGTACGTGGTGGACGTGGCCCCTGAAAAGAGGCTCGCGCGGCCGGTTACGCTGGCCGCTATCAAGGCGGATCGCGCGTTCGCGTCGTTTCCGCTTGTCAGGATGTCGCGGCTCTCGGTAATGCCCGTCAGCGACGCGGAATGGACGCGAATCGTCGATATGAGTAAGGCGTGACGCGCGTTTTCCTGGCCCTGGCAGCCACCCTCATTACGTCGATTGCGGTCCTGCACGCGCAGGAGCTGCCGCAAATCCTCGTGTCGCGTCAGCTGGCCGCGCTCGAAGAGCTCTCCGTCGGCGATACGGTTCGGCTGGCCAACGACGCGCAAGGGACGCGCGCACGCGAGTTCCGGGTTGCCGGCATCTACGAACCGACACCCGACCCGGCAAGGCTCGGGAGCGTCCCGCGGGAGGTCCGGCTGCACCTTCCGGATCTTCTCAATCTCGATCTCCAGCCCGCTGGCGCCGAGCACGTGGACAGCATCAATGTTGCGCTCGTCGATCCGGATTCGGCCGCCGACATCGCGCGCGAGTTGAACACGCGCACCCCGGGTGTCGTCGCACGCCGGGCCGAGGGCGCGGCCGGCCTCGGCAGCACATTCGTCGTCCTCGAGCGTTTTCATTTCGCCATCGCAGCCGTGACGATCGTCGCAGCGACGGTATTCCTGCTCGCGCTCACGATCATGCTGGTCGACGAGCGCCGCGAGACGATTGGCGTACTCCGGCTGATCGGGTTCCCCGCGCGGCGCATTCTGCTGCAGGTGCTCGTGGAAGGCCTCGTCATCGCGAGCGTCGGCGCCCTCTTCGGCCTGGCGCTGGCACTCGCTTCCGAAGGACTCATCAACGCGTTCTTTCAGTGGCGGTACGACACCGCGCTCGTGTTCGTGCGCGTCAGTCCTGGCGTCGCCGCGACGTGCCTCGCCATCGGCGTGCCGCTCGGCGCCCTCGCCACCGTTGCTGCCTCGTGGGCCCTCCTTCGACGCGGCGCATTGAGGCTTGCTCGCCGATGACCGCACTCCCGTTTGCCTGGCGCAGCCTCGTGCGCCAGCCGGCTCGCTCGACGCTCGGCGTCCTCGGCGTTGCCGCCGTCGGCGCGCTGCTGTTCGATATGCTCCTTCTCTCCGAAGGCCTTGTCGTGTCGATGCGGAATCTCTTCGAGCGAATGGGCTTCGACATCCGAATCATTGCCACGGACCAGCTGCCGGCGGGAAGCCCCGACATCCGGAATGCCTCGATGCTCGCTTCCAAAATCGCGGCGCTGCCGACGGTGCAGTCCGCGTTGACCATCCGAACGGAAGACGCCGACTTCGAAGCGACTGCGGCTTCTGCGAACGACGGCTCGATTGTCGGCATCGGCGAGGGGGCGCCGCCGCCCTGGACCGTCCTGCGAGGGCGCGATCTGCGCGGCTCACACGAGCTCGTGCTCAATCAGCATGCCGCGGAAACCCTGAACGTCGAACCGGGCGCAATGGTGGTTGTACGGGCGAGCTGCGCGGGAGGATCCGAAGCACCGCCATCGTTGCAGTTTCGGGTAGTCGGAATCGCGGAGCTACCGTTCGAAGCGCCCGAGGAGTCGGCGGCCGGCACGACTGCGGCGAGCTTGTCGGAAGCCTGCGGAACGCCTCAAGCTGATGTCGCGGATTTCGTGGCGGTGACGTCGACCGGCAATCCCGACGCCGCCGCGGCCGACATCGCCGCCATCGGCGCAGACCTCCGAGTCTTCACCAACGAGCAAGCGATCGGACAGCTTCAGCAAGGCGGGTTCACATACTTCCGGCAGATCTCGACCGTCCTGTCGACCATCACAATCTCGTTCGCCCTTTTGCTCATCACGGTGCTGCTCACCGTCTCGGTGAATCAGCGACTGGGCGAAGTAGCCGCGCTGCGGGCGCTCGGTTTTTCGCGCAACCGAGTTGTGCTGGATGTCCTCTGCGAATCGGCGCTCATCGTCGGCATTGGAGGCCTGCTCTCGCTGCCGCTGGGCGTCCTGCTGGCCACATGGCTCGACGGCATCCTCAAGAGAATGCCCGGCATACCCGCCGAGCTGCACTTCTTCGTCTTCGAGCCGAAAGCGCTTCTCGTCCATGGCAGTCTGCTGGCCGCTACCGCAATCATCGCCGCCCTCTATCCGATGCGCATCGTCGCCCGGCTTCCGATTGCAGCCACGTTACGCAGCGAGGTGATCTCGTGATCTGTACCGTTCGCACTTCTCGGTTCTCGCTTCTCGGTTCGTGTTCACGTTCGACGAACCGAACCGAACCTGAACACGAACAGAGAAGGGAGAACAGAGAAGCGTGAACGATGTTGTTCTCTCCGCCGTCAACGTGAGCCGCATCTTCCCGATGCCGGCCGGACCGGTTGTCGCGGTGCGCGACGTGACGCTGACGATCGGACGGGGAGAACACGCGGCCATTCGAGGACCGTCGGGCTGCGGTAAATCAACGCTGCTGCACATGATGGGCTGCGTGGATACGCCGTCTTCAGGGACGTTGACCTTCGACGGCCGCGACATATCGGCGCTCGACGACCGCGCGCGCAGCCTCCTTCGACTCCGCCACATCGGGTTCGTGTTTCAGCGGTTCTTTCTTCTGCCGATGCTGACCGCGGCCGAAAACGTGGAGTTGCCCCAGTCGGAGGCAGGCGTACCGAAGGCCGAGCGGCGGAAGCGCAGTCTCGAGCTTCTCGAGTACGTCGGGCTCGGCGCGCGCGCAGATCATCGTCCGTCGCAACTCTCAGGCGGCGAGATGCAGCGAGTCGCGATCGCACGCGCGCTTGCCAACCGTCCGCGGCTGCTGCTGGCGGACGAACCGACGGGCGAGCTCGATCAGATCACGGGCGAGCAGGTGGCGGCACTGCTCGATCGCGTCAACGCCGACGGCACTGCACTCGTGATCGTCACGCACGACGCCGTTTTGGCGGCACGCGCGACGCGAGTACTGACGATGAGAGATGGGCGCATCGAGGACGAGGTATTGCAGTGATTGGGAGGCTGGCTGTCCGATCGCTCGTCGCCCATCCGGTGCGAAGCGCCGTTCTGGCGGCCGGATTCGGCGTCGGCGTCGGCGTCATGGCCATTCTCTTGGGTGTCGCCGAAGTCGTGCTCGAACAGTCACGTGCTCCGGCACTCGTCGGAGGCGGCGATGTGCTGATTCGACTCGGTCCGTACGTTCCGGGCCAGCTCGTTCTGGCCGGGCCGCTGCAGTCCGACGCGATCCGTCCTCGCATCCGCGTCGCGTCGCCGTCGCACTCGTCAACGCTGTATCTGTTGCACGAGGGCCGCGCGACGCGCGTGCGGGCGCAGGGCGGGATTCCGAGCCTCGAACGCGCGATTGGCGACCGTGAGACCGCAGCCGTCGCGGCCTGGCGTGATTCGCCGGACGATACCGCGTGGACGCAGAACACACCCGAAAAGCTGCTGCGGCATCTCGACCGGTTCAGCGGCATCCCGGACGCACCTGAGTGGGCATCGTCATGGGCCGAGTGGCTGTATTTCAACGGCCGTTCCCCGCATGCTCGCTTCTATCTCACGTTCATCGTCGGGCCGATGAGCGGCGAGGATCGGCGGGACGCGAGCGTGCGGCTCCAACTGGACCGCGGCAACGGCGTCGAGAACTACGACGAGACTCACCCGATTACGAACGGCGCTGCGCTGTCCGCCCCCGACCTCACGATCGGCGCGAGCTCGGTGCGGCTCGAGGGCACTCGATACCACATCCACCTCGATCTTCGCGGGCCGAAGGGAGGACGCGTGGTGGGAGATCTGACGGTCGACGCCTCGCCTGGCCGCCTGTTTCCGCGTGCGGAATTCACGGGCGCGCGCGGGTGGCTCACCGGATATGTCGTGCCCGTGATGTCAGGCGCACTCAATGGAGCGCTCGACGTGAACGGCGAACGCATCTCGCTGGACGGCGGGGTCGGATACCACGACCACAACTGGGGATTCTGGAAAGGCATGTCGTGGCGCTGGGGACAGGTTCAGCACGACGACTTGTCGCTGCTATACGGCCGCATTTTCCCTCCGCGCGAAGCCGCCGATCCCGACAGGCTGCCGGGCTTTCTTGGCGTCGTCGGGCCCAACGGGCCGCTCGCCTACACGACCAACGTCACGATTGTGGAAACAAACGACGAACGTGGCCAGCCGCGTACCATTACCGTGACAGGGCGGGGCAACAATGTTGACCTCCAACTGAGATTCCACGTGGAGTCGATGGTGACGCGACCAGGCGCCACCACCGCAACGGCTGGCGCCGCGGGCCTCGACACACTCGCGAACCGCCTGGACTTTTTCCAGCTCCGCGGCATGTACACCGTGACAGGACGTGCCGCCGATCAGCCGGTGAACTTCAGTGCGCCGGGAAGCGCGGAAACGTTTCGAGGCAAGTAGAACTTCAACGTATCCCCATGGCCCTCCTGGCGGCTATCTGAGCTCGGCGGCGTCGAAGGTGCAGCGCCTCTAGCGTTCGATCGAGCGGCAGCCTTACCTGAACAGCGCGTGCCGAGTCCTGACGGCGCGCCATTTCCACCCGGAAACATTCGAAGCAGAGCGTGCGCGGACGGTCCACCAGCGGATCGTCCAGCTGCGACCTGAAGCCGTACCGGGCTTCGCGCGCCCGGCACGACGCACACATCGGCACCCGCGTTCTGCGCGTCGGACGCGGAGGCGACGCTGGCGTTCGACATTCGTACAACGCAAGTTGCGCGGCCATCGGATTTCCCCTCCCTCTCTACCAACAAGGATAGGGATGGGGTGTGACAGACTAGGTCCAATCAGATTTGTGATTAGTGATTCGTGATTGATGATTTGCGATTGGAATTGTTCGATTGGCGACGTCACACTCAGAGATCGACGCGCTGTTTCGGCTGCCGCTGAACGAGTTCACGGCGGCACGGAACGCGCTCGCGGCGACGCTCAAGAAAGCCGGGCACGCCGATGATGCGGAGCGTGTCAAAGGATTGGCCAAGCCCCCGGTATCGGCGTGGGCGGTGAACCAGCTCTATTGGAAGAATCGCGAGCCATTCGAGCGGCTGCTGGCGGCGGGCGACCGACTTCGCTCGGCCCAGGCGTCGCAGCTCCGAGGTAAAGGCGGCGAGTTGCGCGAGCCACTGGAAGCGCGGCGCGTGGCACTGTCCGAACTCAGTCAGGATGCCGCTGCCCTGCTCCGGGAGGCGGGGCACACGCCATCGCCCGATCTGATGCGCCGCATCACAACGACTCTCGAAGCGCTGGCGACCTACGGAAGTCGAGAGGCGACGCCCGCCGCTGGACGTCTCACTGGCGACATCGATCCGCCAGGCTTCGAGGCGCTCGCATCCCTCGTGCCTTCGGGGCGTTCGGGTGGTTCGGATCGTTCAGCTCGCGAGCACGGTCCCAACCGTGTGCTGCCCTTCGTGTCGCAGCGTGGACGAACGACCGCGTCCGAAAAGAAGCTGAGTCCTGAGGAGCGGAAACGGAGGGACGAAGCCGAGCGCCGGGAGCGGCTCGCAGCGGCGACGGCCGCAATCCGCGAGGCCCAACGTTCGCTGGAGCAGGCACAACGAAACGAAGCGCGGGCCGAAGCGACGCTCAAGAAGGCCGCTGCGCGCGCCAAGGACACCAAGAAGGAGCACGACGCGCTCGCTGCGCGGCTGGAGAAGGTCGTTGCCGAGGCCGAAAAGGCACGGGACGAAGCGCGTCGCATCGCCGCCGAAGCGGAAGAAGCCACCCAGGCCGTTGCGGACGCCGAGCGCGCCCTGGAAGAAGCGCGCCGGGCGCACAAATCATTGACGGATTGACGAATTCAGTCTTCCGTCCTTCCACCGACGCGCATATTCCCTTCCCACCGCGCCGCGCCTGGAACCTCCACGCCAAACTGGTCGAGCATCCGCGCAACCGAGTGTTCGACGATGTCGGCGAGTGAGCGGGGATTGTTGTAGAAGGCGGGCACCGGCGGAAGGATGACGGCACCCATCCGCGAGAGCTTGAGCATGTTCTCGAGATGGATATCGTTCAGCGGCGCCTCACGTACCGCGAGCACCAGTTTTCGGCGCTCCTTCAGGACGACATCGGCCGCGCGATGGATCAGGCTGTCGCCGAACCCGTGTGCGATCGCGCCGAGCGTCCTCGCGCTGCATGGCGCGATGATCATCCCCGCCGTCGCAAACGATCCGCTCGAAATCGCAGCCCCCATGTCGTTCGACGCATAGACGGTGTGCGCCAGCGCCTCGACCTGCTCGCGAGAGTAAGGCGTCTCGTGCAGCAGCGTCCGGGCGCCCCAGCGACTGACGACGAGATGCGTCTCGATTGCAGCTTCACGAAGCCGCTCGAGCAGCCGCACACCGTATATGACTCCGGTGGCGCCAGTGATGGCGACGATGATGCGCATATCTGTTGATGGTTGAGCCGTTAGTGGTTCGAGTGGTTGGAACGTCGATGACGCGGCTACCTGAGTTACCACTTCGCAGTTTTGAATGCTACCATCGAACAGGTGCTCAGGCGGCAAACGAGCGGATCGGTCCTCTGCACGTCGTGCGGTGTCCTCGTCGGCGTGAACGACGATCGCTGCTACAACTGCGGACGCCGGAATCCCGGGTTGTGGGGCTTCGCGCCGGCAATCCGGGCGCTCGGGCAAGACATGGGGTTCGTGCCGTTCGTCATCGGCACCTGCGTGGTGCTCTATGTCCTGACCCTGCTTGCGTCGGGCGGCAGCATCGGCACGGGCGGACTGTTCACGTTCCTGTCACCGAGTCTTCCAAGCCTGTTTCTGTTCGGAGCGAGCGGCGGGGTCCCCGTCTTCGGATACGGTCGATGGTGGACAGTCCTGAGCGCTGCGTGGCTGCACGGCGGCGCGATCCACATTCTGTTCAACATGATGGCGCTGCGTCAGCTCGGGCCGGCCGTCGCGGAACTATTTGGACCGGGCAGGACGGTGATCATTTACACGGCTGCGGCGGTTTGCGGCTTTACGCTGAGCTCATGTGCGGTGTTCTTCCCAGCCATTCCGTTCCTGCGTGGAAGCTCGTTCACAATCGGCGCTTCGGCATCCGTTGCGGGTCTGATCGGCGCGATCCTGCATTACGGGCATCGCAGCGGCAGCAGCATGGCTCGCAGCTACGCTACGAGTTACGCGCTCATGCTCGTCTTCATGGGCTTTCTCATGTCGGGAATCGACAACTACGCGCACGCGGGCGGCTTCGGAGGAGGCTATCTCGCAGCGCGCCTGCTCGATCCCCTGAAGCCCGAACGCATCGATCACATGGTCATCGCCGTCGGCTGCCTCGTCGCGTCGATTCTTTCCATCGTGGCGTCTGTCGTCCTCGGACTGCCCATGGTGAGATAAACGGTCGTCGGCGAACACCCGCGAACCGAACATCGCAGAACATCCCACACGTCGCGGCATCCTCGAAGGCAACGCGAATCAGCTCCAGTGATTGGTGATTGTCGGCGTTTTGACTACACTCCTTGGAGCAATCCCGAATAATTCACGAATCACTAACTAATCACTAATCGCAAATTGCCATGAGGATTGCCTATCAAGGTGAACCGGGCGCCTACAGCGAGGCGGCGGCCCTGCTTTTTTCCCCGCACACGGAAACGCTGCCGTGCAAGACGTTCGACGAGGTCTTCGATGCCGTGCTGCACAAGCGCGCAACGCACGGGATCGTGCCGATGGAGAACTCCATCGGCGGAACCATTCACCGCAACTACGACCTCCTCGTCGATCACGAGATCCCGATTACCGGCGAAGTCGAGCTGGACGTCATTCACTGTCTGCAGGCGCTGCCTGGTACCAAAGTCGAAGACGTGAAGATCGTGTATTCGCACCAGCAGGCGCTCGCCCAGTGCGAGCGGTACCTGAAAGACCTGGGCGTCACCGTCGAAGCGGTGTACGACACGGCGGGTGGCGCCAAGCTGGTGGCCGAGCAGCAGCTCAGATCCGCTGCGGCGCTCGCGTCGCGCCGCGCGGCCGAGGTGTTCGGGCTCGAGGTGCTGCAGGAAGCGGTACAGGATTACGAGTTCAACATCACACGCTTCTTCGTGATCGGCGGCGCTCAGCCGACCGACGGCGACAAGACGACACTTGTGTTCGCGCTGCCCAGCACGCCAGGCTCGCTGTTCAAGGCCCTCAGCGTGTTCGCCCTGCGCGACATCAACCTGAGCAAGCTCGAGAGCCGGCCGATTCGAGGGCGTCCGTGGGAGTATCTGTTCTACGTCGACATCGAAGCGCGACGCGACGACCTCGCCTGCGCCCGCGCGCTCGCGCAACTTGGCGAGTTTGCAAGATGGAGCCGGGTGCTGGGGACTTATCGGGGGTGGGAACGGGCCAAGCAAGTTCAAACTTGAACTCATGCCCACGAACCAATGAGCATCGCCGCTGTGATCGGCCGCCGCCTTCCGGCGCTGTACGCCGGAAATCTCACTCCGGCTCTCGCCGTGTCGCAGCCGTAGAGCGCAGGCTTTAGCCTGCGCGGCCAGAGATAGGCAATCGCGGAAGATCGCGCACGCTAAAGCGTGCGCGCTACTCGTGACATCACGGATCGCGGGGCACGAACTCGCGTCGGAGAATCGCTTCGTTCGATTTCAGGCGATTCATGTCGGCGTACGCGCAGGTCGGCGCCAGCCGAACACATCGGCAATGCTCATCTGCTGCCGTGACGCGGCCAACTAGCAGCGACCTCGATCGTCCTCGCGTTCTCGTTGTGCGAGTCAGCAGGGCGCTTCACCACCCTTCGGCGATGCGCCTCCTGATCGGCGGATTCAGCGAAATATCTAATGCTTCGATCCAGCCTGTTGTACTTTTGAACTTACTTTCCAAGTTTAAACTTTGCACTTTCTACTTATTTCAGACCCAACCGACCCTCGCCTCTCCGACTTTCGCAACGTTCCCGACCCTGAGCTGCTGTGCGAGCGCGGGATCTTCGTCGCGGAAGGGCGGCTGGTCGTTAGGCGACTGCTGACCGAGAGCTCGTACGCGACGCGGTCGGTGATGGTGACCGAACCCGCCTCACGCGGCGCTCGCCGACGTGCTCGACGCGCGGCCGGACCTGCCTGTCTACGTCGTGTCGCCAGCGGTCATGAAAGAGGTGAGCGGGTTCAACATTCACCGAGGATGTCTGGCCATTGGCGAACGACCGCATCCGATGGCATGGCAGCAGGCGGTGGCGGATGCCCCGACGGTCGTGCTGCTCGAACGCGTGGCAAACGCCGACAACATCGGCGGCATCTTTCGCAACGCCGCCGCATTTGGCGCTGGCGCCGTCCTGCTGGACGAGGCATCGGCCGACCCGCTGTATCGCAAGGCGATCCGCACGTCGATGGCCGCAGCGCTTGTCGTCCCTTTCGCCCGCGTGGCGAGCGCGGCTCTGGCACTTCAGGAGCTTCGTCGGGCGGGATTCGCGACCGTGGCGCTGACTCCGGCCGCGTCCGCCTCTACCATCCGCTCCACCATGGACGCGCTTGGCACGCGACCGGTCGTCGTGGCGCTCGGGCACGAGGGGGAAGGGCTGACGCCGGCTGCCCTCGACGCCTGTGAATTCCAGGCGCGCATTTCGATCTCGTCCAGCGTGGATTCGCTCAATGTCGCCGCGGCAGCCGCGATAGCCCTGTATGAGTGCAGCCGCCGAATCGTATAATCGGCCGCGTCACCGGGGCGCGGCGAGCGTCCAACCCTTCGTCTGCAGCAGCTTGTCACGCCGGTGGTCGCGAATGCGCCACAGCGACTCGAAACGCGCGCTAGGAGGAACAATGGCCAGGAAATTGTGGTTCGGTGTGATTGGCTCGGTCCTGGTGCTGGGCGTCGGTCTTCCGGCGCAGCAGTATCCGCCCGGGTACGTGGATCCCGCACCGATTCTGGCGGCGGCGTCCAAGGAGATCGGCGAAGCGAACCTGCGATGCGTCACGTTCTCGGGTACTGGCTACAGCGGACCGGTGGGACAGACGTTCGAGAACGCGCCAAACATCGATTGGCAACGCAGTGAGATGGCCAATTACACGCGAACGATCAACTGGGAGACCGGGACGAGCAAGGAGACGTTCGATCGGAAGCCCGGCGGCAACCCGGGTGCATGGAAGTACGGCATCGGATGGGTCGACGGCACGCCCGTACAGAAGGAAGTGCGCCAGACGCACATCGTGAATGGGCAGTACGCCTGGCACATCGACGGCAACGGCACACCTGTCGCGGTGCCTCCGGAGCTGGCCGAGGTCTATCAGCTCGACATCTGGCTGACTCCGCACGGCTTTTTGAAGGCCGCGAGGAAGCCGGGCGCGAATCCCAGGGCAGTGTGGCGCTGGGAGCAGCTCGAGAAAGGACGCGACGGCAACGTCGTCGCGCCAGAGAAGGTGCACGTTGTCGGGATCACCGTGCTCGGCAAGTACCGCGTTGACGCCACGATCAACAGCCAGAACGTCATCACCCGCATCAAGACGACGGTGAACGAGCCCGCGCTCGGCGATTTCAACATCGAGCACGAGTCGACCAATTTCATCGCCGCCGGAAACGCGAAGTGGCCGATTGCCTGGCACTCGCACCAAGGCTGGGATGACAACTGGCAATTCGCCTCGGACACCACCGGTCACAACGGGTACGGAGGCAAGTTCCCGATGGTGCAGGCCAACGCCTGCGATGACCCCGTGCCCGTGCCCGAGTCGGTGAAGCAGGCGCCCGCGCCGAACTACGGTCGCGTCGACGTTGAGAAGCTCGCCAACGGTGTGTACCTGCTCGGCGGCGGCCCGGCGAACAGCTACATGGTCGAGTTCCGCGACTTCGTCGCGGTGTTCGAGGCACCCATCAACGAAGAGCGCAGCCTTGCCGTCATCGAGGCAGTCGCGAAGCTGGCACCCAACAAGCCGATCCGCTATGTGATCGTCTCGCACCCGCATTTCGACCACATCGGCGGACTGCGAACGTACAACCACATCGGGGCAACCGCCGTCTTGCACTACATCAACCTCAAGTTCATGAACCGGGATGTGCTGACGTACAAGGCGAGGACGGTGAAGCCCGACATCGTGTCGCTCTGGCCGCCCACTGAGGTGGCGGAGGGGTATAACTACGAGGCGATCCAGGAACGCTACGTCATCACCGACGACACGCGGAGTCTGCACGTCTATTACGTGCAGCCGCTGCAGCACGTCACGGGGATGTTGATGGCCTGGTTGCCGAACGAACGCATTGCATTCGAGGCAGACCTGTTCGACACGCATGAAGCGCCGCGGCCTGCACAGCTCCCGGCGATGCGCAGCTTCATGAATCAGGTGCAGCGGATGAAGCTCAATGTCGGGACGGTAGCGCCGGTCCATGGCAAGCCGGTGCCGTGGAGCACGTTCACCGACGCACTCGGGACGGTGGCGAAGACGAACTGAGAACAACGCGGCGTTCACACTTCTCGATGCTGGGTTCTCGGTTCGTGTTCAGGTTCGGTTCCGGGTTCCGGGTTCAATGTTCCCGGTTCGCTCTGTGCGCGAACCGAACAGCATCCGCGAACCTTGAACTCCGAACCGAACGTGAACACGAACCGAGAAGTGAGAACCGAGAAGTGTGAACGCCGTCCCTTTCGATGTCGTCGGTGTCGGCGCTAACTCGGTTGACTACGTTTACCGCCTGCCTGAGTTCCCGCATCCCGACACGCAGGCTGCCAAGCTGCGCATAACGCATCACGCCATCCTGTGCGGCGGACAGACGACGACCGCACTGTGCACGTGCGCGGCGATGGGGCTGCGCGCCAGGTACGTCGGCGTGACAGGCGACGACGAGAACGGCACACTCATACGGCGTGAGCTGAAGGCGCGTGGGGTCGATGCCGAGCACGCCTATGTGCACCGCGCAAAGAACGCATTCGCCGTGATCCTTGTGGATGACCGCAGGGGCGAACGGGTGGTGCTCTGGCAGCGCGACGCAGCGCTCGCGCTGCAGCACCGGGAGATCGATCCGTCAGTCCTCGCCCAGTCGAGACTGATTCACGTCGACGACGTCGATGAGGATGCCGCGATCTGCGCGGCATCGATTGGCCGTTCGGCGGGCATTCCGGTGACGAGCGACATCGAACGAGTGACGGAACGCACCGAGGAGCTCGTCGCGGCAGTGACGATTCCGATTTTCGCGGAGCACGTTGTCGAACAGCTGACGGGCGAAGGAGATTTCGAGCGAGGGCTGCGCAAGATCCGAGCGCAACGTAGGCCGGGTCCTTTGGGATCAGGCAAAGAAAAGGTCCGGCTAAAGCCGGACACTACGTACGATTGCGACATTACGTACGATTGCGACATGTCGTGCGTAACACTTGGCGCTCGAGGCGCTATGCTGCTGGCGGGCGATCGGCTCCATCATGCGCCGGGACTGCCGGTCGAGGTGGTCGATACAACAGGCGCCGGCGACGTGTTCCGTGGCGCATTTATCGCCGCGTTGCTGCGCGGTGATTCTCCGGCCGACATTCTCCGGTTTGCGAACGCAGCCGCCGCGCTGAGCTGCACGCGCCTGGGGGCGATCGATGGAATTCCGGCGATGGACGAGGTCGAGGCCCTCGCTGGCCCGGAAGCCTGAAGGCTAACGCTTCAACAGCAGGAACCCGAGCGGCGGCACGATCAACGACAACGACTGATCGTAGCCGTGCGCTGCGATCGGATCGGTCATCATCCCTCCGCTGTTCCCCATGTTGCTGCCTCCGTAAGACTCGGCATCGCTGTTGAGCACCTCCCGGTACCAGCCGCCAGCGGGAACGCCGACGCGATAGCCTGGCCTGGGCACGGGCGTGAAGTTCGCCACCATGACGGTGAAGTCCTCCGGATCGCGCGCGCGGCGAATCAGTGAAATCACGCTGTTCTCGTTGTCGTTGCAATCGATCCAGGTGAAGCCCGCACCGTCGAAGTCGACCTGGTGGAGCGAGGGCTCACGCTGATAGATGGCATTGAGCTCGCGCACCCATCGCGCAAGACCCGCGTGCATGGGCTCCTTCAGCAGATGCCAGTCGAGGCTCTCCTCACAGTTCCATTCACGCCATTGGCCGAACTCGGACCCCATGAACATCAGCTTCTTGCCGGGATGCCCGAACATGTACCCGTACAGGGTGCGCAGCGTCGCGTGCTTCTGCCACAGGTCGCCAGGCATCTTGTCGAGCATGGCGCGCTTCCCGTGGACGACCTCGTCGTGAGAGAAGGGGAGGATGAAGTTCTCGGTGAAGGCGTACAGCATCGAGAACGTGATCTTGTTGTGATGCCAGCGGCGATGCACGGGATCTTCCTTGACGTATTGCAGCATGTCGTGCATCCAGCCCATGTTCCACTTGTAGCTGAAGCCGAGTCCCCCCACGTACACGGGGCGGCTCACTGCCGGCCACGCGGTCGATTCCTCTGCAACGGTGATCGTCCCGGGTACGGTGCCATGGGTGATGGTATTCAGCTGCTGCAGGAACGACACGGCGTCGAGGTTTTCCCGGCCGCCGAACTGATTCGGGATCCAATCCCTTTCATTCCGCGAGTAATCGAGGTAGAGCATCGACGCCACGGCGTCCACGCGCAGGCCGTCGAGATGAAATTCCTCGAGCCAGAACAGCGCGCTGCTGAACAGAAAGCTGCGAACCTCGTTGCGCCCGTAGTTGAACACGAGCGTGCCCCACTCGCGATGCTCGCCCTGCCGGGGATCGGCGTGCTCGTAAAGCGCCGTCCCGTCGAAGTGCGCAAGGCCGTGCTCGTCCTTGGGAAAGTGGCCGGGTACCCAATCGAGAATGACGCCGAGCCCGTGACGATGACATTCGTCGACAAAGTGGCGGAAGTCATCCGGCGTGCCGAAGCGACTTGTGGGCGCGAAGAATCCGATCACCTGGTAGCCCCACGACCCGGTAAATGGATGCTCGAGCACGGGCATCAGCTCGATGTGCGTGTAGCCCATCTCCCGGACGTATGGAACCATCGTCGTCGCCAGCTCGCGATACGTGAGCGGACGGTAGCTTTCCTCGGGGACTCGCCGCCATGAGCCGAGGTGCACCTCGTAAATCGACATCGGCCGATCGTGCCAGCCGCCGAATGATTCGCGATCCTGGATCCAGTCGCCGTCACCCCACCGGTAGCCGCCATCCGACCAGATGACCGATGCCGAGTTGGGCGGCACTTCGAAGCGTCGCGCGCAGGGGTCGGCTTTCTGCAGCAGGTGTCCGGCGTTCGTCCGCACTTCGTACTTGTATGGCATGCCGTCGGCGAGATCCGGAATGAAGATCTCCCAGACACCCGATGGGATCAGGCGGCGCATGGCGTGCGTGCGGCCGTCCCACCGGTTGAAGTCGCCGATGACGCTGACGCGCTGAGCGTTCGGCGCCCAGACGGCGAAATGCACACCGGTCTGGTGTCCGATTGTCATCCGATGCGCGCCGAACCGCTTCCACGCACGGTAGTGCGTCCCCTCGGCGAACAGGTGCAGGTCGTAATCAGTCAGTACCGGCCCGAACCGATATGGGTCGCCGACGTCCCGCACTTCGCTCGCTTCGCGCACGCGGAACCAGTACACGAATTCCTCGGGTGGGCCGTCGAGGGGCACAGTCGCTTCGAAGATCCCTTCAGGTCTTCGTCGCTGCATGCCGAAGACCCGGGCCGGCGTCACGAGCTGGACATCCGACGCCGACGGCTGCATGGTGCGCACGACCAGCGCTGATCGACCGTCGACCATCACACGGTGCGGTCCGAGAACGGAGAACGGGTTGTCGCCGGTGCCCGATACGACTGCATCGAGCGCATCATCAGCCGGCGTGCGCACGCTGACGCTCATTGGCTGCATGATATCCTGTGGCGCTTGGTTGGCACGGGATCCCGGATCCCGAGATCGGGGATCGGGGATCCAACGCGGAAGGAGACACGGTCGGTGGGTCTGTTTGCACAGTTCGACACGAGCGAAGGTAGCTTTACCGTCCGCCTGTTCGATCAGGAGGCTCCCCAGACCGTTGCGAACTTCGTCGGCCTGGCCGAGGGCACCAAGCCGTGGAAGGACCCCCGCACCAACCAGACCGTCACGAAGCCGTATTACGACGGCGTGATCTTCCACCGCGTGATCGACGGATTCATGATTCAGAGCGGCGATCCACTCGGGGAGGGCATCGGCGGCCCCGGATACACGTTCGCAGACGAGTTCCATCCAAAGCTGCGGCACAACAAGGCCGGCATCCTGTCCATGGCAAACAGAGGGCCGGATACCAACGGCGGGCAGTTCTTCATCACTTTGGCTCCCACCCCGCACCTCGACGATCGGCACTCCGTGTTCGGAGAGGTGGCCGACGGCATGGACATCGTCCGCAGAATCGGCAGCGCCGCGACCAATGAGCGCGATCGTCCGCGCACGCCGATCGTTATCCGCACAATCAAAGTCGAGCAGCGGCAGAGCTAAATCGCAGGCAGGGAAATATTGCCTGCCCGGCGTGTCGCTTTTTCAGTCACTCGTCGGGAAGACGCGGGGCCAGACTTCCGGGCCCTGAGTCGTGTTAAGTGCCGATGGCAGCGCATGTTAGTGCACGCGGATCTTCCTGTATTTCATGGCACATATCATGATGTGCCGGTGGTCACCGGTTTCGAGCATGAGCAACGGCCCCTATCCGCACGAGCTAGCAGGCGCGACGAACGGCCACGTCGAATCCGGCGCTCCGCATCCATGTCCGCGGCGCGGAGCGATATTGGTGGTCGAAGATCGCGACGACGTGCGGCAGGGCCTGGCGCAGCTGCTGGAGCTGCACGGATATCTGGTGGCTGACGCGGGCACCGGCGAGGACGGACAGCGACAGCTCGCCGACGATCCTGACGCCTTCGCGCTCATCCTGCTCGACCTCATGCTGCCGGGGAACGTCAGCGGACGCGACCTGCGCGCACAACAACTCACCCATCCGGTACTCGCGAGCATCCCTACCATCGTGGTGACCGCGTCTGAGCTCGATGCCCGCGATCGCGCGCACCTGCGGCCCGACGCCCTGCTGGAAAAGCCGTTCCGGTTCGACGATCTGCTGGGGCTGGTCAGGCGATACGTCACGCCGGAAGGCAACGTAGTCAGCGCCGGGTAGCGACGCCGAACGGACCGAGTCGTACGTAGTGTCCGGCTCTTGGCGGACGATCCCCGCCGCTCGGGGGTTTGACCGCCCGGCGAGGTGACCCCCTGTGAACCGCGCTGCCCGAAGTGTGGGGGTCGGTCCTCGAGTGGTAATTTCACAATTACCCGCGCTCGCAGTGGCCTCGCGGCACCCTTCTTGTAGCCGACTTACGGCGCACGGTGGGTGTGAGAATGTCATTTCCAGCCATCTTCATGACCGCGTTCGTCGCGATAATCGCCGCGGCTGCGGCGGTACGCGCGTCGGCCGACCAGCCCGTGCGTGCGGCGACGCTGGACGAAGCGCAGCGTCTCTTCTATAGCCGTCGGTACGACGCCGCGGCCGCGCTTGCCCTGGCCGTGCGTACGGCCACTCCAGACAATCTCGCCGCATCGGAACTGCGCGGCTCCGCTCTGCACTTTCAGATACGACGCATCCTCGGCACATCCGAGAACAAGACGCAGGCGTGGGCGCAGTGCGATCCATGTGAAGGGCTGCTGTCGGCCTTCATGGCCGAGGTAGATCACGGCCGATCCGCGGCGCGCGCGCCCGCGTCGCGCGCGCGTGGATCGACTACATCGTCGATACGAAGGTTCCGCGCCGCACGCGGTGGCTGCTGGGCGGCGCCAGCAGACAGCGCGGGCTCGACGCGGTTCGCGAAGCGGCGCAGGAGACCTCGCCGCCCTACGTCCAGGCGGAAGCGAAGTTCGCGCTCTGGGATATGGAGGTACGCGAGCGCAACCTCGCCGACGCGATCGTTATCGCCCGCGCGCTCGCACGGGACTTTCCCGATAATCGCGAGCTGACGAAGTTTCTCTACACGTACGATCTGCAAGGAAGGCGCTAATCAGCAATCAGCAATTGCCGATTGCAGATTGGACGATTGATGATTGTTGTCGATTGCCGATTGAGCGATTGAAGGAATTCATTTTTGATTGGTGATTGTTCGATTGCCGCCGGCACGTGATCGCGACGCCGTGCGTCGTGATGCGACGAAGATCGCGGTCAGTTCGTCGGCCTCTTGCCGCAGACGCTCAGCCTCGGCGCTGCCGGCCAGATGCAGCCGCAGCACCATGTCCAGCCACATCTGGCTCTCGTCTGCTTCCTCCACGACCATGCCGAGCTTCGCAAGGAATTCCGCACGCGATCGCGCTCGGCACGTAGCGCGGTAGTTCGCAGCGATGCCGGTGGCCGAACGCGCCAGCTGATCGCGAATGTTGCGAGCCTCAGGTGTCGGAGGCAGCTCGCGACAGAGCTTCATCACGTCGACTGCGAAGGTTTCGGCCCGCTGCCGAAGATCACGGGCAGTGACCATGCCGCCGATGTGTCAGCACAACCCACGCCATGCTCGAATCGACAATGTTTCGATTGAAACAATCAATTCTCCCAATCGACACTCGTCGAATCGTCAACACTCTTCAATCGTTTCAATCGCAAAATCTGCAATGCGGTGGTCCGAGCGGGTCCGGCTCAAGCCGCTACGTAGCTCCGGTCCGGCTGAAGCCGGACACTACGTACGGATCCTACGTGCGGATCGCCGCGGATTGCTGGCCGGCGATGCGGCCGAACACAGTGCCGATCGTCATGCCGATCCCGGCGATGTATCCACGACGAAGAATGTTGCCCGCCATGATCTCGCCGGCCGCGTAGATATTGCGTGCCGGTGAGCCGTCGACCATCAGCACCCGCGCGCGGTCGTCAACCTTGACGCCGAGGTACGTAAACGTGATGCCCGGGCGAAGCGGATAGCCCCAGAACGGGGGCGTGTCGAGACGCCGGGCCCAGTGTGTCTTGTTCGGAGCCAAACCCTCCGTGCGACAGTCGTCGAGCCTGGTGTGGTCGAATGAGCCCGGGCGAACTGCGCTGTTGAATGCGGCGACCGTCTCCCTCAGACGCTCCGCAGGCAGGCCGAGCGCCACGCCGAGATCGTGAATCGACGAAGCGGCAACCGGCGGGAACACAGACGGCATGAAGATTCGGGTGGCCTTCGCATCGACGATTGAAAACGCAATCTGTTCGGGCTGGCTGGCAATCAGCCTCCCCCAGATGGCGTAGCGCTTCGGCCAGGCGTCCTCGCCCTCGTCATAGAACCGTTCGCCATGTTTATTGACAACGATGCCAAACGGGAGCGAATCGAGGCGGGTGACGATGCCGCCGTCGAATCGCGGGGCACGGGCGTCGACGGCGATCGCATGACACTGCGACGGATCCCCCACCGCCTGCGCGCCCGCATCGAGCAGCAGCTTCAGCAGCGTTCCCTTGTTGTACGGCGTGCCGCGAATGATGAAGTTGTCGGCCGCCTCGCCCCAGATTTCGCGGAGCCAGTCGATATTCGCCTCGAAGCCTCCCGCCGCAATGACGACGGCCGCTGCCGTGATCTCTTCCGTGTGCCCTTCAACACGCACTGACGCTGAGCGAAAGGCGCCCTCGTGAATATCGAGGCTGACGACTTCGGCGTCGTAGACGACGCAGATGCCGGCGCGAGCGGCAGCGGCGTAATAGCTGTTCATGAGCGCCTTGCCGCCGCCCAGGAAGAACGCGTTCGTACGCGACAAGTGGAGGGTGCCGCTGAGCGACGGCTGAAATCGCACGCCGAACTGCGCCATCCACGCGGGACACGACGCCGAGAGATCGACGAGCTGACGCGCAAGCGCACCGTCCGCCTCGTTGTTGGTGACGCGCATCAGATCCGCGAGAAACTCGTCTTCGGAATACGACTCGGTGAGGACATCCGTCGGCGCTGCGTGCGCACATCGCAGGTTTCGCGTGTGGCGGCTGTTGCCGCCGCGGAAATCGCGAGGCGACGCTTCGAGCACGATGACGCTGGCGCCAGCCTGTCGTGCGGCCAGCGCGGCGCTCAGGCCCGCATTCCCGCCGCCGACCACCGCTACGTCGTACGTGCTTTGCTGGGACATCAGTTGGCTGCGGGCTTCACGTCCGCGTCAGTTACCGTCCAGCGCTCGATAAGCCGCGGACCGAGCAACACCAGGACAGCCAGCACCAGAAGCATGGCCGCGAGAGGCCGCGTGGTGAACACGGAGAGGCTGCCTTCACCGATCGCCATCGCGCGGCGGAAATGCTGCTCGGAGAGGGGACCCAGAATCAGGCCGAGAACAGCAGGTACCAGCGGAAAGTCGTACGCCCGCATCGCGCAGCCGACGGCGCCGACGCCGTACATCAGGGCGAGATCGAGCATCGAACGGTTCAACGTGTACGTGCCCAGCGACGCCAGTACGAGAATGCCGCCGAAGAGCAGCGGCCGTGGCACGAGCATGATGCGCGCCCACACGCCCGCAAGCGGAAGGTTCAGCACAAGCAGCATCACGTTGCCGATGTAGAGGCTCGCGATGAGCGTCCAGACGAGATCCGGCCGCGCGGAAAACAGCAGTGGCCCAGGCTGCAGGCCGTACTGCTGGAACGCTGCGAGCATCACCGCCGCAGTGGCGGACGAGGGAAGGCCCAGAGTCAGGAGCGGGACCAGCACGCCTGCCGCTGCGGCGTTGTTGGCCGCCTCGGGACCAGCCACACCCTCAATCGCGCCGCGCCCGAACCGCTCCGGGGAGTCGCTGAGCCGCTTTTCGGTGAGATACGACAGGAAAGTCGGGATCACCGTCCCGCCGCACGGCAGGACACCGAGCGGGAAGCCGATAGCCGTACCGCGCAGCCACGGTTTCCACGATCGTCGCCACTCTTCAGCGCTCATTCCCGTGAAGTCGTGGAGCGGCACCGCCTCGATCTCGTCGCGGCCGTAGCGCCACGCCTGGTACATCGTCTCACCGACAGCGAACAGTCCGATCACCAGAATGACGACGTCGATGCCGTCGAGCAGTTGGGGGATGCCAAATGCGAAGCGTGCGTCGCCGGTGAGCGGGTCGATACCGACCAACCCGAGCGCGAGACCGAGAAAGAGGCTCAGGAGGCCCCGGATGAGCGAGCGGCCGAGCAGCGCCGACACGGCTGTGAACGCCACGATAGTCAGTGCAAAGTACTCGGCAGGCCCGAAACGAAGCGCCACCGATGCGAGCACGGGCGCGAAGAACGTCAGCGCAATCGTCGCAAGCGTCCCTGCGACGAACGATCCGACCGCCGCCGTCGTCAGCGCTGCGGCCCCGCGCCCCTGGCGAGCCATCATGTACCCGTCGATGGCGGTGGCAATGGATCCGGTTTCTCCGGGCGTATTGAGCAGGATGCTGGTGGTCGAGCCTCCGTACATCGCACCGTAATAGATGCCGCCAAACATGATGAAGGCGCTAATCGGATCCAGGCTGAAGGTAACCGGGAGCAGTACCTGCAACCGTAAGTGCCGGTCCGATTCCTGGCAGCACGCCGACGGCGGTTCCAAGCGTGACGCCGGCGAGCGCCCACGCGAGATGCGGCAGCGTGATCGCGTTCGCGAATCCGGCGCCGAGCGCGCTGAGAATCTCCGTCATCTAAACAATGAGCCCGGTGTTGGTGATGCGGCTGCGAGGGCAGGTATCTTGACTCCGCCAGCCGCGCGGCACGCCCACTCAGAAGCGTGGCGAGACACGTGCCCTCACAGCCGTCACGACATTACAACCAGGCGGCCAGTACCCCGCCGGGAAGCTGCAGATCGAGCACGCGGGCGAAGAGAAGATAGGCGGTCGCCGACACCGCTGCCGCAAACAGGCCGTCGCGCAGCGGATGGCGAGGATCGAAGGCGCGCGCGACGAACCAGAACAAGATCGCGGACGCGATGATGAATCCGGCGCGTTCGGCCAGCACGAGATTGAGAAGAACGCCGACGGTCACCAGCACAATCGGACGCCACCCGCGCTCGGCGTTGGCGGCGATAGCCGTTGTCCGCCGCCATGTCAGCACGGTGGCCAGCCCACAAAAAGCGAGTCCCGACAGAACGATGATCGGATACGGGCCGGCCGCCGAGAGAGACGGTGTGCTGCCCTCGCGGGTACCGAACTTCGTGAGGATGTCCTGCACGCGGCGCTCCTCGGCGTCGGTGAAGCGCGCAAACGCGTCGCCGGCAAGGTATCGATCGATCCATCTATAGCGCCCGAGCATTTCCTTCCAGTCGGCTGAGCGCACCATTGCACCGACCGCCGCTTCGAGACGTCGCCGGTTCGCGGCGTCGATCCCCGGCGGCGCAACCACCGAGCGCCAGTTCTCGAACTCGATGTCGACGCCCTGCTCGCGCAGCGTGGGAATGTCCAGACCCGGAAGCCGTTCGGCGCTCGAAATTGCCAGCGGCCGCACCGTTCCCGCTTCGATCTGGGCCGCGAATTCCGCGAGGCCGTTGATTCCGACCGACACCTGTCCACCGAGCACCGCGGCGAGCGCTTCGCCCCCTCCGGAAAACGCGATGTAATTCACGCGGCGCGGCGCCACGCCAACGGCGTCGGCAATCAGGCCGGCGAGGATCTGGTCACTCCCGCCAGCCGAGCCTCCACCCCACGAGATCGACTCCGGCCGCTGCCGCAGCGCCCGAACCAAGTCATTCAGCGTCCGGAACGGCGACTCCGCCGGCACTGTCAACACCTCATACTCGCCCGTCAACCGCGCAATCGGCGTGACGTCGTCCAGTGTTACCGCGGAGCGCTGTGTGACGATGGCGCCGAGCATGATGAGACCGGAGACCAGCAGCGCATCACTATTGCCGCGTTCGGCGCCGACGAAACGCGCGAGGCCGATCAGTCCGGCCGCGCCGGGCACATTCTCCACTGACACGGTGCGTGCAGCGCCAGTGCGCTGTACGACCTGCTGCATCACGCGCGCAGTCTGATCCCAGCCGCCGCCCGGTGCAGCCGGCGCAATCAGCCGGAGGTGCTCATATGGAGTCTGCGCGGCGGCAGGCGCGATTCCGAGGGTGATCACCGACAGCACGGCGACCGTGCCCATGGTGCCTGAGGTGCCTGGAGTGCCTGAGGTTAAAGACCAGAGACCAAAGACTAAAGACCGTGTCACGGCGTCGTGCACGCGAAGTTCTCGGCCTGATCGATGCTGCCCGATCCCTTGTAGCGTGCGATCTGCGGATACGGGCACAGCGGTCGCGTGCGAAGGACGCGTCCGTCCTCCATCTTCGAAGCCGGGATGGCCGCGGGGACGCGTCCGTGCTCGCGCCACTGCTCCAGCACGGCGACCATGTCGAACACGTTCGGGCCGTCACCGCCGCCGCAATGACCCATGCCCGGCACCATGTAAAGCCGCACCGCGCTGTCAGCCTGCTCCTTGCCCATCGCTTTGAGCAGCCTCTGGTAATAGTTCACCGACGACAGCGGAGGGATGTTCTGATCCTCCCAGCCGTGATAGATGAGCAGCTTGCCGTCGCGATTCATGAACGGCTTCAGGTCCGTGGACGTTGCCCCGAGAATTCCACCGTCCACCGTTCGCGCAAGATCCAGGTGTTTGGCAACATCAAGCGTCCGATAGTCCCAGTTCGGGTCCTTGAAGACGACAAATCGCAGCAAGTCGTTGTACATCGAATGGGGCCGGTCGCCCGCGACCGAGTCCCAGTGCAGCTCGCTCCCCGGCTCGAGCCCGGTGGACACTTCCTGGCCCGTCCTGGGATCGATCACGGGTGCATAAATACGGCGGGCGGCCGCGATCTGCGGTTGTGTCAGACAGCCCGGACCGTCCGTGCCTTTGCAGGCCAGGACGCCAGGATCGAACTCGCACTTCGTAGGCTCGCTGATGAGACCATCCTTGAGCCCGTCGAGACCGTCGCACGCGTCGATCGCCGCACGGTGAATCGCGGGCAGCTTGGCCGCGGGGATGAAGCTCGCGGCATCCTTGTGCGTCGCCTGGTACATCTGCATCGTCTGGAAGGCGGCATCCGTCCGGTTGTAGCCGGGCGCGCCTGCGATGATCGCGTCGAAGTCCTCAGGAAATCGCTGCGCCTCCATGAATGACTGTCGGCCACCGGCCGAGCAGCCGTTGAAATACGAAAGGCGCGGTGCCACGCCGTAGAGCGCCTTCACAGTGGTCTTCCCCTGCACCGCGGTTTCGTGCACCGATCGGTACCCGAAATCAATCAGCTTTTCTGGATGACCAACCGCGAAGCTGGCGTCCGTGCCCGTATGCCCGGTATCAGTCGACGCGGCCGCGTACCCGCGCCGCAGTGAATCCGCGAGCGCGCCGTACTGAATGGATCCGCCCCACGCCCCGTTCCCCACCTGAAGGAACTTTCCGTTCCAACCGCTCATGGGCAGCCACACCTCTGACTTGATGTCGGAATCGGATGAGGGCTTGATCGTCAGCGAGACACGGCAAAACGCCGGCAGATTCGCCATCGCCTGCGACGCGCCTCCGCCGGGCGCCTTGAACTGCCCCGCTGCGACGGGCTGCGCTGCGGTCACTGTCGTATTCGGCAGCTTCAACGATGCTGCGAGACTCGTGCAGTCGGCGGCGGAGAGGGGGGCCTCCTGTGCGTGAACGGGAACTCCCACCAGCAAAGCGATAAGGGCGGCTGCAGCGCTCCTCATGATGTCTCCACAGTCAAAACAAGCCACAGAGTCGCGGAGGCACAGAACGAAGTATCTCTGCGTCTCTGTGCCTCTGTGGTTCGTGAACCTTTGACCTTCGACTTACGCGCTCTTCGATCTTCTTTACCAGGTCAACCTGATCGCGAGAATGAGTAGAAAGCGCCCTACTTTACCACCGAACGCCGGGCCGACTTTCGCACCAGGAGGAGGCGAAACAGAGGTAGAAACAGAGGTAGCCGGAGGCCTTCAGGCCTCCGGAAACCTGCGGCTCACATGCCGACCGGAACGTCCTTTGGCAGCTGGTCGAGCACGCGCTGCAGCATGCCCTCGACCTGATAGAGCGTTTCCCGAAATCTGCGCGAATCGGTGTGAGGTGTCTCCCGACGCATATCCATGAGCTTCGCGTTCAGCAGCTCGCGCAGGATGGTCGCGTCCTGGTCGGAAATGGTTATCTGGGGCACGTGTCACCTCCCGCGGGGTCTGGGCACAAGCTCCACCATCGACGGCTCGACCGGGCAAGGCCCAACTACACACAGCTGATGCAAGTCGCGTACGAATGACGTCGCGGGCTCCTCAGGCATTCGGGGGCTTGTGCTCAGTCGAGGTCTATCCGAGAATCCCACAATGCCCACTACGCTGCGCGTTGATCTGGAACAGGACGGCCCATCTACGACGAGAGTTACGGCTCGGTCGCACACAGTGTTCGTCGATCGTCCGACGGCCAAAGGAGGAGCCGACCGAGGACCGCTCGGCGGCGAGTACCAGCTGGTGGCGCTGGGCGGCTGTTTCTCGAGCCATCTACTCGCCGCGATTCGCGCGCGCGAAGCTCCGATCAGCCACCTCCGTGTGGCCGTGAGCGGGACGATGGACGGTTCACCCGAACGCTTCACGTCGTTCACGCTGTCGGTAGACGCGATTTGTGACGACTGCGAGCTGCTCGAGAAGCTGGTATCGATGGCGGAGCGGGCGTGTCAGGTGACGAACACGCTCCGGCAGTCCACGTCCATTGAAATCACGGTCGCCACGCGCGCTTCGTCGGGCGTGTAATGTCACGCATCGCCGATGTGTTCGGCCGGCCGCCTCCCGGCGCTGTACGCCGGAAGTCTCACTCTGCTCGTGCCCTTTCGAAGCCGCCGCGAGTAGTACCCAATCCCAACGCCTGCCAGCGCGGCAAGCACCGTTAGAGCTAACTCGTCTGCCACGGATCGCGGGGAACGAACTCGCGTCGGAGAATCGCTTCGTTCGACTTCAGGCGATTCACGTCGGCGTACGCGCAGGTCGGCGGCCAGCCCAACACATCGGCAATGCGTATTTCCGCTACGTCACGGCAAATTCGGAACGTCGTCGCCTGACGCCGACCTCAGACCGACACGCGCGGTACGAGCGCGACCGGCCTCTGAGGTCCGGCTAAAGCCGGACACTACGTACAACTTTCGCGGCCAGCATCAGGCGACGACGTCTCGCTATTTGGCGAGCGGCGTGGGTCGCACCTGAAGCTTCAGGACCTTCGGCCTGGTCCCTTTGCCGCCTTCCTGATGCCACGGCGTGTACATCGAGTAACTGGACCACAGCCCGCGCCCCTTCCAACCGGCTTTCGGGTCGTCTATGCGGCCAGCCACATGACGCGGCGAGAATCCCAGCGGATAAGGCACGCGTAGAGTAAGCGCCTTCATCTGACCCTTCTCCGGCATCAGCACGAAGAACGAGTCCGCGTTGAAGTCGCCACCGAGCACGACGTCTTCTCCGAGACCGAGCGCGTTGTGATGATCGATGTTCGTCAGGTACAGCATGTCCGTGCTGAGATCCGGCTGCCCTTTGAATGTGGGGCCTGGCTTCTTGTACACGGTCCATCCTTCGGGGCACTGCTGACCTGTAGCCGTAGGTCCGTTCAGCACCTTGCACTTGCGGCGGTCGAAGCTGAAGATCTCGTGGACGCCCCGCCAGTTCTGCCACACGACGCCGTGGCTGTCGACGGCAAGGCCGCCCGAATACGGCAGCGGGATCGTCGATGGCGGCGGCTGGTAGACCTCGGCCTTGCACGACAGCGGCGGGTTGGATCCACGCTCGATGCGCACGAGCGTCGTGTCCTCGTGCTCGATTCCTGCGCACCAGATGCTCCCATCGGTCGGGCTGATCCCAATCGAGTAGCATCCGAATTCGATCCGGTGGTCTCGTTTCGAATCGATCGGCTCCTTGGGCTCGGTCCAGCCCGTCGAGATCTTGCCGTCGCCGTTGGTGTCAATCACTCCGGGGCACCACCCCTGTGAAGCGGCGCCGTCGCGAGTCTTGTCGAATGCCACCGTGTCCACCCAGCCGATCGCGTTCTCCTGACCGAAGACGAGCGCGTCGTGCTCGTCGAACATGTTGTGGTCGGCGGCGAAACAGCTGTCGACCGGCGTGAACTGCTTCGATTTCGGGTCGTACAGCTGGATCTGCCTGTTGCTCGGGCCTGGCAGCGGGAAGTACTTCGCGAACTTGTTCGTCGCACCGTCCTTGCAGAACGCCGGCTGCTGCTGGGGAGCGCGAATCCGTGCGGTCACCCACACGCGACTCTTGGCGTCCATCACCACGCTGCGAGGGTCGGCCTGCCGCTGCCAAATCTTCTCGTCACCCCACACAGGAGAGCGCGGAGTATTGGCGTCGAGCACAGGACCGTTCGACGGAATCTTGATCTCCGTCGTCGCGTTCGTCTTGGGATCAAGGACGGCGAGAATGTCGGAAGTCTGGATCGCGCCGTAGATCAGCCCGTTGGCGTTCAGCGTTGGATTGCGCTCGTCGGTGCCGGCTGCATCGCTCCGTCGGCTGGTGGGCAGCGCCCAGTCCCACATGGAGATCACGAGATTGCGCTCGACACCTGCCGGACGAGGCGGCGCTTCGGGATACGCGCCGGCGGCGATCCGATCGGTCCAGTCGGCAAACGCCTTGCGCTGCGCGCCCAGCCGTTTGAAGACGCCGCTCATGTTGACCCCATTGGGCCCCATCATCACGTGCTGATCCCACGCTTCGAGGCTCGAGGCGTACGAGCCGATGCCCTTCGTCAGCTCACGTGTTGCACGGGTGCCGACCTGATGGCACGAGAAGCACGCCTTCGTTTCGAGCGCGATCTCTTTCGCCGGATGCTCACCTTGCGGGATCTCCAGGAGACCGAGCCAGTAATTTGCCGGATACACCTGCGCGGCGGCACGGCCGTCCGGCGCGACAACCGCTTTGAGATCGAGGCGTTGTCCAAGCGCCGTGCGAACTCGTGGGGAATCCACCAATCCATACCCGCGGACGAATACCTCGTAGTTGGCTCGCGGCAGATCGGGCAGAACGTAGCGTCCCTGGTCGTCGGTGACGACGATCCTGGCGAACTTCGCCGGCAGGTCGGTTGTTTCCGCGATCACCCAGACGCCGGCTTCAGGACCTTTCGCGCTGGTGACAACCCCACCGATGTCGTCTGCGTCGAGCGCGATGGTGGCGTTGCCGCCCTGTTGTGCGCTGACCCACGTGAGTGAGGTCGCGAGTCCGACCGCCAGAGCCAACGAAGCAATCCTCGGATTCACACGCAATGACATGTGCTCCTCCAATCAAGACTCAGCGCGAATGCGTCTGGGTGCCGTTCAGGTTGCGAAAGCCTCCGTCCGAGATGTGGCTGCCTATGAGGCAGGTTGGGCGATACGGTAGGTCCCCACGGGGAGAATGTCAAATAAGTACAAAGTGCAAACTTCAAAGTTCAAAGTACGTTCAAAGTACGTTCGAGGCTGCACTTCGAACTTACTTTCGGGGAAACAAAGGGACCGTTAGTTCAGTGAACGTGGGGCGGCGGCGGCGCTGCCTGACTCTTGACTTCCACCAAGGCAACGCGGTTTACGCCGCTGCAGGCGAGGACGAGATTGCCGTCGTGCGTGGCCATCATGTGGCGCACGACACCGCCGCCTGAAGGGATCGCCCAGGTCTGGAAGGACTCGGACCGGGAATCGAAGCGCACAAGCGTGTTCGGCTTCACGCCCGACTCGCTGTACCAGAGGACGTCACCGACGGCGGCGATGCCATAGGGTTGGGATCGCGGACCGCCCGGGGAGCGCCACTCGCGAACCTCGCCCGTCACTGGATCGAACCGCCCGAGGTAACCGCGCGGATAGTCTGTGTACCAGACCACATCGTCCGGCGTCAGCGCGATTCGACGTGGACGCGACTCGGGATTCGGCAACGGGTACTCTCTGATCTCCAGCGTCATCGGATCGATGCTGCCCACGCGGTTGCCGTTGAAGTCCACGTACCAAGGGACGCCTTTCGAGTTCACCTGGATCCCGTAAGGGTACGTGTTGGCGGTCGGCGTCCTCGCCACAGTCACCTCACCCGTGGCGGGATTGAGCCGTCCGACATGACCGGATTGCAGCGTGAAGAACAGTACGCCCCGCTGGTCGAAGATCGGCGTGTGCGGGCCGCGGGCCTGTGGATCGGGCATCGGATACTCCGTCACGATGCCGGTGGTTGAATCGAACCGGCCGATTCGATTCACGCTCATCGCGGTGTACCAGATGTTGCCGTCGGCGTCGTGCACCAGACCGTGTGGTCCCGAATTGCCCGTCTGCAGCGGGTACTCGTGCGCAGTGCTCGTCGTCGGATCGAGACGCCCGAGCCTGTTCGCGTACTGGCCCGTCCACCATATCGACCCATCGTGCGTCGCCAGCGGGTCGTGCGGCCGTTGACCGAGCGTCGGCAGCAGCCACTCCCGGATGTTCACCTGCACTGCGCCGGGAATGATGACCGCCTGGGGCGTCGACGGTTTCTCGGGGAAGTTCGTGGCCAGATAGTCAGCGACCGCGGAGGCCTGGATCTCTGGCATTGCCACCATCGAGGAAAACAATGCCTGCCACCCCTCCCGCGAGTATCCCCAGGAGTTCCGGATCAGATTCAGGCTGTGGCACTCGCCGCACGTCACCATGACGAGATCCCTGCCGGGGCCGTCGGGAAGTGGGACCTGTCCCGTCTGACTCCGCACATCGGCAGACAGCGTCAACAAGACGAGGACTGCGGCGACGGACAGGATCGACAGCAGTCGCGGTCGCATCATTTCACTTCCCCAAGTGATCGCCGTGAATCGCTCCCCTTCTCTGCTGAATGGATGCGAACATCCTCGACATTGAGAAGCAGCTTCGTGGGATCGACTACCTTGCGAAAACAGCGGAGCTGCACTGTCTCCTCGAAGCCAAGCGCGCGATGTGCCGCTGCACTTGCATCATTGTCAAGAAGCGCGTCCGAGGCGAATTCCGCACATTCCTGCTCTCTCGCCCACGCTTCGGCCGCATGCACGAGCGCTCTGCCAACGCCGCGACGTCGCGCTTCTGGAACCACGTACCAGCCTTCCAGGTAGGCCACGCGATCCGTAACGCAGTCCTCGGCATACGAACGGAGTGATAACTCAACGAAGCCAACACGGTGGCCGGCGTCGTCCAGCGCAAGCAGGGTTTGAAGTGGATTGCGCAACTGGCCAGCGAAGAAACGCTCAATCTCATCCCGATGCTCGGCCTCGGATCCTTCAGGCCAGAGTGCGCACCGCATGTGCAACCAGTCTTTGGAATCAGCCACCGTGACCGGCCGAATGTGTGTCATGAAAGGATGCTGTCAGCGCCGCTGAGCGGTATCAGGACGGCGAGAAAGATGACTACCAGCATACTGCCCCAATACAGCAAATCCCGCGACCCAGCCCTCAAAAAGATCCTCTCGAATCGTGGCGGCGGCCTTACTATCGACGGCACCGACGGAAAGGAGAGTCATCAGATGACGGCGATGACCAGAGTCCTACTCTGTGGAATTCTCGTCCTGCTCTTTGGGGTTGCCTCCTCGGCGCTCGCTCAAGGTCCGAGAACCATTTCGCTGGACTCGGCGACGGTGGCCGATCTGAATGCGGCCTTTGACGCCGGATTGCTGACTTCCGAACAGCTGGTGGGGATGTGCCTGGCGCGCATCCGCGCGTACGATCGTCAAGGCCCATCAGTCCGCGCCCTCATCACGGTGAATCCCAAGGCTCTCGACATCGCCCGTCAGCTGGACGTCGAGCGCAAGAGCAAGGGACGTCGATCGCCGCTACACGGGATCCCAGTGGTGTTGAAGGACAACATCAATACCGCGGATATGCCGACCACAGCCGGGTCGATCGCCCTCGAAGGTTCTGTTCCTCCAGCCGATGCCTTCGTGGCGAAACGACTACGGGACGCGGGAGCGATCATCCTGGGCAAGGCGAACATGTCGGAGTTCGCGTCGGGAGTCGCGCGAAGCTCCCTCGGCGGCCAAATGAAGAACCCACACGATCTGACGCGCACGCCGCTTGGCTCATCCGGTGGCAGCGGCATCTCCGTAGCGGCTGCGTATGCGGTCATCGGCATCGGCACCGACACCGGCGGATCGATTCGAAATCCCTCCGCGGCGACGGGCATCGTCGGGCTCAAACCGACGCACGGACTCATCAGCCGGGACGGGATCGTCCCGCTCGCGCTTACCTTCGATACAGCCGGTCCGCTTGCGCGCAACGTCCACGACGTGGCGGTTGCCCTCGGCGTCATGGCTGGCGTCGACAATGCTGACGTCGCCACCAGGCAGAGTGAGGGACACGTCGAAACCGACTACACGAGGCATCTGAGGCGTGACGCGTTGAAGGGGGCCCGCATCGGCATCGTGCGCGACTTCACGGGACAGGATCCCGATGTGGACTGGGCTGTCGAGGCTGGCCTTACCGCCATGCGGGCAGCGGGTGCGACGGTTGTGGATGTTCGGGTGCCGAGGTGGCTGCTCGATGCGAAGGGGGAGTTTTACAACGCCATTCGATTTCCGGAGTTCCCCGCTCAGATTGCGCAGTACTTGAAGACCCTCGGTCCAAATTATCCGAAGAACATCGAGCAGCTTCTCGCGCGTGCGACCGAGTTCAACGCGCTCCGCCCGGACGGCGCCGGTCCCAATCCGAATCGATGGACCCTGCTCAAGCGAGAGGCTGAATCGGGTGGCCTCGACGACTACCGCTACACGTCGGTCCGCGATCACGCGCTCCCCATGGTCCGAGCCATCATCGATGGGCTTTTGACGTCTCAGAAACTTGACGCTCTCGTCTACCCGACGCTCCCGACCCGTCCACCGCTTATTACCGCGCCGCCGAATCCGCCAGGAGGCACAGCCGGCACACCGGCCAACCTCGCGAATCTCACCGGCTTTCCCGATCTCATTGTGCCCGCCGGTTTCACGGGCGACGAGCTGCCAGTGGCGCTGTCCTTTCTCGGGCCGGCATTCAGTGAAGCCCGGCTGCTGGCACTCGGTTACAGCTTCGAGCAGGCAACGCGTGCCCGACGTTTACCGGTTCACACGCCGCGGTTACCAGGCGAATCGATCCAGGTGCCATGACGACGCCGCTTTCGAGTTTGGGTGACGCGGCCATAACCGATCTTCAACGTGTTCAACCGTTTCAAATGCGTCGCGAATCGAGGCAACGAGCTGAGCATCTGGTTCGGAGAGCCGACCGAGAGCAACAGCATCGCGTATCGGCCACGCGTGCCGCCGCTCGGGTTTCGGCTGGCGTTCTGAACCCATTGGGCTTTAGGCTTTAGGCTCTGGGCTTTGGGCGGCGTTGGCCCCGGAACTAGAGCCGAAACCGCAAGCCCAAGGCCGAAGCGCAGAGCCAAACCAAGGAGCACTCCGAATGCGCCGATCGAAGGCTTCCAAACAGACGTCGCTCGAGCGTCGAAGGTTCCTCCAGAAAGGCGCCCTGGCTGGCGCCGCATTGGTAGGCGCACCAGCCGTCGCTGCAACACAGACCGCAGGGTCGCAGGTCGCTGCAGCGCCAGCACAATCGCCGCCCCCGCCGCTGACGTTGGCCGCCGAGACCGCTCCTCCGGCCGACGTCCAGGTGCTGGCCGACAACGAGCGCTGCGGCTCCGACTACATGGTGGATGTGTTCAAGTCGCTCGGCTTCGAATACGTCTGCGCCAACCCGGGCTCGAGCTTCCGGGGACTGCACGAGTCATTCGTCAACCATGGCGGCAACAAAGGCCCCGAGCTCATTACCTGCTGCCACGAAGAATCATCGGTCGCCATGGCCCACGCCTATTTCAAGGCGGAGGGCAAGCCGCTCGCCGTCATGGCGCATGGCACCGTGGGCCTGCAGCACGCGTCGATGGCCATCTACAACGCCTGGTGCGATCGCGTGCCGGTGTACGTGATCCTCGGCACCCATGCCGATGCAGCGATCCGGCGGAGCGCAGAGTGGTATCACGGCGTCCAGGACGCTGCGGGCATGGTCCGCGACTACACGAAATGGGACGACTTCCCCTGGTCGCTCACGCATTTTGCCGAGTCCGCGGTCCGCGCGTATCAGATCGCCCTCACGCCTCCAATGGCGCCCGTCGTCATGGTGCTCGACGGAGGGCTTCAGGAGCATCCGATTTCCAAAGACGAGCGCCTCGCGATTCCCAAGCTCTCGATGCCCGCCCCGCCGCAAGGTGAGCGTCGGCGCCGTGGAGCAGGCGGCACGGATGCTCGTCGCCGCCGAATACCCGGTGCTCGTAGCCGACAGGCTGGCGCGAACACCTAACGGGATGAAGCTGCTCGTCGAGCTCGCCGAGACGCTGCAGGCGGGCGTGATCGATCAGGGCAGCCGCATGAACTTCCCGTCGCGCCACCCGCTCAATCAGACGCAGCGGGCCCGCGCGGCGGTCGCGGAGGCCGACGTCATCGTTGGACTCGAGCTCGTCGACTTCTGGGCCACTGTCAATGCATTGCGGGATCAGCTGCACCGATCCGCGCGCAGGGTGGCGAAGCCATCCGCGAAATTGATCTCGGTGTCCACGGGCGACCTCTACATTCGCGCGAACTATCAGGACTTCAGGCGCCTGCAGGAAGTCGATCTGGCAATTGCGGCCGACGGCGAAGCCACGTTGCCGGTGCTCATCGAGGCGGTCAAGCGTCTGACGACGGCGGATCGGCGGCGAGTGTACGAGGAGCGAGGTGCTCGCCTGGCGCAGGCGAGCCGCGCCGCAGCCGAAGCGTCGCGCACCGCGGCCTCGTACGCCTGGGACGCGAGTCCGGTGAGCACCGGGCGCCTGAGCGCGGAGGTCTGGGCGCAGATCAAGAACGAAGACTGGTCGCTCGTGTCGAGCTACTACAGCAGCGATCAAACGAACTGGCCGCGGCGACTCTGGAACTTCGACAAGTCGTACCAGTGGCTCGGACACGCGGGCGGCGGCGGAATCGGATACGGCGCGCCTGCATCGGTCGGCGGCGCTCTCGCGAACCGGAAGTACGGCCGGCTGTCCGTCGCTATTCAGACCGACGGCGACATGATGTACGCACCAGGTGTGCTCTGGACAGCCGCGCACCACAAGATTCCCATTCTCAGCGTCATGAACAACAACCGTGCGTATCACATGGAACTGATGCACGTGCAGAGGATGTGCAACGCGCGGAACCGGGGCGTCGATCGCGGCATCATCGGCAGTCAGCTGACCGATCCCAACATCGATTACGCGAAGCTGGCGCAGTCGATGGGCGTCTACGCCGGAGGGACCGATCACGAATCCGAACGATCTCGCGCCAGCACTACGGCGCGCCATCGCCGTCGTCAAACGCGGCGAACCCGCGCTCGTCGACGTCGTCACGCAGGTGCGCTAGATGAACAAGCGTCGTTCACGGTTCACGGTTCTCTCTTCTCCGTTCGTGTTCATGTTCGCGGTCTTCGCCGCAACATCGGGTGTGAACGCCTACGTGGTGAAGACAAAGGACCCGGCCTACGTCGCGCAAAGTGCGGGAACTGCGAGCGGTAATGTGGGAGCAGGTCAGGCCATGTACGCGAAAGCGGGCTGTGAGACCTGCCACGGACCCAACGGACAGGGAACGGCGGCAGGTCCTCGGATAGCCGGCTCGACGCGGCAACTGCCCGCCTTTGTCGCGTACGTGCGAAAGCCCACCGGCACCATGCCGCCTCAGAGTGCGCAGGTTGTTTCTGACCAGGCGCTGGCCGACATCTTCGCGTTCCTGCGATCGGCACCATCAACGCCCGTAGGCCGGGTCCTTTCGGACCCGGCATCAGGTCCAGCGGGACGCGCCGAGGCCGGCGCCGCGCTCTACGCAAAGATCGGCTGCTACCAGTGCCACTCGAATCAGGCGCAAGGGGGACAGGCGGGGCCACGCCTCGGACCCGACCCGATCCCGTTCGCGCGTTTCTCACAATACGTGCGGAACCCGACGGGCGACATGCCGCCATATACCGAGAAGGTGTTGTCGAACCAGGAACTGGCAGATATCTTTGCGTTCGTCCAAACGCGGCCGCGGCCGCCGGCGGTGAATTCGATTCCGCAGTTGACACCGTAGGCACCCCAGGCATCTTGGATTTTTCGTCGATCAGCGAGAGGCAGACATGATCCTTCTGGCGTCCGCACTCTTTGCGCTCCTCAGCCAGTCCACCGCGCCGGCCGTGCTTCAGCGCACGTTCGTTGCGCCAGAGTCCGGGAGAATCCTGTACGGCATCTCCGTGCCTGCGGGCTACACCAAAGGTGAGCCGCGGCCTCTCATCCTCGCGCTGCACCCGGGCGGTGGCCAGGGAACGCCCTACTACGGCCTCTCGTTCATGCGCGGCATCGTGTCGCCGGCGTTGAGGGATCTCAACGCGATCATCGTCGCGCCGGATTGCCCAACACGATCGTGGAGCGACCCTGCCGCGGAGCAGGCGGTGATGGCTCTTTTGCAGAATGTGATGAAAGAGTACGGCGTCGACCGGCGCCGCGTCCTCGTCACCGGATTCAGCATGGGCGGCCGCGGCACGTGGTTCATGTCATCGCGCCACGCCGACCTGTTCACCGGCGCCATTCCCATAGCTGGATCGTCCGGCGACGAACCGCTCGATCGCCTTGGGAAGATTCCGACGTATGTCATCCACAGCCGCCAGGATCAGGTTGTGCCGTTCGAGCCGGACGAACGGACGACGCGGCAGCTCGAGAAGATGGGGAAGCCCGTGCGATTCGAGGCGCTCGACGGCCTGGGCCACTACGAGATGGGCGGCTACGTCGATGCGCTCACGCGCGGCGGCAAGTGGATCGCGGAACGCTGGAATGGCCGGTAAGGAGGAGTCATGCGCGTCACGTTCGCTCGTCATGTCGTCGGCGTCCTGTCCCTTACTCTCGTCACCGCCAGTACCGGCGGCGCCGCCTCCACCTGGCATGTAAAGGGTGATGCAGCAGCCGGTGGAGACGGAAGCCAGAACAGGCCGTTTGCGACGCTCCAGGAAGTAGAAGCCCGCTCGCAACCCGGCGACACGATACGGATCGTGCCCTCGGGCAAGCCGCTCGACGGTGGCATTCAACTCAAGGACGGGCAGCGTTTGATCGGGCTTGGAAACCCGGTCACGAAATCCGCTGACGGCGCGCGACCGACGATCACGAACTCCTCGAACGCGCGCTACGACGGCGACGCCATACGCCTCGCGAACAACAACCTCGTACAGAACATCCATATCGACCGCGCCTCACGCGCCGGCGTGTTCGGCGTCAACACGGCGCGCGCACAGGTGCGCGGCAACCTCATTACCAACAACATGATTCAGGAGAACAACCTGCCCAGGCTGGAGGCGCTCTGGCCCAAAGGGTTTGTGCTCTATGAGTCGCAGGGCAATCACTTCGGTGGAATCACCCTGGTCTCATGTGGGCCGGCCGCATCGAGCTACTGCGTCACCCACGCGCCAGGGAGACCCGGCGTCGCCAGCATGGGCCCACTCGTGATCGCGGACAACGTCATTCGCGACAGCAACCTCGAAGGGATCATGCTGCTCAGCGACACGGGCGTTGCCGTCACGTATACGGTGACGAACAACGAGGTCAGGGACATCTCGCTGAATCTTCCGCGTCCCGAAGCGCTCACGCCCGCGCTCCCCATCGTTCGCTCACGAGCTTTTACGCTCATCGCCTTGAACGGCTCGAACGCTACGCTGAACCTTAGCGGATTCCGCGCCGACAACCTCGCCCCACAAGGCAACTACGCAGCCGACGGCGTTGTACTGCTGACCGGCGGCACTCGACCTGTGGTCAACGCGCGTCTGTCGGACCTGGTCGTGCTCAACTCGCGCCAGACGGGCGAAGTGAACAATGGGGATTCGATCGAGATCCAGCACAGGGGCGCAACCGACGGCGTCCTCAACGTCGACATCAGACGCGCGGATCTCCGGGATCCGGCAAGCGCCAATATCAAGGTGCTGGAGGCGTCGAACCCCACGAACGGCAGCTACGACATTTCGATCAGTGACTCCGTGCTCAGCAACGCGAACCCTGCAGGAATGCCCGATGCACAGATTCGGTTCAGCGGTGCGAGCGGTGGGACCAAAGCGTTCAAGCTGGCAGTCAGGAATACAAAGATCTCCGGCATCGGTGGAGCGATCGGGGTCCTCAATCCGAACAATTTGGACACGCTGAGCGTGCTCGTCGAGAATTCGTCGTTGTCGGACCTGACACAACCATCAGGAGCGAAGCCAACGCCCGCGATCAACGTGACTCACCCTGCCGATCGAAAGCTGGGAGTCGCGGTCATCGACGTGGGCGGCGGTGCGCTGGGCAGCAAGGGACGGAATCGATTCGTCAACAATCCGCAGGTAGATCTGTCGATTACGAACGGCAGCACCGCAACCGCGATCCGAGTGGATGCGGCGAACAATTACTGGGGCGGCGGCGCTCCGACGATGGCCCCTGCGGCTTCTCCCGACGTGTTTCTCAGCGGGAACGTCACGTTGTCGCCGCTAAAGTCCGGCCATCTGACCAGCGATCCGGGCAGGTAACGCGCAGGCTAAAGCCTGCGCGCTACGACGTCTGGACCCTCTCGTCGAGCGCAGGCTCGAGCCAATGCGTTACGAGGTTGGGCGTGCCGCGGAGGCTCGCGCCTGTAGAGCGCAGGCTTCAGCCTGCGCGGTATTGCCAGATACGACAGACGATCCAAACAACTGACGCACGACCGCGTCGGCGATCGCCGACGCCAGCTGTACCTGCGCCGGGACTGGATCAGCGACTGACAGGTCGTACACGTCGCGCCAGGTCTGCACTTCTTCTCGCGCGTCCACCAGCCACACGGCAATGCGCGCCCGCTCGGCGTGTCGGCGCACGCTCCCTTCGACCAGATAGTCTGCAGCCAGCAGCCGCGCGACGTCTGAGGCGCGCTGCACTGCGGTGGTACACGCCAGCGCCGACATCCGGGCGATGACGCGAAGGCGCCCGCCGCCGCACCGTCCCAGTTGCGCGATCACTTCGTCGGACAGTCCGCCCGCGAAATCGTCCTCGCTCGAGCCAGCAGCAAATGGCAGCACCGCGAGCCGAAGACCAGACGACGCGGCAGACGAGGTGCGCCACCGATAGCCACGGCCCGGGACGGTCTCGATGAAGCGCGGCTCACGCGCGCTGTCGCCGATCGACGCGCGCAGCCGCTTGATCGCCGCATTGAGGCTGTGCTCGAAATCCACGAAGGTGCCGGCCGGCCAGAGCTCCTGCTGCAGCTCCTCCCGCGTCACGAGGTCGCCCGGCCTGGCGAGCAGCAGACCAAGAATCCGGCACGGCTGCTCCTGCAGCCTGGTCCGCACGCCGTCGCGCCGCAGCTCGCGGGCGGAAACGTCCAGGACGAATGGGCCGCACGAAAGAACGCGTGTTCCGTACATCGCCAACCGCCGTGCCTCGAAAGTATCGCGAGGTATCGTATGCAGTCAATCGTGATATTGTATGCATACAATGTGGGCGCCCGACCTGAGCCGCCGCAAGGGACCGCTGGCAGTGACGCTGGCCGATGCCATCGGCGACGCTGTTCAAGCGGGACGTCTGTCACCGGGCGACAAGCTGCCCCCGCAGCGCGACCTCGCGGCTGATCTCGGCATCGCGGTCACCACGATCACACGCGCGTACGCCGAGGCCGAGCGCCGCGGACTCGTGATCGGAGAAGTCGGACGCGGCACGTTTGTCCGCGCACCCGCCTTCGGCTCGCGACACGAGCGCGAGCCTGGCGCCGTCGATCTCTCCATCAACGCCCTGCTGCCCCACGCCCACGCAGCCGAGCTCATTCGCCGATTCGGCGCCATCACCGCGTCGCTGCCGGCCTCGAGGCTGCTCGACTACCAGTCGCATTTCGGCCGGCCCGAGTTGCGCGCGTCGGCATCCGACTGGATACGGCGCTGGGGGGTCGACGCCCCGGCGGAGGAGCTGGTGCTCGCGGTCGGCGCACAACACGCGCTCGCGGCCGTCTTCGGGGCACTGTGTGCGCCGGGCGACGAGGTGCTCGTCGAGCCGTTGACGTACTCCGGAATGAAGGCGGTCGCGAGCTTCGTGAGGGTTCGGCTCACACCGGTGCCGGCGGATCGCGACGGGGTCTTGCCGGACGGTCTCGAGGCGGCGGCCGCCCGCGGCCGCGCCCGGCTGCTCTACTGCATGCCGAACGTGCACAATCCGACCGGCTTCACCATGTCTGCGCGCCGCCGGAAAGAGCTCGCGGCCGCTGCCGACCGTGCAGGCATCATGATCATCGAAGACGATTCGTACGGCTTCCTCGCAGACAAGCTGCTCACGCCGCTGACAGCCCTGATACCCGAGCGATGCATTTATGTGAGCAGCCTGTCGAAAAGCGTGGCGCCGGCGCTCCGAGTCGGATTCGTGCGAGCGCCCCGGCACCTGTTGGGCCGCGTCGCGGATTTCATCTATGCCACAACGGTCATGGTTGCGGCGCCCACCGCAGAAGTCGCTTCAGCGTGGATCGCCGACGGCACCGCCGATCGCATCGTCAAATGGAAGCGCGCGGAAGTGACAGCGAGAGGCGCGCTCGCGCGACGCCATCTGCGGACGTTGCGCGGCGTCACGCCGATGAACTCCCCGCACTTGTGGCTGAACCTGCCGCGTCCATGGACAGCCGACGATTTTGCCCGGGAAGCGCGGTCGCGCGGCATCATCATCACACCCGCACGTGCCTTTGCAGCGGGGCCGGACGCACCGGAAGCGATTCGCGTCTGTATCGGTGCGGCGGCCGATCGCAAAGTCATGGTCGAAGCCCTCCGGACGCTCGACGCGCTTGCCCGAGATCCGCGCGTCGCCTTCAGCGCGGTCGTCTAGTACCCCAACCGCGGCTAAGTTCTCCGTTCGAGAGTTTCCCGAAGTTCCGTCGCGCCGCGCCAGCGGCGGCGAACCGGCAGGTCGAGCACGCCTGCCAACCTCTTGTCGCGGCTGGCTGGTTCTGACACCATGCGCCAGCATTGGAGGAACGACCATGCGCTTCGTGGCAGCAATTCTGGCAATACTTGTAATGTCATCATCGCGGACAGCGTCCGCTCAGGGATGGACTGAATACGCCAGCAAGGAGAGCGGATTCACGGTCAACTTTCCCGGCGAGCCCCGAGTCTCACAGACCACCTACAAGTCGGAGTACGGCTACATGCTGCCAGCGCAAGCCTACAGCGCTGCGCGAGGTCCCGAGCGATACTCCGTCACCGTCGTCGACTACAGCGGCATCGAGCGGATGGGGATCGCGCGAGCGAAAGGGTGCCCGCCTGGCGCCGAGCCGTGCATGGGGTCGATGAACACCGGCCCAGGCTACTGGAAGATGGACGTCGGCGGCGCGATCGTCTACGCAACGTGGCAGTTCCTTCAGCGCAACGCCAAGGTGACACACCTGATGTGGAATTTCGTCGACCTGGTGGAGGGTCAGCAGCTTCAGCTCACGAACAATGGCGACCAGTCTCGGACGTTCGTCTTCATCGCCATGCACCTCGATCGTCTCTACATCTTCGAGGGAACGGTGCCGTCCGGGAATCCGGAGCCGGGGCTGTTCCAGCAGTCGGTCGGGTTCATGGATTACAGCGGACGAAGAGTGCGTTACCAGACCGTCTACAGCAACCGGTTCCCGCCGCCGCCGCTGACTGGTGCCGGGGGCACTGCGGCGCTGAATCCGGCCGGAGCGCTGCCGACGCCGCGCTGAACGCGGACGGTGGCTGGTAATCGAACCGGTCAATTCGAACGGAGATCCTGAATCCAGCCAGTCACCAGATCGATGGCCTCTCGATCGTGCAGCATGGTGCCGAGCGGCGGCATCTGAGTAGAAGGACGTCGAGAACGCATTCGCACGAGTAGCGCGCTCAAATCCGGTGCGCCGGGCGTGACGAACGCGGTGGCACCGTCAGGCGCCTGAGGAATCTGCCACTTCGATGTCGGCCGGAACAGCGCCTGCACCGGATCATCGGGCGACCCGTGCGATGGTTGGAGTCGCGCTTTCAGCAGCAGCCCGAGCGAGGCAAGCGAGCTTTCAGCGTTGTGGCAGGCGCCGCAGTTCGTGGAGAGATACCCGAGCACCGCGCGCGCGCTCTCGCCGGGCGCGGCAATGCGTGGCGGCGCCTCTACCAGCTCCGGTCGCACCGGCGCCAGCAGGCGCTCATCGGTCAGCGTCTTCAGCGTCAACATCCCTGCCGCGAGTGGTTCGGCGTGCGGCGCCAGGGGGTCGCGATCAGTAGAGAGCTGCAGCGTCGTGAACCCCAGAATCTCGGTGCGCGCGCTGTCGTGACATGCGCGGCAGTCCTCCACCGACGGAATGCTGTGACGCTTTCCGGGCGCGATCGCCGCCACATTCGGCACACCGTCTTCAGGCGCCAGCTCGGCGTCGGTCTGCTCCTCGTTCCACACATAGCTTGCAAACGTCCAGCTCGCCGCTCCGTCCTTGCGCAGGAACCGCGTCTCGACCTTGCGATCGCCGAACGTGAACTCTTTCCAGAAGCGCGTGCCCACGGGAAAGTCCCACCGATCGATGTCGCGCGCGTCGATCGTCGCTCCGGAAGGCAGCCGCACCCAGCGGGACTTGCGTGCACCGTCGCTCCAGAGCGGATACTGCGGCGAAAACGGCCGGTTCTCCGGATCGATCGCGAGCCGCTCGCCCTCCGTCACATACAGTCCCGTCTGCGACAGCAGCCGCGGGGGCCGCGCGCTGCCAGTGGACGCCGCGGGCGACTGCACCGCCGCCGCCATCCCCACCATTGCTGCCATCGCGAGAGCTAAGGTTTTGGTCTTCATGTCGTCCGCCCACGTCGGGTCCGAAAGGACCCGGCCTACTGCCCCTCCGGCGGATCGATCGGCGCGGGAACGCGGTTGTGCACCGGCGGCAGCGACTGCAGATACGCGAACACCGCTTTGATGTCCTCGTCCGACAATGCGGCAACGCTGAAGTACGGCATGGGCGGTAGAAGCGCGCGTCCCTTCCCCTGATGCCGGCCAGTCCGCATCGTCGCGATAAACATCTCCTCGGTCCAGTCGCCGAGCCCGGTCTCCTTATCCGGCGTGAGATTCGCCGTGAAGCTCACACCCCAGGGACCGGTCCACGCAGTCATCGTGGCCGCCGCGGCGATGCCCCACGAGCCTTCGAGCGTTGGCGCGGGCGATACCTTGACGTCGGCCGGATGTCCGGTGAGCGCGCGGGTCATGTCAGGCTCGGGACCCTTGGGGCCCAGCTTCCACGGCGTGTGGCAGTCGTTGCAGCTGCCGAAGTTCACCAGGTACTTGCCGCGCTCGATGGCGGCGGCCTTCGATCCGGCCGCGGCGGGCTCAGCAGGGCTACCCGCGCGCACGAAGATGCTTGAAACCAGCGTGAGGGTGAGAACGAGAAACGGAATCGCCAGGCGCTGTCGAGTCATTTGCGTCACCTCCATATGTCTGACGCCTACTCTAGCCAGCCGCCGGCGCGACGAACCCTAAACCTTTCCTACTGGTATCCTAAAAGAACCTTAACAACCACCAGGGACCCCCTATCTCCATGATCGACAAGGAGCTGGCGGCCTTTCTCCAGGAAGGCATCGCCATCCAGATCGGGACGCGCAACGCGAACCTCGAGCCGAACGGCGCCCGCGTCGTCGCCATCAAAGTCGAGGACGACGGGCAGCATGTCGTGGCGTACGTACCGAAGGCAGCGGCGCCGCAGGTGGTGCCGGATCTCGAGTCAAACCGACAGGCTGCACTCGTGTTCGCGCGTCCGCCCGACGAGCGTGCGTGCCAGGTGAAAGGCGTGTTCGTCGAGGCGCGCGCGGCGCGTGCGTCCGAGCGCACGTTCGTGTCCGAGCAGTGGGGACGGTGGGTGCAGCGGCTCGGGTCGATCGGGTTCCCTCCGGCTGCAACTGAAAATTGGCAGACGTGGCCGTGCGTCGCGATACGCCTGCGTGTCACCGCACTCTTCAACCAGACTCCCGGACCCGGGGCAGGAGCGGCGCTGTCGTGACGCCCCCGCGTTCGGGTGTGAACGGGGCCGGATTCGGCCTCGAGTCGATGGCGTCGTGCTTCCAGGGACTGATTCCCGCCACTTTGTTTACGTGCGCGCTGGATGGAACACCGAACGCCGCGTTTCTCAGCCACGTCGACTATGTCGATCCGACGCACGTAGCGCTCTCGTTTCAGTTCTTCAACAAGAGCCGCCGGAACATCGCCGAAAACCCGCACGCGCTGGTGCGCCTGTTCGATCCCGACACGAGCCAGGGATGGCGGCTGCGCCTGCGGTACGTCCGATCGGAAACGTCCGGTCCCGTGTTTGACCGCATGAACCTGAGGATCGAGGCGATTGCGTCGTACTCGGGACTCAAGGGCATCTTCAAGCTGCTCGCAGCAGACATCTACGAGGTGGTTGCGCTGGAAAGGGCCGAAGACGAGCATCCGCGAACGGCGGCCGCAGCAATCGAGCGGCGGTCCTCCGCGGCCGATCCCGTCTTCACCATGAAGGCGCTTCAAGATATGTCCGATCGGATCCAGCGCGCGGATTCGCTCGAAAGGCTGCTCGACTCGATTCTCGAGGGGCTCGAGGAGAGCTTCGGGTTTGCGCACTCGATGATTCTGCTTCCCTCCCACGAAGAAGGCGTGTTCGTCACCATCGCAAGCCGCGGGTATCCCGAGAACGGCGCGGGTGCCGAAGCGCGAATCGGAGAAGGCATCATTGGCGTGGTCGCCGAAGCGCGCAAACCGATCCGCATCGCAGGGCTGATTCGCGAGCTGCTCTACGCGTACGCCGTTCACAAACGCGCGCAGGAAGCAGGCATCTACTCGCCCGATCGCCAGATTCCGCTTCCGGGACTTCCGAATCCAGAAAGCCAGCTCGGCGTTCCCGCTTCTGGTACGGCACGAACTGGTCGGCGTGCTGTGCATCGAAAGCGAGATCCCTGTACCGCTTTCACGAGGAAGACAAGACCGCGATCGAGCTTCTCGGGGGATACCTGGCAATCGCCATTCAGAACATGCAGTTGCGCGAGCGGTCGGAAGCCGCGTCCGACGGCGCGGCATCGTCGGCCCAAAAGAGCACGGCGGCCCACAAGAGCGCCGCGGCGGTGGCACCGCGGTCAGCCTCGCAACGGCGCGAAGTGGCGTATTACACGCGCGATGAATGCATTCTGATCGACGGGGAGTACCTCATTCGAAGCCTTCCGGCGAACATCCTGTGGAAGCTGCTGCGTCGCCGCGACGCGGAAGGACGGGTTGAATTCACCAACCGCGAGCTCCGACTCGACAAGTCCTTGAATCTGCCGGAGTGGAAGGACAACCTCGAAACGCGCCTGCTCCTACTGCGGCGACGGCTGCAGCAGAAATGCTCCGACATCCGCATCGTGCCCCGCGGGCGCGGACGGTTCGCGCTCGAGCTCGGCTGCAACGTGACGCTCGTCGAGCGGCCATGAACGAAAGTCTTTCGTCTTTAGTCTCTGGTCTTTAGTCTCTGGTCTTTAGTCTTTAGTAGACAGTACGCAGTGTCCGGCTTCAGCCGGACCCAATCAAAAACGAAAGACCAAAGACCAAAGACGGAAGACTTTCACCTTCCCCCGTAAAACGACGGCAGACGCAGATCCCGCATCGTGCGGAATCCTGGCGCCGCGTCGAGCACCGCCGGGATGGAGTTCACCACCATCGAGGCCGTCGCGATGTCCCCATGCACTCCGCCGGCGATCTTCGAATGAATGCGTGGAGAACCTTCGATGAGCACCGAATCGAACGACTCCGGTGCGCCGAGATACGCTTCGAGATGGAGTGTAATCAGCGGCTCTCCTGCTACGTACCCGATGCCGTCTTGCACGAGCCCGGACACATCGCCGGGATTCACCCCCAGATGCTCGCTCTCGACGGCGCGGGATGCGATCTTTGGTGTGACCTCATCGGTGACACGATCGAGCCTCCATCCGACCGCGTCGGCAATCATCTGAATCGATTCGGCGAAGCCGACATGCCGCAGCGTTCCGTCCTCGACCCCCCGCTTGAACTGCTCGGGCGTGAGCCCTGCGCCGATCTTGCGCTGGAATGGCAGGCGGCGGACGCGCGCATCCTGTATGCGCTGCACCTCGATACGATCGACGCGCTCGCAGACAGCCGTCAGCGCGATTGGCAGTGCGTCCATGACGAATCCCGGGTTCACGCCAGTGCCGAGGACGGCGACCTTCGCCCGGCGAGCCGCCTGGTCGAGGCGCTTGACCAGACGCGCGTTTCGTCGAACCGCGTATGCAGCTTGTTCCGTCGTCGTGACAATCGGCACCCGTTGCTTCAGCACTTCTTCGAACTGCGGGAGTACCTGTTTGAGCGTAGAACCGGTGCAGAGCACCGCCACGTCGGGCTTGGTGGCGCGAATCGTCTTGCCGATGCTGTCGGTAACCTTGACGCGCATCCGGCGGCCGAGCTCGAGCACTTCGCCGGCGTCTCTGCCCGTCTTCGAAGGGTCGATGTCGACTGCTCCGACGATGTGAAACGCCTTGCGCCGCCGTTCGAGCTGACCAGCGACGGCAGCGCCAATGGGTCCCAGACCGACGAGCACGACACGAATCGGCATCCCGCCTCCTGCGCGAAGAAGCGATTATAGAATGCACGCAGTGATGAGCCGGATCCCTGCGGCGGTATGCGTCGTGATGTTGCTCGCCTTGATCGCAATCGAGGCGCAACAGTCAGGCGTTCAGCGTTTCGATCGCCCGCAGGTCGGAGCGCGATCTCCGCGAAATGCGAACTACGACATCGACGTGACGCTGGATCATCCCGCCCGCACGCTCACCGGCCGCGAGACCATCAGGTGGCGCAACATCAGCGCCAATCCGACGTCGGAGCTTCAGTTTCATCTGTACTGGAACACCTGGCGCAACGCGGACTCGACATGGCTGCGCGAACGCAGGCTGGCCGGCAATGTCACTCCCGTGCGCGACGATGCGTGGGGATCCACTGATGTCACACGTCTTCGCGTCCGACGTCCGTCGCGCGCAGACGGGCCGCGGGCGTGCAGTCCGGCGAGCAGACGAACGGGGCGAACGGCGAATCGAGCGCTGCGTGGATCGACCTCACGTCGCAGCAGCGCTTTCTTGCACCGGACGACGGAAATGAGGCCGATCGCACGGTGATGGGCGTGATGCTGCCGTTCGAGGTGCGGCCCGAGGAGACTGTCGAGATCGAGGTCGAGTGGAAGGGCAAGATCCCGCGTCCGTTTGCGCGGACGGGATACGTGGACGACTACTACTTCATCGCGCAGTGGTTTCCGAAGCTCGGCGTGCTCGAGGATCGCGGCTGGAACACGCACCAGTTCCACGCCGCCACTGAGTTCTACTCCGATTACGGCGTCTACGACGTGCGCATCACGGTCCCGAGCGAGTTCGTCGTGGGCGCCACCGGCTGCCGCGCGTCGTTGACGTCGGAGTCGCCAGCACGGTGCGCCGAGGGTGAGATCGCCCCCGGCAACGGCGCCGACTGGAACTACCGGTATTGGGCTACCGACGTGCACGACTTCGCGTGGACCGCGAGTCCGCACTTCCGCGTCGTGAGGCGCATGTTCGAGCATACCGGGCTGCCGCCTGTCGAGATGCAGCTGTTGCTCCAACCCGAGCACGCCGGGCAGGAGTCGCGCCACTTCGACGCCACGGCGGCCACGCTCCGCTATTACGGCGAGTGGTTCGGGCCGTATCCGTACAGCCACATCACGATCGTCGATCCTGCGTTTCAGAGCGGCAGCGGCGGCATGGAGTACCCGATGCTGTTCACCGCCGGGTCGCGGTGGATCGCGCCGGCACGCGTGCCGCAGCCAGAAGCGGTGACCATTCACGAGGCCGGTCACCAGTTCTGGTACGGCATTGTTGGCAGCAACGAGTTCGAGCATGCGTGGATGGACGAGGGGCTCAACACCTTCTCGACCGCGCGCGCGATGGACGAAGCGCGGATGCCGGACCGACTGGCGCTCCGCTTTTTCGGCGGCTTCGTCCCGTGGGTGATCGACGACATTCGACTGTCGCGCGCAACCGACGGGAACCGGCTCTCAGGTTATCGCGACAACGCCGAGGCCGACGCTCAGGCGACACCCACGTTCCAGTATTGGCCCGGCACGGCTACGTTCATCACCTACAACAAGACGGCACTCTGGCTGCACACGCTCGAGCGGCATCTCGGTTGGCCTCTGCTGCAGCGCATCATGTCCACGTATTTCGAGCGATGGAAGTTTCGCCATCCCCAGCCCGCGGATTTCTTTGCGGTGGTGAACGAGGTCAGCGGGCGGGACATGACCTCGTTCTTCGACCAGGCATATCGCAGCTCGAATGTGTTCGATTACGGCGTGCAAACGTTTACCAGCACCAGGGTCCGGCTGAAGCCGGACACTACGACTGAAGGAACGGTCCCGCTAAAGCCGGACACTACAGCTGAAGGCACGGTCCGGCTGAAGCCGGACACTACGTACGATGGGTATCGTACGACTGTCGTCGTGCGGAGGTTCGGCGAGGCCATATTCCCTGTCGACGTGGTAACGACATTCCGCGACGGGCAACGCGTCACCGAGCGGTGGGATGGACGCGACCGGCGCGCCATCTACACGTACGATCGGCCGTCGGAGGGGCTGAAGGTGGAGGTGGACCCCGAGCGGGTGCTGCTGCTCGACGTCAACTACACCAACAACAGCGCCACCAACGAACCACGTGCTGCCGAGGCGAGCTTGAAATGGAGCCTGAAATGGCTCGTGTGGCTGCAGGATCTGATGCTCACCTACGCATTTTTCATATGACATCTGCCGCATGGCGCAGCGGCTTCACCCGCGTGTTCCGCGCACCCGCCATCGTCGTCGGCGTGTTGGCGCTCACAATGGCTGCTGCGCTGCCGGCGGCGATCGTCCTGCGCGGCGTGATCGGAGCGCACCTGGGCCGCAGCCTGATGGGCGATGCGGCAGCGGAGGGGGTGAACTACGACTGGTGGCAGGAATTCACGTCGCAAGCCTCAGGGCTGGCGACGACGTTTTCGCCCGCCATCATCGGCTTTGCGGCAACGCTCGACAACTTGAGCAGCGTGCTCGACGGGCAAGCGGAAATCGCGGCAATCGGAGCGGTCCTCGCTGCGTATATGCTGGCGTGGATCTTCCTGTCCGGCGGCATTGTCGATCGAATTGCGCGGCAACGGTCCACTCGTGCCTTCGCATTTTTTGGCGCGTGCGGCGTCTTCTTCTGGCGCTTCCTGCGGCTGGCGATCGTTGCCGGCGTGGTCTACTGGTTTCTCTTTTCTTATGTCCACCCCTGGCTGCTCGAGGACGCCTACAGGCGGCTGACACGTGATCTCGCAGTGGAGCGCAACGCGTTTTTCTGGCGAATCGCCCTTTACGCGTCCTTCGGCGCGTGTCTGATCGCGGCGAATCTGGTTTTCGATTACGCGCGGATTCGGCTGGTCGTGGAGGACAGGCGCAGCGCGCTGGGTGCAATCCGGGCCGCGCTGGCATTCATCGGACGGCATCCACGCACGACAGCAGGTCTGTACGCGTTGAATGCGCTCGCGTTTATCGTGCTGATTGCAGTGTGGGCCGTGGTGGCGCCTGGCGCCGGGCCCACAGGCGCCATGATGTGGGTCGGCTTCCTCGTTGCCCAGCTCTACATGCTTGCTCGCGTCGGCCTGAAGCTGCAGTTCATCGCCTCGCAGACCGCGCTGTTCCAGGCGAGTCTCGCCCACGCCGCGTATGCAGCCGTCCCGGCGCGCGAGTGGCCCGACTCGCCCGCGGTTGAGGCGGTCGCGGGCGTCAGTTCAACGACGCTTCGATAGAGCCTGAAAAGTCGACGGACGAAGAGGTTGCTGGCCCGAGCGATCCGGCCAGCAACTCCTTCAGGCGATCGGCATCGATCGATTCGACATCGAGCAACTCTTCGGCGACGACCTTCACCGCGCCTCGCTGCTCCTCGATGATCTGACGAGCGGTCTCGTAGCCGCGCATCACGAACGCGCGAATCTCCTCGTCCACGCGGCGCGCGGTTTCCTCGCTGAAGCCCGCGGCGCGGTTGTCTGCATCCCAGGCGCCAGAGGGGCGGCGGAAGTGCAGCGGACCGAGCGTGGACATACCAAGCTCGCACACCATCGTGCGCGCCAGTTCCGTCGCGCGCTCGATGTCGTTGGCGGCGCCGCTCGTCATCTGGCGCAGAAACAGCTCTTCGGCCACGCGCCCGCCCATCAGAATCGAAATCTGCGCCTCGATGAACGGTTTCGAGTGCGTGTATCGATCGGCTTCCGGCAACTGCATCGTGACGCCGAGCGCGCGGCCACGCGGAATGATCGTGACCTTGTGCAGCGGATCGGCATCGGGCAGCACCGCAGCGACCACCGCATGGCCGGCCTCGTGATACGCGCACGTGACACGCTCGTGCGCGCTCATCGCAACCGACTTGCGCTCGACACCCATCAACACCTTGTCGCGTGCGGCGTCGAGGTCACTGGTACCGACCGCGGTGCGCCCCGAACGCGCGGCGATCAGCGCGGCCTCGTTGACGATGTTCGCGAGGTCCGCGCCGGAGAAGCCGGGCGTGCCTCGAGCGATGGCGCGGAGGTCCACATCAGGCTCGAGTGCCACCTTGCGCGAATGCACTCGCAAAATCTGCTCTCGACCGCGCAGGTCCGGGTTGCCGACCGTGACCTGCCTGTCGAAGCGGCCAGGGCGGAGCAGTGCGGGATCGAGAATGTCCGGACGGTTCGTGGCCGCCACCACGATGATGCTCTCCGACCGCGTGAAGCCGTCCATCTCGACGAGCAGCTGATTGAGCGTTTGCTCGCGTTCTTCGTGGGACAAGGACGTTCCCCCGCGATTGCGGCCAATCGCGTCGAGCTCGTCGATGAAGATGATGCAGGATTTGTGGCGACGTGCATCACGAAACAGTCGTCGCACGCGTGCCGCACCGACGCCGGCGTACATCTCGACGAAGTCCGAGCCGCTGGTGGAGATGAACGGCACGCCGGCCTCGCCGGCCATCGATCGCGCGAGCAGCGTCTTTCCCGTGCCCGGGGGGCCGACGAGCAGGATGCCGCGTGGAATGCGGCCGCCGATAGTGGCAAAGCGCGCCGGATCCTTCAGGAACTCGACGATCTCACTCACCTCGTCCTTCGCTTCGTCAACACCGGCAACGTCCGCAAAGGTCACCGGTACTGTCTCGGGATCAATCGTTCTGGTGCGCTCCAGCGTCGGCACACGACCCGTCATCATGCGGACGAGGACGAGACCCGCCATTGCGAACAAGAGGAAACCCACCGCGACGGCGCCGTACCGCCCGGCATTGAACGACTGCGCCTGGCGTACATCGAGGCGGATGCCGCGCTGGGCGAGGCCGCTCACGAAAGTCGGATTCGAGGCGATGTAGCCCTGCGGCGCCACCGTCTGAAACGGCGTTCCATCGCGACGCTCGAAGAGCAGACCCTCCGCCGTCACGGTAACCGTAGCGACCCGCCCGCCGTCGACGTCACGGAGAAAATCGGTGAATGCGACAGATGCCGGGGTAGCCGCGCTCTGGTTGCGGGCAACCAGAATAGCCACCGTCAACAGGACAACGACGCTGAAGATGGCGCCTGCCCAGAACAGGCCGTTTCGAGAAATTCTTCTTCCGAACACGGGGGTCTCCCTTACCTGGTCGCGGATGAGCCGACCACAGCCGGGGGAAGCCCGGGTGCAACACGGCCCGATTTTTGTGGGAACGCATCATCGAGGACAAGCCACGACGTGCGTTTAACGATTCTAGCGAACCACTCGTCACGTGTAAACAGTGATCCCACAATAATTTAAGGAGCTCGGCGATACATGCGTCGCGCTGCAAGAATCCGGATCGGCTGCTCGGGATGGCAATACCGCCATTGGCGGGGCAGCTTCTATCCGCCTGAGCTGTCCCAGACTCGCTGGTTCGCCCATTACGCGCTGCACTTCGATACTGTCGAGATCAACAGCACTTTCTACCGACTGCCGAAGGCTGCGACTTTCGAAAAATGGCGCGACCGAGCGCCCCTCCACTTCCTGTATTCGGTCAAGGCGAGCCGTTTCCTTACCCATATGAAGAAGCTGAAAGACCCGCACGATCCACTCGTGCGGCTCTTCGACCGTGCAAGGCATCTCGGTCCTCATCTGGGTCCGGTCCTGTATCAGCTGCCGCCGCACTGGCCCGTCGACCTCGACCGTTTGCAGAATTTCCTCCAGGATCTCCGGAGCGTGTGGCCCGACCGGATTCATGCCGTGGAGTTTCGCGACCCCAGCTGGTACGACGACCGAGTCCTTGCGCTGCTTGACCGATACGAGGTGACGCTGTGCCTGCACGACATGAAAGGCTCGGCGCCCGATCGCATCGCGATTGGCCCGTTCGTCTACGTGAGATTCCACGGCGTGGAACAGTACGGCGGTGCGTACGGCGACGACCAGCTTGACGCGTGGAGCGACTGGCTCGCGGCACGAGCCGCGAGCGGCGTCGACGTGTACGCGTATTTCAACAACGACATCGGAGGCCATGCCCCGCGCGACGCTCTTCGACTGCGCCAGCGACTACAACGACGGATTGCGGCGTAAGATAGTCACTCCCCTTGCAGATGGTGTCCTCCACCGACCCGCGGAGCCCGCTTGCGCTGGCGCCTGAGGTCGATTACTTCCGGCGGCAGTTCGAGCAACTGGCGACCGATGTCAACGCGTTCGTCACAGGGCTGAGCGATGCGGAGTTCGCCTGGCAGCCTGCGCCGGAGCGGTGGTCGATCGCACAGTGCATCGATCACCTCAACGCAACGGCACGCGTGTATCTGCCGGTGCTGGACGAAGGGATCGCCGATGCCATGCGGCGCGGCTTGTACAGCCCGGGCCCCTACATGTACAACTGGATTGGGCGCATTCACGTGCTCGTCGCCCAGCCCGACTCGTGGATTCGCGTCAAGTCACAGCGCGCGTTCGAACCCGTACCCGGACGCACGCGACAGGAGATCATGGCGGCGTTCCGCGCCTACCAGGTTCAATACGTCGATCGCCTGCGACAGGCCAACGGACTTGATTTGGCACGCGCCCGCGTTGCATCGCCGGTGGTGCGATGGCTGCCAATGCCACTGGGGTCGGCGTTCGCGCTGCTGATCACTCACGAGCGTCGGCACCTCGTGCAGGCGCAACGCCTTCTGGAGGCGCCTGGATTTCCGCGACGGTCCGGTTGACCGCCTTCGCAGGGCTCGACCTGTCGAGGTCGTAGCGCGCAGGCTTCAGCCTGCGCGGCGGCGATCGTCGGAGATCGCGCACGCTAAAGCGTGCGCGCTACTCGCGCCGTTTGACGGCTGCGACGATGTGGCGGGCGGAAATCCCGTACCGATCGAGTAGTGCGGCGGGCGCACCGCTCCTCGGGATCTCGGTGACCGCGAGGCGACGCACAGTGAAGCCCTCCACGGCGACGGCTTCTGCAACGGCGTCGCCGATGCCTCCCGCGGCGTAGTGATCCTCGACAGTGATCAGCCGACCTTTCGTCGCGCGCGCACATCGGATCAGCGCAGCGGCATCCACCGGCTGCACAGAGTACAGGTCGATCACGCGAATATTGATGCCTTGCGCCTTCAGCTCGTCGTAAGCCTTCAGCGCCTCGAAGAGCGTGACACCAGCTCCAATCACTGAAGCGACATCCGAGTTGCTCTCGCGAAGGACTTTGAGGCCGCCAATCTCGAACGTTTCATCGGGCCCATAAATCACCGGTGTCTTCGGACGCGTCGTCCGCATATAAGCCGGTCCCGGATGGTAGGCCATTCGTTCGATCAGCCGTTCAGTGCTGACCGCATCCGATGGGTAGAGCACCGTGATGTTCGGCTGAGCGCGCATCATAGCGAGGTCTTCGAGCCCCATCTGCGACGGTCCGTCCTCGCCAATCGACACCCCGGCATGCGATCCCGCCATCTTGACGTTCAGGAAACTGATGGCCGCCATGCGCACGAAATCGTAGGCGCGCGTCAGGAATGCCGCGAACGTCGAGGGGAACGGAATCGCACCACGGCTTGCCAACCCCATCGCGACGCCAATCATGGCTTGTTCGGCGATGTATACCTGGTAGAAGCGGTCGGGATGTGCGTGCTCGAACTTCTCGCTGAAGGTCGAGTTCTTCACGTCGCCGTCGATCGCCACTACACGATCGTCGGCGCCGAGGCGGGCGATCGCGGCGCCGTAGGCCTCGCGCGTAGCCACCTGGTCGCCACGTTTGTAGGCCGACGGCCCGATGCTCGCCCGTCTGGGCGCCGGGCGGCTGACAGTTCGCGGCATACGTGGTTGAGGCGGTGGCCCTTCTTCGGACACGAACTGCAACTGCAGCTCCGCGAGAGCCTTGTCCAGCTCCTCGCCTTTCTTGAGTGCCTTCCCGTGCCACCCGTCCTTCCCTTCCATCAAGGAGATGCCCTTGCCTTTGATCGTTCGGGCGACGATCATCGTCGGCCGGCCGCGGGTCTGACGCGCCTTATCGAACGCCTCGAGAATCTCCACGACGTCGTGGCCGTCCACTGTGAGGACGTGCCAGCCGAATGCGCGCCAGCGTGAGGCAAGCGGCTCCGTATCGTGCTGCCACTGCGTTGGACCACTCTGGCCGAATGCATTGACGTCCGTAATGCCACACAAGGAGTCGAGCTTGTAGGCGGAGGCGACGCTGGCCGCTTCCCATACAGATCCCTCGGCGCACTCTCCGTCACCGAGGAGGACGTACGTGCGATAGTCGGAGTTGATGCGGCGGGCATTGAGGGCGATGCCGACACCCGCTGCAAGGCCCTGCCCCAGAGAGCCCGTTCCGACGTCCACGAATGGGAGACGCGGCGTTGGGTGCCCTTCGAGATCCGAATCAAGTTGCCGCAGCGTGAGCAGATCTTCGGGTTTGAGAAATCCAACCTCGGCCCAGGCGGCGTACAGAATTGGCGCGCCGTGACCTTTCGACAGCACGAAGCGATCGTTGTCGGGATTCTGCGGATCGCGCGGGTCATACCGCATCTCCGCGAAAAAGAGCGCCGCGACGATCTCGGCAGCCGAACAGCACGTGCTCGGGTGTCCGCTTCCGGCCTCCGACGTCGAACGCACCGAATCGATACGCAGGCGTGTGGCGATGTTGATCAGCGCTGGCACGCGCACAGATGTCTCTACCGACAAGAAGTCCCTCCGGGTCGGAGAATTATAATCTCGTGATGCTCGTGCTGCGGTACATCTACGTCCTGACGCTGGTCGTCTGGCTCGGTGGCATGCTGACATTGGGCGCGCTCGTGGCGCCCACGATCTTCCAGGTACTACAGACACATGAGCTGGTCGACGGCCGCGTGCTCGCCGGTGACGTGTTCGGGGCGATCCTCGCAAGATTTCACTACGTCGCGTACGCCGCAGGCGCAGTGCTGCTGCTCACGCTTTTCATGATGCGGCTGCTCGGTCCACGACCGCGGGCTTTCGGTGCGCGCGCGGCGATCGTCGCCGCGATGTTGATCACCACTCTCTACTCAGGCTTTGTCGTGTTCCAGCAGATCAATGCGGTGCAGCAGGATGCCGGTGGCGCGCCGTCGAAGCTGCCTGCGAATGACGCCCGCCGCGTGCGCTTCGACGAGCTTCACGTGCTCTCCGTGCGGCTCATGCTGCTCACGATGACAGGTGCGCTCGTGCTGCTCTATTGGGAAGCGAGGGAGAGGTAACCTGCACGTCATCACGCTGATCCCCGGCGACGGCATCGGGCCCGAGGTCACGGCCGCCGTTGTCAAGATCCTCGAATGCGCGGGGTTGGACGTTCAGTGGGAGCGGCACGAGGCGGGTGCGGCCGCACTGGATCGATTCGGCGACCCCCTTCCAGCCACGCTCCTGGAGTCCATCAGGCGCAACCGCGTCGCCTTGAAAGGTCCCATCACCACGCCTGTGGGAGGCGGCTTCACCAGCGTCAATGTCGGACTGCGCAAAGCGCTCGACCTATTCGCAAACCTTCGCCCCGTGAAAAGCCTCCCCGGCGTCCGAACGAGATACGAGAAGGTCGATCTCATCGTCGTCCGGGAAAACACCGAGGACCTCTATGCGGGTCTCGAGCACGAGGTGGTGCCGGGGGTTGTCGAGAGCCTGAAAATCACGACGGAAGCATCGTCGGCGCGTATCGCACGATTCGCCTTCGACTATGCCAGGCAACACGGTCGGCGCCGTGTGACGGCGGTGCACAAGGCGAACATCATGAAGATGGGCGACGGGCTGTTTCTGAAAACCTTTCGGCGGACCGCCAGCGACCATCCTGACATCGCATCCGACGATCGGATCGTCGACGCCGCGTGCCTGCAGCTCGTGATGAATCCGGAGATTTTCGACGTCCTGGTGCTGCCGAATCTGTACGGCGACATCGTTTCAGATCTCTGTGCAGGACTTGTAGGGGGTCTCGGGGTTGTACCAGGCGCGAACCTCGGTTCCGACATCGGCGTCTTCGAGGCCGTCCACGGCAGCGCGCCCGACATCGCGGGGAAGAACGTTGCGAATCCGACGGCATTGCTGCTGTCCGGGGTACTGATGCTGCGGCACATAGACGAGACCGCCATGGCCGATCGAATCATGAAAGCGCTGGAGACAGTCCTCACCGAAGGCGATGTCCGGACCCGTGATCTTGGCGGAAGGGCGAGCACGACCGAATTCGCCGACACGATCTGTGCACGGCTTGGTGCTTAGGCGTACTTGTTTGGTATAGTCCCATTGCCGATGATCGACGAGATCACCGAGGCTGTGCTTGCTCGAGAAGAGGTCGCCCGCTACATCGAGGGCAGCCACGGCCAGGGGGGACGCGCAGCACGCGAACGAGTCGAGGGCTACCTCGAGGAGTTGCGCACGACGCAGCGTTACCCGATCTACAGGGCATTGAAACATCCGCTCTACCCGATCCTGCGCAAGATCGAACGCATTCCGGAGCACGTCGAGCGCGCCCGGACGGCGACACGCGCCGGCCGAGTGGTGTACGCCTCGAACCACAAGAGCCACACCGACTACCTCGTGGAGCTGCTCGTCCTGGACGAAAACGAGGTACGGCCGCCGATTATCGCGGCCGGGATCAACCTGTTCGGCGGACCGCTGGGTCTGCTGCACCGCCACGTGACGGGCGCCATTCCCATTCGGAGAAACACCAAGGACCCCGCGTACCTGATCACCCTCAAGGCGTACGTGGCGGAGCTGCTTCGGAAACACGATCTGTTCTTCTATCCCGAAGGTGGTCGGAGCTACAGCGGTGAGCTCAAGAGCCCCAAGACGGGATTGATTCACGCGGCGCTGCAGGCGGAGATGTCGAACCTGGTGGTCGTTCCGGCCGCGGTCGCGTACGACCTGGTGCTCGAAGACCACGTGCTGGCACGGCAGCGGATCAAGCGGACGCAGCGTCCGTTCAGCCGCGAACTTGCCGAGATGGTGCGGCACGCGGTGGGATACAAGTCGAGGGCCTTCGTGACATTCGGCAAGCCGATCACCGTCGACATCGATCCGTCATCCCGTCGCGAAGTGTTGGACTTTGCGCACACTGTCATGGATGCAGTCGGGCGACTCTACAAAGTGCTGCCCACCGCCGTCGTTGCCAATGCGATGCGTCCGTCTATTTCCCGGCGCGATCTCGAAGCGCGTGCCGACGCCGTTATCGAGACGCTGCGCTCCAAGGGCGCCAATCTTGGGGTGGGCAGCGGCCGCGAAGCGCTCGACCTCGGGCTCGAGCTCCTCGAGACCCGCGGCATCATCGTCGTCGAACAGAGCCGCGTCCGGGTCCGCGAACGGAATGTCTTGCGCTATTACGCCCGCACACTAGACCATCTCCTCGCATCGCCGTCCCGTCGTACCCACTGATGTACGCCGGTTCGAAGGCATTCTTTTATGCGCTGTCGCGTAGCGCGTTCCTCAAACGTCTTGCGTCGCGTTATGGTCTGAGGACCAGCAAGAGCTTCGCCAGCCGCTTCATCGCCGGCGAAACGATCGAGGCGGCGATCACCGCTTCGAAGCGACTGCAGGCACAGGGATTTCTGATTACGCTCGATCATCTCGGCGAAGGAGTCGGCACCCTCGAGGCGGTAGGCGCGGCGACGCGAGAATATGTCAGGCTCATCGACGTGATCGTGGCGTCTGGTATCGAGCGGAACATCTCGCTGAAGCTCACGCAGCTCGGCATCGACATCGACCGTGCCACCTGCGTCGACAACCTCCGCCGCATCCTCGAACCCGCGTCGCGGTGCGACTTTTTCGTCCGCATCGACATGGAGAACTCGGCCTATACGGAACGCACGCTGGAGATATTCGAAACGCTGTGGGAGCAGCAATACCGCAACGTGGGCGTGGCGCTCCAGACCTACCTGTTTCGCACCGAACGGGACGTTCAGCGCATGAACGAGCTGGGTGCGCGTGTCCGACTCGTCAAGGGCGCCTACAAGGAACCGGCTGCGGTGGCATACCAACGCAAGGACGAAGTCAACGCCGCATTCGTCCGCCTCGCACGGCAGCTGCTCGACCACGGCACGTATCCCGCAATCGCCACACACGACGAGGACGTCATCGCCCAGGTGCGTCAGCATGCCGCAGCTCGCGGGATGGCCGCGGATCGGTTCGAGTTCCAGATGTTGTACGGGATCCGTCGTGACCTGCAGGCGTCACTGGCTGGCAGCGGTTACCCGATGCGCGTGTACGTTCCCTTTGGCCGCGAATGGTTCCCCTATTTCATGCGCCGGCTCGGCGAGCGTCCCGCTAACCTCAGTTTTGTCGTCAAGGCATTGTTCCGGGAGGGGTAACGCGGGCCGCCTCCTCCATACTTGACGCGACTATTCCCACCAGAATCGCGACTATTTCCGCACTCTGCTGGCACACCGTACTGACAGTCTTGTATTCGGGTCGCCAAGTTCTTTGAAATCGGGCGATTTTCGCGTGGCATCGGTCTTGAAGAACTGGAGAGCTGTCACGCAGCTGAGCGACGCAATGTAGGACAGTCGCATATACGGGCGTGAAAGGGGATCTCGTCAAATGGTTACGGACTCAGCACAGAAACGCGCACTCGCCTTTGCACAGCCTCCACAAGGATTCGTGGATCGTGCGTCGCGGCGCGCGCGACAGTTCGTGTGCGGCCTTAGCGGCCACGACTCGCTTCTCCACTTCCAGCGCGGACGCATCTCGTTGGTGTGCGTCTTGTGCGGACACGAAACGCCCGGGTGGGACCTCGGCGGAGCTGCACCGGCGCACCATGAGCGCGGCGCTTCGCAGTCGGTGCAGGTGCCACTGGTCGGTCAGCAGCGCGCGGCCTAGATCATCGAAAAAACCCACGCGCCAGCTCCACCAGAGCATCGCGGCACACGCGCACGTCCTCGATCCGAACGTATTCTTCGACGCTGTGAAGACCTGCACCGCCGGGTCCAAAGAGCACCGTCGGTACGCCCGCGGCGCTCAGAATCGCCGCGTCACTCCAGAAGCTCATGCCGACCCGCCGCGGACGGCACCCGGCTGTCTCGGCCGCCCTCGTAAGCATCTCGGGCAGCGGATGGGACGGCTCGAGCTCGTACGCCGCCCGACTGAACACGAGATTCGCGTCGCACACGAAATCCTCGTCCGCCCGACGCAGCCGATCGAGGATGGCCTGCACTTCCTGAAACCCTGCACCGACCGCCTCCCCAGGGAGCGTACGCCGCTCGATCTGCAAGCTGCATCGGTCAGGATAGCTGCTCAGCTCTCGGCCGCCGTTGATGATCGACGCGTGCAGCGACCCTGTGCCGAGCAACGCGTGGGGACGCTGCGACTGCAACCGGCGGTCGAGCGACTCCAGACGGCTCAATACCCGACCCATTCTGAGAATGGCGTCGCGTCCGTCACGAGGACGACTCCCATGTGCGGCTCGGCCGAGCGTCTCTACGCGGACCCATTCAAATCCCTTGTGTGCCACTGCGATATCGAGATCGGTTGGCTCGGTGACGACGGCCGCGTCGGCGCGCCACCGGGCAGCAAGCGCTTCGGCACCAAGACTCGCGTGTTCTTCGTCAACAACGGCAGCAACAATGAGGCGGCCGCGCGTGCAGACGTTCTGCTCGGCGATCTGCTGCGCGGCTCCGACCATGGCAGCCACCCCGCCCTTCATATCCTGTGCTCCACGTCCGTACAACCGCCCGTCGCGGTGAATCGGCCGGAAGGGGTGTTCCATGCCTGCTACGCCGACGGTATCGAGATGGCCACAGAACATCAGTGTCGGCCCTGGGTTGGGGCCGTCGAGCACTGCGACGACGTTCGGGCGCCCGGGCGCGATCTCGCTGACAGTGACTTCCAAGCCAGCGGCGGTGCACTCGGCCGCAATACGGCGGGCGATTTCGGCCTCTCCTGGTGCGCCCGCCACCAGCGAAGGGTTCACCGAGTCGATGGCTACGAGATCTTCCAGGAGCGCGATGGTTGGATCGGTCTGAGTCACCACGGAGTGTTCCTTTGACGCGTCCGATCGAAGCACAATCAGTAGCGCCATGTCACTGGCTCTTGCCTCGACCATAGCTCGAGCCGTACGAGACGCCGGTGGACGCGCCCTCATCGTCGGCGGCTGGGTACGCGATCGGCTGAGGGAACGTCCTTCAAAGGATATCGATCTCGAGGTCTTCGGCGTTCCCCAGGAACAATTGGCGGCTCTGCTGCAACAGTTTGGGCGGGTCGAAGCGGTCGGACAGAGTTTCCCTGTCTACAAGGTGATCGCGCAGGGGGAAGCGGGAAAGGAAAAGGGGGAAGGGGCACTTGATGTGGCGCTGCCCCGGCGCGAATCGAAGTCCGGGCGCGGACATAAAGGCTTTCATGTTGTCGGCGATCCCCTTATGACGATCGAGGAGGCGGCCCGGCGACGCGATTTCACGATCAACGCGATCTCGTGGGATCCGCTGACTGATGCTTATGAGGACCCGTTCGATGGCAGGGCTGATCTCGACCGTCGCGTGCTGCGAGCCGTCGATCTTCGAACCTTTGGAGAAGACAGCCTGCGTGTCCTGCGTGCGGTCCAGTTCGCTGCGCGCTTCGAGTTCACCCTCGACGACGCGACCGCCACATTGTGCCGGAGCATCGCGCTGGACGATTTGCCGCCTGAACGAGTCTGGACGGAGGTCGAAAAACTGCTCCTCGCCGCAGAGCGGCCGTCGATTGGACTTGCACTCGCCTTCGAGCTTGGCATCGTCGACACGATGCTGCCCGAGCTGAAGCCCCTCGTCGGCTGCGAACAGGAGCCCGACTGGCATCCCGAAGGCGACGTCTGGACGCACACGCTCATGGTGGTGGACAAAGCACGTGAGCTGAATTCGGATCTTCCGCGTCCGCAGCTGATTGCCGTCATGCTTGGCGCCATCTGCCACGACCTTGGCAAACCGGCCACAACGGCGATCATCGATGGCCGGATACGATCGATGAACCATGAAGAGGCGGGCGTCGAGCCGACGCTCGGGCTTCTCGATCGACTGCGCGTTCACGCGATCGAGGGCTTCGACGTGCGCAGCCAGGTTGTCGGACTCGTCGCGCATCATCTGAAGCCCGGGATGTTCTATAAAGCAGCGCAGGTTGGCGATGGGGCGTTCCGACGGCTCGCACAGAAGGTCGACCTCGAGCTGCTTGCACGTCTCGCGCGCGCGGACTGTCTGGGACGCACGGGCAACTTTGATTGCTCGGCCATGGACTGGTTTCTTCAGCGGGCGCGATCGCTAGGCGTCGAGCATCGCCCGCCCGCGCCGCTGCTTCAAGGGAGGCACCTTCTCGCGCTCGGGTTGTCACCCGGACCTCAGGTTGGCGCCATCTTGAAGCAGGTGTACGAGCGCCAGCTGGACGGCGAGGTCAGCACAGTCGACGAAGCCATTGCGGAAGCGAAGCGCTTGCTACGGTGACGGCCACAAAGACGGACGGAGCCACAAAGAGCACAAAGGACACTAAGGGTTTGGGAAGAGACCTTGGTGGCCCGAGGACGCGGCTCAAGCGATGTAACGCGCGTAGTCCTCGGCCGAAATGTTGCCGCCCGAGATCACCGCAACCGTCCGTCCGTCGCGAGGTACTGATTTCAATACCGCTGCGACCGCGGCGGCACCACTCGGCTCTGCAACGATCCGCGCTTCCCGAAAGAGCCAGCGCACCGCACCGGCAATTGCCTCATCGTCCACAGTGACGACGTCGTCGACGAAAGCCTGGACGTGCGCGAACGTGAGATCGCCTGGCTGCAGCGGCAGCAGTCCGTCTGCAATGCTGGACGTGCGTTCGAGCCTGACCGGATGACCGGCCCCGAGCGAGACGCTCATCTTGGGAGCGCCCGCGGGTTCCACCCCGACGATACGCGCGTTGGAACGACGTCCCCGTAGAGCGGCAGCGACTCCGGAAATGAGGCCACCGCCACCAACGGGCACGTACACCGCCGACACGTCGGGTTGCGCGTCCAGTATTTCGAGCCCGCAGGTTCCAGCGCCCGCAATGATCCAGGGGTGCTCGAACGGCGGAACGATCGTAAGACCGCGGGCAGAGGCTTCGGCCTCCGCTCTTGTTCGACGATCGACTGACGTCGTTCCAGCCAGAATCACCTCGCCCCCGTACCGTCGTACCCCGTCGACTTTTACTCTGGGTGCGGTTTCGGGCATCACGACTACCGCAGGGATCCCCAGCCGCCGGGCGGCCAGAGCAACAGCCTGCCCATGGTTACCCGAAGAATACGTAATGACGCCCGCGGAACGGAGATCCGGAGCGAGCGACGCGATCATGTTGTAGGCGCCGCGGATCTTGAACGCGCCCATCGGTTGCAGGTTCTCGCACTTCAGGCCGATCGTCACGGGCGACGTGGAACGCCGGCCGTCCTCGACGGCGATCTCGATGAGAGGCGTGCGCACCGCCACGTCCCGGATGCGCACCGCGGCTGCCTCGATGTCGGACAGGGCCACCAGCCTAGACGTCTTGAGGTGGAGAATTCCTTGCGTATCAGTCAAGTTTTCCACCCCCTTCAAGACGTCTCGCCCGCACGGAGTGCGGGCAAGAAGATACTGCCACTAGCGAGCGGCCACGTGCTTGCCGGTCTGAGGCGCAGCCTCGCTAGTCACTGTGTGGAATTCAGCCTCGGGCGGGCGAACTGCTCGTTGGGGAGGTACCGAGGCATCTCAGGAGCGTTTGCGATACGCCACCCAAGTTCCGCGAGAAAACGCATGTCGTTGACCGCGCCCGTGTAGTCCCACGATGGAAGCACCTCGTCACCGGGCTGATGGTAGCGCTTGTCGTCGTATTCCATCTTGAGCCGCTTCGCGGCCTCGCTATTCGGGCCCACGTACTCTGCCGGATCGCTCAATGACAACGCAGGGACGCCGATCTTCGCGAAGGGAAAATGGTCGGAACGGAAGAAGTACCCGCGCTCCGGCTCCGGGTCGGGTCCGACGATCCTGGTCTGCTCGCCCGCGAGCGTCGAGGCGAGCGCGCCGAGCGTTGAACGCTCGGATCCAAGCAGCACGATGTCGCGGCTCGGTCCCCCCATGTTGAGCGAGTCGATATTGATATTGCCCGCCCATGCGTCAGCCGAAAGCACCGGATGTGCGGCGAAGTATTCGGCGCCGAGAAGACCCGACTCTTCTGCTGTCGTAAACAGCACATAAATCGATCGGGCTGGCCTCGCCGACGCGTGCGCGAGCGCCTGCGCTATCTCGAGCGTTCCGGCCAGGCCCGATGCATTGTCGATGGCGCCGTTGTAGATCCGATCTGCATCAGGCGCATCGCCAGGCTGCGGGTCGCGCACACCCAAATGGTCGTAGTGCGCTGTGTAAATGACAGCTTGCGACGGATTCGTGCCGCGAAGGACCCCGATGACATTCGGCGACGACCTCTTCGCGACGGTCTGGTCGATCGTTGCGGTCGCACGGATCCCGAATGGTGTTGGCATCGCACCGCGCGCGCTCGCGGCTTTCCGCAACACGTCGAGGTCCTTGCCAGCGCGCTTGGCGATTTCCCGTGCCGCCTGGTCGGTCACCCACGCCTTCAATGAGAGGCGCGGGGCGCCCTGAACCGACGGGATGGAATACTGTGTGCCGCTCCATGAGGACTGCACGACCTGCCACGGATATGTCGCGGATTCATCCGTGTGGATCAGAATGGCGCCCGCAGCGCCCTGCCGAGCCGCTTCCTCGAACTTGTATGTCCACCGCCCGTAATACGTGAGCGCGCGGCCGGCGAATAGTTCCGGCTCCTCGGCGGTAGCGGGTGGATCGTTGACCATCACGAGGGCGATCTTTCCAGCCATGTCGACGCCCGCATAGTCATTCCAGCGGTATTCGGGGGCGACTATGCCGTGGCCCACAAAGACGATTTCTCCCGACGCCTCGACCTGCGGCTCCTGAATGTCGCTGAACGCCACGACGTCCTTCAAATACGTAAATCGCGGGCCGGTGCCTGCAGCGAGGGTAAATGACGGCTTCACCACCGATTCAACGATCGCGACATCCTGGAAGTAGCTGCCGTTATCGCCAGCCGGCTCGAAGCCCAGGAGAGCAAGCTGCGAAGCCAGATACTTCGCCGCCAGCTGCCCACCGCGGGTTGAGGGCGCCCGCCCTTCCAGCAGGTCGTCGGACAGATACCGCAAGTGGGCAGCGATACCGTCGCTGCGAATCTCATCCAGAGCCGGTCCGGAGGTGGACGTGGGCTGTGCGGAAAGCGACCCGAATCGCGTTTGAACGGCCAGAACCGTGGCAATTACGACGGCCCCTGCGACTACAAGCCAAAGAACAGTGCGCATGCGGCCAGTATATGGGCGACCGACTCTCGACGCATGTACTGAACGGTTGAGCCTGGCTCTATTCACAGGAACTTTGTTTGCACGCTCCTCACCCGTGCCCGACCTGACACGCCCGGACGACGTTGCCGGCGCTACCTCAACCGGAACCGACGTCGAGCCATCGTCGCCGAATTCTGCAGCGTCGTTGCCAATCGAATCGCCCGGTGACGACGGTGAGCCGAGTGCGCCGCCGCGGGCCGAACCGCCCGGTGAGCCACATGTCGCGCCGCGCACGCCCGTCGAGCATCGTGCACCTGCCGCTCCCTACGGGACGTTTCGCGACCTGAACGATCGACTCGTTTGGGATCTGATCGAAGCCGTGAAGGTGGTCCTTCGACGGGAAGCCTCGGACCGGCTGCGTGACATCTACATGGTTGGAGATATCGAAAAGGACCCTGCCCGAAACGTGATCGAGCGGATGCGGGAGTTGGCCAACGACGACAACCGGCCGATCACGTTGTACATCAACAGCGCCGGGGGAAACGTGACCGACGGCCTCGCGATGCACGACTCGATTCGCCAGCTCGTACACCGCGGCATCGAGGTCACGATCGTCGTGCAGGGGATGGCGTATTCAATGGCGTCGGTGATCCTGCAGGCCGCGAGCCCGGGCCGCAGGCTTGCGCAGCCGCACTCCTGGATCATGATCCACGAGCCGGCAAAATGGGCGGGCTGGCAGTCCACGTCTGCCGCCGCACAGCATCTCGATCGGCTCAAGCAGATGCAGGCGCAGATTTACGAGATCCTGTCTGCGCGCTCGGGTCGCCCGCTCAACAAGATCATCCGCGACACCAAGCGGACGGATTTCTATCTCGACGCCGCGAAAGCGCTGGAGTACGGGTTGATAGACGGAATCGCTGAGTCGTAGATCCAGCCGTTCTCCGGCGACCGTCGGCTGGCTCCGCGACACAGCTGCTCTCACATCCGGTGGCGGTCAATTGAGGATGTCGAACTGCCGGACGTACTTCACGATGAACGCCCGGTTCACCGGACCAAGCCCATTCAACGCTTCCGTGTTGTTGTAAACGACGAACAGACCCGTACCGGCCGTTTCGAGCCAGTGGAACCGCAGGTTGGTTGACCACCGGTTGGTGCGGTCGTTGTACTGCAGGAGACTCTGCACGAACACCGACGGGCTGAAGTTGTAGGTCACCCGCATGTTGCCAAGGTTGGTGTGGAACGCGCCCTGCGGCAGATCGATCTCCCGGTAATTCCAGGTCGCATCGAGCGTGAACCGGCCGCCGTCGCGCAGGATGACCTGGAACGTCGGACTGCTCTGCCGGCCGTTGAGGAAAGTCCCAAGGTCCCACTGCAGACGGCCGTAGATTGGCTGCCGGCGGTCGCTGTTGTAGCGGACGGTTGTGCGGAGGCCGCCGTGCTCCCCTGGCGGCACAACGATGCCCGGGTAAACCTCGAAGGGCTCGCGCAACCCATCCCATGTTCCGTTGAGCCCCAACGTAATGAACTGCCCGTTTTCCCAGTCCCAGTGGTTGTCCACGTGGAGCTCCGCGTTGAGGAGTCCACCGTCCTGGTAGTCGAAGCGGGTGTAATTGAAGTGGGGGTTCAACTCGCGGAAGCCCGCATTTCTGAGCGCCTGCTGCCGCCACACTTCCCCGTAGCCGACGCGGTAGCGGCGGTACCCGCCGGGCGTTTCCAGGAAGCCGACCTCCGGGTTGAAATTCTCGCCGGTCTCGCCGTACTCCAATTGGGCATCATGACGGCCGTCATCCCATCGCATGTTCGCGTTGTACGCGAAGTCCCGCCCCAACCGCCCCGGCGTTTCGGTGCGGGCGCCGTAGCTCGACAGCGTGAAATGTTCGCCAACACCCAGGCGTGCATCGGTCCCCCACGTGCGGTTCCAATTGTTCCCGCTCGCACCCTCTCCGGTCGCCGAGCGGTTGATGAACATCACCCCCACGCCAGACCGGTTGCGAAGCTCACGGCTCGCGCGAACGACTGAGAAGTTGTTGGCCGGGGTCGACACCGTATCGTCGGTTTGCATGTTCAGGATGCCGACGTTGAAGCCGTTGACCTTGCCGGTGAGACGCCCTCCGGCGCGGATGGGAACGAGATTGCCGTTGTCGTCGAGGCCGATGCGCCGGCTGAAGAAGAGATCGACTTCCTGGCCCTGACCGATGCGGAAAAGGCCTGAGTTCTCCTGGAAAAATGGGCGCTTTTCGGGAAACCGCAGATTGAAGCGGGTGAAGTTGATCTGCTGGTTGTCGACCTCGACCTGCGCGAAATCGGTGTTGTAGGTGGCGTCGAGGTTCAGGCTGGGCGTCACGCCAAATTTCGCGTCGAACCCGAAGTCGCCGTTCGTGTCGTTAACGATACCGCTGCGCGTGTAGTCACGATTGGCCGAGCCGATGACGTACGGCAGCACCTTCAAATTGCGCGGCGTCTGCAGCTTCAGGCCGCGCAGGTCTCCTGCCGAGGAGAGTCGCCCGATGTCGTATACACGCGCGAGCGGCGCCCAATAGGTCCGCTCACGTGTGCGCTGGATGTTCCGGTACGCGTTGATCCCCCACGTCTGGGGCGCCGGACCATAGCGCAGCGTCCGTAACGGAATCCTGAACTCGGCGGTCCAACCCGATTCCGTGATGTTCGTTCTTACGTCCCAGCTGCCGTCCCACGTGTTGCTGGCCCTTCCCTGGTCGCGCACCTGGCCGTCGTACTGGACCCCTTGCGCGTTGGTGCCAAATACGAACCCGTTCTGCTGGTCGCGGAAGGTGTCGAAGATGATCTGGAACGAGTCCATCTCATTCAGCTCCGCGTCGCGGCGCGTGTCAGTGGTCACGATCTGCGACGGGTCGCTATCGCGCAGCATGACGCCCACGTAAATCGCGTCGTCGTCGTAAAGGATGCGGACTTCGGTGTCCTCTGAGGCGGGCTGGCCCTCGAAAGGCTCTGCCTGGACGAAATTCGCGAGCGGCGCCGCCTGCTGCCATGCGGGTTCATTGAGCAGGCCGTCGATCATCGGTGCCTCGGCAATCGCGAACGCCGTGGCCGCCAGACGTCCTTCGGACGCTGCGTCTGCGCCAGTTTGCCCTGCTTGCGCCTGTGCTACCTGCGCGGGTGGGACCTGGGCTTGTGGCTGTGCCTGGGCCTGTCCGGCCAAGGCGGGTTCCGTCTTCGTTCCTACGAACAGGGCCGCGACCGTCGTACAGACAACGAGCGCACGCCGAGTAGACCGACGAATGGACATAGATTTGTGGAGTCCCTTGGTGGATCTGCGCTGAACGAGCCAAGCCAACCGGGCCTGACGAATCCACCGATAATAGCCAAACGCTTGTAAATACGTCAATTACGGGCTCGGCGTTTATCGGCCCGCCGTCCGGCTTGGAGCGGACAAGTCACAGGTCACATCGCACGAGGCACAAGTCACGATGCTGGATGGGACGCACCGCAGTTTCTGGCAACTGACAGAAGACTTGTCTCGCCGATGCGTGTGCCCGCGCAGGCTAACCCGCGCAGGCTAAAGCCTGCGCTCTACAGACGTTACAGGCATGGGCGCCAGGACGTAGCCGTGGGCCTCAGCCCACGCGTGGCCGCGCAGGCTGAAGCCTGCGCGCTACACACCCTGCGTCACAGGGCCAGCATGTAGGTAAGCTTTGCGATCAGCGCCCGATCCAGCCGCGAATTGGTTCGTTCGTCGCGCCGCTCGTTGTACACGAGGAAGAAGTCGCTCAGCGGCCGATGGATGATGTTGAAGCGCACGTTCGAGCTGATCTGCCGGGTATCGGTGTTGTACTGCACGAGCGCGTTCAGGAAGACGTTCGTGCTGAAGCTGTAATTGACGCGCGCGGTGGCGAGGGTCGAAACGTAGGACACGCCGGGCAGATCGATGTCGTTGATTTGCAGGTTCAGCGACGCGTTCAGCCTTTCGTTCGGGCGCATCGATGGACCGATCGAATACGACCGCTTGTACCCGTCGTAAAACGGGCCGAACGAGTAGCGTACGGAAGGCGTGATCGGCGCGGCCGGATCGCCGTTGAAGACCGCGAAATACTCGGTAAATTCATGGCGCCCCGTCGATACAACGGCCCTTCTGGGACCGTTCAGTGTGAACGGCACCTCGACGACTTCCGCGAAGGTGTTCACCCCCACTTCGATGAAGCCGCCGCTCGAGAGCTCCAACGGCAAATGGTAGCCGCTGAACCGCTGATCCATCGCGCCGTCATCCTGGCCCGTATACAGCTCGAACTCCCAGTGCGGCGAGCTCTCCCGCACCCAGGCAGGGAACCAGGACGGCCGGAATGCCCGGGAGATGTTACTCGACTGCACGTTCACGCCGCGCAGCGGCGTGAACCCGAGATCGTTCTCGAACTGCCCGCCGATGGCGTCGAGGCCCCACCGAAATCGCCAAGTCCGATCTCGATATTCCGCGAAGCCACGCGCCGTGAACTCGTTGCCGGCGCCGGCCACACGCGGCTCATTCGACATCGACTTTCCGACGACGCCATTGAGGGTCAGGTACCCGAAGCGGAAATTGGCGTCGACACCCGCCATCCGGTTGTACCCGGCACCCGCGTCATCCTTGTTGAGCAGCACCGCGCCGATGTCTGAATTCGTCAGGATGTCGCGACGAAGCCGGATAGCGGTGATGTTCGCGTCGGGGATGCCGGCGGCGTCACCCTGCTGGATGTTCAGTGCGCCGACGGAGTACGCGCCAGCGCGTCCGGATAACCGCGTGCCCGCCACAATCGGAAGCGCCTGACCGTCTTCGGAAAGCCCGATTCGGCGGCTGAAGAACAGCCGCATCTGCGGCACCCGCGACAATCGGCTGCCGTAGAAGATGGCGCCCGTGTTGTTCCCAAAGAAGCCGCCGGTCGAGCCGAAATCGAACATCCCTGCGTTTTCGAGGAAGAAATCCCGTTTTTCCGGGAAAAAGAGGTTGAACCGCGTCAGGTTGACCTGCTGCTCGTCGGCCTCCACCTGCGAGAAGTCGGTATTGACCGTGAAATCCCATACGAGGCCGGTCGTGACGCCGTACTTCACGTCCACGCCGCCGTCGAAATTGCCCTCGGTCGGCAGCTGGCCCACCGTGCTGCCGCTCGTCGAAAGGTACGGCTTGATCCGGAGGTTCCTGCCCGCCCGAATGCCACTCAGGCCATTGAGCGTGCCGGCCATCGAGACGCGCTCCAGCCCGTATATGCGCGGCAGCGGCGACCAGAAGCTGTCTTCGTTGAGGCGCCGCACCTTGCGGCGGAAATTGATGCCCCACGTCTGGGGGTCGCGATCGGCGAACTTGAGCGTGCGAAAAGGAATCACGACTTCCGCCACCCACCCGGTCTCGTTGATCCGCGCCTCCACGGCCCAGATGCCGTCCCAGTTCACGTTGAAGTCGCGGCCTTCGTTGGCCAGCTGCGCGTCCCATTTCGCGCCGCCAGGGTTGGTCGCGAACTGATACCCGTTGCGGCCGTCGTGAAACGTGTCCAGCAGGATTACGAAGGCGTCGCTTCCGTCGACTGCAAAGTCCTTCTTCAGGTCTTTGACGACGATTCTGGACGGCTCGGGATCGGTAGCGACAATGCCGAAATAGATCGCTTCCTCGTCGTAGACGACGCGCACCTCGGTGTCGAACGTGGCGGGCTCACCCTCGCGCGGCTCGTTCTGGATGAACTCACGCGCGACGGGCGCCACCTGCCATGCAGCCTCGTCGAACCGGCCGTCAAGGACGATCGGGCTCGCAGCACGCGAAGCAGCTGCAGTACGTTCCTCCGACGATGTTCCTTGAGGGGCCTGCGCCAGAGCAGTGGCGCCGCTGCACACCAAACACAGAGGTATTAGGGCGAAACAAAAGCGCATCAATAATCCTGTCCAGCGCCATATTCGTTCAGGTCGCGACGACAGAAGAATCTATCAGATGTAGGCGCGCAGAGCGCGCCAAGCAGATACTGCCAACCAGCCAAGGGCTCGTCCCCACGAATAACGGGATATCACCCCTCGACTTTGCTCGGGGTGTCCTGAGCGATAGTCGAAGGACAAGGGCGAGCCCTTGGCTGGTTTGATGGTAATTTCGTCGCCGGCTGCCGCATGAAAGCCGTCGTCCTTCGCGAACTTGGCGACCCTGACGTCCTGCAGCTCCAGGACGTGCCGGACCCTCAGCCCGGCCCAGGGGAGGTTGTCGTGCGTCTCCGGGCGGCGGCATTGAACCGCCGCGACGTCTGGATCCGCAAAGGGCGCTACGCCGGCATCAAGCTGCCGGTGATTCTCGGATCGGACGGCGCGGGCGAGGTCCTCGAAACCGGTGCGGGCGCCGATTCGGCACTCATCGGGCGAGAGGTCGTCATCGACCCCGCGTTCAACTGGGGTGACGACGAGCGGGCCCAAGGGGCCGACTTTCAGATCCTGGGTCTGCCGCGCGACGGCACCTACGCCGAACGGGTCACCGTTCCGGCCGCCAACCTGCACGACAAACCTCGGCACCTGTCGTGGGAGGAGGCTGCCGCAATGCCGCTCGCCTCGGTTACGGCATTCCGGGCGCTCGTCACCCGCGCGCGGCTCAGTGCGGGCGAGTCGGTGGTCATTACAGGCATCGGTGGAGGAGTCGCGACCTGCGCGCTCCTCATCGCGACACGCCTGGGCGCTCGCGTTTACGTGACGTCAGGGACCCCTGCGAAGATCGACGCGGCGAGGGCCCATGGCGCGGCCGGCGGTGTCGACCACAACGATCCCGATTGGCCGCGGGCAATGACAGCGCTGATCGGCGGCCGTCCCGACGTGGTGATCGACGGGGCGGGAGGCGACACGTTGAACGCCGCGCTGGACCTTGTCGTCCCCGGTGGGCGCGTCGTCTCGTACGGCGCGACGCTCGGGCCTGCGAAGAACCTGGAGGTGCGCCGGATCTTCTGGAAGCAGGTCAACGTGCTCGGGAGCACGATGGGCACCAGGGGCGACTTCGCGGCAATGCTGCAGTTGTACGCTGCCGGACTGCGTCCCATTGTCGACCGGGTGTTTCCCCTCGGCGAGGCGGCGGAGGCGCATCGCTGGATGGAAGAGGCGAAGCAGTTCGGGAAGATCGTGTTGAAGATCTGAGACGCGCCGCAGACAGAGCTGAGACAGGCCACGCCCCTCGACTTTGCTCGGGGCGTCCTGAGCGAAAGTCGAAGGACGGAGACGCAGAGACACGGAGAAAATCAACGATCTCTGTGTCTCCGAGTCTTCTGTGGCTCGTGGGGAGGAGTAGCGCGCAGGCTTCAGCCTGCGCGCCGTGTCGTCCTCAGAAACCCGCGCGGAACCCCAACTGCAACACGCGCGGCGCGTACGCGATGTTCGCGTACGTATTCGGCTTACCGAACCGCGCGTTGGTCTCGTTCAACTCGTAACTCTCGTAGTTGGCGCGGTTGAACAGATTGAACACCTCGAACATACCGTCGATCGTCGCCCTGGCGCCGAACCGGAAGCGCCGCTGGACGCGCAAGTCGACGCGGTGCATCGATTTGCGATTGAGGCTGTTGCGCTCGATGAGCGTGCCATCCCGGCGGAGACGGGTGCCCGCACCACCGGTCGCACGGACATCGGCGCCAGCCAGCGGCGTCTCCCAGCCCTCGTCTCCAAAGATGTACAGCCCGCTCACCTGGAGGCCGTACCCGGCGTCCCAGATGCCGTTGAATGTCACGCGGTGACGCTGCTCGTTGGACAGGAACCAGTCGTTCTCCGCAATGTCTTCCGCCAGCGTGATGGGCACGTCACAAGTGAAACCCGTTGCCGCTGTGTACGTCACAGGGTGCTCACAACCAGGATTCAGCGGCACCTGATCGAAATTCCATTGCGCGCCGAGCGAATAGGTGGCCGACGCCTGCCAGCGATTGCTCATCCGCTTGGTGAGACCTACCTGCAACGCCTGGTAGCTGTTGTCCGTGTCAGGGCGGTTGATGCTGAGATTGCCCCAGGCCCCATATGGTCGCCGCGTGACGTCGGTGAAGGCGAAGTTAGCGCCCGTCGCCGGGTTGTACGCAAGGTTGATGTTGCGTGCGGTCAGGATGTCGCGATTCCCGGTGTACACCCAGTCCGCCTCTACCGCCAGTGTGTCAGCGAGCTGGCGCTGGAACCCGAGCGACGCCTGGTGGCTGAACGGCGATTTCAGGTCGGGTGCGACGAAGTTGCCCACGTTCGCGCGGAGGCAGTTTGCGGCGGTGTTCACTGTGCACAGCAGCCGCGCCGCCTGGTCGTAGTTCGGCGCCGGACCGTTGAACGGGTTCGACGCGAAGTCGGGCCGCCCGTCGTTCAGAATCTGAGGCGTAATCTGCTGCACGTTCCGCAGTGTGAAGACCGCCGGCTGGCCGGTCACTTCAGCGTAGTACACGCCGTAACCACCGCGGACGACGGTCCGGTTCGTCAATGCATAGGCAAACCCGATCCTGGGCCCGAAGTTGTTCGTGTCGTTCGGACGATCCGCTTCGATAAGCGGCGGGAAGGCCACCCAGTTGACGAACTCACCGATGGACAAGTCGTACCGCAGTCCAAGATTCACCGTCAGCTTCGGCGACATCGCCCAGTTGTCCTGGAACCAGAGCGCATATACGTGACGCGGCGCATACTCGGTGAAGCCGGAATTCCCGGAAGGCCGCGAAAACGGCGAGCTCTCCATTCCGATCGCACGCTGATAGAAGCGTGCGATGTTCGAGAGCGGAGCCAGGTTCCACGTGGACACGTCGTTGACATCGACGATCAGCGATTCGATGTTTGCGGGTACGGGACCATTGCGCAGGTCTAGCTGCCCCATGCACTGGTTGCACACGGTCTCGAACGTGAAGTGGTACATGTACTCCCCGCCCACACGCAGGTCGTGACGTCCGCCTCGGTTGAACGAGACGCTCAGATCGTCGCGAATCGTGTAGAAGTCCTCGCCGATGTCCTGCGGCGTGATGGCGTGGCTCTGGCCGAGCGTGAACCCGTTCATCAGAATGTTCGGCGCGCCCAGACCTTGTGTCATACCCGGCAGCGAGTTCGGGTTCTTCACGTGAGGGAACTGGTTCCAGTGAAACATGCTGTGTCCCCCCTTGACCTCGTTGACGCTGGAGTTGCTCAGCACCTGCGTCCATGTCGCCAGCGCCTGTTCGCTGCGGCGGTTCGTCCCGATGGCCGACGCCATCGTTCGGTCCGATCCGCCCGTGTACCGCGAGTCGTACGGTATCCGGTTGTCGTACCGCGACAAGCGCACGGACAAACGGTTTCGCGGTGAAAACTGGTAGTCGATTCGCCCGAGTTCCTTGAATTCCGTCCGCGTACCGGTCAGTTCTCCGTTGAACTTCGGATACGGTGTGTTGTAGACGAACGTCTGCGGCTCGCGCTCGTACTCGAAGCTCCCGAAAAAGTGAAACCGGTCCCTTTGAATAGGTCCACCAAAGGTCGTGCTGAGCTGCTGGTTCGAGTATGGCAACACCTTCCCGGTGACGGGATCGGCCGCATTGAAGCGATCGTTCCGGAAGTAACCGGAAAACGCGCCCTCGTATCGGTTCGTCCCGGACTTCGTAATGGCGTTGACCTGCACACCCATCGAGCGCCCCTGGCTCGCGTCGACCCGGCCCGTGTACTCGAATTCGGCGATTGCGTCACGACTGTAGCGAGGCTGCCCGAAGCCAAGCGCGACCATGTTGGTCACTTGCTGGCCGTCGAGGTTCATCTGCACGCCGACGCTGGATGCTTCCGACGTGATCGGGATCTCCCGCACTGCGTTCACGCGGCTACCGGGCGCAAGCATCGTCAGGTTCATCCAATTGCGGCCTTGCACCGGCAGCTCCTGCATCTGACGCGGATCGATGTTTCCGGAAGCACGCGAACGGGTCACATCGACGAGCGGCGCTTCGGCCGTGACGGTCACCGACTCCTGCAGGGTGGCCGGCTGCAGCTGCAGGTCGAGAGACACCTCCTGACCAACCAGGACCTGGAAACCGGTTCGCGTCACGGTGGTGAATCCGGATAGTTCAGCGATGATTCGATAAGCGCCCACCCGAACGGGAATGCGGTAACCACCCTGACCATCCGAGACAGTTTCAAAGGTGTTTCCCGTCGCCTCGTGGACGGCCCGAACGACGACACCAGGCAGCACGCCACCTGTCGTATCGGTGATTGTGCCGCTCAGCACGGCTTCCTGCTGCGCGAACCCCAGAGCGGGGACGACCAGCATCGCGAATAGCGCTATGAACAACTGACTTGTCCGCTGTCTCATGTTCCAGCCTTCTCCCCACACGCCCGGCATAGGACGCCTGTGGCGCGTCAAATTGGACTGGAAGGCTATTCCCTGTAACGGGACCGTGTCAATTCGGGGGAAGGCTACTCCTGTTCGCCAAACCGTTTGAGGTCCTCAGGCCCTTCCTGAAGCTCAACGGGCCCTTCACCCTGCACCTGCTTGCGAATCTGTTCGACGATTTCCGGGTTCGCCAGCGTGGTGACGTCGCCGGTGTCCATGCGGTTGGAAATGGCAGCCAGAATGCGCCGCATGATCTTCCCCGAACGCGTCTTCGGCAGATCAGGAACGATATGGACGGCTTTCGGTCGGGCGATCTTGCCAATGATTGTCTCGACGGTCGCGACGAGCTGCTCGGTGACTTGCTTGCCGTCGGAGATGCCGGGCTTGAGCGAGGCATAAATTGCCGGCATCCGGCCCTTGATTTCGTCAACCATCGGCACGACAGCCGCCTCGGCCACTGACGGAACCGTGAGGCACGCGGATTCAATTTCCTTCGTCCCGAGGCGATGACCGGCGACGTTGATCACATCATCAACGCGCCCGAGGATGCGGTAGTAGCCATCGGGAGCGAGGACAGCTCCGTCGGCAGCGAAATACGGCCAGTCGCGCCAGTCCTTGCTGTCCGGGTTCTTGCAGAACTTCGAGTAGTACTGACGGACGAACCGTTCATCGTCGTTCAGGATTGTCTGCATGATGCTGGGCCAGGGATTGCGGATACCGAGATTGCCCGCTCGCCCTGAACCTGCAGGAATTTCCTGGCCGTCCTCGTCGTAGATCACGGGAAAGATTCCGAGCGCCCCGGGTCCGGCGCTCCCGGCCTTCATCGGATCGAGCGCCGGCTTGGTCGTAATCAGAAACCCGCCGGTCTCGGTCTGCCACCAGGTGTCGACGATCGTCGCCTCGCGCTTGCCGACGACTTCGTGGTACCAGCGCCACGCCTCAGGCTCGATCGGCTCGCCCACTGTCGTCATGTGCTTGAAGTGGTAGTTGTACTTGAGCGGCTCGTTTGGCCCCGTCTTGCGCAGCATGCGGATTGCGGTTGGCGAGGTGTGGAAGATGTTGACGTCGAATTGCTCGGCAATGCGCCAGGGACGGCCGGGGTCGGGATAGTTGGGAACGCCTTCATAGAGAACGCTGGTGGCCGCCAGCGCCAACGGCCCGTACACGATGTACGAGTGCCCGGTAATCCAGCCGATGTCGGCCATGCACCAGTAGACGTCCTCTGGATGAATGTCCTGATAGAACCTCGCGGTGCCCGTCACGTACGCGAGATAGCCACCGGTTCGGTGCTGACAGCCCTTTGGCTTGCCCGTTGAACCGCTGGTGTACATCAGGAATAGCGGATGTTCGGAATCGAGCGAGACCGGCGCCACCTTGGCGCGCTTGTAGCCCTTGAGCAGCTCTTCCACGAAGTAGTCGCGCCCGGGCACCATCGGAGTGTTCGAGAGGTCCTCGCCGTCGCGGCGCCGCCACACGAGGACCTTCTCGATCGTCTGGCCTTCCGCTGCGGCCGTCTTCACCGCGATGTCGGCGCTCGCCTTGTGGTCGATCAGCTTGCCGTTGCGATAGTACGCGTCGGCGTAAATCATGCACGCGGCTGCGCGAGTCGGCCGCACGCAGTCCGGCCGCTTCACCGCTGAAGCCGCCGAAGACCACCGAGTGCGTTATGCCGAGCCGCGCGCACGCCAGCATCGTGATCGGCAGCTCGAGGATCATCGGCATGTGGATGGTGACGCGATCGCCGGCCTTCAATCCGCAGAAGTCGCGAAGAACCGCGGCCATCTCATTGACGCGTGTGTACAGCTCCTGGTACGTCAGCGTATAGGGGGCCTCGGTCTCCGATTCAGGGACGAAAATGAACGCCGCCTTGTTCTTGTATTTGGCGAGATGCCGATCCACGCAGTTGAAGCAGGCGTTGAGGCGGCCGCCGACGAACCACTTCCAGAACGGCGGATTGCTGCTGTCGAACGTCGTGTGCCAGTACTGCTCCCAGTCGAGCAGGTCGGCGTATTCGCGGAAGTACTCCGGAAACTTGTCGATCGTGAAGCGGTCGAGGATCGCCGGATCGGTCAGATTCGCCTGACCGATGAATTTCGGCGATGGTTGGACGTACTCCTCTTCCTTCCAGTGGACCGCGATTTCTCTTTCTTCGCTTCTTACAACAGACATGATTCCAGGTCTCCTCGTGGATCCTCGGGCAGACGCGTCAGCGTGCGCTACCCATCGAAGGTGCGCCTGCGGCCGCCGCCGGAACTGCGGCCGGCGTGGGCAGGTGCGGCGGACGCGCCAGCGCCAGCGATCCGAACGATACGAGCGCAAGCGCCCCGGCCGCGTAGAACGCGTACCGATAGTCGCCGAACATGTCGTACACGCGAGCCCCGAGTATCGGTCCGATAACGCCGGCAACTCCCCACGCGCTGAACAGCAGCCCGTAGTTCATACCGAGGTTTCGCGTGCCGTAGAAGTCAGCCGTGGTAGACGCAAAGACGGACAGCTGCGTTCCATAACACCAGTACACGACCGCAGCGAGCAGATAGAACAGGACCAGTTCCTGCCTGACGCCGAACCACACGGGCATCGCAAGGGCGGACAGCAGCACCATAACGCGCAACGTCGACAGCCGGCCAAGTGTATCGGACATCCATCCCGACAGGATTCTTCCGCCAGCGTTGCCGACTGCGCCGATCGTGATGGCGAATGTTGCGGCGGCGGCGGTGAGACCGGCAGCTCGCGCAAACGGCACCAGCTGGCTGATGACCATCAGTCCCGCGGTTGCTCCCAGACAATATGCGACCCACAGAGCGAAGAACGTAGGAGTGCGCACCATCTCAGAGGGTGCGTAGTCGCGCGTGCTGCGCTGAGCGGCAGCTCCGGTCGTCGGCGGCGCCCACCCTGGGGGCTGGTAGCCGGCGGGCGGGTTCTTCAAGAGCGCGGCCCCGATCATGCCCATCGCAAAGAAGAGCACGCCGAGAATCTGGAACGTGCCACGCCATCCGACGCTCCCCACGAGCGATGTCGCCACAGGTCCGAAGATTGCCGAACCCGCTCCGTAACCTCCCACCATAAGGCCGACGACGAGCCCGCGCTTGTCAGGAAACCACTTCGACGCAACGGGTACCGGAGTCGCATAGCCGAACCCGTTGCCGAGCCCGACGACGACCCCGAATATCAGATAGAGGTACGTCAACGACGTCGTGTAGCTCGACAGGACGAAGCCGAGACCTACCAGCGTGCCGCCGATTGCGGCGCAGAGGCGAGGACCGCGCCGATCCTGGATGCGGCCGCCAACGATGAACGATGCCGCGAACGTGACGATGGCGATCGTGAATGTCCATGACGTCTGCGCTCGCGTCCACCCGAACTCCTGCTCGAGCGGCAGCACGAACACACTCCAGGCGTACAAGGTTCCGAGCGCGAGGTTCATGCACACGCCGCCGACGACGGGCAGCCATCGATTCATGGTCAGCTCCTACTGAGCATACCAGCCAAGGAGCTCTGCCCTCGAAATCCCCGCAGAGCCCCTTGGCTGGTTGGCAGTATCTCTTGGCGCGCTTCGCGCGCTTGGAAGGGAAAGGGATAATAGTAGACTTCCGGAAGTGACAGCAACAATCGGCGAAGGCTTCCTGCACGAGCTCGAACGCATCTGCGGCAGCGGCGGGATCGTGCGCGAGCGGCTGGAATTGCTGACGTACGAAACCGATGCCCTGCCGTATGTTCGTGAGGAGCCGGCTGTCGTCGTACTGCCGGGGTCGGCGGATCAGGTGCAGCAGGTCGTTCGTCTGTGTGCTCGCGAGGGAGTTCCGTTCGTCGCTCGAGGACATGGAACGGGGCTTTCAGGCGGCGCGGTGCCGGTCCCAGGCGGGGTCGTCATTGCGTTGTCACGACTCAATCGCGTCCTCGACATCGATATCCCGAATCGCCGCGTCACCGTCGAACCCGGCGTGACGAATCTGGAAATCACGCGGCAGGTTGCTCCACACGGGTACTACTACGCACCCGATCCATCGAGTCAGCAGGTGTGCTCCATCGGCGGAAACGTAGCCGAGAACTCGGGCGGCGCCCATTGCCTGAAGTACGGATTCACGGTGCATCACGTGCTGGCGCTCGATGCGGTGATGCCCGACGGCGAGCTCGTGCACCTCGAGAGCGCGATTTCAGATGCACCCGGGCCCGATCTCGTCGGTCTAATCGTCGGTTCCGAAGGGACGCTCGCGGTCGTCACGCGCGTCGTTGTGCGAATCCTGCGCAAGCCGGAGAGCGTCCGGACGCTGCTTGCCGCATTCGATAGCATTGGCGCTGCGGGAACGGCGGTGTCCGAGATCATCGCGGCGGGAATCATCCCAGCGGCCGTGGAAATGATGGATGCGCTCGCGATCCAGGCTGCCGAAGCGGCGGTGCATCCGGGATTTCCGGCTGCCGACGCCGTGCTGATCGTCGAGCTGGATGGTCCGAACGCCGAACTTCAGGAGCTCTTCCCGCTCGTCGAGCAGATCTGCCGGCGGACCGGCGCCACAAGCGTCGAGATCGCCACAGACGACGCGCAGCGTGCGCGCATCTGGAGGGGCCGGAAAGCCGCCTTCGCCGCCATGGGACGGGTGTCGCCGAGTTATTACGTCCAGGACGGCGTTGTCCCGCGTACGAAGCTTCCCGAGGTGCTCACCCGGATTCGTCAGCTCGAGACTCGCTGCGGCCTGCGAATCGCCAATGTCTTCCACGCCGGTGACGGCAATCTGCATCCGTTGATTTGTTACGACGGCAACGTGCCCGGACAGGCGGAGCGAGCGGCGGAGGCGGCCGGAGAAATACTGTCCTACTGCGTCGAGGCCGGAGGGTCGATCACCGGTGAGCACGGCGTCGGTATGGACAAGCGTGAGTTCATGCCGAAGATGTTCAGCGACGACACGCTCGACGTAATGGAAGCCGTCCGGGACGCCATCGACCCGCAGCATCTCTGCAACCCAGGCAAGGTCTTCCCCACGCCGCGGCTGTGCGGCGAAGTCCCGGGCCCCTACCGCGAACATCCGGTCGAAAAAGCCGGCCTGGCCGAACGGTTCTGATGGCCGCTTCGATCGAGACTCTCCTGCAGTCGCCGATTCTTGCGGGCGCGATGGCGCGCTCGGGAAAGACCGCCGACATCGTCGACGGCGTCAAGCCGAGTCTCGTCGTGGAACCCGGGACCGCCGAAGAATTGGCAGCGCTGCTGGCGTGGGCGTCGCGCGAGCGGCTATCCGTCGTGTTCCGCGGCGGCGGCACCAGACTCGCGTGGGGCCGTCCTCCACAGCCTATCGACGTGATGATCAGCACGCGCGCCTTGAATCATGTGCTCGCACACGCCGACGCCGACCTGACGGCGACCGTCGAAGCCGGAGCGACGCTCGACGAGGTCAATGCGGCGCTGGGCCGGTGCCGGCAGTGGCTGCCGATCGAAGGACCGGATGGCGCCACCGTCGGCGGGGCGATCGCCACAAACGATGCCGGTCCGCTGCGACACCGCTACGGCACGCCCCGAGATCTCATGATCGGCGTGCAGCTCGCACTGGCAGACGGGCGGCTCATCAAAGCCGGCGGAAACGTCGTAAAGAACGTCGCGGGATATGACCTCGGCAAGCTGGTGAGCGGCTCGTTCGGCAGTCTCGCGGCCATCGTCACGGCAACGTTCAAGCTGCTGCCGATGCCTGTGGCGTTCCACACGCTGATCGCCACCTTTCCAACCGGAGATGCAGCTGCGCGTGCCGCAGCGGCGCTGAACGACAGCCAGCTCGAGCCGATTGCCTCGGAGATTCACGCAGTCCACTCGCGGCAGGATGCGCCGCCTTACAGGCTGCTCGTGCGCTTCGCCGGCACGCGCACCGCAGCCGCATCGCAGTCCGCCCAGGCGCGGACGGTGATTGGCTCGGGCGAGCTCCTCGAAGGGGAAGCTGAGGCTGCCGCCTGGCGGCGTTACGTGGCTCGTTCCGCGGGTTCGGCCGACACAATCGGTACGGATCAGCTGGCTTCCTGCCAATTTGCCGCAGGTACTCGGCCTCGTCGAAGAGCTCGGACGAGCGAACCGAGGGGTCGAGCTGATAGGCCGCACAGCCGTTGGCGCCGGCCTGGTTCGCATAGAGGGGAATATCGAATCCCAGGCAGCGATTGTTGAGCAGCTTCGACGATCCAATCTGGTCACCCATGCGACGGTTCGCGACGCGCCGCTCGCCGTGAAGCAGCAGGTAGACACGTGGGGACAACTTGGCGCTTCCGGTACGCTGGCGAGCCGCGTGAAGCGCGCACTCGACCCGGCGGGCATTCTCAACGCGGGACGAGGACCGATCTGAGTAGCGGATACGCGTAAGGCAAAGGTCAAGGGCAAAAGTCAAAGGTAAGGTCACAAGGTAAAGGTCACGGGTCCAGGATGAGCAGCTCCCCGATATCGCCGGCTTCGGCGTTCGACACCGTCGACACGCCGTCGACGACGCTGATTGCCGCGTGCGTCCACTGCGGCTTCTGCCTGCCTACGTGTCCTACGTACGCTACTGTGGGGCGAGGAGATGGACTCACCGCGGGGCCGCATCTACCTGATGAAGGCCGCTCTCGAAGGGCGAGTCGACATGTCGCCGTCGTTCGTGCGGCATTTCGACACGTGTCTTGGCTGCATGGCCTGCGTGACGGCCTGCCCGTCTGGCGTCCAGTACGGACCACTGATCGAACGAACGCGTGCGCAGATCGAGCGTCGTTATCGCCGGTCGTCAGCCGATCACGCGTTTCGCGCGCTCTTGTTTTCCCTGTTGCCGTATCCGGGCAGAATGCGTTTCGCGCTCGCGCCTATGGCGCTCCTGTCCGGGCTCTTGTCCGCGCTGGAAAGGTCGGGACTGCTGAACCTCGTTCCGCGCCGACTTCGCGCCATGCTGACGCTTGCGCCACGCACGTCGTGGTCTGCGTTGTTTGGAACGATGCCGGCGCAGACGCCCGCCGTCGGACCGGCGCGTCTGAAAGTCGGGCTGCTCGCCGGATGCGTGCAGCGACTCGCGTTCCCGCAGGTGAACCACGCGACGATCAACGTGCTGGCCGCGGAGGGATGTTCGGTCGCAGTACCTGCCGGCCAGGGCTGCTGCGGCGCTCTGTCTCTGCACGCGGGTTTTCTCGAACAGGCGCGCGAGCTCGCGCGGCACAACATCGCCATCTTCGAGCGCGCGGGCGTCGACCGCATCGTCGTGAACGCCGCGGGGTGCGGATCCTGCATGAAGGAGTATGGGGAACTGTTTGCAGACGACCCACAGTGGGCCGGGCGGGCCAGAAACTTCAGCGCATGCGTTCGCGACGTTTCCGAGCTGCTGGTGGAGCTCGGCGAGCCGCGGGCCGTGCGCCGGCCGATCGCCGCGCGCGTGGTGTACCACGATGCGTGCCATCTCGCGCATGCGCAGCAGGTTCGATCGCAGCCGCGCGCGCTGCTCGCGTCGATCCCCGGCGTGGAGGTGCTCACTCCTGCGGAATCGGAAATCTGCTGTGGCAGCGCCGGGATCTACAACCTGGTGGAATCGGAGGCGGCGCAGGATCTCGGTGCGCGCAAGGCCGCACACATTGCGTCGCTGAGCCCCGACATCGTTGCGACGGCCAATCCCGGCTGCATGCTGCAGATCGCGGCGGCCGGCCGGCGCCTGGGTTTCAACTGGGAGATCGTCCACCCGATCGAGCTGGTGGAACGCTCGATTCAGCGTCTTTCGTAGAGCGCAGGCTTAAGCCTGCGCGCTACTTGGCGGGCCTAAAGAGCTAAAGACCCGCCCTACGTTCCATCCGCGCTCCGCTCGTTCATCCGCGCTCGCGCGTCACCATGTGCTGCAGATCGCGCTCGACGCACGGCAGCGCCTCTTCGATCTCGGCGCGCGGGTCGGTATTCAGCTGGCGCGATTGCGGCCCCGTCTTCCACGGCTGCAGCAGAATCGGATCGGTCACCTCGGCTTCCCACGTCAGCGTATTACCGACACGGCGCATTCGTTCGACAACGCGCTTGTCAGGACTGGTGGCCCAACCAGGCCAGCCGAGCCACTCCAACCCGTTGAAGTCGACGGTCGTTATCACCAGCGTGTCGCCTTCCCATTGACCAACGGAGTAACCGAGCCACGTGCCCATCCAGTTTTCCTGCGGCGGATGCGGCCGTCCGTCGAGGTAAATCCGCCGGCTCCGCAGCGGATACATGAAGATCATGTGCTTGTCAGTCTGCACAATCTCCTCGGGCATGCCGATGCGCGGCACTCCTTCAGGCATGCATTGGAACTCCGGGTCCGGCGCCAGCATGCTGTGTCCGTGGACGTCGTTGAACTGAACGCGCTCCCAGTGCCGGGGCGAATACCAGGGACGGCGCTCGCGCGGGAACACGCGCAGCGCCACGCCGGCGTCCCGCTCGAAATCGACGGGATTGCTGGTGCGGCTTGGCAGCGTCAACGCGCCCGTTTTTGGATCGAAACGCGCGAAGCCAGCGCCTACCGTGCCCCACGCACGTGTGGGTACCCACACGCCGCTGAAGTCGGGAACGCCATTGGATCGGCGCGGCGTCTGCGCCGTGCCTTGCGTGGCTCCGGGCGAGGGTGCAGCCGGCGGCGTCTGCGCCACCACGTCAACGAACATCGACACGATTGCGGCAGCGCAGATGACGAGGGTCCGTGTGACACAGCGCTGCGTTGGCACGTACATGCGGATCCTCCTGGTGGCGGCTGACGCTCGAAACATGGTAGCCGATTGAGGCCCACCACATCCGAACTAGAACGCGAGTCGAACGCCCAGCTGCAACACCCGCGGCCAGTACGCGATGTTCGCGTTGTACGACGGCTGGCCGAAGAGCGCGTTGCTCTCGTTGGTCGTGTACGAACCGTAGTTCGCGTGGTTGAACAGGTTGAACACCTCGAACATGCCATCCAACCGCAGGCTGCCGGCGATCGGAATGCGCTGCTGGAGACGCATGTCGACGCGGTGAATCTGATCGCCAACGAAATCGTTCCGCGGAACGATCGAGCCGTCGGCACGCAACCGCTGCTCGGCGGCTGCGGCGCCGCCGTCCGCGCCGCTGGCCTCGTCACGTCGATCCGTCCCGGTATTCACGGTGCGACCGCTCGCCGGAGCCGAAGAAGTAGATCCCGCTCACCTGGAAGCCCCTTCCCACGTCCCAGATTCCGTTCGCCGTGAAACGGTGACGCTGATCGCCGGCGGCATAGGTGTAGTCGCCGCCCATGTCGGGGGCCAACGGAAAACCGAGCGAACGATGGTCGACGATCCCGTCGCTCCCGATGAACCACTGCTCACGGAGCGGCGACGCGTCCTTGAAGTAGGCAAGCGTGTAGCTTGCCTGTCAGCTGCCAGTTGTCGCTGTACCGCTTGGTCAGCGTGAAGTCGGTCCCGTAGTAGTTGGACCACCCCGCGAGCCATTCGAAGTTCACGATGCCCCAATCGGGGAACGGCCGGAGCGTCGACGTTCGTGAACGGATTGTTCGCGCCGGTCGCCGGGTTGTAGGACAGGTTGCCGTTGACTCCGACCTCCTCGCGCCGCCCGCCGGTGTAGTTGAAATTCATCTCGAGCGCAGCGGCCGTCCCTAGCTGCCGCTGTACGCCGATCACCCGCCTGATGGCTGTATTGCGGCGGACGACCGTCGTAGTTGATCTCCTGCGTCAGCGACCGGCGCACGCAACCCGGCGCCGACTTGTTGACGTCGCACGCGCGCGCCACGGCATCCAGACCAGTCGGCTTCGGCCCACCGACCTGGCCGTCCGCGCTCGGGCCGGGACCGAACCAGTTGGGCAGGAAGTCGGCACGCCCATCGGGATCGATCTGGTTCTCGAACCGGGCGCAGTAGTTCACTTCAACCGAGCAGAGGTACCCTTGCGACTGCTGCACGCCGTCGTTGGGCTGGAACGCGAAGAACAGCCCGTAGCCGCCGCGCAGGACCGTCCGGTCATCGAGGCGGAGGTTCATGCCGATCCGCGGCGCGAAGTTGTAATCGGCGCGGGTGCCATCACCCGACAGCCACGGCCGGAACTCCAAGCCGCTCGTTGTTGCCGTTGCTGTCCCAGTCCCATCGGACGCCAAGGTTCATGGTCAAGCCGGTCGCTCGCCTGCCAGTCGTCCTGCACCCAGCCGGAGACGAGGTGACGAGTGACATCGTAGGTGTGCTCCGTGTTCGTCAGCGAGTGCTGGACGAACCGCGTGATCGGCAGCAGCGGCTGCAGGTTCCAGGTCGATGAATCGTTCCAGACCGGGAAGAGCGACGTGAGGTTGGCGGCGGCGTACCACCCAGGGCATCGATCGTGCCGGTGCACCGCAGGCACCACCGGAAGTCATTCAGGAACCACATGTACTCGCCGCCGATCTTCACGTCGTGCCGCCCACCCCATTCGTACGAGGTGGTGAAGTCGTCGCGAACGTTGGCGGTGTTCTGAATGATGTTGAGTGGGTTCGCGCCGATGGTGAAGCCGCGCAGCGCGACGACGACCGATGCCACCCTCGAGCACCGGGTGGTACGGAGTGACTCGCTGCCCTTTCCAGGTGTGGACGGCCGAGCTGTCGCGCCGCTCGTAGAACGTCGCCCCTCCTCTGATCTCGTTCACCGCACGGTTACTGAGCACCTGCGTGTAGGCTGCCGGTGTACTGGCTCGAAATTCGTCCGCGCTGCCCCATGTTCACCGGGTGGGTAGTCGAACCACCGCCCTCATGGAACCAGGCGTAGTACCAGGACGAGCGCGCGGACAGACGCGTCTGAGGCGTCATCTGGAAGTCGACGCGCCCGAGCGGCTTGTGCACGCGATCGGTGAACGCGAGATCCATGTTGAACGCCGGATAGGGCGTGGTGTAGACGAATGTCTTCGGCTCATGCTCGATACTCGTACGCGCCGAAGAAGTGCAGCCTGTCGCGGATGATCGGACCGCCCACCGTGCCGCTCGTCTGCTGGTTCGAGTAGGGCAGACACGCGGCTTCCGTTGGCATCCTTGGCGACGAAGTCCTCCGCATTGAACTTGTCGTTGCGGAAGTAGCCGCTCAACCGTTCCTGCAAACGTGTTGGTACCGGACTTGGTGATCGCGTTCACGACCATCCCGGAGGAGCGCCCCTGCGTCGCGTCAAATCGGTTGGCCACCACCTGGAACTCACCGATCGCATCACGGCTCCAGTTCGGCTGCTCGTTGTCGCCGCCGGAGTGATAGATGGTGGTGACCTGCTGGCCGTCGACGTTGGTCTGCGAGTAGCCCTGCCGGTTCTGCACGTACCCGCCCGACTCGTTGCGACGGGCGCCGGGCGTCAACAGCGCGAGGTCCATCCAGTTGCGGCCGTTGATGGGAAGCTCCTCCATCTGCCTCGGGTCGATGTTGGCCCCCACAGTCGATTCAGTCGTGTCGAGGAGCGGTGCCTCACCGGTCACCGTCACGGTCTCCTGAAGCGTGGCGGGAGCCAATTCGAGGTTGATGTTTGCCTGCTGGCCAAGGAGCAACTGGAGGTTCGTGCGAGTGACAGTCTGGAAGCCTTGAAGCTGAGCGGTCACTCGATACGCACCAACGCGCACGGGCAACCGGAAACTTCCGGCGCCGTCGGTGACCGCTTCGAACGTATTGCCAGTCGCCTCGTGAACGGCGGTCACGGTTACGCCCGGCAGCACTGCGCCCGTGGTGTCGGTCACAATGCCAATCAACGCGGCTTCCTGTGCCAGCCCCGCCGCGGGCCACCCGCGATCACGGCGATCGCGAGCACCCATCGGCCGATACTCCATCTCGTCATAGCGCCTCCTCTGTCCCGAGACCCATGGTGGTAGGTAAGAACCAACGAACGAGGGCGACGAAAGGTATGAAAGAGGCGAAAAGGTAGACCTGAACTCCTTACTTACTTCCCAGCCGCCTTCTGCACCGCAGGCGGCACCGGCATGATCACGTATGGGTTGTAAGTATTCGTCTTGTCGATCGTCAGATCGAGCACTGTTTGGCCATCGACCGTCTGCACGACACGTCGAGGCATGAAGATGTCGGCCTTGTAGTCGGCTTCGTTCAGGTCCGCATATTCGGTGTAAGTGGCCACGTGGGCACGACCGCCAAACATCACCTCCACGCGTGCCGGGCGATACATGGCATCGAGCGTCACCTTCATCGGTGTGCCGTTCAGCTCGCCCACGACCATGTTGACTGTCTGTTCTGGCTTCCTGTTGGCGAGAGGGAACGTGACGACCGTACGGCCTCCTTCCACCGCGATCTTCGCCTGGTCGCCGGCTGCGCGCGCCGCCTTCACTGCGCCCATCGGCGTCATCCACAGGCGGAGAAGTCGCTGCGTGACCGCGTCCATCGCGGGAACGGCGCTGCCCCAGCCCGGTTCCAGACCGCCGCCGATTTTGTCGATTTCATTCCAGCCAGTGGTGCCGCTCACGACCTGAATCTGGCGATCCCCATTCGCGCTCACCATCTCCACGCGCATGCCAGGAAAGTCGTACGCGAACTGCACGTACATGCTTTTGAGCTGCACCTCGGGACCGACGCCCTTCGCGGTGACCTCGCGGCGCGTGCCGTGACCCCACACCTCCAGCGTCATCGCCGAATCGAGCTCGTTGACGGTGCGAAGCATGCCCAGGCTGTTGGCCATGTTGTAGAACACTTTGGTGCGGTCGGTTTCCTGCGCGCCGGCCTCCGATGTCGCGAGCGTCAATGCCATGACCATCACGCCGCATCCTGCTACGTACGTTCGCATCCGCGCCTCCAAACCCAATGTACAAATAAGAATTTACGAATGAAAGCTGTCCGCGTCAGCCCCGTTCGCGGGTGACGATGTGCTGCAAGTCGCGCTCGACGCACGGCAGCGGCTCTTCGACTTCGCCCATCGGGTCGGGATTGAGCACCCGCGTCTGCGGCCCCGTCTTCCATGGCTGCAGCAGCAGAGTGTCGGTGACCTCTGCCTCCCACGTGAGCGAGTTTCCGACGCGGCGCATTCGCTCGGTCGCCTTCTTGTCGGGACTCGTGAACCAACCGGGCCATCCGAGCCACTCGAGACCGTTGAAGTCGACCGACGAGATCACCAGCGTATCGCCTTCCCAGCGTCCCACCGAGTGTCCGAACCAGGTGCCGAGCCACTGCTCTTCAGGCGGATGCTCGCGCCCGTCGATATAAATGCGCCTGATGTGCAACGGGTAGATGAAGATCATCTGACGGTCGGTCTGCACGATCTCCTGTGGGATTCCGATACGGGGCACGCCTGCCGGCATACAGAGAAAATCCGGGTCCGGTGCCTGAAGCGAATGCCCATGGACGTCGTTGAATTGCACCTGCTGCCACTGCGAGGGCCTGTACCAGGGGCGTGCCTCGCGCGGAAACACTCGCTGCCGCACGCCGGCATCGCGTTCGAAGTCGACCGCGGTCCCGGTACGGCTGCGCAGAACGTTCGTGTAGTTGCCGCTGGCCTGGTCGAGTGCGGCCGGAGGATTCGCGCCGCGCGGGCGTGTTGCCACCCAGAGACCGGTGAAATCCGGCACGCCGTTGGCTCGCTTCGGTGTGGGCTTGGACTGGGCTTCCTTGATTGCGGCGGGCGTCACGCCTCCGCCGCCTCCGAACTGGGCAGCAAGATCAATCGAGCCAAGCGATACCGCCGCAATCAAAGCACCGATGCTGCTGATGACAAACCGCTGCTTCATGACGCAAACGCTCCTCTTCACCGCCCGGCTGCCTTCTGTACGCTCTCCGGAACCGGCATGAGAATGTAGGGATTGTAGGTATTGGTCTTTTGAACGGTGAGGTCCAGAACCGGCTGACCATCTACGGTCTGGACGATCCGAGCCGGAGTGTACACGTCCGACTTGTAGTCTGCCTCGTTCAGATCACCATATCCCGAATAGGTCGTGACGTACACCTGATTTCGAAAGCGGAGATCGGCTCGCGCCGGACGATAGAGCGAGTCCAACGTGACCTTCACCGGAGTACCTTCCAACTGCCCGACGACAAGATAGACCGTGGGAAGTGGCTTGCCTGCGGTGAGCGGGAACGTCACCACGATCGCACCGTTCTCTGTCGTGACTTGCGCTTTTGCGCCCGCCGTCGCCGCGGCCTTGTAGAGGCCGATCGGCGTTGTCCACAGACGCAGCAGCCGGTCGGCCACAGTCTCCATCGCGGGAACCGCGCTTCCCCACCCCGGCTGAAGGCCGCCTCCTATCTTGTCAATCTCGTTCCAGGCGAATGTGCCGCTGACAACCTGAATCTCCCGCTGGCCGTCTGCGCGCGTGATGTCGAGACGCATGCCCGGAAAGTCGTAACCGATCTGCCCGTACAGGCTCTTGAGTTGAATCAGGGGGCCTACGCCTTTCGGCGTGACGTCGCGCATGGTGCCCGTGGCCCAGAACTCGACCGAAAGTACTGAGTCTTCATTCTGATTGCCACGGAGCAGCCCGAGGCCGAGTGGGTTGCGGAAGCCTCCGCCGCCACCCGCCATCCTGAAGAGGACCTGCTTCAGGTCGGTTGTGGTCTGCTGCTGCGCGTCAATCGCCGGCGCCGCCGCAACCACGGCCATCGCAACGGCTGCTGCGTACCCTCGCATCCGCCCCCCTGGCCCGGACAGCGCTGCGCAGCGACGATGTGCAGGAAGCTGCCGGCGCACCGGCTTGGACCGCTATACGGCTCCAAACGCGAATTCTGTACTCGTTGTGGACCGTATAGCGGTCCTAGGCGCGCGGAGCGCGCCAAGAGATACTGCCACCAGTCAAGGGCGTTACTCATCGGGATATCAAGGGCAGAGCCCTTGGCTGGTCATGCTGTCAGGCGTCGTGTGCCGCGCTGGCTGGACGAGCCGCCTCTCGAAACCGCGCGACTCGTCCCACCGGCTGCCGTTTGATTATTTATTCCCCTGCGCATCCCCGAACCACAACTGAATCTTGCGGCCATCGGGGAAGTGGATCGCAGTCGTGAAGATTCGCTCTCCGCCGTCGCGGGCGGCAAACCCCTCGAACGTGTAGACCTCGCCAATCCTCAACGACGCGGGACCGCGAAGGAACCCCGCCTGGCGCAGTGCAGCGGGCCCGACCGTCTCGGCACCCCACTGTTTCGTCTGGCCCTTTTCATCGGTCACGTTGAACCAGAAGTAGGCGTGGGGGTTGATCCACTCCATTCGGGCGAGATTGCCCTTCAGGGTCAACGACTTTTCGGTATCGAACTGCGCCTGCAGCGCGTGGTGCGCCGACACCGATCCGGACCATAGCAACAGTCCACAGAGGACCACCGCTCCACCGAGTGCATACTTCATCGCCAATGCCTCCTGGACGGACACACCTGCCAAATACCGCGCGAAAAGTACAGTAAGGTTACCCCTCAGTCAAGGTTCCGACAATCCCACCTCAACTGCCTACTTCAAGGCAACAGGCTTCGGTCGGGCGAACCGCGCGGCCTCGACCGGGGCGTTAATCCGCACGTCCTTCAACTTGAAGACGACGCGATTGTTCGTCCATGCCCGAACCCACTGAAACGGCTTTCGGACTCCGCCGACTTCCCTGTAGTCGGAGAAATCGAACTGCGTCGGCACCGGTCCGACGGCCGTGTCGTTCCAGCGCACGAGGCGCACGAGGAGACCCGCGTCGTTGAAATACAGGTTCACCGGCAGTTCACCTTTATTGGTCCCCTGCAGCACGGTCACTGGTTCATCGTCGACCAGGTCCTCACTCACCTGCCAGCTTGCGAACGCCTTTTGAATCGTCTGCGGCGCGAGTTGGACCATGGCATCGACGCGCGCACCGGTCAGGTTCCCGCCCGTGTAGTTGAGCGTGAAGTTGTTGACCGCGGCGTCGACGCCAGCGAACCAGGCATTCGTGCCGTTGAAGACCCAGATGTTGTTGCCTTCCTTACGGTGCACGATGGTCGTGAACTGGTTGGGAGCCTGCCCGTAGAAATCAACCGGCACCTCGACATGCGAGGTGTCCCAGCCGGCGTATGTACCTGCCGCCGTCAGGCTCTTCACTGCAGCCCAGCGCTGCGCGCCTCCAATCGCCTGGATGTACTTCGCGAAGAGGCCGTCGACCTCCTTGGCACGGTCGGGCAGCGCGATGAACTCGAGGCGGTCAGGGTTCTCCGTGGGAGGCATCCCGTACTGGATTGACAGGTTCGGAACGCGCTGCGGTGCCGAGGTGGCGCTGTGGCACGTATAGCAGGTGACGCGCTTCTGATTGCCGAAGAAGTTGCGGTTGATGGTGTTCATCATCACGGTCATCTGGCGCGCGCGTTGGATCATCGGCGTGGATTTGGCGAACGCATCGCGGCTGCCGCTCAGGATCTCGGGTGCGTGACACCCTGTGCAGTCCTTCGTCGTGGCGGCAGCAAACATCCCCATGGTGTCCATGAACTCGTCAACGGTAATTCCCTTCAGTACCTGGATGTCCTTGAAGACTTGCTCCGCCATCTGCGGAGCCTGCCCGCCGGGTGCCTGCGCCTGGCCCGCCTCCGCTGAAGCTTCGGCGCGCACGCCGCCCGTCACGGCTGCGCCCGTGACGCACATCATCACCGTTGCTGCTGCCCCGAGGATCACTCGCCGCACCACACCGTGCATGCTGACTCCCTCCGAACAAGACATACAACTGGGTCGCCCGTAGAGCGCACGCTTCAGCGTGCGCGATTCCGCACGTCAACGTGCGCGGCGCTCGCGCAGGCTAAAGCCTGCGCTCTACGCGATTGAGAGCTCTACTCTATCCGAGCAAGCCGTTCGGCGTCGCCCTGTCGCGGGAATGACAGCCACGTCTGCGGCGTTCGCTTGCCAACGCCGGGACGGCTGTAGTCGCAGACACCGTCCGGAAATATCTCTCGCAGGCTTACCAGTTGGGCATCGGTAAGCGTCACCTTGTAATCCGCGCGATCGACAGGCTTCAGCTCGCACTTCAGTCTGTCTTGCGTGAGCGGCGATCCGGCGACAAGCCGTGGATTGGCAGCAACCGGGAACATCACCTGACACCGCGAAGGGTCAGTTACCGGGTCCAAGGTGGCCAGGTAGCAGGTATCCACCAGGTTGCTCGGCTTGTTGCGGACGACCTTGTCCAGCGCGCTTCGCGCCGGCGCCGTATCCCGGGCAATGTTCCTCAGCCACTCGTCCATCGCGTCGAGGACGTACCGCTGCGCAGGCTGAATCGGTGTCCCTGGTGCATAGATACGGAAGACCTGGTTTCCCGCGTGTCCATTCGCGGCAATCAGCCGCGCGCGACTGATATAACTCGCCACGATATCGTGCACATCGTCGTCACCGTCGGTGTATGGACGAACGTCGATGATGGGAATCATGCTCAACCCGCGGCTTGCATCGTTGAGGCGCCCCGTTTCATACGCGATCCGCAGCGCCTCAGGGTCGCCAACGGTTCGACTGGACACCACGTTACCGTCGATGTCGTGCCCGCCGACGCGTCGATTCAAATCCTGGAACTGATCGAAGCTGATTTTTGCTTCATTGAGCGCGCCCAGCCCGTACTGGACGCCGACGTTGTCGAACGGCCTGCGCGCGAAACCCGATCGCGGATCTCGGCCGTACACGTTGATCATGTTGTCCTGATACGTACAGCGGGCGCCTGTGCGGTTCGTCTTTGGGTCGTAAATCGCAGCGGCCGGAAGCGCGTCGGGATCACAGTTGGTTGCCCGCAGATTCGGATACTGTGTGCCGTTCCGTTTGCAGTATGCGTACGAGGCGTGCCCGGTCACCGCCGCTTTCTGTTCGTCGGTCCACGGCAGGATCGACGATGTGAAGGCGCGGTCGAGCAGCTCGCAGTCGGACAGCGGATCGAGGAACGTGATGTTGTCCGCGAAGCTGGCCGTCGGGATGATCCCATCGAGGAGGCCCGGGTAGTTGTTGGCGATCAGGTGCTGCTGCATCGAACCACCCGAACGCCCGCTGCCAATCGTGTAACGGGGCAGGCCGAATCGCTCGATGAAGTGCTCCTTCACCATCATCATGGTTTCGGCGGAAATGAGATCGGCACACGATGTGCCGAACACGTTCAGAGATCCGCCGGCAACCGCATAGCCGCGCGCGAGCGCGTAATCGCCAACCTGCGACTCTTCGAGATAGCTCCTGTTCGCCGTCAGCCCACCGATCGAGCGACCCTGGTGGTAGCCCGCCCTGCATCCGCCACCGAAGCTGTAGAGCAGCCGCCCGTTCCAGCCAGGCGACGCCGTCCATGGATCCGGCAGCGGGGTCCCGGGGTCGTGGAGGAACGCAATCACATACACAGCGCGGTTGATGGTGCCCATCTCGCGTCGGACGATGTACGGAACGGTACGGCCGTCGGTCGTCGTGGTTTGCGCGAGATCGGCCGGACGCGGTGCGTTCGGATCGAATGACTTGAACGGATTGGGCGCGGCGCCGCCGCCACCACCTCCCCCGGGACGGGGCACGGCGGCGTCCACGGCAGCGAGAGCGGCAGCACTGTTGGTCGCGGGCGACTCGAGCTGCGGTGAAGCCATTGCGCGGACGCGATAGAAGTAGTCGACGCGCGTGCTCACGCTGCAGTTGCTGTCGAGTGCCGGCCCGAGGCCGAACGCTTCGGTCTCACAGACAAAAGGTGTCTGGTGCGGTCCCGCGATCACAGGACCGGTAATTGGATGATTGACGATCATGATCTGCGCCCGACGCTCGCCAGGCGCGCTCGCCTGAATCTGATTGGATCCGACGTTCAACCCGGTGACGAGCCCCGCAAGCGTCTGCGGCTGGATTCCGGGGCGGAACACCGCGCGCACGTCGCGGCCGTTGAGCGTCACGGCAATGCGATCGGCTGCGACATTCCGCGGCAGCGCGATCTGCACGAGCACCTCGCCCCCGCTGACCGTCTCCTGGCGCGTTGACAGCGTGCGAATTTCGAGTGATGCCGGCGCCGTCGTTTGTGCCGCCAGCGGCTGCCCGATGAGGACCACCGCCGCGACGCACAGCCTGAGCATCGTTCTTTTCATGGGTCCCCCCCTCGCCAGTTGTTGCAATAGGCAGACGCTTGCGCGAGTGTCGGCGTTCGCAGAATGCGTCAGCCGCGCTCTCGAGTGACCATGTGCTGCAGATCGCGCTCGACGCATGGCAGCGGCTCTTCGAGTTCCGCCATCGGATCGGAGTTGAGCTGCCGCGTCTGCGGATTGGGCTTCCAGGGACGCATCAGCACGGAATCGGTTACTTCCGCTTCCCACGTGAGCGTGTTGCCGACGCGACGCATGCGCTCGGTCACTCGCTTGTCCGGAGTCGTGAACCACCCGGGCCATCCAAGCCACTCGAGGCCGTTGAAATCGACCGTCGAAATGGCCAGCGTGTCGCCTTCCCACTTCCCCACTGAATGGCCAAACCAGGTGCCGATCCACTGATCCTCAGGCGGATGGGAGCGTCCGTCGATGTAAATGCGGCGCTGATGGAGTGGATACAAGAAAACCATCTGCTTGTCGTTCTGCAGAATCTCCTGAGGCAGACCTATGCGCGGCACGCCGGCGGGCATGCACTGGAATGTCGGATCGGGGGCGAGCTGGGAATGCCCGTGGACATCATTGAACATCACCCGGTCCCAGTACTCGGGCTTGTACCAAGGTTTGTTCTCTCGCGCGAACATGCGCATCCGAATCCCGGGGTCGCGTTCGAAGTCCACCGGATTTCCGGTTCTTGTGTTGTCGGACGTCGTGCGGTAGTTCCCCGTCTTCGGGTCGAACGCGTCGGGAAGCTCGCCACGGCGCTGGGTGGCCACCCAGATGCCGCTGAAGTCCGGGACTCCATTCCTGCGGGGCGTCTGAACGTTGCTCTCACCCTGCCGGCCGGCGCCGGCTTGCGCCTGTGCCGCAACATCCGCGGAAGCGATCCACAAAGCCGCAAAGATGGCGCCGACGCTGCCGATGACCAACCGCTGCTTCATGACAGCAACGCTCCTTCCCGTCCGCAAGTTCCCGTTCAGAGTTGACCGGCCGAACCGTCGCGCCTCATTTCTTGCCCTTGGGCGTCGTAGCAGCTGCAAGTGCGGTCGCCAGAGTCTCGAGGTGGCAGGCCGCTCGCGGTGAAACCTTGCGACCGGCACAGGTCCGCACACACAACGCTGTCGCTCTGAGCGCCGGCGACATTCAATCCGGCGACGCGAACAATGATGATTACCGCCCAGGCTGGTTCAGTTACTCGGCGGAGCGCCTGGAGTATCCGACGCGCCAAGGAAGAAGTTGCGGCCGTCCTTGAAGGTCACCGTCCGGCCGTTCGCCCGAGGTGTTCCGCTCTTGGCGCGATAGCCGTCGACCATGACCTCGCTGCCAATCGGAAAGTCGGTCTTGCGGAGGCCACGCCGCAACAGCGCTGTCGGTCCGCCCGCTTCGATCGCCCAGTTGACGACTTTGCCGTCAGCTTCTTTGACGTCGACGTAAATCCACCCGTGCGGATTGACCCAATCCATACGAGTCAACACGCCCTGCAGCTTGACCGGCTTGTCGATATCAAATTCCGCCGCAAAAGAATGATGTGTCTGCACCCGGATCGATGTCAGAGCGACACCACAAACCAGAATGAAAATGACCTTCGCTTTTTTGGACATCACTGCGCCCCCTTTCTTCCAGCCTGATCTATCGGCTCGACGTAACGACTCCCGGCGCGGAGGCCGGGTATTCCTTCGTGAACCGGTTCCGGGCGTTCGTCACGGTGAAGCTGCCGTCGTTGCGGGCGGACAGCTTGATGTAATGACCGGCATCACCGTTCCCGGTGAAATTCGCGATGAACTGCTCCGGCGAATTGACCTCTTTGCCGACGTTGTCCGAGTAATGGAGCTGCCAGAAGTCCTCGAGCCCCGGGGAGCTCTTGACAATCTGAAACGTCCCGGGCACGCCACCCTTGGTCGGGTTGTTGTTCATGACGGCGACTCGTGGCCGCACACTATGTACGAGCGCCTGTGCACCCGACCACTCGGTCCCGTGACGGCTGGTGCGGTAAACCGACACGTTACCCAGCAGGTTGGCCGGGCACACCAGCTCCATTTCCTGATTCCAGGTCAAATCTGCCAGGTCGAGATACCGAAAGCGCCCGAATTCGACGACCACGCCGATGCTTTCGGCGTTATTCGGCGTCGGGTCCTGCGCTCTGCGCTGCGCGCTCGAGCACAGCGAGTTATTGGCGCGGCGAACACCTGGAAGGGGAGCCGTCAGCAAATCGCCGGCAGACGACACTACGTGAACCTCGAGACCTGGCACCGGAATCTTCGTCCCCGGCCTCGGAGTCACCACGTGGGAGTTTTGTCGAATCGGCACGTACGACAGATAGCCGGCCTCGCGGTTGGCGTTCTGTTCGGGGATGAACGCGCCTGGATCCAGTACGCGTCGAATAGGCACTTTGTCGGCGAGTGCAGCAACGCCGCCTACATGGTCTCCGTGGTAATGCGACACGACGAGCGTGTCGATCCACTCGACGCCCGCGTCCTTCATCGCCGCAACGATGCGCTCGGCATCACGACCCGGCGGATTCAGATTCCCGGCGTCGAGCAGCAGCGTCTCCTTGGTCCCAAGTATGCCGTTCACCGGAGAGATGATGAGCGTGGCCTGGCCGCCCTCGGTGTCGATGAAATAGATGTCCGTGGTGTTCTGCCCCTGCGTGCGTCCGGCGGCAGACGCGAGAAGCGCCATCGCCACGACCGGGAGCCACATCCTGCGCATGTATGCCTCCTACACTAGCTGGTAGCCGGTGGTTGGTAGCCGTTCTGCTACCAGACGCGGCCCCGTGCCCACCAGCTACGACCCAAGAGCTACCGACCATCGACTATCGACTACCGACGAGCTACCAGCTACCGACTACCACCTACCAGCTAACGCGCCGCTCTCGTCTGCTGATTGGCCGTCGTCCGGAACTGGATGCGAACCACTTTGTTCGTGCGATTGTACGGCGCCCAGACGGTCGGCGGGTTCGTGCTGTTGTCCAACTGGACGTGACGGATCTCGGTGCCGCGCGTGGGCAGCGTGTACTCCGTGAACCGTTCCGTTTTCGGGTCGAATTTCGTCAGCACGTCGTGGTTCATCGTATTAATCCAGACGATGCCGTTTTTGTCCACTGCCGTCGCGTACGGCGAGCTGTACGGCGTCGGTAGCGGGTACTCCTTCACCTGATTCGTCCTGGTATCCACTCTTGCCAGCCGATCGGCCGTGTACAGTGCGACCCAAATCACATCGCCATTTGGATCGGCCGCAAGACGGCGAGGCGCTTTGTGTCCAGGCGGCGCACTGTTCTGGCTGGCTCGCACGGTTCGGCGACGCTGCCGATCGACCTCTGTGACCTCGGCCAACGCCAGCGGGTCGAGATTGACGACGGTTACTTTGCCTGTTCGGCTGTCGATTTTCAGAAGACGATCGAGGCCGGGATTGGTCGCCCACACATTGTCATCCCTGTCGACCGTATTGCCGTAGGTTCCCCAGCCTCCACAATCGGCGCCACACAATCCGTCCGGGGCGGGAGGTCCTTCGTAGTGTGTGTACTGGCCCGTGGCCGCATCGAGCTTGAGCACGCCGTTCAAGGATGTCGCCCACGGGTTGCCCTTCGAATCGACATCCAGGGTTCCGCCCACCGTCGCTCTCATCCCGGCTGGCCGACGGAATTCCTTGAAGTCGCCGTTGCGGATGTCGTACATGACGAAGTTGCCGTCCCCGGTCGCCCATACGCGTCCGACACCGTCGACGACGACGCTATGGGTGGCAATGGTCTTCCCGTCTTCCCCCTTGAGCGCATAATCGGTGACCTTGCCTGTCCGCGGGTCCAGTTTGGCGAGCGTGCGGTTGGGCACCAGGTCGTCTGCCATCCACACATTGCCGGCCGCGTCGAGCCACACGTCGTGGGCGGCCCGGCCGACAAAGCGCGACGGCGTACCCATCGACCAATCGCTGCCATCGTCAAAGTGGTTGCGCCCGTCGGTACGGGGCAGGTCGTACTCGGTAATCACCACCTGTGTGGCCTCGCCCGTCGGCCGCGGGAGCAATTTCAGATCGCCGAGCTCGGTGGCGCCGCGGGCGCGGCCGAGATACTCGGACAGCTCGTTCCGATATGCCGCGATCATGGGGCTGCCCATCCGATCGGGTGTTGGCCGCATCGCGGGAACCGGCTCTCCCGTGCTCGGGAACACCGTCATCAGATCGACGAGGACACCCCAGCCGCGTGCATCCCAGCGGTTGCCGAGCGCATGACTGGCGGTATGGCATCCGGTGCAGTTGTTCTTGTACGCGTGCACCATGCGACGATCCGCGGCTGTGCTCTGCGGCAGACTCCTGAGGAACTCGACACCGGACATCTGCTTCACAATCCGGCCGACGTCTTTGATGGGAGCCATCGTGAGGCTGCGGTTGACGCCCGTTCCTGTAAGGGCGAATTCAGACCGGGCTGCGTCGAAGCCAACTGCCTGCGCCCACAGCCTGTACTGACCGGCGTCAAGCGAGGGAAATGTGTAGTTACCCTGTCCGTCCGTAAACACGGATGTGGTGAAACTTTTGCCCGACGCGCGCGCCGAAACGACAACGCCCTCCATCGGTGCGCCGTCTGCTGATTTGATGTTGCCCTGTATGACGGCGGCGGCCCCGGGGGACTGCGCCGGCGCCGTCCTCCCGCCCGCGGTGATCAGGATTGTGCTGAATATCAGCAGCAACCATTTCCAATTGGACATTGGACCTCCCAATCGTCAGAGCGCTTTGATATAGGCCATCAACTCGTCGAATTCGGCCGGCGTGAAAGTGTATTGGAAGCCGGGCATTCGCGGTGAGCCTCGTTCAATCTGCTGTCGTAGGAGCTTCTCCCGTTCTGGCGTCGCCCCCTTGAGCACACCGTTCAGCGGAGGCCCCATCGGTTGATAGACGTCGTCCTTCACGATGCGTCCCATGTGGCATAGCGCACAGCGTTGATAGAACCACGCTTCGCCGCGAGTCACAGCCTCCTTGTTCGCAGTCCCTACCGCGGGACGCGATTGGGTTGACGCTGCCTGCTGCGCAATCGCGCAGAACGCGATGGCGGCCAACATCAACACGACACGGCGATCCCAAGTGGTCATAGTGACGTCCTGTCTAAAATGCAAGTCGGAATCCCAACTGCGCCATCCGTGGCTGATACGCCACATTCGGGTTGAACGACGGCTGCGCGTACTGCGGGCTGCTTTCCTGGCCAGTGTAAGAGCCGTAGTTGGCGTGGTTGAACAGGTTGAAGACCTCGAACAGCCCGTCGATGCTCGAGCGCCCTACGAGCGTGAATCGCTTCTGGAGCCTCATATCGACGCGGTGAATCGGATCGCCGAGAATGCCATTTCGCGGCGTCGCGCCGCCGCCAGCGGTCGCCGGGCGAGCCCTCGCGCTGATGGACGGATTCCCGAGTGCGGGGTCATTCGCATTGCCGATGCCGCCCGTGTTGAGCGCATCTCCGCCGTACCTGGTGCCGTAGCGTTGCCCGGACCCGAAGAAGTACAGACCGCTCAACTGGAACCCGTAGCCCATCTGCCAGATTCCATTGAAGACCGCACGATGCCGTTGGTCGGTGATTGCCAGCCCGTAGCTCTCACCGAGCGGGTCCAGCAGCGGGAACGGGACCGGGTTCATCACGCCGCTCCAGGGCTGAGGATCGCCGTCGCGGAACCACGAGAGGCTGTAGGTGGCCGCCGCCTGCCAGCGATTGCTCAGCCGCCTGGTGACCGACGTTTCCAGCCCGTGATAGTTGTTCCACCCCTCGAAGATGTCCATCGGCACCTGGCCCCACTCGGGATAGGGACGACGGCTGATGTCGGTGAAGGGATAGTTCAACCCTGTCGCGGGGTTGAAGCTCAGGTTGATGTTGTAGTTCTGAACCCGATCCTTGCGCGTGCCGTTGTAGGAATAATCGACAGTCACACCCATCGTGTCGCCGATCTGCCGCTGCACTCCAATCGACGCCTGATAGCTGTACGGATTCTCGGCGTTCGGCGGTGCAATCGTCTGACCGAGGGCGCGCCGGATGCAGCCGGGGCTGAAGTTGACGTTGCAGAACGACTGCTCCAGATCCTCGGCCCTCGGCAACGGCCCGTTCCATGGGTTGACCGCGAAGTCGGGGCGACCGTCGTAGAGCGCTGACAGCACGCGCTGCGTGTCCGCGAACCGGATTGGATGCGCCACCTGATTGATGAGCCACGCGTAGTACTTGCCGGCGCCACCGCGGATCACGGTTTGATCGTTCAGGCTGTACGCGAAGCCGAGGCGCGGCACGATGTTGTCGGTATCGAGCGGGCGGTTTGCGGGCAGGAACGGCTCGACGCCGATCTCATTGGCGAACGTGTCGGTCTCGACGTCGTAACGCACCCCGAGGTTCAGCGTCAGTCGCGACGTCGGATGCCAGTCGTCCTGGAACCAGACAGCAAAGATGTCGCGAGGGCTGTGGATGTTGCAGGGGCCGAACGACGTGCGGAACTCCCGCGAGATGGGCGAAAGTGCCGCGAGGTTCCACGTGCTCGGATCGTTCCACACCGGGAAGAGCTGCTCGATGTTGGCAGGCACCGGGCCGTTGTCGGCAATCAGGTTGCCGCGCAGGAAATTACACCAGTCGTGCCACATCAGGTACTTCAGATACTCGCCGCCGACCCGCATGTCGTGACGGCCCCGCAAGATCCGCCGAGATCGTCAGATCATTTCGCAACGTGTAGACGTCCTGACCGATGAACTGCGGGAAGTTCGTACCTCCGCCGATGTTGAAGCCGCGCAGGTTGATCACCGGCGCGTACTGCCGCTGGTTGGCGAGCGGATTTCGCGCGTTGGCGAGCCCCGCTCGGGTTCGCCCACTTGACGTTTGGCTCTATCAGCCACCGGTTGGCCGCCCAGCCGACCCTCGTTTCGTTGAACGCACGGTTGCTGAGCACGCGGGTGAACGTGCCCTGGAGCGCCTCGGCGTACTTGTCGAAGCTGACCGAATTGGCCGGGTGGTTCGTCGCGCCGCCAATCGTCCCCTGCGTGCCGTCGATCGGCTGATAGTCGCGCCACATGTAGCTGGATATGGTAAAGCGCGTGTCAGGCGACAGTTGGCTGTCGACGCGCAGGCTCGGCTTGTGCTGCGTGCGCGTTTGCGGCAGATCGATATTGAAGCTCGGATACGGCGTGTTGTGCGTCACGGTTGACGGCTCGCGCTCGTATTCGTAGTTGAAAAAGAAGTGCATCCGGTCGCGCCGGATCGGGCCGCCGGCCGATGTGCTGATCTGCTGGTTCGAGTACGGCAGCACGCGGTGCTGAATGAAGTCCTCCGCATTGAGGCTGTCGTGCCGGAAATACCCCGACACCGAGCCTAACGGCGTGTTGGTGCCCGACTTGGTAATGACGTTCACCTGCGCGCCCGACGAGCGCCCCTGCGTCGCATCGAAGCGGTTGGAGATGAACTGGAACTCCGCAATCGCATCGCGGCCGAAGCTCGGCTGGCGGTTCGCTCCGCCACAGCAGTTGTTCGTGACCTGCATGCCGTCGACGTTGAGCTGGACCGTGCCGAGGCCTGTCGTCACAGGCACGCCGCCGGCCTCAGTGTGGTTCGCGCGGTTACCTGGCGCCAGCAGCGACAGATCCAGGAAGTTGCGCCCGTTCACCGGCAGCTCCTGCATCTGCCGTGAATCGATGTTCCCGCCTAACTGAGAGGTCGCGACGTTGACGAGCGGCGCCTCACCTGTCACCGTCACCGTCTCCGACACGGTGGAAGGCGACATCTCGAGGTTGATCGTCACCTGCTGGCCGACCAGGACCTCCAGCCCGGTACGCTCCAGGGACCTGAAGCCAGACAACTCTGCGCTCATCCGATACACGCCGATCCGTACTGGAATTCGAAAGACGCCGCGCTCATCGGTGACGGTTTCGAACTGAGTGCCCGTCGCCTCGTGCACTGCTCGCACGACCACTCCAGGGAGAACGCCCGATGTGGAGTCGGTCACGGTTCCACCTATCGTGGCTTCCTGGGCAAACCCGACTCCAGGTATGAGCGAGCATTGCAACCACGGCCACCAACGCCCAAGTGCAAAGACGTCCCATTGGCGCTCTCCTTTCACAGAGTGTCTCTTCAGACTCCGGTTGGCACCTACGAGCGACGACTCGACCCGACGAACGCCTTGTATATGTGTGACCGTGGCGACCCGTTGTTTGTTCGTTACGTCCTCACGACAGTCTCATAACCCGTAGTGGCCGGCTTCAGCCGGCCCAGGTCCGCCTGAAGGCGGACACTACGTGCGTTATGAAACGTCACCACGGCAGATCGAACATTACATGAACGGCCTTATTGCCTTCGCATATCGCGCTTTCCCATTGTTCGTCCGGCTTGTTGCGCCCCATGGTCACCGCGAGCTTCCATGGCCTCGCGAACACTTTTGGATCCTCGATCGTCGCGACGTAGTCGATCCGATCAGCGCTCGCAAAAGTCCATCGCTCCTGCACGCGCATGGCGTCGCTGTGGAAGCTCCCGACGATGTCGAACCACGTCTTGTCGTTGTGGTTGGTCACATCGACGACCAGCGTGTTGCCTTCCCATCGTCCGCGCGAATCTCCCATCCACAACTTGAGCGTGTCGCCGACGGGCGGGCGCCCGTCGAGATAGATGACGCGATAGTGATGACCGAATTCGTGCAGAATCACGATGTACTTCGGAAACTGAAGTATCCGCATGTTCCCCTGGTAGTTGATCCGGGGAACGCCCTCCTCGAAGCATCGCGAAACAGGGTCCAGGTACTCGACTTTGGACGGCCTCATATGCTCCGAGTAATGGAACGCGGCCTTCTCCGCGGCCCCGGGCAGGTACGGGATCTTGCCGTCGGGTGGGTCGATCACCGGCTTGCCCTTCTGTGGTGCCTGGCCGCCGATTCGGGTGTGCTCTTCGCGATCGACGAAGCCCGCCTGGATGCTGTACGTGGTGATATCGCTCCGTTGGCTCCAGTAGCCCTGGATGTCCGGCTGGCCGTCCGCGGTCCGAGGTGGGGTCCATCGTGTTTCTGTTTGGGCCGACGGCTGCTGCGTGCCCGTCGCCTGACCTGCGACAGGACCTGCCGCAACCAACGATGCGGCGATCGCAATCGCCACCATTGAACCAAGGCATCCATTCCTCACGCGACGCTCCTTTCAGGACAAGGGCTCGATTTCACAACGTAGGGCGGGCCTTTATGCCCTCCCTGGCGCGGCGTAAAGCGCGCCCTACGTGAGTCTGAAACCGCTTTTAGCGCGCAATCTTGTCTCCCGGCCTTGTTCCCACCGCAACACCGTCGAACGCATAGCAGGAGTGTTCGAGCAGCTGAACGTTCGCCTCCTTCCGGCGATACAACAGCATGCTCATCTTCCAGGGACGCGTAAACACCTTCGGATCGGTGACCGTCGCTTCATAGTTGATGGTGTCGCGGTCCACGAAGCTGAACCGCTCCGTCAGCTGCATCTCCTCGCTGTGGAAATTGCCGGCGCGATCGAACCATGTATCGGCATTGAAATGCCGCGCGCTGACAACGAGCGCGTCGCCTTCCCACCGCCCGCGCGAATCGCCCATCCACCATTCGATCGGGCCTTCCGGGTGCGGGCTGCCGTCGACGTAGATGTGCCGGATCGTGTGTACGTATTCGAACAGGACGGCGATGTAGGTCGGCGTCTGAATGATCTGGAATGGCAGCGGCATGTACATGATCCGCGGGATGCCGGGAAGATAACAATTGACCTCGGGATCGAGTGTCAGCCGGTTCTTGTAGTTCTCCTCTTTCTTCGCGCGCGCCCAGGGCTGGTAAGGAATCTCATTGCCCTCGACGACGCCTCGATTCGCTGGAATGCCTAGCCAGGGTGCGCTGTGCGGACCGGGTGCCGCGTTCTGGTCCTGGATATTCCAGGCCGCACCGTTCATTACCTGCCAGATGCCTGACATGTCGGGACGACCGTCAGGGGTGCGCACCAATCCCGGACCACCGGCGACCTGACCACCGGTCATTGCGGGCGCGAGCGAGAGCAACGCCGTCGCAACGACGCACCCAGCAACCCGGCTATGCATGAGGACTCCTGGCGATCCGTCACTGGCGTGACGAACGCGTGGATTCTAGGGACGCACGTCGAAATCTGTCAAGGTTCGCGATGCTTTTCGGGCGGTCAGGCAGCAATCCGAGCCGCTCGGAATTCCTCGAGCAATCTCGGGACGTTGCCCGAAACCGAGTGAAGCGCCGGCCCCCAGCCAAGCTCCTTCGCCCGCGGACTGCGCACAATCTGGTTCAGCGCGAGCGCATCGGCGTACGGACCCATCTTCGCGCGGGCCTCGGTGATCGGCACGTGGCGGACATCCGGCTGCATCTTCGCGTGCCGCGCGACGGCTTCCACGATGTCAGCCACGCGCTCATCCGCCTCATCATTGGCGTGATAGATACCCGACGCCTCGGGCATTGTCGCGACGCGCAGGTACAGGTCGGCCAGATCCCGGTCGGTACACGCATGCCCAGCAATTTCGCCCGTCACCTACAACGCGGAGCAGCCCGTTGGCGGCGTCTTTCAAGAGATCTGCAATGATGCCGCGCGCGCCTCCGTAAACGATGCCGGGCCGCACGACAGCGGTGCGAAGCATCCGTCCGCCCCCCGCATCAAGGATGAGCTGCTCATGGTCGGGCAGCCACGCGACGAGCGGTGTCGGCCGCACAGGTGCATCCTCGCCAGCAGCGCCCGACGTATTCCCCAGCACCCATACGCCAGACGTGTAGACGAAGCTCACAGCCTGGCCTTTGGCTGAATGCCGGATCGCTGCGCCCAGCAGAGCGTCGATCGCCTGTCGATCCACATCGGGTCCGCGTTTGACGGGCTCGAGCGCCGCATGAATGATGCTGTCGCATCCTTCCGCCGCCGCAGCGTAGTACTTCGGTACTGAGAGGTCGCCGACGATCGCATGCACACCGCGCAGCTTCAGATGTTCGGCTTTTTCGGGATCCCGCACGAGAGCGACTACGGTATGCCCGCCACGCAGCAGCGCTTCGAGTACAGCCGATCCGATGTACCCGGTTGCCCCGGTCAGAAAGATGCGCATTGTGAGGGTGACATTGTAGTCGCTGTTGGGGTCGAATCCAGGCAATGAAAAACTTGGTGTCGTTATCTTCTTCTGGCTGTTCTCGGTGAAATGCCCAACCAGGCGAACAGGCGCGATAATCCGACAGTGGCTCGTGACACGCTGATTGATTTCTTCCGGGACCTGTCTGCGCCGCCCGGCGAGTTCCTCGCGTACGACGACGGCTACAGGCGCCGGAGCTACACGTACCAGCAGGTTGGACGCGCCGCGCGCGGATTTGCGGCAAAGCTCGCCGGAGCCGGGCTCAACAAGGGCGACAAAGTCATCTTCTGGGGAGAGAACCGCCCCGAATGGATCGCGTGTTACTGGGGATGTCTCATCGCAGGCATCATCGTGGTGCCAATCGACTATCGCTCGTCGGCAGAATTCGTCGCCAAGATCAGCCGGCTGGTGGACGCACGCCTAGTCCTACTGGGAGATGACATCCCGGAACTGCCACCCGGCGCGGAGTTCGGGTCCGCACCGGTGTGGCAGTTTGCCGATCTTGACTGGCGCGCCGATGCGCCGCTGCCAGATATCGCCGTGTCACGGGACGACATCACCGAAATCATGTTTACGTCAGGCGCGACCGGCGAGCCCAAGGGCGTCGTCATCCGCCACCGCAACGTGATGGCGAACATCGTTCCGGTCGAGCGGGAAGTCATCAAGTACCGCAAATACGCCCGCCCGTTTCACCCGATCCGCTTCCTGAATCTCCTGCCGCTCAGCCACATGTTTGGGCAGGCGATGGCAACCAATGTTCCGCCGATGGTTGACGGAACCGTCATCTTCACGCGCAGCTTGAACCCGCAGGACATCATCCATCTGATCCGGCATCGCCGTGTGTCGGTTGTGGTGTGCGTTCCCAAGATTCTGGACGTGCTGCGCGAGTACGTGGCGCGCGCGATACCTGAATCGGCGGAGGCGCCCGCAGCCGGCACGTCGGTGCCCGCCCGATGGTGGAAGTACAGGCGAGTGCACTCTGCGTTCGGCTTCAAGTTCTGGGCCTTTGTCGTAGGTGCAGCTCCACTCGCGTCGGAGCTCGAAGAATTCTGGCGCCGGATGGGCTTTGTCGTGCTTCAGGGCTACGGTCTGACCGAAACCGCACCGATTGTGACCCTCAACCATCCGTTCAGAAGACGGAAGGAGGGTTCGGTCGGAGAGCCAATCGCCGGCGTCGAAGTACGGATTGCGGAAGACGGCGAGATCCTCGTTCGCGGGGAAAACGTCACGAGTGGTTACTACGCGTCGAACGCCGAAGTGGTCACTGCCGATTCTCCGATCGACGCCGAAGGGTGGCTGCATACCGGCGACGTCGGCGAGCGCGACAGCGACGGTCGACTGTTCATCAAAGGGCGCAAGAAGGAAATGATCGTGACGCCCGAGGGACTCAACGTCTTCCCCGAGGACGTCGAGCGCACACTCAACCAGGTCCCAGGTGTTCGCGACTCCGCCGTCGTCGGCGTGGCCAATGGCGCCGAAGAACGTGTTCACGCGGTGCTCGTGCTCGAGCCGGGTGCACACGCGAACGACATCGTGCGTCAGGCGAACGCTGTTCTGTCCGACCACCAGCGGATCCGAGGCGTGTCGGTATGGACCGATGGCGACCTGCCCCGTACGGAAGGGACTCGAAAGCTGCGGCGCGGCGCCATTCGCGACTGGATTGTCTCCGGCACGAAACCGTCCGCATCGGCCGGTGAGGACACACTCGAGGCCCTCATGACGCGGTTTGCGCGCGGCCGCGAGGTCAGCGGGACTACGACGCTCGAGGAGCTCGGCCTGACCTCGCTCGAGCGCGTCGAGCTGATGGTGGCGCTCGAAGACCGATTTCAGACCCCCGTAGACGAATCGCGCTTCGCCGAGGCCCGCAGCGTTGACGACCTGCGACGGCTCGTAGCTGAGGAGCGAGCTCCCGAGGAGGTCCATCAAGCAATCGATTTTCCTTCCTGGAATCGATCGTGGCCCGTCGCGTTGATTCGCCGCCTGTCCCTTGCAACCTGGATCGTGCCACTCACACGCGCTGTCGCCCACGCACGTGTCGAAGGGCTCGAGCATCTCAGAACGATCGACGGGCCGGTTGTCTTCGCGTCCAACCATTTAAGTCACCTGGACGTGCCAGTGATCCTGGCGGCAATGCCTGGCCGATGGCGTGCGCGGGTCGCGCCGGCGATGCTCAAGGAATTCTTCGAGGCGCACTTTCATCCGGGCGAACACACGTGGCTCAAGCGGTTCACGAATTCGCTGAACTATTACCTTGCGTGCTTCTACTTCAACGGCTTCCCTATCCCGCAGCGCGAGATCGGTACGCGCCACACGCTCCACTACATGGGCGACCTGGTAAGCGACAACTGGTCGATCTTGATTTTTCCGGAGGGCGTCAGAGGCGAGACCGGGACGATCAGATCCTTCCGCGGCGGCATTGGCATGATCGCGTCACGGCTCGATGTGCCCGTGGTCCCCGTTCGTATCGACGGGGTGGAGCGGGTGCTCCATCAGAGCTGGAGAATGGTTCGGCCCGGCAGGGTTCGGGTAGCGTTTGGCGCCCCGATGCGACTGCGCGGCGATGATTATGCGGCTCTCGCACGTGAAGTGGAAGAGCGCGTGCGCGCGCTCGCTCCAAACGACACGATCCGTTGAAGTTGCGCCCTGAGGGTGCCTGTGGCACACTCATTGCTAGATTTGCGTGAAAGGATGAGCTATTGAGCAAAGACGATCTTATAGATATGCAGGGTACGGTCGTCGCGGTACATTCGGGAGGCTTGTATCGCGTGCAGTGCGATGCCGGTCATGAAGTCCTCGCTCAGCTGAGCGGCCGGATGCGGCGCTTTCGCATCAAGGTGGTTCCGGGCGATCGAGTGACAGTTGGCGTCTCACCCTACGATCCAGTACGCGGCATCATCACCTTCCGCGCACGGTAAGTCATCAAGTCTTGAAACCTAGTTCAGCCCACTCACCACAAAAGCCGTCACGTCGCGGCCGGCCCCGCCGCCGACCTCGAGGTTCGTCCGAACGTCCGCACTCAGTGCAGCGCCACGCCGTCGTTCGGGACGCGAGCGCCCGCCCGTACGAGCCGGTTCTTTTTGATTCCGCACCGCTCGCGTTCGAGCGCCTCGGATTGGACGATCGCCTCTTGAGCGGCATCAAGGATCTGGGATGGCGCGAGACACGGCCCGTTCAGAGCGGTGTCATCCCACTGGCCATGGCCGGCATTGACGTGATCGCGTGTGCCGAGACTGGCACAGGGAAAACGGCGGCATTCCTCGTTCCGATCCTGCAGCGCTTCCTTCGGAGCGAACCGCTGCAGCAGCCCGCCACGCGGGCGCTTGTGCTCGCTCCTACGCGTGAACTGGCCGTCCAGATTGAAGACCAGGTCCAGGGATTGACGTACCACACGGGTCTTTCGAGCATCGCGGTGTACGGCGGCGTGCCGATGGATCCGCAGGAGCGTGCGCTGCGCGCGGGCGTGGACATGGTCGTCGCCACGCCGGGCCGCCTCATGGATCACATGCGACACGACGCGACCAACTTCGCGGCGCTCGAGGTGCTCGGTACTCGACGAAGCGGATCGCATGCTCGACATGGGCTTCTGGCCGGATGTACAGCGCATTCTGGGCGCTCTTCCGGCGGCACGCCAGACGCTCCTGTTTTCAGCCACGATGCCTTCTGAAGTGCTGCAGCTGACGCGCGAGTTCCTCCATCACCCGAAGCTCGTGCAGGTCGGCCGGCACGGCGGACCGGCGCAGACGATCTCGCACGCGATTCAGACTGTGACGAAGGCTGAAAAAGTCGAGTGGCTCGCTCGGTGGCTGCGCCATGAAGCCGAGGGACCCGTGCTGATTTTCTGCCGCACGAAGATCGGCGCAGACCGCGTCGCCTCGCGACTGTCGGGCATGGGCATCCGTGCCGCCGTCGTTCACGCCGACCGCACGCAGCAGCAGCGGATGTCGGCCGTGGAGGGCTTCCGCGCAGGGACCTTCCCGGTACTCGTCGCAACGGATGTCGCAGCGCGAGGGCTCGACATCGATGGCATCGCGCACGTTGTGAACTTCGAGGTGCCTGATACTCCCGAGGCGTACGTGCATCGCGTCGGGCGTACCGGGCGCTCTGATTCAACGGGAAGCGCACTCACGCTCGTGGCGCCTGAAGAGCTGCGGGCGCTGCGCGCGCTGGAGAAAGCTGTTGGGATCCAACTTCAATAACGACACGCCGGGCCTTTCGCACGATCAGCCGGTCGAGATGCCCGCACAGACAGAGGCACCGACGCCTGCCTCTGCGACTTCCGACAGTCCGGCGTCGGCGGCGCTGGTTCGCTTCCGTTCATGCCGGTGGATGCAGCCTGCCGAGGACGGGAACGCCGCCTTCTGCACGCATCGGGAGGTCAAGCCGTACGCGGGAACCGCAGGGTTCGACGCCGATGCCTGGTGTCCCGAATGTCAGTACTACAAGCTGCGCCGAGCCCCGAGAAAACGGAACGAGGACAATTACAGTTATTGACGAAGGGATCCGGGATCGGGGATCCGGGATCGGGGATCGGGGATCCCTACACCTTGACCGAATTTTCAGATTGAACGGTTGAATGTGATTTGAAATCCGTCAATCCGAAAATTCCTTGGCAAGGTCCACCCATTCCCCTTTCGGCGCCAATTGCTGATACGCGCGCCAGTGCGGGCGTGCGTCGCGTGACTGCCCGCTCTTTTCGAGGGTCACGGCCAGGTAGAAATGAGCGTCGGCATAGGTGGGGTTCAGCCTGAGCGCATCGCGGTAGCAGACCTGCGCTTCGGTGTAGCGCCCGAGGTCGTGGAATATGTTGCCGAGATTGAAGTGCGCTTCGAACACATCCGGTTCAAGCGTGATCGCCCGCTCGTACAACGCCTGCGCCTCGGCGATCTCGTCACCCGCATAGTGAATGTTTGCCAGGTTGATGATGGCGGGCACGAGATACGGGTCGATTTCGAGCGCACGCCGGTACGCCCCTGACGCATCCTCGAAATTTGCCGGGTCGCCGCTGTCGAGGCCAGCCCCGGTCAGAAAGTACTGTTCCGCGTCCACGGAAGAGCCACGCGGGACGGGAATCGGCTCCATGAACGCTGCGAGCGGGGGCGGTTCCCGTCGTCTGAGCTGCAGCACCTTGGCGGGCTGCGCCTCGATGCGGAAATCGAGGCTCAACTGCCCCGACCGCGACGCGAGCAGATTGCGAAGCACGGCGCGGAACCTGGCGCCGCCGGCCAGCGCCTCATCGGTCTGACGAATCGTCGCGAGATCGGTAAACGAGAAGAATTCCTCGCCGCTGGCGCGGCGCTCGGGTCGAATGAGTCCCCATTTCTGCATGTAACGCAGATGATCCTCGCGCACGTTGGCGTACCGATCGATCAACTGTCGCCGGGAACCAAAGAGCGAACCAGTGGTCGTCACTCGGCGTTCAATATAATCTAGTGACACGTCTCATCGAAACGATTCCACGGCCGATCTGTCGTCGCGACCGCAGTTCGTACCCGAAGGCTGGTTGTGAGTAGCCGAACATCCTCGCCGGCGCTCATACTCGCCGGAGACGTCGGCGGCACCAAGACGCTCGTAGGACTCTTCGAACGCGCACCCGGTCGTCCTCGATCGCTCGGCGTCTTCACTTACTCCACCGCCGCATACAGTAGTTTCACCGACATCCTGGACGCGTTTGCACGCGATATGGGGCGGCCGCTCGTCATCGCTGCCGCGGCCGCGGGCGTTGCGGGCCCGGTCGTCGATGCGCGCGCCCGTTTGACGAATATCGACTGGGACGTCCACGCTGACGAGATTTCCGATTTCGCCGGCACTTCCCGCGTCAAGCTGGTGAACGATCTCGAGGCGATGGCGGCCAGTACCGGCGTGCTCACGCCGGACGAGGTCGTCGTACTACAGGAAGGACTGCCGCATCCCGACGGAAACGCGGTCGTCATCGCGGCGGGCACCGGGCTGGGTGAGGCCTACTTGCATCGTGTGGCGGGACGGCTGCTGCCCCTCGCTTCAGAAGGGGGCCATGCTGATTTCGCCGCGCGAACGGATCGCGAGATCGAACTGTTGCGGACGCTCCGCGCCGAATATGGTCGGGTGGAGGTGGAACACGTGATCAGTGGACCCGGTCTCGTGAACCTTCACCGCTTTACCCACAGGGGTGAACCGTGTGACGAAGTCGAGCAGGTTGCTCCGGAGGATCGGGCGGCCGCCATTTCACAGGCCGCCCTCGAGGCACGGTGTCCGGCGTGCATGGAGGCCTTGTCGATGTTCGTCAGCGCGTACGGCGCCGAGGCCGGGAGTCTCGCGCTTCGCGGTGTCGCCTTAGCCGGCGTCTTCGTCGGTGGCGGCATCGCGCCCAAGATCCTGCCAGCGCTCCAGGACGGGACCTTCATCGAAGCATTCCGCGCCAAGGGTTTGATGTCGGCTTTCGTCCAGAACGTACCGGTAAAGGTGATCCTGAGCCCTGAGGCGGGCCTTCTCGGCGCCGCCATGCACGCGCAGGCCCTGCTCGACGTTTAGCGCTGGCGCCGTGACCGCGGCGAAGAGCTGCGTTCGAGCGTATTCGGAAATTCCATCCCGAGCATGCCGGCCAGCGGCGTCCGGCTCCGCATGCCGGAAAAACGCTGCTCCGGCTTATCGTCCTCCGCACGCGCGTGGGGACCCCCAACCCCACGCGGTGTCGCAGGCCTGCGCAGCATTTTTCGTGCGATCGCGACGGCATGCTGCGAACGGCCGCCGCCCGTCCGGCACGCTCGGGATGGAACGCTGACCCCACATGCGTGCAAGGCGTGCTCGACCTGCCGGATCGTCGACGCCTGCGCAAGCGGCACGCAAGCCGCAGGTGGAAATCGGGCGCAGCGAGCATTCCGCGGCGAGTCCCTCCCAGTGCGTTCGAATGGCCGCGAAGCAGCTCGAACGTTTCTTGCCGCCTGGCACATGTGGCTGCGGGTCAGCTCCTACTCGCCGCGCCCGCGGTAGAGCAACGACGCGGAGACCGATTTCCGCCGCGCCGCGCCGGCGGCGACGAGCCGGTAGGTCGAGCACGGCTTACATGAGGAAACAAGTGGAACGGATCGTGTCCTGGTCGGACCTAGCGACGCATTCGCTCGAGCGCGACGACGCCCGAGCGCATCGCCATCCACGGAATGGCGACGCTCAGCGCGGCGGCACTTACGAGGCTCACGATCATCAAGAGCTCCCGCACTGATGACAGCCGGATCCCGCGCAGCCGGCTGAACAGCCACATGGACGATGGCCAGCCGAGCAGCGCAACCATGACGATGACGTACAGCACGGCGAGAACCATGAACGAGATACCGCCGTAGGACCCGGCGGCCTGTGTCGGATCAGCGCCGAAGCGGGGATATCGAGCGCCGAAGCCGACCGCCAGTCCAACGAGCGCGACGGTCATGAAGGCGATTGCCACAATCGCGAGCGCCTTGAGCCACGGATCGACGCCCATCAGCTCGTTCGCGGCGATCGTCAGTCCTTCGATGAAGATCAGCAGCGGGGCCAGGCCGGTCCAGAACTTCGACCAGAGAAAATCCCGAAGCGAGACGGGAGACGCACGGACAATCCAGAACGCTGCGCCTTCTGCCGAAACGGCTGGAAACACGAAGCGCACGGCGACGGTCGCCAGGACGAAGCCCGCCATGGCCAGGTTGACGAGCGCGTACACGTTCTTCAGGAATCCACTCATGTACGGAATGCGCTCGAGGTCGAGCGTGCGGAAGTTGTAAAGATAGAGAAGCACGAGCGCGCAGAGCGGCAGGAGCTGCAGCCACTGATTCACGTCTCGGAGGAAGACCTTCACATCCTTGACGACGAGCTCGCGTCGAACCGTGGACAACGGCAGCGCTCGCGCGACCGCGTCAATCACGCGCAGCTGGTTGACACGAGCCTTCGCGGACTCCTGCGACCGGCTGTACCCGGCAAAGTGCCAGCGCCGATCGGCGGCGCCGAGCAGGACGGTGCAGGCCAGGGCGGTCGTCCATAGCGCCGCTCCGTGGAGCAGATCGCGGCCGCCCTGGAGCTCCGCGAAGAGCGACTCCCCTGCCCAGAACGACGGGAGAAGCGGCATCACCGGCGACTGGAGATTCGCAAAGAAGTCGGCGATATCAGGGAGCGATTCGACGCGCAGCAACCGCTCCGGCTCGATGAAGCGAAGAATGAGCACGAGCGCGGCTGCAAACAGCAGGCTGACGAGCATCAGCACGTCTCGGGCACGCCGTGCCGGCAGCACGTTCACCAGCAGCAGCGTTGCGCCGGCGCCGAGCGCCACCGGAATAGTGGCGAACGGCACGACCGTCAGCAGGACGGCTGCGTAATAGGTGAAGGGCGCGCATCGCGCGGCGCCAACTCCCAGCAGCACCGGCGTCAGAAACATCGCAACCATCCACGAGGACTGACCCACCGTCCGGGTAAATCGCGCGAGAAACAGCCGCCCGCGCGGTATCGGTGCCGCAACGAGGAGGCGCAGATCCTCGGACAGGAAGAACGTCGAGAGCGAGGCCACCACGCCGCTGAATGCAAGGAAGCCGAGGAACGTCAGAAACAGCCACGACAGTCCAAGGCGAAGCAGGTAGTCGCCAAACTCTTCGAATGCGGCCAGCTTCGTCGTCAGCCAGTAAGCGCCCGTGAAGAGGGCAGCGCAGACGCCGAGCCCGATGCCTCCAAAGACGCCAGCTCGCAGCATATCGCCGCGCTCCCGTCGCCGCGCGCGATTCCGCATCGACCAGAGCTGCGGGACGAGCAGAAAGGTGAACGGCGCGTTCGTCACACGACCTCGTCGATCTCCTGCAAGCCTGCGCCGCCGGTCAGCTTCAGGAAGACCGCGGTCAAGTGATCCTGTCCGCCGGCCAGACCACGCACCTCATTCACGGTCCCCTGCGCGATGAGCCGCCCGCCATTGATGATGCTGACCCGGTGGCTCATTTCCTCGGCGACTTCGAGCGTATGAGTGCTCATGAGGATGGCGACGCCCTGTTCGCTCATGCGACGGAACACGTCCTTGATCAGGCGCGCGCCCCGCGGGTCGAGGCCGACCATCGGTTCGTCCACAACAACGGCCTTCGGTCGATGCAGGAATGCCGCGCTCATCACCAGACGCTGCTTCATTCCGTGAGAAAAGCTCTCGACGAGCTCGTCTTCCCACCGCCGCAATTCAAAGAGGTCGAGCATCTCCCGAACGCGCCCGTCAATGTCATTGTCAGCAATGCCGTACAACCCACCGTGGAACCTCAGAAACTCCGCCGCGGTGAGCTTCTCGTACAAGTACGGCCGGTCGGGAATGAAACCGAGCGAAGACTTCGCCAACTCCGGTTCCTCGGCCATGTCATGCCCATTGACGACCACGCGGCCGGCCGTCGGCTCGAGAAGCCCGGCGATCATCTTGATCGTGGTCGTCTTTCCAGCCCCATTCGGTCCCAGGAAGCCGTGGATTTCTCCCGGCTTGACGCAGAGGCTCACCTCGTCCACCGCTGTCAGAGCGCCGAATTGCTTGACGAGGTTCGTGACGGCGATCATTTGTCGCACCCGCACGAACCCACCGCGCGGGGTTCAGACGTCGCAGCCGCAAGGAGCGGCAGGTCCGTCTCTGCAGCGCCGACGAGCACGGGCGTGGACTGTGGATCGAGGTCCATGTCGAGGACCGTCATACGCAGACGGCCGATGAGGGGAAGAATCGCCGCCTGCTCGTCCAGGCCACCGCGAACGAGCCGCAAGTGGGTTCCGTCGGCGGGAAACTGGTTGAGCGTCGGATCGACGGGCAGCCACAATCCTCGGCCAGCACTCTCCTCCAGATACACCTCAGGCCACGCGTGGTAGTAGAACGCGCCTTGAGCGCCGCGCACGTACACCAACCCGACCGCGATGCGCGCCGGAATACCGGCGGCGCGAGCCATGGCCACATACAGGGCCGTGTGTTCGTTGCAGTCGCCGACCTTCGTGCGAAGCACCTCGAGCGCGGAGGGCAGACTGACAGTCGGCTTCTTGTCGAGCAACGCGTTGACGTAACGTGTGAGGCGTTCCGCCTTGTCGCGCGTGCCGGTCGCAGTGCCTACCGCGCGTTCCGCTTCGGCCACTATTTCAGGGGCGTCGCTTTCAATGAGGCGCTCAGGTGCGAGAAACCGCTTTGCGTTGGCGTCCGCGGGGCCGGGCTGCAGCGTCCGCGGATCCTTGATTTCGATGATGGAACCCTCGACGGTTTGTCCGACGCCGTCGAGATCCGCGGCCGGCAGCTCGACGCCTTCGAGACGAAGCCGAAGCCGACGAACATCACGTGGTTCGTCGATGCGACGCGACATCACCGGTACCACTGCGGACATCCGCATCAGGTCCTGCTGCACCCCGCTGGGAATTGCAAGACCTTGCGCCTGCTCCGACGACTCGCGCACCGTCATCAGCCCGAGCGGACTCTCTTCGCGGATGATGTCGCCGGTATCGGTCACCCAGGAGGTCGTTTGCAGGCCGTAATACGACATGTCAACCCGGAATGCCGGAAAAACGCCGTCGCGCGTACGCACGACTTCACGAGCTCCTATGCGGACGTCGACCGGCGCGTGCCTCATCGTAGCGGGATCGAGAATCATCCAGTGATGGCGTGTTCCGGCCGCGATGCCCCGGCTGGCCAGAATTCGCGACATGTTGAGATTCATGACAGGCGGCTCGGCCATTTGATGTGTCTCCGTTCGCGTGACACCGGCCGACGTGATCGCGACGGTCAGCTGATATGAGCCCGTCGATTCCGAGCCTGGAGGATCGATCGAGCCGCGCACATGAATAGCGCCGGTCCCGGGATCGAGCGAGAAGGCGAATGACTGCAGAACGAAGCTCGCATCCACCAATGCAGTCGTCCTGATCGTGGTCGTCGACGTCGACCCAAGCAACGTCAATTGCAGGCGCGCGTCTTCCTGCAGCTCGAAACCGTCTGGCGTACGAACCGTCTGGCTCACGGTGAATCCGATTTTTTCGCCGCGGTAGTACACGCCCCGCCAGGTCGCCGTCGGACCATAACGCGCAAGATCGGTCGCCAGATTTGCCGGGGCTGCCTGCAGATATGACCGATGAACGAGCAGCGCCATGCAGATCAGCCACGCCACGACCACGAGCACTGAGAGAGGCCGCGTGATGGATGGGGGAATGGGACGTATGAGCTTCATTGGCGGTGGGCCGACGTCCGCTGTATCGGCCCGACGATGGGTGGTCTGCAGGAGATCGAAGCGACCGGCGCGCGAGGTGGGAAGACGCAACTTACAGCAAGTCAAGGGCTTACCTTGACTTGTCACAACTCAGCGCAGTACGCTGAGGCGTCTCGGCCGCGTCCCCTTGTTGATCACGCTCAACGGCGAACCGCACACACTCGACGGGCCGCTGTCAGTCGACGACTTGTTGACGAGGCTATCGATTGACCCGCGCCGCGTGGCCGTCGAGCACAATTTCACGATTCTCAAGCGGCAGCTGTTCGCTGTGACGCTCATCAACGAAGGCGACCGCATCGAGATCGTCAATTTCGTCGGCGGCGGGTAGCCGATTGCACACGGTGGATTGTATGAACGACACGCCTCTCGTCATTGCCGGACGCACATTCAAGTCGAGATTGATTGTCGGCAGCGGCAAGTACCCGTCCCACGCAGTGATGGCCCAGTCGATCGCGGCTTCCGGCGCCGACATGGTCACGGTCGCGGTCAGGAGGGTCAATATTTCGGATCGGTCTCGTGAATCCCTGCTTGATTACATCGACACGGATCGGATCGCGATCCTGCCGAATACGGCCGGGTGTTATACCGCGGACGAGGCGATTCGCACCGCGCAGCTCGCTCGGGAAGCGGGCCTGTCGAACTGGATCAAGCTGGAAGTCATCGGCGACGAGCGGACGCTGTTTCCGGACAATGAAGCGCTCGTCGAAGCCACGCGTGTCCTCGTTCGCGACGGATTCATCGTGCTTCCGTACACCAGCGACGACGTCGTCGTTTGTCGCAAGCTCGTAGATGCGGGCGCGGCCGCCGTGATGCCGCTGGGCGCACCGATTGGATCGGGCCTGGGCATTCAGAACGTGAACAACCTTCGCATCATCCGCGAGTTCGTTCACGTGCCGATGATTGTGGATGCCGGCGTCGGAACGGCGTCCGACGCCGCACTCGCCATGGAGCTCGGCGCTGACGGCGTCCTGATGCAAACGGCCATTGCGGGCGCGGAGAAGCCGGTCGCGATGGCTGAGGCCATGAAGTACGCGGTGATGTCAGGACGCCTGGCGTACGTCTCGGGTCGCATTCCGCAGAAGATGTACGCGACGGCCAGCAGCCCCGTTGAAGGGATGGTCGGCCGCTGATCCGATGACCGATCAGTTGCCGCCGAGTCCGGCGCCGCTCCCTCCACCTGATCGCCATCAAATCGATCGTCTCAATCGCCTTTACAATCTGTCGGCTTCGGAGCCGCGAGAAGGCTGGACTGGACGGCTGATCGACAAAGCGCAGCACATGGTGAGCCGCCTGCTGTCACGGCAGCGGGCCTTCAACGCCGTCCTCGTCGATCACATCAATCGCAACGACCTCGTCGGCATCGAAGCGCATCATGCGAGCGCGAAGACCGTTGCCTGGGTGCGCGACACCGTGCAGTTCGCTCTCGAGGAGCTGCGGCGGCACCAGCAGGCGCTCGCCGCATGGGAGCGGCGGACCAACGCGGCCGTCGCATCGCTTTCCGGCACCCACGAGGAGCTGCGTGCCTCGATAGGCGTCCTGCAGCAGGCCACACAGACGCTGAAACGCGAAGTAGTGCGGCTCAGCGAGGCCGGAATCCCGGCATCAGCGGCGCCCACAGCAGTGCGCGAAAGCAGTCGAGAGGCCGGATCGCGGACCAGCCTGGACGGCCACAAGTACGTCGGTTTCGAAGATCACTTCCGCGGATCACAGGACGACATCCGTGGGCGTGTTGCCGAATACCTGCCGATCTTCCGCGGTGTGCAGAACGTCGTGGACCTCGGGTGCGGGCGCGGCGAGTTTCTGGCGCTCCTCCGGGACAACGGGATCGAAGGGCGCGGTGTCGATATCAATGAGGCAATGGTCGAGGTCTGCCGTAGCCAGGGCTTCGACGTCACACGAACGGATGCGCTGTCGTACCTCGAGGCGCAGCCCGACGGATCCATCGGGGGTCTGTTTGCAGCGCAGGTAGTCGAACACCTCGAACCGCAGTACCTCAACGCGCTGCTCGACGTCGCATTCGGCAAGCTCCGACCGGGGGCGCCGATTGTGCTCGAAACCATCAATCCCGCGTGCTGGTTTGCGTTCTTCGAAAGCTACATCCGGGACATCACACACGTGCGTCCGCTTCACCCCGACACCTTGAAATTTCTGCTCATCGCGAGCGGGTTCCAGCACGTAGACATCCGGTACCGCTCGCCATATCCGGAGCACGAAAAGCTGCAGCCAATCGGCCCGAACGGGCCGCTCGGCGACGTAGTCGAGACGCTGAACGCGAACGTCGAACGAATCAACCGCTTGCTGTTTACCTGGCTCGACTACGCGGCGATCGGGCGACGCGCGTGACCGTGGCGGCGCGGACGCTGCGGTGCCTCATCGGCGCGGTACTCGCGTGGTGGGTCATCGTCGCGCTCGTCGCGCCGGAGGTGCCGCCGCTCACCGCCGGGGCGGCCGCAGTCATCGCCGCGGCCACCCTGTGGAATCCGGCTGCAGGCCTGATGCTCACGGCTGCGCTGACACCGGCGGCGGCATTCCTTGCGGCGCCGCCCATACGGGTTCCCGAACTCCTCGCATGGGCTTTCCTCGCCACGTGGCTGCTCAGCGTGTGGCGGCCGATTTCGCACGGCCGGTTGCCGCGTACCGTTACAATCCCCGCCGCGCTCTATGCTGCGGCGCTCGGCGCGTCGTGGCTGATGCTGACCGTTGGCTCAGCGCCTGGCATCTCCGCCTCCGCGCTGCCTCAGTTCCTGGCGCATTCGATTCCGCCCGATCACCTCATCTTCTCGAGCCCCGAACCGGAGACGTGGACGCTGCTGCAGATGATGACCGGCGTCGCCATGCTGCTCGCGTCGATGGCCACCATTGCGCCCAATACAACGCTCGTCGACAAGCTCGGATGGACCCTCATCGCGTGCGTCAGCGTACTTGCCGCAGCCACGCTCGTCGACGTCGCGGTCGATTGGGCCGGAATGAACTACGAAGGCTGGTTTCTGCTGCGATACGTGCGGGGGGAGCGGTTCAGCCTGCACTTGGCCGATCTCAACGCAGCAGGATCGCTCTACGTGCTGGGAGGGATTATCGCAGCGGCTATCGCCGGCACCAGGACGAGAGGCCGAGGCTTCGCGATCGCAGCTCTCATCGTGATTGCCCCAGCCTTCTGGCTGACCGGATCGCGGACCGCGTTTGTCGCGACGTTGGCCGGGTTCCTCATACTGGCCGTCGTCCGGCAACAGAAGTCGCCGACTCGCGTCCAGCTCGTTGCCGCCACTGCAGCCCTGATGCTGCTCGTGATTGCCGGCGCGTTTACCGTTGACTGGCAATCAGACGTGCAAGGAAGTGCGGCAAGTTCCGCCAGGATGCGGTCGCAGTTCACGCAGACCAGCGCACGCATGTTTGCGTCGGCGCCTGTGTTTGGAGTGGGAATCGGCAGGTACTTCGACCGATCGGCGGAGTTCATGCCTGCAGATTTACGGGCGATCTACGGCAACGAGAACGCGCATAACTATTTCGCGCAGCAGTTTGCGGAGCTGGGTGTCGTCGGCGGCACGCTGTTTCTCTGGTTGGTGTGCGCGCTGTTGATAGCCGGCTGGCGCAGTGCGAGGGGGCGTCCGGCTGACGCGATGCTGGCCGGCTTGCTTGCCGCGGCCGGCGCCTACCTGCTGACCTCTGTAACCGGCCATCCGCTGCTCGTGCCGGAAGCGGCCTTTCCCTTCTGGGTTGCTGCCGGCGCTCTAACGGGCCTTGTCGAACATGCCGAGCAGCGATCGAGTAAGACGCTACGTCACGTTGCAGTCGCGGTGTGCGCATTGCTTGCCGCTGGAGTGGCGTCTCAAGTCGTCGCGTACGCGAACCGGCAAGACACCCCGCGGGAGAGCGGATTCCATGGACAGGAAACCTCGTCCGAGGGCGACACGTTCCGGTGGATGACGCGACACGCGGTGACCTACGTTCCCAACGAATCGGGATTCGTACGGCTCCGTGTCCGCGTCCCGACCTTGCCGAAAACGCGTCCGATGATGATTGAAACCGCGATTGCAGGCGAGGTTGTCGATCGGCGCGAACTACCTGCGGATCAATGGGTCAGCTATGACATTCCGAGCCGCCGGCCGACCGCCGCGCCATTTCGGCGCGTCGATCTCCGTGTGAATCAGTGGTGGGCCCAGGATATTGCGCTCGGGACTCGGCAGGCGCGTCGTCCTATCGCGCTGATGGTCGGAGCGATCCAGTGGATCCCGCTCGGCGGCCGTCAAAGCCGGTAGATGTGCTGCGCGTCGAAGCCCTTCAGTGCATTGCGCGTGTCGACGATGAGCGGAAAGCGAGCGACCACGCGCTCGTAGTCGAAGACCGAGTGATTGGTACAGATGACGGCGCAATCGATGCCATCAGCGGCCTTCGCTTCCGCCGTTGAACAGAGGTCGATATCGCCGTGCTTGAGCACCGGAACGTACGGGTCGGTGTAGCTGAGCACGGCACCTCGCCGATGTAGCAGCTCCAGCACGTCGAGCGCCGGCGACTCCCGCATGTCGCTCACATCTTTCTTGTAAGCAACGCCGAAGAGGTGCACCCTCGAGCCGTTGATCGCCTTCTTCACGGTATTGAGCACCTCGCCCACGCGCTCGACGACGAAGGACGGCATCGATCCGTTGACGTGACCGGCGAGCTCGATGAACCGGCACTCGAACCCGTTCTGGCGCGCCTTCCACGAGAGGTAGAACGGATCGATCGGAATGCAATGACCGCCAAGGCCAGGACCCGGATAGAACGGCATGAACCCGAACGGCTTTGTGCTCGCGGCGTCGATGACCTCCCATACGTCGATGTTCATCCGATGCGACATCAACGCAATCTCGTTGACCAAACCGATGTTGACGGCGCGAAACGTGTTTTCCAAGAGCTTCACCATCTCCGCCACCTGCGTCGAGCTGACGGGGATGACTTTTTCGATGATTGCGCCGTACAAATCACCGGCGAGTTCCGTGCTCACTGGATTCACGCCACCGACGACCTTCGGGATCGTCCGAGTGCTGTACATCTGGTTTCCCGGATCGACGCGCTCGGGTGAGAAGGCGAGGTAGAAGTCGACGCCTGCCTTCAGTCCGCGTTCTTCGAGCGCGGGCTGCACGACCTCGTCGGTCGTCCCGGGATACGTGGTCGATTCGAGGATGATCAGCTGACCGCGCTTGAGGTGTGCCTTCGCAGCGTCCACCGCCTGCACGACGTAGGAGAGATCGGGATCCTTGGTCTTCCGCAGGGGGGTCGGCACACAGATATCGATCACATCCATCTCGGCCAGACAGGACATGTCGGTAGTGGCGTGGAGTCTGCCGGCACGGACGTTGGACGCGACGTCGTCGGTCTTCACGTCGAGGATGTAGCTGCGGCCAGCGTTGATCTCCTCGACTTTCGAGCCGTCCACGTCGAAGCCTGTGACGTTGAAGCTGCTCGTCGCAAACTCTACGGCAAGCGGAAGGCCGACGTAACCGAGTCCAATCACGCCGACGCGTGCACTGCGATCGCGAATCTTGTCTTTGAGGCTCACCATGGATCGAGGTTGTCCTATCGCGCTAAGCCAACACCAACCGGCTTGCCGGACAGCCGTGCGATATCTGCATCTACCATCATGCCAACCAGCCGTTTGAAGTCTACCTGTGGTTCCCAGCCGAACACGCGACGAGCCTTGCTCGAGTCGCCCACCAGGTGATCCACCTCGGCCGGACGGAGGAATGCGGGATCCACGCGGACGTATTTCTTCCAGTCGAGCCCGGCGTAGCCGAATGCTGATTCCACGAGCTCCCGAACCGAGTGGGAAACGCCGGTCGCTATGACATAGTCATCCGCCTTTTCCTGCTGCAACATGAACCACATGGCGCGCACGTAGTCGCCCGCAAATCCCCAGTCCCGGCAGGCGTCCAGGTTGCCGAGGCCGAGATGATCGGCCAGACCGAGCTTTATCCGCGCAACACCGTCGCTTACTTTCCGGGTGACGAACTCGATTCCCCGACGGGGTGACTCATGATTGAACAGAATGCCGGATACAGCGAAGATTCCGTAGCTTTCGCGGTAGTTGACGGTGATGTAGTGGCCAAAAACTTTGGACACACCGTAAGGACTCCGCGGATAGAACGGAGTGCTCTCCGTCTGCGGCACCTCGCGCACCCTTCCATACATCTCGCTTGACGATGCCTGATACAACCGAATCGTCGTGTCGACCTGCCGGATGGCCTCGAGGACGCGCGTCACGCCCTGGGCATTGAACTCGCCAGTCAGCATCGGCTGGTCCCACGACGCCGGCACGAACGACATTGCGGCCAGGTTGTAGAACTCCGCCGGTCGGACGTCCTGAATGACGCGAACGAGCGAGAGCTGATCGAGCAGGTCGGCAGGCCGGAGCGTGATGCGGTCGAGCAGATGATCGATCCGCCACATGTTCGACGCACTCAGCCGCCGCACGATTCCCGTGACTTCGTACCCCTTCTCGAGGAGGAGTTCGGTGAGATACGACCCGTCCTGTCCAGTGATCCCGGTGATGATTGCGCGTTTAGCCATGAACCCTGCCAATTGTACCTTGCCGTATGCTCGAGTCGCGTGACGCGAGCCAACGGCCGAGCGCGTCCTTCCATGAGGGCATGACGAACCCTGCTCCCGCAAGCTTGCGATTGGCCAGCGCGCAGAAGCGCGGCCGTGCTGCCTTCATCGGGTGGGCATCGAGCGTGATGGGCTCGAGCCGAGGTACGATGCCCAAAAGCCGTGCCGCCTCTTCAGCCACTTCGTACCACGTCGCGCGGCCCGAATTCACACAGTGATACAGCCCGGGTGGTGCGTGCGCCTCGATCAGATACCTCGTCGCGCGAACGATGTCATCGACGTACGACGGGGACACGACGCGATCGGTGAAAACCGAAGCAGTCCGGCCCTGTTCCAGCGCCTCGATGATCGCATCGAGGGATCCGCGCCTGGGGCGCTGGCCGGGCACATACCCGAACAGGCTCTCGACGCGAAGCACGAATCCGCCCGGCGCATCGAGTGCCAGCCAGTCGCCAAGCAGCTTGCTCAGTCCGTACGTGCTGCGGGGCGATGGCCGTGCCTCTTCGCTGTATGGCTCCGTCGCATCGCCGTCGAAGACGAAGTCGGACCCGTAATGAACCAGAACGGCGTCGACGGCCTCCGCGGCCCTCGCCAGCGATCTCACTGCGAACGCGTTGACTGCCAACGCGTCGACCGGACGGTCCTCCGCCTCGTCTACACGATTGAAGGCCGCGCAGTTGACGATCACCGCGGGCGAGACAGCCTCCACCGCTCGCATCACCGCCGCCGCGTCGGTGATGTCGAGTGTCGCGCGCGTATGGGAGATCACCTTTCGGTCGCCAAAACCGTCGACGATGGCTGCGCCGAGCCGTCCTCCGGCACCGACCACGAAGACGCAACCGCTCATCTGAATGTACGTTCGCCCTTCACACGACCCCGCAAACTCCGTATCGTACCACTAGCGAGGCTGCGCTTCAGACTGGCTTCCTTCACGATGGATACTTCACACATAGACGTCGCGGTGATCGGCGCCGGCGTCGTCGGGCTCGCCGCAGCCCGCGCGATAGCGGAGCGCGGTCACAGCGTATGCATTCTCGAGCGTGAACCGCGCCCAGGCATGGGCACGAGCACTCACAACAGTCAGGTGATTCATGCGGGCATCTACTATCCCGCCGGCACGCTCAAGGCGAGACTGTGCGTCGAAGGCGCGAGGATGCTGTACGAGTTTTGCGAGACGTACGGCGTCCCGCATAATCGCTGCGGAAAGCTCGTCGTCGTTCAAGACGACAGCGAACTCGACGAACTCGAGAAATTAAAGGCACGCGGCGAGGCGAACGGCACGCGCGGACTCCGAATCGTCGACGCACAATTCATCCGCGCGCGAGAGCCGCATGTGAGGGCTCGAGCCGCGCTGTACTCGCCGAATACTGGAATCATCGAAGCCGAAGCGCTTATTCGGACGCTCGCGGAACTGTGCGGCAGTCGCGATGTCGCCGTCCTGCCCGGTACGCCCCTCCTCGACGCCGACCAACTCGCGTCCGAGATAGAGTTGCGGACGCCCGCGGAGACAATCGCTGCGAAAGCCGTCGTCAACGCCGCGGGCCTGTACGCAGACGATGTCTCAACGCTGCTGGGCGGCGAGAAGTTTCAGATCTACCCGTGCCGGGGTGAGTACGCGGAGCTCGTGCCGTCCAGGCGGTCGCTCGTGAATTTTCCCGTATATCCGCTGCCGCACTCGTCCGGGCACTCGCTCGGCGTGCACCTCACGAAGACGACGCGCGGCAATGTGACGCTCGGGCCTACAGTCTCCTTTCAGTCGAGGAAGGATGATTACGAGGAGAACCGGCTGGCTGTCGAACAGTTCCTTGAACCCGCGCGCACGCTCCTTCCTGAGCTGCGCCTGGAGGACTTGCGGCTGGGCGGCAGCGGGATTCGCGCGAAGCTCCATCCTCCTGAACAACCGTTCGCCGATTTCCTGGTGGCCCGGGACCGGAGGTGTACTCGCCTGATTCAGGCGGCGGGAATCGAATCGCCGGGATTGACTGCGTGTCTGGCGATTGGAGAGGAAGTGGCGAACTTGGTGGAGATAGTGCTGTAAGACGCGGGGCGGCTGTCCCCAAGTGCCGCCGCTGCCTACCTTGACCTCACGCTGTGTTTGAAGACGAGGCCTTGGCTTTGCAGCCGGTCGTCAGTGGCTGCCTTCTCCTCCGATCAAAGCATGCCCCTCGGCCTGAGGAAGACGCACGCCCGCCAGCGATCCAAGCGTCGGCGCGATGTCAGCCGGCGTCACGTTCGCGGAGGATCGTGCGCTCTTGACGGCGCCGCCCAACAGGATCATCGGCACGTGCGTGTCGTAATCATGGTGCGTCCCGTGAGTGGTCGCGGCGGCGACGTTGCGCCCGCCGAGGAACCAGTATTCCTTGGGCACGATCATCAGGTCCCCGCTGCGGCTGGCCATGTAGCTCAGCGCAGCCTTGCGAATGATTGGATCCTCGCTCGTCTCCGATAACTGATCGGTTCGAAGGACACGGGCCACCCCTGGAATTTCCTCGAGGCTTCGTATCACCATCGACAGCAGCTGTGTATTTGCACGAAGTGTGTCGAACACACCTCCGGCGAAGTACACGTCCGTGAAGTTGACCGATTCCACGTACGTGCCCTTCTGCAGCGGGCCCCACGCGGACACCAGCGCGTCCTCGATTCGCTCACGCACGTCATCGGTCACGATACGCCCACCCTTCGGAGGGATGGGGATCGGCGCGACACCGTGGTCGGCCGAGAGTGCCAGGACATAGTTCGCCCGTCCGACCTTCGCATCAAGGTGCCGGATGAGCGTACCCAACGTGACGTCGAGCTGTCGCAGGACGTCCTCGATCTCGCGGCTCTCCGGGCCGAAGACATGTCCCACGTCGTCGAGGACCGAAAAGCTCACGCCGAGATAGTCAGTGGTCTGTCGTTGGCCGAGGGAGAAGCTGTCGACAAGCGCTGCGGCCAGGCGACCGAGGTACGCATCAGCAAAAGGTGAAGCCTGCCAGAGGTTGAAGAACTGCGTATCGATACCGTCGCGTCCGTTGATCACATGTGGAAACAGACCGTTCCATCCCGCTGGAGGCCGCTCGCCCACGCCGGCGTCCCGCCTGAGGTACGAGTCCGGCGAGCCGGACAAGGACCAGATGCGTCCGAGATCCTTTTCGTACGGATTCCGCTCGACGAATTCCCTGACTGCGTCGACAGGGCCCGATGCGAACGCCCTGGACGTCGCCCACGACCCGGACGGATCGTCGAACCACACAACGGCATCGCCCGCGTGACCGGCCAGGGAGATTGCGCTGCGCGCCTTCATCGAGACGGAGACGACACGCGCGCCGGGCTTCTGAGAGCGGAGTTCGTCGGCCAGCGTCGGGATCAGCAGGTTGACCGCGCTGTTACCGAGACGAATCGGGCGACCGTAGGTGATCTCGGTCGTGGATGGATCGGAGGAGCAACCGGTGAGCGCCCGCTCCTTCCGCTGCCACCATGTGTTGTTGATCAGGCCGTGGCGATGCGGCAGCGCCCCGGTCCCAATCGTCGCGTGACCGGCGCAGGTCACGGTGACGAAATAAGGATAGTGTGCGTTCTCGAACACCAGGCCCTGATCCAGCAGCATGCGGAATCCGTTTCGCCAATGACGATTGAACTGCTGCAGATAGTCCGCCCGCATCTGATCCACGACGATCATCACGAGGAGCCGGGGCTGGTCGGCGGCGCGCACACCGTGAATCCCAAAAATGGCGGCAAAGAGACCTGCCGCAAGAATCAGGGCAACCAATCGCTGCATGGGAAGGACCCTACACGGGGTCGGTGGTTGGTGGGCGGGTGGCTCGCGTTTCACAATCACCACCAACCATTGATTTGCTGCCTACAGTTTACTGCCCACAAACCGCAGTTGCAGCCAGCATCGCATCGACAGCAGCATGCGGGCCAGCCAGCGCTTCAGCCCCGACGGCGCGACGTGGGTTTCGTAATAGAGATAGGCGCTGTCATGAAACGCCCGAATGGCCCGCGCTGGAGCAGTCTTGCTCGACTGACCCACGGCGTGAACCGCCGTTGCATTCGGTACGTACCTGACGTGGTAACCACGGGCACGCAGGCGGCGACAGAGATCCGCGTCTTCCCAATAGAGAAAGTAGCGTTCGTCGAAACCACGAACGCTCTCGAGCGCATCACGGCGCGCCAACATGCACGCTCCTGAGAGCCAGTCGACGGTCAGACTCTCGTGATCCGACCCACCGCTCCCGACGACGTTGCGGCGCGAGACGGCGAGGGCGGGAAACATCCGGCGCAAAATCGTCGAGCGTCCGAATAGACCCGTCAGCATGTCAGGGTCGCCCCGGGCGCTGCCCTGAAGCGAGCCGTCCGGATGAAGAATACGCGGTCCCACGAGTGCACAACTCGGCGATCGATCGAGCTCGGTGCTCATCGCAGCGAGAGCACCGGACATCAGGTGGCAATCAGGATTCATGATCAGCACCCGTGCCGCAGTGGTCGCCGCCAAGCCCTGGTTCATCCCGCGCGCGAACCCGACGTTGTCGCCATTCCGAAGAAGGCGCACCTGCGGCGCCAATTCTTCGACGATCGCAGTGCTTCCGTCAGAAGAGCCGTTGTCGACGACGACCGCCTCCCAGGCAATGCCAGCCAGCTCGTCGGCGATCGATTGCAGCGCGCGCCGCAGCTCGAGGCCGGCGTTGTAGTTGACGAGAATCGCACAGACTCGAGGGGGCGTCATCGCACCGCGAGTCGAACGTCGAAGTGCTTCTCGCGCACCTTCGCGGACAGCCAGCGTCGTTCGAGGTGCTCTTCGATCGCGCGCGCGCCCACTGTCCGAGTTCGCTGAATGGCTGATCGTTTGCGCACGATCGCGGGCAGACCGCGAACCGCCGCAAGCTTCGCCTTCAGAAAGACACCGAGGTGGCCCATCCTGGCGAAATATGCTGCGCTCGCAGCGTTGTAAACCAGATGTCCTGGCAGGGTACGCACGAGCAGCGACGCCGGCGTATTTTTCAGGTACATCCACTCCAGGTTTCGCTGACCATGAAACACCGCAGAGACGCTGCCGCGACCGAGTGTCGCGCTTCCGTGATGCCTGACGATTGCGTCCGCGACGTATCGGCACCGATAGCCTCGCAGGCGAGCCCGGTACGATAGATCGACGTCTTCGTGCGACGCGAAAAAGTCTTCGTCGAATCCGCCGAGCTCCTCGAAGACCTGCCTGGAAACCAGACATGCCGCCCCGCAGACACCAAACACTTCTCCGGAGGCGCTGGCGGCATCGGCGCGCGCGCCATGATGTCGCTTGAACGCGCCCCCGGCCCGAAATACACCGTCACCGGCGCTATCGATGACCGAACTGTCGTGCATATAGACGATGCGCGAGGTCGTCAGGAGGAAGCGCGAGGGGGCGTCGATGCCGTCGCGCAGCGCTCGAAGCCATGTGGAATCAGGGATCGTGTCGTTGTTGAGAAACGCAAGAAACTCACCGCGCGCCGCTTTTGCGCCGGCGTTGTTTCCTCCCGCAAAACCCCGATTCTCGCCGAGCGCGACGATGCGGACGCCTGGAAACCGGCTGCGAACGAAGTCGACGGTGCCGTCAGATGAGCCGTTGTCCACCAGGACGATTTCAGGGGCGACATCAGTCTGTGCCGCAACCGCCTCGAGACAGTCTTCAAGGTAGTGCCTGCCGTTCCACGTAACGATGACGATGGATATTTCAGGCGGCACGGCGATAGGCGTCCAGCGTCAACGTCGCGGTACGGCGCCACGTGAACTCGGTTACGCGGTCCAGGCCTGCCGTGCGCATTCGCGCACGCTTCTGTTCGTCCTTGACGACATCGACAATCGTCCGCGTCCAGGCGTGCTGATCCAGCGGATCCAGCAGCACGCCCGCGTCTCCCAGTACTTCTGGGATCGATCCAGCGCTCGATGCGATCACCGGTGTGCCGCTCATCATCGCCTCGAGCAGCGGCAATCCGAAGCCCTCATACAGTGACGGGTACACCAACGCGACGGCGCCCCGATAGAGCGCCCGAAGCTGCCGTTCGGCGACCGAGCTGAGGTGAACGACGGCGTCGGGTGCGCCGTTGCGCATCGCCAGCTGCTTCAAACCCTCGCCCACGCCGAGGTCAATCCCGACCAGAACGAGCGACAGCGCCGGGAGCGCCCCGAAATGCCGCGCGAACAGCACCGCTTCAACCAGCATGGCCAGGTTGCGGCGTTCGTGCAGATCGCCGACGTGCAAAAGGTACGGGGCTGCAACCGCCGGTGGAAGCTCCCCCGACGTCTCCATTTCGCCGGGGGCGAAACCCTCGTCCACGCCGAGTGGCGTCACCGTGATGCGTTCGGGCTCGATGTGGTACGCGGTGGCGATTTCAGCCGCTGAGAAGCGCGAGACGGTGAGAACATGCCTGGCACCCTGGGCGCTCCGACGATAGAAGGCGCGACGCAGCCAGTCACGGCGGTACGGATACCACTGCGGATGCAGCTCATAGCTGACGTCGTGAATGGTCACGACCACAGGAACCGGGGACCACCAGGGAGCCGTGTAAGCCGGCGCATGGATAATGTCGACGGCTGCGCGGCGTGCCGCACGCGGCAAGCCGACGAGCGTCCAGCCCAGATTGGTCGGCGGGTGCGGCGGCTCCGCGACGTGGCCGATGCCACGGGGGATCGCGCTCGAATCGCGCCCTCCGAGCGCGACCAGCTCGATCGGCTCGCCGAGCGTCAGCAGAGCGCGCGTCAGACCGCCAACGTATCTCCGTATTCCGGCCGCCGGCGAGTCGAACGCGCGGCCATCGATGCCGATTCGGAAGGTCTGCAAAATGGACTAATGAATCTCCATGTGCAGCCGCCGGACCGGCCGCTCCAGGCTTGCACAGATTTCGCGAATCCGGTACTCGACTTTCCCGTTGATTGAAGGGCTGCTCAGGACCACCTCGTCAATCGAATAGCGCCGCATCGTCGCCTCGAGCCGATCCAGATTGCCGCGCACGGGCACGCCCACGATCCAGCGCCGGGCTTTCATCGGATCGTCGTCGATGAACGCAATGGGATTCATGTTCCATTTGCGGTTGGCGCGCATCTCTCGCACGAGCGTTTGCCCAAATGCGCCGGCGCCGTAGACGAGCACCCGGCGGCTTCGCTTGCTTCGGGTTGACGCGATCAGATTCATGGCGCGGAACGAAGCACGCGTCCCCATCACCGCAATAGCGAGAAGCAGAGCGTCCAGCACGAACACCGCGCGCGAAAACCCCACCAGACGGTAGAAGTACGCGACCGTCAACACGGAGAACAGCGACCCGAGCCCAACGCCGCGGACTACAGCCGCTACGTCCCGGAGACCGAATGTGTCCCACGCGCGCTGATAGAGGCCCGACGCGTAAAGCGCCGCCAGCTTGCAGCCCAGGACGACTGGCAATGACGCCGTGAAGTACGGCAGAAAGTTGTCGAGGCCTTCTCCTTCAAAGCGAAGCCGGTACGCGACGTAGTAGCACACCGTAATCAGCACGAGATCGAGAAGCACCTCGGCCGCGTGCCACCGGAACGCCAGATCCTTCAGGAAAGGTGCAAATGACGACTTCTGCAGTGCGATGAAGTCCTCGGCGTTGTACGCCGGCACGCGCGCGAGATAGATGCCGACGAGCACCAGCAGCACGCCAAAGGCGGCGACCAGCGGCAGCATTGGCTCGGCGCCGCGACTGCGTATCAGGACCCACGCAGTCGCACCGCCGGCAATCCCAAGCAGGTACAGAATCCGGACGGCGCTTCGCTCCGAGAAGCCAAGCGACACGAGGCGATGCGAAACGTGGTCGGTGCCGCCCTTGGTGGCCTTCCGGCCCGCGAGCCGTCTCAGCGCGAGAACGAAGGCGGTGTCGGACAGCGGAACGATCAGGACAAGGAAGACGATGACCGACGGATTGATGAACGAGAGCGGCGCATTGTAAATGGGCACCAGCGCCGTTGCACCGAAGAGGCCGCCGATGAAAAGGCTGCCGCAATCGCCCATGAACAGCCGCGCCCGGCTCCGGTTCCAGTAGAGAAACCCAAGAAGCGCGCCGGCAAGCGCCGTCAGCAGCACGACGAGTGCGAATCCGAGCGAGTCTGCCAGCAGTACGGCAAGAAACAGAGCGGCGATCAGCCCGACCCCCGCCGTAAGACCGTCCATGTTGTCCAGAAGGTTCACCGCGTGGCAGATGCCGGCAAACCAGATCACGGCGACGAGCGTGTAAGCCGAAGGCAGCGCCGCATCGACGTCGGACCCCGCGAGCGCAAATACCAGAAACGCTCCAATCGCGAGCGATGCGACGAGCTTGGCAACCGGTGACAGCTGCAGCCTGTCGTCGAGGATGCCGACGACAAACATCGCAAGTGCGCCTAAAGGAACGGGAAGCCATTCAACCGCTGGTCCCGCAAGGTCCCACCGCAGGGCAATTGCTGCCGCACCGACGAACGTCGCCGCCGCGATCGCAATGCCGCCCATCGTCGGCGTGGGGGCCGTATGCCATCGATCGGCGCGCGGGGGAACGACAGCTCCGCCAGCCGTTGCAAACCGGCGCACGACTGCGCCCCCCACCAGGCTGCATGCCGTCGCCACGATGAACACGGCAGACAGGAAGATCAGCACAAACAGCTCTTTATCACCGTCGTCCCTTTGAAGGACGCGCTAACGAACCGCCGCTCGCGCCAGAGGCGGCGCCGCCCCTTCGCGGGCATGCATGACGAACGGCCGCCGCTCGAGAATCCCGTCGCAGATTGTATCCAGTCCTTCCGACGAGCCGGGAAGGAGGTGTCGAAGGCTGTCCAGCTTGAGCCGGTAGATCGGATATCCCGCCTTCGGGTCGATGAAACCGAGGGGAATCATGCGATTGAAGAAAAAGTGGTAGGCGTATTGCCGTGCCCGCGCGAGCTGTCGTGCGCCAAGGCGTTCCTTGAACGGCAATTCGGAAAGGATCTGAAAATATTCAGCAGGCGAGCTGGCATCCCGGGTCAGCCCCTTGTTTCGAATCCACGCCTCACCCGCCACGATGACGGGCAGGCCTGTGCTCGTCAGCTCGACTCCCATCTTGGTGCCGTAGATGATCGCCGCGTTGCACAGCGACATCAGCGCGTAGGTGCTCATGTCGCTTTCTGGCGGAACAACCGTGATGTTCGTGGCGAACTGTGGAAGCGATTTCCGCAGCTCACCGAGAATCGGCTGCCGCGAGGGTGGGAAGCCGCTGATTTCGGCGGGATGCACCCGAATGAGGAGCTGCAGATCCGGACGGGTGCCGAAGTAGCGGCACGTCTGGACGAGCCACTCGAGCATGTTCGGAAAGGCGTTGGCGGGGTAGTGCAACTGCGCATCCCAACTGACATTCGTCAACAGGCCGATGATCGGCGTCGAGCGATCGAGCCCGAGTCTCTGGGCGATGTCGCCCGCATCCTGCCGCCGCGGCCGGTGAAACACGATCCAGTCAAACAACCCTTCGCGACGACTGGACAGGTACTTCGTCAGTTCGCGGTCTTGTGAAGACGTCAGCCCGTCGTCATCCCAGTGATCGCGCGGCTCACTCATGAGCGTGTGGTGATACGTGTCGTCGTGGCTGAAGATGAATCGCCGCTTCCTGTACGCAACGTTCCAGGTGACCACGTGAACGCCCTCGGAGCGCGCCACCTCGCCGACAATGCCCCACGGCACGTAGATTCCATGTGTAAAGACCGCGGACTCAAAACCCACCGTCCGGATCAATCGCCGCGTCGCGTACGCCGTAAGGAGCGCCGATTCCAGGTATCTGCGAAGCACCGGCTCGGCGGCAGGTTCCCCCTCGAGCGAGCCAGTTGCAAAGAATCGGAGAGCACCGGCGTGCGCGTGCTCGCCGATGGCCATGTTGTCGAGCGTGAATGATTTGATCTGTTCGAAGGGAACGCTGCCCGCGATACGACGCGCGGTGGCGCGATCGTCCGCGGTCAGCCACTCGGAGTACCGATGGACCTTCAGCCCCAACCGCGCGTACACGCGCTCGGCCGGCCAGACGCAATCGCCGCACAGATCGCGGCTCGGTCCGTGTGTGACAAACTTCGCAATGCTCGGATAGAGCGATGCTTCGCACTCGGCGCACGCTGTCATCGCGCCGTCACAGAGCAGAACGTGCGCTTCCGCACCCCGGAAGGTCAGCGCGGCGGCGAGCGCGCTTTCAAGGGTCATCGCGTGTGCATATGACCCGATGGACGTCGCGAACAGCACGCGAGTACCACCTTGAGCGGAGCTTCGTGCGGACTGCCAGAGAGATTCGTCCGCCGACAACGCCGATTCCCAGTCGGGGTACGCGTCAAATCTGGCGTGATACCACCGGCGGGCCAGGCGCGTGGCACGCCACAGGACCGGAAGTTTCCGGATGACGTGCTTCATGCGGAGGCCGACCGTATGCCCCCCTCCGCTGCTCGCGGAGGCGGACCTTCTATGAGCGCCATGAAATCCTCGGGCGGCGGCAACTCGCTGAACATCCGCCACGGACCGTGAGGCTGCAGTTCCTCGAGGGTATAGCCACCGGTCGCCACCGCGATCGTGCGTGCGCCGATCGCGGTCGCGCAAGCAATGTCATGAGGTGTGTCACCGACGACGAAAATGCCGTTCTCGGCAACCGGACCAGCGCGTTCCGCCAACGCCAGAGCACGACACGCAATCGTCGACCGATCCCCGGCGTCCTCGGCAAACGCACCGTCGGGGAAGAACTCCATCAATCCGTAATACGTCAACTTCGCGCGAGCGCCACCACGGGTGTTCCCCGTCAGCAGGTACGACCGGACATCCCCTCTGTCGCGTAGATGCTCGAGAATTTCCCGCACGTTCGGGCAGACGTACCCGTTCTTTCGCGGCAGGCTCGCCGGAAGCAGCTCTTCGTATCGGCGCACCAACCGTTCGATCAGGTCTGGCTCCGCGTGCACGCCGAGCGTCTCGAAGGTCTGCACCGCAATCTGGTAATCCGTCATCCCAGCTGTTCGTACCTGCGTCCTCAAGTCGAACTCTCGTCCGATCAATTCGCGGACTGAGTCATTCCACGCAAACATTCCGGCACGGCCCGTGGAGATGAGCGTGCCATCGATATCCCAGAATAGTACGGTCATGCGATCTGCGAGGCTACGGAACGCGGGCGGTTCTCCGCCGCCGTTCGAATGACGTCGGCAAGCGATGAGACGTCGAGGCCGTGATGGCCGAGGACCTCGTCGTTCGTGCCGCACTCGGGCAGCTTGGCAACTCCAATCGTGGACACCGTGACCGCGGCCTCCAGGCGAAGGCCGGCGATCGCCGCGGCGATCATCTGCCCTTGTCCGCCGCGAACGTAGTGGTTGTCCAGCGTCACGACAGCACGGGTTGTCCCGATTACGTCGCGGAGCCATGCCGGATCCACGTGATTCAGCCATGGAAGATTGATGACGCGTGCGCTTATGCCGCGGCTGCGTTCGACTTCTTCCGCAGCATGCCAGGCATTGGCGAGAAGCCAGGGGCCGTATCCAAACACGACGATATCCCGGCCCTCGCGGACGACCCAGCCTCTCCCCTTTCGCACTGCGAGTCCTGCAGGATAGACGAACGGCATCGGCCACTTCACCGAGACGAGCCGCAGGTAAGCGCTTTGGGTTTCGGTATTCACGAAATAATCGAACAGCGCGCGGACCTCCGCCTCGAGCGCCGGCTCGGCCATCAGCAGGTTTGGAATGGCGCCGAGCGCAGCGATGTCGCGCACCGACTGATGTGAGTGACCAGGGCCGCCCGGCAGCAGACCCGCGAGCGACCCGACATAAATGACCTTCGAACCCTCGCTGCACTGGTTGTAAATCTGCTCGTTCGGCCGCGCGGCGAGAAAGCATGCAAACGAATGCACGACCGGAAGAAGGCCCCGGCGTGCAATCCCGCAGGCCATCGACACCATGTCCTGCTCGGCGATTCCGCATTCGACGAACCGTTCAGGGTACTTCGCCGCAAAGGGAACGAGGCCGCAGTCCTTGACGAGATCCGCGTCCAGCACAACGAGATGTGGATGACGATCTGCCTGCTCGACGAGCGCGTCCCTGTATGCGCCAATCAGGTTGTCGGTGACGCGCGGCTCCCGGCGGGCGGGACGGCGCCCCACGGTCGTGACCAGCGACCCCAACCCCGCCTCCTCGAACAGCCGCGCGGCCCGCGAGAGGAGCTCCTTCGAGCCACGGGCATATTCGTCCTCAGTGGGCGCACCAGAGTGGTAGGCGTACAGCTCCCCTTTCCTGAGTGCGGGACCTTCCATGAAAGACACGCCTTTGCCCTTGATGGTGTCCGCAATGACGGCCTTCGGCCGATCGACAATCGCATCCAGGCCTCGCAACGTGGTCTCGATCGCCGCGACATCGTGGCCATCGCATCGCACGACATGCCAGCCAAAGGCGCGCAGCTTCGTGTCGAGGTCCCCCAAATCGTTGACGTCCTTGACCCAGGTGTCGGATTGAATCTTGTTGTGGTCGATGATGGCGACGATCTCGCCGAGGCCCGCATGAGATGCTGAAGCGAGCGATTCCCAGAACTGCCCTTCCTGCAGCTCGCCGTCGCCCGTCAGCACGAATATCCGGCGCGGACTCCCCTTGAGTCGGTTCGCCAGGGCCATACCCTTCGCTTTGGAAATCCCCATTCCGAGCGATCCCGTATTCGCCTGCACGAATGGTGTTTCGACATGCGGGTGACCAGGCAGACCGTCGAGACGACGCAGGTTGTCGAGCTTTTCCTCGGGCAGGAGGCCAAGCCCAATCAGCACCGCGTACAGCGCTGGCGCGTCGTGACCCTTGGACGAGAAAAAGATGTCGCAGGCGGCCGGGCCCTTGTTGAGATCGCGGATCTCGTTGAGAAACAACCAGCTCATGACGTCGAGAGAGCTGAAGCTCGTGCCGATGTGTCCCGACCAGGCTCGCGCGATCATGTAAAGCACATTGATCCGGGCAAGCGCCGCGAAGAGCTCGGTCTGCGTTCGCGGTGGCAGCGCGGCGTGGAGCACGCGCCGGAATTCGGTGACCGGGACGCACACCAGCTCGTCGCTGGCTACCTGATCGAGTTGCTGTTCGCCCACTGTGCCTCGTACGCGATCTGAGGGACGTCCGGCAGCCTGGCCTCGTCCGTGGCAATCAGGCGCTCGGCCACCATCCAGTCGATCGGGTCGTTGATGTCGAATCCCTCATGGCCTTCGGTGAAAAACGGCACGAGCACCTCGCCCGCAATCGTTCGCCGGTCGAACACGACGGCCGTCCACGCAATTTCGAGCGATGCATTCTGCACGTACACGGGAGGAAGTGCCTGATACGGAGTGCTGTGCCACGGCTGATCGACAGGACCACCCGACAAGAGCGGCGACATCCGATCGCCATTCACGACCCACATCTTCCCTGGATGCTGGCCGCATTTCTCGACAGCCCGCAGCGAATCGACACCCTCCTGGGCCTGGAATCGTGCCCATGCGCGCCGAAGCGTGGCCACAGTACGGAACGGGCTACTCGGCCGCAACAGGCTGAAGCAGTCCCACGACCGGCCACGCCGCCGGAGCTCGGTCAGCGTGTACTCGACCCATTCGATATCGGGCGACGCATCGCCGGCAAACTGCGCCGGTCGGAGGAACGGAACGTCGGCGCCGTAATGCCGCGCAATGGTCGCCGTCTCCTCGGAATCGGTCGACACGATGACCGACTCGAAGATGCCGCTTTCGATCGCCGGCGCGATCGAATAGGCGATGACCGGGTGAGCGCCCAGCCTGCGGATGTTCTTGGCGGGCACGCGTTTGGACCCCTGACGCGCCGGAATCAGCGCAACCGCGGAGATCGAATCCCTCGAGGTCCCCATTGCTTCAGACTCGGTCCGGATTGTGGTTGATATAAACGGTCTTCAGATCGGAGTAGACGTCGAGCGCCTGCGTGCCAGCCTCGCGCCAGCCATTTCCCGACTGACGCAGACCACCAAAGGGCATATGCGGCTCGCTGCCGTAGGTTCCCCCATTCACAACCGCGACGCCCGATTGAATACGGCTGATGAATGCCATTGCCCGGTTGAGATTCTGTGTGTGAATCGAAGCGGTCAATCCGAACGGCGAGTCATTGGCCAGTGCCACTGCCTCTTCGAAATTCCGGACGCGATATAGACACGTGATCGGCCCGAACAGCTCGGTGCGAGAGATCTCATCATTTGGACCGACGTGCTCGATGAGGGTTGGTGCGACGAAGAACCCGCCTCGGTATCTGTCATCGGTAAGTCGATAGCCGCCGGTCAGGACAACCGCACCCGCAGCTCTGGCGCGCTCGACCGACGCCAGCATGCCTTGCATCTGGCTTTCGTTGATCACCGGTCCGAAATCGTCGGCGTCGCCTGTTCCCACTTTCAGCTTCTTCGTCGCGTCTACCAGCATCTGTCTGAACGTCTCGTACACCGCGTCGAACACGATGATTCGGCTGCCCGCCGCGCAGCGCTGTCCGGCGTTGCTGAACGCCGAGCCGAGCGTCCACGTCACCGCGTTCTGCAGATCCGCGTCATCGCATACGATGAGCGGATTCTTTCCGCCGAGCTCGAGGCACGTCTTTGCCAAGCGCCGGCCGGCCGTCTGGGCAATCCACCGGCCCACCTCGCACGATCCGGTGAAGCTCACGACCGCGACATCCGGATGCTCGACCAGTGGCGCCCCCGCCTCTTCGCCGAAGCCGTGCAACGTCGAATAGACACCCTCCGGCACGCCCGCTTCACGAGCGAGGGCGCCGAACGCCCATGCGCTGAGCGGCGTGTCCTCTGCCGCTTTCAGAATCGCGGCGTTGCCACAGAGCAGCGCGGGAAAGGCTTTCCACGCCACATTCGCAATTGGCGTATTCGCCGCAATGATGAGACCTGCAACTCCGAGCGGTTGGCGGACCACCATCGCTGCCTTATTCGGCACCGCACTCGTCGTCGTCTGGCCATAGAACCGCCGGCCTTCGCCCGCCACGAAAAAGCCCATTTCGATCGCGGCATCCGTCTCGCCGAGGGCGTCCTTGCGCGACTTTCCCGTTTCACGTGCGACCAGATCGGCGATGGCCGTCCTGTGCTGACGCATCAGCAATGCAATCTGCCGGAGAATGTCGCCGCGCTTGACGACGGTATTCGCGGCCCATGCGTGCTGTGCCGCCAGAGCCGTCTGAACGGCGTGGCGGACATCGGCGGCATTCGATCGCGCGACTTCGCAAATCACGCGACCGGTCGCGGGATCGATCTTCTGAAACGTTCCGCCGTCCGCCGCGAGCGCGTCCCGACCGCCGACATAGTTGGGAATGACAGCCGGAATCGACGTGAAATCGATGGCGGACGATCCTGTTGCCAGCGATACGCTCATATCAACCTGCCGAGCGTTCCAGACACGCGTGAACCGCGCGGAACCTCACCAAGCCGTAAACCCCCCGTCGACCCTCAGTTCGTGTCCCGTCACGTACGACGACGCGCGCGAAGCCAGAAACAGCAGCGGCCCTCGCAAATCCTCAACCCTGGCCATTCGACCAAGCGGGACACGTTCGGAATACTTTGACCTGAACTGTTCGTCCTGTCCGGCCAGCACCCCGCCAGGCGACAGCGTGTTGACACGGACTCCCGAGCGTCCCCACAGCGTGGCGAAGTACTTCGTCAGGTTCACTACAGCCGCCTTCGATGCGCCATATGCTGGCGACTTGAGGAACGGAAGATCGCCAGGGAGATGCTCGTACAGTCTTTGATCGGGCGACACGCCCGCGTACAGCGAACCGATGTTGATCACCGAGCCCTCGCCGTGCGCAGCCATCGCTCCCCCGATCACCTGGGTCACTTGAAACGTCCCCAGCAGGTTCACCTCGACCATTCGTCGAAAGTCACCGATCGGCAGGTCGCTGATGCGCGACCTATTGCCGCCGGAGTCAGGCGGCTGATCGACCCCTGCATTGTTCACGAGAACCGACGGAGGGCCCATTTCGACGTCGACGCGGCGTGCCGCCTCTTCGATGGAACGCCGGTCGGTGACGTCGCAGTCGAACCGGCGCAGCCGATGGTCGGACCGATCCGCCAGAGTTTGGTACGCAGCCGAAACGGACGCCCCGCCCAGCTCCAGCGCCGCCACTGACGCGCCGGCATCGAGCAGCGCAGCGGCCCATATGGGGCCCAGCTTGCCGCACGCACCTGTCACGACGGCGGTCTGATTGTCGAGTCGAAACAGGCTTTCGCTCACGAGCGCGCGAGCTCAGCGCTCGGCTTGCTCAGCACCTCGAACGAGAGGAAATCGTCCTCATGGAGCGCCCTGAGCGTTACCCGGCCGATCACTTTCTCGAGCTCGTAGGGCGGAATCCCTCCGCCGGGCGATTTCATCACGATGTCATCCGGGCCGAGGACATGGCCCGTCGGAAGGTCGCGTGCGACCACGAGACTCTTCCCCATCTTGACGATCGGAGACTTCTCGCTTTCGTAGATCTTTTTGCACCCATTGCCCAACGCCTTGTGGGTGCGCTGGAGATCGCGAATCATCTTGCGCAGGCCGACCGGCTCGAGCGAAAACGCGTGGTCGGTCCCCTTCATGGCGCGATTCAGCGTGAAATGCTTCTCGACGATCCGGGCGCCCAGCACGTAGGCAGCCACGGGCATCGCAATCCCGTTGTCATGACCGGAGTAGCCAATCACGGCACCGGAAAAGCGCTCACGGTATTGCTCGATGACGCGGAGGTCGAGCTCGTCGAAGGATGCCGGATATCCAGCCGTGCACTGCAGGATGCCCACCTGCGGGTTGATTGCCATCAGTGTCTCGTATGCGCGCTGCACGTCGTCGATGAGCGCCCCACCAGTAGAAATGATGACGGGCTTTCCAAACCGCGCCACGTGCTCGAGCAGCGGCGTGCTCTTCACGTCGCCTGAGGCAATTTTGAACGCGGGCACGTCGAGTTCGGCGAGAAAGTCGGCGCTCGCAACATCGAACGCCGTCGCAAAGAAATCGATGCCCAGCTCACGCGCATATCGCTGAAGCTCGGTGTATTCCTTCAGACCAAACTCGAGAAACTCTCGATGTTCGCCGTAAGTGGATCCAAAGCTGTTTTCGTTGTCGTACGGTTTGTTGTAGGCCGCGCGCGTGTAAAGGCCGCGGTTGTCGCGCTTCTGCAGCTTCACAGCGTCCGCACCGGCAAGCTTCGCCTCGCGAAACAGCTCGCGCGCCTTGTCGACGCGTCCCTGGTGGTTGTGCCCGATCTCGGCAATCACGTAACACGGCGTGTGATCACCAATCTCATGTGCGCCGACGCTCAGAGTGCCTGCCACATCAGTGCTCCCTAGGTTCGGACAACCGGACGCAGCTGGGCGACCAGCTGGTCCCATCCATACTCCGCATGCGCGACTTCGCGTGCGCCTCTTCCGATGCGCGCAGCCTCGTCAAAGTCCGGCAATCGATCGCAGCGATTGATGTCAATGACGGTTTTCATGTGGACGAGCCCCTGGGGAGAGTCCTCGTCGAGGTTGGTAATCACCGCACAACCGCATTCCATCGCCGCATTCACGCTCGTGTTGTTCGCGCGAAGACCCTTTTCGAAGAACGCCGCGAGAAACGTGCAGTCGACGAGATGGTTGAACACTGCCGTGTCGGACAGATACCCCATGAAATAGATCTGCCCATTGAAGATCGACAGCAGCTCTTTGAAACGGATGACGAACGCGTCGTCGAAACTCGTGTTCTCGTGCAGGGCGGTCGACACATACACGGAGTAGCTGCGGCCCGTGCCCTCGAGCAGGTCGCGCAGCCGGCGGTACAGCGGTACGCGAATCTTGTGGGCCATCCCGAAGGTGAATACGGAGAGCTCCGTCCGCTGAAAGCGCTGTGGACTCAGCAGCGTCCCCGGACAGAACAGCTCGACGATGTCAGGACGAGCCGGCGACAGGGTGCGAAACAGCTCGCGATTGCCACAGTAGACGCGCGCGGCCGCCGCCAACACGCGCCATTCGACCTCCGTGGCATCGAATGCGTGCAGAAACAGCTCGAACCGCCCTTCGTGGACACACACCCATCGGTCGAGCGTCTCGGCGTCCGCTGGCGTGAACTCTGACAGTTTGAGGGAGAAGAGGCCTCTGGTGTTTGTTGAGATCTTCGGACCCGATACCCACGACAGGCACGCCGCCCAGATGGCGGGCCAGGAGCATATTGAATTTCGCAATACCGCACGTCCACGGGTTGAGGTGGTATCCGGCGATACAGTCGATCATCGGGCCTCAGGTTTCCGGCCTTCGGGCATGGCGACTCGAAGGCACTCGAATATCGGGGAGCGGCTATTGTACTGCACGTCTTCTCGCCCGTCCGCGGACTGACAACCGTCGTCGGGGCTACGCTGTCGCAATGCCAGCCGGCAGTCCAGCCCGCAGCGCTCCCGCAACCGTCTCGATCTGAGTTGGTGTCATCTCCGGGAAAATCGGGATCGACAAAATCTCCTGCGCCACGGTCTCACTGATTGGAAAATCGCCCGCGGCGTGCCCGAGGTCGCGGTATGCAGGTTGTAGATGCACGGGAATCGGATAATGGACGGCGGTCTGTATCCCGGATTCGCCGAGATGGGTGCGCCAGGAGTCACGCTGCGACAAGCGCACCGAGTATTGCTGATACACGTGGCGCGCCTCGGTCCGCTCGCGCGGTGTACAGACAGCCGTGTCGGCGAGGAGCTGTCCATACATGCGCGCATGGCTTCGGCGCGCGTCGATCCAGTCGTCCAGATGCTTCAGCTTCACGCCCAGAATTGCACCCTGAATACCGTCCATTCGATAGTTGAACCCCTTCATCGAATGTTCATAGCGCCGCCGCTCTCCCCAGGAACGGAGCAGCCTCATGGAGTCTGCGTAAGCGTTGTTGTTCGTAACGGCGGCGCCACCTTCGCCGAATGCTCCCAGGTTCTTGGTGGGATAGAAGCTGAAGCACCCTATGTCGCCCAGCGACCCGACACGGCGGCCGTCATGCTCTGCGCCGTGCGCCTGACACGCGTCTTCGATCACAACGAGGCGATGGCGACGAGCGATGCCGACAATGTCGGCCATGGCTGCCGGCTGTCCGAACAGGTGCACGGGAACAACCGCCCGCGTTCTGGGAGTAATCGCGCGCTCGAGCGCCGAAGGATCCATCGTGTAGTAGTCGGGCTCGACGTCGACGAGTACCGGCCTGGCACCCGTGTATTCGATCGCGGCGACGGTCGCAATGAACGTGAACGGCACCGTGATCACCTCGTCGCCTGGACGCACTCCGGCCGCCAGCAGCGCGACGATGCAGTGCGCTCGTGCCGGAATTAGTCGCCAACGGCGTGCGATGTCCCGCAGTATGCCGCGAAATCACGTTCGAACGACTCGACGGCCGGTCCGAGCACATACATTCCGTCGCGCAGCACCGCTTCGATGGCCGCGTCGATGTCGGACTTCAGCAGGCGGTACTGCGCCGCCAGGTCGACGATCGGGAATCATGGCGCCACGACCGCCTTTTCGAGCACGAGCACGCGCCCCTTGTTGCCCCAGTCCATTCGCGCCTCGAGGTCTGGGCGCGAGCGGCATCCTTCGAGCACGAACATCAGCCGGAGCATGTCCTTGTTCAGCAGCGTGATGTGCGTGGGATCCACCTCGAACTGCGTCGTGAAGTCGAGCAGGCTCGACGGACTCGGGTGGAACCTGGTGGTCACATAGACATAGCGGGACGTGAGCCGAACCATGTTTGTGACCGCCTGCCGCACCTGAAGGACGGTCAGGTGCTCGAGCACTTCACGGCAGATCACAAGGTCGTATGAGCCCGCCGCCTTCAGCGTGTGATCGGTGACCGCGCCGACGGTAATCCGCTCGCGCACCTGAGGCGTCGCCAGCTCGCGGCTGCTGGCCGCGAAGTCAACCCCGTCGACGTCGACGCCCAGCTCCCACAGCAGGTGCATCAGTGCGCCAGGGCCGCATCCCAGATCGAGCACTTTTTTCGGCTGGAACACGTCCTTGATCAGAAAGGGATTCTTCGCCTCAATCGAACGGCGGGTCTCGAGGCTGTAGTTGTTACCAGCGTCGCGCCAGTCGCCGGTGAAATATTCCTCGTCATAGTGCCCCGCGCCCACCGGGCGCTGTGCGATGACACGCTCTTCGAACTGGTTGATGTTCATCGTGTGTTTTGTTTCTGCATCAGGAACTGCTCGAGAATCCGACTCGATGAGTCGAGCACTGTGTCAAGGTACACGACACCGATACCGTGCTCGGCGCAGAGACGCACCTGCTCTGGAGGCAGGTGGCCCTCCCAGTCCTTGCCCTTGACGTAGTACTTCGGGCGCAGCTCATGAAGGATGGTCTCCGTGTCGAACCGATTCACGTGTGTGTAGGTGATGTAGCGAATCGCATCGACGATCGCGGCCCGCTGATCCTCGGGCAGTAGCGGCGGATGCTTGGTGCTGACGTACAGATCGGACGCGACATTGCACAGCAGCGGCACGTCCACGGCTGATGCTGCGGCGCGAAAATATTCGATGTGTCCACGGTGCAATGGATCAAACGCCCCGTCGACCATTGCAACACGCCCTCGATAATCCCGAAGCTGATCGAATCCGAGAATCATAGCGGAGGTGCTGACGCGCCTGGCGCCGCGAAACACGGGAGCCCCAGAGGCTCGTACCGGCCGCTGGCCGCAATCCCTGCATGGGCGAGTACCCTCAGCGGCGGCGCGTCGCCGACGTCGATCTCGCCAACGTCGACGTAGTGATCTCGCAGATACGCTGTCAACCTGCTCGAAGACCGGTCGGTATTCCCGATCGTATGTTGCGCGATCTTCGGTCAGCACAATTGGCACCCGCGCCGCTTTGAGGCGCGCAACAACACGCGCCTCCTCGTCGGCGCCGCTGTAATACAGGGGCAGCAGCCACGCGTGCCCCCCTGCAAACGGCCGATCCGCAAAGTAATAGAGCTCCGGATACACCCCCAGTACGAACAGTCGATCGTCCGGTTCGGTGCAGGCTCGAACGTAGCCCGCGATCTTGAGTAAGCCTGGCTGTTCTCCCTCATCGACAAAAGCGCTGGGATGCCTTCCCAACGAACGCCACACGGCGCCCGCCCGCTGAGCAACCCCGGCGGGACCACTCGTGAATCCTGTGTCTCGCAGCGAGCGGGCCGTGTGCGCGAGTCCGTTGACGCTGAACACGCTGAGCGCAAGCCCGATAACGGCGCCGATCCAGAGGCACGCGCGCACGGCGCGACTCGCCGCAACAAGTGGTGCGTCCCGACCCATGACGCTGGCCATCAGCCATGCAAGGAGGATGGCGGAGGTGACGCCTACGTCTGGAATACGGATGTTCGTACTGCCTCGGCTCATGAATCCGGCGCTCAACATGACTGCCAGTCCGAGAAGGGGGCCGATATGCGCTGTTGATGACAAGACACGAGTCGCACCCGCAGCCTTTTGCAGCTTCATCAGCACCGCGGCTGCGATGAACGGCAGGGCCAGGAATGCGTAGTACAAGAAAGCGGTTGCGTTCTCGAGGGAGTCGAGCTGTGTTGCGAGGCCGATTGAATCCGTCGCAACAACGGCGAACTTGGCTCGATCGATGCCCGACGTGTCGTCGACCAGTGGATCCCGAACCAGCGCCTCGATATTCGACCGCGACACATTGACGAGGCGGTACTTCCACGTCGTTCCCTCGACCGCCGTTCCCTCGTGGAGCCCATATTGCTTCTCGCGATCGCGGCGCTGCTCATCAGAAACGATTCGCCACCGCACGTTGACTGCAGCGGCACTCTCCTGCTGGAGACCTTCGATCGCCAGCAGCGGTCTCGAAGAATCGAAGGAAAAACGCGGAAACGAAAAGCTCGTGCGCTGAGCGTCGCGCTGCACGTAGATCGAGGCCAGGCGGAAGTACTCGCCGATGCCGCCGTTCAGCGCGAGGAACACGAGAAACGGCACCACGAAGAGCGCCGCCGCCGTGCAGAGCCGAGCTGCCGCGGGCAGTACGTCGCGAATCGAACCTCGGTGCACAAACGCGATTGTCAACAGTGCAAGCGCGCCGAGATACACCAGGTGATCGTGTCTGAACAGGAAGCCGATTCCGACAAGCGCGCCCAGCGCAGCGAGACGCGCATGCGTCGGCCTGTCTACGTACGCCCACGCCGCCGTAATGGCGGCGGCATACAGGACGAGCTTGGGATAGTTGTAGTGGCGCGGGTCGAGTGCGATCTGGATCGCGACGGCAACCAGGGCCGCCAGCAGCGACCCCGCCGCGCGCCACGCCAGAAGGAACGTGAGAACCGCAGCGACCGACAGCATGCTGATCGTCAGCAGCGCCTGCGATCGAAGGTTGTAGCCGCCGACCCACTGCGCTCCTGCAGACACATAGTCCGTCAGAAACCATCCAGGATCGTTGAAGTCGCGAAACGGCAGATCGCCAGCCTGAATCTGACGCGCGCGGGCGAGATAGCCGAATTCGTCGTTGCTGAATCCGCCAAGCGAACCGCCCAGCGAGTCGAAGCGATACAGAAACGCAATCAGAAAGACGCCACAGCAAAGCGCCACGTACGCCATTCTTCGGCGAACTGTCGGCATCACCGCGCAGCGGTGCCCTGCACGAGAAGACCCTTGTCCTGCAATTCCTGCAGCGCGCGGTCGAAGAAATCTTCGGCGACACCCGGCGTGGCTCGTCGCCCATTCGATGAGCTCGTCGAAGCCCTGCTCGAGCGTCACCTTCGGTTGGAATCCGAGGGTGTCCCGCGCCCGATCGATGTCCGCCGTGTTGTGCCGAATGTCGAATTTGCGCCCGGTGAGCGTCACGTGCGGCTCGATCGACTTTCCGACGAGGCGCGACAGCAGTCTGGCTATTTCGAGAATCGTGATTGCCTGCCCGGCGCCGACGTTGACAGGCAGAAAGTCCGCGCCTGACGATTCAATCATCAGCGTGAGACAGTCCACGACGTCATGGATCGACACGAAGTCACGAAGCTGCCCGCCGTCTTCGAACACAACCGGCTGCTTGTCGTTCAGCAGGCGGCTCAGCCAGATCGCTGCGACACCAGCGTAGGGGTTGCTGAGGCTTTGCCGGGGGCCGTACACGTTGAAGAAGCGCGGCGCAACTGCCGGTATCCCGTACGTCTTGCCGATGAGCAGCACCATCTCTTCCTGGTGGTACTTCGTCATCGAATAGATGTTGTCGCGATAAAGGGGCTTGTCCTCTGCTGTCGGAATCGACGCCACGTGCTGCCCGCACTGAGGGCAATGCTGCTCCCAGTCCCGTTTCGCCAGCTGCTCGGCCGATCGGATTCCCGGAGCAACTGGCCCGCAACGGGCGCAGCGATATGCGCCTTCTCCGTAAACACCGATGGACGATGCAACCAGCACTTTCTCGACGTGGTGGCGCGTGTTGACGAGGATGTCGAGCAGGAGCGCGGTGCCACGCGTGTTGACATCGACGTACCGATCGACCTGGTACATGCTCTGCCCCACGCTGACAGCCGCGCCGAAATGGACGACGGCGTCGGAGGCCAACACCAGGGGTTCAAACCGGGCGCGATCCCGGACGTCCCCCCGGACGTATTTCGCGCTCGGGTTCGCGTACGACGGCCAGGTGCCGCTCCGATGCACCTGCGGCTCGAGATTGTCGAGAACGGTGACGTCGTAGCCCCGCAGCACGAGGCGATCGACGAGATGCGATCCGATATATCCCGCTCCGCCCGTTACCAGAATCGATCGAATGGCCATCGTGCGTTCGCCCTGTTCAGGATGCTCTCACCAGCGCCGTCGTCACGTCGCGCAGCGCCGAGATGTTCAAGGTGGAGAACCGCGCCGCGCCGGTCCGCCGGTAGGCGTACCGTGCCGCATACAGATGCGCAGTCAGATAACGATCGTCTTCGTACACCGCGAGCGTATCTACGCCGAGAAAAGGCGCCAGCCACGCCAGACCGCCACACGTGCCGATGAACTGCCGGGCGCCGGCTATCACGCGGGTCTGCACGCCGAGATTGGTCTTCGGATCGAGCGCCGGCCGAAGCGTCGTCACACCCGCGATTTCATCGAAGCCATAGTCCCGGTGCTCGTCGGTGCTCCAGGCCGTGTCGAGCATCACGACCGGCGTGCGCAGTGAAACGCGCTCAACGAGGTCGCGAACGAGCGCTCTATTCATCTCCGTGTCCGGAAGCGCCGGGCCGCTATAAAACTTCATCGCCACATACTCACGTGGAAGCGACAGCTCGCCGGCAACGCCCGCAGTCCGGGGATATCGAAAATCGGTGTGGCGGAACAGAAAGTGACGGGAGCGATCACCGTACCAAAATGACCTGAATAGCTGATACATGAGGCCCGGATGCCACACGCCCGCGCCCTCAATGCCGAGCCGGCGGGTGGCCTGCGCAATCAGCTCGCGATCGAAATTCGACGGTGCGAGCTGCTTCTGGTCGCCTTGCTCTCGACGTGCGGTCGTGTGCGCTGCAAATTCTGCCGGCTCGACCAGATCGAAGATTTCGACGTATGTGCGTGCGATGCCCTCGTACCACGCCGCCGTGCCGCCCCTGGACAGCGCCACCATGCGTTCGGGACCGAGCGCGTAACGGTCCATGGCCCACCGAAGAAACGGAAGCCAATACAGCACTTCGTAGCCGACCTCTGACGTCCACGGTCCAACGATAACGGTCCGCTGTCCTGACGCGGCACGACCAAGCAGCTGCTTGACCGACCGCTCCGATCGATACGGCCTGACGACGTGATCGTCGAATCGCGCCACCCGTTTGCCGGCCCGGTCGACTGCGGCACGTCCGCGGTGCATCTGCGCTCGGGCGATCGCGGGCGCTGTGCGCACGACTTCGGCCGAGCGTCTCGTCTTTGCGTCCAGCTCGCTCAACCATGCGCGCAAACGTTCGTCCGTGGCGTTGAAACCGCCGGAGACGCACGCCGGCGAGATTCATCAGGGCGCGCCAGACATTCGGAATGCGCATCACGACCGCGACATCAGTGCCGGCGACGCTGCCGCGCCGATTGCCAGGCCCGCGTCGAGAATGCCCGTCAGATCCAACGGCGAGAACGGGGCGGCACCAACGCGCCCGTAGACACGGCGTGCCACGTGGAGATGCGCATGCAGAAAGGGACGCATCGGTAAAGAGCGGAAGAGTCGGCACGCCCAGCAGGGGCGCGAGCCAGGCGAGACTTCCGCACGTGCCGACATAGAGCCGCGCACCGGCGACGATCCGCGTTTGCACGGCCAGATTGGTCCGTGCGTCGAAGCGGCCGCTGAGGCTCACACCTCGCGCGCTGCCGACGGCGTAGTCGGCGTGATCGTCGACGCCCAAACCCGTGTCGAGATGGACGACCGGCAGCCGTGCGCTCAGACCGTCCAGGAGCGCGTCCACCTGCGCACGTACCGCGGGCGACTCGGGCAACGAACGGGCCGAATACAGTTTCACGGCGGCATAGCCTTCGGGCAACGGTTGCGGCGGCTCCACGTCGGGCGCCGTCATGCGCGCAAATCGGGTGTGACGTTCGACGAAGCCGAGCGTTTCGTGACCCGACCAGAACGGCGCAAACCACCGAAACATCAACGAGGGGTGCAGGATCTTCGTGGATGCAGGGAGCTGCAACGTCTTCGAGGCGTAGTCCGCGATCTCTCGATCGAGATCCGACAGCTGATGCTGCTTGAGGCTGCCGGCCATCGCGTTGGCGCGCAGCTGCTCCGGTTGCACATGGTCAAAGATTTCGACATATCGCGACGCGATCCTGTCGTACCAACTCGACGTTCCCCCACGTGAAACAGCAACGATCCGTTCACGAGGGATGCGGTACGCTTCCATCACCCATCGCAGAAACGGAATCCAGTAGAGCACCTCGTAGCCGACTTCGGAGCACCACGGGCCAGCGATGATCGCGTCGGCATCCGCGACCTGCTCGAGGTCGCGCTCGACGTGCCACTGCCGCCGCCATACCCTCGACTGCTCACGAATCTGACGCGAATGTGAACGCCAGCGCGCGACTACCCGCCTCACCGGCCTCTTTCCTCTGGGACAGCGACGACATCGAGCAGCCGGGCATGGTTGCGGGACTGAAGAACGTCGCGCATCAGATCGAGGTGGCGAGTTGAAAAGGACTTCGCCTCGCTGTAGTAGCTCAACGCAGGGATTCCGCAGAGCGGCGCGAGGTATGCGAAGCCGCCATACGTTCCGACAAAGCGCTTCGCACCGGCAACGATGGCAGACTGCACCATGAGATTGCTTTGCGGCGAGAGCAAATGCTGGATGTCGTGCATGGCCGCGACGTCAGGCTCGCACGGCGCATGATCGTCGAGCGCCACACCGGTGGACAGCGAGATTACCGGCCCTTCGTCAGCCAGGCAACGAATCGTGCGGTCGACGAAGGCACGGTTCTGAGGAGTGTTGCGGAAACAGTCGTTGAAATAAAACTTGACGGCCGTGTAGTTGGCCGGTAACGACACGGTCTAATGAGGGCGGGGCGATCGGACTGAAGTCTGCGTACTGATGGATCCACGCGATCGGCCGATGTCCCCACCAGTACGGCGCAAAGAGTCGGTACATCGTGGATGGATGGAGCACCGCGACATCCGTCTGCTCACGCTCACGCACGAGCGCCACGATCTCCTCGTCGAGAGGCGTCCATGCAACCTGTTTCTGTTCTCCGAGGTGTTCCGTCCTGTCCGCGTTCTTCCGGCGGAACTCGTCTTGCGACATGAACGCCAGTGCATCGTGCGACCGGTCGACGAAAGCCGCGTACCACGCCGACGCGCCTCCCCGGGAAACGGCAATCACACGATCTCGGGGAATGGCGTACTGCCTGCAAAACCAGCTCAGAAATGGAATCCAGTAAAGCAGCTCGAACCCGACCTCGCCGAGCCACGGCCCGAGCAGAATCGGGCGCCCGTCGCGAGCGAGCTGCTCGAGATGCCGCTCGACCAGTGACGCTCTCCGCCGGGCAACCATGCGAGCGGCCGCGCCGCGGACAGGCGCCGGAAGGAAACGACGGAGTCGCGTTGCAGCCGATGAGTGATGACCGTTTCGTGTCACTGCACGCACGCCATCACCCCCGCCCTCTGCTCATTGTGGTCTGCTCGCGGCGACCATCGACTCGCTCGCCTCCATCAGATCGAGGTCCATCACTCCCCTGAGATCGAGCGTATCGAACCGGGCCGCACCGTTCTGGCGGTACACGTGCGTGGCGAAGAAAATGTGCGACGCAAGAAACCGATCGTTCGCATAGACCGCTACCGTGTCGATGCCGAGCATGGGCGCGAGCCAGGCCAGGCTGCCACACGTTCCGATGAAGCCCCGCGATCCGGAAATCACTGCGGTCTGCATGTCGAGGTTCGTCCGCGGATCGACCTGAGTGCGGACGCTGAACACGTTCGAGAGACCATGGAAGAGATAGTCCTCGTGCTCGTCTGTCTTGAGGCCGGTGTCGAGGACAACGACAGGCATACGGCGGGCGACCACGCTAATCAAGTCACGAAGCGCACGCCGGTGGTCGGCTGAGTCAGGCAGTGCCGTCCCTGTATAGAACTTCGCCGCCACGTATCGCTCTGGCAGCAGCACACCAGCCGGACGCGACATCTTGAGGAGACGATGGCGCGTGTGCGACATGACGAGATCGAGAGGTCGATTCCCCAACCAGAACTGATTGAAAAGGCGGTACATGAGCTGTGGGTGGCAGACGGCAGCGTCGTCAGCCCCTGCACTGCGGCGCACCATCTGCAGGATCTCGTCATCCAACGGCCCGTGCAAAGTCTGCTTTTGTCCGCCGGACTCATCGACATCCCGGCGTTCGGCGTTCCGCCGGCCAAACGTTTCGGGATCGAGGTGATCGAAGATGTCGACATAAGCGCCTGCGACGTCGGCATACCAGGACGAGGCGCCTCCGCGCGAGACGGCAATTACCCGCTCTCGATCGACACGGTAGCGATCCTCGAACCATCGCAGGAACGGAATCCAGTACAGCACCTCGAATCCGACTTCCGATAACCAGGGCCCGGCAACGATCGGGTGACGTCCGCGCGCCAGAAACGGCCAGCTCGCGCTCGATGCGCCATTCGTCCCGGAACATCGTCCACTGCTCTCGCACGCGGGCACGGCGTGCGACATGCGCGGAGCGCCTGGTGAGCGCCGATCCACGTCGCCACGCCTTGGCGGCCAGGTTGCGCGCCGCTATGAGCGGATGTGTCATCCGAGCGATGGCTCAACGCTTGGCATCCGTCGTTCGGCTTCGTCCCAGTCTTCCGGAGTATCGATCGTGAGCGACTCGCGAGCTGGCAGCACGAGTGGCCGGCAGTTGCGGCCGTAGATCGTGCGCGTCTCTCGAAGCGTCCGAAGCCAGAACGCATAGACGGTACCGTCCCGCTCGAACGCGGGCCGTGCATCCTGTCGTCTCGACACGTTCGCGCCCTCGCGGCAGAAACGGAACCAGCCGACCTTCCTCGATCCGCATCACATAGTCCGGAGACAGATGTCTGGGCAGCTGTACGACGGTGACGACGGAATCGGCGGCCGAGTCGCGAAGTTCTTGAACAGCATTTCGTATGTGGTCCGGCCGTTCGGAGCGGCGACGTCGGCTGCAAGAGCACGACGATCTCAGGCTGCCAACCCTGTTGTTCCAGAAAGTCGACAGCGTGTTCGATGACGGGCAGCATCGGCGTGTCATCGCGCGCGAGCTCGGCCGGCCGCATGAACGGCACCTCTATGCCGACGCGACGCCCTTCGGCGGCGATCCGTTCCGAGTCAGTGGACAGGACCGCGCGGTCGATTACGCCTGATGCAGAGGCGGCGCGTGCCGCATATTCGAGCAGCGTATGGCCGCGCAGAGGCCGTATGTTCTTGTCGCGGATGCCTTTCGACCCTCCGCGCGCAGGAATGAGCGCAAGAACGCCGCTCGTCGTCACGGATGCGGTGCGTTTTGCAGAAATCGCACCTCGCGCAGAAGCTCACGTACCGATTCCTGCGGCGGAAGCGCCGCGGCATCGGGTAGCACAGGCTGCCCGATGTAGCTCACGTGCAGGTGATCGGCAGCATAGTCGGCTCGAACGATATCGAACCCTGCCCCTTTCAAATACGCAGTGGCAGTTGCCTCGGTCAGATAGTACGGATGGTCGATCTTGACTGCCTCTTCAACCGACCAGTTGCGCAGACAGGCCGCACGAAAATCGACGATATCGACGAACAGCAATCCCTCTGGGGTCAGCAGCTCGCGCACGCGGCGGAGTGTTCCGGTGATGTCGAGCAGGTGATCGACGGTCTGACAGAGCATCACCATATCGAAGCGCCGTTCGCCTAAATCGATCCGCTCGATCAACCCTTCAATCGTCTCCAGCCCGAACGCCTGTGCCTCCGCTGTCTCGAGCGGAGCGGGATCGACAACGGTCGCACGCAGCTTGAAACGCTGAGCAAACGCGTGGGCCACGACGCCTGTAGACCCGCCAATGTCCAGCAGTGTTCTGTAGCCACGTCCTGCGAGCACCGGTTCGAGCAGATCACCGCGCTCGGCCGCGTACTCCCGCTGCTCATCCTGGATCGTGCGCGCGTCGATCAGGCGGCCATGGTACGCGCTGACGAGGGGACGATAGATGCGCTGATAAAACCTGCCGTATGCGTCGGCGGTCATGACCGGGTCAAGAAACACCAGACCGCAGCCACCGCAGCACGCGGCCGCCGCCGGGTATCCATATCGGTCGCGGTGCGTAAGCCCCACGAATGCGGATCCACCGCACAAGTTGCAGGTTTCGACCCACGCCTTCGGTTGCGCATCGTAATCGAACGCGAGCGCCGCGATCCGCTCGGAACGTGTGTTGGACCCGACGGTGGTCATCAGTACGTGAGCTGCTTGTCGATTCGGAGGTCGGCCTGGGCAATCGCGTCCGCAATGCGCTCGCCGGCGCGGCCATCGCCGTAAAGATGATCGGCGGCGGGCCGGCTACGCCGACCGTGCTCGCGAATGGCGCCGGCAATCGCCGCGCGATCGTGGTCGACGTCGATGACGTTCCGGCCGCGTTCCCTCCCGCGCTGCCGTGTTCCGATGTTTACGGCGGGCACGCCGAGGAACGAGCACTCGCGAATGGCGACGCTCGAGTTGCCCACAATGGCCGACGCACCACAGAGCAGCCGAAGGAAGTCCTCGGGCAGCATGTTCCGGAAGAAGTGAAAGTTCGGTGCCTTCTCCTTCTCGCGGAACACGCGAATCCCTTTCGACGTGCCGTCCGAGCCGGCGTCGACGTTGGGCCAGAACCAGAGCACCGGAATACCGACGTCCTTGACCGCGTACAGCGTCTCGTCCACCTGTTGCCGTGCCTCCTCGTATTCGGTGGTGACCGGATGCTGCATCACCACCAGATAGCCCTTCGAGAGGTCTTCGCGAGGGCCAACGCCGCCGTAGCGCGCGAACGGGTCGAAGTCGAGGTCCGGCTTCGCCGCGACGTCTGCCGCGATGTCGATCGACGGACACCCGGTCAGCACGACAGACTCAGGAACTTCGCCGAGGCGGATGACGCGCTCTCTCGCAAGCGCAGTGGACACCAGGTGCAGGTTCGCGAGCTTGGTAACCGCATGCCGCACCTTTTCGTCGATCGATCCGGTCACCTCTCCACCCTGCACATGCACCACGGGGATATTCATGTACGCCGCCGCCACCGCGGTCGCAAGCGTCTCGTAGCGATCAGCCACTGTGACCACTGCGTCCGGCTCCAGGTTGTCGAACACAGTGGCGAGCTCTACCAACCCTAGACCGGTGGACTTCGCCGATGTGACGAGGTTTTCACCTTCGAGCACCATGTACACGCGAGCTTTCGGCGTAAACCCATCGTGCTCGATCGCCTGGATCGCGCCTCCATACCGTTCGAGCAGTGCCGAGGCAGCGACGACGAGCTGAAGCTCGAGATCGGGATGCGCCTGAATGGCCCGAAGCGCCGAGCGAATGCGCGAATAGCTCGGGCGCGCGGTGACGAGCACGCAGATGCGGCGTTTTCTCATTCGATGCTAGTGATCGAGATCTTCGAAGCGGAGCTGCTCGTCGGTGACGAGGCTGCGGCGCAGCCGACGTCCGACGATCTCGGACATGCGGCCCGCGGGAATTCCGGTGCCGGGTTTCTTCATGGCCAGGTGCGCTTCTGTCAGCACCGTTCCCGCAGCGAGCGGCGCCCTCGCGACCAGGCTCTTCGTAAAGATGTCGCGCAGAGGCGCCATGTCGCGCGCAATCGAGTCCTTGTCAACGGGGTGCGCACACATGCGCTCGACAAAGCGGATACCGTCAACGAGCTCGCGAAGCTGCTCCATGGTTACCGACGCCGGCACGTCGGGACCAAACATGCCGCGGCTCATCGTGACGTGCACTTCCACGACGTCCACACCGATCGCTGCTGCAGCGATGCCTGGATAGATTGTTCCCGAATGATCCGACAGGCCGACAAAGCAGTTGTACCGATCGCGAAAATGCGAGATCATGTTCAACCCGACGCGCTCGGGAGGACAGGGATACGCGGTGGTGCACTGCAGCACGGCCAGTGGCAGACCCGCCCGACGCACACGCTCGACGGCGGCGTCCAGCTCGCGCAAGTCGCTCATACCGCTCGAGAGCAGCACCGGACGCCCGGTTGAGATCATCGCGTCTAGCAATGCGACACTGCCGATCTCACCCGATGGCACCTTCCACATCGCCATCCCCACTCGCGTCAGCAGCTCCACGGCCTCGACGGAGAATGGGGAGCTGAGGAACACGAGCCCGCGGTCGCTCGCGTGACTGGCCAGCTCCCGCCACTGGCTCTCGGTGAATTCCATCCGTTTCCAGTAGTCGTATCGGGACGCGTCCTGCCTGCTGAACACGACACGGAACGGTTCGGAGGGCGTGCTTTCCGCCTCCGCAATGTGAGTCTGAAATTTCACCGCATCGGCGCCTGCGCGCGCGACCTCGTCGATGAATGCATGCGCATAGCCGAGGCTGCCGTCGTGAGCCAATCCCACTTCGCCGATTACGAAACAGCGGCCCGTCTGCAGCGTGGGGAGCGTCACCCGATCACGCCTCCACCTTCGCTGCGGGTACCCGCACGTCGTCGTGCAGCATTTGATCGACCCGGCCGAGCGCGAGCCGCACGACACCGAGATCCTTGACCTCCAGGGGCACGAACGAACCAGATTTCAAGCTGGAGAACACCCGCTTGGATACCTCGAGATGATCGAATCGGAACGCGTTGGGATTGGAATAGAACGCTACGGTGCTGGTGCCGCAGAACGGCGCGAGATACGAAAATCCGCCATAGGTGCCGACGAAGGCCTTGGCGTTGCCGATGATCCTGGTCTGAATATCCAGGTTCGTTGCCGGAGTCATCAGGTGCTCGACCGTGTGCAGCCGCTGCCGCTGCGGGGGCGTGAAATCGGAATGGTCGTCGTATTGCTGCCCCGTGTTCAGCAGCACCACATCCGTCGTCGCAGTCAGGTCGGCGAGCACCTGTGCAATCACCGCGCGGTTGGCCGCCGTGTCAGGCAGCGCCGAATTCGCGTAGAACTTCACCGCTACATATTCGGACGGGAGATGTGAGGCCAGATCGCCGAGCGGGAGTTTCGGCAGCGGCCTGAACACGCTGAAGGCCTCGATGAGGGTAATCGGGGCCTGCTGGCGCCAGAAAACGTTGAACAGGTTGTACATCAGGGACGGATGCAGGATCTTCGCCTTGCCGACTCCACGAGCGCGGCGAACCTTGTCGATGATCTCGCGGTCGAATGCGCCGCTTTCGAAGTGTTTCAGCCGGCCCTTCTGCTCGTGTACGCGCGCCTCGTTCATCTGTCGGAATTCGTCGGCGCCCAGGAACGACAGGATGTCGTGATAGTTCGGTGTGATGTGTCGATACCATGAGGCGGCGCCGCCCCTGGAAATGACGATCAACTGATCGTCATGGATGCTGCCGTACAACTTGGCCCAGGCGAGAAATGGAATCCAGTACAGCAGCTCGAAGCCGACTTCAGTGAGCCAGGGGCCGGCAAGGATTGGCTGGTCCTGCCGTCCAAGCATCGTAATCAGCTCTTTCGTCTCGAGGACCTCGGGAACACCCGGGAACACGAGGCTCTTCGCGGGGTCGCGATGCTTATTGAGCTTTGGCGTCAGAATGGCGCCCGACGGCTGCCGCAGCGGTGGTGGCTCTTCGCCGACGATCCGCTTGAGCCGCGACATCGCGAATGCGCGCACTCTCAAGAGCAGACGCTTCTGGGCGTGACGCCGGAGGCGGCGGTACTTGTAACGCGTTTCCTTGCGCCATGGGTGCGTGGACGCCTGGAGCTGCGCGAATGCCAGCCATGGCAGCAGGAACAGACGGGCGACAAGCGCAGCCGCCGGAGTTCTGACCGGCCCTGGGGCCGGCACGGCCCGCCGCGCCCTCGATGGCTGTCTGCAAACAACGGCGTCGACGGACGATCCAGCCCCTGTGGCCGGATGAACGCCTCAGTGAACCGGCGCGCGCGTTCCACGCCTGGGCGAGGATCTTCGAAGGCGGCGGACAGCTGCCCTACGTGCTCCTCGAGGCTCCGCGCAAGAATCAGCAGCCCGCCTCCGGCGTTGAGGAGATAGTGAAAATGAATCGTGCCTTCCTGATTGTCGGTCGAGATTTCTGGCAACACGATCGATAGCACTGGCTTGCCGACTACGGCCGCCTCCAGCATGGCGCTGGTGTTGAGGCCCACGACAGCCGCGGCGTAGTGCAGCGAATCGAAGTAATCGCTCTTCGTCGACGGATCCACCGGATGGCTGCCGAACAGTGCAACGTTCTTGAACTCAGTGAGATCGACTTCCTGCCACTCCTCGAGCCGCCTCGGATGCGGCCTGATGAGTATGCCCGCTCCGCGCAAAGCCGGGTCCGCACTTCCGCGCACATGCTGAATCCACTGCTCGACGAACCGTGCCTCATTGGCTGTGTTCTTGAACAGCGACGAGCACACATACAGCACGAACGGTTTTGCCGGGTCGAGACCGGCATGTACGCAGAATTCTTCACGCGAGCGCGACGGCTGCCATCCGAACCACTGGTCGTAGCACTGCGCGCCCGTCACGACGATGCGTTCGGACGGAACCTGGTGCAGCTCGATCGCCTCGCGCTTTTGCGTGTCGTTCCAGACCGTGACCAGATCCGGAATGGCCCGGAGCACTGATTTGCTCGACAGGTGATCCCAGCTGCCAACGCACAGCACCGTCCGAAGCCCCAGTGCGCGTGCGCTCATGTAGTGATCGATTTGCGGAGAGCCCAGGTCGACGAGGGGCGTGATCAACACCACGTCCGGCGCCTGCTCGCGATAAAAGGTGTCGAGCTCATGACTGCGCGGTACCGCCTGCTCGAACTGGCGGAGCAGCCAGCCGAGCGATTGTCGTCCGCGCGGGCCGCTGAACATGGGCAGCCGTGCGAGCCAGCGGACCGCCTGCGGCGTGCGCTCCTCCGAGCGGCCTCGAAGGCGAGGCGCTGCGTCATAGCGGGGATCGAGAAATCGCAGATAGTCGATCCCGAGCCTCAGTTTGCGCCCGAGCTCGGCCCACGCGCCGGCTTGCCGGCCAGGCGTCCACCCGACGGTCACGTTTGGATACCGGGCGGCCAGCCGCTCGACCAGTCCTGCCCCTCCGAGCGATTCCTCCCGATCGGCCGAAAGATGGAGAGTGTGGCCGCGCTCGGCGAGCTCCACTATCGCCGACTCGAACAATCGGAGGTACGAGAAATGACGGGCCAGGAACAGAATCTTCATGAGGCGAGGCCGATCCGTTTCTTGATGCGCTGCTTCAGTTTGTTCATGGCCTTTGCTCGCCGCCATTCGGCGGTGCGCCTCTCCTTATCGCGCTGACGTTGCGCGAGGCGCGCCTCCTTCTGGCGCTGCTCCGCGTCCTTCAGTGCGTCCTTGACCTGCCATGCGGCAGCGACCTGCCTCCTGTGCGCACGGTCCCTGGCCACAATCGCGCGTTCGTGCGCACTTGATACGAGCGGCGCCGCGGCAGGCACGCAGGCGAGCGCCGCGAGCGGCATCAGCGCCGCGCGTAACAGCCCCCGCCCAATCGCATCGCGGGAAGACCCGACGTCAAGAGCGCCCAGTTTTTCTACCTCACCGACAAATATCGGCGTGGCATCCACCTCGATGCCGTGCGGACGAATAAAGGCTTCGACAAATGTGCGGCTGCGCACGCAAGTTTGTTCATTTGCAGTGAGGGACGCGTTGACCTGCTCGAAGTGTTCAGGGAGCGTACTCGCCGTGTGCAGCAGGCCGGGCCCGACCGTCATCAGATATTGAAAATGAATCGTACCTCGCTGATTTTCGTGGTGCTCAGGAAGCAACGTCGCGAAGACGGGCCGCCCGACGATCGCGCCCTCGAGAAACGCGCTCGTATTGAGGCCCACAACCGCCGCACTGTGATAGAGCGAGTTGTAGTAGCCATCCCTCGCTTCGGGATCGACAGGATTCCGACCCCACACAGCCACCGCAGCTTCTGACGAAAGATCGACGTCGTCCCATTCGTTCAGCCGCGCCGGATGCGGCCGCACCAGAATCGAGGTCGAGGCCAGCGGCTCCACGCCGCTGGTCCGAAGCTCCCGTATCCAGCGCGTCACGAACTGTGCTTCATTCACGCTGCCCTGGAAGAGCGCCGAGCACACGTAGAGGAGATACGGGCGATCCGGCAGTCCGACACTTGCGCAGAACGCCGTGCGGTCCAACGACGGCCTGCGATCGAACCACTGGTCGAAACATTGCGCACCGGTCACGACAATCCGCTCCGCCGACACGTGGTGCATCGTAACGGCCTCGTGTCGCTGCACGTCGTTCCACACGAACACGCGGTCAGGCACGTTGCGAAGGATGGCCTTGCTCGACAGGTGATCCCAGCTCCAGACGCACAACGCAGTCGGTACACCGAGCGCCTTCGCCGACTCCAGGTAATCGAGCTGGGGTGATATGACGACGCCGAGGAGAGGCGTAAACAGGACGATATCCGGCAGATACTCGGAGAGATACGCGTCGATTCGCCGGCTGCGCGGCACGGCACGCTCGCAGCTCGCCAGCGCGGCTCTCAGCAGTCGCCGCCCGGGACGAGTACGCGCACCTGAAATCGCGATCAACCACAAGCCAAGTCGCGGAACCCGTTCCTTCGCCCGCGCACGCAACTTCGGCGTGGATGCGTACGCCGGCTCGAGATAGCGCAGGTAGTCGAGCGTCATCCGGAGCTTCGTGACGAACGTGGTCCAGAGGTCCTCGCGATCCGGAATCCACCCGAACGAGATCGACGTTGGGTATTCCACGACGAGTCGCTCGACCATCGCACGACCGCCAAGATACTCGTCGCGCTCGGCCGCCAGATGGATCTGATGCCCGCGCTGGGCAAGCGCCGCAATCACCGATTCGTAGTTGCGGAAATACGTAAAGTGGCGGGCGACGAAGAGAATCTTCACGCGTGCCACCGCCATGGACGCGGCCGCCCCGTCAGACGCTCGCAGAGGCGCTCGATAAGGGGTGTGAGTCCGATCTGCCTGAGTGCGACGAGAACGCCATACACCCCGAGCAGAACCGCATGCTTCAGACGCTTGTAGATCCACCGCGGCCACCCGAGAACGGCGAGAAGCCCCCGCTGTACGCTCGACTTTGCGTAATGCCGCGACGCGTACGCAGCGGTGTATCCGCTGACCAATCTGAATGCGTCGGTGCGCGACAGTTTCACGCGTGGATGCGAGCCGCGGCCATAGACACTCCACAATGCCCGCGCGTGCATGTACCACGGCGGTACGAACCTCGATGGCGCCTGCGTGCCCGGCGGGAACAGCGTGAAGCGCTGTCGCTCGACGCTTCCCTCGGTGAACTGACGCCGATACCAGAGCGGCTCTGGGACCTGTCGAATCTCGCCCTGCAACGTCAACTCGGCGACGAGCAGCCGATCCGGACACAGCACCTCGCGAAAAATGCCGGCGTCGCGGACCGCATCTGTGCGCATGAGTCCATAGACCATGTCGCCGGCTGCGACGGTGTCGCTGCGGTTCAAAAGCGCCCACCGCGTGTGGCGATCGGTGATGCCGAGCGTTTCGAATTGACGTGCAGGTTTCGCCAAAGGCTTTCCCTGTGGGTCGATCCGCTGCGTCAGCGGGTACGCGAGCACCACGTCGGAATGTTGTTCGAGCGTCTCAACGAGTGTTGCCAGCCAGCGCGTGTGCCACCGATCGTGATCGCTGCCCCATGCGAAATACGTAGCACCGTCTGCCGACGCGTACTCGAATGCGGTGCGCCACGCCGCCACCATGCCGCGACGTTCGGCAAACCGGACGTATCGCACCCGTCTGTCCCGGCGTTCGTATCCTCGCGCGATCGCTTCGGTTTCGTCCGTCGATCCATCGTCCATCAGTACCAGCTTGAAATGCTCATGTGACTGTGCGAGGAGCGAATCGATCGCCTCCGATAAGAACACTGCGCGGTTGCACAGTGTCACGCCGATGCCGACCAGCGGCACCGGGGCAGCAGCGGCCGGTGAGACACGTGCGTGCTCTCGCCTGAGCGCACCTGCCAGATGGCGGTAGCCCTCAGGATCGAAACGTCCTGTCGATTTGGCCTCGTCTCTGGTGATATCGCTGTCTTTCTTCATTGCCTTCGGATAATCGGATCCAAGGAGCTGAATCTCGCAGAGATCGTAGTGCCGAGCGAGTATCGCGCTCACGCTCTCGATCTCATCGTTGTAGCGGGAGCGGTCCCGATTCAGGCTGTACACTGTCGGACAGTGGATCGACGCAGCAAGACGCGTGTACTTTTCCACTTGTGCCGTGGTCATCTCATGAAACGACACCAGGTTGACGAGCAGATCGGGCCGCACCTGGCTGAGCGCCTCGGGTGCATAGTTCGGAATAAAGATGAAATCCGCCCGCTCCCATCCATCGAAAGTCGTACCCTCTTCGCGCCAGAAGCGGATCGTCGCTGTGGGAAATACGGTAGACAGATAGGTCGCGGAAAAGAGAAAGAGCTCCGGGAAATCAACAATGATGTAGGTCGTCTCTGGAAATAGCGTCTTGAATTGATAGGCAAACCCGCCCCAGCCTCCACCGATCTCCCACACAAGGTTGCGGCGGCCCTTTCGGGCGAATGCGTTCAACACACCTGCCCGCCGCATGCCCACCAGCGTTTCGAAGAACTTGAGCGTGTCGAGGTTATGAAGCCGACCGTCAATTCGGAAACCAAACCCACCGAGTGCCTCGTTCTCACCAACCAGAAGGTCGGTGCCGCCGGCGAGTTCCACCAGTGCCCGCATCCGACGCTCGAAGTGCGTCTGCGTGTGCCCGAGGCCGCGGTAGTCGTACGGACGAATGCCCGTTACATGTACTGCATGGTGTCGCAGTTTCCTGATAATGAGGGGGGAGGCATCGAGCAGGTAATCAATCCGTTCCAGTTCTTGTTCCCGGTACTGGCTCGGCGCTGCCTCACTCGATTCACCGCAAGCGGCGTCCTTCAAGCGGACGACCTCATCACGCGTGCGGAGGTAGATCGCGTAAGCCGCCTCATCTGCGGCCGACAGCGTCCGCAGCGGCGAGGACAACGTCGTCACCGATGACGAACCCAATAGCGACTTGACACGTCGCTTGATGCGCGCCAATTGTTTTCTGCGCGCGCCCACCCAGTGCTGACGCTGGCGATCGCGGCGCCGGAGCGCCAGGAACTCACGCTTTTCGGCGACGCGCCGCTCGCGGTCCTCAGCCGCTGCGTGCTTGTGGGCTGCTTTCCGCGCGCGTGCGTGGTCGATCGTCGTTTCTGTAGCGTCGCGTAGCGCGGGCCGCAGCCACCCGTCCACTGCGGAGTCAGCGATCACACGCACCAACGGCTGCATCGCGTCATGAGCGAAACCCGGCACTTCGGCTGCAAGAGGAACGCTCGACGCGATGTGCTCGACCGCTTCGACGAAGGCTGGAGTCGCTGGAAGGTCCAGACCGGCCGGTCGCACGAACGCACGGACGAATTTGGCGTTTTGCTCGTCGCGGCCAACCGGCCGCGCGAGCGACTCGCTCAGTTCGGCCAGATGTTCAGGAAACGTGCGTGTGACCTTCAGCAGCCCGCCCTCGACCTCCATCAGATACCGGAAGTGCTGAACCCCTTCCTGATACATCTCGAATTCCGGCAGCAACAGCGTGTGTACCGGCCGACCGACGATCGCGGCCTCGAGGAAGGCGCTGGTCACCAGACCGACGACCGCATGGCTGTGAAAGAGCGAATCGAAATAGTCGTCCTGCGCCTGAGGGCTGACGGGATTCCGTCCGTACAACACCGCGTTGCCAAATCGCTCGAGCGACACACCCTGCCATTCCTCTGTACGCTCTGGATGTGGCCGCACGAGAATGCCCGCATTTCGGACACGTTCGTCCGAACTGCACCTGATGGCTTCGATCCACTGCTGCACAAACCGCGACTCGTAAGGGTTGGGAGTCATGACCGAGCAGACATACAGGATCAGCGGCCGGTCGGGCTCCAGGCCAACCGCGCGACAAAAGGAGGCTCGATCGCGAGACGGTATCCGGTTGAACCACTGGTCGTAGCACTGCGCGCCTGTGACGACGATGCGGTCTGGCGGCATGCCGTGCCACTTGATTGCTTCGGTCTTCTGCGTCTCGTTCCAAAGAAGGACACGATCGGGCACGTGACGCAGCAGCGCTTTGCTGGAGAGATGATCCCAACTGAATACGCACACGCCGGTACGCTTACCGAGCGCGCGTGCCGCCCGCAGATGGTCGATCTGCGGCAGCCGCCATGCAGTCATCGAGGTAATGAGGATGATGTCCGGGTCCTGCTGCGTGATGAATTCGCGACTCTCCTCGCTGATCGGCATCGCGTTCTCGGTTGCGCGGAGCACTGCTCCGAGCGCACGCCGTGCCGGCCGGCTCTTTTCAACGCCTGCTTCCATGAGCCACAGGACAATTCGCGGAATCCGATCCCGCAGTGTAAGGCGCGTCTTTCGAAATGCGGCGAACGCCTGGTCATGGAATCGAATGTAGTCGCTCGCCGTACGCAGCTTGCGCGCGAGCAGAAACCACGGCTCATCATCCAGCGACGGTGCGAATCCGAAGGTGACGCGCGGGTAGCGGGTCGCCAGCCGTTCGACCAGCGCCTCCCCTCCGAGTGACTCTCGTTCGTCGGCCGCCAGGTGGATGTGGTGCCCTCGTTCTGCAAGCGACACGATCGCCGATTCGAAGTTCCGGTAGTAGGCATAGTGCGCCGCGAAGAAGAGAACCTTCATGCCGAACGCGACGCCATCAGCAGTTCTGCGACCTTCAGATCGAACGCCTCGTCGATGTCGAACGAGTCCTCACGTGACATCACGACGCCGCGGGTGTCGGCGCCGTAGAGGACGTGCTCATCGAGCAGGACGCGCGACCGTGTGGCGATGACGGCTGGGCCGTTGCGCGCGAACAGGACCGGCTTGTCCTGCCGCCTCGTGTATGTGGGTCCCTCGGCAAACGGATCCAGCCGATCGCCGCGAAGCCGCATCAGCGATTCGGGAGTGAACTGATGTGGCACCTGCATGACCGTGACGACCGAATCGGCGCCAGAGGAGATCAGAAGGTCCACTGCGGCGTCGACGTGGTTTTCGCGACGAAACGGCGACGTTGGCTGCAACAGGACCACGACGTCCGGCCGGTACTGCTCCCGCTGATCGAGCATTCCAAGCGCATCCACCAGCACGTCGATCATGGGTGTATGGTCGAGTGCCAGCTCCGGCGGACGCAGAAACGGAACGTCCGCGCCGTTCCACCTGGCGACCGCGGCGATTTCTTCATCGTCGGTGCTGACGATGACCCGCGAAAGAGAGCGGCTGAGACGAGCGGCCTCAAGCGTGTACGCGATGAGAGGACGACCCGCGAGCGGCGCGAGATTCTTGCGTGGAATGCCTTTCGAACCGCCCCGAGCCGGAATCACGCCGAGGATGTTCAGTACTGAATCCGTTTCTGGACGTGCAACACGGCGCGCGACAGCACGTCAGCGATCCGCTCGCCCGCGCGGCCGTCACCGTACAAGTGGGCGGGCGTATAGGAACCTCGCGCGAGTTGGCGTCGAACAGCGTCCGCGATCGCGGTGCGATCGTGACCGACGTCGATGACGTTTGGACCACGCTCGCGGCCATCCTGCCTCGTTCCGATATTGACGGCGGGCGTACCCATGAACGCGCCTTCCCGAAGCGGCGCGCTGGAGTTACCCACCAGACACGCAGCACCCTGCATCAGGCGCAGGTATGTTTCCACGGGGAAATTCTTGTAGAACCGGATGTACTCGGGCTTGTACTTTTCGCGGAACTTGCGCATGCCGCGCGAGATGTCCTCCGAACCCGCATCGACATTGGGCCACAACATCACGGTCGGCATCTGTAGATCGTGCAGCGCCATGAGGGTTTCGGTGATTTGATGCTCGGCTTGTCCGTACTCCGTGGTGACAGGATGCTGGCTGACGAGTAGAAACGGCTGGTCTGTCGTGATGTGCCCGCCGACGCCTTCACGCTCCAGCCATTCCGCGTCGAGCGCCGCACTGCCGTTGCCGACCACTTCCGCCACCAGGTCGATCCGCGGGCATCCGACGACATGAACCGTGTCGGGATCCTCGCCCAGACGGACGATGCGATCGGCCGCGCCCCTGTTCGCGGGAAAATGCAGGTGCGCGAGCTTGGTAATCGCGTGGCGGATGCTCTCGTCGATCGTCCCGGTCACCTCACCGCCCATCGTGTGCGCGAGCGGAATGTTCATGTAGGCGCTTGCTACCGCCGTCGCCATCGTCTCGAAGCGATCGCCGACCGTGACGACTACATCGGGCTTGAGCAGCTCGAACAGCGTCGGCAGCTCCAGCAGCCCGAGGCCCGTCGATTTCGCCATCGTAACGGGAGTCTCGCCTTCCACAATCATGTTGACGCGAGCATCCGGGACGAAGCCGTCGCGTTCGATGACCTCGACCACTGATCCAAACCGATCGAGGAGCGCTGACGCGCCCACGATGATCTGGAGATGAAGCTCAGCGTGCGCGCGCACGGCGCGCATGACGGATTTGATGCTGCCGTAGTTCGCGCGCGAACCGATGACGACGCAGACCTTACGCACCTGCGGGCACCTCCTGCAGGCGCGCAACGTCACGCGTATCGAAGCGCGGCAACTCGTACCGGGATTCCTGCCCGACGATCGCCTCGCGACGAACCGTGTTGAACGCCATCGAATAACCGAACTCCGCGAGTGTTTCGAGCGTCTCGGCGTTGTAGGTGTGCGGGAATCCGTAGGGATAACAGAACGACACCGCCGTCTGGTCCGTGAGGTCTCTGATGGCCTGCGTACCATTGCGCAGCTCGTCGCGCTGCTCGTCGCGTGTCAACCTCGAGAGGACGGGATGAGACTCGGTGTGGAAACCAAAGGTCATTCCTCCGCTTGCCATTTCGCGGATCTGGCGCGACGAGAGATAGAGCGTGCGGGCGAACGCGTCGCTGTCGCCTATGTGACGCACGAACGACGCCGAAAGAACCCGGTCTGCCACCGGGTATGGAGCTTCGTAATTCAGAATCCGCTTGATCCGGACGTCCGGCGCCTCATCGTATCGATAGATGCCTTCGCGGCCATCCACTGAAGCTGCGATGGACACGCCCTCGTCGCTCAAAGCAGCTCCCACTTCCCGCGCGAAACGTTCCGCGCCCAGCCGGCTCAGTAGAAAGTGCGTCTTGTGCACGTTCGCCAGCATTGGCCGGTCGCCGAGAGTAGAACCCACAAGGAAGAAGATGCCTCCGAGGCCACGCGAACGCAGAACGGGAAATACGTACTCGTAGTGGTCGATGAATCCATCGTCGAAGGTGAGCAGAGCGGTTGGCCTGTTGAAGCCGACGCCGGTGCGAACGGCCCGTTCGAACGTTGAGCCATCGATGACATCGAAGCGCATTTGCAGCCAGTCGAGCTGCGCAGCAAACGCTGAAGGCGACAGCGCCTTGATGTCCGGAAACTCTGTTCGCTCGACGTCGCGGACGTAGTGGTAGAAAACGATCGTACAGCCAACGCCGATCACACCACCTGCTCCAGTTCGATCAGCCTCAATGCCGCATCTCGAGCGGTTCGCGCCGCCAGATACTCCTGAATCATGCCAGTCTCGAAATTGCGATACAGCGCGCGCACAGCGTCCGCATTGAAATCCTTTCGCTGGTACAGCCGTCCACCTTGCCACTGTGGCACCGCGCGCGTCGTGCCGGCAACGTGCGCCGATGCCGCTCGGAGCAGCATTTGCGCGGCAGCGACGATCGTCTTGTTACCCACATCGTGAGGACCGTCGGCCGAGTCGATACACGGCCGCGCGTGCGCAAGGATGGGTCCCGTATCGATGCCCTCGTCGAGGTAATGGATTGTGGCGCCGACGTACTCGGGCTGTCGGTTCACGAGCGGCCAGAAATTGGTGCCCGCGCCGCGATAGTACGGCGATACCCCGAGGTGGATGTTGATGATTCGTCCCCCGAATTCCGACAGCAATGGATTGCGAAGGATCCCTGTCCCGAAGACCAGCACGACATCGGGACGGGCCGCGGCCATCAACGCGACCTCCGCAGAATCGCTGCACGCCCCGGCGGGCACCGTCCGATGCAGCACGCCGCGATCGATTCTGACTTCTGTGTCCGAAAAGAAATAGCGCTCCTCCGATGCGTCCCGGTCGGCAAAATGCCGCTCGATGATCAGGTGGTCCTCCGCACCGCGCGCGTACCGTTCGGGTCGAAACGTCTTTTCTTCCTGCCACACGCCGACCAGCTCGCAGCTCGCCGCCGCCGCGTTAGCGACGAACACGTGACGTCGGAACGTGCTGGTTAGCAGAATCGCCCTCATGCCGGCAACAGCGCTCCCAACGTGAGCTGCACGATGCTCGTCTGAGTGACATCGAGGGGTATCAGTGCACCCGCACCGATCTGGCCGAACGCGCGCTGCGCTGCATACAGGTGATGCTGCTTGAAGGACGGCTTGGAATAAAACGCCACTGCAGGCACGCGGTAGAGCGGCGCGAGATACGAGTAGCCACCATAGGTGCCGACGAAGGCGCGGGCGCGGGCGATCACGGCGCTCTGAAGAGCCAGATTGCTCTCGGGCCTGGCACTCTCTGCGATCGTGATGACCCGGTCCGCTCTGTCCGGGATCCAGTCGCGATGCTCGTCAACACTCACGCCAGGGTTGAGGATGACGATTGCGGTCCGCTCAGCCAGTGACGTAACCACGCTGCGTGCGAACGCCTGGTTCTCCGGACTGGCGGGGAAACATTCGTTGAAGTAGAACCGGACGGCGACGTAGTCCGAGGGTAGGCTGGGCTCCGCGACACCGTCAGGAGGCTCGATTAGCTGATGACGGGTGAATTGATCGATCTGCGCATAGCCGGACTCATCGCTCCAGTACGACGCGAAGAGTCGATGCATCAAGCCGGGATGGAGCACGTCGACCGGCACGTCGCCACGATGCCGACTGACGGCTTCAACGATGCGCTCGTCGAAGGCGCCGGGCTTGCGATGCTTGCGCTTCTCGTCGGACACGGCACAGCGAAACTCTTCAGGAGCAAACAAAGCGAGTATGTCGGTGTACGCAGTCGTAGGCGGCCCATACCAAGACGCCACTCCACCGCGTGAGACGATCAGCTCACGCTCCGGAGGGATCGCCCAATGTGCACGTACCCACCGGATGAAGGGAATCCAGTACAGCAGCTCGAAGCCAACTTCTCCTGTCCAGGGACCTATCAGAATCCGGCGTTCACCGGAGACGATCTGATCGATTCGGTCGAACAGCCACTGAGCGGGGTGCTGAGGCGTCGTGGCCCTCACCGCCTGGCGCAGCTCCCGAAGGTCCTTCGCGGTCGGTTGTTCGGCGACGGCGCGCGCAAGATCGGTCAATCGTCTGTCGAGGGACGTCAGTGAATGGCGGTCGGTCTCTTCGAGCTTCCGAATGGTCTTCTCGAGCCCCGCTAGACGCTCATTGACGAACCGTCCGCTGAAAGCCGCCGCGATGCGTCGCAACACGTTCACCTGCGAGCGCGGAGAGGACGCAGAACGATCTCGCGCCACTGCTTCGCCTGCTTGACTCCGCGGTTTACCGAGAGTCGCGCCGTCCGGCCGACGCGCTTCGTCGTTCTCCGAGTAATCTTCCTGCTCCTTCGCAGCAGCCATCGCATCGGATGGGGCCGCTGAAGCCACGCGCCGATCATCCCGATCAAGGCGCCGGCCAGCACCACTGGGCGAAGGAGATATGTCGCCACCGGCGTCGGCTGCGGCGCCGGAGCGGCAGCGGCGGCCAATCGCTCAACCATGTCGACGAAGATTGGCGTCGCCGGCCGATTGACTCCATGGGGGCGGACGAAAGATGAAATGAACCGCTGCTGCTCGGCGTGCGCCGCTGCCGGATCTCGAAGGCACTCGCTCAACTGGCGGACGTGCTCGTCGACCGTCGATGCAATCCGGACGCAGCCGCCGTTCTCCGAGGCCAGGTAGTGAAAGTGAATCAAGCCTTGCTGGGTGCCGGCGAACTCCTCGGCGAGCATCGAGAAGACGGGCCGCCCGATAATCGCCGCTTCGATCATGGCGCTTGTGTTGATGCCGACCACCGCCGCCGAGTGATAGATCGAATCGAAATAGTCGGCGCGGTTCACCTCGTCCACCGGGCTGTAGTTGGTACGCGGAAAAAACACCGCACCGGGTATACCGGCCAGCGGGTCCGGGTCCCATGCGTGGCAGTTGTACGGGTACGGTCGGACAAGGACGTTGACTGACTGGAGCATCGGATCCCCGCGCGACCGAAGAGCCGCAATCCATCTGAGGACGAACGCTACCTCTGCGCGCGATTCTGAAATGAAGCCGGACGATCCGGTGAACAGCAGAAACGGACGCGTATCGGGCAGGCCGACGCGTGCGCAGAAAGCGGCGCGCTCGCGCGTGGCCTGCGTGACGAACCATCGGTCGAACAACTGGGCGCCAGTGATGGCAATCTTGTCCGCCGGGATGTAGTGGTATTCCTGCGCCTCACGCTTCTGTGCCTCGTTCCAGACGATGACCAGATCGGGCTCGATGCGCAGCAACCCCTTGTTGGTCAGATTGTCCCAGCTCGCGACACAGACCGCGGTCCGCACGCCGCACGCTTGCGCGGCCTTGATGACGTCCACCTGATCGGAGCCGCAATCGACCAGCGGCGACACGAGCACGACGTCCGGCGCCTCGCGCTGGAGAAAGTCGACAATCGGCTGGTGCACCGGAACCGCCCTCTCGATCATTGCGAGGCAACGCTCGAGCACTCGTACCGCCGCCGGAGGGAGCCGCCGGATCCGATCCATCCAGCCATAGGCCACCGGCAGCGCCTTGCGCTTCATGCGCGCGCGAGCCGCACTCGCCCCGGCAAACCGCGGGTGAAAATACCGGACGAAATCCATCGTCCCCCGCACACCGTACGCGATGCGACCCCACATGCCTTCGTTCTTCGGCACGAGCCCGAGCACGCGCACGCGCCCCCCGATGGCCCCCAGACTTCGCAGCCCACCTAGCTTCTTGACGTTGGCGTTGTTGAAAGCGATCGCCACGGCGTGGCCACGAGCGACACACTCTTCGACCACGGAGTCGAAGAACCGCAGATACTCGGCGGAGTCCCAAACGAACAGCACTTTCATCGCGCGTTCACCAGACGTCCGCAGGCGTGATTCGCCCCCATTCCGGCCACAGCGTGGCAGCGGGAAGCCGCGCGCCGAGAGATCGATGTGCGAAGCCGTCGCGATTGAGCGGAAGAGACATGTCGCAAGCCCAAGGCGCGTGGGCCCTGGCTGCTTCCAGGCCGTACACTCGCCGAGGCGGTACAAGCTACCGCCCTCTCACCTACAGACGAGGTGTGCAAAAGTGTGAAACAAACGCACACACCTCGACCACTGCCCTAAAACGACGAATCTGAGTCCTGGACGCCGTGCGCCGGCGAAACTGGTCTCGCGATATATGTCGCGCGGATGTGATGTGCGTTGCTAACTCGTAGATAATATGAGATTTGAACAAAGAGGGTCAACAAAATCGGACGGGTACGCTTTTTGTTCGCCTTTAAGATCCGACCCCTCGCCCAACTGATGTCTAGTGCTGCGCGAGCGACAAAGTGAGAAGTCGCACGAGGTCTACCGTCCACGCACGCACCTGGTCGGCCGACGAGGAATAGGCCTTTGCGAATTCTCTTCTCTGTCCGCACACCCGCAAATGTTCGACAGTACGAGGCGGTGCTCCGTACGCTCGCCGCACGCGGGCACCAGGTGCAGCTCGTCAAGGAGCCATTCTGGGGTAAATGGCCCGCATTCGTGCTGGCGCTTGCGGAAACGTGCCCGGGCATTCGACTGGAGACGTTGCCCGCCCTCAAACACGACGAGCTGTGGGAAGTCGCGACACACCTTCGTCGAGCGCGCTTCTATATGCGGTTCTTCGGACCCGCGTTCCGAAACGCGCCCGGGCTGCTTTCCCGCGCTCGCAAACGAGCGCCAGAATGGACCGTCCGGCTTGCAGAAACCGCTGGGCCCCCAGGTCGCTGGTTTCTTATGTGGCTTTTCGACCTTTTCGAACAATCCACGCGCACTGCGGCAATCCTTCACCCGTTCCTTCGCGACCATAATCCCGATCTCGTTGTCGCCACACCACTCGTCGTGCTGAGGACCGCGCAGCTCGACCTGATCCGAGCGGCCCTCGAGCTCGGCATTCGCAACGTTTTCGCAGCGGCAAGCTGGGACCACCTGTCGAGTAAAGGCCTGCTGAATTTCACGCCCCAACGGGTCCTCGTGTGGAACGATGTCCAGAAAGACGAGGCAATCGACCTGCACGACCTGCCCGCCGACCGGATCGTCGTGACCGGCGCTCAAGTGTTCGACGATTGGTTCGACAAGAAGCCATCAACCTCGCGCGAGGCGTTCTGCGCACGCCTGGGACTGCGTTCCGACCGGCCCATCCTGCTCTACGTCTGCTCGTCGTTGCTCGAGGCCAGCCCTGAAGAGCCCGCTTTCATACTGCGGTGGATTCGCCAGCTCCGCGAAAGTCAACATCCGGTTCTTCGGGAGTGCGGCATATTGGTGCGTCGCCATCCGGAGCGCGCAGAGGGTTGGGATGGGATCGACTTCGCCGGGCTGGACAACGTAGTCTGCTGGCCACCACTGGGCGATTCACCGGTGGACGAGCGGTCGAAAACCGACTATTTCGATTCCATGTACCACGCGGCTGCGGTAGTCGGCCTCAACACCAGCGCGATGATCGAGGCTGCCATTGTTGGTCGACCGGTGCACACCGTGCTGTTGCCCGAGTTCCGGGACAACCAGGAAGGGACGCTGCACTTTCACTATCTGCTGGATGGCCCGAACGCCTTGTTGCGCGCCACGAGGTCACTCGACGAGCATGCCTGCGACCTGGCGGGGATCCTTGAAGGTCGCGACCCCGATCCGGCGCGCAGCGCGCGTTTTGTCGGCGCTTTCGTCAGGCCGCGTGGCATCGACGTTCCATCGACGACTCGCCTGGTTGAGGAATTGGAGGCCGTGGGCTCAAGCCCTGCTCCCCTACCAGTTCCGGTGCCGTTTCTGGTGCGACTGATGGGGCCGTTGATCCGGCGTCTCCTCCAGCCCTATGCGAAGGCTGTGGCCGAGCAGATCCGTCTCGCTCAGGAGGAAGCGCGGCGTCGGGGCGAGCAGCGGCTGCTCGAACACCGCCGATCCAAGGAACCGATGCTCATCGAGTATCGGCGACGGCGTCTGGAAGAGCATCGGCGTCGCAAGGAGGAAGCCGCCCAGGCAAGCAGCGGTCTCGGCGATCGCGTTACCTGATTCTTCTCGATGACACCTCGACGTCATCGCCAGCTTTCAGACGCTCCCTTCGTGAGCCATCCGGCGCCGACGCTTCTCGATGACGCGCGATCTTCACCGTTAATCAACCTAGTCAATCGCCCCCCATCTGCTGATATCGTGCAGGGAATGGCCCCTGTGGTGCTGGCGATCGAGAACGCAACCTGTTTCGACGATCCGTTCCCGCATCTGCATCTGTTCCCGGCGCTCGACAGTGTCTCGTTCGATAGAACACTGGCGCTGTTGCCGCCACCGAAGGCTTTCGAGTTGAAGGGAAAGGGGCTGAAACTCGAGCTCGATGTGATTGAAGGAACGGCGGCGTTCGATGCGCTCGACAGACCGCAACGAGACAGTCTGCTGGCGCTCAGGCAGGGTGTGCGCGATGCCGCCGCTTGCATCGCCGAACGCTTCGCGGCGCCGCTGCGCGACAAGTACGCGTGGCTCCTCGGTCAAACAATCGCAGCAGACGTGCTCGCGGCTGGCTGGACCACGACGGATGGCCGCGTGATGGGCCGAGCACCTGGCTATCAACTGCAGCCGCACACCGACAGCGCTCACTACGGCGTCACTTGCCTCTTTTATCTGTCGGATGCTCTCACACCTGACGATGGGGCTCTTGGGCTTTACCGGCCGGCGCGAATGCCGGAGGTTCGTGATGCCAGCACTTATTACCCGCACAAGTCAGAAGGAATTGAGGTTTCGCTCGTCAAGACCATCCCTGTACGGCGCAATCTTTTTGTGGCGTTCGTATCGGGACCATCATCGATCCATGGCTTCGGGCGACAGGCGAATTCGTCAACCGCGTGGCGGTTCGCGTATCAATGTCACATCGTTCCCCAAGGGTTTGACATGCGCGAGATAGTCTTCCGGTTGTCGGAGACGCACCGGTCGCGATGGGCGAGATACCTGCCGGAGGTGCTACGCGACGACAAGTTGAGTATGTGATGCGGCGTGGCGGTGGGCCGTAAACCTTCACGACTCCTTGACGATCCGGAGATCCCCTTTCTCGTCGAATCGCGCTACTCCGGACGCAACTGCGCGCCCCACGGTCGCAGGCCATACTTCAGCAAATCGCGATCGGATACGTTCGGGAATTCGCAACACGGCGCGATCACGGGCGCGATGATAGGCGGCAATCCGACGCGCGCGGTCTCCATCCGCAATCGGTTTCCACTGCGGCGCGTCAGTTTTCCTTACGAGAATGACATTGCGCTTGTGCCTGCCAGTCACGAAGACCGGCTCGAACCCCGCAGCTCCAAGAGCGCGGACGAGAGACGGCCGATCGCTCGCCTGCAAATGCAGGGGATTCATCGTCGCAATCATCGACTGCCCGCCGTCGAGGAACTCGCTGTCGTCGATTTCGTTGTAGAGGTACAGGTGGCCGCCCATTCGCAGGGCTGCGCGCACCGTTGCGAGAAACCCGTCCAGCCGCACCGCATGGTTGAACATGTGGTTGCAGACGATCAGGTCGAAGGGCTCCTCGAAAGGCACTTCGAATCGATCGAAGTCGATGAGCGTTGAAGTCGGGATGCCATACAGTTCCTGAATAACGAACTGCTGACCCTCCCAAATCGGCATCGCATATACGTCGGCCCCGTAGAGGCGACGCAACCCCTCCAGAATGGTGCCGGCGCGCGGGCGAACCTCCAGGACGCGGGCACCGCGCGGATTCAGCAGCGATCCGAGCAGATCCACGTGGCCAGCGTTCTCCATCCGGTCACGCAGCACCATGGAAAGCGAATTACCCGGTTCGTGGTCCGACACGAACACACCGCGCGCGATTAGACGCCGATACCGGTCGCGATCTTCATCGGTCAGTGGATACGGATTGAGCAGCGGGTTCTTCGCATCTTTGTCGATGACGTCCTCGAAGTTATCGACAAGATACCGATAGCGTCTCCCAACGGGTCGCCGGGTGGCGTAGAGAATCCCGCAGCCGTGGCATACGGCATAGTCGTATCGGGTAGATTGCTCGTCGGGAGCTGTGGCGAGGAGAACCAGCTTGTTCCACTCGCAGACGATCGTCCGGTCCGTGGTGCGGCACGTCGGACATCCAGGCAACTCCATCCACTCGCCGGGGTCCAGAGGAACAGCTCCGGTTGCAACAGACGACTCGTCCAGGCCAAACGACGAGTTGCCGCGGTTCTCACCTTCGATGCGAACTGGAACGCGGTTTCCCGGTTCACCCTTGGAACCGCCATTGACACGTTCGGAAAGGCGTCCAAGCTGCAGGTGGTATTGCAGCAGCCGGTCGTGGACTTCGTCACGCAACGAGGCCATCTCACCGCTCAGGGTGGCGATGCTTTGGTCTTGACGCTTCGATGTCTGCTGTACCGCTTTTTCGATAGTGCGTACCGCGCGATCCAGTTCGCGAAGTTCACCCGAGAGCCGATCTGGCATGCCGAGGAGTACTCGTATCGATCTGAGGAGATGACGAATGCCCATGCTACGCGACCCGGCCATCACGAGCAGTAAACAGCAGGATGTCGGTCTTCTGGTCGGGCTCGATATATCGCAGCGCTTCCGGAAGGTCTGCGATTGGTCGAACCCGGGCACCCACAGCTTTGCGATTCAAGTCGATGAAATGCGTAAACGCGCGCTGAAGGTCCCGATAGAACTCGGCAGGGTCATCCCCGACGGCTCGGAGGCCGGAGGGTTTGACTTCAAACTGCCAGGCGATCTGAGGCAAGCCCAGGACCCGTTCTGCGCCAAGCATCAGCCGGTGCTCAAAACCCTCGATGTCCACCTTGATGAAGGTGACGGCTTCGAGGTCGATGTCCAGCTGTCGCACCCATGTGTCCAGCGTGCAGCACGGCACGTCGACAACCTCTCCCGACACAGGCTGCATATCCGAGAGAACACGAAAGTTCCCGGACGACCCGGTGCGAAGCAGCCGCACGGTGCCATTGCGGTCGCCAATGGCGGTTCGATCCGGCATCACGAGCCCTCGCAGGCCGTTATCAATGACGTTGCGCGCGAGGCACGCGTACGTGACCGGATCAGGCTCGGCACAATATGCGACCGTTACGTCGCCGAGGATCACACGTGGGATGGACATACGACCGACGTTGGCACCGATATCGAGCATGATCCCGCCGCCGGTCAGGTCGCGCGTCTGGGCGATCGTCCGAAATGGAAACCGTGCGGTTCCCGAAGGCCGTGGAACCCACCAGCACAGACCATCAAGTTCGATTCGTGCAGCGACATCGGCCAACACATGGGGCTGCTCCTGCAGCGCTGCGCGGTAGGAAGGTGACAGTTGAACCAGCTGTCCCTCTCTGCTGTCCCCCGACCGTGCTGCCACACGGGCGTTCAGAGTGCGCACCCTGTGGCCGAACACGTCGCGAATGACAGCGACGGACGGACGCTCGCGCTTCGCCTCTTCCAGGTGCTGTTTTGCCGTCTTCAGTGCCGCGATCACCCGAGTCAGCCGCTCGCGCAGCATGCGCCCGCGCACAACCGCAGCACCCGCGCGCTCTTTCCATGCACGAGCAGCCGCGCGTGCCTGCTCCAGTCGTCGCCTCGCTGCTTGCTCGTGGGCACGTTCACTCGAGCGCGTTCCGCGAAAAAGCTCTACCAGTCGCGCGATACCACGCCCGCTCGCAGGGGTCACACCTTGTTTGCTTTGTAGCAGCGCGGGATCCTGAACGCCGCCCATGTGGCCGTTACTGTACCGCAAGCTGAACGCTCCGGAAACGCTCGTCGGATCGGGCGGACCCGTCATCCAGGGGAAGTTAATGCGGCATGCTCCGTCTTCAAAGCTGAATTGCCCCGCCTCCGGTTGCCCGCGGCGATGAGGGCGACACGTGCTCATACCGGCCCCTCATGTGTCGCAGGCGAATCCGACCGACGTCCGCGAAAGCGGCTGCGCCGCGCGCCAGCCGAACACGGCTGTCCCGGCGGCACACCCACACAACGCCGACTTCGCGGATCGCGAAACCCGCGAGGCGGGCGAGAAACAGCAATTCCACGTCGAACGCGAATCCCTCTATCGTGACGTGCGGCATCAGTGCCCGGGCTGCCTCGGCGCGAAGCATTTTGAAGCCGCATTGCGTGTCGTTGATGCCGGGCACAGCGACCAACTGCACGACGGCGTTGAACGCGCGACCTATCAAATGCCGCCAGAGCGATTCGCCGATGCGGCGCGACCCCGGCGCCTCACGCGATCCAATGATCACGTCCGGCGCATGTGGTCCGATGGCCGTATCGAAGAACACCGACCAGTCTTCGGGGGCTACTGACAGATCGGCATCCGCCATCAAACGCCAGTCGCCGCGGGCCGTGAGCATTCCCCGGTGGATGGCTGCGCCTTTTCCACGATGCGGCTGCCTGACAAGCTGAATCCGCGGCTCCCTCTGGATCCAGCGCTCCACGTACGACACCGTGCGATCGACGCTGCCGTCGTCGACGACCACGATTTCCCACGCCGCCGTTCGCGAAGCGAGTACTCGGGAAACGCGTTCGAGAAATTCGTCTATGCAGGATTCTTCGTTCAGGACCGGAACCACGACGGACAGCGAGCCGGCAGTCATCGGATGTCCGTCAATCGGCCACCGTCATTTCCGTCCGTCGCGTGTGGCCTGGGTGACTGGTGCCGCTGGGCGCACGCCGGCCCGCCGGCGACGCGCGCTCCGGCGTAGAGCAAACAGCGCCAGCACCGCGCCCCTGACCGGGTAATGCCACGCTGATGCGCCTTGCGGTCGCTTTGCAATGCTCGCAGCACGCTCGATTTGTTCAACCATTATCGGAGTGACCTGTCTCTCGAGGCCACGAGGACGTACAAATTTCTCAACAAACCGTCGCGCTTTCGTGCCGCCATCGCTGCGTCGGAGTACGTCTCCGAGTTGTTGAATGTGTTCTCCGGCGCTGCGTGCCTCAATGAGCAATCCACCATTGGCGGCACGCAGATAGTGGAAGTGGACCGTCTCTTCCTGACCGCCCGCGAACTCGTCACTGACGAGCGTCAGCACAGGCTTGCCGACAATAGCCGCCTCGATCATGGCGCTGGTGTTCAAGCCGACGCATGCGGCTGCGTGATGCAGGGAGTCGTATAGGCCTTGGTCCGCGTTCATCGTCTCCTTTTCGGACCAGATCACGGCGTTCGTCAACTCCGACGCCTTCGGCATCTTTCCACTGCTTCGCATGAACCGGATGCGGACGCACGAGCACACCACACTTCCGCACGATCGGATCGTCACTTGCGCGCATACGCTTGGCCCACCGCTTCACAAACTCGACCTCGCGCGGCGCGACGAATTCCGACGAACACACGTAGAGGATGAAGGGGTTTCCGGGATCGAGGCCGACACGCGCGCAGAACGCCTCACGGCTCGTCGACGGCTGCATCGCAAAAAACTCGTCGAATCGAGGTGCGCCCGTCACGACCACCCGATCCGATCGTACGCCGTGAAGCTCCACCGCTTCCTGCTTCTGAATGTCATTCCATACGAGCACACGATCGGGCTCGACCCGGACGAGTCCTCGATTCGTCAGGTTGTCCCAGCTGAAAGGAACGAAGACGACGGGAACACCGACACGATGAGCACTCTTGACGTAATCGGTCTGGTACGAGCCGTAATCGACAAGCGGTGTGACCAGCACCACGTCCGGCTGCTCGTACTGGATGAACAGGTCGAAGAACTTCTCGGTTGGAATCGCCTCTTCGATGAGCGAGAGAGCGCGTGCCAGGCTTTTCCAGTGGCGTGAAATCCATAAGTGATCGCGCACGAGCTGCGGCCAACCGGGCGGCGCGTGCGTGGCGGATCGGCGCTCGAGCTTCCTCTTGTCGGCATAGCGAGGATCGAGAAACCGAAGGTAATCGCGGGCTTGCCGCAGCGGCGGGACCAGGTGCCGCCACTTGTCCACACGACGCACTGGACACCCAGTCATTTCGATTCGTCCCGGCAACGCCCGCGCGCGAAGTCCACGGTTGACGAGCGTCAGATTCTTCGGCAGCCAGACGGGCCTGTTGCGCTGGCGCTCGGCGGCAAGCACCACGGTGTGTCCGCGTTCTGCCAGCGCCTGTATCACGCCTTCGAAGTGGCGTGATTTGGATACGTTATTGAGCAGAAAAAGGATACGCAGACTTTAGGTGTCCTTGATCAGTCGAGGTCTGCCTTTGTCGTCGAACCCCACGATGCCGGCCTCCACACCGCGCGCGACCGCATCTTCCCACACGGCAGCAAAACGCCCGCGGAGGGCCTTCGGTGCCCGCAAAATGGCCTGAGTGCGGGCGAGAGCATAGGCCCGCTCACGTGCGGCCCGCTCCTCCGACAACATCGGTGTCCACCTGCGATTCTCCGTGTACCGCGCGAGGCAGAGCTGCGAGCTGTTGCGCAACTTGATGAACACAACTTCGAAGCCGTTCGCGTTCAGCAGCCGAATCAGGGACGCTCGATCGGACACCTGCAAGTGAAGGGCGTTCAACGTATTGATGACGGACTTGCCGTTCGCCAGGAACGCCTTCTCCTCGAGCTCGTTGTACAGATAGAGATGTCCGCCGACCTTCAGGTGCTGGCGGATCTGCTCGAAAAACCGATCCACGCGCACGATGTGAGTCAGCATGTGGTTGCAGGCGATGAGATCGAAGCGACCCTCGAACGAGATCGTGAACATGTCGTAGTCGATCAGATCCGAGCAATCGATCCCGTACAGCTCCCGCAAGATGAACTGTTGCCCCTCGAAGATTGGCATTGCCATCACCGAGGCACCGAATTGCCGCCGCAGCCCGTTCAGGATCGTCCCGGCCCGAGATCGCACCTCGAGGACTCTGGCCCCCTGCAAGTCGAGAAGGCTGCCAAGTAATTCCACATGCCCGGCATTCTCGATGCGGTCCAGGTACACGCCATCGATATGTTCGTGCGCCTCGTGGTCGGAGACAAAGACGCCACCGGCAATGAGAGCGCGGTACCGCTCGCGGTCCTGCTCTGACAGCGGATATGGATTCAGTAAAGCATTCCCTGCGTTTGCCCCCGCGCCACGCCCGATCGTTGCCGGGAAATCGTCCATGAGCCGCTTGTAACTCGCGCCGACCGGACGATGTGTGGCATAGACCATTCCGCAGCCGTGGCAAAGCGCGTAGTTATACGGCCTCGAGTCGGCAAAGATGTCGTGCTCCAGAAGAATCGATTTATTCCACTCGCACACGACGGTACGCTCGGCAGTCGCGCAGCCTGGACACCGGTCCAGATCGAGCCATTCCCAAGCAATCGCGTCCGGAGGGACAGGAGGCTCGTCCGACGGACGCACCGAAAGAGGCACAGGATCCTCGAGATCCTTTCGCGCGGCGGAGCCGTTCTCCAGCAACGTCCTCAGATGGGTAAGCTGCAACTGATGCTGCTGCAGGCGCTCGTGCACTTCTCTACGTGTCGCCGCGAGCCCCGCCTCGAGCTCGTCATGCGCGGAGCGCTGCTGCACCCACGTGCTCTCGGTACGTGCCTGATGCGCTTCGAGGCTGCGCCGAACGTCCTGCGACTTGAGCGTGCCATGGACGTCACGGATCTGCTCGTCCAGCTCCTGTCGGAGACGATCGAACCGGGCCTCCACGCGGCTGGGCAGATTGAGCACAGCACGGAGTCTGGTGAATAGTTGGGAAAGCATCGACTTTGAGTGTCCTGATTATCACATCTTTCCCGTTGACACGGCCGCTCGGCAACCCGTTCACGAATCGACCGAGCCCAGTCCGTCGCGCGATACGCGATCTTGCGACCAATCCGCCAATTGAAGTAGGCTCCGCACGAGAACTGGCATGATCGTCGAAGAAGATCCGATACAAGTCGCGCGCCGGAGTACGGACGAAGCGCGACACGAGAACCGCCGCGATCGCGAGCAGCAGATCGCGACGCAGATGGAGATGCGAAGACGCGTCGCCGCCGAGCTCAAACCGGGCTCAGTCGAGATCCCCAGGGACGCAGGATTCGCGATCTGCGATGGCGGACGCTTCCCGGATATCCCCAGTGTCGTTTCGAACGCTCAACACGTGCTCGCTACCGTAAATCTGGAAAAGCTGAAGGCGAGAGCGAACAAGCGCTTCATGATGAAGCTTCTCGATCAGAAGCTCGTCACGCTCGATTCACCGTTCATGCGCCTCGCCCTGCATCCTGAAGTTGTTGCTGCCGCGACTCGGTACCTCGGCGTCGTCCCGATACTGCAGTTCGTCAGTGTGTATTATTCGAGCGAAACGAACGAGGATCTCAGCAAAAGCCAGCTCTATCACTGCGACAGCGACGATACCGAGCAGGTCAAGGTCTGGGTGCTGTGCAACGAGGTGACGCCCGAAACCGGGCCGCTCACGCTGCTGCCTGCAGCTCAATCGGATCTCGTTCGCAAGAAGGTCGGCTATACGTACGACATGCTGCTGAACGACGAGCAGGTCTCCGAGATACTCGGCGGGCAAGCGGCGCCGCGTCAATTCCTCGGACCGACGGGGACGGTCGGATTTTTCGACACCAGCCGGTGCCTGCACTTCGGCAGCCGCTTCCTCGATCCGACGAAGACGCGTCTGATCGTGATGCTGCAGTACATCACGCCACTGTCCTTCATCTTGCCGACGGAATACTGGGAACATGCGCGGTACCGGGCGTTTGGAACAGACCCGGGCCTGAATGACATCTCCCGGATGATCCTCGGAACTGTGTGACCTGCGCGTAACTGGCCTTCCGAGGCCGGTTCGTTTCATACACGCTCTACCCGGTCGCGAGATTCCGCACCTGTCGACGCGAAATGCCTCGCCGATTTATTACAGCGCTTGCCGCCCTGCTGCTCGTGACAGCCGCTCTCGTGAGGGTTGACATCATCGAGCCTCGCGTCAACGTTCGGTGGTCAGATGGAGTGGTCGAGGACGAGCGCATGTTGCTCGAGCAACGTTTCGGGCTCGAATCTGCCCAATGGCGCGAAGGCACCACCTGGCGTTACGTGCTGCGCGATCGGTCGCGCGAGAACATCGGCGCCCTGGTAGCCCACCCGGCTGTTGACGATACCCACGATATCGATCGCGCCGCCCTGACCGTGCCGGACCGCAGGGTTGAGGTCTCGATCCGTGGCTGGAGCGTGCTCGTCTGGGCTGCGGAGTTCGGACTCTTTCAGGTTCAGAGCCTGATCGTGCTCCTGTGCGGAAGCGCACTCCTGTTCGCAGCGGCCGTCCGGGACGACAAGCGCAGACGGCGGATTGGAGCGGCGGTGTTGTTGGCTGCGGCCGTTATGGCGTTTACGGTTCCCCTCAGCCAACCGATCGCGATGGGCGACTCGGAGACATACACAACGACTCGCAGACTATTTGAGGAATACGCCGGTGTGCGGCAGATCCGATCCGAGGCGCACCTGTCGTGGGCCATCCTGGGACGGCTCGACGCGTGGTACGGCCGCGATGACGATTCGCCGGCTCGTGCCTTGTGGACACTGACGCGCGGGGCCACGATGCTGTTCTTCATTGCGGCTGTCGGAGTGGCCTCGTTGGAGCGCTGGTCGCCGATCGTCCTTCGGTACCTGAGCCTGGCGCTGCTGGCGCCGGCGGCGCTGCTCTATTTCGGCTATCAGGAACTGGGATACCTCTCGCTGAACCTCGCGGTGTTTCCCCTGCTGGCTCGAGGACTGCGAACGAACAGCCGGATGCTCGAAGCGTCGGGTGTCCTGTCGGGAATTGGAGCCGCCCTGCACGGATTCGGGCTTCTGTCGATCGCAGGGGCGGGGTTGGCCACGCTCGGTTGGCGCGCGACGTTGACGGGTCGCGTTCGCCGCGCTCTGCGGCTTGGCGCGTCCGGACTGTTCGCTTACGTGTGGTGGATTCCGCTCTATGCGCTTGTTTTGCATCTTCCCCTGGCACCTGGACACGCCGATTCGATCCCGTTGCGGCCGTGGCTTTCTGATGGCTTCGACGAAAGCCGCGTCAACGTCGCCATCTTCTCCGCAGTCGGCGCTCGAGACCTGCTCTTCAGCGCCTGGGTCGCTGGCGTTCCGCTGATCGGGGTGACTGCTGCCCTTTGGCGGCGATATCCGGATGAGGTCCGTTCCGCACTTCTTTACTCAATACCGTCGACCGTCTTCCTGGTGGTCTTCTGGCCCGTTCAGGGTCTCGGCGTCGAGATGGACCTCGTGCTGGCCGCTTTCCCGGCACTCTACGCGCTAGCCTGGGTCTGTGCGCACGATGCAAAAGCCGCGACGATTGCCGCTGCCCTCCTGGCTTCGGCACACCTCGCGTTCTGGAGAATCGTGCTGGGGGGCGACTTCGTCAATCCGCGGATTCAGTGACAGGCGTGACGAACTCACCGGACCTGTCCAGTCGACGTCCGTACTGCCGCAGGACTCCGACTGCCTCGTCGAGACATCGCGGTTCTGGGATCCGCGGAGCATCGGCGACCCTCGCGTAAACGATATGCCTATCGTGTTTCACAAGCGTCCCGGCGGGACTGACGACCACCCATCCCGTCATGGTGATCGCATTGCGCAGCGCGGCCCTGGTAAAGCCGTTGATGTGTACCGGCCCGCAGGCCCGAGCGAGATTTCCGGTGATGGCAGCGTCCTCGAACGCAGGCACGCCGACCAGAAGGTGCGCGCCGGGCAAACTGGCCCCTCGAGCTGCACGCAACAGATCGCACGGGGCCAGCACGTGCTCCAGCACATGATGGAAGATGATGAGGTCGAACGTCGGCTCACGAGGGATCTCCTCGATCAGCCGGTGATGCTGCTCGGCGATTGCACGGCGGGCCGCATGCGGCTCGATGCCGACCGTCTCCCAACCGGCCTTCTTCAAGGCGCCAAGGATATCGCCAGCACCGCAGCCAACGTCGAGGGCCCGGCCTCGCCCGCGCGATCCCAGAATCGGCGCCAGCACGCGGCCTGCGAGGCGCGCCTTCTTCTCTTCCTTCGCTGCGGCATAGGCCTCGTCGTGCCCCACGGTCCAGCCGACGCGTTCTTCGTCCACGTAGTAGCGCGCGAGGGCGTCTGGAGTCGGGCGCGGTGACACGTAGGCAAGGCCGCACCGCTCGCAGCCGATGACGGCATAGTACGGGCCGGTCACGAGCGGTGATTTTCTATTGCGCTGTACGTGCAGTGCCCGGCGCGGCGTCTCGGTCTCGCACGCAGGGCATTCCGCCCACGGTTCGACCAGCGGAAGCATGACGCGCCATGATATCTGCTGCGCCCAGCTCACGGCACGGAGTTATCGCCGCCTGAGAAAGGCGAGAAGGCTCTGCCTCGCCGGGTAATGCCAGAGCGGAGAACGTCGAAGCGGCTTCTGGAGCTGCGCGACATGTTCAATCTCGTCGACCATGATGGGGGCGACGGGCAGGTCGATTCCGCGCGGGCGAACAAATGAAGTGATGAACCGGCGGCAGCGCTCGACGCCTGCGTCTGGCTGCGCAAACGATGCGCGGAGCTGATCGACGTGCTGCTCGAGATTCCCGGCAACTTCAACATGCCCGCCGTTTCGCGCCAGCAGGTAATGAAAGTGCAAGGTCTGCTCTTGCCCCCCTTCAAACTCCGTCGTCTGGATTGTGAACACCGGCTTGCCGAGGATACCAGCCTCAATCAGCGCGCTCGTGTTCAATCCAACGGTCCCGGCGCAGTGATAGAGCGAGTCATAGAGCGCCGGATCGGCTTGAACTTTCAGCGGCTCGGTCCACACAGCTGCCTTCTCGATATCGCGCAAATGCACGCCCTCCCACGCTTCGGTGTTGGCGGGATGCGGGCGGACCAGGATTCCGCAGTCACCCACTGACGGATCACGACGTACGGCCTGAGCCCATCGCCGAACGAATCCAACTTCGTCAGGCGCGACGAAATGTGACGAGCACAGATACAGCAGGAACCTCTGCGACGGATCGAGACCGGCTCGCGCGCAAAACTCTGCGCGTGTCGTCGATGGGCGCATCGCGAAGAAATCGTCGAACCTTGGCGCACCGACTACGACGACCTGATTTGAAGGAACGTCATGGTACGTCACAGCTTCCCGCTTTTGATTCTCGTTCCAGACCAGCACCCGATCGGGCACGATACGGACGAGACCGCGGTTGGTCAGGTTGTCCCAACTGAAGGGCAAAAACGCCACCGGGATACCGAGGCGGTGTGCACTTTTCACGTAGTCCGTCTGGTATGAACCGAAGTCGATAAGCGGCGTGACGAGCACGACGTCGGGCGCGTGCGACCGAATGAACAGCTCGTAGTAGCGCTCGCTCGGCACGAGCGACTCGGCCATTTCGAGCGCGAATTTGACGAACCTGCGACGACCGTCGGACAGACCGTTCCTCGCGAGTCGTCCCGTCCATCCGGGTGGTGCATAGTTCTTGGCGCGCGCCGCCAGCTTGTCTGCGTGCGCATACGCAGGATCCAGGAATCGCGTGTAATCGCGAGCCTGCCGCAACGGGCGGACGAAGGGCTCCCATTGATCGACGCGGCGTACCGGATTGGAAACGACGTCGACGCGCGGGTTGTTGCGAAAAGCGCCAAGCTTGAGCGGCTTGTTGCGCTTGTGCGCGGCCGTGATCACCAATGTGTGACCGCGCCTGGTCAGTTCTTGGATGACCCCTTCGAAGTGGCGCGTCTTGCCGAGGTTGTGGACGAGGAACAGAACCTTCACGACGTATTCTGGGTCTGGCGCGCCAGCTCGCGCTCGGCTCGTCGTCTGCGTCGATGTTCGATGAGAATGATTTCCTTCTCGCGGCGTCGCTCTTCACTGATGCGGCGGACACGCGCAGCTGCCGCATGCGCGAACGGTGTCAGCAGCGGCCGGAACAAATGGGTCCACGCGGGCACACGTTGGGGAGGCGGCGCCGGGCGCGAGGCAAGCGCTTCGAGCGCGTCGATGAATCGCGTGGTCGCGGATGTACTTTGCGCCCCGGGCCGGACGAAACGGCGGACGAAACGCGCGCTGCGATCGGGGTCGGGATCGCGACCCTCGAGTAACGCAGCAAGTTCGCGCGTATGCTCCTGCATCGATCGGCTACCGCGCAGCAGCGCCTCCGGGCCGTCGAGCAGATAGTGAAAGTGGACCGTTCCTTCCTGGTTGTCCCGGAACTCTGGCAGAAGGACGGTCAGAACGGGACGTCCGACGATGGCGGCTTCAATCATCGCGCTCGTATTGAGCCCGACCACAGCGGCAGAGTGGTACAGCGAATCGAAATAGTCCGTCTTGGAGCGTGCGTCCACGGGCACATCGCCGGCCGGCGGCCAGCAGGCAATGTTGCCAAGACCTCCCAATTCGATTGCTTCCCATTCGTCTCCGCGTTTGAAGTGCGGGCGGACGAGAATGCCGCACTCCCGGAGAGCCGGATGCCCGCTTTCGCGCAGGTGTCTTGCCCAGCGAAGTACGAACTCCGATTCGGGCGGGCTCCCCTCGAGCAAGGCGGAACAGACATAGAGCAGGATCGGGCGATCGGGCCGCAGACCTACACGCGCACAGAAGGCGTCGCGCGTGGTCGACGGCGCCCTCTCGAACCAATCGTCGAACACTTGCGATCCCGTGACGACCACTCGGGCCGGATCGATTTGGTGCAGATCGACGATCTCACGCTTCTGGATCTCGTTCCACAGAATGACTTGCTGAGGCGCAAAGGTGAGCTCGCCCTTGCTCGACAGGTGGTCCCAGCTTGCCACGGCGAACACGTTGCGGATGCCGAGCTCCAGTGCGGCCCGTGCCTGATCCAGCTGCGTCGTCTTGAGTACGACGAGTGGTGTCAGCACGACCACGTCGGGGTGGCGTTCGCGGAGGTACTGATGGAAAGCGGCGGCTGTTCGGGTTGACTGATCCAGCACGTTGAGCGCGGCGGCTATCAGGGCGCGGCCGAGTCGGCCGAGCCCCGGGAACTCGGCCAGACGGATGACCGGTTGCGGGGCGCGCTCTCGGGTCCGCACAAGCAACGCCGGCATGCCGCGGTAGGCTGGATCGAGAAAGCGCAAGTAAAAGCGAGCTTGCCGAACGCGTGTCGCCAGCTCCCACCAGGGGTCGCCCCGAAGCGCCGGCACTCGCGACAGCTGGATGCCCGGACAGGCTTTGGTCAAAGCGAGGACGGTAGGAGGCCACTGGCCCACATGCTCCGACGTCAGCTCCACCTCGTGACCGCGCGCCGCGAGGCCTCGAAGCACCGAGTCGTAATAGCGCACGTAGGACGGATTTCGAACAGAGAAGAGAATGCGCAAACCGTTCGTTTTTCGAATGAAATCAGCGGATCCGCGCGCGAGCGCGGTTGACCGCCTCGGCACGAATCTCATATTATCAACGACATTACAAGCGCGCCATCTTCTCCACCGCCCTGACGCACGGTCAGTTGAAGATTCTCTTTTCCGCGACGCATTTCGGATTCCTTCGGAATTTTCAGTCGACCATCCGTTTGCTTGCGGAGCGGGGTCACGAACTCCACCTGCTCGCAGAACGGCGCGATGCCACCGACGGCCAGAAGATGGCCGACATCCTGGCCGCTGATCACCCCTCGATCACCTTCGAGCTCCTGCCATCCACACGGCACCGTCTCTGGTATTCGCTGGCCACCGGTGTCCGCGCCGCGCTCGATTACTGGCGCTATCTGGATCCACGCTGGGACCACGCGCCCAAGCTCCGCGCGCGCGCCGCCGAGCAGGCGCCGGCCCTGGCGATCGCCGCAGCGCGCGTCCCTGGACTGCGCACACGCGCAGGGTTGGCTGTGCTTAGCGGGCTCTTCCGCGGTATCGAGCGGGCAATGCCGCCGCCGGACGAGGTCGCCGACGTATTCCGGCGCATCGCCCCGGATGTACTGCTGCTCACGCCGTTGCTGTACTTCCGTTCGCACCAGGTGGACCACGTGCGCTGCGCCCGACAGCTCGGCATCAAGAGCGTACTGGGCGTGGGCAGCTGGGATCATCTGACGACGAAGGGGCTGATTCACGAGGTTCCCGATCGAGTGCTGGTATGGAACGACGCCCAGAAGCAGGAAGCGATCGCGCTGCACGACGTGCCCGCCGAGCGGGTGGGCGTCACCGGCGCCCAGGCGTACGACCACTGGTTCGCTGCCCGTCCATCTCTCGACAGGGCCGCCTTCTGCACCAAAGTCGGCCTCGGCTCCCAGCGGCCGTTTCTCTTGTACGTGTGCTCGTCGCCTTTTATCGCTCCTCACGAGGTGAGCTTCGTGCGCCGATGGATCACGGCCATCCGCAAGAGCGGCGACACCCGCCTGCGCGAGGCGGGCATTCTGGTGCGACCGCATCCGCAGAACGCCGCACAGTGGGAGCACGTGGATCTCGCCGCTGAATTCGAGGGCGTCGCATTGTGGCCGAAAAGCGGCGTGAACCCGATTGGCGGAGTCGCGCGGGCCGACTACTTCGACTCGATCTATCACTGCGATGGGGTAGTAGGTGTCAACACGAGTGCAATGGTCGAGTCGGGCATCATCGGCAGGCCTGTCTACTCGGTGACCGTTGACGACTTCGCAGCAACGCAGGAAGGCACGCTGCATTTTCAGCATTTGAAGCACGCAGGGGGCGGGCTGCTGCACCTGGCCGGCGATCTCGACGCGCATCTGGATCAGCTTGCGGCATTGTTCGCCAACCCGGACGCAGCGCGTCAGGGTGCACGACAGTTCGTCGAAGCGTTCATCAGGCCGCATGGCTTGGACGTGCCGGCGACGCCGCGGGTCGTGGAACACATCGAGGCAATCGCGGCCGCGCCCGCCCTCGGGGCAACCGCTCCCTCGGCACGTATCCGACTCCTGCGCATGGTCCTTCTGCCCGCCGCTGTGGGCGCCACCGTCATGACCATGGAGCGACAGAAGCTCCGGTCCATGGTGCTGCACTGGACGCGACCGGCGCGGCTGCGCCTCAGAGGACTGATGGCCCGCTTGGTGTACACGGCCCGTTTCCTCAAAAGGATGCCCGGGCTGGCGCTGCGGCTGACGGCCGTCGCCATCCGCCGCATCGTGGTCCGACCTGTGCGGTGGGGAGTCAATCGCGGCAAAACCGGACTCCACGCCTTCCTTGTCTGGCGCAAAGGCGAACCGGACCAGGTGCCATAGAACTGTGCGACTGCTGTTCTCCATGCGGCACCTCGGGTCGCTTCGGATGTACGAATCGGTGCTGCGCGCCCTGGCGGCTGGGGGACATGACATCGAAATCCTCGCGAATCGGCGCGACACGATTGGATCGGGCATCGACCCCGAACACTTGCTGGCCGATCTGCCGCAGATTCGATGGAGCTGGGAGGACGTTCGTCCGCACGCGTGGACCGAGCTGGCCGCCGCGGTTCGCATATGGCTCGACTACCTTCGGTACTTCGAGCTGCGGTACACCGACGCGCCGCGTCTGCGCCAGCGCGTCGGCGAATATGTGCCGCCGCTCCTGCGGCGCGTTACAAACTGGTGGCCTTTTCGGGCGAGCGTCGGCCGCAGGGCCCTTGTTGCATGGCTCCGCGCCGTCGAACGCGCCCTGCCGCGTCAGCGTGAGCTGGATACTCTGATGCGGAACAGCCGGCCGGACGTCGTCGTGGTGACGCCGCTGCTCGATCTGGGATCGCGCCAGATCGAAGTGCTGCGCAGCGCACGGGCGTGTGGCGCGAGAACCGCCGTGGCGATTGGAAGCTGGGATCACCTGTCGAGCAAGGGCCGTATCAGTGAGCTACCCGATCGCGTGCTGGTGTGGAACGACACCCAGGTACGCGAAGCCACCGAGCTCCATGGAATTCCTGCGGAGCGCCTCGTCGTCACCGGCGCGCAGTGCTACGACCAGTGGTTTGGTCGGGTGCCGGCGCGGACGCGAGAGCAGTTCTGCTCCATGCTGAGACTTCCCCCCGACCGGCCGTTTCTGCTCTATGCGTGTTCGGCCCTCTACCCCGTCGTCCCAACCGAAGCACGCTTTGTCCGTCACTGGATCGAGCAGATTCGCGCCAGCGATGACGAAGCGCTGCGGTCGGCCGCCGTGCTCGTACGGCCGCATCCTACTCGCATGGAGGAATGGTCCGAGGTGGATCTCACGGACATGCCGAATGTGACGCTGTACGGGTCGCTACCGGTCGATGAGCGCTCGAAGGAGGACTACTTTGAGTCGCTGTACTACTGCGGCGCGATGATCGGACTCAATACGAGTGCGTTCATCGAGGCAGCCATTGTGGGCCGGCCCGTCCATACCATCGTCGTACCCGAGTTTGCCGAACGGCAGGAAGGCACGGTCCATTTTCATTATCTGAAATCGGTCGGAGGCGGCGTCTTTCGGCTGGCGCGGAATTTCGACGAACATCGTGCGCAGCTCGCTACGTCGTTGCGCGAGCCGATTCCTGAGAACCTGCACGCCGGGTTCGTCCGCGCTTTCGTCCGCCCCTTCGGTCTCGACAGGGCTGCCACGGACGTTTTCGGAGACGCGGTTCTCGATCTCGGCCGCTCGCCAACGGCGGCGCCCGGTCGAGCGCCCCTGTGGGCGCCGGCGCTGCAGCTGTTGCTCCGTCCGCTCGCACGTGCGGCACACGTGGCCGTGGCGCGGATTGAGAACCCGGACGATCGAACGGTTCTCGAGCTGCAGCGAGCGCGCCGCCGGGACGACTATCGCCGGCAACGCGACGCAGAGCGGCAACGGCAAGCCGTGGACCGTGAGGCTGCGCATCGGGAAAAGATCGAGCGCGCAGAAGCGGCGAGGCAAACGGAGCTGCAGACGCGTCGTGAGCGGATCGAGGCCTCCGAACGCGAGAAGCGCGCCCGAAAGAGCGAGCGCGAGCGTGAAAAACAGCAGCATAGCCGTGCGAAGCGCCGTGCGGCCATGCTCGCGCAGCTCAAGCGCCGGATCGGCTGGAAGCAGGCCCCGTGAAGATCTTCTTCTCGATGCGGCATCTGGGGATGTTCCGGATGTACGAGCCGGCGATCCGGGAACTGGCTGGCCGCGGCCATCGCATTCACCTCGCCCTTGGACGCGGCGAAGCGCTCGGCTGGCGTCCGGCGCTCGACACCCTGCTTGCCGATCACCCGGAGATCACGTGGGGCTGGCTGTCGCCCTCATCCTCAGCGTTCTGGTCCGAGCTGGCCAAGACAATTCGCCTGTGGGCCGACTATCTCCGGTACTTCGAGCCGCAGTACGACCCGGCGCCGAAGCTTAAAGCGCGCGCCGAGGAGCGCGTGCCTCCGCGGCTTGTTCGATTCAGCAACAGGCCGGCATTCCGGAACGCCCGCAACCGCCGCCGTTTGCTCTCGGTCCTCCGCACGCTCGAGCGCGCACTGCCGCCAGTTCCGGAAATCGAGCAGCAGCTCCATGACCAGCGGCCCGATCTCGTCTTGATCACGCCGCTCGTCTACCTCGGCTCATCGCAATTCGAAGAGCTGCGCACGGCTCTCGGCCTCGGGCTGCGCACGGCCTTCTGCGTCGGCAGCTGGGATCACCTCTCGAGCAAGGCGCTCATCAGAGACATGCCCCATCGGGTCATCGTCTGGAACGAGACGCAGAAACAGGAGGCCGTGCAGCTTCATGGTGTGCCGGCCGATCGCGTCATCGTCACCGGCGCCCAGTGCTATGACCAGTGGTTCGGTCGCCAGCCGGTCCGTAGCCGGGATGAGTTCTGCCGCCGCGTGGGACTGCCGGCCAACCGGCCGTTCATCCTGTATGTCTGTTCGGCGCTGTTCTGGGGCAGCCCTGTGGAGGCGACGTTCGTCCGAACGTGGGTACAACGGCTGCGCGAAAGCGCACAACCCGAACTGCGGTCAGCAGCCGTCTTGATCCGTCCACACCCCGCACGCATGCCGGAGTGGGAGAACATAGACCTGTCGTCCATCCCGGATGTGGCGCTGTACGGATCGAATCCAGTTGACGAGACATCGAAGGATGATTACTTCGAGTCGCTGTTTTATTCCAGTGCCGTGGTGGGACTGAACACGAGCGCGTTTCTCGAAGGAGCGATCGTAGGCCGCCCGGCGCACACGATCCTGTTGCCCGAGTTCCACGAGAACCAGGAAGGCGTCCTGCACTTTCATTACCTGCAGTCTGTGGGTGGGGGTGTGCTACGGGCAGGCCGGACGTTCGATGAACACCATACCCAGCTCGCCGAATCGCTGCGACGTTCGACCTCTGGGCCGGGGCCGGCCGCTCCGTTCGTCCGCGAGTTCATCCGCCCGCACGGCCTGGAGCGTCCGGCGACCCCGGTGTTCTGTGATGCGATCGAGGATCTGTTGCGGATGCCCGCGCCCGCTCCGGAGCGAACGCCGTCGACCTTGCTGCTGCTACGGTGGGTGATGTCACCCGCGTTCCGCGGTCTCCGATTGATTTATGGCTCCGACATCTTTCGGGATGACTGGAGTCGCAAGGAGCAGGCACAGCAGATGCGCCGCAAGGCGCGGGCTCACACGCGTCGGGAGCGCCAGCGCGCCGCTCAGGCCGAAAAGCAGGAACGGGCTCGTCGCCGCGTCGAGAAGCTGGCCGCACGAGAAGCAGCTGCCAGAACCGCGGCAACTGCACGCACGCGAGCGGAATCCGAAAAGGCGCAGCGTAAACGTGCGAAGGAACGCGACAAGGCTGCGCACGCCCGGCGCCGCACGCGGGCGGCGATGCGGACGCGCATCAAACAGGGGGCTTCCCGCTGGCTCGACCGCTGGCGGCCCGGACGCCAGACAACGTGATGGAACGGCGCCGACTTTCGCACCTCATCGCTCGACTCACAGGCCGGTGGCATCTGCAGCGGCTGTCCGCGGTCGAGGAAAAGATCGTCAAGTTCGGCCATGCGCAGCGCGATGAGCTGGCCGCCCAGCGGAAGGCTATCGACCGGTTGGCGAAGATGCTGCCAACCCGAGCCAGCGCGGCCTCGGTGCACGAGCTGCAGCGGCGCATGGAGGATCTGCAGCGCTCCTTCGCCCACCAGGATCGCGCGTTCGCCGAGGCATTCGAACGTGCGCGTCTGCTCGACGAGCAGGGGATGGACGATCGACGGTTTGCCCGCCGCATCGGCGAGCTTCTGCGCAATGACCGTCCAATCATCGTGGGCCCCTGGACAGGCGAGGTCGGATTCGAGTTGCTGTACTGGATCCCCTTCGTCCGATGGGTGGTGACGACGTATGGGATCGCGCCGGAGCGGCTGTTGGTCGTGTCACGTGGGGGCGTGAGCGGCTGGTACGGTGAGCTGGCGGCACGCTATGCGGACGTGTTCTCGTACTTCACCCCCGAGGAATTTCGCGCCGCCACCCAGGAGGCCAAGAAGCAGCGTCTCGTCGGAAAGTTCGACACGGTGGTGTTGAAGCGAGTCCTCGCCGCACATGACCTTGGGCGGGTCGATCTGCTGCACCCGGGGATGATGTACCGGTTGTTCATGCCTTTCTGGCGGGAGATCGCGACGATGTCCCGGGTCGAACAGTACGCGACGTACGCCCGCATCGCTGCGAGTGACGACGCGGTTCTGCGCGAGCTGCCGGAGTCGTACGTCGCCGCACGCTTCTACTTCAGCGACTGCTTTCCCGATACCCCGGTCAACAGGGCGCTCATCGATTCCATCGTGGGCACCATCAGCCGGCAGGTGCCTGTAGTGCTGTTGAACACGCCGTTCGCCGTCGACGATCATCGCGATGCGCAGGCCGCTGGCGGCCGGGTTCTCGCGATTGAACCGGCGCACATGCCGCCGGAACGGAATCTGGCCGTGCAGACAGCCGTCATCGCGCGCGCGCGCGCGTTCGTGGGCACCTATGGCGGCTACTCCTACCTGGCACCGTTCTGTGGCGTACCCGCGATTGCGTTCTACTCCGTGTCAACGTTCAAGGCTCACCACCTGCATGCGGCCCAGCGGGTATTCGAGCGCATGGGGGGCGCGTCGGTGGTCCCGCTCGATGCAGCGACGTGTCCGCTAGTGCGCCTCGCATTGTCGGGCACGCTCGCGAGTACCGTGTCATGAAGGTGCTGTTTCTCATGGAGTCGCCGGAGTACCTCCGGTTCTTCGACTCTGCAATCGAGGAAATGGCGGCGCGCGGTCATGCCGTCGCCATCGCGGTCACGTCGGACCGCACCGGCAAACCGGTCGGGCTCGAGGGACTCCAGCAGTACGCAGATCGGGTGCGCGTACTCAGGCATGGTGCCGCAGCACGACGGCTTCTGGGGATCGACCACGCACCGGCTGCACGCCGTCATGGATTTCGCCAGATATTTCCACCCGCGCTTTGCAGCAGCTGTGGCGCTGCGTGCGCGGATCAAGCGGAAGGTGCTACCGGCGGCGTATCACTGGCTCGACGCCGTTCCCCGCCTCAGCCCCGGCATGGTCAGGAGGATCGAACGCATGCTCATGGCGTGCGATCGGTCGATTCCCCCTTACCCACCCATGGTCGACTTCCTGCAAGAGGCCGCGCCGGACGTGCTCCTCGTGTCGCCGCTCGTCGATGCCGCTTCGAAACAGGTGGACTGGATCAAGGCTGCGCGCACGCTCGGCCTGCGAACGGCCGTCTGCGTCGCGAGCTGGGACAATCTGACGAACAAGGGGCTGCTGCGCATCGAGCCCGACCTCGTCGTTGTCTGGAACGATGCGCTAAAGCGCGAGGCACAGGAGTATCACTACATTCCCGAGGAGAAGATAGCGGTCACTGGGGCGCAGCTGTTCGATCGCTGGTTCGCCGGCAGGGCCTCGCGTAACCGGGAAGAGTTCTGCGCGCGAGTGGGGCTTCCTGACACCCGGCCCTTCCTGTTGTTTACCGGGTCGTCGAGCTTCATCTCCGAATCGCACGCGGAGGCCGCGTTCGTACGCCGATGGATAACCGTTCTTCGTTCAGGTGCCGATCCACATCTGCAGGACCTCAACATTCTCGTGCGCCCGCATCCGTACAACTGCCACGCATGGGACCCGGATCCTGTCGGGGACCTGCGCGGCGTCACGGTTTTTCCACGTCGGGGTTACAACCCGATCGATCCTGAGAACCGAGCTGACTTCTTCGATTCGATCTATCACTCGGCGGGCGTAGTCGGCATCAACACGAGCGCCATGATCGAAGCCGCTATCATCGGCCGCCCTGTGTTCTCGCTGCTGGCCGACGAGTTCGCGGGCACACAGGAAGGTAGTATCCATTTTCACCATCTGCTGCCGGAGAACGGCGGCTGCGTCAGGGTGGCCGCCACGCTCGAGGAGCACGTGGAGCAGTTGAGCCATCGGCTCGGCGATCCCGAGGGAGCGCGCATGGAAATTGAGCGCTTCGTCGCCAGCTTCATCAGACCGCACGGCGTCGATCGTCGGGCAACGCCGATTTTCGCCGATACGATCGAGCACTTGGCCGCATCGCCGCGGCCCCAGCCACAGACGACGCCGCCGTGGGCACCTGGAGCGTGGCCCGTGATTCTCACGGCATCGGCCGTGGCCGCTGTCGTCGACTGGCTGCGGCACAAGCCACTCAAGCCGGTGCACAGGGCACTCGAAAAGGCGGGGCACCGCAGCAAGAAGACCGTTGTCAGGACGCTCGCCGTGGCGCGTGAACGCGTGAAGCGCCGGGCGAAGCTGATCGGCAAGCAGTGGCAGAAGTCGGTGGTCAAGCCACTCCGAACGCGCCGATCGTGACCGCGGTCACGCACCGACACGCGATCGCCGGCAACGGTTGCTGGTCGCGGGCTCGCGAAGCGGTCGCGCGTCACGCGTTGTGAAGCAACGGCGCCACGTCGAGCAGCACGGGCTCACCACTCTCGCCCATTCGCTGATACCCGAGCGCGGACATTTCCTCGGCCAGCTCGTCCTCGATATATCTGCGCACCGAGGAAGCGATGCGGCCAGCCCAGTCATTGGCGGCCTGGACGTGGATTCCGCTGCCCTGTCGAGCAAACGAGGAGTTCGCTGAGTGATCGATGCCAAGCTCCGTTGGCGACAGGAGCGATATGTTCCAATCGATCTCGAGCTGTGTGGCAAGCCTCCGCATGACGGCTTCCGGTGATCTCACCAGGTCTTCGAACCGTATCCGTATCACGTCGGGGCAGGCTGCGTATCGCGCGACCATGGCCCGGTAGTCCTCACAGAACTCTCGCAGGTACCCCGACGCCGAGTCGACCGTCTCCAGCTTTTCGATGTGCCGCTCGAGGGCCGCGGGCTGCACTTTCCCTTTCATCACCCGTTTAGTCGCGAACTTCCGGTCCAACAGTCCCTGCATGGAGATGAAAACGCCACGAGGATCGCGGATTGTGAGCAGGTGCCTCCCTTTTCCGAACACCGCATCGAGCTGCTCGCGGGCAAAGCGACAGAGACTGCCACAGTGATTCACCACAACGGCGTCGCCATGTCTTGCCGAGGGCGGTGAAGTACGCGCGCGCCAGGCTCTCATACGCAGCCGGCAGCGTTCCAGCCGCTCGCGGCGTCGACCCGCCACGCCTGCATCACGTCCGCCAGCAGCTCGGGAGGGTGTAAGCGCATCAGCTTCCGCTCCACGTGCGCGGCTCCCGCCGTCCCCAGCTTCTCTTCGACCGAGAGACGGTCGAACGCCTCGATCCGGCGCGTCGGAATCTCGTTTTTAGACTCTGCGGTTCCAATGCTCGAATGGAAACACGTTCAGCTGCGGATGCCCGTCCAAGAGTGTTCGCAGCAGCTTTCCGCCGCTCCGTGACAACGACACGATAAGAATGTGATTCATTTCGCGCACAGCTTCGTGAGATCGACCGGACCCATCGTACTTCGATACGTTCTACCGCGGCGATCTCGCAGGCACGAAGAAGCGAGGTCACAGTGCCGCCGTGCGCGGTGCTAATATCGCGCGTAGGGGTGGGTGCGTCGAGTCGCGATCAGTGCTTCCCCTGACACATTTATGCAGCACGTGGATCAAGCTGGCCGGCAGACTCTGGAATCAATCGCGTCCCACCTTCGCGACGCGGTTGCGCATGCGACCCTGGTGACAGACCCAGGACCCCACATGGTCATCCCGGACCTGCTTCCCTCCGAGATCTACACAGAGCTCCTGGACACGATGCCGCCGCCAGAGGCGTTCGATGTTGCCGACAAAACAAAAGCGAACTTCGACCCGTCCAGCACGGAGGGTGCGCCCGCACGATCACGCGAAGCGTGGTCGAGGTTTCACACCGATCTCGTCAACGGGGTCTTGACGCCAATACTGCTCGAAGCGTTTCGGCCCTGCATGGCCGTCGCCTATCAAACGCATTTCGGTTCTTCGCTTGGCAGAAACTGCGCTCAGCCTGCCGCATCATGCATTTCAGGGCCGGTTGATGCTGCGACGTCCCGGGTATCGACTCAAACCGCACAGGGACAAGAAGAGAGCCTCGATGACCGGCCTCGTCTATTTCGCGCGTCCAGGCGACAGTCGCGAGTACGGCACGGAACTCTACCGTATTTTTGACGACCAACAGGCGCCAGTCATGAAGACGTATTATCCGGAGGCCCACGGTGGGCGCGCGGAACTCGTGAGAACGGTCCCGTTTGTCGGGAACACAGCGCTGATTTTCATGAACGTGCCTGGCATGGCCCACGGAGCCGGTATCCCACGTGACGCGCTTCAACCCGAACGATACGCGTACCAGTTCTACATCGGTCCGCCAAAATCCGACCTCGTGTCCCTCGTTCGCCAGCTCCCGCAAGAGCAGGCGGCTGCGTGGAACGCAAAGCTGTCGGATGACGAGTACCTGATTCGGTCTCGCCGGCTCACGTTCCTTCTACGTCTCCCATCTCATGTCCTGCGTGCGACGCCGTTTCTGTGGAGGCCATCGATGGCTGGGTGATCGCTCCGGGCCAGAAAGCGATGGCCTGCCGGGCGTGTGGCATCTTGTTCACATATCCTCCTCCGACGTCCGAAGCGCTGCAGCGCTACTACAGCACTGAAGGGGAGTGGCAGTCCGCGCATGCGACGAAACGCGCGAAGGCACAAACAAAGACCAAGCGCGGCGCTCCTGTGCTGTTGGCGTTGCTCGATCGCTACTTCCCCGCCACGCAGCCGCGAACCGGCGCACGCGTCTTTGACTTCGGCTGCGGGTTCGGCGTGTGGCTCAACTCGTTCCAGGATCGCGGTTGGATCACGTCAGGGCTCGAACCCTCGACTGACGCCGCATTCATCCGACACGAACGGCTCACCAGTATCCCGTCGGATGCCCGCTTCGACCTGGTGATCGTTTGGCATGTTCTCGAACATCTACCGCGTCCAGTGGATACACTTCGCGCGCTGGCAGCCGCTCTTGCGCCGGGCGGCTATTGTCTGGTGAGCGTTCCTCGTGTGGACACGGTCGCTGTGCACGGCGATCTTTCGTACATTCTGCAATCACGCGCTCACGTCGTCGCCTATACGGAGGCCTGCCTTCGTGGATTGATGGCATCGTGCGGCCTCGACACCGTGACGGCGCTCCACGAGCTGGACGACGTCTTCTCGAAAGGAGCACCGCTCCGGCTGCGACTGCTCGCTCGAAAGGGGGCGCCGTCCTTTGCCGGCCCTTCTCCAAGCGCCGCGTTGGCCCGGGTGCTGGACGCGGTGGCGGCGCTCCTCCGAGCGTGATGTCTCGGTGTATGCGGATTTCATCGGTATGTCAGCGCCAGTACGTTTGACCATTGCGCGCTTCACCCGAGCGAGATGTGCTTCCCGAGACCTCGCGCACCGGATAGCCGAAGCGGGCAAGGTCCCGACCCAGATACTTTGACAGCGCACTGTTTCCCTCTTTGATTGCGGTACGCTGCGCATCAGTAAAGCACCGCGCGACGACGTCGTGCGCAATGTCGGCCTTTTGCTGCTTGCTTGCCAGCTGAGTGTGCACCTTGCGAAACAGTCGCTTCATTTGCAGCATTTCTTCTTCAGAAAGCTCGGCCTTCTCGCTTTCGTATAGCGCACGCCCGAGCAGGAACCCGAGCTGGTCAATTCGCTGCTTCTCCGGCTTCGCGCGAGTGAACGCCTCGGCCAGTGCGTCATGATCGACCGCTAGAAAGTCGGCGAGCCGTCCGAGGGCGTCCGGATCGCCTCCTCTGATGAGCCCCTCCATGGGCTCTACGAGCACATTGCCATCACCGGCACGCGCGACCAACTGCTGTATCACCGGCCAATAGTCGCAACAGTGGAACAAATTCCATGTGCTGCGCTTCTGAAGACGTTTCGTGGCCCACACCTCGAACGACGGCGCGCCGCCCTGGAGGAAGTGATAGAACCTGTACAAGTACCACGACGTAATTAGATCAAACTGCTGACGAATGGTGAGCAGAACCTTGACGGCGCCGAATATGGACTCGAGCCGACCGTAGATCTCGATCGGATGAATCGCCTTCGGGCGAAAGAAACCCTCGTAGGAAAGCAGCGGAACGGAAGGTCCAGGATTCTGCGCGCCTGCCTTCTCCGCTTCTCGCATCAACAGTGCCCTCACGCTCGTGAGGTGCGACCGGAATTCCGCGTCGGAGACCGTTGCAATCATCCTCAGTACGGGATCGACGTCCGGCCTTTCGGTCTTATACGACGATGTCTTCCCGAAATCCGCTATCTGGTCACATGTTCTGAATACATGGTCCTGTAAGAACGTCGTCCCGGTCTTCGGAAGTCCCATGTGAACAACGATCGCGCTTCTAGTCGTGTGGGGCATCGGAGCTTATTCCTCAGTGCCTTTGTCCGCCCACAAGCTTCATTGACGCGAGATCGAAAGTGCCGATGACGACGGGAGGATCCAGGCTGGATTGAATTGTCCGTTCGCCCAGTCGAAGGTCACGGGTTGCCTTGTGAGTGTGATCCGCTTGAGCGAAGCGCGGGCGACAGGCGCGAGCTGAGCGAGAGCCTGAATGCTGTCCATGTAATGAGCTGGAACAGATTCGCCATGCGCGAGTCGTCCAATCGCCTCCATCGCCAGCTCCCCCTCGATCTCGACTGCACCTGGTGATCCGTATCCAACCCACAACCGATCGAGCGGATCAAGGGGAGTGATTCGCTCGAACTCAGCGATCGAGGCGTACGTGCTGGAATACGACTCGAAGCGGCCGAAGCCAGCCGGGATCCGAAACATCGCGTGCAGGCACACCACCACGGTCAGGAACACATGAATCGGCTGAATGTTCCGGGGCGTTCCTGCTTGGACAGGGGCGCGGAGCGATCCTCCGGTACGCGACGACACTGCATCGAAGATCGAAGTCCATGGCAGGGCAAAGCTCAGGAATACCAGCCACCACGTCCACCAGAGCAGACCGTGGAAGAGATAGAACCCAACCAGCAGCCAGAGCCCTGTTGCCATGAACGCATATCGCCAAAAGCCAGACTTGAGAAAAACGGAAACAACGAACAGGGCTTCGAACGCGACACCGCAGAAAGACAGAAATACCGCGGCCCAATGATGACTCGCAACCCACTGGCCCCAATCAACTGCCGCCTGTCGTGCGTCGAAGACCCAGTGGTACTTCACAGCACCACCCAGGATCCACGTCAGGCCTGAATTGTCGAATTTTGCGAAAGCAGCGGACGCCCATACGGTGCCGAGAATCAGGCCCGGTATCCAGACCGCGTATCCGTACAACTTACCGCGCAGCACCTCGTCCGCTGCTCCACCATGCCGGCGTCGAATCACTCCGTCGGCACTCGGCATGACGTCCCAGGGGACCGGCACCAGGCAGAGGATCATGAAGAGGGTCACGACCCACGTGTGTGCGTTGGAATGTTGTGATTCGATCCACACCAGGACCCACACGGTCATGCCGGCTGCAAGGAGCAGATATGAGATGCGGGCCCAGAGGCCGATCGCAAACACGACGAGAAGTGCAAACAGCGCGTACTCGAGACTCACCATCAGATCAGGGCGGCTGGACAGCCAACCGAGCCATTCCCAACCCAATTGACCGTCGTCTGGAACGCGTCCTGGCTGCAATTCGAGGCGTCCGTCGGCCAGCGCGAGAAACAGAAACACCGCATAAGAGAATCTGAAGAATCCGAGAACGTCAGACCGCAGTTCGGGAATGCCCCGCGTCAACGCGGGCGCGACGACTCGGTACACGGCCGCCAATGGCGTCGCAACCCAGGTCTCGGCTCGCCACAATCGGAATCCGACGCGGCACAATCGCAACCCGGCGTGCCGCCATCGCTCTCGCCCAATCCAGGCGGCGACGACGCCCGCGGCGACGCCAATCGCGGCCCAGAGCAGCCAAAGACGATCCGCGAGCGGTCCTGGCCGAGCCTCACCGTCCAATCTGAACTGCTGTCGATCGATGTACTGCGTATCCTCCACGGCTGGATCCAACACCAGACGCTGGATAGCGGCGACGCTGGTGTCATCCAGCACATACGACCATGTGCGTCCGGAATCGTGCCGGGGATCCGTCAGCTGGTGTTTGGACTCCAACGCTGCGCGTGCTGACGGGACTACCGATTCGCTCCAACGGACGTGAACTCGTAAGGGCTGGTCGGGTGCCCGGAAGACCTCATGACGCGCCCACAACAAGAGGAAGGAGAGAAGGAACGCGATGGCGAACGTGCTGAGAGGTTTCTTTTCCGGTGAGAAGAGAGCGCGCGCGTATACCTGGAGGAACGTCATCGTGACCGGGTGTCGTCAAGATTGTATAGTCGTACGCTGACGTGCTTGGGCTGATCCGCAATTCCATTTCGCGACTCTGGGATGTCTTTCGGCGCGGACCTGATCTGCGTCGTCTCACGCGGCGTGTGCAGAAGCTCGAGGCGAGCTCGAAAGAGTCACGTTCGAAGTGGGAAGTGGAACATGCTGCGCTCAAGCGCGCGAGCGCATCGCATCGTCGCCGAGTCCTGAACCCTGACATCCTTCGCAGCGTTCTTCGTTCCCGAGTGGAGACCATTCCGGCACGCGCAACCTACGCCAACGCTCGGGCGGCAGCTTCGCGATTGGAAAACACGTCATCCGCCTATCGCGAAGCGCTCGCGCACGTTCATGGCGACGCTGACGGGTTGGTGCGAACCGACATGGAAGGGCTTACATGGTGGGTGCCGATTCACCCCTCGATCTCCGACGAGGCGCGCAAGCGTTTCGTGGCGAAGCAGCGGCTTCCGTTCCGCAACATCACACAGACGCGCGAGTTCGCGCTTGGCCCGGTGATGCTCGACATCGGCGCCAATACGGGACGGATGTCGATTCCGCGCGTGATTCTCGGCGATTTCGTGCAGGCGTTTTGTGCTGAGCCTGATCCCCTCAATTACTCAGCTCTGGTACGTAACGTCATCGACAACAAGCTCGAGGGTCTGGTGCTCCCCGACCAGGTCGCGATTAGTGCAGCGACCGGTACGGCGCGCCTGCGTCATGCCAAGTACTCCGGGGGCCATCGACTCGTCGCCGACATGGACGCGACGGATACCATCGAGGTCCCCTGCTGGCGTCTGGATGACTGGTGTGAGCACCTGTCGATCGATCCACACCTGGTCGTTTACGTGAAGGTCGATACGCAAGGTTGGGAACGGGAAGTGCTTCGAGGCGCGGCGAAGCTTCTCACGTTCAGGCACATAACCTGGCAGCTCGAAATCAGCCCGTCGATGCTGGGTGCGGCTGGCACGTCAGCGGACCACCTGTACGACATGTGCACGGAATACTTCAGCCACTTCATCGATCTCAGCAAGAAGGCCACGGGACCTAGAGCGCGGCCGACGAAGGATCTCGACGCCGCTCTTGCGTACGTCCAGGACGGCGCTGAGGCGCAGACGGACGTCATTCTGTTCAACATCGCTTGAACTCGCCTGGACGCAAAGCCTTGGTATGCTGAGACATGCCGTTGCGCGATGTTAGCGGTCATCGTCCAGCATTGAAGCTGATCGCCCGGGCGATCGCACGTAACACGCTGCCCTCGCCACTCCTGTTTGCAGGCCCCGGCGGCATTGGCAAACGGTGCATCGCAATCGCAATCGCGCAAGCGCTCAACTGCGTGAAGACGACACGCTCGGATGATCTCGAAATCGACGCCTGTGGCGCCTGCCCCTCGTGCCTGCGTATCGCGCGTCAGGTGCACACAGACGTGATAACGATCGAACCCGGCGAGAGCGGCACGATCAAGATCGAGCAGGTTCGAGAGGCCATCGGGCATACGGCGTTCCGTCCCTTCGAGGGCCGCAAACGCGTCGTCATCGTGGACGAAGCAGATGCCATGGTGGTCGCGGCGCAGAATGCGTTGCTCAAAACGCTGGAGGAGCCGCCGCCCGGCTCCGTGTTCATCTTGATATCAGCGATCGCGGATTCGCTGCTGCCAACGGTGCGTTCGCGTTGTTCGCTGCTGCGGTTCGGGCCGCTCACAGCGGCAGACATCGTCGCCGTCCTGATGCGTCGTCACGGGTATTCCGCCGCCGACGCGCATACCGCAGCGCTGGAGGCTGATGGAAGCCTCGCACGCGCGTTGGAGAGTCGATCGGTCGACCTGGTCGAAGTGCGGGCCACAGCGCGCCGATTGCTCGAGCGCGCGGCTCACACCGCAGAACCGGCCCGGCGGCTCGAAGCGGCCGAGATCGTGAAGATGAAGAGCGGAACCACGGTCGCCGAGGAGAGAAATGCGCTCGCCACGTGCCTGCGAACGCTGCTGTCGCTGTTACGGGATATAGGCGTCATCACCAGCCATGCCGATGCGCGCCTGCTGGCCAACGCGGACCTCGAGGTCGAACTTCGGCAGCTGGCCGATGGGTTCGACGCCAGACGAAGCCGACAGGCATTTGCCGCGGTCGATGCGGCCCTGACCGCGCTCGAACGCAACGCCAGTCCCAAACTCGTCGCGGATTGGGTCGTTCTACAGCTTTAGCCGTCTTGAAAGGCGGAGCCTCGCTAGTAGTCTGCGGCTTTGCCCGCCCAAAACGGCCGCCGCTCCTCCGTCAACGTGGACTTCAGCATGCCCATCGATTCCACCGTTGGCGCGATACGAAACTGGAAAATGTAACGTTCGAGCGTTTCCGGTTGTGCGTCATCTGGAATGTGTGCCCCGTGCGCGCCCAAGGAGTTCAGGAACACGAAGATCCGGTTCCGCCTGAAAGTGACGTCGCCGACGTACCGGCAGCGCTCGGGATCAATCCAGTGCGGTGCGGCACCTCGCGCTTCTTCGTCGCCATCGACGGTATAGATCTGGGTGCCCCAACTCTCGCTGTCTTCAGCGCGCGCGAGATACAAGATGCACGTGAGAAAACCCCACTTTGGATCTCGATGGGGCGGAATCCGATACCCGCGTCGGCGGAGAAGAATTCGACCGTCGGAGCTCTGGAATGCAACCGATTCCGGCGGCACCTCGGGCCAATTCACCCTGATCCAGTCATCGACAGGTTTTCGAAACTTCGTCACTATGGCCGGGGCGAGCCACTCCGGTATGACCACCGACGTGAGATAGCGCCACACACGTCGGGAGTACGCCGGCGCCAGACGAAACGGCACCTGGAGCTGCTGCTTGTTCGTGGGGCGATCGGCAAACAACTGGAGCGGAGGAAGTCCTCTCAACAGGCAGGCATACAGATCGTCCGGAAAAACAGCATCGATGACCGCATGCGGGAACGGGCTCGTATTCAGCTCCGCCTCTCGGACGGCGCGCTCGATATGCGATGACGTAGTCGGCTTGGCCAAGGTATCTTCCAGCTTGCCCTGATACCTGTCGAGCTCCGCATCCCGTTCCATGACGGCACGGACCTGCGATTCGCGTAGCACCAGTCGTGCAAGCTGTTCGTTCATCGTCTTCAGCTCGCTGACAATGGCCTCACACTGACGTTCGATTGCGGCGATGCGGCTGCTGGTCTCGTTGCGCTTCAGGAACGGCATGTTGTAATTCTGTAATCTACTATCCCCGCTGATGACGCGAAAGCCTCGCATCGCGATTACCGTCGGCGATCCCGCCGGGATCGGCCCAGAGATCGCTCGAAAAGCCGCCGACGACGCCCGCGTTCGCGACGCGTGTGAGCCTGTATTGTACGGACCGCCGACGACAGCGTCGTTCAAGCCTGGCGTGCTGTCGGCTGACGCAGGACGAGCCGCGTATGAGGTGATTTGCAACGCCGTCCGCGACGCCCTCGCGGGTTCGGTCGCCGGCATGGCGACGGCGCCCGTCAACAAGGCGGCGTTTGCGCGTGCCGGACTGCCGTGGAAGGGGCACACGGATCTGCTTGGGAATCTCACGGGCGCCGGGCAGGTTGCAATGATGTTCTGGTCGGAGCCGCTCAAGGTCGTACTGGCGTCGGTCCACGTCCCGCTCAAAGACGTTTCCTCAGTAATCACGCGAACGCTGATCGATGACGTCATCGAACTTGCGCATCGCGAATTGCCCAGGTTCGACATCCCGAGCCCGCGACTCGCGATGGCCGGCCTGAATCCGCACGCGGGGGAAGACGGGCTCATGGGAGACGAAGAGCAGCGGGTGCTCCGCCCTGCCGTTGAAGCGGCTCGGGCCCGTGGGATCACGATTGAAGGGCCGCTTCCCGCTGACACGGTGTTCGTCCGCGCCGTCACGCGGCGAGTTCGATGCTGTGATTGCCAACTACCACGACCAGGGCTTGATACCAGTGAAACTGCTTGCATTCGGACGCGCCGTCAACGTCACGCTGGGACTGCCGATCATCCGGACCTCTGTGGATCACGGGACGGCGTTCGACATTGCGGGCAGGGGAATCGCCGATCCATCAAGCATGATCGAAGCCGTGCTGCTGGCGGCGCGCCTCGCCGCACTTCGGCCAGATTGAAGAGCCGTAGAGCGCTACCGGTAGCACCCCAAGTGGGTCTCGGGATCCGTGCGGTTGGAAATGCGATTGCGGTCCGCGAGGATGCGGATACTGCTGGTGCCTTCCACCGGCACTTCAGCCACTTCCTGGTACGCGGCGTTCACGAACGCATCGACTTGTCCAAACCGGCCGCGAAATCCCTCGTAGTCGCCTGCGTGGATCACGAAGAGCGGTGGCGACGCCTCCAGAGCGCTTCACGGTGCGATCCTGATGCGCCACCGAGGCGTACCACGAGCCGAACACCATGCCGTCACCCGCAAAGCGGCGGCCGGCGATGACGAGGACCTCGGGAAACTCGCCGGTCACGATCAGGCGTTCCGATGCGCAACGTGCACCGGTCCAGATAGGACATGAAGGGCATCAGCGCGCGCGATACGCGGCTCGGGGGAGACAAATTGTCGCGGTGACGACTACGCAATAGACCGGACACTTCACCCGCGTGCTCACCAGCTCGCGCCAGGCCACGGCCAATGTCCGTCTCATCAAAGAGTCCGGGCAGATCAACGATTCGACTGATAGCCGCCATCGAAATCGTCAACACGATGACTGTCGCAAGTTGAAAAACGCGCTGAAGCGCGCGGAAGCTCCATCGGCTGCTCCAGCACAACCCGAGCGCCCATGCGCCGAGCACGGCGGCCGGAACAACCGCATCGGGCAGCCGCACCTGGAGCGATTGCCGCAGAAAACTCGCATTGACCAGGGCTGCCAGCGTGACCAGTCCGGCCACGGCCGCGGCTTCACCGGGCCATCGCTCCCGCCGGGAAGCGACCCGCACGCAAAGAACAACGCCACACAGTACCGTGAGGCTCCAGAACAGGTAGAACAGCCAGGCCTCTGCATTGGCTACCGTCGAGAGCGGCGATCCCAGGTGCAGCGTGGGCAATGTTGCCAGTGCAGTGGCATCGGCTTCGGCACGGGCGTATTCGAGGCCGCCCTCAAAGTATTCGATGATCCCTCCGTTCAATGCGATGAACGCGATCCACGGGAGCAGCAGTGCAGCGGTCGCAGCCGTCAGACCGACCGTTCGCTTGACGAAGGTCCACCAATCCTTCGCGCCACTCAGCATCGCCAGACAGGCGACCGAGGCGACGCCTACGAAGAACCCGTGATCATGGCGAAACAGAAACGCCACAGCGATAACTGCCGCCATTACGGCAGATGCGACGGCGCGATGGCTGTACCGCCAGGGCCACTAATCGCGGCGGCGGCGACCGCGTAAATCAACACCTTTGGATATGAATACGTGCGCGGATAGATCAGGAACTCGAGAATCGCGACCAGGACAGCGATCACCACTGATTTGGAAAGCCTGTACCCGACTACGACGGTGCATGCCGCGCCGAGCGCGAACCCTGCAGCGGCAATCCCCCATTCGACGACGAGCGTGTCACCCGCGAGGCGCCACAGCGCGGCCGACAGCAAGTACATCAGCGGCCAACCGGAGTCGGCGAAATCCCGCACGGGGCGATCGCCCAGCAGCGTCTGCTGCGCGAGGGCGAGGTGCACATAGTGATCGTTCGTGAATCCCGTGAAGGTCATGAAACGCCAGGCGAGCGTTGCACCGAGAAGCCCGGCGGCCGCCGCGACAACCGGCCCTGGAACCTCCCACTTCCGTGCCGTTGACAGGAGACGGCCTGACCATGCCCGGAATACGCGACCGCTGGCCTCGAACTGCGGATCAATTGCTCGGCGGGTGAGTGAGCCCCACGCGCAGGGCCGGGGACGTCACAGTTGCACGCACCAACAAGAGCGCGGACAGCAACGCGAGCATGGAGCTGAGGAGCATGGTCACTCTGGGCATCCACGGCGGCGCGTCGAGCAGTCCACCGCGCCGCGGCGTGAGTGGCGGCGCATCTGAGATGACAAAGGTCCGGCGGTTGATGCCATCCGTGTCTGCCACCGCGGGCTCGGTCACAATGGCAACAAGACGTTCCGGTGACGTGTCGGTCGGCACATAGCTCCACTCGTCGTCGTCCCGTCGAGTAGCTTCTGTAAGGCCAAACCGCCGCTCGAGGGCGACGCGTTGCGTCCACGCTGATCTCGCGCCAGCGAATGTGCACCTGCGGCCGCGGGGCACCGAAGACGAGCGGTACCGATGCGACGACGACTATGGCCGCTGCAGCGAGTACGACAGCCGACGCCAGATCCCGTCTCCAGGTCGTATATCGCGTCGTCGTTTGCGCGTTTACGTGAAGCACGGCCATCCGGTCTCACTATCGACGTGGGCCGCGGTTCGACGGCGGTGCACGAGGATTCGCACGGGCGCGCTACCTTCGACGGCGATGTCGGCCAGCGGTAAGTAGTCGCGCGCGATGTAGTCGGCCACCTGCTTGTAGCGGCTGCGAAGCTCGACCTCATCAATGAGAAGGCTGAACAGGGCCGGCCGTGCTTCCATCTCGGCGACCGTCTCGGCCTGATGTGCGACCGATGAGTACCACACGCCAAAGGTGACGCCGTCGCTCGCGAAGCCCCGGTTCGCCAGGACGAGCACGTCTGCGTAATCGCCGGTCACAACCAACTGATCCGCTGATGAAGTGCAGCGGTCGAGATAACTGAAGAAAGGCATCAACGCTACGGAAATGCGGCTCGGTGGCGCGAGCACCTGCCGGTGCGGGCTCGCGAGCAAGCGTCCAACAGCGATGGCACGTGCGCGAACGCCCTGTGCTCCCTCGCGCACTCCCGTGTAGTCCATCCGCTCTGGCAGCGCCGCCATGGCCGCGACGGCTGTCGTCGTGACAAACAGGACGGCAAGAGCGAGCGTCCCGACGAGCACCTGCAGGCTCCGCACATCGCCAACGAGTCGTCCACACGGCCCCAATCAGCCATGCACCGAGAAGCGAGGGAGGGACGACGGCGTCCGCCAATCGATCGGAGAGAGGATCTCGGAGAAAACCCGAATTCACCAGCAACGTCATTACAGCGCAGCCCGGCGACCCCGGCAAGCTCACCGGGCCAGCGCTCGCCACCGTGAAACGATCGCCAGCCGAGCATCGCGATCACGACAACCGGCAAGCTCCAGAACAGCCAGTACCAGCCATGTCTGTGCGTTCTGCCGACTGTGCAGCGTAGGTGCGAGACGGAGTGGTGAGACGCGGGCCAGGAACTCGCGCCAGGCGGGCCGCTGAACGCGTCCGAACCCGACCGTGCCCGCTACGTTGGGATCATCGACGAGTGCCTCGATGTTCGCGGCCGTCGCGTCGTGAACGTAGTAGAAACGCGCGTCGTCTCCTTCACGTACATACTCCAGGCCATAGCGTTGTTCCAGCGCCTGCCGCTGTGTGTCAGTTGTTTCGGGTTTCCAGCTCACCTGGGCGAGCGGCCGATTGGGCCTGGCCAGACCGAAAAGCGGCAGGCCCGGCACAAACGTGAAGCGCGGTGACGTCTTGAGCGATGTGGCGTTGGCCTCGATTCGCGCGTATTCGAGTGCGCGGTCGAAATAGTTGACGAGTCCGCTATTGAGTGACACATAGAGTGCCCATGGGGCAACGAACCCCGCGGTCGCACAAACAAGAACGGCAACACGCCGCATCGCAAGCTGCCAGTCACGGCCCGTTGCAAGTACAACGCACACAACCGACGCCGCGCCGATGTATGCACCGTGGTCGTGTCGCAGCAGAAATGCGACTGCAGTCAACGCCCCTGTGGCAGATCAAGCGCCGGTTCGATGGATTGGCGGCAACAACGAGCATCGCCCATCCTGCCGCACCATACGCCAACATCTTCGGATACGAGTAGGTTCGCGGGAATATCACGAGCTGGAGGGCCGCGACAAATAGGGCAATCGTCAGCGATCCAGAGAGCCGGTGAGCCGCAATTACAGTAAACGCCGCGCCAAGCGCGAACCCAGCCGTAACGATGAACCACTCCACTCCCATCACATCACCCAGCGCGTACCAGCCGAGTGCGGAAACGACGTATGTGAGCGGCCAACCGGGATCCGAGAAGTCCCGAATCGGATGTTCGCCGAGCAGCATCTGCTGCGCCAGAGCCAGATGCGCGTAGTGATCGTTGGAGAAGCCGGTAAATGTCAGAAACCGCCACACGAACGTGGCGACGAACATGCCAATCGATGCAGCTGCCACGGCGGCAGCCCGGTTCTCACTGCTGGGCACAATCCTCGACCACACCGGGGGGCCGATGTGCTTTGAGAATCTCTCGCACGCGGCTCGCATCCGAAATGCAGAATGCGCGATGCCATCCAGCGGGATCCGGTGAGGCGCCGAGATCGAAGAGCAGTTGCACCACCGCCTCATCGCGTGCGGCAGCCGCGGCTTCCACGGGTGTCAGCGTGGTCGTTTCGGAGCGAATCACCCCGCCGCGGACTTCGGCGGCCTTACCGATCTGCTGGCCCGCCTCGACGAAGCGAACCACGGCGCCTCCGTCGCGAAACGCTGCGGCCTCGGCGAGATTGCGCGCTGTGGTCACCCAGATTGGATGGGTTCCGGTCATTGCGGTGAGCGCCAGCGTGCCAATCCACGCGAGCGCCGTGATAACGGGCGGTACCGAGACAACAAGCCAGAGACGGCTCGACGCGGTTACTCGATCCATAGGCGATTCGGCCAGTCGGGACGTCCGATGCGCGTGTTGGGCAGTTTGATGTGTACGGCGTCGGCATGAAGCCGCAGGATGAGCCGCTCTTCGACAGCGTCCGTGGGCCATCTGTTTTCACGGTGCCACCGGCCGAGCAATTCGACCCAATCGATCTGATGTTTGATCGCCTGCGATCGCAACACGTAATGCACACCCGCCGCACGAACCGACCACCCTGTCGCGACGGCGCCGACGAGCAGTATGCCGGCCGCAGCGGTCGCGATGCGCAAACCGGTACCTCGTCGCAAGGTCGCGTATGGCGCCGAACGCCGCAAGCGCGTAGAAGACGCCGGCGACACTCATGATTTCGTCCTTCGTGTAGGCAAAAGACAGTGTCGCATTGGCGGCCAGGACCACGACGAAAACAACGATGAAGCGCGCCGTGTCCCCCAGCGGTTGCCGTCGCGCGATATGGAGGACGGCCGTCCACGCGATGATTGCCTGTGGTCACGACCGACGTCGCGACAAGCAGCAGTTCGCGCCTCAGCGGCCTGTCGTTTAGCCAGGCACTCACGGTCTCGAAGACACCACTTCGCGGCTCGGCAAAGAGAACGGACCCGGCCGACGCTGCGTACGTTGTACGCATAGAACCCCAGAGGCTGCGTTCCAAATCGACGCTCCAGCTCATCGGGAGTGAGAACCTCGAGTAGATAGCCCGAACCGCGTTCGGTCAGCGAGGGTACACCCGTGGCCAGATGGACAAAGCGCAGATATCCATAGCCAACGAGGAGCACCGTCATTGTGGACAAGCCGCGTATCGAGATTCCGCGCCAGCCGACGGCCCACGCCGCGACGGCGACAACCCACACCAAGAGGCCGGACTCGAGCGTCAACGCCCCGACCGCGAACGTCAATGCGGCCCCGACGTCGACCCAGATTCCACCTCGCGATTGCGCGAGGTTGAGTACGACCAGACACAGGACCACGATCTCGAGGAAATGGTTGATGGGAAACGCTTCCTGTACCGTGCCGCGGAACGTGTGCAGTCCGATGAGTACGACCAACGCGACTGCCGCCGCAGCGAAGTCCATCGCTGTTCTCACGCGCAGGGCGCGCGTGAAAAGCAGAATCGCTGCGACGATCAGAAGCGCGTGAAAGCCGCGATAAACGGCCCAGTAATGGCGGCCCTCTGCGAGGTCGAACAGAGCCTTGATTTGAGCGATCCGTAGCGGGCGGAGATACGCCTCGCTGCCGAAGCTATCAATGAACGACGCCGCCAACGAGGGTGATTGTCGTGCCTCGAGAATCTCACCGAGGCTGTCCGACACTTGGATCGGCATCCATAGCAGATCACAAGCGAGTGCAAGCGCGAACAGGGCGGCAAGCGCGTACGTCGCGCCGCGCGGACCCATATGTGACATGAAGAAGCCGGCCTGATTATATTCTGCGCAGATCGCAGAGGCTACGATTCACGGAATGCGTTTGTAAGCGGATACCGGCGATCACGGCCGAAGCTCTTGCGCGTGATCTTGACGCCGGGCGGCGCCTGGCGCCGCTTGTACTCAGCGGAATAGAGCATGTGCTGAATTCGTGCGACGAGATGGCGGGGGAAGCCGCGGGACACGATCTGATCGATGCTCTGCTCGTCTTCGATCAGGCCGTGAAGGATCGCATCCAGCACGTCATAAGGCGGCAACGTATCCTGGTCGGTCTGGTTCGGTCGCAGCTCGGCAGTCGGAGCTTTGGTGAGAGATGACTCCGGCACGACCCGGCCGGGTGGGCCAAGAGCACCTTCCGGAACGTGCTCATTCCTCCAGTGCGCCAGCGCATAGACCTCGGTCTTGTAGATGTCCTTGAGCACAGAGTAGCCGCCACACATGTCTCCGTAGAGCGTGGCATAACCGACCGACATCTCTGACTTGTTGCCGGTTGTGACCAGCATGTCGCCGAATTTGTTGGACATGGCCATCAGCAGAACACCGCGGACACGCGCCTGAAGATTCTCCTCCGTTATGTCGCGAGGGCGTCCCGTGAACAGCGGTTCGACCACCGATTCGAGCGCAGCGACGGGTCGATCGATCGATACGGTCTCCAGCCGGATGCCCAGCAGCGTCGCCGTCTCCGTGGCGTCGTCCTGGCTCGCGTGACTGGTGAAACGGGACGGCAGTCGAACGCCACGGACGCGCGCAGCGCCAAGGGCATCGACGGCAACCGCCGCCGTCAGCGCTGAGTCGATTCCGCCGGAAAGCCCGAGGACAACGCCGGGAAAGCGATTCTTCTGCACGTAATCGCGCAATCCCAGGACCATTGCGCTGTAGATCGACGGCAGCCGTGGTTCCTCGACCCAGTCGACCCGACCCTCACACACGTAGCGACCATCACGGCAGCTCCACTGCGAGATTGCCAGCGCCTCACGCCAGAAGGGAAGCACGTGCGCGAGCGCGCCGTCGGCGTTCATCACGAATGATCCGCCGTCGAACACAAGCTCGTCTTGTCCGCCGACCTGATTGACATATGCAATCGGCAGCCTGGATTCGAGGACGCGATTCCGCACCAGGTCGAGACGCTGGTCGAACTTGTCGACCTCGAACGGCGACCCGTTCGGAACCAGCAGCAGCTGAGCACCCGCCTCGGAAAGATGAGCAACGCAGTCGGGGTACCAAACGTCCTCACAGATCGGCGATCCAACCCGCACGTTGCGGAAGGCGACCGGTTCGGGGATCGGCCCCGGCGTGAAGACGCGCTTTTCGTCGAAGACACCGTAGTTCGGCAGCTCGCGCTTGAAGCGCAGTTCCGTTCGGCCGTCGGCGACGAGTGCGACTGCGTTGTACACACGACCGTCAACGGCCCAAGGGAGCCCGATTACGATCCCCGGCACGCCGGCCCCGCTCTCGGATTCGAGTCCGCGAAGTGCGGCCTCGGCTGCCTGGACGAATGCCGGCCGCACGACGAGGTCTTCCGGGGGGTATCCCGCCAGAACCAGCTCCGAAAAGACGACCAGATCGGCGCTGAGCGAGGTGGCGTTGTCGCGCACGCGGCGAATCAGACCGGCATTGCCCGACACGTCGCCGACGGTCGGATTGGTCTGGGCGAACGCGATGGTGAGTGCCACGGCCGAAGGATAACCCGATCGGGTACGATTCCCACGTGGCCGAGAAGACCGAGCGCGAACGAGCGCATCGGGTAATAGCAGAAAACCGCAAGGCGCGTCACGACTATCACGTCCTCGAGACATGGGAAGTCGGGATCGTGCTGCTCGGCACCGAGGTCAAAGCGATTCGCGAAGGCCGCGTCAACCTGCGCGACAGCTATGCGCGCGTCGAGAATGGAGAGGTCTGGCTCCTCAACGTGCACATCAGCCCGTACCAGCCATCGCGGTTATGCGCAGCACGCAGAGCTACGTCAGCGCAAGCTGCTTCTCCATCGTCATGAGATCCGTAAGCTGGTTGGACGAACGGCCGAAAAAGGTTTGACGCTGGTGCCGCTCGAGCTCTACTTCAACAAGGGACGGGTCAAGGTCCTGTTGGCGCTCGCGAAAGGGAAACAGCTGCACGACAAGCGTGAAACCATAAGACGGAGGGAAGTCGACCGGGAAACCCGCTCCGCCGTGAAGGCCCGAAGATCCTAGCCACGGTCGGACGCGTCACCTCGCGGGTTCACGCGCGAGTGTCTGAGCGCCGGAATGTGGCCAGTGGCCGAGCTCTCGATCGATCGCCTTGTCGATCTCACTGGCGCTTCGGTTTTGAGCCGCCAGCTCAATCGCGATGGCGGCGGCCAGTCCGGCGTCCGAACCAAGCCCGCGCGGCCGAGCGTATGTTGCGGCGAAACGCTGCCGCGCCGACGCGGATTGTTGGTCTCCCGCGATGATCCGACCGAGCATCTCGACGGCAACCCGAACTGATCCGGCCGTCAGCAGAGCCTTCGATTCCTGCATGCGTCGAAAGTGTGGCGTGTGCGCCTGGGTTTGCCGGTACTTCTTAACGGCGAGCGCGATACACGGCCGGTCGCAAAGCACTGCGTCCAACATACCGGTTGTGTTGATGCCAATCACAGCGACCGCGTGGTGCAATATGTTGCGGAACTCCGCGATCGCGTCCGCCGTGTCAGGCCGACCTCGCTCGCGTTGATAGATCGCGATCCTCGCCTCATCGAGCGACGGTAATGGGCGCAGGTTGGCCGGATGGGGCTTGAAAACGATCTGCAGGTCCTTCAGTGCGGGGTCTTCCGCGCGGCGAATCGCGTCGAACAATGCGATGACAAGCCATGACTCGTCCCGCGCAATGTTTGCGGACGATCCGAGATAGAGGAGATACGGCTTGTCAGGATCGATCCCAATTCGACTGCAGATCGTCTCCCGAGGGCTGATGGGGCGGCTGATTCCAAACCACTTATCGAAAAAGGGTGACCCGGTAATCACGACGCGATCGGCTGGGACACCGTGGATGGCCTGCGCTTCCTCGCAATGCCCATGGTGCCATGCCAGAACCAGGTCAGGCTGCACGTGGAAAAGCCCTTTGGTCGTCAAGTTGTCCCAACTGAGTACGGGGACGACCGCGGGCACTCTCAGCTTCCTGGCGGCTTTGACGTACTCGACTTCTTCGTCGAACCGCAAATTGATGGGCGACACCACAACGCACTCCCGTCCATCCCGCCGCAGCGCTGCGACGATGTCGGGGCTTGCCGGGGAGATGCGCTCTACGGCACCGAGGAGCTGCTGGGTGAATGGAAGGTGGAAGACCGCCCGCACCAACTGATTGTCTTCTGACCGTCGACGCAGCCACGCAGGCAGGTACTGCCGCCAACGCTCCCGATAGAACTTCGCCTCCGGCCCCCGCCGGCAATAGCTTGCGTACGAGCGCGCTTCGCGCGTGGCAAACAGAACGCGACGCCAGATACCGCCGCGTCGTAAGGTCTTGCCGACCGTAACCTGATGCCCGGCGGCCAACCATTCCTGGAATCCGCGTTCGTCGATCGGCCCTGAGTCGTGGTCGAAGAGAAGTGTGACCTGATTCCCGCGTTGAAGCAGATGCTCAATCGTCGTCTGGTGATAGGGAAAATATCCGGCCGTGCGCATGACGAACAGGATGTTCATCAGCGTGACGTCGTGTGACAGCCGCGAAGGAGAGCAGAGAGTCCGACGCGCGGCAGCCGAGTCTCAATAATCAACCAGCGCTTTTCCCGACCACAATGCCTGCCGCTCTTCCGGAAGCATCGACTTCAACATCGAAACCGCCTCGACGCCTGGGCCGACGCGGAACTGGTAGATGTAGCGCTCGAGATTTTCCGGTTGCGCATCTTCAGGGATGTGGGCGCCGTGAGCGCCCCCGGAATTCAGAAACACGAGCAGCCGATTGGGCCGGAAACTGACGTCCTCGACAAGCCGGCACCGATTGTCGTTGATCCAGAATGGCGCGGCGTCCTTCGCTTCTTCATCGCCATCGACCGCGTAGAGCTGCGTTCCCCATGCTTCATCGTCGCCGGACCGGGCGAGATACAGGATGCAGGTGATGAACGACCACTTCGGATCGCGGTGCGGCCTGATGCGATAACCGCGACGACGCAGCATGATACGGCCACCGCTCCCGCGCAGTTCGACGGAACGCGGATGCACGTCCGGCCAGTTGCGCAGAATCCATTCGTCGATCCGCGGGCGAAACTTCTCGATGATGGACGGTGCAATGAGCGTCGGAATAACTTCGTCCACGAGATAGGTCCACACGCGCTGTGAATAGGTCGGCGCCAGGGAAAAAGGCACCGCAAGCTGCTGCTTGCCGTCGGCCTTGGTCGGGAACAGTTCGGCAGATGGAAGACCCCGCAACAACGCATCGTACAGGTACCCTGGCAACACACGATCGATAACTGTGTACGGAAAAGGCTCGACCTGAAGAGGCGCTCCAGCAATCGCCGCGACGATCCAGTCCGGAGTGGCTTTCTTGCCAATCACCTTGTCGAGTCGATCCAGCTGGCCTTCGTATTCCGTATTGCGCTCGAGAATGACTCGCAATTCCGATTCGCGAACGGCGAGCTGCGACAGCTCCTCACGCATCGCGTCGAGCCGGGTCAGGATTTCCTCGCATTGACGCTGGATGAGCGAGACACTCTGCGCGAGCGATGCAATGCTGGCTTCGTCAGACCGCGCGATATTGGAGTCGGTACCCGGAAGGAGCCATGATCGCGCAATTATACCTTCGTCGTCTCGCTGCTCATTACGCGAAGGCGTGCTACTGAGGTTGATCGGAAATGAACAACGTGCTGTGAGGCGTCAAGTCCTCAGGGTACGGATAGTCGACGGTGTAGTAGTACAACGCCAGCGATCGGCGCGACTGTCCCTCGGGACAATTCAGCGGGTGCGGATGTCCGTGGTAGCTGCGGCTCGACGTGTCGAAGATGACTGCTCGATTAAAAGTCGGGGCGATCCGTTTCACACATGTCTTCGCTTCGCCATCCCACAGCTCCAGGTGACCGCCCCACTCCTCATTCCACTCGGCATTCAAATAGATCAGGACGTTGAGACGCCTCCACAAATGCATTCGCTTGTAGAAATTGAAGTCCGCATGAACTCCCAGCAGTCCCCCGCGCTCGATTTCGTGCAGTCCGCCGCCGCGGAGATGTGGGTCGGCAATCAGGCCTTCAATGCCTGTGAGCTCCTCGAGAAACGTCACGAAAAGGCTGGAGTTCAGCGCAGCGAATACGCGGCGCGTGAACGGCCCGAACACAGAATCGTCCTCGGTTGACAACTTCCGCTCGCGTGGAGTCGTCGTCCTGTGCCACCCTGTGCGGTCCATCTCCGCGACCTCATTCGCCACCCGTCGCAGGATGCCGGCATCCACGAAATTGTCGAGAACGGCATTCGGAAAGGGACGCGCCTCCCGATAATTCTGCCCCTCGTGCTTCACGATCCGCTTGAGGTCCTTCGCAGATACCACGGGCGTCTTGTGCGTTTCGAGCAGCTTGGTACTCTTCTCGAACGCCCTTTTCAGCGCCGTCATCTCGGAAAGCTGCTCGCGGAGTCCCTTCATTTCCGCTGACATGGCCTCGAGCTTCTCGATTTTCTGTCGCAGCGCCGCACGGGTACGAAGGATCGGGAGCTTGTCCAGCATGAGAGTTGGGTTCGTGAACCAGCCAAGGGCTCGCTCTTGATATCCCCTACTCGGCTGAGCCTCGCCCTTGGCTGGTTGACAGTATCTGCTTTGGCGCGCTCCGCGCGCCTAGGACGCCGCGGGTGAACCGGCGCCAACGATTATAGCTGTTGCCGTTGAGGCAGGGTCCAGGACGAGGGCCCAGGACGCGCGCGTAATGCGTCCGAGCGCGCTCGGCGCTTCGCTCCGACGGTCCTGCTTTGTTACGATGCGGATGGCTTGAAGATTCTCTTCATCATGCGGCACTCCGGGTTCGTCCGGAACTTCGAATCGACGTTGCGCGTGCTGTGCGAGCGCGGCCACCGCGTGCACGTGGCCTTTCTGAACGACGATCGCCACTGGCTTGTCGACACGACGAATATCGCTCAACAGCTTTGCGGCGAGTACCCGCTGTTCTCGCGCGGATCCGCGCCATTCCGTGATGACGCCTGGGGTGCGCTGGGGCGCGAGCTGCGCGGCACGCTCGATTACCTGCGTTACCTGACACCTCTGTACCGGGATGCGCCCAAGTTGCGAGCACGCGCCGCCAAGGATGTTTCCGCGGCAGTCTTGCGGATGACTCAGCATGGCCCGTTTGCCAGTCGTCCCGGTCTGGCGGTCCTCGCCGCCTGGTATCGCCTGCTGGAGCAATCTATTCCCGTCAGCGATGAGATCGACGCGTTCGTCGCCGATCAACAGCCCGACCTGCTGCTGATCTCACCTCTCATCGAACCTGGCTCACCACAACGCGAATACGTCCGGGCTGCGCGAGCGCGCCGCATCAGGACTGTTTTGTGCGTGGGGAGCTGGGACAACCTGACGAACAAGGGATTGATTCATGGCCGCTTCGATCTGGTGACGGTGTGGAACGACCATATGAGGAAGGAAGCCGTTGAACTGCATGGTGTTCGAGCGGACCGTGTGGCCGTGACCGGCGCTCAGCAGTTCGATCACTGGTTCACCTGGCAGCCTTCCGCGTCCCGCGAAGCGTTCTGCACACGTGTCGGCCTCGACGCGGCTCAACCGTACCTGCTTTATCTCTGCTCGTCGAAGTTTGTTGCACCGGACGAAACAGCGTTCGTTCGCCAGTGGATCAGACAGCTGCGCGAGTCGTCATCGCCCGGATTGCGTAATGCGGGAGTACTTGTCCGCCCGCATCCGCAGAATGAGGAGCAGTGGTCTCAGTTTGACGCGAGCGATCTCGCAAACTTCGCGATCTATCCGAGGGCTGGCGCCATCCCGATCGATGCCGCGAGCAAGGCCGACTACTTCGATTCGATCTATCACAGCGCTGCGGTCGTGGGGATTAACACCACGGCAGAGATCGAAAGCGCAATCGTGGGCCGTCAGGTGTATACGCTGCTCGCGGCCGAGTTCCGTGAGACGCAAGTGGGAACGGTTCATTTTCACTACCTGCGCGAGGCGGGCGGCGGGCTGGTGCACGTGGCCCGCGATTTCCCGGAGCATCTGCTCCAGCTTGATGCCGCGCTTCATGCCGGCGTCGAAGATGACGCACGATGCCGACGATTCGTGGAAGCGTTTATTCGCCCTTATGGGATCGACGCTCCTTCAACACCAAGGCTTGTCGATGCCATAGAAACTGCGGCAACGAGACCAGCGATTGATGGACGGCCGTCATGGCTCGCGGCCCGTATGCTGCAGCCCATCCTGAAGCGTCGTGCCGCTCGTGCCGAGCGCGACGCGGCCCTCAAAGTCGAAGCCAAAGCTGCCGAGCGAAAGGTGAGAAGCCAGCTCGCGAAACAGCAAAAAAAGAGGCAGAAGAAGGAGCAGAAACGCGGGCGGGCCGAAGCCGGAGAACCAGCCTGACGACGCGCTAAACCGTCGCGCGGTCCGCGACGCGAGCCGGCAACACGATCCGCCGCAGCTCCACGAGCGGTGGCACCGCCCGCCAGTCGAAATCGAGGAACTCGATACCGTCCGGACGCTGGCGTGAAGGCGCCAGTCCCAACCCCCACCCGTCGGAGTTGTTGTACGTCACGCGCTCGGAGTGCCAGTCCAGATCGCCCCACGGGGACTCGGTACGATTCTCGCGATGCAGCGCTTTTGAGACGCGCAGGCTTCCCACGTGATCGACGTGGTAGACGGCTCCCCCGATTTGCACGATTGGAATGCCGGCGCCATGCACCTTGACCATGAAGTTTGTGTCGATCCCGGCCCTGGCGGCACGGTAGACCTCGTTGAACCCTCGAAGTCGATGAAACGTGTCCCGATCACTCAGCAGGAAATCCCCCGCGGCGCTCGAGAAAAGCGGTGGTTTCAAGTCCGGTTGGCGAACCTGATTTGCACGATCCTCCAGGGCTGACCACTGCAGGCCAATCTGATCGACACCGAGCTTGATGTCGCAGCGCGGTGCGCGGTACATCGTGCCGGCCTGCAACCGCCGGTCGGCGATGGCGTCCACGATTTCGCGGCCGACGAGGATGTCGGCGTTCGTGACGAGCACGAACGGAGCCGCCGCGCGACGGATGCCGACGTTCTTGGCGACATACTCCAGGTAGGGCACTCGCGGATTCTGGGTCATGGCCGCCTGGTACTCCGATGCGACGACGACCGTGCGCAAGACGCGTTTTACCGCGTCGGGCAGCTCCTGCGCGAGCATCTCGCACAGCAGCGGGCGACCCGGAATCGGATCCCATTCGACCAGAATCAATTCATAGGGCACACCGCGCTCAGACAATCGCTCGTAGTTGAAGCGCAGAGGCGTCGCGATGCGGTCGCGGAAGTCTCCTCCGTAGTTGTCGTGCCGCGCCGTGATGACGATGCTGACAAACAGTGAGGCTGACGCTGTCATCGTGCGCTCGAGACGGCCTGCTCCCGCGTCCGCATGTCGAGAACCTGAATCGCGGCTTCGATGAGATCCAGCTTGACTTCCATCGCTATCAGCTGTTCGTTGGCCGAATCGGTAACCCTGTGCGCGTTTTCGACGCGCGCCCGCATTCCCTGGAACTCTGCCTTTAACGATTCCACGCGGCGCCTCTCCTCCACCGTTCGCGGCTGCTCCCGTTCGAGTTCGGCTTTGACGCGTTCGAACTCCGCCTTGATCCGGTCGGCGTCGCGCTTCATGAGCTCGGTCTCGGCCTGGGCCCGGTGCGCCGCCTGTTTCCAGCCAGATACCGCCTCGGTGGTGTCTTCGTACCGGCGTTTCCAGTTCGACGCATCGGCGCGGACTTCCTCGAGCTTTTGCTCGAGTTGCGCGATCTTCGCGTCCGTACGTCGCACGTCACCGTTCAACTGCTGCACCTGTGAGACAGGCGCGAGGCCGAACGCGCCAAGGAGTCTCGTAATGGGCGTCGTCATGGGGCGATTGTCCCATAGACCGTCCATCGAGGCTCACGTCGGGCGCAGGTTGGATTTCCGCGTTCGTGAGGAAGCGATGAGAATAAGTATTATTGACGGCGTGCCGCGGCGCACGCTGACTTCCGACGAACTGACGCAGCTGCTCGAACGCTTTCCGCTGGAGCGTGCGGCTGGACGACCGCTCGAAGGCACCACCGAGGCGCAAGTTCAGCTGCTGTTCGGGCGCATTGCGGCACTCACCGAGGCTCTTCGCGGAACGGAATCGAATGAGACGACACGCCTTGCCTCGCGCATGCTGTTGGTCGATCTCGACTTCCGCGGCAGCTCATTTCAGAGGACGCACGAACACGATGCGGTCACCGCTCGCGAAAGCGCTCGCCGAGCTGCGCGACCTGCGCCATGAATCATCTGAGAACGACCGACCCTGAACCGGTCGACGTCACATCGGCCGACGGCTTTGAGCTTCCGACGTCCGTCGTTGCCGTATTCATGTCCGTCCTCGTCCTCGCCGGGGTCGGGTGCCATTTCATCGGTGCCGATTCGGCGACAACCGCCGCACTCAAGGTCGTCACGTCCACCCTCGCTCTCGCTGTCGTCCCCGGTGCGTTGATCACGCTTCTCTGGCGCGTTCGGCCCCGGTTGCACGTGCTCGAACTCCTGGGGTTCGGCATTGCCTTCAGCTTCGGCGTCGTGCACCTCCTGACGATTGTGGCCGTGTCGACTCACGCGAGTCCGAATTTCATCTTGATCGGCCTTCTGCTCGCCTCGTTCGTCATGGTCGTGCGAGCCGTGTCGAGCGTCGTCGATCACGGTGATCTTTACGATCGACGAGCTGATTGTGCTTGGTGTGCTCGTCGCCGTGGCGGTGCCTTGTACCTGCAGGGCTCCCCATTCGACGTCTACGAAGACCAGGTGCTCGTCGCCATCATGCGGCGCCTCAGCGAACTGCAGGCGCCGCGGCATCGACAACCTGTACGTCGCCCCAGGCGTCGTCTATACGTATCCGTTCCCGGGAGCGCTGTACTTGATGGCACTGATCGCGCGGCTCGGCGACATCGATCCGCTGTTCCTGTATCACAAGCTGCGCTTCTTCTGGGGCCCGGCGGCGCTCGTGATGCTCTACCTTGCGGCACGCTGCCGTCTTCGGCTGCCCGGCTGTCGCGTGCGCCGTCACCGTGACTGCGGTCGTGTTCGTCTGCAGCGGCGCGTTCGCGATGGTCGCCGGGTTTCCGGCATGGTGGGGTCAGCTGGTGCCGTACAGCTACGTGCCAGACGTCGCGATGACGGTGCTGCTGCCGGCGCTGCTGGTCGTCACGTTCGGGTATCTGCAGTCCGACGTCGCGCGGGAACGCTCCTTCTTCTTCGCCGCGACTTCGATGCTCGTCCTGATGCTGACGATGATTCACATCAGGGAGGTCGTCCAGTTTGCGGCATACCTCGGATGTTTTCTCGTCGTCGTGACCGCGGCGTAGAGCGCTTCGGCCGTATCTCGGCCGCGCCGTCCGCGTTGCTCGTCCTCACGCTGGTCGTTGCGGTGATTTACACGCGATGGCAGGCCACGATCGTTCCGGAGGTGAACGACATCGTCGAAGGAGTCAGCGGCAGAACTGCTGTCGACGGCCTCTGCCCTTCCGCTCCGAACGCTGGTCCTCGGGTCCGCGCCGAGCGCGCTCGGCGATTTCGTTCAGGACTTCGATCAGGTCTTCGCCGGTCTGACACCGTTCTTCTGTTCGCCGGCCCGGCAGTAGTCCTGGTGTTCCGTCGACCGCCCGCTGGTCTGGTTGATTTCTTCGAGCACGGTTGCGTACCTCGCGGTGATAAGCGTCCCGCTGCTCGCATCTCCCTATGTCTATTTGACGTACTTCGAGATCTTGCACGTTCCAGTTCGCAACGTCATCTTCTTCGTCTATCTGTCTCGCGGGGACCTTCGTCTACGTCACCGTGATCGCCCTCGCCAGCATCGATCGCACTCGCCTGCTGCCACTCGTTGCGGGAGTAGGCGGTGGTTTGCTGGCGTTGCTTACGACACTTTGCCTCAATCGGAGCTATGGCGGTTTCGTTGCGCCGTTGATTGCGGCCTACGGTTTGACCTTCCTGTGGGTCACTGGAGCGCCGCTGTCACGCACGATCAATGCGCGCGGCGCAATTCTGGCCCTGACCGGCTTGATCGCACTGTTCGCGATGTGGCCGGACCATCAACCCGTTGCGCGGACAGCCGCGGTCAATGTGCGGTGGACGTCGGGACTGCCAGATGCGCGTCGTGTTGAGCTGGAACGTCAGTTTGGATTGACAAACGGTGAACGCGGCGCAGACTCCAGCGACGCGGTGAACGTCTGGGGATATCGGTTGATCGATCTTTCACGTGGAGAATGTGCGCGCCCTGGTTACACACCCCGACGCAGTCGACACCAATGATATCGATCGAACGACGTTCACAGTGCCACTACAAGCGCCCCGGATGGATCATCAGTTCCTGGGCGTGGAATACGTCGCCTGGCTCCAGTTCCCGGGCATGCTGCTCCTGGTCGTCACCGCCGTGCTCGTGTGGGCGGTCGCATTCATCGTGCCGGCAGCACTCGCGACTTCTCGAGCGAGCAGCGCCATCGCATCGCTTGACAGGGCCTTGAATGCACCCTTCTACAGGTTTGCGCTTCCGTACGCGTTGTTCATCATTCCATTTGCACTGTGGTCGGCGCGGCCAATGCTGTCGCCGCTTGGGATGGCGCCGATGCCACCCGCCGGACGGGCGGATACGCCGGATACCCTGATCACCCAGATCTCATGTGTGACAACGCCTCGCATGCCGGCTCGGTTTGCGGAAGAGGAGATCATCCTGCCCGAGCGGACGACCTGTCCGCCCAATCGTGACGTCATCGAGTGGGTACGAACGCAGGTGCCCGTCGAGGCGGTATTCGCCGTCGATCGCTGGACGCCATATCCGCCGCAGCTCTTCATGCCCCAACAGGCAGTGGTCTTTCCAACGCTCGATGCATCCTTCATCCGTGAGGACGCCTGTTCGGTGATTACTATCGAGTGTTCGAGGAGCGAGTGCGCCGCTATCGCGCGCAGCCGTTCTTCAACGCCGTGGAAACGCCGGGCGAGCGCTCAGCGTTCGTGAAGACGCTAGGGGTAACGCACGTGCTCGTCAGTCCTGTTTACTATGGTGAGATGCGTCCGGTTCTTGACGCTCTTCCCGAGCAGTTCGCGCTCAGGTACGACCACGCACAATGGGCGGTGTACGAAGCGATTCCGAACGGCAATTGAGCCAACCAGCGTCTGGCACCAGTGTCGTCATGTCGGCGCGGGTGGCAGGCATTTGCGCGCTCTTGATCGTCGGCTCAGCGATCGCGTGCCGATTTCTAGGCGACCGCCAGACCCTGACGGCGGCGCTCAAGCTCGTGACGGCGACGCTCGCGGTTGGTGTCGTGCCCGGGGCGCTGTTAACGATGCTCTGGCGACCACGCCGAGCGCTCACATTGCTCGAGGTCATCGGCTTCGGCGTCGCGATCAGCTTCGGGCTCGTTCATTTGCTGGCTGTCCTCGCAGTTTCCGGTCACCTCGGCGCGTCGATCACCCTTGGAATGCTTGCAACGGGTTCGGCGCTACTGGCTATCCGCACCATATGGCGTCCGTTCGGCCTCGTCGTCATCACTCTTGACGAGCTGATCGTGTTCTCGCTGCTCCTGGCGCTGAGTGTCTTCTTGTACAACCTCGGCTCGCCTGTGACCTGGTGGGAGGACCAGGTGCATGTGGCGCTCGTCCGCCGCTTGAGCGAGCTTGCGTCGCCGCGCCTGGACAATCTGTACGTAACACCCGGTATCGTCTATGCCTACCCGATCCCAGGCACGCATTACTTCATGGCGCTGATCGCCAGGCTCAGCGATTTGGACGCGCTTTTCGTGTATCACAAGCTTCGATTCTTCTGGGGGCCGGTCGCGCTGGTCATGCTCCATCTCGCGGCGCGTGCGGTGTTTGGAGCGAGGGGTATCGCGTCGGGCGTCAGCGTTACCGCGGCGGCTCTCGTCTGCAGCGGCGCTTTTGCGATGGTTCCGGGTTTCGACTCGGGCTGGGGTCAGCTGGCGACATTCAGCCACGCCTCCGACATCGCCATGAACGTTCTCCTGCCCGGCCTCCTCGTGATGGCGTGTGGATATCTGACCGCAGAGATGCCGCGCGAGCGCTCATTCTTTCTGATCGCAACAGTGACACTCGTCGTGATGCTCACGATGGTCCACATCCGAGAGATCGTCCAGCCTGCCGCGTACATCGCGTGCTTCGCGCTGATAGCAGCGATCGTGCGGCCGTTTCGCGTCTACTTCCGACGATCGGTTGTGCTGCTGGCTACGTTCGTGAGCATCGCGCTGGTCTACAGCCTGTGGCAGAGATCGGTCGTCGGGCTCGTCGGCGATATTGTCCAGACACATCGCACGGAATTGGCCTCGATCATAATGACGTCTCCATTCCGCGAGTTGGTCACTACTTCAGCGCCCGTACTGCTTCCTGACTTCCTGATCAACAGCGATCAACTGTCGGGCGGCCTTATCCCGCTGTTCTTGTTTGCCGGGCCGGCGGTTCTCCTTCTGTTTTCGGAACGGCCGCTCGTGTGGCTGATGGCTTCGAGTACCGTTGCTTTATCTCGCAATCATGACGCTGCCGCTGCTGGCGATCCCATACATCTATCTGACCTACTTCGAGATTCTGTACACGCCGGTACGCAACGTGTCGTTCTTCGTATATCTCTTCGCTGGATCGGCCATTTCCGCGGCGGTGCTGGCGCTGATGCGGGTCGATCGCACACGCCTGCTGCCGCTGGCGGCGGGCACGCTCGCCGGCTGTTTGGTCATTCTCGTGACCTTGTCGCTCAATCGGAGTGCGAGCGGCTTCATCGCACCGCTCATCGCGGCATACAGCCTTGGTTTCTTGCTGCTCTGGAGAGCTTCGTCGTTGCTGACCAAACGCCTTCGCGCCGTTGTGGCGGTGGTCGTTGGGACTTTGCGGTCTCGTCGCGCTATTTCCCGAGCGCGAACCGGCGCAGCCCGTGAGCCACGTGAGTGTCAGATGGACGTCAGGGTTGTCCGAGGCTGAGCGGCTGATGCTCGAGCGACAGTTCTCGCTTGCTTCTGCCGAGCCCAATAGCAACTACTCACAGGATGTAAACGTCTGGAATTACGAGCTCGCCGACGTCTCGCCTGGAAACATCAAGGCGCTTGTCAATCACCCGCGGGTCGTCGACACGAACGATATTGATCGCAGCAACTTCACCGTTCCGGCACAGCCCCCGCAAGACGATCACCCCTACTTTGGCCGTAGCCGTCTCGAATGGCTTCAGTATCCGGGCGTTCTCCTGTTTGCGGCAACAGCCGCACTGATGTGGGCACTCGGATTCATCGTGCCTGCGGCGCTCGCATCGACCTGGGGCCGCCGCGCTGTCGCGTCGTTTCAGCCGACGTTGGATGCGCCTTTTTACAGAAGCGCAGTTCCGTTTGTACTGTTCATGATCCCGTTCACGGTGCTGACGGCGCGCGCAACCCTGTCGCCGCTGACGGCCGCTCCTGCACTGCCAGGCGGTCGCGCCGATACTCCGGCCTCGATCGTTGCGCGGATTCCTGTGTGACCACACGAGGCGCCGCCGCACGGTTTGCCGCCGGCGATGACGTCGTGCCCGCGCGGACGGTGTGTCCGCCAGATCGCGATCTCACGGAGTGGGTTCGGAAGAATATGCCGGCAGACGGCGTGTTTGCCGTCGATCGGTGGATGGCCTATGCGCCGCAGCTGTTCATGCCTCAGCAGGCAGTGGCGTTTCCGGCTCTCGACGCGACGTTTCTCAACGAGGATGAGCTGTTCGGCGACTATTACAGGTTCTTTGACGAGCGGATGCAGCGTGACCGGGTGCAGCCGTTCTTCAACTCGGTGGAAACGGCGGCCGAACGCACCGCCTTCGTCGAAGCGCTCGGCGTGACGCACGTGCTGGTCGATCCTCCTTACTACGCGGAGCTGCACGCGGCGCTGGATGCGCTGCCGGAACTGTTCACGCTGCGATACGACCGGGCTCAGTGGGCCGTCTATGAAGTGACCCGGAAATCGCCGCGCAGGAGGCCGCCGTGGCAGTTGACCGGTTACGCGCAAGTCACCTACGATGAACGAGATACCGTGACAATCCAGGCGAGTGAGACGCTCGCGCTTCGCGGCGGGACTCCGGTTCGCTCCTCGTTCCTGCCGTTTCATCAGCCGCTCATCGACGCAGAAGACGAGCTCGCCGTCGTCGAGACGCTGCGCTCGGGCTGGCTCACGACCGGCCCACGAACCAAGAGCTTTCGAGCAGCGATCTCGCCGCCTATACGGGGCAGCCAGCACTGCGTCGCGGTGAACTCGTGCACCGCGGCGCTCCATCTCGCGCTCGAAGCCGTCGGGCGTCGGCGCCGGGCGACGAGGTCATTACGTCGCCGATCACGTTTGCGTCCACCGCGAACGTCATCGTTCATCGCGGTGCGCGCCGGTGTTCGTCGATGTCGAGCCCGACACGTTCAACATCGACGCCGCCGCCGATCGAGGCGGCGATCACGCCGAGGACGAAGGCGGTCATTCCCGTCCATCTTCGCGGGCCACCCATGTGACCTCGATCGCGATCATGGCGCATTGGCGCGCGTCACGGACTGCACGGTGATCGAGGATGCGGCGCACGCCATTGGCGCCGAATACAAAGGACGTCGTGTCGGCGGCATCGCCAACATGACGTGCTTTTCGTTTTACGCCACGAAGAACATCACGAGCGGCGAGGGCGGGGCGCTCACGACGAACGATCCGGGATGGGCCGATCGGATCGCGATCATGGCCTGCACGGCATCAGCCGCGACGCGTGGAAGCGGTACGGCACGGACGGGTACCGGCACTGGGACATCATCGCTCCCGGCTACAAGTACAACATGTTCGACCTGCAGGCGGCGCTCGTGCGGTCGCAGTTCGAGAAGATCGAGCGGTTCTAGGCGCGCCGCGTCGCGCTGAAGAACGCGGCTCGACGCCGGGCTGCGCGACCTTCCCGAGATCAACGCTGCCGGCGGAGCGCCCCTGGGCGACAGCACGCCTACCACCTGTACCCGATCGTCGTTCGCACCGAGCATCTGACAGCCGATCGCGACGCGATCATGAACGCGATCCAGGCCGAGAACGTCGGCATCGGCGTCCACTTCCGCGCCGTGCACCTGCACCCCTACTACGCCGAGACGTTCGGGTTCCGGCGCGGCATGTTCCCGAACGCGGAGTACTATTCCGATCGGACCATTTCGCTGCCGCTCTACCCGAAGATGACCGACGCGGACGCCGACGATGTGATCGAAGCGGTGCGCAAGGTCATCGCGCATTACCGGCGAGTAGCGCGCGAAGGAGACCAAGGTGGATGCAATTCAGTGCAGATCGAGCAGGCAATACGGACTGCGACCGGGCGCCGAAGAGTTCCCGCTGATGGTGGTCATCTCCATCATCTACCCGTGCAACTTCGGCTGCCCGATGTGTCCGTACACCGACGGCAACTCCGAGCTGCGGCAGTTCTACCACGCAGCACGACGGCGATCTGATGCCGGTGCCGCTGTGGGAGAAGATGGCCGACGAGTGCGGCGAGTACGGCGCGTGGATGCGCTGCACCGGCGGCGGCGAGCCGATGCTCCACCCGCAGATGGTCGACATGGTGGAGTACGCCAAGGCCAAGGGCGCGCGGGTCTGGATGAACACCAACGGCAGCATGTTCGGACCGCTGCCGACCTATCGCGGACGAAGCTCGAGCGGGTGCTCAAGGCGGGCATCGATCTGATCGAATTCTCGATGGACGCCGGCGACCCCGACACCTACGCGATCGTCCGGCCGCCGCATCGCGGCGCGCCGCGGGATCCGCAGCAGTGGTGGGACAACCACGTCGGCAACGTCCGCGCGGCGCTCGCGATGCGCAAGGAGTTCCGCACGACGAACCGCATCGTCGTGTCCATGATCCGGCAGGACATCATGGAAGGAAAGATGGATGCGGCGGTCAAGTTCTGGATGGAGGATGTCGGCGTCGACGAGGTGATCACGCGCAAGTTCCTGTCGTGGGACGACAACACGACGATTCCGCTCGGCCACGCGCTGGATCCGCATCTCTACAAGACGATGCCGACCGAGCAGAAGGAGCCGTGCGTGTGGCCGTTCGAGCGGATGAACGTCGACACGCTCGGCCGCGTCGCGCTGTGCGGCCAGGACATCTCGTTCAAGACCGCGACGCTGTTCCCGAACGTCAACGACGCGACCCTGAAGGAGATCTGGCAGGGCGAGCGGTTCAACTGGTATCGGCGTCTGCATCTCGAAGGACAGCGGCGCCGAGGCGTGGCCCTGCCGCGGCTGCTCGGCCTGGCTCGCCGGCATCCGCGACTGGGAGTACGGCTGGCTGAAGGTGCTCAAGCGCTCGGGCGATCACGTGCGGGAAGTGATGAAGCAGGACCTCGGCGTCGACGTCGAGGTCTATCAGCCGCAGTCACGACCTCGCAGGCGCGGGCCGGTGAAGGACCCGTGCCTGGTGGTGTTGCCTACTTCGGTTACGGTGAGCTCGGCGTTGCCGGTCTGCGGACATTGATATCGCTCGGAGCACGGGTCGTGGCCGTCATGATCCCGGGCAACCGCAGCGGGCCTGGAGTCGACAAGGTGCGGGAAGCCGCGGGGCAGTACGCCGTGCCGCTTCTGGTCCAGCCGCCCCGTAGCAGCGTCGAGCCGTTCGCCGGAGTGCTCCGAAATCTCAGCCCCGATCTCATTCTCATGTGGTCGTACTCGATGCTGCTTCCTCCGCCGGTCCTCACCATCCCCGCGAAGGGTGCTGTCAACGTTCACGGAGGACTGTTACCGTGACTACCGTGGGGGCCACGTGACCCAGTGGGCGATCATCAACGGAGAACGGGAGTTCGGCGTCACCCTGCACTACGTCGACGACGGCGTGGATACCGGTCCGGTAATCGCCGAACGGCGGTTCGCCTTGGACGATACCGATGATGCACAGAGCGTCGCCGGCAAGTTGCGTGAAGCCGGGTCAGAATTGTTGACCACGTGGTGGCCGCGTCTCATCGACGGGACCGCTCCGCGTATCCCTCAGGACGAGTCTCGCGCGAAATACTGGCCGCTGCGAACGCCCGAAGAGGGTCGCGTCACATGGGAAATGTCCGCGCCTGCGATTTGCCGGCTTGTGCGCGCGCTCTCTGCGAATTCGCCGGGGGCCTATGTCGACGTGCGTGGACGCCGAATCCGACTGCGTCGCACTGCCGTAATGCCGCCTCTCAACCGCCACGCTCAACCTGGCGAGGTCGTGGCCGTTTACGCTGACACGATCCGTGTCGCCGCCGCCGGCGGCGATGTGACTCATCTCGGCAGCCGAGGACCTGGAGGGCCGCGAGCTCGCACCGACGACCCTCGCGGAGTTGTTCGCACATGCCGACGCCTGAGCCGATCGCAGTCATCTACGATGGCGACTGTCGTTTCTGCACCCGTGCGCTGCGCGCTGTTCAGTGGTTCGATCGTCGCAACATCGTGCAGCCGTATGATTCACACGCATCGGAGCTTATCGCCAGCCGGTTTCCTATGCTGGCTGGGGCCGATTTCGATCACGCCATGTTCGCAGTGACGAAGCAAGGCACGGTCTTTCGAGGATATTTCGCCTTCAAGGAGATACTCCGCAGACTTCCGCTGACCTGGCCCCTGCTGTTGTTCTTCCACCTGCCAGGCGCAGACGCCATCGGTCCGCGTGTCTATGCCGTGGTGGCCCGCAACCGACGCCGCCTCGGGTGCACGACTGAGCGGTGCGAACTGCCGCCGCGTTCGGGTCCCACTCCCCGAGCGCAATGAACGCCTGGCTCAGCTCGGATCCGCTCTTCTACCCCTCCATCGGACATGCCCTCGTCGACTTCGTCCGGTCGGCATACGGGTTGTTGCTGACTGCTACGCTCGTCGCCGCTCTGCCACACGCACGACGGTACTTCCTGAGCGAACGGTGGAGCGGATACACCGAGAGCGGACGATCGACCGACCTGGTGCAGAATCCAGTCCTTCTGCCAGTCATCATCGCGGTTTGGCTGGCGGCTGGCATCGCGCTGGCGCTGGGTCGCGTCGTCGTACTTGCGGCGCTCGCCAACGTCCTCTTGTGCCGTTACTTCTTCATCCAGATGCGATGGCGAGGCGTCGCGCGGGGAATGGGTGCCCCGGGGTTCATCACCTACTGGCTGGGAGTGGCTGTCCTGCTGCTCGAATATACGCGCCGTTTCGCACCCGAGCTGGAAGGCATCGCGTTGCTCGTCCTGCAGGTGGACTTCGCATTCATCATGCTGTCCGCCGGTAGCTACAAGTTCGCGGCCGGGTACCGCGCAGAACGCCGGTATGGAGCTCGGAATGGTGAACCCGGAATGGGGCTACTGGACGCGCACCTGGGCCGCGAAGCCACCGGGCAGCTGGTGGTTCCGGTTATTCAACGAGCTGGCCTGGGGGACCGAGGTCGTCGCGGGTCTCCTCATGCTCCTGCCGCCCACACGCTTCCTCGGCGGCTTGCTGATCCTTGTGAGTTTCGTCTTCATCGCCACCCAGATCAGGCTCGGGTTCCTGTGCGAGATGGTCATCGTCTGCAGTCTCTTGTTCGCCCATCAAGGCAGCGGAGCCGATCTCTGGCTCAGTGCGTGGCGGCCAGGCTCGGAGATCGCCGTCACAGCTCCCCTGCCGATCGTGAACGGCGTGGTCGGTGGGGTGCTCTGGGGATATTTCGTGCTGTTGCCGTTCGCACGCGCCGGGCTCGCCTACAACATGTACGTCAAGAAAGTGCTGCCGGGGCCGTTGCAGCGGATGCTCGACGCGTATACGAACCTGTGCGGTCTGATCATCTGGCGTGTCTTTTCCGTCGACATCGTGAACTTCTTCGTTCAGATCTACGAAGAACGGTCCAATGGCAACCGGCACCTCGTTTCGCAATGGGGACAGTCGTTGCGATATCGGCAGGTCGCAGAGTCCATCGCGGTGACCAGCGTCTTCACCACGCTCAAGTACTACCCGACCAATCGTGACCTGTTCGTCCAGCGCCTTCTGCGATACGCGCGAACGATCCCGCACGAACCAGCCAGCCTGCTCGTCTTTCGCTACCTCAGCGTGCTGAAGCGTCCTGATCGGTTCGATTGTCATCCGGTGTCTGAGTACGTCGTCGACGTCGCCCGCGCAGCCGTGTCAGAGCGCGTTCTCGATCCATCGATATCTGTCTCGGCGCCCGCGCCTGCGTCGCGGATACATGAAGCCGCGCGCCCGGGCACCTATGCTCCATTGAGACCCTAGCGATCATGTGCGGGATCTGCGGCGTGTTCGGCGAGGCCAATCGCACAGTCGTCGAGTTGATGCTCGAAACACTGCGGCATCGCGGTCCCGACGACGGCCATATTCTCTCCGGACACGACTTCACGATCGGCGCACGCCGCCTGAGCATCGTCGACGTTGCGGGCGGACGCCAGCCGCTCACGAACGAAGACGGCACGGTAACGGCGGCGGAGAACGGAGAGCTGTACAACTTTCCCGAGGCACGCGACCGCTTGCTGCGACTCGGCCACCGCCTCACGACCAGAACGGACACCGAGATTCTGCCGCACCTGTGGGAGGAATACGGTGAAGCCCTTCCACAGCACATCGACGGCATGTTCGCCGTTGCCGTCTGGGACAGCCGTCGGCAGATCGGGCTGCTCGCGCGAGACCGGATGGGGAAAAAGCCCTTGTACTACTGGCAGCGGGGCGACACGCTGTTCTTCGCGTCAGAATTGAAAGCGATCCTGGCAATTCCGGGATTCGTGCGCCGGCTGAATCTGGAGGCTCTGCATCACTTTCTCAGCTACAAGCATGTGCCCCATCCCCTCACGATCTTCGAGGGTGTGCGGATGCTCCCGCCGGCACATCAGCTCGTCTACAATCGCGGACTGACACCCGCCGTCTCTCGATACTGGAAGCTGTCGTTCGCACCAGTGAACGGTGCGGGCTCCGACGAACGCGAGTGCGCCGATGAGCTGCTCACGCGAATGCGGCGAGCCGTCCGCCGTCGCCTGATGTCGGACGTTCCCGTCGGGTTTTTCCTCAGCGGAGGGATCGACTCGTCGCTCACGACCGCGCTCGCCGCCGAAGTCGCTTCGTCGCCCGTGAAGACATTTACGTTGACGTATATGGGCCGATCGACAACCGCCGGAAAGGAGGAGGACCGTCGCTGGGCGCGGTGGGTAGCCGAGCGGTACGGCACCGAACATCACGAGGAAGAGATTGCGATCGCGAACTATCCGGCGAATCTCAGGAAGATTCTGCGCGCGTTCGACGAGCCGTTCGCAGGCGTCGTCTCAACGTACTTCCTTTCCCAGCGGATCGCGCAGCACGTCAAGGTTGCTGTCGCTGGCGACGGCGCCGACGAGCTGTTCGGCAGCTACCGATCACATCGCATGGCTGCTGAAACGCACGCGCTGCCGGAAGCGGGCGGTGAACCTGACTGGGATTGGCGGGCCGGGCTGCTGGTCATGAGCGAGGATGAGAAAGCCACCCTCTACTCACCAGACGTGCGATCTGCCTTGAAAGACGTTTCCACGCGCGAGCATCTCCGACAGGCCTTCGAAAACCTGACGGCACGCGATCCGTTGAACCGGATGCTCGAGGCCGAGTTCCGTGGGATTTTCCCTGATCAGGTCCTGACATTCGTCGACAGGCTGTCGATGGCGCATTCACTCGAAGTGCGCAGCGCATTCCTGGACACCGACGTGGTCGAGTACGTCGCGAGCCTCCCCGGCTCGCTGAAGATCCACAATGCCGAAACGAAATACCTCCTGAAGTGCGCTGCCACCCGGTACTTCCCGCGAGAGATGGTGTATCGGCCGAAGGAAGGATTCCTGATGCCAGTGACCGAATGGATCCTCGGTGACCTCCAAGGCTGGGTTCGAGACACGCTGTCGCCCGAGAGACTCGCGCTTCATAGCGTGTTCGATCCCCAACGTGTGCATGGCCTGATCGATCGACTGTATCAGCCAGGGGCCGACTACGCGCTCGTCAATAAAGTCCTCGTGCTCGTTGCCTTTCAAGAATGGTACGAGATGTATCTGGTCTGATTGTCTCCATGGATATCCTACCTGGCACCGCACGTGTGCCGTTCAGCTTGTCGATGCTGGGGTGGGCGTTGAACGAGGAAGGCAGCGTTGCGGCGTATATCGACCGCGCAGGTGCGTTTCTTGCCGCCCTCACCGACGATTTCGAACTCGTCTTCATCGACGACGGAAGCACGGACCGGACGTGGGAGATCGTGCTCGAGTGCGGCGAGACGAGGCCCTGGTTGAAGCTCTACAAAAACGAACGCAACCGCGGCTCTGGCTATAACGCGAAGCGCGCCATTTCACTTGCGACGAAGGACTACCTTTTCTGGCAGACAGTGGACTGGGCGTACGACATCCGGTTTCTGGCGAAGGCGCTGGGCAACCTTGGGCAGGTGGACGTACTCCAAGGCGTCCGTGTGGGCACCACGTCCGCACGCGGAATGATCGGTCACCGCTCCGACAGCGCTTACAAGGGCGTTGTGTCTGTCGTCAACTATCGCCTCGTTAGGACCCTGTTTCGCGTGCCATTTGACGATTACCAAAACGTCACGGTGTACCCTCGTGCGCTGATCCAATCGGTCAGTCTCGAGACGGAAAGCGCATTCACCAATCCGGAGTGTCTCTTGAAAACCTGGTGGCGCGGGGCCACCTTCAAGCAGGTGCCGGTGCCCTTCGTGAAGCGGCAACAAGGCCGCAGCAAGGGCACGAGGCCGCGTGCAATCCTGGGGGCGGTCTACGACATCGTGTATTGGTGGGTCCAGTGGATCATGTTGAACCGCCGCAGTCATCAGGGGCTTGGGCGCATCGTGCGATGAGAACCGAGGGACAAAGCCGCCCAGCGCAGTATGTCGCGAGCGCCTTCGACGAGTCACAGTCGTTTCGTTTCGAATGCCAGAGTCTGCTCCTCCTTCGGTCGCATTGATCACCCGCGGGGGCTACAGTAAAGTGGTTTGGACCCTTGGCCGCAACTTTCGTCCCGGTGGCTGCTCGATCGGCAACAGTCGTCCGGGATCTCGTGAATCGGCGCACGATGCGAGCGCTGCAGCCATGGGGCCAACCGCGCTCGAGCGCGGCGAATATCGCAGTCGATCGTTCTTGCGGCGGAGCATCGGGGGCTCAGAGTCCAGAGATGTTTGGAGCGGAGGAGTTCGTTGAGGCACGCCTGACCGAGTGGCACGCGCTTTTCCGGGCCCTTGTCGCTCAGCGAAGCGTGTTCGAGCACGAGCATGGGATCGTCGAGCTCGTAGCCAGCCGCATCGCCGCGCACGGTGTCGAGGTTGTTCGTGTCCGGCACGACGCGGCCAGGCTCGAAGGCCTGGCGGGAGCACAACGGCCCATCAGCCCCGTGCCCGGAAGATGCAGCCTCGTTGCGCGCGTTCGAGGACGCGGTCGTGGGCGATCGCTGATTCTCAACACACACCTCGACGTCGTGCCCGAGGGCGATCCCGTTGCGTGGAGATATCCGCCGTTCGCCGCTCACATTGACAGAGAGCAGAGCGTGTTGTACGGCCGTGGTGCGATGGACGATAAGTCCGGCGTCACTATTGCGCTCGCGGTGCTGGAAACGCTCGTTCTCGCGCCGGTCCCGCTGGCTGGTGACGTGCTCTTCCAGTTTGTGCTCGAGGACGAGACGACAGGAAACGGATCGCTCTTGTGTCTCGAGGGTGGCCATCGTGCCGACGCTGCGGTGATCATCGACGGTACAAGGCCGGATCGCGCCATCGATCGCCACGCGGGTCAGCTGCAGTTCACGGTCCGGGCGATGGGGAAACCGGCGTCGGTGAGCGTCTCACACCTCGGCCTCAACGCGGCGGATCTGGTGGCGCGGCTCGTGACGCGTCTTACCGATAGCGTTGCCGCGCTGAACGCGCGACGAGCCGATCCTTGGACTCGCTTTCCAAGTCCTTTTCAGTGCGTCACACAGCGGCTGGCATCTGAGGGTGCACAACTCACGGTGCCCGACTACGCCGAGGCGACTTGTTACATGACCTTTCCACCACCGTGGACGCTCGAAGACGCGCGTCGATTTCTGAGCGAGGAAGCCGCTGCGTTCGCGAGCGAGCGCGACCTCGACGTCGTCCCGACGGTCGATTTCAACGGCTTCGAGGCGGAGCCCGTCGTGTCTGATGCGGCCGATCTGGCCCGGGTGCTCGGCGCGTGCACTGCGCGCGTCGGATACGAGCTTCTGGAGGTCGGTCCTTCGACAGGTACGTCCGACATGCGCCACTTCGCGGCGGCAGGTATCCCCTGCCTCCTTTACGGCCCTGGTTCAGGATTCAACCCGCATCGGCCGAATGAGTACTATCCGCTGGACGATCTGCCGCGAATGATCCACCTTTTCGTTTCACTCGCGCGCGAGTGGTGCGGCGCGCCGGAGGTGGCCGCATGAGTCTGTCCACGTCATCACCTGATCCGCATTCCGAGGCACGTGCAGAAGTCGAACGGGCCTCCACTCATTACTACTACTCGCCGCTGCAACAGGGTATCGACGCGCGAACCAAGCACTTTGTCGTAGAGCGATGCGCATCGTTCATTCGCGGCCCGCATGTCCTCGACTTGGGGTATGTGGATGGCAGTTGGACAGACGTCGCCCTGGCGCGCGGCTGGCGGGTCGACATCGTAGAGGGCGCTTCGCGTCACGTCGAGCACGGTCGAAGGCGGTACGGTGCAAGACCGGACGTTCGCCTCTTCCACGCGCTCTTCCAGGAATTCACACCAGATACACGTTACGACACGGTCATCGCGGGCGACGTGTTGCGGTATATTCCTGACGACGTTGGCTTTCTGCGCCAAATCGGAGAGTGGCTCGTGTCCTCGGGACAACTCATCGTAACCGTGCCGAACCGCCGTTCGCTGCACCGACGCATCGGTGCGCTCGTCGGGATGGAACGGACCATCGACGAACCGAACTCACGCGACAGAGAGGTCGGCAATCTGCGTTCGTACGATCGATATCTTCTGCGCGACGTGGTCCAGAGTGCCGGATTCAGCATCGCCGAGCTGCGCGGATGCTTTTTGAAGCCGCTGTCCAGCGCGCAGATGCAGGACTGGCCTGACGACCTGCTGCGCGCGTTCCGTGACGTCGGCGACGAGCTCGAGGACTACTGCTGGTTTCTGTACGCCCTCGCGACGCGTGCCTGACATGCCGGCCCTGGGATCCTCAACTCGTTTTTCCCGCGAGCGGCTCTTTCACCTACTCAACGCGCTGGAAGTAGCTGCCGGGGATCTGGTGTACCTCCACACGTCGTTCAGCCGGCTGGCGCATCTCGAACTGCAGCCGGACAACCTTCTGGCAGCCCTGATCGCCTTTCTCGGACCCTCCAGCACGCTCGTGCTGCCTTCGTTCTCGTGGAATCTCGACAAAACGCGCCGACCATGGCATGGGTACATGGAATACCACCGGACGCGACCGGTGTTTGACGTCCGGCACACGCCATCCAATATCGGCCTCTTGCCTGAACGATTTCGCACATGGCCGGGGGTGCGTCGCAGCGTCCATTCATGGTGGTCGATCGCCGCGCTGGGTCCGCTCTCTGAGGATCTGACGCGGCGCCAATCCGACATCGTGCATCCGTATGGCCCCGACTCCGCCTTCGGCCGATTGGCGAGCGAAGGCGCAAAAGTGCTCGGGCTCGGCGTCTCCCTGAACACGACAAGCCTGGCTCCCGTGGTCGATTACCAGCTTGGCGATCGTCATCCGCAGCTCGTGTTTTCCAGGGACCCCGAAGAAGGTGTCGTGATCGACGAGGACGGACGCGCCATCGTCACGCAATCGTACGTGCTGCTTCCCGAGGTCGTTCGCCTGATTCAGCCGTCGGAGGTCATTGCCCGTTCGCGCGGTCTCGGCGGCCGTTTTCGACGGACCGACGTCGGCGATGCGATCCATTTCGCGTATCGCGCCACCGATTACACGAATGCGGCGCTGATGCTTGCCGCCGAGCCGGTTGCACGTCGCACGCGCCTCCCATGGTTGGAACGTTACCCGGTCATGAGAGGTGCCGCCGCCTCCGTCGAACAATGAGCTCCGTCGCTTCGCGCCGATCCTTTGTCACCGTCGGACGCAAAGCGTGCCACTGTTTCCCGGACGTTCGCACGTGAGCATCGAGTCACGCGCGAAGTGGGTCATCTTGCAGCTCCTGGTGACCGTCGTGCTATGCACGATCGTGGTGCGGACTCTTGACCTCGCCGCGCTGGGAGCGCTGTTTTTTCGGCTGCCGGCATCCTTCTACGTGCTCTCGTTGGCGGTCGTGCTCGCCGGGCAGATCGCCTACGCATGGCGCTGGAACCTGTTGCTCAGAGCCGCCGGAGCATCGGTCCCGTTCGCGACGCTTCTCCGGCAGTATTTCGTTGCGATCTTCGTCAACAATTTTCTGCCATCCACCGTCGGCGGCGACGCTGCGAAGGTTGTGTACTCAGGTCAGCAGCTCGGCTATCGGCCCGTCGTGGCCTCGGTTGCGGCCGATCGGCTCCTCGGGGTCGCACTGCAGGCAATTCTGGCGTCATCTGCGCTCTGGTTCAGCCCCGTTACGTCGTCGAACCTAGCAGCGGCGAACGTTGTGGCTGCTTTAATCGCCGCCGCGTCGATAGTGCTGTTGCTGCTGACCGTGTTCGGCACAGGGGGACTCGCCGGTCGTGTCGCCCGATTCGGGGAGCCGACTGTTCGGCTCGCCGAGCGATTGCAGCGCTTACGGCTCGACATGGCCGCCCCACTGCGGCGCCCCGCAGTCGTCGCACAAGCGGCGGCTATCGTCGTGGCGTACACCGCGGCGGTGACGGCAGTCTATGTCCACTTCGTCGCCGTGCAGCAGGCATCCACGCCGCCGTATCTCGCCATGCTTGGGGCTGTCACGGCGACGACCGTGTTGAGCAACATCCCGGTTTCCCTGAATGGGCTGGGACTCCGCGAACAACTGCACATATCACTTCTCGCACCACTTGGAATCGCCCCAGAGAACGCGGTTGGGATCTCGCTGCTGCTCTACGCACACCTGATCGTCGCAAGTGTGATCGGCCTGGTGTTCTGGCTGCAGAAACCCGAGCCAGCCGATGAGGTGTCCACCGCGCTGTGAGCGGCTCGCTCTGAACTCCCCGCTTTGGAAGCGGCTGTGGTGATGATGGTGCATGTACAATCCGGCGGTGCAGTCGGGCGACGTTCTCGCTGTTCATTCATCCGCCGTTACAGTGTCTAGACAACTGGTTTGTTCGTCACGCACCTGCGGCGTGACGCTTGCGGTCGTTGGAGTGCTCGCGGCGACTGCCGGGATGGTGTCTTGGGATTCGTCAATCGTCTGGTTCCTGCGCGTCTTTGGCGCCGCTGCCCTAGTTGCGGTTCTGCCTGGCGTTTTCACGACACTCGCGTGGTGTCCCCGGAGTTCATTCAACCTGTTCGAACTGATCGGCACGGGCCTCGGCATCAGCGCAGCGCTCGTACAGTTGCTCACAATCATGGCCGTCATGTACGCGTGGGGAATCGACATCTCCCTCACGCTGCTTGCTGGATGGACCATTCTCCACGCTGCGGTTGCGCTGCGTCGCCGTAACGTTGGCACGACGCTGTCCGCCTCCCTTGGCGACATGCTCCTCCTGGTCGTCCTGGTTCCGCTGGGAATCGTGCTCTACTTTATCGGCTCGCCGTTCGACTCTACGGAACCGCGTATCCACGTTTCGATCGTACAGCGGCTCGTCCACCTACCCTCGCCGACGCTGTACTCGATATATGTCGCGCCAGAGATCGCCTACACATATCCGTTTCCGGGTATCCACTACATGCTGGCGCTTATGGGACGTGCGGAAGGGATTGACGCATTCTTTCTGTATCACAAGCTTCGCGGATTCTGGGGGATCGCATCGCCAATCCTTTTGTATGGATGCGCGCGAACTATCTTCAACAACTCACGAATCGCATTGTCGACGACATTCATTGCCGTCGGTCTCGTCGTAAACGGAGGGTTCGGCGCTGTACCCGATTTCTCGTGGGGACAGATGGCACCGGTCAGTCATGCCTCCGATGTCGCCATGGGCGTGCTGCTGCCGGCGCTACTGCTGCTGTCGTTGCAGTTCCTGAAAGCGTCCGACCGTCGCGAACGGCGCTTCTTGCTCGCCGCAGCGCTCGCGCTCGCAACGATGCTGGTCATGGTGCATCCACGCGAGGCGGTTCAGTTTGTCGTCTACTTCGGCACGTTTGCGGCTCTGACGATGCTCGTCGCGAACGTCAGACACTTCTCCGCCCGAGCGGCCTTGCTCGCGTTTGCGACGCTCACGATATTGGTCGTGTACGCCAACTGGCAGCAGTCGATCGTCCAGGCGTCAACGGAACTGGTCGATCGCGAACGCGAAGGTCTGGCCCAGACCCTTCACGCAGCATCGTGGCGTGAACTGCTCGGCCCGCCGATCCCGCTTCTTCAAAGTCATCTGATCGCGTTCTGGACGTTCTTCTCCGGATGGAACCCAGTGGTGTTGCTCGCAAGTCCCGTAGTGCTGTTCATGCTGCGCAAAGAGCCGCTCACACTCTTGCTCTCGGCGAGCATCGTGACTTACCTGGCAATCGTCAGACTTCCGATATTTGGGATCCCGTATCTCTATCTGACGTACTTCGAGATGTTGTATACGCCTGTTCGAAACGTCATTTTTTTCATTCACATGCTGGCGGGCGTAGGAATATTCCTCGTCGCAGCGTGGCTCGCCCGATTCCACTATGCCGTGCTCATCGCTGGCGCGCTTGCCGCGGCCGGGCTGACAACAATCATCTTCCGCGGCTTCGCCACGTACCTCGCCAGAGACCTGAACGTACCTGACCTGCTCTTTGCGCCGGTTCTGGCAGCATATGCCGGATGGCTGTGGTGGGCGGCGCGTGCCGGCCGTCGCGAGCCGCCAACCAGCGACTGGATAGATGCGCCCCGACCGCGCTGGATGCTCGCAATGGCGACGCTGTGTGTGCCGCTGCTGTTGGTCACAGAGTTCGACGAGAGCTCGCTGCGCAGGTTGCCCCCAATCTCAACCGCTGCGACCCCGGATGCGTTCCGGTCGTCGCTGCCATGTCTGCGAGGCGGCCAGTTCTGCCCGCCTCCGAGAGCGCTCATTGCGCTGGCACTGGAACAGATACCGACGAACAGCGTGTTCGCCGTCGATATCGACGAGGAGTACCAGCCGTCTCTGTTCATGCCTCAGCAGATGACGGCGTGGCCCGGCCGGGCAGAAGGACTGATTCCACGGGCGGTATTCGACAAGTACTACGAGCACTACGACCGCGTGAAAGTCGCGTATGAGGCCCAGCCGTTCTTCAATGATCGTGAGACCCGCGCAGAGCGTCTCTCATTCATCAGGGACATGCACGTCACACACGTGCTGCTCAACCCGAGGATTTACGCGCTCATGTCAGAGGTCCTCACCCGCGATCCGGACGTCTTCACACGAATGTACGACGACGGCTCGTGGGCGTTGTACGAGGTGACACCTCAGTACCGCGGTGCTCGGCTCTGATACGTACCGGGGAGGCCCGGTTCAATTACACGAACCGCCGGACGTAGCGGAGCCACCTTCGCTCTCAGTCTGACCGGTGCGCGGTGGCGACTTCAGTTTACGCGTCGCCTTGGCACGATCGGCCGCATCACGGTCATCAGTCAAAAACTCCTGAGACGGGTCCGTTCACGATCCACCTACTTTGTACAGCTGATATCCGTCAACATCGAATTCGACCGACGCGCCGCCGGCGATCTCGTGCACCTTCGTGGCAATCGTGTTGGCGTATGTCGGATCGGCGAGCACGTACGCCACCCGATACTCGCGGAGCAACCGCTCCTCCGCACTCGTAAGAAACCGGCTCGTATTGAAGAATGGGTGGACGGGCACGTCGTTTTCTCCCACGCTGACGTACTCGGCGTGATATCGCGCTGCCGGCTGATAGTAATGACCGTAGATTGAGTACGGGTTGATGCAGTACGCGTCGATCAGGACAACCAGCGCGCAACTGTAGCGTGGATCCGCGAGCACCACCTGACGAGGCGGTATATCTCTTCGAAGTGCATCGACGACTCGCCTCGGCACCGGCAGGGCAGGGGCGATCGACTGCTTCAAATCCTCGTAATACGCGGGCCAGTCCAGGACCGACGGAGATGCACGTGCGCGTTCGAATCTTTCGATTATGCTCACCGAATCCCGCTTCGCGAAGATGCCACCGAACCCCCACTCTGGCACGGCGAACGGCACCGCCAGACAGAGCGTGGCTAGTGCCGTCAGCCAGGGCACAGGGGCAGGCCCCAAGAGGGGTTGCTGTCGCAGAGTCGCCGTCAGCAGAACGACGGCCAAGATAATGACCGCAACCATCAGCAGGAATTCGGGTTGCATCGCGGTACGGTTGGCAAGCTCGCGTATCCCACGTTCTCCCCACATCCACGCCGCCCAGATGACGAGAGAGCCGGCGGCCGACGTTGCGATGAGTCCATCGACCCCTTGCGAACGCCATGCGGCAGCACGCAGGCCTGCCTGCGCCAGAGCCGTGAGGCCGATGGCGAGCGCCACGACCCCCAAGAGTGAGAAGTAGGCGTTCACGTCTCTCACAGTCTCAGCCGACGTGAGCAGCTTGAGCACAACGTACCCGGCGGGTGCTGCGTACAACAATCCCAGCGGGACGATGCCCAGCGCGAGCATCGCCGCAGCCGCGGGAGCGCGCAGAACCGCCAGGGCCATTGCTGGAATTCCCACGACCAGCGCCGACGTTGCAGGCACTGTCCGGCTCCAAATGTCCCGCGCCTCGGTAGGCTCGCCTGCAATTGCCGTCACCGGATGCCGGACGAACTCCATCAGCTCCGCGCGAAGCGGCAGCTTCTGGTGACGCTCGTATTCGGCCACGTACGGCACGAACCGCGCCTGGACGAACGCGTACGCCCCGGCGGCGGCCGAGAGAAGCAGCATCAACAGTACCGCCTGCCTTCGAGCACCGGCGCGATCGAGTCCCACCAGAATCGTGCATGCCATGCCAACAAGGAAACAGAGCAGCGTAAACATTTCCAGCGGATGGGTGGCGAGCGATGCCAGCAGCATTACGGGAGCCGTCAGAAGTGCGAGCCGACGCACGCGGTGGACGTCCGCGTCGTGAACCCGCCTCGTTGCGATGAGACACAACACGAGCATCGCCGGTACACAGATGCCTGCACCGACACCTCCTCGCCGGACGAACGGGAACAGGGAATTCCACTCCCATGTGTTCATGTCGAGCACGACGAACAGGAGTACGACCAGGAATGCCGCGCTCGCCTCAACGCGCGTGGGCGTCAGCGATCTGACCAGGCTGTACAAGAGCACCAAAGCCAGCGGCGCCAGAAATGCCCTGAATTTGATCAGCGCCACGATCGGCTCCGTCCCGGACCACCTCGCGATGACACCGAGAGCCAGCTGGTAGGGTTGAAACACGTACACCGCTCGAGCGTCAGGCAGGAGTGAAGTGTTGTCGAAACTGATCGACCCACCGTCGGCAAATCGCGAGATGGATGCAAGATCGAGCGCTTCTTCTCCAGTAAATGGCGGTTCGATCATCCATGCGGCGAATGCCGCCAGGAGGATCACCGGGATCAGCCATGCGTCGATTCGTTCGCTACACCATACGAGCTTCTGACCCCGCCTCAGAGCACGTGCCAGTGCAGAACCCAGGACGGCCAGAAGCAGCAGCGTAAGGACGGCAGCGACATCGACGTTCAATCCAAAAAGAGGGATGGCAATGGAAAGTACGAATATCCATGAGTAGCTCAGCGCAAATCCGAGAACGACACACCGATCCCACTGCACCCGCACCTGCATCCACTGGAGAAGCATGACCCCCGGAAGGAGCAACAGCGCCACACTGACGCCGAGCACCCGCACGGCCAGAGCAGCGGACTCGAGTGCATTCATGCCCGGAATGCTAGCGTACCGTCAATGTGGTGCATGGTATCCTCGTGAGAATCTGATGCACTTCAAAGGGGTCCACGGCGATGACGATCGTGGGCCGATCATCGCGTTCGCCGCCGTCAGCATCGTCATGTTGGCGGGTAGTGTCACCGCGCGCACGACGGCGCCTTCGCCGTTTGCGCCACGGGTACATGTTCGGTGGGCCGACAGCGTGTCCGACGCGCAGCGGAAGGCATTCGAACGAGACTTCGCACTACTGGCGGGCACGCGGCGCGAGGGCACCACGTGGGAGTACGATCTCGTCGAGTCATCGCGTTCCACGATCCAGGCGCTTATCGACAGTCCCACCGTGTCGGACACGCACTATCTCGATCGCGGCACTGGAGCAGTGGACGCCGATGCACCTAGAGGAACAACACGGCTCGATCAGCCAGGATTCGCGGGGTGGATTCATTCCGCTGCGTTCGACTGGTTCATTGCGTTCTGGGTGTCCTCTTTCGTCGTGTCGGGTATCCGGCTCGCATCAGCCGCAATGCCGCAACGCGGGTGACCACGGCATCGGAAATCACGGTCGTTGTACTACAGCCTGGCTACCTGCCGTGGCTCGGATTCTTCGACCAGCTTCACCGGGCTGACATTTTCGTCTACTACGACGACGTCCAGTACGATAAGCACGGCTGGCGCAACCGGAACCGCATCAAGACGCAGAGCGGCCCGCTGTGGCTGACGGTGCCGGTACGTCACGGGAGCCCCGGATTCCCACGAATCCTGGACGTGGAAATTGACACACGGACCCCTTGGGCACGGAAGCACGTCACGAGCATCCGGCAGGCGTACGCGCGCGCGCCGTTTCTTGGGAAATATCTGCCGCCGTTAGAGGAACTGCTCGACCGCAAATGGGAGCGGCTGGTGGATCTCGATATGGCGTGCGCGGCCCTCATGGCCGAGTGGTTCGGGCTGCGAAGACGAATCGAGCGCTCATCGACCCTGAACGTCGGTGGCGATCGGAGCGAGAGGCTGGTCAATATTTGCCGCAGTCTCGGCGCGTCCGAGATACGTGAGCGGCGACGCCGCGCGGAGCTATCTCGATGTGCCGCTGTTCGAGCGCCACGGCGTCGGTGTCGAGTGGCAGCAGTATCTGCACCCTGTCTACCCGCAGCTTCACACCGGATTCGTTTCTCACCTGTCGGCACTCGATCTGCTGCTCAATTGCGGCGAGCGAGGCACCATTGATTGCCTTCGGCACCATGCACTAGAGTGAAACTGCTCGTGAAAACGTTCCTTATCACCGGGGGGGCCGGATTTATCGGCAGCAACTTCGTCCACTACCTCTACGACAAGTATCCGGACTACCGGATTCTCATCCTCGATCTGCTGACGTACGCCGGAAGTCTCGAGAACCTGCCAGGCGCCTTGAGCCAGGGGGCCAACAACGGACGCCTCCAGTTCTGGTACGGAGACGTGCGCAACGGGCAGCTCGTGGATTCGCTCGTTGCGCAGTCCGATATCGTGGTGCACTTTGCAGCGGAGACGCACGTCACGCGCTCCATCTATGACAATCACCACTTCTTCGAGACGGATGTGCTCGGCACGCAGGTTGTCGCGAACTCGGTGTTGAAGCACGTCAAGCAGGTGGATCGTTTCATTCACATTTCGACGTCGGAGGTCTATGGAACGGCTCGCAAGCCTAAGATGGATGAGGACGCGCCGCTGATGCCGATGAGCCCATACGCGAGCGCGAAGGCCGGCGCTGACCGGCTCGTGTACTCATACTTCGCAACGTACGATCTGCCCGCAATCATCGTGCGGCCGTTCAATCAGTTCGGCCCGCGGCAGCACCTCGAAAAAGTGATTCCACGGTTCATCACCAGCTGCCTCCTCGACGAACCACTTCGTGTGCACGGCGACGGCTCGGCGGCGCGCGATTTCACGTACGTCGAGGACACCTGCCGTGCGCTCGACTGCCTGACGCATTGCGACTTGGACCCTGTCCGCGGTGAAGTCATCAACCTCGGATCCGAGCGGTCTATCTCGCTGGCCGAGATGGCGCCACTGGTGGCAAGGAAGATGGAACGTCCGGATGCGGTCATCACCTACGTCGGGGATCGGCCCGGTCAAGTCTTCCGTCACACGGCCGACGTGAGCAAGGCGGAACGGCTCCTCGGCTGGCGGCCGCGACTATCCTTCGAAGAGGGTCTCGAACGCACGATCGCGTGGTACGTGGCGAACCGCTCCTGGTGGGAAAAACAGCTCTGGATGCGCGACATCCCAATCATTACCAAGACCGGGAAACGCGAGCTGCATTGAGCACGAATAGCCTTCTTTCATCCCCTGACGATCAGCCGCAGGCCCCCGCCAGCCTCGTTGTTGAAGACCTCGGCAAGAAGTATTTTCTGGCATCGAAGCGGGTCGAAGAGACGGCACGCAAGACGTTGAACTTCGGGTTCGCACGCGTACCGATTCCGAAATTGTCGCTGCCGGGACGTGTCACACAGGGCAAGGATCTCTGGGCACTCAGACACGTCTCATTTGCGATTCCTCGCAGCACGATCCTCGGCGTCATCGGCCCCAACGGCGCTGGCAAGTCGACGCTGCTCAAGATCATTGCGCGCGTCACCCGACCTACTGAAGGGCGTGTTGCCGGAATCGGTCGAGTCGTCTCGCTGCTGGAGCTCGGCGCCGGGTTCCATCCTGACTTCTCGGCGCAGGACAACATCATGATGAACGCCGCGATGCACGGAATCTCGCGGCGCGAGGTGCTCGACCGCATGGCGGACATCATCCGGTTCGCCGAACTGGAAGAGTTTCTCGACAACCCGCTGCGTCAGTATTCAAGTGGCATGTACCTGCGGCTGGCGTTTTCCGTTGCGATCAACATGCAGCCCGACATCCTCCTGGCCGACGAAATCCTCGCGGTCGGCGACATCGCATTTCAGGAGCGGTGCCTCCAGCGGGTCGCCGAGGAGTCCGAACGCGGGCTCACGGTCCTGTTCGTCTCGCACGACATGTCCGCTGTTTCACGTTTGTGCCATCGGGTCGTATGGCTGGACAAGGGCGCAATGGTGAAAGACGGTGAGCCAGAAGCCGTCATAGCGGAGTACGAGGAGGCAGCTCTTCGCGGCAGGAGCCGCGATATCACGTTCGGCGGCCGGGCCGGTCGGCACGTCAATCTCATTGCAGAGATCGCTTCGGTTCGTCTGGTGAACTCGGCCGGCGACGAGATCGGAGCTGCCCCCATCATCGAAGACGTCTCAATACGAATCAGGCTCAAGATCCGAAGACCCGGAGCGGCGCTCCGCGCATTGGCCGACCTGTACGCGAAACGCATAGCCGTGTTTCGGACGGTGACGGAGAACGAGGTGATTGCAGAGCGTCGTGGCCTGCTCGACCTCGTCGTTCGGATTCCCGGCCAGTTGCTCGCCGAGACGACGTACACGGTCAACGTGGTGGTCTACACCGTCCTGGAGAAAAGAGACGAAACTCGTCCTGGACAACGCGTTGACCTTCATGGCGTACGGGCCCGAGAGCGCGGCAACAGTCAAGCGGGGCGTCGTGGCTCCCAGGCTCGAATGGACCGCACAGGATCCCGTGAAAATCCGGAAGGAGAAAAAAAGGAGGGAGAGGAAGGCAAGGAAGGCGCAGGAGACGCAGGAGAACCCAGTTGTCTGACGCTGCCCGATGGGTGATTGCGGCCGACACCCGTGAGGGCTTTGCCGCCCGCGTCCGCGAGGTGTGGCAGTACCGGCGTATCCTTGTATTCTTCTCGCTCAAGGCCGTCCAGTCGCTCTATTCCAACACCCACCTCGGCGTCTCCTGGATCTTCATTCGCACGCTCGTTCCGCTGTTCGTCGGCAGTTTCGTGTTCGGGTCAGTCATGAACGTGCCGGCTGGAGGCGTGCCGTATCTTGTGTTTTTCCTGGCCGGGCAGATTCCCTGGAACTGCTTCGACGGCCCGGTGATACGGGGCAGCCGGGGTCTCGAGACCAACCGGATGCTGCTCACAAAGTTGTACGTCCCTCGCATCATTCTGCCGCTCGGCCAGATGACCGCCGGCATCGTCGAACCGGCCATCATCCTGCTCGTTTTCATTGGCGCACTCGTGTACTACCGATCAACCGATGGCATCTGGTACCTGCACGCAAGCCCGAGACTCCTGGCGTCGGCGGCGTCTGTCGTACTCATCCTCGCGTTCGCCTTCTCGTTGACGGTTTGGACATCGGTGTGGCAAGCCAGAGCACGTGACACCAGATTCGCGCTGCGATATGTCGTGAGCTTCTGGTTGTACTTCACACCTGTCATCTATCCGATGTCGGTCGTGCCGGCCAATCTTCGGTGGCTGATGTACCTCAATCCACTCTCGGCACCGATCGAGACGTTCAGATGGGGAACGCTGCCAAACGCGGAGCATTCCTGGTTTTGGTTTGGTTATTCGCTGGTAGTGACTCTTGTGACGTTCTTTGGCGGAGTCTGGTACTTCGGGCGCGTCGAGAGCTCAACGATGGACAAGATATGAGCGAACCCTGGGAGGCTACTTCTCGCTATCCCGGACCGATCGCCACGCTGACCGAGGTATGGCGATACAGGAGACTGTTTGGCTTCATCGGCGATCGCGCCCTGCGGAAGATGTACCGCCGTACCGTGCTGGGATGGCTGTGGCTTTTCATCAATCCCCTGTTCCCTATCGCTCTCCGCGCGCTGATCTTTGGGGGACTCCTCGGCGTTGGATCCAACGGGCTGCCATATTTCCTGTTTCTGCTGACTGGAACCGTGGTTTGGGATGTCTTTGCCGCGAGCCTGATGTGGGGGACGCGATCACTCGAGATGCACGGCGACCTGTCGAATCAGATTTACCACCCGCGCGCCATTCTTCCACTCGGCAACATGACGCCGGCTCTGCTGGACGTCGCGCTCAAGATAGGCGTTTTGGTACTGGCAATTACGATCTACACGCTTCGCGACGGGCGTGTGTACATCCGAACGGACGCCTCGCTGCTGTGGGCATTGGCTGCACTCGTGCTGGCGTTTCTTTTTGCGCTGTCAATTTCCTTCTTCACTTCGATCTGGGGCGAAGCGGCACGCGATGTTCGATTTGCACTCAGCCAACTCCTTTCTGTCTGGTACCTGTTGACGCCGGTTCTCTACCCGCTGTCGCAAGTTCCAGAAGCACACCGGGGTTGGATGTTCCTGAATCCGCTCGCGATTATCGTCGAGACGTTCAAGTGGGGCCTGTTCGACGTCGGGCAGTTCTATCCCGACGCGTTCGCGGTGACGAGCCTCATCGTCGCAGCAGTATTTGTTTCAGGGCTGACGTACTTTTCGCGATCCGAAGCTCAGACCAGCGCGCAGCGCTGATGCGTTGATAACGCGTCCTAACGACAGGGACTCAGGGCGTTGGCAGTTGCGGCACCGGCGACGCGGCTGGTGCAGGCCACGTCACGTACGATCGGAAATGGACGTCGCAATACTCGACCGGTTCCGTGCCGCGAGCGAAGTACTCTGTGTACGCGTTGGAGCGCTCGGACGGATAGCCTGCACTGTCGAACACGACATCGTGCCGACACGCCTCGGTCGCACGCTTGCCGGAGATACGACAGATGGCCGCTGAAGTCACCGAGCGGGGGCGTTGAAACGGAGTCAGCTTCTCATTGCGCGTGGCGATTGTCATGAACCGGCCCCACAACGGAACCGCTACGGTGGCGGCGTATCCACGCTCGGCAATCGTGCGGGGATAGTCGTACCCAATCCACACGCCCGTTGCCAGACGTGGCGTGTATCCAATGAACCATGCGTCGCGGTACCCGTTCGTCGTGCCGGTCTTCCCCGCCGCCGGACGGGTAAACCCGAAGCGCCGCGCCTGCCATCCAGTGCCGCCATTCAGAACGTCTGTCAGCATCGATGTCATCAGGAAGGCAGTGGTTTCGCTCACCGCACGCTCGGCGCGGGGCTGCGCCGAAAACAACACTTCACCATCGGCTGTTTCGACGCGTCGAATCAGCTGCGGCTGCGGTCGCATCCCGGCATTGGCAAACGCCGCGTACGCGACCGTCATGGCCATCAGCGTCACCTCGCCCGAACCAAGCGCCAGCGAAGGCACCCCGGGGACCGACTCGATGCCGAAATGCTCGGCTGCGTGAATGACGCTGGGTATGCCGATGTCCATCAACATCCCGACGGCTGCCGAATTGCTCGACAATCGGAGCGCCGTCCTCATCGTCATGGGACCGCCACCCGAGTGATCGTCAGGCAGCCAGTCACCCTCGAGCGTCTTGATCGGGGCGCTCAGCCGCGTAATGAGGCTGGCGGGTGTGTACCCGCGTTCAAGGGCAGCGGCGTACACAAATGGTTTGAACGCAGAGCCGGCCTGCCGCCGGCTCTGCGTGGCGCGGTTGAACGGGCTCTCATCGAAGCTTCGGCCGCCGACCAAGGCTCGCACCTGCCCTGTGGACGCGTCGAGAGCAACCAATGCGCCCTGAAGGGCCTCGTCGTCGTCCAACCCACTGCGACGAACGCGCCCCTGCCGCGCCTCTATTCCTCGTACAGCACGCAGAACCTCGACCTCGGCGGTCCGTTGAAGGTCGGGATCCATCGTCGTGTACACCTTAAGGCCACCTTCGTACACGCGCTCCGCGCCGAATCGCTGCATCAGCTGCTTTCGGACTTCCTCCTTGAAGTACTCTCCATAGGTTTCTGGAGCACGCAGGCCATCCTGAAGGTGCAACTCACGTCCATCCGCTGATTCAAAAGTGGCGGTGTCAATCGCGCCGGCCTGTCGCATCGCGTTGAGGGCTACCCTGCGGCGCGCGAGCGCGCGATCCACACTCACCGTCGGGGCATAGCTCGACGGCGCCTTGACGAGGCCAGCCAGAAGCGCGGACTCTGCCACATCGAGCTCGTTCGCGTGCTTGCCAAAGTAGCCCATCGAGGCGGCCTCAACACCGTAGAGCCCGTCCCCGAAATACACTTTGTTGAGATACCACTCGAGAATCTGTTTCTTGTTGAACTCATTCTCGAGCCTGGAAGCCACCACGATTTCCTTCAGCTTGCGCAGCAGCGTCTTCTCATTCGACAGGAAGCTCTGACGGGCCACCTGCTGAGTGATCGTGCTCCCGCCCTGCGTGCCCCAGCCGTTGCGCACATTGCCCCATGCCGCACCGGCCACCCTGATCACATCCACCCCGCCGTGCTCGAAAAAGCGCTGATCCTCGACAGCCAGAATGGCATCGATCAGATGCGGCGACACGCGCGACAGTGGAATCTCGATGCGATATTCCTTGAAAAACGATAAACGCCGGCCGATCGTAGGCGTCATAGATCGTGGTCGCCTGCGCCATCGCGCCGACTCCGCGCAACGCTTTCTCGTCGGGCAATCCGTTGAAGACACCAGCGAACAGCCACGCCGCAAGCACCAGCAACGTCCACAATACGAGTACAAGCGTTATCGTCGTTGCGATAAACGCTCGACGATGAGCTCTCGCCAATGCCGTTGCGGTCAGCACGGCCGCCCTCCCGAGTACAAAGTCGCAACCGCCATGCCACGCTAGATCGATCGCAAAATCTTCGATGCGAACCTGCATGGCGTGTTCAAGCGCCTGTCGAGTGCGAACGCTGTCCGTGCGATGATGAGATCGCTTACTCTCCCGAGGACGGCAATATGTCCATCCGGCCAGCAAAACGCATCGTCCAGTCGACGCCCACGCTCGAAGGCGCCGGTGTCCGTCTGCGGCGCGCCTTCGGCTTCGGCAATACGAGTGACGTTCGATCCGTTCCTGCTCCTCGACGATTTCAGCAACGACAACCCGAGCGATTATTCGGCGGGCTTCCCGTGGCACCCGCATCGAGGAATCGAAACAATTACGTACGTGCTCGCCGGTAGCGTCGACCATGGCGACAGTCTCGGGAATCGAGGCAGTCTTGGCGCTGGCGACGTCCAGTGGATGACGGCGGGCAGCGGCATCCTTCATCAGGAGATGCCTAAGGGTGATTCACACGGCAGGATGCATGGTTTCCAGCTTTGGGCGAATCTGCCGGCATCATTAAAGATGACGGGGCCGCGCTATCAAGATGTGAAGGGCGCCGACATTCCCGTTGTCGTCGATGATGACGGTACGCGCGTTCACGTGATATGCGGCAGCTTCTGGGGAAAGACCGGCCCGGTGGACGGCGTCGCGGCCGACCCGCGGTATCTCGATATCTTCGTGCCACCAGGCGTGCGGAAGCATCTCCGGGTCGAGACGAATCGCAACGCCTTTGCGTACGTATTCGAAGGCTCAGGACGCTTTCGTGACGGGTCCGAACCTCGCGAGGCGACGACGGATCGCGTGGGCATAGTCAACCCGGACGGTGGATTCACCGAGGTCGCGAACAGGTTTCTGGTCCTGTTCGATCGAGGCGATGAAGTGGTCGTGGAGGCTGGCGACCACGGCATCCGTTTTCTGCTCGTGTCTGGCGAACCCATCCAAGAGCCGGTCGCGTGGCATGGCCCAATCGTGATGAACACTGAAGAGCAGCTGCGGCAGGCCTACGGCGAGTTGCGGTCGGGCACTTTCATCAAGTGAAACACACCGGATGTCGATCCCCCGAAAGTGGCAACCGCGTGATCCGCACGTTCACGGCGTTGGCTCTGTAATGAACTCCTGATAATTCTCGGCGGTGATGTGTACCGAGGATGCCGTTCCGGGTTGCCCAATCGGCTTGCCCGGGACGCCATTGATCGAATACGTAAACGCGGCAGGGTCACCTACCCGAAGGACTACGTCGTTGCCACGCTCGATCCTCTGACGCTCGCCTTGCTGCATCATCGCGTAGATGACAGTTTGTCCGTCGACGATGGCTTCGACCCAGCATGGCCCCACCGTTTCGATAGTGAGTTCGATCGTATTGCTGCTTTGAACGACCGCGGGCTCTTGAACGCCGGCCGTGCCGGTTTCCTCAGGTATGGAGCGCGTTACGGTAGCCGCAGGCGTCGGCGGGAGCGGAGCGGCGGTCGCGGTCTCGGGAGCGAGCGGCGTAACGGCGGAGGCGCCTTCGGACGGCGGGGGCGACGGGACCGCGTCGGCTGGCGGCAACGGCGCAGTCGGGACCAGGCTGGCGAATGCCGGTGGCGGCGCAACAGCTGGCGCTTCCGCACGAGCAGCGGTCGGCGCAGGCGAGACGCGGGGCGATCGCAATGTCATGTATGCGAGCAGACCGAGCGAAAGCACGACGACTGCAACGACGCCCCATATGGACATTTCGCGCAGTGACTCCTCGATCCGCTGCGTCTCACTGATCTCCACCGGCGTTTCTTCCGCGGGCGCGTCAGGCGTGTCGTCCTCGACAATGGAGGTCTGCGATTCGAACTGCGCAATGTAGCGATTCACGGTGTCTTCGACATCCAGGCCCACTTCATGCGCATAGGCTCTCACGAACCCGCGCAGAAAGATTCCGCTCGGAAGCCGCTGGATGTCGTTCTCCTCTATCGCTCGTAGCTTCTCCGTGCCGATCTTCGTTCTCTGGGAGATCACTTCGAGTGAAAGACCTTGCTGCTCCCTGGCCATCCGCAGCGTCTCGCCCACGTCCATAAGGCGCCCTCCAGCCATCACGTAGAAGACGGTCGAGGTTCGACTGAAACCGCAGCCCGAATTCGCATTGATTCGCTCCTGAATGCGCGATACGGTGGCGCACAGGGGCACAGGTGTGGCTGCAATTTCTCCGCCAGGGCTGCCGCTGTGACGGCACGTCCCGACATCGTGCTTCTTGGGCCTGAGTGGCCGACACGCGCCTTGCTTCGGGCACAGCTCGTCGAGGAGGGATACAGCGTTCTCGCGACCGATATGTGGCCGATTCCGCGGCAGTATCTGCGATCCGACACGAAGCCGCGTGCCATGCTCATCGATCTGCAGGGACTGCCCCATCCGCGCGATGTACTGGATGAAGTCCGGTATCTGATTCCTCCGGCCGACGTGGTCGTCCTCGCGTCGATGGCAACGATCCCGATCGACGAGTTACGTCAGCTTGGATTCCGCGTCATCCCGCGGCCGGTCACCATGCATGAGATCGTCACGGTGCTGGCTGAGATGCTCAAGCCCTGATGGCGAGAGCAAGGCGACGTGCGCGCATCACGACTCGCGCGTCGCCAATCGTTCGACGGTTGCACGAAGCGCTCGACCGAACCGGACGCGGTATGGTTCGGGATGGTGAATGCGACGAACGCGCTCAGGAATGGCCGCGAGCGCGGCTTTGCTCCGGCTCCGGAGTTCGCTCAGGGCCAACGGTTCAATGTCGCGTTTCCCGTCTGACATGACCCGGCGCAGCAGCGGAAGGGCGAAGGGGACGTCGAGTCCTCCTCCGACCTGCTCGATCACGTCTTCACTCGCGATATTGTCTTCGAACACTCGCCACACCTGCTTGCGTCCTGGAAGCGTCGGCTTGCCTACGGAGCGCTTCATCACCGGCGTCGTGACGCCGCCGCGATCGATCTCGACGAGCTTGTAGATGGCTCCAAGCGACGGTGCGTCGCTGACCGTGCTGAGCGCTGCACCGACACCGAAGCCGTCCACCGGCGCACCGGCGGAGACGATGTCGTGTATTCGCCATTCATCCAGGTCGCCACTGGTGAAGATCCCTGTGTCGGCGAGCCCGCCTTCGTCCAGTATGTCGCGGACGTGTCGGCTGAGCACGGTCAAGTCGCCGCTGTCGAGCCGCACCGATCGCGGGCGCAGCCCCGACGCAACGATCGAGCGCGTCGCTTCGATCGGGTCATACGTATCGAGGAGCAGCACCGCCTCGTCGCCGAACACAGCGGCGTACTGCTGAAACGCAGAGAGCTCATCGGACATGGCCATGACCCACGAATGCGCCATCGTCCCGGACACTGGGATGCCGAACCGTCTCCCAGCCTCGACATTGGAAGTCGACGCACAACCGCTGAGAAACGCTGCGCGGGCCGCGAGGACCCCTGCTTCAAGGCCGTGCGCTCGACGGGCGCCGAACTCCACGACGGTCCGTCCCGATGCCGCGTGAACAATCCGGGCTGCGCGACTGGCGACCGATGTTTGAAAACCGATGTGCGCCAGAAGCGCCGTTTCGATCAGTTGCGCCTCGGGAAGCGGTGCTGTAACGCGAAGCAGCGGTGCCGGAGGAAACACGGGCGTTCCCTCTTCGACCGCCCAGACTTCACCCGTGAACCGAAAACGCGGCAGGTACTCGTCAAAAAAATCGGACCGGACACGCCGGAGTGCCGGAACGGTGCGCAGGTGTTCAACATCGGCCTCGGTAAACCGGAGATGCTCGAGATACTCGAGCGCCTGCTCGAGCCCGGCTGCGATGAGATACGAGCGATTGGGCGGCAGCTCACGCACGTACAGCTCGAAGGTGGCTGCCGGCATGAACCCGGCCGTGAAGTAGCCGGCCATCATCGTGAGCTCGTAAAGGTCAGTCAGCAGGGCGAGGCCCATGGCATCCTGTATTCTGAATATGATGGCAGGAACCGATTCGGCGCTCTTAATCATCGACGTGCAGAAGGACTTCTGCGCGGGCGGCGCATTGGCGGTGCCGAATGGCGATCGGGTGGTGCCCCCGCTGAATCGCTACATCACCGATGCAGTCAAACGCGGTTGGCCCGTGTACGCCTCTCGGGACTGGCACCCTCCGGTGACGAAGCATTTTCGACAGTACGGTGGTCTGTGGCCGCCGCACTGCGTGCAAGGCACCGAAGGGGCCACCTTTCACCCCGACCTGCAGCTGCCTTCGTCAGTGATTGTCGTGAGTGCAGGCGATTCACCGGACAGCGACGGATACTCCGCATTCGAAGGCCGAGTGCCGGACGGAACACCGTTTCTCGACGATCTCCGGAAACGCGGCATCCGGCGCTTGTACGTCGGTGGACTCGCAACCGACTACTGCGTCAAACACTCGGTGCTCGACGCGCGACGTTCCGGTCTCGAGGTGACGGTGCTGACCGACGCAGTCGCCGGGATCGATGTGAAGACCGGGGATTCCGCGCGAGCACTGGATGAAATGCGTGCTGCGGGTGCGAAGATTCAAGTCACTTGAAAGGCTCACCACAGCCCGAGCTGCAGTTTGGCAGCCTCCGACATGCGATCTCGATCCCACGGCGGCTCCCACACGACATCGACTTTCACCGCGGCCACTCCGGGAACGGCCGCAACGCTGGTTCTGACCTGCTCCGGCAGAAACTGTGCCGCGGGACATGCAGGCGCGGTCAGGGTCATGCGGATGCCGACCGTGCTCGCCGCGTCGACGATGATGTCGTAGATGAGCCCGAGCTCGTAGATGTTGACGGGAATCTCAGGGTCGAAAACGGCGGAGAGCGCTTTGACGATCTCCGGCTTCAGCGCAATGCTTCGATCGGCATCATTGACCATGCCCGCGGTCTCCAAGTCGGCCCGCTTCGGAGGCGGCTGTGCAGCCGCCGGTTGGACGACGGGGAGTTCCTTCATTATTCCGTCGATACGACGTCGCCTGGGGCGCCCACGGCGGACCGAAGCGTATGCCACGCCAGGGTCGCGCACTTGACCCGTACGGGAAACTGACGAACGCCCGCAAGCACATTCAACTTTCCCAGACTCTCGGTTGGACTGTCCGCCGAGCCGGTAATCATCCGCTGGAAGCGCTCGAACAGCGCGGTTGCCTCTTCGATGGTCTTCCCTTTGACGCTTTCGGTCATGAGCGACGCTGACGCTTTCGAAATCGCACAGCCGGCTCCCTGAAAGCTGACGTCCTTGATCGTTCCGTTTTCCACTTTCAAGTAAACAGTGATGCGGTCGCCGCACAGAGGATTAAACCCTTCCGCACTCGACCCGTCCTCGATGACGCGAAAATTCCTCGGCCGGCGATTGTGGTCGAGGATCACTTCCTGGTAGAGGTCCTGAAGCTCGCTGCTCACCCGAACACCTCCTGGACGGTGCGCAGCGCCGCAACGAGGGCGTCAACGTCCTCACGCGTGTTGTACAGCGCAAGCGACGCGCGAGCCGTCGCCGGCACGCCCAGACGCGCCATCAGCGGCTGGCAACAGTGATGGCCCGCACGGACGGCGACGCCTTCGCGGTCGAGGATGGTACCGACGTCGTGGGGATGCACGTCTCCAAGAACGAATGACAGCACGGAAGCCTTGGCCGGCGCCGTCCCCGTCATCCGCAGCCCCGGCACCTCCGACAGCGCGCCCGTGGCATACGAGAGCAGCGTTTCCTCATACGACGCCACCCGTTCGACGCCGATGGCTGTCAGATAATCGAGCGCCGCCGCCAAGCCAATCGCGCCAGCGATGTGCGGCGTTCCCGCCTCGAACTTGTATGGAAGGTCGGCGAAGGTCGTACGCTCGAATGTGACTCTGCCAATCATGCCGCCGCCGCCCTGGTACACAGGCATCGACTCGAGTAGCGCCTTGCGGCCGTACAGGACGCCCACACCGGTCGGGCCGAAAATCTTGTGGCCGGAGAACGCGTAGAAGTCGCAGCCGAGCGCCTCGACGTCCACGGGCATATGGGCCACAGCCTGCGCTCCATCGACGACCACGGTGATGCCGCGGGCGTGCGCGAGCCGGACGATATCGGCGACGGGATTGATCGTGCCGAGCACGTTCGACACATGCGCCACGGCGACGATCTTGGTCCGCTCGTTCAGCAGCCGCTCGTACTCGTCGAGGCGAAGCTCCCCCGCGTCCGTCACCGGAACAACGCGGAGCCTGGCGCCCTTCTCCTCGCACAGGATCTGCCACGGAACGATGTTCGAATGATGCTCCATCTCGGTGATGACGATTTCGTCACCAGCACCGACGTGCGCACGGCCGTACGTCTGAGCTACGAGGTTGATGGCCTCGGTTGTGCCTCGAACGAACACGATTTCGTTCGCATCGGCCGCGTTCAGGAACCGCCTGACCGTTTCCCGTGCGGCCTCGTACGAGTCAGTGGCGCGTCCGCTCAGAGAGTGCACACCGCGATGGACGTTGGCGTTCTCTTCGACGTAGTAGTGATCGACCGCATCGAGCACTGCCTGCGGCTTCTGCGTCGTCGCAGCGTTGTCGAGATAGACGAGCGGCTTGCCATGGATGCGCTGCCGCAGGATTGGGAAATCCCGCCGAACGGCAGCTACATCCAGCGCTTCTCGATGTGCGGATACGACAGATGCCATATATTCACCAGGCGCCCTGTAAAAGGGTGCCCTACCCGCCACGCCTTGTTTACGCCGCGGCCGCCAACGCGTGCGCCAGCTGCCGCTGCAGAACTTCCTCGACCCCGTTTCTCACCGGCACCAGCGGCATGCGGTTCAGTACGTCGCCCGCGAAAGCGTGAATCAGCAGGTGCCGCGCCTCGGCCAGATCGAGTCCTCTCGAGCGCAGGTAGAACACAGCATCCTGGTCGAGCTGCCCTACGGCCGCGCCGTGTGTGCATTTGACGTCGTTGGCGAAGATCTCGAGCTCGGGCTTCGAGTTGACCTGCGCGTCCTCCGACAGCAGAAGCGCCCGGTTGGTCTGCTTGGCGTCGGTCTTCTGCGCGTCGGGCCGGACGATGATCTTGCCGTTGAACACGCCGCGCGCACGATCGGCGAGAATGCCCTTGTAAATCTCCCTGCTGCCGCAGTGCGGCATCGCGTGATCGATGGTCGTGTGATTGTCGATCAGACGCTGACCGTCCGCGAGATAGAGGCCGTTCAGGGTGCACTCGCCTCCCTCGCCGCCAAGAATGGCAATGACGTCGTTGCGGACGAGCGCGCCGCCCAGGCTGATCGAGTGTGACGTGCAGCTCGCGCTGCGCGCCGTCTCCATGACGATTGTGCTCACGTGGTACGCCTGCATGCTCTCGTGCTGCAGTTTGTAATGATCGAGCACGGCGTTCTCACCGAGCACGATCTCCGTCACCACATTCGTGAAGTACTCGGCCCCGTCTGGTCCGGCATAACTCTCCACGACGGCTGCCTGGCTGTCGTCGCCGAGTACTGCCAGCACACGCGGATGCGACATGGCCGGACGACCATTGGTCTCGCCCGTCGAAACAAACACCACGTGGATCGGCTTTTCGATAACCGTGTGCGCTGGAACGTGAATGTATGCGCCGTCGACGAAGAATGCGGTATTGAACGCGACGAAAGGCCGGCGGTCGAACTGAGCGACGCGTGCCAGATGCGACGGGATGCCGTCGGCATGGCCCGCCATGAAATCCGCCAGGCTGCCCGCACGCACGCCTCGAGGTAGCGCGTCGGCGGTCGAGAGCGCCGGTGCGAGGCGGCCGTCGACGAACACCAGCTCGGCGCCGAATACATCGGTTGATCGCAGCGGAGCGATGTCGCGATGACGCGCTGCCGGCGATGTCTGCGGCAACGCAAATGCGCGCTCCGCGATCGGGGCGACGCTCGTGAATCGCCACTCTTCATCGCGCGTGGTGGGAAATCCAAGCGTCAGAAACCGGCTCAACGCCGCCTCGCGCGTCTGCGCAAGGTCGGACGATTCACCCGGCGGCCGTCGGGCATTCGCAAAGGCCTGCTTGTATTGTTCCAACGAATGCGCCATTGCTAATTCCGCCTTCAGACCTTCGAGCTTCCGACCGGTTCCTCGAGCCAGCCATAGCCCTTCTCTTCCAGCTCGAGTGCGAGCTCCTTGTTACCAGATCGGACGATGCGGCCGTCGGTCAAGACGTGGACGAAGTCAGGGACGATGTAGTTGAGAAGACGCTGGTAGTGCGTCACCACCAGGAACGAGCGGTCGTCGCTGCGCATCGCATTGACACCATGCGCCACCACCTTCAGCGCGTCGATGTCCAGCCCGGAGTCGGTCTCGTCGAGAACGCCGAGCTTCGGTTCGAGCACCGCCATCTGGAAGATTTCGTTGCGCTTCTTCTCACCGCCGGAGAACCCTTCGTTGACCGGCCGATTCAGGAGCGTTTCGTCCACGTCGAGCTGCTTCATCCGGTCGCGGACGAGCGTCATGAACTCCATGGCGTCGAGCTCTTCCTCGCCGCGATGTCTCCGCATGGTGTTCAGCGCTGCTTTCAGAAAATAGGCGTTATTGACGCCAGGAATCTCGACCGGATACTGAAAGGCCATGAAGACGCCAGCCCGGGCCCGTTCCTCCGGAGCCATCTCGAGCAGGTTCTCCCCTTCGAAGAGAATCTCGCCATCGGTGACTTCGTATTCCGGATGACCCGAGAGGACGCGGGCCAACGTGCTCTTGCCGGAGCCGTTAGGACCCATGATGGCGTGCACTTCGCCGCGGTTCATCGAGAGATCGATGCCACGAAGAATTTCCCGACCTGCCACTCGCGCGTGAAGGTTCCGAACTTTGAGCATCGACGCTTACCCTACGCTCCCTTCGAGGCTGATACTCAGCAGCTTCTGCGCCTCAACAGCGAACTCCATCGGTAGCTGCCGAAAGACCTCCCTGCAGAACCCACTGACAATCATGTTCACGGCATCCTCGGTCGACATACCGCGCTGCCGGCAGTAGAAGATCTGGTCTTCGCCAATCTTCGAAGTCGATGCTTCGTGCTCGACCCTGGCGGTACTGTTCTTGATTTCCAAGTACGGGAACGTGTGCGCACCGCACTTGTCGCCGATGAGCAGAGAGTCGCACTGCGAGTAGTTGTGCGCGCTCCTCGCCCCCTTGGCAATCTTCACGAGACCACGATAGGTATTCTGGCCATGACCGGCCGAAATCCCCTTCGATACAATCGTGCTCTTCGTGTTCTTCCCAAGGTGGATCATCTTCGTCCCGGTGTCAGCCTGCTGCCAGTTGTTGGTCGTCGCCACCGAGTAGAACTCCCCGATGGAGTTGTCGCCCTGCAGAATGCAGCCGGGATACTTCCACGTGATGGCCGACCCTGTCTCGACCTGCGTCCAAGTGATCTTTGAATTGACGCCCTGGCACTTGCCGCGCTTGGTCACGAAGTTGTAGATGCCGCCCTTCCCGTCCTTGTCGCCCGGATACCAGTTCTGCACTGTCGAGTACTTGATCGTCGCGTTGTCGAGCGCGACGAGCTCGACGACCGCCGCGTGCAGCTGATTTTCATCGCGCATCGGCGCCGTGCAGCCTTCGAGATAACTGACGTGCGATCCTTCCTCGGCAATGATGAGTGTCCGCTCGAACTGCCCGGTCTCTTTTGCGTTGATACGGAAGTAGGTCGACAGCTCCATCGGACAGCGCACACCCTTGGGAATGTACGCAAACGAGCCGTCGCTGAAGACTGCCGAGTTCAGCGTCGCGAAAAAATTGTCGGAATACGGCACTACCGTGCCCAGGTACTTCCGTACGAGGCCGGGATGGTTCTTCACCGCCTCGGAGAACGAGCAGAAGATGATTCCCAGCTCCCCGAGCTTCTCCTTGAACGTCGTCGCCACCGAGACGCTGTCGAAGACGGCGTCAACGGCCACGCCCGACAGCAGTTTTTGCTCCTCGAGCGAAATTCCAAGCTTCTCGAACGTGCGGCGGATTTCCGGATCCACCTCATCGAGGCTTTGGAGCGTCTTCTTCGCCTTGGGCGCGGCGTAATAGATGATGTGCTGGTAGTCGATGGGGCCGTACTTGATGTTGCCCCAGCTCGGCTCCCTCATCGTCAACCAGATGCGGTACGCCTGCAGACGCCATTCGAGCAGCCACTCCGGCTCCTGTTTCTTCGCCGAGATCATCCGGACGACGTCCTCGCTGAGACCGCGGGGAATCGTCTCCTGCTCGACGTCGGTGAAGAAGCCGTGCTTGTACTCGCGGGTCGCAAGCTGTTCGATTGTTTCAGTGGACGTACTCATTAACCCCTGACCTCTTCGCGCTGCTCGATGCTGAACGACACGCCGCAGCCGCATGTGCTCGAAGCGTGCGGGTTGTTCAGGAGAAATCCCTTGCTCAAAAGACTCGTGTCGTAGTCCAGAACGGTGTCGTCCAGCACTCGGAGACTTCGCGGATCGATAAACACCTTCGCACCGTCCCCCGATTCGAAAACCGCATCATCGGGTCGAGGCGTGACTTCCCAGCCGAACACGTATTCGAAACCGGAACAGCCGCCCGCCTTGACGCCCAGACGAAGCCCGCTCTCACCGAGCGCTCGCTTGTCGAGCATCTTGTGAATCTGCCGCGCCGCGTTCTCCGTGATCTGAATCATGTCGTCTCGACCGGAACACTGCCGCCCGGCCCTCCCCTACTGACCGTGACGGCCACCGTGCCGTCGCTCTCGCCCATTTCGGCGAGCGTGGTCGTCTGCAGAACGGCGAGGATCCGATCCTTCACTCGCCCCAGCGGATCGCGAACCGTGCACGAGCCGTACTGGTCGCACTGCTCGTCTTTGCGGCCGCAAGCCGTAATCGCAAGGGGACCGTCGATCGCCTCTACGATGTCAGCCAGCGAGATTGACGCTGCGGGCCGCGCCAGCTGATACCCGCCGTGGGCACCTTTCTGGGCAGCGACGAAGCCAAACCGCGCAAGGTGCTGAAGCACCTTCGCCAGCAACTCGACCGGTATGTCGTACCGCTCGGCGATAGCGCGGGCGCTGGCCACACCAGACGGCGCTTCGTTGGCCAGATACTGCAGCGCTAACAGCCCGTAGTCCGTCTTTTTCGAGAGCCTAAGCATGGCCGATAACTCCGACCCAATTGGTCCTATATTATCGCGATTCAGTAGGAATGGCTACCTATTCGGTCGTATATCCGATTTGCTCAGCCACTCCCCGCCCCGAGGCTGCACGAGGTGCGAAATTGTTCGCGCCTGGAAGGCCGAATCCCTGCAAAACGCGCTGAACAGCACCTCGAGGGCGACGGCAGCCGTGACAATGGTGAGCCACGTGGTGGCACGTCGGATGCTGAGTTAGCTCTTGGACGCCCGCCAAAGGGCGCCCTCAGAGGGAACGTCGATGACCGAATCTATTACTCGCATCCTCGTGCCCGTGGACTTCAGTTCACACTCCGACCGGGCATTTCGGTATGCCTTGCGGCTGGCGAGCCCGTTCGGCGCGGCCGTGGAACTGCTCCACGTGGTCGACAACCCCTTGGCGTCCGGCGCCTGGACCGCGGAGGTCTACGTGCCGAACCTTCCAGAGATGCTGGACCGCCTGCTGGGCGAGGCTGAGAAGCGACTCGCCGCGCTGAAGGTTTCCGCTGCCGGCGAGCGTGTATCCGTCGAGACCCATGTGTCGACGGGGCAACCTGCCCACACCATCGTCGAGCACGCCCGAACGGGCGGCTTCGATCTCATCGTGATGGGCACCCATGGACGCACGGGGTTCTCGCACCTGTTCGTGGGGAGCGTCGCAGAGCGCGTGGTTCGCAGAGCACTGTGCCCCGTTCTGACAGTGCGCGACACGACGAGGCCCGCAGAGGAAGCGGAACCGCAGGTCGCACGAGCGGCTGCGTAGGACTGCCGGGACGTTCAGTCGATGGCGAAGCAGTAGAAGAGGCCGGCGCCGCCTGTGCTCGTCAGGTCTGCCTGACCGCATCCGCGTGACGCGTGCGCGGAGTTCCACGAACTGACGTCGGTGCCTTGTCCTTTCCGGTCGTGATGCCCCACCTGGCCGCGTCCGCCGCTACTCGATGTCCAGTTTCTGCAGGTGAGATCATCCGCCGGTCCGAATGCTGTGCCGTCAGGACGCGACCCGGTCAGCATGTCGTGTACGTTCGGCGCGTCGCCGACGCCGTTCACCTGGTCCAGGCGCTCGGTCACGGCCATCTGCTTGCTGAACTTGTTGGTGCGGTGGAGGTCATCGATGTTTGCGGCGACCAGTGTGCCTTCGGCGTTGTACCAAGGGCCCTTTCCAATTCGATCACGCGCATTCACGGCTGGCCGACCCGCATCCGCAGACACGCTCAGGTAGGCGCGCCACGTGTGATCGCCAGACCCTTCGGCCTGTGCGAGCGCTTGACAATGTGCGTCGGCGCCCGCGAGTCCTCCAAGGTCGCCCCCGCGTCCAACGCCCCTGCTGGCTGACGAAGAATGTCGTCACCGATTTCTTGCCGCCCATTTCGCGCGATTCGGGCACGCGCTGCTGGTCGGCAACGCCGACCGCAACGGAGCCAGCGCACAGCATGAGAGGCAGATCATCGTTTGTGATCCTCCGGGTTCCCCAACCAATCCGCTCCCTGCGTGTAGGGTCCCGGACTCGCCGCGGACAGCCGGGAAAGGACTCGGCCGATGTAATGTTGACAGCTCACTGAAGGTTGACAGTCACGCACTTGCGTTGCGTGTAGCTGTCGAGCATGCCCTCGAGCGAGTACTCGCGGCCGATGCCGCTTTGCTTGTAGCCACCATACGACTGGCCCGGAAACTGTCCCAGCCCCTGATTGATCTGCACCCAACCCGACTCGATCGCATGCGCTGTGCACAGAGCCTTGGAGAGATCGTGTGTCCATACGTATGCGGCGAGCCCGTAGTGGCTGTCATTGGCCATGCGCACAGCCTCCGCCTCGTCTTCCCACGGGATTGCGACGAGCACCGGGCCGAAGATCTCCTCACGGGCGATGCGCCATTCGTTGCGCACCCCGGCGAATATCGTCGGTTCCACAAAGTAGCCTTGTGCGAGCGCTCCTTCCGCAGGCGGCCTCCCGCCGAGCACCAGCCGCGTGTCGCGCTGCTGAAGGCCGTCCTCGATGTACGAGCACACGCGATCGAATTGCTTTCGGTTGATGATGGCGCCCATGTCTGTGGTCTCGTCCAGCGGGTCGCCGATTTTCAGTCGCGTGAGCTTCTGCGCGAGCTTCTCGAGAAATGAATCCATGATCGACGCGTGCAGAAAGAGCCGCGACCCCGCCGTGCACGACTGACCTTGACGGGTAAACCGCATTCCCGCGATCACGCCGTCAACCGTTCTGTCGTCGTTGGCGTCGGCAAACACAATCGCGGGACTCTTGCCGCCCAGTTCCAGCGACACGGGGACGATCCGGTCGGCCGCAGCGTGCATGATGAGCTTGCCGACCTCGGTTGAACCAGTGAAAGACAGTTTCCGCACGACCGGATGTCGGGCCAGCGCGGCCCCTGCCTCCTCACCGTAGCCGGTAACCAGGTTGAGAACGCCGGCGGGCAGATGCTCACCGCTGAGCTGGCAGACGCGAAGCAACCCGAGCGGCGCGTCTTCTGCGGCCTTCAACACAAGCGTGTTGCCGGCGGCAATCGCCATCGCAATCTTCAGCGTTCCGAGGACGACCGGCGCATTCCACGGCACGATGCCGCCTACGACGCCTATCGGTTCTCGGCGCGTATAACAGAGAACGTGCTCGCCGAGCGGTACCGTTTCGCCCTTCGCTTCGCTCGCAACGCCCCCGTAATAACGAAACACGTCGACCGCGGCTTTCACTTCGGGGCGCGCCTGCGTGCGGAGCGCGTTCCCGGTTTCGAGCGCAACGATGCGAGCGATCGACTCGACTTCCTGCTCGACAGCGTCGGCAATCCGCAACAGCACTCGGCCGCGTTCGCGCGCCGGTACCCGGCGCCACGACTCGAACGCGCGTGCGGCAGCATCCACTGCTCGCGACACATCGGACTCGCCACCGCGAGGTACCTGCGCGATCGTCGTCCGGGTGGCTGGGTTCTCAACGTCGATCGCACGACCGTCCGCAGATTCCACGTGCCGGCCATCGATCAGCATCAAAGGACGCGTCAGAGACGTCTTGTCTCCGGAAGGCGCTGGCGTTGCGGTGGTCATATGGTCTCCAGAAGCGCCAATCTTAGCGCTTACCTCACCTTTGGTACCCGCTCCATACGGTGGAATCGACAACGGAGCAGACGTCCAGCATCTCCATCGACCGCGTAATCGAGCGTGGTTTTCCCGGTATTGGCTTTGCACAGTTCGGGGCTTCGACCGCGGCGCCTCTCGTGCGATCGGCAATCTTCACCGTAAGCGCAGCGGTCATCGCAACCTCAGGAACCTACTGTTGAGCCAGAACAGCGAATTTCTTCGGCGAATAGCGGCCCATCAGCCTTGCGAACTCATGTCACTAGGAGGGATATCACTGTGACCATCCTTCAAATACGATCGGTGGCCCCACTTCTCGTCGTCGCTCTTCTATCGAGCTTGGGCTGCGAGAACGACGGCAGCGGTTCGAACACCTTGCTGTTCAACGGCGGCGTAGGGCCGTCACCCACCTCTTCGAACTTGATCGTTAGACGCCCTGACGTCGCTGTTCCTCCGTCTTCTCCGACATTGGGCATTCCTCCGACATTGAACGCTCCTCCGATTTTGGGTTTTCCTCCGCGTTCGACCACTCTCGTTAACCGTGGCGTTTTCGTGGGGCCGGACTCCATTCAGGCGCAGCGCGTCGCCACGGCGTTCTGTCCTGTTCAGGTGGCGTTCGTCGCGCCGTTCAACGTGGTCTTCCAGGGCGACGGAACAACCTCCGATTTGTTCCTCAGCAGCGTGCAGATGCAGTTCGTGGATCTCGCCGAGATACGCGCCGGTACGAGGACGCTAGGCAGACCGGAGCTTGCCGTACAGTTCGGGACGACAGCAATCCCCACGTTCGGGACGCGAGCATTCCCCTTTGCATTCCCGTTCGCTTGTAACGTTCTGCCGACGGGCACGTTGACGGTGGTCGTCGTCGTCGGCGATTCGCGTGGCCGTGAAGCCACGACATTCAGGCAGCTGGTCGTCCGGTAAAAGGCATCCCCTGGCGGAGGCGTCGACCGAGCGAAGCGCCGTCGAAACCAGATAGGACGCGCCACAAGACAAGCTCCTGCATGGTGCTACTCTTGCACCACCTGGGCGGCAATCATGCAGACACGCTTCCGACCGATCGTTTTGTGTACGACGCTTGTCGTTCTTACGCTCGCCCTTCCCACCTCCGCGCGGGCGCAAGGTTTCGTAAGCCCCCTTATCGGTTACGACTTCGGTGGCGACTCAGGGTGTCCCGGAGATTACCGGGTGCGAGGACAAGAAGCTGAATGTCGGTGTCGGTCGTCGGCACGTTGGGCCCAATCATCGGCGTCGAGCTTGACATCTCGTACGCCAGGGATTTTTTTGGGTCGGCGCCGGGCTTCTCGTCGAGCGTTCTTACCGTCATGGGTGACGTGCTGCTCGGACCTCGGATTGGGCCGGCGCAGCCCTACTTTGCGGCGGGCCTCGGGCTGATCAAGAGCAATATCGATTTCGACGTTGCCGGCCTGCTCGAGACCAATAACAATCATTTCGGCTGGAACATCGGCGGCGGCGTGATGATCTTCCTGTCAGAACACGTTGGCGTGCGAGGCGACATCCGGCACTTTCACGCGTTCCAGGATCTCGACGTCCTCGGGATACCTCTCGGGAGTACAAAGCTCGATTTCAGTCGCGCGAGCGGCGCGATCGTGTTCAGGTTCTGAGCGCACGCAGCACCTAAGTTCTTGAGAATTGCCCGTCTCACCGCGAGAGCCTTGGTTGCTTCGCTTCGCGTGAGCACGCGCTTGCCGACTCCTGCCCACTTGGCGAGATTGACTCGTCGTTGAGCGCTCTCTACTTCGCCGAGTCACGTCGCTGGCACGACGAGGCGTCGTGTCACGCTCGAGGTACAGCCCCAACTGCTTGGCGGAGGAAGGGATTCTCGGCGGCGACCGGAGCGTTCCTTGCACCGGTCCGCCAAGCTTGACATCGAACTCTCACGACGCAGATCGGGGCGCCGACACGCCGTTCGTCTCCACCGGGCACTTGCCATCGCCCGAGCAATTGCAGTGTTGGGTCCGCGACGCCTACGAGCGATACAGGTTGAACACCGACGGTGACGTGTCGAACGTCTACCCGGCGCTGGCGAAGGTACAACGTGATCTCTTCGGTATCTGCCTCGTAGCGGCGAGCGGTCACGTCTACACCGCCGGCGATGCCGAGCACGAGTTCGCCATCATGAGCGTGTCCAAGCCCTTCGTGTTCGCGTCGGTGTGCCAGGCTCTCGGGCCCGACGCCGTGCGCGAGAGACTCGGCGTGAATGCCACCGGGCTGAGGTTCAACTCACTCGAAGCCGTCGAGCGAAGCGGCGACGGGCGAACGAACCCGATGGTCAATTCAGGCGCGATCGCGACCACAAGCCTCGTTCCGGGGGCTTCCCCGGACGCGCGGTGGCGAACGATCTATGAGAGCCTGTCGCGATTCGCCGGCCGGCCGCTTGCGCTGAACGACGAGGTTTACGCGTCCGCGTCTGCGACCAACTTCCGGAATCAGAGCATCGCCAGCTTGCTCCAGAGCCGCGAACGGATCTATATGGATCCCGCGGAAGCGACCGACCTCTATACCCGCCAATGCGCGCTCAACGTCAGCGCCAGGGATCTCGCCGTCATGGGCGCAACGCTGGCCGATGGGGGAGTGAATCCCCTCACTGGTGAGCGCGTCGTGACTGCCGAGACCTGTCACTACGCGCTCGCCGTCATGGCCACGGCTGGCCTTTGCGAGAGCTCTGGCGATTGGCTCTATGACGTCGGCGTTCCAGGCAAGAGCGGCATCGGCGGCGGCATTGTGACAGTGTCTCCAGGCAAGGGCGGGCTCGGGACCTTCGCACCGCGGCTCGACGCGGCCGGCAACAGCGTCAAGGGGCAACTCGTGGCCCGTTTCCTTTCGCGGCGGCTCGGTCTGGACCTTTTCGTGTCGAAGCCCGCTCCACGCACGGGTGATCCTCGCGGGAGCCACACCGTTCGCACGTTCGCGATCTGATGCGTCCGCTGACGTGAAAGAAAATCACACTGCGGCGTCCCCGGCCTTGCCGAAGGTCGTAATTCCGCCGCCCTGTTTCTCTGCGGCACCGTCTAGCGAACGCGGCCGTCGGCCAAGGCTCACCCGCGTGGGGACAAAAGCATGAGCGCGCCAAGAAATCGACCAACAAGACTCAATGCCTGGTCTTGTCGTTGACGCCGTTGGGCTTAGCTCTTGAGCGAAGCAGATGCCCCAAGTTGCTGAAAACGCCCCGGGGAGCCTTCGAAGTACTGATTCTCGAATGATTTGCAGCGCTCGCGAGAATGTGACCAATTTTGTGACCCGATCGGCGACGCGTCGTTGCTGACGGCGAGCGATGGCAACCAGTCGTAGGCCTCGATGTCAACAACCACGATGAACTCCCCTACGCGGCCTCTCGCGGATGCACGTCTCGTTTGATTCTGTCCGCCGACGCGCGCGTCGCCAGATCGAGATCGTACGCAGCCTGCAGGTTCATCCAGAACTGCGGCGTCATGGCAAAGTAGCGCGCCAGGCGCAAGGCAGTATCAGCCGTGATGCTGCGGCGGCCGTTTACGATCTCGCTCATCCTGGTCACAGGCACCCGTAGGTCGCGGGCGAGCCCGTTGATGCTCAGCCCGAGCGGTGTCATGAGATCCTCCCGTAGAACCTCTCCCGGATGAACCGGCGGTAGGCGGCGACTCTTCGCCATCATTTCCTCCCTGCGCTAGTGATAGTCGACGATCTCCACATCGTCAGCGTCCCCGTCGTGCCAGACGAAGCAGATGCGATACTGATCATTGATCCGAATGCTGTGTTGGCCGCGCCGGTCGCCCGCGAGTGCCTCGAGCCGGTTACCAGGGAACGCCGCCAAGTCGCGGAGTTCTCGAGCTGCGTGCAGCTGCTGCAGCTTCCGCTGAGCGACCCGCGCCACCTGCTGCAACCGGCGGCTGAACTTGCCAGAAAATAGCGCCTCGGCTTCCGGGTCCTTGAACGACCGAATCACTTGATCACCAAGGTATAACGCCGTGCGTTATACGTCAAGCAGCATGGCCACGCACACCTCAACTTTGCTCTCTCCGTTCCTGTTTCCTCTCCCACGCCTCGCGACCCTCTCGCGTTTCCCACACGATCTCGCGAGGAAATGCGTCAGCCGCGGATAACGCGCCACGACATCGGTCAAGGCCGCGATCACCGCGGCATCGCGCCGGGTCGTCGGCAGAGGAGGCCGGTCAAACGCCGCTCGCGAGAGCCTCACCACGCGACAGGCTCCCTGCACCGGCAGGTGGTGCTCCTGCATTGGACCTTTGATCTTTTGACCTTGGATTTACGCGTTTCCTTCTAGTGCCTTGTCAGGCGCTCGGGCGTGAGCAGCTCGTCCACCTGCTCCCGCGTCATTAGGCCCGACGAGACGACGAGGTCGGCGATGTTCGCGTTTGTATCGAGCGCCTCTCTGGCCAGCTTCGACGCGGCGGCGTACCCGATGTGCTGGATGAGCGCGGTAATCACGCCGACGAACGAGCCGGTCTGGGCGGAAAGGCGCTCCCTGTTGGCGGTGATCCCGACGATGCAGTTCACCCGCAGGGTCATCATCGCAGCAGTCATCCACGGGAGTCCCTCGAACAGCACATGCGTCATGACCGGCTCGAAGGCATTGAGCTGGAGCTGACCGGCCTCGGCGGCCATCGTCACCGTCACATCGTGGCCGGCGATCGCGAACGCGACCTGATTCACGACCTCCGGAATCACCGGATTGACCTTGCCGGGCATGATGCTCGATCCCGCCTGCCGCGGTGGGAGGTTGATCTCCCACAGCCGTTCCATGACGCCCTCGAAGCTCGCATGATCCTCGGCTAGCGTCACCGCGAAGCCTTCGAACTCCTGCTCGAGGGTCATCGGCACCGCATCCTTCAACTGCGTCCGCCCGACTTTCAGGATGCCCCTCAGCTCGCGTCCCTTGTCGTGAAAGGCCTGCGACTACAGCCCGAGCTCGGCAAGCAGCCGCTCGATCGACAAGGACAGCCCGATCTTGAGCGCCGTCGGATACGTGTCGTTCGTACTCTGGCCGCGATTCACGTGGTCGTTCGGATCGACGTACGCGTAGTCGCCCCTGGGCCGGCCGGCGATCTCGAGCGCGCGATTCGCAATCACCTCGTTGACGTTCATGTTGGTGGACGTGCCGGCGCCTCCCTGTATGACGTCCACGACGAACTGATCGCGCAGCCCGCCGTCCTTGATCCCCTCGCACCCGCGATCGATCAGATCGGCCTTGCCGCTATCGAGCGCGCCAACCTCCGCATTGGCGCGGGCCGCAGCCTGTTTGACGCACGCGTACCCGAAGATCAGGTCCGGATAAATGGAAATCGGGCGCCCGCTGATGGCGAAGTTGTCGAGCGCGCGGCTGACGTTGATGCCCCAGTACGCGTCGGCGGGAATCTCCTTCGAGCCCAGACTATCGCTCTCGACTCGCGTGGCCCCGCCCGCCTGCGCGATGGTTCGAACGATCCTGTGGAACGCACCGTTTGTCCGATGATCGAGCATCGCTCGCTTACTCCATTCAAGGGATGCAGTGGCGCTGCTTCAACAGGAGATCTTTCACGCGCGTTCTCGACCGGTCGAACTCTTCACGAAGCGGGAGGACGAAGGCATCAGTGATGGATTGCAGACCTCACGCGCAGCGGCCGACCTCGCGGGCGCATCCGCCACCATCCCGGAGCTCGAACGGCTGATTGCGCTGAAAGAAACCCAGATCAATTTGCTGCTTGGCCGGAACCCCGGCGCAGTGGATAGGAAAGCGGCACTCCTCGAGGAAACGGTGCCACCGGACGTCCCTGCAGGCCTCCCTTCCGCGTTGCTGGAACGGCGTCCGGACGTCCTCGCGGCCGCGCAGACGGTGCGGTTTGCCAACGCCCAGATCGGAATCGCACAGACGCTGTTCTTTCCAACGATTGGCCTCACCACATTCTTCGGAAAGCTGAGTACGCCTCTCTCCCAAATTACCTCCAGCGATACGAATGCCTGGAGCCTCGCCATGCTGGCCGGAGGCCCCATCTTTCAAGGGGGCGCCCTGAGGGCGAGGAAGCGGCAAGCCGTTGCCTATTGGGAACAGGCCCGAGCCGAGTACGTGCAGACGACACTGAATGCGTTTCGCGATGTGTCCGACGCGCTCATTTCGCGCGAACAGTTCGATGCCAGCCGGGTCGAACAGATTCGGGCTGTCGAGGCGGGCGGAGAAGCTGTCCAGCTTGCGCAGTTGCGGTACCTGGAAGGGCTCTCGAGCTACATCGAAGTGCTCGAGGCCCTGCAGCGACACTATCCCGCCCGGCTTCTTCTGGCCCGGACGGAGGTCAATCGTCGGCTGGTCGTCCTTCAGCTTTACAAGGCGTTGGGCGGAGGGTGGAATCTGACGGACGCCCAATGGATGACAGCCAATCCCTCAGCGGGCGTACAGGCTCCTCCGCCTCCTAAGCAACCTAGTGGGCCTCGAACAGGAGGGACCGTGCGCGCGCAGTTTCCGCTCGTTGTCTTTGCGGCTGTCGGAATGACAGCGTCCTTTGCCGCGCTCACGTCCGGCGTGTCCGTGGACAACGTCCGGGAAGATTTCACCGCCTTCGCGATCAACCTGAACCCGGGGCCAACGACGGCGAGAATCGACATCCGCATCGAGCGGTGGTCTACCGATGAGGAACGCGAGCAACTCCTGGACATCCTGCGAGGAGAACGCAGCCGCAGCAGGACGAATCGGGAGCTCTTGCGCGCGTTGCGGCGAATGCCGAGGGCCGGCTTCATCCGATCAGCGGGGACGCTGGCCTGGGACCTCCGGTACGCACAACAGCAGCCGCTGGAGGAAGGGGGCCGTCAGATTGTTATCGCGACCGATCGACCAATCGATTTCTGGGAAGCGCGCAACCGGCCGCGCGTGAGTGACTATCCGTTCACGCTGTTGGAGTTGCGCCTCGACCAGAACAATCGAGGCGAGGGCAAGATGCTCGCGCACACAAGGATCTTCATCGATCCGAGAACGAACAATCTGGTACTCGAAAACTACTCGCACCTGCCTGTGCGGCTCAATCGGATCAGACCACGGTGACGCTGACGACGTGAAGATCCGACTTTTCGCACACATTCGTACATAGCTCGAGTCTCACGCCAGGTGGATAATCACGCCTGACAGCGCTCCGGCGCGCGCCGCCGACGTCGACGCTCGACAGCGATGCCTCGTACAGCACGTGCGTGAGCTCAGGCGCACTCCCCGCAGATGAACTCAGCGGCCAGCTCGATCGGCACCGGAGTCGCACTGTCTCGTCGAGTGAAGATGCGGTCTCCAATGTGCTCGCGCGCTTCGACGACAACGCCGTCGAGACCGGCAATCGTGGTGGAGTGTGTGCGCCGCAGTGACTCCTGCCGCGCCGCCGCCAATGACGAGCACGTCCGCGTTCAACTGCGTCATGGTCATGCGCAGAAACAGGCAGGAGCTGTGCTGAATGCGATCGCCTCGGCGGCGCGACGTCGACTGTTCTCGTTATGGTTGGCGTGATACAGGCCCTCGCCTTGCACATGTCCTGGCTGGTGTTCCCCTAAGGAGGGCTACATGAGCATTCGTCACGCGTATAGCCTGATCGGCGCACTGTCGCTCGCGACACTGCTGTCGAACGCCGACGTCGCATTCGCAGACCGTCACAAAGGCACGCCTGCCACGCTCGTCGGTTGCATCATGAAAGAGCGAGACTTTCGTGAAGCGACCGGCCCCGGCACCGGTGGCTGGCTCAACACGGGCGCCGGTGTGGGCAACGAGTACATCCTGGTCAACGCAGTACCGGGTCCGATCAACGAACAGACGGCGGCCGAGGCCAACTGCGAAAACCTGAGCGGTGGTCGAACGTATGAGCTGAAGGGTCCCGCTGAACGCAAGCGTAACCTCGAGGCTTTCGTCGGACACCGGATCGAGGTCAGCGGGCGGATTGAAAACGCCAAGGTCGACCTCACCGTTGGTACCTCGGGAGACATCGTGGCAGGGGAGCCGACTGGAGGGCCCGTCAATCCCCGAAGGAGAGACCTCCGTTTGTTTGAGATGAGGATGGACTCGTTCAGGGAGATCCCGATCGCGCAGCCAGTTGTTACCCTGTACGTCGAACCGGAGGCGGCACCGGCAGCGCCACACGCACCGGCACCTCCGGAACCGCAGGTACAGTATCCGGCACCGGCGGCACCGTACACGCCGCCTGTCGCTCTTCCGAAAACCGCCAGTCCGATGGCCCTGATGGGGCTGCTCGGCCTGCTGTCGATGGGCGGAGCGTTCGGTCTCCGCACATGGCGGCTCCGGTAAGAGCGGTCGATCAGGATCACCAGCTCCCAACTCCCAAGCTGTTTGGGGGTTGGGCGTTGGATTGTGCGATTCGTTTTTTCCTGACGCGCCGCTTCCGTACGGCAACAAATTCCACAGACGCATCGCGGTAAGGGCCAGGTGGTTCTCGCCACCCGGCCCCCACCGAACGTCTGCGACGCTATAGGGCCACAGCGGTCAACAGAAACCCTCGACGTGCATCAGAACGCCAGCCGGAACCCGAATTGCGCCGAACGATACTGCGCGTTGATGTGCTGTAGGTACTGCGTCCGCGCACTTTCCTCGGTGCCGATGGTCCAGTTCGGCCGGTCGAAGATGTTGAAGACTTCCGCGATGGCATCGATCGACAGGCGGCCGGGCAGCGGGACTCGTTGCTGCACCCGCAGGCTCGTCACATTTTGCGGGGGAGAGATGATCGCATTGCGTGGCACGATCGTCCCGTCCGGGCGCAGGCGGCCGGTGAAGGTCGACCCCGTGTTCCGCAGGTCTCCGCCGTAGTTGCTCGCCTGCCGGATGCCGGTGCCCAGGTAATGGAAGCCGCTCACCTGGAAGCCGCGTCCCACCTGCCAGATGCCGCTGAATACGGCCCGGTGGCGTTGATCGTCCTCCGACAGCCCCCATTCCCCGCCCAGATCGGGAGCTGTAGGGAAGGGCACCATGTAGAGCCCGCTGAATGGTCTCGTGTCGGCGGTCCAGTGGCCCGCCAGCGTGTAGGTGGCCGACGCCTGCCAGCGATTACTGAACCGCTTCGTGAAGCCGGTGACCAGCGCGTGGTACGCGGACCTGGCGGTGTGCACGTTCATCGAGATGGCGCCCCAGTCCGGGTAGGGGCGGTTGCTTCTGACCCTGAAGTCCAGATTGGCGCCGGTCGCCGGGTCGAAGAGTAGATTCATGTTGTCGAGCACGTCTTTCTCGAACCGGCCCTGGACGTACACGTAGTCGGCCTCCACCGCCATCGTGGTACCGAACTGCCGCTGGAAGCCGATCGTCGTCTGCCAGGTGCGCGGTAATTCGATGTACTGGGGCAGTGCCGTGAATTCCCTGACGTCACGGATGAGGCATCCGGGCGCGTTGTTGTTGTTGTAGCAGTACAGCGGGTTCGCATCCGCATAGGTCGGCAACGGCCGGCCGTTGGTCGGGTTCGCGGCGAAATCGGGCCGGCCGTCGTTCTCGTACCGAATCGTGGTGATCTGCGTATTGCCAATCGCGGACCCCGCGTCAGCGAACGCATCGCCGTAGTAGATCCCCGACCCACCGCGGATGACCGTTTTGTCGTTCAGCCGGTACGCAAAGCCGAGCCGTGGCTGCACGTTGTTCAAGTCGTCGGGACGCCCGTCTTCCTGGAAGGGCGGGAAGCTGATGTCATTGGCGAAGATGCCAATCCCGACGTCGTAGCGCACCCCGAGGTTCAGCGTCAGGCGATCCGTAATCTGCCAGTCATCTTGCGCCCAGAAGGCGAACTTCTGGTTGCCTTGATCGACCGGGAAGTCTCCGACACCGATGGTGTAGCTGCGCACGAGCGGGGAGATCGCCGCCAGGTTCCAGGTGTCGACGTTCCACGCGTCGGGGAACCATGCCTGCAGCAGGGCCGGCGACGGCAGCGGGCCGCCCCGGGCGTCGATGAGGCCCATGTTCTGCCGGCGATTGATCGCGATGACGTCACGCATCAGGTACTCCCCGCCCGTCCGCAGGTCGTGACGCCCCTTCGCGCTGAACGAGTACGTGAAGTCGTCGCGCACGCTATACACGGCCTGGTCCAGGGAGCGCGGATGGTTCTGGTTGCCGGTGATCAGGAACCCTGTAAACGTGATGCGCGGCGACCCGGCCGTGATGCCATTCGCCTTCTGCCAGTGGTTCGACCACTGGGTGAGATTCTCGTTGTAGAGCCCGAACGCCGTTCTCCCGACTTTGATCTCGTTCACCGTCCGATTGCTCAACACCTGGGTGAACTGCCCGAGGATTTCGTCGTTGTATTCCTGGGTCGTATTCGTCGATGCCGGGTGGTTGGTGGCCGAGGGCAGCCCGAACGGCTCCCACAACCGACCGCCGCCGACCTTGAACATCACGCGCATCTGCGACGAGAATTGATAGTCCACGCGACCGATGCCCATCTTCCGGGTCTTCGTGCCCTCCAGAGAGACGTTGAAGACCGGGTACGGCGTGCGCCAGATGCTGATGGTCGGCTCGCGTTCGTACTCATAGTTGGCGAAGAAATGCAGCTTGTCCCGCACCACCGGGCCGCCAACGGCCGTACTGTACTGCTGGTTGTTGATCGGCTCGACAACGCCAAGAACCCGATTCTCTGAGTTGAAGCGGTCCTGTCGAAAGTTGGTCCGAAACAGGCCCGAGAGCTGATTCGTGCCAGACTTGCTGATCACGTTGACTTGTACGCCCGCCGACCGGCCCTGCGTCGCGTCGAATCGGTTCGTGATGTACTGGAATTCCGCGATCGAATCCGCGCTGTACCGCGGCTGGCCGCCCGTCCCGAACTCAGATGTCACCTGCTGACCGTCGACGTTGAGATGGAACTCGCGCGTCTCGTTGTTGTTTCTGTCCGGGAGCGGCTTCTCGGAGTCTTCTCTCGTAGAGGCAACGGGGACGGTCCGGGCCCCCGGCGCCAGCATCGCCAGCCCGATCCAGTTCCGCCCGTTCGCCGGCAGCTCTCCCACCTGGCGCGGATCGATGTTGGATCCCAACGTCGAGGTCGTGGTTTGGATCAGCGGCGCCTCACCACTCACGGTTATCGACTCCGTGACGCCCGTGGGAGTCATCTGTAGATTTACAACGGCGGTCTGTCCCACCAGCAGCTCGACGTTGCGCGCCGGTGTGTTGAAGCCTTGGAGCACCGCCGTGATGCGCACCACGCCGATGCGTACAGGCAGCCGATAAGTCCCCCGCTCATCGGTGACGGTTTCAAAGGAGTTTCCGGTGGCCTCGTGGACGGCGCGTAGTGTGACGCCGGGCAGCACGCCACCCGTGGAATCGGTGACCGTGCCACTCACCACGGCGCTGACCGTGATGTCCTGCGCGTACGCCCGTACGGGGAGAACCAGAAGAGTGGAAGCGACGACCAACCCGACGACCAGGCTCGATCTCATTACGACCTCCTCTCAGGTACGAGTGCGGTCGACGATCGGCTTCGCCAGCGGTAAGGCTGGCGAGGTCGGTAAGAACCGGGCGGCGAAATTAAGTGGGGCGATTCTAGGGGTGACAGGAGGGCCTGTCAATTTCAAAAAGGAAGAAATTACTGCGTCTGCACGGCGTCCATCTTCCCCTGCAGCGAGAAGAGCCACACGCTGTCGCCGCGCGGAGCATTCGAGAACAAATTGCCTGCCGAGAGCACGACGACGTACTGCTGACCCTGGTACTCAAAGACACTGGACGGTGCGTTCACGCCGGCGCCCGTCTGGAAGTCCCACAGCCGCGCACCGTTACGCGAGTCGAGCGCGGTTAGCCGGCCATCTCCGCGGCCGATGAATACCAGACCTCCGGCCGTCGCGACCGAGCCGCTGTAGCAGCGTTCGGGCCACTGCTGCTGCCAGACCAGCTTGTTCGTTCGCATGTCGAGCGCCGAGAACACCCCAGTGATTCCCCATGCGACCGCGCCGAACACGCCGCCGATATACCGTTCGCCATCCATGGGCAGATCGAAATCGCTGTCTCCGCCTTTGAAGACACCTGTCCGGTCGGATGCGCACACATACAAATAGCCGCTGCGTGGATCGAAGGAGCTGGGAGGCCAGTTGGCGCCACCTCCCTGCCCCGGCTTGGCCACGATCGGGTCCGTCCAGAAAGGCGTGAAGATTCGTCCCTGGTTCACGAGCTGGAACCCTTCGGGCGCCATGGTCATCGACTGTGGGACGAACGCGTCGCCCACGGGAAATGGCTGGGTACGCGCGGTGGCCTGACGCGGCTCCTGCGGCACAGGACGCTCTTCGATGCCGATGAGCGGTCTTCCATTCGTGCGATCGAGGATATAAACCCATCCCGTCTTGCTCGGCTGAGCAAGCGCCTTGCGCGTCCGGCCTCCGATTTCGATGTCGAAGAGCACGACGGGACTCGGCGCGTCGAAATCCCAGATGTCGTGATGAACCTGTTGAAAATGCCAACGGTATCGACCGGTCCTGGCGTCGACGGCGACGATCGACGCAGAAAAGAGGTTGTCGCCGGCGCGGACAGCCCCGTTGAAATCGGGGCCGGGGTTGCCAGTGGAGAAAAAGAGCAGCCCGAGCTCAGGATCCACAGCGGGGGTCTGCCACACGGACGCGCCCCCGTGTTGCCAGACGTCACTGTTCTTCGGCCATGTGTCGTGGCCAAGCTCGCCTGGGCCGGGTATCGTGTAGAACGTCCATGCCGGCGAACCGTCCGAGGCTCTGAAGGCCTTGACGCGTCCGCGGATGCCGTACTCGGCACCAGCGAAACCAGTGATCACGAGTCCGTCGTAATACAACGGCGCGCTGGTAATGCTGAACCCTTCCTGCCAGCGCTCGGCCTGCACCGACCAAACGACCGCTCCCGAGCGCTGATCGAGCGCGACGAGCTTTCCATCCAGCTGCCCGACATAGATCCTGCCGTCGCCAAGGCCGACCCCGCGGCTCGTCCACCCGCAGCAAACCACGTTGACCTTCTGGTCCAAATTCGCCTTGTAGGTCCACAGTATTTCGCCCGACTCGACACTGATCGCGAACACGTCGTCTGCGCCGGTGATGATGTAGATCACCCCGTCATGAACAATGGGCTGGGCCTCGCCTGAATACTTCAGGTCGAGACCCGAGCCACCGAGCCGTGTGCGCCAGACGGCTTTGAGCTGCGAGACGTTGTCGCGATTGATTTGCGAAAGAGGCGAGTAACGGCGGTTGTAGAGATCACCGCCGTTGGTCGGCCAACCGGTCGTCGGGAACGTCGTCAAATCGCGCGGCGCGAATGCCGGCGCAGGAGTGATATTCCCGTCTACCCTTGTGATACTTGCGGACGTAGTGTCCGGCTTTAGCCGGACCTCCGGCGACTGCGACGGGACCGTTCCCTGCGCATAGGTCAGCACCGCCGCCGATGCCACTACCGCGACCAATACGTTCGTAACTCGCAACATGCGGAAATGATACGCCGAGTCGCGCAGGCTGAAGCCTGCGCGCTACACACCGCCAATTACACACGCCTAACGACCGCCGCTGCACCCCGCGCGTTACCCCGCACCCGTAGAGCGCACGCTTTAGCGTGCGCGGCACGCTATCGCGTGTCCCAGCGGAACAGCAGGAATTGCACCTCGCCGTTGACCGCCGTGATCTGGTGCGGCACGCCAGGCGGAATGAAAATCACGTCGCCGGTTCTGATCGTGCGCGATTTTCCGTTGCGGATGCCGCTGCCGTCCACGTCGCCTTCGGCTCCACCGGCCGGTTTGGGATCGATCAGCTGGCCGTCGGTGGTGAGCGTCGCCTCGCCCGACTTGATGAGATACAGGTCTGCCTTCTTACCGTGGGTGCCAGCGCCCTCTTCCGCAGCCGTCTCGCGGCGCATGTTGAAATTAAAAGCGCCGCCCTCGAGTATGCGGTACGTCTCCAGCTTCTTCTGCTGCATCTCCTTGAAGCCGGCGTTGACCGAGGCGATCGTGTAGTCGACCGTCTTATCGGTGGGCGCCGGCAGCCGAAGCGGCAGCCCCGTGAGCGCCGGCGCCGGCGCGCCGCGCCCCGCCTGCTGTCCTCCGGCAACGATCCCGCCGAGCGCGAACATCACGATCCCGTAGAGTCCGATCCGAATCGCTCGCATCTGAACCTCCCTTCGCTTGCACCTTCGCACCCGCCTCCGCCGCTCTGCGGCTTCGTCGAGGCAGGCCCTCGCACCTTCGCACCGTCGCACGCACTATCGCACCGTCGACGTCGCACCCTCGCACAGTGCACTGTGCAGCCGAGTACGTCAACGTGCGCTGAGCGTCTTATAAGCGTTGGCAATGTTGATGTCGTTGTCCTCGTCGTACTCGATCCAATCCCTGTACTCGTTCATGATTCGCGCGGCTTGCAGCTGCTCCAGCGTGCGGCCGGCCTTGATGCCTTCGGCGACGCGTCGGGCCAGGTTCTCGAAGTACTGCCGGTGCGCGGCGATATCAGCCTTGGTACCGATCGGCCCGTGTCCGGGCGCTGCGGTGATGAAATCGAGAGATTCAACTACCTTGAGCGCGTCGATGTACTCGGTAATCGGCGCGCCGTTCGCCAGCGTGTTCGACCCGGGCACCACCTTCACGGACATGAAATCGACGCCGAATACGACGCGCTCGCCCGGAAAATACAGGACGGTGAAATCCGCGGCGTGCGCGGTCCGGCCTGGATGGATCAGTCGCACCGTCCTGCCGCCTAATGTGATCGTCCGTTCCCGGCTGTACGTCGACTCGGGTGGCATCACCGCCGCAAAGCGCTTGGCAGCGGCGTCGTTCTGGCCCGCCGCCGCCTTCAGTGCGGCGCCGAAGTTCTCGTGCGCCACCAGCTCCGCGGTGTCGTTGAACGCCGCGGCACCGGACGCGTGATCCTGGTGGTGATGGCTATACAGCACATAGCGCACCTGCGCGCCAGGAAACCGGGTGGCGAGCTCCCCTTTGAGCCAGTTCGCGAGATCGACGTTGATCGGATCCGCCAGAATGATTCCACCTGACGTGACAAGAAATACTGTGTAGTGGTCGTTGTTCTGAACGCGATAGAGGTCGCCTGTAATGCGCGTGATGCTGCGCGTAGGCGGACCTTGCGGCTGCTGGGCATATGCCATCGTCGATGTCAGCAACAGGACGGCTGTAAGTCGTATCAGCATGCGGCACTCTCGGGTGAATAAGGCAAGTTGGCGTGAGTGAGCATACGCCAGAAGCCGTTGCGCGAACCAAATCCGCGGCAATCTGCGACAAGAGTTGGTCCTTCTGCCAGGCGTTACGCGATCGACAGTCCGGCGCGTCAATCAGTGGCGGTAAGATTGCGGCCTGTGAGGCCGATCGCGCTGCTCACTCCCTTGTTTATTGCCGCGGTCGCATCGGCCAGCTGTGCTGCCAGAGTAGAACAGCCGCGCACGATTGCGATCCAGGACATTCGAGCGCGACCCGAGCCACGGGCGGAGTTCGTAGACGACTATGAGGGCGCGCTTGCATCGATTGCGGCGGTGGTCGAGCGCGATCTCGGACTCCCGAAGCTCCAAGGCACGGTGCACCTCGTGCCCGATCGTGATGCGCTATACGACGTGCTCGAAGCGAACGGAGCCGATCCCGCCACCGCGCGCGGCGCCGCGGACAGGATGCTTGCGATCGGCGCATACCGCGCCGTGTATGTGAACCTGACCGCGTTTGCGCGGCTCAACTGGAACGCGCGCATTGCGGTGCTGTCGCACGAAGTCGCCCACGCGGCGCAGTACGAGCTGTCCGGCGGCCGCCGCAGCACGTCGGATCAATGGCTTCGCGAGGGGTACGCGGACTGGGTGCAGGCGCACGTGCTCGACTCGATGGGTGTGCTGACCCGCGACGGCATCCTCTCCCGCAACAGCCGATTCATCAGCCAGCCGGGCAAACGCGAGGCGTTGCCGTCGCTCTCCGACTTGGTGAACTTTCCGGAGTGGGTCGCCGTGTCGAACGGTCCAGCGAACGATTTGCTGTATCCGTACGCGTATATTGCGACGGACTTTCTCATTCGACGGCACAGTGCCGCCGTGGTAATCGACTACTTTCGTCTGTTCGCCGACTCGGACGACCGTCTTGGGAATTTCCGGCGGGCGTTCGGTGAGGAGTGGAGCGCGTTCGACACCGCGCTCCGCAATCACGTCGCACAGCTGCGTCCGTAGGCGGGCGTGCCGTGAAGGCCCGCCCTACGCGATCGTCACCTTGCGCGGATACTGTGAATTGTCCTCGAGGAATGTCTTCTTATTGGCAAGATCCTCGAGTGTCGGCTGGATCTGGCCGTTGACGTCGGTGACCCTCGAGACGAGCGTGTGCTCGCCGGGTGTCGCGCCATTCCAGGCGTAGTTGAAGAACTTCCAGGAATATTTCTCTTTCGTGGACGGATCGAGCGTCGCGGCCTGCCACGGCCCGCCGTCGATGCTCACCTCGACCGATTTGATCGGCGTCCCGTCGTTGAGGATCACGCCGAACACGTTGTGACGGCTGCCGTTCTTCGTCACGCGCGCGATGAACGACTTCAGCTGCATGTGGGTGACGGCACTCTCCTTCCACTTCAGCTCGCCGTTGACCATTTCGCCGCGCAGCGTGCGGTACCAGCGCGCCTGATACTTGCCGAGGTACTGATCTTCCTGGGCATGGATCTCGGCGAGCGAACTTGACGTTGGCCACACCGTACCATCCGGGCACGAGCAACCGGACCGGGAATCCCTGGTGCTTGGTCAGCGGCTCACCGTTCATGGCGTACGCGAGCATCGGCTCTGCCGACAGCGCCTTCTCGCGCGACAGGCTCCGGCCAAACTGCTGGTCCACCTTGAACATGTTTCCGCGGAACTCGACTTCCTCTTCGCCGTGGTCGGCGCCGAAGAATACGAATTCGCGCGCCTCGGCTTTCACACCGGCCCGGTCGAGGACCGCGCGCAGCGGTACGCCGGTCCAGCGTCCGTTGCTCGACAGCCCCTGGAGAGGACGCCTGTTGCCGGAGCACTCGAAGCCGAACACCAGCTCGGTGTTGCCCATCTTCTTCAGCTCGTCGAGCGAGATCGACATCGGCCGATTGACGAGACCTGACACCTTGAGCCGGTAGGCGGCCGGGTCGACGTCGGGGTGGCCATAGTGCTGCGTCGTGAAGAACTGGTCGCGCGGCGTGAACTGGCCGCCGATCTTGCTGATGTCGATGATGCGCCGGTCGGCGGCCGGCGTCAGATTGACGTTGTCCGGCAGATCCGTGAACGGCACCAGCGTCTCGCCCTGAGCAAGAGCTGGCAGTGCCCATTCCGGAAAGCCAAGGACACCGAGGCCCGCAACCGCCAGACCCCCCTTGAGGATTTCGCGACGAGTTGTTTGTTTCGTCATGTGCGGAATGGTACACCCGCGAGCGGAGTGTTAGCCATCCCTCCTTTTCTGGTTCATAATCCCCGCATGGCGAATGTCACTTTGAACGTGAACGGCCGAACGCAGACCGTCGAAGTCGAGCCATCCACGCCTCTGCTCTACGTGCTGCGCAACGATCTCGACCTGCAAGGCCCGCGGTTTGGCTGCGGCCTTGGCCAGTGTGGCGCCTGTACGGTGCTCATCAACGGCACTGCGACGCGCTCGTGCGTGACGCCGGTCTCCTCGGTGAAGGGGGCGATCACCACGCTCGAAGGACTCGGGCGCAACGGCACACTTCATCCAATCCAGCAGGCGTGGATCGACGAGCAGGTGCCGGCATGCGGCTTTTGCCAGAACGGCCAGATGCTGACGGCAGTTGCGCTGCTCCAGCGAAATCCACGGCCCACTGACGCCCAGATTCGCGAAGCGATGGCACCGGTGCTGTGCCGGTGTTTCACGTATTACCGGATTCAAGCGGCCGTGCGTCGGGCGGCTTCCGCGCAGGCAACTGCGGAAGGGGTCGCAAGCGAAGCCGCCGGAGAACGGGCATGAACAGCATCGACGCGCTCCTCGACAAATTCGCTGCACCAACCCGCCGCGACTTCCTGAAGACCTCCGGGCGTCTCGTGGTGGGCTTCACGGCGGCGGCCAATGCAGGTCCGCTCATCTCGCTCGCGAGTGCCCAGGCCGCGCAAGGCGCGGGCCCATATCCCGATCCCGACTTCCGTCAGCTCGATTCGTGGATCGTGATCCATCAGGACAACACCGCAACCTTCTACGTCGGCAAGACCGACCTCGGTCAGGGCACTGGCACCGCATTCCGCCAGATCATGTCCGACGAGCTCGACATGGCCTTCGCCCGCACCACCTGCATCATGGGCAACACCGACATCACCGTGGACCAGGGCGGATCGGGCGGCTCCGATGCACTCCAGACCGACGGCTACCCGATGCGCCGCGTCGCAGCGGAAGCGAGGCGCGTGCTGCTCGACATGGCGTCGCGTCGTTTTGGCGTACCGGTCGATGCACTTGCGGTGAGCGACGGCGTGGTGACGACGAAGGCCGACCCCAGCCAGCGCGTCACGTATGGCGAACTGATCGGCGGTAATCGTTTCAACGTTACGCTCACCGGCAACGACATCAACGCCACCACCGGCATCGCGAAGATCAAGCCGGTGCAGGAGATGAAGAACGTCGGCCTCTCGCCTCGCCGCGACGACATCCCGGCCAAGGTGGATGCGTCACCGATCTGGGCCGTCGGCAAGAAAGTGCCCGGCATGGTGCACGCGCGAAACGTCAAACCACCGGTCGCGGGCGCGGAGGTGGTGAGCGTCGATGAATCATCCGTCAGTGGCATGCCCGGATTCGTGAAAGTGGTGCGCGAGCGCAACTACGTTGCGGTTGTCTTCCAGCGTGAGGAGCAGGCGATTGCAGCGGCGCGGCGGCTGAAGGTGAACTGGCGCAAGCCGGCGGCAGCGCCGTTTCCCGCATCCGAAGAGCTCTTCACCTTCATGCGGCGCGCCATGCCGACGTCGAGCCCGAATCCGACCGTCACAGGAAATATCGAGACGGCGCTCGCAGGCGCGGCCACACGCATCGAGGCCGAGTACGAAGTGCCGTTCCAGGGCCACACCTCCATCGGTCCCGCGCACGCACTCGCCGATCCGTCGAACGGCCAGATGACGATCTATTCCAACGACATGAAGTCGTATGGCCTGCGCAACGGCGTCGCGGAGTTCCTCAACATCCCGCGCGATCGCGTCCGCGTCATCTGGATGCAGGGCCCGCAGGCGTACGGTCGCACGGCCGCCGACGATGCGGGTTTCGAAGCGGCCTATCTGGCGCACCAGCTGGGGAAGCCCGTGCGGGTGCAGTGGTCCAGAGACGAAGAAACCGCCTGGGACACGAAAGGCCCCGCGTATGTCATGCGGATGCGCGGTGGACTCGACGCGCAGGGAAACCTCGTGGCGCTCGACTATGAAGCCCGCACCGCAGATTACTGTCACCTCGGTTACAACGAGCACGACACGGTTCTCATCGCTCAGCTCACTGGCCGGCGCCGTCAAATGCCCGCCGCTGGTGGAGTCGCCTCGCCGTCGGACATGTACGCGGTGGCAAGCCGGCGCACGGCGGGCCACGTGGTCTCGCTGCCGCTCGTGTGGGAAACGCCGCTCAGGACAGGCAACCTTCGAGATCCAAACGGACCGCAGGTTACGTTTGCCGGCGAGTCGTTCGTCGACGAGCTGGCTGCCGCTGCCAAAGCGGATCCGGTTGAATTCCGTCTGCGACTCCTGTCGGCCGGCAAGGGCGACGACAGCGGCTTCAAGCGCGCGCGCTCGATCGCGGTCGTGAAGGCGGCGGCCGACGCGTTCAAGTGGGATGCGCGGCCGTCGCCTGCGGCACGCACCTCAGGTGAGATCCTCAGGGGCCGCGGCTTCGCATACGCGTATCGCAATCAAACCGTCGTCGCCAACGCTGCCGAAGTCGAGGTGAACCGCAGGACCGGACGCGTGTGGGTGAAACGACTGGTGTGCTCGCACGATTGTGGATTGGTGATCAACCCTGAGGCACTGCGCCGCACGATTGAAGCGGCCACGCTGCACGGGTTGAGTCGTGCGCTGTACGAGGAGGTCACGTTCGACACTGAAAAGGTGACGACCGTTGATTGGCGCACATCTCCCACACTCACGCATCTCGATGCACCTGCGACACTCGATGTCGTACTGGTGAACGGAGATCCGAATCCCGAACGACCGGATCTGCCTCACTACGGCGCCGGGGAGGCAGCCCTCAAGCCGATGTTCGCGGCAGTCGCGAATGCGATCTACGATGCGACCGGCGTGCGGCTTCGGCGGGTCCCCTTCAAGCCCGAGCGGGTGCTCGCTGCGCTCAAGGCTGCGCGGGTGTAGCGCGCAGGCTTTAGCCTGCGCGTTAGCATTACATCTGGGATGCCGCCTCCCATAGACCGCGCATCCGTCGAGCGGCTCTACCACCGGGCAGATGCCGCCCGATGGCAGCTGTCGATCGAGGACTTCGCCCGAGCGCTCGAACGCAGCGTCACAAAGGCATTCGCTGGCCGAACGCCGTCGGCGCGCGACGTGCAGCGATACGTCGATTCGCTGCGCCATGCAGATCTCGCCCTCGCCTGCGCCTGTGCGGCAGGACACGAAGCCGCGTGGGACCATTTCGTCCTGGAATACCGGCCCGTCCTGTATCGCGCTGCCGACGCGCTCGATCCGAGCGGCGGCGCCCGGGAGCTGGCCGATTCCCTCTACGCCGATCTTTTCGGGCTCGAAGTTGATCCGCCCTCCGCCGACGTGTCCGACGTAGTGTCCGGCTTTAGCCGGACCGAAGAGCGGAGCCGGACCAACGGCGAGCGACGTTCGTTATTTCGCTATTTCCATGGCAGGAGCAGCCTGGCTACCTGGCTCCGTGCAGTGCTCGCCCAACGGCTGGTCGATCGTGTGCGCGCCGGAGCCCGAACCGCCCCGCTTCCGGACGAGGAACCGGCGGCACCCGCACACCAGGTGCCCGACCCCGACCGCGGCCGATACCTCGCGCTCATCCATAAGGCGCTCGGTGAAGCGGTCGCTAACCTCGACGCGAAGGCGCGCCTCCGTATCCGCTATTACTATGTGCAGCGATTGACACTCGCAGACACGGGACGTCTGCTGGGCGAGCACGAAGCCAGCGTCTCGCGCCACCTGTCGGCGGCCAGAAGGGCCCTTCGCCGGGACGTCGAGCGGCGACTGAGCGAGTCGGGACTGGCTCGAGAGGAAATTGAGGAGTGCTTCGCGTGCGTGGCAGAGGATGCCGGGCCGCTCGACCTCGACAGGCTGCTCAGTTCCGCGTCCGATGCAAGGAAATCCGCCGCGGACGTTCAAAGTGAGGAGACGTCCGCCGGCATCACCGGCGTCGTCACTTCTAGAAAGTCATGAGGACGATGTCTGCGTGGGACGCATCGGGGTTGCGGAGACGGTGAGGTGATGAAGAAAAATCGCGATCAAGCGATGGAGCAGCTGCTTCGCGCACTCCCGCGTTCCGGCGACGGAACCTTGCACGACGGCTGCCCGGACGCCGAAACACTGGCGGCCCTGGCCGACAACACCCTGCTCCCCGCAGTTCGCCGCGAAATCGAAAACGCACGTGGCCGATTGTGATCGGTGCCAGATGGTCAGCGCCGCGCTCGTACGCGCCGAGGGCATGGCGGCGCAGGCGACACCGCCGACGTGCGGACGTGGAAGCGGCGTGTCGTCAACTGGCTCGTGCCTGCCGCTGCCGCGGCTACCGCTGTCGCTCTATGGATGATCGTGCCGGGCCAGCGCACATCGGCGCCTGAGGAAGCGGCGCTCGATCGTCAGATTGCCGCGGCGTCGCCTGCCCCTACAGATGAGGCACGGGCGGGCCAGAGGCCTCAGCAGGGTCCGGTTGATGCGCTGAGAGACCGGTCGGCAGCGGCGCCGTCACCCGACTACCTTTCACGTCGCCAAGTCATTGAGCAGCCTGCCTTGAAAGCGGAGGAATCTCGGAGCCGTGAAGCGGAATCCGGAGGTCCTCCGGCTGAAGCGGCACCAGCACCGGTAGCACCAGCACCGGTAGCCGGAGACATTCAGGTCTCCGGGCAATCCGCGCGGAACGATGCTGGCCGCCGGGAATCCGAGACAGCTCTCGAGGGACGCGCCGGCTTTGCGACGCCCGGCAGGTCGCCCGCGTCGGCGCCGCCTACTCCTCCCGCTGCGCTCCAGGCCCGCGTCTCGAGCCTCGACGTCGTCTCGCCCAACCCACAGGTTCGCTGGCGCATCGGTCCAGGCGCCGTCGTGCAGCACTCGGTTGACGGAGGCACGACCTGGGCCGCACAGCAGACTGTTGCCGGGGCGATTCTGACGGCCGGCAATTCACCCTCTGACGACGTGTGCTGGCTCGTCGGCCGCGGCGGCATGGTGCTGCGCACCACCGACGCCGGGCGCCAGTGGCAGCGAGTACCGTTTCCCGAAGCGGTCGACATCATTGTCGTCACCGCCTCTAATGCGCTCAACGCCACCGTCAGTTCCGCCGACGGCCGGCGATTCCAGACCACCGACGGCGGCGGCACCTGGACTCCCGTCCCGTAACGCTGTTTGGTCCGCCTGAAGGAAGGCGGACACGGTGAGGTCCGCCTGAAGGCGGACACTACGTACGAAACCGTAACAGCCCCCCTGCAAGAAATTCTCGCGGCTCCGTTCTAGGGATAACTGCCCTTTGAAAGGAGCCGTCCCATGTCTGTTCGCTTCTGGATCGCCCCGTTCGTCCTTAGCGCCGGTATGGTTGCCTCGCCAACGTTCGAGCCGCCTGCCGCCGGGCCGGGAGAGCCGGCAGGCCAGAACCCAGGTCCTGCCACGACACAGGATCAAACGACACTCGAGGATCAAACCGACCTTGCTGTGACCGTGTACAACTCCGATATCGCGCTGGTGCGCGATGTCCGCGAGCTGCGGCTGGCCCGCGGCGTCGGCGAGCTGCGGTTCATGGACATCGCGGCGACCGTCAATCCCGCAACCGTTCATTTCCGGTCGCTCAGTCAGCCGTCGCAGCTCGACGTTCTCGAGCAGAACTACGAATACGACCTTCTGGAGCCCGACAAGCTCCTTCGCAAGTACGTGGGCCGTGATGTGACGTTGGTCCGCATGCAGCAGCAGGACGGAACGACGCGGCCCGAGGAAGTGACGGCGCGGCTCCTGAGCTACAACAACGCGCCGGTCTGGCAGATCGGAAACGAGATCATCACCGGCATGCACGCCGATCACATCCGGTTCCCCGAGCTGCCCCAAAATCTTTATGCGCGACCTACGCTCATCTGGACGCTCGAAAACGACGGCGTCGAACGGCACCGCGTCGAAGCGGCGTATCTCGCCGGCAAGCTGTCCTGGGCCGCCGACTACGTGCTCAATGTCGGACGCGACGACAAAGCTGCGGATCTCGATGGCTGGGTCACGCTGAACAACGGAAGCGGGACGCAGTTCCGCAACGCACGGCTGCAACTCGTGGCGGGAGATCTCAACCGCGTACGTCAGGAACTCGGGAGGATGATGGATGTTGCCGCTCGCGCCCAGGTGGCAGCGGAGGCGCCGATGCAGCAGGAGGCATTTTCCGAGTACCACCTGTACACGTTGAATCGCCGCACCAGCATCAACAACAACCAGACGAAGCAGGTAAGCCTGCTCGGCGGCACCGGCGTTCCCGTCCGCAAGCGCTACGTCGTCGAAGGCCAGAACTTCTATTACCGCAATACGTATCACCCGGGAGCGCCGATCAAGGACGTCGTTCAGGTCTATTACCAGCTCAAGAATGAGGAGAAGGCCGGACTGGGGATGCCGATGCCGGCGGGAACTGTGCGCGTCTACCAGGCTGATACGAAGGGCGGCGTGCAGTTTGTGGGTGAGGACCGCATCGGCCACACGCCGAAAGACGAAACGCTGAACCTCAAGATCGGCAACGCTTTCGACGTCGTCGCCGAGCGCAATCAGACAGACTTCGAGAAGATTGCAGCCAACGTCTATGAGGTGGAGTTCGAGATCACGCTGCGGAATCACAAGACCGTGCCGGTGAGCGTGGAAGTGAACGAGCCGGTCGGCGGCACGTGGCGCATGCTGCGTTCGAGCCACGAGTGGACGAAGACGGCGGCGTGGGCGACTCAGTTCACCGTACCGGTCGCGGCAAATGGAACTTCTGTACTGAATTACCGCGTGCGGGTGACCTACTGACGCGATCCCGGAGCCGACGTCGGCGCGGGAAACACCATGCTACACTCCGCGCCGGCGCGCTGTGCCAAGGGAGGTCTGATGAAGAAACTTCTCGTGTCGGTGGCTGCGTTCATCGGCGTTGCGACACTCTCGTCTTCCTTGGCCTCGCTCCAGCAACCCACGCCTGCCGCTCGCGCTGCCCAGAGCGGCGCCGAAGGGCAGCGGCCGTACGTCGAGGAGCGAGGTGGCTTCGACGTCAGTGGTCCGTACCAGGTCGATCCGAACTGGCCGAAGAAGACGTGGCCAGCGCCGGGCTACATCTGGGGATCGCAGGCCGGTGTCTATCCCGAGTCACCGGACAAAGTGTTCCTCGTCAGCCGGGGAGAGATCGAGCTGCCCAAGGACGCTCGAATCGGACCGAACTTCCCAGGCAACTGGGGCGCGCTGAACCGCGGCGGCGCCACAGGCGAGGTGCCTGTGTTCCGCAACACCATCCTCATCGTCAATCGGCAGGGCGAACTGATCGAATCGTGGAAACAGTGGGACTCCCTGTTCGAAGGCGGCCGCGGTCCGCATCAGATTTACGTCGAGCCGTACGATCCCGAGCGGCACGTCTGGGTGGTGGATGACATGAACCACGTCATCCACAAGTTCACGAACGACGGCAAGACGAAGGTCTTCACGCTCGGCGAGATGGGCGTCTTCGGAGCCAACGACGACCTGCAGCACTTCAATCGGCCGACGATGATCGACTGGCTCCCGGATGGTACGTTCTTCGTAAGCGACGGCTATGCGAACAGTCGAGTCGTGAAGTTCAACAAGAATGGGACAGCCGCTGCTCTGGTGGGGCTCGATGCAGCCGGGCAAGGCCGATGGAGAGTTCACCGTGCCGCACGGTATCGCCGTTGGCGACGACCGCCGCGTCTACGTGTCGGACCGCTTCAACCGGCGCATCCAGGTGTTCGACGAAAACGGCGTCTTTCTCGACAAATGGCCAAGCGGCTACTGCCACTCACTCTCGATGAGCCGCGATCAGCATCTCTGGTGCTACGACGGCGACCACGAACAGTTCGTCAAGTTCGACCTTCGCGGCCACATTGAAACGGTGTTCGGCCGCTACGGCACCTACCCGGGCGCGACGTGGGGCGTGCATCAGATCTCCGCCGATGCTGAAGGCAATATGTACGCGGCTGAAGTCTTCGGCGGCCGGACGCAGAAATTCGTCCCCAAGCCAAACGCGAACGCGCGCGACCTGTTCTTCGGGCGCGAGCTTGCCCCGAAGACGCCGGTGACGCGCCTCACCACTGCGCGTCCCGCCAGCGCGACGACGGCTGCTGCCGCGAAGCCGAACCCCAACACACCGATTCCGAACTTTGCCGGCACGTGGAATTTCGACAAGGCGCGCAGTCAGATGGCGGCCAGCGGCGGGATGGGATCGGGTGTCGCGGAGCCGCCGGTCGCCATGACGGTGAAGCAGAGCGGCGCCGAGATCACAATCGCCATGAAGTACGAGGCGGGAGGTGATAGCAGGCCGACATCCGCCGTCTTTACGCTTAACGGGCAGATGACGCAGGTTCCCGATTCAGCGGACCCGCGGCCGCAGTACAACTACAAGCGCATCGCAACGTGGGACGGCGCGCGGCTGGTACTCCGCACGATACACGGTCTCAACAACATTCGCGAGGTCTGGGTGCTCGAGGGGAACCAGCTGCGAATGCAGCGCGCGGCACAGACGCCAGGCGGCGCCGATTCGGCGACGCGTGCTCTCATCTATACCAAGGGCTCGTAGAGCGACGTCTTTTCGCGCGATAACTTTCGAAGCAGAGGATGTTGCGGCTCGACACGGCTGCCTTCTCTCGGCAGACATGATCGCGGGCGGGTGTGACAGCGAAGGTCATACGTCAGACCTTCGCTGTCCCGTGCCTAGGTCCGGCTAAAGCCGGACACTTTACGTGCGCCCTACCGTGACGAGCTCGTCGTCGTCGGAGCGGCGGGCGGGTTGATCGACGCCAGATAGGCAACGACGTTCAGCATGTCGTCCTGCGACAGATTCGCGACTATCGGCTTCATCAACTGCGTCATCGGCCCCTTGCGCGTTCCCATCTTCATGTCCCACATCTGACGCATCATGTAGCTGGGCGACCGGCCTGCAATGGCGGGGATATTGACGATACCCTGCAGCGTCGGACCGTGGCAGACGCCGCACGCGATGGTCTTTCCGCCCCCATTCAGCACGATCTGCTTGCCCTTTTCGAGGCTCCCCACAGGCACATACGCCACGAACCCTGACCGCGGGTTGCGGACCGTGTTCGCCTGGTAATCATCTTCCGGCGCCTCGACGATGCGGTTGCCGAGCGGCTCGGACGGTTCCTTGCCTTTGATGATGTACATGCCGCCCTGCCCCTCGAGGTGCGCTTCGGGAATGCGGTCGGCCTCAACCACGCGAATCCATTTCGTCCATGGCATCGCGGCGAAGTATTCCGCGGTCTGCTTGATCTCGGCCTCGCTCATCGCCTTCGCCAACGCCGACATAGTGTGAGTGTTGGGCTTCCGCGGATCGGCACTCATCCGGAGGCCGGCGGCAAAGTCCTGAAGCGTCTGGATGGTGTACGCGACCGGCTGCCCGGCTGGCGGAGCGTTCTCCGGCCGTCCCTTGCCGTTCGGGAGGTGACACGAGCCGCAAGCACGGCCGCGCTCCGACATCAGACTTGCGGGGCCGTTCTTGATCACGGGCGACATTGCGGGGTGGTCGCCCGGAAACCAGTCGATCACCTCGTGACCGTCGCGAACGTCCACGAGCGAATACGTGGCGGTGCTCCCGGGAACTGTGCGGGGCTTGGTCTGTTCTGCCTGATCCTCGTTGGGACGCAAATTTCTATTCGGCGGCGCCTGAGGAGTGGCCTTGTCGCCCGGCTTGGGCTGCGCGCTGTACGCGTACGCCCACAACGGCTCTGGCTGCCCCTGCGCCTGAATGGATGCCACTGCCACCGCGACGAACGCAGCAGCGACGAACCCGAGAACGACGCGCACATGCTGCTTCACTGTGACCTCCAGGTCCGGCTGAAGCCGGGCACTACGTACTCTCGCCCAGGGTCCGGCTGAAGCCGGACACTACGTACTCGGCCACCAACCCGCTAGTGTCCGGACTGTAATACTTACCAGCGTCGGTTGCAACCGCACTTCACATCCAGCTCGGCGTTCGGCGGCACCCGCAATAAGGGACCCTACCGGGGCGCGCAACTTCCGCGTGGATCAGATACGGCCTGCCCCGGATGGGGTCAGCTGGTCGGGAGCAAGAGGGCGCCTTCAATCGCGCGACGCAGTTCGACGTCGTCGAACGGCTTTTCCAGTACGCAGACGGCACCGTCGGCAATGACCCGCCGCTTGAGTGTGTCGCCGCCGACGCCTGTGAGGAAAATGATTGGAAACCGGCGCTGCGAACGCTCCAGGATCCCCCGGAGCTCGACGCCCGACATTCCTGGCATATACACGTCGATGACCAGACAGCCGATGTGGCTGTCGTCGTCCGACAGCTGCCGGAGAAACTGCTGGGCCGACGAGAACGCCTGAACGCAGAAGCCCCACGCCTTCAGCAGACGCGACAGACTCTTCAGGACGGCAGCGTCGTCGTCGATGACACAGACGATGCGATCGCTCATGTCGATGCGCCGACGCCGGGCAACGTGAAGAACAGGGTGGCGCCTGGGCCGGCGTTGTTCTCGGCCCAGATGCGGCCGCCGTGAGCGCTGACGATCGACGAGCAGATGCTCAGCCCGATGCCGAGTCCGGACGGCTTCGTGCTGAAGAAGGGATCGAACAGACGATCCAGGTGCTGCCGGTCGATGCCGGATCCGAGGTCGCGCACCGCCACCCGCACGCCGCCTTCGACAAGGGAGGTCGCGATCGACAGATGCCGTTCGCTCACGGTCTGGTCGTGCATCGCTTCCATGCCGTTCAACGACAGGTTGAGTATTACCTGCTGCAGCTGAATGCGATCGGCGGAAACCAGTGGCAGGCCGGGCTGCAGGCTGAGAGACAACTGGACCTGACGGATGATCAGTTCGCTGTGGAGCAGACGCTCGACATCGTTGACGACGTCGTTCAGGTCGAGCTGCTGAGGCAGGAGCTGGTCGCGCGCAATCCAGTTGCGCACGCGCCGGATCACGTCGCCGGCCCGCAGGCTGGCCTCGGCGATCTCCTGCAGAATCTCGTTGAGCATCGCCGTCGAGGGGATGATTGGCGAGAAGGACTCGCGCGGCTCGCGCGTTGCTGACGATGGCCGTGAGCGGCTGGTTCAGCTCGTGCGCAAGTGACCCGGTGATCTCGCCGAGCATCGTCAGCCGCGAGATGCGCGCGAGCTCCAGTCGGCTTCGGGCCACCTCGTCCTGCGCTCGCTTGCTCTGGGTAAGGTCGCGGGCGACTACCAGGATTCTGTTGGGACCCGACGGTACCATCCGGGCCTCGAAATGCAGGGACTCATTCCCGACGGTCATGTCGTATTCGAGGTGCGCTGACCCCTCGGTCATCACCTGTTCCAGGCAGCGCATGATCTGATTGGCCAGATCCGGCGGCATGACCTCGGTCACCTTCCGCCCCAGGAAGTAATCGGGTGCGCTGAGAAAATGGCGGTGCTCGCGGGGGTGCACGTCGAGAAAAGTGCCATCCACGCTCAACAGGAACACGAGATCCGGCAATGCCGCCAGAATGGCCTGGTTACGCGCCTGGCTCTCGGTGAGCGCCGCCTCCGCCGTCTTGAGTTCGGTTGTGTCGAGCATGATGCCTTCGCACAGCACCGAGCCGTCGTCCACGCGTCTGTGAGCCGAGCGCAGGTGACACCATCTCAGCCTACCGTCAGGCCACCGTACGCGGAACACCCTGTCGAGGTTGGCGAGCGTGCGGACGGACTCCGCCATGGCATCGAGCATGGCCGGACGATCTTCCTCGACGATCATTTCGATGAACGCGCCCGGATCGGTGAGCAGTCGCTCGGCCGTGAGGCCTATGACTTCCTCCACACCTCTGCTGACATACACAAATCGAAACCCGCCGCCAGGAGGATTCGTCGCTCGATAGAGCATTGCCTGAGGCAGTTTGTCGCCCACCACGTGCAGGAACTCGTCGCGCTGGCGAAGCGACCTGTTTACTTCTTCGAGCGCAGAAAGGTACATGCGGCGATGGGTGACGTCCTGCACGACCGCGTTGACGCCGACGACGCGGCCTTGATCGTCGCGAACGGGAGTGTAGTTTCCGACGCAGGTATGCTTCACGGCCGAGTCGGTTGCGCTCATCTCGAAATCGATAACCGGCTCGCCAGTGACGAGCACGCGTCGATACACCGGTTCGAGCTGATCGGCGGACTCGGGCGACATCTCCCGCAGCGTCCGCCCTATGTGCTCCGCAGCGGATCGTCCGTGATATCCGGCGAGTCGATCGTTGATGTAGACGTAGCGCAGATCGCGGTCCAGGTACGCCAGGCCGATCGGCGCAACGGCATAGACGGACTGCAGGTCAAGGGCAGGAGACGTCGAAGCGGCGTCGGACGCGACACTCGAAACTGAGGCGGTACCAGGCACGGGCGGCAGCTCCTCTTCTCCGACGATTCACGATTACGTGCGACGGATCGTCGGCACCCAGGGATCGTCGGCCCAGCCCGGCCCATGGCGCGCAACTTCGGCGTCAATCAGATACGGCTTGCCTTCAGCATTGTGACGACGCGCCCGGGCCAGCGCCGCTTTGACGTCGGCCGGCGTCTTCGCGCGCTCGCCGTCCACGCCAAAACCCTTGGCGATCGATGCCATGTCCATGTCCGGCTTGCCAAGGTAGTCGTGCACGAACTTGTTCACGTCGATCGAACGTCCGGTTCCGCCCAGGTTTGCAAGCGCGCGGTTGTGCGGACCACCGTACGCGTGGTTGTTGTAAACGACTACCGTCACCGGAAGCCCGAGCCGCGCCATGTTCCATAGGGCCGTCGGACCAAAGATGAACGAACCGTCGCCCTCGAGCAGGACGACCTGCTTGCCAGGACGTGCCAGCGACACGCCGGCCGCCGTGCCCACACCGGAGCCGAGATGCGCCGCGTAGTAGAAGAACAGCTCGCGTCCGCCGAGCGGGTCGAACTCGAAGCTGTGGGCAATCTCCAGCGATCCGCCCTCGTGGACGATGATCGCGTCCCTGTCGGCCCACTGCGCGATTTCCCACGTAACGCGGTCCGCCTCGAGAGGGCTGTTGTCCCAGTTGGGATTCTTTGAAACGAGTCCGCGCAGCTGCCGCGCCCGCGTACTGAACGCACGAATTTCCGCAGCGCGTTCGGCCACACGCGTCTTCAGCGCCGGCGTCAGCAGGTCATTGACGGCTGCAAGCAGATCCTCGGTGCCATAGGCGACGTCGGCGACGAGCGGCGCGGCTGTCGTCATCACGTTGCCGATGCTCGCCGCGTCGTTGCGCATGTCGATGAATGCCGTGCGACGCGAAACGATGGGCGTTGCCGAGTTGTGCTGCAGCTTGTTGCCGATATTGATGACGACATCCGGCTCCGTTGGATACGCCAGAGACTCGACGCGCCCGCCAGGGATGTTGCCGACCCAGAGAGGATGCTGCTGGGGGAAGCTCGCGTGTATCTGACGCGCCTGCGTAACCGGTAGCGCGAGCAGCTCGGCGAGCTTCACCACCTTGTCGAATGCCTTCGCCTTGTAGACCTCGTCGCCGACGATCAACACGGGACGCCGCGCTTCCACGAGCAGCTTCGCCGCGCGCTGCACTTCCACCGGATTCGGCCTGACGCGCATCCGGGGATCCACCTGATCGTGCCGGATGATCTCGGCCGTGAACTTCTCCTCCGTGAAGTCGGAGTGCCAGTTCATGTACGTCGGGCCGTAGGGCGGCGTCCATGCCACGCGGAATGCGCGCCGCACCGTCTCGGGAATCTGACCTGCCGCACGTGCCGACCACGTGAGCTTCGTCATCGGCTCGGTGAGCTGTTCCTGTCCGGGCAGCTCCTCGAAGCCGTCGCGCCCGGCGGCAAGCGATTCCTCGGTCCGGTATGAATAGAAGACGAGCGGTGTCTGCTCTTTCCACGCGTTGAACATCTGGCCGAGCGCGTTCGTCAGGCCGACGACGGCGGCCTCCATGACAATGGCGGGCTGACCGGAAGCTTTCACGTAGCCTGCGGCCATCGCGGCGCCGGGTCCCTCGTGCGGCGTGAGGACGTACTGGAGCTGCGGCCGATCGACGAGCGCTTCGTAGAAATGCGCATCCTCACTTGCCGAGTTGCCGAAGATGTATTTGACGCCGGAGGCAATGAGCTGCTCGGCGAAGTGTTCGCCGCCCGTGCCGGTAAACAGGCGAATCGCCTCTGGCGAAACAGGTGCTCCAGGCGCTTGCGCCATTGCAGTGACAGACTCGAGGATCGAATTGGCGGCGGCAGTTGTCACGCCGGTGGCGACGAGGCGGCGGACGAAGTCGCGGCGCGAAATGCCATTGGTCAGGAGCTGCGCAACCAGGTTTCTCATGACAGTGCCTCACACGTAGGGCGCGGCTTCACGCCGCGCCGGGCGGGCCATAAAGGCCCGCCCTACTCAAAACCAAAAACTACTTTGGGCCCGCGGCTGGTCCGCGCGTCTGCCCAAGAAAGTCGGCCATGGCTCTGATCTCGTCCTCGGTCCAGAGCGCACCGCGCCCGACCATGCGGTAGAGCACGCCTTCCCACGCTTTTCGATCCTGCCGCAGTGAGCTCCACATGCTCGCCGCGTGGCATTGGAAGCACTTGCGCTGGAGGATTTCCTTGCCGTCCGCCGCGGGCCGGCAGCGGCGCCTGCGCGTTGCTGCGGCGTCTGCGCCGCGGCGTCCACGCGCGTAGGCGGAGGCGGACGCGGCCCACAGAAAGGCGCCCAGACGAAAGCGACGAGCGGCGGCGCGGAGGAGCATCGGCATGGGCAAAGCCTACAACAGCTTGCGCCCGGTGACACAGCGCCGTCGCTGATCGGCCCGGGCGTCACCCTTAGGCTATTGAGCCGGAGAACGCATCAGCCGGAGAAATACCATGGCAGTCCAGGAAATCACGAAGCGAAAGCACGAAGGTAGCCGTCATGAATGCGGTGCACGACCTGCCGGTGCTCGTCGCCCGGGACAAGGGCTACTTCAAGGACGAAGGGCTCGACATCGAGTTCGTCACGACGCCCGGGATGGCACAGGTGACGACGTCGCACACCGTGAAGTTCGACACGGTGTTCGACCGGCCGCTCGACTCGGTCTACAACGAGGGCGGCATCGACCAGTACCGCATGTGCGAGTGGGGCATCATGAAACGCGCTGTCGAGGCCGACACCGAAGGCCGCCGGCGGCGCAAGATTGTCGCCCTCGGCGCCTCCATGTCCAAGTTCGCCATCGTCGTCGACAAGGGCTCGACGATCTACGAGCCCGAGATGCTGAAGGACAAGCTGATCTCGGTCACCCCGAACAACGGCTCGCACTTCACGATGCTGAAGATGGTGGAGGGCTTCCTCGAGCCGCAGCACGTGAAGACGACGAACGCCGGCTCGATGCCGAAGCGGATCGAGGCGCTCCGCCGCGGTGAGGTGGCCGCCGTCGTCCTGATGGAGCCGTGGATCAGCGTTGCACAGAAGGAAGGGCTTCGCATCCTGATCGAATCGCACTCCACGCGCAGCGAGGCGGCCTCCGACGAGGTTGACGGCCGACGCTCGCCGCGATGTTCCGGGCGCAGGCGCGGGCGGTGGAGGATGATCGAACGAGACCCGACGCCGTATGTTCAGTACCTGATCGCGGAGACCGGCGGGCGGCTCGACGCGAAGGACTTCCAGACGTGGCGCCTGCTCCACGCGGCGCCCCAGCCGTACACGCGAGAGCGGTTCGACGACACGTACAACTGGACGGTGAAGTGGAACATGACCGTGCCGGGGGCCACCTTCGAGAACACGGTCGATAACAGAGCCTGGACGTAGCGCCGTTCGCTTCACAAATATCTGTTCGAACAGTCCGGTCCACTTCTCCGCTTCGTCCAGGACGCGAACCGGATCCACCTGCAGGATCTTCACCCCGGCCATCGGTGACGCGACTTTCGTGTTGCTCGGTACGTAATCCATGCTCACGAATGATCGCTGCGCCTCCTCGCTCAGCAGGTAGTTGTAAAAGAGGAGCGCCGCGTTCGGGTGTGGTGCGCGGCGCGCCACGCCAACGGCGTTCGAGCGGGCGATTGCGGGCTCGAGCGCAAACCAGTCGATGGGTGCGCCCTTCTTCTTCGCCTGCTCGGGCATGTAGTTGTAGACGGTGAGCGCTACGGGCACTTCGCCGGAGATCACCATGTTGTTCAGCAGCGTATGGCCGAGGCGGACGGACACGCCGTTGCGCGACGCCAGATCCCGGAAGAATCCCAGCCCCTTGTCACCACTGCCCATGACGTCCACAACGGACGCAAACCAGTCCTGGTCCTTCGCCTCGATCCCCAGCTTGCCTTTCCACCTGGCATCGAGCAGGTCGGAATAAGACCTGGGTAGCTCGTCGCGCGTGAGCAGCTTCGTGTTGTAGGCCTGGACCCACACGGACAGCAGCGTCGCCGCCCATTGTTTGTGCGCCGGAACGGATCCTGGCTGGAGATCGGCATGCACGGGGACGTCGATCGGCAGCAGAATCTGCTCCCGCGCAAGCGCCTCCATTTCCGGCGACCCGAAATGGATTACGTCGACATCGTGCCGCCCCGCGGCGGCCTCGGCCATCGTCCGTTGCAGCACGCGATCGGTACCGGCGCGCCAGACGGTGACCTTGATCCCGTATTTCGATTCGAAGGGCTGGATGAGGGTCGGGAGATCCTTTTCGGCGATCGTGGTGTAGAGCGTCAGCGCGCCTTCATGCCGAGATCCAGGCGCATCAGGAGTACCGCTGGCGCTCCCACATCCCGCACACAGAACGAGGACGATCAACCACGACCACGGAAGACACGACCTGATGAGGACATTCAAAGCGGTGTCGGATGGTATGTGCGGAGCGAAACCGTGGGCATCGCGAAGCTGGCATACGCCAGGCGGTGGGCGGCGGAGGCTGAGTATCTCGCAGTTAAGCCGGTTTCGCGGAGCACATACCATCCGGCGCCGCGTTAGAGTTAGCGCCCCGCGCCGAACAGGTCGGTGTACAGGTTCTTCCACTTGTCGTACTCGTCGATCGAGACCCGCGCGTCGACGAAAGTCATCGGTACCTTGTTGAGCGGCGTATCGACCTTGCTGCTCGTCGGGACGAACTCGCGCTGGGCAATGATCGTCTGCCCCTCTTCGCTGAGCTCGAAGTCGTAGAACAGCACCGCTGCATGCGGGTGGGGCGCCTGGCGCGCCACGCCGACGCCGTTCGGACGGGCGATGGCGTTTCCGATCGTGAACCAGTCGATCGGTGCCCCTTCCCTGCGCAGCTGCTCCGCCTTGTAGTTGTAGACAGTGAGCGCGAGCGGCACCTCGCCTGAGGCGACGAGCTGGGTAAGCAGCGTATGCCCCTTCCGCACGGAGACGCCGTTGGTCGCGGTGATTTGCTTGAACACCTTGGCCGCCCGTTCCTCGCCGATCTCGCCGTAGATACCGGCCAGCCAGTCGGAATCCTCCTGCTCGATGCCGAGCCTGCCTTTCCACTTCGGGTCGGTGAGGTCATCCCACGTCTTCGGCAGCTCCTCTTTCTTTATGAGCTTGGTGTTGTATGCCTGGACAAAGACATTGAGCCGCGTGCCCACCCACTCGCCGTGCGGACGGATGGCCGGGGCGATCAGGTCCTTGTGATAGGGGCTCTTTACGATCTGGAGAATCTGCTCGCGTGAGAGCGATTCCAGCTCGGGTCCGTTCGTCTCAACGACGTCGACGGTATGACGGCCAGCGCGGGCTTCCTGAAGTGCACGGTTGAGAACCGCCTCGGAGCCGGCGCGCCAGATGCTGGCCTTGATGCCGTACTTCTTCTCGTAGGCCTCGACGACCGGACCGAGGTCGGTCGTCTGCGCCGACGTATATATCGTGATCTCGCCCTCTCGCTTCGCGCCTTCGATGAGACGCTCCGTGCGATCGGCCCCTTCGTACAACGCAAGATCCGCAGTCGTCGTACCGGTCGCAGCCGGCGCGGGGCCAGACGAGCAACCGACAGCGAACAGAGCCAGGGCCGCGAAAAGTACCGAGTAATGCAGATTGAAGATCGGTCGATTGCCGACTGTTGCCGATTGACGAGTTTCGATTGGCGAATCGAATTCCGACCGACCGTGAATGGCGCCAATTGGCAATCAATTCGAAAATCCTCATTCAAAAATCATCAACAATCGGCAATCGGTCAATCATCAATCTGCAATTCCGATTGCTCTCGGCGGCGGCAGGTCTGCGAGCTCCGTGCGGTACGCGTCTTCCATCCGCGAGGACAGGCCTCGCCGGGTGAGCGCCTCCTCGAACCACCTGCGGACGCGCGGCGACTCGTCAGCATAGTCGATCTGATCGCCTCCCAGGCGCCTCGAAATCCAGGACTTCGGGACGCCCTGGGCGTTCCGGATGGCCACCCCCTCGGCCTTGAAGGCGAGATACCGGGCGGGCGTGGTGCCGGTGTTGAAATGCTGGTGTATCCATGCGTTGGGAGGAACGATCATCGAGCCTTCCTGCCATTCGAAGCGCTGCGGCTCCTCCCCCTCCGGCCACATCAGGCTGAAACCTTCGCCGTTCAGGATGATGACGTGAGCGCCGGGCCCGTGCGCGTGCGCCTTCTTGTAGGTGCCGACCGCGAACTGCGAGATGTGGCTGTTCATGTGGCCTTTGGCCATGCTGAACCTGATCGTGCGCAGCCGCCGGCGCCGCGTTCCTTCGCGGAGATGAGCGGCAGGTTGACGACGTCGGGGACGAAGTTCGTGTCGAGCAGCAGGCCCTTCTGTTCACCTCGGTTGGCGAAATAGTCAGGCTCTCCGTTGAAGCGATCCGTAAAGTCGTAGCGCGTGTTGAACACGAAGTCGAGGTCGCCGAACGCGTTGATGATGACGGGTGCGTTCGTCACCGCCACGTAGCGAGCCGGCTCGATGCCCGAGCCGTTGAAATGCTGGTGCCACGTATTGAGCGGGATCGCGAACATCGAACCCGCCCTCCACTCGAACGTGATCCGTCGTCCGGAATCGTTCCAGACCGACGTGGACCCGCGCCCGTCGAGGATCAGAATCATCTCCTCATAGAGCTGTCGCTGCGGCGCGAGCTCTTTGCCAGGCGGAATCTCACAGACGTAGCAATCGTTGGACGTGCGTGACGCGTCGTGATTGAGGAAGACGCCGCGACCACCGCGGCGAGCCCATGGTTTGAGCTCCACCGTATGGAGGTTCGGCACATAGAAGGAGCTGATGATGTCGAGTCCTTCCGCCCGAACCCAACGCGTATACGGAGTGTCTTTCTCGCTGGCGAACTTCTTCGCGAGCTCGTCGGAGACCAATGTGTCGTTTGCCATAGAGCCTTGAACTGCTGTTCACCCTTCCTTGAAGTGTGAACGACAGTGTTCTAGTCCTCGTGATTGAAGTTTTGCTCTTCCTCGCGCACTCTGTACCCTTCCGCCCCTGGCGCCGGCTCCTTCGGGCGCGGCTCCACCTGCTTCTGAAACAGCATGTTCATGAACATGAACATGGGCTTCGTCTTCAGGACGAGCGCGCGGGCCGGCTTGGTGGCGCTTGCGTTGAAGTGCTGGTGCACGCAGTTGTTGTGCACGACGACGGCATCACCCGCTTTCCAGTCGTAGCGGATCCCGTCGTGGATCTCGTAGCCTTCACCGTCGAGGATGTAGAAGGCCGCCTCATTCACGTGCCCGTGCTTCTGATTGTGACCGCCTGGCGCATATTCCTCGAGGTGGATGTGAAGCGTCTGCGTCACGCCGTCAACCGGCTCGACGTAATGGCGGCTGAAGGTCTGAGGGCCGTCGACGAACTTCAGCTCGCGCCCGCGAACCACGCGTGGCATCGAGCGCAGACGGGCAAGCTCCTCCCTGAGGTTGTAATTGCCTTCGATGCCACGCACGAACGCGCGCGGCTTCTTGCTCGCGTGATGTGATTCTTTGCCCATTTGAGAACTCAATCTCCCAGCCCGGAGGCCTGAAGGCCTCCGGCTACCAGCTACCAGCTATCGGCTTACTCTACCTCTCTGATCACCCGCTGGCCCTTGAGAAACAGGTCCGACCAGAGCTTCGACCACTTCTGATCCTCGTCCAGCGTGATCGCCGGGTCGATCATCTCGAAGGGGAAATCGTTCAACGGCGAATTCACCGCGCGGCTCGCAGGCACGCGGTTGCGTTCTTTGAGAATCGTTTGGCCTTCGCGTGACAGCAGGAAATCGGCGAAGAGCAGGGCCGCGTGCGGATGTTGCGCGCGTCGCGCCACCCCGATGGCGTTGGGACGCCCGAATGTCGGCGTCAGCGCCTTCCACCGAATCGGGGCTCCTCTTACCGCGACGCGCTCCGCGTTGTGGTTGTAGATGTTGGCGGCAATCGGAATCTCTCCTGATGCCACAAGCTGTCCAATCAGCGTGTGGCCGCTGCGGATCTGCGGCCTGGCGGCTGCCATCCGGCGGAAGAACGCCAGACCCTGCTGCTCGCCCATGTGCTTGACCATGGCGCCGAACCAGTCGACGTCGCCGGCCTCGAGCCCGACTTTGCCCGTCAGGCGCGGGCTCAGCAAGTCCTCGGTACGATCGCGGCACGTCGTTCGGCCCTATCAACTTCGTGTTGTAGGCAATCGTAAAGAAGTTGAACCGGTCGGCGACGTAATGCCGATGCTTCGGAAACGCCGCGGGCGGCAAGTCGGCGAAGTGCGGGCTCTCGAACTGCTCGAGGAGTCCCTCGCGGTAGAGCGCCTCCATCTCCGGACCGTTGGTTTCCATGACATCGCACGCGAATCGTGCGGCGCGAGCTTCGGTCACCGCGCGCTGGACCACCTTCTCGCTCGCCGATCGCCAGAGCTGCGTCTTGACGCCGTACTTCTTCTCGAAGGCTGCCGTCAACGGCACTGAGTCCAGTGTGTTGAGCGACGTATAGATTGCGACGATCCCTTCCTTGCGCGCGCCCGCGAGGAGGCGGGCTTCCCGGTCGCCGGCCCGCAGCATATACAGGGAGCGATGTGGCGAATCGGCAGCCGGGCGCTGCGCGTGCGCCAGCGCTGGCGCGGCGAGAGCACCGATGACGGCACGATGGAACTCGCGGCGGTCTAAGTTCATGTCGCTTGCGCTAACGTTCAGCCGCGACCTGACCGAGAAGATATGCTTCGACGATCTCCGCGTTCAGCACGATCGAGGGGTCGTACTCGGGAGCGTCCTCGACCTGCTCGAGATCGTTCAATCCGCATGCCTTGAAGATGCGGTTGATCACCGAAATCAGGCGAACCGGACGCTGGGAGCTTCCGTTGAAATGCTGGTGAATGGTATTGGGCGGCACGTAGATGACATCGCCCGCCTCCCACTCGTACCGCTTCACCTCGTCCTGAGGCTTCCAGTGATAACTGTCGGTAATCTCCACATCGCAATCCTGATGCAGGTCATACCCCTGACCCTCGAGCACGTAGAGACACTCTTCAGCGAGGTGCCTGTGCTTTCCTGAGCGGCTGCCGGGCGGAATGATCTGCATGTAGGCGTCCACCGTCTCCATGCGCGTGTTCATCGCCTCGTTGATGAGGTGCTTGAGGAGCCCCTGCCGCGACATCTCCCACGGCATGTCTTCCGGATGAATCACCTTCCGCCGTTTTGCGTTTCTCGCCGGCGCCGCGGACGCATCGTCCAGCAGCGCCTGGTAGAACTTCTCGTTGACGCTGCCCTTCCGCCATGCTCTTGATTCACTCCACGCCATCTTCAATTCCCCCTGTTCACACTTCTGTGTTCTCGATTCTCTGTTGGTGTTCAGGCTCGTTCACGGTTCGAGCGCGAAGTGAACACGAACGGAGAACTGAGAATTAGGAAGCGTGAACCACAGATGTTCATTCCTCGTGATTGAAGTTCTGTTCTTCCTCGCGTACGCGGAAGTCCTCGGCGCCAGGCGCTGGTGTTGTCGGCCGCGGTTCGACGGTCTTCTGGAAGAGCATGTTCATGAACATGAACATCGGCTTTGTCTTCAGGACGAGCGCGCGTGCAGGCTTGATCGGGTCGGCGTTGAAATGCTGGTGCACGCAGTTGTTGTGGACGATGGATACGTCACCGGCCTTCCAGTCGTAGCGAACGCCGTCGTGGATCTCGTAGCCTTCGCCATCGAGAACGTAGAACGCGGCCTCGTTCACGTGCCCGTGCTTTTGCGATTTCGACCCAGGACCCCATTCTTCCAGGTGCAGATGAAACATCTGCGTGATTCCATCCTTCGGCTCGACGTAGTGACGGCTGAAGGTCTGCGGCCCGTCCACGAACTTGATTAGACGTCCCTTTCGCACACGCGGCACCGATCGAAGCCGGGCGAGCTCCTCCTTCAGGTTGTAGTTCCCCTCAATCGCGCGGACGAAGACACGGTCCTTCTTGCTGTGGTAGTGGGATTCGTTGACGATCGGTTCAGCCGAAACGGCGCCGTCTTTATCGTCTTTCGCCATGTTGATCCTGGGTCCGGCTCAAGCCGGACACTACGCTCTTCCTGCGCCGAACGCAATGAACCTAGAAACGACGTGTGAACCACGAACCCGAGAACCCATGAACCGGAACCAAAGCACCCATGAACCTGTGCACCCGTGAACCATCTTCATACGCCGTATTCATCAAGTTTGAACCTTTTCGGCTTGAGCACGGGGCACAGTTCGCGGTTCAGCCCAGCCTGTGGCAACTGGATGCCGACGTCCTGCGCCATCGACCGAACTATCTCCATGTCGTCCTCGGCCCACTCCATCGTGTTCTCTCCCCAGTTTCGTAGCGCGTAGTTATCGGCGCTGCTCATCAGAAGCGCCTCGCGCAGACAATCGACGTCGACGCCGAACCGCTTGGAAAGCGCCAGCGCTTCGTGATTCGCGATCAGGCACGCCCACATCACGAGGTTGTTCGCGGCCTTGGCCACCTGCGCCGCGCCGACGCCGCCGACGTGCACGATGTCGCTCGAAAAACAGGCGAATACAGGCTTCAATCGCTCGACGACGTCGGCAGCGCCGCCGATGAACGCCAGGAGCGTTCCCGCATCGGCCGCGCGGCCCCCTCGGGCCACCGGCGAATCGACCAGGTGAACGCCACGCCGAGCGGCGACTTCCGCCAGTTCCTGCACGGTGCGCGGATGCACCGTCGACAGTACGGCCACGATTGTGCCGGGCTGGAGGTCGTCGAGCAAGCCGCCGGCTGATATCAGCTCACGCAGTTCCCTGTCGTAGCCAACGCACACCAGTACTGCATCGCTCTCGCGCGCAAGTGCCGATGAGTTGGACGCCCAGCGTCCACCCGCATTCGTCACCGCGTCCCGTTTGGTTGCATCGATGTCGTAGGCAGACACGGCAAAGCCGTTGCGCGCCATGTGGCCGATGAGGGGCAGGCCCATCCGCCCTGCGCCAATTACGCCTACGGTCTTGATCGCGGTCGTCATATCTTTCCGGGATCCGGGATCGGGGATTTCCTCTTCATCCTGCTTTTTATCGCTTCTGCGTGACGGTGTCGAGGAGGGCCGGCTGGCCGTCCTTCACCTTCGAGATAGCCCGCTTGAGGGCCGCGGGCAGCCCGTCAGGCGACTCGAATGGTCCCTCCGCATACCACCCCATCGATCGCGCCAAGGCGGCAAAGTCTGGCGCGGGATCGTCCAGGTCCATCCCGATGTAAGCGCGCTCCACGGGCGTGCCACGCACCTTCGCCATCCGAATCTGGTGCTCCCAGTCGTTGTAGTAGGCGCGGTTGTTGTACATCACCACGAGCATCGGGATCCGATGCTTGGCGACCGTCCACAACGCGCCCGCGTCGAACATCAGGTCGCCGTCCGGCTGCATGTCGACCACGAGCCGCTTCTGATCCCGGTGCGCCAGCGCCACTCCGATCGAGATGCCGAACTGAGTTGCCGTGCCGAGCGATCGACCCGGGTGGCGGTACGGCTGGTCGAAATTCCACAGCTTGCGCGTCCATTCCTCCAGGGTGCCGGCGCTCAGGACCCAATCCTCGTTCCTGATCGCCTCCCACACCTCCGAGGCCAGCCGTGGCAGGGCAATCGGGGTCGCGTCCCAGTTCTCCTTCGCCTCGGCGGCCCATTGCTGACGCCGACGCAGGCTCTTCTCTTCGGTTTCAGCACATCGCGTTCGGACGCGTTCGCTCAGCACCGCGTCGTCCGCAATGCGGGTCCTCAGCAGCGCGGTCAACGCAGGGATCGCCACCGTGGTATCCGCCAGAATGCGTAACTCGGCATGATGCAGACGCTGGTAATCGAGCGTCCAGCTCGAGAGTCCCAGATCCCCGAATCCGATATCGACCCATTTCGCATCTGCCGGCACGATCGAGGTGAGCTGCCGTGTCGCGCTCACCAGCTGCGTCGTCGGCCGCTCCCAGTCGCGCGTGTCGAGACACAGGACGAGATCCGCGTCGCGAAAGGCATCCTTCGTGTAACTGATGTTGAGTGGGTGATGCGTGGGAAAGTTCAGCCGGCTGTCCACGTCGTACACGGGGATGCCAGCCGTCTCGGCGAGTTCCACGAGCGCACGGAATCCCTCGGGCTCGCGGCCGACGTACTCGGCGATGATGACCGGTCGTTCGGCTGACGCAATCAAGTCGGCGGCTCGGGTCAGCGCATTCGCGTCGGGAGCGAACCGGGTGGGGATCTTCGCTGCCGTGCAAGGCGGCATCGCGACTTCGTGATCGAGCTTCTGCTCCTGCAGCCACGCGTCGTAACAGAGGTAAATCGGCCCGCGCGGTTCGGTCATCATCACCGAGTACGCGCGCGAAAATGATTCGGGGACGCCGTCGATCGTCTGCGGCTGGTAATCCCACTTCGTGTACGGCCGCACCTGCTCGCCCTGGCTCTGCGCCGTGTGAATCCAGTCGATACGCGGACGGCGCTTCGTCTCGTCCATCGGACCGGTGGCACCGAGAATGAGCACGGGCGCTCGGTCGATGTACGCGTAGTAGATCGCCATGTTGGCGTGCAGCAACCCGACGAGGTTGTGGAGGATCGCGACCATCGGCTTGCCGGACGCCTTCGCATACCCATGTGCGATCTGCACGGCCGTCTCCTCGTGCTGACACACGAGCATGGCGGGCCGGTTGCCGCCGTAATTGACGATGGAGTCGTGAAGGCCTCGGTAGCTGGCGCCGGGATTGATGGCCGCGTACGGCAGGTCGTAGGCGTGCAGGAGGTCGACGATGATGTCGGAGGCCCAGCGATCGCCTGCCATCAGGCAACCTTGAGCACGACGCACTTCTCTGGATTGAGCTGCACGAATATCGCGTCGCCGACTTTTGTGCGCAAAGTTGGATGGCGGCGGGAGAGCAACGTCCGTGGGCCGACTTTCACCTGAAAATCCACGGCTTCGCCGAGAAAGACCTTTTGATCCACTCGTCCCTCCCACACGTTGCCGCCCGGCGGCCGCGCCTCGGTCAGTTCCACGTCTTCCGGCCTCACCGAGATCGCCACACGCTCGTCAACGCGCAGCTCCTGGTCGGTCTGCACGTGCAGGTCGCCGATTTCAGTGCTTATACACACGTAGTGTCCGGCTTCAGCCGGACCTGAAGTCTGGCTAAAGCCAGACACTACGCTCGAGGTGTTCACTACGCTCGAGGTGTTCACGACGCCATCGATGAAGTTGGTGTTGCCGACGAAGTCGGCGACAAACTGGCTGGCGGGACGCTCGTAGATATCGCGCGGCGTGCCGATCTGAAGAATGCGTCCCTCGTTCATCACCGCGATCTGCCGCGACAGCGCGAGCGCTTCACTCTGGTCGTGAGTCACGTAGACCGTGGTGATTTTCAGCTCACGCTGCAGCCGTTTCAGTTCGAAACGCATCCGCTCGCGCAGCTTTGCATCCAGATTCGAGAGCGGCTCGTCGAGCAGGAGTAGTGCCGGCTCCATCACCAGCGCGCGTGCGAGCGCCAGGCGCTGCTGCTGCCCTCCGGAGAGCTTTGTCGCGTCGCGCTCGGCCAGTTCGCCAAGCTGCACGGCGTCGAGCACGCGCATGACGCGGTCGCGGATGTCCGAGCGAGAGAGGCGGGTCCGCGAACCGCCGCGTCCGAAAGGACCCGGCCTACCAAGAGGACCCGCCCCACGTACCTGCAAAGGGAACGCGGCGTTCTCGAAGACGGTCATGTGCGGCCAGATCGCATACGACTGAAACACCATGCCGAAGCCGCGCCGATTCGGCGCCACGAAGACTCGTCGGGCCGACGAAAACACCACCTGCCCGTTGACCGAAATCTCCCCGGCGCGCGGCCGCTCGAGCCCGGCAATCGACCGAAGCGTCGTCGTCTTGCCGCAGCCGCTCGGACCGAGCAGGGTGAAGAGCTGGCCTTCGGCCACAGTGAAGCTGACGTCCTGCGCGGCCTTGACGATCTCTCCGCGTTCGTTTGGGTACTCGGTGAACAGGCCCTGGACGTTCAGCACGCACAAGCCTCCGCACCGTGGACGTGTCGTTCACACTTCTTGGTTCTCACTTCTCGGTTCGTGTTCACGTTCGACAACGTTGGGCTAAAGCCGCGCACTGCGCGCGACACACCTGCGTTGGACGCCTGCGCGAACCTGAACACGAACGGAGAACCCAGAACGCAGAAGCGTGAACAACGGTTCATCAACCTTACTCTCGTACTCCGTACCTACGTCCGAGCCACTGCGCAACCATCACCAGCATGAAAAGGGAAATGATGAACAGCACGCCGAGCGCGGAGAGCTCGACGTACTGGCCATTCTCCCATAGCTCCCAAATCACGATCGAAATCACCTGCGTGTCGGGACTGTAGAGGAGAATCGACGTCGAGAGCTCGCGAATCGAGACGATCATCACGTAGATCCAGCCTGCGAGCAGACCAGGCTTCAGCAGCGGCAGAATCACTCTGCGGAACGCTGTCGTCCACGATGCGCCGCACATCGCTGCCGACTCCTCGAGCTCCTTGTGAATCTGGATCATCGACGTCGTGCTGTAACGCAATCCGTACGGCATGAACCGTGTGATGTACGCGATGAGCATGATCCAAATCGTGCCGTAGATGCCGACGTCGACGTTCAGATAGAAGATCATGATCGAGAGCCCCAGCACGAGCCCTGGAAACACGATCGGCAGCGATGCCACGTTGTCGAGCAGCCATCGACCCGGGTATTTCGTCTTGACCACGATCCAGCAGATAACTGACGCGACCAGCATCACGACCGTCGCAGCGCCGAACGAAAGCATCACGCTGTTCAGGACCGTTCGCGGAAGGTTCGGATAGGCCAGGATGAAGCGGTAAGGATCCAGCGTCAGGTTCTGCAGCGCCTCCATCGACGGGACCGAATAAAAGCGCTGGAACGACGACCATAGCAGCACCGCGAACGGGAGCACGACAATCAACGCGAAATAGACGATGAATATCGCAGCCGTCAGCCATCTCCAGCGCCCCAGATCGATGAGACGCGGACGAAACCCTTTGCCGGTCATCGTGGCGTACTTCGATCCCTGTCCCGACAGGCGCGAAACGAAGTAGACGCCAACGGTCGTGACGATCAGAAGTGCGAGTGCGTACACCGACGCCAGGCCGATCTGGCTCGGATAGCGGTGCACGGCTTGATAAATAGCCGCAGTGAACACAACGATGCCCGACGGCAGCCCCAGTAGCGCAGGCACCTCGAACGCCTCGATGGCCCGAACGAACAGGATCAGGATGGTGGCGACAACAGCCGGCCACGTCAGGCGCAACGTGACGCGCCGCAGCACCTGAAACATTCCGGCGCCGCTCATCGTCGCCGACTCCTCGAGCGACGGATCCATGGCGCGAAACGCCGCGCTCATCAGGAGAAACGCCATCGGCGAATAGTGCAGGCCGTCCACCCAGATCATTCCTGGCATCGAATAGACGTCGAACAGTGGTTCTTCGAGGCCCAGCCATCCCTGCACGACGAGATTGATGATCCCGATTTGCGGGCTGGCAAGGAGAATCCACGCCACTGTGAACAGGATCGAAGGGATGACCAGCGGAATCAGTGAAAGCGCGAAGAACACGGTCTTGAAGGGCGTGTTCGTGCGCTCGTTCATCCACGCCAGCGTGGCGCCGATCGCAAACGCGAATACTGCGGTGCCCGAGGCGAACTGAACCGACGTGAAGAAGAGTGAGAGCGTGTCGCCGCTGCCGTAAGCGGCGGCGTAGTTTCCAAGCGTGAAGACCGCCTCGGCGGCGGCGGTCTGCGGCGTGCGGAAGCTCTGCCACAACAGGAACGCAAGTGGAATGACGCCGATGTACACCGTGAACACGACCGACGCTCCGATGACAACCCATTTCCAGTCGAAGCGGACACCGATCCTCGCGTCCGGGGCAGCGAGTCCGGGCTCGGTGCCGCCGGGTCCGAAAGGACCCGGCCTACCAGGACCCGGCCTACGAGTGGTCGTCGTGACCGTGCTCATGCCCGTGATGGTGATGATGGCCGCTATCGTGGTGGTGATGGTCGTGGTCGTGGTGATGATGATGGTGATGATGCCCGTGATGGTGACCAGCGCCCTCTGGGTCGCCCAGGGCATCTGCATGTCGATGCGGGACGCGTGGGTCGGCGCTGAACACCAGCGACTTGATCGTGACGGGCACCGTGAAGGACGGCATTCGCACGCGACCCAGGTCGATGTAATCGAAATCCCACAGAGCGATGCCGTCGAGCACCAGCACCTCGGACGTTACATGGAGCTCGTCCTTCAGAATCGCGCCAAGGGTCTGTGCGATATCTGCATCCAGGATAAGGAACAGGGGTTTGCCGTTCCGAATGGTCTCGGGTAGTGCGTCGACGAGGCCGCGCGCCAATGCCGCAATGCGAGGATATGCCGGCGCGCCGCCCCACCGGAATGCAAGGGCGATTTCCGACTGCCCCTCGACGACGTCGAACTTGCGCAGGTGATCGCGGATGTCGGACGCCACCTTCGCGGGCTCGATCTTCTCTCCGAGCTTCACACGCGGCTGAATCACCTGCAGATTTCTTCGGGGCAGGAGCTCGCCCGGGCTCGACACATAGATCGTGTTTCCTGACAGCTGAACGCTGTATTCCGACGCACCGATCGCCGTTGCACGGATGCACTCGCCGGCGGGGAGCAGCGCGAACGGAAATCGCCCCGCTTCGATCCGCTCGCGAACGGCGCGGCCGAACCGTCGGCCGAGATCGCCGAAATCGCGCTCTTCCCGCCCATAGACGTACTCGCCCACACCGCCGGAGAACATCACCCCCGCGATGCCCCCCAGGACGCCAAGCGGCTCGGTCAACCACAAACCCTGAACGTCACGCGGCGCTGGATCCTGCGTGAGCAGCGTCACCAGCGCATCGGCCATCCATGAACTGACACGATCCAGTTCGGAGGCACTTACGGTTTCGCCGAGATTCCAGTCGCAGCCGGCGAGCGCAGCCAGGCGCCGGCCCGCGGGGTCGAGACGTGTAAATCGACTGTCGCTGTCGACGACCGCGAGACGCCCCCCGAGATGCACCGCGGCCGTATGAACCACATTGCCGTTCTCGACGAGCGCAAGCTTCGTGGTGCCTCCACCGATGTCGATGTTGAGAATCGGTGCGCGCCGCGCATGCGAGACTTCGGCCGCGCCCGAGCCGTACGCCGCCAGCATCGACTCCATGTGGTGGCCGGCCGCGGCGCACACGAACTCGCCCCCGATATCGGCGAGCACGTCGGCAATCGCCTTCGCGTTCTCGCGCCGAAGAGCCTCGCCGGTGAGGATCACTGCGCCTGTGTCGATGTCGTCCGGATGCAGCCGCGCTGCCTCATAGGCGTCGTCTACGATCCGCCCGATGGCTTGCTCGTCGATGCGCTCCTCGCTGAGGTACGGCGTGAGCGCGACCGGCGATTGGTGCAGCGTTTCGCGCTCGACGACGAAATATCGGCTCGTCAGCTCCTCGGACATCCGACGCAGCCGGACGCGCGAGAAGATGAGCTGCGTTCCTGCCGAACCGATGTCGATGCCGACCGACAGCAAGGTGATGTGGTCCTGCTGCCACAGACTCGTCGCCGTCGGGTCGTACTCCCCGCCGACGTCGTCGTGGTCATGATCGTGATCGTGATCCGCCTCGCCGTCCTCGTGCCAATGGGTGGGATCCCTCCCGAGGAGGTGGTCGTCGAGGGTGTGCCGAGGTTTCTTCGGCTGAGGGTCGCTCACAGAATTCCTGCCATCATCAGATGGATTGTCGCGACGACCACGCTGAACAGGACCGTGGCCACAAGGCCGACTCTCACCATCCGGCGCATATCGACCTCACCACCGGCAAACGCCGACGCGGACGTGGCGCCCGCCCACGGAAAGGCCACACCAATCGCGACGTTCGCAATCAGGATCGCCATCGAGGCCGGGTTGAACCCAACCTTCGCCGCCGCTGGGATGAATATGCCGCAGTAGAGCGTGGCCGCTGCGGTGCCGGAGATCATGTTCGTCGTCGCCGAGACGAGCCCGGCCACGAGATACGGGAGCGCGACGGCTCCGATCCCGAGATCACCGATAGCTGCGCCCATCATGTCGACAAAGCCGAACTGCGTGACCGCGTCGGTCATCGCCACGCCAGCGGCCACGAGGATCATGATGTTCCATGGCGACTGCTGCTCGGCGTCCTTCCACGTCAGCAGCGCGGCACCGGGCTCCGTGGATCGGATTCCGAAGAGAAGAAACATCACCGCGGGTGGTACCACCCAGATCGACAGCGCACGGTTGACCGCCGCCGTGGCAGGATGCGCGCCCCCAAGGACAAGGTTGACGATCGTGGGCAGGACGAACAGCAGCACCATCACCGCGAAGACGAACAGCACGCGGCGCTCGTTCGCGCGCAGCGGACCGAGCTTGGCGCGTTCGGCGCGCAGGAACGCCTCGCCGCCCGGAAGATCGCGCAGCTCCGGACGCACGAATGCCCACAGCGTGAGAAAAAAGGTGACCAACAATGCGAGGAACACGGGAACACCCACAACCATCCATTCGAAGAATCCGAGCTGCTGTCCCGTGAAGCGCTGGAGCATCGAGATGGCGATGGCGTTGTGCGGCACGCCCATCATCGTCGCGGTACCACCGGCGACGGCGGCATACAGGGTTCCGAGCGTGATGAACGCGGCAAGATTCGAAAGCCCGCCGCGTGCGACGTCCGTAACGCCCTCAGTTACATTGCGCACGTGCCGCACGACGGACATGCCGATCGGGATCATCATCGCCACGGTGGCTGCGTCGGACACGAACATCGACACGACGCCCACCATGAACATGTAGGTAAACGTCAGGCGGTGCGCCTTGCTGCCGACTCCGGGCAACGCGAGGAACGCGAGCGCGATGCGCCGCGCGAGTCCGTGCTTCTCGATGGCGTACCCCATCAGCACCGTGCCCATGATCCAGAAGAAGATCGGCTGCCCGTAGAGACGCATCGTCGCAGCGATATCCATCACCCCGGCGGCGGGAAAGACGACGAACGGCAGCATCGCGGCCACGGCCCACGGGATTGGCTGCGTGATCCACCAGACGATCGCGCATACGAACGTCGCCAGCGCGATACGCCCCTGGTACGAAAGGGCGAGCGGCAAGGCCAGGACGAGTCCGAAAGCCGCCGGACCGGCGAGCAATTTGAGCAGGTATAGGACGGTTCCCGATGACCGTGCCGTGGTGGGTTCCCTGGGGGTGTCTGTTATCACTGAAGAGCGAAAATCCTATCGCAGTTTCGCATTTCAGGACGTGGTCCGCCTGAAGGCGGACACTACGACCCTTCACCCGGCCCAACTTGGGGGCCGCGGCCGGTCGAATACAATTTGCCCCGCATGGATCGCACAAAGCTCAAGACCGCACTCGTGACGCGGGGACACACGCAGGCCTTAAAGGACGGCACTGTGAAGCCGCGCTCGTTTGACTTCGAGTTCGAAGAGGTGCCCGCCATCATTCAGGCGTTTCGACGCATGGTCAGGGGCCTCGAGTTCGACATCTCGGAAATGGCCATCACCACCTACATCTGCGCGCGGGCTCACGGCAAGCGATTCACCGCGCTGCCGATCTTCCCGATGCGCGCGTTCCACCACGGCGCCATCGTCTGCAACACGAAGGCGGGCATCCAATCGCCGAAGGATCTCGAGGGACGCAAGGTGGGCGTCAATCGTGGTTATACGGTGACGACGGGCGTGTGGGCGCGCGGCATCTTGCAGCACCAGTACGGCGTGGATCTTCGCCGAATCACATGGGTGCTTTCGGGCGACGAGCACGTGGCCGAGTGGAAGCCGCCCGCCAACGTCGTTCCGATCGAAAGCGGCAAGAAGATGGAAGACCTGCTCGTCTCGGGAGAGATTCCCGCGGCGATCGGCGTTCAGGTGGACTCGCCCGACGTGAGACCGCTCATCCCGAACGCCAGGGAAGCAGGTTTCGAGGCGCTGCGCGATCGCGGTCTCTATCCGATCAATCACACGGTCGTCGTCAAAGACGACCTCCTCGGCGCAAGACCCGATCTTGCGGCGGACATTTTCGACGCGTTTGCCGAAGCGAAGCGACGGTACACGACTCGGCTTGCAGGCAACATTCAGCCGGCGTCGGCGGACGATACGTTTTTCAAACGGGTGATGGACATTACAGGCGACCCGCTGCCCTACGGCGTGAGCGCAAACCGGCCGATGCTCGAGGCGGTCGTGCGTTACGCTGCCGAGCAAGGGATCATCAGCCGCCCGGTCGCGATCGAGGAGCTGTTTCCCGCGAACACGCACACGCTGACGGCGTGAAGCCGCGCACGCTAATATCGTGAAACCGCGCACGCTAAAGCGTGCGCTCTACGGGTCCGGTTAACGCCGGACCTCGTCGAACGTGAACACGAACAGAGAAGAGAGAACCTAGAAGCGTGAACGGCGTCTTGTCTACTTGCCCCGAATCTGGCGCGCCGCGCGCACATCTTCAGCGTAAGTCTGTATCGCGTCGAACGTAACGCGCGCGACGTTGGCGTACCGATCGGTCGTGTCGTCGAGCGCCGCCGCGAGATAACCCACCGCGTTGACGACTGCTCGAACGCGCCCGTCCAGCCAGGGACCTCCGCCGAGGCCTCCAATCACCGGGATCGACACCGCGCCCGTGACCGCAGGGCCGGCCACCGGTCCCGAATGAGTGAAATCGAGGAGCGCCGCACCCGCGTCTTCGAGCCGCTTCGCATCGGCAACGAATTGCTCGGTCATCTGTCCAGCGAGCTCGTGCGACGCATTCGACATCCCTCCGTACCGGCTTGCCGTGTGTGGCGTGATGCCGAACTGCGCCCACACCGGGATCCCCGTCGCAGCGACGGCACGAACGGCGTCGAGATGGTCGGCCGCTGCATCGAGCTTCACCATGTCCGCTCCCCCATCCTCGACGAGCCTCGCCGCAGCGCGCACCGCAGCGTCCGCGCCCTCCTGCATCGGACCGTATGGGAAATCACAGCTGACGAGGGCGCGCTCGACGCCCCGCCTGACAGCCTTGCAGGCAAGCAGCATGTGGTCGAGCGTGACCTCCAGCTCGCTTCGCTGCCCCCACATGTTGATTCCGACCGAATCACCAACGGAAACGATGTCGACCCCTGCCCGATCGACGATTTGCGCCATTTGATAGTCGTACACGACGACGCCGACAATCTTGCGCCCGTCGCGCTTCATCTGCTGAAGCGCCGCCACTGTTACCTTCCCCTGCACGCCTGACCTCGCCAATACTATTCTGCATGCCTGAGCTGCCGCGCCTGAACAACGTGATTCGTCTGCTCGAAGAGGGCAGGGTTCCGATCACCACCTTTTCTCCTCCGTCGACCGACAGCGCCGTGGCGCTCTCGGTGGCTGCCTACGACGGCGTGACCTTCGAACTGGAGCACAACCCGTACGACATCGTGACGCTCCGTGATTGTCTGCAGTACATGCTGAATCGCCGCCAGATCCTCGATCGCGGCTCTCTTGCGCCGGCCGTCACTCCAATGGTCCGCATCCCCGCCAACGGCGGCGATATGAACCAGTGGCTCGCGAAACAGGTACTCGACATCGGCGTATACGGCGTGATTTGGCCTCGCGTCAGCACCGTGGAACAGGCATATAACGCTGTGGCCGCGTGCCGGTACCCGCGTCCCAAATCGTCAGCGATATACGAGCCTGAAGGGCAGCGCGGCGACAATCCGGTCCATGCTGCGCGCTACTGGGGCATCTCGCAGCAGGAGTACTACAAGAAAGCGGACGTCTGGCCACTCGCGCCACATGGCGAGATCCTCGTCGTCATTCAGTGCGAGCAGGTGCAGGCGATCGACAACCTTCCGCGGATCCTCAAAGAGGTGCGCGGCATCGGCGTGGTGCTGATTGGCGAGGGCGACTTGTCGCAGAATCTCGGGTGCCCCCGTCAGTACGACCATCCCGCTGTTGTGGAGGCGATGACCGCGATTCGGCGCATCTGCTCCGAGAACGGCGTCGCCTGCGGACATCCCCACGTGGACGCCGGCAACGCGCAGAAGGTGCTGGACGAAGGCTATCGTTTCGTGATGGCTGCGCCGGGACGAACGTTCACCGGCCTGGAGGCGTGCCGCAAGGTCAGCGGAAGGACCTGAGGATATCCTCGACGTAGCCCTCCTCGCTGGCGATCACCACCATCAGCGACCAGGGGCGTACCTGCGCGAGCGTTCTCGACAGCGCCTCATCGGGGGTCGAACCGTCACGCAGGACGAAGGCGGCGGTGTGCACCCGTCTGTCGCTGCAGGCCCTGCCGATGAACGCAGCCGCCGACGCGTCGGACCCCGCGGCCGCGACCATTACCACCAGGTCCCCACTGGAGATCGTTTCGACCAGCTCTCGGTTGTGGCCGGCCACCGCTGACGCGGGAAAAAAACTCACACCCTTCCACGATCGCTCGGACAGCCTGACAAGCACGTCGTCACAACCCGGCTCGAGCGCGACCACGTTGACCACGCGCGCCACGGATGCCGGTGCCGGCACGCGAAACCGCGCCTCAGCGGCCGAGCTCATTCGCGCTGATTCGCTCAACATGGGTCTTAGTCTTGGTCTTTCGTCTTTGGTCTTTAGTCTTTCCAAAGACAAACACCTTACACGCTCGCCGGTGCGACACCCGGCTGCGCCATCATTGCTGTGCGGGCACCGTCCTTGTACGGCTGATCCGCTGGCAGCACAATCGCGACAGACCGCACCTTCTGATGCTCCGGATCAACGCCCGGAGGCACGATATCGCTCTCCACCAGCGCCTTGGCGGCCCGCAGCAGCCGCTGACGCGCCATGATGATGCCGCTGTCGGTTGCGACCAGTGTCTCCTTCGTGCGGTCGACGATCGGCCCCATGCTTTCCTGGAGCGACTGATCCTGCATGGCAAAGCCTTCGATGCCGCTATAGGTCCGGCCGGCCTTCTGCGCGGCTCGGTCCATGAGGTAATCGTTATCCTTGTTGGCCAGCGGACGATAGGTGCCGGGAATCACCTTCGCGTGAACACCCTTCCCTGCCCGCATCGCAGCCACTTCGGCATCGGTCAGCGCACGTGTGGGGTGGTAATCAAAGCTCCAGGTCCAGCAGTTCTCGTCGTCGATCGGAATCCAGAAGTGGCCGTGCACTGAGTGGCCGCCGCGCGGCGCGATCATCGTGAACGACGGCATGACCCACTGAGTAATCCGCCAATAGTAGTTGTCGTTCTCCGCATTGCGGCGCGCCCCGATGTACAACCCGCCCGGGCTCTCCACCACCTCGAAGACGGGCCGTGTATCGCCGAGGTTGTATTGGTTTCCGCGCGCACCCTTGAAGAGAGGATCAGAGTTCAAATCGCCGCGATGAAGGAAAGAGACGTGACTCGAATCGATGCCGCCTTCCATCGCCTGCAGCCAGTTGCACTCCTGGAAGCGCTTCGACATGAACGACTGCGACGCAGGCACAGTCGCAAATTCCCATTCGGGCAGCGGAGGCTGCTTGTCGGGCGGCCCCATGTAAGCCCAGAGAACGCCGCCACGCTCGATCAGCGGATACGACTTCAGCTTCACCTTTTTCGCGAAGCCTGAGTGCTCCGGCTCCGACGGCATGTCGACGCATTGGCCGGTGACGTCGTACTTCCACCCGTGATACGGACACCGGAGCCCGCATTCTTCGTTGCGGCCGAACCAAAGTGAGATGCCGCGGTGCGCGCAGAACTCGTCGACGAGACCCAGACGTCCGTCGGTGTCGCGAAACGCAATAAGGCGCTCTGACAGCAGCTTCACCCGCACTGGCGGGCAGTCATTTTCCGGCAGCTCTTCCGGGAGGAGCGCTGGAATCCAGTAGCTGCGGAACAAGCGGCCCGTCGCCGTGCCGGGCCCCGTTTGCGTCAGAAGTTCGTTCTGGTCCTGCCTGAGCATCCTTTTTTCAACCTGTCGCGTGTGCGCTGTCCGCCGATCGTCTGAATTATCCTGTAACCTCAGCTTTCGCGATAGAGCACATGTCGGCTGCCGACCGTTTCCTGCTCGCCGGCGTAATGGGCTGGCCGGTGATGCACTCCCGCTCGCCAATTCTGCACAACTATCTTTTCGCGCGATACGGGCTCACCGGCACCTACGTGCCGCTCGCCATCAAGCCCGACAATCTGCAGGCGGCGCTGCACGGCCTGGCGCCGCTCGGCTTCTCCGGCTGCAACGTGACGATTCCTCACAAAGAACGGGCGCTGTCGATCGTGGACCACGTGGATCCAGTGGCTCGACGCATCGGCGCAATCAGCTGCGTGATCGTGCGGCCGGACGAGTCGCTCGCCGGTACGAACAACGATGCATTCGGCTTCGTGCAGAACGTTCTGCAGGTCCATCCCGGATGGCGGGCGGACGCGGGGCCTGTGGTCGTCATCGGCGCCGGGGGTGGTGCACGGGCTGTGGTGTACAGCCTGGGCGATCGTGGCGCGCGCGACATTCGAGTGGTGAATCGAACGCTCCCACGTGCCGAAAGCCTGACCCGCGAATTTGGGCCACCCGTGTCGGCCTTCGCCTGGGACGAGCGGCATATGGCGCTGGACGGCGCGGCGATGCTGGTCAACACGACCAGCCAGGGGATGGTCGGTCAGCCGCCGCTCGATCTCACGCTCGACGGGCTCCCACACACCGCACTGGTGTGCGACATCGTGTATGTGCCCGTGAACACGCCGCTGCTCGCCGCCGCGCGGCGACGCGGAAACCCGACCGTGGACGGGCTCGGCATGTTATTGCACCAGGTACGTCCCGCGTGGAAGGCGTGGTTCGGCCTCGATCCGGAAGTGACGCCCGAGCTCCGCGCACAGGTCGAAGCGACGATTCCAAAGACAACGGACGTGGCGGGGTAATAAGAGAAAGCCTCGATCTGGTCACACTTCCTCACGTTCTGCACATTCGAACGTCGCCCAATCTTCGTCACACGCGAACGTACAGAGTCCGTGCACGAGCAATTCCTACGCGCCGCGGTTGACGAAGGCTTTGCAGTTCTTGCCTACTGCTTCATGCCAGACCACTTCCACCTACTTGTGGAAGGACAAGCAACCGATTCGGATTGCCGAAGGTTCATCGCACGAGCGAAGCAGCTTTCCGGCTTCCACTTTCAGAAAATGTTTGGCGAGCGATTGTGGCAGCGGTACGGATTTGAAAGGACATTGCGCAGCGACGAATCAACATTGGCCGTGGCCAGGTACATTCTCGAGAACCCAATCAGGGCAGGTCTGGTGGAACGGGCTCAGGATTATCCGTTCCTCGGATCGGGCGTCTACAGCATCGACGAAATTCTGGAGGCGGTGGAGTGGCGATTCGGCTGAAACCGCTGGGGTCCGGCTAAAGCCGGACACTGCGTACGGGGAGATCCCGGTCCGGCTGAAGCCGGACACTACGTACGATGGATTTTTGAGTAGTAGTGATCCCAGGTCTTCTTGAAGAGGCTCGACGTCCATAGCTTCTCGCGGCTCGCCTGCTGTTCGGCCGCGTTGAAGACGTACGGCTCGCCGATCTGCATTGCCATGTACTGCCGGTACGCGTTCTCCTCCACATACGCGGCTAAAGCAAAACACTCCACGATGTCGGCACCCACAACGACGACCCCGTGCGCTTTCAGGAGCACGGCCGGACCGCTGCCCAGCGTTGCGGCAAGCTTCTCGCCCATCGGTTTTGTGTTGATCGACAGCGGCGAATCCATCAGCGGAATATCGCCGAGCAAGACACCCTGCGCGTAAACCGGCTGGTACTTCGCGCCGACCATCGTGAGAAATGTGGACCACTGCGGATGGGTATGCATCACGGCGTTGACGTCGGGCCGAACGCGATACACCTCCGAGTGGATGTGGTATTCGAGCGGCTGCTTCGCCGTGCCCTCGACCAGATTGCCTCCGAGATCGACGGCGACGAGGTCCGCGACCGTCAGCGCGCCACGAACCGACGCGCCCGAGTTGATGTAGAACGACGTCGCGTCGCGTCGAGCGCTGCAGTGGCCGTTGTGATCGATGTATCCTGCGCGCTCGAGCATGCGGATCGCATCGACGAGCTGCTGCTTCATGGCATTACCCGCCTCTTCCAGAATTCCCAGGATCGGCCGACTGTTGCGAGATTGATCGCGTCAGCCTTGCGCCCTTCTTCCTCATCGAGTGCCGCGAGCGGCCCTCCCAGTGCTTCGGCCTGCAGCTGCACGCGTGCACTCACCTCCGTGAAAATGGCGCGGAACACGGCCGCCTGCAGGCTCGGTCCCACAGCAACGAAGCCATGCGCACGCAGCAGGACGACCGCTTTATCCGCCAGCGCGCGAGCGAGCGCCGCTCCACGGGCAGAGCTGTTGATCACGATATCCGTGGCGCCGAACGTGTCTCGAATGTCGAAGACAGGAACGCCGTATGCGAGAAACGCTGCGTTGTGATACGTCGCGCGCATCGGCGTCGACACGAGTCCGAACGGTACGACCGCCGGCGAGTGACCGTGCGCGACACCCATGACATCAGGGCGCGCGCGATAAATCTCACCGTGAAGGTAGCGTTCGATGAAGGCGGTCCGGCCACGCGCATCGCACGGCTCACAGTCGAGAGTGAACTCCATGATGTCGTCGGCCGTCACGAGCGCGGGTGCAAGCGACCGCGACATGAGGAACCGTTCGGAATTGGCAGGGTGCCGCATCGACACATGCCCGGCCGCGTCGAATACGCCCTGGTCGGCAAGAATGCGGCTCGCGGCCGCAAGATCCTGCAGCGTCGATGCGTCTACTTCCACGGCATCACGGATACGTGAATGGCGCCCGGCGCACCTTCTCCGCCGACTGATTTGATCGCGAGGTCGACTTCGGCCAGGCCGAACCGGTGCGTCATGATGAGATCGAGCGGGAATCGGCGCGACGCGAGCACATGCAGCGCCAACTCCACGGCGCGATATGAATGGCCTCGCGCACTCTTCAGCGTCATTCCCTTTCTCGTGAGCCGGCCGATCGGAAAATCGGCGAACGTCGCATTCCCCTCACCCTGGATCACCATCGTGCTACCGCGCCGCTTCGTTGCCTCGATCCCGAGCAGCACCGCCGCTCGGCCAGCACCCGACGTGCAATCGACGACGACGTCGACGCCGCGGCCGCCGGTAATCTCGAGCGTCCGTTCGAGCGGATCTTCGCGCTGCACGTCGATGACCGCGTCCGCGCCAAGCGCTTTCGCGACCTCGAGTCGCCTTGCGTCCCTGGACGTCCCCGTGACGATGATGCGGTCGGCACCCGCCTGCTTTGCAGCCATCAGGCAGCACATGCCCTGCTGGCCCGGACCCTGAATGAGCACCGTGGACGCGTACCCAACTCCACCGTCGAACAGTGTCCATTGGATGCCATTCGACATGGGGGTCGCCAGCCCCGCCTCCTCTGGCGACAGGCCGCTCGGAACCTTGTGGAGCACGGCGTTCAGCGGCAGATAGACGTAATGGCTGAAGCCGCCCCACAGCCCGGGAGCAATGTCGAGCGATGTGTACCCGTACCTGATCGCCTGCGGATCGTAGAACCATTCCGTCGCGGCACAATGACGGTACTCACCCATGTGATCCCACTCGCAGTGGCCGCATGGCAGGTAATGCTCGAGGAACACGAGATCTCCGTCCTTGAATCCCTTGTGCTTGGCAAAGACACTCCCGACTTTCGCAAGGGTTCCGACGTTCTCGTGCCCCATGATGAGGGGAGCGCCGCGCAGCGGCAGCTTGTACTGACTGACGTCAGTGCCGCAGACGCCTGCGACTTCCACCTCATCAGCGCGGCGTCCGGCGGAACGTCGGGGAGATCGAATTCGCGCAGCTCCGTTGTCGCTGGCCCGACCTTGAGTGCGACCAGCAATTTTTCTGGCATTTTCAAATCTTAGCCGCGACGAGCCGCGGATAGGCCTTGCGCACGTTCTCCTCGAAGATCTTCGTGCGGTCCTCGTTCGTGAGCCAGGGTAGCGCATCGACCAGCGGCTTGTTTTCGTCGAACGAGCTGCCCGTTGCAGGATCGGTCGCGTTCACGCCGCCGAGCATCTCGGACGCGTAGATGATGTTGTCCACGCCGACGGTGCGGATCAGCAGATCCATTGCCGCCTGGCTGTAGACCGTCGTGTCCCAGTAGAAATGCTTGATGAATTCGTCGAACGGTTCCCATCCGTGAATGATGCTGAGCGCGGTGTACCGCGCAGCCTGATAGGGAACGTTGCCACCGCCGTGCGCAAGGATGAACCGCAGTTTCGGAAAGTCGTGGAACACGCGCGAGTCCATCAGCTGCAGGAACGCCGTGCTGTCGACGTTCAAGTAATGGGACCCCACGGTGTGAAACGCCGGATTGCACGTCGCGGACGCGTGAATCATGGCGGGCACGTCCAGCGACTGCAGCTTCTCGTAGAGTGGGTACCACCACTCGTCACCGAGAGGCGGATCGGTCCAATAGCCGCCCGACGGGTCGGGATTCAGGTTGCAGCCGACGAACCCCAGTTCGTCAACGCATCGCGCGAGCTCCTCCGCGCACTCACGTGGACTCACGCCCGGAGACTGCGGGAGCGAGCACACGCCGACGAACCGGTTTGGGTAGAGCTTGCATACACGGTGAATCAGGTCGTTGTTGACTTCGGTCCAGTGGCGGCTGATGAGCGCGCTTCCGAAGTGATGCCCCATCGCCGATGCCATCGGCGAGAACAGCATCAGATCGATCCCGCGCTCGTCCATCAGCTTCAACTGCCCCTTCTCGAGCGACGCCCGTATCTCGTCGTCGCTGATAGTGACGCCTTTCTTCGACGGCTTCCCCATTTGTGAGATCTGCAGGGCGCGAAAGACGCGCAGACCGGCAGGAACGGTCGTGTAGTGCCCGTGGGCGTCGATGAGCATCCCAGCATTCTAAACAGGGACTGGCAGAACAATCGCGGATCTGATTGCGTCCTCTAAAGATCTGAGCAGGCGGTGCGCCGCGGGCTGCGGCGTCGGGACCGCCTCGGCGAGACCGCCACTCGTTTCAGCGACGGGCGACTATGACCCCGCGATCACCGAAGATCAAAAACGCCGCGACGGCCTTATAGACTTAGTCCCGTCATACTCCGTTGGGAGCATCGCCGCTCACGAGGCGACACTCTGCGGGCCGCCGCGAGCGTTTTTCCGCGGGGCGAATCGGAGCCAGGCGGTGAAATGAGTGACGGTCTCGCCGACGTGCTCCCCGGCTTGCGTCGAACCGCAGGCGGGGCCATGATATGCCCCTGAAACCGGGAGGTGAGGCGTGCTGCGCAAAAGCATCGTCGCGGTCGTCGTGGTCTTCCTCGCAGCTCTCGTAGCGGCAGCAATCGCTCGAACCGCGGCGCAGTCCGCGTCCCCCGCGCTTACCGGCATCGTCAGCTCGCAGGAAGAGGGGACGATGGAGGGCGTGCTGGTCAGCGCGAAACGGACCGACTCCAGCATCACTGTCACCGTCGTCAGTGATGCCACGGGCCGGTATAGCTTCCCGCGCGATCGTCTGGAAGCTGGCACGTACTCAATCCGCATTCGCGCTGCCGGCTATGAGCTCGACGCAGCAGACACCGCTACAGTCGCCGCCCAGCAAACTGCCCAGCACAATCTGAAGCTCCGGAAGACACAGGACCTGGCCTCACAACTCTCGAACGGCGAATGGTTCATGAGCTGGCCGGGCACGGACGCCCAGAAGAATGGCCTGCTGAACTGCACACAATGCCATTCGCTCCAGCCGATCGTCCGGTCGCGCTACACCGCGAGCCAATTTGGTCCCATCGTCGAGCGCATGGGACGGTACTCACAGGGAAGCACGATGGTGCGACCGCAGCTGCGGCCGAACGAGCATGGCGGCGGATTCGCAAGTCCGATTCGTGATGCCATGAGCGGCGTCGGCCGCGAAGGTGAACGACCCGTACAGCAGGGTCGAGTCTCCGCAACCGCCGAGTATCTGGCATCCGTGAACCTCAGTTCCGGCCACTATCGATATTCGCTGAAAACACTTCCCAGGCCCACCGGCAAGGCCACACGTGTGATCGTCACCGAATACGATCTGCCGCGCTCCGAAGCGCTACCCCACGACGCGCAGGTCGATGCGCAGGGTATGGTCTGGTACGGGGATTTCGGCACACATGTTCTCGGCATGCTCGATCCGAAAACCGGCCGCGTCGTCGAATACCCGATGCCCATCACCAAGCCCGGAGCGCCGGTCGGCTCGCTCGACCTCGTCTTCGACAGGCAGGGCGACATCTGGATGGGCACGATGTATCAGGGCAATCTCGCAAAGTTCGATCGAAAGACGAAGACGTTTCAGACCTGGGGCTCGCCAACGTTCCGCGACCGGGACGAAGCGCGCATTGCGATGGTCATGCCCTCCAATCACCATGTGGACGGTCAAGTGTGGATTGGTGGCGACAGCGAGTATCAGGTAGACGTGAAGACAGGCGAATGGAAAGCCATCGACTATTCGGTGGGTCTTCCCAAGGACTCGCCGATTGCCCGGCAGCTCAGCTCGTACGGCGTCGCGTCTGACTCGAACAACAACTTCTACGGGATGAATCTGAACGGCACGTACATCATCAAGGTGGACGCAAAGACGAAGAAAGTCACACCGTTTGCCACCCCGACGCCTGATGCAGGCCCCCGTCGAGGTCACATGGATGCGCAGGACCGCCTGTGGTTCGCTGAATTCCGCGGCAACAAGATCGCGATGTTCGATACGAGAACCGAGACGTTTCAGGAATGGCCGGTCGCTACTCCGTGGACCAACGTCTACGATGCGATCCTCGACAATGCGGGCTACGCGTGGGGCGGTGGCATGAACAACGACCACGTGGTACGGGTGAACACCAGCACGGGTGAGACCGTCGAGTATCTGCTCCCGAAGGCAACGAACATCCGGCGCGTGAACGTCGACAACTCGACGAGCCGTCCCTCGTTTTGGGTGGGCAACAATCTCGGCGCGTCGCTCATCAGAGTCGAGGCGCTCGACTGAACCGGTATTCCATCTGCGAGCTTAGGAGATTTGTATGTCCTCCATTGAGGTTGTGGCAGGCAACGGGCTGCTCCATCGTCGTGCCTTTCTGACACGCGGGGGTGGCGCGTTTGCCGCCGCCGTCACGGGCTATACCCTCAGTGACACGGCAGCGGCGCAGCAGCTCGTGGATCAGCCGTGGAGCAAGGGACGCGGCGTTGCGGTGCAGGGATATGGGACACCGTCGCCGTTCGAGAAGAACGTGGTACGCACGCTCTCGAACCCCCAAGGGGAGCCGCGCACACAGCACGGACGCACGCCGCACCACCTGATCAACGGTACGTTCACACCGAACGGCGTGCATTTCGTGATTTCCCACTCCGGAAACCCCGATATCGATCCCAGTCAACATCGTCTCGTCATCCACGGACTGGTCAGGCGTCCGCTCGAATTCACCCTCGACACGCTGCACCGCTATCCGATGGTGTCACGCATGACGTTCGTGGAATGCGGTGGCAACAGCGCTCCGCTGTTCTCGAACGAGCCAATGCAGGCTGACATCCAAGCGATCCACGGGCTCGTGTCGTGTTCCGAGTGGACAGGCGTCATGCTCTCGACGCTGCTCGACGAGGCGGGAATCGACCCGAAAGCGAAATGGCTCATCGCCGAAGGCGCGGACTCGCTCGCGCTCAGCCGAAGCGTGCCGATCACGAAAGCGCTCGACGACGCCATGATCGCGCTGTATCAGAACGGTGAGCGGATCATGCCTGGCAACGGATATCCAATGCGCCTTCTGTTACCGGGGTGGGAAGGCAACATGAATGTGAAATATCTGCGCCGCCTCAAGCTGGTCGAGCAACCGGCCATGAGCTACTACGAGGCGCGCACCTACGCGCCGATTCTCCCCGGCGGCAAGGCGTATCAGTTCTATTTCCTGCAAGAGGTCAAATCGTTCATCACACACCCGTCGCCGGGCTTGCGAATGAACGGACCCGGGTTCTACGAGATCTCAGGTATCGCGTACTCGGCCAACGGACGCATCGCAAAGGTGATGGTGTCGGCCGACGCCGGGAAGACATGGGCGCAAGCGACATTGCAGGCGCCTGTTCTTCCGAAAGCATTTACGCGTTTCCGTGCACCGTGGCGCTGGGATGGAGGGCCGGTCGTGTTGCAGAGCCGCGCATGGGACGAGGGCGGCAACGTGCAGCCAACACGGGCCGAGGTCATCGCGCGTCGCGGTCAGACGTCCAAGCCCCTCACGAACCCGCTGGGATTCCCCAGCCAGCATTACAACGGGCCCACGAGCTGGCGCGTCGAATCGACTGGCGAGGTGCGAAATGTGTACGCGTAGGACGTTCCTTATGGCTCCGTGTCTCCGTGTTTCCGTCCTTCGACTATCGCTCAGGACGCCCCGAGCAGCGTCGAGGGGCGTGGCCCGTGGATGCGTGCTGGCGGCCGTATTCGCATCGACCGTGACGTTTGCGCAGAATTCCTTGAACTCCGCTCAGAGCACGCCGAATCTCGGCCGTCCAGTCTCCGAAGCAGAGATCGCTGCATGGGACATCAGCGTCCTTCCGGACGGTACCGGTTTGCCGGCCGGCAGCGGCACACCCGAACAGGGCGCCAAGATCTTTGCGGCGAAATGCGCCTTGTGCCACGGGCCCGAAGGTAAGGGAGGGACGGCGGCAGCAGTCGTCGGCGGCGCACCGCTCACGAACGGAATCGACACGCCGAAAACCATCGCCAACTTCTGGCCGTACGCAACGACGCTCTTCGATTTCACGCGACGCGCCATGCCATGGCAGCAGCCGCGCACGCTGACCGACGACGAAGTCTACGCACTGACCGCGTACATCTTGTCGCTCAACAAGATCATCGGTCCCAGCGACACAATGAACGCGCAAACTCTGCCGAAAGTCCGTATGCCCAACCGGGACGGCTTCGTCGTTCGCTTTCCGGAGAAGATGCCGTAGACTCGCGACGTGCTGGAAGGCCGTTACCCGCTTTCGGAGAGCAAGCAGACCGCGATTCCGGTGCTGGACAGCGAGGTCAAGGTCGGGTACCGAATCGTGGACATGATCAGCGCCGGTGTCGGCTACTTCATTCCCTCGTGGCAATCGGTACCGATGGCGTCTTCGTGGTCAGTGCCGGGTGAGTGGACCGATGCTGCAGGAACGCACTGGAAGCGAAACGAGTCGAACCTCGTGTTCCATGGCGTGTCGTTCTTCGGGCAGGTCGGCTTCTAGAAACCGGCGCGCGCCAGGCGGGCCGTCAAGGCCCGCCCTAGATAGCGCCAGCACAAGTGGGATCAGTTCGACGAGTTCGGCGGCAGCCAGCCACCGGTCACGAACACGTGAAACGCCTCGAGGCTGCGCTCGACCGCCTGCTGCGGGGTGCGGCACTTCTCATCCAGAATTCGCCGGCCGTCGTGACGCAGGCGGAGCACATAGCCGCCGGATGCCTGCTGTACGAGCACGCACGTGAGGGTGCGGCCGCTGCGTCCGAGCGTCCATGACGTAAGCAATTCCTTGGTCGGACCGACAAATGGTGCCATCGTCGTCTCCAGTCCGTGTGCTGAGTCGTGCGCGCGGGAGCCCGCGCACGGCGGGGACGAGCGTCGCAAGCCGGATACCACCACCATGAGCGCGCACACCTCCGGCGCAACCCGTCGGCATCTTTGAAGTTAGCCCTGACTGTCGGAAAGCCGGCAAAGCCGGAAGTCGCCGCCGCCGATACATTTGGTCTGGGAGGCGGGGCCATAAGGCCGGCCTGCGGCCGCGCTCTATTCAATGATGCGCAAGCAACCCGATCGACGAAGTCTCTGGCGAACAGCGCTGTACGTCGGCGTGGGCACCGGAGTGGCACGCGCCGCGCTCGCCTCTCTTGGGTGGTACATGATCGAGCGCACCAGCGGACCGCTGCAGATTCCGGCATTCGCAATGGCGATGATGGCGTGGCCAGAGGGCGCCATGCTGGACGAAAGACGGCTGACGCCGGTGCCACCCGCCTTCTACATCCAACTCTCAGTGTTGCTCATAGCAACCACCCTGGCGGTCAGCTGCCTTGTAGCAGTCATTGCGGCGAAAAGCCGTTTCGGCCGCGTGCGGATGTAAACGAACACGATTACCTCGCGACCGACTGTTGCCGCGTGCGCCGTGTGCCGATATGAGACACATATGGCCGACATCGACGCTCTCGGCGACAACACCGTCGTACCTCCGGTTGTCCTGTATGACCGTCGCAGGTCTCCCGATCGCAGGAGCAGCTGGCGAGGCGGCCGCAGGGATTCGGACTGGATTCATCGTCCGCCGGGCGCGCTGCGGCGCTTCGAACAGCTGCAGCGGCGTGTCGTCCAGGTCGGAAAGTGGCGCATTGCCGTGCCGTTCACGGGCAGCGCACATCGGGTGCATCCGTTTTTGGGCCTCTGGGCAATCGCGATCGTCGCGGTGCTGACATTCACCGCGGCGAGAACGAACTCCTTGCTGTTCAGGGGTCTGTTCGAAAGAATCGCGCCCGACTATCCGCAGCGCTCCGCACCGCGGGGTGAAACGATTCGGGACGTCTAATGGCCTGATGTCTTGCCCGAGCAAGACAAATGCATTCCTCCGCAGAAGCAACTTCCCGTTAGCTCACGTCAGACGCACTAACCTGCGAGGGCCGCGGTTTGGCCTTGCCTTTGCCGGACTTCCATCGCGATGTCCGCGATGGCATCCGACCGATCCGCCAACCGCTGGGAAATTCTCGCTGGTCGGACGCTCGCGGCATGCGTCCATCCAACGGCCGCATGGCACTCCACCGTCCGGTCGTTTCGAGTTCTTCTTATCGCCGGTTACTTTGCCGCAGGATATATCGGCGCACTCGCAATCATGCTCATTCTCAGGTCCGGCTGAAGCCGGACACTACGTCGAACTACCTCAGGTCCGTCTGACACCGGACACTGCGTCGAACGACTGACCGCTACCAGAGTCCGCGCAGCAGGCGCAGCACGAGCAACAGAATCATCGGCGAGAAGTCCAGTCCTCCCATGGGGGGAACCACTCTTCGAATCGGCGCTATCGCAGGCTCGGTCAGGTTGTACACGAGCTGCACGAATGGATGACGCCTGTCGGCCCGAACCCATGACATGACAACCGCCGCCAGTACGACAAACGAATAGAGGTCGATCAGCGTGACGATGAGGCGCATTGAGACGGATGAGCGCTATTATCCTAGTGCTCGCCAGGCTGCGTAAACAGCGCTAAAGTACAAGTATGGTTGGTCCAATCAGTCACTGGGTGATGGCGGTTGGATTGTTGATGGCCTTTGGTCCTCCTCCCGCCATCGCTCAAGTGAGAATTGTTGTACCGCCGGGCGCTCAGCCTACGGTCAGGTCCGATCAGGTCCAGCAGCGGACCCCTCCGCCAACACGTCCTTCCCCGCCGACGCGATCAGTCTCGCAAATGCGATTCGAGCCGCGTCCTGACTTGCGGGACGGAGGCGTGCCCGTGCTGCGAGGAGGACGGTTGGGCGTTCCCGTGTGGCCGATCTGGGACGGCATCGTCCCCGTGATTCCAGCGGACGTGGTCCAGCCGGCTCAAACCGAGCTGCGCGGCGGTTTGCAACTGGACGTCCAGCCGTGGCGAGCGGAAGTGTACGTCGACGGCAATTACGCCGGGAGCGTCCAGGATTTCGGGGGCTACTATCGGCCTCTCGAGCTGATACCGGGACCTCACGCGATCACAATCGTCGCACCCGACTTCGACCCGCTGATGTTCGATGTCGTCATCGTGCCCGGTCGCACGACAACATATCGGGGTACCCTCAGCCGCGCTTCGGGCCGCTAACCTGCGGCCCGCACCTGACCCTCGGCACGACTGAGGGTTACCCCCACTCTCCATTCAATTCACCGTTTGCCTGTCGCAGATCCTCCGTGCCATCTCGTCCTGGGGATCACACTTTCCTGCAGGCATGCCCTTCGCGGCGGTAAATGGTCACTCGTTTGCACAGCGCCCCCGGCAAGGAGAGAGGTATGCCCCATATCGCATCATTCAACGAGCTGCTCGTGTCGCAGATGCGTGATCTGTATGACGCTGAGAAGCGACTGACCAAGGCGATTCCAAAACTCGGCAAGGCAGCGGCCAACGACGAACTTCGTACGGCGCTCGAAAACCATCTCGAAGAAACCGAGGGCCACGTGTCGCGTCTCGAACAGGCGTTCCAGCGCCTTGGAGAGACCGCGAAGGCAAAACCGTGCGCCGGCATGCGCGGCATCATCGAAGAAGGCGACGAGCACGTGAACGAGGAGTACGACGACGACGCCCTGAGGGACGCCGCAATCATCGGATCGGCGCAGCGGGTCGAGCACTACGAGATTGCCGCGTACGGCACGGCGATCGCCCATGCACGGCTGCTCGGAAGAAACGAAATAGCCAATCTCCTCGAGGCCTCGCTGGCGGAGGAGAAGGCAGCCGACAGGAGGCTCACCCAGATTGCAGAGGGGGCCGTCAACCTGCAGGCAGCGCACGAGACGGAGATGAACGAAAGACCAACAGGTATGCGAGGTATGCTGCGCGGCCGCTCGACCTCAGGGGAGCGAACCATGGCGCAGTCCAGGACGCGGCGTAACAACCGCAGCAACAGCCGAAGCAGCAAACGGAAACGGGCCAGGAAATAGAAGTACAAACGAAGGGCGGGTCCTTTCGGACCCGCCACAGTTCGTCGATTCGTTACCTAGTATCGGATCGGCGTGGAGTCGTCGGCTCGGTCTTTCGCAGGAAGTCGTCCACCTGCCGTTTGGCCTCGTCGCGCTGGACACCGTAGCGCTCCTGAACCCTGCCGATGAGCTGTTCGGCCCGGCCCTGGATCTGGTCGAGGTCGTCATTGGTGAGCTTTCCCCACTGTTCGCGAACGCGACCCTTGACTTGCGTCCACTGCCCTTTCAATGTGTCTTCGTTCATTACGGTCCTCCAGTTCAGGCACCCAGTAGTTGCGGCGAGAAATCGAAGCATCCCGCATGCCCACCGAAACGGCCCGAGTCGCGCGGCTACGTCAGCCTCAGCGCTTACTCGCAGATGCCGGAACCCTCGCGGTTTCTTGCGCGCCTCACTGAGACCGATCGCGATTGCCTACGCTCGTTGATGCGTTCTTCGAGTACCGCGTGTGCGCGTTGTCGCCATTGGTCATCCTCCCCACAGGTCATCGTCAGACCGCGAACTTCCGTCGTTCCGCCGCGGCCCGCAGCGGGCAACGGCCCGTCGGGCGCGCGGCTCTCGATCTACTTCAATTTCTGTTGAATCTGCCGCGCGCGTTCGAGGTGACGCTCGACGGTCGCCATCATCTTCATTGCCCATTCCATGAGGCTCTGCTCGCCGCGCGCACGACCTGACGTACCAATCGGCCGATCTGCCGAAGTGAACGAGCGTAGCAGCCCCGCTGCGTCTTCGTGCCCCTTCACCATGGCGGCCATGTATTCGCGATCGAATTCTGCGCCCTTCACTTTCGACAGTCGGTCGACCAGATCGCGATGCATCGGGTCCATCTGCGTGGGCACCTGGTTGTTCAGCTGCGACGCGATTTTCGACAGCTCATCGTTCGCGCGCGAATGGTCGCGGACCATCATCTGGGCGAACGCCTTGACGTCGGCGTCCATGGCCCGCTCTGAAGCCAGCTTGCCAAGCTCGACCTCCGCGAGTCCGGCTTCGCCCATGCGATTGACGAACTCTCGTGCATCCAACCGCGACGTCTGTGTCGATGGTTGAGAAGGCCGCTGTGCGGTCCGGCTTGTGCCGCTTGTCTGACCGCTCGCCACTTGCGCGTACGTGATGCCGGCGAGTGCGATCGCCATTGCCACAGGCGTCGAGCGACGAACCAGGTGTTTCATTCAGTCCCTCCTGACCAGCTCCTCCGCCAATCCGCCACGCATGCTGCAATCCCCACGCCCCTCTTCGCGACGTTTTCGCCTGCTTCGTACGTAGTGTCCGAGCTTCAGCCTGAGCGCGGTACAGTCGTGTCCGGCTTTAGCCGGACCTGCATGCGTCCACTACTCGGCTAACTGAATCGCTTGGGTGCTTGAGGTGCCTCGGGTGGCTGGGATGGCTAAGGTGCTGAATCGCTCAGCGTCCGATCCAATAAGCGATCTTCACGAGAAAGACGTCGTCACCCGGCGCTCCGAACAATCGTCCTGTGTCGCGACCGAACACGAAGTGGCCGGGATCTCGCGTGTCTTCCTGCTGGCGCGTCCACACGGCATAGAAGTTCGACCCGGACTTGATCTCCCACCGGAATACGGCGTTCAGCTTCAGCGACTTCAGATTGAAGTCCGGGTTGTCGAAAGAAAAGGTCGAAGCCGCACCGGGACCGCCATCGGGATCAACGCTGTAGGTGTTCGCGACCGCGTCGAAATCGAGCGAGCGCCCTGCGCCGCCGTATTGCAGGAATTCATATGTCCTCGGCCGCGCCAGCTCCTTGAAATTGATGTAGTCGCCGCCAGAGAGGAGCGGCTGCGCAAAAATCTGCACGGACACAGTCGGCGTGAGGATCAGATTCACCCGTGTGGTCATGGAGATTTCCGTCTGATCGAGCGTCCCGAAGACATACCGTTGCCCGTGTGTCGCAACGGCAGTGGCAGCGTCGACCGTCGTCACATACTGGGCTTCCGCTCGTGACCGTTTCCACTGCGGTCCGGTGGAGATCGTGACCATTGACGACGGCTTGATGCTGAAAGTGAGGTTTGCGCCGTTGCTCCAGCCACCCTCGTCGTTGACGGACCGTTCGATGTTCGCCTGCACCGAAAACCATCGACGGGGATCGGTCCCTGCATTGATGTTCGAGAAGAAACCGGCGGGCGAAACGGTTGTAGGGCCGCCTCGGGTCAACCGATCGTCCAGCGCGCGCCGCCACACGAGGCCTCCCCCGTTCACGTACCAGTAGTTCAGGAATGTCATCGACGCGCGGCCGTGCCAGCTGTCGTTCTGCACCTCGCGGTTGTAATTCCACGTCCACGCCTTCGCACCCCAGATCGTTCGCTCACGGCTGATTCGATTCGGCGTGACACCGCGCCACAGGAAGACTGCATGGGCCCCGGCGCGGTCGCCGGTGCCGTGGAAGCCGAGATCGTTCGATTCGAACCCGGGACTCACGCCCCAGAGCGCGGCGTTGACCTGCCACAGCCCGCTGTTCCGATTGAGATTGACTCGTCCCGCCCACCCTCCCAGGGACGTGCGGGTTGGATCGAGCGTGACGTGCGGCGCGTCTGGACGCTGGAAGTATCGTTGCGCGGCGCGCTGAAGGGTACTCGACCGCTTCAGCGCTTCCGCTGACACGACTGCCAGAAATTTTCCCTGTGACCACCCAGTTGCGCTGACCGTCGAGATAGACATACGCGTCAGTGCCGAATACATACGCGCGATCGACGAGCGACGTCCTCAGCGTCGGCGTGTCGAGTTTCCGCGTGACCGCCGTTGTCATCAACCCGGCGCCACCTCTTCGGCCAAGCTCGCGCTGCACACGGGCGACGGTGTAGTTCGTGAGCGGCTCGACGGCTGTGGTTCCGGACAGGTCACCTACTCTTGTACGAGCGGTCTCGCGTCCCGTTACCGCCTCGAGCAGCCCGATGTTCCAACCCGCGGCCGTCTTGCCTGTCAACTTGACGGCGCCAAGGATCGTCGTCGAGACCGGCTGATCGATGAAATCGGTGTCATCGAGGTCGACCTGAGGCGAGCGGCCGATACGCCGCGAATAAAAGATGTTCGGGTCGGATGTGTTGAACCCCCAGAAACTGTTCGACCCTCCCTGGCCGAAGCTGCTGAAGATCTGCGCGCCCTCCAGAAAGAACGCGCGCTTCTCCGGAAAGAACGTCTCGAACGCGGTGAGGTTGACGACAGCCGGGTCGACTTCTACCTGTCCGAAATCAGGGTTGACGGTCGCGTCAACGGTCAGGTTGCTCGAGAGTCCCAGCTTCATATCCATGCCAAGCGCGCCGAATGCTCGGGCGCCGTCGTTGAACGGATCGGCCGTCTCTTCGGGAGCCACGAACTCTGCCCGGGCCGCCGTGTACGGCAACAACTCCATGCGCCGCCTCGGACGAAGCCCGTCGAGCCCCGTGAGATTTCCCATGCGCGAGGCCAGACCCGCTTCGTTCTTGGGTACCCGTTCCAACCAGACGGTTTCGTTTTTCCGTCGGATGAAACGCTCGATGTTGACGCCCCAGGTCTGTTTGTCGGCGAGCGGGAATCGCAGTTGAGACAGCGGAATGCGTATCTCGGCTGACCAGCCGCCCTCGTCTATCGAGACGTGTGACTGCCACACCGCATCCCACGATTGATCCACGAACGTGTCATTGAAGATGATTGCGTCTTCCTGCACATTGGACGCGCTGACGCCGAACGAGGCGCCGGTCAGACGGTCGTACATCGAATCCAGGTAGATGATGATGCGATCGGCGTCCTTGTCGCCGTCCCGGCTCGACAACCGTTGGCCGATCAGCTCAGGCTGGCTGTCGAAGAGACGCGCCGCGACGTACAGGGCGTCGTTGTCGTACAGGATTCTGATTTCAGTGCGTTCGGTTGCGGGCCGGCCCTCGTCCGGGTCGCGCTGCGTGAACGCCGAGGCAGCTTCAGCGCGTGACCATCCCTCCTCGATCAGGCGTCCGTCGATGACAGGAGGCTCGGACGTACGAACGGCGGTTACGTTGATGCGCTCAACCGATGTCTGCCCTTGCGCTACGCTTGCGCTGGCGAGCACGACGATAGTCGCGCACCAGATACCCGCTCGCCGGCCAGTGACAGACGGCACGGTCTGAACCTTTGATGAAGAGTTCGGTCGGGCGGTCAGTGTACTCCTGAAAGTTGAAGACCAGCTGGCTTCGGCGCGTGATCTGCAAGGAGTTCGACCGGCGTCACGCGCCAACTGTGAGGACATCATGGCGAGAATTGCGATAAACGGCCTCGGTCGCATCGGACGCGCCTTCCTCAAACTCGCATTGAAGCGTCCCGAGCTGGAGGTCGTGGCCGTGAACGACCTTGCCGATCCCGAAAACCTCGTATATCTGTTGCGCTTCGACTCGGCATACGGCCGCTACGAGCAGCCCGTCAGGTTCGACAAGGACAAGGAGCCAGCACTCGTCATCGGGAACAATCGAATTCGCTTCTTCCAGCAGCGTGATCCGGTCCAGCTTCCCTGGAAGGCGCTCGACATCGACATCGTCGTCGAAGCGACCGGTGTGTTCGAGAGCTTCGAGAAGGCGCGCGTGCACGTCAAGGCTGGTGCGCGGCGTGTCGTCCTGAGCGCCCCGGCGAACGACGCGGATGGACCCGATGCGCGAACGGCGCTTGTCGGAATCAACCTCGATGCGCTCGAGGCTGCCACGTTGTCGTCGAACGCATCGTGCACGACGAACTCCGCCTCACCTGTAATGCAGGTCCTGCAGGAGACCATCGGCGTGCGCAAGGCCTTTCTGATGACCGTGCACGCCTACACAGCCACGCAGAATCTCATCGATGGTCCTGTAAAGGGTCGTGATCTGCGTCGCGGCCGCGCCGCGGCGGCGAACATCGTGCCGTCCACAACCGGGGCGGCCACGGCGGTTGCACGGGCAATTCCGGCGCTGCAAGGACGTTTCGACGGTGTGTCCATGCGAGTACCGGTGCTGGCGGGATCAATTTCCGCGATCGTCTTCGTCTCGGGCCGACGCACCAGCGCCGAAGAAATCAACGGCCTTCTCGAAACCGCCGCTCGCACCGAACGGTGGCGTCGAGTGCTGGACGTCACGCGCGATCCAATCGTCAGCTCCGACATCGTCGGCGATTCACATGCGGCGATTGTGGACCTGTCGTTGACCAAGGTCGTGGATGGCGATTTCTGCTCGGTCTACAGCTGGTACGACAACGAGGCGGGATACGCCCATTCGCTCGTCGAGCACGTGGTCGAAGCCGCTCGGGTTCTGGTGCCCGGCGCTGCGGCATGACCGATCTGCAGAGCAGCCGCGACGATCCGGAACCGGTACCAACGTTGCACGGGCATCCTCAGGAGCTGAGGATGCCCGTGCCATTCAAGGACCTCGACTGGGAAGGGATGGACCCACCCGGTCCCATGACCGAAAGCGCCAGGGAAAGCGGGTTCGACAGAGACGTCAATGAGGACGAGCTGGGCTATTCAGACGAGCTCGAGAACGACGTCACCGACAACGCCGGAGACATCGCTGACGAAGGACCCGGGCATCGCGCGTAACGGCAGGTCCGGCTAAAGCCGGACACTACGTCACTGCCACACTACGTACTATTGGAGAAACTGGCGAATCTCGTCGATCTTCGTCGCCGCATCTGCCTCGCCGAGCTCGATCAGCCGCCGGACGTAGTCGCTCTGAAACATGACCAGGCTCAGCATGTCGTTCGACCGTGTCTCGCGCGTACCCAGGCCGCGCGTCAAGAATCTGAATGGGCGCGGCAAGGCGGGCTCGTACTCGTTGGCGAGCCGGCCAAGGTCGAGCGATGGCCGCAGCATGAGCAGATCGATATGCCGCAACCCGTTGCGATCCGAGGCAGGCAGTTGCGCTATGAGGCCGTTGAGGCGCTGCAGCTCGAGCGCATCACCATCGAGCTGGTCGAGAAAGATGGCGTTGTACAGCACACCTGCCACCTGGGCGGGAGGCGGGTACAGACGTGATCGCAGGCCGATCCGCTTCCTCGCGCGACCGCGCGTACCGTGTGGACACTGCGATGATGCGGCTCGCACCCAGATGAACGGCCGGAGAGAGCGGTGCAGTCAGCCGGATACCGCCGTCGCCGTACCACCTGCCTTCGATTTCCACGGCTGGAAAAAAGAACGGGAGTGATGCGGAGGCCATCACGTGATCGATCGACAACCTGCAAGTCACGCTTTTGCGCTGCGGTCGCTCCCAGGTCTGGATGCTGCAGTCCTCGCGCGTCTGAACCCAGGTGACCGATTGACCTGTGGTATAGCTCGACGCCGTCAGGGCAAACGCGCGAAGCCAGCCGGCCTGGAGACTCTGGGTGATGCCTGGAATTTCCGCACCGTTTGCCGTGAGAAGACGCGCGAGCAGCTCCCGCAGCGGCGCGGTGTCCACCATGCTTCGCGCCGGCGACATCGGATACTTGCCGCCCGCGAGCAACCGGCCACCCCATCGCAGCGTGCGTGACGTCAGGTCGCGCAAATCGACCCTGAAGACGTTCTCGATGGACAGGTCGGCCCAGACGTCTGCGAGCTCCTCGACCTTGGTCGCAAACGACTCCTGACGTGCGGCGAGATACGCGGCGTTGATCCCGCCGGCCGACACGCCGGTCAAGATGCCGGGCTCGAGGTCGGGGAACTCGCGCGCGAGCACACGGAGCAAGCCCACCTGATACGCCGCACGGGCTCCCCCGCCGCTCAGCATGAGCGCGAGGTCCGAGTAGGAGCGAGAAGGACTCATGTAGGAGACGCTTAGTCCATCTTAAACGTCTCTTACGTAGGCCGGGTCCTTTCGGACCCGGCCTGCACGTGCTTTCACACCATCGCTACGGTCAGTATGCCGGTCACGACCAAGGCAACGGCCCACACGAGATCGAGGTTGAACCACGCCTTGCGCAGCAGTCCCACACCCAGCTTTTCGAACACCACGAGCGCGACCCCTGCGCTCACGGCAAGGTAACCGACGCTGTGGATGACGGTGGCAGAGACACCCGACCACGTTCCCGTTGCCGCGACTGCGTGATGGGCGTGGGGCGGACCGGCCGCGGCGGCCAGCACGAGGGGCAACACCATCAGCCCGGCGCCGTGCGCAGACGCCATCAGGAACGACCACACGGTCAGATCCTTCATTCCCACCTGCATACCGACCCAGCGCGGGTGTCCGTGCCGGAAGAAGCGCGAAATCCCCAGAGCCAGCAGGACAATCGAAACCGCCCACTGGAGCGCTCGTAAAGGGACCACTGCGCCTATCAGTACCGCCATCGCGATCGCTGCGGCGATTGCGAGGCCGTGTCCCAACGCTAGCGGCAGCATGGCCCGGTACACGGCGGATCGGCGACGCTCCTGCATGCCAAGCGCCACGGCGAACAACCAGCCCATGCCCGGGTTGATGCCGTGAAACGCCCCGAGTGCCAGCAGTCCCGCCCAAGACGAATTCATCGTGTCCCACATGATCACCTCACGCGTAGCAATACGAATCGGAGGACGCATCGCCCCCTTCGAGCCTGACCTGATGGGGACGCAGACCATTGGTTTCCACCAGGAACCGCTCATCCAGGGCGATGCCACCTCTGGGATTTACACCCAGCTTCGCGATCCATCCGCGGATGCCGTCGGGATAGAACTGTTCATCCCAGGTCCGGTAGAGGGAGTTCGTCAGGTACACGCGGCGCCCGTCGCGACTGATCTCGACCATCTGCGGGCCACCGTTCAGCGGTTTGTCTGGCTGCCTGGGGTGAGCGGCGCGCCGGACGATGCCGCCGATCTCCACGGTGCCGGTGAGAACGGGATTGAACGGATCGGAGACGTCGTACTGCCGCAGCTCGCCTGTGCCCCAGCACGACACATAGAGGAAACGGTCGTCGACCGAAAGATTGATGTCCGTGACCAGCGGCGGTACAGCGCCGAAGCCTTTCAGCAGCGGAGGGAGCTGTTCTGCAGTGGCCGGCTGCGCCGGGATCTCGATGACCTTCCGAATCTTCCACTGGCCGTTGCCGTTGTTGCCTTCCCGGTACCACAACCAGATCGACGATGAGAGATCCTTCAGCGACGTGACGACTCCCACGAAGCCGTAGGTCTCTGTCGGATTGTGGGCCGGCCGCAGCTCCAGCACCATCTGCTGTTCGGCGCCTAGGTCGAGCGTCTGTTTGTGCACGCGCTTCCGCAGATCCCACACGTGCAGCGCGTGGCCGTACTTGCCGCCGAGCAGCAGTTCCGGATTGACGCCGGACTCCACCATGTCGGGTGTGCCCCACTCACTGGTGATCATGGTGTCGTGACCCAGGTGCCACCAGAAGTCATAGGCGAGGTGCTGCGGTCCGCGATCCGACTCCCAGCGTCCCCGGATCTCGAACGTTTCGGCGTCGAGGACGAAGATCCCACCAGGTCCCTTGCCCTCGGCGGAGCCGAGCGCGTTCATATAGATCCCGTCAGGACCGCAGTGGGCCGTGTGCGGTCGGCTGTACCCCGTGCGATTCAAGACCTCTTCGGGCTCGATGACTTTCACCAGGCGTGGCTCGCGCGGATTCCACTTGGTATCGAGCACGTAAATGCGCGACGAACGCATCCCCGGCACCACGAGGTACCGCCGTTCCATGTGCGGGTGCGGTGAGTACGGACACAGACAGGAGCTGCACGCATTCCACCCGAAGTGGTGCAACTCGTCGCCGATGCCGGTCATGTTCACCTGGCTGATCAATTGGCCGAAGCTGCGGGACGCGGGGTCCACGTCCACGACAGCCAGCGCATCCGGCTTCTGCGGGTCGGGATTGAGCATGGCCACATAGGCCAGCTTCTCGGCCGCGGCCGCCATGGCCAACCTCGGCGAAGGATAGAAACTCTGATCGGGAGTCAGTCTTGGCATTGGATGTCTCCTTTATTCCTGCCTTTGCTGACCGCCGCCCGTCCTGCGTAGAATGTCGGACGCCGCACAGCGAACGGGCCGTCAACTCGCAGCCATTAGGCCCGAGAGCGACTGACGACGTCCTTTAACAACCGTGGACGCTTCCTGAAATTTTTCTGAAATGACGTCCGACCACAGCCCGGTGTATGAGTTCGGCCCGTTCCGACTGGATGTGCGTGAGCGCCGCCTGCTGTGCGACGGCCAGCCGGTCCCTTTGACAACCAAGGTGTTCGACACGCTTCGGGTGTTGGTGGAGCACGCCGGACGCCTGCTCACCAAAGACGAGCTGATGCGCTGCGTCTGGCCCGATAGCGTGGTCGAGGAGAACAACCTCAATCACAACATCTCGGTATTACGCCGGGCCGTAGGCGAACAGGCCACAGGTCAGCGCTACATCGAGACGGTGCCGCGGGTCGGATACCGTTTCGTGGCTGACGTGAAGCAATCCGGGGTCACCACCAGAACGCAGGATCCCGCGCCACCGGTCGCGGCGGCACAAACACTGCGTCAGGTAATCCGCTTCTGCACGGCGACTGACGGCACCCGCATCGCCTATTCCACCGTGGGTGACGGCCCACCGCTCGTGAAAGCTGCTAATTGGCTCAACCATCTCGAGCACGAATGGGAGAGCCCGGTGTGGAAACACTGGGTCGCCGACCTCTCTCAACATCACGTGTTCGTACGCTACGACGAACGCGGGTGTGGGCTATCGGACTGGAACGTGCCGGATTTCTCCTTCGACGCGTGGGTGCGCGACCTGGAGACCGTGGTCGATGCGCTCGGCGTGGAACGCTTTGCCCTGCTCGGCATTTCGCAGGGCGGAGCCGTGGCTGCCGCCTACGCGGCGCGACATCCCGAGCGCGTCAGTCATTTGATCCTCTACTGTGCACACGCGCGCGGCTGGCAGCACCGTAGCAGTGCGCACGAACTCGAGGCGTACGAGGCGCTCACTCAATTGGTGCGCCTGGGTTGGGGCAAAAACCATCCCGCCTTTCGCCAGATGTTTACAGCGCGTTTCATTCCCGATGCCGGTCCCGCAGAGATGGAGTGGTTCAACGACCTTCAGCGGATCACGGCGTCGCCGGAGAACGCCGCGCGCTTCATGGACCAGTTTGCGTCGGTGGATGTGCGCCCGCTCCTCGCCGACATCGTCGCCCCAACCATCGTGTTCCACTGCCAGGAGGACGGGGTGGTTCCGTTCAACGAGGGACGTCTGCTTGCGGCCGGTATCCGCGGAGCGAAGTTCGTGCCCCTGCCAAGCCGCAACCACCTGTTACTCGCACACGAGCCTGCCTGGCAGATCCTGCTTCGAGAGCTGGGGGAATTTCTCGGCTGGCCCAGCGAAGAGCGCGCCGGTTAGAAATTCAGGGTTCCTCCAACCGGACTCTTGCCGTTTACGAGAACGTCCCACCATTTGAAGTGCGTGGCCAGCAGGTGGTCGAGCTCCCACGTCTCGGGGGATGCGTCGCCCTGATTCGGGACGGGCAGGCAGTACGCCGCGTAAGGAGACGCCTCGAGCATGTGCAGCACGCCCTTCGAGAAGCCTTTGCCCGCATACGCAATGCATCCCGCCATCGAAAGCGCCTGGAGGTCGTCGAGCGCATACGGAATCTTCTCGTCCACCGTGCCTTCGCTGTCCTGAAACTTGCACTCGATGGCGAAGGCGTCGTTGCCCTTCTCGGATACGCAAAAAATGTCGATGCAGCGGTTCTTCGCGATGATCGTCTTTCCTATCCTGACTTCTCGGTAGGCGCGTAGACCACGCGCGGCAAAACGACGGGTCACATACAACGCCACCAGGTTGGCGTATTCGGTACCGGTCACGCCTGACGCCCCAGCGCATCGAGAAGATCACCTGGACCATCGCGCTCGACGGTCGGTGCCACGCCCGCGCCGAACCGCACGAGCCTCTGCGCCGCGACGCGAACGGCCTCGGGATTCAAGTCGTTGCCGGTGAACAAACGCCCCAGTTTGAGCGCTGCCACTCCCACGCTGCCCGACCCCATGAATGGGTCGGCGACGAGCTCCCCCGGCTGCGAGCTCTGGTTCACCAGGATCTCGGAGACAGCGACCGGTTTCTCGGCCGGGTAGCCGCCGTGAATGCGCCGGGCCGCGATGACATCCGCAACGCCGAGATCGTTCAGGCGCCGCTTCCCTTTTTCAAAGAACAGAATGAACTCATAGCGCGCACGGTAGTGATACCCCATCCCGATCGTTCGCTTGTCCCACACAATCGGCTTCCAGAACCGGAACCCCGCCCGCTCGGCCTCCGGCTTGACGACAAACATCGTTTCCGGATCGCAGAACAGGTAGAAATGGCTGTTGCGACGGAGAACCCGGTACACCTCGGGCAGCAGTTCAGCGAAATCGCGAGTTCGGAAAGATGTTGAACCAGTCGTTGCTCGACGCCTTGCTGTGCTTCAGCCTGGTTGTGGTGCCAACCGCCCGATGCTTCTCCAGCGATTCATACGCAGGGTCGGTAATCAGAAGATCGACGGATTCCGATGGCTGATCCTGCAGCCAGGCGACTGCGTCCTTGCCGGACAATTCAAACAGACTCGTACGCAAGATGACCTCGGAGACGCAGCGAAGGGATGCGTCATTCTATGACAGCTGTCGTGCGGCGGTTCTGTCCGCTCACAGATATCTGCCGCACATTTTCGTCTTCGCAGGTGACAGCCCAGGTCACAGCGTCACGCCACTGACACTACCGCGCCGAAAGTCGTGCAAGGCACAAAGACTGGCGCGGTAGTGTCACACCGCAGGTGCGTGCTCGCACGGCATTTGACGGCATCACCGTCCGGGAGCACAATGCGTCGTCCGTCATCACGGGAGGATGGCATGAACGTGCGAATTTTCAGTTCGGCTTTGATCGTCGCCGCCGCAGTCGGACTCGGGAGCGCCGCGCTGGCGCAGAGCGTGCCCGCACAGTTCGTCGTCAGCGGGAAGGCTGCGGAGCAGATCCAGGATTTCACCACCATCAACCTTGCAACCGCAGAACGGATTGCAGAGGCCTGTCAGCGGCTGGCGGCTGCCGAAAAAGTCGCCATCAGCATCATGGTGCTCGACAACGACGGCAACCATGTCTACATGGATCGGATGGACGGGCAGGGGTACCTGAACATCATCACCGCCGAGATGAAGGCGCAGACCGCGCTCATGCAGCGTGCGCCGTCGAAGGTGGTCATGAACCAGGTCACCCAGAATCCGAATGCGGAGCTGCAGCGGATTCAGCTTGGAATGTTCCCGAACTCCGGCGGCCTTCCCGTGGTCGTCAACAAGCAGATGATTGGCGCGATCGGCATCGGCGGCTCCGCCCCGCGCGTGCCGGTGTGGAGCGACGAGATCTGCGGCCATAAGGCGATGCAGGAAGTACTCGGTGCCGCGAACGTCGCGCCGCTGATTGAAGACCTGCCGCGACCGCAGGCTGCCGCGCCTGCCAACGCGGCGCCGGTCCCGAGGTTCGCGACGGCGACGACGCCGAAGACGAACATTTCGAATCCGGAATGGGTCGTGGGCGGAAGGGGTGCGTCAAACGTGTTCGACGGCAACCAGATTTCGCTTGCAGCCGCCAAGAAAGTGGCGCGCGTCTGCCGCGACTGGGCGGCCGCGAAGGGCGGCAGCATGTCGCTCTACATCATCGATAACGCCGGGGAGCTCGTGCACATGGAGCGGATGGACGGACAGGTGTTCAACAACATCCGAACCGCCCTGCTGAAAGCGCAAACCTCGTTGAGGTCGCGCGTGCCGACGTCGGTCTATACCGCGCAGGGCCGCAACAATCCGCAGGGCCAGACACGTACGATTGCGCAGTTCGAATTCTTCACGAACTCGGGCGGCATCCCGATCGTCGTGGACGGCCAGATGATTGGCGCTGTCGGCGTAGGGGGCGGTGCCGGTGGCGGCGGCGACGAGAACTGCGCCATCGAAGGGCTCAAGGCGACGTTCGGCGACCACGTCACGCTGCCGACGTATCCGGCGCCGGCGGCCCAGAGCAGCTCGCGCTGACGTTCGCTCGCGCGCGCAATCCTTCTCTCGACGGCAGTCAACAGGTGGCGGGCTCACCATCGCCCGCCGCCGCATTCTTCAGTCCATCGGCAAAATACGTAGTGTCCGGCTTAGTACGTAGCGTACGTAGTGTCCGGCTTTAGCCGGACCATATTTCGGGCTACTCCTTCGACCGTAGAGCGCAGGCTTCAGCCTGCGCGATCGGATCGAAAACCTCACACAAGATGACGACTGCGCCTTCGATCGTTGAGTGGACGACGAAAACATTCGATCAGCTGACAGTGGACGAGTTGTATGACGTGCTGCAGCTCCGACAGGCGGTATTCGTGGTCGAGCAGAAATGCTGGTATCTGGATGCCGACGGAGTCGACAAGCAATCGTTGCACCTCCTGGGCCGGCTTCCTTCGGGACAGCTCGCTTGCTATCTGCGAATCGTGCCACCTGGTCACAGATTCCACGGGCCGTCAATTGGTCGCGTCGTCGTGGACAACAGCTTGCGCCTTCACCGAATCGGCACGTCGCTCATGACACGCGGTATCGAGCTTGTGGAAGAGCGCTACCCCACCTTCGGGATCGCTCTCTCAGCGCAAAAGTACCTCGAACACTTTTATCGAAGCTTCGGGTTCACCAGCACTGGTCATGAGTATCTGGAGGATGGGATTCCGCACGTCGACATGTATCGAGCG
>CAVTIA010000012.1:0-326640 GCA_963734635.1 uncultured Acidobacteriota bacterium
TGGGCCGTCGGCGCCTTCGTGACGTCGCCACGATCGTCACTCCCGACACGATTCTCCTATGGCATCGACAACTTATCGCCCGGAAATGGACCTACGCGAAACGTGGCGGCGGTCGTGCTGGCGTGCTCGCGGAGATCAGGCGTTTGGTGGTGCGCATGGCCCAGGAGAACCCGACGTGGGGCTACACGCGGATCGTCGGCGCGCTGAAGAACGTCGGCCATCGGGTCAGCCGGTCGACGATTGCGCGGATCCTGAAGGCGTGCGGGATCACCACCCGTGCCCGAGCGGCCCACGTCGTGGCAGACGTTTCTGCAGGCGCACTGGGGCGCGATCGCCGGTGCGGATTTCTTCACGACAGAAGTCTGGACGTGGCGCGGCCTGTTGACGTATTACACGGTGTTCGTGATCGACCTGGCCTCCCGTCGGGTGCAGATCTTGGGATCGACCCCGCATCCCGATGCGGGATCTTCATGCAGCAGGTCGCGTCGCGCTATGATGACGACCGCGGATGACGGGCTGCTGATGCAACATCGCGTCCTGATCTGTGATCGGGACACCAAGTGGAGCGCGCCCGTGCGCGCGTGGCTGGGCCAGGCCGGACTCCGAATCGTGCAGACACCGTATCAGGCGCCCAATGCGAATGCGTTCGGAGCGGTTCGTGCGCTCGATCAAGGACGAGTGTCTCCATCGCGTGATCCCATTCGGCGAACGCAATCTCCGGCGGACGATTGCGGAGTACGTCGAGCACTACCACCGTGAGCGGAATCACCAAGGCCTGGCGAACGAATTGATTGAGGGCGCGCTTGCGGTGGTGGACCACGTCGGCCCCATTCGTCGACGGTCGCGGCTCGGTGGGCTCCTCAATTATTACGCGCGCGCGGCGTGATGACTCGCGAGGGCGAATTCAACGGCTCGGCCCACGAATGAGACATTACGGGGCGCGGATGTCGTCGCATGTACTTGACGACGGTCGACTGACTCACTGAGATCCCCAACTTCTGAAGTTCCCCGCTGAATCCGAGGCGCACCCCAGAGCGGGTTTGAGGTGGACAGTTCGCGGATCAGGGCGCGAATGTCGTGTGGAACGGTTGGGCGGCCGATGCGGTGTCGGCTCTTCCACGTCCAGAACAGACGAAAGCCGCGCCGGTGCCACGCGATGACGGTTTCCGGCTTGACGATGTGAACGGCCGAACGCCAGCCGCGCCATGCCCGTGAGAGCCACGCCCACAACATCCGGTCGGCCGACGTGACGCGGAGACGTGGGCGGCGGGACCGATTGACGACCGCGAGCTGGTGTCGGAGCGCGATGATCTCCAGGTGCAGCGAGGCGCGTGAGCGGACCGAACCAGAGCGAGTAGAGCAGCGAGGCGATGACGGACGACACGAAGGGAGCCTAGCGGAGAACGACCGTAACCTCAATCGACGCAAAGGTACGGTGTTTTCGGTAGCCACAAGTCCTCCAACAACGCGGGCGTCACGCTCGCTTCCCACGCCACCCAGGCCGCGCCGGGGTCGGTCGTATCCCACAATGTCAACGGCCAGCGTCACGGTGCTGGGCGGGTCCTAGCGCGGCGACAATGGCGCGATCAGTGGGTCGTTCGCGATCAGACGTGTGACGAGGGCGTCGGTGCCGTCATCCTCACTCGATGTGGTCGTTGAGCCGATCATTCTGATGATCAACACCAGCACGAGAAAGACGGCCAACCCATAGAGGACAAACTTCAGCATGTGCGTCATGGGGTGCTCCTTTCCTCCCCGTCGAAGGCGAATCGGAAGAAAAAGCTCTCCCGATGACCGGGAAAGCTTTTATAGCACGCGTCGAACGATGAAGGTGGGTCGGAAGATGGTCATGATTAGCCACGTCGACGTCGCGCTGGACGCACGATCCCCGTAGTGTCCGAAAACTGAATCCACGCCGCTTTGACGTGGATTCCGCGAGTGGTTCCCTTCGATTGATCCTGACGGCGTAGTTCGGCTGGTTCGAACGCAGCTGGAGATGCAGAGTCAGGGATCGGTTTGCGGACTTCATTGAAGCTCTGAAGACAGTAAACGCGACGTCCCACTGGTCAATTCCGCGCGGAGTCTTCGTGCGTCCGGCAAGAGCGAAGCTGGAGCAGGTGCTCAGAATCGGGACACCGTTCCCGCCGCCTCCCCATTAGCTCCACGAGCCGGGAAGAAATTGGAGGAATGCGGAGGACGCCAGCGGCGTCGGACATCGTCGATAACTCACCGTCGTGTAACGAGTTGTGATCACAACCGGGCACGCCGTCAGTTATTTAACAAGAATCGACTTTTTATGTTCGACTCCCGCCGCCTCCATATCCCTCGCTCTCGCTCGGTCTATGTCGGCAGCGTAGCCAGGCAGATTGGCTTCGGCCTTCGACCTCGCCTAAATCGGCACGACTCCCGCCGCCTCCACCAACCACTTCGCAAGTCACTCATTCTGAGCGACTTATCGACAGGAAGCAGCGGGAACATTTCCCGCCGCCGAATTCAAGCCATCTCCAACACCCACAGCGACTTCCGCGGCTGAGCCGCGGCGCGTGTCCGCCTTCGGCTCCACAGTCCGACACGCCATACTGACAAGCAGCGCCTCAGCGGCAGTTTGTCGGATACACACGAATCGTCTAATCTTACACATGGAGGCGTCATGCGGACCAATATCGAGATCGACGACGATCTGATGCGCGAGGCGATGCAAGCCAGCGGCGAGAAGACGAAGCGCGCCGTGGTGGAACGCGGCCTTCGCCTCCTGATCGAAACGCGAGCGCAAAGCGGGATCCGCCGCCTGCGAGGCAAGGTTAAGTGGACCGGTGATCTGAACGCGAGCCGGATGGACCGCCTCGCGGCTGACCGCTGAGCATGGTGATCGTCGACACCACCGTGTGGATCGACTATCTGAACGGGATCGCCACTCCCGAGTCCGAGTGGCTCGACCGCGAGACCGCACGTCGGCGGCTCGGGCTCCTCGACCTGATGGTCTGCGAGATCCTGCAGGGACTCGCGACCGACGACAATGCCGCCCGCGTCCTGCGTCACCTGCGACGGTTCGAAATTTTCGAAACCGGTGGCGTCGAACTCGCCGCGGCCGCCGCACGCAACTACCGCCAGCTCCGTCAGCGAGGCCGTACGGTCCGGAAGACGATCGACTGCCTCATCGCGACGTTCTGCCTGCGCGACGCGCATGCGCTCCTCCACGCCGACCGCGACTTTGACGCCTTCGAAGAACTGCTGCACCTGCAAGTCGTTCACCCGTGACGCGACTCGTGTAGTCAGATTCGTAAATCGGCGCGAACTCCGCCAGGGCGTCGGAGCCAGACGGTCTCGGGCACGTACGAGCAGGGTGCGTAGTCAATCGGGGACGGCACCCGCGTCGCGCTCCGCCCAGCTCGCCCCGCCAGAGAGGCCGTCACGCGAGTGCGCACTCTCCCCGGGCGGCTTTCAGCGCCCTGCATTAGCTCCCTTGATCACCGCGACATCATCTCGGAGAGCGGAATCACCAGGGGATTGAGAACGAATTGATCGCGGGCGCACCCGCGACGAACGACGTGAGCCAGATTCGTCGCCGTCCGCGGCTCGGTGGGTTGCTCAATTACTACGAACGGGCCGCGTGAAGGGTTCGGCCAAGGAATGGGACACTACGCGCTCGACAAGCTGAAGCTCGAAGGCGATCAGCTCGTCGGTCTCCAGATCATCCGGCGCGCGATCGAAGAGCCGATGCGCACATCGCCATCAACGCGGGTGCCGAAGGCTCGATCGTCGTGGCGAAGGTCAAGGACATGAAGCAGGACGAAGGCTTCAACGCCGCGACCGAGGTGTACGAGGACCTGGTGAACGCAGGCGTCATCGACCCGGCCAAGATGGTCCGCAGCGCGCTGCAGAACGCCTCCTCGATCGCATCGCTCCTGCTCACCACCGAAGCCCTCGTCTCCGAGATCCCCGAGGAAAAGAAGGACGCATCGGGGAACCCGGCCCTCTTTTTGTACGGCGCGGACGGTTGTACGGCGCGTACAGTGACGTCGGCGGCTCGAGCGTGACCGGTCAGGCAAAGGTTAGGCACGCATAGGCCGATTGAGTGTCTTTGGTGTCCTCAAACTCGGCCAAACTGTCGGTGCCGCTGCGGAGAAAAGTCTCCTCCGGAGCCCTTTGTCACGCTAGGCGGCGCGATTTGCTCAGCGCTCCTTAGACCCGGCGCGTTCATGCCCTGGCACTCATGTTGCCCGTGATCGAAGCGGCCTAACTGATTGCCGCGGCCGCTGGAACGCCGTCGTGCCTTCGGCCTTCATCACCGAACGCGCGGCCACCGGGGAGGGGTCATGGATCCACTGGGGGAACTGCTCGCGACCGACCATCGGCGCATCCTGGAGTTTTTCGTATCGGGCCTTCGGGACGTGTCCGAGCCCACCGTCGATCGACAAGAGTTGTTGTATAACGCCAGTGTGCTGGCGCACTACGCGCAGGTATCCACACAGGCCGGCGTCGGATGGCCAGCTCCCACGAATCTCAGCGAGGTCTTCGACCATTTCGTGTCGGACACCACTCTGCGGCGCGACAGCCTGATGATGGAAGTGGCAGGCACGCAGTGCCTCTTATTGGCGGGGTTCTTCGAGGATCAGATGCGCCAGCGGCACGATATCCGCTGGTACGCGGAGTTGGGCTCAGGTTTTTTCAGCCAGGCGGCCGTCCACGAACGGTCCTCGCGCAAGGCCCAAGTCCTCGACGCGATTGCCCGGCGCTTCGAACCGTGGCGTCAACGGCACGCGCAGCTCAGCCGCGCATTGCGGAACAAGCCCTATCTGCTGACCCCATCCTAACCGCACCTCTCCGGTCGTTCGAGAGCGTGTTTGGGTGTGGAGGCGTGACGCCGTAGCAGCGTCCTCGGAATCTGGCGAGCGCTACCCTTGTCGGCGGAATCGCGACCGCCGCCGTCCGCTTCTCACCCATCTGCTGCCGCCACATCGCGTAGTACAGCCCGTAATGTCCGACAACTCCGGCGAAGCGAAGTTCTCTGGACTACGCGGCACGGTAGTAGTAGTTCAGCATCCCACCGATCCGTAGGCGTCGGCGAACAGGTCCCTGGCCACTGGCTTGCCGAACCGGCTGAATCAGCGCGTTACCGATGCCCCGGTGGTTTCGCTCCCCATGGTAGTGGGCCACGAACTCGGCCACGTCCGGCGAAGATGCCGTTCCCCCAGCGGGTTGGCGCGATCGAGGCACTCCTCCTTGATCGACCGAACGAACCGCTCCGCGTAGGCGTCGCAGTTGGGTGCCCGGAATGGCGTGCGAATGATCCGGACGCCTTCCTGTTCGAGGAATTCCAGCACGGCACGACTCCACTTCCGGTCGCGGTCCGAGCAGCCCGGCGAGGAGCATCTGTAAACGGAATCACGGGCTGAGTCTACGCCAGAGTGTCGCCCGAGTTTTCAGACACGACGCGAAATGACGCAGCATCGTCACGTGTGGCGTTCGAAAGGACAGGCGCTGACGTTAATGAATGCAGAAGGAGAAACGTCAAGTGCTCAAACACACATTCGTCCTAACCGCATGCGCCGTGGCCATGGCTACGCTGCTGACATCGTCGTCCACACAGGCTCAAGGGCCGATCCGACTGAACTACCTCACGTTCAACAGCACCGTCGCCCTGCCCGGCGTGGTGCTCGCGCCCGGCAGGTACGCGTTCGAATCGGGACCAAACGGCACCGATCGTGCCGTCATTCGCGTCATGAGCGCCGATCGTCAGCGGGTGCATTACCTGGGGCTCACAAACCCAGTCACCCGTCCCGCGGACATGCCGCCGAATCAGACCGTGTTGCTCGGCGAGGCGAGCCGCGGCGAGCCCACACCGATCAAGGCGTGGTATCTGATCAACTCGCCGCGCGGTCACGAATTTCGGTGGTAGCCTCCTCCAAGTGTGCGAAGGCCAAGTCAACCGTGGCTCTTCGCACACTTGTCACGTGCGAGACGACGATGACGATGGTTTTGCTCGCCCGATCACAGGTAACAGTGCGGATGAAATCCCATTTGTTAGGCTTCTTTCATGTAGCGGCGTGTCATATCTCAAGCTTCCAGAACCACGCTCTCCCGCGAGTAATGCAGCTACCCTCCTTCAATGCTCCCGAAGCACCGTGATGTCGTTCGCCGCCCAATTTCCGAGTGGAGAGGCATTGTCAACTTGAGGCGACCGCGGGCACAGTTGCCGAATGCCCGACGGTGTCACCCGTTATCCCCGCTACCGTTTCCCGCCCAGCATCATCAGCCACGCGGTCTGGCTCTACTACCGGTTTACTCTCAGCTTCCGCGACGTCGAAGACCTCCTCTTTCTTGCCGTCCACGATGTCGTACGGAACCTGTTCAGCGTGGGACGACATCAGCTGCGTGCCGCCCAGCAACGGCTGCTGCGTTCGCGTGCATTCGGCACGTGGGACGCCGTGGCCGCAGCCTGAGGCAACGGCGGGCGACAACGTCCCTCGTGTGCGCGATCCGCGTTAACTTGACAGTGCCCGACGCAGGCCGAGAGACCGATGTGAGCGGCTACGCAAACAAGCGCCGCACTCTGGCCCTGTTGCGGGACGATAATTCGTCAGGTGGCGACTGTCGTTGCAGCGGAAGGGATCATTCTCGAGCGTGTTCTGAGAAGCGATGCACCTCGCTCTCGCCCGAAGGGCTGAGTCGCCAAGCCTACTCGAAATTTGATACCGCGCAGATGAAGACCGCGTGGGGGCGCCGCCATCAGCGACGATTTGCGCTGGTGGATGGTGCCGACGTGCTTGCCAGCGCCACGAAGTACGACTTGGCGGCGGTGCTCGATCAGCGGTCGGTGCGCGTGTGCGGAATCGGCGAGATCTTCACCCAGCCGGCGCATCGCGCGGGCGACCATGCGCGAGAGCTGCGTGAATCAGCTGCTCGACGAAGCCGCGCGCGATGGAGCGGCGATGGCGCTTCTCTTTTCAGACATGAGCCACGAACACCAGCCAACCGGCTTCGACGTGGTTTCAATGACGGAGGCTGAACTCAGTGTCGCGGAATCGTCGCGTCGCGGCGCCCCCATGACACTGATCCGTGGCGGCGAGGAACGAGACCTGGCCGCCATCGTGGCCATGGGGCAGGTCCGGGCCAGCCCATTCCGGTTCCACCTCGATCGAGACGTCGACTTCGTTCAGTACGCGATTACGAAGAAGCGATTGCTTGCAGGACTCGGCCAGGCCGGCGACGCGCCAACTGCATTTCTTCATCGCCGAAGAAGGCATCACGGCCGCTGCGTATGTCGTCGTCAGCATCATCGGAGGCACGTGGACGATCGAGGAGTGCGGCGACCGTGATCCCTCTGGTGCGCGAGTCGGCGCCATTCTGCAGGCGCTGATCGCGCGTGAACCCGTCGAGCACCGCCCGACGATCCGCGCCTGGCTGCCTCCCGGCTTCGTACCTCCGCAGGTCACGATCGTGTCGGCGAAGCCCTTCGACAGAAGTGATGATGGTGCGGTCGCTCGGATCGACGGTGTTGCAGCCGCGGCTGTCTCGCGACGACGTGCTCTACTGGCGTGGCGACATCTTCTGACGCGACACGCATCGGCAGTTGTGAAGGGCGGGCCAGGGCGGCGTTCAGAACGCCATGCTCCTCAGCGGGCGTCGCATAGAATGCCGCATGCGTCGCTCGAATCCGCGTACAGGTCGCTGTGCTCCGGTCTCGTCATGACAGAGACACGCTTCCGCCAAGCCTTTCTGCTCCTGCTGGTCACGGCGATTTCCGCCGCGTTCGTCGCCATGATCCGCGCGTTTCTGCTGACGATCCTGCTGGCGGCCATCTTTGCCGGCCTGAGCTATCCCGTGTATCGGTGGGTGCTCGGCCGGGTCCGTGGCCGGAAGGCGCTTGCGGCGATCGCGACGCTCGTGCTGTTGCTGGTGCTGGTGATGGCACCACTCCTGGCGGTGCTCGGGGCCGGCGCCAATGAAGCGCTGCGCGTCACCGAGACCATCAGGCCGCGTCTCCAGCAGCTCGTCGATCAGCCTGGTGAATTCGACAGCCGATTGCGGGCGCTCCCTGGCTACGATCGCATCGAGCCGTACCGGGCGCAGATCCTCACCAAGGCCGGCGAGCTCGTCGGCAGCACGAGCGCGTTCCTCTTCGCCGCACTCTCCGCGACCACACGCGCGACGGCGGTCTTCATCTTTCATTTCTTTGTCTTGCTCTACACGATGTTTTTCTTCCTGACCGGCGGTCCGGGCTTGCTTCGGAGGCGTGCTCGCGTACCTGCCACTCACAGAGGCCGACAAGCAACGCATGGTCGGGAAGTTCGTGTCGGTCACCCGCGCGACGCTCAAGGGCACGATCCTGATCGGCGCGGCTCAGGGCCTTCTTGGAGGGTTGGCGTTCTGGGCCGTGGGTATTGACGGGGCGATCTTCTGGGGGACGGTGATGACCGTGTTGTCGATCATCCCCGGTGTCGGCGGCGCACTCGTGTGGGTACCAGCGGCGATCATCCTCATGACCACCGGTGAGGTCTGGCGAGGGATCGCCCTCGCCCTGTTCTGCGCGCTCGTCGTCGGCAGTGTGGACAATGTGCTGCGACCGCGGCTCGTCGGGCAGGACACGAAGATGCACGAATTGCTCATCTTCTTCTCGACACTCGGCGGACTCATGTTCTTCGGCGCGATGGGCTTCATCCTGGGTCCGATCCTCGCGGCGCTCTTCGTCACCGCCTGGGAAATGTTCGGCACGACGTTCCGCAGCGCGCTCGCCGAACCGGGGGCAGCGGCTGCCAGCCCTGACTACCGTCCGCCAGCCTGACGCCCCGTGTACGCCGACTGTTTCCGTAGACCTTTCTGGCGCGAACATCGTTCGTCGTCTCTGATGCTTCCGAATGGTCTCTTACGCCCCGTCGCTGTCGTACTCAACTTGGCCGCCTTCGCTTGGCGATTCTCAACGACAGTCCGCCCGTCGTCCAGCTGCTGTGGGATAGGTCGACGTCATTCGCGCGACGGCCTTCGCTCCAATCGCAACCCGTGTGCACAACGAGACAGACAAGCGACCGCCACTCGGACACGATCGAGTGGGAAGACAACTCGCATTGGCATGTCGCCCTCGAGCTGGTCTGGTCCTCCATTCGACATAACGTCAGAAGGGTCACCTATGTTTCGCTCTTTCAGTCTTGCGCTCTGTTTCATGCTCACCGCAGTGAGCCTCTTCGCCCAGAACAAGGAACAGGGACGCCTGGAGAACGCCGGCCTCGTCATGGAGGAAATCCTCAACCTTCCAGACTCCATTCCCCAGGATTTGTTGAATAAGGCCGAATGCGTCATCGTCGTTCCATCGGTGACGAAAGTGGCCATCGGCATCGGCGGTAGCTACGGCCGCGGTGCGATGGTATGCCGCTCCGGTGCGAACTTCGACGGACCATGGAGTTCGCCCGCGATGTATGCGATCGAAGGCGGCAGCGTCGGTCTGCAATTGGGTGCACAGTCCACAGACCTCGTGCTCCTGGTCATGAACACTCGCGGCGTCGAGGCGCTCCTGAGCACCAAGGTTCAACTTGGCGCAAACATGTCGGTGGCTGCCGGACCCAAGGGACGTGACACGGGCGCCTCCACCGATGCATCGCTACGGGCCGAGATGCTCAGTTATTCCCGCTCGCGCGGTCTGTTCGCGGGGGTGTCGCTCGAAGGCACATCGCTGCGTCCGGACGACGACGCCAGTGCGGAGATCTACGGACGTAAGGTCACGGCGCGAGAGATCGTGCGAGGAACGAGTAACGCCGTTCCCGATGCCGGCCGTCGTCTTGTCGACGTGCTTCAGAAGAAAGCTGCTCGTAACGCGTCGACCGCGGCGCGATAGCGGCTCCCCCGGTCTCCGTCCGGCTGCTCTTCGGTGTCCTAGCATTGACAGGAGATCCGCATTCCCTGCAACGGCGAAGGCATCGCGCCGCGCGACCGTGCTGGATCGGTCGCAGCGAGCCGAAGCTCACGCGGATTGGACTGCAGGTGCCGCATTGTCTGAATCTGGCTGTTCACAAGGCGACAGGCGCGCATCGCCTGTCGAAGGGAGTATTGAAACGGGCCTCAGCGATCGATCCCGTAGTGCTCCTTTACCTTGGCGATGATCTGCGGATCGGTCAGTTTGTCCGTCGTCTCGATTCCGACAATGCGGTCGGACAGCGCCTTGGAGCGGCCGAGACGCTCCTTGAGTTGCAGCTTGGCCTCGCCCGGCCCGAAGATCAGAAGAGCCTCGGGTTGCCCCAGCTGAGTGATGACCTCGTCATAGTACCGGTCAAGATGCTGGCTGTGGCGGTCCTCGTATTTCTTCTCGCCTCCGCCGTCCTGCGGGCCTGAATAGCGGGTGTGCGGTCCGACCTCAGACTCCAGGGTCTTGACCGTCACGCCACTCGCTGAGGCGGACACGACAACGGCCTTCTTGTGGTCGATCCAAATGCCTACTTTGTGGCTCATAGCACCTCGTGCAGCGCGGTCTTCCTTAGCTGGGCGCCTGGGAGATCGCGTGCCGAGCATGACGATTTGCAGCGTTAGAGATGCTGCATCCAATTCTGCAGGACGTACGCCGCCGTGGCATCGTCACCGCAGTCAGAACGCAGCCGGAACTCCGTCGCGTGCGGGATACCCAGGGCGTCACGGGCGCGCACGCAAATCAGCGTGTCCTCGAGCGTGGCGGTGAGATAAGGCGCGCCTTCACCTCCCGCGGCGACCGTAACGGTCGGCTGTCCGGATTGTTCGACGACACTCAGAACTGCGCGGGTTGCCCCGGCGTTGTAGGCGTCGGCCAGTCGTCTGATGGCCGCGACAATCGTCACCCAGCGCTCGACCGAGGCGGCCGTCGCCTGCGCCGCATCTTGACGCTGCGACGTCGTCAGCCGCGCGGCGGATTCGTCTCGCGCATAGTGTTCTTGACCGAGCCGCTTCGCCCAATTGCTCGTTATTGTTCCAACCGCGTCGCTACGCATTGAACCCTCCTTGAGACCGCGATATCACGCAAGCCCTCCGCACGAACCTGTGCCGTTTGGAACAGTGCCGAAGGGCGTATCCCGTTACGCTGGCATATGAAGGTTTCTGTTGTCCTGATTGTCATCCTGTTGGGTCTGCAGCATGTTCAGTTGCGTGCGAACGGGACGGTATTGGCGCCACGCGCTGCCGACGACATCGCTCGCTCCCCAACAACGCTCCAAGAGGCGCAGCGATTCTTCTACAACGGCGACTACGATACGGCGGCTACGCGACCCTTGCGCTGTGTGCTGCACGCCCCGACGACCTCGCGGCCTGCGAACTGCGTACGTCCACGCTGCTTTTTCAGATCAAGAAAGCACTCGGGGAACAGGAGAACATCGACAAGACCACCGCATGGAAGCTGTGTGCCGCCTGTCCTGCACTCATGTCCGCGTTCCTGGCGGAGACGGTCCGAGGTCAGACCTTGGCGCGGGCGAGGCTGGAGATCAATCCCGAGGACGAAGACACCTTGTTCTTCCTGGGAAAGCTGGACCTGAACTATGTGTGGCTCCAGTTGGGGACGCTCGGCCGCAAGACCGGGTGGGACGAATATTGGGAGGCTCGCCGATTGCTCGACCGTGCCCTTCGAATGAATCCGGAGAATGTTCGGGCCCGCGTCGCGCGAGCCTGGGTCGATTACATCGTCGGGACGAAGGTCCCGAGGGGTGTCCGCTGGCTCCTTGGGGGTGGTAGTAAGAAACGCGGACTGGTTACCGTTCGCCAGGTGGTCGAAACGGGCGGCAGCGACTTCTTCGTTCAGGCCGAAGCCATGTTCGCGCTCTGGGACATGCAGGTGCGTGAACGGGAGGTCCCCGGAGCCGTTGACACCGCGCGGATGCTCGCGCGCGACTTCCCGGAGAACCGCGAACTGCGCAGGTTCCTCACGATTCATGCTCCGGTGGCAGTAATGACCAGCCCAGGCCACAACGCGCCGTAGTCGCTCTCCTAAGCAGCGGAAAGGCGTTGCTGGCTTTGTCGCCACAACCATCGACCGACGCTCACGGCCGCCAATACGAAAGCTCCCTTCTTGAGCAGGTCCCGTGCCTTGGGCCGCAGCGCATTCGCCGTGAGCAAGCGCCGATACGCCACCACGTCCGCAGAGCTGACGGTCGCAGCCCTGGGCAGACGGCGTCGTTCAGGCGCGGGGACCCAGCGCGTCATGAAGGCGAACGCTTCCGATGCGCACACGGGACACTGCTGCGTCTCGTGAACGTTGTCGCAGTCGAGACACAGACGAGCGGTCCTGAGTTGCATGCGTTCAATCTCCGTCGATCTTCTGCGGAACCCGCCATCGGGTGCTGTCTTCTATTGCACACGCGGACGCGCCTGGGACCGCGCGCTGCCTTAACGGTCGGGCCCCTGCACCACCAAGCCGCAGCTCCGTCCGTCGACGCCATACCGCGAAGCGCACGTGGCCGTGTCCTCGCTGCGGGGGCGCCCTTGCGCCTCATCCAACGACTGACGGTGCGGCAGCTCTTCCTTCGAGACGCTCCGGGCCGACATCGTCCAGGACACCTCGTGCGGCGCATGCGGCACACGCCACCCGCCCACAATCGCGCTCGTCAGCCTGCGGAGGCTCCAAAGTGACCCGGCGGTTGCACGATCAGGCTCAACGTCTGCGTCCGAGCGCCGCGTCACTCGCGATAGAGTCCTACCGTTTTCGAGGAGCAATCTTCTCAGCGCCGGCTCGGGTCGTCGGCACGCGGCCGCGCGCGATCGGATCTACGTGGGACGCTGGGGCGGAGCGAGCAGAAAAGGCTGGTCGCGCAGGATGCGGCTGAGCCTCGCCTGGCGCTGGCGCCAGGCCTCGAAGTGCTTTGCGATCGCGGCCAGCAGTTGGGCCTTGTGCGGAGAAGCGTCCCTCGTGGCCGCCTGGCTGAAAAAACCGGCGCCGAGTTCGGCATACCAGCGGATGTTGTGCCGCCGGCGCATCTGATCCTCGAAGAATCCCGCCAGTACCAGACACTGGGCGCCGGCGGTTTCCATCATCAGGCTGTCGGCCAGCAGCGTCGAATCCGCCACGAAGTGATCGAAAATCGCGCTGAGGCTTGCCGGGGTCGAGAGATCGACCGTGGCCTGCGTTGATATCTGGGCCCAGTGAGCCAGCACGCTGGCGTTGTAGAGGAGTTCCTGTTGATCGACGCCGCGTCCGGAGACATCCTGCAGGCGCTGGGCGAAGAATTCCAGCGCCTGCCGATGATCGGTCGCGAGAAGCTCTCGCAGTGGACGACCCATTCCGCTAGTACATCCCTCCGCCCATGCCGCCGTGCTGCGCCGCGGCCGTCTTGTGGTCATCCGGCGCCTGCGAGATGACCGCCTCGGTCGTCAGCAGGAGCGACGCGATCGACGCGGCGTTCTGCAGTGCCGAGCGGACCACCTTGGCCGGATCGATGACGCCGGCCTTCACGAGGTTCTCGTACTGTTCTGTCTGCGCGTTGAAGCCCTCGTCACCTTCCATGTCCTTCACGCGCTGCACGACGATGGCCCCCTCGTGACCCGCGTTGGTCGCGATCCAGCGCAGCGGCTCCTCGATGGCCCGAATGATGATGTTGACGCCAAGTTGCTCGTCGCCGTCGAGCGTGAGCGACTGGAGCCCTTTCGCGGCCCTTAGCAGCGCCACGCCGCCCCCGGCCACGATGCCTTCCTCGACTGCGGCCTTGGTGGCGTGCATCGCGTCCTCGACGCGGGCCTTCTTCTCTTTCATCTCGGTTTCGGTGGCCGCCCCGACTTTGATGATGGCCACGCCGCCCACAAGCTTGGCGAGTCGCTCCTGCAGCTTCTCGCGGTCGTAGTCAGACGTCGTGTCCTCGACCTGCGCGCGCAGTTGTTTCACGCGTCCTTCGATGGCCTGCTTGGTGCCCGCGCCTTCGATGATCGTCGTGGTGTCCTTGTCGATGGTGACCTTCTTCGCCTGTCCCAGGTCCTGGAGCTTCACCGACTCGAGTTTGATCCCCAGGTCTTCAGTGACGGCCTTGCCGTTGGTCAGGATGGCGATGTCTTCGAGCATCGCCTTGCGGCGATCGCCGTAGCCCGGCGCCTTGACGGCCGCGACCTTGAGTGTGCCCCGGAGCTTGTTGACGACGAGCGTCGCCAGTGCTTCGCTTTCGAGGTCGTCCGCGAGGATGAGCAGCGGACGGCCCGCCTGCGCCACTTGTTCGAGCAGGGGCAGCAGGTCTTTCATCGCGCTGATCTTCTTCTCGTGGACCAGGATGACCGGGTTCTCGAGCACCACTTCCATGCGCTCGGGGTCGGTCACGAAATACGGCGAGAGGTAACCGCGGTCGAACTGCATCCCTTCGACCACCTCGAACGAGGTCTCGAGCGTCTTGGCCTCCTCGACGGTGATCACGCCGTCTTTGCCCACTTTGTCCATCGCTTCCGCGATGATCCGGCCGATGGTCTCGTCGAGGTTCGCCGAGATCGTACCCACCTGCGCAATCATGGGACCACTCACCGGCTTGGACTGCTGCTTGAGCGACGCGACGACCGCCTCGACAGCTGCGAAGATCCCGCGTTTGATGGCCATCGGGTTGGCTCCGGCCGTGACGTTCTTCGCGCCTTCGCGATAGATGGCTTGCGCCAGCACCGTGGCTGTCGTCGTGCCGTCTCCGGCGACATCGGAGGTCTTGCTCGCGACTTCGCGCACCATCTGGGCGCCCATGTTCTCGAGCGGATCCGGCAGGTCGATTTCCTTGGCCACCGTGACGCCGTCCTTGGTGATCGTGGGCGATCCGAAGGACTTGCTCAGGATGACGTTGCGTCCCTTCGGTCCGAGGGTCACCTTGACCGCATCGGCCAGCCCGTTCACCCCGCGGAGAATGGCCTGGCGTGACGCGTCGCCGTATGTAATCAGTCTTGCCATATCAGCGTCCCTTCCTGGCGGCGACTTTTGCCGTCGCCGGCTCGGCAGTGACGGCCTTGGCGGTGCTGGTACCCTCGATTGCGGCCAGGACTTCGTCTTCTTTGATGATCAAGTACTCCACGCCGTCCAGTTTGATCTCCTGTCCGGAGTACTTGCCGAAGAGGATGGTGTCGCCCGCTTTCACGTCGAGCTTCACCCGTTCGCCGTCGTCGTTCACTCTGCCGTTGCCCGCAGCGATCACCGTGCCCCGCTGCGGTTTTTCCTTGGCGGAATCCGGGACGATGATGCCGCCGATTTGCTGTTCGCCTTCGTCGAGGCGTTGAACCAGAATCCGGTCGTGTAGCGGTCTGACATGCATGAAGTGACTCCCAACGGGCGAGGAGGGGTGGACGAATCTCTCGTCAGCGGAAGCGACAAAAGCCGTCGCTCCGTCGAACCGAGCGAACAATCGACGACGCGCGCTTGATGAGGGCTGTAGCTCGGGGCCGGGATCACGTCCGGCGATGGGCAGCAGGTACTCAGGAAGGTGTTACATCGGTGAGTATAGACGAGATCGGCCGCGCCGGCAAGTCGCGCAGGTGTCCGGTAGTGGCTCGTGATAATACGGGCAGTGATTGCCCGACGTTGCTAGCGGCAACGTAATCACTGTTTCACGTCAAAAGGAATCGGCGTGCGACATTTGCCGCATTGCACTCGAGTCTTGCCAACCTCGCTCAATGGAAGCGACCGCTCTAACGGTGCCAAAATGAAGAAACGTAAACCCCAGAAACGCGGCCCTAAAGAGGAGCGGCTGATCATCCGCGATGATCCCGCCGAAGCCCTCGCGCGCCTGCTGAAGCCGAACAAGACCACCAGCCTCAAGGCCGCGTTCGACGCGGCCCATAAGGATGGCATGGACGCCATTCAGCGCGGCGACTACGACGCCTTTGGCAACGCGATAGACCGCGAACGCAAGATCATCGACGCCATCGACACGACGATTAAACACGCATCGAAGCGGCGTAAGTAGCGCAATTGCCTCGGGACACGAGCCCAGAATAACCGGGGCAGGTTTCAGCAACTACCTACTCCCGCACTATCCGGTCTCCCGTCAACGCGCAGCAGCGACCAGATCGCACAGGACCGTCTGGTGCGACGCCTCCATATACGCGATTGATAAGAGAGCGGTCACACCGGTGAAGCGGGATGTGTGCACTTTGGAACAGCCTCTCGCCCAGCTCTACCATTACGATCAGGAGCGATTGAAAGTCTTCAATGCTCCATGAATTCATTGCCATAAACCGCGAAGAGATCATCAGGCGGTGCAGGGTGAAAGTGGCCGCGAGGTCGGTGTCGCCGCCCACCGACGCGGAGATCGATCATGGCGTGCCGGTGTTCCTGGACCAACTGACGGACACGCTACGGCTCGGCCAGATTACGAGCCCCGAGATCAGCGCGAGCGCGATCCAGCACGGACATGACCTCCTGCTCCAGGGGTTCACGGTGTCGCAGGTTGTACACGACTATGGCGATGTGTGTCAGGCCATCACCGAACTGGCGGTGGAACTGCACGCACCTATCAGCGCCGACGACTTTCGTAAGCTGAACCGATGCCTGGACGACGCCATCGCCGGCGCCGTCACCGAGTATGAGCGCGAACGAAATCAGTCCGGCGTCGATGGAGAGTCCGCACGGGGAAGTGAGCGCCTCGGATTCTTCGCTCATGAGATGCGGAACCTGATCAACGTGGCGATCGTGGCGTTCGAGGTTCTCAAGACGGGGAATGTGGGGGTCGCAGGGAGCACCGGCACGGTGCTTCATCGCAGCCTCATGGCATCACGCGCGCTCATTGGTCGCTCGCTTGCGGAGGTCCGTCTCACGCACGGCGTTCAGAATCGACAGCAATTCCTCGTTTCTGAATTCATCGAAGAAATCGCATCGGCCTCCACATTGGAGGCGAACGCCCGTGGCGTCAGACTGATCGTGACGCCCGTCGAAGACGGAGTGACAATCGAGGCTGACCGACAAGTCCTCGCTGCGGTAGTGGGAAACCTTCTGCAGAACGCATTCAAATTCACCCGGCCTCGGACCACCGTCACGCTCAGGGCCGGCGCCAGCGCCGAGCGCGTGCTCATCGAGATTCAGGACGAGTGCGGCGGTCTCCCGGCTGGGAACGTTCACGAGCTTTTCCGCCCGTTCGAGCAGCGCGGTGCCGATCGAACCGGCGTGGGTCTTGGTCTCGCCTACAGCAGATGGGGCGCTAAAGTGAATGATGGTCGGATCTATGCGCGCAGTCTCCCCGATAGGGGATGCGTATTCACCGTCGACCTGCCCCGGCTTCCAGTTCCAGCGGTCGTTTAACGCCGAATCGAGGTGACACGTGTCTAGTGAACTGTCTCAGGAGGGGAAGCCTCGACACACTCCCTCGCCCGTTGTGCGGCTTCGGCACGATTCCACAGGGCGATTCCTCGCTTGACGAGCCGGCGCTGTTGCGCCGCACGGAACTTCTCAATCATCGCGTCGATACGCGCCTGCCGCTCATCGCTTTTCTTGCGATCGATGGTCATATGAGTTCTCACGGGCGGAATTCGTCCTTGTTGGTCGTGCGCCTCTTGTCCTCGGCTGCTTTCCTGCGCTCGGCGTCCGCCACGGCCCGTTCCGCCTCACGCTGCGGCGCTTCCTGCTTGTCCAAACGCGTCGCTTCGGTCTCGGCGGCTCGCGCCACCGCCTCCAGTCGCCTGGACACGCCGACGAGCCGAAACGTCGCCGGATACACCTCACGCATCAACGTGAACTCGTGGTCGGTGCTCTGCCAGCGCGCGAGCGCCGTGCTGCTGTTGATCGTTCCAGGCAGCGGTGCCGCGGGACCCTTCGAAGCGGCGGCGGTCAACGTCGCTGATCCGTAGACTGCCGACACAGCGTCGATGATGTCCATATTGGTCAGCCCTTCGACGAAGCGCGCGTCATACACCGCGGTAACGCTGAACAGTTGATCGTCAAGAAAATGGAACGTGATTTCCTGCACGGCCTCGACTCGCCCGACGGGACGGCCCACCGCGTACTGAGGCCTCCACGCGATCTCCTGGATCAGGGCGGGCCGCTGGTGGATGACTTTCACCGAACCAGCGTTTGTTCCAGTGATGGCGATCACCGAAGACACGCTGCTGCCAAATGCGACATCGCGATAACGGGAGAGATCCTGCGCGGCCACCGAATGCGAACACAGCACGATGGCGGCGTAGACGGACAGCGCGACGAAGCGCATTCTGGTCACCATGAGGAGAGGGTATCCTGACGGGACGCTGCACGTCTGTGCAGAATGGAACACAGGCTTTGTGACCTCCTATCGCGCCGGTGCGATCTGATCGCCCGCCTCTGTCAGTCTGAACATCCCGTCGACTGTGCGTGACAAGAAGCCGCTCTGCAGCAGACCAGCGAGCACCTCGTCGCATGTGGTGGCGTCGAGCCCAAAGAGGCGCTGGGCCTGACGCGCCGTCAGCCGAAGGCCAGGCATTTCGAGATACTCGCCGCGGATACGGCGGACCAGATCGCCAGTTGGATCGATGACGGAGACGATCGACACGGGCCCTCCTAATCGGGCATTCAAGGCTTTGGTGAGGGACTGGGCCGGCGTCGCGCGTTAACCCGGCTGGAAGGGGCAGTGCTCAGGAAAGCAGGAGAAGGAACGAACGCATCGCCACGGTACAGGGGAGCACGTGTCACCGCAAGGCAATTCGGACGCGACGTGAGCCGCCCACACGCCACTCTGCCAACAGCAGCTGTTCCCACCAGAACATCTGGGACGTGTGCACAACAAGATGAACATGTAAGGTGGACGTGACAGACGCGCGCATTGATGTACGCCCACGAAACGCTGGCACCAGCTGCGCCGAGCGAACCGCGAACTGCGCCACGAAGTGCAGGCGCTGCAGGTCAAGCTCAGCACCGTTCCTTCTCAATCCCCTCGCTTGTGCCTCGGAAGGGGCGTATACTCCGCCCGTATCGCTTTCCTGAGCACTGCCGCACCTCGCCGGGGAATTCCCCGACCCTGAGCAACAGCCCTCACCAAAGCTTTTCCGTCCTGGCACTCTCGGTTCGGCGTGTTTCCATCCCGGGTCCGTGAGATCGCGCGCTGCCCAACTGTCTTCGTGGGTGGGCAGAGGCTATATTGAGCAACAGAATAGAGAGCGACCGTGAGCGACAACACACGACGGACCAAACTGGAGCAGCGGCTCGACGAGATCGAGGCCACGATCACCAAGCTCCATGACCAGATCAGAGAAGCACGGACCTTAGCGGCTGGGGAGAACCCGGTCGGCCACGTGATTGCCTTCTGGGTGCTCTCGTGGAAGAACGCCCACGGGGGCATGTACGAGCTCACCAAGCAGGACGCCGCGAACCTGAAACGGCTCGTGAATCAGCACGGGCTCGAGGAGCTCGAAGGCCGGATGATTCGGTACCTCGGCGATTCGGACCCGTGGCTTGCGCGGCAAGAGCATCCGCTGTCAATCTTCGTGGCACGGGTCAACGGCTACCATGTCGCAACTGACCGCCGTGAAGCGCGAGACGTTGCGCGACATGCCGCCGGCCGGCCAATGCCTGCCTCGATGAGTGCTGGCGGTTTCCGGATCGGTGCCGGGCGGCGCTGATCGAGCAGCTCTAGTCCGGGTAATCCTGTCGTTCACAAACCATAAGCCTGATCCTGTTTCGGCGGACAAGGCAGGTCGGCGTACGAGCAGAATACGCAGATCGAGGCCGATCTCGTAGACCAGCTGTTCAACGGCTGCGAAAAGCCGCTCGCCCGCGCACTCCTGCTGCTGGCACACGTCGACAAGGACGAGGCGCCGCGTTACGCGCTGCGACAATTTCCCGGGAGCTCCTCGCCGAGATGATCGGCACGACGCGCTCCAAGGTCGACGTCCTGATGAACAAATTTCGAAAGCTCGGATTCCTCGAAGCGCCACACCGAACGGAACAGCGGCCTTCACGTGCAAGTCGCTTTTCGCTCGAGTTGAAGAGTTGATCGACGAGGTCTTCTTCAATCCGAATGTTCCTGGCGAGCATGTGCGAGAGGAACCGCTCGGCGAGCGACGTCTCCGCATGGAGCACCTCGAGCATCTGCGGCTTTTCGACCACCAGCACCGCGCTCGGGCTCATCGCCGACACCGTCGCCATGCGTCGCGGCGCAGTTCGTAGCCATCTATCGAACGATACGAACCCTCGCGTGTGCCTCGGAAAGGGCGTATACTGCGCACGTATCGCTTTCCTGAGCACTGCCGCAGCTCGCCGGGGAATCCCCCGACCCTGAGCAACAGCCCTCACCAAAGCTTTTCTCGTCGTGGCGCTCTCGGCCGGAGTGTCTCCATCCCGGTTCCGCGAGATCGCCGGACGAGTGTCGCCGCGACGTCACATTATCAGGAGAGGAGAATCATCATGGGACGCCCTGGAGAAGTCCAACGACAGGAGATGACATGAGTGAGGCGAGAAGATTGCGCTATGTGAACCAATATGCCGCGTCGGTGGAACCCCTCACATTTGACCAGCGGTGGGCACGGTGGCAAGAGAAGGTGGCACGCCATGACACGCGGGTCGGACGCAGCATGCAGCTGGTTGCCGCGATCGCGCTGACGTTCGGAGTCGTCTGGCTCTTGGCGTAATCGCGTTTGAGAGTTCTGACCGAGGTCGGGAGGTCGCACGCTAGAGGCCAGTCGTGAAAGGACACCTATGGTCACCGCCACCGCTTGGATAGGTCAAAGTCGGTGCTTTGTCGCCCCTGGATCGCCGCGACGTTCGCCCACGATGTGGATAACGTCGAGAACGCGGAGCACGCGGCGATGAGACACGCGGCCTGGCGAGAGCCTGCGTCCCGCGCGGAGGGAGCACCATACCGCCATCTCGCGGTCCGCGTCATCGCTCAGGCCTTCAGGGATCTCGCGATTCCTACCGGATCGGCGGCGGGTCAAGAGAGCGCGCGCAAGTTCCTGGCCGGAAACTCGATGTTGTACCACTGGTGTGAGGTTGCAGACCTCAACCCGGTGTGGCTGGTGGCCCGCGCGAGGAGGCTGATGGCCGCCTCGGCTGAATCTCAGCCCCGGCCGTGGATCGTGGAGGGCAATCCCGTGTTGCCAACGGGTCACACATAAGTAGGGTCGCGCGAGGCGTGTGCGATGACAGGCTTTCGCGAGGTAACGGACGCATTCCTCGCCGAACCGAGCAGAAGGGTATGGGCGAGAAGCGCAGCGGAATGGACTCTCTCAACTTTGATAGCGAGCAGAAAGGCCAGGCGTGATGACGGGATCGATTCGAACGATACGAGCTGACAAGGGGTTCGGGTTCATTAAGGACGCGACCGGGAAGGAGTACTTTTTTCACCGGAGCGCCGTGTATGGCGAAGGCCTCGAGGATTTGAGGGAGGGCGATAGCGTCGAATTCGACCTTGGCGCAGGGCCGAAAGGTCCCCGGGCCGAGAACGTGCGGCGCACATCTACCTAACCAGACTGACGGCACGCGGGCCAGGCCGCGAACCGGACGACCAGTAGTACCAGCGCACATCGAGCTCCGAAAGGGCAAGGCATCGCAACGGGGTGTGCACGAGTGGGCGCGCCGCCGCCTTTGATCGATGGCCGGATCGCCGCCTGACTAAACTCGGACCTGCGTGCTCTTTCGTGGTCTCTATCGCGACGAGATTGTCTGGAACCGAACCCGGAAGCTGAATCGTTGGGGTGAAAAGCGCATCGCCGCTCGACCCGAAACCGATTGGCTCCGTGTTCCGTCGCCAGACCCGCGGATCGTTCCCGAGACACTGTGGAATGCCGCGCACGCGCGCATTCGCGGAGTCGCGTGCGCACTACCACTCAGCGACGAAGGGATCCCGCGGCGGTCGACCGAAGGACGTCGACTCGAAGTACCTGCTTCCAGGATTTGCCCGATGCGGGTGCTGCAACGGGGGCTTGCATGTGCGCTCCACGCATCAAGGCAGCGCCGGTCATCGTCGTCGCGTGTTCTTCTACGCCTGCACTGCCCACTTCAATCGAGGGCGTGACGTGTAGCGGAGTTCGGGCGGATCATCAGGACATGGCAACTCCGTTTGCGGCGAAGACTCGTTCGAGCGCCCTGCGAAATGGCGTCGCAAGATCGCGGTACCCGAACTTGACGATCTTCAGCCGCAGCGGTACGAACTCCGCACGCCACCCGGCGGAAAAGACGATGAAGCCGGGCCTTACCTTGGATGGATTGTTGCGGAAGTCGAACGCCGCGTTCAGGAGGGAGAACCGCGGAATCGACGGTAACGGGATCCGCAGCGCGTCACGAACCTCGCGGGCGAACCGATCGTAATCAGCCGCTTTCAGATTCAACACGAGCATCACCAGCCGATTCGCCGACAACGCAACGAAGGCCTGTTCACATTCCCACAACAATCCTTCGCCCTGACCTGCGCGAATGATGACAAGGGAGGCTTCGCGCATGCGGGCCACCACCGCATCCTTCCACTCGTCGTTGCTGCAATACATGCGCGCCGCTCCTGGAAGCGGAAGCGGTTCACCCGGCCGTCCAATCGCGATCAGGTCGCCGAGCGGACGTACGGCTTCCGCTAAATCCTCTTCCTCGGTTGAGAGGCCGGCCATCAGCTTCCTGCGCATCGTCGATGCGTCCATGCCGAACGACCGCAGATACAGCACATCGGGGCGCTGATCGCGGAGCGGACTGGCGGTGCCGGTATTTCTCACGCGCGCTGCCACCTGTCGCCCTCTGAAATGCACGAGAGCCGCTGCAATGAGAAACACGACAGCGGTCATTGCGATCGGGTTCTCTTCGGGACCACCGCCCCATGCAATGAGACCCGTGCCGAGAAGGAATAGCCCGATGGCGAGCCTTTTTAGAGCAGTGGCTGACATGCTGAAAGACTCCGTCCGCAACACTGACGCAGACGCATCCTCTCACAGACAAGATCGTTGCGCTTACCCTGGCATCGCGAGCTGATTGCGCGGAAGTGGAGCGATCACATCGCGTCGACGACCAGGAGTTTTATCAGCTCCTCGACCAAGGCGGCATCAGCGACGACATTCACCTCTTCAACGAGAAGCTGCCGGAATGGGAGTGACTACTACAATTACCATCGCCCTCACGGCGCGCTGGACGGCCAGACGCCGTACGAGCGGCTGGTGGCTAAAACGAGAGCGGGATCGTTACCGGCGTCCTAGGAACTTACAGACGCGAGTTGGCGCACCCGGCAGGATTTGAACCTGCGGCCCGCCGGCTTAGAAGGCCGGTGCTCACGGCGACCCCTGCCCTCTTCAGCCGGACGTCCGTCTGCTTGGCCATGGCTCACGACCGCCAATCCGTGTGTGTCGGATGTCGTCTGGATGACCAACGATCGCGATGTGTACTCCTGGCAGAAACGCCACCGGCGACGAGGACTGCTACAGTAGCGCGTCCTTAGCCGCTTTGACGGGGCGGGCCTTGATGATCTTACGTGCCGGTTTCGCCTTGAAGATGGTCGGCTCTTTCGTAAACGGATTGATGCCCTTCCGAGCCTTCGTCGCCGCCTTCTTAATGACGACGAACTTCACTAAACCCGGAACCAAAAACGCTCCCGTTCTCTTGAGCTCCTTGTGCCCAAGCGCAGCAAGTGCCTCCATTACTGCTTTGACATCCCTCTTGCTTACGTTCTCCGCGGACATTTCCGCGAGCTTCTCAATCAGCTCTGACTTCGACATCAGTTTGCCCACTCGTTGCTCCCTTCCGGCGCAAGGGCCGGTGACCGCTAACCAGCTGAATAGGGTACGCGATTTTTAGCGTCGGCGATCCATTTAGCGAGTAAGGCCTCGAAGGCGGCGAGTTCGGCTCGTTTCTTCTCGCCGCCCAGCGCCACCTGAACAGAACACGAAAATGCGAGGCCTTCATTGACGTCCCCCGAAAAGGACGGCAATCGAAACGTGAGAACGTGACCCTCCGGGGTCCCCAAGATGAGAGGCAACGGGACGCCGCGCCTTTCAAAAGCGGCACATGAGTTTCGTCCACTCAGAATCGGGACACCTCACCACGAAGCGGTAGTAGAGTCACACGCAAAGCAGACCGGAAGCGACTTGACAATGCCCGCTGAAGACCGGTGACAGATCGGTCGCACCTTCCTTCCGTTACGGGATAATCAAGCATGGGCTTCGCGCACTTGAAACTCAACTCGGCCGTCGTCAAGGCGATCAAAGAACTCGGGTTCGTCCGCCCTACGCCTATCCAGGCCGAAGCGATTCCACCTGCCCTCGACGGACGGGACGTGATCGCGTGCGCGCAGACTGGAAGCGGCAAGACCGCGGCGTTTCTCCTCCCGATCATCAATCGCCTCATCGACCGGCCGCGCAGGACGACAAAGGCGCTTGTCCTCGCGCCGACGCGCGAGCTAGCAGCGCAGATCCTCGAGGATTTGAACGCGCTATCCGTACATACACCCGTGACGGGCGCAGCCGTATACGGCGGTGTTGGTATGGGGCCCCAGGAGCATGCGTTCCGCAGCGGGGTGGACATTATGATCGCCACACCGGGCCGCCTGATCGATCACATGCGCTCGACATACGCGAGGCTGAATCACATCGAGCATCTGGTCCTGGACGAAGCGGACCGGATGCTCGACATGGGCTTCCTACCAGAGATCCGCCGCATCATCGCGAAGCTGCCCACGCGGCGACAGACGCTCTTCTTCAGCGCGACGATGCCGCCCCCGATCGCGGCGCTGGCAGGCGAGATGCTGCGCGATCCCGTGTCGATTCAGCAGCAGCGACAGGCGGCGCCGCCGTCCGGTATCACGCAAGCCGTTTATCCTGTTCCACAGGACATCAAGGCCGCGCTGATCGTCGACCTCCTCCGTCGAAAGACCATGACGCAGGCACTAATCTTCACCCGCACCAAGCATCGGGCCAACCGACTTGCGGACTATCTCGTGCAGGCTGGTATCCGTGCCGGGCGTATTCACGGAAATCGATCGCAGTCGCAGCGGACTTCCGCGCTGGCGGGGTTCAAGAACGGCACGTTCCCGGTGCTCGTCGCAACCGACATCGCGGCGCGCGGGATCGACGTCAATGAACTCGGGCACGTCGTGAATTTCGACGTGCCCCAAGTCCCAGACGACTATGTTCATCGAGTCGGTCGCACAGGACGAGCCGAGGCAACGGGCGAGGCCTTCACGTTCGTTTCACCAGAGGAGGAAGACAATCTACGGGCGATCGAGCGTGCGATCGGGAAGCGCCTACCACGCGTGACCGTGCCGGACTTCGATTACACCGCACGACCGGGGAAGAAGTTTGAGATTCCGCTTGCGCAACGCATCGCGGCGATACGCGCACGCAAACGGGGAGATCGTGCCCGCGCCGAGCTGAACGCCGCGCGTCGCGCGGCCGGTGCTCGTCGTGCTGAGGGCTCGACGCCGGAGTCGGAACCCTCAGGTCATTCGCCGCATGACCGTCGTCCTGCAGACAGAGCTCGTGTTGCGCGTCCCGGCGCTATGGGCAGACATCGCCGCAGCCGGTCTCGTCGTCCGGGGCGGGGCTGATGTTGGGATTGCCCGGATAAATCAAGCATCGCCACGACTGCTCCATCCTCTTCTACGCCACCTGGCTCAATCCGGCAAATAGCCTGTTGTCCCGTCGACGCGAGCACGCAGCGTGAGGCGCGGGTCGTCGCCCGTCAGGCGACTCGAGCCGCAGATCTTCGCGCGCGAGCGCAGTCGGTGAAGCACGCACTCGCCGACTCCTCTATCGACGACCAGCTTCGTCATGGCTTTCTCGCCCAAGAGGGCCGCGGCGTAGGTAGCGTGGGTAGCGCGCCACATCCACAGGCATCCAGCTACTGTGCCCGCGGTTGCCGCAAGTTGACACTGCCGCTGCGTCTCGTGGTTTGAAAAACTGGCGAACATGAATTGACAGTGTTTAACGATTCTGATACGGTCCCGACCCTCCGTCCCGTTCGCCGCATGGCGCGTCCCACACCCAGAAACCGGAGGGAGGATGATGCGTCGTCAAGTTGCGCACGCCGTGACCTTCGTCTCCTCGGTTGCTGCTTCCCTGCCGAGGGCCGCTCCCTCCTGACAAGGTTCCGACCCTCCGCCCAGTTCGTCGCGCGTCGCGCGTCCCATACCGGAAACCTGGAGGGGAATATGATCCGCTATCGCATCGCGCAGGCCGTGGCCGTCGTCTCCCTGATTTGTTGCTTCCTGCCTGGGGCCGCCTCGGCCCAGAGCCAAATCACCGGCATTGTGACGGACTCCAGCGGCGCGGTGCTGCCCGGGGTCACGGTGGAGGCCTCCAGCCCGGCGCTCATCGAGAAGGTGCGCACCGCTGTCACGGACGATCAAGGACGATATGCGATTCCGGCCCTGCGTCCTGGTACCTATAAGGTGACCTTCAGCTTGCCAGGGTTTTCTCCCTTCGTTCGTGACGATATGGCCTTACTGTCCGATTTCACGGCCACCGTCAATGCGGAGCTGAGGGTCGGAAGCCTCGAGGAAACCGTGACCGTTTCCGGTGAGTCGCCGACCGTTGACGTGCAGAGCACGCAGCGGACCACCGTGCTGGATCGAGAGCTGCTCGATGCGGTGCCGACGGGCCGAACGTTCTTCGCCGCGGTCGCTCTCGTCCCGGGCGTCACGGTGAGCGAACCGAACGTCGGAGGCGCAAAAACCTCGATCAACCAACGGCTGTACGTACACGGGGGCCAGCCAAAGGACACGACCACCGACCTCGACGGGATGAGGGTCATTACGATGTCAGATGGCGGAGGCGACCAGGCGGATCACAACGAGGCGATGACCGCGGAAATGACGGTCCAGACCTTCGGCCTGAGCGCCGAGGTCGCGCGTGGCGGTGCGCACGTCAATTTCATCCCTAAGGAAGGGGGCAACACCTTCAGCAGCACGAACTACTTCGGGTACACAACGGGCGGGTGGCAGAGCAACAACTTGGGGGACCTGCTCAGCCGTGGCCTAAGTCGGCCGGACGCGACAGACTACGTCTACTTTGCGAACGTCGCGGGAGGGGGGCCGATCAAACGCAACGCGCTCTGGTTCTACGCATCGTATCAAGACAACGCCAACCAGAACATCGTCGCCAATTCCTTTTATCGGGACGGGACGGCCGGCACGTTCGACCAGAGACTCACGAATCGCTCGGTCCGGCTCACGTGGCAGGTCAGCCCGAGGAACAAGATTAGCGGCTTGGTGGACGATAACGACAAAATGATCGACCACGAAGGAATCTCCGGCTACACAGCCGGTGAAGCCGAGAATGGCCGGGTTCCGAGACGGAAGCGCATCCTCTCCGTCAAGTGGACCTCGACGGTGAGCAACAACCTCCTGTTCGAGGCCGGAGCCCTCGAGCACGCGTACGATGCGGAGCGATCCTATCAGCCGGGAATCTTGAAGGATCGCGGCACGCCTGAGTGGTACGCCAGCGCAGCGCGGAACGACATCACCCTTGGCACGTGGACGACGTCGCACCGCAGACCAATGCTCAATACGTACAATCATCATCGTTTTGTCACCTCGTCCGTGACCTACGTCTCGGGCCCGCACACGTTCAAAGCGGGCGGGCAATGGGGGTTCGGGGAACTCGGTCAGGACTATCCCACCATCAACGCCGATCTCAACCAACGCTATCGAAACGGTGTCCCGGACTCGGTGCAGGTCTTCAACACGCCGACGTTCAACGTCAACCGCCTGAATGCCGACCTCGGGTTCTACGTGCAGGACGCGTGGCATGTCACCGATCGTCTGACGCTGAGCCCGGGTCTGCGGTTCGAGTATCTCAACGCCCAAATGGTGGGAGGGTCCTCCCCAGCGGGCCGCTTTGTGCCGGCCCGCGATTTCCCGGCCATACCCAACCTGCCCAACTGGTTCAATATGGCGCCGAGATTCGGCATGGCCTACGACCTGACCGGCGACGCAAAAACCGCGCTGAAAGGCACGGTGAATAAATACAACAGGAGTTTCCTGGTGGACCTCGCGGCTCAGTACAATCCGCTGAACCAAGTAACTGACACCCGCAACTGGCGCGACTGTGATTACCTCCCGGGCACGTCCACCTGCTCGGGCCTGGTGTTGCGGACCAACGGCGACGACATCGCCCAGGACAACGAGATTGGGCCGAGCAACAACGCACTCTTCGGCGCGGCGCCTAACCGGCATTTCGACCCGGAAAGCAAGCGGCCGTACGACATCGGTACACCCTCGGCGTCGAGCGCGAGGTGGCGCGTGGCCTGTCGGTAGGCGTCACGTGGATTCGGAAGGACTCGTACCGACCTTCCAGCAGACGATCAACCGGGCGGTCAACGAGTCCGACTACACCCCGTTTCAAGTGCCCAGTCCGCTGCTGAACGGCGAGATCCTCACCATCTACAACCTCAACCGGGACAAGCAGGGGCAGGTCGATTTACTCGACACAACGGCCGATGGTTCGAAAGCGGGCCTCCACTTCAACGGCTTCGACGTGAACTTCAGCGCACGACTGCCCGGGGGTGGCAATTTGTTCGGAGGGTGGACCGCCGGGAAATTGGTCCATGTCAACTGTCAATACGTGCTTTTTGAGGGCATAGACACCGCGTACCCGCATCTGGGTATCGCGTCCGATCCGAACGCACAACGCAACTGCGACCAAACTCAGCTCGACATTCCCTACCGGCACGGTTTCAAGCTCGCCGGCAACTACCCGCTCCCGCTGGGCCTGATGGTCGGGATGTCGGCGGTCAGCCTCCCCGGTGCGCTGTTAGGCTCCGCCGTGGCGGATCAATCGCTGTGGACGAACTGGAACGTTCCGGCGAACCTGTTTCCGGGCGGCCGGACTCAAACGGTCAACGTGCGACTGGACGAACCGGGGAGCCAGTGGTTGGAGCGCTGGAATCAGTTGGACCTCAATCTTCGAAGGGTGTTCAGAGTGGGAAGGGCGAGTTTCGAGCCGGGCGTGGACGTGTACAACGTCTTCAACACCAACCCCGTGCTCACGGAGAATCAGCGATTCGGGTCCTCGCTGGGAACGCCGATGAGGGTCCTCCAGGGACGTCTGATGCGGCTCACGACCCAAATCAACTTCTAGATTAGCGAACCGTTACGTTTCCCGGCGGAGAGAACACGCACTCGTCACAGCGGTCGCCGCATCACGCTGCGGGACGCCAAAGCTGCAGATGATGTTGGTTGCGAGCCCTCGCAACCAACCCTCTCTCGCGAGCGACTTCTCGCGAAACGCCGATCAGTCGACCATCCGAGCGTGAGCTGGCCAGTATGTGGCGACTTTGGAGAGTAATCTGCACCTACGATGGAGCTTCGACGTGCGCGTCGCGGCGACGCCGATGAGGCACGATCCGCCTGCGACGCCGCGGCCTGTCGCAAAACTGTCCCAAAACCCCAGGTGCTGACCTGCTTGGGGTTAGCTTTTGAACGCAGCAGACTCCCCAAGTTGTTGAAAACATTTGAAAGCCCAACGTACCCGATGGAGTCGTTGGAAAGGAGGGTTCTTCGCCCAAGGCAGGTGCGTTACCAGGCCGATGGCCTCACGAGAGCCTCGGCCGGGTGCCACCGCTCACGTTTCTGCCGAGGCCTTCATCATGACGTCCCGAGAAGGGCGGCAATCGAAACGAGAGAACTTGATTTTCCGCGGTCCCAAGATGAGAGGCAAAGGACGCCGCGCTTTTCAAAAAGCGGCACATGAGTTTCGACCACTCAGAATCGGGACACCGTTCCCGCCGCCTCCACCAACCTTCTCCAATGTTTACGGGCGTAAACGCCCGCCGTTCCCGCCGCCTCCACTATTTCTCCACGCGCCAACACGGGATCGCCGTCCGCCCGCTTGGAAGATGCTAGGCGCGTCATTCACCGCGTGCTCGGCCGCCATCCGGGAAGGTCGAGATCGACGCCGACATCCACCGTCGCCTCCGACGGCACGCGGATGATCCCTATGTTGTTCTCGATGCTGATCTTCGTGCCAAACGGCTCCGAGTACCTGCTGAAGTTGCGCCAGGATCGAACGCGCCTTTTCCGGCGTGGGTGTCATCGGCACGTGCTCCCTCGACCACGGCCTCTCGCCGAGACCGATGTCGACGGGGTAGATGCGAATCTCCACGAGCTTCCCATCCGTGTACGTGGTATTCGCGACATACGCGATGGAGTTGCTCTCGTACCAGAAATAGCCGGCCCGATTCCGCTCCGAGCGTTCGGTCGCCGTCAGGCCATCCGCGTCCACCGTCGAATCGAGGTTTCGCGTGAGATCGATGCCGATGTTCCCCTGGTTGTAGAAGATCGGGCGGCCCTTGTAGATCTCGATGCCCTGCATCGTGTGCACGCCGGAGCCCACGTACATGTCGAGACCGTTGTCGATCAGCTTGTGGAGCAAGGGCCGCAGGTAGTCAGCAGGATAGTTGTTGTAGGAGTACGCCTGGAACAGGGAACGGTTGAGGTGATCGTGCATGTGGAAGATGACGAAGTCCGAGACCTCCTTCGCATTCCGCACCGCAAGGACCAGCGCCCGTTCGTCACCGGTGTTTAGCTCGTGGCGGAGTTCGCCGGGCTTCTCTGCCACCACGTAGTTCTGACCGAGCCACCTCATGCGCCCAGGGGGCAGAGGAGGCGCCAACGAGGATGGCTGCGCTACGTCCGCCTCGGTCCGGCGCGCGAGGATCGAGGTCTCAAGCGCCTTCAGTTGATTGAACTGCTCCTGTGTAACCGTATTCCACACCGTCACGCCCAGCGGATTCACCCCCTGTGCCGTGTTCGTCGCGCGAGGCCCACAGAGGTTGTCTCCCGGGCAGGCATGGATGAATGCCACCAGACCCTCGGGCACTTCCTGGAGCGCGGGTCGCCGCGCAGTGGTGAGGTTGGGGCCGGCGCCCGCCAGCTTGATCCCGTACTTGTCCAGGGCCTCCGTGGCGATCTGCAGCTGCGGCCCGCCACCGAACTCGCCCGGCGCCAGGAAGTCGAAGCCCAGGTCGGCGAACGCGCTCGCGGTCAGGGCAGGATCGAAGCCAACGCCCCCTTCCATATTGCCCACCGTGATGTCGGCATTGCGCATGACGTCGCGGAGTACGGGGCTCATGCGCTTCGCGACCGGAGCCCTCCAGAACATGTCGGCGACCGAGGTCACCGTGAAGGTGCCGGTCGTCTTGTTCTGCAATTCTCCCCGCAGGTCACGAAGGGTGACGTCGGGGCCTGGAACCGGTCGAAACGGCGGCCCGGCTGGATAGACCGGATTCTGAGCCGCGACAGTCGGGACGAGGAGAGCGGCGTGGAGGAGCCCGACAAACGCTGCAGTTCGCCAGCGGGCACGGCGCCTGCTCGATGGCAGCCGGCGATGCCGGCAAACGATGTCGGCCAGTGTCTCGTCGATAGACCAGGGTCTCGGCGTCATGTAGTCGCTCCTTCTGAGACGGTTCGAACAGGCGAATACTCGAAGGAAGTGGTGGATGCCCGACTCCACCTTCACTGCACCTCAATGGGCGCCAGACAGTCGACGTCCGGATCGGCACGCAGTGGCATCCAGCGGCCGAAGTTCCCGTCGAGCGCCGCGACGATGAGCACCGGCGATAGCGCCGCCGGGTCGAACAGCGACGCGTTTCCACGCGTAGCCCCCAGCCGTTCCAGGAGCTGTTGCCGGAACCGAGTGAAGGCCGGTGCGTCAAACAGCAGGAAGTACACGCCCCGGGTGGCGCCCGGCTCGCTGACACGCCGACGCCCCATGCAGCGCGGGGTGAATGCCGCCGAATCGAGGCCAGCCGACCGTGCCAGACTGACGATGTCATCGGGCATCACGACCCCGGCGAACGCGCGATCGAATTCGGTTCGCAGCAGGAGCGGCATGAAGGGTGGACTCGGATAATTCACGGACTCTCCGCCCCGGCGGAAGATCTCGCGGCCGAGCGGCGAGGCCAGCGAAGCCGGCGGGCTGAGCGCCAGCCACGAGCCGAGGGCATCGGCGTCCGGATCGACGACGAGCGTCCATCCCGCCAGGCTCCCCTGCTCGACGGTAAACGGCGTCTCGCGACTGCTCTGGGCAGAGCGCACGAACAGGACCGCCAGCACACCCAGTGCAGCCACTGCGACGACGACCTTCAACAGGCGACGCATTCCGCTGGGGTGATGGTAACCGATACTATTGGTTCACAATCGATGGCCAGCCTCATTGACGCGATCGCGATCAAGCGGAAGATGTTCTTCGAGTACGAAGGGGCGCCGTATCACTGCCTCGACGTGGAGGTGTCGAAGCCGACCGCCCGCGGCGGCCAGACCCTGGTGCGCCTCAAGATGCGCAACCTGCTCACGCGCGCCGTCTTCGACAAGACGTTCAAGGCGGGCGACAGGTTCCAGGAGCCCGACCTCGTCGTCATCTCCGCCGCCTTCCTTTATGCCGACGGCGACGGCTGTCATTTCATGGACCAGGACACATTCGAGACGCTGACATTGCCTCCCGACATGCTGGGTGACGACAGGCTCCTGCTCGCCGACAACGTCCTCGTGCAGATTCAGAAGTTCAATGGCAACCCCATCGGAGCGCAGTTGCCGACAATCGTCGAGCTCAAGGTGACGCACTCGGAGCCGGGCGTGCGCGGCGATACCGCCAGCGGCGGTGTCACCAAGGTCGCCACGCTCGAGACGGGCCTCGAGATCCGTGTGCCGCTCTTCATCAAGGAAGGCGAGAAGGTGAAGGTGCACTCCGAGACGCGGGAGTTTGCTGGCAGGGTGTGACTCACGCAGGCGATTGGACACCAGACTTCGCTCACCCTCGGCGAACTTCGTCCGCGGGACCATTGCCACCGCGGGATTACTTCCTGTTGCCGATGGGTCCGATGACCTGCCGCTGGTCCGCGAACTGAAGCTGGATCGATACGCGAGGTTCCTTGCTGACGTTCGCTGTTGTGTGCCCCTTACCCGTCAGGTCATCGATGTACTCAATCGACCCGGCGGGGAAATCGACTTTGCCCTCCGCAACCTGGAGCTGTCCGCCGCCGGTCAGATTGATGATGTACCGCCGCTCCGGACCGACGTGATAATCGCTGAAGCTCCCGGGCTGTGACACACTCACCCTCATCCCGGTGACCTTCTCCATCACCGACTGGGCGTTCAGCTCGATATTTTCCACGTGCGACAGGCCATCGGCACCCGTATAGACCCGCTGCATCATGAAGGGCTTGTGCGGTGCCTGAGCCGCAACGACGCCCTGATCGACCTTGACCGCCCACCCAAGACCAAATCCGACCACGAGGGCTCCACCGACCAGGAATGTCGTCGTTGACCTCATTTGCCTTCCTCCCATTGACGTTCTCCAGTACACGTCGAACGCCCTGCCCTTCGCCGTTGCTCGGGGCTCCCCGAGCGCGTCGAACGGGAGCGTCCACACACCGATGCATGCCGCGTCGCTGCGTTACCGCCAGGGACCCCCGAAATAGAACTTGTAGCCCAGATCGCGGACGATCGGCAGGTCTCGGTCGCCTTCGCGGCACGCTTCTTCGAACAGCTCGTATCCCCCCGGGGTGGTGTCGCGCACCAATGCCCACGCCACCTTCCACGGCCGGGTGTAGACAGTCGGGTCCTCGATGGTTGCCTCGTAATGGATGGTGTTGGGATCAACCATCGTCAGTCGCTCGGTCACGCGCGCATTGTTCGTATAGAAGTTGCCCGAGTCATCTAGCCAGATGTAGCCGTTGAAATTGGCCGTCTCGATGACGAGGGTGTTGCCGTCCCAACGGCCGCGTGACAGCCCGTTCCAGGTTGTGACATCCCTCCCCACGGGCGGGCGCTGGTCCATCGCGATCGCGCGAAACTGGTGATGATCCTCGTGTAACCACAGGACATGATCGTCGGTTGGCGGCTGCAGGATCTGGCTGGGATCCTGTAGCGCCAGGCGCGGGACGCCGGCCGTCGAGCACGTGGTGCGTGGGTCGACGTACTCACGAAAGTTGATCCCTTCCCGGCCGATCCGCGCCGCCGCCGGTTGGTACGGGATCTTCCGGTCCGGCGGCTCGACGATCTCCGAAGCACCGACGTCCCACCGCTGGGCGCGATCCTTGACGAAGGGATGATCTTCAGCGACGCCTTCGACGGAGAACGACTGCGTCAGCCGGCTGCGCCAGTATCCTTGGAAGTCGGGCTTGCCGCTTGGCGTCCGTGGAGGATTGAACGCCTTCGCCTTCTGGAGCGCGCAGGTATGCCATGCAAGATTCTCGGTCGGGCATCCGGCGATGATCGGCGGCCGCTCCGGAGTCTGCGCGACCACGCGCAGCGCAACCGCCAACACCGCAAGAGCGCACACCGTGATGACAACACGAGGATTCACGTCAATCTCCTGCTACGGCGCGCGAAGCGCGCCAAGAAGACGCTGCCAACCAGCCAAGGGCATCTTCCATGGGAGATCAAGGTCCGGTCCTTGGCTGGTTCGTCTTGCGACGTTCCCGCTCCGCGATCTCCTCCTCCATGAGAAGGCCGGGCACATAGTCGAGGAGCCGGACGTTCGATTCCTTTCGGCGGTACAGCACCATACTCATCTTCCACGGCCGTGTGAAGACTTTCGAGTCTTCGATCGTGGCTTCATAGTTGATGTGGTCGGGGCCCGTCATCGCATAACGCTCGACGAGATGCAACGCCTCGCTGTGAAAATTTCCGGCACGATCGAGCCACGTCTGGTCCGTGAAGTGGACGACATCGACAACGAGCGCGTCGCCGTCCCACTTGCCGCGGGAATCGCCGAGCCACCACTGGATCGGTCCCTTCGGATGCGGCGTGCCGTTCGTGTAGACAAGCCGGACGCCCTGCGCGTACTCGAACGTCATCGCCAGGTGGGTCGGCGTCTGGAAGATCTGAAACGGGAACGGCATGTACATGATGCGCGGCACGCCTGGCAGATAGCCCTTCGACTCGGGATCCGCGGTCGTCCGATTGGCGAGGTTCTCCTGCTTCCGCTTGAGCGCCCACGGCTGGTAGGGAAGGTCGTTGCCTTCGACGACTCCCTGGCCACCGGGCACGCCCAGCCTCGGGGAGTGGTCCTGGATCTCCCACGCCGCCGGAACAAGCACCTGCCAGATGCCTTGCAGGTTGGGCCGGCCGTCCGGCATCCGTGGAATCGCGCTGGTCTGTGCAGCGGCGGCGACGGCCGACAGTGAGACCAGCGCCGCGATCAGAATCGAGCCGGGAAACTCGTGTCGCATTCCACCGACCTCCTCCGCGAGTGGAGCAGATAGTAACTCTATTTGCACTTGGCTCAGCCGCGAAGGATACCTACGGTCACGGGCGACAGTCGTCACGATAAAGGACGACGCGCTCGCCATTAAAGCGTCAGTGACCCGTCAATGACCCGTCATACCTGCTGAAAAGTACGTCGAACTCCGGCGTGATTTGACTCGACTCGCCACTCTTATCGCTCAATCCATATTGGTATCCACTCCACAGCGGGTCATGACCCATATGCTGCTGCAGGAGCACATACGACGAAGGTACTGGTTCGAAGCTGATAATTGGCCCCTCGAAGCCACTACTACGTAGCACCGACGCGAAACCCCCACCGAACGCACCCACGTCCAACACACAATTGACGCGCTTCAGGTCGAGGAATTGTTTCAGGTGACGGGCGTATGGCGGTGGCGAGTCCCGACGGGAAATGCTGAGTCGGATCCGTCGCGCGCAGGCTGACACAACGCGTCTGGGAGCGAGCAAGAAGGACATGGAGGACCCAACTAACGGGGAACGCCCACCTATTTTCTCTCTGTAAGGGTGAGGTCACGAAGTAAGGGTGAGGTCACGAAGAGTTCCCGGCTGGGAAGGCCGCTGCTGAGGTAACTGACCTTTCTCCGCCGCGCGCCCGCTTCGCGCCACCCCGACCAAAAGGACTAGGGCGCCACCCCGACAGAAGGGTTTAGGATGAGTGAATCCACCTCGGCCCTTCAATTCCGACAGGCCGTCCAATGGAGGCATCTTGAGCACAGTTGTTGACCGATTCGATTACGACATTCGCAAGCTGATCGAGAGTGGCGCGCTGGGAGGCAGCTTTGCGGACTTCGTGCAGCTCTCGGGAAAGAGTCTGGAATTGCGAACACGGCCCTATTACGAGTGGTGTCGAAATCGGATCGAGCAAGGAGTGTGGCCTTTCTCAACCGAGCTTCAGTCCAGCCCCGGGCCGGAGGCCACAGTGATCGATGCGGCTAGGAAGGAACGGACTGGCCTTAACTTCGCGTCGCAGGATTACCTTGGGCTCGCGGCTCATGATGCAGTTCGAGCTGCGGCCATTGAGGCGATTAAAGAGTACGGCCCCCATATTGCCGGTGCGCCGATATTGCAGGGAAACTCGAGTCTGTCATTGCGGCTGGAGACAGCTTTAGCAGAACTGATCGGACTCCCACACGTTGTCTTGTTCCCCACTGGTTGGGCGGCCGGGTATGGCGTCATCACGGCCTTGATCCGCACCAAGGACCACGTCGTTCTCGACCAGTACGCCCACAATTGCTGCGTCCAGGGAGCGATGGCTGCGACTCCCAATGTGCATCGGGTGCGGCACCTGTCGACCGACGCATTCGTACGGCAGCTCCGTCGCATCCGGGCGGCCGACGCGAAGAATGCGATCCTGGTCGTCACCGAGGGCATCTTTTCGATGGACGGTGACTCGCCGGATCTGCAAGCCCTTCAAGACGCCTGCCGGGAGTATGAGGCGACTCTCATGGTTGATGTTGCCCACGATCTGGGAGCAGTTGGTCCGGGTGGCACGGGTTCAATCGGTCTCCAGGGTCTTGTTGGTGAAGTCGACTTGGTTGTCGGCAGCTTCTCCAAAGTATTTGCGTCGAACGGTGGGTTCGTGGCCACATCGTCTGCCGCCGTCCGCGAGTACTTGCGGGTCGGCGCGCCATCGCACACGTTTTCGAATGCCCTCTCGCCCGCCCAGTGCGCGACGGTCCTGACAGCACTTGAGATCGTTCGGAGTTCCGAAGGTGAGGTGCTGCGGCAAAACCTTCGTGGTGTAGTCCAAATTCTGCGCGAAGCGCTAACCAGTGCCGGAATCGAGTGCCTCGGCAAGCCGGGACCGCTTGTGCCGGGTACCGTTGGGACGAGAGGCAGTGGGCCGGCTCACGGCGGCCCTGTGTTTCGACCGTGGTGTATTCGCGAACTTGGTCGAATTACCCGGCGGTTTCGGTTGGCGCGTCTCGGTTTCGCATGCAAATCATGGCGACACACACATCCGCCCACGCGCGCTTAGCCGCCGAGGTAATCGGGTGGGCGTATCGGTTTGCCGAACAGCTCATTGGCCGCGCCGATCCCGCCCCAGGCGCAAGTGCTTCATTAGGAGCGTAACGACCCGTCCTTAATCCCGTCCATTCGCGAATTACGTCGCTCGCACTTGCCGAGGTCTCCTGTACTGCCGCCAGGCTTTCAGCGATCCGTCGAGCGTGCTCAGCTTGGGTTACCGGATCGAGAGCGCTAACCTGAGGGTTGAGGGATTTGGTGTGAACATTGATGGCTTTGTGTTCAACATCGAAAGGGCCCGAAAGCGAATCAAAACGGCATTTCAGCGCGAGCGGTTTTCGCAAATCGTTGCGGCCGTGCGCCCGGCGGGTTGTGCCAGAACGAAACCGCCGGCTTTGAACTCCAGTTACGTCCAAGAGAAGTTCATTGGCGATCTTGACGATGCTCTGATGCGGCTTGCGGACCCGAAAGATATCGTGGTCGTCACGATGCGGATGCTAGACCAATACATCCAAAGGCGGCCTCGCCATTGGTCCAGCCGGGAGCTCAACCTCATCGAGACTGTGGCAAATCGATGTTGGGAATCTATTGAGCGCGTCACGGCCCTACGACGTTGGAAGGCGGGCTACGAGGACTACCGCTCTTTCATTGCGATCAGTTCGGAAGGGATCTGGCGTTTTGAAATCGAACAGCCGATCCCGGTGACGCTGCCTGTGGACGATCAGATCGAGCTGCTTTACCAGTTCGCTTACCTCGCTGAATGCAATGACGCGATGGCGCGAATGTACGGCTACGACAGCTCGGATCACATTCTGGGCGCACGGCTCGGAGATCTCTTGCCCAAGTCGAATCCGAAGAATATCGAATATCTTCGTGCTCTCCAGGCCAGCGGTTACAACCTCAACGATGTTGAGACGTCCGAATTGGACAGGTACGGCAATGCCAAAGTCATCCTGAATAACCTGAGCGCTATTGTGGAGAACGGGATGATCGTCCGTGCCTGGGGAACACAGCGCGACATCACAGCTCAAAAGCAGGCTGAAGAGGGGTTGCGAGCGAGCGAAGAGCGATTTGCAAAGGCGTTCCAGGCGAGTCCGGATGGCCTGGTCATCAGCCGGATTGCAGACGGGGTCGTTCTTGAAGTCAACGATAGCTTCGTTTCAATGTCCGGCTTTGCTCGCGATGAGATCATCGGAAAGACCGCCATTCAGCTCGGACTCTGTACGGATCCGTCGTCTCGTGAGCGTGCGCTGCAGATTCTAAGAGAGCAGAATTCCGTTCGTGACTTCGAGGTCACCATGAGGCGGAAAGCAGGAGAAATACGATGGATCCTGTTCTCCGCCGAGCCAATGGACCTTCGTGGCGAACATTGCTGGTTGACGATCAGCCGCGACATTACCGAGCACAAACACGCCGAGGAGGAGCGCGAACGGCTCTTGCTGCAGGAGAAAGAGGCGCGCGAGGAAGCCGAAACAGCGAGCCGCATGAAGGATGAATTTCTGGCCACAATCTCGCACGAATTGCGTACACCTCTGACTGCGATTCTGGGCTGGGCGAGCATGCTCAGCCGCGGCTCGCTTCCAGAATTTCAGACGCGACACGCGCTGCACGTGATTCAGCAAAGTGCGAAGTCACAGGCGAGGCTGGTCGACGACATCCTGGACACTGCTCGCATCATCACCGGGCGATTGAAGCTCGACGCCCACCCGGTGAAGATCGAGCGGGTCTTTCAGGCTGCTGTTGACGTCATCCGGCCCAGCGCCGAAGCGAAGAGGATCGGTTTAGAGGCGGTGATCGACGATCGGTCCAGCATCGTCTTCGGGGATGCCAATCGCGTGCAGCAAGTGATCTGGAACCTGCTGTCCAACGCAGTCAAGTTCACCAACGAGGGAGGGCGCGTCGAAGCAAGACTGAGCCGGTCCGAAGGCCACGTCGAAATTACCGTCACCGATACCGGCATGGGCATTGAGCCTGAGTTCATCCCTTATGTCTTCGATCGATTCCGGCAGGCTGACAGCACGTCGACGCGCAAGTACAGCGGATTGGGCCTCGGTCTGGCTATCGTCCGTCACGTGGTCGAGATGCACGGCGGCACTGTTGCCGCATCGAGCCCCGGAAAAGGGCAGGGCGCGACTTTCAAGGTCCGGTTTCCCATAGCCTCACCGGACATCCTCGTGCAACCGGTAAAACGGCCGCCGGGACCGGAGTTGAAACGACGGACGCAGCCCAATCAAATGAACGGCAAGCACAACCTGGATGGCGTCCGTGTTTTGGTTGTCGACGACGATCTGGCTACGCTCGAGGTGCTGAAAGTCATTCTCCAGAACCGCGGCGCCGAGGTGACCACCGCATCCTCAGTCGTCGACGCGCTCCAGGCTCTGGAACAGTCTCTTCCGGATGCGCTTGTGTCGGATCTCGCCATGCCGGATCACGATGGGTACGAACTGATCGCGCACATACGGCAGCGCGGCCCCGAGCGGGGAGGGAATATGCCAGCCGTCGCGCTGACCGCATACGCCAGAGTCGAAGATCGCGTACGCGCTTTGACGGCCGGTTTCCACATGTACCTGCCGAAACCGGTTGACTCTAATGAGCTGGTCGCTGTCGTGGCCAACTTGACACATCCGTATTCAGCTCCTCAGCCGCTATCCGCCTGACTGGTGGATCGCGCGGAGGCGGCTGACGCGTTCTCTCGGCGCGTGCAGACACCACGGTTCCGCTAGAGTCGCATACCCGTGATCGCTCTGATCCGCGCGACCATCCAAGATGGATGAGTTCGCTTGTCCGCTGAGGTCTGCGTCTGCACAAAGTCAACCCACTGCAGTAACTAAATGACGTGACAAGCAGCAGCGTATTTGGGTAGAAGCGCCAGATGGCCCGATCGTGGCGACATCTCCCGCTGCTGATCGTTCTCGCCGCATCGACATCCGTGGTTGAAGGCGCCGCGGTTGCAAGCCTCGCGCAGCAGAATGGCGGCATCTCAGGCGTCGTCACCGATCAAACGAACCGCGTACCTGTAGACGCCACCATCACAGCCACCGACCTCGAGTCGGGGCGTCGATTCGTCGGCCTGACCGATGAGCGCGGTGAGTATCGGCTCCTCAACGTGCCGCCGGGTCGCTATGGACTTGAAGTGTCACGCGTCGGATTCGAAACGGCCACAATCCGCTCGTTCGAGCTCCTCGTCGGTCAGTTCGAAAGGGTTCCGTTCACGCTCAAGGTTGGTGGGCTGCAGGACCAGGTGACCGTAGCGGGCGATCAACCGCTCGTCAACGTGACGTCATCGGCTGTCAGCGGAAATATCGATCGCCGGCAGATGGAGAATTTGCCGCTCGCCGGCCGGAACTGGATGGAACTGTCGCTCCAGGTCAAGGGCGTGGCAGCGAATGATGCGGGAGTCCGTCCTGGTGTCGGAAGCGATTCCGCCTTTCAGCTCAATCTCGATGGCCAGCAGGTAACCAACAACGGCGCGATCTCGACTGTCGGTCAGCCGAAGTTCAGTCGCAATGCGATCGCGGAATTCCAGGTGATCACGAACGCGTTCGACGTCAGTCAGGGACGATCCACCGGAGCCCAGGTTCAGGCCGTCTCCAAATCAGGTACGAACGTGCCCGCGGGTGCCTTTCATGGTTACTTCCGTGACGACGCGCTCACCGCGAAAGATCATGTTGCCGGAACCCGTCTGCCCTATCAGAACCAGCAGATCGGGGGAGCGCTCGGCGGACCGATCGTGAAGGACAGGTGGCACTACTTCGGCTCGTACCGAGTACGAGCGTGAGCCGAACACCGTCGTCTTCCGTCCCTCCAACCTGCCGAACCAATCATTCGCGTACGGGGATACGCAGAAAAACCATAGCGTCCTTGTTCGCGCAGACCATAACGCTGCCGGCCAATCTCACCTTGCATATCGATTCTCGATGTGGGATTTCCATCGCCCATTTCTGAAGAATACCGAACACCCCACTCAGGCGGTTTCCCGTCGAAATCACGCCGACAACTTCCTCGTGCAGTGGTCGCACGTCCGTAATGCCTCGGCGGTTGAGGAGTTGAAGATCGGTTACAGCACGTTTGCGTGGAGCAGCGCTCTGGCGATTCCGGAAATGGCCAGAACGCCCACCTACAATTTTCCAGGCGGCGCCATTGGTGGAATAGACACTGTGCCATCCGACTTCAAGCAGTGGATGCTGACAGGCCGCTACGACCTCACGATGACACCGGGCAGGCACGAGATGAGGATCGGAGGCGAGTTCCTCGGTTGGAGGCAGACGGGAGAATGGCATCTGATTGAGCGCGGAACATATAACTTCCGCGCCAATCCACCGGACCTGGAACGCCGCTTTCCTGCAGACGCCGCCGACCGGCCGGAGCAATGGAACGTGGACGGCCTCGACGCGCTCGCCACGAACTTCCTCCAGAACACAGGGGACTGGAACGTCGATATTCCGCGCCCGACCTACGCCCTGTGGTTCGCCGATTGGTGGCGAGTGAACGACCGCCTGACGGTGAACTATGGCATCCGCTACGACCTCGATCGCGGTGCGACGTCACCCCCAGACATCACGAATCGAATGGAGTTTGCACCGCTCGGAGGCCCGTTGTTCAAGCCTGACGTCACCGACAACAACAATGTCGCCCCCCGCGCAGGTTTTGCGTGGAATGTAGGCGGCCGCGGCGATTTCGTTATCCGCGGGGGCTCGGGGCTCTATTACGGCACGATCGTATCGAACATCAGTTTCAGCGAGCAGTCATTCGGAAATCGGATCGTCGCCAATAGCTTCGCGAATGACGGATTGCCGGGCTGGATTCTGGATCCGACGCGAAATTTCACTGCAGAGCAGATCCGAACAGGAGGAACTCCGCAGGCGCCGCGCGTCATCGCCCATCATTTCCAGTTTCCCCGGACGTGGCAAAGCTCCATCGGCGTGCAGAAGCGCCTCGGCGACACGCTGGCACTGGACCTGGACCTGACCCACTGGAAGGAATACAACCGCGCGCGAGGACGCGACATCAACCTCATTCCGGATCTCCAAACCGCGTATCCAGCGTCCGGTCTCACGGCTGACCCGCATTGGGGGCCCGTGTTGTGGCTGGAGTCGGGCGGCAAGGCCGACTCCCTCGCACTGGCGAGCGGCCTTCGGCGTCAATTCGCAAATGGGTTCCAAGGCGGCGTGGCGTACACGCTGATGTTCTATGCTCGCGACAACCACCCGACGAATCGGTTCGGGCCTAATGCCGACAATCCTCTCGAGGTGGACGATCCAGCCGAATACGCCAGATCGCAGGAGTTCCAGCGTCACACGCTGCATGTCAACGGCGTCTGGAATGCGGGGTGGGGCTTGACGCTGGCAGGCGTATATCACTTCGGCTCTGGCAACTACTACGAGACCTCGGTCGCGGGCAATCCGTTCGGCAAGAGTCGGGCAGGGCTCGGTCTGGTGAATCGTCTCTACCTGGGACCCACGATCGAAGTCGGCCAGCTGGCCGGCAGCCGCTTTCGGGGCGAACGCCTGCTGAGCAATGGGGACCGGGTGCCGCGGAATGCGCTGAAGGGGCCGCCGATCCACAAGGTCGACCTGCGCGTGGTGAAGGCGATCCGCATGCGCAACATCGAGCTCGAAGGGATCGCCGAGGTGTACAACTTGTTCGATCACGAAAACTTCGGCAGCTACAACGGAGTCGTCACGTCACCGCAGTTCGGCGCGCCGCTTCAGAACCTCGGGAACACCTATCGACCGAGGACAGGACAACTCGCGTTTCGCGTGAGCTTCTAGCCATGCGCACTCTTTCGTGCCTCGTGGCAATCGCAGTCCTGGCGTCCGCGGACGTGGCGCGAGCGCAGGACGCGCGAAAGGTCGTGCTCATGCTCAGCGAGTTCAGGCCCGACTCGCAAGCCAGCACTGACCGGGAAGAGATCATTCGCAGCACGCTGACGCAGGGCCTGCGGGAAGGCGTGGATTACTACGCCGAATTCATCGATATCGATAGCTTTCCGGACGCCGACTACCAGATGGCATTGCGCGCGTTCCTGGGAAGCAAGTACAAGAACACTCACTTCGATGCGATCATCGCGGTTGGCCAGGCTGCACTCGATTTCGCACGAGAAAACGGCGCGGCGCTTTTCAATGGTGCGCCAGTCGTCGCGTCCACCGTCGACAGGGAGGCGCTGCAACAAACCGGCGTGGGGCCGCCCGTCACGGGTGTGGTGCGCAGGCTCGATCCCTTAGGCACCGTCGATTTCATCCTGAGCCTTCAGCCGGGGACAACGCGGATCGTCGTGGTCGGCGGCGGCACGGCGAGGCCGGTGAGGGAACTCACCCAACGGCAGCTCCGCGACTCGGGACGAACGATTGCTGTCGACTACCTGTTCGACCTCCCTATGGAGGAGCTCCTGATGCGCCTCGGAACGCTGCCGGAACGAACCGCGATTCTGTATTCCGCGGTCACGGAGGACGGCACCGGCAAGCGCTTCCTGTCCACCGAGGCGCTGACGTCGATTCGCGGCGTTGCCAATGTTCCTGTCTACGGCATCATTGCCAACCACCTCGAGTACGGGATTGTGGGCGGAAGTCTTCTCGACACCGACATCATGGCGCGAGAGGTCGCCGAGCTGACCGTGCAGCAGCTGCGCTACGGTACGTCTGGGGCCGTTCCCATCCGTGAGAGCCAGTCGATTATTCGGAGAGCCAATTGGCGCGAGCTTCGCCGCTGGGGACTCAGCGAAGCGAGACTCCCGGTTGGAACCGTCGTGCTCTACAAGGAACCCGGCGCCTGGGAGCGTTATAAATCGTACATCGTAGGCGCCATATCCCTGTTCGCGCTCCAAACGCTGATGATCGCAGCGCTCCTCGTGCAGCGAGCCCGACGTCGTCGAGCCGAGGCAGTGATTCTGGCGAATGAGGGTGTTCTTCGTGCGAGCTACGAGCGCATTCGGGACCTCGCCGGCCGGCTGATCACTGCCCAGGAAGCCGAGCGGGCGCGGATTGGACGAGAACTGCACGACGGCGTCAGCCAGGAGGTCACGGGCCTGGCGATCGGACTCAGCAGCCTCAAGCGTTGCCTCCGCGATGTTGACAGCGTCGACGTCCAGGATGCGCTTAACAATCTGCAGCAGCGCACGATGACGCTTGGGGAAGAAATCCGCCATCTCTCACACGATCTGCACCCGGGAGTGCTCCATCACGTCGGCCTGGTTGCGGCGCTCAGAGATCACTGCCGCGAGTTCGGACGACAGCACAGCATCGAGACGATATTCGTGGCTGACATCGATCTCGAGCGGATCGACGGCGATGCCGCGCTCAGTCTTTATCGTGTTACTCAGGAAGCGCTGCGCAATATCTCGAAGCATGCGGCGGCAGCGCACGCCCGCGTGGTGCTGGCACGAACGGGCGATGTGCTCGAACTGGCCATTGCCGACGACGGCCATGGATTCGATGCGGCACATCCCGACGCCGATCATCCCGGCCTCGGCCTGCGCAGTATTGACGAGCGGGTGCGGCTGATAAACGGGACCGTGAGGCTGGAGTCAAAACGAGACTGCGGGACTACGCTGCGGGTGCGGATCCCTCTGAGCGTACACGGATCGGCGTCGTGCGAACCCTTCAACGAGGCGGCGACCATGCACGCGCGAACGAAACACGACCCATAATCCGTTTCGGAGACGAATCGGTTTGCAAGGCACCAAAACGAAAGCTGTGGCCCATCGATCACGGAAGGTTCTGGTCGTCGACGACAATGAAGACGTCAGACGACTCATCGTGCGTTTCGTCGAATTGATGGGGCATGACGTCGCGGCGGCAGCCGACGGCCTGACCGCCCTCTCGATTGCGAATATCTTCCAGCCGATTTCGCGATTCTGGACCTCTCCTTACACGACATCACCGGGCTCGACCTGGCACGTCGGCTTCGCGAGGCATCTTCGTCCAGGCGACCGTACCTGATCGCCCTTACGGCATTTGGCAACGAAGTCATGCGCGAAGTATGCCTTGCGGCTGGTTTCGACGCGTATCTGCTGAAGACTGCTGATATCCAAGCGTTGGAAACGCTGCTGGAACAATAAAGCGGGGGCAGGTGACGATTCGGCGTCATGGCCGCGCGCGACAGCTGAGCCCGACGACAGCGGGTTGAGAGGACCGGGCTGGTCTTCGCGACACTCGTCCTTCCTGTAAGTCGGCAGACAAACGTGTGACACGTGTCCGGTGTTGCTCGTACCTGTTGAAGGGAGGTGCTAACCCGTAAGCTTTTGTTCCGGCACTGTTTCTCTCTGCGCCGCGCATCGCGTTCGCTGGCGGCATTTTAATTGCCCCCGCAGGCACGCGATGGCTGGCCACAAACCTCTTATCGCGTGCGTCCTCACCCTTGCGATCCTTGGCTTCGCACCACGTGTCGACGCAGCGTCACTGACGCTCGCGTGGGATCACAGCAAGTCCAGTAACGCGGCCGGCTATCTGGTCTGGTACGGCACGCAATCAGGCAAGTACACGACAAGCGTCAAGGCCGGCTATGTCACGTCGGTCGCCATTAACGGCCTGACTGAAGGCACGACGTACTACTTCAGTGTGCAGTCGTATGACAGCGCGGGCACCGTCGGCTCACCAACCCCTGAAATATCCGGCAAGGTCGCAGGGCCGGTTCCGGCGCTCTCGATCTCATGCCCTTCGCCGGTGTTGACCTCGCCTGATAGCAACCCCATCTCAGTGACATTGACTCCCACGGTCAGTGGCGGCGTAGCGCCGATCTCGACGAGCTGCTCGCCGGCATCTGGCTCGCAGTTTTCCGTGGGAACGACTTCATTCGCTTGCACGGCCGTGGATGCCGCGCAGCAGAAGGCATCGTGCAACTCGACGGTCGTGGTAGCGGCGCCTAGTCAGCCTGCGCCGCAGCCGCAACCGGCTCCTGCGCCCGCGCCGCAGCCCGCGCCTGCGCCGACGCCGGCTGCGCCGGAGCCCGGAGCCGCTCCTGCGCCGGCACCGCAACCCGCGCCTGCGCCGGCACCGCAACCCGCGCCTGCGCCGGCACCGCAACCCGCGCCTGCGCCGGCACCGCAACCGGCTCCTGCGCCAGCGCCACAACCCGCGCCTGCGCCAGCGCCGCAACCCGCTCCTGCGCCGGCGGCCGCAACCCGCTCCGAAGCCGGCGCCGCAGCCCGCTCCTAAGCCGACGCCTCCTGGGGACGACAACGATCGCGATGGACGCGATGACCGCGATTCCAATCCGACGTCTCCTGCGCCGCAGCCGGAACCCGCTCCTGCACCGACGTCGCCTGCGCCGGAACCGGGAGTCGCTCCTGAGCCGACGTGGCCTGCGCCGGATCCAGGACTCGCTCCTGAGCCGACGCCTACTCTGGCCGGCTGGTCTCGTCACTCTTGTGTGCCCGATGATTGCACCTGTCAAAGAAGAGGCGCAGAGTGGGAAAGCCGTGGTGGAGTTCGCCGATCCGATCTTCAGCGACGGGACCTTACCCGTCACAGTAAGCTGCACGCCACAATCGGGCTCTCATTTCCGGATCGGAACTACGGGCGTCTCGTGCTCGGCCACAAATGCCGCACGCGAGGTGTTCTCTTGCGGCACGAGTGTGACGGTTACCGACCGTCCAAAACTGACGAACGGAGGCGGATCGTAGGCTAGAAGCACCAGGTTCTGATCTGGCCACCGAGCTCAGGCGTCTCGCGGCGTGCGACCAGCGCCGTCACCTTTGCCGTCACTCGAACGATCGGAAGCACCTGGCGGCTCGTCACACTCGACGTGCTGAAATCGCGGCGCTTGGCGTGGCGTCGAGCACCAGAGGAATTTTTCGCGCGATCCAACTGCTGTCCAACGCCGGAGGCGCGCTCGTCGAGCTGCTGCTGCGCATATTTCCGACGCGCAATTGGGACTCTGGATCATCGTAGGCGCCGACCTCGTGCGCGCACGCATCTGGGAGCACGCAGCCGACCAGGGTGTCTGGCTGCGGGTGCTCAATCCCTACGTTGATATCGTGGCCACCACCTTCGACGGCCGGTTGCCGTTGGACGCGATCGCTTTCTCACTTCCGGGAATGTTTGCGATCCTCGCCGTGGGCCTCGCAGGCATCGTTATCGCGCTCGGAACCGCGCTGACCGCCGCTCCGCTCCTGTGGGTAGTGACCGCGGTATTCCTCTTCTTCGTGACACTAATGCGCTGAAGTTCTTTTTTTTGGCAAATAGTTGCGAGCGCATTAGTGTCACGTTCGTGCCAGAGCTGGTCCGAGGACACAGCGCGGCACGTTTGGTTGCGGCCATGCCGCGCTGTGTCCTTCCCCGCAGACACGGTCAGGGAGGCGGAGCTCGCGCAGTGGAGCCGCAGGGTCTTCGGGCCAAGGCTCGTCGTTCTCCGCGTCGCGTCGAACATCTGGCGACAAACCGTGAGCCGTATGGCCTCGGTGTCGTCCGTGGCGCTGATCGACGTGTCGGAGCCAACCGAAAATCTGATCTGGGAGATCGAAGAGCTCACACGACGATCACAAACGAAATGCGTCTTCATCTGTCGCCACGATCGCTCTCTCCAAATCGCCGCTGCTGCCGCGTCCGTCTCCCTGTCGTCTTGTGACGACGACATGGGCCGTCTGCTGGAGATGGAAGAGATCGTCGTGTACACGACGGATCGATCAGGGATCAAGCGGTTTGCGCGCGCGCTTCGCGGCACCCTCCTATCGCGCGCCGCGTGACGTCGCAGCGCGAGCCACGCCTGGTTAGTACCCGTCTGGGCCGAAAAATATCTCCCTCACCGGCGACGACAATTCGGAAATTCGCGAAATCAGCCCATAGTTAAGGGCCCGTCCCCGCCCGGCGACTTGACGAGCCGTGGCAGTCGCGTTGCAGGCCGCCGACGCAACTGCAGCGCATGCGCAGGCCGTTCCCGCGAATCGTCGCCGTTCACTCCGTTGCTGTCGTGCTGAGCCTTGTCAGCACCTATTGCGGGCGTCGAGGAGAAACGCTTACGGGACCGACAGACCTTGCTTCGTCCGCGAGCACCGCATTTCTAACAACCGAATCGGATACCGAGCTCCCCCTGGGGCCACCAGCGGCACCGGAGGTCTTCGTCGGCGCCGGCGACATCGCGTTGTGTACGCGCGATGGAAACCACGAGGCCACCGCGCAATTGCTCGACGCAATCGGCGGAACGGTGTTCGCGCTGGGCGACAACGCCTACTACTCAGGCACAGCCGAAGAGTACCGCGACTGCTACGACCGCACGTGGGGACGTCACAAGAACCGCACTCGCCCGGTACCTGGAAATCACGAGTACGAAACCCCGGGAGCCTCAGGGTATTTCGACTACTTCGGCATCAATGCCGGACCGCACAGGCTCGGTTATTACAGCTTCGATCTCGGAGCCTGGCACGTCGTCGCGCTGAACAGCAACATTCCCGTGTCGGCAGGATCGACGCAGGGAGCCTGGCTGCGCGTTGACCTCGCTGCGAATCGCTCACGGTGCACGCTTGCGTATTGGCACCACCCGCGGTTCTCGTCCGGGCAGCACGGCAATCAGGAGCAGATGCGCGACTTCTGGCAGATTCTCCACGAGGCTGGCGCAGAAATCATCCTGTCGGCGCACGATCACGTGTACGAGCGGTTCGCACCACAGAACCCCGACGGGTTTCCGGATCCCGCTCACGGCGTTCGGCAGTTCGTGGTCGGCACGGGAGGCGCAAGGCCGTACGCGTTCGCCAGCCTCCGCGCGAACAGCGAAATCCATATGAGCACGCGTGGCGTGCTCAAGCTGACGCTGAGCGCCGACGGATATACCTGGGAATTTATCTCGGTCGCCGGACCGGGAGACTTCGGAACCGCAAGCTGTCACTAGACGGCAGGTCTGGCGGCTCGACGAGCTCGGGAGTCAGGGCCGCAACGTAGCTGCGAACGACGTCGCCCCGTTCGCGTGCGAAGCGCTTGAGAAATTCGATCGACTCCTCGAAGGCTTCATCCGGGTGGGGTGAGCGCGGGTCGGCAAGCGCAGCTTCACGTATCTGCTCGTACTCCCTCATGATTTCCGTTTCGAGCCAGCCGCACCGTGGAGCGCCGGCCGGCGCCGGGCACTGCCGTGTCGAAGGATCCGTCACCGGACCAGAGCCGACAGGAGATCCGACGGATGCAGCGACGTCGACGAGCGTCTGAAGATAGACGTTCCGGATTTCCGGCACGGACCAGATCTTCCGCGCGAGCACGTTCGCTTCGAAGTTGTGCCAGGGCGGCGGCGACTCCAGCCACTCGAAGGCGAGGTCCTGATCCCACGGGATCATCGCCGAGTGATTCGTGCCTTCGAAGCGATACAGATAGAAGTTGTTCATCCCAAGACCGCCGAGCAGGCCGTCCGGCTCCGACAGGAAGTTCTCGACGGCGATGTGTGTGATGTATCGCCTCAGATTCAGGTACGGCTGCAGCGCTTCTTCGAGCTGAGTTTCGGGGGCGTTGTTGATCGCGTCGACGAGCTCGCGAATGGGTGCGAACAGCGTCGACGTCGCAGCAGTTTCGTGCGTCTTCGGTGAAAATCGCGCCGCATACCACTCGAGATCCTCGCGCAGAGGCTCGAAACCGTAAGGCTCCTGCCATTCGTACTGGTACAGGAAGCCGTCGTTCTCGCCGAAGTTGCGCTGCAGGAAGTCCTTGTCGATCGCCTCGACGACCCCGTACACGCCGGCGAACTCACGCGTGCCGCCTACATAGACGCGGGCGTGCGATTCACGAGGCGCCTGTAGTCCCATGCGTCGAAATATCTGCATGGCCAGACGCTCCCGGATCATCGAAGGGTCCTGCCACAGATTGTCGAGCGCCAGCGATTTGAGACCGAGAAACTCCTGGCCGGCAACGTAGCGATTGAAGTCGATGCGCAGCGCCGGCTTATGAGGGGTGCGGCTGGTGCGACCCCGGACGCGAATTCCCGCGTTGCGGACCTTCACTCCTCGCCATTCGATGTCCGCAGGATAGTACGTGTTCTCGCGATACGCCGTACGGAGCTGCTCCCAGTCCCTCGCGTTGATGTGGATCCAGATGTCGTGCAGCTCACTACCGTCGAATAGCTCGCCGGCTTCGGCCGTCGTTGCGGCAGCCTTGGGCGACGGCCACTGCGCGGCTTCAGACATGACCTGAAGCGACGCGCACACCAGTGCCCCTGCAATCCAGCACGAGATCGATGCATGCGAGTTGAACACAGCAGCAGCGCTACAACTGAAACTGCACGCGGAATGTGCGGCTCCACGTCCGGCCGAGTGTGGGCAGAAGGATGCCGCCCTCCTCGCGCTCTTCGCGGATCACGTTGGCCTGGACCTTCAAGAACTCATTGAGGTACCAGTTCACGCCGACGGTCCATAAGGTGTCGCGCTTTTCGAGAATTCGACGCGCCCGCGGTCCCGGAGACGGCGGCTCCGCAACGGAACGACTGCCGAAGGTGATGGCTTCGACCCGACCCGCGACTTCCACCGCGCCGAAGCCTCCCTGGAACAGCGGCCTCGAAGGGTCGATATTTCCCTTCTTCTCTTCGCCGGTGACGAGCCATGTTCCGGCAAGGTACCAGCCGCTTTGAATTGCAGCAGGCAGGTTGTCGTCATAGATTCCCTGGCCCCGCCGTTCGTCGTTGACACGGATGATTTCCCCCTGCACCGACGCGGATCCGGGCCGCCACTGCAGCTGGGCGCCAAGGCGCCGGCGCAGCCCGTTGACGTAGACCGGCTCGGCGAGCCGATTGCCAGGAATGGTCTCTGCGCGCAGGCTGTTCAGCCCCTCGGGCACGCGACCTGCAGTGAACGCCACGCCCATATCCAGGTTGCGCAGCGATGAAAACCGCGCCGCGCTCCACGGTCTCGCCACGACCCGCGCCGCCATCGTGCGTTGGCTTGAAGAACCTATCTCGTCAACCACGCGGGCATTGTCACCGCCCTCGCGAAAGACGCCGGCTTCGTATCGCAGCGTGTTCCTCACCACACGGCCATGCGCCATCGCGCCGATGTCCCGGCCGGGCGCCAAGTAGCTCGATGCAAGCGAGCGATACGCGAAGTTGAGATCCATGACGCCGGTCGTCTGCTCGAGACCGAAGGGCACCTTGAAGCGTCCGACCTGCAGCTCGAATGCGCGGAGCGGCCGGACATTCGCGAAGACGTCCCGCCAGGGTCGATTGGCGCCGCGCATTTCGCGCTCCACCTGATACTCGACGTATTTCGTGGCCCTCCCATCGACAACGATCCGTGCACGATGCAGATCGAACACGTCGTCGGAATCGGCTGTCTGGTCGGGAAAGTCTCGCCAGTCAGCCTGCGACTTGAAATGGACGTCGAACCGGAGGTTCGAGCCGATCCGAAGCGACGGATTCTTCTCAAACGAGAAAGCGACGCGGGATTGTTCCTGCGATTCCGAACGCTCGACGCCCGGACGAGGGCCGTCCTGAGACGATTGCGCACTCGCGGGCACGACCGCTGCCAGCAGCAGAATCGCTGTGACAACCGGAAATCGCCCGCAGTTGACGTACGTAGTGTCCGGCTTTAGCCGGACCGAAAGGCTTTTGTCGTACGTAGAGTCCGGCTTCAGCCGGACAGTGCACGAGGCGGGACGTCGAACGCTGACGTTCATGGTACGCATTCGGACTATCGGCAGAAGTCATCCGCGCTCTTATCCGTCGGTCGTCGCGTCTCGTGCAACAAATCTGTTGTCAGCCTTTCAGAATTGACCTGACTCTCCACGGCCGCTCCGCCCCCGGTTTCAATTTCGCGAGTCTGGTCACACCAGGATTGTTTCCGCGTGTGGTATGTCGTTTGCCAACGCTGCTGCTGCTTACTCGAGTGAAAACGGACAGATTCTTTTCTATTCGTCTGTCTGGTCATTCGCCTGCCGGAACAGCTGCACCAGATTGCACATCGTTCTGCGCCGACGCGAGCGAACCGGACCGGACGCTCGTCGAGGGCGCTCTCACGCCGGAGCGCCCGAGCGACCCGCTGCTGTTCAACGACCGTGAGCTGAGCTTCCTCCGATTCCAGGGACGCGTGTTCGAAGAGGCGCAGGACGACACGATTCCCCTCCTCGACCGGGTCAAGTTCCTGGCGATTGTCGGCACACACGTGGACGATTTCGTCAGAGTGCGCGCGCCAGAACTGAGACGCAGCGTCGCGCGTCGAATGCTCGTTGAATCGATGCTGAAGCACCTCGTCTACACAATGGAGGTGTACTGGCGGAGACGGCTTCTGCCCGCGCTTCGCGCTGCCGGGATCCACATCGTCGACTACACGCTGCTGACACTCGACGAACGAGCCGAGGCAGACGCGCATTTCGCTGACGTCGTGTATCCGGCACTGGCGCCGCTCGAATGCGCCCGGAGCCGCCCGTTCCCGCAGGTTGCGAGTCTCGGCATGAACCTGATGGTGAGAACGATGGCCGCCGGCGAGGAGCGGCGCTTCCTGTTGCGGATTCCGGATGCGCTGCCCTCTCTTGTGCCCCTTCATAGCCGCCGAGCGGCATCGACGTTCGTTATCGAGAAAGACAGAACGATTCGCGGGTACGTGTGGCTGGACCAGGTGGTGGTCGCGAACCTGCGTACGGTCTTTCCCGAGGCCGAGGTGATTGCGGCACATCGTTTTCGATTGCTGCGAGAAGTGGACGTCTCGCCACAGCCCGGTGCGGGCCTTGGCGCCCTCGAGCGCGCGCTGACGGTGCTTCGCGTGCGCGAGGGGAATCCGGTCGCTGCATTGGTGGCCGATCGCCGAATGCCCGAAGACGTGCTCGCCGATCTTGCGCGTGAACTCGCGGTTGCCGACGACGCCGTGCACCGCTCGAGCGCCGTTGCCGACCTTCGACGGCTGTGGGAGGTCACTCGCATCGCTCGCCCCGACCTGAAGTCGCCGCCTCTTCAGCCGCGAGAACCGGCCGCTTTGGAGCAACACACCGACGTTCTGGCGGCGGCGCAGCAGCGGGACATCCTTTTTCACCACCCGTACGAATCTTTTCAGCCAGTTGTCGAGATGATCCGACAGGCTGCTCGCGATCCCGACGTCGTTCAGATTGCGCTTACGCTATACCGCACCGATCGCGAATCCCCTGTCGTGCATGCGCTGCTCGACGCTGTTCGGCAGGGCAAGCAGGTCCGCGTGCTCGTGGAGCTGAACGCGCGTCTGGATGAACACCGCAACGTGAACTGGTGGCGCATGCTTCAACAGGCCGGCGCCTCGGTGTTTCCGTCTCCGGCGGGACTGAAAGTGCACGCCAAGATGGCGCTGATCGAGCGGCACGAGGCGGGCCGACTGAGGCGTTACGCGCACCTGTCGTCGGGCAACTACAACGCATTCACCGGCAGAGCGTACACGGACCTTGCGCTTCTCACATGCGATGAGGACATTACAGCCGACGTCGCTTCGCTGTTCGACGCGCTCTGCGCCGGTGCCGTTCCCGGCCGGTTTCGCGCGCTGACGGTCGCGCCAATCAACATGCGCGGCACGCTGACGGCGCTCATCGACCGTGAAATCGCCTGCCATCGCCGCGGCGAACGCGGGCACATCATCCTGAAGATGAATGGGCTCGTCGATCGCGACGTCATCAGGCTGCTCTATCGCGCGTCGCAGGAAGGTGTCTACGTCGACCTGCTCGTGCGCAGCCTCTGCTGCCTGCGGCCTGGCGTCGCGGGCGTCAGCGAACGCATCCGCGTTCGAAGCATCGTCGGCCGCTTCCTCGAGCACAGCCGGGCCTGGTATTTCCGAAACGGCGGGAACGACGAGGTGTACATCGGCAGCGCGGACCTGATGCCTCGGAATCTCGATCGGCGCGTCGAGGTAATGGTGCCGCTGAAGGACGCAGGTTTGCGACGCCGCCTGTTCGAGATTCTGCGTCTGTACCTTGCAGACAACGTCAAGGCGCGCGAGCTTCGCGCAGACGGCAGTTACGTTCGTCCCCCAATACGAACCGGTGAACGCGTGCTCGACGCCCAGCTCGCGTTGATGCGAGAGGTGAGCCCGCGTTACCTCGTGCTCGTGCACGACACAGCGCGCGGCGAGCAGCGCGTCGCAGCAGCGGATTAGCACGGTGCTGGCACATACCACGCCCGAGGATTTCATCCGTTCGGTCGATCAGGCCAAGCTCGAGCGCCGACGTCAGCGCGACGCGGAGATGGCATTGGAAACGCGGCCGCTCCAGCCGTGGGAACGTTATCGCGCGCTCGTCGACCAGTACGATTCGCTGCAGGACGAGGCCGAGCACAGCGACAAGAAAACGCGATTTGCGCTGCTCATTCTCGGCAGCCTCAACGCCATCAATCTCGTGATTGCGATGCGCGGCGACACGATAGGGCTTCTGCCGGTGACCGGAGCGCCTATCGCCGTTTATCTCGCCTGCTACGCCCTCGTATCGCTCGGCTGCTGCTTCTTCGCTATTACGGCACTCAAGCCGCGTGCGAACAGCAGGACAGACGTCACCTACGGCCCTCATGGCAGGCGGCCCCTGCGATTTCCGCAGCCGGTGCTGACGCAGACGCTCGATGAATACTGCGAAAACTGGCGCACCGCGGAAGTGGGGCCTCTTACGCAGGAACTGGCGTCGCTCGTGTATTTCACCGCACGCGCGAACGCCGACAGACTCAAGGCGCTGCAGCGCGTCTACGTCGGTTTGTACGTGCTCGTTGCGCTCACCAGCGGGCTCGTCAGCGCTGGCGTTCAAGCTCGTCGCGCCGGTGCTGTAAGCATCCCCGGCAATGGCCTGATCTTCTTCACGTGCAACCCTGGCGGCGTCACGCTGTCACGACGCCCGCCGATGCACGCTCGATCACCCCCAACGGCTCGACGGTTACAGTCGCGTTGTAGTCAGGCTCCATTGAATCGGGGTCGATCGCGTCGCCTGCAAGCAGCGACATCCCTTCCGGCCAGTGCACCTCGAGGTTGCCCGGCTTGATCGGCGCGCGCATCAGCCGCCCGTCGAACGAGCCGTGCGCCGACCGCAGGCGGACGGCGGCACCATCCTCGAGCTGGAGGCGCGTCATGTCTGCAGCGCTCATGAGCACGCTGTCGCGGTGGGCCCCTGTCAACGGGTCGAAGTCCCGCTGGATCATCGAGTTGAACTGCTTGCCGCGCCGGGTCGACATCAGGAAGGTGTCTGGCACCCGCGGCTCAGCCGAGAGTGGTGCGGCCGCAAAATGCGCCCGTCCGTCCGGAGTTGCGAAACGCCCATCCGCGTAGAGCGTCCGGCCGCCCCACTGCACCTGATCGCCCTTGCGGGCCAAGGTTTCGATGCCGGCATACAGCGGGGTCGCCCGGGCAATCTCGCGCCGGATCGCCGCTGCATCGGACATACCGACGAGATTGGCGCGCTCGGGATCGATGCGCGTCATGACCTCGCGGAATACCCACCATTCCGGCCGGGCCGAGCCAATCCTTCGCCCAGGAATCTCGGGCGAGAAGATGATGCGCCGCTCGGTGGACGTCTCGCAGCCTCCCCCCGGCGATTCATAGCGGGTCGCGGCAGGCAGCAGCAGCACGTCTCCGTCGCCATCTACCAGCATCGATGACGACAAAACGACGTCCTGGTGGATGCGCAGGCGGGGCCGCCGGAGCGCCGCACGCGAGCGATCGGCGTCGGCGAGCGTCTCGAGGAAGTTGCCGCCGACCATCCAGAACAGGTCCACTTCGCCGCGCGCGCTGTGCTCGACCATCTCCGGGGTCGTCCATCCAGGCGTCTGCGGTACGGGGAATCCCCACAGGCCGGCCCACCGAGCGGCCGTGGCCGAGTCGACTTTTGGAATGCATCCGACCTCGGCGCCACCCTGAACACCCGAATGGCCCCGAATGGGCACGAGCCCGCGATTGGGACGGCCCGGCAGCCCCCGCGCGAGGCCGACGTTCATGAGCGCCTTGATTGTCTCGACACCGTTCACGTGCTGCGTGAGCCCCATCGACCACACGAATACGGTGTTAGGCCGATCCATCAGCAACTGCGCGAACTCTTCAATGCGCTTGCGCGTCATGCCGCTCGCCGCCTCGATTCCCGTCCAGCTTTCTGCCACGGCAACGGCCCGCGCCAGGTCAAAGTCGGTCGTCCGGTCGCGCACGAACGCCTCGTCAATGCCCCCGCGTTCGATGAGCGCGCGGAGCACGCCCAGCAGAAAAGCAGAGTCACCGCCGGTGTGGACGTCGAACCAGTGGTCCGCCAGTGCGGTTCCGGACACAGCGCTCTGCGCGATCGACGGAATCCAGTACCGAACCAGTCCCGGCTCGCGGTACGGGTTGACGATCGCGATCTGCGCGCCGTTTTGCTTCGCGTGATGCAGGTACTTCGTGGTAACGGGCTGGTTGTTCGGCACGTTCGAACCGAACAGGACGATGAGATCCGCATTGAGCCAGTCCACGTAGCTGCAAGTGGCGGCGCCGTAACCGAGCGCGACCCGCATTGCCGATGTGGACGCGGCATGACAGAGCCGTGCCGAATTGTCCACGTGGTTCGAACCCATGAAGCGCACGGCTTTCTGGGCGGCGTAGTAGACCTCGTTGGTGATACCGCGCGAGGTCAGGTACATGGCAACGCGTTCGCCTCGAGTTGCTCTCGCGGCGGCGGCAATCGTGTCGAGCGCCTGGTCCCACGAGATCACCGTGAATCCGCGCTGCCCAGGACGCCGAATCATCGGCTGGCCGAGCCGGCCGAGGTCGCGAAGCTCCTGCGACGAGCGGGTCCGCAGCGACGCGACATCACTGAGCACGGAGGAATCGAGTTCCGGTGCCGTGTTCAGTCGCATCAGCTCGAGGCGGACCATGCACAGATGCACGCCGGGGAGTGTCCAGTCAGACATGCCGGACGTGCCCAGCGCGCATCCATCACAAACGCCGTCTTTCAGGATTCGCCACGCGAAGGGAAGCTGATCGCGGTTCTCCCACGCCACCCTCGCCATTTCGCGGTAATGACGGGGCTTCTGCTGTCCGATGCCAAATAGACTCATGATTTATCAGCCACGAAGCACACAAAGGTCACGAAGCGCGGCATAGCGGTAACATCAATCCGCGTACGCCGCGGTCCGCGTGCACGATGACTGATCTTTGTGGCTCACATCCTTGCCATCGCCACGCCATCGCCGATCAATTCGTCTTCGCTGGGAGCGGTGTTGACACGGTCACCGCACGTCCCGCTCGCCCGAGCAGCACCGGAATAATCGTGCTGACGAACATGAGCCCGGCGATGACGTAGAGCGCATCGCCATACTGGCCCGTCTGCTGACGCAGTGCGGCAATCAGCATCGGCCCGAGGACACCGGCGAAGCTCCACGCGGTCAGCATGAGACCGTAGATCGACCCGACGTTCTCGGCGCCGAATCGATCCGCCGCGAATGCCGGCATCGTGCCGAAGCCGCCTCCGTAACACAGCATGATGATGCATGCGAGCACCGTGAATGCCCCAAAGCTGTTGACTGCCGGAAGCAACGCGAAGAGAAGCCCCTGGAGCGGAAACATGATCAGAAACACGGTGCGACGACCGATGCTGTCCGACAGCGACGCCCAGAGGAACCGACCGGCGCCGTTCGCGATCGAAATCGCGCCCACGAGTCCCGCCGCCGCGGCCGCACTCGCCCCGGTAATTTCCTCTGCCATGGGCGCCGCCTGCGAAATGATGGCAATGCCGGCGGTCGTGTTCAGAAACAGCAGCGCCCACAGGCCGTACCACTGCCAGCTCGCCAACGCCTCCTGCAGCGTGTACACCTTAGTGGAGCGCTGCTTCTGCTGCGCCGCCGACGGCGTCCAGCCGCTCGGCACGAATCCGGCCGGCGGGTTCTTCATGAACAGTCCCGCGCACGTCACCGCAGCAAGGTAGACAATGCCGAGCACGACGAATGTTCGCGGCGCGCCGACGCTTGCGACCAACCGCGTGGCCAGCGGCGCCGTAATGAGCGCCCCAGCGCCGAAACCGGCCACGGCTATGCCGGTAATCATTCCCCGCCGATCGGGAAACCATCGCACGAGCGTCGCAACCGGGACGATGTAGCCGAGCCCGAGACCGATGCCGCCCATCAGGCCGTACGAGCCGTACATCCACCAGAGTCGGCCGTCAGAAAAGCCCGCGAGCAGAACGCCGACGCCGTAGAGAACTCCCGATGCCACGGCGACCGTGCGCGGACCCACTCGTCGCATCCACAATCCACCGGCGAACGCAGCAAAGCCCAGGACGAAGATGGCGATCGTAAACGTGAGCGTGACCTCGGAAATCGTCCACCCGAATTCCTGCGTCAGCGGAATTCGAAAGACGCTCCAGGCATACACTGCGCCGAGCGCGATCTGCATGACGACGCCTGCGGCGGCTATCGGCCAACGCCGTGTGACCGGTGTCATCGTTGCCTCCTGACCAGTGTAGAGCGCACGCTTTAGCGTGCGCGGGCGCACGGTGGTCGCGAGCAGCGCAGCATACCACCAGCGAGGCCCCGCCTCGGCCGTCGAGCACACTGGGGGCTTCGCTGAGTGCGGTATCATGCCCGGCGGATCGCATGTCTTCCGTATCTGGCGTCGTTCAGGTGGATGTGCTGAGGGCCGAAGCGCAGCGGACCATCGCCGCCACCGACCGTGTGGCCGAGGAAGTCCCGCTGGAAGTGCGTCTTCACGGAGAGCCCTTCTCGGTCATCATGCGCACGCCAGGTTCGGATGTCGACCTGACGGCAGGATTTCTGTTCACAGAATCCGTCGTTCGCGCAGCGGCAGACATCGAGCACATCGAATGCGGTAACGAGGCCAACGTCGTCAACGTGACACTCGCGCCGCACCGTGCGGCGGATGTCCCCGACTTAATCGGTCAACGCCGCCAGGTCGCGATGAATTCGTCGTGCGGCATGTGCGGCCGGCGGACGCTGGAGTCTCTCACCATCGATGGCCCGCCACTCGCCTCACGCTGGACCGTTGACGCAGACACTATCGTCCGGCTGCCGCACGTGCTGCGCGACGCGCAGCGCGCCTTTGCGGAAACAGGCGGTCTCCATGCCGCGGGCGTGTTCGATACTGCCGGAGCACTGCAGCTCAGCGCCGAGGACGTCGGCCGGCACAACGCGGTCGATAAGCTGCTGGGACGACTGCTGATGAGCGGTCGCCTGCCCCTCGAGGATTCGCTGCTCTTCGTCAGCGGTCGTTCGTCATTCGAAATCGTCCAGAAGGCGTATCTCGGCGGACTCCCGCTCATTGCTGCGGTCTCGGCACCATCCAGTCTGGCGATCGATCTGGCGAACCGCGCCGGCATCACGCTGCTCGGCTTCGTCCGCGGCGATCGGTTCAACGTCTATACGCATCCCGGGCGAGTGAAGTTCGGCTGAGCAGATGCCTTGGCAGGTCCGGCTAAAGCCGGACACTACGGGTTCATCCTTCTGGCTCGCGATCGCAGCGTCGTCGTGCGGAACCGTCGCCGACCTGCGACGCACGCCGACACATTTCCCTCGAAACCGAGCGAAGTGATTCCCCGACGCGAGTTCGGTTCGCGCGATCCGTAAAGCTCGAATCAGCACTGGCGGTGTATGCCGCGCTCGGCGGGCGATCGAATCAGCAACTACTCGCGGAGGAACCGGTAGGGCATGAACGAAGCGAGGTTTCCGGCGTGCGGCGCCGGGAGGCGATGGGACGGCACGACGGCGATGCGTTAGGTCCGGCTGAAGCCGGACACTACGTACGCAAGTACTCGAACACCCGTCTCTGTGTCGCCGTGGCCCGTGGCAGGTCCGGCTAAAGCCGGACACTACGTCTATCGGCGGTCCACTGCGGCGACAGGCTGAAGGCCGCGCGCTACTTCAGCGATCGCCCGCGGTCACGCCGGCCCGTCGTTCCTTCTCGAGCTCCAGGTACGTCTGGCATTCGTATTCGAGAAGCTGAATGTTCGGCTCGATACGGCGGTAGAGCGGGAAACGCATCTTGAAAGGCCTGGCAAACACCGACGGATCCTCGATCGTCGCTTCGTACCAGAGGTGATCCGGACTCGTACGGGTCCATCGCTCGACCAGGTGCATGTCGTCGCTGTGATAGTTACCTGAACGATCGAGCCAGTTCTGATCCGTAAAGTGGACCACATCCACCACGAGCGAGTCGCCGTCCCAGCGTCCTCGTGAGTCGCCCATGAACCACTGAATCTTGCCTTCGGGATGCTTGCTGTTCAGATAGATGTGGCGCGACGTGTGAACGTACTCGTAAAGAATCGTCACCTGATTCGGCGACTGCACGATCTCCAGCGGGTGCGGCATGTAGTTGATGCGCGGCGTCCCTACCATGAAGCATTTCGATTCGGGGTCGTCGGTAAAGCGGTTCCTGTAGTTCGCCTGGCGCCTCGCAAGCGCCAGGGGCAGGTAGGGAATCTCATTCCCCTCGACAATTCCCTGCCCGGCCGGGATGCCGAGCGCGGCCGGGTGATCCTGAATGTTCCACACGGCCGTATTGACGGCCTGCCATACGCCTTGCAGATCCGGCTGCCCATCCTGCGTCCGCGGCCCCTTGTACGTCGTCTGGGCCTGACCGGAGCCGGTCACCGATGTGACGGCGAGCATCGCCACCGTCACGAGCATCCCGACAATGGGAGCGATCCGAGGCTTATTCACGGGTGTCCTCACTGCTTGCCGTCCGTTGGAGTACCGGCGAACAACGTCCGGCCATCGGGCAGCTTCACATCCGTCGAGCTGATCGTGCGGGAACTGTCACGCGAGGGATATCCCGTAACCGTTATCGTGGAGCGCGGCGGCAGATCGGTTTGACGCCAGCCGCGACGGTACAAAGAATTCGGACTCGCAAACTCGATCGCCCAGTTGCGAACTTCTCCTTTTTCGTCCTTGACGTCGATGTACAACCACGCGTGTGGGTTGGTCCACTTCATCTCGGTGATCGAACCTGTCAGCGTCACTGTCTTCGTAATGTCGAACTCGACGGTCAGGGAGTGGTGAGCCGAAGCAATAGACGCGATAGCACCAATAATTGCGACTGCGAGACACGCGATTGATAGCCGTGTGTTCATTTCGAACTCCTGGTGGCTGCTGCCCGTTCGAAGGCATCCTTGAGTACCTGCGCCTCCCTGGAGGAAATACCGGGATAAGTCCGGTAGCCGAGGTTGCGAAGATGATCTGAATTCGCCTCGCCTTCGTAACACGACTCTTCCCAGATTTCGAACCCGGCTCGCGTGTTCCGACGAAGCGCCGAGGCCATCGAAAACGGGCGTGTGTAGACGAGCGGATCGTTGATCGTGATTTCCCACAGCAGCGAATTCTGCTCGAACATCGTGAAGCGTTCGGTGATGACCGCCGCGTCGGTCACAAATCGTCCCTGCTGATCGAGCCACGCGCGGCCGTTCTGGTTTCTCGTTTCGACAACCAGAGTCTCACCCTCCCATCGTCCGCGGGAATCACCTTGCCACAGCACGATGTCCCTTCCGACATGGGGGCGTCCGTCCAGGACGATGTTGCGGAACGCGTTTGTCTCTTCCGAGAGCTGCACGAGACGCGTCGGCGTCTGGAGGAATTGGTACTGGCCCATGTACAGGTGACGCGGCACGCCCGACTGGAAGCACTGCGCGTTCTGGTCGATGTACTTTGCCCGGTTCTGCGCTCGCTGCGCTTCGGCCCATGCCTGCATCGGTACTCTGCCGTCGGCCGGGTCGACCACAAAACTCGGGCCGCCGTTGTCATCCGGCGTCCGAGGATGCGCTTCCAGGTTTTCGTGCGGAATCTGCGTGCCGCCCCAATACCCGGATAGATCCGGCTTGCCGTCTTTCGTCCGCGGCGCCTTGAACGTTTTCGCTTGTTCCCTCGCGCACGCAAGCACGGCCAGCGGGTTGTTGTCGGGACAGACCGAGCCCTGCGTCGGTGGAACCGACGGAATTGCCTGGCCGGCTGCGAGCGATGGACTCACGAACAGGGTTGCAGCAATGGCCGTCGCCGCGACGCAGTGGAATCTATTGCTCATTGGCCCTCCGAAAGAGAGACAAAGCTGAACTGAATATGAAGACACACGTGTGACTTCTGATTTGTGCTTCTATTGTGCCGTGTGACTTGTGCCTTGTGCCCCGTGACTTGATTCGTGGGCTACCTGCGCCCGCCCCCGGCCCACGCCCACCCGTCTGCCGGGCGCTTGATGCCCTTCAGGTGGACCTTGTTCTCGGAACCGACGCGTCCCGGGCTGCCCGTCACCACGACTGCGTCACCGGGCTTGAGCGTGTCCTTCGTTACGCCCTGACTGCTCAACCGGCGCGGGTTGCCCCACTCGGCCGAGAACGTCTGCTCGCGTCCATCTCGATCGCGGCTGGTGAATATCAGGATCGCGTGCGGGCTGCGGAGTTGGAATTCCTGGACTACACCCTCGAGCGTGATTGATTGATCTTCGAAATAGTACGCAGCGAAAGAATGATGTGCGGACACCGGGGTGACTGCCACAAGCGTCCCGATGCCGAGGGCCGTCAATGTGCGTCTCACGATGCTCCTCCTATGGGCTAACAGCTTATCGCGATCGGCGTCGGCGCGATCCTATAAGTGCCGCCACGCCCATGGACGCCGCCGGGGCACGTACCACGTCGTTGACAGGAAACTTCGGCTGCGATGGCAAACGATGCGGCCGAGCCGGCCAGGGCAAGTCGAGAAACTTGACGAACAGGTCCACATCCGTGCTCCGTCGGCGCACCAACCGTGGCCGCCTACCGGGCACGCTCGGCGGCTGGTGCTGGACCGGGCGTACCGCGACGTGGGCTGTCGGGACGTGGTGCGCGCGACGGGCAGGAGACACCGCCCAAGGTGGTGGCGCCACCCGCTTGCGAGGCGGAACCCTGCCGGCTGGTGGACGAACGCGTGCCGGGCTCATCAGCCGCGAATCATAGCAGGCACTGGCAAAACGTTCGTGCGATCATGAGGCCGTGCGCGTCGCAGTTGCCTTCCTTCTCTTTGCGTTGCTCCTGGTGTCCTGGCTGCACGCGCAAGGGACCGCACCGGGAGCGCCGCTCATTCTCGTTTCGCGCGAGGGCCGCAGGCCGATTGCAACAACCATGGCCAATGGCCAGGAACTGATCGCCCTCGACGACGTCGCGGCTCTCTTCAAGGTGGCAGTGCGGGAAGACACGCTCGCGGGGGGGATCACCCTTACATATCAGGGACGGACGCTGGTGCTGTCGGCCGACCGCCCGATGGCATCGGTGAGCGGCCGTATCGTGGCGCTGCCGGTACCGCCCGTTCGATCGGGAAATCGTTGGCTGGTACCCGTCGAGTTCCTGCCTCGGGGGCTTGCGCCTCTGCTCGACGCACGCATCGACCTGCGCCGCCCGTCACGCCTGCTGATTGTCGGCGACGTCACAGTGCCGCGGGTCACGGCGCGGATTGATGCCGCCGGTCCGCCGACGCGCGCCACCGTCGAGATCGCCCCCGCGACGCCTGTACGAGTGACCAGGGAAGGCAACCGCGTCGTGGCGCGCATCGAGGCAGACGCCCTCGACCTCGGTTTTCCAGGCGAGGGCGCGGGACTTATCGACGGGTTCCGGCCCGGCGATCAGCCGACCACCGTCTTCATCGTCCTCGGTGATCGCGCAGGCACCGCGCGATTTACTCCCGCGGATGCGGGCGGCATCACTCGCATCGCCATCGAGGTCGCCACGCCGGCCGGCGCGGATGCGGCAGCGGCAGCAACGCCGCCGCCAGCTCCGACTCCGCCGCCAGACGCCGCTGCCCCGCCACTCTTGAGCGTGCCACGCTCGCTGTTGCAGACGATCGTGATCGATCCTGGACACGGCGGGAGCGACGCAGGCGTACACGGATCGGACGGAGTGGAAGAGAAGCAGATCACGCTGCAGGTGGCGCGCCGGTTGCGGACGCTCATCGAGATGCGAATGGGTGTTCGCGTCATTCTGACCCGTGACGACGACACTCTCGTCAGCCTCGACGATCGCGCGGCCGCGGCCAACAACGCGAAAGCTGACCTCTTTCTCAGCCTTCATCTCAACGCCTCGCCGATTGCGGGAGTTGCGGGCGCGGAGGTGTCTTACCTGCGGCTGGACCGGGAAGGCGAAGACGCACGACGAGCAGCGCAGGCCGATGCCGTCCTGCTTCCGGTGCTCGGCGGCGCAACGCGGATCATCGACGTCATCCAGTGGGACCTTGCACAGGCGCGACACGTGGATCAATCGGCCATGCTGGCCACGGTCCTTGAAGAAGCGCTGCGCGGCGCGAAGGTGCCGATGGGCGCCCGCCCCCGCCAGGAAGCGCCGCTCCGGGTTCTGACGAGCGTCAACATGCCGGCCGCGCTGATTGAGATGGGGTATCTCACGAACGACCGCCAGCAGCGGCTCGTGAGATCCGAGGAATATCAGAACGCCGTGGCACAGGGCATCTACGACGGCGTGGTGCGCTTCCGGTCGTACATGGAGGAACAGCGTCCGCAGTGACATCGCGCCGGTATCTCACCATCGGCGTTGGCGTACTTCTCATCGGACTGCTCGCGTGGGGCATCAGGCGCAGCCTCGAACGCATTGCGGGGGTGCAGCCGACGGTCGAGCGGATCGCCGAGGGGCCCGCTCCGCCACCGCCTGGCGTCCCGCGCATCACGGCTACGCTCTTCTACGGCTCGGCGGACGGCAACGAGCTTGTCGCCGTCCGGCGCGAGGTGTCGCTCGCCGAAGGGACCGTCCCGCAGGCGCGTGCAATCCTCGACGCGCAGTTTCAGGGTGCGCCTGCACCGTACGCGTCGGTGATTCCCGAAGGCACGGCGCTGCGCGCTTTCTATGTGAGTGAGCGCGGCGATGCATTTGTCGACATCAGTCCCGAGGTGTCCACGCGACATCCGGGCGGATCCGCCACGGAGCTCCTGACCGTCTATGCAATCGTCAACGCCGTGACCGCCAACCTTCCGACGGTTCAGCGTGTGCAGATCCTGATCGATGGCCGCGAAGTCGACACACTCGCAGGCCACGTCGACCTGCGCCGGCCGCTCGAGCGCGATTTCTCCGTGGTTCGGGAGGAGCGGTGAGTTAGAGTGTTTCGATGCGCGCCGACGGACGTCTCTCGGAACAGCTCCGCCCCACCCGAATCGTACCCAATTACCTGATCCACGCCGAAGGTTCTGTGCTCGTCGAAGCGGGCAAGACAAAGGTCATCTGCGCCGCGAGCGTCGAAGATCGAGTGCCGCCGTTCAGGCGAAATACGGGCAAAGGATGGGTCACAGCCGAATACGGCATGCTGCCGAGGGCGACGACCACGCGCTCACAGCGTGAGGCGACGGCTGGAAAGGTGGGTGGCCGAACGCAGGAGATTCAGCGCCTCATCGGTCGGTCACTGCGAGCCGTCACGCGACTCGAGGAGCTCGGCGAGCGCACCGTGACGCTCGACTGCGACGTCATCCAGGCGGATGGGGGGACACGCACCGCTTCGATTACGGGAGCGTTCGTTGCGCTCGTCCTCGCGCTCAACAGAATGCGGGAGCAGGACCTGATTCGCACCATGCCCGTCCACGACTACGTAGCCGCAACGAGCGTCGGAATCGTGGAAGGAGAGCCGATGCTCGACCTCGCCTATTCCGAAGATTCGAAGGCCGAAGTCGACATGAACGTGATCAAAACGGGAGCGGGTCTCTACATCGAGCTGCAAGGCACGGCCGAAGCGTTGCCCTTCGGTCGAGAAGCGCTCAACAGGCTGCTGGACCTTGCGGATACAGGCATACGGCAGCTCGTTGCCCTCCAGCGAGGCTTCATCAGCCAGTATCTCGGCAAGTAGGAACCCGTCAGACCCACCCAAATGCACACGAAGCTTCTCGTCGCCACGACGAATCCGGGCAAGCTGCGGGAGATCCGGCGGATTCTCGGCGACCTTCCCGTGGGACTACTGAGCCTTGGTGACTTTCTACCGGTACCGGAGCCCGAGGAGACGGGAAGAACGTTCGAAGAGAACGCCCGCCTCAAGGCGCTGTACTACGACAAGACGATCGCGGCCCCTGCTTCGGCACAGTGGGGGCCCATCCACACCGTTGCCGAAGATTCCGGTCTATTGGTGGATGCGTTGGACGGGGAGCCGGGCGTGCACTCGGCGCGATTTCTCGGCGACGACGCCACGTATCCCGAGCGCTTTGAAGAGATCTTCCGTCGTCTTGCGGCCCGTCCATCGGCGCCGCGGACCGCCCGCTTCGTGGCGGCAGTCTGTGTAGTACGTGACTCTGTCGTGACCTATGAAACGACCGGCATCGTGGAGGGGGAAATCGCGTCGGCTCCGCGCGGGGAAAGAGGGTTTGGGTACGATCCTATCTTCTATTACCCACCGGAGGCGGCAACGCTCGCGGAGGTTACCGACGAGGAGAAAGTTGCGCTCGCACACCGCGGGAAGGCGTTCCGGAAGCTGGCGGCGTGGCTTGCAAGCACGGTGTTGGTGGAAAGTACAGAACGGAGAACAAAGGGTTTGTCCTCCGTTCCATGACCCGGAAACTGGCCGCGGGCGGTTGACCAAAATCAATGCCGCCCGGGTGCGAGTGGCGGGGCGTGTCGGCCCGTCGGTCTTACGGCTCGTAAGGAAGGACTTGCTCCAACAGGCCTGGCAGGTGTCAGAGTCGGGTGGTGCGGACCTGGTCGGACCGCACGAAAGCTCCATCACGGGTGCGAAAGAGAAACTTGGCGTCGACCAACGCACCCAGCAGCGCGTCGCACGCGGTACGATCGAGGCCCCACAACCGCTGTGCCTGGGCCAATGTCAACCGCAAGCCCGGCATTTCGATGTATTCCCCCTGAACGCGGCGGAGAACATCATCGAGCGATTCCGAGTGTGGGGTTGCCATTGGTTGCTCCTTTGGGTAGCTGGGCGGTCGTACCACTTTGTCTTTGAGCAACCTGCGTGCCATCGTCCGTACAAGCAGCAAAGGCGGATGTCATCCGCAGAAACGCCCGCCGTCGCGCGCTTTCGTGAACAGCCGCGGTACGTGGCGAGTTATTGTCCACCTCGTTGCATTCGGAGCCTGTAGCGCGCCTAGACGGACGTATGTACGAAAACCTGTCACGCAAATCTCGTTGAGGCATATCGGTTGCACCTGGGAAGCGCGGAGCGCATCGTGACGATGAAAAATCTCGAGTTGCATCGAAGTGGCCCGAGCGTATGGGATACGCACCGCAGGCCCCTGAGATGGGATGTTGAACGCTGGATCGCGTCTATGGTGGCAGGTGGGTTGTTCGTCGCCGCCGTCCGGAAGCGCTCCGCGGCGAGCGGCGTGATGATGTGCGCGGCCGGTGTCCTTGCCTGGTGGGCGCTGACCGGCCCCGACATACGGTCGCGGCGACGAGGAAAACTACGGGCAGTACTGCAGTATCGCCGACCGGACACCGATCCCGTTCTGGAAGCGTCCGAGGAGTCATTCCCGGCAAGCGACCCTCCGGCCTGGACACAGACGACAGCAAACCCTGCCACGAAGACTGACGGGGAACATTGACATGGCAATACTGCTGGCCCGCTGACGTTTGGCTTCCATTCTGGCGGGGGCCGAAATGACCGCCGAAATCGAGGACGCTACGATTTCCGGAGGCGAACGCGCCTGACGGCGTGATCGCGTCCTTTTTCGAGAATCAGGTGCGCTCGCTCGCGGGTGGGCAGCACGTTGTCACGCAGGTTGACCAGATTGATGCTCCGCCAGATCGTACGCGCGGTGTCCACAGCAGCCTGGGGCGTCAGGTCCGCGTACTTGTGGAAGTATGACGAGGGATTGCGGAAGACCGTTTCGCGCAGCATCAAGAAGCGCTCGATGTACCACTGCTCGATATCCGACTCGTTCGCATCCACGTAGATAGAAAAATCGAAGAAGTCCGATACGAACATCGGCGCTCGTCCCGTACCCGTCTGGAGCACGTTCAATCCCTCGACGATCAGAATGTCGGGCTGCCGAATCACGCTCACCTCGTTTTCGACAACGTCGTAGGCGAGGTGGGAATAGACGGGCGCGTGAACTTCCGGCGCCCCGGACTTGAGATCGGCGAGAAACCGCAGCAGGCGGCGGACGTCGTAGCTTTCGGGAAACCCTTTGCGCTCCATGAGGCCGCGCGCCTCGAGCACGCGCCGCGGCCAGAGAAATCCATCCGTGGCGATCAGGTCCACACGGGGATGGCTCGGCCACCGTGCCAGGAGCGCCTGAAGAATCCGCGACGCCGTGCTCTTGCCTGCCGCGACGCTTCCGGCGAGCCCAATCACAAACGGAACACGCGGCGCATCGGATCCCAGAAACGTCGCCGTGGCGTGGTGCAGCGTCTGCGTGGCCTGCACGTACAGGTTCAGGAGGCGCGAGAGCGGCAGGTAGATGTCTGCGACCTCGTCGAGCGACATCCGCTCGTTGAGACCAACCAGACCGCGGAGCTGCGCTTCTGAGAGCGGCAGCGGCGTCGCTGCGCGCAGACTCGCCCACTGCGCACGGCTGAATTCGACGAAACGGGAAACCTCCGCCCGCTGAACGGGGCCGGCAGACACGGTTACATCGTAACTTGGACGGGGATCGGGGATCGGGGATCAGGGATCAGGGATCCGGGATCCGGGATCCGGGATCCGGGATCCCGGATCCCGGATCCCCGATCAAAGTCTCAGCAGCAGCGACAGCGCGAGCGTGAAGCCAATCACGATGACGACGCGACGTACCGCATCCCGGTCCATGCGACGCGCCAGCATGGCGCCTCCGACACCGCCAATGATGGTGCCGATGGCCATAACGATGGCGTCGCCCCAGAACACGAGCCCGGCAAACATGAAGTAGATCGCGGCGACCGCATTGATCCACGTGGCCAGCAGGTTCTTGAGGCCGTTCATCTGGAGGATGTCGGTATGCCCCATCAGGCTCAGTGCGGCGAGCATCAGGATGCCCATACCCGCGCCGAAGTACCCGCCATAAACGCCCACGAGCAGCTGGTAGAACATCGTCCACGAGAGCCAGTGCGACCTCGCTTCGTGGGCGACAGTCCAGTTGAACCGTCGCTGGAGCGGCTCCTGAATCATGAAGAGAAACGTCGCAAAGCCGACAAGCACCGGGACGATCACGTCGAAAACGCCTGGCGGTGTCACACGCAGCAAAACGGCGCCAGCGCCACCCCCGACGACGCTCGGGACGATGAGCGCGTAGACACGAGGATCGACGCCCTTCAGCTCGCGGCGGTATGCCCAGACGCTGCCCAGAGTGCCTGGCCAAATCGCCACGGTGTTCGTGGCGTTGGCGTTAATGGAGGGAACGCCCAGCCAGATGAGTGTCGGAAACGTAAGCAGACTTCCGCCGCCGGCAACCGAGTTGATGCCGCCTGCGATGACGGCTGTGACGAACACGAGGGACCAGTGAAGCAACAAGTTGTTACCGTGATTGTGTCAAATCGCGCGAAATCACTAAAGGCCATCGCTTACACCAAATCATCAAGACCCAACCATGATCACAATCATCAATCACTCGTGACAGTTTCCGGCAGCCATGCGACGACATCCTGGCGTTTTGCGAAGTGCAAGAGCGGGGGCATCGTTGGCGCGGCGATGCCGTTCGCATCCGGCATCGTATTCACCTCGATGCTGGCCTCGGCAGGCTGCAGCGGCCAGGGTGGATGGTGGATTTCAAGTCGTCTTACACGCCGGGCCTGATCGACGGTATAGAGACAGTACCGTTCGGTCACGAAATGCTGCAGCGTACCCGGCGCTGGATGGAACACGGGGCCGACCGGTCGATATCGCCCCTTGAAGTGGGCTCCGCCAGCGTCACCCGTACGCCGGCTCTCGTAATTGAGCCACCCACCTTCTGCTCGAAACGCCATCGTCGCCCGGTAGTACGGAAGATTGAACATCGCCCGAGCCGCGGCCACCGCCAGGAAGTTGGCGGCGTCGAGACTGAAGAAATAGACGCCTGGTTTGTTCTGACATGTCACGTATGTGCGCACGTTCAGCTCCTCAAACGCAGAGACCCACGGGAGCGCAGGGACGGCGCGCGGCGCGACGTTCGTCATATGAAACGGGACGACCGCAAGCCAGCCGATTCCGTCGAACGCGTCCAGCTCGAGTTCGGGCGGAACGAGCGGCCGCAGCACGCTGGTCGCGATGGGCCAGTGCACGAAGAGCAGGTCGTGCCAGCTTTGCGTCATCACCCACGGACGCTCGGGCAACGGCCACGGCCGGTGGCCAACCTCGCGGACGATGCCTGATGGAAAGTCGCGATTCATGATTCAGCTCATCCGGAGACCTGAAGGTCTCCGCCGCGAATGATCCGTAGCGCGGCATGGTATGCTCCGGAAAAAATACCGGGCAATCTTCGTTCGCGACAACCTCCTGGAGGGCACGTGCATGAGTGAAGTAGTCAACACCAAAGATCTGCACCCGGAAGTCTGGAAGCTGTTTGATCGCTATGTCCATGGACTGATCGACCGTCGCGGCTTTCTTGACGGGGCCGGAAAGTACGCGGTTGGCGGCGTCACGGCGGTCGGCATCCTCGAGGCGCTCAGCCCGAAATACGCGGAGGCACAGCAGGTCGCACCCAACGATCCGCGAATCAAGACCGAACGCATCGACGTTCCGTCACCCGACGGCTACGGCAAGATTCGCGCGCTGCTCGCACGTCCTGCCAACGCCACCGGCCGCATTCCCGCGATCATCGTGATCCATGAGAACCGCGGTCTGACCCCCCACATCGAAGACGTTGTGCGTCGTGCCGCGGTGGCCGGTTTCATGGCAATCGGTCCGGACGCGCTGACGTCACTGGGCGGATACCCTGGCACCGACGAAGTCGGCGTGGAAATGCAGCGCAAGCTGGACCAGGCAAAGATGATGGCCGATTTCCTGGCAACAGCACGTTATGTCAAAACCCGGCCCGACAGCACCGGACGGCTTGGCGCGACGGGGTTCTGCTTTGGCGGCGGTGTCGTTAACAACCTGGCGGTGCAGCTTGGCGCCGACATGCAGGCGGGCGTTCCCTTCTACGGCGGCGCGCCGCGAGCGGAGGATGTGCCGAAGATCAAGGCGGCGATGCTCATCCAGTATGCCCAGGATGACGAGCGGATCAACGGCATGTGGCCGGCGTACGAAACCGCACTGAAGGCGAACCGCATCGCCTATCAGATGTTCCAGTACCCGGGCACGCAGCACGGCTTCCACAACGACACGACGCCACGGTTCAGCAAGGACGCGGCGGCGCTTGCGTGGCAGCGCACGGTCGATCACTTCAAGAAGCATCTGACGACCTCGTAGTCCGTCCACACACGTCCGGGGGGCCGGCCCGCACGTCAATGTGAGGGTCGGCTCCCGCAATCCGTGTCCCTTCCAACCCCTTCCAACCCCTTCCCACTTCCCCCTTCCGGCGAAACTCGCCCTTCTGGCGAAGCCGCCCTCGTTCGCGCGATCGGCGTTCGTCAGCTCACCGCGGCCATTGTCAACACGACGGTGGGCGCCGGGATCTTCGTGCTTCCGGCACTCGTCGCGCAGGGAATGGGCGCCGCGGCGCCGCTCGCGTTCTTGGTCTGCGCGGCGATGATGGCGCTGATATCTGTGACGCTTGCGGTGGCGGGCAGCCGCGTGTCGATGACCGGCGGCATTTATGCGTATGTCGAAACCGCGTACGGTCCGTACGTGGCGCTTCTCGCGGGCGTGCTCCAGTGGCTCACGGGAATGCTCGCCGTTGCGGGTGTGTCGACCGCGCTCGCCGATCAGCTCGGATCGCTCGTTCCGGCGCTCCGTCTCCCGAGCGCGCGCATCGCCATACTGACCGCCATCCTCGCGACGCTCGCGTTTCTCAACGCACGAGGTGTCCGGTCAGGCACGCGACTGATCGAAGTGGTTACGGTGGCGAAGCTGGCACCGCTCCTTGTTTTCGTAGGCGTAGGAATGTTCTTCGTTGATGCCTCGGCCCTGACGTGGCCCGGAATTCCGGACGCCGATTCAGTGGCTCGGGCCGTCCTTGTTTTGATATTTGCCTACGCCGGCGTCGAGGTGGCGCTGGCGCCGAGCGGCGAGGTCCGCAATCCCGCACACACCGTACCGCGCGCTATTTTTCTCGCCCTTGCGATCACCACCACGCTGTATGTAGCGATTCAGATGGTAGCCCAGGGTGTGCTGGGCCCGGCGCTGGCGCAGCAAACGGCAGCCCCCCTGGCGGAGGCGGCGGCGCGCTTTCTCGGCAGTGCAGGCGCCACGCTGATGCTGGCAGGCGCTGTCTGTTCAATGTTCGGCTACCAGTGCGGAGACATGCTGAGTACACCGCGCAGCCTCTATGCACTTGCGCGCGACGGATTCGCGCCTTCGATCCTTGCGTACGTCCACCCGCAGCATCGAACGCCAAGCGTGGCCATCTGGACGCATGCGGCCCTCGCCCTCGCGCTTGCCGGCACACAGACGTTTCAGGTGCTCGCAGTCATTTCCAACGTCGGCCTGCTGCTGCTGTACCTGCTGGCATGCGGCGCGGCACTGGAGCTCGCACGGCGAGACGTCCGCATGGCGGGTACGCCGTTCAGAATACGGGGCGCCAGTGCGGCCCCATTCCTCGCGGCCGGGCTCATCACCTGGGTGTTGACGACGGCAACCGTGACGGAGTTCGCGGTCACCGCCGTCGTGCTCAGCATCGCGACTCTTGCCTATGTGGTCCGAAAACGCGCACAATCACACAGAGGCTGACATCATTTACGGATTAGACGGATTTACGGATGTACGAATTGGTGCGGCGCGGGCTGGCTGGGACGATACTCATCGCCGTGGCGCTCGGCGTCGCGTGCGGCCCAAGTGAGCCGCTCCGGATCGCCACGTTGCAGCTCGGTAAGTCTCTCAATCCGGATAACAGCGTCGGAACGCACACCACGCGGTTCAAGCCGGATGAGACGGTGTATGTGTCGCTGTTGTCGGATGATCCCGGCTACGGCACCGTAACGGTGCGGTGGCTTCTCAACGGCCAGGTGGTCAGCGAAGCCAAACGCGATGTGTCATACACGCGCGCGGCCGCCACCGAATTCCACCTGCAGAACTCTGGCGGCTTCCCGCACGGCAACTACCGCGTTGAGATTCTGATCAACGGTCAACCGGCCGGTAATCGCGAATTCCGCGTGGAACCCTAATCAAGCGGCTTGTTCTGGTTCCCCGCCCCGTGGCGCAGGCCACAGCGTGGACACTCGGTGGGCGGAAGACTGTTGTCCACCCTGTGCTGCGCCGGCGGTATCGTCTTGACGTAGGCGAATATCGCCTTGAGATCGGTCGAATGCCGACGATGGCGGGCAGCGCCGCAATAGCTAGAAGAACGAGCGCGAACAGGGACAGACCGATTCTCTTGAACCACCGGCGCATTGAGGAAACTCCGTGTATGAGTGGAAGCCAAAACGACCCACTATACACGGACGATCGACCCGAGGAATCAGCGCAATGGAACGCGTGGGCTGAAGCCCACGCGCTACAGGCGCAGATCAGCGCGCCGGCGCCGGCACCGATTGAATGATCCGTCTCTCCAATCCCATCATCGGCGCCTTCTCGATCGTGAAATCGGCGGGCACCTGGAATAACTCTGGCGCCGGTTCTTCGCGAACGATTCGTTCGAGGCGGTACGTGGTCTCGCCAAATCGCGGGTCGGATCGTCGCGAAAAGAGCACTACCTGTAGCTCGGGTGAATACCACCGCTCATTGACCATTTCAATGGGAGCGGCGTTGCCGATTGCACCGGCCGGTATCGTCACCACGGTCCGAGTGCCGTCTGCCGTCACGCCCTCGATGTCGCGCTTGCCTAGTGATTCGGTTCGCGTCTCTGGAGCCGGGGCCGACGCCGTGGGCGGAAACGCGCGCACGGGGCCTTCAATCTTTCTCGTAAACATCACCGGCGATTGGATCGCGACCTTCCTCGTCAAATCCAGCGAGTAATGCACCTTCGCCACCGGATCGTTGATCGTGATGATCTGCGTGTCGCGCTGCGGCAGGATTGGCCCGATGGCGGCCAGCTGCTGCTCGCGGCGGACGCGCCCTTCACCGTCGCGCGCAACCGAGCTGGTCAAACGCCGTTCGATGCGATTGCCGTCCGCAAGCTGCTGGAGAATTTCGGTCGTCATCTCTGCCGAGTATGGCGCGCCCGTCACCGGTTCGCCCGCGTCGAACGGCTCGACGGCCAGCACGTCCACCGGAAGCTCGAAATGAAACGCCCCGCCGGCCACTGCCACGCCGCCCGATTGCCCGGAGGGATCGAGCGGACCGGAACGGAAAAACAGGACATCCCGATCCTGTCCAGAAGCGCCCGCGACGCTTGCCAGTCCGACAACCAGCACGGTGAGGCATGCATACGTCTTCATCGCTCTCCCCCTGTTTCCCACCAACCAAGGGGCGCTACCCTTGTCATTCCATCGGCGCGCCCCTTGGCTGGTGGGTCAGTATCTTCTTGCCGCGCTCTGCGCGGCTGGCTAATCGCTCACGAGCGTGGCATGTCGAATCGACTGTGCCACACCATCGTCCCCCACCAGCATTTCGACTTCAACGACACCGTCCAGGTTGGGATCTACGATTGGCATCCCAAGAGAGGCCAGCGCCGCCCTGGACATGCGGGCACGTACGACGTGCAGCGCTGACGGATCGACAAGCGGCCCCGGCACGATGACATAGCCCACGGATCCGTCGATCGCAACTGGAGATCTCGCCGAAACTGCTACCGGCGACGCCAACTCAGCATTCCTACTACTCTCTTCCAATACCGGACCGGGTCCAGAGGAAATTGCGGGCACGTCAATGGAAACGGCATTGGTTGTGGGCACTGCGTCGCGCGTGGGATGGCGTGCCGACTCGCGTTGAAGTCCAGCCGCGGCCAGCATGAGGGCTGCAGCCGCAGGGACGACCACCCACGCGAGCCGCCCAGGCTGACGGTGAATACGGCGTCGCCTTCGAACCCCGTGTTGCTGATCCCACTCGCGCAGCACAGCATCGTGCACCCGGGCCGACACTCTTACGCGCTCGTCATCCGCGGCAAGCGCCCGGAGCGCCTCGTCAACCAACACGTCGCGTTCGTGACTCATACGACACACCTCGCGGCTCGGCGAGGAACAGCATCGGGGCTTTCAGCTTCGCGCAGCCGCTTCGCAATGATCCTGCGTCCGCGGTTCAGGCGCGATCGCACCGTACCCACCGGCGTGCCGAGAATCGCGGCTACGTCGGCATAGGACAAGCCATGAATCGCACAAAGAATTACCACTTCCCTGAATTGCGACGGCAAGCCGGCGATAACCCGACGCAACTGCCCTCGTTCTTCCGAACGCTCGAAAGAACTCGCCGGATCCGAATTGGCAATCGGTTCCCGTTCCCCGGTGACGTCGAGCCTCACGAAGCGGCGGTTTCGCCGAAGCGTGCTTCGCGCCAGGTTTCGCGCCACTCCGTACAAATAAGTCGATATGCGCGAGCACTTCGGCTCATAGCGATGCAGCTCGCGCAGGAATACCGTGAACGTTTCCTGCGTCACGTCCTCGCCAATCGCCTGGGAGCCGCTCATCATGCGGGCAAATCGGTAAACCACCGCATGATAGCGGTGGTAAATCTCAGCGAACGCTTCGCGCTCGCCGCTCTGGGCGCGACGAACGAGCTCGTCGTCAGGTTCGTCGTGCAGGCTCGAAGGCGCCGCCATCTGGCAATGATTGCCTGACAGCGGGAAAAAGTTCCCGCCGCCAGGTGCACGGCGGGCGCTGGAGACGCCCGCCAAGCCCTAAGACGCAGAGAGAGCGGCGCCGGTTTGCGCTCGAGTCAGCGAGTGGCTGTTTCGGCGGCCGCGTCGTACACGACCCGTCCACCGACAATCGTCATCACCGACTTGATCAGGTGAATGTCGTCGGCCGGCACCGTCAGGTAGTCGCGATCCGTGATGAACATGTCGGCCAGCTTGCCCGGAGCGATGGAGCCCAGATCGTTTTCACGATTGAGGAAGTACGCGTTGTTACGCGTGTGGGCGACCAGCGCATCCTCCCTGCTGATGGGGTACTTCATGGTCACCTTGCCGGCGCCCGCACCGAGCAATTTGCCGGTGACCGCCCACCCGAGCGTCGTGAACGGCCTGTACTGATTCACCTCGAACGCATCGGTGCCGAAGCCCCAATGGATTCCACTGTCCTGCACCAACTTGAGGTTGGGCATGGCGTAGCCGCGCTCACCGAAGCGTCGGACGAACGCGGCGCCTGCGATGACACCACGCGGGTGGATCGCCACCCACATGCCGAGCTTCCGCATGCGTTCGAGCTGGTTCGCCGTGACCTGCTCCATGTGCATGAACGTCCATCGCTTCCCACGCACCGGCACCTCTGAAGCGAACGCCTCGATCTGTTTGAGCTGCTCCTCGATGGTCCACTCCTGGGTCGTGTGGATCATGACCGGAATACCAGCCTGCGCCACCGCCTTGGCCATGCGGCCCCACTCGTTCCACGTCGCGGCGGGTACTGTGGGTTTCGTGTCGTAGACGTTGTCGGGAACGTTGACCAACCGCTCGCCCCAGTTGACGTGATCGATCCATTCGTCGCCGTCGAAGTACCGAAGTTTCGGAATCTCGGCAATCACCTGATCGGTGTTGCGCCCCTGGCCGGTGGACGTGCGAAAGCAGAAGAACCGCATGGCAACCGCCTTGCCCTCTTTGATCCACTGGCGATATTCGTTCTCGAACTGGCACGCGCCTCCTGACGCCGTCAGGCCCGCTACGGCGAAGTCCTTGAGCATTTGCATGCTGCTCGATTCGAAGATCTCCTTCGGGATGTTCTTCAGAACCCCCGACGCGTTGCGGAGAATGCCGCCGACGCGATCGCCGTCGACGATGCCGGTGGCCCGACCGCTGGCGTCGCGCCGGATCTCCGCATCCGTCATCTTCTCCATCCCGGTTGCCTCGATCGCCTTGCTGTTCAGGTAATACGCCTCACGCGAGAACTGCAGGAATGCGGGGTTGTCTGGCAGGATTTTGTCCAATTCCTCACGCGTGAACGGCCGCGGATCGTCGGTGAACACATCCGGCGCCCAGCCGCCGAGCGTGAAGATCCATTTGCCCGGTCCCTTCAGCTTCGCCCGCGCGCGTAGAATCTCGATGGCCTGCTTGCGCGTGGTGACGCCGTCGAGACGGTCTTCGAGCGTCCAGTACGCGCCTTCCTCCTGGTAGTGCGCATGGTTGTCAATGAACCCTGGCATCAACGCGCGGCCGCGGAGATCGATCCGCCGCGTATTGGGGCCCGCCAGTGCGTTGATCTGCTGGTTCGTCCCGACCGCGAGAATCCGGTCGCCGCGGATGGCTACCGCCTGGGCGATCGAGAACTTCTCGTCGACGGTGATTACCTTGCCGTTCGTCAGCACGATATCTGCGCGTGCTGCCGCATCGGGGCCTTGGGCGGAAGCGGACTGCTGCGTACGCGCGAACAGGAAAACGCCAATAAGTACAGCGACCGCAAGTAGCACCGGTTTCCGACTTACACGTGTCATGACATCCTCCAATGGACCATCCCCCGCCCCGACCGGCAGGGCGGCCACGGGCCGCGAGAACGCGCAATGGTACTGCGTTTAATGTGAGTACGGTAGCCGGAGACCTTCAGGTCTCCGAAGACTGGCGTAGAATCACAAACGCCTGACCATGAGATTTCTGCTGGCCGGTTTCGTCGCGGCAACGGTCCTCGTCGGCGCCGCCCAGACCCCGGCTCCCGCAACCGCTGTTTTGTATGAGGGAGCACGACTCATCACGGGAGACGGGACCGCGCCGATCGAGCGATCCGCGTTCCTGGTTCAGGCCGGTCGTTTCGTCCGTGTGGGTCGCCAGGGCGAAAACCTGGCTGGCCCCGATGTGCGTCGGGTGGACCTCACCGGCAAGACCGTCATCCCCGCCCTGATCGATGCGCATTCGCACATCGGCTACATGAAGAACCTCACGAGCGGGCCGCAGAATTACACCCGCGAGAACATCCTCGACCACTTGTATCGGTTCGCGTATTTCGGCGTGGCGGCCAGCCAGGCGATGGGCAGCGACTACGGCGAGCTGCCGTTTCAGATCAGGAACGAGACACGCGCTGGCAAGCATCCCGATGCGGCGCGATTTCTGACTGCCGGCCGAGGCCTGGCGCCACTCGAAGAAATCAGCCACGAGAACATGCGCCACGCCGCGTATGTGGTGACCACAGTCGAGGGCGCCCGTGCCGACGTGCAGGAACTGGCCAGGCTCCAGGTCCCGCTGATCAAGACGTGGGTGGACACCAGAGGCGGCACGATCAAGACGCTGACGCCCGACTTGTACGGCGCGATCTTCGACGAGGCCCACAAACATGGATTGCGCGTGGCGGTGCATGCAACCGGACTGCGCGAAGCCAAGGACCTGCTGCGGGCAGGCGTCGACGTGTTTGCTCACATGATCAGCGACGTCGATGACGAACTGCTGGCGCTCTTCAAGCAGCATCCCAGGACGACGGTGCTGCTGGCGCTCAGCGCGCCGCGCCGCATCGTCTCCGCACCCTGGCTCAATCCACCCAATCCGCTCATCCGCGAGACGGTTCGGCCCGAGCAGATCAAACGGCTGCAGGACCGCCTCGGGGGGCAGTCACCGGAGACCGTCGAACAGGGACGTCAGGCGTGGGACCGGTTGGCTCGCGGCGTTCGCCTGCTCTCGGCGGCGGGAGTCAAGATTGGCGTTGGAACCGATGGCGGCGGGCAGAACGGCGATCAATTCGTCGGCTGGACGATGCACGCGGAGCTCGAAAACATGGTGGTGGCCGGAATGACTCCGGCGCAGGTGCTCGTTGCGGCCACGAGGAATTCCGCAGAGATCCTCGGATTGGACGACCTCGGCACGGTGGCGCCCGGCAAGAGCGCCGACTTCGTCGTGCTCGACGCCAACCCGCTCGACGACATTACGAACACGCGGCGGATTTCACGAGTGTTCCTGCGGGGGCATGAAGTGGACCGCGCCGGTCTCAGAGCGAAAGTTGGGAGTTGAGTTGAACCTCACATGAAAAGAGGCACAAAGTCACAGAGCAAATATCTGCTCCGTGTCTCTGTGCCTCCCGTCCTTCGACTTCGCTCAGGACGCCCCGAGCAAAGTCGAGGGGCGTGGCCCGTGCTCGATGTGCCTTTGACCTGATTACCGCGCACGCTTAAGCGTGCGCTCTACTATTTCTGAGCGGTGCTCTGTCCAGGGAAGTTCGCAATGCGGCGCGCGGCACCGGTCAGCTCGACGATGTGGAGCCCCGTGTTCGCACGGTCGGCGATGTAGACATACCCACGGTCGTCCACTTCTACGTTGTTGCTCTGAATGGCCACCTTGCAGCGGCGGTCGGGAGAGTTGGCCTGGCCAACGCACCGCTGGTCGGTCTTGTCGGTGGTCGCGGGAATGTAATAGGCGACCTCTTTCAGATCATAGGGATCGCGCACGTCGACCACCCGCAGGCCGGCGTTGAAGTACGTGACAAACAGCAGGCGCCCGTAATAGATCGACGTCGTATTCTCGTGCGACGCGTGCGCGCCGAAGCGCCCACCGCGTTCGCAGAAGTTACCGCTCGCCTCGGGTACGCCCCACGACTCGACGCCAATCGGGTTGGTGTCCCACGTGATGTCCACCATCCGGACGAACTGCCTGTTCTCGAGGCACTCGTTGCCTGTCGTCTCACCGACGACGGCCAGAAAGTCGCGATGTGGGCCCCCCGTGGTCAGACGCGGGATCGTGTCGCCATGTTCGTGACCCATGCCTGGCTGCGGATGATTGGCTGGCGGACGCTGCTTGGCGAACTCCGGCATCGGCATACCGAGCAGTGGCAGCGCCGTGTGAGCGCCAGACTCGGGTGGAAGGTCGATCTGCGTAATAACCGGGTAGCGCAGGTTTGCCTCGGTCGGCTCTTTCGGACCGTTCAGGAGCTTCTCGCGGTCGACGATCTGGACGATGCCGCCGCGGCCCGTGCCGTGTGAGAAATAAACGCGGTTGCCCTTGGGGCCGAGTGAAATCGGTCCGTGGAGATCCGTCGGGACGGCCCCGGTCGAGCCCGGCTGCTGGCCAACAACGCCGTAATCACGGATGAAGACCGGACTGGCGGGATTGCTCAGGTCGTAGATCTTCGTCATTCGCTGGGCGCGCCATGCGGGATCACCCGACACGAGGTAACCGATACCGGTGTCGCATTCCCAGAAGCTCTTGTGGGTATCGCGCAGCCCGCTGACGACAACCGTGACGCGCGACGGCTTTTCCGGCGTGGTCACGTCCCATATCTCGTGCCCCGAGCCGCCGAACGAACGCAGCAGATAGACCTTGGTACGATCGGCGCGCGGCAGCGTGGCGCCGCTGCACACCGCCGCCATCTGGGCGCCGCCGCCTTCACCCTGGCCGGCATCGCCAGGAATATGGAAAAGGTAGCGTGGGCTGCGCGGGTTGGTGACATCGAGGATCGATGTCCCGTTCGGTTCCATGCGGCCCGTCAGGGGGTTCATCATCTGGCCGCCATGGTGGCCGACGTACGCGATGTAACGATCGCCCTGCCGATGGATGGTCGGCATGTACGCGCTTCGGGCCTGCAGGTCGTTGTGCGCGAGCAAAGCCATATCCCGCGACTCTGCCTTGTTCTGTGCCGTCAGTCCGGCGCCGAACGCAAGGACGAACCCGGCCACCACAAAATGCCAACGTCTCATGTAGCTCTCCCTCGATAAAAAGTGTGAGTGCGTCGGACGTGCAATTCTTACTTGATGCGCTTATAGAGCAGACGCATAGGACTGTCAAATGATATTGAGATTCGACTCGTTTGCGGATTTCGCTGGTTTTCCGAGCGAAGTCGCCGGTGTTGACGGCCCGCCCGCCCGTGGCAATCAGATTCCGGCGACTGGCGACACGACCGCTGTCCTCGCCCGATCGGTGGATTGTGCTCGAGCCTGGTCGCGAGATGTGGCGGCACTGCGCTTCCAGAAGTGTGTGTACACACCGAATTTTTCCTAGTCCGAATCATCATTTCACCAGCTCTGCTACAAAAATTTCAGAAAATTGACGGATTTCGACCGAGGCGGCGCAGGCACATCGTTTGAACTCGTCTGTCGCGTCTGGGGGCAGAGTCGGTATGCGGATGCAGAAGCCGGCACAGGCTGGCGACGAGATTGGGCCTGAAACGAGATCCGAACTCCACCGCTGGGTGAGCGAGCACCTCTCGCTGCCGTCGGAGGAGGAGCAGGCGCTCCTCGACGCATTCGACAGCGTCTTCATGCACCACGAGCGCCTCTGGCAGCAATCCAAGCAGGAAGCGATTCAGGCTATCTCAGCCGGATTTGCCGAACGCCTGAACCGGATGCGCAACGAGCTGACTGCGCGTGACGCCACGGTGAGCAGCATCGCGCGCTACTTCGAGGACCTGGTAGCCGACCTCACCGATAAAGTCCACCGCGATCCCAAGACCCGCCTGATGAACGTCCGGCGGTTCATCGAGCAGCTCGAAGCGTTTCTGGCCCTCGAACAGCGCGGCCACTGGTGTGCGATCGGCCTGGTCGATATCACGTCGTTCAAGTCCTATAACGACACCCTCGGTCACGCCCTCGGCGACAAAATCATCGACCGTGTGGCGCGGCTGTTGCGCGAACAGGTCCGATCCGACGACGTGATTGCCAAGGAAATAGGGGAGCTGCGTTTCGCGCAGGACCTGCACGCGCGGTTCGGGGGAGACGAATTCTGCTTTCTGATTCCCGATCTTGCTCAGTCGAGCGCGGCGGATGTGATCGCGGAACGGTTTCGCGAAGCCGTCGAGCGCTGCGACTGGAACGCCGTCGATCCCCGATTGGCCGAGAGGCCGGTCAACGTGGACGTCGGCGTGGTCTGCCTGCAACTCGGGCCGGTGCACGAGCGCCGGCCGTTCGCCCGGCAGCTCGCGAATGATCTACTCACGCGCGCCGACAAACTGATGTACGAAGCCAAGGCGCAGGGTTCCCGCCGCATCGCGTCGCTGAACGTTCGGGTTCTTAACGGCGGGCTCCATCCTGTAAGTACTGATTAACCCGACAGCCGCCAGGCACTCCAGGCACTCAAAAACCGCGTGCTACACTTGAGACTTTCCGCCGCACGGTGGGTGTAGCTCAGGGGTAGAGCGCCTGACTGTGGCTCAGGAAGTCGCGGGTTCGAGACCCGTCACCCACCCCAATCTCCACATCAATCCGCGCCGCCTCCCTCGAGCTCGCGATCATGAATCGTGTCCTCGTCCAACAGACGCGTCGGATCCGACGGCGGCGTATCGGCGCCGGAGAACCGTCCCCCGATCGATCCGGGTTGACGATACGTCAGAGTGGACGCGTCTCTCTCGCCTGGAATCGGCTCCTCGGCTACAGACGCCGGTCCACGGCGAGCGCGCGGTGCGCGATGCGCCGGCAGCTCCAGTCCGCCGCTGGCCGCCAGCGTGTCGGTGCTTGCAGGTCCGCTGACCGGCCGCAACGAAGCCTCGCGCATCGTCTCGTGATCCCATCGCCCGCCACCGGGCGGTGTCCGGCCGCTCTCGTGATCGACCTCACTGGTCATGAAGCAAAGGCGTTCACGAGTTGTACCGCGGGACCGGCAATGTGTCGACCATGTAGCTGAACTGTAGACCGGCATGCGGACTGCCGCGGCAATTCCGGTCAACCGTCCCGTCCGCATGACGGTCCCCAGCGCGCGGAGCGCGCCAAGCAGGCGCTGTCAACCAGCCAAGGGCATTAACCGGGTATCTACAGGCCCTTGGCTGGTTAAATGGCAGAGGTTTTGAACTGTGCGGCTCGATGCGCATCTGGCCCGGCCAGCCGTATCCGCTCGGCGCTACGTGGACAGGCCTCGGCGTCAACTTCGCAATCTACTCCGCTAACGCCACGCGCGTTGAGTTGTGTCTATTCGACGCGGAACACCTCGACCGCGCGCCTACGTCGCTGCCGCTCCCGGAGCACACGGACATGGTGTGGCATGGCTATCTTCCGGACATTCGGCCAGGGCAGTTGTATGGATACCGCGTGCATGGCCCATACGAACCGGAGGCCGGACATCGTTTCAATCCGAACAAGGTTGTCGTCGATCCATACGCAAAAGCCATCGGACGCCCGGTCCGATGGGACGACTCGATGTTCGGCTACGAAATCGGCAACCCCAAAGCAGACCTCTCCTTCGACACGCGCGACAACGCGCGATTCGCGCCGCTCGCGGGCGTGATCGATCCCGCATTCACATGGGGCGAGGATCGGGCGCCGCGCACGCCGTGGCACAAGACGGTCATCTATGAAATGCACGTCAAGGGCTTCAGCCGGCTCCATCCAGGCATTCCCGAGCGGCTCCGCGGGACCTACGAGGCGTTAACCACAGAGGCGGCACTCGAGCACCTGACGCGCCTGGGTGTCACAGCCGTGGAACTGATGCCGGTGCACCATCACGCGTACGAGCGTCACCTTGCCGAGCGGGGGCTGTCGAACTACTGGGGATACAACACCCTCACCTTCTTCGCCCCCGATTTGCGCTACTCGACCTCAGGCAAACCGGCAGAGGCCGCGCGGGAATTCAAGCTGATGGTCAAGGCGCTCCACAGCGCGGGCATAGAAGTGATCCTCGATGTCGTGTACAACCACACGGCCGAAGGCAATCAGCTTGGACCTACCCAGTCGCTGCGGGGCATCGACAATGCCGCGTACTATCGGCTCGTCCACGACAACCGGCGCTATTATCTGGACTTCACCGGCTGCGGCAACACACTGAACATGCAGAGCCCCCAGGTGCTGCAGCTCATCATGGACAGCCTGCGGTACTGGGTGCTCGAGATGCACGTCGACGGCTTCCGATTCGACCTGGCCAGCACGCTTGCGCGCGAGCTGTACGAAGTCGATCGACTCGGCGCCTTCTTCGACATCATTCATCAAGACCCCGCCATCGGCCAGGTGAAGTTGATTGCCGAGCCGTGGGACCTCGGTGCCGGCGGCTACCAGGTGGGCAACTTTCCCGTGCACTGGACCGAGTGGAACGGGCGCTATCGCGATGCGATGCGCGCGTTCTGGAAAGGCGACGGTCGCGGAGTTGCCGAGGTGGCAACGCGCATCGCCGGGAGCAACGACCTGTACGAACATAGCGGCCGGCGGCCGTACGCCAGTATCAACTTCATCACGGCGCACGACGGGTTCACGATGCAGGACCTCGTGAGCTACGACCAGAAGCACAACGAAGCCAACGGCGACAACAACGAGGATGGCGAGAACCACAATCTGAGCTGGAACTGCGGCGCAGAAGGACCAACCGGCGATCCGGGCGTCCTCGCCCTTCGCGAGCGGCAGAAACGGAATCTCATCGCGTCGCTGATGCTTTCGGTGGGGGTGCCGATGATCAGTGGGGGCGACGAGATGGGACGTACGCAGCAGGGCAACAACAACGCGTACTGTCAGGACAACGAGATCAGCTGGACAAGCTGGGATCTGTCACTCGCCGAACAGCAGTTTCTCGCATTTACACGCCGTCTCGTGCGGTTTCGGCAATCCCAGCCGGTGCTGATGCGGCGAAAATACTTCCAGGGACGTCCCATTCGCGGCGTCGACGTCAAAGATATCTACTGGCTCGATTCGTCGGGACGTGAGATGACAGACGAGGCGTGGAATGCGCCCACCGTGACGATCGCTCGGCGTGCTGATGGTCGGCGACGCGCTGGACGAGATCGACGAACGGGGCCGTCCAGTTCGAGGCGACACGCTGCTGATCCTGTTGAATGCGCACCCTGAAGAAACGCCATTTACGGTGCCGAGCATCGGACCACGTACCACATGGCTTCGCGTGATCGATACGATGGCGGCACGTGTCGAAGAGTGCCGGTATCCGGGCGGGTCCACCTACCCGCTGCAGGGACGCACGTTGGCGCTTTTCGTCTTGAGCATGGAACGCCGCGAGCGCGCAGCGAGCCCGTCGGATTCAACGAATGAGCCGCAGAGAACCGACTGACCATCCCCGTTCCGGGGCCATCGAGATGGCCGGCGTTCGAAACGGCGACGAGCCGAACCGTGCACGAATACCGTCGCGCGTGGTGATCGAGCGCATGCAGCCGCAAATCGACTGCGGCCGCTTCCCCGTGAAGCGCACGATCGGCGAAGCGCTCTTCGTCAGCGCGGACGTGTTCGCCGACGGACACGATCGGCTGGCCGGCGTGCTGCAGTATCGCCACTGTCATGGGGATTGGCGTGAAGTTCCGCTGACGTCGCTTGGCAACGACTCCTGGGGCGCGTCGTTCACAGTGACGCAGATCGGCGAATACGAATACACGATGGAAGCGTGGATCGATCAGTTCGGATCGTGGCTCGCTGCGCTCTCCGCGAAAGCCGATGCCGGTCAGGACGTCGAAAACGAGTTGATTGAGGGAGGGAAGATTGTCGAGCGCGCGGCGGCAACGGTCCGGCTAAAGCCGGACGCCACGTACGACACGGTCCGGCTAAAGCCGGACACTACGTACGGTGGGAGTACGCACGACGAGGAGGCCCGGCGGCTGCTGGAAATTGCGGCGGTCCTGCGAAGCAATCTCGCACAGCCGGTGCGGGTGGCGGCGGCCCGTGATCCCGAGCTCGCGCGGCTCATGAATTCCCGCCCCGACAGAAGCGCGGCCGCAACGGCGGACCGTCCTCTCAAGGTGATCGGCGATCCCGTGCGGGCGCGATTTGGCGCCTGGTACGAGCTGTTCGCGCGCTCCTGCACGAGCGACGCCGAACGACCCGGCACGCTGCGCGACGTCGAACGCCGACTCCCGGAGATCGCCGACCTCGGCTTCGACGTCCTCTACCTCGCACCCATCCACCCGATCGGATCCACCAACCGCAAGGGTCGAAACAACGCGCTCCGCGCGGCTGCCGGCGATCCGGGCAGCCCCTGGGCCATCGGATCGGATGCGGGGGGCCATACGGCGATCGATCCTGAACTCGGCACGCTCGAAGACTTCGATCGCCTTGTCGCCACCGCCGGGCACGTCGGAATTGATATCGCGCTCGATCTGGCGTTTCAGGTGTCGCCCGACCATCCCTGGACGAAGTCGCAGCCGGCATGGTTCCAGCACCGTGCGGATGGCTCGATCAAGTACGCCGAGAATCCGCCGAAGAAGTACCAGGACATCTACCCCTTCGACTTCGAAACCGACGACTGGCGCGCGCTATGGGACAGCCTGCGGGATGTCGTGCTGTTCTGGGTCGCCCACGGCGTCAGGATTTTCCGCGTCGACAATCCGCATACGAAGCCGTTCGCGTTCTGGGAGTGGCTGATTGCCGACGTCCGCCGCCGGCATCCGGATGTGATCTTCCTCTCCGAAGCCTTCACCCGACCCAAGGTGATGCGGCGCCTCGCGAAGCTCGGGTTCAATCAGTCGTACACGTACTTCACCTGGCGGAATACGGCGCAGGAGTTGAGGGAGTATCTGACCGAGCTCACGCGCACGGAAACGCAGGAATATCTGCGGCCCAACTTCTTCGCCAACACACCAGACATCCTTCACGAGTACTTGCAACGCGGCGGGCGCCCCGCCTTCGAAGTCCGCCTGATTCTTGCCGCGACGCTGGCGGCAAGCTACGGCATCTACAGCGGCTTCGAGCTCTGCGAGAACGCTGCCGTCAGCCCGGGCTCGGAGGAGTACCTGCACTCAGAAAAGTACGAGATTCGCCCGCGCAGCTGGAATCAACCGGGCGCTCTCAACGAGCTTATTGCGCGCGTAAACCGAATCAGGCGCGAACATCGAGCACTGCAGTTCAACGGCACGCTGGCGTTCCACGAGGTCGAGAATCGCGCGTTGCTGTGGTTCAGCAAGACGCCGCCCTCGAACGGGGTGGATCAATTCGATCCGCCTGGACCCGACTGGAATGCGCAAGTGTTTGTCGTCGCGAACACCGATCCTCACGGCATGCAGCACGGCCGCGTGCGCGTGCCGCTCCTGGAGCTCGGCCTGGACCCCCGCCAGCCGTACATCGTCGAAGATCTGCTCGACGAGGCGCGTTACACCTGGCAGGGCGAATGGAACTATGTAAAGCTGGATCCTGCCGAGCGGATGGCACACATCTTCATCATTCGAACCCGTGTCTCAGATAAGTGACTCCGATCCGCTCTGGTACAAAGACGCAATCATCTACGAGGTGCACGTCCGCGCTTTCTACGACAGCAATGCGGACGGCATAGGCGATTTCCCCGGGCTCACACAGAAGCTTCCGTACCTGCACGACCTCGGCGTCACGTGCCTGTGGCTGCTGCCCTTCTATCCGTCTCCGCTTCGAGACGACGGGTACGACATTGCAGACTACACGTCGATCAACCCCATCTACGGCACATTGGACGACTTCAAGCGGCTCGTCGACGCAGCGCACGCCCTGAACATCCGCATCTTGACCGAGCTCGTCATCAACCACACATCCGACCAGCATCCATGGTTTCAACGCGCCCGCCGTGCGCCGAAGGGCTCGCGCGAGCGCGACTACTACGTCTGGAGCGACACCGATACGGAGTACGCAGGCACACGCATCATCTTTACGGACACGGAACAATCGAACTGGACCCACGATCCGGTCGCAGGCCAGTACTACTGGCACCGCTTTTTTTCGCACCAGCCCGACTTGAATCTCGACAACCCCGAAGTGCTGGGCGAAATCCGCGACATCATGCGGTTCTGGCTCGACCTTGGGGTCGATGCGCTGAGGCTCGACGCGATTCCCTACCTGATTGAGCGCGAGGGCACCATCAACGAGAACCTGCCCGAGACTCACGCCATCCTCAAGTTGCTCCGGCACGAGCTCGATGAGCGCTACAGCGGGCGGGCGCTGCTGGCGGAGGCGAATCAGTGGCCGTCCGACGTCCGTGCGTACTTCGGCGACGGCGACGAATGCCACATGGCCTTCCACTTTCCGCTCATGCCTCGCATGTTCATGGCCCTGCGCCAGGAAGACCGTCATCCGATCGTCGAGATTCTCAATCAGACCCCGGAGATTCCGGAGTCGTGCCAGTGGACCATCTTCCTGCGCAACCACGACGAGCTGACGCTGGAGATGGTGACCGACGAAGAGCGGGACTACATGTACTCGCAGTACGCCGCCGATCCCCAGATGCGGGTCAACGTGGGGATCCGGCGGAGGCTCGCGCCGCTCATGGAAAACAGCCGCCCGCGCATCGAGCTGATGAACAGTCTGCTGCTGTCGCTGCCGGGTACGCCAATCGTCTACTACGGTGACGAGATCGGCATGGGCGACAACGTGTACCTCGGCGATCGCAACGGCGTTCGCACGCCGATGCAGTGGAGCAGCGATCGGAACGCGGGGTTTTCCCGCGCCGACCCGGCCCGGTTGTTCGGCCCCGTCATCATGGATCCGGTGTACGGCTACGAAGCGATCAACGTCGAGGCGCAGGAGCGTTCGCCGTTCTCGCTGCTCCACTGGATGAAGCGAATGATCGCCCTCAGGAAGCAGCAGCCGGTCTTCGGGCGCGGCTCACTGCAGTTCATTCCGACGGCCAACCGCAAGGTGCTCGTCTATCTGCGGCGCCACGAGCGCGACAGCATCCTCTGCGTCGCCAACCTCTCGCGGAACGTTCAACCGGTTGAAATCCCGCTCGCGCCCTTCGCCGGGCTCACGCCAGTGGAGATGTGGGGCCAAACCGAGTTCCCCCGGATCGGCGAGCATCCGTATTTCCTGACGCTCGCGCCGTACGGTTTCTATTGGTTCCAGCTGCAGGAGGTGGTGGCGCCCATTACGGCTCGAACGGCGCCTGCCCCCGAGGAGCTCGCAGCGCTGCCATCGCTCTTCTCCGGTGTCGTGTGGGAATCGATCCTCGACGGCGGCCTGCGCACCATCGTCGAGCGGCACGCGCTGGTTCCGTTTCTGCATCGGCAGCGGTGGTTCGGTGCGAAGGCACGGTCGCTCGCTGCCGCACGGTTCGTCGACTGGGCACTGCTGCGCAATGGACCGACTCCCGCGTTTCTCACGCTCGTGGAAACCGAATTCCACGACGGCGGTCGCGACCGGTATCTTGTGCCGCTGGCAACGGTCAACGGCAGCGACGCGGAACTGTTCGAGCACGAGCACGCCGGGGCTGCGGTGGCGCGCATCACGGGCGCCCGAAAAGGCCTGGTGTTCGACGGTCTCTTCGACGACGAAGTCTGCGACAAGCTGCTCGGCATACTCCAGGAGAGTCGGGAACTGCCGATGCGACGCGGCCGCGTTATCGGCACGGCGAGGCAACTCCCGCCGGGCCCGGAGCCACTCAGGCCAATCGTGCGAGCGCTCGACCACAGCAACTCATCGATCCTGTTCGACAAGCGCGTGATCATGAAGCTGTTCCGGAGGCTCGAGACCGGCCCGCACCCGGACGTCGAACTGAGCGAATTCCTCGGGTCGCGCAGTTTTACGCGCGTGCCGCCGGCTGGCGGGCACTTGTCGTATCTGCGTGACGGATACGAACCGACGTCGCTCGCCCTGCTCCATCTGTACGTCTACAACCAGGGAAACGGATGGCAGGTGACCATCGAGGAGCTCGGCCGGTACTTCGAGCAGGCCGCGACGCGTCCACCGCTGCGACCCGACGCGACGGCAGACGCCGGTACAGGCGCGGATCGAGAGAGTCCACCCGCAGAGGTCGTCGAAGCGATCGGCGCGTATCTCAGGCTCGCCGAGGTCCTGGGGCGCCGCACGGGTGAACTTCACGTGGAGCTCGCCGAAGCGGCCGGAGACCCGGCATTCACGCCGGAGCGGTACACCGCCGACGATCTCGCCGGCGAAGCGGCCACGATGCTTGCGAACGCTGAGAAGCAGCTTGTGCTGCTCGAAGAGTCGCTGCATCGCCTCGACGAACGCCGTCAAGAGCTGGCGCGCAACCTGCTCGCCCGCCGGGACGATCTTCTGCGTCCCTTCCAGGGCATGCGGCAACTCGATGACGCGGGGGTCCGCATCCGCGTCCACGGCGACTATCACCTCGGACAGGTGCTCGTGACCGAAGGCGACATCATGATCATCGACTTCGAAGGCGAGCCGTCCCGCTCGCTCGTCGAGCGGCGGGCGAAGAGCTCGCCGCTGCGCGACGTCGCCGGCATGCTGCAGTCGTTCACTTATGCAGCGCTGACGGGCCTCGGAGCCGCCACGCTCAGGCGCCCCGACGACGTGGAGCGGCTCGCACCGTGGGCGCACCTGTGGGAGAACTGGGTCGCGAGGACGTTCGTTCAGGCATACCTGGCGGCAACACGGCACACCTCTTTCCTGCCGTCCAGCAGCGAACATCTCGAGGAGATGCTCTCCGTCTTCATCCTCGATAAGGCGTTGTACGAGCTCGGGTACGAGCTGAACAATCGGCCAGAGTGGGTGCATATTCCGCTGGCGGGGCTGTTGCGCCCGCGAACAGCGCTCCGAGTGCGAACTGCGCTTCCCGCGTGAAACACGGCGTTCCAACCTGGCCGCCGCTCACGAGAACCTGAGCACGGGTCTTGCACCGGTGCGCGAAACCCGAGCGGCGGCAAGCCCGCTCGCCCAGAATCGAGACACGGGGAAAGTTGGGACTACGAACCATGCCGAAAAAAAGCGCGGACGCACCTGCGTCCCTCGGCCCATCGCCCTCGCGCTCACCGCGCGCACGTGCGGCTGACACAGCACGGGGCGGCAGCACGGGAAATATCGAGCTGAACCATAACGACATTGCCGAGGCCGCTTATCAGCGGTACCTGAGCCGTGGAGGAGCACACGGACAGGACGTCGACGACTGGATGGAAGCTGAGCGCGCACTGCGCTCCCGGCGCGTTTCGCGTTAGTCGCGCGTAACCGCACGTCCGCATATGGCACTGCGGCCCTCTATGGGCCGCGTCATGCCTGCATGGCAGGCGTGTGTCTTGCACGATCGCACCCGCATGGCGCGAGCGCTCTGGAAAGGTTCAATTGCCTTCGGCCTGGTCAACATTCCTGTAGAGCTGCATACAGCGGTACGCGACTCGCGGCCTCGCTTCCGCCTGCTGCATGGTGATGATCACTCTCCCGTGAAATTCGAGCGGGTATGTGTGCGCGAAGGCAAGCCGGTCGCCTGGGAGGAACTCGTCAAAGGGTACGAATACGAGAAGGGCCGATTCGTTGTGCTCACCAAGGAGGACTTCCGGGCAGCCGCGCTCGAAAAGAGCCGGACGATCGACATCCGCAGCTTCGTGAAGGGTGAAGAGATCGACGATCGGTTCTTCGAAAGCTCGGTACTATCTGCTCCCCGCCAAGGGAGGCGAACGCGCGTATGCGCTGCTCCGCGAAGCCATGCGTGACACTGGCCTGGTGGGGGTCGCCACGATCGTGCTCCGCGACGCGCAGCATCTTGCGGCGCTCGAAGTCGCCGACGAGGCCCTGGTCCTCACCCAGATGCGCTACGCGGAAGAGCTGGTCGACCCCTCGCAGTATTCGTTCCCTCTCGCGAAGGACATCAGGAAACCCGAGCTCGCGATGGCGGAGACGCTCGTGAAGAACCTCGCCGGCAAGTGGAATCCCGAGCGCTACCGCGACGAGTACCGCGACAACCTGATGAAAATCATCAAGGCCAAGAAGAAAGGCACCTCGCCGAAGCTCGTGGCCCACGCAGAACCGCAGCGCGCGGAGGTCGTCGATCTGATGGAGCGGCTGCGCCAGTCGCTGCAGGAAGCGGGCGGGCCAGCCCGGAAATCCTCACGAGCCAGAAAGACGAAGAAGAAGACGGCCTCCGCGCGAAAGAAGGCGGCGTAGCTCCTAGAAACCTACCCGAATTTCCCCGACGACCTGCCGCTTCAGCACGTCGCCGAAGATGTGCTGCAAAACCTCTTCGTTGGTCAGGTTGGTAATCTTGATACTCGTCGTCACGCGATCGCCGGCCCATCGAACACCGAAGCCGGCATTCACCAGCGCAAACGCGTCGGTCGTGCCTGCATAGCGGGCGTCGAGCACGTCCTGCCAGTACGCCTCATCTGTGTAATTCACGTTCAAGTTGCCGAGAAACCGCGCATAGCTGAAATCGAATCCCACGTTGAAGCGGTTCTTCGGCGGCCAGTTGATGTCGTTGATGGTGCTCGGCGGAGGAAGGTCCTCTGCAATCGGCTTGGCCTGATACGAATAGTTCGCAAACACGTTCAGGTACCGGTTGACCGCGGTGTCTATTCCGGCCTCGAATCCCTTGTCCTTGATCCTGCCCAGATTCAGATAGGTGAACCGCGACGGCAGCAGGACCGGCGGATTGAGACTCGCCAGGGCTCCTACGATGACAGGCGGCAGGCCCGGCGGCGGAGCGGCTGTCGAATAGAACCGGTCCGGCGTAAAGAAAATACCGTCGTCGGTCACGTTGTAGTAGAAGGCCGCCGTGACGGTGGCGCGATTCCGTATCACACCGGTGTATCCCACCTCGTAGGCCGTCATCGACTCCTGTTTCAGGTCCGGGTTTCCGACCGCGCGAATCGGGAACACGAACCTTGCGAGGGCCGGCGAGATGGCGCCCAGATTGATTTCGTTCAGAATCGCCGTATCAACGTGATTGTTGATGTACGACGGCGCGCGAAACGCGCGATTGAACGACACGCGGAACGTCTGCGCTGGGTCCGGCTTCACCATGAACGTCGTCCGCGGCGAGAACACCGGATCGTCTATCGACGAGAACTTGTCGAGACGGCCGCCGACGACCCAGCGGAAGCGGTTGCTGAGGAAAATCTCGTCCTGGACGAATCCGCCCCCCTCGTTGCGATCGTCGCCAACGGGCGCAAGCGAAATGTCGAATACGTTGTGCCGGAAGTTCCCACCGTACGTCAGCACGTGCGTCGTTCCGATCGCCCGCACGTCAGACGCGTCGACGTCGAAGGTCTTCGTGTCGAAGTCGAGCGGCAGCGGTTGTCCGGAAAGGTTTCGGGCCAGCAGGTTCGACGCATTGCCGTTGAGAAGGTTCGTGAAGAACCCGATGCGGCGCCCGGCATTCTGATATCGCGTGCTCAGATAAACCATCCGCGTATCGCTGGAGATGTCGAATGGCCCCAGTCCGTTGTGGATGAGGCCTTCGGTCCCGGCCACCCCACCACTCACGGTCACCGAGCCGCCGCCGGCGATGTCGTAATCAACGCGCGCGTCGAACTTCGGCTGCGACGTTCCCTGATTGGTGAACGCCGGATATTCCGTCCTGAATGCGTTGGGCATCGTGCCGACGGGACGGGGCAATGGATCCTGCGTGAAGTAGCCGGCCGACAGCTTGAATGCCCACCGCTCGTTGACCGCCTCAGCATGCGAGCCGTTGACGTAGAAAAGCGACCCGGTGTCCTGCTCCATCCCTGTGACATTACGGTTGAACGCGCCGATGCCGATCGTCAACGCCGTGCCGCCCGCGGCCGCCAGCTCGCGAGGGGTCTTGGTAATCACATTGACGACCCCGGTCATCGCATTCGCGCCCCATACCGCTGACGCAGGCCCTCGGATGACTTCGATCTGCCGTATGTCGTGCGCACTGGTCGGCACGAGGTCCCACATCACCATGCCGAAGAAATCGAGATAGACACTCCGGCCGTCCACAAGCGTGAGCTGCGAGGTGGCCAATGTGGACGTCGCGCCCCGGGAGGTGATGTTGATGTCGCGAGCGGAAGTCTGCACCACGTTGACGCCTGGCACGGAGCGCAGAAGGTCGCCAACATTCGTGGCCGGCGAATTCTGAAGAGTCTGGGCGGTCACCAGGCTCACCGTCGCGGGGGCGTTGACCAGCTGCTGCTCGGATCGCGAAGCCGTGACGACGACCTGCTCCTCGAACGAGACCGGCGGTTGTTCTTCCTGTGGTGGCGGCGCCGGCGGCGTCTGCTGCGCGTGCACAGGCGAGGCAATCGCGAGTACAGCCAGCAGCAATGCGAAACGCATTGTCATGGGCTTGGTCTCCTTCGCAAACTGGTTCGGAAAAGCGCGCCTCATTGTGAGGCGTCAGACGAGTCAGCGCAAGCCTGCGTGGTATGATCGCGCGTTGTGCGCCCGTAGCTCAGTTGGATAGAGCGCCGGACTTCGAATCCGTAGGTCGCAGGTTCGAGTCCTGCCGGGCGCGCCACTTTCAAGTGCAAAGTTTAAAGTGCAAAGTGAAAAGTAAGATGGCAAGTTCAGCCAACTCACTTCGAAACTTACTTTCTACTTTGCATTTTTCACTTTGAACTTTCCGCGTAAGTTTCCCTGCGCCCGTAGCTCAGCTGGATAGAGCGTCGGCCTCCGGAGCCGAAGGCCACAGGTTCGAATCCTGTCGGGCGCGCCACACGTTCCGAGTGATTCGGAGACTCGCTTCATAACCCCGTCGTAACCCTCGTCGACGGCCTTCGTGAGCCAGCGCACGGCGTCGTCGTGACGGCCGAAGAATGGCAAGCGTGCTTCCAATGTGAAATTGCGCGTGATGCATGTGGGAAAGCCCGGTCGGGTTCTCCGCCGCAGGGGATGGCTGCGGCCATCGTGCGCTCGAGCGTCCTTCCCGACGGCCGAGTGCTGGCGTACGCGACTGCCGAGCAAGGCGAACGTGGACAGCGTCGGATTCCGGGTCGCCAACCTCCGTCTGACATCCACGGACGGAGCACTTCCACAGCGTTCCGACCGGTTGCCCGAGCGCAAGCAGATGCGTCGAGCTCGGTATCGAGGCGCAAGAGACGAGTGCCATTCCGCTCCAGTTCATGGCGCACCTCCTCTAGCCGGCCGGCGTCGATGAGCGCGCTGGAGCCCTTCGGTTCGTCGACGCCGCAGCGCCTGGGGTCCAGCCGTTGCGCCTGCTCGTTCGCATCCACTGCCTTGTCCGTGAGTCCTATGTGGAGGTACACCTTTCCCAGTTCTATGTACGCTTCGGCCAGATTGGGATTGATTGAACAGGGCGCGCCGAAGGTCGGTGATGGCGCGCTCGTGGGGAAAACGGTTGCGCAGGTTCCACGTGAGCTGCGCACGCGCGAGATACGCCTCGGCTTGCGTCTGGATTGATCACAAGCGCCCGCTGGATATGGAGGAACGCCGTCTGCTCCAGGACGGGGTCGGTCGACGTCGTAGAAAAACCGCTGCGTGTACGCGCTGGCGAGCGCGGCGCCGCGCAAGCGCGAAGTTGGGATCACGAGCCGACCGCCCGTTCGAGCTCCTCGATGGCCGCCACTCGACCCGTCGCTCCAATCGGCCATGTTCGGCGTGGCGGATGAGCGTCCCTTGAGGTGCCAGATGCCGCGCAGATAGGCGTCGTACGCGTCGGATTCGTGGTGGCGAGCGACGGCGACGTCGCCGCCGGCTCCGCGCCGAACGTCCTGGCGAGCGTGGTGGCAATCTGCCGCGGAGATCGATCATCCTGCGACGGTCCAGGACGTCGGTCAGCTCCCGGCTGTAGCGTTCGCTCCACAGCGCCGTGTCGTCGCGGGTGTCGACGAGGCTCACGTCGATTCGCACCATCCCGGCCGCGCGCTGCACAGCACCTCTGACGACCAGCTCGACACCAAGGTCGCGCGCGATGTCGCGGAGGCCGTCCTGTCCCGATAGGCGAAGGTGCTGCTCGACGCGATCACCCGCAGGCCTCCGACTCGCCCCAGCTCGGTCGTGACCGCCTCGGTAATGCCATCGGCGAAATATCGATCGCCCTCGCCAATCGTCGTGAATGGAAGCACCGCGACTGATCGGAAGGTCAGACGTCACGGACGACCGAGGGGTCGGTCGCGAACGGCGGCGCCGTGCCCACGTACCACGTCAGCGCGCCGACGGCGATGAGCGCGACGAGCGACGTGACGACCGCCATCGCCCACGGCAGACGGACACGTGGTCGCGGTGGATCGACGATCGCGGTGTCCGCAGCCGTGCGAGCACTACCGCGGAGCGCGTCCTCGATCTCCATCCGCGCGTCCGCGATGTCGCGCAGCCGCCGCGTCGGATCCTTCTCGAGACAGCGCTGGAGCAGACGGCGAATGACCGGCGGCGTCGCACCCGGCAGCGTGTCCCACGCCGGCTCGCGCTCGAGGATGGCGGCGAGCGTGTCGGTCACGGTCGGACCGAGAAACAGGGCGCGACCAGTGAGCATTTCATGAAGCACACAGCCGAACGCCCAGATGTCGGTCCGCGTGTCGACCGTCAGACCGCGCGCCTGCTCCGGGCTCATATAGGCGGCCGTCCCGAGGATCACCCCTTCCCGCGTCCCACCCAGCGTGACCGTGGGTGAGCGCGACAGATCCGCCTCCGACCCGTCGCCGACGAAGACCTTGGCGAGCCCGAAGTCGAGGACCTTTGACCGTCGCCATCCGGACGCAGTTTGATGTTGGCCGGCTTGAGGTCACGATGAATGACCCCCTGCTCGTGCGCGGCCGCGAGCGCCTCGCACATCTGTCGCGCGATCGTGAGAGCCTCACGCAGCGGGATGGGGCCTTGCGCGAGGCGATCCGCGAGCGTCGGCCCGTCGACCAGCTCCAGCACCAACGCATGAATCCCGTCGGCGTCTTCGAAGCCGTAGATGGCGCCGATGTTGGGATGGTTGAGCGAGGCGAGGACCTGGGCCTCACGTCTGAATCGCGCCAGGCGATCGGGATCGAGCGCGGAGAGTTCGGGAAGGACTTTGAGCGCGACGTCGCGGTTCAGCTGACTGTCCCGCGCGCGATAGACCTCGCCCATCCCCCGGCCCCCAAGGGGCCGGTGATCTCGTACGGCCCGAGCCGCGTCCCCGCGGGGAATCGGCCTCGGCGTGGTCGGCGGTGTCGGCGGTGTCACTCCTCGTGCCGCACGCTCGAGAGACCCGTCGGTCGACACCGGCTGCACCAACAGTGACTCGATCTCCTCGCGCAACGTCGCGTCGCCGGCGCACACCTCGTCCAGAAACGCCCCGCGCTCGTGCACCGGCCGCTCGTACGCCGCCTGATACAGCTCTTCGACCCGACGCCAGCGATCACCATGCATCGTGGTCCCTCGCGGTGGTGTCCTGCTTTCTATTTTTCGCGTGCTTCTTGCCCGGTGCCCTTACCGTCACGCAGCTCGCGCAACAGCCACGCTTTCGCGAGCCGCCAGTCGCGCTTCACGGTGTCGGGCGACACGTCGAACACCGCAGCGGTCTCCTCCACGCTCAGGCCGCCGAAGAATCTGAGCTCGATCATGCGGCTCTTGCGTTCGTCCACACGCGCCAGCGCCTCCAGTGCATCGTCGAGCGCCACCAGGTCGCGACCCGGTTCATTCGGGACGACGAGTGCGTCGTCCAGCGTGATCCTGGCAGCGCCGCCACCACGTTTGTCGCAACCCTTCGATCGCGCGTGGTCCACGAGGATTCGGCGCATCAACCGGGCGGCCATCGCGAGAAAGTGCGCGCGGTTCTGCCAGTTCATCTGCTGAACGTCGACGAGTCTCAGGTACGCCTCGTTGACGAGCGCGGTGGGCTGCAGGCTGTGACCACCACGTTCCTCACGCATGCATCGCCGGGCGATCTGCTGCAGCTCCAGGTGCACGAGGGGAATCATCCGGTTGAGGGCCGCCTCGTCGCCGTGTCCCCAGGCCACCAACAGTTGGGTGATCCCCGCGGGAGGGGTCGGCATGCCCCATTCTAGGCCGCTTTCCCGCCGATTCACCTATTCCGCGTCGTTTTCCGCCTCTCGAGACAGAGGGGGAAAACGGACATGGCGAACACGGCGCGAAACCTCACGGCCGGCCTTGCCTGCACGGTCACTCTGCGAGTGGTTGTCTGGGCTCTATGGGTCGGAATCTTCGCGGATTCGGCAGGAGCAGAACCCCAGGTGCTCCTCGACTTCGTCGATAGCGACAGTCGGTTCGCCGTGCAGGGCGCCGTCGACGGGGCCGCGGCCCGTCTCTCCCGCCAGAGTTGTCAGGAGGTGCTCTCTGACCTCGCCGACGAATCGGGTCAAAGCCTCCAGACAAGGCTTCTCGCCCGCGGCAGCAGTCCCGCCGCGGCTTTCGCGGCGTTGCGGTTCGTCGACAGCCATGCGGCACCGCAATGCACCGCTGGTACGACATTGGCCTTCACACAGACGGGCTCGGCGGTCATTCACGTCTGTGCAAGACAGTTCATGAAGCGATCCATGCGGAATCGCATGACTGCCGAGATCATCGTGCTTCACGAGTTCCTGCATACGCTCGGACTCGGTGAGAATCCGCCTACCAGCCAGGCGATCACCGCACAGGTCACACTCCGGTGCGGTGGATAGGAAACGCCGCGCTTCGCGTGGGCGTGCGCGCCATCGCGAAAAGTGCGCGCGGTTCTGCCCCATTCTCGGTCGCTTTCGGGCCGGTTCACCTTTTCACCGCCGTTTTCCGCCTCTCGATACAGGAGGGGGAAAACGGACATGGCGAACAAGGCACGAAGTTTCAGGACCGGACTTGCTGTGACGATCACTTTGTTCACTGCCGTTCAGACGTTCGCTGCTGGGGACCGACAAGCGACGCTCATCCTCCATGTCGAGGACTATGCCCGCATCCCCGCCGCGGATCGCTCGCTGGCTGAGGCGGAGGTAACGCGGATTTACGCGACGGCCGGCGTGCGCACAATCTGGGCCACTGGGAACGAAAACGCCAACGTTCCCGGGCTGCATGTGCGCGTGATCCTGTTTTCCCGCGATGTCGCCATTGGGGAGTTCGTCTCGGAACGCGTGCCCGACAGCGTGCTCGGTCTGGCGGCGCGCGCGGCGGGGCGAGCGTACATCTTCACGCACAGGATCGCCAACCTGGCGTTGCAGCAGGGCGACGACTTCCGGCTGGTTCTCGGACGGGTCATAGCGCATGAGGTGGGACATCTCGTCCTGCCCGAGTACAGCCACTCGGACCAGGGCATCATGCGCGCGAACGTCGGCGTTCGCTCGAAAAGCGACCGCGAGTTCACAACTGAGCAAGCCGCCGTGATCCGCTCGATACTCTTGGCCGCGCCCCTCCCGTAAGCATCCGAGTCGGGCGCGCCACCCCCAAAGGGAATGTTAAATGGAGGTTCTGGTGCGGGGGCAGTTCTGCAAGAGGAATCCGCGACTCGAAAATCGATCGTTTCGCCCTGAGGCACGCACCGGTAAAACTTACCTGGTGCGATGAAGCCACCCCTCCCACATCCCATCCTCGGCCAGACGACCAACGACGCGGGCGTGCTAGGTCCCCGAAGGATGCGCAATCCGCTCGTCGAACTCGCGAAGGACTTCAGCCACGCTGGTGCCCACTCAGCGGCGTAGCAACGTAATTGCCAGTTTCTGCACACACAATCCTGTGCATTCGTTGCACATTCTGTAAGCCACCGGTCCAATCTGCGCGCAAAATCACATCAAACTCAGCCGGATCAGGGCTCCGCGCAAGGCAAAGGACTTGCCGAGGTGGCCTGCTAGGGATTAGTGTCAGCATCTCGGCTCCCCAGCTAGTCAGAGTGGCGCGTTCCCAGAGAGATCTTTGGGGTTTATGCGGGAATTTCTTCGAGGCGAGGTTCGAACGCCGATTGCCTACGCGGCGGCCTTCGCTCTTATAGGCGTAGCGTGGCTGCTCTCACGGCCGGCCCCTCCGGCCACGCTCCCACACGTACCGCTGCTGCTATTCGCCGCGGCGGTGCTGGCGAGCGGGGCGATCGGCGGCCAGGGTCCGGCTTTGCTTGCGGCCTGCCTCTCGGTGCTGATCACTGACTATTTCTTTCTTCCGATCACCGGCACGTGGAAATTCCCGGGCAGCGTGTCCGACGCAGCGGGATTCGCCGCCTTTGCGCTCTTGACTGCGCTCATAGTCTGGGTCGCCGGCACGACGCGCCGCCGCGCCCTCGATGCAGCACGAGCCGACACACTCGCGATCACATTGGAAGTCGAGGCGCGCCATCGCCAAACGCTGCTCGAGCTGGGCGCACGATCGCTCGCGGGCGGCAGCATCGACGCGATCTGTCGAGATGCAGCGACCGTGACCGCCGGTGCGCTGGAGGTCGAGCACTGCGCGATTCTTGAACTGAAGCGTGAGGGTGGTCCACTGGTGGTGGTCTCGGCGGCCGGGTGGGAAACCGGAACTGTGGAAGGACTCAACGTCGAAGCCGACGCCGACACCCAGACCGGTTACGCGTTGTACGCGCGCCAGCCTGTGATCGTCAACGATGCCGATTCCGACGCAAGGTTCAGCGTGCCGGCAATTCTGCGCGCCCACGGCGTGAGGAGCGGCATTGCGGCACGCATCGCGGGACTGCGCCGGCCGTTCGGCGTCGTCGCCGCGTGCTCGACGATGCCTCGAACCTTCACCGTCGAGGACGCGCAGTTCGTGTCAGGCGTGGCTGCGATCCTGGCGGCCATGTTCGAGCGCAAGCGCGTAGAGAACGAATGCGCGGAACTTGCCGCGCGCGAAAGAGCCAACCGCAAGGCTGCGGATCTGGCGGCCAGACGTGCCGCCTTCCTGGCGCAGACGGCCACCGTCTTCGATACAGCGCTCGAGCCCGAAGCCACCGTGGTGAGCCTTGCGCGGCTCGCGGTGCCGGCACTCGCTGAATGCGCCGTTGTGGATCTTGTGCACGAAGACGGCATCGTTCGCCGCGTGGACGTCGTCGATATAGACCCGAGCCGGCGCGAGATGACCCTCACTATCCGGCGTCAGGCGCCGAATTTGCGCACCGAGAGTCCATTTTCCAGGGCTATTCGCACCGGTCAGGCTGCACTGCTGACACAGCTGCCTGAGCGCGAAAGCGGTGGTGGCGATGCGGACCACGAGCGGCTGATGAAGGACCTGCAGTGTCAGTCTCTTCTGCTCATCCCGCTCGTGGCGCGAGGCCAGACGCTGGGCCTCCTGACGCTCGCTTCAAGGGAACGACGCTACGACGCCGCGGACCTGGCACTTGCCCAGGAACTGACGGGGCGTGCGGCGATGGCGCTCGACAATGCACGTCTGTACCGCGAAGCGCAGGCAGCGAGCCGAGCCAAGGACGACTTCCTGGCCATTGTTTCACACGAGCTTCGTACGCCAATCAACGCGGTGCTTGGCTGGGCGACGATGCTGAGGCGGCATCGACTGGACGAGTCGCGCGCCGAATATGCCTGCGACGCCATCGAGCACAGTGCCCGTGCCCAGGCGCAGCTGCTGGAACAGCTGCTCGATGTTTCACGCGCGATTGCGGGCAAGCTGGATCTGCATCTTGCGCCGGCGCACATGGCGGGCATCGTCGAGGCCGCGATCGACGCTGTGCGGCCCGATGCCGATGACAAGAAAGTGCGAATCTCGAGCCGCCTCGATCGCAGCATTCCGCTTCTCATCGTCGATCCCGAACGCCTCCAGCAGGTGGTCGTCAACATGGTGACCAATGCCGTGAAGTTCTCCGCAGAGGAAGGCGCCGTCCAGGTGGAGCTACGACGCGACGACCGGTTCGTGGAGATCGTGGTCGAGGATCACGGCGTCGGGATCAAGCGCGAGTTCCTTCCGTACGTGTTCGATCGGTTCCGACAGGCCGGCACGAAGTCCGACGTCAATCGCGGACTGGGGCTCGGGATGTCGATTGCGCGCGACATTGTCGAACGCCACGGCGGAACGATCACCGCGGACAGCGCCGGCGAAGGCAAGGGCGCCACATTCACGGTGCGCCTGCCGGTGCGCAATAGTCCGGAAACCGCCGCTGTGCCAACGCGACTGAGCGCGACGGGATAGGCGGAGCCAAGTCACGGCCCACCCTCGCGACATTGCGATAGAATGAAACGTTCAGCGGGCCGGTAGCTCAATTGGCAGAGCAGCAGACTCTTAATCTGCGGGTTGGGGGTTCGATTCCCCCCCGGCTCACCAGATTTCTCTTCGGAAATTTGCGATTCCTGAGGCTCCTCCGAGGAGCCCTTTTCGTTTTGACAGCCAATCTGACAGCCAATCGCATCGTCCATACGCTTTGCGGCCTCGGCCTGAAGGCTGGGCAGAACGTGCGAGTAGGTGTCGAGGGTGAGAGAAACCTGCGAGTGCCCCAGCGTCTCCATCACAACGCGCGGGTGAACACCCTGTGCCAACAATAGCGTCGCCGCAGTGTGCCGAAGGTCGTGGATGCGCATCGAGGGCAGGCCCGCGTTTGAAAGTAGGTTCTTGAATACCCTTCGGACATTCCTCTCATCGAGAGCAGTGCCGATTGTCGAGGTGAATACCAACCCTGACTCCACCCACCGCGACCCAGCAAGGAGACGTTCCTGAACCTGTCTCTCGCGGTGCCGCTTCAGCGACTCAATCGCGAAGGCAGGTAACTTAACGACTCTTCTACTCCGATCGCTCTTCGGTTCGACAAACCTCAAGACTGGCCCCACTCGTTGAAGCGCTCTACGCACGCGGAGCGTGCTGTTGGGAAGGTCCACATCCTGCCAGCCTAGGGCGAGGATCTCGCCAAGCCGTAAGCCAGTCGCAATGAGGACGGTGAAGAATGCCTCTAAACGATCGCCTACCGAGACGCCGTAAACGAGGCTTCGCCGTCGTTTCCAACCAATGCTCCAAGAACTGCCGAAGGGTCTGCTTGGCCGGAGGCGGTTCAACGCCATCCTGAAGGTTCGCGAGAGCTTTGGCGAGCTTGTCTCGCACCTCTCCCTTCGTGGCACCGTAGATGTGCTTCCTGACGCGCTTTCCTCGACGGAAGCCCACGCTAATGACCGCGGTCCAGCGTCCGTCCGGCCGCTCGTAGATCGACCCTTCGCCACGTCCTCTCCGCCGTTCGCGCGCCATCCGTCCTTCTCCTTAATGCGTCCCTGTCGTTGCCGTTGGAGTGCGAAGCAACCGGTACGCGGTGACGCCGAACGGTCAACGCTTTCTCATAATGAACCCGCCGAAGAAGCCGTTGCGCCGGTGATCGTCATCCTCAATTGGCTAAGAGCTGAAGCGGTTGGTGCCGGTTGACTGAGATCTGCCGTGTCGCTGCGGCCGGGGACATCGCGCTTCCGCTCGCGAAACCCCATGAACAACATGACTTTATCGGTAGACAGCCCAGAATGACCCGCAATGTTGTTCGACCCTGGGCGGTCGGCGGCGGCAACTGAGCGCGATCGACCGGGAGCTTCTTCAGATTCTGGTACCGGTACAGGGTTATGCGAAAGGTTGGTGCGTGAAGTTCGAAGGAATTGCCGCCTCACTCCCAGGACACCGGCTCACGCCCCACGAACCTTTAAGCAGCACACCGGCGTCGGCGAGCACCTAATCGCAATAGAATCTACTCGGCCATGCCAATCGGCCCCGGCACCCGTCTTGGCCCCTACGAAGTCACCGCCCTGATTGGCGAAGGCGGTATGGGCAAGGTCTGGCGGGCGCATCACACGGCGCTCAAGCGAGACGATGCCCTGAAGGTGCTGCCGGATGGGTTTGCGTCGGACCCTGACCGGCTCGCTCGGTTCCGTCGCGAGGCACAGGTCCTCGCATCCCTGAACCACCCGAACATCGCCCACGTCTACGGGCTGGAGCAGTCGCACGGTGTGCAGGCGCTCGTCATGGAACTGGTTGAGGGGCCAACGCTCGCGGATCGGATCGCGCAAGGACCGATTCCTGTTGACGAGGCGCTACTTATTGCGAAGCAGATTGCTGAAGCGCTCGAAGCCGCCCACGAAAAGGGCATCATCCACCGGGACCTGAAGCCCGCGAACATCAAGCTGCGACCGGACGGCACGGTGAAGGTGCTGGACTTCGGGCTGGCGAAGGCGCTCGAACCGGTATGGCCGGCACGCGTCGACGCGACGGCATCACCAACAATCACGTCACCCGCGATGATGACCGGAGTGGGCGTGTTGCTCGGAACGGCTGCTTACATGAGCCCGGAGCAGGCACGCGGGAAGGCAGTTGATAAACGGACCGACATCTGGGCGTTCGGTTGTGTGCTCTACGAGATGCTTACGGGGCAGAGGGCGTTTGGCGGAGAGGATGTCACGGAAACATTGGCCTCGGTCGTCAAGAGCGACCCAGCATGGGACGCTCTGCCTGATGGCGTGTCGCCAAGCGTGTGTGTGTTCCTTCGTCGATGCCTGCAGAAGAACGCGAAGCAAAGGCTTCATGCCATCGCGGATATGCGGCTGGCTCTTGATGGGGCGTTCGAGACAGCGGTTCGCACCGGACAGTCGGTGTCGGTCGCGCAGCCTGTGTGGCGACGGGCGCTCCCAATAGCCGTTACCGCCGTTGTTGCTATTGTCGCTACGGGAATTGCCGCTTGGAGCTTGTGGCCTGCGGTCGAGCTGCTGACGGTCAGTCGGTTCGACTATATCGTTCCCGAGGGACGGGACTTCAGAAGCATAGATCGGACTGTCATTGCCCTCTCGCCGGATGGTCGTCACTTCGTTTACAACGCAACAGGCGGTCTGTTTCTCCGTTCGATGGGCGCCCTTGAGGCCCGCCCGATTCCTGGAACCGAAGATACGCTATTGAACCCTGCTTTCTCTCCCGATGGAGAAGCCATCGCGTATTTCCAGCAGAACCAACTGAAGCGCATCAGTCTCAACGGCGGCGTTCCAGTCGGCATCTGTGCCACACAAGTTCCCTTCGGTGTGAGCTGGGAGCGAGATGACACGATTCTGTTCGGCCAGCCGGGTGGCATTATGCGCGTGTCTGCTAACGGAGGGACGCCAGAACTCGTGATCAAGGCCAACGAGCGCGAACAACTCCATGGCCCACAGCTGTTGGACGCCGAGTGGGTGTTGTTCAGTGTCACGACTGTCATAGGGCCAACTCGGTGGGACCAAGCTCAGATTGCTGTGGAGTCACTTCGCACACGTGAGCGAAAGGTCCTGTTGCAGGGCGGGAGCGATGCTCATTACCTGCCTTCGGGTTACCTCGTGTATGCGGTAGGGGACACGTTGCTTGCCGTCGCATTCGATGCACGCCGGTTGGAAGTCACCAGCGGCCCCGTCTCGGTCATCGAAGGAACTATGCGCGCTGGACTTCCCGCGTCAGACAGCGGCACCGGTCACTACACCGTGGCCGACAACGGAACGTTGGTCTATGTGAATGGGAACGCCTTCAACTTGCCCGGCAGCTTGGCCTGGGTGGACCGTAACGGAAACGCAAAGTCGTTGAGCGACCGCGAAGCACCATATATAGCTCCGCGCATTCTCGCCCGATGGGGCGCGCGTGGCGGTAGGAATGCGAACGCCCGACGGCAACCAGGATGTTTGGGTTGTCGATGGAGAACGCGGCACACACACACGGCTGACGACGGACCCAGCGAATGACACGTTCCCTGTATGGTCACCGGATGGAACGCGCATTGCGTTCTCGTCCGGGCGTTCAGGCGCGAACGCGCTGTATTGGATGGCGGCGGACGGCAGCGGCGCCCCAAAGGAATTGACGAAAGCCGAGACGAACCAAGGCGCCACGTCATGGCTACGGGATGGGACGACGTTAGCCTTCTATGATGTCGGTGGAAGCTATGACATCTTCACTCTGAAGCCCGGAGAATCTCCGGTGCGGTTGGCGGAGACTCCGTTTCAGGAACGGGCTTCTTCATTTTCGCCGGATGGGCGTTGGCTTGCTTTCTCCTCCAATGAAACGGGTCGCCCGGAGATATACGTTACCGCCTATCCCGGTCCGGGCGGCAAGACTGCTATTTCGAGCGGCGGCGGGCGTTCGCCCCGATGGTCAGCGGATGGACGCGAATTGTTCTACCGCAATGGTCGGCAGATGATAGCGGTCAGTGTCGAACCAGGACCTACGTTTCGCGTGGGCACACCACGGGTGCTCTTTGAGGGCAATTATTTCCCCGAGACAGAAACCTCGGGCGCTCACAATTACGATGTCTCGCCTGACGGCCAACGGTTCCTGATGATTGCGCCAGCGGCACGCGAGGCCGGTGAGGAGGCTCGACCCAAGATTGTAGTCGTGCAAAACTGGCTGGAGGAGCTGAAGCGTCTCGTGCCTGTGAACTGACCGGCCTTCATCACACCCGCGAACACGTTCGGTTTCGTGCTTCGCTCAGCGTGAGCGATGGCATTAGCGGTACCGGCATCACTCGTAACAGACTACCCGCCTGCCCCCACGCCCACGCCATGCAGGCCATCGTCAGCTCTCGTCCTACAATGTTCAATTTGTGACGCGACTCTGACTGCCGCCTATCTCTACTCATCGACGGGAGAAATGAATGCCACGACAAGGATTAAGCATCGAGCAACTCCGTGAACTCGCCAAGGACGGAGCGGACGCAGCGCTGCGCCGGTTACGCGCCGAAATAATTGCGATAGAGCGGACCTTTCCTGAACTGGCGCTCACCGGACCCCGAAAAGCTCTAGGTAAGTCTGTCGCCACCGCTCGCAAGCGGACCAAGCGAATGTCGGCAGCGGCGCGGAAGGCGGTCTCGCAGCGGATGAAGAAATACTGGGCGGAGCGGCGGAAGGCACTGACGAAGGCGAAGTGAAGCTTCGCATTATGCTGAGTCCCGCGCGGGGTCGACAGACATATGCTCGGTCTGCCTGTTGCTGGTTGAGGCGACCAATTGAAGCTGTGTTTGCGAGTCGTAAGAGCCAATCAAGTGAGCCGTGGGAGTGACGATGCCATACCAGACGCAGTGCGTGAAGATCCGGCTGAAACCGAACAGTCTGGAACAGGTCCGGGAATGGGCACGAACTCTGAACGAATCAAGACGTGCCGAGGCTTTGGCCACGTTACGTGACGAAACGGTGGTGCTTGAAGCGGCGTTTCTCGATCACACATCCGAAGGCGATTTCCTCATCTACGTCATGAAAGCCGAGAGTTTCGAGAAAGCTGCCCAAGCCGTCTCGGCCTCCAAGCACCATATTGATGCGTACCATCAACGATTCAAGAAAGCGACCTGGGACACGCGTGAGCAGCTGGAGCTCCTTGTGGATTTGGATAGGATCGACGAGTTGATGGGCACTCGGGCGGAGCGACGGTGAAACTGATGGTCGCTGTGATCAGGTGGTTCATGAATTGAACAAGGCCACTCTGTACATATTCGCTGGTCTCCCCGGCAGTGGAAAGACAACGTTGTCACAGGCGCTAGCCTCGCGGCTGGGTGCCGCCCACCTTCGAATCGACACGGTCGAGCAGCGCTTGGGCCAGGCCCTTCCGCGTGCCGTGGTCAACGAGGACGAGCACCGGTGGGAACGTCGGAGCGCAGACTGTCGGCAACGAACTCCAGAACAGCCTCGACCTGTTCGCGCGTCACGTCGAACTGTTCGATAACCTCGTCGATGCTGAGGTCTTCGAGGTTCTCGATGACCGTTGCCGTCACGCGGGCTCAAGCGGCGGCTCGAAGGGCCTCGATCTGCCTCAACCAAGCGGCCATCTGGTTCCAACTGGCGAAAATGCGGCTCACCTACGCGCAGAGCCCTTGCCCGCAAAATCAGAGCGCGCGGACACACGAAGCGTCGCGCAACTCTCACGCGAGTCAGAAACCAATTCCTTGCTGCTTCTTCCTTCTCTTGCTCCATAGCCACAGCGCAACCGGAGCCGCCACGGTGGTCCATAGCCATTGCCAGTTCTCGGCTACAAATCCGCTGATGCGCTGCGGCCATGTGACTTGCACCTGAATATCCCGGTCGAATGTCCGAATCGCCCGTGTGGAATCCTTGCCCTCAATCTGTAGGAGCGCGGTCAGCGTCAGATGCAACGCCTGGCTTCCCGCTTCGGTGGGCCTCACTTCCCACCGCCATTCCGTAGGCTGTTTCCAGGTGACGGGCTGAACTTCTGGCGTGAGGGCGAGAATCGAGAAATTTGTTCCGCTCAAGCGCGCTTCCATGCGCGGGGCAATGCGAATCTGCAAACCCTCCACTTGAGTCTCGCGACGGAGAGTCTCAACGAGCTGCTTTTCAAGCTCCTCGATGGACATCGACGGTGATAGCAGGAGATGAACATCTTCACCGCGATTCAGCATCATCACCGTCGATACGCTGAATGCGATATTCCCCAACGGTAGGGCCTCCAGTGCGCGGTCAACAGCGGCGAACTCAGCGGAAGGAACACCAGTCGGAGGCGGTACGGCATCCGCAGGCGCTTCACGATTGAGAGTCGAGAGAAGAGACGCGAGGACCGCCACCACCGCCAAGACGATGACGATTTCGATGAGAGTAAAGCCCTTAGAGGGTTGCGGAAGTAGCGCGTTCATTGGCGTTCGGCAGCGGTGTGGCTTGCGTGGTGCCGATGCGCACATCATCATCCACCCTCATCGGGCCTTCTGATGCCTTGAACTGCTGATTTGGTGATGGCATCCTACCGTAGCTCAGCCGCGATTTCAGTAGGACTCTTTAGAGTCATTGCTCAGCTTCAACTGCGGGGCTGGCGCTTTAAGATTCGCAGTCAAGGAGGCGACGGTGTTTCTTCCTTCGGCTAAGAACGCGATCGCACTGTTCGTCGGCATTTTCGCAGCCGGGCTGATTCTCGAGATCGGACTGCGAATGACGGGGCGCTTCAGGTCGCAGGGGATTCATACCGTGTCTGACCAAGACTACCGGCGCATACCCCTGGGAACCGAATCAAGACTATGTCGACACCACGAATACCGCTTTGCCGTACCACTCGCAGACTAACTCTCTGGGTCTCCGCGGTCCCGAAACAACGCTAAAGCCTGATGGTCCGCGTGTATTGGTGATCGGGGATTCGTTCACCTTCGGTGAGTTCGTGGACAATGAGGAGACCCTTCCTGCAAATCTGGGGGCGCGGCTGTCGGGACGAGCTGAAGTGTTGAATGCCGGCGTGCTGGGCAGCACGATCGTTGATCAACGCGTATTCCTGCAGCGCCTGCTGGACCTCAATCCCACACTCGTTCTGCTCGTCTTCTGCGAGAACGATCTCGACGATTTTCAAACAACACCGCCCCTCCATATCCAGCTGGAAAACAACCGTAAATTGAAAAGTGGTTTTCTTCGCCCCTTCTACCTCGCGTTTCGAGATACTGCGTTGTTCAATGTCTATCTTCGACGGCATGATCTATTCGGGTGGCCCTTCCGGGAGGAACAGAACACGGCCGTGGCTGCCGAAGACGTGTCGTTTCCGGCGGTGGACTCCGAAACGACCCGTCGAGAGTCTGCGAAACGCTACGCGATGGAGGCGGCCGCTATGCGTACGACTTTGGCTCAGCGTGGAATCAGCCTCCTGGTCGCCACATTTCCCGGATACCCCACGCTGTTGGGGGAGGCTTTGGCGAAGGCCCCCGTGGACCTGGTCATTCCAGAACTGGAACGCGTGGATATTCATGCCATCGATTTGAGACCGGACCTACTCCGCGCGGAACCCAAGGTGACGCCGTTGTACCTGCTGCCCTACGATCCCCATCCCTCTCCCCGGGGCTATTCCGTAGCCGCCGATACTTTGATGCCACATGTCCTCACGGCACTGAATCACGCCGCCGCTCCCTAGCGAGCGACACGCTCCACTCCGCGCATCACTGAATAGCTGAGCGGCCTTCTCCGCGGCTTCGCTTTTGGCCACCGATCGAATTCGGTCGAGTGCATACGGCCGCCGGAGCGGCTCAGTCGTCCGCCGGACCATCTATTGCTGCGCAAACAGGCATGGCGCCCGAGTTCGGCCGTACACCGGCCGAGGAGCACCCACTGGCGCTGCGTGACGGAGGAGATCGCCGCACCGGCGGCGAGCGGCGTGCGCATTCGCGCGACGTCCCGGATCGGCGATGGAGAGAGCGCCGCCGTCAGTGGCTCGGTCATGCGCTGCTCACGTCGCTGACGATCTGTGTGCCGGTGCCCGCGAACATCGCCAAGTTGCGACCGTCGCCGCCGCCGCTATCGACGAGCGCGCCGAAGGGCGCAAGCGTCGTCCCGACGCAGCGCGTCGTATCGCCGCCGCGAAGTCCCTATGACGATCTCATCATCGAAGCCGCAAGAATGCACGGCCTGGATCCGCGGCTGCTTCGATCGATCGTGGAGGTCGAATCAGCGTTCAACCCCAGGGCCGTCTCGCCCGCGGGCGCAAAGGGGCTCATGCAGTTGAGACCCATCCTCGCGCGTGAGCTCGGCGTACGCAATCCGTTCGATCCACGGCAGAACATCATGGGCGGCGCGCGTTATCTGCGGCAGCTGCTCAACATGCACGACGGGGACATCCGGCTGGCGCTGGCGAGCTACAACGCAGGCCCGGGGAACGTGACGCGCTATGCGGGCGTGCCGCCGTTTCGGGAGACACAGAAGTACGTCAAGCGCATCCTTGCCCTGCTAGAGGAGGGCTCGGATATTTGAGTGCCGCTCCGGGCGACGCACCTCGAGAAGACGAGTGCGTGCTAAAAGAAAGCACCGCGCCGAAGATTTGCGGGCTATTGAGGTGTCACGTTCTCGGCTCGCGGCCCTTTCGCGCTCTGTCCGACCTCGAAGCTGACACGTTGACCTTCTTGCAATTCATCGAAACGCGTTCCACGGCATGCCGAGGAATGGAAGAAGTATTCCTGCTGCTGGTCGTCGTCCGCGATGAATCCGAAGCCTTTGTCACGCACAACGCGTTTGATTGTTCCACTCGTCATCCTGTTCTCCTCACTTGCCGTCCGCTGGCTTGTCTCGTCCGATAACTCTCCGCTGAGCTGCACGAACACATCTGCTATTGCGTTCATGTTTCGTGCCGGAAAGCAGCGACCCAACCTCTGGCCCTGCAGAAATCGGCACGATCGGTGCACTGTCTGTGCACGTGTTTATCGCTCGTCAACCGCTCACGATTCCGGTTCTTCTGTTGGCATCGGTTGTCGGGCAAACTCTCTCCGCGACAGTTCCCGACACGGCCGACGACTCCATCAGGCAATTCCTTGCACAGGACGTTGCGCGGCCTTCCTATCGCGCCGTCCGTCGGCTGGAAGCCGAGAACGGAAGTCGAACGGGATGGCTCGAGGCCCTCACCGAGTACTCGCAGGAGACTGGATTCCGTTACGAAGTCACGACCGAAGGAGGGTCAAGCTATATCCGCTCGAAGGTGCTGCGCGCCGTACTTGATGGCGAGCAAGAGGTCATTGCACAAGGCGAGGCAGCGGGTTCGGCACTGGCGCGCGCAAACTACACGTTTCAAACGAACGGCGTCGACGCCGAGGGGCTGGCCAACATCCTCTTATCCCCACGTCGAAAGGAGCGCGTGCTCGTGTCGGGGACGATGTTCCTGCAACGCGATGGCCGCTTGGTTCGACTCCAAGGACGGCTCGCCAAGAGCCCGTCGTTCTGGATCAAATACGTTGACATCGTTCGATCCTACGAACGGATCAATGGTGCGATCGTACCAGTGACGCTTGAATCGAATGCCGAGCTCCGCGTGCTTGGGCCAGCGACGCTCCGTATGACGTACAAGTATTCCGAAATCGACGGGCACCCGATCGGACCCGCGCCTTCGCGAGTCCGCGGCTAGAACCCCTCTTCGGCAGCTGCGGTCAAGAGCAAGACGGACTTCTTCAATGTCGGGCAGCTTCCAGGACTGGTGGCCTTGAAACTGCCTGTGTTCCCGCGTTGTGTAGAATTCGAGGGAATGGCCGCGCCCGATAGCTTCGGCGAGTTCGAGGCGACCAGCCTCTTCTGCCCGAGGTGTCGCCGTGCCACGCCAACGCGGCGAAAGCTCCTGCTCGTCTTGCCGAGCGGCAACAAGTACGACTACGTCTGCGCCGAATGCGGGACGGCAGTGGGCGGCAAGACGGATAACGATGCTTCCGACTTCTACCAGACGATGCTGCCGCCGCCTGTCCCTCGTCGCGGACGCTCGTAGTACGTCATCGGCCGCCGTCATCTCTGCTACTGTGCTCCCCCGCCCGGCGTGACCAAAGCGTGCCACACCTACTTCTGCGCGTCGACCATCACGCGACCTTCGGCATTCAGGTACACGTGATACTTGTTTCCGTCTTGGCATGAAGCGGCGTAGTCGTTGTCGGCCAGCACCTTGACAGCGACGACCTGACCGCACGGCTTCCCGTGCAGCGCGATCACAGCGGTCAGGTCTTTCTTGAGCGTCTCCTCGTCCTGTGCAGAGGCCGGGACGGCGAGCAACATCGCCACAACCAGCGATTGAGCCCACCGTTCAGTCAGTTTGTTCATGGTGTTCGCCTTTCATGAGACGTCGAGGGTCGCGAACTTCTTCGGATCGGCGAGCAGAGCCCATATGGCCTCTCGCGAGGCCGTGATGTCGGATGCGAGTTTCTTGTCATCGTCCTGCACCAGCGACAGCACCTTCATGACCAGCAGCTCGTAAGACCGGCGCAAATCCGGGAGCGTGGAATTTGCCTGGCCCTGGTGGTACTTGCGGAACCGGTTCAGCAAGTCATCCATCTGGTTCTTGAGGGTGATCTTGCTGAAGATGCCGATAGCCTTGGTGTCTCGGAGCTCCTGTTTCAGTTCCTTCAAGTCCAGCGGCGCCGGCGCCGGCATTCTCGCGGCGGACGACGCGGATTTGCCTCCGGCCTCCTTGGCTGGTGGCGCGGATTTGGGCGACGGTGGAGTCGCCGGCTTCCTGATGATCGGAGGCGGCACGCTCGGTGCGGGCGCGACCGGCGCCGGGGCTGCTGGTTTCACGGTCGTATGGGGCGCCGGTACCGAGGCGGCTGGCGCGGGCACTGCGGCTGGCTGCGATGGCGATGCAGGTGCGGGCGGTTCAGCAGCGGCGTGCGGCGGGGGCGGTGCCGCAGTGGCGTGCGGCTCGGCCGTCTGTTCACCGGGTGCGGGCGCCTCACCAGTTTCGGGTTCATTCACCGATGGCGCTGTCGATCTGGGAGGCTGCGGCGTGACGGGTTGCTCCGCGACCACCGGCGGCTCAATGCCCGGCTGCTCAGGTTTGATGCCCCCGCATGCCGTCAGCACCAAGAGCAGCACGTTCGCCCCGGCAACGCGCGCCCATCGCCCGTTTGCCAGGAACGGAAGAGCGATGCCGGTGCGGCTGGCAAAAAGAGTCATCTGCCCAGGGACAGGGCAACTGAAATGCCAGTGTCATTGGTCCGATTTGTTCGTCCGACTCCGGTCGAGGTTCCCCTTCAGCTGTCCACCGCGAGCCGACCGCGAAGTCCTGACAGTGCGGGGGTCGGTCCGCGCCAGGCCAGCTCGTCGACGGATTCGAACACCGGGACGTCCGTTCGCAGCGTGGCGAGCTGCCGGAAAAGCCGTGCCAGCTCGCGGTCGCGGGTCAGCGTCGCCGCGAGCGAGCTGGCGCGGGCCACCTTGAGATCCCATGCGCGGTGGTCGTCAGGAATCGCCTCAATGTTGTCGAACTTGGCAAGCACGGTCGCCGCTGATTTGGACCCCCAGCCTGCCAGCCCGGGGAAGCCGTCCGACGTATCGCCCACGAGGGCCAGATAGTCCGGGATCGAGGGCGGTGGCACGCCGAACTTCGCCACGACCCCGGCTTCGTCCCGCGTAGTCTTCCTCACGCGATCGAGCTGAACCACGCGCGTGCCGCGCACGCACTGCGCGAGGTCCTTATCCGGGGAACAGATGATCACCTGGTCCACCCGGGAATCCAACGCGGCCTTCGCCGCCGCGGACGCGAGCGCGTCGTCCGCTTCGACCTCCACCATCGGCCAGACCGTGAGACCCCAGGCGCGCAGAGCCTCCTCGAGCAACGGGAACTGCGCCCGTAACGCGGGATCGATGCCGTCCCCTGTCTTGTAGCTGGGCCACAGGCCGTTACGAAACGACTCGATCACGTGGTCCGTCGCGACACCGATGTGCGTGGCGCCGTCCTGCACGAGTCCGCGAAGCGAGTACATCACGCCGCGCACGGCCGCAACCTCCTCGCCATTGCGGTTCTTCACCGACGGCATCGCATAGAAATGCCGGAACAGCTCGTAGGTGCCGTCGACAAGGTGAATCCTCACGCGATCAGCATACTCGTGGAGCCCGATGTCAGTTCCCGCAAGGAACCGTGTTCAGGTCCTTCGCCTGCTCCGCCCCACAACGATCAGCTGAGTCTCCGCGGAGGAGATAGCCGCGCCAAGGTCGTCTTGAGGCCCAATTCGCCGCAACGCGTGGCGCACCGGTTGCGTACGCAGAAGTAGACCGTTATGCGGCCCAGACGTGAATTTCGTTACCCGTTGTAGACCCGCATAACGGTCCAGGCGCGCAAAGCGCGCCAAAAATGGTGGCTGTTTCCTCTGACGAGCGGCTCGTCCGATTCAATCGCCGGCGAGCAAGGGAAGGAAGGAGTGCGATGGATACGTCTGTGTCGAAGCGGATTGGGATCGTGTTCGCCGCCGTGTTGTGCGCCGCCGCAGTTTCCGCTGCGGCAAGTGCTGGGCATGCCATCGTAGGCTCAATCGACAAGGTCGACACCGCAGCCAAGACGATTGCAGTCAAAACGGCCGACGGTACTGTCGAAGTCCTGGAGTTCACGGAGAACACTGCCGTGACAGGCGCGAAGGATGTCGCCAGGGTCGCAGATCTGACAGGCAAGCGCACGTACCATTTCGTGGTGCGTTATACCGACGATGGAGCGCGGAAAGTCGCCACGGGCCTCGAATATGTCGGCGACGGAGTGTGGAAGGCTGCCAGGGGTACCGTCGTTGGCGTCGACCATGCGACCCGAACCGTCGTGATGAAAACTGCGGACGGTGCCGAATGGACTTTCGACGCCGGGAAGCACGCGGTTGTTGAGTCCGGCCGCGGCATCGCGAAGCTCGGCGAGGAAACCGGCGAAGGCCTGGCCAGGGGCGCGGCGGTGACCGTCCACTACACCGAAGAAGGCGGCAAGAAGGTCGCCCACTTCTTCCGGAAGGCCAGTTGACGCGCTAACGTCCGGCACCGAAGCTGTGAACCGGCAACGGTGGAATACAACGAGCAGGTGAAAATGGTCCGCGGAGAGTTCTCCGCGGGCCATTCCCAAGAGACAATCGCATTTCCAGCCTTACAATTTTCTGGTGATTCCCCGAGCGGTCCCGACGTGCGATCGAACCGCACATTCCGAACGTTCACGCCGGTTCTCGTTTGCGTTGTGGATTTTGTTCGCCCTCTTCACCCTTCGCGTCATTGCGCAGCCATTGGCGCTCGCCGTCGAGAGCGCGGCGCTGCCGCGATTCGAATCGTGGCACAGCGCTGCGCTTCCGTACGGCGTGCTGCTGTCCTCGCAGATATTGATTCTCGTGGCCCTGGGCTGGACGTCATGGCGCTTCACGGTGGGGGACGTCGCGCCACGACGTGCCAAGGGCACGCTTGCGCTCGCACTGGGGACCGCGTACCTGCTGACGATGGTCGTGCGGCTCGTGCTGGGCGCGACCGTGCTCAGTCACGTGCGGTGGTTTGCGAGTCCGCTGCCAACGGTGTTTCACATGGTTCTCGCGACGTACCTGCTGGTTTATGGCCGATTCCATTATCTCCATGGAGGATCGGACCGATAATGATCTCGTAGGCTCGTGCAACTGATCCCGTACCTGCACTACCCGGTCGTGATGACGATCACGTTCGGGCTCTTCGCGCTGCTGCGCAGCGAGGGCGCATCACTTGTCGTCAGCACGTATGTGCCCGTGCTGCTGGCGGCGGGGATCGTCACTCTTCTGGAAGCGAAGTTCCCGCACCGATCGGAGTGGCGTCCGCCGATCAGCGAAGTCCAAACGGACTTGGGATTTATGACCATCGTGCAGCTGGCGTTCCCGCCGCTGATGGGATTCGTGTTCACGTATGCGCTCATCGCGCCCGCACGCGCATTGAACCTGCCCATCTCAGCGTTGTGGCCCCACGCCTGGCCGATCTGGCTGCAAGCGCTGCTGATGATCCTGACGGTCGATTTCCTGCGGTACTGGCTCCACCGCGCTGCGCATCAGTACGACCCGCTGTGGCGGCTTCATTCGGTGCACCACTCTGTGGAACAGATGTACTGGCTGAACACCGCACGATTTCACCTGATCGAAAAAGGCCTGCAGATGACGCTCGACAGCCTGCCGTTCCTGCTGATGGCGGTTGAGCCAACGGTTCTTGCTCTCTATTACGTTGCGTACGCGACCAACGGCTTCTTCCAGCACTGCAACATCGAGCTCCGCTACGGCGTCCTCAACTACATCGTCGGCAGCGCGGAAACGCACCGGTGGCATCACTCGAGGATTCCGCGCGAATCGAACGCGAATTACGGAAACACCGTGATCGTGTGGGATCTGTTGTTTGGCACGTGGTTCCTTCCCAGAGAACGCTCGGTCCAGGAGCTCGGGCTGCAGGATCCGGATTATCCGAAATCCTTCTGGGCGCTGATGCGCGCTCCGTTCAGTCGCTGACCGTTCGATGCAGGAAGTCGTCTTCCGCGCCGGAATGACGGCGTACGCAGCGCGATACTGGTTACCCGTTACCCGTCATGCCGCGCGGCCCGGACGGGCGCAAGCCGACGCACTGCGGCGCATACTCACCGCCAATCGAGCGACCGAGTTTGGCCATGCGCACCGGTTTGCCGCCCTGCGGACGCCGCGCGAGTTTCGCGAGCAGGTGCCGGTTCAGGAATACGAAACGCTGCGTGGATATATCGAGAAACAGCGTTGCAGCGGCGTCGCCGCACTGACGGCCGAGCCGCCCCTCTTTTATGCGCAGACAAGCGGTTCGACCGGCAAGCCCAAATACATCCCGGTCTGCGCATCGGCGCTCCGGATGTACCGCACGGAGCAGGCGCTATTCACGTATCTGCAGTACCGCGCGAGCCCGACCGCATTTTCCGGCAAGGCGCTGGGCATTATGGGGGCCGCCGTCGAGGCGCGTCTGGACTCGGGCCACTCGGTCGGCTCCGTATCCGGCCACCTGTACGAATCGCTGCCCCGAACCGTGCAGTCTCGATTCGTGGTGCCTCCGTCGATCTCGGCGATCGCCGACTACGACCTCAAGTACCTGACGATTCTGCGGCTCGCGCTCGCCGCGCCAGACATCACCTATCTCGGCTCTCCGAATCCGTCTACGTTCCTGCGGCTTCTCGACATACTCAATCAACGGAGAGACGAGCTGGCGCACTCCCTGGAAACGGGATCCCTGCCCGAGCTCGATGCGCTCGATTCGAACACGCGCGACATAATCCGACAGCGGCTGCGACCCGATAGCGCGCGTGCCGCGCAACTGCGAACCACGGCGCCGCTGACATTCGCGAGCCTGTGGCCCGGAATAAGGCTCCTCACGACGTGGACCGGCGGAAGCTGCGGCATCGCGCTCGACAAGCTCCGGGCAACGCTTCCGCACGAGACGAAGGTGATGGAACTCGGGTATCAGTCCACGGAATGTCGCGGCACAATCGCCCTCGAAGCCGAAACACAAGGGGGCTTGCCCCCGCTTCATCACCACTTCTTCGAGTTCGTGCGGCAGGAACACTGGGAAAGCGGCCGGCAGGAATTCCTGGGGCTCGAGGAGCTGGAGCCGGGACCCCGGTACTACATCGTGATCACAACAGTCTCGGGGCTCTATCGGTACTTCATGAACGATCTGGTGGAGGTCGCCGGGCGGTATCGCAACACGCCACTCATCAGGTTCGTTCAAAAGGGGAAAGGGGTCACCAACCTCACGGGTGAAAAGCTCTACGAAGCGCAGGTCATTCAGGCAGTCCAGACCACCGCGCGGCAGCGCAGCTTCGTTCCGGGCTTTTTCATGCTCGTCGCCGACGAGGAGGCGTCTTCGTACAACCTTTTCCTCGAGACCGATCGTGCGATGACCTCTTCGATCCACGACGTCGCCGCGGATATCGACCGCCGCCTTGGCGAGTTGAACGTCGAGTATCAGAGCAAGCGCGCCAGCGGGCGCCTGGCGCTTCTGACGATCTCACTCCTCGCGGAAGGCGCCGGCGAAGCGTACAAGGCCGCGTGCGTGCGCGCGGGCCAGCGCGAGGGACAATTCAAGCCGGTCGTCCTTCAGTATCGAAAGGATCTCGCGTTGTCGTTCGGACCGTATGTCATCGAGTGATCTCTCGATCGATCGGTTGGAGTTCCGGGAGCTTGGCATTCGCTTCAAGACGGCATTCCGCCACGCAGCGGCGGAGCGTTCGGCAACCGAGACGGTCTGGATCGACGCGGTGGCCTCCGATGGGACGGTCGGAAGCGGCGAGTCGTGTCCAAGGTCTTACGTTACGGGTGAAACCATTGCCACGGCGCGCGCGTTCGTGTCGCGGCACGAGGCCTCGCTGCGGAGCAGCATTATCGACGTTGAAACGCTGCAGGCCTGGATGGCCGATCACGAGGAGGACATCGACGCCAATCCGGCTGCATGGTGCGCGCTGGAGCTGGCGCTCCTGGATCTGATCGGCAAGCACATTGGCGTAACGGTCGAAACGCTGCTTTCGGTACGACCGCTTGCCAACGCCGTTTTTCGCTATACCGCCGTGCTCGGCGATGCCCCCGCAATCGCGTTTCACGCAATGGCCGAGCGCTATCGCGAGGTGGGTTTCCGCGACTTCAAGATAAAGCTGTCGGGCAGCGTGGAGCGCGACCGCGAGAAGATGGCAGTCTTCGACAAGTGGACCGAATCGGTTCGGCTGCGCGCCGACGCCAACAATCTCTGGCCTGCTGCAGACGAGGCGATCGACGCACTTGGCCGCCTCGGCTACGCGTTCTTTGCGATCGAAGAGCCAATTGGCAAGGACCAGCATGCCGAGTTGCCCCGCATCGCACGGGCATTGAATTGTGCCGTGATCCTGGATGAAAGCTTCTCCCGCGTCCAACAGCTGTCGCTCCTCTGCGACCCCGCTGCGATGTGGCTCGTCAACATTCGCGTTTCGAAGATGGGCGGATTGATCCGCTCGCTGCAGGTACTCGAAGCTGCGCGCGCGCGGGGAATCGGCGTCATCGTCGGCGCACAAGTCGGCGAAACGAGCCTGCTCACACGAGCGGCGCTGACGGTTGCATGCGCCGCGGGAAACACGCTCGTCGCCCAGGAAGGCGCCTTCGGAACCTTGCTCCTCGAACGTGATGTGTGCGATCCGCCACTGATGTTTGGCGCGGGCGGCGTGCTCAATGCGTCTGCGTACCCCATGCTCGGGAAACCCGGGTTGGGCGTGACGTTCAATGCGGAGACCTGAAGGTCTCCGCCTACCTCAGCCGTACCTCAGCACTGCGATCTCCGCCCAAGCGCGGGATGCTGGTTCTCGCGCCGGGCATGTCCCGTCAGACGGCGACTAATATCGCGGCGGGTCCCGGCAACCGGCGAGGTCTTCCCTGCCAAGGTCAAGTTTCCGAGGATTCTGGCGTCATCCCACGGCCTGTGAATTGCTCGATCAAACCGTGCAGTGGTGGAAATTTTCCGCTCTCGATTTCGCTCCCTGGCCTGGCAGGCGAGCAACTATCAGAGCGAGCCGATGAGCCGCGTCGAGATGTGGTTCGGGGTCATCGCGGTGTACCTCGTCTTGAGCGCGTTCCTGATGGGCCACATCGCCGATCGCGCTGGCGCCGCGGACAAACACCCCGTCGTCCCCGTAAGCGATCGCGGCTGATCGCGACCGAAGCCCGTTCTCTTTACACCCCGCCCGCATTAGGCTAATCTCGCGATTCACAGCTGAATTGAACCTATATATGCCCAAAATCGCACTTGTCCTGGCGGGCGCCCTCATTGCTGGCATGCTCGCTGCCTCCACTCACGCTCAACAGCGCCCTGCACAACCTGCCAACACATCCGATGTAAAGGGCATCGTGTTCGAGCTGGCCAACTCAATGGGGATGCTGCGCGGTCTTCAGCAGGAGGATTCGATCCTCACGCTGGAACACTGGGCCAAAGGCACCATGACGGTCGGGGGCCAGCGGTTCGACCTCCCGGAATACCGGATGAGCATCAACTTCAGCGTTCCGGGCGTGCGCCTCGATTACCGTCGCCAACCTGCCAGTGGACAGGCGCAGCGCGTCATCGAAGTGGTTGCGGGTCCCGTCGCGTGGAATGAGACCGATCGCGGCAGGGGCGCAACAGGGGCGCGCGACAAAGCGAAGGAACGACTGGTCCAACTCTGGACCACCCCGATGGGTGTCGTGAAGGCAGCAACGTTGGCTGGCGCCAAAGCCACCATCAAGAATGCCGGCGGATCAATGGTGCTGTCGTTCCCGCTGCCGGCACCGGCCGACGATGTCACTGTGAACGCCACGTTGCGCCGGGACAACAGCCTGCTGATCCCAGACCCGGCAGCTCTCAAGAGCCTCGTCGGCACCTACATCGCCCGCGTGGAGACGACCGGTGGGGTGGTGAGCGATACGACTTACGCCGAATACGGTGACTGGAACTGGGACGACTATCAGGCGGACATCCTGCAGCCGCGCCGAATCACGAGGAAGCAGGGCGACATGTCGCTCGAGCTGATGACGGTCAACACCAACACCTATAATCCGTACGTCATCATGCCGGTGCCCGACACCGTCAAGTAGTACGTAGTGTCCGGCTTTAGCCGGACCTAGGAATACGTAGTGTCCGGCTTTAGCCGGACCGGGAATGTTGGAAGTCAGCGGAGGCAGACAATGAAACCATGGACAGCTTGTAGCGTATTGGCCGCGGTGGTGCTCGCGCTGTTGACGGCTCCGCCGGCCGTGGCGCATCACGCCATTCAGGCAGAGTACGAAATGAGCGAGACGAAAGGCTTCACCGGGGTCATGACGCGGTTCGCCATGATCAATCCTCATTGCCGCTGGTTCTTCGAAGAAACCAAGGCGGACGGCACCAAAGTGACGTGGGAGATGTCGGGTGCGGGCCCGCAGGCGCTGCGCGCCGCCGGTCTCGTGCGCATCTTCCAGATCGGGCAGCCCTACGAGGTGACGTTCGCGCCCGCGAAGAACGGGGCCAATGTGGGACGCGTGCGCACCATGAAGGGTCCCGACGGCAAGGTCATCACCTTGTTCCACGAAGACCCGACGGACCCACTCAACAACTGACGACCGGAGAAGGACGGCAGTCATGATGCTTCGACGTATTCGTACTAGCACGAGCATCGCCGCAGCCCTCGCGGCTGTACTGTGGCTGACCGCCGCAGACGCGACGATGCAGCAGGGCGCGAGCAACGGGAATGCGGCAACGCCGCGAACCCCGGACGGTAAGGTGGACTTCAGCGGGATGTGGGTCGGGACCGGCGGCGGCGATCTCAAACCTGACGAGGCAGGCAACATCACCGTGCTCAGTCGCGGACGTCCGTGCCACCCGGGGCAGGAATGCAAGCCGGCCATCAACTTCGAGCGCGACAGCGGCGTCAGGCAGCGCATGAGCCCCAACCTGCCGAAGTACAAGCCCGAGCAGTGGGCGCGGGTCGAGGACCTGGATGTGAACGGCAACTTCAGGGACCCGGAGATCAAGTGCTACCCGGCGGGGCTGCCGCGCATCGGCGCACCCAGCAAGATCGTCCAGACGCCGACGGAAATCATCTTCCTCTACACCCACCACAACACGTTCCGCGTCATCCCTATCGATGGCCGCGAGCATGATCGGATTCGATCACAGGACCTCACCTACTATGGCGACTCGATCGGCAAGTGGGAAGGCGACACGCTCGTCATCGACAGCGTCGGGTTCACTGACGAAACCTGGCTTGCGTGGCCCGGTTACTTCCACACCAACAACATGCGCGTGGTGGAGCGCCTGACCCGCCAGGGCAACACCATCACGTGGCAGGCGACGGTGCACGACCCCGAGATCCTGATGGAGCCGTGGACCATGAATCCCGTCAGGAGAAACCTGAACTCCAATTCGAAAGCGCTGCTGGTCGAAGATCTGCCGTGCGAGAGCCGGGACAGCGACCACATCGTGACCCGCGAGCGCGGCTGAGATCGCACGCCGCTTTTGAAGTCTGCGGTGCGCAGCGTGGCGACAGCCACGCTGCGCGTTCCTCGTCACCTTCATTACCCAGCACCACAACGTGAGGACGGCATGATTTTCAGAGGGAGACACCTGATTCGCGGTGCCATCGCCACGACATTCGTGTGCCTGGTGGGAACCGTGCTTTCAGCCAGGCAGGCCGCCGCGCCGCAGCAGCCGCCAATGGCCGAGAACGTCTATCTGGACGTGCAGGTGCTCAAGGGCATTCCGGTGGACCGCTTCAACGACACGATGGGAATGTTTGCCTCGGCGCTCCTTCTGGACTGTGTCGGCTGCCATGACGGCAGAATCACCTCCGACCCGAAGGCGTTTGCGCTGCCGACGCCGCGCATCTTGCGCGCACGCCAGATGGTCGTGATGATGAACAACCTGAACCGCATGTATTTCGGCGGCCAGCAGCGCATTACCTGCTTCACGTGCCACAACGGCGACCCGCAGCCGGAACGATCCCCGAGCCTCAGGCTCCAGTACGGTGAGCTCCTGAACGACCCCTCGTCTTTCAAATTTTTTCCCGACGTGGCGGCTCCGCCCGCGGAGAAAATACTCGCGCGCTACATCCAGGCCGTCGGAGGTGCTCAGCGACTTGCCGCGCTCACCAGCTTTTCGGCGACCGGCACCTACCTTGGCTTTGAGACGAGCGACACCGAAGTGCCGTTCGAAATAGTGGCGCGAGCGCCCGACCAGCGAGCAATGACGGCCGAAACGGGCGCCAACGACCTTCTCTGGATCTACAACGCCGCCAACGCGTGGCGGTATCACCCTGATACCCCGATCCCACTCATTCAATTCACGGGATGGAGCTTGAGCGGCACGCGCATCGACACGATGAGCCTCTTTCCCGCGGCGCTTGCAAAAGCGTTCGCACAGTTCCAGGTGGGCTACGCCAATATCGACGGCAAAGAGGTGGAGGTAGTCCGCGGGATCAACGAGGGCCAGTCGCCCGTGAACCTGCACTTCGATGAGTCGGGGATGCTCGTTCGCCTCGTCCGGTGGACCGAAACGGCAGCCGGTCCGGTTCCGGTCCAGATCGACTATTCTGATTACCGCGACGTTGCCGGCGTGAAAATGCCCTTCACCTGGACGACGACCTGGACGAACGGCCAGTCGTTTATCAAACTCAAAGAGATACGGCCGAACGTTCGCATCGACGACTCCCGATTTGCCAGACCCAACGTGGCGTCGCCGACATCGCTCAAATAGGGAGGACCGTAGCTGTACTGGTAGCCGGAAGCCTTTAGGCTTCCGGACCTCCCATGCATAACCTCGTCTCCCGACGGATTAACGCCGAGCGGCTCGTGATGTTCGGCTGGTCGCGCGCCATCCTGCTGCAGCTCGCACATCCGCTCGTGGCGGCCGGCGTGACCGAGCACAGCTCATTCCGCGGCGGCGGCATTTCTGCGATTCTGAGGCTGCATCACACGATCCGCGTCATGCTCGCGCTCGTCTTCGGCGACGAGTCCGCGCGCCGCGCCGCCCTCGACGGGATTCGCACCATCCATCGGCGCGTGAACGGGCGCCTCCCTGCCGCGGCAGGCATTTTCCCCGCACGCACGCCCTACTCCGCCGAGGATCCGGATCTCGTGCTCTGGGTGCACGCCACGCTGCTCGAGTCGATTCCGATGGTGTACGAGCTGCTGGTTCAGCCACTTTCCAATACCGAGCGCGACGCGTACTGCGCCGAGGGCGCAGCGACCGCGATCGAACTGGGCGCACGAACCGATCAGGTTCCGCGCACGTGGGGCGAGAACGCCGCCTACGTCGAGCGCATGTCCCGGTCCGGCGCGATTGCTGTCGGCGCGCAGGCGCGCGAGCTCGCGGCACTCGTCGTGTCGCCTCCTTTCGGACGCCTCGCCGCGCCAGCCGCATGGACGAACCGGCTGATTACTGTCGGGCTCCTGCCAGAAGAGATCCGGCGTCAGTTCGGATTCGTATGGAGTAAGAGAAGTGCACGACGGATGCGGCGCGTCGCGGCTCTCGTCCGCTCGGTACGACATGTGACGCCGAAGGCCCTGGCACTGTGGCCCGAGGCTCACATGTAGGCTGTTATCATCCATTTGTGAAGCTACACAACAAGCTGGCCATCGCGCTCCTGCTCGGCATCGCGCTCGGCGCAGCGCTTCATCCATACGCCGATAACCCGGGACTCGTCGCGTTCAACATGCACGTGCTCCGGCCGATCGGCCAGATCTTTCTCCGTTCGATCTTCATGATCGTCGTTCCGATGGTCTTCTCGGCGCTGGTGATCGGCGTCTATCAACTGGGCCGCGGCCACAACCTGTCCGGTGTGGCCGGCCGCACGCTGGCCTTCACCGTCGTCCTCAGCTCGGCTTCAGTCGCGATCGGCGTGGCGCTCGTCAACCTGCTGCAGCCCGGGCGAGGGTTTCAGCTCGGCAGCGCGGCAGGTGCCGCTTCCGGCGTTCAGGCCATCCAATCCAATGCCGCGGCCGCGAAGCCGCTCAGCGATGTGCTCATCGAGCTCATCCCACGCAACCCGCTGGAGTCTGCGGTGCGGGCGCTCGACGGCGAAATGCTGCCGCTGATGGTCTTCGCCGTGATATTCGGCGTTGCGGTCAGCGGCCTCGCGAAGGGCAAAGACGAAGACGAGGTCGTCCTCGTGCGCGTCTTCGAGCAGATCTTCGATGCGTGCATGCGCATTGTCCATTTCGCTATGCTGCTCGCCCCCTTTGCGGTGTTCGCGATCGTCTTCAACACCGCGTTCACCTTCGGCACGAGCATCGTCGCCTCGCTGATGTTCTACGTTGCCACGGTCGTCGCCGGGCTGCTGATCCAGCAGTTCGGCGTGTACTCGGCGCTTCTCTGGACAGTTGCGCGACGGGCGCCAGGCGAGTTTTTCCGCAAGTGCCGTGAGGTGTACCTCTACGCCTTCTCCACCGCCTCGTCCAATGCGACGCTGCCGCTATCGCTGGATGTAGCCGAGCACAAGCTGCACCTGCCTCCACAGATCTCGCGCTTCGTGTTGACGGTCGGGTCGACGGCCAATCAGAACGGCACCGCGCTGTTCGAAGGGGTCACGGTTCTGTTCCTGGCGCAGGTATACGGTCTCGACCTGGCCGTCGGTCAGCAGATCCGCGTGATGGTGATGTCGATTCTTGCAGGGGTCGGCACCGCCGGAGTCCCTGGCGGTTCGCTGCCGATGGTCATGATCGTCGCGCAGTCGGTCGGCATTCCTGCCGAGGGGATGGCACTGATTCTGGGCGTCGATCGGTTCCTCGACATGTGCCGGACCGCGGTCAACGTCAGCGGCGACCTCGTGATTGCCGCGCTCGTCAGTGGACGCGAGGTGCGAACGTTCGCGCCCGCCGAAGTCGTGGCCGATCGCTAAGCTCCATCCGTCGCTCATTCTGCGCACCTCACTGAGTCTCGCCAGCTGATGCGGCGCCGCATCGCGTGAGGAAGTCCCGCTCATCACCGATCACATCGCCCATTTTCAGATCTCCGGCGCGCGTAGGCGTCAGAAGTCCACGAGCCTGGTGTATTTGACGATGAACGATCGGCCGAGCAGCGTGTCGCCAGTGAAGTCAGCGGTGTCGCGCCGATGGTTGTAGACCGCGAACAGCCCTGTGCCGCTGCGATTCAACAACGCCAGACGGATGTTCGACGAGATCGTCGCCGTTTGCCGGTTGTACTGGATGAGTCCCTGCACACTGGCGAGGCTCGTGAACGAATACCCGACATTGATCGGGACCAGATCGTTCTTGAAGTTACCGAATGGGAGCTTGATGTCGTCGCGGTTCCATCCGGCCGACGAGATGAGCCGCGCACCCAGGCGGACGCCCAGCGCGACCTCCCAGCCGAAATGATCCCCGTCGTAGAACCGGCCGTTCTTGGTTTGCACTGCGACGTTCACGGGTGCGCTCGGGTCGGATATGTACTCCACGCCGCCGGTCACCGACACGTACTCACCCGGCGGGATGATCACGCGTCGTCCAGAGACGTCCTGATACACCGTGAAGGGACGGAGCGGGCGGTCCTGGCCAATGTCCATCGTGTACGTGATGCGGCCGCCGCGTTGCGGCTGGATCTCGAACACGTGCCAGTGACCGTACGTGCTCTCGAGCCGGTTCTGCAGGTCCAGGTACACGTTGTAATTCAGCGTGGACACGAGTCGCCGAATCGACGGCCAGCGCTTGGGCTGGTACGAAAAGCCGTAGCGGCTTTCCAAACGGCGGTAGGCGCTGCGCTGCAGGAAACCAACCTCAGGGTTGAACCTGTCGCCCACCTGTGAATAGCCCACCGCGGTGCTCCAGACAGGGCCGGCATAGTTGTAATAGGCACGGCCGGCATAGTCTGAGCCTCCCTTGCTGACCGGAGAATCAGTGCGCGCGAAAAAGGCGAACAGGCGGCCATTCGTCGAGGTTTGCCACGCCGCATCGAGACCGTACGCACGGTTGAAGTCGTCGGCCGACGCCAGACTCCCGGTGCCCTGGCGGTTGACGACGATACCGCCGAAGTTCGAGCGGCCAATCTCGCGCTGCAGGCGTACCACCGTAAAGTTGTTGGCAGGTGTCAGAGGTGCGCCGGTCCGATGGTCGAAGGCCTTGTCGGTCTGAAGATTCAACAGCCCGATGTTGAAGCCGCCACCAAGCTTGCCGCTCAGGCGCGCGCCGCCGAGGATGTCGATTGGCTGCCCGGTCGGATCCAGGCCGATGCGGCGTGAGAAAAACAGATCGACGCCTTGCGGCTGGCCGACTTGAAACAACTGAGCGTTCTCGAGAAAGAACGGCCGCTTCTCCGGGAAGACCAGCGCGAACCGGGTCAGATTCACCTGTTCTTCGTCGGCTTCGACCTGTGCGAAATCGGTATTGACCGTTGCGTCGAGCGTCAGGTCGGCCCGCACTCCCCACTTCACGTCGATGCCCAGGCTACCGGTGCGGTCGACCTCGTTGGTGCGGAGGGTTCTGTCGTCGTTGACCGACCCGGACACGTACGGAATGAATCGCAGATCCCGCCGCGTGGGCAGGCTCAGGCCATTCAGCTTGCCGCTGGCGGAGACACGGTAGAGCGAATATCCGCGCGGCACGGGCGACAGAAAGACCTGCTCGTTCTTGCGTCGGATGTTACGCATGACGTTAAGGCCCCACGTCCGGTCGGGTCCCGGGTTGTACCGCAGTGTCCTCAGCGGAATCGCAAACTCGGCTTCCCAGCCGCGTTCGGTGGTGCTCGCGCGCACCGTCCAGTCGGCGTCCCAGTTGGCGTTGAATCCCCTCACCTGTCCGCGTTGGGATCCGCCGACGCCGGACTGAATGAACCCGCCAGCCGATGTCTGTCCCTCGCCCATCACCTGGCCGTCCAGTTCGATGCCGAACGGGTTGGTCCCGAAGACGAAGGCGTTCTGGCCGTCGTCGAAAGTATCGAGAAGGATCTCGATCGAATCGGTATCGGCAAGACTCGCATCGCGGCGGCTTTCGCTGACGACGATCTCTGCAGGCGCCGAGTCGTAACAGATGACGGCGACGTAGAGATTGCGGCTATCGATCAGGAAGCGGACCTCAGTGCGTTCGGTGGCCGGCTGGCCTTCGTTCGGTTCCTGCTGAATGAAGTCGCCATACGGTTCGGCGAGCTGCCATTCGTTCTCGGAGACGCGTCCATCTATGGTCGGGCCTTCCCCATCGGTCAGGCGGCCGACGGTGAGCTGCGGCACGTTCTGGGCTACCGCGGAGCACAGCGAAACCACAATGAAAACCGCAACAAATAAGGCACGATGTATGGGCATGGGCGCGGAATGATACTACGCGCCACGTGGCTGACTGGTGGCGGTGTATGTAAGATGACTTGTTCGAGGTAACGAGGACGGCGCCCTTCGGTTGGCCAGGACATCGAATATGGAACACGACCTGTCAAACACTGTCGCCCTTCTCACGCGCATGCCGGCCGTTCTGGATGCGCTGCTCCGCCATGTGCCGGATGCGTGGTCGCATAAACACGAAGGCGAGAACACCTGGAGCGCATTCGAGGTGGTTGGCCACTTAATCCACGCAGAGCGCGTGGACTGGATGCCGCGTTTGAGGTTGATCCTGGGAAGCTGGGAGGCGCGGGAATTCGAGCCGTTCGACAGGATGGGCCACGTCCGGGAGGTTGAAGGCAGATCGCTGGGCGACCTGCTGGACGAGTTTGCACGTGTCCGTTCTCACAACCTTACCGACCTCCACGGATTGAGGCTGAGTGAGGACGACCTGGACAGGCGGGGACTCCACCCTGCGCTTGGATCGGTCACACTGTCGCAGCTACTGGCGACATGGGCGGTGCACGACCTGACGCACCTTCATCAGATTTCCAGAATCATGGCGCATCAGTACCGAGAAGCGGTCGGACCGTGGAGCCAATACCTGGGCGTTCTCCGCTGCCAGGGTCACAGCGCGGCATAGCCGCAACCACAATCACCTTAGCGAAGCGGACAACCGTCAGCATGCGAGCGGTGGCCGCCGGCAACTGACTGCTGACCCGACAGAACTACGAAGGTTTTCGTATTGACATCTACGAAGTCCTTCGTAGATAATCCGACCATGGTTACACGTTCTGCCAGGAAGCCGACCGACGCCGAGCTGGCCATCTTGCGTGTGCTCTGGTCGCTTGGGCCCAGCACCGTCCGCGAAGTGGCGCGCGAAATGGGCCGGGAGAGCGCCTACACGACCATCCTGAAACTTCTGCAGATCATGACCGAGAAGCGCCTCGTCCGACGGGACGAGTCGCCGCGTACGCATGTGTACGAGGCGGTCCTGACCGAGGGTGACACTCAGCAGCAACTTGTCACCGATCTGCTCGAAAAGGTGTTCGACGGGTCGGCCAGCAAGCTGGTGATGCAGGCACTCGCGGCGAAAAAGACGTCTCGCAAGGAGCTGGCCGAAATTCGGAAATTGCTGGATCAACAGCGAGGAGGCCGCCGATGAGTCCCTGGACGCACGTGGTCGGCTGGACCCTGATTCATTTCGTATGGCAAGGCGCCGTACTGGCCGCTGTTGCTGCCGGTAGCGTTGCGGTTCTATCGGCAACGCGCAGCAAACGCTCGTTACGCCATTGCCTGTGTGGTGCTGGCGACGATGTTGGCGGCAGCAGCGGTCACTGCACTCGTCCTGGCGACGCGAGATGTGACGGTCGCGCCTGCCGTGCGCCTGTCTCAGACCTCCGCGCCGCCTGCAGTCGCATCGGCCCGGCTGCGTAGCTGGACAGACAACGACATTTTCTCGATACGCTCGGTTTCTTCGGCGGACATCGACGCCTTGCTTCCCGTCATCGTCTTCGTCTGGCTGGCGGGCGTGACGATGCTGCTCGTGCGGATGGCCGGCGGCTTGTGGCACGTGCGCCGTTTACAGGTGGCGTCACTCGCGGCCGCCCCTTCGCGCTGGCAGGCAGCGGCTGAACGAATTGCATCCGGGCTCGGCCTGCGAATGGCCGTCCACGTCGTCGAGTCGGTGCTCGTCGAGACACCGGCCGCTGTTGGCTGGCTGCGTCCGGTGATTCTCCTGCCGATTGCGGCACTCGCGAATCTGACGCCCCTCTCAAGTCGAAGCGATCCTCGCACACGAGCTGATCCACATCCGGCGACATGATTACCTGGTCAACGTGGCCCAGACAGTGGCTGAAACTCTGTTGTTCTTTCATCCGGGTGTGTGGTGGGTCTCGGGACAAATACGCGTGGAACGCGAACATTGTTGTGACGATGTCGCAGTACAGGTGTGCGGCGATCCCGTGGACTATGCGACCGCGCTCGCCGAGCTCGAAGCGTGGCGGTCTCGCGGGACCACGCTGGCGCTCGCTGCATCCGACGGATCACTTGCCGGACGTGTTCGTCGGGTGCTGAAAGTCCCGATGGGGCACGAAGCACGGTCACTGAGTTGGGTGGTCACACTCGGGTTGACATTCGTGTCGGCCGTTGTGATGGGCGGTGTCTATGTGTCGTCGTTTGGCCCCGAGCAGCGCTGTGGACTTCGAGCAGTGGCGCACAAATCGAACCGATTGCATCACCAGGCCCGTTCGACTGGCAGGTTCGTGCAACGAACCACTTCGACATTTACTATTACCCGGCGCTTACACCGATTCTCGAGCAAGTAGCGGAGTCAGCCGAGCGTGCCTATCAGCGAATCAGCTCGGAGCTGCAGCACAACGTTCCGTTCAGGGTCCCACTGATTCTCTTCAAGACGCGCAGCGACTTTGCGCAGCAGACCATCATTCCCGACGTGGGAGGGGCGGGAGCGATTGCCCGAGGCGAGGTGATCTCCTTTTCGGAGCCCAGGCGCAACCGGGTCGTCATTCTCGTCGAGGAGGAGCCGGACAGGTTGTATCGGCTAATCACCCATGAACTGACCCACATTTTTGCCTTCGACATCATCCCGCGATCTCCGGCCAACGTCCATCGCGTACCCCCATGGATCGACGAGGGGTTTGCCGAGTACATGGCCGGCGTGTGGGATCCGGACCACCTGCAGCAGATACGCGAGCTGGTCCTGGCGGACAGGGTGCCAAAAATATCTGCGCTTACAGGAACCGTGGACGGTCAATCGCATGTAGTGGCCGCGCAACTCGGTCACGCTGTCTTTGAATTCATCGAAGCGGAATACGGGAAGCCAGCTGTCTGGCAGTTCCTTCTCGAAGTACGAAGGAGCGTCGTCGACGGCGCCGCCGACCCCTTTCAAGCAGCGTTCAACAGGTCACCCGAGGAGCTCGATTCGGCATTCGCGAGCTACCTCCGAAGACGATTCAGCCTGTAAGCGCCGGCGCCTGCAAATACCAGGGCCATGAACGGCTCTGCGAGAGAGCGGGCGGTCCTTCCGAAGAAGAGCCGCCGCCAGTTGAGCTCGAGCGTACTCTCAGGGAGCGACGGTGACCGTCACGTTGTTTCCCGTCGTCGCCCCATCTGCATTCGGAACCGTCGTTAGGTCGACATCGGTCAGAAGCAGTGACCCGACGCCCGGCGGAGTCTGTTGATCGGCGCGCACGCCGCGCGCCCGTGTTTCCGGTTGACGTGGAGTTGGAGACCGACGCCGTCAGGTCACCTTCCGTATCCGACGAACCCTCGGTTTTCGTCGAAGTTGATGCCATGGCCGTCGTTGCCGGTGCTCAACGCGCGATTGACAGAAGCGACCAGGCTGCCATTCGCATCTTCGCGTATCTGAATCCCGTCGAAGCTGTTGTTCGACGTTTCCACCCGGCTCAGCGTCGCGTCGAGGTTGCCTTCGCCCTTTTCGCGAATCTTGATTCCGGCATCGCCGTCGACAGGTCCGTTGTTGCTGGCTTCGGCCCGGGATATCTCCGCAACGAGATCGCCTCCCCCGGCGAAGTCGTCGTCTTCCTCGAGACTCGATGCCCTCTTCGTCGTTCCCATTGGCCGACACGAGCAGCATCTTCACGCGCATATCGCCGGCATCGTTCTCGTTGAAGTCGAATCCTTCTTCGTGGTTGTCGTTGGCAGAGCTCGAAACGACGCTCACGACGACATCGCCGTTGTTCCATTCGTCGATGTCAAAGCCGTCGTCCAGATCGTCTTCGTCGAACGGGCCATTCGCGCGCAGCTGCGTCAGCAGCATGTCCACCAGCGCGTCGCCGTCGCCACGCTCGTCCACCTCGATCCCGTCGGCGCCGTTTTCCTCGAACACGGAGAGCCGGACCGTGAGTTTGAGGTCTGCCGAGACCCCCTTCATTCACGCGCAGCCCATCGTTGTCGGACACACTGACGCCCTCGGTGTTGCCATTGCCGCTGAAGCGGGATCCGAGCACCGTCACTTCCACCGTAGCGTCGGATCCGTTCGGGTTGGGTCCCGGCGGAATCGGATCGCCGTCCTCGTCTTCGGGCACGCTCGGATCCAGCTGATCGTTGATGAGCACACCGTGACTGCCGTTCCCGGTGATCTCGACGTTCACCAGCGAGATCCGGAGGGTTCCCTTGGCGTCACCGGGGACATAGTAGGCAATCCCCTCCCCAGGGGCGTTCTTCACGGCGAGGCTCAGAACGGTGAGGTTGCCACCGCCGCCACCCTGGACCGGATCTCCCACCTGGAAGGCAGGACCGCCTGCGTTGGTCCCATCGAGCGTGGCGCCATTCCCTTCAATCGTAAGTTCCTGCTTGCCGGTAAAGAACACCGTGCTCTGCAGCGCAATGACGTTGACCGAGCGATGAATGACTATGCGGCGGATCGAGGGGCTGCTGTTGGCCTTCGCGATCGCGCGACGGAATGAACCAGGTCCATCGTCATTTGAGTTGACGACGACCTCGACGGTGGCGGCCTGGCCGGCCGCAGCGCCAATGACCGTCATGAGCACGGCAATAACCAGGGTACGTAGGGCCGGTCTGACCGGCGTGACTTTGAGCATCTGATTTCCTCCAGGGAGAGAAATGCCTGAGGTGTAGCAATCAGATACTCAGCGGGAACTGCGTCAAAAGAGTAACAGCGGTGTAACTGACGTGAAAATTTCGCTCGCCTGACACCTGCAGGAAGCCAGTTAGCTGGCAATTCCTTCTCAGCGAGGCCTATCGGAGCTCGCTCGCCAATTGACGTCCCAGGGAATCCATCACGTACTTGTTGCCTTCAGTATTCCAGTGGCCGTCGGTCTTGCTGATGACGGCATCGCGCGGCGTGCCGGCCACACGAATCGTTGAAAGCCCTTCCATCACCCGGGCGAGCACAGCGCGGCGAGCAGCCGATGATAGCCAGTAGCCCTTCCCTTTGACCTCGAACATCGTCGGGGAATCAGGTAGGGGCGGCGATTTTTCTGCAATCAATATGAAGAACCTGGTCCCGTTGGCTTCGCACAGATCGCGGATGCGGAGAAGCAGCGCACGCGTCAATGCCGCCGAATATGTGAGACGGGGACTTTCCGGAACAAGGTACGTGTTGTAGTGCGTCTTCTCCGTATCGAAGTTCTCGTCGTTGAAGTACGGCAGCTCGTCAACCCGAACTCCACGCGCCTCCGCAAGCGTCTTCATGAGCGAGACCGCGCCGTTTGACGGAGCCGAGGCGCGGTAGGGCGGCGGAAGACGGCGTTCCCACTCGGCGTCAGTGGGGTAGATGGGGATGCCTCTGACGCGTCGCATTGCCTGCGCAAGATAGAGTCCCGGTGGTCGGTACGCTTCGAGCCACGGGAGGTTGGGCCCCTCCAACTTCGTGCCGTCCAACCAGAACGTGGGCTTGGGAGTCCCATCCTTGGGAAAGTGAGTTGGAAACGTGTTGTTCCAGAGATCGTTGTCTTCCGTAAACCAAAGTACCACTGCTGACGGAAGGACCGCCTTTATGTGAGCCTGTAGCGCCAACAACTCCTGATCTTGACCCCAGCCACCACTGCCAATGGACACAACGCTGACGGTGGTTCCGCACGAGTTCTGCCACGGTGCTTCGCAGCTGACGCTCAGGCATGTCCTCAAAAGCGACCCCGTCGGCCTCGACCTGCGAATCCCCGAGCAAGACCACCCGAACATCGGCGGTGGGATCGAAGCGATGACCTCGAAACCCGAACTGGTTCCGTTCCTCCGGCCGACCAGAAGTCCACCCGATGACCGGCGCACCAGGCCGGCCAGTCAATCGCAACACAACTTCCATGAGAAGAAGCATCGCGATCAAGACAACGGTGATAGCGACCGCTCCGATCAGATGTCTGCGCACGTCCTCCCAGTTCCCCCTTCGTTGCGCGCCAGGCCCCGGCCGATGGTAGCATTCGCCGTCCCCACAGCCATCTCCGCGTGGAGAGATGATTCCCACCGCCCCGTTTCAGTTCTCTTACGAACTGGCCCCGTCGTGGCCGCCCCTGGCGTGGGCCGCTCTTTGCGAGAACGGCTCGTCATCGATTCCAGTGATTCATGGTCCGGCGGTTGACCGGGCGGAGAACTGGTTCTGCGAAGCGGTCTGGGACGGACCATTTTCGGAGGGAAATCTCGATCAGACCGATCTCGTGTTCGGGAGTGGCGCCCGCTGCCGCGACGGCGTGACCTTCGTATCCTCGGCGGCCACGGTCGACCGGCTGCACGTTTCAGTGCACGGCAATCGCACGTTCGTCTCCAATTCGCTGCCGTGCCTGCTGGCAGTGATCGGCGCGCGGTTGGACCCCGCGTTTCGCGGATACGCGGACTTGTTCCTGAGTATCACGCGGGGTCTCGACGAAGTGCGGGATCTCCCGCTCGATGACGGGGGCGCTGTCCAGTTCGCGTACCGCATGAACCTGCTCTGGGACGGCTACAAACTGCATCGTGTACCGAAGTGCGCCGAGCCACGAAACATTTCCCGCTTCCATGACTACGTCGCATTTCAGCAGACGGCGCTTCAGCGCATCGGCCAAAACATGGCGAGCCCTCAGCGACAGCGAGCGTACTCGTGGCTGGGCACTATTTCGCGCGGCTACGACTCGCCGACGTGCGCACTCCTCACTCGAGAAGCAGGACTGCGTCGCGTGATCACGATTGACGAGTCACGCCCGGGCGTTGTCGACGACGGGTCTGACATCGCGCTCGCACTTGGCTTGACGTGCGTCGTCGTGGGTCGACTCGAGTGGACGCGTCAAGAACCGCTCGAACCGCTGTTCCTCGTGGCGGACGGACAGGGCAAGGAAATCCTGATTGCAGGAGCAGCGGCTGAACTCCCTCGCGTGGTACTCGTGACAGGACACGGTGGAGATACTGCCTGGTCGCTGGAGGACCCGGACCACAAATACGCGAATCCTGGAGCGTTTGCCGGCATGTCGATGGCCGAATATCGGTTACACGTCGGGTTCATTCACCTGCCTTGTCCATTCATCGGATGGAATCAGATGTCCGATATTGTGAAACTGAGTCGATCAGACGAGATGACAGCCTGGAACATCGGCGGCGCGTACAGCCGGCCGATTTGTCGCCGACTACTTGAAGAGGCCGGCGTTCCGAGGGGCAGCTTCGCCGTTTCGAAAACGGGCGCATCGATTCGGTTTCTCCGCGGCGAGGACGCCTGGTCGAAACAGGGACGACGCGCATTCCTCGCGTGGCTGCATACGCGCCCGAACGGCTACGCCGTCACGCGGCGACTGCTCATCGAAGCGCGTGTGAACATGCTGGGCTTGGCAGTCGCCCTGCGACTGCAACGTCGGACGCAGCGGTTCCTGGCGAACGCGTTCCAGCGGATCGCCGGTGCCCTCACGGACCGCATCAGGTCACAAGGGCTCGACGATCTGGCGTTTGTCTGGGCCACTCAGGCCGTCCGACGGTCTTACTTGTTGCGCCATCATGACGAAATCCACGAGCAGTCGCCGTGGAGCAACACCTCCTGAGAGTCCTTGTGCGAGTTGGCTAGTTTCGCGGCGGTTGTCAAAAGTCTGCTCCCTACAGCACTAACGCGCTGCGATGCGGGACGACCGGCGTGTGGCACCTCAAACGGCCGCCAAACCCACACCTCTCCTGTCACCGGCGCAGGCATGTTCCGTGCTACAGCCGTCTCGACCCGATCACGGCTGGGTTTCGGCCAATTCCAATCAGCAAACACGTAATCTCGATGAACCGACAACGAATAGCGAGTCGGATTGACCTGCTGACTGTTCCGCTCGAGCCGGATGAGACCGCCGGCTGGAAGCCGTACTACCAATACGAAGGATCGACCCACAACGCAGACTTCCTGTCGTGTCATGCGTCGGTTCTGATCCCTGGACATTGCCCGCACCCTCCTCATAGCCATCCCGAAGAAGAGATTCTGCTCATGCTGGCCGGCGAGGCCGAACTCATCCTCCCGAGCCTTCGTTCCGACGACGGAATGCAGCAGCCGTTGCGGCTGAGACCGGGCCAGTTCGTTTACTACCCGGCGCACTTCCTTCACACGCTGCAGACGGTCAGCACCGAACCGGCGAACTACGTAATGTTCAAGTGGCGCGCTCGCGCACGCACGTCTGATGCGCAGCTGCAGTTTGGACAGTTTGATGCGGGAGCCTCGTGCTTCCCTGCCAAGAGTGCGGCCGCATTCGATTACCGGTTGCTGTTCGACGGGCCCACGACGTGCCTCGAACGTCTGCATGCACACGCCTCGAGGCTCGCCGCAGGCGCCGGGAATCCCCCCCATAGCCACTCGTACGAGGCGGCGATGGTCGTTCTCGAGGGCGAAATCGAAACGCTGGGTCAGCGAGTACGACGGCACGGCCTCGTCTTCTACTCTGGCGGCACGCCGCATGGGATCCGGAATCCGACGTCGGCGCCTGCGCGCTATGTCGTATTCGAGTTCCATGGACGTCTCCCCTTCTGGCGCAAGATCATCGACCCCCATTGGTGGGGTCACAGGCTGCGCGCGGCGAGGAATGGCCGATAACCGCAGCCGATGAAACTGATCGCAGTCTTCAGCGCCAGTCATGAAACGCTCAAGGACCAGTGGTTCCTGCGCACGCTGAAGGACGACTACGACGTCGAGCTGCGCCACTGCGATGTGCGGGGCCAGGGGTCGTATATGCAGGAGGATTGGACGCAGACGATCTTCTTCAAGTGCGACACGATCATCGACGCAATTCAGAAATACTGGGGCGAAAGCTTCGTCTACTCAGACGTCGACGTCGCGTTTTTCGGGCCGACAAAGGGCGCGATCCTCGAGAGCCTCGCCGGCAAGGACATCGTCTGCCAGCTGGACGACCCCTGGGGGAACCTGTGCACGGGATTCCTCGCGTTGCGAGCGAACGATCGAACGCTCCGGCTGTGGCAGCAGGTCCGGCGAGCACTGGAGGGCGAGCGCCGCGACCAGATTGCTTTCAACCGCGTGGCGCGCGAGATGGAGGATCTCCGGGTTGGATACCTCCCGGTATCGTTCTTCGGCGCAGGCACTTTTGCCGCGCGCCTCAATGGCGGACGGCAGCGATTTTATGTGCCCAATCATCCGGTGATGTTCCATGCCAACTTCACCATCGGCGTCCCGAACAAGATGGCGCTGCTCAGGCAGGCGGAACGGATCATCGGCAGCGGCGGATCTGGCCGCCGAGTGAACAACGCGCTCTTCTACATGCAGACGAGGAGCCGGACCTCACCCGTGGAGGCGCTGACACGGCAAGATAAGATCACAGACCTGTCGGAACAGCCGTCTTCCGCGCTCCTCGATCGCGGTGCATTCACACGCCCGAGCAGCGTGACACTCGATCTGTCGACAGCCTGCCAGCTCAAATGCCCCTCGTGTCCGACGGCTACGGGCGCCATCGCCAGGTCCATCGGCGCGGGGTTTGTAACCCTGGCCGATTTCAAGAGATTCCTCGACGAGCATCCGTGGGTTTCCGATATCGAGCTTTCGAACTGGGGCGAGGTGTTCCTCAACCCGTATCTGGAGCAGATTCTTCGTTACGCGTACCGGCGTCACGTCGTGCTCCGGATCGACAATGGAGCCAACCTTGACCGCGCTTCGGACCGGGTCCTGGAAGCCCTTGTCAAGCACAAGCTGCGCAGCCTTTCGTGTTCAATCGATGGTGCCAGTCAGGAGGTCTACTCCGTCTACCGCGTCCGGGGAAATTTCGACCGGGTGATCGCACACCTGCGGCAAATCGATCGCTTCAAGAAAAAATACCGGAGTCCCTACCCGGCGCTGCGCTGGCAATTTGTCGCGTTCGGCCACAATCAGCACGAAATTGGCAAAGCCCGCGAAATGGCGCGCGAGCTCGGTATGGACTTCTACCTGAAGCTGTCGTGGGACGACCTTTACACGAAGCCGTTCTCACCCATCACGGATCGCAGCGCCATTGAAAGGGAATCCGGCCTCGGTGTCGCGGACCGCCAAGCTTACGAGGCCAAGTTCGGACGCAGCTACATTGCTTCGACCTGCCACCAGTTGTGGCTGCGGCCGCGCATCAACTTCGACGGACGGCTGCTCGGGTGCTCCATCAATCACTGGGACAATTTCGGCAACGTCTTCGCGGAGGGTCTCGAGTCGGTTCTGGGCGGAGACAAGATGCAGCAGACCAAGGCCGCGCTCATGGGGCTGCGTGACGCCGGCGAAGATTCTCCATGCCGGCAGTGCCAGGTTTACGCCAGCCGACGCAGGCATAATGCCTGGATCACGCCCGACGAACTGATCGTCCCCCCGGTCGAGAGCCCGCTGCGCCGTTGGGCGACGAACACGATTCTGCATCGCCCACTCACCGCGCTGGAGGGGCTTTCGCACAGGGTCCGAAGCCTTGTGAGCTGACGTTACCGTCGCCAGGGCGACAGCCGACTATATCGACTGCAGGCAACACCATGACGTCGAATTACACGGTCATCGTCTTTCAACGACAACACTTCGGTAACAATCCAGGATCGTTTGACGATATCGAACCTGACGTACCATTCGCAGGAGCGGCGAAGAGCTTCTCTTTCGATTGCCCAGGAGTCAATCCGGTTGAAACCGCGCTGTTGATGTTCCAATCACGTGATGTCGACCATCGCAGAAACATTCTTCGAATCAATGATGTCGATGTGTTTGGAGGGCTACCGGTCAGCCCTGCGCGAGATGCCTGGAATGCCAATATCCTGCTGGTTGAGCCCCGCCATCAATTGAAAGCGACAGGCAATGTCCTGCACGTCGAATCCCGCACTTCGGGTGGTACGAGCACTGGCGACGTCGATGACTTCATCATCGATAACGTCGTCATTGCTTACAAAAACCTTGACGTCTCGATCCCGTCGGCGGCTGGCGATCTCACGACCTTCCTCGAGAAGGAGCTCCTGCGCTCAATCACGAACGTGAAAGGCTCAGGTGATGAGGCGGACCCCGCCGACCGGCACAACGAATACGTGCTCCCGACCGAGTCTCAATTGGCCGCGTGGAGGTTGGCCTTTCGAAGCCTGCTCGCGGGTTCCTGGGCCCAGGCACATCTCGCCGCCAAGCAGATCAGCTCCACCTACAACGTCGTCCGGTTTGTCGATACTCCATCGGGTCGAACCCACTACATCCTCATGGAAGGCGTACCGGGCCAGATCCCGGACCCGGCGAGTCATCCTTCCGGAGTAACCATCACCGATCCTGGTAACCCTACGCGCCGAGGGTGGGGCACTTATGTATTCAATCCCGAGTCGCAGCGGACCCTGAGCCTCTCGGCGCCGCATCCCAAGGACGACCTCGAGACCGCGGATGAAGCCATCGAAGCCTATCTTGCGCTGCAGGCGCGCACGCTTCTCATCGCGGGCGCCGATCGAGACCAGAACACAGCGCTCGCGCCCTGCGCACAGTCAGCCCGTCCATACTTCGAGTCGGATGTGGCCCACACCGCGGAGTCAGTCTTTCAAATGGCGTTCGAGGAGATCTACTCGAGCGACGTGGTTACGTGGCATCTTCAGTTCCACGGCAACTCCACATGCAGTGAGGATGTATTTCTGAGCAACGGCGTCGCTGCGGCCCCACAGATACTATCTATCCTCGCTGCTAACATCGAAGCTGCATCGACGGCTGCGGCGCCGGGTGGGCCTGTGCTGACGACCGGCGTTTTCGATGCGACCGGCGGCTGCTTCGCTCGCGGGACAGATAACATGCAACTGAGGTTTGCCTCCGGTTTGCCGCATGCGAGCATCTGCGCGGCGCCCAACCTGCCCGTGGGTCCATCCCGGTTCATTCACATAGAGCAACGCCGCGATGCGCGCCGCGCCGCGAGCGACCCGGCGGCGACCCCCGGCCGAAACCGGGCCGTCGTCATCGCCGGGATCCTGGCGACGTTTTCGTGAGTGACACGGTCCGATCTCTCCACTCTGTCCGTCACAGCCTGGAGCGGTATAGCTGAGTTCGAGCAATAGACGTACGAAGGGTGCGACAGTTCCTCCGCGATCTTCAATCGTCCATCTCGCCAGAAACGACAATCGACAACCCGATGACATCACCTCAATGGTCACAAGCGCTATGTCCATGGGCGTGAGCGCAGACGCGGAACGACCGTTGCGCTGAAGTGCATTCGAGGAATTCGTCGCGCGGTGCACTTTCTACATCGTCGCCAGGTGCACTTTCTACACAGGCATGCTCGTTGGCTCGAAGAACGTTCGAGCATAGAACGAATTCGGATGGCGTGTTTGTTGCTCGTCGCGCGCATGGCGTTCCCTCTTAAGCGATTTCCCTTTCCAACCCCCCGTAAGTTAGTCGGACGGCCGCGTTCAAACTGAGTGTCCGTGTCTCTCCCAGACACCTAGGCGTAGCCATGCCTCGTCGAGCACGGGCCGTTGCGCAGACGTGCGCAACGGACGGCGAGCCGGCATTGGCCGACCGGCAGGAGGTCGCTTTGTGTTGGTCGGAACACCGAAAGTTCCGGGTGTTCCGAAAGCAGTGAACCACGTATGCGCGGTCAACCAAAGCCTGGAGGTTCGAATGACAGCAACTCGACTAAGACTCGTAGGTGGATTAGCAGCGATCCTGCTGTGCGCGGTTCTGTACGGGATGAGGGCGAGCAGCCAGACACGAGAGCCCGATGAGATCTTCGGCATCGGGAGTCGTGAGGTGTTTCTCCGCAAGTATCTGCAGTTTCGGGCGCAGCAACTCAACGACACCCAGCGACACGTGCTCAGGATCCCGCTGGGTCAAGTCAAGGGATTGTCGCGATCCTTCACCGGGCTGGCGGGGGACATCGCCGTCAATCTCGAATCTGGCGCGTACAGGGTGAGCCTGAATGGGCTGACGCCCCGTGCGACGTACAGTGTGTGGCTTGTCGACAGGCCTGAGAGCGACGCCGGCACGTCGCCACAGTCGGATGCAGCCATCAAACTGGCGACAATTGCTGCAGCGAGAGCATCCGCCGTCCAAACAGGTGAGATTCCTCGTGACCTGCCGACCGGCTTCAGGATTGACCGCGTCGTCGTGGTGCAAGGCACCGCGTTTGCCTCCGACGCCCTGGCGACAGGGTCGGTGAATGTTTTCCAGAAGATATTCTTCAGACGCCTGAGCCTCCGGAACGAGAGCACGAGTGCCGTCGACTTCAGCGAGACGAGCACAGCGCCGCCCCGGCTTGATCTGATACCCGATCTCGCGGCGGAGACCGAAGCAGCCCGGACGGCTTCGTCGGCCGGCTCGTCCGGCTCGTCGGTGCCGATCGATGTCCTGATCTCGCAAGGGGCCAGGGCGTTCAACGAAGAGACGTTCAACGGCAACGGCCGCACGTGCGCAACGTGTCACCCCGCCAGCAACAACTTCACGATCGATCCAGCCTTCATTGCCACGCTCCCGGCCCAGGATCCGCTATTCGTGGCGGAGTTCAACCCGGCGCTCGCCGAACTCGAACGCCCTCAACTGATGCGGCAGTTCGGATTGATCCTGGAAAACCTCGACGGCTTGAGCGATCCCACGCATAAGTTCGTGATGCGCGGCGTGCCTCACACCCTCGGCCTGCAGGCCTCTCTCGAGAAGGATTCGAGTATGGGGACTGGCGCACCCACGCAGATGACGGGTTGGTCTGCAGATGGGGCGCCGTCAACGGGCTCGTTGCGTGACTTCGCGATCGGTGCCGTGATTCAGCATTTCACGAAGAGTCTGGCGCGCAAGGAGCACCAGGACTTCAAGCTGCCGAGCGAGCACCAGTTGGATGCCCTTGAAGCGTTTCAGCTGTCCCTCGGTCGGACCGCGGACATGGACTTGTCCAAGATCACATTCGTCAACGCGGACCTCAACACCGGCGAGGGGCTCTTCGTCAACGGCGGCGGCAACCCGGCCTTCACCGGTACCTGCAATTTCTGTCACACGAACGCAGGCGCTCTCTCGGCCGGGCTCGGGAATCAGAACCGCAACTTCAACACGAATATCGAAGCCGTCCCACATCCGGCTCGCAGCGTCCAGACCTATCCGGTGGACGGCGGTTTCGGGCAATTACCGGCCAATTCGGACGGCAGCTTCGGCAACCGCGCGTTCAACACGCCATCCTTGCTGGAAGCGGCAGACACGCCCCCCTTCTTTCACAACAACGTCGCGCTCAAGCTCGAGGACGCCGTGAGCTTCTATTCCAGTCCCGAATTCAACGCTGTGGCCATTGCGAAGTTCAACTTCGATTCAACGCAGGACCAGCAGATCGCGAACTTCCTGCGCGGGATGAACACGCTCCAGAACATCAACGTGGCCAGACGCGAGCTCCTTGAAGTCCTATCGCTCAAAGGCAACCCCCAAAAGGAGGTCCGTACACGCTTACAGACTGCTGCCGACGAGACACAGGACGCGATAGACGTCCTCAAGGAGGCCAGCCTCTACCCACTCGCCGTGACAGAGCTCGCCTCGGCGAAGACTGCGATCGAGCAGGCCCTGAAAGTCTCCGATGCCACTCAACGGCGGTCCCTGGTTCAGCAGGGAGCCGCGAGACTCCTCAGCGCTCGCAACGCCGTTGCAACCGTCGCTCCGTAACGCGGCACGGGACGGACGGGGTCCGCTTTAATAGGCGCAATGTGGAGTGTCTCAGGGCGACACCGCCCTGGGACACTCTTCACCGCTAAACACCGTTGATCGACCGTGTCTACGCGCGGCCGGGCGCGGGTCGCACACTCATGCCAAGGGCATCGGCCAGCTGTCTGAGCGCGGCCTGTTCATCGCCGCTGACCTGTGTTCCTCCGATGCCGAGGAAGCCGCCTTCCTTCGCCGCCTGAGATACCTTCGATGCGACGGACATCAGCCACGTCTTGTAGGCCTCGACCTCGCCCTGCGATTTGGCCGCCACCGCGGCGACGGCTGTCTTGATGGCGCCGACGAGGGCGTTCTTCATCTGGGTCCGGTCGCCACCAGCTACGGCTGGCATCTCCGGCCGGCCGCCCCCGCTCCTGACGCTCTCTGCGACGGCCTTCACGATCTCTGGCGCGTCGCCCGACGCCGACTCCGTGATCGCCCTGCCGACGGCAAGTCCTTCCTTCGCGATGCCGATCGGACCGCTGGTGTCCGACAGCGTGATCAAGAGCCCGGCCGCCACAGGAGCGCCGGAAATCGCCTTCCACTCCTCGGCGCTGTAATCGGTCTTCTTGGACATGTTCGATTCCTTTCTTGCGGATGAGGCCGCGTGTTTCTCGAGAGTGAACGTCACGTTCCGACCCACGCGTGGCCCGACGATCGTTCCGTCGGGGTCCCCGTACGCTCAGCGCGCTGCCGGCAGTGACCGCGGCACGCTGGAGGCGGCGCCACGACATAGCACGGGTCCGGCGTACGGCTCGCGCTCGCCGCGTTGGCCAGGACGAACCGTCAACCCACAGTTGCGTTGGGCTTCGACGTGTCGGGAACGCGTCTGTTCAAGAAGCCTGCCGTGGTGTGCGTTCGTCTTCGGCGGGAAGTGTGGTAAATGGTTCGGGTGCGAGGTGCGCCATGACACTTCGGATCCGCGCTCTGTTCACGGTGGCAAGGCCAAGCGCGCTGCTGGCGTGCGGGCTGCTGCTCGGGGCCTTCACGGTCGAAGCGCATCACTCTATCTCCGGCATGTACGACAGCCGCCGTGACGTCCGGGTGGAGGGCGTCGTCACGCAGTTCGAGTTCATCAATCCGCATGCCTTCATCACGCTCGAAGTCCGGGAGACTGGTCGTGCCCCGCAGCAATGGCGGGTCGAATTGGACGATCGGGGCGAGTTGTCGGACATTGGAATGACGGCGCAGACGCTGCGGCCTGGCGACCAGGTGATTGTGGTGGGAAGTCCCGCCCGCCGCGAGGCGAACCGCCTGTACCTCGCTCGTCTCGATCGCCCCACCGACGGCTACAGCTTCGAACAGGTGCGTGGCCGGCCGCGGCTGAGATCGCCGGGCCGACCGTAGCCGACCCAGATCGAGGCGCGTCCAACAATCCCCCTCGGAATAGCACCCGCTTTCGCCGCGGATTTGGCGGTCGTTCTCAACCGCTGGTCCGGGGTTCATCAATCAGCACATTTCCCGAAGGACTTGTCGGGTTTTGTGTAATCGCTTCCTGATGACGGGGCGCAAGACGTTGCCATGGCATCGCGTGCCTGCTACCTTGCGTAGCGAACTTCCAGCACACTGGTGGAGGCGTGGAGGGTAGCAGGGTTACAGTGAAGGCATGTCTCCTCAGCGTGCCCTACACCCAGGAGGGCCTTAGCACATGACGATCACGCGGATCATCTTGCTGATCATGCTGGTGTTCATAGTCCTGTTTGCGCTGAGGCTGCTGCTTGCTGGCAGACGACGCTGACTCGACGCTGTCATGAACCAGATCAGGCGCACCGGGCTGGTCTGCTCACAGTGCCGTCAGCCCTGTCGCTATCATCGAGAACCAGCTGCCACGAACCATGTATTCTGGTGTCCTGCCTGTCAGCATCGGTGGCGGATTCCTGGCTGCCTGTTCGCGATGTTCTGCGTAGCGCCGTGCGACAGTGCGCGGACCGCGAGCAGCCGGACGGTGAGGTCGCGAAACGCTTGATACTACTTCGACGGACGCGCCATCTCGCCTCCAGCGTGACGCTGATGGCCTCGTCATCGCGTTCGCGCAGCGCATCCAACAGGTCGCCGATTGCCGCCTAGTTGTGCTCGCGGAGGCTTTGGAGCGCGAGGTCAGCGCCCTTGAGGAGCTAGTGGGGACGAAGGCGCAGTCGAATGGCGAACGGACTTGCTTGCTGGCTCAGCCCCAAAAAACCTTGTGCCCACGCTTCTCAAGCGCCTCTGCTACGGCCTTCTCAGCCCGCTCCGCCTCCCTCCTCGTTGAAAGTGGGCTGATTGCCTTCATCAGGTCATAACGGAGGCGCACTCCGAATTTGTGCGGCTTGCCCGCCGCCAGCTTCCCGCCTGACTTGTGCTGCGCGAAGCGATGTTCGGGCGTGTGGGCGGTTTGGCCTACATATAGGGGCGCGAAGGCAGACGGCGTCCGCAAACAGGTGCGGGCGAGCTCGATGACGTAGATGGAGTAGGTCCGAGAAGGAGCGTTCGCTTTGCGACGTTTCGCCATCGACCGAAGTATCGGCGGTTCCTGAAAAAAAAACGGCCAGGATATTTCTTCATGGCTTGTTCCGCTCACCCATACTACCGATACGCCATCCCGCAGACCAAGTTTGGAAGCGCAAAGAACCGTCTCCGTTCCGTTCCATATGCCGCGCCGGACCAGACGTCGCCGATCTCGGTCGTTCGTTACTTACAAGCAACCAGTTGACCGAACAGTGGCGATTCGATCCGCCATGACCCAATCCGTCGCGGGTGAAAGGCCAGCCAGGCTCCGTTGCTGTCGGTGTTGCTGTCGATTGACATCGCCGCTGCGACGGACTACCGTGTGCGCCTTCCCCTTGCGTTCCAGGTCACTATCACTCTGGGAGTGTGCCATGACCAAGGTCTCTGACGACTGGTTCGACCTGCCGCGTGCCGCTGCGGGCATCAGGCTTTACCAGAATCGCGAAGAGCTGCGGAAGAACAACCTTCACGATACCGAGGAGCCACCGCTCGAAAGTTCGACGACGCCTCCGGCGGGTCAGGCGTACAACGTCCGCACGAGCGACGGCACCTATAACGATCTCACCTGTCCAAGGATGGGCAGCGCCGGCATGCGCTTCGGCCGCAACGTCCCCTTGAGTGAGGCGTTCCCAGACACCGAGAACCTTCTGACGCCGAGCCCGAGGCAGGTCAGCCTGGAGCTCCTGACGCGCACCGTCTTTCAGCCTGCGACGATCCTCAACGTCATCGCGGCGGCGTGGATCCAGTTCATGGTCCACGACTGGTTCGTGCACAAGAAAGGCAGCTGGACGCACACCCACGACATCGCGCTGGACGAGGGGGACGGCTGGCACGAACGGACCATGAGCGTGCCGAAGACGCCGGCGGATGCTCCGAAGGTCCCAGGCTCCCGACGGCCGCCGGCTTACATCAACGAGAACACGCACTGGTGGGACGGCTCGCACGTCTATGGCAGCAGCCCGTCTGCGCAGGCGTCCCTGCGTGCGGGCCGCGACGGCAAGGTGCTGGTCAGCCCGAGCGGACGGCTCGGAGTGGATCCCGTAACTGGCCTGGAGATCACCGGTTTTACGGAAAACGGCTGGGTGGGACTTAGCCTGCTGCACGCGCTCTTCGCGCTCGAGCACAACGCCATCTGCGATGAGCTGAGAAAGCACAATCCGCTCTGGGATGACGAACGGCTGTTCCAGCAGGCGCGCCTCGTTAATGCAGCGCTGCTCGCGAAGATTCACACGGTGGAGTGGTCGACCGCCATCGTGCCGAGGGAGGTGCTCAGCACCGGCCTCAGGACGAACTGGTACGGACGGTTTAGCAGGTTGCAGGACCTCTTTCCGAAGCTGTCGGACAACGACATCTTCTCGGGCATCCCGGGATCGCCGACGGACCACCAGGGCGTGCCGTTTTCGATGACCGAAGAGTTCGTCTCGGTCTACCGCATGCACACGCTGATGCCGGATCATTTCACGATCCGATCGGCAGCGACCGGCGAGGGGCTCGCCAACGCCGAGCTGCCCGAGTTATCGGGACGCCGCGGGGTCGAGTTCCTCGCGCGCTTCAATCCCGCTGACATCTTCGTATTCGTTCGGGATCCACAATCCCGGGGCAGTGCGGCTGCACAACTACCCGAAGTTCCTCCAGAACCTGGTGCAGGACAATGGCGAGCGGTTCGACCTCGGCACCATTGACATCCTGCGCGACCGCGAGCGCGGCGTGCCTCGCTACAACCGCTTCCGCCGTCTGCTCCACAAGACTCCGGTCAGGAGCTTCGAGGAGCTGACCGATAGGCCGGAGTGGGCAGCCGAGATGAAACGCGTCTACAACAACGACCTCGAGATGGTCGACACGATGGTCGGTCTGATGGCCGAGCCGTTGCCCGAGGGCATGGGGTTCAGCGACACCGCCTTCCGCATTTTCCTGCTGATGGCATCGAGGCGGCTCAAGAGCGATCGGTTCCTGTCGCAGGACTACCGCCCGGAAATCTATACGAAACAGGGGATCGACTGGGTCGAAGAGAACTCGATGAAGTCTGTGATCTCACGACACTTCCCGTCGGTTGCGTTCGCGATGGAGGGTCTAGGGGATGACAACGCCTTCAAACCCTGGAAGGTCCGGGCCTGAGGGTAGACCATCGACCGGCCGACGCCCGCCCGGACACAAACGCGCTTAGACGGATCCGAAGATACGCCGCTCGGGTACGTGCAAAGCGGCACCGCAATCTACCTTCGGACAAAGCGCGTGAGCCTGTTGCACGCGGCTGACCGGCTGGAAAGGTTCCGCGAGGAGCGAGAACAACAGAACAACCGAGAAGAGAAGAAGTCCAAACGACGGGCACGCCGTCGTTCGCCAACGCCCCTGCCGCCGAGCCGAGGGGCGAGCTACACGATCAACTAGCCGTCCGGTGGTTACGTTGTGGCCGGGAGCACGACACTCCCGGCCTCACTCGCTCACAGATACCGCCCAAGAAAATCGCTCACACCCGAAACCATCGACAGGGCTTGCTCCTTTGTGAACTCGTCCAGATGGCCGTGGGCCGCGCTGTTGCGGATAGCGGCCCACGCTCGCAATTGTTTTGCGGTGATCTCGTTGAACACAGCGCGACGCTTCAACGCGTCAATCAATGGTGCCATTGTGAGAGGTTGGCCCTCAGCGCCAGTTGTGGCTTCCGGCGGTGTGAGTTGCTCGCAGAGCGACCTTAATCCCTTTTCGAGCACGGCTCCGGCGAGGACAACAGCAGGGACGTGGCTGAACTGCGCTGTTGTTCCATTACCCAACAGGCGTTCTGCCTGGCCCAAGTAGTCCGCAGCCATCTCGGATTCGATTCTCGGAAGCGAAGCTGTCGAGAAATCCGTTCTGCAAGTCATCGCGGATTGACTTCAAGAATGAAACGCCAAATTGCAAGGAACTCGGCTCACTCTTGAGCTTGCTAAACATATCCACGGTTTTGGCGGTGGGCACTCTGTCTTGGAACAATCTGATCGAGCACAGTCTGGCATTTCGTTCGCCATTCGACGAATTCCGGCCAGCCGACCTCTTTCACCTGCTTGTAGTAGGTTTCACCACTCACGTAGTTCCCGCCGAAAGGAACCGAGACGTTACGAACCGGAACCGCTCGTCCTTCGGCAATCAGTTCGTCGAGCCGACCAAGATATTTCGAGAGCGTCTGAGGTGGCAATCGCATGGTATTCGGCGGAGGAATCGAATCGTTCTCCTTACGCGGCACGTGATCGACGTGTCCGGCGTCTCGAAGACTCACGCCTTCCATAGAGCGTGGCCGAAAACGCTCTGCTGGTCTCAACGAGGAACACCTCTCGAAACGGTAAGTGATCCTTCGCCTGCTTCACGCGTGTCAGGCATCGTTCCACTCGTCTTCCAGCAGCAAGCCCTCCGAGTCACAATTCACAATCAGGACGGTGCTTGTCGGATAGTTCTTCGCGCTCTTGCGCCTGAGGCACTTGAGTATTTGGTCGGCCAAATCCACAGACCGTTCGTTTCCCTGATACACGTAGGGCTCGGACACGATCTCCTTCGTCCGCTTGTCTCGCCGAATCTGCTTTGCGCCCCAGGACATACCTGTCTTGTCGAGCAGTTCCCTGCTGAGATAGTCGTCCGGGTGAACAGCCGTTGTGACCTCGACAATCTGCCGCCTGCGCGCCACACCGTGCGTCACCAACCCACCGGAGGACCAGAGGAGCGCGTCAAAAGACTGGGAACCCGCGAACCAGCGCACCTTGATGCGGCGCCCTTCGCGGCAGCTCGACTCCGACCACGACGGCTGCGGCGCGGAGTCGCATACACAGGGCGAGGTCATCTAGCGACGGCTCAGGATCGCCGCTCGGATGGTTGTGCGCATTATGTGTCCGGGATCGTTATGTGGCGGGACGGGGGTCGGCGCGTGGATGCTGCGGACTATCCATCAAGAGGGGACACATAACGAGGACAGTTCGCGAACAGATCTCCTCAGCCCGTGAGGGGGAGAGGAGATTGTCCGGACGGAGCGGTGCGGACGCGGCCGTCAGGCAACTTTCAGTCGACGACGCGAAGACTTCAGAACAAAGCGCACGTGCACGCCAAGGCGCGCCAGCATGTCAATCAAGCTGTCCGTGCTGAACAGATCGATTCGTCCTCGCAACAAGTCGCTCACACGAGGCTGCGTGACACGCAGGATCTTGGCAGCCTTCGCCTGCGTCAGCCCGCGGGAGGCGATCGCTTTCTGAAGCTGGATCAGCAAATCGGCGCGGATCAGCAGGTGCTCGGCCTCCTCGGCGGAGAACCCGAGATCGCGAAACACATTGCCGGTCGAGGACGTGACCTTCAGGTTATTTTTTCTTGGCATCATCAGCTCGCTTCTTGAGCAGCGCGCGGTAGCGATCGCGCGCCAGCTTCACTTCCTGGGGCGGTGTCTCCCGCGTCCGCTTCTCGAAGGCATGCAGGACGTACACTGCTTCCTCGAACGTGGCGAGATAGAACACGCGATGTGCAAGCTCCGTCTGAATCCGGATCTCTCGCACGCCAGGCCCGACGCTCGTCATCGGCTTCCAGTCCTCCGGATCGAGACCTTGCTGAACCCGTCGAAGCTGGAACCCGCCACGCCGCCGTGCATCGCCGGGAAACGCGCGGATGTCGCGGCGAGCGCTCCCGAGCCAGACCAGTGGCTTATCCGGCACGACCCACTATGCAAGTTTTTGTATATACTGTCAACGCGTCAGCGGTCCTGAACGCCACTACCTATGTCCGGTCACGCCGTCCCGAAGATCGTCAAGCCGCGGTTCGATGAGATCATGGGGCTCATCGCCACTGTCTGTGGCGCGCATCTGACCGACGAGTACGCCACGGTCGGCCGCGAATTGGCGGTTGCCCTTGCGCGTAAACGACCGTCACCCTTGGGGCGCGGCCAGACCCGTACATGGGCCTGTGGCATCACGTATACGATCGGCACCGTCAACTTCTTGTTTGATCCCGCCCAACCGCTGCATATGCGCGGCGCTGATCTGTGCGCGCTCTTCGGCGTGAGTCAGAGCGCCAGCGCCGCCAAATCGCGCGAGATCATGCGGCTCTTCGACATGGTGTCACTGGATCCTCGGTGGACGGTCCCGAGCAGACTCGCCGAGAATCCGTTGGTGTGGATGATCCTCGTCAACGGCGTGATGGTCGACATCCGCATGATGCCACGCGACCTCCAAGAGCAAGCGTATGAGCTCGGGCTGATTCCGTTTGTGCCGGGTGCCGGTTCTGCGTAATCCGATCGGCGATCGTGCGTGAATCACATGGCGACAGGTCGAACTGCGAAGCAATCGCTCCTCGGTACGTGGCGCATCGTCGAGACGGAATTGTGGGACGTCGAAGATCTCGACTTGATGGATCCGGCCTACCTGACGCTGGAGCCCAAAGGTGACGGCAGATTCGGCCTGCTGGCAATCGAGGCGGATCTCGACTATCGGGTGGTCCAGCGTGAGGACCTGCCGGCGATCGAATTCTCCTTCGAGGGATCTGATGAAGGTGATCGGATCTCGGGGCGTGGCTGGGCGATCCTCGATGGAGAGCAGCTTCGCGGTCGACTCTTCTTCCATCACGGCGACGACTCTGGGTTTACGGCCAGCCGTACCCCAGGGGGCTCGACGCGTCGGAGTGCCAGGCGGTGACCACGACGCGAAAGGCGCTCGCGGCGCTCGAGAAGAAGCTTAGAGCGCAGTCGAAATAGCTCAAGCGGAGCGGCGTGTGATCTTCGCGCGGATTCGACCTCACTATGAGCAGATCCGGAATGCACATTCCCACCTGCTGCTCTCTGAACACTTGATGTGTGGCGCGTCCGACGTTCGCGCGCTGCAACACTGCCGACGAGCGTTCACGGAGCGCCGTCACCAAGTCCCGTTCCATGCGGAATCCACTCGCGGCCACGAGTGCATGGTAACGCATCGCAACATTTCGGCAGATTCGTCCAAAGTTTGCTCAAACCGGTTCAGGCGCTACGCGGCACGCCGACATCCGCGCGGCGCGTTTTCCCGTTAAACGACTGAAGGCGATCGGGTTAAGGCTGGTGCCGAAGCGGGGACTCGTGCCCGCTCGCACCAAGCGCAGCGAGGTGCGGTGTGCCTGAAGACCCGGTGACGCACCAAGACGAGCGAAGCGAGGAATGGTGCCGAAGCGGGGACTCGTGCTCGCTCGCACCAAGCGCAGCGAGGTGCGGCGTGCCTGAAGACCCGGTGATGCACCAGGAGGAGCGAAGCGAGGACTGGTGCGGAAGCGGGGACTCGAACCCCGATGACCTTGCGGCCACTAGCTCCTGAGGCTAGCGCGTCTGCCAATTCCGCCACTTCCGCAGTGGAGAGGAAAAATCCCGGCAGTAGAAACGTTAAATTGTACCACGCGCGAAGGTTCGGACTATCCGCGCTCCTTCGTCACCATGTGCTGGAGGTCTCGCTCGAAGCACGGGAGATCTTCTTCGATCTCGGCGTTTGCGTTTGCATTCAAACGCAGCGTGCGGGGATTCATCGCCCACGGCTGGATCAGCACCGGGTCTTCCACCGTCGCCTGCCACCTGAGCGTGTTGCCTTCGCGCCGCAGCCGCTCGGTTACTTTCATGTCGATCGAGTGAAACCAGCCAGGCCACCCGAGCCACGTCTCGTCGTTGAAATCGACGGTTTCGACAACCAGCTCGTCGCCTTCCCATCGTCCACGTGAGACGCCGTTCCACAACCCGATCCAGTCGGCGACGGGCGGCAGCGGACGGCCGTCGATTGGGATGATGCGCGTCATGCGGAGCCCGTAAAGAAAGATCATCTCTTTCGGCGTGTGCACGATCTTGTCGGGCGGTCCCATTCGCGGCACGCCTTCAGGCAAGCACTTGAATGCAGGATCCAGTGCGTTCCCGTCCTTGTCCAGCTCGTTCACCTTCGACCAGTGTTCCGGCTTGTACATCGGCCGGTTGTGAACCGATCGCTGCGACAGTCCGCTGTCGCGCTCGAAGTTCACGATCGCGTGGGCATAGTTGGCATCGCTACCGGCTGCGACCGATTTGTCGAGCTCCGGCGCCCGCGCACGCAGAAGAGCCACGACGTTGTCCGTCTCGGCAGGATTTTCGGCGCCGAACCCTGCGCCGCCGCCGCGGCCACCCGCCCATAGGCCGTTGAAATCGGGCTTGCCGTCGGCCAACCGCGGCGTCGCCGGCGCTGGATTACCAGACTGCTGCGCTGACAGTGTCGCGGCCGTGCACGCGGCGACGATGCCCGCGAGAAGAAGAAGGAACACACGCATGGTGATGCCTCCAGACCGTCAGACGGCTCTTACTTCTCGAGATCCGCCTCACCGTATACGCCACGCGTGAACGTGCGGCCGTCGGGAAATTTGATCGACCTGAGAAGGCCGGTGGTCGAACCGTCGCGCGCGACAAACGCAGTGGCCGTAATTGGGTCGCCCGGCTTGATGCCTCCACGCACCGACAGCGGAAATCCGTTTCGGCGAAGCTGCGCGGCTGCCGCCATCTGGAGCTCCCAGTCCTCCATCTGCCCAGTCGTCTCGTTTTTCACGGTGATGTGCAGCTTGGCGTGCGGGTTGATCCACTCGGTCTTCTTGAGGGTACCCACCAGCGTGACTGCAGGCGCGTTGACGTCGAACTGCGCCTGCACGGCATGATGTGCGTGGACCGCCGCCACTCCGCAGAGGAGCCCGCAGGCGACGGTCCCCACGAGACGTCTCAGTGTCATACAGACTCCGGACCGAGTGGGACTGAACCCCTCAGGGCGAATGCATTGTGCCTTCCCGATGCAGACGCGTCCAGAGGCCGGCGCAGACGTTACCAGCGCGGTTCCGATCGTCCGCCGCGCCCGCCGCCGCCGCGGTTGTCGCCGCCGCGGAAGCCACCGCCGCCCCCGCCTCGCGGGACCTGCGGACGTGCCTCGTTGACCATCAGCTTGCGTCCGCCAAAGGGGCGTTCGTTCAACTGCGCGATGGCGTTCTTTGCGTCGGCCTCGTTCGCCATTTCGACGAACGCGAATCCGCGCGGACGGCCGGTCTCGCGATCGCGCACGACGTTCACGGACGCGACGGCTCCCGCCTGCGCGAACAGACCTTCGAGCTCGGTTTCAGTGGTTTCGTATGGAAGGTTTCCGACGTACAGCTTGCTACTCATCTCTTGCCTCCGGCATCTCAGGGGATGCGCGACCGGAAACTTAGCCCGAGCGGGGCGCTCGGCATCACTGACGCAAGAGAGTTCGAGATCTTCACGAATCTGATGCGGGTAAGGCGGTAAGGCGTCGCTTCCAGGACGGCGGTAAGTATATACCTCGGACAGGTCGTGTCTAGGGTGCCTTGAGTGCCTGGGGTGCCTAAAGGTGCCTGGGGTGCCTGGGGTGCCTGGGTGCTTAGGGTGCCGGCGGTGCGAACGCGTCACTAGCTCAGCCGGCGGGCCGTGAAGGCCCGCCCTACTCGAGGCACTTCAGGCACCTCAGGCACTTTAGGCACCCTGCGTACTTTGTCGACGCAGTCGCTCCAGCAGTTCTTTCATATCCGCCGGGAGCGGCGCCTCGACGGCAACCGTGCGGCCGCTGGTCGGATGCTGGAACGACAGCCGGGATGCGTGAAGCGCCTGGCGTCCGAAGGAAATCGAAACCCGCGACCCGGCGCGCTCGGTGTACAGGCGTTCGCCGACCAGGGCATGCCCATGGAGCCGCGCCTGAATACGGATTTGATTTCGCTTGCCCGTCTCCAGCCGTATCTCCAGGAGCGAAGCGCCGCCCAGCGTCTCGAGCACGCGGTAATGGGTCACAGCCTCTTTTTTCTTCGGATCGCGCGGATGCGCTCGCTTCTGAAGGAGGGCGTCTGCGTCCCACACGAGGTCGTCGCGCCACGTTCCCTGTGGCGGCCGTGGATGTCCGTGCACGACGCCTAGGTACACCCGCTCGGGGGCCCGCCGCAGGAACTGATCCTTCAAATGTTCCTGCGCGCGAATGCTCTTCGCGAACACCACGAGACCCGACGTATCGCGATCGATCCGGTGCACCACGAGAGGTTTCTTCCTCCCCCGCGGCCGCAGATGCGCACCGACATCATCGAATGCCGACGCGGCGTCCCGTCGCTGCGCTAACGGAACCGCGAGCAGTCCGGGAGGTTTGTTGACGACGATCACCTGATCGTCCTCGTAGACGACTTCGAGTTGACTATCGGCGATCGTCCTTCGACGCCGATGTGCGCTGCCTGGCCGGTCGATCCACACGCCGACCACATCGCCGGCGCGCAGCCTGGAGCCAGCGTCTCCCCTCTTTGCCTCCGAGCCGTTGACGAAAATCTTGCCTTTGGCCAGCGCATCACTCACGCGGCTTCGCGATCCAAGACGCGATCGATCGGCGAGATATTTGTCGAGCCGCGTCCCCGCTTCAGCGGCTGCAACGGTCCACGCTGGAAGCTCGGGCATTTGACGACGGTCCGAATGCATCCCGCCGATTCTAAATGCGACAGTACCCCACGATCGAATTCCTGCGACCGCCTCAACTTTGCAAACTGATTGAGACGTCTCGCCCTCGCAATCACGCGTTGACCCGTGGCACCGTTCCTGCTGGGTGCGAGCGGGATGCCTGGATCACGTCGTTCGACGATCGTCCTGTTGACCGCCGTTCTGCCATTGCTGCGCTATCTCGGCGCAAACGCCGAAGAACAAGCTGTCGTATGGACGAACATCGTCAATGCCACCGTCATCGGGAACGTGCTGCAGAAGACCGGCGGGTTCGACGGCGTCGATGATGCCGGCGCCACGTCGCAACAGCAGCTCACGGTCGGTGATGGTTACGTGCAGTTTACGGTGGGCGAAACGAACACGTTCTGGCTCGCCGGGCTGGGCCACGGCGGTCAGGGCACCGGCTATGCCGACATCGATTTCGCGTTTCGTTTCAACGGCGCGGGCTCGGCGGACGTGCTCGAAAACGGCGTCTATGCCGGCGGCGACACCCCGTATGGGGCAGGGGACGTGTTTCGCGTCGCAATTGTCGGCGGCCGCGTCCAGTACTTCAGGAACGGAACATTTCTGCGTGAGAGCGCCAGGACTCCTGCGTATCCGCTGCTGCTCGATGTCGCCCTCGGAAGTCTCGGCGCGACGGTCGGCGACGCGGTGCTCGGCTTCACGCCTGCACCATCGCCTGGCGCCGGCTTCATCGAAACAGCCGGATCACCGGCGCTGCGTCCGCGATTCACTCGGGCACAGATCGATGAGTTCCTCCCGCCGGGTGGCACGAAGGGGGCCTTCACGTTTCCCGCGCCTTACAACACACGGGGTGTGAGACTGACCAACGCGTCGGATTGCGCGGACGGCGCGGATTGCCTTTGGTACGTCGGCTATTCGTACTGGCGCAATATGAACAACCACGTCGGCAGCGCCGACATGTACATCTTCCTCGGCACGGATCCTGACAACGGAGGGGTTGGACCAATCCTGCTTCGCTACAACAAGGCGACAGATGCCGTGGAGACTCTCGGACCGCTCTTCGCCACGGGCCCTTTCAGCAACAGCACCGGCGAAAGCTGGTACTTCAGCGGGAGCCATCCCACGCGACTCTATGTCTTCCTCGTGGGCACACCGCAACTGCGCCGCTACGACGTCCTGCAGCGGCAGTTCGAGACGATTCCAGCGCTCGATTTGAACGCATGCCCGCGCCCCAGCGTCTGTCCGACATCGGCGGCATTCATCATCCAGCCGCATTCGAGCGACGACGACCTCGTGCACTCGGCCACCGTTCAGGACGCTGATTTTCGGCGCACCGGATGCGTCACGTATCAGAGTGCCACGAGGAGATTCAGGTATTTCGCGACGCCGGCCGGCTATATTTTCGACGAATGTCACATTGACAAATCCGGACGGTGGCTCGTCATCCTCGAGACGCGTTCGGATGGATCGCGGCGAAACCGGATTGTCGATCTTCGCCGCAACCGAGTCACCACGATCCAGGACTTCAATGGCGCGCTCGGCCATCTCGACATGGGGTTTGGATACGCTGTCGGCGCCGACACGTTCAACCCGCTGCCGAATGCAACCATCCTGCTGCAGTTCCCGGTCCTGAGGACCACGCGTCCGATTGGCCCCGTGGTGCACTTCAACAAACGCTGGGACATCGCGGCGGCCAACCACGTCGCGCACGGTAATGCCCGGTCCGGCGTGGCAGCGGCAGCGCAGTACGCTTGCGGCAGTAATGCGAGCCGCGTATCGGATATGGCAGATGAAATCATCTGTTTTCCGCTCGACGCCAAGCACAACGCTGATGGGTCGCTCGATGTACTGGTTGTTGCGCAGGTCATGACCGATCTGGATGCGGCTGGCGGACGCGACACCGACGGCGACGATTACGAGCAGACTCCAAAAGGTAATCTCGACGTGACCGGCAGGTATTTCCTATGGACGACGAACCTGGGCGGCAACCGGCTGGATGCGTTCCTGGTGAAGATTCCGGCCGAACGGCTGAGCAGCTCATCAGAACTCTCAGACCTCCCGCCCGCCGACTCACGACGGTGCGGTAGGATGCATGCTGATGCTGCTCCTCGCGGGCGCCGTGGCAATGGGTGTACTGTCGCTGGCGCACATGGCTCCGTTCGCGTTTCTCCTTGAAGCATTCCATCGGAAGGAATCGGCCTGGCACCTCCCGAGTACCCCGACTTCACCGGTGGTTTATCTCACCTACGATGACGGGCCCAATCCAACCGCGACGCCGCTGCTGCTCGACGTCCTGAGCCGCGAGAACGTACGCGCGACGTTCTTCCTCATCGACGATCATCTGACCGAGGAGACCGCCCCGATTGTGCGGCGGATGTTCGCTGATGGCCACACTGTCGGACTGCACTCGAACAAGCGTTGGCTGATGCTGCGCAGCGCGGAGAACATCGCCGAGACACTCGAACAGACGGCGCAGCGTGTCGAGCAACTCGGCGGATCGCGACCCTGCCGCTGGTTCCGCCCGCACGCCGGCTGGCGCAGCGGCACTCTGTACGAGGCTCTCGAGAGAGCGGACTATCGACTTGCAGGCTGGAGCTTTGGCTTATGGGACTGGAACTGGCGGCGTTCACGCGAAGCCGACGCGCTGGCTGATCGTCTCGCGCGGCGAGCCCGCGCAGGCGACATCATCGTCATTCACGACGGCCATCACATCGATCCGCGCGCCGACCGTCAATATGCGGTCGACGCCACAGCGAGGCTGATTCCCCTGTTGCGGGCGCGGCAGGTTGGTTTCGAACCGTTCCCCTGTGAGTGAGTGTTGATTCGCTGCTTTCGAGGGAGCCGCTACTCTTCGAGCTGCCAGTCGGCGAGCGGCTGCGGCCCCGGCGTGATGCCAGCGATGTCGGGGTCCACGCCGTCGGGAGTTGGTCCCTGCTCCGCCTTGCGACGCTTCGTGTCTTCGCGCTTGGCGGCCTTCTGCTGACGTCGCTCGATGAGTTCCTTTTCTCGTGCGCGCTTTGCCGCTGTCGGTCGTGCATTGCGTGCCATCTTTCAACTCCGCTTGCAAGTGAACTTGAGCCTAAATGACGTTGGCAGCTCAGCTTCTCACAGCATACCACCAACGAGCCGCGAGCCTTTGCTTCAAGACCGCTAATCGGGCAAGCCCCGCAGCGCTGAGCGTTCGCGACCACGTGCTACGATTGCCCTCTGCCATCATCGCATGCGTGAGATCCCTCTGAGCGCCATCGAAGAGGCCGCTCGCACCATCTACGATCCAGTTGTTCGCACGCCGGTCGTGCGACTCGACTGGCCGCGCTCGGCCCGCAGTGCCCCCGATGCGGACATCTTCCTCAAGCTCGAGACGCTGCAGCCGATCGGATCCTTCAAGATTCGCGGCGCTCAGAACGTGGTCCGTCAGCTGCCTGCAAGCTCGACGCAACAGGGCGTGTGGACCGTGAGCGCGGGCAACGCAGCGCAGGGTGTCGCGCTGGCTGCACGGCTGGCGGGCGTGCCCTGCTCAGTCATGGTCACTGACACCGCGCCGGCAACAAAGGTCGAGGCGATCGAGCGGCTCGGCGCAACGATCGGTACGCGCGACGTACGATGAGTGCTGGCGAACGGTCGAGGCTCACGGGTCCGATCGGATGCGCGGTCTCTTCATTCATCCGTTCGACGACGACCGCTTTATCGCGGGCAACGGTACGGCCGGCCTCGAGATCCTCGACGACGTGCCCGATGTCGATGTGGTAATCGCTCCACTCGGAGGCGGTGGACTGCTCGCGGGTATCGCCTCTGCCGTTTGCGCCAGGCGCCCGCAGGTCAAGGTGTTCGCGGCAGAACCCGAAACCGCGTCGCCGTTCGAGGCGTCGCTTCGCAACGGACGGGCCAGTATCTTCGAGCGGTGGCAGGCATCGTTTGTCGACGGCGCAGGCGGCCGATCGGTGCTGCCGTCGATGTGGCCTCTGCTGTCGCGACTGCTTGCGGGCTCGATCGTTGTCGCGCTGAAAGACGTCGCGGTTGCCATGCGCGTTGTCGCGGAACGCTGCCACGTGATCGCCGAAGGCGCAGCAGGGTGCGCCGTGGCCGCAGCGCTGTCCGGTCGCGTGAAGGGCAACATCGTCGCCGTCGTATCAGGCGGGAACATCGACCTGGCGACTTTTGCGGCATTAACCGTAGGCGATAGGCAGTAGTAGGCGGAGGCCTTTAGGCCTCGTGATGGAGTGCAGATAGGTAGTGGCTCAACTTCCTGATGACGTCAACCGGCTCGACGAGCTCGCACACGACCTCTGGTGGAGCTGGAACGCCGACGCCCGCAACGTATTCCGGCGCCTCGACTATCCCCTGTGGCGTCTGACGGCGCACAACCCCGTACGGATGCTCAAGCTGATTTCGGCGGAGACGCTGGCGCGCGCCCTCGCTGATCCCGAATGGCTGGCGAATTACCATGGCGCGCTCGCGCGCCTCGACGCCGCGCGGGTGGCCAGCAGCACCTGGTGCGCGCGTGAGTGTCCTGAGCTCTCGGGCCGCACCATTGCGTATTTCTCAGCCGAGTTCGCGCTGCATCAGTCACTGCCCATTTACGCGGGCGGGCTTGGCGTGCTCGCAGGGGATCACTGTAAGGAAGCAAGCGACCTCGGCGTGCCGCTCGTGGGCGTGGGATTCATGTATCCGCAGGGCTACTTCCATCAGGAAGTTTCTGCCGACGGATGGCAGCGGGAGGTTTACGAGAAGCTGAACTGGACCGACGTTGCCATCGAGCCTGCGGTGACACCCGAAGGCGGTCCGTGCGTGACGGCGGTTCCGCTTGGCAGCCGCACGGTGTTGATGGCCGTGTGGCGCGTACATCTCGGCCGGGTCACCCTCTATCTGCTCGATACCGATCTCGAGGAGAACGCGCCGTGGGACCGCGACCTGTCGGCGCGTCTCTACGGCGGTGACCGCGAAACCCGTCTTCAGCAGGAGATCCTGCTTGGAATCGGAGGCGTTCGCGCTCTCAAAGCCGTTGGTTCCGAGCCGAGCGTGTTCCACCTGAACGAAGGCCACGCCGCTTTCGCGTCCCTGCAGCGAATCCGCGACCTGTGTGAAAAGGGGTGGGCCTTCGAGGCCGCCCTGGAGGAGGTGCGGCGCACAACCGTTTTCACGACGCACACACCGGTTGCTGCAGGCCACGATGCATTTCCGTTCCACATGGTCGAAACACACCTGGCCGGTGCATGGGGCGACCTGGGCGGCTACCGCGAACGATTCTTTCAGTTGGCCAACTACGACAACGGCAGCGGCTCGATGTTCAACATGACGACCCTGGCGCTGAGAACAGCTAGCGCAGTCAACGGCGTGAGCAGGGTGCACGGCGAAGTGACCAAACAGATGTGGCGCTCGGTTTGGCCCGGAGCGTCGCTCGAAGAGTTGCCGATCAAGTCGGTCACCAACGGCGTGCACATCGCGACGTGGATATCGTCGGAGATGGCCGGGCTGCTGGAAAAGCATCTCGGACCCGACTGGCTCGATCACCATGACGATCCGGCGTATTGCGATCGGGTCCTCGAGATTCCCGACGAGGAATTGTGGCAGGCTCGTCAGTCGCTGCGTAATTTTCTCTTCACGTTCATCCGCGAGCGCGCGCGTTACCGGTGGACGACGCGCGATATGGGGGCAGCCAGAATCGTCGCCGCCGGAACCATGTTCGATCACAACGCGCTGACTATCGGGTTCGCGCGGCGATTCACCGGATACAAGCGCCCCGAGCTGATTTTCTCCGATCCCGATCGTCTGGCGGCCATCCTCAATGCACACGGCCGACCCGTTCAGATTCTCTTTGCGGGCAAGGCTCATCCGGCGGACGACATAGGCAAGCACCACCTCCAGCGAATCTATCGCCGCGCGCTCGATCCGAAATTCGGAGGGCGTATCGCCTTCATGGAGGATTACGACCTGCACGTGGCGCACTTTCTGGTGCAGGGCTGCGACGTCTGGCTGAACAACCCGCGCAAGCCCCTCGAGGCAAGCGGCACGAGCGGGATGAAAGCGGCCATCAACGGCACCCCGCACATGTCGATCGGCGATGGGTGGTGGGCGGAAGGCTTCGTCGCCGACAACGGCTGGCTCATCGACGGCCAGGCGGATCCAAACGATCCGGGCGCGCAGGACTGGGCCGACGCGCAAGCCATCTACGCGCTTCTCGAGCAGCAACTCGTGCCGGCGTTCTACGAGCGCGACGCTCAGGGCATTCCGCGGCGCTGGCTCCAGGTGGTCAAACAGTCAATCCGCACCGTCCTCCCGCGATTCAGCACGCGCCGGATGGTGAAGGAATACGTGAGAACGATGTATCAGCCGGCCGTTGGTCAGCAGGTCGTCACCAAGTAACTCCATGGAGCCTTTAGGCCTCCGGGCCCTCCGAGGTTGTAAGATCCAAAAGAATGGCCCGAAAGTCCACGGTAGCGAAATCGAAGTGCGCGCTTTGCGGCGCGAAGGAAGTGTCCGAGCCGCGCGGCGAGGAACGCTACTGCCGCGACTGCTGGGAAAAAAAGATTGCGGTCGAGGAAATCGTCGCGCGCGAGTTCGCGCTGAAGCGCTACATCCGCGCGCACAGCGCAGAAAAATATCTCATCTACCACTCGACCATTAAGCGCCCATGCGGCCAGATCATCGTCGTTGACGACGGCTACGACTTGTTCCTGACCATGGTGCTCTATCCCAATTTCGGATGGGAAGAAGAGGCCTATCACCTCGAGGGCGACCCCGAGGGACGAACCTTTGCCGAAATCCTCGTCGACGTCGTCGCTACCGAGGTGATTGAGCCATGGGGCGGCGGCAAATGGCACCTGGAAGTGTTCCGATCCTCGAACCAGGAGCCCGAGGACTGGAACGGCGAAATGTGACCGCCATATAATCTCGTTCGCGTGACGGGGCCGGTTTGTACCCGTCGGGAGGACCATTCATCATGAACCGTCAGAAACTCGTGCTGCTGACCGTCGCCGGTGCGTTGGCGGTAGCGACCGGATCGGCCGCCGCGCAGGCACCAAAGCCTGCTGCGGCACCTGCACAGGGTGCGCCCGCCGAGCGCGCCAGACTCGTCGCTCCGGTTCGCGGCGTCGCGCAGATCGGCTACACCAAACCCGTCGTAAAGAGGGGCAAGGTTGGCGGCAAGGATTTCGTCATCACGACGATGCAGATCAAGAACATGGCCGCCGGACCCATTGCGGGCCTGAAGGTAGACGACTTCTGGTACGACAAGGGCGGCAATCCGCTGCCGAGCGACAGCTACCGCCACCCTCGTCCACTGCAGCCGAATGAAGTCATCACCGTCACGCTCGAAACGCCCGCAGATCAGCGGATGAACCGCAATCAGTGGCAGTTCTCGCACGCCAACGGGGAGATCAAGCCGGTCCTCGTCGCCAAAATGTAGCTGGTAACGCGTTCAGGCGTTCGACCCACGGCGCGGCGACGGGTATTCGCCACTCGTCGCCGCTCACGATCTTCCACATCGCCGTCACCCACAGGATGACGCCTCCGACCCATGTCAGCACGGCTGCGCCAACGAAAAAGCCGAAGAGCGAAGGCAGGAACGAAAGCGACGCCGCAGCCAGCACGCCGAGAACGACGACGAGCAGAGCAGTAATACCGAACACGACGATCGACTGCGCGGCGTGAAAGCGCACGACGGGATCCTCGCGCTCGAGCAGCCAGAAGATGGCGCCAGTGATCCACCAGCCGCTGTACGCGAGCGATGCCCCGGTTCTCGATGGAAGTCCGAGCGAGCTCATGGCTCGTGGGGAGGGTGCAACGGCTCTGCCATGCGTCAGCGAATACGGATGAGCACGTCCCTCGCGATTGGCGCGTCTGCCCCACCGGCCAGCGTGCGTCCCTGGACGCGAATGACGTGCAACCCCGGCGCGAACTCGGTGAGCGAAAATCTGACCGCATAACCGTAACCGCCGCTCTTGCCCTGGAGATCGGTGGACGAGCGCTGTTCGCGGTTCTCGAAAACCACGCGCCCGTCTTCGGCACGGACCGTGGTCGCGAGCTCGATGCCGTGCGGCGGAGCGTTCGGCGCGTTCTCGTAGAACTCCGCGAACAAGCCAATCTGATCGTTTCGCGCGAATTCCCGAACCGTGACGGGAGGCCCGGGAAGAACATCCTTCAGCACCTCGACCGCGCGGACGGTTGGCGTGGCGGATGCGCCGGCCGACGTCAGCGCGATGCCGCTCATCGAGAATCCTGCTTTCTGGAAGTCAGGCACGTCGAGATCGTAGAAGGTACTGCCGCTGCGACTCGCGCCTTCCTCGGCGGCCGCGATGCGGAGCTGATACCGGCCAGGCGGGAGCGACGCTTCGGAAACTACGCGGAAGCCACGCTCTCGCGCCAACTGCGCGGTTGCCGCGCTCATCTCCATGGTGAGCACGTGCTTCGGGCCGGGACGGATCGTGCCCTTCGCATCGACCGACGAGAAGGCCACGTGCACGCGATCCGTGAGCATGCCGTTTTTCTCGGCGAACCTGAATGCGTCCGCACGCATCTCGATGGCGAGCACCACTGATGCGTTCGGCGCCGCGCCTTTATATGCCGCCGCGGAAACGCTCAACGGAATGCCGGTCGTAGGAATGGGACTGTTCATGGCGGTGCCGATTGCGGCGTCCAGCGGATTGGCGGCTGCGGCAACACGCGGATTCGGCGCGCGGCCACGCGGCGCCACGTAGCCGCGCCTCGAGCGCACCTGCAAACCCGGCCGCTTGACGCGCACCTCGATGCGGCGGAACCGGCCGTCCCGGCGTTCGTTGGTCGGATAGTACCCGAGCATGTAGTACGCGCTGTTTTCGCGAACCACCCGCTCGAACGCTCCGGCGAAGTCGTTCCGGTTGATCGCGGCAAACCCGCCTGTCTCGTTCGCGAGCGCCTGCAGGCTCTGTTGCGACAGGCGCAGTGAATCGAGCAGGCTGCCGGTAACCGAAAACTGCGAGGGAGTGACATCAGGTGGCGTGCCCGACACCTCGATGTTCTCTTCGAATCCCGCGAGCCCTCGCGGGTCCACCGCATATATCGCGACGTTGGCGCGCGTGGCGGCAGCAACAGCATCGCCGGCCTGTTCCAGAATCAATCCGGCAGACGTGTTGTTGAAGGGGTCATAGATGTTGTAGCTGATCCCTTCGCTGATGAGCAGCATCGACTTCCGCCGGCCGCGAACGGGCTCCAGGAACGCCGCGAGATCTTTGATCGCGGTCAGCATCGATCGCGCGTTGTACGCGCGCTCCATCTCGAGCGGATCGAGCAGCCTCAGGCTCCGTTCGTCCGAAGGGTCGCGCATCCCCGAGTTCAGGCCGTCGTTCAGCTCCAGCGCCTCGGACCGCAGCCGGCGGCCGGCGAAGCGGTCAACCGCCTCGAGCAGCAAGCGCCGATTGTTCGTGAACTCCTGTCCAGCAACACCGCGCCCGCTCGTATAGACAACGGCAGCGAGATCGTTCGTACCGAAATTCTGCTCGATGAAGTCGCGCAGGAATCTCCGGACGCGGGCCGTATTGGTAAAGCTCGTGTGCAGATCGTCGAGCACGATGATGTAGATCCGGCCCTCCACCACCGTGTTCGCCTGGACGTCGGCCTCGATGGGAGCGCCGAGAAACAGGGGACGCACCGCACGTTCGATCGGCAGGTTGACCAGCGAAAAGGCGGAGACTTTCTGCGGCCGGCCATCCTCGAGCACTTCGAAATCGGCCTGCGTCAGGTCCGTGACGACGCGTCCCTGCGCGTCGGTGACTACCGCGTCAACCTCGACATAGTTGACTTCGACGCGGAAGGTGACGGGCGGCGGCTCCTGCGTTGGCGGAGGTTCCTGCGGCGGAGGCGCCTGCTGGGCAGCAGCGATGGCGGCCGACAGGACGGCGAGCAACAAGGCAACCGGAATACGGATCTGCATAACCACTCCGATCAGCCCGATTATAAGAGGGGGGGGGCCCGACGCGGGAAGAGGCCGACTTTCGAGCAGGTCCGCACGTCAGAGATGGTAAGGTGACATAGTGGCACTCGACGTGAGGGCCGTGCAGGAGGCGTTGCACTCCGAACGACTGGACGGATGGCTGCTCTACGATTTCCACGGCTCGAACCCGGTTGCCGCGACGCTGGCTGGCCTCACGGACGGCACGCACATGACGACACGCCGATGGTTCTATCTGATACCGGCGGCCGGCGAACCACGCGGACTCGTCCATGCGATTGAGCGTCACAATCTCGACGGCTTGCCTGGCTCGAAGGCGGTGTACACCACCCGAGAGCAGCTCGACGCGGCGTTGACACAGTTGCTGCACGGCCTGACTCGTATTGCGATGGAGTACTCGCCCGAATGCGCGATTCCCTACTTGTCGCGCATCGACGCGGGCACTGCGGAAAGCGTCCGTCGTCGTGGCGTAGAGATTGTATCGTCGGGCGATCTGGTACAGCAGTTCGAGGCCACGTGGGGTGAGGCCCAGCTTGCCTCGCACCGCAAGGCATCCGCAGCGCTGCATCGGATCAAAGATCGCGCGTTCGCTGCGGTGGCGGCGTCACTGAGGAGCCGGCAGCGGCTCAGCGAGTACGACGTGCAGCAGCAGATGGTGCGCTGGTTCGATGAAGAAGGGCTGGTCAGCGATTCCCCGCCGGTCGTGGCAATCGGGGCAAACGCCGGCAACCCGCATTATCTGCCTACTGCTGACGCGGCGAGGCCGATCGTTGCCGATGAGGTTCTGCTGCTCGATCTATGGGGAAAGCTCAGGGAGCCGGGCGCGGTGTTTGCTGACATCACTTGGGTAGCCGTGACGGGACGCCAAGTTCCTGCCGAGCCTGCCAGAGCGTTTCGCGCTGTGGTCGAGGCTCGGGACGCTGCCATCGCCCTGGTGGAGGAGTCAGCACGCAACGACCGGGACCTGCGGGGATGGCAGGTAGACCGGGCGGCTCGGGTTGTGCTCGAGCAAGCCGGATATGCCGACCACGTCTTGCATCGAACGGGGCACAGCCTTGGTGAGAACGTGCACGGCAACGGCGTTCACATGGATGATTACGAGACACACGACGATCGACGTGTCCTGCCGGGTGCAGGCTTCACGATCGAACCGGGCCTCTATTTCGAGACGTTCGGCGTGCGCACCGAAATCAACATGTTTCGGACACACCACGAAGCAATGGTGACGGGGCCGCGCCAGATGGAGATAATTGTTCTGGGAGATTGACGAATTGACGGATTCACGGGTTGACGAATTCGTTCGGCCTTGCAATCCGTAAATACGTAAATTCGTAAATTCGAAGATTTCTTGTTGCGAGGAAGTTCATGGCAAACCGCAAAATCACATTTTTCTATGTATTGCTGATTGCAGTCGCGTCACTGGCAGTCGGCATGGTGGTCGCCTCCCGTTTCGGTATGTCGGCCCCATCGGCCGCGCAGACCGCCGCACCGCCGATGAACAGCGCGCCCATCAACGGTCCGCTGACCGCCACGACCTTCCGCGACATCGCGAAAACGGTCTCCCCGGCGGTGGTTAACATCAGGACCGAGTCGCGTCAGCGCGCGCAGGACCTGAGCGACTTCTTCGGTGGAGGTGGAGGCGGCGGTGGTAATGACCTCTTCGAGCGCTTCTTCGGGCAGCCGGGGCAGCCTGGGCAGCCGGGGCCGCCGCGTCAACAACCGCAGCAGCCGCGCGAGCAGGTGGTCCAGGCAGCCGGCACCGGCTTCATCATCGACAAGGCCGGCTTCATCCTGACGAACAACCACGTCGTCGAGGGCGCTACGAGAATTCGGGTTGCGCTATACGGCGAGAATGACGGCCAGGAGTACGACGCGAAAGTCATCGGCCGCGATCCGCTCACGGACAGTGCGCTCATCGAATTGACGGAAAAGCCCGACCACGCGCTGCCTGAGGTGAAGTTCGGCGATTCGGGCCAGGTCTTCCCCGGCGATTGGGTGGTGGCGATCGGAAATCCGTTCGGACTCTCACACACGGTTACCGTCGGCGTCATCAGCGCGATCGAGCGCTCATTCCCTGTAGCGGAGTCGCGCTACGCTCAGGTGCTGCAGACGGACGCCGCGATCAATCCCGGAAACTCCGGCGGCCCGCTGCTGAACCTACGCGGTGAAGTAGTCGGCATCAACACAGCCATCATCAGCGAAGGCCGTCCGGGCAACGTCGGCGTCGGCTTCGCGATGCCGATCAACGTCGTGCGCGAGCTGCTGCCCCAGCTTCGTGCAGGCAAGATCACGCGCGGCCGGATCGGCGTCGGCATCGGGCCGGTCCCCGTGGATGCGGTTGACGAGTTCGGGCTCAAGGATCGCAACGGCGCCGTCGTCCTCAACATCGCACCCGGCGGTGCGGCGGCGAAGGCAGGCCTCGAACCCGGCGACGTGGTCATCGCCTACAACGGCAAGCCGATTCGAAACCGCGACGAGCTCGTGGCGATGGTGACGGCGACCAGGCCGGGCACCACCGTTCCGGTACGGATCGTCCGCGATCGACAGGAACGTTCGCTCAACGTGACCGTCGAGGAGCTCGACCTCGAAGCCGAAAGCGCGACGCAGCGGGCCGGCAACGGTGGCAACGGCGGTGGCGGGCCGCAGGAGACGACGAGCGGCTTCGGCATCACGCTCGGCAACATCACGCCCGAGCTCGCGCAGCGGCTGCGCCTCAACCGGAACGTATCCGGAGCGGTGATTCTCAACGTCGAGCCTGGCAGCACAGCGTCGCGCGCCGGCCTCTCCGAGGGCGACGTGATCGTCCGGGTCGGACGTGAAAACGTGTCGAACGCGGTGGACGCCAGCCGTGAGCTCGGACGCGTCCCCTCGGGCGGCACGGCGTTCCTTCGCATCATCCGCAACGGCGGCCAGGAAACGTTCGTCTCGGTGGCGAAGGAATAGGACAAGTCGGCTGCAGTTCCCCGGCCTCAGGGCTTCACGGCCCTGAGGCCTTTTTCATTTGTGATAAAAGGGACCTTTCCCGGGAGGCTGCCTGTGGCGCTGATGGTCGAGCGTGAAGTCAAGCTTCGATTCCAGAGTCCTGAAGAAGCGCGCGCGGCCATTCTCGCGGCGGGTGCTACCCCGCTCCGCTCCCGCCGACTTCAGGAGGACGCACTGCTCGACACCGAAGACGAAGCGCTGCGGGGCCAGCAGTGCGTGCTTCGCATCCGGACCGAACCTGGAAAGAGCTTGCTCACCTACAAAGGCCCGGTGCAGCCTGGCACGATGAAGGTTCGTGAAGAGTACGAAACAGTCATCGGCGACGGCGAGATCCTCCGGCGCGTGTTCGAACAGCTCGGACTGCGCGTGTCCTTCCGCTACGAGAAGTACCGGGAAGAATATGCAGCCGAGGATGTCACCATCGCGCTCGACGAAACGCCCGTGGGTACGTTCGTCGAAATCGAAGGAAGCGAGGACGGCATTCAGCTGATGACGCGCGCTCTCGGTCGATCGCCGCGTGATTTCATCCTTGATTCGTACCGCCGCCTGTTCATGGCGCACCGCACCGCCCACGGAATCAACGGAACGGACATGGTGTTTCACGAGGAATGATTCCGGCGCTCGTGCTGACCGCCGGCCTCGCCACCCGGCTTCGTCCCCTCTCCTTCGTTCGCGCCAAAGCAGCCATGCCCGTCGGAGGCGAGCCGATCGTCCGACGGATTCTGCGCCAGCTTCGTGCGTCGGGTATCCAGGAAGCGGTGCTGAATCTGCATCACCTTCCGCACACCATTACACGCGTCGTCGGCGACGGCAGCGACCTCGACATGCGAATTCGGTACTCGTGGGAACAACCGGTGCTCGGGTCCGCCGGCGGACCGCGGCAAGCGCTCCCGCTGCTTGACGCAGACACCTTCATCATTGTGAACGGCGATACCCTGACTGATGTCGATATGACTGCCCTGCTCGCGGAACACAAGCGGTCTGGCGCGCTCGCCACGATGACCGTCGTCGCGCCCGAGCCAGGCGCGCAGTACGGCGGGGTGCGCGTCGAATCAGACGGGACCGTCACCGGCTTTACGAGGCGCGGATCGCCCGAGCCGTCGTATCACTTCGTTGGTGTGCAGGCGGTCGAAGCGCGCGCATTCAGCTCGATTACGCCGGGAGTGCCCGCCGAATCGGTGTTGGAGCTGTATCCCGCGCTCATTGCCGCAGGCCGCGGCTCCGTGCGGGCGTTCACGTGTCGAACGGAATTCTTCGATATCGGCACCCCGGCTGATTACCTGCGCACATCGCTGCTTCTGTCTGCACGGGAGAACGGCGAAGCCTCGCTTGGGTCACGATCGCGAATCGATGCGAGCGCACACATCGAACACTCGATTTTGTGGGACGATGTGGAAGTGGGAGCGGGCTCGGTGCTGCGCCAGTGCATCGTCGCCGACGGGGTACGCGTACCTCCGGGTGCTTCATGGGTTGGCGCCACGCTGAGGTGTGCCGACGAGGCGTTGCCAGGCGAGACGCTGATCGATGGGGTGGCGATTGGTCCGATTTCACCCGTGTAAATGCGCAGGCGGCCCGTAAAGGCCCGCCCTGCAATCTTGGATCGTGTTCGCGATATGGGGTGCGGATCGCATGCAACTTGAAGGTGTTGATACGCGCGATCGCATCCAGACGTTTCTGACCCGATCCAGTCCGGGCGGCCGCGAGGCCAAGATCGTCCCCCTTACCGGCGACGCTTCGGACCGCCGGTACTTTCGCGTGCTGTTTCGTGAGGAGGCGCCGCGGGTGCTCGCCGTCCATCCCGGGCCGATCGATTTCGACGCCTTGCCTTTCGTGAACGTTGCACGGCTGCTGAGCTCGATGCCAGTGCCGGTCCCGCGAATCCTGGACCATTCGCGCGAGCTCGGGATTATCGCCCTCGAGGATCTCGGCGATGTCACCCTCCAGGCGCATGTCGGCGCGGCGTCCGCAGCTGAACATGCGGCGCTCTATCGTGAGGCCGTCGCGCTGATCACCACGATTCAGCACCGCGGCCGGGAGCTGGAGTCATCGCACTACGTGCCGTACAGCGTGGCGTTCGACGTCGAGAAGCTGACATGGGAGCTCCGGTTCTTCACGAAGCATTTCCTCGAGGCGTACCGCGGGGCGACGCTGTCCGACGCCACCCGTGAGGCCCTTTCGGAGGAGCTCGCCGCGATCGCCGCTGAGCTGGCTGCAGAGCCCCGGGTGCTCTGCCACCGCGACTATCACAGCCGAAATCTGATGCTGCACAACGGCCGGCTGTACATCATCGACTTTCAGGATGCGCGCATGGGGCCAGACACGTACGACCTTGTGTCGCTGCTGCGCGATTCGTACGTCGATTTCAGCGGGCAGCAGGTTGAGGCGCTCATCGCGTTCTTCCTGGCCAAGCGGGGCGCATCGGTCACGGAGGACGCGGATTTTCAGCGCCGGTTCGACCTGATGGCGCTTCAGCGCAACCTGAAGGCTCTCGGAACGTTCGGTTTTCAAACGACGTCCCGGGGCAACCCTGTGTACATCCAGTACATCCCCAGGACGCTGACCTACCTGCGCGCCAATCTGGCCCGCTACAGCCGATTCGGCCGGCTTCGCGATCTGCTCGCCCAGCATCTCGACGAATTGCAGTAAGCAGTGGGCAGTGGGCAGTGGGCAGTTAAAGCGTGGCTCGTGGCTAACTGCCTACTGCCCTCTGCATACTGCCTGCTGTTAACATTGATTGTTTGGCTGAGCGCAGTTTCGGGGTTTCGACGCACCTGTTTCATCAATCGCGTCTGACGCGCGAACACCTGGTGCACATCGCGGCGCATGGATTCGACGCTGTTGAGGTCTTCGCGACGCGTTCCCATTTCGACTATCACAACGTCACCGCCATCGAGCATCTCGCGGAATGGCTGTCGGACACGCGCCTGACGTTCCACTCGATGCACGCGCCGATCTTCGAAGCGCTCAAAGGCGACCAATGGGTCGGGCCGTTTTCGAACGCGACCGATGACGAACGGCGCCGTGCCGTCACGCTTGCTGAAACGCGCGCTGCCCTCGCGGTTGCTGCACGACTTCCGTATCGCTTTCTGGTCGTCCATCTCGGGATACCTTCTGGTGCCCCCACGACGGCGGCCGACAACCATCCCAACGCCGCTCGACGGAGCCTGGAGGAGATTGCGGCGATGGCGCGCGAATCTGGCGTGCGTGTCGCCGTCGAAGTGATCCCGAATTCGCTTTCCACCCCCGAGCGGCTGGTTCATCTGATTGAGGAGCAACTCGACGGACTCGACATCGGCATCTGTTTCGACTACGGGCATGCGAACCTGATGGGCGATCTGGCTGAAGCCATCGAGACCGTCTCGGGGCACTTGTGGACCACACACGTGCACGACAACAGGGGCCGTGAGGACGAGCATTTGGTGCCGTTCATGGGCACGATCAACTGGGAAACGGCGATGATGGAGACCCAGAAGATCGGCTATGACGGCGTGCTGATGCTCGAGGTCGCCGGCACTGGCGATCTAGTGGACGTACTGAAACGTTCAGCAGCGGCACGGCAACGGCTGGAACGGACGTTTGTAACGTTTGATGAGTAGCATGCGCGCTTACATCTCCGACATTGCCAGACATGAAGGCCAGCAGGTCACGATCGACGGGTGGCTGCACAACCGGCGGTCGAGCGGAAAGATCCACTTCCTCATCGTGCGCGACGGGACCGGATTCATCCAGGCAGTGATGTCGAAAGCAGCGGTCGGAGAAGACGCGTTTACCAGCACCGATCATCTCTCGCAGGAGACGTCGTTGTCGGTCACCGGCACTGTTCGGGCCGACAAGCGCGCCAAGGGCGGATACGAGATCGACGTCACAAGCGTGGAAGTTCACGGAGAATCCCACGAGTACCCGATCACGCCCAAAGAGCACGGCGTCGACTATCTGCTGGACCGCCGTCACCTCTGGATTCGCTCCGAGCGGCAGACGGCCATTCTGCGCGTGCGACACGAAGTGATCGATGCGGTCCGCGACTTTTTCAACACGCAGGGATTCATCCTCTGTGATACGCCGATCTTTACCCCCGCTGCCTGCGAGGGCACGACGACGCTGTTTCCGGTTCAGTACTTCGAGGACACGACGGCGTATCTGACGCAGAGTGGGCAGCTCTACAACGAGGCGAACGCGATGGCCCTCGGCCGGGTGTACTGCTTCGGGCCGACGTTCCGCGCCGAGAAGTCCAAGACCAGGCGTCACCTCACCGAATTCTGGATGGTGGAACCCGAGGTCGCGTATGCGGACCTAGACGATGTGATCCGGCTTGCGGAGGGACTGATCACGACTGTGGTTGGCCGGGTGCTCGAGAAGCGCCGGACGGAATTGCAGATGCTCGAACGCGACACCTCGAAGCTCGAGTCGGTGACAGCACCGTTCGCTCGAATCACCTACGACGAGGCTGCACGGCTGCTCAAGGAGAAAGGACAACCGTTCGAGTACGGGTCGGACCTGGGTGGCGGCGATGAGACCGTCCTCTCGGAACACTTCGCGGGACCGGTGTGCGTCACCCACTACCCTGCCGCGGTAAAGGCCTTCTACATGAAGGCCGACCTGCAGCAGCCGGACAAAGCGCTGTGCGTGGACGTGCTCGCGCCAGAGGGGTACGGCGAGGTCATCGGCGGCGGCCAGCGCGAGGACAACCTCGCGCTTCTCGAACAGCGCATCCGCGACCACAATCTTCCGCAGGAAGCGTTCGAGTGGTACCTCGACCTGCGCCGTTACGGCAGCGTGCCTCACGGCGGGTTCGGCATGGGCATCGAGCGGTGCGTTTCGTGGATTTGCGGCCTCGAGCACGTGCGGGAGACGATTCCGTACCCGAGAATGTTGTATCGACTGTATCCGTAGCGCGCAGGCTTAAGCCTGCGCGCTACTGAGGCCCAGAGTCCAAAACCGAAAGCCAACAAGCGAATGAAGATTGGAATGATCTCCCTCGGCTGCCCGAAGAACCTCGTCGATTCCGAGGTCATGCTCGGGCTGGCGCAGCAGGCCGGCGGCCTGCTGACGCACGATGCCGCCGAAGCAGACGTGCTCATCGTCAATACCTGTGCGTTCATCGACAAGGCCAGGCAGGAATCGATCGACGCCATCCTCGAGATGGCCGAGTACAAGAAACGCGGCTCCTGCCGACGGCTTATCGTGGCTGGCTGTATGGCCGAGCGCTATCGGGACGAACTACGCGCCGAGATTCCCGAGATCGACGACGTGGTAGGCACCGGCGAAGTTCCGCGGATCGTCGATGCAATCGGCATCGGAGAGCACCAGGGTGTCCGGACGGTGCCTCTTCTGCGCGCAAACGGCAATCCGGTGAACTTCCAGCGCGCGACTTCTCACGCTCCCGAATTCGCGGTCACCGGTGAATCGAACGGTAATCCGGCATCGGTAACTGGAGGCCTTAAGGCTTCCGGACTGCCAACGTACCTCTACGACGCAGACACGCCTCGCCTCATGGCGACGCCGCGCCATTACGGCTACATCAAGATTGCCGAAGGATGCGACTACAAGTGCGCCTTCTGCATAATTCCCACGCTCCGCGGCCGTTACCGCAGTCGTGCCTCGGATTCAATCCTCCGCGAAGCACGGATGCTCGCCGACCGGGGCGTCAAGGAACTGCTGCTGATCTCGCAGGACACGACGTTCTACGGGATCGATCGCGGCGAACGCGGCGCCCTCTCGCGGCTGCTTCGAGAGCTCAACCGCATCGACGGACTCGAATGGATTCGCATGCTGTACCTGTATCCAACGACGATCACCGACGATGTGCTGGATGCAATGGGCGACAGCGAGAGAGTCTGCAAGTACATCGACCTGCCGCTACAGCATGCGTCGGATACCGTGCTGAAGCGTATGCGACGGCCTGGAACACGGGCGAGTTACGAACGGCTGCTTGATCGAATCAGGACACGGCTGCCTGGGGCAGCGCTCAGGACGACGTTCATCGTTGGATTTCCCGGTGAAACCGACGAGGACTTCGCAGAGTTGAACGCATTCGTTCAGTCGGTGCAGTTCGACCACGTCGGCGTATTTACGTACTCGCACGAGGAAGGCACGTCGGCGCACGCTCTGACCGATGGAGTGCCTGCGCGAACGAAGCGAAGCCGTCAGGCGGGACTCATGCGTACACAGAAGCGTATCGTCGAGCGCAGCCAGGCAGCACGCGTGGGTACTCGCGCGCGGCTGCTTGTCGACGGCCCCGCAGCCGAGCACGAGCTCGTACTGCGAGCCAGGCTGGAAAGCCAGGCGCCGGATATCGATTCGGTCGTTTACCTCACCGAGTGCAACCCCGCCGACATCACGAGCGGGACGTTCATCGACGCCGAGATCGTCGGGTGCCGCGAGTACGATCTCATCGCGCGACCCGTCCTGAGCAACCCCGAAGGACCGATCGCCGACCCCGACCGTTCGTGAGACGTCAGACTCACCGCGCGTGGAGGATTGTCCGTAGCTGGCCGAGGTGATACGCTTAAGGGTCGCACCTAGGCGGAGGAGTACTCCAAGTGGGCTAGAGCCCACTTTTTTTATTTGGGGCGATGGAACCGCTGGCGCCAATCCGGACAATCGCCGAACGGGTGGCTGCTTCGCGCGGCCTGACCGTCTGGGACGTCCAGAGCCGGCGTGAGGCATCCGGTCACGTCGTACGCGTAATCATCGATCGACCAGGACCGGCGGGAACCCCGGAGGAAAGCGTCAGCATCGACGACTGCGAGCAGGTCAACCGCGAGATCAGCACGATTCTCGACGTGGAAGACCCGCTCCCCTTTGCGTACACGCTTGAGGTGTCGTCGCCGGGGCTGGATCGGCCGCTGCGGGATGCCGCCGATTACGAGCGATTCCGGGGGAGGCGCGCAAAGATCGTCGTTCGAGAGGCTGTGGACAACCAGAATGCGTTCGAGGGTCGGTTGCGCGGCGTCGAAGACGCGCACGTGCTGCTCGAAGGATCGAAGGGGCGGGTACACCGGCTGCCGCTGCATCTGATTACCCGAGGCCGCCTGGACGTGGAGTTTTGATGACGACCCGCGAAAGACGTATTTGATGGCTACGACAATGCAAAACCCGTTGATGCAGACGATCGAAGCGCTCGCCAAGGAAAAGGGTATCGAGCCGGACATGATCATCACGGCCATCGAAGACGCCGTCTTGACGGCCTCGCGCAAGTACTACAAGACGAATGAAAACCTGAAGACGCGTTTCAACCAGGAAACCGGACAGGTCGATCTCTTCGCCATCAAGCATATCGTCTCGGACGTGACGAATCCGGCTACCGAGATTTCCCTCAAGGAGGCACAGGAGCTCTACGGCGACGAAGCCGAAGTCGACATGGAGATCGAGTTCCCGAAACGAACCGATGTCCTCGGCCGGATCGCCGCTCAGACCGCCAAGCAGGTGATCTTCCAGAAGGTGCGCGAGGCCGAACGCGAGAACATCTTCGCCGAGTACAACCAGCGGGTCGGCGAAGTTCTCAATGCGATGGTCAAGCGCTTCGAGAACGGCGACCTCATCGTCGAAATCGGCCGCGTCGAGGCCGTCCTGCCGCGCAAGGAGCAATCACGAGCGGAAAGCTATGCCACGGGCGAGCGCGTCCGCGCGGTCATCAAGGGTGTGAACCGCAGCGCGAAGGGCCCACAGATCGTAATGTCGCGCACCGACCCCGCCCTGCTCATCAAGCTGTTCGAGCAGGAGGTCCCGGAGATTTACGACGGCACCGTGATGATTCGAGGCGCCGTGCGAGAAGCGGGCGATCGCGCGAAAGTGGCCGTCTATTCGCGCGAGCGCGATGTCGACCCCGTCGGTGCGTGCGTCGGCATGAAGGGCACTCGTGTCCAGGCCATCATCCGCGAGCTGCGCGGCGAAAAAATCGACATCGTCGAGTGGTCCGACGACTCGATTCTTTTCGTCACCAACGCCCTCAGCCCGGCCAAGGTCCAGCGCGTGTCCATCGTCGATGAGAGAGAGCGCGTCATGGAAGTCGTCGTCGAGGACAAGCAGCTCTCACTCGCGATCGGCAAGAAGGGACAGAACGTGCGCCTTGCCGCCAAGCTCACGGGATGGCGGATCGACATCAAGAGCGAGGAGGAAAAGCGGCGCGAGGTTGAAGCGCAATTCGGCGCGCTCGAGATTGGCGAGGGCGAGGCCGAAGCGTCGGTGGACGCAGCGGAAGGGACCGCGGACGCAATGACAGACGAAGCGGTCGGAGCCAGCCTCTCCGCCGGAGCTGCAGAGCAGGACGAGGCAGCGGAGGAGACGAGCGAGGAGCCGGCCAACGCGGACTTGTCCGCCGAAGCTGCGACAGACGACGACGCAGCGAAGGCGGAGGAACAGAGTTAAACGGCGAAACGAAGGAAACTATTTGGCAACCGTTCGGATCTATAAAGTCGCGGAGTTGCTCGGCTCAACGAGCCAGGAAGTCCTCGCGCTGCTCAAGCGCGATCATGGCATCGAGCTGAAGAGCGCGTCGAGCACCATCGAGGAGGTGGTCGCGCGTTCTTTCGTCGAGCGTGTCGCCCGGCAGCGTAACATCGCGCTTCCGAGCGGCGACATGTTCGCCGACACGCCGGCGCCTGCGAAGGGCGGGAAGAAGAGCACCGCAGTCAAAAAGGCGGAGCCGCCGAAACCGACGGCGCCCGTTTTGGGTCCGCCGCGCCTCGTCAAGACGATCAGGCCCCAGGCACCGCCACCGACACCAGAGCCGCCGTCTGTTGAAGAGCCGGAACCGGTACTTGCGGTCGCCGAACAGCGGGTCGAAGAGCCGCTCGTTGCACCGCCTCCTGTGGCCGCCGAGCCGCCTGTTCCTCTGGCTGCAGTCGTCGCTGAGGCTCCGCCCGCGGCTCCTGAGCCGGCGGCCGCACCAGAGCCGCCAGGTGTAGAAGAACCCGCGGCCCTGGCTGAACCAGCAACGCCGCCAGGGCGGTTCGTCCCGCCGACGCTGCGTCTGCGCATCGAAGAACCGGGTCGACCGGTCAAGCCGGCTCGTCCGCTGTTGCCGGCCAAGCGCCCGACGCAGGGACAGCCGACAATCGTACAGAAACCGGCGGCAGCACCGCTCGCCGCTCGCACCGTGACGCCGCGACCGCAGACGCCGGGTGCTCCGCGCGCACCGTATCCGCCTCCGCCGCGTCCCACGACCCCCGCCATGCTCGGGGGACCACGACCACTGCCGGCTCAGCCAGTTCGTCAGCAGGCGACGACCCAGCAGCCCCGACCCGGAATGCCTGGCACCCGCCCTGCGTATGCTCCGCCGAGGCCGCCGTCTCTGCCACCGCGCCCGGGACAGCGGCCGACCCAGCCACGACGTGCGCGGCCCGTAGCGCCGCCGCCGCCGATGATGCCGGTTGCGCCTCCGCCGATCACCCGCACCATCACGTTAGCTGAGGGAATGACGGTGAAGGACCTGGCCGAGAAGCTCGACTTACGCGTGAAGGACGTGCTGGCCAAACTCTTGATGAAGCGGATGATGATGACCATCAACAGCACGCTCGACATCGAGACGGCGAAGGACATCGCACGTGAGTTCGGCGCGCAGATCGAAATGCGAAGCTTCGAGGAGGAGCTCGTTTCCGCCGAGGTCGATCAGTCGAGGCCGGAAGACATCCAGGCGCGGGCACCTGTCGTCACCGTCATGGGCCACGTCGACCACGGCAAGACGTCGCTGCTCGACGCAATTCGCGAAACGCGGGTAGCGGAACGCGAGGCCGGCGGTATCACGCAGCACATCGGCGCCTATCACGTTGACGTCGGCGGCCGCAGCGTCGTGTTCCTCGACACGCCTGGCCACGAGGCGTTCACGTTGATGCGCGCGCGCGGTGCCAAGGTGACCGACGTCGTTGTTCTCGTGGTGGCGGCCGACGACGGCGTCATGCCCCAGACCCGCGAGGCGATCGACCATGCAAAGGCCGCGAACGTTCCGATCGTCGTGGCAATCAACAAGATCGACAAGCCTGGCTCGAATCCCGATAACGTGCGGCGTGAGCTGGCCGAGGTCGGTCTCGTTCCGGAAGACTGGGGCGGTCAGACGGTCATGGTTCCGGTATCGGCCAAGAAGCGGCAGAACCTGGAACAGCTGCTCGAGATGATCCTGCTCTCGAGCGACATCCTCGAGCTGAAGGCGAACCCGCGCCGTCCGGCGTCGGGTACCGTGCTCGAAGCCAAGCTGGATCGCGGCCGCGGTCCCGTCGCCACCGTTCTCGTGCAGGACGGCTCGCTCACCGTGGGAGACAACTTCATTGCCGGACCCGTTGTCGGCCGTGTGCGCGCGCTCATCGACGACCGCGGACGACCCGTGAAATCCGCCGGGCCCGCCACTCCAGTCGAGGTGCTCGGGCTCACGAGTCTGCCGCAGCCGGGTGACCCCTTCCAGACCGTGGCTGACGCGGCGAAAGCGCGCCAGATTGCAACCTTCCGCCAGACGCGGGCCAAGGAGCAGGCGCTCGGCGCCAAGGGCGGCCGCCTCACCCTCGAGTCTCTGAAGGAACAGATTTCCGAGGGCGGCGTCAAGGAACTGCCGATCATCGTGAAGGCCGACGTGCAGGGCTCGGCGGAAGTGCTCGCCGATACGCTCACGAAGCTCTCGGACGACAAGGTCAAGATCAACATCATTCGGTCCGGCGTCGGCGCCATCAACGAATCGGACGTGCTGCTGGCTTCCGCGTCGAACGCCATCGTCGTCGGATTCAACGTGCGGCCCGATCGCAACGCCGCCGACGTCGCCGAGCGCGAGCAGGTTGACCTCCGCTTGCACTCGGTCATCTACAACGTCACCGACGAAATCAAGAAAGGCATGGCGGGCCTGCTCGAGCCAACCTTCAAAGAGGTCCGAATCGGAGCGGCCGAGATCCGCGAAGTATTCAAGGTGCCGAAGGTCGGCTCGGTGGCTGGTTGCATCGTCGCCGACGGCCGCATCACCCGATCGGGCGACACACAGGTCAGGCTTCTGCGCGACAACGTCGTCATTCACGAGGGCAAGATAGGCTCGCTGCGTCGCTTCAAGGATGACGTTTCCGAGGTGAAAGCCGGACTCGAATGCGGTATCGGCCTCGAGCGTTACAACGACATCAAGGTCGGCGACGTGATCGAAGTCTTCACGATGGAGCGCGTAGCGGCGACGGCGTGACGGCGCACCCTCGCACCCTCGCACCCTCGCACTGTCGCACGCACCGTCGCACCCTCGCACATCGAACCCTCGCACCGTCGTGTCTATGATCGTGGGCCTGTTGTCCGTAGAGTTGCACATTCCGTACTCCCAGTCGCTCAAGGACAAGCGCATGGTCCTGCGGCGGCTGAAGGACCGGCTGCACAAGTTCAACGTTGCGGTTTCTGAGGTCGAGTACCACGACCTGTGGCAGCGCGCGGGACTCGGCGTCGTGACGATTTCGACGACCACCGAACACGCTGAGCGCGAGCTGGCTGCGGCCGCCGACGAGATCGAGCGGCTCGAGCCTGGGCTCATTACGCGCACGGAAATAGCGTTCCTCACCTAATGCAAGATGCACAATGCAGAATGCAAACAGCTCGAAGTTTGTCAGAATGGGTGTTTGCATCTTGAATTTTGCGTTTTGAATCTTGTTTGTGAGACATGGCCCAAGGCTACCGGCCCGATCGAGTCGCGGATCAGATCCGCCAGGAGTTGAGCGAGCTGCTGACACGCGGCAAGGTGCACGATCCTGGAATCGGCTTCATCACGCTGACGCGCGTCCAGGTTTCTCCCGACCTTCAGATGGCACGCGTGTTCTACACCACGCTTGGCGACGCGAAAGCGCGGCAGGAGACCGCGCGCGCGCTCGACCGGGCGACTCCATTTTTCCGCAGGCAGATCGGCGGCCGCCTGCGCCTGAGGCGGGTGCCTGAATTCGAGTTCCGGTTCGACGAATCCGTTGCCCACCAGGACCGCATCGAACAGATCCTCCGCGACTTGCACGAAGAGGAACGGCAGCGACGTGGCGACCATGACGACGACAGCGACTGAGTCGGACACGCTCCAGCGTGCGGCGGAAGAGATCCGCAGGCGGCGGCGGTTCGTGATCGCATCTCACGTCCGTCCGGACGGGGACGCGATAGGGTCGCAGCTGGCCATGGCGTATGCGCTGCGTGGGCTCGGCAAGGAAGCGCGCATTGTGAATCGCGACCCGCCGCCTCTGCCGTTCCTGTCGTTTCCTGGCGTGGCGGACATCGAAATCGCTGAGCGCATCGACGATACCGGTGATGCGGTCATCGTGATGGAATCGGGTGACTTGTCGCGGACCGGGGTGGCGGGGCTCGACGCCGGCTTCGTCATCAATATCGACCACCACGTCGGCAACACGATGTATGGTGCGGTCAACTGGTTCGACGTTTCGGCCGCTGCGTGCGGCGAGATGGTGTTCGACCTCGTGCGCGAGCTCCGCGTGCCACTCACGTATGAGATCGCAGTCCACGTGTATGTGGCAATACTGACCGACACCGGATCCTTTCACTACTCGAATATCTCTCCGCGTACGTTCGACACCTGTCGCCAGTGTGTGGAGGCAGGAGTTAATCCGCAGGCCGTCGCTCGTGCGGTGTTCGACAGTAACAGCCTGGGCCGCCTGAAACTCTTCGGAGCGGTGCTCAGCGGCATGCAGCTCGACGCAGCCGGCCAGGTTGCCACGTTGACTGTCGACGAGCAGCTCCTTGCCGATTGCGGGGCAACCTACGAGGATACCGACGGGCTCATCAACCTGCCGCTCACCGTCAAGGGCATCCAGGCGGTCATTTTCTTCAAGAAGATCGGGCCAGACGACTGGCGCATCAGCCTGCGATCGAAAGGCAACATCGACGTCAACGCGGTCGCCAAACAGTTCGGCGGCGGCGGTCACAAGAATGCCTCCGGCTGCAGCGCAACCGGGTCTCTGGACGGCTTGAAGGCGCTTTTTCAGAAAAAAGTGCTGGAACAAATCGAACTGGCGGGCAGTCGGTAGCTCGCAAGCCGGTCGCTGGTAGTCGGTGGTCCATGAATGGCGTCCTCGTTATCGACAAGCCGCAGGTGCTGACGTCGCACGATGTCGTGGCGGCGGCGCGACGGACGCTGGGCGAGACGAAAATCGGCCATACGGGCACGCTCGATCCGCTGGCAACCGGCGTACTGCCGCTTGCAATCGGCCGCGCCACGCGGCTGGTGCGGTTCTTCGCCGCTTCCGACAAGGACTACGAGGCAACGATCCGGTTCGGTTTCACCACCGATACGTACGACATCAGCGGCCGCGAGGTCAGCCGTACGGATGCGGTGCCTGCGCGAGAGGAACTCGTTCGTGCGTTGCAGGACGCTTACGGGCGAATACCTGCAGCCGCCCCCCGCGTTCTCGGCAAAAAAAGTCGGTGGACACCGCGCCTACGAGCTCGCGCGGAACGAGCACGCCGTTGCTCTCGCGCCTGCCGCCGTCCGCGTAGCGCGCGCGGATCTGGTCGACTTCAACGGCGACCGCGCCCATGTCGTCCTCACCTGCTCGGCAGGCTTCTATGTGCGATCGTTCGCGCACACGCTCGGTGAGTTGACGGGCACCGGGCGCCTGTCTCGAAGCATTGCGCCGCACGAGGAGCGGCGAGTTCCGTCTCGAAAACGCAATGGGAATCTCAGAGCTCAGCGAGCCGTTCGCGTGTCGCATCGGCTCTGATTCCCCTGTCGCGTTGCTGCACCACTTTGCCCGCGATCACCGTCAACTCGCGCGGACTGGACCGAGTCGCGCACGGTCGTGGGCTCGAGTCGGGTGATTAGTGAGCGCCGACCGGCGGCGCTGTCGTCCGGCGGGAATGGGTGCGCCTGCTGAATTTGGGCGGCGACCTGATCGGAATGGGCACGCCGGGGAGTGCGCCTGGCTCTTTGCACCCCGCCGTCGTGCTGGTAGTAGAATTTAAGTCTTTTAGAGACTCGCATTTAGCAACAGTACGGCGGCCTGGTGGATTCGCGACGACGGATCAGTTCTGGGCCGTTCGTGGAGGAACCCGAACCGTGGCGTTTACGAAAGACCGCAAGAGCGGAATCATCAACACGTACCGGACGCACGACGCCGATACGGGGTCCCCGGAAGTTCAGGTGGCGCTGCTCAGCGAACGCATCAACTATCTCACCGAACATTTCAAGGTCCACGCAAAGGACCATCACTCGCGACGCGGCCTATTGAAGCTCGTCGGCCAACGCAGGCGGCTGCTCGATTACCTGAAAAGTAAGGATTCGGAGCGGTACGCCGAGCTCATCCGCCGCCTCGGGATCAGAAAGTAACTTTTGAGTAGAGTCAAAGGTGATTTGACTTTTCGACCCTTGACCTCCATGGACTTCGTGACAACTATGCACAACGTCAATACGCACTCGTCGCGAGATCCAGGTCGGATCGCGCAGCATCACCCTCGAAACCGGCAAGCTGGCGAAACAAGCCGACGGAGCGGTCATCGTTCGATCGGGCGACACGGTCGTGCTCGTGACGGCCTGCCGCGCGCCAAGCGCGCGCGAAGGCATCGATTTCCTGCCGCTCACCGTTGACTACCGCGAGTACACCGTACGCGTCAGGACGAATCCCCGGCGGCTTCTTCAAACGCGAAGGCAAGCCCACGGAGAAGGAAGTGATCACGAGCCGGTTGATCGATCGGCCAATCCGGCCTCTCGTTTGCACCCGGCTGGCGCTACGAAACGCAGGTGATCGCGCTGCTGCTTTCGGCCGACACCGAGAACGACTCAGACGTGCTTGCCATTACAGGTGCATCGGCCGCCCTTGCCCTGTCGAGCATTCCTTTCCAGAAAACCATCGCAGGCGTGCGCGTCGGCATGGTCGACGGGCAGTTCGTGATGAATCCCACGTTTCGCGCAGCGCAAAGGAGAGCACGCTCGATCTCGTCGTGGCCGGCACCAAGGACGGCATCGTGATGGTCGAAGCCGGCGCCAAAGAGGTGTCAGAAGTCCGAAGCCGTGGCGGCTCTCGAGGCTGCGCACGCGGCGATCAAGCAGATCGTCGCCGGAATCGACGAACTGGCGCGCGACGCCGGGAAAAAGAAGCTCGTCGTCCAGAAAAAGGAAATCGGCCACGACTTCTACCGCGAGGTCGAAGAAAAAGTGTACGTGCCGCTGAGCGAGGCGATGCGGATTCGCGGCAAGCTCGAGAACTACGACCGGGTCGATCAGCTGCTCGACGAGTTCGTCGCGTCGATTCCCGAAGGCGAGGTCCAGCGGCGCCTCGAAGCCAAAGAGATCTTTCACGAGCTCAAGGAGAAGGTGCTGCGCGACGAGGTGCTCGAGCGCGGTCATCGGCTCGACGGCCGCAGGTTCGATGAGATCCGGCCAATCTGGAGCGAGGCCGGCGTCCTTCCTCGGACGCATGGATCGGTCGTCTTCACGCGCGGCGAGACACAGGCGCTCGTCACCTGCACGCTCGGCACCGCGGACGACGAGCAGAAGGTCGAGCACGTCAGCGGCGAGTTCTACAAGCGGTTCATGCTGCACTACAACTTCCCGCCGTTCTCGGTCGGTGAGGTGGCGTTCCTGCGCGGTCCGGGCCGCCGCGAGGTCGGCCACGGAGCGCTCGCCGAACGCGCGCTCGTGGCCGTCGTGTCCAGACGAGGACAAGTTTGCGTACACGGTGCGCATCGTGTCGGACATCCTGGAATCGAACGGGTCGTCGTCGATGGCGTCCGTGTGCGGAGGCTCGATGGCCATGATGGACGCGGGCGTGCCCCTCGAAGGCGTCCGTGGCCGGCATTGCGATGGGCCTGATCATGGACGAGAAGACCGGGCCGTTACGCGGTCCTCTCGGACATCGCGGGGGCGGAGGACCATTACGGCGACATGGATTTCAAGGTGGCGGGGACGTCGAGCGGCATCACTGCGCTGCAGATGGATATCAAGATTGCCGGCGTCACGGCCGAGATCATGAGCAAGGCGCTCGAGCAGGCGCGTCAGGGACGCATGCACATTCTCGGCGAGATGGCGAAAGCGATCTCGGAGCCGCGCAAAGCCATGTCGGCCTTCGCGCCGCGCATCGTGACGATCCGGATTCCTGTCGACAAGATCCGGGATGTCATCGGGCCAGGCGGCAAGACCATCCGCAGCATCATCGAGCGCACTGGCGTGAAGATCGATGTCGAGGACGACGGCAAGGTCAACGTTGCCTCGTCAGACGGCGATTCGGCGCAGAAGGCGATCGGCATCATCCAGGAGCTCACCGCGACGCCGGAGCTGAACAAGACCTATATGGGCAAGGTCCAGCGGATCACGGATTTCGGTGCGTTCGTGGAGATCATGCCCGGCACCGACGGGCTCCTGCACGTCTCGGAGATCGCGACGCACCGCGTGAAGGACGTGCGCGACGAGCTCAAGGAGGGTCAGCAGATCCTGGTGAAGGTCATCAACATCGATCCCACGGGGAAGATCCGTCTGAGCCGCAAGGCGCTCCTGCAAGAGGAAGCCGCCAAGGCCGGAGCTGAAACGGCCGCACCTGCAACCAAGGAATGAGATTCACCCGCCGGGATGCCGGCCTGCTGCTGTTGATGGGGAGCGCGTCGCTGATGATGCGCCCCTTCATGCGGCGGCTCGCCGGCCAGGAGCGGGTTCCCAACCGTCCCGAAATTCTGCTGACCGCGCGCAACTACCGTTATTCTCCGGATCGCATCGAGGTCAGTCAGGACGATCTCGTCAGGCTCACAATCCGCAGCGAAGACCTGGCTTACAGCTTCGCGGTCGACGAATATCGCATCGCGCGCCGCGTCCCGCCCGGTGGGACCACGACGTTCGAGTTTCTCGCCGACCGCGCCGGTACCTTCCGCTTCTACAGCAATCTCACGAACGACAGCGCCCATGCCGAGATGCAGGGCCAGCTCGTCGTCCGAGCGCGGTAATCGCGCGGTCCGGCTAAAGCCGGACACTACGTACGAGGGCGAGTACCCGTACGTGGGCGAGAGCGTACGTAGTGTCCGCCTTCAGGCGGACCGGCTCAATGTGTCGTGTCCACCAGCGCCTGATACACGAGCGTTGGAAACTTCTCGCGGATGTCAGTGGTGTTGGGAACGAGCTGCATCATCAGCAGGATCGCGAGCCGCGCCTGCGGGTCGACGCGGTACATCGTTCCGTATGCCCCGCCCCACCCGAACGCGCCCACCGAGTCCATTCCGTTCGCGCCGTATCGGTCCGTCGTCTCGAACCCGTAGCCGAATCCGAGGCCCGTTGTGGAGTGCAAGGTACCAATCTGGTTGGTGGTCATGAGCTGCACGGTCCTGGGCGCCAGCAGACGGACGCCGTCGACGGCGCCGCCGTTCCGGACCATTTCGAGGAACCGTGCGTAATCGCGCGCCGTGGACAGCAGCCCCGCGCCGCCGGCAAAGCTCCGTCGAGGTCCCTCGACGTATTCACCCTGACCCCGCGGACCCGCCGGTGCCCGCACGATGACACCGTTGCTCCCGCTGGCATATACCGCCGCCAGCCGCTCGCGCTTGTCGACCGGCAGAAAGAAATGCGTGTCGGACATTCCGAGCGGCGTGGTGATGCGGGTGCGGATGAACTCGTCGAGCGTGATGCCCGAGACGCGCTCGACCACGCAGCCGAGAATGTCCGTGTTGTATCCGTAGACGAACGCCTCGCCCGGCTGCGCCACGAATGGCAGCGTTCCGAGCCGGTCCATCGTCTCGCAGATTGGTTCGTTCTTGTCCGCCGTATACCAGCCGAGACCGGCGGCCGGTCCCAGCCCCTTGGCTTCGTACCTCGCCGCGATGTCGTTCTGCGTGCCGTAGGAAATGCCGGCGGTGTGCGTCAGGAGATCGCGAACCGTAATCGGACGCTTCGCAGGCACGACCGACACTCCAGTGCCAATGAGAGGACCCGACCCTGGCTCGTTCCGCACTGCGACGGTTGTCTTCGCAAACGTCGGCACAAATCGGCTGACCGGGTCGTTCAACCCGATCTTCCCTTCCTCCATCAGCATGAGGATCGCCGTGCTCGTGATCGCCTTCGTTTGCGACGCAATGCGGAAGATCGTGTCCGTCGTCATCCGCGCCCCGCCTTCCTTGTCGCGCCAGCCGACCGCGCGCTCGTATACGGGCTTGCCATCGCGCAGCACCAGCGCAACGATGCCCGCGACGCGGTCCTCTCCGACGTACTGCTGGAGCGCCTGATCGATTCGCGCCAGGCGGTCGGAGGCAAACGTCGAGCGTGGCGCATCGGCCGACTGTGATGCCGACGCGACGCTCGTGGCGAGAACGATGACGAGCAGCGATAGCGACCTTCTCATCGCACTGCGATCGGCGCAACGGTGGACCCCGTGGCCCCGACCAGCTTCAGAGGCTGCACCAGCAGCGCGAACTCGTACGCGCGCTGTGCGGCCACCTCGTCGAGCCTGAGATTCTCCAGGAGAAAGATGCCGTTTACCACCAGCGCAATCTGGTGCACCGGGTTCGAGAGCTGCGGATCAGGACTCGGCGTGACGTTGATTGGCGCGGTGTCGGCCCCAATCAGCATCGGATCCTGCTTGGCAATCCACTCCACCGCCGCCACACCGAGGCCAGGATTTACGCGCATGTAGCGATCGTTCTCACGGCCCCACAACCGGCCCCATCCCGTGTGGACGATCACCGCATCGCCGGGCTGCAGGGTGAGCTGCTGGCGTTGAAGCGCCTGCTGCAGGTCGGCCACGCTGATTTCATACGTGTCGGGCAGCATCTCTACTCCCTTGAGTGCTGCGACATCGATGAGCACACCGCGCGTCATCAGCGCCCCGATATTCTCGATTCCAAGCTTCGTGAAGCCGTCGCGTGTTGCCACCTCGTCCACCTGGAAGCAGTTGTAGAGGCTCCCGCCGATCGTCTGGTGCGCGAACCCGTCGAACTGCGTCCCGACCTGGCCGATTTCGGCGAGCACGACCTCTTCGTTGCTGCCACGCCGGTTTGATCCCTGATAGGGAGTGGTGCGCTTGGTGTGCATCTCGAAGGTACGGGTCGCCTGCAGCGGCATTGAGGCTTCGAGCCGACGCCCCAGCTCGAACACCTGACCGGTGCGAATGAGCCTGGTGGCGCGGAGCACCGTTTCCGGCTTCATGTGATTGGCCGCGCCCCGTTGATCGCCGGCCCCCCATTTCGACGGACAGCGCTGACTGTCCGAGGGAGGATGCCACGTCTGCGCGCTCGCGTGGCCGGCAACGGCGACGAGCATAACGGTCAGGAAGAATATTGAGCGCATAGCGTTGCTCCTGTCTGACGCTGATATCCCGCGCACGCTACAGCGTGCGGTCTACGCACAGTTAATCCGGGCCGTAGCGCGCAGGCTTCAGCCTGCGCGTTACCTAACGGGTGTTGACGGTTTGATCCGCCAGCGGGATCGTCACGACAATGCGGTCTTCGGGCCCGATGTTCCTCGTCGTGTGGCCCTTTCCCGTGGTGTCCTCGATCAGATTGATCTGACCCGGACCGGTGGCCACCTTCGTACCGTCCCCGAGGACCAGCTCACCGCGGCCGCTGAGCGTGATGACGAACTGCCGCCGCGGGCCGACATGCCAGTCGCTCGCGGGCCCTGGCGCGCGACGGCTGAATTCCACGCCCGTCGCCTTCATCATCTCGGTCACGTTACCATTGAGCTTCATTTCGACCTGTTCTGAATGACTCAGACCGTCGGGACCCGTGAAGATGCGGGTCATCATGATCGGCTTTCGCGCCTGCGCGACTGCGACGTCCTGATTCGTTTCAGCTCTCCAGGCGAACACGAGTGCCGCAACGAACACGGCGAGAGCCCAGCGTCTGATTGTGGTAGGCATCGACCTGCTCCTCCACTACTCGAGGCGTGTCAGCTTCATGACGGCGCCTGACGGCCTCTGCGTCAGCGTCAGCGTGTTTCCGTTCACCGCAAATTCGTACTGGTTGCCCGCACCGCCAATTGCGAATTTGCTCTTGGCGACCATCGCTTTCGTCGCCAGCATGTTGCCAGTCACGGTGTAAGTGCCCGTATTGAGGTACAGGGCATTGAACACGGCGACCTTGTCCGCGTCAGTGGCCTTGTCGTTGGACGGATAGTCGGGCAAGGGTCGCGTACCCTGAATCCGCGTAAAGCTGTAGTGCTGTCGGGTGAAAACATACAAGCCTGGCTGCGGGCTCGTAATGGCCGGTCCATTCCCGTCGGCGAACTCCGTCACGCGCCATGCACCCATGAGAGGGTTGCTCGACGCCGGAGATTGGCCGGAGACGCCCACTGCTATCGCAGAACCTACGAGCAAGGTGATCAACACGAGCCGGACTGTTGCCCATCGAGTTGCGTGTTTCATCGAAGTCTCCTTGTCACGTTCGCGTGAGAACCGGCTTCGGTGGTCCGCCGTCGCTTCAGCGAAGGCGGAAGCCGCGCCTATGTGAGTTACTTGAGGAGGTCCGCCACCTTCGCAATCCCTGCTTTCGCGCAGGCTTCATCTCCCTCCTGCGACGATCCCGAGCTGCCAACGCCGCCTACGGTGTCGTTGCCCACCTGAATCGGAACGCCTCCACCCAGTGCCAGCACATCGGCGATGTCGCGTTGCGCTTCGCGCGTGGGGTCACCGAGGGTGCGCTTCTGGAACTCGTTCGTCGTAATGCGAAACATGCGCGCGGTGTAAGCCTTCCGACGGGCCATCTCGGCTGTCTGTGCCGTCGCCTGCTCGTCGCGCAGGATCACGAGGACCTGCCCGGCACGATCGACCACAGCCGCCGAAGTGTTGTAGCCCTTCGACTTGCATTCAGCGATCGTGGCTTCGGCAATCGTCTTGGCCATCGCGAGGGACAGGTTCTTCTGCACGACGAGTCCCTGACCGGACAGCTCACCGCTCAAGATCAGCGCCGTCCCGAGCCCGGCCGCGGCTTTCCACGCGTACGACATAACACCTCCTCGCGCCAATCGCGTTGACTGGTGTGTGTCCGTCGGCTCAGCCGGCTTCACCGTTCGCACCAATCCGCCCGGGCGAGAACCTCACTCTCCCGGCAAGCTGGTGGCTAGCGGGCCTGCTCGCGAAGTTCTGTGAGTGCCTTGCGAAGGGCGTCATGATCGTACGAGATGACCTCCAGACGATGGCCATACGGATCGGAAAAGTAGACTGAGTATGCCTTGTCGTGGTCAACAACTGAATCGATGGACGCGTCACCGGGTGACCGATGAAACCGGGGGTGGCGACAGTTCGTCGCGGACCACCATCCCGCCCTTCATCACAAACTTCACTCGTTCGACTTCCGACACGTCCTGGAGAGGATTGCCGGATACCGCGATCACATCCGCGAACTTCCCCTTTTCGAGGCTCCCGACGTGATTCGCCCACCCGTAGTTCAGCATCTCGGCTGCCGGCAGAAATGCAGTCTGCAGCGCCTGGGCAGGCGTCATCCCCCATCGCACGTAGTACTCGAACTGGTCAGCCTGCTTGCCGTGCGGAATCGCATCTGACGTCGCGCCGCTGCCGTACACGATCGGCACCCCTGCGGCCCGTGCACGCTTGAACGCCTGCTCTGCCATGCGCAATCGGCTGTTTTTCCCGCCAGTCGCCTCCAGATCTCCTTTTTCCAGCGCAATCAAGTCGTCCAGCGTGACCACGAACGGGAGCCTCTTCTGGAGCAGGATCTTTACGCCAGCCTCATCCAGTTCCAGCAGATGGTTGGGCGCATCCACACCGGCGTTCAAGCAGCTGAACATCCCTTCTCCACCATAGGTGTGACACGCCACTTTCAACCCGAGGCGGTGCGCTTCGTCAACGATTGCGTCGACCTCTTCCGGCGTCAGCGAGGGGCTGGCGACGAGCGTGGCGTCGGGTTTCCACATGTACATCGGCCCGACGAAATCCTGGGTCGTGTAAATCTTGATCCAGTCGACCCCGTGCAGCTTGGCCTCCCGCACCGCGGCCCGGGCGAGCCATGGCGAATTGACGTTCTTGTTTTCCGTGAACCCTTCGAGAAAGCGCAGCGACTGATCGTCGGGATAGTAGGTGCCGGCGCGCTGATTGAGCGACTGCCCGACCACCTGCATCCTCGGGCCGGCGACGAGTCCTGCGTTGATGGCATCGCGCAGATCGACGGTGTTGAACCCGCCGCGCGAATCCATGTCGAGGACTGTCGTGAAGCCCGCCTCGAGATCGATCTGTGCATTTGTCAGCGCGATGAGCGCCCGCTCGGCGGGCGTCTGCCCGCCCGTGTTCACATGGACGTGCGTGTCGATCATTCCGGGCAGCACCGTTGCGGCGGTGAGATCGATGACGCGCGCCTCACGTGGAATTTGCACCGAGGCGCCGACCTCAGTAATCCGGTCGCCCCTGATCAGCACGACCTGATTGGTCAAGACCGCGCCCGTTCGCGCATCGAACAGCCGTCCGGCGCGGATCGCAATCTCCTGAGTACGTGGCGCAAGGAATCTGCGCGCCGGGCCCGTGGCACTGCCCTCTTGAGAGCGCAGCGGAGCAGCTGCTCCGACTATTGCGACGATCAACCAGGCGGCCAGTCTCACGTGCGGGCGCATCGCAGTCCCCTTTCTTCGAGCGGGTCAAAAGTGGCTGGATACTAGCACGCCCGTACGGGTCCGGCTAAAGCCGGACACCACGTACGCGGGTCGGCTCAAGCCGGACACTACGTACGCTCCTGCCTACGCTACGTACGCTTTGGCTGCCAATTTCGCGCGGCTTCGAGGCGCGCGGCGATGGGTGGATGTGAATGGAAAAGCAGTTCGACGATTCGGGAAGGGCGCTCCTCGGCGAGGTTTTGCGCGCCCAGGCGCTTCATAGCGCTGATGAACGCATCGGCATTGGTGGTCATGTCCAGCGCGTAGCGATCCGCGCGGCGCTCATGGGCGCGCGACACGGCATTCACCAACGGCAACAGCAGGAGCGACACCGCACCGCCCGCGAGGACGAGAATCGGGAGTCCCGCGACGTCGGCCTTGCCGGCAAGCCCGAAGTGGCCGATCGCCATATCGAGCACGCGATCAGTGACGAACAGGCCGAGCGTGAGCAGCGCTACTTCGAGCGCGATGCCCCTCCAGATGTCGTGATGAACGTGATGCGCCAGCTCGTGCGCCAGGATTACCTCGATCTCGTCGTCCGAGTGCTCTGCCAGCAGCGTGTCGGACAGCAGGATCCGGCGCGTCCGGCCGATTCCCGTGAGCGCGGCATTTGCCTTTCGCGTTCGGTCGCTGAGCTGCCACTCGAATACGCCTAGGACACGAGCGCCCGCCCGTTGCGCCAATGCCACGAGCCGATCGGCAAGCTCGCGACGCTGAAGCGGCTTCACCGTGTAGAAGAGCGGCAGGAGCAGCACCGGCGCAAGTTGAGCCAGCACCACGATGATCACTCCGAAGCACACGGCGGCAACCGCCCACCAGAGACGAGGGCTCCATTGCAGCAGGTAGCAGACGATCAGGGCGCTGATGACGGCGAGAACCAACCCGACGCCATTCGCCTTCAGCCGATCGAGCCACCAGCGGGTGGTAGTTTCTGTCGACAACCCGTATCGCCGCTCCAGTGTGACGCCCTGATAGAACGCGAGCGGAAGCTGAGCGGCCTCGCTGAGTAGCGTGAGCATCACGACGTAAAGGATCACAGTGACAAACAGAGAACCGTGTGCGACACCGGCCGCAACGTCACGCAGCGACGCCGATCCGCCACTCACAACGAGCAGCAGCAGCACGACTGCGCTGAGCGCTGTCGCCGCGACGCCGGCGCGGCGGCGCAGCCGGTTGTATCGAGTGGCTTTGTCTTCGTTCACGCGGGGGCGGCGGAGGTTAGAGGTTAGAGGTTAGAGGTTATATAGGTTACAGGGTACAGGTTACAGGGAAGAACGAACCTCTAACCTCCCACCTCTAACCTCCCACCTCTAACCTCTAACCTCTAACCTCGACCAACCCCTAGTTGAGCTGCACTGAAATCAGCTTCGAGACGCCGGGCTCTTCCATGGTGACGCCGTAGAGTCGATTCGCAATCTCCATGGTCCGTCGGTTGTGGGTGATGAGGATGAATTGCGTCTTGTCGAGCATGCCCTGCAGCATCTCGACGAATCGTCCGACGTTGGCATCGTCGAGCGGCGCATCGATCTCGTCCAGCAGGCAGAAGGGGCTGGGCTTGTACTTGAAGATTGCGAACATCAGCGCGATCGCTGTGAGCGCCTTCTCCCCACCCGAGAGCAGCTGCACGTGCTGCAACCGCTTGCCTGGGGGTGAGGCGACGATGTCGATGCCGCTCTCGAGCGGATCGTTCTCGTCGAGCAGCGTGAGGCCTGCCCGGCCTCCGCCGAACAGGGTGCCGAAGGTCTGCTGGAAGTTGTGCTGAATGGCCGAAAACGCTTCGTTGAAGCGCGCCGTCGACGTCTCGTCTATCCGTTTGATCGCGTTGGTCGTCTGATCGATCGAATCCACGAGATCCTTGCGCTGCGTTGCGAGAAACGTGTGGCGGGCTTCCAGTTCGTCGAACTGCTCAATCGCCATCATGTTCACGGGACCGAGACGCTCGATCTTGCCCTTGAGCGTGCTGATCGCTTCCTCCGCGGTCATCACGCCGGTCCTCGCCGCAGCCTCCGGCGAAGGCGGGCCGGACACTACGTCTGTATCGGCCGCGGCGATTTCGGCGTCTTCGGTCTCCGGATCGGACTCCTCGGCCGCAATCGCGGCGGCATCAGGTGTTGCCTCTCCCACCTCTTCCATCTGCTCGACATCCGACAGAATCTGGTCGAGAGAAGCCTGAATGGTCTCCTCGCACAGCTGGGCGAGATGGGTGAGATCGCTCTGCGCGGTGGCTCTTGCAACGTCCAGTTCGCCAGCTTCTACCCGGATCTGCTCGAGCATCTGGCGCGCTTCGCGAATGACCGTGTCGTGTCCGTCGACGCGGACTCGAACGTCCGCCGCGGCCTGATCGGCCTGCTGGACGTGCTCGCGCAACGCGGCAAGGGCGCGAATGTCGTCGTCAAGGAGGCGTGTACCGTCGGCAATCGCCAGGATCAACGCCTCGCGCTTCGCGCGCACCTGGTCGAGCTCCGAAGCGCGCGCGGCCACTCGTCCTTCGATATCGCGGGCTATGTCCTCGAGCCGCGCACGTTCGGCAACGAGCGCCGACGCGCGTTCGGTCATCGCTGCGTGCGCGGCGCGCGCTTCGGCCGCGCTGGCGCTCAGCGCATCGATCGTTTCACGCGCCGTCATCAGCCGGCCCTGCGCCTCGGAGAGGCCCGCCTCGGCACGCCGCTGGTCCTCGAATAGCCGCGCGATCGACGCCTCGGCTTCGGCGTACCTCGCTTCGATGGACGCACGTTCCTCCTCAGCCTGCCGGCGTTCCAGCGCAATCACGCCTGCCTTGCGGCTCAATCGTTCGGCTTCCTCACGCGAGTGCCCGGCCCGTGCCTCAAACCCCACGAGCGCCATTTCCTGGCGATGCTGCTCGTCTGCCAGCGCGGCGAGCGCGCTCGTAGCCTGCGCGATGGCCACCTCGAGCCGGCTGGTCTCTTCGACAAGGCGCGCGAGCTCCACCCGATCTGTCGTGATCCGTTCGCGGAGCTCCCTGATTTCTCGCTTGGTGGTCAGAATGCCGCGCGATTCGACTTTTGCTCCACCGGACACGAGGTGTGGCCCTCTGACAACATCTCCGTCGAGCGTCGCCACAGGAGCCGAGGTCCGTCGAGCCAACGCGACGGCTGCGTCGAACGTATCGGCGATGTACGCCTCGGGAACCACTTTGAGGAGCGTCGATCTGTGCGGTCCGGAGACGCGAAGCACCTCGGAAACCGGCACGATGCCCGACATCTGGAGCCCCTCGCCAGGGATCGGCCCGGCCGAGCCTGCATCGATCACTACGAAGCCGCACCGTCCCGCGTCGTGCTCACGGACAAGGGTGAGCCCGGCGGCTGCGTGCTCGTGGCGTTCCACGATCACGTGCTGCAGCAGGTCGCCAAGGCAGGCTTCCACGGCTCGCTCGTAGCGACGGTCGACCTCGATGTAATCCGCGACTGCCCCCTGCTGGCCCACCTGTCCGTTGGCCTGGACCAGCACCATCCGCGCCGCGTCGCCAAATTCCGCACGGCTTGACGCGAGCTCGACAAGGGAGACCAGACGTGCCTCGATTCGCGCCAGTTCCTGCTCGAACTCCCGAACGGTTTTCGCCTGCGCGTCGAGCGCCGTCCGCGCCGAGGCCAGCTCCGATGCGCGCGCTGCGCTGGCGATCCGGATTTGCTCCATCGCGGCCTGGGCGCGCGACAGTGATTCCTGCGCCGTCCTGCCCTCTGCCTCAACGCCTTGGGTCTCGCGGTCCAAGTCGTCCTGCTCGATCCCCAGCTTGCCGAGCATGGCCGAGACCCGCTCGCGTTGACCCGCCGCATGTTCCATTGCATGGCGAAGCGCCGTTGCAGAGTTGAGGGCGGCAAACACGCTCGAACGCGCCGCTTCGACATCGGCGTCGAGCCCTTCAATCTGCTGCTGCGCGAATGCGTGCGCAGTCTGTGCCTCGGCCAGCGCCGACGCCGCCGCGTCGCGCGCACGGCCAGCCTCGTCAGCGGCCCGGTCTCTTTCAGCCAGCGCAAGGCGCGCAGGTTCACGGCTGGACTCGAGCTCTCGAAGCTCTGCCGATATTTCGTCTCCGCGCGACGCCAGCATGTCGACGTGATGCCGGTCGAACTCCTGCTGCTGCTGACGACGATTGATGTCGAGCTCTCGGGCGTGAGCATCCTCGCGAACCCGCGTCGCACGGGTATCGGCCTCCGCCTGCTCGAGTCGCAGGCGCGCCTGTTCGGACTCCACTTCCGCGACCCGGGCCGAAGCCGCCGCTTCGCGTGCTCGGGCGTCGGCGAGTCTCGCGTGCGCGGCGTCAATCGTTTGTCTCAGCTCACGATAGCGTCGCACCAGGAGCACCTTTTCCCACCGCCGCAGCTCCTCCCGAAGCCGCTTGTATCGACGCGCCTTCGCGGCCTGCCTCTTGAGCGCCCCGCGCTGCTTTTCGACCTCGAACACGATGTCGTCGATGCGGGTGAGGTTCTGCTGCGCGGCTTCGAGCTTCAGCTCCGCCGCGCGGCGGCGGGCGCGGTACCTGGTGATTCCGGCAGCCTCTTCGATGAGCTGACGCCGGTCGGCCGGGCGCGAGCTCAGAATCATGCCGATTTTTCCCTGCTCGATGATGGCGTATGCCTTCGCGCCGAGGCCCGTATCCATCAGCAGTTCATGGACATCCCGCAGCCGGCATACCTCGCCGTCGATCAGGTACTCGCTTTCGCCGGAACGGTACAGCCGTCGTGTCACCTCCACATCGCGCGTGAACATCTCGACTGCGTGATGTGCGATCCCGTTGCCGTTGCCGTTGCCATTTCCATTTCCGTTGCCGTTCCCGTTGGCTCTGCCCGTTTCCATGGCTTTCGGATTTCGCCGGGCGAAATTCCTCGAATTCGGCTTTCCCGGCAGGCGGGGGAATCGGCAACCCCGTCAGGCGCAGCCGTACTTCAGCGGTCGCACCAGGCTTCCTCGCGTCGCTTCCGCTGAAGATCACGTCCTCCATGCGGTCCCCGCGCAGACTCTTCGCGCTCTGCTCTCCCATGACCCAGGTGATGGCGTCGGCCACGTTGCTCTTGCCGCACCCGTTTGGACCGACGATCGCGGTGACACCATGGTCGAAGGCAAGCTCCGAGCGATCGGAGAACGACTTGAACCCATGAATCTCAAGGTGTTCTAAGCGCATGGCGTTGTAGTGGTTGAGAGTCTAAACACGCCTAGCCCTAGTGGCAAGGCCAAAGTAACACCACTATATTTTGGGTTGGGGACCCAAAAGGCGGGGGTGGCGTTACGAAACTCAATTCCCAGCTCCCAACTGCCAACCCCCAAACGCCTGCCGGCTCCTGGAAGTTGGGAGTTGGATGACTTGGGAGTTATCTCTGCGCTCTCGCGGGCGCGTTCCCGAGCCGCATCAGCGACTCTGCTTCGGGGAACAACGTCAGCGAGTACTGCAGCTGCGGATCCTGCCGCGCGAGATTCCGCCGCGCGACTTCGATGCCGAACAGGTCGACATCGATCTCGAAGCGAATCATCGCGCGAATAAACGGCAGGTCCTGCTGCCAGGCGGCCTCGTCGATCGTGACCCGCGACTTCTGCGCGTGTTGCTTGAACTCGGCCACCATCGCGTCGGTCACCTGGAAATCCTCCGTCAGCTCGCGCAATGGCGCCGACGGGTTCGCGGTGATCCGCTTGTCGCCGGCACGCGTAAACCGCTGCGCGAAGGTGTCGAAGAGATTCCGCGCAAAGAGCGTCCGACCAAAACGTGTCGAATTGAACCCTTCGGTCGGACCGTCAAAGCGTCGATCCGGCTCGATGCCGCCGCCGCTGTATACGCGCCGCCCTGCGTCCGTGTACTTCAGATCTTCCGGCTTGTGGACCTTCGCAGCGTCCTGTTCGCGCAGCGTGTAGGTCAAGTACTCGTCGAACGCGCCGTCCCAGGGGCGCTGAATCAGCCGACCGCTTGGCGTGTAGTACCGTGCCGTCGTCACCGCGACACCAGCTCCGCCGCTGACACGATAGACAGACTGGACGAGCGCCTTGCCGAAAGTGGTCTCCCCAACGATGAGCGATCGATCGTGATCCTGCAGCGCGCCGGACACAATTTCAGAGGCGCTGGCGCTGTTTCGGTTCACCAGCGTGATCATCGGAAGCTCCGTGTAATCACTCTGCTGCGTGGCGCGGTAGTCCTGATCCGAGTTCGCCACACGACCGCGCGTGTACACGATCAGATCCCCACGTGGAAGGAATCGGTTGGCAACACGAATTGCCTGATCCAGCGCGCCGCCGGGATTGCCGCGCAAGTCGAAGACCAGGCGACGCATCCCCTTCCCGCTCAAGTCGCGCAACGCGCGACCCAGTTCCTGATCGGTGTTTTCGCCGAAATCCGACAAAAGGATGTATCCCGTCGTCGGGTTCAGCATGAATGTCGCGCGCACCGTGGGGATGTGAATCTCGTCGCGAACGACGTCGAGCTCGATGAGTTTGTCGTACCCTGCTCGTTTGATCGCGACGCGCACCGGCGTCCCGCGTGGCCCGCGCAGCTGTCGCACCGCTTCATCGCTGGTCCACCCCTTGGTGTCTTTCCCTTCGATCTGCGCGATCACGTCGCCGCGCCGTACGCCCTTCTGGTACGCAGGAGATCCTTCGAACAATGAAAAGACGGTGATCTCGCCTTCGACCACCTGGATCGAGATGCCCAGCCCGTAATAGCGCCCCTCCTGCCGCTCGCGCATCTGCGCGTAGGTGCGAGGATCCATGAAGCTCGAGTGCGGGTCGAGGGTCTGGAGCATCCCGGTGATGGCGCCGTACACCAGCCGATCCGACTCCACTTCGCCGACGAAATTCCCTTCGACCGCACTGAGCGCGGCCGTAAACACCTTGTACTGTTCGGGAATCTGGTCCTGGGCAACCAGCGCACTTCGGCCGTAGAACCCCCCCGAGCAGTGCGCAGAAGACGACGGTAAAGACCGCGGCAGACAGAGTTCTGTAGCTGCGCATATCTTAAGAAACTATAAACGGTTACCTTGACCCCGTCCAGAGCGCATTTCTATAATCCAATGAACGACTTGCGGGAAATTCGGCGACCCGGAGTGGTCAGCCGGAACCCCGGGAGTTCCGCAGGCACAACCCCTGGCGCGGGCCAGCTGGAGCACTTTATGTTTGGTTCTATAGGAATGCCCGAGCTGATCATCATCTTGGTGATCGCGCTCATCATCTTCGGGCCGCGCAAGCTGCCCGAACTCGGCCGGTCACTTGGACGAAGCATCGGCGAGTTCAAGAGGGCGTCCAACGAGCTGCGGAACACGCTCGAAGAGGAAATTCGCGTCGAGGATCAGCGCGAGCAGCGCGCAGCCATCCGCGCCGAACAGGATTCGGCAGTCGAGGCCGCTGCGACTCCTGCGCCGGCACCCTCCACACCGGTGACGCCGGCTCCGCCGGCGAACGAAACGGTCGACCGCACGACCGGCACCGGCCCCGTGGCCTAAGTGGGCCTGATCCCGTTTCCGAAGAACGCGCCGGCCCCGATGCCGGACGACGACCTGGTCGAGGGCCGCGACGACCTGGAGACTGCCGCCGACGATGAGATGGGCGGCAAGATGTCGTTCCTGGATCACCTGGACGAGCTGCGCCGCCGCATCATTTATGCGGTGCTCTCGGTTGGCATCGGTTTCGTCATCGCCTTCTTCTTCATCGACGACATCTTCAACTTCGTCATGCGGCCCATGCAGCAGCTGCTGCCGCCGGGCGGAACGCTGGTCTATACCGATCCGACCGAAGCGTTCATGCTCTACATCAAGATTGCGCTGATTTCCGGGCTCCTGCTCGCGTCACCGGCCGTGATTCACGCAGGTCTGGCTGTTTGTCGCCCCCGGCCTCTATGCGCATGAAAAGAAGTGGGCCATCCCCTTCGTGGTGATGTCGTCGTTCTTCTTCATCCTCGGCGCGTGGTTTTCACACGCGGTCGTCTTTCCGATCACCTGGCGCTTCTTCGTCGGTTTCGCGAGCGACATCGTCACGTTCATGCCGCGGATCGAGCCGGCATTCTCGATCTATCTACGGCTGGTCCTCGCGCTCGGCATTACGTTCCAGTTGCCGACGCTGGTCCTGTTCCTTGCGCGCATGGGAATGATCACGCCGCGGTTCATGATCCGTAACTTCAAGTACGCCGTGCTGCTCATCATCATCGCCGCAGCCGTGCTGTCTCCCGACGGCGGAGGCGTGGGGCTCGTCGCGATGGGCGGACCCGTAGTCCTGCTCTATGTGTTCAGCATCGGACTGGCCTGGGCGTTCGGCAGGAAGAAGCGCGACGCCGGCGTCACCCCGTAGCGCGCAGGCTTCAGCCTGCGCGTCGATCGCGTCAATACGCTTTCGCGAACCAGGCGTGCACAGTTGCAGGCTCCCCGCATTTCAGGCACTTCTTGCCGGTGGCTGGTGGGCTGTCGAACGGGATATTGCGAATGGTCGCCTGCGTCTCGGCCTTGATCGCCGCTTCGCACGCCGCTGAGCCGCACCACGGCGAGACGACGAAGCCCGGGCGTCCCTCCATGATGGCCTTGAACTCCTCGTAACTGTCGGTCGTTGACGTGTGCTCCTCGCGAAACTTCAGTGCACGCTCATACAGCGCGCGCTGAATCGAGGCAAGCAAGGCCTCCACGTGCGGCGCGAGGCCGTCCATCGGCGCAAACGATTTCTCGCGCGTATCGCGCCGCGCCAGCACGACCTGGGATTTCTCGATGTCCTTGGGCCCGATTTCCAGCCGCAGCGGCACGCCGCGCAACTCCCATTCGTTGAACTTCCAGCCAGGCGTCTGCGACTCGCGATCATCGATGTGCACACGCATGCCGCGCGCGACGAGCTCGTCGCGTACGCGCTTGGCGGTCGGCAACACGGTTTCGCGCCAATTGCCGCGCGGGATCGGCACGATGACCACCTGATACGGCGCGATCTTCGGCGGAAGAATCAGGCCCCCATCGTCCCCGTGAACCATGACGACGGCCCCGATCAGACGAGTCGTCATACCCCACGATGTGCCCCAGATGTACTGCACCGATTTATCCCGGCCCTGGAACTTGATGTCGTACACCTTCGCGAAATTCTGTCCCAGGTTGTGCGAAGTACCGGCCTGCAGTGCACGGCCGTCACGCATCAACGCTTCAATCGAATACGTCCGTTCGGCGCCGGCAAACTTCTCGCTCTCGGTCTTCTGGCCATCGAGCGCCGGAATTCCCAGGTCGTTCTCCACGAAGTCCTTGTAGACGCCGAGCATCCGAAGCGTCTCCTCCTGCGCTTCCTCCGCCGTCTCGTGTGCGGTGTGACCCTCCTGCCAGAGAAATTCGGTCGTGCGGAGAAACAGCCGGGTGACTTTCTCCCACCGGACCACATTGGCCCACTGGTTGATGAGGATGGGCAAATCGCGCCACGAGTGCACCCACTTGGCGTACATCGTGCCGATGATCGTCTCGGAGGTCGGACGCACCGCGAGGCGCTCTTCGAGTTTTTCGGTGCCGCCATGTGTCACCCATGCCACCTGCGGCGCAAAGCCTTCGACATGCTCGGCCTCGCGCATCAGCAGGCTCTCGGGAATGAACAGCGGGAAGTACGCGTTGACGTGCCCTGTTTCCTTGAAGCGGCGGTCGAGTCCCTGCTGAATGAGCTCCCATATGGCATAGCCGTATGGGCGAATCACCATGCATCCCTTGACTGGTGAGTAGTCGGCGAGCTCCGCGCGCCGCACGACATCGACGTACCACCGCGCGAAGTCCTCCGATTGGGGCGTGATTTCAGTAGGAAGATCAGGAATCTGCTCTGTCGACATCAATCTGGGCTTTCGGCTTGAGCTGTCGGCTTTGGGCTCTGGGCTTCGGCTCCCGACCATGATCTGTGGAAGCCGGAACGCTCAGATCTGAAGCCGATCGGAGATGTGCTTGCTCCAGTGTAGATCGTCGCGTGCCGGAAAATCGGTGCGAAAGTGGCTGCCTCGACTCTCGGTCCGCCTCAGTGCCGCCGTGGCGATGAGCCATCCCACGGTCGCGATGTTCGCCACGCGGCCTAACTCAGGGTCGCAAGGTCGTCGTCGAACCGCGATCGTGGCGGAACGTGCCGCCCGCGCGAGAGCGGTAGACGCACGTTGGAGGCCTGCATGCGTGCGCAGCAGCCCCACGGCCCGCCACATCAAATCGCGGATCTCGTACGCCGACGGAAGTGCATCGCCCCCACCTTCGGGCAGTCGAAGCTCGCGCACGTCGGCGCCCGCGAGGACCGCAGGCGTCGAGGACTGTAGCATCGCAGCAGCCGCTCGGGCGCCGAACACCAGCCCTTCGAGCAGCGAATTGCTCGCGAGCCGGTTGGCGCCGTGAACGCCGGTGCAGGCGACTTCGCCAGCAGCGAACAACTGTGCAATCGACGTGCGGCCGTCGAGGTCGGTTTCAACTCCACCCATCAGATAGTGGGCCGCCGGGCTGACTGGAATGCGATCGCGCGCGAGGTCCAGGCCGGCTTGGGCCGTCGCGCGCGCGATCGTGGGAAAACGGCGCCGCACGAACTCTGCATCGAGATGGGCCAGGCTCAGATATACGGGCGCACCGGTGCGTTCGGCCTCCCGAACGATGGCGCGCGCGACGAGGTCGCGCGAGGCGAGGTCGGCTGCCGGTTCATACCGCTCCATGAACGGCTCACCGGCGTCGTTGATCAGCCGCGCGCCCTCGCCGCGGAGCGCTTCCGAAAGCAGGAAGCGCGGCGACCCTTCGACGTTCAGCACAGTCGGATGGAACTGCACGAATTCGAGGTCCATGAGGCGGGCGCCGGCACGGGCGGCCATCGCTATCCCATCGCCGGTCGCGATCGCCGGATTCGTCGTCTCGCGGAATACCTGGCCCGCCCCGCCGGTTGCGACGAGCGTACGCGGCGCCACGACGGTGCCTTCCGCACCAGCAGCCGTCACGAACGCGGCACCGACACATTCGCCGCGCTCGATCAAAAACTCCGTCGCGTGCGCGTCGTCGACGATGCGGACACCGGGGCGACCGCTGACACGAGACCATAGAAGCCGTGAAATCTCACGTCCCGTCGCGTCACGGGCGTGAAGCACGCGTCGGACGCTGTGGGCCGCCTCGCGTCCGAGGGACGGGCGTCCATCGGCATCGCGATCGAAGGCGGCGCCCCAATCGAGCAGTTCCTGAACGTAGCGAGGTCCCTCATGCACGAGGACGTCGACGGCGGCTGGCACACAGAGTCCGTCACCGGCAGCCGTCGTATCGCGCGCATGCACGTCTGGTGAGTCGTCTGCGCCGAGCGCGGCGGCAATGCCACCCTGCGCGTAGCCGGTATTGCTCTCTCGCGGATCTGCCTTGGTGAGCAGCACGACGTCGCCGGCCTCGGCGAGCGAGATCGCTGCCCGCAAGCCCGCGACGCCGCTTCCGATCACCAGAAAATCCCCCCGCAGATCCACTTTGCTATCCTAACCAATCACGGACGCTGCCTTCGATGTCTCGCAGCGTCCGTGATGATTGTGATTTGTCCCTTGTGACGCGAGCCTTGTCCGCACATGACTGTTGATGTATCGAAAGAAGCGGTTCGGATTGACGTCCATGTGGCTGGGCGCACGTCGCCAATCTGGATCGGCGATGGAGTCCTGGACCGCGCGGGCACGGTACTCGATGCCCAAAAGGTCGGCGCCCGGCGCTTCATCGTATCGAGCCCCGCCATTTGGCGCTTCCACGGCGAGCGCGTCGTCTGCGCGCTCGGTGCGTCGGAACCGATCCTGATTCCAGACGGGGAGCGCTTCAAGACGCTGCAGACGGTTGCGCGCATCTACGATGCGCTGATTCGGGCAGGGGCCGACCGGGGCAGCACGATTGTGGCGGTCGGCGGAGGAGTGATCGGCGACACAGCCGGTTTTGCCGCCGCCACGTTCCTCCGTGGCATCGCCCTCGTTCACATTCCTACGACACTCCTGGCGCAGGTGGACAGCTCCATCGGTGGGAAGGTGGGTGTCAACCATGCCCTTGGCAAGAACCTCATCGGCGCATTCCACCAACCGGTGGCCGTCCTGATCGATCCTCAGCTGCTTGGCACGCTGCCGCGCCGGGAGTTTCGATCAGGCTTGTACGAGGTCGTCAAGTACGGCGTCATTGCGAGCCGCGACCTCTTCGATCTCGTGGTGCGCGACACCACTGCGATCTTCGCGCGCGAGCCCGGCGTGCTGTTGCCCGCAATCGTCGAATCGTGCCGGATCAAGGCAGACGTCGTTTCCAAGGACGAACGGGAGAGCGATCTGCGCCGGATGCTGAATTTCGGCCACACCGTAGGTCACGCCCTCGAATCCGCCACGAAGTACCGGCGCTTTCGTCACGGCGAGGCCATCGCGTACGGCATGCTCGCCGCCGCCGACCTGGCCGTGGCCCGTGGCGCGCTCGCCGACCGCGAGCGACAGGCGCTCTCGCGGCTGATTTCGCAGCTCGGCCCGCTGCCACCGATCGTCGATCTGTCGGTGAACGAAGTAATACAGGCCATACGCCGCGACAAGAAGGTCGTCTCCGGGAAGCTTCACTTCGTCATCGCCATTCAGGTTGGCGCGACGATGACGATTGATGACGTCACCGAAGACGAGTTGAAGGCAGTGCTCGTGCGGCTCGGGCTGAAAGGATAGCGCGTGTCCCCGGCGGGCTAGTTGTCCGTGAGGCCGTGCTCCTTCTGCTTCTGCAGGAACACTCTGTAACTGATCTGTAGCGCTTCGGCCGCGCGCTCCTTGTTGCCGGCGGCCTCTTTCAGCGCGCGTTCCAGCTTTCGACGCTCGATCTCCGCGGTCAGCCGCTTGAGCGCGTCGCCCATCGTGCCTGACAGATCGATCTGCGTCCACGGATCCGCTGGGGGTGGCGGACCATTCGGAGGTTCGGCCCGTGGGTCCACGTTCGGACGAAACGACAGGTTCAGGTGACGCGGCTGAATCGAGTCCGCATCGCACAGGATGACCGCGCGCTCGATGCAGTTCTGCAGTTCCCGGACATTGCCGGGCCACCCATACGTGCACAGCTCTTCGAGCGCCGACGGCGAGAGCATCAGCGTGGGTTTCGTGAGATCGCGACAGAAACGCTCGACGAAATGATGCGCCAGGATCGGAATGTCGCTGGTCCGCACACGGAGAGGCGGAATGGTGATCGGGAACACCGACAGCCGAAAGAACAGATCCTCCCGAAACTGGCGGGCCCCCACCGCCGCTTTCAGGTTTCGGTTCGTCGCGGCTACGACGCGGGTGTCGATGTGCAGCGACGATGTGCCGCCGACCCGCTCGAAACGCTTTTCCTCGAGCGCGCGAAGAATCTTCGCCTGCAAGCCGAGTGGCAGGTCGCCGATCTCGTCCAGAAACAGCGTGCCTCGATGCGCCATCTCGAATCGACCCGGCTTCCGCGTGGTCGCGCCGGTAAACGCGCCCTTCTCGTGGCCGAATAACTCAGTTTCCAGAAGAGTCTCAGGTATGGCTGCGCAGTTGATCGCGACGAATGGGCCTTCCGCGCGGGGACTGAGGGCGTGCAGCGTTCGCGCGAACAGTTCCTTGCCGGTGCCGCTTTCGCCCTGCAGGAGGACAGTCGGCATCAGTGTCGGCGGCCCGGTGCAGCTGCTGAGACACCTGCTTGAGCTGCGGATCCTCGCCGATGATCCGCGGCGCCCCTCGGCGCTGCGCAAGCTCCTCCTTCAGCAGCATGTAATCCGACAACATCCGTCGTTGTGCAATGGCACGCGCCACCATCAGGACGAGATGGTCCGGATCGATGGGCTTGGCCACGAAGTCCATCGCCCCTTCCTTCATTGCGGTCACGGCGTCCTGGATGCTGCCATACGCGGTCATCACGACGACCTGCAGCTCGGGGTCGAGCTCTTTGGCCGCCCGCAGCACGCCCAGCCCATCGCCCGACGGAAGCTTCAGATCCGTCAGCACGACTGCGGGACGAGATTGCCGCATGTGCTGGATTGCTTCAGGTTCGTCTCGTGCCTCGAGTACGACATGGCCCTGCCCTTCGAGCGCATGTCGCAGCATCGCCCGGAGCGAGTCCTTGTCTTCTACGAGAAGGACGGGAAAGGAAGACAACGGTGCTTACTGTTGACGCGTGACTGTGAGTCTATCGGACCCAACCCGCTGGAACGCCAGCACGTCGGGCCTCGTCCTGAATCGCGCTGATGGCCTTCTGGTGATCGACGATTTCCTGCTTGACCCGGTCGATCTCGGCGAGGGCCTTCTGACGCTCGCCCGCAATCGCGTTGCGCTGCGCCGGATCGTCGCGGTTCACGAAGTCGGTGGCGAGGGCGTTGATGCGGCTCTGCAAGGCCTCGGCAAAAATCTGGGCCCGCGACAAGGCATCCTTCTCGGAGGCGATCCGCTTGCGCCAGTCATCTTCGGTCATGGGACCCGGCTCTGGCGAAGCACCAGTCCCCGCGGGCTGAGCACCCGACGCTTGCGCACCAGCTGCGGCCGGTGGCGTCTGCGCCGCAGGTTCCGTGGGTAGGGTGGCGCCCTGTGGCGTCGTTGCGGGCGCAGACGTCGGCGGTGCATCCGTGCGCAGGTTGTCGTTTGTGTATACCTTGCCGGGTGTTCCGACGGCTTTCCGCCGGTCCGCTTCCCGTTTTGCGACGTCTGCGAGCCCCTGCGCACCGACGGCAGCGTCGCACGCGAGCAACACGGCGACGACGATGCCTGCGACGCTGGCCAACCTCATAACTAGGATTCTCGGCTCGACCGACGCGGCCGTCAAGGCTCCGGTCATATTTTCATCGGAGTTCGTGCCATGACACGATGCGAACCATCTCGTCGGAGTCGGCCCGAATCACGGTCACGACTATGGACCGGCGGCCGCCGGTGGGTCCGTATGCGCGCCCCACGACGCTGATTGTCGACTGCCGTTCGGTGTCTGTTGCTCCTACCCCGGTGATCCACACGACAACGTAGTAAGGCGACCCGGTCGCGGCGCCCGGAAGCATGTCCGAGAGGCGACCGTGTGCGTATATTCGGTACTCCCGATCGCCGTCGTAGTCCCCGGTGGCGCCGACAACGTCGTCGGTCGCGGCCGCCAGATCGAACAAAACAGCACCCACTCGCCGCACACCGAGGGGTGGGCCGTCCACAAAGCTCGAGACCTGTTCGCCCGTCGCGATCCCCTCCCAGTCCGGTGCCAATGCAAGGTCCTGAATGACGAACTCGACTGCGGCTTCTGCTGCATAGAACGTCTCGACGCCTTCACGGTAACTTGCAGCAACCGCGGTTTCGGTCATTGTGCCAAGCACCACCGTCGCGGCCAGGGCAGTGAGCACGGATAACGCCATCATGGAAATGAGCAGGGGCATAGGTCACTCAGAACTGCGAAGCCCATTTCGAAGCGCGACGTCGAACGACACCTCGAGGTCCGGGAGATATCGCTCGGCAGACGTGGACGTACCCGCATGCGCAAACAGGACACCCGCCGGCCCGCGCATGGAATCGAGCGACGCCTGAACGCGCAGGAGAACGCGGATGCGACGAATCTGCAGCAGGTCCGCGTCGAACATGGGTGCTCCTGGTTCGTCCGGCGTCCAGGGTCCATCCTGAAAAATGACGGGGTCGAGGGGAACTGGGCCATCGCCGAAGTAGTCAAACCGTAACCCCACCACGTGATCGACGACCGGAAGGTCCGTCGAGGCGCCGTCGTATTGCATCAACTGAAATGTTCCGGCGCCGTCGTCGTTCTTCGCATAGTAGGTATGCGACACAACCGTCGATTCGCCTGCCGGGACATATAGAACGCTTATGGCGTCGGACCGATAGAAGACGCCGAGGTCAGGATCGTTGTCTCGCGCACCGACGCGATATGGCACCACCGGCGCCGCGATTAAGGGGGCGAGGCCGGCTCCTGCCTGCATCAGGTCCCGTGTGAGCGCTTCGACCGCGACACGGAGGCGCTGATGCATGTCGGAACGTTCGGGCTGCGCCTCAAAGCTCGCGCGCGCCCGGTCAACGACTTCCAGCATCGCGAGGGTGACGGTGAATGTAATGGCCGTCGCAATCAGCAACTCGGCAACGGTGAAACCGTCGCCGGGCGCGAGTTTGCCCATTGCTACGTGCCCTCCTGCACGGGGGCAGGAACCGCCCGAAGCGTGATCAGCCGCACCTGCGTCGCGTCTTGCGCCCGGTGCCGACGAGCAAGGCGAACGGTGACGACGATCACGAGCGCGTCGGGCGCTGTCAATAGCGGTTCAACGGTCCAGCGCCGCTCGTAGACGGCTTGCGGCGAATCGGATTGGCCTATGAGCACGGTGCCGCGAATGTCGGCGTAGTCAAGCGCGTCCGCGATCTGAATAGCCGCACCAGCCGCGCGCAACTCCTCCATTTTCTGCATCGCGAGCACCGTGGCGTACGTTGCATGCTGCGCGTTTGCGTTCGCGCGGGTCGCAAACACGAACACAAAAGCCAGCGCGGCAAGCGAGCCGACCAGGAGGCCGGCGGCGACCAGGACCTCGATCAACGAGAATCCTCCCTCGCGCGGTTCTCGTTCAATTGTGTTCGCCGTCAACCGCATCGCCGGCCACCGCGCAACGAGCGTGCCCTTTCCTGGATTGTTTGCGAGTGATTCGCCCGTAAGGAGTTAGCTCCGCGCTCCCTGCGCCGGAGTGCAATTTTGAACATGCCCACCACACAGCCTGGTGGCGGAAACGTCGTCCCTGCCCAGATCCGTAATCCCGGTGTTCCGAATTGCAACAGCCCTCCGCGACAAAGCGCCAAATACCGCCATTTAGACCGGGAACAGGTCTTGTTCTACCGGGCTCTCGAACATATGCGTGATACGGCAGGCTTCACGATCATCGAGACGTTGCTGGTGGTGGCGCTCATCAGCGTCCTCGCGGGCATGACGGCCCCGGCTGTCAGCGCCGGCATGGACCGGTATGAGGTGATTTCCGCAAGCCAGCAGGTCGCCGGCACGATTCGGTCGGCACGCTACCAGGCCGTGGGAAAGAACATGATCCTCAAGGTCCGTTTCGACTACCCCGAGGCCGGGCAGTTCCAGATCGTCGACGCCGACGACACCGCCATGGGCTTGGTGCAGTATCTCGACGATGACATCGAGTTCGGGGCGTTCACCGATCTGGAGTTCAGCACGTCCGGCCGCCTGACGTCGGGCGTCGCCGCTTCGATCGTCATCACGAACGGGGATGACGACCAGGATCGGACGGTCGTCGTGTCGAAGAACGGTCAGGTCGAGTTGCATACCCAGACCGATGAGTGACGAGGCGGGGAGACAGACCAGTGCAGGAAGAGCGAGGCTTCACACTGGTTGAGGTGTTGATCTGCACGCTGATCCTGACCACAGGTCTGCTCGCGATCGCGGGGCTGCTCGGGGTCAGCACGCAAATGCAGATCGGTGCGCGCGAAGCGGCGCGGTCGATGCGTCTGGCGCAGGAAACAGTCGATCAGCTGATGGAAGAGGATTTCGACACCGGCGAGTCGATCGCCGTCGGAGGCAGCCTGACCGAGAATTCCGCGGACCATTTCGACGAGCCGCTCGACGGTATCACGGTCCGATGGGTCGTCGAAGACGGCCCTGTCGACGATACGCGGATTGTAACGGTCCGCGTGGTCAACCTGCGCGCGCAGCAGTACCGCGAGACAGACCTGACAACCATCATCCGCGAATGATAGCCATGCACGCCGCCGAGACCGGTCACCGAACGCTGCGCGATGCTCGAGGCTTCACGCTAGTCGAGTTCATGATCGCCTGCCTGATCACGACCGCTGTCCTCGGCGGGACGGTGATGCTCGCGTCGCAACTTCAGCAGGGATACGCCACCCAGCTCGATGACGTCCTCGTCGAACAGGAAGTGCGGTATGCGCTCGACTGGATTACGCGGATCCTCCGCTCCGCCGGAAGCAATCCGTACAGCGTCGACGACGTCGCCCTGCCCGTGTCGCCACACCGCTTCGCGGCCATACGAATCGATCCCGATGGCGATGGTATAGACGACGACCTGCGGATTCAGGCCGACATCTCGCCGCCAAATGGCATCCTCGGCGGTGAGTTGCGTGGCAACTGCACCGAGGAAGGTGAAGACGTCACCATCGCCCACGATGCGGACGCACTGACGATCACCCGTGAGGACAACAACATCGACGCTCGCCCCCGAGGCGATGACCGAACCGATTATCTCGGAGCTGGATATTCACGTATCTCGACTCTGCGCGGAACGTCACGCACGAATCGCGGATGTCGTTACGTACGTGCAGGTGCAGGTCACCGGCCGATCGAAGACGTACAACACGATCCTCGGCGAGTATCCGGAAACAACACTCACCACCGAGGTTCACATCCGAACGCGGTGACGCGATGAACGACAGTCCCTCACCCGCCGGTCACAGACAGGATGAGCGCGGAATCGCGCTCGTCGCCGTGCTGCTGCTGCTGATGATGATGTCGGCGCTCGGAATGGCGCTGGTTGTCAACGGGGAGACAGAGACGCTCATCGCGCGCAACCAGATTTCCGGGATGCAGGCGCAGGCGGCAGCCGAGGCCGGCCTCAACCATGCGGTCGAGGTCGCGACCGAGTACATCTTCGACTGGAAGGCGAACGGGTTTGCGAGTATCAGATCTCGCCGTCGACGCCGTTCTGGCGAATGCAGACGCGGAGACCTGAACGGTCTCGCGTCAACTTCTCGCGTCTGACCTTGCAACGCCGATCTCCTCTCCGAGTACCAGGTCGACATCGTGGACGACGACGATGACGGCGGACGGCGAGGACGGTGACCCGCTCAACGACGTGAACGAACGTGCTGGTCGTGAGGGCAACAGGGTTCGCACGGGATGGTACGAAGGTCGTGCTCGAAGCACTCATCGCCCGCTCAGGTCTCCGGAGCGATCGTCACGAACGGCGACCTGGAGCTCCACGGCAACACCAGCATCGAAGGCACTTCAGGAAGTGTTCATTCAAATGGGATCTGACCATCGACGGGAACAGCGTCAGCGTCGAAGGAAACGCGTCGTCAACTGGCGACCCTGAACTGCGGAGATCCATGCGACCAAGTCGAGGGAACCACCACTGAAGGGGCACCCGAGATCCCCGTGCCGCCCGTTCATGCGAGCGACTACTTTCAGCACGCCGATTACGTCCTCACGTCCGACGGGACAATGACGAATCCCGCCGGCACGGTCTTGTGTACGTGGACCAGCAAGACGTCGTGCAACGACTGGGACTTGGGACTCGGTCTGACGGATCATGGTCGCTCAACAGCAGCACCGTCACCGCCGGCACATACTACGTGGAAGGTGACGCGAGGGTGTCCGGCAGTCCCGGCAGCACCAAGAGCCCCGCTCAGATCAGCATCATTGCCGAGGGCTCGATCCAGATCAGCGGCAGCCCAAAGCTCGACACCGGATACCCCGCGAGACTGCTGTTCGTGACGGACGAGGACTTGAAGATCACGGGCACCATCGATGTCGTAGGCGAGGCTGCCCTCGTTCAAGGACAAGATGCTTGTCAAGGGGTCAGGCAGAGATCCTCGGCAACGCGTCGCTCGACGGGCAGCTGCTCGTGGAAGACCTAGACCGTCGGCAATCTGGTGGACGAGCAACTCGATCGGCGGCAGCGTGGTGATTACCTATACGGGTGGCCTCGGCGGCAGCGTGTACACCGTGACCTCATGGCGGGACGTACGCGATGCCAATTAGTTTTTCGTTGCGCGGCCTAATCTTCGCGACGGCAGGGTTACATCCTCCTGGGATGGATGTCCGTCACCGTGAGCATGCACAGTCGCTCGGCGATGTGGCCAGACGAGAAGCCGAATGGCGGAAGGACGCTTCTCGCACGCCCGGTCGGGTATATACCAACGGGGACCTCGTCGCCGTCGAGGCGCCACCATCCGGGCCGCTGCAGCCAGCGCAAACTGACTCCGCGCCACCCGCGGACGGAATCGACCGATGTGACGGCACAAGCAGCCAATTCGGGCCCCACCGTCATGGAGGAAGATCCCGAAACTCACAAGGTGAACATCCGACGACGGAACCGCGCCGCGAGAAACGCGACGAGCCGTACTGGCGGGCGCGAGCAAGGACGTCGCGGGATCGGCTCGCGAAGGCGACCGCCGATCTCACGGCCGCGCAAGTCCAGCCTGGCGGCCATCGATGGTCGGACCTGAAACGCCCGCCGCCGCGCGCGAGCGCTCGATTGTGAACGCCGCGGTCGAGCGGCTTCAAACGGAAGTGCGCTACCGCCAGCAGGACGTGACGGAAGATGCAGATGCACGCCGAAGATGACCAAAGTGCTGGCCGCCTGGATCCAATAGGCTCGACAAGCCAACTCGAACACACGGGCAACGCCCACTTTCAGGAATTCAAACGAGCCGGGCTGGCCGCCGGCAGGCCGGGTCAGGGCGACCGGAAAGAGGATCTCGATACTGGCGCCGCCTGCATGGCGACGTTCCCACGGTGACTCGGCCGTTGTGCGTGACCACGATCTTCTGCACGACCGCGAGGCCCAGCCCTGTGCCGCGCGAGCGCGTCGTGAAGAACGGCTGAAAGACGCGATCACGATCCGATTCCGCGATGCCGGGCCCGTTGTCGTCGACGGTCACCCGGCAGAGGCCGCGCGCGTCGATCCACGGCCCCACGGATCATGATTTGCGGCTGCTTGCCGCTCGCGTCGCACGCCTCCGCTGCGTTGCGGACGAGATTGCGCGAACATTTGCCGGAGCAGCACTTCGTCACCCTGGATATCGCTGAAATCCCCCTCGACCTCGGTCGTCGTGCCTTCAGGCAGTTCGCGCCGCAGGTCGTCGGCGGCACGCTGCGCAATGCGGCCGAGGGCGACGGACTGGAACGAGATGTTTTCGGGACGCGCAAAGTTGAGAAAATTCGTCACGATCTGACCGAGCGCGTCGGTCTCTTGCCGTATCCCTTCGACGTACGGGCGATACGGCGCCGGCAGGGCTCCAGGGTCCAGCAGGCGGCTGTATCCGTGAATGGTCGCGAGGCCGTTTCGGAATTCGTGAGCGAGGCCTGCCGTCAGCTCGCCGAGGCGCGCGAGCGTGTCCTTCAGCCGCAGCTGCTCTTCCAGCTCCACGACGTTGGTGATGTCGGAAAACAGGCAGATTGCGCCCTGCTCCTCCGTTTCGCTGAGCGGTGACACGGTCACGCCGAAATGACAGCGTTTGCCGCCAATCGATCAGTCGAGAGTGACCGACGAACAATCGGGCGCCTGGTCGCCAGACACTCGGTGATCACTCCTTCGAGGGGCGGGACGGTCTTCAAGACATCGCGGTAGTCAGTGTCTGCGGTGTCGCCGTCGATGTCGAGCATTCGCCGCGCCGCGCGATTGAAGATCTCGATGCGGCCGCTTCTCCTCGACGACGAGCAGGCCTGCGCTCAGACTCTCGACAATTCGAGCGCTCAGCCGCTCTGACGCTGCGGCGCGGGCGCGCACGGCCTGTTCCTGCGATTGCAGCCGGCAACGGCCTCCTGCATGGCCGTCGACAGCAGCGCCGCCTCGGCGGCCCCGCTTTCGCGCAGGCGACGCCTCGCGTCGCGCGCACCCGCAGTGAACTTCAGCACTGCGAATGTCAACACGCGCGACGAGCACGGCCACAGCCGCGGTGAGACCAAGCAGCGCGTATCCGTACTCGGTCATTGGGTAGGCCGTTCACCCCCACGGGCCACAGAGACACAGAGACACGGAGGACGCTCAATCATTTCTAGGTAGCCGGAGACCTTCAGGTCTCCGGTCATCGTGTCAGTAAAACGACAGATACCACGCGAGAATGCCGTCCCCGGCGACCGCGGCAACGAGCGCTCCAAGGGCGAGAAACGTGCCGAACGGAAGTGCGGCCTGCATGCCGCCGCGCCTCGTCGTCAGAAGACCGACTCCGACAATCGAGCCTGCGAACGACGCGAGCACCAGCGTCAGAATCATCAATGGCCAGCCGAGAAAGGCGCCAATCATCGCCAGCATCTTCACGTCGCCCATGCCGAGCCCTTCCTGCCCGCGTACCCGGTAGTAGGCTTCGGCAATCGCCAGCAGAATGCCGCCCCCGGCGGCCGCGCCGATCAGGGCTGAGAGCCAACCCGGCGGAAGAAACCAGCTGGCCGCCAGTCCGGCGGCGATGCCGGGCAGCGTAATCACGTTCGGCAGGATTTGATGCTCCAGGTCGATCGCGAAGAGCACGACGAGCGCGACGCAAATGCCAGTCGAACGACGAGCAGCGGGCTCAGTCCGTACACGGCCACGCCGCCGGCAAACACGAGCGCGGTCACCAGCTCGACGACCGGATACATCGTCGAGATGCGGAGCCTTGCACGTGCGGCAGCGGCCGCGCAGGACCAGCCAGCTGACAATCGGCACGTTTTCGAACCATGACAAGCGGTCTGTTGCAGGCGGTGCAGTGAGACGCAGGCCATGCGAGCGACTCTCGGCGCGGAATGCGGTAGATGCACACATTCAGAAAGCTTCCGACGACGAGGCCCGCAAGCGCGAACGCAAGCATGACGACCGGCGTGCTCATCATCATCGGAATCGCTGCGCGGGGAGCGGCCAGAGCCGCGAGCTGCGATCCAGAGTGACTACTCCCGGCGTCGAGGCGATATGGCGTCCCGGTCGGGTCGACCGGCGTGCCCTTCAAGTAACCGGCGGCGCGGAGCTCGGACCAGTCTGACGCAGGTGCGCCCCGCTGCTGGCGGAACCTAGCCACGATCGCGCTGAGCGCGTCGAGCTGATCCATCGCATCGAGCTGCTGCAGGTGGCGCCTCGCATCATTGCGAAACCACTCGTCCTCAGCCGTCCGGGCGATTTCCTCCCACAAGAGGCGCGATGCCTGTCGGCTGCCCCCTTCGGCCAACGTCGACGCTGCGAGCGGCGCCATCCAAATCGGCGCGCCGGGAAATTCTGCAGCACGGGAAAACCAGGCGGCCGCCTGTTGATAGTCCTGTCGCCACCAATAGTGGACGAAGCCGATCCACTGAGCAAACTCCCACTTGTCCGGCTGCGCGCGCAGCCCTTTCTCGAGCAACGCTATCGCGAGGTCCGGTCGACCTGGACCGCCGGGCGGCGCCTCGGCAAGAAAGGTCGACCCGTAGTAGTAGGCGATGTTGAAGCGATCGTCGAGCGACGTCGTCAGATCGAGCAGCGGATAGAGGAGGTCGTATCGCTTGTCGGGTTCGGTCGACAGCCTGGTGCCGCCGTAGTGCTGGACGGCGCGAATCCAGTACACGTCCGCCAATAGCGAGTCGTACGACAACGCCAGGCGCTTCATCGTTTCAGGGGACCGCACGTACAACAGATTCTCGGTAGTTGCGGCGGGACCACCACTGTAGCGTTCAAGCACGAGTTGAAGTCCCGACCACGCCGCCCATCAGGACCGCTATGAGGGCACCCACGAGCCACGGCGTCGCTCGAGGGGAGGTCACTTGAAATCCCTTCTGGAGAACACGACGACGGCCGCCTGTCAGCAGAAGCGCTATGTAGACGGCACCGTAGGCCGCGGTCACGGCCAAATAGGACCAAGGGATCGGCAAACCTTGAACCGCCTGTGCCTTCACGTCGAAGGCGGCAAAGTTCGGCAGCACGTAATAAAGGCCGCGTGCCAGGTACGCGGCCATTCTCGATTCCACAACGCTCTCGAAATTGCGCAGATCGGCGTTGAAGTGCCCGATCACCCAGAGTCCGAAGCGTGAGTGCCGCCGAAAGAAACGGGCCCGAGAAGGTTGAAAAGAACAGCGCAATCGCCGTCACGAGCAGCAGCTCCAGAAAAATGAGCCCAATCGCAAGAAGCATCCGCGGATCGATCGCCTGCGATGCCGGAAACTGCGTGCTCAGGTACGCGAGAACGGCGTAGAAGGCCACCGTCATGATGGCGACGTTGACGAGCAGCGTCAGCGCCAGCCCCGCGTATTTCCCGAGCACGAACTCGTGGCGGCGGACAGGCTTCGACAGCAGCGCGTAGATGCTTCGCCGCTCCACCTCCTTCCACACGAGGCCGATGCCGATGAACACAGCGATGAGCAGCCCGAACGTCGCGATGGCAGCAAGGCCGAGATCCTTGATGATCTTGACGTCCTGTCCTGCCGTCAGCTGCCCGATCAGATACGACGCACCTATCAGCAGTGCGCCAAAGACGACCAGGTTGTACAGCACGCGGTCGCGCACCGACTCCTTGAAGACGTTCACGGCGACGTGCCCAATCACACGCATCGAGCCACCCGTAGAGCGCAGGCTTCAGCCTGCGCGGTTGAGTTCCAGTCCCCGATCGTGCGGCACCGCGCCCACCTGACGGACGAAGAAATCCTCGAGCGTCTCTCGAATCGGGTTGAGCGACACGAGCCGCGCGCCACGTGCCGTGAGACTGGTGAGGACCTGATCTGGAGCCACTGACAGCGGGAGCTCCAGAGCGTACCGTTCCTCTCCGAGCGACGTGACGCGTACCAACCTGGCCGCCCCTCCTGGCATGCTCGAGTGCTGCAGCGCTGAGGCCCGTGACCACGAGCTCCCACCCGCGCACTTCGAATGCAACCAGGTCGGCGAGTTGGCCCACCGCGGCCAGCCGCCCTCCGGCCACGACGGCCACACGGCTGCAGAGGGCCTCCGCATCGGCCAGCACGTGCGAACTGAAAAACACCGTGCAGCCGCGATCGCGCAGCCGCAGGATGAGCTCTCGAATCTCGCGGCGGCCGAGCGGATCGAGCCCCGACATCGGCTCATCGAAGAAGACCAGTTCCGGTTCGTTGAGAATCGCTTGCGCGATGCCGACGCGCTGCAGCATCCCTTTGGAGAACTTCCGCAGCTGCAGCCGACGCTCGGCGCCGATGCCTACCTCGTCCAGCAGTTGCGCCACGCGAGTCTTCCGCGCCGCGCCACGATAACCAAACAGGCCGGCGAAGTACTCGAGCAGCTCCTCGGCGGTGAGATAGTCGTAGAAGTACGGATTCTCGGGCAGGTAGCCGATGCGGCGGCGGACGTCGACGTCGCCAACCGGGCGCCCCAGAATCTCGGCCCGACCGGATGTCGGGTAGATCAGCTGCATCAGCAGCTTGAGCGTGGTGGTCTTGCCGGCGCCGTTCGGTCCGAGGAAGCCAAAGACTTCGCCCTTCATGGACTTCGAGCGTCAGTGCATCGAGCGCGACGTACGGGCGGGGACGCCAGAAGCCGACGCGATAGTGCTTGGTCAGGGCTTCCGTGCGAATCGCGTCCATCAATAAGTAGGGCTCAGGCCTCAGGACTCTGGAATCAGGGCTGACCTAGGCTCCAAGGGCTTCAGCGTGCTGGGGCCTGAGACGGCCCTGAGCCCTGAGGCCCGGTGCCTGAGGCCTTCTTAAGCTCATATGCAATGGCCGCGTCGAGGTACGACGGGCGCAGCGTCGAGGCGATCCGGATGCCGTTGATGAAGAAGGTCGGTGTGCCGTTGATTTGCAGCTTCTGCCCGAGCTGCGCATCGGCGCGCACCTCCTGCAGCGTGCTGTTGTAGCGAGCATCGAAGTCGGTCACCTGCGCAATCTCGGCAAGGGCCTCCTTGACAGAATCCCGCGACAACGTCGCCTGATTGTCGAACAGCCACTCCTCCATCTCACGGTGACGGTTGCGGGCACGCGCCAGGCGCACCGCCACCGCCGCTTCGCACGCAGACGAATGGATGCCGCCGGTGTTGCATTCAGACTCGAGTGGATAGTCGACATTCACAAAGGCGACCTGGCCCGGATATTCCGATTCGTATTTCTGCTGGATCGACTTGTACGCGATGTACGCCTGACGGCACGCGGGACACTGGTAGTCGTTGAACTTCGCGACGACTACCCGAGCACCGTTCGCAGGAACGCCCGAGTTCGACACGCGGTTGAGCCGCGAGCCACGATTCGAACTGCGCGACTTCCTCCGACCCGAGCTCCTCTGTGAGGGCTGGTGCCGCATCCGCCGGCGCGCTTGCTGCGGCAACCTCCTCGCGCGGAAACATCGCGACGAGACCAACGGCTGCAATGATCCACACGACGCTGAGCGTTGCGGCCATGGGGCTCCCGACCGCCGCGCGAATATCCTCAGACAGCAGGCCTGGCAATCCTGAAAGATCCGACGCCGCCCCACCCGAGACGATGAACAGCCCGATAACCGCCACATACATTGTGAGACACAGCGGACACATCTGGCGCAGCACGAAGAAGGACGCGTAGCCCAGGTACAGCACCGCTGCGAGACCGACCGTAGACAAGATAAAGATGTAACCGGCAACGCGTCCCGCGCGATCGGCCGCATCAACTTTCGTCGTCGCCGCAGACGTGGCGACTGACGACTTCCTCCCGGGCTCTCTTGCCGCACCGGCGGGCACGGGCGCTGGAGCCCCAGGCGTCGAAGGACGCATGCCGACGGCAGCAAGAATGAGCACGAGGGCGGACCAGATGGCGCCACCGGCGGCCACCGGAATGCCGAACATGTGGCCAAACCGGCTGGTTATGACGGCCTGGCAACTGACCGTCTCGCTGACGTCGCAGAAGCTCGTATAGCTGGGGTCGGTGAGCAGTCTGTAATGGACGTACAGCGATGCGACCGAGGCGGCCAATGCGACGGCGGCAAGCAGCACAATGAGGGGGCGGGCGTACTTTTTCATTGTTCCTGCCGCATCCTACGGTCCGATGTGCCCGGTGTCAACGCCCAGCCGCGGGCCGGGCTGGGAAGGCCTGTCCCGAAAAGGGCCTATTTCAGGGGAATGCCGGCCAGCATGTCGGCCAACTGAGCGGTATCCTGCCGAATCTGACCCGATTCATCCGCTCCGAAGAAACGGGTCCCCATGCCAGATCCCACGGGATCACCCTGCGCGAAAAACTGCGTCATCGTGTCGTCGGCGGTACCGTTACAGGTAAAGGCAGCGTCCATCACGGGCGATCCTCCACCGGTGATGGTGAAAACATATCCGCTCTTCGGAACGCCCGCGGGATCGGCGGCGCCAAGGTCCACAGGGATGAACGCTGCAGTGCCCACCGCTGGAGGCAATGACAAATCAACCAGCGAGTTCGCGTATCCACCGCCACCGCACGTCGAGGCGAAGGCGGCCTGCGCGCTGACGATCGTGCGCATCGACGAGATGGCCGACGCCTCGTTCCCCGCCATGCGACCGCGCATCAGGCTGGGTACGGCAATGCCTGCGAGCAGGGCGATAATCGCGACCACAATAAGCAGCTCCACTAGCGTAAAACCACCGCTCTTGCGGCCTCTGACGCGCGCGTCGGGTGAGATTCTGGCGCTCATGGAGTTTAAGCAAGAAGAGGGGACGCTCGTGCGAGCATCCCCCCTTTGAAAGGTAGCCGATGTGTGGCCCGCGTTACTGCAGCGGAACGCCGTCCGCCATGTCAGCCGGGACGTTGGCCGCGTTCTGGATGATCTGGCCCGAATGGTCCACCGCGAAATACCGTGTACCGGTGCTTCCTGCGGTGCCCGGTTCGCCAGTCGCGAAGTATTCGTTTTCGGTATCGGCAGCGATGGCGCTGCACGCGTTTGCCGCCGCGAGCACCGTCTGCGCGAGGCCGTCCGGATGCGCGGCGATCGTGAAGAAATACCCACTCTTGGCGTTAGCTGCGTCAACTGCCGCGGCAAGGTCGCCGGGAATGAACCCGGGGCCGCCTGCTGTCGGAGCCAAACCGAGATCCGCGAGATCGAGAACATAACCACCACCGCCGCAGCTCGACGCGAACGTCGCTTCACCGCTGCTGATGGTGCGGATCGAGCCGATGCCCGACGCCTCGTTGCCCGACATCCGGGCGCGCAACAGGCCCGGCACTGCAATCGCCGCGATGATGCCGATGATCGCCACGACGATCAGCAGCTCGATCAGTGTGAAACCCTTGTTGTCATTCATCTTCTTCATTTGGGTCGCTCCTCAGAGTTGTCTGCTCGGTTGAAACCGGGCCGCCGGGGTTGCCGCTGAGGCACCGGCAGCGAACGTCCCCCAAGGAGCAACTGCTGTGCCGGTACTGTCGAGCTCGAATTGCAACATTTAACTATCTCATAATCCACCACTTAGCGTCATGGCAATGTCCGTGGCGGCTGCCGCGGAGCCGCGTGACTGACAAATACTGTCAACTGCAGTTGCCGCGAACTGTCAGTGCTGTGAAATTGTGATCACTGGCCGTTCGAATCTGATTTGAGGTTGTATTTCTTCACGTAGTACCGGAAGGACCTGAAGCTCATTCCAAGCAGTTCCGCCGCCTTGACCTGGACGCCCGCCGGTCCGTTCGAGCGCCAGGGCAATATAGTGCCGATAGAACTCCTCGCCGCGGGCTTCGAGGTCGAATCCCTCCCCTAAATCGGGAAGAGTCCCATCTTTCGGGCCATCGCCCGCGGCGCGACCCAGTCTCACCTCCTCGGGCAGGCTCGCGGGCAGCACGGCCTCGGTCTGTTCGAGCGCAACAGCCCGCTCGATAGCGTTCTGGAGCTCCCGCACATTGCCTCGCCATGTGCACTGCTGCAGGAGCGCCAGGGCATCGGCTGAAATCGTGCGCACCTGCTTGCCCATCTGCGCAGCGAACTGCTGGAGGAACTGCTCGGCGAGCAGCGGAATGTCTTCCTGGCGCTCGCGGAGCGGCGGCAGCTTGATCGCCAGCACGTTGAGTCGATAGAACAGGTCTTCCCTGAATTTCCCCTCGGCAACCATCTTCGGCAGGTCCTGGTGTGTCGCCGCGATGACGCGCACGTCGGCCTGCACCTCCTCGGTGCCGCCGAGACGGCGGAATCGGCGATCCTGCAGCACGCGCAGGAGCTTGACCTGCATCGAGGACGCCATCTCCGCGATCTCGTCGAGGAAGATGGTTCCGCCTTCGGCCGCCTCGACCAGCCCCTTCTTGTTGGCGTGCGCGCCCGTGAACGCGCCTCGAACGTGACCAAAGAGCTCGGACTCGAGCAGCGTTTCCGGCACCGCCCCACAGTTGACCGCCACGAACGGATGGTCGCGCCGCAACGAGTTGAAGTGAATCGCTCGTGCGACCAGCTCCTTGCCGGTGCCGGACTCGCCGCCAATCAGCACGGTACTGTTGGTGGCCGCCACCTGCTCGATGGTCGCAAATATCTGCTGCATGGCGTCGCTGCGGCCAAGGATGTTGGAGAATTCGTACCGGCTGTTCAGCGCGCGCTTCAGCAGCAGATTTTCCTGCTTCAGACGGCGGGCCTCGAGATGCTGTCGCACTTTGAGCCGCAGCTCGTCCATGCTGAAAGGCTTCACGAAGTAATCGACAGCGCCCAGACGCATCGCCTCCACCGCCGTGTCTGTCGATGCGAAAGCCGTCATCATGAAAGCGACGAGATCCTGATTGATCTCCTTGGCTGCGCGAAGCACCTCGACCCCGGTGATGTCGGGCATCCGTATGTCCGACAGCAGCAAGTCGAATGCGTCCCCGTTCAGGCGGGCAACGGCATCTCGCCCGTTGTCGGCGACCACGACGTCGTAGCCGTCCCGGCGCAGCACAATCTGCAGCATCTCGCGCATTGATCGTTCGTCGTCTACGACGAGGATGCGCGGCTTTGCGGCGGCCTGCGGGGGCGCGGACCGTTCGGCATCCCTGGAGCTTGCGCGGAGCGGCTGCGCCTTCACGCCGATCTCCCGTGCAGGACAGGTTGTGTGGATACAGCCTGGGGCGCACTCCGCACGGGGAACCGGACGCACACGGTCGTGCCGACGCCCACTGTCGACGACACCTGGATCACGCCGCCATAGTCGCTGACGATCCGGTGCACGATCGCAAGCCCGAGCCCGGTGCCCCTCTCGAACGAGCTTCGAAACGGCTGGAAGATGTTGTCGAGCTCCTCAGGCGGTATCCCATGCCCCTCGTCCTCGACGGCGAGTATCACTTCGTCACGGCCGGTGGCTGAATCCGTCTCGACCCTCAGCAGCAGGCGTCCACCATTCGGCATCGCTCGCAGGCCGTTCGAAGCGATGTTCCAGACGATCTGGCGAATCTGATTCTCGTCTGCCTCGAACCATACGGGCTGCGGCGGCACTGTCACATCCACGACATGATCTGCGTGCGCCTCCGAGCTGTTGCGCAGCAGCAGTGCCGCATCGCGAGCCACCTTGCCGATGTCGAGATTGGTAATCGAGAACTTCTGAGGACGCGCGTACGCGAGAAACGATCGAATCGTGTCATTCAACCGCTCCGATTCGCGCAATACGATGTCCATCAGCTGCGACTGCTCGTCGCTGAGCGGGAGCTCCTGCCGCAGGACCTGGATGGAACCGGACATCGCCGCCAGCGGGTTGCGGATCTCGTGCGCAATGCCTGCCGCCATTTCACCCACGGCCGCGAGCCGCTGCTGCAAACGGGCAGTGCGCTCGAGCCGTCTCAATTCTGTGACGTCCTGGAACGTAAAGAGATAACCGCTGCCGCCGTCGGGCAACGCGATCATCGTCACCATCAGACCGACGTCCAGCTGCCGGTTCTCACCTGTTCGGTACGCGAACTCCACGCGAAGGCTGCGTGTCTGGACAAGCGTATCGAGCCTCGCGCTTGCGTCTGCCGGCAGCTGGAGGACCTCGCCGGCATCATGTCCAACCGCTTGCTCCCTCGGGATGCCGGTGATGGCCGACGCAGCACGATTGAACGTCAATATGCGGCCCTCGGCGTCCGTCGTAACGAGGCCGCTCAAGAGTCCATCGATGACGTACTCATTGAACGCACGGAGATCCCGAATTTCGTGCGACGCGTCCTGCAAGCGAGACTGCGCGTGGCGCAAGCGTTCCGCAAGCGAACCCGAGAGAAGTGCCACGGCGCTGAATCCCGAAAGGTTGATCGCGATCGTGTACTGCGCGAACTGGCGCCCGGGCAGCTGCACCGCGTCGACGGCGAGCCACTCCGGGAAAAGGCCGAGGTACTGTGCGGTAACGAGACCGAGATACAACACGCCGCTGAGGACCGCAACCTGAAACGCCCCGCGGCGAAAGCTGATGATGCTGGCGGCGATGATAGGCAGCAGATACAGCGACGAGAAGTAGCTGACGATCCCGCCTGTCAGCCCGATGAAGCCAGACACCAGGATGGCGTCCGCGCCGAGCTGCAGGTCTACCAGCCAGGGAAACCGCTCGATGCCCCGCAGCGTGGCCAGGTACGCAATGCTGAGCGCGTAGGTGACGCCAATCAGGAAGAAGAAGGGATCGACCGGAAACGCACCTGGCCGGTTCAGCTGGATCAGCGTGGCCCAGCCGAGCAGGAATGTACTGACGACGACGCGGATCGCAATGAGCGTGGCAAGACGCGAGCGGCGATCCAGAGCCTAACCTCCCCCACCCGTTAGCTGGTTGATCAGGCTGAAGATCGGCAAATACATCGCGATGACGATGCCGCCGACAATGCCGCCGAGCAGCGCAATCATCAGTGGTTCGAGAAGGGTAAGCAGTCCGGCAACCGCCACATCAACTTCCTCCTCGTAGAAGTCGGCGATCTTCCCCAGCATCGTGTCGAGCGCGCCGGTCGCCTCGCCCACGCCGATCATCTGGACGACCATGGGGGGAAACACCTCGGTCTGCTTCAAGGGTCCCGCGATAGTTTCTCCGCGCTCGATGCTCTTTCTCGTCGTCAGGATCCCTTCTTCGACGACCGCGTTGCCTGCCGTGCGGGCGGTGATGTCGAGCGCCTCGAGAATCGACACGCCCGAGGCCAGCAGTGTCGAGAGCGTCCGGCAGAAGCGCGCCACGGCGATTTTCCGCATCAGATTGCCCAACACCGGCAGCTTCAGGACCACACGATCGATCACCATCCGGCCGCCGGTTGTCCGGTAGTACGCGCGGAACCCGAACACGAGCGCGACCATGCCAACCACGATGAACGGCATGTAGCGCACGAGCCCGTTGCTCAGTGAGATGACAATGCGCGTCGGCAGCGGCAGATCGGCGCCGAGACCGGCGAAGAGTTGTGCGAAGGTCGGGATGACTTTCCACAAGATGGCACCTACGACCACCGTGGCAATCACGATGACCGCAATTGGATACATCATCGCGGACTTCACCTGGCCCTTCAGCTTGACGGCCTTCTCGATGTAAGTAGCCAGCCGCTTCAGGATCGCATCGAGGATGCCGCCCGCTTCACCGGCGGCGATCATGTTGGTGAAGAGCGAATCGAACGTCTTGGGATGCTTTTTCATGGCGTCGGCGAGCGACGCACCTCCCTCGACGTCGCCACGTGTGGCAAGGATCACCTCGCCGAAGTTCTTGTCCTCCGCCTGGGTCCCGAGAATGTCGAGACACTGGACGAGCGGCAGACCTGCGCCGATCATCACCGAGAACTGCCGCGTGAAGACGGCGAGATCCTTCGCCTTGACCGACTTGCTCTTGACTTCTTGGCGCCTGGCGCGGCCGCGTCGTTCTTCACGGGATTGATCTTCGTGACGAGGATCTGGTCGCGGCGCAGCGCCGTCACTGCGGCGTCCATCGAATCGGCGGTGAACTCGCCGGTGATCGTCTGGCCGCCGCGCGCCCGTCCGGTATATGCAAACGTCGCCATGAACCTTCCTCACGGCGGACCTGAAGGTCCGCCCTACATATGTTCGACCGTAGAGCGCAGGCGTCAGCCTGCGCGACCGCACGATCGCGCACGCTGAAGCGTGCGCTCTACGTACGAACTACCGGCTACCGACTACCGGCCGTGGCGCCATCCCCGCCGCTCCCGAGACCAGCGCCCGCCACCACGCCGACACCGCGGTTGATCATGTCCTGCAGCTCTTCACGATTGGACGAGGCGGACATTGCAGATTCGAGCGTAACCAGCTTCTTCTGATACAGCGTCGCGAGCGATTGATTCGCCGTCTGCATCCCGACCTTCTCCTGACCCGTCTGCATCGCGGAGTAAATCTGGTGAACCTTGTCTTCGCGGATCAGATTTCGGATCGCGGGGGTCGGGATCATGATTTCGAGCGACACGACGCGACCACCGCCAATCTTCGGAAGCAGCGCCTGACAGACGATTGCCTCGAGCACGAGCGACAGCTGCGTGCGAATCTGGCTCTGCTGGTGCGCCGGAAAGATATCGATGATTCGGTTGATCGTCTGCGCCGCGGAATTGGTGTGCAGCGTGCCAAGCGTCAGGTGTCCCGTTTCCGCAATGCGCAGCGCCGACTCGACCGTCTCGAGGTCGCGCATCTCGCCGATCAGCACGATGTCCGGGTCTTCGCGAAGCGCCGCGCGCAGCGCGTTCGAGAAGCTCTGTGTGTCCTGGTGCACTTCGCGCTGATTGACGAGACAACCCTGATGCTGGTGCACGAACTCGATGGGATCCTCGATCGTGAGGATGTGATCCCGCCGCTCTTTGTTGATCTTGTCGACCATCGCGGCAAGCGTCGTCGACTTGCCGCTGCCCGTCGGCCCGGTGACCAGAATGAGGCCGCGCGGCTTTTCGGCGAGCGTCCCGAGCACCGGCGGCAGGCTCAGCTCCTGGAACGACCGAATCTTTTCCGGGATCAGCCGGTACACGGCACCCACTGCGCCGCGCTGATAAAACATGTTGCACCGGAAGCGCCCCACGCCCTGGATGCCGAACGAGAAATCGAGCTCGAGCTTCTCCTCGAATCGTTTCTTCTGAGCATCCGTCAGGACGCTGTACGTCAGCTGCTTGGTGTCGGCTGGCGCCAGATCGGGTCCGTCGAGTCGCTCCAGATGACCGTGCACGCGTATCTGGGGGGGCGTCTTCGTCGTCAGGTGCAGATCCGAGCCTTCGAGCTCCACGACCTTCTGAAGCAAATCCGGTAGCGTCATCATTCGTTCATCCTCATCAACGCCCACGCCCGATTCCCAACTCCCAAGCGGCTTCCTTGGGAGTTGGCGTTTTGGAAGTTGGGAGTTACTTGACGGTCTCCCTGACGACTTCGTCGATCGTCGTCATACCTTCCTTGACCTTGCGGAGGCCGCTCTGTCGCAGCGTGAGCATTCCTTCTTCTACGGCCTTGCGGCGCAATTCGAGCGCCGATGCCCCTACGAGAATCAGTTCGCGCACCTCGTCGGTCACCTCCATCACTTCGTACAGACCGACCCGGCCCTTGAAGCCGGTCTTGTTGCACTTCTCGCAGCCCTTCCCCTTGTTCGGCACCACGCCCTTGGCATCGTCGGGATCGAAGCCGGCGTTCACGAGCGCCTTGTGTGGCGTCGGGTTCGGTTCCGCGCAGTTCTTGCAGACACGGCGGACGAGGCGCTGGGCACACACGAGATTCAGCGAGCTGGCCACCAGAAACGGCTCGATGCCCATGTTCATCAGGCGGTTGACGGTGCTCGGTGCATCGTTGGTGTGGAGAGTGGACAGCACGAGGTGCCCGGTCAGCGCGGCCTTGACGGCGATCTCCGCGGTCTCGAAGTCGCGGATCTCGCCGACCAGGATGATGTTCGGGTCCTGACGCAGGAAGCTACGGAGCGCTGCCGCGAACGTCAGACCGATGTTCTCGCGCACCTGGACCTGGTTGATGCCGACCAGATTGAACTCGACGGGATCCTCGGCGGTCATGATGTTGGTATCGGCCGTATTGATCCGGGAGATCGAGGAGTACAAGGTGTTGGTCTTTCCGGACCCGGTCGGCCCGGTGACCAGCACCATGCCCCACGGCTTCATGATCGCCGTCTCGAATTTGGCCAGCGATTCGCCCTCGAATCCAAGTTTCGTCATGTCGAGCATCAACTTGTCCTTGTCGAGCAGGCGCATGACGATTTTTTCGCCGAAAAGCGTGGGCAGGCAGGAGACACGGAAGTCGATGTCCTTCGGCTTGCCGTTGTCCTGGAAGCGGATCTTGATGCGGCCGTCCTGAGGCAGGCGCTTTTCGGAGATGTCGAGCTTGGCCATGATCTTGATGCGCGACGTAATCGCATCCCTGAACTTCAGCGGCGGCGACATGATGTTGTAGAGAAGACCGTCCATGCGGTACCGAACGCGCAACTCTTTCTCGTACGGTTCGATATGGATGTCGCTGGCACCCTTCTGGATAGCCGACATGAGAAACACGTTCACGAGCTTGATGATCGGCGCCTCTTCGCCCTGCTTGGCGAGCGTCTCGGCGCTGATCTCCTCCAGCTCTTCGAGCACCTCGACGTCTGCAGCGTCGCCCGCAAGCGGCATCTGTTCCAGCGCCTTACTCGCAACTTCGAGCGCGCTGGTACCACCCGGGGCTGCTGCGCCGTTGCCATTCGACTTCGTGTAGTACCGCTCGATCGCTTCGAGCACCGCGATTTCAGACGCGACGACCGGCTCCACGTTGTAGCCCGTCATGAACCGGATGTCGTCCATGGCGAACACGTTCGTGGGGTCGATCATGGCGATCGTCAGCGTTGCGCCTGAACGCGCCAGTGGCACGATCTGGTACTTCTGGGCGGTTTCCGCAGATACGAGCTTGACGACGGCGGGGTCGACTTCGAAGTCGGCCAGCGAGATCGATGGAACTCCGTACTGTTTGCTGAGAAGAGCGGTGATGTCCGAGTCTTTGACGAACCCGAGCTTGATCAGGTTCAGACCGAGCTTGCCCCCGTGCTGGCGCTGATGATTCAACGCCTCCTGAAGTTGCTCGACGGTGATGCGTTTCTCCTTGAGGAGCAGCTCACCTATGCGGACGGCCATTCGATCCGGTTCCTAGACCTCAGAAAGAGAAACGCGCGCCCACACCCCACCCGCGCTCGTCTGCAGCACCACCGGCAATGACGTACCCGTCGACGTAAAGTCCCCGACGAACGGCAAAGCTCGCTCCACCCGTCACAGCGCGTTCTTCAGCACCGACGGTATTGGCGTGCGCGCCAGCACGTACTCCCAGCCGCCTGTTCATCACCCAGTACTCCGCCCCCGACGGCGACCACCCGCCGCGCCCCTGACCCCGACAGGTACGTCTCCACGTCCGCATCGAACGCAATCGTCAGCGGAGCGTCCTCCAGTCGGTTCTGGGTCGAAGGCGACCCCGAGCCGCGTCTGACGCGGAAGACGAACGCGCCCGAACGCGGGCTCGGTGACATTTCGTACGTGCGCACCAAGCCGCAACGGTCCAGTCACCGCAAGCAGACCAACATCAAGATCAAAGCGACCCTTGGTCTCTCCATCGTCCAGTGCGTCGCCACGGTCCAGCAGATCAGCCGGGTCTGCGAGACTGTCGTCTCGCCCCTCGTGAAACGTTCCGCGGACGTATTTCAGCGTCGCGCCAGCGTGTACTCCGGAAATCAACGTCTGGACGAGCGTGAGGCCCACCTGGCTCGCTGAAAGCGAGCCCACTGGCACTCCGGCTCGTCTCTCTTCTCGGCCGGCCGTGCCCTGCCCTGTAGGGTCAAATGGCTGTATGTCCGTGATTTGAAAGCGGTAATAGCTGATCCCGAGCGGTGGAGTGGCGAGGGCGACCCAGGACGTGGTCTGCCGCCACGCCGGGAGCCGGTCGTTGACCTCGATGCGCGTCCGTGCCGCGGCGACATCGACCAGAGGACCCGTGGCAATGCCGGCTGGATTCCACCACGTCGCGCTGCTGTCATTGGCGACGGCGACGAAGGCACCACCCATTCCAGGCGCTCGAGTTCCAATCGATTCGGTCGTCTGGCCCGAGACTGGGGTGCAGGGCGCAGCCGTAAGAATGCAGAGAACGGCGGCACGCGCGATCTTATGGCTTCGCATGAGCACGGTATAATTTTGGTGATTTTGAGTAGTCAAAATCGCAGTAGGCAGGTCAGGAGCGCCAGGCTCGGCGCCGCCCGGAAAAGCCAATCGTAGCAGGAGCTTGAGTGAGGACGGGCAATTCTCTGACAACCCGGATGCTCGCGGTCATACTTGCGCCGCGGGCAACGTTCGAGTCGCTGGCGGCGGGCCCTCGGTGGGGTGACGTGCTCGTGTTGACATTTCTCGTCACTGCCCTTTCATCGGCGCTTCTCTTTGAAACCGAGACAGGGCGCCTTGCCCTGCTCGATCAATGGGAGCGAACCGCCCTGGCATTCGGGCAGCCCGTTGGCGATTCGGAATACGCTGCCCTCTCCCGGGCGAGCGACAACGGCGCCGTTTACGCAATTGCAAGCGCCTTCGTGAGCGGACCACTGCTCGTCGTTGCGCTAAGCGGGATTCTGTTCACCCTTTTCCGGTGGCTTCCTGGAACCACGGACGGCGTGCGTTTTCAGCAGGTATTTGCCGTGGTCGCGCACGCGGGAGTGATTCTGGCCCTCCGGCAGGTCATTGCTGCACCCGTCGTTTACGCACGCGAGACGCTGGCGAGCCCGACAACCCTCAATCTGTTCTTCGCGAGTCTGGATGAATCGTCGCCGCTCGCCCGATTCTCCGGCGTCGTCGACTTGTTCGTCATCTGGTGGGTCGCCGTGTTGGCAATCGGCATGTCGGTGTTGTGCCGGAGGCCGGCCCCAAGGCTGGCGCTCTCGTTCATGGGAGCGTACGTAGTGATGGCAGGCATTCTCACGCTGGCAATGACGCTGACCGGGGGCACCGCGTGAGGCGAAAGTGGCCCTGGATCGTCGGCATTCTCGTCGTTGTGATCGTGGGTGCGGGCCTCGCGTTCTGGCTTCGACCGCCGGACGTTCCGGCCGTGGCCATCGAAGAGGCACGCAGCCGCGATCTCGAGGCCATTGTTTCGGCATCCTGCAAGATCCAGCCAAAGCGTCAGGTCAATATCTCCGCCAACACAATGGGACGCGTGACACGGCTGGCGGTCGAGGAAGGACAGCGCGTGCGCGCCGGCCAATTCCTCCTGGAAATCGATCCGAAGTCGCTCGAAGGACAACTGGAGCGCGGCGAGGCCAGTGTTGCGGCGGCGCAGTCGGCGCTGCAGCAGGCACGCGTGGGAGTCGAGCAGGCACGCGTCACGCTGGATCTTTCGCGGCAGACCCTGAAACGGCAGGAGGATTTGTGGCGCGGGGGGCTTACAACGCGCGAGGCGCTCGAGCGCGCGCAGAATGAGGTGGAACTGCGCGAGGCCGAGCTCAGGACACGCGAGCAGGAGGTGCGCACTCGCGAGCAGCAGATCAAGCAGGAGCAGGCCGGACTCACCACAACGCGCTACAACCTGAGCCAGGTGATCATCTCGTCGCCGATGGACGGCATCGTGACGCGGCGCAACATCGAGCAGGGGGAGAACGTCGTCGTCGGCACGATGAACAATGCGGGCACCGTGCTGCTCACCGTTGCGGACATGTCAATTCTCGAAGCTGAAATCGAGGTGGACGAGACGGATATCCCCGAGGTTGAGCTCGGCACAGGCGGCTCGCGTCATGATCGATGCGATTCCCGACCAGATCTTCCGGGGACGCGTGACTGAGATCGGCAACAGCCCGATTCAGAACACGGGCACCGCCTCCCCCGTAAACACTGCGCAGGCGACGAACTTCAAGGTTGTGGTGACGCTGGAGGAGGAAGTCCCCGGTATCAGGCCGGGCTTCACATGCACGGCAGAAATCACGACCGCAACGCGCAAGAACGTATTGTCCGTGCCGATTCAGGCATTGACCGTGCGGGAGCTGCTGTACGACGCCAAGGGGATGCTCGTGCGGGATCCGCCACCGCCACGACCAAGCCGCTTTCGCGCCTTCCGGCGGAGTGAGCCGGCGCCAGCAGTCCCGCTGCCCGAACCGCCCGGCCATACGCGGCGCGAAACCGAGGGTGTGTTCGTTCTCCGCGCCAACCGCGCGGTGTTCGTCCCGATCAAGGTCGGCATCGCGGGAGAGCGCTATTTCGAAGTCTTGTCGGGACTCAACGCGAACGACCAGGTGATCACCGGCCCGTTCAACTCCGTGCGGGAGCTAGCCGACGGATCCGAGGTGAAGCTCCAGGAGACCCCTGGACGATCGTAGATGCACCAGATTCTGGACTCCGTCTCGATCGCGCTGCAGTCCATCTGGGCCAACAAGCTGCGTTCGTTCATGACGCTGCTGGGCAACATCGTGGCCGTGACGTCGATCGTCACGGTCGTCTCGCTGATTCAGGGTGTCAACTCCATGGTTTCGAGCGCCATCCTGACCGACGTCGGCGCTGACGCGTTCACGATCCAGCGAGTGCCCCCGCGCGCGACGTTGACCGAAGACGAAGAGGAGCGGACGCGGAACAACCCGAACCTGACAGTGTCGGAGGCCGATGCCGTGCGCGCATTCAGTCCTGCCGTCGCGTCCGTGGTCGCGCAGGCGCAGCGTCGCGGGACGATCACCTATCGCGATCAGGTGCTCGAAAACATCCAGATCCAGGGCGTGACGCGCGAATACATCGACTTCGCCACCTTTGACGCCGAGCGCGGCCGAATGATGACGCCGACCGAGGTCGAGCGGAATCGCCCAGTCGTCCTGCTCGGGTGGGATATCGCCGATCAGCTGTTCGGTGACGTCAGCCCACTGGAAAAGGTCGTCAAGATCCAGGGTGTGCACTTTCGTATTGTCGGTGTCAGTGCGCGGAAAGGGGGCAGTGTTCGGAGCGTCGATGGACGGGTTCGCCGTCATCCCGCTCGGCGCCCACGTCAAGCTGTTCGGGGCGCGGCAAAGCCTCTCACTGATGGTGAAGCCGACCTCGCCCGAACTGTTGCAGACGGCGATGGACGATGCCACGGTCGCGCTGAGAGTGTCGAGACGGCTGAAGCCGAGCGAGCCCGACAACTTCGGCATCCTTACCTCCGACACGCTGCTCGGACTGTACCAGCAGGCGACGACCGGGATTTTTGCGGTGCTCGTCGGCATCGTCGCGCTCTCGCTCGTGGTCGGCGGCATCGTCATCATGAACATCATGCTGATGGTCGTCAGCGAGCGAACGCGTGAGATCGGACTTCGCAAGGCGCTCGGCGCACGCCGCCGGGACATCGTCTCGCAGGTGCTCACCGAGTCGATCACGCTCTCGACATGTGGCGGTCTGGTGGGCATCTTTCTCGGATTCCTCGTGGCGCAGGCGATCTCGATGGTGACGCCACTCCCGGCGCGCCTCGAGCCGTGGTCGGTGATGCTCGGAATCAGCATCACAGCGATCGTCGGGTTGTGCTTCGGCGCATTCCCCGCCGCTCGTGCCGCCCGCCTCGACCCGATTGAGGCATTGAGGCGCGAATGATCGGCGGGCTGCTGCGCGAAATTCTCGTCCTGGCGCTGGACACGCTGCGCGCGAACAAACTGCGCTCGGGCCTGACCGTTCTCGGCGTTGTCATCGGCATCACCGCCATCGTGGGCATGACATCGCTTATCCGCGGGTTCGATACGTCGCTGCGCGACAGCATCAGCGAGCTGGGCCCGAACACAATTTTTGTGGCGAAGTTCAGCGGCGTGAGCCTGGCGGCCGGGCGTGAGTTTGCCGAACTGCTGCGGCGACCGAATCTGTCCGTTGACGATGCCAAGGCGATTGAAAAGCTGGCGCCCTCGGCCGGTCTCGTCGACATCTGGCTCGGCGCTGGCGGACCGCCTACACAGACGCGCGTGTTCTACGAGGGCGAGAGCACGAAGATGCTGGCTGTCCTCGGCGCGACGGAGAAATTCGCCGACATCAATTTCTTGCAGCTTGAGGTGGGTCGTTTCTTCACCGAGACCGAGGTCAATCGCCGCCGCAACCTCGTCGTTCTCGGACAGACGCCGTACCAGGCGCTCTTCGGTCGGGTGGGGATCGACCCGATTGGCAAGAAGGTGCGCGTCGGTCCGGTCGAATACACGATCACCGGCGTGCTCGGCAAGAGACCTGCCGCTGGGGGATTCGACCTCGGACAGGACGATTTCGTCGTCATTCCTGAAACGACATATCGCCGGCAGTTCGGGATTCAGGTGTTCGGGCGCGGAAGCGAGACGCATCAGAGCGTGCTGATTGCTGCAGCGCCGCGCGCGGGCGCGACGCGAGAAGCGCTCATCGACGAAGTCCAGGAAATCATGCGTATCCGGCATGGGCTGCGCGTGGACGAGCCAAGCGATTTCGACGTGGTCAGTCAGGATGCGGCGCTGGAAGTCTGGGGACAGGTGAGTTCAGCGATCTTCCTGGCATTGGTCGTGATCTCGTCGATCGCGTTGATGGTGGGCGGGATCGGCGTGATGGCGATCATGACGATCTCCGTAACGGAGCGCACGCGCGAGATTGGTCTTCGAAAGGCACTCGGTGCTCGGCGCCGCGAGATTCTGCTTCAGTTCCTCGCCGAGGCCGTCGTGCTCACGACCGTCGGCGGTGTCCTGGGCATTCTCCTGGGCAGCGCGATTGGCGTGACGGTCAACCTCGCCACCGGATTTCCGGTGTCGCTCCCATGGTGGTCGTTTGCGTTGGGACTCGGCTTCTCCGCAACGGTCGGTATCGCCTTTGGAATGGTGCCGGCCATCCGCGCCGCGCGGCTGGATCCAATCGAGGCGCTGCGATACGAATGACCGTCCGGTCGTGCCGTGTACGTAGCGCGCAGGCTTCAGCCTGCGCGGACGGATCGCGCACGCTAAAGCGTGCGCGCTACAGGTACATTTGCACAGCCTCGAGCAATTGATCGCGATCCCACACGCCAGACCCCCAGAATGCATACTGCCGGATATCCTCAACCAGACCTGCCCGCAAGGGGTTCGCCAGCAGATATGCCATCACCCTGAGGCGATCTTCGTCCTGTCGGAGGACGTGGTCGTAGTACCCGCTCTGCCACAAGCGAGACCCTGTCGCGCGCCTGTATGTGTATCCCGATTCCTGTTTCCAGCTATTCATCAGCCGTCGGATATCGCTGTCAATAGCTGTAGCCTCGAACAGAACGTGAACATGGTTGGGCATGAAGCAGTACGCAGAAACGTCAAACCGGTGGTGCTGGGCCTGCCGCAGGAGTTGCCGACTCACCTCCACGGCCCAGCGCTCGTCGGTGAAGACCGGCAGGCGGACAAATGTGCAGGATGTCACCGAATACGCGGCAACTCCGCGATACGTGTAGGATGCCAGGCGCGGTGCGCCGTGTCCGGCCATGCCCGAAACACCGCAAGAAGCGCACCGACTTCTCGCCACGTACGTAGCGCGCAGACTTCAGCCTGCGCCGATCGTCATCCGCCGCAGCGCGCAGGCTTAGAGCCTGCGCGGACAATCGCGCACGCTGAAGCGTGCGCGCTACAGGTCCAGGACCGTTTGTAGCGCGCAGGCTTCAGCCTGCGCGACCGGGGTGTTGAGGTAGTATTCCCCGGGCATTTCCTCACAACCCAGCACAAGGAGCAGCCAGATGCAGGTGGGCGAGACTGTCTCCCATTACCGCGTCGTCGAGCAGATCGGCGGCGGTGGCATGGGTGTGGTCTTCAGAGCCGAGGACACGCGCCTCGGTCGCTTCGTCGCCCTGAAGTTCCTGCCGGACGCGCTCGCACAGGATCGGCAGGCGCTCGAACGATTCAAGCGTGAAGCACGGGCGGCGTCGGCGCTGAACCATCCGAACATCTGCACGATCCACGAGATCGACGAAGCGGACGGTCACCCGTTTCTCGCGATGGAGTTCCTGGAAGGGACCACGCTGAAAGGCCAGACTCCACGGAAAGGCGTTGCCGCTGGACACGGTGCTCGACGTCGGCGCGCAGATCGCCGACGCACTCGACGCGGCGCATGCCAAGGGCATCATCCATCGCGACATCAAGCCCGCCAACATCTTCGTGACGACGCGCGGGCACGCGAAGATTCTCGATTTCGGTTTGGCGAAGCTGGAGGGTCCGGCTAAAGCCGGACACTACGTACAGGCCGGCGCCGCAGTGTCGCAACTGGCCACCGAAGCGGTGTGCCGAGGCCGATCTGACCAGCCCCGGCACGGCGATCGGGACAGTCGCGTACATGTCGCCCGAGCAGGCACTCGGACAGGACGAGGTGGACACGCGCACGGATCTGTTCTCGCTCGGCATCGTGCTGTACGAGATGGCGACGGGACGACTGCCCTTCGCGGGCAACACGTCGGCGGCCATTTTCAATGCAATCATCAGCAAGCCAGCCGTAGCACCGGGGCGCGTGAACCCCGACTTGCCGCTCGGAGATCGAACGCATCATCACCAAGCTGCTCGAGAAGGATCGGAAGCTGCGCTATCAGAGCGCCGCGGACCTTCGCACCGATCTGGCACGGCTCAAACGCGACAGCGACTCGGGCCGAACCGTTACGGCAACCGTCGGTGTTCCCGTGGCAGCCTCCGCGGACGCTGGTCGCGCGCTCCGTGGATGTCGCAGCGGTCGGCCTGATTGCCGGCGCCGCGCTCGCCGGCACGGGCGCGTGGACGTTGAAGCCGACGCCTCCGGTTACACCGCCGCAGGTGATGAGGTTCGCGATCGCCCTGGGCCCGGACGAGCGTCTCGGTGTGGCAAACGTGAATACCGCGTCCTCGAGCGTCGTCATATCGCCCGACGGCAGGCAGATCGCGTACGTGGCCACCCGCGGCGGCGGCGGAGTGCAGCTCTTACGTACGTCAGATCGACAGCCAGGAAGCCAGAGCCGTACCTGGGACAGTTGGGAGCACTGGGGCCGTTCTTCTCTCGTGATGGCCAGTGGATTGGATTCAGTACCGCGGCCAGTAGCTACAAGGTCTCACTCAGTGGCGGGACCCCGCTGAACATGGGGTTCGGGGCTTTGCGAACGGGGCCTACTGGGGCGCCGACGGGACCATTACGTTCGGATCGAACAGCGGCATCCAGCAGATCTCTGACAGTGGAAGCACCCCGCGTGCAATCACGCAATCGCAGGCGGGGCAGGGTGTCCATCGGTTGCCCGACCTCCTGCCTCAGGGACGCGGTGTTTTGTTTGCGGTCGCAGCGCCCTGCGGCGCCACCCGTTGTTGCTGCCTACTCGACGGCCACCGGACGCCGGGACCTGATTCCAGGCGGAACCGCCCCCCGCTACTCGCCTACCGGTCACCTGATCTACGTGCAGGCAGGAACATCTATTCGCTGCCCCGTTCGACCTCGACACGCTGAGCGTCACGAGGGATCCCACACCGGTATTGCAGGGTGTGCTGCAGACCAATACCGGATTTCCGTACTACAGCTTCTCCGACACTGGCACGCTGGTGTACGTCTCGGGATCGGCGCAGACGCCCCGCAATCTCGTCTGGGTGGCACGGAATGGAACGGAACAGGCGCTCCCTGCGCCTCCACGTGACTACGATTGGCCCCGGCTCGCACCGGACGGCCGGCGAATCGCGGTCGAAGTCAGTGGGCAGACGTGGATCTACGACACGGCGAGGGACACGCTGACTCGTCTTACCTTCACCGGCACACAGAATGACGGCCCGGCCTGGAGTCCGGACGGCACTCGGATCGCGGTGCGCTCCAACAGAGAAGGCGCCCCGGGCGGCCTCTTCTGGCAAATGGCGGACGGCAGCGGCGGCGACGAGCGCCTGAGCACACCGGAGCGGGTCGCCGATCTGGCACAGTCGTTTTCTCCCGACGGGCAGTTCATCGCATTCACCCGTCCCGATCCCAAGATGCAGCGGGACATCTGGATGCTGTCGGTGAAAGACCACACGCGATCGGTGTTCCTGGCCACGCCCGCAACCGAGGGCGCCGGACGCTTCTCCCCGGATGGACGATGGCTCGCGTACGTGTCGGATGAATCGGGCCGGCCCGAGATCTACGTGCAACCATTTCCGGGACCGGGCGGGAAGTGGCAAGTCTCGACGGACGGTGGCACCGAGCCGGCATGGAACCCGAACGGCCGCGAACTGTTCTATCGAACTGGCGACAGCATGATGGCGGTGCCTGTCACGACACAGCCGTCGTTCTCGGCGGGCCGGCCAACCGTACTCTTCAGGGGCGCCTACCTGGCGAGCACGTTTCCGTTGACGGGCACCACCTACGACGTCACACGCGACGGACAGCGGTTCGTGATGATCAAGGATCAGGCGACGTCACTCACGCAGATCAATGTCGTCGTCAACTGGTTCGAGGAGCTGAAGCGGCTCGTACCGATCGATCGCGCACGCTGAAGCGTGCGCGCTACTCGTCATACTCCGGCGCCTTGCGCAGCGCGCGGTGGCCGACCAGATCGTGCTGGATCCAGAGCTGGGCGGCGGTTCGCGTCAGAAACGCGTCGAGCTCGCGCCGCGCTGAAGCCGTCTGTTCTTCGCTCACCTCAAAAGTCGGCAACCGTCCCAGCGCCCGTTCTTCCGGGTAGTGATACAAATCACCGGAGAGCACGACGCCACCTGTGTGCGCGAGCTTCAAATACAGCACCTGATGGCCCTCGCTGTGTCCCGGCGCGTGCTTGATTATCACGGTGCCGTCGCCGAACACATCGTGCTCCTCGGCGGTGATGATCACGGCTCGGCTTTTTTGCAAAGCGGAGTAGGTGGCCGGCCTCGAGGCCCCGCGCGGCTCGGTAGCAAACATCGCGTCCCGCTCGACCTGACGCACGAGCCACGTTGCGTGCGCGAAGGCGTTCGCGTTCGCCGTGTGATCCCAGTGATAGTGTGACAGCGCGAGATGCGTCACGTCGGAGCGCGAATAGCCGATCGCGCGAAGCTGTTCCTCAAGCGCGGGTCCGAGCGTGACGACACGCTCCTGGCCATCCGCACGCGTCACGCGCAGTTCGCTTCCACTCGCGCGTGACGTCCGCTCCTCATCGGAGATGGCACCGGCGTCCCACAGCAGCACGCCCTGAGGGTGAACGATGAGGTAGGCCGCGATCGACAGCGGCACTGACTTCACTTCCGCTTGCGTTAGGCGATATCGCGCGGGATCCGATGCGAGCACACCACCGTCGAGTACGTAGACTCGCGGTCCCGCTGCAGAAGGATCTGCGCTGCGGCAGGCACCGGCTATTAGAGCGGCGCCAGCGAAGACGACCAGGCCGAGAATCCTCCGCACGTTGGTCGTACTCTACGCTCGAACCTAGGATTCTTTCTCCCCCGTCCTGATCCGGTAGCTCTCGAGCACCGGGAACACAAACACGCGGCCGTCGCCAATTTCCCCTGTTCGCGCCGCCTGGACGATCGCCTTGATGGCGTCTTCCGTGATCGAATCCGGCACGACAATCTCGATCTCCATCTTCGGCAGCAGGCTGACGTTGTACTCCTTGCCTCGATAGATCGCCGTGTGCCCTTTCTGCTTGCCGTGGCCGCGAACCTCCGTGACCGTCATGCCGGAGATGTTCAGCTTGGCGAGGGCGTCCTTCACGTCGTCCACCTTGTTGGGACGGACGATGCTCTTGATCAATTTCATGATGATGCCTCCAATCGGCGCTCTTCAGCCCGCATGAGCCTGAGAAGATGCCCCTCCAACGTGAAGATATGCCTCCTCGCCATGTTGGGTAATGTCAAGGCCCGCGCCTTCGTCCGGAACGCCGACCTGGAGTGGCATGAAGGCGCCGATCACCTTCAACAGGATGAAACTCATCGCGCCGCTGTACACGATAGCGGCGGCGACGGCAATTACCTGTACCCCAACCTGACCGGGGTTGCCATATAGCAGCCCGTCGGCGAGTCCGTTCACCGCCTTCTCTGCGAACACGCCCGTCAGGAGTGCGCCAACGGTGCCGCCCACGCCGTGAGCAGCTACCACGTCGAGCGTATCGTCCAGTGTAGTCCTGGCCCGGATGATCAACGCAAAGTAGCTCGGCACCGCGGCTATGGCACCGAGAAGGATTGCGTTCATCGGGTTCACGAAACCGGCTGCGGGCGTCACCGCCACGAGTCCCACCACGATCGCCGTCGCCGCGCCCACCGCCGTCGGCTTGCCCGAGCGCAGCAGGTCGAGGAACGTCCACACGACCAGCGTCGCGGCAGGCGCGAGCATGGTGGTGACGAACGCGAGCGCTGCAATGTTATTGGCTGCCAGCGCGCTCCCGGCGTTGAAACCGAACCAGCCGAACCACAGCAGCCCGCTGCCAAGCAGCGTGAGCGGGACGCTGTGCGGCAGAAGCGACCCGCGATACTCGTGACGACGGCCCACGACGGCCGCAGCGACGAGCGCCGCTACGCCCGCATTGACGTGCACGACAGTTCCGCCCGCGAAATCTAGCGCACCCATGTCGGCGAGCCAGCCCTCCGCCCCAGACCCAGTGTGCGATCGGCGCATAGACGAGGAGCGCCCACAGCGAGATGAACGTCGACGTACGCGGAGAATCGCATCCGTTCGACGATCGCGCCCGATATCAGCGCGGCCGTGATGATGCAGAACGTCGCCTGAAACGCCATGAACAGCAGATGGGGAATCGTGCCCTTCTCTTCGAGCCCGACGCCGCGCAGCCCCAGGTTCGACAGGTCGCCAATCCAGTTGTTGCCGACCGAGAACGCCAGCGAATACCCGACAAGCGCCCACAGTACGCCCACGAACCCCATCGAGATGAAGCTCATCATCATGGTGTTGAGGGCGTTCTTCGAGCGAACCAGCCCGCCGTAGAAGAACGCGAGGGCCGGCGTCATCAGCAGGACGAGCGCCGTCGAGATCAACATCCATGCGGTGTCAGCTTGATTCATTCCTCACCTCGGTGAAATGAAACGGTAGGCGCGTATATTACACGGTCGAACTGGCGACCGTCAGACCCGCGATGCTTCCAGAGGCTCGGGAGGGTGCGCCACGGTCTCCTCGAAGACAACGGAGGGGCCGTGCCGCGTGGGGGAACAGAAGGCGCAGCAGGGGCGGGGTCACCATCGTCGTGACCAGGACCATGATGACGCTCGCCGAAAACACCTCGCGGCCGATCAGGCCGTTGGCGAGCCCGTAGCCGGCGACGATCAGGCCCACTTCGCCGCGGGAAATCATTCCGGCGCCGACTCTGATCGACTCCGGCGTAGTGAAGCCGAAAAGTCGCGCGAAAACACCGCAGCCGACGGCTTTCGTGACGATGGCCACCAGGACGAGCACGACGGTAAACGCGGCGCGCTCACCGAGCTCACGGCCGTTGGCCTGCAGCCCGATGCCGATGAAGAAGACGGGAACGAACATGCGAGTACGTCAGCGGATGAATGCCGGCGTCGACCTGCTTCTTGAAGTCCGTCTGGGCGATCAGCACACCGGCAACGTACGCGCCCGTAATCGCGGCCACGGCTCCGAGATATTCGGCCGCCCACGAATAGAGGAACGCGACTGACGACCGCGGCCGCGAGCACGCCTGGCTGACGCCGAGCGCCGACGCCCATCGAAGCACGTGGGGCAGCCATCGGCCTGCAACAACGGCGAACGACGAAAAACGCGACGATCCGCACGGCAACAATCACAATCTGGCGCCACGTCGACGCCGCCGGCGGAGGCTCGTGCAAACGCCACCACGAGCGACAGCACGATGATTCCCATCACGTCGTCGATGACGGCGGCGCCCAGAATCGTCGCCCCCTCACGCGAACGCAGGGCGCCGAGCTCGATCAGCGTCTGGGCCGAGATGCTGACGCTCGTCGCGGTGAGGATGGCCCCGATGAAGATCCCCTCCCAGTAGAGAGGGAACCCGAAGGCGACCGCTACGGCGGCTCCTCCGAGGAGCGGCAGCACGACGCCGCCGAAGGCCGCCCAGAACGCGACCTTGCCGACTCGCCGGAGCTCGACGACGTCGGTCTCCAGTCCCGCGACGAACATGAGCAGGACGACGCCGATTTCCGACAGGTCGCGAAGCACCGGCAGCAGCCCTGCCGATTCGCCACCACCGGCCTCCGCCGTTGTCGCAAACAGCGGCCACCCGAGCACATCGAGGACAGTGGGGCCGAGAACGAGGCCGACAAGAATCTCGCCGAAGACTGCAGGCTGGCCGAGCCGGTTCGCCAACGCGCCCGCGAGCTTGGCGGCGCTGACGATGACAGTGAGGAGCAGCAGAAGCTGCAGGAAATGGGTCAACCGCTATGAGTCCTTCTCGCCGGTGCGAATGCGGTAGCTCTCGAGCACGGGGAACACGAACACGCGGCCGTCACCGATTTCACCGGTGCGTGCGGCCTCGACAATCGCCTTGATCGCCTCATCGGCCAGCGAGTCGTTGACGACGATCTCGACCTCCATCTTCGGCAGCAGGCTCACGTTGTATTCCTTGCCGCGATAGATGGCAGTGTGGCCCTTCTGCTTGCCGTGACCGCGAACCTCGGTCACGGTCATGCCCGAGATATTCAGCCGCGCCAGCGCGTCCTTGACCTCGTCCACCTTGTTCGGTCGGACGATGCTCTTGATCAGCTTCATAGCGTGCCCTCCAGTGTGCTTTGCAGGTCGGACGTCAGCGCGCGCTGCTCCGCCTCGGTCAGCTTGATTCCCGCCTTCGTGATGTGGAAACACGTCTATTGCTCTTCTCGCCTTCAGTAGAAATGAGCACGAGCTCGACGCTGCAGCCGTGCCGTGAGATGACACGACTGATCCGGTACAGCAACCCGAGCGCGTTGCCCGCAACGATGTCGAGGATGGTGTAGCGCTCCGACGCCTCGTTGTCGGCGCGGACGACCGGCACGACCCGCGGGCGCCCTGCGCGACTGCAGCACGCCCTGCTCGCGCCCGCGGAGCAGCGCCGTGACGTCGGCGCGGCCGGAGACCACGTCCTCGCAGCACGTGCAGCACCTGGGCATGCGCGTCGACGTTGAGCGCCAGAAAGCGCTCGTCGTCGGTGAACTGGAATACGTCGAGGACGAGGCCGTTCGGATTGGTGAGCGCCTGGCCGCGCAGAATGTTCATTCCGAACGACGACAGCACGCCGCAGATGTTCGAGAACAGGAACGGCTTGTCGAGCGTCACGACCGACAACGTCCAGACCGTGTCGTTCTGTTCGAGTGAGACGTGCACTTCGTCCGGACCGATGTCGCGTGCGAGCCGCACGTGACGGTAGATGGCGTCGCGCGGAAACAGCTGCAGGTAGCGTTGCGGCAGCCCTTCCAGGAACTGCGTGATCTCCGCCTCCGGGCAGGTCGTGCGGACGGCCACGAGAGCAATTCGATCGAGTCCCGCCTGGTTCCGCTCGATCAGCTCGTCGCCGTAGCGCTGCGTCAAGTGTTGTAGGTGTCGACGTACAGACGCCAGATCAGCTCTTCCTTCCACGGGCGTGAGCGTCTCCGGACTGACCGCCTCGATGTCGGCAAGTGTCATGAGGCAGAGCATCTTCAGACGATCCTCGGTGCCGAGAAGCCGCGCGAACTCCTTGACGATGTTCCGGATCCTCGGTGTCGCGGCGGAACGCGACGAGCGACATCTGCAGGTGATTCCGGATCAGGAACAGCACCGTGTCGCGCGCGTCGGCCGGCACCTGCAGGCGATCGAGCGCATCGTCCGCCATGCGCACGCTCTCGAGCGCGTGCTCGTCGTCGCGCCACTTGCCGACGTCGTGGAGAAGCAGCGCGAGCACGAGCAGCTCGGGAGACGGCAGGCTCGCCGCGACCGTCTTGAAGCGCTCGCGGGATGCTCGCTGAGTGCTCGATGAGCCGCTCGAGGTTCCGAATCGTGAGCAGGGTGTGCTCGTCGACCGTGTACTTGTGGTAGAAGTCGCGGACCACACGCCACGACACCGCGTCGAACTCGGGAAACAGCCGCCCGAGCAGTCCGCAGTCGTGCATCTGCGACAGCGCCGCGTACAGGCCGGGTCGCGGCTTGAGCAGCTTGAGGAGCGCCGCCCGATCGCGCGGCTCCGGCGTGAAGTCCTCCGGCTCGATAGCGCTGCACGTGCTGCTGAATGCACGACAGCGCCTCGTCGGTGACGCCGGTGCCCGCATCGATAGCCGCCTGGAATGCCGCAATCCACGAGGCCGGTGATCGGGCCGCCTCCACCGGGTCCAGAAATCGCATGCCGTCGCGCGTGACAGCCGAGATTTGGACCGACCGGCGTCGGCGCCGCCCGACGCGTCCACTCCAGCGTGCGGCTGACGGTCCGCGCGTGCCGGAAGTAGTCGCTCATCAGCCGCTCGACGCGCTGCCGCGGCTCGTCGCCTGGATAGCCGAGCACGTCTGCGGTGCGCTCCTGCAGTTCGTGGCTGAGCACGTTCTGATTGCGCTCCGCTTCGAGGTGCAGCATCGAACGGACCCGCAGCAGGAAGTCCTCAGCCTCTTCGAACCGGCCCGGGATCGGCGGGGCCGCGCTGCAGGAGCAGCGTATCGGTCAACGCGCGCGATCGTGCGCGCCGCCATCAGATCGCGAAGCGCACCCGGCGCTTCCTTCACATCGGGCTCGAGTTGATACAGCGTCGCGTTGAATCGGGCATGCCGCTCGTCGATCAGCGCCAGCAGCGACTGAAGGATGTAGGCGTGCGTCGCCGGCGGTGTGGAACATCGCGCCCAGCCGATCGAACAGCACGCGCGGCGCCCGCCACGAGCCGGCGTCGAGCAGCGCAAGCAGGAATTCGGGGTTGTCGCTCTCCAGGTCCGCGAATTCGTCCAGCTCGCGCACCTGATGCCCGACGACCACGCCGACGTCCCAGAGCGGATGCAGAAACGCCCGAAGGAAGCGCTCCTCCGACGGGCCCGATGCGGCCGTCGAACAGCAGCAGCAAGTCGATGTCGGAGTGAAGGCAGAGATGCCGGCGGCCGTAACCACCAAGCGCAATGACTGCGACCGGGCGTTCGGCGCCGCCGGCCTCCGCGTAGAGCGATCGCAGCAGCCCGTCCACACGGTCGGCGTGCTGCTCGAGTGCCGCGCGCCCGCCAGCGCCGCGGGCAATGTCGCCGCGCAGTTCGTCGCGTGCCGCGTCGAGCGCGACCTGGATGGCGGAGCCTGCGCCCGGCTGCGCGTAGACATGAGGCGAACATCTCCGGTCGGGGCTGCGGCTGTCAAGCGCTTCGGACAGGTGGAAGGAGGTCGGGTCCGCACGCGCGGACCCGACCCCGAGGTTGCGTCAGACCGGCGATTGCTGAGCTTGCCGCGCACGACGCTAGTAGGAGAGACCGATCCCGAAGGATCCGATGACCTTGGTGTCTTCGCCGCCGTTGATGAACGCTCGTCGTATCGCCGAGCGTCTGGAATTCGACGCCGCCGTGCACGTTCCACGCACCGAAGTTGCTGATGCCGCCGAGCGGAACCGTCACCAGGCCACCGACGCTGAAGTAGCCGAACTTGTTGTCGACACCCGCCAGCTCGTAGTAGTCGCTCGCGCTCAGACCCAGCTTCATCGGAAACGTGAGCGAGGCCGCCGGCACCGACCACCCGGGTGCGACACCCAGCTCCACATAGGTACCGCCATTCTCACCTGCGTCCGCCTGACCCGAGCCCGGCTGCCGTGTCCAGTTCGAACGCGACCAGCGCGTACGGCTTGAGCGCGCCCCTGCCGAGATACGCACTGTCGTCGACGCCCAACTTGAACGCGATCTCCTTGACCGTGCTGAACATGTTGTTCGGGCTGGTGTAGGCGGTGTAGGTCGTGCCGAGACTCGACGCCGCCGCCGAAGCCGAAGGCCGAGCGTGGCGTAGAAGTCGCCCTCGTACCACAACTTCCCGCTCGGTCCGTCGCTGCCGGCGGTTCCGGTGTGCAGGCTGTTCCAGCTTCCGACGTTTACGCCGACGCTCTTCAGGCCACCGTCGCCGGAATAGACTGCCATCCCGAGATCCAGAGCAGGCCACATGATCACCTTCGTGTCGTCCTGGCGGATACCGCGGAACATGTAGGTGTTGAGGAAGTCGAAACTTCCCGTGAAGCGTGAGGTTTCCCGGGTTCGGGTCTGGCGCGGTTGATGCCTCCTGCGCGGACGCCGGCGCCGCCAGACAGGCGACCAGAACCGCGGCCAGAACCGACGAGAATCCGTGACGCGTTGCGCGACTGAACAACATTTCTGTTGTCCTCCCTCGGATAGGTGAAGAAGGCGCTCAACCGGTCTCCCTGCGCGTCTCGGCGCCCGGAACCGTCAAAAGAATTTCCGCTCTCGCCTCCTGCGTCGGCACGAAGCCGGGATACGCATCCATGCCGTGCTCGCCGATATCGAGCCCTTCGGACTCCTCTGTGGCGCTGACGCGGATGCCTATGGTCATCTTCAAAACGAACCACGCAATTGCACTGAGTGCGAACGTTGCGACGCCGACGCCGACGATGCCCGTCAACTGGATCATCGTTTTCGCTGCGCCGCCACCGAAGAACAGCCCACCTTCGTTGGCGAAAAGACCCACCGCCAGCGTGCCAAAGATGCCGTTGACGAGGTGCACGCTCAGCGCCCCGACCGGGTCATCAAGCTTGACTTTGTCGAAGAAGAGCACCGCGTAAACGACCAGCACGCCGGCGACGAGACCGATGATGACCGAGCTCCCGACACTAACGACGCTGCACGGCGCCGTGATCGCGACCAGACCGGCAAGCGTACCGTTGAGGATCATGCTCAAGTCGGGTTTGCCGAGGGCAACCCACGCCACGGCACACGCGGCGAGGCAGCCGGCCGCAGCCGCCATGTTCGTGTTAAGCGCGATGCTGGCAGATCGCGTTCGCGTCGGCCGCCATCGTGCTCCCCGGATTGAAGCCGAACCACCCCAGCCACAGGATCAATGTTCCGAGGGTGGCCAGCCCCATGTTGTGGCCGGGGATCGGCTTGGTTGTCCCGTCCTTCGCGTACTTGCCGATCCGCGGTCCGAGGATCATGACACCCGTGAGCGCGCACCACCCGCCGATACTGTGGACAACCGTGGACCCTGCGAAGTCAAGGAAGCCCATGTCGGCGAGCCAGCCGCCACCCCAGGCCCAATGCCCGCCAAGCGGGTAGATCACCCCAACCAGCAGGAACGAGAAGAGAATGAACGAGATGAACTTGACGCGCTCGGCCACGGCGCCGCTGACGATGGTGGCCGCCGTGCCAGCGAACACGAGCTGGAAGAAGAACTTCGCGTAAAGGGGCACGCCGGTCCAGTTCAACGAGCCGAACACGCCCATATAGGCGTCGCCGGTGGCGGGACTATTGTCCGCGCCGCCCAGCATCCAGCCTGTCATCCCGAACGTGTAGTCGCTGCCGTCGCCGAACATCAGCCCGAAACCGATGACCCAGAACGCGACCGACGACGCAGCGAACACGATGAAGTTCTTGGCCAAGATGTTGACCGCGTTTTTGGCCCGGCAGAGGCCGGCCTCCAGACATGCGAACCCGGCGTTCATCCAGAACACTAGAAACGCAGTCACCAACACCCAGACCGTGTCGAGCGCCACCTTCATGGCATCAGGTCTCCGCCGCCTGAGCGAATGCTGGAGTAGACACGGCCAGTAACGCAAGCAACACTCCACTGAATATGCGTCGTCGATGCATGACACCTCCGCCTGTCATCTGCGCCGCCCTTTAGATGCGTCGCAGCGAAAGCCCATAAAGAACGTTGGGGAATACCTCCGCGCGTCTTGCGGATCGGCTTGATTCATTCCTCACCTCAGCGATCAGAAGTGTCGATTTGGGCTAGTCGCCCAGCCGCTCGTTACGTGGAGCCCCAGGGCCCCAACTCCCTTTGACCCGCGCACCGAGCGACTGGGTTTGCCTGAACGTGGAGTAGACGTCCGCATGCCGTCGCGGCGTCGGCTTCCCTTCAGCAAGAGGAGATCCATCTGGTCGGCTGTTGGCGGACGTCGATCGCGTGGATTCCGGCCGGAAACGACGCGATCGCGAGATCGAGGGTTCTCAACTATTCACACATATTTGTGTGATTCATTGTTCGTATCGACAATCATGTAGGAATTGGGCGAATGCGGGATGACCATTACGAGAGACGCACGAGGGCGGCGTCCAAGGTGCGCGTTGCAGCGACCTCGTCGAGTTGCCGCCAAAATCGCCGGACTGCCGACTTCGTCCTACAAATACGTACTGATAGACAAGATGGCATACATAAATGTCGAAATCGAGCCTGCGCTGTGCGCGCACGTCCTTCGTGACCCGCGTGCCGTCCTCGCCTTGCGGCCGTCCGGTTCCCATGAATATGATGCGCAGACGCAGTTCGACCGGGTCGACCGCCTCAACGCCGCCGACGGCCCGGCTGAGCTCGACCGCTTGGTGAGCGCTCAGGAGGGTTACCCCGTATGAAGGTCTACGACGCAACGAGCATCCGCAATGTGGCCGTCGTCGGTCACGGTGGGTGCGGCAAGACCCAGCTTGTCTCCGCGATGCTCTTCGGCGCAGGAACCGTCAACCGCCTGGGCAAGGTCGACGACGGTTCGACCGTGACCGACTTTGACGAGGAAGCGATCGCCCGCAAGCATACCCTCGCGTCCAGCCTCGCCCATGCCGAGTGGCGCAATACCAAGATCAACATCATCGACACACCCGGCTTCGCCAACTTCCTGACTGACGCCCGGTCCGCGCTTCGCGTGGTCGAAGCAGCCGCGATGGTCGTCGATGCTGTCGCCGGCGTAGAGGTACAAACCGAAAAGCTGTGGTCTGAGGCGGCATCGCTGAACCTGCCGCGTATCGTGGTCGTAAACCGACTGGAGCGCGACCGCGCCAGCCTCGAGCGTACTCTCGAATCGGTGCGTCGCGATTGTGCCCGCGAGATCGCGCCTATCCAGCTTCCGTTGGGCGAGGAGCGTGGTTTTACGGGCGTCGTCGATCTCATCCGAATGAAGGCGCTCACATACTCCGCTGACGGCAGCGGATCCGTAACTGAAGGAGAGATCCCGGCGGCGCTGGCTGACAGGGCTGCCCAGGCGCGCGAACAGCTGATCGAGACGGTGGCCGAGGCCGACGACAAGCTGATGGAGTTGTTTTTCGCCGAAGGCACGCTGACGCAGGAGCAGCTTCTCTCGGGTTTGCGCGCCGCGACCGTCGCCGGCCGGCTGTTCCCGCTCGTCTGCACTTCCGGCCTGCACGTCATCGGCATCAAGGGTCTCCTCGATGCCATCGTCGACTATGTGCCTTCACCTGCAGAGCGCGACTTCCCGGCAGTGAAGAAGGACGGCACGGAGACGACGGTGAAGGCGACTGATGGCAGTGCGCCGATGGCATTTGTGTGGAAGACCATCGCCGACCCGTTCGCGGGCCGGATCACCATGCTTCGCACCGTGTGCGGCACGCTGAAGTCGGATTCAACGGTGCACAACCTGCGAACAGATTCTCCCGAGCGCCTCGGGCACCTGCTGGCGCTGCAGGGAAAAACCCAGACGCACGTTGCGGAATTGAAAGGCGGCGATCTGGGCGCGGTCGCGAAGCTGAAGGACACGCGGACGAACGACATCCTCGGCGACAAGGCCAGCAACATCAGGTTCGCCGAGATCAAGTTTCCTGAGCCCGTGCTGGCTTATGCGATCGAGCCCAAGAGCCGCGGCGACGAGGACAAGATCAGCAGCGCGATGCAGCGGCTGCGCGAAGAGGACCCCACGATCGGCTACTCGCGCGATCCGCAGACCCATGAGCTGCTGCTGTCTGGCCAGGGACAGATGCACATCGAAGTCACGGTTGCCAAGTTGAAGCGCCGTTTCGGTGTCGAGGTGAACCTCAAGCCGCCGCGGATCCCGTATCGGGAAACCATTCTGGCGTCGACCGAAGCTCACGGCCGGCACAAGAAACAGACGGGCGGGCACGGACAGTTCGGCGATTGCAAGATTCGCGTCGAACCGCTGGCGCGAGGCAGCGATTTCGAGTTCGAGGACGACATTTTCGGCGGCGCCATTCCGCGACAGTTCGTGCCCGCGGTCGAAAAGGGCATCCAGGAAGCACGAATGAGGGGATTTCTCGCCGGCTACCCTGTCGTGGACTTCAAGGCCACCGTCTTCGACGGCTCCTATCACCAGGTGGATTCAAACGAGTTGTCGTTCAAGCTTGCCGGCTCTCTGGCGTTCAAGGATGCGATGGCACGAGCCCGCCCCACCATCCTCGAGCCGATCATGAAGGTCGAGGTGTACGCGCCGAGCGATTTCGCCGGGGACTTGATGGGCGATCTCAACGGCCGCCGTGGCCGGATCGCGGGCATGGATACGCGCGGGGCGATGACCGTCATCCGCGCACAGGTGCCGATGGCCGAGATGCTCACGTATGAGCAGCACCTGACCTCAGCAACCGGTGGCCGAGGCTCCTATCACATGGAGTACTCGAACTACGAAGAGGTACCGCAGCACCTCCAGACGAAGATCATCGCCGCCGCAAAGGCAGAACGCGGGCAGGAAGTCGTCGAGGAAGGCTAGGGTCGACGCCCGGCTGCGCCGCCCCGGCTCGCGCGGCTCTCTTCGCCCGTCCCAATCACACCGCTCTTGGTGGTCACCGGTGTCGCAGCACCCGTGACCACGAAGCTCCACTCGTTGTAGCGACCTCGCCCGTTGTACAGACGCAAGGACGCTTCCGTACTCGTGCTGACAACGCCGATGATCCCGCCACGGCCGGAAAATGTAGCCGGGGACAATGTCCCGCCAGCCCTAGCGTCCCCTGTGGTCGTTCCGGTTCCCGCGTACACAGGCTGGAAATCACTGCCAGTGATTGGGTCCTGGTAGCGGCGTCGGAGAAACCGCTGCTGGACCAGCACGTCCACATTCGGCGGAAACGTACCGGCATGTCGACGCTGAAACAGCCTGATAGCCTGGACATACTGCTCGCCTCGAAAGACCAGCTCGGCTTCACGTTCGCGGCGGATCGCTGTCTGCCACACGGGAAGAGCGAGACCGAGCATAACGGCCATGATGCTCATTGCCACGAGCAGCGCGACCATGGCATAGCCGCGCGCAGACGCGGAGCCATTTGCGGGTAATTGGCGACGCATGTTTGCGGAGCTGGGGATTCTGTAACCGGTCCACCGCTACAACCCTATAGCCGCGGACAGTCCGCGATTCGACTCGCAACTCCACAGCGCCGCGTGGCCAATCTGGCTTGCGGCGTCGACTACAGGAACTGATCACGACGATCAAGAACAAAGCACGCCATCGCGAGAAGGGCGTGCACTACGGTGAGGCAAATGATCGCCTCTCTGGCGTGCCCTCGGCGTGCCGCAAGGCCCACCGCTGCGCCGTATAACGGCCACTGTGCCGCAGCAACAAACAATGCAGGCTTCGAGATCGCGTTCAGCGCAATCGACAACAATAGCGGGGCTGGAAAAAACAGCGCCGCAGGCACGTAAGTGCCGTGGCCTCCGGCAGTCGCCACCAATGACACAAATCCGAGGATTACGCCCAAAACGACCCCCGCGATGACCGGAATCAACAGTCGTCTAGCTCTGTCGCTCGTCGCCATGATCATTTCGTGTTGCCTCAATTGCCCCGTTCCTTTTCAACCTCACGTCGAATCTCGTCGATAACGGCCGACCTGTCCTTGTCATGTGCGCGATTGAACTTAGCGACCAGTTTCTCGAGTCGGCTGTAGGGTACCGGTTGGGTCGTTGTGGAAAGCGACGTTCTGGCGGACACAAGCCGGTCATAGGTGGCTTTGGCCATACGGTCCGCCTTGCCTGCATCGGTGGTGGTCTTGTCGGGCGTTTTCCCTGCACTCGCGTGACCATATCTGGCACCAAAACCTTGATGCGAGTATGCGTCCTGGAAGGCATGCATATATTCACCGAGAGCAGTTACAGACCGGTCGCCCTCGAATTGCGTCCACATAGTCGCTCGGCGGGCTTCGGAGGTGAAGTGATACTCCGCTCGCATCTGTTCGTTCAACAGGTTTCGAGTCGCAGTCGGATCAGTCCTGGGATCGTCGTCCACCCATTGCGTCGCAGCTCCAATTGCCGTCGCAGTCTCACGACTGAAACCGGCGGCGAGTGCTAGGACGGCGGTAAGATTTCGGTGGACATCTTCCTCATAGAGCCCGTCGGGATCGATGTAGCGCAGCGGGTTGTTTAGGGCATAGCGATATCTGTTGAAAGTTTGCGGATTCGTGAGACTTGGGTCAATCAAATCAGGGCTCGTGAATCGGCCGTGCACTGCGCTGTAGTACCTCGCCCCGAAGTAGTCGAGTCCTGTCTCCGCGTCACGCTCTTTCCCCGCGAACTGCCGGACGTCTGCATTCGGCGCTGGTGTCCACGGTTCCCCGAATGGAAGGTAATCGTGGCGGGAGATGACTTGGCCATTCGCATCCGTGATCATGCGGACGGACCCGATGGCGTCCGTATGGTAATAGACCACCGTGTCCTGAGCCTGGGCCGGTGCGGCCGAAGCAGTGCAATGACAAATGCACAATCCCAACGTGAGGCGCAGAACTCGCCGTCGCGTTATCGACCGTGTTGTTGACCGAAGCATCTCGCCCCCTTGTTCGCTATCACTGCACGGTCACCGTCGTGCTCGTTGCGATCCAGGCGGAGCCGTTCGCAAAGAACCGGAATTGATATGTCCCTGGCGTGGACGGCATCGTAAACGACACCGCCTCACCGGATGTGGGAACGGATCGCCATGCGACAGACGAGTTGTTACTCGATCCGACCACCGACAGGTAGACCCGGTCCGCCGTGTTGCCTGTCCCGCCGACCACCTGCACGGATACGACCGTCGACTTAGGCACCGTCACACCTGTCGATGGCGCTGTTCCATTGACCAGCACCACCGGATCGATCACGCGCGCCGTGACACTGCCGGTCTGGCTGCCAGCGGGATCGACAAGCAGCGTATAGACGCCATCGGCGGGCAGCGTGAATTGCGAAGTCATCGCGCCGGCACACATGTTCCACTGGCCACCCAACTGCGAGCCGTCCGGCTTGAGAATTGCGAACGAGTTGTAGATCCCGCACGACGGGATCGTTGATGCGTTCACCACGGCGCGCACCTTCTGACCCGCCGTTCCGCTGAATGTCCACAGGCCGCGCTGCCCTGGTACGGTGAGGGTAGCTGACACCGGCGAACCATTCACGATCACCGGCCCGGTCACGTCAACGACGTTGTACGCTTTCACCGTCACCTGCCCGGTGCTGGCACCCGCCGGATCGACGAGTGCGGTGTAAATCCCCGTAGTGGGCAACGTCACCGGGCCGACGATCGCTCCGGCGCACATATCCCATTGACCCTGCAGTTGCGTGCCGTCCGGCTTGAGAAACCCGAACCAGTTGTAGATAGAGCATTGCGGCACCGTCGACGCCGCGGAAACCAGGCTGACCCTTTGATTCGCCGTGCCACTGAACGTCCACAGCGCTCGCTGTCCGGGCGTGTTCAACGCCGCGGTCATTGGCGAGCCGTCGAGGCTGATCGGGCCCGCCACGTCCACGACGTCGTATACGCTCACGGCGATCTGACCCGTGCCGCTCTTGTGCGGATCGACGATGAGCACGTAGGTGCCCGTGGTGGGCATCAGGAAGGGTCCGATGATCGAACCGCTACAAACACTCCAGCTGGATGATCCCAATGTCGAACCATCCGGCTGGAGAATCACAAATGAGTTGTACGCGCCGCAGTTCGGCAAATTCGAGGTGTGGACGACGGCGCTGACCCTTCGGTTCGCCCCGCCCGTGAATGTCCACCGCCCTCGCTGGCCTGGCGTGTCGAGCGTAGCATTCACCGCCTGCCCGAACACGATCGGGCCAGTCACATCGACCACATCGTGGACCTTGACGGTGACCGTCCCTGAGTACGGCGCGTACGAGTAGACGAGCACTGTATACGTGCCGCTGGTCGGCAGAATCACGGGACCAACGATGTCCCCGGCACAGGCGCCGTTGAACGACGCCAGGATGCTGCCGTCCGGGTTGTATATTCTCAACTTGTGATAAATGAGCGCGCAGTTGCCCACCGTCGATGCCGTAATGGACGCACTCACCTTGCGACACGCGCTGCCTTCGAAGGTGAACGTCCCTACACCACCGGCCGGAATCGTCAGTGATGTTGGCGAGCCGTCCGGAATAGCCTGGCCGCCGCACGTCGACAACGGAGCCACAGGCCGGTCAATGGCACTGAGCAGGCGATTCCCCGCATACACGTAGTCGCGTGCCCGCGCGGTTGCACCAAGGTCGTGCCACTCCGTCAGAAGCTCGCCGGACGGCCCCCGCAAGTACAAGGTGGTGTCGCCGGCGACGGCCTTCTTCGCGCGCCAGCCGTCCGCGTCATAGAGATACGTGGCGTAGTTTCCGTTCACTGTCGCTGCGGCCAGCCAGTTTTCCGGAGTGTAGGTGTACGTCGCCGACGAGGTACTCGTGAGATTGCCATTCTGGTCGTAGGTGAACGGCACGCCATCTTGCGCCATCAGCCGTAGCGTCTCGGGATCGTAGACGTAGGTGCCATTCGCGCTGGTTTGCCTGTTTCCGTGCGCGTCGTAGGCGTAGCTGGCTGACCCGTACGGCCCGTTCGCTGTCGCCAGCCGATGCAGCGCATCGTAGGTGAAGGTCGCGCCCATGCCGGGCCGCGAGTCGCCGATGGCGCTGACGTTCCCCACACCGTCGTAGCCGGCGTAGGTCAGGCGCAAAGAACCAGCACTGATGCTGCGCACCCAGTAACGGCCAGGATCGAAGGTAACGGTCGTGGCGGCGGTATTGCCGGCTGTGTAGGTGGCCAGAGCACCGGACGCATGGTAGGTCATGCCGAAGGCATAGTCGCGTCCAGCAGCATTTTCGAATACACGGGTCATGCGACCCTCGGTGTCGGCGCGCTCGTATCCAACGACCCGGCCCGATGGATAGGTGATGGCAACCAGCTGATCGTTGCCGTCGTAGGTGGACTGACTGTCGAACACATAGGCGCCGATGACATCCCGCCGATGGAAGAGACGTCCAGCCGCGTCATACGTGAACGACGTCGAGACCGACCCGTTGCTCATCGAAACCCGATTGTCGGACCCGAACTCGTAGCCAATACTCGTAACTCGTGAACCGGCCGTCAATCGAATGATCCGATCGTTGTCGTCGTGCTGATACACGAACGTGGTCCCCTTTGCGTCGACCTTGCGCTTCAGCACGCCGGCCGCGTCGTACTGCGTATAGAGGACAGTGCCGGACTCGGGATGGGTCTCGCTGGTCAGCAGCCCGCTCGTATTCCGGATCCAGGTGCGGGTATGGCCCGTAGGCGTCAGTACATGGGCGAGATTGCCGATTGCGTCGTAGGCATAGCTCCACTCCTGCTGGTTTGCGTCCACTACGCGAACGAGCCGCGCATCATCGGGATGACCAAATCCGCGATAGGTCAGCACCGTTGTGCGGTTCGCCTCGTCGCGAACGGTGACTGAATTCGACGTGTCGTCGTAGGCCCGTGTTCGAACCGTCTGGTCGCCTGTGTTGGTCTCCCGGACGATGCGCCCGAGCGCGTCGTACGTGAATTCTGTACCGACGTCAGCGTCCTCGAACGGATAGCTCTGATACGTCCGACGACCCTCGGCGTCGAATTCAGCGCGTGTTCGTACGCCCACACTGTTGACCGTTTCGACAGGCCGCCCAAACCCGTCGCTGGCGGTCGTGAGGAACGAGTCGCCGCGACGAACTGTTACGGTCCTGTTCGCGTCGTCATAGCTTGTGATCGTTGCATTCGTCGCACCCGGAGGCTGTTTACGGGTGAGACGGCCGAGCGGATCGTCGTACTCATACGTCGTGGTGCGGCCCGCGATCGCCTCGGAGGCGACGCTCCCATCCGGATTGGTCGTGCGATCGACCATGACTCCAGGCGTAATCGTGTCTTCGAGTACTCCCCAGCTGTACGTGAACGACGTCACCTTGCCGTTCGCTTTGGCTGCGCTTGCGACGTTGCCGAACGCATCAGCACTGAACCTGGTGGTGATGCCATAAATCGTCTCGGACTGACGGAAGCCTGTCGTTGCGTCGTAGCCCCACGACTTCAGGATCGTCATCCCGTTGACCGTGGTCGATTCGCTCGCCGGGAGCCCGAGCACATATGCGTCGTCGATGAGGTGCTGGTAGGTCAGTTGCGTTGTGCGTTCCACACCTCCAGCAGGCCCACGCTCCGTAACCGTCAGAGGCCTGTGGAACTCATGAAAGTACGGGAGGGTGTTCGTGCTGTAGCCGTACTCCGTTGTGTGGGTCTGGCCGCCGCGAGTAATCCGACGCCGGAGGACTCGTGGCACTCCCCATGGCTCTTCCAGACGCGCCGCCCGCAATACAGTCGGCGTGTATTGCCGCTCCTCGCGCTCAACCTGCGCTCCGCCGGGGTCCTGTACGGTTCGGAACCGCAACTGCCACGTTCCAGCCAGCGCATTTGGATCTGCGTAAGGGCCGTATTCATAGGTGATCTTCGCCTTCGACGGCAGCGTGACTTCGGTGACGTCGTTGCCGCCGCCCGGATTTGCAAAATGGAAGAACGTCCACTCCCCGGCGAGGCCGCCGTCTTCATCGTAGACACGGCGCGCGCCGAGCACGTTGAAGGTCGCCTTGACACCTTGAAAGAAAAACTCGCGGTCCGCATACTCGTATGTCACGGCGCCGCCCTGCGGCGTCACCACGCGTGTAACCCTGTCGATCGAGAACGGCTCGCTGGAGTACTCGAAGGTCCAATGGGGCGCCTGTGGCCCGAGTGGTGACTCCACTTCCTCGAGCAAGGCCCGCGCGTTGTAGCGATACGACCACGTTTTCCCGTCGTATGTCAGCGCCGTCGGCAGCTCCGTCGCCGGATCGAACTGAACTGACACTACGCGCGCCTGGCCATTCCCCAGCGACTGCGTTACCGCCAGCCCGGTGACTGCCTGCTGCTCGTTCGTCTGCCACTCGAGAGTGACGACGTTGGTGTTGTTGTCGTCGAACGCATCCTTGATCTTCGCCAGGCGTCCCTGTGCGTTGTACTCGGCAATCGTCCCGTCCGGGATTCGCAACGTACGGGACGGCCGGTGATAAAACCAGAAATCGTGCGTGCGTACGTTCACCAATGTCGAACTGTTCCCCGGATCCGGCGGCACCACATAGGTGGTTTTGAGCCTCGAGCCGTCGAGCATCCAGAAATACGGCGTGGTATTGCGTTCGGCCTCGACGTTATCGGGTGGAATCGGATCGACGATGTAAGGGCGTTCAATCACACGCACGGGGACGCCGCCTATGCCGAAGCGCCACTGAGGTCCGGCCGGCTGTTCGGCTGGCGCCACCACGTTGCTGAACACTCGTTCGAACCGCAGCTCACGTCCCCGGTTGCCGGGCAGCACCAGGTCTGTAAACGTCAGGATGACGTTGTTGTTCGACGTGTCGATGGACTCCCATGGGAGCAGCGCGAGGTAATCGCGGTTGGGCTGAAACCCGGGTTCATTCGGCGCTGTACTCTGAGCGTTCGCCGCCGCAACGGGGCAGAGCGCCACCACGGTCGTGAGAAGGCTCGCCACCGCGAGCCGTGAAGATCGACGAGGCTGTTGTGAGGACTGCTGCATCGCGTGTGTCGTCCCAAGGACTGGATGCGCGATGCGAGAGCAACGAAACCGCCGGAAACGCGGACGGCAAACCGTCGCGTCAAGCTGGTGAAATGCTGGGACTTAAGGCGTGAGCTCGTAAAGGTTGCGACGTGCCAACCTCACAGGTGACAACCCCGGTTACAGTGCGGTGGGCTTGACCAGGCGGGTCCCCAAAGGACCCGCCCTGCGAGTCGCTCGCTTAGGATCCGCCCGCTTTGCGAGGGGTCGTGCTCTTTCTTGCGGCACCGCGTGTCTGACCGCCGGCCTGCGCCTTGGAACCGCCGGTGTCTTTCTTGCCGCGCATCCGCTGGGCAGCGGCCTTGAGGCGATCGCCCACGCCCTTCTTGGGCTTGGCTGCTTCCTTGTCACCGCCTCCGGCCTCGGCAGCGCGGGGATTGTATTCACTCCCGACCAGCTCGATCTGGGCCACTTCCGCGGCATCCCCTCGGCGAATCCCTAAGCGCAGGATGCGTGTATAGCCGCCGGGCCGCTCGGCGAAGCGAGAGACAATCGTGTCGAACAGCTTTCCGACAACGACCTCGTCAGGGAGCTCCGCAAGAACGTGCCGCCTGGCGCTCAAGGCCCGTCCATTCGCGTCACCCGCCGCCACGCCCCGCTTGGCAATCGTGATCAGACGCTCGACGAACGGGCGAAGCTCCTTGGCCTTCGGCACCGTCGTCTCGATTCGTTCATGCCGCAGCAGGGCAATCGCTTGATTGCGCAGGAGCGCAATTCGATGCTCCGTTACACGACCGAGCTTTCGATGGGCGACGTTGTGTCTCATAGGTGAATCCTGAAGTTCACAGTAGGCAGTAGCAGTAGGCAGTAGGCAGCGCGGCTTATCGCCATTCGCTCGGGAGACTGCCTACCGCCTACCGCCTACTACTTGCCTACTCCTGATGCGCCTGTACCGGCTGGTCCAGCCGCATGCCGAGACTCAGACCCATGCCGTGCAGAATCTCTTTGATCTCGTTCAGCGACTTCCTGCCGAAGTTCTTGGTCCGCAGCATTTCCGCCTCTGTCTTCTGGACCAACTCGCGGATCGTGCGGATATTCGCATTTTTCAGACAGTTGTACGACCGGACCGACAGCTCGAGCTCTTCCACGCTCTTGTCGAGGTTCTCGTTCGTCATGACGCTGCGCTGCTGATCCGCCTGCGCATCCTGTATCTCGTCGTCGGCGTCCTCGAGATTGATGAAGATGTTCAGGTGATCGCGAATCAGCTTTGCCGCGAGTGACACCGCATCACGGGCACTGACCGAGCCGTTGGTCCACACGTCCACCGTGAGCTTGTCGTAGTCGGTGGTCTGGCCGAGGCGAGCCGCCTCGACGAGGTAATTGACCTTCTTGACCGGCGAGTGCACGGCGTCAATCGGTATCCAGCCGATGCCGAGATCCTCGTCGAAGTTCTTGTCGGCCGACACGTATCCGCGGCCGCGCTTCATCCGCAGCTCCATGTGCAGCTTGCCGTGCTCGGCAACGGTTGCAATGTGGGCTTCCGGCTCGAGGATCTCAACGTCCGCGTCGCCTTCGATGTCCTTTGCGCGAACCACACCAGGCTTGTCCACGCGCAGATACAGCGTCTTCGTGGCGTCGCTGTGAAGCTTCAACGGAATCTGCTTCAAATTGAGAATGATGTCCGTTGCATCCTCGACAACGCCGGGGATCGGCGAGAACTCATGCATCACGCCGTCGATCTTCACGGCCGTAATCGCGGCACCCTCGATGGACGAGAGAAGCACACGGCGCAGCGCGTTGCCGATCGTGGTGCCAAAGCCGCGCTCGAACGGCTGAGCGTAGAACCGGCCGAAGCGGTCGGTCAGGGTGTCGCGCTCGAACTCGAGCCGCTTGGGGCGTTGAAAACCTTTCCAGAGCATCATTTATTCCTTTCGCAAACGGGCCGGCAGTCCCGGCCTCCAGACCTGCTGTCAAGGTCCGCCAGCCTCCCGCTGCAGGTCCGTAAGCTGCGGGCCGGCGGATGCGACTTAGTTCACAGTAGGCGGTAGGCAGTCGGCAGCTAATCACTGCTCCACTGCCTACTGCTTACTGCCTACTTCGAATACAACTCGACGATTAGCTGCTCCTGCACAGGCAGGTTGATCTGCTCGCGAGTTGGTACTGAACCGACCTTGCCCGACATGGCTTCGGCCTCGAAGGTCAGCCACTGCGGCACCCCGCGGCCTTTCACTTCTTCGAGTGCGTGGAGAATGATCGCGTTCTTGCGGCTGCGTTGCCGCACCGCTACGACATCTCCCGGCTTGACCGAAAACGACGGGATGTCCACTTTGCGGCCGTTCACCACGAAATGCCCATGCCGGACCAGCTGGCGCGCCTGCGGACGGGAGGTCGCGAACCCCAGACGATACGCGACGTTGTCGAGCCGCCGCTCGAGCAGCTGCAGCAGTGTTTCGCCTGTGATGCCGCGAGTACGCTCGGCCTGTTCGAAGTAGCGCCGGAACTGATCCTCCAGCACGCCGTAAATGCGCTTGACCTTTTGCTTCTCACGCAACTGCACGCCGTATCCAACCAGCTTCGACTTTCGAGCCTTGCCGTGCTGGCCTGGCACAAAGTTGCGCTTTTCAATCGCGCACTTCTCCGTGTAGCAGCGCTCGCCCTTGAGGAACAGCTTGATACTCTCGCGACGGCACAGGCGGCAGACGGGTCCAATGTATCTAGCCATGTCTCAGACTCTTCTCCGTTTCGTCGGTCGGCAGCCGTTGTGCGGAATCGGGGTGACGTCACGAATCGACTTCACTTCGATGCCAACGGTCTGAAGCGCACGGATCGCGGACTCGCGTCCGGAACCCGGCCCCTTGACACGCACTTCGGCCGATCGCAGGCCGTAGTTCTTGGCGGTGTTCGCAGCCGCGATGGCGGCCTGGGTGGCTGCAAACGGCGTCCCCTTGCGCGACCCCTTGAAGCCGATACCGCCGGCACTCGACCACCCGATGACGTTGCCCTCTGCGTCGGTAATCGTCACGTGCGTGTTGTTGAAGGACGCGTAAATGTGCACGTAGCCGTGATGGACCACGCGCTTCTCGCCACGCTTCTTGAACGTCTTGCGCGGCTTCTTGGCCCCTTCGGTTTTCTTCTCGGCGCCGGCAGGCGCTGCTGCGTCAGTTTTTGCCATCGGTTGCTCTTCTTAGACTGTCTTCTTCTTCGCGATCGCACCCTTGCGCGGACCTTTGCGCGTTCGCGCATTCGTGCGCGTACGCTGCCCGTGCACCGGCAGATTCCGGCGGTGCCGTAATCCACGGTAGCACCCGATTTCCATCAGGCGCTTGATGTTCATGGAGATCTCCTTGCGGAGATCACCTTCGACGCCGCCGACTTCTTCGATCACGCGGCTGATTTTTCGCACGTCGTCTTCGGAGAGATCCTTGACGCGCACGTCTGGGCTCACGCCCGCCGCTCCGAGAATGTCGTTCGATCGCTTGCGCCCGATTCCATAGATATAGGTCAGCCCGATCTCGATTCGCTTGGTTCGCGGAAGATCGATGCCGGCAATTCGCGCCATAACGTTGTTATCCTTGCCTCTGTTTGTGCTTGCTGTTCGGACAAATCACCCGCACCACTCCGCGGCGCCGGATGATCTTGCACTTGTCACAAATCCGCTTCACCGAAGCTCGCACCTTCATACCCGCCTCACAATCCTGCCGCGCGTGATGTCCCTCGCGGCCAGCTCCACAATCACTCGATCGCCGACGAGCAGCCTGACGAAGTTCCGCTCGGCGCCGCCGGCTATGTGCGCCGTCACTCGTTCGCGCCCGCCGATTTCTATGCGATACAGACCGCTCGGCAACTGCGCCATCACAACGCCTTCGACTATTTGTGATTCATGATTTGTGATTGGTGATTCGTGCATGTTGACCTCAATCACACCAATCACCAATCACCAATCACTAGTCACTAATAGCTAGTGGCTAATCGCCATCAGTTCCCTTGCCCGCGCCGCGTCTGCATCGAGGAGCGTCAGGATCTCGCAACCCTCGCGGGTGACGACCACTGTGTGCTCGAAGTGCGCCGACAAGCTGCCGTCGCGCGTCACTGCCGTCCAGCCGTCCGCCAGCACTTTCACCGCTGCGGCGCCCGCGTTGACCATCGGCTCGATGGCCAGAACCATTCCCTCCGACAGCCGCGGCCCGCGTCCGCTCGGCCCGTAGTTCGCGATCTGCGGCTCCTCGTGCAATGCAGTCCCGATCCCGTGCCCAACGAATTCCCGCACGACCGTGAAACCGTGCGCTTCGACGTGCTGCTGGACCGCTGCGCCAATGTCCGACACACGCGCACCCGGCCGTACAACGTCGATTCCGGCGAACAGCGCCTCTTCCGTTACGCGCAGCAACGCGCCGGTGTCGGTCGACACGCGTCCGACGGGGAGCGTCACTGCACAGTCTCCGAAGAATCCATCCAGCTTCGCACCCATATCGAGAGAAAGCACGTCACCCTCGACGAGACGCCGCGGTGATGGGATACCGTGCACCACCTGCTCGTTGATTGACGCGCACACCGTCGCCGGATACCCGTGGTATCCCTTGAACGCGGGCTCCGCGCCCGCTTTGCGCACGAGCGCTTCGGCCGATCCGTCGATCTCCTTCGTCGTTACGCCGGGGGTCACCATCGATCCCAGTTCGGCCAAGATTCGCGCGACAAGCTGATTGACCCGTCTGAGCTTCTCGATTTCGAGCGGCGATCGGCAGACGATCATCGACGTGCTACCCCTGCGCCCCGACGGAATGTCCCGCCCCTGCCAGCGCGCCCTGGATGGCGGTCTCGATCTGCTGAAACACGCGGTCTGGCGATTGTGTGCCATCGACCGCGCGGAACGTCGGACGGTTACGGTAGAAGTCGACGAGCGGCTTCGACTGCTGCGCGTAGACTTTCAAGCGCTCCCTCACGACGTGTTCATCGTCGTCCGGCCTGACGACGATCGTTCCTCCACACTGTCGACACGCAGAGTCGCCGGAATCGGCGTTCGTGCCACATTTCGAGCATATGCGACGCGCGGCGAGGCGCCTGACCAGATTTTCTTCGGGCACGACAATATCGACGACGACCAGTGGTCCATTGTCGCGCTCTGCCATGATCTCGTCGAGTGCCTGTGCCTGAAAGCGCGTCCGGGGGAATCCGTCGAGCACGAACCCCTTCTTCGTGTCGGGACGCGACAGTCGCTCTCGCACGATTCCGACCATTGTCTCGTCGTCGACGAGCTCGCCACGATCCATCTTGTCCTTGGCGCGCAGCGCCAGCGGGAGCCGCTGGTTGATCCCGTCGCGCAACATATCGCCTGTCGAAATACGCGGCAACCCGTGCTTCCGTGCGAGCCGTTCAGCCTGCGTCCCCTTGCCCGCTCCAGGCGGGCCGAGCATGATGACGTTGAGTGCCACTTCGTCTACCTACCCTCGCCGTCCACGGATGCGCGTCTTCTTCATGAAGCCGTCGTAATGCCGCATGATCAGCTGCGATTCCACCTGGTTGACCGTGTCCATCGCGACGCCCACCACGATCAACAGTGACGTGCCGCCGAAGTAGAAGGTCACGCCTGCCCCCTGCGTGAACCAGGTCGGCAGTATCGCGTCGAGCTGCTCGCCGATGAACGGAATGGGCGCAACCCTGAAGCCCGTCAGCAGAAATTCCGGCAGCAGTGCGACGCACGCGAGGTACAGCGCCCCGACGAGCGTGAGCCGCGCCAGGATCGTATCGATGTACTCGGCGGTGCGCTTGCCGGGACGAATGCCGGGAATGAACCCGCCGTACTTCCGCATGTTCTCGGCAACGTCATCCGGATTGAAGATGATCGCCGTGTAGAAGTAGCAGAAGAAAACGATCCCCACGACGTACAGCAGGTTGTAGAGCGGCATGCCGTACGCGAGCTGGTCGGCAATCGCGCGGCCCCAGCTCCCGGTCGGGAACATCAGCGCAATCGTCGCGGGAAACGCAAGAATCGACGAGGCGAAGATCACCGGAATCACACCGCCGGTGTTCACCTTCAGCGGAATGTGTGTACTCGTTCCGCCGTACTGCCTGCGGCCGATCACGCGTTTGGCGTACTGAACGGTGATGCGGCGATGTCCGCGCTCCACGAAGATGATTGCGCCCACGACGACCACCATCATCAGGAGCAGGAACACGATGCGCAGCAGGCTCAGCTGACCCGTGCGCATTTGATCGAGCGTTGTGAGGATCGCCGACGGGAGGCCAACAACGATGCCGGCGAAGATCAGCAGCGACATCCCGTTTCCGATGCCACGCTCGGTGATCTGTTCGCCCAGCCACATGACGAACATCGTGCCGGTGGTCATCGTCAGGACGCACATCAACCGGAAGCCCCAGCCCGGGTCGTAGACGAGCGGCAGCCCGCCCGCGATCTGCGTCTGACCCTCGAGGAAGAACGCGATGCCCAGCGACTGGACAACCGCCAACGCCAGCGTCAAATACCGTGTGTACTGAGTGATCTTGCGGCGGCCGAGTTCGCCTTCCTTCGAGATCCGCTCCAACGTTGGCCAGACGACGGTCAGCAGCTGCAGAATGATCGAGGCGCTGATGTACGGCATCACGCCGAGCGCAAAGATCGTCATCTGCGCGAGGTTGTTGCCGGAGAACATGTTGTACAGCCCGAACATCGTGTTCTGGGTCTGTTCTGCCAGAATCGCCAGCGCTTCGGTATTCACGCCAGGCGTCGGGACGACACCGCCGACTCGGTACACACCCAGCAACCCGAGCGTGAAGAGCACTCGATTGCGGAGGTCGGTGACCGCGAAAAGATTCTTGAGCGGGTTATCCATAGCTCTTATTACCGATTTCTGATTAGTGATTCGTAATTACTCACCAATGGCCTGCGCCGCGCCGCCGGCCGCCACGATCTTCTCCGCCGCTTTTCCGCTGAACTTGTGGGCCTGCACCGTCAGCTTCTTGTCGATGTCGCCGCGCCCGAGGACCTTGATCCGATGATGGCGGTCACGGATGATGCCCCGCTCGCGCAACAGATCGGGTGTAATCACCGTTCCGGCGTCGAACCGCTCGGCGAGCGTGTCGAGATTGACCACCGCAAACTCGGTCCGGAACGCGTTGTGGAACCCGCGCTTCGGGATGCGGCGGTGCAACGGCATCTGCCCGCCTTCGAAGCCTCGCTTGAACTTGAAGCCCGAGCGAGACTTCGCGCCTTTGTGGCCGCGCCCGGCCTGGGCGCCCGTGCCCGATCCGTGTCCGCGTCCGACGCGTTTCTTCGAAAACTTCGACCGTTCGGCCGGCTTGAGATTGCTCAGATCCATTGTTCACTCACTAATCGTCACCAGGTGGCGAACCTTGTGAATCATCCCTCGCGTCGCCGGTGTGTCGAGCAGCTCCACCGTGTGGTTCAGCCGGTGCAGCCCCATGCCTTCGACCGTCTTCGCCTGTGTCTCGTTGAAGCCGATCGTGCTTCTGACGAGCGTTACCTTGACGCGCTTTGCGGCCGGTTTCTGTCCCGTCTTCTTGGCCATTTTCGTCGTTCCCGGTTTCCGGCGCGTCAAGCGCCGACCAGTTCCCCTTCTTCTTTGCCTCGGAACCGCGCCACCTGCGCCGGATCCTTGAGACCCATCAGTCCCGAGAACGTCGCACGCACCACGTTGTGCGGGTTCGCAGATCCGAGCGACTTGGTCAGCACGTTCTGGATACCGGCGGATTCGACCACGGCCCGGACCGCTCCGCCGGCAATGAGGCCGGTGCCTTCGGGCGCGGGCTTCAGCAGGACGCTGCCCGAACCGAAGCGGCCCACCACCTGATGAGGGATCGTCGTCCCTTTCAGCGGTACGCGAATCAGGTTCTTCTTCGCCGCCTCGATACCCTTTTTGATGGCCGACGGCACTTCCTTCGCCTTGCCGACGCCGAAGCCCACGACGCCGTGGCCGTCGCCGACGACAACCAGAGCGCTGAAGCTCAAGTTCTTGCCGCCTTTCACGACCTTGGTCACACGATTGATGGACACGACCGTGTCCTTGATGTCGAGCTGCGACGCGTCGATCTTTTCGCGCGTTCTGTTCATCATTGCCATTACTGGACCGTCCATTCGAGATAGGTCATGGGCCGCTCAAAACTCCAGGCCGGCTTCGCGCGCGGCGTCGGCAACCGCTTTGACACGCCCGTGATAGAGGAACCCGTTGCGATCGAACACGACCCGCTTGACCCCTTTGTCGATGAGCCGCTGTGCGATCGACTTCCCGACCGCCTGGGCGCCGGCGACGTTCCCGCCTTTGGCCTGCTTCGCGAACGTTCCCTTGAGCGCCGGCTCGACGCTCGATGCGGAGGCAATCGTGCGGCCGGTCATGTCGTCGACCACCTGCACGTAGATGTGGGAGACGCTGCGGTACACGGTCAGGCGCGGCCGCTGCTCCGAACCCCGAATGCGCTTCCGGAGTCGGTGCTTGATCCGGTCACGGCGATCCTCTTTGGTCTTGATCTTCATTCTCGATCCTGTCGTGTCTCGTCTTGGTCTTTAGTTTCGCCTCATGCCCCGGTTTTCCCGACCTTCTTCTTCAGCACCTCACCCGTATACCGCACGCCTTTCTGCTTGTACGGATCAGGCTTCCGCAACCGGCGGATGTTCGCGGCCACCTGGCCCACCAGCTGACGGTCGGCGCCAGTCACCGTAATGTGCGTCTGCTTCTCGATCGCGATGTCGATCCCGTTGGGGATTTCGAACACGACCGGGTGCGCGTAGCCGAGCGCGAAGTGCACCTGCTTCCCTTTCACCTCTGCGCGGTAACCGATTCCAACGATGTCGAGCTCCTTCTTGAAGCCCTCAGCGACGCCGGCGACTGCGTTGGCGACGAGGCTACGCGCGAGACCGTGGAACTTTCCGAGCTCGGGATCTTCGCGCTGCAGCTTTGCGACGAGATTGCCGTCTTCCTGCGTAAAAACGATCCCGGGAGGCAACAGCTGCCGCAGCTTGCCCTTGGGACCCTGCACTTCGACGGCATCGGGCGCCACCTTCACAGATACGCCCTTCGGGATTGCTATCGGTTTCTTGCCAATACGTGACATCTCAATCTGCCCCGCGGAGACCTGAAGGTTCCGCCTACCGTGTCTGTGTAGTTCTACCGTGTCTGTTTACTTCGGTAGCCGGAGGCCTTCAGGCCTCCGGACCTTACCAAACGTTACAAAGCACCTCGCCCCCGACGCCGGCCTTGCGGGCAGCCCGCCCCGTCATCACGCCGCGCGACGTTGTCAGGATGTTCGTCCCCAGCCCGCCGAGCACCGCGGGCACCTCTTCGACGCCGAGATAGACCCGGCGCCCGGGCCGGCTGATGCGCTCGATCCCGCTGATCACGCGCTCGCCACGCGGCCCGTACTTGAGGAAGACCCGAATCACCCGGCGCGACTGGCGTCCAGGTTTCTGCGACGGTTCCTCGACCAGGCTGAAGCCCTGGATGTAGCCCTCGTCCTGAAGAATGCGCGCAATCTCGACCTTCAGTTTGCTCGCCGGCACGTCCACACGGGTGTGTTTGCCCGTTACCGCGTTGCGGATCCGCGTCAGCATGTCGGAAATCGGATCGGTCATATCGTTGTAATCCCTGTCTGTTCACAGTAGGCGGTAGGCAGTAGGCAGCACTTGCTGATTCCTACTGCGCACTGCCTACTGCCCACTGCCTACTACCACGAGCTCTTCGTCACGCCGGTGACGTCGCCTTCGAGTGCGAACCGGCGAAAGCAGAGCCGGCACATCTTGAACTTGCGCATGAACGCCCGTGGCCGCCCGCACAGCTTGCAGCGATTACGCAGCCGAATCTTGAACTTGGGCGACTTCAGTTCCTTCGCGATCTTTGCGGTCGTGGCCATCGTGTGTCCTTGTATCAGGGGTTGATCCCCTCAATTCGCCCTAAAGGGCATTCCCATGAGCTGCAGCAGCTTTCGGGCCTCTTCATCGGTCCTCGCCGTCGTCACCACCGAAACGTTCATGCCCCGGGCCTTGTCAACCTTCATGTAGTCGATTTCGGGGAACATCAGCTGATCGCGCAGGCCGAGCGTATAGTTGCCGCGCCCGTCGAACCCTTTCGACGAGACGCCGCGGAAGTCGCGGACGCGCGGGAGCGCGATGCTGATCAGCCGGTCCAGGAACTCGTACATCCGTTCGCCGCGCAGCGTCACCATGGCGCCGACGGGCATACCCTTACGAAGCTTGAACTGCGCGATTGACTTGGTCGCACGGCGAACCATGGCCTTCTGCCCCGTTATGCGCCCGAGCTCGTCGGCCCCCGTATCGGCGAGCTTCGCGTTCTGCGTCGCCTCGCCGAGGCCCATGTTGATGACGATTTTCTCGATTTTGGGGACGGCCATCACGTTCGTGTAGCCGAACTCCTTCTTCAGCGTCGGCGCAACTTCCTTGACGTAGCGTTCCTTCAGCCGGGTCATTTGTCGACCACTCCCTCACACTTGCGGCAAATGCGCACTTTCCGGCCATCGTTGAGAATACGGTGACCGATCCGCGTCGTCTTTCCGCACTCCGGGCACACGAGCTGCACGTTGCTGGCGTGCAGCGCAGCTTCACGCTCCACGATGCCGCCCTTGATGTTCCGCTGCGGGTTCGGCCTGGTGTGCCGCTTGATGATGTTCACGCCTTCGACGAGCAGGCGGTTGTCCGCCGGCACCACGCGGAGGACGCGCCCGCGCTTGCCTCGGTCTCTACCGGTGGTCACGATGACGGTGTCGTTGCGGCGAATCGGTGTCTGGACGCGGGACATGTGACTACAGCACCTCAGGCGCGAGCGAAATGATCTTCATGAACCTTCGTTCGCGCAGTTCGCGGGCCACGGGTCCGAAGACACGAGTCCCGATCGGCTCGTTTTGATCGTTGATGAGGACGGCGGCGTTCCGGTCGAACCGGATGTAACTGCCATCACGGCGCCGCTGCTCCTTGACGGTCCGAACGATGACGGCCTTGACGACCTGACCTTTCTTGACCGTGCCGTCGGGCGTCGCCTCCTTCACCGAAGCCGTTACGATGTCGCCGAGTCGGGCGTACCGGCCGGTGGATCCGCCAATCGGGTTGATGACCGCGATCTTCCGCGCACCCGAGTTGTCGGCAACGTCCAGTATCGAACGCATCTGGATCATGGGTGCCCTCCGTCAGACCTTGGGTGCCTTGGCGATCACGCGCGTCACCACCCAGCGTTTGCGGCGGCTGAGCGGCCGCGATTCGGCAATCGCAACGGTGTCGCCGAGCCGCGCTTCGTTGTCCTCGTTGTGCGCGACGAACTTCGACGTCTTGCGCTGACTCTTGCCGTACAACTCGTGGCGCACCTGACGCTCGACCGCGACGACCACCGTCTTCTCCATCTTGTCGCTGACCACGGTGCCGGTCAGCTGTGACTTGACGCTCATGCCTGCTGTTCCTTTTCCCGCAGAATCGTTTTCATGCGCGCCAGGTCGCGGCGGACCTGACGGACCTTGGCGGGCGCTTCCAGCTGCCCCATCGACTTCTGAATCCGAAGCCGGAAGAGCTGATCATCGAGGTCGTGCACACGCGCGCGCAGATCGTCAGTCGTCAGTTCCCGGATTTCAGCCGGCTTCATGACGCGCTCTCGTGCGCAAAGCGGGTTGCGAACTTCGTCTTGATAGGCAGCTTCGCCGATGCCAACTGCATCGCACGGCGAGCGTCCGTCTCGGTGACGCCCTCCATCTCGAACATGATCCGGCCCGGCCGGACGACGCACACCCACTGCTCGGGTGCGCCCTTTCCCTTGCCCATTCGTGTTTCCTGCGGCTTCTTCGTGATTGGCTTGTCAGGAAATACCCGCACCCAGATCTTGCCGCCGCGCTTGATGAAGCGCGTCATCGCGACGCGGGCAGCCTCGATCTGCCGGTCCGTCAACCAGCACGGTTCCATGGCTTTGAGGCCGTAGTCGCCGAACGAGACGTCCGACCCTCGCCACGCCTTGCCGGCCATCCGGCCGCGCTGCTGCTTCCTGTACTTGACCTTCTTGGGCATCAACATCGGAACAACCCCTCGTTCACCCTTCTCGCTTCTCGGTGCTCAGTTCATGTTCACGTTCGGTTCTTCTTCCGGGTTCGGAACCTGAACACGACCCGAGAAGCGAGAACTGAGAAGCGCGAACGACCGCATTCGTTAAGCCCTCGTGGGTCTCCGCGGCGAGCGATCGCGGTACTCTTCCTCGCGACCGGTCCGCGGCACCAGCCGCTCACCCTTGTAGAGCCACACTTTCACACCGATCTGTCCGTACGTGGTATTGGCTTCCGCGAAGCCGTAGTCGATGTCCGCACGCAGTGTCTGCAGCGGCAGCTGCCCGTGCAGATACCATTCGGATCGCGCGATTTCTGCGCCGTTCAGGCGTCCCGACACGCGCACCTTGATGCCGCGCGCACCGAACCGCAGCGCCGATTCGACGGCCTTCCGCATCGCCCGCCGGAAGGCGACCCGCTTTTCCAACTGGACCGCCACCGATTCGGAGATCAGCTGCGCCTCGAGCTCGGGCTTCTGGATCTCCTGGATATTGATAAAGACCTCGCGGCTGGTCCGCTTCTGGATTTCCTGCTTGAGCTTGTCGACCTCGGTACCCTTGCGGCCGATGATGATGCCGGGCCGCGAGGTGTAGATGTCGATCTTCAGCTTGTTGGCCGCGCGTTCGGTCTCGATCCGCGACACACCGGCGTGCGAAAACCGCTTCTTCAGGTTCTCACGGAGCGCGAGATCCTCGTGCAGGAGCTTTGCGTAGTCGCGATCCGAGTACCAGCGCGAGCGCCACGTCTTATTGAATCCGAGCCTGAATCCGTAGGGGTGAACCTTCTGGCCCACAGTAGCCTCTCTCTAAAATTGACGGATTTACGCCTTCGCCGCCGCTTTCCTGGCCGTCTTCTTCGCACCGCTCTCGGCGGCGGTCTTTCGCGCACGCGCGGGTTTCGCGGCCGCATCGGTCTCTCCCGCCACGCGAGCGATTTTCAACGGGCGCTCGGCCACGTGCACCGTGAGGTGCGCCGTACGCTTGGTGACGCGAAACGCGCGGCCCATTGGTGCCGGACGCACGCGCTTCATCGAGGTGCCCTGATTCGCAAAACATGCTGCAACGTACAGACGTTCGACGTCGCCGCTGAACCCGTCTCTCTGCTGTGCGTTGGCAACCGCCGAGCGCAGGACCTTGGCCAGCTCTCTGGCAATGGTCTTCCGGGTGAACTGCAGTGTCGCGAGAGCCTGGTTGACACCTTTGCCGCGAATAAGTGCACACACGAGACTCGCCTTCTGAGCGGAGGTGCGGATCCCGCGCGCGGTCGCTTGCGCTTCGATCATGCCTTCCCTCCTGCGGCACCGCCTCCGCCAGCGCCGGCGCCGGCACCGCCGCCACCCGGCGCTCCCGGCGGAGCTGCTGCCGCGGCGGCAGCCTTTTCAGTCTTCGTCGTGTGCCCCTTGAACGCGCGCGTCGGCGAGAACTCACCGAGCTTGTGGCCCACCATGTTCTCGGTGATGTACACAGGGATGAACTTCTTTCCGTTGTGCACCGCGAGCGTATGGCCGACCATCTCGGGGATCACGGTCGACCGGCGCGACCACGTCTTCACGACCCTCTTGTCATTGCCCCGGTTGAGCGCCTCGACCTTTTCGAGCAGCGCGGTGTCGATGAACGGGCCCTTCTTAAGCGATCTACTCATGTTGTTGCCTACGGTAGCCGGAGACCTTCAGGTCTCCGGAGGCCTGAAGGCCTCCTCTACTTCGTTCTCCTCTGGACGATGAAACGGTCGGTGTCCTTGCGCCGCCGGGTCTTGAAGCCCTTCGTGGGCTGTCCCCACGGCGACACCGGATGCCGTCCTCCGGACGTTTTCCCCTCGCCGCCACCCAGCGGATGATCCACCGGGTTCATCGCGACGCCGCGCACGTGCGGCCGCTTGCCGAGCCAGCGGCTGCGGCCCGCCTTGCCGATCGAGACATTCTCGTGATCGAGATTGCCGATCTGACCGATCGTCGCGACGCATTCGACATTGATCTTCCGCACCTCTCCAGACGGCAGCTTCACCGACGCATATAGCCCTTCACGGGCGATGAGCTGCACCGACGATCCCGCGCTGCGCGCAATCTGTCCACCCTTGCCGGGACGCAGCTCAACGTTGTGGATCTGCGTGCCGAGCGGAATGTTCTTGAGCGGCAGACAGTTGCCAGGCAGGATGTCGACGTTGTCGCCGGCAACGATGGTGTCACCAACTTTGATCCCGAGCGGCTGAAGGATGTAGCGCTTCTCACCATCCGCGTACGTCACCAGCGCGATATGCGCCGACCGGTTCGGGTCGTACTCGACGGTGGAGATCTTGCCGGCAATGTCCTTCTTGTCCCGCTTGAAATCGATCACGCGATACAGCCGCTTGTGGCCGCCGCCGCGCCACCACGACGTGACCTCACCCCGATTGTTGCGCCCGCCCGATCGATGCAGGTTTTCCGTCAACGGGCGGTAGGGCTGGTTCGTCGTGATCTCGTCGAATGTCTGCACGGTCCTGAACCGCGTTCCTGGCGACGTCGGGTTGTACTTACGTATGGGCATATTTCTGATCCTTGTAGGGCTCAGGCCTTCACGCACCTTGCAGGAACTCAGGTAACTTCTCACCTTCCCGCAGCTTGACGTACGCCTTCTTCCAGTCAGGACGTCGACCGGCATAACGGCCCTGCCGCTTCACCTTCCCGTGCGCGACGGACGTCCGAACGCTCTCGACCTTCGATCCGAGCAGCGCCTCCACAGCCCGCTTGATGTCGATCTTGTTGGCGTCCTTCAACACCTGGAACACGAGCGTCCGTCCCTCTTCGCGTATGAGCGTCGTCTTCTCGGTGATGATCGGCCGCCGGATTACATCAGTCAGCTTCATAAACCCTGCAATTCGGCGTTAGCCGAGTGCCTCCTGCAGCCTCTCGAGCGCCGCTTTCGTAAGGACGACGTGGCGCGTATCCATCACGTCGCGCGCGCTCACCCGATTGCTCGGCACCACACGCACGCCCTCGATATTGCGCATCGATAGCGTCAGCTTGTCTTCCGGCTGCGTATCGACCAGCAGCGCCTTGCCGCCGACGCCGAGTCGCTTCAGCATTTCCGCCGCTGCTTTCGTCTTGATCTCGGCAACGGTCAGCGCGTCGACGACAACCACGTTCCCGTCCCGCAGCTTCTGCGAGAGCGCGGCACGGAGCGCGCCCTTCTCGACCTTTCGCGGCACACGGTACTCGTAGCTCCGCGGCTGCGGACCGAATACGGTGCCGCCCTTTCGCCATAGCGGATTGCGAATCTCGCCGACGCGCGCACGCCCGGTCCCCTTCTGGCGCCACGGCTTCTTTCCGCTGCCGCTGACGAGCGCGCGGGTCTTGGTGGCGTGGGTGCCGCGGCGGTCGGCTGCGTTGGCGCGCACCACAGACTCGTGGATCAGATCGGTTTTGATCCGGCCGCCGAACACGTCGTCGCGCAGCTCGACCGAGCCGATCTTCTCGTTCTGTGCGTTCACGACATCAACGGTCATTTCTTGCCCTTCTTCTTGACCGGTTCCGCCTGTGCCACTCTCACCGGCTTGGCAGCGATCGCCTTCCTGATGAGAATCACGCTGTTCGGGCCGCCCGGCACCGCGCCTTCCACCACGAGCAGGTTCTTGTCTGCGTCAATGCGGAGCACCTTGAGGTTGCGCACGGTCACCTGGCCGGCGCCCATGTGCCCTGCCATGCGCATTCCCTTCACGACGCGCGACGGATAGGACGATGCACCGATCGACCCAGGAGCCCGGTGAAACATCGACCCGTGCGTGGCGCGGCCACCGCGGAAGTGATGCCGCTTCACCACTCCCTGAAACCCTTTACCGCGGCTGGTGCCGATCACGTCCACGCGCTCGCCATCCGCAAAGATGGAGACGTTCACCTGGTCTCCGGCCTTCAATGGGTCGCCGCCAGGTTTGAGCCGCACTTCCCGGCGGATTCGCGTGGGTGGCACACCCGCCTTCTTGAAGTGCCCTTCCGACGGCTTGTTTTCGCGGCTGGGTCGCGCATCGACGAAGCCGAGCTGAACCGCCTCGTACCCGTCGCGGTCCACGGTTTTCACCTGCGACACCACGCACGGACCCGCCCTCAGGACAGTCGCCGGTTGAACCGTGCCGTCCGCGGCGAACAGCTGCGTCATGCCGACCTTTTTGCCGATTATTCCTGTGACCATCACGTGTTCCTTCCGGAGACCTAAAGGTCTCCGGTGGGCTTCCGGTTATTTCCCGTGCTCTTTTCCGAACGCTTTGATCTCGACATCGACGCCAGCCGGCAAGTCGAGCTTCATCAACGCGTCCACTGTCTGAGACGTCGGCTCGAAGATATCGATCAAGCGCTTGTGCGTGCGGATCTCGAACTGCTCGCGCGACTTCTTGTCGACGTGCGGCGACCGCAGCACGGTCCACTTGTTCTTCGACGTTGGCAGCGGGATCGGTCCGGCCAGCTGCGCGCCCGTGCGCTTGGCGGTTTCCACGATTTCGCCCGTCGACTGGTCGAGAATCCGCGCGTCGTACGCCTTCAGACGGATTCGAATCTTGTCGCTGAACATCGCCATGACTAAATCCTTGTAGGACTACTGAATAATGTCCGTAATGGTGCCCGCGCCTACCGTGCGCCCGCCTTCGCGAATCGCGAACCGGCTCCCCTTCTCGATCGCCACCGGCGTGATCAGCTCGCCCGTGATCGGCGTGTTGTCCCCCGGCATCACCATCTCCACGCCCTCGGGCAGCTTCAGCACTCCCGTCACGTCCGTCGTCCGGATGTAGAACTGCGGCCGATACCCGTTGAAGAACGGCGTGTGCCGCCCCCCTTCTTCCTTCGACAGAATGTAGACCTCGCCCTTGAAGTGCGTGTGCGGCTTGATCGACCCCGGCTTGGCCAGCACCTGCCCCCGCTCCACGTCCGTCTTTTCCACCCCGCGCAGCAGCACCCCGATGTTGTCCCCCGCCACCCCCGCGTCCAGCAGCTTCCGGAACATCTCCACCCCGGTCACCACTTTCTTCTCCGTCGGCCGGAACCCCACAATCTCGATCTCTTCCCCGACCTTCACCTGGCCCCGTTCCACCCGCCCCGTCACCACCGTCCCCCGGCCCGAGATCGAGAACACGTCTTCGATCGGCATCATGAACGGCTTGTCGATTTCCCGCTCCGGAATCGGGATGGCCGTGTCGAGCGCCTCCATCAGCTTGATGACCCCCGCGACCCCGTCCGGATCCCCGTTCAGCGCCCCGAGCGCGCTCACCCGCACCACCGGGATGTCGTCCCCCTTGAACCCGTAGCTGGTCAGCAGCTCCCGCACCTCCAGCTCCACCAGGTCCAGCAGCTCCGGGTCGTCCACCGCGTCCACCTTGTTGAGCGCCACCACCAGGTGCGGCACGTTCACCTGCCGCGCCAGCAGCACGTGCTCCCGCGTCTGCGGCATCGGCCCGTCGGTCGCGCTCACCACCAGAATCGCGCCGTCCATCTGCGCCGCCCCCGTGATCATGTTCTTGATGTAGTCGGCGTGCCCCGGGCAGTCCACGTGCGCGTAGTGCCGATTCGCCGTCGCATATTCCACGTGGCTCGACGCAATCGTCAGAATCTTCGTGTCGTCCCGACGCCCCTGCGATTCCGACGCCTTCGCCACCTCGTCATACGGCACATACTTCGCCCACCCCTTGTCCGCCGCCACCTTCGTCAGCGCCGCCGTCAACGTCGTCTTCCCGTGGTCGATGTGCCCGATCGTCCCCACGTTGACGTGCGGCTTGGACCGATCAAATTTCTCTTTCGCCATCTCTCGCTCCGCTCGAAATCCCAAATCCCACGTTCCAAATCCCAACCAATTTGGGATCTGGGCGCTGGGACCTATTTCGTCCCCTGAATCCGGGCCACCACTTCTTCGCTCACGTTCTGGGGCGCCTGCTCGTATCGATCGAAGTGCATCGAATAGGTGGCGCGACCCTGCGTACGCGAGCGCAAATCCGTCGCATAACCGAACATCTCAGATAGCGGCACGCGCGCCTTGATGATCTGCGTCCCGCCGCGATCCTCCTGTGACTGGATGCGCCCGCGACGGCTCGCCAGGTCGCCCATCACGTCACCGAGGTAATCCTTCGGGACCACGACTTCAACGCGCATGACCGGCTCGAGTAGCACCGGCTTCGCCTTCTTCGCCGCGTCCTGAAATGCCAGCGACCCCGCGATCTTGAACGCCATCTCCGATGAATCGACGTCGTGGTACGAGCCGTCGTACAGCTCGATCCTGACGTCGTCGACCGGGTAGCCTGCCAGGACGCCACGTGTCAGCGCCTCTTTTATGCCTTCGTCGATCGGCTTGATGAATTCCTTTGGAATCGCACCACCGACAATCTCGTTCTCGAAGACGTAGCCGGTACCTGGCTCTGACGGAAACAGGTGAATCTTGGCGTGTCCGTACTGACCGCGACCGCCGGTCTGCCGCACGTAGCGGCCTTCGCCGTCCGCGGGACGCGTGAGGGTTTCCTTGTAGGCGACCTGGGGCTTGCCGACGCTTGCTTCGACGTTGAACTCGCGCTTCAAGCGGTCGACGATGATCTCCAGGTGCAGCTCGCCCATGCCGCGAATCACGACCTGTCCGGTCTGCTCGTCCGTGTTCACGCGAAAAGTCGGGTCTTCCGCCATCAGCTTGGCGAGACCCTGCCCGAGCTTCTCCTGGTCGCCTTTGGTCTTCGGCTCAATCGCCAGTGAAATAACCGGCTCCGGGAAGTCCATCGACTCGAGGACGACGGGCTTCTTTTCGTCGCAAAGCGTATCGCCGGTGCTGACCTGCTTCAGTCCAACGGCCGCTGCAATATCGCCGGCATACACTTCCTTGATCTCCTCGCGCTTGTTGGCGTGCATCTTGAGGAGACGGCCGACGCGCTCGTGACGACCCTTCGTGGTGTTGTAAACGGACGACCCCGACGTCAGCACGCCGGAATACACACGGATGAAGGTGAGCTGACCGACGAACGGATCGGTCATGATCTTGAACGCGAGCGCGGCAAACGGCGCGTTGTCCGACGCAGGACGCTCGACGAGCGTCTCTTCCTTTGCGGCGGGGTCGAGACCGGTAATCGGCGGTACATCGACTGGCGACGGCAGATAGTCGACGACGGCGTCGAGAAGCGGCTGGACACCTTTGTTCTTGAACGCCGAACCGCAGATGACGACGACGAACGGTGCCGCCTCGCTGCGCACGGACTTTACCACCCGCTTGCGCAGCACAGCCCGGATTTCATCCTCGGTGATTTCCTCGCCGTGCAGGTATTTCTCGAGCAGCGCGTCGTCGTGCTCGCTGACCTTCTCGATCAGCTTCTCGCGGTATTCCTTGACTTCCGCCGCCATTTCGGGAGGGATTTCCGAAACGATGTAGTCGGCCCCCATCGTCTCGTCCTTGTAGGTGATCGCCTTCATCTTGACCAGGTCGATCACGCCACGGAACTTGTCCTCGCTCCCAATCGGAAGCTGAATCGCAACGGGATTGCTCCCAAGCTTCGACTCGATCTGATGGAGCGTCTGCTTGAAGTCGGCGCCGACGCGGTCCATTTTGTTGACGAAGCAGATGCGCGGAACGCGGTACTTGTCCGCCTGACGCCACACCGTCTCGGACTGAGGCTCCACGCCGGAAACGGCGTCGAACACCGCGACCGCGCCGTCGAGCACACGCAGCGACCGCTCGACTTCGGCGGTGAAGTCGACGTGCCCAGGCGTGTCGATGATGTTGATCCGGCTATCGCGCCAGAAGCACGTGGTCGCGGCAGACGTAATCGTGATGCCGCGCTCCTGCTCCTGCTCCATCCAGTCCATGACCGCGGTGCCTTCGTGGACCTCGCCGATCTTGTACGTAATCCCTGTGTAGAAGAGGATCCTCTCCGTGGTGGTCGTCTTCCCGGCATCGATGTGGGCCATGATGCCGATGTTCCGGGTCCGTTCGAGCGGGGTCTGGCGGGGCATTTCTAGAAACCTGTCAGTGCACCTTCAAAGACATTTACCAGCGGTAATGCGCAAATGCCTTGTTGGCTTCAGCCATACGATGAGTGTCTTCGCGCTTCTTCACCGCTCCGCCTCGCAGGTTGGACGCGTCCAGAAGTTCGTTCGCCAGCTTCTCCTGCATGGTCTTGCCGTCGCCGCGCTGTCGCGCGAAGCCGACGAGCCACCGGATGCTGAGCGACAGCCGACGATTGGGATTGACCTCAACTGGAACCTGATAGTTCGAGCCCCCCACGCGGCGCGATTTCACCTCGAGGCTCGGCTTCACGTTCTCAACCGCCTTCTTGAAGATCTTCAGCGGGTCGTCGCCGGTGCGATCCTTGATGATGTCGAAGCTCTCGTACATGATCCGTTCCGCAAGGCTGCGTTTGCCGTCGGACATCACCGTGTTGATGAACTTGCTGACCAGCGCGCTGTTGTAAAGCGGGTCAGCAACCAGCTCGCGCTTTGGAATCTCTCGTCTACGTGGCATAAATCAGCACTATTGAATTCGTAAATTCATTGTTTGGGTCGCTTCGCTCCGTACTTCGATCGCCCCTGCTTGCGTCCCTGGACACCCACTGCGTCTAGCGTGCCGCGCACTACGTGATAGCGAACGCCGGGCAAATCCTTCACGCGGCCGCCGCGGATGAGCACGAGCGAGTGCTCCTGCAGGTTATGGCCGACACCAGGGATATAAGTTGTCACTTCGATGCCGTTCGTCAGGCGAACACGCGCGACCTTTCGAAGCGCCGAATTCGGCTTCTTCGGTGTCTGCGTGAAGACGCGCACGCAGACGCCCCGCTTCTGCGGACTCACCTGGAGCGCCGGGCTCTTCGTCTTCGTGATAATCCTCTTGCGTCCGTCGCGAACAAGCTGACTGATAGTCGGCATCGGTCCTCAACACTCTCAAGCGCCCGGAGCGCGTACACGCGAACACAGCGTCATACGCCCCGTGCAAATTGCTAACGCCCGCCAGCGTCGCCGGTCGGGTGTGTCGCCCCGGCCGACAGCACTGACCGGACGGTCCGCTGTGCGGATCGCCCTGCGTCGTTCCAGGCCTTGAGAGCGGGTGCCCCTTCGAGGCGGCACCACGCATCTGGCACCTGAAACTGAAAACCCCTATCTGTGTGATACGCGGGGGCAACCGGCTCCGTCCCGCCTGGTTTGCCCAAGGAAGCCAGCTCGCCGGCCGCTTCCAGTGCGGTTGAGGCTAGATAGGGTCTCCTAGCCTCAGGAGAACCTGACGAATATAACACGCCGACACGGCCGGTCGCAATCAATCCCACTGACTCTACAGCGGGTCTGCAACCGCCATTTTCTGCGGCAATCCGCAGCCTGCGACGTTCGCCGTGGCAACGTACCTAGAGGGTTTTGACTCGAGCACCCGGCGGCGCACTGAGCACCATCTCGAGGTCTGAGACGGACGCTGGGGAAGGATTCTCGACGCCGACCAGAATGTTGCCGTCGGTGACTTCCGGGTCATACAGAGTCCGTCCACGGGTCGGCAGCAACGCCGAAACGACCAGCGTCGCCACCGTCGCAGTAATGGCGCCTAGCATCGTCAACTCAAAGATAATGATGAGGTTCGGCCACCACGCGTAGATCGGCAACCCTCCGACATCGATGGGCCACGCGGTCTCGGTCAGCCACGTCAGTCCAAATCCGACGGACATTCCGATGAGACCGCCGAGGCAGGCCAGCCACCACATCCAAGTCGCCTTGTCCATGTGCCCGAATTCATAGTCCTCCATCGGCTGCGCGGATATGACCGTGATGTCGCGATCCGCGATCCCGGCTGCACGCAGCCGGTTCACCGCGTGCTGCGCGGCCTGCCCGTCCCGGTAGAGCCCGTAAACGGCCTTCATAGATGGAGGTCCCCCAGCCGGTGCGCTTCAGTCGCTGGCGGAATGGGCTCGGGCGACGGATGCCCACCTGCCTTGAGCTCCCACATCGAGATAATCGGAACAACCTTCGCGAAGAGCACATACAGCAGGGCCATCGCTGCGAACGTCGACCCGGCGATGATGATCTCCGGAAGCGTAGGGCGGTAGACGCCGAAGCTGTACGGCAGATACTTGTGACCGAGCGCTGGAACGATGATCAGGAATCGCTCGAGCCACATGCCGACGATGACACCGAGCGAGGCGATCACACACCCCGTGATCGTGCGGAAGCGCCGGATCCCCATGAGCACGACCGGAAGCACAAAGTTTCCGATCACCATCGTCCAGTAGAGCGGGGCGAATGAGTCGCGCTGTGTCCGCCAGAAGACCGCCATCTCCGCCGGTTCGTTGCCGTAGTACGTCACGAGCCGCTCGTTGAAGACGAAGTAGCCCCACAGCAGCGCCATGACCAGCAGCAGTTTCCCCAGATTCTCGAAGTGGACGGGGTGCAGGTATTCCTCGAGGTGAAGAAACTTGCGGAGAACGGCCATCGCTATGAGCAGCCCCGCGATGCCGCTGAAAATAGCTCCGGCGACGAAGTATGGTCCGAAGATGGTGGTGTTCCACATGGGCACCGGGGCCATCGAGAAGTCGAACGACACAATCGTGTGCACCGACACGGCCACTGGGATGATCGCAATGGCCATGATCTGCATCGCCGTCTCGAGTCGGTGCCACTGCTTCGGCGTGCCGCGCCATCCCAGCGCGAGCGCACCATAGATCCGCCGCCTCAACCCGGTGGACTTGTCGCGCACTACGGCAAAGTCCGGAATGATTGGCAGCAGGAGAAACAGCACGCTCCCGGTCAGGTAGGTGTTGATCGCGAAGAAATCCCACACGAGCGGCGAACGGAAATTGGGCCAGATCATGCGCTCGCTCGGATAGGGAAAGAGCCAGAACGCCAACCACGGTCGTCCGAGGTGAATGATCGGAAACAGAGCGCCGATCATCAGCGCAAAGACGGTAATCACCTCCGCGCAGCGTGTCACCGGACGGCGCCAGCCGGCGTTCACCAGCCTGAGAATCGCCGAAATCAGCGTGCCTGCGTGGCTGATGCCGATCCAGAACACGAAGCTCGTGACGTAGAACCCCCAGTAGATCGGCCATCGGATACCCGTGATGCCGTAGCCGAGGTACGCCTGCGCCATCCACGTGGTCAGGCCGAGGCCGACGATGCCGCCGAAGATGACGACGAGGAGATAGAACCGCCACGACGTGTTGAACAGCGGCCGCAGCAGGTCGCTGTTGATCCGCGCTCCGGTGGGATGGGTCATACGTCTGATAACCGTTCCAGATAGGCGACCTTGGGCCGTGTGCCGACGTCCTCGAGCAGCTTGCTGCTTCGCGGCGATCGCGACAGGCGCGACACTTCACTCTCGGGGTCTTCGAGGTCGCCGAACACGAGCGCGCGTGGAGCGCATGACTGCACGCAAGCGGGCTGGATCTCTCGATCACGGAGCTCGCGCCCTTCTGCCTTCGCCTGAATCTGCGCACCCTTGATGCGCTGGACACAGAACGTGCACTTCTCCATGACGCCCACTTCGCGCAGCGACACATCCGGATTCAGCTGCAAGTGGAGAGGCTTGTCCCAGGAGGGGTTGAAGAAATCGAAGAAGCGAACGCTGTAAGGGCAGGCATTCGCGCAATACCGCGTGCCGATGCACCGGTTGTATACCTGGGCGTTGAGCCCCTCGTCGGTGTGATGGCTTGCATACGTGGGACACACTGGCTCACAAGGGGCGTTGTCGCACTGCTGGCACATGACCGGCCGGAACTTCAGTTGCACGTCGGGGAACTCGCCTTCCCAGTAACGTTCCACGCGAAGCCAGTGCTTTGCACGACCTCGTGCGGCCTGATCGGGACCAACGGTCGAAATGTTGTTCTCGGCGTGGCACGCGACGACGCAGGCGCCACAGCCGTTACACCGGTCCAAATCGGCCGCCATCCCCCATCGAGCCATGTTTGCTACCTCTCCTGCTCCACGTGCTCTCGCATCCCGCCAGCGAACAGGATCAGACGCCCGTCAGGCGGCCCCACGCGCGAAACACGCACGCGCGTTGCGGCCCACGCCAATGCGCCGGTGACAGGTTCGGTAAGCGGGGCCACGATCTCCATCGGATTCGCTCCGCGGCCGCTGGCGTAGCGCGTGAAAAACCGATGCCCCTGCCCTACGGGCATGGCTACGACGTCAGGCGCAATACCCGGCGTGATGACCACGGAGCCGCGTATGGCCCCCTGTGTGGACGCGACCTCGACGACATCACCTTCACCAAGCCCCAGCTTTACTGCCGTGCTCGGATTGATCTCGATCCAGCTGCTCCACATCGCCGACGTCATCGGGTCCGGCATCTCCTGCAGCCACGGCAGGTGAGCCAGCGAGCCGTCGAAGAACGTGCTCGACGGATACGGCAGGAAATGGAAGGGATATTCGCTCGCCTCGCCGTCGAACCGCGGTTCCTCATACGCTTGTGCGACAGTCGGTGCATTGACCGCCGCGGCCGACTGACGCGCCAGCGCTGCCGGAAGCGTGCCCGACCACATCCCCTTGCCCTGTGCGTCGGTCCAGGCATCCACATCCGGTGCGGCCGGAGGAAGCGCCCCGAACGAGGCCGCGAGCATTTCTTCGAACGACTGCCATGGAAACTCGAGCGGCCGTTGCAGCCGGCGAGCGATGTCGAGCAGTACGTCCGGCGTGGCGCGCGTGTCGTACAAGGGACGCATCACGGCGGGCGCTACGCTGACAACCGACGCCTGCGCACCGGACTCAGGCACCGCCTCGGTCCACGCTTCCAGAAACGAATGATCGGGCAGGATGAGATCCGCCATCACGCTCGTCTCGTCGAGGAAGCTGCCAAAGCTGACGATGTACGGCACCTTGTCGAGCCCGTCGCGGACGCGCCAGGCAGGAGGCGCCGTAAACACAGGATTTACTCCGTCGACGAACAGCACCTCCGCCGTGGAACCGCTGGCCAGAGCAGCACTCCATTGCGCAAGGGCAAGCGCCGGGGGAGCACCAGGCGCGGGAGCCTTTACGGCAACCGCCACGTCGAATTGCGGCGTGAACGAAATGCCCCCCTGGCGATCGATGTTGCCGACCAGCGTGTTGAGAGCATTGACGGCCAGCGCCGTGAAGATCCCGTTGGTATGCGCGAGCGGCCGGTCCTCCCGCAATCGCCACCGCCGGACTCTCCCCGACGAAGCGGCGCGCCAAACGTGCGAGACGGACAGCTGGCACACCAGTAATCTCTTCAACCCGTTGGGGCGAATAGGCCGCCAGCCCTTCATTCCATCCGGCCAGCAGCCGAACCGCGCTGGACGCGGGCGGAACAGGGAGAAGCTTCTCAGCCATGATGAGATGCGCCAGGCCCAGGGCAAGAACCCCTTCGGTGCCCGGCCGGACGGGCACCCACTCGTCGGCATTTGCACCGGTCTGCGACATGCGCGATTCGACTTGCACGAACGATCCGCGTATGCCGGGTCGACCGCGGCGCATCTGACCGTAGCCGACGCTTTGCGCCACCGGCGAATTCCATGTCCCGAGGAAATCAGCACCGAAACTGAGGACGTGCCGTGCGTTGGCGAGATCAAACGTTGGCAGTTGCTCGCGTCCGAAGCTCAGCGCGTTCGCACGGCGCAGCACTTCGTCACCGAACAGATCGTGCGCAACCGGCGCAGGGGCGCCGAATCGCGCCAGAAATTGACGTATCAGAACGTCGCGATGACTCGCGCCGCTGCGCGCCAGACACGCGAGCGACTTCTGATTCCCGGCCGCCTCGAGCGTATTCAGCCTCGACACAACCTCGCCGATTGCGTCGTCCCAGGAGATCGCGTCGTATCGACCGTCGCCACGCGAACCGGAACGCTTCAGCGGCTGCGTGATTCGGTCCGGGTGGTAGGTAATCTGGATGCCGGCCTGGCCGCGCGGACACAGGCCGCCTCGATTGACCAGGTGCTCCGGCGCGCCCTCGAGTTTCTTCGCCGCGGACATCCGGACGATGCCCGCCTGACCGTCGCGGAGCACATCGGCCTCTGCATCCATGACGCGAACGGTGAGCCCGCATCCCGCCCGGCAGAGCGGACAGACGCCCGGCTTCCATACGGCGATACCGGGGACGATGTCCTCGCCGGGCAGGAATCGAATGATCTGGTTTTCGGGGTTGCCGCAACTGGCGAGCGCCGCGCTCGTGCCGGTGACCGCCGTGAGCTTGATGAACGAGCGACGATCCATTAGACAGCACCACGACCCGCAAAATGCAAAATGCAAAATGCAAACAACGCGCTAAACGTCCTCGTTTGAATTTTGAATTTTGAATCTTGCATTTGCTAGAAGTGACACGTCAGGCAATCAATCGACGCCTTCCGTTCGTTATGGCAATTTACGCAGAAGCCCATCGTGTGCTCGACGTTCCGCTGCGCCACGGTCTGTTCTGCGACGTTCCCGTGACAGGTCGAGCATTCGACCTTCGCTCGGATGTGCGGCGCATGATTGAACTTGACGTGATCTTCGTTGGCGAACCCGTAGACGCGTTGCCACGCCAGGTCGATGCCCTTGTCTCGCATCGCCGCCATCTGCTGGATGCGAGGCCTATCGGTCGCAATGGCATCGTGGCAGATCATGCAGGTCCTGAGGCCCGGAATGCCCGCCACCGGTCCCTTGTCCACCCCTTCGTGGCAGAACTCGCACATGACGCCCTTGCCGACGTGCGTGTTGTGCGGGAACTCGATCGGCTGTTGCGCGTCGGGCCGCCGATTCAGAAAGTCATTGACGGCCGCGCCGAATGTGGGACGTGCGGTTGTAAACACGCCGGTGGGCTGGCCGGGAAGCGGTGGCAGCTCTTTCGTCGTCGCTGACGTGGGCGACGTTCGACTGCACGTACCGACACGCCACGCCGGTCGCCAGCGCAGCGACGCACACCGCCACAAGCACGATGAAACGCGTGGGGACGCGCAGGAGGACTCTCCGACTCAGCGTCCGCGGGTCTTCGGTCCGAGGCTGCGCAGATAAGTTGACGATGTGCCAGACGTCCTGGTCCGGCATCTTCCCCTTGAACCCCACCATCTTGGAGTTGGGACCCGCGCCATTGACGATCACGGTGAAGATTTCCCCGTCGGACGATCCGTGAACCCACGTGGCGTCGGTCAGGTCCGGAGGGTTGGAGTCTTTCGGCGCGAGAGGGCCGTTCCCTTTCGCGTCGGCATTGTGGCAGAAGGCACAGTATTTCTTGAACGCGGCTGCACCCGCAGTGATGGAAGCCGGCGTCGACGAGACCGGGTTCTTGAGCGCTCGAGCAGCGGCATTGCCGCCAGGGGTCTGAGCGTAAGCTGTGAATGCGAACAGCACCACAGCAACCGCGATGAATCCGTTGATAGATTGCATGGGTATGTTCGATTCTTGCATATGGCGTACCGGTCGACGCAATCGCGTGGCCGACTGCAGTGACCGGGGTCCAGCTGCTGGTATTCGAGGAAGGATGGGGCCTGATTTTCGAGTTTTGGTCCCGACTTACGAAACCCTGGTTAATGTGTCATCGCATACAGCATGACGTCGATGCCGAGAGCATATCCATCAGGAGAGAACTGGTAGAAGAATCCGGGGTCCTCACCTTCGCGTTCCCACGAATCGGCGACATCGGTGTTGTGCGTCATCAGCACCATGATGCGCCCGTGGTCGTCTCGAATCGCACGCAGATGTACCTCAGCGCTGTCGGATCCGCGTTCAGAAGTGGTCTGTCCCCCGACGCCTCGCCAGAACTGGATGTTTGTGATCTGCGGAACCTTCACGACCTCGAACATGCTTCGCAGCATCGGATCGTCGAGCGGCACTTCCTCGATGGGATAATCGGACGGCGGAAGAACCTTGGCGATTTCCGTTGACCATTGCCGCCACGCGAGCGTGCCCCAGAAGTCGTCAACCCAGAGAAAGCCGCCCTTCAACAAGTAGGTGCGCAACCGCTCGGTTTCGCCGGGACCGAATCCGAGTGATCCGACGTCGGACGCCATCGTCATCGGACAATTGAACAGCGCATCGTCGGTCAGCCGCACCACGAAGTGATTCGGCTGGCCTTCCGCACTGCGGCTGACCCGCGTCTTCGTGAGCTCTGACAATCGCGTCGTCAGGTTGATTTCAGCAAACGGGTAGTCCGTCTGCCATCCGATGCCCATCGGCTCTACGCGCACGCTTCGGTACGCGAGGCGGCACACCACGAAACCCGCATCTGGCATGCGCGGTGGGGCGTATCTGGCGGCGAGGCTTCCTTCGCGAAACCTGTAGCCCTGCGCATAGGCGGCTACTGCCGCCAGCGCTAACACAGCGCCCATCAGCAGAACGAGGGAGGGCCCCCGTCTCATACAACGAGTGTACCGCAGGCGCGCGATCCCGGCTGGCGGTGTCATGGATTCCCGCGGGAGCAACGGTATAGCATTTCGCCGTGGATCATTCCAGAGAACTCGCTCGCCCCCTCGAAGGAATCACCGTTTTGGATCTCAGCCGGGTGCTTTCCGGACCGTATTGCACCATGCAGCTCGCGGACATGGGCGCCCGAGTCATCAAGATCGAGCGGCCGGGGCTTGGCGACGATACGCGGGCGTGGGGTCCCCCGTTTGTAAACGGCGAAAGTGCGTATTTCCTGAGCATCAATCGAAACAAGGAAAGCCTCACGCTGAACTTCAAGCACCCTGAGGGCCGACGACTGCTGGACGAGCTGATTGCGCGCGCAGACATTCTCGTCGAGAACTTTCGACCGGGTACGCTCGACGAGATGGGGCTCGGATACGAGGCGCTGCACGCCAAGCACCCCCGGCTGATCTACACGTCAATCTCGGGCTTCGGCCACAGCGGTCCGCTACGCGAGCGCGCGGGATACGACGCCGTCCTGCAGGGCGAGGCGGGCATCATGAGCCTCACGGGACCTCCGGATGCCTGCGGATACAAGGTTGGGAGTTGCAATCGCCGACCTTGCCGCCGGACTGTTCGCGGCACAAGGCACTTTGCTGGCTCTGTACGCGCGCGAGCGAACCGGCCGCGGGCAGCATGTCGATATCGCAATGCTCGACTCGGTCGCCGCATTGCTGACCTATCAGGCAGGCATCTATTTCGTGACCGGGACGCCACCGGAACGGCACGGCAACGCACACCCGACCGTCGCTCCGTACGAAACGTTTCAGGCGGCTGATGGTGAAGTGGTGCTGGCGGCGGGAAACGACGAGCTCTGGCGAAAATTCTGTCGCGTCGCCGGTCTCGACGCCTTCGCGGCTGATCCTCGCTTTGCGACGAACCGCGACCGCGTTCGCAACTACGGAGCGCTGCGCCCAATCGTCGCCGAGGCGTTTTTAAAGCACACCCGATCGCAGTGGCTCGAAATGCTGAACGATGCGGGAATCCCGGCGGGGCCGGTTCGGAACCTCCAGGAAGTCCTGACGGACGAGCAGCTCCTGGCGCGCGAAATGGTGCATGTGCTGCAGCATTCAAGCGCAGGACCGGTGCAGGTGCTTGGGGTCCCCGTGAAATTGTCTGCAACGCCCGGTGCCGTACGTCGCCCGCCACCGGCGCTGGGGGAACACACCGAAGAAATCCTGACCGGAGACTTGGGGCTTGCCACATCGCAGCTCACCGACATGCGTGCGGCAGGGGTTATCTGACCACGGAACCCGAACTGAAACCTGTGAACCGGGACCTGAGAACCTTGAACCGGAACCAGAGCACCCGTGCAGCCGGTGAACCTGTCTATCCCGGGAACAAGGCGGCTACTTCAGGTTTGATGACCTTGCCGACGGCGTTGCGCGGCAGCGCGTCGACCGTGCGCATCGCTCGCGGTAACTTGTACGGCGCCAGACGATCCTTGGCCCACTGCTGCAGTTCCTGAAGCGACAACGCGGCGCTCGGACGCAGCTCGATCGCCGCCGCCACGCGTTCGCCCCACTCCTCGTCGGCTACACCAACCACTGCACATTCGGCGACCGCTGGATGCGATCGCAGCACGTCTTCGATTTCAAGCGCCGACACCTTGAAGCCGCCGGTCTTGATGATGTCGACAGTGGTGCGGCCGAGCAGACGATACGCGCCGTTCTCCCTCACTGCCATGTCGCCCGTACGGAACCAGCCTTCCCGAAATGCCGCTGCCGTGTCGGCAGCACGACCCCAGTACTCGAGAAACACCAGGGAACCGCGAACTTCGATCTCGCCCGGCGCGCCCTCCCCCACCGGCCGACCAGACTCGTCAACGAGCTGCACCTCGACGCCAGGCATCGGATTTCCGACAAACCCCGGACGCCGCTCACCGTGCAGCGGATTCGACAGGATCATGCCGGTCTCGGTCATTCCGTAACGTTCGAGCAGAGTGTGTCGAGTTATCTCGCGCCACCGGGTAAGCGTCTGGACAGGCAGGGCGGCCGACCCGCACATCATCAACCGGGCTCGTCTGGCGCCAGCCGACCACGCCTCTTGCACATCGGCGCTGGCGGCATCCCAGGCGGCAATCAGTCGGTGGTAGATCGTCGGCACGGCGGTAAACACCGTGATCTCGCCCGACCGGAACCGTTCCCATACGGTCAGCGCGTCGAATGCGGGCAGGATCTCGCACGTTGCGCATACTGCGAAGGCGGACAGCAGTCCGTTCATGATCCCGTGGGCATGGTGCAGCGGAAGCGTCAACAGCATGCGATCAGTTGAACGCCACTCCCAGGCTTCGACCATGGCGGCGACTTCCGCTCCGACGATGGCGTGCGTAGTGACCACGCCTTTCGGGCGGCCCGTCGTGCCGCTGGTGTAGACGATCATGGCGCGTCGCTGGGCGCCGATGTGCGGCAATTGTTCTCGCGGTTGGGCGCTCAGCGCGTCGGCCACTGCAAGGAATCGGCTGCCGCAATTCTCCGCAATGGGCGCCAGAACGCCTGACGCAGCACGACTGCTGATCACAGCCTTCGCGCCGGCGTCGCGGATGACGTACTCGAGTTCCGGCGCCGGATGGGAAACAGCGAGTGGTACGGCGATGCCGCCAGCTCGCCAGATCCCACGCTGTACGGCTGCGTACTCGAGACCGGGCGGAATCAGGAACGCGACGCGTGTCTCCGCCAGGTCTTCAGCACCACCGAGCAACGCACCGACGACGGAACGCGACGCTCGGTCGAGGTCTGCGTAGGTATAATTGTGGCCTTCGACGACCACGGCAACGCGATCTTGATTCATACTTGCAAACCGGGGATCGGGGATCTGGGATCCGGGATCAGGGATCCGGGATCCGGGATCAGAAACCACTAACCACTAACCACCAACCACTAACCAGCTATGCCGTCTCATTGAACCAGGTAAGAAAGCGCCAGCCTTCTCCTTGAAGGACCAACACGGCAACACACATCGCCTCACCGATTATCAGGGGCGACATGTGATTTTGTATTTCTACCCCAAGGACGACACGCCTGGCTGCACGCAGGAGTCATGCGACTTCCAGGCGGCACTGCCGCAGCTGAAACGACGCGATGCGGTCGTCCTCGGCGTCAGCATTCTCGACGAAGCGAGCAAGTCCAGGTTCGCCACCAAGCACGGCCTGACGTTCCCACTCCTGGCCGACGCCAACCACGAAGTCGCCGAGAAGTACGGAGTCTGGCAGCAGAAATCGCGCTATGGACGTTCGTACATGGGGATCGTACGGACTACGTATCTGATTGGACCCGATGGCAAGGTCGTCGAGCGCTGGGACAACGTGAAGGTGGACGGGCACGCTGATACGGTGGCGGCTGCGATATCGTGAGCGCGGCGTGAGATCGTCTACCCCTGTGTCTCTGTGTCTCTGTTGCCTGTCGTCGTAAGAAGGCCGTCATAGACGGCCAGATCGATCGCCGAAAAACAGCAGAAGACGACGTCGTCGATCGGCGCACCGCCGGAAATGACCGTCGCGCACACTGGAGATCGCAACGACCGCTGCCAGCTCGATCGGATAGCCGTACACGCCGGTGCTGATCGACGGAAAGGCGATCGACCGCAGCTTGTGGGCGATGGCCACCTCGAGAGAGCGCTCGTAGCACGAAGCCAGCAGCGCGGGCTCCCCGTCATTCCCGCCACGCCACACGGGACCAACCGTATGAATCACGAAGCGCGCCGGCAGGCGGTACCCTCGTGTGAGCTTGGCGTCACCTGTGTCGCAACCACCAAGCCTGCGGCACTCTTCGAGCAGTTCAGGTCCCGCGGCCCGGTGAATCGCCCCGTCGACACCCCCTCCGCCCAGGAGCGACGTATTAGCCGCGTTCACAATCGCGTCAACCGCGACCGTGGTGATGTCTGCCCGGATGGCTCGAATGGGCACGCGCACCGCTACTTCTGCAGGATCGCGGCGCGGTCTTCCGTTGTGAACATGATCACCGCATCGCCGTTCTCGCCGATGTAGCCGCGACTCATGCCGGTCGTGTTGAACGACATGACGACTCGACCCAACCGATCCAGACCGATGACGCCGCCATCTCCCCCTGCGGGCTTCAGCACATTCTGGACGACCTCGTCTGCGGCCTGTTGGGCACTCGTGCCGCGATACTCCACGCGTGCGCAGATGTCGTGGGCGACCGAAAACCGGATGAAGTACTCGCCGATTCCTGTCGACGAAATGGCACAGCTCTCGTTGCTCGCGTACGTGCCCGCGCCGATAATCGGCGAGTCGCCGACGCGGCCGAACCGTTTGTTGGTCACACCGCCAGTGGACGTAGCCGCGGCGAGATTGCCTGCCTTGTCGAGCGCAACGGCGCCGACTGTCCCGAAGTAGGCGCCCTGGTGTAGTTCGTCACGCGGACGCAGAAGCGCCCCCTGCTTGGCCCTCTCCTCCTCGAGGGCGCGCTGAAGCTGCTGCCATCGAAGGTCCGTGCGGAAATAGCTCTCAGGGACAAACTCAATGCCGCCGCGTTCCTTCGCGAACGCCTCGGCGCCATCGCCCACCATCAGGACGTGCGGCGACTGTTCCATGACCAGCCTCGCGAGCCGGATGGGGTTCTTGACGCGCTTCACTCCGGCGATCGCCCCGGCCATTCGAGTGCGCCCGTCCATGATTGCCGCATCCAGTTCGTTTGTGCCTTCGTGCGTGAACACGGCACCTTTCCCGGCATTGAACTGCGGCGAGTCTTCGAGGACGACCACAGCCGCTTCCACGGCGTCGAGGCTGGAACCGCCGGCAGAAAGAATGTGATGGCCCGCAGCCAGCGCCATTGCCATCGTGGTGCGCATCTCTTGTGCCCTGTCGCTGATGGACTCGAGGGTGAAGTTGCCCGCCCCGCCGTGGATCGCCATGCCCCATCTCGGACGATCCTCGGTGGTGGGCGACGGGGTTCCTGTCGAGCACGCCGAAGCGGCTGCCATAGTCATCATCAGCAAGAGTAATGGGTAAATGGGACGGTGGCCCGCCTGGGTGACGGCTTCCGTCACGGCAGAATCGCAATCGCCCGCAACGGGGCGCCGCTTCCGCCCCCAATCTTCATCGGGAGCGCCACCACAAACGCGCCGCGCAGCGGAAGGCGCTCGAGCGCGGTGAGGTTTTCAAAGGCCGGAATGTTGCGCTCGAACAGCGTCCGATGCACCTCATACAGCGTCGACTGACCGTAGTCGATGCTCGCCGTGTCAATACCCACGGCCTTGACAGGTCGATTCGCAACCAGCCATCGGGCCGCATCCGGATGCAAGCCGGGGAAGTGCAGGTCGCGAACAGCATCGGCGCCGCGCTCGGCCGTCCCAAGATATGCCGCCGCGTCGGGCCATCGTCGAGAAAAGCCTGTCCGAATCAACAGGATGGCATCGGACGGAATCGCACCCTGCTCGCTCTCGGCGCGCTGCAGATCATCGGTGGTCACACGATAGTCGCGATCCTTGTCAGCCTGCGCCGTCACATCGACGATCACTGCCCGTCCGAGGAACCGTTCCACAGGGATTTGTTCCACCGTCTCAGCACCCTGCGAAAAATGAATCGGGGCATCGAGATGGGTTCCGCCGTGCTCGGCCGTGAAGAAATTGTTAGACGCGTAGTAGTACCCCTGCGGGGTCACTCCATCGGCCGTCTTCTCCAGCCGGAACCGCTCCGAGGTGGGCCAGAAGATGGTCGTCTCGTCGTAGGCATGAGACAGGTCGACGACCTGTCCGCTCGGAAAGGCCGCCGAAGCCGGGGGAGATGGGGAGGTCGAGCAGGCCGCCCCGAGAATCGTCGCGACCACGGCCGCGTGCCTGAGCGGAATCAGCACGCGCATGTCGTCCTCATCGTTTTCGACGGGAGGCCGCAATCGCGGCCAGCGATGCACCAGCCGCAACGCCGCATATGAGTATCCCCACCGTGTCAATCAATCGAAGACCTTGGGAAAACACCACCATGCCCGCCACAGCGATCACCAGCACGAGTAGGGGTACCGTACGTGTGGTCACTGCTAGAGCGGGAGCGATCGTAAGTGTACGCCGCCCATCAGCATCGGGTGCAACAGGCATCTCAAGACTCCGAAAACCGCAACGGCCGGAATGCCCTCAGCGTGAATCCGCTGACCGCAAGCTGTGCAATGAGCGCAAGCAGCAGGGACGAGGACAGCTCGACACGGTCGAGCGCTGCCGCAAGCACGAAGCAGAATGAGGCGAACCCAATGATCGATCGAAGGAACGCGTTGACAAATGCAACCGTTGCGTCGCTTCCACGTTGGACGTGTGTAAACGCGGTGATGATCGTTGTCAGAACCGGAAAGGCGTTCAGCAGACCGCTGAGCTGCGGACCGAGCCGGTCGGCGACCGCTGTGAGGACGAGTACTAATGTGGCAGTCGCCAGCAATCTCAGCAGAAGATCGCCTCGTGGGCTCTCAGCCGGCGTTGTCGGGACGTCTACGGCTGGCAGCGCTCGACGTCCAACAATCGTCGCGACGAAGAGGCAGACGAGGCTGGCGACGAGCGAGGGACGGAGCACGTACAAGACATAGGCGATTGCAGCAAAAGTCGTCCACCCGGCGAGAAGCGACGTATGCCAGGGCATCCGCACGGAGCTCCGCGCATAGACGACAGTGAACGCGACGGTTCCGATCAAGCCCGCAAGCGTCGCGTGAGCTGCCTGCGCGCCGAAAGCGGCGCCCTGCTCGATGGCGACAAAAACGAGTACGGGGCCGGCGACGACCGGCATCCCTGATAGCCATCCGCCTATCGCGGGGCCCCACCGGCGAACGGCGAGCGTGACCGCGGCCACGAGCCCTGGAGCGACCAGCAGTTTCAGGATCAGCAGCATTGGCAACCCGCGTCACTTCGCTGGGCGTCGGGCCACCGGTGCGCCGCGCCACCTGCAGAGGTCATGAATCTTATCTGGTCAGGGAGGACGATGCGATTCGATAGAGGTGCGTCTGGCTGCGAATGAACAGCGAGCCGTTTGAGATCGCGATCGAAGCCAGCGTAGTGCCATCGAGACGGTTGACCGCCAGTCTGTGGAATGTCCTGCCGGGAGCAAATACGGTAGTCACGCCCTCTTCGCTGAGCACGTACACGCGGCCGTCGGCAAACACTGGCGACGCGGAATAGTTGCCGCCCAGGCGCTGCTGCCAAAGCATCTGTCCGGTCGACGCCTCGACACACGACAGTACGCCCGTGTCGCTCACGTAATAGAGCTCTTCGCCGACGAGCAGCGGCGACGGTGTATACGGCGCGCCGCGCCTGAGGGTCCACGCCACGTGCGTGCGAGTAACATCACCAGTGCCGCCTACTCGAACGGCCATGAGTGCCGGTTCCTGAAACCCGGTGGCGATGAACACCAGGCCGAGGCCGAACACAGGACGAGGCACGTTCGAGAAGCCGTCGCCGTAGCTCACGCGCCAGATTTCCTTCCCGGTCAGCGGTTGGTAGGCTACAGTGCGATACGCGCCGACCGACACCAGCTGATCGTCCTCGCCCACGCGAATGACGAGTGGGGTCGAATATGCATGGCTCCACGGTCTGCGTCGTGAAGTGTTCCACCGCGGCTTTCCTGTGTTGACATCGAGCGCGACCACATACGCCTCGTCTCCCCAGCCATCGCAATTGACGATCAGAAGGTCGCGATAGAGCACCGGAGAGCCGCCGTCGCCGTGCTGCGACTCGTAACGTAGGCGAGTGGACCACAGGATCCGTCCCGATGTGGTGAGTGCGGCGGTTCCGTCCGCGCCGAAATGCACGTAGATACGGTCACCATCGACGATCGGTGTGGGCGAGGCCCGGCTGTTCTTCACGTTGATGGCCTCGGGACGCTCGAGGCGGAATACCTCCACGTTGATGACCTGCCGCCCTGTCTCCGCATCGAGGCCGACGAGACGAAGAGAAACGACCGTTTCCTGGCCTCTGGCCGTGCGGGTGGTGTTGACCGCAGTCACCCAGACGCGGCCGCCAGCAACCGCCGGAGACGACCAGCCCTCGTCGAGCGGGACCTTCCACGCAATGTTCTGCGATTCGCTCCACTCGGACGGCAGTCCTGTCTCTGTCGAGTGACCCTGACCGGTCGGCCCACGAAACTGCGGCCAGTCCTCAGCCTGAATGGACGCGACAAACAGCATCGTCAGGAGCCACGCACCGACGATCGGCACGGGTGACGAGGCGCGCCAGGCAGGACGAGAAACGCAACTCATCGGAAGATGCGGTACAACGCCCTCAGGGGCGCCGTCACTCGCCAGCTTGCGGACTTCCGTAGGGCTTGCGCGTCGGCCCGTGCCGCCGCGAGCTCGTGTTGAAGCGCAACAGCGTTCTGCTGCAGCGCCCCAACGGTCTGTCGGAGCAGGTCCGCTTCTCGCTCGAGCGCCTCGATCCGATGCTCGAGTTCCTTGCGTACGGCTTCGAGTGCTGTCGCGTGGTCGCGCAGCCGATCAACTTCGCCCCGCAGGCGAACGTGCAGCAGATCGCGGACGTCCCCAAGCACCGACGTATTTCGATCGAGCTCCGTCCGGATCGCATCCAGCTCCGCAAATGCCTCGCTGACCCGCCTCGGATCACGTTCGTGCAGCCATCCCAACGCATCCCATGCTCTCCGCGTCCAGTCCGCCAGGATTGGTGGCACGTCTTCCGCGTAAGCATTGCCACCGTGGTGGCAGAGACTGCGATTGACGAATCGATCGATACCGGCGGCGTCAGCAGCCGCTCCGGCAGGCCAGGACGACTGGAGATCCTGCGCCACTCGCTCGGCAACGGATCGCCAGCTCTCGAGTACGTCGTGATACCGCACAAAGGTGCGACGAATAGCCCGTGTGTCGCTCTCCGCGTCGAGCACGTGGCGCAGCCAGATGAGCAATGAGACCTCTGGCTCAAAATCATTTCGCGCTGCGAGTGAGCGTGCGACCTCGCCTGGGCTCCGCAACACGAGAACAGCCGCGGGCGCAATGCCCTCGACCTCCAGCATGCGCAGCCAGAAGGGCACGATGCGACACATCCGCGGATCCTTCAGCACGAACCGCGGTGCGTCTCCGAATTCGGCTCGGAGGATGCGACGGCATTCTTCGCCCAGACCGTCCGACATCGCGGACCGGAGCCGCTCTGACGCCAGTCTGGTGAAGGCATCCCATCGGGTTCCGGCGGCAACGAGCAGCCGCTCATGGAACTCACAGAGAACCTCCGATTCCCAGTAGCCAGCCGGATTGTCGGCGTCCTCCGCCATCAACGTCCTTGGGGGCGCCGCGCCGAGTCGAACGAGCAACCCCGCGACGGCCGACGTACCGCCCCTGTGTGGGCCGAGGACGAGGAGGGCTTCCCGGGTCACAGCGCAAGATCTCCCGTTAAGGGCATCGAGCGCAACCCGAAGGAAGGGAGGACGCCAACACGTCGGCGTAGAATGTCATGCGGCCCGCCTCGCCATGTAGTCACCAACGCGACGTGACGAGATCATCGGATAGCGAGAGGCATCTGAAACTGGATCCCGAGCCCACGGGCGAACACGCCGACAGAATTCAAGTTCTCCGGCCACTCCTCCCGGACGCGGGGCGTCTCCTATCTTATCTTCGGAGGATAGACGCCTGTCGGACGTAGCACGAACTGGGGACCACTCGCATCTGAGTTCGAGACGAGGCTGGCGGCTCATTTCGACGTCCCGTCCGGCTGCTTGACGTCGGCAGTGTCGGGCACCGGGGGACTCGTCGGCGCGATCCTCGCCGCCACAGGACGATCTGCTGCGGAGCGTCCACTCGCCATCATTCCGGCGTTCACCTTTGTGGCGACCGCGCTCGCCGCTGAGCAGTGCGGCTTTCGTCCGCACTTTGTAGACGTGGACGCCGATAGCTGGCAACTGCAGGCGGAGGCAATCGAACGTCATCCCCTTTTGAAACACGTCGGCCTCGTGATGCCCGTGGCGCCGTTCGGCCGAGCGGTTGCGCAAGCCCCGTGGCTGGAGTTCCACCGCCGGACGGGCATCGCCGTCGTCATCGACGGTGGTGCGAGCTTCGAAGCTGTCGCCCAGGATCCAGCGAGGTTCCTCGGGGAGATTCCTGTCGCCTTGAGCTTCCATGCCACAAAGAGCTTCGCCACCGCGGAGGGCGGCTGTGTGATCACGGTCGACAGCGTTCTATCGGCATCCGTGAACCGGGCGCTCAATTTCGGATTCTTCGATTCGCGCGACTGCCGCGCGGCGAGCACCAACGGCAAGATGTCGGAGTACCACGCCGCAGTCGGGCTCGCCGAGCTGGACAGTTGGTCCGCCAAGTGCGCCTCCCTGCAGGAAGTGGCGGCCGCGTATCGGCTGCATATGGGAGCGGCTGGTTTAGGCGACCGTCTAATCGTCGCTCCCGAGGTGGCTGGGTGCTATGCGCTGTTCCGCTGTGCGGACCCGGCTGAAGCTGCCGCGATCGTGGACGGTCTGGCCGCCGCAAACATCGAAACTCGTCTCTGGTATGGGATCGGTCTCCATCGACAGCCGTACTACGTCGACGCTTCACGCGACGAACTTCCGGTAACCGATCGGATCGCGCCGCTTACGATCGGGCTACCGATTGCGGTGGACCTTCCTCCAGCCGCGATCAAACGTATCGCCGCGGCCATCGTGAGCGGCGTCGTCACATGAACGCCCTCGTCGCAACCACGACCTGGAACTGCGTTGATCTGATCTCTTCATTTCTAACGCACTACCAGCGTCTCGGGTTCCAGCGCGTGCTCGTGATGGACTTCAACTCAGTCGATGGAACCCGTGAGCTGTTGACGTCCGACGAATGGAGCTCATTTGTCGTCGTGGAGCCCTTCCCGGGCATCGCGGGCCTGGATTCCTCAAACCTGCTTCTGGCGACCGCGAAGCGATCGTTTTTGAGTGACTGCTGGTGTCTGTTTTGCGATCCCGACGAGTTCCTCGTGACTCCGTCCATGACCGTCGCTGATCTGTCCGCGCACGTGAAACCCGGTGATTCCCTGGTGCTGCCGCGCTTCAACGTCACGGCCGAACGCTCGGTCGCTCAATTCGATCAGGATCGTCTAACGGCCGAAGACGCGCTGACGTTGCGAATAGACCGGCAGCACCAACGACGGATTGAGCCGCACGAGGTGACTGTCCCTCTGGACCCGGCGTGGATCTTCACCGCGATTCCCGGAAAGATGTTGGCATGGATCGCCGCTGCAATCGCGATTGGCGACGGCGATCACACGGCTGCGACTGCGGGACCCGTTGTGCCCGCTCCGGATGGGGTTTATCTGTTGCACTATCCCTTTCGATCGTTCCGGAGCTTCGCCGCCAAGATAAAGCTCGCCGAAAGCGATTTCGCCGCAAATCAGGATCTACCGCCGACGTATGGCTGGCAGCTGAGACGCTGGATCGAGCTCGCGCGCCGAGGACAGCTGTTTGAGGAGTACTTGTGTCAGTTTGTGCCTGACCAGGACGTCGAGCGCCTCCTGCAGGACGGAACTCTCGCGCGTGAATGGCGTATTGCTACCCGTCGTCAACGAGCGTGACGAACTGAGGCGCGCGGCGCGTCGTAGCGACAGACGTACAAGCCGTAGCCAAACAGCTGTGGCTCTGTCGCCACGACCCTCAGCCCCGCACTCTGAAAGGCCGCGCGGTACTGCCGGTCGGTGAAGAGGCCAAGCTCTTGCCGCTCGGTGAAATGCGCAACGCCGGTGCCGGTTGCCACCAGGTACCGTGAATCGAAGACTGATACAGCTCCTCGACGTTTCGTGACGTACATCCGTGCGACCTTGAGATTGGCATCGTCAACGTGATCGAACACGAGACGGCCAGCGACAAACCGGTCGGGGGTTATCCAGGGTTCGACGACGAGCACGCCTCCAGGTTGGAGATGCCGAACGAGGCAGCGGGCTGCTGTGCGCAGCCTGGCCATTGTCTTCGCATAGGCGATCGCACCGAACAGACACGTGATGACGTCGAACCGTCGACGCAAGTTGAAGGCGACGAGCGATCCCTGATGGAAGCGAACGCCGGGACAGCGTTCACGCGCGATGGCCAGCATCTGGCGGCTCGAGTCCAGGCCCTCGACGTCGAACTTTCCGCGCAGATATGCCAGATGACGGCCCGTGCCACACCCGACGTCGAGCAGAGTGCGGGCCTCTGGCGTCACACGTCGCAGAATCTGCACGAGCGTGCGGCTCGACTTTTGATAGTCCTTGTCACGGAAGAGCGCGTCGTAGATTGCGGCAGACCGACGATAAGGCGATGTCACGGACGCTCGAGGGTCTCTATCCGCTGAGGTGGGGAGACGAACTCGCCCTCACGGTATGCTGGAAAGTACGACGTTCTGCTCGTGGCTCGTTCCGCGGAGAGTTTGTCGTACGCGCCCTGCTGGAGGACACGACCGCACAGGAAAGCCTGCCGCGTGCCGGTTGCCCAACCGGCTTTGAACTGTCGCAACCCGTCCAACGCCTCCCCTTCTGAGACGCCTGCAACGCCGCCCAGATCGAGCCAGTCTACGTGCGAACGAAAGTGCTGCATGGCGTACCAGTGCCAGAGCGTACGACGCCATCACCTCGTAGCCCCGCGTGCTGGTCGCACCGAGGTGCCCATACGCGACTCGGTCGCGGACGTACCACAGGTGCAGCCCGACGATTTCCGCGTCTGCCGACGCGCGGAACATCACCAGCCCTGGCACGCCGAGCTGCTTCTCAAATGCGGCCCGTGAGAATGCTCTCACACCCGCGATGCCGTGCCGCGCCGCCAGATGCTCATATAGATCGCACCACTCAGCGAGAAATTCCATCGGCGACGGACAGGCGTCTACTTGCACGAGACCGCGCGCCTTCTGCAGGTTGCGCCGATGCTGCCGACCGACGAGATCGTCAACCGGCCGCCGCAAGTCGGTCACGTAATGCTGCTTGAATGGTATGACCACGTCGAACCAGCGGCGAAGATCGGTCTCCGCCACATCGGCGAATGGATTCACCACCAGCGACACAGACACGAGCGCCTCGGCCAATCCTGCGAGGTCGACCGGAACGCCCGCCCAATTACAACAATCGAACAGCGGATAGCACCCCATGCCGTCGCGCTGCGCCGATCCGGGAATAGCGCGCTCGATCAGCCAGCCACCGCAGTTCGGCAACTCCCGCGGCTGGCCAACCTCGGCGAACGACTCCGCATATTGACGATGACAGTAGCCGACGGCCATGCCTGGGTCAGATGTGACCGTCGGCGTTACGGGCGATGGCTGAACGGCTGCCGGTAGACATAGGTCGTGTATTCGTACGCCCGGTAGTCATGACGGATCACGAAGTAGCGGCTCAGATGCTTTCCGATGAAAGCCGCCATCGCGTCGAACGGAAGGTGGAACAGATCGTCGCGCTCCCAGTCGACGAGCGTGGACATGACGTTGAACGCCATACCTGAACGACAATGCCGGTACGCGGCCGCCGTCAACTGCTGCCAATATCGCAACATGTCACCGCGCTCGATTGGACCGCGGAAGTTGAAGACGCCGTTCAGCACCACATAGTCGAACATCGGCAGATGCTCGTCGTCCTCGAGCACGTCCATCAGAATGAACTCGTGCCGCGGATGTCTCGCCCGCGCGGCGTCCAGATATCTGCTGGAGATATCCAGCCCCGCGTATTGGAGATGACGATAGTCGGCGCGTGATTCGATGAAATCGAGCAGATGTCCGAGGCCACAACCCAGGTCGAGGATGGTCACCGGGGTGTCCGGTTCCCGAATGACGCCCAGCATCAACGCATAACGCTCGACCGCCTCCGCCGCCGACTTGGTATATCCAACCCCGCGGAAGTTGTCGCCGTACTTGATCAGATCCTCTTCGCAGGCGGCTGAAATGATGTGTTGCGGAGCAGGTGAGGTCATGTCGCCGCCATCACGGATCCCGCGAGCGCAGCCCGAAGAGCATCATCACCACCAGAGCAACTCAGGCGGCGATGGCCGTTACTTCAAATGCTTACTCACCAGCTTCGTCATCTCGAACATATTGACTGTGGCCTTGCCTCCGAACACCGCCTTCAGGCTGGCGTCGGCCTTGATCATGCGTTTGTTCTTGGCGTCCTGCAGCTTGTTCTTCTTGATGTATGCCCACAGCCGCTTGGTTACCTCGGTCCTCGGTATCGGCTTGGAACCGATCACCTCCGACAATGCAGGACTTGGCGTCATCGGCTTCATGAAAGCCGGATTGGGCTTCCGGGCGGGCTTGGTCGCGCGCTTAGCCATGTGTCTCCTTTCGCCGAAGAAAATTGCTGGCCCACATAGTAACGCCGAATCTGCTTTCAGGCCGCTGAATTCTGACGGATCGCGCACCGCGCAGCATGCGCGTGAGGGAGATTGTCTGCGGATCGATCGGCGTGCGGCTCAGAAGCGTACACCGCCGCCGGCAGCGAAACGGAACTCGTGGGCGAAGAACGGATCCTCGCGAATCATCCGCTCGGAGTCGAACGAAGGGCCGGGATATCTCACCAGACGATCACCGAGGTCCACGCGTACGAACGTTCTTGCCGTCGTCGCGATGTCGAGTCCGCCGCCAAGGTCGACTGCAGCGAGCGTGCGGCCCGAAGCCAACGTGCACGTCAATGGCGGCGGATAGATGAGGATGCAGGCGAACGGCTCCGGCGACTCCTGGACCGCTACAAACCCGGGACGCACGCGCACGAACGGTCTGAATCTATCGAACGTAGCGCCGGCCGTTGCGCCGAAGAGCCCTTCGAAACGGCCGCGGCTGAACGGGCGACCGCTGGGAAAGTCACGAGGGAATACGTTCAGCTCGGCCTCGAGCCCGAGGAACGAGTTCGGACGCCACGACACGCGTCCGCCGAGTCCAGCGTCAGCGGCATCGAACTGACCTGAAGAGACCAACGCGACCTGCCCACCAACCTCGATCCGGCCGGACGGCGCCTGCGCACCGGCGACGGCGGCATGAGCAGCGCATATCACGTAGACGGCCCAGAACCGGCGCGTGCGCGGCACGCCAGCGATCTTACTCTACCGATCGATCGGCAATGGCCAGCGCACGGTCGATGATCGCGAAGCCCTCCTGGAGCTCGGCCTCGGTAATCGTGAGTGGAGGATTCGTGAAGAAGTAATTCCAGCGTACGAATGTGAACAGCCCTTCTTGTCGGAAGAATTTCGCCAGCGTCCCCATCTCGGGCGACGTTCCGTTGAATGGCGCCATCGGCTCCATGGTCTTCCTGTTTCGAACGAGCTCGACCACACCGAACAGGCCAATCGATCGCACGGCGCCCACAGATGGATGACGTGCGGCCAGGTCCTCGTGCAGGTCCCGCATCAGCACGCCCATGCGCTGTGCTCGATCGACCAGGCCCTCCTGCTCCATCACCGCGAGAGTGGCGAGCGCCGCCGCACATGCCACTGGATGACTGCTATAGGTGAGCCCACCCGGGAATGGTTTGTCCTTGAACGTGTCGGCGATTGCCTGCCGCATGCCGACCGCGCCCAACTGAACGTAAGCACTCGTCAGCCCTTTCGCCATCGTGATCAAATCCGGCACGACGCCCCAATGCTCGATGGCGAACCACTTTCCCGTCCTGCCGAACCCGCTCATGACCTCGTCGGCGATCATGAGGATCCCGTACTTGTCGCAGAGCGCTCGTACGCCCTGCATGTAACCGTCCGGCGGCACCAGCACTCCGTTCGTGCCGGTGACCGATTCCAGAATGAACGCGGCGATCGTCTGCGGGCCCTCGAGCTGAATCACCTCTTCGACGTGGCGCAAAGCGTCGTCCGTTGTGTCCCAGCCACGCTGGATGCCGTGATACGGGTCTAGGACATGCACGAACCCCGGCATGGGCGGCTGGGTCCATCGTCTGGGCTCGCCTGTCGCCGCAATCGCGGCAGCGGTCCCGCCATGGTACGAACGATACCGGGCAAGAATCTTCTGGCGGCCGGTGTAAGCGCGCGCGATCTTGATCGCATTCTCGTTGGCTTCGGCGCCGCCGTTCGTGAAGAAAAATACGTCGATGTCGCCAGGCGTAATCGCCGCAAGCTTCGCGCCCAGCCTCGCGCGCGCTTCCGTGGTCATACCTGACGGTGTGACGTAACACACGGCTTCAGCCTGCCGCTGCATCGCCTCGATCACGCGCGGATTGCCGTGACCGATGTTCACGCACATGAGCTGGCTGTTGAAGTCGATGAAGCGCTTGCCTTCGGGGGTCCAGAAGTACACGCCTTCGGCGCGCGCCACCGGAATAGGATCGACCGCTCCCTGCGCCGTCCATTCCGAAATGGTGTGCTTCTTCGAGAGTGCAACGATTTCGTCGCCGGTCATCGATCGACGCTCCATCTAATGATTCCGTTGTCACGAGCCACGGAGACACAGAGACACAGAGACATTTGGCATTCACGAACCCTGCATAAGCTGCAGCTGCTCACGTTCTCAATCTCGCACGACGATGCATTGAAGGTCCTCGGCAATTGCTAGTGCTCCTTGATAGTGCATTTTCACTTCAGCAACGCTCATAGTCAGAGTCGCTTGATCGTACGCAGAGTAAACTCCCCCGTTCGGATCGCCGGCTAATGGCCTGGTCACGTGACTGAGGACCAGCCTCCGCGCCTTCGCGCGAGCTGCAACATCGCCAATAACTCCAGGTGCAGCGTGATTTTGCGTTATGGCGCCTCGTGCGTTCATCGAGATCGCGAAATGCATGACCAATACATCGGCATCTCTTGCAAATGTGACGAACTGCGGATTTGAACCGTTTTGATCACTGCCGAACACGATGCTACTACCGTCCACGGACACGCGATACGCAACGGACGGCGCAGTGTGAGGTACGCCGAGGGCGGTTACTTGGAGCGGCCCACCACGCGTGAGCGATGTCGGCTCTTGTTTCGCGACATCGACGGTCAGCGATTCCAGCGGCGCACTTCCTCCCTGGTTGCCGTTGGAACGTCTCGACAAGACAGGGAATGCGCTTCCGCTGCTGCCCATCAAGCGACGCAGAAACGTCGCAAACGGAGGAAATTGTCCGTTACCCGACGGCCCGGCGATGCGTAGGGGTGCGCTGCGCGTTCCAGTTAACCACAGCAATGCCGGCAGATCGGAGACATGATCCGGATGGAGGTGACTGATCGCTACAAACTCGAGTTGATCGATGCGCGCCCCTGATTCTCCGAAACGGTGAAAGACGCCCCCTCCAGCATCCACGAGGACGGCCGATCGACCGTCCACCCACACGATGTATCCACTCGAGGCGCTACTCGAAGGGAATGGGCCGCCTGACCCGAGAATCTGGACGGCAAGCTTCTGCGAGCCGCATGTTTGCGCAGCCGCTAGTGAGATTCCCACGACGACAGCTAGAGGCATGATCGCAAGCGCTCTTCGCACTGTCTGAACGATTCTCTGTGTCTCCGCGTCTCTGTGGCCCGTGCAAGTGCAGTCAGCGATCATCGCGCAGCTATCATCGTGTCGCGCGCTTGAGGAAGGAGCCGGATCCCGCCCGGCCGACGAATTTGCCATTCTCGATCACAACTTTGCCCCGTGAGATGACAGTGTCAGTAGCACCCGTGACCTCCCTGCCCTCGTATGGGTTGTAATCCACTTTCATGTGAAGCGTCTTCGCCGACAGGCGCATCGTCCTGTTCGGATCGAAGATCACGATATCGGCGTCGGATCCGGGCGCGATGGTTCCCTTGCGCGGAAACAAGCCGAAGATCTTCGCCGGTGAGGTAGCGGTCAACTCGACGAACCGGTTGAGCGAAATGCGGCCCGTGCGGACCCCGCCGTCGAAGACGAGGCTCATCCGCGTTTCGATACCGGGAGCGCCATTCGGAATTTTTGAAAAGTCGCCCTGTCCGAGAACCTTCTGCTCCTTCATGCAAAACGGACAGTGATCCGTAGAGATCGCCTGCAGATCGTTGAACGCCAGGCCGCGCCAGAGCCGATCCTGCGTCTCTCGGGGCCGCAGCGGAGGGCTCATGACGTACTTGGCGCCCTCGAATTCCGGCTCCTCATAGTTCTCGTAGGACAGGAACAGATACTGCGGACACGTTTCCGCGTACGCCGGAAGGCCTCGGTCGCGCGCTTCAGTCACCATCTCCAGCGCTTCGGCTGCTGAGAGGTGGACGATATAGATTGGAACCTCCGCCATCTCGGCGAGAGCAATGGCGCGATGCGTCGCTTCCGCTTCAGCCCGCGCGGGACGCGTCAGCGCGTGATACTTCGGAGCGGTCTTGCCTTCGGCAAGCGCTTTCTTGACCAGCACGTCGATGACCCCGCCATTTTCGGCGTGCATACAGATGGTGCCGCCGTTTCGGCCCGTTCGCAGCAGCGCACGAAAGATGCTCGCGTCATCGAGCATGAACACGCCGGGATATGCCATGAAGAGCTTGAAAGACGTCACCCCCTGGCGAACGAGCGCATCCATTTCCTGCTCCACCTGATCGGACAGATCCGTGACGATCATGTGGAAGCCGTAATCGATGGCCGCCTTTCCCTGCGCCTTCTGCATCCACGTTTCCCACGCGTGATGCAGCGTCTGCCCTTTGTACTGAATCGCAAAATCGACGATCGTGGTCGTGCCGCCATGCGCCGCCGCAATCGTGCCGGTCTCGAAGTCGTCTGCTGACGTCGTGCCGCCGAACGGCATGTCCAGATGCGTATGGACGTCAATGCCGCCCGGGAGAACGTACTTGCCCGCAGCCTCGATCGTCCGGTCCGCCGGCATCGTCAGCGATGAGCCGATCGCAGCGATCTTCTCCCCGTCTACGAAAACGTCTCCGGAGTACTGGTCGGCCGCTGTGACGACTATGCCTCCTTTGATCAGGAGGGTCATGAGGCGCGCTCTGCCATCAAGAGGGTTTGGTCGGTGTCGGCATGTCGGGGATCAAGACCGTTGCGGAGTGTACCCGAACGTGTGAAACAGCCTCTGTGTCGGAAACCCGACATCCATATGCCAGATCATGACAATGAACGACTCCGACGGATACGAAATGTGTCGAGCGTCACACCTGAAATCGAGCAAACGTTGGCCAGCTAAGTCACAGCGACTCAATGGCATAGCAACCACCGACTCGCGGTGTCGTAGCACAGTCACGCGCTGGTGAACTCTTTGCAGTCGAGCTTCACAACCGTGACAGCGTCCTCACTCCTCTGGTGTCGGCTCGCCAGCGCACTGCTGGTAATCGTGATTGCCATGCCTTCGAGGCTCGCTGCGAGCGACATGACTCCGCCCGTAAACAGGTACCTGCTTCTTCAGGACGTCGAGTTGGGCGCTGAAGCAGCGGAGCAACTGCGGAAGCAGGTACCTTTGATCACAGACCAAACGGTACGACGGTACGTCGACGAACTCGGTGTTCGGCTCGTCGGCGGCCTCCCTCTGGAACTTCGCCACGCGGGCTTCTACTTTTCGTTCGAGGTCGTGAACCGAAACGATCTGGCGACGGTGGCGCTGCCCGGAGGAGCAATTTTCATCACGCGCGGCACGATTGACGCCGCGAAGTCCGATGCGGAGCTCGCAGCCCTGCTTGCCCATGAACTGAGTCACGTCGTGCTTCGACATGCCACCGCACAGATATCGGCTACCGAGTCCTACACTGCAAGTCCGATGAGCGGCCGCGCGCTCGCATCGATAGTTGACGATAGGCGCGCAGGCATTCTGGCGCAGGGAGCGATCTTCGGGGTCAATTCCTATTTAGTGAGTTACGACAATCAGTACGAGCGGCAAGCGGATCTCGTGGCCGCGCGGACATTGAAACGTGCCGGTTACGACCCGGCCGCGCTCACGACGATGCCGCAACGACCCACGGCTGAGCAGGGTGCAACTGACCCGATTGACGCCATTCACGCGCGACTGCTCGAAATCCCCGCTGCGCGGACCGACACGGGCAACGTTCGCCGGGCTCCTCTTGCCGCACCCGTGCACGGCGTTTCGAGCCCGTCAGGTGAATATCGCGCCACGACGGTCGGTGACCGTCTCGTGCTGAACGTTCCGACGAACTGGCACAGCGTGCGCACGGGCACGACGGTCACATTTGCGCCAGAGGATGCCTTCTACACCGACCGCAGTGTCGTAGACGCCACATGTGGTGTCCAACTCACCCTGGCGCGCAGTCTCGCCGGCGACCTGGCACTCGACATTCAGGCCCTCCTCCAACGGTACGGCGAGGCCAACGCTGACGTGCGTTGGACGCCCGCGTTCCAACGCGTGCAGATCGCCGGACGAAGGGGCTTGAGAACAACGGTGAATGCTGTCTCTCCAAGGACGGGAAAGTTTGAAGAAGTATCGGTGGCCGCCACCCGCCTACCCGACGGTAACGTGCTGTACGTAATTGGTGTGGCGCCGCAGGAGGAAAGCAGCGTTTACAGAGGCGTGTTCAACCGGATCGTGGAATCGGTTCAGATCGCCCGCTGACTTGCGTCTGGGCATTACAACTGAAAACTCAGGCCTGCGTGAGCAACCTGACGAACACCTTCATGTCGTTGAAGGTCTCGATCGCGTGTACGCTTCGGATGATTTCGTCTGATCGCCGCACACCCACCACCGGCACGATCAGGTCTCGGACCTTGCCGTTGACGCCCTCCGCGTCCAATGGGTTCTCCCTGGTGCCTGGAGCAAAACGCGTAAAGTGACTCAGTTGGCGCCCGTCACGGAGCGTCACCTCTACTCTTCCGCTCCTGGGTGCGTTGGGATCCATCAGCGCCCGATCCGCAACGAGTTCAATGCGCTGCTTCACCGCGAGCACCCGCGGGTCCTTCATCCGCTCGTGGGAGTGGCTGTCGGCGAACGATACAGCGCCATCTATCAAGCCGACCGCAAGGATGTACTGACAGTTGACATCCGGCATCGCGCTGTCGTTGACGATGCGTGCACCGTCCTCGGGAAGCCGGGCGACGATGCGGGTGACGTTGTCGGCAGTGAGGCCGTGTTGCCGGCGCAACGTGAGTAACGCGTCCAGCGGCGCCTGAATCGGATAACCGACCGAGAACGTCTTGATGGCCGTTTCGGTGACGAAGAAGCGGCTGCCGAGCCCGGCAATCATCTGCTCGGGCCTGGGCTCGGTGGACAGAGCGTCGATCATGTTGTGCTCGCCGTCGAGCACTTCATCGACGCCCGTGAACCCCGACTGCACCATGAGCGCAGCCGTGACACCGTTGCGCGCACCCATGCCGCCGAAGTCGAAGGCTTTTTCGATGTGCTCACTGTCGCGAGTCCAGCTCCAGATTCCCGACACCTGCTGCGCCGCATACGACAGGGCGTGGCGCATCCCTCGTTCGTCCAGCCGGGCCAGCGACGCCGCGGCTGCGACCGCACCGAATGTGGCGCTCGTGCCTTCGGCACTTCGATGTGTTCCCCGCACATGGTCCGGACCCAGAGCCATCAGAAATCGACAGCAGAGGTCGTAGCCAAGAGCGACGGCACGTACCACCTCGATCCCCGAACGCCCTTCGCGCTCGGCGACCGCGAGTGCTGCCGGCAGAACAGCGCATCCGGGATGCGCCTTCGTGACCGGCTCGAAGTCATCGGTCTCGTCTGCGTGGCCGAACATGCCGTTCGCGAGCGCCGCGTTGACGGCAGATGTCTTGATACTGGTCGTCAGTACCGAAGCTTCGGGCGTGCCTCCCTGGGCTTGCACGTATCGTATGGCCGCCTCACCCGGCTTCATTTGAGCGCCGGATACGATCGCGCCGAGTGTGTCGAGGATGCGGTGCCGTGTCTCCCGTGCGATATCGGCGGGCAGATCGCGATCGCGGGCCTCCACCATGTATCGCGCCAGCTGCCGCGTGATGTTCGCCGGTGCAGCCGGGCGTGCCGCACTCTGGGATAGCGCGTCGGCGCCAGAAAAGGATGGCAGTCCCGCGGCCGCCATCAGCCCGCCTGCGCCCTGCAGGACGCGACGCCGGGAAAATCGGGAGGCTTTCGACATGCCGCCGATTATATGTTCGGCGGGGCCGCTCCGCAGACCTGCACGAGAAGTAGGTCGGGCCTCTCGGACCCGGCTTATCCTGGTGCTATAGTCAGCCGTTCTTCAAGGGCACTGCCATGGCTCCACAATTCACCACGACGTTTACCGGGCTGCGTTTCGAGAACCCGTTCCTGCTCGCATCGGCGCCGCCGACCGAGTCGGACAGCAACATCATGCGCGCCTTCGATGCGGGATGGGGTGGCGTGGTCACCAAGACCATAGGTCTTCACCCGGTAGTAAACGTCGCGGGACCGAAGACGAAGTTCCTTCGCTCGAACCCGGAGTCCGGCACCTTGTCGATGCAGAAACGCCAGGGCACCGCGCTACATTCCTCGTGGAACTGGGAGCTCATTTCCGACAAGCCGCTCGACTGGTGGGTGCCGCGAATCTCACGCATCAAGCGGGCTCATCCGGAACGGATTCTGGTAGCGTCCATCATGGCCGGCTCCGGCACTGATGACGAATTGCGCAATTGGCAGACGCTTGCGAAGGCCTGCCAGGGCGAAGGCGCAGACGCCGTCGAGCTGAACCTCTCGTGTCCTCACATGGACCGCAAGGACATGGGTTCGAACATCGGCAAGGACCAGGGCCTCATCTCAATCGTGACGCAGGCAGTCGCCGAAGTAGCGAGCGTTCCCATCTGGGCCAAGCTCACTCCATCGACGACCGACATCGTCGTCGAAGCGGGCGGCGCGTTCCTGGGGGGAGCCGCCGCTGTGACTTCCTCGAACACGTTTCCATCGCTCCCCCTCATCGACCCTGACACGCTGGAGTTCGAGATGAATGTCGACGGATTCGTCTCGAGCGGCGGTCTGGGAGGACCCGCAATCCTGCCGCAATCCATGGCAAAGATGGTCCAACTCACGCAGGCGTTCCCTGACAAGGCCTTTTCGGGAATTGGCGGCATCGCGGAGTTTGCGCACGCGCTCAACTACTTTCTCCTCGGGTGCGGCACCGTGCAGGTGTGCACGGCGGCGATGCTCGACCATGCAATAGGCCCGAACGTGATCAAATCGCTCATTGCAGGCATGGGCGACACGATGGAACGCCATGGATGGGCCAGCCTCGACGACTTCCGCGGTATTCGGCGCGACCGAGTCGTGCCCCACTCGCGAATTCGACGTCCCGACGCGAAGGCGTATCACGGTGGATACGAGGCAGAGGGGTACGCGGCCGAAGACGTACCAGCCGGCAAATCGGAGCACTGATCGGGCTCGTTCGGCGGCTTTTTTCGCGTACTTTCAGCGTCCGGCGAGTTTTGCGGCCGCTGGCTCAATGGGATGTGCAAGCACGGCCGTGTCCGACGGTCGAAGCGCGACATACACGACGGCCGAGGCGATGAAACCGACGAACCAGGCGTAGTCATACAGTGGGCGAAGGGTACCGATTACCAGCCCGCTCCACGCCAATGCGCATCCGATGGCGGTGGCGACGATAGCCGGCCACTTCCATCCGCGATGCACGCCGTCGGCGAGATACAGATCCTCGAGACGCAGCTCTTTCTTGCGGACAATCCAGTAGTCCGCAATCAGGACGCCGGCAATCGAACCAAGCCCGCCCGAGTAACCCAGCAGCCATGTGTAGATGTAGCCGGATGGGTCGGCGAGCAGCTTCCACGGCTGGATCGCGATGCCTAGAACGCCCGTGATCAGGCCGCCTGTCTTGAAGGTGATGAAACGCGGAAGGGCATTCGCGAAATCGTTGGCCGGCGAGACAACGTTGGCGGCGATGTTGACGGCCAGCGTGGCGACCACGGCCGTGAACATCGAGATGGCGACGACGAGGGGCGACGAGAAACGGCCGACAAGCTGGACCGGATCCCAGATTGCCTCACCGTAGATGATTACGGTGGCGCTCGTGATGAGCACCCCCATCGCCGCAAACACTGACATCGTCGTCGGCAGTGCAACGACCTGACCGATCATCTGCTCGCGCTGGCTGCGCCCGAATCGCGTGAAGTCGGGCATGTTGAGCGACAGCGTGGCCCAGTAGCCAATCATGGCGGTGAGCGATGGGAAGAAGATCGGCAAAAACTCACCGAGGGTGCGGAATTTGCCCGGCGCCTGCAGGAGCGGGCCGATTCCGTTGGCACGTACCACGGCCCACCAGAGCAGCAAGGCGGTCATCACGAGCACGAACGGCGCCGCCCAGTTCTCCACCGCGCGCAACAGATCCATCCCGCGGTAGATGATCCACACGTTCAAACCCCAGAAGAGTAGGAACGACAGCCACTCGGTTGTCGTGTGGCCGCCGAATCCGGACCCGAGCAGCGTCGGCCAGGACGGCATCACAGTCCTGAGGAGGGTGTGCACCGCTTCCCCACCGATCCACGCCTGAATACCAAACCAGCCGCAGGCGACGAGCGCTCGCATCAGCGCCGGCACGTTCGAGCCGAGGGTGCCGTAGGCGGCACGGGCGAAGACCGGGAACGGAATGCCGTACTTGGTGCCGGGATGAGAGTTCAGCAGAATCGGGATCAAAACGATCGTATTGCCCAGGAGGATCGTGAAGATCGCCTGCCGCCAGTTCATACCCGACGCCATCAGCCCCGAGGCGAGCATGTAGGTGGGGATGCAGTGCGCCATGCTGATCCAGAGCGCGGCGTAGTTGTAGGTGGACCAGTTACGCTGCGAAATCGGCACCGGCGCGAGATCGCGGTTGTACAGCGTGCTGGCTTCGATCCGCCTCGTGTCGATCAGCTCAACGCGGCCGTCACGGAGCCGGCGCTCGTTCGTCATCGGCGGATTATAACCAGGAGCAGTCGTCATTCCCTGGCGTGCGGAATTCGTGCGTAGTGCGGAATCCGTACGTAGTGTCCGGCTTCAGCCGGACCATCTACGACGTACTGACAATCACAACAACCGCCGCGAGCGCACACGCGACGCCTATACCCTGGCGGCGGCTCAAACGCTCACCCGCGACGACCCGAGCCAATACGACCGTGCTCGCCGGATACAGCGAGGCAAGCGTCACGACGACGCTGAGCGGACCGCCGCGGCTCGCGAGCAGATACAACGCGTTCGCCAGCATGTCGACCACGCCGCACGCGACCGCGATCTTCAACACTTTGCTATCGAGTCGCAATCTCCGGGACCCTGCTGCTGCGATAGCCCCAAAGATCACTATCGACAGTCCGCGCGATGCGAACAGCGGCCACAGACCCGCTGCAGCGCTCGTTCGGGCGAGAGCAAGAAAAAAAAGGCCGATCGCGACGCCTGACGTGAATGCGAGGCCGATTCCCGGCGGAATCACGCGGCGGGTCGAACCTGCACCAGCAGATTCGGGCGAGTCCTGCTGGCTGACCAGCACGATCGCGACGACCGCGAGCCCGATGCCGCCCTGTGTTATAGGCGGCAACCGCTCGCCTCTCAGTGCCTCCACCAGCACAGGGAGCATCACCGCACACACGGCCGTGGTCGGCGCAACGATCGACATCGTGCCGATGGCAAGCGCACGGTACAGCAGCGCGACACCGACGCTGCCTGCGAGACCGGCGATGGCGCCCCAAACGAAATCCTGTCCCGATGGTGCGCCGGGCAGCACGAACAGCAGCAGCGCCAGCGGAACGAGGCCGGCTGCCTGCGATACGAGGACTATCGCTATCGTGCTCGCCCGCCGCGAGGCAAGACCGCCGAGAAAATCAGCGGCACCGTACAGCGCTGCCGACGCGAGCGCGAGGAAATAAGCCACGATCCGATGGCCGATCGATCAGCCCAACAGCGCGCCGAACGATCGAACGACGAAGAAGCCCCAAAAGAGCGCCATCGCGACGAGCGCCACGCGACGCCACATCGGCGGGCGCACGTGCTCCGGCAGAAGGCGTGTGTTGACGTAGAGCAGATGCACCGAGCCGATGACGAGAGTGAGACCTGCCATGTTGGCGCCAATCTGCAGCAGCAGGAACGGCTGGGCGAGCCTCAACGCCACGATGCCCCACAGCACGGCAATCGCAAGCACGCAGTAGTACACAGCCCTGACGTCGCCGCCGCGCCACCCGCGCAGCCGGCTGCTGCCCGTCCATAAAATGTCGGTAATGGCGCGAGTCATGCCTTCGAGCTGATCGAGCTGCGTTTTGAACAGGATCCAGGCGCCCAGAAATGCGATGACACCGCCGACGAGCGCGCCCGCCGTACCGCTGATGCCCTCCGCGAGGGCGGCGCTGATCCCGAGCCCCTGGATGTCGGTGCCGCGCGGTAGAAACGTCACGTAGATCATCGCGGGGAGAATCATGCCGAGAATCGCGCCGGTAAAGAACACGCCCCACTGATCCGCGCCCACGACGCGCCACCAGCCGCGCCAGCGCCGCATCCCTTCGGCATCGCCGTCGAACCTGAACCCGGTGTGCGCGAGCGCGACGTGCCGGCCTCCGACGGCGCCCGGAATGTAACCGGCACGCTCACCCATGCCGTAGCCGCGATCGCGCGCCCAGTTCGACAGCACGAGGTTGACGACGCCGCCCGCGCCTGAATACGCCACGAGCGCGCCCAGCAGAAAGAGATCCGTCCCGACGGGAAAGAAGTCGAATGTGCCTCGTGAATAGTCGAAGCCGCTCAGTCCCAGCGCCCCGGCAGCCCACGTCGGCGCCGGCACGTACAGCGCAGCGAGCACGAGAAAACTGCCGAGAATCGCAACCACGAGAATCCAGTTCAGCAGCTCCAGCGTCCGCTCGATGCGCCGGCCGACCGACAGGATGGCAACGCACAGCAGGAATGTGCCGACGCCGATGAAGTAGATCAGATTCGCGTCGGGAGCAACGGCGAGCCGGCGGGTGAAAAGAAAGAAAATGGCGCCCGCCGCCGTGCCGGCCCAGGCGGGCCACCCGACTTGCAGGAAATACAGGACCACATACACCCACGCCCAGAAGGTAGACGAGGGACGCGTGCGCATGAAGCCGGTGAAGACGGGCTCTCCGGTGGCCAGCGTGTAGCGCATGACCTCGGTGTTGAAGATCGTCTGCAGCGTCACGGATATGCCAACGACCCACAGCAGCGATAGGCCGTGGCGCACGAACGCCGCGGGGCCGAGCAGGAACTCGCCGCTCCCAATTGCGGCGCCGAGCACGATGACGCCGGGCCCCGTGACCTTGAGCCACTCGAGACCGCGCGGCATCGGCGGAACGGGCAGTTCGGCGCGCGTCCACGGATCCAGGCCCGAACGCGCTTCGACGGCGGCAGATTCTCGGGTGTACGGGATGGCCAAGAGCCACTCATCGTAAACGAAAGACATGGCTGCTGCCAGTAGCGGTAGACTGTTGCGATGCTGCGAGTATGGGTCGCGGCCGTCCTGACGCTCGCCGCGGCCGCCGTGGCGGAGGCCCAGTTCGGCCGCGGGTTCTTCGGATCGCGAGTGGCCAGCGAAAAGGATTTCGACGGCCGCTTCCACTACTGCCGTCTTCTCTACCGTCCTGGCATGAACGGCTACGGCGGCAGCTGGAGGACCGACTATCCGAACGCTGACATCAACCTTTCCGTCCGCCTGTCGGAGCTCACCAAGATCTCTGTGAGCAAGAACGGCTCGGGATCACCAAATCACCTGCTCGTGCGGCCGAGCGGCGACGAGCTCTTCCAGTGCCCGCTGGTGATCATGTCTGCGCCGGGCAGCGCGATTATTGATGAGGCTGAGGCACAGCGCCTTCGGGAATACCTGCTCAAGGGCGGCATGCTGTGGACTGACGACTCGTGGGGCTCGTACCAGTGGCAGCACTGGGTCGCTGAGCTGCGGAAGATCCTGCCGCCAGCCGAATACCCGATCTTCGACGTCCCGCTCGATCACGCGCTGTTCAAAACGCAGTTCGAGGTCACCGAGATTCCACAGATCCCGAACATCGGCTTTTTCCTGCGATCCGGCGGACGAACATCGGAACAGGGCGCGGACAGCGCAGTGCCGCAAGTCAAAGCCATTGCCGATCAAACCGGCCGGCTGATGGTGCTGATGACGCACAACACCGACATCGCCGACTCCTGGGAGCGTGAAGGCGAGGATGCGTCGTACTTCTACGCCTTCAGCCCGCGCGGGTACGCCTTCGGCATCAACGCGGTCCTGTACGCGCTGACGCATTGATGTCGCAGGTCCGGCTAAAGCCGGACACTACGTACACACACCGCCAGGCCTCCTTTTGTCTCCGTGTCTGTGGCACGTAAGGGTGAGGCCCGGCGTCGCTGGCCCCGTGGGGGGCTACTTCCCCCTGCCCCTGCCGCGCTCGGGTGACGACACCGCGCCTGCGCCGCCGCCTGCCGTGGCTCGGCCGTCGGTCGCAAGATCCGCCTTCGAATCAGCTTCGGTCTTGTGCGGCGTGATCTTGTCGGGATCGACACGGACCATCAGATACGTGATGTGATCGTCGATTCTCGTGAACTGATGTCCCGTACCGGCGGGAATGACCACCGCGTCGCCAGCCTTGAGCTCGTACGTCATACCGTTGCGAATGGCCTTCGCGTTGTTGCCGGGCCCGTTCAGCAGCCTGACGGTGGTCTCATCGGCGGGTCTTCGTTCCATGCCAATGAGATCCGGACCCAACACCAGCGTCGCCGATCCGTCGATCACGTGATACACCTCGCTGACCAGGTCGTGTTCGGCCACATTGGCGTTCGGGTTGTTGATCTTGCCCCGATGAACGACCGCCACGCCGACGTTCGCCTTGCCGATATCCACCTGGCGGATCTGCTGATCGGTGAGCTGGTTTGAGATCGCGCGTTTCACGTAAGCCTGGATCTCGCTGTTCGGGATGTAGCTCCCCGGGCACATCTTGCACGTCGGCGTGTACTCTCGCTGCTGCGCGGAGAGCACGACGACTGCCCCGAGAATCCCACCAGCAACGACGAGTGCTGCAGCCTTCATAGCGTTACTCCTTTGACTCTGCCCATTCCACGGGCGCTCCCACTTCAATCTCTCCATCGTCCAGTACTTCTGCGTATGCGCCGCCGCGCCATGGTCGCGTAAGTGCGTGACGAAGCCCGTCCTTCGCTTGGTCCATGTGCTCGCACGGCCTGGTCTCGCCGTTGATGCGCAGACGGCAGCCTCCCACCCGAAGAATCATGCCGCGACTGTCCGCAAGCGACAATCCACCGACCAGCAGGTTCGCTCGCCGCGCGGCCGGATCGACATAGTCACCCACGTCCTCCATGACGACGTCCCAGAGCTGGCGGTCGATCAGCGTGATCTGCCGCCTGCCACCCTGGTCGGCGTTGCCGACGATACCGCGCCCGGCTCGAAACGTTGCGCGCTTCACCGGGTCCATCGGACCACGGTGGGCGCGCTTGATCCAGATTGCCTCGAGTCGACCTGTTGCCATCGTCTTTCGTGAAGGGACTCGGCGCTCGTCCAGCGTACGCACGCCAACACGCAACGGTGGTGTCAGAACGTCGCGATCGGATTGACGGGAGAGCCCGTGCCGCCACGAATCGGAAGGGGCGCCACCGTCAGCAGGAACTCCCATCGCTTCCGCGCCGCCGCCGCTTCGGCCAGCGCCTCGAGGTCGCAGTTGTCGAACAGATGCACCCCGAGCGTTACCAGCGTAAAGTCGTGCACGGCTCCTCCTTCGCCCGCGACGTCGGATGGCGCCGTGCTCGGCGGGACGTCGCTCCCCAACAACGCGACATCTCTCGCTTTCAGCCAGGGAAGTACCAATGCGCTTGGTCCCGGCCGCTGGCCCTCGCGACTGACGTCCCACGGCCCGACCGCCGCTCGCCGGGCCCATCGCCCCGTGCGGATGAACAAAGCATCTCCCGCAGACACTTTCACACCCGCCATCTTTTCAAAGGCTTCGATATCCTGCAGCGTGATGCGAGCATTCGGCTCGAGGTACGGCACACCCTTGAGCCGCGGAATGTCGATCAGGATGCCGCGCGTGAAGATCCCGTTTTTGAGATTGATGATCGAGTTCCGCGCATGGCCGCCTGCCTTCATCACCGCGGCAGGGTCTGGTTTGTAGCCGTTGTAGAAAACACCGTCGTAGTTGATGTGCGCCAGCGAGTCGAGATGGGTATGAGCGACACCATGGAATGCAACGCCGAACCGGTCCGATCCAATCGCGAGCATCTGACGCTCATACGGCTGCGGATTATCCACAGCCTTCTCAGTGTCCACGTCTCGCGCCAGTGAGACGGAAAACCCTTCCTTCACAAGCGCGGCCGCCTGCCGTCGCTTCACCGGCGTGATCAGATTGACCGCACCGATCTGATCGTCTTTGCCCCAGCGCCCCCAGTTCGACAGGTCCGTCTTCCACCTGTCGTAATCGGCTTTGGTGACGGCCTGCGCTGCTCCACTGGATTGAGCGGAAGGCGCAGCCGTTGGCAACCCCGATATCGTCAACAACGCCGCAAGGGTTCCGAGAATGATGCGTCTCATCTTCTCCTCCCGCTCCAGAACGAGGCCTCTCTTGTTCCCAGTGTCACCGTCCGGCAGCCCATCTGATCGCGCCCGAAAGCTGTTGCACGAATCGCTGGTCCGCCCAGGTCTCGGGAAAATGTCCGAGCGCATTGTAGTAGACGCGGCCCGCACCAAAGGAATGTGCCCATGCCAGCGGATAGTCGCCGATTGCGCCGACCGACGCTGCATCGAGCCGCAGCAACACCTGAACGCCCCCTCGCGGATTTTGCTGGAACGTGTAGAACTCCTCGCGAATGGAAAACCTGCTGCCGAGACGAGATGTGGCAGGATGCGCCTGAGTCTCGACGACAACGTCCGCCTGCTGCGTCCAGGGGTGCTCCTTGAAGTAAGCGCCTATGAGCCGACCGTATTCAGGCCAGTCATAAAGGGTGTCCGTGGCGCTGTGGACTCCGATGAATCCGCGCCCTCCCGCGACGAAATTCACCAGCGCCGCCTGCTGCGCTGCCGTCAACGGCAGTTCGCCGCTCGTTAGCACAAACATCACGACGTCGTAAGAGGCGAGCGTCGGGTCCGCGAGCATCGAGAGATCCTCGGTAGCGGTGACCGTGAATTCACCGGTCGAGCCCGCGGCGCTGCGCATCGACTGAACGGCACTCGGTATGGAGTCGTGTCGGAACCCTGAGGTCGCAGTAATCATCAGCACGCGTACTCGTCCATCTGCCGGGAGCGCAGCCTGTCCGGTGGGCGCGACCGACGGCTGCGGCGATCCACAGGCGCAGACGAAAACGAGCAGTACAACCCAACGCATGAGCCCGACCCGTGATTTCATTGTCTAGGGCTGGTTGGCCCCGCCGAGACCGCGCCGCACTACGCCCCTTACGGCCCACGCGCGCGCCTGGAGCTGAATCGGACGATCTCGTTGTTTCGTGGCTACCGTATTGCGACCCTCGTGCTTTGGCTGGACACGCACTGCCAGCGTCCATCGCGCACTATCCAGACGTCGGTGTAGCGAAGCAGCAACTCGGTTCGCTGTCCCTGCCGCACTCCCGTCACGCGCAGCGTGAACCAGACAACAGCGGTGTCGCGGTAGATCCGCACGACGAAGTCTTCCTGAACAGCTGACTCGACCTGCTGATTGAACTGGGTCGCCAACGCCAGTTCTTTTGCCTTGTCGCCCTGGCTCCCGTCGTCGTACGTCGCAACGAACTCGTCGGCGAGAAGATTCGAGATGAACGCGACGTCCTTGCGATAGAACGCGTCGTTCCAGCCGCGTTCGAGCTCGATGAGAATCTGCTGGTCAGATTCGACCGGTGGTCTCTGCGCCGCGGCAATGGTGGCGGCCGACACAACCGCCGCCAGAACGCAGCACAGGAGGTGGCGCAATTTCATCGGCAGGTCCCTCCTGTCCAATGTTGCAGCTATCTGGACAGCTGCACCGGTGGACGTATACAGGGGTGTTCGTCAGGCCGCAGTCCGCCGAATCTCGGGCACTTCCATCGTTCGTACGCCTTCACCCGGCGGCGTCCTTATCGCGCTCACGATTGCGGCAATCATGGTCTGACGTGTCACCAGACCCAGTCGCTCTGCACCTGGACGTGTCACGGGGATGCAGCGCAATACGGCGTAAATCGGCAGCAGCAGATAAGGCCATCGATGGCCTGGCCCGAGAATGTACCACGGGCGCAGGATCGTCGCTCGAATCCCGCTCGACCTCACCAGCGCTTCGCCCTCTTCACGTGCCGCGATGTACGCGTGCATCACTGGAGCCGGGTGTGCAACGCTGACGTAGATGAAATGGTGGACGCCCGCACGAACCGCCGCGGCCACGGCAGCTTTGATCGAAGCGAGATCCACACGTCGGAACTCCGAGGCTTTTGCAGGGTTGGGGTGCGGGGTGCCGACCTCACATGACTCGAATCGGTACCTGCTGGATGGCGTTGTTGCCGTAACCGAGTCGGTTCCACTCGGCACATTCGGGCTGCGTGCGGCCCGCGAGGTCCGTCGCGCGCGCGCTGAGGTTGATCAGTCCAGGCTCCGTCACGCGGGTGGCAACCTCCCACCACTGCCAGCTGTAACGCTTCCGTTCGCTCACGAGTCGGGCCTCGTGCCAGCTTCCATCACCCACGCTGACTTCCACTCTCTCGATCGGTGCGGCGCCCGACCAGGCCACCCCTCGAATGACGAGATCGCCACGCGCGACCTCCTGATTTCGGACCGGTTCGGTGATCAAGGCTCGCACGCGCTGCAGCGTAACTGGTTCGCGGACGACTCGGCCATCTTGTTCGCGCTCGAACTGGTACTTCTCCGTTTGGTAGTGTCCGACGAACGGCCGATCGATCACCTCGATCTCGGTGAGCCACTTGACCGACGCAACGGCATACCAGCCTGGAACAATCAGACGCACGGGGTGGCCGTGCTGAAGGGGCAGCGGCTCGCCGTTCATCGCGTAAACGAGCAGGGCTTCGGCCTCTCGAGCCTGATCGAGCCGCAGGCTGCGTTCGAAACGAATCGCTTCCTTGTGACCCTCCACGGTTCCCCCGTCGGTTCCCCGGAATACAACTTCGCGCGCACTGGCCTTAACGCCCGCGCGGTCGAGCACTTCGACGAGAGGGACGCCCGTCCATTCCGCCGTACTCACGGCGCCCAGGTCCCATTTTTCGCCGTCGACGGGCGGATTGAATCCAGTTCTGCCGTTGCCCGCGCATTCCAGCGTGACGACCAACGTTCGGGACGGCAGCTGGCGCAGGTCGGCGACACTGAGGCTCATCGGTCTGTCGACGAGCCCGCCCACCGTCAGCCGGAACGTGGCGGTATCGAGCGTCGGAATCTGGAAGTGATTTCGGACGTAAAAACGTGCGTTCGGCATGACCACGCCGCCGATGAGCGCGGGAATGGATGTCTCGCAATTGAGCGGATGCGCACGATGAACCACGAGGCCCGCGTCGATAGCTTGCTGGCACGCTCCTTCAGGGTCGAGCGCTGGCACCGAATCGCTGACCGGCAGCGCGGCACCGCAGCCACCGCTGGCCACGACGCGCGCACAGGTCGACGCCGGATAGATATCCAGACTGCCGGCCATTTGAAATGGTTGCATGAACTCGCGTACGCCGCTCTCGTCGTCGGCTTCCACAATCATGTAAAGCGTGTGCTCGCCCTGCACAACAGCCTCGCCCTGGATTTGTACGCCGTGACGCCTGACGTTCGGCCGGCTGAGATGGTTGAGCAGCATCGCACCCGAGTAAGGGTCCTGTGCAGGGCAGCGCTCGGCTGCATGCTGGTGCCGCACAACGAAGAGCGCCATGTCACCTCCTGGGAAACGTGCGTAGGGAGTGTCGATCAGTCCTCGAGAACCGCGTCAGCCTCGAACTCCACCAGCCACTCAGGATCAATGAACCTGGAGATCAGCTGTCGCGTCATACGAATCTCAGACGCCAGGAGAGCTCACGCCGGCCGCCCGGTACACGGCGCGTTCGAACGCGTCGTACACCCCCAGTGCTTTCTCGTCTGCAAACGGCAGGAACTGCATGAGAATGACGCCAGCGATTCCTCGAGTCGGATCGATCCAGAAGTATGTGTTGTTGATACCGCCCCAGCTGAGACTGCCAGGGGATCGCTTCCCGGGCTGCCCGTCGACGCTGATGAGAAAGCCGAGTCCCCATTTGTCCCTGCCGTCGGCAACAAAGGAGAAATCGCTGCTTCGCTCCGGCATCGCCGTCTTCAATGCGCGGACGCTGACGTCGCTTATCTGGTTTCGACCCATCAGGTCGACCGTCTCTGCGCGCAGCACACGCGCCCCGTTGAGGGTGCCTCCGTTGAGCAGCATCTGCAGAAACTTCGTGTAGTCAGCGGCAGTCGATGCGAGGCCCCCGCCGCCGATCGGGCGAGGCACGGTGACCGGTGGTTGAACGGAGTCCGGTGCAAACTTTCCGTCGGCCTGCCGCCGATGCACGGCAACGAGACGGCTCCGCCTGCCGACGGCAACGTTGTAGGACGTATCCATCATGGACAGCGGACCGAAGATCCGTTGCTGGAAGTATTCCTCGAGCCCCTTGCCCGAGAACCGTTCGACGAGGCGGCCCACCCAATCCGTGCTCGTACCGTACAGCCACTGGTCGCCGGGCTCGAAGAGCAGCGGACCCGCCGTGAACTTCTCACCTTCCCGCGGCTTGAAGTCGCGAACGATCGGGCTCGTGAAGTTGTAGCCGAGTCCGGACGTATGCGTAAGCAGGTGCCGCACCGTCAACGGCTTGGTTGCCGGCTTCACCTTGTACGCACCGGTTTTGGAGTCGAATGCGTCGAACATGGACAGTTTCGCGAGCTCCGGCAGGTACTTGTCCGCCGGATCGTCGAGCCGCAGTCGCCCCTCTTCGACGAGCTGCATGGCGGCAACGGACGTGACGGCCTTGGTCATCGACGCAATCCGAAACAGCGCCTCCATTTCGAGACGACGTCCCGTTGATGCATCCGCCAGTCCGAATGCGCCCTGATAGATGACGCCGCGCCGGTCCACGGCCATCGCGACGACGCCAGGCACGTCACCGCGCGTGACGGCATCTGCCAGCACCTTGTCAATGGCCGGATACTGGCGTCGCGGGGTCGATGCCGGTGTCGACTGCACCGCGTGTGCTACGGCGGTGAGCGATACGAGAGCGACGAGTATCAGAACGATGCGCCGACTCGGACGACGTGCCATGGGGCCTCGCTTTCTCTGGGACCGATTCACCAGTCTGTCGAGTCTACGACAGAAGCACAGCGCGGCATACCCGCAACCAACATGCCGCGCTGTGCTGCCAGTGTTTGCTGGTGACACTAACGCGCTCGCGATTCTTGCCAAAACAACTACGTCAGCGCGTTAGTGTCACGGAGCCGGAGTCAGCTCCGTGTCCGCCCCGGGAAAAACCGCCCGGTTCGGTTCATATACGAACGATAGGTGTCGCCGAACCGCGCGAGCAGGTGCTCCTCTTCTCGTCGCGTGCGGATCACCATCATCGTCATCAGTAGCGCACCGGTTGCCAACAGAAACCAGTTTGCCGCGACAAGGGAGTTCGCCAGCAGCGCGAGCGCGACGGCGTCATAAAACGGGTGCCTCACCCATCGATACGGTCCGACCGTCACCAGCGTATGCGCTTTTCTGGTGACCACCGTATCGGTGAGATTTTTGCCGAGGTTGATGAGCGTCCACGTCAGCAGACAGCCGCTGGCTGCACCGACGGCAACGCCCGCCCATCGCAGCCAGAGCGGAAGCGGCATCGACGACCATGCCATCCGCGAAGGATCCACCATGTAGGTAACGACTCCCACCATGTGCGCGATGCCAGCCGGGCGCAGCGTGAGCAGAATCAGCGCGCCTTCCTGCCGCCGATCCAGTTTCTCGCCCGTCATTTGCGACCTGATCCGATGGAACGCGATGATCGGCAGAAGAATGAGCCAACCGACCCTCAGCACAAGAGCGAATGTCTGATCGTCGTTCACCATTTACGAATTGACAGAATTACGGATTGACGAATGTGGCTCCCGCGCCTGTTACGAGCGGAAGTGCTCGTTGAGCTCTGTAGACCCGACGGCGCTGGCAAGACCTGAAAAGGTCCCTTGCTCGACAATCTCCTTCGCTGCCTGCAGAAAACTCGTCCAGGCCGTGCGGGCCAGTGCGCCCCCGACGCTGATCCGCCGGACTCCTGCGTCAGCGAGTTCCGTCACCGTGGCGAAGGGCCCGCCGACCAGTACGTTGACAGGCTTCGGAGCGACAGCCTTGACCACCGCGACGATGTCAGCTTTCGCTCGGATTCCGGGCGCGTAAAGACAATCGGCCCCGGCGTCGGCGTAGGCGGTGAGCCTTCGAATTGTTTCGGCAAGGTCCGGCCGCCCGACGATGAAACCTTCAGACCGGCCCGTCAGCAGAATGCCGGTCCTGCTGTCATCGATCGCTCGTCGAGCAGCTCGGATCCGTTCCACCGCAAGCGCGAACTCGAACAGCGGATTTGACGCGTCGCCGGTGGAATCCTCGATCGAGAGTCCTGCGATGCCAGTGGCGGTTGCTGACGTCACGTTGGCGTGCACTCCAACGGGATTTGTTGCGAAACCGCCCTCGAAGTCGGCGTTGATCGGCAGCTCGACGCTGTACGCGATGGACCGCAAATGCGCAAGGACTTCCTCGAGCGACACGCCGTTATCCGGCCGGCCCTGCGCCCAGGCAAATCCAGCGCTGGTCGTCGCCAGCGCCTTGAAGCCGAGTTGTGCCAGCATGCGGGCGCTGCCGAGATCCCACGGATTGGGCATCACGAAGCAGCCCGACTGGTGGAGTTGCTGAAAGACGCGGCAGCGTTCCGTCGCGACGATCACGCCGTTGGCCGCCGGCCCCACGTCTGCACCACTCGCGGCGTTCCCGCCACTGTGTTTGGATCGGTCGCGAACTCATACAGTTCGCGAACCACCTCGTCTATCTCGTGCTGAGAAGCCAGGCCATCCGCCAGGACCGCGGACGCGATGTTCTCCATGGTCAGCGGGTTAATCAGCTTGACTTCTCCTTCCGTTCCGACGGGCTGCACGATCCCGACGCCGACGTCCTCGAAACCGCCGCGCTTCAGCAGCACTGGTAATCGAGGCCCGATGTTCGGATCGCCGCCTCTTTGCGCCACCGTTGCGCAGTACAGGTCGTGATAGCGCCGAAATGCCTTCGACTCGGGGTACGTGAAGTACCCGCTGAAATCGATGTCCTCCAGTCCGATGCGCCCGCCTGGACGAAGGTGTCTGTAGAACGCCGTAACCACGCTGGCGGGATCGTTCAGATGCGTGAGCAGGAATCTCGCGTACACGACGTCGAAGGTGCCGAGGGCATTCCCTTCACGGATGTCGGCCAGCCGAAACTCCACGTTTGGCACGCCTTGTTCGGCCGCTTCTGCGCGGGCGATCTGCAGCTTCGTCTCGTCGATGTCCACCCCAACAACCCTGCCGGCCGGCGCGACCCTGCGAGCCAGCTCCAACGTCGCGTCGCCTCCTCCACAGCCCACATCGAGACAGATGATTCCGTCACGCAGGCCGAGCCGGTCGAAGAGCGACATCGAGCTTGCACGCATCACGCGCCCGAGCACACGAAGCCGTTCGCGTCCCTCGAGTCCCCCTCGGATGACGTAATGAGTGGAATCGGCCATCTTGATGTCCTTGATGCTACCGGGTGCCGGCAGCAGCGACCTGCTGTTCCAGCCGCAACTGCGCAGCGCGCGCACAACCCTGCATCACCTCGAAGTAGCGCTGAACCCAGTCGGCACCGATCTCGTACGGATGCGGACCGTTGCCCCGCCCGGCCAGCATCCTGTTCTTGCTGACGGCATTGTCGAATTCCGAATGATTCGACAGCAGCACCGTGGCACGAACGGTGGCCGCCTTCTCGGCCATCTTTCGCTGCGAGTCGATGTAGATCTGAAAGTTCTTGATGCCCGGGTTTGGCGTGTTGTTCACGAAGTTGAACGCCGTTCCGCCGGAGTAGGCCACATTGACCGGGCGGCCTCGATCGAACACCGTGAACGTATAGGACAGCGTGCCCGGCGTGTGGCCAGGGGTGTGCCACATGGTCACCGCGGTCTTGCCGAGCGTAATTGTCATGCCATCCGTTGCCACCACGTCCCTCTTCGGAGCCATCGTCTTGTACCGGTTGGGATATGTGGCGACCGTGTCCCAGTCAGCGGCGGCCATGACGACACGTGCCTTGTAGCGTGTCTGCAGCATTTCTGCGCCGCCTATATGGTCGGCATGGGCGTGAGAGATCAGCACGTATTTGATGTTCCTGGGATCCAGTCCGAGCTTCTTCAGGCCACCGACGATGAGCTCCTCGGAGTTATATGGAAAGATCGTGTCGATGAGAATGATTCCCTCGCTCGTCGTCAGCGCCCAGGAGGAGTGAATCTTTCCCCCGACGAAGTAGAGGTTGTCGAACACCTTGGCGGGCTCTGCATACCATGTCTCCCGCGCCGGAGCCGAGGCGGGCTTGGCCACGTAAGCCGGCACCACGTCAGTGGTGTTTTCACCACCGCTCTGGGGCAACAGGCACGTTCGGACGAGCGTCCCAAGGAACTCGAATCCAGCCGCGTCCTTCGCCAACTGCACGGCGGCCTGGATCTCCCCTTCGTAGTCTCTCTTGGCAGGCGCCTGCCGGGCGAAAACAGCGGGAACGGCAAGCGCCGCAAGCACCATCGCGGTGGCTATCCTGAAACATCGAAGTGTCATGACACCTCCTGGCGACCGTCGCATGCCGTCAGCCCGACACGCTCGGGCAACAGGCTTTCACTTGATGCCGATGTCGTGGCCGAAGCAGAGGCGATAGCCATTGCAGTCTTCGACATCAAAGTCACGGCACCCATAGGGCTGATTACAGATATCGCGGATGATTTTCACGCCTTTGGACTTGAACTCCGTGTTCAGTGCATCGGCATTATCCACCCAGATGTAAGCATCCCAGGCTCCGCCCTCCGGATCGACCAGGCGGTTCGCACGCATTACCCCTGTTTCTTCAAGCTGACTGAGCATGATCACGACGCCATTGCGGCAGACCATACAGAAAGAGGCGGGCTCACCCCAAAAGCGGTCTGTACGCGAAACCGAGCTTGTCCGTCAACCGCTCCCCTTCAAGAAACCCGCACACCCAGCAAGGGACCTGGTACATGCGCTGTTAGCGCTGCCTCGTCGATAATGACCGAATCTACTTGGTTGAATTCAGCAACTCCAACATGGCGGACGACACGACATCCGGTTTCTCGCGAGGTAAGAAGTGTCCTGCCCCGGCGATCACGTGACGCGCCGCGCGCGCGGTGAACAAAGCCCGTTCAGCAGGTGTATCAGCGGGCGGCGCTCCGAGGCCGTCGGCGGCCCCATAGAGCACAATCGACGGAACATCGATTCTCGGACGCTGAGCCAACCGACGTTCCATATCGATGAATCGCGGTTCACCGGGCGCGTTACCGTTCCGGTGGCGATAAGAATGGATGACAGCGTCGACGAAGTCAGGATTATCGAATGACCGCGCCGTTCTTTCGAATGTCTCGTCAGTAAAGCGCCAGGTAGGCGACCATGTTGCCCACAGCAACCGGCAAATGCCTCGTCGATTGCGTTCGAGCCCGACGCGCCCTCGCTCGGTATTGAAGTACCACTGATACCAGAGAGCTCGTTCCCTCTCTGCTAAAGCCGGTTCCGGTGGTGAGAGTGTGTCCTGAATTGTGTAGCCCCCGATAAGGACCGCAGCTCGCACTCGCTGTGGATGGAGTGCCGCTGCAATGCTTGCCGCACGACCACCCCAGTCGTAGCCGGCCACAGCAAATCGGGACAATCCGAGGGCATCTGCCAGATCGATTACATCTTGTCCTATTGCGGCTTGTTCTGCCATGCGAGGCGCCGACGCGTCACGAAACCGTGTGGTCCCGTACCCGACGAAGGTACGGAACGATGACGCGGTATCCTCTACGTACAAGCGGCGCGGTCACGTCGTCCCACGCCCGTACGTCGTCCGGAAATCCATGCAGGAGGATGATCGGAAATCCCTGGCTGTCGCCGCTCTCTTCAAAACCAATGGTCAACGCCTGCGTCTGAATGGTACGGGACTGTCCTGGTCTGGGAACTTGAGCAGCCCGAGCCTCGAACGGTTCGCGCAAGCTGCTGACCATTGCAGCTGCTGCCGCTCGCTTGAAAAAGGTTCGACGGCTCTGAAACATCGAGGCCTTCACCACTGACGATTGCTCCAAGTACTGACAGCCCGATCTGTGTTCAGCCGCGGCGGCTCAAGATCGCACGGCCGTCGGCTGCACGCGCTTAGCCGGCGCCACGCGTCGCCTGCGAGAGAGGTCGGTCACTGTTGTCCATGTCTCTGGCCACGCGCCACGAGCCATCTGCTTCGCGCCTTAGGATCACGAGGTACTTCCCATGATCCTCGACTGCCGCGCCACCTGCCCGCGGCGTCGCCTTCCAACGGTAAGTGCCCCGGTCAAAGGCCCACGATCCGCCGACCTCGATCTCCGACGACGTCAGCTGGAAGTCATCCTGCACGAATTCAGTAAAGAAGGACCGGAAGTACTCCCGGATCTCGTTCCGCCCGGTGATGGCCGGCTGATTGGGATAGAGCACGACGCCATCGTTTGCGTAGAGGCCGGTGATTTCATCCGCATCCGCCGCCTTCCAAGCCGCCACATATCGATTGCGAGCAGCGTCGATCTCCGACTTTGCTTTGGCCGCGGCGGCATCATCGGATCCGTCACCGGAGGCACAGGCTCCCGTCGTCATGACCAGGACAAGGGCCGTGAACCAACCGACTGATCTCATCCCTCTTCTCCCTCGGTTGAGTCCGACAAGAATTGCATCCGCGAACAGCTGCCATCTAAGCGTCTGGCTAACGTGCCGTTCAGCGGCGCCACGCCGCCGCTTAATGCGCGATGCCGTATCACCGTCCGCTGCAACTGCGTGTTATGCGCCCCACATTCTGGAGACAAGGGCGTGACGTTCTCAACGGCAAGAACGGCGCCGGCCTCCTCCGGCCACGGTATCCGTCGCAGGTGTAGCCCTCCAACGTCGCCAAGCGTCCGTCCCGAACAAACAGAACGCAGCCCGCCTCACAGCTGGCACCCTTGAGGATGATCCTGGCGTTGCCACCGGCGAAGTTGGGCGGCACGGCACGCGGCGCATCGAGGGGAACCTCAAAATCCATGTAGAACCCAGCGCCAGTCAGCTCCACTTCCTTAATGAGCGCACGGCGATACTGCTCCCGCAAAGCCGCCATCGCTGGATGAGTGCCTTCGATCAACACCGGGACCAAGCGTTCGGCTAGATCTACCAGGGCGGGAGGAACGGCGCTCGCCGAGGGACTCTGGGGAAAGTCGTCATCCCGTCTTGCCCGTCATATCAACGTGCCAAATGAGCCGCACGCCGCGGCGACTGGATCGCACGAGGCGACTGGTGTGTCGGCTCCATTTGGATGTTGTACTTCCGGCCTCAGCGCGCACACGCCGCTTTTGTGGCGTTGACGTGCGACCGCGGATCTGGACGCGCAAGGTATAGGGACGCTGTTGCTGGCCGACATTGCCGACTTTTTCGCGGCCGAGAACACGGACAAACTGCCATCCAGCAATCTCGCTGAATCGTTGGCCGCGATTGAAGGGCGGCCCTGGGCAGAATGGGGAAAGCATCGCAAGCCGATTTCTGCGAACCAGCTTGCCAACCAACTGCGCCGCTTTGGTGTGTTGCCGAAGGGGATCCGAGTCGGTGACGAAACGCCTCGCGGCTATTTGCTCGACGATTTCAGAGAGGCGTTTTTGCGGTATTTGCCGAAACCCCCCTTCCAGAGTGCAACAGTGCAACAACGCTAGGTAAAACGCCCATTTCCGAAGTGCAACAAGCTGAAGCCGTGTTGCACCCTGAAAACGGGCTTCTACAGAGGGAATGTTGCAGTGTTGCACCCGCGAAAAGGGGGGGTCGGGGAAAATGAAGCGGATTCCGACGAATCCGACATCATACAGAAGGGGACTTACGGCTATGAGCGACACCCCGATTTCGATTCTTCAAAAGGCCGCGGACATTGGTCTACGCTCAGTTTCACGCCACCCGACGCGTTGGACGTGAAAGCGTCCGGACCATGGCCGAGGAGCGTTTGCAGACACCTTGCGCGGTCACAAACCGCAACTGCTCGCGTTGCTGCATTTGCCTTTTGTCATGGTGTTCTCGGAAATCCTGGGCGAGACGATCTTCTTTTGCGAGGACGAGGACACCAAAGCCGCACTGATCGAAGCCGGCGCTGAGGAGTGGAGCATCTACACTCGCGACGAACTGCGCGCTCTGCGAACAGAACCGCGTTGCGCCTCTCTCTCCCGATGAACTACGCAAAGTCCATGAGATCAAACGGACGTTCAACGGACGTATCGCCAAGTGAAGCCCCGCATTTTTTGCCCGAAAAGACGTTATTTCGTTGAGCTTATGACCCCCACGACCGGCATGGCACACCCCCGCAGTGCGGTACAGTGCCCTTCCCCATTCCTCTACATCGTCGCACGTGTAGCGCGAGCTACAAAATTCTATGACGCCAGAACTTAATTGGTGCGGATGGCCTATTGGCCCTGGCGAGTCCTACTACGGTGGAGCCAAAAACCTGCGGCCAAACAGCACCAACACTTTGCGGTGATTACAGAGGAGGATCTCGCCGAAGTCTTTGGCAATGGCGCGTACAAACTCACCCGTGCTGAGGCAGCGAAACTGTTGGAAGAACTCACCGGCGCACACCGGACAAGTCTGCTATAGAGCTTTAAGGCTGAACGGCCGGTTTGCTCACGGCATCTGCACAGCGACGGCACAATGCTTAGCTGGCGCTCTCTCTAACCCTTTGTAGCACGAGCACCGTTTGTAGCACAGCAACGTCTCGGCCCCGCTCGAGAAACACTCGCGCGCGTGCGCGAGGGACCCTGACGCGGTTTTAGGGATTGTTGACCACTTGCGGCGCAGGTTTGCTCGCTTCAAGCTGTGCGCTCACCTTCTGGATTTGCGGCCTGCTCTTCAGCTAAGCGCAGACTTGCAATCCTTGCTTTTGCGCGACCGTCGCTTCCAACTCCTCGACTTTGCGGTGCTCTTTGAGGAACTCATTGAGCAACATCGCGTTCACCGCGTCGTAGCGCACGGTGTACGGTTTTCCTTCTTTGTCGGGCAGCACCAGGTCGGGATTCACCTTTGCGACTTCTTCGGCAATCAAACCAAATTGCGGTGTGCCTTTGGTGTCCGTCTTGTAGTGGAACGTGACCGGTCTCAGTGCCAGGATTGCTTCACTGGCTTTTTCCATGGTGCTGATGTCCTTCTTGAACCGCTCCGAGGAGGCGATGTGCCAAGCTGGCCGCTGTCGGAAACGATGACCGGCGCAGTAGTGCCGCTTTGTGTGGTCACGCCATAGACGTTGCCAATCCAGGTGGTGTTGCTCACGTTCGCGCCTGCGACGTGCCGATACAGATGACGTTATTGGCCGTGATGACGCCGTAGCCGGCGCTTGAGCCCAAGGCCATGTTGTTCGACTGCCGGTGGTGTTGTTGAGAAAGCGCGTCATCGCCGATGGCCGTGTTGCGTTGCCGGTGGTGTTGCTTAAAGGCGCACCATGACCGTTGGCAGTGTTGTGGCTGCCGGTGGTGTTGCTTTGAAGGGCACTTTCACCGGTGGCCGTGTTGTGTGGTGCCGGTGGTGTTGCTTAAAGAGCGCCGCAGACCGATGGCCGTGTTGTCGATGCCGTCAGTGTTGCTAGCAGAGCGCCCGCAGTCCATTGGCTGTGTTGGAGCGTCACCGGTTGTGTTGCTATGTAAAGAGCGCGTTCGCCCCGTAGCCGTGTTCCTGCCGCCGGTGGTGTTGTATAAAGGGCGAACGTCACCGTTGGCCGTGTTGTCTGTCGCCGGTGGTGTTGCTTAAAAGCGCCGCTGCGCCAGTGGCCGTATTGTTGTCTGCGGTGTTGAGGAGCAAGCGCTCCAGCGCCGACCGCGGTGTTGTAAGCTGCCCGTGACGCTGCTAAAGAGCGAATACCAACCGACTGCTGTGTTGAAACCGCCACTGGTGAGGTCTAAGAAGGGCGTGTTCCCCCGCCAGCGTGTTGCAAGCCGGGATAGCCGCCGTCGGTGGCGGAACCACTGCTTGCGCTCCTAGGCAAAAGCCCAATGCAGACAATCCCGATTAGAATGTGAATTAAGTTTTGAAGTTTCATGGTTATTTTTCCTGTTTCTAGTTTGTTCCCGGTGGGTCGTGTTTAGCTGTTATTTGTTCCTGACCTTGTTAGTACGCACTTCAGCAGCGCCATGTAGCGTAGCGTGACGCGTGCCTCCAGTTCGGCCTTCGCTTTGATTCGTCGCGTTCTTGCCGTGTGCCTGACGTGGTTGTGAACGAGCACGCGGCCTGCGGGGATAACAGTTTTCATAGGTTTATAGTTTTTATATTTAAGTGTGGTTTAAATGTAGTCCTGGGGGTGGGGGGAAAGTTGTTTGGCCTTCCGTGACTTCTCGTCATTGACAACTCATTTCCAGCCGCCTATTGTATGCGTCTATTATACGCATCTATGGCGCATGTCAAGAACAAATTTTCGGCGTATAGAATTATTGCTTTCAGCCTGCGTGATCGGCTATGAAGAACGAGGTGTAAAAAACTGCGAATGGCAAAATCCAAAAAGAACAAGAACAAAGCGAAGCTCAACCTGACGGTGCGTGATGAGCAACGAAACAAACTGGAACAAATGGCCTCTTTAGAGAACCGTTCCGTCTCCAATCTTATCGAGGTTATGGCCGATGAACGCTGGAAGCGATTGGCCGAGCAGCAGGGCGTTGCTTACGCTAAAACCGTCGCGGAGGCGATGAACCTTAAACTCGACGCGGACAATCCAGCAGACCGCGAGAAATTGCGCCGGGCAGTTCTCGATCTTGTCGCCGGGAGAAAAATGCCAAAGCAAAAAGGGCATGGTTGAAATTCTCTCGTTCTTCCGGGCAAACAGCAGCAGCTAGGGCGATCTGACCTTCCGTTGATTTCAACGAAAGGTAGGCGTGCGCTAATCGGCACTCACAAGCAGCGCGGGCGGCAAAGTTTATTCATGGCCGGTCACATCGCGCTGTGATTCGCGTTTACGATGCAACGGGCCTTGGCCTCTCCACACAGAGCAATGACAAATTGATATAAAACCTTGGCAATGACGGGAACTTCGGTTCGCCGTTACCGTAGAACGAGGTGGGAAGCGAAAGCCCCGTGCTACAATGAAGGCCGAAAACCTTGCCATCGACGCTATCCGAGACTCAGCGCTTTCCTCATTAGCTGACATTCCACACTCGATGGAGTTTAACCTCTTCAAAACACTCGACGGCCTGATCAATGGCTGGTGTGAGCGTCGCGAACTCCGTCCACTCTATTTGCTGCGCGTTTACCCGGGGGTCTTAACGCACACTGACAAGCAGTTTCAGTTGCTCGAAGCATTGAAAAACCTGAAGAGACTCGGTCGTGATTATCTCACACCAGAAGAGTTACGGCTGGTCACGCAAGCGCATAATTTCCTCGAAGAGCGACTTCGGACACGTGTCATCTGACCAAGCTGCTGCGGCCAACCGCTAGCGCCCTCTATTCGCCGATTCCAGTTCCAGAAACGCAGTCAGCAGCCGATCACGGAGCGAACACCATCAACTATCAAATATCTAATCACGGCACGTTGCGCGTTCAATTTCTGCAGGTAGAAGAGTATATTTTGCAAAGGCCGGACGCCGACAACCAAACTTAAAGTGAACTTTGCGGTT
>CAVTIA010000013.1:0-211057 GCA_963734635.1 uncultured Acidobacteriota bacterium
TGTACGCGCGGCCCGTGACCGCGCCCTGAACGAGCTCCGCGACCACGGATATCCACACGCCGACGTCACCATTGCGGAGCGGGACGCGGGTCCGCGCCAGCGGCGTCTCATATTTCAGGCGAATCCCGGGGTGCTCGCCCATTTCGGCAACATCGAGATCGCGGGCTACATGAGCGTCGGCGACAACACCATCCGTCGCCAGCTCACCTTCAAGTCGGGCGATCTGTTCTCCCTGAGGGAGATGCGCGCGAGCCAGCGCCAGCTCTACGGACTCGAGCTGTTCGAGTTCGTCAATGTCGAACCTGATGAAACGGTGGCCGTGGACTCGCCAGTAGTGCCGGTGCGCGTCACGGTGGCCGAGGGCAAGCAGCAACGCGTTACGTTTGGCGTCGGGTACGGCAGCGAAGAGCAGGTGCGCGCGCGGATCCGCTGGGACCATTTCAATTTTCTCGGCGGCGCTCGACAGCTGGGCCTCGAAGCGAAATGGTCGTCGCTTGATCGGGGAGTGCGCGCCGCATACGAGGAGCCGTTCTTCCTGAGCCCGCACTTCTCCCTGGCTTTTCAGGGGCAAGCGTGGCAGGACGCCGAGCCGGTCTACTCGCTCGACACGCTTGGAGGGCGAGTCACGTTGCTCCATCAGGCAAACCCGCAGAACGCCTGGTCGGTGTCGTACAGCGACGGGTGGGAGCGCAGCTTCGTAACGCGGGAGGCGCTGGAAGACTTGTCCCTCCGCGACGAGCTGATTGCACTCGGGCTCGATCCATCCGACGGAGAGTTCAACGGAAGATTGGCGCTGGTTGCGTTCGAAGCGAGTCGCAACACCTCCGACAACCTGCTCAACGCCCGGTCGGGCTACGGCATGAGCGCACGAGTGGAGCAGGCGGGCGGCTGGTTGCCCGGTGCCTTCAACTACTGGTCCCCAAATGCTGAGGCGCGCTACTACTTGCCGATCGGACGATCTGTGGTGTTCGCGAATCGTGTGCGCGCGGGCACAATTGACGCGCTCGGCGCCAATCGCCTCGGCCTTGGCACGACTGATGCGCTGGGCGATTTGCAGGCCAACGTGCCGTTCTGGAAGCGCTACTTTCTGGGCGGCTCGCAGAGCCTTCGCGGGTGGGGCCGGTTCGAGGTGGGCCCGACAAGCCCGTTCGGGCTTTCCATTGGCGGTCTCACCATGTTCGAAGGGTCGTCCGAAGTGCGCTTCCCCCTGACGGACAAGGTCGCCGCGGTGGCGTTTCTCGACCTGGGCAACGCCTGGCTGCGATCGTGGGATTTCAATCTGAACGACCTGCGCTACAACGTCGGTCCCGGCCTTCGCTACATGACGCCGGTCGGCCCCCTGCGCGTGGATGTCGGATTCCAACTCAATCCAATCCCCAACCTGAAGGTGAACGGCGAGCCGGAGCAGCGCACCTGGCGTGTGCATTTCAGCGTTGGTCAGGCGTTCTGACATGTGACGCGATGTCTGTAGTCCGTAGAACTGTCCAGATCCTCGCCGTTGTTTGCATCCTCCTCGTCGGGATGGCATCAATGGCAGCCATCGTCACGCAAACCGCCTGGTTCAAGGAATGGATGCGGGGCTTCATCGTCCGGCAGGCGTCCAATTACTTGAACGGCGAGCTGTCCATTGGGCGACTCGACGGCAATCTCTTCTACGGCGTCGAGCTCGAGGACGTCAGCGTGACGATGGACGGCGAAACTGTCGTTGCGATCAAGGACGTCGGTCTTGATTACAACGCGTTGAGCTTCCTGCGCGGGCACGCGATGATCGACGCCATACGTCTCAATCAGCCCGTGTTCCGTCTCGAACGGACTGCAGAAGGATGGAACCTCGCACGCCTGGTGAAGGTCCGGACCCCGGATCAGGCCGCAGCCGCGCCGGCGCCCAATCGAGATAGGCGAGATCGGCATCAGCGACGGCGCGGTCTATGTGAAGCACGCGTCGGGCACCATAGCCGGCATAGTCGTTCCGGCACGGTTTGAACGTATCGATGCCTCGTTGAGCCTGAAGAGCAACGAGGACGCGCTGACGATCGACGTTGCGCATGTGTCGCTGCGTGCCAAGGAGCCGAACCTCGGTATCAACGCGCTCTCGGGCCGGATTATCCGGCAAGACGGCGTTGTGGCGTTCGAGAACGTCTCGCTCCTAACGGAGGAGACGTCGCTTCGTGTCGATGGTTCGGTACGTACTGCCGAAGACGGCCGCCGAACGCTGACGCTGAACGCCACGTCCGACAAATTCACGACCGACGAGATCGGACGGGTCATTCCCTGGCTGCGGAATTACGGGCTGCAGCCCGCATTTGAGGCCTCTGCTCGCGGTCCCGTCGAGGATTTGTCGGTCGATCTGGACATGCGCGAACCGCGGCTGGGACACGTCAAGGGCCCCCTCACGCTGGATGTCGTTGGGCCCGATCGTCGAATTGCCGGTTCTGTGGAAATGGTGCACTTCAATTTCACGCCATTGGTTGCACCACACACTCGGCCTCGAATTTCTTTCGCGAGCGACGTCACGGGCGAAGCGCAGTTCGATCTGGCACTCCCCAAAGGTAAGGTGCCCATCCGAGGCACATATTCACTTCACTCCGTGCAAGCCCATGTTGCCGGCTACGATGCACAGAACGTGGCGGCAAAAGGCCGCGTCGACGGCCGTGCCATTGAGGTCGATGCCACCGCCAATGCATATGGCGGCCGCACGTCCGCACGGGGAACCGTGGTGTTCGGCCGGCCGGTGGTGCTCGACCTGGCGGGAAATGCCGCTGACGTCGATCTTCGCAACCTTCCGCCGGTGCTTCGGATACCGAGAGCCACAAGCGACCTGCAATTCGCGTGGACGCTGCACAGCCGCGACGGTCAGTCCATCGCGACCGCACTGTTCGATCGGTCAACGCTTGCAGGCGCGTCGATCGTGCCGGGAACAACAGGCGACCTGACGTTTGGCCGGGGAGCTCCCGCCTACGCCACGCGAGGAGAGGTCGAGCACCTCGACGCTCAACAGTTTGGCCGCGAGTTTTCGATTCACTTCCTGACGAACGACCGGTATCGCAGTCGAATTCACGCGACCTTCGATGTGAAGGGGCAAGGGGGCGGGCGGGACCCGCTCGTACTGGATGCGACCGGTACCGCGGTCGACTCTGAACTGTTCAGTGCCGCATGGCCGCGTCTCGATTTCACCGCTCGATTCATGGGGGGCGACGTCGTCGTCAGTGCGCAGGGAACGTTTGCGGGTCTCAATCCTGCCGACGTTGTGCCCGAGGAGAGGGCGAAGGCGGATCTAAGCGGAACGCTCGACGGCGATGCGACGATCCGCAACTATGCGGAGGGAATCACCGCTGAGTCGCTCGATCTCTCCGGTCAGGTGAACCTGACGCCTTCGAAGATCGCCGATATGTCCATCGATAGCGCTGTCATCGAAGGGACCTACGCGTCTCGGCAGGGAGAGCTGACCCGGCTCGAGGTGGCCGGCTCCGATGTGAAGGTCAGCGGCAAGGGCCCGATCGCATTGAACGACACCGGCGCATCCAATCTCGCGCTGCACGCCGAAACCTCCCGCCTCGAGGAGATCGGGCGGCTTATCGGGCGGCCCCTCGGAGGCCGGGCAGTCGTCGATGCAACCGTTACGGGCAACGCGCAGGAGCTGAAGCTGACGGGCATGCTTCAGGGAAGCCAGGTGGCCTATGGCGAACAGAGCGCCCTGACGCTCAACAGCACGTTCGACGTCACCGTGCCGGAACTTGTTCTCGAAAATGCCACGGTGAATGCAAGCAGCACGGCGACGATCGTCGAAGTCGCCGGCAGGCGTATCGGTCAGTTGACGGCGGACACCACGTATTCACGATCGCAGCTCGAGTTCGATGCGTTGGCGCAGGAAGGCAAGCGCGAGCTCGCCGTCGCGGGTTCGGCGGTACTTCACCCCGATCATCAGCAGCTGCACCTCGGAGACGTCACTTTCCGTACCGAACAGATCGAATGGCGGACGGTTCCCGGCAGCGCCGCCGCAGTTCGGTTCAAGAATCACCGCATCGAGATCGACGCGCTTCGGGTCGCCAGCGGGGATCAGCAGATCGAGGCCAACGGCGTCCTCGGCTCGAATACGGAGGGGCTGCGCGTCCACGCCGAAAACGTCGACGTTGCGCAGCTCGATCAACTGCTGCTCGGCGAGCAACGCCTGGCTGGTCGGCTCAATGCTGACGTGACCGTTTCCGGTCCGGTCGATGCACCTCGTGCGGAAGGCGAATTCGTGCTGAACCAGGGTGTGTTCCGGCAGTTTACGTTCGAATCGTTGTCGGGCAAGGTCGACTATGTCGGCAAGGGCGTGAACCTGGACGTCAGACTGCAGCAGTCGCCATCGGCACGGCTGGCGGCTACCGGTTACGCGCCCCTCTCGCTGTTTCGGCCGGATAAAGCACCGCGCGAGGGGCACGAGACGCCCACCGAGGGCGAGGGCATCGAACTGCAGATATCGAGCAGTCCAGATCGATTTGGGTGTCGTCCAGGGCTTCACGTCGTACGTGACGAACGTGACCGGTGTGCTTCAGGCCCAGGTGAAAGTGACTGGGACCGGCCACGACCCCCATTTCGAGGGCATCGTCGACGTCCGCGGCGGCGCTTTCACGATTCCGGACCTTGGCACCACGTACACCGGCCTCGATACGACGATCGATCTGAGTCCGGAAGCCGTCAACGTCAGCGAGATGCAGATCCTCGACGAGCACGGCCGCGTGATGACAATCGGGGGCAAGCTTGGAGTACATGAGCGCGCTGTCGGCGCCGTGGACGTCGAAGTTCGGTCCGAAGGCTTCGAGGTGCTTCATAACAATCTGGCCGATTTGCGGCTCGACACGGACCTCCGCGTCACCGGAGAGCTTCGCGCTCCCCGAATCGAGGGTTTCGTCGAGGTGGACTCCGGCAACGTGGACGTGGCGCGAGTGCTCGAGGAAGCAACGGTCGATCGATTCGATGTGGCCAGCGCAGACCTCAATACACCTGATCCCGTCGGGCCTACGCCCGCAACTGCTGCATCGGGTACGCTCGCGCCTGCCGCATCGGCTACGCCTCCCGCTGATGCATCCGCTACGCCTGCTGCTGCATCGGTTACGCCCGTACCGGCGATGCCGGAGCTGCCGTTCTTCGACGCGGTCCAGCTCGATGTCGGAGTCGGCATACCCGGCAATCTGACGCTGCGCGGCAACGACATCAGGACGTCTGGTGGATCTGGCGATTTTGGCGATCTGAACCTCACCGTCGGCGGGGCTTTGCAGGTCCGCAAGGCTGCGGGGGAGCGGCCCCGATTCATAGGCGAGCTCAACACCATTCGAGGCAGCTATACGTTTCAGGGCCGACGATTCGAGATCCTGCGCGATGGACGCATTCGGTTTGGTGGGAGCGAAGAGATCGATCCACTGCTCGATCTCCAGGCCCGCAGGGTCATTTCTGGCGTGGAGACGTTCGTTCGCCTGGAGGGGACGATGAGACAACCGGAGTTGTCATTCAGCAGCCGGCCGCCGCTCGATCAGGCAGACATCCTTTCGCTGATCATCTTCAACGTGCCGGTCAACGAGCTCGGCGAAGGACAGCAGATTTCGCTGGCCGAGCGGGCCGGTGCGCTCGCGGGTGGATATCTCGTCTCCGGCTTGACACGATCGCTGGCCAACGCCCTCGAGCTGGACGAACTCGAACTCCAGGCGGACGCAGGACTCGGCGGCCTCGGCCCCATCCTGAGTATCGGCGAGCAGATTGGAAACAACTTGTTCGTGAGAATTCGTCAGGGGTTCGGTGCCGCGGAAGCGACCGAGCTGATTCTCGAGTACCAGATTACAGAGTACCTCCGGCTTCAGGGTTCGGTAGCCCAGTATGCGAACATGGCCCAGCGTGCGGTGTTTACTCGCGTGGAACGCGGCGGGGTCGATCTGATTTTCTTCTTCAGCTACTAGACACCGGAGGCCTGAAGGTCTCCGGCTACCGGTGTTGAGCGTTCCACCTGGACGCGCGCGTCGTTGAAGCACGCGCCGCCGCCGATGTCTGTGAGCGAATCTGGCACGAGCGCGTTCACGGTATAGCCGTTTGCCGTGTGCCTGCGCCACAAACCTTTCGGCAGCGATACCGTCCCCGGCCGAATCCAGGCGCCGACGGTTACGTTACACCTGACCTCTCCGAGCGCGTTGAACATCCGAACGGCGTCGCCATCGATCAGGCCTCTTGCCGCAGCATCGTCAGGGTGCATCAGAAGCCGCACCTCGGGGCGGGGAAGCTCGGCGAGGGTCGAGCTGATTGTTCGCTCGCTCGCCGGGGAGATGAGCGTCAGCGGAAATGCAGTCGTCCCGGGATCGGCTTGATACGCGTAGAGGCCCTCAGGCGCCTCCGCATCGAGTTCCTCCGGAAAGAGATTCACCTTGCGGTCCGATGTCAGTGGCCACACGTCGAGAAACTGAATCGGACGGCCGCTATGCGGAGGGGTTGCCGCGCCGCGTTCGCTCAGTTCAGCGCCGAGCGGCTGCGGCAACTGAGCCAGAACGGCGAGCATCTCCTCGAGCTCGCCCGTCGGTTCTCCGTCGTGCCGCAACTCGAGTCGATCGAGTAGGGCGCCGAATACCTCCGCATTGGAACGCGACTCGCCCGCAGCCTCGACGACCGGCTTCCCGAGCCGCAGACTCAGCGTTCCGTAGCTTCGCGCGATTTCGTAACCCTCGAGGAATGTGGTTGCAGGCAGCACGATGTCGGCATACCGCGCTGTGTCGGTCATGACCTGTTCGAAGACGACCGCAAACAGATCTTCGCGCTCGAGTCCCCGCAAAATCCTGCGCTGATCGGGCGACGTGACGGCCGCATTGTTGTTGTAGATGAACAGCACCTTCACGGGCCGATCGCTGTCCTCGAGCGCGCGTCCGAGCCGGTTCATGTTGATCACACGCGTCGCCGGCTCCTCGCTGCCAATCCAGGTACGTGTGATTCCCCACGATGCGGAGTTGCTCATCGTATAGCCGCCGCCGCGCACACCGAATTTCCCAGCCACTGCAGGCAGAGCGAGAATGGCGAGCGATGCGCTGCCGCCGTTGCGGTTGCGCTCCTGTCCCCAGCCGCACCGGATGATCGCCGGATTGGTGCTGGTGTACGCCTCTGCCGCGGCGCGAAGCGCGGCGGCGTCGATGCCTGCCTCGTGTGCAGCGCGCTCGAATGTCCATGGGCCCGCGCGCTCGCGAAAACGATCGGCACCGCGCGTGTGCGCCGCGAGGAATGCGGTATCGGCGTGCCCTTCCTCGAAGAGGTAGCGATGAATTGCCAGCGCGACAGGCAGATCGGTGCCCGGACGCACGGCCAGGTGAATGTCAGCCTGTCTTGCGAGAGGCGTCGTCCGCGGGTCGATGACCACCAGTCGGGCGCCGCGGCGTTTCGCCTCGCGGATATAGGGCAAGAGATGAATGCCGGAAGCCGACGGGTTGGCGCCCCATATAACGATGATTTTCGCCTCCGCGAAATCCTCGTAGACGACCGACGGCATCTTGCCGTAGAGCGCCAGGTTGGCGGCTCCGGTCGGGGCTGCACAGACCGTACGTGCGAGCCGTGACGCGCCGAGACGGCGAAACAGCGTGGCGTCGCTAGTGTCCTGTGTCAGCAGGCCGTTCGATCCTCCATATGAATAGGGAAGGATCGATTCGCCACCCCAGGCGTCGCGTGCTTCGCGGATGCGGTCGGCGATGACGCTCAGCGCCTCGTCCCACGATACGCGTTTGAAGCTGCCTGCGCCTTTCGGACCCTTGCGGATGGCCGGATACAACAGGCGATCGGCGCCGTACTGGCGTTCGCCAAATCGGCGAACCTTCGCGCAGATGTATCCGCCAGTGACGGGGTTCTCATGCGACCCGTCAATCGCCGTAATACGACCATCTTCGACAGTCACCTCGAGACTGCATGAGTCGGGACAATCGAGCGGACACACGGTGGTTACGGTGTGATCGCTGGCGATAGTGGTTGCGGGTTTCATGGCAATGTACGTAGGACGGGCCAAACAACGCGGCCCCGCCGATCAAGTGGAGCGGGTCCTTTCGGACCCGCCATGAAGTGTACATTGCGACGACCGTACCGATGTCAGGTACCTCATGTCCTTATCATCGGCGGTGGGTTCGGAGGCCTGTCGGCGGCGAAGACACTGCGCAATGCGCCGGTCAATGTCACGCTCCTCGACCGCCACAATTACCACCTTTTCCAGCCGCTGCTGTATCAGGTGGCCACCGCGACACTGTCGCCAGGCGACATTGCGGCGCCGATCCGATGGATCTTTCGCCGGTCGCCGAATGTTCGTGTGCTTCTGGGCGAGGTGTCGGCGGTCGATACGAAGAACCAGCGAGTTCGTCTGGCCGACGCCGGCGAGCTTCCGTACGACTTCCTAATCGTCGCAACAGGATCGAGTCATACGTATTTCGGCCATGACGAGTGGGCGCGCTTCGCGCCGGGGCTGAAAACGCTCGAGGATGCGCTCGAGATCCGCCGGCGCGTGCTGCTCGCGTTCGAGTGCGCCGAGCGTGAGACGGATCCGGTGCGTCGTCAGGAGCTTCTTACTTTCGTTCTGATCGGTGGCGGTCCTACGGGTGTGGAGCTGGCGGGGACGCTTGCGGAAATTGCCCGTCACACGCTGCGCCACGAGTTTCGTTCGATTGATCCCAGTCGCGCACGAATAGTTCTCGTCGAAGCGGGACCAACGATTCTCGCTTCGTTCCCCCAGAAGCTTCGTGATGCCGCACGCAAGTCGCTCGTGCGCCTCGGTGTGGAAGTTCGCGAGGGGACTGCCGTCACGAATGTGGACGCGGACGGCGTCATGTTGGGCGCGGAACGAATTGTCGCCGGCACGATACTCTGGACGGCTGGTGTCGCTGTTTCACCTCTCGTGACGTCGCTCGATGTCCCTCTCGACCGAGCCGGGCGGGTTGTGGTCAAGCCTGACCTGTCAATTCCTGGGAACCCCGACGTGTTCGTGGTTGGCGACGCAGCGGCGTTCGCCGACGAGACCGGCCGGCAGCTGCCCGGCGTCGCGCAGGTGGCGATTCAGCAGGCGACCCACGCGGCAAAGATGATCGTCAATCGACTGCGCGGGATTCCTTCGACCCCCTTCGTGTTTCACGATAAGGGCAGCATGGCAATTGTCGGTCGCGGGTCGGCGATCGCAGATCTGGGCTGGATTCGGTTCTCCGGCTTCCCAGCCTGGCTCGCCTGGCTGTTTCTGCACGTCATCGAGCTGGTGGGATTTCGCAATCGACTCATCGTGCTGCTCGAATGGGCGGTCGCGTACCTGACGTTTCAACGGAGTGCCAGGCTCATCACGAACGTAAATCGTTCCGATCGGTCGGAACGTCCGGATCCACCTTCGGTCGCCTGAGGTTCTCTCGCGGGCGAGGGCGTGTCGTTCGGATCGTTCACTCTCCTGGAGGTGAACGCCGAAGATTCTGCGCTCCAGCGTTTCCCGAAGTTCCGGCGTAAGCATGTCGCCCCGGCGGCGTCCGGCTTCGCACGCCGGGAAGTGTCGCTTCGCTCATGCTCTGTCGCTGGCGTCGCGAGTAGGCGCTACTTCCAACGCCATCCGGCGCGGCATGCACCGACAGCGCTGATTCGAGCCAACCGGATCGCGCAGAACGAACTCGCGCCGCTAAATCGCTCCGCTCCACTTCCAGCTTCGCGGGATTGCGGCGTGCTCCGAACGGCCGCCGCCAGGCCGGCATGCTCACGCCGGAACGCTGACCAGTGTGTGTTCGAGGCGTGCTCGACCTGCCGGATCGCCGCCACCTGCGCAAGCGGCACGCAGGCCGCAGGTGGAAATCGGGCGTAGCGAGATTCCGCGGCGAGTTCCCGTCAGTGCGTTCGAGTTGTTCCGAAGCACCTCAGGCGCTTCTTGCCGCCTGACACATGTCGCTGCGAGGCAGCTCCTACTCGCCGCGGCGGCGGTAGGGTAGCGACGCGAAGACCGATTTCCGCCGCGCCGCGCCGGCGGCGGCGAACCGGCAGGTCGAGCATGCCTCGTACGAAGACAACCGCCAGGCGGGCCGCCGCGCGCCCTATGGCAGACTCAACGCGATGTATTCGGCGGGGTGCTGCTGCAATCCCACCGCGAGAACGATGAACTGCTTGCCGTTGACCTGATACGTCATCGGCGCGCCAGTCGTGCCGGCCGGCAGATCTGTCTCCCACACGACGCGGCCCGTTGCCTTGTCAAAGGCGCGGAACTTGCGGTCGCCCGCGCCGGGCGCCAGCGAAGGCGGCATGCTCTCGGGAATCCGCCTTGGGTCGCCCGTCATGATTGGATCCCCCTCGCCGACAAAAAGCAGCGACTTCGTGAGAAGCGGCGCGCTGCGGCCCGTATTGCCGAGCGGCGGCAGATTGAGTGGCTTCAACAGCGGGTGGTCTCGCGGGCCGTTGCCGTTCGCAACTGCCCAGACGATCTCCCCTTTGTTGAGATCGATAGCGGTGATCCTGCCGTAGGGTGGCTTCAATAACGGCAGACCCATCGGCGCAGGTGGGTATTCGCGCGTGCCGCGCGTGTATGTGAGGTTGGTCTCCTTCGGATTGCCCGGAATGACGTCGGCCACGAACGGCGCAGTAATTGACGGCACGTACAGACGCCCGGTTTCAGGATCGAACGCCGCGCCCTGCCAGTCGGCGCCGCCGACCGATCCGGGAAGCTGAATGGTGCCCCGTGTGTCGGTCGGTCCATTGCCTTTGATCGAAGGCGGCGTGAACACGGGTCCGATCACATAGCGCTTCACGATGTCGAGCGCCGCGGCGCGGAGCTCCGGCGTGAAGTCGATGAGGTCGTCGTGGCTGACGCCCTGCCGATCGAACGCCGGAGGCTTGGTGGGAAAGGGCTGCGTCGGCGACGTCTGTTCTCCCGGCGTCTTCGATTGCGGCACCGGACGCTCTTCGATTGGCCAGACTGGTTGTCCGGTTGCACGATCGAAGACGAACGCGAACGCCTGCTTTGTAACCTGAACCACCGCTCTGATCCGGCGGCCATCGACGGTGATGTCGCCAAGCACCGGCGCCGCAGGGAGGTCGTAATCCCACAAGTCGTGGTGCGCAAGCTGGTAGTGCCACACTCGGGCACCCGTCAGGCAGTTCACGCACACAAGGCTGTCGCTGAAAAGGTTGTCGCCCGGCCGATGGCCGCCGTACATGTCGCTCGTCGGGCTGGTCAGCGGAAGGTACGCGAACCCAAGCTGTTCGTCCACGCTGATGAGCGACCAGAGATTCGCGTGACCGGTGTATTGCCACGAATTGTCCTTCCAGGTATCGGCGCCGAACTCACCGGCACGCGGGATGACACGGAACGTCCAGCGCAGTCTGCCGGTGCGAACGTCGTATGCGCGAACGTCACCCGGCGTGCCTTCGCGGTTGGGCGGCGAGTCGCTCATCGACGAACCAACGATGACGACATCGCGACAGACCTGAGGTGCCCCGGTCCAGCGGTACGGCTCGTTGCCGATTCGAAGATTGACGGTGCCGTTCTGACCGAAGTCCGGGAACGGCCGGCCGGTTTTCGGGTCGAGCGCGGTGAGCGTTTCGCCGCGCTGTACGAACAGTCGCTGCTGGTTCCCGTTGCGCCAGTACCCCAGCCCGCGCGTGCTGTCGCCGGGCAACCCGGTCGCGCCACCCGCAGGCTGTTGCGCCCAAATCGTCTTCCCCGTCGCGGGATCGAACGCCTCGACCAGCCCGACGCCATTCGGACTGTAGAGGACGCCGTCGATCATCAACGGGGTCGCACGAAAGTTGTTCGAGAAGGTGAGTTTCGGGTTGAGGGCCATCAGCTGGGAGTCGACCGCGGGTCTGCGCCAGGCGACTTTCATCTGAGCGACGTTCGAGGCATTGATCTGGTCGAGGGCGACGTACTTCGTGCTGCCCGGGTCGCTGCTGTAGCTGCGCCACTGTGAATTCTGGGCGGAGACGACGGCCACGGCGGCAGCGATCAGGACAAATGTGCTGACGCTGCGTGCTGCTCGATGCATAGTGCCTCCTGCGCAGGGGCAGGATACTTGAAAATAGAGCGATGCTGAACCGACGCGACTTCCTGCAACAAGCCTCGTGTGCGGTGCTGTCGATCGGAACCAGGCAGACCGCCATTTCTGAACCTGTTGCGAGCACGCAGGTGTTTTACGACCCGAACACGCTGCGGCACGAGCCCTCGGTCGACCATCCCGAGAGCCCAAAGCGGCTCGAGGCTGTCATGGGCGCCGTCGGCTCGATTGCACGACAGGGCCGTGTGTCTGTGGTGACGCCCAGACCGGCGACCGACAACGAGCTGCTGCTCGTGCACACCGCGGACTACGTGAAGAAGGTGCGGGCAGAAATCGCCGCGGGACGGCCAACGTTGAGCACCGGTGACACCGAGATTTCATCCGGTTCGCTCACCGCGGCGCTCGCCGCGGCTGGAACTGTCGTATCTGGAGTGGATGCCGTGCTCGCGGGTCGGGCCCGCTCCGCGTTCTGCGCGGTTCGGCCGCCGGGCCATCACGCGTCACAAGCTCGCGGGATGGGCTTTTGCGTCTTCAACAACATTGCGATCGGCGCGCGATATGCGCAGCGCCAGCACCACGTCGAGCGCGTCCTCATCGTCGACTGGGACGTTCATCACGGAAACGGGACGCAAGACGTGTTCTGGAATGACGGAACGGTTCTGTTCTTCGACGTGCATCAGCACCCGTGGTATCCGGGAACGGGCACCGCCGCCGAACAGGGAGAGGGAAGAGGCCGCGGGCTCATCGTGAACAACCCATTTCCGGCGGGCGCGGGTCGGAGAGAGATCCTCGGCGCATTCCGCGAGCGGCTCGTCCCGGCGGCTGACCGCTTCCGGCCGCAGCTGGTGATCGTTTCGGCCGGATTCGACTCGCGTGGCGGCGATCCGCTCGGGCGCTTTACTTTGACCGACCAGGATTTCGCGGACCTCACCGACATCGTGATGGCGATCGCGCGGCAGCACGCGGGCGGCCGGATTGTATCTGTGCTCGAGGGTGGCTATGCGCTCGACGGTCTGTCACGCGCGATCACGTCGCATCTCGATCGACTCGCCGCGTAGCGCCAGGCTAGTTCGCAACAAGTCCTGCACGAGTCGGCCGTACGTAGCGTCCGGCTTTAGCCGGACCCGCGATGGTCCGCCTGAAGGCGGACACTACGACCTCAGGGATCACGTGCGAGGACGGGTTGGGTAGTGGGTCGCGACATAGTTGTCGACGAGACTCTGAAACCCGTCGGCGAGCTCGTCGTAGGTGCCGCGAAGTGTGGTGAAGTGCTCGCCGTCGACGTAAACGGGACAATTCGGAGCCTCGCCGGTGCCGGGCAGGCTGATGCCGATGTTGGCTGCTTTTGATTCGCCGGGGCCGTTGACGACGCAGCCCATCACGGCGAGGGTCAGCGTCTCGACGCCTTCGTACTGCGTTTTCCATTCCGGCATCCGCGCGCGGACGTACTCCTGCGTGCGCTCGGCGAGCTCCTGGAACGTGGCACTCGTCGTGCGACCGCAGCCGGGACATGCGGTCACGCTGGGCGCAAACGCCCGAAGGCCGAGCGACTGGAGCAGCTCGCACGCGGCATACACTTCTTCCCGGCGGTCCCCGCCCGGTCGCGGTGTGAGGGACACCCGAATCGTGTCGCCGATTCCTTCGTTCAGCAGCACACCCATCGCCGAGGCGGACCACACCAGGCCTTTTGTCGCCATGCCGGCCTCGGTGAGCCCGAGGTGCAGCGGCTGGTCGGTTCGTCGCGCCAGCTCGCGATAAATCGCAATCAGGTCGCGCGGGCGGGAAACCTTGCACGAAATGATGATCTGGTCCTTGCGCATCCCGGTCTCGAGCGCCAGGTTCGTCGACTCGATCGCCGAGATCAACATGCACTCGTTCAGGATCTCCTCCGAGCTGCGGCCCAGATTGCGATCCGTGTTCTCCTGCATTTTGTCGACCACGAGCTCCTGGTTCAGCGATCCGCCATTGACGCCGATCCGCACGGGCTTGTCGTGTTCGATGGCGACCTTGCAGATGGTGGAGAAGCGCTCGTCACGTCTCGCTCCGGTCCCCACGTTGCCCGGATTGATCCGGTATTTGTCGAGCGAGGCCGCGCACGCTGGATAGCGGGTGAGCAGGAGATGACCGTTGTAATGAAAGTCGCCGATGAGCGGCGCGTTGCAGCCCGCGTCGAGCATGCGGCGCTTGATTTCGGGTACCGACGCGGCCGCTTCGGGCGTGTTGACGGTGACGCGCACCAGCTCCGACCCGGCTTCCGCCAATTCGATGCACTGGCGCGCCGTCGCCTCCGCATCGGCGGTCTCCGTCATCGTCATCGACTGCACGGCGATCGGTGCACCACCCCCAACCTGCAGGTGGCCAACGCGAACGCCGACGGTCTTGTGCAGCCGCACCGAGCTGGAAATCGGACCGGTCATCTAGCTCATGATAGCCGGTAGGCCGCAACGGTCTTGTTAAGATTTCAGAATGGCTGACGTCACTCGCAAAACCCTACCTTGCGGTTGTCAGGTTGACACCGCGCGCGACTTCCTTGGACGCGTCGTCGGCACTGTTGTCGTTAAAGGTGAGGCCTGCGCGCAGACTCTGCACGTGCCCGGCCACGTGGTCGTGATGCCCGGGCGGGAGCACGCTCGCCCGGAGTGACCAAGGGGGCCTGTGCGCCTGGGCTGGCGGGAACTGAAGCGGACGCGACAGCGTGCACGATGAATCGCTGCGGTGCCGAACCGATGTAGGTGAACGGGTAGCACGTCACGAGCGTGAGCGTCGGGGCGCGCGTGGGATTGAGCACCCACGTGTCCTTGGGCGAAACGACCGTTAGCGTGTTGACCTTGAACATGAACGTTCCGGTGGTAGTGACCACACGGATGTCGTCGGCTGCACGAATGTCACGCAGGCGACGGAAGAACGTATCGCGATGGCCGGCCAGCCCGATGTTGCCCACCTCACCTGGAAGCGCGGTGCCGGCAATATGGCCCACCGCAAGCCGGAGCGTCTTTGCATCGCTGCCAGCGCGAATGATGGCCGATACACCAAGTCTCGGGATCTCAATTCTGCCTATGGCGGAACCCGGGAGTGGTTGAGGGGGTCGGACGCGACCGGGCGACTGAGGTACTGTCGGCGCCGTCGACAGAATCATGTCGAGCTCGCGATTCTCGAGCTCCTGGTACAGCCGTGATTCGATCGCGACGTACGCGTAATAGCCGAGGCACGCGATCCCCGCGACGAACAGTACGCCCTCGAGCCATCCAATCAGGCGCGACCTGAGCGAGCGCGGCGCGCGCGCCGGCAGCAGAGGCTGCACCTGTTTACCGGGTGTCCGCATGATGATGCGCCCGATATCCATCGCGACTTTGCACCCGCAGGTCCCTCTTGCCGGGAGCGCGCACGAGCACCTTCACGCGGCGGTAGGTACCGTCGTGCGCAGCATTGGAAGGGACATACCCGATCAAGTAGCCGCGGCGGATGTTTCCGGCAATCCGGTCGAGGTCTTCGACGACTTCCCGATCACTGTCCGGGAAATACGCCATTCCGCCGGTCACGCGCGCGAGCCTGCGAAGAAGCCCCGCGTCGCCACCGGCAGGGTCGCCGTAGCGGTCCGCGTTGGAGACCGTGTAGACCATCGTGTTGCTGGCTCGCGCGCGTTCGAGCATCACGTCCTCTGAATTTGCGCTCGCGTTGTCTTCGCCGTCAGAGAGTACGACGAGCACGCGCTTCTGATTGCTCGCGGATTCGAGACGATTGAGCCCCGCGATCACGGCGTCGTACAACGCTGTTCTGCCACCGGGTCGATACCGTGAGAGCGCCGCCTGGAGCAGCGTTCCGCGATCGGTGAACAGTGTTCCGCCGGGCAGTCCGAATTGAATGTGTTCGTTGAAATGAATCGTGAACAGCTCATCGTTTTCGTGGCTCGACCGCACGAACGCTGCGCCGCCGGCGATGAGCATGCCCTGACGGGCGATCATCGAGCTGCTGTTATCCAGAATGAGCCCGACGGCCACCGGAACGTCAGCTCCGCTGAAGAACGTGATCTCCTGCGGCTGTTCATCCTCGAATACGCTGAAGGCGCTCTGCGGCAGCTCGGGAACCGCGTCTGACCGTCCGTTGAACACATTCACGTGCAGGACGACCAGGTCGGATTCCGACCTGAAGACGTCCTGCGTGTTCTGTCCTGCGACGAGGGGCGCACAGCACAGCGCCGCGAACACGACGACACGCATCATTTGCTGCACCATGGAGCCCCTACATAGCTCGTAGCTGGTAGCTCCCAGCTGGTAGCTGGAAGCATCTTGTGTACCTTTGCGAGCGCAGCCTTATTCGCGGCGCAACAATTCCCTGTGATTCGAGGCGAACGCTCGCGGCAGTGAGCTGAGCAGAATGCGGGTTTGGTTTGTGCGTCGACCTGAGGAATAAGCGGAAACGATGCGCGGAAAGGGAAAGGTCGTTGCTACTGTTTCGGCGTGCCCGGTTCGTCAACGGACCACCAGTACCCGCAGGCGGGACAGTGAAAGACCAGCGTATGCGGCAGCTTGTTCTCGATGAGGGCCACCGGGCGCTCGCACGCGGAGCAGATGAGGCCGGTGTGTCTCGGTGGTGTCAATGGTGCGGGGGGAACCACGCGGCCCTGAGAGGCAAGGCAGGTACCACGACAGAAGATGCTCGTTCTCGCTGAAACCGAACAACGCCTGCCTTGGAAGACGCCCAGCGGGCAGACAAAGGTCGGGTATCCTAAGTACACACCATGCTTCGACGTGCCGGCATCCTGGTGCTGGTCTTCTTGGTTTCTGAGGACCTTGCGACGGCAACGACGATCGTCATCATGCGTACGACGACGGGCTTCGTCGTTGGCGCGGATAGTCTCGCACGGGTCGAGGAGATCAACGGGACGCTCCACGCTGCACACATCTGCAAAGTCGGATCACTCGGCCCGAATCAGTACGTCGCGGTCGCCGGCATCCTCGAGTTTTTGCCCAGCGGCCTCGACACGTGGAGAATCATTGAAAAGATCGCTGCGAGAGGTGGGCTGCTCTCTGCCAAGGGAGCACAGATCGAGTCAGAGTTGCGTGGTCTTTTGGACGCGACCGCACCATGGTCCGCCGAGCCGGTAAAAATCGAGGTGGCACTCTTCGGCGTCGAGGCCGGCGAGCCGGTTCTTCTTCTGAATACTTACGAATCAAAGGTCGATGGCGCAGGGAAGATCGTGTCCAGAACCTCCACGCAACTTGTGTCGGACGAGGTACTGTTGTTCGGCGAGTCTACGGCTGCAGCGGTTTTTGCGAAATCACGCGGCCGCATCGACAAGGAGGACCCCGTTGCTGGTGTTCGCGAACTGATCCAGGCCCAAATCCAAGCGACGCCCGATCGCGTGGGGCCACCGATCAATATCTTGAGAATCGACGCGGCTGGGTATACATGGGCAGAAGAAGGGCATGTATGTTCTACCCGATTGCCGTAGGGACAAATCGCGGGGACAAACGCGGTCGAGCAAGCGGGACGCCGCGTCCGCAGTTGCCCGTAAGTCATTGATAGAATTAGATCGCTAACCTCGGGCCGGAGTGGTGAAACTGGCAGACGCGCCGGACTCAAAATCCGGTGGGGTTCACTCCCCGTGAGGGTTCAATTCCCTCCTCCGGCACCAACCTTCGCTCACGCTCGCCTTGTCAAGTCGCGGAGGGCGCGCGCCATACGGCAGCGTGAACAACCCAGCCGCCGAGCAATCAATACGCGACCTCCAATTGTAGGGCACCGATTGTAGCTGCAGGGAAAGGGCGTCGAGGTCGTCACGCGACGATGGCCGAAATGCAATCGCGGCGAGCGACTCGCCGTGCCAGACGGTGACCTCGCGACGGACGGAATGGGTGAAGTGATCAGGCAAGGGATCAATTCGTCGGCCATGTGATGGGCCCACCCGCGAGCTCCCGCCGCGTCGAACTCGTCCGACGTAAGAATCTCCGCGATTTGCGTGCAGTCAACGATGCCGTACTCGACGTGGGAAGAGCTCTAATCGTCGAAACGGTAGCACCCGCACTGGGGTGATGCCCGTCATGGGCCCCCAGCGACCACCAGGCAGCAGACAGGTGCGTCGGCTCGCGCGACTCACCGTCGTCGTTGGACGCTCACGCGGTAGAACTCTCCCTTACCGGGAGTGGTTGATTCCCGCAAGTCTCAGCCATTGTTCGGATTCGATGCGCCGGAGCACTCGGTCGGCGACCAGGCGGTGCCCTGCCGCGTTGTAGTGGTAGTGCAGACGAAATCGAAACAGCGACAGCGGATCATCGCGCATCGCGAACGCCGGATGGAGGTCGATGAGGGGAATGTTCCTATCTCTCACCATCTCCAATACGTGTGAGCGCTGCCGGCCCGCCACACCGAGATTCCCTCCGTCATAGCGCTCACGAGCCGGGAGGTAGACGAAGACCAGGGTGCCTCCCCATGAGCTCACCCGGTTGTTCACGTCATCGATGATGCGACGAAGCAACTCGATCAGCGAACGCTCGCGATCGGGTGGAGCGCCCCGTTCCTGACCGTCGGCACCATAGACCAGCCCCAAGGCTTCCCGCAACGAGGTCAGCTTCAGCGCTGTCAGCACCCTGCTTGGAGGTTCGTATGCCTCGCGTCTGGCACGGCTCTCGCGGTCGACCGCGAGCTGAAGGGCGAGGTACTGGTTCAGGACTTCCTCGACCTCGCCCTTCCGCTCGCGCAGATTCTGCGTAAAGCCCTCTTCCAGATAGCGCATCAGAACGGGGTGCTTCGTCTCGTACTCCAGCTCCCCGAGACTTCCCTCGGAATAGAACCACAGGACGACTCTCGGCTGCAGCCATGACAGGTATTCGGTTGTCACCGCCAGGATCCTGAGCGGTCCGTGGCCGGCCATGCCGAGGTTGAGCGTGGCCGGGTAGTGGCGGCGCACGAGCGCGACGTAGTTCTCGTTGGAGGGGACGCAGAACCCGTGAGTCCACGAGTTGCCGACCGCGGCGATGTCGACGCGTCCCCAGAGTCCGGGCGGATTGTGAAAGCCGTGCTCGTCGCTCTCGAACGTGCGCCACTCACCGGCGTCAATGCATGTGACCGTCGGTCGATATGGGAATCCACCCAGGGGCACTAACTGCGCACCCGCGGGTGCCGCGCTCGTCGACGCTCTGGCGGGGATTGGCGTTCCCACAAATTGAACCGCGTTGACGCCGGCCCTTCGAGCATCGGCCACCACCTGATCTGCGTCGCGCGTCTCGACGAACCCGCCGGGCGCGACACGGTCGAGTTTCTCAAGCCGGCTGGCGCGGTCGGATCCGCGTCCAGTGAGGACGACTTCGGTCCCGAACACGACGGTGATCAACGCCAGAGTGGTCACAGCGGCCGCAACCTTGTGAGTCGGTCGCAGCCGCAGCGCAGCAAAACACACACCCGCGAGAGCCGCAGGCACCCCGAAATACCAACCAATGCCCGCAGCACTCGTAAGGCGTCGTTGACCCGTCAATCCGTACTGATAGAAGAGATACAGGAGCGCGAGGACCGAGGCCATACCGCCGACGGCCAGGACTGCATTCGCCACGCGAGTACAAAAGGTCAATCGTCGGGAGATCATCCGCTGGCTCCGCGAGTAGCGATCAATCGTCGCGCGGGACTCGCATGTCGCGCGGACAGCACCGCATCATACAAGATCGAGCGCGGTCAACGACTCGCGCGGCTCGGTGCGCGTGATAGTACGGGCGCTTCCATTACTTTCCATGACCCATTGCACTGCCGTGATAGGGCGTCGAGGTCAGCCTGATGGGCGGGGAGCGCGAGATTCACGGTTGAACCACGTCGGGCATACCTGATCAGTTAGCCACCGCTCGACCGAAGGCGCATGTCCCCTACATCCAGGTCGGACTAGGCGATCACCTTAACAAAGGCACATTGACTTTCGCATTGGCTGCCCTGGTCGCTGGCCCTAATCCAGGAATTGGAGGGCGGCGCCTCCATTCGGTCTGGTTCAGCTAGGGTACCGCGATTAAGGCTCGCGCTTCGGCTCGCGACTGAGTGGGTCGAGTCTGTGTCAGCGCACTGTCTCTGGACGCGGATATCCGCGCCTACTTTGACAGCATCGATCAGACGAAGCTGCTCAAGCTGGTAAGTCTGCGAGTCTCGGATCGGCGGGTGCTGAAGCTGCTGCGGCAGTGGCTCGCCGCGGGTGTGATGGAGGAGGGCCGGTGGGCTGGCACGCCGACGGGCACCCCGCAAGGCGGGGTGATCTCGCCGCTGCTGTCCAACATCTACCTGCATGTCCTCGACCGGCTGTGGGAGGACCGGTGTGCGCACCTGGGCACGCTGGTCCGCTACGCTGACGATTTTGTGGTGATGTGTGCCACGAAAGCGGCGGTCGAGGAAGCCCGGCAGCGGGTGAGCGCCGTGCTCACGCGTCTCGGGCTCGAGCTGCAACCGGAGAAGACGAGGCTGGTCGATCTCTCGCGCGGTCGCGAGGGCTTCGATTTCCTCGGGTGTCATCTGCGCAAGCGATTCAGCGGGCCGCTGTGGGCACGGACGCATCGCCGCGTCTATTACCTGCAGCGCTGGCCGTCCGCGCGCGCGACGGCACGGGTGCGTGCTCGCGTACGGGAGCTGACGCCTCGCCGGTGCCACGAGGAGCTCCGCAGCGTCATTGCGGACCTCAATCGGGTACTGCGGGGGTGGGGGCGTACTTTCGTACGGGCAATGCGGCGATCAAATTCGTCCAGATCGACCGCTTGTCGTGGAGCGCTTGCGCGCCTCGCTGATCAAACGGCATGGCGCGCGGCTGCGCCCCGGCCGTGTCGAGGCGTGGCATCGTCCCTTCTTCGAGGCCTTAGGACTCTGCCGGCTTAACGGAACGATTCAGTATCCGGGGACAGCACAATGCCGCACTTAACAGGGTCACCGGGAAGCCGTGTGCGGGAAATCCGCACGCACGGTTTGATGGGGGGTGCTATGTCCGATGCGGCGTCGCCGGCGGAATCGGCTGGCATCTACCCGAACCAACCCAGCCATCGATGGCGCTGACCCCCGGCGGTCGCATCGATGGGAAGTCGGCGACCGTTGCGCAGATGAAGGCCCTCAGTACCAGCCTCGGATTCGATAGTAGGCGATGCCCAGATACTCGTGCGCCGCGTCGGAGAAATCGAGCAACGACCGCGGAGTGGGCAGCAGTCTCTCTAACGCTCGGTACCACGCCGCCGGTGGGTCATTGGTGACGCGGAAGTCCGTCGGAGCGGGGACGAAGCCGACGGCTGGGCACATCCTTCGAAAGCTCCCGATCGAGCGCGGCATGTGCAGTGCGCTGGTCACAAGCAGGACTGAGCGGATGCCACGGTTTTCGAAGATTGGGCACAAGTTCCTGGCGTGCTGCGCAGTGTTGGCGGAGCCGCCCTCCGTCACGATGGCCGTCGGCGGTACCATCAGCGAGACGAGCAGTTCGGCCATGTCCTCCGCAGCGGGGCGCCTCGCGATTGCGCCAGTAGCGACGCCGCCAGTGCAGATGATCGATCGCGCTTTCCCTTGACGGAACAACGTCGCCGCGTACAACACGCGATCGCCGGCGTCCGCGATCTCGACGGTTGGCCGCGGCGGCGCATGCTCCAGCACTCCTCCGCTGAGGACGACGATGGCGTCGGCGTTCGGAAGCGGCTGTGGCGCAGGATACTGTTGTTCGAGACGCCGCAGTAACGCGTCGTTTACCCATGCGTTCCCGCAGATCAGAAGGACAGCGAGCGCTGCGGCTTCGCAGGTGCGCCGCAACGCGGGCCTCCGACCCGACACGACGGCTGCACCCATCAGAACGAGTGCCACCGACGTGGGGTAGAGAAGCTTCAGAAGGACGCTGTACAGGGAGGCCACATTGATTACCCTTTCCCTTCTATGCCCGAAGACGGTGTGCTGGCAGAATGTTGAGAATGATGCACTGGGCCGCGGGCGTGCCGTCGAGGATAACGCTTCTGTTCGTCCTCGGAGGTACCGAGGTGGTCAAACCCAGCACTGATTTTCGACCCTGGTTCGAAGAGTTGAAGCAGCGCGTACCGACGAACTGAAGCCTGTGACTCTTTGGAGAATTGATGAGACTCACCAAAACAGCTCTTGCCGTCGAGATCGTGGCTGTGTTGGGTCTCTTCGTTGGAGTGGAGTGGTTGGCGCACGTCCTGACCAACACAAGAGAAAATTTCGTGTTTGCTTTGCTGTTCTGGGGAGTCTATTTGGCTATTCGCCTGGCCACTTCCGCGAGAAAGCGGACCGCCGGATCAGACCGCAATCCCTGAAAATCGTGTTGTGCATTTTGTGGGAACGTAAGAGATTCTACGCGGCAACGCCGACGATTCCGGTCGATGAGCCGCTGGCTCCGCGACGAGTGCTTGAACTCGTTGGAACGGGTGCGCCCTCAAAGTGCTTCACCTTGCCGGTATCCGCGTCGGCGAGGGCTTCCGCGGTGACATTGAAGCGCGCGAGTCGGCTAACGCCGCAGACGACGAAGTAGGTGAGGAGCAGCATGTCCCAACCGCCGCGGAGTCCCAGCGTGAACCCCAAGATGGCGGGTGCAACGTCGAACGATATGACGTCCGCAAGAGAATCGAGATCGGCGCCGAGACGCGACTGGCGCGCGTGATTCAGGCGGGCGACGTAACCATCCAGTACGTCGCAGACGAGAGCGGCAGGTATGAGCACGAATGCGCTCCAGAGAAATCGCCGCTCGCTCGTTGCCACATAGTCCAGACAGAGAAAAATAGAGATCGTCCCGCATACGGCGTTGCCGATCGTGAGCAGATCTGCCGCCGCGTACGAGCGCAGCATCGAAAGATGCCGCCCGGTTGAGACCATGTCAGCGGACGACGCGTTTGTCCTTGATGAAGTCGCGTCCGCGTATCGCTTCAAACGCGTTCTTCACCGCACCTACTCCGGGCATGACATCAAGTGCAGTGTCGAGCGCGCCGCCGATGAGGCCCTTCCGCCGAATCGCGGTGCCAATGGCGGCGATGGCGACGAGCGCGCCGATCCACGGCATCGAGCGTGAGAGACGCCGCACCAGACGGCCCCGTGTGTATTGCGATACCTGCCTCATGATTGCCATGCAGGTCGGGGCGAGCAAAGTGTGTTCCGCAGCCTGAGGACGTTGAGGCAGGTCGGCGCGTTGTGAAACACGTCGTCGCGAGGGTGGAAGCTCGACCGGTCGCGGCACTCTACTCGAACCCGGCTCAGCGATTCGAGCGTAATGAATTGCGACCCAATCTACTGTCCGCTCCCGAAACGCTGGCTCGCCGGTCTGGTGTCGCCGCTCCGCGTCGACCAGCCGCTGCGGACCGAGCTCGGCGATGCGATACCCGTCCGGATGTGTCCGGTTCGGGCTGTCGGTGAAAAAGTGCGGCTCGCGGCGTGGCGGCAGCCAACGCACCACGCCGCCGCGCAGCTTGAGCGCGCCCCTCAGCAGGGGTCTCGTCAACGGCAGTGGTCTGGGAAACCCAAATGCCGCGATGGTCTCGTCGTCGAACATGGCGTAGATGGCATATCGCACCAATGGTGTGAGCACGGCGGGAAACCACGACGCGAAGAGATCGCGCGTGGCCGATCCAACGCGCTGGTTCGACGCGGCGAAACGACAGTGCTCGCGCTCGTATGCGCGGCTCCACGCGTCGAAGGCCTCGTAAGATTCCGGAATGTTGCGAATGCCCATCCGCGTGCCGACCGCGCGCCAGAAATAGTAGTAGCCGAGCCGCGCCCCCGCTCGTATCCCCACTTGCAGATCTCGGCGAGGAGCAGCGACGTGTCATGGTAGCGGCGCTGGGAATCATGATGAAACTCGCCGGTGCGGTCGAGCAGGGCGGAGATGCTGGGGACACAGAACGTGCGAAACAGCGCGATTTCCAGCGCCCGAACATGCCACCCGAGGCTGACGTCGGTCGCCAACCTCGGCTCCTTCCCGGCGTTCGCTCCACCGTCAACAGGGTTCAACAATTTCCCCTCGGAATAGCCCGCACTTTCGCCCCTGATTAGCGGCTGTTCTGGACCGCCGGTCCGGGGTTCATCAATCCAAAGGCCCTGATCCGGCCTATCGTCCCTAATTCGGCCTATCGTCCCGCGAAGCGATCCTCTCACCAGGATTCATTCTCTGTGGCTCTGTGCGTCTGTAGCGCTGTTCTCTCTGATCTCAATTTCCTCAGTGTCTTCTTCTGCGGTATGGTGGTTCATGCCGCAACCTCCAGAGAAATCACGCACCGCAAGGGTTGGCTCGAACGTCAAAGCACACGACGCGCTGGTGGCGCACGACGCGCGAGCGGCTGAGGCGCGGATTAAGCCGCTGGTTCAACTGCACAAGGCGACCACACGCGCCCGCAAGGCATTTCTGACAAAGAGCGTTCGTCGCGTTGCCGACGACGTCGCGACATCCAGCCGCAACACGTTCAACCGGGCGCTGCTGAAAGCCAGGGGCGACGGCGCCGCAATTGTTCGAGCCCGTCGCAAGGCCCGCACCGCCAATAACCGGGCGCTGGCGGAGAAGATTCCAGGCGTTGCGGCGTTTCGCGCCGCACAGATCGCGAATGCGGATGTGTACCAGAAATCGATCGCCCAGCAGCGTGCGGCCGCCTTTGATAGCCACGTTGATCTCGGCCCGGGCGCGGTGGTAAGCGATACCGTTGACTTTCAAGTCTTCGAAGCGCCCTATCCGCGCTTCGACGTTGCGACGCCAGGCGTCGGCGGCGTGGTGAAGGTCGATGGCACCTTTGCCGATCGCAGGCTTGGCATCGTTCTGAACCAGGTGCGAATCAACTGGGACAGCCACGAACCGCTCATCGCGGCGGGGTTCGACGTCCTCTTTCTCTCGTCGAGTACCGCGATCGGCGTGGACTACACGGTGCCGCAGTCGGGGCGGCTCTCGTGTTCGGCCGTTGTCCAGAACATCTACAACTACGTCACCTTCTCACTGAGCGACAACTGGGGCTTTTCCGATGGCGAGATCCGTTTCCGGATTCTGCTCTTCATCCGGATCATCCGCGGCAGCCAGGTGATCGCGTTCGACCGGTTGATTTTCGAGAACGGACTGATCGCGCTGCACGGGACCAACATGCACGGCGAGTCATTCGACGACATTGAGATGTCTACGCCGTACACGCTCAGTGCGAAAACTGCGGAGACGTTCGCAGCAGGTGAGAGTGTTCAGCTGCTCATCGGCTCCCGCTTCGAGATCAGCGGCCAGCTGAACGACATGCAGGCGCGCGTGAACGGCACGATCGGCTGGCAGGTGACGAGCATCTCGGCGCGCACGAGGCCCTGAAAGGTTTCTCGAATTACGTCCTACGAGCTTTGAGGACTTCCAGCGCCATCGGAATCAGTGAGACGGCGACGATGCCGATGGGGACGAGCGAGAAGTTAGTACCGCTCCCGGTCAGGCCCGATGGTGCAAATCGATACTCGTCATCATCGGCGTGATGCTCCTCTTGAGATGAGGGATCCAGTCCCACGAACAAGATCTTCGCTGCCTTGTAGCACCGCGAGTGGGCACAGTAAGATACCGGGCCGATTAACGGAGAGACTGACATGAAGCGATTCTGGCTGGCCGCATCGTTGCTCGTCGTGTGCGCCGCGTCAGCACTGGCCCAGACGACCGACGAGCTCGTCAATGACGGCAAGAGTGCGGACAACGTGACGACGCAAAGCATGGGCTATGCGCGACAGAGCTACAGTCCGCTCAAGCAAATCAATGCGGCGAACGTGAAGCGCCTCGTGCCGATCTGGACCACGAGTGTGATGAACGACATGGGCGAGCTAGCCTCGCCGACGGTGTACAACGGCGTCATGTACGTCATCAACGGCAAGTGGACTTTCGCACTCGATGTTCAAACAGGAAGGCAGATCTGGCGCACGCCGGTCGTGCTCGAAGAAGGTACGGTCGGCGCACCGATCACCAGGGGTGCCGCGACGATCTACAACGGCAAGCTGTTCCGTGTGACCTACGACAATCACCTGATCGCGCTCGACATGAAGACGGGCGTGGAAGTCTGGAATCAGAAATTCGCGGATAAGAAGGAAGGCTACTACGCCACCGGCGCGCCGATCGTCGCGAACGGTGTCCTGATCTCGGGAATGGCTGGTGGCGAGCGAACGACGCGCGGATTCCTCGACGGGTGGGATCCTGACACGGGGAAGAAGCTGTGGCGGCGCTACACGATTCCCGCGCCAGGCGAGGCGGGATCGGAGACGTGGCCGAAGAACAGCGATGCATGGATGTACGGCGGAGGTCCCACGTGGCGCTCGGGTTCCTACGATCCGCAGCTCGATCTTGTTTACTGGGGCACGGGCAATGCCGAGCCCTACGATCCACATCCGCGCGAGGGTCTCGACAGCCTGTTCACATCGACAGTGCTGGCGATTCGGCCGAAGACCGGTGAGATCGTCTGCTACTTCCAGTACACACCGAACGACGTGTACGACGTGGACGGGACCGACGAAAGCGTGCTCGCCGATATTCAGGTCGGCAGCCGTCTTCGCAAGGTGATGATTCAGGCGAACAAGAACGGATTCCTGTACGTGCTGGATCGGACCGATTGCTCGCTGATCGCGGCGAACCCGTACGTCAAAGTGAACTGGGCCACGCACGTCGACCTGAAGACGGGCCGGCCGGTATTGACCGATGTCTACAAGCGATTTTTCGCCGGCGAAGAAGTCGAGATCTGGCCATCGCGCGGCACCAACGCCGTACCGATCGCATTCGATCCGAACACCGGGCTCATCTACGCGAGCACGTGGGACGTGGCACGCATCCAGAAGATCGCGCCGAAGAGGGAGCAGGTGCTGGGCGCCGACTCCACGGGTGTGACCTCCAGGATTCCCGACGTCCGTCCTGGCGATGTGCTCGGTCACTTCGCCGCGATCAATCCGCTGACCGGTCAGAAGAAATGGGAGATTCCGCTGACAGACTTGCCTGGTTCCGCGGGGATGCTGGCCACAGGTGGCGGCCTCGTGTTCACGGGGAAGCTGACGGGGGAGTTCGTGGCACTCGACACCGCGACGGGCAAGACGCTGTGGCAGTTCCAGACGGGTTCGAGTATCAACTCGACGGCGATCACGTACACCCATAATGGCAGGCAGTACGTGACGATCGCGTCGGGCCGCGGCGGCGTGCTCGCGAACCGCTATGCCGGTGCGAAGGTGCCCTCCGGCGGTTCAGTCTGGACCTTTGCGTTGACGCCGTAGCCTCGGGCGCTACGCCAAGAAAGAATTCAGTACAAGCGCGTGGCGTTGCCCTCGGCGATGTCCCGCTCGTAATCCTGCACGGTCACGCCTTCCGGCCGGATCTGGTCGAACAGGACACACGCGTACGACGTCAGCGCGTCGTGTGCAGGCCATCCTTCGTATGCCCAGAGGCGCGAGCGCAGCAATGCCTTCCCGCAGTGAAAGAAACACTGATCGACCTCGACGCCGATCGCAAGCGATGGCATTTTGCCTCGTGCGAGCGAACGCCGGAGGATTTCCGGATCGCGCGTAATCCACGCCCGGCCGTTGACCCGTAGGCTTTCGTCGCGGCCTGGCACCAGGAAGACCAAACCGACGTGCGGATTCGTCAGCAGGTTCTGCATCCCGTCGAGCCGTTTGTTGCCGGGCCGATCCGGGATCGCAAGGCGGCGCTCGTCGAGTACCTGAACGAAGCCGGGGGCGTCGCCCTTCGGCGACACGTCACATCGGCCGTCTGCGTCTGCCGTGGCTATGAGCAAGAACGGAGAGTGCGCGATGAACGCGCTCATCCCGGCCTCTCCTTTGACACGCAACCTCGAGCGATCCTGGGGGCAGCTCAAACGCGTGCGTTGGACGCGCGCCTAAAGCGCGCGCCCATACTTCCACAAGGCCCTTTAATCAACAGTTGACGAACAATCCTTCCACTTCAGAACCGGTAGCTCACGCCGCCGCCGAGACGGGCGAGATTCCGGTCGCGATCGAGCCGGAAATAGCGGGCATCGACGTCGACGAACAGCCCCCTGAACAGGCGCAGGCTGGCGCCAGCGCCGGCGGAGCCCGCCACTCCCGTCCGCACGATTGACTCACCACCGATACTCTCGCCGCCCGCGCCCAGACGGAGGAGCGGGCGCACGACGGCGAACTCTTCGCTGGTCCTGGCGATGCCAAGACCGCCGCCGACGTACGGACGCAGACGGCCACCCTGCACGGGCAATTCGTACCGAAAGCCTGCCGTAAAGAGCGCGATGTCGACATTGCTCCTGGCCAGCGGGACGGGCGGGAAGATAGCGATACGATCAAAGACCTGTCCGCGCATCGGGTCGGTCAATCCGCCCTGTGGACCGAGGCGCTCGCGCGTGACCAGGCCGCCGCGCACCGCTCCGTCACCAAAGCCGCCCACGGTCGCGAGCGGGCGCACGAAGTCGCCGCCAGCAGACTCGGTGGCGGTGAAATCCACCTCGAACGAGACGTGTTCCAGGAAGCGGTACCCGACCGACGCGGTCAGCGCGAGGTTGTCGTCGGCACCCGTGGCGGCGGCGGTACCGATCGAGAGTCGCACTCGCTCGTCCTGTGCCGAGGCCGGAAGTGCGAGCAACGTGAAAGTGAAAGCCCAGAACGCGGTTCGAAGATACAAGGTGCGCATGCCAGATACTCCTGACGGTCGTCCCCGGCGCGCGCATGTCGCTTCCGGTGGACGAAAGGTCCGAAGGAACCACAAATGGTCCACTCGGGATGACAGAGCGAGTCACTCGGCCGGCCGCACAGGAAAAATGATGCCAACGCCGGGCTTCAGCCGCGACGGCGCGGGCGTCTCTCCCGTGGTGTCTGGCGCTGGCCGAAGAGCGACTGCTTTGAAGAGGCGATTTCCGATCGTCTATCACCGAGGCTCGGACTTCGCTGCGTCCTGGTCCTTTTGCCCGGTCTCGTCCGTCGTCCGTTCAACTTCGATCGTGCATTCGGTCACAAGGGCGGCGATCGCCCCTACAGCCGCCAGCGGCGGCGCAAGCGCCGCGCCAACCACGCCGACGGTGAGCGGAAACTCCGCAATGGCGCGGCCATCTTGCTTGATGATCACGCGACGGACGTTTCCCTCATGGATCAGGTTCTTGAATGTGTCCAGCAAGAGCGTGCCACTCGCTCGGATCGATTCCCAGTATGTCTGCGTGCTCACAGTGCGACCTCCGACTCGGTGAGGATACCCTGTGTCGCTATAATCACGCCGACTCGTGCCCCCGGGCGCCCGGCGCCACTGAGCTGAATGGCGCTGCAGCCCGGCACTCTTTCATGTTCGCGTAGCAGCCTTGTGACGCATCTGACCAGGATGAGGAGAACGCCGATGCCGAATCGCTCGCTCGTTGCCTTGTCTTTCTTGTGCATTTCCGTTCTGACCGCCGCGACTGCGCATTCCCAGACGCTCCTGTCCGAGAAGAAGGACATCACCGGCTTTGCCGCGCGAAAGATGATCGAGGCGTGCATGGCAGAGGCAGCACGCGACCGGTACCCGATCGCACTGGCAGTCGTGGATTCCGCCGGCTACCTGCTTTCGTATCAATCCACGGATGGAGCGACAGGGAACACGGGTGTGACGGCGCAGCTGAAGGCGAAGACCGCCGCGAAGTTTCGTCGCCCAACCGGCGAGCTGTACGAGCGCGTGAACAGGCAGATCAATCGCGCCCCTGAGTGGATGGGCTATTTCCCGATTCCGGGTGGCTTCCCCGTCGTTGTTCAGGGCGAAGTCGTCGGCGCTATCGGCGCCGGGGCAGCGGGCTTATCGGGCGGCAAGGACGAGGATTGCGCGCAGAACGCCATCAAGTCCGTATTTGGCGACGGCAAAACATTGCCGGCCAGCCCGCAGCCGCTGCTCGCGACCCGCAAGGTGATCACGACGGGTGCAGCCCGCGCGCTCGTAGACGCGTGCGTTACCTATGCCGGCCAAAAGAGGTACACCGCCCTGGGCATTGCCGTGGTGGATCCCGATGGGACGCTCGTGTCGTTTCAGGGGACAGAAGGCGCAACCGCCACAGCGCTCGAGACGGCAGAACTGAAGGCAACGACGGCGGCGCATTGGCGACGCCCGACGATCGAGTTGTGGGAACGCGTAAACAAGCAGGTGAACCGCGCGCCGGAATGGATGGGCGATTTTGCCCAGCCGGGTGGGTTTCCGATCTTCCTGAATAACGAGATGGTGGGAGCGATCGGCGCCGGCGGAGGCGTTGGCAATCAGGATGACGAATGCGCGCAAGCCGCAATCAAGGCGGTATTTCCCAATGCCTCCACAACTCGGACGCCCTGACGGATTGAGTGCTCAGTGCGAGTGGACAACCGTCTCCAGGGTTCCGCTTCCTGTTTGCCCAATCGGTGCGAACCACAGATTCTCGCTGTCCGCGCGAAGATACTTGCCGACAACGACGTAACCATGATTCGCAAAGTAGTCGAGGATCTGCTGCCGCACCGGAGCGTGGGACTCAACGCCCACCAGGCGCGGCCGGAACCGCTCGATCGAGAACCCCTTCAGTGCCTGCGGCTCGTGCAATTCGATATCGATCGACAGGAAGTCGACTGCACGAATACCGTGGCGATCGAGGATGTCGTCGAGGGTCATCGTCTGTGCCGAAAGGGCATCGGTGGATGAATGGGATTCCGCCTCGGCAAAATGCTTGTCAAACGACGCGATGGCATCGTTCGAGGGCACGTAGAGTGTCGCTTGCCGATCGGATACATCAGACACGAATAGCGGAACGAAAGTGGTCAACGGCCGCCGTGCACGGTAGTCGGCGGCGAATTTGGTCTGCGGCTCAATAGCAAGGCCAGACCATCCGAGCTGGCTCTCCAGGTAGTACGAGTTGCTGTCGCGCTGGTAGTGGTTTGCACCCACGTCGACGAACACGCCGCCTCGTCCATCCTGGAAAAAGTCGCGCAGGATCCATTCTTCGCCGTACCTGGAATTACGGGTCGACCCATAACGTGTCGCCAGCGCCTGCAGCTCGCTGTTGCCGCGCCACAAGTACGGCCTCAGCCGATACTCCGTGCGGTAGACGCCGACGACGTATCCCAGCACTGTGCCCATCACGACCAGCATCGCCAGTCCGACGACGTTCAGTGTCCGTTGCGCGACCTTCATCTGATGTTGCTCCTTGACGGCGGGTCCGACACGATCCGCCGTGCGTCTGCTGGCGGGTCCGAAAGGACCCGGCCTACGGAGGTGAATCGCGGACATGCTCTACCGCTGCCGCACACCCGCGAATAGCAGGTTTGTGGCCAACATCCGACGACCGGATCGCTGCGGCGTCGCGACCGGATCGCGCCAGCCTCGAGGGAGTTACGACGGTTTTCTCAGGGGGCCGAACGAGTGACGTCCGACGGCAGGCGGCGACAATTGCCACGTGCGATACAAAAATGTCCGGCGGTAACGAATTTGTCGGTGCTGCGTGGACGTTGTGGTCAAACAGTGATTGCTTGACACTCGCCGGCAGCACGAATTAGACGTTCTTTGCAGTGGCCGGCGCAGACACCAAACAAGCCGAGAAAGCGTATCTGGCGCGAACCGGTTCTTCCGCGTGGGAGCGTACGAAGCCGTTCTCGCCACCGGGACTGGATACGCTGCAGGAAAGCGCCCGAATGCTGCAGGACTTTGCGGTGGCGATGCTGACCCTGCAGCCTTCCCCCGACGATCTCATCCTCGATCTCGGAGCGGGTGGTTGCTGGTGTTCCGACCTGCTCGGACGGTTGAACAGGTCGGCGGTCGCCGTTGACATTTCGCTCGATATGCTGCGCGCCGGACGATCGCGCGCCAGTGGGACTATCCGCGCCGTTGCCGGCGACATCGAATCGCTCCCCTTCAAGTCTGCGGTGTTCCAGAAAGTCGTCTGCCTCAGCGCCATCCACCACGTGCCTGACGCCGCACGCGCCGTCAGCGAGGTGGCAAGGGTGCTCACCGATGGAGGGATGGCGCTGTTTTCAGAGCCGGGGCGCGGCCACGCCGACGCACCTGTGGCTGCCGCAGCCGTTCGCGACTACGGAGTGCTCGAGCAGGATGTGATCGTTGGGACGTTCATGCGCCACTGCCAGGCGGCGGGTTTCGAGCACGTATCGATCAAGCCGCTCTCGCATTGTGTTCCCGCCGTCGATTTGACATTGGAGCAGTGGGACGCGTGGACTCGGCTCGCAGCATCGATCAGACCGCGCCGTGCGCTCGCGAAGATCGGCTTTGCGGTTGCGGAGCTGTTCGGTTTTGGCAAGCGCGGCCCCCTTTTCGAAGAGGCGCTCGCCATAACAATGGTCCGCACCCTGCGACAGGTCCTCGAGCATCACCCGGTCATCGTGGCCGCGAAGACGCGGGCCGACGCACCCGACCGCGCGCGTTGGCGAGCGACAATCGCCGCCGAGGCGGCCGAGTCGACGCTTCATGGCGGCACCATGGAAATCAAGGTAACGGCGGCAAACGTCGGTTCCGCCACCTGGCGGCCCTCCAGCGCCTCCGGCGTCGGCCATGTTCGATTGGGTCTGCAGCTGCTCGACGCCGAGGGGCGGGTCATTGTGAAGGACTTCCACCGCGTTGCGCTGCCTCGCGCGATCGCGCCGGGTCAGACCGTCGCGTTCGCGTTCTCCTGTCCCGCTCCTCCGGAGCCAGGAAACTACGGGCTCAAGTGTGATCTTGTCGCCGAAGGCGTCACGTGGTTCGAGACCGAGGGTTCAGTGCCGGCGAGCCGAAAGCTGCTGGTGGTTTGAACCTGCTGTCACGAACTCGATGGGGAAGAGGGGAAGAGGAAGAGGAAGAGGGGGAAGCCAGGGGGATTCAGGATAAGCGCCTCAGTACGAGAGCGGTGGAAGTTGATGTGCGACGCTGCCGGCGGGTCGAGGGACAGATGCGTGCCACCGTAGATTCAAGGCTCTCGAGCGCACGTGCAAGCTCCTGAAGCCGGTTGGCCGCCCGTAGAGTCACCTCCTCGAAATCGTCGTCCGCCATCGCGTTCTCGGCAAGGGTCGGTGTTGCTTCCAGCGGTATAGGAGCCGTCGACGGCAGCTCGAGCTCGCGTTGAAATTGCGCCGCCACCAGGTATCGAAGATGGTCGGTGACCTTCGATACTTCGCTCCGCACAATGCGCGCGGGAACGAAGAGATCCGTGTCCGGATGCCATAGCTCGTTCCCGTTCGCACACAATTCGAATGTGACAGAGCTGCCCGGCATCAGCGCCGAGTCGCACTCGATCAGCAGTCCGCTGTTCGAGATGTTGACCACTTGCCTGACGTAGCCGGACGGCAGCCGCACACCTGTGAGCCAGGAAAGATCCTGTGCCGCCCAGCGGTGAGCACGAGGAACGCAGACGGCTTGATGGACCTGGCCCGGCGGGCCATTGAAACCACCAGCATCGCCTAGCGCCATCTCCAATGCGACGCGCATGCGCGTTCCAAGGGCGTCCCGCATCGGCACCGTTTCCGTTGCAGGAGAGCGCCGCAGTACACGATAGAGGCCCGACGATATCGACGCCTTCTCTGCTTGCCGCTCAATAATCGGCGACACCATGAGCACCGGGACGTTTACCTGAGTCGTCTGCCGGAGGAACTCCATGAGTGCGCGCTCTTCGTGTGGCGGCGTGAATGCCGACATCAGAATCAGTTCGGGCACTTGCCTGGCGATGACGGCCACGGCGACGCTTGCTGATGCAGACACGACTACCTTCGCGTCAATGTAGTCATGCACGAGTTGCGTGAGCGCATGTGCCCGAATGGGGTCCGGCTCGATGGCCAGGATGTTCGGAACCCGGGGTGTGTTTTGGCTCGAAGCGGTCATGATTCCTGCCTTACCAGGGGCAACTGCCGCGCCATTGCGCCAGTTCGCCCGTCGTACACCGCGAAACCTCTGGGGCACCTGAATTTACGTGCTCGTCTCCCGAGTCGTGCGCTTGACCACCGAACCGTGTGCGTGTCTCATGGTGGAGCACACGCGTCGATACTTGTCGTTCAAGTCTCGTTTCGTCACATGACGCCGCGCTGCCCGTCTGGTGGTTGAATCGAACCCTCACAGTTCCCTCTCGATCAAAATGACGGCGGGCCCGGTCACGCCGCTTGTTGATAATCCTCAACCAGGGTCGGCACGATCCTGGCGGCTGGGATGTCGATTGGATCAGCAGTTGAAGATTCGGTCAGAACGGTTCGCATCGCTGCGACGCATTCAGCGTCGAGCGCGGTACCAGCCTGGCGGTCCATGATCTCGAGCACACGGTCAATCGGCAGACCCGGACGATACGGCCGTGAGCCGCGCAGGGCGTCGCAAATATCGGCGACCGACAGAATTCGTGCGCGCAGGTTTAATTCGTTCGCCTGGCGTCCCTGGTGATAGCCGCGGCCGTCGAGGCGTTCATGATGTGCCGAAGCATCCTCGGCCAGACGGCGAAAGCAGGACAGCCTGTTGAGGATCTCGAATGTGTGCTCCGGATGCCGCCGCATGACCGCGAATTCCGCGTCGGTCAGCTTGTCCGGCTTGTCCAGAATGAGATTCGACACGCTCAGTTTGCCGAGATCATGCAGGAGCGCGGCACGTTGGAGTGCTCGCAGCTCGACGGCTGACAATCCGAGAAAGCGACCTATGGCTACTGCCATCTCTGCGACGCCGTGCGAGTGCCGATAGGTCCACGGCGATTTGGCATCGATCACGCGGGCAAACGCCTCGGCTATCTGATCGAGCTCTCCTTCATCGGCAAACATGACGCGATCGGCCGGCTCGACGAGTTGCAGTTTCACCGCGTCGCCGGACCCGAGCTCGCGCCAGAAGGAGGCGTCGTCGCATATCGAGAGCAGCGCATCGACCAATGTCGGCTCGAACCAGGTGCCGCGCCGTGCGACAGCCATGTCGTATGCGGTAAGCACGCCGTATTCCGTGAAGAAGACTTCGACGGTTTGCGCCAGGCCCAGAATGCGAGCGTGCAACGGAATGGCGTCGCCTTTCAGTCCGTACGGCTGGCCGTGTCCGTCCCAGTGTTCGTCGAGCGCGCGGATGGCACTGGCGGTGGCTTCACTGAGACCAAGCTGTCGTGCAATGTCTGCCCCGCGCTCGCAGCGCGTTCGCACCACGGAGCGGGCGCCTTCTGGTCCATGTGAGAGCACTGCAAGGACGCGCCAGACCCTTTGCAAAAGCGCCGCGCCCGGCGCCGCGTTACGAAGGACGTATCGGAACGATTGCAACGCTTGCGACCAGTCGATGTGCTTGAGGTTGGTCTTCAGATCGTGGTCGTTCGATCCGAAGAGCGCTGCAAATCGCGCCGCGTTGCTCGAGCAGCCCAGGTCTTTCATGAGGAGCGCATAGAACAGCGCCGACCGCTCCTCGCGCGGGAGGTTGATGACCTCGGCGATCCGCATTCCGATCAGGCAGCTTCGAATGGAATGACCTGGCCGCTGGCCTTCGGTCAGGTCGAGCGCGTACGAAAGGCCAGCGAGTACCTGGGACAGACGGATGCCGTCATCGCTGCCGTGCCCATCGGCGGCGCGATATCTCGTCGTCAACCAGTGGCGTGTCGCCGTGTCAGAGTTCGATGACGATGGCGTCGTCGTGCGTGACATTGAGCTCACCAGAGCCTGGGGGCCCTTGTGGTTACGCACGGCCGTTGCCGGCCTGAGGGTAGAGGAGGTGGTCCGCCTGTAAGCTGCTATGCCCGCAGCGCTTTGGTCGAATTGGTCAGAACGGCGCGATGGTGCAATTCAACGAAGCGGGTGTCGCAAGACGGCACATTCGGTTTCCGCCCTGTAAGTGCCCGGAAAACCGAGGTTCCTGGCGCGCATGACCAGTCGCCGCTGACAACTATCACCGGAAGTGTTCCATCCTGGAACGTGCTGCATCGGTCGCGCGCACCTGGCAGCTGGGACTCCTCTACGTCTGTAACCGTAGAACGCATATGAACTTAGCGGGCAGCCGGTTGCCCGTCCCCGGCGCTTGGCGTCGTGATTGCCCTGGACCAGTCCAGGAGAGTGATCACATGCCGCGTTTCACTCGGATTGCATACAGCCTTGCCGGCCTGCTCTTGCTGCACGTGCTGAACCCGACCGTCGCGTGGCTGGTACTTGGCGGCGGGCTCGCTTACATGATTGGCGACTGGCGAAGGCGAGCGTTGCGTACTGCCGTGTCGTCCTGAAAGGTGGAGCAGGAATGCCGCGATGGACAGAGTTCATCTTGCAGCTGACGCGCCATGCGCATCTTTCATAGCACGGTGAGCGCCAAGGCAGCGGTCATCGTGCGCGAAGGATTCAAGGACGACGAAGAGAAGTACTTGAGCGATTTCGCGTGGCGCGGCGTGTGGGTATCCGACCGACCGGTGCATGCCGAAGGTGCGCCGGGCAACGTATTCGTGACGCTCGAGATCCCGGCGGAGCTGTTTGAAGAGTACGAATGGGCGCAGGACGACGCCGCATACCGGGGAAGCCTCATCCCGGCGACGGTCCTCAATCGATACGGACCGCCACAGTTCGTCGAGAATTAGGCCGGGCCCTTTGGGACCCGCCTCGCGATCCTCGCAACTTGCTAACCGGTCGCGGTTCGGCATCTCAGACGAACCAGGAAACGGTCATTCCGAGTATGGCGCCCACCACCACATCCAGCGCGTAGTGATAGCGGCCTAGCACGGCTCCCGCAGCAATGGCGCTGGCGATGACCAGGAGTACTATCCCGGCTGGCTGCGATATCGACATCACCTCGAGCGCTGCGGCCAGCGAGACGGCGACATGTCCGCTCGGGAACGTGTTCAGGCCGTGGCTGATGCGTTTGAGCACGAACTCATTTACGCGATGTACCCCCGCATTCGCGACCAGTGCTGCGTTCAGCGTGCGCGGCGGGCGACTGACCAGCCAGGGCAGCGACGCGTAGCAGAAAAATCCCGAGAGCAACACCGCGGTCCAGAATCGATCGACGTCGGCCATGGTGCCGCTGGTCCAGACGAGAACGAACGCTACTGGAACCAGCACGTAGCACAAGAGATACGACAGCTCGAGGATCGACGCCGCCCACGCCGGAAGGCTGATCGCGAAAATCCGGCACCACTGGTCGCTGCGCACCAGCCACGATTCGAAGCGGCCTGGTGGATCTGACGGGGGGATGAGCAGGGCTGGAATCCAGTACCCGGCAACGAGGTACGCATGCCCGAGCCAACCGCGGATCGCGTCGCCTGCCTGACTGGCCGCGATCACTGCTATCGCAATCATCGCGGACAAAAGCGCCGCTTGCGCGCGGCGGTGTCTGGAAGCCTGCGTGGCCAACGCGGCTGCGGCGAATGCGATAAAGAATGCGCTGGCGAGGGATTCAAATGTCAGCGGAGGGCGCACGTGATCGTGGCAAGCGTACCGCCTTTGCCGCCACCTTCGCCCACGAGATAGATGACGCCGTCAGGGCCGAATGCCACGCCTTCGCCCTGGCGCTCCTTGAGCGGCTTGAGGGCGAATCGGCGCGGCTGAACGCTCTTTCCCGCGACCAGGTCGGCCGCTGGATAGAACAGTAATTCTGTGTTCGTTCTCAGGGCGACCCAATTGCCATCCGGCGATGCGGCTCCCCCCGTTACGCGGTCCAGCGGCAACGGCGCCACGAGCTGCAGCCGTCCACCCGACCCGCCCGGCGAAGGCACGCGGTAGAGCGCCGTTGTACGGGCATCTTCCTTCGATACCAGAAACAGTTGGCCGCCGGACGTCACAAAGATCGCCTCTGCGTCGTGGGCGCGGTCCGGATACGTCATCGTCCAGGCTTGGGCGGGTGCAGTCGCCTTGTCATCGGCGCGAGGCTCTGGAACTTGGAAGATCGTGATTCCGCTGCGGGTTCGGTTGTTGTCTCCGATGTCGGCGATGTACAGGCACGACCCTTCCGGACATTGGCCAATGGCAAGATCCTCCCAGTCGTCGACGGTTACACCGGTCAATTCGACGCGCCCCCTCGCGTTGCCCGCATTGTCAAAGGCAAACAGGCTGGCACGACCTGAGTCGTTGTGCGACCAGAGGATGCCAGGTGTTCGGCGGCTCACGGCGACGCCGCTTGCTTCCCCGACGCCGGCGAGCGGGGTTACCCCGGCGGTGACCGTGCACAACGGCGGCTGCGCCCCGGCGAGGGATCCCTCGAACACCGCGGCCGTCAAAATCCCGCAGAGCAGCAATCGTGACCGTGCGATCATCGGCGCCAATGGTCAACCTCTACATTCTGTGCATGGTGGGAGCCGGCGCTGCAGTTGCGACACAGATAGCGATCAATGCGCATCTGGGTGCGGTGACCGGCAGCGCTCTGTGGGCAGCGAACATCTCTTTTGCGGTGTCCATCGTCGCCGGTCTGGTCGCTCTTGGTACGGCCATTCTGCTGGGCGAGATGCCGCTTCCGAACCCGGCAGTCTGGAACGCGCCCTCCTGGATTTGGCTCGGCGGTCTCGGAGGAGCCACCTATGTGCTCCTTGCAATTCTGCTGACGCATCGCCTTGGCGCGGCGGTCCTCTCAGCGGCCGGAATCCTCGGACAGCTCTCTACGTCGCTGCTCATCGACCATTATGGATGGTTTGGCGTGCCGGTCCATCGGATGTCGGCGACGCGTCTCGTGGGGATCCTGCTGCTCACGCTCGGGGTAGTGCTACTGCGGTGGAAGTAAAATCCCCTGTGGCTGCGCGGTCCGGCTAAAGCCGGACACTACGTACTGTGATTGACTGTCGATCGTAGTGTCCGCCTTCAGGCGGACCCACAAACTCATGGGACACATCGACAAACGAACACTTCACCTGGCCGTTCTCTTCGCGTTGACAGCGTTGCCTGCTGCCGCGCAGGGTTTTCGGCAGGACATCGTTGTAACCGCGGCCGCCACCCCCGTCGAGCTTGGCACGGTGACGCGAACGCTGACGGTGATTACCCGCGAACAAATCGAACGACTCCCGGTCAACAGCGTTGCCGACGTGCTGCGGCTCACGGGATCCGTGGACGTTCGCGCACGGGGTGAGCGCGGCATGCAGACGGACTTCGCGATCCGCGGCGCGAATTTCGGTCAAATGCTCGTCCTTGTCGACGGCACCCGGCTGAACGACGCACAAAGTGGGCATCACAACGGCGATATCCCCGTGCCCCTCGATGCAGTCGAGCGAATCGAGATCTTGTACGGGCCCGGTTCGTCATTGTTTGGCGCAGACGCATTCGGCGGCACCATCAACGTGATTACGAGGCGCGATGCGTCCCCAGCCTCGGGCGTGATTCAGGGAGGCAGTTTCGGCCTCGTTGCCGGGCGCGGTCAGGCCGGTTATACCCGCGGGCTCGTGCGCCAGACGTTCGCCGCGTCGATCGACCGGTCGTCGGGCTTCATGTTCGAGCGCGGGTTCGCCGCTGCGGGTGTCAGCTCGCGAACGTCGATCGGGAATCGCGGCGGCCTGCTGGTTTCGTATTTATGGAAAGACTTTGGCGCGAATGGATTTTATGGGAACGCGCCTTCGCATGAATGGACCAACCAGACGCTGCTGGCGGCAGACCACGGCCTGGGCGCCTGGGCAGGCTGGCAGATGGGCGCCAATCTCTCGTATCGAACGCATGGCGACCATTTTCTTTTCGACGTCCGCCGGCCCGGCGTTGCGGAAAACCGGCACAGGACGCATGCCGCGCTCGGCGCCGTCCGCGCGTCTCGCGGCGTCGGCAGTCGAGCCTCGGCTACGGTGGGCGTCGAGGCGGGTGCCGACTGGGTTCGATCCAACAATCTCGGCAATCATTCGACGAGCAGGGTGAGCGCGTTTGGTGAGTGGCGTCATGTGCTCAACACGAATACACAGCTCGACGCCAGCCTCCGCGTCGACCATTACACCGAGTTCGGCACCGCGTGGAACCCCGGGCTCGGCATTGGATGGTGGCCGGTTCCAACCGTCCGCCTGCGCGCATCGACGGGTCGCGCTTTTCGAGTGCCCACCTACACCGAGCGCTTTTATTCGGATCCGGCAAACTGGGCGCGCCCCGAAGTCGGACCGGAGGCTGCGTGGGCTGGCGAAGGCGGGGCTGACCTGTTCCTGTCGCAGAACTGGACGGCCAGCGCCACGATCTTCGGCCGACTCGACCATGACGTGATCGACTGGCTCAGGCCGACCGTTGCCGACCGCTGGCGCACGTACAACATCCGGGATGTTGATACGGTGGGATTCGAGGTCTCCGTGAAGAGGACGATGAGCAGCGGTTCGTTCGTTCAGGCGGCGTACACGGGTCTCGATGTACAAGCAGACGCCGTTACGCAGCTCTCGAAGTACGTCCTCGATTACGCACCGCACTCCGTAGCAGTGGCTGCGTCGATCGATACCCCTGGGGCCCTGCGAGTGGCGCCTCGTCTCGAATACAAGCACCGCACGCGATCGACAGGGACAAGCGACTATGCGTTGTTCGACCTTCGCGTCAGCCGCTTGTTCGGCCTCTACGAAGTTCGCCTCGAAGGCACCAATCTCGGCAACGCAAGCTACCAGGAGATTGTCGGCGTCGCTATGCCCGGCCGAGCGGTGACCGTCTCAGTCGCGGTCCGTCCGTAGAACCGCCCCAGCCGCTGTGCGGTTTCGGCAGCAATCTCTCCGTCGCACCATCGCACCATCGCACCCTCGCACCGTCGGACGCACCCTCGCCCCCTCGCACCTCGCACCATCGCACCGTTAGACCGTCTGTACTCGTTGTCGTGCCGGTTCCTGCTGCGTCAGACAATGAATCGTGCCGAGCCCCCACGCGAGATCCACCGCATGGATTCCGACCACTTTGTGCGACGGCATGAGATCGGCGAGCGTGTTGAGCGCAACACGGTCGTGGGGATCGTTGAAAGTGGGCACCAGGACGACACCGTTCGCGATGTAGAAGTTGGCGTAGCTCGCTGGCAGACGCATCCCTTCCATGACGACGGGACGCGGAAATGGCAGTTTCACAATTTTCAGAGGGGCGGTTTCGGTGTTTGCCGATGCAGCGTCGAGTCGCCGCAGGTTGTCCATGGATCGGGCGTGGTTCTCGTCCGAAGGATCCTCTTCGACTGCCAGCACCACAGTGTCTCCACGCACGAACCGCGCGACGTCGTCAACGTGCCCGTGCGTGTCGTCACCGACACAGCCTTCGCCGAGCCAGATCGTGCGCCGAATCCCGAGCCATTCCGCGAAGATGCGTTCGTAATCCTGCCGTCCAAGGCCGGGATTGCGAATTTGCACATCGCTCAGCAGCCATTCCTCAGTAACAAGGAGCAGTCCCTGGCCGTTGACCTCGATACCGCCGCCTTCGAGGACGATGCGCTCTCCAGTGTCGGGGCGGACAGGCTCGTGGCGTCCGAGGCCGGTGAGGCGCGCCACGAAGCCGCCCACTTCGACGTCGTGCCGCCAGTTCGAATACTTCGCCCAGCCGTTGAACGCCCAGTTCAGGAGGACGACGTCGCCCGCGGCGTCGATCACACCTGTGGGGGCGGAGTCACGCAGCCACACGCGGTCCGTGGGCACCAGGTGAAGCGTGACCCTGTCATGCCGCACGTTGTGAGCGTCGAGCGCCACACGCACGCTTTCCATGACCTCGCGGCTGTGACAGAGAATCTCGAGCGGTTCATGCTCGGCCAGCACGCGGGCGATTTCCGCATACACCCAGGGAATCACGGGCAGCTTGCCGGGCCAATCGGGTTCGTGATGCGGCCAGGCAATCCACGTCGCACGATGTGGTTCCCACTCGGCAGGCATCCTGAGACGACGCACGTTACCGCTCTGTCCCGATGTATCTCTTCAGGATCGGACCGTACGCATCGACACGCCGGTCGCGCAGGAACGGCCAGTTGCGGCGTGCGTTTTCGATGAGGGCAGGATCGCACCGGGCGATCAGGATTTCCTCGCCTTCGCCCGCTTCGGTGATATCGCGTCCGAACGGATCGGTGACGAACGAGTGGCCGAAAAAGGTGATGCCGTTCGTGCCGGGCTCATCCTCATGGCCGACGCGGTTAGGCGCCGCCACGTATACGCCGTTCGCAATCGCGTGACTACGCTGGATCGTACGCCATGCGTTTACCTGAGCATGCCCCCATTCGTCCTTTTCCGCCGGATGCCAGCCGATGGCCGTGGGATAGAAGAGTACCTGCGCCCCCATCAACGCTGTAATGCGTGCGGCTTCGGGGAACCACTGGTCCCAGCAGATCAAGACGCCGATGGTCGCATACCGCGTTTGCCAGACTTTGAATCCACGGGCGTCGCCTGGCTGTTCGCCGTGATAGTCGAAGTGCCCGTCACCAGGAGTGAAGTAGTACTTCTCGTAATACAGCGGGTCGTCTGGTATGTGCATCTTGCGGTACACGCCGAGCAGGCTTCCGTCGGCGTCGATGATCGCGGCGGAATTGCGATAAATACCGGCAGCTTCACGCTCGAAGATCGGGGCGATGACGACGACCCCCAGCTTTTGCGCGGTGGCCTGGATAAGGTCGGTCGTCGGTCCTGGAATGGTCTCGGCAAGCTCGAAGCGGTCGCACTGCTGTGACTTGCAGAAGTAAAGCGAGTTGAACAGCTCCTTCAGACAGACGATCTGAGCGCCGCGGTCCGCGGCTTCGCCTATGAGTCGCTGCGCGCGCTTGACGTTGCTCTGCACGTCGCCGTCCGCGTGGTCCTGGACGATTCCAATTGTGAACATCTGACCCTATGCTAGCCTTGCTCACACACGGATGAAAACAAAACCACTGCGCGTTGCGCTCCTCGGTTTCGGTACGGTCGGCGGATCGGTAGCAAGAATTCTGATGGAGAGACCCGAGCTGGCCGATCGGATTCAGCTCACGCATATTTTCAACCGAGGTGTTGAGAGGAAGCGCGCCGATTGGATCCCGGCGAATGTCGCATGGACCGAGAACATCGACGAGCTGCTTGCGGCCAAACCGGACGCGGTGGTCGAAGTGGTAGGTGGCGTCGAGCCGGCCGGCACCTGGGTGCGCCGTGCATTGGAGCAGAGCAGCGCCGTCGTGACCGCAAACAAGATGCTGCTCGCCGCACACGCGCCTGAGCTGCTGCACCTGGCCGCCACGCGCGGCACGCAGCTTCGGTTCGAGGCAGCTGTTGCCGGCGGCGTGCCGCTGATTCACGGCGTTCGCGAAGGGCTCGCAGGTGATCGTCTCACGCGTGTCGCCGGCATTCTCAACGGCACCTCGAATTACGTGTTGAGCAAGATGGCGGAGGAGCACCAGCCGATGAGCGCGGTGCTCGACGATGCGCGCCGGCTTGGCTATGCGGAGGCAGACCCGAGCGCCGACATCGACGGCGACGATGCGGCTGCGAAGCTCGTCGTACTGGCGGGAATCGCATTCAGGCGTCACCTTCGCCTCGCGGACATTCCGCGTCAGTCGATCCGTCCCATTTCGGCTGCCGATTTCCATTACGCGAGGAGCCTCGGGTGCACCATCCGTCAGGTCGCAATGGTGGAGACGAAGGGCGACCGTTTTCACGCCTTCGTCGGCCCGGCACTCGTGCTGCGCGGTTCGAACTTCGGGCTGAACATGGGTGCGAACAACGTAGTGACTATCTCTGGTCATTACGGGGGCGAGAACAGCTTCAGCGGTCCCGGTGCCGGTGGTCGCGCCACGGCCGTCGCTGTGGTGTCGGACCTGCTTTCGCTCACGCAACGTACCCAGGACCGAAGCGAGGAGTGGCCGGCTGGTCAGGTGGCGGCCGCGGCGCCTCGTCCCTACTATCTGCGCTTTGTGGTGTACGACCGACCGGGCATCCTGGCGTCGATCGCCGCGGCGCTCGCCGGGCAGGGCATCAACCTCGATGCTGTGCTGCAGCAGCCCGGATATCCGAAAGATGCTCTTCCTTTCGTGATCACCGTCGAAGCGTGCGACGAGGCGTCCCTGACTGCCGCCCTCGATGAGATAGCCCGTTTTGAATTCCACGCCGAGCCTCCGTTGTCACTGCCGATGCTGTTGGGCGACGAGCGGCCGTGATATCTTTTTTGATTCGTGTCACTTAACAGGGCCAACCGTCCTTCGGGCGACGACCTTATGGTGCCGGCGTCCGTGGGAAACCTCGGCAGCGGCTTCGACACCCTTGCCGTCGCCCTCCGCCTGTACCTTCGCCTGCGCGTCGTCGACATACGCGACGACGGGGCGGCGACGCTCAACGTTGTGAAGAGTACGCCGCCGGTGGCTGGCAAAAACGCAGTGGAGCGCGCGTACCAGGCCATTGCGCGCTGGACCGGCCTCAAGGCACCTTCGGTCTTCGTCGAGGCCGAGAGCGACATACCGATGACGGCCGGCCTTGGGAGCAGTGCGGCTGCCGCGGTTGCAGGATTGCGAATGTTCGAGCGCGTCACCCAGCCGCTGCCGGAGGGCGTCCTTCTTGCGGTCGCGACTTCCCTTGAAGGTCATGCCGACAATGCGGCTGCGGCACTGCACGGCGGGCTCACGTCGGTCATCGAGCGCGAGAGTGACGAGCCCGTTGCGTTGCGATGGCAGTGGCCGGAGGACCTTCGCTTCGTTGTCGCCACTCCGTCGGTTGGTCTTTCGACGTCGAAAGCTCGGGCGGCGCTACCGGATTCGCTGTCGCGAAGAGATGCCGTGTTCAACTTGCAGCGGGTGCTGTCGCTGGTGCATGCGCTGCAGAGCGGCGAGTACGACCTGCTCCGCGAATCGGTGCGTGACAGATGGCATCAGCGGGCACGCGCGGCGCTGGTCCCTCAGCTTGGCGAGGTGCTTGCGCTCGAGGATCCCGCGATTCTCGCGTCGTTCCTTTCGGGCGCGGGGCCGTCGGTTGCCCTCGTTGCGCGCGGCGATTTCGAGCGCCTCGAGCAACTGCTGGCGTCGACGTACGAACGCGCGGCGTGTCCAGTCAGGATCCGAACGCTTGCGGTTCATCAATCGTCCGACGTCGCGCGCGAAACGGTCGCTTCGGCACAGGGGAGAAATCGATGAAATTCGTTGCCGGATTGACTTGCCACCTCTGCGGCGCGACGTATCCGGCCGAGGCGTTCTGGGTTTGCTCCGGATGCCTCGGGCCGTTGGAAGTGTCGTACGACTACGCCGCAATCCGGAAGACGATCAGCCGGAGCGCGATTGAATCACGACCTCGTTCGCTCTGGCGCTACCTGGAACTGCTACCCGCCCGCGAGCCGCTCACAGGTTTCAATTCGGGATATACACCTCTCGTTCGTGCGACGCGGCTGGCCCGGGAGTTGGGAGTCGCCGATCTGTATCTCAAGGACGACTCGGTAAACCACCCCACGTTTTCCTACAAGGACCGGGTCGTATCGATTGCGGCGACGCGCGCCGTGGAGCTCGGGTTTCAGGTATTCGGGTGCGCTTCCACCGGCAACCTCGCGGGAAGCGTGGCGGCCCACGCCGCTCGACTTGGCCTGCCGTGCTACGTCTTCATTCCTTACGATCTCGAGCCCGGCAAGATTCTGGGTGCAGCAATCTACGGACCGCACGTCATTGCGATCGAAGGCAACTATGACGACGTGAACCGGCTGTGCACACAGATTGCGGATAGGTACGGGTGGGGCTTCGCCAACATCAACCTTCGCGCGTACTACGCGGAAGGCGCGAAGACGATGGGCTTTGAAATCGCGGAGCAGCTTGGATGGCGTTTCCCGGATCATGTGGTGTCGCCAGTGGCGGGCGGCACACTCCTGCCGCGCATCTTCAAGGGATTTCGGGAGCTGCGGGAAGTAGGGCTCGTCGAAGGTGATTTGCCGAAGATTCATGCTGCGCAGCCTGCCGGTTCGGCGCCGGTCATCAATGCACTGAAGGCGGGGCTCGAGTTTCCGGAGCCGGTGAAACCGAACACGGTTGCAAAGTCGCTGGCCATCGGCAATCCGGCAGACGGATTCCAGGTGGTTCGCGTCGTCAAGGAGACCGGAGGCCACGGCGCGGCTGCCAGCGATGCGGAGATTCTCGACGCCGTCCAGCTCCTCGCCAGGACCGAGGGGATCTTCACCGAGCCCGCCGGCGGCACGACACTCGCGGTGACGAGAACGTTGATAAACAGCGGGGTGATCAAGCCGAACGAGTCGGTGGTCGTTTGCATTACCGGCAACGGATACAAGACCGTTGAAGTGATGTCCGATCGTGTAGCCGCGCCTATCCGAATCGGCCGCAGCCTGGCCGAATTCGAGCGTGTTGTGGGGGGTCGGCTGGGGCTTCAGGCCGCCGCCGGCTGACAGCCAGGACCTGGAACCAGGAATCCGGACACAGCACCTTGCCCGATTGGCCGTTTACCCGATACAATTCCCCCATCGTGCGGAAAACGTGTGGTTGTGAGTGCGCGTGTTGTTGTATGGGAACCAGGGTCCCTGCGCTCTCGGTCCACCGTGTCGGTCGTCTGTAAAACAACCGCAACACGAAAAAGATCGGCGGCCTGGGATGCAATCCCGGGCTTTTTGTTTTTGGGGGGTATGTTTCCAGCATTTCTGAACCTGCGGTCGCGACGCGCCGTTGTGGTCGGCGGTGGTCCCGTGGCGGCGGGCAAGCTCGAGGCGCTGCTGGCCGCGGGCGCTGCCGTCACCGTGGTGGCCCCGGACGTCCTTCCCGAGATCGATCGTCCGGGAGTGACGGTGGTCCGCCGACCATTTGAGGACGCGGATCTCGACGGCGCCTGGTGGGTTGTCGCGGCAGCACCCCCTCACGTCAACAGACGCGTGCGCGCCGCAGCTGACGCTCGGCGCATTTTCGTCAACGCCGTTGACGATCCACTGCACGCGACCGCGTATCTGGGCGGGGTAGTGAAACGGGACGGCGTCACGATCGCGATTTCCACCGATGGCCGCGCGCCCGCGCTGTCCGGCCTGCTGCGCGAGGGTATCGACGCGGTGCTCCCTCGCGATCTCGGTACCTGGCTGTCGGCTGCTGACGCCATCCGGCGAGAGTGGAAAGAGCAGAACGTCCTGATGGAGCGCCGGCGTCCCCAACTGCTCGACGCTTTGAACAAGCTGTACGACGGAAGGGGGAAAGGGGAAGCCGGAATCCGTTCCCCGAAGCGCGGATTCGTGTCACTGGTTGGCGCGGGTCCCGGTGATCCGGGACTCTGGACTGTTCGCGCATTGCGACGACTCGAGGAGGCCGACCTGGTCTTGTACGACGCGCTCGTCGACGCAAACGCGCTTCGCCGCACGACCCGGGCCCAGTGCTTCTGTGTGGGTAAGCGCGCGCGCCGGGACAGCGTGCCGCAGGAGACGATTCATCGGCTGATGATCCGCGCCGCGAGTCGGGGAAAACGAGTGGTACGGCTCAAAGGCGGCGACCCGTTTGTGTTTGGTCGTGGCGGTGAGGAAGCACTGGCTCTCGCCATGGCCGGTATTCCATTCGACGTGGTGCCGGGCGTTACTACGGCCGTAGCAGCCCCCGAGTTGGCGGGCATCCCGGTGACGCACCGCGGATTGGCATCCGGGTTCCTGGTGATCGCTGGACACACCGCTGCCCAGGTTGATGCTGCCCTCGAAGCGATTCGACCAAATGGCGTGTCAGTGGTCATTCTCATGGGCGTGAGCATACGGGGGCAGCTTGCTTCGCAGCTGATCGCGCACGGATGGCCGGCCGCAACACCTGCCGCGATCGTCTGCGATGTCTCGACGCCGAATGAGTGGACATGGACCGGGCGCCTCGACCGAATGGGCGACGCCGAGGCTCCGGCGGGAGCGGCCGGCGTGCTCGTCGTTGGCGAGGTGGTAAGGATCCGCGAAGCACTGGCCGGCACCGCAGCGGTGAACGACGTCAAGACGGGGTCGGACCCCATTACGAGGTGAAACATGGGCGCCATTGATCATTCGACGGAGGTCGGCCGCGGTCGTCTCTCTTTTGCCGACGAACGGGACATCGACGAATTCGTCGACACCCTCGGCAAGTATGAGCGGGGCGAGATTTCAGCCGAGGACTGGCGCAAGTTCCGTCTTCTGCGGGGCACCTACGGGCAGCGTCAGCCTGAAGCTGTCCACATGATGCGCGTGAAGATTCCACAGGGGGTCCTTACGTCAGCGCAGCTGCGTTCACTCGCGGGCGTCGCGACCAGCTACTCTCGCGGGTTCGCTCACATCACTACGCGGCAGAACGTGCAGCTGCATTTCGTGCCGCTCGCGCAGGTCGAAGACGCGATGCGTGCTCTTGCCGACACGGGACTGACGACGCGCGAGGCCTGCGGCAACTCCGTTCGGAACATCACCGCCTGCCCGTACGCCGGCGTTGCCGAAGGCGAGATTTTCGACGTCACGCCATATGCCGAGGCGATGACCAGGTATTTCCTGCGCCATCCGCTCTCGTCGTCTCTGCCCCGAAAATTCAAGATCGCGTTCGAAGGCTGCCCTGAAGACCACGCGGTTGCCGCGATCCACGACATCGGGTGGCGCGCGCGAGTGGTGAACGGCCGTCGCGGTTTTCGCGTCACGGTCGGCGGAGGAACCGCGATTCTCGTGAACACGGGAACGCTTCTTTACGATTTCCTCCCGGTTGAGGAAATGCTCGACGTCGCCGAGGCGGTCATCCGCGTCTTCCATCGCTACGGCGACAGGAAGCACATGCAGCGGAATCGCATGAAATTCCTCATAAAGTCGCTGGGCTGGGACGAGTGGCGTGCGCGGTTCGACAAAGCGCTCGAGGAATTTCGCGCTGAAGGGGGAGCGTCGTTGCCGTTTTCGGCCGCCGCGGTGCCGGTGGAGGAGGCGCCCAGCTGGCCGAAGCCGATTCCGCCGACGCCCAAGATGGCCGCCGCTCTGGCCGAGACGAGCGTCAAGGGTCCGGGGATCGTGCCGGGCAGCGTACGGCTTCAGACGCTCCCTGATGCGTATGTCAGATGGACCAGGAGCAACGTACAACGTCAGAGGCAGGCGGGCTACGTCTGCGTCACGGCGCGTCTGCCGCTCGGCGACTTCACAGCAGGGCAGGCGCAGGTGCTGGCCGATCTCGCCGAAGCCTACGGCGACGGCACCGTGCGATTGAGTATCGATCAGAACGTCATCTTCCGGTGGGTGCCCGCATCAGCCGTCCAGGGGTTCTACGACCGGCTCGATGCCGCAGGGCTCGCAACGCCGGATGCAGGCACGATTGCGGACGTTACGAGCTGTCCCGGCGCCGAGACCTGTCGCCTCGCCGTGACGCAGTCTCGAGGATTGGGCCGGTTGCTCATCGAGCACCTGAACGCACATCCCGAACTGGTTGATGCCGTTCCTTCGGGCGACATCAAGATCAGCGGCTGTCCGAACGGATGCGGCCAGCACCATATTTCCGGAATAGGTTTTCAGGGGAGTGTGCGCAAGCTTGGCGGCCGGGCAGTGCCGCAATACTTCGTGCTGGTAGGTGGAGGCGTCACAGATGACCGAGCGCATTTCGGCAAGGTCGTGTCAAAAGTGCCGGTGCAGCGGCTCACCGACGCCCTCGATCGGCTCGTCAACTTGTATCGGGAACGTCGCGAAGATGGCGAATCGCTTGGAGCCTTCTTCCGGCGGTTGCCGCCAACCGTTGCGACCGACGCGCTGAAGGATCTCGCAGAGCTGCGAGCGGAAGACACGGTTCCTGATGACTTCATCGACCTCGGGGAAAGCCAGGCTTTCACGCCCGAGGTAATGGACGGAGAGTGCGCCTCGTAGCGGCCTCGTAAACGTAGTGTCCGGCTTTAGCCGGACTGAGTCGCGCTAGCGCTCCCGGAACCGCTCGATACGCTTCTCTCGTTCCCGCTGCTGGGCTGCATCCGCGTCGGCGCCTTTGGACGGCGCAGGTCGCGGTTCTTCGGGTGCCGACCGTTTACCACGCGGTTCGCGTTCAACGGTTTTTCGATTCGGAGGTGTGTTCGTCGGCATGTTGCCCCCGGTGGCGACTGCAGTAACCGCGCCATCGATGACGCGTTGCGGCGTTTCCATATCCGTCGCGCGCTACGTCCCGTGGGGGGCTCGCGTCGCGACACCAACAGAATCAGGGTGCCGCGGCCGATATTGTGACTAGCACAAGTCGGGCTCAGACGCGCAGGCTCCGCTCGTCAACGATCGCATCGTATCGAGTATCGTAGAAATAGGAGCGCCAGATCCGACTGGCCACACATGAGCAAGCTGAAAATCATCGTGCTCTACGATCGCGTCCTCGTTGAGGACGACGACGACCAGGGCTCGAGCGACAAGTCACCGGTGGTACGTACGCTCGACAAGAAAGAGGTCGAAGAAGAAGTCGCAGAGACGCTGGTAAAGCTTGGACACGAGCCGGTGATGCATGAGCTCGACGGGACCCAGAAGAGCCTGCTCGGCCTCGGTCGCATCGACTGCGATCTCGTGTTCAACCTGGCCGAGTCGTTCGCAGACGACGACACGTCGGACTTCAAGATCGCCGCGCTGCTGGAGCTCCTCGGCAAGAAGTACACCGGCTCGGGCAGCCATGGGTTGATGCTCGCGCAGGACAAAGCCGTCGCCAAAAAGATCTTCGCCTTCCACGGTATCCACACGCCCACGTTCGCCAGGTGCTATCGCGGGCGACTTGATTTTTCCCACGACCTGCAGTTTCCCGTCATCGTCAAACCCGCGCGGGAGGACGGCTCGATTGGCATCGAGTTCAGTGCCGTCGTCAACTCCATCCGGGAGCTGATGGAGCGAATGGATTGGCTGCATGCCAACTTCGACTCACCGGTCCTCATCGAGGAGTACATCGAAGGCCGCGAGATGTACGTCGGCATCATTGGAAACGACAAGCCCGAAGCGTTGCCGATCATCGAGCTGGATCTTTCCAAACTGCCGGAAGGAACGCCGAGGATTGCTGCGGCGGAAGTGAAGTGGGGGAAGGGAACGCGGGCGTACCGCGACACGAAATCGGCAATCGCCACGGACCTCGCTGACGAGACCGCGCAGGTGCTCCAGCAGACCGCTGTCGCCGCGTACCAGGCGCTGGAGCTGCGCGATTATGGACGCGTGGACATGAGGCTTCAGCCGGACGGCACGGTGCAGGTTATCGAGGTGAACCCGAATCCGTGGCTTGCATCACGCGCAGAGTTCGCCATGGCCGCGCGGAAGTCGGGACGTACCTACACGCAACTGGTAAGCGAAATCGTCGAGCTCGCGCTGGCCAGGGCCTGACGTCGGTCTATCGGATATTCCACCGATACAACGTTCTCGACAATCCATCGGCGCTGGTGAAGACGTCCACCGCGTCGGGCTCCCAATCGCCTATCGCGAAATTGTGCGACACGATTCGAGCGCCCGGCCGCAGCATCGCGGTGAGCCGCGGCCGCAGCTTCACGTTGAGGGCGGACACCAGATACAGAGTCACCACGGTTGCATCCGACACGTCCGTCTCGAGAGCGTCCTGAACTCTGAACGTCACGAGATGTTCCACCCCCGCACGTTTCGCGTTGGCCTGCGCTTCCTCCACACGTAACGGATCGATGTCCACTCCGACACCGCGCGTGCCGAATGTCTGCGCCGCAGCGATGACGATCCGACCGTCGCCGCACCCCAGGTCGTACAAAACGTCCTGAGGACCGACGTTTGCGAGCATCAGCATCCGGCTCACGACGTCCGGGGGTGTGGCGACGAACGGGGGGCGGGGCGGCGCCTGGGCCCACAGAGGCATGGAGAGTAGAAGGAGCGCGGCGCCCATCGGTCGCATTTTAGACGCGCCTCCATAGACGGCCGGCATGGGCGAAGCGGCTACGTCCCTATAACGGATCGACTCAAGGTGCTTAGCTCGACCGTATCACCGACCATCGCGTCGCCTGCCATCGGACCGCCACAAATGTCGGAAATTGCGAGGTTTACCGGCATCGCGCGATATGTACGGATCGCAGTCGGCCAATGGTCGAATGACAGGGTTGAAATGCCAAAAACGCCGGTTTTTCGGGCATTTTCGATTGATCGACCTGTATAGGTGCGTTATACTCGTGGGTGCGGTTTCCCGGCACGAACCGGTCCTACCAACCTTCCTTCAACGGGGGAAACGTGACATTCCAGGTCGGCGACAAGGTCATCTACCCGAACCACGGACTCGGCATCGTCGAACGGATCGAAGAAAAAACTATTTTGGGCACCACGTGCGGTTTCTTTCACCTCCGAATTGTTTCCAATGACACAACGGTTCTGGTTCCTGTGGCGAACGTGGACAACGTCGGTCTGCGAAAAGCCATCAGCGACGGTGAAGTCGAGCGGCTGTTCACGCTTTTGAGTGACGGCAGGATCGACAACCACCAGAACTGGAAGGGCCGCTTCAAGGACAACTCCGATAAGATGCGGACCGGCTCCATCTACGACATGGCGGACGTGCTCAAGAGCCTGACGTTCCTGAGCAAGTCCAAGAGCCTCTCGTTCCGCGAAAAGCGAATGCTCGATCGGGCGCGCGCTCTCATCGTTTCCGAGGTGTCGGAAGTGATGCGGGAAAAGGCGCTGGAGATCGAACAGCGCGTCGATCGCGCGCTCGAAAAATGCTTCATCGTGAAGGTCCGCAACATGACCCGGCAGGCGGCGCGCGCAAAAATCGCCAAGCCGGTCAAGGCCACAGTCATCGTCACGCGTCGCGCTGCTCGCGCATCGTAACGTCGCTCCTCTTGCCTTGCCTTCTTCGCCGCCCGGGGGCATGTCCCCCGGGCGATTTTTTTGTACCGTATGACCCAGACGTCTTGAATGGCCACATTCCTTACACTCGCCTCGTATGCTCGGCGGTTTGAGGCGCAGCCTCGCTGGTTATGCCCGAGATGGTCGTAGCTCTTCGCTCGGTCGTCACCTATGCGGTCATCATCGCCTACATCGCGGTCGCCGGACCTCTTGGGCTTTTCATCGGCGTCGTGTTCCGGTGGAAGCGTGGTCTCTATGCGTTGGGGCACGCCGGAGTGAGTTTGGCGCTGGCCCTCGCGGGAATTCGTTATCGCGTGGTTGGACGCGAGCATGTGCCAGCGTCGGCGGTGGTCTTCTGCTCGAATCACGAGAGCAATGTTGATCCACCCGTGCTCTTCACGACCCTCCATCCCTATCTGCACATTCTCTATAAAGCGGAGCTGCGCCAGTTTCCGATCATGAGGACCGTGCTGGACGTCGGGGGATTCGTGCCAATCGAACGGGCCGACCGCGAGAAAGCCGCCGAATCGATTGCGAGAGGCGCGGAATCTCTACAGGCGGGCAACTCCTTTCTCATCTTTCCCGAAGGCACTCGCAGCCGTACCGGACAGTTGTTACCGTTCAAAAAGGGTGGTTTCATCATGGCCATCCGGGCACAGGTACCGGTGGTTCCGGTGTCGGTGCAGGGCGGAAGGGCTGCGATGCGAAGAGGAAGCGCCCTTGTACGCCCCGTTCGCGTCAGCGTGCGAATCGGAAGACCGATTCCAACGACAGGTCTCACCACGGAAAACCGTGATGAACTCATTGCGAAGGTACGAGAGGAGATCGAAACGCTGATGAGACAGGGATCGCTTTGGAGCTAACCGCCGACTGAGAACGTCAGCATCCACGGACGAACGGGCGCACCGTCGAACGTGCGGATGCCTTCCAGCAGGTCGACTCTGATCGTCCGGTACGGCTCCGACGGACGAGTGAAGCGAATTTCGACGGCACGATTCGCCGCGTCATACGAATACGTGAATTGCAGTGGCGGCTGCTCCGGCGTCCCCGGCTGCTGGACGTTGGCGCCTACATAGCCCACGCGAATCCGGTCGGCGAGGGACGCAGGATCCAGGCCCCGCGAAAACTGTACGCGGACGTTCCCGGACTGTGGCACGCCGGTTTCACCTTCCGTGGGGGAGCTGAACACAACTTCCCCAGGCTCGAGCGGTGGAGGTGGCGCAGGAGCGTCATCGTCCGCAGCTGGTTCCTGGGGCTGTGTGGCTGTGGCGATGGTGGTCCCTGAGATTGCCACCAGCCCACGATCCAACGACACCGTCCCGCTCACCTGCAGCCATCGGCCGGTATCTACCCGCGCCTCGACCGACAGATCGAATCCCCGCCCGCGCGGACGGAGGTCCGTCACCCACACGGCTGCGTCTGCCGAGCGCAACACGAAGTCATAGCGGCTCTTACCAGGCGCACTCGGCTGATCGCCGAACAGGTTGCGCCCGCGGAATTCACCGACGATGGTGACGTTCTGCCCCTCGAACCGCCACGGCTGGAGCGCCAGCGCGCGGACAGAGGCCGTCGTCGCCAGCTGCGCTTCGGTGACACTCGAGACGTTGAGGACCAGCTCCTCACCCGGACGAGGCCAGCGCTCCGGATCGGGCTGGCCCGTGTATGCACGCACACGCGGATCGCCGGGTTCGAGCCGTCCAATATCGATTATCTGACCGCGCACTTCGACGAAGCCGCCACTTCCCTTGGCGTCAGTCAGGATGAGAGGAATTTCACGCTCGCCGCCGCGAAGCACCAGGCGCGCGTTGCTGCTCTCCACGAGCTCGCCGTGGAGCAGGACGTTCTGCAGATGAAAGTAGCTCGGAAACTGGTATACGGCTGCGACCGTTGTGGAGCGGCGCACCGCCGTCTGAGTATCCGCGCTGCTGGCGGCAACCAGCAGGGCGGCCAGGGTCGCGACAAGGCGACGCTTCACATGGTCATTGTACTTTGCGCATTCCCACGCGGGCTACGATCAGCGCCAGCCCCAGAAACAATATTGTGCTGGCCACCTCGGCAAGCGCCGTTTCCTCGCGAAAATACGGGAAGGCCGTGCCAACCGCAGCGAACGGATCGATCGCCCCGGTCCCCACGAGAATGGCGAAAAGGATTCCGGCAATCGAGCCACCTGCAATCAGCCCTGAGCTAAACAGCGTGCCCGCCCCCAGGTCGGACTCCTGGACCCGTGTCTTGCGGTCGACCCATCCCCGGACAAGGCCGCCGACGAAGATTGGGGCCGTCGTGGCGATTGGCAGGTACAGTCCGACCGCGAACGACAGCGAATGAACGCCGCAAAGCTCGACCGTGATGGCGACGAAGATGCCGACCAGCACGAGCCCCCAGGGGAGGTTCTGGTTCAGGAGTCCGGTAATGATGGTCGCCATCAGGGTCGCCTGCGGCGCCGGCACGGCGGCCGATCCGATGCCGAAGACGTCGTGCATGTACAACGTCGTCACTCCGATGATGAGGCCTGACGCCAGTACCCCGATGATGAGTCCAATCTGCTGGTAGACAGGGGTCGCCCCGACGATGTAGCCGGTCTTGAGGTCCTGCGAAGTGGTCCCCGCGTTTGCGGCAGCGATGCACACGATCGCTCCTACGCACAGTGCGATCGGAGAATACATGTCACCTGTCCAGCCGAGTGCGACGAACAGCAGGCAGGTCAGGATCAACGTTGCGATCGTCATTCCCGAAATAGGGTTCGACGAGGATCCGATCAGGCCTGTAATCCGTGAGGACACGGTCGCGAAGAAGAAGCCGAAGATCAGGATGAGAATGGCCGCCACGATATTTCCCTGGGTGGGCAGCCCGGGGGTGACCACCAGAAAGATTGCGAGCAGCACGGACCCGCCGAGGACGATCGCCATGGGTATGTCACGTTCGGTCCTGGTGCCGGTGCCGACAGCCGCTGCGGCCGAGAAATCGCGAAGGCTGTCTCTGGCCGACGCGACGATCGACGGAATCGTGCGCCCGAGCGTAATCAATCCCGCCGCGAGCACGCCGCCGGCTCCGATGTACCGGATGTACGCGCTCCACAGCTGATTAGGATCCATCTCCGACAGCAGGAATGGCTGCCCTGTAGCCGGATTGTTGGCGAAGTTCGGGTGGATCGGGGGAAACGGTTCGGTGATGTACTGTCCGAGAATCGACAGCAAGGGCAACAGCCCGAGCCACGCCAGCACCCCGCCGGCAACCATCGTTCCCGCGATGCGCGGTCCGATTACGTAGCCGACGCCCAGATATTCTGGAGAAATGTCGACGGCGAGTGTGGCATTCGGAAATTGGCTCGTGCGCGGCATCACGTACCCGATTTCGGTACGAAACAGGTTGAAGATCCACGACAGCGCCTTCCAGAGGACACCAACGCCAAGACCGGCGAACACCAGCGCCGCCAGTCGGCCACCGCGCTCACCTGCGACGAGCACTTCGGCGCATGCCGTGCCTTCCGGATAGGGGAGGACACCGTGCTCCTTCACGATCAGCGCGCGCCGGAGCGGCACCATCATCAGGACGCCGAGTATTCCGCCGGCCAGCGTCAGCAGGGTGATCTGGACGTAGTTGAAGTACGACGGCCCGAACGGCATCAGGAATATCAGCGCCGGAATGGTGAACACGACACCGCCGGCGACCGATTCCCCTGCGGACCCGATGGTCTGGACGATGTTGTTTTCGAGGATCGTCGAACCGCCAAGCCGCTTCAACACGGAGATTGCCAGCACGGCGATCGGAATAGACGCGCTGACCGTCAGCCCTGCACGGAGACCGAGATACACGGTCGAAGCCCCGAAGAGCAGACCGAACAGGATGCCGAGAACGATTGCCTTGAACGTGAACTCTGGAGGCGACTTTGTCGCGGGGACATACGGCTTGAACTCGGGTGGTGACTGCGTCGACGACGCGTACGGCGCGAAATCGGCCATCGCGCGAGATGGTAGCATTGAACCTTGTGAATCGGCCGAACAAGCGAAGGCAAACGCCCGAACAGGTGTCCGAGCTCACGACGAATCGACTTTCGGTTTACTTGCGTTGCCTCAACGAGCTCGACGCGGCCGGTGTTCAGACGATTTCATCGCAGGCCCTAGCCGAACAGTTCAACTTGAACGCTGCGCAGATTCGGAAGGACCTGGCGTATTTCGGCGAGTTCGGGGTTCGCGGCGTCGGCTACTACGTCAAGGAGCTCCGGCGTCATCTCCGTCAGATTCTGGGACTCGACCGACGCCTGCGAGTGGGCATCATGGGCGCTGGAAATCTCGGGCTGGCGCTCGCCGACTACCCCGGCTTCCGTCAGGAAGGCTTCGAGATCGCTGCGCTGTTCGATATCGCGAACGAGAAAATCGGGCATGAATCGCGCGGCGGTGTACCCATTCACGACATCCGGGAGCTGAAACGGCTCGCGCGGCGCGAACGGTTCGACATTGCGGTCATCGCCGTCCCTGCGCACCATGCGCAGCCCGTCGTCGACCAGGTCGTTGATGCAGGGATCAAGGCCATTCTGAACTTCTCGCCTGGTGCCCTGAAGGTCCCGGTTGAAGTGAAGCTGAAGAGCGTGGATCTCACCGTCTCACTGGAGAGTCTGTCGTTCTATCTCGCGCAGGGGGACCAACAGAGCGCACCGTAAAACGGTGCGATAGTGCGATAGTGCGAGGTGCGACGGTGCGGGGTGCGAGGGTGCGAGGTGCGACGGTGCGAAGTGCGAAGGTGCGACGTGCGGGACTGTCGCATGTCGATCGCCGCGGGCGTGTGACGATGGTGGACGTCGGTGACAAGCCGATTACCCACCGCGAAGCGATCGCGCGCGGGCTGATCACGATGAGCCGACGCGCGCTGACCGCAATTCGCCGCCGCGCGGTCGCAAAGGGCGACCCGCTCCAGGCCGCACGGCTTGCCGGCATCATGGCCGCCAAGCAGACATCGACGCTCATTCCGCTGTGTCATCCCCTTCCACTGACGCACGTCAGTGTCGAGCTGGCAGCGGCGCCCAAGGGGTACAGGATTGAGGCTCGAGTTCGAACGAGCGCGCAAACCGGCGTCGAGATGGAGGCGCTTGTTGCGGTGGCCGCTGCCGCCCTGACCATTTACGACATGGTGAAGGCAATCGACAAGGCTATGGTTATCGGGGACGTGTGCCTTGTTGAGAAACGAGGCGGGCGGTCTGGAATTTACCGACGTTCGGATCGTTCTGGTCGGTCAGAACGTCCAGAGCCGTAACGGCCCGTGTGGCCCATAGGCGCGTCATCAAGCTCGACGATACTTCCGCCAAGCCATCAGCGCACCTGCAAACATCAGGGTGCTGCCAACGATCTGCTCGAACGCCCGTTCGCGCACGAACCGCTGCGCAAAGCGGCGAGGCGTCATTTCACGTGCGCGCGCTTCCAGCCGCATCAGCTTGCTGTCGAGATTTGAGCGCGTCTGGTCTATCTCCGACCGTATGAGATCCGCTTCGCGAACCATGCAGCATTCTCCTTGAGCGTTGAGACCGTTTCCCGCGGCACCGCGCGCACGTGGTGAAGGTGCTTGCGTCCGGCGGCCATCGCCACGAACCCCACGACGCATAGCAGAAGCGCGAAACTGAGAAAGCCGGCCCACGTCGGCCAATCGAACAGGTCGGCGATTCCCATTGCGCATGCGATCAACAGGAAAAGGGCGCCGATTCCAAGCGCGCCTGCCATGATTCCGTAGCTGACCGCTGCCGCTCGCGCCCGGCCCGCGTGCTCGCGAAGCTCGACCCGTGCAAGCGCGATCTCCTCCCGAATCAAGGTGCGGACGTCGTTCAGGATGCCACGCACCAGCGTTCCAATCGATTCATCGCGGACGAAGTCAGACTTCTCCATAATTTCTGTACCAGAGCAAGCCCGGTACCGGGGTACGGCAAGCCGCGAGGCCCGCCCGGCGCCTGCCGTCCGTGTTCACGCGAAGCGCCGATTGGCCCAACTCCCGCAGAAAACGGTTCAGTTCGATCCCGGGTGGTACGGGCGGATCGCAGGGGGAGGCGGCTCGATATGGATGACCACGTCCTGGAGCGATGGGAATCGAGACATCAACCGGTCCTTCACGACATGGGACGTGCGGTGGGCCGACTCGAGCGTCGTGCCCCCATCCAGCCACAGGTGCAGGTCCATGAAGACGTGATCGGCAGAGCCCCGCGTCCTGATCTGATGGCATCCAAGGACAGCGGGCACCGAACTGACGACCGCCCTCACGTCGTCTTCGGCGATCACGATCTCATCCGCAAGGATGCGCGACGATTGCTGCGCGATTTCCCAGCCCGCGCGGCCGATGAATACGGCGACCAGGATGGCGGCAAGCGGATCGAGCAGCGAATATCCCCACCAGACACCGATGAGCGCTCCGAGCACCGCCACCGATGTCAGGACGTCGCTGCGGGTATGCTCCGCGTCCGCGTGCAGCACTTCACTGTTCAATCGGCGCGCTTCTCTCTGCTCGTAGGACACGACGAATAGATTCACCACGAGCGTCACAGTCATTACCGCGATGCCTTCGGGGAAGACACGCGGTGTTCCGCCGTTGACCAGCCTGTCGTATGCCGCAGAGAGCACCTGCACGAGCACGACGATCAGAAATAGCAGGATGCCCAGCGAGGCCATCGTCTCGTACTTACGATGACCATACGGGTGGTTCTCGTCCGGCGGCCGTCTCGCGATGGAGACGCCGACGAGAGCTACCACATTCGACGCCGAGTCCGTGAGTGAGTGAAAGCCGTCCGAGAGAATCGAAACGGCGCCCGTCGCGTATCCGAGGCTGATCTTGACCAGCGCGACCGCGAGGTTGAGAGCGAGGACGCGGTAAAGGACCCGGACGACCTGTGAATAGCGATCAGTCACCGGGCGGATTGCGTTACGCCGGTCAGGTCAGAAGATGTGTGCGGTCGGTATCGGCCACCAGCGCAGCTGTACTTTCCCGATGATGTATTTCTTCGGAACAAAGCCCCAATGCCGGCTGTCTGAGCTGTTGTTCCGGTGATCGCCCATCACGAAGTAGTACCCCTCGGGAACGACCGACGGCCCGAAATCGTCATGGCTGCGGTATTCGGGAGGCACGAAGTCATCCTGCATCGGAACGTCATTGACGAATACGCGGCCGTCCACGATGCGTACCTGGTCACCTTCTTCGCCGATGACGCGCTTGACGAACGACTTGTCGGGATTGAGCGGGTAATAGAGCATGACGATATCGCCGCGGCGCGGAACCCCCCACCGATACGTCAACTTGTTCACGATCAGCCGGTCCTGGTCTGCAAGCGTCGGCGCCATGCTCTGGCCCTCGACCCGGGCAACCTGAAAGCCGAACGTGACGATCAACGTGGCGTACACAGCGGCTGACGCGAGCGTCTTGACCCAGGCGACGGCCTCGTCCTTCCAGACGTTGAGCCGGTGGAGGATGGCTGCAGAACGGTCCTCGACCACCAGATGGACGTCCGGCTCAGCGGACGCCTCCGTTGCAATCACGTGCAGCGGTTCTGGGAGGGTGAAGGGCGCCTGATCGGTCGCCGCGGGGATTCCCTCGAATAGGGGTGGCTGCGTCAGAGCTTCAGGTACTCCCGAAGCCGCTTGGTCTGGGTGCGGCTGACCGGGATCTCCGTGCCCTTCGCGTCCTTCATCCGAAGGATGTAGTTCCTGCTGAACCAAGGGACTATCTCCTTGATCTTGTTGATGTTGACGAGGTGCGACCGATGGACGCGCCAGAACACCTCTGGGTCCAGACGCGCCTGCAGCTCGTCCAACGTTCGATAGTTGGACGTCCCCGTCACTTGCCCCGTAACTATGTTAATCGACTCATCGGCCAGCGACGCATAGATGATCTCTTCGGCCTGCACCAGCAAGAATCGTTCGCCGACCTTGACAGCCACCTGATCTCGTCGTCGGCTCGCCATCATCTTTACGAGCCGCTCGAGCTGATCGTTGACCGGGTCCGGGCGTTCCTGGCTCAGCCGTCGGCGGGCACGACTCACTGCCTGCTCCAGACGGGCACGGTCGACCGGCTTCAGGAGGTAATCGACCGCGTTCACCTCGAACGCCTCCACGGCGTGGTGATCGAAGGCTGTGACGAAGACAAGCGCAGGTGTGTCATCCTCGCGTTCGAGAAGCTGCCGGGCGACCTCGAACCCGTTCAGTCCTGGCATCTGGATATCGAGAAAGAGCAAATCGGGTCCAAAGCGATCAACCGCAGCCAACGCCTCGACGCCGTTGGCGGCCTGCGCGACGACCTCTACATCACCGAGCTGCTCGAGCTGGTAGCACAACTCGTCGCGCGCCGGCTGCTCGTCGTCAACCACCAATACTTTTATTGGCGTGTTTGTCTCGGCGCTCATGCGCGGCTCCGCCAGACCCGCCCCCAATCCGTAAATCCGTAAATTCGTAAATCCGCAAATTCGTAATCGTTGGTCATGCCGTGATCTGGTCAACCGCCGCGAGCTCTGGAATCTCGATGCGAACGCGCGTGCCGCGGCCAGGCTGACTCGTCAGCGTGAATTGGGACGTCGCTCCGTAGATGACGCGAAGGCGCTCACGCACATTCGCGAGTCCGATGCCGCTCGACATCGGCTGATCCAGCCTGTCGGGCAGAAAGCCCATTCCGTCGTCTTCGACTTCGAGAACGGCACGTCCGCCCTCACGCCAGCTGCGGATCACAATCGACCCTGGACCGATCTTGCGCGCCAGACCGTGCTTGATGGAGTTTTCGACGAGCGGCTGCAGAATCATGCTCGGAACGACGAGCTCTACCGTGTCCGCGCTGATCTCCTTGCGAACACCAAGCTTCGACCCGAACCGTACGACTTCGATGTCGAGGTATTCGTCGATCGCTTCCAGTTCTTCCCGCAGCGTGACGAAGTGCTGGTGGCTGCGAATGAGCCGACGCAGGAGTCCGGACAGCTTGATGATCAGCATCCGCGCGGTTTCAGGCTCCGACCGGATGAAGGACGAAATCGATGCCAGCGTGTTGAACAGAAAGTGTGGATTGATCTGACTCTTCAGCGCTTCGATCTTTGCCGCCATCAGCAGCTTTTCCTGCTCTTGGAGTCGATGTTCGATGCGCGCACTGTTCCAGATCTTGATGGGTGTGGCGACGGCAAGCACCGTCGCAAGCACGACCAGCGCTGTCATCCACATCGATGGCGAGCTGAGGAAGAACAAACGCTGAGCGCCGAACCGGAGACCGAATGCCTGCCGAAGCAACTCGAGCGCGACAGGGGCGGTGAGTAGAACGAGCTGCCAGTTCGGCTCGAGCCGACGCACGATCTGCCACAGGTGTTTGCGTAGATCGACGAAGATGAACGGCGTGAATTGCCAGATCGCTTCCTTGGGACACACTTCGCGAATGCCGCCGCCCGCGAATGCAGAGCCGACCGCAAACGGCAGTGCGATGAGTTCCCCGGCGAACAGTGCCGGAATCGCGACGAGCACACCAACCGTCGCGCCTGCATATGGCCCCGCGATCAGCCCTGCGAGAAAGGCACCCTCCAGAGTCAGGTCGGTTGCCTTGTAATTCAGCAGTAATCGGGCCGTCACCCCCGCCATCAACGGCAAGCCAAGCGCCAGTGCGAAGACCAGACGATCGGTCCAGACGCGCCGTTCGAAGATCAGAATGTGCCTGAATCGGCGGAACCTGGCGAGCATGGTCGCGAGGACTGCCATGACCGCCAGCTTGACGATCAGCGTCGTCAGCAGCGACTGATCGGCGGAGAGGAAGATCGGGGCTTCGAGCACCGAAGCCATTGTAAAGTAGGCACTTCGTTTTATGATGACCATATGATTCGACCGTTGCTCGTCGGGCTTGCCACCACCTTCAAGCACATGTTCAAGAAGAAGGTTGCGGTGAACTATCCGGATGAAAAGATTCCGATGTTCCCGAAGTACCGCGGCAAGCAGGTGTTGACGCGCGACGAAAACGGGCTAGAAAAGTGTGTCGCGTGCGGACTCTGCGCCGTCGCGTGCCCGGCGGATGCCATTTACCTCGAGGCGGCCGAAAACGACGGCAGTGTCATGGCTGGTCCCCGGTACGCGAGCGTGTATCAGATCCACAAAACTCGCTGCATCTTCTGCGGCTATTGCGAAGAAGCGTGTCCGGTGTCGGCGATTTTCATGGGCAAGGATTACGAGCTCGCCGTCTACAGCAAGGACGACTTCATCTGGGACAAAGAGGACCTGCTCGTCCCGCTCACGGCTCGGCCGGAGTCGTCTACGAGTCTCTAGTCTTTCGTCTTTAGTCTTTGGTCGGTCCTCGGACTAGAGACCAAAGACCAAAGACCAAAGACCAAAGGACCATACCCTCCGCAATGCTGATCGGCGCCATCGCCGACATTCATGGCAATTTCGACGCAATGCGACGCGCCATGACGAGGCATGCGGATGTGCCGTGGTGGGTGTGCGTTGGCGATGTCGCCAGCAGCACCGGCGCCTACCCCGAGCCGCCGGCTCCGTTGTACTGGATCAAAGGCAACAACGAAGAGTTCGATCGGATTGCCGACTGGGACGCGGGCCGCGACGCGCCGCTGAATCTTTTCTACATCAGGAACGGCACTGCCGTGCGCGTCGGTCCACTTCTTGTCGCAGGTGTGGGCGGCACGTACGCTCCGAAGTGGTACGACACTCCGGCGGCACAACTGCCGCACACGCCGAAGGATGACAAACGCCGCCACTTTGTGCGCGAGGAGATCGAGGCCTGCAAACGGCTGCACGGCGTCGACATTCTCATGACGCATGAAGCGCCGCGTCCATTCATCGTCAGCGCGGATGGCGATTCCGGTCCGGCGAAGCGGTGGGACGCGGGCAAGCGGCCGATCAACGAGCTGCTCGCGACCGTGAGGCCGCGACTGCACTTGTGCGGACACCATCACCGATTCGCGGAGACCGATCGCGAGGGAGTGCGGTCGGTCTGCATCGACCGGATCAACCGGTCCTATCTGCTCATCGACGCCTCCACGGTCACATACCAGAAGATTGAGCAATGAGATAATGACTTCGTCGTTTCTTTCCGTATGAAGCCATTTCTCGAGGCGATCGACGAACGTGTGCTCGTCTGCGACGGCGCAATGGGCACGATGCTGTACGCCAAGGGTGTCTTCATCAATCGGTGTTTCGACGCACTGAATCTCACCGAGCCTGCCCGCGTCGTGGAAGTGCATCAGGAATACGTACGCGCCGGCGCGGATGTGGTCGAGACGAACACATTCGGGGCCAACCGGATCAAGCTGCGAGGGTTCGGCCTCGCCGATCGGCTGCGCGACATCAACGTCGAAGGCGCTCGCCTTGCCCGGGAGGTGGCGAGCGGGCGCGGGTATGTCGCGGGCGCGATTGGGCCGCTGGGGATCCGAATCGAGCCGTGGGGAAAGACCGGCAAAGACGAAGCGGAAGCATTTTTTCGCGAGCAGGCCGAAGCCCTGCTGGCCGGCGGGGTTGATCTCTTCGTTCTCGAGACATTCCGCGATCTCGACGAGATTCGAGCGGCAATCGCGGCCATCCGGAGCATTTGTACTCTGCCGGTCGTCGCACAGATGACGATCGAGGAAGACGGCAATACTCTCGATGGCACCCCGCCCGAACGGTTCGCGCCGGCGCTCGAGCCGCACGCCGACATCGTGGGCGTGAACTGCAGCATCGGGCCCGCACCGATGCTCGAAACCATCGAGCGGATGGCAGGAGTCACGCGCGCCAGACTCTCGGCGCAGCCGAACGCCGGCCGTCCACGAGATGTCGAAGGCCGCAATCTCTATTTGTCCTCGCCCGAATACGTCGCGTCATACGCCAGGCGATTCGTCAGTCAGGGTGTCCGGCTGGTAGGAGGCTGCTGCGGTACGACCCCGGAACACATCCGGCAGATTGCGATTGCCGTCAAGAAGCTGGCTCCGGATGTCGCGCGCGTTGCTGCGCGCGCTCGGGCGATCAGCGATGAGCGTCCGGCGCCTGTCGAGGTGATCGCAGAGGGCGTCCCCGCAGTACCGAAAGCCGAGCGGTCATCCTTTGCCCAGGCCCTCTCACAGCGACGCTTCGTCACGATCGTACAGCTCACGCCTCCGAAGGGCGTCGTCGGCGACGTGATGATCGAATCGGCACGTGTGCTGAAAGCCCACGGCGTGGATGTGGTGCACATTCCAGACGGACACCGGGGCGCGCGCATGAGCGCGCTGTCGCTCGCCGTCTTGATGCAGCAGAAAGCGTCCGTGGAGGTCGTCCTTCAGTATTCATGCCGCGACAGGAATCTGCTCGGCATGCAGTCGGATTTGCTTGGCGCGCACGCGATGGGTGTACGCAATCTGATGATCGTCACCGGCGATGCCCGGATGGTCGGTGATTACCCTGACGCGACGGCGGTGTTCGACGTCGACTCGATTGGCCTCACCAACGTTGTCTCCAGGCTCAACCACGGCCTCGACATTGGTGGTCAGGCGATCGGAAGTCCGACCGCGTTTCACGTTGGTGTGCAGGTCAACCCGGGTGCGGAAGATCTCGAGAGCGAGCTCCGGCGGTTCGCCTACAAGGTCGAGGCGGGGGCCGAGTTCGCGGTGACCAAGCCGGTGTTCGACATAGGCACGTTCGAGCGGTTCTTTCGGCGGATTGAATCCGCCCGGCTTCCGATCATCCTCGGCCTATGGCCGTTTGAAAGTGTGCTGAACGCGGAATTCATGGCTAATGAGGTGCCAGGCGTTCGTGTCCCGGATGCGGTGCTCGACCGCATGCGTCGTGTGGCGTCGCCGGAAGCAGCCGCCGACGAAGGCGTTGCGATTGCTCGTGAAGTGGGCTGCGGGTTGAAGGGGATGGTGCAGGGAACGCATGTCGCGGCACCGTCGGGCCGCATCGACGCCGCCCTGGCGGTGCTCGCGGCTGTGCAGACGGCCGTCTGATTTTGAGACCGGATACCACGCAGTTGTTGTATAGTGCCGAGGCGGTCCCGACGACGCCCAGGGTCCCTTAGGTCGAAGTTCCCGATTTTCAACAGGTTACGGCTGGAGACGACCGAATGCCGCTGTTCGAGCGTGAAAACGAAGAGTTCCGTTCCGACGTCCGCGGCCAGGCGCTGTCGGTCATCGCCATCGAGAACGACTTCGTCGAGGGCGTTTACGACAAGCTGGCGTCATGGTACGACCTGGTCTTCGGCCCGATTCTGCATCCGGGCCGGCTCGTCGCGCTCGAGCGAATCGGCATTGCGCCGGGTGATCGCGTGCTCGAAGTTGGAGTCGGCACCGGCATCAACGCCTCGCTCTACCCACGCCATTGCCGCGTCACCGGCATCGATTTTTCCGCGTCGATGCTCGAGAAGGCGCGCGCCCGCATGCGGCGGAAAGGCCTCTCGCACATCCGTCTGATACAGATGGACGCCGCTGCGCTGAAATTCGCTGACGACTCCTTCGACGTCGTGTATGCGCCCTACGTCGTGAACTGCGTTCCGGATCCGGTGAAAGTCGTGCGCGAAATGCGCCGAGTGTGCAAACCGGGTGGCACGATCGCGATTCTCAACCATTTCAGGAGCCCCAATCCATTTTTGTCGCGGCTCGACCGGGCGCTGTCTCCTCTTACAGTCCATATCGGGTTCAAGTCCGACCTCGACCTTCCCGGCTTCATTGCCCAAGCCGAACTGCGACCGACGTCGATCGAAAAGGTCAGCATGCCGCCGTTGTGGTCGCTGGTGATGTGCGGTAAGGACTGACGCGCTTCGCACATCGCTCTCGTACGCAGTCCAACGCCTCCGTAGTGTCCGGCTTGAGCCGGACCGAGGTTACGAACCGAACTTAGCCGGGCAGGCACAGACGTTGCGCATGTGTCGTGCAATGACGCTGTCTCACTTCCAGCGCGAGCACTTCGCTGCTCATCCGGGCGTCGCGAGCCGGCCGGCTATAGCCGGTGGCAATGCCTTCATCGACGCGGTCTACGCACACCTTTCGCCCGTTTACGACGTGATTTTCGGGGCGCCGCTGCAACCCGGTCGAATTGCTGCGGTGCGACAGATGGCGATCTGTCCCGGCGACCGCGTTCTGGAAGTCGGCGCAGGCACCGGTATCAATGTTCCACTCTATCCACAGGATTGCCACGTCACCGCGATTGACCTCTCGGCTCCGATGCTCAACCGTGCGCGGCGGCGCGTAGCCCGCCAGGGCCTTGCGCACGTCGACCTGCTCGAACAGGACGCGGCGCGGATGTCATTCCGAAATGATTCCTTCGACAGCGTGTACGCGCCGTATGTAATGAGCGTAGTGGTCGATCCGATCCGCGTGGCGCGCGAGATGCGGCGCGTGTGCCGGCCGGGCGGCCGAATCGTGATTCTCAATCACTTCCGCAGCACGAACCCGCTGCTGTCGAGGCTGGAGCGCGTGACTTCGCCGCTGACCGTCCATGTCGGCTTCAGACTGGACCTCTCGTTGACTGAAGTTCTCCGGCAGGCGGACCTGTGGCCCGCGTCGGTCGAGAGGGTGAACTTCCCGCCGATGTGGTCGCTGGTGACGTGTATCAAGCACTGAACGTTCAGGGCCGGAAGCCACGAGAAACATAGACAAGCGGAAATCTCATAGCGCGCGTCCGCCCGTCGAACTCGTAGCGCGCAGGCTTTAGCCTGCGCGGCGAACGACAGACGATCGCGGGGCGTCGCGCACGCTGAAGCGTGCGCGCTACAAGTACAAACGCGAAGCGACCGGCCAAGAGGTCCCGGACACTGCGTACGGTGGCTGGAAAGCTAAACCTTCGTCCGCGGCCGTCCTCTTGGCTTGCGGGGCGGCTTGTCGAGCGCAGCCAGCAGCATGTCGGCGGCGACGTCAGCGCCGCTCGTGTCGGCCTTTTTCTTCGGCTTGGGCTGTGCGAGCAGCTTATCCAGGTGCGAGTCCCACTTGCCAGCAAACAAATCTTCCTGGCTGATGAACGCGGAGCGCACGTACTTGGGCATTTCCTCCACGAGCACCTCGTACTCGGGGAAGTGGCCGCGGGACGTGTAGAGCACGGCAGTGTCGTTCGCGATCGATTCGGAGATGATGCCGTAGCCCGCCTTGGTCACTACGGCAGTCGCCGCGCCTACGAGGTCCTCGTACCGGACGCCTGCGTTGTACATCGCCTCTTCGTTCACTGAGACGAGCGACCCTCGGCGTTCCGACGGCGGCGCTTCCTTCTTCGTTCGCCCGACCGGCTGGCTTTCTACGGTGATGGCGACGTACCGCTTCAGCTTCGCGAGCGCGTCGGTATCGAGGCCGGGCACTCCGTAGGTACCGAACGACGCCAGCACAAGCGGCTTGTCCGACGGCAGCTTGAGAAGCTTGGTGACCTCCTCCCGCGACCGTGTGGCGTGTCGGGCAATGAAGGGAATGTCCCGCACGTTCGCAAAGCTGTCGAAGCCCCCCGACATGGGCAGACGCAGCGCCATCGACGCCTTCGCATATGCACCGCGTATCGTTGGCAGCAGCGACGGCGCCAGCCGCACACGCGGATAGTCGGCGTAAATCCAGTCCCAGGTGAAGTTCCCCAGCGCAATCGACGGGATGCCCGCGGCCGCGCCGACGGCGAAGGCCAGCGGCGGGATGTCGCCCACGATCAGGCCCGCGCCGAGTTCGCGGAGCACGCGTGTTTCACTGGCGGCGCGGGTGACGAGGTCGCTATGAAATGACGACGCGCGTCGAATCGTATCGGCTTCGTCGAGCGTCAATGCGTCGATCTGGACGGCACCGGTGTCGCACTCGAGCGTACTGAACGCAACCTTGCCCTTGACCGAGAGGTCGAAGAGCCATCGAGGCGCCGCCGTGCGCACGCCGATGCGTGTTTCGGGCCTCTTTGCGAGAACCGCATTGATGACCTCGATAGTGCGTGAGGCGTGGCCGAAGCCATGGCCGGATACGTAGAAAACAATCGCGGCTGCCACTAACGGTCCGACTCGGCGTGCGTAGTTACGGTTTCAGCGTCTGTTGTTTGCGCCATGGCACCTTCCGGGATGGCCACCCTAATCACCTCTTCCAACGTCTCGGCCGGGACGAAGGTCATCTCCCGTCGGATTTCGTCGGGGAGCTCCACGAGGTCTGGCTCGTTCAGCGCGGGAAGAACCACTGTCCTGATGCCGAACCGGTGCGCCGCAAGTGCCTTCTCTCGAATACCGCCGACGGGCAACACCAGCCCACTCAATGTAATCTCGCCGGTCATGGCCACGTCCTGACGGACCGGCCGGTCCAGGGCCGCCGAGAGGATTGCCGTCGCGATCGTTACGCCCGCCGACGGGCCGTCCTTCGGAATCGCCCCTGCTGGCACATGGACGTGCAGGTCGTGCCTGGCAAGGAAGTCCGGCGGAATCCCCAGCTCCACGGCCCGCGCGCGCAGATGGCTCACGGCCGCCCGCGCCGATTCCTGCATCACATTGCCGAGCTGGCCCGTGAGAATAATGTTCTGGTTTCCGCCTGGAAGCAAGGTCGCTTCGATGAACAGGACGTCGCCGCCGGCCTCGGTCCAGGCGAGGCCCGTCGCTACACCCGCGCGGGACGTACGAAATGCAACCTCTTTCTTGAAACGCGCCGGGCCGAGATAGTCGTCCACGTCAGAGCGGTCGACGACCGTTCCAGTCGCCGGCCCGCTCTCGGGCATGCGTGTCGCCAGACGGGCCGCGATTTTCCGGCAAATCGTGCCGAGCTGGCGCTCCAGACTGCGGACGCCGGCCTCGCGCGTGTATTCCGCAATGATGAGACGCAGGGCGGGATCCGTGATTTGCAGCGAGTCGTCCGGCAGCCCGTGTTCGCTCATCTGTCTGGGCAACAGGTACTTCCGCGCAATATGAACCTTCTCTTCCTCCGTGTATCCGGCAAGCCTGATGATTTCCATTCGATCGTGTAGCGCCGGATGAATCGTGTCGAGCTGGTTGGCGGTGGCGATGAACAGCACCCGCGAGAGGTCGATGGGCACCTCGACATAGTGGTCGCGAAAGGTATGGTTCTGTGCTGGATCGAGTACTTCCAGAAGCGCCGCCGCAGGGTCGCCCTGATAGCCCACTGAGACCTTGTCGATCTCATCGAGCATGAAAACGGGATTCATCGATCCTGCCTGTTTGAGCGCCTGGACGATTCGGCCCGGCATGGCTCCGATGTAGGTACGGCGGTGCCCGCGAATCTCCGCTTCGTCGCGAATGCCGCCGAGCGAGATCCGGACGAATTTGCGCGCCATGGCACGCGCAATCGACTGTCCGAGCGACGTCTTGCCGACGCCGGGCGGGCCGACGAAACAGAGGATCGGCCCCTTCATGTCGCCTTTCAGCTTTCGCACGGCCAGGTACTCGACGATGCGTTCCTTGACTTTGTCGAGGTCGTAGTGATCCTCGTCGAGCACTTTTCGCGCTTCGACCGGGTCGATGCGGTCGGGAGTCGTCACGGCCCACGGCACATCGAGCAACCAGTCGATATACGTCCGCAGCATCTGGTATTCGGGCGAGGCAGGGCCCATCCGTGCCAGGCGATCGACTTCTCGCATGGCGGCCGCGTGCACGGACTCCGGGAGCTTCGCGTCCTCGACGCGCTGCCGCACCTCTGCGATCTCGTTGCCCTCGCCTTCACCGAGCTCCTGCTGGATAGCTTTGAGCTGCTGTCGCAGGTAGTACTGACGCTGGGCGTCGGTCATTTCCTGCTGCGCCTGCGACTCGATCCTCCCTTTGAGCTCGAGCAGAGAGATTTCACGTGTCAGCGCGTTGACGATGGTCTGGAGTTTCTTCGTGAGATCGATTTCCTCGAGCACGCCCTGTTTTTCTGGCGGTTTGATGTCGAGGAGCGATGCCAGCACGTACAGGAGTCGCAGCGGGTCATCGATGTTCATGACCACGCTGCGCAGCTCCTCCGACAGCCCCGTCGACAACGACAACGCCTTTTCAATGAGCTCCTGGATCCGGCGGACGTGCGCCTCGACTTCGATCGTGCGCTCGAACGTTTCGGGGAGTGGCGTAATCCGGGCACGCATCGAGGTTCCGGTTCGCGTCACGACATCGGCGCGCGCCCTGGCGAGCCCCTCGACGATGATGTTGACGCCGCCGCCTCCCTTTGCCATCTGCCGAATAACAGCCACCGTCCCGACGCGGTGCACGTCGTCGGGCTCCGGATCGTCGTTGTCGTTTTGCTGGAGCACCAGGAATATCAGGCGGTCGGCGGCGAGCGCGCGATTTACGGACTCGATCGATACCGGCCGATTGACTGCAAGCGGCTGCAACGTGAGCGGGAACGCCACCGTGCGGCGAAGCGGCAGGATGGGAAGCTCCGACGGCAGTGTCGGTGGGGTGGGCTCAGCCATGCGGCTTTGGCCAGTTTAGCAGCAGGCAGCACTACCGACACCAACTACCGACGGGTGCTGTACGCTTACATCGTGGACGAACGACACTTTTTCGATGAAAAGCCGGAGCAGCGACCTGCACGGCTGCAGTGTCCTCGATGCCGGCGCACTGGCGACTATTCGGTACGGTGGGTGCGGCGTACACGAAAAGCGCGGATTCCGTCCGGGGCGAATGAACGCGACCGCGCGTTGTTCGAAAAGGTCAAAGACCATCTCATCCGTGTGGACGATGAGGTCACGTGCAAGACATGCGGTAAGCGGTTCGAGATTCCTTCGCACCAGGCGTTGATCTTTCTGGAGCAGCTGGAAGGCCTACCAAAGGACGATTACGACGAATGAGCCTCGCGTCAGTACACGCCTGGAAGAATCCGCCACCTTACACATGCCATGTAGCGTCCGTATGCATCGCCTGCCTGCGACCGCATCGTTCGTTCTTCGATCGGAATCGCGATGAGCAGATAGAGGCAGCTGACGATTGCGAACGTCAGCCGTGTCATCGTCATCGTCGGTGCTCCCCAGACGAACAGAAACCATCCCGCATAGATTGGGTGACGCACCCATCCGTACGGTCCTGCAGTCTTGAATTCCGTTTCGGAGGCCTGAAGGCCTCCGGCTACGACGGATTCCCCTGGATCTGGTAGCCGGAGACCTTCAGGTGTCCGGACTCCTGCGAGCTCGAGGAAGTCCAGGGCGATGGCACTGCGGAGTGTCAGCCAGACGCCCGCGGCTTGAATCGCCGATGACACCCATGAGGCGGATCCGGTGGTCTGCCATGCGAGCCCGGCAACTGGCCTCCACCATGCACAGACGGCGATGAACAGGAGACTGGCTATCCAGACGTACACGGAGCGTTCGAGTTCCGCAGGAACCGTCTGCGCGACCCACCGGCGGATTCCGAGGCGCGCAAAGACACTGTGATGCACAGCAAACAGCGTAAAGATCGTTACGTTCCACGTAACCGCACTTGCCGCGTCCCCGTCGCTTGTCACGACGCCGAAGCTCGTCAGATACGCAATGAAGAAATACGCGAGCGAGACGACGAAGAGCAGTGCACCTGCGGCGCGGAAGAGTCGCGCGAAATGCGCAGATCGAGCCGCGTGAGCGCGCACGGCCGAATATTATAGTGACGTTATGTCTGCCAACGGGCAGGCGCCTGGCGTGGTGATAACCGGCATCGGCGCGGTGTCGCCGTTCGGCGTTGGACGCGAGTCGTATTGGCATCATCTGAGCCACGGCATCAGCGGGTGTCGAGCGATCACTCAGTTCGACGCGTCGTGTTATCCCTGCCGCGTTGCTGCTTCGGTTCCGCCTGTCACCATCGATCAGGCGTTGCCACTCGAGGGTGAGAACGGCGACGGCCGTGCCGACCCCAAACGATACTCGCGGGCGGCGCTGTTCGGCGTCATCGCGGCGCGCGAAGCCTGGTGCGATGCCGGACTGCGAGCCGGCGAGCCACATGCCGGTGTTCTCATCGGCAGCGGCGGCGGCGGCATCGATGTCGGCGAGAAGCAATACCAGGATTTCTTCACGACGGGCGGACGCCATGTCACGCCGTACGCGATTGCGGTCGGTATCTGTGGCATGGTGTCGAGCGAAATCTCGATCGCGCTGCGGCTTCGAGGCCTCAGTCACGTCTTGTCGTGCGGCTGCACGAGTTCCACGGATGCGATCGGATACGCCGTGTCGCTCATTCGATCAGGCGAGTACGACGTGCTGCTGTCGGGAGGAACCGATGGCTGCGTGCTGCCGGGAATGATCTTCGGCTTCTCACGAATGCGCGCGGTATCGACGCGATACAACGATCGTCCGTCCGAGGCATCGCGCCCCTTTGACCGCGGGCGCGATGGGTTCGTCCTCGGCGAAGGCGCGTGGATGCTCGTGCTCGAGCGCGAAGATCGCGCGATTGCGCGCGGAGCGAAACCATACGCGCGCGTCGAGGGATACGCGTCGACGTGCGACGCGTATCACCGTGTGCAGATGGACCCCGACGGCGACGAGATCATTCGTTGTATCGAAACCGCTCTGGCGAGGGCCCATCGACCGCCGACGGAAATCGGCTACGTGAACTATCACGGCACGTCGACACAGCTGAACGACGCGATTGAATCGCGCTGCGTACGTCGGGTTTTCGGCAAGCACGCCGACTCGGTCGCGGGATCGTCGACAAAATCGATGATCGGGCATCCTCAGGGTGCCAGCGGCGCCGCCGGTGTAGCGGCGACCGCGTTGGCGCTCGCGCGCGGCGTGTTGCCTCCGACCATCAACCTCGCGGATCAGGATCCGGCGTGCGACATGGACTTCATTCCCAACGTGGCGCGCAAAGCCGACGTCGAAGCGGCGCTGTGCAACTGTCTCGGGTTCGGGTCGAAGAACAGCGCACTCGTGCTGGGACGCGTGCAGTGACTCTTGCCTCGAGCCTTGTGGAGCATCTACCGCGAGTGGCGACGCGCCGGTTTCGTCCGACGACGGCCTCTGGCGTGCTCGTCGTCGGGGCAGGTCCGGCGGGCAGCGTGGCGGCGCTGATTCTCGCGCGCGCCGGCGTCAGCGTCAGGCTCGTCGACAGAGCCAGCTTTCCACGTCCCAAGCTTTGCGGAGATACGGTGAACCCCGGCGCATTGTCCATTCTCGACCGGCTTGGCATCGGTGCGGCCGTCCGCGCACATGCGCGCGCGTTCACCGGCATCGTCGTCACAGGACCCGGAGGCGCGACGGTCACCGCCGACTACCCGCGCGGGATCGCTGGAGCCGCCGTCGAGCGGAGCCGGCTCGATCTGCTGCTGCTCAACGCGGCGATCGCGGCCGGCGCCGACTTCACGCCCGCGGTGAACGTCGTCGCGCCCACGATCGCTTCCGACGATGCCCGCGTCGACGGCGTGCGGATTCAGCAAGGCTGTCGAAGTGGAGAAATAAAGACGCGGCTCGTGATCGCAGCAGACGGGCGGCACTCGAAGCTTGCGGCCGTGCTGGGATTGACGCGATTTGCGCCGCGCCCGAAACGTTGGGCTTTCGGCGCCTATTTTGCGGACGTCGAAGGTTTGTCCGCGCGCGGAGAAATGCACGTCGGTATCGACGGATACACAGGCGTCGCTCCTCTGGTCGGCGGCCTTGCGAATGTCTGCGTCGTGCGCGAGTTGAAGGGGCCGTGGTCTCATGGGTCTCGGGGCGACGAAATCATCCGCGACGCAGTGGCCGGCAACGCAGGGCTGCGGCAACGCTTCGCGCGGGCGCGGCAGGTTTCGGCCGTCACCACGCTCGGACCGCTGGCCGTCGATACGATCGCGGCAGGACGCCCCGGCCTCCTGCTGGCTGGAGATGCGGCGGGCTTCGTCGACCCGATCACGGGCGATGGACTACGGTTCGCCTTCCGGGGTGGAGAGCTCGCAGCAGCCGCTGCGCTGGCGGAGCTCGAAGGCGGCCCGCTCCAGGCCCACGAGCGGCTGCGGTCGGCACGGGCCCGCGAGTTCTCAGGCAAATGGCGATTCAATCGCGCGCTCCGCTCGCTGATCGCGTCGCCGCGCGGCATTGCCCTGACCGAAGCGCTTGCGACGTGGTGGCCGGCCGCGGTCGGCATGCTCGTCGGCATCGCGGGTGACGTTCATCTGGCCCGGGGCTGACTATGTCCCCGGTTCTCATTGCATCGCTCGCATCGCTGGCTGTTTTCGGCATGATGCTCGTCGAGTGGTGGATTTCAATGCGAAACGAGCGTCGGCTGCGGGATGCCGGCGCGATAGAGCCGGCTCAGGACGTGTATTCGACAATGCAGTGGGCATATCCGGTCGCATTTGCCGTGATGGCGGTCGAGGGTGCGATTTTCGGCTCGGGTTCCGTAGTTACGACATTCGCGGGCGCATTGCTGATGACGGCGTCCAAGGGGTTGAAGTTCTGGGCCATCGCCTCGCTCGGCTGGCGATGGACCTTCCGTGTTCTGGCGGTTCCCGGAGCGCCGCTTGTGGGCCATGGCCCCTACGCGATGCTGCGGCATCCGAACTACGTCGCTGTCATTGGCGAGCTGATGAGCGTGGCGGTGCTCGTCAATGCGTGGGTAACGGGGCCGTTGGTGACGGTCCTTTTCGGCCTTTTGCTTCGCAGTCGTATCTCGGTCGAAAACAGGGCGCTGCGGCACCCCGCTTGCTCCTGAGCAGGTTGGCCACGTGACATATACTCTACGGACGGACCACCGATGGCAGTCGATCGCGAGACACCGCAGGCCCCGGTGTTGACGGGGCGGCAGTTCTGCGCTGTCTGCGCGGCGCTCCTGATTGCCATCACCACCTCGTCATCCGGCCAAACCCCGGCCGTTGACACCTCTCCTGTGGCCGCGGCCGGCCGTGCCTTCAACGCCGGCCAGTACGACCAGGTCGAGGATCTTTTGCGGTCGGTGAATGGCGAGGCGTCAGCTGTCCTGCGCGCCCGCGCGCACGTCGCCCGCGGAAGGTACGGAGAGGCAGAGAAGCTGCTGGCAGGGTTCGCTGGCACTTCGCCCGCCGGAGACGCCGCGCTCGAGCTCGGGTTGCTGCAGCTTCATCTTGGACGCCGTCCGGAGGGCGTGCGAACGCTCGAGGTAGTCCTCACCCGCAGTCCCGACGACACCCCAGCCGATTTGCTGCGGCTTGGCACTGCAGCGCGCGTACTGGGCCGCTTTCAGGATGCGAACGGCTTCTTCCGCAACGCGAACGCACTTGCGCCGAACGATCCCGTGATTAACACGGCATGGGGCGTGCTGTTTCTCGAGAAGTACAACCGCTCGGAGGCCGTGAAATCGTTCCAGACCGCGTTGAAGGCGCGGGCCGACTATGTTCCCGCACAGGTTGGTCTCGCCGAAGCAATGCTTGAAGAGGATCCACCCGCGGCGAAGTCAGCCATCGAGGCGGCGCTGAAGATCAATCCGAGCTACGTCCCTGCGCATCTGCTGATCGCCGAGATGGCGCTCGACAATCGCGAACGCGCCGAAGCGCAAGCGTCGATTCAAAAAGCACTCGCCGTCAATCCCAACAGCCTCGAGGCGCGCTCGCTCGAAGCAGCCATCGCGTTTCTCGAGGGCCGGACGTCCGACTTTCAGTCAGCGGTCGCAGGCGTGCTCAAGCTGAATCCCGCATACGGGGACGCCTACCGCGTGGCCGGCGACCACACGGCGCGCAACTACCGATTCGACGAGGCAGTCGATTTGACCCGCCGTGCGCTGGAAGTCGAGTCGACGAGCACTCGCGCGTACGCCGATTTGGGCACCCATCTGCTCCGAATCGGCGACGAGACCGGCGCGAGACGGGCGCTCGAGACGGCGTTTAAGGCAGATCCCTACAACGTGGTGACGTTCAACCAGCTCGCGATGCTCGACACCGTCGACAAGTTCGAAACGATCCGCGACGGGGATCTCGTGATCCGCCTGCATCCCGACGAAGTGGGGGTCATGCGCGAGCACGTGGTGCAGCTGGCGCGGCAATCGCTCAACACACTGTCGAAGCTCCACCAGTTCAAGCCGACTGGGCCCATTCTCGTCGAGATGTTTCCCAAGCACGACGACTTTGCCGTGCGCACCATTGGCCTGCCCGGCTTCATCGGCGCGCTCGGTGCCTGCTTCGGGCGCGTGGTCACGCTCGATTCGCCGCGCGCGAGGCCGCCAGGGCAGTTCAGCTGGGAAGCGACGTTGTGGCACGAGATGGCGCACGTGATCAGCCTGCAGATGTCGAACAATCGCATTCCGCGCTGGCTGTCGGAAGGGATGTCGCAGTTCGAGGAGCGGCGCGCGCGTCCCGAGTGGGGCAGGGACATGGAAGTGCCATTCGCGCAGGCGCTGGATGCGGGAAAGCTGCTCAAGCTCCGCGACATTCAGGAGGGGTTCAGCGACCCGCGCATGATTTCGCTCGTGTACCACCAGTCGTCGCTTGTCGTCGAGCATCTGATCGACACGTACGGCGACCAGGCCTGGTGGAGGCTCCTGCGCGCGTACGGAAAGGGGCTCGAAACGGATGCCGCATTCAAGGAGGCATTCAATGTCACGCTCGACGATATCCAGGCCAGCTTCGATGCAAAGCTTGAAAAGGACTACGCGGATCTCCGTCGCGCGCTGAAGACCCCGACGATTCCCGAGAAGGCCACGGTCGATCAGCTCAAAGCGCTTGCAGCCGACAACCCCGGGAGCTTCGGGGTGCAGATGACGCTCGCGCAGTCTCTCTACGAGGCCGGCGACATGCCCGCCGCGATCGCGACACTCGAGCGCGCCTCGAAGCTTGTTCCACCGGCGAACGGCCAGCAGAATCCGAACGCACTCATTGCCGTGATTGCGACCAAGCAGGGCGACAACGCGCGTGCGATTCGTGCTCTCGAAGCGGTCGTGAAGGTCGATTCTTCAGACGTCGAGGCGGCGCGTCGCCTCGCTGGTCTGATTGCGCCGCTCGGCGACGAGGCACGCACCGCAGCGGCATTTGAGCGCGTCGCCGGGCTCGATCCGTTCGACGCGCAGGCGCAGTCGGCCGTCGGTCGTTATGCGTTGAAGCAGAAGGACGGCTCTCGCGCCGCGCGTGCTCTGCGAGCCGCGCTTGCGGCAGGACCTGCGGACAAGGCGACGGCGCATGTTGATTTGGCGGAAGCGTTTCTCATGGTGGGGCAGTATGGCGACGCGAAACGCGAGACGCTCGCCGCGCTCGAAATCGCCCCGTCGTTTGAGCGCGCGCAGGATCTACTGCTCAGAATCGTAACTGCCCAGCCCGGTGGAGGAGCCGGGACGCCGTGAGCGCGTACCGCGCCGGTCTGGTCGTCAGCGGGTTGCTGGCCGGCCTGCTCGTCGTGCAGCCGATGCAGCTCTCACAGGCGATGGCGCAGATGTCAGTACTGCAGGATGAGCGCTTCGCCGGCCTCCAGTGGACGTTCGGTGCGGATCCGTTACTCCGCGTTCACGGTCGACAACCGCTATCGCCTGGACTACTGGGGTGAGCCGTGGGCGATCGATGCGCCTGCAGCCGAACAGAACCTGTCGCGCCGGCTCCGGACCGCAACAGCGATCGAAGTCAACGATCCGATTGTGCTGACGCTCGACGACCCGAAGCTCTGGGACGAAGGGTGGATCTACATCGTCGAGCCGGGCAACCTGCGTCTGCGCGACGACGAGGTGTCGATCCTTCGAGAGTTCCTGCTACGGGGCGGCACCGCCACATTCGACGACTTTCACGGGCCGTACGAGTGGGACAACTTCGCCAGTGAAATGAGACGCGTGTTTCCCGATCGGCAGATCGTTGACCTGGAACCGCCGCATCCGATCTACACGTCGTTCTACAACATCACTGCCTATCCGCAGACCCCCGGACTCGGGTCGTTTTTCGCCGGTCGCACGTGGGAGAAGGGCGGCTTCGTCCCGCGCTTGCGCGCCATTCTCGACGATCGCGGCCGTCCGATGGTGCTTGCGAACTGGAACACCGACATGGGAGACGGCGTCGAGTGGTCGAATGCGGAAGAGTATCCGGGCTACCTGAAGTACACCGCCGACGCCTACCGGATGTTCATCAACGAGATCATCTATAGCTTGACCCACTAGGAGTCATGTGTCCATTTCCGCCGCCGTTCCAAATTTCGCCGAGCGCGTGCAGCAGGGCCGCGAGCGGATCCTCTCCGAGCTGCGGAAGGCGATCGTCGGCCAGAACGAAGTGGTCGACGAAGTTCTCATCGCACTGTTCACCGGTGGCCACTGCCTCATCACCGGGGTTCCCGGGCTCGCAAAAACGCTGCTGATCAAGACGCTGGCGGAGATTCTCGACCTCCGCTTCAAGCGCATCCAGTTCACACCCGACTTGATGCCGGCCGACATCACCGGCACCGAAATTCTCGACGAGGAGCACGGAACGCGCACGCTTCGGTTTGTGCACGGGCCGATATTCGCGCAGATCATCCTGGCGGACGAGATCAATCGGACACCGCCGAAGACCCAGGCGGCGTTGCTCGAGGCCATGCAGGAGTTCCACGTTACCGCTGCCGGTCGAACGTACCCGCTGGAACGGCCGTTCTTCGTCCTGGCCACGCAGAATCCAATCGAGCTCGAGGGAACGTACCCGCTCCCCGAAGCACAGCTCGATCGTTTCATGTTCAACGTCGTCATGACGTATCTACCCGAAGACGACGAAGTGCGTGTGGTGACCGAGACGACCAGCGCTGAATCGCCGTCCCTTGCACGCGTCCTGACCGGGGCTGACATTCTCGAATTCCAGCGCATCGTGAGGCAGGTGATCGTCACCGACGAAATCGCCCGATATGCGGTGCGGCTGGTCGCGGCATCGCGCCCCGGCCGCAACGGTTCGCTCGAATTCGTCGACAAGTACGTCAAGTGGGGTGCCGGACTTCGAGCGTCGCAGGCGCTGATCCTCGGCGGGAAGGCTCGCGCCCTGATGCACGGCCGGCATCACGTGTCCGTCAAGGACATTCAGGCGCTCGCGCCGCCGATCCTGCGGCACCGCATTGTCATCAACTTCTACGCGGAATCCGAGCACCTGACGCCTGACAGCATCGTCACGCGTCTGCTCGACGCGGTGCCCGCGCCGATGAGCGGTCTCGCGGTATGAATACCGAGGCAGGCGCCAGACGCAACGAGCAGCGGTTCCTGGACCCGGCGACGCTGGCGCGCATCGGCAGCCTCGAGCTCAAGGCGCGCACCGTTGTCGAAGGGTTCTTGTCGGGCCTTCATCGCAGTCCTTTCAAAGGGTTCAGCGTCGAGTTCGCTGAATATCGGCAGTACCTGCCGGGGGACGATTTATCGACGATCGACTGGAAGGTCTACGCCCGGAGCGACAGGTATTACGTCAAGAAGTTCGAGGAGGAAACGAACCTCGATTGCCATCTGCTGCTGGACGTCAGCGCCTCCATGGGATACGCATCGAGTGGTATCTCCAAGCTTCGGTACGGTTCGATGCTGGCCGCATGCCTTGCGTATCTGATGAACCGGCAGCGCGATGCTGTCGCGCTGACAACCTTCGATGACGCAATCACCGCGATGCTGCCGGTCAGCGCACGTCCTGGCCACCTGCGGTCGATCCTCCTGACGCTCGACTCGCTGGCCCTCGGCAGCCGCACCGACGTCTCCAAGCCTCTCCACCTGCTGGCGGACGGCATCCGTAAGCGCGGTCTCGTGGTACTCATCTCCGATTTGTTGGACGAACCCGAGCGTGTAGTCGATGGGCTGCGCCATTTTCGATTTCGCGGCAGCGATGTGATTGTGTTTCATCTGCTCGATCCGGCCGAACTCACCTTTCCATTCGAGCGAGCGGCCAGGTTCCGGGATATCGAGCTCGGCGACGAGCTGATGGCGGTGCCGTCGGTCGTACGCCAGCAGTACCTCGACGCGCTGAATCAGGCCGTGGATCGCTTTCGGCTGGATCTGGGATCGGCCGGCATCGATTACCAGTTGATCGATACGTCAATCCCGCTTGATTTCGCGCTCATGTCGTACCTGTCGACGCGAGGCAGGACGCGCTGATGTTCGGAATCTCCTTCCTCTCGCCGTTGTTCCTCATCGGCGCCGCGGCAGTCGCGGTACCGATCGCCATTCATCTGTTCTACCGGAGGGCTGAGCCGGTTATCGAGTTCGCGGCGATGCGCTATCTCCGGCAGGCGCCGGTGGAGCAGTCGCGCCGCCGTCGGTTGCGTGAGCTCCTGCTGCTCGCGCTGCGGGTTGCCGCGTTGATGTTGCTGGCCTGGGCCTTTGCGCGGCCGTACGTTTCCAGTTTCGCTGCGGCCTTCGACGGGGCTGCGACCGTCGTTCTCGTCGATACGTCGGCCAGCATGAGCGGACCGGGCCAGTTCGAACGGGCGCGCGAACGTGCTGCGGCCGCGGTGCGTGATACGCCGTCTGCCGACGCCGTCGCTGTCATGTCGTTCGCACTCACCGCCAACTCAATCGCACCGCTGTCGCGGGACCGGGGCGGAGCGCTCGCCGCGATTGCGCAGCTACAACCCGGCTCAGGGGCGACGCGCTACAGAGCCGCACTGCAGCGCGCGGCGCAAGAGCTCGGCGGCCGCTCAGGACGCATCGTCGTCGTGACTGATTTACAGCAGAGCGGTTGGGACGCAGCGGATAGCGGTGTGCCGGCAAACGTGTCGGTCGTGGTCGAAGAAATCGAAGGCCCGGCGGCGAATGTCGCTGTCACCGCGGTTCGTCCTGATGGCGATGGCGCGGTGGCCGTCGTGCAGAACTACTCTTCGAGCGCCGTCACTGAACAGGTGGTCTTTGCAGTAGACGAACGTCGGCTGGACGCCGTGGCGGTGACACTGTCGCCCGGGGGCAACGCCGAGACGCGTGTCACGACTGGCGCACTCGAATCGGGCGTGCTGTCGGCGTCGATCGACGACCGCGAAGGCTTCCGCGCGGACAATGTGCGCTACGCAGTCCTCGACCCGGCGAGCGCCGTCTCTGTTGTCGTTCTTACTGCATCGGGCCGGCCGTCGGAGTCGCTGTACATGCAGCGCGCGCTTGCCACCATTGATGGGGCAGGTGGTTTCCGGTTCAAGGCCGTGGGCGCGTCGGCATTCGCGTCGCTCGACGCGGCGACATTTGCGGATGCCGATGTGATCGCAGTTCTCGGGACGCGCGGCCTGGATCAGCAGGGGCGTCAACGACTCGCCGAGTTCGTCCGTTCGGGCCGTGGCGTGCTGTTGACCGCGGGCCCTGATGTCGAGCCGGCTGTCGTTCGACAGGCGCTGACCGGCGTCGTCACCACCTCGTGGCGCGACCGGGATGCGGGTCAGCTCAGTTTTGCTCCTGATGACGCCCGACATCCCGTGTTTCGGCTGTTTGGCGGCGCCGGCGCGCTCGGCAACGTCAGGTTCACCCGCGCGGCGCTCATCGAGCCGTCGCAGTCGGCAAACGTGATTGCACGCTACACCGACGGAACACCCGCGCTGGTGGAAGAGCGCGAATCCGGGAGCAGGGTGCTCGTGTTCGGGTCAGACCTGAACCATCGTTGGAATGACTTTCCGCTCCAGCCTGCGTTCCTGCCTTTCGTCCATGAGGCGCTGCGCTATCTCGCGTCACCGCACGACGGGCGAGGCGAGTTCGTGGTGGGCGAGCTCGCCGGACCCGCAGGTTTGACTCCCGGCGCCGTTGCTATCGGCTCCTCGGGACGACGGGTGGCAATTAACATCGACACTCGTGAAGCGGATCCGCGTCGAATGACCGTCGAAGCGTTTCAATCGGGGATTCTCGCACCTTCACACGCGCGCCGAGCAACAGGCGGCAGCCGAGGCGCGGCAGCAGGAAGACCAGCAATCGCTCTGGCGTTACGGACTCCTGCTCATGGTATTTAGCCTTGCGGCCGAGGGTTTGCTGGGACGGAGGCTTGGATGATGGGCGAAGGGCATGCAGAGCTCCTGGCGCTAATCGCTCGTACCCGGAACCGCTGGCGCGCGGTAACGGCGCTGCGCGTGTGGATGCGGGCCGCGGCCGCTGCAGCCGTAGCGCTCGGGCTGGCGCTATTGACGCACCTGACCATGCAGCCGGCGGGTGGGGCCCTGGTGGCGTTATGGACGACTGCCGTCGCGGTGGCGGCTGCCGTGATGTTCTGGGCGGTGGCTTCGCTGCGACGGGCACCAGGAAATGGACAGCTTGCGCGGTTCATCGAGGAGCGGTGCCCCGAGCTCGAAGACGCGCTCGTCACCGCTGTGGCTCATGGTGCGTCCGAGCCGCAGCTGATGTCTGCGGCAATGATCGAGGACGCTGTGCGCCGGGCGCGACAAGTAGACGCGGACCGGGTCATCAGCCGACGCACGGTCCGTCGGGCGGCGCTGCTCGCAGTCGTCGCATCCGCTGCGCTTGCCCTCATCACTATCTTTTCGGCTCCGCGCGTGTCGCAAGCCGTGAAGATTGTTAGAGTGCATCTCTTTCCAGAGACGCTCGCTCTGCGCGTGGCCCCAGGCGATGTGCGAGTCCGGGCGGGCGAATCAGTGCACGTCGTCGCCACGTTGTCGGGCGACGACCTCGTCACCCCGATACTGCGCCTGGGCCGCGACGGCGAGTGGCGCGAAACCCCCATGGAGAGAACCTCGTCGGGGTTCGCTTTCACGGTCGACCGCATCGAGCAGGACTTCCGATATGCAGTGACCGCGGCAGGGGCATCGTCGCGCGAGTATGGCGTGACCGTGATGCGGCCACCTCGCGTCGAGCGTATTGATCTTGGCTACGAATTCCCGCCCGCGCTGGGCATGCCACCCCGCGAGGAACAGGATGGCGGCGACATCTATGGCCCTGCCGGCACGCGCGTACGTGTAACGGTGCACACAGACAAGCCGGTTCGCGAGGCGGCGCTGGCGCTGACCGGTCGCGACCGAATTGCCTTGTCGAATCGCGGCGGTGTCCTGCAAGGTGAGCTGACCATCACCGAAGACGGCTCCTACCGTGTAGCTCTCGCCGACGCTGACGGACTTACCAATCCCGGAGATACGGAATATTTCATCCGCACCCTCCAGGATCGGCCGCCCGACGTCCGCATCATTCGTCCGGCCAGCGACCGTCAGGTCACTCCCCTCGAGGAGGTCGCAATTGTCGCGCGCGCCGAGGACGACTTCGGCGTTTCAGCCCTGGACCTGGTGTACACGACAGCCGGTGGCGCTGAAAAGGCGGTGCCGTTCACTCGCACCGAGGCGGGCTCAACCGTTACAGGCCGACGCACCTTATACCTCGAGGACCTCAAGGTAAGGCCCGGCGACGTCGTCGCGTATTACGCGCGTGCTCGCGATCTCAATCGCGGGAAGCGGTCGAACGAGGCACGCAGCGACATCTTCTTCCTCGAGATCACTCCGTTCGAGGAAGAATTCGTCGCGTCGCAGAGTCAGGGTACCGGCGGAGGCGGCAACAACCAGGGTCTCGAGGAGCTGATCCAGGCGCAGAAAGACATCATCACTGCCACCTGGAACCTCGATCGCCGCGGACGCGAGGCTGGGGGCCAGTCGCGCGACGACATCCGCACGGTTGCACGTGGCCAGCACGACGTCCACGACCGCACCACCTCGATGCTCACGGAGATGCAGCGCGCGAGCGAACGGCGCCGGCGACTGCCTGGAGGTCGCGGCGGGGCGCCGGCACCCGCCGGCGACGCCATGGTGGAGGCGATTGGACGATCTGTTACTGCAATGGCTGGCGCTTCTCAGCAGCTGGACGCGCTCAAGACGAGCACCGCGCTGCCGCACGAGATGACAGCCCTCAACGAGCTGCTGCGCGCGCAGGCCGAGGTACGCCGCCGCGAAGTACAGCAACAGCAGGCAAACGGGACGGGCGGTGCCGGACAGAATCGCCAACAGCAGGATCTGTCGTCGCTGTTCGATCGCGAGCTCGCACGTGAGCAGGAGACGAATTACGAGACCCCGCCGGGCCGCGGGGGAGGCGAGGAGCAAAAGTCAGGCGACGACGCGCTCGACAAGGTGCGAGATCTGGCGCGACGGCAGGACGCGCTCAATGACAACCAGAAACAGTTGGCGCAGAAGCGCGAATCCATGACCCAGGAAGAGGTCCGCCGGGAGCTCGAGCGCCTGACTCGTGAGCAGAGCGAGTTAAGGAGACAAGCGGAAGAACTTGCGCGCGAGCTGCAGCAGAGTTCGAGCCAGCAAGGACAGAGCGCACAGAACCAGCAAGGGCAGAGCTCTCAGAGCCAGGGACGGCAGTCTGCACAGAACGGACAGAGCGGACAGAGCGGACAGGGAGGGCAGGGCGGACAGGGCCGCGACCGTCAGCAGGCAAGCCGCGAGCTGCAGCAGGCGTCCGAGGACATGCAGAACGCCGCAAGCGAGCTTCGTCGCAACAACCCGGGGCAGGCGAGTGCACGTGGCAGCCGCGCGGCGGAGCGGCTGCGCGACGTCGAGCAGCAGATGCGCGGATCGCAGCCCGACGACCGTCGTCGCGCGCTCGGCGAGCTTCAGCTCGAAGCGCGGCAGCTTGCGGATGGACAACGACGTCTCGGGAACGAGGCGAACGGGGCCGGGCGGTCCGGCGATCGTGCGGACCGGGCGCGCCAGCGAGCCACAGAACAGGAGCGGCTGGCCGATCGCACCGCTCGAGTCGAAGAAGGTGTGAGGCAGCTGGCGGGCGGCCCTGGAACCGACGAACGACAGCGAAATGCGCTCGGCGAGGCGGTGCAGGATGTCGACGCGCAGCGGTTGTCCGAACGGATGCGCAGCGCCGCCCGGGCCGAGCGACAGGCCGGTGAGGCGCAGAACGGAAAGGAGCCGGCCACCGGCCGCGAAGGTGAGGCGATTGCGCGCGGGCTCGACCGGTTGGCCGATCGGCTGGGCGCCGCTGCCGGTGACAGTGAACAGTCGCAGCAACTCAGCGAGGAGCTCTCTCGGGTTCGACGGCTTCGCGAGGAGCTGACCTCGCTTGATCGGCAGCTGTCCGAGCTTCGCAATGAGAGCGGTAGTCAACCCGGAGGGCGGCAGGGTAACGAGGCGGGCCGTCAGACTGGCGGTCAGGCTGGGCGGCAGGGTAACGAAGCGGGCAGTCAGGCTGGGCGGCAGAGCGGACGCGGTGTCCAGCCGGGCGGCCGCGGCCAGGATATCGGCGGCGACGGCCCGTGGCAGGAAGCGCGCGAGTTGCTCAACGAGCTGCGTCAGGGTGAAGAAATCGTCCCGGCTGAAGCGGATGGCTTCAATCCTGGTCGCTCGGCGCCGGGCACCGAAGCATGGAAGCAGGATTTCGAGAAATGGGACGAGTTGAAGGTGCAGTTGGCAGCGGCGCTCGAGCGCGCCGAGCGCAGCACGCTCGACCAGCTTCGTGGCCAGCAGTCACGCGATCGTTTGAGCGCGGGGGCGACTCAGTCGGTTCCAGAGTCATATCGCCGTCTCGTTGACAAGTACTACCGCTCGCTCGCGTCCGAGTCGGACGAGCGGACCGGAGGGAGGTAGCCGGAGGCCTTCAGGCCTCCGGGCGTCATGAGGTTCGCCACTTCTTATCCGTGGTGGATGCTTCTGCTGATGGCCGCGGCCGTCGCGGTCGTCGCTTGGGCATCGTACGCAGGCGCAATCGTCCCGCTTCCCTCGCGCCGTCGGTTCGTCCTGGCCTCGCTCCGGGCGCTCACGCTGGGTCTGCTCGTCCTGTGTCTGCTCAGGCCCGTGCGCATCGTGCCGCCGGACACAAACAGCGACACGGTGGTCCCTATCCTCGTCGACGTATCACGAAGCATGGGACTCGCCGACGTCGACGGCGCTCGACGCGTCGACGTCGCGAGCCGTCTTGTGCGTACGCAGATTTCGCCTGAGCTCGCCGGTCGATTTCGCCCCGAGATCTGGACGTTCGGCGACGTTCTCGAGCAGCGGACCGATGATGTGTTCACTGCCGATGCCAGACGCAGCGATCTGTCTGGCGCGCTGCGCGCCGTGCGCGATCGGTACCGCGAGCGGACCGTCGCCGGCATCGTGGTGATTTCCGATGGAGGCGATACCGGCGCCGAGGATGCCGCCGGTGCAGTAGCACAGGGAAGCGCCCCGGTATATGCCATCGGCGTCGGTGCGCCGCGTATTGCGCCCGATTATGAGGTCCTTGATGTATCCGCCGGCGAAGCGGCGCTTGCGGATTCGTCGGTGGACATCAGCGTCTCCGCCGTCAGCCGCGGGGGCAACGGCGCCTTTGACTTGCGTGTGCTCGAAAATGGCCGGCCAATCGACCTGCGACGGGTCACGCCCGCCGCCGACGGTAGTCCGGTTCGCGCGGTCTTCACCGTGACCCCTGCGCGCGAAACCGCAACCCTCTACACCGTGGAGATTCCGTCGGCCGCTGGCGAGGCCGTGCTCGAAAACAATCGCCGCAGCGTGCTCGTCGAGCCGCCAGGCAGGCGTCGTCAGATTCTGATGATCGAGGGCGCGCCTGGATTCGAGCATTCGTTCATCAAGCGGGCGCTTGCTGCTGATCCGGGGTTTGAAATCGACTCGGTCGTTCGCAAAGGACGTGATGTGCGCGGTGCGGCTACCTACTTCGTGCAGGCAGCCTCGACCCGTGCCCCGCGACTCGCGTCGGGATTTCCGCAGGAGCGTGCTGCGCTCTACGAATATGACGCCGTGGTTCTGGCGAATGTCGAGGCGGATACGTTGTCGCGCCTGCAGCTTCAGTGGCTCACCGACTTTGTCGATCAGCGCGGAGGGGGACTGCTGGTATTCGGGGGGAAGACGTTTGCCCAGCAGGGATTTGCGGGCACGCCGCTGGAAGACGTGCTGCCTCTGCGCCTCACCGACCGAGGCAACGGAGTGGTTCCGGCGGCGAACCGAGCCGACTCACGCCTGGCCGTCAGGTTGACGGCTGCCGGGCTCACGCACCCGTTGATGCGTACGACTGGCAGTGAAGAGGACCTCGAAAAGCGCTGGCAGGCGATGCCCGCGCTGGCCGGAGTTGCGGCGCTCGGTGCGCTCCGACCTGGCGCGGAAGCGCTCGCCGTCGTGAACGCCCAGGACGGTCCACGCCCCCTGGTTGCGGTGCAGAGATATGGACAGGGGCGTGCGGTGGTGTTTGCGGGCGAAGCTTCGTGGCGCTGGCGGATGCAGATGCCGTCGGCCGACCGAACCCACGAATTCTTCTGGCGGCAGGCCGTGCGTTGGATCGCCGCTGCAGCCCCCGACCGTGTCTCGCTCGGTTCGTTTCCGTCCCTGGTCCCGGGCAGTCGTACTGCGATAAACGTCGCGGTCCGCAATCAGGAATTTGCACCCGTAGGCGACGCGACCGTGCGTTTGCGTGTGACGAGGCCTGACGGATCGTCGGAGGACGCAGCCGCAGCGTTGTCCGCCCCTCAAGCGGGCAGCTACTCGGGTGAGCTGCGGTTCGATGAGCCGGGGGTGTATCGGATCAACGCCGTCGCTCAGCGTGGTGAGACGCAGATCGCTGCTGTGAATCGCTGGATTCTCGTGGGCGGAGCCGACCTTGAAATGGCGGACCCCAGGCTCAATGACGAGGTGCTCCGCCGAATTGCGACCGCGAGCGGAGGGAGTTACCTGCCTGCCGACGCCGTCGGCAATCTGCCGTCGTTGATTGCCGCAGCAGTCGCTGAGCCCGCGAACCCTCAGGTCGAGGAGCTCTGGCACAACGTGTGGATATTCGTAGCGCTGACGCTGCTCCTCGCGGCCGAGTGGGTGCTGCGGCGCCGATGGGGGTTGCGGTGAACGTTCGTCAATTCCCAACGGCCAACTCCCGATTCCCAACAGCTGTTTTAGGTTTCAGCGTCCGTTGGGCGTTGGGGCTTGGGCGTTGGAAGTTGACCGGAGCATTGACGCTCGCGCTCGCCCTGATGCTTCCGGCCGCTGCCGCCGCGCAGCAAAGGTACGCGATTCTCGTTTCCGGTGTGTCGGGCGGCGAGAAGTACGCCGCTCAGCAGCAGAAATGGCGGACCGAGCTTGCGGCGTTCCTGACCACGAACTTTGCGTTTCCGGACTCGAATATCGTCATCGTCGATGAAACGAGCGACGGGAGCTCGAAGGCCACGGCGGACAACGTGCGGAATCTGTTCGGCGATCTCGCGCGACGCGCCACGCGCGAGGACACGGTGTTCGTGGTGCTCGTGGGTCATGGCACATACGATGGCGTTGACGCCAAGTTCAATCTGGTTGGTCCCGATCTGAACGCCGCCGAGTGGAAGAGCCTGTTCGACGCCATGGCGGCGCGCCTGGTGGTGGTCAACACGACGGAATCCAGCTTTCCCTTTCTCGAGAAGCTATCCCGCACCGGCCGTGTCGTCATTACGGCTACTGACTCCGCTCAACAGCGTTATGCAACCGTCTTTGCCGAGTACTTCATCAGATCGCTGGCCGACCTTTCGAGCGACCTCGACAAGAACGGACGCATCTCAATCTGGGAAGCATTCACGCTTGCGAGTTCGGGCGTCAAACAGCACTACGAACAGCGTGGCCAGCTTCCGACCGAGCGCCCGCTGCTCGATGACAACGGGGATGGCATGGGCAAGGAAGCGGAAGCGCCTGGGGACGACGGCGCGCTCGCACGTACCGTCTTTTTCAACGCCGAGCCGCAGCCGACCGCCGGCGATGCCGAACGCGCCGCGCTCGAGCGGCAACGCCTTGCGCTCGAGAAACAGCTCGGGGATCTGAAGGCCCGCCGAGGTACGATGTCGGAAGAGCAGTATCTGGCAGAGCTCGAGAGGATCTTCGTCGAGCTCGCCCGCATCGCCCAGGAAATCAGGAAAAGATCCTAATTTCTCGCCGAGATGATTTGTTCGAATTGCGGCACCGAGATCGCCGACAAGGCACTCATCTGCTTTCGATGCGGCCAGGCGACGACGGCGCCCCGCGTGAAGCCGCCGGAGGAGGGCTCGCTCTTCAAGCGCTCCCGGCGGAAGCGGGGGCCGTCGATCATCGCAATCGTGATCGTCCTTTTGGCCCTGCTGGTTCTTGGCTACCTGCTGTTCTCTACTGGTGCTCCTTGACGCCCTCGGAAATGTGCTGCAGCGCGTCACCGACGCGACTGTCCTTGCCTTCCTTCACTGCAATATCTCCAATAGAAACGATTCCGATGAGACGGTTGTTTTCGACCACCGGCAGGCGGCGCACTTGATGCGTGCTCATGAGCTCGGTCGCTTCGCGCGTGGACATGTCGGGAGTTGCCGCGACGAGCTCGTTTGTCACGAAATCGCGCACAGGACGGTTCAGCTGGCCGCCTTCAGCGACTGCGCGAACGACGATGTCACGGTCGGTGATGACGCCGACGGGCGTCCCATTGTCCACGACCGGCACGACGCCGGTGTCTTCGTCGCGCATGATGCGGGCGGCGTTCTGGATGCTGTCCTGAGGTGAAACGGTGCGGGGATTGGGAGTCATCACGTCGCGAATATTCATGGGCTCCTCCGATTTTGAGAATGACAGACGGTCTGAACGGAACCTCAGCGCCGGCGCGCAGTGGGGGAGAGCACGTACGACGACCTCAAGCAATCGGCGGGCCGGCTCGTGGCCCGGCCGTATAATCGAATCAAGATGCCTTCGCGCGTCCGCGCAATCGTGCTGCTGACGGTGGTCGCAGCAGCTATCGTCTTCGCGTACGTCCAGGATCGCGTTACGGCATCTGGCGCCCGAGAGTACGTAATTCGCGAGCGCGACGCGATCGAGCGCGGTGGCTCCAACGTGACGATCGATCAGGTGATGGAGCCCGTTGTGGATCGGTCCGTGCGGCAAGGTTTGACGTGGGGGACGATGGTGCTGGTAGCGGGCCTCGCGGCTGCGGCTTTCGTCGGAACGAGACGGAGATGAACGACGGGTTGATCTACGACTGGAATCGGGTTGCGCCCGTGCCTGCCCCGCTACGCGTCATGCTCTGTGACGAGACGCTTCGCGACGGACTGCAGTCGCCTTCCGTACGCGCGCCGTCGATCGCGCAGAAGATTCGCATCCTGCACTTCCTCGACCAGCTCGGGATTGACACGACCGATATCGGACTTCCTGGCGCTGGGCCGCATGTCGTGCACGACGCCGAGCGGCTCGCACGCGAAATCGTCAGTGCGAAGCTCAACATCTCGGCTCAGTGCGCGGCGCGGACGGTCGTGTCCGACATTCAGCCGATTGCCGACATTCAGCAGCGCACCGGTCTTCCGATCGAGTGCTGCTGCTTCATCGGATCGAGCCCGATACGCCGCTACGCAGAAGACTGGACCGTGGATTACCTGCAGCGCTGCACGGAGGAAGCGATTGGCTTCGCCGTAAGACAGGGGTTCAAGGTCATGTACGTCACGGAGGATACGACGCGATCGGATCCCGAAACGCTCAGGCGACTGTTCGTGACGGCAATCAGGGCCGGCGCATCTCGCCTGTGCATCGCGGATACGGTGGGACATTCGACACCCGCCGGAGCCCGTGCGGTGGTCCGGTTTGCACGGCAGGTCATCGAGGAAGTCCAGGCGGGGGACATTGGCGTCGACTGGCACGGCCACCGCGATCGTGACATGGGGACGATCAACAGTCTCGCGGCGCTCGAAGCGGGCGCGTCACGCGTGCACGGCACCATCATGGGGCTCGGCGAGCGCGTCGGGAACACTCCGCTCGATCTTCTGCTCGTCAACCTCGTCCTGATGGGCTGGATTGAGCGCGATCTCGGATGTCTGAACGAGCTCGTGCAGTTCGTGTCCAACGCGACGGGCGAGCCGATTCCCGATAACTATCCGGTATTCGGCCGCGATGCATTTCGGACGGCGACCGGCGTCCACGCGGCGGCGGTCATCAAAGCGTTCCGGAAGCATGACCCTGAGCTGACCGACGGCGTGTATTCAGGCGTGCCCGCCCGGCTGGTCGGCCGCAGCCAGCAGATCGAGATAGGCCCGATGTCGGGCAAGTCGAATGTGTTGTTCTGGCTGGAGCAGCGCGGCATCGAGCCGCACGAGGACCTGGTCGAACGGGTGTTTCGCCGCGCAAAAGCCTCCACGCGCGTGCTGACCGAAGAAGAGATCCGCACAGAAATCGAGCAGGGTCGGCCGCTGTTCACTCGTCTGGATGCCTGAACCACACCCGGAAGCTGAAGGCTTCCGAGTCGGCTATTTCGCAGATGCGAGTCGCTTTTCGATCTGGGGCAGCGCGTCGAGGACGACATCGCCGACGACCTGCAGGCTGCGGGCGCTCACCCGATCGAGGTCGTCCTGTGCCGTGTGCCAGGCGGGGTAGTCGAGGTCGATGATGTCGACCGCGGGGATTCCGGCCTTCACGAACGGGATGTGATCGTCGTCGATCGTCGTCTCTTCCGGCAGGAAGAACGTTCGATATCCGAGCTTCGCTGCCGATGCCCACACGGCGTCCGTGAGCCACCGGGTAGAGTTCGAATCGCGACGGATCGTCAGATTGCGGTCGCCAATCATATCGAGCAGCACGAGCGCCTTGAGCCCGTCCAGGGTGCCAGCCTTGCGCGCCGCATCCACGTAGCGGCGGCTGCCGTACGTGTTGTCGTTGTTGCGGTACCAGTCCACGACAGCCTCTTCGCCGTCGAAGAACAGCAATTCGATCGTGTAGTCGTTCTGGCGGGTCTTGAGCACCCGCCCGAGCTCCAGCACAGCCGCGGTAGACGACGCGGCGTCGCTTGCGCCGACGAAGCGGAATTCCTTGAACAACTTCGTGTCGTAATGAGTAGCGAGCGCGATGCGATCGGCACGCCGCCCTGGAATCGTGCCTACCACGTTCACCATGCGGACGCGTCCGAGCGGCGTGTCGGCGTCCCAGGCATCCTCGCGCGCGTCGATGCCCGCGTTCTTGAGCTGCGCCAGGATGTACTGCCGGCATTGCGCGAGGGCGGCGGAGCCTGCTGGCCGCGGGCCGAACCCCACCTGCCGGCGCAGGTCCTCGTACGCGCGGCCACTGTCGAACTTCAGGGGAGTGCTCTGTACAGCCACTGGTCCGACCGTCTCAGCCGAGCAGGCGAGCAGCACGCACGCCAGCACCGTCGCACCCGCCTTCGCCGCTATGCGGCTTCGGCGAGGCAGGCCGTCGAGCACCGTTGCACCTTCGCACCCTCGCACCCTCGCACGCACCGTCGCACCATCGCACCGTCGCACCGTCGCACCGTGCTTCATCGTGCTTTACCTGCGCTTGTCCACTGATACGTAGTCGCGCCGCTTCGGTCCAATATAGATCTGCTTCGGCCGCGCGATCTTCTGTTCAGGGTCGAGGAGCATCTCCTCCCACTGGGCGATCCACCCCGACGTTCGCGGGATTGCAAACAACACAGGGAACATCGTGACCGGAAAACCCATCGCCTGGTAGATGAGCCCCGAATAGAAGTCCACGTTGGGATAGAGCTTCCGCGTCACGAAGTAATCGTCCTGCAGGGCGATTCGCTCGAGCTCGATCGCGATGTCGAGGAGCGGGTTCTTGCCCGTGACCTCGAACACCTGTTCGGCCGTGCGCTTGATGATCTTCGCCCGCGGATCGTAGGACTTGTAGACGCGGTGGCCGAAGCCCATGAGTCGGCCCTCGCCGGACTTTACGCGCTTGATGAACCCGGGAATGTTGCTCACGTGCCCGATCTCATTGAGCATCCGGAGCACCGCCTCGTTGGCGCCGCCGTGGAGCGGGCCGTAGAGCGCCGCTGCCGCGCCCGCCATCGCCGAATAGGGATCGACGTGCGAGCTGCCGATGCTGCGCATGGCGTTGGTGCTGCAGTTCTGCTCGTGATCCGCGTGCAGGATGAACAGGACGTCCAGGGCGCGCTCCAGGACCGGGTTCACTTTGTATTTCAGCTCCGTCATCCGGAACAGCATGTTCAGGAAATTGCCCGTGAAGCTGAGATCGTTGTCAGGCTGGTTGTATGGACGGCCGATGCTGTGCCGGTACGCGTATGCCGCGATCGTCGGAACCTTCGCGATGAGACGGTGAATCTGCTTCTTCCGCGACTTTTCGTCGAAGATCTGCTTGCTGTCGGGGTTGAACGTGGAAAACGCTCCGACGGTGCTCAGGAAGACACCCATCGGATGCGCGTCGTACTGAAACCCTTCCATCAGCTTCTTGATGTTCTCGTGAAGCATCGTATGGGCGGTGATCTGGCTTTTCCATTCCTCGAGCTGGCTCGCCGACGGCAGCTCGCCGAAGATGATCAGGTACGCCGTTTCGAGGTACGTGGAGTGCTCGGCGAGCTGTTCGATTGGATAGCCCCGGTATTCGAGGATGCCCTTGTCGCCGTCGATGAAGGTGATCCGGCTGCGGCAGCACGCCGTGTTCATGAATGCGGGGTCATAGGTCGCCAGTCCCACATCGTCGGATCCGGCTTTGATCTGGCGAAGGTCGGTAGCGCGGATCGTGCCGTCGGTGATCGGGATCTCGTACTGCTTGCCCGTGCGATTGTCAGTGATCGTGAGAGTGTCGGCCATAGACGGATGATTTACGGATATACGAATTTACGGATTTGCGAACTGCCGGCCTTGGTGCGTGAGGTGCTAAATTCGTCAATCCGTAAATCCGTCAATTACTCAATTCAACATCATTCCTTGTCTGTATAGCTGTCGGGATCGGGTGCAGGCTCGCCGGGTACGCGGTAGCGCCCCTCCGCCCACCGCGCCAGATCTTCGTTCCGGCAGCGCTCGCTGCAGAATGGCTGCCACCGTTCGTCCACGGGATGCTGTCCGCACAGGACGCACATCCGCGCGTCGCCCATCCGATCCATTCTATTCCAGGTGGTAGTTGGTAGTCCGTAGTCGGTAGCTGCTCGTCGGCGGTTGCTTGCGGTTGGCTGCGCGCGAACAGATTTCTCGCGAGCGCCGTGCTGACGATTACGAGACCGTCGCGCAGCGCGCCAGGCTACCGGCTTCCGGCTACCAGCTACCAACTACCAGCTAGCGATCAGGATCTCGCCGGAGGATGGTGGCGCACGTCTCGGGCTGACACCATGAAGATCACGTCTTCGGCGATGTTGGTGGCGTGGTCGCCGATCCGCTCGAGATGGCGCGAAATCAGGATGAGATCGAGGGCGGGCTCCACCGTCCCCGGGTCGTGCAGCATGTACGTCAGCAGCTCGCGGAATACCTGCGTCTTGAGACCGTCCAGCAGGTCGTCTTGGTCGAGCACCTGCTGGGCCAGGCGGGTGTCCCGGCGGACGAACGAGTCCAGCGCGTCGTGGAGCATCGCCTGCGCGATGTCTCCCATCTGCGGAATGTCGATCAACCGCTTCACGGGCGGGTGCATGGCATAACGCGTGGCAGCTTCGGCGATGTTCACTGCCAGATCGCCCACGCGCTCCAGATCGGTGTTGATCTTCACGGCAGAGACGATGGCCCGGAGGTCAGTGGCCATCGGCTGATGCAGTGCGAGCAGGGTGAAGCAGCGGTTGTCGATCTCGATGTGAAGCTCGTTGATCGGCTCGTCGCCCCGCAGCACCTTCTCGATCACGCCCGAATCGCGGGTCACCAGCCCATGGACAGCGGCGCGCACACGTTCCTCGGCCAGACCGCCCATTTCGAGCAGACGCGCCTGAAGCGTCTCGAGTTCTTCCTGGAAGTGCCTGACCGCTCGTTCCATGTCCCTCTCTTGTGACACTGACGCGCTGAAGTTCGTCAAATAGTTGCGAGCGCGTTAGTGTCACGTTCGTGCCAGCGCTGGCTCGAGGGCACAGCGCGGCATGTTTGGTTGCGGCTATGCCGCGCTGTGCTCTTCGTGCTAACCAAACCGTCCGGTCACGTAGTCTTCCGTCAGCTTCTCCTCGGGGTTCGTAAATATCTTATCGGTGCGATCGTACTCAACCAGGCGTCCCAGCCAGAAAAACGCGGTGTAATCAGAGACGCGCGCGGCCTGCTGCATGTTGTGGGTCACGATGACTATCGTGTACGAGTTTTTGAGGCTGTAAATCAGCTCCTCGATGCGCTGCGTCGCGATCGGATCGAGAGCGGACGCGGGCTCGTCCATCAGCAGGATGTCGGGCTGGACCGCCAGCGCCCGGGCAATGCAGAGTCGCTGCTGCTGGCCGCCTGACATCGCCAGCGCCGAGTCGTGCAGTCGGTCCTTGACCTCGTCCCACAGCGCCGCATGCTGAAGGCTCTGCTCGACTCGCCCCTCGAGATCCGACCGGCTGCCGGCCATGCCGTTGATTCGCAGCCCGTATGCCACGTTCTCGAAAATCGTTTTCGGAAACGGATTCGATTTCTGAAATACCATCCCCACCCGCTGACGGAGTGCCACGACGTCGATTCCTGGGCCGTATACGTCGATGCCGTCGATCAGGACGCGGCCATCCACGCGCGTTCCCGGGATGATGTCGTTCATCCGATTCAGCGTTCGCAGGAACGTGCTCTTACCGCAGCCTGATGGGCCTATGAATGCGGTGACGACATTCGGCTGGATGCGGGCGGAGATGTCCTCCAGGGCGCGAGTCTCGGCGTAGTAGAAATTCAGCCGATCGGCCTCGATTTTCGGCGGATGATCGGCGGCCGGCTGCACGGCGCGCGCTGCGACGCCGGCCAACGAGGGGACGCGAGGAGGCGTTGAATTGCTCATCCGAGCTTCTTCTGATAGCGGTCGCGCAGCCATATTGCCGCAGCATTCATCGTCAGCAGAAGCGCGAGCAGGACGAGGATCCCGGCCGCTGCGTTGACTTGAAAATCTCTCTGCGGCCGGGACACCCAGTTGAAGATCTGGATGGGCAGTACGGTGAAGGGCGACCAGATGCCGTCCGGCGCGAATGCCACGAACGTCAGTGCCCCGATGGTGATGAGCGGCGCCGTTTCGCCAATGGCCCGGGAAAGCGCCAGTATGGTTCCGGTCAGAATGCCGGGCATCGCCACCGGGAGCACCTGGTACCACACGGTCTGCCACTTGGTGGCGCCAAGCGCGTACGATCCTTCCCGTATTGATGGCGGGACGGCCCGCAGCGCTTCACGTGTTGAAAGAATGACTACAGGCAACACGAGCAGGGCCAGCGTCGACGCGCCGGCAAGGACGCTGCGTCCCATGCCCAGCGCGCGGACGAACAGCCCCAGCCCGAGCAGGCCATAAATAATCGATGGGACCGCCGCGAGATTCGTGATGTTCATCTCGATGATCCGCGCGGCCACGCTCCGCCCGCCGTATTCCTCCAGATAAATCGCTGCGGCGACCCCGATCGGGACGGCCAGCAGCCCGGTCACCAGGATCACGAAGACGCTGCCCGTGAGCGCGTGCCAGACGCCCGCGTCCGCGGCACGCCTCGAGGGAAAGCCGGTCAGAAAATCCCACGATAAACGGCTGGCGCCGTCCGACCATATGTCGGCAATCAAGGCACCGAGCGACACGAGCGCGATACAGAGGACCAGCAGCGCGAGGCCCTGGAACGCCAGATCCATCAACTGCCGCCGCGCGCTGGTGGCGCCGCCATTCAGCGTCGTTTGCGTCATGTGTACTCTTCGCGGAACCGTTCCCGCAGCCACGTGCTCATCAGGTTCAGCACGAACGTTCCGAGAAACAGCAACATGCCAACGGCGAAGATTGTCCTGTACTCGAGGGTCCCCTGCGGGGTGTCGCCGAGACTGACCTGCACGATATAGGCGGTCATCGTCTCGATGGGCAGCATCGGGTTTGCCGTCAGACGAGGCTGCTGTCCGGCGGCGATGGCCACGATCATCGTTTCACCGATCGCGCGCGACACGGCAAGAATGCACGCGGCTGTAATCCCCGAGAAGGCCGCCGGCAGTACCACGCGCAAGCTCGTCTGCATCTTGGTTGCGCCCAACGCGTACGACCCTTCCCGGAGACCGCGCGGCACCGCCTGCATGGCGTCCTCGGAGAGCGATGAGACGAGCGGCAGGATCATGATGCCCATGACGATGCCGGGGCCGAGCGCGTTGAATCCGGACAGGTTCGGCAAAAGCGTTTGCAGGAGCGGCGTCACGAAGAGCAGCGCAAAGTAGCCGTACACCACCGTGGGGATGCCGGCCAGAATTTCCAGGTACAGGCTTCACGAATCGTCTCACCCGCAGGTTGGCGTACTCGCTCAGGTAGACCGCGCTGAGAAGGCCCATCGGCAGAGCCACAACCATCGCGATGGTGGAGACGAGCATGGTGCCCGCGACGAGAGGCAGGACTCCGAAGCGCGGCGTCGCGAAGAGGGGCGTCCACTCCGTGCCAAACAGAAAGTCGGTAATGGGCACCTCGCGGAGAAACGCAAAAGTTTCCATCGCGAGAACGATGATGATCCCGGCTGTCGTGCCGATCGAAAGCAGCGCGCAGAGAAACAGCGCCCACTCGATGAGGAACTCGATGCGCTTTGTTGCGCGACGTCGCCCGGCCGCAGGTGCCGATCGCGTGGTGACGAGCGACCGTCGAGAAGTGGATTCGCCCCGAGCCTGTAGCTCGGCCGGCTCGGGACGAGGGATCATCGCTCCCTGGCGAGCAGCGCTTCGAGCGTCATCCCGACCTGGGAGCCTCCTTCGCCGAATGCGGTACCGACTTTCCGATCCGCGAAGTGCTTGCGGGCGAGCTCGTGAATCTGCGGTGTCAGCTCGATATACCCAACTTCGCGGACGAGGTCGTCGCGGCTGAAAAACATCTCGACGAACTGCTGGACCTCGGGGCGGTCCGCGGCTTTCCGAGCCACGTAGATGAAGAGCGGGCGCGATAGAGGCTGATACGTGCCGCCTCGAACCGTTTCGGCTGAGGGCGCAATCGGACCGGCGCCATTGTCCGGTTTGGCGTCGTCCACCGGTACCACCTTGAGGCGCTCGCGGTTTTCTTCGAAGTAGGCCAGTGGCAGGAACCCGAGCGCCAGCTCGTCGCTCCCCACGCCCTGGACGATGACGTTGTCGTCTTCGCTCGAGGTGAAATCGCCGCGGCTTGCGCCTTCCTTGCCGACGGTTGCTTCGGTGAAATAGTCGTACGTGCCCGAGTCCACGCCCGCGCCGAACAGCCTGATCTCGCGATTCGGCCACGACGGGCGTATCTGATTCCAGCGCGCGATCTTTCCTTGCGCTTCCGGCGCCCACATCGTCTTCAGCTCGGCAACGGTGATGGAGTCCGCCCAGGTGTTCTTCGGATTCACGACGATGGCGATTCCGTCATAGGCAATGGGGACCTCGATGTACTCGATGCCTGCCTTCTGACACGCCTCGATCTCAGCGGGGCGGATCGGTCGGGAGGCATTGCTGATGTCGGTCTCCCCGCGGCAGAACTTCTGGAAGCCGCCGCCAGTGCCCGAGATGCCGACCGTCGGGGTGCGCACGTTCGGGTTGGCCTTCCCATACTCTTCGGCCACGGCCTCGGCGATCGGGAATACGGTGCTCGAGCCGTCCAGCGTTATCAACGCCGAGGACGCACCCTCCTGGGACGCCTCGTTGTTACTCTGGCCGCCGCCGCAGGCAGAAATTGCGATCGTCAGGACTGCAACGCCGAAGTAACGAAAAGTGTGCGCAAATCCACTCATACCCGTGACGGTATCCAATACTAATTACACGCTGGTTGCTGGTGTGTTAATTCCGTGTAAACGAGAGGGTGCTCGGTTCAAGTACGTAGAACGCCGCCTCGATGTAAACACGCCACAAAGTCGGTCGCGCCGCACTGCCCCGTGATTAGGATGGTGCATGGCGACCGTTCGCTCTGAAGCACGACTCCAACATAACCTCGGGGAGATTTCTCGGCTGCTGGAGAAGCACCGCGTGCTCGAGTCCTTGACTCATCGTCAGGAAGGGCCCAGGCGCGACCTCCTCGAAAGCCTGCAGCAGCGTCAGAACGAGGCTGAACTGCGTAAGCGATTGCGCCTGATGCACGCGGCAGAGCTGGCCTACGTGCTCGAAGCGTTGCCGCTCGAGCACCGCCGAACAGTGTGGCAGCAAGTGCCGCCGGATTTGGCGGGTACGGCGCTCGTGGAAGTGTCGGCCGCGGTACGCGAGTCGCTCGTGGCTGTGACACCGAGAGAGGACTTGATCGCGCTGCTTTCGACACTCGATCCCGAAGACCTCGGGTACGTCTCCGACTCACTGCCGGCGGATGTCGTCGATGAGTTGTCCGGCGCGCTTGGTTCGACCGATCGCACGGTGTTCGAGGACTCGATCCAGTACGGAGAGGACCGGGTTGGCCGTTATATGTCACGCGAGCTCGTCGCCGTCCTCGAGACATATTCGGTGGACCAACTGCTCATCGAGCTCCGTCGGCGAGGTGAGCTGCCACCGCAGACCGATCGGATCTTCGTCACTGACGCACGGCACGTTCTGCGAGGATCCGTTCCGCTGCAGGCGCTGTTGCTCCGAGATCCAACAACCCCGGTGACCGGCGCGATGAGCGACGACTCGATCAGTTTCGGTCCTCAAGACGATGCGCGCGATGCCGTCAAGACGTTCGAGCGGTACGATCTCGTCTCGGCACCCGTCGTCGATGAACGTGGCAAGCTTGTCGGTCGACTCACTGTCGACGCCGCCATGGATTTTCTGCGCGACGAGTCGAACCTTCAGGCCCTGAAGAACGCGGGCCTCAGTGGCGACGAAGATCTGTTTGCAGCTCCGTGGAATAGCGCTCGCAACCGTTGGCCGTGGTTGGCGGTGAATCTCCTGACGGCCTTCATCGCCTCACGTGTCATTGGACAGTTCGAGGGCACGATCGAGCGAGTCGCGGCTCTCGCAGCGCTCATGCCCATAGTTGCCAGCATCGGCGGCAACACTGGCAACCAGACGATGGCGCTGGTCATCCGGGCGCTCGCGGTCGATCGTCTTCAGCCGGGCAATGCGCGGCGTCTTATGCACAAGGAGCTGGCGATCGGTGTGATGAACGGCACAGTGTGGGGGCTCATCGTCGGACTCTTCGCCGTCGGGTTGTACGCAAATCTCACGCTCGGTATTGTGATGAGTGGCGCAGTCGTCCTGAACCTGCTGGTGGCGGCCCTGGCAGGTGTCACGATTCCGCTCGGTCTTCATGCGGCCGGCCGGGATCCCGCACACGGCTCGAGCGTGCTGCTGACGTTCATTACCGATGCAATGGGCTTTTTCCTTTTTCTGGGCCTGGCGACGGCGTTCCTCCTGTAGACGCCGCGACGGGAATTCACGTGCGCGTCAACGGTGTCGCAGCGAGCTGGACCCGCTTCTGAACGAGCTTTTCGAACGGTCCCATGTGGCGGCTTGCCGCCCAGATCTCCAGCTCCGCGTCGCCGGACGTGCGGAGCTGCAGCAGGAGCGCTTCATCGCCCTGATCCTGCACTTCCAGGTGCGAGATGACCTGCGCATGGCTGCGGTCCAGGGTCTCGGCGACCCGAAGAATTGAGGCGAGGGTCCTGACGGTTCGCCGTAGCGATGGTGACAGGCTGGCGTACTCCTCGTGTGCCCGCTTCGGCGTTCCGCGGCGATGGTAGCGGGCGACGAGGGCAATCACCTCGATTTCGTCCGGTTCGAAGCCGCGCAGGTCCCCGTTCTTGATCAAGTAGTAGGAATGCCGATGGTGGCGCGCATAGCTGATATGCGCACCGAGGTCGTGCATCAGGGCCGCATACTCGAGCCACTCGCGTTCGCGATCGGTCAACCCGTGAATGGCGCGTGTCTGGTCGAACATCGCAAGTGCCAGGCGCGCGACGTGCTGGGCGTGCCCGGCGACGTAGTTGCAGCGCTCGGCCAGCTCGATGGTGCTGCGGCGCCGGACGTCGGGGATGCGATCGACCTGCGCAATCTGTCGCTTGTGACGCCGCACGTAGTCGAGGACGAGGCCTTCTCTGAGCGCCAGATCGCACAGCGTCAACTCGTCCGCGCCGAGCCGCCGAAGGATCGTGTCGAGCAGGATCGCGCCGGAGACGACGAGGTCCGCGCGCCGTGGATCGAGGCCTGGCATCTTCAGCCGACTTTCGAGGTCGCGCTCGCAGACTTCCTTTCGGACTCGCCGCAGCAGCTTGGCGGAGATGCGCAGGTTCCGCAGCTCGGCCGGAGCGGCGCCGCGGGCGGCTGTCGCGGCGACAACGCCGAGGCTCAAGATGGTGCCAGACGTGCCCACGACCCGGTCGAAGCCAACCGCGGTGATCTGGTCGCAATAGCGGTCGATTTCGTTGTGGATATATCTCTCGAGCCGTCGCTCGTCTCCGTGAGAAACCGGATCGCTCTTCACGAAGCGCTCTGTAAGCCGAATAGCGCCCAGCTTGAAGCTGCGCGCCAAGTCAATCGACGTCGCGGTGCCGTGGGTGATCTCGACACTGCCGCCACCTATATCGATCACAACGGCTCGCCCACTGCCCACATCAACGCCGTAGACAGCGGCCTGATGGATGAGGCGAGCCTCGTCTGTCCCGGTGATCACCATCGGGCGAATGCCCGTGTCATGCTGAATGCGCGCGAGGAATTCCCCGCCATTTCTCGACTCACGCGTCGCGCTCGTCGCTACGGCGACGATCTTTTCCACACGGTGCGAGTCGGCAAGTCGTTTGAATGTCGACAGCGACTGAACGGCGGCATTCATCGCCTCGGCCGTCAGGGCGCGACCATCCAGGCCTCCGGATCCAAGGCGAACCATCGATTTTTCGCGGTCGATGATTTCGAAAGACAGATCGGGGCGGACATTCACAACGATCATGTGAACGGAGTTGGTCCCGATATCGATGGCGGCGATGCGCATGCCGGATAACGATATAGTAGAGCCTTACCCGTAAAGCTTCATGGGACAGCGCACGGTTCCTTCTGAGACACTCATCCGACAGCAGCTGCGAATCCTCGAGCGAGCCTTGCCGGCCGCCAAACGCGGCGACGCCAGTCGCTTGCACGAAGCTCGCGTGGCCACTCGACGCTTGCGCGAGCGACTGCCTCTGGTGATGCCGAGTTCAGCGAGCCGCAAGATTGTGCGCAAGGTCCGCCGCCTTTCTCGAGCTCTTGGGCCGGTCCGCGAACTGGACGTCGCGCTTCAGACCCTCGAAGAAGTGGGCAGCGGAGGCGAGGTTCCATCGACTGCGATTACGAAACTGCGGCAACTGCTGCGTCAGGAGCGTCAGCGGCTGTACGCCGACATGTGCAACCAGGTTGCGCGCATCGACGTTGACAAGCTGCGCCGGCGAGCCGTCGCGGCTGTCCGCAAGACGCGTTCGAGGCCTACTTCCCCGCGCGACGACAAACGCGTCGCGGCGGCGCAGCAACGTGCGGGCCGGCGTGCCGTACGACTTCGCGCCGCGATCGACAACGCCGCTGGTTTGTACCTGCCGGATCGGCTGCACGACGTCCGTATCGCTATCAAGAAACTGCGTTACGGGCTCGAGCTGGTGCGCGAGATGCGTGGTTCTCGCGCGATGGCCCGTATCGCGATGTTGAAGGAGGCGCAGGACCTCCTCGGACGGATGCACGACCTCGAAGTGCTGATAGGTCGCGTGCGCGCGGTCCAGGGCTCCTCGAGCGCCGCCAATTTGCGGCTCTCGGCGGGTCTCGATCGGCTGGTTCGCCGTCTTGAAACCGAGTGCCGGCAGCGTCACGCCGACTATATGGCACTCCGCAAGAGGCTCATTGCCGTCTGCGAACATACGGTGACCGCAGTCGACGCCACCCAGGCACAAGTGCGGGAGTCTTCGGCCGCATAGCCTCATGGCGCGCCCCTGTGAGCTGTATCTGGTCCGTCACGCGATTGCCGCTGAGCGTGGCGAGGACTGGCCGGACGACGACAAGCGCCCGCTGACCCAACGCGGCATCGCCCGTTTCAAAGAGGCAGTCGCGGGATTCCACAAGCTCGATGGCGGTGTCGACGAGATTTTCACGAGTCCGCTCATCCGCGCCAGACAAACGGCCGAACTCCTGGCCGCCGGCCTCCCTGGTAAAGCGTCCATCAAGGTTCTCGAGGCGCTCGCGCCAGGCCACACGCCGTCGTCAGTGATGGCGCAGCTCGCGCGTAACGCCCGTCGACGTCGCATCGCGCTCGTAGGTCACGAGCCGTCCCTTGGCGAGCTGGCCGCTCATCTGATTGGCGCCGGCCGGGCGCTGCCGTTCAAGAAGGGCGGCATATGTCGCATCGACGTTGAAAGCCTCACCTCGCGACGTCCGGGAGCGCTGACGTGGTTCGTGCAGCCAAAGCTGCTTCGCGGTCTCATTCCGAAGTCGAAGCTCAGTCGAGAGTAGACCGACACGCCTTGGCATCGACGCGCGTCGCGGTCATCATCAATCCGATCTCCGGTACCGGTGGCCGGCTGCACGTGGCACGTGATCGCGCCGAGCTCGCGGCGTCGCTGATCGCTGGCCGCGGCTACGAGAGCCAGATATTCATCACCGAACGGCCGGGCCACGGCCGCGAGCTGGCTTCCGCAGCACTCGCGCAAGGCGCATCGCTTGTCCTCGCCTGGGGCGGCGACGGGACCGTAAACGAAGTCGGCTCGGCGCTGGCGTTTCGCGACGCCGCGCTGGCTATTGTTCCGAGCGGATCAGGCAATGGTCTCGCGCGGGAATTGCGCATTCCATTCGATCCGGTAAGCGCGATCGATGTCGCACTCCGTGGCCGCGAACGACGCATCGATGCAGGTGAGCTCGACGGCCGATTGTTCTTCAACGTTGCAGGCATCGGCCTCGACGCTTGCGTGGCCCATCGCTTTGCCGCCGACGGCCTCGTGCATCGCGGGTTTCGCCGCTACGCGACTATCACCGTCCGCGAGCTCTTCACCTACAAGCCGGACTACCATACGATTGTCACGGACGGCCGCACGGTGCGGGCGCGAACGCTGCTCATCGCCATCGCCAACGCGCGACAGTACGGCAACGGCGCACTGATTGCTCCCGAGGCGCAGCTCGATGACGGCCGGCTCGACGTGGTCGTCGTACCTGCGCTGTCACCGCTGGCCGCGCTCGTGCAGGTACCGCGGATGTTCAGCGGCCGGATTGCCACGGTACCGGGAGTGACAATGTCGTCAGCGGTCGACATTCAGGTGACGTCCGGCCAGCCGGTGCTCTATCACGTCGACGGCGAGCCGCACACCGGAGCCGCCGTCGTTGCCGCGCGGCCGTGGCCTGCGGCACTCCGGGTGGTCGTACCGGTTGGCGTGCGCCCGTCGTGACGCAGAGACGTGAGGCAAGTCCAGAAGGACCCGGCTCACATGGAATCGCAATACATATGAGGTGGACAGATCTCGTTCGCCGAAGCCTGACCTACTACTGGCGCACGAACATTGCCGTCGTCGCCGGAATCGCGACTGCGGTCGCGGTCCTGGCAGGGGCGCTGCTGGTCGGCGATTCAGTGCGCGGCAGCTTGCGCGATCTGGTGGCCGAGCGCCTCGGCCGGTACTGACCACGTCGTTCTCTCTGTTGAATTCTTCCGCGAGGAGCTGGCTGACGGCCTGAAAACAACCGAATCGTTCAACGCCTCGTTCTCGGGTGCAGCACCGCTCATCGCGCTGCCCGGATTTGCCAGCGATCCCGCGAGCGGACGGCGCGTTGGCCGGGTCCGCATCTACGGTGTAGATGAGCGGTTCTGGCAATTTCACAACCTTTCCCCGCGGGAGCTGGAATCCGGTGAAGCGCTTGTCAGTCGGGCGCTCGCGAGTGAGCTCAACGCCGCACCTGGCAGCGTGGTCCTCGTCCGTCTGCAGCTTCCGTCTGAAATCCCGCTCGAATCGCTGCAAGGCCGGAAGGAGAGCACCGGAACCACTCTCAGAGTCACGGTCAGCGACATCGTGCCCGCGCCTGATCTCGGTGATTTCTCGCTCGACGCGCAGCAGGGCGAGGTTCGCGCCGTCTTCGTGCCCTTATCTTTCATCCAGCGGGAGCTGTCGATACGAGGGCGAGTCAATACGATTCTCGTTTCCGTCAAGCCCGACGCTGTCGTCGAGGGTGATGCCGTGATGCTCGAGGAGCACCTGCGGCGTCTGGCGACGCTCGATGATGTCGGACTGTCGGTGACATCGATCGACGAACGAGGTGTGCTCGCAGTCAACTCGTCCGCAGGTCTGTTGACCGATACCCAGGCGCGAGCCGCGCTGGAGGCACTGGAACGAGCCGGGATGAAGGCTCAGCCCGTATTTACCTATCTCGCAAACACGCTTCGCGCGGGTGACCGGGAGATCCCGTATTCGCTCGTCACCGCGGTGGACTTGTCAACCCTCGTGCCGGTGCTGCCGACATCGCAGGCTGAACCTCCAATCGTTCTCAACGAGTGGGCGGCTCGCGAGCTCGAGGCGGCGGCAGGCGATGCGGTGACGCTGGAGTACTACCTGTGGGAGGATCCCGGCCGGCTCGTCACTCGTCAGTCCTCGTTCCGGGTCGCGGCCGTCGTACCTGTGGCAGCGGGAGATCGCGACCTTGCGCCCGTGTATCCGGGCATCAGTGATTCGCCGACGCTCGGCGATTGGGATCCACCGTTTCCGATCGACTTGCGCCGAATCCGTCCCGTCGACGAAGCGTACTGGCAGCAGTACCGCACGACGCCCAAGGCGTTCATCCCGCTCGAAACCGGACAGCAGCTCTGGCAATCGCGATACGGCGCGCTGACGTCGATTCGCGTTGCGCCGGCCGTGGGTCGGCCGCTCGCGGAGGCGCGCCAGACGTTCGAACAGCAGCTCCGGGAGCACATCGATCCGCTGGCCACCGGCCTTGCGGTGCGCGACGTGCGCTCGAGCGGCATGGCGGCATCCAGTGGGGCGACCGAATTTGGCACCTATTTCGTGTACTTCAGCCTCTTCATCGTCGTTTCGGCGTTGTTGCTTGCGGCGCTGTTCTTCAAGCTTGGCATCGAGCACCGGGCGTCCGAGGTAGGCCTGTTGAGATCGGTTGGCTTCGGACCGGGCGCCGTGCGGCGCCTGTTTCTGGGCGAGGGCATTCTCCTGGCGCTGGCAGGCAGTGCGTTGGGTATCCCGGGTGCCATTGCCTACGCCGCGCTGTTGATGACGGCGCTGGGTTCGTGGTGGGTGGATGCAGTCGGCACCGAAGCGCTGACGCTGCACGTGTCGATCGTCTCGCTGCTGGCAGGAGCGGTCGGTGGGATTGCTGCCGCAGTCGCATGTATCTGGTGGACCTTGCGCAGCCTGGCAGCGATTTCCGAGCGGAGCCTGCTCGCGGGCCGGATTGACCAAACTGACGACGCGGGATTGCCCGCCAGCGACGCTCAACGAAAACGACGCGCGTTCATGTGGCATCTCATCGGCGGCCGTGGGCACGCGACGCGCCGTACCGCCGTTGTGCTCGCGCTGTTCGGCGTCGCATTGCTGACGGCGTCTGCGACGAGGCGTATCGATTCCGCCGGCGGCTTCTTTGGGGCCGGAGCGCTGCTGCTTGCCTCCTCGCTCTCTCTGTTTGCCGCCGCTTTCCGCGCACCCGTTCGCCGTGTCGTCGATGGTCGTGGCTGGCGAGCCGTCTCGCGGCTCGGGCTGCGCAGCACCGCCTACCGACCGGGCCGAAGCGTTCTTTCGATATCGGTGGTCGCAGCGGCGACTTTCATCCTCATCTCGGTGGACGCCTTCCGGCGCGACGTCAACGTCGCGCAAGGGGACAAGCAGTCGGGGCTCGGAGGCTATACGTTGCTCGTCGAGACCCTCCTTCCCATTGCGCACGATCCGAACACGCCCGAGGGACGGCAATCGCTCAACCTTGGCGATCTTGAAAACGTCACGTTCGAGCCGTTTCGGGTTCGGCCTGGCGACGATGCGAGCTGTCTGAATCTGTATGCGCCGCAAAACCCACGGATTGTTGCGCCGCGGGACGGCTTTCTCGACGAAGGACGGTTTGCGTTTCAGCAGTCGCTTGCGGTGACCGACGCCGAGCGGGCGAACCCATGGCTGCTCCTGAGGCGCGCGGAGCCGGACGGGGCGGTGCCGGTGATTGCGGATGCGAACTCGATGACCTACGTACTCCACCGGCGCCTCGGCGAGGACATCGTGATCACACATGCGGGGCGGCAGGTCCACCTTCGGCTCGTTGCGGCGCTTCGCGACAGTATCTTCCAGGGCGAGCTGCTGATGGCGCCGGCCAGGTTCGTCGAGCTGTTCCCCGAGCAGGAGGGCTATCAGCTGTTGCTCGCCGAAACGCCGTCAGGGGAGATCTCCGCCGTCGCCGGTCGAATCGAGGATGCGCTTGCCGATTTCGGCGCAGACGCCACCAGCACCGCACAGCGTCTCGCAACGTTTCATCGCGTCGAGAATACGTATCTGTCGACGTTCCAGACGCTCGGAGGGCTGGGTCTGTTACTCGGAACGGTCGGGCTGGCGACCGTGATGCTGCGAAATGCGGTGGAACGGCGGCGTGAAATGGGACTGCTTGGCGCCGTGGGCTATCAGCGGCGACACTTCCTGATGATGGCCGCAGCCGAAAATGCGCTGTTACTGACTGGCGGCCTCGTTGCCGGCAGCCTGTGTGCGGCGATTGCGATTGCGCCAGCCGTTGCCGAGCGCGGTGGCCGAATGCCGTTGACAGCCGCCGGCGGCTTGCTCATATTCGCGGTGTTGGTGGTGGGCCTGCTGTCGTCGCTCGTGGCTACGCGTCTTGTGATGCGCGCGCCGGTGGTGGAATCTCTGAAGTCAGAGTGATGCTCAAACGCGCGTTGTCAGCGATCGCAGTTCTGATTGCCGCCACGGCAGCCGTGGCGGCGGTGCTGTATCTCTTCTTCGACCTTCGAGTAGGGTTGGACGGCGGCGGGACCCCGCATCTGGCATTTGTTGTCGACAACGACACGCAAGCCGACGTGGTTGCGCGTCATCGCGAAGCGCAGCGACGTGAGCCGCCGCAAGAGGCCGCTTCCCGAGACCTTGTCGAAGCACACGTCGCTAAGCCATCGTCATCAGAACCTGTCGACGCCGAGCGCGTGACCGCGGCCGACCAGGCGCCCGTCGGGGCCAAAAGGCCGCTCCCTGCGGCGAAGCCGTATTGGACCGACTTTCGAGGTCCGTTCCGCGACGGTCACTACCGCGAGCAGCCGATTCGAACGAACTGGCCCGCAAACGGGCTGAAGCCTGTATGGAAGCAGCCGATTGGCGGCGGTTACTCGTCGTTCGTCATTGCCAGGAACCGTGCATTCACGATCGAGCAGCGCGGCCCTCAGGAAGTGGTGGCCGGCTACGATGTGCGGACCGGCCGCGAACTGTGGACGAACGGCTGGAACGCCCTCTTTACCGAGTCGCTCGGCGGCGACGGTCCGCGCGCGACCCCGACGTGGGCCGACGGCATCGTGTACGCACTTGGCGCCACCGGCGAGCTCCGTGCGCTCGACGAGGGCTCAGGCCGTGTTTTGTGGCGAACGAACATCATCGACGAGAACGGCGCCACTAATCTCGACTGGGGGATGGCTGCGTCGCCTCTCGTCGTAGGCGAGACTGTCGTCGTACTGCCCGGTGGGCCCAATGGTCATTCGGTCGTGGCTTACAACCGACGCACTGGAAAGCGCGCGTGGTCGGCGCTCGGCGACAAGCAGGCCTATTCGTCCCCGATGCTGGTCACGCTTGGCGGCGTCCCGCAGATCATCGTCTTTGCAGCGACGCGATTGATGGGTCTGTCTCCCGATAAGGGCGAGTTGTTGTGGGACTATCCGTGGCAGACGCCGTTCGACATCAACGCGGGACAGCCACTGCTCGTCGGCGACAACCGCATCTTCTTGTCGTCCGGCTATGGTACTGGTGCCGGGGTCATCGAGCTGACTCCGAATGGCTCGCGGTTCTCCGTGCGCGAAGTCTGGCGAAACAATCGGATGAAGAATCAGTTCACCAGCTCGGTGCTGCACGAAGGCTTCGTGTACGGACTGGACGAGGCAATTCTGGCCTGTCTCGACGTCGCCACCGGCCAACTCCGGTGGAAGGGAGGTCGGTACGGTTACGGGCAGTTGCTTCTTGCCAACGGCCAACTGATCGTTCTCGCGGAAAACGGTGATCTGGCGCTCGTCCGTGCCACTCCGGAGCGTCACGAGGAACTGGCGCGGTTTCCCGTGCTCAACGGAAAAACGTGGAATCATCCTGCGATGGCCGACGGACACCTGCTCATCCGCAACCTCGCCGAAATGGCGGCATTCGATCTGAGATGACCTGGAGGTATTCGGCATTCGTCCTCGGCCTCGCGTTGCTGGCCAACCTGGCCGGGGAGCGTCAGGCTCCGGGGCAGGAGCCCGCAGTCAGAATGATTGCGGACGAGGGCGAGGGCGCGAAGTACTGGCCTCGGTGGCGAGGGCCGTCGGGGCAGGGGCTCGTCACCGGCAACGAATACCCCGACACCTGGTCCGCAACCCAGAACATCCTCTGGAAGACTCCGGTGCCGGGGAACGGCAACTCGTCGCCGATCGTGTGGGGCGACCGTATCTTCGTCACCACAGCCAACGACGGCGGCCGGCGATTATCGCTGCTTGCGTATCGTCGTTCGGACGGCCGACTGCTGTGGGAGGCTGCGGCGCCAACGGGTCGCACCGATTCCGGCTCGCACTACAAGAATGGTCATGCCTCCGCGACGCCGGCGACCGACGGAGAACGCGTCTACGTATCGTTCGGCGCGCGGGGACTCTTCGCGTTCGACCTCAACGGCAAGCTCGTGTGGCAGCGCGACCTCGGGCCGATGGACGCCTATCACGGCGCGGCCGGCTCGCCGCTTCTGTTGAGGGATCGGATCATCCTCTATCAGGATCAGTACTCGGCCTCATTCATCGCCGCTTTCGACACGCGTACAGGACGCGAGCTGTGGCGCACCCGACGAAATGCAAACGTTGGATGGGGCACGCCCATCGCCATTCGCGCGGCTGGCAGAGATGAAGTGATCGTCAACAGCCAGCAGTGGGTGCACTCGTACGATCCGGCCAGCGGCAAGGAGCTGTGGCGCTGCGGCGGCACCACCTACGAGGTGATTCCGACGCCGGTCGTCGGGTACGGGCTCGTCTTCTGTTCCTCCGGTCGAGCCGGTCCGACGCTCGCCATCAAACCAGGCGGCAGCGGCGATGTGACGCGGACGCATCTTGCATGGGAAAGCCCTCGCGGGTCGCCATTCGTCCCGTCGCCTATTCTTTATGGCGAGCAGCTTTACATGGTCAACGACATGGCCAGCATCGTCACCTCGTTCGCCGCGCAGAGCGGCAAAGTTCTGTGGCAGGGACGACTCGGTGTCGCGCAGCGAGAAGGATTCTCCGCGTCGCCGGTCGCGGTCGATGGGAAGGTCTTCTTCACCAATGACGACGGTGACACGTTCGTGCTGCGAGCCGGCGCCACATTCGAGATCCTGCACGTAAACCGGATTGGCGAGACCACGCTCGCGTCGCCAGCGCTCGTCGACGGACGCTGGTACATCAGGACCGATCGCAATCTCTACGCGATTGGAAAGTAGGGCGCGGCTTTACGCGGCCGGGCGATAGTACAAGACGAGCGCTGCGCCGACAGAAGCCAGGCCGAACCCCACGAACAGCAGCGGATTGATTGCCTGCTTCGGCGGGTGGATGGCCATCGACACGAGCACGTTCACGATGGGCGCGCCACCGAACACGAGCGGCATCACGTATACAGGAAGCCCACCGAAGCGAAACGACCAGATGATGCAGACCGCACCGGCAGCGCCGAGCGCGCCGGCAACGGTGGCCGCAACCAGCCCGCCTGTGTTGAATCCGGCGAGTTCACCCTGAGCGCCGAGACCGGCGACAGGGCACGATCACGCCGATCAGGAAGTACGCAACACCGACGCAGAGCAGCGCCTTGAGCGGGTTTCCGAGCTGCACCTGCACCATGATGGAGCAGCGCGCCATATGCGCCCCACGACAAGATGGCTCCCGCAACGAAGATGATCCACGCCATACGTTTCGGCCTCGCTTGTGTTGTCATGTGATGGCTTGCGAACCGGATTGTATGTCAATTGGCGCACCGATGGTCCGTGCTAGGATTTGGCCGCTTCGGCTGGGCGATATCACTCGATCGAGGAGGCGACATGCGCTGGTATCTCGAGGCCATGAAGAAGTATGCCGTGTTCAGCGGCCGCGCCCGGCGGAAGGAGTACTGGATGTTCACGTTGATGAACCTCCTTATCGTCTTCGTGCTTGGCATCGTTGAGGGGATTCTACGCATCGCTTCGGACAGTGACGAAAGCGTCCTCGGGGGCGTTTACATTCTCGCCACATTGATTCCCGGCATCGCCGTCGGCGTGAGAAGGATGCACGACACGGATCACGGCGGCTGGTGGTTTCTCGTTCCGATCGTCAACCTCATTTTTGCCATTCAAGGGGGACAGCAGGGCCCGAATCGATTCGGACCTGACCCAAAGGAGCCAGTGGTCGGGGGCGCCGCTGTCGCTGCAGGAGCCGTGGCGGTAGGGTACGCCCTGCCTCTCGCTCAGTCTGGCGCGCCGACGGCGTTCTGCGCTCGCTGCGGTTCGAGATTTCCTGAAAACGCAGCCTACTGTCCGGGATGTGGCGCAGCGAGAACGTCGTCGTAAATAACGAACGCTGCGGCGCCCTGAACAGGTTACGAGGCTCTCTGCGCCGTTGAATTCGACGCCAGCACATTTCCCACCGAGGTCCGTTTTGCCGCCGACAGCGCACACTTAAACTCGTGGAATCGGGGTTGAGTGAGATCCATGCCTGCCGCGATTGTCACAAGACGTTCACCCTGAAGAAGCCATCACCGCCGTTGTTCGCTCGTGCGTCAGGACGCGGGAACTGGGAGCAGGGGTGAATGAACATCACTGCGCGTCCGTCTTGCCGATGCGCGCCCAGAAGCGCACGAGCGTGTCGCGCAGCGCCGACCGCTCGCGTGCTAACCGAACCGTCTGGCGCATGTGCTTGATCGTTCCGCTCGCGTTGACTACGATGGCGCTCTGTTTCTGACTTTTTGAACCCGCCCCACCTTCGCGTCTGGCGAAGCAGCTTCATGAAGCCCACTCATGAAGCCCACTTTCTTGGAGGCTGCTGCTGTGCCAGATACCTCGCATCCGACGTGTCCGTTTTGCCACCGACGGGACACTCTAAAAGCCGTCGAATCGCTGTTGACCGAGATCCATATCTGCCGCGATTGTTACAAGACGTTCACCCTGGAGAAAGCCACCACGGCCGTTACCGCTCGTCCGCCAGGACGCGGGAACTGGGAGCAGGGGTGAATAACATCACTGCGCGTCCGTCTTGCCGATGCGCGCACAGAAGCGCACGAGCGTGTCACGCAGCGCCGCCCGCTCGCGTGTTAACCGCTCCAGCTCCGCGGCATACCGATCGATCGTCTGGGCGCTGATGGGCACGCCGGCCCGCGTCAAGGTGACGCACTCATCGAGCATGGCCGCCAGGCGATCGATCTGATCGACCAGGTCAGGTGTTCCATCGCTTGCAGCATCTCGGCGTCGCTGTTCATATCGCCTCTCACAAGACCGACCTTGGCACTGCGCTCGCTAGGTCATCCGCCTCCGCATTCATACAGATATAGGCCCTTGGGCGTATTGCAACAGGTACATTAGCGGACTTAAGCTGACTCAAGCGGTGCCGGACGATCTCACCGACAGTCCTCGGCGACGTTGCCCAACGTGTCAGCGACAAAACACCGTAAAGGCCGTGGCATGGAAGTCTCGAGCGATTTATTTCTGCCCCGACTGTCGCAGGACGTTTGTCGTCCAGGAACCTGAACCTCCTCGGCCCGAGCATGTCTAGGAGCGGCATCGTTATTCGCATTCCGTTTGTAGCCTTTTCGTCTCATAGCCACGCTGCTGTGCTAGGCGATACTGGTACTCGGGTTTCTTAGTCCGTCAGCTTTTCGACGGGAGGAAACCCACAGGGAAGGGACGCCGCATGTCGGCGTCCCCTTTTCTGTCCTGATTCGTCACCTTCATGCCGTCCGCCCCCCTCAGGGGTTTGGAGCAGACGAAAACACTTTCATCTAAGCTCCTCCACACGAGTCAGAGACAACTTCACATCGCGGTCACGATCAGCCACGCGCGACGCCCGCCAGCGCGAGGACGACCGTCAGGAACACGTCGAGCACACCGGGTGCGGTGACAAGACGCAAGAGCCAGCGCGCGGAACGTCGGAACCACGAGCGCATGTATGGAGCGTGCTCTTTCAGTGACGCAGGCGGCGCTTCATCTTGTCGAGTTCCTCGCGGGCCCGTTCTCTCAACAAGACTTCCGTTCGATTCGAGTGCGCGTTTCACCTGTTCCGCGTTGAACCCTTCATTGCGTAACTGTGGCTCCAGGTCCGCGCGCGCCGTCTCCACCACTTCGTCGAGGTAGGCGTCGGCCGCTGCCTCATCGAACGGATCGACCTGCACCCAGACGAGTCCGTCCGCCGGCGGGTGTGGTGGCCGCATCATTTCGCTCGCTGGGCGAATAAGGCCCAGGACCCAGACTGACCAGGCACCACGCCGGCGTTGCGTTCCCGACACAGCCACGTCGAGCCGTGAAACGTGACGAGCTCGCCGCGGCCGTAGGTCGCATCCGCTTTCCAGGTTCCACGAAAGACGTCGGCCAGCGACGACGGCGGCATCTCCTTGACCTGCCGCTCAAGCGCGCTGATGCGCTCCGCCAACGGATCGAGCGCCAGCTTGACGAGTTCCGCGAGAAATGTGGGGGACAGCGTCGGGATCACGGTGCCGTCTGGCATCGTGACGTTGACGTGCATGCCGGTCGTCACTGCGGCGCTCATGCGGGCGATCCCGTCGGTGAACCGCCCAATTCGGCGATCTCGATGAACCCGGCGGCGTCGTCGCGCAACTTCGCCCAGTGCACGAAGCGCGTAAATCGCAACACCACGGCGTTTGCCTGAAACGCGGACGTCAACGTCGTTGCGCCCACGGTCGGGGTATCGACCATCTCGATCGAGACCCCCTCGGCGCTGTCAATCTCGAGCCCATCATCGGTGGCGGCGAGCTCGGCGGCGTCGAGCAGGATCAGCCGGTTGGCAGCCGCGGGACTAATCAACAACGGCGCACCCGCGATCGTCCCGTCGGCCAACTTGACGTCCTTGAACACCTGAAGCCCCGTCGCGGCCAACCAGAGGGCGACACGGCCACTCGTCACGAAGACCGGTTTTTCGGCTTGGCCGTCCACGACCTCGGCGTACAGCGTCGCGAGATCGTCCGCGAGCGATAACGGTGACCCGCCGCCGCTGGCCGCGACGTTGTACAAAATGCCCGCCGGGCGATCGGAGGATCCCGCATCGTCGCCCAGAAAGGCGAGATTCTCCGCGCGTGACAGCGTGCGGGTGGACACACGAATGAGGAGATTGCGCCTGCGCGCATCCGCGAACCGAAAGAGTTCTTTCGTGGTCGCCCACAGCGTGACGTACTTCGTCGGCGCGGTCGTCACCGTGGTGAAGCCCATGCGCGCGAATGGTGCAGCGACGCCTTCCCCGACCCATGCGACTTCCGGCGTCTCGACGACCGCGGGAATCGTGCTAAACGGTGGCGCGTCCACCGTGGCCCCGCGCAATTTGCCAAGCACCGTCTGTTGGATGACCACGTCCACAAACGGCTGGAGCTCGCGCCGCAGCGCCGACGCGGTCTCCGTGGTGATCGCACCGACGGCCGCTTTGTTGTGCGTAAAGGCAGGCGGGGGCGGCTGTCGTAACGCCTTTGCCGCCATGTAATCCATGCACCCGCCGAGTGCCTTCATCTGCTCGTACTTGTGCGTGAGGGAATCGAGGTCGTATCTCATGGAGCCGATTCTCATGGCGTTCGCCGATGTGACAGTCGCCGTCACACCGTCACACTGAGGCAGTAGATGCGGCCGTCTCGGCCGCGTCGTCCTCGCGTCAGCACGTAGCCGTCGATCGCGGTCCCCACCATTTGTCGCAACCACAGCGCGACCTCGCCGGCACCGTTTTCGATGGTGATGTCGGCCGCCAGCAGCGCCTCGCGGAATTCCGCGTTCACCGCGGCATGGCGAGTCAGTGCCGCCGCCGTACATTCGGGCTGTTCGAGCATGAGCAGGATGCTGACTAAGGCCATGAAGGCGTTGCGATCCGCCTCATCGCGCGGACCAGCGGCCGGTAGGCGAGCTTCGAGCTGTTCGATCCGCGCGAGTATGAGATTGAGCTTCGCGTCGATATGGGCGTCGAGTGGCGAGCCGGCGGCATCGCCCGGCAGCCAGTCCCACATGTGCGAGCGTCGCGCAACTTTAGGCCGCATCTCAATACCGATGCTGCTCGAGAAACTCGCGCTGCCAGCGCGTAAACCCCTCGCCCTCGGGACACTGCCCGGAGACCCACGCCGGCACGAATCCGAAGCGACTCGCTTCGGCCGTCCACGCCTCCCCATGCGCGTCCCACATGCGTTGCAGTTGCGACTCCGCCTCCCACTCCTGCACCGCCACGACCCAGCCATGAATGCGGCACGGCGCCCACTCGCCGGCCATCAGGTAGTAGGTGACGGCCGCACCTCCGGCACCTCCACGCGCAGTTTCGGCGTCCGCTGTTTTCTCGACATCCGCGTCACCCGATGGACCGCAAACTCGGCGGCCGTTTCGCCGCGCTCGGCGGCTCACCAATGTCCAGATCGAGTTCCCGTAAAATTCTGGTGAACGCGATCATCGATTCCTGTTCGACCCGTACCGCCGGATTTAACTTGTGGCCGCCCGCCCCCGTCGCCAGCGTCAGCCCGTCCTTCGCAATCGCCTCTCGCGCCTGCGCGCAGCGGTCCCAGCTTTGACACGCCAGGAGCAACAACCGGACGTGATGTTCTTCGAGCAACCAGCGGTCACAGACGTCCGCGAACCACTTCCGGGTGCTGGCCCGGAGCCACCGGGGTGCTGTGGGGGTTTCTCGCGTCACATCAGACTCCTAAAAATCGCAACGGGGAACACGCGATCCTGCGTGTGACCTAGCCAGCGGTCCCGCTTTTTCGTTCTCGGCCAAACCTATTTGCCCCCCCCGAGGTCAATGCACGTCGGCAAACCAGAGGTCCGGTTGATCGAATCCGGTCAGGTCAGCATCAGCGGTCGTGCCGTCTTCGCACGTGTCGCTTGGACGGCGCATCACCTCAGCGTAGATGGCGTCATATTCCGATTCGGTCCACGTCCCTGATCCGTAACGCTGCAAGAGCTGACGATTGGTCATGTACTGCAACGGTCTATCTGGTATCGGCATGGGAAGGGGAGCACCATGCGAGCCACGCAAATCACCTCTTGCATTTGTCTCCTGGCGCTGCCCGCGATCGTCAGCGCTCAGGGTTCCCCGAGGATTCACGAGCTGAAGGCGTCGCCTGCGACCGTGCACCGCGGGTTCTTCGATGCCTCGCTCAAGCCGGTTCTCACGATCGACTCGGGCGACATCGTGCGGCTCGAAACGGCGACGGGGAACCCGCGATGGTTCGAGAAGCTCGGTGTCCCGAAAGAGCAAGATCCCGGCTGAACTGTATGAAGTCTTCCGCGGCGTCGAAGGGGATGGGCGTGGAGATCACACGTTGAACGGGCCGATCGCCGTCCGCGGCGCTGAGCCTGGCGACATGCTGGAAATCCGCATTCGATCGGTCGACGTGCGCCTGCCGATTGCGGGACAGTCATTCGTCCCGAACCGGGGACTTCTGCCCGATGAATTCCCGTACGAAAAAAACCGCGTGACCTGGATTGACGTGGACCGGAAGGTGATTCTGTTCGCCCCTGGCATCGAATTTCCAGCGAAGCCGTTTTGGGGAGTGATGGGCGTCGCGCCGCCAGCAGCGATGGGACGAGTGCCCAGCGGACCACCCAACGTGTTTGGAGGGAATCTCGACAACCGGGATCTCGGTTCGGGGAGCACGCTGTATCTACCCGTCCACGTTGCTGGCGCGCTGCTTTCAATAGGCGATGGGCACGCCATGCAGGGCCACGGCGAAGTGAGCCTGTCGGCGGTTGAAACGTCGCTGAAAGGCGAAATCCAGGTGGTGCTGCACAAGGGTCGTCGTCTGCGATGGCCAAGGGCGGAAACGCCGACGCACTACATCACCATGGGGCTCAACCAGGATCTCGACGAAGCCGCAAGGATCGCCACGCGTGAGATGCTGGATTTTCTGGTCGAAGCCAAGGGGATCTCACGCGAGGAGGCGTACTTCCTGGCAAGCGCCGCGATGGACCTGACGGTGACGCAGGTCGTGGACGTCACCAAGGGAATTCACGCCTCAATTCCAAAGTCGATATTTCAGAAGTAGCGTCACTTCTGGTGCGCCCTCCCTCTCCTGCGGCTGCGCTCGTCACAACGGTCTGCGCAGCGTTGCTCTTCGGGAGCGGCGCCTCGCTGCAGGGCCAGCGGTCGATGGCGGACCGCGTCGAGATCCGGCGCGACACTTTTGGCATCCCGCACATCCTGGCCGACGACGAGGAGGCGGCTGGCTTCGCCTTCGGGTACGCCATGGCTGAAGACCATGCAGCGGAAATCGGCCGTCGCTATCTGCAGGCCCGCGGCGAGGCGGCCCGGCACTTCGGGCCTCGCGAGCTCGAAGCGGACGTCGCGATGCGCCGGCTCGATAACCGTGCGGCGGCGCGACGCGCGTTCGTCGAACAGACAGGGCGGCGCTTCCGGCGCTGGCTGCAGGGATTCGCGGATGGGATCAACCGGTACGTGATGACGCATCGCGACGAGGTGCCGCCGTGGATGCCCGTCGTGGAGCCGTCCGATCCGCTGGCCTATGGACGCATGTTTGGTGTCCTCGCGGCGTTGCGGCCGCCTGCACGTCTTCTCCAAAAGTATCCTGCTGCGTCTCCAGTCCAGATGGTGCCGGACGTTGTCGATCCCGAGCGTCAGGGGAGTGGTGACGAACCAGGCTCGAACGCGCTGGCACTGTCGGGGACGAAGACGACTTCAGGCCGGCCGATTCTGCTCGGTAATCCCCACCTCGGTTGGTCGTCGCTGTACTGGGAGGCGCACGTGACGGTGCGGGACCGCGTCAATTTCTACGGTTCCACGCTCGTCGGCATCCCTGCACTGCGCGCCGGCTTCAACGATCGGGTCGGTTACGTACAAACGAACAACGGGCCCGACCTTCAGGATATTTACGCGCTGTCGCTCGCGACCGGGCGGCCGGATGCATTTGTGCATGACGGGCGCGTCAAGCCGATCGACCGGCGACGCGTAACGGTTGAAGTGAAGCAGGAAGACGGCTCTCTTGCTGCAGAGTCCCGCGAATACGAGACCACCGATCTCGGACCTGTGATCCACAAAACGAACGACCGCGTGTTCGTCGTTCGTTCCGTCAACGTGGAGTGGCTGCGTCAGTACCGAGGGTTTCTTCGAGCTGATGTACGTCGACTCGCTGGACGAGTTCAGAAGCGTTCTCGGACGCGGGCTCACGGTGACGTCCAACTACACCTATGCCGATGTGGACGGAAACATCCAGTACATCTGGAACGCGCGGCTGCCTCGCCGGTCTCACGAGAGAGTTGACTATGGGCTCGACGTGCCAGGTGACACCGACCGCCTCTTCTGGAGGGGCGTTCACAGGCTTCGCGATCTGCCGTCGCTGCTCAACCCGCGTAGCGGCTACGTGCAGAATGCCAACAATCCTCCCTGGTGGACGTCGCTGCGCGACACCATCGATCCTGCTCGGTACCCCGCATATATCGAGCAGGGAGCGCTCTCGCTTCGCGCGCAGGTCGTTCTCGAGGCGCTCGATACCGCGCCCAGGCTGTCGCCTGACGATGTACGGCGCCTGAAGTTTTCGAGTCGGATGCGTGTAGCCGACCTGCTGCTGCCGGAACTGCTCGCCGCCGCGGCGTCGGTTGCCTCGCCGTCCGAGCAGCTTCGTGCAGGGACAGAAGTACCTAGCTCGTTGGGATCGTCAGGCGTCAGCTCGAAGTCCAGGTGCGGTACTGTTCGACCGTTTTCTCGAGCTTTACGAGGACGCCCAACCGCAGCCATTTGCCACGCCATGGCACGCCGATGCACCGATGGCCACGCCGCGAGGACTGGCGAATCCGTCCATCGCTCTGGCAGCACTCGAACAGGCGGTCGCGGATGTGCGGCGAGAGCACGGTGATGAGCGTGTCGAGTGGGGAGAGATTCACAGGTTCCGATTTGGCGACGTGGACCTTCCCGGCGACGGCGCGGCCGGCAGGTACGGAGTGTTTCGAGTGGTGACGTTCGGTACCGCCGGTGACGGGTCGCGTGTTGCCGGCCACGTCGGCGCGGATCAGCCGCTGGCGGGATTCGGGGACGCCTGGGTGTTGCTGGTGCACTTCACGCGCCCGACGATCACCGCATGGTCGGTGCTGGCGTACGGACAGACAACTGACCTCGAGTCGCCGCACAGCCGCGACCAGATTGGGCTGTTCGCGAATCACGAGCTTCGGCCCGTGTGGTTCACTGAAGATGCGATTGCGGCACACCTGGAGCGACGCTATCGGCCAGGCGGTACGGAGTCGCAAGCTACACGCTGATACGGAAGTCATGACGAACTTTCACGGTCGATATAGCAAGGACTTTCTTGCCGGGTGGCGCACCATGGATTTCAACGGGCACCTGGCGAATACGGCGTACCTGGACCTGGCCGCCGATACGCGGCTGGCGTTCTTCGCTGAACACGGTTTTCCGCCGAGCGAATTCCGCCGTCTCGCGATCGGTCCCGTCATACGCAAGGACGAGCTCGAGTACTTCCGGGAGGTTGGACTCCACGATACGGTCACGGTCACCTATGCTGTGCTGGCGATGAGCGCCGATGGCGCCAGGTTCAAATTCGAGAATGAGATCTGGCTGGCGTCTGGCGAGCGCGCTGCCACCGTCCGCTCGACCGGTGGTTGGCTCGACTTGCGCGCACGCAAGCTCGTCGCACCTCCCGCTGCACTGCTGAGTGCGTTGATACAGGTCCCTCGCAGCCCGGATTTCACTGAAATCTCGCGTGTCTAGGGTGCCTAAAGCGCCTGGGGTGCCTAGATGCACCCCAGGCACTTTATAGAGTGCTACGATTGGCGCCGACCGATTTACCGACGTCGAGAGGAGCTGTCATGAAGAACCTGGTTGGAGGCGCGTCCATGGTGCTCCTTCTGGGAGCCGTCATGTCGGGGCAGTCTTCGAACGGCGGTACGGCGTGCGAGAGGTTGGCCACGCTCATGGTGCGGGCCGGCACGATCACGCAGGCCGAAACAGTTGCAGCCGGAACGTTCGCGCCGCCTGGTGGTGAGGATGCCGGCGCATTTCGCACACTGCCTGGCTTCTGCCGCGTTGCGGCCACTCTGAAGCCGTCGAGCGATTCCGACATCAAGATCGAAGTGTGGCTGCCGCTCGCCGGCTGGAACGGGAAGTGGCAGGCGGTCGGCAACGGTGCCTTCAACGGCAATATCAACTACGGCGCGATGAGCGCGGCACTGAGACGGGGCTACGCCACCAGTTCCACCGACACCGGACACACCGGCGGCGGTGCAAACTGGGCGCTCGGACATCCGGAGAAGGTAGTGGACTTCGGATGGCGCGCGGTCCATGAAATGGCAGTCGCGTCCAAGCAGATTGTTGCGAGCCATTACGATCGCGCTCCCACGTTCTCGGTACTGGAACGGGTGCTCTGCCGGCGGACGTCAGGGGATGAAAGCCGCGCAGCGCTTCCCTGCGGATTTCGACGGCATTATTGCGGGCGCACCGGGGCTGGACTGGACTTCCCGTGCCGCACAAGCCGCGCGCGTGGCGAAAGTGCTCGAATCACGTGAGGGTGCCCGGCTCATGCCACCGCAGCGGCAGCTGCTTCATGCAGCCGTCCTCGGCGCGTGCGATGCTCTCGACGGTGTCAAGGACGGCCTCATCGAGAACCCGCAGCGCTGTTCGTTCGATCCGGGCGTACTCGAGTGCAAGGAGGGGGCAGGCGCGTCCTGCCTGACCAAAGCGCAGGTCGAGACCGCGCGCATGATGTACTCCAGCCCGATCAATCCAAAGACGAAACGCGTCATTACCGGCGTTGCGCCCGGCAGCGAGCTCGGCTGGACCGACCTGGGTTGGTCCGTCTCAGCAAGGGTCACTGCGCTCGATCAATTCCGCTACATCGTGTCCGGCGACCCGAGCTGGACGATCCAGCAGTTCAACTTCGAGTCAGACATCGTTCGCGCCGAGGAGACCGATCGCGACACGATTAACGCACTCGACCCGAATCTCAAGCCCTTCATCGATCGCGGCGGGAAGCTGATTCAGTATCACGGCTGGAGCGATCCGCAGATTTCGCCGCTCAACAGCACCCAGTACTACTCGCGCGTGGTGGACACGCTCGGTGGCGCGTCGAACGTCGATGGTTCGTACCGGCTGTTCATGGCGCCGGGCATGGCGCATTGCGGCGGCGGGGAAGGACCGAACACCTTCGACATGGTCGCCGCGCTCGAACAGTGGGTGGAGCATGGCCGCGTGCCCGATCGGATTCCTGCGTCCCATTCGACGAGCGGCGCTGTGGACCGGACGCGGCCGCTCTGTCCGTACCCCCAAGTGGCGGTGTACGCGGGGAAGGGCAGCATGGACGAGGCGGCGAATTTCGTCTGCAAGGCCGGCGAAGTTCCGCCTCGTTAGAGTGGATTCGCAAACTCACGGCGGGCCGTAATGGCCCGCCCTACGGTTAGCCGTGAAGGCCCACCCTACTTTACGACTGGACCTGAGTCGCCGCCTGGAGCGGAACCGCCGAGGAAGAGCCTTTTTCCGTCCGCGAGCGTGAAATTGCGGCCGACGCCTTTGTTCGTCCCGTCTCTCGCCAGATAACCGTCGATCAGGAGCTCCATACCGGCCGAGAGGGTGTTCTTCGTCACGCCCAGTCGAATCAGCTGGTTCGGGCTGCCGCCTTCGACGAGCCAGCGGACTACCTGGCCGTCCGGTCCCTTCACGTCGATGTGGAACCAGGAGTGCGGGTTGATCATCTCCCACTTCACCAGAGTGCCCTGGAGCTTCATCGGCTTGTTCACGTCGAATTCCGCCGAGAAGGCGTGGTGCGCTCGAAGTGGCACAGCCGCGAGCACCAATCCGACGCCAGCAACGACGACCGCGCGCTTCGTGCTCATTGCAGTTTCTCCTCTACTGCGACGATTTCCCTGCGGCCGCTTCCGCCCTCTTCTTGTCCTCGAGCCGCGCACCGGCGAGGGTGTTGGACAACCCGCGGTTGCCTTCATGACAGGCGTGCTCGAAGATTGGACCGATCGTCTTTTGCATGGGCAGCTCGGCCGACCAGGGCCGTGTCCATGTCGCTGGATCGTCGATCGTAAATCTGTAGTCGATCCTGTCCTCGGCCACGCGCGTGAACCGTTCGGTCAGGCGCATGTTCTGACTTGATCCCTGAAACGCCGTCTTGTCGGTGAAATTCGTCGTCTCGACGACCAGGGTCTCGCCTTCCCAGCGGCCAATCGAGTTCCCCGTCAGGTTGCGGACGTGGGGCGGCAGATGTGGACGTCCATCGAGCGGGATAATGCGAGGCTCGTGGATCATCTCAACGAGAATCATCACGTAACCCGGCCCCTGGATGATCTGATAGTTGTTGTTATAGGCGCCCGGCAGCATCGGCGGACCGGCGCGGTCCATGAGAATGCATCGCACGCTCAGGGATTGGTTCTGTGCAGCGTCGGTGGGGCCGCCCATGCGCTTTCTCGCTTCCGCCCGCGCCGCATTCCGTTTCTGTCCTTCTTCGGTCATCGGGGGGAGCTGCCCATTGGCCGGATCGAAGATGAGTGACGTCCGCAGGTTCAAAGCGAGTCCTCCCTGATTGCGGTCGAGCCCGAACTGCGTGAAGTCATAGTGCACGTCGGGAATCGTGCCAGGCTCTGTCTGCTCGCTTTCGAGAGCGGCGGCGGTCTTGAGGATTTCGAGCGCCTCCTCGCGCGTATAGAGCTCTTTGGTCACTTCCTTCGGCCGCTGAAGAGGCGTGTACGTCGTGTTCGTCCAGAAGCCCTGCAGATCAGGTTGACCGTCCGAGGTACGCGGCGCCCGGTAAGCGCGCGTCTGCGCGACTGCCAGCGACGTCGTCGCGCACAGGACCGCGACGACCACTATCCACCTGCCGGCGATGACGACATATCGATGGTTCATGTCGAATCTCTCTTTCAGGCCATCAGTTGCCAGGCTGCTTGCGGAGGTTACCGTAGATCAAGTCCTCGGCGAATTCCACGCACCGGAAGTCCAGGATCTGTGCGTTCTTCTCCATGCGCCTGTAGATGGGCATGCTGATCTTCCACGGTCGCGAAAAGACGTTCTTATCCTCAATGGTGGCTTCGTACAGGAGGTGATCGGGGCCCGTGGCGGTAAAGCGTTCGACCACGTGCAGAGCTTCGCTGTGAAAATTTCCGGCCCGGTCCAGCCACGCCATGCCGTTGAAGCCGGTCGTATCGACGACAAGCGTTTCGCCTTCCCAACGACCGTTCGACCATCCCATCCAACTGTCGGCGGGAGCTTCCTGGTGGTCGTCCATGTAGATCGTGCGAACGGCGCGCGCGAACGTGTAGACCATCATGATGTATTTCGGAGTCTGAATGATCTGGAACGGATACGGCATGTAGTTCGCGCGCGGCACTCCAGGGAGATAGCACTTGGTCTCCGGGTCGAGCGTCAGCCGATTTTCGAAGTTCTTCTTTTTCTGCTCAGCCGCGGCCGGCAGGTAGGGGAGCTGGCCGCCCTCGACGATGCCTTGACCGGGGGGAATGGCACCGGCCGCACCGAGCGCTGGCACAGAGCTGGGCGCCGCCGCATGCGCTTCGATGTCCCAGTAGGCTTCGGTGAGGGCCTGCCAGATTCCGTTGAGATTGGGCTTGCCGTCCGATGTGCGCGGCGCTTTGTACGTCGTTTGGCCGACCGCTGCAGTGGCGGTCAACAGGACGGTCGCGATGGCGGCCGTTTGAGTCAGCGAACGTGTGAACCGGTCGAGCATGTGTGCATCTCTCGATGAAACGGCTCCTGGCAGCCCACGACGACCCGTTTGTTCCTGGCGGGGGTGATATTGAACGCCCCCGGCCTGCGAGTCAAGTCGGTCGGAATCGCTACCCGGTGTTCCGCATTCCGGCCGCGATCCCGTTGATCGTGACGAGCAGGGCCCGACCGAGGGTCTCGGCCTCCGGAGTATCCGCCCGATCGGCCGCACGAAGCGCTCGAAACCGCCGGAGCAATTCAACCTGTACAAGGTTGATCGGATCGACGTACGGGTTGCGGACGTCTATCGATCGGCGGAGCACGACGTTGTCCTCCAGCAGCCGCTGGTGTCCTGTGATGGCGCGGACGGTCTCGACCGCACGCTCGAGCCGCTCCCGCAGGGATCGGCCGAGCGGCTGCAGGTCCTGTGGAACCAGCAGGCGATCGTAGTAGGCCGCCACGCCGGCATCGGCCTTCGCGAGCGCCATTTCCGTCAGGTCGAGCGTCGATCGGAAGAACGGCCACCTCTGATACATCTCGCGATACAGCGCACGGTCGTCGTCGCTGAGCGCATATCCGAGCAACTCCTCCGCGCCGAGCCATGATGCGAGCAGGAGGCGCGTCTGCGTCCATGCGAACTGCCATGGTATCGCGCGCAGGCCGGTCAGATCGCCGCCGCCGGCGCGCCGTGCGGGACGGCTGCCGATGTGCAACGCGTCCAGCTCCTCTACCGGCGTGGCTGCGAAGAAGTAGGCCGGGAAGCGTGGATCCTCGTAGGCGATTCTGCGAAACGCCATGCTCGAGGCGATCGAGAGGTGCTCCATGGCCTGGTGCCACAGGGGCTCTGTCGGCGCGGGCGTGGTGAGCGTCGCCTCGAGCGCTGCCGTCGTGTAGACCTCGAGCGTGCGGATGGCGATGCCGGGCAGCCCGAACTTCGCCTGGATCATCTCGCCCTGTTCGGTGACCCGCAACGTGCCATCGACGGACCCGGGCGGTTGCGATTGGATCGCGCGGTACGTGGGGCCTCCGCCACGGCCGACGCTGCCTCCGCGGCCGTGAAACAGCGTGACCGGCACGCCGCCCGCACGGCACGCGTCGACAATTGCCACCTGGGTCTTATAGAGCTCCCAAGATGCGGCGAGCCGTCCGAGCTCCTTTGTCGAGTCCGAGTAGCCAATCATCACTTCCTGGCGGCCGAACTCGCGGATCATCCATTCTCGGTACCACGGCGTTGCGAGCAGCGTGCCGATGACGTCGCCGGCGCTGGCCAGGCCGCGCGCGGTCTCAAACAGCGGCACGACGCGAAGCGGTGGATGCACGCCCGCCTCCCGCTGCAGCAGCGCGACCGCCAGCACGTCGGAGGGGCGAGCTGCCATGCTGATCACGTACGCGCCGAGCGACTCGCTCGGAATCGCTGCAAGCATCCGGAATGTGTCGACGACGTCATTGACCGCCGGAGTTGCGTCGAGGCCGGGCGGTATCATCGGAGAGGCACCTGCAAGCGCACTCAGCAGGAACTCGACGCGCTCGTCCTCCGGCCACTCCTCGTACGACCCGCGGCCGAGCCTGCGCGTGATCGCATCAAGCGCCGCGGTGTGGCGGGCCGCTTCCTGGCGGATGTCGAGGCGCACCAGCGTAATACCGAATACTGCGAGGCGCCGCAGCACGTCAGCCAGCCGGCCTTCCGCGATGATGCCGTTGCCCGTTGCATGGAGCGAGCGATGGCAGACGAGCAGCGGTTCGGCCAGCGACGCGCGCGTCTCGTAGACGAGGTCTGGAGTCGGTTCCGCGCGGTACGGCTCGTCGCTGGCGTGCGAGAGCTGATCGCCCAACCACGCCCTCGTCGCCTCGAGACGATGCTGAACATCGCGGAGGAGCGCCCGGTATGGTTCGGGTCCTGGCCCTACCCGTGCACGCAGGGCGTCGTCGGCGTCGGTCATCGAGAGCTCGGCGCGCAACTCCTCGATTTCCTTTACGTATAGAGACGCCGCAGTCCAGCGCGTCATCAGGCATGCACGCCGCGTGATGTCTGGCGTGACGTTCGGGTTCCCGTCGCGATCGCCGCCTATCCAGGAACCGAACCGGACGGGCGCGGCGTCGAGCGGCAGCCCGTCGCCGGCTACCTGGTGCAGCACGCGATCGAGGCTCCGCATATAGCGAGGAAGCGCATCCCAGATGGTTTCCTCGAACACGGCCAGCATCGACGCGGACTTCTTCGAGCGGCGAAGGGCGTTCGCGCCGTACCTCCTCCGTCTCCCACGCGGCGGTGATTTCGCGACGTAGCGTCTCGAGCGTCATATCGCGTTCGAGCGGTGTGAGATCTGGCCGATCCCGCTCGGCGAGCGCTTCGGCGATGCGCCGGTATTTATGCTGCAGCGTGCGGCGCATGATTTCGGTTGGATGCGCGGTGAAGACCAGCTCCACCTGCAGCGAGATGACGGCGCGGCGCAACAAGGCAGGTTCGACTCCCGCCGCAGCCAACCGGGGAAGCGCCTCTGCGATCGACGCCGGCTGGGGAGGCGCGTGCCGATCGAGCTGATATGCCCGGCTTCGTCTGATGCGATGATGCTGCTCGGCGACGTTAGCGAGGTTCAGGAAGTGCGCAAACGCCCGTGCCACTGGCACGGCGGCCTCGACCGGCATGCTCGCCAGTTCGGCGCTGAGCGCGTCGAAATCGTCGGCGTCGCCTGCGCCGGTCCCGTCGCGCCGGCGCGTCTTGGCGAGAGCCCTCACAGATTCGACGCGATCGAAGAGCGCCGGTCCCTCCTGCTGTCGGAGCGTCTCCCCCAGCAGTTCGCCCAGTAGTCGCACGTCGTCGCGGAGCGGCTTGTGCGGATCGGAGCTCGCGGGCATCGCACTATAATTCTCCACCGCGCCTGATGCCGATCCGCCGCGCCATATTCGTAGGATCGGCCGGCAGACTTGCCGATGGCCGTAAATGACACCCCAGCGAAAATCTGAATATCGGCTTCGCCGCCGAGTCCATTTTCACGAGGCAGATCCGGCCGGAATCGTCCACTTCAGCTGGTTCTTCCGCTACATGGAGGAAGCCGAACACGCGTTGTGGCGTGAAGTCGGCCTCAGCATCGCGCCGCCCGGCGCCGAGATCGCGTTTCCGCGGGTCTCCACATCGTTCGAGTACCATCACCCGCTTCGCTTCGACGAAGAGTTCGACGTCCACATCCGTATTGTGGCGATTTCGCAGAAGTCGATCCGTTACTCCTGCGTGGTCATGCGCGACGACACACGCATTGCGACCGGCGCCCTTACCGTGGTGTGCGTGACGGCAAGGCCCGGCGAGCCGATGAAAGCGATTCGCATTCCCGAGGAGATCGTCTCCCGCTTCGCAGTTGCGGCGGAGGCGACATAAGCCACGTGTGCTGCGCCTGCCGGCGCCCGTTCGGATCTGTCGCCGAACAGATGTTCGATGCCCGGGTCGCATCGCGGGAACTGCGCCGGTTTCGGCGTAGCGGCCCTCGTCGGACGACGCGCGACCTTTGCGAAGGTGTTTGCCTGCATTGTGCCGGAGCGTCAACGGTCCTCGATATCGGTCCAGGGATCGGCGCACTGACGTTCGAGCTCCTCGAGGCTGGGGTTCAGCATGCCACCGCCGTCGATGCGTCCTCGGCGTTTCTCGACGCCGCTCGCGAGGAGGCTGCGCGGCGGGGTGTCGCGCATCGCATAGAGTGGCGTCACGGTGACTTTGTTGCGGTGGCGGAAGGTCTGCCGGTCGCCGACATCGTCACTCTCGATCGTGTGGTGTGCTGCTATCCCGCGATTGAGGAGCTGCTCACCGAATCGGCGTCCCACGCGCGCCGGTGCCTGGCCATCTCATATCCGCTCGGGCATCTTCACATTCGCGCCGTCATCGCTACCCAGAACTTCGCGCGGCGGCTCACGGGTAACGACTTCGAGGTGTTCGTGCACCCGGTCAGCAGGATGGAGGAGATCGTTCGTCGCGCCGGATTCGCTCTGGCGCGCCGGCGCGGGAGATGGGTGTGGGGCGCAGATATCTACATCCGAGAAGGCATCGCGCCGAAAAGGTAAACGAATGGACTGCTTCACTCACGCACGCACACCGGCCGTCGGGCTATGCGCCCTCTGTCAGAAAGCCGTGTGTCGCGACTGTGTCGGGCGCGACACCCCCCGCGTTCTTTGCCGGTCGTGCCTGGAGCAAAGATCGATTCTGGGATACGAGTATCGGTCGAGCACGACGGTCGCTGGATGGCCCCTCATCCATGTTTGCGCAGGTGTTGATCCTGTGACGATGCGACCTAGAGTGGCGAAGGGTGTCATCGCCATTGGCAACGTCGCCGTGGGTGGCATTGCGGTCGCGGGAGTGTCGTGTGGTCTCGTTTCCGTCGGGGGCCTTTCACTCGGGCTGATATTCGCGTTGGGCGGTGCGGCCCTTGGGCTTGGATTCTCGCTCGGCGGCCTCGCAGTCGGGTCCGTTGCGGTGGGAGGCGCGGCCATCGGACTTACGTATGCCGTTGGCGGCGGTGCGTTCGCCCCTGCCATCATCGACGGGGTGCGGTGCGATCCCGAAGTCGCCGAATTCGTGCGTCGATGGCTCGGCTCTGGAATCCTGCCACCCAGCTGTCTTTAACGTGGTCGGGTGCGTGGTCCGGCTAAAGCCGGACACTACGTAACGAGGCGCGGGTCCCGCGCTGGATGCTCGGGGCTGGCGGCAATCGGCAAGAGCAACATACTCCCAACAGTGCTACGATTTTGCCCACTCGAGGAGGTCTCTCATGACGTCTCCCCTGGTTTACCGTTTCGCCTCGTTTGTCAGCGTCGCCGTTCTTACGATCTCGGCGTTTGCGACGCCGGCGCAGGCAGAGGTCAAGAAGATCGTTGTAGACAAGAAAGTGTCGCCGGCCTTCGATGGCAGGGCGTACGGTAGTGTGGGCCAGTACGAAACACTGGCGGGGCGCGCCTTTGGCGAGCTCGATCCGAACGATCTTCACAACCGGATCATCACGGACATTCAGCTGGCTCCCAGAAACAGCAATGGCAAGGTCGAGTACGTGGCGAGCTTCTTTCTGGTGAAGCCGATCGACATGTCCAAGAGCAGCCATCTGATGTGGCACGGGGTGCCCAATCGCGGTGGCCGGCTGACGATCGTCGAAGCGGAGCGGCTGCTCGGCGATATCGGTTTGAGCAGCGGATGGCAGGGCGACAATTCCGGCAACACGGCTCCCGACGACGACAACGATTACGTGACCGTGCCGGTGGCCAGAAATCGTGACGGCTCACCGGTAACAGGACTCGTCATCGGACGAATCGTGAACGCCAGCGGCGCCGAGTCGAAGCCGATGCTCGTGAACGCCAACCCTGTGCCATACAAGCCGGCGAGCCTCGACACGACGAAGGCGACGCTGACGACACACGCGGCGGAAACGATCGACGGAAAGATCAGTGGCGAGCGGACGGTTGCGAGCAGCGATTGGGCGTGGGCCAAATGCAGCGCGGACAACCCATTTCCAGGCACGCCAGATCCGACACAGATATGTGTGAAAGGCGGCTTCGATCCCAAGCTGCTGTATCAAGTGGTCTTCACGGCGCAGGATCCGTACGTGCTCGGAATTGGCTTCGCCGCGTTCCGTGATGTGGCGGCCTTCTTCCGTTTTGCCACCCAGGACGCCGAAGGAACGGCCAATCCGGTCGCGAATCAGAGTTTCATGGATCATCAGCCGCGGGCAATCGCAATCGGGCAATTTCCTCAGAGCATTCCTGCACCTCGGCTTCAATCAGGACGAGAAAAACCGGAAGGTGTATGACGGCTCGTGGCCGATCATTGCCGGCCGGCGAGTGTCGCTGAATGCGCGATTTGCGCAACCTGACGGAGCGCTGAAGCTGTACGAGGCTGGCAGCGAAGGTCCGCAGTGGTGGATCCGATGGCCCGACTCGGTGCGCGGACTGCCGGCGGCGGGCATTCTCGATCGCTGCACGGCGAACAACACGTGCCCGAAGATCATCGAGCACTTCGGCGCGGCGGAGATGTGGGCACTGACGCTGAGTCCGTCATTTCTCGGAACATCGGCCGATAAAGACATCCCGCTGCCGAGCAACGTCCGACGGTATTACATCCCGAGCACGCAGCATGGCGGCGGCATGGGCGGTTTCAACGTCAATCCGCCGATGGCTCCCGGATGCCCGGGTCCGAACTTCGGCCGCGGCGCGTTCGCGGCGAACCCGGTTCCGCACACCGAGACAGTGAATGCGCTTCGGGTGCATTTCCGAAACTGGGTCATGCACGACACGCCGCCGCCGCCAAGCAAATATCCGATGCTGGCCGATGGCTACCTCGTCGATCCGACGAAGGAAGCGACTGGATTCCCGACGATTCCGGGCGCCCCTGCGAGTGCGCCGACCGGCCTGATCAATCCGATGCTGGACTACGACTGGGGACCGAACTTTAACTACGTGGACGGCTCGGGCGTTCCGTCGAAGATGCCGCCCGCCATCAAGCGCGCGATCAGGATGAAGGTACCTCGCGTTGACGCTGACGGAAATGAACTGGGTGGCGTGCCAGTGGTTCTGCGTGACGCACCGCTCGGCACCTATCTCGGGTGGAACGTCGTTGCGGCTGGATTCCACGAGGGGAAGATCTGCAACTATGCCGGCGGCATGATTTCGTTTGCGAAAACGCGGGCGGAGCGGATGGCCAACGGCGATTCGCGTTTGTCGCTCGAGGAGCGGTACAAGACGCACGACGGGTACGTAGAAGCGGTGAAGGCCGCGGCTGCGAAAGCCGTTGCCGAAGGCTTCCTGCTGCAGGCCGACGCCGACAGGCTGGTGGCCGCCGCGGCTGCCAGCAACGTGCTCGCGACGACTCAGACCGCGCAGAATATCAACCCCTGATGCACGTCGGGTCGCCGAGCTACGGAGGCACGGAGGAAACGTCGGCGGCGTGCCTCGCGCTGCTGGCGAAGTCGATATTCTCCAAGTAAGGCGGGCCTTTACGGCCCGCCTGGAAAATCTTATGAAACGAACAATTGCTACACTCACCGTGCTTGTGTCCATCGCGTCAATCCTCGCCCTGGCACAGGCACGCGATGTCCCCCGGTTCCGCGTCGATCCGACGTGGCCGAAGATTCCCAACAACTGGCAATTGGGTGAGGTCGCCAGCGTTTCCATCGATGCGCAGGACCACGTCTGGGTCCTGCAGCGTCCTGGAAGCCTGAACCCCGATGAAAAGGCGAGGGCGGCTCCGCCGGTCCTCGAGTTCGATGCCGCTGGCAACTTCGTGCAGGCATGGGGTGGCGCGGGTCAGGGCTATGAGTGGCCGGAGACCGAGCATGGCGTCTATGTCGATTCGAAAGGCTTCGTCTGGATTGGCGGCAACGGCGCGAAGGACCATCAGATCCTGAAGTTCACGAAGACCGGAAAGTTCGTGATGCAGATCGGCCGCGCCGGGCAGAGCAAGGGGAACGCCGACACGCAGAACCTCAACATGCCCGCTGACGCGTTCATTCACGCCCCCACCAACGAGCTGTTCGTTGCCGACGGGTACGGCAATCGGCGCGTGATCGTGTTCGATGCCGACACCGGGCGGTTCAAGCGCATGTGGGGTGCGTTCGGCGCGGTGCCGACGGATGACAAACCCAATCCTGCCATTCCCGACGGTCTTCTGAGAGGCGCGTCGCAGTTCGTTCAGCCGGTGCACGCGGTGCGCGTCTCAAGGGATGGTCTTGTTTATGTCTCGGATCGCGGCGGAAAGCGTGTCCAGGTATTCGGCCTCGACGGCACTTACATGACGCAGGTGTTCATCGGCCGTGAGTGCAGGGTGCCGACATGCGGCAACGGGACAACGACGGCGAGCACGGCGTTCTCGGCGGATCCCGAGCAGCGTTACCTGTACGTGGCCAACCGGAGTCAGGCGAAGGTGATGGTGTTCGATCGCCGGACGCTGACGCTGCTGGACGAATTCGGCCGGTGGGGGTCGGCCCCCGGAGAGTTCGGCACGCTTCATCACATGAACGCCGATTCGAAGGGGAATCTCTACGTGACGGAAGTAACGCCGCTTACGCCTGCAAACCGGCGCATTCAGAAGTTCACGTTCCTCGGGGTCACGAACGCGACGAAGTAATGGTTTAGGAACTGCCGTTGTGGAGGTCACCATGAAAGTTCTATTGACGCTGCTGGTCATGCTTGTTGCGACGCCATCGCTCGCGCAGCAGAGCGTTCCCGAAATTCCGTTCGATTCGGTAGCGGATTTCTTCAAGCTGCCGGCCGGGATGAATTTCGGAGAAGTGTCAGGCGTCGCGGTGAACTCAAAGGGCCATATCTTCGTCTTCACCCGATCGAACAGCGCAGGCGGGCCCGCCTACGCACCCACGGCGGCCCAGTTGCTCGAGTTCGGTCCCAAAGGCGAATTCGTTCGCGAGATTGGCCGGGGACTCTACGCGTGGTCGTTCGCGCACACCGTGCGCGTGGACAGGGACGACAACATCTGGGCAATCGACAAGGGCTCCGACATGGTGGTCCGGTTCAATCCGGCCGGTCAGATCATGATGGTGTTCGGCCGTCGAAAGGAGTCGGCCGACGCCGAAACCGGACCGTGGGAGGAGGCTGATCCTCCGCTGCCGCACATCGATGGGTTGTTTCGTCAGCCGACCGACGTCGCGTGGGACTCGAACGGCAACATCTATGTGAGCGACGGGTACGTCAACTCGCGCGTGGCGAAGTACGACCGCAACGGTGACTGGGTGAAGTCGTGGGGCGAACATGGCACGGGTCCCGGCCAGTTCCGCCTTCCGCACGCAATTGCGGTCGATCGCGACAACAACGTCTACGTCGGGGACCGGAGCAACAGGCGCATCCAGGTCTTCGACACGGAGGGCCGGTTTCTGAGGATGTTCACCATCGACGTGCCGCCGGATCCACGGACGCGCGCCGTGAACGGAAACACTCCGACCGGCGAGCGTCTGGCCGCCGTGATCGGGGCGCCGAACTCGATCTGCATCCCGCCGGGCCAGAGCCAGGTGATGTTCGTCGGTGAATCCACGTACCCGGGACGGATTTTCAAGCTCTCGCTGGACGGCAAGGTCCTTGGCGTCATCGGTCGTTCGGGCCGGCTGCTCAAACAGTTCTCAGGCGCGCACGGGCTTGCCTGTCCGTCCGAAAACGAGATCTACGTCGCCGAAACGTCCAACTGGAGGGTGCAGAAACTGCTCCTCCGCCAACCGGCGGCCGACGCGCGAACGGCGCAGCGGTAGAGTTGACCGTCTCCGCAGGGCGGCCCTTCACGGGCCGCCTGGCTGATTGGCTCGCTCTCTCCCGCGATGAGCGCGACCGCGCGGTGCAGTCCTGTCTCGAGCGGATTCGCGCGCTCGATCCCTCGATTCACGCCTGGGTGCAGGTGGCGCCGCAGGAGCCTGTCGGCGACGGCCCGTTGGCCGGCATCCCGTTTGGCGCGAAGGACATCATCGAGACGCGTGGACTCGTGACCCAATACGGGTCTCCGATATATGAAGGGCGAATCGGCGTCAGCGACGCGGCGATCATCGGCGAGCTGCGGACGCGTGGCGCGATTCTCATGGGCAAGACGCACACGACGGCGTTTGCCTATCGCACGCCGGCGCCGACGCGAAACCCGCACAACCTGCAGCACACACCTGGCGGCAGCTCGAGCGGATCGGCGGCCGCTGTCGCTGCGGGCATGGTGCCGATCGCCTTGGGCACTCAGACGCAGGGATCTGTCCTCCGCCCGGCGTCTTTCTGTGGCATCGCGGGATTCAAGCCGACGTACGGACTCGTGTCGATGGACGGCGTCCTGCCGTTTGCGACGAGCCTCGACACCCTTGGCTTTTTTACGGCCACCGCCGCCGACATGCTCGCGCTGTGGAACGCCCTGGGCTTTGTGGGGCGGGTCCCATCGCGCGTTTCTGGCGCCAGCGCGACGGACCCGCCGCCACTTGGCATCCCCGACCCGTTGCCCGACGTCGAGCCTCCCATGGCCACGGCATTTCAGGACGCCGTGTCCCGTCTGCGCTCGGCGGGTATGACGATTCAACCGGTCGATCTCGGCGATATGCTCGCCAGGCTCAATCAGGCCTCACGCATCGTCATGGCGTATGAGGCGGCGCGCTTTCACGAGCAGCGGTACAAGGATACGGATCCAGGCTCGCAGATATGGCGAATCTCGTGCAGGAAGGCCTGCAGGTTGAGCATGAGCGATACGACGAGGCGCGCGCGTATATCGGTGAGTGTCAGGCTCGCGTCAGCAAGCTCTATGAAGTTACGCCCGTGATGCTCGTGCCGGCGGCAACGGGGCCCGCGCCCTTCAGCCTGGCGTCCACTGGCGATCCCCGAATGAATGCGCCGTGGACCGCGCTCGGGACGCCGGCCATGTCGATTCCGATGGCGGAGTTCAACCATCTGCCACTCGGGCTGCAGCTCACCGCGGATCGCGGCGACGACGCGCGCGTGCTGCACACCGCCGTGCGCGTCGCTTCTGCGCTCGAAGGATAGGACGTACGAGGCTGTCGTTAATCGGTTGCCAGCCGCTGTACCGGTTCTATCCGGAGGATCGGCGTCGGCTTGCCGTCGCGATCATCGGTGACGAGGTAGATGAACCCATCCGGGCCCTGCCGGATATCCCGAATGCGACCCCTCTGCTGCACAAGGGTCTCCTCGCTGATGACGCGCTGCCCGTCGAGCGTGAGACGCGACAGTCGCTGGCCGACCATCCCGCCCACGAAGAAATTGCCGCGCCACTGCGGGAAGCGATCGCCGGTGTAGATCATCATGGCCGAGATGCCGATGGATGGCACCCACACGCGCACGGGCTGCTCCATTCCCTGCCGGTGCGTGCCGCTGTGGATGGCGAGACCGGTCGTGTAGTTCACGCCGAATCCGATCACCGGCCATCCGTAGTTCCTGGCAGGCTGAATGAGATTGAGTTCGTCGCCGCCCTGAGGTCCGTGCTCGTTGGCCCACACATCGCCGGTCTCCGGATGAATGGCGAGTCCCTGGACGTTGCGATGACCATAGCTCCAGATTTCAGGTCGCACCCCTGCACGAGCAACGAACGGGTTGTCCGCAGGCACGCGCCCGTCATCGTGCAGGCGCACGATCTTTCCATGATGGTTCGACAGGTCCTGTGCCGGGTGCGCCTCGAGGTTCCCTTCCGGCGGAACCTGTCGGTCGCCGAGCGTCAGGAACAGGTACCCGTTCCTATCGAAGGCGATTTTGCCACTGTAGTGACCGCGGCCCTTGGAGACGGCATCGAAGATCTCCTCGACTTGCGTCAGTCGATCGTTCTCGAAGCGGCCACGGATGAGAGCAGTCCTCGATTCGTTGTCCGCTGCGCCCGGCTTGGAGTAGCTGAGATACAGCAGCCGGTTGGTCGCGAAGTTCGGATGCGGCATCACCTCGAGCAGCCCACCCTGCCCCGAGTGAAATACCGCGGGCACACCGTCGACCGGTTGGGGAAGGAGCTTGCCCTGCCGCACGATGCGGAGCCGACCGGGCCGCTCCGTGATCAGGGCATCCCCGCCTGGAAGAAACGCAATCGACCAGGGCTGCACCAGGGCGTCGACAACTGTGACGACGCGGTAATCATGAAAGGCGGACCTTGTGGCTGTCTGGCCGAGCACTCCAGCCGACATCGATGCGGCGAAGGCGAGGACCACAAGGCTGACACGGGTTGCGCGCATGATGCTATCTCCTCAAGGTGAAATCCTATCATCGATGTCGTCGACGGCGGCCGCGATCGAGGTGCCCGACTTGCGTCCTGGACTCGATGCAATCGTGCTCGGCTACACTCACCTCGAGATTTCATGTTCGAAGCTGCTGAAGTTGGACGAAAGCTGTCGAAGAGCGATTACAAGGCCCAGGTCCCCCGACTGCGATCGGAGCTGCTCGATGCGCAGCAGCAGCTCCGCAAGGCGCCGTTCCCCGTGATCGTGCTCTTTGCGGGGGTCGACACGGCCGGCAAAGGCGAGACGGTCAACCTGCTCAATGAGTGGATGGATCCGCGTTGGATCGTCACACGCGGCTACACGGATCCGTCCGGCGAGGAACGCGAGCGCCCGAGACTGTGGCGCTACTGGCGTGACCTCCCGCCGCGCGGCCGCCTCGCGCTCTTCCTGAGCGCTTGGTACTCCTCGCCCATCCGCCACCGGGTCGCCAGACGGATCAGCACCGCCGAATTCGACGTGCTCCTGGATGAGGTGGCTGCCTTCGAGCGCGCTCTTACCGACGATGGCGCCGTGATTGTGAAGTTCTGGATGCATTTGAGCAAGGCTGCACAGAAAAAACGGTTGGCGTCGTTCGAGAAGGATCCGCTCCAGCGCTGGCGCGTAACCAAAGAGCAATGGAAACACTGGCGCATGTTCGACAGGTTCGTGGCCGCCGCCGACCGTGCGATTCGACGCACCAGCACCGACCAGGCCCCGTGGCACATCGTGGAGGGCGAGGACGAACACTACCGCTCCATCGTCGTTGGAGTCGAGCTGCGCGACGCGATTCGCCGTGGTCTCGAGCGTGCGCACGAGGGCCGGACGCGGTCCCGCGCCACGACGAAGACACGCGAGGGCTGGCCGGCGAGAGCTATCGACCGGGTCGCGCGCCAGTTCAACGTGCTCGACAATCTAGACCTGAGCCGCCGATTGAGTGACGCACGCTTCAAGAGAAGGCTGGCCGAGCAGCAGAGCCGGCTCAATCTGCTCCAGCGGCGCGCGCGGCAGCGGGGTGTCTCGACGATCGCCGTGTTCGAAGGGTGGGACGCGTCAGGCAAAGGAGGCGCGATCAGACGCGTGACGGGGGCGCTCGATGCGCGGGACTACGATGTCATCCCAGTCGCCGCGCCCACCGAGGAGGAGCGCGCCCATCACTATTTGTGGCGCTTCTGGCGTCATCTGTCCCGCGCCGGGCGCTTGACGATCTTCGATCGAAGTTGGTACGGCCGCGTGCTTGTCGAGCGTGTCGAAGGGCTCGCAAACGAAGACGAGTACATGCGCGCCTACGGCGAGATCAACCAGTTCGAGGAGCAGCTCGTCGCCCACGGGATCCTCGTCGTGAAATTCTGGCTTCACGTCAGCAAGGAGGAGCAGCTCAGGCGGTTTCGCGATCGGACTCGAACCAGCTACAAGAAGTGGAAGATCGGCGACGAGGACTGGAGGAACCGTGCGCGGTGGACCGATTACACGATTGCTGTCAACGACATGGTGGCGCGCACCAGCACGCGCATCGCGCCGTGGAAGCTCATCGAGGGGAACGACAAGAACTTTGCCCGGGTGAAGGTGCTTACCACGCTGGCCGACCGGCTGGAAGATCGGTTGAAGAAGTAGCGCGCAGGCTTCAGCCTGCGCGCCTGCTGCCGAATTCCTTTGGCCTATCTCGTCGACTGAACCGGTCTGGTCGTCCGAAACGGATATCCCGGTGGTCCGTTCAGGTAATACGCGCCCAGCGTGGTGATCTTGTCCATGTCCGGATACATCACGCTGATCGCCGGCGCGCGTTCGCTTCCGCGCGGCGAGAACCAGACTGCGCCGTCCCGGGTGACCTGAATCTTCGGCGTATCCGCGTCGAACTGTGGTTTTGGGTAGTAAGTGAACGTGGCATCGCGCGGATTGAACCTGCCGATTGCCGCCGCTCGGTCAGGAGCCGGCGAATCGGCAAACCAGATGTAGCCCTCGGCGTCTTCGGCCACGTCGTAAGGCTGCGAGTTGGGCCACGGTACGGAGTACTCGGTGAACTTGCCGGTAGTCTGATCCAGCTTTGCCAGCTTGCCAGGCCGTTTGCCTGCCGCCCAAATCCCGGCCCAGATGTTGTTCTTCGAGTCGACGTTCAGCCGCCGGATCTGACTCGGGTACGTGGGCGGGGTGAATTCCGTCCATTGATTGTTGCTCGTATCGAACTTGGCGATCTTGCCGCCGCTCCACTGGGCCATCCAGATGTTGTCGTTCCGATCGGCAACGATGCCGTATGGAATCGAGTGCGGCGTCGGCACGCGATATACCGTCACCTTGTTCGTGGCGCGCTCCCACTTGCTCATCGCGCCGCCCATGATCCATCCGACGTAGATGTTGCCCTTGGAGTCCATCGCGAGCGACTGCAGCCACTTGATGGAATTGCGGACCGTGTTGTCGGGGTCCATTGGAATCAGACGCTCGAACTGCTCGGTCTTCGGGTTGAACATCAGCAGACGCTTCGCCGTGGACGTCTGGACGCCGCTGTGCTCGGGAAGCCAGATCATGCCGTCCGGATCCACAAGCACTTCGTGGGTGCCGTTTTTCGGATCCGGCAAGCAGAAAGTCCTTCTGGACGCCGGTGCGCGGATCCAGCTTTACCAATCGATGGGGATATCCGCGGTCGGCCAGCCAGACATTGCCGTCGGAATCGAAGCGCACGTCCTGTCCGACCCGCCGGCCCCGATAGCCGATGTTGATGTATTCCGGCGCCTTGCTCCCCTGGCCCGGGGGATCGGGCGGCAGGTAGTACTCGATATACATCGCCTTGCCGAGCATGGCCTCATCGACCGGAGCGTCGCGGTCCGAGCGAACGCCGCGCGGCTTGGCGTCCGGCCCGAAATTCTTCGTCATGTAGGCCAGCAGCTCGGCTCGATCCTGCCGCGAGAATGGAAGCACCGAGTTGCGAGCTGACAGCAGGCCTTCGGCATACGTCGCGCCGTCGCGGTCTCTCAGCAGCCCGCCGGCCATGTGCTCGATGCGCGAATTCCAGACCGCCTCGGTCGCAGGACGCGAGGGCAGGAAGTTCTCACCGTGACAGATGATGCAGACCTGCTCGGCGACGGCTTTTCCCGGCCCGGCCGGGTAGATCTCGTCGTAGCTCGCAAGCGTCAGAGTCGTTGAGGGACCGGTAATTTCCCGTTCGAGCGACGTGTCTGCTCCGGCGCTGGTGCCGCCGCTGCTGTTCGAGCTCTGCAGCGCGACGCTCACTCGCGGATTGTCGCCCGCTTTCAGCGCAACTTTCTGCACGTCTGATTGGAATCCCTTGGCGGTGACGCGTATCTCATAGTTGCCGGGGAACAACGACACTGCCCGAAACTGTCCGGCACTCGTGAACACCATGTACATGATGTTCTTGTCCACGTTCCGGATGTAGACCTGTGCGGCCTTGAAGGTGTCGGTGCGCTGACCGAACCTGCCAGGCGCGCCATGCTCGCTGACGTGGCGGCTCTTGCCGGCCGTCGCCTGCGGGGCGGCAGCCTCGCCGCTCGCACTGAAGGCGGCGTACCCGATGGCAAGTCCCGCGGTGAGGGCAACCACTATCTTCCAGGTGCTCATCTCGTCCTCCTCCAGGCAGAGAGGCTGCCACGCCTTGTTGCCGTTGCCCGATTTGAGGGGAAATTATAGCTCCCATGTCGGACACGAGCCGGAGCCCCGTCGCGTGCTGCGCTGACGTCGCGGGTGGATTCAGAGGTCAATGTATAGTGAACGAACCGTGAGCAGTCGCCTGCCGCTCGCTGCCGAGGACGCTCGCACGGACGTCGGCAGCTACTTTGTCGCCACATATCCGCCCTTCTCCGTATGGACCGCTGCGGCCGTGGAGGACGACGCCCGGCCGGCGTTGCAGTCGAAGCCGGCGCCCGGAGTCCCGCTCGGGATGTATCTCCACATCCCCTTCTGTCGGAAACGGTGCCACTTCTGCTACTTCCGCGTGTACACCGACAAGAACGCGCAGGAGGTAGCGGCGTATCTCGATGTGCTCGCGCGGGAATGGGAGCGTTACGGGGAACTGCCCGCCATCGCCGGGCGTCCGCTGAGTTTCGTGTACTTCGGCGGCGGAACGCCGTCGTTTCTTTCGACCCAGCAGCTCGAAGGCCTGGTAGCCCGGCTGAGCGCTGTCGCGCCCTGGCGCGACGCCGAGGAGGTCACGTTCGAGTGCGAACCCGGCACGTTGACGAAGGCCAAGCTGGAGACCATCCGGCAGATCGGCGTGACGAGGCTGAGCCTCGGCATCGAAAACTTCGACGACCGAATCCTCGAGCTCAACGGCCGCGCGCACCGATCGCGCGAGGTGTTCCGCGCATACGAGCAGGCGCGCTCGCTCGATTTCCCGCAGATCAACGTCGATCTGATTGCGGGCATGCTGGGTGAGAACGAGGACAACTGGCGTCTTTGCGTGCAGCGCGCGATAGAGCTCGATCCCGACAGCGTCACGATCTACCAGATGGAGCTGCCGTTCAATACGGCGATCAGCGGCGACTTGCTGAAGGGGACCGGCAGGTTCGCCGATCCCGTCGCGGGCTGGGCAACGAAGCGACGATGGGTCGAAGAGGCGTTCGAGGCGCTGGAGGCGGCGGGCTATCACGTTGGGAGCGCCTACACGGCAGTGAAGGATCCGTCCCGCACCCGCTTCGTCTACCGTGACCAGCTGTGGCAGGGCGCCGACATGGTTGGTCTCGGCGTCGCCTCGTTCGGCCATATCAGCGGCGTGCACGTGCAGAACGTCGACAGCTGGGAGAAGTACAGTGCGGCAGTCGGACGCGGAGATCTCCCGCTCGGCCGGGCGTATCGCCCGTCCGTAGAAGAGCGGATGATTCGCGAGCTCATTCTGCAGCTGAAGCTCGGCTCGATCAGGCCGCCCTATTTCAAGCGCAAGTACGAGGTGGACGTTCTCGAACGGTTCCAGCGCCAGTTCGATTCGCTGTCGGCCGATGGCTGCCTTGCGGACGCCACACCCGATATCGTGTCGCTCACACGCGACGGGCTGCTGCGTGTGGACGCGCTGCTCAGCCGCTTCTTCCTCCCGCAGCATGCGGGGATTCGGTATACCTGAGAGCAAGACTTACTTGAGCATGAGACATAGTCTTCACACTTCTGGGTGCTCTGTTCTCAGTGCGTGTTCATGTTCGGTTCCGGTTCCCGGTTCAAGGTCGAGGTTCGAGGTTCGAGACGAGGCGCCGAACCTGAACACGAACCAAGAAGCGAGAAGCGAGAAGCGTGAACGACACCGACACAAGCGGAGCGCTGGGAACAGGTGATGGAGATACCTAATCCTGATGTAGTCGTCATCGGCGGCGGTCCGGCCGGATCCACTGTCTCGACGCTGCTCGCGCAGCAAGGCGTGCGCGTTCAGCTTTTCGAGCGGGAGCACTTTCCGCGGTTTCACATCGGCGAGTCGTTGATTCCCGAGACCTACTGGGTACTCCAGCGTCTGAACATGCTGCCCAAGATGCAGGCCAGCCGGTTCGTCAAGAAATACAGCGTGCAGTTTGCGAGCGCCGACGGAAGACTGTCCGCGCCCTTCTACTTCTGGGACAACAAGCCCCACGAGTGCTCGCAGACATGGCAAGTCGTGCGCAGCGAGTTCGACCAGATGATGCTCAACAACGCGCGCGAGCATGGCGTCGACGTGCACGAAGGCGTGCGCGTCGTCGAGGTGCTGTTCGAGGACGGCCGCGCCGTGGGTGTGAAGATTCGGCCGCAGAACGGCCTGGACCGCGAAGTGCGCGCCAAGGTCGTCGTCGACGCGAGCGGACAGAATGGCCTGATTCAGAACAAGCTGCGCCTGCGCGTCTGGGATCCCGTGCTGAACAAGGGCGCCATCTGGACGTACTGGGAAGGCGCATACCGCGACACCGGCCGTGACGAAGGTGCCACGATGGTGCTGCAGACGGCCGATCGGCAGGGATGGTTCTGGTACATCCCGCTGCACGACGACATCATCAGTATTGGTGTTGTTGCCCCGTTCGACGCACTCTTCAAGGGCCGCGGTCCCTACGCGCAGACCTACGAGGAGGAGGTCGAGCGCTGCCCGGTGGTGAAGCAGCGCGTAAACAGCGCCAAGCGCGTCACCGGATATTTTGCGACGAAGGATTACTCCTATCGCGCGCGGCAGGTGTCTGGCGACGGATGGGTGCTCGTCGGCGACGCGTTTGCGTTTCTCGATCCGCTGTACTCATCGGGCGTGCTGCTGGCGCTGAGGTCCGGTGAAATGGCGGCCGACGCCATCGTCGAAGGGTTCGCCAAGGATGACACCTCCGCGGCGCAACTCGGCAAGTGGGGGCCGGTGTTCAACGAGGGCGTCGATCGGATGCGGCGGCTCGTCTGCGAGTACTACGACGGCTTCAGCTTCGGGCGGTTCGTGCGCACGTACCCGCATCTGCAGGGGACGGTCACCGATCTCCTGATTGGTGATCTGTTCGAAGACAAGGTGGATAAGGTCTGGCAGCCCATGGAGTCGCTCTACCCACCTGGCAAGGCGCCGATTCCTCCCTGGAGCGCGGGTACGCCGTCGAACAGGCGACACACAAGGCCAACGAGCTCGTTCTGCCTGACGGGCGCCGACCATAGCCGTTCGGGTTGTTCGGGCGTTCGCAGTCGTCGGCCGTTCGTGCCGTTGGCTATCTGTAGACGACCGCGATGAGTGCGCCAATGACCCCAATGAAGCCTGTGACCATCATTCCCATGAGCCACATGAAGTGTCGATCGACCTTGGCGTCGAGCGAGGCGATCATCCCGCCCATCTCGGTGAATCGTGCGTCGACGGTCGTGAATCGCCCGTCGATGCCCGTGAACCGCCCGCTCACCTCAGTGAACCGCCCGTTCATATTTTCTTGTAGTTCGGTGAATCGGGCGTCGATGTTCACAAACCGCGCGTCAATGCTCGCGAACCGCGCATCAATGCTCGTGAATCGGGTGTCGATGCTCGTAAAACGGCGGTCCATGCTCGTGAACCGCGTATCCATGCTCGTGAATCGGGTGTCGATGCTCGTAAAACGGCGGTCCATGCTCGTGAACCGCGCGTTCATGTCTCCGCGCAATTCCACGATCAAGTTCCGCAAATCGGCTATCGTGTCCACTTTCGCCTCGAGAGAAGCGAGCCGTTCTTCAGCCGTGGGCATGTCGTACACCTCATTGCCCGCGCTCGCGCCCGATTCTACATCGTCGTCGCGACGGACCCGGCAGGAGGAGCATGGTGCGTGCCGACGTCAATTCCACGGCGTAGAGCGCACGCTTCAGCGTGCGCGGTCGTGGTACGCAAGAACGGCAATGCATGGCGCCGGGGACCGTGGCAATTCCCGCCGGTGATGCGCCTATAATCCGTGTGCTCGAACTGCACATCGATGTCTCTGGCGGCCGGCTCACGTCTCGGTCCGTATGAGATCGCCGCTCAGATCGGCGCGGGCGGTATGGGCGAGGTCTACAGGGCCACCGACACCAACCTGAAACGCGGCGTTGCGCTCAAGGTTCTTCCCGACTCGGTCGCGAACGACGCCGGACCGCCTCGCGCGCTTCCAGCGCGAAGCCGAAGTGCTCGCCTCGCTGAATCATCCGAACATCGCCGCGATTTATGGCCTCAGCGATCGACCACCACGAGCGCCATCGTGATGGAACTGGTCGAGGGGCCGACGCTGGCGGAACGGATCGAAGAAGTCACAAGTCACAAAGCACAAGGCTCAAGTCACAAGGGCCTCCCGCTCGACGAGGCGCTCGCGATCGCGAGGCAGATCGCGGACGCGCTCGAAGCCGCACATGAGCAAGGCATCATCCATCGCGATCTGAAGCCGGCCAACATCAAGGTGCGGGACGACGGCACCGTGAAAGTACTGGACTTCGGCCTGGCGAAGGCGTTGGGTCCGGCTGAAGCCGGACACTACATCCAGGACGGTCGTAATGTCCGGTTGCTGCCGGATCTGACGGCGGCGCCGACGATCACATCACCGGCCATGATGACCGGTGTCGGGATGTTGCTCGGCACGGCAGCCTACATGAGCCCCGAGCAGGCACGCGGCAAAGCGGTGGACAAGCGCACCGACATCTGGGCGTTCGGCTGCGTGCTGTACGAAATGCTGACCGGGACGCGCGCCTTCGACGGAGACGACGTCGCCGACACCTTGGCGAACGTGTTGAAAGTCGATCCCGATTGGGCGCGGCTGACAGAGGAAGTGCCTCCGCCGATTCGCGCGCTCGTGCGGAACTCCCTGGAGAAGGATCGCCGCAAGCGCGTGTCGGACGCCGGCGCGATCCAGTTCCGCTTTGGCGCATGCGGCAACATCTGCTGTCCCACAACTCATCGTCGTGCAGCACTTCGACGAGGAATTGAAGCGTCTCGTGCCGGCGCCGTAGACGCACCGATCTGAAGCGAAGTCTCGCTACTCTTGATCAGCGAGACCAGTGGCGACGTCGCGAGCGTTGTCGCGAGTGCCATCATCACCATCATCGAAAACAGTACCGGCGAGAGGATTCCGAGATCGAGCCCGATGTTGAGCACCACGAGCTCGACGAGGCCCCGGGTATTCAGCAACACGCCAATCAACGCCGCGTCGCGCCACGGGCTTCCCATCACGCGTGCCGCCACGGCGGAGCCGACGCCTTTTCCGATCACCGCCACTCCGAGAATCAGCACTGCCTGAGCCCAGAGCTCCGGACCGCTGATGAGCTGCACGCTGGTGCGCAGACCGCTGAAGGCAAAGAAGAGAGGCAGCAGCAGTGCCGTCGCGATTGGCTCGATGCTGCCACCGAACACCCGCTCGGCCTGCGCGGCACGCGGCATGGTGACGCCGGCGAAAAACGCGCCGAAGAGCGCGTGCAGGCCGAGCACCTCCGTCGTGTAGGCCGATGACAGCATGACGATGAGAACGACGCCGAAGTCAGCCGGCGCGGCCCCGAACGCTTCGCCGCGCCGGTCTGCAAGACGCGCGAGCAGCGGCCGCACGACGGTGATCATCACGGCGCCGTAAACGGCGAGTCCTGCGAGGGGTATTCCAGCTTCGGCGAAACTGCCGGATCGGGCAGCAGCCGTGATTGCGGCGAGCATCAGCCACCCTGCCGCATCGCCGAACGCGGCGCACGCAACGGCAAGGGTGCCGATGCCGGTTCTGAGCAGGCGCTGATCGTCCAGGATTCGCACGAGCACGGGGAACGCCGTGATGCTCATCGCCGTCCCCATGAAGAGTGCCAGCGGGAGATGACCCACATCGGACGGTGCGTAGCGGTACCACGTAAGAGCAGCCACACCGCTGCCCAGCGTGAAGGGCACGACGATGCTCACGAGACTGATGACGAGCGCCACGTGCCCGATCGTGCGCAGGTGCGCAACATCGAGCCGCCAGCCAACCAGGAACATGAAGAGCACCAGCCCGATCTGGCTGATCATGCTCAAGGTCGGCAGCGATGAGTCGGGGAACAGCAAACCCGAGAGCTCTGGCGCCATCCACCCGAAGCACGACGGGCCCAGCAGGAGGCCGACGGTCATCTCAGCGATGACGGGTGGTTGTCGCAGCTTCGCGAAAACTGGGGTCGCCAGTCGACAGAGCGCGAGGATGACGGCGATCTGCAGCAGCAGCAGCGATGGGTTCGACACGAACAGCGGGCCGAGTGTATCGCGGACGGTCTCCTGACGGCCACGCTGGATGGACAGGCAATCTGTCGGGAGTCAAAGGTGTAAGATTGGCGACCTGATCTGCTCGACGTAAAGGAGCCTGCCATGCGAAGACTGATTGCCGTTCTCTGGACCATCTCGATGCTGCTGCCGGCGGTGGCCCGGGCACAGGCGTTTCCGCCCAACGAGACGGGCGTCACGATGGGCCACTGGCATCTCAACACGCGCGATATCGAGGCCAACAAGAAGATCTTCGTCACGATGGGTGGAACGGCGATGAAGGCGGGGAACTTCGACGTCGTGAGATTTCCCGGTGTGATCGTCTACCTCCACCAGAACCTCCAGAACAAGGTGCCTCCACCAACCGGCGGAACCGTCGGCTCGGTCGTGAACCACGTCGGCTTCATCGTCCAGAACCTGCAGCAGGCCACGACAAAGTGGAAGGCTTCCGGGCTGGCGGTGCTGCCGGGCAACAATGGCCGAACCGATCAGGCGTTTGTGGTGACGCCGGATGAGCTCCGCGTCGAAATTCTCGAGGACAAGGCGCAGCGATTCCCGATTCAGCATCACCACGTGCACTTCTTCGTGCCCGAATCGGCGGTGCCCGAGATCCAGGCGTGGTACGCCAAGTTCTTCGGCGCCAAGGCTGGTACGCGCGGGCAGTTCCAGGCGGCAGACCTGCCGGGCGTGAATCTGACGTTTTCCGGCAGCCCGGACAAGACTGTTACCACGAAGGGCCGGGTGCTGGATCACATCGGCTTCGACATCCGGAATCTCGAGGCCTTCACCAAGAAGCTCGAAGCCGCCGGCATCAAGCTGGATCGACCCTATACGAAGAACCCGCAGACGGGCGGCGCACTGGCGTTCATCTACGATCCGTGGGGCACTTACATCGAGCTGAACGAACGACCGAACGCGGAGTACATCGGCACTCGGTAAGTGAGCATCAAGAAGTGTGCGCCGGGATCGGGATTAACGTCCCGGTTCCGGCGCGGCGCCTTTCGACACGCGCGTGGCCGCAAACTCGATCGGGATGGTGGAACTACCGCCTTCGCTTTGCATGTAGAAGGTGAGCACGTCGCCTGAAATCCTGCCGCGATAGCGGTGCTCGACGTCCCTCGGGTTACTCCCATCCCCAGACACCTCCTGCGTATTCGTGGTGAACGCGAAGGTGTTCCCCTTCAGCGTGCCATCGCGGATACCGCGCCTTACACCCAGAAAGGATGCGGTCCCAAGGACCTCGTTGCCATCGACACGGAAGGTGAATCGCTCCGTGTACTTGTCCCCCCAACTGTAAGTGACTTGTGCGCTCCACTCACCCTCGAGCCGCGCGTTCGGTGGAGGCGTCATTGCCAGCGGGGTGGTCAGCGTTTTGATTGCTTCAACCAGCTGGCCGACGTCGTAGGACCAGCGCCGATCGCTCAGTTCGTGCGCATTACGCTCGCCCAGCGCCTTCAGCGCATCCGGCAAGGCATCAACAGCCGGCATCGCGGCCCCTTCGACGAGCACCGGCACCACGGGCGTACCACGCTCGAGCGCCGCGTGAATCTCCACGCGTACGAAGTCCCTTGGGTCGTCGAGTCGCCGTCCCGTCGGACCGGCACACGTCAGCCACTCCTTGCCGATCACAGCAATCAGCACCTCGCAGGAACCAACGGCCGCCTTGATGACATCTGCGAAGTTCTGGCCCGATTCGATGGCAGTCAGGTCCATGAACAAACTCTCCTCGCCGAAGTGCGCTTTCAATGAATCGTAGAGGCGGCCAGCATGACCTGCCGAATCCTCGCGCCGGTAGCTGATGAAGATGTTCATCGGTTCGCCGATCCGCTGACGAGGATCATGCATCGGCGCCGAGCGACAGGCCACTGCGGCGCGAGCGCAAACCATATTCCCTGTGCATTCCTGTGATTTCCTGTGCGGCGCTCGCGGGCGGACGCTCGCTTGCGCGGCTCCCGCCACACGCAAATCGGCCGAAACAAAGAGAGATGGCCTGGTTAGCGTGCGGCATCGCCTACTCGATCGCATATGTCGCGATTGGATGGCTGCTGCGCGGCGACACCGACACACTTCTCTGGTTCAGGATCTGTGCGCTGCTGATCCCGCCGCTCACGGGCGTGGCCGTGATCGCGCGCCGTCGCCACGTGTGGACGGGTTCTCATTGGCTCTTCTGGGCGACGATCGCGCTCGGCCTGACGATGTCGGCGATCGGTCTCGTTGGATGGACGTTGGACGAGGTCATCGTCGGCCGCGAAACATCGTGGCTCGGGTGGTATACGGTCTTCGCGCTGTTCGGCGCCGTGGCTCCTTTGCTCGGCTTGCTGGCCCAGCCGCACCGTGGCAGCCGCGAGGCCGTGACGGCGACAACGGCGGTCGATATCGCCGGCATCGCCGTGATGGCCGGGTTCCTTTATTCGCGATTCGTCATCGGCCCCGATTCAGCGCCGATGAGTGCGCAGCAGACGTCCCTGCCCCTGTTCCTGCTGTCCGAGTTCCAGCAGTTCGTCGTGGTGGTGGGCATGGCCGGCGCCGCCTTTGTTGCGCGAGACCTGCTGTGGGGACCAACGTACCGCCGCCTTGGCATGGGGCTGTTCGTCCACGCCGTGATCTTCAGCTTCTCCAATCTGGCGATCTGGCAGGGGCTGTACCGATCGGGGTTCGTCTACGACGTCATCTGGATCATGCCGTATGCGTTCTATCCGTGGGCTGCGTCGCAGGCGCCAACGTCGGCGGAAGCCGGATTGGAGACCGACCAGCACCCTTTGACACCATCGCGGCCGTGGGTTGTCTTCTCAGCGCTCTGTCTCATTCCGCTCTTCGACTATGGGATGCGGAAGTTGGTTCCGGTTGGTCCGCTGGAGGACTTCAGTGACCTCTCCACCGCAATCACAATCTTTTCGGTGCTTCCCCTGTTGATGGCCCGACTGGCCGTTGAACACGGCGAAGCGCGGCAGGCCGACGGGAAACGCCGGCTGCTGGCAGCCGCAACCGAGCAGGCGGACGAGCTCATCTCGATCATGCGGCCCGATGGCGGCATGGAGCACGCCAACCACACCTTCTGCCGCATGATTGGGTACACGCCCAACGAGATCGTCCAGATGAACGCTGAGGAGTTTCTGGCCGAGGATTCCCGGTCGCAGCTTTCCACGATCGCAGCGGCGGCGCAGAACGATGGTATCTGGCGGGGCACACTCGTGCGTACCCGACAAGACGATTCGACCTTTCTGACGTCATGTACCCTGACGGCGCTAGCCGACGACGCGGGGCGTGTGACGCAGCTTGTCGCGGTCGAGCGCGACGTCACGCGTGAGACAGAGCTGCGCGATCAGCTGATACACGCCGAGCGGCTCGCGGCGGCGGGGCAGCTCGTCTCGGGCGTCGCGCACGAGCTCAACAATCCGCTCCAGTCGGTGGTCGGGTTCGCCGAGCTGCTTCTCGACAACGAACGGCGCGACGACGCGCGGGAAGATCTCGAACACATCCTCTCGGAGGCCAATCGCGCGGCCAAGATCGTCCAGAACCTGCTCACGTTCGTACGGCGATCGAACGCAGAGCGTGCGGTCGCGAGCCTGAACGACATCGTACAGAGTGCGATCGAGCTGCGCTCGTACGAATTTGCCGTCGCAAACATCGAGATCGACGCTGACTACGCGCAGGATCTTCCGCCGGTGCGCGTCAACCGCGAGGAGATCCAGCAGGTCCTGCTGAATCTTCTGTTGAATGCCGAGCACGCGATGAAGAACAGCAACGTGCCGGGCAAGCTGCGCGTGCGCACCGCGGTTGGAGACCCGGGTGTGGTCGTGGATGTTCACGACAACGGCCCCGGCGTGCCCTCGACAGTGGCGAGACGGATTTTCGAGCCCTTCTTCTCCACCAAGGAAGTGGGGCATGGGACCGGACTTGGACTGTCGATCGCGCTCGGCATCGTCGAGGCGCACCGAGGGACGCTGGTCCTCGCCGAAGCCGGTCAGGGCGCATGTTTTCGGTTGACGCTCCCGGCGGCCGACGTCACACGGTCGGCTGGCACCCAAGAATCGCGGTCGACCGCAGCGCGGGTCGCACTCGCGGGGCAGCGCGCCCTCGTCGCCGATGACGAGCAGCCCGTCCGGCTATTGTTGCGACGGCTGTTGACCCGGCGCGGATTCGCAGTGGACTTGGCGGTCGACGGGCAGATGGCTGCGCAACTCCTCGAACAGAGCCACTACGACCTGGTGATGTGCGACGTGAAGATGCCAAACGGCGGCGGTCTCGCCCTCTACGACAGCATCGGCCAGCGACACCGGGACGTGCTGGACAGGTTCGTGTTCATCAGCGGCGACATTCTGAACCCGCAACTGCACTTCCTGAGCGACTCTTCGCAGGTGCCGCTGCTCTCGAAGCCTTTCGACGCGGCAAAGCTCGACAACGTCCTCGATCTGATCTCGTCCAGACGTTTTGCCAGCGGGGAAGTCGCCCCCGCGCACCCGCAGTAGACAGTTCGTAGCAGTAGACAGTTCGTAGTGTCCGGCTTCAGCCGGACCAGGGTTTCAGCTCACATTCCTGGATCGTCCGCCGAGGGGCCATAGATGGACGGCACCTTGGCGCCCATCGGTCGCAAATAGGTCGAGAGCTGCCCGCGGTGATGGATCGCGTCGAAGAGAATGCCGAACAGCATGTCGCCTAAGGACGTCTCCCAGACCACCTTGCCGTCAACAATGAAACGCGCCTTGCTATCCCACGCGGCATCGTCCAGCCTGGCGACACATGCTTCGAGGTCGGCCGCGTTGCTTTCATAGGCGGCGATCGATTCCGGTACGCCCAGCGCAGGACGAGCGGCGTAATGTACTTCACCGCGCTCGGCGAGCTCGCATGCATCACGCAGCTCGGCCGCGAGAAGCCACACGAGATCGGCGGCGCTCGTCGAGCGAGCGTGCGGGCGGTATGCAGCCTGATCAGCCGGGACCGCGCGCATCACCCGCAGGAACTTCGGCTTTTCCGCCTCGAAGCATTCTTTGAAATATTCGCGCACATTCTTCATACGAGCTCTCCCAGTCGATACAGGTCGATGATGTTGCGCAGGCCGCTTTTTAACGGAGGGAGGTCGCGATGGCGACCGTTCAGCTCGACCCATCCCGAACGGCGAATCCAATGCCGCGCCCGCCCACCCACACGCACGGAGGCACGAGCGCGGTCAGGATCACGGCCCACCACAACGGCCAACGTGACGTCGGCGCGGTGAATCCCACATAAGCGATGACGCCGAGCACGATGCCGAGCAGCAACAGCGGCCACGCCATGTGCGGGCCCGTGATTCGCGCCGTCACCCATCCGCCGATGACGGCGGCTGCGATACCAACCGCGAGGTACCCGACAAGCTCCCCGAAGGTACTGCTGCGACTCTCGGCACCAAGGGGGTTGCCGTCTGTGGCGAGCACGAGCAGGGCGGTACTCGCCTGAAAGAACACGGCTGCTGTCAGCAGCCCGACCACGATGCCGACGAGTCCGCGCAGCATTGCGCAAACCCGATTACGGCCACCGCAGGCGCGCGGTGCCGAACGATTTTTCGTTGCCTGTCTTTTTGCGCAGATGCCCGTACATCATTTCCTCGACGAACTCCACGCACTTGAACTCCAGGAGCTGGGCGTTCTCGTCGTGCCGTCGATAGAGCGGCATTCGAATCGTCCACGGGCGTGTGAAAACCTTCGGATCCTCGATCGTGGCCCGGTAATCGATCCGATCCGGCCCGGCAGGCGTGAAGCGCTCCACGACATGGAGCGCTTCGCTGTGAAAATTGCCTGCCCGATCGAACCACGTCTGATCGTTGAAGCCCGTCACGTCCACGACGAGCGTGTCACCCTCCCAGCGGCCGACCGACTGTCCCATCCACGTGTCGACCGGAGGCGGCTCCGCTTTGCCCATCTTGATCACACGACTGGCGCTCGCGTACTCATACGCCATGAGGATGTCGTTGCTGCCGGTCTGCAGGATCTGAAACGGGTACGGCATGTATGTGGCGCGCGGCAGCCCCGGCAGGTAGCATTTGACCTCCGGGTCCCTGGCGAGCCAGTTGTCGTAGTTCTCGCGCTGCTTGGCCGCAGCCCACGGCTGGTACGGAATGTCGTTCCCCTCGACCACGCTGAGACCGGCCGGAATCGCAAAGGTGGCGCCCAATTCGAGCACGGGGCCCGTGCGGGCCTGATGGTCCTGCAGATTCCAGTGGGCCGTGCCGACGGCCTGCCAGATGCCGTTCAAGTCCGGCCGCCCATCTGCAGTGCGCAGCACGTCGGCACCTGACGTCTGTCCTGCCGCGGGGTCCTGCATCAGGCGGGCGCCCGCAAGGGCGATCGCAGCAGATGCGAGGGCGATCGTGGCGCCTTTCAGCCAGCTCTGCATGAGGCCTCCTCGCCGGGCTATCGCGTGCCGGAGGCCGCCGCTTTGTCGCGCGCGCGTCCGGCGCTCAGCGTGTTGGGGAGGCCAAGGTTCCCCTCGTGGCACGCGTACTCGAAGATCTGGTAGTCGGGTTCTCGGTGTAACGGGATCGCCACTCTCCAGGGCGCCGTGAAGACTTTGGGATCCTCGATCGTTGCTTCGTAGTTGATCGTGTTCTCGTCAACGCGGGTAAAGCGCTCCACGACGTGCAGTTCCTCGCTCTGCGGAATCGCTCGCACTCGCTGGGTGGCCACGTTGGTGGCAATACTGCCCTTGTCGTTGTAGTTTGTGATGTCGACGACGAGTGTGTTGCCTTCCCACCGCCCGCGCGAATCGCCGTTCCACGTCCGTATGCCTTTTCCGATGTGGGGCCGTCCGTCGAGTGGGATGACTCGCGCTTCATGGATCATCTCGTAGACGATCGATACGTAGCCGGGGCCCTGCAGGATCTGATACCCGGAGCCGTACCCGGCGGGGAACAGTCCTCCCGGCACACCTCGAGTGATGCACCGCTCCCACGGCGTGTGGTTCTCCCAGTCGTCCTGGATGTGCGCGAGCTTGAAGTTCCGCCGCTCTTCCGCCGACGCCATGATCGGCACGCGTCCGCTGGGAGGATCCACCACGAGCGACCGCCCTTTGGTCAGCGTTCGATCGGTGGTGTCGTTCAGAAAGCCAGGGCCGGTTCCGCGGGCAGAGCCGTCGGGATCGCCGGAGTACAAGCCAGGCGTGTCGCTCTCATCGAATACTTCGAAGGGCGTCGCGGTGTAGTTCGTCCACATCCCCTGCAGATCCGGCTGACCGTCGGGTGTTCGTGGTGGTGTCCAGCCCTCCGCTGCCTCGGCGCTCGCGCCGCTGTTCCGCGTGCAACCGGGGGAGACAGCGAGTGCGATCGTGAGGATCGCCAGGACGAGGGCCAACGACATGAGACCTCGATTGCGCATCTGATACCTCGCAGTTAATGAATTGCAGATTTCAAATCGTTCGATTGGCGATTGTTGACGATTTCCGAACGACGATTGTTCGAACTGATTGACGGTTAACGGAACACAGTAAGTCGCCACTCAGTTCGGCGATCGACATTCGTCATTCGACAACACTTTTCACTCGACCAATCTGAGACCGGCAATTGCTAGCGTCTTTCCGCGGGATCCCTCCCATCCGCCGGTGCGCCGGTTCCGGGCGACCCGATGAACAGCTTCTTCCCGTCAGGCAGCATCACCTCCCGGCCATTCGCCCTGTTCGAACCGTCCCTGGCCCGAAAGCCCTGCACGATGACCGTTGTCCCTGGGGGTAGTGAATTCCTGTTCCAGCCGCGCCGGAGCAGAGAGTTGGGAGCGCCGCCCTCGACCATCCAGCTCACGACCTTTCCGTCCGGACCTTTGACATCCATATGAAGCCACGCGTGGGGATTGATCCAGTCCATCTTCGTGACCGTTCCGGTGAGCGTGACGGGCTTCGAGCCGTCGAACTCCGCTGCAAATGAATGATGTGCTGCGAGTGGCGCACCCGGCCGCGAGCACGGCGAGCGTTGCCGCCGCAAAGAACAGAGCCGTCCTCATCGACCTTACCTCCTGAATGGAAAGACCGCGGGTACTTTGGCGACGTCTGCGCTATCCAAACACGTACACGCGGCCGTCCTGCGCGCCGATCACCAGGCGGCCTGCCGCAATTGCCGGGGACGCCGTCACGCCGGCGCCGATTTCGAACTCCCAGATCTTCTTGCCTGACGCTGCATCGAGCATATACAGACGGCCGTCAGTCGATCCAACGAACACCCGGCCGCCGGCGACCACCGGCGACGAATCGACGCGTGCGCGCGTGGCGAACGTCCAGAGCCGCCGACCTGTGCCGGCGTCAATCGCGTGCACCAGCTTGTCGCGGCCGCCCACGATCAGGCGACCGTTGTCGAGCGCTGCGGACGAATAGTACCGGAAAACGTGACTCCGGATCGGAGTAGCGCCACTCGATCCGCCGCTGCTTGAGGTCGACGGCCAGCACTTCGTAGTTGAACGTGCCGAAGTATGCGCGGCCGTTGTCCAGCACCGGCGAGGCGCCGGTGTAGGCGCCTGACTCGACATGATACGCCTCCGTGCCGTCTGCCACGCGAATGGCGCGGAACACAGCATCACAGCCCGCAACGAATGCAAGTCCATCCTGGACGGCAGGCGTCGCGTGCACCTGCCCCTTCGTCGCCACTTTCCACCGCAGCTTGCCCGAACGCGCGTCGAGCGCGTAGAGGTGCGTATCGTACGAGCCGATGAGCACCACGTCGTTGATCAGGACAGGGGAAGACTTGATCTCGGCGCCCGTCTTGAACGTCCACAGCGGTTTGCCGTCGCTCAGATTCACGGCGTGTACCAGTCCGCCAAGGTCGCCGACGAACACGGCATCGGTTCCGACGGCCGGCGACGACTCGCCGATCAGATTGCCCGTCGTGTACTTCCAGAGCAGCTTGCCTGACGCCAGGTCGAGCGCCAGCAGGTCGCCGGTGCCCGCACCGACGTACACGACTCCACCCGCGATCGCCGCCGACGAATCGATTGGATCGCTCGACTCGTAGGTCCACAGAAGCTTGAGTGTGGCGGGAAGGGTCGATGCCGACACACCGCGCAACTGAGGGCTCCCACGGAATTGTCGCCATTCATCGGCAGGCGTGGCACGTGGTGCCTGACCCGCGACCGGCATCATCGCGGAGGCCACGATAAGGAGCACAGTGACGGAGACGCGGAGGTAATGGAGGCAGGACGTTCTCCGTGTCTCTGTGTCTCCGTGGCTCGCGATCATTTCACTGAAATGGCAAACAGCTGGCTGCGGTTGTTGAGGAACAGCGTCCCGTGTGCCGGCACCAGGCTCCCATAGACGGCACTGCCCATGTTCGTCTCTGTGAGGATCTTCGCTTCCTTCCCGTGGGCCATGACGACGACGTCGCCGTCCTCGTCACCGAGATAGACCTTGCCGTCGGCCACGAGCGGTGATGCCCAGACGGCGGCCAGCAGATCGTGGGTCCAGTACAGCTGTCCCGTCTTCGCGTCCAGGCAGTGGAAATAGCCACTGAAGTCGGGAATGTAGACGAGCCCGTCAACGATGGCGGCAGTGGAGATCGAGCGGCGAATCTTGTCGAAGTGCCACACGAGGCCGCTCTTCGTAATGTCGCCTCGCTTGGTCGGATCGATTGCGTAGAAGTGCCCCGTGCCCTCACCGTGCTCGGGGTCCTGCCCGTTTGCGATGTACACGCGGTCTTCGTAAATGACCGGTGTCCCGATCAGTTCGTTGCGCGTGCGCGGCCAGACCGCGTCCTTCGGATTGGTGTCGAACTCCCAGAGCTTCTTGCCTGTTTCCGCTTCGTAGCCGCGCACCCAGCCGTCGCCTTGCGCCGATATCACCTGCAGCACTCCGCCGATTCGGCCGACCGTTGGCGTCGACCACTGGCCGTGCAGGATGCGGTCCTCGACCGAGTTGTCTTCCCAGACGAGCTCGCCGGTGTTCTTGTTCAGCGCGATGATCGCAGGGGCGCGCGGCGAGGGAATGTTCACGTGGCTTTCGTCCTGGCCGTTCGACGTGCTCACGTATATGAGGTCGCCCCACACGACTGGCGAGGAGTTCGACATGTTGTGGGGGTACGCCCCCACCTGTTCCATCATGTCGAACGACCAGATAACATCCGCGTCGGACTGGCCGGTCAGTTTCTCGTCGTTGAACGGCCCATCGTTTTCGTTGTCGCGGAAGCCCTGGATGTCGAGGCAGTGCACCACTCCGCGATTGCTCACGTAGTAGAGCCGTTCACCTTCCACGAGCGGGGAAGACGCCACGCCCTGAAACGGCCAGTCGTTGGCCCGCCCGGACTCGAGCTTCACGTGCGTCTGCTGCCATAAGAACTGCGCCATCCGATTCGCGGAACGCCATCAGCACGCCGCGATCGCCCGGCTGCTTCGGATCGCGCACCAGCTCGTTGTTGGTGCCGACGAACACCATCCCGCCTGCCACGACCGGGTTCCCGTAGCTCTGTGAACCGAGGTCGGCCACCCACTTGATGTTCTTCTTTGCCTTGACGTCCCACTCCGACGCCAGCCCCTTCATGGTGGACACCATGTTGCGGTCGGGTGTGCCGCCCCACATGGGCCAATCGCCCGTTCCCGGGTCGGAAGCCGACAGTCGGACGGAATGGCCGACGAGGGCACAAACCATCAGCGCTACGAGACAAGAAAGCAAACGGGTATGCATTTTTATCCCTACTGGTTCTTGGCCAGCACGAGGTTGTCGTAATAGGCGCCGAACTGCGCATTGATGAAGAAGCCAGGCGCCCCCTGCCGGTTGCCGATCGGATCGAGCTTCTCGATCGTCCAGGCGGCCGGCTCGGGCTCACCGGCTGGCCACGCTTTGCCGCGCGCCCGCACCTGTCCGTTCGGGAGGTTCTCGACGCGGAGTTTCAGCCGGTACCACGCGTCGGGCTTCCAGGCAAAGGGCACGGTCACCGTTCGAACCGTTTCCGGTTCCCAGGGCTCGATCTTGAGCCGCTGCGAGTTGCCGTAGAGCACGAGCGAATACCGCTGCGCCGTGATGCCGATGTCGCCCATTTGCCGGCGGCGCGTGCTGGCGCGCACATCAGCCTCGAACGTGTAGTCCGACCAGGTCACAGGCCCGATGAACGCTCGACCGCGCATGAAGATCGTATCGACGGGCGCTTTCTGCAGGACCTTCTGTCCGTCGAGCGTCGTGACTGACATGGCGAGCGCCTGTGCGTTCACCCAACCCGGCGGAATGCCTTTGTCCGGATAGTCCTCGAACGTTTCCTTCCAGGGAAGTGGATGCACGACGCGCGCGCGCGCCTGGCCCGTGAGCGTTCCCACCGTCGCCTTGATCAGCCCTGCCTGTTCAACGGCGTCGCTGGCGACGGTAAACGTGCCGTTCGCGACGGTCCCTTTCAATCCCTCGAGGGCCCAGGTTGCTGCAGCCTCTTCCCGCAGGAACCGGCCCTTGTCGTCGAACAGACGTGCGCGAAGCCTGACCATCTGACCTGGTTCGAGTACCAGCTCGGTAGGCATCACCTGCAAGTGCGCCGGTGCGCCCTGGCCGACCGGCACAGCTTCATCGACCGCAAGTCCGGTCACGGACTTGGGCTGCTTCGGTCCAATCGCATACACCGCGTCGCTCGACACGAAAAAGATGCGCCCGCGCGAAACTGCAGCACCCGCGAGAATCTGCTCCGGCGTCCCCTCAGAGCCGCAGCAGCTCATGACGCTGTTCGGCAGCTCCACTTTGCTGAGCATGTCGCCGCGGTCCGCTTGCGGGCGGATGATGTGAAACGTGCCATTGTCGGTGCCGACGTAGATCTTCCCGTCGGCGAAGATGGGCGCCGCCTTCTGGGCGGTGCCCAGCGCGAGCTCCCACAACTCCTTGCCGCTCTCGATGTCGAACGCTTTCAGATGAGAACTGTTGTCGATCTGATAGATACGCGAACCGTCTACGATTGGCGGTGAGTAGGTGAACTCGATGCCCTTGACCGCCCACTTCGGCGTCTTGAGATCGCCGGTCTGCGTCCCGTCGATCGCGGCAATCAGCCCCAGCTCGTTGCCCTCGAGATTTTCGTCGCCGTGCGACACGAACACGTCGTTGCCGCGAACGACCGCGCCTGTATTGATGGCGCGCTTGGACATCGGGAAGCTCCAGACCTTCTCGCCCGTCTGCGTCTTGATTGCGTGAACGCCTCCGTCGCCTAGTCCGGAGATCAGCAGCCGCATGCCGTTGATGGTGGCGATGATCGGCGACGCGTACGCAGTGTCGTAGGGTCGCCCGCCGGGATTCGAGAGGTACACGACGTCGCCCGTGCGTTTGTCGAGTGCCATGAAGCGATGGCCGCGCAGTGCCGACGTCCCCCAGTTGGATACGGCAGCGCTGACGATCACGAGATCGCCATCAACCACCGGAGACATCGTCCGGCCGCCATGCGTCGTGAACGCGGCAAACTCTTCGCCGAACGATCGGGACCAGAGCAGCTTGCCGTCGCGGCTCAACGCAATCGCTTCGGCGCCGCCACTGAACGCATAGATGTTCCCGGTTTCAGGATCGGCCGCCGGCGAAGCCCAGCCGATCCGGTGCGCCGGCACGTCGCTCTGGTACAGGTTGAATTTGTATTCCCAGACGACTTTGCCGCTGTCGGCGTCGAGCGCCATGACACGCTCCTGCAGGTTCACGCCGCGGCCCGACGGGTTCTGGACGTACACCCGGTTCCCCATGACGATGGGGGCCGACCGGCCGCCGTATGGCACCCGCCAGAGGAAGTTTTCGCCGTTGAGAGCCCATTTGTCGATGAGGCCCGTTTCGCGCGAGATGCCGTCGCGGCTGGGCCCGCGCATGTCAGGCCAGTCGCCGACCGCTACGCGGCGGGGGCCCTCGGCCGTCACGGAGATCGACGCGGCCAGCAGTGCGGCCGCTGCGACGCAGGACTTCATCTTCGGCATGGCGACAAATATACGACGTCCGGGGGTCGTATTGTTTAACGCATATCGCAAGGCGGCGGACCCGGAGAAAGGCATAATGACGCTCATGTGCAAGCATCTCAAGGGGTGGCTCGTCATCGTTGTGGGGCTTTTTGTATCGGGTTTTTTTGCGGCCGACGTGCGCGCCCAGGATCCGACACGACCTCCTGTGGGCCCCATCCAGTTGCCAACGGTGACGGTGACGGCACAAAAGGAGCCGGCCGACCCGCGTACTCTGCCAGTCAGCGTGACCGCTGTGTCGCAGGAGACGCTTTCGGGCGGCGGCGTACGCACCGTGCGCGAGGCGTCGATTTATGCGCCCAATACCTACTTCTCGGATTTCACGGCCCGCAAGCTGAGCAACCCGCGGTTCCGGGGAATCGGCTCGAGTCCCGCCAATCCGGCCATCACGACGAATTTCGATGGTGTTCCACAGCTCAACTCGAACACGTCGAGCATCGACCTTTTGGATGTCGACCAGATCGAGTTCGTTCGCGGACCACAGAGTGCGCTGTTCGGGCGGAACACGCTGGCCGGCGTGATCAACGTGGTCAGCGCCCGTCCATCGCTCAATAACTGGTCGTATGGGGCGTCGGTGCCGCTTGCGAATTTCGACGGGCGAGAGCTTCGCGCGGGAGTGTCTGGGCCGCTTGCGGCAGGACGGATTGGTGTCAGCGGCGCTATCGCGTACGGACGCCGCGATGGATTTACTCGGAATGTCGTGACCGGCAACGACGTCGATAGTCGGTCTGCCTTTGCGGGCAAAGGACAGCTGCTCTGGACTCCGTCCGCCACCTGGGAAACGCGCGTCATCGTGAACGGAGAACGGGCGCGCGACGGCGATTACGCACTCAACGACCTTGCCGCCCTTCGTGCAAATCCGTTCGAAGTGGCACGTGATTTCGAGGGGCACACGGATCGTGATCTGGTGGGCACGACGATCCTCGCCCGGCGGGCAGGAGGACGGATCAACCTGTCGACGACGACCGGGTTCCTGAACTGGAAGACGTTCGATGAGACGGATCTCGACTACACGCCGCTTCCTCTTATCCGACGCAGCAATACGGAGGAGAGCTTCCAATTCACGCAGGAGGTCCGCATCGGCTCTGCCGCCAACGCGCCATGGCGTGCTTCCGCCGACGTGCCGATCAGATGGCAGGCCGGTGTGTTCCTGTTCACGCAGAACTACGAGCAGGATGCCATCAACAATTTCTCCCCGTCCGTGCTTTCTCCATTCGTGACCTTTCCGGTGGCACAGCATTCGCCGCAGGCCACGCTCGACGATGCCGGAATCGGCGTCTACGGCCAGGCGACGGCGACCTTCGACGATCGGCTGGATATCACCGCTGGCGCTCGCGTCGATCACGAGAGCAAGAAGGCATCGCTCAATACGTTCTTCGCGCCGGCGATTGCGCCTGGCCGTCTCGTCACAGACGAGGAAGGGTTTTCCAACGTATCGCCTCAATTCTCGGTGGCATTCCGCTTCGACCCAGCCGCCATGGTGTACGGCGTCGTCGCGCGTGGGTTCAAGGCAGGCGGATTCAACGCAGCTTCTCCCGCTGGGTTTGAGTCATACGGCGAAGAGCAGACGTGGAACCTCGAAGGCGGCGTGAAGACGACGTGGATGGGTGGCCGTGTGATGGCGAATGCCGCGGTGTTTCGCATTGATTGGGACGATTTGCAGCTCAACCTGCCGGATCCGTTCGTCCCTGCGCAGTTCTACATTGCGAACGTTGGGCGCGCGCTCAGCCAGGGAGTGGAGCTCGATCTCAACGCGCGCGTGCAGCCCGGCATCGACGTATTCGCGGCGTTCGGGTATACCGACGCTACCTTCAAGCCGGGCAGCATCTCGAGCGGGGTGAACGTGGGTGGCAACGAGATCCCCAACACGCCCGACTACACCGCCACATTCGGCACACAGTTTTCGCGAGCCGTTCGAGCGGATGCGACGGTATATGGACGCGTAGACGTGACCTTCTACGGGGCGTTCCAGTACGACGATCTCAACAGGGCAGGGCAGGACAGCTATTCGCTGACGAACTTTCGCGGCGGCCTCCAGAGGGGACGCCTGTACGCCGAAGGATGGATCAGGAACGCCTTTGACACGCATTACGTTCCGGTAGCGTTCGCGTTCGATCCCCAGCTGGCCCGATCCGGGTTCCTGGGGGAGAGTGGCGCGCCGCGCACGTATGGCCTGAATGTCGGAGTGCGTTTCTAGGAGCGACGAATGGGCGTAACAAGCCACAGAGACACAGCGCGGCCAAGACCGCAACCAAGTCGGGTTCGCGTGGCCGCGCTGTGTCTCCAGAGACGCTGTGACACAGGTGCTACTAACCCCGAGAATCGACGCCACGAAAAATCTGCGCGCGACGCAATAATTCTCGGGGTTAGAGCACAGAGTCACAGAGAAACTCTTAGGCCGTTTGAGCCTCTGTGTCTCTGTGCCTCCGCGGCTCGTTGTACCGTTGGCGTTCTTCGCGACGTTCGTGTTCTTCGTGGTTTCAGTGACGGCGCAGGCGCCGGTGTCCAGCGACTGGCCACAGTGGCGTGGTCCTGGACGCTCCGGGCTGTCGCCGGAAACGGGTTTACTGCGCGAGTGGCCGGCATCAGGGCCGCCGCGTGTGTGGTCCACCACCAACCTGGGTGCGGGATTCGGGTCGATCGCCGTGCGCGGTGATCGGGTTTACGTGCAGGGCATGCGGAACTCGCAGAGTGTCGTGTCGGCGCTCAGTCGAATGGACGGCAAGCTCCTGTGGGTACGCATCATCGGCAGGGCGGTCGAGAACTATCAGGGTCCTGGCCCGCGAGGCACGCCAACGGTGGACGACGATCGCCTGTACGTGCTCACCGAAAACGGCGATCTCGCGTGTCTCCGCGTCCAGGACGGAACCGTCGTGTGGCAGCGCAACATCCTGCAGGATTTCGGCGGCCGCAATATCGGGTGGCTGATCAGCGAGTCGCCGCTCGTGGACGGCAACCAGGTCGTCGTCACGCCGGGCGGGCGTGGTGCCGGTATGGCCGCGCTCGACAAGATGACCGGCAAGACGATCTGGACCAGCAAGGAATTGAGTGACCAGGCAGGCTACGCGTCGCCTATCGTCGCGGACGTCCAGGGAGTTCGCACGATCATGACGCTCACGTCTGAGGCTGGCGTCGGCGTGCGCGCTTCGGACGGAAAGCTGATGTGGCGCCATCAGGCAGTCGCGAATGACACCGCGAACATCGCGACACCTGTGTTCGGCGACAACAAGGTGTTCTACTCGTCGAACTACGGCACCGGAGGTGCGCTGCTCGCGCTTCGCGCGGACGCCGGAGAGGTGCGCGCGCAAGAGGTCTACTTCACGCGCGACATGCAGAATCACCACGGCGGCCTCGTGCTCGTGAACGGTTATCTGTATGGCTTCAACAATTCGATCCTGACGTGCCTGGAATTCGCGACGGGAAAGGTGATGTGGCGCCACCGGAGCGTCGGCAAGGGGTCGCTCGCCTACGCCGACGGGCGGCTTTACCTGCTCAGCGAGAACAACGTCGTGGGTCTCGCCGAGGCGACACCGGCCGCCTACCGCGAATTGGGACGCTTTACGATTGCCGATCAGGGCTGGCCGTCATGGGCGCATCCGGTCGTGAGCGGCGGGCGTCTCTACCTGCGGAATCAGGGTATTCTTACCGCCTACAACGTTCGGGCGAACTAGCTGGTAGGTGGTAGTCGGTAGCTGGTAGACAACCGCTAACCACTAACCATCATCGTCAAGGAGAAATCATGCGCGTTGCAGTGGTTGTGGTTGTATTGGCAGCGGCTCTCACCGCGGGTAGTGAGGCGCGGCAGGCCGCGACCGATGTGACGCAGTGGCGCGGCGTCAATCGCGACGGGGTTGTGACCGGCTTCACGGCGCCGGCGACCTGGCCCGAGAACCTCACCCAGCGCTGGAAGATCGACATCGGAACCGGCTATGCGACGCCGCTCGTGGCGGGCAACCGTGTGTATGTGTTCTCGCGACAGGGCGAAGACGAGGTGATGAGCGCCATCGACGCTGCCAGTGGAAAAGTGCTGTGGCGCACTGCGTATCCCGCGTCGTTCGAAATGAGCAGCGCCGCGAAGGCGCACGGGCCGGGGCCGAAGTCGACGCCCGTGCTCGCCAACGGGCGCCTCTATGCGATCGGGATGGCCGGCGCCGTCACGGCGTACGACGCAGCCAGCGGCAAGCAGGTCTGGCAGAAGCCGGGCTCGATGCCGCTCCCGATGTACACGTCGCACTCCTTTTCGCCGATCGTCGACCGCGGTCTGGTGATCTTCCATGTCGGCGGCCACGATAAAGGGGCGCTCACGGCGTTCGACGTGAACACCGGCGCGGAGAAATGGAGCTGGAACGGCGACGGTCCGGGTTACGGCTCGCCGATCATTGCGGACTTCGGCGGCGTGCGGCAGCTAGTCACCATCACGCAGTCGAAGCTCGTCGGGGTCGACGTCGCCACGGGCGCGCTGCTGTGGGAGAGGCCGTTCGCCAGCTCGAATTTCACCAATTCGATCACGCCGCTGCGCTTTGGCCAGTCGGTCGTCGTCTGGAACAACAACGGGCCGATGCGGGCGGTGACCATCGCCCGGCGCGACAACAAGTGGGTCGCAGAGGAAACGTGGATGAGCGACGACCCACCCAACCGGTTGAGCAATACGGTGCTCGACGGCGACGTGATGTTCGGCATGACCCAGCGAAATATGGGTCAGTACTACGCGGTGGACATGAAGACCGGGAAGACGCTGTGGGCGTCGGAGGGCCGGCAGGCGGCCAATGTCGCGGTGGAGCGCGCCGGCGACATCATCTTCAGCATGGAGAACGACGGGGAGCTCGTGATCTTCCGCGCGAGCCGCACCGGGTTCGAGCTGATCAAGCGCTACCGGGTGGCTCCCGAGGAGATGTTCTCCACCTGGGCGCCGCCAGCGATTTCGGGCAACCGGATCTTCGTCAAGGACGCGTCGACGCTCGCGCTCTGGACGCTGAACTGAGAGAAGCCTGTCGTTCACGCTTCTCAGTTCTAGGTTCTCGGTTCGTGTTCAGGTTCGGTTCGACGTTCACCTTCGGTGCTCGGCTGCCAAGGAGCCTGACGATGAGACGGCGTCCAACTCGGATCGCGGCCGCAATGGTAACGATCCTGGTCCTTTTCGCGGGGCACGCACGGGCACAGAATGCAGTCCGGCCATTCAAGGATTGGCGGCCCACGAGCCTTGCGGACGCGCGTAGCGCAGAGCCGCGGATTGCCTGCGACGCGGTCGTCAGCCTGACCACGTACGAGTTCTCGATTCTCTCCGCGACGACAGTGACCGCGTCGGGCGCGGTGCCCACCTTTTGCCGAATCCTCGGTCAGATCCTGCCGGAGGTGCGATTCGAGTTGAGCCTGCCGGCGCAGTGGAACGGGCGACTATACATGTTTGGCAATGGAGGCTCCGCGGGCGAGGCGCTCGATGCGCCGGCGCGCGTCACGAACCGCGACGGGGCTCTCCAGCGCGGGTTTGCGGTCGTTCAGACGAATACCGGTCACGACGCTTCCGTCGAGCCGGGAGCCTCGTTTGCAGCGGACTCGCAGAAGTTCTCGACTTTGCGTATCGAGCGATTCATGTGGCTGCCGTGACAGCCAAACGAATCACGCAGTCGTACTACGACCTTCCTGTGCGCCGATCCGTATTTCAACGGATGTTCAACAGGGCGGACGACAGGGGCTCATGTCGGCGCAGACGGTTCCCGGACGACTTCGACGGGATCGTCGTCGGTGCGCCCGTGTTGGACATGGCCGGCACCTTGATGAGCGAGATCTGGAACCAGAAGATGCTCGCCGCCGCACCGATCACGGCCGAACAGGTGAAGGTCGTCGCCGACGCCGTTTACGGAAAATGTGACGCATCGGACGGACTGTCCGATGGCGAGATTGCGGATCCGCGTCGCTGCGCGTTCAAGCCTTCGTCGGATCTTCCGCGATGCGCGGAAGGTCAGCCTCGAAACGCCTGCTTCACCACGGAGCAGGTGCAGACGCTCAATGCGATTTACGGCGGCGTGAAGAGCGGCGATCGCTCGATTGGGGCTGGGTGGCCTATTGGCTCTGAGGTTGCTGCACCGTCTGCGGCTGGCGTCAGAACGGGCTGGGTTCCGTGGCTCCTGCCGCCACAACCGGACGCTCGTCGCTCTGCAACCTTGTTCTTCGGCGAGGGAACCCTTCAGTACATGGCGTTTGGAAAACCTGATCCCACCTACGATTGGACGACGTTCGACTTTGACAAAGATCCGCAGCGCATGCAGCACTACCGCTCGATCGCGGATGCCACCAATCCGGACCTCACGCGCTTCCGCGGCCGCGGAGGCAAGATCCTGATGTACTTCGGCTGGGCCGATCCGGCACTCAACCCCCTGATGGGTGTGCAGTACTACGAGCAGGTCACGCAACGGATGGGTCCTTCGACGCCAGACTTCTTCAAGCTCTATATGGTGCCCGGTATGTTCCACTGCGGCGGGGGGATCGGCACGAGCGTCTTCGACGCCGTCACGCCGCTCGTCGAATGGGTTGAGAAAAGCGCCGCACCGACCTCGATCCCCGCCGCGCGTGAACTCGATGGGAGGATCGTCCGCACACGGCCGTTGTGTCCGTACCCTCAGGTGGCCCGCTACCGAGGCTCCGGCAGCATCGATGACGGGGCGAACTTCGTGTGTGCCGTCCCCGCGGCCGTGCCGGTGCCAACGACGTCGTCGACGTCGAACTAACGGAACGCCGAACCCGGAACCGCGGACTTCGAACCGAACCTGAACACGAACCGAGAAGTCAGAAGCCGGAAGTGTGAACGACGGCTTCCGTACTACCGCCGCTTCTGAATGACGGTGTCGAGGGCGTACTGCGCGCAGTTGTCCCCCTCCTCGCCGCCACCACCGACGCCGATCGCGCCGGCGACCGCGCCGTCGATCTCGATGGGCACGCCACCGGCGCGCGGGAAGTCGCCGATCCACTCGGGTGCCTTGTTGCTCTGGGTCTTGACCCATTCCTCGAGCTCCCTCGTCGGACGCCGCCAGTGGGCGGCGGTCTTCGCCTTGAGGATCGCGGTCTCGGAGTTGGTCGCGGTCGCGCCCTGCATCAGGTGGAAGTCGATCAGGACGCCATCGATGCCCACGACCGCCGCGCCGACGAGGAGCTTGTTCCGTTTGGCGTAGTCGACGCAGGCTTCGACCAGCTTCCGCGCCGCGTCGCTGCTCACCTCGACGCGATTGACCGAAATGGACTGCGCGCCGGCGTCGGGCGAGACCGCGCTGACCGCAAGCGTCAGGACAACGACGAACATCGTGCGCATGCACCCTCCTCACTCCGTCTATTGAGCGTGTCTACCTCGTAACCGAGTTTCTCGAATCGGTCGTGCTCACGCGAGGATCTGTTTCGCGATCGTCTGCAACTGCAGATTGGACGTGCCCTCATAAATCTGCCCAATCTTCGCGTCGCGGTACAGCTTCTCCACCGGGTAGTCCTTGACGAATCCGTAACCGCCATACAGGTTCACCGCCAGGGAGGTGACGCGCTCGGCGACTTCGGATGAGAACAGCTTGCACATGGCGGCCTCCTTCACGAACGGCGTGCCGGAGTCGCGCAGGCGCGCCGCGTTGTAGACCATGAGCCGGGCCGCTTCGAGCTCGGTGGCCGCCCGTGCCAATTCAAACTGCACCCCCTGAAATTCCGCGATCGCCTTGCCGAACTGCTTGCGATCCTTCGTGTAATGGACCGCGTGATCGAGCGCGCCCTGCGCGAGGCCGATCATCTGCGCGCCGATGCCGATTCGTCCTTCGTTGAGCGTCTCGATCGCCACCCTGTATCCCTTGCCGATCTCACCGAGCACATTGCGGCGGGGCACGCGGCAATCCTCGAGGAGGATCTCGCACGTGCTGCTGGCGCGGATACCGAGCTTGTCTTCCTTCTTCCCGACGACCAGCCCCGGAAACCCGCGTTCGACGACAAACGACGTGATGCCACGGTAGCCTGCTGCGGGATTGACCGTCGCAAAGATGATGAAGACCTCCGCTTCAGCGGCGTTCGTAATCCACAATTTCCGTCCGCTGAGCACGAAATCGTTGCCTCGCTCGGACGCGCACGTTGCCAGCGCAAACGCGTCGCTTCCCGACCCTGCTTCGGAGAGCGCATAGGCGCCGACCGCGCCGCCCACGAGCCGCGGAAGGTATTCTTCCTTCAGGTCGGACGACGCCCAGCGAATCAGCGCGTTGATTACCAGTGTGTTCTGGACGTCGACGAGGACGGCAACCGACGGGTCGACGCGCGACAGCGCTTCGACCGCCAGCACCGCGTGGAAGAAACCGGCGCCCGGGCCTCCTTGCGCTTCGGGGACCTCGATCGCCATTACGCCAAGGTCGAACAGCTTGTCGATGAGCTGGCGCGGAATCTTTGCCTGCTCATCCATCTCCCGGACGCTCGGGCGGATCTCGCGGTCCGCAAAGTCGTACACGCTGTCCCGGAACAGCGCCTCGTCTTCCCGCAGGATGGTCAGTCCCGGGAGAGTCTCAGCCTGTCGCACGTTCGCCTGTCATGAATCCGTCAAAATTCATAGCGGGCACGGGAGATGCAGCGAGCAAATCCCCGTGTCGTTGAGTTTCAGGTGGTATTATCCCGGAAAAGGCGGAGCATCAGAGGTATGAGCCGAGCATCATTCGCCGTATTCCTCGCTGTCTCGCTCGCCGTGATACAGGCCGTCACGGTCCGGCCGGCTGCGCAGGCTGGTCCGACACCGCAGGCCGGCGCGACGCAGGATGCCGGTCAGCAGCCCGCTGCGGCTCAACCGGCCGCCCAGGGAGACGCTCCGCAGCAACCAACCTTTCGCGCGGGCGTGAACTTCGTCCGTGTGGACGTGATCGTCCACGACGGCAAGGGACAGCCGGTCACGGATCTCACGCAGGCGGACTTCGAGGTGCTCGAGGACGGGCGGCCGCAGACCATCGAGCAATTCCGGCTCGTTCGCGTCGACGGGAATCCGCGTCCTGGTGATCCGCCGCCGCGCGAGCTTCGCAACCGGATTGACGAAGAGATCGAGATCTCACGCGACGACGTGCGCCTGTTCGTGTTCTTTTTCGACGACTATCACGTCCGGCTGGGCAACTCGCTCGCGGTGAAAGAACCGCTCATCCGGTTCATTCAAACCCAGCTCCGGCCCAACGACGTCGTCGGCATCATGTACCCGTTGACGCCGCTCGACGGCATCTCGTTTACCAGAAACACGGCGTCGGTGGTGAGCGCCATCGAGCGGTTCGAGGGGCGTAAGTTCGACTACCGGCCGCGCAACGCGTTCGAAGAGCAGTACGCGCGTGCGCCGTCCGAGGTGGTGGAGCAGATTCGGAATCAGGTTGTCATGACCGCGCTCCGAGGTCTGGCCACGCGGCTCGGCGGGCTGCGTGAAGGACGCAAGGCGATCATTTACGTCAGCGAAGGGCTGACGGTGATGCTGCCGCCGCAGATGCGCAATAGCGATGCATCGCTCGGTGGCCTGGATCCTCGGAACCCTGCGAGGGGAAATCCGATGGCGGGCGAAAACAACCCGCGCGAAGAGACGGCGGCGTGGTTTGCGCAGTCGGATCTGTATTCGCAGCTCCGGGACGTGTTCACGGCGGCAAACCGGAACAATGCGGCCATCTACACTCTCGATCCGCGCGGGCTCGCGGTGTTCGAGTACGGCATAGACGAGGCAGTCGGCCCCAACCAGGATCGCCGTTCGCTGCAGGTGACGCAGGACACGCTGCGCGTGATCGCCGACGAGACGGATGCGCGGGCGATCGTGAATCAGAACGACCTGGCCCCCGGTCTGGCGCAGATTGTCCGCGACTCGAGCTACTACTACCTGGTTGGCTACAACTCCACGCAGGCGCCGGCCGACGGCAAGTTTCACCAAATCACCGTCAGGCTCAAACGGCGCGGCGTCGACGTCCGGGCACGCAAAGGATATTGGGCGCTCACGGCCGAAGAGATTACGCGCGCGGCGCGAGTGACGCCGGACGCGCCGAAACCAGTCCAGCAGGCGCTCGCCTCAATCGCCACGTCGGTGCAGGCCGGGAAATATGTGCGGACATGGGTCGGCACGGCGCGGGGCGAAGCGGGCAAGACGCGCGTCACGTTGATCTGGGAGCCGCTGGCCCAGCCCGCTGGTGCGCGGCGCGATCAGCCGCAGCCGGGCCGCGTGTCGTTGATTGCGGCCGGCCCGACAGGGGATCTCGTATTCCGCGGGCGGTCCCCGGACGCCGCGCTTGCGTCGACAGCGCCACCGGCCACGCCTTCCGCGGCGCCAGCGTCAGGCCCTCAGCGACTCACGTTCGATGCGCCACCTGGTGAGCTGGAATTGCGTATGTCAGTCGAGGCCGCGGCAGGTGGCGGCACGCTCGATAGCGAAATTCGCACCATCGTCGTTCCCGACCTGACATCGCCGGATGCCGCGCTGAGCACTCCGCGCGTGCATCGCGCACGCAACGCCCTCGACTTCCGGACAATTGCGGCCGACGCCAGCGCGGTTCCGGGCGTGGGACGCGATTTCTCGCGCACCGAACGGTTGCTGATTCGCTTCGACGTCTACGGCAACGCCACGCCGACGGCCATTCTGCTCAATCGCCAGGGGCAGAAGATGGCCGACGTACCAGTGACCGCAACCACCGTCGGCGGGACCCATCAGATCGATCTGAGCCTCGCTTCGATTGCCACTGGGGAGTACCTGGTGGAGATCACCGTCAAAGGCGCGACGGGCGAAGCGAAAGACTTGGTCCCGCTGCGCATCGGATCGTAGCGCGCAGGCTTTCAGCCTGCGCGATCCTGACTCGCGCACGCTGAAGCGTGCGCTCTACGTGTGGCGGTTGGATTTACGCGTACATGCCGCGAACGCGCGTGACGGTCCCGACGCGGTCAATCGCCACGATATACGCGCCAGTTCGCATGTCCACGTTGTACTTCTTCGACGTCCGCAGCACGTCGTGGAAGGCCTCGTGCATCTTCTTTTCGAGGCGGGCGTTCACTTCACTCTCTTCCCAGAAGTAGCCGTAGCGGTCCTGCACCCACTCGAAGTACGACACGGTAACGCCACCCGAGTTCGCGAGAATGTCGGGCACGACGAAAATACCGCGCTGGTGAAGCACATTGTTGGCGTCAGGTGTCACTGGACCGTTTGCCGCCTCAACGACGATGCTGGCGCGGATGGTCGAAGCGTTGTCGACGGTGATCTGGTTCTCGAGCGCCGCTGGAATCAGAATGTCGACGTCGAGCGCGAACAGCTCCTCGTTCGTGAGTGGTTCCGCGCCGGGGAGGCCCTCCACTGTCTTGTGCTGGACGGCATACTCGAGCAGCTTCGGAACGTCGAGACCCTTTGCGTTGTACACGCCACCACGCACGTCCGTAACAGCCACAATCTTCGCGCCGAGGCGCGAGAGCAGGTCGGCCGACACGGATCCGACGTTGCCGAATCCCTGAATGGCAATTCTGGCCTGGGTGATGTCGAGGCCGCGGTGCTTTGCCGCCTCTCTGGTCACGATCATCACGCCACGCCCGGTTGCCTCGCGTCGCCCCACTGAGCCGCCCAGCTCGATCGGCTTTCCCGTAACGACCGCGGTCTCCGTGTGGCCGACGTGCATGCTGTAGGTGTCCATGACCCACGCCATCACCTGATCGTTGGTGTTGACGTCCGGCGCGGGCACGTCCTTCTCGGGGCCGATCGCATCGATGATTTCTGCGACGTAGCGACGGGTGAGCGCTTCGAGCTCGCGGCGCGACATTCGAGTCGGGTCGCAGACCACGCCACCCTTGCCGCCGCCGAAGGGAATATGTGCGACGGCGCACTTCCAGGTCATCCACGCCGCGAGCGCGGTCACTTCATCGAGCGACACGTCCGGGTGATAGCGAATGCCACCCTTGGCAGGTCCCAGCGTGATGTTGTACTGGACGCGATAGCCAGTGAACACCTCGATCTCGCCGTTGTCCATCTGTACAGGGCACGAGACGATGATCTGGCGTTTGGGATGAGTGAGGATCTTCCAGATGCCGGGATCGAGCTTGAGGAGGCGGGCTGCCTCGTCGAACTCCTGGAGCATCGCTTTGAAGATGCTGCCGTGTTCCGCCATGCGTGTACTATTCTAAACAGCATCTCGTAAGGCAAAGGTCAAAAGTCAAAAGGCAAACACTGCCAGGACGTGATTCGACCTTTGACCTTTGGCTGTTGACTTACGCGTTTCTGTTTAGGCGGGTCCGCTCGGCACTCGGTCGGACCTCCGTCTCGGCACCCGCCCCACGTACGTTTGAATTTAGAATGGAAACAGGATGAAGAGCGCGACCTCCGCGCCCGAGGTGGCACCGGCGTCGGCACCTCGCGGTTCTTTCACGACGGTTTCCGGGCGTCCCATCGCCAGCGTCTACACGTCTGCCGACATCTCGTCGCTCGACTACGAGCGCGACCTCGGCAACCCCGGTGCATTTCCGTATACGCGAGGCATTCACTCCGGCGGTTACGGCGACAAGCTCTGGACGATGCGGCAGTTTGCCGGATTTGGTACCCCGGAAGAGACCAACGCGCGCTACAAGCAGCTCCTGGCGGCTGGTGGGACGGGATTGAGCGTCGCTTTCGACCTTCCCACGTTGATGGGCCGGGATCCGGATCACGAGCTCTCGCTCGGCGAGGTGGGCAAGTGCGGCGTCAACGTGACGTCGCTGGCCGACATGGAGGCGCTGTTCGACGGAATCGACCTCAGCGCAATCACCACGTCGATGACGATCAACTCGCCCGCAGCGATGTTGCTCGCCATGTACCTCGTTGTGGCGGAGAAGCAGGGTGTCAGCTGGCAGACGCTGTCGGGCACCATTCAGAACGACATCCTCAAGGAATTCATCGCGCAGAAGGAGTACATCTATCCGCCGCGTCCCTCGATGAGACTCGTGACCGACGTGTTTGCCTTCTGCACACAGCAGGTGCCGAAGTGGAACACGATTTCGGTGAGCGGCTATCACATTCGCGAGGCGGGCGCGACCGCAGCGCAGGAGCTCGCATTCACGCTTCGCGACGGGATCGAGTACGTCCAGTACGGCATCGACGCCGGGCTGTTCGTGGACGACTTTGCGCCGCGCATCTCCTTCTTCTTCAACTCTCATAGCGACTTCTTCGAGGAGATCGCAAAATACCGCGCCGCCCGCCGCATCTGGGCACATGTGATGCGCGATCGTTTTCACGCAGTGAATCCCCGGTCGTGGCAGCTCCGCTTTCACGCGCAGACCGCTGGTGTGTCGCTGACGGCGCAGCAGCCATACAACAACGTCGTTCGGACGGCGCTTCAGGCCCTGGCCGCCGTGCTGGGCGGCACGCAGTCTCTTCATACCAATTCACTGGACGAGGCGCTCGCGCTTCCGACAGCGGAAACCGCGACGCTTGCGCTCCGGACGCAGCAGGTCATTGCGTACGAAACCGGCGTGACCGCCCTCGTCGATCCGCTCGGCGGCTCGTATTTCGTCGAGAAGCTCACTCGCGATCTCGAAGAAGAGGCGCTGACGTACTTCGATGCAATCGATCGCATGGGCGGCATGGTGGCGGCCATCGAGCGCGGATATCCACAGAAGGAAGTCGCCGAGAGCGCGTACCGATTCCAGCAGGCCGTCGAGCAGCGCGACCGCATCATCGTCGGCGTCAACGCGTTTGTCGAGAAGCGGCAGGAGGCGGTCGGAATTCTCTACATCGATGAGTCGGTCGCGCACCGGCAACTGGCCAGGCTGGAGCACGTGAAAGCGGCCCGCGACAACGACCGAGTGCGATCGTCTTTGGCACGGCTCCAGGCAGGGACGCAGGCCGGCGAGAACACGATGCCGCTTCTCCTCGACGCCGTGCGCGCGTACGCCACGATAGGTGAGATGTGCGACGCGCTCCGAGAGGTCTGGGGGGAATACGAAGAGACGCCGGTCATTTGATTGAAGATGCCTCAGAAAATACGGGTTGTCATCGCCAAGCCCGGACTCGACGGGCACGATCGGGGCGCGCGGGTCATCGCGCGCGCGCTGCGCGACGCCGGCATGGAGGTGATTTACACAGGCCTCCGTCAAACGCCCGAGCAGATCGTGGCCGCAGCATTGCAGGAAGACGCGGACGTAATCGGGTTGTCCATTCTGTCCGGCGCTCACATGCACATCTGCCCGCGCATCATGGCGCTGCTGCAGGAGAAAGGGCTGAACGACGTCCTCGTGGTCGTTGGGGGCATCATTCCCGACGTCGACATCCCGAAGCTCCGCGAAATCGGGGTGCGAGGCATTTTTCTCCCGGGCACGCCAATGCAGGAGATCGTCGACTTCATCCGGAAGAACGTGCGGTCTCGTGTGGAGTCGTGGTGAATGATGCCTGAAGTCGCCGACCTGCAGCACCCGATCACCCTGCCCGAGAAACCCGCGCTCGAAGGCCTCGAAGCGAAATGGAACGCGCGCTGGGAGCAGGACGGCACGTATCGATTCGACCGGAATCACACGCGTGCGGAGGTGTACTCGATCGACACCCCGCCTCCGACCGTCAGCGGCTCCTTGCACGTAGGTCACGTGTTCTCGTACACGCACACCGACCTCGTTGCCCGGTTTCAGCGGATGCGTGGCAAGGCAGTGTTCTATCCGATGGGATGGGACGACAACGGTCTTCCGACCGAGCGGCGCGTGCAGAATTATTACGGCGTACGGTGCGATCCTTCGCTGCCGTACGACTCCGCGTTCCGGCCGCCTGACGGCCAGGGCAAGACGTCGGGAGGCGCGTCGGCGAAGCATCCGGTGTCGGTGTCGCGGCCGAATTTTGTCGAGCTCTGTCTCGAGCTGACGGCCGAAGACGAGAAAGCGTTCGAGCATCTATGGCGATATCTCGGCCTGTCGGTGGACTGGTCGATGACCTACGCCACGATCAGTCGGCGGGCGCAGCGCGTGTCGCAGGCATCGTTCCTGCGGCTGTTGCAGCGCGGGATCGCCTATCAGCTCGAGGCGCCGACGTTATGGGATGTCGATTTCCGAACGGCAGTTGCCCAGGCAGAGCTCGAAGACCGCGAGCAGCCAGGCGCGTATCACCGCATTCGCTTTCAGCGTGCCGATGCGTCCGGGACCGGTTTCCTCGAAATCGACACCACGCGACCTGAGCTGATCCCGGCGTGCGTCGCGCTTGTTGCCCACCCTGACGACGAGCGATACAAGCCGCTGTTCGGGTCCGAAGTGCTGACGCCGCTGTTCGGGGTGTCCGTCCCTGTACGCGCCCATGCGCTCGCCGACCCGGAGAAGGGAACTGGGATCGCGATGATTTGCACGTTCGGTGATCTCACCGACGTGACGTGGTGGCGCGAGCTCGCGCTTCCAGTTCGCGCGGTGATTGCGCCGAACGGCACGCTTCGGCCGGTGGCCTGGGGCACGCCAGGATGGGAATCGCGCGATGCCGCCCGCGCTCAGCAGGCCTACGAGCAACTGGCCGGTCTGTCGGCGGCCAAAGCCAGAGCGCGCATCGTGGAGCTGCTTCGTGAATCGGCCGATCTCGTCGGCGAGCCGAAGCCGATCACGCATCCGGTCAAGTTCTTCCAAAAGGGTGACCGCCCCCTCGAGATCATCTCGAGCCGCCAATGGTTCATCAAGACGATGGTGTACCGGGAAGAGTTGATCGAGCGGGGCCGGCAATTACAGTGGCATCCCGACTACATGCGGCATCGCTTCGAGACCTGGGTCAACGGGCTCACAGGTGATTGGTGCGTCAGCCGCCAGCGATTTTTCGGTGTCCCGTTTCCGTTGTGGTATGGGGTCGGAAGCGAGGGGGCAGTTGATTATTCGCGGCCGATCGTGCCCGATTATTCGCGTCTGCCGATCGATCCATCCACCGATGTTCCGGACGGATTCAGCGAGGATCAACGAGGTGCCGTTGGAGGCTTCATCGGAGATCCGGACATCATGGACACCTGGGCCACCTCGTCGCTGACGCCCCAAATCGCGGCCGGCTGGCTGACGGACGAAGATCTCTTCGATCGGCTCTTTCCGATGGATCTTCGTCCGCAGGGGCACGACATCATCCGTACGTGGCTCTTCACCACCGTGCTGCGCTCCCACATCGAACACGGGTCGCTGCCGTGGTCCCACGCCGCGCTCTCCGGGTTCATCGTGGACCCTGACCGGAAGAAGATGTCGAAGTCGAAGGGCAACGTCGTCACGCCGATGGGAGTCCTCGAGCAGTTCGGATCGGACGGCGTGCGCTATTGGGCGGCAAGCGCGCGGCCCGGTGGCGATGCGGCGTTCGATCCCAACGATCCGGGGCAAATCAAGGTTGGCAGGCGGCTGGCGATCAAAATCCTGAACGCGGCGCGCTTTGCGTTGCTGCAATCGGAGCCACGCGGACCGATCTCTGAGCCGCTCGATCGGGGAATGCTCACCGATCTCTCCCAGCTGGTCAGTGAAGCGACCGATCTGTTCGAGGGATATGACTACGCGCGTGTACTCGAGCGGACCGAACGCTTCTTCTGGTCGTTCTGCGACGACTACCTGGAGCTCGTCAAGGCGAGGAGGTATGGCGATTTCACGGCGGAGGGGGCGGCGTCGGCCAACAGCGCGATGCTCGTCGCCTTGTCCGGGCTGCTGCGGCTTTTCGCGCCGTTCCTGCCGTTTGTGACCGAAGAGGTCTGGTCATGGTGGCGTCCAGGTTCGGTCCATCAGGCGCAGTGGCCCACGAGCCTCGAGGTGACCGAGGCGATTGGCGGCAGCGATGCCGCGGCGCGCAACGTGTTTCTGCAAAGCCAGGCGGCCGTGGCCGAGGTACGCCGCATCAGAGCGCTCGCGAAGAAGCCCGGGAAAGCCGTAATCGAGCGCGCGGTGCTGCCGTCAGCGTTTGAACCGCTGACGCCTGCGATGCCGGACTTCATGGCTGCCATGCATATCAAGGAGCTGGCATTCGCAGACATCGCAGAGCCCGAACTGAGGTTCGCTGAGGAACCTCAGGCATGACCGTATCGCTCGTGGTCGAACCGCTCGAGGCCGGCATGTACCGCGAGATCGTCCGACGCGCCCTTGCCGAAGACTTCGGGTGGGGCGACGTGACCACCGAAACCGTCATCGAGCGCGATCAGAAGGCGCGCGGTGTGCTGGTCGCGAAGTCGCGGTGCGTCATTGCGGGTCTCGACATCGCGTCCGAAGCCTTTCGGCAGATGGACCCGGCAGTGGCGGTCACAGTTCACTACGGAGACGGCACGAGCTGCGAGCCCGGGACCGTTGTCGCTGAATACCGTGGCTACGCGGCGGGCATGTTGACGGCCGAGCGTACGGCTCTCAACTTCGTGCAGCGGTTGTCTGGAATTGCCACGCTCACGCGCCAGTTCGTCGACGCCGCCGCGGGGCGCATCACCATTCTCGACACGCGCAAGACGACCCCGCTGCTGCGCGCGCTCGAAAAGTACGCCGTTCGCGTCGGCGGCGCCCAGAATCATCGCGCAGGTCTCGATGACGGAATCCTGATCAAGGACAATCACATCCGGCTTGCGGGAAACGTCGCCAGAGCGGTCACGCGGATGCGAAAGGCCAATCGCGAAATGCCCACGGAGGTCGAGGCGCAGACGCTCGACCAGGTCAACGAAGCACTCGAAACCGGGGCCGATATCGTGTTGCTGGACAACATGTCCACACCCGAAATCCGGGAGGCCGTGAACCGGTGCCGCGGTCGCGCGAAGACCGAGATCTCCGGCGGCGTGACGCTGACGCGCATGGCCGAACTGGCGGCAACGGGCGCCGATTTCGTCTCGATCGGCGCGCTCACGCACTCGGCGCCTGCGGCAGACTTGAGCTTTGAGATCGAACCTGCATAGACGAGGCGAAGCCTTCATGCGCGAGGGGTGGTCTTGAGGCGTAGCGTGGCCAGGCATCAGCGCCGCCGGGCTACAATCCCCTGCGATGCCTGTGTTCAGGGATGACGTCAGCTGGCAGCACACGCTGCTCCAGCGGGATCTGCCGGTCGCCTATCTACTGCTGCGGCTCACGATGGGCTTCCACATGGTCGCGCACGGCGGCGTCAGACTGCCGATACTCGAGAAGTTCGCGTCGGAGACCGCGACCGAGTTCGCCTCCATCCGGCTGATCGGGCTTCCGCTGTTTCCGGCCTGGCTCGTGTATCCATTCAGCTACAGCGTGCCCCCCGTGGAGTTCGCCGTCGGCGTGCTGCTCGTTCTCGGCCTGAAGACCAGGCTGGCCAGCATCGTCGGCGGCGTTACGATTCTCCTGCTGATGTTCGGCAATGTGTCCCGGGTGAACTTCCAGGTAGCGCATCTCATGTGGCTCTACGTGCTGATATTCGTGCTGCTGGTCGCGGTCAATTTCGCCGACCGGTACTCGCTGGATCGGTTCACCGTTTCGAAGACGCCGGCGCGCTGATCCGCCTCGGCTGCGGAGTGCAGCCCCGCCGGACCGCAGCGCGGAGGCCGGGGGCAACCACCGAGCTGCTCAGGAGCACGACGACGGACTCGCTTCATAGGCCTGACATTTCGCTGACGCATGATCGCTTCTGGCGAGCGCGGTCATGTCATTGAAATGGCCAACCTGGCGCGCCAAGTCCGTTTCGCTCGGCCCGAAACTGTGAGGCCTGTTCCAGAATGAAACACCGCCACACCTGCCGCCGCAGCATTCCCTTGGTGCTCCATACCGATTAAGGCATTAGCAGTCAATCGCTTCAGCCACACCAGCAGCGGTTGGCCAGTGCATTGCGGAGTCCGTGACCGGCGCATGCTGTCGCGTTCCTTCTCCAGTGGCCCCCAGGCGAGACATATGCCCGAGCACGTCACCGGGTTGCCGGCTTTTGTTGCCATCCTGACCACGTTGCTGGTGGTCGGCGCCGTGCCAGCAGTGCTCGTCTCAGCCGCAGGAAGCGTCGCGCAGTGGATTGCAGACTCGCGGCGCCGGCGTGCTCTGTCGCTCATGCCCGTCGTCACGGCGGTCGCCGCAACTTCGGCGGCGAGCGGCATCCACTGGCTACTCGGTGGCACGGCCGGCAATTTCATGTGGCCGCAGCAGGGCGGCCCCGTGGCCGCTGCTGTCGCCGCGTACTGCGTCGTACAGAGCGGTTCGGCCGAACTTGAATCAGCGCTGGCTGCAAGACGCCCTCCGTCTCTGTCATGGCTGCTCCGAGCCGGTCGAACCGGCGCGGACTATCTCATTGCGGCCCTAGTGGCAGTAGTAATCGTCGAAGCGATCGATCACCGTGCGTGGAGTGTTCTGGCCGCGGTAGCCGTGCCGATGTACTTCCTGGTACCGCGCGTACCGACTCCACGGAGACCTCCTCACGCGCGAACGGCGATGTCGAGAAGTCGTCAACTCCGTGGATCAAGGCGTCTGCATTCTCGGTGACGACGGTCGAGTGACGCTCTGGAACGATGCCCTCGAACGTCTCGTCGGCTGTTCCGCTGAGACGGCGCAGGGTCGGCGACTTGCCGATGTCCTGCCGGCGTTGAAGAAGACGAGCCTTTTGCAATCGGTCGATAGCGCGTTGGCGAAAGGCGGCCCCCAAGTGCTGGAGCGGATCCTGTTGCCGTCTGCGGCAGGAATCCGGGTTGCACGGATCCGAATTCTTCCTGATGCTGGTAGCGTGACGGTGCTCTGGCTCGATGTGTCGGAGCAGGAGCACGCAGCGCAGGTGCTCCAGCAACGCGAGCAGCGATTTGCGGCCGTTGCAGCTATTGCCAATGACGCGCTGTGGGAATGGAATCTTCGTAGCCAATCGGTCGACTTGTCCGAGCGTTGGAGGGCGATGCTCGGAATGCCCGAAGCCCCCCTCAGCGGACATCCCGAGGCGGCGTGGTTCGAACACGTCCACGCCGACGATCGCGAGGGGCTTGAACAAGCCATCCAGGCACATCTCTCCGGCGAGACCCCTCATATTCAGTATGACCACCGAGTGCGGCACCAGGACGGGACTTGTCGATGGGTGTTGTGTCGGGGCGTAGCCGTCCATGGCCGCAACGGGCGCCCGGCGTACCTAACGGGATCGCTGACGGATACGACCGAACGGGTTGACGCGCGAGAGCGTCTCCGCAATGCCGGATTCCGCGATCCATTGACCGGACTCTCCAACAGGGCGGTCTTCGTCGGACGTCTTGGACAGCGCCTGCACGACTTCAAGCAGGGGCACCAAGGCCGCTTCGCGGTTCTTTATCTGGACCTCGACCGATTCAAAGTCGTCAACGACAGCCTTGGCCATCTGGTTGGCGACGAACTGCTCAACGCGGCCTCGCGACGGCTCGAGTCGTGTTTGAGGGAGGGAGATGCGCTGGCAAGGCTCGGCGGAGACGAGTTCGCCATTCTCTTGAACGAGATCGGTGACGAGATGCAGGCCAACGCCATCGCGTTTCGAATCCAGGACGTGCTGAGCGCCCCCTTCTCCATCAGCAACCGCGACGTGTTCACGTCGGCCAGCATCGGTATCGCGTTCAGTACAAGGGAATACAACAATCCGGAAGAGTTCATGCGGGACGCTGATACCGCCATGTACTGTGCAAAGGAACGCGGCAGAGCACGGCATGAGTTATTCGATGCAGACATGCACGCGCGTGCGCTCGACCGGCTCAGTCTCGAACACGACCTGCGGCGCGCCGTGACGAACAACGAGTTCGAGGTGTTCTATCAGCCGATCGTATCCCTGCCTGCCGGTCTGTGCGTCGGCTTCGAGGCGCTGCTCCGTTGGAATCGTGACGGAAAGGCTGTCTCACCGAGCGAATTCGTTCCGCTGGCCGAGGAACTCGGGCTCATCGAGCCGCTCGGCACGTGGGTGCTGCACGAGGCGTGCCGCACCTTTGCCCGCTTGCTCCGGCAATTTCCCGTCAGCAGCCTCGAATACATCACGGTCAATGTCTCGCCCCGGCAGCTGGCACAGCACGGCTTTCTCAATGTCGTTGAACAGGCCATCTATCAGGCTGGCATCGAGCCGGAACAGCTGCGCCTTGAGATCACCGAGACCGCGTTGATGCACGGGCCGCGTGAAAGCGCGGAGATTCTGCGTGAACTGCGGAGCCTCGGCGTCAAGATATACCTCGACGACTTCGGCACCGGATACTCGTCACTGAGCCACCTCCACAGCTTGCCTGTCGACGCGCTCAAGATTGACCGGTCGTTCGTGCGGAGCCTGCTACTTCCCGACCGTCCTGCGCTCGTCGAAAGCATCTTGGCGCTGGCCCGAACGCTGGACACTGGCGTCGTCGCCGAAGGCGTTGAAAACGACATTCAAGCCACCAAGCTCGAGCAGCTTGGATGCCGGCACGCCCAGGGATATTTCTTCTCGCCTCCAGTCTCGAGGCAATCCCTGGCGACCTTGCTCGCAACCCACGAACCGCTCAGGCGACAATCATCTCGAGCGCATGCCCTCCGCGCTTGAGCTCGGTCTGTTCAGAAAGCCCTGGGGTAGGAAGACCCCTCTCATTGTCAGCCATCTCGAAGCACGATAAGCTCCGCCTGCCAGCTTCACCGGCGGGCGCTGCATCTGCAGGGAAATTCAATGCGCGGACTTCAACGCGTCTTCCCAGTCAGAGCAACCCAGGGAGCTGCGAGCCGGAACCCGAGCGCCCGTGAACTCATGAACCTGTCAGAGCCCTTGCCGATCGACTTGGCGGAGCCGTTGGCGCGCGCGGCCGGGCACCTCGGTCCATTCGGCGGCGGGCACGTCCTCTGGTATGCGGAGGTGTCATCGACGAGCGACGTTGCGGGGTCGTTGGCCGAGCGCGGCGCGGCCGAAGGTCTGGTTGTCGCCGCGAATATGCAGTCGGCGGGCCGCGGCCGACTTGGACGGACGTGGGCCTCGCCGCCAGGCGCAGGCCTTTACGTCTCGGTTGTGCTGCGCCCCCCTCGACTCGTCCTCCCGTTGGTGACGATTGCGGCTGGGGTCGCGGTCGCGCAGGGCATCGAGGTCGGTACGGGACTTCGCGCGCAGCTCAAATGGCCCAATGACGTCTGCGTCGGGCCGCGAAAACTTGCGGGAGTGCTGGCAGAGGCGAACACAAACGCCTCGGACGGTGCCGGCACTCCGTACGTGGTCCTCGGCTTCGGCATCAACGTGATGCCCGCGGCATACCCGCCCGATGTGGGCCTTCGCGCTACCAGCCTGGAAGGGGAGTTGGGCCGTCATGTCGATCGAGGGTTGGTGTTCGTGGAATGCCTCTCGGCGCTCGCGCAACGCTACGCTGACCTGAAACACGGCCGCACGGCGGACGTGATTGCTGCCTGGAGAGCGCGCGCGGCGACCACATTGCGGCGGCGGGTCCAATTCGAGACCGCAGGCGCGCAGCTCGAAGGGGTGGCGGAAGACGTCGACGAGACGGGCGCGCTCCTGGTGCGGACGACATCGGCGACGATCCGCGTGACCTCCGGTGAAGTGAATTGGTTGTAAAACACTGTCGTTCACGCTTCTGTGTTCTCGGTTCTCCGTTCGTGTTCAGGTTCGGCTGATTGGCCCTCGCGGCGCATCCGAACCATGAACCAAGAACCCGGAACCTCGAACCGAACGTGAACACGAACCGAGCACGGAGAACCAAGAAGCGTGAACGACGCTCCTGATCAGTACTGTCGGCAGGTCGAAGCCTATTTGTGCCGGAAGAATGACGGACATCTGATCCGGATTGTCGGGCCGGCGTTCGAGCAGGTGTGCGCGTGGGCGTCGAAGGGCATTCCGCTCAAGGCTGTCTTTCGGGGCATCGATCGATACGTCGAGCGCTACTACGCGAAGGGACCTCGCCGACGCCCGGTCCGGATCGAGTTCTGCGACGCGGACATCCTGGATGCATTCGACGAATGGCGCCGTGCGGTAGGTGTCGGTGGGGACGCCGACTCCGCCGGCGATAGCGGCGGGGAGCGCGCCGGCGGACGGCCGCGCGAGTCGCTCGCCACGCATCTCGACCGTGTAGTGGCTCGCCTCGTTGCGAGACGGGGAGGACCTGACCGGTCCATTGATGCCGCCCTGGACGAGATCGTCCGTGAGCTGGATGCGGCGCGCGCGGGTTCGAAGAACCTGCGCGGCGGGCAGAGAGACGCATTACTGCATCGGCTTCGGGAGCTCGATCGACGACTGATTGAGGCGGCTCGTGCCGCCTCCGATGACGCGACGCTGCGGCGCGTTACCGCCGAAGCCGACGAGCAGCTGTCGCCCTTCCGTGGACGCATGCCCGCCGATGCGTACGCTCAGTCTCAGCGGGCGTGTGTCGAACGGCTGCTCCGTGAGCACGCACGACTGCCGACGCTGACATTCGACTGAGCCACGAAGCGCACAAGCATCGATGATGGATGATCGATGATCTGATCATCGATTGATCCATTTGTACATCGGATCATTGAATCAACATTGATGCATCGGCTCATCGATCGATTCATCGGATCATTGGCGTCGTATTCGTGTCAGATCATTGCGGTCGTCTGTTGGTGACTTTTCGACGACGGTCGCAATGAATCATTTGCGATGTCCGATGATCCAATCAATGATCCCAATGCTCACATGATGAATCGATGCTTCAATGATCAAATGATCCAATCGATGATCAGATCATCGATCATCGATGTTCAAATGTCCGCGCCCCGATGGAAATCGGCTCAGAAATCATCGTCGACATAGAGAAACCGGCGGTCGGCGGCCCGATGCTGGCGCGCCACCATGGCCAGGTGGTGCTCGTATGGGGCGGCATACCGGGCGAACGCGTGCGCGCTCGAGTGGAGCGAGCGGCGAAAAACATCCTGCACGCCGAGACCACCGAGGTTCTCGTGGCTTCGCCCGATCGCCGCGACGCGGGGCCGGATTGGCGGTGCGGGGGTAACACGTTCGCCCACATCGCGTACGAGCGGCAATGCCACCTGAAGGCGGAGATCATCTGCGACGCGCTTGAGCGCATCGGACGTCTCTCCTCGCCTCCGCGCCCCGAGGTACTGGGTTCGCCCGAGCGCGGCTACCGCATGCGGGCTCGTTTCCGTGTGCACGATGGTCGGCTCGGGTTCTTTCGGGAGGGCAGCCACCAGTTATGCGATCCAGCCGTAAGCGGGCAGCTTCTGCCCCAGACAACGGAGTGGATCGCCGCTGCTGAACGGCTCATTGCGCACGAACGGCTGACAGGTCTCAACGGCGTGGAGCTTTCGGAGAACATCCGCGGCGACGAGCGCGGGTGCCATCTCGATCTCGACGCCGGCGTTGACGCGTCCAGGTTTGCGGCGCTTGCCGGAGGCCTGACGGGTCTCTCGGCAGCGCGCAGTGACCGCCCGGGTGTGGAACTGCTGGCCGGCATTCCCAGCGTCAGCGACGTGCTGCACGTAAACCCGGACGATCCTCGCTCGGCGCTCCGGTTGCGCCGCGACGTCAGGGCATTTTTCCAGGCAAACCGATACCTGCTGGAGCCGCTGCTTCGTCGTGTGGTGGCGCTGGCCGTGCCCGGGTGCGTCATCGATTTGTACGCGGGCGTCGGCCTGTTCGGGCTTTCGCTGGCCGCGGCGGGCGCGGATGACGTCACGCTTGTCGAGGGAGACCCGGTAAGCGGCGCGTCGCTCGAGGAGAACGCGGAGCCGTTCCGCGGCCGCGTCAACATCCTACGCCGCAGCGTCGAATCGTTCCTGTCAACAGGTGGGCGCCCCGTGTCGACGATCATCGTCGACCCACCGCGCACCGGCATGTCGAAGGCAGCATTGGCCGGCGTGCTGCGGGCTGCGCCGCAGCGCATCGTCTACGTGTCGTGCGACGTCGCCACCTTCGCGCGTGACACCCGAACGATGCTGGAGGCTGGGTACGCCCTAGACGAGCTCACGGGCATCGATCTGTTTCCGAACACCGCGCACGTGGAGGTGGTTGCGGCCTTCAACGACAATTGAATCGGGACATCGATGATCGATGATTTGAGCATCGATTGAATCGTCGGATCATTGAGGCATTGGATCATCACTTGATCATTGGGTCATTGATTGCATCATCGATTTGGTTCATTGGATTGCCTCATCGATGGCGTCACCGATGTGTCGACGGTTGACGGTCCATGCAGCCACGGCTACCATATATGGTAGCCATATGACAGAGGTTCAGAAAACGACCGTCTATCTCGATGCCGCGGACTATCGGCGCCTCAAGGCTCATCGCGCGCGCCCGTGGATGCGCGCCCGGCACAGCTTGTGCGGGAGGCGGTGGCGCGGTATGCGGCCAGCGAAACGCCGCCGCGCCGGCCGCGCAGCATCGGCGCGGGCCGCAGCCGTAGCGGCGATCTGAGCGAACGCGCCGAGGAGCTTCTGGCCGGTCTCAGACGACGGTGATTGTCGCCGACACCGGCGCTATAGTCGCCTTGATCGACCGTTCGGATCGTCATCACCACGTCCTGCGGAAGCTCTATGACGGCGATCCGGCTTCCTGGCTCCTGCCGTGGGCAATCCTGCCGGAGATCGACTACCTTGTGGGCGCTCACGTCAGCTCACGGGCGCAAGAGGCATTTGTCACCGACCTCGCTGAGGGGGCGTTCAACGTCGCGTGGGGTGACGAGGCCGACCTGGATGAGGCTCAGCGCCTTTCCGAGTTGTATCCGAAGCTGCGCATGGGGCTGGTCGACGCGGTCGTCATGGCCACGGCGATCCGCGTGAAGGCGACCGCCATCGCGACGCTGGACCTGCGCCACTTCGCGGCAGTTACCATTCCCGGCCGCCCGAAGCTGCTGCCAAGGGATCTGTGAGCATCGACGATCGATGATCGATGATCTGATCATCGATTGGATCGTTTGATCATGGGGGATTGAATCATCATGTGAGCATTGGATCATCGATTCGGGCAATGGATCAAGTCATCGATCATCGATGATCGATATGGTCATCGGCGGGAAGACTTTTTCCGTAGGGCCGTTCGATGCGCCGCCCCGAAGATGCGCGCGAGCTCTTCGGCCTCCGCCAGCACCGGTGCGAGGTTGACCGTTGCGCTCGTCACCTTCGCGTTCCGCATCCGTGTGAGCCAGAAGACCGATTCATCTGCCTCTTCCGACACGATGCCCATCTTGGCGACGAATTCCGCGTGCGAGCGGGCGCGTCGCGCTGCGCGGTAATTGGCGGCCGTTGACGTAGATGCATCCTGATACTGACCCGCGAGACGTCGGACGACGGGCGTATCAGGTAGTCCTTGAACGAATCGGATAGATAGATCGGCGAAAGCGTCGGTGCGCGCTTGCAGTTCGTCGGCCTGACTCACGCGGACATACGAGGCAAACACAATGCCACGCGGATCGGCTCTCCAAACGCCCCAATGATCCAATCAATGATTCAATGAACCAATTGTGATTCGATGTTCCAATGATCCAATGCTGCAATAAATGCACAAATCATCGATCATCGATGCCTCAAATTCTTCGTACTCAGATCTTGCACGCCCGAACGAACGCCCTCGAAGAGCGATCGGAATTCGCCCGTTCTATAGAAGTTCTCCGGGTGCCACTGCACGCCGAGGCAGAAGCGGCGGGCGGGATCTTCGACCGCCTCGATGACACCATCGGGCGCGGTGGCGACGGCGACGAGCCCTGCGCCCAGCGTCTTGACCGCTTGATGGTGGCGGCTGTTGACCTGACGGCTGTCACCGTCGCTGCCGGCGTCGCTCGCGAGCCGCGCCAGCAGGGAATCCTTTTCGAGCCACACTTCGTGCGCGATCGTGAAGGGCTCGTTGGGGGGCACGTCGAGCTTGTGCTCCAGCGTTGCCGTCATTTCGGAAGGGATGTCCTGCACCAGCGTGCCGCCGTACGCGACGTTCAGAACCTGAATGCCGCGACAGATTGCAAATAGCGGCAGGTCGGCGTCGAGCGCGCGTTTGATCAGCTCGATCTCGTACTCGTCGCGGCCCGGTTCGGCGGCATGGTACGACGGGTGAGGAGCGGCGCCGTAGATCTCCGGCCGCACGTCGCCGCCTCCAGCGAGCAGCAGGCCTCCGGCCGCGCGAATGACTTCTTCAGGCCGATCCACTGACGGATCGAGCACCCACGGTTCGCCGCCCGCACGACGAACCGCTTCCTCGTAGTCGTGCAGCTTCGACACGGCGCAATGGCGATAGTCGGCATCTATGGATCGATGATCGATGATTTGTGTATCGATCTGGTCATCGGGTCATTGGTCGATCGGATCATTTGTCGATGCATCGATCCATTTATCGATGCATCGATGTTGAACCGATGTACCGATCATCGATGATCAAACCGATGTAGCGATCATCAATCATCGATGACTACATTCTTGGTGGAACCACAATCCCCATCAGATCGAGCGCTCGCGTCAGCTGATCCCGCACATAGATTATCGCCGCCCCACGCCATCGCCGCACATCGTCTCGCTCCTCGTTGAGGATGGGGGAGCGGTGGTAAAACGCGTTGAATGCCTGCGCCAGGGCGAAGGCGTACTTGGCGAGCACGGAGAATTCCAGCGAGCGGACGACCTGTTCGACCACCTCGTCGAGCCGCGACGCGTCGAGCACGAGCTGCCACAGCTCATGGCTGCCGTTGGCGCCCAGCAGCTCGTCCGTCGGGACACCTTCGAGCGACGCTACGAGGTCGGCCTCCCTGAGCCCGTCACGCTGGCGGAGTTTCTGGAAGATGTTGTTTGCGCGAACGACGGCGTACTGAATGTACGGACCACTTTCGCCTTCGAAGCTCAGCGCCTCTTCGAGATCGAACGCGATGATCTTGTTGCGTGAAAACTTGATGAGAAAGTACCGCACGGCTGCGATGCCAATCGTCTGCGCGATCCTTTCGCGCTCGCTGACGCTCAGCTCCGGGTTGCGCTTTTCGACTTCCCGTCCGGCATTTCGCATCAGCGTATCGAGGAGGTCGTCGGCCTTGACGCCGAGGCCCCGGCGGCCCGACACCTCCACGAAAGGCCGTTTGGCGTCCTCCGAGCCGGGCGCAGGAGCGTAGCCGAGCTCGCGTGCGGTCGCGTGTGAGAGCGCAACCATCTCGTACGCGAAATGGTGCGACCGCTCCGCGGCTTCGGGATGGCCGGCGGCCACGAGCGCCTGCTTCAGCAGCTTCTGAAGGTACGACTGCCTGACATCGATGACGTTGTAGACGTAGGCAGCGCCGCCGAACGCCGGATGGTTGTCTTCGCCGTCAGCGGAGCTGGTGGCCCAGAGCGGCCCACGCGGCCGGTCCGCAAACACGCGGTAGTGAAAGTCGCGTCCGAGCAGACCAAGCTTCCAGAACTGATAGGCGATGTCCTTGCCGACATATGTCACGACGCCATTGGATCGCACGATGACTTTCTCGCGCTCGCCTGCTTCCTCCTCCTCTTCGTCGTCAGTCGAGAGGGGAGCGTCACTGTTGCCTTTGGCCTCTGGGCCCTGAGCCCTGGGCTCTGGGGCCTCGTCTTGAATAGGCATGACCCAGCATCCGGCCAGGCGACCTTCGGTCTGTAGATACACCGCGCCGCTAGCCTTCAGCACGTCGAACGCCTGCGCCCAGAATTTCAATCGCAGGATGTCGCCCTCCCACGAAAGCAGGTCGTAGTCCACGTTCATCCGGCCCATCGTCTGCAGGTGGCGGCGCACGATCCGGTCGGCGATCAAGGCGCCGATATCGGCCGCTTCGTTCCCGCCGTGTTCGATGTCGTGCAGCGTCTTCGCGCGATGGGTCAACCTGGCCTTGTCTTCCTCGTACCACTCGGTGACGCGCGCGTAGAGGTCCCAGCAGTGGTAATCGAAACGTGTCGAATCGGCGAGCTCGCGGATTTCGTCGAGAGTCTTGCGCTCGAGCACCAGAAACCCGACGACGACGTCGGCCACCTGTACGCCGGTGTCGTCGATGTAGTTCTGCACCTCGACAGGAACGCCGCGAAAGCGCAGCACGCGGACGAGCGTGTCGCCCAGCGCCGAGTTGCGCAGGTGACCGATGTGAGCCGCCTTGTTCGGGTTGATGGCCGTGTGCTCGACGATCGCCTTCGCGCCGCCGTGTCTCGGGGTGGGCTGTATGCGCACCGAGCCTGTCCATCAGAAAGCTGCGACGTTCCAGGAAGAAATTGAAGTACCCGTTCGGCGCGGCTGCGACGCGTGCCACCCCCTCGACGGTTCCGAACGAGCCGGCGATCTCCTGCGCGATCACCCGCGGCGCCTTTCGCAGCCGCCGCGCAAGGTCGAACGCGACCGGCGTGCCAAGATCGCCGAGATCGCGCGTCGGAGGGTATTCGAGCGGGATCGCTGGTGCTTCGGCCGAGCCGAGGGAGTACAGCTGTTGGAGCACCTGCTGGAGGTGCGCCCGGAGGCGTTCGTGGACGGGAAGGATCATGGGATTGGTTTGCGCTCGAGATTCTGCTGCAGTAGGCTCTAGCCGGCAGGCGACTCTGGATCTGCGCCTCCCGCGCCTTCGTGGACGGCGGCGATCGACCGCGCCCGCTGGTAGTCTTCCGGCGTGTTCACGTTGAGCAGCAGCCGGCCGTCCGGGTCGAATGGCGCCAGATCACCGGGGCCAACCTCGCGCACTGTAAGGTCCATCAGCGCTTCGCCGATACGTAGATCGCCGGCCTTGATCCGGGCATGGAAGTGCGGCGCCGTCCGGCGGGCGTACGAGGCGCACAGTGGATGGCGTCCCTGCTCGTCGCGCGGAATCGCCACGTCCGTGTTGCGGCCCCGTTCGACGAGGAACTGCAGAAACGGCGCCGTCAGGAACGGCATGTCGCACCCGATTACCAGCACCTGCTCCGTCGGCGCTTCGACGAGCGCCGTGTAAAGGCCTCCGAGCGCACCCGCTCCGCCGATGCGATCGACCACTACGGGAACGCCAACCGGCTGCACACGCGACCTGTCGCTTGTGACGATCAGGAGATGTCTCGTGAGCCCGCCCAGCAGCGTCAGCTGCCGGTCGAGGATGGAACGGGCACCGACGACGAGCGCGCTCTTGTCGATGCCGCCGAGCCGTCGCGCCTGGCCGCCGGCAAGAATCGCTGCTGTCCAGGAAATCATCTCATTAAAGCATGACTGAAGGTGGCGTTGGACGGATCCTCGTGGCGAGCCTGCATCAGGCGATCGCCGACGTGCTGCCCGCGCGACTCGAATTCTACGAGGCGTGGCTCAATCCTGTCGGGCTGCGAGAAGGACGTATCGGCCTGGCGCCGCTGGCCGCAGTGCTCAGCTTTCTTCGGCAGGAAGGCGACGCCTACCGTTGGGTCACTGAGCGCGCCGGAGAGTATGCCGCGGAATGGACCGTCGCAGACCTGGCCCCCTTACACAGCTCTGTCATTCGCCACGCGCCAATGCGGCTGCGGGCGCGGCTGGTCATGCGGGTGGCGCGTGCGATGATTCGTAGCACGTATCGTGGAAGCAGTGGGATCGTCCGCTGGCGAAAGGCGCGTGGCGCGGTCGATATCCGCGGATCTCTGTTTTGTGAAGTACGCGATCCTGTTGATCACCCGCTCTGTGAGTATTACGCCTCGGCCATACGGCGCGTCATGCGCCTTTTCGCCATCGACGTCGACATCGCAACTGAGCAGTGCCGCGCCACCGGCGCCGGGTATTGTCAAATGGTGGTGTCGGTGCGCCCGGTCGGGGTGAGCCAATGATTCGTGGTCGAATCGGGACGCGCTGTGCGGCGTTCGCAATCTGCCTGCTCGTTGCGACCGGACAACCGGTCTCGACGACGCAGTCGTCTTCGGCTGGACCGCCGCGCTATCTGGTCGTCCCGTTCGAGAACGTCACGGGAGAGCCGCGCCTCTACTGGCTGAGCGAGGCGTCCGCAATGCTGGTGACCGAGGACCTGGCCGCAACCGGTGTCTCGTCTATTCGACGCGAGGACCGGTTGCGCGCGTTCGAGCGCATGCGTGTGCCGGCGGTCAGCAACCTGAGTCACGCGACCGTGATCCGTCTCGGTCAGGTCGTTGGCGCCGCGTTCGTCGTTCTCGGCCGGTTCGAGGTCGAGGGAGACGATCTCATCGTGCGCGTACGCACCATTCGTCTCGACACAGGGCGTCTCTCGGCGGAGCTGACGGAAAAAGGCTCGCTCACCGACATGCCGAGCGTCTACAGCCGCCTGGCCCGCCGGATTGTTCCTGACTCGGCCGCTCCGGCCGAGCAGCCTGCGCGTCCCGTGCTCGCCGCATTCGAACAGTACGTCAAAGGACTGCTCGCCGAAGCGCCGGAAGCCAAAATCACGTTTCTGTCGCAAGCGCTTCGACTGTCCCCGGCGTTCCATCGCGCGCAGATCGCGCTCTGGGAAGTACATACCGATCAGGGCAACCATCAGGAGGCCCTGGACGCCGTCCGTCAGGTACCTGACGGCGATCCGCTGACGCGCCAAGCCCGCTTTCTCGCGGCGGTGTCGATGCTGCATCTCGGACAACTGCAGGCGTCGTTCGCCGAATTCAACAGTCTCAATACCACTCAACGGGATGCCGCTCTTCTCAATAACATTGGCGTCGTGCAGCTTCGGCGGCCCGTCGGCGCACCGGGCGGGAAGGCGATGGCGTTCTTTGGCGAGGCGGTCGGCGTAGACGGCGCCGATGCGGATTTGTTCTTCAACGCCGGCTATGCCAGCTGGTTGGAAGGCAACCCGCAAGGAGCAATCCAATGGCTCCGCGAGGCGGTTCGACGGAATCCCGCAGACGATGCCGCGCACTACGTGCTTGGTGTGGCGCTGCAGGCGGCGGGAAACCTGGTGGAAGCCGCTCGCGAGAAGGAGCTGGCGCGGCGCCTGTCGTCCGCTTATGCCGAGTGGGAGGCCAAAGGGGCTGGTGGCGACGTGGTGCCGCGAGGTCTCGAGCGGGTGAAGCTGGATGTCGATATGCCCGCCTCGCTTCGAGTGGAGGCTGCGCTCGGGGTGGCGGGACAACGCGATCAGCGTGCAATCGCGACGTTCCACCTGGACAACGGTCGTCGCCTGTTCCAGGACGGGCGCGACGAAGAAGCGATCGCCGAACTGCGTCGCACGATCTTTCTGCAACCGTACGAAAGCGAGGCTCACTTCCTCCTGGGCCGCATCTACATGCGAACGGGCCGGCAGCAAGACGCGATTGACGCGCTCACGATCGCTGCGTGGAGCGATCCAGCGAACGCCGAGGCCAAGAAGCTTCTCGACAGTCTGCGCTGATCCCCTCGTCTGTCGTCGATCCGCACGTTCAGCATGTCCAGAGGCCGAAGCGGCCTGTGCTACACTGGCCCCTCAACCGATGCAGGATGAGGGACTTCACGAGATTCAGCTGAACGGTAAGCAACTCGTGTTCCTGTTCATGTCGGCAACAGTGGTTGCCGTCGTGGTTTTTCTGTGCGGCGTGATGGTGGGCCGCGGCGTCGCCGTGCCGCGCACCGTTGCCGCGGCCGACATCGGTGAACAGGCGGTTCTCGATCCCACGGCCGCGGCCACCGTAGCCAGTACAGGTAGCGAGTCATTGACCGCGGGCGAGGAATTGACCTACGCCGGGCGCCTCGAGGATCCGACCCCTCCGGCAGAGATACTGAAACCCGAAGCAGAAGCCCTTCCGCCGCCCCGGGTCGCAGCTGCGCCTGCACGTGAGCCGGTTACCGCGCCGGCCGCCTCACCGCGTCCTGACCCCACACTCACCGAGCCGACAGGACAAGGGTATGTCGTCCAGGTCGCCGCTGTGCGGAAGCGTGCGGAGGCCGAAACGATCGCGCGAAGACTGAGCACCAAGGGATATCCAACGTTCGTCACTGCCGCTGGCGCGAACTTCCGCGTGCGCGTCGGCAAGTACAACGACCGGCGTACCGCGCAGTCGATTGCGGGCCGTCTCGAGCGCGAAGAGCGCTTCAAGCCCTGGGTCACCCGTTAGTTCCCCCATCACACCGTAGGCTCTGACCGGGACTTCTGGTATAAGAGCACGCGCTTCCGTTCGGTTCTGGAGGTGTTTCGATGAGCAGTGCTGGCGTCGTTGGCACTCATTCGGTAGCGGGACGTCCGGGCCTCGGTGCGAGGGCATTGATCGTTCTCGCGATGCTCGGCGCGATCGGCTTCGTCATCCTCGCGGCGTTGCCGTATTTCACCTTCCTGTATGCGGATGCGCCGAATCAGTTCGTGGACGAAGTGCGATTCGGGATCTACTTTCCGAGACGCGGGTGGCTTCTGCTGCACATTGCCGGCGGCATGCTCGCCGTGCTGGCTGGTCCCGTTCAGATCTGGCTCGGACTGAGCGACCGGAGCATGGATCTGCACCGCAAGCTCGGCCTCACCTACATCACCGGCGTGGTGATTGGCGTCATCGGCGCCGTTGCCCTTGCCGTGCAGACGCCGCTCGGGTGGATCTTTGGCGCGGGGCTCCTCGGTTTGTCGCTGGCGTGGACCGTTACCACGGGGCTCGCGTTCGCGTCGATACGCCGAAGTCTCATCGAGCAGCACAAGGAGTGGATGATCCGCAGCTACGTCGTCACGTTTGCGTTCGTCACGTTCCGGATCGGGGACGTCACCATGCAGGCCGCGGGCATTGGCGAGCCGCTCCAGAACATCGCATTTCTGAGCTGGGCTTCATGGACGCTGCCGCTGCTCGTGACCGAGGCCATCCTGCAGGGCCGCAAGATCTTCGCAGTCGTGCGGTAACGCAACGCCCGCACCGGGACCGTACGCCAAGTCGATGCAGGAGGTCGCGAACAGGTCGAATAAGCATCATGCGCTCGGCTGGCGTGCGCTCGGCCGCGTGGCAGCGGTCTTCGCCCTTGTCACGAGCCTGGCCTGGGCAATCCTGTCGCTCGCCTGGCCGAAGACCCCAGTCCACGTCCATGTTCGGTGGAAACCCGACGTAACCGATGCGCAGCGTGTTGAGCTCGAGCGCCGTTTTCAGCTGACCGACAGCCAGCCCGGCGACGGAGTCACCTGGGAATATCAGCTCGTCGACTCCTCCAGCGCGAACATCAGGGCCATCGTCCAGAACGAGCGCGTGGACGATACAGCCCATTTGAACCGGATTCGCTACAGCCCTGAGTTTGCGCAGGACCGATCGCGGCAAATCCTGGCCTACTCAGTCGGGACAGGTGGCGTTGCATCGCTCTTGTTTCTCGTGTTAGCGGTGTTTCTTCGGGCGGACCGCGTTACTCAGCATCCCCGCGTCGGACCTGGCGACGGCGGTGTCCGCAAGGCTGAAATCGGCGCGTGCGAGCGGCTCGATTCTCCAGGCGCCCACGAAGCTGACGCATCCCTCCTTCAGCAGGCTGGCGACGGCTGCAGTCCTTGTCGCCGGTGTGCTCACGACAGTCGCGATGACGTCGTTCGAGGGCGCGCCTCTCTGGTCCGCCGCCTCTGCTCTCATCGTCGTCTACGTATGTGGCTACGTCGCTGGTTCGCTGCTCTTGGAGCGGGGTTGATGCGTGGTCATGGGCGATTGTTCGCACGGTCGCCGGGTTCCTGCTGACCACGATCGGGTTTCTGCTGTCGCTGGTGTTATCGCTCCCTTGGTTCCTGGGACCGGTTGCGGTGGTTGCCGCTGCTGTCTGGCTCCGTGGCAAGTGGGCGTTTGCGTGGCCGAGCGAACGCGTCCGATTCGGGTGGGATGGGATTGCAGCAGTGATGCTGGCCGTCATCCTCGTGTCGCCGATCGCCATCACGTTCTTTTACATGGCGCCAGGCAGCTACCCGCCGGTTTTCTACAACGTCGACACTGCTCCCGTTCTTGAGAAAGTGACATGGGCTGGTCATCGGAAACACCTTTCCTCCGGAGTCGCTGAGCAACATCGGGGCGCGCCGTACGTACCACTACGGGACTCAGGCCATGGCGGCGCTGATCTCGCGCAGTTCCGGGCTCCTGCCTCACCATGCTCTGTTCCTGATCGTGCTACCGCTGCTGACCGTCGGGGTGATAGCGGCGGCTTTCGCCGCTGCCCGGCAGTTGAGTCCGATCCTGCCCCGCAGCGTGACCGTTCCACTGCTGCTCATCTCGACGCCGTCACTGTCCGCCACCTTCTGGGGCAGATTTGGTCCACAGTTGTGGACCGCGGCGACGTCACGCGGGTTTTCGATCGACGGGATAATCGGCGACTACGCTCTGTGGGGCATCCTTTCGAACGAGGCGAAGAACGTCGGTGGGGACTTCATCGTCCTTGCCAGCGTTGCTGGCATCGCCGCCGCGCCTTCTTTGGGGTGGAGGCTGCCGGTATTCCTCATCGGAAGCGCCATCCTCGTCAAGACACCGGCTGGCGTGGCCCTGCTCGCCGGATTCATGCTCGCCGACGCATGGCGGGCCCTCATCGCGAGGCGTCTATTGCCATCGGCAGAAATGCTGATAGCCGGGATGGTATTCCTCGCGACCCTTGTTGCATTCTTCCCAGCGTCGTCCGAGCCGAACTTTCGCGTGGTGCTGTTGCCGTTGTACCACCTGCGTGGACTCGTCAGCTCGGGGGGCCTTGCCGGCGTCGGTTTCGACCTTCTCTGGTTACTCCTGCCCGCGATCGTCGTCCTGACTGCGAGAATCGAGGATCCGGAAAAGCGAAGCGCCCCCTTTCTTTTGATGGGCCTCGCGCCAATCCTCGTCGTGAACATGACCGGCTTGGAGCACATCGCCGAGACCGGGGGAGGCGCCGGCGACGACTGGCTGCAGATTCTCCATTCGGTGCCGTTCCTGCTCCACGCCTTTGCCCTGAGCCTCGTGAGCCGACGCTGGGCCAGGCTCGGGCGCCGACGGCGCGCCGTAGTCCTTTTGACGATGGCATTGGCGATCGTGCCAGTGGCCACGGCGGCTGCACGCTACTCGGTTTTGCTACTCCGCAATCCCGAAGGTGGACATGAATTCGTCGACAACCGATCGCTGGCCGCGGCGCTTGCAGTGATCCCGACGAATGGCACCGTCATCGTGACGAACGACCTGCGGTACCCCGCACAGAACTTCTCGCGCGACGAACGGCAAATGCAGATTCCGGCGCTCTTCGGGCATCAAGCGTTCGCCGTGAACTATGCCTATGAAGTCGTCCCGTCTGCACGTGAGCGACGCGAACTGCAGGCAATTGCTGCAGCAGCCTGCATGGAGCGACCGAATCCTGGAGGCTGCGCGAACGCATCGTTGGACCCACCTCGTGATTCGGAAGGACTACGTCCACCCCGCGCCGATTCCGCTGGAGCAGACATTCGAGAACGAGTTCTATGCGGTGTTTCGGTTTCCGTGAACAGGCGCGCCGTAACCCCTTCGACTTCGCTCAGGGTTACCCCGAGCTTGTCGAGGGGTAAAGGCCCGCCCTACGGTGGCGGGATGCAGCGTGTCGCCGCAGACGGTGTGTCGCGGTACACGCGATGACAGTTGGCGCAGGCGTCCGACACCTGGTTTGTGACCTCGCTCACCGCCGCCTGGTTTCTCGTTTGTGCGGCTCGATATGCGGCCCGTCCTGCGTCGGCGAGGCCCTGTACGTAGCGCTGCCAGTCGGTCCGATCCATCGGCACCGGTTTCCCGTTCTCGCACCGCCGGCCGGGCGTCATGAGGAGAGGCGCGGCCTCAACGAGTGAAATCGCCGCCGCATCCACCACCATCCACGGGTCATACACATCACCGTACCGGGCCGTCGTCGTCGCCGCATCGGCACGCGCACCTTGCTGACGCGCGCTGGGGTCTTGCGTCTGCACGTCGAACAGCACGTTGGAGCTTGGAAACAGGATGCCGCGCATGAGCTGGTTGAGGTTGCCCGCCGCCGGGAATGACATCGCGGGCGCAGCGGCGGCGGCAGAAGGAGACGCTGCGGTGGCCGTGCGTCTCAACGAGATCTGTCGGAGCGTCGCTTCGTCGGTGGGGAGCTCTGCGTTCCCCGCTGGGAACTTGTTCGCCTTGAGCAAGTATGCGACCAGGTCAGCTGTCTCCGGCCTGGTGAGCGTGCCGAGTGCGTCGGCGGGCATCGTGTTGAGGATCTTGTCGAAAAGGTCGGCCAGCGGCGGCTTCTGCCAGACGGTCAGGAAATCCTGGCCAACGAGCGGCGGCGCAATATCGCCGGCCAGTGCGACGCCGTGACAGGCGACGCATTTCGTGTCCGAGATCGCTTCGCCGCGCGCCGCCTGGGCGTCCGTGTACACACCGTCGGCAGCCGTGCGCTGTTGCTGCGCCCCGAGCACGTTTGCCGCGCCTTGTTCCTCGCGTTCCGTGATCGTGGCTTTGGCGTCGCCGCGCTTGATCGCATCCATCGGCGCCAGCCTGCCTTCTTCCTGCGCCCTGGCATTCTTCAGCGTCGCGAACCCATCCTGATTGTTCTCGTTGCAGGCGTATTCGAGCATTGGCCCATTGATGCGATGCATCGGCAATTCAACGGTCCACGGGCGTGTCCACGTCGACGGATCGCTCACCGTGTACGTGTGCACGATCGTGTCGTCTGCCGTGCGGGTAAAGTGCTCGACCAGCGTGAATGTGCCGTCCGAGCCGTAAAAGTTCCTGTTGGGGCTGAAGTTGGTGGTTTCGACCACCAGGGTGTCGCCCTCCCACCGGCCACGCGAATTTCCGGCGTACGTGCGAACGGATGCAGGCGCGTGTGGGCGGCCATCGAGCGGAATAATGCGGTGTTCGGTGTTCCATTCATACGTCAGCACGATCCAGTCGCGCGACTGGACGATGTGATAGTTGCTGCCGTACGGAGCGACGACGGCGGGGACTGCGCGGTCGTGGAACACGCACCACGCGGTTCCGCGGTCATCTTTCCACGTCTGGGCGAGCGGTCCCCGGCTCTTGTCCGCGGCCACCCGCGCCGCCCGTCGCTTTTCAGCCTCGGGCGTCAGCGCGGGGACCCTGCCGTCCGGCGGATCGATCACGAGCGATGTGCGCCGATTCGGTCTCGCTCCCGTCTGCACCGGTGTCGCCCCGAAGTCGCTGTTTACGTAATGGACGATCTGGTCGGTGGTGTCGGCGACGGCTTTCTTGAACGCCTCTTCGCCTCCTGCTCGGTATAGAAAGGCTTGTTCGCCAGCGCCCGCGGCCGCTCAAACGGCGTGTACGTGAGGTTGGTCCAGTAGCCCTGCAGATCCGGATGCCCGTCGGCCGTGCGGGGAACTTTGTACGAGCCATTAGCGGCCGACGGTGGATTTTGCGCGATGCCGATGATTGCCGTGAGCGATACGACTGCAGCCGCCACGACGGCACCGGCTGCTCGTCGCCCCACGTGGATTCTGAAACCGGCTCGACTCATCTCAATCCTCACGTTATTTGGCCGGCGCCTTCTGATACTTGCCGTACACCAGGTCGCTCACGAACTCCTCGCATTTGAACTCGCCAAGCTGCATACCCGGCTCGAGACGCCGATAGAGCGGCATGCTGATCGTCCACGGGCGCGTGTACACGTTTGGATCCTCGATCGTAGCCTGATACGAGAGGTGGTCGGGTCCAATCCGGCGGATGCGCTCAACGACATGCAGGCCCTCCGTGTGGTAGTTGCCTGCACGATCGAAGAATCGAACCTGGATCGCTCCCTCCGGATCGAGGGCTGAGATCGTCCCTCCCATGAAACCGCGACTGTCGATCACCAGCGTGTCGCTCTCCCACCGGGCGTTCGACCATCCCATCCATGTGTCGGCCGGAGGGGAGCTCTTGCCGCCGATGTAAATAGTGCGCTGCGCGCTTGCGAACTCAGACATCATGAGAATCGTCGAGTCCGACTGCACGATCTGAACCGGGTACGGCATGTACATGACTCGCGGGACACCAGGCAGGTAACACTTGACCTCGCCGTCTTCGCGAAGGGCGTTGGCGGCATACTGCTTCTTTTTTGCGAGGGCGTCCGGACGATAAGGAATCGGCCCGTCCATGACGACCCCCTGTCCCGGAGGGACTGCATAGGCGGCACCGAGCTCCAACACCGGTCCAGGCGCTGCCGTGTGCGGCTCCAGATCCCAGTGCGCCGTGTTGAGCGCCTGCCAGAACCCGTTCAAGTCGGGCTGCCCACTCGCGGTTCGCGGGGCGGTATACGTCTGGCCTTCTCCCGACCGCACCGACAGCACCGCGGCGAACGCGACTGCCGCCACGACGATGGTCGCGATGGTCGCGGCCCTCATTTAAGATCGCCGCGGGCCTTTGCAAGGGCCTCGGCGCCGTCGTTGCCGAGCCAGAACTCCCTGCCGTCTGCACGTTCGTATTTCACGCCCGCCAGCAGATTGGACCCGTCCCTGGCGCCATAGCCGCGCACCACCAGCTCCTCGCCGAGCTTGAGCGTGTCTTTCGTGATGCCGTTCCGAATCAGGTTGTTCGGGGGGCCACCCTCGATTCCCCATCGCGTAACCATCCCGTCGGCGCCCTTGACTTCGATCCAGATCCACCCGTGCGGGTTCACGAGCTCCACCTTCGCGAGTGTCCCGCGGAGCACGAGCGGCTTGTCTTCGCTGAACACCGTGTTCCACGAATGGTGAGCGCCTGCGCGCTCACCGCCGAGGATCGTGATGACGCCGAGGAAACGCAATGGTTCGGACGTGCATGCCCAAAATCTCCATTCGTAAATGGTAGATTCCGCATGATTACGGCGTGGCTGTCAAGCGTGAACGCCCGGTCCGGCCAAAGCCGGACCGGTAGTGTCGGTACGTAGTGTCCGGCTTCAGCCGGACCATGAGACGGGCCACAGAGATCGTACGTCAGTGTCCGGCTTTAGCCGGACTTTATGCGCGACGTCGTCAATTTCGCCAAGGTCCAGGCGACTTGAGGATCGACGCCGCGATGAAATCCGCGAGGATGTAGTTTCCGGCCTGCGTGTAATGGCAGCAATCGTCCATGTACACGTGGGCCGGCTCTTTATCGAACACGCGCGTGGCGTCGAAGAACTGAACGTTCCGCTGCGCGAGCGCTGAACCTGCCGCGACCATAGCTGCGTATCCCGTTTCCACACTCTTCTTGAAGGGCGACGCGTCGTTCAGCGCAATGGCCGCTTCCTCGTCGCTGAACGTCCTCGTCGTGTAGTACTGATTCGGCTGCAGGAAATGGAAGTAGCTCGCATTTCGTTGCGCGAGCATGTCTTTCATGAGCACCGACGCGTCTCGCCAGGTCGCAGCAATGTGGGCGTGCAGTTCAGCGGGCGTGTGCCCGTCGAGCGAAGGCGCTACCTGGACGAACGCGTTGTCCGGCGGGTTCGAGGGCAGGTTGCTGAACCGGCCGAGTCCCTCGACGTACCGGTTGAGGACCCTTGTGTAGTAGCGATCGAGCACGAAATTAACCGAGGCGATCCGGTTGGCGCGGATTCTCTCCGTCAGATCCAGAAGCGTCCGGCGGTCACGGAAGATTCCCGCGAGCGTCTCGAGCTTGTCGGGCGTCAGCGTCGACTGGTTGACGACGTTGATGAGCGGATCGAGGTGCTGCACGCTCGGCATCGAAAAATCGAGACCGCGCTCGTTGTTGAGTGAACCCAGCGCCACGTCGTTGAAGCCGTCGATGTTCACCACAAGATCGAGCGGCTGCCCAATCGACAGGAAATAGGCGAGCACTACCGCCTCCTGCGGCTGCTTGTAGCCTTCGTGGCTGAAGCAGAGCGGGACGATCTCCTTGCCGCTGAAGAACGCGTCCCGCTTCATCTGCTCCACCAGGCGGTGCGCCCCGATCTGGCAGAACCACAGGGCGACGGAACCGCCGAAGATTCCGACGATGAACTGCTTCGTGGCTGTTCTTCCGGAACGGATACTCGTGGGGCGACACGAACCCGAAGTTGTTGGTGTGCAGCCTCGCGGGAATCGCCGTGCCGCGGCGCAGCGGTTCAGGAATGTCGAACGGAACACCCGGTCTGTGCGTGAAGCCGAAGTACGGATGAACCGCTTCGCCCAGGAACAGCCGATCCTCCGGCGTGGGAAGCAGCTCCCGGTAGGATTTGCGATGCGTGTAGAAGAGCGCGCCCGTGTCCACGTAGTACGCGAACAGCCCGAGCAGCTCGGCGCATAGCGCAAACACCACGAGGCTCGTGAGCACGCGGGCAGAGGTTCGGGTCACAGCCGAGTATTATCGCTGAGGCGTCTATTCCGACGTGCCTGTGTCCCCATTCGACTGGCTTCGATCCCGCTTCCGATCAGAGGATGCCGCAGAGATCCTCCGCACCGAGGAGGCGCGGTTGCGCCGCCTGATCAGGCGCGCTTGCCGATCGAGCCTCGTGCGAAGGTACAGGGAGAGCTTGCTCGCGCGCTGACCCAGGACGCTCTGAGAATCGACACGCCAAAGGGCCAGTTGCTCTTTGCCGTGTTCGGCGAAACGTCCGGCTTTCGGGCGAAGGGGCTGCTCACTAAGCAGAAGGCGACGATCGCGTGGATCGACGGCTTTGCGCCGGACAGCGTCTTCTGGGACATCGGCGCCAACATCGGGTCGTACACGCTTTATGCTGCGCTGCGGCCCGACATCCGCGTGGTGGCCTTCGAGCCCGCGGCGGTGAACTACTTCATTCTCGCGGCCAATTGCGAGCTGAATGCATTCGGCGAGCGGGTTGACTGCCTGCCGATTGGCGTCGGCGCGGACAAGAGCGTCGAGCGGCTCGACGTCTCGCAGTTCGAGCCTGCGCACTCGTTCAGTTTTCGACACAAAGGCCGGCGGCCTCTCAGCAGCCGGCAGGCGACACTGGTCGTGTCGATCGACGAGCTGATTCACGAGTACGGCCTCGCGTGCCCGAACTACATCAAGATCGACGTGCCGGCGCTCACGGGCGCCATCATCGAAGGCGGCGCGCGAACGCTTCAGCGGCCGCAGGTGCGCGAGCTTCACATCGAAGCGAGCGAAGAGTCCACGGGCGGCCGCCGCCTGGTCGAGCGGCTGACACAGGCGGGATTCACCATCGCCGCCCGCCACGTGCACGGGGAGACGACGGATCTGACATTCGTAAGAACTGCGTGAGGCAATTGCCGCTCACAAACAGCGCGGTCGCTTCTTGCATGGTCGGTCTCCGATTCACGCTGGCGTCTGGCTCCTGCGTGCTGGTGACGTTCGTCCGCCGGCGCCGCGGCCGGGAAAGCGGCCTCCGCTCGAGTCCTGTCGCACCCGCGTGCGACTAGTTGCTAACTCGCTGCGACATCAGTCGCGCGGCAAGAAACGTCTGGATAATCCGCGGCAACGAGAACGCGTGGTCGGAAGTCGACGCGAAGAATCGCTGCGGTCGCTTTCCGGCTGCGCCATGCAATCGGCCTTGCGCAGGCGAACGACCGTCACCAGCACACGGAGCCAACGGACGTCGGCATCCACGCTAGGAGTGTCCGGCTTCAGCCCGGCTTCAGCCGACCTACGTCTTCAATCTTGGAAACAACGTAACCGCGTTGTCGCGATCGATGGCGCGCAGGTCGTCGGCGCTGAACCCGAACCCGCCGAGTCCTTGCGACACTGTGGCCGCGCGTGCGAAGGGGTAATCGGTGCCAAAGAGGATGTGCGAGCGCGGCACGAGCTTCGTAAACGTGGGCAGCGTGTACTCGTTGAAGGCCTGCGCCGTGTCGTAATAGAACTTCCGGATTTCATACAGGACGCCGTTCGGCATCTCGGGCGTCTTCGTGTCGGCGTTCACGCCAAATCGCCCGGTGATGTACGGCATCGTCCCGCCACCGTGCGACCAGATGAATCGGATGTCGGGGAATTTTGCCGCGGTGCCGCTGTACAGCACGCTCGCGATCGTGATCGTCGTTTCGGTGCTGAGCGTGATGCCGAGGGCGCCGGTCATGCCCGACTACCACGATGACCTGCGCCTCGCCCATGTCCTCGCGGACGCCGCCGACGCCGCGACGATGGACCGGTTCAAGGCCCTCGACCTGAAGGTCGAGACCAAGCCGGACATGACCCCGGTGAGCGAGGCCGACAAGGCCGCCGAGGAGCTGATCCGCGGGCCATCTCCAGCGCGCCCGGCCCGCGCGACGCGATCCTCGGCGAGGAGTACGGCATCGAGGGCACGGGCCCGCGCCGCTGGGTCGTCGACCCGATCGACGGCACCAAGAACTACGTGCGCGGCGTGCCGGTCTGGGCCACGCTGATCTCGCTGATGGAGGCGGGCGAGGACGGGCTACCAGCCGGTCGTCGGCGTCGTCTCCGCCCCGGCGCTGGGCCGCCGCTGGTGGGCGGCGAAGGGCGCACGGCGCGTTCACCGGCCGCAGCCTGTCCTCCGCGACCCGGCTGCAGCGTCTCGAAGGTCGCGCGGATCTGCGGACGCCTCCTTCGCGTACTCCTCGCTGACCGGCTGGGAGGAGCAGGGCCGGCTCGACGGCTTCCTGGACCTGACCCGCGCGTGCTGGCGCACCCGCGGGTACGGCGACTTCTGGCCGTACATGATGGTCGCCGAGGGCTCGGTGGACATCTGCGCCGAGCCCGAGCTGTCCCTCTGGGACATGGCGGCGAACGCGATCATCGTCGACGGAGGCGGGCGGCGCGCTTCACCGGCCTGGACGGCGCGCCCGGGCCCGCACGGCGGCAACGCGGCGGCGTCGAACGGGCTGCTCCACGACGAGCTGCTGGGATATCTGCGACCAGCGCTACTGAACGCGCGTCGCGCACCGCCGGAGCGCGAGCGCGCCTGCGCCCTGCGACACTCGGCCGCGCGCGCCCTCTTGTTGACCCTCCGCTTGTGACGCTAAGCTGACAGCGACTTCTACTTGTGAACTTCGTGCACTCCACCCGAGCGGACCGCGGACTCACAGGAGGTGGCTCCGCTCCATGCTCGTCCGCGACGCCATGAGCACGGTGGTCCTCACCATCGGCCCCGCACACACCCTCCGCCAGGCGGCCCGCCTGATGTCCGCCCGCCGCGTCGGCGCGGCGGTCGTCCTCGACCCGGACACCGGCGGCACTCGGCATCCTCACCGAGCGCGACATCCTCAACTCGGTCGGCCGCGGGCCAGAACCCCGACACCGAGACCGCCGGCGCGCACACCACCACCGACGTCGTCTTCGCCGCCCCGACCTGGACCCTGGAGGAGGCGGCCGACGCGATGGCCCACGGCGGCTTCCGGCACCTGATCGTGCTGGACGACGGCGGCCCGGTCGGCATCGTCTCGGTCCGCGACATCATCCGCTGCTGGGCGCCCGCCGGCGCCAGCCGCGTACCCGCGTGACCGGCCTGAAACGGCCGACGGGCCGGGCCCCTCCTGCGGAGGGACACCGGCCCACCGGCCTGCACGACAAGCGTCCGTACTAGGCGCGGAGGGCCTGGACCGCGGCTTCCAGCCGCTTGCCGAAGTCACCGTCCGCCTGGCGGAAGTTGTTGATCGCGCGCTCGACGATGTCGTCGCGCGACACCTTGGCGATGAACCCGGCGAGGTTGTCGATCAGACGGGCCTTCTCGTCCTCGGAGCATCAGCCGGTAGAGGTTGCCCGGCCTGGACGAAGTCGTCGTCCTCGGCGTGCGACGGGCGCCGCGTGGGTGCCGCGTGCCACCGGTGACGGCGGTGGACTCCCACAGCGGGCGGTCCGGTCTGGACCGGGCCGCCGAAGCTGTTCGGCTCGTAGTTCTTCGCGCCCGTTGTGGCGGCCGTCGTACAGGTAGCCGTCCGGCTGTTGGTGCGCGCCTCGGTGGCGTGCGGACGGTTCACCGGCAGGTGGTCGGCGTTGACGCCGACGCGGTAGCGGTGGGCGTCGCCGTAGCGCGAACAGGCGGCCCTGGAGCATCTTGTCCGGGGACGGGCCGATGCCGGGCACGAAGTGCGCCGGGCTGAAGGTCGACCTGCTCGACCTCGGCGAAGACGTTCTCCGGGTTGCGGTTGAGCTCCAGCTTGCCGATCTCGATCGGCGGGTAGTCCTCGTGCGGCCACACCTTGGTCAGGTCGAACGGGTTGAAGCGGTACGTCGGCCGCCTCGGCCGCCGGCATGATCTGGACCTGCACGGTCCAGGACGGGAAGTCGCCGCGCTCGATGGACGTCGCGCAGGTCGCGCTGGTGGTAGTCCGGGTCCTCGCCGGCGAGCTGGTTGGCCTCGGCCTGAGTGAGGTTCTCGATGCCCTGGTCGGTCTTGAAGTGGTACTTGACCCAGAAGACCTCGCCGGCCTCGTTGTTCCACTGGAAGGTGTGCGAGCCGTAGCCGTTCATGTGGCGGCAGGTGGCCGGGATGCCGCGGTCACCGAACAGCCAGGTGACCTGGTGGGTGGACTCGGGCGACAGACCCCAGAAGTCCCAGACGTTGTCCGCCTCCTGCGAGCCGGTGTACGGGTCGCGCTTCTGGGTGTGGATGAAGTCGGGGAACTTGATGGCGTCCTTGATGAAGAACACCGGGGTGTTGTTGCCGACGAGGTCGTAGTTGCCCTCTTCGGTGTAGAACTTCAGCGCGAAACCGCGGGGGTCGCGCACCGCGTCGGCGGAGCCGAGGTTGCCGGCGACGGTGGAGAACCGCAGGAAGGTCTCGGTCTGCTTGCCGACCTCGGAGAGGAACTCCGCCCGGGTCCACTGCGATGACGTCGCGGGTGACCGTGAAGGTGCCGTACGGCGCCGGCGCCGCGGGCGTGCACGACGCGCTCCGGGATGCGCTCACGGTTGAAGTGGGCGAGCTTCTCCAGCAGGTGCTGGTCCTGGACGCAGCACCGGGCCGCCGGCGCCGGCGGTCTGCGCTGTTCTGGTTGTCGGCGACCGGCGCGCCGGCCTCCGTGGTGAGCGGTCCCTGCGTCACGTGCGCCTCCTGCGTCATCTGCCTGCACAGCAGTCCTGTCCGTGTGCGCCGTTTGACCGCTATCCCGATCCTACAATGGACATTGTCTAAGTCAAGTCAGCATCCAAAGTCACACCCGTTCGGGAACCTGGTCCCCCCACTGTTAGGCTGGCCTCATGAGTGACCTGCTGGAACGACTGCGCGGACGCGGCTGGCGCATGACCGCGCAGCGGCGTGTCGTGGCCGAGGTCCTCGACGGCGACCACGTCCACCTGACGGCCGACGAGGTGCACGCGCGGGCCGTGACCAGGCTGCCGGAGATCTCCCGCGCGACCGTCTACAACACGCTGGGCGAGCTGGTCTCCCTCGGCGAGGTCCTCGAGGTCTCCACGGACCGCCGCGCCAAGCGGTACGACCCGAACGCGCACCGCCCCCACCACCACCTGGTGTGCGCCCGGTGCGGCGCGATCCGCGACGTCCACCCGGTCGGGCAATCCGCTGGCCGACCTCCCGGACTCGGAGCGCTTCGGCTTCACCGTCTCGGACGTCGAGGTGACCTACCGCGGCGTCTGCCCGAACTGCGCGGCCACGGCCTGAGCGGCGCGCCCGCACGACGAGCCCCGGCACGCGAGCCGCCGGGCCTTTTCGCGTCCCGGCGCGCTGTTGCGCCGCCGCGCGTTCGCGTCGCGTTGCGCGGCCGGCAAACGACCGAGGGCCCGGATCCTTGTAGGATCCGGGCCCTCGGCCTTCAGTAGCGGGGACAGGATTTGAACCTGCGACCTCTGGGTTATGAGCCCAGCGAGCTACCGAGCTGCTCCACCCCGCGTCGTTGTGACTGCACACGTCACCCTGGCCAGCAGAGCAAATTCATTCCCAGGAGTACGTCACCCCGCCGACCAGCGCAAATCGCTGTGAGGTGAGCTCCCCGGGCGGCGCACGCCCGCGCCGGGCCTCGGGCTACGCGGGTGCAGCTCCTGGCGCAGCGCCTCCCGCAGCCGCGCCGCCCGCTCGGCCACCTCCGCCGGTCCCAGCTCGACCGCCCGGGCGCACCAGCGCTGCCCCTCGGCGAGCTCGCCCCGGCGGGCGGCGAGCAGCGCGAGGCGCAGGGCCGCCCGGCCGTGCCCGTCGTCGGCCGCGCGGGTCCACCACAGGGCCGCCTCGCGCTCGCTGCCCTCACGGGCCAGCAGCAGCCCGAGGTTGAAGGCGCCGTTGCGGCTGCCCGCCTCGGCGGCCTCGCGGTACCAGCGGGCGGCGCTCTACCATGTCGCCCCGCGCGGCGGCGAGCATGCCCGACCCGCACCTGCGCACGGCGGTGCCCCTGCTCGGCCGCCCGCTCGTACCACTCCTCGCACTCGGTCTTCTCCGGCATCGGCTCGCCGAGCGCGGGCGGTCCGGGCGGCGGCTGCCGCGCGTCGAGCACGGCCGGCCAGCCGGAAGGCGGCCTCGGCGCTGCCGCCGCCCGCGGCGCAGCGCAGATGGCGCTCGGCCTCCTGCTCGTCGCCGTCCCGCAGCAGCGCGATGCCGACCTGGAGCGCGGCCTCGGTGTGCCCGGCGGCGGCGGCCCGCTCGTACCAGCGCAGCGCGCGTGCGGTCCGTCGTCGCGCGCCGGCGTGCAGGATGCCGAGGTTGAAGGCGGCGTCCACGCTGCCCGGCCTCGGCGGCCTTGGAGAACCACGGCTCGGCGCCGGTCGCGTCGCCGGCCTGGAGCAGCAGGACGGCCAGCGCGTTGGCGGCCTCGCGGTGGCCGGCGTAGGCGGCGCGGCGGTACCACTGCTCGGCCTGCGCGGTCCGGTCCTGGGCGGCGCAGAGCAGCCCGAGGTTGTACGCGCCGTTGACGTCGCCCGCGTCCATCGCGGCGCGGTACCAGCGCTCGGCGGTCTGCTGCTCGCCCCGCGCGGCGTGCAGCGCGCCCAGGGCGTTGGCGGCGTTGCCGTCGCCGTCCTGGGCGGCGCGCAGCCACCACACGGCGGCGCTCTCCTCGTCGCCCGGCGTCGCGCAGCAGGAAGCCGAGGGCGCAGGCGGCACGGGCCTCGCCGTCCTTGGCGGACGGTGAGGTACCAGCGGCCGGCCTCCTTGAGCTCGCCGCGCTGTCTCCAGGATCGCGCCGAGGTGCAGCGCGGCACGGCGGTGTCCGCGCGCGGCGGCCTGCCGGTACCACTGCTCGGCCTCGCCGGCCGTGCGGGCCGCGCGGCGTCCGCATGCACAGCCGTCCGGTCGTCGCCGCGCTACGGGCCGCAGCCCGACCGTCCGCGCGGCCTTGCGCGTCGAGCGTGCGGGCCAGCCGGTACGCGGCCTCGCGGTGCCCCTGCTCGGCGGCGGCCCGCAGCCAGCGCTCGGCACCGACGTCGCTGCGGTGCTCCAGCAGGTCGGCGAGGGCGTACGCGCCCAGCGCGTGGCCCTGCTCGGCGGACTGGCGCAGCCAGTACTCGGCGCCGGGCTCGTCGCCGCGCTCGCGGTAGTGGCGGCCGAGCGCGTGCGCGGCGGCGGCGGAGCCGGCGACGGCGGCGATGCGCCACCATCCGGCCGCCTCGTCGGCGTAGCCGCGCTGGTGCAGGAGGACACCCAGGTTGTTGGCGGCGGCACGGTCGCCGTCGGCGGTGGCCGCGCGCAGGTAGGGCTCGGCGCCGTCCAGGTCGCCGCGGCGCAGCAGCAGCGCGCCGAGGACGCTCATCGACTCGGTGTCGCCGGCTTCGGCGGCACGCCGGTGGCGCGCCTCGGTCTCGGCGGCCGTCCGCGGTGTCCGTCGGGTCCGCGGCGTCGGCGGCGTCGTCGGCGCAGGCGTCGCGTCCGACGGTGCCGGCGGTCTCGGCGACGGCTGCGGCGAATGCCGCATCCGCCACGTTTTCCGTCGTCCGAACGCGTCGCTGCACAAACCGCCCTGTCTCCAACAGAGTTGCCCTGTCCCCCATAAAGTCCATCGTCGCACCACCTGCAACCCGCGTACACCTGGTATACCGCGGCCAGTGAGGTCACTTCAGCGTTTTGTCGACATGCCCACAGAGAGACAAGTCAAACACGTTCGAGCCCAACTCGTGCCCCGCGAACGCGCACTTCACGTCCGACAGTCACTCGAGAAAGCTCCGTCGCGCCGGACATGACGAAGGCCCGGATCCTTGTAAGGATCCGGGCCTTCGTCTTTCAGTAGCGGGGACAGGATTTGAACCTGCGACCTCTGGGTTATGAGCCCAGCGAGCTACCGAGCTGCTCCACCCCGCGTCGTTGTGTTCACAACCGTACCACGACGCGGGGTGGCGCCTGCTCAGCTGCCCTGGTCCTCGCCGCTCGGCTGCGCCGGCCTTGTCGGCCGCGTCGCGCCCTGTCGGCCGTCGCTGCCGGCGCTCGGCGCCGCTGCCGGCCTTGCGGCTGGGCCGCCGCCGCCCGCTCGAGCGCGTCCTGCAGCTCCTTCTGCGCCTCGCCGTACGCCGCCCAGTCGCCCTTCTTCAGGGCCGCCTCGCCCTGCGTCGAAGGCCTTCTGGGCATCGGCGAGCGCCTGCTTGAGCGCGGCGTCGCCGGTCGGCGGCGGCTCGGTGGTCGTCGCCCGGTGGCTCCGTCGTCCGGCGGCGGCGTCGTGGTCGGCACCCGTCGACTCCGAAGACCGCGTTCGAGCGCCTCCCCGAGGCGTGTCCTCGAAGGCGATCTTGTCGCCGTACGACGACCAGCACCTTGCGCAGCAGCGGGTACGTTCTGCGTCGCCACCGCGCGACGTAGACCGGCTCGACGTAGAGCAGGCCGCCGTCGACCGGCAGCGGTCAGCAGGTTGCCGTACTCGACCGTCCGAGTCGCCGCCGCTTGAGCAGCGTCGAGCTGACTCGGCGACCGTCGGCGTCGGACGTTGAACTTGTTCTGCACCTGCGTCGGGCCCGTCGATCGTCGTGTCGGTCGGCAGCTCGCAGCACGCCGGATCTTGCCGTAGTCCGTGCTCCGGCGTCGGCGTCGACCGCCATGAACGCGCGCCAGGTTGTGCCGGTCCGTCGGCGTGAACGTCGTCGTCAGCGAGAACGCCTGCGGTCGTCCTGGCCCGGCATCTTCATGCTCAGGTAGTACGGCGGCTGCGGCGCCGTGCCCGACTTCGTTCGTCGGGTCGTCCGGGACCTGCCAGAAGTCCTGCCGCTGTAGAACGTCGCGGCGTCGGTGACGTGGTAGCGCGTGAGCAGCTCGCGCTGCACCTTGAACAGGTCCTGCGGGTAGCGCAGGTGCGCCATCAGCGTCCGGCGGGATCGTCGCTCTTCGGCTGCACCGTGTCCGGGAACGCCTTGCATCCAGGTCTTCAGGACCGGGTCCTCGGTGTCCCACTCGTAGAGCGTCGACCGTGCCGTCGTACGCGTCGACGGTCGCCTTCACCGAGTTGCGGATGTAGTTGACCTGGTTCTGCTGGGCGACGACCGCGCGCTGCGCTGGTCGGTCAGCGAGTCGGCCGTGGCGTCGCCGAGCGTGCGTGCGCGAGGCGTACGGGTAGCCGTTGCGTCGTCGTGTAGCCGTCGACGATCCACTGGATCCGGCCGTCGACGACCGCCGGGTAGGGTCGCCGTCGATGGTCAGCCACGGCGCGACCTCCTCGACCCGCTCCTTCGGCGTGCGGTCGTAGAGGATCTGCGAGCCCTCGCCGATGGCGCCCGAGTAGCAGGATCTGCGGCTCCTGAACGTCACCGCGTAGCGCGGCCCGGTTGAACGGGCTGCCGAGGCGACGCCGCCGTTGCCCTTGTAGCTGTTGTTCTTCTCGCCGCTCTGTCGTCGGGTAGTCGAGCTCCTTGGCTGGGGCCCGCCGACGATCGAGTACTGCGGCGGTCTTCTCGCCGAAGTAGATCCGCGGCTGGTACGATCGCCCAGCTCGCCCGGTGGCGGCAGGTCGCGACTCGGTGAAGTCCGGGCGGCCCGTCGGCGTCGGCCGTGTGTGCCCTAGGCCGCGACGACGCCGTAGCCGTGGGTGTACGCGAAGTGGTCGTTGATCCAGTTGTGCTTCGGGACGCCCGTCGAGGTTCAGCTCGCGCAGGCCGATGACGGTGTCCTGCTCCTTGCCGTCGCTCGCTGTAGCGGTCGACGTCGAGCGTCGTCGGGAAGCCGTAGTAGCTCCGCGATCTGCTGCAGCTGCTGGAAGGTCGGCGAGCACGACGTTCGGGTCGAGCAGCCGGATGTTCGCGGTCGTGTCGGCGTCGGCCCGCAGCTTGGCGTCGTCCGTCGGTCGTCGCTCGTCGCCGGGTAGTCCGTGCACCTCGACGTCGTCGATGCCGTACGCCTCGCGCGTCGCCTCGATGTTCTTCTGGATGTACGGCGCTTCCTTGGCCTGCTCGTTCGGCTGGACCTGGAACTTCTGCACGATCGCCGGGTAGAGCGCCGCCGATCAGGATCGCCGAGAGCACCATCAGGCCGAAGCCGATCACCGGGCAGCTGCCAGGTGCGCCGCCACAGCGTCGCGAAGAACAGCACGGCGCAGATCAGCGCGATGACAGAACAGGATCGTCTTGGCCGGCAGTACGGCGTTGACGTCGACGTACCTCAGGCCGGTCCAGTTGTCGGTCGCCTTGAAGTCGCTGGACTTCACCGCGAGCCCGTACCGGTCGAGCCAGTAGGCGACCGCCTTGAGCAGCACGAAGATGCCGAGCAGCACCGACAGGTGCGCCGGTGGCCGCGGCCGTGGCCCGCTCGCCCGGGGCTGGAGCCGCAGGCCGCCGTACAGGTAGTGCGTGAGCGCGGCGGCGATCAGCGAGAGCACGACGGCCGCGAAGCCGAAGCCGAGCAGGAAGCGGTACCAGGGCAGGTCGAAGGCGTAGAACGACGACGTCCATGTCGAACTGCGGGTCCTTCTGGCCGAACGACACGCCGTTGCGCCACAGCAGCCAGGTGCGCCACTGGCCCGACGGCGGACGCGCCGGCGATCAGCCCGACCAGCGCGGCGATCGCGAGCAGCACCCACTGCTTGTACGGGCGCGATGCCCATGCGGTAGCGGTCGAGGCTCTGCTGCTCCAGCGACATCGCGCTGAGCGGCGGGCGCAGCCGGTACGCCAGCCAGATGTTCACGCCGACGACGACGGCCATCAGCAGGCCGAAGACGAGGAACAGCCCGATCTTGGTCCACAGGGTGGTGGTGAAGACCGACGAGTAGCTGACCGACCGGTACCAGAGCCAGTCCGTCCAGAACCCGGCGAACATGACGAAGCGCCATGGCCAGCACGGCCAGGACGCCCAGCGTCATGAGCAGGGTCCGGGCGCGCCGGGACGGCCGGCCGACTCTGATCCGTGGCCCGGTCGGGCCTCCGCCGCGGTCCGGCATCTGGAAAGCCAAGGTGCGCACCTCGAAGTCGCTGGTCGTGTCGGAACCGCGGCCCGCGATCGTAGGAGCCCACTCGATGCAACTTACTGACGCTTTACCCGGTTCCCGATTTCCGGGGCGGAACGAGGCAGGATGTGTGACCATGTCCAACGACTCCCGCTGCCGGCACCCCGATGGCCGCGAGCCCGCTCGACCCGCGCCGTCCTCGAGATCGACGAGTACGTCGTCCGGCCTCGGCTGGGACCAGCCCGCCCGACTGTTCGCCCTCGTCGACACCGCACGGCTGCGCGCCCAGGAGCCCGGCCTCGCCGCCCAGCTCGGCCTCGACGACGAGCACGGACGACCGTCGGCCTCACCCCGATCGAGCAGGACGAGATCCCGGCCGGCAAGCCGCTGGACGAGTTCCTCGGCACGCATCGCCTGGCCCGACGCCGTCGTCGGCTGCGCGCTGACCGTGGAGCGGCTGATGCTGCCGCCGTCCGCGGAGGCCTCGGTCCCGGAGGGTCTGAGCGGCAAGCAGCTCGACGCAGTGGGTCGCCGCGCACCCGGACCGCCAGGAGGTGCGGATGACGGTCGGCGTGCTGCGCGACGGCACCCGCGAGTCGGCGCTGCGGCTGCGCGAGAAGGACGCGACGACCGAGGTGCTCACCGGCGCCGGTCTGGTGCCGGGCCTCGCCGAGGCGCTGGCGGCGACGTTCGCGGACTGATCCGCGCACGGACGTGGCGGGGCGCCCTCGACGCGGCGCTCAGCGGCGTCGAGCAGCTGCGGTGCAGTCGCGGCCGGTGTCCGCCCGCGCTGATCTCCTCGAGCGCGTTCATCGCGTCGTCGATGGTGTCGACCTTCACGAGCGTGAGCCCGTCGGGGGCGTCCTTGGCGGCGGCGGCGCAGTTGTCCGTCGGGCGTCAGGAAGTACTGCGGCGCCCTTGTCGCGCGCGCCGACCGGTCTTCATGCTGGATGCCGCCGATCGGGCCGACCTTGCCGTCGTCGTCGATGGTGCCGGTGCCGGCGACGAACTTGCCGCCGGTGAGGTTCCCCGGAGTGAGCTTGTCGACGATGCCGAGCGCGAACATCAGCCCGGCGCTCGGGCCGCCGACATCGGCGAGCTTGATGTCGATGGTGAACGGGAACGTGTGGTCGATCCCGGCCTGGATGCCGACGATGGCACGATCGCTCCGCCGTCGTCGGACTTGCACCGTGGTGATCGTGACCTTCGGTGCCGGTCGGGCTCGGTGCTCCTTCTCGGCGGCCGCCGCGGCCTCGGCCGCGGGCACGATCGTGAAGACGACCTGCTCGCCGGGCTTGTGCCTGGTGACGAGCTTCGCGACGTCGTCGGGCGCCTTCACCGCCGTACCGTCGACGGCCTTGATCACGTCACCGGCGTGCAGCTCGCCCTCGGCCGGGGAGCCCTTGACGACGGTGGAGACGATCACCCGGGACGGTCACCGGGATGCCCAGCT
>CAVTIA010000014.1:0-175000 GCA_963734635.1 uncultured Acidobacteriota bacterium
GGCCCCCTGGATCAGCGCGATCACGACGACGCCATGGACCGCGCCGTGAATGACCTCCCGTGTCCGAAGGAGGAGTGCCTCGCTCCGCGTGCGCTCGAAGGGAAGTAGATCCGGAATTCTCGCCACGATACGATGGCCGTCGCGGAGCAGCAGGAACAGGGCGAAGATGATGAAGACAAACGATACAATCGCGGTGGTCACGCTGGTCGCGACGGAAAGTGTGTATCGCGCGGCCACGCGAGCCAGTTCGCTGGCGTGCTGTCTGACCCACGCCACGATCCCCGGGCCGTCGAGCCGGAAACGACGCGTGAGCCATTCGTACGCCTGACCGGCTGGCCCCGACGGGCCGCCTTCGCCCGTGAATGTCTGCTGCACGGAGTCCCCAAGCGCCAGGAATTGGTCGATCGCGGCGCCGGCAACGAACATGAGGGGAATCACGAATGCCACGACGACCAGCGCGCTGGAGATGAACGCACTCAGCGCAGCGCGCCCGGTCTTTCGCACGAGATACTCGTGCACGGGGTAGAACGTGATGGCGAGAAACCGCTGACCAGGCAATCACGTTCAAGAATGGGCGCAGTATCAGCAGGCACAGATAGACAACGAGCGCCGTTACTCCGAGAAAGATCGTCCACTTCAGCGCGCGTGAGGGTCGCGGGCGATCCGGCGCGAGGTCAGACATGCCGCATCACTTGCCATAGCCTCGCGTAACCAGCCTGCTTGCTTCCCTGAGCCACAAGACCGAGCTGGCCACTGCAACACGAAACACCCAATCGCGGACGCTCAGGCCAATCGTCCCGAATGCACTGGAGAAACGGCACGTACACGACCAACACCTGCAGCGCTATGGACCCACCGATCGCGGCCCATAGGCCTCGCCCACGGCACGCCATTTGCCACAGATACACCCCCGAGGTTGAGAGCACGGAAGCTGATCCACCACGAGAACCCCGAACAGCGACAGCACCTTGTAGCATCGCGGAAACGTCTCGCTGCTGGAAAGCAAGGCCCGACCGCTATTCCGTACGGCGGTCGGCACCGTGGCCGGAGCGCTCATCGGACTCATCGGGGTGCACCCGCTGCGGCGTTGGGACTGTATGCCCTCGTTGTCACCCTTTCTCCTAACGGCGTTGTTCGTCACCACTGTCATCGTCGCATTACTTGCGTTCGAGGGCGGTCTCCGGTTTGGTCAATGGAGAGCTCGGCGGCCCGACCCTGAACCACTGCTGCCGGTGCGTACCTTGGTCGCGAGCATCCTGAGCCTCCTCGCATTTATTCTTGGATTCACGTTCGGACTGGCCTCAACTCACTTTGATTCGCGGAGTCAGTCGGTCTTCGATGAGGCGGTCGCCATCGGGACGGCCTACCATCGCGCCGACTTTCTTCCGGACCCCGAACGTACGACGGTGCGGCGATTGCTTCGAGAGTACGTCGACCGTCGTCTGGAAGCGGGTCGATCGGGACACGTTGGCGACGCCATCAGGCCACTGAGACAGTTGCAAAAAGACATCTGGGCGCAGGCGGTTACAGCTGGCAGGAAGGACATTGGACCGATGGCCGCGCCGGTGATCCAGTCGCTGACCGAGGTGATCGACGTTCATGCGGAACGTGTCCTGGCCGGCATCCGGTCCCGAATCCCCATGACAGTGTGGCTCATGCTGTATGGAATCATGTTCCTTTCTTTGACAGCCGCTGGCTACCACGCTGGTCTGGCCGGCGCCCGTAGGTCGTTTGCGGCGCTCGCATATGCGCTCGTATTCGCAGCGGTCATCGTCATGATCGTGGCGGCGGATGTTCCTGGATCGCAACAGTTCCAGACGAGTCACCAGACGTTGATAGACCTGCGAGCCAGACTGACGTTGCCGTGAGCGGCGGCGCCTACGAACGCCAGCGTGCCGAAAGAGTTGATTGGTGCCGTGAAGCCGAACGATCAGCAAATCGTGGAATTGCTCAACGCTTTCAAGGACGCCGACAGCGTCGAATTGAAGCTGACCGTGCCCGATACTGACCAACTCTCTGCGATAACCGCGCTCGACCTGGACGTGCTTGATGCCGAGTTTCGACAGGTAGTCTTCTTCGACACTCCCGACCTGAAGCTGAGCCGGGCCGGTGTGGTCGCGCGGGCACGGCGCGTCCGCAAGGGCGGTGACAGTGTGGTGAAGCTTCGACCGGTATCGCCAGCCAATGTGCCCCGCAGACTCCGTCGTTCGAGCAACTTCACGGTTGAAGTCGACGTGACGCCCGGTGGGTTTGTCTGCTCCGGCTCGTTGAAGGGCAAAGTGGACAACTCAGACGTGAGGAAGGTTCTCCTGGGACAGCGGTCGATCCGGAAACTGTTCTCGCCCGAGCAACGGTCCCTGTACAGAGATCATGCCCCAAGGGGTCTCGACCTTGACTCCCTCATGGCGTTGGGGCCGATCACTGTCGCGAAACTGAAGTTTTCGCCACCGCTGTTCGAACGACGCGTGGCCGTGGCGGAGCTGTGGTTCTACCCGGACGCTTCCCGCATCCTCGAGCTGTCGACGAGGTGCACCAGTGATAAAGCGTTGGAGGTCCTGTCGGACACGCGGGCCTTCCTGACGCAGCGAGGCGCTAGTCTCACCGGCAAGCAACAGACGAAGACCCGCGAGGCCCTGCTGTACTTCTCACGCCTCCACTCCGACAACCGGAGGTAGCAAGGTGCCGCCTCGTTCCGAAGGAATCGACCATGCGATTATCCGCAGTCTTTTTATTGTCACTTGCCGCCCTTTCCGCGGGGCAGACACCGGCGATGCTGGAGATATATGTGGTGGATGTCGAAGGTGGCAAGGCCACACTCGTCGTGTCTCCGTCCAGAGAGTCACTTCTCATCGACACAGGACACGTTGGCGAGGGAGCGCAGCGTGACGCAGCGCGGATCATGGCCGCCGTTAAGGACGCTCGGCTCCGACGGATCGATCACCTCATTACCACGCACTGGGACCGCGATCATTTCGGTGGCATGGCTGTGTTAGCCGGTCAGATTCCAATTCGGGAGTTCATCGACCACGGTGCCAATGTCCAACCCGAAGTGCAGGCAGACCTGTTCCTGCAACAGACGTATCCCGCACTGTATCGCAAGGCCACACATACAGTGGTGAAACCAGGCAACAAGATTCCTGTTGCCGATCTCGATGTCCTTGTCGTGACTTCAGCCGGCGACGCCATCGAGACAGCGCTGCCCGGGGCCGGTGAGCCTAATCCTTATTGCGCCGGTTTTGAACCGAAGAGCGTTGACGAAACCGAGGATGCGCAGTCGATCGGGATACACATCGCATTTGGCAGGTTTCGCGTTGTTGATTTGAGCGACTTGCCCGTCAACAAAGAGTTCGATGTGATGTGTCCCAACAATCCCATCGGCACCGTGGATCTGTTCATGGTGTCACATCATGGGCAGCCGAGCTCAAACTCTGAAGTACTGGTCCACGCGATTGAATCGCGCGTAGCCATCATGAACAACGGTACGCGAAAGGGTGGACAACCCGACGTGATGAAGGTGATCCATTCCGCTCCCGGACTCGAAGACCTCTGGCAACTGCACTTTTCGCAGCTGAGCGGTCAAGAGTACACGGTGCCTGGATTGTTCATTGCGAACCTCGTAGACGAGCCGCAGCCGGTTATGCCCGTGGCTCCAATGCCTCCTCCGAACCCGGGAGAGAATGTGCCTGCAGCGCCGGTTCACAATGGAGCCGCATATTGGATCAAGGTGTCAGCGCAGCGGGACGGGTCTTTCGAGGTCACGAATGGCCGAAACGGCTTCTCGAAGACGTACAAAGCACGAGCCAACTAGTCGATCGGAGGACGCCATGTCGATTCGACCCCGTCAAGAAGCTGGCGGTGAGGATGCCGAAGTCCTGGGCTAGAAGAGCTCATGGAGTTTCTCGAGCCTTGACTCAACCGAAGACAGCTGAATTGACCGAGGAGGTCCGAACCATCCTCGCCTCAGGAGATTTCTTCGGAACTCGCAGCTGGCCCTGCCTTTCGGCTGAACAAGCACGGTCTTGACGTGACTTGCGTTAGGCTCAAGCCCGAAAGTTGTGGATCAAATCGTTCTTGATGTCACACCGCTCAGTCCGTCACGGAACACACACGGTGTGACACCTGCCGGAAATTCCATCAATGCGGCGCGGAGATCCTTCGCGGGCGTGTACACCCTGACGGTTCAGGCGTGAGCGGAAAGCGAAACTGAAGTAGGTACGCTCGAACGGCCGCGAATATCCGCGGCCGGCCTCGGACGGTAGTGGTCTAGTTTCATATTAGACCACTACCACGGATGCCCGATGGATGGACCCATCAAGGGAACCGCCCCATGTGATCACCTCTGTCCTGGCACAGGCAGGGAGCCTCACCGGCCGCAAGTCCATAACGGTCACGTCAGGACGACACTCCCGGAAACGCGCGACCGGAAGAGCGACTCGCGGAATGAATCGTGAATTACGTCATGGATTGACGATGCTCGCGGACTACGCGCGCAGCAGTCGAACCAATGCACGAGTGACTACAAGGAGGACAGCGATGGCTGAACTCATCGTCGTCGGATTCAAGCAGGACATGTATCGGGCGTCAGAGGCGCTCAACATGCTCCAGGACATGAACAGCAGCTGGAGCGTGGACCTGAGCGACGCGGTCGCGGTCTACCGTGACTATAAGGGCAAGCTCCGCGTCGATCAGAGCTACCAGCTGACGACCGGCGAGGGGGCCGGGTGGGGCGGGCTCTTCGGCGGCCTCATGGGCGCGCTGCTCGCCGCGCCGCTCACCGCCGGCGCGTCGGCTGCGGCGGCGGCCGGTGCACTTGCCGCGGGGTCGTTGAGCGGCGTCGCGCTCGGTGCGGGCTTGGGCGCCATCGACGCCGGATCGTGGAAGGAAGACTTCGGCATCTCTGAGGACTTCGTCCAGCGCGTTGGGGCGATGATTCAGCCCGGCGATTCCGCCGTCTTCGCGCTGGTGCGGACGAACGATCCTGATCTCGTCGCCGATGCGTTTCGCGGCTACGGCGGCACAATCCTGCGCACGACCTTGAGCACGGCGCAACGCGCACGCGTCGAAGCGACACTGCGCGGCGCCCGGTAACCAGCACGACACGTCGAAAGGAGTCATCAGATGGCCACTGCAACGCCGACGAATCAGCAGACGTCCAGCTCGCTGAACGCGTTCGAAGAGAAAGTCCGAGCGCAGGTCGAACAGGCGAAGACGAAGCTGGAACAGTTCGAGGCCAAGTCGAAGGAGAAGGGGTCTCAGGCCGAGACCGCGACCATCAACCGCTTGAAGGCCGCGAAGCAGGACATCGATCGGAAGCTCCGAGACCTGAAGGCAACGCACGATGTCCACGTTACGCACGCAAAGAGCGACATCGAAGCGGCCGTCGCGAAATTCAAGGCGTCGATTGCGGAACTCGGCGCCAAGTAAGAGAGGAGCCGCCATGAGACCAGCAACAGTCGCACATCGTGTCGCCGTCTCCGTCGCGGTCGCGTTGGCTCTGTGCGCGAGCGCTATCGGCCTGCGCGCGGCCGAGCGCGCCCAGACGCTCGTGTACGCCGTCTACGAAGGGCAGGACACCGCTAACCAGGTGTACAAGACAATGAGATCGGCACAGTACGCGACCGGCGAGCGGATCGAATCGTACGCCGTCGTGTCGAAGGATATGAAAGGCAAGGTGCGAGTCCACGATCAGCGCAGCCACGACGCAGCGGTCGGCGCGGTCCTCGGGGGCGTCATCGGCCTCGTGGGCGGCCCCGCCGGCGCCGCAGCCGGCGCGGCGGCTGGCGGAGCCGTCGGATACCTGACGGGCGAGGCCGTCGGGATCCCGCGCCAGGAAGTCGAGAGGATGCGGGAGTCGCTGACCCCGAACAGTTCGGCGCTGATCGTGGTGCTCGACGACCTGTGGGTGCACGACGTCGAGCGCGATCTGAATCAGGCGCACGCTCGGGCGGTGATCGCCAATAAGATCGCCAGCAAGCAGGCGCCCAGCAAGTGATCGCACCATGAGCCGCCGTTGGACAATCGGTGTGGGCCTGGCCGCGATCGCCATGATCGCGTCCTGGCCCTCACCTCGGGCGGCGGACGCACCCCCGACGACGAACTGCAGATCGGGCATCCACGCCCGGCGGCAATGTCAAATCAGGGTGGTGTGTTGATCGCCGGCTGGCGAATCGTTCAGAATTGTCGTGAACGTGCCCCGGGTGATGCGAGGCCGGCTTGAGGCGCATCTGGCGACACAGCATCACCAGTCGCGCTGGTAACGCCGTCACGAAAGGGCATTCATCATGCTCCGTCACTCGCTCCTGCTCGCGGTCAGCCTGGCGTCAGGGGTGGCTGACCCGCGCGTCCCCCTGAAAATCTTCACGGATCTGGGACTCACGGCACAGGAGATCGCGGCCATCGATGCCGGGCGTCCGGTCGCGAAGGTGCTCTCGTGGGGTGGCCCGTCCGAGCTGTACGTGTTCGGCGCCGTGCACGTGGACGGTCCGCCGGACGCATATCTGCGGGCGGCGCGTGACATCGGGCGCCTGAGGGGTGCGCCAGGGTACTGGGCATCGGCGAGCTCGCGAAGACGCCACGGTCGCGGATCTGAGCACGCTCGCGCTGGATCCTGACGATGTGAAGGCGCTCAAGAGCTGCCGCGAAGGCGCGTGCGACGTGCAGTTGCCGACATCCGCGATTCAGGCGTTTCACGACGGCGTGAACTGGTCGCGGCCTGACGCAGCGGAGCAGGCGAACGCTCTCGCCCGTGGGCCGATGGTGCTGCAGCTGGTGCAGGCGTATCGGCAGGGCGGCAACGCAGCGCTCGGGGAGTATCGCGACAAGGAGAGTCCCACTCGGGTCGCCGACCGGTTCCAGGCATGATCGGCCGCGCGTCGGCACTGCCCGACGTGCTGCCGAGCTGCGCCGTTATCTCCTCGGTATCCGAACGCCGAACTCCCGGTGCGGACAGCTTCTTCTCCTGGGAGAAAGTGGCGTTCGGCCTGAAGCCCCTATTCGCGTGGAATCACGGCGTCATCTATCGCGGCCACACGCAGGGCCGCGACGTCGGCGTCGTGGCTGAACGAGCAGACTGTCGCGACGCATTACTTCAATACCGCGCTCGACCTGTCCGTGTGCGTCGACGACGGAGCGGTGGCCAGCCCGCACGGGTTCTGTCTGCTCACGCTCAAAGCTCCCAGCAGGACGGACTGACGGGCGTGAAAGGCCCGGTCCGAAAGGTCGTGTCAAAAGACGCGCTCGAGCGCTCGAGAGCGCGCTCGCCTCGACCAACCGCACCGTCGAACAATCCGCGCCGCGCCGCTGACACGGCCCAAGCGTGCCAGCGGGTTAGCAGCTGCTGGCCCGCTGGCGACGCCGCTCGCCCCGACTCTCCTCGTTGCCGACGTTTCCCTGCGTGTTCTCTCGGGATCAGACGCCAGCCCGTTCCTGGGGTGCGCACAGCGAGCGACCATGCTGACTCGTCATCGTCTTCCTCCCGGGGGGTCCCGTTCCGTAACCGTCGCAGCCTCCGGTACGGCAGTCGGCGCCGACGCTTCGACCGCAGCCGCGTGGCTGGACCTCGCCAGCGCGTCCCGGACCGCGCTTCCGTCGAGGCTTTCGGCTTGCAGTAGCGACATTGCCAACTCGGCGAGCACGTCACGATGCGCTGTGAGCAACGCCTCGGCGCGCACGAACTGCTCGCCGACAATGCGGCGAACCTCCGCGTCGATCGTCTCCCTCGTCTCAGCGCTGCTGTCGCTGCCCTCCTCAACTGCGCCGCCTATGTACTGCAGCCGCTGACCAGCGTAGCGCACCGAGCCAAGCTTGTCGCTCATGCCGAACTCGGTGACCATGCGTTTCGCCAGTTGCGTCGCCCGCTGGATGTCGTCGACGGCACCGGTGCTGATCGTCCCGCACATCAGATGCTCGGCGGCACGGCCGCCCATCATGATCGCGATCTGGTCTTCGAGCTCTTCGACCGAGACGAGATACCGGTCTTCTTTGGGCATCTGCATTGTGTAGCCCAGCGCACCGCGGCTCCGCGGAATGATGCTGATCTTGCTCACCGGGTCGCCGCTCGGAACGAGGCTTGCGACGAGCGCGTGACCGCATTCGTGAAAGGCGACGGTCTTGCGCTCTTTGGGATTCATCACACGGCTGCGCTGCTCGAGCCCGCCAACCACGCGCTCGATGGCCGCCTCGAAATCCGCGAACGTCACGCCGGTGGCGTTGCGCCGCGCTGACAGAAGAGCGGCCTCGTTGACGACGTTCGCCAGGTCGGCGCCGCTGAAGCCGGGCGTGATACGGGCAGCACGTTCGAGGTCAAAATCGGGCGCGAGCGTGATCTTCCGGCTATGAATCTTCAGGATCTGCAGACGGCCCGTGAGGTCGGGGTTCCCCAGGACGACCTGCCGGTCGAACCGGCCCGCCCGCAGCAGCGCCGGGTCGAGCACCTCCGGTCGATTGGTGGCCGCCATGATGATCACGGGGTGTTCGGCGTCCGCTCTGAAGCCGTCGATTTCCGCGAGCAGTTGGTTCAACGTCTGCTCCCGCTCGTCGTTCCCGCCGATCAGGCGGACCGCGCCTCCCCGGCTCTGTCCGATCGCGTCGATCTCATCGATGAACACGATGGCAGGAGCCGCCGCTCGTGCCTGCTCGAACAGATCGCGTACGCGCGCCGCACCGACACCCACGAACATCTCCACGAACTCCGAACCGCTCGTCTCGAAGAACCGGACGCCGGCCTCCCCTGCGGTGGCCTTCGCAATGAGCGTCTTCCCCGTCCCGGGCGGCCCGACGAGGAGGACGCCCTTTGGAATGCGTCCACCGAGCCGCGCGAACTTTTCGGGCGTCTTGAGAAACTGGATGATCTCCTGAAGCTCCGCGATCGCTTCGTCGGCGCCGCCGACGTCCTTGAATGTGACGCCCACCTCCTCCGCCTTCACTTCAGTCGCCTTGCTCTTGCCGACACCGAAGACGCCTCCGGCCGCCCGCGCTGAGAGGTTCCGCCCTAGCAGCGACCACATTCCGACGATCAGGAGAAGCGGAAGCATCCAGCTGATGATGAAGCTCGTGATCGGACTCGGCGGGGTCTGCGCCCGGTAGGTGACCTGAGCGGCCGCAAGTTCCTTGAGCAGGTCGGGGTCGCCATCTGGTGGCGCAAGCGTCACGAAGGGGCTGGTCGCCTCTTCGCCCGACTTCGGGGCGGGATTTTTCATCACGCCTTCGATCGGCGATCCCAGCGTGACATCAATAATCTGCCCCGCTGCCAGCTTCGTTTTGAACTCGCTGTACGGAATCTCGGCAGGCCGTGGCAACAGCGGTCCGATCACCATCTGCAACAACGACATGCCGAGCACGGCGGCACCGAGATACACAATCCAGGTGGGAAGCTGACGCGTGAATGGTGCCTGTTGATCGCCGTTCGATTGCTCGCGGCCTCGACCGCGGCGACCAGCCTTGGGCGGACGAAGCGAAGTGGGCGCGGCCATCGGCGGACTCCTTACGTTGTGCGGCCTACGCCGCGTCTTGCCACCGCCGTCGCGCCGGGGTCCCCGGCGGGATGCGTTCCAGCCGATCGAAGAGCCGCTGGATTGGGCCGCGCCAGGACGGAGCCAGGTCGCCCAGTAATGCCAGCACCAGCAGGCCCATGCCCCACCAGAATGGCGCGAGCAGCGCAATCGCGATCCACGTACCGGTGTTCACAGCCAACATCGCCAACACCTCAAACTGGCAGACGTGCTTGCTCGCCCAGTGGATGTCGAACCCACTGCTCATGAGCATCACGCCCGAGACGATGACGACCAAGTGAGCAACGGGCGTACCGCTGAATCGCAGACACCCATCGTTCACGCCCGCCTGCGAGGTGTCCCGGTTGCTGCTCACGACATTTTGCGGCTTCCCGTTGCGGCTGGCGGAAGTCCGGCAGGCGCTCGAATCGCAGAGCAATAACGCGGGCGCAAGCTCATGGGTGAAAGTCCACGCGCGGCCGTGAAAAGTCCCTAGTCCCCGCAGCCGCCCATTCCGGCGCCTCGGGAATGTGGGTGCCACATCTAAGGCACTTCTCTTGCGATCCCTTCCACGCTCACGCGCGTCCAATTGCACACGACGCAAAAGGAGATTGCTATGAGAGGGTTCGTGGCTGACATCGAAGACATGACCGAGCAGAACTCCGATTTCCGCCGCGTGCTGTACACCGGCAAGCAGCTCCAGCTCGTGCTCATGTCGCTGGCACCCGGCGAAGACATTGGAGAGGAAGTGCATCCCGACCGCGACCAGTTCTTCCGGGTCGAGAAGGGCAAAGGCGAAGTCTGGATCGACGGCCACACGACCAAGATCAAGAGCGACTTCGCGATCGTCGTGCCTGCAGGCGCGCGGCACAACGTCAAGAACACCGGTGATAAACCGTTGAGGTTCTACACGCTCTACGGACCGCCCGAACACGCGGATGGCACGGTGCACGTCACGAAGGCTGATGCGCTGGCGTCGAAGGAGCATTTCGCGGGACAGACAACCGAGTAGCCCACTCCGGTCTCGGGCCCTTGAGCGTCTGCGTCGAAGGTTTCAGGACACTAACAGGACACACGTGCAAGAAATCGAGAAAGAAGGCGTTATGAACAGAGTGATTTTTGTTGGATTCAATGACGAGAAACAGGCGTACGAAGGGGACCGCGCACTCCGCGACATGCACAGGGACGGGAGCATCACGCTGTATGCCGACGCGGTCATCGCCAAGAAACCGAACGGGGAGGTCGTCGTCCGAGAGCGTGCCGGCGAGGGTCCGGTCGGGACCGCGGGTGGACTGCTGACCGGCAGCCTGATCGGCCTGCTGGGAGGGCCTTTGGGTGTTGCCGTCGGCGCGACCGCCGGCACGGCGATTGGCGCCGCAGCCGATCTGACTCGCGCGGGTATCGGCAGCGACTTCCTCGAAGATGTTGGCGAGCACCTGCTTCCCGGCAAGGCTGCAGTCATCGCGGAGATCGACGAGCAGTGGCAGCTGCCACTCGACACCCGAATGGAGTCTCTCGGCGGCACGCTCCTTCGCCGGACTCGGACGCAGATCGAGGATGCCTACTTCGAGAGAGAGATCGAGGCGCAGCAGAAGGAACTGGCCAGCTTGCAGGCCGAGAAAGAGGCCGAGCTGAAGGCGGAGCAAACGAAGAAGTCCGCAGAAAGGAACGCCAAGATTCAGGCGAAGATCGACGAGGCCAAGCACAAAGTCCAGGACAAACAGAACGAGGTGGCGGCACGGATTCGCTCCCTGCAAGAGGAAGGCGAGGAGAAGGTCGCGGCACTGCAGGCGCAGATGACCACCGCGAACGCCGAGACGAAGGCCGACCTCGACAGGCGGCTGGCGGAAGTCCGGGCCGATTACCGGGAGCGAACCAAGATGCTCAGCGAGGCGCTCGAACGCCGGAAGGCGGCGCACACGACGGCCTGAGGACGAGAGCTAGTGGTCGAACTGAAACGAGTTCTCTGTCCCGTCGACTTGAGTGAGCTGTCGATTCGCCCTCTTGCGTACGGGGGTGCGATCGCGAAGTGGTATCAGGGTGAGTTGACGGCGCTGCACGTGGTGCCCACGTTCGAACCGATGGAAGTGGCCCCGGGCGCGCTATTCGATCCTGTTCAATTCGTGTATCCAATGCCGCGCGAGCAGGTGCTCGAGCGGCTCCGTCAGGCAGTCAACACGGCTGGTGTCGCGATCGATGACGTGGACGTCGCCGCCGAAGCTGGAGAGCCCGCCGCCATCATCGTCGACCAGTCGTTGGCCAGACGGGCCGATCTCGTGGTCATGGCGACACACGGGCGAAGCGGGTTCGACCGGCTTCTGCTTGGCTCGGTGACAGAAAAGGTGCTGCGGAGAGCACCATGTCCCGTCCTGACCGTGCCGCCTCACGCGGCCGACTCCCCTGAGGGCGTGGAGCTGAAGACGATTCTGTGCCCGGTGGACTTCTCACCGGCCGCCCTGCAGGCCGTCGGGTTTGCGGTGGATCTGGCGCGCCGCGCCAGCGCGTCGGTGACCTTTCTTCGGGTCATCGAGTGGCTCGCAGAGCAAGAACCGCGCGAGCTCGCTCACTTCAACGTTCCGGAGTTTCGCGGGCACCTGATGCAGGACGCGCATGAACAACTGGACGCGCTCATCGCGCAGCAAGCGCGCGTCGAGCGAGGCGGCGAGGCAAGGGTCGTCGTCGGGCGCGCGTATCGGGAGATTCTACGAATCGCGGCGGAAGACGGCGCCGATCTGATCGTCATGGGCGCACAAGGGCGCGGTGGCCCGGCGCTCACGCCACTCGGCTCGACGACACAGCATGTGGTGCGTGCGGCCTCCTGTCCGGTGCTGACGGTCCGCGCGCCAATAGGAGGCGCGTAGCGCGCCCCGTAAGCAGAACTGGAAAGGAAGGCGGATATGGACAAAGTAGTCGCAGTCGTGTTCGACGATGAGAAACAGGCGCACGAAGGGTTGCGGGCATTTCGCGACCTGCACAGAGAGGGCAGCATCACGTTGTATTCGGCTGCCGTCGTTGCGAAGGACGCGAGCGGAACGGTATCTGTGCGAGAAGCCGGTGAGGGTCCGGCGGGGACGTTCTTCGGTCTGCTCACCGGAAGCCTCGTCGGCCTCCTCGGAGGGCCAGTCGGCCTGGCGGTCGGCGCGGGCACCGGGACGCTGATCGGTGCAGCATTCGATCTGACTCGAGCGGGCATCGCTGGCGACTTCCTGGAAGACGTGTCGGAATATCTCCTCCCCGGAAAAGCCGCGGTCTTCACGGAACTCGATGAGGAATGGCAGGCGCCGATCGACACGCGGATGGAGGCGCTGGGCGGACACGTGTTCCGGCGCAATCGGATCGCGGTCGAGGACGCCTACTATGAAAGGCAAATCGCCATGTACCGCGAGGAGTTGGCCGCGCTGGAGGCGGAACGCGAGAAAGCGTCAGCCGAGCGGAAGGCCAGGCTCGAGGCGAGAATCGAGGACACGCGCCACAAGCTCCAGGACAAACGCGACGAGCTCAAAGCCCGCATCGAATCGATCAAGCGCGAGGGCGACGCCAAGATCGCGTCCTTGCAGCAACAGTTGACGTCCGCGCGGGATGAGCGGAAGCAACGCCTCGAGAAGCGATTGGCCGAGGTCCGAACCGAGCACCGCGAGCGGTCGGACAAGCTCCATCAAGCGTGGGAGCTGACGAAATCGGCGCTCCGCTGAGGCGCGAGGTAATGGCTCCTTGCACGGCGGCCAAAACGCCGTGCGGGGGCCGGTCGCCCTTCCTCAGTGACTCGGCCTCGTTCCGCTGTCAGCGCTATCGCCTCGCCGAACGTGCGGCAAATCTGTTGACGCGGATCCTCTGAGCGCGCGGTCACTCCACCTTCTGCTCAGACACATCAGCTCGGACCGCGTGTGATCGCTGCATCTCACGCAGCACGTCGAGGATGGCGGCCGCCGTTGCAAAGAGAACCGGGCCGAGGATGATGCCGAGTGCACCGAACGCCTGCAGCCCGCCGAGCATGGCGACGAACATGGCCAGCCCGCTCAACCGCACACGGCCGGCGACCAGTCGCGGCCTCAGGACGTTGTCGACGCTGCTCACGACCGCCGCGCCCCACACCGCCAGCACGATCGCTTTTGGCCAGGCGCCGGTCGCGAGCAGATATACGGTCCCGGGCACCCAGACGGCGGCCGTGCCGACGAACGGCACCACGCTGGCGAATACCGTCACCAGAGCCCACAGGGCGGCGGCTGGCACACCGAGCAGCCAGAACATGCCTCCGCAGAGGACTCCCTGGATAATCGCGATCGTCACGACCCCGTGCATGCTGGCGTGCACGACGTCCCGGATCCGAAGGAGTAACGCTTCGCTCCGCGTCCGTTCGAAGGGAAGCAGATCGGGAATCGTCGCGACCAGCGTCGCGCCGTGACGAAGCAGGAGGAACGTGGCCACGGCAATCAAGGCAAACGACAGGGCTGCACCGCCAACGCCTGCCGCAGCGGACATGGTGTATTGGCCGGCGCCAGCGACCCACTCGCTGGCGTGCGCGCTCGCCCATGCCACGATCGCGTCGGGGTCCAGGCCTAGGCGCTGCGTGAGCGGCGCGAGCGCCGCCGTGACGCGCCGGCCTACGCCATCGGGATCGAGAAACACTTGTCGCAGCGAATCCCCGAGTGCCAGCAGCTGGTTGACCGCGACGCCGCCAATGAAAACAAGCGGCACGAGAACGGCCAGCACCATCAGCGCGCTCGTGATGGCCGCGCTCAGCGCAACACGGCCGGTCCGCCGTACAAGCCGCTGATGAAAGGGATAGCACGTAATCGCAAGCACCGTCGACCAGGCGACGACGCCAAAGAACGGGCGCAGGATCAGCAGGCACAGGTAAACGACAACGCCGGCCGCCGCGAAAAACACCGACCACTTCATCACGAGCGGGGCGATGGTCAGTCGCTCCGGGCGTTGGTCAGAGTCCGAGTGCATGCGACCTCCTGCTCGCTACGAGGGATGAGGAGTCCCGGGGTGCAACGCGTGCACCCCGGAGACTCACGCCGATACCTGCTTGTGCAGCCGGCGGACATCGAATCCACCGAGCATCAGCATCACGCCCCAGACGAGCGCGAAGCTGCCGATCAGCCACAACACCGCGAGCGCCCCTGCCGCCGGGTTCCGGATCAGCAGAATGCCGAACGCGACGCTGGCGATGCCGCCGAGCGCCAGCCACCATTCACCGGTGATGTCGTGGCGCAGCCGCACGGCCGCGATGACCTGCAGCACGCCCATGCCGATCGCCCACACGGCGATGTAGACCAGGAGCGCGACCGCGGTAATCGCCGGGTTGAACAGCGTCAGGACGCCCACCCCGATACCGAGCAGTCCCTGCAGCAGCAGGACCCACCAGTACGGCGTCAGGCGATGTCCGGCAATCGACGCCACGACGGCGAAGATGCCGTCCACCAGGGCGATGGCGCCGAACACCAAGACCAGGGCGGCAATGGTCTCCTGCGGCCACACGAACGCGAAGACACCCAACGCGATCGCCATCACGCCGCGGATGACCAGCACCCACCAGTACCTCGACAACAGTGCCAACATAGAACCTCCTCTCGCCCGCAATCGGGCCTGTGTCTCGACAGTCATCCCACGACGGTAGCGTGCGCCGCCTTGCGGCGATCCAGTGCCTCCTGCAGCCTCGTCTTCCTTCTCCTGAAGCTTCCGCTTCGCGGCGTCGATCTTCGCCTGCAGCTTCTCGGCTCGTTTGCGCGCCTTTTCAGTCTGCGTGGCCTTCACCTCCGCCACCGTTTCGGACTCCAGGACGGCCAGCTCCTTCTGCGCCGTCTCGATCTCTCGTTCCAGGTACGCATCCTCGACTTGCGTCTGCGTCCGCCGCACGAGCTTCCCGCCCAACCCCTCCATGCGTGTGTCGAGGGGTACTTGCCACTGCTCGTCGATCTCGGCGATCACCGCGGCTTTGCCCGGCTCGAGGCGTGCGCCGGCGTCCTCGACGAAGTCTCTGTCGACGCCCTCCTTGGTCAGATCGAACGCGGCGCCGATCAGCGTGCCGGCGCCGAGGCCGACGGCCGCACCGACGGGTCCACCCAGCAGGCCGATGAGGCCGCCGGTGAGCATTCCACCAAACGCCCCGACGGGTTCCGCGTCGGGCGCTCGCCGCACCGCGACCTTGCCGCCGGGTTCCTTCACCACGACAGCGTCGTTGTACAGCGTCAGGGTGCCGTCCCTGTGCATGTCGTGCAGGGCGCGATCGCCCTCGTATGCCTTCGGCTCCGTGTCGAACCCGACGAAGATCACTTTGTTCATGACGCTCTCTCCTTTCGCTCAACCGATCGGCGCTGCGGACTTCGCAGCAGCCTCACCGTCCTGAGCCGCTACCTCGCACACCGCAAGACGAATGCCTCGCCAGTCGCGGCGGGTTGACAGGGGATCTGCTTTGGAGTCAGTGCGTTGGCTTGCTGAAGGCCGGCGCCGGGCCGAGATGCGGTGACGAAATGAAGTCACGCGTTCTGTGCGCGTCACGGCTCTCACGTGCGTAATATGCTGCCCCGCTGCGCGCGACCACTCGACGGCGGCTCTGCGCTCGACGTGCGGTTCGAACGCGCGCGCAGTCAGCATCCCAAAGAAGGCGCCACCGAGGTGCGCGGCGTACGCAATCCCGCCGGCGTCCGCTTCGCCCACCACCGCACCCGCCTGGTTCAGCATCTGCGTGACCAGCCACAGGCCGATCAACACAAACGCAGGCACCTGCGAAACGTGGGTGAAAATCCCGAACAACCACAGCACCTTGATGCGATCGCCGGGGTAGGTCACGAGAAACGCGCCCATGACGGCAGCAATGGCTCCGCTCGCTCCGAGCTGCGGGACGGTGGACGCCGGATCCACGGCGATCTGCGCGGCCGTCGCCGCGAGCCCGCCGAGCAGGTAGAACACGAGAAATCTCCCGCGGCCCATCGCGTCCTCGACCATCGGGGCAAACGCCGCGAGAAACACCATGTTGCTGACGATGTGCATCAGGCCGCCGTGCAGGAACATGGCCGTGAATGACGTGATCCACCCCTGCCCCGCGCATGAGTTCCGCCGGCACGACCGCCCATCGGATGATCGCCGCTTCGTCGCTGCCGACTTCCCACACGAACGCGAGCACGTTGACGGCGATCAGGCCGACGGTGACGACGGGGAATCGGAGCGGCGTTCTCGAGGCGTCACGGAGGGGAATCATGGGCGCGCCTCTTTCGACTCGAGCTTCACCTTCGTGGCCGCGAGCGCCGCACGCGTGCCGTCCTCGACTTCACTCCGGACACGGCTCCGAATCACGCGACCCGTGAATCCGCTCAGGCCGTCGGACCGGCTGCGGTTGACCGTCAGCAGCCAGAATCCGGGTCCGCGCGCCGGATCGGGCAGCAGGACGCGAAGTTCGAGCGCAGTCCAGAAGTAGTGGCTCGAGTACAACATCTTCGACGCGACCACCGTCTGATCCGGACGCTCCTGAATCACCAGGTGACTGATGCGGACGGTCGGCCTCAGTCCGAACTGTGTTTCCTGCCAGTACAGGAAGTCGGTCGAATTCGCCAACGTCGCGTTCGGGTACTCGAGCAGGTATCGTGTGAGGTCAGGCAGTTCAGCGGCGAGACGCGGCAGCCGATCGATCATCGAACGGAATTCGTTGGCGACGAAGGTGGGACGGTCCTTGTCGCGATGGACGCCCAACCTGGCGTTGCCGCCTTCGCGATATCCGTTGACGTACTGGAGGGCCAACCGGCGGAAGAGCGCGGTGGCGTCCGCCTTGGCGGTGGGCTTGCGCCAGTCCACTTCGGCGCGGAGCGTCTGCAGGCCGTCCGCGTCGAGCTTGAGCGCACAATCTCCGATCTTGCAGTCTTTCAGATCCTCGAAATCCTGGTCTGAAATGGTCAACGCCGCGAAATCGTCCGCGCTGGGTGGATCGCTGATGCGTTTCGTGATGCGGAACGCGCCGCCGCGCTCGAACTGTTCGATGTTCTTCACCTGCTGCGACGTACGCGGCCGGGCGGCGCGTTCACCCACACCGCGCCGAGCACCGCAATCTCCTTGGACGGATCGGCGTCGAGCAACTTGACGAGCGGGTTGCCTGCCAGCAACGCCTCGCGCTCGGACGGAGTGGCATGCGCCTCCTCAGTCAGGAACGACGCGAGCGCTGACGGCAACGAGGGTTGCGCGCCGTCCGCCCTCGAGGCGACGGGCAACGGGACAAGTGATCACCGCTGCGAGTGCCGATCGCTGCTATGAATCTCGCTGGACATCTCATCGCCGTACTCCTTCCGCCGCACGTACACGCGGTTTCAAGCTGTCGATGACATATCGGTTCATGCACCCGGCCACGACGAACTCGACGCCGTCGTCAGCCATGTGCTGGAGCAACTGTTCACCGTCCGGATCGATGAAGTCGACGTTCGACAACACCAGCGTCACCTGCGCGGACGGCACGTCGTCGCATGATGGAGCGCCAGTGCTGTTCGAGCACCGCCACCCATTCGCCGCCGAGCGTCCCGTGCAGGTCGAGTCTGTAGCTGTCTCCCTGCCGCTCGGTGATCACTCGCAACATTGATGCGCTCTCGCCACCGGCCTGGCGGCAACGCATCGCATGACCTGCCCGTCGCGCTCGACATGCCGGACGGCAGCGGTATCTGCTTGTCCGTCACGAGGTTGACGCCAGCCGTCGGCGGCGCCGAACGGCGCCGCGGTGGCGAAATGAAGTCAGAGGTTTCCCGGACGTCACGCTACCGCGCGATGCGGGAAAGACTTCGCGCCTCGCGGGCGCCGGACGCTGGGCTACGATGTTGGCCTTCAACACCGGTTCGCGCCGGTTCCCAGGAGGCGGCTGTGGACGAGGGCCAGCTGCAGACGAGAACGCGAACACCTGCGCGCGCTGCTCGAATTGACGAATGCTGTGACGACGCGCGACGTCGCGTCGCTCGCCGCCGCCATCGCGCCGAACCTGCAGCGCATCGTCGCGCATGATGACGTAGCCCTGTTCCTCTTGCATCCAGCAAGCGAGCAGATGGGCCGCTACGCACTCACCGCCCTTGGCGTGGGCTGGACCGACGAGCTCACGGCGGAGTTGCGCCCTGACGCCGAACCGTTCGCCACGTGGCTGGCGGAGCGCCGCACCGTAGACATAGATCTGGAACAGTTCGACTGGACTGGACGCGAGGGGATCCATCGCAATGTCACCGCCGCCGGCTTGAAGCACACGTGCTTCGTCCCGCTCGCGACGCCGCGCGAGACGTTGGGCTTTCTCCTGTTGAATCGTCGCTCAGCTGCTCCGTTCACGCCTGACGAGATGAACTGGAGCTCTCAGGCGGCTGCACAGATCGCCATTGCGCTCGAGAATGCGCTCGCGTTTCGCGAGATTGCCGCGCTCAAAGACCGCCTCGCGCGCGAAAATATCTATCTCGAAGAAGAGATCCGCGGCGCCCAGCATTTCGGAGAGATCGTCGGAGAAAGCCGGGCGCTGAAACGCATCCTGAGCCAGGTCGCAACGGTGGCCGCGACCGATGCCACTGTGTTGCTGCTCGGCGAAACGGGCACGGGCAAGGAGCTGATCGCGCGGGCTATTCACTCGGCGGGCGAGCGCCGGGGACGGTCTCTCGTGACGGTGAACTGCGCCACCTCCCCCGCGGGGCTCCTCGAGAGCGAGTGGTTCGGCCACGAGCGTGGAGCGTTCACCGGGGCACTGGCGCAGAAGATCGGCCGTTTCGAGCTGGCGCATCAGGGCACGTTGTTCCTCGACGAGATCGGCGACGTGCCACTCGAGCTGCAGGCGAAGCTGCTGCGCGCGCTTCAAGAGCGCGAAATCGAGCGATTAGGAAGTACGCGCACGATTCGTGTCGACTTTCGCCTGATCGCCGCCACCAACTGCGAGCTCGAGGAAATGGTTGCGAAGCGCGAATTCCGTGCGGACCTGTATTACCGGCTGAAGGTGTTCCCCCTCAGAATCCCGCCGCTGCGGGAACGTCGCGAGGACATTCCGCTGCTCGTCCGCTACTTTACGCAGCGGTTCGCCAAGCGGCTGCGGCGGCCCATCGAATCGATCTCGCGGGAGAGCATGGAGATGCTGTGCCGTTGGCCGTGGCCAGGCAACGTGCGCGAGCTGCAGAACGTGATCGAGCGCGCCGTCATCCTGTCGCAAGGGCCGACGCTGACGGTACCCCGTTCTGAATTCGAATCTCCCGCGCCTCCGACCTCCGCGCCCGTGACGCTGGAGGACGCCGAACGCGACCACATCCTGCGCGCACTCGAGCAGACCGGCTGGGTGATTGGCGGCGCTGGCGGTGCGGCAGCGCGACTTGGCCTCAAGCGTACGTCACTCGTCTCGACGATGCGGCGCCTGGGCATTGTCCGACCAAAGCCACACGCGGGCGCGAATCGCGACGTTCGCGCCCGCTGACGGGCGTCGCTCTCCCGGGATTCAACAGGCTTCCGGGCCGACGAACATCGCGATTTCAACCGGCGACTTCATTCGCGCCGGGCCCGATGGGGCGTTGGGCCTCGACGCCCCGCGGGCCGCCAGCCCTACTGCAGCTTTCGCCCGCGCATCCCCACTGGCAGCCGAGGAGCGCCGCGCCCGCGAGCAGCCAGCAGACCGGCTGCTCCGCCGCGGGAAGGAGTTCCACGCAGGAGACAAGCCGGTCGATCAGACCGACGAACCTTTCGCCATCGGCGACGTGTCCGGCGCAATTGATCAGCGCGTCCTGGCCGCTGACGAGATCGGGGGGCACGACGGCGCTGAGGTCGCCGGTGTGAACGGACACTCGTTCCCGGACTTCAGGCGGCAGCTTGGACGGCGTCCGGACGGACACTGTGACCGCGTGGTCGGCGGCGACCGCCTGGCGCAGCACATGGCGACCGAGGGACCCGGTCGCGCCCAGGATCAAGAGGCGGGCACATCAATGTCCTTCAACTCCTTCACGGCCGCCGGCGTGAGGCCGACGTGCAGGCACCCACGCGACGCCCTTGTGGTCGCCGGCCTGGCGACGTCCGTGCGTAATGCAACGGCGCGGCCACAGCTTGACTTGTCTGTCTCAAACCGATTACGGAAAACAGGTGACCGGGGAAGCGCCCCCGATCACCCAGCGGCATCTGCCTCTATTTCGTCACGCCGACCGAGAGTGACGCGGCGCCCACGACGCCCAACCTCCTGAATATCAATCACATCGCAGTGCAGCCCGATTGGAACTGAAGTTGCCCGTATCCGAGCATGGGCACGATGTTCGCGCCGGCGTTGACAACGGCGTTCATGTTCGTTCAGGGAGGGCAGAAAATGATCATGTGGGCGATCCAGATTTTCCTCGCGGTTGCCTTTGGAGCGGCGGGGACGATGAAGCTGGTGCGGTCGAAGGCGCAGCTCGCGGCGAATCCGCACATGGGTTGGGTGCACTCCGTTCCTGAGGCTCAGATCAAGCTTCTGGGTGTTGCGGAGGTGCTCGGCGCGATCGGCCTGGTGGCACCGATGGCCATCGGAATCGCGCCGTCCCTGACGCGCGCTGCCGCGGCGTGCCTGGCCGCACTGATGGGAGGAGCGGTGGCGACGCACATGAACCGTCGGGAGCCCGCGGCGGTGGCAACCGCCCTGGCCGCATTGACGATCGTCGTGGCAACGTTCCGATGATCGTCGCGCTCTAATCGCGCGCGTTGCGCGGAGAAGTGGGAGAAGAAAACATGTTCGCGACCATTATTGGGGACCGTGTACACGTGAGGCTTTCGCGCCGTAACCTGCGCCAATTGGACGCCATCCTCGATGACCCGGACGTTGGTAACAGGTGCCTGGCGCGCAAGGACAAAAACGGCGTGTCTCTCGTCGTGCACGTCGAGGACGATGTGGACCATTACGAGGGACGCCATCCGGGCCCGGGCCTAGACAAGGTTGCGTAGCCAGCCGTGCCTCGGCCCGTCGGAGGTGCCCAATCAAAGCCTTCGTGAGGCAGCGTCACGCCTTCACGGCTCATTGGTGGCGCTGTCCAGCTCACGGGTGGGCTTCAGGAACGCCGTCGCTGTGCACTGCCTTGGTACTCTGGATCACGGAAGAAGCCTCGATCCAAGGTACGACGGGCTCGGTTCCGGACGCAGGCAACGCCGTCCTCGCGTCGCTTTCGCGCGCTCAGTCGAGAACCTGGTTTGTACCTGGACCCCGGCTTTTGAGCGTTTCGGACGGATTTTGTCCCCTCCGGCTATACTCCCGGGGCGCTGAAGCGGGGACGGCCACGCGTCCGGCGGGTGGAGCGCCGTATGACTCCCCACCCGCGAGGGGCGAGGCGAAGCCCGGTCAGTGCTCGCTCGGCAGGTAGATCGTGTCGTTGGCGAACCAGAGCGTGATTGCATCGAGCGGGAAGTCGGTGTAGGGAATCTCTTTCGAGAGGACCACGTTGTCGTTGCCGTCCTCGCAGACGAGCGTCGCGGTCCGGTCCGGGCGCACAGTCAGTTTCCAGACCTGGAACTCCTCCGCAGCCACGCGGATATCGTGCGGCTGGATCAGCGCAATCTCGTCGAGCAGCCAGTAGGCGCCGCCAGCCTCAGCGACATGGTGCGCGCCTTCGGTGTAGACCACCTTGCGGTTGATGGAATGACGGTGGAACTGCTCGGAGCCGGTGAACATGGCGAGGTCGGCCTGGGTGAGTGTCTTCGTCGTCATGACTGCCTCTCTTTGAAAGTGACCCCCACGTCGGGGGCGAGAGGCGACCGGACAGCCGCATCAAGGCGAGGCGTCAGGCAACGTGGAATAAAAGAGGGGCGGCCCGGAGGGGAGGCTCGTTTATGCCGCGAAAGTGCCTTGACGCAAGCCGGCGGCTGTCAGGATAGCCGAACCCCCCGTCTCCGGGTCACGCAGCGAGGCGAGCACCAGGCGATCTTGCACATCGATGAGCGAGACATCGCCATCGTCCGCTCACGTAAGTGCGTTGCTCCACGCCTTCTTCACAGCGGCCTCCAACACCTTTTGCCTTGATTCCACGAATGCGGCGTAATGCTCGACCACGATCGCCGGCGTGTTCCCGAGCAGCATGGCGACGGTTTCGACCGGCACGCCTTCTTCAAGTAAGGCCACCGAGAACGTGTGCCGGAAGCGGTGGAAATGAACGGCATGAACGTTCGCCAGTTTGGCCAGAGCCACCAGGCTCCGGCGCCAATCCTCCAGCGCCGATTTGAGCTTCCCGTTTCCAGACCAAAAGAAGAACCTTTCTCCGGGCAGCGCCTTCATCGCCATGAGCGTATCCGGAGGCAACGGGCACCAGACGGGCGTGCCGGTCTTGCTCGTGTACAGGAACAGCTTGCCGTTTTTGACACGGTCTTGCGTCGAGCGACACGGCGTCCGCGATACGAAGTCCGGAGTTGCGCAGCAGCAAGATCATCGCCCGCATGCGCGCACCGTCGCCGCGGAACTCGTCACACGCCTTCAAGAGCTTCTTGATTTCCGCCCCGCTGAACGGCTTCACCTGCGTGCGCTCCACCCTCGGCAGTTTCACGGGCCTTCGCCGGATTCTTCGAGAGCCAGTCGGAGGCATGGCAGAAGGCGAGGAAGGCACGCAGGTTTTAGAGCTTCTTCTGTTGAGTAACAGGCGAGTGCGCGAGCGAGTCGCGGAAGTCCCGGAGGAACTCGACGGTCAGCCGCTCAAGGGCGACAGCATTGCAAGCATCGCAGAACGGCAGCAGTTCGCCTTCCAGGAGGCGTCGATACTTCTTCAGGCTCGACTCTTTGAGGTTCCGCGCTCTTGCGTCGGCGAGGAACTTCTCAACGGCTTTGGCGATGGTGGGAATCTCGACGCGCTTTTGTCCGAGCTTTCCAGCAGACTCCCAGCCACGAACGAGGTCCGTTGCCGCTTCCCAGGCGCGAAGGTCGAGAGGGACAATTCAGGTTCAGCAAATCTTATGCGGTCTGTAAGTATTGTATTTACAACATGTTAATGTGGCGGAGGGAGAGGGATTCGAGCCGAATAGCAATGCGCGCAGCGCGTTGCTTGATGCCCTAGAAACCTCTCGTTCCGACAACGAGCGAGTGCGAACGAAGTTGGCGGAGGGAGAGGGATTCGAACCCCCGGTACCCTTCCGGGTACAGCGGTTTTCAAGACCGCCGCCATCGACCACTCGGCCATCCCTCCGCGTCTAGTTGCGCCCGCGCAACTGTGCACTCGTTCGTCATTGTACTGCCCGGAAGCGCGTGGAGCGTTCGGGCCTCTTGACGCTGCCACGGGCCGAGACGATGCTGATAGGCCCTGATGGTGCCAATGGAGCGGGAACTCGCGGCCCTCAAGTTCCTCGACGGGCTGGGCGCCCAGCTCCGGAAAGTCCGTGAACCGCTACAGTCGCTTCGACTCACCCTTCGCGCCGCACGCGAATTTTTTGAAGCGGCACAAGGCTGCATCGCCGTGCTTCAGGCCGGACGGCCGCACGCGAATCTGCTCTTAACGCTGCCACGGGTTGCGAGCTGGGACCTTGACGCGCTGAGTCGCTTTATCAGGCACGAGCATCCTCCCGTGCGGCCGCACATGCTGCTTGGCCCGGTGCGGCGCCGTGGAGGTGCATGGGGCGCCATTGCCGTCATGCGCGAGCGGCGGCCCTTTGATCGCGAGGATGGGCGGCTCCTGGTGCGAATTGCAGCGGCACTGTCGGATGCGATCCATCAGATCGACCACGACCGCATCCGCGACGTGCGCGACCGGATAGACAGGAAAATCATGGAGCAGATCCATCCCAAGGATCTGTTCTATCAGATCCTGGACGGTCTTCGATCGCTCACTCACTACGATCATTCGTCCGCGCTCTTCATTCGCGACGAACGCGACAGCGGCTCTGCAGCTCGTGGCCGAGCAGATAGCGTGGAAGAAGGCGCGAAGCCGGCGAATCGGGCTCCGGCTTCACATTCGTGATGCCGATGAAGCGCTGCTGATGTCTGGCCGCGTGTACGGCTTCGATCGGCATCACGGAATCTGGCAGGCCTGGAAAAACCAGCCGGCGACCCGACTTGCCGACATGCTCGATGACGACAGTACCGACCCGCTCGGAGACCAACAGGTGCGCGAGGACTCAATCCTGTGCGCGCCATTGGTAACTCGTGACGGCCTGGTCGGGCTGCTGAAGATCGCCGGCCGCCATACCGGACAGTTCAAACTATACGATGCGGACCTGGTCGAGCACTTCCGATCCCAGGCTGCCATCGCCATTCACAATCTGCATCGTACCGAGTCTCTTCGCAGCCGCGTTGTCATAGCTGAGCGAAAGCACGCCATGGCCGATCTCGCACGCAGCGTGTCGCACGACGTGAACAATGCGCTCGGTGCCATGCTGCCGCTCGTGCAGCAATTGCAGGAGGATCTTCGGCGCGAAACGCTCAAGCCGGCCGTGCTCTCCGAGGATCTCGAACAGCTCCAGAAGTCGCTCCAGGTGTGCCGCCGCATTTTTGGCGGGATGCTGTCATTTTCGCGCGGTGCGGCACGGCGAACGGGCCACGCGCAGGTGCGGCACGCGATCGATACGGCATCGGCAATCCTGAAGTACGGACTGGGGCGAAGCGGAATCAGCCTGGTGATTGATGTGCCCGAGGCGCTTCCGTCCGTCGCCTGCAGTCAGAGCGATCTAGAGCAGGTGTTTCTCAACCTGCTCACCAACGCGCGCGAGGCAATGCCTCATGGCGGGTGCATCACAATCGAGGCCCGATCTGCCGAACATGGCGTCGCGATCGCGGTCTCGGACTCGGGATGCGGGATTCCAGCGGAACACCTGCCGCGGGTGACCGAGCCGTTTTTCACGACCAAGCCGCGGGGCAACGGCCTGGGCCTCTCGATTTGCCGTTCGATTCTTTGGGAAGTCGATGGGACGATCGCGATCCGAAGTGAAACAGGCAAAGGCACTCGGGTCGAGATGACACTCCCGCAGGCCGCCGCCCAATCGCAGCCACAACACGTATGAGTCCGTCGCGAATTCTTGTGGTCGACGACGATCCGGGAATGCTCCACGCGGTCGAGCGTGTGCTTGGCGCGTCGCATCACGTCATCGGAACGACGTCGCCCAAAGACGCCCTGGTGAAGGCGGCTGCTGTCAACCCGGACCTCGCGATTATCGACATCCGCATGCCGGAGCTGGACGGCTTCGAGCTGATGACGCGGCTCAAATCGCAGTTTGCGGAGCTGGACATCATTCTCATGACCGGCAGTGTCGACGATTGGGACGAGAAGCTGGTCCAGGCGCTTCGAAGTCCGGCCTTCTATTTCATCCAGAAGCCGTTCGACCGCGACGTGCTCTGGACACTGGTCCAGCGATGCCTCGAGCTGCGATGGCGGCGCGAGCAGCATCGACAGAATGTCGAGCGTCTCGAAACCGAGATGGCTGAGGCCCGCGCGTTTCAGCAGAGTCTTCTGCCGGCGTGCGAGACAGTGATCAACGGGCTTGCGATCTGTTGCCGCTACGCGCCGTGCGCGCAGCTCGGAGGCGACTTGTACGATTACGCCGCAGTCGAGTCAGGCGAGACTGCGCTGCTCGTCGCGGATGTCTCCGGCCACGGCGTCTCGGCCGCCATGCTCACAGGCGTCGTCAAAAGCGCTTTTCACGCGGCCCGGGCCGACCAGTTCGATCCTTTGGCCGTCGCGGATCGAGTCTGGCATGCTCTGGCCCCGTTCAGCGCCCAGCGATTCGTCACGCTCTTCACGGCGCTGGTTGCGCCCGCCGTGGGACAGCTCAGGTATGTCAACGCTGGTCATCCGTCAATCCCGCTCTGGAACACCGTTGGCGAGCCGGAATGGCTGGAAAGCACCGGGCCGCTGATCTCACCGGTGCTGAAGACCTCATGGGAAGTGCGAACGATGATCGTCGATGAAGGCGATCAGCTCTTGCTGTACACCGACGGCGTATCAGAACCGCTTGCGGACGCCGACGGCTGCGCAAAGGGCCGAATCCAAGCGGCGATTCAAGAGCATATCGCGGGCGGCACGCAATTGCTGGACGCGATCGTCGATGCCGTGCGGCTCACGCTGGCGGGACGACCACAATCGGACGACCTCACATTGCTGACCGCTTGCGTCATTGGTTCCGGACAATCGGCGATGCGCTGATCAAAAGGCACCTCAGCCCATAGCCGGCGGGTGCGAACCCTTCTCGCCCGACTTGAGCAGGTGGGGACCCTTCTTCTGCATATCAACGCTTCCCCGGAAATGGGCGCCGTCCGCGATCGCCACGCGCGGCGACACGATGTTCCCGTCGACCGAGCCGGCATCGCGGATGTCGACCCGATCTGAGGCCGTGATGTTGCCGTTGACCGTTCCTAGTACGATCACGGTCTTGGCAAATATCTGTGCCTTGATCCGACCGTTAGGCCCGATGGTCAGCACGTTGTCACGCAATTCGATTGTTCCCTCGACTGTCCCTTCGACAGCGAGATCCTCACTGCCGCTGAGCTCGCCTTTCACCATGACGGATCTTCCGATCGGCACAGGAGACTGGCTGGGACGGCCACTTGGCGCGGCGACGACGGGCGGCTGCGCTGGCGTCGACGGGGTCGGGTTCGGCGGCGGAGATGCCGGGGCTTCGTTGTTGCCTGGTAACGCTACCTGATCACGCTTCCACATGTTCTCCGTCTCTTTCCGGGCACCGCGAGTAGTAGCGGTGCGCCAAGCCACCGCCTGGTCAAGGGCAACCTGCATTGTGTCATCTGAGAGAGCCTCGCTGCACTGCGGGCCCTATATTTAGCCGCTTATCGGCAGAATGATCGCCACGCCGCATAGCAACGTCTTCGCAGCTATTCTTCCGCTCGCCGCGTTGCGGGACTGGCAACTGTGTTGACGCCTCGTGGCCATCCGGCGTATAAGCCGCTCACTTCCAAACAAGGAGTCCCGATGGCCAACCCTGCCACACGCACACTGGACGTGTCCGATACGTCGCTCGCGTACGCCATTTTCCGGCTGACATTCGGCGTCAACATCTGTTTCCGCGGTATCGCCCGCATTTTCGTGCTCGGCCTCGACAATTTCGCGGCCGGCATGATGAAGCAGTTCTCAGCCACCGCGTTCCCCGCAGCGTTCATCGATGCGTTCGCGCACACGCTCCCCTTCATTGAGACGGCGCTGGGCATCATGCTCATTCTTGGGCTGAAGACACGGCTGGCGTTAATCGTCGGCGGCCTGATGATGACCTGCCTGACCTTCGGGACAATGCTGTTGCAGGACTTCAACCTGGCGTGGCTGCAACTCACCTACGCGATCGCGTTCTTCCTGCTGCTCGCAACGCGCGCGTGGAATGTCATTTCACTCGATGCGATGCTGTCCGGAACGCACAGCGAACGAAGCACTGCAGCAACCGCGAAGATCTGAAGCAACGAAGGTTCAATACACGTACAGCGCGCCGGAGTCGCGGACCGAGTTGTCGCTCTGATCGCCGGCTGCTCCCTTCGACCCGCCATCTTCGCCGCTGGAGGCCGCCGCCAGCATCGTGCCATCGGCGCTCAGCGCTACGCCGGTCCCAAACTCGTCGTACTCGTCGGAGTTGGGCACCTTGAGATATGCGTGCTGCGACCACTTGCCGTTCCGGCGAACGAACACATACACGGCGCCTGACTGTGATGCCGCCCGGTCGTGCGGATTCGGATTGACCCCTCGCCCTGCTCCCGACTCGAACGGTGACCCTGCAGCGAGCACGCTGCCGTCGTGGCTCAGTGCGATGCGGACACGTACACCTCACCGGCCGACCCTTCGTTGACCGGCACGTAGCTCTGATTGTCATCGACCCCGGCGAAAGGCTGTCCTCGTCTGCCGATCCCACGGCGAGCATGTTGCCGTCGGCGCTCAAGGCAATCGACGAGCCCATGGACCCGCCGCGAGCACAAGACACACCACTCCCCTGTTGTTCATCCGTTCTCCTATGGGTCCAAAAGGCAAAGGTCAAAAAGGCAAGGTCAAAGGAACTGTGCCGAGCAGGACGTATTACTTGGTCGCAATCACCGCCTGCCCGTCCATGAATGGTCGCAGCGCGTCGGGAATCACGACCGAGCCATCCTGCTGCTGATAATTTTCGAGGATGGCGATCAGCGTCCGCCCGACGGCGAGACCAGACCCATTCAGCGTATGAACGAAGTCCGGCTTGCTTCCGCTTGCTGGACGGAACTTGATGTTGGCGCGACGCGCCTGGAATGCCTCCGTGTTGCTGCACGACGATATTTCACGATAGGTGTTCTGGCTGGGGAGCCACACCTCGATGTCGTACGTCTTCGCAGAAGCGAACCCCATGTCTCCGGTGCACAGCAGTACGGTTCGAAACGGGAGCTCGAGGCGCTCGAGCACCGTTTCCGCGTTGCCGGTGAGCCGCTCCAACTCCTCGTATGAAGCCTCAGGTGTCGTGAACGCCATCAGCTCGACTTTGTCGAACTGATGCTGCCGAATCAGGCCGCGCACGTCTGCGCCGTACGAACCCGCTTCGCTGCGAAAACAGGGCGTGTAAGCCGTGTACCGGATAGGCAGGTTGCGCGCATCGAGGATCTCCCCCCGGTGCATGTTCGTGAGCGGCACTTCTGCGGTCGGCACCATGTACAAGTCCCACTCACCTGCAATCTTGAACAGATCTGCCTCGAACTTCGGGAGATTACCGGTGCCGGTGAGCGACGCGCTGTTCGCCATGAATGGCGGTTCGACCTCAGTGTACCCGTGCTCTTTGGTGTGCAGGTCGAGCATGAAATTGATGAGCGCCCGCGCGAGTCGGGCGCCAGGGCCGACAAGTGCGGCAAAGCGCGCGGCGGCGATCTTCGTTCCCCGCTCGAAGTCGATGATGCCGAGCGCGGGGCCGAGATCCCAGTGCGCCTGCGGAGCGAAAGCAAACGTCCGTGGTTCGCGGCGGCGGCGGACTTCGGCATTGCCCGCCGCGCTCGTTCCTACAGGTACGCTCGCGTCCGGCACGTTCGGAATCGTCAGCAGGTGACGCTGCCGCCGCTCCTCAATTACGTCGAGCTCTGCACTCGCCTCCTTGATGCGCTGTGCCCGCTGGCGGTTGACCTCTTGAATGGCGGTGATATCGCGCCCTTCGCGCTTGGCGCGGCCGGCCTCCTCGCCGGCGGCGTTCTGCTCGCGCTTGAGTTCTTCGATCTGAGGAATCATTCGACGCCGCTCGGCGTCGAGCGCAGCGAGCGCGTCGAGCTCGTTGTCCAGATCGACGCCCCGATTTTTGAGCGCGGTACGCACGGCGGGCATGTTGTCGCGGAAGAGCGTGGGATCGAGCATGCGTATCTGATCGTATATCTCGCTCGCTGGTAGGTGGTAATACCAGCTGCGACCTACCAACTACCAGCCAGCCTACGATACGATGCGTAGATGACCGCGACGATCCGCAAGGCTGTCTTCCCTGCCGCAGGGCTGGGAACTCGATTTCTGCCGGCTACCAAAGCCCAGCCGAAGGAAATGCTCGTGCTCGTAGACAAGCCGGTCATCCAATACGGGGTCGAGGAAGCCGCCCGATCCGGCATCTCCAACATCATCATCGTCACCGGCCGCGGGAAGAACGCCATCGAAGACCACTTCGACGTCAACATCGAGCTCGAAAGCTTCCTGGAGCAGCGCGGCAAGATCGCGCAACTCGAAGAGATTCGCAAGATTACGACCGCCATCAACGTGTCGTACATGCGGCAGGGTGAGCCGCTCGGCCTCGGTCACGCCGTGCTCGTCACCAAGAACCTGGTTGGAGACGAGCCCTTTGCTGTGATCCTTGGCGACGACGTCATCGATGCGACGCCGCCGGCGTTGCGCCAGATGATCGACGTGTACGAACGCGTGCGCGGACCGGTGCTCGCCGTCGAACGCGTCTCACCGGACGATGTCTCAAGCTACGGGATCGTTGCCGTGGACGAAAGCGAAACGCTGGGGCGTGGCGTGTTTCGCGTGAAGGATCTCGTCGAGAAACCGCGTCGCCAGGACGCACCGTCCAATCTGGCGATCATCGGGCGATATATCCTCACGCCGGATATTTTTCCTGCCCTCGAAGCGACCGCACGCGATGGAACGGGAGAAATCCAACTCACCAACGGGTTGCGGAGGTTGTTGCGCGATCGCCCGCTCTATGTGTACGAGATCGACGGCGTACGGCACGACACCGGCAACAAACTCGGATTTCTAAAGGCGCTCGTCTATTTCGCGCTGCAGCGACCGGATCTTGCGCAGCAGTTCCGGAATTACCTCGAGTCGCTCGATCTCAAGATCGGCGCAAATACGTAAAGCGTCCTGTCAATCCTTGGAACCACCGGTCTTCGGTGAGGCGGCCGGCTTGGTCGTCTTCTCGTTCTTCGCAGTATCGTCGGTCTTGGCAGTCTCGCTTTTCGCCTCGGCGGGTTTGTCACCGGTGGAACTATCCGACTTGCCGCTCTTGCCTTTCTGCGAGTAGTCGGTGACGTACCACCCACTTCCCTTGAACTGAATGGCCGGAGACGACACCAGCCGACGCACAGGCCCCTTTCCACACACTGTGCAGACTTCGACGGGCGGATCGGAAAACTTTCGGATCAGTTCGAACCGGCGGCCACACGCGTCGCATTCGTACTCGTATAACGGCACCGCGCGCTACTCCAGGACCGCTGCCGAGGCGTCGCCCAGCATCAGCCGCCGATGTGCCCAGAAGGGGGCGTTGCCCTGCGCGAGGACCGCGTCGTGGAACGCACGCAGGGAGAACCGGCCGCCCTGCGCTTCCTTGTAGTCGCGGCGCAGCTTCAGGAGCATCAACTTCCCTACCGCATACACCAGATACGTTGGGTCGAATGTTCCCCGTTCGGCCTCGCGTCGCGCAGTGGCTTCCTCGAGAAACGCCTCATCGCGGAAAAGACGCATCCCTTGCTCGACGGACAGGTCTTCGCAGTGCAGGCGAATGGCGACCACCGCCCGCGCCAGCCGGACGAGCGCCTCCGCAAGCTGGCCCAGCTTAATGGCATCGTCGCCGCGGCGGAAGCCCGCTTCGGTCATCATCTGCTCGCAGTAGTGGGCCCACCCCTCCACGAACGACGCGGGCGCAAAGAGCATCGACTTGCGGACCTTCGAATCGACATTCCGCAGGTGCTGAAAGTGCAGGAAATGCCCTGGATACACTTCGTGGATTGAGATATTCCACAACGTGGGCACGTTGAAGTCGCGCATGTGCTCTTCTTGCCGATCGGGTGACCATTCCCGATCGACGTCGGTGAGGTAGTAAAACGCGCGACTTGGCTTGCTCTCGAATGGACCCGGCGTCCACATGCTCGCAAACGCCCAGCGATAGAACTCGGGTGAAGGTGCAACGACGACTGGCTCCGAGTCCGGGAGCGACACGATTCCCTGACGCTGCAGGAATTCCATCAGCTCCTGGATCTGCTCCTGTGCCACGTTGACCAGTTGGCCGGGCTCCGGATGCTGCTCCTTTGCGCGCCGCCAGGTGGCGATCGGATCGCCACCGTTTATGCGGCCGGCGACCGCGCGAAATTCCTCCTGCACTTCGTGGAGCTCCCGCAGCGCGATTGAGAGCAGGCGGTCGGCGCTGAGCGAAATTCCTTCATCGAGCTTCAGCTTTCGCTCGAAGTTTTCCCTGCCCAGACGGAATGACGCCTTCGCTCGGGGAGCGAGATCGGTCTCCAGATACTCGATATACGACTTGATCGAGGCGGCGGCGTCCGTGGAGGTGTCCGCGAGATCGCCAAGGATGTGAAGATCGTCGAGGCCTGAAAACGCGCGGGGCAGATCCGTCTCAATGAACTTCAGCACGCCCCGCCAGGTTTCAAGGCCGATCTTGACGAAAATCCCCGGACACTCGCGGATGTTGTCGCGCGCCGCCTGCACCAGCCGCGACGTCTGACGCAATTTCGACACGACGCGCCGCGCGCGATCCGCTTCAGGGGCGTAATTGAACAGCGCCTGGCCAGCGAGGCTCGTACCGAGCGCGTCGGCATAGACCTGTGGATTCCGCTCCCAACTGCGGACGGTCTCCAGCTCGTGCATTCGCGCCTCGATGTTGGCCCCAACGATCGGGTGCTCGACCTGCTCGGTGAGCGGGAACGGGGCGGCGTCGATCTGTTGAAGGCGACGGCCGAAACCGGCGAGAGCGCGAACGTGCGCGTCGATCGCGGGGCGACTCAGGTCCTCGAGCAGATCGTCATGGACATGAACGCCGTCCGAACTCGCCTGGCTGGGCAGAGCTTCATAGAGATAGGCCAGGTAATCGTCGACAAAGTGGGGAAATGGCTCCGATGGGTGCATTTCGTCAAGGGTGCGCTCTGTTTCTGCGTCCCGTGAGCGCTCATCTCGCAATGGTACAATAACTTTCCGGTCCGATGTCCGGCACGTTGTTCGTCGTCGCAACGCCCATCGGTAACCTGGAGGACATTACGTTTCGGGCCCTCCGCGTCCTGCGCGAAGTGGACGTCATTGCGGCTGAGGATACCCGCCGCACCGCAAAACTGCTGACGCACTACGGAATCTCGACGCCGGCGGTGAGCTTTCATCAGCACAACACGCGTTCGCGATTGCCCCACCTCATCCGGCGCCTCGAGCGCGACGAACATGTGGCGTTGGTCACCGACGCCGGGACGCCCGGGGTTTCCGATCCAGGCGTGGAGCTTGTGGACGCGTGCTTGCAGAAGGGCATTCCCGTCGATCCCGTGCCTGGTCCGAGCGCCTCACTGGCTGCCGCGACGGCTTCCGGCTTCCCGATGGACCCGCTCACAATCTTCGGCTTTGTCCCGACGAAAGCAAAGGATCGAAAGGCCTGGCTGGAGCAAATTAAGGGCGTACGCCATACATTCACGTTTTTCGAGGCGCCGCATCGTATCCGCCAGACCCTCTCGGAACTGGCTATTCACTTGGGCGAACGACAAATTATTGTGGCCAGAGAGATCTCAAAAGTCCATCAAGAGTTCTTGAGAGCCGACGCAGCCTCGATACTTGGTCGTATAACAGAGCCTCGCGGCGAGTTTACGATCGTCGTGGGTCCCAGCGACGAAAGCGGTGTCGGCAAAAATCTGGCAACAGACCTAGAGATATTCGATGAGTTCAGGCATATGCCACAAATAAGCGTGGGCTCACGTCGCCAGGTTGTAGCCGAATTGGCGCGGAAGCACGGCAGGTCGCCAAGAGAAGTCTACGCAATTATTGAACGCCTCAAGAATTCTGGCATATGACAGATCTGGCAGCCGGCTCAGACGTCCACGTGGTTGTTCTTGCCGCCGGGCAGGGCACGCGGATGAAATCGGCCGAGGCCAAAGTGCTCCACGCGATTGCCGGACGCCCGATGATCGAGCATGTGCTCGACGCGGCAGCCACGCTGGCACCCGCAACGACCACGTTGATCGTGGGACACGGGGCAGAGGCCGTGCGGAACCGACTCAGCGGGCGGCCAGGGCTCAATTTCGTAGTGCAGGACCCGCAGCTCGGGACCGCCCACGCGTTGCAGCAGGCCGAGCCGGTGCTGACCCACCGGACCGGCACGGTTGTGCTGCTCTCGGGCGACGTGCCGCTCCTGCGCGCGGGAACGCTGCGGAACCTGGTGGCGACACACCGGGATGCAAGGGCGGCCGCAACAGTCGTCACCGCCGTCGTCGATCGTCCGTACGGCTATGGACGAATTATCAGGTCCTCGGGCCGAATCGCTCGAATTGTCGAAGAACGGGACGCCTCTCCCGCCGAGCGTCAGGTGCGCGAAATCAACAGCGGCATTTATGCATTCGACCTCGCCCCCCTGTTTGGTGCGCTGCGGACGATTGCCGCGGCGAATGCGCAGGGCGAGTACTACCTCACTGACTTGATCGCAATTTACCGGCGGCGCCGCCGCCCCGTAGGGAGTCTCGTTATCGAGGATCCCACCGAGGTCCGCGGCGTGAACAGCCGGACCGAACTTGCCGAATTGAGTGCCATGATGAGACAGAAGAAAAACGAGGAATTGATGGCAGCGGGCGTGACGCTGATAGACCCCGCGACCACTTACATCGACCCTGACGTCGTTGTCGGGGCTGACACAGTCATCCATCCCGGTGTGGTTATTCAGGGACAGACGCGGATCGGCTCTGCCTGTGAGATTCACGCCTACGTACGCATTGCAGACACGGAAATCGCTGACCGGGTCACGGTTCACAACTTCTGCTTCATCGTTGGTGCGCGCGTTGCAGAAGGCGCGTCCATCGGGCCGTTTGCCCACCTCCGTCCCGAGACAGAAGTAGGGCAACGGGCTAAAATCGGGAATTTCGTGGAACTCAAAAAGACCTCGCTCGGTGCCGGGTCGAAGGCAAACCATCTGACCTACCTCGGCAACGCTTCCATCGGCCCGAACGTCAATGTGGGCGCCGGAACGATTACGTGCAACTACGACGGCGAACGGAAGCATCAGACGGTAATCGAGGAGGGCGCCTTCATCGGCAGCGACACCCAGCTCATCGCGCCTGTAACGGTGGGAAAGGGCGCATACATCGCTGCTGGGTCGTCTATAACCGAAGACGTTCCCGCGGGGTCGCTGGGAATCGCGCGCGGGCGGCAAACCAATGTCGAAGGCTGGGTCGAACGCAGGAAAAACCCCTCCTCGAGCCGAGAACCTAAGAGACGAAGCCGGAACGCGGAGTCAGAAAGCCGGAACTGAGACCTTATGTGCGGAATCATCGGATACATCGGATCGAAGCCCGTCGTTCCAGTGCTTCTCGAGGGGCTCCGCCGCATGGAGTACCGCGGCTACGACTCGGCAGGTGTCGCAGTCGTCAGCCCTGAAGGAATTGCCCTCAGGCGATCCGCGGGGAAGCTGGCGAACCTCGAGAACGCGATCCGCACGCAACCTGTCGAAGGGCTTTATGGCGTGGGCCACACCCGATGGGCGACCCACGGCCGCCCAACGGAGGAGAACGCCCATCCTCATCGCGACTGCACCGGGCGGATCGTCGTCGTTCACAATGGCATCATCGAGAACTACCTGGAGCTGAAGGAAGAGCTCCAGGCTCAGGGGCACGAGTTCAAGACCGAAACGGACACGGAAATCGTCGCGCACCTCGTCGAGCGAGAGATGCAGGCCGACGGCCTCGAAAACGGCGTCCGCCGGGCGTTGAAGCTCATGCGGGGCATGTTCGCGCTCGTGCTCGTCTCGGTGGACGACCCCGAAAAAATCGTCGCTGTTCGCAATGGCCCGCCCATTGTCGTCGGATTGGGCCAGGACGAATTCTTTGTCGCGTCCGACATTCCCGCCATCCTGGCGCACACGCGCGACGTCGTGTTTCTTGGGGACGAAGAGATGGCGGTCATCACGCGTTCCGGCGTGTCGTTTACGGACTTCGCCGGCCACGCCGTGTCGAAGACGACACAGCGAGTGATGTGGGACCCGATCGCAGCAGAAAAGGGCGGCCACAAGCATTTCATGCTCAAGGAGATCTATGAGCAGCCCGCGGCCGCGCGCGACACGATCCTCGGTCGCGTATCTCTCGACCAGGGGCACGTGTTCCTCGAGGAAGTGAACATCAGTGACTCGACGTTCCGTGCGCTCGAGAAGGTCACGATCGTTGCCTGTGGTACGTCCTGGCACGCGGGTCTCGTCGGCAAGTACCTGATTGAGGCGCTCGCACAGGTTCCGGTCGAAGTCGATTACGGCTCCGAATACCGGTACCGGAACCCGATTATCGCGGGACGCGAACTCGCCATTGCCATCACTCAGTCAGGTGAGACGGCCGACACCCTCGCGGCGCTGCGCGAAGCACGCCGTAAAGGGGCGAGCACAATCGCCATCTGCAATGTCGTGGGGAGCATGGCGACTCGAGAAGCCGAGGGCACCGTGTACACGCATGCCGGGCCCGAGATCGGTGTCGCCTCGACGAAAGCGTTCACGTCGCAACTTGTGGCCCTTCAACTTCTCGCGCTGTATCTTGCGCAAGTGCGGGGAACGCTCTCGTCGAGCGAGATCCGCCGGCATATCGGGGAGCTGCTCCAGATGCCTCACATCCTCGAGCAGGCGCTCAAGGCATCAGCCGCGACAGCAAAGGTGGCCGAACGCTTCTACAGTCGCAGCGATTTTCTCTTCCTCGGTCGGGGCATCAATTATCCCATCGCGCTCGAGGGGGCGCTCAAGCTCAAGGAAATTTCCTACATCCATGCGGAAGGGTACCCGGCCGGCGAAATGAAGCACGGGCCGATCGCGCTCATTGACGAGCAGATGCCGGTGGTCGCGCTTGCGCCAGACGATCATGTATTCGAGAAGATGATCGGCAACGTTCAGGAAGCAAAGGCGCGAGGCGGGTCGGTTATTGCGATCACAACGGCCAGCGATTCAAAGATGACAGCCGTTCTCGACACGCGCGACGTGATGCTTCCAATGCCTGCAACGACGCCTCTGCTGACGCCCATCGTCATGACGATCCCGTTGCAGCTTCTCGCGTACCACATTGCCGTACGTCGCGGCTGCGACGTGGATCAGCCGCGCAATCTGGCAAAGAGCGTCACCGTCGAATAGGTCCGGCTGAAGCCGGACACTACGTACGTTCATCACCGGAAGCCTGAAGGCTTCCGGCTACCTGGCAGCTCGAGGTAGGCGGCGAAAGGTAGCCGGAGACCTTCAGGTCTCCGGTGTCACGTCCGACGACGACGGTAAAATGAAGACTTGGATCTGCTCGCCAGTCTCAATCCCGAACAGCAGGAAGCCGTTCTTCAGACCAATGGGCCGCTTCTGATCCTTGCCGGCGCGGGCTCGGGCAAGACACGGGTCATTGCGCACCGCATCGCGCATCTCGTCAGTAACCGCATCGCCTGGCCGGACCGGATTCTTGCGGTCACCTTCACCAATAAGGCGGCTGAAGAGATGCGGACCCGTGTCGAGACGTTGCTCGGAGTTGACTGCCGACAGATGTGGATATCGACGTTCCACGCGCTGTGCGCCAGGCTTTTGCGACGAGAAGGCCCCCAAATCGGGCTGGCGCGCGACTTCGTCATCTACGACTCCAGCGACCAGCTCACGCTCATGAAGCACGCGATGCGCGAGCTCAGCGTGGACGACGCGTCACTGGCGCCGCGGCTGGCACTCTCGCGCATCAGCCACGCCAAAAACCGGATGGAGGGGCCGGAGGCGCTGACCGCGAATGCGTGGAGCCCCCGCGATCAGCAGATCGGCCGGTTGTACGCCATGTACGTCAAAGGGCTGGCCGACGCGAATGCATTGGACTTCGACGACCTGCTGCTGAAGACGGTCGAGCTGTTCGAGCGATCCGAGCATGTCCGCGACCGCTACGGCGAGAAGTTCCAGTACCTGATGGTTGACGAGTATCAGGACACCAACAGGCCGCAATATCTGCTGGTGCAGCGTCTTGCCGCGCGGCACCGGAACCTCTGCGTTGTAGGCGACCCGGATCAGTCCATCTACAAATGGCGCGGCGCGGACTTGCGGAACATTCTCGATTTCGAGCACGACTTTCCAGAAGCGAAGATCGTGCGTCTCGAGCGCAACTACCGGTCCACTCAGGTCATTCTCGACGCGGCCACCGCAGTCATTTCGCAGAACCGCAATCGGAAAGAAAAGCGCCTCTACACGGACCGCGCAGGCGGGGCGCAGGTGTTGTATTACCGCGCCGGCGACGACCTCGACGAAGCTGAATTCATCGCGCGCAGCGCGCGCGAAGCTCTGCACGACAACGTGGAGAACTCAGTGGCGGTGCTGTACCGCACCAACGCGCAATCACGCACTCTTGAAGACGCCCTCCGGCGCTCCGGAACCGATTACAAGATCGTCGGAAGCGTTCGATTCTACGAACGGAAGGAAATCAAGGACATCCTGGCGTACCTGAAACTGCTGCAGAATCCGCTCGACAACGTCAGCCTGCGGCGGGTGATCAACGTACCCGCACGCGGGGTCGGCAAAGGCGTCATGGAGTCGCTCGCGGGCGTCGACACCACACCACGTACCGATGCGCTGCTCCTTGCCGAGCCGGCCCCGGTCGAAGCCAACTCGCTGTGGACACGCCTCGTCCATGCGGTCGACCACCGGCTGCTCGCGCCGCGAGCCGTGGCGTCTCTGTCAGCATTTCGCGATTTGATCACTGCACTGAGGGACATGGTGCAGCGCGAATCGGTATCGATTGCGGTTGGAAAGGTCATCGACCAGACCGGCTATCTGCAGGATCTCAGAGACGAACGCAGCGAGGAGGCCGAAAGCCGCATCGAGAACCTGATGGAACTCGTGTCGGCCGCGCGCGAATACGAGAGTCGACAGACCGAGCCGTCTCTGGCGGGATTCGTGGACCAGTTGTCGTTGCTCTCCGACACCGACGAGGAAGCCGGCTCACGTCATGCACGTGTGCTGCTGATGACGCTGCACAGCGCCAAGGGCCTCGAGTTTCCCGTCGTCGTGATGGCGGGGCTCGAAGAAGGATTGTTTCCGCACTCGCGTTCCAGCGACGACGAGACCGAGCTGGAAGAGGAGCGCCGTCTCTGCTACGTGGGGATCACCCGCGCACAACGGCGATTGGTGATCACGTCGGCGGCCCGACGCAGAGTGTTCGGCGAATACCAGTCAACGGAGCCATCCAGATTCATCGACGAAATCCCCCGCGAGCTCGTTGAGGAAATCCCGTCTGCGGCCGTTTCACCCTACCAGTCCTCATTCGCACGTTTCCGCGCATCGCCGTACGGTCGAGGCGTTCGGAGGGCACGCGAAGAATCTGTCGCGTACGCGTACGAGGACGAAGACCAGTCGGTGCCGGAAGGCCTCCGGCCGGGCATCCGCGTTCGCCATCCAAAGTTCGGCGAAGGGACAGTGATCAGCATGGAGCCGCTCGACGACGATACAAAGCTCGTCGTGCGATTTAATTCGGTCGGACAGAAGACGCTGCGGGCGAAGTTTGCGAAGCTGGAGGTGGCGTGAGTCCTGTGACCATCCAGCGACCGTCGCGCCGTTCGAGGGACAGCGTGACGTTCCGTTCCGATATCTGGCCGCCAAACGATCGGACTTGCGCATGGATCGTCACCTGCGTTGCCTCCGCCGCGCGGTCGATCCGAACGATATCGAATTCCTGAACGACCCCGTCAGTCTTAGGGTTGCACGCCACAGTCGCGAGCCTGGCGAGCACTGTCGTGTCGTACACACGGCACGCCTGAAAGAAATCCAGCAGAAGTTGACGCTCGGGCGAGGGCCAGACACACGCCGCGGTGAACAGCGAATACGCGAGACAGCAGTAGGGCGCAGGCTTAAGCCTGCGTGGAACCAGCTTGGGTGCTATCGTCCTCATCCTTTTCCGCAAGGCGGGCAATGGACACGGCGCGGTCGTCGCCCTCGATGTCAATCAGGCGCACGCCCTGGGTTGACCGGCCAATCGTGCGAATGCCTTTCGCCGCCATGCGGAGAATCTTGCCCTGCTGGGTGATCAGCATCAGCTCGTCTTCGTCGGTCACATGAGCGATGCCGACGACCTTGCCGTTGCGATCGCTGGTCTGAATGTTGATGATGCCAATGCCGCCGCGGGCCTGGATGCGATATTCCTCCAGCTCCGTTCGCTTCCCGTAACCCTGTTCGGTGACCGACAGGATCGTCCCGCCGGGGCGCAGCACTTCCATTGCCACGACCGCGTCGCTCTCGCGCAGGGAGATGCCACGGACCCCGAATGCCGTGCGCCCCATCGGCCGCACGTCGGTCTCTTTGAAGCGGATCGACATGCCGTCGCGCGTGCCGATGAATACTTCTCCGCTGCCGTCCGAGATCTGCGCAGCAATCACCGCATCGCCTTCCTCGACTCCCATGGCGATGATGCCGCCCGCGCGCGGGTTGCTGAACGCGCTCAGCTCCGTCTTCTTGACGACGCCGCGACGCGTTCCCATGACGATGAACTTGTCTTCCTCGAACTCCTTGACGGCCACGAGCGCAGCGATGCGCTCGCCCTCTTCCATTGACACGAGGTTCGCGATCGCCTTGCCGCGTCCATCCGGCCCGACATCGGGAATCTCGTGCACCTTGAGCCAGTACGCGCGGCCGCGGTCCGAGAAGATCATGATGTAGGCGTGCGTCGACGCGACGAACAGATGACTGACGAAGTCCTCTTCGCGCGTGCGCATGCCGATGCGTCCCTTGCCGCCGCGCCGCTGGTTTCGGTAACTGGTAATGGCCGTGCGCTTGATATAGCCCGTGTTGCTGACCGTGATCGCCATATCTTCTTCGGCGATGAGGTCTTCGATGCGGAACTCACCTTCCTCCGGAATGATCTCAGTCCGGCGGTCGTCACCGTACTTGTCGCGAACTGCGCGAAGCTCATCGACGATGATCTTCACCAGGAGCGTGTCGCTGGACAAAATGGCGAGCAGGCGCTCGATCAATTTCAGGAGCTCGGCCAGTTCGTCGAGGATCTTCTGCCGCTCGAGGCCCGTGAGGCGCTGGAGCTGCATATCGAGAATGGCCTGTGCCTGAATCTGCGAGAGGGCGAACTGTGCCATGAGGCCGTCGCGCGCCTCGCCCGGATTCTTTGCGGCGCGAATCAACGCGATTATCGCGTCGAGGTGATCGAGCGCGATCTTCAGCCCTTCGAGAATGTGCCTCCGGGCTTCGGCCTTGCGAAGCTCGAATTCCGTGCGGCGCCGCACCACTTCCCGGCGGAACTCGATGAAGTTGTCGATCAGCTCGACGAGCGACAGCACCTTCGGTCGGCCGCCGACAATGGCGAGCATGATGATGCCGAAGCTGCTCTGCAGGGCTGTGTGTTTGTACAGGTTGTTCAGAATGACGTCGGCGATCTCACCGCGCTTCAGATCAATGACGATGCGAAGGCCCTCTCGATCCGATTCGTCGCGAATATCGGAAATGCCTTCGATTGTCTTGTCGCGTACCAGTTCGGCGATGCGCTCGATGAGCTTGGCCTTGTTCACCTGATACGGAATGGCGGAAACGACGATCGACGAGCGGTCGCCCTTTCTCGACACCTCGACCTCCGCCTTCGCGCGCATCACGATGGCGCCGCGCCCGGTGAGGTACGCCTGCTGAATGCCCTGGCGCCCGACGATGTAGCCGCCGGTGGGGAAGTCGGGGCCGGGAACCAACTCGAGCAGCCGGCGCTGTTTTTCTGGCAGGGAAGGCGGTCGTTCCGATTGGGAGCTCTCCACCGTCCAGATCGCGGCGTCGATGACCTCGCGCATGTTGTGCGGCGGCACGTTGGTGGCCATCCCGACGGCGATGCCGGCCGATCCGTTGACCAGCAGGTTGGGGAACGGTGCAGGCAGCACCGTGGGTTCCTCAGTGGTCTCGTCGAAATTCGGAATGAAGTCGACGGTCTCCCTGTCGAGGTCTGCCATCAGTTCCTCGGCAAGCGCCTGCAGCCGCGCCTCCGTGTAGCGGTACGCCGCCGGCGGGTCGCCGTCGACGGAACCGAAGTTCCCCTGGCCGTTTACCAGGGGATAGCGCATGTTGAAGTCCTGCGCCAGGCGCACCAGCGTGTCGTACGCCGGTGCATCACCATGCGGATGGTAGTTGCCGATGACTTCGCCGACGATCTTCGCGCACTTGCGATGGGCGCGATTCGACGCGAGACCCATTTGCCGCATTGCGTAGAGCACGCGGCGATGAGCCGGCTTGAGGCCGTCGCGTATGTCGGGCAGCGCTCGTCCGATGATCACGCTCATCGCGTAATCCATGTACGAGCGCTTCATCTCGTCTTCGATATTGACGGGGATGCGGTTTGGAGTTGTTCCGTTCATGAAATCTGTGTTGCCGGGTCCGAAAGGACCCGGCCTACGGGTACCGTCTACGCACGTGGGGCGGGTCCTTTTGGACCCGCCGCGCTAGACGTCGAGATTACGGACATCCAGCGCGTTGTCCTCGATGAACTTGCGCCGCGGCTCCACCTGATCGCCCATGAGAGTGGTAAACATCTGGTCCGCTTCCGCGTGATCCTCGGCCCTCACCTGCAAGAGCGTGCGAACTTCCGGATCCATTGTCGTGGCCCACAGCGTCTCGGGATTCATCTCGCCGAGTCCCTTGTAGCGATTCACAGCGACGCCCTTCTTTCCGGCGGCAATGAAAAACTCGACGAACGCGTCGACGTCGTCGAGAGTCGCGTCAACCTCCTTGCGCGCGCGCACTGGTGCTGATGTCTTCGCGTCGGCAGTCTGCCTCGCCGGATCGGGAGATCCATCGGCCGCGCCGGGTCCATCGACCGACGCGCCGCCCTCGTCTTCCGGCGCAGCTTCCTCGGGCGCGCCGCTCGCCTTGATGGTCACGGGGAACTTGATGTCGCGAATCTCGCGATACGCCGCCAGCAAGGTGCGGTATTCGCCGGAAGTGATGAAATCGACGCCAATCGTGTAGCTGCGCGGATACCCCTGTGAGCGGTCCTCGACGGCCAGGACGAACGCGTTGTGCTCGTCATCGCGATTGACCGTGAGCGTTCGCACCGGGGTCGTCATGCGCGCCACGATGACATCGAGCTTGTCCCGCTGCTCGAAAAACGATTTGTCTCGCGCGTCGAACCGAAGGAGTGCGGACACGATATCGGCGGGCATGCCGCGGCGGGTAACGTGTTGCACCAGCTTGCGGAAGCCCATCATCCGCTGCAGCGAACGCTCGAGTGTGTCCCCGAAAATCTCGCCTCCATCCGCCAGTTTCACGACGCGTGACTCCACCGCCCGCCGGATCAGGAACCCTTCGAGCTCGCGTTCGTCCTTGATGTAGGTTTCCGCACGGCCGCGTTTGGCGCGGAAGAGCGGCGGCTGCGCGATGTAAATGTGGCCTCGGTCGATAAGCTGCCGGCATCTGACGATAGAAGAACGTCAGCAGCAGCGTGCGGATGTGCGAGCCGTCCACGTCTGCGTCGGTCATGATGATGACGCGGTGATAGCGGAGCTTGTCGGCGTCGAAGTCCTCGGCGCCGATTCCGCAGCCCAGGGCGGCGATCATCGTCTTGATCTCGTCGCTGCTGAGCATCTTGTCGAAGCGCGCCTTCTCGACGTTCAGAATCTTGCCCTTGATCGGCAGAATCGCCTGGTAAGCGCCGATCGCGCCCCTGCTTCGCTGATCCACCGGCCGACTCACCCTCGACGATGTACAGCTCGCTCTGTGCAGGGTCGCGCTCCTGGCAGTCTGCGAGCTTTCCAGGCAGACTGCTGCCGTCGAGGGCGCCCTTTCGCCGAACGAGATCGCGCGCCTTACGCGCCGCGTCGCGCGCCCGCGCCGCGTCGACCGCCTTGCCGATGATGCGTTTCGCGACAATCGGAGTTCTCTTCGAGAAACTGACCGAGCTTGTCGTTGACGATGGCTTCGACGATGCCCTTGACCTCCGTGTTTCCGAGCTTGGTCTTCGTCTGACCTTCGAATTGCGGCCGTGGAATCTTGACGCTGATGACGCCGGTCAGTCCTTCACGAATGTCGTCGCCGCTGATGCTTGCGTCCTTCAGGTCCTTCGCCAGGTTGTTCTTGACGGCGTACGAGTTGATCGTCCGTGTCAGCGCCGCGCGGAATCCGGATAGGTGCGTGCCGCCTTCGTTGGTGTTGATGTTGTTGGCGAAGGAGAAGATCAGCTCGGTGTAGCCGTCGTTCCACTGAAGCGCGATTTCAGCGTCGATGCCGTCCTTCTCGCCCTTCATGAAGATCGGCTTCTCGTTGATGACCGTCTTGTTCTTGTTCAGATGCTGGACGAACGACGTGATGCCGCCGTCGTACTGAAACTTGTGCTCCTTGCCGTCCCGTTCGTCGTGAATCGTGATGAGGATGCCGGCATTCAGGAACGCGAGCTCGCGCAGCCGTTGCGCCAGCGTGTCGAAGCTGTACTCGACCGTTTCGAAAATCTCCGAGTCAGGCCGAAACGTCACTTTGGTGCCACGACGCTGCGTCGTTCCGGTAGCCTCGAGATCCCCGAGCGGACGGCCGCGCTCGTAACTCTGCTGGTATACATGGCCGTTGCGCCAGATCTCGAGGTCGAGTCGCTCGGACAGCGCGTTTACGACGGAGACGCCAACCCCGTGAAGGCCGCCCGAGACCTTGTAGCTCTCGTTGTCGAACTTGCCGCCAGCGTGGAGCACCGTGAGCACGACTTCGGCCGCCGACTTGCCGCTCGTATGGCGATCGACGGGAATGCCGCGACCGTTATCGACGACGGTAATTGAATTGTCGATGTGAATCGTGACGTCTACCTGGTCGCAGAATCCCGCCAGGGCTTCGTCGATCGAGTTGTCGACGACTTCGTACACGACGTGATGCAGGCCTGGCGCGCCCGTTGAGCCGATGTACATGGCCGGCCGTTTTCGGACTGCCTCAAGGCCCTCGAGGACCTTGATCTTGTCGGCACTGTAATCATCGACGGCGCCGTTGCCATTGGGGGCGGGAGCGGCAGACGGCCGCGGCTCCCGCTCCGATTCTTGTTCCTGGGGTGCAGTATGCTCCACGCGTGTCCTTGCGGGCCGATCGTTCCCGTCAGATCCTCATCGGCATGATGACGTAGGTATAGCTGTAGCCCTGGGCGCCGATGGGCCTCATCACAGCCTGGCTGACCTCGTCCTTGAGCGAGAGCTGCACGCTGTCGGTTTCAACAGCGCTGAGAAAGTCGAGGACGTATTGAGCGTTGAATGAAATGGCGAGCGGTGCGCCTGAATAGTCAACCGCAATCTCCTCGCTGGCCTCGCCGAACTCGGAGCTGCTCGATGTCACTTCGACCTTGCCTTTGCTGATTTCGAACTTGACCGCCCGCGATCGTTCGTTCGACAGCAACGCGACGCGCTTGACGGCGCTCGTGAGCCGCTCTTTCTCGAAGTCGATCTCCTTGTCGTTGTTCTTGGGAATGACGCGCTCGTAGGCGGGAAACTGTCCGTCGATCATCCGCGAGATCAACATGCGACCGCCGACGTCGAAGAAGAGGTGATTCTCACCCGCTTCGAAGAGAACGTCGCCATCGCCCTCGGCAAGAAGTTTTCCAAGCTCTAGCAGTGTCTTCTTGGGGAGAATTACGCCGATCTCTTCATTGACGCCAACCTTGTGCGCCACCTCCACGAGAGCGAGGCGATGACCGTCGGTTGCGACCAGTGTGAGTGTGTCCGGACGCAGCACGAATTTCGCACCGTTCAGAAAATATCGGGTGTCTTCTCCGGTGATCGCGAACTGGGTTTTCTCGACCATCTGCTTCAACGCGTTGCGCGGAAGCGTTGCGCGGGTCTTGCCACTGGCGTCGGGCAGCGTGGGAAAGTCCTCGCGAGGCAGCGTCTGCATTCTCGAGTCGAACCGATCGGCAGCAACTTTGACGCCCTTCTTGTCTTCCTCGATCCGCACGTCGGTTTCCGGCAGCGCCTTGACGATCTCGTAGAGCTTTTTCGCTGGCAGTGTCAGCGACCCTCCTTTGGCCACTGATGCGTGACACGTGCTCCGCAGCGCCACCTCGAGGTCCGTTGCGAGCATCCGCACTTCATCCCCGTTGGCCTCGATCAGCACATTGGCCAGGATCGGAATCGTGTTCTTTCGCTCCACGATCCCCTGGAAAAGTTGCAGTTCTCGCAGAAGACTCATTCTTCCGAACAACGAGTTCCATGGCCTGTTGTGACCTCAAGGCGGAGTGGTGGTCCGCGTTTACGGATCCTCTAATTGAGGAAGAGAAGAGATAAGAAATTATATAGAATAATAGGTGCTGCGCAAAACGATTACTGTGGGATTAAATCCTTGACATTCAGCTATTTACGCTGTGGATATTTACGCCGCTTGGCGGTCCACAAGGTGACCGGATCCTGTGGGCGTTTCATGGGGCGTCCGGATGCACACTTGTCGAGCTCCGACCGCTGTGGAAACGGTGAATCTCATCTGATTGATTCCAGAAAATTACTGATCAGGCTGTTGAAATCTCCATCTCGTTTTCGGAGGTTTTCAACCTTCTTGATCGAGTGGATCACCGTGGAATGGTGCTTTCCCCCAAAGCTCCGGCCTATTTCCGGAAGCGACGAATTCGTCAGCGACTTGCAGAGATACATTGCGATCTGACGAGGCATCGCGACCGACTTTGAATTGTTGCGCGACTTCAGCTCAGCAACTTTGAGCTGGTAGTAGTCGGACACGAAGCGCTGGATGGTTTCGATCGTGACGGCTTTTGCGTCCTGATCGATGACGTTTTTCAGCACCTCCTGCGCTAACTCGAGTGATATCTCACGACCGGTGAGGGATGCATACGCGATCAGCCGAATGAGCGATCCCTCGAGCTCCCGGATGTTCGATTTGATCCGCCCTGCGATGTACATTGCGACGCTGTCGGGCACGGGTATCCCCTCGGCCTCGGCCTTTCTCTTCAGAATCGCGACACGCGTCTCAATGTCGGGCGGTTGAATGTCGGCGATAAGCCCCCATTCGAAGCGCGATCGGAGGCGCTCTTCCAGCGCTGGAATTTCATGCGGCGGATGATCGCTGCTCAGAACGATCTGCTTCTGCGCGTCGTACAACGCATTGAATGTGTGAAAGAACTCTGTCTGCGTTCCTTCCTTGCCCGAGACGAATTGAATGTCATCGACCAGAAGGATGTCGACCGATCGGTACCGCTCACGAAATTCAAGAATCCGATCGTACCGAAGGGCGTTGATCATCTCGTTCATGAAGCGTTCCGACGAGATGTAGGTGAGCCGAGTGGATGGGTCATGGTGCAACACGTACTGCCCGATGGCGTGCATCAAGTGTGTCTTGCCGAGTCCCACGCCTCCGTAGATGAAGAGAGGGTTGTACGAGCGGGACGGTGCTTCGGCCACCGCGCGGCATGCTGCGTGCGCAAACTGGTTCGACGGTCCGACGATGAAGGTATCGAATGTGTACCGCGAGTTGAGGAATCCGCCTGTGGCGCCGGCGTCAGCAACATTCGCGGTCGTGTCGATGGCGGCCGTCGGTTCCTCGCGGGACGGTGGAGCGACGTTCCCGTCCTCTGCGACAAACACGAGCGACGCCCCCGACCGCCGCACTTCGGTGAGCGCCTCCGAAAGGACGACCGAGTAATGCTTGGTCAGCCAGTCCTTAAAAAGCGCATTCGGGACCCGGACGGTAATCGAGCTTCCCGCGTCGGCGACAAATGCTGTCGGCTTGAACCAGGTGTAAAAGCTGTGCCGGTTCACCTTTGTTTCGACGCGCGAGAGAATTTGATCCCAGATACTGGCTTCCATGGTGTTCAAACGGCGGAAAAGCCTCGAAAACTCGCGTAACCCCGGCCCTAGGTCCCGATTTCCACAGTCTTTTCCACAGGTGTGGAAATCTTGGGGAAGAAACCCAAGGAGTATCTTCGGCTGCCACAGAACGGCGTGATCGGGACCCGGCAATTTAGCACACGTCCCACAATCGTTGACACTCCACTCCGGCGGTGGCTAGTATTGAAATTCCGCGTGTAAACGACGCGCGGCACAGGGCCAGCCCGCTGCGGGCAGGCAAACGACAGGATCAGCATGAAAGGCAAGCGCACCTACCAGCCCAATAACCGGCACCGGAAGAAGACACACGGCTTCCGGGTGCGGATGTCGACCAAGAACGGTCGGATCGTTCTCAAGCGTCGCCGGGCGAAAGGCCGCAGGCGGCTGACTGTCGCTGACGAGAGTTAGTCGCAGACATCAGCAGGGAGCCATGAGCGGGCAGGGACTGCCTGCCGCCCGCCGTATTCGGCGCAGGCTGGACTTCGAACGTGTTTACAAGGCGGGTACACGCGTTCACGGCCGGTTCATGACCCTGTTCCTGCTGCCGAATGGCGGAACGGTGGCTCGGTTCGGCGTGGCGGCGACGCGGAAAATCGGGTCGGCAGTCGACCGAAATCGCGCCAAGCGCCTGAGCCGCGAGGTATTTCGTCGTGAGAACGCTGCCGTGGGCCTCGACGTCGTCGTCGTTCCGCGCCGGGAAATGCTCGATGCCTCCTTTGCGAGCCTTGAAACCGACTACAGCGCCACCCTCGAGCGAGGGGGCCGCCAACTCTCCTCTTCGGCGCGAACCGGGCATCGTCGCGAGAGTCGTGCTCGGGGGAATAAGGGCGTATAAGATCCTGATTTCACCACTATTTACGGGTTGCTGCCGGTTCTATCCTTCGTGTGCCGACTATACGAGCGAAGCGGTGGCACCTGTACGGGGCCGGTCGCGGTCTCTGGCTTGGTACCCGCCGATTGCTCCGGTGTCATCCCCTGGGCGGCCACGGCGTTGATCCGGTCCCCCACGGCTGACCGTCGCCATGGAACGCCGCATCCTGATTGCTGTTTTTCTGTCGTTCCTGGTTCTGTACGCGTACCAGGCCCTGTTCGTTCCCCCCCCACCGCCGACTAGCTCGACGCCACCGGCAGCGGGCCCATCCGCCTCACCGCAGCCCACGCCGGCATCGCCGGCTCCCCCGACACCAGTGGTGGAAGCGCCGGCCGCGCCTGCGGCAGCGTCGGTGATAGGGGAGACCGCCGATCGCGAAATCATCTTCGACAGCCCGACGGTCAGCGCGACCTTGTCGAATCGGGGTGGCAGGATTCTGCACTGGCGTCTCAAGGAGTATCGCGACGACCAGGGCGAGCCGGTTGATCTCGTGCCGTCTGCCATTCCCGCCGATCAGCCGACGCCATTCTCGCTGCGAGTCGAGGACGAGGCGACTACGCGAACCCTGAACAATGCGCTCTATCGGGTCATCGGGGCCGTCGACGGCCGGTTCGACCCGCAGACGGGCATGCCTCTCGTGTTCGAGTTTGAAGATGCCTCAGGGCTACGCGTGCGGAAGGAATTTCGATTCGACCCGGCAACCTACATGATTCGCTTCACCGCCTCGGTGGCCGCAAACGGCCGCGATCTGAATCCGACGGTCCAGTGGGGTCCGGGGCTTGGTGACATCGGGGCGCTCTCGAGCGGGGGCAGCTTTTTCACGGGCAATTACATCCAGCCGCCGCGCGCGATTTATCACCGCGACGGCGATGTCGAACGCATCACCATCGACCAACTCGCGCAGCAACCGGTCCATGAAGGACAGTTCCGTTTTGCAGGTGTCGACGACCACTACTTTCTCGCCGCGGCCGTCAACCCGGGACAAGCCCGCGTCGAATATCGGCCGGTGACACTACCTGGCCCTGGCGAGGCGCAGCGGCAGCTGCTCGCCCAGGCCATCACGTTTCAGACACCGCCGAATGACGTCCGATTCTTCTACGGACCAAAACAGCTCGATCTCCTCCGCTCGATTGACAGCGAGCTCGTATGGGCCATCGACTTTGGCATTTTCGGGTGGCTCGCTGTGCCGCTTCTGGGCGCGCTGCAGTGGATCTACGGGTTCGTGGGCAATTACGGATGGGCCATCGTACTGCTGACCGTCCTGATCAACATCGCGATCTTCCCGCTCCGACACAAGAGCGTCGTGTCGATGCGCAAGATGCAGGCGCTGCAGCCGCAGATTAAGGCGATCCAGGATCGGTACGCCGGACTGAAAGTGACCGATCCGGCGCGGCAGAAGATGAACACGGAGATCATGAATCTCTACCGCGAGAAGGGCGTGAACCCGGCGAGCGGTTGCGTCCCGATGCTGCTGCAGTTCCCCGTGCTGCTGGCGTTTTATGCGATGCTCTCGCAGTCGATCGAGCTCCGCGGCGCCGACTTCGGCTTGTGGATTCACGATCTGTCGCGGCCGGATCCTTATTACGTCATACCGATCCTGATGGCCGTAACGATGTTCTGGCAGACGAAAATCACGCCCACGACCGCGGACCCCGCGCAGCAGCGCGTGATGCTCATCATGCCGCTGATGTTCACGGTCTTCTTTCTGCAGGCGCCGAGCGGCCTCGTGATTTACTGGTTCGTCAGCAATTTGTGGGCGATCGGGCAGCAGTACTTCACGAGTTGGCTGATCGGACCGGCAATACCCGCAGCCGGTGTTCGACCATCGGGTGAACGCAAGATGAAGTCAGTTGGCGCGAGTCGCACTTCCCAGGCCGATAAACGACCGTAAAGCGACGCACAATCTATGGCACTGACAACCGAAATCACCGATTTCGTGCAGAGAGTGGTAGCCGCCATGGGACTCGAGCTCGTCCCCAACATCGAAGAGACGACAGAAGGCACGCGGATCAATCTCGAGGGAGAAGACGGCGGCGTCCTCGTCCGCCGCGGCGGCGAAGGGTTGCAAGCTTTGCAGCACGTGGCTGCGACCGCCTTCAGGAAGCAGCTTGGCGACGACAACCGGATCGTCATCGATTGCAACGGGTTTCGCAAGGACAAGGACGCGGAATTGCGACAGATGGCGCGCTTCATGGCCGACAAGGCGCGATCGAGCAGCGTGCCTCAAGAGATGGGGCCGCTCAATCCTTACGAGCGCCGCATCGTGCATCTCGCGATCGCTGAAGATCCGACGGTGACGTCGGAAAGCATCGGCGATGCGTTCATGAAGACCGTCATCATCGCAGCAAAGAAATAGCCTTACGTCGGTTCGCGAGTGTTTGCGACAGATGATTCCATCGTTGCGATCGCGACCCCCCCTGGACGCGGGGGCATCGGAATCGTTCGGCTGAGCGGCCCTTCAGCAGTCGATATCGCGGCTGCCATCCTCGAACATACGCATCCGCTTCGCGCGAGGCACGCCACGTACACGCGGGTCCGGACGGGACGCACGTCCAGCGTTATCGACGAAGTCGTCGTCACGTATTTTCCCGCGCCGAATTCTTATACCGGTGAGCACGTTGTCGAAATCAGCGCACACGGCAGCCCGGTCGTGCTGCGTGCGATTGTGGCGAGCGCAATTGCCGCCGGCGCCCGCCTGGCCGCTCCCGGGGAATTCACACTGCGCGCATTTCTCAATGGAAAGCGAGATCTCGTACAAGCGGAGGCGGTTGCTGACCTGATCGAGGCGGCGACGCCGCTTCAGGCTCGTGTTGCCTTCGATCAGCTCGAAGGCACGCTGACAAGCCACATCGCAGAGGTCGACGCGCAGCTCTTCGATCTGATTGCACGGCTGGAAGCGTCTCTCGATTTCCCCGACGAGGGTTATCACTTCATCGAGCGCGGCGAAACGGCCCGACGCGTAGGCTGTGTCATCGAGCAATTGGACCGACTGCTCGCCACCGCCCGGCGCGGTCGGTTGATTCGCGAGGGCGCTTCTGTGGTCGTCGTCGGAAGGCCCAACGTCGGCAAGTCGAGCATCTTCAACGCGCTTGTCGGCGCCGATCGCGCGATCGTCACCGAGGTTGCCGGCACGACGCGCGATCTTGTGTCAGAACGGGTGGACGTCGACGGCCTGGCAGTGACGTTCGTGGATACGGCGGGGTACAGGGACGCAGTCGACATTGTCGAACGCGAGGGCGTCGCACGAGCGATGCGTGCACGCGACGTCGCTAATGTCCTCGTGGTGGTCCTCGATCGAAGCGAGCCAGTCACATCATACGATGAGCAGTTGCTTGCTGATAGCGCTTCGCAGTGTCGAATCGTGGTCGCGAACAAGTCGGATCTTCCGGGCAGATGTTCGGTGGCGGCGTTGCAGCTGCAGCTTTCAACCTCCCGCGATATCGTCGCGCGAAACGATTCTGAGATGGGCACGCCTGTCGGCCATGAGGTGATCACGGTTTCGGCCAAAACGGGGGCAGGACTGGACGACCTGCGACGCGCGATCGTAAGGGAGTTGACGGGTGCGGAATCGCTGCGCGATGCAGCTGCCATCTCGAACATGCGGCATGTGGCGCTGCTCGAACACGCACGCGCGAGCCTTGTGCGCGCGCAAAGCGCTGCCATGCACGACGAGGCGCCTGAGGAATTCGTTCTCGCAGACTTGCAGGAAGCACGCGTCCGGTTCGACGAGATTGTGGGAACTCGCACGTCGGAGGACGTGCTGCGGCATATCTTCGACAAGTTCTGTATAGGCAAATAACAAGATTCACGGGTGCGCGTGTGCGCAGGTTCCGGTGCACCCTAGTAAGGAAGATGCATTTCGACGTAATTGTGATCGGCGCGGGACACGCAGGCGTTGAAGCCGCGTTTGCCGCGGCGCGACTCGGTTGCAGCGTTGGGCTGTGCACCCTGTCACGCGACACGGTTGCGCACATGCCGTGCAATCCGGCAGTTGGTGGAACGGCCAAGGGACATCTGGTCAGAGAAATCGACGCGCTAGGCGGCTTGATGGCGCGAGCGATCGATGCCACCGGCATCCAGTTCAAGTTGCTGAATCGCAGCCGCGGTCCGGCGGTCTGGTCGCCGAGGGCACAAGCGGACAAGCGGCGCTACGCCGCGTGGGTTACGGACGCGCTCGAGCGCGAACCGAACATCGCGTGGCTCTTCGGCAAAGCGGGTCGCATTCTCGTTGCAAATGGGCGTGTAGTGGGCCTCGTCATGGAAGAAGGCGATCGCTACGACTGTCACACGCTCGTCGTCACCACCGGAACCTTCCTGAACGGACTGATCCACGTGGGGCCCGAACAGCGTCCGGCCGGGCGCCACGGCGAACCACCCTCGCGCGAGCTCGCGGACTCCATCAAGTCCTTTGGGTTCGATATCGGGCGCCTCAAGACCGGAACACCTCCGCGACTGCACCGGAGCAGCATCGATTTCAGCGCTGCGGTTGCAGCGGGGACCTTCGTCGAGGAGTGCGGTGACGCCGCGCCGGTCCCGTTTTCGTTTTCCACGTTGACACCTCCGCGAAATCAAATCCGATGCTGGTTGCTCCACACCAACGAACACATCCGCGATCTTGTTCGGGCGAACATCGACCGCAGCCCGCTGTACAACGGACAGATTCAGGGCATCGGTCCACGCTATTGCCCGTCGCTGGAAGACAAGATCATGCGATTCCCGGATCGGGAACGGCACCAGCTCTTCCTCGAGCCCGAGGGTCTGGACGTCGACGAGATTTACGTGAATGGCCTCTCGATGTCACTCCCTCGGGATGTGCAAGAGCAGCTGGTTCATTCACTTCCGGGCCTGGAACAGGCATCAATCCTTCGAGCCGGATATGCGGTTGAATATGATTTCGTGCAACCGACCGAACTAAAGTCCACACTGGAGACACAACGCGTTGGAGGGCTCTTCTTTGCCGGGCAGATTAACGGCACCTCCGGATATGAGGAGGCGGCGGCGCAAGGGCTGATCGCCGGTATCAACGCCGTCAAGGCGGTTCGACGCGAGCCGCGGTTGACTCTGGGCCGCGATGAGGCGTACATCGGAATCCTTGTGGACGACCTGATTACTCGAGGATGCCTGGAGCCGTACAGGATGTTCACGTCGCGCGCCGAGCATCGCCTGCTCCTTCGCATCGATAACGCGGACCTGCGTCTCGCACCGATCGGTCGTAAGGTCGGGCTCGTTGATGACGATGCCTGGGAGCGGTTTGAGGCGCGGCGCGAACGTCACGGGCGGAACGTTGCTGCGCTCCATCGGACGATGGTACGGACCGACACTGGCGACCGCGTGACGGCAAGCACTCTTCTGAAGCGTCCGGCCGTTCGCCTGGAGCGGCTGCTCGAGCAGGAGCAGTTGCCTTTGGAGTTCGAGGAGTCAGCTCGCGATCTCGACGTCGCGAGTCTCGAGAACGAAATCAAGTACGCTGGGTATTTGCGCCAGGAGCTCGCCTGCGCTGAACGAATGCGGCGACAGGAAAGGCGAAGGATTCCGGACGGATTCATCTTTTCCGGTATTCCTGGCCTGTCGCGTGAAGTAGTGCAGCGGCTCTCTCACATCAGGCCTGAAACATTGGGACAGGCCGCCAGGATTCCCGGCATCACACCTGCGGCGATTGCGGTGCTTGGGGCATATCTCGACAAGTCGATCGGACAGCGTTGAACAGTCGCGAGTTTCAGGACAGGCTGAGCCGTCGAGCGCGCCGGGCTGCGGTTACCCTGGCTCCGGAGTTGGCCGAGCGGCTGGAAGCGTACTACCGCCTGCTTTCGAACTGGAACAGCAGGATTAATCTCACCGGGCTCAATCTTGCCGAGGTCTCACCCGAGGCCCTGGACCGCCTCATAATCGAGCCTCTTGTCGCAGCCAAGCATGTGCCGCTGTCGGCCGCGCGCATGTTGGATGTGGGAAGTGGGGGCGGTTCTCCCGCAATTCCCCTCGCACTGGCCGTTCCGCGGCTTCAGGCCGTGCTGGTCGAATCGAAGACGAGGAAATCGGTGTTTCTGCGGGAGGCAATCCGCGCTCTGGACCTGACGAGCGCTTCCGTGGTGACTGCTCGTTTTGAAGAGCTGCTTTCGCGCCCCGATCTCCATGAGGCCCAAGATCTGGTCACACTGCGCGCTGTTCGGCTCGAAACGCGCACGTTAATGACTCTGCAGGCATTCATCAGGCCCGGCGGTCTGGCCTTCCTGTTCCGCTCGTCCACGGCCCCCGATCCGACGGGCACGCCTACGCCGCCGTTGTTCTGGAGGGCGACTTATCCGCTGGTGGAATCGCTTCGGAGCCGGTTGGTGATCCTCGAGAAGCGCTCGGTCGGCCAAGGTGTTCCACGTGGAACGATTCTGAGCGTTTTCCCTTGACCACAACCGGAAGGCGTCCTAGATTTGGTGCGGCCGCGCTCCACGAGCGGCAATACATAGGTTGAATGCCAGATAATCTCGGCCGGTCGGCCAGGGTGTTGGCTGTCGCTAATCAGAAGGGCGGGGTTGGAAAGACCACTACCGCCATCAACCTGGCCACGTCGCTGGCGCTCAATGGCCAGTCCGTGCTGCTTGTCGATATCGACCCGCAAGGGAACCTGACCAGCGGCGTCGGCTTACGAGGGCAACGCGCCCACGGGGGGACCATCTACGAAGCGCTGATGACCGATGCGGCCGCCGAGTCATTTGTGCTTGCGACCCAGGTCGCCAACCTGTCTCTGATTCCCGCGGATCGAAATCTCACCGGCGCAGACATCGAGCTGGTCAATATGCCCGCCCGGGAGTGGCGCCTCCGCCGTGTGCTCGACCCGCTTCGCTCGCGGTTCGACCAGATCTTCATCGACTGCCCGCCGTCGCTCGGGCTCCTCACGCTCAATGCGCTGGTCGCTGCAGATGCGGTTGTGATTCCGCTGCATTGTGAGTACTTCGCACTCGAGGGCCTGGCCGATCTGGTCGGCACGATGCGTCGTGTGCGTGGGACGCTGAATCCAGTTCTCGACATCGAAGGCGTCCTGTTAACGATGTACGACGAACGAACGAACCTGGGCCAGCTCGTCGCGCGTGACGTGCGGGAGTTCTTTCAGGCCAAAGTGTTCACCACCACCATTCCACGCAACGTTCGCCTCGGCGAAGCACCAAGCCATGGGATGCCGGCGGCGCTGTATGACGCAAAATCGCGTGGAGCCGCTGCGTACGCCGCGCTCGCGAAGGAAATGCTCGCACGATCCTCGCATGACACGGCCCTCACAACGGAGAGCAACCAATGATCGAGCGACGCCCCGCCCTGGGTAAAGGCCTGAGTGCGCTCATCCCTGACGCGCCGGAGGGACCACGCACCGGCGCCATTGAGGTTGACGTCGATCTGCTGGCCCCGAACGATCACCAGCCGCGGATCCTCATCGACGATGGCAAGCTCGAAGAGTTGACGGCTTCGATCCGCGCGAACGGCATCATCCAACCGATTCTGGTGCGTCGAACCGGTAACACGTACCGAATCATCGCTGGCGAGCGGCGATGGCGCGCGGCGCAGCGCGCAGGGCTGCTCAAAGTGCCCGTTGTCGTGCGTGACCTGCCTGCCGGTGCCGATCAGCAGATGCTCGAGCTCGCCCTCGTGGAAAATCTCCAGCGGGAAGATCTGAATCCCGTCGATGAGGCGCTTGCATATCAGCGTCTCGTTGACGAGTTCGGTCTCACGCAGGACCAGATTGCGGCGGCCGTTGGCAAAGATCGAACGTCGGTGGCTAATTACCTGCGTCTGCTGCGCCTGCCGGACGAAGTCCGCGGCGACCTTGCAGCCGGCTCGTTGTCGATGGGACACGCGCGAGCGCTCCTCGCGTTGTCCGATGCGGCCGCCCAGCGTCAGGCGGCACGCGAGGTCATCCTGCGCTCACTGTCCGTGCGCGAGACGGAAGCGCTGGTCAAGAAGCTCACCTCGCCGCCGTCTCCGCGCCAGCCGCCGAAGGCGCTGCCGAGCGACGTTCACACCCGCGCAGCCGAAGACCGTCTGCGCTTCGCTCTTGGAACGAAGGTCCGTATTGTGAGGGGCCCGTCGGGCACTGGCAGCATTGAGATCAGTTTCGGGTCCGAATCCGAGCTGAACCGCCTGTACGCACAACTGCTCGAGACCGCCAGGTCGCAGTCATCGTAGGCCTGAACTGACGGTGCGGCCCTTTTTCTATGTTATAAAGGGTTGCTTGTGCCTTTGAGGTACAAGCGTGCAGTCACGGGTTGGCGTCGCCACACCCACCGCGGTAGAAGGCCGGGTACCACTCCGCGGACTCGACAACACAATCTCTCAACAGGTGAAGTGATGAGCTCTCGTGCGTCCGCGGCCCGCTACGCGCGAGCACTCCTCGACGCAATCGTCAAGGACGGCAATCCGGAACAAGTTGAACAGGACCTGACAGCGTTCGACGAGCTTGTCGCGCGCACTCCCGATCTCCAGAAGGCCTTCGCGAATCCCGCGGTTCCTGTCACCGCCAAGCGCGCCATCGTCGACCATCTTCTTCGACAACTCAATGTGTCGGGTCCTGCGGCGAAGCTGTTGCTGCTGCTCGCTGAGCGCGATCGGATGGCCGTGCTTGGCGATCTCCTTGCGGCTTACCGCGAACGGCTCATGGAGTACCGCCGAATCGTTCGCGCCGAAGTGACGACCGCGGAGCCTCTGGCGCCTGAGCGGCTTGCCGAGCTCGAACGGCGGCTGGCCGCCGCCACGGGTCGCCGCGTGACGATGAGAGTACGAGTAGACCCGTCGTTGATAGGCGGCGCCATCACCCGTGTAGGAAGCGTGGTGTACGACAGCAGCATTGCCACGCAGCTGGAAAAGATGCGGGAGACACTCGAGGACAGACGCTGAGCGGAGCGGACGATGGACATCAGAGCCGAAGACATTTCAAAGATCATTCGCGAGCAGATTGGAAACTATGCGGTCGACGTCGACGTCGCCGAAGTCGGCACCGTCATCGCGATCGGTGACGGAATCTCCCGCGTGCACGGAATCGAGCGCGCGATGGCGGGCGAAATGCTCGAGTTCCCGCACGGCGTGTTCGGCATTGCGCTGAACCTCGAGGAAGACAGTGTCGGCGCCGTGCTGCTGGGCGACTTCAAAGCCATCAAACAGGGCGACACCGTCAAGCGAACCGGACGCATCATCTCGGTGCCGGTCGGTGAGGAGATGCTCGGTCGAGTCGTCAACGCACTCGGTCAGCCGCTTGACGGCAAGGGACCGATTCAAGCGAAGCAGTTTCAACCGATCGAGCGCCTGGCGCCTGGCGTGGTCGACCGTCAGCCCGTTAAGGAGCCGCTCCAAACCGGTCTGAAGGCCATCGATGCGATGGTGCCGATCGGCCGGGGACAGCGCGAGCTGATCATCGGGGACCGGCAGACGGGCAAGACTGCCGTTGCCGTCGACACCATCATCAACCAGCGCGGCAAGGACGTGATTTGTATTTACAACGCCGTCGGGCAGAAGCAATCGACGGTTGCGCAGGTCGTGCGGACGCTCGAGGAGTACGACGCGATGAGCTACACCATCGTCGTCTCTGCGGCTGCGGCGGATCCGGCGCCGATGCTGTATATCAGTCCGTATTCGGCGTGCGCGATCGGCGAATACTTCCGCGACAGCGGCCGCCATGCGCTGTGCGTCTATGACGATTTATCCAAACATGCGCAGGCGTATCGTGAAATTTCCTTGCTCCTGCGCCGGCCGCCGGGGCGCGAAGCCTATCCAGGTGACGTCTTCTATCTGCACTCGCGCCTGCTCGAACGAGCCGCCAAGCTCAATGCGAAGAACGGGGAGGCTCGCTGACATCGCTGCCGATCATTGAAACGCAGGCGGGCGACCTGTCGGCCTACATTCCCACGAACGTCATCTCGATTACCGACGGCCAGATCTTCCTCGAGAGCGACCTGTTCCATCAGGGCGTGCGCCCGGCGATCAACGTCGGCAACTCCGTCTCGCGAGTAGGCGGGTCCGCGCAGATTCGAGCGATGCGCCAGGTGGCCGGATCGCTGCGCCTCGATCTCGCACAATACCGCGAGCTTGCAGCGTTCGCGCAGTTTGGAAGCGACCTCGACAAAGCGACACAGGCACAACTGAATCGCGGCAGGCGGCTGGTGGAGATTTTGAAACAGCCGCAGTACCAGCCGCTCCCGGTCGAAAAACAAGTCGTCATCATCTTTGCCGCAACAAAGGGTTATCTGGATTCGATCGACGTCGAACACGTGCTGCGGTACGAGGAAGAGCTGTACCGCTTCCTCGAGAGAGGTCATCCTGAGATCCTGCCGCAGATTGCCGAGAAGAAGATCCTCGACGATCAGCTGCGGGGCGCGATCGAGGCCGCGCTTGAACAATTCGGCCGTCAGTTTGTCGGCCCCGCTCAGGCCGCAGCGGTCGCGTAATTCGAGTAGATCGAGATGCCGTCACTCCTGGACTTGCGTCGTCGAATCCGCGCGGTCAAGTCAACGCAACAGATCACGAAGGCGATGAAGATGATCGCCGCCTCGCGCTTGAAACGCGCGCAGGACAGGGTTGTCGCCGCGCGGCCATTCGCGCAGCGCATGCAGCAGGTGCTGAATGGCCTTGCGGCACGTGTCGATCCCGATGCGCATCCGCTGTTGCGGACGCCCACCAGGGGCCGTCCGCTCCTGATCGTCGTGACGGCCGATCGCGGCCTGTGCGGAAGCTTCAACGCGAACGTAATCAAGGCGGGTGGACAGTTCATCCTCAGCCAAGGACGCACGGACGGCGTGACGCTGGCGCTGGTCGGCCGGAAAGGGCGCGACTTCTTCCGTCGACGGGGATTCGACGTGGTTCTCGAACAGGTCGGTATTTTTCAGCGACTCACATTCGATCACGCGGTGGAAATCGGCACCGTGGCGATTGACGAGTTCGTTTCCGATCGGGCGTCGAGCGTGGACCTCGTCTATAACGAATTCAAATCGGTGATCTCGCAGCGCGTCGTGGTTGAGCGACTGCTCCCGATTCCGCGGGCTGAGTTCGACACCGGCCAGCAGGGAACCGACTATTTGTACGAGCCTGGGCCAGAAGAGATTTTCCGCGAGTTGCTGCCACGTTACATGCAGGCACAGGTGTACCGGGCGCTCCTCGAATCGAACGCGGCGTTTTTCGCGGCGCAAATGACGGCAATGGATGCGGCGACGCGAAATTCCACCGAGATGATCGACAGCCTGACGCTGTACATGAACAAGGTTCGGCAAGCGGCGATCACGAGAGAGATCATCGAGGTCGTGTCGGGCGCCTCGGCGACGTGACGCTCGCAGATCCAAGGTAGCCGGGGGTCTTCAGGCCTCCGAGATGGGCAGAAAGGTAGCCGGAGACCTTCAGGGCTCCGCTGAATCACGATACGCACATGGCACAAACAGCATCAGATCAGCGCACCGGCCGAGTCGTCCAGGTGATCGGGCCGGTCATTGACATCGAGTTCCCTGCAGGGCTGCCGGAGATCTACAACGCTGTCCGCGTTGTGTCAGACGGCGCCGCCGGAACCGAAAAAGTCGACGTCGTCGCCGAAGTCGAGCAGCATCTCGGAGAGAACCGCGTGCGCGCGGTCGCCATGAAGCCGACCGACGGTATGACGCGCGGCATGACGGTCATCGACACGGGCGCTCCTATCTCTGTGCCTGTCGGCCCATCAACGCTGGGTCGCGTGCTCAACGTCCTCGGCGAGCCCGTCGACTTTCCTGATCGCCCCGTTCAGTCGAAGGAGCGGTGGCCCATCCACCGCCACGCTCCCACTCTCGAGGAGCAATCGACCGAGCTGAAGATGTTCGAGACCGGTATCAAGGTGATCGACCTGCTCGAACCGTATCTGCAGGGCGGCAAGATCGGCCTGTTCGGCGGCGCCGGCGTCGGCAAGACCGTCATCATCATGGAGTTGATTCACAACATCGCGCTGAAACACGGCGGTGTTTCGGTGTTTGGCGGTGTCGGTGAACGCACGCGCGAAGGCAATGACCTCTGGCTCGAGTTCCAGGAATCTGGCGTCATCGACATGAAAGATCCAGCCAAGTCACGTGCCGCGCTGGTCTACGGCCAGATGACGGAGCCGCCGGGTGCTCGCCTGCGCGTCGGCCTGTCGGCGCTCACTGTTGCCGAGTACTTCCGCGACGCCGAAGGCAAGGATGTGCTGCTGTTCATCGACAACATCTTCCGGTTCACGCAGGCCGGTTCCGAGGTGTCGGCGTTGCTCGGACGGATGCCGTCGGCGGTCGGGTACCAGCCGACGCTGCTGACCGAGATGGGCGAGCTGCAGGAGCGGATTACATCGACGAAAAAGGGGTCCATCACGTCGGTGCAGGCCATCTACGTGCCCGCCGACGATTACACCGATCCCGCCCCCGCGACGACATTCGCGCACCTCGACGCAACGACGAACCTGTCGAGGCAAATCGCGGAACTGGGCATCTACCCCGCCGTGGATCCGCTGGCATCCACCTCGCGCATCCTGGATCCGCGCGTGCTCGGCGAAGAGCACTACGCCGTCGCGCGGGGCGTGAAGCAGATCCTGCAGCGGTACAAGGATCTGCAGGACATCATCGCCATCCTCGGCATCGACGAGCTGTCAGAGGACGACAAGCTCACCGTCGCGCGTGCGCGCAAGCTGCAGCGGTTCCTCTCGCAGCCGTTTTTCGTTGCTGAACAGTTCACGGGGTTCAAGGGCAAGTACGTGCCGATTGCCGACACGGTGAAGGGGTTCAAGGAAATCATCGACGGCAAACACGACGACCTGCCGGAGCAGGCGTTCTACATGGTGGGAACAATCGAGGAGGCGGTGGAGAAAGCCGCCACGATGAGAGCCTGAGAGCGCTGCCGATATGGCGTTACCGACCAAGCTGACCCTGGAGATCGTCACGCCTGACCGCGCACTCGTGCGCGAAGAGGTTGACGAAGTCGAGTTGCCCGGGTACGAAGGCTACTTTGGCGTGCTGCCTGGGCACACGCCGCTACTGGCCACGTTGAAAGTGGGCGAGCTCTGGTACCGGACAGGATCGGAAAAGCATTTTCTGGCGATCGCCGGTGGCTTCGTAGAAGTGCTGCCCGACCGGGTGACGGTGCTGGCGCAGATTGCGGAACGGGCGCAGGACATTGACGTGGCACGCGCCCAGGCGGCCAGGCAGCGCGCGGAGGAGCGCCTTGCCCGATCCTCGCGCGACGTCGATCTCGAACGCGCACGAATTGCCCTCATGAAGTCGCTCATCCGCCTCCAGGTGTCCACTCGCGCACGGACCCGGGTATAGCGCCGAAACGCCAAGGTGGAAGGACAGGGGATTAGGGGATACTGTTCTCCTTGCTCTCCAGTTTCAGGAAGCTTCTGCGGTATCGCGCGCTCATTCAAAGCCTGGTCGCGCGCGAGCTGAAGGCCCGTTATCGCGGCTCTGTCCTCGGCTTCTTCTGGTCCTTCGTTAATCCGCTGCTTCTTCTGCTCGTCTACTCGTTTGTTTTCACAGTGGTGCTGCCAGGCGCGCATCCGCCGGAGCTGGAGCCGTTCGCGCTCTTCATGTTCTGCGGCATTCTCCCGTGGACGTGGTTCTCTTCGTCGCTTCTCGAAGCGTCGAATGTGCTGATTGCGGGGGGGAACCTGATTCGCAAGGTGTTGTTTCCAGCGGAGGTGCTGCCCATCGTGGCCGTGCTCGCGGGGCTGGTGCACTTCTGCCTGGGGCTGCCGATTCTGGCGATTTTCCTCGCGTACTATCACGTACCCGTCGTGCTGACGGACCTGCTCTGGTTTCCTGTGGTCGCGCTGATCCAGCTTGTTCTGACGGTGGGCCTCGCCCTGCTCTTATCCGCGCTCGCAGTGCACTTCCGCGACATTCGCGATTTGCTGGCGAATCTGCTGACGCTCTGGTTTTTTGCGACGCCCATCATCTACGCGTTGTCGCAGGCCCCCGAGTCGGTGCGCGGGTTCCTCAATCTCAACCCGTTCACGCATCTGGCCGTGGCTTATCAGGAGGTGCTCTTCCGCGCCGGCCCGTTCCACGACTGGCAGCGTCTCGTTGTGGTCGGTGTCGTGTCGCTGCTCATGTTCCTGATCGGCTACGCGGTGTTCGATCGGCTGAGGGATACGCTTGCGGAGGAAGTCTGACGCATGAACGCGATCGAGGTGCGCGGCGTCACGAAGACGTACCGTCGTTATGGGCGACGGAAGCAGTTTGGCACGCTCAAGAGCGCCCTCCTCTCTGGTAGCGGCCTGCGCGCTCTTCGTCCCGACGAAACGCTGATCGCGTTGAACGACGTGTCGTTCGACGTCACTGCAGGTCGCACGTTCGGCGTCGTCGGTCGCAACGGGTCGGGCAAGAGCACGATGCTCAAGTTGATTGCCGGCATCGGTAAGCCAACGACGGGCACGGTCGCGGTCAACGGCCGAGTGTCGGCGCTGATCGAGCTCGGCGCCGGTTTTCATCCTGAAATCTCGGGACGCGAGAACGTCTATATCAACGGGATGATGCTCGGGTTGAGCAAACGCGACGTCGCCGCGCGCTTCGACGAGATCGTCGAGTTCGCAGAGCTGCAGGACTTCATCGACGCTCCCGTGAAAGCGTACTCATCCGGCATGTATATGCGGCTCGGATTCGCTGTGGCCATTCACGTCGATCCGGACGTGCTGCTCGTGGATGAGGTGCTGGCGGTCGGCGACGAGGCGTTCACGCACAAGTGCCTGGACAAATTCGCGGAGCTTCGCAGACGGGGGCGCACGATCCTGCTGGTAACGCACTCGCTCGACCTCGTGTCGCGTTTCTGCGACGAGGCGCTCTGGCTCGATGCCGGTGTGGTGCGCGTGCAGGGCGACCCCCGTCGTGTCATCGATGCGTACCTGCTCGACGTCGCCAAGAGCGAAGACGCCGCTCTGCGACGCACAGCGTCAGACCCCGCCGCATCCGGCGTTGAAGCCGCTGCCGGGGCCGTCGTGAAGGCGTCCAGCGCCGACACGAGCGATTCTTCAGGTTCGGAGCCTCCTGACGCGCCGCCCGACATGTTCAGGGCTGACGAAGGGCGTTGGGGATCCCGGGAAGTCGAAATCGTCGGCGTCGAGCTGTTCGGCAGCAACGGCCGTGGAGCGCACGTGTTTCAGTCCGGCGATCCGCTGGAGGTGCGGATGCACGTCAAGGCGAATCAGCCGGTGGGTGACGTCGTGTTCGGCGTCGGTATATTCAATGCGGACGGTGTGTGTTGTTACGGCACCAACACGCAGATCGACGGCGCGACGAAGGCTGCATTGAGCGGCAGCGGCGAAGTGCGGTTTGCGATCGACCGTCTTGACCTCATCGCCGGCACCTACAAGCTCGACGTGGCCGCACACCGTGAGAACGGCGCGCCCTACGATTACCACCGCCTTCTCTATACGATTCGCGTGTCATCACGGGCGAAAGAGGCAGGCATCTTTCGACCGCCGCATCGATGGATCTTTTCGGGCGGCGTTCGCGTGACCGGTCTGGGTACGTCCGAGTGACCGCCTCTCAGGCGCCTTGCCTGCTCGACGGACAGGAAGCTGCGGCGGCGGCGCAACGCGTCCGCGCAGACGGCGGAACGATGGTGTTCACGAACGGTGTTTTCGACCTGCTGCATCCGGGACATGTGCGGTACCTGCAGGAGGCCAGGGCGCTGGGCGATCTGCTCATCGTCGGGCTGAACTCGGACACCTCGGTGCGCCGCATCAAGGGACCCGACAGGCCCATCAACACCGAGCGCGAACGCGCTGAAGTGCTGCTCGCGCTGGCGTGCGTCGATGGTGTGGTGATCTTCGAGGAAGAAACGCCGCACGCAATCATCAGCACCCTTCAGCCGGACGTTCTCGTCAAAGGCGCAGACTGGGGGCCTGACGACATCGTCGGGCGCGACGTGGTCGAGGCGCGCGGCGGCCGGGTTGTGCGAATCACGCTTTCGCCGGGACATTCGACCTCACAGCTCATCAGAACAGTTCAGAACACGTCCGCACGCTGATTGGACGGATGCGCGGCCGCTTTCCTTGCCGTGTGCGGACCTCGGCGAGCCGGTCGAAGCACACGACGCCGCGTGTCGTGTGTGACAATGGAAAACGTTGTGCGCTCATGCCGGTATTCGCGCCGGGATGGGCCTTTCCGCATGTACCGCGATGGCAACGACAGCCTCCCTTACGCTCCGAGCACTGCTTAGCCAGGCGACCGCCCGTGCCAATTTGGACAGGCTTGCGCCAACTACGGCTGGGCTGACGCCTCCGGCAAAGGCGCTCGCTGCGGTGGCCGCCGCGCGGACAGCGTCAGGCCTTACGGTGCTCATCGCGCCGAGTGACAAGGACGTCGACCAACTTACTTCTGACGCGCGATTCCTGTATGGCGCGCTGGAGGGCGCGTCCGAAGCTGCAGTCGAGGCGGCGGTGTTGCCGCTGCCGTCGCTCCAGGTGGATCCGTACCGAGGGATGAGTCCCCATTTTCGCGTTGCGGCGGCGCGAGCACGCGCGCTGCAGGCGGCTGCGACGGGAACGGCGCGGCTTGTCATCGCTTCCGCAGCTGCGCTTCTTCCGCGCGTCAGTCCGGCAAAACGACTGCTCGAGGCATCAATCGCGATCCGTGCGGGGACGGAAATCGACCCTGAGGCGCTCGCCGACTTGCTTGCCGACGCGGGTTTTACTCCTGAGGATCCCGTCGAGGAGCACGGGTCTTTCGCTATTCGCGGCGGCATTGTCGACATATTTCCTGCAGCCGCTGCCGAGCCCGTCCGACTGGAATTCGTTGGCGACATGGTCGAATCGCTGCGCCGGTTCGATCCATCAACCCAGCGGTCCACCAGCGCTACGGATCACCTCGTTGTTGTCCCTGTGCGAGAACGGTTCGATGACGACGAGGAACTTGTTCCCGTGCTCGACGTTCTCGGAACCGCGCGCGGCCTCCACGTCATCGTGTCCGAGTACGAACAGGTACAAGAGCAGGCTAGAAAGGTCCGCGAACAGCTGGAATCAAGCTTTGGCGACGCATCAAGCCGCGGACATGTGACTGCTCGGCCACCGGACGAGTCTCTGGTCCTCTGGAACGACATCGAAGAACGTGTGCACGGCGCGGCGCGCCTCGAAGAGCTCGCAGTTGGCGACGGAGCCCGAGAGGTGTCCTGTCAGCCCGCGATGGAGTTCCGAGGCCGAGTGCCGGACTGGATCGCAGAGATTCATGCAGCCCGCCGCCGCGGTGACACTGTGGTGTTCATCGCAGAAACGGAAGGTCGCGCCGAGCGGACGGTCGAGATTCTGCAGGAATACGAAGTCGTCGCCGTTCCCGTTGACCGCATTGAAGACGCGCACGCCGCGTCTGTTCTCGTGGCCGTGGGCTCTCTGTCCCGCGGGTTCAGGTTGTCTGAAGCGGCACTGCAGATTTACGCCGAGACCGACGTCTTCGAGGAGGAACAGCGCGCGGCCGAACGGCGTCGCAGTGTTGCGCGGACGTTCCTCTCCGACCTTCGGGATCTAAAAGCCGGCGATCTGGTCGTCCACATCGATCACGGCATCGGCGAATTCACTGGACTGAAACAGCTCGGCGTTCGTGGAACCGACGGCGCGCAGGAATTTCTCGAGTTGCGGTATGCCGGCGAGGACAAGCTCTTCGTACCGGTCGAGCGCCTCGATCTCGTCCAGAAATACACCGGCGGCGCGCGCCCGTCTCTCGATCGCCTGGGCGGCACATCATGGGAAAAAGCGAAGACGCGCGTCAAAAAGGCGATGCGCGACATGGCGGAGGAGCTGCTGAAGCTGTACGCGCAGCGAAAGGCCGTGCCCGGCCACGCCTTTTCTGCGGATACTCACTGGCAGGAGGAGTTCGAAGGCGCATTCCCGTACGAGTTGACGTCAGATCAGGCCACCTCGATTGCCGACGTCAAAAAAGACATGGAGCTGGCGACGCCCATGGATCGCCTGCTTTGCGGTGACGTCGGATACGGCAAGACGGAAGTCGCGATGCGGGCAGCGTTCAAGGCCGTGATGGACGGCAAACAGGTCGCGTTGCTCGCGCCAACGACCGTGCTGGCGTTTCAGCACCTGAAGACGCTCCGCGATCGCTTTGCGGGCTTTCCGGTCGCCATCGAGATGGTCAGCCGGTTCCGCACCAGACAGGAAACCAAGGAGATCCTTGCGGGGCTCACCGCAGGACGGGTGGACATCATCATCGGCACCCATCGCCTGCTCTCCAAGGACGTCGTCTTCAAGGACCTGGGCCTGCTGATAGTCGACGAGGAACAGCGCTTCGGTGTCGCGCACAAGGAAAAGATCAAGCAGCTGAGAAAACGAGTCGATGTTCTCACAATGACAGCGACGCCTATTCCGCGGACGCTGAACATGTCGCTCGTTGGCATCCGCGACATGTCGATCATCGAGACTCCACCGAAGGATCGCCTCTCCATTCAGACCAACGTGGTGAAATTCGATTCGCCCGTGATCGAGCGTGCGGTGCGCAACGAGATCGCCAGGGGCGGTCAGGTGTATTTCGTTCACAACAGAGTCGAGTCGATTTTTTCAATCGGCAGCCTGCTGCAGCGCATCATTCCGGAGGCGCGAGTGGTGGTCGGACATGGGCAGATGGACGAAGAGGAGCTCGAACGTGCGATGCTCGGATTCGTCGAGCACAAGTACGACGTGCTCCTCGCCACCACCATCGTCGAGAACGGGCTCGACATTCCGAATGCAAACACGATCATCATCAACCGCGCAGATCGCTACGGCCTTTCACAGCTCTACCAGTTGCGCGGGCGAGTCGGGCGATCGGATCGCCCGGCGTACGCATATCTGCTGATCCCGCCCCAGGAAGCGCTGTCGCCAGTCGCTCGCAAGCGTCTGGCCGCAATCAAAGAGTTCAGCGATCTCGGCAGCGGATTCCGTGTTGCAGCGCTCGACCTCGAGATACGCGGCGCCGGCAACCTGCTGGGCGGTGAGCAGAGCGGTCACATCGAGGCGGTTGGCTTCGAGATGTACATGAAGCTGCTCGAAGAGGCCGTTCGCGAGCTGAAGGGCGAAGAAATCGAAGACGACGTCCGCACGACCGTAAATCTGGGCGTCGACCTCAAGATCGACGAGAGCTACGTTCCCGAGATGAACCAGCGGCTCATGGTCTATCGAAAGATAGCCGCGACACGAACGGAAAAAGACCTGGACAAGGTGCTCGAGGAGATTCGAGACCGGTACGGCCCGCTCCCGTCCTCGATCTTGAACCTGGCGGAGTACGGCCGGGTGCGGGTCATAGCTGACCGGCTTGGCGTGGATACGATCGACCGCGAGGGCAAGACTGTCGTCATAAAGTTCAGGCCTCAAACACGGGTCGACCCGATGCGCCTGGTCAAAGTCGTTCACGAATACCCAGGCGCCATCCTTGTGCCGCCGTCATCGTTGAAGCTCGACCTCGATGCCGCGATATCTGGTGACGGATCGCGATTGGCACGGCAGTCCAGAGACCTGACAGTCTCCGGCTACCGGTCGCCGGCGCGCAACGCTGGCGGGGGCGCTGGTCACGACATTGCTCGGTACCAAGGTAGCCGGAGGCCTTCAGGCCTTCGGGGAGAAGCGCCATCGAGCTGGTGGACATCCCGCGCCACGGAAGGAACCGTGACCAGTGGCTTCACCAAGGAAGCCGTTCTGAAGCAGCCTGAGCGAGACCCCCGAGCTCAAGGGGGCCTGTTTGAACGGCTGGAGGCGCTGCTTCGTGCGTTGGGTTAAGATGTTGATTCTGCAGGAATTGTCGATGCTGAAACGTATTGCTCCAGTGCTCTTCGCCGCCGTCATCGCCTCTGTCCCCGTCGGGGCACAGATCATCGAGCAGGTACTCGTCAACGTGAACGGCGACATCCTGACGAAGACCGAATTCGAGCAGCGTCAGGTCTCCGTGTTGCGAACGCGGCCTGAGCTCGCGAACGTCACTCCCGAGAGCCCTGAACTCAGAAAGGCGATCGTCGAAGTAACCCCGCAGCTCATTCTCGACGCCGTCGATGAACTCCTGCTGATCCAGCGCGGACGGGAGCTCGGCCTCGCGCTCGGCGACGAGCAATTCAAGAGCATCGTCGACAACATCAAGAAGTCGAACAACATCGACAGCGAAGAGCAGTTCCAGGCGCGCGCTGAAGCAGGAAGGCATGACCATGACCGACCTGCGGCGCGCGCTCGAACGGCAGATGCTGGCGTCGGAGGCACAGCGCCGCGACGTGATGGACAAAATCAGCGTCACGGAAGCCGAGGCGCGCACTTACTACGACGCGCACAAACAAGACTTCACGACCCCGTCGGAAGTCACCATTCGCGAGATTCTCATCGATGTCCCGGTCACGGACCGCGGCGTCAACGTTGCCCAGGACGACGAGGCGAAAGCGGAGGCCGAAGACGTTCGTACGCGCCTGCTTGCCGGTGAGCCGTTCCCACGGCTCGCGGCCGAACATTCCGACGCTGCCTCCAAGGCCAACGGAGGGCTGATCGGCCCGATCAAGCGCGATGAGCTCGCTGAGGCGCTTCAGGAACGAGTCGATAAGATGAAGGTGGGCGACGTGACAGACGTGCTGCGCACCCAGCGTGGGTACCAGATCTTGAAGCTCGAGTCGCGCACCGAGACCCGCATCCGCTCGTTTGACGACGCGCGTGGCGATATCAGCAACAAGGTCGCGGCCGAGAAATCGACCGGCGAGCGCATGAAATACCTGGAACGGCTGCGCAGCCAGGCCACCATCACGTGGCGCAACGACGAACTGAAGAGGGCGTACGAGCAGGCACTCGCCGAGCGCCGAAAGATCCTGGCGGGATGACCGACGACGACGCCTGGTTTGCGCTCTGGACACGCTCCCGCCACGAACAGGTAGTACGAGAGCAACTCGAACGGAAGCATATCGAGACATTCCTGCCAACGGTTGCCCGGTGGAGCCGCTGGAAGGACCGCAAGAAGAAGATCGACTGGCCTCTCTTTCCCGGATACTGCTTTGCACGTTTCGACGCGCGCCAGCGGCTGCCCGTGCTGAAGTGCACAGGCGTGGTCAACATCGTGTCGTTCGAGGGCGAGCCGGCGCGGATTCCCGAACACGAAATCAACGGAATCCGACAACTTGTCGAAAGCGACCTCGCCTACGATCCCTGCCCGTTTGTTCGTGAGGGCCAGACCGTGGAGGTTGTGCACGGCCCGCTCAAAGGTATTGTGGGCAGACTCCTGCGCAAGGGCGCGCACGCAAGGCTCGTGCTCTCGGTCGACCTGATCGGCCAGGCCGTCAGCGTCGAAGTCGATGCCGCCGACGTAAGACCTTACTGATATACATCCGCCGATGAACATCGGGAACGTCGCCCTCTCGTCGCCATTCGTGGTTGCACCGATGGCCGGGATGACCGATACCGCCTTTCGACGCCTCGTGAAGCGCCACGGCGGCTGCGGTCTCGTCGTTACCGAGATGGTTTCGTCAGAGGGTCTTGTGCGCGGTATCGATCGGACGCTCGAATACGCGGAATACACCGAGGAAGAGCGGCCGGTCTCGATCCAGATCTTCGGCGGCGACCCAGACAAGATGGCAGCGGCGGCCAGGATTGTCGAAGACATGGGCGCCGACATCGTCGACATCAACATGGGTTGCCCCGTGCCGAAGATTGCCAAGCACAGCGCGGGTTGCAGTCTGATGAAGGAACCTGCCCATGCGGCGCGAGTCGTGAGCGCGATGACAAGGGCCGTGCGGATTCCGGTCACGGTCAAGATGCGCGCCGGGTGGAATGAACGTTCGCGCAACGCGCCCGAGCTCGCGAAGATGGTGCAGGACGCAGGGGCAGCCGCTGTTGCGATTCACGGCCGTACTGCCGAGCAGTCGTACAGCGGGTCGGCGGATTGGGACCTCGTGGCACGTATCGCGAATGAATTGACGATTCCGGTACTCGGAAGCGGTGACTGCATCGAACCGACTGACATCGTGGGACGCATGCGCGCCGGTGTGCGTGGAGTGCTGGTCGGGCGCGGCGTGCTGCGCAATCCCTGGGTTCTGGCGCAGGCAGCGGATATAGTGGCCGGCCGATCGCCGCGCGACGTGTCGCTGTATCAGCGCGGGCAGTTTCTCTATGAGTACATCGAGCTCCTGCTCGACGAGCGGACCGATGAACGCAATGGCTTTCGACACCATGCGCCAGGAAGCGAAACGGCCGCTCCCGCGCGCGGGCGCGAGCGCTGGGTCATCAACAAGATTCGCGCACTGTGTGCGTGGTACTCAAAGGGGCTCGATGGCGGCTCACACCTGCGTGCGCGTGTGAACACTGCAGCATCGCTCGGCGAGCTGCGCGACATCGTCGATGCGTTCTTTCTTGCGGCTTCAGCAGGAGCGCCGAAAGAGGAGGCGTTACTGGGCGAGGCTCCAGACGTAAATGCGAGGGAAGAGTGCGCGTCTGATGAGACGGCGCAGAGCGCGAATCCGACTGCCACGGGTGACGTTTTTCATCGCATGTCCCTGCCCCCATCCTCCAACCGGCATGCCAGTCATAAACCGCCCTCCGAGCGGCAAGTGGGAACCGGGATCCCGTTTTCCGTGACCAAACTAGGGAAAAAATCTGGAACTACTGCGTAGCGGGTGACACGCTCAGCCCAGCCGTTCCCTCCAGCAGCTCAAAGTCGTACATCAAGGCTTCCTCAAAAGCGCTGAAAAACTGCGAGGCCAGCTGCTCGTGAGCCGGGTGGTCAAGGTATGCCATCAGGCCGGCCCGGTCATCGAATTCGATCACCGCGGCGTACGTGTAGTCGACCGCCATGAGCGCCTCATACTGCCGACCTATCGCCACGCGCCTGCCGACACGGGCCCGGCGAATCGACGGGATCTGTGTCAGGGCGGCTTCGAACGACGTTGCCAGCGCCTGGCGGGCCTCGATGGATAATTCGGCACGCGGCCGGAACAGCACGACGTGCGCAATCATGAGCGGCGGCGGTGGCCCCCGCGAGGCCCAGGTCGACGTCTGTGGGAATCCGCTGGACGAGTGGAGTTCTCGCTCGGGCGGTCGCCATCTTCGCGGGGCTTGCCTCGGTCGGCGCTATGGAAACCCTTTGTGTCGTGCTCCCGCCGCTCGAACCGTCGCCGTCGGTGCGCGAGATTCCGCGCCTTCTTCGCATCCTTGAACTTCTGTCGCGGGTCCCGATGCTCTCCGCCCGGGCGCCAATTACGTCCCCGCGCTGACTCACCAGTGGATGGATGACGATGGCTGCTTGTCGTCCGCCGCGCTTCCGCAGCGCGGCGCGCTTCTTCAGGTGAACTCCATAGCTTGCCTCGAGCGAAATACTTCAACTCTGCGTCGGCATGCTTTTCTTTGATGCGGCGAAATGTCGGCAGCAACTCGTCACGTTCGGCCGTACGAAAGGCGGTGGGGAGCCCCCCCGCGATGATCGTCCAGTATGCGTAACGGGGCGGCATCAGTGAGAACCTCCGATACGTCTCAGCTTCTCGACCAGTGTCGTCCGCTTGATTCGAAGCAGATCCGCTGCCTTGTTACGGTTCCCCTGGGTCCGATCGAGAGCCCGATGAATGAGGTCACGCTCGACCGAGGCGAGGTACTTCGGCAGGTCCAGCCCTTCGTCGGGAAACTCGACAAACGAGAGCGTCTCCGACTCCGGAACGCTCTGAACCTCGGTCGGCATATCGGCGACGGTGATCTCCTGCCGCCCGGAGCAGAGCGCAACGGCGCGCTCCACCGCGTTTTCGAGCTGCCGCACGTTGCCAGGCCAGTGGTACGCCATCAGAGCACGCATGGCGCTCTGTGACGTGTGGACCGCGGTGTCCGCAGAAAACTTGGTCAGGAAATGTTTCACGAGAAGCGGGATGTCGTCGCGCCGCTCGCGCAACGGCGGCAGCTGAATCGGAATCACATTCAGACGATAGAACAGATCTTCGCGAAACGTGCCGGCCGCAACCATCCGGGTGAGGTCAGAGTTCGTCGCGGCGATCACGCGCACATCCACCTTGATTGTCTGATTGTCGCCGACGCGCTCGAACTCCCGCTCCTGCAGGGCTCGCAGCAGCTTCATCTGCAGCGCCGGGCTCGTGGTTCCGATTTCATCCAGAAAGAGCGTTCCCTTGTGTGCCTGTTCGAACCGGCCCTCTCGTGTAGCGGTGGCGCCGGTAAACGCACCTCGGACGTGACCGAACAGCTCGGCTTCGAGCAGCGTTTCCGGGATCGCGCTGCAGTTCAGCGCGACGAAACGATTTGCGCGCCGCGCACTGTTGTGGTGAATCGCACGCGCAACGACTTCCTTGCCCGTTCCCGTTTCCCCTGTCACCAGGATGGTGCTGCTCGTGCGCGCCACCGTCTCGAGCAGCTGAAACAGCGATTGCATCGGTCGGCTCCGCCCGAGAATGCCCCCGAACTGGTAGCGCTCCTCGAGCTGCGATCGCAAGTACGCATTTTCTGCCGTAAGGCGCTGCTGCTCGAGCGCCTTGCGAAGCACGTGCATCAGTTCGTCGAATTGATAAGGTTTAGTGAGGAAGTCGTTAACCCCGCGCTTCAGGGCAGCAACAGCGCTTCGGATGTCCTTGCGTTCTCCCGTGATGATGACGCCGATGATGCGCGGATAACGGCGAACAGCCGATTCGATCACCTGTACGCCATCTATTCCAGGCAACAGAAGGTCCGAGATCACGACGTCGAACGCAAACTGTTCGAGGAGTTCCAGCGCTTTTTCCCCGGTTTCGGCTTCGGCCACTTCGAAACCGTTCTCTCGAAGACGCTCGACATTTACGGTCCGAAACGCCGTTTCGTCCTCGACAAAGAGGAGGTGGCCCAAGGTATCGACCATCTGAGGCGCCAATATTTTGACACATTGGCCTCCGAGGACGAATCAATCGATCGGAGGGGCGAAGCTCAGAAGTGCGCGGGGGTGCTAACGGGTTCCTCAAATCAAGCCGATAGAGCTTGTTGAACGGGGTTTAAACCACACAGGGCCGGAGAAACCGCGCCCGTGATTGTGAGAAAGAGCTGACTGAGAGCTGACTATGGAACGCCAGACTTTGTCGATCATGAAAGCGTGCGAGGCAGTGGGTGTGAGTCGTCGCACGATCTACAACTGGATATCCGCTGGCAAGGTTGAGTACATCCGGACCGCGGGCGGGTCGATCCGTATCTATGCGGACACCCTGTGGCGCGATGCGTCCCGCACCAGGTCGGTTCCGTCGCACGACAGCGCGGCGACTGCAACAGTCGAGCGCGGGGCGTAATCTCTCGCTCCTGGATGTCGGTTCCGCTTGAATCAACTCGGGCGTACCCCGAGTTGCAGCCACTATTCCATCAGCTGAATAACCAGCTTGGGATCATCCTCGCGCACGCGGAGATGCTCGAAGCGAAAGCCGGTGACGACGTCACGCGCGCGAGGGCGAACCAGGTCGTCACCAGCGTGCTGGAAGCGATGGTCACCGTGAAAGAGATTCGCCGCCGCTCCGAGAGCCTCGGAATCTGAGCTCGTTTCGAATCAGCACACCCTCAGGACCAGCCTGTTCCAACCCTAAACAGAAACCGAGATTGTAATTTTGATCGTCAAAGTGTTGGCGGCGTGCGGCCGGAATTCCGTCAACAGAGTGACGTTCTGCGCAATTCTCGTAACCCCTCCGATTACAAGGGCGACGGATCCGAACGCCCCATAACGTGCAGAAACAAGAAGCAGTTACGGTTTCCGCAGTCGCCTTGATCAGCGACATTTTCTGTCTGCCTCTGCCGTTGGTACCTCCGTTGCGATATGCAGGCGCCGGAGGTTATGCATGCGTTCCGCAAACGCCAAGGCGGATCGGCGCGTTGTCGCCGCCCTTCCCTTCGTAGAGCAGCTCGCGCGCCGCGTCGCGGCGACAATGCCGCAGTCAATCGACATCGGCGATCTTGTCCAGGATGGAGTCATCGGCCTCATCGACGCAGCCCAACGCTTTGACGAGGCCCGCGGCATCAAGTTCGAGACGTTTGCCGAACGTCGAATTCGTGGCGCGATGATCGACGCGCTCCGCAAGGATGCGTGGCCGCGCGGCGTCCGCCGGCAGCGCCGGGAGCTCGAGGCCGCCCGCGAGCAACTGCGGCGCGAGCTTGGATGCGAGCCGTCACTGGCCGACCTGGCCGCAAAGCTGGGTTCCGATGAAAAACGACTCGGGCGCACGATTGTGCGAATCAATGCAATCGAGTCGACTTCGCCCCTTGCGGCCAACGATCATCACAATGAGTCTTCATTGCCACCCGCTCTGGTGCCTGCGGAGCCGGAGCAGCCCGACCGTGCCTACGAGCGCGAAGAAACCAAGGCCCGGGTGAGAGCAGCCATCGAGTCGCTGCCTCCTCGCGAGCAGAAGGTGATCGGCCTCTACTATTACGGAGAGGCCACCATGAAGCAGATTGGGGCGGAGATCGGGGTGAATGAATCCCGCGTCTCGCAGCTCCATGCGCGTGCGATTCGACGGCTGCGAGACGCACTTGGCACGATGGTGCCGCCGGCAGAGGCCGCACGGATCATGCGCAGCGCGATTCTGTCGTTTCAGCCGAAGCCGCAGATGGCCAAGGCAACGCTGGAAAGTCGTGCCGCAATGGCCCAGGAGAATCTGCACGCCAAGGCCGGAGCCGTGGTCGTGTCCTATCCGAGTGTGTCCCGAACCGCGCGGAGCAAGTCAGCGAGCCGGAACGGCTTGGCCAACCAGCGGCAGCCGCTCTCTTCGAGAAAACGTTCGGCGTCGGTCTCTGCGACGTCGCCTGTGACAAAGATGATGCGTCGCGAAAGCGCCGGAGCGTCGGAGGCAATCGCGCGATAAAGCGTCATCCCATCGACGTGCGGCATCTTCAGATCGCAGATGATGACGTCGTAGGCATTCTGTCTGACGCGGGTGAGCGCCTCCTGGCCATCACCCGCGTAATCAACCTGAAACCCTGCCTCCTCGAGCGCATCGCCAACGGCCGAAGCGAGCGCGCGCTCGTCTTCGACGATGAGAATCGACGCCCCCCGAACCGCCTCCATCGATGCGGCTGGCGGCTTGGCCGTCGCAGCGGTTTCCGTGGTGCTGACCGGCAATTCCACGACAAATGATGCACCTCGTCCGGGATGAGACTCGACCCGTATCTGGCCGCCGTGCTCCTGAACGATCGCGTAGGCCACTGTCAATCCGAGTCCTGTACCCTCGCCCACGCCTTTCGTGGTGAAAAAGGGATCGAAGATCTTCGTCTTCATGTCCACCGGAACGCCGGGTCCATCATCAGTGACCTCGAGAGCCACGAGCTCCTGCTCGACATCGTGCCACGTTCTCAGGACGAGGGATCCGCGGCCGTTTGTCGAGATCATCGCCTGCTCGGCGTTGATGATCAGGTTGAGGAGCACCTGCTGAATCTGATGCGCATCGGCGAAGATCGGCGGCAGCCCTGATGCGAGTGCCGTCACGACCTTGATGTTCGTGAGCTGATGTTCGTATGCGCGCAGAGCCAGCGTCTCCGTTACCACTTGATTCACGCTGACTATGGCGCGCGTGGACTGTCGCTTTCGCGCAAATGTGAGAAGGTTCCGAACGATCCGCGCGGCGCGGTCGGCTTCTCCGAGGATGACTTCGACTCCGCGGCGGGTCGTCGTGTCCAGCGGCTTGTCATTCAGCCGCTCAGCCCAGCTGAGGATGGTCGCCAATGGGTTGTTCAGCTCATGCGCGACGCCGGAGATGGTCTGGCCGAGGGCGGCCATTTTTTCCGCCTGGAGCAACTGCTGATACAAATCACGCGACTGATCGTCGAGCTTCTTCCGTTCGCTGACGTCACGAATGAGCGCGACGAGCTGCACCGCTTGCGACCTATTCAGCTCGGCGTGGGCGGTGACCTCAATCCAAACCGGGGCGCCGTCCACCCGCCGCATGCGCAGCAAGTAATCGCTCACGGCGCCGTCGCACTGGAGCCGCTCGAGGAATGCCGTTCGCGCCGCCGGATCGGCAAAGCGATCGGGCGCGAACGGATCCACGCGGTCCTCAGGCGTATCTGCCGGGTAGCCGAAGATGGACTTGAGATGGGGGTTGGCGGCAACCGTTGCGCCAGTACCCGCCGGATTGAGAGATCCGACAAAGGCACCCTGGCGAATGGATTTGAACAGACGCGCGAAGGCGCTGGGCCGACGGGTCCGCGCAGTCGGCCGCCTCGCTCTGGCGCTCACGGCCAGACGATTATAGGGCGTGCGGCATCCCTGCCAGGCCGTGTACCCGGGGGCTCTGCGCCAGCCTGCCAGTTTTGACGATATTAGGACTGTATGCGGCTGATTGGTCGTAACGACCTGTTTCTGCTGCTCGGGCTCACGGCCGCCCTGTTTGCGATTTTTTCCCGGCCGCTGGCGAGGGCGCTCGACTGGGCCCGCGAGATTGATCGGAGCTGGGGGCTGCAGCTCGTGCCTGGTCTCGTCATCCTGGCCGTCGTTCTCACCTTCCATCAGGTCCGAAAACGCCACGAAATGCGCTTCCAGGCACTTGCATCGGCTGCGGCGGCGAGGCTCGCGACCGAGCGGGTGGAGCGGCTGGTGACATTCGGGAAGGCCCTCGGCGAGGCGCTGGATCATGTCGCAATCGGCAGGGTCGTTCGCGATCACCTGCCCAACCTGGCTGAAGGCCGAGGAGCCTGGGCGATGGCGCTGAGCAGTGGAACATGGCGCCCTCTCGCTGTCGTTGCGGACCGGTCCCTGACCGAGTGTGAGCTGGCAGCGCGGCGGGCGCTCGGTGACGAGTCGGATAGCGGCGACCCCGTTCCGAGCGATGTCTGCTTTCCGATGATGGTTGGAAAACAGCCAGTCGGTGTTGTCGGAGTGACCGACCAGGCTTTTACTGGCCATCAGCAGACAGTGCTGGCGGCCGCGGCTGCGCTGCTTGCCGGTGCGCTCAAGAATGCAGAGCTGTTCGAGGTGGTGCACGAGAACAGCGTGCGCGACTCTTTGACCGGCTGCTTCAACCGCCAGCATGCCATGGAAATCCTTGATGTCGAGCTCCGGCGTGCCCGGCGTACGAAGCAGGCGCTATCACTGATGATTCTCGACCTCGATCATTTCAAGGGCATCAACGACCGGCACGGCCATTTGTGCGGTGATGCAGCCCTGTCGTCAGTCGGGCTGCGAATGCAGGCAGTACTGCGCGCGAGCGATGTGAAATGTCGGTATGGTGGTGAGGAATTCCTGCTGCTGCTGCCGGAAACGACGCTCGCGGGGGCGGAACACGTGGCCGAGGTGTTACGGCACGACCTGGAAAAACACCCCGTGAAGTGGCACAAACGGGGGAGCGATCCCGCGGAGGTCCGGATCACCGCCAGCATCGGAGTGACCACAGTCGTGCCGGGGGAAGTCGACCCGACCGCAGTCATTGCTCGCGCCGATGCAGCCCTTTACCAAGCCAAGAAGCTCGGACGCAACCGCGTATGCGTGGCCCCCAGCGAATCCCTCTCTGAACTCAGCAGCGCGCGTATAGGCCTATAGCGGGATCGCGGATCCGAGACGATATGGTTTTCCGGCCCCGGATCCTGCGCCCGCGCCGTCAGACTACGGTGCGCCCGCTGATGAGCCTGACGAGAAACAGCACGACGGCAATGACCAGCAGTACCCAGATGAAGTTACCCAGTGTGTAGCCGCTGACCATTCCGAGAAGCCACAGAACGATCAGAATGATCGCAATGGTTTCAAGCACGTACAACCTCCCCCGTTAACAAGGTCGGGCGTATCGTTCCGACCTTCGATTTGCGGGGATCACAGCAACAAAGGTGCCTGATTTCCCGACCTCATCGGGTCGGGTTTCGGTTCTTGAGACTCAACGAACGAATGAGGCGCGGATTCAGGTTGGATCTGTCGCGTCTCCCCGACGAGGCGAAAGTGTTGGCGCGGCGCCCAGCGCGAACGTCATCGTCCCCTTCACGACGACACGCCCGTTGACGCGCGCAAATCCGCTGAGCTGTCCTACACGGCTTCGCAGCCGCTTGACCCGAGCCTCAATCTCGACCACATCACCGGGCCGCACCGGTCGGTAATAACGGACGCGTTCGATGCCCATGAAGAAAGGAAGCCTTTCGCGGTTTTCGGGCTTCGACAAGATCAGGATGGCTCCAACCTGCGCGATCGCCTCGGTGAGAATTGTCGGCGGCAGCGCCGGCGCCTCTCCTGGCTCACGCGACAGGTACCGCTCGTTGAGTGAGACGTTCTTGATGCCGACTATCCGCTTGTCGGGTTCGAGCTCCGTGATGCGATCGACGAGAAGAAATGGATAGCGGTGGGGAAGGATGCGCTCGATTGCCGCGTAATCGAGCGGCAGTGAAAGTTCGGTCATGAGGAAGCGTTCAGTATAATCCGGCGCGAACGTATGAATGTTCAACCGGTGCGGCCGCCCAGCGATACCGAGCTCCTCTCGACGCTGTTTGACCTCGGGCGCGAGGTAACGTCCGTGCTCGAGCTCGAAGAGCTTCTGGCGAAAATTCCGCAGCTCATCGCCCGGCTCACCCGGTTCAACGCATTCTCGGTATACCTGCTCGACGATGCGCGCCACGAGCTGCGTATTGCGTACGCCGTGGGCTACCCCGATGACGCACTGGCCACGCAGCGGCTCCGCGTCGGACAAGGAGTGGTCGGGGCGGCGGTCGAGGAGGGCCGCCCTATTCTCGTCAACGACATTCGCCGTGAGCCGCGATATCAGGGTCCGCTTCGCAATATGCTCTCGCAACTCGCGGTGCCGATGCGGCGTAAGGGTCACGTCATTGGCGCCTTGAACCTGCTCAGCGAAACGACCGACGCCTTCTCCAGTCAGGACGAAGCGCTCCTGCGCCAGTTTGCGGCGCATGTGGCGGTGGCCATCGAAAATGCCCGGCTGTTCAAGGCCGAGCGCCAGTACGTGGATACGCTGGAAACGCTTGCAGAAATCGGCCGCGAGATGTCGTCGATTCTCGATCTCGACGTGCTGCTGACGCGAATCGCGAGCCTCACCAAGCGCCTGATCGACTACCGCACGTTCGGCATCCTCCTGCTTGACGAAGCGTCCCAGGAACTCGACCTGAAGATGGCCGTTCGATATGGCGAGGAAGGGACGGTCAAGCGAATGAAGCTCGGACAGGGTCTGGTCGGCTGGGCAGCACTGCACAAGCAACCGGTTCTGGTGCCGGATGTCTCCAAGGATCCGCGCTACATCAATCTCGTCCCGGACGCGAAATCTGAGCTCGTCATCCCGATGCTCATCAAGGATCGTTGCATCGGTGTGTTCGATCTGGAGAGCCCCGAGCTGAATGCCTTCACCAAGGAGCACACCGAACTCCTGACTCTCCTGGCGAGCCAGGCGGCCGTGGCGATCGAGAATGCACGTCTGTATGAAGAAGTACGGCGCAACGAGGAACGGATCGAGAAGGAGCTTCGGTTTGCTCAGCGGGTGCAACTGGCGCTGTTGCCGACCGAGCCGCCTGCAAAGCTGCGCGAGGCCGATGTGGCCGGCCGATTTTCACCGGCGCGGGAACTGGGTGGCGACCTGCATGACTTTCTTATGCCGGAGCCGCACACGCTCGTCGTGGCGGTCGGCGACGTGTCGGGAAAAGGCGCTCCTGCAGCGCTCTATGGCGCCTTTGCCGCTGAGCTTGTCCGATCGCGCACCCTTCGGCGTCGATACACACCGACGCGATTCAGCGTGGCGGGTGTGCTGCGTGCGATGAACACGATTCTGCACGACCGGCAGCTGGAGGAGTATTACTGCACGTTGTATTACGCCCTCTTCGACTTCAAGCGTCGATCGGTGACGATGTCGAATTCCGGAATGCCGTACCCGATTCGTTGCTCCGGCGACGACTGCGGTCAGATCGAGCTGCCGGGCGTTCCACTCGGTTCGTTCCCAGACGTCACCTACGACGAGCTCACACTACCGCTGCAGAGCGGCGACGTGTTCGTCTTCTGTACCGACGGTATCTTCGAAACCGCGAACGAAACGGGGGAGGAGCTCGGCGCGCGCCGCGTCCGCGAAGTCGTCGCGCGCCATCGCGGTGGCACGGCACGTGAAATAGTGGATGCGATTTTCGACGAGGCGAGCGAGTTCCGCGGTCATGCGCCGCACCACGACGACATGACCGCGGTGGCGGTCAAGATCAGGACTTGACCTTCCGGTCCTCTTCCTGCAGGTGAAGGCCAACCGATCGACCTCCGAGCACCGCAAATTCGGTGATCCGTCCCTTTACTTGGACCTTGGTACCACGTGCCGGCGCGCCGCGGCCTGAACGCGAAAGCACGGTGATTTCGCCGCTGCCATCATCGACGTTGTACAGCTGGAACGGAACGAGTGGAAGGCCCCAGCTGCTGGTGACCACGCCATTCACGCTGACCGACTTCGTCGCGTATCTCCCCGGCTCGTCCTTCAGTTCGGCAACCCTGACGCCGCGAGCTGCGCAGCCCGCAAGAAGAAGAACGCTGACGAGCGCGACCGCAAATGCTTTTTTCATATCGGCTCCACAAGGTCGCGCCCAATCGCAATCGAACCGGGATGCGCGATGCCAGCGCCTGCCTGAATGAGACATCCCGTGACTGAGCGCGACCGCAGAGCCACTGTTCAAGTCTCGTACCCGCCCTGGCGAGCGCTTTTCCCCTGTCTTTGCGCCAATCTGCGAACTCGGAGCGTCCTCGGCGGAGGGCAGGGCTGACCTCAACTCACCCGATTTCTTGGTTCGCGAAACCGTCAGAGTTTAGGGAGGAAATCATGGCATTTGGAAAGCGGCGAGCGGCCGTCGCTGCCGTGGTCGTGGTCTGTGGAGCGATGGCGCTTGTTCCTTTCGTGTCGGCACAGACCTTAGATCGCGATCTCTGGTACGACGTGTTTCGTGCGTTTGGTGCCGGATCCGAAATCGGCGTGGCGGTGCGCGAATTGTCAAACGATGAAGTCTCGAAAGGCGGGCTCGAGAGAGCGCGTGGCGTGTACGTCCAGAGCGTCCGCGAGGGCAGCCCCGCGGCACACGCCGACATCCACCGAGGCGACCTCAGGTCGGAGTCGACGCCGAGCGGCTCCACGAGCGGTGCTGGACTTTCGAGTGGTCGGCGACAGGAAAGAAGTGACGCTCGCTATCAGAACTGCTGCTGAAGCGCGCGAGAGTCTCCGATCATGTCGATTGAAAAAGTATCGAAGTTGTCCGACGCCCGCCGCATAGCCGAGGCGGAGCCACGCGTGCGGACACCTCGGCCCTTAAGGTGTCGGCACCGGAGAACCGCGGCTGTAGAAGAAAGGTTTTCCGAGGCCAGCGTTTAATGCGATATCAAGGGCGAGGCCGTGGCTGGTTATGCGGGTCGCGCCGCAGATGGCTGAGAGGCGCTCGCCGCTGCCGGCCAGCCGGAGACCGCCATCGAGACCTGCGCAGCGATGAGTGCGGCCACTGCTTGCAGTGTCGCGTCGTGTTCTCGCTTCGATCGACTCTCGAAGGCCAGGACGCCGATGCAGCCGTCTGGACCAAACATCGGGGCGACGATGGCGCCAGCACTCTTTTCAGTACTACCCACGGTGGCAACGCCACCGGTGCGCCACGCCTTCGCGGCCGCGTTGTCCGCGTCACGCGCGATTGGTCCAAACCGCGACAGCGTCTGCGGCGTGTACCCGTGTCCCAGTACGGCGAACAGTTGCTCGCCCGCGCCGAGCCACAACGTCGCACCTGAGGCATCCAGAATCGAAGCCGCGCGCCCGAGGAGCTCGGAAAGTGCCGCGGTTTCGGCGACGCGCGAGAGGTCCGTGCATAGTGCTGCGGTCGCCGCGAGATCGACCGATGGTCCGAGCGTCGCGCGTGGCGCCGAAGCGGGTAAATCCGCCTCCACCTTTTCGACAGTCTCCGTGCTCGGAGCGGCGCTCGATGCGGGGACGACGGACAACAGCACGACAACGACAGCGAACCACGCCAGCGTCGCCAGCCCAAGGACAATCCATCGTTCGCGCTCGAACGCGGCCCGCTCCGCGCGATTCCGGCTCCGTTCGGAGGTCCGCACCTCGTGAAGGCCTGCCGAAATCGCGTCGACGCTGTTGCGGCCGTCGCTGAAAATGACGTCTGCGGCCATCAGTTCCTGGCCGAGCGTCAGGTTCTCGCGAATTCGCTCATCGGCGGCCACGAGCGCTTTCCGCGTAGCGCCGATTGAATCGAAGGTCTTTATGGCGTCAGCCGTGCGGAGCGATGGTCGTACCGCTGCAAGCTCACGGTTGAGCTGTTCGAGGAGCATGGTCATCCGCTCGAACCATGGCTCGTCAAGCTGTCCGGGCGCGACGTAGCCCTGCTGCGCGGTTCCAATTGCGACGACCGTAGTCGCGATACCGTCGAGGCGCTCCGCGAGCGCATCATCGGCGGCGGTCAGCTCAACAGTGCGACGCTGAATGTCCCAGAGGAAAAACGTGGCGGCGAGGCTGGCGGTAAGCAGAAAGGTAAGGATTGAGATTCGGACTGCGCGCTTCCGCATGCCGCCAACAGGATAACCGAAGAGGCCGAGTCGGCGAACGTGTTACCAGCCGACGCGCAGGCCTGTTGTCCATGACGCGCCAGAATACTCACCGCCGTCCTGGGCACGGTCGTTCATGTCGGCGAGCTGCAGGCCGGTCTGCAATTTCAGCTTCTGACCGTAGAAGAAGTAATTTGCGCCCAGGTAGAGCTCGTTGTACTCATCGCCTCGACCTCTGACGATGCGGTTTTCGTACGTCCCGAGCAAGAGACCGTTCGGATCCTCGCTGCCGAGGAACGTATATCGGCCGATCACTTGAAGCTTGTCGGTAATGTTGACGTAGGGCATGGCCATGACGCCCCAGATGTCGCTCTGGCCCAAATAACCCGCTGCGGTCGATACGTCGGTGCGCAGGCCCCAACGGGTACTTTCGAGCTTCAAATTGATCGACAGGATGTCTTCCAGCTGCCGCGTGAACGTGTTGCGCACGTCCGGTGTCTGGTGCACGTAGTTGCCGCTCAATAAGGCTTCCTTCACCCCGAACGCATCCGCGAAGTCGTAACCGACGACCGCGAGAGTGGCGACGCCTCCGTTGAACTCGCCGAACTCCTTATTGGCCTGGCCCGCCGAATATGTGGTGAGCCTGTAGTTCCATCGCGCGATTCTTCCCGCCACGCCGACTCCGGGCAGATACTCCTGCGGAAACCAGATGTTGTTGGTCAAGTTGCTGCGATCGATCGTGAGCAGTTCTTTCGACGACGTCGCGCCGTCCATGGTGTACGGGATGCTCTGCTTGCCGGCCGTGATTGCCAGCCGCGCGCTCTTGCTCCACTGCACGTACGCGTCGGTGATCCGCATGTACAGGGGGTCTATTTCCTGGGGATTTAGTTCCGCTTCGACATGGAGGGTGTAATAGCGAAACAGGGTTACGCGCGGGCCGACACGAAAGCGCCGGGTATTCCACTCGTCAAGGTCCCCCTGGTCGGCATTGACGCCTACGAACTCGTGCTGGAACCGCCCGCTGAACAGGATCCGCTGCACAACGCGGTTCGACCTGTCGTCGTACAGAGTGGTGAACTGCTGCCAGATTTTGTCGTAGGTCGATTGGGTGTCGGAGCCGGTCGAAGGGGCAGGTCCCGGTTGGGTTGGTTGCGGCGTCGCGGGCTTGGCCGTTGTCGTCTGGGCCGCCGCCGTCGAGAGCGGCAGGACGGATAGCCACAGCGCCCCGGCCAGGCAAAATCTCCTCATACTCATGAACTTGTAAAGCACTGAGATTTCATCAAAATGTCGCAGGTGTTACGTTTGCGTAACGCCCTATTTCGGAGGACCGCACCTCTTCCGTTCGCAGTGCGGTTCTTCCTGATTCCGAAACCGGACCCCCCTACCACTGAGCGTAGGATTGCCCTCCCGTGTAAACGGGGTATGCTGACTTCCCGCGGGCGAATATGGACAGCATTCTGCTCGTCGAAGACGAATACGCGCTTCGAATGACCTTGGGCGACCGTTTGCGGAAAGAGGGCTACGTTGTCGACTGCGCGGCGGATGGTGAAGAGGGCTTTATCAAAGCCACACAACTCCCGTTCGATCTGATCGTCCTCGACCTGATGCTGCCGCGGCGCGACGGTCTCGACGTATGCAGTGGCATCCGCCAGTCGGGCCTGATAACCCCGATTCTGATGCTCACTGCGCGCGGCCGGACGCCCGATAAAGTCGCTGGCCTGAAGCTTGGTGCCGACGACTACCTCACCAAGCCATTCAAGATGCCGGAACTGCTGGCGCGAATCGAAGCGCTGCTGAGGCGCGGGCCGACAAGGCCCGCGCCTCCTCCAGCCGTGTACGAATTTGGCAATGTCAGCGTGGATCTCCGAGGAACCGAGGTCGTTCGTCATGGCGAAAGGGTCAATCTCTCGGCCCGTGAATTTCAGCTTCTTCGGTTCTTTCTGGAAAACGAGGGCGTGACGCTCTCCCGTCAGGATCTTTTGACGCGCGTCTGGGGCTACAGCGCCTCTACGTTCACCCGGACGGTGGATGTGCACGTTGCCAGCCTGCGCCAGAAGCTCGAAGACGACCCCAGGCGACCGCGGTTTTTCGTCACGGTGCAGGGACTGGGATACAAGTTCAAACCCTAGCTGAGTTATATGAAAGCTTTCAAGGACCGCGCCGGGCTCGGGGTGGTGCTGCTCGTAACGGCGGCAGTGATCGTCGGGTTGGCCGTCCTCCAGTATCGATGGAACCGCCAGTCGAGCGACGCGACGGGCGTCCGACTGGCCGACGCCCTCCAGCTTTCCATGATCAACTGGCACCTCGACCTTTTTCGCAACCTTTCAGAAGTATGTCTGACGATCCGGATGGCGGCGGAATTTTCGCCAGACGATGATTTCAACCAGTTCGCGGAACGGTTTGCGGAATGGCGATCGATCGCCAGATATCCCGACCTGGTCGCTGATGTCTACGTGATCGATGGCACACCGCCGGACGGGGGCCCGCGCACGTTCCGATTGGATCCGGACACCGGCAGCTTTGCCGGCGTGCAATCGCCGCAGGCTCTTGGCACATTGGCGGGAGATCTGAAGTCTGCCCTGCCCCTTGTGACGGAGTCGGGTTCCGAACCGGGTGCCGGCACGCAGCTGACGGAGAGCTTCTACAACATCGGTGCTGCGCTGCGGGACTGGCGGTTCGATCCGGCCGTTCCCGCGTTGATTCGGCCTCTGAACCAGAACGCCGCGTCATCGCGCACTCGTGTGTCGGGCCGTCCGGCGAGTCAATGGCTCGTCATTCAACTCGACGAGGCTGTGCTGAGTTCTCGCATTCTCCCCGATCTCGCGCACAGGTACTTCCAGGGAACCGACGGGCTCGACTATGAGGTGGCTGTCGTGGGCGGAACGTCGCCGCGCCGCGTAATCTACGCGTCCGATCCCGGGTTTGGGGAAGTGGAGGTCGTCGACGCCGACGGCCGAATGGACTTGTTTGGGCGTGCATCAGACCAGACGTCCCGACCGCCGATCGCCATTTTTCACCGGACGTCGGACAACAGCGGACCGACGGCCGCCGTTGGAATTACCTGGTTTCCGCTTCTCCGTCAGACTCCGGCGCAAGACGACTGGCAGCTCGTGGTCAGGCACAGGCGAGGCGGTCCGCTCGGCGCGTTCGTCACCGACGCGCGTCGCCGCGGCCTCGCGCTGAGTTTCGGCGCGCTCTTTCTCCTGGTGCTCGCCATGTCGATGCTCGTCATCACGAGCATCCGCGCGCAGCGTTTCGCACGCCTGCAGATGGATTTCGTTACAGCGGTCTCACACGAGTTGCGGACGCCGTTGACGATCATCGGATCGGCCGCCGATAACATCGCCAACGGTGTCGTCGACACCCAGCCCCGGCTGCGCGAATACGGCTCGGTCATGGCTGAGGAAGTCGGTCGGCTTTCCGGCCTCGTCGAACGCGTGCTGTTGTTCGCGGCGACGCGCGATGGACAGCAGCGGTACGTGATGCAGTCGTTGTTGCCGTCGGAGATCGTTGATGCAGCACTGGCGAGCACCGAAGGATTGATTCGGGCGGCGCAGTTCACGATCGAACGAGACGTCCCTCCCGATTTACCGGCTATCACGGGCGAGCGTATGGCCGTTTCGCAGTGCGTCGAGAATTTGATCACCAACGCGCTCAAGTACAGCAGGGATGAGCGCTGGATTGGGATTCGGGCGCGGCTCGTCAACGACGGCAAAGGGAATTCCCACGTGCACATCGAGGTAACCGATCGCGGTATTGGCATCGCGCGAGAGGATCTGCCACACGTCTTCGAACCGTTCTATCGCAGCCCGTCCGTTCGGCGCTCTCAGATCCACGGGACGGGTCTCGGCCTGGCGCTCGCCCGCCAGGTGGCCGAGTCAATGGGAGGCTCGCTGAGCGTCGCCAGCCGGCCCGGTCACGGAAGCACCTTCACACTTTCGCTGCGGTGTGCGGGTGACGCTGCACCAACCGCCGCGCCCGGGGACGTCCAGGGTCCCCTTTTTACAACCTCCTTACACCCTCCACGCCCCAGCGCGGGATGACCTCTCCGGGCTGCCCTGCAGGCCGCAACAGACGAGAATCCTGGTAGTCGCGTCCTACGTGAGCTTGTGAAATCGGTTCTGTGATTAGTAGACCGGCAGATACGGCGTGAGCCACTGGGCGATGATCGTGAAGCGGTTGGTGAAGATCAGCAACCCGATCACGATCAGCAGAGCGCCCGACGCCAGCTCAATCTTGTGGTAGTGATGTCGAATCCGGGCAAAGGCGGCAAAGAACCGATCGATCGCGAGGGCCGTCGCAAGGAATGGGACACCCAGCCCCAGCGAATACGCCGACAGCAGGCGGACTCCATCGCCCACCGTATCCTGTGCCGCAGCGACGGCCAGAATTCCCGCGAGAATGGGCCCGATGCACGGTGTCCATCCAAACGCAAATGCAATTCCGACAAGAGTCGCTCCCAGCATGCCGGCCGGCCGCCTCGTCGTCTGAACGCGCTTCTCCTGGTAGAGCCACTCGATGCGGAAAACCCCCATTGTGTGCAGGCCGAAGATGATGATGATCGCGCCGGCAATTCTGCTGAGGATCGTCAACCGCGACATCAGATACTGGCCGACCGCACTGGCCGACGCGCCGAGTGCCACGAACACAATTGAAAATCCAAGAATGAACGCGAGTGAGGCCAGCACGATGCGCCGGCGGGTCGCAGGCGGAGCTACTGTGGCGACAGCAGCGCCGCCGGACGTCACTACCGCGCCGCCGCGCATCTCGTCGAGCGAGAGACCTGAGACGTAAGAGAGGTATCCCGGAATCAGCGGAAGCACGCAGGGCGAAATGAAGGACAGTAGTCCTGCACCGAACGCCGCAAGCAGGGTTACGTTTTCTTCCATTCGTTTTCTCTGGCTAGTCCACTGGCTTGAGGGGAATGTACGCGCCTTGAAGCGGGACTCCCTCCATCTGCACTGAGTGGCCCTTCACCGGCGGTAAATCCTGGAACAGGAAATCCCACTTCCAACGCTCGGATGGATTGGACGCTTGAAGCCAGTTGCGCGCGGGTACCGGTCGCGTGAACACGAGGCCGGCCGCGTCTACGTAGGACGTTCCAGGCATCGCCGCTGCAAGCGCCTGGCGAACGTCGGTGGCGTCGCGATACGGCAGCGTCAGGCCGAGCGACCGTCCGATATTGGTCAGGATCTGCCAGTCTTCGAGGGCTTCGCCAGGCGGCGCGATTGCGCGTGATGCTGCCTGCACACGCCCTTGATCATTGGTGTAGATGGCGTCCTTTTCCACGAATGCAGCGCCCGGCAGCACGATGTCGGCCGCAGCGGTCAACGCGGACGTTACGACACCCTGGACGATCAATACAGGAAGCAGCCCCTTCCGACGCGCATCCGCGATCCAGGCAACGTCGCCAAGTGTGTCCGGCCCAGGATCGATCACATAGAGCGCTTTCACCCGGCCGCCTTCAACGGCCCTTCGCAGCTCGCTCAGGTCTGCAGTGCCTTCGTTTCCTCGACCTACCGCGTAGCCAAGATCGCGCGCGCCGTTTACGTTGGGAGCGTCCGTCTGCGGCACCTTGAATTTGCTGTGTGGCGGCTGCGATTTTCGGCTGGTTTTCCAGCTGACGGCCGTCGCCCCGAGTCCGTTATTACCCAGCAAGGCGGTCACGAGCTCTTTCAGCACGAAGAGCTCTTCAGTTGCCGCGTGGGCGGAAACAAGGAATCGCAGCGAGCTCGCGGCGACCGCCTCCTGCAAGCGATCGCGAAGCTTTGGCTGCACGTCGCGCCAGCTCGCGGGCTCGAGAGCGGTGCCGTTTCTCATCAGTGGCCGACGGAGGCGTGTCTCGCCTTCGATCCAGTGGTAATCGAACCGGCCGATATCACACATCCAGAAGCCGTTGACATCGGGGTTGTACCGCGGCGTCATGCGGATGAGCCGCGATCCTTTCGCCCACTCCGGCTTTCCCTTCAGCCAGGCGCTCGTACTACAGCCCTTTGAGCAGAGCGTGCAAATCGTGTCAACCACACCGGGGTTGTCCCAGGGGCGGCTCTTGAAGCGATAGTCCTTGGTGAGGATGGCGCCTACGGGACAGATGTCCATGAGATTGCCGGATATCAGCGAATGGACCCCCTGCTCCTGAAACGTGGCAATCTCGCTTCCGTAGCCGCGATCGACGATGGCGATCTGCGCATCGTCGTCGATTTCCTTCATGAACCGCACACACCGCGTGCACAGGATGCAGCGGTTCCGATTGAGCATCAACGTGGGTCCGAAATCGACGTCGGCTTTCACGCCCTCGCCGTCGAAGACGCGACGCGGAAAATCCATTCGGCTTTCCGCGGGCCCGAACGTGTACGAAAAATCCTGAAGCGGGCACTCGCCGCCCTTGTCGCAGACGGGGCAGTCGAGCGGATGATTAATCAGAAGAAATTCAAAGACGCCGGCACGCGCGCTGACGACTTCCGCGTCACGCGTCAGGACGACCATCCCGTCGGTGCAGATCGTCGAACACGACGTCTGCAGTTTCGGCATCTTTTCGATCTTGACCACACACACACGGCAGGAGCCGTCGATACTGATACCGGGGTGGTAGCAGTAATACGGAACCGAGATGCCCGCTTCGATGGCAGCCTGGAGAACCGTCTTGCCTTTCGCCACCGTGACCGGACGACCGTCTATCGTCAGCGTCACCGTTTCCATGTCTGGCTCATCTTACCAACTCCCAACTTCCAACTCCCAACTCCCGACTCCCAACTGATTCCTGATCCAGCCCTGATCCCTGATTCCTGGGGCGTGAAACCTGAGGTTTTGGAAGGTTCAGCTTGACGGCGTGGCGTGACCGGCCCTAGAGTCGGCGAAAGCGGAGGTGCGCATGGAAGCAGCCCGCCGGCGGTTCGAATCGTTTGTCGAATGGGCGCTGGCCGTTTCCTTCATCGCCGCTCTGCTGGGCATCGGGTCGGTTGTCGTTCGAGAAATTCGCACGGTCAACGCGGTGACTCCCGTCATTGCGCGTGAGCCGACTCAGACGTCGCCAGTCCCCGCTGGCGTCCCGTCTCGCGCTGTGTCGGTCCCAATACTGCTGCTTGAAGACGGCAATCAGGTGCGCATCGGCGACAGTGCTGCGGCCATCACCTCACGTCTCGGACGCCAGGCCGAGGTTCGTGCACCCGATGATCGACCACGCGCCGACCGGCGAGCGGCTGATTCGTTTCTACAACCATGGCGGGACACAGTTCAGTCTCGTGTTCGAAGCCGCTGGGACGAGTGGGGAGATGCGACTCGCCGCGATATATCTGCAGTGACCGCGGCAGCTGGAAGTCTCGAGTTCCGAGTCTTGAGCGTACGAGCGGCGCTCAGAATCTCTCGAACATTGCAACCGCGGCGTAGTCACGGTTGACAAGCACCTGCTTGACCGGACCACCAGCGGGCGAGGTCCACTCGACGCGCTGCTCGGTCACAGGTACTACGACATCGCGTATTCGCCCATCCGTGTAGACGATAGACACAGTAACGGGTACGTCGAAGGTCACATCGCCGACCTGTTCGAAACGGACGGCCACTGTGCCAGGCTGCGACGTCGTCGTATAGCGGAGCCGGGGAATCTGGACGCCGTAGATCCACTGTCGGAAGAACCGGTCAAGCGGCTTTCCCGACTCGGCCTCGAACGCGGTTCGCAGGTCGTCCGTGCCGCTCTTTTTAAATTTCTGGTCCGTGTAAAAGCGGCGTATGCCGCTGAAAAACGCCTCGTCGCCTATCAGTCGGCGAAGCATGTGCAGCACCGCCGCACCCTTGTTGTACACAAGAGCCCGAAACACCCGCCGGTCGTTCTTGATGTGGCCCAGTCTGGAGCCGAGTGAAATCGGCCCTTCTTCGGATTCTGCGATCGCCCACCGGCGAAACTGGCGGAGCATGTCGACGAACGTTCGTTCACCTCTGGCATGCTGCGCGTACAAAGCGGCAAAGTACTGGGCGAACCCCTCGCTGAGCCATTGCTCGTGATAATTGCGCCAGCCGACCGCCTGACCCCACCACTGGTGGGCGAGCTCATGGGCCACGAAGAACTCAGGAAAGCCGGAGAAAGCGGCGGGATCACTGCGCCACGTGTACCGTGACGTCGGAAGAGGATTGTTCAACACCGCCATGTAGCCGGGACTGTGGCCACCCGGCAATTCGTCCTCGACCAGCGCGACAGTCATCGACGCGTACGGCAAGTCCCCAATCACCCCCGTGTAGTAGCGCATGATGGACTCGACGTCATCGGTCAGGGCGCGACCACTGCTTTGCTGCCGGGGGTTGGCGTCGATCGCAATGCGCAGTTCCGCCTGGCCACCTGAACTCGGATTGGTGTCGACAGCGATCGTACGTTCGGCGACGCGAGCGAACTTGCTCACCACGACTGCAAAGTAGCGCAGAGGTTCGCGTGCCGTGAAAACGAAGGAACGGCCGTCGGTCAGCGTGAGAAGGTCGCGCAGCGTGACCTCATCGCCAACGCGCGGCAGCCCGCTCGCGGCGCATCCGTAGCCGTCAGGAACGATCACCCTCAGCGTTGCCGTCGCGTAATCCGGGATGGGGTTCTGCGGGTACCAGTACGATCGGCTGCTCAGAAGAAAATTCGGCTCCGGCGGAATGAGGAGCGGAGGGTCGTCCCGGCGATTTTCGCTTTGCACCCCTTCGTCTTCGATGTCCTGCGGAGTGATGCGGCCGGCATAGGTGACAAGGAGCGTCAGTTCTGCACCGCTACGCAGTGGGACCGGAAAATTCACGATTATGTTGTCTGCATCGCGGACGCGAAGGTGAAGCAGCCGCCCGTACTCGACGCTGACGATGTTGCGCACGGCGAGCTCGTCGGAGAGGCGGAGCATGAGGGAGGACAGCTCCGGGGAACGCGTGCGGATACGCATTCGGACGCGGCCTTCGAGGCGCTCGGTTTCCGGAGAAATGTTCGCCTCGATGTCATAGTCGAGGACGTCGTAGTCGCGCCTGTCGTCTTCGTTGAATGACAGTCCGCCGTTGGCGGCGCGGCGCGGCGCGGACGGGTATAGCGCAATCGTGTGTCGATCGTCGCGGTCGAGGAGCGTGATGTCCTCGGCCTGCGTTGCCGTTCGCATGTACGTGAGTGTGCCGTGGCGTCTGGTCCGGACTTCCGCGAGGAAATCACCGGCGGGCGGCAGCAGGTACCATGGCTCGCTGCTCAAGTCGCGCAGGTCGAGGTTGAATGACTTCGGCCCCTCGCGCGCCAGAATCTCCTGCGCACGCCGCAGCTCGCGCTGGTTTACCGGCGACGGCGTCAGGCTCGCGACGCTGGCCCGCTGCTCGTACTCTCCTGGATTCAGGCGTACGAACGCCGATTCGAACGGCGCCTGCAGCGACTCGGCGCCCGAGAAGATTCGCAGCTGGCCTCGCTCGGTTTCGGGTCCCGGCGTGAACTGCATCACACCGCGCCCGAGAAGGACGAGGCCAGTGACGCCGGTTTCGCTTTCTATCTGGAACACGGAGCCATCGGCGAGCGTGACGACCAGATCCTCAGCGGTGATGGTGAAATTTCGCGCCGCAAACTGAACCGACGAGTTGAGCCGCAGCCGGAACAAGCCGTCGATCGAGGTGAGGACCTGCGCTCCCGTGATGCGCCAGGTGTCGTCGGCGCCACCGGTTGGACGGCGAACGTCGACGAGCACCGTGACGATGCGGGCGCGCGCCGGCGTTTCCGTGTACAACTCCGCCATGAGGCGGTAACCGTCCCCGGGCAGCGCTCCGACAAGGGGCGTCCGGTCGCGCTCCGCAACGACGGCGCGACGCGTTTCAGGCCTGAACAGATACTCTCTGAAATTCTGCAGATCGTCGGAAGGAAAGGTTGGAACGAGCAGCGAAGGAAGCCCGGCTGGGTCCCCTCCCTGCATCAGCATCTCGAGGCGCGCCAGTAACGCATTGACGCCGTCGGGCGGCGGTGTCTGCGCTGTGGCGGGGCACGTGCACGCGAGCGCCCCCGCGATCAAGAAAGCCAGGCGGCGACTCATCACAGTACCCGTCCGATGCTATCGCATCCTCAGTGCGTTCATATCACACCCAGGGTCGTCCCCACGTTCTTGAAGCAATCAAGCGCAAACTCGAGCTGGTCCCGGGTATGTGTCGCCGTCACGATCGTGCGGACGCGCGCCTTCCCGTGAGGGACGGTTGGAAAGCCGATCCCCTGCGCAAATACGCCCTTTTCGAACAGCTGATCGGAAAGCGCCATAGCCAGTGTCGCCTCGCCGACGATGACGGGGGTGATGGGGCTTTCGCTGGCCCCGGTGTCGAAGCCAAGCGCCTGAAGCCCGCTTTTGAAGAAACGGGTGTTCTCCCATAGCTGGTTCATCAGATCCGGCTCGGTTTCCATCACCTCGATGGCTGCCAGGCATGCCGCCGCGACGGCCGGGGGATGAGAGGTCGAAAACAAGAACGGGCGAGCGCGGTGGTACAGGAATTCAATGAGTGATCGGGACCCTGCCACGTAACCGCCCAGCACGCCGAGCGCTTTCGACAGCGTGCCCACTTGCACGTCGACACGGCCGTGAAGGTCGAAATGGTCAATCGTGCCGCGTCCGTGCTGTCCAAACACACCGCTTGCGTGGGCGTCATCCACCATCATGATGCAGCTGAATTCTTCGGCAAGATCGCACAGATCCGGCAGCGCGCCGAGATCGCCATCCATGCTGAATACGCCGTCGCTGATGAGAAGCTTTCGCTGTGTGCGCGGCAGTTCTTCGACGATACGCCGCGCCGCCGCGACGTCGCGATGCGGGAAGACCTTGATGGTCGAGCGGCTCAGACGCGCGCCGTCGATGATGCTGGCATGATTCAGCTCGTCGGAGATGATGGCGTCATCGCGTCCAAGAATCGCCGCCACCGTCCCCGCATTTGCGGCAAAACCGCTTTGAAACACCACCGCTGCCTCGGTGCGCTTGAACTGCGGCGAGTTTCCGTTCGAGCTGCATGTGGATGTCCATGGTGCCCGCAATGGTTCGGACCGAACCTGAACCCACGCCGCGGGTTCTGATCGCTTCAACCGCACGCTCTCGCAGCTTCGGGTGGGTTGTGAGGCCGAGATAGTTGTTCGAGGATAGATTGACGACGACGCGGTGGTCGATCGAAGTCCGCGCCTTCTGCTCGTCGTCGAGTACCCGCAGGCGGCGGTACGTCCCCTGGTCGCGCAGCGCCTGGATCTCGGACGCAAGATAGTCGAGCGGATCGCGTCGCATCGCGCAAGTATAGGACGGGCCAGTGGCGGGTAACCGTCAATCCTTGGCGCGCTCGCGCGGGCAGTGCTTCAGAAAAGCAAGATGTAGGTCCAGGGCGCGATCGCGACCGACAGGTAAATGCCGGCGAGAAACGCAACGACGCTATGAACGCGCCCTATGTATAGACAGATGCCGAGACCGCTCGCGGCGATCTTCGCGACTAGCAGGCCGGGAGCGTGGCCGAGATGGATCATGAGCGCCGCAACGATGGGGTTCGCTTCGGCATGAATCCCGAACGCCGTTACTCCGACGTAGGTACACACACCGTCCAGTAACTGAGTGAGAAGAAATATTCCCAGTGCGGCATCGCCGAACCTTGGCCACATGCATGAGGCAGCCTGGACTTTCGGTACAGAGGGGCAGAACGCGAATAAAGAAGCTGCGTGGGCGGTAGCCGTCATGTTGCTGGACATGATGAGAGGCAACAGCCGTACCACCCACGGCGTCGCGCCTCTCGCAAACGGTGAGTCTGTCTTAGGTCAGCGCGGCAGGAGAAGCAGCAGATCGGATCCGTCGCGGAACAGCTCGGTGGCTCCGGCGGCGGCCAATACTTGTGCGGTGGCTTCGCCCTCGCCATCTCGGTACGCAGCCTGATGGAGAATCAGGTGAGTTGCACCCGTCGAGCGCAACGCCTCGATCGAGACGTCGGCATGCCGCGGAATTTCGGAGAGCGCTGTGATCAAGCGTCCATAGTGGGGAGGGTAAAACCCGCTGTACCCGTTGACCAGCGGACGCCAGTGGACGACCGAATAAAACATCGCACGCAGATCGAAGTCGGGTGGTCCCAGTGGAAGCTCTATCAGCACTGCGTCGGACGGCTGCGCTGCGAATTCACGATACACGGCGGGCGCACGAGCCGGTCGAAACAGTCGTGCCTCCGGAGTATTGAAGTCACGAAGCGCATACGCGCCATTGACAATGAATGGCAGGCGAGTGCCCTCGAGGACGGCGACGACGGCCGCGACGATCAGGATCGCGCGTCCGAACCGCGCTTGTGACACCCACGCGGCGCCGTAGCCAGCCAGCGCGGCAAGCGCTAACGCCACGATCATCGCGAACCGCGCGGGCACGCGCACACCGTCGAATCCAGGAACGTGTTCGAGCAGCAGCCGGTAGGGAGCGACGATTTCGACGGGACGCCCCAGCGACTGCGGTATCGGACCAAGCGACAGCCACATCGCTGCAAGCAGCACGGCGACAAGATAACCCCGCTCGCGCAGGAATACACGGCTCCGGGCGCGTGCCGTCGGCGATACGAGCAGCAGCAGCGCAAACGCCACGGCGGCGCGCAGCAGCAGCTGGTTGACGTTGCTCATGCGCACCACGAACAGGCCTGTGTCGAACGAGATGCGTCGCAGAAGAAGCGTTGCCATTGCGGCGATGCCATGCGCGATCGCCGCCGCAGCAAAGAGCCACGCAAGCCAGCGTGTGACGACGCCAGCGGCTTGAGGTAGGCGGAGGCCTTCAGGCCTCCGGCGATCCACAACCACGATCCCGATGATTGCGAGCAGTACTGCCACGAAACCCGGGAACAGCTCTCCCTCAGGCTTGGGGAACGCCTGCATCAGCGTGCCCCAGAGTTGTTGCTCGCCCGACGCAGTGCCGTACGAGTACACGTCGGCGGAAAAACGGAACACTTCGTTCAGCGACCGTTCGGCAAATCCCTGGCCACGCAACGCGCCGTACGGCAGCAGAAACGGCGCGGTCATAGCCGCGACCGCGAGCGTAGCGCCTGAAAGCTCCAACCAGATGCGTCTGTTCCGCCAGAGCCCAAGACGCCCGACTTGCCAGAGCGCGAACGCGACGGCAAACGGCATGAAGAAAAGCAGGTAATAACCCGACGACAAGTTCTGGGCCACGAGCGCGAGCGTCGCGCCCCCGAGCGGACGAAGCCGCCGCGTGTGAAAGTACCGCAGCAGTCCGTACAACACGAACGGCATCCATTGGGAAGTGAGGACCTGCAGGTGCCCTGATTGCGGCAGCCGATACGGCGCGAATGCGAACAGCAGGCCGGCGATGAACGCAGCCAGCGTGTTGCCGGTCAGCTCGCGTACGAGCAAGTACATGCCGAGTCCGGCGAGGACGATCGAAGACAGGAACAGCAGGTTGTAGCAGAGGATCGGATTTCCGCTGATCAGCCACACCGGAAAGATCTGGATCGCCTGGGGGATCAGATGCTCCGAGTACGCGAGAGCGAGCGGAGCGGGATGGAAGATGTTGGCGTCGAAGAAAGTCGCGATCCGAGAGAAATCGCCGGCCAGAATGTGTCGGATCTGTTCACAGTCCCACGACAGAATCCACATGTTCAGGATCGAGTCGCCGAGGTCCCATGGGACATCGCGAGTGAGCCCTCGCACGAGCGGCCACGTTGCAGCGAGTGATGTCACCAGATACACGACCCCTACGGACCACGCCCGGCCTATCCATCGAGGGTGGTCGGAATGTTCGGGGTCTTGCCGGGAGGACATCAATCAGCCGATGCCTCGGGGAACAGCTCTTCGAAGACCACCCGAAGGATGGCGGCCGTCGGCACGGCGAGGATCGCTCCGACGACGCCGAGCAGGGTGCCACCAATGAGCAGCGCAACGATCACACCGGCGGCATTGATACCTACCTGGCGCTCCATCACCTTCGGGACGAGCACGTGGTTCTCAACCTGTTGCTGCACGAAGAAGAACGCTGCGACGGCGAGTGCCTTCGCTGGCGAGATCGTGAAGCCAACCGCGACTGCTGGCACGGCCGCAAGCAGCGGTCCGACGATCGGAATCATTTCGCCGATACCGGCGATGAGCGCGAGTACGTAGAAAAATGGCACGCCCAAGAGAAACAGTCCCAGCGCGGCCGAGCAGGCGATGATGGCACCGAGGAGCAGCTGCCCACCCAGCCATGCGCTCACCTTCCCCGACACCTGCCGAAGCGCGCGCTCGACACGCGGGCGCTCCGTGCGTGGAAACAATCGCACGAAGGCGTGAACGAGCGTGTCGGAATCGATGAGCAGATAGAACGCAAGAATAAGGATGGTGACGAGTCCGAATATGCCGCCTACGAAGCCCCAGACGGCACTGACAATCGTATCGATGGCATCGGCACCGCCGACAGGCGACTGCGCAATCGCTTCCTGAAGCGACAACTCCCGAGTGAGCAGGCCACGCTCGATGAACCACAGTTGCCAGTCGTGCAGCATCTTGGGGAATGCCGCCCACAAGTCACGCGCCTGAGTCAGCAGCGGGCCAATCACGAGACGTCCGAATGAGATGATGACCGTGAGGAATAAGAGATAGATGATCAGAATCGCGGCCCATCGCGGCAGTTGGCGGCCCGGGATGAGTCTCTGGCGCTCGACGACGGCTACGAGAGGCGCAAGACCTATTGCGAGCAGTGCGCTGACGTAGATCAGCATCAGCGGTCCGCGCACCAGATACGCCGTCCAGACGAGGATGACCGTGATCGTGAGGCTGGCTAGGGCGTATCGAATAAGCGCGCGCGCGTCGTCGCGAGGAGAAGCGGGGTCGGGAGTCACCCTATTTGTCAGCGCGCCGCCCGTTCGAGGTAGTCGCGCGTGAACGCGCCGATGTCGGCGAAGATCGACGCGAGCTCGGCGGGGTCGGCGAGAAACACGATGCGGAAGCTGCCCAGTTCTGGAGGCATTCCAAAGCCGGACCCATAGACGCACAGAATTCCCGTGGCGCGCAGCAGGGCGAGGACGTAATCCTCGTCGGTGCGTCCCGGCGGGAGCGACACAGCCGGCATCGCGTAGAACGCTGCGCGCGGCGGGACGCATTTCATTCCCGGGATGGCGTTGAGCGAATTGGTCGTTACCCGGGCACGTTCGGACAAAGCGCGCCGGAACATCACTTGATGGGACCGGTCACCCGTCAACGCTGCGACGATGGCATGCTGCATCGGCCCTGGGCTGCACAGACGACCGTCGGCCAGCTTCCTCATGGCCGCCAGAACGCCATCGAGGCGCGGTGTCGCGCCGACGACCATCCAGCCCGCTCGCCACCCAGGAGCCAGGTAGGCTTTCGACAAGCTCGACAGTGAGATAATCGGCGCCTCCGGCGCCAGCGAGGCCAGAAGGGGGACCGGACCGTCGAATCCGAGCTCCGCGTACACCTCATCGGCCACAATCGTCAGGCTATGTCGATCTGCGAACTCGATGAGTGCGCGTCGGACGGAAGTCGGGTAGACCGCGCCGGTCGGATTGTTCGGATCGATCACGACCAAGACGCGCGTGCGTGGAGTGACCAGGGTGCGCAGATGATCGAAATCGGGAAGCCATTCGTGGTTCGGGTCGGTCCGGTAGTAGCGAGGCTGCGCGTTGATGGTGGCCAGTACCGCCGTGTAAAGAGGGTACGTGGGCATCGGGACGAGAACTTCATCGCCCTCGTCAACGAGCGCGTTCAGCGCGAGATCGATGCCTTCAGACGTACCGGTGGTGATGAGGACCCGGTCCGGTGAGGCCGTCATGCCGCGCGAGGCAAAATCAGCCGCCACGGCTTCCCGCGCCGCCGCGATGCCGTTCGAGGGCAGGTACCCGTTATGGCCGTCCGCCATCGCACGCTGGACGGCGTCTATCATGTGCTGCGGCGTCTGGAATCCAAACGCCACGGGGTCGCCGATATTGAGATAGCGCACACGCATGCCGCTGGCTTCAACGGCCCGCGCTTCGGCGACGATGTTACGGATTGCATACGAAAAGCGGCCAACCCGTGCGGCAACCGGAATCGGTCGCGCGGCCTTTGACGTCAGCATTCTCGGTCCATCTTACACGGGGCACCGGTCGGGGCCCCGAACAGCTCGTCAATTACATAGATCACGGCCGTTACGTGTAAGAATTACACGATTCTGCCCGTCTCGGACGATTCCCGGACGCGCCTCGATCGGCTTAGTTGTTGAATCTATTGGGCTAAGCGGAATGGCAAGGCGATTGAACATAGCGCGGCCGTGACGCGGTTCCTCGTAGCTCTCCCAAGTCTGATCGCCGTGGTCGTTGCGACGCTGGGGGGTGCTGTGTACGCGGCCCAAGGTACAAGCGACCCTGCGAATCAGCGGCCGACGGTGACGTTCCGGGCGGGCGTCGAAGTCGTGAGCATTACGGCCGCGGTTCGCGATGGCCGCGGGCGGATTGTCAAGAACCTGAAACGGAGCGACTTCGAGGTCATCGACCGCGGCAACACGCGGGAAATCCGCGAGTTCTACACGGGTGAGGCGCCGATCAGCCTGGCCGTGCTGCTCGACATCAGTGGCAGCATGGCGGTCAACCGGAACATCGACCGCGCCCGTCACGCCGTCGGTGCAGCGATGGGCTTGCTGAACGCCGGGCGTGACGAAGCGGCGCTGTTTACTTTTGACGCCACCCTGCGCGAAGTCGTGCCGTTCACTCGCGAGGTCGACCGTGTTCGCCATGTGAATCTTGAAGGACGGCCGTGGGGAATGACGTCGCTGTACGACGCGGTGGGAGCCGCGGCCAAGACCGTCTCTGCGAGAACCAACCGGCACCGCGCGTTGCTCGTGGTGACTGACGGCGTCGATACCGGCAGCAAACTCACCGCATCGGAAGTGTCGGGCATCGCGAGCTCGATCGACGTGCCCGTCTACCTGCTCACCGTCGTCAGCCCGCTCGATCATCCGGGCGGGGAATTGTCGGTGGTGGCCGCCGACGGCGCTTCGACGAGTACGGCGACGCTTGCGGATCTCGCGCGCTGGACCGGCGGCAGCATGCGCGTGATCAGCATGCCCGAGCACGTCGATGAAGGCGTTGCCGACATGTTCGAGGAACTGCGATACCAGTACCTCATCACGTTCGAGCCAGATCCCAGTCCGGGATGGCACCCGCTCGAAATCCGCACCCGTAACAAGAACCTGACTGTCCTCGCGCGTGGCGGGTACATGTCTGGCCCGGCGCGATCGGAAGATTAATCACGACAGACGATCACAACCTGGAGGAGAGAGAATCATGCGGAAGATGTTGTTAACGGCATCGATCATCACACTGACGGTGGCGATCGTGCCTGCGTGCGCTACCAAGGGGTTCGTACGAGAGGAAGTTGGCGCGGTAAATACGAAAGTCGATACGCTGGGCGGCACCGTTGAGCAGGCGCAGCAGCGCATCGGGCAAAACGAGACCCGCATCGGCGCAGTGGATCAGAAAGCGGAGGCCGCAGGCAAGGCGGCGGCAGCAGCCCAGTCGAGTGCGACCGAAGCCCGTACGGCTGCGACAACCGCACAAGGCGCGGCTGACAAGGCTCAGGCTTCAGCCTCCGCCGTTAATGGACGCGTCGACGCCGTTGTCGCCGCGTCACGGCGTCTCATCTATGAGGTGACCCTCAGCGAAGATCAGGGGAACTTCAAGTTCGGCAGCTTCGAACTTCCACCTGAGGCGAAGGCGCGGCTGGATGAGGTCGTCAACAAACTTAAGGGAGATCCGCAGAACGTGTTCCTCGAGATCGAGGGACACACTGACAACGTTGGATCGGTCGACGGCAACGAGCGGCTGGGCATGGAACGCGCCGAGACCGTGAAGCGGTACCTGTACGAACAGCATCAGATCCCGCTGCACAAGATGAACGTCATCAGCTTCGGCGAGGCGAAGCCGGTTGCGCCGAACAACACCCGCGACGGTCGCTCGATGAACCGCCGGGTCGTGCTGAAGGTCCTTTCGTAAGGCCAGCGTTCCCGGAAGCCTGAAGGCTTCCGGCTACCCGTCGACGTCGTCCGAACATGCGACATCTACGGTAGCCGGAGACCTTTAGGTCTCCGGGAATTCCCTCATCGCAACTTAGCCAGATCAATCCGCACCTTCGACAGCTCTTTCTTCGACTCCTCAATCACCACGTCATACATTGCGCTCGGATCGAGTTGCTGACCGTCGAACGTGACGATCACAGTGCCGCCTGTCAGCGGCTCGCCGCCGGAGGGCAGGCTTGGAGCTATCGGATAGGGCAGCGGAATTCCGCCGCTGCCGAGGCGCTGCCCGAATCGCGGAATGCGCTGTTGCACGCGCGGTTCGATCCGAGCCGGCACGTCGAGAGGGACGAGCACCGCGACGTATGGGGGGACTCCGACGTACGTGTTCTGCGGATGGTAACTCAGCTCGACAAAGATCTGCAGGTCGTCACCGTGTTCCGCGAGCGCCGTCAGTGCGTCGCGCTGCCTGAACAGCCGGTCACCGAGCCGCGCCCGTTCTTCGACGGCAAGCTCCACTCGACGGAAGGGCGTCACGAGGTCGATGTAGTCCAGCGGCGGCCGGCCGATGTTGATTCGATAGGGCTGGTGAAACCGGCGGCGCACGGCCTCGTCGCGTGACTGGCCGAGAGCGACCGCTTCATCGATGGCGCGCAGGTCGGGGACGCGTTCGTACGCGACGACTGCTGTCGTGATGAGAGCCGCAACGACTATTCGAAGGATCGCGCGCGCCACCGGTGAGAATCGTAGCGCACCCGGATAGACTGTGGGCGGCGAAATGGATCTTACGGACCGCGTTGCGCTCGTGACGGGCGGCCGGCGAATCGGGATTGTCGTAGCACGGGAACTGGCCCGATCGGGGGCGGATGTTGCGCTCGTGTATCGCCGCTCTCGCCCTGAGGCAGACGAGGCCGCCGATGCGGTGCGCACCGTGGGTCGGCGTGCGCTCGTACTGCAGGCCGATCTGACAGATGCAGACGCGTGCTCACGGGTGGTTGACGATGCGGTGCGAGAGTTCGGGCGACTCGACGTGCTCGTCAACATGGCGTCGCGATACGAAGTCAAGGCATTGGACGATCTCTCCATCGAAGACTGGGACGCGCAGCTTGCGGTTGAGCTGCGCGCCGCCTGGCTCTGCGCGAAAGCGGCAATACCGCACATGCGAGGATTGCGCGGGGGGCGCATCATCAACTTTGCCGACTGGGTCGCTGCGAGCGGCCGGCCGCGCTATCGAGGGTATCTCCCGTACTACGTCGCCAAAGCGGGCGTCATCGCCTTGACTCAGGCCCTGGCGCTCGAGCTCGCATCAGATCGGATCCTGGTGAATGCCATCGCGCCCGGACCGATTATTCCACCCGAGGGCACGTCGGCCGAGGAGGCAGCCCAAGTTGAACGCGCGACGCCGCTCGGACGATGGGGCGGCGAGATCGAAATCGCGAAAATCGTGTTGGCGCTTGTCGAGAGCGATTTCGTCACCGGCGAGACGATTCGCGTCGACGGCGGCCGTCACCTGAAGTAGGGCGGGCCTTTACGGCCCGCCGACCACGGGTAAGTCAAAGGTCAAAAGGCAAAGGTCAAAGGTGCAGGGAGTGCGAATTCCGGATGCGCGAGCCGCATCGTCTACGCGGATTGAGTCGCGTACGTCGTGTCCGGCTTCAGCCGGACCATTTATCGGGTATCAGCGGTTCAGCAGAGACGTCCAATTCAGGACCACCGTCAACGGTGTCTCTCCTGGCGCCGCGTTCTCCGCTCCGAGTTGGCGCGCGACAAGGAACCGATTTCCGTCAGAGCTCACTGCATACTGAAACACCATCGGTAAGCCTCCGTGAAGGGACGAGGCGGCGTACGCGTCAAAGAGCGCCGCAGGAACGCCGAACTTCAACCCGGCGCCTGCCGGTTCCAGCGTGACCGACATCATCGCCTGCTGGCTGGCACTACCCTGTGGTGCGTGGAGATAGAAAAGCTCCCTTCCGTCGCGCCGCCAGCGGGGCTGTATACCGCCGTCTGTCGAGACCGCATACCTGGTTGAAGGCGAGGGAAAACTCTGGACGTAAATCTCGTTACGGCCCGATTCAATCGAGCTGTACGCCATCCAACGCGCGTCCGGTGACAGTTGGCCGTACGTCAGGTTGAACGGAATCTGGAGATACGGAGACGCGCTTTGCGCGTCCGAAAGCCTCATTACGAAGAAGTCTCCCTGTGACGCGCCATTGACGAGACGAATGACAACACTCTGCCCATCGGGCAGGATGCTCAATGGCGTGAGGAAGCTCTTGGATTCGTACAGCTGCCGTTCGGTTCCCACCCCGGACGATTCCCTTTCGTATAATCTCCACGAGGTGCCAACCTGCCGGCTGAAGACAATGCGCCGGCCATCCGGCGACCAGACGGGCGACATACTGTGGGTGGCATCGAGCGTCAAACGCGCTGTCGACCCTCGCACCAAATCGAGCAGCCAAAGGTCACCGCCGGCTTGACGCTCCTCGCGATGTACCGCAACCTGCCGATCATCTGGCGAGAGCTCGATGCCGCGGTACGTAGACGGCATTCCAATCGAACCAAGTTGCTGACCAGAGCGATCCAACCAAACGAGCTGCGAGTCGGCCTCCAGCCCCCCCGCTGCTGGCCGATGCACCAGCACGCCCGTGTCCGACACTGTTATCCCGATGCGACCGTTGAGAGTCCCCGAAACGCCTTCGGCGATCTGGATGGGGGTGCCCTGGAGTTCGAGCGCATCGACGTCGAAGCGCTGCACCATCAACGCGCCGTCGCTCACCCAGAACAGATGATCCGGAGGTGCGAAATACACCATGAATTGCGATTTCAACACCAATTTGCGTTCCGCCGAGTCGAGTGCTCCCGCATAGATCGCCACGTCTTCAGGGTCACCGAACGCCAAATAGAGGAAGTGCCGGCCGTCCGGCAAGAATTGAGGCCAGAGGTGAGCGCTTTCGTTTCGCGAGTCATCGAGCGTCGTGACCTGCGAGAGCGTGCCTCCGTCGGCGGACACGCGCTGCAGGCCCTTGGTGGCCACCGAACCGACGAGGATCACACCCTCCTGGTTCCAGGATCCGCCGAAGTTGTTCCCTGGAATGGCCGCGATTGTCTGGACGCTGGTACTGGCGATATCGACCTTCTTGAGCTTGCCATCCGCAAAGAAGCCGACGTAACGGCTGTCTGGAGACCAGAACGGCTGCTGCACCGGTTCAGCGCCGGCAGGAGCATCTGTATTGGGAACGGCTCTGGCCTCGAGCGAATCGAGTTTGCGAAGCCATAGCAGTTCGGGCTTGCCATCTCGCAGATTCACCGTGAACGCGAGGTATTGACCGTCCGGAGATATCGCCATGCGCGGCGTGTTGTTGGCCCCCGGGAAAATGCCTCCGGCCGGCGGCGGAACATGGAACTGGACGACAGGCGACGCCTGCGGCGAGCGCGAGAGCTGAAGAGCGGCAAGAACGACAGTGGTAACCAGAAGCACGAAGGCCACGGCCCATGGCATGCTCCGGCGCAATCTAGACGCGCCGAAAGTAACCCCCGCTGGCGCAGCCAGCGTTGATTCGGAATGTCCAGAGAGCGCCTCCAGCGCAAAACCCAGATCCGCCGCCGACTGAAATCTCTCGGCAGGACCTTTCTCGAGACAGCGATCGACGATTCGGTCCAGGGCCGGCGGAATGTGGCGCTCCGCAAGCGGAAGATCCGGCGGGTTCTCTTTCAGAATCGCCGTCATTGTCTCGACGGCGGTTTCGCGCTGAAATGCACGCCGTCCCGAAAGCATCTCGTAGAGCACGGTGCCGAACGCAAAGATGTCCGCGCGATGGTCGGCGGCCACCCCCCGGACTTGCTCGGGCGACATGTATCCGATTGTTCCCAGCACCATCCCCGGCTGCGTGTCCGGCCTGGCCTGAGCCAGGTCGAAGGCCGGCGTTGTCGGTAAGGCGGTGGCGCCGACAGGGGCTCCCTCGGGCTGTGTCAGCTTCGCGAGACCGAAGTCGAGGACCTTCAGGCGACCGTCGCTCGTAACGAAGACGTTCTCCGGTTTCAGATCGCGATGGACGATCCCCTTCTCGTGCGCGGCGGCCATACCACGTGCAATCTGAATCGCGTACTCGACGGCCTTGCGGACGGGCAACACTCCGCCGGCGAGGCGTTCGCGCAGCGTCTCCCCGTCGAGCAGTTCAGAAACGATGTACGGTGAGCCATCGTGCTGACCGATGTCGAAGACAGCAAGGATATTCGGATGGTTCAGCGTGGCAGCAGCCCGGGCTTCCAGTTCGAACCGCTGCAATCGCTCGGGATCACCTGACCATGCGATCGGCAACACCTTGATTGCGACATCGCGACCAAGCCGCGGATCACGAGCACGATAGACTTCCCCCATCCCGCCGGCGCCAAGAGCCGAGTGGATTTCGGTACGGGCCGATACGGGAACCGGCAGCGAGCGCCATATCGTCTGTGAACGAGCCGGCTCATTGTAGTGAATGGCATCGCGCAGACAAAATGGGTGTTTACGCGGTTTTCTCGTCGCCCCTGTGTTCGATTTCCTACGTTTGAATCTTCTCCTCTGCCGGTCCGCATTTCACGTCGCCCGTCTGGACGTCGAACTGCGATCCGTGCCACCGACACTGCACCGTACCGCGCATCAGAACACCGTCCGACAACGGACCTCCCCGAGCGTGTAGCGATCGGCGAAGGCGGCGTACCCTTTGCCGGTTCGCCCGATGACGATACGCGCGTTGTCAGCGTGAACTACGTACGGGTTTCCCGTCTGAATTGTCTCCGTGTCCCTGTGCCTCTGTGGCCCGCGGCTTCGTCGCTCGCGACTTTCCCGAGCTCGTTTGCGGCACCGTTCCAACGTAGTCGATGAGACCTGGGACGGCCGCCAGAACGCCGGCCGCAACGCCAGCGGGCACGAGGTGCTCGGCGACACGCTAGTCGCTCGCGACGTCTCACTCCGATACGGGGCCGAAACCAGGCCCGTCAGGGCGCCCACTCCCCGGCGGTTGCGCAGCCCGCGACTGAAGAGTTCCTCCGCGAGCACCGTCGCACTCCGCGCCGCGATGCCGCGCACGCGCGCCAGCCGCTGTGCCGGCGTGCCGGGCGTCGTCGCCGACGCGCGGACCTGCTGTCGTTCCCGGCAGCGTGCCTGCTGCCGCACCGCCTCCACCTGGTGCAGCAGCGTCCACGTCTCCCGCAGCCGCGTCTGCACGCCAGGCGGCAGCGGCGCCCCGGCCCAGTCGCGCACCGCGAGGAGTCTATCGGGAAACTGCCCGTCGAGGCGAAGCCGCCCCACCCCGTGCAGCGCCAGCAGACTGTGGATCCGATTCCGATACCGCGTCCGCTCCGCCTGCAACGTCGTCAGCCCCCGACTCGCGTGAAGCGCATCCTCCCGCTCGCGCGTTGGCACGTGCTCACGTGCCCAGTCGCGTAGGTCCCAGGCTAAAGCCGGAGCAGCACTGACGATCAGGCTACTACTACGATCAGGCTACACGTACGATCAGGCCGGGCGCGGTCAGGCCGGCGCGCCGATGCGTTCGAGAATCGCGTTGAGAGTGGACGAAGCGCGCGACGGCGGCAGGTTGCTGATGTAGAAATGCCGGATGCCGAGGTCCATTAGTGCGCGCAGCGTGCGCGCGCAAATATCAATGGAGGTCGCACCCGCGGCGAACTCTGCTGCGAGCGCCTCGACGGGGACCGGTAAAAATTGTCTTAACGCGTTGAGTGTCTTGAGATTGGCGCTGCGGTAATAAAAGACGCCGAAGACGCCGGGCACATGGTCGAGGCCGCGCCGGTGCGTTTCGTCCACGAATCGAACAACCGGCGCTATTTCAAGATGATTCACCACCTGCGTCAGATAGAACTCGGCGGTGAAACGATCGTCGGCAATGTAGTCCGCCTGACGCGCAGCGTCCGCGTACGGATTGGCCCAACCGCCCAGCGCCAGGCGTGGCTCGCGCGCCCGAATTGCGCGGCGCAATTCCCAGGCATGTTCGACACAACGTGCGCGGCCCACCGTCCGGTCGCCTCCGAGCACCACGAGCGCTGCGAAACCGTGCTGCCAGGCCTGCTCCGCATAGCTCAGACAGAATTCCAGCGAGTGCTTGCTCGTGAGAAACGGCACCACCCGTTCGTGCGGAACGTCGCGGCCAAGATTGTTCACAAGGTGACGCAGGTTGTTTTCCTCCTGCGTACCGACGGCGCTGTCGGTGAGGAAAACCGCGTTGTCCTGGCGAGTCAGCGTTCGAACCGCGTGGTACATGTCAATCCACGCGTCCATGCCCTCATACGAGTCGAGCTCGGCCCGCGGCGGCCGCAGTTCTGCCGCAATAACGCCACTGCGCGACTGGAGAGCTCCGAGGAGCGACAACACGCCGCTCACCGCGACGCGCTGGGCACCGAGTCGCCGGTAGATCCGCCCACAGTCTTCATGACGAAATCAAACATCGCCTGCCGGAAGTGCATGTTGAGGCGGGGATCGGCGATTCCGTGGCGCGATCGCGGATACACCATCATTTCGAACGGCTTTCCTGCCCGCTGGAGCTCGTAAGCGAACTGCTCTGAATTCTGCATGTGCACGTTGTCGTCAATGGTTCCGTGCACGAGCAGCATCCGGCCGTGCAGGTTAGCCGCCGCAAACCGTGGCGCCGTGCGCTTGTAACCGTCCGGATTGTTCTGCGGTGTCTTCATGTACCGCTCGGTATATACGGTGTCGTAGTTCCTCCAGTCCGTCACCGGCGCGCCGACGACGCCTGCCGCCCAGCTCGTGCTGTGCGTCAGCGCATACGACGTCATGAAGCCGCCGTAGCTCCAGCCATGCAGGACGATGCGAGAAGGATCGACGAAGGTCTGACGCTTAAGCCACCCAATACCGTCCTCGAGATCCTGCAGCTCGAGCTCGCCGAGCCGGAGGTAAACGGGCCACTGAGATTCGGCGCCCTTGCCGCTGGCGCTGCGGTTGTCGAGCACCCACACAACGACGCCGTGCTGGGCAAGCAGCTGGTGGTACATGAATGTCGATCCCGCCCATTGATTGCGGACCGACGCGGTTCCGGGGCCGGAATACGTGAGCTGAAAAACCGGATACCGCCGCGATGGATCGAAATCGGGCGGCTTGATAATCATCGCGTCCATCACGAAGCCGTCACGCGCCCGGACTTCCACGAATTCGGGCTTCGACAGGCGGTACTGCGCGAGGGCCGGAACGGCATTCGCGTCAATGACGCGAATCTCGGCACCGTCAGCGCTATGGAGCCGCACCTGTGCAGGTGTGGCGGCGTTGCTCCACACTCCGACGTAGCGCGTGAACGACGGATTGAAGATGGCGCGATGGGTGCCGTCGGTCCGCGATAGCCGAGTGAGGCCTTGTCCGTCGAGGCCTATGCGGTAGATGTCGTTGTCGATGTGACGACGCGCTCCGGCGTCGAAGTACGCGACGCCGCGTTCCTCGTCCACGCCATAGAACGTCCTCACTTCCCATCGTCCGTCCGTCACGCGGCCAACGAGGCTGCCATCGCGGCGATATCGATACAGGTGCTTGAAGCCGGATCGTTCGCTCAGCCACACGAACGACCCGTCTTTCAGCCAGGTCGCACTTCCGTTGACGTTCACCCATGCGGGCGTGGTTTCGCGCAACACGCGGCTGGTGCGACCCGACGCCGCATCGGCGAGATTCAGGTCGAGCCACGTCTGCTCCCGGTCCTGTACCTGAAACGCGACACTACGCGAATCGGGAACCCAGTCGACGTCGACAATCAGAAACTCGCCGCCGGCGTATGCGTCGAGCTGCACCCACTGGGCGGTTCCGCCGGTCGCGCGTGCAATCCCGAGCTTGACGAGCGGATTCGGATCGCCAGCCTTCGGATAGTCGGTAACTTCGACGGTTGGCCTGTAGGAGAAGTCGTCGACGACGGTGTATTCGGGAACAGGTCGCTCGTCGAGCTGAAGAAACGCCAGACTCGCAGAATCGGGGCTCCACCAGTACCCGCGGAACCGCCCGCGGCCGTAAATCTCTTCCTGGTAAAGCCAATCCAGTTTGCCGTTCAGAATGTCGCGACTGCCATCCGAGGTCAGCGTGATCTCTTTCCGTGTCGCCACATCGACCACGTAAAGGTTGCTTGCACGCACGAACGCGACGTTGCGGCCGTTCGGGCTGAACGTCGGCTCCTCTTCGCGACCCGCTACGGAGGTGAGGCGTGTCGCGGTCCCCGTCGAAAAATCATAGAAGTAGAGGTCTTGATTGACATCGGCGATTGCCGCGGTCCACTGCGGATTGAACTGCAGATCGCCCGATCGCGCGACGCCAGCTGCCTCGTCTTTCGTCACTCCCGGTATGCCGGCGAAGGCTGTTTCCATTCGACTGGCATCGAACAGGGGTGATGAACGACCAGACACGGCGTCGACTTTCAGCCACTCAACGTTGCCATTCGCCCGTCGCGTTTGCAGGTAGCTGTCGTCGTCGATCCATCGAAGGTTGGTGGGAGGCGCCCCGCTGAAATCGACCCGCTGGTCCGGATCGTAAATGGCCTGAATCGTCAGGCGCCGCGGTGCCTGCGCCGACAGGGCGACCGCCAGCACCAGCTCGCCGAGACACAGAAAGGCTGCGAACCGAAAAGGACGCATATCGGAAGAATATCAGGCCTGGGGCCCAGGAATTGGGGCAGCCTGATATTGTCCACGTGTGTCCACTCTGACCTTTCTTGGCGCCGCGCGGACCGTGACCGGCTCCAAATACTTGTTGGAGCACGACGGAAGCCGAGTGCTCGTCGACTGCGGACTGTTTCAGGGACTTAAGGAACTGCGCCTTCGAAACTGGGCGGCGTTTCCCGTTCCACCACAGTCTGTCACCGCGGTGGTGCTGACCCATGCGCACCTCGATCATGTCGGCCATCTGCCGCGCCTCGTCGCACAGGGATATCGCGGCCGCATTTTCTGCACCGGGGGGACGGCCGACCTGTGTCGCCTCGTGCTGCCCGACTCGGCGCGCATTCAGGAGGAGGATGCACGACAGGCAAACAGGCACGGCTACACCAAACACCATCCGGCCCTGCCGTTGTATCGCGAGCCCGACGCCCTCCGCGCGCTCACCCAGCTGCAGCCACTCGGTTACGACCGGGACATCGAAGTTGCCCCTGGCATCACTATCCGCTTCGCAACGGCTGGCCACCTGCTCGGGTCGGCGTATGTCGTGATGAAGCTGGCGGGCCGCGCTACCTTGCTGTTCGGGGGCGATCTGGGGCGGTACAACCGACCGGTGCTGCCCGACCCCGCCGCAGCGGTCGAAGCCGACCTGGTGCTGGTTGAATCCACGTACGGCGATCGGGACCATGCGCCCGACGACAATGGCGAGACTCTTGCGGAAGTCATCCGCACCACGTTCCGCCGCGGCGGAAAAGTAATCATCCCGGCATTTGCGATTGGGCGGGTCGAGGAGTTGCTGTATTGGGTGCGGCGCCTCGAGCTCGAACGGCGCATCCCTGTCTTGCCGGTGTACGTGGACAGTCCGATGGCGGCTGAAGCGCTGCGGTTCTACACGGCACGCGTTGCTGAACTGGATCCAGACATTCGACCAGCACAGAAAGGCGTGGCGGCATTCGGATCGACACGGTTCCAGACCATCAGCACTCCGCAGGAGTCAAAGGCGCTGACGGCGTCGCAAGCGAGCGCGATTGTGATCTCCTCGAGCGGGATGGCGACCGGAGGCCGGGTGCTTCATCACATGGCCGCAGCGCTGCCCGACTCCAGGCACACGATGCTCTTCGTGGGCTATCAGGCGGCTGGCACTCGCGGTCGCCAGCTCGTCGATGGTGCGCGCGAAGTGAGGATCCATGGTCGACTCGTGCCGGTTGCGGCACAGGTAGTCAAAATCGATTCGATGTCTGCGCATGCGGACCGGGGCGAGATTCTCAAGTGGCTTCGTACATTACCGCGTGCTCCCCACCGCCTGTGTCTGGTGCACGGCGAAGCGGAGCCGATGACCGCGCTTCAGGGACGCCTCAAAGAGCAACTCGGGTGGGATGCGGTGATGCCGACGCATGGTGAGCGCATCGAGATTTGACAGTTCTTCATGGGATGATGGCGTGTGCTGTCACCTCGCCTTCCTGCGCACGCCGAAGCAAACGCGCTGACGCGGGCGCTCGATTCGTTCCATCGGCGAGGCGTCCGGATCGTCGATCTCACTGAGTCGAATCCGACGCGTTCGGGCATTTGCTATCCAACCGGCCTTCTCGAGCCGCTCGCGGACGCTGCGGCTCTCGAGTACGATCCGCATCCTTTCGGACTGCCGTCCGCCCGGACTGCGGTCGCAACAGATCAGCAACGACGCGGAACGACGATCGATCCAGCGCAAGTGGTACTCACCGCCAGCACGAGCGAGGCGTATAGCTGGTTGTTCAAGCTGTTGTGCAGAGCTGGCGACACAGTGCTCGTGCCGCAGCCAAGCTATCCACTCTTCGAACAGCTGACCGAGCTGGAAACTGTTCGTGCACACCCATATCTGCTGGAGTACCACCAGACCTGGTCTATTGACATGTCGTCTCTCGCCGACGCACCGGAGAACACACGCGCGCTGCTTGTCGTCTCGCCGAATAACCCGACAGGGTCGTACCTCACAAGAAACGACTTCGCCGAAGTGCAGGCACTTTGCCGCCGACGTGGGTGGGCACTTATCGCTGATGAAGTATTCGCCGATTACCCACTCGAGGCGGCGCATCCGCTGACTGACATCGCCACCGCAACGGATGTGCTGTCTTTCTCGCTTGCCGGGCTTTCGAAAACGGTTGGATTGCCGCAGCTCAAGCTGGGCTGGATGATCGTCGGAGGCTGTGCGTCCGCTCGGACCGCTGCGCTCGCGTCCCTGGAGCTGATTGCGGATACGTATTTATCCGTGGGAACGCCCGTACAAATTGCCCTGCCTCAGCTTCTGCGGGCCGGCGCTTCGGTACGTTCGGCCATTCATGACCGCGTCCGGCACAACCTCGCTGTGCTGCGTACGGCGACCGCTGCACATCCGTCATGTGACGTCCTGCGCGCGGAAGGTGGGTGGTCGGCGGTCGTGCGCGTACCGTCGATCCAGCGTGAAGAGGATCTGGTACTCAATCTGCTAGAGCACGAGCAGGTCCTGGTACATCCAGGATATTTTTTCGACTTCCCGCGCGAGAGCCACCTGGTGGTCAGCCTGCTTCCGCCGCCCGACGTGTTTTGCGACGCTGTCGATCGTGTGCTTCGTTTCGTTGCGCGCTGATGCCAGGCACATCGTCGCGACTCGCTGGAATTCTGATTCCGCTGTTCTCGATGCCCTCTTCGGAGAGCTGGGGGATCGGCGAGATCGCCGACATCCCACGTATGGCGGGATGGCTCGATAGCGCAGGCATTCGCCTGCTGCAGCTCCTGCCCATCAACGAAATGCCTCCGTCGGAGACTTCGCCCTACTCGCCGCTGAGTGCGATGGCGATCGATCCGCAGTTCATATCCATCGGGCAGATGGAGGACTTCGCGGCGATAGGCGATCGTCTCGGCGACGATTTCCGCGATCGGATCGAGGCGGCCCGCAACTCGCCCGGTGTTGATTACCGGGTGGTCCGACGACTCAAGGAACACGCGTTGCGTGGCTCGTTCGAGCGGTTTCGCGACACCGAGTTGGCGTCGGGAACGCGACGGGCCACTGCGTTTCGCGCATATATGAGAGATCAAGCCTGGTGGCTCGACGACTATGCCCTGTTCCGCGCGCTGCACGCGGCACATGGCGAGCGACCGTGGGGTGAATGGCCAGCGCCGGTCCGCGATCGAGCCCCGGGTGCCTTAGCTCAGGCGCGCGTTGAATTGGCAAACGATGTTCTGTATCGCCAGTACCTTCAGTGGGTCGCTGACGATCAGTGGGCCGATGCCCGCCGCGACGCGAGCAATGTCGCGCTCTTCGGCGACCTGCCATTCATGGTGAGCGGCGACAGCGCCGACGTGTGGGCGCGTCAGGATGAGTTTCGGCTCGACGCGTCAATTGGGGTGCCACCCGACGCGTTCAGCGAGACCGGACAGAACTGGGAAATGCCGGTGTATCGCTGGGACGTGCTGGCGGAGCGCGGCTTCGATTGGCTGCGAGACCGCGCGCGTCGGAACGCGGCGCTCTTTGACGGATATCGAGTGGACCATCTGGTCGGCTTCTACCGCACGTATTTCCGGCCGCACGATGGCAGCGCGGCCCAGTTCAGCCCACCCGACGAACCCTCTCAAGCGCAGCTCGGCGAGTGCGTGCTGGAGGTATTCAGGAGCTCGGGCGCATACATTACCGTGGAGGATCTCGGGATCGTCCCGCAATTCGTTCGCGATTCGCTCGCCCGGAAGGGCATTGCCGGCTACAAGGTGTTGCGGTGGGAACGGTATTGGCACCAGGACGGTCAACCGTTCAAGGATCCGCGCGACTATCCGCCGGTCGGTGTCGCAACGTCAGGCACGCACGATACCGAGCCGATGAGTATGTGGTGGCAGAACGCGTCGCGGGCGGAAAGACAGGCAGTGCTTGCGATCCCGTCGCTGCGCGCACGGCTGACCGACGAGGATTTGGCCGGCGCTGTCGAACGGGCCGTCATGTCCCATCCGCTTCGAGAGGCCCTGCTCGAAATTCTGTACGCGTCGGGTTCGGACCTTCTGATATTTCCGATTCAGGACGTCTTCGGCTGGCACGACCGCATCAACCAGCCAGCTACGGTGAACGATTCGAACTGGACGTGGCGGCTGCCGTGGCCAGTGGACCGCCTGCCCTTCGAGCCACCGGCGATGGCGGTTGCCGCGCAGCTCAGGGAGTGGGCTCGGAAGCACGGACATGATCTTCGCCCACGTGTCCTTGAGCGTGACCGTGCGGTTGAATATCGGAGTTCCCTCGCGAGAGTCCGGATCCACGCAGAAGTAACCCAACCGCTCGAACTGAAATCGGGCACCTGGAGCCGCTTCCGCGAGCGCAGGCTCGACCTTGCAGTCCACGAGCTTGTTCAGAGAGTCGGGATTGAGATCGCTCAGCGGGTCGCGGTCGCCCTCGCTTGGATCTGCCGAGCGGAAGAGCCGATCGTAAAGTCGCACCTCGGCGGTATGCGCGTGGCGTGCGGATACCCAATGAATCGTTCCTTTGACACGCCGGTTCGCCGTGGCGCCCGACAGTGACTCGGGATCGTAGGTGCAGCGCAACTCCGTCACGACTCCGGACGCGTCCTTGACCGCACGCTCGCATTTCAGGATGTACGCATGCCGAAGCCGCACCTCCGATCCGGGGGCGAGCCGGAAGAACTTCTTCGGCGGATTCTCCATGAAATCGTCGCGCTCGATGTACAGCTCGCGCGAAAACGGCAGCCGCCGTGTTCCGGCGGCGGGATCTTCGGGGTTGTTGACCGCCTCGATGAACTCTTCCCGATCCTCTGGATAGTTCTCCACCACGACGCGCAGGGGACGGAGCACGGCGAGCGCTCTCGGTGCCCTGCGGTTGAGGTCCTCACGGACTGTGTGTTCCAGCAGGGCGACGTCAACGACGTTTTCTTTCTTGGCGACGCCGATGCGCGAGCAGAAATCGCGAATGGCCTCCGGCGTATAGCCGCGGCGCCGCAGCCCTGCGATTGTCGGCATCCGCGGATCGTCCCAGCCGCTCGACGAGCTTCCGCTCGACGAGCGCGAGCAGCTTCCGCTTGCTCATGATCGTGTAGTTCAGATTCAAACGTGCGAACTCGATTTGCCGGGGCCGCGCTGCGGGTCTCGTGTTCTCGATCACCCAGTCGTACAACGGCCGATGGTCTTCGAACTCCAGGGTGCAGAGAGAGTGGGTGATCCCTTCGATCGCATCGGAGATCGGGTGCGCGTAGTCGTAGGTCGGATAGATGCACCACGCGTCGCCGGTTCGATGATGTGCCGCATGCCGAATGCGGTAGAGCGTCGGATCGCGCATGTTGATGTTCGGCGACGCCATGTCGATTCTGGCGCGCAGCACGTGTGCGCCGTCGGGAAACTCGCCGGCGCGCATCCGGCGGAACAGGTCGAGGTTCTCCTCCGGGCTTCGCTCGCGGTAAGGACTGTTCCGGCCCGGCTCGGTCAGCGTACCTCGGTAGTCGCGAATTTCGTCGGCTGTCAGGCTGTCGACGTACGCGTTTCCCTCGCGAATCAGTTGCTCGGCGTAGCTGTAAAGCGCCTCGAAGTAGTCCGATGCGTAGAACTTGCGATCGCTCCAGTCGAACCCGAGCCAGCGGACATCCTCTTCGATCGCCTCGACGTACTCGACATCCTCCTTCGTGGGATTCGTGTCGTCGTAGCGGAGGTTGCAAAGTCCGCCAAATTCCGCAGCGACACCGAAATTCAGACAGATCGACTTGGCGTGACCGATGTGCAAATAGCCGTTCGGCTCGGGCGGAAAACGCGTGTGTACGCGCCCGGCGTGCTTGCCGGTGCGGAGATCCTCGGCAACGATCTCCCGAATGAAGTCTGTGGCAGCCGGCGGTGCGGCGGCGCCGGCGAGAGGCTCCATCTCTCCATTATTTCAAATCCGAACTCTCGGCAGCCAACTTCTGTATCAACGCCCAACTTCCAACTCCCAAGCCGCACGAGGTCAATTTGGGAATTGGGAATTGGCTGTTGGAAGTAATAGATGGCTACCAGCGTGACGACAGGTAGCCGGAGACCTTCAGGTCTCCGGACCCTCCGGCTCCTCGTTCATGGCGCCTTCGGGTAGTCCCATCAACCCAATCTGTCTGAGCACCCGGGGAACGGTATCGATTGGCTCGGCGGGCGGCAGCTCCGCGGCCGTCGTCGCCTCGAGGTCTCTGAGTCGTCTGGCGCTGACCAGCACGCGCGCCTCGAAGGAGCCGGCCGCCTGGTTGTACGCCTGGACCGCGCCATCGAGCTTCTTGCGCACCTCGTCCAGATGACCCGCAAAGACGGCCAAACGGTCATAGAACTCGCGCCCGAGCCGCGCGACCTCCCGGTAATTCTCGGCAAGCGCTTCCTGGCGCCAGGTATGCGCGACGGTCGTCAGAAGCGCGATAAGGGTGATAGGGCTGGCCAGCAGCACGCGCTGGCGCAGGCCGTACTCGATGAGCGTCAGGTCATGTTGCAGCGCCGCACTGAACAGCGTTTCGCCCGGCAGGAACATCACGACCATTTCCGGCGAGTCACCCAGAGCCTCCCAATAGCCTTTGGCGCCGAGCCGGTCCATGTGATCACGCACCTGCCGAGCGTGCGCCTGCAGCTTCAAGAGGCGCGTGTCGTCGTCCGTGGTGTCCTGAGCGTCGAGAAATGCCTCGAGTGGCGCCTTGGCATCGACGACGATGCGCTTGGACCCCGGAAGATGAACGATCAGGTCCGGCCGAAGTCGTCCGTTGTCGCTGGTGAGAGGTGGCTGCTCGTCAAAATCACAGCGCTGCACCATTCCCGACACCTCCACCACACGGCGGAGCTGCATTTCACCCCAGCGACCTCGGACAGCGGGCGTTCGCAACGCCCGCGAAAGGGTGGTTGCCGTCGATCCGAGCGCGGCGACCTGTTCACTGAGGCGGCTGTATGCGGCAATTCGATCGCGCTCGGTTTCCGCCAACCTGACGTCGACTCTCTTCAATGTGTCGGCAATGGGCTGGTGAAACGCGGCGAACGAGGTCTTGGCAAGGTCGAGAAACGCTGATCGACTGTCCTTGAGCGCTTCTGCCGCCGCCGACTGGAACACGTCGCGCAGTCTGTGTTCCGCCTTGTCGAGCAGCTGCTGCGTGGCACCGAGCGCGGCCTTCTGCCGATCGACTTCTTCCGTGAGCCACTTGTTGTCCCGGTTCGTTGCGGCGAGCTGTGCGGCCAACTCGGCGCGCGCTTCGGCGATCTGTCGGCGCGCGTGCGATTGGACGAGCACCATTGTGAGGCCGGCGGCGACAAGTGCGACGGCGACGAGTGGTATCGACCTCCATTGTTCCTTTGATATCACGGGAGTCAATCGCCATCATCAGGCCTCAGGGCCCTGAGCCCTGAGGCCTGGACCCTGAGGCCTCCTATAATCGTAGTTCTCCATGGCCTCTATCTTTCCGTTTCGTGCACTCCGTCCCACTCCAGACTCCGCGGCACGCGTGGCCGCGGTTCCGTACGACGTCGTCAACACTGAGGAAGCGCGGGCGCTGGCGTCCGGCAATTCAGTCAGCTTTCTTCACGTTTCGCGTGCCGAGATCGATCTGCCCGCTGGCACCGATGTCCACTCCGACCAGGTGTACGACAAAGCCGTGAAGAACTTTGAGGCGCTCAAGAGGGAAGCGCCCCTCGTTATGGAGGACGTTCCGAGCGCATATGTTTACCGGCTCCGCATGGGCAGCCATTTGCAAACAGGGATTGCCGCCTGCTACTCAATCGCCGAGTACGAGTCGGATGTCATCAAGAAGCATGAGTACACCCGGCGGGACAAAGAGGATGACCGGACGCGTCACATGCTGGACCTTCGTGCTCAGACCGGGCCGGTCTTTCTCACTTACCGCGCGTCGTCTACGGTGGATGCGATCGTCGAACGTGCCACGTCGAGCCGGGCGTTGTTTGATTTCGAGGCTATTGATGGCGTGCGGCACACGATTTGGCAGATTCAACCGGGTGCTCAGGGCGAGCTGGAGGTTGCATTCCGCGCGATTCCGGCGCTCTACATCGCTGACGGCCACCATCGGGCGGCAAGTGCGGTCCGTGTCGCGCGACAGCTTCGCCAGGCAAGCGGCACCGGCGAGTGGGACACTTTTCTCGGAGTGGCGTTTCCACATAACCAGGTGCAGGTGCTCCCATATAACCGCGTCGTGAGAAGCCTGGGATCACACACGCCACAGTCGTTCCTCGCGGAGCTTTGCAAGCATTTCACGGTGAAGCAGGGTCCGCCCGCCCCGGTGCGCAAAGGGGAGGTGGCAATGTTTCTCGACGGTTGCTGGCACACCATCGAGCTCACAGTGCCACGTGAGGGATTGGCGCAGGCCGATCCTCTTGACGTCACTCGATTGCAGGAGGTGATCCTCACGCCGCTGCTGGGCATCCTGGACGCACGAACGGATCCGCGAATCGACTTTGTCGGCGGAGTTCGTGGCACCCCGGCACTCGAGGAACTCGTGCGTTCCGGGAGCGCGGCCGTGGCGTTTTCACTGCACCCCGTGAGTGTTGCGGAATTGATGGCCATTTGTGATGCGGGTGGGATCATGCCGCCGAAGTCCACCTGGTTCGAGCCGAAGCTTCGGGATGGCCTGCTCTCGCACGTGATTTAGCGTCAGGTCCGGAGGCCTGAAGGCCTCCGGCTACCTTTTCTGCCCTTAGGTACGTGTAGCTTTTTCGACTTTTCGGTACGGGTAGCCGGAGACCTTCAGGTCTCCGGTCACATACCAGTACGGTGGTTCGACGTCACAAGTCATGAAAGTGTTGATCGCGGACGCCTTCGAAGCGTCAGGCCTGGAAGGCCTGAAGGCGGCGGGCTGCGAAGTCATCTACGCGCCTGGCACGTCCGGCGACGACCTCGTGCGGCTCCTTCAATCATCGGGCGCCGAAGTGCTCGTCGTTCGATCGACGCGGGTGACCGAAGCGATGCTCACGGCCGGCACTCTCTCGCTCGTGGTGCGTGCCGGAGCTGGCGTGAACACGATCGACGTTGCAGCGGCCGCACGACGCGGCATTTACGTGGCGAATTGTCCCGGGAAGAATGCGATTGCAGTGGCGGAGCTCGCTTTCGGTTTGCTCCTGGCGCTCGATCGACGCGTTCCTGACAATGTGGCGGCCCTTCGAGCAGGACGTTGGAATAAAGGAGAGTTTTCCAAAGCGCGTGGGCTCTACGGGCGAACGCTGGGCCTGCTTGGTTTCGGCGGCGTTGCGCAGGAAGTCGCGCGGCGGGCGCGCGCGTTCGGCATGGATGTGGTGGTCTGGAGTCCCAGATTCCAGCGCGAAGGCACCAATGCCCTCACAGCCTTGCCGCGCGATCTCGATGTCATCGTGCTGCAATCGCCCGAACAGGTTGCCGAGCGGAGCGATGCACTCAGTCTGCATCTGGCACTCACCGACGAAACCCGTAACTTCGTGGGCGCGGGAATTCTGGCTCGACTCAAGCCGGGCGCCCTCCTTGTAAACACGGCCCGCGCGGAGCTCGTGGACGATGCCGCTCTGGCCGAGGCGGTGCGAACACAGGGCTTACACGTCGCGACCGATGTGTTTCGTGACGAACCGGCGTCAGGTTCTGCGGAATTTTCCCCAGCCATTGCGAGCTTGCCCGATCTTTACGGTACGCACCACATTGGCGCATCCACCGAGCAGGCACAGGAAGCGATCGCCGCCGAAACCGTTCGCATCATCCGAAGCTACAAAGAGATGGGGACCGTGCCGAACGCCGTCAACCTCGCGGCGCGCACGCCGGCGACACATCGCCTGGTGGTGCGGCACCGCGATCGGCCAGGGGTCCTCGCGCACATTTTCGACCAACTGCGGCGCCGCAACCTGAACGTCCAGGAGACCGAGAACGTTGTTTTTGCCGGCGCGGAGTCCGCTGTCGCACGGATCAACGTCGACGGCCAGCCGGACGCGGAGCTTCTTCGCGCGATCGAAAGCGGAAGTCGCGACATCCTCGGCGTTCAGGTTGTGAAAATATAGGGATAGCAACAAGGGTTCGATCAGTTCAGGAGCTGCGTCCATGCCGACAACAACCCGTATCCATAACTTTTCAGCCGGTCCCGCCGTGTTGCCGCTGCCCGTCCTCGAACAGGCGCAGCGCGACCTCATTTCGCTGCCGGGCGTCGGCATGTCGGTGATGGAAATCAGCCATCGCTCGAAAACGTTCGAGGACCTGCTCAATACCGCGATCGCAGACATCCGGGCGCTCGCAGGTGTCCCGGACAGCTACAAGATTCTGATGCTGCAGGGCGGGGCCACGCTGCAGTTCTCCATGGTGCCGATGAACCTTCTCACTGCCGGCCGCAGCGCTGATTACATCGATACCGGGTCGTGGGCGGACAAGGCGATCAAAGAGGCGAAGAAGATTGGCAGCGTCAACATCGCCGCGTCGACGAAGGCCGACGGCTACACGCGGATTCCACGCCAGGACGAGCTCAAACTCACTCCGGGCGCCGCTTACGTTCACATTACGACGAACAACACAATCGAAGGTACCGAATGGAAGGCGCCGCCCGATGTCGGCGAGGCGCCGCTCGTGGCGGACGCCTCTTCAGACATTTTCAGCGGCCCGATCGATGTGTCCCGTTTCGGGTTGATCTATGCCGGGGCGCAGAAGAATCTCGGCCCGTCAGGCGTGACGCTGGTCATCATCCGCGAGGATCTGCTTCCGCGGTCCACCGACGCCGTTCCGATCATGCTGAATTACAAAGTACACGCGGACAATAACTCGCTGTACAACACGCCAAACACGTTCGGGATCTACATCCTCGGTCTGACGATGAAATGGCTGCGTTCGATCGGAGGACTCGAGGGGATTGCCCGCACCAACCAGCGCAAGGCCAGCCGGCTCTATGCCGAAATCGATCGTACCGGTTTCTACCGGGGTACCGCGCAGCGCGAGAGCCGCTCGCTCATGAACATCACCTTCCGGCTACCCGACGAACAACTCGAAAAAGTGTTCGAAAAGGAAGCGACGGCAGCGGGACTCGACGGACTCAAGGGTCACCGGTCCGTCGGCGGCATGCGGGCGTCGATCTACAACGCGTTTCCCGAAGAGGGCATTGACGCGCTGGTTACATTCATGCGCGAGTTCGAACGGAAACACGGATAAGGCTGCCGTCAGTGCCCTTCCGGTCTCCGTGGCCCCTGGCCCCGGCGTCGTCCTGCCCGCCGCCTTCGGCGGCGCCGACGCGGTAAGGGTTGTCCAAGTTCAGCTTCACCCTCGAACGTCCGGGCAGCTTCGATGAATCCGCGCCAGTTCTCGATCACCTCAGGAGCGTTCCCATGGATTTCGAGCCACGTTAATGCTTCCTGAAAGATTCCGCGTTGCATCAGCGCCCGCCGAGCCCGAGGCGCCGCGTTCACGTCCGCCAGACGACGCTGCAGCATGAGAATGTGCCGGAGGCGTTCCACGTCGCGTCGCGCCATCGGCAGAATTCCGAGGCTGGGCGCCGGTCCTCGACGGCGCGTGCCGTCCTCCAGGTATCGCGTCTGAGGGTTGGACGGCGCAAGACCCAGCGGAACGGTGAGCGATCCGAGCAGGATTGGATTGGTCAGCGAATCCGGCGTCTCTTCGAATCGGTTCCTATAGACGTCGAGCGCGGCAAGCGATCGCCACAACGCGTCGCCGCACATGCTCTGGAGGCTGGGCGCAACAGGCTCGAGCAGCCGCCGCTCTGCGAGCATTCGGAATGCGCGTTGGGACGCGCCCGCTCGCAGTAGTTTGTAGAGCTCATCCATCAAGCGCGCCGGCGCACTCTTCGCGATGCCGGCACGATGTGCCGTGATCGCGGCTTCGACTGGCAGATCTATCGCGAAGTCGAGCCGCGCCGCCATGGCAACAGCCCTGAGCATTCGGACGGGATCTTCCTGAAAGCGCTCCATCGGATCGCCGATGCATCGGATGACTCGCGCTTTCAGGTCGTCGAGTCCGCCCGTGTAGTCGATGATGGAGAGCGACGCGATGTCGTAGAAGAGCGAGTTCACGGTGAAGTCGCGCCTGAATGCATCCTCTTCGGGCGTGCCGAACGTGTTGTCTCGGTGGAGAAATCGAACATGCCCGGCCGCCTGGTCCCCTGCGACGTCGACATTTACATGGACGTCCGCCGAGGCCAGCTCTTCAGGAGACAGCTTCCGCCTGAATGTCGCCACCTCGATCGTCTTTGGCCCGAACCTCACATGCGCGAGACGAAACCGCCGGCCGATGATCCAGCAGTTTCGGAATATTCTCTTGACCTGGTATGGATGCGCGGATGTGCCGATGTCGAAGTCTTTCGGGCGGCGGCCGAGGAGGAGGTCGCGGACGCTGCCGCCTACCAGGTAGGCTACGAAATGCTCTCCGTGGAGCCTGTAGAGCACACGGAGGGCATCGGGGTCGATTTGCTTGCGGGAGATGCTGTGCTCCTCCCGTGGCACGACCACCGGCTGGCTCATCAAAGATGAATTGTAATGCTAGGATCGGCGCGATGCGAGTAGGGTTGGCGCCGGCAGCGTTGCTGTTGATCGTCCTTGGGGCGGTCACCGTTACCGCGGCCGAGCATCCGGCGCTTGCCAAGGCGCGTACGCTGTACAACGCACTCGATTTCGACGGGGCAATTGCTGCTGCCGAGCTCGCTCGCGTCGATCCGGCTTCGGCTGACGCCGCCGCGCTCGTCGCCGCGCGTGCACGCCTGGAGCGCCAGCGTCTCCGAAACGGGGATCCGGCAGACCTGACGGCAGCCCGAGACGCTCTCACCAAAATACCCATCGCGGTGCTCTCGCCGCGCGATCAGCTCGATCTGCTGGTGGGCCTCGGCCAGGCGCTGTACATGGGCGATTCGTTTGGTGCTGCGGCCGAGCTCTTTGACGTCGCGTGGAGACGCGCGACTTCACTGTCGGCATTGTCCGATCGTGAACGCTCCATGCTGCTCGACTGGTGGGCGAACGCGGTCGACCGTGAGGCCCAGGCCGTGGTCGCACCGCGCCGCACGGTTCTGCTCGAGCCGGTCATTGCGCGCATGGAGGACGAACTGCGCGACGACCCGGGCAACGCGACGGCCAATTACTGGCTCGCGGTGGCCGCTCGTGGAGCGGGCGACACCGACCGAGCGTGGAATGCGGTGATCGCGGCGTGGGTGCGTGCCCCCTTGCAACCTTCTTCCAGCACGACTCTCCGCTCGAACATCGACCGCTTCGCCACCACTGTGCTCATTCCAGAGCGAGCCCGAACGCGCCCGGTCCGCGAACAGCAGGCGGCGCTCTCTGAGCTGCAGGCAGAGTGGGAGTTGGTCAAACAGCAATGGCCCTGAGGCCTGCCGGTGCCCGTTAGGGCTTAGCGTCGCGCCAGTTTTCTGCGATTCCGACGTCGACCGTCAGCGGAACTTTGAGAGCCGCGGCGCCTTCCATCTGCTCGCGAACCGATTCGGCGGCGCGCTCGGCCTCGTCTTGCGGAGCCTCGAACAGCAGTTCGTCGTGGACGGTGAGGATCATGCGCGTCCTGAAACCGCGCCGCGGCAGCTCGGCGTGGAGCGCAATCATCGCTCTCTTCAGAATGTCGGCCGCCGTCCCCTGAATGGGCATATTGACGGTCGCGCGCTCGGCGGCGGAGCGAATCTGGCCGTTCCGGCTGTTCAGTTCCGGAACCAGGCGCCTTCTTCCGAACATGGTTTTCACGACGCCGCTCTCGCGTGAACGTCGGAGTGTCTCGTCGATGAAGGTCCGCACCTTCGGAAATCCAGCGAAATACGCGTCGATAAACTCCTGCGCCGCTTCCTTGGTCACCCCGATGTCCTTGGCGAGAGTAAATGCGGTTTTTCCGTACAGCAGCGCATAGTTGACGATTTTGGCCCGTCTCCTCAGCTCATGCTTATCCAGGCCACTGGCTGGACCGAACACTTTCAAGGCTGTCCTGTCGTGGATGTCCTCACCGCTGGCAAAGGCATCAATGAGCGCTTCTTCGTCGGCGAGATGTGCGAGCACCCGCAGCTCAATCTGCGAGTAGTCGGCTGAAATCAGCACGTGGCCCGGGGCGGCGACGAAGGCGCGCCGGATCTGCCGCCCGAGTTCCGTTCGGATCGGAATGTTCTGTAGATTCGGATCCGAGCTGCTCAGGCGGCCGGTTGCCGCGACTGCCTGGTTGAAGCTCGTGTGAACCCGTCCGGTGCGTGGGTGCACCAGTTGCGGCAGCGCGTCGATGTACGTGCTCTTCAACTTATGGAGCCCACGCCATTCCAGGATCAGCCGCGGAAGCTCGTGCACGAGAGCGAGCTCTTCCAGAACCTCGACAGCCGTCGACGCCGAACGGGTTTTCCCGGTCTTTTTCAGCGTGGGCAGCTGCATCTTCTCGAACAGGATTTCGCCCAGCTGTTTCGGTGAGTTGATGTTGAACTCCTGTCCGGCGAGGCCGTAGATACGCTCCGTATAACGAGCGAGCTCACGCTCGATATGCTGGGATTGTGCGGCGAGAGCCGGGGCATCGATCAGGATCCCGGCCCGCTCAACGTCCGCGAGCACGGGCAGCAGCGGCATCTCCAGGTCACGAAACACCGGATCGAGCGAGTCGGCGACGAGCAGCGGCGCCAGGCGCTGTGAGAGCTGACGCGCGAGGTCGGCCCGTTCGCCGGCGAAGCTCAACGCCGCTTGCGGTGTGACGGTGGCGATCTCGACGGCCTTTGGGCCGCGCCCACACAGATCCTCTTCGGTCAGCGCCTTGTAGCCCAAATGCTCGAGCGAGGTGCCTTCAAGCGGATGGCCTGATCGAGTCGCGTCGAGCAGATAGCTGGCAAGCATCGAGTCGAATGCGAGACCTCTGAGCTCGATGCCGTGGCTCCTGAGGATGATGACGTCGGCCTTGAGGTCGTGGCCGATTTTGCGGACGGAAGCATCCTCGAACAGGGGGCGCAATCGCTCGAGCGCCGCACCGCGCTCCATCTGTTGTACGGCCGATGCAGGCGACAGCAGATCGCCGCCGCCCAAATCTGCATGACCAAGCGGCAGGTAGCGCGCTTGCCTGTCCGCCGTAGAAAAGGCGATCCCGACGATCGATGCGCGCATCGCAGACGGATCGTTTCCGATCACATGGAGTGCAAACTCACCCGCCTCACGCAATTGGGCAATCAGCGCGTCGAGCTCCTGAGCCGTCGCGACGATAGCGTAGTCCTTTTCGATGGTGTCGGCGGTTGGCGCGTAATCGTTGACCAGCGTGCGAAACGCCAGACGCGAGAACAGCTCATAACAACGTTCGCGGGATGCCCCTCGATAACGTAGAGTTTCAAGATCCACCTCGATGGGAACGTCGGCGCGGATGGTGACGAGCTCGCGACTTCGGAGCGCATCTTCGCGGTGCGCGAGGAGCGCCTCCCGGTACTTGCGCTGTGTCAGCTCACCAGCCTGGTCGAGCAGCGCGTCGAGACTGCCGAACGCGGTAATCAGGTCAATCGCACCCTTCTTGCCGACACCGGGCACACCCGCCACGTTGTCGCTGGTGTCGCCCACGAGCGCAAGCACGTCTACCACCCGGGATGGCTGAACGCCGAACTTGTCTCGTACCGCAGCTTCGTCAAACCACGTTCCGTCCTCACGCGGATCGTACACACGAATGCCGTTGTGTACCAGCTGGAAGAAGTCCTTGTCGATCGAGACAATCGCCACGTCGAATCCCGTTTCCGACGCGCGCCTCGCGATGGTTCCGATGACGTCGTCAGCTTCATATCCCGATGCCGTGATAATCGGCACGCCGAGCGCTTCGCACGCCTCGTGTACCCAGCCGATCTGCTCCGCGAGGTCATCCGGCATCGCCACGCGGTTTGCTTTGTAATCGGCCACGAGCTCGTCCCGAAACGTGCGGCCGGCAAGATCGAACGACGCCGCGATGTATTCCGGATGGTGATCGCTCATCAGTTTCCGCAACATCGTGACGAAGACGTACACCGCGTGCGTGGTATGTCCCTCTTGATTGGACAAGCCTCTACCGCGGAATGCGTGGTAGGCACGGTACATTTGAGAGCTGCCGTCGATCAGGAACAGCGTAGGACGGGACATTGCGTGGACGACACCAAGAGTGAGCGGTTTCGGTAAGGATATCATTGGGTTTTGATGCTTCGTCGTGCTCAACGCGTGTGCGCTGCGGTGGTGTTGCTGGGGCTCGCATGCGCGATTGGATCGGGATGTGCGGCCGGCGTGTTCAAGCGTGACTACGAGTACGAGGAAGAGCTGTACCTGTCGCTCGACGGAGCCGCAACGCTGAACGTCAACGCATCAGTAGCAGCGCTCGTTGCGCTACGAGGCGCGCACCTGGATCCCGATCCGCGTGCGCGCGTCGATCGCAGCGCGCTGCGGACGTTCTTCGGCGCGCCCGACACCCGCGTTTCGGTGAGCCTCTCACGACGTGACGGCCGCCGGTTCGTTCACGCAAGCATCGTAGTGGATGACGTGCGAAAGCTGTCGCGGTTGCCAGCCTTCGCCTGGTCGAGCTACCAATTCAGCCGCTACGGCGAGGCGCTCGCGTTCAAGCAGACTGTTGGCCCGCCGACCCCGCAACACGGCACGATGCGATGGGAAGGAGGGGAGTTGGTTGCTTTCCGCATGCATCTGCCCAGCGCGGTCGTGTTTCACAATGCGCCGTCAGGTGAAGTGGAGCGTGGCAACATCCTCGAATGGGAGCAGTCGCTGGGCGACCGTTTGGTGGGTAAACCAGTGGACATTCGCGTCCGAATCGAGCCGACGTCGATCCTTGCCCACACGATGTGGCTCTTCGGAGGAACCATTGCAGCAGCCTTCGCGGCATTCGCTGGAGTGGTGTGGTGGATCATGCGCCGGAGCGGCCCAACTCCCGACCAGTGAAGGCCGGGGAGTTGGGGGGTTGGGACCCTGGGGTGTCTACAGTCGCTCGAGATCGTCGGCGACTTCCGAGTCTGTCTTCAGATTGTTCGTCACTGAGAACGCACCGAACGAGCTCGCGATCGATCGCGCAAGCATCCGGTCGACGTTGCTGTTCACCACACCTTCGAGTATCACGCGCCCGTTTTCGACGATGATGTGGATCGGCGGGTTCGCCATCGCGCCGTACGTCCAGAAATTCGAGTTGCCGTAGATCGCGCGCGCGATCCGGAACCGGAGCTCATCGTCAAACTGGGACACCGGCAGAACGGTAACCTCGTTTCGCACTTCGCGGACGCCGTTGATGCGCGCGATGCGCTCCGCAATATCCTCGCGCTTGTACGGCATGGTCACTCTGCCTGTCAGGGTGACGACGCCGTCCTCAACCTGCGCGTTGATGCTGTCGAAGATGGTGAACTGTGAATATCGCAGCACCTGTCGCGACAGGTCGCGGAAAATTTGCAGGTCCTCCCGCTGCGCCGTCGCCCAGGCAGGTGCGCTCACCGTCAACAGCACGATAACCGTGGCAGCAAACCTGGCAAACATGTCTTCCTCCTTCGTCTAGTCCTCTACGGGAGCGTCGCTCCCACCCCAGCGATAAGGCAAAGATGCTGCCAGGCCGAACCTGCACGAAAAGCTGAGGGGAATTCCGCGTTCTTGCCGACTGTCCTCCGGTGCGAACGAAGTCGCCCCTGCTACAGCATGAGTGTCGTCCCGACGCCCGCCGCAATCAGGAGGATCTGGCGCAAGGAGCCGGCATCAGTGCGCCCGCGGTGCAGCCCGGGGATCAGGTCGGCCATCGCTACGTACAGAAAGCTGGCGGCTGCCAGCGCAAGAAAGTACGGAAGCAGCCTCGGGACCATGTCGAATGCGACGAACGCCGCGACAGCGCCAGCGGCGCTGGCCGCCGCGGAGATTGCGTTCAGCAGCAGCGCACGGGTCCGGGAATACCCCGCGTGCAGCAGAATGGCGAAATCTCCCACCTCCTGAGGAATCTCGTGCGCCGCAACGGCAAAGGCCGTGCTGATGCCAAGCGGGATTGAGGTAAGGACCGCCGCTCCGATGACGGCGCCGTCAACGAAGTTGTGAAAGGCGTCGCCCACGAGTACCGGAACGACACTGCTTTCGTGAACTTCGCAATCGTGAGTATGGCAGTGACGCCAAAGCACGAGTTTCTCGAGAACGAAGAAAATCAGGATTCCGCATAGCAGCGTCGGGAACACTCGGGTCGGCGGCAACTGTTCCATCGTGGTTGGCAGCAGCGCCAGCATCGACACTCCGAGCAGCGCGCCCACGGCGTAGCTGACAAGCCATGGAATGACCTTCGAGCGCGTGGAATCGTTGATGAGGAGAACGCTCGACGCGACGAGAAGACCTCCGAACCCGCCGACGAGGCTCAACCCGAGCGCGATGAGAAATGGGGGCACTGCAGGGCATGATAGCCCTGAATTCTGTCGCTAAGACGCGATGTAGCCTCGACGCGCGCGCACAGCCAGACGGCGGTCCTTCACCACCACCCGGATTTCGTGCCACCGCCCGTCCTTCTTTCCCGGGCTCGCGTAGCCAAGGTAGTACTGCTTGCTGAACTCGTCGGCCAGCCGGGTCGTCGCGCCGTCCAGGTCGCGGAATCCCCGGACGATCTCGGTGCGGCCGCCGGTGTCGTCGGTGATGTCGCGGAGCGCATTCGCGTTGACGCGCTCCGATGTCGGCGTGCGTCGGCTTCCGCCAATTGGAGGAAGAGGGCGTCGGTTCCGGCCGGGGCCGCCCGGGATTGGGAACGGCAGCGGAACGGGCAGCTGAACGGTCGGCCCGTTTCGGAGCTGACTGCCGGTGCCGTCGATGCCGAGGGCGTATACGAGGACCTCGCTCTCTCTGATCATGCTGCGCAGTTCGTCGGTGGAGACGCGGCTGTTGGTGTCGTTTCCGTCGGAGATTACCAGTAGCGCCTTCTTGGGATGGCGTCCGACGTCCGCCAGAGGTACGCCATCCGCAATCGCGTCGTACAAAGCGGTGCCACCGACCGGAAGCACGCGCGAAACCGCGCGGCTGATCGCGCGGCGGTCGCTGGTCCACTGCTGCACGACCTGAGGCCGGTTGGCAAACTGCATGAAGAACAGTTCGTCGTCGGGGCTGAGCAGGTCGTAGACCAATCGGTCGATTGCTGCCCTCGCCGCGGACATCTTGTCCGACGTCATGCTGCCGCTGGTGTCGAGTGCGATACCGAGGCTTACCGGAACGCGCTCGTTATTGAAATGAGTGATTTCCTGCGGCTGGCCGTCTTCATAGACGGTGAAGTCTTCCTTCCTGAGACCCGATACGAAGCGGCCTTCGCCGTCGGTGACCGTCGCTGTGACATTGATCAGCTCGATGCCGCTCTTGAAGCTGACGCTTCCCTGCTCCTGGCCGGCAATCGACGCAGCTGCGCCGGCTGCGATCAGCACCGAGGCGAGCGATCGAAATCGAGAAACCTTTCCCATGTTTCGGCTACCGTTCAATCCAGGATGGCAAGACGGTCAGGCAAAAGCCTTGCCTCTCTCGTTCCAGCGAATTAGGCCACATTTCGCGGTCGTCGTCGACTGACGTCCCGATTAGCGGTCACACGCGCATGATGCGGGGCTCCGGGTGTCCTCGTCGCGTACGTCGGAATTGACCTCGACGCCGACGTACCGAATTCAAGTCCCGCGTTTCAGTCCCTCGAGAAACGCGTAGCCTTCCCGTTCAGCGAGGAGTCGCGTGGCTGTGAAGCCCGCCGCATCAAGGGCGCTCAGCGTGCTGGCTGTGTCGACACGTGCTGGCCGAAGCCGTGTCATCAATCCGCCGCCACTGCCCTCGATGATCACGAGGCGTCCACCGCCGCGCAGCACACGGAGTGCGTCGCGCAGAATGCTGACGCGCTGGTTGCCAACCTGGTCGGGCTTCAAGCCGGCCGCGTGTAGCACCACAACATCGAAGCCATCGTCCGCAAATGGGAGCGCGTCGAGCGGCGCCACTTGCACATCGACGAGCGCTCCTGCCCTCGCTGCTGCTCCGCGCACCTTGTCCGCGTGCCGTTCCTCCGCGACAACAACAGCCGCATGTCCGCTCAGTCCAACCTTGACGGCGATTGCGCCGACGAGATCGGAATCGTCGACGCCGATCTGCAGCGCACGCTCTCCCATTCGTACACCGCTCATCACGACGGGCAGACGCTCCAGAGTGGACTTGCGTAAGAAAAACATCGAATTTCCCCATGATATAGTGGCCGCTTGTGACGGCACCACCTCAAATCGCTCCTGCGCGGGGCAAGCTTGGCGTTCTGCTCGTCGGCCTCGGCGCTGTCAGTACGACGACGATCGCCGGCGTCTGCACGATTCGCAAGGGACTCGCGCCGCCGATCGGATCGCTGACGCAGATGGGTACCATCCGACTCGGCAAGCGCACAGAAAAACGGGTGCCGCCCATCAAAGAGTTCGTGCCGCTTGCCGACCTGAATGACATCGTGTTCGGCGGCTGGGACATTTTCGAAGAGGACTGCTATTCCGCGGCGCGGACAGCCGGCGTGCTGGAGCCGGAGCAGCTTGACAACGTGCGCTCCGAGCTCGAAGCCATCCGCCCGATGCCCGCGGTGTTCGATCAACGCTACGTCAGACGCCTGGATGGCCCGAACGTCAAGAAGGGAAAGAACAAGCGCGATCTCGCCGAGCAGGTAGTCGCCGATATTCGCGCGTTCAAGGAGACACACAGCTGCGATCGGCTCGTCATGCTGTGGTGCGGCAGCACCGAGGTCTACATGAAGGAGACTGCGGTGCACGCGAGCATCGCATCGTTCGAGCAGGCACTCGAACGCAGCGACGACGCGATTCCCTCGAGCATGGTCTACGCGTACGCAGCCATTCGTGAAGGAATCGCATTCGCGAACGCGGCGCCGAACCTCACCGCTGATATCCCCGCCTTGCAGCAGTTAGCGGCGCGCACCAAGGCGCCGCTGGCAGGGAACGACATGAAAACCGGGCAGACACTGATCAAGACGATCATTGCGCCGGGCTTGAAGGCGCGGCTGCTCGGCGTGCGCGGATGGTACTCGACGAATATCCTGGGCAACCGGGACGGCGAGGTGCTCGACGATCCCGAGTCGTTCAAGACCAAGGAAGAAAGTAAAAAGTCGGCGCTCGACTACATCTTTCAGCCGCAGCTCTATCCCGAGCTCTACAAAGATCTCTGCCACGTCGTTCGTATCAACTACTACCCGCCCCGCGGCGACAACAAGGAAGGATGGGACAACATCGACCTGGTGGGTTGGCTCGGGTATCCGATGCAGCTGAAGATCAATTTCCTGTGCCGCGACAGCATCCTGGCTGCACCCATCGTGCTCGACTGCGCATTGTTCCTGGATCTCGCGAAGCGGGCGGGCATGTCGGGCATACAGGAATGGCTCTCGTTCTATTTCAAGTCCCCGATGCATGCTCCAGAGGTCTACCCCGAACACGATCTGTTCATTCAGTTGATGAAGCTGAAAAACACGCTGAGGTATATGCGTGGTGAACAGCTCATCACTCACCTCGGACGCGAGTACTACGACTAATCAAGGGCGGTGCCCTTGATATCCGGCTAATTGACATTGACGAAACGTCATCATCCCGTCGGGATGCGTGACGACGTTTCGACATAGCGTTTGTTTCACAATTGATCGCGGCGCAAAAGGCGGACAATGTCTTCGTGCGTACGCCGATTGGGGAATGTCTTCGCAACGCTGGCATCCTGACTGACGAGCAGTTGCAACACGCGCTCGACGAGCAGAAGCGCTCCGGTGAGCGGCTTGGCTCTGTGCTCGTGCGCGTGAAGCTTGCGACCGAGCGCCAGGTCGCGAAGGCGCTCGCCTGCCAGCTCGGTCTCGATCATGCCGACCTGGTCGAGCATCCACCTGACCCCGCCGCTGTGGCGATCATTCCGAAGGACGTCGCGGTCAAGCGCACATGTATCGCTGTTGCAACTGAAAAGAACCTGTTGACGGTGGCGATGTCGGATCCGCTCAACCTTGCGCTTGTTCAGGATCTCGAGTTCCAGACCGGTTATCGGGTCAAGCAGGTTGTTGCGGCGTCCTCGGAAATCATCGAAGCAATCGGAGCTTGGTACTCGCACCAGGGAATTGTTTGTGTGAGCCCCGCACCTACGCAGTCTGATGGACGCGCGGCTGATTCGCGGCGGCGATCGGGGAAACCTCAATTCGATATGTCCGAGCTCGCGCGCCGGCGAGAGGACGAACTGTTCGAGCGTTCAGCAGCGGCACACGTCGAAACGGACGGAACGGCACCGATTGTTGACATGGTCGATTTGGTGGTGAAGAGCGCCCTCAAGAGCCGGGCCAGCGATATCCACATCGAGCCGACCGACGACCACGTGATCGTTCGCCACCGTCTCGATGGGCTGTTGAAAGAAGTCACCGACTTGCCGAAGTGGATGCACGACGGCCTGGTTGCGCGCATCAAGATCATGGCGGGTCTCGACATTGCTGAAAAGCGGCTGCCACAGGACGGCCGGATCCACGTCGCGACTGAAGACGGTCACGAAATCGACCTGCGCGTGTCCACGTTGCGGACCATCTTCGGCGAGAAGATCGTGCTGCGCCTTCTCGATCACCGGAAGGGAGTGCCACCGCTCGAAGAGCTCGGGATGTCGGCGCTTGCGCTCGAGCAACTGCGCTTCCTTCTTCGGCACCAGCACGGCATGGTTCTCGTGGTAGGTCCCACCGGATCCGGCAAGACGACGACGCTGTCGTCGGCGTTGGCGTCGATACGGTCGGAACGCACCAACATTGTCACGATCGAGGATCCGGTCGAGTACCAGATTCCCGGCATTAACCAGACTCAGATCAATTCCAGGATCAACCTGACGTTCGCCAGCGCTCTACGGTCGATCTTGCGGCAGGATCCGGATGTCGTACTCGTGGGCGAGATCCGTGATCAAGAGACGGCGCGAATCGCGATGCAGGCCGCACAGACAGGTCATCTCGTGCTCTCCACTCTCCATACCGACGACGCGCCCTCTTGTGTGACGCGGCTCACCGACATCGGCATCGAGCCGTACGTCACAGCCTCAGCCCTCATTGGTGTGGTCGCACAGCGCCTGGTTCGGCGACTGTGCACGGATTGCCGCCGTCCGTACACCCCGGAGCCTGAAACGCTGCGCGCCATGGGGCTGTCGGACGAGGATCGACGTCCCCTGACGTTCTACAGGGCAGTCGGCTGCGAGCGGTGCAAGCGGATCGGCTATCGCGGCCGTGTCGGTATTTACGAAATCATGCCGGTCACCGACGACCTGCGGCGGCTCATCGCGCAGCGAGGGTCTGAAACACAGCTGCGAGAGACGGCTGTCGCATCGGGCATGATCTCTCTTGGTGAAGACGGCCTCCTGAAGGTCAAGGCTGGGATGACCACCCCGCAGGAGTTGTTGCGTGTGGTCACCGAGGTCGGTCACACGCGCGCGCATTGTGTGTCGTGCGGAACTCAGATGCGCGCGGACTTCACTGCATGTCCGACCTGTGGTCAGCGTTTAGGCATCACGTGTCTGCACTGTCGCCGTCCCGTTCAACCAGAATGGAGGTTCTGCCCGTACTGCGCGAAGCCCGCAGCATTGTCCGGGCCGCTCGCGAGTACCGAAGATGCAACCAACGCGTTGGTGCCGGAGCTTCCGGCGTCGGCCTCGGGCGTGGAACGTTGAGGTTGTAGATGATCCCGACTCATTACGATCTGCTGGGGATCGATTCCGCTGCTTCGGTCGACGAAATCCGGCGAGCGTTTCGTCGCGAAATAGCGAAATATCACCCCGACAAAGTGCAGCACCTCGGGCACGAGTTCCAGGATATTGCGGCCATCCGCTCGGCGGAACTGACGCAGGCCTACAGAACGTTGACGGACGAAGGCCTGCGTGCGGATTACGATGTTACGGTCCGGGCGGATGCGCCGTGCGTGGACCTGGGCGCCTCGGCGCACGTCGAATCGGCGACGGCGGCCGTGCGCACCGGCGTGAGCGACCTTGTGCGGAAGGCCGCGGTAGTCCGGTTTCGCCAGGCGCTTCAGGCGGAGTTCGGATTCTGCGAAGAAGCGTTGACGGACGGGTTCGAAGTGGTCTGCGCTCCTTCGAAAGCGCGGTTCTGGAGCAGGCTTCCGCCGCGGGTATACGTGAGGTTCGTCCCATATGTCGACGGTGCCGCAGTGGGAGAGGGGCTGACGATGGTTTCGCGGGGGCTGGACAAAGACCGCGATCGCGGGCGGTGTCTCTTTCTGATCGGACCACATGTGGCGCCTGCTCGCGAGCTGGCGCTCACGATTGTGAAGGAGCGTCGAAAGTCGGCCGCGGCCCGTCTTTCGGTGACAATCGTACCGGTGAATACTCGAACCTGGTCGGCATACGTGCCAAACGATGCGCCGTCCGCGGTACGTTCGCTGGTCTCCCGTCTCCGGCCTTCCTGATGGCGCTCATCGAGACTCACGATCTCTGGAAGACCTACGCCATGGGCGCGGAGGAAGTTCACGCGCTTCGCGGCGTATCAGTGCAAATCGATCAGAACGAGTACGTCGCCATCATGGGACCGTCGGGGTCCGGCAAATCAACGCTCATGAATCTGATCGGTTGCCTGGATACGCCGACGAAAGGCACGTACCTGCTGAACGGCAAGCGTGTCAGCGATATGAACGATAACGAGCTCGCGCGGATCCGCAACGAGGAAATAGGGTTCGTGTTTCAGACGTTCAATCTCTTACCGCGTGCCTCGGCGCTTCACAACGTGGAGCTGCCGCTCGTTTACGCTGGCGTTCCGGCAAGAGTCCGCGAGGAGCGCGCCCGGGTCGCGCTGGAGCGAGTCGATCTCCTGCCGCGGATGACGCATCGCCCCAACGAGCTCTCCGGCGGTCAGCGCCAGCGCGTCGCCATTGCGCGGGCGCTCGTGAACAATCCGTCGTTGCTTCTGGCCGACGAGCCAACAGGCAACCTCGATTCGAAAACCGGGGCTGAGATTATGGCCCTCTTCGCCCGGCTACACGAGGCCGGCAACACGATTATTCTCGTCACACACGAAGCCGACGTTGCCGCGTTCGCCCATCGCATCGTCCACCTCCGCGACGGACAAGTTGAAAAGGACGTACGACGGGCGGCCTAGGGCTGTACTGAAATCGTATCCGTCAACCGCACTCGAGTGGGTTCTTCAGAGCGCCATTCGGTCCAGTCGACGCGCACGCGGCTACCTTCGACGGCGATCGTCTGAATGTGGATCGAAGGGTCGAAGCAGCGCCGGATCAGTTCAGTTGCCACCCCGCTATCGCGGGTTGTAGCAGCTCCGGCGGCTATGACGTCAACGTCCGCGCGGCCGATCCGGCATTGGTGAAGCTTCATCGCGTCATCGGTCGCGACGAGCCAGTATTGATCGGCCGCTTTCTGTTCGTACTCGGCAGTGCTGCCGTATGTCGTCGAGTACATGTCGTAGGTCGATATGAGCGGAGAGACTTCCAGTTTGAGGAGTGACACGACAATTTGTACGGCGAGGAACACCACTACAATCGCGACAGCCGGCGGCTGAAGCAGGCGCGTCGGTCCGAGATCGATACGTGGGCCCTCAGTCCGCTCCGGTCCGCCCGCGTGACGGGCTACCAGGTGCCACGGCAGGAACGAAAGCAGCAGAATCCACCAGGCCGGCCAGAACAGCCCCTGCAGCAGCGAAAATCCCGCGAGAAGAGACAGCGCCGATATGCCGGCAATAAACCGATAACGGTACAGCCGTGACAGCACGCCGACGATGACGAAGCTTTCGATCGCAATGGCACCGAACGACAGCAACACGGCAACCCAGTGATACTGACCAAGCTGGACTCCCCAGTCCACCATTGCCTGGCGGGAATCAGTCAGGAAGTGGTATTTCACGGTACCGTTCAGGATCCAGGCGATTCCGCTTTCGCGCAGCTTTGCGAACGCGGCGGCGGCAAAGACAACGCCGAGCACCAGGCTCGGCATCCATACCGTGAAGCCGTACTCCTTCGGTGTCGCGCGGCGCGCGCCGCGACGTCTCCAGACGGCATCGACGCTCCAGGCATCGCCCCACCGCGACCACAACAGGCACAGCAGTGCGACCAATAGCGCACAGACCGTGTGGTACGTGGTGCGCGTCGTGTACAAGACCGCCCAGGCGAACACGCCTAGTGTCGTCAACGCAAATGACACCCTTGTGAACGCGCCGACGATGAACAGTGATCCCCAGAATGCCATCCAAATGGGAATCACGCCGGCGATCGACGGCACCTCGCGGAAGAAGCGGATGAGGAGCTCGTGAGGGCCTGACAGCACGTTGAGCTGCTCGGTCGCCCAGCCATCGCGCACTGGCCGCCGTAGGACGAGCATCAGCACGGCGATGCCAAAAACGACGCGAAACAGTCCGGCCGCCTCTGCCGTCGCATCCGGAATGCGTGTGCGTATCCACGCCAGCAGCGCGATGGCTGCACGCGAGGCTTCTTCTCGCGGCGCGAGAAAGCCGTTATGTACGTGCAGAATCGGGCCGCGCACGGCTTGGGGCCTTATCCACGCGAGGACCGCCACGCCGAAGGCCACCACGCCAGAGCAAACCAGCACCGCCGCCAGGAATTCGAGGCTAGTGGGTATCCACGGATGGGCGGTCGGGTACGGCAGGCGGGGCGCCAAGTAGCCCACCCGAAACGCCGTGCGATGTATTTGATGCGTGTCGTCGACTGCGCTGTCGGTAACCAGAGCGCGAACGTTCTCGCGCGAGAGATTGGTGAGCGCGTAACCCCACGTGCGACCCTCCCTGAGCTCCGGGTGCTCGAGGCCGTACTGGCGCTCGAGCCGCCGCTGCGTCGGCTCGTCCACCGATTCGGCCCACCTGACGTGGACGTAGACCGGCCTTGGGCCGAAGGTCAGCCGTAGCACTCCGTACACCGTCCCTGCCAGCGCAAAGAGCGCGATGCCGATAGCGACGAGGCGTCGGGTTTGAAGCGTAAACGACGGCGCCATTTCTATACAGCCGCCCAGTGCGACGCGCCGATCTCTTTAAGCGGCGCGCGCGCGTCGAACGATGTTGGATCCAGCGCTATGCGACCACGCGGTACATCGGGATCGAGCACGGGAACCGCGCTCAGCAGGGCACGTGTGTACGGATGCCTCGGGCTGGAAAACAGTGTGTGCGTATCGCCCATCTCAACGATCTTGCCCAGATACATCACAGCCACGCGATCGCAAATGTTCTCAACCAGACGCAGGTCGTGGGCGATGAATAGATACGTCAGCTTGAGCCGGTCTTTCAGTTCGAGCATCAGCCGCACGACCTGCGCCTGAATCGAGACATCCAGTGCCGAAACTGCTTCGTCGGCTATGACGAGCGCCGGGCTGAGGGCCAGCGCACGAGCGATGCCGATGCGCTGCCGCTGGCCGCCGCTGAATTCATGCGGAAAACGCATCAAGTGATTTTCATCGAGCCCCACGAGCGTGAATAGTTCAGCGACGCGTGCGCGTCGTTGCGCTTTTGAACCGAGCTTGTGGATGATGAGCGGCTCCTCGACGATGTCACCAGCGCGCATACGCGGATTGAGTGAGGAATACGGGTCCTGAAAGACGATCTGCATGTCGCGGCGGGCCTGGCGCATTCGGGCTCGCGAGAATTGCAGGACGTTTTCGCCGCGAAAGAAGACGTTGCCCGACGTGGGCTCGATCAGGCGGAGGATGCAGCGTCCGGTTGTACTTTTCCCGCTGCCCGATTCGCCTACCAGACCGAACATTTCGCCTTCCTCAATGGAGAAGCTCACATCGTCTACGGCTTTGACGACAGAGGGCGGTCGCCACAATCCATGTCGCCGAACGAAATGTTTGACGAGATTGCGAACCTCCAGCAGGGCCATCAGCTCCGTCCGCCATCGCTACCGACCCGCATTCCCGGCACGGCGGCCAGAAGCCGCTGCGTGTAGTCATGAACCGGAGCGCGCAGGATCTGTCTCACCGGGCCTTCCTCGACGAGCAAGCCGTTGTGCATCACCGCGACGCGGTCCGCCATTTCGGCGATGACACCGAAGTCGTGGGTGATCAGCAATAACGCGAGGTCGTAGCGTGCCCGTAATTCCCGCAGCAGATCGAGGACTTGCGCCTGAATTGTCACGTCGAGCGCTGTGGTCGGTTCGTCTGCAATCACCATCGGCGGATGGCACGCGAGGGCGATCGCTATCATTACGCGCTGGCGCATTCCCCCCGACAATTGATGCGGATAGTCACGCAGCCGCCGCCTGGCATCGGGAATGTGCACCGCATCCAGCAGCTCCGCCGCGCGGTCCCAGGCTGCAGCCCGGTCGGTGCGATCGTGCACCGTGATGGCTTCAGCGATCTGATCACCCACGCGCATGACGGGGTTGAGCGCCGTCATCGGTTCCTGAAAAATCAGTGAAATCCGCGCGCCGCGCACCTGCCGCATTTCCCGCTCCGGAAGGGAAAGCAAATCGCGTCCTTCGAACAGCACCCGGCCTGAAGCCACGCGACCGGGTGGTTGGAGCAGACGAAGGATAGAAAAGGCGGTGACCGATTTGCCGCTTCCGGACTCCCCCACGAGCCCGAGCGTTTCGCCAGCGGCGATATTGAAGCTCAGGTCGGTGACCGCCGTGACCGGCGAGCGGACCCCATCGAATACGACCGTCAGATGCTGGACGTCCAGGAGTGGAGCGGGCATTACGCGCCGGAGCTGTCCTGATATTCGCCGAAAACGCGCCGAAGTGTGTCGGCGATCTCGCCCAGTGTGGCATGTGCTTCGACCGCGGCGATGATTGGTGGAACCAGGTTCGATCCGTCCCGCGCGGCCTGTTCCACCCCAGCCAGCGCTCCCCGCCAGGCTTGCTCGCTTCGGCTGCTGCGGACCGCCCGAACCCGCTCAATCTGTTGACGTTCGGACTCAGGATCGATGCGGAACACGTCCGCCACCGCGACACGCTCAGCGTCGGCGTCGGCGAAACGATTCATGCCGATGACGACAGCTTCACCGGAATCGATTTCCCGTTGAGCTCGGTATGCCGTCTCCTGGATCTGTCGTTGGATGTACTGCGACTCGATCGCGCGCAAGGCGCCCCCTTTCGCATCGATCGAAGCGATCAGGTCGGCCGCCTCACGCTCGATTTGATCCGTAAGCGCCTCGACGGCATATGCGCCGCCGACCGGATCGACCGTGTTCGCGACGCCGCTTTCGTGCAGGATGATTTGCTGAGTGCGAAGCGCGATCGTCACGCTGTCTTCGGTCGGAAGCGACAGCGCCTCATCGCGCGAATTGCAGTGCAACGACTGAGCCCCGCCGAGCACCGCTGCGAGCGCCTGGAGGGCGACGCGGACGATGTTGTTGTCGGGCTGTTGGGCCGTGAGCGTGCTGCCCGCCGTCTGTGCGTGAAACCGCAGCTGCTGGGCCCGCGGGTTGGTCGCACCGAACCGATCACGCATGAGTCGCGCCCAGAGGCGCCGGGCGGCTCGGAATTTCGCAATTTCCTCAACGAAATCGTTGTGTGCGTTGAAGAAGAACGAAATTCGCCGGCCGATGGCGTTGACGTCGAGACCGGCATGTACCGCAGCGTTCACGTACTCGCACCCGTGCGCCAGCGTAAATGCGACTTCCTGAACGGCGGTGGCTCCGGCTTCGCGGATGTGGTACCCGCTGATTGAAATCGGGTTCCAGTGCGGCATCTCCCGCTCGCAGAAGGCGATCACGTCGGTGACGATGCGGAGCGACGGGCGGGGCGGATAGATGTAAGTGCCGCGCGCGACGTATTCCTTGAGGATGTCGTTCTGCAGCGTGCCGGACAATGCCTGGACCGCCGTCCCGTGGCGCTTCGCCACCGCGACGTACAGGGCGAGCAGAATGACCGCCGTGGCATTGATGGTCATCGACGTCGACACGCGGTCGAGGGGAATGCCGTCCAGCAGGACGGCCATGTCTTCGATTGAGTCGATTGCCACTCCGACCCGCCCCACTTCGCCGTTGGCGAGGGGATGGTCCGAGTCGTAGCCGATTTGCGTCGGTAGGTCGAACGCAACGCTCAAACCGGTGACGCCACGGGCGAGCAAGAAGCGAAACCGGCGGTTGGACTCGGATGCTGTGCCGAAGCCTGCGTATTGCCGCATCGTCCATGGACGACCGCGGTACATGTCGCGCTGGATGCCGCGTGTGAACGGGAACCCCCCCGGCTCACCGATGTTTTCGTCCGGGTTTGGCCCGACGTCTTCCGGCGTGGCGAATCGTCGGGGCGGCGAAGGCGCCATTCGCCGGGATTGTACGCCGTTTTGTTGACACCTTCCGCCTCTGCCTCTACAATGCCAATGGCCTTTGTCAAAGGCTAAACCACTGAGGATAAACAAATTGGCGCTCAGTCCCTGTCAGCCGCCCTGGTTGAGCAGTTTCGGACTGGGAGACGCCCCGGATCCTGGCCCGGCGGCGGGTGAGGAGGACACGAAAATGGATGACGTCGTCAACCGGTTCGCCAAAGAGCTGGCCGACGCGATCGCCGCTGCTGTAGCCGAGAGTCCTCAAGTCGAGGCCTGTCGTGCCAGCGCTCGTGAGGCGGGCTTCGAGATGCGCGTGACACTCGAAGCCGTCGTGGGGTTTGTGAACCGGGCCAATGGAGGTGCCGTGACGAAAATCACGACGCCATCACGTCTGCTCCCCGCTCGCCGGTCGTTCGATCTGACGGCCAACGATCGTCGGTTCCTCCGGTCGCTTCGTATCGGCATCGACGAAGCGAAGGAAGAGGCGGTTGAATAGCGTCTTAAGTTTTGCGTGTTGAGCTTGAGGGCCGATGCGAGATGCATCGGCCCTTTTTACGTACGCACTTTACCCTGGTTCGCCACCGCTTCCATTGCGCTCTTTATCGCTTCGGGATCCCCAAGGTAGAACTTCTGCAGCGGCTCGAGATCGTCATTGAGCAAATAGACCAGCGGGATGCCCGTCGGAATATTCACTTCCACGATCTCCTCGGCTGACAGGTTGTCGAGATACTTCACCAGCGCACGCAGACTATTGCCGTGCGCGGCGATCAGCACGCGCTTTCCGGCGCGGATTTCCGGAGCGATCGCTCCGTGCCAGTACGGAAGGAATCTCGCCACTGTGTCCTTCAACGACTCAGTTACCGGCAGCTCATCGGGTGGTATGTCTGCATATCTGCGGTCGTGCGAGGGATTGCGCGGGTCGTCCGGGGTGAGCGGCGGCGGGGGGATGTCGTAGCTGCGGCGCCAGATTTTGACCTGCGCCTCGCCGTGCCGGGCTGCAATTTCCGCCTTGTTCAGGCCCTGTAACGCGCCGTAGTGCCGCTCGTTCAGCCGCCAGGAACGGTGTACTGGTATCCACATCATGTCGAGCTCGTCGAGAGCAATCCAGAGCGTGCGGATCGCTCGTTTCAGCACCGAGGTGTGGGCGATGTCGAATTCATACTTCTCGGCCGCCATCAGACGCCCGGCCTCGCGGGCCTCAACGCGCCCTACGTCGCTGAGATCGACGTCGGTCCACCCCGTGAACCGGTTTTCCCGGTTCCAGATGCTTTCACCGTGACGAAGCAGGACAAGCCTGTGCATGGCTCCTCTAAACCGTATGCGTCGCGAGTTGCCGGATCGCGGAGCGCCCGGCATATCTCGCGGCTGATCCGAGCTCCTCTTCTATTCTGAGCAGCTGGTTGTACTTGGCTATGCGATCGCTGCGGCTCAGGGATCCGGTCTTGATCTGGCCGGCGGAGGTTCCGACCGCCAGATCCGCGATCGTCGTATCTTCGGTTTCGCCCGAACGGTGGGAGATCACGGTCGCATATCCGGCACTGCGCGCCAACGTGATGGCATCAAGTGTCTCCGATACGGTGCCAATCTGATTCAGCTTGACGAGCAGCGCATTTCCAACGCCGTCGGCAATGCCCTTGTCGAGGATGGCCGGGTTGGTCACGAACACGTCATCGCCAACGAGTTGAACGCGATCGCCGAGTGCACGCGTCAACATCACCCACCCTTCCCAGTCGCTTTCGGCAACCCCATCTTCAATCGAGGCAATCGGATACTGGCCAACCCACTCGGTGTACATCTCGATCATCTGTGCCGTCGTCCGCGTCGACTCGCCAGACTTCGTAAAAACGTAGCGACCGTCCTGCCAGAGCTCGCTCGATGCAACATCCAGCGCGAGAAACACATCCCGCCCCGGTTTGTACCCGGCCTTGCTGACCGCCTCAACCACCAGGTCGAGGGCTTCGCGGTTCGAACGGAGATTGGGCGCGAAACCGCCTTCGTCGCCGACGCCCGTCGAATGCCCCGCTTTCTTGAGGATGAGTCGCAAGGCGTGAAAGACTTCAGTTCCAGCTCGGAGCGCCTCGGCGAAACTGGGCAGCCCGATTGGCATCACCATGAACTCCTGCAAGTCGACGCTGCTGTCGGCATGTGCGCCGCCGTTCAGGATGTTCATCATGGGCACCGGCAACAGGTATTCCGCCGTCGGGCGGCCGTTCAGACGCGCGATGTGTGTGTAGAGCGGCTCGTTGGATGCGGCGGCGCCCGCTTTGAGGGCCGCCATTGAGACGGCGAGAAGCGCGTTGGCGCCGAGACGACTCTTGGCCGGCGTGCCATCCAGCGCGATCAGTCGATCATCGATGGCGCGTTGATCGAGCGCACATCCGCGCAAGGCTCGCGCGATCTCGCCGTTGACGTGCTCGACGGCCTTGAGCACCCCTTTTCCGAAATAGCGCCGGGGGTCGCCATCGCGAAGCTCGAGCGCTTCGCGTTCGCCCGTCGAGGCACCTGACGGAACCGCTGCGCGGCCGAAGGCTGTATCGGCCCATACTTCGGCTTCGACCGTCGGGTTCCCCCGCGAATCGAGAATTTCCCTGGCGTGAATACGGGTGATCTGCATGGGTCTAGGCCTGCGCATGGCCGCCGCGATCGGCATCGGCCTCGGCGTGCAGCGCGTCGTCGCTTATCGGTCCGATTAGTGGCTCGTCCTCCGCGGTGACGACAACGACACCCCCTTCCGTGACGGTATGCCGTCGCCGATCCTCTGCGGCGTTGAAACCGATCAGCGCCCCGCGCGGAATGAGGACGTCGCGGTCGACAATTGTCCGTCGGAGTCGAGCGTGACGACCGACACGAACGCCTGGCATGAGGATGGACTGCTCGATTTCACAGAAGCTGTGAACTCGCACATTCGGGCACAGGATGCTTCCGATGATCCGACTGCCCGAGATGATGCACCCGCTTGAAATCACGGAATCGAGGGCCTGTCCGCACCGGTGTCCCTGCTCGGCGAATACGAACTTCGCGGGCGGCGCCTGTGGCTGATATGTACGCAGCGGCCATTCCGGGTCGTACAGATTGAATTCAGGGTTCACCTGGCACAGATCCATACTCGCCTCGAAATACGCATCCAGCGTTCCGATATCGCGCCAATACTTGGCCGCCTTCTTGTTCTCATCGTAAAACCGATAACAGAAGACGGGCGATGTCTGAATGAGCGACGGAATGATGTTCTTCCCGAAATCATGATCACTATCGGCCCGAGCCGCGTCCTCCTCGAGCGCGTGGACGAGAACGTCACCGCGGAAGATGTAGATACCCATCGATCCGAGAGCCACATCCTGGGATCCTGGAATAGGTGTGGGAGTCTCCGGCTTCTCCTGAAAGCCGATGACGCGATCGACTTCATCGATGGTGACGATGCCGAATCGAGGTGCCTCGGTGAGGGGCACTTCGAGGGCGGCGAGCGTCGCATCCGCCTGCCGATCGAGGTGGAAGCGAAACATCTTCGAGTAGTCCATCTTGTACACATGATCGCCCGACAACACGATCACGTGGCTGGGTGACTCTCGCGCAATCGAGTACAGGTTCTGGTATACAGCGTCCGCAGTGCCGAGATACCAGTGTTCGCCGACGCGTTTTTGCGGTGGCAGTAACTCGATGAACTCGCCTAATTCCTCCGACACGACGTTCCAGCCCATCCGCACATGACGATTGAGGGACAGGGACTTGTATTGGGTGGCAATGAAGATTCGGCGCAGCCCGGAGTTGATGCAGTTGCTGAGCGTGAAGTCAATGATTCGGTAAGGCCCGCCGAAGTAAACAGCCGGTTTGGCGCGCTCTTTCGTCAGCGGGTAGAGGCGCTCGCCGGTTCCGCCAGCGAGAAGGACAACCAGGATATCGTCGAGGTCCATGCCGTCACGACGGGGTGGCGATGATAGCACGCGCGTGTGCGAGTCTCGATCTAGAACGCCTCGTTATGTTCGATATTTAGAGGGTTTTGCTTGTTTGACTTGCCCCACATTCGTGCCTATGATCAGGCGATTCGGATTCTTGGATGGTCCGTAACGTGCGTGGACCGTTGTTCACGAAGAGGGGAATGATGAATATCCGTCGGGTGCTTACAGTCGCCGTCGTCGTCGGCTCGCTTGCTGGTGCATCGGTAGTCGCGCAGCAAAACAATCAGCAGCCGAGCAACCCGCAGAATCGCCGCGAACAAGAGCGGAGAAGCCAGCAGGAACAGCGTGACATCCAGGCGCTCGTTCAGCTGGTCGATGCCGTGTCAGCCGGGAAGCAGCCGGCGCCAACCGACATACCGGTTACGTGGACCGGAAATCACTTCGTGAAAGGTGCGGGCGACGCGACTTTCATTCCATTCACAGTTACTATCGACGGGAGCAAGCTGGCAGCGCCAGGAGTTGCGCTTTACGTCCGGGCCGTCGCGAAGGGCGCCGCCCCTGCGCCGCCTCCGCCAGCGCCGCAAAACAACAACAATCGCGACAAGGAACAGCAGGCCGCCCCGGTGTACCCGTGGGATGACATCCAGTTCCTGGATGTGCCTAGCGGCGGCAAGGTATCCCGTGCGGTGATGCTGAAATCTGGCGAGTACGATCTTTTCATTGGCATAAAAGAAAAGACGCCGCAGCAGCCGCCGCGGAACGCGGCGCCGCAGAAGTCAGGCCTGCTGCGTCAGACGTTGACGGTTCCCGATTTCTCCGGCCCCGATATCACGATCAGCACGCCAATCATCGCGGACTCGGTCGAGCCGCTGACCTCTCCGCTCAGCGCGGAGGAACAGCGGACTAACCCGTATACCTTCGGTGGCACGCTTCGCGTGGTTCCGGCCGCCGACGCGACTCTGAAAACGGCGGGCGACCTGCAGTTGCTGTTCTGGATTTACGGCGTCCAAGACAACAACGGTGTCCCCGATGTGACGATCGAGTACAACTTCCATCAGAAGACGGGGGACGGTGAGAAGTTCTTCAACAAGACGCAGCCACAGGTCATCAACCAGTCAACGCTGCCGCCCGGCTTCAATGTCAAGTCGGGGCATCAGGTCCTGGGCTTCCTCGGTGTGCCGTTGAAGAGTTTTCCGGCCGGCGAGTACCGGGCGGAAATCAAGATCACCGACAAGCTGTCTGGGAAGATGCTCACGCATAACGCGACGTTTACGGTTCAAGCCTGAGGAGCGACGAGGCCGCCGGCCATCCATGACGCGCCATTTCACCGTAAGCACGTTGGTTGTGCTGGCGTGTGTGGTAACCGGCCCCCGGTCTGCCACTGCGCAATCTGACGCACGAATGCACGCGGCGACGCTGGTGCAGGCGCCAGCCACGCCACACGCCGTGGTTCAGGGGACCGTGCTCGACGACCGCGGCCGTCCCCTTGAAGGGGTCGTCGTGTCCGCGTTCGGATCGACTTCTGTATTCGCAGTGTCCGACCCCGAAGGGCGATTCTCGTTCCGCAACATTCCCTACGGCCCCTACGTCGTGCGCGCGCACCTGCAGGGATACCTTCCGCCGCGCAGCCGGCTTGTTCAAGTCAATAGTGCAACGCTGACAGTGGCAGCGATCGCGCTGACACGCCGCGGTGAAAGTGACGGCGATGCGGCCATCCTCGCTGCAGGTGTCGGTCCGAGTGAAGTGCCCGCCGCCGTTCCCGACGGTGGTGAAAGTGAAAATCACGATCACGGAGAGGTGGCATGGAGGCTGCGCCATCTGAAGCGCAGTGTCCTCAAGGAGACCGCGATCGACGGGATCGATGGTATCGGCGGAAATCACGACTTCCTTGACGACTCGTTTGACAGCCTCGAATGGGCGATTGGCAAGCCTGCGAAGCTCGCGTCGATGTTTGCCAGCGTCCCGTGGAACGGGCATATCGATCTGTTGACGAGCACATCGTTCGACAGACCGCAAGACTTGTTGTCGATGCAAACGTGGCTTCCGCGTGGCGTCGCCTTTGCGACACTGGAGGCCCCGACGAGCAGCGGCCACTGGACGATGCGTGGCGCCGTCAATCAGGGACAGGGCGATGTGTCGTCGTGGATTGTCGCGGCGTCATTTGAACGTGCCCCCGCACCGCATCGATACGAGGCCGGGTTGTCGTACGGCACGCAGTCATTCTTGCGCCCCAACGCGATCGCCCGATCGAACGTGTTCGACGACAGCCGCACCGTCGGCACGTTATACGCGTACGACAATTGGACGGTCACGCCGAGGCTCGCGATCAATTATGGCGCAAAGTACGCCCGGTATGACTATCTGCGCGAGGGAGTGTTGTTCAGCCCGCGCGCAAGCGTGACGGTCACGCCGACGCCCGATGACAGTTTCAAGGTGCGCGCCGCAGTCTCGCACCGGGAGATCGCTCCAGGGGCAGAGGAATTCATTCCGCCCTCCAGTGGATTGTGGTTGCCTCCGGAACGGACGTTTTCGGCCCTCTCATCCCGTCGTGGCTTCAGAGCCGAACGCCTCGATCATGTAGAAATAGCGGCCGAGCGCGAGTGGGGCAACGAGCTTGTGACGGGTGTTCGCGTGTTTCGTCAGCGCGTGAACGATCAGCTCGTGACGTTGTTCGGTGCGTTTCCCGGCTCTCCTGTTCTCGGCGTGAGCCATTACTACGTCGCGTCTGCCGGTGATTTTGGCGCTCGTGGATGGGGTGTGAGTGTCAGCCGCACGGTAGCCGATCGATTGCGCGCGTCGCTCGATTACACGCACATCGATTCAGCGTGGGACGGGACCTCGCCCGCCGAGAGAGCGTTGTCGTTGCTACCCGTTGTCATACGGCGGGGCGAACGCGAACGTTTTCACGACATCACGACTACCGTCGATAGCACCCTGCCTGTGACCGACACACGCGTGTTCGTGATGTACAAGGTGAACTCTCGATTTGACGCGGGACGGGGGACATCGCCCGACGGCGGTGCGCGGTTCGACGTGCAGCTCACGCAGGCGCTGCCGTTTTTGAGCTTCGCCGGGGCTGATGTGGAGATGCTGATGGCGGTCCGCAGCATGTTCCGAGAGGAACTGCTCGACACGTCGGTGTATGACGAGGTCCTCGCCATTCGGCCCCCGAAACGCATCGTCGGCGGCGTAACGGTTCGGTTCTAGGGAGTCAGTCGAAGTCAAAAACCGCGGTCGAATCCAGTCAGACCGGATGCGACCGTGGTCTTTGACTTATTTTTTTCGCCGTTTCTGGCGTCCATTTTGTTGAACGGACAGTACTGACGTTTGGATCGGGAGTTGTCTCGACACCGCTTACTTGGCGAATAAGGCTTTTAGTTACAGTGTCTTACGACAGATTTGACGACTCTCATCGTGGTATGTCGTTTGCTCCTTCGAGCAGTTTCGCGGTTGGTCCGCGCGATTACCCGATGCTGGGAGTATCAGGCTCGTCGTGTGTTCAGAGCCCGTGGGTTCGCTGGGCTCACTCTGTCTTCCCGATCGTCGTCGTCGGTGTCCTGCTGTCTTTGGGCGCCGCGAACATCGTGGCTCGGGCCACGTTCGACGAGGTCGAGGACGGTGTGCTCTGGCGCGTCGGGGCTGAGGGCGTCGTTGCTGCCGAGATCGCGGAAAATACGCCCGCCGCGCAGGCGGACGTGCGTCGCGGCGATGTGCTCCTGGCTATTGACGACCAGCCGGTGCAGAGCCTTGACGACGTCGTCACCGCGCTCCACGGCTCGCGGCCAGGAGCTACGGCGCGCTATACCGTCCTGCGATTGGGCACTCGTGAAGTCGTAGATCTGCGGATTGCGTCCATTCCGAACGGCGCCCGTCCGTTCTATTTCCTGCTCGCCGGCGTCGGCATCTTTACATTGCTCGTCGGCGGTGCCGTGCGCGCACTGCGTCCTCGCGATCCGGCTACGCTTCATTTTCTCTGGCTGTCAGTCGCGTTCTTTGGTCTTTTCACGTTTTCGTTCAGTGGACGTCTGGATCGTCTCGACTGGGTGTTTTATTGGGGCGATGCCATTTCGATGCTCATGCTCCCGTCGCTGTTCCTGCACTTCGCGCTGGTGTTTCCAGAGCGGACGCGCAGGTGGGGATCGGATCGGATCAGTCGTGTCCTCGTCCCGCTGATCTATGTGCCTGCCGCCGCGTTGGGCGTTGTGCGTATCGTCGTGCTGGCCCGCAGCGCCTCGGATGCGTCGCTTTTCGTTGGAATGGTCGGTATGCTCGATCGCCTCGAGCACGCCTATCTCGCCGCGTGTTTCGTCGCGGGGCTTGTGGCTCTCACACCAATGTTCGGCGATGCACGCTCCATCACGGCGCGGCGTCAGCTGCGATGGATCACCTGGGGGACGAGCATCGGTAGCGCTCCGTTTGTATTCGGCTACGCCATACCGTGGACTGTGGGTGTAGAGCCATCGCTCCCGATGCAGCTCTCTGCGGTTCCCTTGAGCCTGGTTCCGTTGGCCTACGCCTCGGCCATCGTGCGGTACCGGCTCATGGACATCGAAGTCATCATCAAGCGTACCCTGGGGTATATCGCCGCGGTCGCGGCTGTCGTCGCAATTTACGTCGTGCTCCTGCAGGGGTTTACGCGGCTGTTTTCGCAAGGCAGCGCCGGCTACAACTGGATTCTCGCCGCTGCCGTTACGGTGATCGCGCTCCTGCTCGCGCCCTCGGTGAAGCGGGCGGTGCAGAACGGTCTCGACCGCGTGTTCTACCGTGATCGGTACGACTACCGCCGGGCGCTCGTGGGGTTCGCGCGCGATTTGAACCGCGACCTCGACCTCAACCGGCTCGCCGAACGGTTTGTTGCCCGCGTCATGGAGACCCTGGTGGTGGACCGGATGGCGCTCATGGTTGCCAGCGAGACTGCGCCGCAGTTCGAGGTCGTTGCCGCTTCCGGGTTCGACGAGCGTCCTGTACCCATGGCCGCAGGTTCGGAGATCGGCGCACGTTTAGCAGCGGGCCACCTCGTTGCGCTCGACGATCCGATCGCCGCGAGCGGCTTTTCGCCGGAGGAATTCGACCGCTGGCGCTCGGCAGGGCTGTCGTACCTCATTCCATGTGTGTCGAATGAAGGAACGATCGCTGTGCTTGCGCTCGGTCGCAAGGAATCGGGTGAGCCGCTCAACAGCGAGGACACGGCGCTCCTCGCCACCGTTGCTGGCCAGATGGCTACGGCACTCGAAAATGCGCGCCTTTACCGGCAGCTCCACGTGAAAGCGCTCGAGCTCGATCGATTGCGCGCGTTCAACGAAAACATTCTCGAGTCTCTCGACGACGGTTTGCTGGTTGTCACGCTCGACGATCGGATTGTGCGGTGGAATCGAGCGCTCGAACACTTGTACGGCGTCCCTCGCAGCGAGGCGGTGGGGCAGACGCTGGATCGGGTATTCGATCCGGCAGTCGTCGAGGCGATCAGAGCGGCGCGACGCGACACTCCCAAAGGGACCCTGCTCTCACGCATCAGCCTTGCCGGCCGGGCCAGCACTGGGCCGACGATGATCGTCAATCTCGCGGTCGTGCCGCTCCGGGCCGTTGATGGGCGCATTCAGACTACCGTCGGCACGATCGTGATCGTCGAGGACATTACACGGCGCGTCGAGCTCGAAGAGCAGCTTCAGATTTCAGAAAAGATGGCCTCGATCGGCCTGCTGGCTGCCGGTGTTGCGCACGAGGTGAACACGCCGCTGACTGGAATCTCCAGCTTCACTCAGATGCTTCTCGAAGGCTCGGATCCCGAGGATCCCCGCACGCGGCTGCTGGAGAAGATCGAGCGGCAGACGTTTCGCGCTGCGAAGATCGTGAACGGTCTGCTGAATCTGTCGAGGCCCACGGGCGCGGCTGGCGGCGAAATGGGTCCGGTCGACCTCAATGCCGTAATCAATGACGTGCTGTCGCTGCTGGAACACCAGCTCGAGCTGCAGCACATCAAAGTGCGCCGCGAGCTGAGCGACGAACCCGTGCTGGTCCGCGGCTACGAGCACAAGTTGCAGCAGGTGTTCCTGAACCTGTTTCTCAACGCGAAGGACGCGATGCCCAAGGGGGGATGGCTATCGGTCAGCACGTCCCTCAAGGACGGCAGACCCGTCGTGGAAGTCGCCGACACGGGAGCCGGGATCCCGAGCGAATACATTGCGCGCATCTACGACCCGTTCTTCACGACAAAGTCCATGGGTCATGGAACTGGCCTTGGCCTCTCGATTACGTACGGAATCGTTCGCGAGCATCTCGGTTCTATCGAATGCGAGAGCGCCGTCGGCCACGGCACGCGATTCATTGTCAAACTGCCGCCGGTGGCTCGTGTCGACGGGGATTGCACCAGCTGCCGGGCCCCGGGCAGCACATTCCTAACAGGGTTTCTCATGCGACGCAATGCTTCCATTCTGGTTATCGACGACGAAGAGATCATGCGGGAGATTCTCGAGGCACTTCTGACGCGCGAGGGTTATCAGGTCCGCCTCGCGTCGACGGGAACCGAAGGAGTCGAGCTGGCCAGGTCGATCCCGTTTGATATCGCGATTGTCGACCTCATGATGCCCGGCATCGACGGGATGGCCACGCTGGAGGAGCTGAAAAAAGCCGATGACGAGCTGCCGGTACTAATGATCACGGCTTTCGCGTCGGTCGAGACCGCGATCTCGGCGATGAAGCTCGGCGCATTCGACTACATCACGAAGCCTTTCAAGAACGATGAAGTTCTGGTCGCGGTGCGAAACGCGGTGGAACGTCGCCAGCTGAAGGCGGAGAACACGGCGCTTCGACAGACGCTGCAGGCTCAGCAGGAGCACTTTGCAGGAATCATCGGGCGGAGCGCTCGCATGAAGCAGGTATTCAACCTGATCATCCAGGCTGCGCCGAGTCGTTCGACCATTCTGGTTACGGGCGAGAGTGGAACAGGCAAGGAACTGGTCGCCAGGGCTATCCACGCGCATTCCTCGCGCGCCGATCGTGCGTTTGTCACGGTGAACTCGGGAAATCTGCCGTCCGATTTGCTCGAGTCAACACTCTTCGGTCACGTGAAGGGCGCCTTCACGGGTGCGGTCTACCCGAAGAAGGGTTTGTGTGACGTGGCCGATCGCGGCAGCATCTTCTTCGACGAGATCGGCAACATTCCGCTCGACACGCAGGCGAAGCTGCTGCGCGTCATGCAGGAACGTGAGTTCATGCGACTGGGCGGGATGGAAACGATCAAGGTCGATGTGCGCATCATCGCAGCGACCAACTGTGACCTTCGGGAGATGATGGGCAGGGACAGATTCCGCGAGGACCTGTACTACCGGCTGCACGTCATCAACATCTCGCTCCCCTCGCTGCGAGAACGAAAAGAGGACGTGCCCGTTCTTGCACAGCATTTTCTCGAAAAGTACAGCCGCGAAAACGACAAGCCTGGGCTCGAGCTGACACCCGATGCGCTCGATATGTTGACGGATTACGATTGGCCCGGAAACGTTCGCGAGCTCGAAAACGTCATCGAACGCGCCGTGGTTCTCTCGACAAGTCCACGGATTGGCGCGGATCTGATTCCCGAGCAGGTGCGGTCATCACCCGCATTTCACATCCCGAGGTTCGTGGTGCCTCCTGAAGGCATTTCCTTCAAGGACGTCATAATGAACGTCGAGAAGCGGCTGATTGAGTCGACGCTCGAAGCGGCTGGAGGTGTGCAGAAGCGCGCGGCTGAACTGCTTCGAATCAAACCGACCACGCTGAACGAGATGATCAAGCGCTACGAGATCGGACCGCGCCGAAAGAAGAACGGCGACCACGACTCGGCGACGTCGGACGGAGACGCCAAGAGCACGGGTCCGTCCAGAACACGTCCGGCATTCCCAATCAGCGAGTTTACGCGGGACTGAGCATCAGCCTCGCGCGGCCTTTCTGCACTGACACAATACCAGCGCATCGCCCGACATCACCACCCGGACGTCGTGGAACCCGGCATCGGCCAGGGCGCGAGTCTGTTCCCGTTCCGTCATGAACAACGCCGCGCTGCGCGGCGAGTCGTCTTCCGGGACGCGGTCCGCTATGAGAAAAGGTGCGTCGCTTGCCAGGAGTTCGTGAACGTGTCCGTACAGCTTCGGTACGTGGCGTTTGTGACGTACCTCGTGCACCGCTTGCATCGACACGACCGCGTCGTAGGGCGCCGTCAGACACCGCATCCAGCCTTCGGATCGGAAATCGGCGTTCACGAACTCGGCGGACGGAAATCGGGCGACGCGGTCTCGACTCATTTCGAGCATCGGCTCGGAAAAATCCAGCAACGTGTATTTTGTGATCGCAGGGCAATTCAGCAGCACTTGTTCGGCAAGCAGCCCTGGGCCGGATCCTAATTCGAGCACCCGTGAGCCGGGCGCGAGCAGCCGGAGCTCATTGACGATGGCGCGGCGTATGTGAACGCGGAGGGGTCGCTTGCGGTCTGCAGCTTCGACCCATGCCTTGGCGTCGCTCGGATCTTGCAGATCTTCCGAGTATGGGACATCCCCTTCGGTTTCCGGGCTCACGGTTTTCGGACGCGCATCATCAGACGCTCGAATCGACCCAGGACTGCATCCCATCGGTGATTGAGCCGGATGTACCGACGGCCGTTCTCGCCCAGGCGCGCGCGCAGGCGTGGGTCGTTCATCAGCAGTCGCAGAGCCTCGATGAACTCGTCGCGCGTGCCGTAATACAGGCCAGCATTTGCGCGGCGGCAATAGTCTGCGGCGGCGGCGTTCCTCGCACTGGCGAGCACCGGCGTGCCCACAGCAAAACTTTCGAGCGCCGCGATCGCAGCCGGGTCATCGGGCTCCGGCGCAACGGTCACATCGGCCGCCTCGTAGGCAATCATCCGCTCTCGCTCGGGCAGAACACCTCCCATGCGGAGATGGGGCTGTTCCGGCACGTTCATCAGCTTGGCGCCCATCAGCACCAGCGTAGTGGTCCCGTTGCCCGACGCGTACGCGTCGAAATATTCCAGCAGTTCCTCGCAGCCGTTATTCGGCTGTACGCGTCCCGCGTAGAGCACGAACGCTCCGTATAGGCGGTGGCGGCGTCGAAACGGCACACCGCGACCTGCAAGGTACTCGCTCGGTTCGACTTCCTGTGACTCCTCGCGCTGGTCATGGTCGGCTTCCGCCATGTCGTCGGTGGGATCCTGCTGGTGACGGGGGTACGTCTGCTGTGCTGGAGCCTCGATTCCGACGCCCACGACCTCGTCCGGCGTTGGCAGTCGAAAGAAACCTTGCGTCTGATGGCGTTCCGCTGCCGACAGATAACCGATCGCCTTTACCGAACCCAACAGATCCGACCAGATTCCGAATCGCAGTGCCGGATCCAGCCGCAGGCACGGGAACAGCACGCTTCGTTCAGGCGCAACGGCAAGGCCAAATACCGTGGTCGGATGATAGAGCGAGAAAAACACGAGCACATCGTAGGAGCGGTGATGCCGCTTCAGGTACTCAATCAGGGCCGGCGATGTTGGTCCCAGTCGCCGTACCCATTCGTGTTCGTCGTCGCGGCCATGGGGCATGCCGAACATTCGCGTCGAAAGGTGGCGGAACGCCGTACGGTCGTGCTCCTGGTTTACAGCGAACCGGCGTACAAGAACGCTGCGCATCCGGTCGGCACCTTCCGGGTACTCGTTCCTCCACGTCCGTGGATCCCGTGCACACGTTGTGAGTACGTCCACGTGATGACGTCCGCTGACCTGCTCGGCGAACAGGCGACACACGTGTTCCGGCCCACCCGCGATGTCGGCGCCGTATCGAGGCGTAATGAACGCGAATTTCATACGCGCGCCTCGCACGTCACGGCCCTGCGCTCCTTGGCATGCACGTCCTCGACGTCACTAATCACCGGGCCGGACGGAAGTCCCGCCACAACGTCGATCGCCGGCGGCACGTCAGCACGATGGCGGGCGAGCCATCCTGGCATCGGCTCCATCTCGTGGGTCGGAGGCTCTGACTTCAGTTCTTCGAGCATGTTGAGGTACTTCCGTTCGATCACGGGCCAGCTGTAGTGGCGCACGAAGTAGCTGCGGCCGTGTTCGCCGAGCCGAGCGACGAGCGACGAGTCCTCGAGAAAGCGATCGAGGACGGCATCAAATTCGGCGGAGTGCTCGTAATACAAGCCGGCGTTGCTTCGCAGGCATTGACCGAGCAGCACATCACACCGCGCGTTAGCTACCACGGGCCGGCCGAGTGCCCACGCTTCGAGCGCAACCATCGAAAGACTTTCGTAGGGGGACGGCATCACGAGGGCTTCTGCGCCGGCCATTACGTCGAACTTGTCCTCATCGGTCACGAAACCCAGGTGATGGATGTGCGGATGTGACGGAACCGGCAAGTCCCCTTTTCCGATCAGCACGAGATCGACATGGCGTCTCGGACCTTCGAGATAGTGGATAAAAAAATCGAAGAGCTGAGCGCAACCCTTATTGGCGTCGATCCGGCCGACGTACACGATGAACCGGTTGTTGAGTCCGAACTTCTGCCGGGCTCGTGCCGGCTCCACATCGGCAGGGATGACCGACCCCACTCCGACCACTATACCGGGCACATCGTCGTTGCGAGAAACGGCCTGGATTGCAGCACGCTCTTCGGCGGAGTTGTACATGATTCCGCGAACGCCGCGGAAAATTGGCTGGAACATCGAGACGCCCAGTGCCGGTTCGCGTTCTGCTGTTGGAACGAGCACCGCGCGGTCGGCTGCCACCCGCGCGCCGTAATACGTTTGATAGTACCGCGCACAGAACAGCAGGGCGAAGTCGAACTCCGCGACCGAGCGTCGAAGCCGCGTGATCAAACCCGGGCTGACCGGGCCCTGGCTCTCGAGCCAGTCAAGCTCCTCGTTCAGCGTGTGCACGCGCCCGAACACACGCTGCTGCCGCAGGCCGAAGTCGTTCAGATCGCGCTCGCGCAAGACCGGAAAGCGTTCTACAGGGACCCCGTTTACGTATTCAGTCCCGGACGGAAACTCATTTCGCCACGTCAGGTAGTCGCGCGCGCAGGTCGTCAGCACTCGCACGTCGACGTGAGCGGACAATCGTTCGGCGATATACCGCGCATGCAGCTCGGCACCACCGCTGATGTCGGCTCCGTATCGCTGGACGACGATAGCGAGCTTCATTCACTCTCGCGCGTCTGAAAGACGAACCTCACTGATCCGAGCGATCGGTATCTGGCGGTTCAAAAGTCCCTTGCGACGCCTCGGTCGTGGTCTGTTCTCCGGAGATGGCGGGAGGCGGAACAGACGGTTCAGGCTCTCGAGGAGATGGGATCGGGGATGACTCCCGGTCTTCGCTCGCTGTGGGAGCGTCCTCTGCGGTCAGTTCGCCCATCGGGGTTTGCGGCACAGGCGGTATGGAGTCGGTATCCGTTGGTGCTGGGGCAACATCTCCAGCGATCCCCTGCTCGATGGGCATCGCTGTGGCTCCGACGGGCGCTGAGGTCGCGGGCGCCGACACTTCTCCCTGCGGAAGCCCACCGCGCCGCCCGCGTCGTCGTCGCCGCCGCCGTCGGGAGCTCTCCGTTGTGGCACCCTCGACCCCTTCAGCCGTTGGGATCGGCTCTGCAGAGGCCGGCTGCGACGCGACCGTGTCCATGGATCGTGCCGCAGCACGTCCAGACTGAGCCGTGCCTTCGATGCTTCGAACTCTCCGGTCGTTGAACTCGATGCGTGCGTTCAGCGATTCGATGCGCATGGACAGCGCGTGGAGCTCGAGGCTCACACGCGAGACATCGGTCACGACACGTTGCAGGATTTCGTAGTGGAGTGCGTTCCATTCCGTCTGGCGGCGGTCGCGTTCCGCTTCACGCTCGGCCGCCTCGACGTTCAGGCGCGCCTGCAGGTGCAGCGCGCGAATGAGCGGATTCGGATTGAAGAAGAGCTTGAGAAGTGGATTGAGCAGCCGCCGGATGAAGCGCAGCACCGCGCGAGGCGAATCGTAGATGGTTGTGTGGTCGAAGGTATAAACGGGTTCGCTCGACGGTTTTGGTGCGGCGGTGGCCGTTACGGCTCCAGCGCTGCGGCGTAGCCCTTCCAGCAGCGACGGTTTGATGGCGCGAGGGTCGAGAATGGATTCCAGGCGTCGCGCCGCCAGATCCTGAATCTGCTGATTGGATAAATCGATGCCCTGACGCTGGGCGATGCGGGCGCGAATATCCCGCATGATCTGCTCGACGTCGACTTGGTCTCGGCCTCCCTGCACCTGTTGCGGCTGCGTTCGTCGCTCGATCCCGCGCCGATCGGGACCGCGCCGGCCGCGGTGAAAATGTCCTCGGCGCCTTTCCTGATTCTGATCCATCGATTCAGTACTTTCTGAAAAGGGTGCCCCACTCCGTGCGCATGAAGGACCGGATGCGCGACTGGCCGATTGTCGGATACCAGAATGCGTCGTGGTAGACGTTCGACGCAAAAGGCGCCCAGACCATGAGCGGCGAATGCAGCAGGAGCCGCTCCAATGGACGTAGAAACCCTTTGCGAATCATCTGGTCGCCCCAGATTACGAGTGAACGCCGCGTTTCGAAGCCGAAATTTTCCTGGGACACGTCATCGCCGGTCAGCTCGATGTCACGAGGATCAGCGATGCCCAGCCCCCGTTCGTGGGCGATCCGCAAGAAAGGAATAGACATCGGATCAAAGCCCATGAGCCTCGCTGCAATGGCATCGATTGCGACGGAATCGGCTGCGGCGAGGATCAGGTTCTTGACACGAGGAATCATCGTGCGCGGGCCGGCGCCGTCGCCAGCGACCGTGCCGTCCATCACGGTGAACACCGCCGGGTGCAGCTCGCGCTGCATGTACAGGAGATCGACGAGCACTTCGTGCATGTACTTATGGGCGTAGTGCCGCACTTCGCGCAGCAGGCCGCCGAAGGAGTTCTTCACGGACCCCGTCATCACAGCGTGGCCGTGAGTCTTGACAGTGGGCATGTGCAGGATCTGTTTCCCCGGGTATATAGCGGGAATCTGGATGCCCTCAGGAAAGATCTCGTTGAGTTTGAGGAGCGGGCTCTTGAAAGGGTAGACGCGCCACTCGACCTCTGGTAGCGGCGTGAACGTCAGGCCGAATCGATCGAGCACGCCTTCCCAGCGGTTGTTGCGGCATCCCTTGCGCGGATCGGTGACCACGGTGCGATTTTCGATGGGTATAAGCCGGCGCCGCTCGAATCCGTCGCGCAGCATGGTCGCAATCACCCCGTCGACCTGCCAGGGCTGCGACGAACACGAGGGGAAGTACTTCGTCCAGGACAGATTGAGTTTGAGCAGCGTGTCCCGATCGCGCGTGAGAACGTCGCTGTACCCGGCCAGGTGCATGACACGTCCGTAATCCTCGATGACGGTCTCCGGGCGTGTTCGGACGACGGCGACGCGCGCGGTCCGGGTGCGCGGCCGATCGGCAGGAGGGGCGGGAACGTCAATCACAAGGGGCATAGTCAGCGGCCCAATGGTGAATACATCAACAACATCACGGCCCACGCCCATAGTGCCACGCATAGCAACAGAGGCCGGTCCGTGAGCAGCATCTCGGCGGGACTGCCCCCGCCGAGGCGCTGATGCACTAGATAGAGATATCGAAAGATTCCGTACAGCACAAACGGAACCGTAAAGACGAGTCGGGTCGTTCCCAAACGCTGCGCAGTGTCGGCGCTGGTCGTAAAAACTGTGTAGGCGATCAGCGTGGACGCAGTTACGACCGCTATCATCTGATCAAGGAGATAGGGACTGTAGTGTTCGAGGCTCCGCCGGTGGCGGGAAGCGTCCTCTCCGAGGAAAACCAGCTCGTGACGCCGTTTGCTGAGCGCGAGGAAAAGGGCCAGGAGGGTCGTACACGCCAGGAGCCACGATCCGATGGGAACTTCCACCGCAACGGCGCCGGCGACGGCCCGGATCACGAAACCGCCCGCGATCGCGAGCACATCGACGATGACCACGTGTTTGAGTGTGGTGGAGTAGAAGAAAAGCAGCCCCACGTACGTCGCCGCAATTCCCGCCAGCCTGGGGCTCAAGAGCCAGGCTGCCCCGATCGCGCCGGCGATCAAGACAACGGCGCTCCAGGCGCCGGTCCTGATATCAAGCTGTCCCGACGCAATCGGTCGGGTCTGTTTCAGGGGATGACGCCAATCGGCCTCGCGATCCCAGATGTCGTTGAGGAGATAGGTTGCGCCGGACAGTGCGCAGAAGATCGCGAATCCTGCCAGAGCGGTGATGACCGCGCCGAGTTGCAGTAATCGCCCGCCGAACAGCAGGCCCGCGAAAAGCAGCAGATTCTTCGTCCACTGCTCGGGACGAAGCGACGTCGCGAGGAGCGCCGTTGTGGAGCGCCGGACCTCACGGCGTGACTCGGTGATCACCGACGATCAGACGTTGGCGGAAGAGGCAAAGCTCCGGACGGCGTCCGCTTCACTGTCGTAGGTTTCGAACACGGTCAGCAGCTTTGTAATCGACAGCAGATCGGTGATCCGCTTAGTCAGGCTCAGGAGTTTGAGGCTCCCGCCTTGCCTGCTGACTGTCGTATAGGTCCGCACGATTTCGCCCAGGCCAGCGCTGTCGATGTAGGGAACGCCCGCCAGGTTCAGGACCAGTTTTCTGCGCCCTTGTGCGACGAGGCTGTTGACCTTGTCCTTCAGAATTTCATCGCCGTCGCCGAGCGTCATTCTTCCCTTCAGGTCCAGAATGGTGACGTCGCCAGCTGAACGTTCCTCGATCTGCATGACTCTCCCTCAATGATCGCGCTTGATGAAAACCGCGATTCTAACATACGGAAAAACAAGGGCCAGGCCCGACGGCCTGGCCCTTGTCAGTCGGTGTCGACGTGCGATCGTGGAGTGCGCGTTGCGAGAGCGCTAGACGCCCCCAGCACCGGCAAACTTCCGCTGCTGGAAGCACTCCTTGCAGAACACGGGACGGCCCTGCGTCGGGCGGAACGGAACGGTCGTCTCTTTCCCGCAAGCCGAGCAGGTGGTGTGTGTTTCGACACGTTCACGTGCTACGGAGCCCGATGTCATCCGCGTAGCGCGCTTGGCCTTGCAGCCTTTACATCGTTTCGGCTCGTTTTTGAACTGCTTGTCCGCGAAGAAAAGCTGCTCACCGGCCGTCCAGATGAATTCCGCGCCACAGTCCACACACCTGAGGGATTTGTCCTGGAACTCCATCGGTCGCCACCTCGTGCTCGATCACGCCGGCGCGCTATTCCGTTTCGCGTCGGAGCTTTTTTCGGTTCCGCTTCCGCGCCAGCGCCTGCTTGGCCCGACGCTTATCACCCGGCTTCAAATAGAAGGAGTGCTTCTTGATGTCCTTGATGATGTCTTCCTGCTGAACCTTTCGCTTAAACCGACGGAGGGCGCTCTCGATCGACTCGCCTTCCTGTAGCTTGACTTCAGCCACGCTATGAAACACCCCCTCACCGGCCTACGGACTCCACTGTGACGGCCTTTAAAAAACGTCGAATATGTTAGGCTATCACGGGCAGGCGCGGATTCTAGGCGCAACCCGGCGCTACGTCAACGAAATAGTCGCCGTCAGTTGCACTGAGTGCGCGCGCCGGCCGGCCTGCTCTACTGGACGCCCCACGGCCCCGGCTGCCAACCTCTTGTCTGGCAGGTAATTACCCCCGATTTTCATGAAGATTCTCGTCATCGGCAGCGGAGCCCGGGAGCACGCGCTCGTTTGGAAACTGGCCGCCGAACCGGGCGTCTCCGAAGTGCTTTGCGCCCCAGGAAATCCAGGAATTGCCGGCGCAGGAACATGCATTGCGGGTGACGTGGCCAACACGACAGGGCTACTCGAAATCGCGACCCGCGAGAAGGTGGATCTGACCGTCGTCGGTCCCGAGTTGCCGCTCAGTCTCGGCATTGTCGACGTGTTTACCGCCAACGGGCGTGCGATCGTCGGTCCGACAAAGAACGCGGCGGCGCTCGAATCGAGCAAGGCGTTTGCGAAAGATTTCATGCATCGTCATCGCGTGCCGACCGCGCGATTCGAAGTCTGCGATTCGGCTGCTGCAGCACATGCGGTGATCGCGAGCGGCGCTCTCGGTTATCCCATCGTGCTCAAGGCAGACGGCCTGGCGGCCGGCAAGGGCGTGGTGATTGCGGCCGATCGCGCCACGGCCGATCAGACGGTCGAGCTGGCGATGGTCAACCGCGTTTTTGGTGCAGCGGGTGATCGTCTTGTGCTTGAAGAATGCCTTGTGGGCGAAGAGGCGTCCTATTTTGTCATGGCCGACGGCACCACGTTCGTTCCGTTGTCATCTGCGCAGGATCACAAGCGGATCTTCGACGGTGATCGTGGTCCGAACACGGGAGGCATGGGCGCGTTCTCGCCGACACCTCGAATGACGAGTGACGTCGAGCGACGCGTCGAGACCGAGATTGTTCGTCCGGTCCTCGAGGGCATGGCGCACGAAGGCCATCCGTACCGCGGATTCCTCTATGTCGGCCTCATGCTTACCGCAGCAGGCCCGAAGGTCATCGAATTCAACGTACGTCTTGGCGACCCGGAGGCGCAGGTGCTATTGCCGCGTCTCGATGAAGATTTGTCCGCACTGCTTGCTGCGGCCGCCGAAGGTGCGCTGCCGTCGCGGCAAGCGCGCTTCCTCGCCGAGCCGCGTGTCGGCGTGGTGCTGGCATCCGCCGGCTACCCGGACCAAGTGGAGACCGGCAAGATAATCCGCGGCATCGAAGATGCAGCCGGCGTTCCGGGTGCGTTGGTGTTTCACGCTGCTACGCGACGGAGCGACGGCGGTTTGATGACAGCCGGTGGGCGCGTGCTTACAGTCGTCGGTTCCGGAAGCGATTTCAGAGACGCGATCGACGTGGCCTATCGTGCCGCAGCCCGCATTCGATTCGACGGGATGCAGTTCAGGTCCGACATCGGCCGTAAGGCGCTCGATGAAGTCTGACGTTTTGAAGTACGCCGTCGTCACGTTCGGCTGCCGTGTCAATCAGGCTGACTCGCTGCTCGTCGAAGACGGCCTGCGTGCGCGAGGTGCGACGGCCGTACCGCCAGAACAAGCGGACCTGGTTGTCGTCAATACCTGTTCGGTCACGGCGAGCGCCGACCAGAGCGCTCGCCAAATCATTCGTCGTATTGCGCGCTCGAACCCGTCGGTCCGCGTAATTGTGACCGGATGTTATGCGACGCGCCGTCCGGACGAAGTATCCGTGCTGCCCAATGTCGTCCGTGTCGTTGCGAATAGTGCAAAAGACGCGCTGGTGTCCACCATCGCTCCGGACATTGGCCTCACGACCGCGGAGCGGTTCCGCGACGGCGACGGTCCATGCGGGCGCACGCTCGAGCCCGGGACCGCAGGCCGAACGGCCCTTACACTGCGTGTACAGACCGGCTGCGAGGAGCAATGTAGCTACTGCATAATTCCGCAGACGCGGGGTCACAGCCGCTCACGCCCACTTGGCCAGGTCATCGATGACGTGCGCCGCGCTACTGCGGCTGGTTACAAGGAAATTGCGATTACAGGCGTGCATCTCGGCTCGTATGGCCGAGACCTGCATGATGGCTCGTCGCTCGCGCGTCTGGTCCTTACGCTTGCGGAGATCGATGACGACGTGGTGTTCCGAATCAGCTCTTTGGAGCCCATGGACTGCACCGATGAGATCGTAGAGATCGTCGCGTCCTCATCGCGGCTTGCGCCGCATTTTCACCTGCCGCTGCAAAATGGCTCTGACGAAATGCTGCGGATGATGCGACGTCCGTACACGGTCTCGTTCTATGCTCGCTTGGTCGATCGCATCACGAAGCTAATTCCCAACGCGGCCGTCGGATCCGACATCATCGTCGGCTTCCCTGGGGAAACATCGCGTCATTTTGCGGAGATGCTGGCGACGCTCGAGAAGATGCCGCTCACGTACCTCCACGTCTTCCCATACTCCGACCGGCCGGGCACACCTGCGTCGAAACTGCGCTCAAAGGTGGACGGGATGGAAATCCGCGAGCGTGCGCGGCAGGTTCGCGAAATCGGCGAGCATATGACGCAACGCTTCCGGCGCTCACAGTGGGGTCGCGTTACACGTGCACTGACGGTGGACGATGGCAAGTCGGCCGTGACTGTGAATTATCTGAAGCTGCGTCTCGATGTAACGTACCCGCGGAATCAGTGGATTGATGTGCGCGTTACGGAGGATCTGCGAGGCGAGCCTGTCCCGGTGACAGGCGAGGCCTTTAGTTCGACTTAGAGGTAGTTCGAAACAGCCGGAGGCCTTCAGGTCTCCGGAACCGACGCGTCGCCCGAAGACGAAATGGCAAAACGCAAGGCCACACGACGCAAAAAGACCGCGGCTGGTTCGGTGGGACTGTCGCCGCAGGAAATCTGCTCCGGAGTCCCCCAAAACGAATTGGCAGCTCAAGTTGTCGCCGATGGCGGAACCGTCGTAGGCTCGTATCGCGATCCACTGGGCGCCACACTCGTGCTGCTGGTCGCGCTGCCGATCGATCGCGTCGAGCCGACGCCGTATCAACGGGACCCGTCCGACGCCCACGTCAAGCGACTGATGACCGTCATCGAGAAGGTTGGACGCTTTCTCGATCCGATCGTCGTCATTCGTCATGACGGGAACTACTGGACGCCAAACGGGAATCATCGGCTTCAGGCGATGCGCAAGCTTGGGGCGAAAAGCATCGTCGGATTGCTGGTGCCCGAACCGGAGGTCGCCTTCAAGATCCTTGCACTCAACACGGAGAAGGCGCACAACGTCAAGGAGAAGTCGCTCGAGACGATTCGAATGGCGCGCGCGCTCGCGGAGCAGAAAGCCGGACGGGAAGTCGATTATGCCTTCGAGTTCGAGCAGGCGCCCTACCTCACGCTGGGTGCGGCGTACGAAGAGCGACGCAGCCTGAGCGGTGGGGCGTATCACCCAGTCCTGCGTCGAATCGACGAATTCCTCGAGGAAGCGATGCCAAAGGCGCTCCGCGAGCGGGAACGCCGTGCGGCAAAGGTGCTCAAGCTGGATGATGCGGTCACCAAAGTTGTGGCCGCTTTGAAGTCCAGGGGTCTCACGAGCCCCTATCTGAAACCGTTCGTGGTCGCTCGTGTGAATCCGATTCGTTTCTCCAAGTCCACACAATTCGATTTCGACGAAGTCATCGACAAGATGACCGGCTCGGCCGGGAAGTTCAATGTGGATCGCGTGAAGCAGGAAGATGTCGCGAAGATCGGAGGCGCGCCGCCGCCGGAAGACTGATGCGGTTTACCGCATCAACACCGCCATCTGCTGCGCTGCCGTTTTCTTCGATCCCCCCTCCACAATCAGCTGGCCACAAGCGGCGCGAATGTCGCGGCCGCGGCTCTTCCGGACCGAGACGGTCAGGTGGCCATCGGCCAGGATCTCGGCGAACCTGTTGATCTGTTCGTCCGAGGGCCGCTCATAAGGGATACCTGGTGCAGCGTTGAGGGGAATCAGGTTCACTTTGGATTTAATGCCCGCCAGCAACTTTACGAGCCGGTGCGCATCCTCGGGGGAGTCGTTTACTCCAGCGAGCAGCACATATTCGAATGTGATCCGGCTGCGCTTTTTCAGAGGAAAGCGCCGACATGCGGCGAGAATCTCCTGAAGCGGGTACTTGCGGTTCGGCGGCACCAGGGCGGTTCGCGCCTGATCAGTGGTGGCGTGCAGTGAGATCGCAAGGTTCGGCATCAGGGGTTCTCGAGCCAGGCGGTCGAGGCCGGGAACAATACCGACAGTCGACAACGTGATCCGTCGAGGCGATACTGCGAGGCCATGCTCCGAATGGAGCATACGCAGTGCCTTTAGCGTGTTGTCGTAGTTGTGCAGCGGCTCTCCCATGCCCATCAGAACGATATTGAACGCTCGATCCAGCAACCCGGTGGCGGCAGCGAGCACGCGGACCTGGCCGGCAATCTCTCCAGCGGTCAGGTTGCGCACGAGGCCCATCTTGCCGGTGAGACAGAAACCACACGACATGGCGCATCCGACCTGCGTCGAAATACAGAACGTCATAGCCGGTGTGTCAGGGATGAACACCGCCTCGATTTGGCGTCTGTCGGCCAGTTCCAGGAGGAACTTGCGGGTACCGTCGACTGAGACCTCGTCTTTGACTATGCGGGGCGTCATGAGCACGAACTCGGCTTTGAGCATGGCGCGCAGCGGCCGTCCCAGATCCGTCATGCGATCGATATCTGATACGCCATGTCTGTAGATCCACCGGTAGAGCTGGCGCGCGTGAAACGGCGCCACGCCGAGCGCATCGAGTTGCGCTTCGAGCTCTTCGACCTCGAGCTCCGCGAGATCCTTCGACGGATGAGTCATGCTATGTCTCGCATTTTGTGCAGGATGCGAGCATTCGATTGTACCAGCCGCGTCGCGACGCATGCGGATCCAGCCTACGTGATATTATGATTACGTTCTTCTAATTACCTGTCTGTCAATGGTTTGCAGCGGGCACCTCCGCGCGGGCCAAGGCGGACGCGGCCCGGGGACCACGCGTGGTCACCACTGAATCCTGAACATCTGTGGCGGAAACAACGATCGTTCGCGACGTGCTTCCCAGCGGTCTCAGGCTCGTCACCGAGCGGATGCCGCACGTGCGTTCCGTGAGCATCGGCGTATGGCTCGCGCGTGGGTCGCGTCATGAGCCTGCCGAGCAAAGCGGCATTGCACATTTTGTCGAGCACATGCTCTTCAAAGGCACTGCCACACGCAGCGCCGAAGACATCGCGCAGACCATCGACTCAATCGGCGGTCAGATGGATGCGTTTACTGCAAAGGAATACGCGAGCTACTACATCAAAGTGCTCGATGAGCATCTGTCGCTCGCGGTGGATGTGCTCTCGGACATCGTGATGCATCCTGCGTTCGACGCTGACGATATTGAGCGCGAAAAGAAGGTCGTTCTCGAAGAGATCAAAATGGTCGAGGACACCCCCGACGACCTCGTCCATGAGCTCTTCACGGAGCATTTCTGGCGTAATCACCCGCTGGGACGCCCGATTCTCGGTACGAAGGAAACCGTCGAATCGCTGAATGGCGAATCGTTGCGGCGCTACTTCTCGGGCGCATACAGCTCGCCGAATTTGATCGTATCCGCCGTCGGCAATATCGAGCACGCACAGGTGCGCGATCTGATTGCCCGCTTCTTTGAAGGCCTTCCGTCCGCGAACCTGCCCCTCGCCGAACGCCCGCCCAGGGTCGTACCAAACATCCTGATAAGGGACAAAGAGCTCGAGCAGAGCCATGTGTGCCTGGGTACGGCCAGCTATCAACAGGATCACGCGGACAGGTACACCAGCTACGTGCTGAACACTGTCCTCGGCGGTTCGATGAGCTCCCGTCTGTTCCAGAACATCCGCGAGAAGCGCGGGCTTGCCTATGCTGTGTTCAGCGGGTTGAGCGCATATCGGGACGCTGGGTCGATGACGATCTACGCCGGCTGTGCGAATAGTGCGGTCGGCGAACTCATCGATCTGGTCATTTCTGAGCTTCGAACTCTCCGGGACGAGCCCCTGTCGGACTCGGAGCTGCGCCGCGCCAAGGATCATCTCAAAGGCAGCTTGATGCTGAACCTGGAGAGTACCTCGAGCCGCATGTCCCACCTGGCACGGCAGGAGATCTACTTCGATCGTCAGTTCGGGCTCGATGAGACCCTCGCGGGAGTGGAACGCGTCACCTCCACCGATGTAAAGCGCGTGGCGAGAGATCTGTTCGCAGACGGCGCGCTGGCCGCGACCGTGCTGGGGGCGGTGAATGGCTTGGAGCTACCACCGGAGAAGCTGTCACTGGCATGATCCCGCGTTACACGGGGGCCGAGATGGGTCGCATCTGGAGCGACCAGCGGAAATATGAAACCTGGCTCCAGGTTGAAATAGCGGCCGTCGAGGCGATGGGTCGCGCCGGGCTCGTCCCGCCTGAAGCCGCGCGCGATATCCGCGACCGGGCGCGCATCGACATCAGCCGAATCGAGGAAATCGAGCAAGTCACGCAGCACGATGTCATCGCATTTACGACGGCGGTCGCGGAACAGGTCGGTCCTGCGGCCAGGTGGCTCCACTTCGGCCTGACCTCGTCCGACGTGATCGACACGGCCCAGGCTCTGCAGATACGAGAGGCGTGCGATCTCGTGCTCCAGGGTCTTGCCAGTCTGATGCAAGCCGTGCGGAGCCGAGCGCAGGAACATCGGCACACACCGATGATCGGCCGGACGCACGGAGTCCACGCGGAGCCGATGACGTTCGGGCTGAAGCTCGCGCTTTGGTACGCGGAGCTCGAGCGCGACGTGGAACGTGTCCGACGTGCCCAAAGGACCTTGTCGGTCGGCAAGCTTTCCGGCGCAGTTGGAACCTTTGCGCATCTGTCGCCTGCGATCGAAGCGGACGTATGCCGTAGCCTCGGGCTCGAGCCGGCGCCGGTCGCTTCACAGGTGATTCAGCGAGATCGGCACGCGGAGTTGCTGTCTGCGCTCGCAATCACCGCCTCTTCCCTGGAGAAGTTCGCGCTCGAAATTCGAGGGTTGCAGAAGACCGAGATCGGCGAGGTGGAGGAACCCTTCGCAAAGGGACAGAAGGGCTCTTCGGCGATGCCTCACAAGCGAAATCCGATCGGATGTGAGCAGATTGTCGGGCTCGCCAGGCTCGTTCGTGCGAACGCCGGCGCCGCGTTCGAGAACAACGCGCTCTGGCACGAGCGCGACATTTCGCATTCCTCGGTTGAGCGCGTGATCCTGCCCGATAGCTTCATCGCCCTCGATCACATGCTGCGGCGGCTCACGAGGATCGTGAAGGGTATGGTCGTGTATCCCGATCGTATGAGAGAGAATCTCGAACGGTCGCGAGGTGTGGTGTTTTCGGGAACGGTGCTCCTCGAGCTCGCCCGACGAGGCGTGTCTCGCGAGCAGGCTTACGAATGGGTTCAGCGCAATGCGATGCGCTCGTTCAGCGAACAGCGAAGTTTCAAGGCATTACTGCTCGCGGATCCGGATGTGGCATCGGTGCTGACTGCTTCGGAAATCGAGCGTGGGTTCAGCCTCGACGAGCAGCTTCGGCACGTCGATCACATATTCGAAAAGGTGTTCCAGGAGGTGACCGTCTGATGCGTGCTCGTGTGTTCGTGACCCTGAAACCCTCGGTGTTCGACCCGCAGGGCACCACGGTGGCCGAGGCGCTGCATACGCTGGGTTATGCAGCTGTGAGGGACGTCCGGCAGGGCAAATACTTCGAGCTGGACATCGAAGCCGGAACGCAGGATGAGGCGCGTCGCGTCGCCACCGAGGCCGCAGACAGGCTGCTGGCGAATCCGGTGATTGAGAGCTATCGGATTGAAATCAACGCCACGTAGGCCCGACTGCTTCAGCAGCCGGTGTTGAGGTTGAGGTATCGATGAAATTCGCTGTCGTTGTGTTTCCCGGATCCAATTGCGACCACGATGCCTATCACGCCGTCAAGCACGTGCTCGGCGAGGATGCCGAGTTCGTTTGGCACAGGGACGCAAGCCTCGCCGGCGCCGACGCCGTGATCCTCCCCGGCGGCTTCGCGCATGGTGACTACCTTCGGACGGGTGCGATCGCGCGGTTTTCGCCGATCATGCGCGAAGTACGAACCTTTGCCGACGCTGGTGGTCCCGTGCTCGGCATTTGCAACGGATTCCAGGTGCTGCTCGAGGCGGGACTTCTGCCAGGCGCGATGCTCCGCAACCGCAGCGTCAGGTTCCAGTGCGAGCACGTGTTCGTGAGGGTCGAGCAGACCGACACACCATTCACCCTGGGATGTCATCGGGGACAGATTTTGAAGATCCCAATCGCGCACGGCGAGGGCAACTACTACGCCGAGCCTGAAACGATAGAGCGGCTTGAACGAAACAGGCAGGTCATTCTCCGGTATACGAGCGCGGCAGGCGATGTCACTGAGGAGGCCAATCCAAACGGCTCTGCAAACAACATAGCGGGATTGTGCAGCGACCGCCGAAATGTCGTCGGGCTGATGCCCCATCCAGAACGTGCATGCGAACTGCAGCTTGGCAGTGCTGACGGGCTCGCGGTGCTCGAATCGGTCGTGAAGTACGTGACGCAGGGAGCCGTCGCGGCGGCACGATGAAGACCTTGTCGGGAGCTCCAGACGCCAAATTGCTCGAGCAGCATGGACTGACGCGCGACGAGTACCAGCGCATCCTCGAAATGCTTGGGCGCGAGCCCACGTTCACCGAGCTTGGCATTTTTTCCGTCATGTGGTCCGAGCACTGCAGCTATAAAAGCTCGCGGGTCCACCTCAGGAAGCTGCCGACGACCGGCCGCCGCGTCGTACAAGGTCCGGGGGAAAACGCGGGCGCGGTGGACATCGGCGACGGCCTGGCGGCCGTTTTTAAAATCGAGTCGCACAATCATCCGTTCGTTCATCGAGCCTTACCAGGGCGCCGCTACTGGCGTGGGCGGCATCATTCGCGACATCTTCACGATGGGAGCGCGGCCGATCGCGCTGTTGAACTCATTGCGGTTCGGGCCGCTCGAGGATCCGCAGGTGCGGCGAACATTCGCAGGTGTGGTTGCCGGTATCGCCGGATATGGCAACAGCATCGGGATCCCGACGGTCGGGGGCGAGATTGCGTTCGATGAAAGCTACACACGCAATCCCTTGGTCAACGTCTTTTGTCTCGGCATCGCGAAAACAGAAGAAATCGTGAAGGCCGCGGCGTCTGGCGCCGGCAATCCCGTGTACTACGTCGGGGCCAAAACCGGACGCGACGGCATTCATGGTGCGACGATGGCGTCGGCGGAATTCGACGACAAGTCGGCGGAGAAGCGTCCGGCGGTGCAGGTAGGCGACCCGTTCATGGAAAAGCTGCTCCTCGAGGCGTGTCTCGAGGTCATGAAGACCGATGCCCTTGTGGGCATTCAGGACATGGGTGCCGCCGGCTTGACTTGCTCAACGTGCGAAATGGGAGCTCGTGGGGGTTCCGGCATTGCGATCGACGTGTCTCTGGTACCGCAGCGTGAGACACGCATGACGCCTTACGAAATCATGCTGTCCGAATCGCAGGAACGCATGCTGCTCGTGGTCAAGAAAGGACGAGAACGCGAGGTCGAGCGGATTTTCGACAAATGGGATCTGCACGCCGTCCGTATTGGTGAAGTGACCGACGACGGTCGCCTGCACGTCAAAGAGCACGGCCAGACCGTTGCGGAGATCCCGACTGCAGCGCTGACCGACGGGGCGCCAGTGTATGAACGTCCAATGACAGAGCCGGCCTATATCGCGGAGGCCGGACAACTCTCACTCCGGTCTCTGGGCAAGCCTCCGGCGCCGTCGGTGGTTTTCACAAGATTGCTGGCCTCACCCACTATCGCCAGTAAGCGCTGGGTCTACCGTCAGTACGACCATATGGTGCGCACCAATACGCTCGTGATACCGGGTATGGGCGCAGGCGTGGTTCGTGTGAAGGGCACGGGTCGTGCGCTGGCGCTGTCGGTCGACGGGAACGGCCGCTATGTTTATCTCGACCCGTTCCTGGGTGCACAGCTGGCGGTGGCCGAGGCTGCTCGGAATGTCGCATGTGCCGGCGCGGAACCGGTGGGCGCGACCAATTGCCTGAACTTCGGTAATCCGGAACGGCCCGAAATCATGTGGCAATTTTCGCGTGCCGTCGACGGATTGGCGACCGCGTGTCGCGCCCTGGACATCCCTATCACGGGGGGCAATGTAAGCCTCTACAACGAAACGGACGGACGAGCCGTGCTTCCGACCCCGGTGCTCGGTGTGGTCGGCATCATTGAAGATGACTCGCACATCGTGCGTCGAACTTTTCAGCGGGAAGGCGATGTGATCGTACTTCTCGGGACGAGCGCCAATGAGCTTGGTGGAAGCGAGTACCTGAAGACGATTCATGGCCTGGTGCGGGGTCGTCCGCCCGCTTTGGACCTTGGTCGGGAGGCTGCTCTGCAGCGTTTCGTCGTTGACGCGATCGCGCAGGGCCTTATTCGATCGGCGCACGACTGCGCGGAGGGCGGCCTGGCGATCACGATCGCGGAGTGCTGTTTCGACACGGGTCTCGGAGCGCTCGCCGACCTGTCGGCGGTGGATGTCGACGCGGCGGATTTCTGCGACATCTCCACGCTCTTCAATGAGTCGGCGTCGAGAGTTGTCGTTTCAGCGGATCCGCAGGCAGCTGAGCGGCTGGTACAGCTGGCGGAGAAGCGAAGCGTTCCGGCGCGAGTGATCGGCCGCGTCGGAGGCGACAGGATTCGGATTGGGATCGACGGACGTGGCGTTATTGACGAGCCCGTTGTCGGAGCGGAACGAATCTGGGCCGACACGATCGGTGCGTACTTTGAATCGCAGCGTGCGATCGCATAAAGCCGTACACTAGAGGCCTCTGATTGATGGACAAATTTCGCGAGGAGTGCGGCGTCTTCGGGATCTTCGGCCACGGTGAGGCGTCCAACCTCACCTACCTGGGATTGTACGCGCTGCAGCATCGTGGCCAGGAGAGCGCGGGGATTGCTGCGTCTGACGGCGGCCAGATTCGTCTGCGCAAGGCGATGGGGTACGTCAACGAGGCATTTGACGCCACCGCGCTTGCCAATCTGCCTGGAAATCTCGCCATTGGTCACGTCCGCTACTCGACTGCCGGTGAGAGCAAGCTCGCCAATGCGCAGCCGATCGTCATAGACAGCGTTCACGGCCAGTTTGCGATCTGCCACAACGGCAACCTCGTGAATGCGGGCGAGGTCCGCGAGATGTTGGTCCGGCACGGGTGCCATCTTTCAGACCAACAGCGATACCGAGGTGATCGTTCACCTGTACGCACGATCGCGGGAAGAAGCCGGTGAAAGGGCTATCGTCGACGCGATCTCGCAGGTACGCGGCGCGTTCTCATTCGTGATGATGACGCCCGATCGGATATTCGGCGTTCGCGATCCGAACGGGTTCCGTCCTCTCGCGCTCGGGAAGCTCGGCGACGCGTGGGTGCTGTGCTCTGAGACCTGCGCACTCGATCTGATTGGCGCGCAATACGTCCGGGATGTCGAGCCAGGCGAGCTCGTTGTGTTGAGCGCGGCGGGGCTCAAGTCCATCAAGCCATTCGCTCCTGCGCCGCAGGCGCAATGTATCTTCGAGCATGTCTACTTTGCTCGCCCCGACAGTTATGTTTTCGGCGAGAGCGTGAACGAGATTCGGACCGAGTTCGGTCGCCGGCTTGCGCGCGAGTCGGGCGTCGATGCCGACGTCGTTGTGCCGATTCCGGACTCGGGCGTGTGTGCTGCGATCGGGTACTCCGAAGCTTCAGACATCCCCATGCGGATGGGACTGATCCGCAATCACTACGTCGGCCGTACCTTTATCGAGCCACAGCAGTCGATTCGTCACTTCGGCGTCCGCGTGAAGCTGAACCCCGTGCGCAGCATCCTCGAGGGGAAAAGAGTTGTGCTGGTCGATGACTCGATCGTGCGCGGAACCACCAGTCGCAAAATCGTCCGCATGGTGCGAGGCGCCGGTGCTCGGGAAGTTCACATGCGCATCAGTTGCCCGCCCACCATTTCTCCGTGCTTTTATGGCGTTGACACACCGAGACGGACCGAATTGATAGCCGCGACGCATACGCTCGAGGAGATACGCAAGTACCTCGATGCGGACAGCATCGCGTATTTGAGTCTTGATGGGCTGACCGGCGTCGTCAGCGGGGGGCGAAGCCGTTATTGCACGTCGTGCTATACGGGGGTTTACCCTATCGCGTTCCCGCGGGACGAAGCGGCTTACTTGCAGCTTGCGCTCAAGCTCAACCCCGAGCCAGAGCCGCTCGAACCCGCAGATGTCGTGTTCCCGTCGTTGGAAAAGGATTCAGTCGCGAGCTAGTTCCGTGTCGTCACGCTTTGTGATCGCGATTCTCATAGTCGCCTCGGCAATCCACATTGCCGCAGCGCAAAGCAACGCTCCTGCGAGCAATCTAAAGAGCAACATCGACACACTTTCCTCTTTTGACTATTCCTCACGGATGAATGCGGCCCGTGCCCTCCGGCGGGTTGCCCCGGCGGAGGTCGTGCCCGCACTCATCGAAGCGACACGGCGCCATGCCGACGAATTCGTTCGTTATCGGGCACTCATTGTCCTTACATCGTTCAACGAGCGCGGCACACCGGAGCTCATGCGGACGCTTCTGCAGGATCGCAACGATCGGGTCCGGGAGGTTGCATACCGGTGGTTTGAACGCAATCCCGAGCCGGCGCTCAGTCCATCGCTCCTTGCGGCGCTCAACACGGAACAATCGGAGTTCGTGCGGCCCGCTTTGGTTCGGGCGGTCGCGGCGCTGCCGTCAAACGATGCGGTGCACCGTGCACTCGTTGCGGAGATCGGCCGAGGGTTCGATTTTTTCCGCAGCGCCGTAATCGACGCATTGGGTGACTATCGCGCTACGTATGCAATCGATGCAATAACTGCGGTCGTCCTCACCGATGGTCCCCTTCAGGACGACGCCGTGCTTGCGCTGGGACGGATCGGCGATCGACGAGCGCTCGTCACGCTGTCGACGCTCACAAATACCTCAGGTGATGTCGCCGCGACGCTGCAGGCGGCCCAGTGCATGCTGGGCGATACGTGCGCGCCGAGGATCGAGTGGTTGACGACGACGGCGCGGAGCCAGACTGTCCGGCCCGAGGCCGTGCGGGCCGCGGTCGCGGCACTTGGCGCGATCGCACAGCAGGACGCGTCCGCAAGAACGGCGTTGTTGGGCCTGGCGCAAAACACGCCCGACCGCGTCACCCATGAGGTTGCTCTCGCATTCTCGGGTATTGCGCTCCGACGCCCCAACGACGTTCTCACGTGGCTCTCTGCAGCACCGGAGGGTGAGCGTTCAAAAGTCATCGAGCTGCTCCGCGACGGTTTCGAGAGCCTCGAGGAGGATTTCGCGGAAGAGCAGTTCTTTGCAACGATACGCGCCTCGTACTGGAAAGAGGGCGAAGGCTCGTCGGCGCGCACTCTTGTCGCTGCGTTAATAGAGAAGCTGGAATTCTAAGATGGACTACAAGGCTGCCGGAGTTGATATAGACGCCGGCAACGAAACAGTGAAGCGCATCCGTGGCCTCGCCCGCTCGACGTTCACGTCTGGTGTGCTGTCCGACATTGGATCGTTCGGAGGTCTTTTTCAGCTGGAGTCCGGGCGATTCCGCGAACCCATCCTCGTGGCGAGCGCGGACGGTGTGGGCACCAAGCTGAAGATTGCCTTCATGACCGGCCAGCACGGGACGGTAGGCACCGACCTAGTCAATCACTGCGTCAATGACGTTCTCGTGCAGGGAGCGGAGCCGCTCTTCTTCCTTGATTATCTTGCGACGGGTCACCTCTCGCCCGCGACTGCAGAATGTGTCATTGGGGGTATTGCGTCAGCGTGCCGCGACAGTAACTGCGCGCTGCTCGGCGGTGAAACCGCTGAAATGCCGGGGTTTTACGCCGATGGTGAATACGACCTTGCCGGCTTCATCGTTGGTGTTGTTGATCGCGAGCGGCTTATCAGTGGTCGTCACATTCTCGTGGGTGACGTGCTCGTCGGCGTTCCGTCGTCGGGTCTGCATACGAATGGGTTCTCGCTTGCCCGGAGCATTGTTTTTGACCGACTTGGGTTCACTGTAGATACTCGCGTGCCGGAGCTCGGTCGCACGGTTGGCGAGGCGCTGATGGAGCCGCATCGCTCGTACCTGCGATTCGTGCGGCCCTTGCTCGACGGAGGCCGGATCAAAGGTATGGCGCATATTACCGGCGGTGGAATTACCGAGAACCTTCCGCGAGTGCTGCCCCATGGGACGTCGGCGGTCGTCGACGCTTCCGCGTGGGAGATCCCGCCGATTTTCAAGTGGCTTCAGCGAAATGGTCAGGTGCCGATTGACGAGATGATGCGCACGTTCAATATGGGCATCGGTCTGGTCATCGTAACCGCGCGCGACAAGGCCGAGGCACTGCTCGAGGAGTTAGCCGCACGCGGTGGCCGTGACTCGCGGGTTATCGGGGAAATCGTTCCCGGCGAGCCGCCATCGGTCAGCTACGTCAACCTGCCCTGAAATGGACTCCGCTGATCCTCATCGCCGACTGGGAGTTCTCATTTCCGGTCGCGGGAGCAATCTGCAGGCGCTGATCGATGCGACACGGAGCGGCGGCCTCGACGCCGCGATCGTGGTGGTGATCTCGAATCGGCCCGACGCGGCGGGTCTCGAACGCGCACGGCGGTCCGGCATCGATGCGATCGTGGTGGATCATCGGGGATGGCACTCACGAGACGACTACGATGCTGCAATTCTCCAGGAGCTGACGAAGCGCGATGTTGGTCTGGTTTGTCTGGCAGGCTACATGCGCCTCGTTGGTCCCGTCCTGCTCAGCGCGTTCCCGAATGCGATTCTGAATATTCATCCATCACTACTGCCGGCCTTTCCCGGAATGAATGCCCAGCATCAGGCCGTTGAACACGGGGTCAAGGTGAGCGGGGTGACCGTTCACTTTGTGACGTCCGAGCTCGACGGCGGCCCCATCATCCTGCAACGCGCGGTTCCGGTGCTCGACGACGACACTCGCGACGCGCTGGCGGATCGAATCCTGGAGGTGGAGCATCGTTCGTATCCAGAAGCGGTGCGGATCGTTTTGGACGGGGGGTGGCGAATCGACGGGCGACGGTTCGTCAGGCCTGTGGACGCCGCTTCAGTGTGACGACCGCAACTTCAGGGGGGCAGTTGATCCGTACTGGAACGTAGACGGTTCCCACGCCACGACTCACGAAGATCGACGTATTCTTGCGTGATCCAAGCCCCGAGAGGATCGGAAAGCGGCGCCGCGCGACCGCGCCCACACCCGGAATGACGACTTGTCCGCCGTGCGTATGTCCGGATAACACGGCGGGAACGTCGAGCGCGGCCGCCTCAGTGATTCGCCGGGGATCGTGCGCAAGCAGCAGCAGGGTATCGGCCGCTTTGCTCAGCACCCGAGCCACGTCCTCGAGTCTTCGAGTCCAGAATCGTACCCCGGCCAGCTCGAGCCGTTCACCACGGAGCTCAATCCGTGTCCTCGCGTCCTTGAGCACTTCTATGTGTTGCGCTTCGAGTGCCGCCGGCATGTCGCGGTCGTCATCGTGGTTACCCAGGATCGCAAAAACCCCGTGCGGTGCCCGCAGGGGCGCCAGCAGCTCGGCAACCGGCTGAACGAATGCTCTGTCACCAAACGTGACGTAGTCCCCTCCCAGCACGATGAGGTCTGGCTTCTGCTCGAGCGTCAGCTGCACGGCGTATGCGACATCGCCTGCAGGCACAGTGCGACTGTGGTGGATATCTGTCAGAAATCCAATGCGAAGACCTTCGAGCGCAGCCGGCAGGCCGAACACCGGCAACGTGACTTCCGTGGTGCCGATCTGGTGGCGCTCGTACGCAGTCCCGTAAACGGCTGCTCCGCCGAAAGCGCCGAGCCCGGTGGCAGCCAGCCCTTTGATCACCCTGCGACGACTGAGCAGCATCGCCGGTTTATAGTAGCGGCTGATGAACCTATATGGCGAATTCGAGTGGCGTGGACTCCTCTACGACGCAAGCGAAGGACTGCGCGAAGTGCTCGCTCGCGAAAAGGTCACCGCCTACGTTGGATTCGATCCCACTGCCGCGAGTCTACACGTAGGCAACCTAGTGCCG
>CAVTIA010000014.1:180000-1237736 GCA_963734635.1 uncultured Acidobacteriota bacterium
GAGCCGCAGCGAAAGCGAGTCCGAAATGGGCGTTCAGTCGCTGGGAATAGACGCGAAGCGAGGTGATCTACCCTTGGCCAGGATGAAGTACGGGTAACACCGTATGGAGGTCCGAACCAGTGTTGGTTGAAAACAGCTTGGATGAGCTGAGGGTAGGGGTGAAAGGCTAATCAAACTTCGTGATTGCCCGTTCTCCTCGAAATGCCTTTAGGGGCAGCCTCGAGTGGTCGGCGCTGGTGGTAGAGAACTGGATGGACTAAGGGGCTTACCAGCTTACTGAATCCAACCAAACTGCGAATGCCAGCGACACGTAGCTCGGGAGTGAGACGGTGGGGGCTAAGCTTCATCGTCAAAAGGGAAACAGCCCAGACTACCGGCTAAGGTCCCGAAGTGTGTGCTAAGTGGGAAAGGATCTGGAGACGCTTAGACAACCAGGAGGTTGGCTTAGAAGCAGCCATCCTTTAAAGAAAGCGTAATAGCTCACTGGTCAAGCGGCTCTGGGCCGACAATCCAACGGGGCTCAAGCACACCACCGAAGCCGTAGAATACGCAGTCCTGCGGGACTGCTCATTGGTAGAGGAGCGTTCTCTTCTGCTGCGAAGCCAGATCGTAAGGACTGGTGGAGCGGAGAGAAGTGACCCTGCCGGCATAAGTAGCGAGAAGGGAAGTGAGAATCTTCCCCGCCGTAAGCCTAAGGGTTCCTGAGGCAGGTTCGTCCGCTCAGGGTCAGTCGGGAGCTAACGCGAGGCCGAAAGGCGTAGCGGATGCACATCCGGTTAATATTCCGGAACTACCTGTTCCACGTTATCACGATGGGGGGACGCAGGAGGCTAGCCAGGCCCACGATTGGTCGTGTGGGTTGAGGCATGTAGGGAGATCCGCCAGGCAAATCCGGTGGGTCGTTAATCCCGAGGTGCCGGAGCGAGGGCCGCAAGGCCCACAAAGCTGGTGACGCCACGCTGCCGAGAAAAGCCTCTAAGGAGTGGAATGGGTACCCGTACCGCAAACCGACACAGGTAGGCGAGGAGAAAATCCTCAGGCGCAAGTGAGAACCCTCGTTTAGGAACTCGGCAAATTGGCCCCGTAACTTCGGAAGAAGGGGTGCTTCGTCTCGTGATCCGGCTTGCCCGGTGAGCGGGGCGGAGTTGCAATAAAGAGGCTCAGGCGACTGTTTACTAAAAACACAGGGCTCTGCGAAGTCGAATACGACGTATAGGGTCTGACGCCTGCCCGGTGCCGGAAGGTTAAAGGGAGAGGTTAGCCGCAAGGCGACGCTTTGAACTGAAGCCCCGGTAAACGGCGGCCGTAACTATAACGGTCCTAAGGTAGCGAAATTCCTTGTCGGGTAAGTTCCGACCTGCACGAATGGCGTAACGATCTGAGCGCTGTCTCAACGAGGGGCACTGCGAATTTGTGGTACCGGTGAAGACGCCGGTTGCCCGTCACAAGACGAAAAGACCCCGTGCACCTTTACTACATCCTAGTAGTGAATGCTGGCGCAGTATGCGCAGGATAGGTGGGAGGCTTTGAACCCGGGCTTTCGGGCTCGGGGGAGCCAACGGTGAGATACCACCCTTACTGCTCCGGCGTTCTAACCTCGATCTGTCATCCAGGTCAGGGACACTGCTAGGTGGGTAGTTTGACTGGGGCGGTCGCCTCCTAAAGAGTAACGGAGGCGCTCGAAGGTTCGCTCAGGCTGTTTGGAAACCAGCCATAGAGTGCAAAGGCATAAGCGAGCTTGACTGCGAGACCTACAAGTCGAGCAGGTGGGAAACCAGGACTTAGTGATCCGGTGGTTCCGCATGGAAGGGCCATCGCTCAACGGATAAAAGGTACGCCGGGGATAACAGGCTGATCTGAGCCAAGAGTTCACATCGACGCTCAGGTTTGGCACCTCGATGTCGGCTCATCGCATCCTGGAGCTGTAGCAGGTTCCAAGGGTCCGGCTGTTCGCCGGTTAAAGCGGTACGTGAGCTGGGTTTAGAACGTCGCGAGACAGTTCGGTCTCTATCTGTGATGGGCGCAGGAGATTTGAGTGGGGCTGACCTTAGTACGAGAGGACCGGGTTGGACGGACCTCTAGTGTATCGGTTGTCGCGCCAGCGGCAGCGCCGAGTAGCTACGTCCGGAAGGGAGAAACGCTGAAGGCATCTAAGCGTGAAACCCTCCACGAGATGAGATCTCCCAGGTCGCAAGACCTCTGAAGGCTCCTGGTAGACGACCAGGTTGATAGGCCAGGTGTGGAAGCGCCGTGAGGCGTTGAGCTAACTGGTACTAATAAGCCGTGCGGCTTGACCATTTTCTCTGTATCTGCCGGAACGCCTAACGGCGTTCCTTGGATAAATCCAGCGGAGCGTTAGCGCGTTCACTGGATTCGCGCAATGCGTGCAAGAACGGAACTACCGTTTGCAGGGTATTCAGTTGTTACATGCTCTTTGACATTGTCTGGGACGATCGGCACTGCGACGAGGCGCGGCTGAGAGCTGCGTTCCGCCTTGTCGGACCCCAGGCAGCCTATATCTGGCAAAACGGCTTGGCGCCGTTTCGCTATCTGGCAAAACGGTTTGAGGCCGTTTCGCCAAACAAGTTTCCCGGTGGTCATAGGGGCAGGGTCACACCCGTTCCCATTCCGAACACGGAAGTTAAGCCTGCCACCGCCGATGGTACTGCGTGCGAAGGTGCGTGGGAGAGTAGGTCGCTGCCGGGAGTAATTCGAAAGCCCGCTTCGTTTGGAGCGGGCTTTTGTATTTGCGGCCAGAACACCAGCGCGGGGCCGCTGCAATCAACGGGATTGGCTGCGGCCAGCAGTCGGCAGTGGGTTCACAGAAGGGCTGCGCGACTAAGGCGTCGATGGTGACGGCTGGAGCGCTGCGGCGGTCGGCGCCGGCATGACAAACCAGGCAATCAGGTACACAAGCACCCCGCAGATGATCGCTCCGGGATAGATCGCCAGAACGACCGCCGCAATCCGCACGAGGGTTGAATCGACTCGGAAGTACTCGGCCAGCCCACCGCAGACCCCTGCAATCTTCCGATCCATCGTGGACCGCTGCAGCCGCCGAACCGTGCCGGTCCGCGCCTCGCTGCCGTCGACCGGCAGCAGTGCCCAGGCTGCCGCGTAGGCGATCAATCCTCCGATGACGAATCCCGGCACCACCGACAGGATCACCCACGCGAGGCGGACAATCGTTGGATCTGTGTCGAGGTACCGCGCAATTCCTACGCATACGCCGCCGAGCTTCCCCTCAGACGGCCGTCGCGTCAGACGCCGGGGCCGTCCGGTTTCGTGCACGGCCGCGCCACAGTGCCGGCAGAACATCGAATCGGCGTCAATTTCCTTCGAGCAGCGATGGCATGTCATGGTGTGCTCCAGAGACTCTCTAGAAGTAGATACGAGCCCCCGCCCAATCGGTTTCAGAGGCGATCCCGCGTGCCTGCGATAATTCGATAGTACTCAATCCATGCCAGAGCTTCCTGACATCGCGCTTTATCTGCACGCGTTGGAGGAAAGGATTGTCGGCCGCCGTATCGGCGGTATCCGCCTGGCGAATCCGTTCCTGCTACGCTCGGTGTCCCCGCCTCTGTCGACGGTCGTGGGTCGCGCGATTGCCGCATTGCACCGGCTGGGCAAACGGATAGTGTTCGAGATCGATGGGGATCTCTTCCTTGTGTTCCATCTGATGATCGCCGGCCGCCTCCGATGGCGGCCGCCAGCAGCGCAAATTCCCGGGAAAATCGGGCTCCTGGCGATCGATTTCGAGCATGGCACGCTGATTCTGACGGAAGCGGGATCCAGACGCCGCGCTTCCCTGCATGTCGTTGCCGGTCGCGCCGCCCTCGCCGAGCATGATCCGGGTGGCCTTGAGGTCCTTGGTGCCGACGTCCGCGCCTTTCGAACCGCCTTGCAAGAGACCAATCACACACTCAAGCGCGCGCTCACCGACCCGCATCTGTTCAGCGGGATCGGCAACGCGTATTCAGATGAGATCCTCCATTCAGCGCGCTTGTCTCCGTTCAAACAGACCAGCTCGCTGACTGACGAGGAGGTGCAACAACTCTACGACGCCACTCGCCAGACCTTGACGCAATGGATTGCAAGGTTACAGGCGGAGGCTGGTGACAAGTTCCCTGAAAAAGTAACGGCGTTTCACGACGGGATGGCCGCACATGGCCGCTACGGTCAACCATGTCCCGATTGCGGCGCCCCGATCCAGCGCATTGTCTACGCGGACAATGAGTCGAATTACTGCGCGAATTGTCAGACCGCTGGCCGATTGCTGGCAGATCGGTCGCTCTCGCGTCTGTTGCGCGATGACTGGCCGGGTACGCTCGAGGAACTGGAGTCGAAGCGGCGTGGATCGTAGTTTGGTCTCGTCCCGTTCTGCACTCATCGTCGCCGTGGTTATGGCCGTGACAGCTTTGGCCAGTCCGGCTCGAGCGCAGTCGGGACCGGAGCTACGGTGGGGCGGCGACGCGGAGGGGGGCGCACCGTTTGTCGAGGCGGATCCAAAGGATCCCGCTCGATTGATCGGCTTCGACGTCGAAGTTGCGGAACTACTCGCGCGCGATTTATCCCGTTCGCCGCGTTTCGTTCAAGTGCCGTTTACGAGCCTTGAGGCGTCCGCTGCGAGAGGCGATTTCGACATTGGCCTGAGCGGCATCGAGGACAGTCCGGCCCGCCGCGCACGGTTGGCCGTCACCGTCCCGTACTACGAGTTCCGAGAGATTCTGACCGTTCGCGAGACAGATCGCCCACGGTTCCGCACGCTTGCTGACCTGCGCGAGCGCAGAGTGGCAACCCTTGGCGCAACGCTCGCCTATGACATGCTGGTCGCGGCGCAGGCCAAGTACGGAATCATCCCCGTCACCTATGAGGACGATGTTCACCCTTACAGCGATCTTGCGCTCGGCCGGGTGGACGCCGTGGTGCTCGACTACGTGCTGGCCGAGCGCGGCGTTTCGCGCAACCCCGGGCTCGCGAATCAAGAGCCGGCGCTCGGCGTCGGCTATTACGTTGGTGTCCTTGCGCCGGGCGATAACCGGCTCCGCGATCGCGTCGATGAGATCCTGCGGCAGGCGATGCGCGATGGCCGGCTCGAGGCGATCTTCCGGCGTTGGGACATGTGGAACGAGGACCAGCCGCGCCTGTACGCACGCGTGCTTGCGAGCAGCGCGACTGAGATGGTGCCGGCCAGCGCAGGCGCAGCCGGGCTCGACGTCTGGGAGGCAACGCGCCGCTACGCTCCATCACTGGTCCGCGCAGCTGTGATCACGCTCGTTGTTTCGTGTGTGGCTATGGCGCTGGCCGTCGTCGTGGGCGCACTAATCGCCAGCGGGCGTGTGTACGGCCCCCGGCCTCTCAAGGGTCTCCTGACCGCCTATGTCGAGGTGATCCGGGGTACTCCGCTCCTGCTCCAGTTGTTTGTCCTGTACTTCGGTCTCGCCGAAGTCGTGCAGCTCCCAGCTTTTCTGGCCGCACTGATCGGGCTCGGATTGAATTACGCCGCCTACGAGAGTGAAATCTACCGCGGGGCCTTGGAGGCTGTGCCGCAGGGACAACTCGATGCGGCCCGCACGCTGGGTTTGACCGACCGGCAGACCCTGGCGCTTGTGCGCGGTCCACAGGCGTTCCGTCTCGCGCTGGCGCCGATGACGAATGATTTTGTCGCGCTGCTCAAGGACAGTTCGCTCGTATCAGTAATCACGGTGGTCGAGTTGACGAAGCAGACGTCGATCTTTGCAGCGAACATCGGTACGTGGCTGGTGCCGGGCGCTCTCTGCGCCGGATTGTATCTGGTCATGTCGCTTCCGCTTGCTCGGCTCGCTCGACGTATCGAGAAAGGGTGGCGGCGCGGGTGATTACGCTCGACGTTCGAGACGTGACCATTGAGCGAGGCGCTCGACTCGTCCTGCGGGGCGTCACGTTTTCCGCGGGTCGCGGCGAGCTACTGGCGCTCATCGGCGTTTCGGGCACGGGGAAGACGAGCCTGCTCCGCGCGATTAGCGGTCTCGATCCCATCAAGGCGGGCGAAATACGCATCGGCGATGTCCAGATTCGGGCCGGCCGCACGCTACGGCTGGCGGAGCTGCACCGCTCGGTGAGCATGGTGTTTCAGTTCCACCATCTTTTCTCGCACATGACTGCCCTGCAGAACGTCTGGCTGGCGCCGGTACATGTCCTCCGGCAGCCGCGCAGCGCCGCCGAGCGTCGCGCCCGGCAATTGCTCGAGATGCTTGGCGTCGGAGGCCGTGCCGACGCGATGCCCCACGAGTTGTCTGGAGGCGAAGCGCAGCGGGTAGCAATCGCGCGAGCGCTGGCTGTCGAGCCAGGCGTACTGCTGATGGACGAGCCTACTGCGTCACTCGATCAGGCGCGTCGTGGCGATCTTGCGGCTACACTGCAGCAGGTGGCGGCGCAGGGATGCACGGTCATCATCGCGACGCACGATACCGAATTCGTCGGCGCCTGTGCTCATCGTGTGATGATGTTGAATGACGGGCGTATAGCACGGGAAGGAAAGCCGGCCGAATTCTCAATGACGAGGCCCGTCTAGAATAGACACTATTCAGCGATGCACGACGTGAACGTGCGCACGGATGCGCGCCATATCGAGTTCGATTTCGAGCGCAAGGTCCGCTATCGCAACAAGCTTTACTATCGGTTCCTGCACTGGCCGATCTGGATATTCGTCTTCTTTATCGCACCCGGCCCTCTGATCTTCGACCTCATCGAGCAGGGCTTTCTGGTTGATGGTCGTATGCTGGCGTGGCTGTCGCTGGTACTCATCGGCACGGCGGCCGCGGGTGTGCGAGGCCGCCTGCCGGGCTGCGAACCAAGGCCCTACATCATCCGCTTCACGGAAGATCGGCCAAATCCGTTGTATCGCCGCGTGTGCTACACGGCGGCGTGGGGCGAAGCCGTCGCGTTCGCGGTACTGAACGTGGCAGGACTCGCATACGCGGTTGTCACTGGCGAGTGGCGGCTGAAGGAAATGTATGACCTCGCATACTTTCCGATTGCGGGGACGTTCTGGATGCTTGGCGCGGCCGGACGACTGCCGAGGGTAAAACGTTCGACAAAGGGCGAGGGCCACGAACGACGGTATTTCTATGGGTCGGTATGGGCCGTCGCAATCGCCCAGCCTGTGTTGTGGGCAATGTGGAAGACGATGCCCGTCGGTCGTGCAGGCGACGCAGCAAAGCTGACAGTATTCGTTGGCATCCTGGTCTTTGTCGGCCACCTCGCCCGGCTCGGACTGCTGCCTCGCACCAAGCCGATTGTTCCCGGACAGCTGGCTGTAAGCGACTAGTGATCGATGCCGTCGCCTGCCATTGACGCGCTCACCTCCGGCACGCTGAAGTACCTGCGCGAGCGCTGGTGGAACGACGAGTTCACGGCTTTTGTCGTTGAAACGCTGCGGCCGCGGCCCGGCAATCGCATCCTGGACGTAGGATGCGGTCAGGGGGAAGCCGAGATTCGAATTGGCCGGTTGCAGGTGTCCCAGATCCGTCTTTTTGGCATCGACCTGATGATCGAGCGCGTGATGATCGCAAAGCGCGAGACGGCCGCACACAATCAGCGGGTGGGGTTCGCGACCGCCGATGCTTGCGCCCTGCCCTTTCGCGACGGCGTGTTCGATTCCACCTTCTGCGTCGCCGTCCTTCAGCATGTCAGCCATGTGGAGACGGCAGTTCAGGAATTTGCGCGCGTGACTGCCCCAGCCGGCCGCGTGGTGGCGGTCGAACCCGACAACAGTGCACGATATCTCTATTCCTCGACAGCCAGCGGCCGTCGCGTATTCGAGCTCTCGACCCGGTTCTTTAACGCAGTGACAGCAGCGCGGGGCGAAGCCGTCGAAGGGGCCGTCGGGCCGAAATTGCCCACCCTGTTTGCCCGGCACGGCATCGAGCCTCTGGCCGTTCGTCTTTTTCCCGTGTCGTGGTCCAGGCTCGGCGCGCCGTCCGACGACGAGTGGAGGCGTCGGCGCGATGCGGTTGAAAAGATAATAGACGGCGCTCCCGTCGACAGCGTACGGGCCCTCGGCCGTCAATATCTGGAGCATCTGCAAGTGTATGCGCGCGAGGCGATAGAGGCGGGTTCTGCCTTCGTGGAAATTCAGAACACGATGCTGTTCGCGACCGTCGGACAAAAAGTTGGGTGATTCATATGGACGATCTGAACTCATTGATGGCGGTCCTCGAACTTACCGGCGGGGCGCGGATCGTGCTTCGTTCCGACGAGCGCCCTCACGTGATCGTCGGTGACACTCGCCACGAGCTCGGCACCGCTCAGGTGCCGACCACAAGCTCACTCGAAGCGCTTGCGGATGAGATCTTGTCCCCTGCGGGGAAGCATGCCCTGGCGGAACAGCGGGCAGCGGTCGAATCGCTTCTTGGACGTGACGTTGTTGTTCCCGTACGGGTTGCGGTGCGCCGGATAGGTCCGCAGATGTCTGTGGAGCTACAGCGGAACGCGCAGCCAGCAGATACCTATCATGCGGCGCCGCCTACAGCTGCGGCGATGCCGCCGGCAATGGTGGCAGGGCTCCTGCCGAAGCCGGAGTCACCGCCCAATGTTTTGGCGGTGCCTGAACCCGGACGCGCACGCGCCCGAAAGACTTCAGGCCCCATGAACCTCGTCGATGGACGGCAACGTTCACCCGGTGTCGGCACGCTGGAGCACCTGGTGCACATGGCCGCGCAGCGCAAGGCGACCGCACTGTACCTTCGCGGCGGGCACGCGCCCTTGGTGCGCGTTGGCCCCGTCGTGGAACCGTTAGCCGCCGAACCTCTGGAGCTCTCTGCCGTCAATGCGATCGCACGGGGCGGAACTGGAAGCGGCGATAACGTGGAGCATCCCGCCTCCTTTGCCGTATCGGTCAGCGATGCCGATGAAATCCGTCAGTTCAGGGCACATGTGTTTAGCGACGAGCTCGGCGCTGGGCTCGTTGTGCACCTGGAATCCCGGAACCCAGAATCTATTCTCCAGACCGGTATTCCCCGGCAGGTCAAAGGCGTCTGCCGGGACGATGACGGCATTGTGGTGGTGTCAGCCACGACGACCGGCGATCTGCTGGAAATGCTTGCGGGAATTGGCAATTGGACCGCCAAACATCGCCCGGGCTTCGTGGTTTCCATAGAGCCGCCCGGTGGCTTGGGCCGCGACATCGTTGGCAGCTTCGTGAGCGCCCGACGGATCGCCGCAGGCGACATGGCGGCCGCGATCCAGCGTGCGGCGCATGAGACGCCGGACGTCCTGGTCGTTGCTCTACCTTCGGCCGTCAGCACGGAAGACGCCATCCGTGCCGCACGAATGGGATCGCTCGTGATCGTCGGCATCATTGCTCCGACCGCCACTCGCGCGATCGAGTCGCTGCTGGCGCAAGTCACCCCGCAACATCAGCTCCAGCTGCGGCGCTTGCTTGCCGCGTCGTTCCGCTGCGCCTTCAGCTATCGTGCGCTTCACACCGGAAGCGGACACCGAAGAATCCTTCACGATCTGGTCGTGGCAACTCCGAATGTGTCGGCGCGAATCGAGCACGGAGACGTTGACGGGATAGGAAAGATGCAGCAGACGGGCGCCGAGGGGATGCGATCGCTGGATTCCGCGCTGGTCGACGGGGTCGCCCGGGGTGAAATCTCCATCCGCCAGGCGGCTTTTCACGCTATCGATCGACGGCAGGTGGTCAAAATGATTCGTGAGTCCGCTCGACGCCGAGCCGGTAAGCGATAGTACCGCGATCTTCAGTTAGTCGTCGTACCATCGGCTCGCATCAGGTAGGCACGAGCCAGATCGGAAGGGAGCGGCTTTGAAAACAGGAATCCCTGCGCGCTGTGGCAATTCAGGTCACGCAGCTTCTGTGCCTGTTCCTCGGTTTCAACCCCCTCCGCAATCACGTCCATCCCGAGAACACCGTACTCAGGCTGATCAGCGCGTCGATGATGCGGCGACCGCGAGTAACGTCGCTCGACGCAATGAACGATCGATCGATCTTGATCGTGTCGTAGGCTGAACCTGTTCAGATAGCTGAGGGACGCATACCCGGTCCCGAAGTCGTCCAGATGAAACTTGACTCCCAGCTCGCGCAAGGCCGTCAGTTCGGCCACCGTCGTCGATTCGTGCTGCAGTAGCGCGTTCTCGGTGATTTCCAGATGCAGCGACTCGGGCCGGAGTCCCGTTTTCTCGAGGATGTCGGCCGTCCGAGCCGCGAACTCGGGCTCGCCAAACAAGCGCGATGAGATATTGATGCTGATCGAGAGATTCCCAAATCTCGGATCGCTGCTCTGCCAGTCATGCATCTGGCGGCAGGCGTCGCGCATCACCCACCAGCTCAACGGTCCGATCAGGCCGCATTTTTCAGCGAGCGGAATGAAGACATCAGGGCCGATGACTCCGCGTACGGGGTGAAACCATCGCAGCAGCGCCTCGAACCCGACAACCTGCAACTCGTCGAGTGACACAATCGGCTGGTAATACGTGACGAGCTCATTGCGGCTCAGCGCCGATCGGAGATCCGTCTCAAGCTCCAGCCGCTGCAGGGCCGACTCGTACATCACGCTGTGGAACACGCTATACGACCCGGTGCGGCTGCTCTTGGCGCGGTACATGGCCATGTCCGCATCCCGAAGCAGATCACCGGGTTTGCTCGTAGTTTGGCTCGTTGCTGACGGCGATCCCGATACTGGCGGTTGGCGTACACGTCCTTGTCGCCGATGACGAACTTCAGCGACAACAGCTCGTGGATCCGCTCGGCCACACGCGTGGCTTCGTTGATGCCACTGATGTCGGTGAGAAGTATGGCGAACTCGTCGCCACCCAGGCGGGCAACCGAATCACCCGGACGCAGAAACATGCTCAGGCGCTTGCCAAACTCGATGAGGAGCTCGTCGCCCGCGGCGTGTCCGAGACTGTCGTTGATCGTCTTGAACCCGTCGAGGTCGAGAAAGAGAACAGCGAAGGTCCGCTTGGGATCGCGGCGCTGCTGCTTCAGCGTCAGGTCGAGGCGGTCAAGAAATAGCGTGCGATTCGGCAGGCCGGTGAGGGTATCGTGCAGCACTTCGTGCACGAACCTGGCTTCGGCCAGCTTTCGATCGCTGATGTCCGTGAGCGATCCGGCAATGCGAGTTGCGCGGCCGCTTTCGTCGCGGATTGCGACCGCTCGGCACAGACGCCCACATCGATTGGCCCGCGCCGTTCCTCATGCGGAACTCGTGCTCCAGGTATGGCGTGTCGCCTCGGAGATGCGCATTAAGTGCCTGATCGAGTCCGACCTGATCTTCCGGATGAACGCGATCGAACCACATGGGGGGCGCCGACCGCTCGTCGACTCCGCTCAGCTGCAGCAACTCGAACCATCGCGACGAAAAGTGAATCTCGCCACGCGTCAGATCCCAGTCCCAGATACCATCGCGGGCTCCGGCAACTGCCAGCGCGTAGCGTTCCTCGCTTTCCCTGAGCGACGCTTCCGCGGCCTGGCGTGCAATGGCGTACCGGATGGAGCGGCGCAGCAGCTCAGAAGTGATGTGTCGCTTGATGACGTAGTCCTGTGCGCCCTCGGCCACCATGGCAACCGCTGCTTCCTGGTCCTCCATGTTGGTGAGGATGACTACGGGCACATTCGGCGCCGCACCCTTCACCTTGTGCAGGCTCTCTATGCCGGACCCGTCGGGCAGATTCAGATCGAGGAGCACGACATCGTAGCGGACCTCGCCGAGCCTGCCGATGCCGGCTGCGAGCCGCTGCACGTGGTCGACGTGCGCGGACGTACGCGGGAAGACTCGCAATCTCGTCACGAATCAAACCCGCTTCGAGGCTGTCGTCTTCAATCAGCAGGATGCTGAACGATTCCTGCTTCGTATGCGTGGGGCGAAATGAGGTCGCAATCACCGGTTATGCAGGACGGGCAACGGCTGCGGCTGGACGAGGAAGCAGAACGTAGAACGTGGAGCCCTCTCCTTCCCGGGACACACACCAGATGCGGCCGCCATGCCGCTCGACGATGCGTCTGCAGAGCGCCAGGCCAATGCCGCTGCCGGGATACTCCTCGCGTGTGTGTAGACGCTTGCCCAAGTCGAAGATGCGTTCGGTGAACTCCTGCGGAATCCCAATGCCATTGTCCTGGAATGCGAGCAGGAACTGGTCGTCGCGGGTTTCAGAGCTGATGGTGACCACGGGATGTTCGACGGCTCCGGAACTTGATTGCATTCGACACCAGATTCTGGAACAGATGCACCATTTGCTGTTCGTCGCCGATAAGCGTCGGCAGTTGCGCGGCTCTGATTTCGGCACTGGACTTCTTTGATCGCACTGAGCAGATTGTCCAACGCGAGGTCAAGGCAAGCGCTCAAGTCAACTGGCGCCGGTTTCGTTTCACGTTCGGTGATGGAAAGGTATTCGATCATCCCGTCCAGCATCGTGCCGGCGCGCTCCGCGCATTCGAGGACCTGACGCAATACCTGGGCTGATCCGTCGATGGTTTCCGCCGCTCTGACCTCGCCGTGCCAGCCGGACGATCTGCTGTACAGGTTCGCGGAAATCGTGCGAGAAGACCAGAGCGATTTCGCGCATGTCGTCGTCTGCTCGCCCGTGTGACGCCTGGGTCCGAAGCGTTTGCCGCGGCCCCTGCAACGCCATTCTTTCTGGCCAATACCTCGGTGATGATGTTCGCCAACGCAAGGAACCCCGCGCTGTTCTTCCGGACGAGGCCCTCACACGCCAGACCCGGGTCGAGTGTGCGCGAAGCAATATCCAACTCGTGTCCGAACAACACAATCGAGGTGCCCGGCGAGCGCCGCTTGATACCGGTAATGAGGTGGTCCACTTTGGCCCATGCGAGGTCGGCGGCAACAATCGCCACGTCGGGCACACCGCTCTCGAGCGCATTCGCAACCGCCAGTGCGTCTGGTGCGATTGTAATGGTGGCATTCGGCAACTCACGTTCGAGGAGAAGCCTGGCAAGCGTGCGGTCCCCAGCGCTCGAGTCGATGAGAAGAATCGCCGGAGCGTGGTTCATGGCCGTGACTGAAGCCGCGCACAAGAACATCCGCGGCCGCATAGAGTCCTATAGCGTCCAAGTACGCACTGTGTGCGCCAAATGTTACCAAGATGACCGACCGGATGGGCAAAGGTCTTGCCGTTGAGGTTTGATTTCGGGCGGACGACAGAGTTACCGAAGCCCAGCAATATTCGATGTCCAGCCGTCCATCCGCTTGACATGGGGGAGCGCAGCGCGTTGGCTAAGAACAAAAGTCGGCACCGCGATGGACTACTCGGGGCCCACCATCTGCCCGGTAGCAGGGGCTGGAAACGGCGCCATCGCGCCGAAGGACGAATGGGCTTGACCGTTGCGGTCAGCTAGTTCGTGTTATCCAGACGCACGCTGACAATTTTGAGAAAGCGCACAGGCGCTCCGTCCTTTTGAGCTGGCCTGTACTTCCAGGACATAGCCGCCTTCACCAGCTGCGAATCGTAGTCTGGGTGGAACGACTTTCGAAGCGTTGCCGACATGACATCGCCATTCTCGTCGATGAGGACTTCCAGCACGCCCAGCCAATCCCGCAGCTCCCGCCCCGCTGCGCCGCGCAGGCAGCACCCAGCGCGGCAACGTCTGATTCAACGCCTCTGGGACAACAAGGCCGGGTTCACCGTCTCGATAGACGATTGGCAAGGCAGGCATAGACGGCGCCACGTTATCGGGCGCTGCTGGCGGCGCAATCTGGGTGGGAGGATCCGGCGCCCGCTTAAGCACCTGACTCAAGTCGCGAAAGGCCGAGGCCACAGTCCGGAGGTCCGCCACTGTGGAGACTCCCGAGATGTCCGGATCGTTCAGCAATGTGAGCACACGCTCGAATTGCGCACCTGATTCAGGATCCTTTCTGTCGAAGGCGGCTTTGGCGTCGGCGTAGGCCTGCTGCGCAATCGTGGGTAGCAGAGACTGACGTACGTCCTTGAACATCGTGCGAACACGCGGTGATGCTTGTGGAAGCTGGTAGAACGGATCCGCGTTGACCATCGACGCGATCGCATCACGCGCTTCGGTTCGTCGCTCAAGGGCTATCAGGCACAGCAACCGGTACTCGCGCGCCTCGACGGGGTTCGTCGGCCCCGACTCTTTTGCCATCTGATCTAAAACGGCGAGTGCGTCTTCATAGGCGGCAGACCGGTAAAGGTCCTTCACACGATCGATCGTCTCGCCGTGCGCAGTATCGACAGACGCAAAAACCAGCCATGTAATCGATGCAAGCAGTAGGCGTGAACGTGCGGTTGTCATGGGGTGTACCTCGCACGTGTGCGGATGTTCGTACTTGACGAGGTGATGAAAAAATCGTAGCGCGGAGATCAGTCGGACGCAAGAGTAAATCGGTGTCACGCGCACGAAAAAGTTGTGTATCATGCGCCGCAGTGGTGTCGCTGTGGAAGTGAACGTACCTGAACTCGAACAGCGTCTGTTGAATCTGCAGTGGCAGTTGGACCGACTGTGGCAGGCCGCCGAGGGCAACGTTCAATCAGTCGAACAACGCCTGGCGGGAATGGCAGACCAGTACGCCGACAATCTGAAGCGATGGGCCGTCACCGCCGAGCGTCACTCACGAACGGTGACGCAGCTCGAATCGTACGTTGCCGAATGGAAAGACGCGAACAGCCGCATCCAGCAGGACACTTTCCAACGGCTGCGCGAGCTCGAGACGGTCATTCAGCACGAATCGGACGCGCTGAAAAAGATCCACGAGCAGCCCGTCAAGGAGCTGCGCGAGCAGGCGGCGAATCTGACGGAGGTCTGCATCGCGACCGCGAGCGTCGCGCGGCAAGGGTTCGATCGGGCCGAGGCGCGACTCGCGTCCTTCGAGGAGGACGTGCACCTCATTTTGGGGGAATTCGGTCGAGACCTTCAGTCGGTGCTCGCGGAGATGAAGGCGCGGCCGGGACATCAGGCACGCCTGGACGGAGCCCCGCCATGGTCCCTCGACGACGTAACGCGGCTGCATAGTCAGCTGCGTGAATCCGCCGATGGCGTCCAGCCGGTGGGCAGCATCGTCCAGTCCTCCCAACCACCGGCAGCGCGCACCCTTCTGGAGCTTCCTCCCGCAACAACCGCCGGGTCTGATCCATCCGTTGAACAGGCGCTGCCCTGGAAATGGCGTCTGGCGGTAGTCGGCCTCGCTCTCGCGGTGATTACTACCGTCGGCTTTGGATGGTATCTCCAGAATCAGGTAAGTGTCGCCGCAGGACGGGCCCAGCAAGCAGAGCTCGACTCGCAGAGAGCAGCAGCTGATGCCGCCCGCCAGGCTGCGGCCGCACGCGAAGAGGCCGCTCGCGAGATCGCCAGCGCCCGCGAAATGGCGAACCAGGCGCAACAGATCGGCAACGTGCTGGCAGCGCCCGATCTGATTAGGTACAGCCTTTTCGCAGGGTCTGGCGCACCGGGCGCTTCAGGTCAGGCGCTGTGGAGCCGCACTCGCGGCTTTGTGTTCAGCGGATCTCGGCTGCCTCCCCCTCCGCCGAATAGCTCGCACCACGTGTGGCTCCTGACGCGAGTGGCACCGGTTAAGGCCTCAACCTTCATGCCAGAGCCGGATGGAACTGTAACCCTCATTGAACAGGGGTTGAATGTTCCGCGCGCCGTCGTTGGCGTTATGGTGACGGCGGAACCAGGCGCCGGAGGAGAAGGCCCGTCTGGGGAGCCGATCCTGACCAGCGTTACGTCAGCGCAGTGATCGCGCTGCTGGATTGATTCTCTCCCTCGGATTTTGCAACCGTCAGGTTGCTCTCGCGAGCATCGAACGACCTAAGGACGCGAGAACCGACAGCCCCCTAGCGGGCGAAAACGGTGCTTACCCGGGCCACGGTGTCGGCGCGCACGATCACATTCTGACGACGTTCGCCGAGATCGGGATGTCGGAATATGACCTCGTGCTCGCCGATCGGTATTTCGAGATTCGCCAGTGGCGTTTCGCCCATCGGCCGGTTGTCGATCCACACTTCGGCCCACGGTTCGGCATTGATGCTGAGGCGACCCGGCGGCACGGCAACGGCGAGCGTCGTGATTTCACCCGCACGGAACGTAACCGGGCGACTCGCGCGGAAGCCGAGCGAAGGGTTGATGAAATCGAGCTGATGGGTCCCCGCTGTAGTCACGATCGGGCCGTCCGCGGAGGAACCGAGCACGCGGTCGCCTTGGAGCACCTTGAGCTCGATGGGCGCTGCGAGCCTAACACCCCCTGATCGCTGGTTGCGCGCGGCCTGCGCGAGGACCGCCGCCAGCGCATCGGCGTTGCGTCGTTCGGTATCCAGCAAGGCGTCGGAGATCGCTGAGCCGCTTTGATCGATGGCTGTCCCAGCGATTACGGCCCCCGAATTTGTGACGGAAACTGGCAGCACGGCTGCTGGTTCGGTAGGCGGCGGCTGGAGAGCGCCATTTGGAGTCACTGACGCGGCGGCTATTCCCGTCCCGAGGTCCGTTGCGCCCGCTGGCCGCTGGCGAATGTACATCGTCGCGATCACGATTCCCTCTACGAGCGCCACTGCTGCAAGTCCCGCCGCAATGGAAAGCCGGGCCCGTCGCGATCGGAACCCTCTCGCTGGCGCTCGAATTGCTACGTCCGGCATGCTTGCCGTTCGTGTCGCGCCGATCCGCGACGCCGACGGCCAAACCGCACCAGGGTCGTTGGCTTCCACTGGAAGCGTTTCGTCAAACTCCTCAAGTCCGTCCTCTGGCTTGGGCCGCGTCTCCGTCAGCGGTGTCGCGTGGTCGACTTCGAACCCGTCCAGCGAAGAGCGATGTGCCATTTCTGCCTCCTGATTTTCCTTCGCGGTCGGCCGGGATGCCACGAGCGGTATCGCCAGCGCATTGACATCGCTGGCATGTAGAAATTCGAACTGGCGCGCTCCCGACGCCGACGGCAAGCGGCGAAGATCGAAATATGCCTCTGCGGCGCTTTCGTAATGATGCTCTTCGACCTGGAGCGCGCGTTCGAGCCACAGCCTCAGCGGATCGCCGAACAGACGCCCGCGGGGGCTTGCGGCCTTGCTCCACTGGTCGAGGAGGGAACCGAGGCGATGCTCGAGATCCGCAGGCGTGACGCGCCGAGCCAGCAACATCGAAAGTGCTAGCACTCCCACCTGGAAAACGTCCGACGTGGCATCGAGCCGCGGAACGCCGCCGTTAACCGGTGCAACGACGCCGAACTCTCGCCACAATTGTTCGGGCGAACGACCGAGATGCTGTAGTGCCGATCCGAGTACGTGTTCCACAATTCGCACCCGCCCGTCGGTCGTCAGGACCACGCGGTCGGCGGTGAGTGCGCCGTGGGCAGCGTCGTGTTCGGACTGTAGAACCGCAAGCGGTTGAATCACCTGGCTCACGACCCATGTCACGAACGCGGGATGGAATCCCATTCCCAGGCGCGCTTCGGCCAGGAGCGCCGACAACCGCTTGCCGGGCACGTAGTTCGAAACGAGTACCAGCGAACCGTCGGTCTCGAAGCGCTCGATCGCGCGTATGACCGGAAATGCGGCTTGGGTGAGCCGACTCAGTCGGCGCACACGTTCGTGTAGAACCTGCTCGAACCCGCGAGTGTCAACAAGATCCGCATGAAACCGGAGGATCTCCATGGTCTCGCTGTCGGTGTTGTCGAACATCAACAAGCGATCGCCAAAGCCGTCGATGAGACCCGGGATGTAACAACTGGCGAGACTTTCGGCTGATGGAGGTTCCGTCAAGCGTGGACCTGCTGCCGTGTGCATAGGTCAAGAAACCTACGTGGAGGTGATTCGCAGTGCGGCGCGAATCGACCGGCGCTCGTCGCTGCGTGAGCAAGGGGAGATGTGCGCTCGTAGCAGAACGATGTTTGTCATTCTGCATGAAACGAGATCGCAGTCAAGCGAAGAGCGATTGTCGTCGTGAGGTTTGCGTAGATTTCAGATCGTCGATCTGAAATCTACGCGCAACCAGCTGGGAGGAACCGAACCTACTTTGTGTGCTGCTCGCGGGACATCCGTTCGGCAGATTCGAGTACCGCGACAGGAGCGTGAGGAACCGTTCGTGTGGCAAACAGCGACGCGGCTGTTTGCAGCTGGCGCATGTTGCCCGGCCAATGGTGTGCGCGGCAGCTTGCGCGGCATTCAAACGTGAGCCGGGGAATAGCGACGCCCGTGCGCCGTGCGTAATAGGCGGTGAAGTATTCCAGCAGCGGCTCGATGTCCTCAGGCCGCTCTCGCAGCGGCGGAACGGGCAGATAAATCGTGTTGAGCAGGTAATACAGCTCCTGACAGAACAGGCCTGACGTGAGCCGTTCAGCCAATGGAACCCGAGTGGCGCAGAGCACGCGAACGTTTGTTCGTCGTGAAACCGACTTCGCGCCGACTGGTTGAATCTCGCCGGACGCGACGAACTGTTTCAAGCGCGTCTGTGCTGCGGGCGACAGCGTTTCGACGTCCTCGAGGAACACCGTTCCCCCGTCCGCGCGATCAAACGCTCCGGTGACGCCGCGGCTGCCGAACAGAACGGGCTCGATCGCGACCCCAAGCTCAGCACATCGAACGCTCACGAACGGTGCGCGGCCGCGAACACTCTGGCGGTGAATCAGCCTGGCGAGCCGCCGCTTGCCCACGCCATATTCGCCCGCAATCATCAATCGGACCGGCGCCCGCGAGGCGAGCACGATGTCCTCGCGCAACTCGCGCACTGCGGCACTGGCGCCGACGAGGATTCCTGCAACTTCACCTGGGCGGAGCACGCTGCGATGGGTCACGGTCGGGGTTTAGAGCAACCACCTCGCCACCGAGCCAAAACGCGCGATTTTCTAAGAATCCGGTCAAATCCGCCGGCAAGAGCGCCCCGAAAGGTGTCGGTTAATCGTCAGGTATGTCGCTGAGCGTCGGATATCCGACATCCGCCAGCCGGCGTCGTACGGCCGACTTGCCTCGCCAGCTCTACAGACCAGCCAGGACTCCGGCGTCCCTAAGGCGCTCGAGAATGGCCTCGGCTGCCCGCTCCGGCGTCATACGTGTGGTGTCGATCTTGACCTCGGGAGCCTCTGGCACCTCGTATAACGAATCGATGCCGGTAAAGTTCTTCAGCTCGCCGCGCCGGGCCTTCTTGTACAGGCCCTTGGGATCCCGGGTCTCAGCCACTTCGAGCGGCACGTCGACGAACACCTCGTGGAACTCCCCTTCGCCCATCAATCCGCGCGCAGTGCGTCGCTCCGCCCGGAACGGAGAAATGAACGATACGAGCACGATCAGGCCGGCGTCCGCCATCAGACGCGCCACTTCCGATACGCGGCGGATGTTTTCGACGCGATCGGCTTCGGTGAAGCCGAGATCTTTGTTGAGCCCCTGGCGCACGTTGTCGCCGTCGAGCAGATAGGTGTGCCGGCCGAGCGCGTGGAGTCGTTTTTCCAACAGGTTGGCGATGGTCGACTTGCCGGCGCCCGACAGGCCCGTGAACCAGATGACGCAGGGCCGCTGTCCCTTCATGTCGGCGCGCGCCCGCTTGTCGACGTCGAACGCCTGCCAATGTACGTTGTCGGCGCGACGCAGTGCGAAGTGCAGCAACCCGGCGCCGACGGTCGCGTTGCTGATGCGGTCGATAAGGATGAACCCGCCAAGGTCGCGGGTTTCGGTGTAGGGCTCGAACACTACGGGGCGCGACAACTCGAGCGCGCAAACGCCGATGTCGTTGAGTTCGAGCTTCTTGGCCGCGAGGTGCTCCAGCGTGTCGACGTTCACCCGGTACTTAACCGGTGCCACAGTGGCGCTGACCGTTTGCGTGCCGATCTTCATAACGTAGGATCGACCCTGTAGCATCGGCCGCTCGTGCATCCAGACGATGGTCGCCTCGAACTGATCGGCGACGGCCGGTGGGGCCGCAGCGGCCGCGAGCACATCGCCGCGGCTGACGTCAATGTCGTCGGCGAGCGCGACCGTGACGGACTGGCCGGCGACGGCGCTCTGGAGATCCCGGCCGGCGCCGATGATGCGGGCGATGTGACTCTGTCGTCCCGATGGGAGCACTCGCACCGCGTCACTCACCCGAACGGCGCCGCTGACAATAAGGCCCGCGAACCCGCGGAAGTCGGAGTTCGGCCGGTTTACCCACTGGACGGGCAGGCGAAATGGCTTCGCCGCGAGGTCGTCGCCGACGGCTACGTTCTCGAGGTGGTGCATCAGCGTGGGACCGCCGTACCAAGGCATGTTGGCGCTGGGCGCTACGACGTTGTCGCCGTACACGGCGGACATCGGAATACAGGTCACGTCCTCGAGGCCGATGCGTGCCGCGAACTCCCGGTAGTCGCGCTCGATGTTCGCCTGGATCTGCCTGGAATAATCCACCAGGTCCATCTTGTTGATGGCCAGCACGACGCGGCGAATGCCAAGCAGCGCCACCAGATAGCTGTGCCGCCTGGTTTGTGTCAGCACGCCCTTCCGGGCGTCGACGAGGATGACGGCAAGGTCGGCCGTAGACGCGCCCGTCACGGTGTTGCGCGTGTACTGTTCGTGGCCGGGCGTATCCGCGACAATGAACTTGCGTTTGTCGGTGGAGAAATAGCGGTACGCGACGTCGATCGTGATGCCCTGCTCACGCTCGGCCGACAGACCGTCGACGAGCAGTGCAAAGTCGATCTCATCTCCACGAGTGCCGACCTGCTTCGAATCGGCCTCCAGCGCGGCGAGCTGATCCTCGAAGATCATCTTCGACTCGTACAGGAGCCGCCCAATCAGCGTCGACTTCCCATCGTCCACGCTTCCGCAGGTGATGAAGCGCAGCAGGCTCTTGCGCTCGTGCGCGCGGAGATAGCCTTCGATGTCGGTGTCGATGAGATCGGACCCGTGCGCCATCAGAAATATCCTTCGACCTTCTTCTTCTCCATCGATGCCGGTTGATCGTGATCGATGACGCGCCCCTGGCGCTCGGAGTGCCGGGTGAGCAGCATCTCGCGGATGATCGCGGCAACCGTGTCGGCGTCGCTTTCGATGGCGCCGGAGAGCGGATAACAACCGAGCGTTCGGAACCGCACCTTCCTGAGCGCCGGCGTCTCACCCGGCTCGAGCGGCATCCGGTCGTCGTCCACCATGATGAGCGTCCCGTCGCGTTCGACGACGGGACGTTCGCGCGCGAAATACAACGGGACGATCGGAATATTCTCCAGGTAGATGTACTGCCAGACGTCGAGCTCGGTCCAGTTCGACAGGGGGAACACGCGGAGGCTCTCGCCCTTGCGCATGCGCGTGTTGTATACGCGCCACAGCTCGGGACGCTGCTGCTTCGGATCCCACCGGTGTGCGGATCGGATCGAAACGACGCGCTCCTTGGCGCGCGACTTCTCTTCGTCCCGGCGGGCGCCGCCGAAAGCCGCATCGAAGCGGTGGTGATCCAGTGCCTGCCGGAGCGCCTGAGTCTTCATAATGTCCGTGTGCAGCGCCGACCCGTGCACGAAGGGGTTGATGCCCATCTCGAGCCCTTCGCGATTGACGTGCACCAGGAGATCCAGCCCGAGACGCGACGCCGTTTCGTCGCGGAACGCGATCATGTCGCGGAACTTCCACGTGGTGTCGATGTGAAGAAACGGGAATGGCGGCCTGGCCGGGAAGAACGCCTTGAGCGCCAGGTGCAGCATCACCGAGCTGTCCTTGCCGATCGAGTAAAGCATGACGGGCCGCTGGCACTCGGCGACGACCTCGCGCATGATGTGGATGCTCTCCGCTTCGAGCCGTTGAAGATGTGTGAGCTGGGCGTCTGTGGCCGCCGGCATCAGCGAGGAATCATCGTGTGGCTGGCGGCCAGCAATGCTCATGCGAGTAGTTGCGAAAGCCCTGGCGCGCCGTGAAGAGCTCGGCCCCGTGCTGCGGACGTGACCGTGAGCGAGCGGCGCTGAGGCGGCCTGACATCTCGAAATTGACAAAGTAGCATTGGAACGCGCTCCAACCGGCATGCTATACGATGCGCGCGATTCCGGTACAAACCCCAGGCTTCCTCGACGTCGAGTCTTCCTCGCAACATCCTATGGGCCGGGAATGCTTCCGACAGGGTCCGTTTGAGGAGGGCAGTAAGGTGCGGGCCTGCCCGTCAACTGCGACGATCCGCACCTCATGAGAGTCGACGTAGCCGGCGCCGCATCCGACGCGATGACGCCGCGTTCCTTTGCGGAGAGAGCTCGGGCAACGGCTTCGCCCCGACCCGGCAGCACGCACCTGCTAGATCAGTCGGGCGGACTAGCCGTTTTCGCCTATAGATCGCCAGTTCTGAGGCCATGAGTTTGCGGCCGAGGTCAGGGACTACACTCCGCGTTGATCGACGTCACGCCGTTCGAGGCGCGCGTTCGTCATCCGCAGTCCACATAACGACTATTTCCGTCCTGGAGGAGGCCTGGATAGAGTGATACGGAATCCGACGCATGCTCTGCCATCACGACCCCATCGACAGCCGTTGCCCTGTCCACCAGCGATACCGCCGCTCCTGCCATGAGCGGTAGGTAGATCTCCAATACCGTCATGTCGAAGGTGATGGCTGTCGCCGCCAGCACACGGTCCTCCGGCTCAGGCCCAACTCTCGCTGCATCGAATCGAGGGAATTGAGCACGGAGCGATGGGTAATCGGGATGCCCCTTGGGTGCGCCCGTTGATGCCGACGTAAGAACGTAAACGACGCCGTCCGAATTCTTTCGGCGGTGTTTCGAAGCCGGGGAGAGAGCCGGTCTGGATCTCAACTCTGGGGCTGTGGTCTACTCGAGAATTCGATTAGACTGTCGCGTAACCCCTATGCAGCCAGGTTTCTGGCAGCAGCCGCTAGATTTGCCAATGCTATCTTGGTTTCCGCATCGATAGCCTTGGCACTTATTTCGGCGCTCCTTGTTCATCGGGACTGGATATCGCTTCACCACGCTCCGCGGGACGTACTGTTCTGGGCAGCACCAATCGGTGGACCCCGGCGCCGCGAATCATCTTCTCCCGATCGGCGCCAGGATGTCGAACGACGCCAGGCAGGAGGCGCGCGCGTTTGCCAAACCTCGGCGTCGACTACGACACGCGCACCCGTCTTGAGTTCGTCACCGATCTTCGCAGTCGAGGCTCTCACGTCGTGCTCACCGGGGCGCCTAGGCAGTTTCAGGGTTCCACATGCAAGATACCCCGACGGTCCTGCTGATTCTTCCGTACTTCGGAACGTTGCCGAGCTACTCGGACCTGTTTTTCAAGTCTTGCGGAGCGAACCCGACCGTCAACTGGCTGCTCGTGACCGATCAACCAATCGACGCCGGTCGCCTTCCCCCGAACGTGGCGCTGAGACAGACGACGTTCGCGAGCCTCAAGACGTCAATCGACGCTGTCTTGGGCTTCGAGACCGCGCTTCCGTCGCCGTACAAGTTGTGTGATGTCAAGCCTGCTTACGGCGCGATCTTCGCGGATGCGATTGAGGGGTTCGACTTCTGGGGCCACTGCGATATGGATCTCGTCTTCGGCGACATCCGACGCTTCCTCACGGCAGACATTCTGCAGGCGTACCCGAAGGTCCTGATTCACGGCCACCTGTCGCTGTATCGAAACCGCGACGACGTCAATCATTACTTCATGCTTGATGCGCCAAACGTGAGTTTTCGGAAGGCATTCTCGGATCCGAGATCTTTTGCTTTCGACGAGTTCGGGGGAATGAAGGCGATATATGAGCACCATGGCATCCCCGTGTTTCGGAATGACGCGTTCTTCGCTGATATTAAGCAGCAAGTCTATCGCCTGTACACCGACTCCCCCCCAAACGCCAGGCACCAGTGCTTCTACTGGGAACGGGGGAGGCTGTTCAGGTCGTTCTGGGAGGGCGGGACTTGTGACAGGCAGGAATACATCTACATTCACCTACAGAAGCGACGGATGCGTCCCCCAACTTTTGACGTGACGGCCGCCGATGCCTGGTTCATCAGACCGTACGACTTCGTGTTGAAGACCTCGGAACCCACCACGCCGCGCGAGATGGATCGGATGAATCCCGGGCACATCGTTCACGACTCAAAGCGTCGTTTCTTCGCAGCGATTGACCGGATCAGAAACACGACATCACGGACGGCTCGCCGTTCGACGCAGCACTAATCGCGTATGCGCCGAGGGCCGGGGACAGCACGGTCGTGGCGAAATGGCTCCGGATGTCGCAGGGCCGATTCGCTTGTCGAGCCCCATGGCGTTCGCGATCTCGTTCATGAAGCTGACCTCGACAGCCAAGAATGACAATCGACGTCGTCCGTGAGGGCCGGCCCGATATCTGCCGTGAAGAGCAACCGGCCGGCGGCCGCATTCCGTTCCACCAGCTCAGCCAGTCCGGGTTCGAAGAAGGGAATGTCGCCGTTATCGCGTCACTCGATCACGGTGCTGCGTCGACGCGAATCACGTTGTGACCGAAATCGGCCAGGCACGCCCCGGTGACGAGGCCAACGTACCCGCTACCAACGATTGCGATGTTCATCCTCGAGTTCGAAGGTGTGCCCGACGTCTCTCGCGACGGTACGATACGGGTGACGTAAGTTTCTAGACCCTGAAGTGTGACGAGAGCGATGGAGACTTGGCACGCCAAAGTGGACCAGGCCACACCAGAATCCGACGCCCCAGCTGAGATGCAGAACGGCGTACACCCACGGCAACACTACGACTACTTTCGGCGGCGTATCCTTCAGTGCTAGACAACTTGCAACCAATAGCGCACCAACGTAAAGAACGATCGGCGCAAGCCACGCGAGTGACGCCGTCATTGCCGCTAACCCAAGACTAATCAGCAGCAACGCCGACAGCAGAGGGGCCGCCACTTGGCGCCATTTCAATGACTGCGGATGAATGATGAGCGTGTTTATCTTCCAGAAACCATATCGGAAGTACTGCTTGGCGAACGCGAAGAAGGACGGCCGCACATAGTACCAGGAGCGAATCTTCGGTGAGAGAAGGATCCGGCCTCCACTGTCAACAATTCGGCAGTTCAGCTCGTAGTCCTGATTGACTACCGAGTTCTCATTAAAGCCGCCGAGCTTGACGAGCGTCTCCTTCCGCCACGCACCCAAGTAGACGGTATCAACCCACTCCTCGGCCTCCGAATAACGGAATTTCGCATCACCGGCTCCGAATCTGGACGTGGTAGCTACCGCGATGGCTGAACCGGCGAGAGTCGTACCAATTGCGCGCTGAGCGCCGCCAACGTTGGTCGCACCGCGGTCCTGGAGAAGTACCACGCATTGGCGGATGTAATCGGCTTCGTACCTGGTATGCGAATCGGCTCGAACAATGATCTCCCCTTTCGCCGTTCGGATGCCGAGGTTCAGTCCGGTCGCCACAATTTGTCCTGGGTTCTGGAGGTACCTGACGACGGGATATCTCTCTTGGTACCGACTCGATCAGTTGGCGGGACCGATCCGAACTCATTCCATCGATGACGATTATCTCGAGCATTTCCTCGGGGTAATCATTTGCAACGAGCGAGTCGAGGCTTGTCCGGAGAAACGATTCCTCGTTCCTGACCGGCATCAGGACACTTACAAAAGGAAGCGGTCCCGTCTGGGGAGTGACAAGATCAAGCGAAGGCGAATAGGAAGCAACGACCATGATCCAGAGAGTTGTCGAGGTTAGCGCGCGCCCCGAGCGAGTACAAACAGCGTGCGAATCATGATATCGAAGTCGGTCCAGATGCTGTGGTGGCAGAGGTAGTAGAGGTCGTAAGACAACTTGCGTTTCGTGTCCACAACGGAGTCCATCGCATAGCCCTGATTGATTTGCGCGTATCCGGTGAGACCCGGACATGCGAGGTAGCGCAACTCATAGAGAGGTATGAGACTTGTCATACGCTCCGCGAAAGGAAGCGCCTCTGGTCGAGGGCCGACGAGCGACATCTGCCCACGGATGACATTCCAGAGTTGTGGCAGTTCATCGAGGTGCAAACGCCGCAAGAGCCGGCCAATCGGGATTACGCGCTCGTCACCGTTCTTCGTGAAGCCGCCATTTCCGTCCGCCGAGGCCAAGTCCATGTGCATGGTCCGAAACTTGTACATCTTGAACGGAATCATGTTGCGACCCTGGCGCAGCTGCACAAAGAGACTTGGCCCTGGACTAGACAACCGGATACTGAGGGCAATCAGGACGAAAAGCGGCGAAAGCACAATGAGCGTGGCCGTGGCGAGTAGAATGTCCAGCGTGCGCTTTGCCGCAGCTGTTATGAGATGCCGACGCGCAATTCCTCGTTCCAGAACCCAGCTCCTGCTGATCGTTTCGATCGGCAGACGTTCAAACACCTGCAAGTAAAATGTCGTCTCGTCGACGACCCGGCACTTGAGCCGAAGCAACTGAATTGCGAGATTCACATGTTCTTGGTTCAGCAGAGAGTCTTTCGTCAGCACAATCTCACTGACGCCGGCCGCGTGTAGTGCGTCGGCTGCGGGCGGTTGACCGTTCGGGCACAGCCGCTGCCATGAAACATGGGAATAGAGGGTCCCGAATCGTGGGGACCGCCGGCACAATGCATCGAGCTCGTCCAGAGAGGATGAGCTACCAGCAACCGTGAAGCGATATGGGTTCGCGCGAAGCAACGCGCCCAAGAACACGTGGAGCATGACTGTCGCCAGCCAGGCTGCGATCATGGCTTTGAGAAGACTCCCAGCGGCGAAGTCGTGCAGTTGCACCAGGTACACGTAGCTCACGCCGACAAGGAACGCGAGAAGTGCGGCAATGGATAAATCGCGTCCGATGTTGAACCACTCGAATCGTCTGAACCGGTCGTAGAAGCCAATTCCAAACGCGGTCAGGGTGAACACGAATGAAAAGACGGCACTGGTGGCGAAGTGTTCCGCATTTGCCCCTGCGCCAGCGAAGGACGGGCGTCCGAGTAAGAGCAACATCGACAAGGCGACGATGAAATCGGCACACAAAAACGGCAGTCGCTTAGGCGAGAAGAGCACGTCAGTGATGGCGAACGAGATCGACCTGAGAAGCCGTCTAGGACCGGTGCGCCTCAGGGCAAGCGAAGGGTGTCGAGCGAAAGAGTTGCGACTGATTTCGTCGCGCTCTTTGGCTGAAACAGACAGGAACGACGCAGACTCCACGAGTCTCGACGGGTAGCAAGTTCAAAGCCACCAGTCGGAGACCTGGAATCGTGATTTATGCTTTGTTTTCAGTAAGTAACGAAGTTGCGAATCGCATCCAGGCAGACTTTTGTCTGAGAAGGAGCCCGAGACCATGCTTGGAATCGATATATATCTGTTGTCATTCATGCTGACATCGAGATCTGCAGCAATCATTGCCAGAACCAAATAACCCGATTCGATATATATCTGTTATCGCATCATCTTGAACATCGAGCTGGAAGACAAGAAACCCTTCGGCAATTGACTTCCTTATGAGCCGAGTTGTTGTATACCCATCGAGTCCAAGGGCCTCCTTGCCATCGCCAGCGACATCAACGATGCCGGCGACAGCGTAGCCACGTACAAATGGGACCCTGTGGCCTGGGACAGATCGCCGTCACAAGTGAGTTTCTGTCTCCAGGCTATTGGCGCGCGGCTCGAGCTGACCGCGGCCGCCTTTCGATTGGATCAACCGACAAACGGAAACGGATCGCGAGGCTGCCTTCGCCGAGCAAGTTCGAGGAGGCAGGCTCCCGACAGGTAGGGATCCTGTACGTTTCAGAAGGCGCAGGCGTTCAGAAACCCGGACAACCCGTCAAGTGCCGCCGCGAGTTCAAACAACCCCCAACGCACAGTGTTCGAGACACGAACAGTCGAACCAACCCCCCGCAGTTCTTGACCGAGCCGTTCGGCCCACGCTCGTATGTGCGGCTCCTTCAGTATCTGAGAATGACTTGCGGCGATCTCGCTTATCTCCACCTGCTGGGACAGGTTCTTCCATACTTCGTCGTCGCAGGTGTTATCGGTTGTCCAGATAAGCACGCGTCCCGAGTACGGTTCGGGCATGTAGCGCACCATGGCGGCAGCATAGATTCCCAACATGTAGTGACTGTATAGACGCGCCGGGAGGGGACAGCCAAAACGGAGACAGATGCTGCAAACCGCCGTCTTGCACATCGCAGTGCCCTTCCGGATGAACGGAACCTGGTTGATTCTGCCTCCTACCCTTACACGGCAATACTCGAATATCTCGCGAGGTTGAAGTGACTTCAGCGTTTCGAAGTGGCGTCGGAGCTGGTCACGATAGGATTCTCGCGGCCGAGGCGCTCGTGGAACTGACATGTGCGACACGGGCATTTGGGGGTGGGTGAACTTGTCTGGGTCCAGCAACGCCAGCAGGTCCACGGTGTCGCCGTCCTTCTGAAGCCGTTGGGCTGTCTCGAAAGCGACAATTCCGCCAAAACAGTAACCGCCAAGATAGTATGGCCCCCGGGGTTGAACTCGTCGGATCTCGGCCTTATAGTGGTTCGCCATCGCCTCCACGGTGGTATATCGGGCCGGCCGGCCATCGTGACCTTGGTGGAAGATCCCATAGAGCGGTTGTTCCTCACCGAGGTAGTGCGGCAGGCCCACATTGCTGCGTTCACCGTGGAACCAGAAAAGAGGGGGCCTCGAACCGACGGGTTGAATTGGAATCAGAAGTGACGCTGACCCTACTTCACGACTCAGAGTGTTGGCGAGCTGTTCGATTGTAGGCGCCTGGTAGAGCGCAGCCAGAGGTACTTCTTGCCCCACGTTTTTTCGATCTCTCTGATGAGTCTCGCCGCAAGCAGTGAGTCTCCGCCGTGATGAAAAAAGTTATCCCTCGTTCCAATAAGCTGCCTGTCGAGAACCTTCTTCCACGCGACGGCCAACCGACGCTCGGAATCGTTCTTCGGAGCAACACAGTCCTCGTCGATTCGGGAAAGAGTAGACTCAGGACTCGGCAGCGCCCGGCGATCGACTTTGCCGTTCAAGGTCAGCGGAAGCGCCTTCAGGAATACACAGGCCGATGGCAGCATGTAGTACGGTAGCCTTGCGTGCAAATGCCTGAGCACCTCCGTCACAGTCAGTTGTGTGCGCTGTTCGGCCACGATATAGGCGACCAATTTTTTGTCACCGGGAACGTCTTCCCGGGCCAATACAACGGCATCGTGTACGGCCGGATGTTGTCGTAGCGCGCCTTCGATTTCATCCAGTTCGACGCGGAATCCGCGAATCTTGACCTGGTGATCGATACGCCCGAGATACTCGATGTTGCCGTCGGCACAGTACCGCCCGTAATCACCCGTCTTGTACAGCCGGTTTTTGGTTTTCCGGCGGAAGATATCGGGGATGAACGCCTCGGCGGTCAGTTCAGGACGGTTGAGATAACCCCTGGCGACCCCCAGGCCTCCAACGTAAATCTCTCCCGGGATACCGACAGGCCGAGGCTGGAGGTGGTGATCCAGAATGTAGAGTTGCGTGTTGCCTATCGGCCGTCCGATAGGAACACGTCCCTGGCCAATCGCGCCGATCTTGCAGACGGACGCGTAGACGGTGGTCTCGGTGGGACCATAACCGTTCCAGACCGATCCGCATCGGCTCAGTAGTTCCCCGGCCAGTTCTCGGGACATGGCTTCCCCGCCGGAGATTGCTTTCAGTCGCCGATTCCCGATCCAACCTGCCTCGAGCAGCAGTTGCCACATGGCAGGAGTGGCCTGGATGAGGGTGATACGGGGATCCGACGCATGCTCTGCCATCGCGACCCCATCGACAGCCGTTGCCCGTCAACCAGCGACACCGTCGCTCCTGCCATGAGTGGCAGGTAGATCTCCAATACCGCCATGTCGAAGTTGATGGTTGTCGCCGCCAGCACACGGTCCTCCGGCGTCAGGCACAACTCTCGCTGCATCGAATCGAGAAAATTCACCACGGAGCGATGGGTGATCGGGATGCCCTTAGGGGCGCCCGTCGATCCCGACGTATAGAGAACGTAGGCGACGCCGTCGGGTGTTGCGACATTTTCGAGGTTGCTTCGCGACTGCGTGCCATCCTCTGTCCAGCCGCCGTCGAGACACACGACCTGCTGGCAAGGCTCGTGAAGAACATCTGCGAGCAAATGTTCTTGCGTCACGAGAAGAGACACCTCGGCGTCGTCGAGCATGGCCTTCAGACGCTCCTTCGGATACGCTGGATCCAAGGGAATGTAGGCGGCGCCCGCCTTGAGGATGCCGAGAAGCCCGACAATCTGTCCGAAAGGTCCATCAGCGTAAAGACCAATCACGGCTTCCGATTCAACCCCCAGCCTTCGAAGGTGGTGGGCGGCTAGCTGATTCGCCCGCCCGTTGAGCTCGCGGTAACTGAGCTCGACGCCTCCGAACACGGCAGCGATGCTGTTCGGGGATCGTTCCACTTGCGCTTCGAACAGTTCGTGGATGCACTTCTCGTCGGGATACGAACAATCCGTGTTGTTCCACTCGACTAGAATCTGCTGACTCTCAACCTCGGTAAGCATCGGCAAGCGCGACACATCTCCGTCCGGGTCCGCAGACCGCTTTCCAGCAGCGTCTGAAGGTGAGCAATCATCCGGTTGATGGTCTCCCGATCGAAGAGGGACGTGCTGTACGCACATTCCCTTTAAGCACGCCACCGTCTACCCATACCGCGAGGCAGAAGTCCGACGGTGGCAGTTGATGCATGTGATCGGTCGAACCACCCGACGATCCAAGATGCGGAACGTTCTGCTGCCCGTTATCTGGCGTCGCCGTAAATAACACTCTGGGGAATTGGCCGGGATGTAAGGTGTTGTCTCTATCACCATCCTGCACTACCTCGCGCACCTGAGCGATGACGTCGCGAAAGGACGGGTTCCCGCGAAAGTCGCTCTTGATACGGGTCGCGTCTGCAAACGGAGCCAGCACTTGGTATCGGTCACCATTTGTGCATTCGGGTATCAAACACCGCAGGACGAACTCGTCCTGGCCCGTGTAACGGTAGAGCAACGTCTCCAACCCGGCCAGCACACCAATGAAAAGATTGACTCCTTCCGACGCACTGAGCGCGCGGAGCTGATCGAGCAGGGTTGACGGCCAGGTAAACGACTCCTGGCGGATGGTGTCGGTCCGAACCGCTGCGGGCGACAGTTCAGGAAACGAGATCATTGCGTCCTGTAGGTTGAACGATCGATTCAGCGAGCGGCTGATTCGATCCAAGTCAACGGGTTCTGCACTGTCACCCGTTTGATCGTTGGGATCATATCAGGGCGGCACGGTTGGGCTTGACGACCATGATCGAGCGGTTATCGAGGACCGCCACCGCTATTGCCACCGCCACCACCGCGACTGGGTGGGAGCACGGTCGCGGAGGTCGTGCACACGGCTGTCTGACGCGCGGCGTCGGTGGCGTGACAAGATACGCTTGTAACGCCGGCGCTGAACTGCGAGCCCGATTTCGGGGTGCAGCTTACGGTGACCGGCGCCGTGCCGCCGCTGAACGTCGGATCGGCGAATTTTACAAGCGTCTTCCCGCTGTTCCCGCTCTCCGTCACGATCGCGATCGTCGGGCACGTCAGGCTCAGTGGAGCGGGAGGCTGAGCGGTGGCCGCCGTGACGACAACGGTCGATGTGCAGGAGGCCTTGTGTTGTAGTGCGTCAACGGCGCTGCAGGTAAACGACGCGCTCCTACAGGGAAAAGAGAGCCGGACGTCGGCGAGCACGTCGTCGTAATCGGCGTGACTTCGCCGGTGACCGTGGGGGTCAGCGTCACTGACACCGCTTTCGCATCAAATGATGTCAACAGGGGAGAAGGGCACGAGATGGCCAGGGGCTCGACCGTTGGCAGCTGACCGGACACTCCCGACGACGGTGCTCCGACGACACCATCACTGATGTACGACTGCACGAGAGTAATACATTCTTCCGTAAGTCAGGTCAGTGACACTCACCCAGGTGACGTAACCGGCGACGCTGGTGTTCGGGCTGTGATCCCACTTCATCGTAAGTGGGGCTGCCTGGCTCGCATGTGCGAGTCCGAGCACGAGGAATGCGACGCGCGGTAGGGTGGCAGCCAATCGCGCCGTCGTGGGGCAATTCGAATGCCCACTGGATCGTCAGTGCGACGGACGCCGCGAAACACTTGGCACTGTAGAACTTAGAGGCTCCACGCTCCCGGCGTCGGACATTGTGGGCGCGTTTGGTGTCACACATCTGTGCCGCGAGTTACAGATCAGACCGCCGAGCCCAGGGAGAGCACTTGTCTTCGTGTTCTGCCGTCTTCAGCAGTTCGAATACGCTGCCGCGTGACTCCATGAACAGCATTCGTCAGTTCCGCGACCATTGTTCCCGATGAGGTCATGTGCTCCCGAGCAAAGCGTCGCTTGTTCCACGGCCGCTCGGGGCACGAGTGTGACGTCCGAGATGCCAAGAGCACGCAACGATGAGGTGACGAAACTGATGTTCTGTCGAAAAAGGGTTCGTCCCCCGCTCACGCGAGCGGGAGTTCACTCCACATGGTGGGCGTAAAGTAGATCGCCTCTCGATGGTAGGACAAAGGGGCCGTTCGTCGCGTGACGTCACTCTGGATCATCGAAAATGTCGCCACCCCCTGCACCTTGTCGACAGTCTCGTTATCGGACCAGAGGCACATGATGATTTCGTACGCCGTCGGGTACAACATGCAGTTCGGCACGTCCATCCGGAAGCGCCGCTTGCCTGGTCTAATGTCATTGAGTGCGAAGCCGCTGTCCCCGGCCTGAATCTCGAGCACGCGCATGTCCGTTTCCGAACGAGCGACTTCAACGGTCACGTTGAGGCTGGGACGACTCTCGTAGAACTCGATGTCGAATTCCAACCGTATCGTTTCTCCCATCATGAACGTATCGCATTCCTGCCCTGTCTCGTCCAGCAACCGTGCCGCTACGATTCTTGCAGTGCCCGTTCCGTCGTGCTTCAAGTTGTTAGTGGCGATGTCCGCCCGGTCACGTTGACGCTTGACGTACGCCTCGACGACCGACCTGGCGTCCGCCTGCATCTGGACTCTTCCACCCTCAACCCACATCCCGCTGGTGCAGAGATTTGTCACCGCTCCCATGTTGTGGCTCACAAACAGTACAGTCCGGCCTTGCCGGGCGACATCTCCCAGCTTCCCGATGCACTTGTTCTGAAACTTCAAATCCCCGACCGCAAGTACTTCATCGACGATGAGAATTTCGGGTTCGAGATGGGCGGCCACGGCGAATCCCAGACGCACGTACATGCCGCTCGAATAGCGCTTCACCGGGGTGTCGATGAATTGTTCAACTTCGGCAAACGCGACGATCTCGTCGAACTTGCGGCTGATCTCGGCCCGTGTCATGCCGAGCATCGCGCCGTTGAGGTACACGTTTTCCCGGCCGGTCAACTCGCCGTGGAAGCCAGTTCCGACTTCAAGCAGCGACCCGATCCGGCCATAGATTTCACATCGGCCGCTCGTTGGTTCTGTTATACGCGACAGGATCTTGAGAAGAGTGCTCTTGCCTGCGCCGTTTCTTCCGACGATTCCCAGGATTTCGCCGCTGCGCACCTCAAATGATGCGTCTTTCACTGCCCAGATCGTGTTATCGGGCGAAGCACCATTGGTACCGCGGCCCGCAAACATCGACTTGACAGTGTGCACGATCTCGTCACGGAGTGTGTTGTGACGTTCGCGGACGGCGCCGATGGTGTATTGCTTCGAGATATTGGTAGCGCTGATCGCGATGTCGCTCATTAAACCGTATCCAGGTTGAAGGCCATCCTCGCTCTTGCACGTCTACACGAGGTCGGCGAATGTCCGTTCGGTGTTGCGGAAATAGATCGCACCGGGCACCAGGAGCATCGTTATCGCGAGTGCGCTGACAGCGATCAGCTGGACATCAGGCAGCTGTCCGCCCAGCAACGCCCAACGAAATCCTTCGATAACAGCCGTCATCGGATTGAGGCTGTAGAGCACGCGCCAACGCTCCGGAATGATGCTCATCGGATAAGCCACCGGCGACACGAACATCCACAGCTGAATCAGGAAGGGGATCGCGTGGCCGACGTCGCGATACCGTACGTTGAGCGCGGCGGTCCAAAGACTCACGGCAAACGCAGTCAACATGGCGAGCAGGACGAACAGCGGAAGCGCCAAAACGCCTGCACCAGGACTCACGCCGTACCTGACCATGATCGCAATCAGGATCAGAAATGCGACGCCGAAGTCAATCAGTGGCGACAGCATTCCCGCAACCGGAAGGACGAGACGTGGGAAATACACCTTCGAGATCAGGTTCGCGTGCTGGACGACGCTATCGCCGCCTCTGCCGAGTGAGCTCGCAAATAGATTCCACGGCAGGAGCGCGGAAAAGACGAACAGCGGGTACGGCATCCCATCCGATGGGATCTTGGCGAACCTGCCGAATACCAGAGAGAACACGACCATCGTCAGGACCGGCTGCAGCGCCACCCACGCCATCCCGATAACGGTCTGCTTATAGCGAACCTTTATATCCCGCCATACGAGAAAATAGAGCAGTTCCCTGTATTGCCAGAGAGTCCCGAAGCCGATGTTGAGGAGCCCGTGGCGTGCTTCTATGACGATACTGGGTGAGGACTGGCGTCGCTGCACAGCGACGCTCGATGGCATAACGGATTCTTCGACCGATGCTCCATTCATTGATTGATGCGCCCTTCCGATCTATCGGTTCCATGCGTCAGGGTCGGTATACGATGCAGCCGTGCCAGGGCCGAAGCGACCCGCTTCAATATTCTGCCGGTAGTATTGACCCATCAGGTGCTTGGTCTGTCCCTGTAAGTGCAAGGAATTGAACCTCACCTGTTCCCCTGTCCTGACATGTGTTCCATAGGGAATGCCGTCCTTCCATGTGAGCTTCTTGATGCCGTTCTCCATCTCGAATCCCGGAACGGACACTGTTATCGCCGGGTCGTAAACCGACCCGTCGATGACCTGGGTGACCTCGCCGATCTCGCCGAAGTGAAGCTCGTTGTACAACTGGAACGCGGTCATGTCGCACGCGCCGCCCGAGAGTCCATTCATCCTCCGGGCCGTGAAGTGGGCGACGAACCTGTCGTACGCGTATTTTTCTTTACCCGCATAGATATCGCCCATGAAGTCGCAGAACTCGGTGAGCGCGTCGAGTCGATTCAGGAAGAATGTGCAGCCGATCATCCCATGCGACACCGTGAAATCGAAATGTTTGAACTTTCTCGAATCCTCTGTCACATCGGCATAGAGCATGGTGTCCGAATCCAGATACAGGCACCGCTCGAGACCGTTCACGATCAGGAACTCGCGCAGGATGAACCACCGCTGAAAATTGATCAGCTCGAACCCTATCGGGTGCGTGCTGTAGTGTTTGTAGATCTTGGCAAACGCTGCAGCCCCATCGAAGTAGTCGAGCATCGAATGATGTTCGACGAACTCGTGTCCTGCATTCGAAGCGTCACCCAGGAGGTGGATGGCGGACTCGGGGTTACTCTTGTGGGCCTGCGCCAAGGCATATTTGAGATAGTCGCTATCACACTGATGAATGAACACGATAGGTAACGACGAATTCGACGCACGCCGGCGCGGGAACGGTGGTTGCCGAGACGCCGACACCCGCCTACCCTGATTAGCCGGATTCTCGCCGTTTCCCCTGACCTTTTCGCGAAGTCTACGCACCACGTCACGTGGTTTCGTTATGGCTGCCACAAGCAGATTGATCCCCTGGCGGGCGACATGCGTCAACGGCCGTACGACTCTTGACTGGTAAAACGCCACATGCGCGCGATGTTTCAGTGCGTAGAGCGCGGGAGGAACGCCTCTGGTCGAGATCACGTCGTCATCCTTGCGGGTCGAGCGACTGTGACACGAATCGCGACCTGATCGATGACAGCGATTGGCGCATGTCAGGCGGCAGGGCGGCTATGCATCTACGTCGCAGCCGGCCAAGCAGGCTGGGACGAATCTCGGGTGGAAAGATCTCCTGAAAAATCAACGTGTCCCGTTCCATGTCTCGGACGAGATGATCCGGATGTCGCAAAGGAAACTGCAATTCGCCTGCAGGCAGATTCGCTAGTCGGTCTGTCGCATTCGTTGTATGCGACGCGCCAGCGCCGAAACCCAGATTCGAGACCAGGTTCACGTTTGGCAAAATGCACAGTCCCGACTGTACCCAACACGCAAACACCCACTGGAAGTCCCACGTGGTGACGTTGTCGATACTCGCAAAGTGGACGTCGAAGATGCGCGTCCAGAGAGCGACGGCCCGTTCGTCACCACCCAGCATGTCCGAGAGCCATCTGCTTTCTCTCAATTGGGGCCATAAAGCGATCTGATAGTCGTAGTGCTGAAACGCCCGGCGCCAAGTAGCCCAGCCCCACGACAACGGATACCGTGAAAAGGAATAGCTGAAGGGAGTCGGGCTTCGCGGGGTCACTAACTGGTTTCCCGAAATATGCATCACACGCTCGTCCGAGCAGTAACGCGCGAGCAGTTCCTCGCAGTAGGGAAAAAACGCCGGCGCGGGCATGCAATCGTCCTCGAGGATGATCGCCTCGTCGACCTGCTCGAACACCCACTGAAGTCCAGTGGCGCAACGCCGCGCACAGCCCAGGTTGATCTCTGAGTAGTTTCTGGAGACATCGCACGGCCAGTCCACCTTTTCAACGATGGCGCGTGCCGCGGCGCACCGTTCCAGGTCGCCGTCGAATCCCGGTCTGGGGCCGTCCGCAATCACAAAGAGCTTGTCGGGGCGCGCGCGTGCGATCGCGGCAAACACGCGCTCGGTCAGGTCGGGGCGGTTGAAAATGATGAACGCTACGGGCGTACGCATCCTGGACAACGACCTCCTAAACTAGTGCGACCAGCTGCAATGACTTGTCGAGCCGCTGGCACCAAGGAATCAGTACGCCGCCTCGCGCGTACGATTTGAAATCGTTCCCGTGATTGCCGGCAGCGCTTCCAGCACCGCGTCGGCCACGACGCGGTGGCCCGCCGCGGTATAGTGACCTGGTCGACGAAATGGAAACAGCGACAAGGGATCGCCGTGTGCCAGGAACGCGGAATCGACGGTATCGATGACCGGAATCCCAAGGCCCCGCGCCATGTCAATCACGTCGCCTTTCTTTGCGGCCTTCAACGTCGTGTTGCCAGCGTAACGGTCCCACTCGGGAAGGTACACAAAAACCAGTCGCCCTCCCCATCGTTCGACTCGGATCCGCGCCTCGAGCAGAACGTCACGAAAGAGCTCCATGTTCGCGCGCTCAACTGGTGCCGTCGAGCCCGTCTGCACCCCGCCGACCAATCCCAATTGCCGTCGCAGCGTCGACAATTTTGCGAACTGGGTGAATGTCTCTGTCAAGGGGCGGTTCAGCCGCTGCGTGCGTAACCTCTCTCCTTCCGCCTTCAGCCGGGGAATTTCACCCATCATGGCGCGATCGATATCGTCTTGCCGCATCAGCGACGGTTGAGTGTAGCCGTCCTGCAGATAGCTTCTCAGCAGAGCGTGTTTGCTCTCAGCGTGCAGCTCGTCCAGGTCATTCCCTTCGAAGTAGAACCACAGCACCACTCTCGGTTTCAGTGACGTCAGATACTCGGTGAGCGTCGCGAGCGTCAGCAACGGACCGTTGCCCGCGATGCCGAGATTCAGCGTCGCGGCATACCGCTGTCGAATGAGCGCGACGAAGTTCTGCTCGGGCGGCACACAGTAGCCCTGCGTGAACGAGTCGCCAATGGCGGCGATCTCCACCACCCCGGACACCCAGACCTCGTTTGGGTTGTTGAACCCATGCCGATCACTCTGATAGTGAACCCATTGCCCGTCTTCGTTGCAGAGCACCGTGACCCTGTTCGCGACCGCGCCAAGCGGAACGATCTCGTGACCGTCAACCTCGATTGCAGATGTGACGCTTCCGTCTGGCCCGGTCCTGAACAGCTGGTTGGCGGCCGTGATGATCGGAACGGCGTCGGGATTTGTTCGGCGCAACGCGTCGAGGACTTCGTCTGCGGTCCGCGGATCGACCGGCGTGCCCCACTCTGTTTCGAGCGCTGCCGCATCCCCTTGCCGATCGCTGGAGTCAGCGAGCAGACTCATCACCGGAAAGGGCTGGCCATACAACGAGGCCGCTCTCCATTTCAGGAACAGCTCCATGGCGTAGACCGTCGTGCAGGATGCAACGAGAAGCATGAGCAGGTTTATCTTGTGAACCGGTTGCAACCGCAAGGCAACAAACAGCGCTACGGCCAGGGTCAACGGCAGAACGTAATAGAGGACAACATAGAAGGGACTGCTGAATTGGCGTTGGCCCGTCACGCTGTACCAGTAGAAGAAATTAACAAATACCAGCAGTGCCAATGCGCCGCCGCACGCGAGCCCGACATTGGCCACTCGCGCAGCCATCGTGAGAAGCCTCTCCCGATCGCTTGTCGCCTCTTTGTCAGAACGAACGACGTGTGACATTTTGACGTGAGCTCATTCAAAACAGGGTTAGATGAACGGCGCCGCGGCCGACCCGGAAGTCACGTCATCAACGTCCGAACCTGTCAGTCCCTTTGGTGACGCTGGTCTGAGACGTGTCTTGGACGCGACCGGGGGCCAAAGACAGCGCTGTTTGGCGCCGGCGTCGGCGGAAGCAAGGCGCTCTCCGGATCGCCGGCCTGTTCAGAAGGCTTGCAAGTATTTACGAATCAAATGGTTACTGTGTTACGCGCAACTTTGGCCGCGCCATGGCTTAAAGAAAGTCCGGCAACAACCAGACCTTTGTGCTTGCTTGCGTGGCCGCAAACGCATTGCTAGAACGTGGCGTCGGACACGGGAAGCAACACGTCACCAGCTCGTGTCTCAACGAGAAGTTCTCGCCTGGTCCGTTGAATACACCAGCGTATCCGCAAACTCCGTCGCGGAGTCGTCGTCGTATCGCGCAACGAGATCGGCGGGCAGCCTCGACAAGTCGACGCAGTTCAAGAAGTCCCGCAGCGAAGTGCCTGTGCAATGTGAGTCGACGCGCGGCGCCGCCAGCCCCTTCTCGAGATCGCCGCGATGCACCGTCCGAAAGTCGATGCTGAAACGGGTCACGTCGGTGGTGTTCGGAACGGTGGCGTGCAGATGTTGACCGGAGAAGATCATCATCCCGCCAACCGGCGTGACGACGCGGATCTCCGGGCCAAGGTCGATGTCCGCGGTCAGCCGAGGCTGAACGCGCGTGTCGTTGCCGATCTGCTGCGACGCCGCCGCTCGATTGTCGCGGTTCCAGCGGTAGTAGTTGTAAGTCTCGGAACTGTTCGGCACCGGCGATGCGAAATGCCGCGGATAGAACGCCATTCCGTTGTTCGGGTCCAGCTCGTAGATCGGGAACCACCAGTTGAGCTGCGCCTGCGACGCCGAGTCACCACGTATCGCGATGCGGGTGGAACGCGTACGCGATACCGGTTGTCAGTACTCGTGCGCCGTGGCCGAGCGCATCCTCGGCACATCGAAGTACACCTGCGACGGGTCGCCGCCGACCTCCGCGACGAGCTGCGGAATCAGACGCTTGCACATCGGATCGTGGATGAACGCCGGCTTCACCTTGCCCAGAATTGCGGCATAGTCCGCAACCGGAAAGTGATACTGCGCCTGGGTCGGATGATGTGGCGCGAAGGCCGCTTCGAGCAGCTCCCGCGCACGTGTGACGAGCGCCAGGGCCGATGGCGTTGGGCTGACGACGAACAGGTGGCCGTCGTAGAGCGACTGTCGTCTACGGTCGTCGTTCCAGGTGGCATCGAATAGCACGTTCATGATCTACCTCGTCGGTTCGGCACTCACCTGCCGATCAGGTCGGTTGGGACGTCGGTTGGGCGCTCACCCTCCCGATCAGATCGTCAGGAATATCACTCGACGTAATCGCGACGCCTTCCCAGTTCGTGTCGTCCGGCATCTCCTTCAGGTGGCGGGCAACGCGCCGTCCTCCGAGGACACATGCGTCGCTCATCAGGTATTTCCATTCGGAATAACGGCCGGCCCGCAACACTCCACACTGATCGAGGAAGCGGTTGACACAGCGCAGAGCCTCGCGACGATTGAGGTCGTAGATGATTTGTCCCGTCGGTACCAGATCGCAGTGAACGGACTCGATTGCAGCGGGACTATCGATGAGCCCCATCTCGAGAAGTTCCTGCACGACCGTGGTCTGAACGGTCAGCGGATTCTGGGGAAGCGGCTTGAATACCGACCCATACACCTCGACCTGAATTGCGGTCTTGCCCTCAGGTGCGTTGTTCGGCGAGAAACGCTCCATCAGGCTCAAGCGCACGCTCAATTTGTCTTCGTCGTAGATGTCATACCAGATCTCATCGCGCCGCCGCGGATGGTTCACGGCGACATCCACTCGATAGAACTGCGACGACCGCAGAAGCGCCGCTGCTTCGCGCACGTCGTCGGGGGCATCGGTTGAAATCTTGATCAGGTACGGCAGCGGGATTGTCGATACCAGGCGGCGGTAATTGACCTCGGCACCGTTGGCGAAGCGAAGAACCTGGTTCCCCAAATCCACCTGCACCAGCTTCATTCCGTAGCGGATGTCCGCGCCATCGGCCAGCTTGTGACAGTACGAGAGGAACCCTCCCTTTGATGGATAACGTGGGAACCGATCGCTCACGTAGTACATTCCAGCAGGCAGCGGACCTTTCGCGCTGTTGACGACATCGTCATACTTCGGCCTCAAGACGCGCTGGCCGATCCAATCGATGTCCAGATTCCGCGGCTCGCACGTCCAGTACTTGCGCGTGTACGCCGCCGGAAACGTGTCGGCGAACACCGGCCCCATCGATTGATGGAGCCATTCCTCGTAATTCTTTGGCTTCGCGTGTTCCTTTCGGGCCGTTTCGATGAAACTCTCCACGCATTGCGTTCGCAGGGGTTCTGGAATTTGCCACAGACTCGTCTGCGCGGGGTGATCGATCCAGTGTCCCTTGAAATAGTTCGTGGCCTTGATCTCGACTTCTTCGTATTCGCCGTTGACACATTCGGCCAGCAGATCCTTCACGTACTGGTTCATCGTGAACGAGATGTGCGGTCCGTCATCCCAGGTGAACCCGTTGCGCTGCCACGAAAACAAGTGGCCGCCGTAGTGAGCCTTCGCCTCAAAGATGACACTGTTCTTCGGATGGCCGAGATGGTAGCCGGCGCTCAGTCCGGCAAGGCCGGCACCGAGAATCGCCGTATCGACGTCGCGTGAAGAGGTTGAACCCGTTCCTGTCTTGGTCGTCATGCTGTGTGCGTTCCTCTCTTGGTGCTGGGAGCGCCATGCGGGCCTCAATGCATTCGGATCGGGCCGCGCCTGGCAAGTACGCTACCGAACGGCTGCATCAACTGCCAGCCAGCGGAGATCGTCGCTCACACGGGCCTCGGCGAGCAGCTGCCTGATGCGAGGAAGTCGCTGCAAACCTGGGCCATTGAGCTGTTCCCGCTTGATACCGTATCGGTCGAACACCTCGAACATCTGACGGGCGCCCGATTCGACCGTCCAGGTGGTCGTGAATCCCAGCCGGTCCGCGAACTTGTCGCAGCTCACCCGATAATTTCGAAGGTCGGGGCCGACCTTGCCCGAGAGCACCACGCGGCTGCCCGGTACTGCACCCTGCACAATCTCCGCGACGTCCCGAATACGGTAATTTTCCGCGGTGCTGCCAACATTGAACGCCTCATTGTGCACCCGCTCACGCGGCGCCTCCAGGACCGCCAGGAACGCACGGCAAATGTCCTCGACGTGCACCAGCGGCCGCCACTGGCTCCCATCGGTCTGGAGGAGCACGTCGTGCGTGGCGACGGCGTTGCCCACAAGGTTGTTGACGACGACGTCGGCACGCAGGCGCGGCGAAAACCCATAGGCCGTCGCGTTTCGCAGGAACGTCGGCGTGAACGTATCGTCCGCAAGCAGACGGATATCGCGCTCGGCCCAAATCTTCGACTCACCGTACGGGGTGACAGGATTGAACGCGGCGTTCTCATCAAGCATTTCGTCGCCGGCGGCGCCGTACAGACTGCAGGACGAGGAGAACAGAAAGCGCGGAACCCCAGCCTCTTTGGCACGACGAGCGAGCCGCATCGTGCCCTCGAAATTGATGTCGTATGTAATCTCAGGTCGAAGATCGCCCAGCGGGTCGTTCGACAATGCGGCGAGATGAACGACGGCATCGAATCCAGCGAGGTCCTGCACGGTCACCTCGCGGATGTCGCGCCGAATTGCGGGAGGATGTGGCCGGTCAGGGCCTGTACGTGCACTCCTCGTAAAAGAATGTGTCCAAGCCGACGACGTCGTGACCGGCACTCGTCAGCATTGGGCTCAATACACTGCCGATATAACCGTTGTGACCGCTTACCAATATCCGCACCGTGTCACTCCTCCTCCCGATGTGGGCGCCTCTCGTTGCATGTCAGGGCAGCCCAAGCACGGCTCCAGCGCTGGCCGCCGTCCCGGCTGCGCTCACATCGATCCGTCGCCTGCGACGGTCACCGAGCACTTGGGTGCGCAGAAATTCGGCGCAGCCCAGGATGTCGCGGAAGCCGAAGTCGTCCCCTGATGCCGAGAACCCAGAACGCGCCGTACCGGCCTCGAGCTTCCGCGCAAGCCGGTACGCCACCACACGCTTCCGAAGCGCGCGTCCTCCGAGATTCCCGGCGATACCACGCAGCCGCTTCAGCACTGCGCGCGTCACATCCGGTGACGCCTGCACCAGCCGTCGCAGTTCCTCGAGGTGTGACGGATCCTTTGCCGCATATGCGAGCGCGTCATCGATCGCCTCCCGCACGTCAACACCCATGGACCGCCGGTTGACCAATTCCTTGATTGTCGATCGGAGGTACGCAACTTCGTCGAACTCGTAGTCGGCAAATTCATGCGGGAACAGGCTCTTGGCCGTCAGCATGCCTTCCGCCATCAAGTTGCTGGTTGTGAAATTCCTCAGCGGCGCGTGTTTGCGCTCGTGGTCGATGTCGTCGATGAACGCCTGAATCTGCTCTTTGCCTGGATTCACGAGCCCCATGTTGGAACCCCAGGACTTCTTGGTTCGCCCGAGAATCGTCAGCGGGCGCATCGACGAATACGATCGTTTTCGCGAAGACCGCCGTCATCGGCCACGCAGAAAATTCGACGCCATTGGTCCAGAAGTAGCGGCCGGTCCGATGGTGAATGAGGTCGGCAACTGCCTTCGAAAACGCAAAGGCGCTCGGATGCATGTCGAACGACGGGCGGAAGAGAAACAACGGCCGGACAAATTCCTCTACCGACACCAGACGCGACGTCCCGGAGAACGCCGGGCACTCGATCGTATTCTGTGCCGGTCCTGGGAAGCTGCGGTCGCGGTAACGAGCCACGCCGCTGAACACGAAATCGGCGTCGTGGGGTGCCGCTTCCGCGGCGAAGGTTTCGAGAGTTGGTACTGACCAGCGCGTCGTCGTCGGAAAGCATGATGATCAGGCGTCCAGACGCCTGCTGCCTGGCAAACTCCCACGAATCGGCAATGACAACGTGACGCGGCGTGCGGACATACTTCACGCGCGGATCGGTGAACTGCGCGGCCACCTGTGGAGTGTCGTCGGTCGAGTAGTTGTCCGACACGATGACTTCGAAATCGCCGCATGTTTGCGCCAGTATCGACCGCACCGCAGCCGGAAAAATGTCGCTTCGATTGAATGTCGGGATGACGACACTAAAGAGTGGTGGCTTCATAGCTTCTTGCCGGAGTATGTCGTTGGAATGAATTCATTGACCGGGGAGTGAGACGTCAAAGAGGTGGACATTCCGACGATCGCCTTGCGGCAGAAGAAGGCCTCCGCATATCCCGTCGACGATCCCGACTCGATGCCTCGTATCCGCATCAAGGCAAAAAACGTCTCGTCCGTGAACCAATGACGGTTCTGCTGCGTCTGGAAATAAGTTGTAATCAAGCGCACCTTCCGGCGACAGGTCGTCTCATCGAGGTGCACAAAGACGTTGGGCGACCCCAAGTCGCCGTCGTATTTCGGAACTTCGTACTCGAGGATCAGATGGCTTCGGAAGGTATTCCACGTCAGGTCCGATATCAGACGATGATCCTGGTGGCGATCGTCGCGGTAGTGAGTGAAGATCAGATCTGGCGAGCATCGCGCCTTCAGTTCCTCGAAGTACTGCTTGATGTCATACCCGACGTATGGAAAGAAGCCGTCCCTAAAGCCTTCGACGTGACACTCCATGTCCGACGCCCCTTCCAGGAAGGCGCCGGCGCTGGAGCGCGCCTCAGTTGCTCGCTCCTTTGACCCACTGAACACAACCCAATTGACGCTGACGCGCGGATGCGACTCAATCAATTTGAGAAGGGTTCCGCCGCACCCGATTTCGATGTCATCGGAGTGGGACCCCAGGCAGAGAACGCGCAGCGATTCCCCGTTGCAGCGACCGAGAGCGAAGTTCAGCATCCTTCGACAGATGACTCAGACGACGGGTTCGTCGTAAGTATCGACGGCCGAGTAACTAAAACCGATCACCTGCGGCCGTTCTGGTCCCGCGTGCCGATTGGACTTCCAGACCGCCCACGGCGCAGCGTCGCGCGCGTGCATATCTTCAAGTAATTGCTTGTCTTTGAACGTGTCCATTGGAATCCAGAACCCGTCGTGACGGTACCCCGACAGCCGTTCTTCGGCAGCCAGACGCCGGAACGGCTCTTCGACGAGCTCTTCGCCGTCGCGGATGTAATCGAAAATCCCGTTTTTGAAGATGAAGTAGCCCCCGTTGATGGACAGCCCCGACCGCGAGACGTGCTGAATACCGGTGATGCTGTGGCCCTGCCCCAGCGAGACGACATGGAACGTGTGCGGCGGCTGCACGCACAGACATCCAGCCGTTCTTCCCGCTGCCAATGAAGTGGTCGATCATCGTCGGAAGGTAGAAGTCGGTGAGGTTGTCTGCGTAATTCGCCAGAAAATACTCTTCCCCGTGCAAGTACTGCTCGACGGCCTTCAGCCGTTGGCCGATGTTGGCGTTCAACCCGGTGTCGGCGAACGTGATGGTCCAGTCCTGAATGTCAGTGCCGAGCAGGTGCAGGCTCTTGCCGCCCTTCGACATGACGAAGTCGTTCGAGATCGCTTCGTTGTAACGAAGGAAGTATTCCTTGATCACAGACGACTTGTAGCCGAGACACAGGATGAAGTCCTTGTGGCCGAAGTGAGCGTAGTACTTCATCAAGTGCCACAGGATCGGCCTAGTGACCGATTGGCACAATCGGCTTGGGGAGCGCGTCCGTCTACTCGCGCAACCGCATGCCCATACCGCCGCAGAACAGGACAACCTTCACAGCTTCGCTCCTCTTCTCGTCGTCGACGCCGCACGGTCACGCGCATACTTCTACCTCGGGAATCGGGATGATGAACCTGCCACCCCATTCGCGGATGTAGGAAAGTTGGCTGATGATCTCGTCCCTCAGATTCCAGGGCAGGATCAGCACGTAATCGGGACGCGTCTCCCGGATCCGTTCAGGCGGACAAATCCGGTGATGTGGGTCCCTGGCAGAAACTGTGGCGCTGGTACGGGTTGCGGTCCACCGTGTAATCGAGGAAATCGGACCGAATCCCGCAGTAGTTCAGAAGCGTATTGCCTTTGCCTGGCGCACCATAGCCGGCAATGGACTTGCCGCTCTGTTTGGCGGCAATCAGAAATTCCAGGAGCTTCCGCTTGGTGTTTCTGACCTGTTCTTCGAACGCCGTGTAAGCGTGCAAGCCGTTCAAGCTCGCTCGCTTTTCCGCGCTCGCAGCTCGGCGACCGACTGTTCGATCGCGCGTGAACGATCCTCCGCATGCCGCGCGTAGATTCGCAGTGACCCACCGTGTGTGGGAATCTCGTCGACGTCGAACAGCGTGAGGCCGTGAGCCGCGAAAATCCGTTCCACGGCCAGGAAGAAAAATACGAGAAGTGCTCGCGGTAGATCGTGTCGAACTGGTTCCCTTCCATCAACTGCATCAGATGAGGGAACTCCATCGTGATGACCCGGTCGGCTTCAGCGCGACCTTCAATCCAGCCACGAAGTCGTTCAGGTCCGGCACTTGCGCGAGCACGTTATTGCCAACGAGCAGATTGGCCTGCTCTCCCCGCCGAGCGAGATCCCGCGCCGCATCAACGCCGAAGAAGCAGCAGCGGGTCGGCACCCGCTTCGCGCGAGCGGCTTCGGCGACGTTGGCCGCCGGCTGATTCCAAGCACCGGGATTCCGGCCTCCACGAAGTGTTGGAGCAGGTATCCGTCGTTGCTCGCGACTTCAACGACGAAGCTCTTCTCCGTCAGATCGAGCCGCTTTCGCATGATTTCCGTGGTACAGCCGTGCATGCTCCACCCAACTGCTGGAGTAGGACGAGAAGTAGGCGTACTCGGTAAAGATCTCCACCGGGCTGACGTGACCGGGGCAATTGCACCAGGAAACATTGGGCGCACACATGCACCCGCAATGGATAGAACGGCTCCATCTGATTCAGTTGGTCGGCCGTCAGGTAGCTTTCGCACAGCGGCGACATTCCGAGGTCGACGAACACGTGCTCCGCCGTGGCGCCACAGAACCTGCATGACATGCCCAGGCCTGCGGCGGGCGGAGCGGTCGTGGTCACGGTGTCCACCAAGGGATCTCCCAATCCGTTAACGGTTGGCATTCGCACGCTCCGCGAAAGCGATCGGTTCGGCTGACGTTGTCAAGCGGATTAACCCGTGCTGCTCGAGAAGGGACGCGGCATCGCGGATTGACGCGAACGGCAGCGAAGCCCGCCCCGCGATGTCGAGCAGTGAATGTGCCCCGTCACACAGGTTCAGCACCCAGAGCAGCGCCATTTCCTGACTCCGCGCGAATCCGGCGCCGCCCATCGCACCATACAGGCCACGCTTGCCGAGCTGCGGCTCACACATCGGATTGCAGCTCAAATACGTCGCGTTGCGTTCGAGGATCTCGATGATTCATTGGGCTGCGTGATACGACCCTTCGAGTGTGGAGGGAACAACGAAATCGAGATTGTCGGCAGACGAGTGGTATTCGGGATACTCGCCAAACGGCGTCCGTGACAGGCAGCCGACCGCAAGGTTCATCCCCGGCGAGCAATACTGCCGCTCGTCGTATCCGTATGGTACGAAGTCCCTGATCGCGAACTCCTCGCCAGAGTGCTGCAGCACGTGGGCAGCAGCGCGGTTGATCTCGGTGTTGCCGCTGGCGGCGGTGCTGGCTCTGGTAGATGAGCGGCCCTGGAGTACCCACGCCGGTCAGCACAAGACCATGTCGAATGGCGGATACTTCGTGTGGATCGTCTTGGAAATTTCGCCGATGTCATCACAACCACTGGAAGACTACACGCCATCGCTTGATGGAGCACGATGCCGAGGCTTCGATGCGCGACGGCAGGTCCAGCATCGGCGACCGGTGGCAATCAGCGTGGCGATCTCGACGCTCCTGTTCCGAGGAACATCAATCGGTGACAATGCCGACGACGATGCCAGGGATCAGTCGGCGCAAAGGGACGATTACGAGCCGAGACCAATGGTCAAGAGTCGTCGTTTCGCGTGAGCGACGGCCTGGCGGGTGCAGAGGATGTCGACGGCTTTGTGCCGCCGGCAATTCGGCGACGCATAATGACTACCGGTTGTATCCGTCGTCGATGAGTCGATCGGCTGAACGACCGAGTCGATGCCGTTGTCGTATGAATATCGCCCGATCGCCGAGAACGTCGGGAAATGCCGAAGGAACTTTCGCCGATATGCCTGGATGGCAGGATGATCAGGTCGTTCGCATGGCGGAAATCTAAATGCGCGCGCAGCCTCCAGTCGGCTGTTCCGATAGAAGCATCACGGCCGTGCACGGATGACCACGCGCCGAATCTGGAAGCAGCGCCTGCAGATCTCGAAGTCACACGGAATCGTCGAACGACGTACGTGAGGCTTCACCACGTGGATGCGATGCGACGTAGAAACGATACCGATTGCAGCAGGCTTCGACAGGACAGATGGGGACACCATTGTTCGGCAGAACCTCTAGTCCGTCCTGATGGCACGGTCAGCCTAGTTGGACGCCGCGTATCCGACCGGCGTGGTCGATGCCTGGAGGAACGATGATGGAACAGGTGGAAATGACCACGTTGCGGCCGTCGCCTGCAGGCGCGGCGAGATTGGCGACGACTCGACACGAACCCTCCTCGCTCCGCGTCAAGGGAAACCGCCAGCCAACATGAGCTCGCGTCGGTCCGTCGCTGGTTTCGACCCATCATTTTGATGGACCGAGCCAGCCACTGACGGTCATGCTCACTGCTTCGAATGACGGTTCCGGTCACTATCGAGCCGCGGCAAGAACCGCAGCCGGCCAACCGGCCCGTGCCTTGCCACACCGTTCCGGAAACTGGTGTCGATATCGCTGCAGATGGCGAAGATCTCCGTTTCGTCTGCAAGTTGAGACGACTGCCATGTCGACCAGCGCCTCGGCGGCGTCCAGGGTCGACAGGTTCTGTTCGGAGATCGCCTGAGTCTTCTGGCGCTTCGTGGCGACGGAACTCCATCCCGAGGTATCCGGTGTATCGCACCGTCTCGCCTGCCAGCGACAGCCGGCCCAGCAGCCCGTAGTCCATGCTGTAGTGATTGTCTGTTGAGCGCGTACGAACAGAGAGCGCCAACGGAAGCGGACGGCGATTCCTGGTCCACTGATCACGTTGTTCGCTCGCCAGACCGACCACACCGCAGAAGTTCGTCGATCGATTCGATTCGTCGCGGTCGGTGGAGAGAATTTCCGGGCCACGTCGATCATCGACGCAGGTCGCCGATGTCGATCAGTCTCTTCGGCAAGGTGATAGTCGTCAGCGTAGTACTGCAGCGCATCTGCAGCAGCATGTCGTCGCTGTTGATCCACGTCGCGTGTGACCCTGTCCCATGCGCCAGTCGGCGATGATCCATCAGCGCTTGCGCCAGCGTTCACGTTCACTGACCCAGTGACGTGAGCCATCGTTGATCGATCGTCTTCGCTCTGACCCATCTCTGCTGCCACCATCGAGCACGAAGGTACTCGAGATCGGCAGGTCACTGGAGCAGGATAGACCAGAGAGTCGGCTTCCAGGAGCTCACTCATCGAGAGGTGTCACGACCGTGATGCACGGCCCACTCGACCGTCCGCATTCTCTCCGGCAATGACGCGCAGCCTTCGTCCAGGGCGAGCCGTCTGACCGGACGAGGCACTGACAGCCTTCCCGCAGGCTAGGCAGTGCATCGAGAGCTGCTCATGTTGTCGCTTGCTCTTAGAATACCTGCGAGCCTGTGGCACAACGCCGGCTCCGCACGGTTCGCGCGGCATCGCGCCCTGTGGTTGTTTCGCTCCGATACTGGTGCCGTTGTCGAACGGCAGCCGTGGCGGATTGGCCAGGCTATTTCGCGCGACCAATCGAAGATGACGCGTAGTTCTCGGTTCTCCAGGTTATCGGACATTGAACCGACGGCCAGGTGAGGAGGACACACCGACCAGTGCCGCAGAAGGTAGCGGTGGACGATGACGGTCCATGCGCAGTCTCCGGAATGCCAGCGGAGCACCAGGCCGACAATCCGACTGGACGAGCAACCCGATGTCGCGTTGTGGGCAGCGAACAGGTCCGTTTTCGGGAAGGAGGATCGATCGCTGCCCGCATTGCGCCAGCTCCAGCACCCTGGAGCGGACGCTCTGGAAGGCCTGCAACCCGCCGTCCAGATTGTCATCCCGCCGTCATAGTTCCGCCCCCGTTACCTCACTCACCGTCGATCCCATCGCCCCAGTTCAAGGTGGGCACGACGCAGCCGCGGCCAGCGTGCCAACCATCAGCACCATGCCATCGAGGGCGTAGCGCATGTTTGGCGAAGAGTGAGCCGGCATCGCAGACGCCGGCAAGTCCAGCGATCATGGCTCCTCGCGTGCCGTCGGCAGGAGTCCGACCGGTGCCGTCACGACGTGCGCAGAGCCGCCAGTCGGACGATGCGGCGAGCGCATGACCAGGTGCCAGGCGATCGGCAGGTCCATTACCAGGATAATGCCGCCTGGTCAGCGTATGACCCATGCCGGTGAAGCGTGGCGCACAAGTCTCCGGCTCCGGTATCGAGCCTGAAGTCCTCGAAGGTCGGTCAGGCAGACGAGGCCGAAGACGCCGCCAATAGTGGCTGCAGCTCTTCCTGGACGGACCAGTTCTCTGATGACCCCCATACCATGGCAGGCAGCTGCGATATGTGTTAACTATGCTGGCGCGTGTTCGCATACCGAGGAACCACAGTAGCGACAACGTTCACACACTGAACACAATCGCAAATCCCCTCGACGGCGTCCGTCTTCGGACGATCGTTCCTTCACCGCAAGCGTCAGTCAGCAGCCCACAACAACCGAATCCGCGAAAAGCGGCTGACCGAGCCGAATGAGAGGGAGCACCCACGGTATTCACGGCACCGTCAACACGTGCGCCAGAGCAGGTATCGCGTGAGGTTACCATCGATGTAGATCGTATCCATTTTCTCGGGCACTCGGCCGACCCGTGGTCACGGATCGCCGCATCGTTCGCGTATGACGCTCGGCTCATCGACCGTTGATGGCCGTTGCGTCGCGCGACGAGAGCCTCAGTGAGAGGACGCGTCGATCAAGGCGCTGCGTCCGCTGGAGCAACGTTTCCGCTGCATGGAACCTATGCACGGGCGGGGCGCGAGGAGCTGGCGACCGAACAGGTCCTTGATCGTCTCGCGTCCGATCTGTGCCAACCGACGTGGCGTGTGGGTAGCGCCGACGGCTGGACGGTCAGCGTCCGCCGATCGAAAGCCTTCCGACATCCGGGCGACGAGAGGGTACTCGAAGCCTGCTTGAACAGCCGAAGACTCGAGGAGAGGCCGGCAAGGTCAGGAGCGGAAAATCGGCACCATGTATCGTAATCTCCGGATAATCAATCACATGATCCCGATGAAGTACACCAGCACGAGAGCCAGACGAAGCTCGATTCAGGCTGATACCTTCGCCAGCGCCGATCCGGAGCACGGCGGCGGGACGACGATGAGCGAACAGATGTCGAGCGCGATCGCTGGAGGATCAGTTCCTGAACTTCAACGCCGACCGTACTGGGGCCACACTGGATGGCGGAACGAATCGCGGACAGGCTCCTGCCGCAGTCGTCACGGTAGTTCCGTAACCCAAGGTCGAGGGTGCCATCGGTCGCGGCGATGTTGCCCTGGCGTCGGTGGTACGGGTGATCGCCGGCCTGCGCGCCTCGCGTTTCGAGAGACTCGAACCCTTCCGCTCTGCCATCGATCGTGAGGTCTCCTCCTCGAGCCCTGCATAAATGCCATACCGGACCCGGTCCACGAGATTGGCTCGCCCAGGACATGACTATTCCGTGCGGTCCACGGTGGACCGACCAGACGTTCCGCAGAGCAAGACAGCGCGACTTCGAGACCCGCCTCGAGAGGTGCCGGAACAGCGGCGATCATGAGAGCGCGATGGCAGGAAACTGGTGGCGCGCGACGACGTCGCGATGCGAGACGGAGACCAGCGGCGGAGGAGAGGCCAGCTGCGCTCGCCGCGAAAGGCCGGACCACGATGACGATGCTCGGCACCAGCAGGGCAGCAACAAGGACTCCGGGTGACCGAGGTGGAGCGTCATGCTCGGGGAAGGAGCCAGATGACGCTGACGGCCATCCCCACCGCGATTGGGATCCTGTCATTGGCGAAGAACGATAACGACGGCGGTCGTGTAATCGAGCAGGTTCTGGAGCACACCCCACGCGGCAGATGCCACCGGTCCGCCGCCGAGCCAATGCGAGGAAACCGAGTACCGGTGCCTGGCCGCTGTAGACTTCGTCGCCGGCCGTTATACGTGCCTCTGGTGACAACGAGTCCCGCCGTCGGCAGCGGAGAACCCCCACCGCACATCGCCGCCGATAATCGCTCGAACCAGCCGGCGCCGAGGCAGATAATACGAGCAGCAGCTCAGCCGTTATCGCTGAGCGCACATATGTCGCGCCGTCGCGCCGCGCAGCGGTCGCCGGCACCACTGGACATCGCAGCAGTTCGGCAGACGGCATCCAAGCATCGTATCGGCCCCACGAGACAGATGAGTTCGGTTCGACGACCTGCTCTATTGAGGCGTCGGTCCACCAGTGGAATTCGAGAACGAGAGGATGATCGCAAGCAATTCCGAAGGTACTGCGGCCACGATGTCTGCAGTTCATAAGCCTGCATGCGCCTACATGGCAGATTTCGGCGTTGGCGCCGCCAGCCGACACGCACGTTCACGCTCCGAAGCCGACCCGGGTGCCGCGGCTACAGTCAGCTCAATCAGGAAGCGCTCAGTGGAAACATTCTGACACCCGTAGGCGGCGCGGCGGCCCTGGCGCCGCCGCGGCTTGCCCGATATTCATAGGCCCGATGTCGGGCCGGGGCCCTTGAGGCCGTGCGACGCCAGCAAGGTCGGTCGTGACAGCGGACAGACTACCACCTGCGTCAACGGCAGGGCTCGTCGGCATCAGTTTAAGTCCCTGCCGGAAGGGTTCACAAATCTGGCTGTACGTTGAACATGTTGTTCGATTCGACTGTGTTCGCCCCGGTGCTCAGATAGGCAGTGCTCACGCCGGACACGAGGTTGTTTCGAATCTCGACGTTCGCGGCGGTGTCTACGTGGATCCGATGAAGCCGGTCCCAGATTGGCAATGGAATTATTCCAAATTCTCTGCCCAGAATCTCGAAACGCTTCGATGCCTACTCGCAGAGTCCGGTTGGGTGCGACAGTTGTAAATGAGGTTGTTGTACACCTGGCCGTTGATCCGTTCGCGATGATTCCGTCATCCGCGGATCGGGTTTGCTGAAGAAATAACTGTGCGTGATGTCGTGAATGATGTGTTCCGAACAATATAATTCGAGGGATGACATCGGGTCATAGACGTGGATTCCCAGGAATGTCACATGATGGATGTTGCAGCCTTCGATGAGAGCCCCGGCACCACCCGTGTAATCCCTACCCCCGATCCCGGAGATGTCCAGGTTCCGGAACTCCATGCCGTCACCCTTGTCATTGGTGACATTGCCAGTGCCCGTGTGAGGAACGCCTGTGCTCGGCTGGTGATGGCAGCATTCTGGAGGCGTATAGCGATGGGTCGTCCCGGACATGGTTATCGGAGGTTGATTCGACCCCTGTGGAGATGTTGATGCCGTCGAACTCGACATACGCGCCAGACGTCGGTCGACCGTGGCCGATCATGTCGGAGGAGGTTAGCGTGACTACTTCACCGTTGTAGTTCGCGATCCTGACTTTATCGACCACGAGGTGCGGGACGGAATACTCAGGACGCGCTCGGTGTAGGTCCCGGTCCGCACAAGCAGCGTGTCTCCAGCCGAGAGGCACGTGAGCCCGCCCGAGCCACCGTGAACGTCGCCTTCGGCGTGGCGTACGTTCTGCGCCGTCGCGCAGGAGTTGCTGTTGTCGCCGCTCTTCACACGTGATACGTGGCTGGTGGGCGACACCCGCAGAAACCATGTAACCCATCACGAAGAGCAAGCTCAGTCTTTTCACTAGGATCGCCCCCGGGTAGCGGGAGACCCGCGAGCAAGCGGTGTACCAAGCCAAAAAGCATTCAAAAAGCCAACCTGACGGGGATGCGCGTGGTTTCTACGAGCAATTCGTGCATAGCGGCTACGGATTTGTCGGTGCAAAGCCTGCTGCCCAGGCCATCACGAGGAACCGCCCCGCCACCGATCGTGGAGGCCGGCCCCTCACGCCAGCGCCTCGCACTTGCGCTCCCCGGACTTCACTACGGCGATGCCCGTCCACTTCACACAGATTCATACTTCGAAGTCGCGCCGAAGATCATCCTGTTGGATCAACTAACTGGATCCTCAACGGCGCAGCTTACCGTGTTACTCCACCGCTTGCAGTATGGCAGTAAGCCAGTTCGGACGCCATCGATTACGCCATTCGCTAACCACACTTGTCCCAGGAAACTGATGCGCGATCTCCCAGGAGAGGGTCTGCGGCTCAGCAATCGTTGGGGTCGAATGAATCTCGACGATTAGCAAGATCACCCCGTTGGGGCGCACTACGCGAACAATTTCGGCGATTGCAGCCTCGACATCGTCGACGTGATCGAGTGAATTGATCGAGCTGACGATATCGAAGTGACCGTCGTCGAAAGGTATGGCTTCTGCGCCCGCTTCCACGTACCGCATCACATGTCTGTCGATGCTGAAAAACGGATGATTATGCGCTCCGTCTCTGTCGCGTATGCGAGTAAACCCTCGTGCCGAAGGACGGTCAGCGTATCTTCGTTCGGGCCCGACAGGCTCGAACCGTGGCCAGCCTGCCCAGCGTTGCGTCTCACGCGGCCGCCGCGCGCAACGCCACGATCCGTTTGATGTTGAACGCCGCGCTGGCCAAGACGAAGAGCGCGTCCACGGTCGCGAGACCGCGCAGCTTCACTTTCCGCAGTCCGGCAATCGTCTTGAGCCACCCAAACGCGCGCTCGATACGGGGCCGCGCCTGTTGACTCATCGCGTAGCCCTCATGTCGCGTCGTACGGGCATCGATCGCGCTCCCGCCGCGTCGGGTATCGTTCTGCGCGACGTGCGGCGTCATGTCGATCTCGCGCACCTGGTCGACGAAGTCGGCGGTGTCATAGGCCTTGTCGGCTCCGACGGTGCGCTGCCGCGGCGGCGCAAACCGCCAATGGGTACTGAGCATCGTCGTGGCGGCCTCGCGTTCGGCAAAGCCGTCGGCCACCGTGGCCTGCGCATCGACAATCAGCCCGTGACGATTCTCCATCAGCACGTGCCCCAGATAGGCCAGGCGCGCCTCCGTGTTGTTCGACTTGCGATACAGCCGCGCGTCGGGATCCGTCGTCGACGCATGGGTGTCGTTCGTGCGCTCCTGCCCGCGAAAGTCGCGCCCATCGCCATCCGTGTCGCCGTCTTTCCGTTGGAAACTCTTCTGACTCGCCCACGCCTCGAGCAGCGTGCCGTCGACCGTGAAGTGCTCGTCCGACATCAGGTCGGACGCGCGCGCGACCACGCGCTGGAAGAAGCTGTGGGCGACGGCGTGCTGCAGCAGCCGATCGCGGTTCTTCGTGAACACCGTCGGCACCCAGATCGGTTCGTCCATCTCCAGGCCCACGAACCAGCGAAACAGGATGTTGTAATCGAGTTGCTCCATCAGCAGCCGCTCACTCCGAATCGAGTAGAACAGCTGCAGCAACTGCGCCCGCAAGAGGCGCTCGGGCGGAATCGACGGCCGGCCGTGCTGCGCATAGAGCGCATCGAACTCGCGCGTCATCTCCCGCAGGATCTCATCGACAAAGGTGCGAATGGCGCGGAGCGGGTGATCCTGGGGCACGCGCTCCTCGGCGGACACATAGCTGAACATCGCACGCGGCTGACGGTCGTCTCCTCGCATGCACGCTATGGTAGTACGCGATCGCGGATCTGTCGATCCCCTACGATGCGTTTTTCAGCAACTTCCTAAGGAACGATACTGTCGAACAAGGGGATCCAGCCCGACACGTTCCAGGGCGACATCTGCCCACTCAAGACTACCTGCGGGCCCGCACGACGTCCAAGATTCGCTTGCCTCGATAGAATTCGCGAGAAAGACCGAACTGGGTGGTGAACAACCACTCATACCAGCCATTCCCAAGCTCGCCGTGTTCCAGTTGTTGAGACTTCCAGTATGCCCACTCATACGCGTGTTTGGCGTTGAAGCCTACCGCGTCTGCAATCGGCCGAAGCGGACCGTAGAGCCTCATTGCAGCTTTCTTGATGAACCTACGACCATAGATCCTCATCGGCTTGCTCCGATCGAAGGCTTGAGGCCCGCGACGTTGATCCAGTAGATGGACGACGGCGTAAAGTTCAGGTAGCCGACGACCGAAATCGTCCAAGGATGCGTGAAATACGTGAAGGTCGCCCACCACTTGAGCGCTTCACTCGCGCGCTCCCCGACTTCACCAGCGCGAGCCCGTACACCTTCACCCATATTCCTACTTGAACGTCGCGCCGAAGATGAACGACGCCAGCGCGTCTTGCAACATCGACCGTCGCGCGCCAAGTGAACGAAGATGCCGGCGAACCGGCTTGAGTCGTCGATAATTGTATCGATCAATGACAACCGGCGAAAGAAACGTGATTCTTCATTTACGCAGCAGCGGTGGTTTCTACGGGGCGGAGCAGGTGATCCTGAATCTGGCTCGTGAGTTGGACACCCTCGGCTGCACCAACCATATCATCTGCTTCAACAATACCGCAGGATCCTCATCTTGAGCTCGTTGAGCAGGCCCAGAAGGCCAATTTGTCGGCATTTTCGGTTGATTGCCGCGGACGTTTTGACCGTCAAACGGTTGCGGCCATCCGGGAGATGATACAGAAGCAAGGATATCGATGTGATCCACTGCCATGATTACAAGACACGATTGTTTGGATTGTGTGCGGCGAGGGGACTAAAGGTAAGGAAAGTCGCCACGAATCATTTATGGCCTCGCGGTAATTTGAAGGGTCGCGTTTATGAAACGATCGACGGAATGCTGTTTAACGGTTTCGACAAAGTGGTTGCGGTGTCGGAACTCATTGAGAGGGAATGCCGTCCTTTTCTGTTAAGGAAAGATAAGCTGATCTGTATTCCCAACGGCATAGACCCGCGCCTATTCACGTTTGATGATCGAGAAGAAGCGCGAAGAGCGACGCGCGCGCAACTCAGGGTTCAAAGAAACCGATCTCGTCATCGGAAACATAGCTCGGCTCTCTATCGAGAAGGATCAAGCCATGTTGTTGCGCGCCTTCAAGATGCTGACTGGGCTATCGAAGGAAAAGTCGCACAAATTACTGTTGGTCGGGGATGGCCCCGAGGAACAGAGATTGACGAAATTAGCTCAGGACCTGAGGGATCTACAAGCAATGCCTGTTTGCAGGCGTCCGTTCGGATATCCCGCAAGTCTTAAATTGTCTGGACGTCTATGTGCAGTCATCCAGACGGGAAGGGTTGCCCATGATCGTTTTGGAGGCGATGGCCTCCAAAACAGCGATCATATCGACAAAAGCGGGAGGCGTTCCCAATGTCATCGCGGATGGAGAACAGGGGCGGCTTGTCGAGATTGGCGATGCGAATCAATTAGCGAACGTTCTTGACGATGTATTGAGCAATGCAGATGAACGACAGAAACTGGGACAACAGGCGCGACACAGGGTTGAAGCGGAATTTTCGGCGCGTGCCATGGCCGAGAAATATTTGCCGGTTTATCGAGGCGTTGCCTAAATCGAATGATACTTTTCGGGATGTCCAACATTATTTCCAGACTTGGCCGCCGCAGGCACGGATGTAGGCTCTGGCAGCCAAGGTGAGCGGCTGGCGCTCGCCCGCGTTGCCGGCCGCCCACTTGAGGAAATTCCAAAAGGACCTGATCACGTTGAGCCGGCCGCGGTTCAGGACCAGCATATAGGCCGAGAACAACACGATGTTGATCGGGAGATAGAGCGCCGGCATGGTACTTGAACGAAATGATCATCTTGTTCGTGAGGTTCATTTCCTCCACGGCTCTCTTCGGTCGACGTCCGCCTGGATGATTGTGTTCCACGGCACAGATGGCGGGCTCGTAAAGAATCTCGTATCCGGCGTTCAGGATCCGATACGCATACTCGAGTTCCTCGAGGCCATAGAAGAATTCCGACTGACAGCGTCCCAATCTTCTCGAAGGCCGACCGGCGTATGGCAAAACCGCTCCCTTGGAACCTGAAGGTCTTGAACGGCTTATCCTTGACCCGGCTCTTGTCCGTGTGTGGAAATGTACTGCGTAGTGTCTCGCCCGTGTTGTGGTCGACAATGCGGGCGGTCACGACGGCCACGTTCGGATGATCGTCGAAATCCTTCTCATAGCGTTCGAGCGCGCCGACGGTCGTCAGGAAAGTATCATCGTCGATGAACAGGATGAAAGTTCCGCGTGAGGCGAGTGCACCGTCGTTGCGGGCGGAAACGCCCTTGTTGTAACCAAGCTTCAAGTATTTCCAGCGCGTGAACGGCGCAAGCAGCGTGCTACGGTCGATCGTATCCGGGTTGTTGTCGACCAGAATGAATTCGATATCCTGGCGACCGTTCACGGCCACCGCCACTTGCTGTGTCGAAGACGCCGCGATTGCGATCCCGCGCATAGGTGACCATCACGATCGAGAATGTCACCGGCGCGTCCGTCTGGTTGTCTGGTGAAGTCTTGATCTGAACCCTCCTACGTTCCGCCGCCTCAGCATGGGTTCGTGCTGTCGGTCGTCGGTCGCTCACCATAAGCTCTTGGTCAGATCATCAAGATAGTGCCGTTGCAGGAGCTTGATAATTACCGAGCTTGGCCAAAGGCAAACCGGCACGTCAGCTTCCGATTTGCTCGACGTCTCCGACACCGGCAGCCGCAGTTACAGGCGAAGGCCGAGCGAAAGGAGTCGTCATCGGAGGGACAGGAGTTATGCGGGGAAAATCTGGAGACGATTCAACGGTGCGCGCCAGCGCATCCACTAAGGAAACTCGCGCCTTCCAGTTCAATTCCTCTCGCGCCGCGGTACACTTGAACCGCATGTTGGCCAGCGTGCGAGCGAGACGATAACGTGCAGTTCCCAACCTGCGTCGACGGATCAGACGAGAGCAGATCCACTCCAAGCATCATCGACCACACGACGATGTAAGGGACAAAGATGGGCTGGATGTACCCCTGGGTGACCTCGCGTAAGGTGCGAGCCCACCTCACCCTGATCCACGTCCGAGTCGACGACGTTGTAGACGCTGCCGGTATGAACGTCGCTGTTCGCCGCCGCGAGCATCGCGTCGATGACGTTGTCGATGTACACGAGGTTCATGGGGACCCTGCGACTACCGGCGATAAGCGGCCGTCTGATCGAAGAAGGTAGCTGAAGGTTTCCGATGGGCAGCTTTGCGCCCGGACCGTAAATCGATCCAGGGCGAAGGACGATGACACGCGGACTGCTATGCGTCGGCCGCATATCCAAGAGCGCTTTCTCAGCCGCGAGCTTGCTCTGGGTGTAGACTCCGCGCTCGATGGCCCTCTCGTCGTATGGTGCTGTCTCGTCCACGTATGGGCCACCGCCTCTCGGGATTCCATAGACCATCCCCGAGGATACGTAAACGAGCGTCTTGACTCCCATTTCAGCGGCGAGCCGCGCCAGACGGACAGTTCCCTTGACGTTCGCTTCTTCGTAGTCCTGCAACGATCCCGGCGGGCCTGCCAGGGCAGCGCAGTGAAACACCGTCTCGATGCCATTGAGCGCCTTACGCAACTCCTCCTCGTTACGCAAGTCGCACTGGATCCACTGGACTCCCGCCATGGGTCGGGCTCGCAACATCAGTCGCGTCATCGCCCGAACCGGGACTTCCGAAGACAGTCGTTCAACCACGTGGCCGCCGAGGAAACCTGACGCCCCCGTAACCAGGATTTTCGGCGTGGCGGCGGATGCTGAAGGAACGGCGGGATCGCCCTGCGTTTGACAAATTCGTCGCAGGATGACTTGATCTGATCCATGAGGCGAAGATTCAAGAGCCCATGCTCGGGCAAGACGGGCGGCGCGACTCCCTTTCTCAGGGACTCGTAAAACTCCCGGATCAGCCCGCGAACTCCCATGTATCGCTTCACCCTGCCCGTAACAATTCCGAACGCGACACTCGTGCCGGACCGAATCAAACTCGCGGCCGTTCTGAAATTGGACGTGAAACGATCCACGAAGGACGGCAATCCGTTATTCCGGTGAGTCACGACGGTCAGCGTCACAAAGTCAACGGTGATTCTGCCGCTGGTTCCGACGACTTCAACACGCTTGACTTCTGGAGAAGCGCAGAGTGACAGCGACACTTCCCCAATAGCGCTTGCGGACGGAATCAATACTCGTATCTCCTCCACCGCGGCCTCGCGAACACGTCCGGGATTGAAGGCCACAACCTGAGGTTCACCGGGGGCGTGGAGAAAGTGACAGGCGACATAAAGAGCATGGGTCATCAGGTTTTCAAAAATCCCCCAGTCGTAGGTGTAACTCCAGGGGATGACGGCCCCGCGTGCCGCGGCTTCATAGCCAAACCCCTGCTCGGATCGGACCGAAAGGATCTCCCCAATCTCTCGCTGGCGAATGCGGCGGCACGCTTCAAGAAAACAAGGATCGAAAAGCAGACTGTGGCCCGGACACACGTGGACTCCCGCATTCCGGGCCGTCTCCACGATACATCGCGCGTCCGCTTCGCTGGACGCCAACGGTTTTTCCACATACATGTGTGCATGGTGCCTCGCGGCAATCGTGGCCAACGGGAGGTGGGTTCGAGGCGGGTGTGAGAAGATGAACGACGTTCGGTTGAACCTCGCTCATCATCTTTTCCATGTCCGTGTATATACCTGGAATATTGTGGCGTGCTGCCTGATCACGCGCCACATTCTCGTTGAGATCACACACAGCAACGACGTCGACGTTGGGCAATCCCGTCAATGCCTCGATATGAACATCGCTGATGCGGCCACAGCCGACGAGAGCCGTGCGGATTGTGCTCATTCGGTACGTTGCCTCTTCAAGGCAGCCATTGACCATCGGCACCATTACTTAAGGCCTGCCGCAACGGCTCGGATACTTGCCAGGTTTCGCCAACCCGTGGTTCGATCCACCGCTCGTACTGTGGCGCGGAGTGTTCGGCACTCGCGAGTTGGCAATGCGCACCAGGCTTCGGGTTAATTGCTCACGCCTCTGCCAAGAGTGCCATCAGAGGTTGAACGCGCGCATCCACATCTCGAGCGAAAGAATCCTGAACAGCCCGAGGAAGCGATCCGTGTTGGCACGCTGCGCCTCGAGACGCGCGATACCAACGGCGCAGCGCGGCGACGTCGACGTATCGGTCGGCAGCGCAGATCGCTGCTCGAGCAGCTCGGTGATCTGGCCACGCAGATCGTCGGCCAGCCACGCGCGATCGGGGGCGGCGAATCCGAGTTTCGTCTTGCGCAGTCTCACGGAATCGGGGACCAGGCCTGCCATGGCCTGACGGACCGCGAACTTGCTCCAACCGTGATTTACCTTCAGGTGGTCTGGCAGCGAGACGCCCAATTGACCGACGTTGTGATCGAGCAGCGGGACGCGCGCTTCGAGCGAGAAGGCCATCGACGATCGGTCTTCCATCCGCAAGCAGCTGCGGCAGCGTGTCAACGACAATGTCGTCCACTTGGATCGCGCTGCATCATGGTCCAGCCGGAACCATTACCGTTTCGCAGGACATTCCGCCACCAGCGAGTCGCCGGCGTGCTCTCGTCGGCGAGAGCGTCGTTCCAGTTGCCGGTCAGGATGCCTTGAAGTGCCGCATCCACTTGAGCGCACGTCGGAGCCACGCCGGGAGGTATCGAAAGCCGTTTCGGAGATCGAGGACGTACCGATCGCCCTGACGCAGCATGCCCGTCAACTCTCGCGAGGCAACGCCGATTCTTGCCCCTACGAAGCAAGGAAGCTCAAGAGTAGGCGTATCGAAACTTCGCGTAGCCTCCGAACACCTCGTCGCCGCCCTGCCCGTCGATGCAGTACCTTCACGCCGCGCTTCTTTGGCAGCGCGCATGACGCACCACTGCGCGTAGAAGCTGAGCGCGCCAAACGGCATGTCCTGATGCCACGCGATCCGCTGGAAATTGCACCAGAAGTCGTCGGGCGACGGAAACACAAGATGCGGTTTCGCGCCGACCGATCGCGCAATTTCCAGGGCATATTCCCGTTCGTCGAATGCCTTCTGTTCGTAACACGACGTGAACGTGTAGAGGCGTTCTCCAATTGCCGCCGCCGCCTCTGGCTCGTCCCGCCAGATCTTGCCAATGACGCCGACGAGCGTCGACGAGTCGAGTCCTCCGCTGAGGCAGCTTCCGCACGGACATCGCTGACCAGATGCGTGCGAACCGCGCCAACCAAGGCCTCGCGCACCTGCGCGATATGCGCTTCGTCGGTCTGCTCGCGCCTCGACTGCGCGTCAAGCTGCCAATAGCGGCGGATCGAGATACCGCCGGTCGCGGCATCGACCGTCAATGAATGCGCGGCGGGCAGCGCCTGAATACCTCGAAATAGCGTGCGCTCGGCGTAGTCGCAGTTACCGTGCACCAGGAAGCCGACCACCGCTCGGTCGTCCGGCTCGCGCCGGCACTGAGGAAAAGCCAGCAGCGCCTTGATCTCCGACGCAAAGACGAAGTTGCCGTGCGGCGTGGCGTAGTAGAAGGGCTTGATTCCCAGACGATCTCTGGCGCAGAACAGGCGCCTGTTCGTATCGTCCCAAACAGCAAACGCAAACATGCCGTCGAGACGACCGACGCAGTCTTCGCCCCAGCGCGACGTACGCGTGAAGCAGAACTTCCGTATCGGTCGTCGTCGTGAACTCATGCCCTTCGGACTCGAGCAACGATCTGATTTCCGCGTGATTGTAGATTTCACCGTTGAACACGATCCATGTCTTGCCGTCCGGCGTGCACATCGGCTGGAGCCCGCGGTCCGAGAGATCGAGAATGGCGAGGCGACGATGTCCGAGCCCGACACGGATCGCCGAGATGCCGAGCGCGCCTTCGGCGCGTCGCTGAACGCGAATAGCGCAACTGTTCCCAGCAGCCCGAGGCGAACAGGAACCCCTCACCGTCTGGACCCCGATGCGCGAGCAGATCGTTCATCCGCTGCAAAAGAAGCGGATCCACACTGCCATTCGTGGCGACGATACCAACGATTCCGCACATGTGAATCGGGCCTATCGACTGCTCGCGGTCATCTTTCCAAGGGAGTTGGTTGGCGCCACCACAAGCCCGCCAGTCCAAAAAGCGCGCATGCCACGTAGAGGCTTGGCGCCATATGGCGTTCGCTCCGCAACCGGCAGCTGAATGCCACGATTTTCACGTCCAGCCGACGTCTTTTGTCAGACTTATCCGGGGTTTTCCCCTGGGGTCTGCAAACGTATATATTCGTGTTTTGGCTCGCGCGAATACCAGCTGTTCGACTTCGTACAGCAAGAAATTGTCCGGATGCGCGCCTTCGACGAGGCGCCTCAGTTCCGGAAAGTCGAAGTATTGAAATATCTGGTAGTCCTTGCCAAGTACGTCGAAATAGTTCGGGGTTCGTTCATCGGTCAAAATGTAAACGCGTGACCCTCTTGGCAAAACCCGAGACACCGTCTCGTAGATCGCCTCGGGCCGCGTATCTCGATCCAGATTCGGATATCGGCTCTCGGCCAGTTTGTCACCCCGTCTGACGTGCATGGCGTGATATTCACCAAGCTGCCGAGTGACATGGTCGGCATAATCCAAGACGACGCGCGAAGGGCACAATTTCACATCGAAATCAAAATCATCGTGCCCGTAGACGCCCTCGAACCCTAGGCCACTCGAATTGTTTTTGACGATCAGCTGGTACGTGGCATTTTCGATCGCTGTCACGAGATGTTGCCCCTTCACTTCGAGCACGGCGAAGGTATCGGTGTCAGCAATGACATCTCTCTTGAACGCTCTGACATAATGCGTTGTTCCGTTTTGGGTAATCGCGATCTTGTCGATATCGATGTACTTGTCCCACGAAGCGTTCACTTCCTTGCCAAAGTTATGCGCAGCCAAGAGGTGTGGCGTGAACACCACAGGTGTTCTGTTCAATGACAAGGATTCTTTGATTAACAAAGCTAAAGCCGATTTCATGTGATTGAGGCCGGCATAACAGCCAACATTGACGGTGAAGTATCGGTTGGTTTCAACGAGGCCGTTTGCTCGCAGTACGGGCTTTGGTTTCTCGGCGGTCGACACCGGTCTGATAAACCTTATTGACGGCTTCTTGCACGCTGAAGCCTTTACTCTCACCATTTCAAATCCAAAGGCTTCCGCGAAGACCGCAATACTTCTTTCAATCCTTTGACTGATTCTGTCGATCATCGGCTGACTGCCGAATCCGTCGGCGTGTTTCGGTCGAGCTTCGCCATCGACGTAGGGCGACAGGAAGTCTCGGCAAGACTCGCTTCAGGTCCTAACCGCAGGAACCCGACTGCGAACCGTTTACACCGAGCCATCATGTCCAACCACGGCATCGGCAGGTAAGTCGCAATCAGCAGTACGTATGTGAACGGCGCAACCGGATTCGCTCCGAGCGCCTCGAGATACAAGCGACGAGCCACGCGAGAGTCGCGGACCCGACGATGTTCCCACCAGCCGCTTCTACGCAGGTAAAGGTGCAACACGCCGTGACGAATCAGCTTCTTTCTGTGCTTTCGGCAGAACAGGGCTCGGCCTTCCATGGCGGCCGCTGTATTGTTGGTAATCCTTCCGCTGTCGTTCCCCTTGGTTACTCTGAGGAGCCCGTCAGGAACGACATCGGCGCGGAACTTTTCACAAAGTCTCAACCAAAGATCCATGTCCTGGCACGAGGGCAGGCTCTCATCGAAGCCGCCGATTTCGTTCAAGACACTCCGACGGACCATTCCCACCGACGTTTCACCGACGACGTTCACCGTCAAAAGTTGGCGCGCCAGGTCAGCATACCGGCGGCCGACGACGGTTTGCACGGTCCCGTTGGGGTAGACCCACTCGGCCCCTGTATAGACGAGCGCAAGATCTTCGTCGGAGCGGTCGAAGACCTCGAGCTGTCGCTCGAGTTTGCTCGGCAGCCATTCGTCGTCGGAATCGAGGAACGCGACATATGGCGCCGAACTGGCTCGAATCCCGGTGTTTCTTGCAGCGCTGCCACCGCGTCGCCGATCGTGGCGAATCAGCCTGATCCGCCGGTCGGCGAACGCCTGAACCGCCGCAACGGTCTCGTCGGTTGATCCATCGTCGACGACGATGACCTCGAAATCCTGAAACGTCTGTGCGAGCACGCTTTCTATCGCGCGGCGTATCGCAACCGGCCGGTTCAGCACCGGAATGACCACGCTTACCCTTGGTGTCACGGCAACTAACGGCAGCCGTTGTACGGTTGACGGCAATCGTTAACTCCCGGTTTCGACCGTTTGTGGCCTGGTTCCTGTCGGTGCCGACGCAACCATTTCGTCGAAAATCCAGCGATACGTTTTTTCCATGCCGTCGCGCAGACGTGTCTCCGGGGCCCAGCCAAGGCGATTCAGGATGAGAGTGTTGTCACTGTTCCTGCCGTTGACGCCTTTGGGAGCATTGAGGTCGTAGTGCCGCTTCAATCTGAACCCTGCGATGTCTTCAACGATGTCCACCAACTGATTGATCGTCACCAGTTCGGAGCTTCCCAGATTGAGCGGCGCCTCGACGTCGCTGTTCGCGATCATCTGCGTGCCCTTCAGGCAATCATCGATGTACATGAAGCTGCGAGTCTGGTCGCCACTCCCCCAGATCTCGATTTGGTGCCGGCCCGACAGCTTGGCCTCGATCACCTTGCGACAGATCGCCGCCGGTGCCTTCTCACGTCCGCCCGTCCAGGTCCCGTGCGGACCATAGACGTTGTGGTACCGCGCGACTCGCGTCGTCAACCCGAAATCCTCTCGAAAATGCCGGCACATGCGTTCGCTGAAGAGCTTTTCCCACCCGTAGCCGTCCTCCGGCATCGCGGGATAGGCGTCACTCTCCGTCAGTGCAACCACGTTGGTGTCAACCTGCTTGTCCGCCGCGTACACGCACGCTGAGGATGAATAGAAGTAGCGGCGGATGCCGAACTCCCGTGCGGCCATCAGCAAGTGTGTGTTGATCAGGACAGACAACATGCACAGTCCCTTGTTTGCTTCGATGAACCCCATGCCGCCCATGTCCGCCGCCAGGTTGTAGACAACAGCCGCGCCACGCAGAGCGGTTTCGCAGCTGTCCTTGAGCTGCAGATCGAGGCGCAGATTGTCTGCGTCCGGGAAGAGCTGATACCAGTCGCTGAACGGCTTGATGTCGACGGCGCGGATGTGCCGGTAACCCTGTCGACGCAGGTCCGCTACGAGATGGCCGCCGATGAATCCGCCGGCCCCGCATACGACGATGAGGTCATCTTGGTGTGTCTGCATTTGTGCTCCAGGGATGTTGGCTCGAGAGCCTAGCTCACTTTCTGAGAATGAACTGTCCGATTACCAGCATGTCGAGCCCCGTGCCGAAAAAGACCCGTATGGCGTCACGGGGCGTGCACACGATCGGTTCGTGGAACCCGTTGAAAGAAGTGTTGACAAGCGCACCCGTGCCTGTTGCCTGTTCCACCGTCTTGAGAAGGCGCCAGAATGGACCTGCGTCGGCAGACACCGTCTGTACACGGATCGACGTGGCGCCGGGCGGCAGGACGTGTCGGAAATGATCGTTGCGTGGCCGATATTCATATTCCATGAACGGCGACGCCGGCGGACCGCAAAAAAGCTTCGGGACTGCGTCGTCGCACACCGCCAGGCCAAACGGGCGCGACCGCTCGCGTTTGCGGAGAAAGAAATTCAGGTTGTCCAGGACGTACGGAGAGCGAGCATCGGCCAGAATGCTGCGATGCCCCAGCGCACGATGACCCCACTCCATCCGACCCTGGAACCACCCCACCAGCTCGCCGCGACCGAGCGAGGCAACCGCTGCGTCAATCGCGTCGTTTTCACTGACGAATTCGTACGACAGCTTGCACCCGTCGAGTGTGGCTTTGATGCTTTCGGAATCGTATTCAGGGCCAAGAAACGGTGATACCGCGGCTCGCGAGGCCCCGCCGCCGCCGTTCTCGCGGTCCAGCATCAAGGCTGCGCCCACACAGAGGCCGGCGTTTCCCGGATTGATGGGTACGAACGTGCGATCGAAGATCCCCGAGGCGCGCACCAACGTGGTGAAGTAGGTGTTGTAGAAGAGTCCACCGGCCAGGCAGAGGGCGTCTGCATCGACGACGGCACGGACTGCGCGAAGGAGGTCGAGCAGAAGGTCGCCAATGTGGCGCTGCACCGCATGGGCCGTTTCAGCGGCGTGCCCTGGAGCGCGGCCCTCGTCCGCGATCATCGCCGCGACGTGCTCGCGCCATCGATGGTCAACCTCGAGGCCGTCATCGCCCAATCGAAAGACGTTCCGCAGACGCTCCACCTCGTCACCGCGTCCGAGGTGCGCGAGCACTTCCATTTCATGTGCGCTGCTCGCTGAGGCGGGCACGAACAGGTCGGCGCACTCGGTGTAGAGGCTCGCGAATGCCCGTCCGCGCCATGGCCAGTTCAGGTCGTCAATGCGAGTGCCGTCGCCGATCCACACCGACAATTCGCGTCCGCTCTGGCTGTCACAGACGATAACGGCCGCGCGCTGGAATGGGGAGGTCAGAAATGCTGTTGCCGCATGTGCCCGATGATGCTCGACGGTCTTGGCTTGCAGGCCGGCCGGCACGCGAACGTCCGCTTCAGAGAGGACGTATGTCGATACGTCCTGTGGCAGGATGCGAGACAAGCCGATGACTTCGTGAACCGCCTGGGCAGGAATGGCGCCCGGAACGAGGCCAACTCCCCGGACACGTGTGAGACGTTCCTGTTCGCAGGCGGCCCGAATCTCACCGTCCACGGAGATGGCCACGCACGCGTTGCGTTTGGCGCCACTGATGCCAAGTACGGTCATGTCCGAAACCTCGAGTGCGCTGGAATTGACCATGCGTGCGCGACTTTACGTCGGCCGCCTGGGGCCGACGCGGTTCCGATGACGACCAGGAAGACCAGCGCTCCGGTTTCTCCTGTCGCACCCACCCTGCTCCAGTCGAACGCCCGGCCGCTAGTGAGAATGAGTGTGATCTCCAACAATACCGTGAAGGCACACAGATACCCGGCCGCGAGCCATTTCTGATCGCTCCGGTTGTGACCCAGGATGCCGATGAGCACCGCAGGCGGAAAGAACAACGCCCCGAGATAGGCAATGTCGTACAAAACGATTCGACTGTTCGCCGTCGCCTCGAAAGTTCGATCCGAAATGCCTGCGGCCACCGCGGATCCTGGACCCAGAGACATGCGCGATACGACATGTCCCGCATGTGTGGCTGCAAGCAGCGTCGCGCCGTCGTAGGTCACCAGGATGTCGCGAACCTCCTTCGTCGAAAACATGTCAGGAACGTACATCTGAAAGCGGGCGCCATTGTCGCCTGTGACACGCGTACGCAGGCGGACGATGAGATCGTCGCCCAGTTGCCCGAGCGTGAAGTTCCGCCAAAACGGGCTCACAGAATTGGAGACGATCCGTGCCGTGTCGTGCTGATTGGAATCATCGCTGGTCAGCCGCACGCGGATCGTGAACGCGTTACTCGCACGTAATCGCTGCGCGAGAATCGCCGCCGGCCCGTCGCTTTGCAACCATGCATTGGCGGTCGAGCGATGGACCCATCGCAAATTCGGGACACTTCGGGTCGCATCCTCATAAGGTGCATCCCCGGAGAAATCGAATGCAGCCACGCTGGTTCCTGGCAGCACGATATCTCCTCCATCCGCGAACCGACGCACCGACGCAACCGCGGTCGGGGAATCCGTCATGGTAAGCCCCAGGACACGTCCGCGCCATGGGCGGTCGCCTGTCTCCTCGTTACCGATCAGCAGCGGATACTCGGCACTCCAGTTGCTCAGTTGCGTTCGCGTCTGTAGTGCACCGGAGAACACGAGGGCAATTGCTGCCCAGGCGGCGATCGATGCCGACGAGCCTTTTGGACGATGTCGTCATTCGCAGCGAATTCGCAAATGACACCACCGGTGCACCCCATGCGCGGTCTGCAGCAGTTCCAATGAGGGCGCCCACGGTGTTGGCGAACACATCCGTGAGTGACGAGAACCGGCTGGGAAGAAATGCCTGCGCAGCATTCGATCGTCGCAGACAGCAGAGAACGCACGGTGGCGACGACAACGGTGAGGGGCAGCAGGCTTGAATGAACGCCGACGTCCTTCGTGGTGCACCAGGACTCCAAATGGAATGAACAGGACGAAGATTCCGCGCGAAGTCGCCACCGAAGTAGCCGGGATGTCGCATATTGAAGTAACGCGCCCGTCTGACCGCCCGCCGCGTCACCGAAATCGAACGGTGCCAGCGTTCCGGCCGCCATGCAGACGAGCCAGACAATAATCAGTCGCACGCTGACAGAGACGAAAAGAGGCGGTTTCTCTGGAGGCACACGTAAGTGAACGTTGGACGCGCGTGTAGGTCCGGCCGGGAGTTAGTCCGCGAGACCTTAGATCGGTCCGCGCGAAGACGCACGATTCAGGCTGTTTTCTCCTCGGCCGCGTCGTACCCGTAGTAGTAATCGGAGTGTCTCGAGATTCGTCTTGTTGAGCACGACACCGATCACTCGAGCCTCGACCGACATCAGGCGCTCCACCGCGTCGCGGGCTGTCTCGGGGCTCGTCGTCCCGGCCCCGACGACGAATAAGACCGACGTCACGGCGTTGGCCACGATCGTCGCGTCGGCAGCAACCGTCACCGGCGGACAATCGAAGACAACGAGATCGAACACCTGGCTGAAACTCTGGATCAGGCGTTTGAGCTGCTCATGATCCAGCAGGTCGCCCGGGCTCTCCACCCTGGTTCCCGCCGGTAGAATGAAAAGACCCTGCACCGACGACTGAGTTATCGCCTCACTCGGGGGGACTTCACCGGTGATGATGTTCGACAATCCCGGTGAGCGTGCGGACGTTGAACAGCCGATCCACCTGCGAGCGGCGCATGTCGGCGTCGACGAGCAATACGCGTCGACCGGTCCTGGCCATCGAGACCGCGAGGCTGCCGGCTATGACAGTCTTGCCCTCTCCGGGATTCGCACTCGTGATCGCGAGCGTTCTGAGGCTCACCGTAGCCGGACGACAAAAAGATCTGCGTCCGGATGCCCCGGACGGCTTCCTGGAAGGGCACCGGCACACTCGTCAGATTGCTCAGAGCAGCGTTGGGGTTCGATACGCGAGGAGCCACGCCAATCAAGCGCAACCCGAGCGACTGCGCGATGTGTTCGGGATCCACAATCTTCGGCTTCAGGTACTGCATTCCCACCACGAGCACGATGCCCACAAACGTGCTGCCGAAGAGCGCCAACACGAGATTCAGCTGCGCTCGCGGCCATACGGGAGAGGTGGGAACCTCAGCCAGCTCGAGAATCCTGATGTTGTTCGACTGCAACTCGCCCGATACTTCCATCTCTTTGACACGCTGCTGCAGGGTAGCGAACATCTGCTGCGTGCTCGTTGCATCCCGAGTGAGCGCTCTATAACCAATCGCCCTCTTGTTTTGTGCCAGGACCTCACGCTCTTGCGCAGCGAGTGACGCGGCCAACGCCTCTTCCCCTGCTTTCGCTCCTACGTAGTCGTTCCTGATTCCCTCGACCACTTTCGCCATCTCGGCACTCAGCCGCCGCTGTGCGGTGTCGATGGCCGTGTTGATCTGGATCATGTCCGGATGCAGATCTCCGAGCCGTTCGGACCGCTGCAGGCGTTCCCGCTGCAAACCGGCAAGGTCGGCCTTCAGCCCCTGAATGAACGTGTTCGACACAATGGAGGGGAAAGTATCCAGCGGTGCGCCGGCCTGCTCCATCGCCGTCAACTGCTGATAGAGCGCCTCCTTCTGTACGCGCTCGGCGCGCGCCGACGTGTAAGCGGCGTTCAACTGCCCGAGCTTCTGGACAACGATGTTCTGATCGTTTTCGAGCGAGACGCCGTCCCGTTGCTCGCGATACTGCTGGAGGGCACCCTCGGTCGAGGTCACCTCCTGACGCAATTCCTTCAGGCGCTGGTTGAGCAAATTCGTCGCTTCGCGGTTAACGCTCTTGCGACCCTCGATATTCCGGTTAACGTAGGTTTCTGCGACCGCGTTGGCTATGCGCGCCGCAACCTGCGGATTCGTTGACGTGAAGAAGATATCGACCACGCGGCTCATACCCCTCTCCGACAGCGCTAGCGCGACCGACAGAGCACCCCCACGCATGTCCATCTGCGCGGACTGCCCCCCGGGAAGCCGCTGCAGCCGCTCCAAGGCTGCCTGCGCGAGCGCACGGCTGCGCAGCACCTCGAGCTGCGTAAACAGATAATCGTCGCGACTCGGATCATTACCGATGTTCTGGAATGGCACGACCTGACCGGCTTCGGGATCGATCACGATTCGAGCGCGGGCCTGGTAATAGCGCGTCGCCATGGAGTTGTAGATGGCTGCTGCTGCGACAGCCACGACAACCAACGCGCCAATTACCGGACTGCCACGAAGGACAACGCGAGCGATCTCCAGGATCCCTATGTCTTCCGTCGGCTCAACGGGTGCTCGCAGCGTCGCCTCAGGGTAAGGCACAGGATTCACAGCGGCAGAGGCCGGCGTGGTCGCAATCTCTGGAGAAGCGATGACGTGTGCAGGATCTTCCGCGCCCCCCACAGGGGCGTCGTCGCCGCCAGCGAATGGCATGTCCCCGTGCGTATCTCCGGCTGCTCGTCGTGGTGACCGGCACGCCTCATTGCGTCGGTAACGCGGCTCATCGTCGATCCTTTTCGTTTAACAGTAACGGACTTCGTCGGTCAGCGCCTTTTCAGACCAAGGGCGCTGATGGCCGGGGCGGCCCAGTTCGCGATCTTCTCTCGTCGAGTCGTGGGGTCGCGTGGTGCACTACTTTCGTCGCCTCGAATCGGATCGGATATCGCCGACTCGCGGTCCGACTCAGGAAGCGCTGAATCGAGCACGCGTTGCTCTGACGCACTAAGGGGGCGCGCTCCACGCGGCCCTGTCGTTGCCGGCCGCGCAGCGCGAGCAGTCGTCACGCGGGGAGTGGCGATATCGAAATCACGGCAGACGTCTCGCACCAGCTGCATGCCGACTGGCTTCTGCTGCGCGGCGAGTCCACCGAGCAAGGCGTTGTCGGCGATGACGTTTATCGTACGCGGGATGCCACCTGAATACTCGTGAATCAGGAGGACGGCCTCGCGGGTAAAGATTTGGGAAGGCACGCCACCGGCGGCACGGATCCGGCCTGCAATGTAGGCGACCGACTCGTTCACGTTCAACGGGCGGAGGTCGCAGCGGAGAGCGATACGCTGCTTGAGTTGCCGGAACGATGGACTGTTGAACCGCTCGCCAATCTCCGGTTGACCAGCAATGACGAGTGACAACAACTTTTCTGAGTTCGTCTCGATGTTCGTCAGCAGGCGGATCTCATCCAGCAGGTCAAACGGCAGACTCTGGGCTTCGTCGACGACAAGCACCGACGTTTCGTTTTCATCTTGCCGCCGTCGCAACAACTGTTCGAGCTCCAGGAGCAGATCGGCTTTGGATGTGCGCGCGGTGTCGCTCAAGGCAAACTGCGCTGCCAGAATCGTTACAAACTCCGCCCTCGTGAGAGCGGGGTTGTGAATATGCACACAGTGGACGCGCGCCGGCTGGCGCTCGATCGCCGCTCGGATTACAGTGGTCTTTCCGGTGCCAGCCTCGCCCACGAGGAGCGTGATTCCCTTGCGGCTGAGAATGGCGTACTCGAGATTGCTGAGCGCCTCGCGGTGAATGTCGGTGGCGACGAGGTATCGTGGGTCAGGCGTGAGATCGAACGGCCTTGCACTGAACCCATAAAACTGTTCGTACATTCAGCCCTCACCGCGCGGACGCCGCAGCGCGCACATCAGAAGAATCTCTCCCGCACGAGGATCGTGTCACCGCCGCGGACGGTGTCCTGCTGATCTGCGCTGATCGTGGTTTCCTTGCCATCGATGTCGCGAATGATCTGGATGCGGCGCGTAGAGCCGCGGTCGGTAACCCCGCCGGCGAGCGCAAGCAACTGCCGCACCGTCATTCCGGCACGAATGGGGTACTCGCCTGGCCTGAACACCTGGCCCGAAACGAACACTGTCTCAGCGCGTGGCACGAAGATCGTGTCACCCGACTGGAGCGTGACGTTCTGCGTTAGCGCCCCAGTCTGCAGCGTCTCCAGGTTGACGCGAATCACATTCGCGTCGTCACCCTTTCGAGCCCGAGCCAGCGCTGCCGCGTCGGGCGGCGACGCGCCCTCGGGAGTCCGAACGATCACCGCCTCGACGCCCGCACGGTCCGTAGTCGAGCCTGCGCGTGCCAAAGCTTCTATCATCGTCATCGAGCCCGTGAACTGCAGGATTCCCGGCTGTCGTACTTCACCAACAATGAAGACCTGCTGGCTGCGGAACTCCTCGACCGACACACCAACCTGAGGGTTCTTCAAGTAGCCTTTGGCAAGGGAATCCCGAACGTGGTTTTCCACTGCTTGCATGGTCAGACCGCCGACGCTGACTCGACCCAGGAGAGGAAAAGTGAAGCTGCCGTCAGCCTGGATCATATAGCGACCCGTGAGCTGAGGCTGATCGAACACCGTAATGGCGAGGACGTCGTTTGGTCCCACCTTGTAATCGGCGGCCGGCTGGCCAGTATACCGGCCGGGCTGGGCAATAGAAGGTGCGGGTGCCTGCCGCGCTGGCGGTCCAGATTGGGCCGGCTGACGGCCCAGGCTGTTGCGCCTGTCCAACACCGGCTGCCGACAATGCCAACGCGCAGGTGGCAAGAATGCGCGGCAGCGAGCGACGAATGATCCAGGGCGATTGCGAAGTCCACGGCATGAGTTCCCTCACTTTTGCCGAAGCAGCAGACACCGCGTGGTCAGAATTCATATGTCAGGGTCGAGCCGACCCGGAGTCGTTCGTAGCCGCGTAGCTCGGCGCTCGCCTGCCGCGCGCGGTGGTCGATCCGCACGCCGATGCGTGTCCGACCGAGGCGATAACCGGCATCCACGATCCATCCAATGATGGCTTCATCCGGAAACGTGACCAGCTCGCTGTCGGTTGGCGAATTCACGCCGCCGTACGACAGTCGACTGCGCGTGATGCCACTACCCACATCCCATGAATCGCCAAAGCGGTGGTTCACTCCAAACGTGAGGCTGCTGTCGCGATAATCCGTGCGCCCCACCACATATGAATATTCGAGCTGACGGCGACCGACTACCGTAAAACGCGTCCGTGCAAGCAATGTGTAGGTGAGATCGGCGTACGCAACGGACCCGTTGGAGGTTGGCGCCGTTCCGGCGAGGAATCGTCGCTGTTGAAATCCAAAAGACGCGCTTCCGCTAATCAGAGCCCGCGGGCTGAACTCGACCATTGGGGTGACACTAAAACTGTTGGAGTCTCGATCAGGTGCCGAGTCGAAGCGATGACGCTGGCGGTCGGCTCTTATCCCGATTGCGGTAAATGGCGTCAACGCATATCGAAGCGCAGCGCCTTCACCTCTGGCTGAGTAATTGAGAACCTGCGAAAGATCCGTGCCCAAGAAGATCGAATTGACATCGTAGTCAAGTCTGCTGCGCGACGTGTCGAGGGAGGCCGTCAACTTTGCCGTTAGTCGCACGTCGGTTCCAGCCGTCACTATACCGGTTCGGCGCCTGGCAATCGAATCGATTTCGAGGTTCTGCCGATGTCGCGTGTTGAGAAATGCGCCAGCCACGAACGGCCTGAACCTGTTCAGCGGCACCTCCACGCGCCCCGCGCTGTCGCTATCAACCGCCCTGAGGTCCGTGAGCTGCTTAAAGTAATAGACGTCGAACTGGGTTCGTCCGCTGGCGCGTCCGTGCGCGAGGCGGAGCCAGCCGTCGACCGACGGACTAAGCGTCGCCATGACATCGCCCTGGGGACTGCTGCCTGGATCTCGATTGAATACGTTGTTGTCGTAGCCCGCGTTCGTGAGTCGCACGATGGGAGCCAGAACCAAAGGACCAGCTTGAATCGGGGCAGTGCTGGGGACCTCCATGGGCGGGGGCCCGTTCTGGTTCTGGGCCCAGGCGGGGCAGTACAGACCGATGCACGCAATCATGACCACGGTCGTTGAACCGGTGCGCCTTAAGGACATAGCTTCACCGTCTAACTTGTCAAACGGGAATTATTTCGACCGCGTAATCGCGGATGATCATCCGGTGGACACCCGCCGTTCACCATGACGAACTTGCGCAAGAATAACTGGCACTCGACCATGGACTTGCGCGCTTGACGCTTTTCCCGGAGTGATTCAAGTCCAGGGGATGAATTCGGCCGTCTCCTCAGCGCTCCCCGGCGCGATGCCCGCGTCGGCAAAGCTTCGCCCTCTCACTTACATGTATGGCACGGAATGGGGCTTTCGGACCGCTTCCGTGGGAAGACACGATCCGCGAGGACACCGCTGGCGCGGGTAAATCGAACATCCCCGGCCGGTTCAGCGGAGCAAAGCCACCGCCATCGATCAACCGGTCCACCATTTCCTGCAACTTTATGGAAAACAACGCTTTGGCACGAGTGTGGGGACCTAGAACAGGGAACAAGTCTGCCAAAATCGCGACTCTCGTCTGCTTTACGATTGAATCTAGACGCCTGCGTACCTATGACGTCGCTATCGACAACTTCGAGCCGTTCCCACACCTCGACAGACGGAGAAATTGCACCAAGCCCGCCTCCCGTCGACGCCCAAAGCGCGTTCATGGCAATTCCGGGATGCGCCGTAACAACACGTGCAATCGACGACGAACCCTGAAGGGCGATCGCGTCTGAAAGACACGACGTCGGGAAGCCATCCGCAACCTCGGCGTTGTGTTTCGGGTCAGGAAAGACCTCTGTGCGCTGGGGGCGGCACTCCGATTGCATACTTCCTAGCTCCTTTAAGATCACGGAACCTATGTCAGTCAGACGCTTTCAGGCGTTAATGCGGTTGAAGGGCGATTCCAACTTCGATGAGCGCATCCTCGCTCCTCCGAATGGCGCCGAGCACCTGTCAAACTGGACTGCCGTTGCGCACTTCGACCGTCTCGCCGACTATTACGACAGAAGCCAGTATCGGACCGGTCGGCGAACGCTCATAAGCAGTCGTCACGATCACATCATTCGGATGTTGTCGGCCATTCCGCTGTCGGACACGGCTTCCGTGCTGGAGGCTGGCTGTGGTCCGGGTAATCTCCTCCCGCAACTTGCGTCCCGCTGCGGTCGCGTGAGCGCCCTGGATGCATCAAACAGGATGCTGGACGTTGCGCGAACTCATGCCCGGGACTTTCGCAACATCTCGTACCAAGTTGGAAATATCGAAGCGTTGCCGTTCGGGGACGAGTCGTTCGATCTGGTGTGCTCGGCCGGGGTGATCGAGTATTTGCCGAACATCGAGCGCGCACTGCAGGAGATGCACCGAGTGCTGCGGCCGGGCGGACTCCTCATCCTTTCCACCACGAACGCCAACGCTCCTGCAAGTCGGCTTCGGCCGGCGCGGGACCTGTTTGTGCGAATCCCATTCGTCGCCCGCATGTTCGGTATCGAGCACAGGAACTGTCGTCTTTGGCACCACCGAATTCCCGAGTTCAAGCAACGGCTGCGGACGGCGGGGCTGTTGCTGGAACGCGAACGCCACTTCTACTTGACGCTCCCCAGCCCGCTCAACCGCCTGTTCCCGACGGTGACCAGAAACGTGGAGAGCTGGCTCGACGGCTACATGCACACGAGCCTTCGACATCTCGCCGAAGGGTACATCGCTGTTGCGACCAAGCCGCCCGTGAGTCGCGAACTCACCGCATCGTCGATTGGCGGTGAGCGGATATCCCGCGACCAACACGCCCTCACATAGGCGCGACCTGCTGGATCAGTTGCAAGACATCCCGCCGTCTGGGGGCCTTCCGACGCTCCGGATGATACGCGACGGACGACGTCGAACGCCTGTCCGACGTTCGACGTTCGAAGGGGGATCGAATGGGACCTCCAGTGGCTTGAAGGAGCGTCCGGCAGATGGCGGCATTGAACTCCTGGGCCGTCGTGGGCTTGAGTACAAAGGTGGCGCCGAGCTGCTCGGCTTCGGTCTGCAGCACCTGGTCGGCCACTCCCGACGTGACGATTGCAGCCAGGTCGCGCCTTGCGGCCTTTCCCCGGAGCACGAGGTGCAGTCCGTTGTACTCGCCGAGGCGAATGTGAGCGATCAGGAGGGCCGGCGGAACACGAAGCCTTTCAAGCGCTTCCTGGAAACTATCGGCGACGGTGACACGAAACCCGAGAGACGAGGCGGCGGCAACGGAAAACATGACGTCCGAAAGGACAGGGTCGATGATTAGCGCGGATAACGGCGCCATCACATCCTGAGTCCAGGCGAGGGTCGGTCGCATGTCGCTCCGATCGCGCAAGGCATCCTCATTCTCATTGCTAGCGCACCATGACGCAGACTTTTGTCTGCCTGGTGGGTACGTCAAGCCGCACCTCTTTGATCAGACCACCAAGCGTCAAGGGTTCCAAATACCTTTTTGTTACAGAGATGGAGGCAGGGTCACCGCAGGGTCACCCTTGGTGGTACGCGTCGTGTCCCGATTCGGCACGCGGCGGGTGCAACTTCGCGGCCGTCGACCCACGAATTTATCCGGAGCCGTATATAACTCGTGCAACAGCTCTTGAGGAACGTCCTGTCAAACGTCGCACCGAACCCGAGAGCGTTGCGTTGCCACTCTGGCCAGCTTACGATGGACTCAGCCATGGACGCCCCGTACCTGGCACCGGTCCGCCGGAACGGCCGGAAGTGTAGTTCAACTCGATGGCTGGGCCGATGTCTGACGCTTCTTAGAACCGCAGGCGCAGACCTGCTCCAGCCTGCACCCCGCCGGCATCAACCGCGAAGGTCTCCCCATCGATCGACGTGAAATCGACGGACGCGCGACTGAACCGGATTACGCCACCGATCCCCACGTGGCGAGCGAAGAAATAACCGACGTCGGCGCCGGCATTGAATCCGATTGTGGACTCGGATGGCGTGTCGGTATCTACTCCAGAAAACGTGGCGGTGTTGTACGGATATTGCTGCGAGTACCTGAAGCTTCTGGACGATCCCTTGTTTGACGTTGAAGAACGATGGACCTGCGAATACGGCAAGAGACAACCTTTCGCCCCCGGGAACGATCGCCATGGCCTGAATGTGAAAGGCCAGTTCCTCGCGTTTCAGTCCTGCCGCCTCCCCTTCAACCGATCGAGTCTGGTTGAAGAAGAACGGGTGAGGGATTTTCCCGGCCACGCTGGCCGTACCCGACTTGCTGAACCGCGTGATGCCTATGCCGATCCCCAATGAGCGCCATACTCTTGCTCCGCCGGCGACATCCAATTGCGGTCCTGCCTTGACGTTATAAGAAGAGTCGACGCTGCCCTGTTCGACAAATTCTGTAATCGCAATGCTGTTGCGGAAATCGGTCGAGCTCGCCTGATAGCCGCCGTTGATGCTGACGAATCCGCGAAACGACTCTCCGGTTTGCGCCGACGTTGGAGTTGCCATCAACGCGAACGCCGCCGCCGCGATCCCGGTTACAGGTCCGAGCGCATGACTCGCTCCCTTCGCTGAACGCCAAGACGTTGTCCCGTTGCAGGATCGACGAGAACCGAATCAGAGTCCGACCGCCGTCAATGCCTGGTCGATCGCTGTCGTTGCAGCGCTCGAGGCACCGTGCAAGTCCACTGACGCTTGACGGAGGATGGCGCCAACCTGACCAAACGTGACGGTGCTCGGCAGCATGTCTCGAACGGCCCTGAAGAACACCTGCTCGATCTGCATGCGATTGGCTGTGCCGACACCCTGCACTGTCCGGCCGGAGGTGCGGTTCTGACCACCTTCGATGGCCAGGTAGAACGCGTGGCTCAGGATCGTAGAGTTCATGTGAACTGCGCCATCGTCTACGTCGTCTAAGGTAAAGCCGTTATTGCCGATGATAGCCGCCGGGACAACCAACAAACCGGTTGGATGTACCACGACTGCGAAACTGATTCGGCGACTGACAGTGATCGGGGTACGGGACGCCCGCGACTGCGTCTATTGCCAACGAAGCAGGATTTTGGAGCGACCGCTGCTACGCCAAGGTCCGTGAGATCCTCGCCCATGGTGTAGTCGGCTCTCAGAGCGCCAGTGCCACTCGGGTGAAAGGCGAATTCAATCGCCGTTCCGAAAATATCGGAAAGACCTTCATTCATGGCGCCCGCAGGGTCCGAAGCCATCACGTATCGCCCGCCATCACACAGGAACGGATATCCAGAAAACGTGGTGGTTGTGCATGGGAAAGTCTGGCCTCTGACGACGACGGCCGTCGGCCCGAGTTCACCGACCAAGGAACCGCCGAAACGTCTGCCTGTGCGCTGGCTGACAGTAAAGTGCGTAACGCCGTGCATCAGTTCATGCCCGGTTAGATCGAGAGCGGTCATCGGCCCTCCTGACGGACCCTCTCCGAAGAACATCCCGCCTCCCCCATTCGGACCAAAAGGAGGGAGAGCGAAGGCCGCATTGCTCGGCAGGGCTCGCGTGGCAACCACACCAAACATGGGAGCGTTCCTGCCGTTCAGCCCCTGGTACCGATGGCTCTTGAAAAAATAGTCATAGGCCCATCCCATGTGGGCATGAGCATCGACGACAGCGGCCTGTGTCCAATCGTTGTCGACATCGATGGCGAGATCGGTTTCCACCGCCGGACCGCCTTGCAGGAGCCGTTGAAACGTGGCGGAGTTGCCACGTGTGTCCAGCGTGAAAATCGGTGCGGGCCGCAACTGGTCCTGGCTCCGATACACGCCGCCACCCGATGTCGTACTCATCTTCTTGAGGTCGCCCCTGGTACCTCGGCCCTGTCCAACGGCGCTCTGGTAGAGGATCTCATTCACCTGCATCAGCACGCGGCCATCATTCGCATCGAGAAAATACGTGACGGCGTTGCGCATCGATGCGCGATAGACCAGCGCGAAGCGCCCGTCCAGCGTCGGGAGGATCATCAACATGGGATCCTCGGGTCGAACGATGGTGCTGCCTGAGAGATTTTCGAGCGTGTCCCGCGCCTGGGTGACCGTGATCGACGGCGTCGGATTGACGTCGATTCCCGTGTAGACATTGCCGAAGATCGAAACCGTGCCGCCCCGCTCAGTCTGGCGCGTCACATCACCGCCGTACACCGGCAGTCCCTGGTAATACTGATTCAATCCCTCGTGGCGTCGCCCGGGCACCTGGGGATCGTCGTAGACGGTTCGAACCGCCAAGGCACGCTCGTTCGTCAATCGATCAACAACGGGATCCCATTGGCGCAACTCGTCGATGCTCTCGGCGGCGATGCTCAACAGGCGGGCGGTTCCTGCACCCTGCCTATCGTCGAACTCAAGACCACCACGAGGGCAGTTACTGCCAATCTCGACACCCCATCTGCTTTCGGCATTTCAACTCCTCTCGCGCGCTGCTGAAAGAATGAACGGGCGCTTCATTGTGTATGAGATGAGCTGATACGGATGAGCTCGATGGCGCTTTTACCACCTTTTGAGAGGATCGCGTTACGACAATTTTCGGTCGATGGGTCTCGAGTCGTTTCAAGGACTTGTGTGTCACATGCTCGGGCTCGTTAGCACGAAAGGGGCGCGGGAGCGCGCCCCAAGACAACGCGTGATGGAAGGCCGGCGGGAAGCTAACTGAGCGGTCGGTCGTGTCGCAGAGCGGGCCTGCGTACGCGCAGGCCACCCGCTCTGCTCATCGGTATTCTTTGAACGGCACCTGACAATCGTGCTTACGCAGGAAGTTGAGAAAGCGCTTGTAGTCGCGAGGTTCCATGTTGAAGAGGCGGGCAACGATCTTGTAGTTGCCTCGCGCCTCTTGAAGCCCCTTGCGGACAACGTCGCGCACGTTAGACCTGGTGATTTCGCGCTGCATGTAGAGGGGATACACGACAGCCCAGAACGACTCGCGGTGTTCGGTCAGTTTGCTGTACAGGTCATCAGCCACCGTTCGCCGACGTTCGCGCTGTGGCCGCGCTGACGAACCACTGCGGGCTTTGATCTCGATCGGCAGATCCTCCGGACGAATGGCATCGGTCCCACCCGCCACGGCCACGCGCTCGATCACGTTCTGCAACTCGCGAACATTTCCGGGCCACGGATAGTCCACCATCATGGCCATGGCTTCGGGGGACACTTCGCGCGGGACGAACGTGTGATTCGTGAACGACCGAAGGAAGTGGTTGGTCAGTACTGGAATGTCTTCCCGCCGTTCCCGCAGGGGCGGGACGGTCAGGTGAATGACGTTCAGGCGATAGAACAGATCTTCACGGAACGTCGCCTGGTCGATCATGTCTCGCAGGTTCCGGTTCGTTGCCGCGACGACGCGAACGTTCGCGCGGCCGGCGACACGATCCGCGCCGACCTTCTGCAGTTCGCCGGTTTCGAGAAATCGCAGGAGCAGTCCCTGCATGCGCAGCGTCATCTCGCCGATCTCATCCAGGAACATTGTTCCGTGATCGGCGAGTTCGAGCTTGCCAAGCTTGTCGCGATACGCGCCCGTGAAGCTGCCACGCACGTGCCCGAACAGTTCCGATTCGAGCAGCGTTTCGGGCAATCCGGCGCAGTTGACCGCAACGAAGGCGCGCTCGGCACGGGAGCTTCCGGTGTGAATGGCCTGTGCGACGAGCTCTTTTCCCGATCCGCTTTCCCCTGTGATCAGCACCTTCGCATCGGAGCGCGCCACCCGCTCGATCTCGGCCTTCAGATCGAGCATTGCGGCACTCTCGCCGACAAGCAGGTTAGGTCGGATGCCTCTCATACTTCTTGATTCTCCACTGATACTCGCCGCCGCAGGACCATGCGGGGCGTTATCTCGCGTGCCCGCGAATTTGGGACCGTGAAGCGCGCCCCTGCCTAAGACGGCAGGTGCAGGGCACCACCCGATTGTGCAAGGAAGTCGCCAGCGCCATGACGTGCTTGATGATGTCCACTAAATGTTGATGATACAAGAGTTACAGGACTCCGTTCAAAACCTCCAGCGCAGTTTTTCACGATCGGTGCCCCGAATCGGCGCGACGAGTGGAACGGCGGCCAATGACAAAAGTCTTCCTCATGGATTACTAATGACGCCGGAAAAAGCACGCAAAATCGTGCACCAGGGCGCCTTCCACCCGCAACTCGGTCCGCCCCCGACCGCGCCAACCGGGGACCAGGGTCGCGACCTCCGTGTTGCACCACTGTCGCACGCGCATGGTTAGATCACGGCTCACGACGCGAGAGCGCCTCGACGCGGCGACGCCGCATGTGGTTTCCCAAGAGGTCGACGCGTGAAGGAGTGGATCGTGATCGCGTTCGTCTCGATAAAGCTCTTAAAGAGGACGTGCTGCCATCTCAACAATATGTGTGACCGGCGCCGCAACGTTGACATTGCCTGATCGCGATGCTCGATATGGCAGTGTGCGCGAGCCAGTGTGCGCGATCGAACACACGTTTCGTGAATTGATCGTGATCAGCACCTCCTGTGTGCTCACGATGACACACCACTGCACGCGACTGCGCAGTTGACAAGTTCAACAATTGGATCGAATGCGTGCCTTTGTGGGAAATGACAAATTCGTCTGAAGAAAATCTCCGAATTGGCACGAAAATGTTCCTCCGTCACCTTGACTTCGTTCTGCCATCGCGAGCACAATTTTTGAGTTTTGGTCACAACTGTTTTTCATTCGCGACCTGAGGCCACGATATGAAGCAAGCAATGACTCTCGTGGGGGTCAGTGCAGCAATTCGCGCCGTCGAAGAAGAAATCGATCACGCGGCGCGCTGTGACGCCAAAGTGTTGATCACAGGCGAGAGCGGCGTCGGCAAGGAAATCGTGGCGCGTCTCATTCACGACGGCAGCGCGCGGACTCGTGGACCTTTGATCACAATCAACTGCGCGGGATTTCCTGACTCACTGCTCGAGTCCGAGTTGTTCGGTCACGTGAAAGGGAGCTTCACCGACGCACACCGAGACAAGCGAGGATGGCTCGAGACCGCCAACGCCGGAACCATCTTTATGGACGAAGTCGGCGAGATGAGTCTCCGCATGCAGGCGCTGCTCCTGCGTTTTCTCGAGTCTGGTGAAATACAGAGAGTCGGCTCCGATCGCAAACTGCCGCCTGTCGACGTGCGCGTGATCACCGCAACGCACAGACGCCTGGTTGAACACATCGCGGACAAAACATTCCGTGAAGATCTGTACTATCGTCTCAACGTCGTTCACATTGAAGTGCCGCCTCTACGCGAACGACGTGAAGATGTGGTGGTGCTGCTCAATTACTTTCTCCACATGTTTTGCGATGCGTATCAGTTGCCGGTACCCGAAGTCACGCCAGATGCGGTCAACGCTCTCACCGCGTATCCGTGGCCCGGCAACGTACGCGAGCTCCGGAATGTCGCAGAGCGAATCGCGCTGCGGTGTAGAGAAGGACGAATCAGTCTCGACATGCTGCCGATCGAGATCACTCGCGAGCGGCGTGCAGCGGTGGCGTCGGCGGCCGCGGTTGTCGTGCCGTCAGGTTCGCAGATGATCCTCGATCGGATACTCAACGACGGCGCGTCGTTCTGGTCGGAAGTCTACGAACCCTTTATGGCGCGCGACCTCACACGCCATGACGTTCGCGAACTGGTGCGGCTCGGACTCGAGCACACGCGCGGCAACTACAAATTGCTGGTGGCGTACTTCAATATGGCGCCGGAGGACTACAAGAAATTTCTCAACTTCCTCCGCAAGTATCAGTGTCACGTTCCGTTTCAGCGCTTCCGCATGATGCCTGCGACTCCGCTGAAGAGAGACTCAAAGCTGGCAACGGCCTGATCGTCGCACGGAGGAGGGACTGCAGTTCGGCCTTCTCCAGATCATATGGACTGAGATACGCGGCTCCAACCTGCCGGGCTTCGCGCTCGGTGGTTGGATTCGCGTCGCCGAAGACCGCAGCGGGAATGCCCTTGGCGCGAGCCTTGAGCGCAAGGTGCAGGCCGTTGTACGCGCCAAGCCGGACTTCCGCGATCACGAACGCGAGCCCCGCATCGAGCTGATCACGTCCCGCGCTGTACGACGTCGTCACCGAAGGCTCGCAGCCTGATTCGCGGAGCAACGAAACCAGTGTCATCGCCAGCCGCGTATCCTGCGCGACAACCAACACCTTGTATGACGCGTCCATCGAGTCTCTCGACCACGGATTACGCAATTTGCACGCCCGAGAAGGGAATTGACGGAATCGCGGCTTTTACTGAGGTTTCTGATGATCTGGGATCCGGACCGACGAAGTCGGCTGGTGGGAACGTCGGCCGGACGCAGACTTTAGGCCTACATCCGCGGTGACAAAAGCGTTCGTCGAGTGCGATGCGACGCCGACTCGTCCCGTTGCTTGACGCCTGGGAGCTCATCCCACGAGACGAAGGAGAGACCGGCCGAAGCCGACGGAGGTGCTGCCTCCACCGCCGCTGCCGCAGGTTCGACCTGTTCAAGTGCACTCAACAGAGTTGAACGGCTCAGCTGGTGTGCGAGATACACCACGCCCAGTCGCTCGGCCTCGCGTTCGAGCACAGGGTCGGGGTTACCGAGGACGAGTGCGGGGATATTACCGGCCTTCGCGCGCAGTGCCAGGTGGAGCCCGTTGTAGTCACCGAGCCGGACTTCGGCGATAAGAACCGACGGGGTAATTTCGAGGCGTGCCTTGCCGGCGAGAAACGAGGTCACCAGAATGACTTCGTGCCCCGCCTCGGTCAGCCATTCAACGAGGTTTGCTGCGAGGGCCGAAGTCGGTGCGACGACAAGCACGCGTAAGGGGGTCATAGGGCACCATCCACACAAACAGGTAGTCAACGCAAAGGGGCTGCCATAGGTGATCCGACCCATTTCAGGGACTTTCCTGAATATATCGGCCCAAGCCACCGCGCGCAGTGTGAAAAAACGTCGCTGGATGGTGGCTTTTGCATCGTTCATTTACGCCAGCACCGGCTGCTCACGGCAATCCTCGTCCGAGCCGATATAAAAGGACGTGGCAATAGAAGGCGCCGCTTTGCATCGGACGGCCTGGCTCTTTACCCGCGGCGACTCTTCCTTAACGATGAGCGTCAGCGAAGATGACTCGGGCATCGCGTTAGTCGTCCTCGGCCCGGGGGCTGCCACAGCCACTTATCGGTTCACACACAAAAATGCTTTGACCGCGTTCGCACAAGCCCAGGAACAGAAGCTCCTGGATGAAGGATTCCACCTGCAGGCGGTCGCGGAGCGACGCAGCGCGCGAGGCGGACCGCGTCCCGGCGGACCTGAGCGACGACGCAAGTCCGATTCCAAGGCCTAACCCACAACTCATACTCACAACGCAGAGCTCTCGGGACGTCACTGGAGCACCCGACTCAGAATTCGATCTATCTTGAACCCTCGAAATGGAAGGCTGGCGGGGGTGGGACGAGTACGCGCCGTTTTACGACTGGGAAAACGCGCGTACGCTCGGCCGACGCGACGTTCCATTCTGGCGGCGTTTCGCGCTTGATGCTGCCGGTCACGTTCTCGAGCTCGGGTGCGGAACCGGGCGCATCACGCTTCCGCTCGGTCGCGCCGGTGTTCGAATCACAGGCATCGATCGCTCTGCACCAATGCTTGCGCGTGCTCGCCGGCGTCTCCACCGTGGACGCCATGATCATCGAGTTCAGCTCGTCCGCGGCGACATCCGCCAGCTTCCGTTCCCCGCGTCCACGTTCGCGGCCGTCCTGGCACCATACGGCGTACTTCAGTCGCTATTGCGCGAACGGGATCTCGGGGCGACGCTGGACGCCGTTCACACCGCCTTGCATGATGGCGGCACTTTCGGTCTCGAGCTGGTCGCCGACCTGCCCGCATGGGAAGAGTATCGAAAGCGAATCAGTTTGCGGGGATGGAGGCGGCCCGGCGGCTCGCACGTGACGCTGGTGGAGACCGTTCGACAGGACCGGTCGCGCCGTCTCACCATCTTCGACCAGGAATTCACCGAGCGCCGCGGGCGTCACCGACGCACATCGAGGTTTGCCCTGACGTTTCGAACCCTGTCGGTGCCTCAGATGGTACGGCGCCTGGAAAAGGCCGGGTTCGAGGTGTCGGCTCTCCTCGGCGATTATCGTGGCGGCCCATGGGATCCCCGGGCTGAGGTCTGGATGATCGTGGCAAGAAAACGCTAGAGTGGTGTTAACATCCCCTTCCTGTTCTATCTATTGGAGTTGTTGTATGTCCGGCCATTCCAAGTGGCACACAATCAAGCACAAGAAAGGTGCCGCCGACGCCAAGCGGGGCAAGATTTTCACCCGCATCATCAAGGAGTTGACGATCGCGGCGCGTAACGGTGGCGGCGATCCGGATACCAACCCGCGCCTCCGCACCATTGTCCTGGAAGCGAAGGCGAACAACATGCCACGCGAGAATATCGATCGCGCAATTCGCCGGGGAACCGGCGAAGAGCCAGGCGTCTCGTACGAGGAGGTCACCTACGAGGGCTACGGACCCGGCGGTGTGGCGCTGATGATCGAAACGCTCACGGACAACAAGAACCGCACCGTCGGCGAGATCCGCCATCTCCTCAGCAAGCATGCGGGCAACCTCGCCGCTGAAAACAGCGTCGCGTGGATGTTCTCGCGCAAAGGTCAGATCGTCGTGGAGAAGGGAAAGGTCGACGAAGACAAGCTACTCTCGGTTGCGCTCGATGCAGGTGCCGACGACATGAATGACGACGGGAGCGCATGGGAAGTGGTCTGTGCGCCCGAGCAGTTCGAGGCCGTTCGCGACGCGGTGAAGGGACTCGGGGTCAGTCCTGCTACCGCGGAGGTCGCCATGGTGCCTCAGAACTACATCAAGCTCGTTGGCAAGGAAGCGCAGCAGATGCTGAAGCTGATGGAAGCCATCGAAGACCACGACGATGTGCAGCATGTCTGGGCTAATTTCGACGTCGAAGAGAAGGAGATAGAGGCCTCCCTCGCGTGAGAGTGTTCGGCATCGATCCGGGCTCCGAACGTACCGGTTACGGTTGCGTGGAGACGGACGGCCGTGTCGCACGTTTGGTCGTGTGCGGCGCGATCACGGCGCTGCCTGCCGACCCATTTCCCAGCCGTCTCGCGCGCATCCATCGTGAGCTTGGGCGACTGTTGAACGGCTGCATGCCGGATTACGTCGCGATCGAAGAGCTGTTTCACGCAGCCAACGTGCGCAGCGCGCTCAAGCTCGGACATGCGCGCGGCGTCGCTGTTCTTGCCGCCGTCGAGGCGGGATGTCCGGTGGTCGAGTACACACCAGCGGAAGTCAAGCGCGCCGTTGTCGGGTACGGGCGCGCCGAAAAGCAGCAAGTGCAGCAGATGGTGAAGCTGCTGCTCGGCCTGACACAGCCACCGTCGCCACACGATGCGGCGGATGCGCTCGCCGTCGCGATTTGTCACCTGCACTCGATGCCACCGGCTTTTCGGGATCCGGGATCGGGGATCGGGGATCGGACTGCCGCGTCTCGTGTCCCGGGCTCCGGCGCGCGGGCATCGCAGTCCGGATCCCCGATCCCGAATCCCCGATCCCGTTCCTGGCGTCAGTACCGTCCACGAACCACTGGATGATTGCGTATCTCCGCGGAACGATTCTCGACAAGCAGCCGAACCTGATCATCGTCGACGTGCAGGGCGTGGGATATGAAGTCCACGTGCCGCTGTCCACCTATTACGACGTGGGCGACATCGGAACCGACGTCGCGCTCCGAATCCACACCCACGTGCGCGAAGACGCGCTTCATCTCTACGGATTTCTGACGCCACTCGAACAACAGCTGTTCGAGCGCCTCATTGGGATCAGTGGAATCGGTCCAAAACTCGCGGTGGCCGTTTTGTCAGGCATCGAGCCTGGCGAGTTTGTGGCGGCCGTTCAGCGGGGTGACGTCGCACGGCTGACGGGCATACCCGGCATCGGTCGCAAGACCGCTGAACGGATCGTGCTCGAGCTCAAGGATCGGCTCGCGCGACTTTCGGTGCCCGAGGTTGATCACGTGGCTGCGGTTCCGGCCGGCGACAGAGTCCGAGATGATGTGCTCTCCGCGCTCCAGAATCTGGGCTATCATCGGCCCCTGGCCGAAAAAGCCGTTGATTCCACACTGCCCTCGACCGGGACGCCGTCCTTCGAACAGGCGCTCAGGGCAGCACTGCGGGAGTTGATGCGGTAAAGAAGGTCAAAAGTCAAAGGTCAAGAAGTAACCAAAGACTAAAGACCAAAGACAAAGACCAAAGACTAGAGACAAAGACCACAGTCAACAGAGTTCAAAGGTCAAACAATACGTGACGGGGGATCGGTTGGTCGTCGGGGGCCGTCTTGACGAAGACGCGCAATACGAAGCCGGCCTTCGTCCACGATTCCTCCACGAATACATCGGCCAGGACCGCGTGCGCGACAACCTTTCGGTGTCGATTGCGGCCGCCCGCGGCCGCAACGAAGCGCTCGATCACGTTCTCCTCTATGGGCCGCCCGGGCTCGGCAAGACCACGCTCGCCTACGTCATCGGCAACGAGATGGGGGTCTCGGTGCGCGCGACCGCGGGTCCCGTCATCGAGAGGCCGGGCGATCTCGCGGCCATGCTGACGAACCTGCAGGCGCACGAGGTGCTGTTCATCGACGAGATTCACCGCATGGCGCCCGCGATCGAGGAGATTCTCTACCCGGCCATGGAGGATTACGAGCTCGACATCATCATCGGCCAGGGACCGAGCGCGCGGTCGGTGAAAGTACCGCTGCAGAAATTCACGTTGATTGGCGCCACCACGCGTGCTGGTCTGCTTTCGGCCCCGCTGCGCGCGCGCTTCGGCATCGTGCATCGCCTCGATTTCTACGAGGAACGCGACATACATGAAATCGTGCGCCGGTCGGCCAACATACTCGCGGTGGAGGTCGATGACGTTGCAGGGCGCGAGATCGCGCGTCGGTCGCGGGGTACGCCGCGCATCGCCAATCGGCTGCTGCGGCGCGTGCGCGACTATGCGCAGGTGCGTGCCGACGGTACCGTTACGGTGGAGGTCGCCCGCGCTGCTCTCCAGCTCCTCGAAGTGGACGATCGCGGATTCGACGAGCTCGATCGCCGGCTGCTGCGCACGATCATCGAAAAATTCAGCGGCGGTCCGGTCGGCCTCAACAGCCTGGCCGCAGCGATCCATGAGGAAAAAGACGCGATTGAGGACATTTACGAGCCTTTCTTGATTCAGGCCGGATTCCTCGATCGCACGCCGCGCGGCCGCGTCGCGACTGCCCGCGCCTACGAATACTTGGGGCTTGCGTCCCCAGGGAAGGATTCCCGTTTGTGGTGACGACCTCCGCATCCAGCCGCGCCATCTGCCGGGCGCGGATCGCCAGTGTGGCCGGCTACGTTCCGCCGCGAGTGCTTACCAACGCCGATCTCGAGAGGATGGTGGACACGACCGACGACTGGATCATGAAGCGCGTCGGCATCCGCGAGCGCCACGTCGTTGACGCCGGGGTGGCGACGTCTGATCTCGCGAAAGAGGCGTCTCTCATCGCCATCGAACGTGCCGGGCTGACACCCGCCGACATCGATTTCATTCTCGTGGCAACCACCACTCCCGACACGTTCTTTCCGAGCACCGCGTGCGTGCTGCAGTCGAAGATCGGCGCCACGCGCGCCTGGGGTTATGACCTGAGCGCCGCCTGCTCAGGATTCACTTACGCGCTGACGACCGCGGCTCACCTGGTGGCCGCCGGCGGCAGCCGTCACGCGCTCGTGGTCGGGGCCGACGTGATGTCGAGCATCATCGATTACACCGATCGCACGACGTGCGTGCTGTTCGGTGACGGCGCAGGCGCCGTGGTCGTCAAGCACATGCCAGACGGCGAGGGCAGCATTCTCGATTTCGAGCACTACGTGGACGGCACTGGCGGACCCGCGCTCTGCATGCCGGCTGGCGGCAGCCGCATGCCCGCGAGCCGAGACACTGTGGAAAGCCGCCTGCACTTTGTGAAACAGGACGGTCAGGCTGTCTTCAAGTTTGCGGTCCGTAACATGGAAGAGGTGTGTCGACGGATTCTGGACCGAAATGGCCTCTCCGGGTCCGACATCGATTTGTTCGTGCCGCATCAGGCAAGCAGCCGGATTATTCTCGCCGCCGCAGGGAAGCTCGGTCTTCCACGCGAGAAGATCCTCATCAACATCGACCGGTTCGGCAATACCACGGCGGGTACTATTCCGCTGGCGTTGAACGATGCGTTTGCGACCGGACGTCTCCAGCGCGGCAATCTCGTCCTGTTGGCGGCAGTAGGGGCAGGCTTTACTGTCGGGGCTGTGCTGCTGAGATGGGGTTGAATGCGCACATGCGTCAGTCAGTCAATTCCCGTTCCATCACGCCTCGCCAGGCGCACCGGCTCCTTGCCTTTCGCAAGTTCGCGACGCTGCTCGATTCGGCCTTCGTCGTGCCGGGGACGCGATATCGCGTCGGCGTTGATCCATTTCTTGGTTTGCTGCCTGGGATCGGCGACCTCGTGTCGCCGCTGTTTGCGATCGGTATTCTCTGGCAGGCGCACGATCTCGGCATTCCACGCGTTGTGCAGCTGCGCATGATCTTCAACGTCGCCATCGACACGCTCCTGGGTGCGCTGCCATTTATCGGCGACCTCTTCGATTTCGTGTGGAAAGCAAACGACAAGAATATGGTGCTGCTCGAGCATCACGCGACCCAGGAGCGTCGGGCGGCTGCCGGTGACTGGCTGTTCGTGGCGGTGTCGACGCTCGCTGTCGTGGTGATCGCGGCAATTCCATTCCTCGTTGTTGCGTGGATCGTCGTAGCCATCCGCCAGTACTTCTCGTGACAATGGCCCGGCGACGGCCGAAGCACCCGCCGCGCATCTTCCTCCTGTCCCCCGCAAACTGCTCCGGACGCCGGGCGCAGCTCGTGCTGTCCCCGAACGCGCAGTTCGCGGTCGCTCGCGACCTGCGCAGTCGCAGCGGCGCGATGCTCGGTGACGTCTTCAGCTTTGTCAGCGGCCTGTACTTTCGGGGCAAGCTTGCGTACGCGAGGCGGTTTGCCTGTCCTTCGGACCCTGGCGATCCCGTAATGGCGGGAGGAGTGCTCGTGATAACGCCGAACGCCGGCCTGCGCGCCGCCGACACCCGTATGACGGTCGCATCGTTTCGCGCATTTGCGGACGCGAGAATCGAGATCGGAAATCCGGGGTACCGGGAACCGCTCGAGCGCGCCGCGCAGAACCTTCGATCTGCGATAGGGCCGCAGTGCGAGGTCGTGCTGCTCGGCAGTGTCGCATCCGGCAAGTACGTCGACTTGCTGCTCCCGATCTTCGGCCGGCAACTTCTGTTCCCGCATCATTTCGTCGGACGTGGTGACATGAGCCGCGGAGGATTGATGCTTCGCTGCGTGGCGGCCGGTCTCGAGCTGGACTACGTGGCGATCGAGGGCTCGCCGCGCCACGGTCCGCGTCCGCCAAGATTGCAGCCAATGGCGAAGACGGGGAATTGACGGATTTACGAATTTACGGATTGGTGGCACATTGCAATTGCAATTCGTCAATCCGTCAATTCGTCAATGCGTGAATTCCGACTGCTGATTCCGTCCGACGTCGACAACGCGACGGTGCGCGTTGAAGGTCGAGAGGTTCGGCTCACCAATCTCCGCAAGCTGTTCTGGCCGGATCTCGGCATTACAAAGGGCGCGCTCATTCAGTATTACCTCGACGTCGCGCCCGTGCTGCTCCCGCACATTCGCGATCGCGCAATGGTCATGAAACGTTATCCGAACGGTGCGGCTGGCTCCTTCTTTTTCATGAAGCGAGCGCCGACGCCGAGACCAGGCTGGATTCGCACGTGCTCCATCGAGCACGACTCGGGCAACATCATCAATTTCCCCGTTATCGACGATTCGGCGTCACTGCTGTGGGTGATCAACCTCGGATGCATCGACCTGAACCAGTGGTACGCGAAGTGCGACGACATCGACCGTCCGGACTATGTGCATTTCGACCTCGATCCCGGACGCGGCGCCTCCTTCGCTCAGGTGCGTCAGTGCGCTCTGATCCTTAAGGACGCGCTCGAGAGGTTGAGCATGCACCCGTTCGTAAAGACGAGCGGTTCGAAGGGAATGCACGTCTACGTCCCGATTGTTCGGGGGCCGGTACAGAAAGTGGTCTGGACGTTCGCCAAGGTGCTCGCGCTTGAACTGTCGGCGCGCCATCGATCGCTGATGACATCCGAGTACCGCGTCGCGAGTCGGCCAGCGGGACGCGTGCTGGTGGACTACAACCAGAACCGGTGGGGCGCCACGCTCGCCAGCGTGTATTCCGTGCGTCCCACGCTGCGGGCGACAGTATCTACACCCATTACGTGGGCGGAAGTTGCGGCGGGTGTCGAAACGGACGACTTCCGCGTCGACAACGTTCCGAAACGCTTCGCCGAAATCGGGGACCTTTGGAAGCCGCTCCTGCACGCGAAGGGGCGAACCAATCTGGACCAGTTCTTCAAGTCGACGGGCAAGAGTCGGACGTCGACGTCCACAGTCACTCGACGGTGAGCCCCGTACATTTCCTGGAGCGCCTTGTTGATGGCAACTGCCGCCTTGCCGCCCTCTGCGGCTGCGACGATGGCGAACTGCACGTTGTCTCGCCATTCCCAACCGTCAGTGTCGTACACGCCGACGCGGCCGCAAGCGTCCCGCCACTCGCCGATGAGCTTTGGCGCGGTGCATCCGTGCACAGGGCTGCGCAAATCCATCAGTATGTGAACACGTCCAAGTGTCCGATAGGAGGCATAGGCGGGGTGCGACGTAATGGATGTCGCTGCGTTCGACTTCGATCTTCCCGATGAGCTGATTGCGCAGGAGCCTCCTGTTGCGCGCGGTGACTCGCGGTTGCTCGTACTGCATCGCGACGGACGCGACATCGAGCATTCTGTTTTTGCCCAGCTTGGCGATTACCTTCAGCCCGGTGATCTGCTCGTACTCAACAACACGAGGGTCTTTCCTGCGCGGCTCCTTGGGCGGCGCGTTCCCAGCGGCGGCGCTGTCGAGTGCCTGCTGATTCGTAAACTGCCGCCTTCCGGATCCGGGGACTTCCAGCTGTGGGAAGCACTCATGCACCCGGGGCAGAAGCTCAACATCGGCGCACGCATCGTCTTCGAACGCGCGGACACCCGGCTTCACGCGGAAGTGCTTGCGCGTCATTTTCACGGTCGCCGCACCATCCGCCTCTGGTCGGATGAGAGGCTCGACATCGACGATGCGATCGACCGCATCGGTCATGTGCCGCTGCCGCCATACATCAAGCGCGGCGATCAGCCGGCCGACCGCGAACGGTATCAGACGGTCTATGCCCGGCACCGCGGAGCCGTGGCGGCACCGACGGCAGGGCTGCATTTCAGCTCCGGCCTGCTGGACGCGCTGGCGGCGCAGGGTATCGAACAAGTGGAAGTCACACTGCATGTCGGGTATGGGACGTTCAAGCCGATTCGCGTCGAACACATCGAGGAGCATGTCGTCGACACCGAGAGCTTTGTCGTTTCGGCTGATGCCGCCGCGAGCCTGACTCGCGCCAAGCGTGAACGGCGCCGCATTATTGCGGTCGGAACCACGACTGTGCGGGTGCTTGAATCGCTGACGATCTGTGACGGGGATCGGATAGACGCTCAACAGGGGGAAACGAGCCTGTTCATTCACCCGGGACACGACTTCCGGCTGGTCGGCGGAATGATTACCAATTTCCACCTCCCGCGGTCGTCTCTGCTTGTACTCGTCGCAGCCTTCGTGGGCCGCGAACGCATTCTTGCGTCATACCGTGAGGCCATCGCACGCGGGTACCGCTTCTACAGCTATGGGGACGCCATGCTGATCGTATGAAAGTCGGGTACCGTAGTCCCCATGCCATTCCCCTACGAAGAGTTCGATCTGTCCGGCGTTCGTACATATCCGCTGGCTTCGCGTCCAAGCAAGGTGCAGGTTGCCGATTTCGCGCGTCCGATAGAGCGTGGCGCCACCTTCAAGTCATGGCTCGAATCACTGCCTGCGGTGCTCGGCGCGAGCGATATCAGACGCGTGGTTCAAGCGATCACGAAGGCGCGCAACGGCGGTCATCGAGTTGTGTGGGGTCTCGGAGCTCATGTCATCAAGACCGGTATCTCCCCGGTGTTGATCGACCTGATGCGGCGAGGATATGTGTCGGCGGTTGCGCTGAACGGGGCGGGTATCATTCATGATTTTGAAATCGCGATAGCCGGTGCCACCTCGGAAGACGTGGATGAATCGCTGGCCCCAGGACGCTTCGGCATGGCCGAAGAGACGGCTGTGCTCCTCAACGAGGCCATCCGACATGGCGCAGATCACGGCCATGGTCTGGGCGAGACGGTGGCGGCATTTCTGTCGGAGCGCAATCCTGCGTTTGCCGATCACAGCATCGCGGTTGCTGCGCATCGTCTGAACGTCCCGATAACCGTTCACGTGGCGCTCGGCACCGACATCATTCACATGCATCCGGCAGCGTCCGGTGCGGCGATTGGCGAGACGAGTCTCCGTGACTTCCGCTATTTCACGGCATCGGTCGCGAAACTGGACGGCGGCGTTTACGTCAACTGCGGATCTGCAGTTGTGCTGCCCGAGGTGTTCCTGAAAGCCGTAGCGCTGGCGCGCAATCAGGGTGTCGCGCTGTACGATCTCACAACCGTAAACATCGACTTTCTGCGCATGTATCGCCCGCACACGAACGTCGTGACCCGTCCGGTTGCCGGGACGGGTGGCGTCGGAATCTCGCTGATCGGGCATCACGAGGTGCTCATTCCCCTGCTGGCTGCCGCGATCATCGACAACGAGTAGGCCTCAGGCCTCAGGGCCCAGGCGTCAAGGCTGTCCAAGGCCTCAGGCGCGATCCAGTCCTGGTACCTGAGACAGCCCTCAGGCCTGAGCCTGAACCCTGAGCCCTGTTAACATTGACGATTCAGGCCGGAGTAGCTCAGCCGGTTAGAGCACGCGTCTCATAAGCGCGGGGTCGGCGGTTCGAGTCCGCCCTCCGGCACCACTTTCAAGGCACAAGTCACAAGGGTCCAACGTTTAAAGCCCGAGGCACACGTTGTGACTTGTGATTTGTGACCTGTGCCTTGTGACTTGAAATGACCGCCCTTCATCAGCAGATCCGCCGCACCATCCGCCGCCACGGTCTCCTGCCGCCCGGGTCGCGGGTGGTCGTGGGGCTTTCGGGCGGGTCGGACTCTGTTGCCATGACGCGGCTGCTGCTCGACCTCGCGGAAAACGGGGAATTCGAGGTCGCCGCGCTCGCGCATTTCAACCATCGGCTGCGTGCGAGCTCCGATCGAGACGAGGCATTCTGCCGGGAGCTGGCGCGACGCCTCTCGCTCCCGTTCGTCTCGGAAAGCGCAGACGTAGCTGCTTACGCGCAGGAGCATCGACTGTCCGTTGAGGATGCTGGCCGCAGGTTGCGCTACGCGTTCCTGCAGCGGACCGCCGCGGCGGTGGGCGCCAGCCGCATCGCTGTTGCGCATACGCAGGACGACCAGGCCGAAACGTTTCTTCTGAAGCTCATGAGGGGCGCGGGACTTACAGGGCTGGGGGGCATCTATCCCCGCCGCGACATTGTTGTCCGTCCTCTTCTGGACACGGCGCGGGCCGATCTCCGCGGCTATCTGGAGACAACAGGCGAGCGGTGGGTTGAGGACGAGACCAACGAGGACATCAGCAACCCGCGGAACCGCGTTCGTCATCGCGTGCTGCCCGAACTGGACCGTGTCGCGGGTGGGCCGACCCGCGCTGCCATCGCACGGGCAGCGGCCCTGATTCGAGAAGACGCGCAGTGGCTCGACGAGCTCGGTCGTGCTCGGTTTCAATCGCTGGCGGTCGAGATCGATTCCAAGCTCGAGCTCGACGTAGCAGCTCTGGCGGACACCCCGGCACCCATCGTGCGGCGGGTACTTCTTGAGGCGATGAGAAAGAAGTCAGGAGGACGGGAAATCGGCCTCGAACACGTGGAATCTGCACTGGCTCTCCTCGGCGGGCTCCAGGGCGGAATCGACGTGCCGGGCTGCCGGGTGGAACTTCGCGGAGGGAAACTGGTCTTAATACCACAGGGACTCTGTAAGGTGATACTCTTAAATCCGATACACGGTGGGGACCTAGTTTGAACTCTACCTTGAAGAGCCTGGTGTTCTGGATGGCCCTCGTGGTCATCGGTGCCTTGGTGTGGCAATTTTCGACCAAGTTCCAGACCAGCCATAAGCCGTTAAGTTTTACGGAGTTCATGGCATCGGTCGACGCGGGACAGGTCGATCGCGTCATTATCACGGGCAACGAGATTACCGGCGTCAACAAGGCAAACGAGAACTTCCGCACCTACGCTCCTCCGCAATATGAGGGATTGGCGAACCGCCTTCTCGAGCGGAACGTCATCGTTTCTGCCCGCGAGCCGGCGGCGAGCCCCTGGGCCGCCCTTCTTTATTCATGGGCGCCGATCCTCTTGATGATCGGCTTCTGGATCTTCTTCATGCGTCAGATGCAGAGCGGGGGCAACAAGGCGCTCTCGTTTGGCAAGAGCAAGGCGAAGCTGTCGTCGAGCGCTCAGAAGAAGGTCACGTTCAAGGACGTCGCCGGCGTAGACGAGGCGAAGGACGAGCTGCAGGAAATCATCGACTTCCTGCGGGAACCGCAGAAGTTCCAGAAGCTTGGCGGCCGTATTCCCAAGGGCGTCCTGCTGATGGGGCCCCCCGGCACCGGCAAGACGCTGATGGCGCGCGCCGTCGCCGGCGAAGCCAACGTGCCGTTCTTTTCGATCAGCGGCTCGGACTTCGTGGAGATGTTCGTCGGCGTGGGCGCCTCGCGCGTGCGTGACCTGTTCGAGCAGGGCAAGAAGAACGCGCCCTGCATCGTCTTTATCGACGAAATCGACGCGGTCGGCCGCCATCGCGGCGCCGGGCTTGGCGGCGGCCACGACGAGCGCGAACAGACGCTGAACCAGCTTCTTGTTGAGATGGACGGCTTCGAGTCGAACGAAGGCGTCATTCTCGTCGCGGCTACCAACCGCCCAGACGTGCTCGACCCTGCCCTTCTCCGCCCGGGCCGTTTCGATCGCCGCATCGTCGTCAACCGGCCGGACGTGAAGGGGCGCGAAGGCATTCTCGGCGTCCACACGAAGAAGATCCCGATGTCCGACGACGTGGACGTTGCTGTGCTCGCACGCGGATCGTCGGGTTTCTCGGGCGCGGATCTCGCCAACCTGGTCAACGAGGCGGCGCTGAACGCCGCCCGTTACAACCAGAAGGTCGTTCGCATGCTCGACTTCGAGTTTGCGAAGGACAAGGTGCTGATGGGGGCCGAGCGGCGCTCGATGATCATCAGCGAAAACGAGAAGCGCGTAACCGCGATCCACGAAGCCGGGCACGCGTTGCTGACAGTCATGCTGCCGCACGCCGATCCGATCCACAAGGTGACGATTATTCCGCGCGGTATGGCGCTGGGGCTCACCCAGCAGCTGCCGATCGACGAGAAGCACAACTACGCGCGGGAATACCTCGAGGATCAGATCGCCATCCTGCTCGGCGGGCGTATCGCTGAAGAGATCACGATCGGCAGCATCACGACCGGCGCCGGCAACGACCTCGAGCGTGCCACCGAGCTGTCCCGGCGAATGGTGTGTGAGTGGGGCATGAGCGATGCGATGGGGCCGCTCACCTTCGGCAAGAAGGAAGAGCAGATCTTCCTCGGACGCGAGATCGCTCAGCACCAGGATTACAGCGAGGACACCGCGCTGCACATCGATCAGGAAGTCAAGCGATTCGTCACCAACAACTATGCCCGGGCGCAGAACGTCCTGCTCGAGCACAAGCAGAAGCTGCTCGAGCTCGCCGATGCGCTGCTGGCGCGCGAAACGCTGGACGCCGAACAGGTGAGACGCATCGCTTCAGGCCTGCCTGTCGACGATGCAGCGACGGTTGTCGTGCCGTCGCGCGAGCCACGTGTGGCCAGAGAGAAAGAGCGCCCCTCGATCGTGCCACCGCTCCAGCCAAGACCCCAGGAATAGCGTCAACAACTTCAAAGTTCAAACTTCGAAGTGCAAAGTAAGTAGGGAAGTTGCAACTTACTTTGCACTTTCCACTTTGCACTTTGTACCTGGTACTGTTTCTCCCGTGCGTCGCCGCTACACAATTCCGTTGGCGCACGGTGGGCGCCTGAGCGTTGGCGATCGGACGCTCATCATGGGTGTCATCAACGTGACGCCCGATTCGTTTTCAGACGGCGGCCGCCTGTTTGTTCCGGAGCAGGCCGTCGAGGCCGGCCTTCGCATGGCAGACGAAGGCGCAGATCTGATCGACATCGGCGGCGAGTCCACTCGTCCTGGCGCCGATCCGATCGACGAGACGGAGGAACGGCGTCGCGTCGTGCCCGTCATTGAGGGATTGGCGGGTGCGGGCGTCCCGATCTCCGTAGATACATATCGGGCATCGACCGCCGCGGCTGCCCTTTCCGCGGGGGCGGCGCTCGTAAATGACATCAGCGGGTTGAGGTACGACCCTGCACTTGCGGGCGTCGTTGCGGCAAGCGGGGCGGCGCTCGTGCTGATGCATACACGTGGTCGGTCACGGGAGATGTATCAGCAGGCCTCTTATCACGATGTGATTGGCGAGGTCCTCGACGAGTTGCGTCAGAGTATCGCGTTTGCGGCTTCCGCCGGGATTCAGGCCGACCACCTCATCGTCGATCCCGGGTTGGGCTTTGCCAAGGAAGCTGTGCACAGCTACGAGGTCCTCGCCGGTTTGAGCGCGTTCGCAGAGCTCGGTCGCCCATTGCTCGTTGGCCCCTCGCGAAAGTCGTTCCTCGCCAAGCCGCTTGGCGGCCCGGTGCCGCCCCCTGAGCGCGATTGGGCCACAGCCGCAGCAGTCACCGCTGCGGTACCTGGTGGAGCCCACATCGTACGCGTGCATGCAGTCCGCGAGATGCTGCACGTTGTGCGCGTTGCGGACGAAATTAGGCGATATGATGCGCCATGTCCTGGCTGACTGAGCTGCTGCGGCGACCCGCCATCGCCTGGTGGGATGTGCTGGACATCGCGATCGTCTCGATCATGGTGTACGAGCTGCTGCTGCTCATTCGCGGCACTCGGGCGGTCCAGATGGCGCTCAGCGGCGGCTTTCTAATCGGATTGTTCTTCCTGTCTCAGTGGCTGCAGCTCGAAACCGTCAACTGGGTCATTCGGAACCTCGCCGGGTACGTCGTCTTCGCCATCATCGTGCTCTTTCAGGCCGACATCCGGCGCGCCCTTGCGCACTTTGGCCGCGCCCCGTTCTTTCGATACTTCGAGCGCGCACAAAGCGCGGACGAGACGATCGAGGAGCTGGTCGCGACGGCCGCAAATCTGGCCTCGCGCCGCACCGGCGCGATCATCGTGATCGAACGGCAGATCGGCCTGCGCAACTACATCGAAGGGGGAATCCCGCTCGACGCGCTCGTCACGTACGACTTGATGGCGAGCATTTTTCATCCGGGGTCTCCACTCCACGACGGGGCTGCGATCATTCAGGGCGATCGCGTCGCCGCCGCCGCGTGCTTCCTGCCGCTTTCCGTGAATCCGCGGCTGGGACGCGAGCTTGGAACACGCCACCGTGCGGCGCTCGGCCTCACCGAAGAAAACGACGCCATCGCCATCGTGGTCTCGGAGGAAACCGGCAGCATATCGCTAGTCCGTGACGGCAAGATCGAACGAGGGATCTCGCCCGAGGTGCTCAGAACTGAGCTGCGCTTCATCATCGGGCGCCGCCGCTCGCGGCTGTTTCGCGCCGAACCCACGAGCTCGCTTGCCTGAATGGCACTTCCCGGCTTCCGGCACCTCGGACTGAAGATTCTGTCGATCGTCCTCGCGGCGCTGATCTGGCTCCTTGTGTCGGGTGAACAGATTGTCGAGCGCGCATTGCGGATTCCACTCGAGTTCACGAATCTGCCGTCCGAGCTCGAGCTGGTCGGCGACACGCCCGACATCGTCGACGTGCGGGTTCGTGGATCGTCGGGGGCGCTGAGTCGCGTTTCGTCCGGCGAGCTCGTGGCGGTCTTGGATCTGCGGTCGGCGCGTGCGGGTCGGCGGCTCTTTCACTTGGCCAGCACTGACGTCCGCGCCCCGTTCGGCATCGAGGTCGTGCAGATCTCGCCCTCGAACATCCCGGTCACGCTCGAGAGTTCTGCCACCAAGATCGTTCCTGTTGTACCCGAGCTTGATGGCGACCCTCGGGACGGTTACGTAGTAGGAACCGTGGCCGCGAGCCCGTCGACGGTCGAGGTGTCCGGTCCGGTGAGTGCGGTCGATCGCCTCACCCATGCGATCACTGAACCGGTGTCGATCGCCGGTGCGACCGATAACCTCAACGAGACAGTGAACATCGGTGTCGACGATCCTGCCGTGCGGCTGGTCTCGCCCGTTGCCGCACGAGTGACGGTTAACGTGATGCCCGCGCCCGTAGAGTGGGCAGTGCCCGGGATTCGGGTTCAGCCCCAAAAGGGAGAGGCAGAAATATCTCCGGCATCCGTCACCATCTTCGTGCGCGGACCGCGAGAGGCGCGAAACTGGAATGCGAGCGAATATCGCGCATCCATCGACATCGAAGGACTTCGGCCAGGGACCTTTCTGCTGCCGGTGCAGGTGACGCCACCTGCCCGCGTCGGTGTCATCAACGTGGAGCCGCCAACGGTGAGGGTGCGCATAAAGTAGGCAGTAGGCGGTGGGCGATAGGCACTAGCACCAGGTCATTACTCACGATGGGACGATTGTTCGGCACTGATGGAGTGCGCGGGAGAGCGGGTCAACATCCTCTCGACGGTCCGACAATTCGGCGGCTCGGCGCGGCGCTGGTGCGTGCCATGCGCAATGGCGCTGGCCCCGTCCGGTTTCTGTCGGGCCGCGATACGCGCGAATCGGGACCCTGGATCGAACGCGAGCTGGCTGCGGGCATACGCGCGCAGGGGGGTACGCTGGTCAGCGCGGGAGTCATTCCGACGCCGGCTGTCGCTTACCTCACGCCTCGCATGGGTTACACGGCAGGCGTGGTCATCTCCGCGTCGCACAACCCATTTGAGGACAACGGGATCAAGGTCTTCTCTGGAACAGGCGCCAAATTCACCGAGGCGCTCGAGGACCAGGTCGAGGCCATCATGGCCGATCCATCGTGGACCTTGGATGACGTAGCGTCCAGCGACACGGCGAACGTTGAAGAGATCGACTATCGGTCCGAGTACATCGCGCATCTCTTGCGTATTCTCGAGCCAGCCGGCCGATACAAGGGTTTTCGTATCGCGATCGACTGCGCGAACGGAGCGACCACGACAGTGGCGCCTGCGTTGTTTTCGCAGCTTGGCGTCGATGTGCGATGTATCGGATGCGAACCTGACGGGAGGAACATCAATCTCGGCTGCGGATCGACGTCGCCGGAGCTCCTTGCCCGCACCGTTGTCAGTGGCGGCTACCGTATCGGGATTGCGTACGACGGCGATGGTGATCGCGCCATCTTCGTGGACCGAAATGGTCAAATCGTGGACGGCGACGCGGTGATGGTGATGTGCGCGAAGCAGATGAAACGCGAGGGCCGGTTAAAAGGCGATGCTGTTGTCGCGACCGTGATGAGCAATATCGGTCTTGAAATCGCGCTGCGCGCTGATCAGATTGAGACCATCAGGTGTCCCGTCGGCGACAAATACGTGATGGAGGAAATGATTCGGCGCAATCTGTCGCTCGGCGGCGAACAGTCGGGTCACGTCATCTTCTCAGACTACCTGTTTACCGGTGATGGACTCGCGACGTCGTTGAACGTGCTGCGGACAATGGCGGTTACCGGACGGGAACTCGACGACCTGGCCTCGGACCTTACGAGATATCCGCAGGTGCTGCTGAATCTGCGTGTCGGCCGCAAAGTCGATCTGCAGTCGATTCCTCCGGTTGCGTCGGTACTTGCGTCGGTCGAGTCGCGGCTGGCCGGTGACGGCCGCCTGCTGGTTCGGTATTCGGGCACCGAGCCACTGTTGCGCGTGATGCTCGAGGGGCAGGACGAAGCGCAAATCCGCCGCTGGGGGGAGGAGATCCTCGACGCGGTGCGACAGCACGTGGGTACGACGGAGTAATGGTCCGTCTGTCCGTCAACGTCAACAAGGTCGCGACGATTCGCAATTCGCGCGGTGGCAGCGTGCCATCAGTCATCGAGGCCGTGAGCGCCTGCGTCGAGGCGGGCGCTCCGGGCATCACGGTCCATCCGCGCGCCGATGCGAGGCACGTCACGACATCGGACGTACGGGAAATCGCGCAGTTTCTCACATCGCTCCGCGGACGAGTGGAATACAACATCGAAGGTGACCCGCGGCCCGACCTCCTTGATTTGGTCCACAGCGTGCGACCCGATCAATGCACGTTGGTGCCGGTGCGGCCGGGCGAGATCACGAGCCAGGCGGGCTGGTCGGCCCAGACGCCTCGGGCGGCGCTAGCACAGACGATCGACGACCTGCGGAAGTCGCGAATCCGGGTGAGCCTGTTTGTGGACCCTGAGGATGCGGCTGTTCGCTGGGCTGCGGATCTGGGCGCCGACCGTGTCGAGCTCTACACAGAGCCGTTTGCGCGTGCTTTCGAACGCGGCGACGAGGAGGCAAGACGCGCCTTCCAGACCTACGCGAGCGCAGCCAGCCTCGCGCACGCGCTCGGGCTGGGTGTGAATGCCGGCCACGACCTGGATTTTGAAAACCTCGTCGTATTCCGGACGTTGCCTTATCTTGATGAGGTGTCGATCGGACATGCCCTCATCAGCCACGCGCTGTTCGTCGGTTTGACCCGGAGCGTTCGCGACTATCTCGCCGTGCTGACACCGTCATGATCGCCTTACTCCGCCGCACGTTGGTAGTAATCACGCTTGCGGTTATCGCCCTTGCACAGCCGCAGCCCGAGGCCGCGGGCCGTGTCGTTTCATTTCGCCTCGCTGACGGGCGCATGCTCTCGGGACTCTGGATGGAAGCGCAAGAGCGCCCTGCGCCCGCCGTTGTCCTGGTGCCGATGCTCGGACGGTCACGGGATGAGTGGCAGGTCACAGCGCAGCGGTTGGCGGAGGTGAATATCCACGCGTTCGCGATTGACCTGCCTGGATCAGCCCTGCCGGAGAATCCGGCCGAGCTGACGCGGTGGCATGAGGCGATCACAGCCGCAATCGCGTATCTGGCCGGTCACCCTGCGGACGTCAGGCCTGGCGCCATCGGGGTAGCCGGCGCGTCGCTCGGCGCGAATCTGGCGCTTGTTGCGGGTGCGGCGACGCCAGCGGTCGCGTCTCTGGCACTCGTGTCACCGTCGCTCGACTACCGCGGTGTGCGAGTCGATTCGTTGCTGCCTCAATACGGGGGGCGCCCCGCGCTGCTTGTGGCCAGCATTCACGATCCCTACGCGGCAAGATCGGTGCGAACGCTGGGACAGGACGCCTCCGGCCCGCGCGAGGTGCGATGGTCGAGCATCGCCGCGCATGGGACCGTTCTGCTCTCGCGCGACCCCGAGCTCGTCGGAGCGCTGGTCGAATGGTTCCAGCGGACGCTGGGTGTGCACTAAGATGGTCTGTGGTCTCTGGTCTTTCGTCTTTAGTGACGAAAGACCAAAGACGAAAGACCAAAGACTTCGATGAAATCCGAATCCATCGTGTTTGCCGTCGCCGGGATGTGTTTTGGCGTCATCCTGGGCTGGGTGATTGGCGTACAGCAGGCCGGCAATCGCGCAGCGGCACCCGTCGTCGCGACGGCGCCGGCTGCCGGTCAGGGTGCGGCGCGGCAGGCGCCGCCTCTCGACGAGGCGCGCGTCCAGTCGCTCATGACGATCCTCAAGAACGACCCCAAGAATGCCGGCGCGATGGTGCAGCTCGCAAATACGTATTTCGACGCCGAGCGGTACCCTGATGCGATCAAGTGGTACGAAGAGGGACTCGCCCTTGATCCCAAAAACCCCGACGCGAGCACCGATCTCGGCATCAGCTACTACTACACGGGTCAGACCGACCGTGCCCTCAAGCAGTTCGAGCATTCGCTATCGATCGACCCACGCCACACCAAGACGATGTTGAATCAGGGCATCGTGCTGGCGTTTGGCAAGCAGGACCTGGCTGGTGCCGAAGCGAAGTGGAAGCAGGTGATTGAGCTTGCTCCCGACAGCCCTGAAGCCCAGGCGGCCCGCCGTGGCCTCGAAGGCATCAAAGCTGCCGGCCATCCCGGCGCTGGCACCACTCCCGGCAGCTGACGGCAAGCCTGATGACCCGGATCATCCTGCTTGCGATCCTGTTCATCGTCGTCGCGCGCCTGTTGTGGCGTCTTTTCGATGCAGTCATCGACGGAGCGCGAGGCGGGACGTCCCGCGCTCCGACCTCCGCTGTAAAGCTCGTTCGCGATCCGGTGTGCGGAACTTTCGTCACCCCGCGCACGGCGCTGTCGGTCAGCGCCAGCGGCACCACGCACTACTTCTGCTCCGAGGAATGCCGAGGTAAGTTTTCGGCGTCATGACCCGAGTCGAGGAACAGATTCGCGCCGATATCGTCGAGGCCGGCCGCCGGCTGTATGCGCGTTCGTATATCGCTTCGAATGATGGGAACATCAGTGCGCGCCTCGACGAGCGTCGCGTCATTGCTACGCCCAAGGGCGTCTCGAAAGGTTTCATGACGCCCGACATGATGGTGATCGTGGACTACGACGGCCGGAAAGTTGCCGGCGAGCGCGATCCCTCCACCGAACTGCCGATGCACCTCGAAATCTACCGTAATCGGCCCGATGCGAACGCCGTCGTCCACGCGCATCCACCGGTTGCGACCGGGTTTGCCGTTGCCGGCATCCCGCTGACCCGTGCGGTGCTGGCCGAGGTCATCACCACGCTCGGCAGTATTCCGATTGCCGCGTATGGAACGCCATCGACGAGCGAGTTGCCGGAGGCGGTACGGAAGTACATCAAGGCGCATGACGGTATGCTGCTCGCCAATCACGGCGCGGTCACGTGCGGGAAGGATGTGATGGCCGCGTATTACAAGATGGAGACCATCGAGCATTTCGCGACGATCAGTCTTGTGGCGCGGATGCTCGGCAGGGAGCATCTGATTTCGCGCGAGGAAGTCGAGCGGCTACAGGGACTCAGAGGCGTGTACGGGATCCCGGCGCCCGCGCCGCTCTGCGCTGATCCATCAGAGGCCGCCGATGCGCAGGTCGCCTGCCAGGTGCTCGAGGCGCCGCCCTCGCCGGATGGACGTCTCGTGCCGGACAGATCGTTCTCGAGCACGAGCAGGGATGGTGAAATTCGGCTAACATACGGCGAACTGACGGCATTGATCGCTGACGCGGTCAAAACGTTGAAAGATTCCTGAACTTACGAATCTACGAATTTACGAATTTACGAATTCGCTACGGAGATGGACTGGGTCGGTCCAATCCGTCAGTTCGTAAGTGCGTCAATTCCTCAATTGAGGATCCGAGATGGGAGAGGCGCTGGGAATGATCGAGACCAAGGGGTTGGTGGCCATGATTGAGGCCGCCGACGCCATGGTCAAAGCCGCGAAGGTCACGTTGATCGGCTGGGAGAAGATCGGCGCCGGCTACGTCACGGCCATCGTTCGGGGGGACGTCGCCGCCGTCAAGGCGGCCACTGACGCGGGGGCTGCCGCCGCTCGGCGCGTGGGCGAGCTCGTGTCGGTACACGTGATCCCACGTCCGCACGCGAATCTCGAGGACGCGCTGCCTATTGGAAAGTCCGCCGGCGCCGCAAGAGGTTAGCTGAGGGCACGTCCCGATGATTCTTGCCCGCATCGTCGGGACTGTTGTCGCCACGCGCAAAGATCCGCGGCTCGTCAGCAACAAGCTGCTTGTCGCCCGTCCGATCGATCCGCAAGGCAAGAGCGAAGGGAATTATCTGGTCGCCGTGGACACCGTCGACGCCGGTGTGGGCGAAACGGTGCTGATTGTGAGCGGTAGCTCCGCCCGGATGGCGGCCGGCATGAAAGACTGTCCCGTCGACGCCGCGATCGTCGGAATTGTCGATACCGTCGACGTGACGACGGGGGCCTGATCGCATGCAGCTCGCAAGAGTCATCGGCAATGTCGTTGTCACGAGGAAGGACGAGAACCTCACCGGGTTGAAGCTCCTCGGTACTGCAGCCGATAGCGGCCGATGGTACAGCGGCCGGCCGTACGCTGGTTGCCGTCGACGCGGCCGGCGCAGGTGTGGGAGAGACCGTGTTCTTCGTCCGGGGCAAGGAAGCCAGCTTTCCGTTCTATCCGCAGGAAGTGCCGACGGACGCGGGCGTGGTCGGCATCGTCGACCACTGGGACGTCGAGGGGTAGATGCAGCTCGGTCGTGTCATCGGGACGGTTGTCGCCACGCAAAAACACCGCAAATTCGAAGGCGCGAAGCTGTTGCTGGTTCAGCCGTTGACGCTGGATGACAAACCGCGCGGTACGGCGCTGCTCGCTGTGGACGCCCTCGGTGCAGGCGTTCACGAGAAGGTGCTGATTGTCATGGAAGGGCGGGCCGCCGGCGAGGCGCTCGGCCGTAAGCTGGCGCCGGTGGATGCGGCAGTCGTGGGTATTGTGGACACGGTTGACGTGACTGAATGACTGAGGAAGAGCTGCGCGCCCTCGTACGGACAGCGATCGCACGGCATGCGGAGGCGCCGTCGGAGCGGCTGCACTTGATGTCGGTGACACCGCACGCCCATCCGAGCCACGGAATCCTCAGCGTGCTTGCGGGATCAGAGATGGACGGCCCGTGCATTATCGAACCCGCCGTCATGTGCAATCACTGCGGCTACTGCAAATCGATGGGACACTGAGGCAACTTGATGAAGCCTCCCGTCCTTCTCACGCGCAAGCTTCCTTCATCCGTTGTGGCCCGTCTCGAGGCGTCGTGTGACGTCGAGCGGTTCGAGGGCGACGCGAACATGCCGCACGAGGCGCTGGTCGAACGGATCGCCGACAAGCACGGGCTGATTTCCCTCATCACCGATAGCGTCGACGCCGGCGCGATCGCTGCAGGTACCCAGCTCCGCGTCATCGCGAATGTCGGGGTCGGCTATAACAACATCGACGTCGCGGCCGCTCGCGGCCGCGGCATTATCGTCACGAACACGCCCGACATCCTCACGGACGCGACCGCCGACTTCACGATCGCGCTGATCCTTGCCGTGACCCGGCGTTTGGGCGAGGGCGAGCGCCTGATGCGCCGTCGCGACTGGACGGGGTGGGCTCTCGATCAGTTGCTCGGCATGCAGCTCGGCGGCAAGCAACTCGGCATCGTTGGATACGGCCGTATCGGGCGCGCGGTCGCCTCGCGGGCGGCTGCGTTCGGGATGAAGGTTGCTCACACATCGCGAGGCGGCGATGGTATGCCCCTCGATCGACTGCTCGCGACTTCCGATGTCGTGTCGCTGCATGTGCCGTTGACGCCAGACACGCGTCGTTTGATAGGCCAGCCGGAGCTCGCGCGTATGAAGCGCACCGCGTATCTTGTCAACACCACGCGGGGGCCGGTTGTAGATGAAAGCGCCCTGGCGTGGGCCTTGAAGAATCGAATGATTGCGGGCGCCGCGCTTGATGTTTATGAGCGCGAGCCGGAGGTGCACGCGGACTTGCTCACACTCGAAAACGTCGTTCTCGCACCGCATCTCGGCAGTGCGACCATCGAAACGAGGACGGCTATGGCGGATCTGGCCGCGCGCAATGTGATTGCGGTCTTGACCGGCGAGCCGCCGCTGACCCCGGTGCCTTGAAGTTCCGCAAGCCAGATTCCCGCAGCGTCGAACGCATCATGCGCGCGCTGGCGCGCGCGATCACCGGCCTCGAGCTGCCGGCGGTCGAGAAGATCTCGAACGAGCAGGCCGAAGATGCGTTCCAGATTCTGATTGCGACGGCTCTCTCGGCGCGAACGCAGGATGCGACCACGCATGCCGCCTCGACGCGCCTGTTCGCCAGGGCGAGCACGCCGCAATCGCTTGCGAAGCTGCCCGTCAAGACGATTGAGCGCCTGATTTATCCGGTCAGCTTCTACCGGAACAAGGCACGCCATGTAAAAGCGTGTTGCCAAATGCTCGTCAGCCGTTTCGAAGGGGCCGTACCCGCCACGATGGAGGACCTGTTGACGCTGCCGGGCGTGGGCCGAAAGACAGCGAACCTCGTGCTCATTCTTGGGTTTCAAAGCCTCGAAAACATTTGTGTCGATACTCATGTCCACCGCATCTCAAATCGTCTGGGATGGGTGGCGACGAAGACGCCGGAGGAAACAGAGCAGGCGCTCTACCGCGCGATTGCCCCCCGCTGGTGGCCATATATCAACCTGTATCTCGTGACCTGGGGACAAAATGTGTGTCGTCCGGTTTATCCCCGTTGTGGGGATTGCGTCATTCGGGAGGAATGTCCAAGAATTGGGGTCCGGCCGGGTCGCGGGCACACGAATGGCGAGAGGTGAAGCGATGCGATCAGAGAAGGAACAACGAATGAGACGGATGGGTTGGACCTTGATCGCGGCGTGCCTCACGTTGCCGCTGGCTGGCTTTCCTGCAGCACAAGGTGCAGCACAAAAACCTGCGGGTGCCGGACCGTTGCTCGTTGTGGAGACGGCCAAAGGGTCGTTTGAGATCGAGACGTATCCGGCCGAAGCGCCGAAGACCGTCGAGCACATTGTGGCGCTCGTCAAGCGCAACTTCTACAACGGCCACCGCGTGCACCGCGTCGTGCCGGGTTTCGTTCGTCCAGTTCGGCGATCCACAGTCACGCGACATGACGAAGCGCGATCGCTGGGGTTCAGGGGGAAGCGGCAGGTCGATCGGTGTGGGGGAGTTCAGCCCGAAGCGCAAGCACGGCGTCGGCGCTGTCGCAGCGGCGCATCCAGGCGATGCGCGCCTTGGCGACAGTCAGATGTACATCACACTGGCAGCACAGCCGAAGCTCGACGGCCAGTTCACGGTGTTCGGCCAGGTGACTTCCGGCATGGACGTCGTTCGGAAGCTCACGGTGAACGACATCGTGAGGCGAGTTACCGTGAAACCTTGACGGGATAGGGTCTGGCCCTGACGAGATTCCGTATTTCCGGATACCGTTCCACCAGAGCGGCAGGGTAGTCGCCCGCGATCGGCTCGCCCAGCTGCGCCTTGAGCATCACCGCGTTCACCACTGACTGCGCGGCGAAGTGGTTGTTCGTATATAGGTACGCCTTCCTGACCAGCTCTTTTGCCGCCTTGGCTGTTTCAGAAAACTCCTTCAATTCGTCGTTCGAGTACAGGTAGTTGTAGCGATCCTCGCTCTTGTCGTGGCGCCACCACTGCGCCGCGTTTCGTCCATGCAGGCGCATGTAGTAAAAGCCGGTGACGTTCGGCAGCGCATTCTGTCGGATCGAGAAGCGGAATTTCGGTTCGTCGATCTGGACCCATGCAGCCTGAAACGCGTTCAGCAGCGCCAGCGTGTCGCCGAGCGCGTCGCTCCAGCTTCGATGACGCAGTTCGACGGCTATCGGATATCCCGTGAAGGCCGTGAGCAGCTGCGTCAGGTAGTCACGCGAGGTCGCGCTGTTCTTGAAGCTCGGAGGAAACTGCGCGAGGAGTGCCCCGAGTTTGCCCGCCCGCGCAATCGGTTCGATGCCCACACGGAAATCGTCGATGTCGCTCTGCGTCACCTGGGCGAGCGCGTCGAGCAGCGTGCCGCCGGGCCCGGGCGCCGTTCTGAGCGCCGCTTCTCGAAACATCTTCGGATGGGTGAACTTCTGATACAGCTTCAGCGAGAACGAGAACCCCGCCGGTGTCCGGCGCACCCAATCGGCTGCAACCTCTGGACGCGGCTGTCCGTAGAAGGTGGTGTTCACCTCCACCGTATCGAAATGCTCCGCGTAGTAATGAAGCTCGTCGAAACCGCTGGTCCCATCGCGCTTTGCGCGCGTGGCTGGATAGAACAAGCCGTTCCACTTGCCCTTGCCGGAGGGATAGCTCCAGCCCGATGTCCCGACGTGAACGCTCATTGCACCGGTGATAATAGGTACATTGCTGACGATCAACGAAATCTTCTACTCGATCCAGGGAGAGTCATCATACGCGGGGCGTCCTTGTGTGTTCATTCGTCTGACCGCCTGCGATCTGCGGTGTTCCTGGTGCGATACCCCTTACGCATTTTACGAAGGACAGAAACGGTCGCTTGACGAGGTACTCGCCGACGTGGAACGGATGGATTGCCCACTTGTCGAGGTGACAGGGGGTGAACCGCTGCTCCAGACGGACGTGTACCCGCTGATGCAGGCGCTCATCGACGGCGGCCGAACGGTTCTGCTCGAGACGGGCGGCCATCGCAGCACCGCGGATGTGCCTGAAGCCGTCGTGACGATTCTCGATGTCAAGTGTCCCGGCAGCGGCGAGTCGGACCGCAACGACTGGAGCAACCTCGAGCGGCTTCGACCGCATGACGAGGTGAAGTTCGTCGTCACCGACCGCACAGACTACGAATATGCGCGCGACGTCATCACGCGCCATCGGCTTGACGAACGCGCGGCCGCCATCCACCTGTCTCCCGTTCACGGAGCGCTGAATCCACGGCTGCTGTCGGAATGGGTGCTGGCCGATCATCTGCCGGCGCGGGTGCAATTGCAGTTGCACAAATACATCTGGGAGCCAGGGACTCGCGGAGTGTAGGAGTTGTCCGACGCCATTGTGCTGTTGAGCGGCGGCCTCGATTCCTACACCGCCGCCGCGATGGCGCGTGCCGAGGGATTCCGGCTGTTCGCGTTGACCATTCGCTACGGCCAGCGGCACGTGCGCGAAATCGAGGCAGCGCGCTCGGTGGCCGCCCGGCTGCATGTGGAGCGTCACATCGAGCTCGACGTCGACCTGGCCGCATTCGGCGGCTCGTCACTGACGTCCGCGGCTCCAGTGCCGAAGGATCGGCCCGCGAATCTGCAGGACATTCCTTCGACCTACGTTCCCGCGAGGAACACGGTGTTTCTCGCTCTGGCCCTGGCGTGGGCCGAAGCGCTCGGTGTTGGCGACATTTTCATCGGCGTCAACGCGATCGACTATTCGGGGTACCCGGACTGTCGACCGGAGTTCATCGCGGCCTTCGAGCGGCTTGCGTCTCTTGCTACCGCCCGCGGCGTTGGTGGATCCGCATTTCGTATCCATACGCCGCTGATCACGATGACAAAGGGGGACATCGTTCGTAAGGGGCAGGAACTCGGGCTCGATTACGGGCTGACGCATAGTTGCTACGACCCCGATCCGATGGGGCGCCCGTGCGGTCGCTGTGATAGTTGCCGACTCCGCGCTGGAGGCTTTGCACAAGCAGGTATTGCGGATCCTCTGTTAGGCCGATAAGCCGATGTGAATCCCTGTTAACATTCGAACCTCTCCTTCATGGCCATGACCTGGGCGCGGCCCCTCCAGCGGCAGCTTCTTCTTGCCATCCTGCTGCTCCTGGCGCCGATTCTTGCAGCCGGCGTCTGGCTCGGTGTCGTGGAGTACCGTGAGACCGTCGAAGAACTCACCGAACTGACCGAGTTGACCGCACGCCGAACGGCGTCGGCTGTCGAGCGCGAGCTCACCGGCCTCGATCGGATGGCGCGAAACATGGCGAGCCATCCGATGGTTCAGAACCTCGATGCGGCGGCGGTCGACTTGTTGCAGCCGCAACGGCTTCAGCGGCCCTCGCTCATCGATCTCGTGCTCGTGGACCGCAGGGGCCAACTCGTGGCACGCGCAGGGTCGTCTGCCGAGATCGGCGACAACTGGCCGGAGCTGATGCAGCGCGTCGTTCACAAGAATTCGCGCGTCGTATCCCCGCTTCACGCCCAGTCGTCAGGACTTATCTATGTCGCGGTGACCTATCCCCTGCACGACGCCGACAAGGTCACTGGCGCGCTCGCCTATTACGTCGACCCCGGGCTTCTGCAGGAAGCCTTCCGTGAGCCGCATCTGCCGCCAGGCTCGGTCATTACGCTCACCGAGACCGGAGGCCGGGTCCTGGTGCGCTATCCAGACCCCGAGCGTTATGTCGGGCGTGTCATGGAGGTGGACTTCCACGATGCGCCTGAACCTCCGGCAGAACACACCGGCGTCGATGGAATGCGCCGGATGTTCGGCCAGGCGATGGTCCCAGGCGGTCCCTGGGTGGTAACGGTGGGCATTCCGACGTCGGTGGCCTTCGACAGGGCAGTGTCGCTCTGGATGCGAGCACTTCCGGCACTCACGCTCGTACTCTGCGGCTGGTTGCTGGTGGCGTCCGTCTTCTCGCGGCGTCTTACCACCTCGGTCGGCCATCTACAGGGAGCGGCCCAGCGGATTGGTTCTGGAGACTTCAGCCCGATCGAGCAGCGGCCGATGCCGACCGACGAATTCGCCGGGCTCCAGGCTGCATTTGCGCAGATGGTTCAGCGTTTCAACGAAACTCGCGGCGCGCTCGACGCGCAAATGGCCGAAGAACGCCGCATGCGCCAGGAGGTCGAATCGCTTCAGCATCAGGTCATTCGGCAGGAGCGGCTTGCAGCGGTCGGCCAGCTCGTATCCGGCGTCGCGCACGAGATCAACAATCCGCTACAGGCGATTCTCGGCTTCGCCGAGCTGCTGCAGATGCAGCACAACGTGCCGGAGTCGGTGAAGACCGATCTCGTTCTGATTCAGAAGGAGAGCGCGCGCGCGTGCGCCATCATCCGCAATCTCGCGATGTTTGCCCGGCAGCAGACGGGCGACGCCGAAGCCGTCGCGTTCGTGGACGTCATCAAATCGGTCGCCGAGCTGCGTCAGCGCCGTCTTGAGTCGGAGAACATCGAGCTGCGCATCGACGACAACTCCAATCGGCACGTGCGCGCCGTGCTGGCAGAGCTGCAGCAGGTGGTGCTCAACTTCGTTGTAAACGCCGAGCAGGCCATTCGTCTGTCCAAGCGTCAACCCGGGCGGATCACGGTGCGAACGCGTGACGAAGGCGACCGCGTGATTCTCGAAGTCGAGGACACCGGTCCCGGCGTATCGCCCGAGGACGAGGCAAAGCTGTTCCAGCCATTCTTCACGACGAAGCCGCCGGGCCAGGGCACAGGTCTGGGCCTGTCGGTGAGCTACGGCATCATCGACTCGCTCGGTGGGCACATCGGATACCGCAGCGCGCCGACGGGCGGCGCGATCTTCTATTTCGACCTGCCGGCGGTTGCTGCCTGATTAGTAGGATGCCTGAAGGCACCGTAGGCACGTTGGTCACAATGACGGACCGTATTTACTACACCGATCCTTACTGCCGTTCGTTCCCCGCCACCGTCACGCGCAGCTTCGAGCACGACGGCCGACCGGCCACTACGCTCGACCGCACAGCCTTCTATCCGACGTCCGGCGGGCAGCCCTTCGACAACGGTCAGCTCGGAGACGCGGACGTTATCGACGTCATCGATGACGAAGCGGTGATTCATGTGTTGTCGTCGCCGCTTTCCGTTGGTGCGACCGTTGCGGGTGAGGTGAACTGGGCCCGCAGATTCGATCACATGCAGCAGCACACCGGGCAACATCTCTTGTCTGCGGCGCTGGATCGAGTGTTCGAGAACCCCACGGTCAGCTTCCATATGGGAACCGAGGATTCGACGATCGACGTGGCACGCGACCTGTCGCTCGCGGACGTCGAGCGCGCCGTCGACGTCGCGAACGACGTGATTTGGGAGAACCGGCCGATCGCCATTCGCTTTGCGACATGGGAGGAAGCCAGGACGCTTCCGCTCCGAAAAGACCCTGCGCGGGAAGGCATACTTCGACTGATCGAGATCGCCGATTTCGATCTGTCCGCCTGCGGCGGCACCCATGTCAGCCGAACAGGTGCAGTTGGCAGCATCGCCGTATTGGGGTCGGAGCGCCACCGCGGCGGTATGCGCCTGACGTTCGTGTGCGGAAGGAGAGCTGTCCGCGCGCTGCGCGATTTTCGCGACGTCGTTGCAGGCAGCGTGCGCGTGCTGTCAGTGCTGCCGGGCGACCTTCCTGGAGCGATTGAACGGGTCCAGGTCGAGTCCAAGGGGCTGGAGAAGCAGATACGAGATCTGCGCACCGAGCTGGCGGGCCATGAGGGCCGCCGGTTAGCGGCTGCCGCTCCGCTGGTGGGCGATGTTCGCGTCGTCGTGGAAACTGTGGCCGGATCCGACGCGGCCGGGCTGAAGGCGTTGGCTGCTGCGGCCGCTGCGGCAGGTCCGGTGTGTGCGGTGCTCGTCTCGACCGACTCGCCGCCCGCCGTCGTCATAGCGCGCTCCCCTGGCGTGCCTGTGGAAGCGCAGATGGTCCTGCGACAACTGACTGAACGGTTCGGCGGACGCGGTGGTGGCAGGGCAGATCTGGCGCAGGGCGGTGGATTCAACATTCCGGCCGGGGAGATTGCGGCGGCGGCGCGCCGGTTGATTGAGACCCAGCTGCGAAACCAGTGACGTTTCCTAACGACGTCGACTGAATTCAGCCAGGCGCACGGCAATGCTGTCGATCGCCTGAACAGCGGTGCTCCCTGCCCCTTCGAAATTGTCGGCCATGATGGCGAATGCGAGCGCCTCGTCATCGCGCGTCCGCACGTAGCCTGCAAGCGTTCTGATATTCGACATCGTGCCGGTTTTGGCGCGGAGGTTTGCTTCGGCGGCGGTCCCCCGCATGCGGTCGGCGAGCGTGCCATCCCGACCTGCAATCGGCATCGCATCCATCCACGGTGAGCCTTCCGATGGGTCGTACATCCGTCGCAGCACCTCCACGAGCACTTCAGGGGCAACCGCGTTACGCCGCGACAGGCCGGACCCATCCACAATCTGCCACGCATCCCCCCGCACTCCCCAGCGATCGAGCGTTTCGCGTAATCCGGCGAGTGCGGCGTCGTTGGTAGGAAACACCCCACGGCGCGCGCTCAATCGCAGCACGGCCTCACCGTACAGGTTGATGCTGTCCTTCAGCAGCGGCCGCGCCAGTTCCGCCAGGCTTGCGGACGCAACCGAGGAGAACGTCGCGGCAGATTGCCATGCGGCGCCAACTTCCGCGTCATCGATGTCATACGCCTCCCCGGCGACGGCGATGCCGGCATCTACAAGAGCATGACGAAAGGCGGTGGCGAACCAGAGGGTTGGGTTCCCGACCGATACCTGAATTCGCGTGGGTACCGCTCCCGTGGGAACTGAGCCGGCAATCGTAAGAAATGGTTCGCCGGGTCGTTGTTCCGGCCACACGAGCGGTGACGAACCGGCGGGCCCCGTGGTTGTCCTGTTTCGGATCGGGCGGCTGGCTGCGCGCGGTTCAACCCGCAGCATCGGCAGGTCACCCGGTGCGCCGCCAGGTTGCACTGTCACCTCCATCCGGTTCTCTGCATAGTTGAGGGCACCGAACAGCGCACCGGTTGCGTAGCCGAGGTCATCCCACGCCCATGCGAGCTGTGGGCGAGGTTCCTCCACCAGGTTGTCGTCTCCAATGATCCGGCCGTTGATTCGACGGACGCCGGCCGCCTTGATCCGGTTCACGAGGTCGCCTATGTCGCGGCCGCCACGCCCTCCGATCGAAGGGTCGCCAGTGCCCTGCACAATCAGGTCTCCCCCGATCACGTCGGCAATCGGCTCGGTTGTCCGGAGATTCGTGGTGAATGAGAACTGCCAGCCCACGGCGTCGACGGCAGCAGCAAGGCTGACGAGCTTCAACGTCGACGCAGGCACGAGGAGCGTCGTCGGATTCAGCTCGAAGAGTCGCTCGCCTGTATCGAGCGACTGCACGAGGATGCCCCAGGCGGCGCGCTGGACCCCGGGAGCGTGCGTCGCGGTGGTAATGTCGTTTCGGAGCTGGGCGACTGGATCAGCAGGCCGTGAGGGGGTTACGGCTACGGGGGCTCTCGCGCAGCCGGCTGAAACCAACGATGCAAAATGCAAAATGCAAAATGCAAACAGTAACTGGTTGGCAGGCCAGGCCTTAACTGTTTGCATCTTGCATCTTGCATTTTGCACTATGTCAATTCACTTCAGCCCATCCACCGCCTTTAGTGCTTCGTCGAACACGGTGGCGTCGACCTTCGCCGCTCCGGGTTCGTCGTTTCTCGCCGCGAACACTTCGTTGCCAGACCGGCCGAATGCAACTGATTCGGTTTTGCTCTCATCGAAGCGAACCGTCACAGCGGCGACCGGCATCTTGAGGGATGGAGGCGCGGTTGGCTGGAATGAATCCGCACGCAGATTCGACAGCTTCGTCAGCACATCCTCGACTTTCGCGGTGTCGACATTCTGTCCCGCTGCATTCCGCCACGTGGTCTTGCCGTCGGCCTCCTGCTTTTCGAACGTCATCGTATCGCTGCCGCGCCGGAGCTCGAGCCGGTTGGCGCTGAACGCTCGCGCGTCGAAGACGTCCTTACGGCGGAACTCGGTCATCTCTTTGCCGAGGTCGGTGGCAAGTGCCTGCTCCACCGTGAACACCACCGGCCGAGACGCATCCTTCGCGTAGAAGCCCCCGTCGTCGGAAGCACGTCCGAGGAGCAGCGTTGCTCGCGAGCTGCCGCTCAGAACTGACGCCGTCATCGACGGACGGTCCAGGCCGTACATCTGCAGGTTGTCGCCGGTTTCCGACACCACTTTGAGCATGTGTGTCGAAGACAGGCGCGTGAGCAGCCCCTCAGTGGCGGCGTAGTCTGCGCGCGCGGTCGCGGGCTTTGCGATGCGCCAGTCGGATCCGTTTCTGGCGAACTGCATGCTCGTCGCGCCTTTGAGGATCTCCACGCCGTCGGCCTTGTCACGCTCGAACTTGAGAATTGCCTTGTCGCGGAGATCGAACGGTGTCTTCGTGAAGATCGAATCGAGAAACGACGAAATCAGAATGACGCGTTTCTCGTCACCTCGCTTCGCATACAGGTCGCCGCCCGTAGCCGTCTTGTCTCCGACGAGCAGGCGCTGAAAATCCTTCTGCCCGCGCAAACGGAATCCCACATCGATGCGGGGCGCACCCAAGCCGTACTGCGCGAGATCAGCGGGACTCTCCTCGACGACGCGCTGAACTTCGAGCGTACCGAGGTTGCTCGTCACCGTCCCGACGACGCCGTTGTCGGCGTCGGCCTTGACCGGCTCCACCAGCTGCCAGTTGTCGCCGGTCCGCTGCACCCGCGCGGTCTCGCCGTCCGGGCTCTTGATCTGCAGTTCCTCGATATTGTCGGCCGTGAGCTCGAACGCCTTCGGCTTCGCGTTCGGGTCTGGCGTTTCGTTCCCGGAGTCGACGAAGTAGATGTACCCGACGAGCCCGCCGAGTACGACGAGCAGAACGATGGTGGTCGTGAGCCGGCGCATGTCAGCGCCTCCGCCACCACGCGTAGATGCCAGCCGCAAACACGGCGCCGGGGATCACGCAGAACCGACGTCAGGAAAGCCAGCCACTGCTGGCCCGGCGTCATCGTGACTCTCCGGTCGGCCGCCTCGGTCGGGCGGATGGCAATGAGGCCCTCCTGCTGCGCGAGCCAGTTGATGGCGTTGGCGAACAGGTTCGGATTGCCGGGCACGCCCGCGTAGGCGTTCTCCGCGAAGTCAGAATCCCCGAATACCACAACGCGGGTTTCGGGCTTCGCGGTATTGCGTCGCATTCTGGCCTGCTGGAGCCGGAGTGGTTCCGCTGTCGGCGGGCGCGGAAACGGCCACCGCCACCGAAAGCGGTCCGGCCTTATCGCCTCCTTCCGCGTCCATCTGGACCCCGGTCTTGAGGGACGCGAGATTCGATTCGGCCCAGCTGGCGCGGCTGGTCTCAACGAACGTCGTTGCCGTGCGGCCGTTGACGCCACCGGACACCGGCTCGACGGTCCGAGCCGACGGATAGAGTGTGAGGGTGGCGAACTGCTCCGTGATCGCATGGAGCGGGTACGTAGCTGCGACAGCCATGCTCGGGTCGTTGGTAGCGCCGCTCACGTCTACGACGACGTTGTTACCGACCGTGATGCCCCATTCGCTGATAAGCCGTCGAGATTCGGCAGCGCGACAGGTTGATTGCCGAGAGACGGCTCGAGCAGCACCATGAGCTTGCCGGCCTTGGCGAGGTACCGTTTCAGCGCGTCGACCTCCTGCGGCAGCATGTCGGTCGTTGGACCTCGCAATCACGACCACTGTCGCATCGTCAGGAACGTCCTTCTGCTGCGCCAGCACGAGCCGCTCGACCATGTAGTTGTCGCGGCGCAGCATGCCGCTGAGCGCGCTGTAGCCGTCGCGCTCGGTTCGGTTTGGCTCCTTTTCGCCATGACCTTGAAGGAAGTAGACCTTCCGTTCCTTGTCGGACATCGCCTTGATCAATGCGTTGGTCATTTCCTGCTCGGTATCAGACGTGACGCGCTCGCGGCGACCCATGTACTCCACGACCACGGTGCCGTACTGCTGGATCTCGTATTCCTTCGCGACGACCGGTCTCGTGTCGGGGTCGATGTAGTCAACCGACACCTGACTCGGACTGATATGCGTATTCATCAGGCGATTGCGGAAGCGATTCGATCTCGGTCTGCCGGTCGAAGACGGTGAACTTGACAGGCGAGGTCAGACCCTGCAGCACTTTGACGGTCTGCTCCGACAGGCTGTTCTGCTGATTTGCCGTCAGGTCCCAGCGCTTGTTCTGCCGGGCCGACAGGTAGTTGACGGCGACGACGATCGCGAGCGCGACGAACCACGCCCACTCTGGCGATCGCCCCGTAGCGGGCCTGACGCCGCCCGAAGTACGTGACGATGTCGCGCCACTGGCCCAGCGTGTAGAGGATGACGAGCGCAAGGCCGCCGCACGCAGGCGCACGTGATGTAGCGATCCTGGCTCGGGCAGGATCGTGAGCGTGCCAGACCAGCCGAGAATGCGCACGGCGACCGCGGCGAATACGATCGCCGTGCCGACCCATCCGAGAATACCGAGGATTCGTCTGCAGCATGGCTTATCCGCGCCAGCGTTCGCTGTCGACCGCGCGTACGGTCAGGAACAGACTGAACGCGATGAAAGACGTGTAATACACGAGGTGTTTGGTGTCGAGCACGCCTCGCGTGAAGTCGTTCAGGTGCTCGGTGATCGAGAGGTAGTTCAGAACGTTCTGCGTCGTCGGGCCTGTGAAGGTCGCGATCCAGTTGATCACCCAGAACAGCAGAAACACCGCGAAGGTGATCATGCCGGCGACGATCTGGTTGCGCGTCAGGCTCGACACGAAGAGGCCGAGCGACAGGAAGCAGCCGCCCATCAGCAGCAGGCCCAGATAGCCGGTGAGGACCGGTCGCCACTCCGGATTGCCCGAACGCAGAACAGAAATCCCATGTGGACCAGCGTCACCGCGAGCATGGCCGCGTACAGCGACGAGGCCGCCGAGGAACTTGCCGAGGACGATCTGCAAGTCCGTCAGCGGCGATGTCAGCAGCAGCTCGATCGTGCCCGACCGTTTCTCCTCCGAATACGTTCGCATCGTCATGAGCGGAAGCGTGAAGAGCAGAATGACGCTGACGTTCAGGAAGAGCGGCGAGATCAGTGCTCTCGTTGACGTTCACCGACTGCGGGCCGCCGAAGCCGCCGCCGGCCTGCAGCGCCATGCGATCGAAGTAGTACAGCAGGTTGATGAAGAACCAGCCGAAGAGGATGGCCGAAAAGCCGATCACGATGTACGCGATCGGCGATGCGAAGTACCCCTTCAGCTCTTTGTGGGCGATCGCCAGTACGTTACTCATGCGGCATTTCCTCGGTCGTCAAGTGCAGGAAGATCTCTTCGAGGCTCATTCTCAACGGCCGGAGCTCCAGCAGCCCCCATCCGTTGCTGACGACGACGGCAGCGAGCTGGCGCCGCACGTCGCGTCCGGTGTCGCTGTTGACTTCGAACCGCTGGCTCGTGCCACTGGCTGTCGGCGACGGCAACTTTGTGACGCCCGGCACGATCTCGAGGGCATGCTTCACGTCGTCGCAGGCCGGCGCGTCCACCTGAAGCAACATCGTCTCCGACCCGCGAAGACGTGACGTCAGGTTGTCGGGCGTATCGACTGCGACCACGCGACCCTTGTTGATGATCACGACGCGCTGACAGGTCTGGCTGACTTCCGGAAGGATGTGCGTGCTGAGGATGATCGTGTGGTCGCCGCCGAGCTCCTTGATCAGCCGCCGCGTGTCGATGATCTGCTTCGGATCGAGACCCGCCGTCGGTTCGTCGAGGATGAGCACTTCCGGATTGTTGCAGAAGCGACTGGGCGAGTCCGACGCGCTGCCGGTAGCCTTTCGATAGCTTGCCGCAGTGGCGGTGTGCCATGTCTGCGACACGCGTGCGCTCCATGACTTCGTTGACGCGAGCAGTTCGGCCGCGTTTCGGAACTGCCTTGATCTTGGCGACGAACGTCAGATAGTCGCGGACCGTCATCTCCGGATAGAGCGGCGGTGTTTCCGGCAGATAGCCCGATGCGCCGCTTCGCCTCGATCGGTTGATCGAAGATGTCGTAGCCGGCGACGATGGCCTTGCCGTCGGTCGGCGGCATATAGCCGGTCAGGACCCGCATTGTGGTGGTCTTGCCCGCGCCATTCGGCCCGAGGAACCCGAGCACTTCGCCTTTTTCGACTCTGAAGCTCACGTCGTCGACGGCCGTTGTCGGGCCGTAGCGTTTGGTCAGGTGCTGCACCTCGATCACGCGTATCCTCCTCGTAACCTGAACATCTGGAGCAGTTTAGCGCACGTCGCAACCGGCTATCCTAGCCCATCAGCGTATATATTCGACGCTCGATTGCAGCCTGCGGTCGGGCCCGGCTACGCTGGGATTATCACGGCTCGACGTTCGACATCCCCGCAGAGCCCATGAGTGATCACCGCGGTTTCTGAGGCGCCGCCGCGCGCAATTGCACGTACATCATGGTCGGCAACGCCCCTGCAACGTGCAGGATTTCTTACAGGTCCAATGGCTCGACCGATACGGTCACGTGCACGACCTGCGAGCTTCACGCGGAGGCGGTGTTTCGCGTCGAGGGCATGGACTGCACTGAGGAGGTCGTCATCCTCGAACGCCGGTTGAAGCCGCTCACCGGACTCGAGGCCGTATCGGCTGACCTGATCGGACAGCGGCTTCACGTCAAGTACGACGCGGCCAAGCTGACCACCGCGGCGATTGTCGATGCCGCCGGCCAGACGGGCATGCGGATGTGGCTCGAGCACGAGGAGCCGGCCTCGGCGGAGCCGCATCTCTCGTGGCGGTGGCGTCTCATGGTGGCCTGCGCGGTCGGCCCTTGCTGCCGGCGTCGCCTTGCACTCTCAGGCCGTGATACAGCCGCGGCGGTTGCGTTTGACAGCTGCAGCGACCGTCGGGCGGCGTCTTCCCGGCGCGACGGGCCGTCGCCGCGTGCAGGTCGCGGACGCTCGACATCAACACGCTGATGGTCGTAGCGGTTGTCGGCGCCCTGGTCCTGGGCGAGTGGCTCGAGGCAGCCGCGGTGGTGTGTCTGTTCTCGCCATAGCGCAGTGGCTCGAGCTGCGGACGATGGAGCGCGCGCGCCAGGCGATTCGTGCGCTGATCGATCTGTCCCCACGCGAAGCGGTCGTCAGGCGAGACGGGGTGGAATTGCAAGCGTCCGTCGAGAACATCGGGTCGGAGAGGAAATTCTCGTGCGGCCCGGCGACAAGATTCCGCTGGACGGCACGATCCTCGGCGGCCACAGCGATGTCAACGAGGCTCCGCTGACCGGCGAATCGTTGCCCGCAGACAAGGGGCCGGGCGACGAGGTATTTGCGCGGCAGTATCAACGGACGGGGAGCACTGGATATCAGGGTGACGCGGCTCGTCCGCGACACGCGTTTGGCGCAAGTCATTCACCTGGTGGAGATGGCTCAGGCCAGCCGTGCCCCAATTCAGTCGTTCGTCGACCAGTTCGCCCGCGTTTACACGCCGGTAGTGCTCGCCCTGGCCGTCGTGGTCGCGCTGCTGCCGCCGCTCGTGTCTGGCGCCGATGCGGCCACGTGGGTGTACCGCGCTCTCGTACTGCTCGTCATTTCCTGTCCTTGTGCGCTCGTAATCTCGACGCCTGTCTCAATCGTCTCTGCACTCTCGGCTGCCGCGCGAAATGGTGTTCTCGTGAAAGGCGGCGTGCACCTGGAGCGTCTGGCCGGCGTTCGGGTGGTCGCGTTCGACAAGACGGGCACGCTCACGAGGGGCGAGTTGAAAGTCGCTGGCGTCCTGTCGTTGACCGACGCGTCGCAAGACGCCGTCCTTCGATACGCAGCGGCGGTCGAGGCGCGATCGGAGCACCCCGTCGCGCGGGCTATCGTTGCCCATGCGCGCGCTCACGGAGTGGTCGTCGAGGGAGCTGCACGCTTTGTGTCGGCACCAGGGATGGGCGCCGAAGCGGACATCGATGGCGTACGCGTCTCAATCGGGAACGAGCGGTTGCTTCGCGATCGCGGGATCCCTGTACCAGCCTCATCGGAGTTGGATCTGGTGAAGGAACAGGGCCATTCCCTGGTGCTCGTCGCGGCGAACGGCGTCGTCATAGGTGCGGTCGCGCTCTCCGATCGTCCCCGAGAGACGGCGCGCGAGGCTATCGAGCTGATGCGCGAGCAGGGCGTGAAGTGGGTGGCGATGCTGACCGGCGATCACGAACGAACTGCCGCACGCGTAGCGGAAGAGCTCGGCGTCGACGAGTACCATGCGGAGCTGCTGCCGCAGCAGAAGCATGAATGCGTTCGCTCGCTGAGCCGGCGGCACGGACCAGTGCTCATGGTTGGCGACGGCATCAACGATGCGCCGGCGATTGCTGCTGCCGACGTCGGCATCGCGATGGGCGCGGCTGGCTCCGACGTGGCGCTGGAGACGGCCGACGTCGCGCTCATGTCCGACGAGCTTCTCCGTGTGCCCTACGCAATTCGATTGGCGCGCGCGACGTTACGCAACGTCCGCATGAACGTCGCGATTTCACTTGCACTCAAGGCGGCGTTTCTGGTGCTGGCAGTGGGTGGCGCGGCGACGTTGTGGATGGCGGTGCTTGCCGACACCGGCGCGTCGGTTATCGTCGTGGGCAACGCGCTGCGGCTGCTTCGCGCCCGCTAGCCCGCGGGGCCACGTCGCTGCCTCGCTAAGCCCTTCGGTTGGTGAAGAAATGCGTCCGCACGAAATCTTCGATGCCCTGCTGGGTGGCGGCGTCGATGCGCGTGAATTGCAGCCCCATACCGAAACGCCGATCGGTCCAAACCACCATTGCTTCCGCTTCGACATCGCGCGCCGTACTGGGCAGCCGAAAACGAACTCGCAGGTGCGTTCCCTTGTCCAGCGGGCTCGTCGTCCGAATCGCCAGACCACCGCGGCTGACGTTCAACGTCAGTGCCGCCGAAATCGTGTTTCCCACGCGGTACGACACCGAGATGCCCACGACCACACGCGGGGTTGCCCGCCGGTTGTACTGATCGGGGAAAAGATGAGGCGTGAGCGCGGGAACGATGTGCTGGACCGCGCTGTATTCGTTGATGTAGCCGGAAATGCCCAGCAGTGACAGGTCGCGAACTTCTTCCGCGCTCGCGATTGTGCCGCTGAAGACGACAATCTGCGCCTGGAAGTCCTTGATTTCTTTTAACGTGCGGACGAGCGCGGGACCGGGCAGCGGCGGCAGGCGGAGATCCAGCACGACCAGGTCGATGTCGGCGCCTTCCTGGCGTACCCGAGAGAGAAGTTCAGACGCGTCAGCGACGGTGGTGGTGCGGTGCCCGACCGACTGCAGGGCTGCACGGAAACGATCACGTACGAAAGCAGTGTCATCTGCGACGATAATGGTCTTCGAGGACACGGATGCCGTGGCTGGCATGTCAGATGTATCGGAGGAGAGCGCAATGATCCTTAGAGCGCGTTGCGGACGTCATTCGGATCTCGTTATAATCCGGCCTTTCGCGGGAAGTGCTGTGTCCGCTGATGGATGCGGCCGTTTTCTCGATCTTTGCAGCCCGGCCGATCGGCTGCATGGAGCCACTATGGCGACGTGCCCCGAGTGCGAATTCGACGAGATTGACACGACGGACCATGAGGAAGGCGATGAGCTGAACTGCCCGGAGTGCGGCAAGATGCTCGTCCTTGCCGGGCCGAATGACCTCGAAGTCGCCGGCGACGACGACGACGACGACGATGATGATGATGACGACGATGACCTCGATGATGACGAAGAAGAAGAAGGCGAGGACATCGAAGAAGACGAAGGCATCTTCGACGAGGAAGATGAAGTCGACGAACAAGAGGACGAGTGACCGTTGCGGCGTCTGGGAGTGCCCTTGCATCGCGAGAGCGTCGGCTCTATGACGCGCTTTCCTCGTTCGATTCTGTCATCGTGGCGTTCAGCGGAGGCGTGGACAGCGCGTATCTCGCGTGGGTTGCAACAGAGCTGCTTGGCCCCGCGGCGCTCTGCGTAACCGCTGACAGCCCCAGCTATCCCGACCATCATCGGCAGCTTGCGCTCCGAATTGCGCGCGAGTTCAGCCTCCACCACGAATTCGTCACGACGTCCGAAACCGAACGACCCGAGTACCGCGCCAACCCGGTGAATCGCTGCTACTACTGCAAGAGTGAGCTCTACGATGTGCTGTCGCGTCTCGCGGCGGACCGTGGCATTGGGGTGATCGTCGACGGCAGCAACGCCGACGACCGTAGCGACTATCGTCCAGGCCGTCAGGCGGCGCGTGAGTATGGCGTCCGGAGTCCGCTGGATGAAGCTGATCTCACCAAAGCGGACATCCGCGAGCTGTCGCGCCGCGCGGGGCTCCCAACGTGGGATGAGCCCGCGTCGGCATGTTTGTCGTCACGGATTCCGTACCACTCAGAGGTGACCACCGAAAAGCTGCGGATGATCGAGCGCGCGGAAGCTGCCCTGCGGGATCTCGGTTTCCGCGTGTGTCGCGTTCGCCATCACGATACGCTCGCACGTATCGAGCTCGGCACGAACGAATTGCCCAGGGCGCTCGACTCCGACGTTCGCGAACGAATCGTCCGCGAGCTTCGCGCCATCGGCTACCAGCACGTCACGATCGATCTGCAGGGGTATAGGATGGGCAGCTTGAATGAAGGTGTCCGTCTCCACCCGGCCTGATCAAGGAAAGCCCGAATCTTCCCGGAGACCTGAAGGTCTCCGGCTACCGGCCAACCTTCTGCCGGCAATCCTCCGTGTGTCTGCGTCTCCGTGGCCTGTGGCAGGAATTGCCGCTGCGTACCTTGTGGCACATCTGCCGTCTCTTGCGCCTTCCCTCGAAGACTACGATTCAATCAACTTCGCGCTCGGGCTGCGTGACTTCGATCCCGCGCGGCACCAGCCGCATCCACCGGGATCTCCCGTCTACATCGCGCTTGGGCGTGCGCTCCTGGCCGTTATCTCCGTCGTGAGACCGTCACTGACGCAACCCGAGGCGGAGGCGTTGACCTTGGCTCTCTGGTCGGCGGTCGCCGGGGCGGTAGCGCTCGCGGCGCTCGCGCAGGTGTTCGCGTCGGTGTGGTCCCGTCGCGTTTCACTGTTCTGGGCAACGGCGATCGTCGCCGCATGCCCGTTGTTCTGGATTTCGGGGCTCCGTCCGTTGGGCGATCTCCCGGGATTCGCGGCGGCGACTGTCGCTCAATGCCTCATTCTCCAGGGCAGGACAGATCGCCGGCGGTTGGTCCTCGGCGCCTTCGCTGCCGCTATAGCAGCCGGGATCCGGGTGCAAACGATTTGGCTCACAGTACCGCTTCTCGCGTTGGTGGCGTTTCAACATCGGCGCAGAGGTGCCAGGTGGCTCGTGTCCGGGCCTCTGGCCTTTTTCGTGATCGGTGTTGCAGCCTGGGCGATTCCGCTCGTGGCCGACAGCGGTGGGCTCGACGGTTATTGGCGCGCGTTGAGCTCGCAGGCCGGCGAAGACTTCGCGTGGGTCAACATGCTGTGGCTCGAGCCTACACCTCGAAGGCTGGCGTTTGCGCTGTATGAAACCTTCGTGCTCCCCTGGGGGTCCACGGTATTAGCCGGCGTCGTAGCCGTCGCCGCGACCGCTGGTCTCGTCGTCGCCATGATGCGCGAGCGGCGTGCGCTCGCCTGGCTGCTCGTGGCGTTCGCCCCATACGCCACATTTCATCTGCTGTTTCAGGAAACCATCATGGTTCGGTACGCGCTGCCGACCGTCCCGATGGTGGCATGGCTTGCGGCGTCCGGTGCGGCACATGCCGGGCGCGTCGGGTCACTGGGTGCGGGAGCGATCGTGGCGTGGGCGTTGATCATCGCTCTGCCGCCGGGTGTGGCTTATGGCCGCTCACCTCACCCTGCCTTCCAGGCCATAGCGGATGCGGCACGTTACACGCGCATTGCCCCTCCGGCAGCGGTTTATTCCCATCACAGCGTCTGGCGTGCACTTCAGGCAGACAATCACATGCTTCCCGTGGTGGAGCCGCCCCGTTCGTACGAGTGGCTCGGTCCGGTGTCGTACTGGAAGGAAGGCGGCGGCTCGCCGATCTGGTTTTTCGCCGATCCACGGCGAACCGATCTGGCACTCATCGACCCGTGGGCGCGCGCCGATGTGGTCCGCTACCCATGGGCGGTGGCGGATCGGCCGGAGTTGAGTGGCGCGAGGCCGACAGGAACCGATTGGTACCGGATAGCGCCCCCAGGCTGGTTTGCGGAAGAGGGGTGGTCGCTCACGCCGGAGACGGGTGGATTGGCAGCTGCCACAGCCACAGGGCCGGATCATCGACCGATTGTGGCCTGGGTGCGGCGTCGACCCGAGCCCATGCATCTCATGATCGGCGGCCGCCATCTCGGCGTGGCGGGTGACCCGGCAGCGGAGTTCGAGCTCGCGCTCGATGGCGTCGTCCGAGACCGGTGGACGCTGTCGTTCGAGGAGCGCAGTTTCCTGCGGTTCGTCGATATTCCTGAAGGTCTTGGAGGCGCGGATCGGGACTATGTACGTTTGACCGTGGTATCGCGCGCCATGAGCGACGATGGTCGCCGGGCGCCGGTTGCTGTTCGCCAGTTCGACATTCAGTCGCGCAGCCGCCTGGTGTACGGATTCGCGGACGGATGGCACGAGATGGAATACGACGTCGCCACCGGGCGGAAATGGCGGTGGACGAGCGAGCGATCAGCGATCAGGGTGCAGGGTCCGGCGACTGCCGTTGCCGTCACACTCCGGGGCGAGTCGCCGTTGCGGTACTTCGACGACGCTCCGACGGTGCGCGTGACGGTTGGCGGTCGCGTCGTGGCGCAAATGCGTCCCGATGCGGACTTCGAGTGGACGGTGACGATTCCCGCCGCGGACTTCCAGCGCGGAGAGGGCGTGATTGTCATCGAAACTGATCGCGTGTACCTGCCAGGTGCAGCGGAAGGAACGTCCGACGAGCGTCATCTCGGATCTGCGTTTGTACGAATGCCGCGTCGATCCCGTCTCGGATTGATTGACACGCCGTAGATCCCGGCGTAATCTCGTCGCACACCCTTAAGTAAGAAACGCAGGAGAGTCCGCTGATGAAACTGCGCCGCTCAGTGCTCCTTTCGATCATTGCTCTGCTCGTCATCGTCGTACTGGCGAACTGTTCGCGGAGAACTCCGCCTCCTGCGCCGCCGCCACCTGCGCCGCCGCCCCCCGCCGCGGTGATACCGCCGCCGCCGCCACCGCCACCACCGCCGCCGCCACCGCCGCCGCCACCAGCGCCGAAGCCGCTGACCGAGGACGAGATCTTCGCGAAGATGACGCTCGCCGAGTTGAACAAACAGATGCCGCTCGCCGACGTGTTCTTCGACTACGACATGTCATCGATTCGGGCGGATGCGCAGGCGACGCTGCAGAAGAACGCCGCCTACCTGCAACGATGGCCGACGACGCGCGTGACGATTGAGGGGCACACCGACTCGCGCGGGACAAACGAGTACAACTTGAGCCTGGGTGATCGACGCGCTAACGCAATTCGCGACTATCTGGTCAGCCTTGGCATTCCGGGGAACCGCATGATGGCGGTGACCAGAGGCGAAGAGAGCCCGCAGTGCGCCGAGGAGACCGAGGCCTGCTGGCAGCGGAACCGCCGCGGGCACTTTGTATTCACGGCGAAGTAGGAAGTAGTACGTAGCGTCCGGCTTCAGCCGGACCCTACGCCTGATTCAATTCTTCAACGATTTTTTGCGCGGCCGCCCGCGGATCCGGCGCGGCGATGATCGGCCGGCCGACGACGAGGTAGTTTGCGCCCGCGCGGACTGCTTCGGCGGGTCCCAAGGTCCGCATCTGATCGTTCATGTCGCCGCCCGCCGACGCACCTCGGATTCCAGGCGTGACAATCGCGAAATCTGTTCCGCATGCCTGCCGAATGGCGCTGATTTCGTGCGGAGACGCGACGACCCCCTGCAGGCCCGCGGATTTCGCCAACCGGGCCAGCGAAACGACCTGCTCGAGGAGCGGCCGCTCGACGCCCGTTTCGGCGAGCATGTCTTGGTTCATGCTCGTGAGGACTGTAATCCCCACGACGAGCGGCATCGGTCGTCCAGTCTGCTCCGCCGCCTCTCGACCCGCCTTGATCGCGGCCGCCATCATCGCCGGTCCGCCAGAAGCGTGCACATCGACCATCCACGCGCCAGTCTGTGCCGCCGCGGCCACGGCTTGAGCCACCTGGTTGGGAATGTCGTGGAACTTGAGATCGAGAAATATCCGCGTGCCGCGTGCAACGAGCTCCCTGACGAGAGCTGGTCCTTCGAGCGTGAACAACCGGCTGCCGACTTTGACCCCGCCGACGACCCCTGTCAGCGCGTCAGCGAGCTCGAGCGCGCGGCGGCCCGAGTCCACATCGAGTGCGACTAGGAGCTTATCCATTCCTTTTCACGAGCGGTCGTGTCGATGGTTCCCGTGAGATCGCTCAGGTGCGCGACAGCGTGGCGCTGCAGGTAATCCCGAAGACCGTCGAGCAGCTTGGTCCAGATGAACGGATCGACGAAGTTTGCTGTGCCCACTTGCACCGCGGTTGCGCCCGCAATGAGGAACTCCAGCACATCGGTGGCCGATGCGATGCCACCCATGCCAATGATGGGGATCTTTACGGCGCGACGGCATTCGTACACCATTCGCACCGCAATCGGGCGGATAGCCGGCCCGCTCAGGCCGCCGACGATGTTCGACAATTTGGGGCGCCGCGACTCCACGTCGATGGCCATCGCCAGGAACGTGTTGACCAGCGACACGGCGTCAGCCCCAGCCTCTTCGGCCGCACGCGCAAACGACGCCACATCGGTGACGTTCGGGGTGAGCTTCGGGATGACCGGCAGTCGCGTCACCTTTCGGACCGCACTCACAACGTCGAAGGTTCCCGCGAGGCTGCAGCCGAACGTGATGCCGCCTTCCTTGATGTTCGGGCAGGAGATGTTCAGCTCGAGCGCGGCGACACCATCGGCGTCTGACAGAATGCGTGCCAGGTCGACATACTCCTCGAGCGTACTGCCGCAGATATTGACGATCACCGTCGCACGGCGGTCCCGCAGCTCAGGGAGCTTTTCCCTGATGAACCGGTGGACACCGATCCCCTGCAGCCCGATCGCATTGAGCATGCCCGCGGGTGTCTCCACGATTCGTTCGGGGGGATGGCCTTCGCGTTCGTTGAGGAACAATCCCTTGACGGCGACTCCTCCGAGCAGTGAGAGGTCGACGATCTCCGCGTACTCGACGCCGTATCCGAAGCAGCCGCTGGCGGCGATGATGGGATTCGTCAGTTTCAGCGAGCCGATCTGAACCGAGAGGTCTGCCGTCATCAACTAATCCCAGACAATCTCCGCGCCGTCAAATACCGGGCCCGCGAGGCAAGAGCGGACGTAATGATGGCCTTTCGGTCCATTGCGCACCGGAATCACGCAGCTATAGCAGCCGCCGAGGCCGCATCCCATGACGCGTTCGACCGAAATTTCCAACGGACGGTTATATCGTGCTGCCAGATGCGCGACTGCTTCGAGCATCGGTTCCGGACCGCACGCGTAGATCATCAAATCGCGGCCGGAGGCCTGAAGGCCTCCGGCTACCTTCGACCGGAGCTCACGCTCGAGTGGCAGTGTGACACGCCCGCGGTCGCCGACGGTGCCGTCTTCGGTGGCGAGCACAAGCCGCACGCCGCGATCGCGAAACCAATCGACGTAGAAGAGATCACGGGTGCTCCGTGCACCGTAGAAGAGCGTCGTCCTGGTGTTCTTCGCGAGCAACACTTCACTTAACGTTGCAAACGGCGCCAGGCCGACGCCGCCGGCCACCATCCAGGCTTCGGCCGCAGGAGGCACTGTGCTGAAAGCGCGGCCAAGAGGTCCCAGGCATGAGACGACGTCGCCCTCGACTGCGTCGAACAACATCTGTGTGGTCGTGCCGATGCGCTTGCTCAGCAGCGTCAAGCCGACCACTCGTCCATCGGTTCGGAATATCTCGAACACGGAAAACGGGCGACGCAGCAGGGGCGTCGAGCCTCGACCCGGCTTCACCATGACGAACTGTCCCGGAGAGGTTGCCGCTGCGATTTCGGGAGCCGCAAGAGCGATGACGTTGTAATCGGGCGAGAGGCGCGTATTGGAGATGACCCGTGCCTCGACGTCGACGGGCATGGACGGCAGTATATCTTGCCGGGATCGGGGATCGGGGATCGGGGATCGGGGATCCGGGATCGGGGATCCGGGATCCCTTCGCCGGTCACATCTTGCCAACAGCTTCTGTCGGTCTCCCGCGCTGGCGGAACGCGCATGGTGCGACTCTGTGGCTATAAGCATTTCCTCGTTCAAGTCCCCGACACCACCGGCGACTCGCTTCGAATCGTCGTGACCACCAACTGGGCGGCCTCGATCCCGTTGTCAGGCCAGTAGCGAATCAGAGAAGGTCGCCCAGCCTTCACCTCTTCGCGATCGGATTTTCCCACTTCAACCCGTCGAATCGCGCGAAGTCGCGATCGGTCGTACAGAGCGTGGCGCCGTGTTCGATGGCAATGGCTGCCAATGCTGCGTCCATGACAAGTGGCCCCGATGTCTGGCCATCGCGTGTAAGCGCTCGCAGAATGTCCCAGTGCCGTTCGCCCGGCTCGAGAATGCCAGCCACCGGTTGTTCGAGCCAGGAGCCGACTGTTGCCTCCGCTTCCGCCATCGTCAGCGGGCGCTCGAACACGCGCGGGTTGGTCGAGATGCGCATGAACGCCCAAAGCGAGAGCCAGGCGAATCGGAGAAATGACGACCCTGACAGCGCCGCTTCCAGCCACCGCCTGCTTGCCTCGTGCTCTGCGCCGCGCGGGTCGTATGCGTACAGAAGCAGGTTAGCGTCGACGAGAATCATCGGGCCAGCGGACCTTCGACCTGTTCGATGAGCTCCGCGACGTTGTCGAGGCTCACGCCGGGACGGCGGGCGCCGAGGTCGCGTGCGACGATGCGAAACGGCGACCGTCCGCGGGATTCCGACGGTCGGGCAAGCCCGCGGCGAAGGACGTCGTTGACCACCTCGCGGAACGCGCGCCCGGACCGGCGCGACAGCGAGCGCAGCTTGGCGGCGACGTCGTCATCAAGCGTAATCGTCGTGCGCACATCTTGATGCTATCAACGAAGCATCATGATGTCAAATGTCGGGCGTTTGGGCGCTCGTTCTCTTTCGTGGCTCTTGCGGCGGCAGGACGTATATACTCCCCAGATTCGGTCGATTTCGTTCCGCAGCACGGCTCAGGCACGAAGGAGAAGGACGATGCCACGCACAGCATTTCGCGGCGCGCTCGTGGTCACCTCGCTCATAGTCGGACTCCTGTGGTTAACGGTCGGCGTGTCCGGCCAGAATGGGCAGCCGTCCACCGCGAAAGGCGAATGGCCCCACTACAACGCCGATCTGAAGGGCACGCGGTACTCGCCACTCGATCAGGTCGACGCGTCCAACTTCAACCAGCTCGAGGTCGCGTGGCGGTTCAAGACCGACAACTTCGGCCCGTTCCCGGAGTACAAGCTCGAGGGAACCCCGCTCATGGTGAACGGCGTGCTCTACACGACCGCCGGCACACGGCGATCGGTGATCGCCCTCGACGCGAAGTCGGGCGAACTGATCTGGTCGCATAGCTACCGCGAGGGGAAGCGTGCCGCCAATTCACCGCGCCAGCTGTCGGGCCGCGGCGTCGCGTACTGGACAGACGGCAGAGGCGAGGAGCGCGTTCTCTATGTCACGACCGGCTATCGTCTCATTGCGCTGAACGCCAAGACCGGATCAGTGATTCCGTCCTTCGGCACCAGCGGCGTCGTCGATTTGAAGGTCGGCGTCGTCAAGGGCACGAACGAGCAGATCGATCTTGAGACCGGCGAGATCGGCGTCCACTCCACGCCGACGGTCGTCGGCGACATCGCCATCATTGGTGCGGCGATGCGGGAAGGCGCCACCGTGGAGAGCCACAACAATACGAAGGGTGTGGTCCGCGCCTACAACGTGCGCACCGGCCGGCTCGTGTGGCGGTTCGATACGATTCCGCGCCCCGGCGAGTTCGGCAACGAGACGTGGGAGAACGGTTCGTGGTCGGCCAACGGCAACGTGGGCGTGTGGAATCAGCCAACAGTGGACGAGGAGTTGGGCCTGGTGTACCTGCCGGTCGAGACGCCGACTTCCGACTACTACGGCGGGCATCGGCCCGGGAACAACCTGTTCGCCGAGAGCATCGTCGCCGTGGAGATCAAGACAGGCAAGCGGCGGTGGCACTACCAGCTCGTGCACCATCCGCTTTGGAACTACGACATGCCCGCGCCGCCGATCATCGCCGACGTCGTCGTCGATGGGAAGCCGCGGAAAGTGGTCGCGCAGCTGACGAAGCAGGCGTGGGTGTACGTGCTGGACCGCGTTACAGGGCAGCCGATCTGGCCGATCGAGGAGCGGCCCGTGCCGCAGTCGGACGTGCCGGGCGAGAAGACGTCGCCGACGCAGCCGCACGTCACCAAGCCGCCGGCGTACGCGCGCGAGTTCCTGCGGTTGCCGGACGATTTGATCGACTTCACGCCTGACGTGCGTGCCAAGGCGCAGGAGATCATCAAACGCTATCGCGTGGCGAACACGCCATTCAATCCGCCGATGCTCGGCGACGTGAAGGACATGCTCGGCGCCATCGTCCCCGCGACCGCGACGAACTGGCCCGGCGGTGGTCTTGATCCCGAGAACGGGATCATCTTTGCGCCCGCGGGCAACACCTTCGGTGTGCGCACGCTCGTTGCGCCGCCGGCTGGTTATTCCGACATCCGCTACGTCTCCGGCATGGCAGGCCGGCCGTTCGCGGAGGTCTGGGGACCCGGGGACTGCTGCGCGGCCGATGCCGGCATCGTCAACCGCGAGAACCTGCCGCAGCGGTACGCGCCGCCAGCGGGGAGTCCGCCGCCGGCGCCGGTTCCTGGACTGAACGTGGACGGGTTGCCGATTTCGAAGCCACCGTACGGGTTGCTCGCCGCCGTCGATTTGAATCGCGGTGAGCTGCTCTGGCAGACGCCGCACGGCGACACACCCGACAACGTGCGCAACCATCCCGCACTGAAGGGGACGAACATTCCGAAGACCGGTCAGCCAGGAACTTCGGGTGTCGGACTCGTCGTTACCAAGACGCTGGTGATCATGGGCGATCCGCAGATCACGACCCCGCCGGGACGGCCACGTGGCGCGATGCTTCGCGCCTACGACAAGAAGACGGGGAAGGAAGTCGGCGCCCTTCTGATGCCTGCCATCCAGAGCGGATCGCCAATGACGTACATGCTCGACGGCAAGCAGTACATCATCGTGGCGGTGAGCGGCGGCAATTATTCGGGCGAGTACCTGGCGTTCGCATTGCCGAATGCCGACCCGAGACGAGAAACGCGATAGAACAGCTCATCGGGACACGAAGGCGAATGAACCACGAAGCACACGAAGGGCTCGAAGGGAATCCGAGTGGTCCGAAGCGCCGAGTCGATTCAGCGCTTTTCGTGGTCGTGGGCTTCGTAGTTTCGTGCGTGTTCGTGTCCCTGGCACGCGGAGCCTCGGTGTGGGACGGCGTCTACACCGAGGCGCAGGCGAAGCGCGGCGAGAGTCTCTACTACGAGCGCTGCGCCGCCTGTCACGGGTCGCAACTCGAGGGCGGCGATATGACGCCCACGCTCGTTGGCGGCCTCTTCACCTCCACCTGGAACGATCTGCCGCTTTCCGATCTGTTCGAGCGGATTCGTATCACCATGCCGCTCAACCAGCCGAGCACGTTGTCACGTCAACAGACCGCTGACGTCACCGCCTTTCTCCTCAAGTCGAACAACTGGCCCGCTGGGCAGACGGAGCTCCCGCGCGAGCTCGAGCCGTTGAAGGAAATCCAGATACAAGCGCTCAAGCCGTGAATCGTCGTTCCGCTATTTCTTCTCGCCGGTGGCCACCGGCAGGTACACGTCGTTGTTAAAGGTATTGAAGTCCGACGGTACGCAGAAGTACTCCCAGATCTCAGCGCCAGGATTCAGCGCGGCCTGCAGCGAAGGCAGCGCCCACGACTGTGTGTAGATCTCCGGATCGGTAATCGTGATCTGGACCTCGATCGCGCCGTAGTTCACACGGCGCCACCGCTCGGCAACTCGCATCTGGTCGCTGTGCGGGAACCCGCCGTCGGGCTGGGTCGCCGAGATCCACGAACGATCGTCGAAGCCCGTTGATTCGACGACGAACGTGTTTCCGTCCCATCGGCCGACGTTCCAGCCCATCCACCGCAGCTCCGGCGGGTTCTCAGGGAGCTTCCGGCCGTCGGTCCAGATCGTCCGCCAGGTATGGGTCTGTTCGAAGAACTGGACGACCCGGTCGGGCAGCATGATGAACTCGAAGCCGTAGTTGCTCGTCGCCAGCCGCGGCCAGCCGCGCGGGTCGCAATTCACCTGCGCACCGCTGCCGATACCCGACGTGTCCTTCGTGTGCAGATACTCGCCCGCCGCGTTCTTCTCGCCGATTGTTGCCTCGAACCGTTCTTTTCCCAGCGGAGTGTACGCGGGGGGATTCACGAAGAACCGGCCGGCAGCCACGTCCCCGTACCAGACGCCCGACAGATCGCGCGGGTTAAACGCATGGCCCTCGACTTTGTACCTGGCGTTGGCCTCCCGCCGGTCGGTCTCGTTCTGACAGCGCGGACAGGTTTTCCAGCCATCGGGTGCGGGGACGGACGCGACGACAGGCTTCTCCGGCGTCCGGCCTGGCTCTTGCGCCGACGCGGCGCCGGAGAACGCGGCTACGGCCGCGAGCGTCATGATGAAGACACGCATTCGGTATCGCATGGTCGTTTCGCCTTGTCTGCGGTTACTGTTCGAGCAGGTTGCGCCGCTCTGACAGATCGAGCACGACCTTGCCGTCGGGCCGCACGACCTTGATGAGGAGGCCATGTGGCGTGCCCGCCTTCGCAGGCATGAACGTGGCGGTGATTGCGTCGCCTGCCTTGAAAGTGTCACGGGCCATCCCCTCGCTGATCATCGTGGTCGGTGAAGACAGCTCCCCGGTCCACTTCACGAGAGAGCCGCTGCCGTCCTTCACGTCCCAGATGACGAACACATGAGGGTTCCGCCAGATGACGCTCGATACCACGCCGTTATTGGTGACCAGCTTGCCCGGCGCGGAGTCGTAGCCTGCCCGGCTGTGATGCGCCGACACGACGACGCCGAGGAGAAGGGCCACCGTGATTACCGCGAACGCAACTGCCGACGGGCGCGAGGGTCGCATGCAGCACCTCCTGAACGAATACCGAACGATGCAATCACCCGGGGGGTCGAGAGTCAAGAACAAAAAACCTTGTAGTGTTACGGCCCTAACACGCGGTACAGACGCTCGTCGTATGGCGCGCCGTCCACGGCGAAGCCGTAAAGGCCTTCGCGGAACGTCTTCGCGTGCCCGCTGCTCACATGTGCTTCGCGGGCGCGCTCGTCGCGCCATCCCTCGAGCACCGTGAAATGGTTTTGCCGGACACCCTGGAGCGCGTCGAACCGCACATTGCCCGATTCCTTTCGGGACGTGTCAGAGAGCGTGCGGAGCATCTCTCGTACTTTGGGCGCACCCTGGCCGGTCACGTCGATGTGGGTGACAACGAGCACGGATCCTGCCGACGTCGGCGCACCGGAACCACCCGCGATGCCGCTGTGCCACCGTTCGTCGTAGGGAGCTACGCGCAGCGGGGTCAGTTTCTCGTGGAACTGTGTCGTGTGCGGAAGCCCGCGATGGCCCTTCCACGACGCATCGTCGCGCCAGTGTTCGACAATGACGAAGTGCCCGGGGCGGCCGTTCTGCTGAAACACATCGGTGCCTGTGTTGCCGTCGTCCCGGCGAGTGGCATCGCGGTACTTCATCAGCAGCGCAACGGCTTCTTTGTCGGAGGCAGGCGCTACTTCAAGATACGTGACCACGGTCCGGGGTCCCTCGGGCGGGGCTGGTGGTGCGGCTTGCGCAGCCGGACCTGCAGGGGCAGCCGCAGCAGCTGGAGCGCCGCAGCACCGGCCGGTCCACCGCCTGCACCGCGTCCGCCTCCGGCGCGATTTGGCATTGGCGACTCGCCTAGTCCTGTGTAGGCGGTGTAGAGCGCCTGATAACGGATGCCGTTCCCGTCTCGATCAACGAATCCCATCGACTGCTGGAACAGCCCCGGCTCCGGATATCCCTCCGGCACAGTGCCCTCGAGGAGGTACAGCCGGTTGTCGTGCATATGGATTGCGGCGAATGTTCGCGATCTGATCGGCATTGTTGGTGAGCTGGACCAGATTGCCGTCCACGAGGTCGGTCCAGTTCCACATCAGATGCGTGAGCTTGGCATCGCGCTGAAGGAGCTTGAAGGTCGCGTACATCACCGCGCCGCGGACATCCTGCTTCCAGTAGCCTGGCCCGATCACGCTGCCCGCCTGTCCGCCTCGGCACGGCTCCGCGCCGGCCGGACATGCGTTGGCCCGCGCAACACCCTGAGCCTCGACGCCGCGGTAGTCGACAGCAGTGATCGAGTAGCGCTCGCGCCCCCGGCTCGCGCTATATACGCGCGCAGGCAGCGTGTAGCCGGTACTCCGACGCCCAACTCGTCTGCTGGACACTCGGCTGACCTGGAAAGTCCACCCGGAAGCCGTCCTCACGATTGATGTACTCGACCCAGTCCTGACCAACCGCGGGCGAGGCGACTGTAGCCACGAAAATTAAAGAAAGGAGTGCGGACGCGCGCATGGTGCCTCCTCTTGGACGGGGGAATATTGCCACAGTCAGTAGGCAGTGGGCAGTAGGCGTAAGATCTGGCTGGGCACGGCCAACTGCCTACTGCCTACTGCCTACTATTTGGGGAGGCTGACATGCGACGAATGACGTATCTGGCATCGCTGCTCGCGTTTGTGCTGGTCTGCGTCTCTGCGAGACCTGATGCCGCCGATGCCGTCATTCGAGGGGTCGTGACCGACTCGGCGGGCAAGCCGATCGCCGGCGCGCTCGTCAAGGCGAACGTGGGCCCGAAGAGCACTTCCCGATACACGGCAGCCGACGGACGCTACGAGTTGAGCGTGGCGCCTGGCAAATACGAGCTGGTGGTCGAAGCGTTCGGATTCGGAGCTGAGCGCCGGTCGATTGATGCCCCGCCGCGGGATTCGACGAACATCGCCTTGACCCAACGCTGGAGCGTGACGCAGTTCACTGGTGCCGACATCGACCAGCTCATTCCGGACCATCCGCCTGCACAGATGCTCAAGTCCATGTGCATCAACTGCCACGCGCTCGACGTGATGCTCCGGCGTCGCGGCGCGACGGCCGCGCAGTGGCGCGCGTACGTGGAGAAGCAGATGCCGGTGCGGATTGGCCGACCCTTCACGGCGAGCGACGCTGAGTGGAGAGTGCTCGGGGCCGAGCTGGAGCGCTGGTTCGGACCGAAGGGGCAGTACTTCGGACCAAGCGCGGAAGCGCCGCCGGCGTCGCAGGTGTCGCACGCAAGATTGGCTCCGGAGGTTGCGCGTGCCACGTTCTACGAATACACGCTGCCGAACGCGCGAAGCATGCCTCACAGCCTCACAGTGGATGGCGCAGGGCGCGTGTGGATTTCTGGCTGGGACAGCGCGACGAATGCCGTTCTGAAATTCGACCCATCCACCGAGCAGTTCCGCACATATCCGGTTCCAACCGCGAATGCCGTTCCCCATACGCCATGCGTCACGAGGGACGGACGCGTCTGGATGGCTCTTAACGCGCGCGGCGTTGCGAAAGTGGCGATGATCGATCCAAAGACCGATCAACTTGTCGAGGTGAATTGGCCGGCAAAGATGCCCGGTACTCACAACTGCCAGGAGGATCGCGCGGGCAATATCTGGTTCTCGTCGCTTGGCGAAAGCGATGAGGGGTTTTATGTATACGACCCCAGGACGCAACAGTTCCGTAGCTACAAGTACCAGTTGCCCGCTGCGTATCCGGCCGGCTCCAAGGCGCTGCTCGATCACGCGGACGGTGATCCCGCGCCAGCCGTGCGCGCAGGATTGTACGACGCAAAGGTCGACTCGGCCGGTCGCGGCTGGGGCGTCGCGTATTCGATGGGCATGATCGTGAGCATCGATCCGAAGACGGGCGAGACGAAGAATTACTTCGCACCAGGCACGCCGCATATTCGCGGGGTGCACGTCGACTCACGCGACAACGTGTGGTTTGGCGCGTTCGACAATCACAAGCTTGGCAAGCTCGACCCGCGTACCGGGCGGTTCACGTTCTATCAACCACCAACTGAGAAGGCCTCTCCGTACGGGTTTGTCGAAGATCCAAGGACCGGATATCTCTGGTTTGGCGATCTCAACGGCAACAACATCACACGATTTGATCCGAAGACTGAGACATTCGTCGAGTACCCATTTCCGAGCCGGAACGTGAATCCACGTCTCGGCATCGGCATCGATCCGAAGGGGCGCATCTGGTTCACTGAGTTCATGAACGGGAGGATCGGCGTCCTGGACCCCGGGGACGCGCCTCGAACGACGACGAGTTCGAAGTAGGAGCCTACTTCCCTATCAGCAGGTCCGTTCGGTTGTTCTCGCAAACAAACTCGTACAGCTCCTGCTGCGGCGCCAGATGCCAGATCAGGTTGTGCGTCCAGGGGCGCGTGAACGTTCCGGGATCGTCGTAGACCACCTGGATTTCCAGACGGCCGTACTCCGGGCGGCGATAGCGCTCGGTCGTGCGCAGCTGGTCCGTGTGCGGATAGACGCCGATCCAGCTGCGATCGTTGAACCCTATCGTGTCGATGATCAACGTGTCGGCCTCCCAGCGACCCACGGAGTGACCGAGCCAGGTTGGGTTGACCTCCGGCGGGTGGCTGCGACCGTCGAGGAACACCTGACGGAAGCCGGGCACGTCCTCGAAGAGCATCATCAACAGTGCAGGCGTCTGGACGAACTTCGTGATAAACGGAGTCGACGCGCCTGGTACCGGAAAATCTCCCGGCAGGCACCGCGTATGAGGCGCGTCTTTCCTGTTGTTCGCAATCCGCTCCTTCGCAGTGGCGGCCGCCCATGGCAGCGCGGCGGGCTCCTCCGGGTAGCGATCGCGGTAGATGAGCCAAACTCCCGAGAGGTCGCGCACGCCATTGATCATCGGCACGGGGAGGTTCGGAACCACGGCGCGGGCGCGAAGCGCATCGGCGCTGCGCCCCGGATCGTCACCCAGCGTCTTTCCGCCGACGTTCTCCATGAGCGAGATGTCGAACGCCGTCGCCTGGCCCGCATGGATTGTGACATCGCGCCGGTAGGGGTCGAAGCCGCAACAAGGCATCGTGACCGTCACTTCGTACACACCAACTGGAATCTCGGCGAACTGATAGCGACCGTCGAGGCCGCTGGCCGTCCTCAGGATGGCGCCCGTTTCCCTGTGACGGATCTGGATCGGCGCGTCGCGGGGACGCTCGCCGCTCCACGCGATGATCACGCTGCCTGTGAGCGAGCCGCGGCCGGCCTGCGCCGCGGCCGCAGCACTGAACGCCAGACAAGCGATCACGACTGCCAATCGGGACATCGCACTCACCTCCTGCTGGCCGCCGCCGTCACGTATGCGCAACATCGGTTCGTCCGAGCATCGTACACCGCCGCTTTTGTGAAGGTAAGGCCCGCGCGCTCCCAAGCCGGACACACTACGCACGCAGAACGCGGACGAACGCGGCCTGCCGAGAGCATAAAGCCCAGAGCCAAGTGTTATACTGAGTGGACTCTTTAACCGCGGCCCAGCGAGACCGCAAAGAGGACTCATGGAACGTCACTCCGTCGTCATGGATGCGGACCGGATCGGCCGCACCCTCACCCGCATCGCGCACGAAATCCTGGAACGCAATCGAGGCATTGACGATTTGGCGCTGGTTGGGGTGCGTACGCGCGGCGATCATCTCGCCCGCCGCCTCGCACGCGGCCTGCGGGAGATCACCGACACCGACGTTCCGACCGGTGCGCTCGACATCACACTCTATCGCGACGATCTGATGCGGCACGCAGTCGGACCGCAGCCGCTCGTGCGTCGCACCGAAATTCCTTTCTCCATAGATGAACGCAAGATTCTCCTCGTAGACGATGTGCTGTACACGGGCAGGACGACGCGCGCGGCGCTCGATGCGCTCATCGATTTCGGCCGACCGCGAAGCATTCAGCTGATTGTGCTCGTGGATCGCGGGCATCGCGAGCTACCCATCAAGGCTGATTACGTCGGCAAGAACCTGCCAACCTCTCTCGAGGAGAGCGTACAGGTGTACCTGCGGGAGAGCGACGGACGCGACGAAGTCGTGTTGATAGCCGGGTCCCCACCGCGCACGCCTGCGCGGTGGAGTGCCGAGCAAGGAGGTGCCGCATGAGCGCACCGGTCACGATGCGGATCGAGGAGGCGCCGCCGTTAACGGCCTTGCGAAGAAAGGACCTGCTCGGCATTGCCGACCTGACGCCGGAGGAGATTTCGCTCATTCTCGACACCGCCGAGGCGATGAAAGAAGTAGGGGAGCGTCCGATCAAGAAGGTCCCCGCTCTCCGTGGCAAGACCGTCGTCAATCTGTTCTTCGAGCCAAGCACGCGGACCCGCACGTCGTTCGAGATTGCCGAAAAGCGGCTGAGCGCCGACACGCTCAACATCGCCGTCGCTTCGTCCAGCGTGGTCAAAGGCGAATCGCTCGCTGATACCGCGCTCAACCTGGAGGCGATGCGTCCTGACATGATCGTGTTGCGCCACTCTTCGTCAGGCGCATGCCACCTGCTGTCGAGGATCTGCCGGTCGGCCATCATCAATGCCGGCGACGGGATGCACGAGCATCCCACCCAGGCACTCCTCGATGCGTTCACGATCCGGGAGCGGAAGAAACGGCTGGCCGGTTTGAAGGTCGCGATCATCGGCGACCTGCTCCACAGCCGTGTCCTCAGGTCGAACATTCATCTGTTGACCAGGATGGGAAGCGACGTCTGGGTGTGCGGCCCCCCTACGCTGATACCTGCCGACATCGCGCGGTTCGGCGTGCGTGCCACCAGTAACGTGGACGAGGCGGTAACAGGTGCGGACGTCGTCATGCTCCTTCGCATTCAGCTCGAGCGGATGGAAGGCGCGTTCTTCCCCTCGCTGCGCGAATACTTCAACGTGTTCGGCATGACCGACACCCGTCTGCGGCGCGCGGCGCGCGACGTGATCATCATGCACCCCGGTCCAATGAACCGTGGCGTCGAGATCGCCTCCGAAGTGGCCGACGGCCCGTACTCGGTGATTCTGGACCAGGTGGCCAACGGCGTGGCTGTGCGTATGGCCGTGTTGTATCTCTTGTCGGGGGGAGCCGGCGATGAAGCGGCTGCTTAAGGGGGGCCGTGTCATCGATCCCGCCAACGGGATCGACGGTCGCCGAGACGTCCTCATCGATGGCGATCGCGTGGCACGCGTCGACCTGGACCTTCCTGCCGACGACGCAGCCGTTATCGAGGTGCCGGCGGGGTTCGTCATCTGTCCGGGCTTTATCGACATGCACGTTCACCTGAGGGAGCCGGGCCAGGAGCACAAGGAGACGGTCGCCACAGGCACGGCGGCCGCGGTTGCAGGCGGATTCACAGCCGTGGCGTGCATGCCGAACACGAGCCCCGTAAACGACAACGCGAACGTGACGGCGTACATTCTGGCGAAGGCGGCAGAAGCCAACCTTGCACGCGTCTATCCGATTGGCGCCGTGTCACGTGGATCCAACGGGGAGTTGCTTGCCGACATCGCCGAGCTGAGGCAGGCCGGCTGCGTGGCGATCACCGATGACGGACGACCGGTCGCTACCGCGTTGTTGATGCGCCGCGCGATGGAGTACGCCGGGATGTTCGGCATGCCCGTCATCGAGCACTGCGAGGACCCGTCGCTCAAGGGAGACGCCGTCGCGCACGAGGGTTACCACGCAGCGGTGCTGGGCCTGCGCGGCATGCCGGGCGCCTGCGAGGCGCTGGGTGTCGAGCGCGGCATTCTTCTGTCAGAGGTGACGGGATCGGCGTTTCACGTCGCCCATATGAGCGCGCGCGCCTCATTGCGGGCGGTACGAAATGGAAAGAACTCCGGCATTCGCGTGACGTGCGAAGTCGCGCCTCATCACTTCACGCTTACGGATGAATCGCTTGGTTCTCCGATTCCGTACGACACCAACACCAAGATGAATCCGCCGCTGCGTGAGACGGCCGATCGTGATGCGATGCTCTCCGGTCTGGCCGACGGCACCATCGACGCCATCGCCACCGACCATGCGCCGCACCATTACGACGAGAAGCACGTGGAATTCGACCGCGCGCCGTTTGGAATCGTCGGCCTGGAGACAGCCGTGCCGTTATCGTTGGATCGCCTGGTGCATACGGGAGTGATCGGGTTGCAACGCTTCGTGCAACTGCTCTCGGTGAACCCTGCGCGGATTCTAGGCGTGGCGGGCGGCACGTTGTCGCCGGGTGCGCCCGCCGACATCACGATCCTCGCGACCGATCTCGCGGTCCGAGTCCAGGCTGCCCAACTCCGGTCGCGGTCGAAGAACACGCCATTTGATGGATGGGAGCTGCGCGGAGGGGTGGCCGCCACGATCGTCGGCGGCCGTACGTTGTACGTGAATCCCGCGGCAAACGTCCCTGACGGGCTTTAGGGCGGCCAAGTGGCTCCAGAGTCTATGACTCGTCGAGACGACATTCGTGAGACCGCGCTGAAAGATCTGCAGCAGTACGAAGTGCTGATGCTGAATGGGCACTTCGATTTCGGAAACGGCTATCACGGGTCGGTGTACCTGAACCCGCACAAGCTGTTCCGGTACCCATCGATGATCTGGCGCTTTGCTCAGGACTTGCTGGACGTCCTGCCGGGGACGGTGGTGGCGGACACTGAAGTGGTGGCAGGCCCGGTGACGGGTGGCGCGCTGCTCGGCCACACGATTGCCGGACTGCTCGACAGCAGACGCGATCTCGCGCGTCCAGCCACGCTGTTTGCCCCGTTTACCCTTGATGCCAGTTGCGGGCTGACCTTGACGCGGTTCTATCATCGCCTCGTGGCCGGCAGGCGTACGCTGGTCGTGGACGATGTGCGCAATACGGGACAGACGCAGGCGCACTGCGTCGAGCTCGTGCGCAAAGCTGGTGGTACGGTGATCGCGACAGCGGAAATCTATGACCGAATGGAAGCGCTCGTAGATGCCGGCGTCCCGAATTTTGCGCTGGCGGAATACAAGGCGCCTGACAACGTCCTGGCCGCGCAGTGCCCCATGTGCCGCGCAGGAACGCCGATTACGACCTTTTGAATTGACGGGTTTCCGAATTGACGGAGTTTCAGATTGACATCCAACCGGCGACGCTCGCCGATGTGCCGCACGTTCTGAGCTTCATCAAGGCTCTCGCCGAGTACGAGCGGCTATCGGATCATGTGGTGGCTACTGAGACGACCGTACGCGAGACCTTGTTCGGCTCGCGTCCGAGCGCTGAAGCCGTCATCGCCCGTGTCGATGAGACGCCGGTCGGCTTTGCCGTCTGGTTCCACAATTACTCCACGTTCCTGAGCCGGCGCGGCTTGTACCTCGAAGACCTGTTCGTTCTGCCCGAATGGCGCGGCCGCGGCGTTGGCGGCGCGTTGCTCAAACACCTGGCCCATATCGCCGTATCGCGAGCCTGCGGCCGCATGGAATGGGCTGTTCTCGACTGGAATGAAGCCGCCATTCGCTTTTATCGCAGTCTTGGCGCAGAACCGATGTCCGACTGGACCGTATTTCGGCTCACAGGAGACGCGTTGACACGGCTCGCCGCCTCGTCTGACCGAAAGACGACGTCAGGTGCGTAAAGTGCCTGGAGTGCCTAAGGTGCGTAGGGTGGTGCTTAAGGTGGCCGGCAAGCGTAACGTGACTCGAACCGCACCAGCATCAGCTCAGGCACCCCAGGCACCCTGTCCAAATTGCGACCTCCCCTTGAAAACCTGTACCGCACGTTCGATCACGTGAACGCCGCGAGCGACCCTGTTCACATCGTCAGACGGTACGAGGCCGCTGCGGATCGCGAGGTCGTGGCGTTTTGCGCCGCCGGGTTGGCGTTTGGCCGCGTCGCCAGTGTGCTGCACTCGATCGAGTCGCTGCTGACGGTCATGGGTCCGTCGCCTGCCGCGTTCGTTCGCACGTTCGATCCGGCGGCCGAGCGACGGCGGCTTGCGCCTCTCGTACACCGATGGATCGGCGGAAAGGATCTGGCGGCACTGCTGATGATCTTGCGGCGCATGCTCGAGGAGGCGGGCTCGATCGAGCAGTTCTTCATGGCTGGCGACGATCCCGCTTCTGCGGATATCGCGCCAGCGCTCGAGGCGTTTTCGGCGCGCGCACTCGCAACGGATCTGCGGCCGATTTACCGCAGGATGCCAAAGCGTGCCGGAGTTCGGTACTTCTTCCCGCGGCCGTCGGCCGGCAGCGCGTGCAAACGCCTGAATCTCTTCCTGCGATGGATGGTGCGTCGGGATGCGATCGACCTCGGCGTCTGGTCCGGTCTGTCGAGCGCGCGTCTCATTGTCCCCCTCGATACGCACGTGATCCGACTGGGGCAGTGTCTTCGTCTCACGCGATACCGCACGCCTGGGTGGAAGATGGCCGCCGACATCACCGCGGCGCTGCGCCGGGTGAATCCTGACGATCCGGTGCGCTACGACTTTTCGCTGTGCCACATAGGGATGATGAATGCGTGCCGGTTTGGGCGAGCGAAGCAGCACGACCACTGCCCGCTGCGGGGGTTCTGTAATCCGGGCACTGGGTCCGCCTAAAGGCGGACACTACGTACGCCCGGATGGCAGATCGACGTAAGTGTCCGGCTTTAGCCGGACCGTTCTTTCTGCTGCAGCTCCCACAGCTTCGCGAACTTCAGATATACGGAGAACGCGTTCATCGCTGAGATCGTGAACCCCGCGGTACCATCGAGCACGCCGCGACGCAGGAAGTAGTTGCGCAAGAATGCCGCGGGCGGGTGCATGACCAGGTCAAACGCCGTCGCATGTCTGCCGGTTTCGTGCATCTGACGGGCCGCGAGCGTTGTGTAGTGATTGATCCGATCGAGCTGGTCGCGCAGGTCGCGGAAGGAGTAATGCTCCAGCTCATGACGCAGCCGACCCACGGGACCGTCGACGGCTACCGATTCATGGACGTATTTCCCGCGCCAGCGCGCCGACCGCCGATCGTACAAACGCGTCTGGTAGTCCGGGTAGAAATCCGTCGTCCGTATCCAGCGTCCCAGGTGATAGGTGACGCGTGGGACGCGGTAACCCCGTAGCGCTGGCTCGGTTGCAACAACGCTGCGGATTTCTTGCGCCAGAGACGGAGGTATTCGCTCGTCGGCATCGAGCGAAAAAATCCAGTCATGTACTGCGCGCTCGGCCGCGAAATTCTTCTGATCGACGTATCCGGACCAGGGGCGGCAGAGGATGGTGGCGCCTCTGGCGCGGGCGATGTCGACTGTAGCGTCGGTGCTGCCTGAATCAACGAGCAGGATCTCGTCGGCCCAGGCGGCGCTGTCGATCGCAGCTCCGATGTGCTCGGCCTCGTTCAGCGCGATGATCGTGACCGAGACTTTCGGCACGGAAGGATTCTATGTCACCTGATAGGAGCCTCCTGGATCGTTTCGAAGTCGACGATGGAGCGGTTGTAGTCGAGAAGTGCTCGCAGTTCGTCGGTCCGCGTCTGGGCGAGATCGCGTTGCGCCTGGAACACGAAAAAGCTGGTGGATGTCCCCGCATCGAACTTCCGCTGTTCCGCGTCGAGCCGTCGTTCCATCAGTTGACGAGCCGCACGAGTGGTGTCGATGCGTTTCTGGTTGGTCACGACCTGCCGTGTCACGCTGCGCACCTCGGTCGCAACCAGCAGCTCCTGATTGCGCAACTGCATTTGTGTCTGCGAGTACTCCAGGCGTGTCCGCGCTAGCTCCGCGTCCCGAGGGGTGGGTCCAAGTGGATAGCTCACGTTGATGGACGCCGTCCATGCTGGAAAGTCGTTGACGAAGAGATCGCGCAGAACGTTGCCGAAACCTCGTTGCGTCTGGCCGACAATCGGCCCGGGAAACCCGGTACCCCGGACAAACTGCGTGCCGCCAAGACCGGTCACGCCGTAGTCGAAGCTCGCCGTCACATCTGGCAGCGTCTGGTTTCTGAAGTATCGAAGATTGATTTCGGTCGTTTCGAGATTCTTGTGCGACTGCTGCAGATCGGTACGATTGGCGAGAGCCGTGCGGACCGCGGTCTCTGCGTCGACGGGACGCACTTCAAACACCGGCATCGAAACAGGCACGATCTGCAGGGTCCAGAAGTCAGCCGCGGCAGGATCGTACACGAGAGCGCGCAGCGCATCTTCAGCAGTAGCGATCTGCGCTTCGGCCACGATGACGGCTTCCTCGCGTTGCGCCACTTCCGCTTCGGCTTCGACGACGTCGATTGGCGCGGTCGTGCCGATCTCTACGCGTGCGCGGGTGTTCCTGAGCGATTCGAGCGCGAGATCCAGCGACTGCCGGTGCACCTCGAGGGTCGCGATGGCGTACGCCAGGTCCCAGTAGGCGTGCTGGACCGCGCGTGACGTCTGTGCGATCGACTGTCGCAGTGTCACATCGGCGATTTCCCGATCTTTCCGGCTGATGAGGAGTTGTTGGCGCGGAGTATCGATGGAAAAGTCGCGAAGCAGCGGTTGGCTGTAGCTGAGCGACAGCGACGACCGGAGTTGTGGCGAAAAATTCGAGAAAATATTCGTGGTCGTCGATCGCGTGCTGTCCCAGCCCACGCTGTACGAACCTCCCCAAGGAAGCGTCTGGCCCACGCCGACGTTCGTGTTCACGCGAGCGTCGCTCGTCTTCGGTCCCTGCGCGCCAGACAGGAAGCTGTTGCTGGGTGTGTCGGTGCTGGCGCCTTGCAAGGTCGTCGTGAAAGAGGGGAACCAGGCGGCGCGGGCTCCTGCGACGTCCAGGTCGCGAATGGCAGGATCGATTCGCGCCACTTGTACCCCGAGATTGTTTTCGAGCGCGGTCTGCACGGCCTCGTCGACAGTGAGGCGCCGAACGCTGGCGGCCTGACCAGACGGCGATACCGACTGAGCCGCCGTAATCGTCGGGACACAGAGGATAAGGAATAGGATGGTTCGCATAGGACTATGTATACTAGGCGGTTCCGATGAGCGCCATCGACGCCGCTGATGTCATCGAACGATTCAAACGATCGGGTGCGCTTCTCGAAGGCCACTTCCGCCTGACGTCCGGCCTTCACAGCTCCGGCTATCTGCAGTGCGCGCTTGTGCTGCAGCATCCTCGCGAGGCCGAAGCGCTCGGGAAGGCGCTCGCCGCACACGTTCGCGACCTGCGAGCCGACGCTGTTCTCTCGCCTGCGCTTGGTGGCATCGTTATCGGACAGGAAGTGGGCCGGGTGCTCGGCGTCCGCGCGCTGTTCGCCGAGCGTCAGGAAGGGAAGCTTCACCTCCGACGCGGATTCAGCCTGGAACCCGGCGAGCGCGTTCTCGTGGTGGAAGACGTCGTCACCACGGGCCTGTCGACGAGAGAAACCATCGAAGTGGCGCGAGCCGCGGGCGCCGAGGTCGTCGGAGCCGCCGCCATTATCGACCGCAGTGGCGGTGAACAGGCCCTCGATGTGCCCTTCTACGCGCTTGCAACGGTGTCGCTGCCGACGTACGAGCCGGCCGAATGCCCCCAGTGTCTGACGGGCGAGCCGGTGATCAAACCGGGATCGCGAGGCTGAATACACAGCACTCCGTGGCTCCAGGTTCGGATTCGCGATGGCTCGTACGCTGAAGATCACCCTGAGCTACGACGGAACTCGCTATGTGGGCTGGCAGCGGCAGGCGAGTGGGGAGTCCGTCCAGGGCCTTCTCGAGGAGGCGGTCGCACGCTTCGAGGGGAACGCGGTAAGCGCGCAGGGTGCCGGCCGGACCGACGCAGGAGTACACGCGCTCGGTCAGGTCGCCAGCGTGCAGGTGACCTGCGACCATCCGGTGGAGACCCTGGCTCGAGGTCTCAACGCGTGGCTTCCGTCCGACGTTCGCATCATCAAGGTTGAAGATACCGCTGAAGACTTTCATGCGCGGTTCAGCGCACGGTCGAAAACCTATCGTTATCTGCTCCGGAATGCGCCTCGCGTGAGTCCATTCGAGCGGGCCTACGTCTGGCACGTGCCGGAGACGCTCGACGTTTCCGCCATGCAGACAGCTGCGAACGTGCTCGTCGGAACGCATGATTTTTCTTCGTTCTGCAGTGCCGGAAGTCACGTCAGAGATGGCGTTCGGACCGTGTCGCGTTCAATCATTCATCACATCGAAGTCGACGTGGTGCCGTATGTCCCGACTCGGGAAGAGCGCACGCTGCTGGCATACGAAGTCAGCGCCAACGGGTTTCTGCGCCACATGGTCCGCGCGATTGTGGGGACGCTGGTTGAAATCGGACACGGCCGGCGATCGGCAGCCTCGATGGCGAAGCTCCTGGAGGTAGCCAGCCGCGCGCAGGCGGGTGCGACCGCGCCTCCGCACGGGCTGTTCCTCGTCGGCGTGGACTATGATTGATTGGAAATCGAGGTGCCCGCACGTGTCGCTTGAGCAGCTGTTGGCATGGATCCCGACGGGGCATGCCGACGAGGCGCTGGCCCGGCAGATCAGCTTCGAACGACTGCCAGCCCACGTCGCGATCATCATGGACGGCAATGGCCGCTGGGCCGCCCAACGGTCTCTGCCGCGGGTGGAGGGCCACCGGGCCGGCATCGATCCCGTCCGCGAGACAGTAGAAACGGGCGCGCGGCTTGGCCTCCGCGTGCTCACGCTCTATGCGTTCTCCATCGAAAACTGGAAGCGTCCCGCCTCCGAGGTCAGCACGCTCATGTTGCTCCTCAAGCGGTATCTGCGGTCCGAGCTGGATACGCTGCTGCGAAACAACATCCGATTCCGGGTGATCGGTCGCATGGAAGATCTCGCGTCCGACGTGCAGAGCGAGCTGTGCGTCGCGATGGATCGAACGTCAGACGCCACCGGCATGCTGTTCAACATCGCGTTGAACTACGGCGGCCGCGCCGAAATCGTCGATGCGGCGCGGCGGGCCATCGCGTCGGGGATACGTCCGGAAGAACTCGATGAGGGTCGTTTCGCACAGCTCCTGTACACGGCCGGTCAGCCCGATCCGGACCTGCTCATCCGCACGAGCGGCGAGATGCGCGTCAGCAACTATCTGCTGTGGCAGATAGCCTACGCGGAGATCTACGTTACCGAAACGCTGTGGCCCGACTTCCGGCGCAGGCATCTGCTCGAGGCGATTCTGGCGTATCAGAAACGCGAACGGCGGTACGGCGGCATCACATCGGCGCGAGCGGCGATCGGCGCGAAATGACGCGACTCCTCAGCGGGGTCGCACTCGGTGCCGCTACTCTTGCGGCCATCCTGCTCCTTCCACCAGTCGGGCTTCGCGTCCTCGCGTGTCTGGTTGCCGCTCTCGCGTCCCGCGAATACCTCGGAGTGCTGCACCAGGACGGGAAGCCGCCGCACCTCGCTCCACTGCTGGTTCTCGTTGTCGCGACATGCTGGTGGATGTCGGACGTTACTCCCGGCCCGTTGCTCGCGGTGTTGCTGCTTGGCCTGGGCTGGCTTGCCGTCGAAGTGGTGTTTCTCGGGCTGACCGTGGATCGTGCGGCCGCGCGCGTCCTCGCGCAGTGGTATGTCGGAATGCCGCTCGGGATGCTGGCAGCAATCGAGAGCATGGCCGGCCGGATGGGACCGCTGCTGCTGATTGCCACGATAGCGGTCAGCGACTCAGCGCAGTTCTATACGGGCCGCCTGTTCGGCCGGCGATTGCTGGCGCCGGCGATCAGTCCGAAGAAAACCGTGGAAGGCGCCGTCGGTGGACTCGTGCTGGCTACCCTGTTTGTCGCATTGGCCGGGCCGGCGCTGCTTCCTGGAGCGGGCCGCCTGTCGCTCGCGCTGTTGGGTGTGATCATGGTCGTACTCGGTATCGTCGGCGACCTCTTTGAATCGCGGCTCAAGCGTATCGCTGGCGTGAAGGATAGTTCCGTGATCATTCCGGGACACGGCGGGATCCTCGATCGAATCGATGCGCTGCTGTTTGCCACCCCCGCGTTTTACTTGTACCTGCAGGCCTGATCGTGAAGCACGTCGCCATTCTCGGCTCGACCGGGTCGATCGGGCGCAGCGCGCTTGCCGTGGTCGATGCCCATCCGCAGCGGCTCAAGGTCGTGTCGCTCGCAGCGGGCGACAACGCAGCGCTCCTCGCAGAGCAGATCGCGCGTTACCGTCCCGCTGTAGCAGCCATGGCAACCGGACAGGGGATAGACAAGCTCCGGTTGCTGTGTGGCACACCGCCGCCTGCGACGCTTGACGCCGGGCCGGACGGGCTTGTTGCGGTGGCTACGCACCCGGCCGTCGACATCGTCATCTGCGCGTCTGCGGGTACCGCTGGCCTCGAAGCGGTGCTCGCGGCCATTGAGGCCGGCAAGACAATCGCACTCGCCAACAAGGAAGTGCTGGTCATGGCGGGTCGACTTGTCACTGATGCTGCGCGCAAGCGCGGCGTGGCGATTCTGCCGATCGACAGCGAGCACAACGCTATTCATCAGTGCCTGCACGGGCGCTCGCGCGAGGAAATCCGACGCCTCATTCTCACGGCTTCCGGAGGCCCGTTTCGCAATCATCGGACGCTCGAACACGTCGATCCGGAAGCCGCTTTGCAGCACCCGACGTGGCAGATGGGGAAGAAGATCACAATTGACTCGGCAACATTGATGAACAAGGGGCTCGAGGTCATCGAGGCGCACTGGCTGTTCGGCGTGACCGCCGATCAAATCGACGTCGTCATCCATCCCCAGTCGATCGTCCATTCGATGGTCGAGCTGCGCGATGGATCGGTTATCGCCCAACTGGGGGTGACCGATATGCGGCTGCCGATCCAGTACGCATGCTCGTATCCGGAACGATGGGACGCCCCTTTGCCGTCGCTCGATCTCACGCGCGTCGGCCCGCTCGAGTTCCAGCCTCCGTCGCCGAGCCGGTTCCCGTGCCTGGATCTTGCTTACCGGGCGCTTCGGGCGGAGGCAACCGTCCCTGTGGTTCTCAATGCTGCAAATGAAGTCGCGGTCGAGGCTTTTTTGGAGCGAAAGCTCGGCTTTACGGGGATTCCCCGGGTGATCGAGAAGACCATGAACGCACACAGCAAGGAGGACGTGTCGTCGCTACAGGTTGTGCAGCGGGTGGACCGGTGGGCCCGCGAATGCGCCCGCGACGCGGCGCGGGAGCTGAACACCGTCTCGTAAGTTGGCCGTCAAAAGTGAAACGCCCAGCCTACGCCAAGCGTCAACGGCCATACGCGTTAGAATTGACACAGTGAACACGATAGTCGCATTCCTGTTCGTCCTTGGCGTGCTCGTCTTCGTTCACGAGCTCGGTCATTTCCTGGCCGCGCGCCGACTCGGCGTTCGCGTGCTGACATTCTCGCTGGGCTTCGGTCCGAAGCTGCTGAAGACCAAGCGCGGCGATACCGAGTACTGCCTGAGCGCAATACCGCTGGGCGGCTACGTCAAGATGGCGGGCGAAAACCCCGACGACGCCCTCTCTGGTCGGCCCGACGAATTCCTGTCACGAACGAAGTGGGAGCGGTTCCAGATTTTGATCATGGGACCGGTCATGAACATCCTCCTCGCCATTGTCGTCATGGCGGTTGTACTCGCGCAGGGGGCCGAGGTGCCGGTCTACCAGGATCAGCCACCGATCGTCGGCGCGGTGACTCCCGGGTCGAGCGCAGACGCTGCGGGCATTGTTCCCGGAGATCGGATCCTGTCGATCGCGGGGGAGAGCGTGGAGACCTGGGAGGATCTGTTCATCGCCGTCGGCACACGCGCTAACAGAGACGTCTCACTCGCATTCATGCGTGATGGTCAGACGCGCCTGGTTACAGTCCATCCCGAGTCTCAGGACCGGTTCGAGGTGGGCACTATCGGAGTCCTGCCCAACAGCAATCCAATCGTTTCATCAGTGATAGCCGGGGAGCCGGCGGAGAAGGCGGGGCTGAAGGACGGCGACATCGTACTGGCGGTGAACGGCGAGCGCATGGCGACGAGGAGTCAGCTCATCGAGGCGATCTCGCGCAACGGTGGACGTGAGATCGAGTTGACGATCAAGCGGGGCGACCAGCAGCTTCCGGTTCGGGCGACGCCCGAGCAGCGGGGCGACAGGGGCATGCTGGGCGTGTACGTCACCGAACCGACCCGGCACGTGGACCCCACCGCGCTCGAAGCCATTCAGATGAGCCTCGAGAAGAACATCGAGTTCAGCGGCCTGATCTTTCGCACTCTCGGCGGTCTGTTCGTCGGTGAGACGTCACCGCGGCAGTTGATGGGGCCGGTGGCAATAGCGCAGCTCTCGGGCGAATCCGCGGAGGCTGGCTGGATGGCGCTTTTCACCCTGATGGCCTCGATCAGCCTCAATCTCGGGCTGCTCAATCTGCTGCCGATTCCGGTTCTCGACGGCGGTCACATTCTCATCATGGCGGTCGAGGGGATTACGCGCAGGGATTTCAGCCTGCCGGTGAAGGAGAAGATGCTCCTGGCCGGATTTGTCCTGCTCATGATGCTGATGGTCACCGTCATCTACAACGATCTCACGCGAATCAGCTGGATTGAGCGGCTGATGCCTTGGAGAAACTGACGCCAGGGCGGCGGCGCCGGCCACGCCCGTGGCCCATCAATTGCACCCGACCAGAGGCGGTATCCGGACGTCTCTACTGAGTGACACACGAGAGGGGGAAGTTCGCATGCGTTGCATACGTCGGGCCGCGCTGACGGCTCTTATCACGATCGGCCTGGCCGCGTCGGCGGCTGCGCAGGGGAACGTGACCCAGGCCGACATTCAGCGTCTACAGGACAACGTCTATCAGGCAGGCACGGACGTAACTCAGGCGCGCACGCGCGACGCCGCGCGCGCCAATCAGCTCCAGGCGGAGCTCGACGACCTTCGCGACGAAGTCATTTATCTCAAAGTGAAGCTGCGCAAGGAAGGTTCGCTCGTCCGCAGCGAGTACGCTGATGTTCGCGACCGTGTCGAGAATCTTCGCACCCGTGCTCGCGGCGACGCGACCAACGCGTCTACGCCGCCTGCGCCAGCCCCGGCTGCGGCGCCCCAGGCTCCTCGCACCACCACCAACACTCCGGCCGCCACGCCGGCCGCTGGCACTGCGCAGATTCCAGTGGGGACTGAACTCGACGTGCGAGTTGGGACGCGACTGAATTCCGGAACCGCAGCGGTCGAAGATCGCTTCGAAGCCACGACGCTCGTGGACTTCAATAGCGGCGGTCGAACGCTCGTGCCTGCCGGGTCAGTGATGCGTGGAGTGGTGACGAGTGTCGAGCCCGCAACCCGTACGAACCGTACGGCGCGAATGACGCTCAGCTTCGACCAGCTCACGGTGAACGGCCGAGCTTACCCGATGCGCGGCACGGTGACGCAGGCGATCGAAGGCGAAGGCATCAAGGGCGAAACGGCGCGCATTGGTACAGGCGCGGGTGTCGGCGCGATTATCGGCGGTATCCTTGGCGGCTTCAAAGGCGCGCTCGCGGGAATTCTGATCGGGGCCGGTGGCACCCTTGCCGCGACTGAAGGCAAGGAGGTCGATCTGCCGGCGGGATCCGTGCTGCGCGTACGGGTCGATCAGCCGGTCCAGATAAACACTTCCAAGTAACCACGAACGGCGCGCGCCAAAGAGATACGGCCAACCAGCCAAGGGGCATTCACCGGGATATCAAGGGCGGGCCCTTGGCAGGTTCAGATCTGCCGCGCGACGTCCTTCATGGCGCGTCGCGCGGCGTCAATTGTCCGCCGCACATGTGCGTCGGTATGCGCCGCTGACAGAAACCACGCTTCGAACTGCGACGGCGGCGGATAGATGCCTCGCTCCAGCATTCCCCTGAAGAACGCAGCGTACGCCATCGTATTGGCCGCCAGCGCGGAGTCATAGTCGCGTACCGGTGAGGCGGTAAAGAACGGCGTCAGCACTGATCCGAACGCGTTGATCTGCAGCGACACGCGAGCGGCGCGCGCCGCATCGGCCATGCCGGCCGCGAGAGCCGATGTGCGGCGCGCCAGGTCTCTGTACAAGCCCGGAGGCAGTCGCTTGAGGGCCCAGAGGCCGGCCGTCATGGCGACGGGATTCCCCGACAGCGTGCCTGCCTGATACACGGGGCCAGCGGGCGCCACCATGTTCATGATGTCGGTCCGTCCGCCGTATGCGCCGACAGGGAATCCTCCTCCGATGATCTTTCCGAGGCACGTGAGGTCTGGCGTTATCCCGAAGATGGCCTGTGCTCCTCCTGCGGAGGCTCGGAAACCCGAGATCACCTCGTCGAAGATGAGCACCGCACCGTGGCGGGTCGACAGCTCCCGAAGGCCCGGCAGGAAGCCATCGGACGGCGGTACTACGCCCATGTTGCCGGCTATTGGCTCCACGACGATCGCCGCGATGTTCGGACCGTGCGCCTCGCAGAGGGCCTCGACCGATGCGAGATCGTTGTAGCCACCCAGCAACGTGTCCGACGCGGAAGAGCGAGTCACGCCGGGACTGGTCGGCACGCCGAGGGTCGTCGCCCCGGAGCCGGCTTTGACGAGGAAAGCGTCGCCGTGGCCGTGATAGCAGCCCGCGAACTTGATGATCTTGTCGCGCCCGGTAAACGCGCGCGCGACGCGGACGGCGCTCATCGTCGCTTCGGTTCCGGAGCTGACGAATCGAACGCGCTCCATCGATGGCACAAGCGCGCGCACGCGTTCGCCCAGCTCGTGCTCGAGCGCCGTAGGTGCGCCGAAACTGGTACCGTGTCGTGCAGCGGAGGCAACCGCTCGCACCAGACCTCGCGGTGCGTGGCCATGAATCAGTGGGCCCCACGACATGACATAGTCGATGAAGCGATTGCCGTCGACGTCCTCCATGACCGCACCCGACGCACGCCGAATGAAGAGCGGTGCGCCGCCTACTGCCTGGAACGCCCGTACGGGGCTGTTTACGCCGCCGGGCAGGACTTGGCTGGCTCGCAGGAAGAGCTGCTTGCTACGCGCAGTTTTTTTCATGACATGCGTAACATCCGCGCCGCCTCTCGCGCGTAATAGGTCACGATGATGTCCGCGCCGGCGCGTCGGATCGCCGTGAGCGCTTCCATCATGGCGCGGGTCTCGTCGATCCAGCCGTTCGCGGCCGCAGCCTTCAGCATCGCGTATTCGCCGCTGACGAAATAAGCAGCAGTCGGCTGATTGAAGCGCTCCTTGACCTTTGCGATGACGTCCAGATAGGTGAGCGCGGGCTTCACCATGACGATATCGGCGCCTTCGGACAGGTCGGCCTCCACTTCGCGCAACGCTTCATCGACGTTTGCGGGGTCCATCTGATGGCTTCGCCGGTCACCAAACTGGGGCGCGGAATCGGCGGCATCACGAAACGGCCCGTAGAACGCCGAGCAGTACTTCGCCGCATACGAGATGATGCCGGTCTGCTCGAAGCCGCGCTCGTCGAGCGCCTGACGTATAGCTCCGATACGGCCGTCCATCATGTCCGACGGCGCAACGAAGTGTGCGCCAGCGACGGCGTGCGACAGCGCAACCTGCACCAGGTGGGCGACGGTCATGTCGTTGGCGACCTCGTCTCCGTCCAGGATCCCGCAATGACCGTGCGATGTGTACTCGCACAGGCACACGTCCGTGACGATGACAAGGTCGTGAACGGCGCGCCTCATTTCGCGCACTGCGGCCTGCACCGGTCCTTCGGGATCGGAGGCCGTCGAGCCCGTCGCATCCTTGTTGCCCGGGATGCCGAAGAGCAGCACTCCAAGAATGCCGTCGTGTCTGGCTGCTGCCGCTTCCTGTACTGCCTCGTCCACCGACAGCTGGTACACGCCCGGCATCGATGGAACCTCGCGACGGATGCCCTTCCCTTCGCAGACGAAAAGGGGATACATGAAGCATTCCGGCGTCAGGTGCGTTTCGCGCACCAGACTGCGGATCGCTTCGGTCCGCCGCAGCCGCCGAGGCCGGCGAGCAAGGATCAGTCGGGACGCAGTTTTTACAGCCATATAGGGGGGATCTTGCCACACACGGAACTAGCCAAGGGCGCGCCCTTGATATCCGATGAGGAGTGTCCTTACATAACGGTTTAGCGTGCTGCGGCGTAATGCCCGACGATCGCGTCTACGAGCGCTGGAATCGTATAGGTCGACGGCTGAACCGTTACTGCGATACCGAATTGGCGCGCCGCCTCCGCCGTCGACGGTCCGATGACAGCGACGACGGTGTTCTTGAGCAGGTCCACGGACTGATCGGTCCCACAGATCCGCGCAAAGCTGCGCACCGCGGATGCGCTCGTGAACGTAACTACATCGATGCGGCCTTCGAGCAGCAGGGCGTACACGTCGGGATCGTCCGGCAGCGCCTCTTCCGCCACGGTTCGATACGCAACGACATCGGTCACGGCGGCGCCCGCGCGCCGCAGCTCTTCGGCAATCACCTCGCGCCCGATGTCCGCACGCGGCAGCAGCACACGCATGCCGTCGAGCGCGCTCTTTTCCGCCATCGCTTTGACCACCCCTTCGGCGCGATACTCATTGGGGATCAGGTCGACTCTGATGCGATATTCCGCTAGCTTCTCGGCGGTTCCCGGACCAACCGTGCACAGCCTCGGACCGTGGAGCGCTCGGATGTCCCGGCCCCCTTCGTACAACGCCTTCATGAACGCATCTATCGCGTTGACACTCGTGAACACGATCCAATCGTAGGCGTCCGGTGTCGTTGCTGCCTGCAGCAACGGTCCGCGGTCTTCAGGAGGCGCGATTCGGATCACAGGTGCCTCGACGGTGTCGGCGCCAAGCGCGGCAAGACGATCGACGAGGTCAGCGGCCTGCTCGCGAGGCCGAGTGACGAGCACGCGGCGGCCGAAAAGCGGGCGGGCATCGAACCAGCGCAGGTGCTCTCGAAATCCGACCACGCGTCCAACGACCAGCGTTGCCGGCTTGCGCCGCGGGTGCTCACCGAGTCGATCCAGCAACTCCGCAATAGTTCCGGATATCGTCTCCTGGTCGGGCAGTGTGCCGTTGTAGATGAGGACGCCCTGGGTGTCGGCTCCCCAGCCGTTGTCGCGCAGCGACTCCAGGATGTGTGTCAGTTGCTGGGGGCTTGCGTAGCACACGACGGTGCCGTCAAGGCGGGTGAGACTCGCCCAATCGACATCGGGCATCGCGCGGTTGTCGTCTTCGTGCCCTCGAAGGAGCGTGACAGTGTCGCCGGCGCCGGGATAGCTGAGGGGCACGCCGGCGTACGCGGTTGTACTGACGGCGGCCGGTACGCCGGGTACGACTTCGAACGGCACGCCCTGCTCGTGCAGGAACAGCGCTTCTTCGGCACCGCGGGCAAACACGAATGAGTCGCCCCACTTCAGCCGCGCGACGCGTTTGCCCTCGCGGGCCTTTTCTGCAAGCAGATAGCTGACGGCCTCCTGGGCCATCGCCTGCGGAGTCGCCGTTCCCACGTCGATCAGCTCTGCATCGCTTCGCGCCTGTCGCAGGAGCCGCTGCGACACCACGTGGTCGTACACGACGACATCAGCGGCGCGGAGGCACTCGAGCCCGTGAGCCGTAATGAGGCGCGGATCGCCGGGACCTGCTCCGATCAGATACACGGCTGGTCGCTTCACGGTTGAAGCCCTTCGACAGCCCCGCGGGCGCCCGCCGCTTCCGCGAGTATTTCTGCTGCGCCCTGCGCCAGCAAGCGCATCGCCGCGCGAGTGCCTACCGCTTCGGGCTCGGTGACGGCTCCAGATGCCTCCGCACGGATGACACGTGCGCCGTCGAGCGAGATGACCATGGCGCTCAGCGACAACTCGGTGCTCGAAACGGTCGCATAGGCGCCAATCGGCATTTGACATCCTCCGCCGAGACGAAGCACGACCATACGCTCAGCGGCAAGAGCCGATGCGGACGTCGGATCGTTGATACGGTCGACGAAGGCGCGCACCGCACTGTCGTCGCGCCGCGTTTCCACAGCGATGATTCCCTGTCCGGGAGCGGGCAGGCAGACCTCGGGCGGAAGCACCGCCGAAATACGCGCGTGACGACCCAGACGCCGCAGGCCCGCCGCCGCCAGGACCACCGCGTTGAACTCTCCGTTGTCCAATTTTCGAAGCCTCGTGTCCAGGTTCCCACGGATCGCGCGGAATATCGCACCCGGGAACAACTGCATCAGCTGGGCGGTCCGCCTCACGCTGCTGGTGCCAATAGTGGGCGCTTCGCCGACGCGCCGCACGATGTCTTCCAGAGATAACTGCGCGAACGTGGCGATCGACGCCGCGGGTGCGTTTACGGCAGGAAAGTCGACGCCGGCCGGGAAAGGCCGCTCGCCGACGCTCGGAACAGGCTGCGCGACACCGCTCGGGACAGGTCCCTCGTCGGTCGTGGCAGGCAACACGACTGCGTCGCGCGGGTCCTCGCGCGGAAGCGTGGCGCCGAGGGCCAGGCCGTCCGGCAATTCCGCAGGCAGATCCTTGCTGCTGTGCACCGCCAGGTCGACCGCGCCGTCGAGCAGAGCATCTTCGATTTCCTTGACGAAAACGCGCTTGCCGCCGATCTGCGCGAGCGGTGCATCGGCCAGGCGGTCGCCTGATGTCTTGATCGCAATCACGTCGCACGACACGCCCGTCCGGGCGCGCAACAGGGCGGCGACCATGTTCGCCTGGATCAGCGCCAACTGGCTGCCGCGCGTACCGAGTCGCAGCGTCGTCATGGATACTCGAGTCCGTCGCGTGTCATTTCAGCATCTATCGGGAAATTTATCCACGTGTCTATGCACCAGCCGACGCACGTACGTAGTGTCCGGCTTCAGCCGCACCCTGCACGAATCGACCGCTGCAGCGGCGGGATTCAGTCGTTTCGTGGTTTTGTGAAGGGTGCCGACACGGCATCGCCGGTGCCAGGCGGCGCTGCGTCTTCGCTCAGTCTGAACAGACGGTTCACCGCTTCGGTGTACGCCGCTTGCGTTTCCTCGTCGGGAAGTGCCTTGAGCTGCTCGGTCGGTTCGAGCAGCAGCTTTTCGACAATGAGCCTGGTGACCTCGTCGATGCGCATGCGAGCCTCGGGCGACAAGGCGCCGAGTTTCGCCTCGAGGCGCCGCAATTCAGCACGCCGGATGTCGTCGAACCGCTGCCGAAGCGCGACTACGGTCGGAATCGCCCGGCGCGAACGATGCCACGACGTGAACCGGGCCAGCTCTTCGGAGACGATGGCTTCGGCGCGCGCAATCTCGGCGCCGCGCCTCGCGAGGTTCTCGGAGACGATGCCTTGCAGATCGTCCACGTTGTAGAGAAAAACCTGCTCGATTTCGGAAACGGACGGATCGACGTCGCGTGGCACGGCGATATCGATGATGAAGAGCGGATCGACGCGTTTCCGACCTGTCGCCGCCTCGACATCCGCCCGCGTGATGATCGGCCGCTGCGATCCGGTTGCGGTTACGACGATGTCCGCAAGCGCCATCGAGCTCGCCATGTCGGTCCAGGGCACGGCACGTCCAGCCACCTGATTCGCAAGCACGTCGGCTGCTGCGGCTGTCCGGTTGGTGATCACGATTTCGCCGGCGCCGTGGCTGCGGAGGTGCTGTGCGGTCAGCGCGCTGGTTTCGCCGGCACCTACCACGAGCACGCGCCGCCCCTCCAATCGTCCGAAGATCTTCCTGGCGAGGGCGACGGCTGCAAAGCTGATCGACACTGCGCCCTCCCCGAGCGCCGTTTCCGTACGCACGCGCTTCCCTACACCGAAGGCCCAGTGGAATGCTTTGCTGAGGAGCGGGCCGGTGCAGCGGCGCTCGGCGGCTGCCTGGAACGCGTCCTTCACCTGACCCAGGATCTGCGGTTCACCGAGCACCAGCGAGTCCAGGCCGGCGGCGACGCGGAACAGATGGTGCGCAGCCGTGGTGTCTTCATGGGAGAACAGATGCGGCAGAAACGCCTCGCGCGCGAGCTGGTGGTAGTCGCCGAGAAAAGCGAGCAGCTCCTCGCGCGCACGTCCGGAATCAGCACTTGCGACGTAGATCTCCGATCGGTTGCAGGTCGAGAGCACTACCGACTCGGTTGCGGACGACCGGGCTGCCAGTGATTCGACGGCGGCGCCGACATCGCGGCTCGAAAAGTCGAGGCGCTCGCGCAGATCGACGGGTGCCGTCCGATGACTTACGCCGAGAAGGAGGAGATGCACGGCCGTCTACCTGTCACGATCACTGGAACGTATGGCTGGTCGTGACGAAGTAGCTGATGGGCAGGAAATTGAGCAGAACGATCGCGAACCCGACCGCCGAGAGCCAGGCGGCGCGACGCCCTGTCCAGCCCATCGTGCGCCGTGCGAAGACCGCGAACGAATAGACGGCCCACGTGAGCACCGCGACAAAAATCTTCGGGTCGTTCAGCGCCATCAACTGCAGGTTCGGATCGTTTGGCGCCGCAACACGCGCCTGGGCCGTCCAGATCGCCCCCACGACGACCCCCACCGTAAGGAACAGCCACCCGATGGCGACCGCCCGCGAATTCATCACATCGAGCGTTTGCAGCGACGGCAGCCGCGTGTAGAAGTAGCCCAAATGCTTTTTCTTGATCTCCTTGAACTGCACCATATACGTGAGACCAAGGACGCCGGCGAGCCCGAAGCTCGCATACGCGAAGAGCAGCGAGGAGACGTGCACCCAGAACCACGGACTGTCGAGCACCGGATCGACGTTCTCGACGCCCGGCGATAGCGCGGGGATCGTCTGCAGTCCCACCAGCATGGGCATGATGAACACGCCCATCGAACGCTCCTCCGTCGTTGTCTCGAGGTAGAGGTAGGAGAGGGCGAGCAGCCAGACGAACGTCGAGATCGCGCGCGAGGGGTTGGCGAACGGCACGTGCCGCACCTCCATCGTCTGCATGCCGATGACGAAGGTGTGGGCGAGTGCCGCCAGAATCAGCAGAGCGGTCGCGGTGCGGCCGGCAGACGGCTGCCGATTCGCGAAGTGCACGGCATAGGCGATGCCTGCTGCGGCGTACAGGACGAGAGGAAGAACGTTCAACGGGTTGGAGCGAAGTACCCTTTCTTGGTGCGCGCGGTCACGTTGGCCCGTGCCACCTGGACGACGATTCGCCGGAAGGCGCCATCGACCCTGGGATTCTTCGACGTGTATCCGAGCGTGTACTGGCTGGCGAGCTCGTCAGCAATCTGCGTGTACACCCCGGTCAGGTCTTCGATCTTGGCCGGGAAAAAGGCCCGTCCACCGGTCTCCTGCGCGAGCTGGCGCATGACGAATTCCGCCTCACGAAATCCGCGAGTGCTGGAGTCGTTGCCGCGAAGCGCAATCGTGTAGATCGACGTTTCCGACCGCTTGGCCAGATCGAGCACTTCTTCGAATGAGACGAGGCTCGAGGTGTCCTCGCCGTCCGAGAACACGATGAGGGCCTGGCGGCGCACATCTTCTTCGTTCTGCGCCTTGATCTTGCCCAACTCCTTCAGCGACACGTAGATCGCGTTGTGCAGCGACGTGGATCCGCCGGACGCGGTCTGGAGAATGGCGGCTTCGAGCTGCAGCCTGATTCGAGGTGAACGGCTGCCGGATCGAGACCCGGCTGTCGAAGTCGATGATCTGCGCGAGGTCGTTCGCCTTCAGCCGCTTCACGAAGTTCGTCGCGGCTACTTGAAGCGTCGGCAGCTTGTCCTCCATGCTCGCGCTGCTGTCGAGCAACAGGGAGAGGGCAATTGGCTGCGGCCGCCGCGTGAAGAAGACGATGTCGTGCTTGACGCCGTCCTCGAACACGGAAAAGTCGGGCTGATCGAGGTCCGTAATGTAATGGTTGGCGCCGTCGACTACGGTGACGTTGAGCGAGACGATGTCGACGGTGCTCCGAAACTGCGGGCGTTGTGCGGCGGCCAATGCGGCTGCGGCCGCAAGGACGACCACCGCGCCGAATACGTGTGGGTATGCCTCGTGTCACGTCAGGCTCCAGTTTGGCCGCGCGCCGGCGTGCCCCGCATGGTAACGCCAGTACGCGCCGATGCTACCTCAACCTTTTCCGGTGGGATCAGCGATTCCGGCCGGCCGTAGACAACCTTGTACTGCCCTGTCAGCTCCCGGGCGAGCTTGAGCAGCGCCTGTTCCACCGCACTTTCGGCGAACAGGGTGACGTGCTGACCGCCCGTCGTCCGCGTTCCCTGGTCGAGCGTGAACGCACGTTCGCGCTCCTCGGTCGAGCCGAGTGTCAGATTTCCAATCACGATAGCATGGAGGCTGGCTCCAGCCTGCCTTACGGCCGCCACGACGTCTCGGGCGTACCGGTTGGTGAACTCAGCCCCGTTGGTAATGATTGGGATGATGACCGCCCTTGGCGCCTCCCGCCTGCGGAGGCCTGCGGACACTTCGATAATCGCGTCCAGCAGCGTCATACCGCTGCCGCTCATCGGGAACAGCCGTCCGATACCCTGGCCGAACCGCTCCGGGTTGGACGTGTAATCCACGAAGATGGTCGGGCGATCGGCCAGTGCAACGAGGGCGATTTGATTTCCCACTGCCATCTGCGTGGCGAAATCGCGCAGTCCGTCGCGAATCGATGGGATGGCCTTCATCGACGAGGCGCTATTGTCGACGAGCACCGCGATGTCAATAGCCTCGAGCGCCGAGGACACGCGCAGGACCTCGCGCCGCCTGCCGTCCTCGGTCACGACGAAGTCCTCGGTTCCGAGGCCTTCGACGACCTCGCCGCGCGAATTCAAGGCGCTGACAAAGATCGTCCGTTCCCGGAGTCCGGCCTGTGCGTGGAGATCCCGTGGAGCACTGACTGCCACGACCCAGCATGCCGCCAGAGTCAAAGCCGGAACCAACGCCAGACGAGACATCGAGTGGTCGTGCATCGCCCCTGTACACCGCGAGTATAGTCTTCGGCGCGTTGCTACTGTCAATCTACGTTTGATACGATTGAGCGTTTGTTTGAGGGCCCGGAAGGGGCGACGTGAAGCCATGCCACGCCCACTGTTTTCAACCCGCGGTTTGAAGGCGCTGCAGAGCACGATCAGCGAGTCGGCGCCGGCGGCAATGGCAAGCTACACGTTGATAGGCGCAATCATCCTGCTCGGCGGTATCGGCTACGCAATCGACAAGTGGCGCGGCACGTCCCCATGGTTTCTGTTCGGAGGTTTGATTTTGGGGCTCGATCGTCGGCTTCTATGGGCTGGCCAAGACAATCTGGCGCTCATGAAGCCTTTGGCATGGATGGTGGGGGCGAGCGTCGGCTCGTGGCTGGCGATCGCCGTCTGGTCCGGCGTGTCGAGCAGCCGCGAGGTGCTGTTTGGTATGCTGGCGCCCCTCGCCGGCGCAGCCTCTACGTGGGTGCTCGTGGCGCGAAACTTCACGTCGCGGCCCGAGTTGGTGACGCCCCTCATGGTCGCGGCTTTCGCCGGGAAGCTGGTGTTTTTCGGCGTGTACGTCACGATCATGTTGAGGGTGCTGGCCCTCCGGCCTCTGCCGTTCGTCGTAAGCTTCACGACGTATTTCATCGCCCTGCATCTCTTCGAGGCGCTCTGTCTGCAGCGCTTGTTCGCGGGGAACGCCCCCGCGCCCCATTAAACGACATCAGGTAAGGAACGTGCAGCAGGTTCAGGAACACGCGGCCGAGGCCGCCCAGGAAGGGTTCAACGCGGGCGAAACCATCATCGAGCACGTCGCCAACAGTGGGCTCGATCATCCACTCATTCATCTGCCCACAATTGGTGGTATCGATTTCTCCGTTACCAAGCACGTCTTCATGCTCTGGCTTGTTGCGTCGCTCGTGTTCGTCGTTGTGACGTTCTTCGTGCGGCGGTACATCAGGCAGGATCGTCTCGTGCCGTCCGGGTTCATGAACGCGCTCGAGACCGTGGTCGAGTTCATTCGCGACTCGGTTGTGCGTCCGAGCGTCGGCGACAAGTGGACCATGACGTGGACGCCGCTTCTCCTGACGCTGTTCGCGTTCATTCTCGACGGCCAACGCGATCGGGATGATTCCGCTGTTCGAGGTGCTGGGCCTGCTGAACCACTGGGTCCTGCACGCCGGCGACGAGTCGTTTCTGGGCCGGCTGCTGCACGGCGGCGCCACCGCGACGTCGAACTTCAATGTGACTGCAGCCTTGGCCATGGTGAGCTTCTTCGCGATCATCGTGGCCGGATCGAAGGCCCACGGCGCCGTGCAGCACTGGAAGAATCTCGTCCCTCACGGGGTGTCACCATTCCTCGCGGTCGCGCTGATACCGATCGAGATCCTCGGGATGCTGGTACGCCCGTTCGCGCTGACGATGCGACTTGCGGCGAACATGACCGGCGGGCACATCGCGATTCTTGCGATCCTGTCGTTCGTGTTCATCTTCGCCGAGATGGCCGGGCAGTACGTGGGAATGGGAATCGGACTGGTGTTCTCGGTGCCGCTGGCGGTGGCGATTTCGGCGCTCGAGATCATCGTGATTCTGGTGCAGGCGTATGTGTTTACGCTGCTGACCGCGGTGTTCATCGGGATGGCCATTCACGCACATCATTGATGCAACAGGGAATTCAAATTACGGATTGACGGATTGACGAATCGACGGGTTGACGGATTTCGCCAATTCGCCGATTTCAACGCACGATTCGCTGACGGAGGAGACGGAATGGAAGGGTTTGCGCTTGCGTATATGGGTGCCGGTATCGGCCTCGGATTAGCGGTCATCGGCGCCGGACTCGGTATTGGTCGATTGGCAGCCGGACTCGCGGAAGGAATTGCCCGCCAGCCGAGCGCGGTGGCGCAGCTCACCGGCGCCGTGAACCTGCCGCTCTTCCTGCTCGAAGGCGTCGCGATTCTCGCCGAAGTGTTCGCGCTGCTCATCGTTCTGCTGAAGTAACGCCATGAATCCTCTCGTCCAGCCCGACCCCGGGCTCTTCGTCTGGACGATACTGACGTTCCTGATCCTGGTGGCGCTGCTCGCGCGGTTCGCGTGGCGGCCGCTGCTGCAGGCGCTGGAACGCCGGCAGGCGACGATTGTGCAGTCTCTCGAGGACGCGCAACGCGCACGACAGGAGCTGGAGCGACTTCAGCGCGAGTCCACTCAGATCATGGCTCAGGCGCGCGCCGAGGCCGAGTCGATGCTCGCGAGGAGCCGCTCGGACGCCGAGGCGCTGCGCGAGGAGCTCAAGCAGAAGGCGCGCACCGAGGCCGCGGGAATCGTCAAGAACGCCGAACGGCAGATCCAGCTCGAGACGGCGCGCGCGATCCAGCAGATCCGTCACGAGGCGGTGGACCTGTCTGTGGCGATCGCGTCGAAGATTCTGCGCCGCCAGGTGACACGCGAAGACAACGAGGCGCTCATTCAGGAAGCGCTGAAACAGGTCGAATCCCAGCCCACCGTGTGACCCCACGCTCCTCGGCCGGGTCGGCAGGGCCAGAGCAGGCATGAGTGACATTGAGTCGCCTGCGGTAAGCAACGTCGAGTCGGCCGCAGTGAGGGGGTTGGAACCGCCTGCACGATCGCTCGAGCCGCGTCCGTGGGAACGTCGCCGCCTCATCATCACTGCCGTATGCACCGCGGGCGGCGTGGGCCTTTTTGCTTACGTCGTGCGGCGCGCGGGCATTGATGAAGTCGTCAGCGGCATTCAGCGTGTTGGCTGGGGTCTGGCGGCGATACTCGCGCTGCAGGGCGTGCGCTTCGCCGTGCGCACTCAATGCTGGCGGCTGTGCATGCCGCAGAACACGCATCTGCGATTCCGGCGCGCATTCAGCGCATTCCTCGCGGGCGACGCGATCGGAAGCGTCACACCTCTCGGGCTTCTCGCCAGCGAACCCACCAAGGTCTTCCTGACGCGCCATCATCTCGCGACGCGGGATTCGGTTGCGTCGCTTGCGATGGAAAACCTGGTTTACGCCGCCTCAGTCGCGGCAATGGTGGCCATCGGACTGGTGATTGTGCTCGCGACAGTGCCGCTGCCGTCGAGTTGGTGGTGGGGATTGGTCGCCGGGCTGGCGCTGCTCGTCTCTGCAGTGTTCCTAATGCGAGTAGTAATCGGCCGGTCGGCAATGACCGGCCGCAACGCTCGCTCGCGATGGCGCGAGCAGCTCGAGCGGCTGAGGCTCGCCGTCGCCGAATTCTCCCACGCGCATAAGGAGCGCCTCTGGGTGGTATTCGGCCTCGACGCGATCTTCCATACCGTTGCCGTTTTTGAAGTGTTCCTGACGCTTCGGTGGCTGCTGGGGGATCAGAGTCCCACACTGACGCAGGCAGTTGCCTTCGAGGCGCTCAACCGCGTCGTTACCGTAGCGTTCAAGTTCGTGCCGTTTCGCGTCGGCGTGGACGAAGCCGTGACGGGTGCTGCGGCGCCACTGCTTGCAGTCGATCCAGCGGCCGCGGTTGCGCTCGCCGTGGTGCGGAAGGTCAGGAACCTGTGCTGGAGCTTCGTGGGGCTGGCGGTTATCGTCGCCCACCCGGCCGAAGCCGTGCGGGAGACGCGTCGCCGCGGACGCGGAGACGAGCCTCGGATCTGACATCCGCGGCACGAGACGGCTCGCCGACGATGGTCCACAGATTGGCGGCTGTCTCGTATCCTTCCCGAGTCGGCATCGCTTCTGTAAGTGCTTCGATCGTCTCTTCGACCAGCGCCGGTCGGTTCGAGGCGTGGTACAGCATCGTCAGACTCGAATACGCGTGGATGTTGCGCGGGAACGTGCGAAGCTCGGTGCGGAAATGCTCCTCCGCTTCCTGGTACCGGTCGAGCCGCTCCAACGTCTGACCGAGATTCAGCTCGAGGTCTTCAACGGCGTGTCCGTGCTGGCCGACGACCGATGCTGCTTCTTCGAAAGCGGTGAGCGCCTCCTCATAGCTGCCCTCCGCATGGAAGATCCGGCCGTCGATGAAGCGGCGCATCGGTAGCTCTGCATCGGCGCGCTCGGCCGCATCGGCGTGCATGCGCGCCGCTTCGAGGTCGTCCAGGGCAAGCGCAACGCGCGCTGCCAGCTCGTATGCTGACGCACGCGACCGGCTGTCGTGGTGATCGGCGAGCGCGGCGGCGACCGTCGCGTACGGGAGCGCTTCCTCCGGTTGACTCGCCCGAAGGAGCAGACTCGCGAGCGCGATCGGTATGTAGGGGTTGTCGGGCTCGACCACCGCAGCGGCATCGAACGCAGCCCGCGCTTCCTCGACTCGCCCCACCTTACCGAGGAGCGTTCCGAGCTGATACTGAACGACCGCCATCCGCGGGTACGCACGTGCAATCGACCGCAGCTGCGCGATCGCCGCCGGGTAATTCTTGTTGCTGGCGAGGATTGCCGCCGCTCGGTGGGTTTGCACTACCCATGCTTCCTCATCGGCTTCGAGCGGCTCTGGTTCGGCGTCGAATAGAGGAACCGCGGCAAGATAGCCGAGCGCGGCGAACTGATCTTCCTCCGCAGGCGCGATCTCGGCCGGTGGCGTCACCATCTGTCCCTCGAGCAGGCGATCGAGCTCCGTCCGAAGTTCAATCGCTCGTGAGGCGTCGACACCAGTGGACTCAATACTGCCACTGCCGGTTTCAACGTCGACTGTCTCGTCACGACCTTCGCGGACGTATCGGTACGCCGGCGTAATCAGCGAGAACTTGCCACGCCCCCCGAAGCGAAACATCGGCGCGAGCGTTTCCGCATAAATCGGCTGCTCAGGTATACGCGTCGTATCGCCATCAAGCACGGACCTCAGTGAGCGGCCTCGCAGCCCGGAAGGTATAGGGGCGCGTACCATGTCGAGCACTGTCGGCAGGAGATCGATGTGCTGCACGGGGAGCAGCACGCGGTGACCGGCGCTGACGTTTCCGGGTTGCTTGACGACGAGCGGTACGTGAAGCGCCGCCTCGTCGAGTGATATTCCCGCGCCGGCGTCCCCTCGATCCGCTGTAATCACGATCGTCGCCTGCTCGTACAAGTCGAGCTCTTTAAGCTGCCCCACGAGGCGCGCGACCGATGCGTCGGCGGATTGTTCGTCAACCTGCAGAAACAGAAAGAAGCGATGGCCGCGCCGCGCGCGAACCCATCGTTCGGCCGCGTCCGTCGGTACGCTCGCCGTCGCGTTCGACCACCGGCGTGTCCTGTCCAGGTTCGGCAGACAGCTCGGCGTCGAAGAAGGAAAAGCCCTGGGCGACGCCTGATTCGGGCCGAAGGAGAAACGAGGACACGGCCGCCCCGGTTTCAAAGCCTCGACTTCGCAACAGCTCCGCGAGTGACCGTGCATCGTCGCTCAGCGCGAAGCCAGCCTCGTCTCGTACGCCATGCTCGAACGGAAGTTGTCCGGCGAGGATCGATGCGTGCGCGGGCAGCGTGAGCGGTGAATGCGCGTAGGCACGTTCAAATACGACAGCATCAGCCGACACTGCATCGATCGCCGGTGAGCGGCTGGTCTCGTTCCCGTAGGCCTGGAGTTCCTCGGGGTGAAGACCGTCGACCGAGATAAGGACGATCGGGCCCTGCACCGGCGTCGATTCGCGTGCGTACCACCATCCCCCGGCGGCCGCGGCGGTTACAGCGACGGCAAATACTGTGAGGATGAGCGCGACCTGCCAGCGGCGGAGTCGGGCAGGCGAATGGCGTGGCATGCGTCGTTCTATTTTATTGCAACGTGGTTGAAGCCCAGTACACGTTAGCCCAGGCGCTCGCCGAGCTTCTCGCGGTACATGTGCGCATCGGCTGTCCTCATGGCGTCCTCGAGACTCTGCGCGTCGCCTGGGAGGCGTACGCTGCCAGCAGCGTCAATCCCGCCGACCAGACTCCAAGGAGCTGCGCCAGCCCGATCATCACGCTGCCGAACTGGACGTCGTCGTACCCGCGCGTCAGCAGCGTGAGCGAGCCAGCGAACAGCAGCTAGCTGCCAATCCAATACACGATGAACGCGCGACCGCCATACACGTACGGCGTGGTGACAGTCGCGGCAGTGATCAACGCTCCGTAAGCGGCGAACACCCTGCAGTTTCTACGGACTTCGCTGAAGCAAAAGTACGGAGTAGTGAAACTCTGGAGTTGCATTTGCAGCGACGGAGTTGGCAAACATTGGGCTGAACAAGCCGAACAAGAGGTAATGTAAATGGGGCTCGATGAGCGTGCGCGCATCAGTTTCGCTGATGCGCATGAAGTTTCGCGTCAACATTCTGTTCCAGAACACCGTATTTCGGTATCTCTTCGGCATCGCCGCGGTGGCGAGTGTGTTCGCCCTCAGGATATGGCTTATCCCGTTGACCGGAACAGGTGCTCCATTCGTGCTGTTCTTTGCGGCGGTTCTCGTGACCAGCCTGTTTGCCGGCGTGGGGCCTGCGATTTGCGCTGTCTTGCTCAGCATGCCTCTCGGCGCCTACACATTCGTGGTGGGCGCAGGTTATTCCATTGTTCAAGCGTCCTTCCAGTCGCTCTTGTTCGCCGTTGATGGGATCGTCGTCATCTATCTGACATTTCTCACGAAAAAGGGGGCCCGGTCACTCCAAAACGCCAACCGGCAGGTGCGCGAGTCTGAGGAGAAGTACCGCACCCTGTTTGATTCGATCGACCAGGGTTTCTGCGTGATCGAGGTACTGTTCGATGACGCCGACAACGCGCTGGACTACCGCTTTCTGGAAGTCAATCGGGTCTTTGAGAAGCAGACCGGCATCGCGAACGCCGTTGGACGCCGGATGCGCGAGATCGCGCCGGCGCACGAGGAGCACTGGTTCCAGATTTACGGGCAGATTGCTCTGACCGGCGAGCCGCGGAGGTTTGAGAATCCGGCCCATGCCCTCGGCCGGTTCTACGACGTCTACGCGTTCCGACTCGGCAGGCCCGAGCAGCGGCACGTCGCAATCCTCTTCAACGACATCACCGAACGCAAGCAGGCGGAAGAGGCGCTGCGCAGGACCCAAGCGCTCAACCAGGCTGTCCTCGGCTCCCTGGCGGCCAACATCGCCGTGCTCGACAGGGAAGGAAACATCATCGCAGTCAACGAAGCATGGAAACGTTTTGCCTATGAAAACGATGGCGCGGCTGTGGCTGACTGCGTGGGCGTCAATTACCTGCAAGTCTGCAGCGATGCCCCGGAGAGTAGAGGATGGAGGATGGGCGGCGCTGAATGGGATTCAGGCGGTGCTCGACGGCACACTTCACAATTTCGTACTCGAATATCCCTGCCACTCGCCGAGTGAGAAGCGCTGGTTCCTGATGTCGGTCACACCGCTGCTTGGTGAGCGCGGTGGGGCTGTCGTCACGCACACGGACATCACCAAACGCAAGCAGATCGAGGAAGCGTTACAAGAGAGTGAAGAGCGGCTTGAGTTGGCTATGGAGGCAGGCGGGATCGGGACCTTTGATTGGAATATCCGTACCAACGCGGTCGTCTGGACGGAACAGTCGAAAGCCGCATTCGCCCGGCCTTCGAGAGCATCTCGCGGCGTGTATGACGATTGGGCCAGGCGAGTCCGCCCGGAAGACCTGCTGGTCTGTGAGGCGAGCATTCAAGAGGTTTTCAGAAAGAAGCACCATCACTGGCAGGCGGAGTATCGAATGATGAGCTCCGATACAGCCGAGGAAAGGTGGATCAACTCCCAGGGTCATATTTTCTACGACGCGCAAGGCGAACCGCTGCGCATGATCGGCGTCAACATCGACATCACCGAGCGTAAGCGCATCGAACGGACGCTGCAGGAATCGGAGGAGCGATTTCGGCTCACGATCGATGAAGCGCCCATTGGGATGGCACTGGAGGCGCTCGATGGGCGTTTCGTCCGTGTCAATCGTGCGCTCTGCGAGATCGTCGGCTACAGTTCCGCCGAGCTGACAGGACTCACTTTCCAGGCCATCACCCATCCCGACGATCTCGACGCGGATCTCGCGCTCAAAGGTCAACTCGCTCGTGGGGAGATTCCTCGATACCAGCTCGGCAAGCGCTACATCCGCAAGGACGGGACGATCGTCGATATCCAACTCAGCGCCTCGATTCTTCGTAGTCGAGAGGGCGCGCCGCTCTATTACATCGCTCAAATAGAGGACATCACAGAACGAAAACGAGCAGAAGCCGCTCTGAAAGACAGTGAACGGCGCCTTACCCTCGCGCTCGATTCCGCTCAGATGGGCATGTGGGATCTGGATCTCCTCACCGATACATCCGTGCGGTCACTCAGGCATGACCAGATATTCGGATATTCGGCGGCCATTCCGACATGGGGAGCGGCGATCTTCATGACTCATGTTGTCCCCGAAGATCGAGAAGTTGCAAAACGAGCTTTCGAAAAAGCGTTCGCGTCCGACAACTTCGATATGGAATGTCGAATACTTTGGGCGGACAAGTCCATTCACTGGATCTCGGCCAAGGGTCGCGTCTATCGGAACCCAAAGGGCGACCCGGTCAGAATGATGGGCACGGTGGTGGACATCACCGAGCACAAGCGCGCAGAGGAGGCGCTGCAGAGAAGCGAACGCGAGTTTCGGGAGTTGGCCGAGTCCATGCCGCAGATCGTCTGGGCCACTAGAGCCGATGGGTGGAACATCTATTTCAATCAGCAATGGGTGGACTACACCGGCCTCACTCTGGAAGAAAGCTACGGCGAAGGCTGGATCACTCCTTTCCACCCTGACGACCGGCAGCGCGCGTGGGATGCCTGGCAGCGTGCGACACAACACCGTGACACCTATTCGCTTGAATGCCGTTTGCGGCGCGCTGATGGCGTCTACCGGTGGTGGTTGATCCGCGGGGTGCCCCTGCTAAGCGCGAATGGCGAGATCAGTAAATGGTTCGGCACGTGCACCGATATCGAACAGATCAAAATCGCGGAACAGAGGCTTAAGGAGTCAGAGGCGAAGTTTTCCGGGATCAGTTTCGATTTCTGCCGATGCAATCATCTCCATCGACGACGAGCAGCGAATCACCATATTCAACGATGGAGCGGAGCAGATCTTTGGTTACTCGCAGGCCGAGGCGATCGGCGACTCCGCTCGGACATCCTCATTCCCGATCGGTTTCGCGAGCGCCCATCGTCAGCACGTCGAGCGGTTTGCGTCCGGCGCTGAGACCGCGCGCCGCATGGGAGAGCGCCTGACCACAATCGCTGGTCTGCGCAAGAACGGTGAAGAGTTCCCGGCGGAAGCCGCGATCTCAAAGCTGCAGGTCGGCGAGAAGACACTGCTCACGGTGGCGCTGCGGGACATCACGGAGCGCAAGCGCATCGAGGAAGAACTCAAGGATGCCAACGCATTCCTCGACGCAATCATCGAAAACATTCCCCTCATGTTGTTCATCAAGGAGAGCCAGTCGTTGCGGTTCGTGCGGTTCAATCGCGCAGGTGAAGACTTGCTCGGTTGGCCGAGGCAGACGTTCATCGGCAAGAGCGACTACGATTTTTGGCCACAGGAACAGGCCGAGTTCTTCGTCGAGAAAGATCGCGAGACCCTGAAACGCGGCACGATCGTCGACATATCCGGAAGAACCGATACAAACGCGCCATCAAGGCGTTCGCATCCTGCATACGAAAAAAGTTCCGATCCTCGACACGGCGGGTAACCCGATTTATCTGCTCGGCATCTCGGAGGACATCACCGAGCGAAGGCGGATTGAAAAGGAACAGCAGTTTCTGGCTGAGGTCAGCGTCGCGCTGTCTGCTTCGCTCGACTACGAGCAGACGCTGGCGACCGTGGCTCGGCTGGTCGTTCAGAATGTCGCTGACTGGTGTGCCGTCGACGTGATGGAGGAGCAAGGGCAGCTCAGGCGACTGAAGGTCGCGAGCGCAGACCCTGCCAAGGCGGCGCTTTGCGCCGTTCTCGAGCAGATGCCGCCCGATCGAGATCTCCCTCACCTCATGCGGTCTGTGATTGAGAGCAAACGGCCCATCGTCGTCGAGCACGTGACGTCACAGTACATCGAGTCGCTTGCGCAGGGGCCGGAACACCTGCAAGCGCTCCTGGCCACTGGCCTCACGTCGTTCGTCGCGGTGCCGCTCTTGATGCGGGGACAGCCCCTCGGCGCGCTGCTGTTCGGCTCCTCGACCCCGTCTCGCGTTTACGGACAGGGCGATCTTCGTTTGGCCGAAGCGCTGGCGGACCGAGCGGCTGTGGCAATCGAGAATGCACGTCTCTACCGCGCTTCGGTCCACGCCACCGCAACTCCGCGATCAGGTGCTCGGCGTCGTGGCTCATGACCTGCGGAATCCGCTTTCCACGATCCTGATGCAGACATCGGCACTCAAGCGTCACGGCCCGGAGCCCGAACGACGATCTCAGAAACCGGTGGAGGTCATCCACCGCGCAGCCACGCGCATGAACCGCCTGATTCAGGATCTCCTGGATGTCGCACTCATGGAGGCAGGGCAGTTGACCATCGAGCGAGCGCGACTATCTGCAGGTGAGTTGATTGTCGAGGCGGTGGATATGCAGAGACCGCTCGCATCTTCGTCTTCTCTTGAGCTTCGAGTCGAAGTGGACCCTGATGTTCCCGAGGTCTGGGGTGATCGGGACCGGCTCCTTCAGGTGTTCGAGAACCTCATCGGCAACGCGATCAAGTTCACGCAGGCTGGCGGTCGTATCACGGCGGGCGCGACATCGAGAGATGACGAGGTCGTCTTCTGGGTGGCAGATACGGGGTGTGGCATCGCGTCCGAGAACCTGCCCCGTGTCTTTGACCGATTCTGGCAAGCAACCAAGACAGGGCGTCAGGGCGCCGGGCTCGGACTTCCCATCACCAAAGGCATCGTCGAGGCTCACGGCGGACGCATCTGGGTCGAGAGCACAGTGGGGAGCGGGAGTACTTTTTTCTTCACGATTCCCAGAGTCTCTGCAGCGCAGGATAGACTTTCCGATCGCCGTCGACCTGATCGTGCAGCCTGAACATCGCCGCGCAAGTGAAACCTGGATCGGCGGGTCCTGCGGCTCAATACATCTGATACAGCATCAGATAGATCACCACGCCCGTGACAGAAACGTAAATCCAGAGGGGGAGCGTCCATCGGGCGATGCGCACGTGACGGTCGTACTGCGCCCGCAGACCGCGGGCGGCTGTGATGAGTGCGAGCGGCAGGATCACGGCAGCCAGTACAACGTGCGTGATCAGGATCGTGAAGTACACCAGGCGCACCACACCGTCGCCTGGAAACGGGCGGGAGCCGGTGTTCGCGTGGTACACGACGTAGGAAATGAGGAACAGGGCGGACGTGGTGAGCGCCGCGAGCATGAACCGTTTGTGCACCTCGATGCGGCCACGGCGGATCTGCATGTAGCCAACCGAGAGAAACACTGCCGCGGTTGCGTTGAGAATTGCGTTGAGCGCCGGAAGGTCCGCGATGTCCAACCTCAGATCCACAACCGGTCGGCCACGAGCGCAGCCCACAGCAGCGGCAGGTAGGTGATCGAGAAGAGAAACAGCCATCGAGCGGCTGAAAGGGACCGCTCTCTGGCGAACCGCGCGCTCAGGACGATGAACGCAGAGCCGAGCAGAGCGGCGACGACGATGTACAAACCATCGGCAAGGCCCACAAGCGGCGGCATGAGGCTGACGGGCCAGAGGGCTGCGGCGTACAGAAGTGCCTGGCGTCCCGTGCGATGGCCGTCGGGTTCGAGCACTGGCAGCAGTGGAATGCCTGCCGCTGCATATTCATCACGATAAAGCCAGGCGATTGCCAGAAAATGCGGCATCTGCCAGAGGAAGACGATGCCAAACAGCACGACCGCCGGCAGGGTCAGGGTACCCTCGGCAGCGGCCCAGCCGATGACCGGCGGAAGTGCTCCCGGAATGGCGCCGACCAGCGTCGATAGTGACGTCCGGCGTTTGAGCGGCGTGTACGCGAGCACGTACGTGCCCAGAGTCAGCGTCGCGATTCCCGCAGAAAGCAGGTTGACGAACGACGCGAGCTCCACGACGCCCGCTGTTGCAAGCAGAGCCGCGAACCAGGCACCTTCGGCGGAGCCGAGCCGCCCGTTGGCCACAGGCCGTCCGCGCGTACGTCGCATGAGGGCGTCAGTGTCCCGTTCCCACACTTGGTTGAACGCCGCGGCGCCGCCGGCAACGAGTGCCGTGCCGATGAGGGTATGGACGAGAGTCGCGAGGACCACGCCTTCCGGGGAGGCGAGGTACAGACCGGCGAGTGTCGTCAACAGTACCAGGACGTTGAGCCGCGGTTTGGTCAGCGAAACAAAATCCGTGGCACGCACCGCCAATCGCGTTGCGGTGGATGCCCATGACCCGGCTGACGAGACGGGGGAGGAGGATGCTGTCGCCGCATGGGCAGTGGATTTCACGCTCGTGCTCCGCGGGGTGCTGGTATGTGAGATTGGCCGTCGTGCATCGAACCGACCGGATTCCGGAGCTCCGAGCTCTCACTGAATACCCCCGCAAATCGAGGGCGAAACGCGCGCAATGCCAGGACGACGGATGTTCCCAGAACCGCCGCTCCCGTCACAACGTGCAGTGAATTGATGACGTACTGCTTGCTGCTGAGCACGGTCAAGGCGCCAAGCGTAATCTGCACCGCCAGCATGGTGAGCAGCAACAACGTCGGTCGCCGGAGTTCGGTCCGTTCGCGATGGTGATACAACACGTGGCCGGCCGTCGCGACGATCAGGAAGCTGACTACGACCGCACCGACGCGATGGGCGTAATGAATCGCGATTCCCGCGCTCCACGAGGGCGGGATGACATGCCCGAACGCGAGCGGAAAATCAGGGATCGCCAGTCCCGCGCCGGTATGCCGCATCGTCGCGCCGATCAGGATCTGGAGATACGTTGTGACCACCGTGATCGCGGTGAGCGTCTGCAGCGTGCGGTCGTTGGCGGGATGGCCTCGTCGCCAGCCGGCTGATGTCACGAGCGTGATCGTCAGCGTCAGGCAGAAGACGAGCTGAGCCAGACCAGCGTGCGCAATCGAGATTGGATCGGGGAGAAACCACAACACCGTGATGCCACCGAGAATGCCCTGCGTGACGACCGCGATCAGCGCGGCATAGCCCAGCCGGCGGACCCACGTCCGCGGCTCTGCGCGCCACAGCCAGATCGCGAGAACCAGAATCAGGAAGCCGACGACGCTCGCAATCAGGCGGTGGCTGTGCTCGTACCAGATGCCGCCCACCATCTTGTCGAGCGGAAAGCTGAACATGAACCAGCCGTACGTGTTGGGCCAGTCCGGCACCGACAGGCCCGAGCCGGTGCTGGTGACGAGGCCACCGGCATAGATCAGGATGGCAGTGGCGGCCGCAACGAGCGCGGCAAAGCGGTGAAGCATCAGCGTTCCTGCCTGTCCCTAGACATGCTCGGTGGTCTCAGGCGCGGCCTCGCTAGGTGGTCGGCTTGAACGTAAAGGCGACGTCGCGGGATTCCTTGGCGCCAATCGTTACCATCTGGGTCTGCGTGCCGAGTTTTTCGTGCCATGCCTCGACGGTGTATGTGCCTGGCGGAAGTCCCGTCAGCGTGTACGTGCCGTCGGCGCCGGTGACACCAAAGTACGGATGATCGAGAACGCCAATATAGGCGCGCATCCACGGATGGACGTCACACTTGAACGGCACCATGACCTCGCGAGTGCTGAATCTGTGGTTGTGGCGCATGCCCGCGAGCGGCTGTCCGGTGTTGAACTCTCGGTTCGCGGTCGGTAACGCGTGGACGTTGTGAAGCGTGGGATCGCTGTTGAGGACCTCGAACCCCTGTCCAACCTGGACTCCCACCACGTGCGGCGTGTAGCGGCAGCCTTTCTGGTCGAGCACGACCGGCGTTGACGGGACGGGAAACTTCAGGTCGCCGAGTCCGTCCTTCACATAGACGAACACGTTCTGGACCGCGCCTCCTTCACCCACGAGGACCGTTTCGTCCGAGCCAGTGGTGCCCGGTTGCCCGCAGTTCGGATCCGAGTCCATCCGAAATGTCGCCGGCTTTCGGTGGCGTACCTTCGAACGTCACCTTGCCGGTCACGTTTCCGGCCGTCGCTGGGTCCACCGGGTTGGCAATCGGGGCGCTGGCGGCAGGTGCCGCTTCCTCGGAGGTTCCACCTCCGCACCCGACCAGCAGCGTCGACAGCAGCACGAATCCGGGGATCACCGCAACTTTACGACGACGTCTCATGCATATCTCCAACCGTTGATTATCACACGCCCCCGGCCTCGGCGATCTTTCGCAGGACGCGGTCCTGCATCCATTTCGGATCCCACCACTCGACGGCATTCACCGGATGGCCGCCGACCAGCATCGTGAAATGGAGATGGTCGCCTCCAGCCAGGCCTGGTTGTACCGCTGCGCCCGAGTTGGCGCCCCTTTTCCACGCGATCGCCGGGCTTCACATCGATGGACGAGAGATGCGCGTACAGCGACTGGACTCCGAGTCCATGGTCGATGATCACGCAGTTGCCGTAGATGCCGAGATAGCCGGCGAACAGCACGATGCCGTTGTTGGCCGCGACGACAGGTATGTGCTCGGTTACGGCGAGGTCGAATCCGAGGTGGACCTGCCTGTCGATTTCCTTGCCTTTGTAGAAATACGTGCGATTGTCGGCGAACCGCGACTCGACGGCGGCGTTGCCGAGCGGCTGAAACGCATCCTTCCACAGCATCTCAGGTGCGCTCTTCTTTGCGAAGTCGGCGATCGTCTGGCCGTTGCGCATGCGGAGCTCGCTGTTGATTCGAAGGAATGAGGACAGCAGCTGGTCCGACGCGGTGGGTAACTGCAAGTCCTTCGTCTCCGCTGCAATGGCCGGCACGACACGCTGCAGGAACCCGTCGTCGATCTCGATGCGGCTGCGTGCGAAGGGCTTGGCAAACGGGGTGTGCTCCAGCGGCGTGGAGGCCTCGTTGCCCGCTGCGTCTCGCGCGTACACCGTAATCGGTGCGTTGAGCTCCTGATCGTGGAGCAACGCAAAGAACGCGACCTTGGTGCCCTCGTCCGCGCGAATACCGGCCGCCGAGGCGGGAAACCCGGGATATGTCTCGTCGCCCACCCGGACTCCCGATTCGACGTCAGCCGGAGTTACGCGGTACACGACGAATTCCGCGCCGCCGTGGTTGATGTAGTGGAATTTCGACATGACGCCGATGCGTGGCGGGTCGAGGCGCACTTCCACGTCGCGCGACACCTCGGAGACGGCTTCGCGGAAGCCGAACAGCACGGGACGGGCTGCGCGGACGACGAGCCTGGCCCCGCCGGCCTGCAGCTGCGGGACGTCGCGCTTGCCAATCGACCGCATCACGAAGATGCGGTCGGCACTTTCCTGGCGAACGGTGGCCTGTGACGGCTGCGCCAGGGCGAACACGGCATAGCTCTGGCCGTTCTGCTCGATCGCCGCGTCGATCCGCGCAAACTGGCCGCCAGGCGATTCGACGACCATGTCGAGCGGTGTCGCCTGTCCGATGAATTTCTCCGGCTGGCGGATTTCGATGCGCGGCCCCTCGGCACGGCCCGCCCAGAGCCACGCACCGCCGGCGACGAGTAGAGCAAGCACAGTCAGGGAGAGCAGGAATTTCATAAACGAGCGCATGCGTCGATGATACAGAAACGCGGGCCGGCCGGGCTTTACTGGTCTCCGCCCATCCGGTAGCATGACTAGCTGGTAGCCGGTAGTTGGTAGCTGGTAGCAAAGGCTGAGGAGTTTTTGCTACGACCTACCAGCTACCAGCTACTGGCTTCCTCAGGGCCGGTATCGTCTAGGGGTCAGGACACGTGGTTCTCAGCCACGGGACCGGGGTTCGAATCCCCGTACCGGTACCACACTTCAAGTTCAAACTTGAAAGTTCAAAGTGAAAAGTAAGTTCAAAGTACGCCTGTAGTACTTCGAGCGTACGTAGTGTCCGGCTTCAGCCGGACGGCGAGAATCCAACTTGAGAACTTTCAATCCAGATTGGGGTTCGTGCGTCACCGGCTGAGTGCTGCCTGCCAGTTCATGAGTACGGTCAGCGTCAGGTCTTGTACAGCTCCGGAGGCAGGGGTCAACGCCAGGATGCGGCCGTCGGCGGCGACGTCGTACGGATAGGGGTGCACGCCTGCCGTATCGAGCCGCTGCATCACGACGGCCGGCGTGCCGAGCTCCACGGACGACCCGACGAGCCGAACGGGAATGGTCATCAGGCGGCCGTCAGGGGCTCGATAAAACAACTCCTTCCCACCCGGGCCCCACCGCGGATACTCGCCCCCCGCGCTCGATACGATCCGCCGGGTGGCCCCGTCAGGGAAGTTCTGCACGTACACCTCGTTGCGACCATTTTCGTTCGAGGTAAACGCCAACCATCGGCCATCGGACGAGAATTGCGCGTGGCGCTCGCTGAACGGGGACTGCAGCAGTGGCGCCGGCTTTCGCGTTCCCACCATGGACAGCAGCCAGACATCACCGGAGGTGTCTGGGTCGGTTGCCGTGTAGGCCAGATACGTACCGTCAAGCGACCAATCGCTTGGGAACATCTGGAGGTCGAATGTCATGAGCGTCTGTATTGTGCCGCCGCCCCGGGCGTTTGCTGCCTGCAGGTACTTCTCTCCGTGTCAAAGAAGTGAACGCCACCTGTTGACTCTCGGGCGACCACACGGCATACCACCCGCTGCCCTCCGACGTGATTCGGCTCCGAGCGCCACTGGCGAGATCGATCCTCCAGAGATCCCCATTGCCCCCCGCATCATCTTTGATGGTGACTAGAACCTCGCGGCCATCGGGGGACAGGCGCAGCCCGACATACTGCTCGACGGCCCCTACGGTTCCACGCGGTGTCCCGTCACGTCCAACCCACGCCAACTGATAGCGGGTCCCCCCTGAGTTGTACAACAGCGTGCCGTCGTTCGATACCGATACGCTGCTTCGTTGCGCCGCGACGGATGAGGCAACGCCTCCCGTGCCAGGCACAGCCACGACAGATCCCGTCATCTGCGCCGACTGCGGATCGAAGGGCTGGGCCATTACCGTATCCCGAGCGACCCAGAGCAGGTGACCAGGACTGTTGCGTGGGCCAGGGACGTACGTGGCATCGGATGCTGCTTTGAGCAAGAGCTTCGTGCTGCTCGGCCTGTCAAGTGCCGTGAGATAGACGCCGGGCTCCGGTCCTTGCGAGTAGTAGAGGAGCGTGCGACTGTCCGGCAAAAACTTCGGCCAGCGATGGGTCGTTTCACCGGCCGACAGTGTCGTGAGCAGCGCAGGCGTTCCCCCCGAGGCGCTGATCCAGTAGAGCGGGCCGACAGAGTTGGGACTGAACACGATCGTTCCGTCGGCACTCCATGTGCCGCCTCTGGAATCGAGCGCACGCGCGAGGATGACCGCCGCGGTTCCTGATACGTTTATGCGCCGCAGGTCGACGCTCGTGAAAAAGCCGATCGAGCCGCTGTCGGGCGACCAGAACGGGAGCTTCGCCCCATCGGTGTCTGGAAGCTCCCGGGCGGTGAGCGAAGCGAGGGTCCGAATCCACAGCCGGGGCGTCCCGTTCGTGATCGCCACGAATGCAACGCTCTGGCCGTCGGGAGAGATGGCGCTTCCGCCGGCTTCCGGGGAGAACTGGAACGCCGTGTCTGCAGGAGGTGTGAGATGGAAACTCAGAGGCCGTCGTTCGGCCTCAGGGCGAGGCCACGTCATCCAGAGCGGTACGCCGATCGCCAATGCCGTGAGCAATCCGACCAGCGAGGCAAGCGCCAGCGTCCGACGCCTCGTGAGTGCATTCGCCGTAACGGCGGTCGTATGGCCGACCATCGCGAGCGCGTGACTGATATCCCGCGCTGACTGCCATCGATTCTCCGGATCCTTCGCCAGGGAGCGCGTCACGATATGGTCCAGCAATGGCGGCGCGAGCGGCTGGACGCGCGACATCGGCGATGGCTCGTCTTTCAAGATCGCGCCAATGACACTGGCCGGCGTATCGCCCTGGAACGGGCGAGTCCCGGTGACCATCTCGTAGATCACCGTGCCGAGCGCCCAGATATCGCTGCGCGCGTCGGCCTCCTTGCCCTCCACTTGCTCTGGCGCCATGTACTGCATGGTGCCGAGGATCGTGCCTACCGCCGTATCAGGAGCCTGAGTGACCAGTCGGCTCACGCCGGGCATCGACATCGGCGCGACCGGACCGCGCAGCTTCGCCAGCCCGAAGTCGAGGAGCTTCGAGCCCGCCTTCGTGAGCATGATGTTCGCGGGCTTGACGTCGCGATGCGTGATGCCCTGCCGGTGCGCCTTGTCGAGCGCATCGGCGATCTCGGCCGCGACCTTCAGCGCCTGATCGAGCGGGAGCGGGCCCTGCTCGAGGCGCATGGCGAGCGATTGGCCGTCGAGATGGGGCATGACCAGGTAGTGAATGCCGTCCACCGTGCCGACATCGTAGATGCCGCAGATGTGGGGATGGTCCAGTGCGGCGACGGCGCGCGCCTCGCGCTCGAAGCGAGTCCGCGCGTCGGCATCGCTCGCGACCTCGGTCGGAAGGACTTTGATCGCCACCGTGCGATCGAGCCGCGTGTCGCGCGCGCGATAGACTTCGCCCATCCCACCCTTGCCGATCGGGCCGCCGATTTCGTAGGGACCGAGGCGGGTGCCAGGGTGTAGTGGCATCAGTTCGTCGGCACGACGCGTTTCAGCTCTTCGTCGAAGTGCTGTACGACGACGATCTGCGGGGGCGGCGCAGCTGGGTCACTTGCCGACTTGACCACGAGGAATCGCTGCCCGTCCGAGGAGACATCGTAGCTTCGACCGGGAAAGCCGGAAGGTATTACGTATCCGTCCTTGACGATCGTCGCCGGCGTCGTTGCTGCCCACGACGCGCCGCGTTCGACGCCAACGCGTAGGATGGCGCCAGCCTGCGACACGTAGAACAGCTCCTCCCCTGTGCGCGACCAGAGTGGTCGCGTGCCGCCTCCCGTGGATACCTGCCAGCGCCCACCGTTCACGGCCGGGTACGGCCGCACGTAAATCTCAAACTGCCCCGAGTCGTTCGCCTCGTAGGCCAGCCAACGCCCGTCTGGCGAGATGATGCCGTTGCGCTCTACGAAGGGCGACTGGACGAGTGCGGTGACCGTGTGCATGTCGATCAGCTCCACCTGCATGACGTCCTCGCTGGTGGCTGGCGCCGTCTCGGTGAAGATCAGTCGCGTGCTATCTGGCGAGACGCCGGTGGACTGCTGGACGTTCGGGCTCGTCGTCAGCCGCTCGATCGTGCCCGTGCCGTCAGCGGCCTGCCAGAAGAGATTCTGTGAGCCCTCCCGCTGCGAGCTGAAAATAAATCGCCGACCGTCTGGGGTCCACACTGGGTAAGCGTCCCCACCCGGGTTGAAGGTGAGGCGCGTCAGTGTCAGCCGGGTCATGTCCCAGACCCAGAGGTCGTCCTCCTGATCGGCGGCTCGCGCCACCACCCGGCCGCCCTCGGGACTGACCCGCGGATACGCATACGCCCGGGGCGGTGCAGCGATCGGCGTCTCCCGTCCCTGCCGATCAACCCAGACGAGCGTCCGGAGTATGGCGCTCCCGCCGACCCCGCGCACGTACGCCAACGTGCCGTCGGCGGCGACCACGGCATTCACGCCGCCGCCAGGCGGCACCACCGTCGTCACCACTTCCGGGATGATTGGGACCGGAGCTCCCCGTGTCTCCAGTGTGACGGGATCGAACGCCACTGCGAACAGCGTGTTGGCTGCGGCGTAGACGAGGTGGCCACTGCCGACGTAGTGCGCGTGGCTGCCTCCGCGCACTACTACCGTCTGCGTGCCCGTTTGCCGGTCGAGGACTGCCACCTGCGCGGCCTCGATGCCGCCACTGACGGGGAGAATGGTGAAGAGCACCGCCCGACCGTTTGGCAGTCGTTCCGGCCAGACGTGATCGGCGTCGCCGCGTGCACGGTCGGGTCGCGTCAGAACGGTCGTCGGCCCGCCTGCTGCCGGCACTTGTTGCAGGCCCGTCGTGGTTGCGTTTGTCGCAAACACGATCGTGTCATCCGGCATCCAGGTCGCGCCACGGGTGTTGCCGACAAGCGTCGCGATCGTGACCGGCGGACCACCCGCGATCGCCACCTTTTTCAGGACGCTTGTGCCATCGGCGAAACCAACCCATTGCCCGTCCGGCGACACGAATGGACCGCGTGGTGCGCCAGTGAAGAGACTCACGGACTCCAAGGCGTCGAACGGCCGGTCGAACAGCTCGCGGCCGTTGTTGCCCACGTAGACCACGCGGTTGCCGTCAGGCGTAATCGCCAGGTCGCGCTCCACGCCGTTCATCGCCAGCGCGGTCACGGGTGTCGTCGTAATCGCGAGCCGCGAGACACGTGGCGGCAGCGGGCGCGTCGCGACCCAAACGGCGCCACCGGCGATCGCGGCTGCAGCGAGGGCAGACGCGCTGTAGGCTGCAAGTCGCCGCCGCGCGACGGTGCGTACGCCGATGGCCGGGGACAAGGCAGCTTGGGCGTTGCCAGGCAATCCCGCTTCGTCGATGGCGAACAGCGCCGCCGCTATATCTCCGATCCGCCTTCGGCGATCCTTGTCGAGACACCGACGAAGCAGGTTCCCAATCGACGGCGGGGTGTTTGGCGGCAGAGCGCCCCAATCCGGTTCTTTCGTCAGACCGAACGCCAGCGTGTCGGCGACATCCTCACCCTCGAAGCACCGCCTGCCCGTCAGCATCTCGTAGAACACACACCCGAACGCCCAGATGTCGGCGCGTCTGTCCACCGGCTTACCGCGCGTCTGCTCGGGACTCATGTAGGCGGCGTACCAAGCAGGACACCCACGCCCGTCATCATCGCCGGCGATGTGATCGTGGGCGAATGCGAGGCGTCGACTGCCGGCGCGGGATCGAGCGCCTTGGCCAGCCCGAAGTCGAGGACTTTCACCACTCCATCGGGTCGCAGCTTGATGTTGGCGGGCTTCAGATCGCGATGAATGATGCCCTGCTCGTGCGCCGCTTCGAGGGCTTCCGCGATCTGCCGCGCGACCGAGAGGGCTTCGTCTACCGGTACGGGCCCCTGCGCGATACGGTCGGCCAGCGTTGGCCCCTCGACGAGCTCCATCACGAGCGCCCGTCCCCCGTCCGCTTGTTCCAGACCGTAGATATGAGCGATGTTCGGATGATTGAGTGAGGCGAGGACTTGGGCCTCTCGCCGGAATCGAGCGAGCCGCTCAGGGTCAGACGCGAAGGCATCAGGCAGCACCTTCACGGCGTCGTCACGTTTAAGCGCCGTGTGATGAGCCCGCCAGACCTTGCCCATGCCCCCTTCGCCAATCAAGGCGGTGACTTTGTACGGTCCGACGCGACTGCCGAGACCGATGGCCATGGCCGGGGAGATTCTATGCGATTAACCTTAGGTCCTCGCTGACGGACCGGACCCTTCTTGCGTCTTCCGCTGGGCGGTTAACCCGGGTCAGGCGGCAATTCCCTCGAACTTTACACTCCAACCTTTCGCAAATCCCCGTACCGGTACCAGAAAATTTCAATTCGCGCATGGTCGGGCGGCCCGGAGAGAACTTCGTTCGCGGGATCTAGGACAGAGGCCGCCCCGCTCGTTACTCCGGCTTGTTCGGATAGTTGAAAAAAAGCTGGTTGCCGTCCAGATCGTCGACGACCAGCAGCCTATAACCCCAGTCGCCGTCCTTGACCGGAACGCCGCGCGCTTCGAACTCGGCGCGCAACGCGTCGAGCGCGGCGACGGCGGTCTCGTGCGTCTCCGGCTCAACGTTCAGCGAGATGAACATCAGACCCTTGCCAACCTTCTCTGGCCACTGGTCGGAGAGGATGAGGGCGCAGCTCTGGCGATCAACCTGGGCGACGCGCACCCGGCCATCGTCCTGGAAGCGCCAAGGGACCGTGAATCCGAGGCGGTCCACATAGAAGCGGAGCGAAGCCTCGACGTTCGAGACGTGCAGCACGGGGCGGGCGAACCACTCCGTCATGGCGTCGATGCTACTACGCCTCCCGCGCGCGCGGAGATCGCATGGGGGCATGAATCAGACGGCGATGCTGACAAATTCTACGGTCTCGCCGGAAGCTTTGTCATAACGTCGCGAAGTTCTGAAACGTGCTGACGACTGAACGCCGGTGAGGCTCTACCGCTCCCGTGCTTGGAACGCTGCCAGGAAATCCGAAGGTTTCTGAATTCTTATTCCCCGGAAGCTGCCCATCACGAGTAGATCCGTATCTCCAGTAACCAGGGTGTCGGAACCAGCCTTCAGCGCGCACTCGAGAACACGGTTGTCGTCTGGGTCCGTGGGTACTACATCGAGCGTGTAGTCGGCGTGCAGGTACTTCGTGAAGCGGAGGATCTGCTCCACAGCGTCGGTGACGTCCTCGGGTTTCCAATAGAACTTGTGATGCAAGATGCGCGACGTCTCGGTGATGATCGCGTTCGAGATTGCCAGCTCGATTTCACCGGCTCTGGCGAGCTCGAGAACCTGCAGCGGCTTACCGCCGAAGTTGAGAGCCGAGATGTAGATATTGGAATCTGCGGTAACGCGGCGCACTTACCGCCCGCGATTCTCGTTGCGGAAGCTCTGGATGAGGCTCTCGACGTCATCTTCCGTGGAACCGGACTCCCGACCGTAACGACGTCCCCTGGCGATCAGTGAGCGCCACCGGCCTTCCTCCAGACCGATCCGGATGGCTTCGGTCGCGATTTCGTCCTCGGGCACGCCTTCAGCGGCGGCACGCTTCCTTACGAGCGCCAGAACGTCATCGGCAAGCGTGATGTTCTTCTCTGGCATCGTGATCCTCGTCTGTCGACCAGTATAACGCCCGGCTCCCGATTGAGGATTTGGCGTGTCCACCGCCTGCGCGGGACAGCGCTCAGAACCAGATCACGCGGCAATGCCTACAAATTCTACGTTCTCGGCGTCGCCCCCTTTTGCATAACCGCGTACCGGTACCATTTCAAGTTCAAAGTGGAAAAGTAGAAAGTGGAAAAGTAGAGCGCACGCTTCAGCGTGCGCGATCGGTCGACATGCGTGTCCACGGCCGCAACATCGAGTCACGTCGAGAATGCCTGATGTTGGATGCCATCCGCCAGTGTGCTCTTGGTCATCGACGGCCGTCGCGAGCCTCGCCCCGCAGATCGACGGTCAGGTTGATCGCGGATCAAGGGGAGGGCTCGATCCGCAACAGTGCGCCGTCCTCTTCATCCGTCAGAAGATAGAGCAACCCTTCGGGCCCCTCACGGACTTCCCGGATGCGCTGCCTCAGCTCGACGAGCATCGATTCCCGCCGCAGCTCCTCGGTCCTGGCGTTGAACACGATGCGCTCGAGGTGGCCCGTGCCCGGTATTCTGCCGGCCTGCATCCCGCCGACGAACACGTTGCCTTTCCAGCGAGGGAAGCGATCGCCCGTGTAGACGGCCATGCCAGAGGTCGCGATGGAAGGAATCCAGACCACGAGCGGCGATTCCATTCCTTCACGCGTGGGATGGTCGGAGATGCGCGGGCCTGGATAGTCGCGCCCGAAGCTCACGATCGGCCATCCGTAATTGCGGCCCGGCAGAATGATGTTGATTTCGTCGCCGCCCTGGGGACCGTTTTCACTGTTCCATACGGCTCCCGTTTCGGGGTGGACGATCAGGGCCAGCGTGTTGCGATGCCCCAGGCTGAAGATTTCCGGCCGGTAGCCAGCGCGGTCCACGAACGGATTGTCTGGAGGAACCGAGCCGTCGTCGCGAAGTCGAAGAATCTTCCCGCGAAGACTGGCAGGGTCCTGCGCCACCTTGCCGATGTTGCCGCCGGTTGACATGTAGACCATGCCGTCGCGCCCGAAGACGACGCGGCCGTTGAGGCCCGAGTTGCCGTCAAAGGCGTCCGGCACGAGCAGATCGCGGACCTCGGCGAGCGCACCGCGCTCCAAGCGGCCGCGCGCGAGCGTTGGTGTGCCTTTGCCGTTGTCGACAGGCTTGGTGTACGTGAAGTAGACCAGTCGATTCTCGGCAAATCGCGGGTGGAGCGCGATGTCCATGAGACCGCCGTTGCCGTCGGTCCTCACGCGGGGGACACCGGAAATCGGCGTCGGATCGAGCACTCCGTTGCGGATGACGCGCAGCCGGCCAGGCCGTTCGGTCACCAGCATGCTGCCATCCGGGAGGAACACGAGACTCCACGGGTGCGAGAGGCCCTTGGTGACGACGCTGACGCGAATCTTCTGCTTCTCGGCGGTATCGAATTCAAACGGCCCCACGCCCAGCGGAGGCACGGGCAGTCCGATGTCCGGCCCCTGTCGAGCGTGACCGACCGCAAGCATGCTGACGACCATGAACGCGATCACGCGGGGCGAGAAGCCGATTGTCATGGGATTCTCCTAGCCATGAGTTACGCGCCAGTATAGGTCCGCTTCGTGCGGCGGCGGTGGAGTTGCCCGGTTCCGGCTGGTGCCGGACCGGGCAACTCGATTTCTACGAGGAGGGGGGTCGTTGGACCAGCTCGACGCGGGTGCCCCACGGGTCGGTGATGTAGGTGATCGCCGTGCCGGTCGCCTCGTTCTTCCGGTAGGGTTCATCGAGTTTGATGCCCTCGGCTTCGATCTTCCTGATAAAGGCCTGCAGGTCCTTCACGTCGAAGCCGATGTGGTCGAGCACGCGCCCTCTGGTGGGAGCCTGCGGGGTCTCGGCGGCCCCGAACCTGAGCTGAGCGCCCGGAACATCCACGACCGGGGCATTGTTGCGGGTGCCCGCCTTCCCACCAAAGGTCTTCGCATACCACGCCTGGGCCTTGGCGATGTCCGCTTTCGGCACGAAGAGGTGCACGTGCTCATGCCGGATCGGCATGCTCTGGGTCTTGTCTTCCAGGATTTCGATGCGCACGCCGTCCGGCGTTTCGACGAAGGCCTGATCCAGCCGGTTGTTGTTGCCGGGCAACACGGTAACCCCGGCGGCCTTCCACTTGGCCACCTGCTCCTGGACGTTTTTCACGATGAACCCGACGTGGTTCACCGACGATCCAACCGAGCCGCCTGACCCCGGCGCATTTCCCAGGGCCAGATTGATACGAACGCCGGGGAAAGTCACGGCCTCGGCATTCGTGACCGGCGTGCCGCCCATGGCGACGAAGATCTTCTTGTTGGCCTGGACGTCGCGCGAAGCGATGTGCCAGTGCCCCATCGTCACGCCCGCGTCGTTGAAGGGAAATGGCTGCGCGACGGCTGTCCCGGTCGCCAGCGTCGAAGCAAACCACAAACCAGCAATCACAGCTCTCATGGATGCCTCCCTCGAACAAGGCTCAAGATCCAACTTGTGCCTTGGGCTTTGAGCCTCGTGCACCTTGACCATGTTGCGTCGGCATTCGACCGTTGGCCGGCGTTGATTCGGGTAGAGGCTACCACCCTGGGACCGATGGTCATAGCGGAGGAGATTTTATGCCATCAATCAGCTTTCAATGTGATTGGACGATCGGCTCATGGTGCTCCGGCAGAAGCCGTCGAGTGGCGTTATACTCCCCCCCTCATGAACGATCCTGCCGATCTCCTGTTGCGAATTTCGATGAGTCACGGCGTCCCCCGGTGTCTTCATGCGGTCGCGGAACTGGGTATTGCCGATGCCCTGGAGGAATCGCCGCGAAGTGCGGAGGAACTTGCGAGGGAGACCGGCACAGATGCAGGAGCGCTGGCGCGCACGCTGCGTGTGCTTTCGGCAGAGGGGATCTTTGAGGCTCGGGATGGCGCGTGGGGCCATACGCCCGCTTCGCGTTTACTGCGATCGGATCATCCGCAATCAATGAGATCGTTTGTTCGGATGATCGGTTTGCCCGTGTACTGGCGGGGATTTGAATACTTCGCCGATGCCTTGAGGACCGGAGAGTCCGTTCAAGAGAGAGTCGTCCCTGGGGGTTTTTGGAAGTACTTGAGCGACAATCCTGGGGCGGCGCGTCTCTTCGACGAGGCGATGATGGGGAAGGCGGCGGGACAGGTTGCCGGTGTTTTGGCGTCCTACGACTTTTCCGCCTTTGGAACGATCGCCGACATCGGTGGCGGTCGCGGTCATTTGTTGGCGGCCGTGCTGCAAGCCGTGCCCAGAGCCCACGGAGTGCTGTTCGATCAGCCGCATGTGACAGCCGCTGCTCAGGCTGCGGGAATCGAATCGGAACAGCTGCGGGTGCATCCCGGAGATTTCTTCATCGATCCGTTGCCTTCCGCCGATTGCTATCTGATCATGCAGGTCATCCACGACTGGGACGATCAGAGAGCCGCTCGGATTCTAGCCGCCATTCGAAAGGCGGCGGCGCCCGGAGCGACGCTCTTGCTGATCGAGTGCATCGTTCCGGAGGATTCGAAGCCGAGCTGGACGAAGATGCTCGATCTACAAATGCTGACACTGCTGTCGGGAAAAGAACGAACTGAGAAAGAGTATTCGGAAATGCTTCGAACCGTCGGCTTCCGTCTGGAGAGAGTGATTGATGTCGGGATGTCGACGTCGATCTTGGAGTCAGTTGCGGTCTAAGGACATCGCTGCTACCACACCCAACGGCCTAGCAACTTGCCGATCACGCGGCAATGCCCACAAATTCCACGTTCTCGGCGGAACACCCTTTCTCATAACCCCGTACCGGTACCATCCTTCGCTCGCCTGAACCGTGAGCGAGCTTCGGATGGCAAGCCAGCGAGCTCACATCACCAACAGGCGAAGGATGTCCACCGTAGCTCGCAGAGAATTCGAGCGAGCGAAGGTGGACTGCCACCGCGTTCGCAAAGGGCTCGGCTGGCGAGCCACGCAAAGGTTGCGTTTTCGGCGTGACAGCGGCAGTTGTCATTCGCAGCGTCACTTTCCCCGCAAGTCACAAGATCGCGCCTAATCCCGCTCGGCAAGATGCTTGCTCAGTCCGCGGCCATGTCGAAGCGGTTCGTGTATGTGCTCAAGAACACTGATGCCCCGCCGCGCTACTACACCGGCCTCACCTCGGACGTTCCGAAACGATACGCGGAGCACAACGCCGGCTGCTCCGTCCACACGGCCAAGTACCGACCGTGGTCGATCGACGTCGTAGTCAAGTTCCCTGATCAGCAGCGGGCCGTCGCCTTCGAGCGCTTGAAGCCCGGTTCGGGTGTTGCGTTCGCCCGTCGGCATCTGCGATGAGTCGCCGCGATTCCCATACCGGTACAGAAGAGGTGCCAACACCTGCGTTACGGCGCCGCGCGGCCCTCAGCGGTGTCCAATCTCACCTTAAGAGCTTCAGTGCCCCTATGAATTGCGGCAGTGCGTTCAGTCGCGCTTCACACGTGCGCCAGTCGTACTCGGTCGCCCAGTAGCGGGCGAGCTCCCGCAGCGTCGCCAGTTGCACGCCCTGCGACCGGTCCCCGACAAGCTCCTTGGTGGGCCAGCGTGTCGCCGCGATGCGTCGGCGGAGGTCGGCCAGGTCCGCCTCCGGCACGTTGCCGCGGAACGGCCGGATCGCGGTGCTGTCAGCTGCCTGCTCGCTGCCCTGATGTGCAGCAATGGATTGAGCCGCGATGTTCAAGCGATGTTCCCAATCGCGGCACTTCGCTTGCTGTAAGAACTCCCAACAGCTCCCCAAACAGCATCGCCGCTGGAGCAGCACGCTTCGGCATTTCAGTTCTGTCCGACACATGTCAGTTCTGTTCGACGACGCACGATTGAGCACGCGCCCGCACGGCCGTTGGACCACCGGCCTGTGGCTCAGTGTCGTGTTGCACGCCATCGTCGTGGTCGTCGTGATCGTCGTCCCGATTGGTGCCTCCGAGAAGCCGTCGACACCGCGCAAGCGATCGATTGGGGCGTTCATCTTGCCGGCAACTGAACTGGTGAAGTTGCCGTCGGGCCCTGTCGTGGCGCCGCGCCCTCCTGCTCCGCCGCGGCCGATGCGCGAACTCGCCAGAGCGGAAGAACCAAAGCCGCTTCCTGTCGCGCCAATCGTCAGCAAGCCGGTCGAGCCGGCCCCGGCACCGCTCGTGCCCGCGGCGGCCCCCGCGATCGAACGGCCCATCGAAAAGGCAGAGATCCAGCGTCCTCTTGAGACCGGCGTCTTCGACCGGACAAACGGCGCGCGAACGAGCCAGGCCGCAGCTGCCGTCACGACCGGCGGATTCGGAAGTGCGGCGGCCTCGCCGCGCGGCGCCGCAAACGGACCCGGCGCCGTCAAGACAGGTGGATTCGGCAGCGAGGCGCCCGCGCCGCGTGTGGCCGCAAACGGATTCGGCGCGGTGCAGACGGCGGGGTTCGATCTACGGGCGAGTGCGCCCGCCCAGCCTTCCGTGGCAGCGTTGACGAAGCCCATCGATCAGCCGGTCGAGATCGTCTTCAAGCCCACGCCGGAGTACACCGAGGAAGCGCGCAGCGCCCGCATCGAAGGCACCGTGTCGCTCGAGCTCGAATTCACCGCCGCCGGCGACGTCCGCGTGCTGCGCGTCGTGCGCGGACTCGGCCACGGCCTCGACGAAGCGGCCAACCGGGCGGCACTCGGCATTCGTTTCAAGCCCGCGCAGTCGGACGGCCGGCCCGTCGATTCCCGCGCCACGGTTCACATCACGTTCCGCTTGTCCTAGCCAGAGGCACCTATGCGACTCGCACGTCTTCCCTTGCTGCTCGCTGCACTGCTCGCGCCCGCCGTTACGGCGTCGATCGCCAGTGCGCAGGAAAAAAATCAGGAAGTTCCAACGGCCCAGACGCCTAAGCCGCGCAGGACAGGTCCAAGCCGACGACATCATCGACCGGATGAGCAGGGCGGAACATGCGGTGCTCGAGCGGTTGAGGACTTCCAACCCGTTGATGGAGGTGTACATCCAGAATGTGGCGCCGGACGAGGTGCGCGGCTGGGTTCCCACCGACGACAACTACTTCCTCGGCCAACTCCAGTTCGATGACGGGCCCACGCTTCGTCCGTTCGGACCAAGGGAACAGCGCGGCGGGATGATAGTGCGCATCCTCTCGATCCCCCCCAGCCTGGGGGATGCCTTCGCCGCGATGGTGGCGCCCGACTGGCGGGGGCTCGAGCGAAAGCGATACGAATTCACGTACGTCCGCCGGGAGTTCCTCGGCGAATCGCGCTGCTTCGTCTTCGACGTCAGGCCGCTTCGCGACGGCAAGGAGGGCTTCGTCGGCCGTATCTGGATCGAGGATCGCGATTACAACCTCGTCCGCTTCAACGGCGCCAGCCGCGGATCGGAAGCGACGATGTCAGGCGTACTCAAGCGGAAGCTGTCGTTCCATATGGACGGCTGGCGCGTGAACGTCGCGCCCGGCGTGTGGGTGCCGTCGTACGTGTACTCGGAAGAAACGGATCTGAACAGCGCATCGTCCTCTAAGTCGAAGCGGCAAGCCCGGTTCAAAAGCCAGACACGGATCTGGGGATACCAGGCTCAAAACGCCGACCGGACCGGCTCGTTGACAACGATCCGGATCGACGAGCCCAATGTCGCCGACACCACCGAAGGGGCCGCGCAGCTGTCGCCCGTGCTCAGCCAGCGCCGATGGGAACAGGAGGCCGAGGCGAACGTCCTCGAAAGACTCGAGGCGATCGGCCTGCTCGCACCGGCGGGCGAAGCGGACAAAGTCCTCGAGACCGTCCTCAACAACCTCGTCGTCACCAACAAGTTGAACCTCGAACGGCCGCCGCACGCCCGGATCCTGCTGACCTCGCCGCTCGAGTCGTTCACGGTCGGCCACACGATCGTGTTGAGCCGCGGCCTCATCGACGTACTGCCCGACGAAGCGAGCCTCGCGACGATGCTCGCGCACGAGTTGAGCCACGTGGCGCTCGGCCACCAGCTGATCGACACGAAGTTCTCGTTCGCCGATCGTCTGATGGTGTCCGACGGCGAGCTGCTGCAGACGCTGCGGTTCCGCCGCACGCCCAAGGAGGAGGCCGCGGCTGACGAAAAGGTCATCGAGATGCTCGGCAAGTCGCCCTATCGCGACAAGCTGGCCGTCGCCGGCCTGTTTCTTCGTGCGCTCTCGGAGCGGGCCAAGCAGTTGCCTCGGCTCATCCAGCCGCACATCGGCGACTACATGGCGGCCAACGGGCAGATGACACGGCTTGCCGATCTCATGAAACAGGCCCCGCCGCTGATGCCGGACAGCCTCGAACAGATCGCCGCGCTCCAGCTCGGCGCGCGGCTCGTTGTTGATACGTGGAGCGGCAGGGTGACGCTCGATCGCTCGCCCGCCGTACCTCTGATGTCGGTTCGCGAGAACATGCCGTTTGCCGTGACGCCGCTGATGCCCGTGATCAGATATGCGCAGCCTCTGGACGTCGGCACGCCCGTCCGCCCGGTCGGCGAGTTGCGGTCCAACTGATTCGGGGCTCGCGGCGTGTGACTGACGCCATTTCGTTGCCCTCCGAGAGCGTCACTCGCGCCGACGCGACCTTCGCTGCGTCCTGGTCGGTGCCAATGGTCAGGAACACTTCGTACTCTCCGTAAGGGACGCCAATGTAGTTCCCGCGACGCCCTTCCTTCGGTTTGAACCCAAAACTGCGCCGTTGGCACTCAAGACCGTCGGGAACGGCTTGAACCTTGATCGGACGCAGACTGACGCTCGCCCAACTTGAATCATGTGCCGAGTGCGGCGGGACAACGACCTGAATGACTCCTGGCGCAATCTCCAAATCCAATCTGCCGGCGGATCACTGTAGTGGGTATTTGAGAATTCCGCCTCCTTCTTGGCTGACAGCCAGATAGCTGTCGGTGCGATCAACATGACGCGATATGAACCGTCCTGCTGATCATGGCGTGATCGGAGCCCGCGTGGGTCCGCCCGATGGCGCGAGCCTGAGATTCAATCTGTCGGTGGTTGCCGGTGCGTTATGAACCCCTCGATTTGTAAATCCACCGATTGCAGAATCAGAACTTCTCCTCGTTCAGGTGCGCGTTGGTGAAGGTGAAATTCGTACATGTTGTCGGCGCACAATCTGCAAAGGAGCTTGCACGTACAATCCGCCTTCTCACGGCGGAAGCGGCCTGTACGCGCCTGGGTGGTTGAGAGTGAGGTGAGGTTCGCCGCCGCCACACTCTGGCCGTGGTCACGATGAAGACGCCACCGAGCTAGGCATGATGAAATCGGGAGCTCATGATGAAACCGGCGGGCAACGCTTATGCCCATCGAGGAGGTCGCCTACAGGCCGCGATGGCCTCGGCTGAGATTCCAATCAGCGCCAATTCTGGAGATCGGCTGACAGAATTGTTCCAAACGACCTCGAACCACGGGGTTCCTCGCCCAGTGCGCAGGGAAGTACATGGCAAGCTACGGTGTCTGGTGGATTGAACTCGTCGTGGCTCTCGTCGTCCTGCTGTGTCTCGGACTCGCAGCGAGAGAGGCCGCTGCGTTCATCAGCGTCGCTCGCATTCGTCAGCGTGACGGAGGCATACCGGCCCCTCGTACACGAGAAGAGTACTTGCTTCTGTTCCCCAAAGCCTGTCCGCGCTGCCTCGCGCGGCGAGGCAAACGGGTCACCGGCTGGTATCGCGATCAGTACGGGGCAGCAGAATTTGTCGACACGTGGCAATGCGCGGATTGCGCGTATGTCGCGGGCGGCAAGCCGCTCCGCCTCGCTGTGCGTGAGGCGGACATCACCGAACGCCCAGTCATGTCTAGGCAGCGGTGGTTCATCTCGACAACGGAAGCCAAACGGATCGGACGTCCTCGGCTTGATCCTCCCGAACCTCGGGCCGAGGACAGGCCGAGAGCCGACGCCTCGGCAGCTCAAAACGTCAGTTGAAACGCGAGCAAGCGGGCTCAGGTGAGGCGGACTACTTGGGGAAAGGGTGTCGAAAGACTGGGGTCTCTTTCTTCTGAGCACTGACAAGGTACTCCGGAGAACCAGGATTCAATCTTCGGCAACACTGCCGATGCAGCCACTTCTCCGGCGTTCACCAACTCCGGCCCGCACTCGAACCCGTCCCATGCGATGTCCCGCAGATCCGGTGTGATGACAAGATCGCTTGCCTGCCGCCAGCCATCCTCGGTGCGAGTCTGCATGATCTGGAAGCATCGGCGAATGACCTGAAACACATCGGCCGGAGGCCGCTCGCACGGTGGCGCGGGCAGGTGCACCGAAATGATGTGCGTCGCCCCGAGTTCACGGGCCAGCAGGGTGGGAATCCCGATGCCCATCGCGCCGTCCACCAGCACACGGCCGCCCGAGCGTACTGGCTGGAACAGACCGGGGTAGGAGCAGCTCGCTCGAATGGGAAGGAAGACGTCGCCGGTATCTCGGAAGGCCACCGGTTCACCGGTGCAGAGGTCGGTCGCCACCACGCCGAGCGGGATGGGCATTTCTTCGAAGCGGTGTTGCTTCAGCAGCTTCTGCAGGAATGGCGTCATGCGCTTGCTCACCACAAATCCGGTGCGGCTGAGACTCCAGCGCGCCACATCGCCGAACCGCATGGAGCAAGCCGCGCTGGCAATTTCGTCGGGGTGCGCGCCGCTGGCATACGCGGCGGCGACAATCGACCCCGCGCTCACTCCTGTGACGCAGTGAATCGGAATGCCGTGGTGCTCGAAGATTCTCAAGACTCCAATGTGCGCGATGCCGCGCGCGAAACCTCCACCGAGGGCCAATCCGATTCGCGGAGGCCGTTCCATCGAGGTTTCAGGTCGCCCGAAGACCCTCCGGGAGGTCATACCGGCGTCAGAGCTAGAGGAACTTGAAGTCGTACGCGAGAAACGTCAGCGCGAACATGGTCACTGCGCTCGTTCTTGATCCGGTGACTGTGCGAGTAGCGTGCTCAGCGTGGCGCCGATCATCGCGAACGCTGCGCCCGACGAGATACCGAGAAACAGGGCCGGCGCATCCTCGATGTACGCGAGCGCACGCCTTCGGGAACATGCGAGCGCCAGTCGCGACTTCCGATCATGGCGCCGTGGTCGTACGCGTCGGCAGAACGCACGCTAGATTACTGACCGTGTTCAAAACGTCAGCCTCCGATGGACGCGATCGTCAGTGCGACGTCGCTCGCCGCCGAGGCGCTGGGCATGAAGGACTCAATCGGCTCGATTGCGCGGGGTATCAGGCCGATGTAATAGCGGTCGATGACAACCCGATCAGGGACATCACGGCTCTCTCGCGTCGCGTTCGTCATACCGCTTACAAGAACCTGGCGACGGCCGTCAACGCTGAGCTGCGCCCTATTTGCAGGCATCCGCCAGTTGCTGCACGGCAACCAGGTTCAACCGTCTTTCGCTCGGGGACACGATCAGAAGGCCCTTCACGATGAGCTTGCGCCCCTCCTGCAGTTGGCCGGTCGCATTGACGACCTCCCGTCGCGTGAACTCCGCCCGCTGGCCCTGCTTCAGGAGGTCTTCCTTCGTCAAGAAGTCCGCCGTGCCCAGGAGCCGGTAGCGGGTGCTCCCCAACGCGGTCTTTTTCGCCTCCTCAATCTCTTTCGCGCTCAGAAACAACGCCCGTGATTCGGTGCCATCCGTCGCATTCGTCAACATCCACGCACCGTCGGCGAGGGCGGCGCATCCCACGACGCTCACAAGCGGTACCGTTGGCTTGGACAGATCGACTCCCTGTTGCTCGGCGCGAAGGCCCACCGTCAACCCACATGCGAGAAGTGCGAGCGCTCCAGAAGCTCTATGTCCGTTCATCCGCGTGTCTCCGTTTGAGAAGGTCCGTCCCTACCTGATGGGTTGCGGCTTCGCCTTCTCGTTCTTCGTGTACCAGACCGTCCCCCAGTTCCGATACGCGCCCTTGTCGATCGCGATCTCGGTGGTGACGCGGTAGGAGAAGGGCGACGTCAGATAGTACCGGCCCCGCAGTTGTACCGCCGAACCGTTGTGCTCGAACGGTGGCGTCTCGAAGTACAAGTTGCACGTGCCCCCGAGGTCGCAGCCGAGAGTTCCCGTCCTGAGCAACGCGACACCTCGCGTGAATTCGTACCTCGTGTAGGACTGGCCGGAGAAAGTGTCCTGATACATGATGATCCCTTTTCCCGTGAACCGGCCTTCGGGTCCTTCCCCGGCGATCGTGATGTCCCAAAAGCGACCGTCCCACACGTTCCTGATGGTTTCCGAGCCCGAGATCGGTCCACCCGCGCCGAGCGGGCTCTCCGACACACTCGCCTCGAAGGTCCACTCGCCGACGAAGTAATCCATGCTGAATTTCGGTTGGGCGTCGGTCTCGGTCGTGAGGACAGCGCCTTGTGTCGCTCCCGGCTGCGGCTCCTTCTGCTGCCGCTCCTCTTGCGGAGTAGCGGGTGGTCGGCCCCCCACTTGCGATTGCGCGCCAGCGTGGAGCGGGGCCAGGGCAGACACGCCCCACAGAGAACAAAGGGCGACCGACCACAAGACGAACCCCGGCCATCTATTCATGGCGTGTCTCCTCACGTACCTGACAGCGCTCGCTTAAACACGAAGGGGCCGAGCGCCTGGCCCGGCCCCTTCCAATTGAGCAACGACGTGGCTGGGACGTGCTCCTATCGCCCTCCGTTGGTCGACCGCGGGGCGGCCGTCGTCCTCATCAACCGGAGGTCCCGTTTGTCAACGGAGACATCGAGAAATCCAACGTACATCTCGTCCCAGCTCTGCTCGGACCAGTAGACTTCCTTGTGCGGCGCGGAATTCCACCGGTTCGCCGCCGAGTTGTCGTACGACCCGACCGTCTTGATCGTGCTTCCGGCAGGTACCTTTAGCGGCTCCTTCAACTCGTAGAAGATCTGCCAGTTGAAGTCGTAATTCGGGACGCTCAACAGCACTTCTTCGCGGCCGTCCGGATACGTCAGCACATACGTCATTTCCTTGCCACGCGTGTGCATGTGAGGCCACAGGGTATAAAGCGTCACGTCGTCTTGAAACGCGCGGATCGCCGTGATCGCCCAATTCTTCGTCTGTGGCGGAATGACGGGTATCGCAGGGAAGCCGGTGTTGCCGACGCCGTTGGTTCGAACGGGTGTGAACTCGTCGTCAATGAGCTGCTTCCCCTGGACGATGTGCGTCTGTCGACCCGTGCTGAGTTCGACGATTTCGTGCGTCATCTCGTTCTGGAACCAGAAACCGACGCGCGTCCGGTCCACCACCTGCCTGCCGATTGGCGTGTAATGCAGGCCCCACGCGATGTACCCCTCGGTGGGAATGCGCTTGCCCGCCCCCGGACGAAATTGCTGGAAGCTGCCACCCGGAACGTAGCAGCAGAATCTCGTTCCTAACTCATTTCGGCGGCCTCGGTCAGTGGTTTGTTCACCTTCGCTCGCTTCGGCCTCATTGGCGTCACCGACGAACCCCACGGACTTTCCGGTCTTTGCATCCAGCATCGCTCCCGGGACGATCGGCCCGCCAGGCCAGGCTTCGCCGGTTCCGACCTTTCGCCCCGGCGCAGGAGTCAAGATACCGAAACTTGCATGATGCATGGCCGGGATCACGCCCGGCAGGATCTGGATGGCTTCAAGGAAGTGTTCTTTCTCCTTCAGCGCCAGAGGAAGTTCCTGGTAGATGGTGAAGTTGGGAAGCTCTCCCTCGGCGGGTACGGTGAATGGGTCGGCCATCTCGAGTACGAAATCGGGCGGTCGCCCGCTCGGATGCGCCCAGCCGTCCTTGAAGTCGGGCAGCTTGGCCGCCAATGGCGTCTCACCTTCGGGAGCGCCACCATCAGCCCAGGCGGCGATGGTCTTGATCTGCTCCGGCGTCAGACGCCGATCATTGCGGAACGCGCCAAACCTCCCATCCGCACGCCATGGCGGCATCTCTCCCCGGACCACCTTGTCTTTGATGGCGCGCGCCCAGGGGCGTGCTTCTTTGTAGGAGATCAGCGTCATTGGCGCGATCTGGTTGGGTCGATGGCAGGCCACGCAGTTGTCGTACAGGATGGCCGCAACATCTTTGTTGAACGTCGGCGTAGAAGGCGTCGAACCCGAGGGGCTTTGAGCCGTCAGGCTCGCGCCTGCCCCAACCGCAATGGCCAGAACGGCCGTGCCGAGAATGAGGGCCGCGGATTTCATATCGGCCTCCAGTAGGTGGAATGTTGGCGAACGAATCCTAGCCCACGGGGGCCTGGCTGGCAAGAACCGTTTCAACCCCAGACCCCACTCCTACTTGGCTACTTCTTCTGCGGCTCTGTTCAGGCGTTCGAGCTCCTCCAGCTCGCGCATCACGCGGTTATGGATGCGGCGCGCCTGCCAGTCGCGCCAGGCATTCCTGATGCTCTGATAGATCGAGCCCGGATCGACGGACCCACCGATCAGCGGAGTCGAGTATTCCTGGGGAGTCATCATTCTGACCATCTCCTGATGGGAAATGGCCCCGCGCGACGGAGTGGGCGCGGTGTCAGGAGTCGGCGGCCACGGCGGGGGCAGGGCCGTGACCGTGATGCCCGATCGAAAACGCGGGCGGCCTTCCTCGTCGATCGTGGAGGTGGCCACGTCGGTCGGCCACAACTCGCGCGCGATGCGTTCGGCCGACTTACTGATCGGCCGCTCTGCAGGCCACACCGTCTTTTCCTGTGCGTGGAGAGCCGGCGATGCGCACAGTGCCAGGGCGGCGAGTAGAGCCGGGCGCCTCATGAAAGGTGAGACCACAGGCCGTTGCAGACGGTCTTCCTCTTCAGTATCGCACGTGCCAAGCGCTCAAGTTTCGCACCGCGTCGATCGCGCGGCGTCCGAGGAGTCGTTGCCGGCCCGGTCGCGCTGGAACCGCGCCAGGCGCGTTCTGTTAGGTGGACAGCCGAGTGTCTGCAAGGTCGCAAGAGTTTTCGGCGTGACACGGCAGTTGTCATTCACAGCGTCACTTTCCCGGAAGTTGCAAGATCACGCCTAACCTCGCTCGGCGAGATGTCACTCTCTGTTGGAGGAGCAGCTTGTTCGCATTCATAGCCGACTCCACCGAGTGGCCCTCAGGTACCTTGACCTGAGCTAGGATGCTGCTCTTGGCGATGTGCTCGCCTGCTCGCCCAGTCGATTCCTTGCGACCAACGGATCTGATGACGCACCCGGTCTGGGAATTCGTCTCCAACGATGAACCAGATGAAACGTACGTCTACCCGCTCGCGGAACGCCCAACCAAATCATTGGAAAATCGGATTGTGGGTGCCGAGGTGGAACTCGCGAATGGATCGCGGGTGTGGGCTTTGCTCGGAAACATCGACGTCCACGACGCTCGGCGGACGCGTCACTTTCTGACGGTGTCAGTGTTCGTGCGGGCTGAGTGGTTTCATTTAGCCCGCTATCACGACATGGATCGCGACGCGCGAGGTCCGGCACAGTTGGCAAACGCATTGGGACTCGGCGTCGACGATGTCTTTCCGATTCAATACAATATCGGCCCGTTGGTATCTGCGACGGCGGGGGACTCTGCTTTCGGGAAGGTCGAGGCCGAGCCGCTCGAGCGGCTGTCGCGCGCAGTTGATCAATTGGCACTCTAGTAGAGTTCAAAGTAGGACGAGCCGACGCCGTTAATCGTTCCTATCGTCCTCGGATACAATCTTGTCGCTGTCGACCAGAAATCACAGCACGGTGATGCGCGAAATGAGATGGAGGGCTCCGATGCGCCGAGCGACTATGTTCAGTGTAGCAACAGCAGCCATTGCCGCTGTGCTTGCCGGATCGTCTGTTCCAACCACCGGCCAGGCGGCGGTCACCGCGTTCGAAGGGGCGCGGATCATCGTCGGCGACGGCAGCGCGGTGATCGAGAAGGGAACGATCGTCGTGAATGGCACGACGATCCAGGCTATTGGCGCCAACGTGCAGGTGCCCGCGGGCGCCCAGCGTGTGAACCTGGCCGGCAAGACCGTGATGCCGATGATTCTCGACACCCATATCCATGCGCCCGCGACGCGCGAACAGATGATCCGTGACCTGAGACGCCGCGCCTATTGGGGCGTTGGCGCCGCGATGAGCATGGGCACGGACACGACCGACGTCGTGTTCAAGGTCAGGGATGAAGCCAAGAACATGCCCGGAACCGCTCGGCTCCTGACAGCCGGCCGCGGTGTCACCGGCATCGAGAAGGGACGCGAGCCCGCTGCGTATTGGGTCGGCACTGTCGCCGAAGCCCGCAAAGTCGTGCAGGAGAACGCGGCCAAGCGGCCGGACATCATCAAGATCTGGGTCGATGATCGCGACAACACCGTGCCCAAACTCACCCCGGAGCTTTACGGCGCCATCATCGACGAGGCGCACAAGGCGAAGATCCGGGTTACTGCGCACATCTTCGACCTCGAGGACGGAAAAGGGCTGCTCAAGGCCAATGTCGATGCGTTCGCGCACAGTGTGCGCGACCGCGACGTTGACCAGGAGTTCCTGAACATGATGAAGCAGCGGCCGAACGTCACGGTCAATCCGAACCTGCCGTCGCCCGGCAAGATGTGGGATATTGCCTGGTTGCAGGGCAAAATCCCGGCCGACGAGTACGCCAACGTTCAAAAAGCCAACGTCAACGACCCCAAGCAGGCGGACATGTACGGCATTCAAGCGCGCAACCTGAAGAAGCTCAGCGATCAGGGCGCCCGCATCGTGCTCGGCACTGATGGCAACATTCCGTGGGCTCCGCACCAGGAGATGGAGGCCATGGCGATGGCGGGCATGACGCCGATGCAGGTCATCGTTGCCTCGACGAGCCGCGCAGCCGAGTTCCTGCGATTCACCGATACCGGCACGCTTCAGACGGGCAAGAGCGCCGACTTGCTCGTGCTCGATGCGAATCCGCTGGACAACATCACCAACACACGGCGGATCAATGCGGTCTATTACCGAGGCCAGATGGTGAACCGCAGCGCCTATCCGACGAACTAGCCAAGGGCCTGCCGTTGATATCCGGGGGAACGCCCTTGGTAATCGCCTGATGCATTTTGGGGCCGGAGCCGCTGACCGCTCCGGCCTTTCTTGTTGGCGGTTGCCGTCGAACGCTATTTGAAATCCGAGTCAGGTGTCCCGTTCGCTATCGGCATCCGCGATAGCGCGATCATGCACTAAGATTCCCGCGGTCGACGCGTGCACACCGCAGCTCGATCGCCGAACATGCCGTTCCGAAGCCCGTACCCGGACATCCACATCCCCGAGAGGGCTCTCACCGACGTCGTTCTTGCGGCAGCCCACGAGCACGCCGCCGATGCGGCGCTTGTCGACGGCAGCACGGGCCGCGTCCTCACGTTCGGCGGGCTTCTGGATCAGGTGAGGCGTGTGGCGGCGGGCCTCGCAGCGCTCGGCATCCGCAAGGGCGATGTCGTGGCACTGTGCTCGCCCAACTCGCCGGAGTTTGCTGTCGTCTTTCACGCGATCGCGCGAATCGGTGCGATTGTGACGCCCGCAAATCCCGCGAATACGAGCCATGAACTCGCATTCCAGCTAACCGACTCTGACGCGACACTGCTTGTCACGACGGTCGCTCTTGTGGACAGGGCACGTGCCGCGATCGAGGAGACGGGCCGATCGATCGAACTCATCACCGTGGACGATGCAGAAGGCGTGCGCTCGCTGGCCTCGATTTCTCGTGACGCCGAGCCGCCGGCCGTTGCGATCGATCCCGCGATGGACGTGGTCGTACTGCCGTACTCGTCTGGGACAACCGGCCTCCCGAAGGGCGTGATGTTGACCCATCGCAATCTCGTTGCAAACCTCGTACAACTCGATGCCGTCGAGCATCCCGACCTGCGCGCGCTCATCGGCGTGCTGCCTTTCTTCCACATCTACGGCATGGTCGTGATCATGAACTTCGGTCTCATGCGAGGCGCCACCATCGTCACTCTGCCGCGTTTCGAGTTCGAACCCTTCCTGAAGGTGTTGCAGGATTGGCCCATCGCGCTCGCGCATATCGTGCCGCCCGTCGCAGTGGCACTGGCGAAGCATCCCGTCGTCGACAACTACAAACTGACCCACCTGAAATGGCTGCTCTGCGCCGCCGCACCGTTGGGCGCCGAGGTGACAGAGGCCGTGCAACGACGGTTGAACGTCACCCTGCGACAGGGGTACGGCATGACCGAAGCGAGCCCGGCCACGCACTTCACGGGCCCCGACGCACATCGAGCGGGCAAGGTCGGGCCCCTCGTGCCCTCGACGGAATGCCGCGTCGTCGATCCGGAGAGCGGACACGATTTGCCTGCCGGCCAGCCTGGCGAAGTGTGGGTTCGCGGCCCACAGGTGATGAAGGGGTACCTGAAGAATCCCGAAGCCACGGCTCGCACGGTCGACAACGATGGGTGGCTCCACACCGGCGACATCGGGTTCGTCGACGATGACAGCTACCTTACCGTGGTCGATCGTTTGAAGGAACTGATCAAGGTCAAGGGCTACCAGGTGGCGCCGGCAGAGCTCGAATCACTGCTGCTCAAGCACCCGCACATTGCCGATGTCGCGGTCATCCCGGTCGCCGACGATGACGCCGGCGAAGTACCGAAGGCGATCGTCGTCGCGCGGGGTCCACTCACTGCCGATGACGTGATGGCATTCGTCCATCGAGAAGTGGCGCATTACAAGCGCATTCGCCACGTCGCGTTCGTTGACGCCATCCCGAAGTCCGCCTCCGGCAAGATTCTCCGTCGGGTGCTCGTCGAACAAGAGCGCGCTGCCAGAGGACTGACTTAGAGTGCAAAGTGAAAGGCAAGTTTGAAGTACACCGGATGTACGCTCAGACTATGCGTCGCACACGACTTCTCTACGCGATCGGCGTGAGCCTCTGGGCTGCTGTGGTTGCGGGCAGCCAGGCGGTGCCTCCCATAGCACTGTCCGAGGGGCTGCGCGGGCACCTGAAGGACGACCGGTTCGGGACTGTCACGTCCATTAGAGGGCTGCCGCTCGGTGTCCGCAACGGGCTGCAGACGTTGTTCGACAGCCAGACACTCGATATCGCGGAGCCCGGAGCCGAGTTTCAGGTCACGGACGTCATCGTCAATCCGAAGCTGCCGGGCCGCCGGCTGGTCGCGGCGGGGTGCTCGACCGAGTATTGCCTCGTCTACTATGAGCGGGGCGGCATCGCCCGCACGTGGCACGTCGCGCTGTTTTACTGGACGCCTGCTGCGACTCGATTCGAGTGGGGCGGTACCGCGCCAGGCGGCCTGGCGACAATCGAGGACGTTCGAAACGCCGTTCTATCCGGGGCGATCAAGGGACCGGCCAGGTTATGGTAGTGGCGAACCTCAGGCGCTGATACGGCTACGATCGACGATGACTTCGAAACGACTGTCCGGCGCCAACAAGTCCCAACCCACCATCCAGTCGTAGAGTCGCTCGTATTCCTCCAACGTGTACGGCCGAGGATAGACGTACCGAAATCTGCCGAGATAAAAATCCCCTTCGCTGAGCTCTGCGATCTCTTTCGGCACTTCCCTGATCATGTATTTCAGGTAGGGCTCGATGCTCTCGTTGATGCTGTCGACGGCGTTGCGAATAGCCCGATCGACACTTGCGTAGCCTTCCGGGTCGAGCGATGGCGCACCGACCTCGGCACCCTCATAGAAAGCCTCGCAGATTATCTTGTGTCCGCGTTTCACGGCGACCGTGATCCACGGCTCCATGAGTGCGGCCGCACCCAGCTTGCCGTCTTCCAGAAGCCGAAGTCGTTGCTTGGGGCCGCCGACGTGCCCGGGCCTGATTTCGTGCCTCTTGAGGTATCCCTCCAGCAATGCCAGGGTCACATAGTGAGATCCGGCGTGCATGTTTACACCAACGAGCACGTTATGCAGGTCCGCGGGAACGTGGTACGGGGAATCTCCCCTGACGACAATCGCCTGCGTCGCAACCGCAGCCCGCTTGGAGAGCACCCGCGCGCCTTCCCGGCTGTCCTGCGTCCGGCGGATCTGACCCCACTCGCAGGCCCGATACATGCAGAACTCTCCGCGCTCGATTCCTTCGTGCCAGCCATAGGATTTCACCGCTTTGTGATCTTCGATTGGCTGTTCGGGAACCTCCTTGTCGCGGTCGCGACCGGAGCCGGCTGGGATGAGCTCGACGTTCAACCCCTCGTCGCGGAAGAAGCCTTTTTCCTGAGCGACGTGATAGGGCAACGAAAAGACTGCGTTGTTCACTTCGATCTTCATGTTCTTACGTGGCAGCATGTGATTCTCTCTATGGGCGTCGTCGTTCGAGTGCATCAAGGTGCCAACGGTTACGGTTGAATTATCTGTCGGTACTTCGCCGCGACATCGGGTGGAGTTGCCAGCACCTCGCTCAAGACTTGATGAATCTCACGCACCGTCTTTGGCTGGAAATCGAGCCGCATGGCTGCTGCTTCGGCCAGGAACGCGGCGTCGTGGTACGTGGCCCAAAGCGCATAGCGCATCACCCGCACGCGATGCCCGCCCACGTCCGGTGGCAGGGCGAACGGCTTGGATATCGAACTGGGCGCGTCGAGCAGCCTCAGCAGGATCCTGCTTTCCTCGTCCCGGGCGAACTCGAGAGCCAGCGGTACATCTGGCAAATCCCGATGTCGAGCGGTCCCGTTCTGCACGAAGACGTGCGCGTACTTGTCTTCCAGCCACTGGGCAGATGTTGACCGAACCGATTCCCACCCTAGACACATGCCTTGAATCTCTCGCCGCTCGATCCCCAACCGCACGTCGTTCGTAGTCGAGTAACCGGCGACCGTCCGGAGATTCGCTCCGGTTGCTTTCGCCAGCACTTGTGGTGCGTCGTGGCTGTTGGAACCGGGACCTGTGCCACCCATGGCAATCGGCTCGGCACGGCCGATGACGTCCTGAAACCTCGTCACCGATGCGTCGGAGCGAACGATGCAGACGTTGGGGTCGTCGTAGGAGCTGCCCAGCCAGTTGAACTTCAGAAGGTCGAATTGCACGCCCTCTCCACCGGTAAGCTGGTTCATCACCTGGGCCTCGTGGAACAGGCCGATCACCGTGCCGTCCTTCGGTGCCGCACTGAACAAGTGGTTGGCTGCCACCAGGCCGCCTCCGCCCGGCATGTTGACGACGATGACCGTAGGCGTGCCCGGGATGTGCCTGCCGATATGGCGCGCTATCAGGCGGGCGGTGGTGTCGAAACCGCCGCCCGCACCGGAGCCGACGATGATGCTGACGATTTTCTGACCGTAGAATGCTGCTGCAGCCGCGAGCTCGTCGGTGGTGAGCGTCGGCACGTCGTCCCCAATCTGCGCAACGGCACGTGCCGGCTCGACGTTCGGGACTGTGGTGGCTTCATCCCGCGTTGACGAGGATCCGCAATCAGCGAGCAGTAGCGCAACCGAGAGGCTAAGCAGGCAGCGCGACACAGGCAGGGAGTGCCAGAACAAGGACGCGGTGCGGCGTCGCGTCCAGATGGGCCAAGGCGGATTCCACGGTCCGCCTTGGCGACTAACCAGATGATGCCGCCTACCGCCGCGGACTCGCCAGAGGGGGTCTCCTGGGCGGATCGATTCCCCAGATTCAGATCCCCGCTGCGCTGAAGGACCACCACCACACCGGTCTTGTCGAGAGTACCGGCACCCAATTTGAGCAGAAGCTGGGCTGTTTCCTCCCGGTATCGGCGCGGGATCTGAAGGCGACGGGCCCCGATGTCCTTCGTGAGAACCGATAGGGAAATGCTCAGCGCCGTCTGGCCGAACTCGTCCTTCTGATCGATGTTTGCGCCCTTGCTGACCAGGTATTCGATGACGTCATTCATTCCCTGATAGGCGGCCGCGTGCAGTGCGGTCCAGCCGTACTGCCCCGCACTATTCACGTCGGCGCCACGCTCCACCAGAAACTTCGCCGTCTCGAGCGCCGTGGCGCGCTCCTCGAGCGATCGTTCCCGTTGCACGTCGGTTCCGCCGCCGGCCGCCATGATCAGCGCTGTCGTCCCGCGCTCGGTGGCAAGGACCGGATCCGCCCCCGCTTCCACCAGGGCCTGGATCACGTCAAGGTTGTTGACTTCCGCTGCCAGGAAGATCGGCGTCGCACCCTGCAGAATAATCTCATTCACAGTGACGGAGGTGCGCCTTTCGACCTGTTGCACGTTGCCGTTTCTGATTTCCTCTTCAGCTTTTTCCTTGTCCTGGCTGAGACGGATATTCGGATTCGCGCCGTGCTTGAGCAGCGACTTGACAATCGTCAAGACGTCGTCCTCTGTGGCCGGGTTGATTCCGTAATCCGAGTCCCGCACCACGCGGTGCAAGGCACTGTACCCGCTCGTATCCACGAGGTCGGGTTTGGCGCCATTGTCAAGCAGCACGTCGACCATCTCGGCGTGAGCCATCGCGCTGGCGATCATCAACGGGGTCAACGCCGTTTTCGGCTGGGCATCATTCGGTTTCGCGCCGGCGCGAAGCAGGATGCGCGCGGTGGTGGCATCGCCTTGCTGGGCGGCGAACATCAGCGGCGTGAAGCCGGTCTTCGAACCGGCGTGGACGTCGGCGCCTCCCTCGAGCAACGCCTCGACAGCCGTGGACTGACGCTGCGACACCGCCCACATCAAGGCGGTTTGTCCGCCGTTCGATTCCCTGGCGTTGGGGTTGGCCTTGTTCGCCAGGAGCGCCCGTACCGTCGCCACGTTGCCGCGGCGGGCCGCCTCCATCAGCGCCGTCTCGCCCGACATGAGAGCCGTGTTGGGATCCGCGCCTGCCGCCAGCAACTTGGCGGTCATCGCCGGATCCGTGTGCGCCACGGCGGCATACAGCGCCGTGGCGCCGAATTCGTTGGCGGCCTTTACGTTCGCGCCCGCGCGCAGGAGAAGGTCGGCCATCGCAAGGTCGTTGCGGGTGGCCGCCCAGATTAACGCGGCCGTGCCGTCGGCCCCGGCGGCAGCACGCTTCGCAGGGCCGTTCAACAAGGACTGCACCGCCGCGCGGTCCCCCTGCTTCGCGGCAGTCACGAGCGACGCGTCGCCCGCGCCAGCGGCCAGCGCAACATTCGCACAAATCGCCGAGCCCATCAGCGCCGCCAGAAACATTGCTCTCGTCTTCATCGCCATTCTCCCGCGTCAACCGCGAAAACTCTTCCGCTCATTCCCACTCCGAAGAGCGAACGCGAAAGGTCCCCGCTTTCGCGGGGACCTTGACGGATATTGCGGCTAGGTGGTCGGCAACTCCAACCTTGCAGTGCTGTCGCCCAGCATCTCCACGTGCGGGACCTCTGCCTTGTCCAGCATGGTGAGGAGCAGGTTGGCCATCGGCGTGCGGTTGGTATAGCGGACGTGCTGTCCACCCTTGATTCCTGCCACACCACCCGCGACCAGCAGCAGTGACAGATCGGTATAGAGGTGCAGATTGGCGTCGCTCAGGCCGGCGCCGTAGAGGATCATCGAGTGATCGAGCAGCGAGCCGTCGCCGTCTGGAGTGGCGCGCAGCTGGCCGAGGTAATACGACAGCATCTTCGTGTGGAAGATGTTGATCTTCGTCGTCTTCTCCTGCTTCTCGGGATCACCCTGGTGATGCGTACAGGGGTGATGGGCATCGCCGAATCCCAACTCGGGATAGGCGCGGCCGCTCATCTCATGGCCCATCTGGAACGTGATGACGCGCGTCATGTCGGTCTGCCAGGCCAGAACCATGAGATCGGCCATCAGCTTGTAGTAGTCCGAGAAGACCTCCGGGATGCCGACGGGGCTCTCGATAAAGAAGTCTTGCTCGCCCTGCTTCTCGGCCAGTTGTATGCGCCGTTCGACATCGCGGACGGCCTCGACATACTGGTCGATCTTCTGACGATCCGTTCCGCCGACCTTCAGACGCAGGCCTCTGATTTCAGCGTTGATCGCATCAAGGATGCTGCGATCTTCCTCTCTATACGCCAGCCGCGCCTTCGGATCGCCGCCCGCGTCACCAAACAAACGTTCGAAGACGGCGCGGGGGCGGTTCTCCATCGGAAGCGGTGTGGTTTCGTTGCGCCATGAGATCGTGTTGTAGTAGGCACAGCCGTAGGCCGACTCACAGGCACCCACCACTTCGGGCGTTTCCATACCGATCTCGAGCGAGGCGAGCTGCGTGTGCTTGCCGAACTCCTTCGCGGCGATCTGGTCGACGGATATCCCGGCGCGGAGGTCTGCGCCGGAAGTCATCTTCGCGTGCGTGCCCGTCAGCCAGGCGGTGCACGCGCGCGGATGATCGCCACCCACTTCGCCGGTGAGGCCCGCGGCTTGCTGATTGTCGAGCCCGGAGAGCACTATCATGCGGTCTTTGAAGGCCGCGAGCGGCTCGAGGGTCCGAGTCAGCTCCCAGTTGGCGCCCACGGTCTTGGGCGTCCACTCGCCCTTCAGGTTGAAGATCCCGTTCGGCACCTGCATGAACGCCATGCGGGTCGGCCGCTTCGTGGCGGCGGTCAGCGCCGGCGTCATGGCGTCGAGCAGGGGCAGGGCAAGCGTGGCACCCACGCCGCGCAGGAACGTGCGCCGGGGAATAGCGTATTTAAAGACTACCATCGCTAACCCTCCTCATTCGAAATGGTGTGCTCTTGACGATGCCAAGAATGATCGCTGACCACTTCTGATTGTCCGCGGCAGCCTCGCGCGCGATCTTGCGCAGCGCCGCGCTGTCGTACTCTTCCAGGCCGCGACCCAGCGCATAGGTCAGCAGCCGCTCGGTGAAGTTTTCAACGAACATGTCCTGCTTTTTCAGCAGGACATCGCGCAAGCCCGCCGGCCCGATGAACTTGGTGCCGTCGGGCAGGGCACCAGAGGCGTCGATCGGTCCTGCGCCGGGTCCGGTGGATACACGCCAGCCGCCAAGACCATCGAAGTTCTCGAGCGCGAAGCCAAGTGGGTCCATCATGCGGTGGCAGACGGCACACGTGGGATTGGCCCTGTGCTGTTCCATGCGTTCGCGCATAGTCAGCTTCTGTTCGGTCGCATCCTCTTTCAACGATGGAACATTAGGCGGCGGAGGTGGCGGCGGCGAACCCAGAAGCTGCTCCAGCACCCATTTGCCGCGAATGGTCGGTGCGGTCCGGTTTGGATAGGAGGTCACCGCCAATATGCTGGCTTGTCCGAGCAGTCCATACCGGTTCGGATCTTCAAGCTTGACGCGGCGGAACTCATTGCCGTAGATGCCCTTGATCCCATAGTGCTCGGCCAGGCGCTGATTGAGGAAGGTATAGTCGGTCCTCAGCAGGTCGACGACGCTGCGATCCTCACGCAGCTGACTTTCGATCAGGAGCTCGGTTTCCTTCGCAAGAGCCCCGCGCAGGTTCTCATCGAAATACGGGAAGGTCGTCGTATCCGGCGAGATCCTCGCGACGTTGCGCAGGAACAGCCATTGGCCGGCGAAGTTCCTTACCAGCGCCTCCGAGCGTGGATCCGCCATCATCCGCTTGACCTGGGCCTGCAGGACCGACGGGTCGGAGAGGCGGCCGCTCTCGGCCACGGTGAGCAGCTGATCGTCTGGAATGCTGCTCCACAAGAAGAAGGACAGGCGTGAGGCGAGCTCGACGTCGCTGATCCGATAGATGGTCCCGGGAGCCGCGCCGGACGGATCGACCTCCGCGCGGAAAAGGAAGGCGGGCGACACCAGAATCTTCTGCAACGCCAGCCGCACCCCCGACTCGAAGCCGCCGTTCTGTGCGCCCGTCTTGTAGAGCGCGAGCAACTGCGTCATGTCATCGGCGCCGACCGGCCGCCGATAGGCACGGTGGGCGAGGTTGGACAGGATCTTCGTCGCGCACGCCTGCTCGTCGGCGGCCCGGGACGGATGACAGATGAAAATCCTGTCGCGGGTGACGGTCTCACCCGGCCCCTGCACGTTGAACGGACCGGCAACGGTCATAGTGCTCACGCCTTCGAAGTACGTCTGCACCACGTCGTCCCGGACCCGTTCGATAATGCCTTCCTTGATCAGCGTATCTTTCAGAAATGTCGCGGCGAGCTCTCGTGCGCCGGCCTTCACCGGCACGCGGATCTTGAGATGCGCATCGGGAGGGGTTCCGCCGCCGAGCACGATCTTCTTGGGGCTGGCCGCAACGGTGAACAGCTGGAGCCTTCGATCATCGAGCCTGAGATCGAGCTTGCGTTCCCGCTCGAGGCCCAGATATTCGTCGTCTACATTCCGTTGCAGGGTGACCGAAATCTCGTATTCGCCGTCCACCGGAAATACGTGACGCACGATCGTGCCGCCGCGCGAGCCGATCGGCGCGCCTTCGCCCACACGATCGGTCTGAATCAGGCCATGATGAACGTTGTATGTCTGATAGGCCACGGGGATTGTGGTATCGCCCACCGCGGTCCGACTGATCCTGCGTGCTGCCGACAGATACCGCTCCATCAGGACGGGCGATACCTGCAACACGTCTGCGATGTTGTCGAAGCCGTAGCCGATGTCATCGGCCGGCAACAACTCCGCGACATCGATCTCCAGCGCCAGCAGATCGCGAACGGCGTTCCCGTATTCCGTTCGGTTGAGCCGATGGAGCGTGCGGCGTCCCGGATTGGGCTTGGCTTCGGCCAGGCGATCGCGCCCGGTTTCGATATACCTGACGAGCGCGTCGTATGTGCCCTCTTCGGGTCGCGGCATTCCGGCAGGCGGCATCTCGCGGTTGCGCAGCTTGCGCGCCAGCTTCTCCCACGTTGCGCCGTTGGTCTCGAAATTGGCGGCGTCGAGCGTGTCGAGGTGCAGTCCTGCAAATGCCGTGGGACCGCGATGACAGCTGATGCAATATTTATCGAGTGTCGCGCGGTGAGCGGTCGCGGCAGGGGCGTTTTGCGCCGGCGCGGAGGGCGAATTCTGCGCCAGCAGCGTTACCGCGGAAAACACAACCGCGGCCGCCGCAAGTAACACGCTGATTGAGGACCGTGGCCGGGTTCGAATCATTTCTCGCTCCCCCCCACGCGCAAACAGGTTACGTAGCCGGGCAGATTACACGAACGCACGCCTCCTTACAAGCGGACTTTTACGCAATTCTTGGTGGCAAAACACGCTTGTATGCTCGCGAATACTCTCGCTATTCTCAGCCTGCATTCGGATGCTGAACCTTCTGGCTGCGCTCCATGCGAGGGGCTTCCACGACGCAGGAGGATGGGTGCGCAGCTTCTGTATCCCCTTGATAACACTCGCCTTCGCCCTGCCTGCCCTTGCTGAACAGGGCAAGCTGCGCGAACGGCTTACGCCCGAGGTCATGGCGGTGGTCTATCCCGGTGCCGAACGACTCGGGATGGAGGAAGGCTCGCCGCCTGCAATCGCGGTCTTCAAGGGGGACCAGGTCGTCGCCTATGTGTTTTCGACCCTCGACATCATCGCGGCGCCCGGTTATTCGACCACGCCGTTCGATGTGATCGCCGGCGTCGATCTCGGCGGCCGCATCACGGGCGCCAAGGTCGTGTTCCACCAGGAGTCCATGATCGTTCACGACACCGTGCGGCAGCGTCAGCTCGACACGCTGCTTGCGCGCGAGGCCGGCAGGCCGCTGCGCGGCGGCACCAACGCATTGCCGCCAGACTACGTCGACGGTGCAACGATCAGCGCGCGCGCCATGCGCGCCGCCGTCCTCACTACCGCGGGGCTGGTTCTCCGCGCGCACGCCCCGCGTCCAACCGCGCGGACCGCCACGCCGACGGCTGACACCGCTGTGACCGTTGCAACCGTGCCGGCCCTCGATCTCGAGAGCTTCAGGATCAAGTCCTGGAACGACCTCATCGCCGAGGGTGCCGTGGTGCAGCGACGCGTGACTTCGGGCGAGGTTGCGAAGGCCCTGGCCAATGCGGGCGCTGCCGGTCTCAAGCTCGATTGGCCGCTCGGCGCGGACGACGATCTCTATATCGAATTCATGACGGCGCTGGTGACGCCACCTGCCATCGGCGGCAATCTGCTCGGCTTGCTGAAATTCGAGGATTACAAGCGCCAACTGACAAGCGGCGCCCACGCGATCTACGTCGCCTCCAACGGATCGTACGATTTTCTCGGCAACAGGTACTTTCGAGAGTCCGAGGGCAACCGCTTCGATCGCCTGCGCGTGATTCAAGGCGGGAAGACGTTTGGCTTCGTGCAGAACGACTATTCGTACGCCACGCCCATTGAGGGGCAGCAGGTGACCGGGCTGTTCGCGCTGCCGGCCAATTCCGGTTTCGACCCCCTGAAGCCGTGGCGACTGGACATCTTGATCAATGGCGCCGGCAGTCCACCGGTGACCGTCGCATTCGGGCTCGACTACAAAATCCCGGACACCTACGTTCTCCAGATACCGGACCCTAACGTCCTCGTGCCCAAAGCGGAACCGCAGCCCGAACGTCTGCCCGAGCCGCAGCGAGAGCCAGAGTTGGAGTTTCCGCCGCCCGTCCCCACCTGGATCGAGGCCTGGAGTGACGCGCGGGTCAACATTTCGATTCTCGCGGTGCTTCTGTCGGTGCTCACTCTGATTTTCATATTCCAGGCGACGCTCACGCGCTTTCGCGTTGCCCACCGACTCGTGCGCACAGGATTTCTGCTGGTTGTTCTCGTCTGGCTCGGCTGGACCGCCGGTGTGCAGCTCTCGATCGTCAATGTCATGAACTATGTGCAAGCGCCCTTCAGTCCCGTCGATCTCGGTTTCTACCTTGCCGAACCGCTGATGGTGATCGTCGCCGGCTACACGCTCGTCTCAGTGGTGTTGATCGGGCGCGGCGTGTTCTGCGGCTGGCTGTGCCCGTTCGGGGCGTTGCAGGAACTGCTGGGCCAGCTCTCCCGCGCGCTGCGCGTGCCGCAGTGGAACCCGCCGGTCGCGTTGGAAAAGCGCTTGTGGATGGGCAAGTACATCGCAGGCGCGGTGGTGCTGGCGCTAGTGATGATGCAGATCGATCCAGCAGGCACCACAACGGAAATCGAGCCGTTCAAGACCGCGATCACCACAAGATTTACGCGCGCCTGGCCCTATGTGTTCTATGCCGGTGCACTGCTGGCGATCGGGCTGTTCTCCGAGCGGGCGTATTGCCGCTTCCTGTGTCCATTGGGTGGCGTGCTCGCATGTCTCGATCGGCTGCACCTTCTCAATCTGCTCAAGCGTCGTCCCGAGTGCGGCAGTGCGTGCCACTTGTGCGAACGCGGGTGTCCCGTGCGAGCAATCGAGCCGACGGGCAAAATCGTCACGGCGGAGTGCTTTCAGTGCCTCGATTGCCAAGTCGAATATCACGACGAGAAGCGATGTCCGCCGCTGGTGCGGGCCATCAAGCTGCGCGTAGAGGCGTCAAGGTAAACATGCCTGAAGAGACACTCGCAGCCCGACCAGACACGCGCGATCTCGTTCGCGCGGACGCCCGACGGCCGACGCGCCGTCGTTTCTTGCGCGTCGTTGCGGCGGTTGCCGGCCTGCCGCCGATCATCGCGGCGGTGCGCGCGACCGCGCCCAAGCCTCAGTTGCACAGCTGGCAGGGCGATGTGCTCGGCGCAGTGGCGGAGCTCACGCTGTGGCACCCCGACGCCGCATTCGCGCAACGTACGATCCTGCGAGTGCGCCATGAGATCGAGCGCTTCGAGCGGATCTTCAGCCTCTATCGGCCGGACAGCGAAATCTCGCGCCTCAATGAAGCCGGGAAGTTGCTCAACCCGTCGCGCGAGCTTCGCAAATTGGTCGAGGAAAGCCAACGTCTCGGTGACCTGAGCGGCGGCGCTTTTGACATTTCGGTACAGCCATTGTGGCGACTGTACGAGGCGCATTTCTGGTCGCATACCGACATCCAGCCGGACATCGCGTCCCGCGCCCGCGACGTTGCACGCACTGCGGTGGATTTCCGACAGATCCAAACCGGCGCCGCTGCCATTGGGTTCGCACGCGCTGGCATGGCCATTACGCTGAACAGCATTGCCCAAGGCTATGTCACGGACGCCGTGGCCGACATGCTGCGCAATGAAGGCTTTGAGAGCGCCGTGGTCGATTTAGGCGAATGCCGCACCATCGGCCGCCACCCGGATGGGCGTCCCTGGCGCATTGGCATCCGCGACGGTAGGGACTTCCGCAGCATCGACCGCATGGTCGATCTCGACGACATGGCGCTCGCCGTGTCTGGTGGGTACGGCACGACATTCGAGGCGAGCGGGCGCTTCCACCATATTTTCGATCCGCGAACCGGCGCGAGCGCTAACAGTCTTATGGACGTGGCGGTGATTGGTCCGAGGGCGACGGCAGCGGACGGGCTCGCAACCGCCATCTGCGTCGCCGGCGAGGTTCTCGCGCCGACGCTGCTCGCGGCCTATCCGCGGATGCGGGCAATTCTGACTCGGTTGGACGGGACGTCAGTGACGTTCACGGCAGCGCGCACATTTCCTTCAGGACTTCCGCGTGCCGCTTGCGAAAGCGTGCTCGATCCTTCTCTTTGCCGGTCGCAATAGATCCTTCACAGCGCGAACCAATACTGGTTGCGGCCGAGGGAGTTGGAGAGTGTAGAGATTCTCGCGCTTGATGTGATCGATGCTACGCGCAAGATCGGCCGGCCGGTCCCTGATAGATAGCACTCTTCCACTGAGCTCGTCACCTGCTCCACTCGAGAGGAACACAACAAGCGCCGTCGCCGGTTCAACAGAGTCGTCCTGTTGGTTTCTAAAGAGTTCTTCACACCAGGGCAACCAACGCCGCCCTTCCTCCGATGTGCTCAACCGCTTCGTCATGGCGGTCTTGACCGTGCCGGGTTCGATGGAGAAAACCGGGATGCCATGCGTCCGGACTTCGGTCGCGAGCGCTTCTGTGAAACGTATCACCGCAGTCTTGCTCGCGTTGTAGGCGGACATATAAGGGACCGCAACAATCCCGGCGTAGCTGGCAACATTGATGATGCGGCCTTGCCCTCGCGCCATCATGCCCGGCAGGACAGCATGGCAGCACAAGAAAGTGCCACGGACATTGATCTCCAGACAGGACCACCAGTCCTCGGCGTCAACCTCCCACGCCGGTCCAACCGGACCGCCTACACCAGCGTTGTTGATGAGCAAATCAATCTTGCCAAACCTTCGCTCCACGGCCCTGACGGTTTCGGCCACGTCCCGCGGGTTGGATACATCTGTCCGAAATGCCGCTGCCCGTCCACCAGCGCTCTCAACGTGCCCAACAGTTTCCGCAAGCTCCTCGTCCGTTCGCGATACCACGGCGACCGACATTCCTGTGGCCGCCAGCCCCAGCGCAAACGCGCGGCCGAGACCCCGCCCTCCGCCGGTAATCATTGCCGTTTGACCAATCACGTTTTCACCTTCCAAGGCCGTCTATCCCGAGCGTGAGAATACCTGTTGCAGGTAGGAGTTTGAAAACTGTGAGACACGCCTCCGGGTTAAGTCACGGTGAGCGCTGAACCCACTCCTCCGCGAGAAGTGGGCTCAGTGCGAAGCGCTCCCATCGTGTCGCCGTCAGCGCCGCAGACTGAAGCCCGATAGCAATGTGAAACGCGTTCCCGCCTTCGACGGCACGATGGCCGCGTTGAGGGGGATGTTCATCGCGCCTGTCCGGAACGTGAATCCGGTCGCCAGGACGAGCGCCGTCCCTGCGGGCGTCACGTTCGGCCCAACGCCGAACTCGGCGCCGTCGCGCGTCCTGACTCCCACCATCCAGCTCAGGCTCGGCAGCAGGACGCTTTGATCCAGGCCGCCGACGAGCCCCACCCACTCGGTCACCATCGTCACGCCGCTGTCGCGCGTGAAGAACTGCTTCTCGAATTGCCAGCCGAACTGCGAGACAAATGGCCGCTCGAGTTCGATCGAGCGATCCTTCAGCTTCGCGACGGTGGCGTCAGAGAGGAGCGTGAGGCCGAAGCGCGGCCCGGACAGGTTGGCCGTCCGTGCTACAGGTGGCAGCTGCGTGCTTGTTTGCGCCGGCACCGGCCCAGCGACGGATTGGCCGAGAGCGGGACTCGATGCGACGAGGGTCAGGACCGCGGCGCACGCGGTCGCGCGAACGATGGACGTAAAGGGTATCTGCATGACCTTCCTCCTTGAGAGTTACGCGAACATGCTTCGGTAGTGGCGATACCAGTTGCTCTGAAACAGCTCGTCGGGATCGTGGCGGCGCTTCAGCGACAGGAACTCGGGCATCTGCGGGTAGCACCGCTCGACCTGATCGCGGCGCGCCCAGCGGTGATACGTCAGGTAGTAGCTGCCGCCGTGCTCAATGGCGAGATCGATGAGCGCGCGAAACGCGTCGGCCGCCGATGCAACGCCTTCCGGCGTGTGCTCGACGTGCAGGTTGAAAATGACGCACGCGTACGGCTTACGCGCCCACGCCAGAAACGTCTCGTCGTCCTGCTCGATGAGGCGCACGGTGCCGTAGATGACGTTGGCCTCGCGATCGCGAAGGACGTCGCGCGCGTCCTCCATGAACGCGGCAAGTCTCGGCCGCTCGACGTAGATCTCCGTGATCATCTCGGTTGCCTTGAACTCGGCGCCGGTCGCCTGGTCGAGCGCGTCGTGGTAGTTGTCCACGTAGGCGGAGGAAAGCTGGGAGTCGGCCCAGTAGATCTGTCCTGAGGTCTTCAAATAGCGTGACGAGTAGGCGTTGAACGCCAGCCTCTTGTGGGTGTGTGAGTAAAACGTCAGCCGGGCCCAGTCCTCCGGGTTGAACCGCGTCGGGTTCGGCGTCAGCGGCGTACCGGGGTCGACCGGCTCGTAACACGAGAAGACCCCGCGGCGCAGGAAGCTGTCTCGCGTGTCGTCAGTAGCGAACTGATAGTCGCCGTACAGGAAGCCGCTGCGGATCCGCTCGTCGAAGCGCTCGATGATGTTGGCGGTCTCGCCGATCGCGACGACCCGTCGAACCTTGAGGCGCGGCCGTACCCGCAGGCGCACACGCACGACGATGCCGAACAGGCCATAACCGCCGATGACGAGGCGGAAGAGATTCTGATCATGTGACCGCGAGCAGGTGCGAATCTCTCCGCGGGCGTCGAGCACGTCGATCGAGTCCACCTGCTGGACGATCGGCTTGAGCGTCAGGCCGCGGCCGTGCGCGTTGCAGGCGAGGGCACCGCCGATGCTCAGACGATCGGCACCGGTCTGCTTCTGATAGATCCCCCACTGCTTTGCCTGTCCTTCCTGAGCAGCCGCGAGCTGCTGGATCAGCTCCGGCCATTGAATGCCCGCCTCGACATCGATCACGCCGTTCTCTGCGTCGAGGCACAGGAATCGATTCAGCGCGCGAGTGTCGACGAGAACGGCCGCATCGCTGAACTGCTGTCCGCCCATTGCATGCCGGCCGCCGGCGACGCAGACAGACCTGCCGGCCGCACCCGCGCCTATGACGGCGGCCCGCAGTTCCTCGACGGTTCGCGGCTTGACAATCGCGGCGACGCGCGTGGTGTTGAGTTGTGAGTGCAGATCGTTGACGACCAGTCCGGCTTCGACCGGCTGGAATTGCCGACGCGTACGGCGATTGCACGCGCACCGCGCCAGCGGTGACGCAGCCGGCGGCCGGCAACACTGCGAGCGCGCCCGATGTCTTGAGGAACGCCCTGCGATTCATACGCACGTTTGCCACAGACGTATGGTCGCGGGTGCGAGTCAGGATGTCCTGACGGATCTGCTGAAAAACCCTGAAACGCCGGAAGTTCTGTGGCCCCGGTGTCTTAGGCGGCTCTATTCCGAAGAATTGCGAGCACCGGCCCCCACGGTCCCGGATGCGCGGCGGCGTTAAGGAGCGGATCGACAGGCACGCTCCAGCCACCATGGCCGAGCGGTGTGCGGCTCAGCGTGTCGTGGACGAGGCGCGCCGCCGCGGAATGACGGCCACTCAGCGCCTCAAAAGTGGCTGTCGCCAGCGCGGCTTCGATCGCCGCGCCAGATTCGTTCAGTTCGGCCGTTCGGGCGTCGAGCATCATCCTCGTCAGAACGCCGGCGTCCCCGGCGATCGCGACGCGGGCGGCCATCGCCACGACGTGACCGGGAACCAATTCGAGCGCGCGATCGAATGCCGCGACCGCGTCGGCCGTCGCCCCGCCGCGAAGTTGTAACGCGCCGACGGCGCACGAGGCATTCGCGCACGCCTCGCGGGCGTAGATGTGTGCGCTGCCGGCCGAGGCGAGCTCGCGATTGAACCGGTCGATCGCCGACGCGGCATCCGCTGCGGCAAGACGGACCAGTCCAAGAGTGAGATGGAGGCCGACGGCGGTGAAACGGCCTGCCTGGTCCTGGCGGTCCTGTGCGTCTGCGCCGGCAATCAACTCCTGTTCCGCTTCGGCGAACGCCTGCCTCGCGATGTGTACCGTTGCAGCGAGCCAGTGCGCGAGCGCCAGTTCCGGCAGCAGCTTCAACGCGCGGTGCGCGGCGCGCAACCGTTCCTCACCCCAGCTGACGTACGCGAGGCGGAGATGATGACGCCAGTTGTCCCCTTCGAGCGCCGTGGCTCGCCGCGCCGCCGCGACCGCACGCTCCGCGTCGCGAGCCTGATGGCTGATGAATCCGAGGGCTGCCCACGCTTCACCGGACGAAGGATCGAGCCGGCAGGCCTCGGCGGCATGGTGTACCGCCGTGGCGAGTGCGGATCGATCGGGACGGTCCGCCCGCGTGCTCTCGAATCGCAGCGCAAGCGCGTTTGCGAGGCCGAGGTGTGCCGGCGCGTAGTCCGGAGAGGACCGGATGATCTCTTCAAAGACGCCGCTCGCACGTGTCACCGCATTGCGGTCGAAGCTCTCGAGCGCTGCGCGTCCCTCGAGAAAAGCCTGGTGCGGCGCGAGCAGCGCGTCGAGCGATTCTGCGCTGTGGCGTCTGGCCGTGCGCGTAACCGGTGCGCTGAACCGATACCCGCGCCTGGCGAGCGTTTCGATGTAGGCCGGAGCGGTCGGCAATTGGCCGAGGATGCGGCGTAGATTCGAAATCGCCTGTTCGAGACTGTTGTCGGTGACCGCGACGCCCTTCCACGCAGCCTCGACCAGCGCATCCTTGGAGATGACCTGCCCGGCTCGCGAGACGAGCAGCATCAGGATGTCGATGTGACGATCTGGAACGGCAATCGGCTCGCCTTGGTGTTCGAGACGACGGGAAAGTGCGTCGAGCTCAAACGGCCCGAAGACGTACTTCATCGGCCGGATTGTCCCATGCAAAGTTCAAGTTCAAAAAGACAGCCCTGATCCCTTCGCTATTTAAGTCCCGATGGAAAAGTAAGACGAATTGGGGCAGACTGACCCTCGCGTGTACAGCGGATCCATCGGGCGCCGGCGCCGGCGTGACAAGGAGATGTGGACATGACGCGACGCAGCCTCGTGCTCGGACTCATTCTCGCGGTGGGCATGCTCGCCGTGGCGGTTGCGCAACAGCCGCCGCTCGGGAAGATCGAGAAAATGTCGAACGGTCTCTACCGTATTCCCGGCCAGGGCGGCGCGACGGCTGTCTATCTGGCCGGCAACGGTGTCGTGCTCGTCGACACCAAGCTCGCGAACAACGGCCAGGGCATTCTCGACCAGGTCAAGACGGTCACTGACAAGCCCATCACGATGATCATCAACACCCACACGCATGGCGATCACGTTGGCAGCAACATGTTCTTCCCGGCGAACGTCGAAATTGTGACGCACGAGAACACGAAGGCGAACATGGAGAAGATGCCCGTGTATCAGGATGCTGCCAACAAGAACGGCATGCCTGACCGGACCTACAAAGATCGCCTCACGCTGCTCGGCGGCAACGATGCCATTGACCTCTATTACTTTGGTCCGGCGCACACCAACGGCGATACGTTCGTCGTATTCCGCAATCTGCGCGTCATGCACGCGGGTGATGTGTTTGCCAATACTGCGCAGCCGCTCATCGATGTGAACAACGGCGGCAGCGGCATCGCGTATGGCGACACCATTGCCAAGGCAGCGGCCGGCATCAAGAACATCGACACCGTGATCACCGGTCACACCGACGTGAAGAAATGGCAGGACTTCGTCGACTACGGCGAGTTCAACCGGCTGTTCCTGCAGCACGCGCGCGCGTCACTCAAGGCAGGCCGGACGGCGGAACAAGCGATGGCCGAGTTGAAGCTCCCAGAGAAGTTCAAGGGCTATACGCTGACCGGCGGCCGCGGCGGGCCGGGCGGCAACTTCAACGTCATCTACAAAGAATTGCAAGGACAATAGCCTAGATCTCGCCGCCGAAGTCGCCTGTAAAGTCACGCCACAGGGTGTGAACGTGGCCGACCGCGTTGTTGCGGTTCTGCGCGTACTCGATCAGGAACGTCGGCCCTTGCACGATGTACGCGTGCGCCTGACCGACTTCCGTGCTGCCCGCCCACTGAAAAGTCACGTTCTCGAGCGCCGCTCCCTCGAGGAGTCGCCGGTGACGCTCAGCAGCGACGTCAGCCGGTATGCGAGTGAGATACTCGTCGACCAGCGCCACCAGCATGGCCTTTTGCTGCGCGTTCATTTGTCGTGCGGCGAGCCCGGGTGAGGGAAGCGGTGTGACGCGCCGCGTGTTGATACCGGTGAGCATGTCGGCATCACGCTTCTCGGTCCGATCGAACACCGCAATCGCTCGCTGCTTCGGGTCGAGGGACTGCACCAGCGCACGTGCCTTGTCTTCTTCGGGCCCCAAGATCCGGCCTGCCAACGCGGGCGGAATCTTCGCCGCCGCCGCCGCCGCGGTGCCCTCGAGGCGAGCCGCCGGCAAGTCGTTCGGCTGCGACCCAAGAAACATCGGCCCCGTCGCTACTTGATTGCCGCGGACCGTGAAATGAGTCGAGATGTGATGTCCTTCGAAGGTCCATCCCCATGGAGTCGTCGCCGACGGCGTGCCGAAAATCGTGATGTAGAAGAGCGAAGGATCACGAAGAGCCTGACCCTCGGGCGCCTTTTGCAGCGCGCTGAGCACCGTTTCGCGTGCAATGCTCATCTGAATTCGCTGGTAACCGCCGTCGCCCGTCCCCGATCGCAGGAGCTCCATGGCCAGTCGCTTCTGCGGTTCACTGAGCTCCCTCAGCACAACCCCGGATCGAACACCGGGCGATTCCTGCCAGACGAACCGTTCCTGGTTATCGAAACTCAGAACAGCTTTCGTACGTTGTTCCGGCGTCAGCGACATGAGCAAGGCATTGGCGGCCTGTACCATTGCCGCCGCAGTTTTCGCTTGCGCGTCGGCTCGCGCCGGCCAGAGCGTCACGATGGAAATAACGACAAGTATCCAACCGGCGATAGCAGCGCTCCGGCGATTCATGACGACCTCCTTCCGTTTTGTTGAGTCTGGCGCACGCGCTCCACGATTGACTGCACGGTCCGCTGGGCCGACAGTGCAGCGCCTTCCTGCCACGACGGGAGATGGCTGCAGAAATCGCCAGCGAAATAGATCCGGTCGTCCGGGACCAGGAACTCCTTGTACGGCCCGTCGTAATAGTCAGGCGCGCTGCGGACCCACGAACCCAGACTGAACGGGATCTTCGCCCACCCAACGTACAGCGGCTTGGTCAATTCCTTGCCGCGCCCGGGGTGAAGTTTCTCGACGGCTGTCCGCGACGCGGCGATCTTGGCGCCGATGGACGAAAGCGCGCCGAACTCACCCGTGTCCGTCCCGTAGCCCGCAACGAGCACGCCCTTTTCCGAAAGCAGGTCGTTGCTCGGATACCACACGTTGGCGAGAGTGCTGGATGCAAGGCTGATAGGGCCAGTGGACAGCCAGGAAATGCCTCCGTAGATGCCGTCATCCTGCTCCCAGAAGCGCCGCGACTGCCAGGCGATCTTGTAGCCGGGGGCGTAGGTGACCTTGTCCATCGCGGCAACGACGCGTGGTGACAGATCGTGCTTGGTGCTCCTGAGAACACTCAATGGCACCGTGCAGATGCAATACGAGGCCTCCAGCAACCTCGTCGTTCCACGCTCGGCGTAGAGCACGCGGACTCCCGAGGCGGTCTTGCGAATCTCTTGCACTGCGCAGCCGTACTTGACGATCGCCCCCAGCCGCTGGGCGAAGGCGTGCGGAATCCGGTCCATGCCGCCAACCGGCTGGAGCAGGGTCGCCTGCCTTTCGATGCCTTCCTCGAACAGGATGCCCTGCCAGAACGAAGCGTCGAGCAGGGCACTCATCGGCAACGGCTCGCGGCCGACCTGCGCTTGCTCGGCCGCGCCTGGCAGTTGCGTCACACCCGCACGGCTCGATCCCCTGTAGAGGTACTCGGAGCTGAGATCGCCGTAGGTCTGCAGAAAGGCCAGCATGCGTTCGCGGTCGGCCCGCGTGACTTCCTGGTTGAGCGCGCCTCGTCGAATTGCTTTGGCCAGCAGCTCGGCGACGTGCCCGCGCGTATCGTTGATCACTTGGCGCTGCTCGACGGGCCGGCCGCCAAACGCGCGGTCGCTCTGCAAGAACGTGCCGCGCGACGTGTTGACCAGCACCTCCATCGGCACGCCCAGCTCGCGGCAGTAGCCGAGCATTGTCCGATGTATGGCCGGAATGCGCGCCGGACCGGCGTTGAAATAGTGCCCGTCGTCGAACGTGCACGTCTGCACGTTGCCGTCCAGGAACTCCACCTTCTCGCCGCGGCGGATCGTCCAGCTGCGTCCGCCCGGCCGCTGTCGTGCCTCGAGCACGGTGCAGTCGAATCCGGACTTGCGCATTTCGTACGCCGCCACGAGTCCCGCGATCCCCGCACCGACGATGGCGACCTTCGTGCCCTTGCCTGCATCGGGCGGAAGTCGGAAGGGAGTTGTGACGTTCTGCGACGGATCGGCGAGCAGATCCATCGACCGCATCAACATGAAGGCGGCGCTATAGCCACCCGCCTGTGCCGCGCGCCAGATCAGTTCACGTCTGGTCACAGCTCACTCTAGTTTGACGAATTTACGAATTTGACGGATTTACGGATTGACGGATTTGATCACGCAACGCAATCCATCAAGCAATGCGTCAACCCGTCAATCGGGCAAATCAACCAGCAACCGGCTGGTTATACAGGTGAAAAGAAAAAAGTGGAAGGTCGAAAAAACCGCGGTTACCGCGTCGCTTCCCGGTAACCTTCCTCGTATCCCTGTCGAAACCCCGCGCGGTAGTTGCTCCTGTAGGCGTCGCGGGAGCCATACGCGTTGGAGTAGCCCTGGTCGCCGTTTCGGTAGTCGACACTATTGGCAGGATCGTACCGATCTCGTGCTTTGCCGTCGGCAAGCCCGCGCTGATATCCATCACCATAGCCGCGGGCAAATGCCGGCTCCTGGTAGCCACGCGGCACCGTTCGATTGAAGGCGCGGCCCTGCCGGCCTGCCGCCTGTCCCGCTCCGCGACCCGGAGGGACCAACGCCTGACCCTTACCTCGGCTCTGGACGCCGGATTGCTGACCACGGCCACGGTCCTGCCCGTAGGCGAGGTCGCCGAGCACCGGCGATGCGAGAACGGCACACGCCGCGAACGTGATTAGAAGGGGTTTCCAATGACCCACGTGCATTTCGGACTCCCTTGACAGGCCGGAAGTACGAAGTGCAAACGCTGAGCCACGTAAGTTCACTAGTTTGTGGAAGTTTCGAACAGATTGCAGGGCTGGTGTCCGCTGGGGATGCCACGCGCGGGGCAACAGCTCAGCAGCAATGCGGCAGAGGCTGGCACTCACCGTCGGGTCTTCAGGACTGCTAATTGAGCCAGTCGAACTTCAAAATTGAAGGTCAGTCCGTAGGCGACGACAGACGTTCCGGCGAGGCGATGTAGGTTCTCCGCGCCCGTGCCGTCATTCCCGGTGTTTTGATCCGAACCGCCAATTTGTGCTCGCGGCCGTCGAGCATCGCCGGCGTAAACCCCAGGGTGTACTGACTGTGCAGCTCCTGCGCGACACGCGAGAAGGTAGGCCCAAGCTCGTCGGTCTTTTTCAGCTCGAAATAGCCGCCCCCCGTCTCGTCGGCGAGCCTCCTGAGTCCCCGATCCGGACGCGTACGCACTCGACGCTGGCCGTTGAAGAATTCGGACTCGAGGCCGATGGCGTAGACCATCACGTCCTCCGCCTTCGCCCGATCGAGCACGTCACCCATGCCAACGCGACTCGCGGTGTCGTCGCCATCTGTGAATACAAGAACGACCTTACGCCGCTCGACGCCTCGCAGCATCGCCATGCTCTCGTTGACGGCGTCGTACAGGCGCGTCGGATTCCCGAATTGCAGATCCTTGAGAGCGAAGATGAGGTCGTCGCGATCGTTCGTGAACGTGCCGCTGAACTGGATCTTGTCGCTGAACGAGCCAACCTGGCCTTTGTCTTCGGGAATCATCCGAAGCACGAATTGCTCGGCGGCCGCCTGCAGCCGGTCGAGGTTGGCGGTCATACTCGCGCTGTAGTCCAGCATGACGACGACCGTGAACGGCTGGACGTCGTTTTGAAAGAACGTAATTTCCTGCGGCACGCCGTTATCGAGGATCGTGAACTGGTCCTGGTCGAGACCTGGCACGAACCGTCCTTGCTCGTCGATCACGGTCGCAACGACGGGGACAATCCGCGTGCTCGAACGAAAAATCGGCTCCTGTCCTACCACGCCAGACGTGGTCGCCGCGACAAAAGCAAGAATGCCGAGTATTAGGGCGCGCATAGTCCCCCGAGCTTAGCAACGATTGTTCCGCGGAGTAAACCAGCTTGGCGGTAATATTCCGCGTATGCGGACCACATTTTTCGTCCTTTTCTCCGTTTTGGTGGCTGCCCCGCTGTACGCGGCGAGGGTGGCTGGGGTCGTAGTCGACGCGTCTGGCGCACCCGTGGCGGGCGCAGCCGTCGCCGCAGGCGGTGTTTCCGCGACTTCCGGCGACGATGGAACGTTCGTCCTCGATGCGCCGGACGGCGCCGAGCTGCAGGTGACAGCGGCCGGATTTGCGCCGGTGTCGCTGTCGGTCGGGGCTGATGCCGGAAGCGTCAGAGTTGTGCTGCAGCCAGCCCCCTTCGTCGACACGGTCGTCGTGACGGCGACGCGTGGCGCCGCGCGGCTTGCGACGCCCGAGGCGACCACTGTGCTGACGTCTGCGGAACTATTGACGTCGCCGGCCGGATCTCTTGATGACGCGCTTCGGAATACGCCGGGCTTCAGTCTCTTCCGCAGATCGTCGTCGCGAGTATCGAATCCCACGACACAAGGGGTTACCTTGCGCGGCGTCTCGGGATCCGGGGCGAGCCGCACGCTCGTGCTGGCGGATGGCGTACCGCTCAATGACCCGTTCGGCAGCTGGGTGTACTGGAACCGCGTCCCACAGGCGGCTGTCGACCGCGTGGAAGTCGTGCGCGGCGCGACTGGCGACCTGTATGGCGCGGACGCGCTCGGCGGCGTCGTCCAGGTGCTCACGTTCACTCCCGGACGCACCCGCTTTCGGGCAACCGGCGAGGGAGGGTCGCACGACACTGCCAAGTTCTCGGGATTCGGCGGCACCCAACGGGACGCGTGGAGCGCGGAGGGAGCCGGAGAATGGGTGCGGACCGATGGCGCGATTGTCGTGGGTGAGCAGTCGCGTGGGGCCGTGGACGTTCGCGCCGACAGTGACTACACCACCGGTTTCATTGGTGGCGGGTACAACCCGGGTTCCTGGCACGCGAACGCGCGCCTCAGCTTGTACGACGAGGAGCGTGGTAACGGCACGCCGCTTACAGTCAATACCACTGACTGGAAGCAGGTATCTGGTGAAGCAGGTGGATCGGTCGCCAACGGTGCGTGGCTCCTTCGCGCGTCCGGCGGGACCCAGGACTACTATCAGACATTCAGTGCTGTAGGTGCAGGCCGGGCGACGGAGCGGCTGACGTTCGAGCAGACCATTCCTACTCGGTTCGCCAATGTAAGTGGACAGTGGACGCGCGGGACGGCCACCAATGTCTGGCTGTTCGGCGTCGAGGCGAAACGGACTCGATCGACTGTCAATGAGACGCGCTATTCGGTTGCTGGCGTGCCGAGCGGGCCGTTCGTCGCAGGTGGTACCGAATCGAGCGGAGCTCTGTTCGCGCGCGTAAGCACGTCTCCTCTCGATCGATTGACGGTCGTCCTGGGCGTTCGTGGAGACTTTTGGCAGTCCACGCCCCGTGATTCGTCGTTATCCACTCACTCAGCCGAATTCTTCAGCCCTCGCGCGTCCGCGACTTGGACACTCTCACCTGTTGCGTCCGTGCATGCGTCGATCTACCGCGCGCACCGTACGCCCACGCTCAATGAGCTGCACCGCGACTTCGCGGTCGGGAACATCCTCACACGAGCGAATCCGGAGCTCGATCCAGAGCGGTTGACCGGAATGGACGGCGGCGTTCTTTTTGCGCGCGGTCGGCTGTCGGCACGCGTGACGGGGTTCTGGAACGAGCTCGACGGGGCGATCACGAACGTGACTCTCTTACCCGCGCCGGTTCCGGGTCAAATTACCCGCCAGCGTCAGAACACCGACACCGTTCGCGCGAAGGGACTCGAGATCGAAGCCGACTACAGGCCGTTCCCTGCGTGGACGCTGGGCGCGCTGGCCGTGCTGACTCGATCGACGTTCGCGGATGCTCCCGCGCAACCGGCGCTCGTCGGCAATCGGGTTCCGCAGGCGCCGTCGTACCAGCTCGGCGTCAGCGCAACATATGTGGATCCGCGCGGGTTCACCGGCGCGCTGCAGGCCCGTCGGGTGGGTGCACAGTTCGATGACGATCTCAATGTGTTCGAGCTCGAGTCGTTCGGTGTGATCGATGTCTCGGCGAGCCAAGAGCTGCGTCGAGGCCTGCACGTGTTTCTTGCGATCGAGAACCTGTTAGATGCCGATTACGATGTGGCACGAACGCTCATTCTTCGGAGCATCGGGTGGCCCAGGACCGCACGAATGGGAATCCGGGTGTTCTTGCCGTAGCTTGTACTCGTAGCTCTAGCCGATACGTAGTGGGTAGCTGGTAGTGGTAGTAGTGGTAGCCGGAGGCGTTTAGGCCTCCGGAGGATGCTATGGCCGCAACGGTACACGTGATTGCGCGCTGGTTGGCAAAACCAGGCAAGGACGAAGAGCTGAGGGTTGTGCTCACCGCGCTCATTCCGCCGAGCCGTCGTGAGATCGGCTGCTATCAGTACGACCTTCTGCGCAATCCGGCCGATCCGCGCGATTTCTGCTTCGTCGAGCGCTGGAACGACGACAAGGCCTTCGAACAGCACGGTGCGACCGCCCATGTCAAAGCCGCGCTCTCGCAGTCGCAACCGTTGATCGAAGGAGCGCCGGATGTGCGCACGTACCGGATCCTGTGAGTGGAAATGTATGATGGCCTTCATGAGAACTTTCGCGACCTGTGCCATTCTCCTCGGGCTCGCATGCTCGGTCCCCGCGCAACAGACGTCTGCGGGACAGGGCGGATCGACGCCGAACGCGCAGACGCAGAGCGGATCGGATACGGCAGCCCGTGTCGGGAACCGGACAATTACGATTGGCGAGCTCGATGCGCGCTGGCGGCGCGACGACGCGGCGCAGCAGGCGCAGGCGTTTCAACAACTGTATGAGGGCCGGAAGAACGCACTGGACGCGATCATTGCCGAGACGCTGATTGGCGAAGCTGCGAAGACAAAGGGGTTGAGTGCCGACCAGTTCACCGAGTCGGAGGTCGCGCGCAGGGTGAAGCCGGTGACCGAGGGACAGATAGTCTCGTTCTTTCAGCAGAATCAGGCGCAGATGCAGGGCCGTGACCTCGCCGCCATGAATCCCGCCATTCGGCGCTATCTCGAAGAGCAGGAACGAAGCGCAGCGTACCGCGCGCTGGTGACGGAGCTGCGCAAGGCAGGGCCTCGAGTGGATACGGTGATTGACGCACCGCGATACACCGTCGCGATCGAGCCCGACGACCCGGCCGTGGGCAATGCAAACGCGCCGGTCACAGTTGTCGAGTTCTCCGACTTCCAGTGCCCGTTCTGCCAGCGAGTCATGCCGACGTTGAAGAAGGTGCGTGAGACGTACGGCGACCGCGTACGGATTGTCTGGAAGGATTTCCCTCTGACATCGATTCACCCGCAGGCGTTCAAGGCAGCGGAAGCCGGCCAGTGCGCGCGCGAGCAGGGGAAGTTCTGGGAATATCACGACCGGCTCTTCCAGAACCAGCAGGCGCTCGAGCCGGATTCCCTCAAGAAGTATGCGGCCGACACGGGACTCGATGCGGCCAGGTTCAACATGTGCCTCGATACGGCCAAGTACGCAGAGCGCGTACAGGCGCAGATGGGCGTTGGCAATCAGCTGGGCGTGAGCTCGACTCCGGCCGTGTTCATCAACGGACGGATGGTGAGCGGCGCACAGCCGTACGAGACGTTTACTTCGATCATCGACGAAGAACTGGAACGGGGCAGGAAGTAGCAGGACTACGGCACCAGCACGATCTTCCCGAACGCTCCCGACTCCATCACCGCGCCGTGGGCCTGAACCGCGTGGTCCAGCGGCATCTCACGTCCTATTACCGGTGTCAGCGAGCCGTTCTCCAGCCCGGGAGCAAGCGCCGCATGAATCGTGCGGTACTCATCAGCGGTGGCGTTGAGCATCGTCATGCCGAGAATCGCGCCGTCCCTGCTCATGATCTTGCGCGGGTCGATCTCGATGCGACCCCGGTTGCCCACGACCATGACGCGGCCGCGAAACGCCAGCACGTCGAGATCGCGGTCGAGATTCACGTTCGCGAGCATTTCAAGCACGAGGTCCACGCCGCGCCCGCCCGTGAGGGGTGCGACACGACTGAGATAATCGCCGTCGCGGTGGTTCAGCACTTCGTGCGCACCCTGCTGTCGCGCCAGGTTCATGCCGCGTTCGGTTCCGGCGGTTGCAATCACGTGAAGCCCGTTGGCGCGGGCAATCTGCGTCGCCGCGACACCGACGCCGCCGCTGGCACCATGGATCAGGACGGTTTCACCGGGTTTGGCGTGTGCGTGGAGAAAGAGTGCGCGCCACGCGGTGCTGTAAGGCGTGCCGAGCGCTGCGCCTTGCTGAAACGAGAGCCGATCCGGAAGTGCGTGCACCTGCGCCTCGTCGCAGAGCGTCAACTCACGGTAGGCACCGGTGCCCGCCGTTCCATGCGAGTACACGCGATCGCCAGTCTTGACGGTGGTCACGCCGGGCCCAACGGCCTCGACGATGCCTGCCAGATCGCTTCCCGGCGTGTAGGGAAGGTTCGGCTTGCGCGCATAGGTACCAGCGCGGACATACGTCTCCACCGGGTTGACGCCGATCGCTTTCACGCGAACCAGCACCTGCCCAGGCCCCGGCGTCAGCGCAGGAACCTCCTCGAGCTTCATGACGTCTGGTGGTCCGAACTGCCGAACGATGATCGCTTTCATTGAGGCTCTTTTAAGTCAAAAGTCAAAAGTCAAAAGTCAAAAGGAAAAACAAAGGTCAAGGTCAAAGGCAAAAGGTCACGGGCGACGGTCAAAGGTGCAGAAAGTGCGTACATCATTTCGCATCCCGTACTGCATTTCTCTGAATCATCGCGTGCTTTTCTTGGTATTTCGAACCGTCAATTACGGCTCTCGCCTTGCGTAGTATCGGCAACAGATGGCCGCGGTCGCAAAGGAAATCGACGAGCGAGCATTCCGGTTTGTGTGTAACGCAATCCTGTTTGTGCGCTCAATTCGGCCCGAGCCAGGCGTCCGACGTCTCATTGAGCAGTTCGTCTCATCCGCGGGTTCGATTGCCGCCAATCGAGAAGAAGCATCGTGTGCTTCGTCTCGTCGTGAGTTCATTCGTTTCAACGAGATTGCGCTGCGAAGTGCCAACGAATCGGTTTTGTGGCTGCGAGCGTTTGTGGAGACCCGAATCGGAAACGCTCGAGAAGCGTCTGTTCTGCTGGATGAGGCACGGCAGCTGTCCCGCATCATTGCCGCAATCATCGTACGAACCAAGCAAAACCTTTGACTTTTGACTATTGACTCTTGACTTTCGCGATCACTGAGAAAAGAGCCGATCAAAGTTTCCGCCAAGTATCAGCGCCTCGTCTTCTGGTTTGATCCCGAGACCGTCGAGGACTGCCTTCTGCTGCTGATACGTTGCCTTCTGCCATCCGCGAGGAAAGAAGGACGAATCGGTGCCAAACAGCAGCCGCGACGGCCCGACGACGGCCAGTGCGGTCTTGAAGACGTGGTCGAGCGTCAGCCCCGGGGTATAGCGAATCCAGCTGTTCGAGCTCGACGTGTCCAAATGAATATTTGCGCAGGTGTCGGCCGCCATAAGCGCTTCGCGCAGCAATCCGGCACCGAAATGTGGCACGACGAAGGTGGTCTGCGGGAACGCCAGGGCGAGCCGGGCAACGCCGAGCGGATCGCCGAACCGTATGTCAAAGCGGCTTGGCAGCTCCAGCTTCCGGCGAACGCCGACGGAAAGAACGCCGCAGTGCACGAACACGGCCGCACCCGGAATGGCTGCCGCAGCCTCCACGACGCGGAGCGTACGCGCATCGTGAAGAGGAACCCCGTGCATGGCAGGAAACAGGCACAGAGCTCTAAGGCGCTGTTCTGAGAGCGCACGTCGCGTGCGCTCGACGGCATCGATCGCTGACGGATCGAGCATGAAAAACCCGACCAGGCGCGAGGGGTGGCACGCGATCGCCGTGGCGACCGAGGCCTCGTCACCGGGCACGCTGGCAATCAGCGCGGCGCGCCCAACGTCGTTCGCGTCCAGTTCCTGCACCCACCGATCGGCCAACGTCTCGGGCGTGCCTGGGTCGTCCCACTGAAGCTCCCGGTACAGATCCTGAGCCGACGTCTTCGGCCCGCGCTGGCGCGCAAGAGCCGTGAAGAACGCAGTCGAGAAGAAATGGCAGTGGGCGTCGTTCAGCATCAATCGCAGGGCGAGCCTTTATAGCCCCCGGATATTGGCGCCCCGTAAAAGGGGCGCCCTACGAGTCGATCCTAGAAAGTCACTCTGAACCCGATTTGGCCAACGCGCTGTTCGGGCTGCTGGACGTCGCCGGCGAACGCGGTCGGCTGCATGAACGACGACAATGGCGCGCCGCTGGCCGACAGCCGCTGCGTCGTGAGTGGGATCGACGGATTCTTGGCATTGAAGACGTTGAACATTTCTGCAATCGCTTCGATGCGCACCTCGCGCCACAGCGGAAACAACCGGCTGACGCGAAGGTTCAACTGCGAAAACGACGCACGACGGCTGCAGTTGACGGTTTCGCAGTTGCCGTTCTCTTCGAAAGTGGCTGACCCGTTGTCGTTGAGGCCCGTGAAGCGGTAGGCGATCGCCGTCTTGTCGTTGACGTTCCCGTCGGCGTTCAGATCGAGCCCCTCGAAGGAATGAGTGGGTAATGCCGACCGGTAGAAGAACATTGGTGCAACCCGAAGGCCCCATGGTGCTTCGACGATGGCGCTGACAGTGAGGCGGTGTCGAGCGTCTGTGCGTGTAGACGGTCCGTCCTGGACCGGGCCGAACGGATTGGTGACGTCCTGGATCAGGTTCTGGACGATCTCATCGTACGCACTGCCCACGTCGCTGGTCGCTTTGGCCAGCGTGTACCAGGCGTTGAGATCCACTCCGCTCGCCGCGCGACGTCGAACAGCCAGGATGAGTCCATCGTATCTGCTCGTCCCTTTGCTGATGGCTGTACGAAAGCCGATCGAGTTGGGTTGTATAGACAGGTCCGCGAGATAGCGCCGCCCGCCAACGATCGCATTTGGCCGCAGTCGAAGGTTCAGGTCGCGCCCGTCGACGCGCACGTAATCGGCTGACACCCACGTCAATGGATCGATCTCGCGCGCCCACCCCAAGCTGACCTGGGACGTCGCCGGTTGCTCCAAGCGTGGCGACACTACCTCTCCGGCGAGCGCAGGAATGTTCGGGTTGACCAGATTCTGCGACGCGATCAGCGACAGCGGATCTGTCGCGCGGAAAAAGGACCCATCCGGTCGCCGGATGCCGGCGGGCGCATCAGCCACGAACACCGGCCCGGACCCGCCCGTAGCGTCGATGGCTGCAGTCAGGACGTTTGCGTTCGTGTACGCGAAGTCACTGTAGAGGCCCCATCCGCCGCGAATTACCTCGCGTCCGGTGCCGTGTAGGTCATACACGAACCCCAAGCGCGGCTGAACGTTGTTTCGGTCGCCGCGTGTTTCCTCGCCGAAGTCTTCGAGGGCCGTGCCGACGAAGCGTCCTGTGCGGCCCGCTGTCTGTAACGCCTGAAAGTTCCGATTCCGGCTCTGATCGAACGGTATGCCGTCCACGTAGTCCCAGCGAACGCCGAGGTTCAGCGTCAGCCGGCTGCTCGCACGCCAGTCGTCCTGCACGTAGAGCGAGTACGAGTCGATCGGAATGTTGAGCTCGGTGTTGCCGCCAATCACGAGAATGGAAGTTACCGGTCCATTCACGTCGTTGGCGCCCATCGTGAAAATGCCGCTGGTGCCCTGTGCCACGTTCACAAAGAGGTGCGGTTCGTGAATCCAGTTGACGCCGGCCCGGAACTGGTGGCCGAGACCCGCGCCCGTCATCGTCCACGAGATGTCATCGCGAAGCTGCCATTTCGTCTGTTCAGTGCTCTGAGGTGCCACCAGGCTCGTGCCGCCCGAGACACCGTTCGGGAACCTCAGGTGCGGGCCGACGCCCGTCGCTGGAATGTCGTTGACGAAGTTCGAGTATTGAAACACGAGCTCATTCAGGCTCGACTGGCCCACAACCCAGTTATGGTTCGCGTTCACCGAATCGTAGGTGTTGTCGCTGGTCGCCCAGGATGATCGCGCCGCCCTGAGGCCGGCGCCGGCCGGCTGCGAATTGGTGTCCCGCGCGTAGCGGAGCGAAACCCAGTGAATTGGCGTTGCCGCGACCGTCACCTTGCCCGTGAAAAGCGTCTCCCTGAACGGCACGTCGTAGATGCCGTCCTGTGATGGAAACAGTCCAAGCGTGCTGACAACCTGCTTGGTGTCCTGTTGAGTGCGCTCGTAGGCGCCGAAATAGTGCACCTTGTCCTGGACGAGAGGCCCGCCCACGCTGCCTCCGAACTGATGGCGCCTGTAATCCTGCTTTCGAATGTCGTTGCTCCGCTCCGTGAACGTCTGCGCGTTCAGCCCGTCGTCTCGAAAGAGGCTGAACCAGCTGCCGCGAAGATCGTTGGTGCCGCTCTTCGTCACCACGTTCAGCACGGCGCCGCCCCGGCCGTGCTCGGCATCGAAGCGGTGCGTCATCACGTTGAATTCCTCGATGGCCTCGAGCGGAAACAACTGAAGCGCACCGCCGACGGTATCGTCATTGTTGTCGCCGCCATCGATGACGTAATTCATGTTGCGGCCGTTGCCGCCGCTGATTTGCGGGCTGTACTGGGTGCTCTTCGTCGGGTCGGAATGAAAACCGAGCCCGACGCCGGGCACGGTCGCGGCAAGATTGGCAAACTGGCGCCCATTCAGCGGAAGGCTTTCGATCCGCGTCGTCTCGACCACTTGGCCGAGCGTTGAGGAGGTCACCGATACCAGAGGCGATATCGCCGTGACTGCCACGGTTTCCGCCAGCGGCGCCACGCGCATGACGATTTCAAGGTCGGTCGTCCGGGCTACGTTCACGACGATGCCGCTCCGCTCGAACCGAGACAGGCTCGTTTGCGCTCCGGCGACGTCGTACATCCCAACAGGAAGGGCGCTCAGTAGATAAAGTCCGCTCGAATCGCTCGTCACCTCGCGGATGAAGCCGGTGTCTACGTGTCGCGCGGTCACGGTGGCGCCGACGACGCTGGCGTTCTGTTCGTCGACGACTCTTCCGGCGATGTTGCCCGTCGACTGCTGCGCCGTTGCCGACGGCGCGCATACCAGCATTCCGATCAGAAAGGAGCTGAGCGTGATGGCCAGACGGGTAACGAGGAGTCTCATGGTGATTGAATCACGAGTGCTGAGTGTAGCAGGTAAGATCCGTTTGTGTCGTACGCGTGGCTGCTTGCCGGCACCTATGTTGCAGGGTTTGTGTGGTGCATCCTGGTGAGCGACGCGCGCCCGGCCGAGCGAGTCACGCTGGCGCTCCTATGGCCGCTCGGCCCGTTGGCGCTCGTTGTGACGGTGAGCATCCTGCTCGTCGCGTCAGCGATCGCGTACCCGCTCGTCGTAGTGCCGGTTCTGACGGCGATGGCTGTCCTCTGCTGGGCCTTGTGGTGATGCCGCGAGCGACAAGTGGTAGGCCGGGTCTCTTGTGAACCCGGCACTGATCGGAAGGTCTATCGGGCCTGATCGGCCCGGCAAGGCGTCGGATCCCATCCTGACCGATCCGGAATTTTCCGGAACGCGCTGCTCGCGAGATACGGCTGCGTCAGGTACTGCGGGTCGGTAACGATGCTGTCGACGACGATCCAGTCGTCGCCGTTGGGTTCGGTGAAGCGATCGAAGTGCTCGACGAGAGTCGCGTTGTCGCTGTACGGGACGCCGTTCTTGCGCAGATACCCCGCTCGCATGCGGGTCGTCGTCACTTTCAGGCCTCCGCGCGGATCGGGCGGTGCGCCGGCTTTTCGCGTCCGCAGTTCCTGCGCGGGTACTCCTTCCCATTCCGCGACTGAATATCCCTGCCACTGCGGCTGATCGTTCGGACCCGCGCCCCGGTTGAAGTGGAAGACGCGTGTCTGCGTCCCTGAGTCGACATCCATCTGCAAGGTGTTGTCATCGACCCAGTGGATGTACAGCCGGCTCGGCACGCGCATGATCGCTGCCGCGCCGTAGGACTTGCAGAATTCCGCTTCGGGCTCCTTCGCCGGGTCCCATCCATTTGCGATTTTGCGCGCCTCGGCGTTGAGGGGCAGCATTGCGAATTCGCCCCGCGGCGGTACGAGCATGCGCAAGTGCCAATGTTCGGCGACCACCGACACCCAATAACCCGTCAGGTCCTTCGGTGCAATGATGCGCGCGTTAGCAGCGGGACCGCCCGGCGTGGCGGCGCCTCCACGACCCTGGGCGCCGACGACGACCGACGTGGCGAAGCAGGCGAACGCGATGACAAGCAGCCGCCGCATCAGTCGACCGTACCCTCCCATTCCCAGCCGTCGATCGGTCGCTTGATGCTGAAGATGCGGACTCGTTTCGCGGCCGGGTCGCGTCCCGGTTCGCCGCCGGCGATGATGTGATCGCCGGGCTTGATCGTCGTTCGCGTCACCGGAAATTTGGCCGCCTGTAACTGAGTGGTCGAACCCCATTCCAGGTTCCACAACTCGGTGGTTCCCCCCTTCGTGGTGACCTCGATTCGCACGAATGAATGGGGATTCCGCCAGACGAACTCCTTCACCACTCCCTCGATTTCGACCCGTTTGGTCGAATCGTACGCAGCGGTAAATGAGTGATGCGCCGATAGCTGAACGGCGCCCGTCAGCACGACGGCGACCGCAACCAGCATAAGGATCGTGCGCTTCATGTTCTCAACTCCCAACTACGAGATTCTCGGAGGCCTAAAGGCCTCCGGCTACCGGTCCCTCTACTGCTACCACCTACAAGCTACCGGCTACCAACTGGCCGCGCCAGGCTCTGATATGCCGCCTCCACAAACATTTCCGTCGTCCAGGCGCCTGTGCTCCTGCCGTACCGCGTGTCGTAGTCCAGCGTGGGTCTGGCGGCCTTGACCTGCTCGAGCGTCATCTTCTTCGAAATCATGTCCCGGATTCGGTCGCGGACGATGCTCACCATCTCGCGGTAATACGCGACGTCGGGCTGATCCGCCAGCCGCCCGTGCCCGGGAATGACGAGTGTTCCGCCCTCTGATTTCTTGCCGGGTACGGTGATGTCGATCAATCGATTCAGACTCTCCACCACGGACTGAATGCTTCCGCCCGCTTTCACGTCGATCACCGGGTACCCGGTCAGGTCGAGCAGGTCACCGACGCTGACCACGTCGGAGGTTCGAAAGTGCACGATGCTGTTCCCGTCGGTGTTCGATGGGAAATGCATGATCAGCACCGGTTCGTCGTTGATCGTCAATTTCTTCTGAGGCGTCGAGTAGGTGTTGTCGGGCCATGCCGCCTCCGGTCGCGTGGCTTTCTGTCCGGTCGGCGCCGACATGTGGTGAAAGACCGTCAGATACGCGATCACATTGGCGCGGTCTTTCCCCATCCTTCCGTCCGACACCCGAGGATCTGTGGCAACACGGAACGGAATCGAGCTGCCGGCCGCGGCGAGCTTCTCGTTGCCGCCGGTGTGCTCGTCGTACTCGCTCGTGTTGACGATGTATCTGATCGGGCGCTTCGAGATGCTGCGGACTGCGGCGAGCACCTTGTCGCTCATCGACTCGAGTCCCGCGTCTACCAACAGCACCTCTTCGTTGCCGGCATGCACGGTGATGTTGCCGCCTGCCCCGATCAGCATGTAGACGTTGCCGCGAATCGGGAGAATTTCAATCTCCCCGCTCTTCACGGAGTGAACAGGCGCCTTCCACGTCCAGGCGTTCTGCCGTGCGGTTCCTTGAGCAGCCTGCGAATGGAGAGGTGCCGTCGAGCCGCCGGATACGACGGATGCCGCAAAGAGCGCGGCCGCGGCGACACGCAGACTCACGAACGAGGAGGCTCGCCTGCTCATTGCCCACGCGCTCCCTGCTCTCCGAGTACCTGCGGCGGACGTGGAAAGCCTTTCATCCTGGCAATGTACTCGGGATACATGGTCTCGGCGCCGCCAAGCCTCGCCTCGTACGGCGTTCCGAATGCATCCGTAACCTTCGGATCCTGCCCGGGGAGCAGGCTCTTGCCGGGCAGGTAGTGCGGCACCGTACCTCGTTCGACAACCGTCTCGGTCGCCTCCTCGCACGGGTATGGCGGCATCACGAGATTGGGGTCGTCAATCCAGAACATCGACGTCCGGATATACGGCGCCTCGAAGTACACCGGATCGTAGACGATGACCGTCGCACGTAAGTATTCGCCGAGGCGCTTCCAGCGGATCCGCACTGTCGCCTGATCGCTGCGCATCGGGCCCCACCGCCGCATGTAGGCTTCCTTCAGGTGCGTCGCTGTCTGGATGAGGGTGTTTCCCTCCCATTCGCCGATCGAAAAGCCGCTCCAGCTATGGCGGGCGTAGTCAGGCGGGCGCTCACGACCGTCCATCCAGATGTCGGATTCCTGCTCGCGCATCGACAGTCGGCCGTGCAGACCGATCAACTTCTGCGTGGCGTCCTCGATGTTCGCGTTGATGCGAAGCTGCGAAGCGCCGGCTTCGAGCGAAAAATCCCACGCGTGCGGACGACACACCCATTCAGGAACTTCGAAATTCTCCGGCGCCCACGCCTGTGCACGCGCCCGTCCGGCGGCATTCAGCGGAAGGCCTGCATAGTCGCCGTCCATGCCGCTGCCGTCTTCGTTGCGAGGAAGAGGACGCCACAGGCCTGTGAGGTCTACCTGCGCCGAGACGGCACTACCGGATATCGTCGCGATGAACACGAGCCATGCAGTGTGTCGAACCAACATTACTGTCCGCCTTCGCTCGCGCCTGCCGCTCTCTTGGCAGGCTTCGGAAAGGTCTTCATCTTTGCGATGTACTCCGGATACATCGTTTCAGCGCCGCCCAGTCTGGGTTGATACGGCGTGTTGAATCGGTCGGTCAGGTTCGGATCGAGGCCAGGCAATGGACTCCGTCCGGGGAGGAAGTGCGGTACCTGGCCACGCGGGACGGCTGTCTCGGTTGCTTCCTCACACGGATACGGGTCCATCTTCATCGCCGGATCGAAGACCCACATCATGGTGGAGCGGACGTACGGAACGGACAGGTAGACCGGGTCGTACATGATGACGGTCGCCTGCAGGTAGTTGCCCATACGCCTCCAGCGCGTACGGACTGTGGTCTTGTCGCTCCGCATCAACCCGGTTCGACGGATATAGGCCTCCTTCAGGTGGGTGGTGGTTACAACGAGTGTGTCGCCCTCCCACTGCCCCGTTGAAAAGCCGCTCCACGTGTGAAGGGCGTTCTCCGGAGGATGCGGACGACCGTCCATCCAGATCGTCGTCTGCTGTTCCTCCATGTGAATGTGACCGCGGTAGGCGACGAGCTTCTGGCTGGCTTCGTCGACCTCCGGCCAGAAGCGTACCGGCGAGAGTGGTCCTTCGAGCGAATAGTCCCACGCATGCGGGCGGCAGACCCACTCCGCCGTATCGAAGTCGGCCGGCGACCAACTGTCGGCTCTCCACCGACCCTCGGGCTGAGGGGCACGCCAGCCGCATCACCGGTCATGCCGCTGCCGTCCTGATTGCGAGGCAAGGGACGCCAGTTGCCCGGCGATGTCCACCTGGGCGAACACCGGACTCGCGCAGGAGACGACGAGCCACAGTATTGGAGAGACGATCCGATGGCGCACGGCCCCTCCTTTAGCATCTGCACGTCATCCGCGACGCGCTCGCGGAATATAGCATAGTTCGGGAACCGGCCGACCGTTGCCGCGCTGTGCTATTCGTTCTGGAGGTCGGCGTACTGCTTCAGGAGAAAGTCCATCGCGTTGAAGCGGCCTGCCGCGGCGTCGGGCCTGATGTAGCGACCGGCGGCGTCCAGCATCATCGCGCGGTCCGTGTCACGCAGATAGGCCGCGAGCACAACGTCTCGAAGGTGTGCCACGATTTCCGAGTCGCGCACCGGCGTCAGCGTTTCGACGCGCCGGTCGAGGTTGCGCTCCATCAGGTCGGCACTCCCGATATACATCTCCTCATGGCCGTCGTTCTGGAACCAGAAGATCCGGGAGTGCTCGAGGAAACGTCCGACGATTGAACGGACGCGGATGTTGTCGCTCACGCCGGGAACCCCGGGCCGCAAAGAACAGATCCCGCGCACAATCAGGTCGATGGAAACGCCGGCCTGTGCAGCCTTGTACAGTACCCGGATCATCTGATCGTCGGTGATGGCGTTCACCTTGATGACGATCCGTGCCTCGCGACCCTGCTCGGGCATGTTCGCCCTCGCGCGCGATCAGTTCCGACAGACGAGCTCTCAGCTGAATGGGCGCGACCAGAAGACTTCGAAATTCCTTCTGGCTCGAGTACCCCGTCAGGTAATTGAACACTTCCGAAACGTCTGCGACGACATCGCGATCGGCCGTGAAAAGCCCGATGTCCGTGTATACCTTGGCCGTCTCGGGGTTGTAGTTGCCCGTGCCGGTGTGGACGTACATCTGAATGCCGTCGGGCTCCTGCCGCACGACGAGACACAGCTTCGCGTGCGTCTTCAGGTCGGCGAATCCATAGACGACGTGAATACCGTGGGACTCGAGCTGCTTCGCCCAGATGATGTTGTTGCGCTCGTCGAAGCGCGCCTTCAGCTCCACCAGCACCGCCACCTGTTTGCCAGCTTCGGCGGCCTCGATCAGCAGGTCGATGAGCGGTGAATCGGCGCCGATGCGGTAGAGCGTCATCTTGATCGCGGCGACGTGCGGATCCTTGACGGCAGCACGCAGAAACGCTTCGACCGAGACGAACGATTGATACGGATGGTGCACCAGCTGGTCCTGATACCGCAGCTGGTCGAAGATGATTTCCGCGTCCTCCTCGGGGCGCCACAGGGTTGGCGGCGAGAACGGCGCGTCCTTGAGCTCCGGCCGGTGAGTGGTCGTGAGCTGCATCCAGTCGCCGAAGCCGAGGCGCGCGTCGGTTCGCTCCACGAGATCTTCGGTCATCTCGAAGTTCTCGATGAGGATGTTGAGCACGCGCGCGGGCATGTCCGTGCCCACCTGCAGCAGCGCCACCGCTCCACGGCGAAGCTGGCGGAGACTCGTTTCAACTGTCTCCAGAAGGTCGTCAGCTTCGGCCTGCTCGATCTCGAGGTCCGCGTCCCGGATGATGCGGAACAGGTGAGCGCCCCTGACCTGTGTGCCCGGAAACAGATCCTGAATATTTGCGCGAATCACGTCCTCGACGAGGACAAGCGTCCGAGTCCTCGGTGCTGTGAGCTGTTCGGGAAGCCGACAAAGCGCGGAAGCACGTCGGGAACTTTGACTCGCGCGAATTTCGTGCGTCCCGCAGTGGCGGACCACCACCGCGAAGTTCTTGCTCAGGTTGGAGATGAGCGGAAACGGGTGGCCCGGATCGAAGGCGAGCGGCGTCAGAACGGGACAGATCTCTCGCGAGAAGTAGGCGTGAAGATGCTCGCGAATCTCAGGGGTCCAGTCCGGCGGTTCGCTGAGCACGATCTGCTCAGCCGCCAGAAGCGGCCGCAGCTGTTCCCAGCATTTTCCGAGGTCGTGCAGCATCTGCACACCGCGGCTGCGCATCGCGGCGAGCTGCTCCAGCGTGTTGAAGCCGTCCGGCGCGACGTCTTCGATGCCCTGCTTCAGGTTCTTCTGCGTCGTCGAGACGCGAATCATGAAGAACTCGTCGAGATTCGTCGCGGTAATCGCGAGGAATTTCACTCGTTCGAGCAGGGGATGCGACGGATCGAAAGCCTGGTCGAGGACGCGCTGGTTGAACTCGAGCCAGCTCAGCTCGCGGTTGATATAGAGCGCAGGGTTCTTGAGATCCGCGGGATCGACCGGTCGGGACTCCACGATGCGCAGTGCAGGACGCGGAGGCTGGGCAGTATCGGGTTTGTCTGCGCCGCCGGCGTTCTGCGACAGCGACGTCAGTAGGGCCATTCATACGATTTCGCCGAGAAAGCCGGCGATCCTAGCACAGCCGTGTAAACGCGCCGAAGATTCGTCCGGATCTCCCGCCCGCAGAAGAGTAACAACCATACCACCTGAAGCGCTGCACGAGCGATGCCGTACTATTCTCGCAGATGCACGTGATCAGGCCGGCGCGGCTCAAGCGCGGCGTCCAATCCGGCGAACTTAGGTCGCCGCAGGCGGGCCATACGGCTGACCGATTCGGAGTACGCCCCATCCGCGGCAAGGCGCTGATCTTCTGGGATCCCAAGCTGCCAGGTACGAAATACGGGCGGAAACTCGACGCCATCGATACCGATCAGATTACACCTGCGGCTGATTGCGTTTCTGAAAGTCTGGAGACGCTTGACGAGCGGTGGAAGGCTGGAGCGTTTCGTTATCTGATGCCCGACTTCCGCGAACGCGTGCACCGCGGGGAGACGTTCGTGGTGGCAGGCGACAGGTTCGCGATTGGTTCGTCGCGCGAGATGAGCCCCGCGGGACTGAAGGGGATCGCTGAGGAAGCTGGTCTCGACATGGTCATCGTCTGCGGCAGTCGGCGTCGGGGATATCTTCCGCCGCAACGCGCTCAACCTCGGGCTGCATGTCGTGCAAAGCCCGAGGCGGTCAACGATGCAAGGGACGGTGACGAGTTTCTGTTCGACCCCGCAGACGAGACGCCTCGAGAACCTCACGCAGTCGAAGACGTACGAGCCGATTCCGCTGACGCCGACAGAGGACGAGATTAGGCGCAGCGGCGGCATCATTGCCGTCGGCCGCCGCGAGTTTCGAGAGTCAGTGGAGCGTACCGCCAGTAGTCGAGTTTCCGGACGCCTCGCTCGCTCGATCGATGACGACGACCGAGCAGATTGTCTGGGCGCACCGGGTAGACAAAGAGCGACGCACGCTTGTTCCCGGCGATACCGTCCGTGTGTACGCTGACCTGCTGCCCGCATCCGACGGAACTGCACCGTTCGCCATTCACACGTTCAATCAGATTACCGGCGGCAATCGCACTTATCCGAGGCAGATCGCGATTGCCAACGATCATTTTGTGTTTACCGGCCGTGCCGATGACGAGCGGCAGACGTCCATTGGGAGGGCCTTCGCGAAGGAACACGGCCTCGAGGCGCCGTACTATGCGACACCTGGCGACGGCATCTTTCACTTCTACTTTCCTGAGCAGGGCCTCGTGCTGCCCGGTCAGTTCATTCCAGGTGCCGACTCGCACAGTCGCGCGTACGGCGCGTACGGCGCCGTCGGCATCGGCGTGGGATCCACGACGCTCGGTTTCGGTTGGTCCACCGGTTACGCGTATTTCACGCTGCCCGATGCGAGGCGTGTGAGGTTGTCCGGCAGTTCTGCAGCCGTGGGCGAGTGGCAAGGACATCGTGCTCGAGTTGCTGCGGCAATGGGGCGTCCGAAGCAGGCGCAGGGAATGTCCGTCGAATTCGTGGACGTCGATCGTCAATTGCCGGTTGCGTACCGCAACACGATCGCGAACATGATGGCTGAAGCGGAAGCGATGAACGGCATTTTCGTGGCCGACGAGATTACCTACGAGTGGTATGCGGCAAAAGGGATCACGGCATTCCCATATCCGCGAATCGCGCCTGGTGCAGAGGCGCGGTACGCCATCGACGAGGAGCTGTCGCTGCAGGACGTCCGCCCGATGATTGCCAAGCCCTTCGCTCCGGGCAACGCCTATCCCGCCGATGAAGTCGCCCGCGAACGCATCGGTTCGACAAGGCGATGATCGGATCGTGCACGAATGGCAGCTACGACGACCTGATGCAGGCAGCCCTGGTCGTGCATCACGCCCGTCAGGCCGGTGCGACCCAAGAGCGCGCGTCCATTCGTCGTGTTCCCCGGGTCGGGTCAGGTCGCCCGCCAAATCGAGCGCCGGATCCGCGGCTTGGCAGCCATTCGATCGCCGAGTGTTCCGATCGGTCGGCGGCGAGATTCGCCAGTCCTGGTGCGGGCCTTGCTTCGGGCAGGGGCCCGACGCGCTCACACGCGGCCAGCGTGCGATTACGTCGTTCAACCGCAACTGGCAGAATCGGATGGGCGTCGGCGGCGAAGGCTATCTGGCGAGCCCGGCGGTCGTAGCGGCGTCGGCCCTTCTCGGGTACATGGGCCCACCCTCTGAGCTTGGTTGCGCTGGGATCCGGAAACATACGGGTTGTGAGAAGAGCTTGCGTTTTTGACCGGGTTGTTCTGTGATTAACCCGGTCATAATCCCGGGTCAACCCTTTGGACGCGGAGCGTTCCATGAAGAAAGTGCTCGGCCTCATCTCAGTTCTTGCGGTTGGCATCGCTCCGCTGGCCACCCAGTCTCAGTCGCAGCCCAAGCCCCAGCTGTTCGGCTTGATCGCGGTTCTTGCTGCCGGCGCCAGATCGCCGGCAGCTCAATCCCAGCCCCAGTCAGAGTCCCCCGGCGCAAGGGCCTACTTTCCGCACCGGGGTCGATGTCGTTGCGGTCGACGTGTCGGTCGTCGACGGAAACGGCAAGCCGGTCGAGGATCTGCTCGCACCTGACTTCGTCGTGAAGATCGACGGTCAGCCGCGCCGCGTGGTGTCCGCCGACCACGTCCGGATCGACGTCGAAGCCGCGAAGCGTGAGGCGGCGAATCCGTTCGAGATCGTTGTTCACCACCAACCTGAAGCCGCCGAACGGCCGCATGTTCGTCATTGCGGTCGATCAACTCGGGATTCGGTTCGGCGGGGCACGCGGTCTGCTCGAAACCGCGGGCAAGTTTCTCGATCAGCTCAGTCCGGCCGACCGCACCGCGTTCGTCGCCTACCCGGAACCTGGCATCTCGGTGGGGTTCACCAACGATCGTCTGCGGCTCAAGCAGGCGATGCAGCGTGTCGTCGGCCGCCAGCAGACATACCAGAGCAGGTTCAACATCGGCTTGTACGAAGCGATTGCGATCTGCCGAGAAGGGCGACGGCCGGATCTTCGCGCAGGTGCTTCTGCGCGAGTGTCCCCGTCTGATCGGGGTGGCCCTCGAACAGTGTGAACGCGATGTGCTAAGCGAGAGCAGCTCGCTGGTACGGAGCGTCAGGCAGGACACGACCGAGTCGCTGCGCGGACTCTACGACCTCCTGGCCGGCCTTTCGGTTATCGAAGGCGCCAAGACTCTGATCCTGTTGTCGGAAGGAATGGTCCTGGAGAGTCCGAGCGATCTCGACGCGCGTCATCCGCGCCGCTGCGCTTGCCCGCGTCTCGATTCACGTGCTGCTGCTGGATGTGCCCGAGACACGACATCACGGTTGCACGGCTGCAGCCGACGCCGACCGAAGACCGCGACATGCAGGTGGGGGGACTCGGGCGATCTCGCAGCCGCCACGCGCGGCGCGATCTATTACATCGCAGGTACCGGGCCAGAACGTGTTCGACAGGCTCTCCTCCGAGACGCTCGCGTACTACATGCTTGGCGTGGAGGAGAGTCCAAGCGATCGGAACGGCAGAGCAGCATCGGATTGATGTGGAGGTGCGGCGCCGGAATGTGACGGTCAGGTCGCGACGGGCGTTCGTGTTGTCGTCGCCGACTACGACTCGTCGAAACGCGGAAGAGACGCTCATGGACGCGCTGAAGTCGCCGTTCGGCGTCGCCGAAGTGCCTCTGCGCCTCACCACGTTCACGCAAAAGGATCCGGCGAGCGACAAGTCGCGCATCATGCTTGCGGCGGAAGTCGGCCAGCCCGGGGGAGAGCCGGCGGAGTACACAGTCGGCTACGTGCTGCTGGACGACGCCGGAAAGGTCGTGGCGGGGACGGCCGATAAACGCGTCCTCTCCGTTCCGAACGGGCAGCAGAGCTCACCGCGCGACTACCTCACGGAAGTCTTGGTTGAACCCGGCAACTACTCGCTCCGTTTCGGCGTCGTCGATTCGGAGGGACGTCGTGGCGGAATCATTCGCGACATCAACGCGTGGAAGCTCGGCGGCGAAGAGTTTGCGCTTGGTGACCTTTTGGTCGGTGATGCGGGAACCGACGGCAGCCGGCGGATCAGGCCCGGCGTCGAACCGCGCGTTGAGGGAAACGTCGCCGCGTTCCTGGAGATGTACTCGACGACGCCAGCCTCGTTCGAGACGACAAGCGTGAACTTCGAGATCGCCGACGATCAGGATTCGCCAGCGCTGCTCTCGGTACCGGCGCAGATGATTCCCGCGGCTGCTCAGCCGAGCCACCGGATCTCGCAGGGCGTGATGTCGCCTGTGATGCTGCCTCCTGGCCGTTATGTCGCGAGGGCGCGGGTGATGCGGGGCAGCAACGTGGCCGGCGTGCTTGTGCGTCCATTCATCATTGACGGATCGTCGAGGGGCGCACTGCCGATGCCGTTTCTGCAGGGCAACGTGGCCAAATTCGACCCGAAAGTGGCAATGCGGCGCGACTTGCTCGATGCGATGCTCGATTCAGTAGCGAAGAGCTCTCCCGATTTGAAGAGTCCTCTTGCCGAGGCGCGCGCCGGCCGGTATTCAACGGCGGCGCTCGAAGCGCTCACCGCGGGCAATCAAACGGCCGCCGCGTTCTTCAAGGGGCTCGACTGGTATTCGAAGGGCCAGTTGAACGACGCCGCTACTCAGCTTGCCCTGGCCGCCGGACCGCGTCGAGAGTTCTTCCCGGCGGCTTTCTATCTAGGTGCCGCGTTCGCGGCTGCCGGGCGCGACCGTGACGCCGCGGGAATCTGGCAGCTCGCAATCGGCAAGGAGCCCAGGCCTGCGATCTACTACATTCTGCTCGCCGACGCGCGGCTCCGTGACGGCCAGTCTGATTCGGTCGTCGACATTCTCAAGCCCGCGTACGAGCGGAACCCCGCCGACGACGAACTTGGGCAGCGGCTTGCGTCGGCGTACCTGATGAACGGTCGATATGCGGAAGCAGTGCCGGTGCTCGATAGCTACCTCACGCGGCACCCGGACGAGCAGGTGGCGCTCTTCGCTGCGGTGTTCGCGCAGTACCACGTCGCCACGCGTGAGCGCCTGGCTGTTTCCGCAGCCGATCAGGCGAAGCTGGCGCGCTACGTCCGCGCGTACCAGGGGCCGTATCAGCCCCTCCTCGCGAAGTACCTCGAAATCATGCGACGGTAAGCAAGTCACAAGTCACAAGGCCCAAACGCGAGCTGACACAAAGCGCCGAGACAAGTTGCCTTGTGATTTGACGTAAGTGAAGTACCTCCACGGCTGCAACTATCCCTGGTCAACTGACGGCAGCACGATCTATTACGGCCTGGACTTTGGCGCGAACGTCTGGGGTTCCCATCTCGGAATCTCGACTCGGCGGTCAGCGGTCGCACGAGATTTTCGCGAGATGGCGACCCTCGGCTTCACCCTGGTGCGCTGGTTCCTTTTCTGTGACGGCCGTGGAGGGATCGTGTACGACGACGCAGGAATCCCCGTCGGCCACGACCCGCACCTCTTCACAGACCTCGATACCGCGATCGAACTCGCGCGTGACGAGGGCATCCGCTTGGACCTCGTTCTGTTGGATCACCACTGGATGTTCAGCGGACTGCGCGAGACGGTTCCCGACATGGCCACCGGCGCATTGTTCGAGGCGCGATTGCCCGCAGGCCGAGCTGATGTGCTGCTGATTGACGAAGGTCGTGACGGGCTGTTCGAGGCCGTGATCGAACCGCTCGTGCGCCGCTACGGACCTGCCGGCGCGCGTGCCGATCTCGGCTCGGCGATCGCTCGCCTACGAGTTCATGAACGAGCCCGATTTCATCATCGTGGAATGGGAAGCGCGATTTGAGCTCGCGTGTGAGGCGTCCGCTGTCGTTCGAAGTCATGGCCGAGATGGTCTCGCGTCTCAGCGATCTGGTGCACGCGGAGCATCCAGGCGTGCTTGCCACGCTGGGATGCGCGAGGCTGCACAACCTGTGGGCGTGGGACGACGATGCAATGGGTCTCGACGTGCTGCAGGTGCACTCGTATCCAGATGAGCGGTACCTGGGACGAGAGGAGGACATCTTCGGAACGCCGGCCTCGGCGCTGGGCGTCCGCCGTGCCGTTATTCTGGGAGAGTTTCCGTGCAACGGACCTGCGCAGCACCCGCGCGGCGCGGCGCCGCCGGCAACGACGCTGGACGAGTATCTGGAGTTTGCGGTGAGAGGCGGCTACGTCGGCGGATGGCCGTGGAGCTTCAGCGGGACCGACGCATACGGGCGTGTGCCGGCGGAGCCGCTGCGCCGTTTTGCGGAACGCCACCCCGAGCTGGTGAATCCAAGAGCTCGAGGCGGGCCGTAAAGGCCCGCCCGTCTAAGAGTCCGGCTTACCGATCGAGCTGCTCGATCGTCGCTGTGGACGGCTCGCGCTCCTTCTGCAGACGGGCCGCAACCTCTTCGGCCCTTCGCATCACACGCAGCACGTTGAGGCCGAGCGCCTTCCGGATGTCTTCCTCCGGCCACGCGCGCCGCAGCAGCTCCGCCGTCAGTGCGGGATACTTCGACACATCCTCGAGTCCCACGGGAACGCTTTGGATGCCATCGAAGTCGCTGCCGATGCCAACGTGATCCGCGCCGGCGACCTTTCGCACGTAGTCCATGTGATTGGCGACGTCGCCCAGCGTGGCTTTCCCGGTTTGCGTCAGAAAGCCCGGCACGAATGTCACCATGACGACCCCGCCGTTGGCTCGCAGCAGCTTCAGCACATCGTCCGGGACATTACGGCCGTGGTCGTTCAGAGCACGGGCATCGGAGTGAGAAAAGATGATTGGTGCTTCGCTTACCCGAATGGCGTCGAGCATCGTGTCCGGCGACGTGTGGCTCAGATCGACCAGCATGCCGAGTCGATTCATCTCGCGCACGACCTCCTCGCCGAATTTCGAGAGTCCACCCAGCTTCGGCTTGTCGGTGCCCGAATCAGCCCAGCGCACGTTGGTGCTGTGGGTCAAGGTCATGTATCGGGCGCCCGCCGCGTGGAACATGCGCAGCGTTGCGAGCGAGTTGTCGATCGAATGCCCCCCTTCCATGCCGATGAGAGAAGCAATCCGGCCGGCCTTGAATATCCGCTCCACATCGGCCGCGGTGCGCGCAAGCTCGAACACGTCCGGATACTTGCGAACCATCCGATGAACGACGTCGATCTGCTCGAGTGTTGCGCGCACGGCGCTCGCCCCCTGCATGTTGGCGGGGACGTATACCGACCAGAACTGACCGCCGACGCCGCCGGCACGCAGCCGCGGTATGTCGGTGTGGAGCTTGGGCTGCGGCATCCGGATGTCCAGCTTGTTGAGGTCGCGCTCTGCGTTCGCTTCTCTGAGTGCCCACGGATAATCGTTGTGCCCGTCAATGAGTGGCACTTGTTTGTGCAGCGCCCTGGCGCGCGCGAGCAGATCACTGGTCTGCTCACCCTGCGACGCGCGCTCGCCGTCACTTCCGCCAGGCTCCGCCGTGCCGGCATCTACGCGCCATCCCATAGCGGCTGTGAACGCGAGAAGAACTGCCAGCGCTCTCATTGGGGCAACTTAACGTGGAGCTTTGGACAGAGACACCAGGTTCGCGAATTGTCTGTACGCTCCGGGCACGCCTGCCGGCAACTGTCGGAACCACGCAAACGCGGTATAGACGTACCGGCCCTTGCCGATTTCCGCATACACCTCGCCGCCGGTCTGCGGTGGCTCTCCTGGATCCGCCGTTTCGAGCAGCGGCGTATAGCGAGGATCGAAGTTGGTGAACGCCCAGAGATTTCGTTCCTGCACCCAGCCTGAGAAATCAGCCGCGGTGATCCGGTTCGGGAAGGTCAGGACGGGATGCGCAGGTGCCAGGATTCTAACGAGGGCCGTCTCGTCGACGACGCGCGAATTCGCCGACGATCCGACCGGGAACGGCGGGAGCTTCCTGGTGATGTAGTCGCCCTGCTGGTACTGCACGATCAGCGTGCCGCCCCGCGTGACATATTGCAGCAGCCGCTCGTGATTGGCGACAAACGCGGGCCGGGCTTCCGAAGCTCGAATGCCGACAACGACGGTATCGAAGACCGACAGGTCGCCGGCGGCCAGCGTCTCGTCGTCGACGAGCGTCACGGCGACTCCCATTTGCCGCAGCGCATCGGGCACCTGGTCGCCGCTGCCCATGACGTAGCCGACTCGCACGGGAGCGACCTTGAGATCGACCACCTGCGCGGTCAGCGTAGCTGGCCAGTAGAGCCGGTGCGTTTGAATGTGGGGATATGCGATTTCCTGAACGTCGCGCGTGTAGCTCGTCCCATTGACGACCGCTTCGACGCCAATTTCGAACGATCCAGCCGAGCGCCCGGCTGGCGCGGTGACCGTGAAGGGTGTCGTGGCCCTATCCTCGGCCGACTTCAGCGTGAACGCCGCCTCGGCGGGCGCAGACGTCCATCCGGACGGCAGCCGCAAACGCAGCGTCCCGTTCGTCGGCTGCGTCGAAAACGTCCTCGTGCGCACGAGAACGCGCTGCTGAGAGGCGGTCGTGCCGAGAGGAACGACGAGCAGCTTCGAGTCGAGTCCTACCGCAACGAGCGGCACGACATTCACATCGCGTCGCAGTTCGCCGCGCACCGGATCTGCGTACCTGAATTCGACCGGTCGCACGACATCGATGGCGGTGCCGGCAATGTCCAGAGTTACGGTGGCGCGCAGGAGCGGCGGATCGAAAGGCAGCCCTTTCGGCGCTCCTTCCGACCATCGGTACATGTCGCCCTGGCGAGGCTGCTGCAGGTGATACGGCTGCGTTAACGGGGCGTTGGCTGCAACGGTCACGCGGTATCGTGCTACGTGCGAGGGGACCTCACGGCGCGCAGCGGGTTGTGCAGGCTGACTGCCCTCCGCGTCGGTGACGCCGACCTGCCAGCCTGCTGGAGCGGCGACGACTGCCCTCACGACCTTGGCCGGCGAGGAGGGACCCAGGAACGTACGGACGGCGACGATGATGCTGCTGCCGGGAGTCACCGTCTCGACGTCGGACAGCGGATCGACGATCACGGATGCCGCCCGCGCCACCGCGTCGTTGAGCTGCTCTTCCTTGATGGCCAGAAGAAAATCGGCTTCGATTTTTGCCTGGGCTGGTGCCCCGACCGCTTTAGCTGCCGCGCGCGCGGAGCGTACGGCGCGCAGGCTATCGACGAGAGCAGGCACAGCCTGCTCGGGACCGAGCGGACGGTAGCCGTCGATCGCCTTCCGAGTCGCCGCGTCGATTGCCTGCAGCTCCGAACGGAGCGCGCCGTCCGGCAAGCCGGCAATGCCGGCGATGCCAGTAACGCGGGTATCGATGCCGTCGAACAGCGACGATTCGCGTCCGGCGACCAGACTTGCATTGAGGTGCAGTGCCGAGCTCGCCGGCCCGAGCGGCTCGATGGCGCCCGTTTCTTGCGTCTTGTGCTGATTGCGGCCCTCGATCGCAATTTCACGATACGTCCGGCCAAGCACCGGATCGAACACGCCTGTCTGCACCTGAAGCGCAGCGTCACTCGCCGCGACTGACAACCCTCCTCCGCCGGTTCCCTGATAGAGCTTCTTGGCCTGCCACGGTCGAAGTCCTTCCTTCAGCTGTTCGGGGAACTGGGTTGGATCTGCGGCGGCTTTGAAGGCGAGCGGCGCTATGTAGCCCGCGAACTGATGATGGCCGTGACCGTCTGTCGGCGTCCCCGTGTATCGGGCATAAATCACGAGCGGTCGGAACATCCGGATGACGCGCACCACGTCGGCCAGCGCCTCACGCTCGTTCCACTTGGTTCGTGCTTCGGCGAGCGTCTTCGAAAAGCCATAGTCGAACGCCCGCCCGAAAAACTGCCCCCCGCCATCGAGGCGCCGCGCCTGCAGCAGCTCTTCCGTCCGAATGATGCCGAGCGCGTCGAAAAGCTCGGTGCCAATGAGGTTCTGACCACCCTCGCCGCGGGTGAGCGCCAGGAACGCCACCCGCGCGTGATCGCCACGTGCAAGGCGTGCAAGGAACGCTGAGTCCTCGTCGTCGGGATGTGCGCCGACGTGGAGAACGCTGGCGGTGGTCTGCAGCCGCAGAAGTGCCTGAGTGAGTCCGTCCGCGCCGAGGTCATACGTCGGTCGCACCTGGGCGCCGCTTCGCAACGAGGTGCCAGAGACGAAGAGGACCAGCGCGAGCAGTGCGAGTCGCTGCATCGGGAAATTCTACGCCGCGATGTGGTCAGGCGGGGACAAGCCTGGACGACCCTTTTTCACACACAAAGCTAGCCGCCCGCCTCTCTGCGTCTGTGCGTTCGAGGACCGTCGGCACGTGATACCAGTCCGCCTGGATCTGCTTAGGCGTAAGGTCGATAAGGACATATCCGCGGTTGTCGCCGTCCAGGAACTTCAGGTGTGGCAGGAACGTGCGCAGCAGCGGCGCCCGTTCACGCATGGACGGGGTCGCGAAAAGCGGAGGCGAGCTGATGGCCGGCGCCAACAGCTCCACGGCCAGCGACCCCTCTCCGGTCGCGGGCCGATACTGCCTCCAGGGATCGCGAGCGATGTCGAGGGCCCACGAGCTGTGAAGGTCGCCACTCAGTACGGCGACGTCGCGCACACTCTCGTTCGCGAGGAAATCGAGGACACGGTCCCGAGCCGCCTGGTACCCGTCCCACAGATCAGACGAGAGCACCGGCCACCCGGGCGGTGTCACGCGGGCGAACAACACTTGCTGGCCGAGCAGTCGCCATGTCGTCCCGGCGCGTTGAGACGATCGCAGCTCGTCGAAGAGCCACGCCTCCTGCGTGGCGCCGAGCATAGTGCGCTTCGGATCGACGAACGCCGCGAGATCGTTCGCCTGCCGGTCGCGCAGGCCTCGCGTGTCGAGCATGATCAAGTCGAACAACGAGCCGAATCGAAAACTGCGATACAGGTGGATGCCTGCACCCGGCGTTTCGCGTACAGGCATCCATTCGAGGTACGCGCGGTACGCCGCGGCCTGGCGCGTCGGCCAGTCGCCTTCGCCCTGTTCCGGGTTGTGATTCGATGCGCCGCCCGACCACGCATCGTTGGTGAGCTCGTGGTCGTCCCAGACAGCAATGAACGGATGCTGGCGGTGTGCTTCCTGCAGATCGGGATCTGAACGGTACGTCGCATACCGAATCCGGTAGTCGCTGAGCGACACCGCTTCGCGCCGGGGCTCGGGAATCCGAAGCAGCCCGGCGCCGTCACCGTATCTACCGTTCTCGAACTCATAGATGTAATCGCCGACGTGTACGACCGCGTCGAGATCAGCGCGGTTCGCGACGCAGCGATACACGTTGAAAAAGCCTGAAGGGTAATTCGAGCAGCACAACAACGCGAGACGACACCCTTGCGGCGTCGGCCGCTGGCAGCGTCTTCGTCCGTCCAATCGGCGAGCGCTGCGCGCCGGCGTAGAACGCGTAGTAATACGTTCGGCCGGGCTGGAGATCGCCGACGTCGACCTTCACGGTGAAATCGCGTTCTGACGCAGCTCGAACGTTGCCTCGCGCAGCAACGGTGTCCATCGACGGATCGGTGGCGATGCGCCATTCGACGTCTATCCCTGTCGACGAGCTTTCAGTTGGTGTCACACGCGTCCAGAGAACCACGCGATCGGTGAGTGGGTCTCCGCTCGCTACGCCGTGGCGGAACGCGTCTGAGCTGTTGCTGTCGGACGACTGCGCGTGAAGCAGGTAGGACCACTCGCCCTCGTGCAGTTTTGTGGTGACCATTCCGACGCTTGATGCGGCGGCCTGCCAGATGAACTGCCGGCGGGAGAGTGCCACGATGGGAAATCGTACAAGTCACAAGTCACAAATCACAAGGCACAAAACACAAGTGCAAAGTCCAAGGTGCAATGTGCAAAGTCTCGCCTCGTGCTCTGGGCCTGGGGCTCTTGTGACTTGACAGGTTCTGCCCTGTCACTACGCTGTATTTCCACAGATGCTGCAGTGGTTTCGGACTCGGGCGTCGACAATCGCGACGGTTGCCATGCTTTCGATGGCTGCTGTCGGCGGCTCAGCCGTGGTCCCGCACGAGGACGATTGCCACGATGCATGTCCGGCCAGTGCCGGGCACAACCCGGCTGCGCATCGCATCGGAGGCAAGTCGGTCGACGCGGACAGCCATCCGCTCCACTGTCTTGTCTGTCACTGGGTCCGGGCATTTAGGCCCCGTACTGAAGCGCGCGTCGTCTCTGCCCCGAGCACAGAGACGGCCGTCAACGTCTACGTCGAGATAGTCTCCGTTTCCGGCCGCGCGCCGGTCGCGCAGCCCCCGCTTCGTTCTCCACCCGCGTCTCCGATCAGCGCGTAATTCATACGTGTGGGCGAGCCCTGTCGGGTTCGCCGGTCCGGTCTTTCCCTTTCAAACGGGCCACGGTCGTTCCCGCGTGCGCATGCAGGCGATCAAGCCTGCGGCCATCGCATCGGATCGAAGGGATGGGCAGGACGCTTGTCACACGTGATTCGCAAACCGCTCATTTGTCGGAGACCATCATGTTTCTACGCACTTTTTGGACGAGCATCGTCCTGGCTGTTTGTGTTGCGGCCCTGCCCTTTGCCGCGCAGGCGCAGGCGCGGATCAATATCTCCGGTCGTCTGGTGAATTCGCTGTCGGGCGATCCAATTCCGAACGCTGTCGTGCAGATCGACGAACTGCGGCGGATGACGACGTCGGGTGCGAGTGGCACGTTTACGCTTTCCGACGTCCCGCCCGGAACCTACCACCTCTCCGTTCATGCGCAGGGGTACTCGACGCGTCCCATGGAGGTGTCGGTCTCCACCACCGAATTGAACCTGGGCGATTTTGCTGTGGACCCGGAGCTGCACTTTCAGGAGCAGACAACCGTCACAGGTGAAGCACGAAGCAACTTCGAGGTGTATCAGCCGACTGCCGTTCTTGCAGGCCAGGAGCTCACCAAGCAGCTCGAGATGTCGCTCGGCGCGACGCTCGAAAGCCAGCCGGGGGTTGCATCGCGCAGTTTCGGTCCCGCGCCGGCTCGCCCGGTCATCCGCGGACTCGACGGCGACCGCGTGCAGATTCTTCAGGACGGGCAGCGCATGGGGGATCTATCCAGTCAGTCGGGCGATCACGGCGTGACGATTAATCCGGCGGCGGCCACGCGCATCGACGTGGTCCGCGGCCCGGCGACACTTCTGTACGGTACCAACGCGATTGGCGGTCTCGTGAATGTCATCACGGAGGACATTCCCACGCGACCACTCGAGGGCTCATCCGGAAATGTCACGTTCGATGTCGGATCCGCGGCGAGGGAAGCCGCAACGGCCGCGGACATTCGCGCCGGTAATGGCCGTTTTGCTCTGCACGCCGGAGGCGGGGGTCGCCGTTCGGGAGACGTGAAGACGCCCGAAGGCGAACTGGACAATTCACAATCGCGTAACGGCTTCGGCAATGTGGGACTCTCGTGGACGGGACAGAACAACTACTTTGGCGGCAGCTACGGATATGACGACACGAAGTACGGCGTTCCGATTGTCGAGAGCGGACAGGTTCAGCTCACACCGCGACGGCATTCGCTCGGGGTGCGCGCCGGCGGACAGGGTATGGCCGGTGCGTTCGATTCATATCGCGCGACGTTATCGGTTCGCCGGTACAAGCACGACGAGCTTGAAGGGCAGGACGTTGGAACGTCGTTCACGAACAACACGGAGGAAATGGAGCTGATGGCAGGCCACCGAGCGATCGGCCGAATGAAGGGGTCGTTTGGCGGCTGGTTTCTCAATCGGGCATTCGGCGCGGCCGGCGCCGAAGCGTTGTCGCCGGATGTCGATCAGCGTGGTGTCGCGGCGTTTGTCTTCGAAGAGGTGTCGTGGCCACATTTGACCTTTCAGTTCGGCGGCCGGCTCGACCGGACGCGGTACTCGCCGCTCGGCGAAAATGAGCGGTCGTTCACGAGCGGATCGGGCTCCGTCGGGCTTCTCTACACACCTCCGGCAACAAATGAGCGCCTCACATTCGCGGTCAGCCTGGCGCGGGCGGCTCGAACCCCCGCGCTCGAGGAGTTGTTCTACTTCGGGCCACATCCGGGCAACTTTGCGTTTGAAATCGGCAACCCGGACCTGAAACCGGAGCACGCGCTCGGATTCGATCTGTCGATGCGCTGGCGCCACTCTCGCGCGTCAGGGGAGATCACGTACTTCCGAAACGATATCCAGGACTTCGTGTTCCGCAGTCCCTTGAGCGTCGAGGACCTCGAAGATCGCCTCGGCGAGCTCGAAGACAGGTTTGCGGCGCGGGAGCTCGACATCGAGGAAGCCGAGGAATTCCCCATCATCGAAAACGTCGCGGCTGACAGCGTCCTGCAGGGGTTCGAAGGTCACGGGGACTTCAGTCTGACGTCGAACCTGTTCGCGGAGTTTGGCCTCGACTACGTCCGCGGCACGCTCAAAGCCACCGACGCGCCTTTGCCTCGCATGCCCCCGCTGCGTACGCAGCTCGGTCTGCGTTACCAGTACAACGCCTTTCAGGTCGGCGGGAACGTGGTGCTGGCGGCCAAACAGGATCGCGTTTTCGCGGAGGAGACTGAGACGGACGGATACCAACTGCTCAAGCTGTTTGCGGCGTACTCAATGCAGACGGGCAGAGCGGTGCACACGATTACCGGGCGTTTGGACAATGTCACCAACGAGCTGTATCGGAACCACCTGTCGTTGATCAAGGAGCTGGCACCGGAGATGGGGCGCAATTTCAAGCTGCTCTACAACATCAGGTTCTGAAGTCGCGTCTTCTGCGGAGGAGCAGTTGCGAATCCACTACGTCGCGTGTTCGAGTGTTGTGATCGCTTTTCTCTGTTGCGGCCCATCGCGAGCGGCCGCGCAGACGGCTGACGCGCAGGCGCTGCGGGAGGAGATCGATCAGCTTCGAAAGGAGCTTGCGGACATACATAAGCGCTACGACGATCGAATCACCGCGCTGGAGGCGCGCCTGGGCGGCCAGGTGCCGACCCCAGGCGCACCTGCACCGCCACCGCCGGACCAGACGCCCGTGCCGGCCGCCGAGGTCCCTGCCGGCGCGGCCGGCGCTGGCGGTCCCGCGGGATCGTTGCCAATTTACGGAGCGGCAACCGCCGCCTCGAAGATCTTCAACCCCGACATCGCCGTCATTGGCGATTTCCTCGGAGCAGCCGGCCACAACGAGGTGAATCCCTCGCCGACCTTCGAGATGCACGAGACGGAAGCTTCGCTCCAGGCGATCGTCGATCCGTACGCGCGCGGGGATTTCTTCCTCGCGTTCGGTCAGGAAGGCGTCGAGCTCGAAGAGGGTTTCATCACGTTCCCTACTGTCCCCGGTGGGTTGCTGGTAAAAGTGGGAAAAACACGGGCAGCATTCGGCAAGGTCAATACGCTGCACAATCATCAGCTGCCGTGGACGGATCGTCCGCTCGTGACGGACAACCTGGTCGGGGGTGACGAAGGAATCAGTGACGCGGGCTTTTCAGTCGCGCGGCTGATTCCCAATCCCTGGATTTTCCTCGAGGCGACTGGTGAGGCGTATTTCGGCACCAACGAGGTCTTCACTGCAAACAAGCGGGGCGATCTCACATACGTCGGTCACCTGCGCGGCTATCACGACATCACGGAGAGCGCCAACATCGATCTTGGCGGGTCGTACGCACGGGGCCACAACGACGCAGGCCTGGTCGACGGCGTCGACTTCGGGCGGTTCGTGACCAATTTGTGGGGGGTGGACGCCACCGTGCGCTGGCGGCCGCTTCAACGCGCCATCTACCGTTCATTTCTGGGGCGTTCCGAGGTGATCTGGAGCCGTCGCGAACAAGTTGGCGGTACTCAGCAGAGCATCGGGTATTACGCCTCCGGCGATTATCAGTTTGCGCGTCGCTGGTTTACCGGCGTCCGCTTCGACCGATCCGACCAGGCCGACGATGCGGCCGTGCATGACAGCGGGCAGTCGCTGACGCTGACCTACTGGCCCAGCGAGTTCAGCCAGATTCGGGGACAGTTTCGTCGTATCAGATATGCGGAGGAATCGACGGCCTACGAGCTGCTGTTTCAGTTCATGTTTTCGATAGGCGCTCACGGCGCGCATCCGTTTTAACCACAGAGGAAAGAGTATGAACTTCATGAGATTTCGTCGCGCGGCCGTCGCGGTCGTCCTGCTGCTGGCTGCGACGCCCGCGCTGGCGCAGGGCCGGCTGAACGTCGTCACGACGACTGAGGACCTCGCATCGATCGCGCGAGAGGTGGGCGGCGATCGCATCGAGGTGGAGGCAATCGCGCGTGGTTACCAGGATCCTCACTTCGTCGAGGCGAAGCCGAGTTTCATCCTCAGGCTCCAGCGGGCCGACCTGCTCGTCCTCGTTGGTCGAGATCTCGAGGTGGGCTGGTTGCCCCCGCTCATTCAGCAGAGCCGGAATTCGAAGATTCAGATCGGCGCGAACGGGTATCTCGACGCCTCGCTGCGGGCGCGGATCCTGGACATTCCGCAGGGGCAGATTACCCGCGCGATGGGCGACGTCCATCCGCTCGGCAACCCTCATTACTGGCTGGATCCGGAGAACGGCAAGGTGATCGCGCGAGCCATTTTCGAGAAGCTCGCACAGTTTCGGTCTGCAGACCGCGCGTTCTTCGAACAGCGTCTCAACGACTTCAACGGACGCGTCGATGCGGCCGAGAAACGGTGGCTTGCAGCGATGGCACCGTACAAGGGCCTGAAAGTGGCCACGTACCATCGATCGTTCACGAACTTCGCGGATCGGTTCGGTCTCGACGTCATGGGATACGTCGAACCGCGTCCCGGCATTCCGCCATCGCCGCAGCACACGCTCGACCTCATCAACGCCATGAAGCAGCAGAACGTGAAGCTGGTGCTCGTGGAGCCATACTTCGACTTGCGGACGCCGAATTCGGTCGGGAGGGCGACAGAGGCACAAGTGCTGGTGATGCCGCCATCGGTCGGTGGCGTCAAGGAAGTGACTGACTACTTCAAGCTGTTCGACTACAACATCAACTTGCTCATGACTGCGCTCCGCAAGGTTGGCGTGGCGACGAACTAGGTGGGGCTATGGATTCTGCAACTCTGACGTTCCTGGCGGCCCCTTTTGTCGCCAGCCTGATCCTGACGGGCATCCACGCGTACCTTGGAGTGCACGTCGTCGAGCGCGGTGTCATCTTCGTTGACTTGTCGCTCGCACAGATTGCGGCGCTCGGCGCGGCTATAGCGCTGTTGCTTCCGGTGACAGGCGGCGACGCGCACGCTCCCGCTGTCTACTGGATCAGCCTCGGTTTTACCTTCATTGGTGCGCTCGTGTTTTCGACTATCCGGGGGCACCGCGCGCGCATTCCGCAGGAGGCGGTGATCGGAATCTGCTATGCGGTCGCCTCTGCCGCCACGATTCTTGCGATGAGCAAGGCAACTTCGGAAAGCGAACACTTGAAGGACATGCTCGTCGGAAACATCCTCGCAGTGTCCTGGCTTGAAGTGGGCGAGACCGCCGCGCTGTATGGCGCAATCGGCCTGTTCCACTACTTTTTCCGGAAGCAGTTCCTCGCCATCTCGATGAATCCCGAGCAGGCGAGTCAGTCGGGCATGGCCGTGGCCTTCTGGGACTTTCTCTTCTACGCGTCGTTCGGGTTTGTGGTGACCTCTTCGGTCGCGATTGCGGGCGTTCTCCTCGTGTTCTGCTATCTCATCGTCCCCTCGGTGGCAGCGATGCTTTACGCGGACACGATCGGCAAGCGTCTCGCGGTGGGATGGACGATGGGGACCGTCGTGTCGGCGATTGGTGTGTACTTGTCTCTGAGACTCGATCTGCCGACAGGCGCAACCATCGTCTGCACTTTCGGCATCGTCCTGGCGCTTTTGGCCGCGGTGCGGCCGTGGGTGCGTCCCTTGCTGGCGCGCGACGGCCCGCGTGCGGTCGTCAACACGCGGCAGTCGGTCGCGTAATTCGAGCGAGCGTCCTGATTTCCGAGAATTCACGCGGCCGAACATTTAGCGCGGCGAGCTTCCCGTAACCTGAGTTCTGGATCGGCTCGCCATCGAGCGCGGTGCCCGCCGTCCTCCGACGGGCCGCGACGGCTCCATTCGCTGATTAGGCAGCTCGTGCATCGACCGTGTTGAACGATTCGAGGTTCTCCACTTCTCCAATCTCTGGCGGTAACCGGACAAGGGAGCTGCGGCCCACTACGAAACGCCTCACGGATTTCAATTTCGCAATCGTTGGAGGCAGTGTCACGACATCTTCTTCCCACGCCTCCTGTGTAATGCCGCGTGCGGGTGCGAACTCCTCTCGCCCATCCGCCGTGGGCGCGCCGCTCAGAAAGTGATCCATTCGCCGCTCGGAAAGTGATCCACCTGAGGGCCTGATGGCGGGTTGCCGAAGCGCTGGGCTTCGGGTCCGCTGGGAGGATGCTCAGGATGGACCAGGTACATGTCATCCGCCACAAGGTGCTGGTGGAGGGCCGGTCGCAGCGGCGGGTCGCGAAGGAATTCGGGATTTCGCGGCTGACGGTGCGGAAGTACGTCGGCGAGGCGGCGCCGCGTCGGAAGGAAACGGGGCCGCGGCCGCGGCCGGTCTGGGAGACGGTTGCCGCGCGCGTGCAGGCGTTGCTGACCGAGTCGGCGCAGTGGACGGGCGGCAAGCAGCGGCTGACGGCCACGCGGCTGCACGAGCTGCTGGTGGCCGAGGGGCACGCCGTCGGCGTGACGGTCGTCAAGAGGCGGTCGCGGAGTGGAAGCGGCAGCGCCGCGAGGTCTTCGTGCCGTTGACGTATCGGCCGGGCGATCTGGCCGAGGTCGACTTCTTCGAGGTGCTGGTCGACGTCGACGGGACCCGCCGCAAGGCGTGGCTCTTCCTGATGCGGCTGATGTACTCGGGCCGCGACTTCGCGTGGATCTACGAGCGGCAGGATCAAATCAGTTTTCTCGACGGCCACGTCCGCGCGTTCGCGCACTTCGACGGCGTGCCCGCGCGCGTCGCCTACGACAATCTGCGGGCGGCCGTCGTGCGGATCCTGGTCGGCGGCGCGCGGACGCTGACGCCGCGGTTCACGGCGCTGGCCTCGCACTATCTGCTCGAAGCGTGCTTCTGTCGGCCCGGCGAGGGCCACGATAAGGGCGGCGTCGAGGCCCGCGGCAAGGCCGTGCGCCAGCAGGCGCTGGTCCCGATTCCGAGCGGCCCGACGCTCGCGGGGATCAATGCGACGCTGCTGGCGCAGATGGATGCGCGGCTCGACACCACGCGGGATGCGGCCGGGCAGACCATCGGGGCGCGCTTCGCCGAGGAGCAGCGCCTCTTCCGGCTCGCCCCGACGCCGTTTGCGCCGGAGGCGACGACGCTGGCCACGGTCACGCCGCGCGCGCTGGTGCGGCTCGAGGGCGCGGTCTACTCGGTGTGGACGCGCTGGGCGGGCCTCGACCTGGTGGTCCGCATCGGCCCCAGCACCGTGACGATCGTCGGCCGCGACGGCACCCGCGTGCAGCATCCGCGGAAGCGGTTTGGCGAGCGGTCGATTGACTATCGGCATTACCTGACGGAGCTCGCGCGCAAGCCGCAGGCGGTGCGCCAGGTGCTGCCGGATCTCCTGCGGGATCTCGGCGCGCCGTTTCCGGCGATCTGGGATCAGCTCCACGGCGCGCACGGGCCGCGCGACGCCGCGCGGCTCTTCGCCAAGGTCCTCGGCCAGCTCGAGACCCAGGGCGCCGCGGTCGTCGTGCCCGCCCTGACCGCCGCGCTCGCGACGGGGACGCCGCTGCTGCTCGCGCTCACGCCGGCGCGCGCGTCGACCGACCGCCTCGCGCCCGACGCGGTGCCCGCGCCCCTGCGCGCCATCGACGTCGGGAGCGGCTGTGCGGCCGACTACGACGCCTGGCTCGTCGAGGTGGCGGGATGAGCGCCGGCCTGACTCGCGATCTCATCGTCGCGCAGACGCGCGGCCTCAAGCTGCCGGGCATCGCGCGCACGTTTGAAGGGCTCGCCCGGCAAGCGCGCGATGCCCACTGGCCGCACGAAGACTATCTGCACGAGGTCTTGAGCGCCGAGCAAGCCTCGCGGCATGAGTCGGTGATCCGGCAGCGGCTCCACGAGGCCCGCTTCCCCGAGGTGAAGACGCTCGACACGTTTGATTTCACCGCCGCCGAGGGCGTCAGCGCGACCCAGATCCACACGCTCGCGCGCGGCGAGTGGGTCACCGCGCCGGAGAATCTGATCTTCGCCGGCCCGATCGGGACCGGCAAGACGCACCTGGCGATCGCGCTCGGCGTCGAAGCCACCAAGCAGAAACGCCGCGTGCTCTTCACCCGCGCCGCCGACCTGGTGCGCCAGCTGCTCGAAGCCCGCGATACCCGCGAGCTCACGCGCCTGCAGCAGCGGCTCCTCCGCGTCGACGTGCTCATCGTCGACGAGCTGGGCTTCGTGCCCTTCGACCGCATCGGCGGCGAGCTGCTCTTCAATCTGCTCACCGACCGCTACGAGCGCCGCGCCACCGTCGTCACGACCAATCTCGCCTTCGCCGAATGGGTCACCGTCTTTGCCGGCGACGAGAAGCTCACGACCGCGCTGCTCGATCGCCTCGCCCATCACGCGACCGTGCTCACCACCAAAGGCAAGAGCTATCGCATGCGGAAGCGGCGCACCCGCGAGGAGCCGTCGTGATCCCGTCGAACCGGCGGTGGTCACCTCGCCACGTCCATCTCCGCGGTCCACGGTGGGCGCTCGCCGGCCCAGGCCGGCTCACGCTGCCTGGAAGACCCGAAGGAGGGAGTCAGATGTACCTGTCGTCAGGTCAGAACCACGTAGAATGAACGCGCCCTCAGGTGGCCTACTTTCTGAGCGGCGTACTGGCCTACTTTCCGAGCGGCGCGCGCACGCCGCCGCCGTCTCAACGAGGTCCAAGAGGCGTTTCCAACCAACGGACTCTGTGTCCTGCCTTTCCCTGTGAAAGCGTTTTTCGGACCACTCTCGCTGGATCTCGCGGTCCAAACAATCACAGTGTGGGGAGTTCATGACCGCTTCCCGACTTCCTCATTACCGTGAACGACGACTGGCTGCCTAGACGTCAGGAGGCATCAGCCGCGGCGCTCATGATGCTGCCAGCGCCGTCGGCTGCATGCGATTGGTTAGGCCCTCCTGTCGATTAACTGGCTCGGCGTTTCGCCAAGAGTGCTCTGACGGCCGGAACGAGCTTGACCGGTATCTTCATCACGGTCGTCGTGGTCGACCGGTACGCCGCCTCGTCTTCCGCCACGGCCTCGACGTCGGACTGCGTTTCGTAGTGATCGAGGACCCGCTGTACTCGGGCCTCGTTCCAACCGGGCGGGAATCGATTCAGCTTCTTCTTCATGGCTTCTTCCGTTGTGACGATTTCTGGCGCCGCCGCAACGCCTTCAGGGCCTTCTCGCCGAGTTCGTACGCGGTGATGACGAACACCGAGCCCGGGGTTGGGTCCGGCACGTAGATCACTCGCAAGTGCCGACCAGCCTCGGTCTGACCCAGGGCGATCCGTGATCCGTCGCGGCCGGCGCGATCCTCCATCGGCCGCGCCAGGACATCCTCGACTTCTTCCTCAACTACAGAGTGCTGGTAGATGTGCGGTTGGTTTGTCGCCGGATCGATATAGAACCGAACCGTCACTCCGAGATTCTACGCCCCATCTTGATTCACCGAAATCGCTGCGATCCGGTTGGAGGCATAACGACCGCGCATCACCCGCGGCGCTCCGACGTTCACGTCGGTGCCGTCGGCTCCAACGCGTGGTTCGGCTGCTGCGGGATAATCACCAACCTGCGGCCATGTACGTCGTCACGTAGCCACGCGTTCTCGACGCCGGCGAGAGGAACTCCTTCAGTATCAATGCGCAGTGTTCCGCTGACCGCTAGCGCCCAGACCTGCGGGATTGTGTCGAAAATCGCTTGGTACCAAATGCCACCGCCACCGCTCCCGTAGATTTCGAGTCCAGAGCTGCGCAACGCAGCGGCGGTAAGCGAGATATGTGGCCCAGCCATTTCGCCGATCTGAACGAGGCGAATCCGGCGCAACTCGGCCATCACGTCATGGCCAGTCACGGCATCAAGCAGAATTTCCGTCGGATGTCCCCACAGAAAATCGAGAACGATGTCGAAAGGTTTGCGGTTCGCTTCGGCCTTGAAGGCTGCCACCAGGTCTTCATCCGCTTTGTCGAGGGAAATGGTGCTGTCGGCGCCAAGATTAGGCAACGTCTTCAACACTTCCGGGTTGCGTCCCGCAGCCACGACGCGCCCTGCGCCAAGGTGCCGCGCAATCTGCACGGCGAGTCTGCCCGCGACGCCGGTCGCGCCCAGAATGAGAACCGTCTCGCCAAGTTGGAGGTGCGCGCGCCAGACGAGTGGGAGCCAGGAAGATAGCGCGGGATTCGGCAGAGCTGCTGCGGTGATGTCATCGAGCGCGTCAGGAATTGGCAGACGCCATGACGCCACCGTCCGCTCAGCCATCATCCCGTATGGCCACCGGGAGGCGCCACAGGTACACTCGCGTGCCATCGTCGAGAGTCCCAACCCCGTCGAGCCCACACACAACCGGGAGTTCGCCGTAGCGGTCGTAGTGCGAACCACTCGCCTTCATCTTGTCGACGTTCTTGAGTGGTGCCGCTCTCACATGGACAATGACTTCGCCTTCGCTCGGTTTCGGCTCCGGGAAGTCTTCAAAGCGAGGCGGTTTGCCGAGTGTGTGCAGGACGGCGGCCTTCACAGTCGTTTATCGCACGGAAGGCGGACACGATTTGAAGCTGTTCTGGCCATCCCCCTCGAGTCTGGTTGTGTCAGCCGAACGTGCGCGCTCACCCGCGGCCGCTCACTTACAGCACTCGCCGTCGGGTGCAGCGCGGGGTTAGGCGCCGTTCAGCACACTTTTCATCGCTTCGCCAGAGAAGCTGGCGTGGCCAGACTGCTCCGTCCGCGAACACCCAAGGACAACACGACCAACTGTCCCGCTCCGTTTTCGTCGATGGGTGCGCCGGTCACGTACAACTCCCCGAAGTCCCGGCCACCAAACGCCACATTACTGGGATGGCGCAGGCCTGTCGAGTATCGTCGGAGCAGCCGACCGGCCGAATCGAAGACCGCCACGAAGCCCGTTCCATAGTCGGCGACATACAGACGCCCGTCCTGATCGAAGGTCATGCCGTCCGGTCCCGCCTTGGTGTCGGTAAGTTCAGAGAATACGCGCCGACCTGTGACGACGCCAGGCGAATTGATCTCGAAGCTCATACACTTGGCGCGTGTCGGTGTCGTTGACGAGGAGCGCCCGGCCGTCCGGTCGAACAATGACGCCGTTGGGATAGCGGAATCCGTCTGCCACTTGGTGCACAGATCCCTTCGAATCCAGATAGTAGATCCGGCTGCGTCGTTCCTGCTGGTCCTTCTCAAGTTCAGCAGGTGCTGAAATGTAGGCTCCGCCGTCGCCATCGAGTGCAAGGTCGTTCGGCGTGGCGATATTGCCTCCGAGAACCTCGAGGAGACGCGCGTCCGGCCCGACGTGGTAAATGCCACCACGGGCCGCAATCAAATGGGATCCGTCGGCGAGAATCTTGTGGCCGTTCGGCTCCTTCACGCGAAACCAAACGGTGGGTGGCTCGTTGCTGCGAATTCGGTACACAGTCTCACGGTGCAGACCGGAGACGTATGCCACGCCGTCGGCGGCGAAGACGATGCCTTCACTGTAACCGTCAAGGTTCGCGGCCACCCTTGGGACAACCTGGGCTGGTAGCACAGCCGTCTGAAGCCCGACCACAGCGAATAACGCGAGATAGGTCCTCATGATGACGGTTTCTCTTTGCCGCCGCGTCGCACGCGCGTGCGCCTAACGACCGCGCATCACCCGCGGCGCTCCGCGTTCACGTCAGTGCCGGGATCTTGCCTCAGTTCAGTAGACAGGTGATTTCTACGCGGCTCGTCGTTCATAGTCAACGGGCGACTGATACCCCAGCGCCGAATGCAGGCGGTGGTGGTTGTAGTACCGGAGATAGCGGCGCAGTTGCCCGCGGAGCTCGGCGACCGACTGAAACGACTCGGCCGTGAATGACGTCGGCCTTCAGCGAGTGAAAGAACGACTCCATGTGCGCGTTCTCACCGGGGCCCCACCGCGCGTCATGCTCTGGCGCACGGCACTCGCCGTCAGGCGCGTGCGCACCCGCGTGCCTTGAAACTCACTGCCGCGATCGGTGTGAAAGATCAGGCCGGCGTCTGGCCGTCGACGCGCAGGGCCGCGTCCAGCAGCGGCGCGGGTGACGCGGGAGTCCCGCGTCGCCGCGAGCCGCCACGACAGCACCCGTCGCGAGCACTGATCCAGCACGACTACGAGATACCACCACCGACCGCCCACGGCGAGATACGTCACGTCGCCCGACCCAGATCTGATTCGGGCCGCGTCGCCTGCGTCCGGCGCACGTGATTGGGCTGCCGGCTGAACCACCGATGCACGCCGGCCTTGCCCCGATACACGCGCACGACCCGGGCGCGAAGCCCGTCCTGGCGCATCAGCCGCGCTACGCGCCGGCGACTGACGCGGTGCCGCACGCCGTCAAGCGCCTGCTGCATCCGCGGACTGCCGTAGGTGCCGCCGCTGCCCTCGAAGATCGCACGCATCTCTTCGACCAGGTCCCGGTCCTGCCTCCGACGCGCACTCACCGGCCGGCGCCGCCACGCATAGAAACCGGCGCGCGTGACGGCGAACAACCGACAGAGCTGCGTCACACCTGAACCGTCCCCGTCGTTTCTTGGATGAACGCGAAGACGTCGGTCTTCGTGCGGAGGTGAACCGGATGAGTGTTTTTAGGAGAGCGTGCTCCTCCTCGAGCACGGCGTACTTTCGTCGCAAGGCCTGCAGCTGCTTGACCTGACTGGCGCGCGGCACCATGCGGCGCCTTCGGCACGGCTACCCGTCCTCGCAGCACGACCGTCGCGTGCTTCCTTCCGCCACCGCGACAACATGAACGGATGAATCTCCAGGGCCTCGGCGACGGCTTGTACTTCGACGCCCGGCAACTGACTCAGTTTCACGGCCTTGCAACTTGAATTCCAGGCTGTACCGACGGACCTTCTGGGCACCAGACACGCGCCATCGACACCTCCGTTAGGTGGAAGTGTCTACTTTATCGAGGCAAGATCTGCCGTCGGGTGCATGCGCTGTTAGACGCCAGACCGCTCAAATCCAGAGTGCAATTCTCTTCCATGCCAGTTTGACGTCTTCAACTCGATGACGTGGCTATCCGGATCTCGGAAGTAGATACTACGGCCCCCTTCAGGCCAGGTCACGAGACTCTCGATATCCACTCCGGATCGTCGAAGGCGATCCTGCCAGATTTCGAAGTGTGAAGCCGGAATAAAGAAGGCGACGTGCAAGAACCCATCACCGTCAGTCGGCGGAATCGTCCCGTAGGGATGAACCGTGGCCTCTACGGACCCCCCTTTCCTGAACAGCAACAGCACCTGGTTAGCTGTGATACTGAGCGCACACATTCGGGCTGATTGGCTCTGATGCGAGTGTGAAGCCGAGAACACGCTGGTAAAACGCGACAGATCGATCAAGGTCTGCAAACTTACAAAAGCGGTCTCCAGCACAGAGCCGATTCTCGGTGTCGCCTCGCTTTCCAGGCTGGTTTGGTCGTGGTTCATCGGTACCGTTTTGGTCTTCGGCGTCTAACGGATTGGCGATGAGCCGCGCCGCGCGAAGCGCGGGAACGTGGGGCGCGCGCGAGCGGGCCCCACGCGTCGGCTCCATCGCCTGTTAGGCGTCGATGCTGACCAGTTGACTGGTGGAACTGGGTTCCGGCACCGGCTGACCTGCTTCGCGCAACCCCTCCACATGGAACGCAATCGCCTCCCGAATCAGTGCCTCGACTTCCTGTCGCGTTTCTCCAACTGCAACGCAGCCGGGAAGGTCAGGAACATAGGCCCCAAAGCTCAACGGGCCACGTTCAATCACGACCAAGTACTCCATACTCGCCTCACTGCTTCAGGCCGGCCTGCTTCAGAACGCTGTTCAGCGTTCCCCGCGGCACTTCGACACTCGCTTTCCCGGCCACCGTCACGGTGCCGGGTTTCGTCGGGTGATGGAACTGCCGATGGCTGCCCTTCTGTCGAACCTGAACCCATCCATCGGCCTCCAAGCGGGTGATCAGTTCATGAACCTTGACGGGCATTCTCTTCCGAAATGGTACTCCGAGGCGCCACCCAACTCGCCCCCGCGCCAGTCGGTTTTTCACGTTTGACGTTCTTCGACTCCGTGGTCGCACCTCTCGGATTGCCCGTCAAATGGCCGCAGCCTGCTTATGAACAAACCCTCCGAGTTTGTGCAACCGGACCGTTCGACGCCTAACAGTTCTTGGAGTAGACCGCTTCAATCGGCCCGCAGCCATCGCCGGCGCCGAGATCCGATCGATCGGGCTCTTGACCCCGAGCCCACCGCGGTTGAGCACGTGCGTGTAGATCATCGTCGTGCTGACGTCCGAATGACCGAGGAGCTCTTGCACCGTCCTGATGTCGTAGCCGGCCTCCAGGAGATGAGTGGCGAACGAGTGACGCCTATGCCGCACTCGGCATAGGCGTCACTATGCCGCGTACCGGACTATGCCGAGTACGGTGGCGATCGAGCTGGAGACCGCGACCAGAGGGCGCTTGTACTCGGCATAGGACTGGTCTACAGATTGTTCAAGAAGTGCAGGAGCGCGTCCGGCGGTCGGTAGCGCTGGAAGTGTCCCTGGACGGGCGTGGTCTTCGCGAGGGCGCGCTCCTTCATCGCGAGCGTGGCCTCGAGATAGACCTGCGTGGTTTCGATTGACTCATGGCCCAACCACAAGGCAATGACGGAGCGATCGACGCCGGCTTGGAGGAGTTCCATCGCGGCGGTGTGGCGCAGGACGTGCGGCGTGAGCGGCTTGCGCTGGAGTGAGGGACACGTCGTTGCCGCGGCTGCTCGGTGCTTGGCGACCAGATAGGCCACGGCATCCGCGCTCAGCCGCGTTCCGCGGGCCGTGGGAAAGAGGATCGGTGGGTTGCCGCGTGGCGGATCATCGAGCCACGCCCTGAGGACGGCGATCGTCGGTCTGGCGAGTGGCGTGCAGCGCTCTTTGCGCCCCTTGCCGACGACGCGCACGTGTGCGCCCGTCGTGAGTGTGACATCCGATCGCGTCAGCGCGGTCAATTCGGAGAGACGCAGACCGGTTTGGATAGCGAGGAGGAGCAAGGCGTGATCGCGGCGCCCTCGCCACGTGCGCCGATCGGGGGCCGCCAGAAGCGCGTCGATTTCTGGCCGAGTGAGAAACGCGATCTGCCGGCGCGTGACCCGCTTGCTTGGGATCGCGAGCACGCGCTGGATCTGCGCCGCATGCGTCGGGCACTCGAAGGCCGCATAGCGGAAGAAGGAGTGGATCGCGGTCAGGCGCAGATTGCGACTGCGGGCACTGACGCCGCGGACGGCTTCGACGTGATCGAGAAACGCGCTGATCAGCGGGCCGTCCAATGCCTCCAGGGTCAGCTGGGCCGGCGTGGTCTGCTGCCGGTCGTGCACGAAGGTAAGCAAGAGGCGAAAGGTGTCGCGATACGAGGCGAGGGTGTGCGGGCTCACCTGGCGCTGACGCAGCAGACGCTCGGTGAAGAACCGCTCCAGGAGCGGCGCGAGCGGCGTGCGGCGGGTCATCGCCGATCCTCCCAGCGGCGCTCGAGACGGTCTCGCGCCTCCGCCATCAGCGCCGGCCACGCTTGGAGGTACCAATAGGTGTCGCTGACGTGGACATGGCCCAAGTAGGCGGACAGGATGGGCAGCCGGCGCTCGGGGTCCTCGCCGGCGCGGTACCAGCGCCAGAGCGCGGTGCTCGCGAAGCGATGGCGGAGGTCGTGGATGCGCGGGCCATGCCGGTCGCCGGGCCTGCGCAGACCGATCTGGCGTGACAGCGCATAGAACGTGCGATGGATGGTGCCGTTGTCGAGGCGGTGTCCGCGGCGAGACACGAACACGTACGACGACGTAGGGCGCGCTCCCCACAGGCGGTGGCGTCGTCGGAGATAGTCGGCGAGGACCTGGCACGTAGACGGATGCAGCGGGACCACGCGCGTCTTGCCGAACTTGGTCTGGCGAATCGTCAAGACGCCGGTCTCGAGATTGACGTCCGCGAGCTCGAGGCGGCGCGCTTCGCCGAGCCGTAACCCGGAGACGCTGAGCAGCCCAAACAGACAGGCGTAGACCCAGCGGCGCAGCTGCCCGTGCTCATCCCGAGCCGGGAGACGCCGCGCCGCGTCGAGGAGCGCGCGGATCTCGGCGTCCGAGTACAGATAGGGGCGCGCGCGTCTCGGGCGATACGGCAGCAAGCCGGTCGGCGGGACCTCCGTCCGCGGATCGAACGCCTGCCAATGGCGCGCGAAGCCGCGGACGTGACTCAGGCGTCGCGCCCATTCGGCCGGCTGGACCCCGGTCGGCTGCTGCGCCCAGGTCAGGGCCGCGGCCGTCGTGATCGTCGTCGCGCCTTGCTGCTCCAGGGAGATCGCGAAGGCGAGCAACCCCTTCTCGGCGTCGTGCAGGAGGAAGCCCAAGCTCCGGCGCAGCGCGACATACTCCCGTACGGCCGCACGCCACGCCGTCATCGCGCACCTCCCGGCCACGGGAGGGCGAGCGTCCGTAAGGCGGCGAGGTCGACGGCGGTGTAGATCGCCGTGGTCTGCGGGCGGCGATGCCGCAGCACCTCGCCGATCTCGGTCAGTGAGGCGCCCTGGCGGAGCATCTCTGTCGCCAAGGCATGCCGAAACTGGTGCGCGCCCCTCGACGGCGCGGTGACGCTGGCGCGGATCAACCGGTGGCGCACGATCGAATCCACCGCTTGCGAGCCGACGAACCCACCCAACGGCGCGCGCGCTCGAACAAAGACGCGTCGACTCCCTTGGGACGGGCGCCCCTGCCGCAGGTACGCGGCCAGTGCGGCCCCGACATCGGCCGGCAGCGGCAGGGTCGCCACGCTCCCGCCTTTCCCGCGGACCCGCACGTGGCCGCTCGTCCAGTCGAGATCGTCCAGCTCAAGGCGGACCACTTCGCCGGCCCGGAGGCCCAGACGCGCGAGGAGGAGCAGGAGGGCATAGTCCCGACGTCCGATCGCCGTGCGCCGATCGATCGACGCGAGCACCTGTCGCACCGCCACGGCGGCGATCGCGCGGGGCGGCGACGTCCGCGTCCACTGGGCCACCGTCGGCACGGCGCCGGTCAAGTCGCGGGTGAGGTGGCCCCGCGCCTGCGCGTAGCGCAGAAACGAACGCAGCGCCGCCGTCAACACCTTCGCGCGTTTCGGATGGAGGTGCGCGGCCTGGCGCTGCACGAAGCCGACGACCTCGTGTGCGGACACGCGGGACAGCCGGACCGCGCCGGTGCCGAAGCGATCCGCCAGGAACCGACGCACGAACGGTCCGTAATTGCTGATCGTCATCGGGGCGAGCGCCCGCTCGTCACGGAGGTACGTCTCGTAGGCTGCGACCAGCCGTGCGACGGGCGTCGGCCGACCTGTGCGGATCCGCTCGACGGGCACGACGCCGTGGTCGCTCAAGAACCGGAGGACTTGTGTCAGCGCGCCGACGTCACTGCGGTGTCGGCGTCTGCGTCGCGCCCGCGCGTCCAGATAACGCGCGACGGACAGGGATGAGATGTGATGCGTCGAGAGACGGTGCCGCGCGAGCCATCGGCTGAACTCCGTTGCGAGCAGCACCTGCCGGTACCGCGAATACCGCGTGAACCCGCGGGCCGTCGACCAGGTGACAAACGCCGTCAGGTGCGCCACCAGCGGCCCCATGGGCGCGCGCGACAGCACGATGTCGTGAATGACGTGCTTCATCGGCCAGCTCCTTGCCTCGCTCGACGGAGCGAGCGCGGAGCTGACTATGCCGAGTCATCTGTGCGGATCAGCGACGATCGCGAGCGAACACGAACGCGCTCGGCATAGTCCGGTACGCGGCATAGTGGCGGAAGGTGTGACATGAAACGCGCTTCGCAACCCTGGCGCGACGGGCAGCATCGGTCACGGCGCGCTGGATCACCGGAAGGCAATAGCGCCCAAGGTAAGCGCCCAAAGTACCGTCAAAGTGTCGATAATGCGCATCAGAACAGGCGCATCGGGTGCCGTGATGCTGCGGAAACCGCATTAAATGGCCCACTACGTGGCCCGCAGGTGCCGATTGCACCCGAGATATTAGTGGTTTCGAGCCGTTACACGGGACCAGACGTCCTCGTCTACTTCGTCGCGCGGAAGAAGACTGCACATATCCGCCGGCGGGGCTGCCTCGAGTTCGAGAACCTGCCGCGACATTGGATGCGGGAGCGTGACACGCCAGGCGTGCAGTGCCTGTCGTGAGATCCGTTCGTCGGGCACACCGTAAACGACGTCACCGACGAGTGGCCATCCCCGCGCCGCCATGTGCACGCGAATCTGGTGCGTCCTGCCTGTGACAAGCTCACATCGGACGAGCGACATATCGCGTGATTGATACAACAGTTCGTAGTCGGTGCGGCTTTCCTGACCGGACGGATCGACCACGACACGGCGCCGATCAACGGCACTGCGGGCGAGCGGCAACGCGATAGAGCCGCGCACCGGCTCCGGCGTGCCACGCAGTATCGCCAGGTACTGCTTGCGTACGCGCCGAGCGGCGGTGTCGCGCTGGATTCGTGCGTGGATTTCTGCTGTGACCGCCACGAGGACGACACCCGATGTACCTTTGTCGAGGCGCGTGATGATCCGCGGCTCGACGTTACCGTCCGGGCTGGGCCCGTTCGGACCGCGGGTATGGCGGAGATGCCACAAAAGCCCGTTGAGGAGCGTTCCCGACCAGTTCTTATATGTCGGGTGGACGACCATTCCCGGCGGTTTGTGTACCGCCATCAGGTGCTCATCTTCATACAGAACCGTGAGGCCAATTGGCTCAGGTTCGGGTGGCGGGCGCCGAGATGCGAGCTCAGCGCTCTTTGATTGAATCGAGCGACCATTTTCAGGCATCTTGTACTTGATGGCTCTTTTCAACACACCGATGAAGTTGCGCTTACCGCGACCCGAGGACGCGCTGCCCGGACGATCCGAGGCGATGGAGGTGCCGGATACGCATTTCGTCAACGGTCACGATCTGACGCCTCCGTTTCCGGTCGGCCTCGAGATGGCCATGTTCGGGATGGGATGCTTTTGGGGCGCAGAAAAAATGTTCTGGGAGGCGCCTGGGGTCTATAGCACTGCGGTCGGGTACGCGGGCGGCTACACGCCCAACGCCACCTATCGGGAAGTCTGCTCGGGGATGACCGGACACACCGAAGTGGTGCTGGTCGTGTTCGATCCGCGTCAAACCTCTTATGCTGCGATGTTGAAAACATTCTGGGAGGGTCACGATCCGACGCAAGGCATGCGGCAGGGGAATGACGTCGGCACCCAATACAGGTCCGCCATTTACACATTCGCGGCCGAGCAAAAAAGCGCTGCCGAGGCGTCGCGCGCGGCTTATCAGGATAAGCTCACTGCGGCCGGCTACGGTCGGATCACGACGGAGATTGCCGACGCGCCCCCGTTTTACTACGCCGAGGAATATCACCAGCAGTACCTTGCGAAGAATCCCGGGGGATACTGTGGCCACGGCGGCACAGGTGTCAGCTGTCCGGTGGGCCTTACCGCCTGAGGGAAAAGAATCGTCATGAGCAGAGTCTCGTACACCAGCATTGCCGATACCGCCGAACAGGAGCAGTTGCGAACGGCACATGCCGTGAGACCCGTTATCGGCACCGAGGAGGGCACCGGCGTCAATCAATTGCCGGGTGGCGTCTATGGGTTCACGTATTCGCCCGGACTTCCCAACGCTCCGCTGTTCACGGTGAAAAGGTATCGCAGCTACGAGATTCACAAGCTATCGACTGGTGACGCGTTCGTGATTGCATTCGCCGACGCCGATACGGCCCGCCAGATCGCGTCAGTGGTCTCCGATGTGAACGTGCGGGTTCATCCCGACACGACGGACGCAGCTGCCGTGCTGGTCAAGATTCCGTACGCGCGGATCCGCCATCATCGACAGTACGCAGCGCCCAATCAGGACGGGTTCATTGTGACCCTCGCGCAAGTGCAAAGTGTAAAGTGAAAAGTACAAAGTAAGTTGGCAATTAACAGCGGTACTTACTAACTTACTTTTCACTTTGCACTTTGTACTTTGTACTTGCTTGCCCCGTCTCGATCGGGCGGGCCGGATCGCTGGACCATTCCGACCACGATCCCACGTATAGCTTCGCGCCGGGAAGTCCGGCATGCTCCATTGCGAGAAGGTTGTGGCAGGCTGTCACACCGGAGCCGCAGTACATCACGACCTGATCGGGCCGGCGATCGCCGAGGACTTCGGCGACCTGCTGCCGGAGCCGTTCTGGTGGCAGCATGACGCCGTCGTCTGTCATGTTTCGCTTATAGAAATAGTTGACCGCACCGGGAATGTGGCCGGGCGTGCGGTCCAACGGTTCGTTTGCGCCGGCAAACCGCTCTGGCGCGCGCGCATCTACCAGCAGTAGTGAGGAATCGCCGAGCGAGGCTTGCACGTGATCCACCATCACGCGCAGTTCCTTGCGGCGATGCGCCGTGAAAACCGCGGGTGGTCTTGATTCCTCACCCGATCGGACAGGACGCTGCTCGCGGATCCATTTCGCCCAACCGCCGTCGAGCACAGCGGCTGCTTGATGTCCCATGTAGCGCAACAGCCACCACATGCGGCTCGCGTACATTCCCGCGTCCTGGTCGTACACGACGACCTGAGTATCCGACGAAATCCCGAGTCGCCCAAACGTCGCCTCGACGTCCTCTACGCAGGGCAGCGGATGCCGGCCGTTGGTGCCAGTGGCTGGTCCCGAGAGGTCGCGCGAGAGGCTGGCGTACACCGCGCCGGGGATGTGCGCGGCGCGGTACTGCTCGCGTCCCCACGATTCGTTACGAAGGTCATAGCGGCAATCGACGACGACCCAGGCCCCGTCGAGGTTGACAGCGAGTGCTTCGGTTGAGATCAGCGTGGTATGCGCCACGCGTGTAGCTTAGCTCCTTGTTACTGATACCGTTCGAGCGCTGCGATTCGCGTTTCGAGCGGTGGGTGCGTGGAGAAGAACACCATCCAGCCGCGCGTGCCGTTGATCTTCAGGGTGGCCAGCGCTTGATGTTGCGTGTCCACGAGCTCGCGATTGGCCGCCAGCCGGCGGAGCGCGCCGATCATCCGCTCGCGGCCCGCGAGGTCAGCGCCGCCACGGTCCGCCCGAAACTCACGCTGACGCGAGAACCATGCGGTGACGAGAGAGCCGAGAATGCCCAGGCCGATTTCGAGCACGATGACGACCATCCAGCTGACAGCCTGCGAGTTGCGGCTGTCGCTCGACCGTAGTGCAAACGCGATCGCGCGCGCGAAGAACATGACGAACGCGTTGATCACGCCCTGCAGCAGCGTCATCGTCACCATGTCGCCGTTCCCGATGTGCGCCAGCTCGTGTCCGAGGACCCCCTCGATCTCGTCCTGCCGCATTGACCGAAACAGCCCCGTCGACACCGCAACGAGGCTGCGGCTCTTGCTCGGACCGGTGGCGAACGCATTGACCTCCGGCGATTCGTAGACCGCCACTTCCGGCATCGGCAGATTCGCCTGCTGCGCCAGCCGCGCGACCGTGCTGTGCAGCCAGTCGAGCTCCGCGACGCCCGTGCGGCCGTCGACGAGGCGCGCTCCCGTCGCCCGCTTCGCGATGAATCGCGACATCTGCAGCGAGATGAACGCGCCGCCCATACCCCAGACGAAGCAGAAGATCGCCAGGGCCCGTATGTCGAGGCCACCATCCTGCGTGATGTAGCGGCCGACGCCCAGAAAACTCAGGACGATCGACAGCATGACGACGATCGCCAGGTTCGTCAGAAGGAACAGAAAAATGCGCTTACCCATGAATTCAGAATATCACGGTGGGCCTTCGTGGTTCAGGTTCGAAGCTGCTCGGCGAGCCGGTGCAGAAACAGCCCGACGTCTGTTACCACGCCAATCGTCTGTGACGATCCGCGGTCCGAAAGCTTCGTGACGACTGCCGGGTTGATATCGACACACACGACGCGGACCCACGAGGGCAACATGTTGCCGACGCCAATGCTGTGGAGCATCGACGACAACATGAGGACGAGCTGAACGTTCTTCGACAGTGCGGCAGCATATCGGTCCTGCGCTTCCACCAGGTCGGTCAGCGTGTCGGGCAGCGGCCCGTCGTCTCTGATGCTGCCCGCGAGCACGTACTCCACGCCATGCTTCACGCACTCGTACATCACGCCTTTGGTCAGCACCCCTGACTCGACCGCAGGTCCGATACCACCCGCACGATTGACGGTGTTGATAGCGGCCATGTGGTTCCGGTGTCCCTGTTCGACCGCTGCGCCCACGATCAGATCGATTCCAAGGGAGGTGCCCGACAACGCGTACTCGATGTCGTGCACCGCGAGCGCGTTACCGGCCAGCAGCACGTTGACATAGCCAAGACGAATGAGCTCGGAGAAATGCTCGACGCCGCCCGTGTGCACTACCACGGGGCCGGCCACAACCGCGATCCGTCCGCCACTGGTTTTGACGTGACGCATCATCTCAGCGATTCGCCCGACGACCCCCTCTACACGGCGTTCCGACGACACGTCATTGCTCATGAACGCGAAACCGAAGCGGTCGCGCTCCTTGAACTCGGGCGTGACGCGAATTCCTTCATGGCCGCATACGATCAGCTCGCCGGCTTGCACGTCGCGCAGCTTCCGGCACGATGCGCGGCCATCCGCTACAACGATGACCGCGTCCATGCGCTGTTGCTCGACCTCGACCCAGCGGCTGTTCACCCGCACGTGTGTGCGATTGTTCGTCGTCGAATAAAAGTCGTCCGGTACGCAGCGATCCTTTTCGGCAGGCTTGACCAGCGCGTTGCGCTCCTGTACCGGGTGACAGCCGAACGTCGTGAGCTGCTGAAGGAGATCGTCGAGGATTGAGGCGTCGGCGGCGTTGATACGCATCTTGATGTGCGATGCGTCGTCATTCGTGCGGCCGATGTCGAACGTAACGATCTCGTACGAAGCCTTGAACTCGATGATCTTGTCGAAGATCGCGGAAAGGAGGCCGGAGTCGATGAGGTGTCCGTCGGCCTCGATCGTGTCGCTGGCAGCCATTCAGGCCATTCTATAAGCGGACCCGTTAAGGCTCGGGGACGAAACGGTAGCCGACGCCCCGGACCGTTTGGAGGAACTGCGGGGCCGCGGGGCGGTCCTCTACATACCGCCGGAGCCGCACGATGAAGTTGTCGATCGCCCGCGTATCGACGTCCTGCGACAGGCCCCACACTTCCCGCAGAATCGCGGGGCGCGATACAGGCTGACCCGCCTTTGCGATCAGGTATCGAAGCAGGTCGCACTCCATCACCGTCAGTCGATGGACTTTGTCTCGCACGCGCAGCTCCATGGCCGCGAAATCAATCGTACGGGCGGCAAACGTATAAAGGTCGCGCGCGGCAGTCGGCCGGGGATCCGCGATTGCCGGTTCCTGCTCGTTCCAGCGGCGCCGCCGCACGAGGCCGTTGACGCGCGCCAGGAGAATAGGCAGGTCGAAGGGCTTGGGGAGATAGTCGTCGGCGCCTGCTTCGAACCCACGCAAAATGTCGTCCGCGCTTCCGCGCGCGGTCAACATGAGAATCGGAACGAATTGACCCACCGATCGAAGCTCCGACGCAACCGCGAATCCGTCCTTGCCGGGCAGCATTACATCGAGAATGACGGCGTCGAAAGGCTGCCGGTCGGCTAATAGCACGCCGAGCGCGCCTTCACCGTCGGGCACAACCGTCGCCTGATGCCCCTCGGCTTCGAGGTTGAACCGCAGGCCGTCCGCAATGTGCTGTTCGTCTTCGACGATGAGGATCCGGCTCACGATACGACACGCCTCGAGCGCAAACGGTACGACGGCTTTGCCGCATCCGCCGCAGACGCCAGACGGGGAAGCTCCACCGTGAACGTGGAGCCGCGTCCCTCGCCTTCGCTGTGCACGAAAACCCGTCCCCCGTGCGCCCGGGCAATCGATCTCACAATGTAGAGACCGAGGCCGGTACCCTTGATGTGGCGGATGCCGCGCGCCTGCACCCGGTAAAAGCGGTTGAAGATCCGCTTGAACTGCTTCCGTGGAATTCCGACGCCCCGGTCCGCTACTCGCACCCACACCGTATCGGGCGCTGGCGCCGCGACCGACACGGTGACCTGCACGACGTTACCCGAGTACTTCACCGCGTTGTCGAGCAGATTCGTCAGGACCGTTCGCAGCGAATCGGCATCGCCGCTGACCACGAGCGGCCCATCGTCATGCGCCTGCAGCGCAATCGATTGCTGGTCCAGATGGTGACGCACGAGCGCGAGATCGATGCATTCGCGGGCGAGTTCGGCCATGTCGACCGGCGCCCGGGAGACTGCCTGCGGCTTCTGGCTCAGTGCGCCAGCTTTCAATACCTGCTCGACGGTGTGGTGCAGCCGCTCGGTGTCGGCAAGCATGATGTCGTAGAACTGCTTCCGTCGTGCGTCGTCAACGTCTCGCGACTGCAGCGTCTGCAAGTAGAGCCGCATCGACGCGATAGGCGTCTTCAACTCGTGCGTGACCGCATTGATAAAGCTCTGGTGGTCTTCGTTGCGCTTGATCTCCAGAACCAGGAAAACCGTGTAGACGATGATGCCGGCGATGATCAGGGCGAACAGGACAATGCCGAGGACCAGGGGGGCCAGGCGGCGGGCGTTGATCATGACCCAGCCGATGTTCAACGACACGGCCGCGCCCACAAGGAGGACACAGAGCGCGACGAAGAAGCCGATGGCCTTCTGCCGGCGGGTCACTCCTCGATTGTAGGGCAATCGAGCAATCGAGTAAGTCAAAGGTCAAGAGTCACAGGCAAAGGACACTTGGGCCCTTGAGCCCTCACTTTTGACTTTTGACTTCTGATTTTTGACTTACGTCCGTGGCGTCACGCGACCGCTTCGTCCGCCTCAGAAGGCCTGGCCGCGCCTATTTTGGCCACCTTGACATCCCAGGCGAGTCCGAGCGCTCGCAGGATGCTGATGCCAATCCAGTTGATATCGAGCTCGTACCAGGCCAGACCGTGACGCGCTGAGGTGGGGTGGGCATGATGGTTGTTGTGCCACCCTTCTCCGAATGTCAGCAAGGCAACCCACCAGTTGTTGGTTGAGTCATCACGAGTCTTGAAGCGTCGCGAGCCCCAAAGGTGAGTGGCTGAATTCACGAGCCAGGTCGAGTGAAGGCCCCAGGTAGTGCGGAAAAAGATTCCCCAAAGCACGTACGGGATGCCGCCAAACGCCAGGAGCCCGAGACCGACGACGACGTTCGAGAGCCAGTGCCAGTGCGAGAGCCAGCGGTGAAATGAATCGCGCGACAGATCGGGGACGTACCGGTTCAGGACCGTTGCATCGTGATGGAGCCCCTCGCCAAGCAGAATCCATCCCATGTGCGCCCACCAGGTGCCTTCGCGTGGCGTGTGCGGGTCACCTTCGTGGTCGGACTTCTGATGGTGAATGCGGTGCGTTGCCACCCAGAAGATTGGACCGCCCTCGAGCGCAAGCGTGCCGCATAGAGTCAGGAAGTATTCGACCCAGCGAGGCGTCTTGTATCCGCGGTGTGTGAGCAGCCGGTGATAGCCCATGCCGATGCCGAGCATTCCGGCAACCGCCCACAACACGACGGCCGCGACGATGGCTCCCGCGTCGATGTAGAACAGCGCCGCTATGGCCCCCACGTGAAACGCGGTCATTGCAGTTGCAGTAACCCAGTTCACCCCTTGCTGATACTTGCGCCCGAACATGGGCATCGGCATCGCCATACGCGTCGCTGACCCTCCCGAAGATGTTGAAAGAAGCCCATGCACGATAGCAGTTCGCGGCGCGGCGAACTGTAATAGTTGTGTACGCTCCTAAGTTGCCGGAACGCAGTTGCTTAGAGGCGCTACTCTCGCTCGGGTGTGAGCTGAAGAATGGTGAAGTGCAGGTGAGGCGACAACATCGTCGACAGGCGGCGCCTGAGCTGAGGTCATTGCCGCGGTTGACAGAAGGACGTAACAGCAGAGAATCGTAGGTCTCATGCCTGGGTTGGGTGCAAATGACGGACCTGCTCTGCATCACCGTGTTTACGCGTTAAGCATTCATGCGGACTATGAATGCCATCGATCCGGTGTGTGCTGTACATCCGACTGGGATGTTCCGGTCGAGGTGCCGCTGTATCGCAGCTTGAACGACGCTCTCGCGACCGGGCGTCTGCAGCCGGTCGCGGACGCTGCGGAGTCCGGCGCCGTGCTCGTCACCGCGCCAGATCTGCCGGACGAAGCTGCTGCGATGGTCGCACGAACGCCCCGGGGGGACTGCGTCTTCTATCACCAGGGCTCCGGGCTTTGCGTGATTCACCGCGATATGGGTGCGTCGCAGCTGCCAGCAACCTGCCGCTACTTCCCGCGGCTTGCGGTCCGTGACCGACGAGGAACGTTCATCACGCTGACGCATTACTGTCCGACGGCTGCGGCCATGCTGTTTCGCGACGATCGACCTCTGGAAATCGTCGAAGATCCACCTGCATTTCCGGCGGCGACGTATGAAGGTCTCGTGATTGCTCCTGACGACTGGCCTCCGCTGCTGCATCCGCGCATGCTGATGGACCACGAGGGCTACACGGCATGGGAGCGACACATGGTGGCGCGGTGCGCCGCTGATGCGACGTCGCCGGAAGACGTGGTTGCGACACTCGAGCGTGACGCGAGGATCCTGCGCCGCTATCGACCGGACGCCGGCCGAATCGACCGGTTCGTCGCGTCTCTCCCGACTGACGCGGTCACCAGGCCCGTACCTTCGAGCCTCGCCGATAGTCTCGAGCGGTTCGACGAAGCGGTCGCCGCCGTGCCCGACGACATGAAGCCGCCTCCGGACGAGAACGGGCTGCCCGGCGCGTACGAGCACCTGGTGAAAGACACATGGCCTCGCTGGCACAAACCATTGAAGCGGTACCTGGCCAGCAAGGCGTTCGCATCATGGACGGCGTATCAAGGCCGCGGCGTTTTGAGCGTGGTGCGTGGACTGGAAGCGGCGCTCGCGCTCGTCAGAGTGGAAGCGGCGCGCCAGTGCCGCAACGCCGGCCGAGCTTTGGATCGTGCTCTTCTCCTCCAAGCCTTCCGTGACGCCGATTTCCTGTTGAATCACCTCGCGGCGGGAGACGCACTGGCGGAGTCGTGGTCGCGGGCAGAGCTGATCACAAATCGAAAATCGCAATAACCGGTCCGTGATCGCTCGTTCCCACCTCGCGCTGCACGACGCACGAGACGGTTTTCTCCGCAATTGGCGTCGAGGCGAGTACGTAATCCAGCCGCCAGCCGATGTTGCGCTGTTTCATGTTGCGCCACGGAGCCCACCAGGTGAAGAGCTCTGCATTGTTCGGGTCCACCCGACGATGCACGTCAACGAGCCCGTGGCCGATGATGCTCTCAATCAGTGCACGTTCTTCTGGTAGCTGGCCGATGGCGCGCGGACGCCGCTCCTTCGGATGCACGTCCATGTCGGTGCGCGCAACATTGAGATCGCCGCACAGGATGAGCGGGCGGCCCGCCGTCTGAAACTCCGCCGAATAGCTGTTGAGGGCTTCCAGGAAACGCATCTTGGCTGGAAAATCCTTGCCGCCGTTGGGCACGTAAATCGATGCCACAGTGGCCAGCGGCAGATCCACCGTTACGATTCGATTCTCATAGTCGAAGTCGGGATGCCGGAACGCCGGACGGTCGGAGCCGGTGGTTTTACGAACATGAAGTCCGACTCCGGAATATCCCTTCCCGCCGTGCCAGTAGCACCAGTAGCCTTCCATGTCACAGAGCCAGACGGGCAGCTGATCGAGCGACGCCTTGATCTCCTGCAGGCACAGCACGTCGGGTTGTTCGGCGTCGAGAAATTCGTGCAGTTGCGTCTGTCGGGCGCGGATACCGTTGACGTTCCACGTCGCCAGCTTGAAGGGCACTGGGCGCTATCATAACGGGCTGAATGCTTTCGAAGGCGCGCACGATCGCCGTCGTCGCGACGCTGCTGGCGCTTGCAACCGTCCAGACGACGACGCAGCCCTCCGACCTGAGGCCGATCCCGACATTCGAGGATCAAGTCGGCTCCTCGGTTGGCGACGACTACTTCCTCGCTAGTTATGCCCAGCTTGAAGAGTATTGGAAGCAGCTCGACCGCGAATCCGACCGGATGACGCTGGTCGATATTGGCCGAACGGAAGAGGGACGAACCCAATGGATGGCGGTGATCACGGACCCCGCGAACGCCGCACGTCTCGAGCGATACAAGGACATTTCCCGCAGACTCGCTCGCGCCGAAGGCCTTACTGACGCGGAGGCGCGTGCGCTTGCGCGTGAAGGCAAGGTTGTCGTCTGGATCGACGGCGGTCTGCATGCCACCGAGGTCGTCACCGCTCAGCAGTTGATCGAAACGGCCTATCAGCTCGTCAGCCAGACGGATGCCGAGACGATGCGGATTCTGCGCGACGTCATTGTTCTCCTCGTTCACGCGAATCCGGATGGGCACGAGCTGGTGGCCAACTGGTACATGCGAGAGAAGAGTCCGCATCGCCGAACGCTGTCAGGTTTGCCGCGCCTGTACCAGAAGTACGCCGGCCACGACAACAATCGTGACTTCTACATGGGCACGCAGGCCGAGACGATCAACATGAGCCGCATCCTGTTCGAGGAGTGGATTCCGCAGATCGTCTACGACCATCATCAGGCGCCCCCGACCGATGCGCTGATGGTGGCGCCTCCATTTGAGGGACCCTCGAATTACCTGTTCGATCCACTCGTCACAATCGGCATCGACGCGGTGGGTGAATCGATACACAAGCGCTTTGCGACCGCTGGGGCAGCGGGCGTCGAAATGGGTACGGGATCGCCGTACTCGACATGGTGGAACGGAGGCCTGCGAACGACTGCGACGTTTCACAACCAGATTGGAATACTGACGGAGGTTGCCGGCGGCCCCACCCCGATGACGACGCGCTCGGGGCAATTTCGGTTGCGCCAGGCGATTGACTATTCGGTAATCGCGAACCGGGCCGTCCTCGACATCGCATCACGCCAACGCGAAACATGGCTGCTCAACATCTATGAGATGGGGAGGCAGTCGATTGAGCGGGGCAGTGGCGACTGGTGGACGGAGTCGCCTCACCGGCCTGGGGGAGGGCCGCGCGATTCGCGGCTGCGAGACCCGCGTGCGTACATCGTTCCCGCAGATCAGCCCGACTTCCTGACCGCGACGAAATTCGTGAATGCTCTCCTGAGGACCGGCATCACGGTACATCGCGCGTTCGACGACTTCGAGGCCGGTGGCCGGAAGTATCCCGCCGGATCGTACGTAATCAAAACCGCGCAGGCGTTTCGACCGCACATCCTGGACATGTTCGAACCGCAGGACCACCCGGACGATGTCGTCGATGAGCGAGGCATGCAACGGCTCCCTTACGACAGCGCCGGCTGGACGCTCGCGTTCCAGATGGGGGTCCGGTTCGATCGCGTGCCGGAAGGCTTCGACGGACCGTTCGAGGCGATCGTGGGTCACGTCAGTCCGCCGGCCGGCGCGATTGCCGGCCCGAGCGGCGCAGTCGGGTATTTCCTCAGCCATCACCAGAATGACGCGGTGATTGCGGTCAACCGTCTGCTGAAGTCGGGCGAACGGGTTTTCTGGCTGCAGGACCGGTCGAGCGGCAGCGCTTCCGGGCAGACGGGCGCGATTTACGTTCCCGCGACGCCACGTGCAACGCGGTTGCTGGAACGCTCGACGCGGGAATTGGGGCTCACCGTTACTGGAGTCCCCACACAACCCGCGGACGTCGGGCTTCAGCTGAAGCGCGTGCGTGTTGCGCTCGTCGATCGATACGGCGGGTGGAGCACGGCTGGCTGGATTCGATGGTTGCTGGAGCGATACGAGTTTCCCTTTGACGTGGTCTATCCGCCTTTGCTCGACGCCGGGAATCTCGGGTCACGGTACGACGTCGTCATTCTTCCCAGCGAAGCCGTGCCGCACCATGGCGGAGCCTGGAAAGACCTCCCGGATGGGGCCACGATTCCCGCTGTCTATGCGGACGACGTGGGTGAGATTTCGCGCACGCAGACGATACCCGCGTTGAAACGCTTTGTCGAAGGCGGAGGCACGATCCTGGCCATAGGTCGTGCGACCGCGCTGGCCAGGTACCTCGATCTGCCCGTTTCCCAACCGCTGGCACTTCTACCGGCCAGGACTTTCCTCGTTCCTGGATCGGTGCTGCGTGCGGCGGTCGACAACACATTTCCGCTCGGTTACGGATTCGAGAAGGAAGTCGACGTGTTCTTCGACAACAGCCCGGTATTCCAACTGCAACCCGATGCGCGGCGGAGCGAGGTGCGGCCGTTCGTCTGGTTCGCAACCGAGATGCCGCTCAGGAGCGGCTGGGCGCTGGGCCAGGAGCAGCTCCAGGACATGGTTGCCGCGGTCGATGTCTCTCTGGGAAGCGGCCACGTCGTGCTCTTTGGCCCGGAGATCACGTTCCGTGCACAGTCGCATGGGACGTTCAAGTTTCTGTTCAACGGCATCTATTACGGGACCGCCACGGAGGCAGGCCTCCATTAATCGTCAATAATTGATCGCTCGGCCGCCGCGCATGTTCGAGCGCGCAGGGTGGCCCAATACGTCGAAATATGCTCATCGTCATGAAGTTCGGCGGAACCTCTGTCGGTTCCGCGCAGCGCATTGCCCAGGCGGCGCAGCTCGCCGTCGATACGGCTGCGAAGGGACATCAGGTGGTCGTCGTGACTTCTGCGATGAGCAAGGTCACCGATGCGTTAATCTCGGCGGCCCGCCGAGCGTCTACCGGCGACTGGGATCCCAGGCTCCGTCAGGAGCTGTTCGATCGGCACAAAGCGGTGGCGGACGCTTTGATTGCCGGCGACGATTCACGACGCACGGCCGTGCTCGATACAGTCCGTCAGCGTCTGGATCGCTTCGAGAATCTTTGTTTCGGGCTGTCCATGGTGCACGAGCTCACCCCGCGGCTGCTCGATGCGATTTCCGGGATGGGAGAAATGCTCGCGGCGCCGCTTGTTGCGGCCGCCATCTCGTCGCGGGGCCGCCCGTCACAGCCGGTAGACGCGACCGATCTCGTCGTGACGACGGATCAGTTCGGAGCGGCCGAGCCGCTCGTCGAAGAGACACGAACGAAAACGCGGGCGCGTCTCGGACCGGCTATCGCCAATGGAGAGATCCCCGTTGTCACCGGATTCATTGGCGCGACCGCTGACGGCGTGGTTACCACCCTGGGACGCGGCGGCTCCGACTATTCGGCATCGATTGTCGCCGCCGCGCTCGACGCCGACGAGGTGTGGATCTGGACGGATGTGGACGGTGTCATGACCGCCAATCCGACGGAAGTACCGGAGGCGCGCACCCTGTCGGAGATCTCGTACAGCGAGGCGTCGGAGTTGGCGTACTACGGTGCGAAGGTCCTGCACTACAAGACGATTCTTCCAGCATTCCGGAAGCGCATCCCGGTGCGAATCCTCAACAGCTTCAACCCCGCACATCCGGGTACCCGGGTTACGGTCGAAGGACATCCTTCGGCGTGCGGCGTCAAGGCGGTGACGTCGATTCGAGGCGTCATTCTCGTCGCGATCAGCGGCACGGGACTGCAGGGGATTCCTGGAATCGCGGCCAAGACATTCGACGTCGTCGCGGCGCAGCAAGCGAACGTGCTGATGATTTCGCAGGCGTCGTCGGAGAACAACATCTGCTTCGTGCTGAGTGCCGCCGAAGCGCCGCGTGTCGTCGCCGCACTTCGAGCGGCACTCGAATTCGAGCTTATGCGCGGGCATATCGATGAAATCACGGCTGAGCAGCAGGTCGCGATTGTGGCCGCCGTGGGTGACCGAATGAGAGGCACGCCGGGGATTGCCGCGACCGTGTTCAGCGCGCTCGGCAGCGCGGGGATCAATATCATCGCGATCTCGCAGGGTTCCTCCGAGCGGAATATTTCGCTCGTCGTCACCGACCGCGACGCCGGTGAAGCGGTTCGAGCTATCCATCGGGCATTCCGGCTCGAGACGACCTCCTAGTGTCGGCAATTCAGCCGGTCAAGCCGGCTAGTCGAGTCGAACAGAATCAGCGATTCACGTTGGTAACATGAGCGGCGCTCTCGACACATTGGCCAGGCGCATCCACGACGCGAAGAGACTCACGATCCTCACCGGCGCGGGAGTTTCTGCGGCGAGCGGTGTCCCGACGTTCCGGGGACCAGCCGGATTGTGGCGCCGTCATCGCGCCGAGGATCTGGCGACGCAGGAGGCGTTTGCGAACAATCCTCTTTTGGTGTGGGAATGGTACGCGTGGCGACGTGAAATGATTCTCGCCTGTCAGCCGAACCCGGCGCATGACGTCATCGCTGAATGGTCGCTCCGGCCCGACTGCCAGGTGCTCACGCAGAACGTTGACGATCTGCACGTCCGCGCCGGCACACGTTCGCTCGCACGGATCCACGGTTCCATATGGGAGCTTTCGTGCTGGGAACAGTGTGAGAGAGGCGCGACGCCATGGCGCGACGAAAGCGTGCCTTTTGCGGCTTTGCCACCGCGATGTCCGCATTGCGGCGGGCTGGCGCGTCCCGCTGTGATCTGGTTTGGAGAGTCACTTCGAAGCGACGACCTGCGCACGGCGTTTCGTGCCACCTCGTGTGACCTGTTTATCGCTGTGGGTACCTCCGCTGTGGTCTATCCGGCCGCCGGTCTGATGCATGAAGCGCGCGGTGGCGGAGCATTTACCGTCGAAATCAACCCCGAAGCCACGCCGGCGTCGGCGACCGTGGATCTCGCAATCCACGCAGCCGCCGAAGTCGCTCTGCCACAGGTGGCGAGCCTGATGAAGCGGCCATGACACTGCATTAAGATCCGTTCATGCACAACCCTTTCGTGCCGGAGACGCTCGAAGGGTGGAGTGTTCTCCACCTGATGTACAGGGTCCGTTGGGATCGGCTGCGTGGACGGACACCGGCCGAACGCGAGCGTGTGTCGAGTGAAGCGGCACGCGCGCTCGCTGTTCCGGATGCCGGATCGACCGCGTTCGTACAGGTGCTCGGGCACAAAGCGGACCTCATGATCATCTGCTTCCGGCGCAGCTTCGATGAATTAGGGCACGCACAGCTCGCGCTGTCGCGATCGGAGCTGCACGAGTCACTCGAGCCCACCGCGTCGTACGTGTCTGTCGTCGAGCTCGGAATGTACGAGATGACCGCCAAGCTCCACGATCAATTGGGCGCGAAGTTCAAGCCGGGCACAGACGACTTCGACAAGGCGTTTGACGAGGAGATGTCTTCTCAGCAGCAGCGCGTCATGAGCCGGCTGTTCCTCGACATGCCAAAAGCGCGATATGTCTGTTTTTATCCGATGAACAAACGTCGCGGAGAGGCGCTCAACTGGTACTCCGAGGCTTTCGATCGCCGTGCATCAATGATGCGCGAGCACGGCATGATCGGGCGACATTACGCAGGCAAGGTCACGCAGGTCATTTCAGGCTCGATCGGTTATGACGATTGGGAGTGGGGCGTCGATCTGTTCGCCGACGATCCGCTCGTGTTCAAGAAGCTGATTTATGAAATGCGCTTCGATGAAGCCAGCGCGAAGTTTGCGGAGTTCGGGCCCTTTTACACGGGACTGCAATTCGACCCGGCGCAGCTCGCCACGTATCTGAACGGCGATGTGCCGTCCCTTTCATAGCCGCACGGGGTGGCCGGAGTCATTCGCGGCGATGTCGAAAATGCTACGGAATCACGACGACGTTGTCGCATTCGTGTACCGACGGCGCCGATCACAATTTTGTGGCTGTCCGTAAGTTCCGGCTGCTGAACACGAAGCGCCCGCACCCGGTTTTTACCGGCTGAGGCGCGGAAATTGCTGGGGTTATGGCCGGAGTCCAGCCATGAATCCCCAAGACGCCTTTGTCACTCGGCTTCGCCGCTACCGCGAGCGTAGCCAGATTTCGCTCGATGAAATGGCCACAATCCTGCGCGTCAAGCGCGAGCTGCTCGAGGCTTTCGAGCGCAACGATTTGTCCGAGTGGCCGCGTGGTCTGTACGCCCGCGCGTGGGTGCGTGCGTATGCGAACGCCGTCGGTCTCGAGCCGACGCAAACGGTCGACGAATTCTGCCGCCTGTTCCCTCAGGGTGATCGCCGCGTAGGCGGAACGATCCAGGAGATGGCGGCCATCGTTGCACACGCCTCCGAATACCGCGATGAGCTCGGTCATCCCATGAGTCGTCGTAGCACCGACGTCGACATGCTGCCGGAACAGACGTGGTACAGCGCGATCGCGCAAAGGACGCAAACGTTGTGGTGGCGGATGGTTCCGATCTTCAGGCCGGCTCCCAGGTTGAAGCGCACGCCGTAGCTGCAGACGTAGATTCGTACGTCATACGTAGTGTCCGGCTTCAGCCGGACTGTCGCAGCACGTCGTATCGGCTTCAGCCGGACTGTCGCGGCGCCTCTACCAGCCTACCGGACGCCCTTTGTTCTGCTCGTCGAGCCAGGTTTTCAGCGGAGCGTAATAGTCGGCCATGGCGCTCGCATCCATTTCACGCTGACCGGTGAGCGCTTCGAGCGCATCGGGCCACGGTCGTGAGGCCCCCATCTCCAGCGTCGCCTTCAGACGCTTGCCGGCTTCGCCGTTTCCGTAAATGGAACAGCGATGCAGCGCCGCGGTGCAGCCCGCTGCCTTCGTCAATGCACGGTGGAACTGGAACTGGAGCACGGAGGCCAGGAAGTACCGCGCGTACGGGAGTGTTCGCAGGAATGTGGTACTTCGCGCCCGGGTCGAAGAACTCTTCGCCTCGGATTGCCGCCGGCCTGACACCCTGATACCGTTCGCGCAGCTCCCACCAGACGCGGTTGTAGCTGATCGGGCGTCACCTGTCCGCTGAACACCTGCCAGCGCCATGAATCGACGACCAGCCCGAACGGCAGGAACGCGAGTCGCTGCGAGGGCGGTTCGCAGCAGCAGGCCGACGTCCGCCCGATGCAGTCGGCGCACTTTCTACGAGCCCGACTTTGCCGAGATACTCCGGAGTGACCGACAGCGCAATCGTGTCGCCGATGGCCTCGTGGAATCCGTCGTTCGCGCTGTCTCTGAAGATGGGCGGCTGCATCGCGTACGCGCGCGAGTAGAAGTTGTGACCGAGCTCGTGATGGATGGTCGTGAAATCTTCCTCCGTCTGATCGATGCACATCTTGAATCGGAGGTCGTCGACCGAGTTGATGTTCCACGCGCTCGCATGACAGACCACTTCACGGTCACGGGGTTTGACGAAGAGCGATCGTTCCCAGAACGTCGGCGGCAGTGGCTCGAAGCCGAGCGATGTGAAGAAACGTTCGCCGATAGCGAGTCATTTCGACCGGCGCTGATTTTTCGCCGTCCGAAGTATCGTCGGTCAGCGAAATCGTTTTGGCGCCTCCCGGCGGGCCGACCACGTCGTAGACGTTCGACCAGTCCTGCGCCCACAGGTTGCCGAGCAGGTGAGCGGGTATCGGACCGTCGGCCGGCACCTGATCGCCGTACCGGTCCCGCAGCTTCGCGCGCACATACGCGTGCAGCGACAGATACAGTGGCTGCAGCTGGCCCCACAGGCGATCGAGCTCGCTGCGAGAAGGCGTCGGGCAGGCATGTCGTACTTCGACCGCCACATCGCGCCGGTGTCGGCAAACCCCAGCTCTCGTGCACCCTTGTTCGACAACTCGACGAATCGCGCGTAGCTCTGCTTCATCGGCGGCGCGATCGAATGCCAGCCTTCCCACACCTCGCGAAGCCGCGCCGGGTTTCGATCGTTCGCGAGGATCTCGGTGATCTCTTCGATGTCGAGACATGCCTCACCAGATTCCCCGTCTGGCAGTATTTGCCCCGCCCGTACGTGCTCTCCATTGTCGGCGACCAACTGCGCGAGCTCCGCGCCTCCTTCTCGATCGGCGGGAGCGGCCATCGTCAGCGCGTTCTTGAGGACCGTCAATTGCCGACGCTCGTGCACGGGCAGCGTCGACGTCGTCGTACCGAACGGCCTGCTTTCGCAGAAGCGAGTAACGGCCGTCATGTACGCGGCGTTGGCGCGTGCGGCCATCGCCTCGGTGTCGGGCGTGATGTACGTGTTCTGCACCCACCCGGCCTCGCTCGCTTCGATTGCCGAGCCGCAGTATGGTGTCGTTCGCTTCGGCCAGAAACGCTGCGTGCCTCCTCTGCTGAAGAGGCAGGACTGCTGCGCTGACACGCAGGCAATGGCGAGCCCCGCACTGAACGCGAACGTCACGAGTCGTCTAGTACTGCATGGCGCGATCATAGAGGCGCCGCTGGCTTCAGGAAAGGGGGCTTGTTCGATTCGATGAATCGCGAATGAAGGGTGCGGACGGCATCTTCGGTGCGATCGCGCGGCACCATCCAGGTAATGCGAAATGACGAGGTGGCGGCGCCGGCTGGGCTGTATCGCAGCCTTTGCCAGGGCTTCGGCTCCCGCACGGACGTTCTGATGACGTGGCGTTGATTCCGACACCGATGACGCTGACCGCAGCGAGCCCATCGACAAGGCGCGCCCGGCCGTGCAGATCGCGCGTCGAGGGCATTACGCAGGCGCGCCTCGTCGTGAAGGTTCTCGCGCGAGACGCACGAGGTTCGTCCGGGTTGCCGACGATGTGCAGTTGCTTGCCGGCCACGCCGTGCTCGTCGAGCAGCGCCAGCAAGTTCGGCCGGCGGCGATTCGCTTTCGAGGAGGATCACGTCGCGCTCGCTCGCGACGCCGACGACGCTCCCTGGCGTCCGGGACGGGTGCTCCCGTACGACCGTTCCATCGCTTGATGGATTCGGTCCGGGAAGCGGGCCACTCGGTCGCGCGCGCGTAAATGACGATCCCCTTTTCTTTCGCGAACTCGACTGCCTGCGCGTTCAGCACCTTCGCGCCCGCCTCGGCCATTTCCTGCGTTTCCTCGTACGACAGCGTGCCGATGCGCCTCGCTGCCGGCACGATACGGGGGTCCGCGGAGTACACGCCGTCCACGTCGGAGCAGATCTCGCAGTAGTCCGCGTCGAGTGCTGCCGCCATCGCGACTGCCGTCGTGTCGCTCCCGCCGCGGCCCAAGCGTCGTCACTTCCTTCTTGTGGGAGACACCCTGAAAGCCGGCGATGACGACGATCTTGCCCTCCGACAGCGCATCCTGCACGCGAAATGGACGAACCTCGATGATCCGGGCATCCACGTGGCGATCGTTGGTGATGATGCCCGACTGACTGCCGGTGAGGCTGATGGCGTCGCCGCCCAGCTCGCGAATGCGCCATCGACAGGAGCGCCATCGAGATGCGTTCGCCGGCCGAAAGCAGCATGTCGAGTTCGCGCCGCTCGCGGGTTCGCCGAGATCTGCTTTGCCATCGCCAGCAGTTCGTCTGTCGTGTTGCCCATCGCGGACACGACGACGACGACCTGGTGGCCCAGGTTCCGGGTGCGCATGACGCGTTCGGCCACCTTCCGGAGCTTTTGCACGTCCGCGACGCTCGATCCGCCGTATTTCTGGACGACGACCGCCATGCCAGCCGAGCTTATATGACTCTATTCAATTCCGCGGCCATCCCGTAACCCGGATTGAGGGCCCATTGCGGATATAATCCGCCGAGCTAAACTGATTCAGGAGACAGCTTCTCGCATCTCCTCATTCATCGAGGGAGGCCCATGAGACTGCGTACTTGTGTCCTGTCACTCGCGATCGTTGCGGCGCTTGCCGCACCCGCGTGGCGCAGAATGCGCCCGCGCCTCTGCGGTCGCCCGACGTCATCTTCGTTCCGACGCCGCAGGAAGTGGTCGATGCCATGCTCAAGCTGGCGAAGGTCGGGGCCAACGACGTGGTTTACGACCTCGGCTCCGGCGACGGACGCATTCCGATCACGGCGGCCAGGACCTACGGTGCGCGCGGTGTCGGCATCGACATCGATCCCCAGCGCATCAAGGAAGCGACCGAAAACCTCAAGACCGCTGGCGTCGGCGACAAGGTCCGTTTTCTCAATCAGGACCTGTTCACCACCAACATCAGCGAGGCGACGGTCGTGACGCTGTATCTGCTGCCGTCGCTGAACCTGAAGGTGCTGCCGAAGCTGAACGCCGAGCTCAAGCCCGGCACACGCATCGTGTCGCACGCGTTCGATATGGGCGACATCAAGCCGCAGCAGACGATGAACGTGAACGGCCGGACGATTTACCTCTGGACGGTTCCGATCAAGTGAACGGAGTGAGAACAGGGGAAAAGGGCACCTTGTGTGCCCGGTTCCTCCGTCCGCCTTCCCCTTGCCCCTGCCCTTTTCTTAACGCCTGATCCCTCCCCCCTACACCCTGAGCCCTTGGTCAGCCCTGGGGCCTGAGGCCTAAGCCCTGAGGCCTCTGATTTGGTGATAGGATTGCGACTCAGTCTCAATTTCGAGGTCGCCGTCATGCTGCAGGCGTTCGTCATCACCCTCCGGGAAGGGCTCGAGGCCTTTCTCATCGTCGCCATCAGCCTCGCGTACCTGCGCAAGAGCGGGAGACATCAGCTCATTCCCGCCGTTCACTGGGGCATCGGCGCTGTCGGTGCTCTTGAGCATCGGTGCGGGCATGCTTGTTTCAGCGTGCGTCGAACCAGGCGCTATGGGAAGGCGTGCTGGCGCTCGTGGCGGCCGTCCTGGTCGCGTCGCTGATCGTCCACATGTGGCGTCATGCACGTCGGATGAAGCGCGAGATCGAGAACGCACCTCGAGCAGTCGGCGCTCAGAACGGGCGCGAAGGCATTTGCCGGCGTGTTCCTGTTCACGCTGCTGATGATCACGCGCGAGGGCATGGAAACGGCGATGCTCATGGGGACGCTGTTGTTCCAGGTGCGTGCGATGGACATCATCAGCGGCGCCGCCGCGGGCATCGTCTGCGCCGCGATCGTCGCCTCGCTCTGGTCGCGCTACGGACATCGCGTGAACCTGAGCCTCTTCTTCCAGGTGACGGCAGTGTTCCTGGCCGTGTTCGTGGTGCAGTTGCTGATCTACGGATTCCACGAGCTGACGGAAGCCAACATCTTTCCGTACAGCGAACCTCTGCACTGGGCCACCGAGCCGTACGGCCCCGACGGCCGGTACGGGCAGTGGCTGACGTACCTGCTGGTCCTTCTCCCCATGGCATGGCTCGTGTTTGCCGGAGTGTTCGGAGGCAAACGGACACCGCCACCCGTTCAGCAGACCGTGGCGCGCTGAACGAGTAAGCTCGAAACTCGCAGGGCACGGGCGCGCCATCGGTTGCATGGCCGCCTCGTGCGCTGAGCTCGGCTCCTCGTCGCGCCACCGAGACACATCAGATATCCTCCTCTGTATCTCCGCGTCTCTGTGGCTCGTGGCAGTCTTGTACCTTGTGACTTGTGCCTTGTGACTTGAGATGCCCGATCCCAAGCCTCCGCTGACCGCTGAACTGGTCTGGTCGGATCGTCTACGGTTCGGCGCCACGACGGGACCAAGCGCGATCGTGGTTGACGGCGACGGCGCAGCCGGCCCGTCGCCGATGCAGCTCGCGGCTTTTGCGCTCGCGGGGTGCATGGCGGCCGACGTCGTCGCCATTCTGCAGAAAGGCCGTCAGCACTGACGGGACTCCGCGTGTCATTCAAAGGCGATCGCGCTTCGGACCCGCCGCGCCGTTTCCTCGCGAATCACGCATCCACTTCCATGTCTCCGGCGCGGTGCCGTCAGAGGCGGTCGATCGCGCCATTGCGCTGTCGCATGAGAAGTACTGCTCCGTGTGGCATTCGATGCGTCAGGACATCGCGTTTCTGACCGTCGTTCGACATTCACCCGTGACACACGCGCACACGGCGCCAGTGATCGCAAGGCCTATCTCGATTGGCTGCGGGGCGTCGGTGTGCTCGTGATGATTCAAGGGCACGTCATCGATTCGTGGACGCCGCACGAGGACCGCCATCGCGAGGCCTATCACCTGGATTAGTTTCGTCGGAGGCGTCGGCGGCGCTCCGCTGTTTCTGTTCCTCGCAGGTGTGGCCATGGTGCTGGGCGCAGAGGCGCGCCTGAGGCGGGGACGGACGGAGGCGGAAGCCGCAGCGCTCGCGCGCCGGCGCGGCTGGCAGATCTTCGGTCTGGCCTTTCTGTTTCGTCTGCAGTCGTGGATCATCAGTGGCGGTCCCCCGAGCACGTCTGCTCAAGGTCGACATCCTCAACGTCATGGGGCTGTCCATGGTGGTCGCGGCGGTGATTTTGGGCATTCGCCGTCGATGGCGTGCGGCGCTGCTTCACGATCGCGGCGGTCGCGATTGCGATGCTCACGCCCATCGTGCGCGCGCTCGCTCCGCTCGCGGCGTTACCCGATCCGGTCGAACGTTACCTTCGCCCGGTTGGCAGCGCCACCGACGTTCACGCTGTTTCCATGGGCAGGTTTTCTGCTCGCAGGGGGCGCGGTCGGCTTGTGGCTCGATACGAAAGACCCCTCGTGAGGAGCGTTGTGGTGAACTATGCGGTGCCGTCGCGGGCGCGGCATTGGTGGTTGGGGGCTATGCCGCGTCGTTCCTTCCCGCCGATCTATGCGCAGACGAACTTCTGGACGAGCTCCCCGACGTTCTTCTTTGTTCGTCTTGGACTTTTACTGATGTTGGTCGGTGCTGCGTATGTATGGCACACAGACCGTCGCGGTCAGAGTCGCGTTCCCATGTTCTTCACCCGCGCGCCGCTCGTCGAACTCGGCCGGTCGTCGCTGTTCGTGTACTGGATCCACGTGGAGATGGCGTATGGGATTGTCAGCGCGCCGCTCCACCGACGTCTGCCGCTCGAGTAGGCATATGTCGCGTTTCTGCTATTTGCGCTGATGCTGTTCTGGCTGGTGAAAGCGAAAAATCGGGTTCTCGGGTTCAACGGCGCTCAGGTGCTCGGGTTCCGGTTCAGAGGCTCCCGTCAGAACGCCACCAGATACGTCATCTTCGCGATGACCGCGCGGCTCAGCATCTGGCCCGTGCGCTCGTCACGTCTTTCGTTGTAGACAAGGAAGAAGTCGCTCAGCGGCCGGTGAATGATGTTGAACCGCAGGTTCGACGTCCACTGGTGATTGTCGCTGTTGTACTGCACCAGCGCGTTGAAGAACATCCTTCGTGTTGAAGTTGTAGTTCACGCGCGTCGTCAGGAGCTTCGAGACGAAACGCGCCGGTGGATACCTCGATGTCGTTGAGCTGCAGGTTGACCGACGCGTTGAAGTTCTCGTTCAGCCGTATCGACGGCCCGAAGTGAGACGCGCCGGTATCCGTCGTAGAACGGCCGACGAGTAGCGGTGTTGAACGAGACGCGCGCGGCTCGTTCGTTTTCCAGAAGGCGAAGTACTCGTTGAACTCGTAGCGTCCGGGTTCACGCGTACCCGCGGAGCTGTTGATCGTGAACGGATCGGGACGTCTTCGACATCGGGTTGACGCCGACTTCGCGTTCGAGCCGTCCTGGAAGGCGAAGTCCAGTGGTAGCCCTGATACGCGATCGAGCCCTCCGCCATCCTGTCGCGTGAAGACGTCGAGCTGCCGTGCGGCTGTCTGCGCACCATCGCGATAGCACGCCGGTCGAACGCGTCCGACCGCCGTCGACGTTGTCGACGCCGAGGCGGGGCACGAATCCCATCTCGTCGTTGAACCGCGTTCCGATGCTGCCGAACCGGCCGTTGCCTGCCAGTCCGGCCCTCGTAGTTGAAGCCTGCGCATCGGTAGCACGCTCGCTGCCGATCGTTGGTCACATCCGGCGAAAACGCTTCGCGCCATACGCGTTCGCCGTCAGGTCCGAAGCGGAAGTTGGCGTCAAGCCGGCGACGCGGTTGAATGCGGCCCGCTCGCTTCCTTGTTCAGAAGACGCGCCGATGTCGGAGTTTGCGAGGATGTCGCGGCGGACCGCAGCGCGGTGAAGTTCGCGCCGGCACTGTCCCTCGCGCTGCTGAATGTTCAGCACGCCGACGAGTAGGCGCCCTGGCGTCCGGTCAGCCGCGTCCCGCCGAGGATCGGAATCGCTCCCGTGTCGGACAGACCGATGCGCCGGCTGAAGAACAGGCGCATCCCGCCTGCCGCAACTGCCCGCCGCCCAATCCGCCTCCGCCGGCGCCGAACTGGAAGATGCCCGAAGTTCTCGAGGAAGAAATCGCGCTTCTCGGGAAAGAAGAGGCTGAAGCGCGTCAGGTTGATCTGCTGCTCGTCGGCCTCGACCTGCGAGAAATCGGTGTTGACCGTGAAGTCCCAGACGAGCCCGCTCGTGACGCCGTACTTCACGTCGAGGCCCGCGTCGCAGTCTCCGCCGGTCGTTCGTCTGCCCGGCGAGGGTGCTGGAGCTGCTCGCCGCGTACGGCTTGACGCGCAGGTTCTTGCCCGGCCGCAGACCGCGCAGCCCTTCGACCGTTCCCGCCATCGACACGCGATCGAGGTTGTAGATCCGTGGCAGCGGCGACCAGTAGCTGTCCTCGTTGAGCCGCCGCACCTTCCGCTCGAAGTTCACGCCCCACGTCTGGATGTCGCGGCGCCTCGAACTTGAGCGTGCGGAACGGAATTCGGATCTCGGCGTACCAGCCGGTTTCGGTGACGCGTGTCGCGACGTCCCAGATGCCGTCCCAGTTCGCGTTGTCTGTCGCGTCCTTCGTTCGACATCTGCGCGTCCCACTTGGCGCCCGCAGGATTGGTGGCGAACTGGTAGCCGTTGCGCTCGTCGTGGAACGTGTCGAGGATGATGCGGAAGCCGTCGCTGCTGTCGGTGTTGTAGTCCTTCTTGAGGTCGTTGACGATGAGGCGACCCGGTTCGTCATCTTTGGCGAACACCCCGAAATAGAGCGCGTCGTCGTCGTAGAGCACGCGTACCTCGGTGTCGAACGTGGCCGGCTCGCCTTCGCGCGGGTCGTTCTGGAGGAAATGGCTGGCCATCGGTGCGTCGTTCCACGCGGCTTCGTCGGGCAGGCCGTCGAGCGTGATCGGTCCGGTGGCGCGGACGGCCATGCAGCCGCCGTTCGAGTCGCGCCGTCTCGTAGTTGATGGCGGCGCCGGCCGATGCGCCGGTCCCGCCTGCGGCGAGCTTGCTGGGCCGAGCGGCCGGCAGGGCTCCGGCTGGCACAGATGAGGGCCAGCGCTATTGCGCAGAGCGTGGCGTCCGCGACGAACCATGCTAACTCCTTGTCCCGCCGTCAGATAGAATGGACTTCGCCGGCTCCGGCACCTGCGCGATTTCCGAACAAAAACCGAAAAAACGGGTTGAGCACGAGGGTCCGCAGGTCGATACAATTCGCCTCTTACCTGCGCCTGTCGAAGGGAGCCGGAGAGGACCTCACATGATAAACGTGGCTGCCATCCGAATGCAGCAGTTTGGTGTGCAGTTCTACCAGGCGTCGCTGACTGCCGAGGACATCGACAAGCTCGTTCGGTTCGAGGTGCTGAACTACGGCGAGTCCGGCGCAGCCTCCCGTTCGCGGCGGCAACGAAAAAGGCGCCTTCGAAGGTGAACTGGGACCTGCTCGAGCGCCGAATCGCCTCGAGCGAGAAGGCCTACCAGCGGCAGATCATCAGGCGAAAGATTGACGAACTCGTGCAGTATTACGAGCAATGCCGGCAGGCACGCGACCTGCCGTCCATTCCGGGGGCGGTCATCATCTCGTGCGACGAGAAGCTCACGTTTCGAGCCGGTCGAGGCGGGCGCGGTCGTCGGCCGACTCAAGGTTCCGGAGCGCGAGGGCATCCTGCGCGCGATCGACGGCCAGCACCGGCTGCTCGCGCTCCACGCCGACATCGACAACATGCGGGAGCACGATTTCACGGTGCCAGCCATCATTTTCGACCGCCTGCCCGAAGATCACGTCGTGCAGATGTTCGTGACGATCAACGCGAAGCACACACGGCTGAATGCGTCGCATCTGGTCAGCCTGTCGGGCCGGCAGCTGTACCGGGACGAGGCGCTGGCGGCGGCGCACGACGTGGTGCGCGCGCTGAACGATCGCGAGGATTCGCCCCTGCACGGCGAAATCAAGCTGCTCGGCGTCGGCCGCGGGCGCGTCGGCGCAGGCGCCGCTCGCGCAGGAGCTCAAGAAGCTGTTCGCCAGCGACGCCTTCGGCGGACCGCGGAAGTCCGCGGATTTCCGCGAAGACTCCCGAAAGTTCTTCGTGAACTACTTCAAGCAGGTGGCGGTCGTGTTCGGCGCGGCGTGGAATGGCCGCAAGTACAGCATCAAGTCCGCGACCGCCCTGCGCGCGTTCATCCGCGTGTCGCCCGATGTCGTCCGCCGACTCGACCAGGACCATGCCGAGCGAAGCGATTTCCGTGCAATCGGCCGAGTCATTGCGCCGTGGGGGCGCCGCATCGGCGACCAGCGCTTCGAGACAGAGGGCGCGTGGAAGCGCAGCGGTACGACCGTGGATCAGCCTTGCACGGGAACTGAAGCTTGCGTTGGAGTATCCGGAAGGGGCGGGGGTCTAGAGGTAAAAAAAACAGGAAGGGACGCTTACGCGTCCCGTCCTGCTACGCCGGCCTGGCTCCCCCCAGCGTTTACGGCGTTCTGCCGTAAACCACAGACCGACGCCCCGTGTAGGGCAACGGGTGTGCCGCAGTGTTTGCTTGGAAATCCCTAACCTACAGCCCTGACCAGGTTTCAACCGTGTGGCAAGAATTACAGGGGTGTACTGCTGACAGGCATGCGGATAGACCTGAATGCTGACGTGGGTGAGGGGCTGCAGGGGGAGGCGCGGGCAGGACTCGGCGTTAATGCCCCATATCACGTCCGCCAACGTCGCGTGTGGCTTTCACGCGGGGGGACCGGCGGTCATGCGCGCTACGGTCGCGCTGGCGGCCGCCCATGATGTCGCAGTGGGGGCGCACCCGGGATTTCCGGACCTCGAGGGCTTCGGACGGCGCGAGCTCGACGTGACGCCGCGCGACGTCGAGGATTTCGTCATTTACCAGATTGGTGCGCTGGCGGCGATTGCGGCCGCACAAGGTGTGCGGTTGCAGCACGTCAAGCCGCACGGCGCTCTTTTCAACATGGCCGCGCGAGACGCGGCGCTCGCCGATGCCGTTGCGCGCGCCACTGCCGTCATCGACCGCAGTCTCATCCTGTTTGGCTTGCCCGGCTCAGAACTCATTGGGGCAGGCTGGCGTGCCGGCCTGCGTACAGCGTGTGAAGGTTTTGCCGATCGGGCGTATCGACCAAATGGAGCATTGGTTTCACGTCAGGACCCGGGGGCGGTGATTCACGATCACGAAACCGTAGTTGCAAGGGCCGTCCGTATGGTGCGCAACCGGACCGTTGAAGCAATCGATGGCTCGGTCATTCCCCTCACAATCGACACCGTGTGCGTTCATGGAGACACGCCGGACGCAGCAAATCTCGCCGCCGGTATTCGCCGAGCGCTGGTCGAGTCCGGAATCGAGGTGAGGGCGCTGCGCGGTTAGCCCGGTTCAGCTGGCGCGCTTGGTTTCTTCAACGAGCAATCGCCTGAGCACCTTTCCAACCATCGTTTTCGGCAGCTCTTTCCGGAATTCAATCTGAACGGGCACTTTGTACGGCGCAAGTCGCTCGCGGCAGTGTGCGCGCAGCTCGCTCTCTGTGGCGCTCTGTCCAGACCTGAGGATTACCCACGCTTTCGGCACTTCACCCTTCAGCGGGTCAGGCACGCCGGCGACGCTCACTTCCATGACAGCGGGATGGGAGGCGAGCACTTCTTCAATCTCACGAGGCCACACCTGATAGCCGCTCGTCTTCAGCATGTCCTTCTTGCGATCGACGATGAAAAGGTATCCCTCATCATCCATGTAAGCGAGATCGCCGGAGTGCACCCAGGGCCCGCCAGGACCGTGCGTCCGCAGCGTGGCTGCGGTCTCCTCGGGGTTGTTCCAGTACTCTGCGAAGTGCTGCGGCGCGCGCATGATCAGTTCGCCGACCTCTCCAGACGGCAGGTCGCGCTCGCCATCCTCCGCGTCCACGATGCGAACGTCGACATCGGGAAGCGGCAGCCCAATCGAGCCGATCTTGTTCTTGCCTTTGACCGGATTGACGCAGCACGCCATCATCCCCTCGGTGAGTGAATACCCTTCGACGATGCGCGCACCCGTTGCGGCCTCGAATCGCCGCTTCGTTTCCGCCATCAGCGCCGACGAGCCGCAGAAACACAGCTTGATACTGCTGAGGTCCACTTTGCCATTCTGCACGTCAGGGTGGTTGAGAATCGCCGTGTAGAGCGTCGGGATGCCGTTGAAGAATGCCGGTTTCACCTGGCGGATGGTTTTCAGCAAGTCGTCGAGATCACGCGGATTGGGAACGATCGACAGCGGTGCGCCCGCGACGAATGCGAGGGGCTGCACACCCACATTTGCGTACACGTGAAACAGCGGCAGCGGCAGCATGATCGTGTCGGTCTGGTTGCGCGCCGATTTCGTCCACTCATGCAGTTGCAACCCTGCGGCGACATAGTGGCGGTGGAGTCCGACAACCCCCTTCGGCGTGCCGGTCGTTCCGCCGCTCGAGAGAATCACTGCACGATCGTCTGGTCGGACGTCCACGGCAGTCTTCGGCGACGCTCGGTGCGTGCGCAGCAGATCCTGAAACCACATGTCTCCGGCGGCGATCGTGATGCGGTGACCGTCCTTTTTTTCCTTGAAGACGGTGAACAACAATCGAAGAGCCGGCGGCAGATACTCCTTAATCGAGGTCGCGATCACGCCGCGAAGTCGAGTGCGACGTTGAACGGCCTTGACGCGGCCGTAAAACGGTGTCAGCGCGATGGCCAGCACCGCGCCGGTCGATTCAAGGGCTTCTTCGAGTTCGCGTTCGCTGTAGATCGGATTAAGAGCGACGACTACGCCTCCCGCCTTCCAGATCCCGAACTGCGCGACCATGAATTGCGGGCAATTGGGGAGGAGTAGCGCCACGCGATCGCCAGGACGCACGCCCAAAGAGGCGACAGCGGCAGCAAACGCGTCGCTCTGTGTTTCCAGCACGCGGTAGGACACCGACGCTCCCTTGAACAACACCGCGGGTCTGTCACCGTGAGCACGCGAAAGGTCGGCGAGGTAATCGATTAGCGTTTTGTCGGGGTAGGGCGCGATGCTATGTGCGACGTCGGCGTCGTAATGCGCCAGCCATGGCCTCACGGGATGCATTCTACTCGTTCGGATCGTCGGGACCTTGGCGCGCTCGCTGTGCGGGCCGACGGCCTATGACAGGAGCATCAGCAGCAGAGCCTTCTGCGTGTGAAGGCGGTTTTCGGCCTGGTCGAACACAACGGATGCGGGCCCGTCGAAGACGTCGGCCGTTACTTCTTCGCCGCGATGAGCTGGCAGACAGTGCATGAAGAGGGCCCGTGGACGTGCCATCGCCATCAGTTGACCATTCACTTGGTACGGCTGGAACTCACGGCGTCGCACCTCGGTTTCATCTTCGCGGCCCATTGAGGTCCATACGTCAGTGTAGACGGCATCGGCGCCGACCACCGCTTCGCGCGGATCGCTGAACGTCCTGATCTGTGCGCCGCTGCGCGCTGTGCGCGAGCCGGCTTCGATGACCTGGTCAGGGAGGGCGTAGGTGCGAGGCGTCGCCAGGTGAACCGAGATGCCGAACTGGGGTGCGGCATGCACGAGTGATGTGGCGACGTTGTTGCCGTCTCCGACATACGTCAGCGTGCGTCCCTGACAATCGCCCCAGTGCTCGATCAGAGTCAATAGGTCGGCGAGAGCCTGACACGGGTGTTCGGCGTCGCTCAGGGCATTGATGACGTGCAGGCGCGTGCCTGCGGCCGCGAGCGTCCGTGCCTTGTCGTGGGCATAGGTACGGATGACAAGAGCGCGGACCCAGCGTTCGAGGTTGCGCGCGACGTCCTGCAGCGGCTCTCGGGCACCGTCCGCGAATTCTCCTGGCAGGTGCAGCGCTTCGCCGCCGAGCTCGCGAATGGCGATCTCGAATGTCGAGCGGGTGCGCAGCGAAGGTTTCTCGAAGAGCAGTGCGATATGCGCACCGTTGAGCGCATTCGCGGTTGGAGCGTTCCTGCCGAGGCGGTGATCGCCTTTCAGCCGTGCGGCATAGTGGATCAACCGGTGCAGCTCATCGGTCGACAGATCGAGAATGGACAGGAAGTCCTTTACCGGCGCGATGGCGCTCATGCTCGAAACCGCGCAATCATGTTCGATATTCGCCATTGATCCGGACGTACTCGGCGCTGAGATCGCACGTCCACACTGTCGCCGAGGCTGGTCCGGACCCGAGGCTCACGTCTATCTGAATCGTCTTTCCCTTGAGATGTTGCGCTGCAACGGGCGCCAGCTCGTCATGCGGTCGGCCGTTCTCGAACAGCACCGTGCCGCCCACGTGGACGGAGAGGGCATTGATGTCGAAAGCGACGCCTGATCGTCCCGCCGCAGCCACGATCCGTCCCCAGTTAGGGTCTGCGCCGTGCACGGCGGTTTTGACGAGAGGCGAATTCGCGATGGTCCTGGCGACCTGACGTGCCTCATCGATTGTTCGCGCGCCGCCCACAGTGATGGCGACGAGCTTTGTGGCGCCCTCGCCGCCGCGCACGATGGCGACAGCGAGTTCTCGCGACACGGCAAGCAATCCGTCCAGTAACGCCGGATACGTCTCGTCATCGATGGCCACACCGCTCGCGCCGGATGCCAGGGCGAACAACGTATCGTTCGTGGAACATTCGCCGTCCACCGTTATCGCGTTGAACGTATCGCGCGCGGACGCCGCGAGTGCTTTACGCAGGATCGCCGGCGACACCTGCGCGTCGGTTGTCAACAGCCCGATCATCGTCGCCATGTTCGGCTCGATCATGCCGGCGCCCTTTGCCATTCCGCCGACCATGAATGATCCATGAGAGGTCCGTACGGTCACCGCGTGCTCTTTCGGAGACGGATCGGTCGTCATGATGGCGCGCGCGGCAGCGGCGCCTCCGGTCCGGTCCAGCAGTCCGACAGCTTTTCGAATGCCGGACAAGACGCGATCGATCGGCAGCTTGACGCCGATGACGCCTGTGCTGGCGACGAGTACCTCCTCAGGCCGGCAGCCGATGGCGGCTGCGGTATTGGTGGCCATCTGTATGGCATGCGACAGCCCGTCATCCCCGGTGCAGGCGTTGGCGCAGCCGCTGTTGATGACGACGGCACGCGCCCGGCCATCAGTTCGCTGGAGATGCTGCCGCGAGACCTGTACGGGCGCAGCCTGCGCGAGATTCGTGGTGAAGATTCCCGCAGCGCTGGCTGTCGATTCGGCCGCGATCACGGTCAGATCAAGCGCTGACGCCGCCGCCTTGATGCCACTGTGCACCGACCCGGCCTGGAACCCGTCAGGCGCTGCGATACCGCCCGGGACCGTTGTGACGGCGATAGATGGCGTTCGAACCATCTCAGCCATGATTGAGGCGCCTCTGCCCGAAGGCCCGCACGACCGCGTACTGACCGCAGTGCCGGAAGTGTGCACAACTGTGGCAATCAGTCACGATCTTCTCGGGCAGCCAAACGTGAGGCACGATGGAAAAGCCGTGGTGCACGAAATATGTCGGCCGGTGCGTAAACGCGCAGAGCTTTTTCGAATCCGCGGCTCGCCGCGCGTTGAACGAGGAGTTCGATGATCTCTTTGCCTATACCAAGGCTCCGCGCGCTGCGGCTGACGACGAGCGATCGTATTTCGGCGACGTCGTTGCTGAGCGGGGCCAGCTCACCGCAACCGACCACTCGATCGTCCTGAACCGCAACGAGGAAACGATGTACGTGCGTCGTGATTTCCTCGAGGCCACGCGGCAAGAGGTGTCCATCTTCGAGATACTCGGTTACAAGCGCGTAGACGTCTGCCGCAGCGTCGGGTCCGGCTTCGCGAACGTAAACGTTCGTTTCGAGCAGAGATGAAGCCGGCGGTGAGGAACGGGTGACCGTCAGAGACTGGGTCGCTGACCACGTGCTCACACCTGCACCTCCTGAGAGACTCTGGCGAAGACCGCATCGAGCATCGCAGCCGCGCGATCGATCTCTGCCGTCTCGATCGTGAGCGGTGGCAGCAGTCGCACGACTTTCTCATCCGTCCGGTTCACGAGAAGACCCTCTTCGCGTGCGGCATCGACGATAGGCATGGCGTCGGTGTTGAGCTGGATGCCTCGCATGAGCCCCGCACCGCGAACTTCCGTGATGGCGGGATATTTCAGCGCAATGGCCCTGAGTCGGCGTTCGAGGTGCATGCCGACCGTCTTCACGTGCTCGAGCAGACCGCCCTCCATCAATTGCGTGAGGAAGAACGCCGCGGCGCGCGTACCCAGCAGATTGCCGCCGTAAGTGCTGCCGTGATCGCCGGCGGAGACTGCCTGCGACACGCGTTCGGAGAGCAGAGCCGCGCCGACGGGTATTCCGCCGCCGAGCGCCTTCCCGACCGAGATCAGGTCGGGTCGCAAACCCAGCGCCTCGAAATAGAAGGGCCGACCCGTTCGGCCCAGGCCGGTCTGTACCTCGTCGGCGATGTACAGCGTACCCGTGCGCGAGCACGCGTCGTTGATGGCCGAGGCGAATTCAGCGCTCGATAGGCCGAATCCCGCCTTCACCCTGAATCGGTTCGGCGATGATCGCAGCCGTCCGCTCGCTTACGGCCGCGGTGAGCGCCGCCGGATCGTCGCGATCAACGAATGTGACGCCTGAGAGCAGCGGTGCGAACGGGGCGCGGTAGTGTTCGTCGTGCGTTACCGAGAGCGATCCGAAGGTTCGTCCGGCGAATGCGCCTTCGAGTGCAATGAATTCAGTGCGCGCTGTCGCGCCGCGGGTGTACCAATAACGTCGCGCGAACTTCAAGCACGCTTCAACTGCCTCGGTTCCGCTGTTGCAGAAGAAAGCGCGTGGGAGACCCGACAGCTGCGCAAGCCGCGCTGCAGCCTCCGCCTGGAACGGGTGGTAGTACAGGTTCGATGTATGAACCAGTGTCGCTGCCTGATCCGCGATTGCGGCCGTCAGACCGGGATGTGCGTGCCCGAGCGACGTTACCCCTATTCCCGATATGAAATCGAGATACTCACGGCCCTCGGTATCGAACAGGCGTGCGCCGTTCCCGCGTACGAACGCTACAGGCTGCCGCTTGTACGTCTGTACGACGTGGCGTAACTCGCGCGCCCTGATGTCATCGAGCGTTGTATTCATCGAACAATCCATGTGCAGCCGGGCAGCGGGCCAGATGCGTCGGCAAGCTGCTCGTACGAAATGTCTCGTCCGTTGGCGATCAACACGTCGCCCACGCCCTTCCGCAGAGCGGCACGACAGGCGTCGAGTTTCGCGACCATCCCCTTGCTGGCGGTGCCAGCCCGAACGAGCCGTGCGGCCGCCGTGCCTGTCAATCGGTCGATCGTATGACCGCTGTCGTCGAGGACGCCGGATGTGCCCCCCGCGATCACCAGCCGTCTGGCCTTCAACTCGGCCGCGAGATGCGAGGCGAGCGTGTCGGCATTTACATTGAGGAGTTCGCCGCGACGGGTTGCGCCGACGCAGGCCACGACCGGCAGGTACCCGCATGCGAGCAGGTCGGTGAGCAGGTGTGGTGTCCCGTTGTTGATGGGCGATCCCACCAGTCCGAGGTCGACCTTCGCTCCGGCTACGCTGGATATCGGTGGCGAGCGACGGACGGTAACGACGGACGTATCGGCGCCGGTGAGCCCGACGGGCCTGGCGCCCGCGCCGCGAAGGGCGGCCACGAGCCGGGTATTGATGGCGCCAGCCAGGACTGAGACAACAACCTCGAGCGTGCGGGAATCTGTGACGCGCAGGCCGTCAACCTGCTGCTTGGGAATGCCGGCGGTGGCGAGCGCTGCATCGATTTCGCGTCCGCCACCGTGAACGATCACGAGCGCGGAACGATGCGCCAGGCCGGCGATCCCGGCGGCAGTACGCTCGAGATCGTGGGCACTTTCAAGAAGCTCGCCGCCAAGCTTCAACACCAGCACGGATCGCGAACGGCGAGCGGAAGCGCGCCGACGTCGCGATATCGTCCGCTTCACAGCAGCCCCGTCCGCTGATCGATACCCAGCATGATGTTCAGATTCTGAACCGCCTGACCGGCTGCGCCTTTCAACAGGTTGTCGAGCGCGACGATCAGGACCGCTCGCCCGCGCGCTTCGTCGACACGCCAGCCGATGTCGCAGAAATTGGTGTGCGCGACGTGCTTGATCTCGGGAAGGTCGGCGCCTGTCAACCGTACGAAGGGCGCCGACGCGTACGCATGCTGCAGCGTCTCGGCAACCTGAGAGTCGGTCGTCCCGCGCCGGAGCGAAACGTAAATCGATTCGAGGATGCCTCGATCGAGCGGAACGAGATGCGGAACGAACGTGACCTCCATGCCCAGCTCCTGCTCGATTTCAGGAGCATGCCGGTGCGAGAACACACCGTACGCAGCGACGCTGCCATGGTTTTCACAAAAGTGCGTGCGATCGGTCGGCGCCTTGCCGGCGCCGGAAATCCCCGATTTCGCATCGACGACGATGCCGGCCTCGAGCAGGCCCGCCGCCTGCAACGGCGCGAGCGCGAGCAGTGCAGCCGTCGGATAGCAGCCTGGGCACGACGCGAGCCTCGCTCCGCGGATCGCGTCCGGATTGCGCTCGGGGAGGGCAAGGACAACGCCGGCGGGCATCGTCGTGGTCGCCGGGTACCAGCGGTGTCGGTCGGAGTCGCCGCGCAGGCGAAACGCTCCGGACAGGTCGATGACCCGCCGCCCGCGACCGACAAGCGCTGTGCCTACGTCGGCGGCCGCCGCCTCTGGGAGCGCAAGAAGAACGATCTCAGCGCTTTCGGCGAGGCGGTCGACGTCGAGTGGAGTGACCGAGCCGTCCCAGATTCGCCTGAGCGCCGGCAGCGCTCGTGGTGCGCTCGTGGCCCCTGAGGACATCGCCGCGCGGAGCGCAACGGCCGGGTGCCGCGCGAGCAGGCGCAGAAGCTCCTGGCCGGCATAGCCGGTCGCGCCTGCAACAGCGACGGGCACTGCCGCGGACGATGTGACCGCGCTGTCGCGGGTCTCTGGGACTGCAGTCGTCATTTTCGTCATCGGCCGAAGAGAATATTTATACAGTCAGATGTATAAACAGTCAAGAAATCGGTGCTATGCTTGAAGGCTGCGATGTCGAGGCAGCAGTCATGAAGGCCAGGCGCCAGTCGGTCGTTCTTGACCTCGTTCAGCGGCAGCCGGTGCGCAGCCAGGAACAGCTCCGTCGTCTCTTGCGCACCGCCGGCTTCGACGTGACGCAGGCCACGCTGTCGCGCGACATCCGCGAGCTCGGCCTCGTCAAAGGCGGCGCCGACGGCGCGTACCAGCCGCCGCTGCCAGCCGACTCGAACGGCGGCGCGACCAAGTCGTTGCTGAATCGCGCGCTGACCGACTACCTGACGCGCGTCGATCAGGTGCAGCAGCTGGTGATCATTCGGACGGGCCCGGGGCAAGCGCAACTGCTCGGCGTCGCGCTCGACGGCGCCCGCCTGCCGGAAGTCGTCGGTACCGTGGCAGGGGACGATACCATCCTCGCCGTTGCGCCGGATGCGCGTCGCGCGCGCGCGCTGGTCAGACGGCTCGAAAAATTGTCGAGAGCATGATGGAGCGCATCGTTCTCGCGTACTCGGGTTCGGATGACGATTCCGAAGCGATTTCGCTGCTCGCTGACGAGTCTGGTTCGGAGATCGTCACTCTGACGCTCGACGTCGGCCAGGATCAGGAGCTCGAAGAGGTGCGCGACCATTCGCTGGCCGCTGGCGCCGTTCGGGCCCACGTTCTGGACGCGAGGGCGGAGTTCGCGCATCAGTTTGTGCTGCCCGCTCTGCAGGCGGGCGCATTGGACGATGGTCGCGAACCCACCACGTTTCCACTTGCGCACGCGCTCATCGGCAAGAAGCTGGTCGAGATGGCGGCGATCGAGGAAGCCACGGCAGTTGCCCATCGTGGCCGCGGTCGCGACTGCGTACGCATCGAAAACAGTGTTCGAGCGCTGAACCCGAGTCTTCACGTCCTCTCGTTGGGCGCTCCCGCCGAGTGTGTGAAGACGCGTACCAACCTATGGGGTCGGGCCGTCGATTACGAGACTCGGGAAGGTCCCGCCGAAGCGATGCACTCATGGACGAAATCGCGCGAGGCCGCTCCGGACACGGGCGCTGGCCTCGAGCTGGGTTTCGAACGAGGCGTGCCGAAGGCAGTCAACGGGGTTCCGTTGGACCTGAGCGAACTGATCGAAAGCCTGTCGATCATTGCGGGGCGGCATGGAGTTGGTCGCATCGCATCGCCAAACGAGACAGGAGGTAGAATCCGCCGCTTGCATGAGGCGCCCGCCGCGGTCGTTCTGCACGCCGCACACGCGGCCCTGGAAAGCGCGACCGGCGTTTATGCCGAGACGCCGCTGAAGCAGCACATTCGACGGGTGTACCCCGAGCTGATCGTGCGTGGGCTCTGGTTTACACCGCTTCGTACAGCGCTCGACGCCTTCAACGCCGTCATTCAGTGTCAGGTAAACGGAACCGTGTGCCTTCAGCTGCTCAAGGGCAATTACACGGTTGCAAGCGTTCGCGTTGCTGATCTCGAATCTCCGACGCCGGAGTTCCCTCTCGTGGTGTCGCAGTCATGACCTTGTGGTCGGGGCGCTTTGACGCCGCACCCGATCCCGACGCGTTCGATTTCGGCGTGTCCTTCGGGTTCGACCGCGCGCTGTTCGAAGACGACGTCACCGGCAGCATCGCCTGGACGGAGGCGCTCGGTGCCGCTGGTGTCCTGTCAGGACACGACACTCGAGCCATCGTGGAGGGGCTCAAGGCCATCCTGAATGAAGGGCGCCACGACCCGGCGTTCGTGTCGGGACCTGACGAGGATGTGCACAGTTTCGTCGAGCGCAAGCTGACCGAACGCATCGGGGACGTCGGGCGACGCCTCCATACAGGACGATCGCGCAACGAACAGGTCTCGCTCGATTTGCGTCTCTATCTGCGTCGGCGGATTCCGGGCCTGCAGGCGGCCGTCGCCGCGCTCGTCGCTGCGTGCGCAGACCAGGCCGAGCGGGCCGGTGTCGCGCTCATGCCGTCCTACACACATCTGCGCCGCGCCCAGCCTGTGCTTGTCGCGCACTATTTTCTGTCGCATGCCGCAGCGCTGCGACGTGACCACGCGCGCCTCGCGGTGGCGGCCGACGAGGCCGATGCCTTGACCTTGGGATCAGGTGCCGTCGCGGGCACAAGCTACGACGTGGACACGTCTTTCCTCGCTCGGGCGCTCGGGTTTTCCCGTGTCGTTCGCAACAGCATCGACGCCTCGTCCGATCGCGACTTCGTGGCGTCGTTCCTGTATGCCGCATCCATGACGATGGTCCACCTCAGCCGCCTGGCGGAAGATCTGATCATCTTCACCGGCGAGGAGCACGGATTCTTCGACCTGTCAGACGCGTCCGCCACCGGCAGCAGCATGATGCCGCAGAAGAAGAACCCCGACCCGCTCGAGCTCGTTCGCGGCAAGTCGGGTCGCACCATTGGACGATTGACAGGCTGGCTTGCCACGATGAAGGGGTTGCCGAGCGGCTACAACAAGGACTTGCAGGAAGACAAGGAAGCGGTATTCGATGCTGACGCGACGCTGAGTGGATCGATACGCGCGACGCACGCGGTCGTGTCACGTCTCGCGCTGAAGGGCGATCGGACCGGCCGCGCGGCGTCGGGACTGTTGCTGGCCACCGACGTCGCCGACTACCTCGTGGCGCGCGGTATGCCGTTCAGGAAGGCGCACGAAGTCGTGGGTGGACTGGTCAGGCGCCTGCTCGCCGAAGGGCGGGAGTTCAGTGCGCTCACCCTCGAGGAATGGCAGGACGCGAGTCCATTGTTTGGCAACGATGTGCAGCGGGCGATTAGCGCATTGGCGTCGGTTGAGGCGCGGCGGACGCCGCAATCGACGAATCCTGCTGCGGTTCGCGCATCGCTCGAGGAATGCCGCCAGTGGCTGGAGAACGCCACGAGTCAGCCATACGCTGCAGCACAGGGGCGCGGTCCACGGACGGCAGGAGTAGGCAGCCAGGAGCGGGTTTTGCTACACTCTTTTGACCTTCGCCCCCTTGTATCCCGCCTGAGAGGAAACGGCTCCGAGGGAATTTTTGATGCAGCAACGCCGGCCTAGGCTCGGTGACATTCTGGACGACTATTGCCCGCGCGAGCGCCGCATCACCAATCACGCCGTCGTCGCGATGATTGACGACGAGGTGAAGCAGACCCGATGCACCACCTGCGACGCCGATCACGAATACAAGCAGGCCAGGGTGCCGCCCCAGCGCCGAAAACGGCGTGGCGCCGGCGCGAGTGACACGGAGGGGGCCGGGCGGTTGCGGCCTGCCGAGGACGAAGCCGCCGCTCCGGATGAGACCGTAGTCATCGGTTCCGAGTTGGGCGAGTCAGACTCCGTAGAGTTGCCAGAGCCCCTCGACGCCGTGGAATCCCCGGTCGAAGCGTCGCCGGCGGAAGAGCAGCCTTCCGCGCCCGTTTCCGAGGACGACGGCCCCGTTCACCGCCGCCTGATCAGGGCTACGCTCCCGCGTCCTGACGGCCAGACTCCCGAACGCAAGGATCCCGAGTTCACTATCCGCCAGCCAGGCATGCGGGGCCCTGGCGGCAAGCGTGGTCGTCATCAGCGGTCAATGCGGGCCAGAGGGCGGCTCGCCTTCCCGTTTCGGCGGACCACGACACGGCTCCGGTCAGGGTCCGCGACACGCCGGCGGCGGTCCCGGGCACGGTCAGCGACCAGCGGGCAACCGGTCGGGTTCCCATCATGGCGGTGGACCGCGAGGCAACCGTCAGGGACCGGGCGGCGGACGCGGCGGGCGCAAACGCGGCCGATAGCGTGTCGGATTTTTCGGGCAAGCACGGTCTGATCGTCGGCGTAGCCAACAAGCGCTCCATTGCGTGGGCTATTGCGCAGACGACTGCCGGGCGCGGCGCACGGCTCGCTCTCACCTACCAGGGCCGATTCGAAGAGCACGTTCAGGAGCTGTCGCAGGGACTCGCGCACGCACCGCTCGTCCTTCCGTGCGATGTCGCGTCTGATGCCGACATCGAGTCGGTGTTTTCCAGAATCGATCAGGAGTTCGGCGGCCTGGACTTCGTCGTTCACGGCGCAGCGTTCGCTCTGCGAGAAGAGCTGACGTCCCCATTTGTACGCACCACTCGCGAAGGGTTCCGGATTGCGCTCGACATATCCGCGTACTCGCTGATTGCGCTTGCGAGAGGCGCCGCACCATTGATGGAGAAGCGTGGCGGGGGAAGCATTCTGACGCTCACATATCTCGGCAGCAGTCGCGTGTTCACCAACTACAACGTGATGGGCGTCGCCAAAGCCGCGCTCGAGGCGTCGGTGCGCTATCTGGCGGCCGACCTCGGGCCAACGAACATCCGCGTGAACGCGATTTCTGCTGGTCCGATCAAGACCCTTGCGGCGGCCGGCATCGGAGGGTTCTCCAACATCCTGAACATTTATCGCGATCGTGCCCCGCTGCGCCGGAACGTCGAAGCGGCAGAGGTGGGTGAGGCCGCGGCGTTCCTTTTGAGCGATGCCGGCAAAGCCATCACCGGCGAGGTGCTGATGGTTGATGCAGGCTTCCACGTCACGGGCATGTAGGTTACTACCGCATCCCCCTTGTTCATCTTCCCCAACTGTCCGTTCTAATCTGTACTTCCGGCACTCCCAGTGCCGTAATCGTGGCGACCGACTCCTTCACAAACGCATCCGGCCCGCAGACGAAGCAGAGCGTTGCTGCCGGCTCGTGCAGCAGCGCTTCGAAATGCGCCTGCCCGACGCGGCCGCGGCGTCCAGTCCAGCTCGGGCTGTCGTCACGCGTAACGGTCTGATGCAGCTCGAGCAGACCGGCGTCCGAATGTGCCCGCAGTTCGTCGATGAATGCAAATTCGTCGACTCGGCGCGCGCTATAGAGCAATGAAGGTCGATACGCCGGGCCGGCGCGCAGCACATGATCGAGCATGGCACGCAGCGGCGCGATGCCCGCGCCTCCGGCAACGAACAGCAACCACGAATCGCGCGCATGCGTGGGTAGCGTAAAGCCACCAATCGGTCCCTCGACGTCCACGAGTGTGCCGCGCGCAGCGCTGCCGAAGTTGGCTCCAAGCGACCCATCGTTTTCCACCGAGACGAGCAGCTCGAGACACCCCGTCTCGAGCGTCTGTTCCGGTGAGCTGGCGATCGAGTAGGGACGGCGCTCCGTTTGTAGGTGTGCGCCCACCATCACAGCCTGCCCTGGTGCGAATGACAGCGGCTGACCACGAAGGTCGAACCGAACTAGGCGGGACCGCGGGGTAGCCGACAGGATGTCGACGATCGCCACCGTGACGAGCGGCACTCGCGGCAGTGTACCCGTACGCGACGAGCATCGTCAGGAACCCGTATGATGATGACCGGAGAATCGATGGGCAACATCCTCGAGAGCGTTCCGGTAGGCCAGAAGGTCGGCATTGCATTTTCGGGCGGGCTCGATACGAGCGCCGCGCTGCATTGGATGCGAGCCAAGGGCGCAATCCCGTACGCCTACACCGCCGACCTGGGGCAGCCGGATGAGCGCGATTACGAGGAGATTCCAAGGCGGGCGTTGCAGTACGGCGCTGAAAGGGCGCGGCTCATTGATTGCCGTGCAGCGATTGTTGCCGAAGGAGTTGCCGCGCTTCAGTGCGGCGCGTTCCATATTTCGACTGCAGGAGTTCCGTACTTCAACACGACGCCGATAGGGCGCGCCGTCACCGGAACGATGCTCGTCGTCGCGATGAAAGAAGACGACGTCAACATCTGGGGTGACGGCAGCACGTTCAAAGGCAATGATATCGAACGGTTTTACCGCTACGGTCTTCTCGCCAATCCGCACCTTCGCATCTACAAGCCGTGGCTCGACGCTGCGTTCATCGATGAATTGGGCGGACGTGCAGAGATGTCCGAGTACATGCGGCGCGCGGGACTTCCGTACAAGATGAGCGCGGAGAAGGCGTATTCCACCGATTCGAACATTCTTGGAGCCACGCACGAGGCCAAGGATCTCGAGCGGCTCGACACGAGCCTGCGAATCGTCGAGCCGATTATGGGCGTGCCGTTCTGGCGCGAGGACGTCGAGATCCGGCGGGAGGAAGTCTCGATTCGGTTCGAAGAAGGCCATCCGATTGCCTTGAACGGGATGTCATTCGGGGATCCCGTCGAGCTGATGCTCGAAGCGAATCGCATCGGCGGCCAGCATGGCCTCGGGATGAGCGACCAGATAGAGAACCGCATCATCGAGGCGAAAAGCCGTGGTATTTACGAGGCGCCTGGCCTCGCACTGCTGTTCATTGCGTACGAACGCCTGGTTACCGGCATCCACAACGAGGACACGATCGAACAGTACCGGGACAGCGGGCGCCGCCTTGGGCGCTTGTTGTACCAGGGCCGCTGGTTCGATCCCCAGGCGATGATGTTGCGCGGATCGTCGCAAAGGTTCGTGGCTAGTGCGATTACGGGCGAGGTGGTCGTCGAGCTCAGACGTGGCAACGACTACTCGATCATCGACACGCGAAGCCCCAACCTGACGTACAAGCCCGAACGGCTCACGATGGAAAAGGGAGAGTCGATGTTCACGCCGCGCGACCGCGTCGGCCAGCTCACGATGCGGAACCTGGACATCGCCGACACGCGGGACAAGCTGCTCGCGTACCTCGACCGTGGGCTGCTGTCGGAAGGGTCCGAAACCGACCTGCCGCGCCTTGTCGGCGGCGGCGATCCGAAGAAGAACTAGGTTGCGTCTAGACGGCGCGCGCGTCGGGTTCGATCCCGCGCTGGCTGTCGGTTTTGCGGCTGTTCTTCTCGTGATACATGCGGCGATCTGCCTGGCTCAGGAGGGCCTCGTACGTATTGCCATCTTCCGGGAATACCGCCACGCCAGCGCTGATTGAAAGCGGCAGCAAGCCTCCGGCTTCCACTTCCAGGACGACCCGTCGAACGGCGTTCTGCAGCTCGACGCGTTTGCTTTCGGCCTCCTCGCGGCCGCATCCGGACAGCATGACGATGAACTCGTCGCCACCGTACCGCACGCACGTGTCGTAGTTCCGTATCGTCGCCCGCAAGACTCGAGCGACCTTCTGCAGCGCCCAATCGCCGACGCGGTGGCCGTGGGTGTCGTTGATGTACTTAAAGCCGTCGAGGTCCATGATGACGAGCGACAACGGCGTGCTGAGGCGTTCCGCGCGCGCCAGCTCACGCGTGAGCTGCTGAAAGAGCCAGCGCGTATTGGGCAAACCGGTCAGCGGGTCGGTCAGCGATTCTTCCTGCGTCTGCTCGAACACCACCGCGTTGTGAATGACGGCCGCGGCCTGTTCACAGACACGTTCGAGCAATCGCGCATGTCCTTCCGCATAGAAGCCCGGGTCGGTGTGATAAACCGCGAGCGTTCCGATCAGCCGGTCGCTGTAGAGGAGAGGGCATACGAGTGCTGATTGCAGTACCGTCGGCGCGTTTGACCCCATGGCCTCGAGGTCTGCGCTCGGCCGCGCGTTGATCAGCGGACGCCGATTTCGCGCCACCCAGCCGGTCAGCCCCTGGCCGCTGCGGAGCGTGAGCTGCTGGATAAGCTCAGAGTCGGTGCCCGTCGCAAATCGGCAGAGCAGCTGTTCAGACTGCTCCGTATACAGGAACAGCGCGCAGGCCGAGAAAGGCACCACGTGTGAGAGTTTTGACGATACCAGTGCCATCGTATCGGCGATGGCAAGCGTCGTCCCCATGGTCTGCGCTACTTGGTACAGCGCATAGATCTCGCGGTTCGCGTCGGCGATATCGTCGAACACCGACGTTCGCGGCCGTTGGCCCGCGGCTGCGGTTGTCCTCAGCCCCTCTCCGGTCTGGAGCTGCGGTGCCAACTTGGCGACGCGCGACTCCACCCGCGCAAACGAGGCTGCAAGACTCGGCAGAAGGCTGATGAACATCTCCACGACCCGCGGGTCGAGGGCCTTGCCCGCTTCCTGCTTCAGCAGTGCCAGAGCGGCATCCTGGCTCATGGCCTTGTGATACGGACGATCGGACGTCAACGCGTCGAAGTATTCGACCACCCCCACGACACGGGCGCCGAGAGGAATTTCGTCCTCTTTCAGACCAGCGGGATAGCCGCGCCCGTCCCAACGCTCGTGGTGACTCAGAATGAGTGGAGCAACGGGAGAAGGGAACGGCACGGAATGAAGGATGGCGGCTCCGACTTCCGGGTGCACGCGCACCTTCTGAAACTCTTCAGGCGTAAGCGGACCTGGCTTGGCGAGAATGTGATCCGGGATCGCGAGCTTGCCGATGTCGTGCAGCAGCGCCGCAGTCTTGACGGCCTGCACCTCGGTGTCCGACATCCCGAGCGCTCGCGCAAGGCCTGTTGCATACGCTTGAACGCGCTGGATGTGGCTGGGCTCGGTTTGATCTTTCGCATCGATCGCGAGCGCAAGCGCCTCGATCGTCGCGAGATGAAGCTCGGATATCTGCTGTGCCTTGCCGCGCTCCCGCTCGATTGCGCATCGGCACGCACGGAACCCAAGGTAAATCGCAGCAGCCGCTGGCAGCGCGAGCCAGACGGGTGGCGCTGACAGCATCGATGCCGCGACGGCCGCACATGCCGCCGCAAATGCGCCGCCCGCATACGCACGGACGGCAAGAGACCCTTGACCCATTCCCACACCTGTCGTTCGGTATCGTTCGTGATCGCTACCCGGGTAAGTCCGGGAGCCAAATGATCCTAACGCGAGTTCTCATGACGTCCTCTTTTTCGGCGAGTCAACGGTCGCCTGTTTCGTGTCCAGTTGCCCCGAATCCGTCAATGTCGCCTCCAATCCGCGCGTCATTGAAACGCCGTGACGCGCAGAAATGGGCACCATGGGCAAGGGGCAAAATTACTGCCGAGTTTGGTTGCGTGAGGCGGGTCCGCACCCGAAGCTCACCGTGGACAGGTACTTAAGGTGCGAGCATGGCGATCGCGGGTTGTTCGGCTGAGTGCAGAGGCGTGCAGGTCGTGTGCAGAAACGGCACAGTGAGGCACCAGTTCGAAAATGGAAGGGCTACTTCGCCTGGCCCACGTGCCCCAGCGCCGCCGGCTCGGTTTCGGGCTCCAGAGCGTACTCGAGAATCTTTCGATACAACGTCCCGCGGCTGATTTCCAGCAGCCGCGCCGCCTCCTTCTTGTTCCACCCCGTTGATTCCAACGCGCGGTGAATGTGCGCGCGCTCCGCTTCGCGAAGCGTCGGCAGTCGCGCAGGTTCGCCCGGGTCGGTAGCAGGATGCGCGTGGAGAAACTCGACGTCGGTCTCGCGAATCACCCGGCCCGGTGCCGACAGAGCCGCGCGTGACACTGTGCTTTCGAGCTCGCGGATGTTACCGGGCCAGCTGTAAGTCTGGAACTGCGTCATCGCCTCGGGTGCGAAGGTCTTTGCGTCGAGCGGCAAGCCATTGGCGGCGCAATATCGCGCCAGGAATCGGCTTGCCAGCACAGGTATATCGACCTGCCGTTCCCTCAGCGACGGCAGGCGAATCGCGAATGCGTTGATTCGATAATACAGATCTTCACGGAACCGCCCGTCGCGGACGAACAGATCGAGTGGCCTGTTTGTCGCTGATATCAGTCGAAAGTCGACGTGCACCGACTTCTGGCCGCCGAGACGCTCGAAACGTCGCTCTTCGAGGGCCCGAAGGAGTTTGGCCTGGGCGACGGGCGACAAGTCGCCTATTTCGTCCAGAAACAGGGTGCCCCGGTCCGCCAGTTCCAAACGCCCGGGTTTGCGGTCGTGTGCTCCCGTGAACGCGCCCTTCTCGTAGCCGAACAGTTCCGACTCGAAGAGCGTGTCCGGCAGCGCAGCGCAGTTGACGGCCTGGAAGCGCTCTTTGCCGCGGCGGCTCAATTCGTGGATCATCCGCGCCACCACTTCCTTGCCGGATCCAGTCGGCCCCAGAATCAGCACGGAGATGTCCGATTTCGCGGCCGTTCGGATCCATTCGAAAACGATCAGCATCTTCTCGTCGCGGCCGATCATTTCGCGGAAGCGCTGAACCGACGGGGCCTGGTCTTCGGCGCTGATTGCCGCGCGCCGTTCCAGGAAGGCGTCGAGCATCGACGCCAGCGTCGGTCGCTCGGGCCGTTGGGCGACGTATTGAACCGGCGACTCGCCGACGACGCGCACGAGACCGACGGCAACGAGCTCCTTCAGACAGTTGTCGATGTCGAGCCGCATGCGTCCGAAGGTCGACATCAGCGATTCGACCTCGAACGGTTCGTCAGGTCTGGCGTTCAGGAACCGAAGCAGTCCCGCACGCAAGCGGCGACTGGACGACGATGCGGAATCGAGATTCGTCGTCCGGAGGATCCGGCCGCGCAGCGGTGACGCGGGGTCCGGCGATAGTGGCTTCGTCCACAGGCATTGTTCGGGCGGGTCCGCCCATATTGATCTATCGGCCGGATGACCACCTGCCGACAGCGCCCGAACCGGCGCTCAAGGTAAGCTAACCGTGTGCCCCACCGCGCTCCAGGCGCTCCGCAGAAATCACGTGCCGATTACTTGTCGGGGAAGCCAATCAGGTATTACCGCCCTCGCGGCAGCGAAGATATCAGGCGCCTGGTAGACGAAGGATTTCAGGCCTTCAACGCCGCAAGGCTCGGCGAAGCGTGCCGGATCTATACCGACAAGATGCTCCTGCCGGAGCACGAGACGATGATCGGGCTCACGATCGCCGGGGCGATGACGCCAGCGGGACTCGGGGGCTGTGTTGTCGAGCTCATGGAACGTGGGCTCGTCGATTTCGTGATCAGTACGGGCGCGAACCTCTATCACGACCTGCATTACGCGCTCAACTTCACACTCCACCGCGGATCGCCGTTCGTGAACGACGTCGAGCTGTACGAAGAGGGCGTCATCCGGATTTACGACGTGCTGTTTCCTGCGACGGTTCTGCTCGAAACCGACGCGTACATCCGCGATTTTCTCGTGCGATGGGGAGTCAACGGGCCCATCTCCACCGCAGAGTTGCATTACGCACTCGGACAGGACCTGCGGCAGCGCCACCCGGGATGCGAGGAACACTCGATGGTAGCGGCGGCCGCCGCGTACGGCGTCCCCATTTACACGTCGTCCCCGGGCGACAGCTCTATCGGGATGAATATCGCGTTTCACGAGCTGCTCAACGAGAGCTCGCTGATGATCGATCCCAGCAAGGACGTCAACGAGGTGTGTGCGTTCATCCTTGCCGGGAAGAAGAACGGCTGCGTCATTCTTGGCGGAGGCTCGCCGAAGAACTTCTACCTCCAGGGGCAGCCGACGCTGTGGGAAGTCTACGGAATACCCAAGGGCGGTAACGACTACTTCATTCAGATCACGACCGATCAGGTCGTCTGGGGCGGCCTGTCCGGCGCCACGCCCGCCGAAGCGGTGAGTTGGGGCAAAGTGAATCCGGGCGTTCTTCCTGACACGGTGGTCACGTACTGCGATTCGACGATCGCCTTTCCGCTGTTCTGCGAGTACGCCGTCGGTTCCGATCACAATCGGCGTCCGCGCAAAGCGCTCGTTCACAGACGTGACGAGTTGGTGGCGACGCTCAAGGAGGAAGCACGCGCGGCACGCAGCGAGCATCAGACGCCGGTCGATCCAGTCGAGACGATGCCCGACCTGGAGCGGCATCGATGACGGAGTGACCCGGGTCATGGGAACCCTCGCTTCCGAACTGGGCCCGCACGCAGGGCGCATCGCGGGGCAGCCCCGCTTGTATGTGGACGCGAACGTACCTGCTGGGCTCGTCACGTACATGCGCACAAGGCTCCAGTGGGACGTCTTGTTCGTGATCGAGCACGACGAGTTGCGGCGTGCCCGTGACGGCGAGCATTACCGGCTCGCACGCGAATGGGGCCGGACATTGCTGACGCTCGATCGCGATTACCTTGATGACCGCAAATTTCCGCCGGGTGAAAGCGGAGGCGTCGTCGTGCTGACCGCGCCAACCGACAGCGGGTACGAGGAGTTGCTCGCACGGCTGGACGACGTGCTGCGGATCGATGCAGGCCTTCCGCTCGAGGGACGAAAGCTGCACCTTCACGTCGATTGGCGGGGTCTCGACTCGATGCCGTAGGGCGCGCATTTGGAGTCTCGCGGCTGTTGAGGCTGCGCTACGGCATAATCCCGTACCATGCTCGTTCTCGCCGGGGGTGATCTGGTCCTGCCGGATCGCATTCTCACGGGTGCGTCACTCATCATCGACGGCGGTCGGATAGCGCTCATTGAACCGACGTTCCGCGCCGACGTGGGCGGGGCGATGGTCGTCGACGTCCGCGAATGTTACGTAGTCCCTGGCTTCATCGATGTGCACGTTCATGGCGTCGAAGGGCATGACACGCTCGACCCAGGTGAGCCCCTGACGGCGATTGCATCGAGACTGCCAAGGTACGGCGTGACTGCGTTTTGTCCGACTACGGTAGCCTGCGCGCCGCGCGAGCTGAAGGGCGTCCTCGGACAGGTGGCACGGGCGCGCGCCACGCGGCCGCCTCGAAGCGCACGCGTGCTTCCAGCGCATCTCGAAAGCAACTTCATCAACCCTGCGTACGCCGGTGCGCAACCTGCCGAGTGCCTTCGAGTTCCGGCTCCTGTCCCCGACGGTGCGTCGGATGTGTCAAATGCAGTCGGACACCCGGCTGGCGTTCGCGATGGGGACTTTTCTGCGCGCGACATCCTCGACGTCGTTGCTGCGGCACGGCCCGACGTCGGAATTGTCACGCTGGCTCCGGAGTTGCCTGGGGGCCTCGAGCTCGTGCGCGACCTGGTGTCAGCCGGCCATCGGGTGTCGCTCGGTCACTCGGGCGCAAGCGTTGATGAAGCCATGGCGGCGATCGACGCCGGAGCGCGGCATGCGACGCATTTATTCAATCGCATGGCGCCGATGACGCACCGTGCGCCCGGCGTGGCGGGTGCCGTTCTCGCGCGCGAGGAGGTAAGCGCCGAGCTGATTTGCGACGGCTACCACGTTCATCCGGCCATGAGCCGCGTGGCGATCGCCGCCAAGCGCTGCGATCGGGTCATCGCCATCACTGACGGAACAGCTGGTTCAGGGCTGGCCCGCGGCGCCACCGCGCGGCTGGGTGGGCGTCGCATTCGAGTGACCGATTCGGCGGCTGTTCTGGACGACGGCACGTTGGCCGGCAGCACGCTGACGATGGATCGCGCCTTCAAGACGATCGTAAGGACTTTCGGCCTTTCGCCGGTGGACGCAGCGATCCTCTGTTCGACCACGCCGGCTCGCGAATTGGGGCTGACAGGGTTCGGTGTTCTGGCAAGAGATTGTGTCGCGGACATCGCAGTACTACACCGCGGCTTTGGTGTCGTGCGAACGTTTGTCGCCGGCGAAGAGGTGTTCGCGGCAGAAGGTGTCACGTGACGGCGCGAGGGCGCGACGGTTCGACGGTTAGACGGCGCAGCAGTGCGAACCTGGGACTCGTTGGCGGTCTCGTGTTGCTCGTGCAGCCGACGTACGCTCAGCAGGCGCCGACGGTATCGTCGACTATCGCGGTTGACGCATTCGTTGGACCGCCGGTTTCCATGATCTCGCGCCAGGTGGCTGGACCTCCTACGCTTCGAGCGGTTCGGCTTCTTGAGCCGCTGCGCATCGATGGCCGGCTCGACGAAGCGCTGTACACCACCGTCCCGGCGATCTCGGACTTTGTCCAGATGGAGCCCGAGGAAGGCGCGCCCGCGACTGAGAGAACGGAACTGTGGATCGCCTTCGACGGCGACACCTTCTACGTATCGTTCCGCTGCTGGGAATCACAACCCGAACGCGTCGTTGCCAAGGAGATGCGCCGCGATCATGGCACCATCTGGAGCGGCGACGACAACGTCAGTTTCTTTCTCGACACGTTTTACGATCGTCGGAACGGCTTCACGTTCACGGTGAACTCGTTGGGGGGCCGCCAGGATGGCCAGACGTTCAACGAGCTGCAGTGGAACGGCGACTGGAACGCGATTTGGGATGTTCGGACCGGACGGTTCGAAGGCGGATGGATAGTGGAAACAGCCATTCCGTTCAAGTCGCTGCGCTACCGCCCTGGCGAAGATCAGATTTGGGGGTTCAACGCCTATCGGACGAACCGATGGAAGAACGAGCTGTCATTCCTGACGGCGGTGCCGAAGGCGCGGGGGCAGTCCGCGCTTCAACACGCATCGCTCGCGGCCCAGCTTGTCGGCATCACCGTGCCATCAGGATCGAAGAACCTGGAGATCAAGCCATATGTGATCTCCAATGCCACGAGCCAGGCGGCGGCCGACGGCCGTATCTCGGATGACATCGCCGCCGACCTCGGTGTCGACGTCAAGTACGGCATCACGCAGAACCTCACGGCGGACTTTACCTACAACACCGATTTCGCGCAGGTCGAGGCCGACCTGCAGCAGGTCAACCTGACACGTTTCAGTCTGTTCTTTCCCGAGAAGCGCGAGTTCTTCCTCGAAAACGCCGGTATGTTCCAGTTCGGCGGCGCAACCGGCAGCGGGTTTGGCGGCGCCGCAGAAGTTCCGATTCTGTTCTACAGCCGGCGGATCGGATTGGAGCGGGGCCGGGCCGTGCCCATTGACGCTGGTGGGCGGCTGACGGGCAGGGTTGGCCGCTACACACTCGGCCTCCTCACGATTCAGAGTGGTGATGACGAAACAGCGCAGGTACGGACCACAGACTTCTCGGTGATACGTCTCAGGCGGGACATCCTGCGCCGCAGCAGCGTCGGCCTTATGGCTACCGGACGAAATGAAACGCAAGGTCGCACGGGCGACAACCTGGCCTACGGGGTCGACGGGACGTTTGCGTTTTTCACCGACCTCACGATTCAGACATATTGGGCGCGGACGAAGACCACGGGCTTGACCGGAGAAGACACAAGTTACCGGGCGCAGTTCGACTATGCAGGCGACCGATACGGCGTTCAGATGGAACGGCTCGTGGTTGGCGACGACTTCAATCCAGGCATCGGTTTCGTGCGACGCGACGACATGCGCCGATCGACCGGCCGGCTGCGGTTCAGCCCTCGCCCGCGGGCAAACACTGTCGTGCGCAGGTATTTCTTTCTCGGCGCACTTGCGTACGCTGAAGACGGCGCCGGCGCGTTGGAAACACGCGACCGGGACGCCGAGTTTGCCGTCGAGTTCCAGAACGGCGACCGGTTCAGGGTGAACTACAACGGGCAGTACGAATTCCTGCCGGCGCCGTTTCCGATCGCCCCTGGCGTGACCGTGCCGGCAGGCGGCTACCGCTACCAGAATGTCAACGTCGGCTTCAACCGCGCTGCACGCCAGCGGATCTCGGGCAGCGTGTCCGCCGAGTACGGCACCTTTTACAACGGCCACAAGACCGCCATCGACGTGAACAACGGTCGCGTCAACCTCTCGCCGCACTTCTCTCTCGAACCGACTTACTCGGTGAACTGGGTAAGTCTTCTCGAGGGGTCCTTCACGACGCATCTGGTCGGATCGCGCGTCACCTGGACGATTACGCCGCTGATGTTCACGAGCGCCCTGCTGCAGCTCAACTCGAGCACGCATGCGCTTTCAGCCAACGTGCGCCTCCGCTGGGAATATCGTCCGGGGAGCGAGCTGTTCGTGGTCTTCAACGAGGAGCGCGACACCCGCACGCGGAGCTTCCCAAACCTCGCGAATCGGGCGTTGATCGTCAAAGTAAACCGCTTGTTTCGATTCTGAGTCCACGACATCGGACGCTGGCAGCTCACATCGTGGCCTCTGGCGCGTCAGCGTAGGGGGACCGTCGCGTAAGCTGTCGCGTCTGAAACCCCCGCGTCAGCGAATCCGTCTCTCCGCTCCCGGCACTTACTGCACTGCCCGCAGTGCAGCCCGTTCTGCGGATTCATGCACGACAGCGTGAGCTCCAGTGGCACTCCGAGCTCAATACCCAGCCTGATGACGTCGCCTTTGTCCATCGTGGCAAATGGCGTCTCGATCGTGATGCGATGAGCCAGTCCCAGCGACAGCGCGTGCGCCATCGCGCAGAAGAACTCCGGCGTGGCATCGGGAAAAGGATTACCGGCCAGTGGCCCGAGCGCGATGCGGGTGAGTCCGTGCTCTGCGCAGTAGATTGCGGCCTTGCTCAAGAGCACAATGTTGCGCCCGGTCAGATACACATCAGCGTCCGGCGTGTCGAAGCCAGGTGCGTCGCCGCGCAGCGCCCAGTGCGTCGGCGGATATAAGTCCTGCACGGTGAACGAGAGCCGTGCAAGCGGCGCAAAGTGCCCGGCAAGCGGAGGCTGCGCCAGGAGACGGTCGAGTGCGTCGAGCTCGCTCTGCTCCCACGCGAGTCCCGTGCTGACGTAGATCGGATGCACGCGCGACGAGCGTGCCTCAGAGGTGGCGAGGACCGTGCTGTCGAGGCCGGCGGAGAGGAGAACAGCGGTTGAAGAGGTCACCTGCAGGCTGGAGACACGCGTAGTGCGCAGGCTTCAGCCTGCGCGATGTCAAACCCCGTTAAGATTACAGGCTATGTACTCGGTCACAAAGAAGATTGAGTTCTGCTACGGTCATCGACTGCTCGACTACGACGGCATGTGCAAGCATCCGCACGGACACAACGCCGTTGCCGAAATCGAGATACAGGCCGACGCGCTGGATGCACGAAACATGGTGGCCGATTTCGGCGACATCAAGCGAGTAGTCAAAGGGTGGGTGGATCGCGAGCTCGATCACCGCATGATCCTGCGCCGCGACGATCCGCTCGTCCGTTGTCTGCAAAGCCTCGGTGAGCCCGTATACCTCCTCGAGAGCAATCCGACGGTCGAGCGGATTGCGCGTCTGGTCTACGACATCTCACGGGAGCAGGGGCTTCCCGTCGTCCGCGTCACTGTTTGGGAAACGCCGACATCGTGGGCGACGTACTCGGAAAAAGACGCCTGAATTGGCATTGATCGTCTTCGATCTCGACGGAACGCTCATCGATTCCCGGAAAGACCTGGCCGACTCGGCCAACCAGCTGATTCATGAGCTGGGTGGCTCTCAGCTTCCCGAAGAGGCGATTGGACAAATGGTGGGTGAAGGTGCCGCCGTGCTCGTGAGGCGGGCGCTTGCTGCCGCCCGCGTGCCGGAAACGTCAGCGTCGCTGCCCCGGTTTCTGGATATCTACGACGACCGACTGCTTATGCATACGCGCCCATACGACGGAATCACGGAAGTTCTTCAGGCCGTACGTCCGTATGCACGCCTGGCGGTGCTGACGAACAAGCCTGCCCGCCCGAGCGATCGCATTCTGGTTGGCCTCGGACTTCGGGAGCTCTTTGAAGAAGTGATAGGAGGAGACGGACCTTGGCCCCGCAAGCCGGATCCGGCCTCGCTGCTGGCGATGATCGAGAGGTTGGGAGCGACGCAGGAGACCACGCTGCTCGTGGGCGATTCGATGATCGACCGCGAAACCGCGGCACGGGCGTCGGTGCGATGCTCCCTTGCCGCGTACGGGTTTGGCTACGCCTCGTTGCCTCCCGCACGAATCACCGGAGACGAGTGGATTGCCAACACGCCTTCTGAACTACGTGACGTAATCGAACGATTCTTCGGCCTCACTGCCTGAATGGCAGTTCGTAGGAGAGATATCCGAACACCCCCGCCTGCGCCGCGCCGTCCGAGAACGTCGTGGGTATGCCGATTCCTAAGACGATCTGTGAGTTGCCCGCGTTCCGTCCGGTTCGCATCCCCGGCACCAGCGTAAAGATCACTTCGCGGCGGGCCTCAACCTCGAACACCCGGTCCCACTGCAGAATCGATTCAAGCATCAGATTCACCATCGGACGCACCTGCCAGATTCCGCTCACCGAGGCATGGGGAACAAAGACATTGCGCTCACCGTTGTCGACCTCTGCGGCGGGTGTGTGGGTGAATCCCGCATTCCAGTGCAGGTACGCATCGCCGAATTGCTTGCTGAATGGCAGATTAACCTGCCATCCGGCGCCACCGCTTCCGAGACCCTCCGAAGCATTTCCGGTCGGCAGGATGAGCGACAAACGCGGCGAAAAGGCGGGCTGCGAACCTTCCTCCGTCGAGGCCTGCCATCGATAGTTGATCATCAAGTCGCCGAGGCCAGCCGTCCCGTTGACTGCAAGCGAGGAAAACGTAAACGAGAGCTGATGTGTCTGGGTACGGAGCGGCCACTCCTGGGTAAATGCTGCTTCCCATTCACCGCCATCGATTACGCGCACGCCAAAGATGTTTTGAAAGATGCCAGGCTCCTGGTTGAATGCCTCTTCCACGAGGAAGGAGTTGTCGAGAATCCCAAACGGCATCTGCTGAGCATTGGCCCGAGCCGAAAGGACGAATATGAAAAGCGCTGCGGCCACGACCTGTACCAGCAGTTTCGAGGCCGCCCGAGTGCCGATGGTCACTCGCTGATCGTCCCTTCCGCGAACACGGACGCTGTCGGATGCCGCATCTCGATTCTCCACTTCGATCGATTCGCCGGGCTTCAAGTGGTGGCTCTCGATGAAACGGAGGAACACCTTGTCCTGATCGAGGACGCGCGTGATCGTGACCGGCGTGTGCATTGGACACGTAAGCAGGCTTTGCATGGGTTCCCTCTTCACTATGCCTTCAGGATCCGGAATCGGATCGCCGTGCGGGTCCGCTTTGGGTCGCCCGAGCATCTCGTCCATCCGGTCGATCAGCCGATCAGATACGGCGTGTTCGAGCTGCTCCGCTTCCTCGTGCACTTCGTCCCAGCGGTACCCGATCACCTGCACGAGAAACAGCTCGATCACGCGGTGGCGGCGAACGACGAGCGCTGCCAGCTTTTCCCCTGCCTCCGTCAGCGTCACGCCGGCATATGGCTCGTAGCGGACGAGCCCGGACTCCGCCAGCGCTTTGACCATCGTCGTCGCCGTGCCTGGCGCGACGCCCAGCGCGGCGGCGAGCTGGCCCATGGCGAGCAGGCCGTTAGACGGGCTCGCCGCGCTGACGCCCAGGTAAATGGCCTTGAGATAGTTCTCGACGGTGCTCGACGGGAGCATTGGTTTGAGGCCTAGTTTACTGTGATTTTGAACACTAATGACTTGACTTTTTAACTGGATCGTTGATATTTTTGATTAGTCAAAATGTGGAAAATGACCAGGCGCGCGTGGCTTCACGCCACCGGTCTCGCCTCTTTGGCGGGTAGCGCCGTCGGTTTTTCACGACTGAACGCCCAGGTAGGCATCGCCGCTCATCCAGCGCATGGTTCCCACGTGATGGGTCCCGTTGGGACAACCTCAAAAGAGCTGTTCAACCCATCAGTGTTTTTGCGGAGCTGGAACTTTTCGGATAGGGGTCCGAACGAGCGATCCAGGTATTACCGGGAGACTCCCCGCGACGATGGCACGTTACTGCGGGAGTACGAGTTCTTCGCTGTCGACCGCGAGATCGAAATCGCCCCGGGCCTGTTCTTTCCGGCGTGGACCTACAACGGACAGGTGCCGGGACCCACGATTCGCGCCACCGAGGGTGACCGCGTCAGAGTCACGTTCCGAAATCTCGGCACGCACCCACACTCGATCCATTTTCACGGGTGGCACCCACCCGCCATGGACGGCGCGCTTGCCGGCCAGGAGGTGCAGCCTGGCGACGCGTTCGTATATGAGTTCGACGCCGACCCGTTTGGCCTGCACCTCTATCACTGCCACACGGTTCCGCTGAAGCGACACATTCACAAGGGACTGTACGGCGCGTTCATCGTCGATCCGCGGGGCGGTCGTCCGCCGGCCGACGAGGTCGTGATGGTGATGAACGCCTTCGACACAACCTTCGACGCCGAGAACGAGGTGTACGCGGTCAACACGGTGGCCAACGCCTACATGCACGATCCGATACGCGTCACCGTGGGTCGCCCCGTTCGGATTTATCTCGTCAACGTCACCGAGTTCGATCCGGTCAACAGCCTTCATATTCACGGGATGTTTTTCGACGTCTACCGTACAGGGACGTCGTTGCAGGCGTCTGAGCGGACGGACACGCTGATGCTGTGCCAGGGAGAGCGGGCCATCCTCGAGACCACGTTCCGCTACCCAGGGGACTTCATGTTCCACGCGCATCAGAGCGAATTCGCCGAGCTCGGATGGATGGGGCTTTTCCGCGCGGAGGGGGCGCCGACGACATGACCCGTCGCGTGCTGCTCGCGCTCGTGCCGCTTCTGCTGCTCGGCGCACTCCTCGTGGTCATCGTTCGGTGGGGCCCTGCGGATGCGATCAGGGGCGAGAACTTCCCGCCTGTGGAACGTCTCACGTTTCAGCGAGTGGTCCTGGAGCCCGGCGCCATCGTCGTGAGCCTCATGAACGACGGGCCGGATGCGGTAAACGTCGCGCAGGTCCAGGTGGACGATGCTTTCTGGACGTTTACGGCCGATAACGGTCTTGTGATGGATCATCTGGGCCGGACGAATTTGCGCATTCCATACCCATGGGTGGAAGGCGAAGCCCACGTGGTTAGGGTACTGACATCGACCGGCACGGCGTTCGAGCACGAAATTCCCGTCGCGGTTGAAACACCGACGCCGAGCGCGCGCTTCTTCTGGGTGTTCACGCTGATCGGTCTTTATGTAGGCGTAATCCCGGTGGTGATCGGCCTGCTCTGGTTTCCGTTTCTCACACGCCTGTCGGCGCGCGGGATGGACTTTCTGCTCGCATTGACCATCGGTCTGCTCGTATTCCTCCTCGTGGACGGCACGCAGGAGGGACTGGAAGCGGCCGGCCAGCTGCCGGAATCGTTCCAGGGTGGGGTGCTGTTTGCGATGGCCGCGGCTGGTGCCTACCTGCTTCTGGAAGGCACAGGGTCGTGGCTGAAGAAACATGGACGCGCTGCGGACGAAGGCCACACGGCCTGGGTCCTGGCGGTGCTCATTGCCGTTGGCATCGGCCTCCACAATTTCGGTGAAGGCCTCGCAATTGGCTCCGCGTTCGCCCTGGGCGAGGCCGCACTCGGAACGCTGCTCATCGTCGGATTCACCTTGCACAACACAACAGAGGGACTCGCGATCGTGTCGCCTCTTGCGCGTGCGCGTCAGCGAGCGTCGATTGCGGATCTCGCCAAGCTCGGACTCATCGGTGGTGTGCCGACGATTGCCGGTGCGTGGCTCGGCGGGTTCGTCTACTCGCCGGTGTGGTCTGTTGCGTTTCTGGCGATCGGCGTCGGCGCAATCGCGCAGGTGGTAGGTCAGATCGTGCGCCAGATGACGCGTGAGGGGTCGGCCGCCGCAATGCTGGGAACCAGGCCAGTGATGGCGGGTTTGCTCGCAGGGTTTGCAGTGATGTACGTCACGGGGATGCTGGTCGGATGAGTATTCTGGGTCGGAGGGTACCGTTGAAGGCAATCGGCGCAATGGCGCTGATCATGGTCTTTGCGACGCTGATTCCTGCGCTCAGCGGAACCCCGAATCGCGAGATCGTGCTCGTCGTCAAGGGCATGTCCTTCTATCTTGAAAGCGACCCCCTGACGCCAAATCCGACGCTCGAAATCAAGGCGGGGGAACGCGTGCGCGTGGTCGTGCGCAACCAGGATCGCGGCATGACCCACAACTTCGCCGTTCCAGCGCTCGATGTCGACATGAACCCCATGCGCTGGAGCGAATCGGGCGATGTAGTTTTTGTCGCACCGGATGCACCGGGTACCTACGAGTACGTCTGCGGCCCTCACCAGCTGATGATGCGAGGCACCATCAGGGTGTATTGACGCTTCGTTCCACAGTTTTCCCGTAGCGCCCTACTTCTCCAGCCATGGCTGCAGTGCGTCCACGAGAAACGTGAGGACGTCGTCTTCGGTCAGTGCGTTCGCCGGCGTATGCGCCTTGATCGGCCGTTCGTCGGTGAGGGTCCGCGATCCGCGCGTGCGGTTGATTCGACCGATGACATGGGGGCGCTCGGATGCGGTCTCCAGCGCAAATTCGATGTAATCGTCACGTCCGTTGTCTACAGCGAGTCTTAATCCGCCTGCCGGAGTGAACACGGTGAAGCCCAGGCCCTCGGCCTTGAGCGCCATCGCAACCTGTTTGGTGACCGGGATCGCGACGTCCTGGAGAAACGATTCAAAGGCCGTTTCCGCCTCTGCTGTTTCGGATCGGCGGCGACGCGCGCTTTCACGGGCCGCGGCGATTGCACCCTGCACTTGCCTTCGCACCGCTGAGATTTCCACGCGCACATTGTGGCACGGCTGCCCAACCTCAACGGCTCGACACGCGTCAGAATTAAGAGACGCTGCACGTAAGAGGAGACGCCGATGCATCGCTGGTTTCTTGTATTGACCCTGTTGTTTGTCGCTTCGCCGCTCGCAGCGGCGCAGGATCTGCGTCCCGCCGCCGCCGTGGTCGTCATGACTGGTGAGGCGGTCGTCCACTCGGTTCCAGATCGTGCGTGGTTGACGATCGCCGCCGAATCGCGCGCGTCGAGTCCGCGCGAGGCGCAACGGCGGAACGCCGAAGCCATGGCACCTGTCATCGACAAGCTGCGCGCGGCAGGTATTCCGCCGGAGGCTATCCGAACCGTCGCGTACGATCTGCAGCAGGAGTGGGACTTCGTCAACAACCGGCGCGTATCACGTGGATATGTGGCGCGTAACGCCATCGAGGTCCGCGTCGATGCCGTCGATCGCGTCGGTGAGCTGCTCGAGATCGCCGTCGCATCCGGTGCCACTTCCGTCAGCGGCATTCGCTTCGACGTGAAGGACCGGGCGAAGCTCGAACGCGAGGCGCTGCGGCTCGCCGTTGCCGATGCGCGGGCCAAAGCGGAAGCCGCGGCAGAGGGCGCCGGACGCACCATCGAGCGCGTGGTGCGCGTCGAGGAGCACGGGGTGCAAGCCCGACCGTCGGAGCCGTTTGCGCTCGCGCGCGAATCGGCTCAAGCGGCCGATGTGCCGCCAATTTCAGCGGGTCAGATCGAGCTGCGCGCACAGGTGACGTTGACCGCGGAACTCAAGTAGGCTTGGGGCATAGCGGCCGATGTCCATCGACTACGCCCGAGCCCGCCGTCTGTTGTCGAGGCGCGATCCCGTCATCCGCGATCTGATGCGCCGTCACGGTCCCTGCGGGCTGGCAGACGCGCAACACACCGACCCGTTCAGAGCGCTGATTCATTCGATCATCTCGCAGCAGTTGTCCACCCGTGCGGCGGCAACCATCGAAAGCCGGTTCCGTGCGCTCTTCGGCGGCGTCCCGACGCCATCGCAAGTCACGGCCACTCCAGACGCACAGTTGCGTGCGGTCGGTCTCAGCGGCCAGAAAGTGAAATACATCCGCGATCTGTGCCGGCGTGTCGAAGACGGATCGCTGCCGTTGACTACGTTCGACGTTATGTCGGACGACGAGGTGATTGCAGCCCTGACGCAGGTCAAAGGTATCGGACGATGGACCGCAGAGATGTTTCTGATGTTTCGGTTGCACCGGCCTGATGTCCTGCCGGTTGACGATCTCGGCATCGTCAAGGCGGTGAGACAGGCGTACGGGCTACGAACGCTGCCAAGCCCCAAGCGGTTGATGACTCTCGGTGAGTCGTGGCGTCCCTATCGATCGGTCGCCTGCTGGTATCTCTGGGCGAGTCTCGACAACACACCGCTCAAGGAGTGAGCGCCATGCACGCACGCCGTTCTGTTTGTCTCTTGCTCGGTCTTGCGCTGGTCATCTTCGTTCAGACTCCGCCAGCCGCCCAAACGCGGCCAGTGGCAGCCGCGGATATTCCGCGATTGCAGTTCGAGAAGTACGCGCTGCCTAACGGGCTCGAGGTGATCCTGAGTCAGAACCGCCGTCTTCCCATGGTGGCTGTGAACCTCTGGTATCACGTCGGGCCGGCCAATGAGGAGCCGGGCCGCACGGGATTCGCGCATCTGTTCGAACACATGATGTTCCAGGGCTCGAAGCACGTGCCGCCGGACGGCCATTTTCAACTGCTCGAAAAAGCCGGCGCTACCGGTCTCAACGGCACGACAGACTACGACCGGACCAACTATTTCGAGACGGTGCCGGCGAACCAATTGGAGCTGGCGCTCTGGCTCGAATCTGACCGGATGGGATACCTGCTGGAGAAGGTCGACCAGGCAGCGCTGTCGAATCAGCAGGATGTGGTGCGCAACGAGCGGCGCCAGAGCGTCGAGAACCAGCCGTACGGACTGGCCGAAGAAGCCATCGTGCAGACGCTCCTGCCGAAGGGACATCCGTACTTCGGCAATGTCATCGGATCGCACGAGGACATCCAGTCCGTGAAGCTCGATGATGTGAACAGGTTCTTCCGCCAGTATTACGCGCCGAACAACGCCAGCATCGCCATCGTGGGCGATTTCGACGTCATGGAGACGAAACGGCTTGTCGAGAAGTACTTCGGCAGCCTCAAGCGTGGGCCGGCAGTTCCTCCCATTTCGGCCGACACTCCCCGTGTGACCTCGGAGCGGCGCGCGGTCATACCGTCCCGCGTCGAGCTCCCACGTGTCTACATGACGTGGCTGACTCCACCCATCTTCAAGCCGGGCGACGCGGATGCAGAGGTGGCCGCCAGCATTCTCGGTGCAGGCCGATCGAGTCGGCTTTACAAGGCGCTCGTCTATGAAAAGCAGATCGCCCAGACCGTCTCGGCGTTTCAGAATTCCCTGATTCTCGGTTCGATGTTCCAGATCGAGGCGACGGCGCGGCCCGGCCATACCGCCGAGGAACTCGAACGTGCGATCGACGAGGAGCTCGCAAAGCTTCGAGCCGAGGCGCCGTCGCCTCGCGAAATAGAGCAGGCGCGGAACACGATTGAAACGGCGATCATCGGTGGGCTGGAGCGGTTGGGAGGGTTTGGCGGCGTTGCCGACCGGTTGAACATGTACAACCACTACCTCCGAACGCCAGACTACCTGGAGAAGGACATTCAGCGGTACCGTGCGTCACCCCGGCCACGCTCCTGGCGTTCGCGCGCGATCAGCTCACGACGAGTACTCGCGTGGTGGTCCACGCGACTCCGGGTCAGCCGAAGCCGGCCGCGCAGAGTTCCGCGCAAGCACCGGCCGCAAGCGCGCCAGGCGTGGCTGCACCTGGACAGTCGATTAATGCGGACGAGCCGTGGCGCGTCGACATTCCCAAAGCGGGGCCGACGAAGCCGCTTCAACTCGCCGCGCCGGCATCAGCGGTACTGCGCGAATGGGCTCACACTCATACTCAGCGAACGTCGCGGATTGCCGATCGTCGCCGCGAATCTCGTGATCAAGACCGGCAGCGATGCGAACCCGATCGAGAGACCGGGGCTGGCAAACTTCGTGGCGGCGATGCTCGACGAAGGCACAGCCAGCCGGAACGCGCTGCAGATTGCGGACGAGGTTTCGCAGCTTGGCGCCACGCTGACGGCCAACAGCAGCATGGACGCAACGACCATCAGCGCGAGGTCGCTCTCCAAGAACTTCGCAGCGACGCTCGGTCTCGTTGCGGATATCACGTTGAAGCCCGTCGTTTCCCGCAGAGGAAATCGACAGGCAGCGCGCCAGCCGTCTCGGGCAGCTGGTGCAAATGCGCGACAGCCCGGCGCAAGTTGCGGCACAAGTGATGGGGTTGGTGCTTTATGGCCCGAAGCATCCGTACGGGTACACGGAACTGGGCACCGAAGCGTCAATGAAGGCAGTCGCGCGCGACGAGATGATGGGCTTCTGGCGCCAGCATTTCCTCCCCAACAATGCCGCGCTCATCGTCGCGGGGGACATCTCGATGAGCGAGCTTCGGGGTCTCGCGGAGAAGGCGTTTGCTTCGTGGCCGCGCGGTAACTCGGTGCAGCCTTCGCTGGGTGCCCCAGACACCACGCGCGCCCGGATCGTTATCGTGGACAAACCGGGAGCACCGCAGACGCAGGTTCGTGTGGCTGGTATCGGGGCAGCCCGTTCGTCGCCCGATTTCCGCGCGCTGCAGGTGATGAACAATGCGTTGGGCGGCCTGTTCTCCAGCCGCATCAACATGAACCTCCGGGAGGAGCACGGCTATACCTACGGCGCCTCGTCCCAGTTCATCTTTCGCCGGAGTGCCGGACCCTTTGTCGTAGCAGGAGGCATCCGCACGGATGTGACGGCGCCAGCCGTCACCGAGATCTTCAAGGAGATCGCCGGAATGCTCGACCGGCCGATGATGCAGGACGAGCTCTTGAAGGCCAAGGACGCGCTCGCCAATTCGCTGCCCGGTGCCTTTGAGACCAGCATCAATACCGTCAACAGCTTTTCCAACATCTTCGTCTACGACCTCGGTCTCGACTACTACACGCGGTACGCCCAGGAAGTAAATGCCGTCACCTCTGAGCAGGTCCTTGCTGCTGCCCGCCGTTACATCGTTCCCGACCGGCTCGTCGTGATTGCCGTGGGCGATCGGAACGCCATCGAGGCCGAGCTGCGCAAGCTGAACCTCGGGACCGTCGAGATCCGAGACCTCGAGGGACGCCCCGCTTCGTCTTCCTCGCTGTAGGACAGGGGTTGCCGGGTTGGCAGGGTAGGATTTGATAAAATCGGACTTGAACAGTCGGATATGCCAGCGGTTACCTCTGGGGTTCCCCGCACGTCGCAGTCTGTCATTGACCTGATCGGCAACACGCCCCTCATCCGCTTGTCCAGCTTTGAGAGAGGCCTTCGAAACGTCGAGCTATGGGCCAAAGCTGAGTGGCGAAACCCCGGCGGCTCGGTGAAAGACAGGCCCGCTGCGCGGATGATTCTCGACGGCGAGCGATCGGGCAAGCTGACACGCGACAAGATCATCCTGGACGCGACTTCGGGCAATACCGGTATCGCGTACGCGATGATTGGGGCCGCGCGCGGCTACCGCGTTCGCCTGTGTGTGCCGGCTAACGTCACCCCGGAGCGCAAGCGTATTCTCGGGGCGTATGGCGCCGACATCGTGTTCACTGATCCCATGGAGGGGTCCGACGGCGCCATCCTCCAGGCGAAGGCGATGTTTGCCGCCGAGCCGGATCTGTACTTTTATCCGGACCAGTACAACAATCCCGGCAACTGGCTGTCGCACTACGATACGACCGCGCCAGAAATCATCGAGCAGACCGACGGCCGATTGACCCACTTCGTGGCAGGACTCGGTACGAGCGGCACGTTTATCGGTGTCGGCAGGCGGCTTCGCGAGGTCAATCCGGCGATCCGCCTGATTTCCGTTCAGCCAGACTCGCCGCTCCACGGGTTGGAAGGTCTGAAGCACATGGGGACGGCGATTGTGCCGGGAATCTACGACGCGCGGCTCGCCGACGAAGACATCGGCGTCAGTACCGAGGAGGCGTTCGAGCTGACGAGGGAGCTTGCCCGATCGGGCGTGTTCGTCGGCATTTCGAGCGGCGCCAATCTCGCGGGCGCGCTGCACGTGGCTCGGCGTACGGCGGATGCCTTCGTCGTCGTTGTGTTCTGCGACGGTGGCGAAAAATATCTGTCAGAACGTCTGTGGGATGAAAGCTGATGGCCCTTGAGCTCCAGGCGGGTACCGCGAACGCCATCAGACGGCATGGGGCCGAAACGTACCCCAACGAGTGCTGTGGTGCGCTCGTCGGTCGCGACGGCGTCGTCTTTGACGTATACCCGCTGCCGAATACGACTGAAGAAGGGCCGAGGCGACGGTTTCGGGTGCGGCCGCAGGATTACCGTACGGCAGAACGCCAGGCTGGCCAGGCTGGGGCGGAGTTGCTCGGGTTTTACCATTCCCATCCGGATCATCCCGCCCGGCCATCGCAGTACGATCAGGATCACGCTTGGCCGTATTTTTCGTACATCATCGTTTCGGTCCGCGCCGGCGTTGCTGAAGAGATGACCTCGTGGCGGCTGCGCGATGACCGTTCCGCTTTTGACCAGGAAGACTTGACCTATGCCGAACACGATTCACATCCCGACGCCGCTCCGCCCGTTCACCGACAAGAAGGAGTCGGTTGAGGTCAGCGGCGGCACTGTTGGCGAGTTGCTGGCGGACCTGACGCACCGCTACGAGGGGCTGCGAAGACACCTGTATACGGACGAGGGCCGGCTGCGTAACTTCGTCAACGTGTACCTCAACGACGAAGACATCAGGTACCTGCAGCGTGAACAGACTCCCGTCAAGCCTGGCGACTCGTTGAGCATCGTCCCGTCCGTTGCCGGTGGTGCTCCTGCCGTCACGGCTCCGGCGGCACCGGATTTGTCGCAGGACGAGATCAAGCGGTACAGCCGTCACCTGATCATGCCGGAGGTCGGCATGGACGGGCAGCGGCGCTTGAAGGCCGGAAGCGTCTTGTGCATCGGCGCGGGGGGATTGGGGTCGCCAGCGGCAATGTATCTGGCCGCTGCCGGCGTTGGACGCATCGGCATCGTGGACTTCGACGTCGTCGACTTCAGCAATCTGCAGCGGCAGTTGCTGCATGGCACGCCCGACGTCGGTCGCTCCAAGCTGCACTCGGCGAAAGATCGGCTGCAGGCGCTCAACCCGCATGTGCATGTGGACACATACGAGACGTCGCTCTCGTCGGAGAACGCGCTCAAGCTGTTCGAGCCCTACGATGTGATCCTCGACGGCACCGATAACTTTCCAACCCGTTACCTGGTGAACGACGCGTGCGTGCTGACGGGCAAGCCGAACGCGTATGGCAGCATTTTCCGGTTCGAGGGCCAGGCATCGGTCTTCGGGGTCAAAGAAGGACCATGCTACCGCTGCCTGTATCCCGAGCCGCCGCCGCCGGGACTCGTGCCGAGCTGCGCGGAAGGCGGAGTGCTGGGCGTTCTGCCCGGTATCATCGGTGTGATCCAGGCCACCGAGTCCATGAAGCTTATTCTCGGGATCGGGGAGCCGCTCATCGGACGCTTTCTGATCTACGACGCACTCAAGATGCGGTTCCGCGAGCTCAAGCTTCGGAAGGATCCGGAGTGCCCGGTGTGCGGAACGCATCCAACGGTGACCAAGCTCATTGACTATCAGCAGTTCTGTGGGATCAGGCCGGAACCGCAGATGGAGGCGGCAAGAGCCATGAACGATTGGGAAATCTCGCCGGTTGAGTTGAAGCGCCGCCTGGATGCAGGGGAGGATCTGTTCATCCTCGACGTCCGCGAGCCGAATGAGTACCAAATCAATCGAATTGCCGGCTCCACCTTGATTCCGCTTGGCGAGCTGCCACGGCGGTATCAGGAGCTTCCGCGTGACCGCGAAATCATCGCGCAGTGCAAGATGGGCGGTCGCAGCGCCAAAGCGATGGAGTATCTGAAAACGGTCGGGTTCACGAACGTGAAGAACCTGCGGGGCGGCATTCTGGAGTGGATCGATAAGGTGGATCCATCCCAGCCGAAGTACTGAGACATAGGCGGGCCGTAAAGGCCCGCCCTACGGGTCAGATGCAGCGTCCTATCTACATGGACTATCACGCCACGACACCCGTGGACCCACGGGTGCTCGCGGCGATGATGCCGTATTTCACGGACAAGTTCGGCAATGCATCCAGCCGGCACCACTCGTTCGGCTGGACCGCAAAGGACGCAGTCGAGAACGCTCGTGCCCGGGTGGCCAGCCTCATTGGCGCCAGCGCGAACGAAATCGTCTTTACGAGCGGCGCGACAGAATCGAACAACCTTGCCATTCGTGGCGTCGCAGAGGCGTATCGCGCCAAAGGCAACCACCTCGTCACGTGCGCGTCCGAGCACAGGGCGGTCATCGACACATGCAGGAAGTTCGAGACCCAGGGTCTATGCGTCACATACCTGCCTGTTGACGTCGACGGGCGTATTGACTTGGATGAGCTTCGTGCTGCGATCACGGAACAGACCATTCTCATCACCATCATGGCGGCGAACAACGAGATCGGGGTTCTCCAGCCTGTTGCGGAGATCGGCGCCATTGCGATGGAACGAGAAGTCGTCTTCCACACCGACGCAACGCAAGCAGTTGGCAAGGTGCCATTCGATGTAAGCGAAACCCACGCATGCCTGGCGTCGCTCAGTGCCCACAAGATTTATGGTCCGAAAGGTATCGGTGCCCTGTACGTGCGCCGCCGGAACCCGCGTGTCCAACTGGCGGAGCAAATCAGCGGCGGCGGCCATGAGCGCGGTATCCGATCCGGGACATTGAATACGCCTGGGATCGTCGGATTCGGCGCGGCCGCCGCTATCTGCCGGGAGGAAATGCCTGCGGAAGGCGAGCGCATTCGGCAGCTCCGCGATCGTTTGGACAGGCAGCTCCGCCAGAATCTCGAGCAGATTCGTGTCAACGGTTCGATGGAGCACCGCCTCCCGAACAATCTGAACGTCAGCTTCTCCGATCTGGATGGCGATGCGTTGTTGATGGCTATCGACGACGTGGCGCTGTCGTCCGGTGCGGCGTGCACGTCCGCCGACCGTGCGCCGTCGCACGTGCTGCGAGCACTTGGGGTTGATGAAGAGCTCGCGCGCGCATCACTGCGGTTCGGGCTCGGCCGCTGGACTACCGAGGCCGAAATCGACTACGTTGCGAAGAAAGTCACTGATGTCGTCCTGCACCTGCGGAAAAACTCGCCGCTGCAGCCCACTTACGCCGAAAGCTGAGTAACGTTGGGTTGAGAAACCTGTGCGGGACGAATTGGTACGAAGCGTGGAGTCGCTCTTGGGGGGGTGGCTTTCGAGCCTGACAATATCATGCGGATGAGGCAGATTTCGCTCATCGTTTTGTTGCTGGCGCCCGCGGCGCTGTCGGCTCAGGAACAAAATACAGCGCCACCAGCTCAGGAGCAGCCAGCGGTGGACATCAATCGGCTTCCGATCGACGTCGGCCGGATCCAGCGAGAGCTCCGCCTGTCGGCCGAACGGAACGAAAGCGAGGGCCTGCAACTGCGGTACTTCGTCGACGTGTACGGGCAGGCTCCCCCGATCGTGATCTTCGGGCCCGAAGACAATTTGGTTGAAGGTCCGGTTCCGTACGGCGCGCCGACGCACAGAGAAATGGTGAACCAGAATACGCCCATCGATTACCGTCCGATGGCCTGGGATCTCAACTCCCTTTATCGCTGGCTCTCGGAACGTATGAAGAAGAACAAGCAGTAGTCCGCCGTCGTTCTCATGAAAATCACTGTTGCGCATAGTCCGGATTCCGACGATGCCTTCATGCACTATGGCCTCGCGAGCGGGAAAGTACCCGCCGATGGGATTGAGTTCGGCCATCTGCTTGCCGACATCGAAACGCTGAACCGAGCCGCGTTCGAAGGCCAGTACGAGGTCAGTGCGGTTTCGTTTCACGCGTACGCACATCTCACCGATCGGTACCTCTTGCTGCCTCACGGTTCGAGCATGGGCGATGACTATGGCCCGATTGTCGTGGCTCGGACCGATGGCCCTTCATGCGCTGAAAGGCGTGACGGTTGCTGTCCCTGGCACGCTTACGACTGCCTTTCTGACGCTTCGCATGTACGATCCCACGGTCGAATACGTGGTGATGCCATTCGACCAAATCCAGGATGCCGTTCGAGGCGGAGAAGTGGCGGCGGGCCTGCTGATTCACGAAGGCCAGCTGACGTATCAGGATGAAGGGCTGAAGAAGATCGTCGACCTCGGCGAATGGTGGGCCGAGAGTACGGGCGGTTTGCCGCTGCCTCTCGGCGGCAACGTCATCCGCCGGGATCTCGGCGCGCCGGTAATTGCGATGGTGTCGCGGCTCCTTCGTGCCAGCATCGCGTACGCACTCGAGCATCGGCGGGAAGCTCTCGACTACGCGCTGCAGTTCGGGCGCGGACTCGATCGTGCAAAAGCGGATCGATTCGTCGGCATGTATGTCAACGAGCTCACGCTCGAGTACGGCGAACGCGGCCGCACCGCCGTGCAGCGGTTGTTCGACGAGGCCTGGGAAAAGCGGCTTATCCCCAAACAAATCACTGCCGAATTCAGCGCGTAAACAGAAACTCGCGCATCGCGTCTGCCACGCGATCGGGTGACTCCTCATGCGGCCAGTGGCCCGCATCGATTTCGACGACGCGCGCGGAGGGCAGTGCTTCCCTCCATCGCGCAAGCTGCTGCGCGCCGAATGCCGGGTCTTTCATCCCCCACACAATCAGCGCCGGCCGGCCAAGTAGCTTGTCCCGATCCCTCCACAACGAGTCGTAGTAACCACTCGACCCGAGGATGGCGTGTGCGAGTGGCCACAGCACCGCGCCGCGTGCCCACCGGTCGACAAAGCGGTCCAGATACTGGCGATGAATCTCCGGCGTGAGCTTGCGCTTGTCACCGTAGGCATACGGAGTCAGCACTCGCAGCGAAAAGTTGGCCCACCGGTAGAGGAAGCGGCCCAGGCGGCCGCCCGCTATACGACCTTTGCTCTCCATGTCGCGATCGCCAGCAAAGCTCCACATCCATGTATTCACCAGCACGAGGCGTGTGACTCGTTCGGGATGCCGCAGGCACAGCGGGAGACCGATGGGGCCGCCGTAATCGTGGACGACGAGCGTCAGTGGTTCCGGGTTGAGTCGCTCGACGAACTGGGCTAGGTTGTCGGCGTGAGCGTCGGGGGTATAGGCGAAAGTTCTGGGCCGATCGGATAAACCGAATCCGATGTGGTCGGGGGCGATGCATCGGTGTGTGGGCGCAAACGCTCGGATCAGGTGCCGCCACTCGAAAGACCAGGTCGGAGTTCCGTGAACGAACAGGATCGGCTCGCCGCGGCCCTCGTCCACGTAATGCATTCGGCCGACGGGGAGGTCCATCCACTTGCTCGAAAATGGATAGGCTGATCGATCGATGGAGGGCACGACGTGTGAGTTCCTTGAAGTACGGAGCGCCGGTGGTGAAAGGTCCTGAGCTGAGGGTAACTTAAGCCTGGACTCATTGAAATACGTGCGTCGCCCTTTTCACACCGGCACGTCGTCGGTAGCCGGAGGCCTTAAGGCCTCCGGAGGTGAAGCGGATCAGATCTGGGAGGACGAATGAGACGCGTTTACGGAGCAGTGTTGGCCTGGGTGCTGGGTAGTGCATTCATGCACGCGCAGTCGACCACTCCATTCAAGCTCGGCACTTTCGACCGCGAAGGCCGCACGTTCGTCGGTATCGTCCTCCGCGAGTCGGTCGTCATCGATTTTGTCGCCGCGCATCAGGCGATCAGACCTGCGTCTACCCTTGCCGCGCCTGCGGACATGAAGGATCTGATCGTCCGGTACGAGTCAGGCCTTCGCGCACGTATTTTCGACGTGGTTCGCAACGTCGAGGCGGCCGGGGGAGCGAAGCTCGCATACGTCTACGACCTGTACGGCGGTGACAGTCCTGCCCCCGATCATGTATCCGACAACGATGCTGAACGTGGCGGTAAACTACGCCGCCCATGACCAGGAGATGGCCCAGCTGCGCGCGCAGGTGCCGGGCATGGGTGCAGCCACATCCGGCGCCGCCCTGCCAGGGACGCAAAGCGCGCCCGGGATCTGGGAGCGCGCGTCCGGCGACACACGTTGGAACCCGTACATGTTCATGAAGTCGCCGGCGGCGATCATCGGCGATGGCGATACGATTCGGCTCCCGCCGGGACGCACCCAGGTGGATTGGGAGTGCGAGCTGGGGGTTGTTGTCGCACGGCAGGCCACTCGGGTTCCGGTTGCCAGGAGCGCAGATTACATCTTTGGCTACACGCTTCAGAACGACGTGTCCGACCGGGGCGGCCGCGGCGACACACGGTACGGATCGGACTGGCTGATCAGCAAGAACCACGACACGTTTGCGCCGCTTGGTCCGTTCATCACGCCCAAGGAATTCATCGCGGACCCGCAGAAACTGACGGTGCGGTTCGTGCTGAACGGTCAGGTGATGCAGGAGGCGAGTACGTCGCTCATGATCCACAACGTCTTCGAGCAGATCTCGTATGCGTCGAACATCATGACACTCCGGCCGGGCGACATCATCGCGACGGGCACTCCGGCTGGGGTTGGATCGGCGCGCACTCCTCCCGTCTACTTCAAGCCGGGCGATCGCTCCGTATGCGCGTATGAGGGAGTCGGCACGCTGACGAACTCGGTCGCCGGCTCGTAACCTCGCACGTCACGACATCGGGTCTTCCACGTTTCGATCGGAACGTCGGGAACTCTGGCTGGCGCGTCCCCGTACGCGCGAGAGGATATCGTGCAACTGCCGTAGGCCCTCGGTAAGCGCCGCCGGCCCGGGCTGCAGGATATAGGCCGATTTGATCTCGTAGATGTGCCCGTCTCGCACGGCTGGCATATCTCCCCAGCCGGCACGAGCGGCAATTCGCTCAGGCCGCACCGCCTTGCCACACCACGATGCGATGACGACGTCCGGACAACGACGCAGCACCTCCTCAGGTTGAACGATGCGATCCTTGCCGAGTGCGGCATCACGCAGTTCCGGAAAGATCGGCGTGCCGCCCGCAGTTTCAACGAGTTCCTCCACCCATCTGATGCCCGAGATGAGGGGGTCGTCCCATTCCTCGAAGAACACCCGTGGTCGCGGAAGCGTGGTCGCCGCCGCTCTCACAGTGTCCAGTTCGCTTTCAAGCCGCCGCGCCAGCGCGTCTGCGCGGTCGGCGCAGCCTACGACTCCACCAAGGATGCGAATCATCTGCAGGATCTCAGCGACGCTCCTCTGATTGAAGACGATGACCGGATAGCCGCGCCGAACGAGCTCGGCGGCGATCTCGGCTTGCAAATCCGAAAAACCAAGGACCAGGTCCGGGTCAAGCGCGACGATCTTGTCGAACCTGGCGTTCAGAAATGAGGAAATCCTCGGCTTGTTGCGCGCCTCGGGTGGACGAACGGTGTAGCCGGACACGCCGACGATGCGGTGCTCCTCGCCGAGCAGGTACAGCGTCTCCGTCGTCTCCTCGGTGAGACACACGATGCGGGACGGATACTTCGTGGAAGCCTTCATTGGAACGCATCCGGATGCAGGGCCCGGGCGAACGTCTCCGTTGCAAGTCCAACCCGTGGTCCTGGGACGACGAGGTAGTCACCATAGAGGAAGTGAATACGGCCACTTTTCACGGCAGGAACGGACGCGAGAGGCGACCACACCGCGCGCTCTTGCGCCGCATCTATCGCAGAGATCTGCCGCGTCGGGCTCACCTCCAGAATGACCTCGGGTGCACGCGTGATCAGCGTTTCCTGCGAAGGCTGCACCGACTCGCGGGCAATGTCCGCGAACACATTGATCCCACCGGCTGCCTCCAGTATTTCATGCAGGAAGCCCGTGCTGCCGCTGACATACAGCTGCTGCAGCGATCCTGGCTGTCGCCCAAAGGCCAGCAGCGTGCGCGGTCTCGAGCGGTCGCGCACCTTGGCTCTCACCGCATCCAGTTGTGCCTCGAGTTCGGTGACCTTGCTCAACGCACTCGCCGTATGACCGGTTGCAGCTCCAAGCTCGCGCATCGTCTCGAAAATCGCCTGTATACCGCCATGCCGATAGCTGAACGTCCGTATGCCTGCGCTCGCGAGTTGTGCTTCCAGCGAACCCTGTGAGCCGTAGGTGAGTACCAGATCGGGCCGGAGCGCGAGGATGCGCTCAACGTCGGGGTCCAGAAGTGCGCCCACGCGGGGCAAGCCTTTGGTCTCGGGCGGGTAGTCATCGAAGCTGCTGACGGCAATTACCTGAGGTCCAGCCCCGATAGCGAAGAGCATCTCTGTAAGGGCGGGAACGAGCGAGACGATCCGTCGTGCGACGTTGTCGTCTTTTCGCGGCGCGGGACCGCCAGGGCTCGTCCCACACGCGATCAGAACTGACAGCGCAGCGACGAGGATCAGGCTTTTCTCACGAGCAGCCACAGGAAAAACGGTGCTCCCACCATCGCGGTCACAATCCCGACGGGCATTTCGACGGGCGCAAATATCGTTCGCGCCACCAGGTCGCATCCGACGAGGAATGCCGCGCCGAATAGCGCCGATGCGGGCAGGACCAGCCGATGGTCGACGCCAGTCATCAGTCTCACGAAGTGCGGGACGACAATGCCGATGAATCCAATCGGGCCCGCGAGTGCGACGGCCGCGCTCGTCGCCAGCGCGGCGCTGAAAAAGGCAAGCCGCTCCGTACGCGCCACGTCCACACCGCGCGTCGCCGCAATGTCGGCTCCAACGCTCAACTGGTTGAGCGAGGAGGGAAGCATTGCGAACACCGCGAACCCGGCAGCGAGCAGCGGTCCGACGCCGGCGATCGGCCCGAATCCGCCGACGTCGAGGTCGCCCATCAGCCATCTGACAGTTCGGTACGTCTCCGTGAAGTCGGCCATGTACTGCACGAACAGGATGAGCGCCGAGAAGAACGAGTTCAGCGTCACGCCTGCGAGCAGAAGCACCGACGTGGACATCGGGCGTCCCGGCCTCGTGGCGAGGGCATACACGACCGCCGTTGCGACGAATGCGCCCGCCAGGCTCGCCAGCGGAACGGGGGAGAGCGGGCCGAGCGTCACTGCCGCACCCAATGAGATCGCCAGCATCGCACCGAGGGCGGCGCCAGCCGAGACGCCTAGTGTGAATGGCGTCGCCAGAGGATTTCGCAAGAGCGCCTGTAATACCACTCCCGCCGATGCCAGCGCGCTGCCCACTATGGCGCCAGCCACCACACGTGGCATCCGCGCGACGAAGAAAATCTGCGCGTCGACATTGTCAGCAAACGGAATGGATCGGTCGAATGCGCGCGACAGGCTGATCGAGGTGCTGCCCACGAGCGGAGCGAGGAGACACACCACGAGTGCGACCGCGCCGTAAGCCAGCACGGTGACAGCCAGCCTGATTCGAATGCCGCGCGGGCGTGCATCGAGAGGCAACATGGCCGACTCGGACAGCGTCACAGAGCCCGCCTGATCGGGACGACGGTCAGGTGTCCTGCCGCTTCATGAAACTGAACATCGGCCTCGACGTCGTACAGCTGGTTGATTGACGCTTCTGTCAGCACGTCGGCCGTGGCGCCGTGCGCAAGGATCTTCCCGGCACGCATCAGCACGAGCCGATCGCACAGGGACGCCGCGAGGTTCAAGTCGTGCGTCGCCAGCACCATCGTGACACCGCGATTGCGGTTCAGACGGGTCAACAGAGACGACACTTCCAGTTGATAGGCGAGATCGAGCGAGGCGGTCGGTTCGTCCAGCAGCAGGACGTCCGGCTGCTGCGCCAGCGCACTCGCGATGACTACTCGCTGTTTTTCGCCGCCGCTGAGCGTCGCGTACGACCGCGCTGCGAGATGAGCTGCGCCGGTCGCGGTGAGCGCCTCCGCCGCAATCGCATAATCGTTGGGTCCCTCGAGCTGAAAGGTGCCCAGGTGCGGATGCCGCCCCATGAGAACCATCTCCAGTACGGTGTAATCGAAGGCCGGATGCGTCTCTTGCGGCACAATTGCAACGCGCCTGCCGAACTGGCGCCGCGGGATTCGGTCCACCGCATCGCCATCCACCGTGATCGCGCCGTGCTGGGGACGCAGTACACTCGCCATCAGCCTGAGGAGCGTTGTCTTGCCGCAACCGTTCGGCCCGAGAAGTCCTGTCAGGCTTCCACGCTCGATATCCAGGGAAAGGGCAGACAGCGAGAAGCCGCGATCGTCACGACCGATGCGCACGTCAGCGAGGTTTCGAAACGGAAGGTCGTACGCGAAGGAAACCTGGTTGACGTGGATGAACATGATCTCCCTCCGGCGTCCTTTGCGCCGGAACTCAATTTGCCTGAAGGCGACTCGCGCGCACGAGGAAGAAACGCGCGCCCGGAGCAGGTATCCTTGAGGGCGGCCTGTTGTGGCGGGCAGTGTAGCATGGGTAAAATTTCGAAGGTTTTTGCGTGAAATCACGAATCAGCGCCGCCGGGCTGAGCGACATCGAACAGAAGCTGCGAGCAGGTGAGCGCCTCGACTTTGACGACGGTGTGCGACTCTTTCGATGCCCGGACCTGCTGGGCGTCGGGTGGCTCGCGAACCGCGAGCGCGAGCGGCGCCACGGTGCCCGGACGTACTTCAACTACAACCTGCGGCTGGAACCCACCAACGTCTGCGTCGCCAGCTGCCTCTTCTGTTCGTTCGCGCGCCTGAAGCCCACCGATGCTGCGGCATACACGATGTCGTTGGAGAAGGCTTGGGACAAGCTGCGGCAAAGAGCTGATCAGCCGCTCACTGAAATCCACATCGTCAACGGACTCAATCCCGATCTGCCGTTCGCCTATTACACGGAACTGCTGCGAGGGTTCAAGGCGATTCGTCCTGACATTCATTTGAAGTGCTTCACGGCCGTCGAGGTCGCCTTCTTCGCCGACTTGTACGGTATGACGGACGCCCAAGTGCTGCGGGAACTGATGGCTGCAGGGCTGGACTCGCTACCCGGGGGTGGCGCCGAGATCTTCGCCGAGCGCGTGCGCCGCAAAATCTGCCATGACAAATGCGGCGCTGATCGGTACCTGGCGATCCACGGCATTGCGCACGGCATGGGCATGCGTACGAATGTGACGATGCTGTACGGCCACATCGAGACGTTCGAGGAGCGAGTCGATCACATGCTGCGGGTTCGAGCGCTGCAGGATGAGACGAACGGATTCCAGGCATTCATCCCCCTCGCTTTCCACCCTGATAACAACCAGATGCGAAAGCTTCCGGCGCCGACTGCGACCGACACCCTGAAAGTGCACGCCGTCTCGAGGCTGATGCTCGATAACGTCCAGCACATCAAGGCGTTCTGGATTGCGACCGGGGTAGAGGTGGCGCAGGCCGCGCTCTGGTTCGGCGTCGACGATCTGGACGGTACGGTGCAGGAGGAGAAGATCTACCACATGGCCGGATCGCCCACCCCCGAGGGACTGTCCATGTCACAGCTCTCGCAGCTCGTTCGCGGAGCAGGGCGGGAGCCGTTCGAGCGCGACACCTTCTACAACGTGAAGCAGGCGGTTTCGGCATAAGCGCGGTTTTCCCGCAATTCTTTCCCCAGGGCCCCGCGGTTGCCCGACGCGCGTCGTACGCCCTCGGTTGACGCGCCTGCCGACCTTCACGCGGTATAATTCCCACGGGTCCAAACTCCACGGGGCGATAGCCCGCCGGTGGGTTTGGCCTTTTTCACGTTCGGAGATTGCGAAAAATTTCACAAGGTTGAACAAAAGCGCAGACCCATGGCGTCGATGATTCCGCTGCTCACCGAGTTCGAGAAAGAACACATATCCGAGCGTCAGCCGCTACCCGCGAAGTACCTCGGGCTGTCCGACGCGGCGATGGACGTCCGTATTGCCGCGGCTCGCGCGACGCTCGGCAGTCGGCTGGTCATTCTCGGTCATCACTATCAACGCGACGAGGTCATCAAGTTCGCGGACTATACGGGCGACTCGTTCCGTCTGGCCCGGCAAATTGCCACCCGTCCCGACGCCGATTTCATTGTGTTTTGCGGCGTGCACTTCATGGCCGAAAGCGCCGACGTGCTGGCGGCGCCGCACCAGAAGGTGATTCTTCCCGACCTGGCAGCAGGGTGTTCGATGGCGGACATGGCCGAACCCGATCAGCTCGAGGTGTGCTGGGACGAGCTGACCCAGGTTGGAATATCCAATGTCGTGCCCGTCACGTACATCAACTCGGCGGCGTCCATCAAAGCCTTCGTGGGCGAGCAGGGGGGCACTGTCTGCACGTCGTCGAATGCAACCGCCGCGCTGCGTTGGGCCTTTGCAAGGGGGGAAAAGGTGTTGTTCCTCCCCGACCAGCATCTTGGCCGCAACACGGCGTACAAGATGGGCATCCCGCTCGACGATATGGTCGTCTGGGATCCGAACGAGATCTTCGGCGGCCTCGATCCCGAACAGGCCGCACGCGCGCGCCTGATTCTCTGGAAGGGGCACTGCTCGGTTCACACGAGGTTTTCGGTTCAGCAGATCGCGGCAGTCCGCCGCGCCCATCCGGGCGTACGCGTCATCGTGCACCCGGAAGTGCCGTTGGACGTTGTCGAAGCCGCCGACGACATGGGCAGCACGGAGTACATCATCAGGACGGTCACCAACAGCCCGCCAGGCTCGACATGGGCCATCGGCACCGAAGTGCACCTCGTGAATCGGCTGGCCAACTCACTCGCGCCCGATCGGACGATCGTGTCGCTCGACCGCTTCGGCTGTCTGTGTTCGACGATGTTCCGGGTGTCGCCGAATCATCTGCTGTGGGTTCTGGAAGAGCTTGTCAACGGCAGGGTGCACAACCAGATTGTCGTGCCGGACGACCGGAAGGACTGGACACGTGTGGCGCTCGATCGGATGTTGTCGATCCAGTAGCGTCCCGAGTACGATTGAAAGGTTCAGGCGCCCGAGCCAGGGCGCTTCTACGATTCCCGCGCGATCATCGCGCGCCCACAGGCGAGCCTCCATGGCGCGCCGCCTCGCGAGGAGGATGCATGGCGCACGAACTCCCTAAGCTGCCGTACGATTTCGCCGCACTCGAGCCGCACATCGACGCGAAAACGATGGAGATTCATCACGGCAAGCATCACCAGGCATACGTGAACAATCTGAATGCGGCGCTGGAGAAGCATCCCGACCTTCAGTCGAAGAGCGTCGAGGAGCTGTGCCGAAGTATCAACAGCGTGCCCGAAGACATCAGGACCGCTGTGCGCAACAACGGCGGCGGCCACTGGAATCACAGCAGGTTCTGGACGTGGATGGCGCCGAATGCCGGCGGGCCGCCAACGGGGAAAGTCGCCGACGCCATAAATGCATCGTTCGGCAGCTTCGACGCGTTCAAGGAGCAATTTGCAAAGGCGGCGGTTGGACGGTTTGGGAGCGGGTGGGCCTGGCTGATCAAGGACGGCTCCAAGTTAACGATTGCGAGCACGCCGAATCAGGACAATCCCGTCATGGAAGGAAAGACGCCGATCCTGGGTGTGGACGTGTGGGAGCACGCCTATTACCTGAAGTATCAGAATCGACGGCCCGATTACCTCTCAGCCTGGTGGAACGTGGTGAACTGGGCGGAGGTCAATAAGGGATTGTGACGGGATCGGGGATCGGGGATCAGGGATCCGGAACAACGGTAACGCTAGCGTAGGCAGGCGGGTCCAAAGGACCCGCCTTACCTCTGCTCAACGCGTGCTCGGCACGCGCGCGACCTCCGGAAGCGCCCACGAGGTCAGCGTGGTTCCCGCGGGCACGAGCACGTGCTGGCGGCCGTCCAGCATGTAGGTGACGGCCGACGTGCCGTGCAGCGCAGAACCCATCTGAAACCGCCACAGGAACTTCCCGCTGCGCGCGTCGATCGCGAGGAAGTTTCCTTCTGCGTCGCCGCTGAAGATCAGCCCCGATGCCGTCGACAGCAGCCCGGACGTCGACGGTGAGATGTACTCGAACTCCCAGCGCCGCTCGCCCGTTATCGGATCGATCGCACGGAGCGCGCCGTAGGCCCGTGCGTCGGGGCCTCGAAGCCGTTGCCCGGCGCCACCCGTAAAGCGCTCGCCAGGGACGTACTCCTGCCTCCACGCATAGTACGTGGCGCACACCTCGCGCGCATTCACGAAGAACAGACGCTGCGACGGGTCGTAGGTCGGCGGCCAGAAATTCGTGGCGCCTGTCACGTCCGGACACGTCGTCGACCCTTTCTCATCGGGCACATGGCCCGGCAGGAGCACGGGGCGGCCGTCCGGCCCGATCTCCTTGGCCCACGTCGTCACCACGAACGGCTTCGCGACGATCAACTTCCCGTTCGTCCGATCGAGCGTGTAGTAAAAACCGTTGCGATTCGCGAACATGACGACCTTGCGCGGCTGGCCGGCAATCGTCAGATCGGCGAGCACGGGCACCTCGGTCGCGTCCCAGTCGTGCAGGTCGTGCGGCGTGAACTGGTAGTGCCATCGGAGCTTTCCGGTATCAGCGTCGAGGGCGACGATCGAATCGCTGTACAGGTTGTCACCCTTGCGGCTGTCGCTGTGATAGTCGGGTCCGGGGTTCCCGATTCCGTAGTAGAGCAAGTTGAGCTCGGGATCGTACGCGCCCGTCACCCAGACACTCGCGCCGCCGCGCTGCCACGAATCGCCCGCCCACGTGTCGTTGCCCGGTTCCCCTGGTCCTGGAATGGTGTAGAAGCGCCATGCGCGGTTGCCGGTTTTCACGTCGTAGGCGTCGATAAAGCCGCGAATGCCGAATTCTCCTCCCGCCACGCCGACGATCACTTTGTCCTTGACGACGAGCGGGGCGATGGTCGAGGCGTATCCCTGCTTGTAGTCTGCCATCGCGACATCCCAGACGACCCCGCCCGTCTTCATGTTGAGCGCGACGAGGTGCGCGTCGAGCGTCGTCATGAAGAGGCGATCGCCCAGCACGCCGAACCCCTTGTTGACCAGACCACAGCACGCGGTGAGTGTGCCCGTGGGCGGCAGCTCGCGTTTGTACCGCCAGATCTCGCGGCCCGTGCGCGCGTCGACCGCCCACGCCGCGTTCAGCGGCCCGGTCACGTACAGCACGTTGTCGCGCAGCAGCGGCGTCGTCTCGAATCGGCTGCCCGAAATGTCGGTCTGGAACGTCCACTGCGGAACGAGGCGCGTCACGTTCTCGGGCGTGATCTGAGTGAGCGGGCTATGCCGCTGGTTCGTATAGCTGCCGCCGAACATCACCCAGCGTGAGCCGTCGGCCGGAAGACCTGCCAGCAGCTCTTGTGAGGTGACGAGTCCCGGCGGAACACCCTGAGCAGCCACGGTGACCGCCACTACCGCCGCGCCGAGCGCCGCGAGGGCAAAGCGCGTAGACGATCGTCGAAACATACGAACTCCTTTAACGATTGCCTTCGGATTGCGCTGGCTTGTTTCCCTGCAAGGTTTCGAGATATGTGAGCAGGTCGTCGAGCTGATCATCGGAGAGCTTGTCCGAACCGAACGTCGGCATCGCCGACTTCTTCTCGTTGGTCACTGAGCGCATGTCCTCGCGCAGATAACCTTGAATCCGTTCGCGGTTGTCCATGACCTGCACCGAGAACAGGTCTTCGTTCTTCTTGACGCCGCGAATCTCCTGCCCGTTTGGAGTCGTCAGCGTCACAGGCTCGAAGCCCGTTACGGAAATCCGCTACCGTGCCGCGAATCTGCCGCGCCATGGCGGCACGCGCACGCGCGATGCCGATACGCGAGAGGTCGGGTCCGAGGTTCCCGCCGCGTTCGCCCACTCGGTGGCACCCCATGCAGTTGGCGGCGAACACGTTTTCGCCGGCGCCGGCATTGCCACGCGGTGGGCCCTCTGGAGCCGGTGCAGCCATCGTCTTCAGGTAGGCGAGGATGCGCCAGACATCCATGTCCGACGTCCGGGGTGCCGGAAACGCGGGCATTTCGGTGCCGGGGACCCCGTTGTGAATGGTTGAAAAGAGCGCCACGTCCGTGCGGCCTTTCGCCCACACCTGCGTGATATCGGGTCCGCGGATCCCACGGGCGTCCATGCCGTGACAGTCGGCGCAGCGCACGCGATAGGCGCCCATGCCGGCTGTGATGGCCTCGGCGTTTCCTTCAAGGGGATTCTTCGTCGGAGTGGCGGGAATCGTGACGAACAGGTCCTGGGCGACAACGTGAGCCGCGGCCAGGAAGGTGACAGTCAGCGCCGTGCAGATCCACTTCATGACGGTTCCTCGCTGTCAGCAGATGCAGATTGGCGCGGATTATATCCCCATCCGCACCGCATGGTGAGGCGCGAGCCGCGGTCCAGCGCGAAGCTGGATGCGGCCCGCCCGGGTTACGAAACGCCTACTGTCGATCCAGCTGCGGCGGCCGCCGCGGGAGGCGGCGTCACCCTGGGTTCCGCAGGCTTGTGCGCGCCGCCTGCAGCCGGCATCCGCTCTTTCAGCAGCTGTTCGGCATACGCAAACAGGTGTTCCTTTGACACCTTGCCTGCGTCGACATCCGCGAGCAGGGATCGCTGCGCCTTGTACTCGCGATTCTCGATGCCGGCCTTGCTCTGCAGCATCCGCCACGCCTTGCGGCGCTCCACGCAGAACAGGACGAGCTGGCGCGAAATCGACCGATACTCGACGTCGCCGTTCGACCCCTGGATCCGGATGTAGACACCGAAATCCGGGACGAACGAACGGTGCTCTTCGCGCAGGTACCTCCGATAGACGACGTCCTGCTGGGTGATGCGCACGAGCATGTTCTCCAGCGGAATCAGCTTTGCCGCGTCGTCTCTCTTGATCTTCTTGAGGTGATTCCGGAAGCGCGCTTCGGTCGCGCACCAGTGAGCGACCGTGTACCTGTACTGCTCGTTGGTGGCTTTGAACTTCGTCTCGTACCAGTCGATGTCGATCGACGGGTTGCCTTTGACGTCGAGCGCTTCCTGGTACGTCTCACCCAGCCGCGGGTTGAACACAAATTCCGGAGCCCCGCGGGAATCGCGCACGCGCTGCGCCTGGGTGAGCGCCAGGTCATCGGCGACGCCGTGCTCGGGCTGGCAGGTGGTGAAGCACTGGAGGAACGCAGTGCCGCGATACTCGAGGCTGTCGAGAATCGACCGGTACAGCTTCGGCGCGTTGGCGATCGAAACCTGCGCCACGAAGGGCGACCCGTGCCCTGCGAGGAACGTCTCGGCCACGGTCTTCTTCTCGTGGTTCTTGCCCTGAGTGGCCGCTCCGAACACGTTCATGTCGTTGCCACCGAGCATCGGGGTCGAGTCCGAGTTCTGCCCGCCCGTGTTCGAGTAGACCTGGGTGTCGAGCATCACCGCTTTCACGTTGGGACGGTTCTGCAGAATCACCTTCGACATGTTCTGGTAGCCGATGTCGCCCATGCCGCCGTCGCCGCCGACCACCCACACCTTCGGGAGCTCCAGGATTTCCTGGTCGGTCATCAACGCATCGCTGAAGTGCACGTATTCGTAGTACTCGCGGGGTGTCATGACGTCCGAGGTGCGATGCAGGATCGCGTCGGTCAGCCGCTCAGGGATCACCGAACGGCGGCCGTGATCGACCATGAAGCTTTCGCCGAGCAACCAGCCCACGGTGATGCCGTCCTGGAAGAGTGAGTTCATCCACGGATACGGGTGCGGGTTGTTGGGCGGCGTTGACCCGTAGACCGTGTTGCAGCCGGTATGCGCGGCCATTGCCATCACCGACATGCCGTTGGCCAGCCGGCCGTCCACGGGCTGGAGGTTCTTATGGTTGAAGGCTTCGTGGCGCATCACGGCAGTGATGCCGTCGATCAGGTCCCGGTCAGAGATCGCGCCGTGCGCTTTCATGCGCGCCTTGGTGTCCTTTTCGTCCTCGCCGCCGAGCCCCATGACCAGATGCGCGATCCCCTGCCGCAGCAGCTCGTATTCCTGCGGGTTCCGTTCGCGCACCGCCGCGAGCTTCTCGACGCCCTCCCTGTCCAGTTGGTCGGCTTTGGCGCGCAGTCGGTCGGCTTTCGCGTGGTACAGCGGGCGCATGTATGACTCGGTCACGGCCGCTACCGAGCGCAGGATGCTCTTCTCGCCGCAGCCGGCGCACGCGCCGTCGCCCGAGACGAGCGCGTCGTAGTTGCGCCGTACCATCAGCATGTTACGCAGCGTCGCCGTCTTCGAGTCCTGAGGCCGCGTGTCGTTGTAGAGGCCGAGGTATTTCTGCGGTGTGTCGGGCAGCATGTTGAGAAACGCGGTGCCCGTTTCGTGCTCGGCGTTCACTTCCTCGGTTTCCTGCACCATCCGGAGCGCCTCGTGCTCGCCGCAGGCGGTGACGCAGGCCGCGCACCCTTTGCAGAGGATCCGACACGAAGATGGAGAAGACGCCGCCGCCGCCGGGCGTCCGCTTCTCCGGTGTGGCAAAGATGGCGTTGGCCTTCTGGTAGGCCATCGGCACCTTGGCAATGATGTCGAAGAACTCGCGCTTCGCCTGCGGCGCCACGAAGCCGTCGACTTCGTTGGTGACGTTCCGGATGATCTCCGGCAGAGGCGGTGGCTCGCGCCTTGAGGCTGTCGCGCATGATTTCGCGCGACCGCTTCTCAATCTGAGGCAGCAGCTGCAGCAGCTTCTGCCGCTCGCCCGCGTCGCTCACGTAGTTCGTGATCGCGGTGCGCAGAATCGTGTTCAGGTCCTGCGAGCAGTTAGGCAGCGCCGTGTCGGGGCAGACGGCGATGCACTCCATGCACTGCGTGCAATTCTCCGGAATGTAGAGCGGGGTTTCGCGGCGAGCCACGTACTTGGACGCGGTGTCACCGCTGCCGGCCGCCATGATGCCGAGCGCGGCATAGGCATTGGCCGGCTGGTTGTAACCGAACTTCGACCGGAACAGCCTGTCGAACTCGCCGACCTGTGTGAGCGGCGTCCGTTCGGCCTGTCCCTCAGGCGGGGCGACAGTGCGGCAGCCGGTCCCGCAGCCTTCGCTCGCCGCGATGCTCTGTGGCATGAGAACCGGCAGCAGCGCCTGGCCGCGGAGTGTGGAGCGATCCGGCGCTTCGAGCTCTCCCACCTTTATCTCGCGGACCAGCTCGAAACCTTTGGTCATGACCTCCATGTTCGAGCTGACGACCCCCTCGCCGAGCTTTCCGAACTTCTTGACGTACTGCTTGTAGACGGCGTCGCGGAACTGCTCGGGCGTTATCCCGAAGTCCTGCAACATCGGCGAGACCGAGAAGAACGCCCCCAGAAACGCGTTGCCCTGCATGCGGAGCTGAAGGTCGCCGCGGTCAGTCGCCTCGCGCGCGATCTTGAAGCCCGGCAGCGTGAAGACGCGGATTTTCTTATCGAGGATCTGCTTGCGCGCCCACAGCGGCAGCCGCTCCCACGCCTGTTCGCCCTCTTCTTCGGATTCCCACACAAGGCTGCCGCCCTCGGACATTCCGTCGAGCGGATTGGTATGCGTGAACGCCTTCGGGTCGCAGCAGAGCACCACGTTCACGTGGCGCAGGTCGCAGTTGACGCGAATCCGCTCCGGCGCGGCAATCATGAAGTACGACGTCGGCGCGCCCTTCTTTTCGGACCCGTACTTGGGGTTTGCGCTGACGTGGATGATTTCTTTGGGGTTCCCGAACTCGTCGACGACTTTGTCGCGGTCGTAGAGCAAATCGTTCAGGTCGCCGATGATGGCGCCGAGGTTCTTGCCCGTGGTGATGGCGCCCCAGCCGCCGACCGAGTGGAAGCGGACGGCAATCGCACCCTCAGGCAGCAGCGACGGGGTGTCGTCCGACTTCACCTCGTATTCGTGATCGACGCCGAGCACCATGAACGAGACGCTGTCGGAGGCCCTTTTGCCGTCCTTGCGCGCGCGTGTGCCCGTTGCAAACTCGTACGCGCCGATCGGGTGCTCGGGCCGGAAGTCGCGCGACCCCAGACCGTACACGCCGCCGAACAGGCGCGGCATCTGAGCGGCCGTGATCGTCGGCAGCCCGCTCTCGCCCTGCAGCGCCTTGTTGAGCGCCGTGCGGATATCGCGCCCCATCGGGTTGTCGCCTGCCATCGGCTCGTCCGTGCGCTCGAGGATGATCACGTTCTTCTTGCCGGCGAGGGCTTTGACGATGGCTGCTTCTGGGAAAGGACGGAAGACGTTGGGGTGGATGGAACCGACTTTGACGCCGCGCTTTTCGCGAAGATAGTCGACCGCGGCCTCGATGTTTTCGGCCGCCGATCCGAGTGAGACGAATACCGTATCGGCGTCCTCAGTCTTGTACTCGCTGACCAGGCCGTAGTAGCGGCCGGTCATCTCCCCGAAGACTTTGTACGCCTCCTCGAAGAACTGAAGAATGGGCTCCGTAAAGTGATTGCGTCGCGCGACCACGCCCTGCATGTAGTGCTCCTGGTTCTGGACGGGGCCCAGCAGCACAGGGTTCGTGAGGTCGATCATCTTCGGGACGCGACGCCGGGTGGGGCCGAAGAGGATCCGCTGGCTCTCAGTCGGGCACTCGATAACGTCTTCCGGTGCGCCGAGATACTCGCGAATCAACTGCGACTCGTGTTTGTAGAACGTCCGCTCGAGGTGTGAGGTGAGGAAGCCGTCCATCACATTCATGCCAGGGGTCAAGCTCAGCTCGGTGACCCGCCGGAGAATCAGCGCCTGGTCGGCCGTCTGCTGGGCGTCCTTGCCGAACGCGATGATCCAGCCCGTATCGAGCGCACCGTACACGTCGTCATGACCGCAGTGCACGTTGAGGGCATGCTTGGTCAGGGCCCGGGCCGCGACTTCCAGCACCATCGTCGAGCATTTGCCTGGCGCGTGGTAGGTACTGCTCCACGCCGTACACCACTCCCTGGCCGGAGGTGTAATTGACGACGCGCTTGCCGCACACCGAGTGGGCGATCGCGCCACCCTGCGCCGCGTGCTCGCCTTCGGCTTCGATGGCGATGGTGTTCTGCCCGAAAACGTTGAGTTTGCCTTCGGCGTAGGCCTGCTGGTACAGCTCTCCGCCTTCGGTTGACGGCGTAATCGGGTAGAAGACACCCGCGTCAGCAATGCGGGTCTCAGTGTGATAGGAGACCAGCTGATTGCCGTTGGCAGTGACCCGAATCCCTGGGTAACGAGGTCTTTCCTTCATCACACGCCCCTTCTAGGGTTCGATGCCGATGCGAAATTTTTCGCGACTGCACAAGCATACCGCCGCACCGCCCGTTTGACACGGCCCGGATCCAGCATTTCGCACACGCTTGGCCCGGTCCAAGGGCAAAGCCGCGCTAGCCTGAAGCGGCCACATTTTAGCTGAAAAGAACTGTGGACCGCCGGTGCGGGGCCATGCTATCTAGTGCACCGTCTCATGGCCTTGCCCGCGTCTCTGGCCGCGGCGCTCAAGCGGGAACGGATGCCTTACCTGGTGTATCGACATCCCCCGGCCTATACCGCCCAGGAGACGGCGGCCGTGTCGCATACTCCAGGCCGCTGCGCGGTGAAGGTTGTCATCTGTATCGCCGACGACCAGCCGGTGCAGGCGCTCGTGCCGGCCCATTACCAGGTAGACCTCGAACAGCTCCGCGTGATTGCGCGGGTCGAGACGCTTCGCATTGCCAGGGAAGACGAGATTGCGGGTCTCTACCCGGATTGTGAAGTGGGCGCCGCCCCGCCGTTCGGCACCATGTACGGCCATCGCGTCTTCGTGGAGCAGTGTTTCGTGGGCGAGCCGGAGATGGTCTTCAACGCCGGCACGCACACCGAGTCGCTGTGCATGCACTACAGCGACTTCGCCGAGATGGTGAAACCGGTGGTCGGAACGTTTGGCCTTCGGCCCGGCAGGTCGCGCACAACTCGCGAATCCTAAGCGTACGTAGAGTCCGGCTTCAGCCGGACCCGCCTACTTCTTGAGCTCCTCCTCAATCACTCTCCGAAAATTGCCGAACGGCTGCGCGCCGGCGATGACGCGGCCGTTGATAAAGAAGAAGGGCGTGCCGTTGATGCCGACGCCCGCGCCGTCGCTGTAATCCTTCGCCACTTCCTCTTTGTGGCGCCCGGCGTCGACGCACTCGTTGAACATCGGGGCATCGAGGCCGACTTCGGTCGCCCAGCGTTTCAGCTCGGCCGTCTTGAAGCGTACGATGTCGCGCCCGCGCCTGTCCTGCTCGCGGAATACCTTGTCGTGGAACTCGAAGTACTTCCCCTGGTCGCCGGCGCAGTTTGCAGCGATTGCGCTCATCGTCGCTTCTGGATGGATCTCGTCGATAGGAAAGTCCCTGTAAACGATCCTGACCTTGCCCGTGTCCACGTACTCCTTCTTGATTCGCGGCAGTGTCTCGCGCCAGAACGCTCTACAGCTCGGGCATTGGTAGTCGCCGAACTCAATGATGGTGACTTTTGCGTCGGCCGGGCCAAGTTGCGGGTCGTCATCGATCCCGATGAACTTCTGCGCCGCGCCAGAAGCCGGCATGGCAGCGATGATGAGGAGTTCGATCAGCAGAACGAATCGCACAATTCCCACGCCGCGGAATCGTATCAGGTTATCTCGGAGCACCGCGATTTCCGGCACTTTGCAACAAGAGCGTCAGTGCGTGGCTCAGCTCATCGATCGTTGCCGGCTTGGAGATCCACGTTTTGATGCCCAGAGAATACGCGGCGGCGTGCGTGCCTTGGTTGGATCTGCCCGACGTGAGCGCGACAGGCAAGTCAGGGCGGATGGCATGCAGCTCTTTGACGACGTCAAAGCCGGAGAGAAACGGCATCGTCATGTCTGAAATGACCGCGTCGAACTGGTCTGGATCGCTGCGGAACGCAGCCAGCGCCACCCTCGCGTCGGAGTAGAAGGTGCAGCGATAACCCAGGAGCTTCAGAGCACGGATCATCGCCGAGCCCAGACCCTGTTCGTCATCGATATACATGAAGTGCTGCCCCGTGCCGCGAACAGGCGCTGCTTCTTTCACGGGCAGATCAGCGGGTTCGGCGCGGGCTGCCGGAAGATACACTCGGAACGTCGAGCCCTTGCCCGGTTCGCTCTCTACTGTGACAGCGCCGCCGTGGTCTTTCACGAGACCGTGGACGACCGACAGACCGAGCCCGGTGCCTTCGAGTCCTTTGGTGGTGAAGAACGGCTCGAAGATCCGACCGAGCGTTTCGCGACTCATCCCCGTGCCAGTGTCCTGCACGATCACGCGGACGTATTCACCCTCGTGCAAGACGCCGCACGCGGTGGCTTCAGGGGTTGTGACCTCAGTGCGGTCCAGGCTGACAGACAGGACGCCTCCCGCCGGCATTGCGTGTCCGGCGTTGGTCCCGATGTTCATCAGGATCTGATACACCTGAGATGCATTCGCGGAGACGCGAGGCACCCCAGGTTCCGCCGTTGTCCTGAACTCCACACTGGTGGGCAGCGTCGCGCGAAGGAATGTCAGCACATCCTCGACCACCGGCTGCAACGAGATCGTCTCGCGCGCCGAATCCTGTCTTCGGCTGAACCAGAGGATCTGTCGAACCACGTCCTTGGCCCTCGCCGTCGCCTTGACAATTTCGTCGAAGGAAGTGCGTGCCTGGTCTCCCTCCTTCGTTTCGGCGAGGCCCACCTCGGCATTGGTCCCGATCATCGCCAGAAGATTGTTGAAGTCGTGGGCAATGCCGCCGGCCAGTGTTCCCAACGCTTCGATCTTCTGGGCCTGAAGCAGTTGATTCCTGAGCGATCTGCGCTCCTCACGAGCGCGCACCCGATCTGTGATCACTTCCGTGAACACTGTGAGGCCGCCGACCTGACCGTTTCCCTTTGTCCACGGCTGCACGGCCCACCGGACGATGTCTTCCGTGCCATCGCCACGGGGAAATGGATCTTCCTCCCGCGCCTCTTTGACGCCTGCCAGGCATCTGCGATGGACGGCCTTCCAATCCTCGCCGATCTCGGGGAATACCTCGTAATGGCTGAGGCCCTTTAGCTCCCTGTTGCCGAGGCGATAATCGGTCAGCCAGCGTCGGCTGTAGGCCATGTAACGCATCTCGGTATCGAACATCGCGACCGCGGCTGGCGTGTTCTCGATCAAGATGTGCAGAAGCTGTTCGTTTTCCTGCAACTGCTGCTCGGCCTGCTTCCTTTCGGCCAACTCGGACTCGGCCTGAAACAGGGCAGTCCTTATCAACATCGTGGGCAATCGCAGAAGGAGGACGACCACGCCCATGTAGAGACAACTCAAGAGCCAGATGGTTGTCGAGCTGTACTGAATGCCTGGGGGGAGCAAGCCTGCCCCGTCCGCCAGGAGAAGGCCGAGACCAAGCGCGGCGCAGACTAACGCAGTCACTGATCCGGCCCGCTCGCCCAGCAGCAGGCCGGTCATCATTACGATGACGAAGTACATCGTGACCCCGGGCGAACGGACACCTCCGGCCGTCACCGCCAGTGCGGTCATCAGCGCAATAAGACCAGCGGCGAACAGGATCGCGGCCAACCGCGTTCGACCAGATCGATTGACGTGGAGCAGCGAGAGGCCCAGGCCGCAGATGAAGACCGCCGCCGGCGCGCCACGTGACATGGTCCCTGGTTGCATGATCACGATCAGCGCCAGGAACCCGACGACAATGAGCACGGTGACGCCAATGACCAGGTGAAGGATGTTGGCGCGCAGCGTCTGCTCAGGAGTGGCAAAGACCGGGGGAGCGAACGACCGTAGCATGGCGAGTTCCTCGCGCGAGTTAGACGAGATGAAGCCGAAACATCGGGAATTCAGGGACTTTCGCGTTTCGCGCAGAATGCCCCTTGGATATCGGCGCGCCGACTTATCGCGAAGCATTCTAAGGGCTGTGCGCACGGGCTGACGGACCACCATTCAGCCGCTCGCGAAGTGTCTCTCCTTCGAGCAGTTCGGACACGATATACGGCTGAGCCATGGCTCTCCGTCTTGGCTCGTCCGATGAAACAGGCGTGGTCGCGACCCGTGAGCGCTCAGTCGCGGCGCGGCTCGAGCGGCAACGTGAACGTGAAGGTTGCTCCCTGGGGAGAAGACTCGGCCCACACGCGTCCGCCGTGCGCCTCCACGACTCCCCGCGCGATGTAGAGCCCTAGCCCCGTTCCCTCTCCTTTCGACCCCTGGGGTCGCCAAAATCGATCGAATACGTGCGTGAGATCTTCCTGAGCGATCCCGCGCCCCGTATCCGCGATGGCGACCGCGAGCGCTCCGTCGCGCGGCCACGCGCGCAGTGTGACGGTCCCATCCTCGGGGGTGAACTTGATCGCGTTGCTGAGCAGGTTCGAGAGCACTTGCGAGATGCGGTGCGGGTCGGCGTCGATCTTCGGTGGATCGTGCAGATCCAGGACGAGGGAGATGTGCTTTGCGTCCGCCAGCGGCTGCGCGTCGGTCACGGCATCCTCGAGCAGATCGCGGCTCTCAACAGGCCGAATCTCGAGCGGAAAGGTCTTCGCCTCGATCCTCGCAAGCTCGAGGAGATCCTGGATCAACGCCTTCATGCGCGTTGTCGATCTCCTGATGCGCTCCACGGACTGACGCAATTCGCGCGCGTGTGGGTCGCCGGTCTCCGGCAAGTGGCCCAAGAGTTGAACGGCTTCGAGCAGGATCACGGACAATGGGTTCCTCAGATCGTGGGACACTACCGCGAGCACCTCGTCGCGCGCGAGCACGGCGCGCTGTTCGCTGGAGAGATGCCGCTCGATGTCCACTTCGGTGGCGCGGCGCTGCAGCTCGTCGGCGGCCTCGAGATCGCTCGGTGTCCACGGACGGGAGCGGGCGCGCACCTCCTCCTTCCACAGAGCGAACGAGTGGCGCGGGCGCAGGTGTTTGCCTGCCTCTGTATCGACGGGTTTGGTTGGATCGCCACCCCAATTCACCGTCCGGATGATCTCTGGTCGGAACCACATGAGGCGGGCGCCAGGCAGCGCGAACGTTAGCAGACCGCTCACGACGTCGCTCGCCGCGAGCGCTGGCGGAAAGTCGAGTCCGAGTGAATCGGAAGCGAACGGCCTGAGATCGCCCTTTCCTTCGAGCCAGCGCGCGATCTCGCGGATGATGTCGGCCGGTGGAGCATTGCCGCACGTGACGGGCTCTTCATTCTCCACGACGGCGGCACCACCGGCGTCGACCAGGTCCATCAGCGCCCTTGGTTGAGCGACGAGGGCCGCGAGCACGCTGCCCGTGGTCTCCTTCATTGCGCGGTGCAACGCGTCCTCCGTCGCTCGACGCGACGCCCGCAATGCGAGCAGCTCACGATCCTCGAACGCGGCGATCTGAAGCGACGCAAGGCGGCCCATGAATTCGCATGCCGATCGCATCCGCTGCGAGACGCGCCACGGACCGGTGTGGTTCAAACAGCTGATGAGCCCCCACAGCCGATCGCGCACGATGAGCGAGATGCTCATCGAGGCGCGAACGCCCATGTTCTTCATGTACTCGATGTGAACGGGCGAAACGCTTCGAAGTACCGAGAAGCTGAGGTCGAGTGGCGCTCCGGTGTCGGGTCGCAGGGCCGGAACGATCCGCGCCGCCTTCTGGTCAACGTCGAAGATCAGACGCAACCAGCTCTTGAGATACAGCCTGCGTGCCTGCGCGGGAATGTCGGACGCCGGATAGCGCAAGCCGAGATACGGTTCGTGCGCCGCATCCCTCGCTTCGGCGTCGACCGAGCCGCTGCCGTCCTCGTGGAATCGATAGAACATGACGCGCTCGAATCCGGTGGTGTGCCGCATCTCCTGAGTGATGACCGTGGCAAGCTCGCTCAGTGTGCTCGCGCGCTGCACGCGCAAGAGCGCCGCGCGGAACGGATGATGGATCGAACGCTCCTCCGCAGTCTCCGGGTTGGGCTCGAGCTCGAGGATGGCGGCGCCCTCGTGACGGTGAACGATCCCGTCGAATCGCTTCCCGCACGCGCCGATGGCCAGCGGGTTCGCGTCGAGCCAGCGCCGTTCGCGCAGCACCGAACGCGCCTCTTCGGCGCCGGCCGGATCCACGCTCTCGGAAAGCGGCCGGCCGAGGACCTCGTCGACGCGCAATGAGAGATGGTCGGTCACGTTCTCGCTGACCTGAGTGACCTTCATCTCCTCGTCCAACGCGAAGAGCACACCAAAGGGCTGAATCGTTCCTGGTATGTGGATCGGTTCGCGATCACAATCGTTCAGATCGACCACGGCACCCCCCTCGAGCAACTTGCCGTCCATCGCGCAAGCGCATCGAACGTCGCTTTCGCGGCAGTGATGATCTTTGCGGTTGATGCGCCAGTGTGAGGCAGTCCGTCGAGCCAGGTAACTACGCCGGTCCACCTCGGCAACGTCCACTCCTCGTCGCCGGCGAAGAACGCAGCACCGTTGTCTTTCGTGAGGCCGAGTCGCCGGTACAGCAGCGGGGTGAGGGCCTGGCCTCCGAGGCAGGCACCTTCGAGTACGTAAAGACAGCCGGCAAGATCCTCGAAGCACGACAGCTCCGGCCGGTCACGGCATAGTGCGAGCGCCGCCAGCTCCGCCGGAGACAGGCCCAGCGCCAGGAGATCGCGCTCGATGAGCTCGGCGCGAGCGCGCAGCGGAAACCCGAGCGGCGGTTCCGCGGCCGCGAGCCGCGTCACGTCGATCTCGACGGGGACGTAGAAGCCGTAGAACGTCTCGAGCACGCGGCGATATCGGTGCACGTCGAGGCTGGAATCGAGCAGCCCCAGCTGGGCCTCGAGGTGCTGATGCACGGCCGCGGTCTCGCGCTTCAAGCGCTGCCGCAATGAAGTCTCCTCCGGCACGCTCTCGGCGTCGGGCATATAAAGGCAATAGGGCAAAAAGCGTTCTCGCGCGAAGCAGCCGCTCAGCGTCTCTTTGTCTCTTTTCGCGTACCCCTTCTGTTACAGTCCTCCACGAACGGTCGGCGTCCCGTGAATCAGTGAGCGTCCGGCCGGATCCGGATCGGGTGCTTCCGAGGGACTACGTGAACCCGGCAATCAGAAAGTAGTGGACCGCCCATGACGCGCAGATGGCTCGCAGCAGCACTCTTCGTCCCAACAACCTTCGCGTGGGGTATCGGGCGACTCGACGGTCAGACGAATGGCCTGGCATCGCCTGGCTTTCATCACCTGCACCTCAACTCGGTCAATCCGGACGCGGCAGTCGCCTTTTACACGAGAGCGTTCCCGAGCACGTCGAAGTCGACATGGGCAGGCTTGCCCGCACTGAGCTCGCCCAACGACGTGCTGGTGCTGTTCAGCAAAGTCGATCACCCGCCAGCGACGGAGCCGCAATCGGCAATCTGGCACTTCGGCTGGCACGTTACGAACGTGCGGCAGACGCTCGAGAGGTTCAAGAGGGATGGCGTCACGCTGGCGCCGCTGTACACGACTGAAGAGGGCGGCACGGTAGCGGTGAGCAGCGATACATGGCCGGGCACCGGAGGCGTGCTTGGGCTGACTAAAGCGCAGATCGCTGAGGCGAAGGCGAAGGGCGTAAAGGCAAACGGCGGCGCGGGATTCGCGTACCTGCGCGGACCGGACGAGTCGCTTGTCGAATACCAGGGCGACATGCCGGCCGAGCGGTTCAATCACGTGCACATGTATCAGGAGGACCCGTTTTGCGCCCAGCTTTGGTATCAGCGTCATCTGAACGCCGCTGTGGCGCAGGGGCGAGGCGGCCCATCGCGCACTGAGGCAGACTGCAAGGTGCCGCGAGGTGCCGACAGGACATGGCCCGCTCTCGAAGTCGGAGGGATGTATAGGACACCAACGGCCGGTGTGGTCTTTGGATCCGTGGCCGTCAACTGGTATATGCGCCAGGATGATCGTCCGCTCGTGGGCACGCGCGGACAGCTCGTCGATCACTTTGCGCTGAGTGTGGCAAACCTCGACGCGTGGATGACGAAGCTGCGAGCCGAAAGCGTGAAGATTCTCGAAGGCCCCTACAGGCTTGGCGACGTTCGAGCCGTGCTCATCGAGGGACCAAGCCGTGAAGGGCTCGAACTGGTCGAGGTGACGCGCTGACCTGATTTCATCTGGGCCTGCCATCGCGCCCGCAACCCTGCGCGATCGACCTCCTGACCTCGCAGGTACACCTTGTTGATGCGCCGCGTGTTGGCGATGTTATCGAGCGGATTGGCATCGAGCACGATGAAGTCGGCATTTCGTCCCGCAGCCACCAATCCCGTGTTCACCTTCGCGATGTCGGCCGAATCGCGTGTCGCCGCCACAATGACTTCGGCCGGCGACATGCCGACTGCAACCAGCGCCTCCAGCTCCAGGTGTGCGAAGTACGCGATGCGGTGCCGGATCTGCCCGGTATCGGTTCCAAGGCCCACCCGGATTCCCGCGGCTCTCAGCCGCATCGTATTGCGGCCGTCCCGTTCGAGACTGCGACGGGCGCTCTCGACTTGCTCTTTCGTCAGATGCGCCAGGTCGTCAGCCAGATGCTGCTGATTCTGCTCGGCTGCATACGTATCAAGGAGCAGCGGATCGTCCACCCATGCCGGTCTGGTGCCACCGAAGGTATTCATCCATGTCGGCCGAAGTCCCGGCGTCATCCACATGTTCGGTCGATCGTTCTTCGCGATTCGCTCTTTGACAATCGCGATCAGCTCGTCGTCGACCTCGTCACCGCCGCGCACGGGCGTGTGGACCCAACCCTCGACCCCTGCCCGCATGAGTTCCTTCGCATCGGCCAGCTTCACGTTATGTGCAACAACGGGGATGTTGCGAGCGTGCGCCTCCTCGGCGATCGCTCGATAGATAGGTGGCGTCAGCTTCTTCGCTTTCCCGTCGCGGTCGTCCACCCAGATCTTGATGAACTCCGGGTTCATGCGCGCGTAGTCACCCACTGCTTCGCGCGCCTCTGCAACCGTCGTCACCGGATACGGCACATCGGATCTCGACGGGTGACCCTGCGCTCCTGAACCGGGCCACGCGATGCCGGGACCGGCCGTCTTGAACAGTGCCGCGCCCGGGACGATCTCGTTGCGCATGCGCAGCGGCACGTCGCCCCACTTCGTCCGGCCTCCGTGCAAATCCGATCGGTCGACAAGATCGGCGATATCGACGACGGCGCTGATGCCGTGGTACGCGAGACGCTCGAGATGGTCGATGAGATTCTCCCGCGTGTACATCTCTTTCGACATTGATGCGGCGGGCACGTTCTGAAATCCCAGGTGACCGTGGAGATCGACCATTGCCGGCATCACCGTCTTGCCGGTCAGGTCAACGCGCGTCGCTCCCGCTGGGATCTGCACCTCGGATCGACGGCCGACCAGGCTGAACGCGCCGTCCGTCACCGTGAATATGGAATCCTCCATGGGCGCACTGCCATCACCTGTGATGAGGCGCGCTCCTTCGAAGACGGTCGAACGCTCCGTGCGTGGCGCCTGGTTCTCGTTGGGCGACGAGCAGGCTGGCGCGATGACAGACGCCATGACGACCAGACCAGCGACGTAAGTGATGGCTCTCATGACGGCGTTCATACTACCCCCGTCGAGAGCCGGCTGGGATTAGAATCCGTGGTGAAAAATGAGAGCACAACGGAGGGATACCGACATGTTCCAGCGATTTTCCCCGCTCGTTGTCGTGTTGACCGCTCTTGCTGCGATGGGCTGCCGTTCTTCCGCACCGGAAGAAGTGGCCGCGGCGAGCCCCGCCTCAGTAGGCGCCGCTCGTCTCACCGCCGCCGAGGGCGAGCCCGGCCAGTGGATGGCGCACGGGCGAACGTACGGTGAGCAGCGGTTCAGCCCCCTCGATCAGATCAACACAACGACGCGTCGGGAAGCTGTCGTTGGCGTGGTTCGCGGATCTCGACAGTCGTCGCGGTCAGGAGGCAACGCCGCTGGTCGTGGACGGCGTCTTGTACGTGTCCACTGCGTGGAGCAAGGTGAAAGCGTATGACGCAGCCACCGGCAAGCCACTGTGGGCCTACGATCCCGAGGTGCCCGGTGAATGGGCCGTCAACGCCTGCTGTGACGTCGTCAACCGCGGCGTCGCGGTGTGGGACGGCAAGGTCTTTGTCGGCTCCTTCGACGGCCGCCTGATTGCGCTCGACGCGGCCACGGGCCGCGAGCTCTGGGACGTCAACACCGTCGACCGTACCAAGCCGTACACCATCACTGGCGCCCCGCGCGTGGTGAAGGGCAAAGTGATCATCGGCAATGGGGGTGCGGAATTCGGCGTGCGCGGGTACGTATCCGCGTACGACGCCAACACCGGAGAATTGGCATGGCGCTTCTACACCGTGCCTGGCAACCCTGCTGACGGCTTTGAAAGCCCCGCCTTGAAAATGGCCGCCACCACATGGAGTGGCGAATGGTGGAAGCTCGGTGGCGGCGGCACCGTGTGGGACTCCATGGCCTACGATCCCGAGCTCGACCTGCTGTATGTCGGCGTGGGCAACGGATCGCCATGGAACCATCTGATTCGCAGCGAAGGCAAGGGCGATAACCTGTTTCTTGCGTCAATCGTTGCGCTCGACCCCGACGACGGGTCGTATGTGTGGCACTACCAGACCTCACCGGGCGAAACCTGGGATCACACCGCGACGCAGCACATCATCGTGGCCGACCTGGCGCTGAACGGCCAGATGCGCCGGGTCGTGATGCAGGCGCCAAAGAACGGCTTCTTCTACGTGCTCGACGCGAAGACTGGCGCGCTCATTTCTGCGGAGAAATTCACCGACATCAGTTGGGCCACTCACGTCGACAGCGAGACCGGTCGACCTGTCGAGACACCGGGCGCGAGGTTCTACAAAACCGGCAAACCCTTCGCGTCACTGCAGAATCCGAATGGCGCGCACACCTGGCACCCGATGTCTTTCAGTCCTGCCACTGGTCTTGTCTACATTCCGGTCCACAAGCAGAACTACACGTTCACGCATGACGCCAACTTCACACCCTCGCCGCTGACCACGAATCTCGGCATCCGCCGGGCCGCCCCGCTCGCAGATCCGGCCGCGCAGGCGTCAGCGCTACGAACCACGCTCGCCAGCGTTGGGGGACCGCTCATCGCATGGGACCCGATTCGGCAGCGCGAGGTGTGGCGCGCAGAGCGCGAGGGCGCCGCCAATGGCGGCGTGCTCTCGACGGCCGGCGGTCTTGTTTTCCAGGGAACGGGCACTGGCGAGTTCATGGCGCTCGACGCGGCGAACGGAAAGAGCCTCTGGTCCACGCAGACTCAGACCGGTGTGATCGCGCCGCCGATGTCGTATATGGCCGGAGGCGTGCAGTATGTCGCCATCATGGTTGGTACAGGCGGGTCGTGGGCGATGTCAGGGGCGCAAGCCAATGCCAAGGGGAACTCCCTGCCGAATGTCTCGCGTCTGCTCGTCTACGCGCTGGGAGGTACCAACAAGCTTCCCGCACCAGAGCCACGACCTGTGCGGCCACTCGCGCCGCCGCCCGCCACCACCTCTGCCGCGACGGTCGCGCGCGGCGAAGCGGAATACCGGAACTACTGCGGCCGCTGTCATGGTCCAGTGGGCGCGGTGAACTTCGGTATTCTTCCGGACCTGCGCTACAGCGCGGCACTCGGTTCGACAGACACATGGGCCGCCGTCGTACTCGGAGGCGTGTTGAAGGCAAACGGGATGGCTTCGTTCGCAGAGGTGCTCGACGCGACCAAAGCGGACGCCATCCGAGCCTACGTCATTGCGCAGGCGAACGCTGGGCTTGCGTCTGAACGAGTATCCCAACGCTGAGAATCGCGAAAAGGGGTTGCGCTCATGATTGAGAATCGTTCACTGCTGTCACAGAATCGCCGCGAGTTCCTCCTGTTCATTGCGGCCAGCACCGTCGTGGCGCCAGCCGCGCGCGCATGGGCGCAACAGCTCGTCGCGTCGCACGATGCGGTTCCGACTGCCGCGAAAGATTTCCTCCAGGTGATGGACTTCGAGGAAGCGGCCCGGCGCGCGCTGCCGCCTGCACACTGGGGCTACATGGCAACCGGTGTCGACGATGACCTGACATTGAAGGCAAACATGGAAGCCTTCAAGCGCATCGGTCTGAAGCCGCGGCGGCTTGTGGACGTCTCGAAAGCAGATCTGAGCGTTGACGTCTTCGAAACGAAATGGGAGACACCGATCTTCGTCTGCCCGGTCGGCGGGCAGCAGGCGTTCTTCCATGAAGGCGAGCTTGCGACCGCGCGGGCGGCCCGAGCGAAGAAGCATCAGATGATCCTGTCGTCGGCCACGAGCACGGCGCTCGAGGAGGTTTCGAAAGCGCACGGCGGACCGCTCTGGTATCAGCTCTACATGCCACGCGCATGGAGCGATACGGAAAAATTGGTGAAGCGCGTCGAAGACGCTGGATGTCCGGTGATCGTCTGGACCGTCGATCTGCTGGCCGGCAGGAACACACCGACAGCCACGCGCTTCGCGCGGCAAGATACGCGCAGCTGCATCGCATGCCACGTCAAAGGCCCCGGCACCCGGGTGCACAATCCGATGTACGAGGGACTCAGCGACACGCGCACGAATCCGCCTGAAGCAACGTGGGAGTACATCAATCGGCTGAAGAAGCTGACGCGCATGAAAGTGCTGCTGAAAGGGCTGGACAGCGCCGAAGACGCGCGGCTTGCCGTCGAACATGGTGCCGACGGAATCATCGTCTCCAACCATGGCGGTCGCGCCAGCGAGACACTACGGGCCACCATCGATTGCCTCCCCGAAGTCGCGCAAGCCGTGGGTGGACGCATTCCGGTGTTCGTCGACGGTGGGTTCCGACATGGGACGGACATCTACAAAGCGCTCGCGTCGGGTGCACGGGCAGTCGGCATCGGTCGGCCGTACGTCTGGGGCCTGTCCGCCTTCGGTCAGGAGGGCGTCGAACGTGTCCTCGAGATTCTCCGCGCCGAGCTCACGTTGACAATGCGCCAGATGGGAACGCCGACGATTCGCGATATCACGTCGGCGCGTGTGGCGCGGATGCAGACGATTTAGGAAATCACCGGGCGCTCGATCACCAATCACTGCGATGCTGCCACACGAGCGAATTCCTTACTCCGCCATCAGTAGCCGAACGCCACTCCGCCTGCCCGATGGGGCGCGCCTCGTCGTCTGGGTGATCGTCAATGTCGAGGAGTGGAACCCGCGCGAATCGCTCCCGCGCACGGTCCTGACGCCGCCGGCCGGGGGTTCACCGGTCCCGGACATTCCAAACTGGGCGTGGCACGAATATGGGAACCGCGTCGGTTTCTGGCGGATGTTGAAGATGTTCGATCAACTGAAGATGCCAGCAGTACTCGCCATCAACGGATCCGCGATCGAGACCTACGAGCCCGTCGCGCGCGCGGCGCTCGAGCGCGGATGGGAGTTCATCGGCCACGGATTTACCCAGAAGAACATGCAGAAAGTGCCGGACGAGCGCGCCGACATCCGCAAGACGACCGATGTGATTCGTGCTTTTACCGGCCGTGTGCCGCGTGGCTGGCTCGGACCCGGGCTTACTGAAACGTGGGACACGCCGGACATCTTGGCCGAGGAAGGCTATCAATACGTGTGCGACTGGGTGCTCGACGATCAGCCGGTGATGCTGAAGACGCGCACAGGGCCGCTGGTCTCAGTTCCGTACACACAGGAGTGCAACGACGTGGCAATGATGCTCATCCAGCATCACGCCGCCGCCGAGTACCGGAACCGTGCGATCGATCAGTTCGAGCAGCTGTACTCCGATGCGGAGGACTCCGTGCGAGTGATGGCGATCGTGGTGCACCCATACATCATGGGTGCTCCACACCGCATGCGCTACTTCCGCGAGGCGCTCGAGCACATCCGGTCGCGGCCGGGTGTGCTTTTCTGGACCGGCGAGCAGATTAGCGAGTGGTATTTGTCGTGCTTGTCGGAAATTCGTTCCTGATCGTTTTTCCGCCCCTCATCACGAACTTCACGCGCTGAAGTTCTGTAATGTCCGCGACCGGATCGCCGGAGACGGCCACGAGGTCCGCGAACTTGCCCTTTGTGATCGAGCCGATATCGCGCTGCCAGCCCATGACCTCGGCATTGACGATCGTGCCTGCCTGTATCGCCCTGACCGATCCCATGCCGCCACGCTTCGCGAGCCACTCGAACTCGAGCGCCTGCGCGCCGTGCACGAACGTAGAGCCGTCGGCGCCGCTGCCGACCATCACCCTGAGCCCCTTCGTTGCCGCGCCCATCTTCACCGCTCGCTCGAAGATGGGAATCATGCGGAACTTGCCGCCCGTGTTCTTTGCGTCGTTGTCGTCCATGTAGGGTTCGGTATACCGGACGAACGTCGGATCGTAGGCCAGTCCCTTCTTGACGATCGTGTCGAGCTGTTGCTGTGTCAGCCCGTATCCGTGCTCGACGGTGTCGCAGCCGGCTGTGATGGTGAACTCGAGGCCGTCGCCCCCGAAGCTGTGACAGGCCGTCTTGCGTCCGAGACGATGCGTTTCCTCGACGAGTGCCTGTAACACCGGCAGCGGGTAGGTCAGCTCGTATCGTGCCTCGCCCGTCGTGGTAAACGAGTAAGCTCCCGTCGGATACAGCTTGATCCAGTCGACGCCGTGCTTGACGTGCTCGCCGACCGCGGCTCGCGCGTCCTCGACCGACCGGATGGCGATCGCGTCGAGCGGGTCGGCCGGGGCACCAGGTTTTGCCTGCCATCTGATCCCGCGGCCTGCCACCTGAAATCTCGGACCGTCGATCTCGCCCAGGTTGATCGCGTTGCGGATCTCCACGTCGCCGTAACCGTTGTTGTGCGACCCCATGTCCCTTGCCGCCGTGAATCCGGCTCGCAGCGTCGCCTGGGCGTTGTTGATAGCGATCAGCGCATTGCGCTCGACGGACGTGCCTGGCCGACGCGTGTCGTACATGTGCGAATGAGCGTCGACGAGTCCAGGAAGCACGACCGCGGCGCTCAAATCGATCACCGGCGTTCCTGCGGGAATTCTGACCTGACCTTCAGGTCCAACTTCGGTGATGCGTTCTCCGACGATGAGGATCACTTGTTTGGTCAGCATCTGACCCGTGATGCTGTCGAACAGCCGGCCCGCCCGGACGGCTGACGTGCGCGGTGCCGAGGCGCACTGCAGAAAACCGCCGTCAGGCCTGACGCATGGCCGCTCGCCGGCGAATCGCCAGGGGGCGGGCGCGGGCTTGGGCGCCGGCGTCGCAGGCGCCTGCGCAGAGAGGCGCGAGCCCGGTACCGTGTTGATCAATGCGAGCGCGAAGCCTGCCGCAACGACAACGTGTCTGCCATTCATTGCATTCCTCCGTTACACGAATCCCAGTAGAGCGCACGCTTCAGCGTGCGCGTGACAGCGCACGCCACAGGTTCTGACCCGTAGTCAAGGCCGCAGCGCATATTCCGGCGCAGTGGTGTTCGTCCCTTTGTGACAGCAGTCCCCCAGGAAGTTCGGCCGATACGGGTGGCTCCCGCTGTTGTTGCCGGTGGGGAGCGCGCCAATTTTCGCCGGGCCGTTGATTCGGGCGAGCACGCGATCCCGCGCCTGCTCGGCCTGGCGCAGCAGGCGGTCGACGTCCCAGCCGACGAGCGTACGCTTCCAGTAGACGACCTTCCCCGCGATGAGCACGTCGCGCACGTGCCGCGAATTCATCATCGTCACGATTGTGCCAGGCACGTTGTTCATCGGCCAGGTATTGATGCTCCGCGCGTCGAGCACCACGATGTCAGCTTCCTTGCCCGGCGTCAGTGTGCCGACGTTGTCGTGCAGCCGATTTGCCGCAGCCCCGGCGATGGTCGCCATCTCAATGACCTGGCGCGATGTCACCAGTTGCGGCACCGGTAGATTGCCGGGGTTGCTTTCGCGGAATGCCAGGTCGTTGGCGAGCGCACGCTGCAGGCAATAGGCGCCTCGCATCAGCGAGAACGGATCAGTGGTCATGTTCGTATCGACATCGGGACTCAGGCTGGGCAGAATGCCGTGGTTCAAGGCTTCCTGAAGCGGCGGCATTCCGTGTCGCATCTGCATCTCGATCAGATTGGCGATTGAGACGTGCGCACCGCGGTCGCGCACGATCTCCCATGCTCGCGAGCGGCCCGCGTTGGGATAACCAGCCGAATCGGCGGAGAGCTGCGCGTATGGGTTGTCCTGCCACCTTGTCGCGTGGACGAAGGTCACGTCGGACCAGTCGGTGCCGTTGCGTGGATCGGCGGCAGCGTCGATGACGAGTTTGGCATTGCCGACATTGTGGTTGTTGATCAAGGCGCCGAATGAGCGACCGAGCTGCCAGCCCGTATAGGATGCACCCGGAAACGCAGGTCCAGGTCCGCCACCGAAGCCCAATGTGACCAGCTGATCCTTCGAACTGAAGTACGTCCTGGCGATTCGGCCGATGCCCTTCGTCGTGTCGTTCATCGCGCCGGGCACCTCATATGGAAATCCATCGGCGCTCCGGTCGATTCCGCCGCTGTAATCGAAAACCATGCGGCGGCCGGAGTCCATCATGCCCTTGATCATGGCGTCGGTGTGCGCGGGTGTGTGATTGGCCTGCGAAGTGTCGGTTCCACACGTTACGCCTTCAGTGATCTGGCTCAGACAGGAGAGCAGCTGGGCGGTGTAGCAGTCTTCGGGGTCGTACGGCACGCGCCCCAGGTCCCAGACGACGGTGCCCGGATTCCCAGGCGTGACAATCCGGCCGGCCGTCCAGATGTTTTGTACGACCGACCCGTACGTTTCGAGCGGCCACGCGCCTGCGAGAATCCCGTCCGGAATGAGGCTCCGCAGAATCGCTTCGTACTGATGGTTGTGGGTTGTGATGAATCCGGGCATCACAATCGTTCCCGAGCAGTCGATGACTTCGGCATCGCCTGGAGCAATCTCTGGAGCGATTGCGCTGATCGTCTTGCCATCGATCAGCACGTCGGCTCTGGCGAAGTCGCCGACGTTGCGATCCAGGGTGAGGACGACGCCGCCGCGCAGGAGAATGCGGCGCTTTCGCGCATCGCCCACAAGGTTTTGCAGTTCTCGTGGGGGCGCGGATCGCAGATCCGCAACAGGCGCCTGACTCGTTGTGGACGGTGCGGTGCCTCCTCCGGACGCCCGGCATGCAACCGCGCCGACCGTGCCGGCGAGTCCGACTGCGCCCGATTTCAGAAAGTCGCGCCGCGAAGACCTGACCCCAGTCCGTTGCGACCAGTCATCAGGCGTGGCGGTTTCGTGTGGATCAAACGGTGCGTTAGACATCATCGACTCCCTGAGCAACTGTTGAACAGGAAACGGCCGTCGTGCGTCGTGTGGTACTGCCAACTCGGGTGACTGCGCGCGCCATGAAGGGCATGATGCTGGCGGATTATACGCGCCGCGATGTTCAGAACTGACTCAGAACATGTGGAATGTCCGTCGCGCAACCGCGCCGCGTAGCATTATTCCTCCCTCCGGTTTTCAGCCAGAATTTCCTCCATGCGCTTTGTGCATTCTTCGCGACAGCAACGAAACACCATCACGGGAAGCGACGGGTCATCTTCTGATGTCGCGCTGGTCTCGATCGCGTCGAGCTCCTGTATCGTCATGCGCCGCACCGAACGATCTGCAAATGAAACCACCGCGATCGGCTCGGACTCGAAGTCGGCCTCACACACGGCGCAGCGTGTTCGCGCCAGTTCATGAATGGTGAGGGGCTCGCCAGGATCGGCGTCCGCGACGCCGTCGATACAATCGACTTGAAACCAGTCCCGGAAGACGTGCGCTGTGCGGTTTGCGGGCCAGAGCGATTCGTCAGTCGTCCATCCTTCGAGTGAATCCTCGAAGATCTCTTCCCAATAGATGTCAATGAGATCGGTCACCGGCGGCTCATGATCGCCGGTGGCTGCCAGATACACCATGCGGAGCGACGGCACGTCCTCGATCGTGAGCGGCTTGTCTGCGTCGGGAAGGCGATTCACCCACTCCAGGAACCGCCGCTTGGGCGTGACGATGAGGGCTGAGCGATTGAGCAGTTCCACAAGTGTCCTCTCGCGGGTAACCGGCAGCGGTCGGAAGCGGAAGATTACACGAGAGGGCGCGCGGACGAAACCGCCGTGAACGCTCCGAACGATCGGAACGGCCCGAACGATCGCTGTTATGCTCTGCCCTCAGGGGGCGATTCGATGAAGATGCTGCGCTCGAGAACGGCCGTTGTGACAGCCAGTCTGTCTGGGGTGGTCGTTGTAGCCGCCGCAGCTCTTCTCTACGGGCAACAGCAGCGGACGCCCGCAGCCCCTCCGATGTACCGCGTGGATCCGTTCTGGCCGAAGCGGCTTCCGAACAAGTGGAGCATGCAGCAGATCGTCGACATGTACATCGACAGGGACGATCACGTGTGGGTGCTGAACCGACGTGTGGATGCCAGGCCCGACGAGCTCACCGCGATGACGACGCCCCCGCGCGGCGAATGCTGCGTGCTCGGGCCTGAAGTGCTCGAGTTCGATCCGGAGGGAAACGTCGTGAATGCGTGGGGAGGTCCCGACCATCACGCCGGCTGGCCGGGCCGCCTGCAGACCATCGCCGTCGACCGGGACAAGAACGTCTGGATGTCTGGCACCACGCCGGGCGACGGCATCATCAAGTTCTCGAAAGACGGCAAGTTCCTGTGGGACTTCGGCCACCGCGGGCCGAAGGTGCCGGCCGACCAGGTCAAGCAGAACAACCAGCAGACCGAAACGTTTCCGCCAGGCATCGGTTCGTTCGATTTCGACGAGGACGCGCGCGAGCTCTATATCTCTGACGGCTTCCTGAACAAACGCGTTCTCGTCTACGACATGGACACGGGCGCGTTCAAGCGGGGATGGGGAGGCAAGGGAATCCCGCTGAGCGACATCGACAACAATCCGACGCCGCCCTACGACGTCAACGGCCCCCCGCCGGATCAAACACAGTTCGCGCCCGCGCTGCACTGCATCCATTTTTCGCGCGATGGCCTCGTGTACGTCTGCGAGCGGGGGAGCGATCGGATTCAGGTCTTCACCAAGCAGGGAAAGTTCGTGACGCAGTTCTGGGTGCATCCTTCGACGCAGGCCCGCGGGCCGAGCTGCGGTGGCATCTGGAGCACGACGGCCCCGCCGTGCGGCACCGTTTACCACCTCGCCCTGTCCAGCGATCCGCAGCAGCGCTACGTCTTCGTGGCCGACGGAACCAACAACATGGTGTGGATCCTGAATCGCCAGACGGGCGCGCTCGAAGGCTCGTTCGGTGGAAACGGACGGTACGCGGGACAGTTCCACTGGATCGACGCGATCGCCGTCGACTCAAAGGGGAACGTCTATACCGGCGAAGTCGAGGACGGGAAGCGCATTCAGAAGTTCGTGCCGGTGACGCAGTAAGGTCCGGCTGAAGCCGGACACTACGTACGGCCGATCGAATTCTTCTCCGTGTCTCTTGTGTCTCTGTGGCCCGTGTCGTCAGGAAAACAACGTCGAGGCGACGTGCTGTGCCCACGTCACCCACGGGGCCGGATACACACCCATCCCGACGACGCCGACAACGCAGGCAAGAATGGCGGCGCCAAGCAGGCGCGGGACCGGCACTGGCTCGGCGCGCGGCGGTGCTTCGATGTACATCCTGCGGGCCACCAGCAGGTAGTAATACAACGCCACGACCGTCAGCACGGCGCCGAGGAAGACGAGGCCGTACATACCGCGTTCGATCGCGGCCCAGAAGACGTAGAGCTTTGCCCAGAATCCCGCCACGAAGGGAATGCCTCCAAGCGACAGCAGGAAGATGAGCATCGACAGCGCGAGAAGGGGCGACCGCTGTGCAAGACCGCGGTATGCCTCGATGCCGTCTGACTGCTCCGACTGTGCGACCGCCTGAACGACGAGGAACGCGCCCATGTTCCCGAACATGTACGCGACCAGATAGAACAGCATCATCGCGACGCCTGAGCTCGACAGCGCGGCGAGTCCGACCAGCATGTACCCGATGTGGGCAACCCCGGAGTAGGCGAGCAGCCGCTTGATGTTCTGCTGAGGAATCGCCATCAGGTTGCCCGTCACCATCGTCATGCCCGCAAGCACCGCGACGGCGGGCATCCAGACGAGTGCGGCACTGCCGACGCCTTCGATGTAGAGACGGATGATGGCCACGAAGCCGGCCGCCTTTGGTGCGACTGACAGCCATGCCACGAACGGAGTGCTGGCAGCCTCGTACGTATCGGGTGCCCACATGTGGAAGGGAAACGCCGCGATCTTGAACCCGAGGCCTGCGAGCAGCAGGCCCATGCCGAGCATCATGAGCGGATGGCCGTCTGCCATCGCCGCAGGAATGGCCGAAAGCATGGTGCTGCCCGCGACGCCGTACACGAACGACATCCCGTAGACGATCATGGCGGATGAGGCCGTGCCCACGAGAAAGAACTTGAGCGCAGCCTCCGGCGCGACAGCATCGCGCTTCAGGAATCCCGTGAGCAGGAACAACGGGATCGACATCAGCTCGAAGCCGACAAACAGCAGGATGAGCTCGCGCGCCGACGCCAGAATCGACATGCCGAGCACGGAGACGATTACGGCGAAGTGATACTCAGCAGAGCGACGGCGGAAGACCTGCTGCTGCAGCGTGAGTGAACCGAGCACGCTCAGCGCCGCCGATGCGATGAACAGCCGCTTTGCAAAGAGCGCCAGGCTGTCCTGCACGAACGAGTCGCCCAGCAGCGTCGCCCCTTCCGGCACGAGGAACGTGACGCCGAAGATGACGATGAGGCCGATCAGAGTCAGCCAGCCGATAGGGGTGGGTCCGGCGGGTCCGCCGGCGCCTTCGGTAAGCGGAACCCGCCCCGACATCTGTGGTCCCAGGGCCCTCCCCACTCGTGCACGGGCGGCGAGGCCCGTCAACAGCACGACGACCGCGAGCGCAAAGAGCGCGAGCTCCGGCGCGAGAGCAATCAGGATGTCCGGGTTCATTGTCCGATCATCCGCTGCAGGAGCGGTACGGTCGCCGTGTCAACGGGGCCGACGGCGAGCGACGGCGCAACGCCGAAGAGCACCAGCACAAAAACGAGAATGCCGAGCGCGGCCCATTCAGTTCCGCGCGCGTCTGGAAGGTTCTCGAAGTGCGGGTCGGAGCTTGGCGGGCCCCAGAAGATTCTGTTTTGCCACACGCAGCACGTAGACCGACGTCAGGAACGCCCCGATGACGCCGGGGAACAGCCACCATCGGTACTCGGAGCTCCACGCACCGAGGAATGTCAGCAGCTCGGCGACGAAACCCGCGGTGGCGGGCAGTCCGAGTGATGACAGACCGCCGATCGTGAAGGCGGTGGCGATGCCGGGCATCATCGAACCGAACCCGCCCATCTTGAAGATTTCACGCGAATGCGCCTTCTCGTACACGAGTCCGACGAGCGCGAAGAAAAGGCCGGTCATGATGCCGTGCGCGAACATCTGGAAAACCGAGCCGTTCAGCCCGTCTACCGTGAGCGTGGCGGCGCCGAGCATCACCACTCCCATGTGCGACACCGAGGAGTAGGCGATGACGTACTTCAAATCGGTCTGCGCCATGGCGCTCAACGCGCCGTACACGATGTTGATGCACGCGATGGTGCCGACCAGCCATGCCCAGTCCACCGACGCGTCGGGCAGCAGTCCCATGCCGAGCCGGATCACGCCGTACGCGCCGAGCTTCATCAGCACACCGGCATGCAGCATCGACACGGCGGTCGGCGCGGAGGCATGGCCGTCGGGCGACCAGGTGTGCAGCGGCCAGATGCCTGCCAGAATCCCGAACCCGACATAGAAGGCGAGGAACACCCATCTCTGCAGGGTCGGATCGAACTGCATGGACTGGTAGGCCAGGAATGAGAACGTCTGCGACCCGGCAGCAACGTAAAGCGCGAGGATTCCAACGAGGATGAACGCCGACCCGAACAGCAGGTACAGCGTCAGCTTCATCGCCGCGTATTCCTTCGTGCCGACACCGGTTCGTCCCATCGCCCAGCCGAAGATGCCCTGTGGCCGAACGTGCCCGGACGACCCCCAGATGCCGATGAGGAGGTACATCGGCAGCACGGCGATTTCGTAAAAGAGGAACAGGATGAACAGGTCGAGCGACACGAACACGCCGTAGACGCCGGTCACCAGAATCAGCAGCAGCGCGTAAAACTCCTGGCTGCGCTCTTTGACCGTCCACGACGCGAACGCGCCGGCGAAGATGATGATCGAGGTCAGCAGCGCCATCAGGGCGCTGATACCGTCGATGGCCAGTAGATACGAAATGCCAAGCGAGGGAACGAGCGGCAGCTCCTCTTGAAACTGGAACCCTGCGGCCGCGCGGTCGTATTCGCAGTACACCCAGAGCGACGCCACAAGCGAAATCCCGGTGCCGACCACCGCCGTCCAGCGCACCAGCAGCGGTCGCTGCCGTGCCGCGAACATGATGACGAGCGCGCTCAGGAACGGCGCCCACGTCATGATCGAGAGAATGGGAAGTCTGCTCATCTATCCAAGCCGCGTTATCTGAATTGGACCCAGAGCAGCAGGACGAGCAGCCCGACGGCCACCCCGTACACGTAATCCTGCGCCCGCCCCGATTGCATCGTCCGCATGTCGTCGCCCGCCGTGAGCGTCCAGGCGCTCAACGCGTTGAGGACCCCGTCGACGAGATAGCGGTCCAGCCAACCCACCCCGCGCGAAAACGCCAGCACTGGTGCGGCGATGACGTGCTCGAACAGATCGTCTATCCAGAATTTCGCGAGCGCAGCGCGGTGAAGCGGCGCGAACATCGAAGTGAATGTGCTGGGGTCAATCGCGCGACGCTGGTACGTGACCCAGGCCAGCAGAATGCCGGCGGCCGCCACACCGACGGCACTCGGCATCAGCCATGACGGGCTCACAAATTCCGTTTCGGGATGCTCGAAGGTGAAATAAACGCCGATGATCATCGAGAGCCCCGCCAGGATCCAGAGCGGCGCAGCCATTGTTGCCGGTGGATCGTGGGCGTGGGGCGGCTCGTTCGCGTGGCCGCCCTCGGGTACGGCTTCGACGTGCCCATGGGCGTGTGCGATTCGCGGCCCCGAGGCAAGCGCCGCCGCCGAACCGGCGACAACAGGCGCGCCGAAGAACGCCAGGAACACCACCCGGAACATGTAAAACGCGGTGAGGAACGCCACGAGCATCAGAAGCACGAACGGTCCGACGAGTCCGCCTTCCCACACGGCTCCCAGGATTTCTTCCTTTGACAGGAAGCCGGCAAACAGGGGGATGCCCGCCAGCGACAGCGTGCCGACGACAAACACGGTCATCGTCTGCGGCATCCGGCGCGCCAGGTGGCCCATCTGCGACAGGTTGTTGCTGCCGACCGCGTGAATCACCGCGCCCGCGCCCAGGAACAGGAGCGCCTTGAACACGCCATGCGTGAGCAGGTGGAAGAAGCCGGCGCCCGCAAACCCGGCGCCAATCGCCGTCATCATGTAACCGAGCTGCGAGACCGTCGAATAGGCGAGCACGCGCTTGATGTCGTCCTGCACGCAGGCGAGCACGGCGGCAAGAAGGGCCGTAAAGGCGCCGATCCACGCAACGATCAGCAGAACGTCGGGCGTCAGCGCGAACAGCCATGACGTGCGCATCAGGAGATATACGCCCGCGGTGACCATCGTTGCGGCATGGATCAGCGCTGAGACCGGCGTAGGACCTTCCATCGCGTCGGGCAGCCACACGTGCAGGGGAAACTGCGCGGACTTGCCGACGGCACCCAGATAAATGCAGAAGGTAATCACCGAGAGTCCGGCGGCCGCCAGGCCCCCACTCTCCGCGAGCACCCGCAGTTCTGTCAGATCGAACGTGCCGCTCTGCCGCCACAGGAGGATGATGCCGATGAGCAAGCCGACATCGCCCGCCTTTGTCGTCCAGAAGGCCTTGACAGCGGCACGGGCGGCCGCTGGACGCTGATACCAGTAGCCGATGAGCAGGTACGAGCAGAGCCCGACCAGCTCCCAGCAGATGAACAGCTGTAGCAGGTTTGGCGCCAGCACCAGTCCCATCATCGAGAACGCGAAGAGCGACTGGTACGCGTAGTAGCGGCCGAGGGAAGGGCGCGGCTCGTCGCTCAGATATCCAAGCGAGTACACCTGGACGAGCAGCGAAACCAGCCCCACGAGCATCAGCATCACCGTCGAATCGGCGTCGGCCAGCACCCCAACGGTGGCCAGCGTTTGTCCCTGCGACGGCAGCCACTCCCATACCAGCCGCGTGATTCGTTCGCCTCCGTGGGTCCCCCAGGCCTGGATTGCGGCGGCCAGCGACCCTGATGCACACAGGATTGACACGATCGCCGCTGGGCGGCCCGAACGTCGCAGCGGCACCACGACCGCCAGCACGAGGAACGCTATCGCGTGAAGCAGCAGCGCGGTCAGCGCAGGTATTCCCAGATCCGTCATCAGCCTTTGAGGAGATCCAGATGGTCCGCCATTACCGTGCGACGGACGCGGAAGAGAAGAATGACGATGGCAAGGCCCATCGCAGCCTCAGCCACGGTGATGCAGATCGTGAACACCGTGAACACCATGCCGGTGACATCGGCGCTAAAACGCGCAAACGCCACGAGATTGATGTTGACGGCATTCAACATCAGCTCGATGCCGAGAAGAATGCCGATGGTGTTGCGGCGCGTCATGACGCCGAACAGCCCGATGCAGAAGGAATGACCGCCGCGAGCTGGTCAGAGACTGGAGAAGAAATCTCTATGCCTGGAGGCCCATTAGTCGTCCGGCCGCGCGAAGTAGATCGCGCCCATGAGCGCCGCGAGCATCAGGAGCGCAAGAAGCTCGAACGGCATCACGAACCTGGTGAGGACTGCATCACCGATGTTTCGCGTGAGATCCGCCGGCAGCGCTGGCGGAGTGACGGGCAGAGGACGCTCGCTAATCGCGCTCAGTATCGTGGCGAGAAGAGCGACCGCGACGACGGCGCTACCGGCGATCCGGCGGCTTGTCTGCGAGATACGCTCGCCAACGAGGCGCTCGGTAACGACGATGGCGAACACGACGATCGTGACGATGCCTCCGGCATAGAGTAGAAGCTGTACGGCTGCGAGAAATTCAGCATCGAGCTCGAGAAACACCCCCGCCGTGCCGGTCAGGGCGAGGGCCAGCCACAGCACCGCGTGAAAGAGATTCTTCGACAGGACGACGGCGAGCGCCGAACCGACCAGAACCAACCCGAGGACCCAGAATGCGAGGACTTCGCCGGTCACGCGGGCGCTTCCTCCTTCGAGGTGCGAGGTGCCTTAGGTGCCTGGGGTGCCGGAGCATGCTCCGCGCGGGCCATCTTCGGCGGCCCCTGCATGTCGCGAAGCTTGTTTCCAGTCGCCCATGACTGCTCGAACTGCTGGCCGATCGCGTGCAGCCGATCCTTGTCGAGCAGCATCTCCCGGCGATCCGTCGTCGGTAAATCGAAAGACTTCATCATGACGATCGCGTCGGTCGGACACACCTGGACACACAGCTCGCAGAACTCGCAGGCGTAGAGCTCGAGCGTGAACGTCTTTGCATAGTTCCGCTTCTCGCTCTTGAGCATCTCGACCTTGATGACCGCGGGTGGGCACACGTACTCACAGAGGCGGCAGCCGATGCAGGCTTCCTCGCCGGTGTCCTTTTCGTATACGAGCGCCAGGAGGCCCCGGTATCGCTCGGGATAGCTCCGCTCCTTGTCCGGGTAATGGACGGTGACAGGCTTGCGAAGCAGGTTCCGCAGGGTCACCCGCATGGCGCCGAGGATCGCGCGCACAATGACGCCGACGTCGGTCGGGTTTATCGCTGCGGTCTCAGGCACCGGGGGTCCTCCACACCACGACCAGCGCCGTCGCGATGAGCAGCAGCAAGGTCGACGGCAGAAGCGCCTTCCACGACAGCGCAAGGATCTGATCGACGCGAATGCGGACGAAGCTCCACCTCACCCACGTGATGAGCAGAAACACGAACATCGCCTTGAGCAGGAACCAGACGGGTCCGAGCCATTCGGGGCCCGGTCCTGCCCACGCGCCGAGAAACAGCAGCGCGCCGAGGAACGAGGCGCCAATCACGTGGGCATACTCGCCAAGCTGAATGAGCGCGAACTTCATACCCGAATACTCGACGCGGAAGCCTGCAACCAGCTCCGACTCGGCTTCCAGAATGTCGAACGGTGCGCGATTCTCGGCGGCCACCGTCGAGACGATGAAGGCAATGAATGCCAGCTGCCCGATGACCGGATAGAAGACGAACCAGAGACCGCTCTGCGCCGCGGCGATGTCGGAGAGCTTCAGCGACCCGGCGAGGAGCACGGGCGTGAGCGCGGCGAAGATGAACGGCAGGTCGTAGGAGATGACCTGGTTGACGGCCCGCATTGCCGAGAGGAGCGCGTATTTGTTGTTCGAGCCCCAGCCGGCCATGAAGAGTCCCACGATTTCCATCGCCGAAATCGCGAGGAAAAAGAGGATGCCGATATTCAGATCCGCCACCCCGAGGCCAGGCGCAAACGGCATGGTGGCGAAGATGAACATGCACGGAAGCACGAACACGATCGGCGCCAGATTGTAGACGGTGCGATCGGCCGCCGTCGGCACCACGTCTTCCTTCATCATCAGCTTGATGGCGTCGGCAATCGGCTGCAGGAGCCCGTGCGGTCCCACGCGGTACGGGCCAATCCGCGACTGCATGCGCGCGGCGAACTTGCGCTCCAGCAGCGTGACGTAGGTCACGATGAGGAGGATGGCGTTCATGACGATGAACGGCCCGATGAGCAGCCCCAGCCAGTCCGTCATCGGTCCACCTCGCCGAACACCGGATCTACCGATCCCATGATCGCCACCACATCCGCAACCTTGTGGCCCGGAATGATGTGCGGCAAGACGGCGAGGTTCGAGAACGACGCGCCTCGCCACTTCATTCGATACGGCTTCGCGCTGCCGTCGGCAATCAGGTAGCAGCCGACTTCGCCGCGCGCGCCTTCGACGCGGGCATACGCCTCGCCCTTGGGAATCCGGGTCTGCGCCACGGATTTGAGCCCTGGTCGCGACGAAATGGGTCCTTCCGGCAGTCCGTCGAGCACCTGGCGGACGATCTTCAACGATTCGCGGAACTCGGCCATTCGCACACGGTAACGGGCGAGGCAATCGCCAGAGGTCTCGACTGGCACGCGGAAGTCGAAATCTTCGTACGACGAGTACGGCTCACCGCGACGGATGTCGTAGGCGACACCGGATCCGCGAAGCAGCGGGCCGCCGATTCCAACCCCCTGGGCCAGCTCGCGCGAAATCACTCCGACGCCTTGCGTGCGGACCAGGAAGAACGGATTTTCCTTGAGCATCCGCTCGTATTCACCGATGCGCTGCTCGATGAGGTCGACTGTCTCGCGGCATTTCGCCGCCCACCCGGCGGGTATGTCGTAGCGGACGCCTCCCACCTGGTAGAAGCCGTAGAGCAGTCTTGCCCCGACGAGGGACTCGAACAGGTCGAGTATCAGCTCCCGCTCGCGGATGCAGTAGAGAAATATCGTGGCGCCGCCGCCGAGCGCGCCGCCCATGTCGAGGCACCAGGTGCCGAGCCACAGCAGGTGCGACGCGACGCGCTGGAGCTCCGAGGTGATCACGCGCAGGTACTGAGCGCGCTTCGGTACGTCGATCTTCCCGATGATCTCGGCCGCGCGAACATATGCGAACTCGCTGGTCATCGCGGCGACATAGTCCGTCTTCGACGCGATGGACGGATATTGCGCGTAGGTGAGCGTTTCGGCGAGCTTCTCGTGGCAGCGGTGGAGGTAGCCAATCACCGCATCGACGCCTACGACGGTCTCACCCTCGAGCGTGAGGATTGCGCGAAACACCCCGTGCGCCGACGGGTGCTGCGGCCCCATGTTCATGGTGAGCCGCTCGCTGCCCGTGTAGTCGAGCTCGACCCGTGGCGCGGCAGTAACGCTCATCTATAAGGGGGATGTGGCGTATCCACCGCGTAGGACTTCAGCAGCGGATGACCCACCCAATCGTTGCCCAGGAGAATACGGCGGAGATCCGGATGCCCGTCGAACCGGATTCCGAACATGTCGTAGCACTCGCGTTCCATCCAGTTGGCGCCCGCATATTCGGACGTCAGGGAGGGACACTCTGTCACGGATGGACCAAGGCGCGTCTTCACGAGGAGCGACACATTGTCGTCCAGGTTGTCCGCTTTGTACACGACCTCGAGCCCCTGCTCCTTCCAGTCAACAGCCGTGAGAAACGAGAAAAACCGGCAGCCGAGCTCGATTCGTACGAAATGCGCAAACGGGACCCACGCGTCCACCGGCACCGAAATGACGATCGGTGCGGTGCCGTCGACCTGTGCGCCGTTGAACCGATTGGCGATGAGCGTTCGCGCCTGATCGGCTGTCATCGCAACCCCCGAAAGACCAGAGCCACGCCGCCGCTACGGGCCACAGAGACGCAGAGACTCAGAGGAAACATCCATTTGGGATTCTCTCGTGTCTCTGTGTCTCTGCGGCCAGTTGAGGCGAGAGGTGCATCAATCCACCTTCGGGTTCGGCGCCGCGCGTTTGCCGGTGCGCCGGAAGTGCGCAATCTGGTCCTGCAGCAGGAGCAGCCCGTTGAGGAGCGATTCCGGAGGCGGCGGACAGCCAGGGACATAGACGTCGACGGGGATGACGCGATCGACGCCTTTCACCACGTGGTAACCGTGTCTGAATGGCCCGCCGGAATTGGCGCACGAGCCCATCGACACTGCCCACTTGGGGTCTGGCATCTGGTCGTAGATGCGCTCGAGCATCGGCGCCATCTTGATGGTGACCGTGCCCGACACGATCATCAGATCCGAGTGACGCGGCGACGCCCAGGGCACCATGCCGAGCCGCTCGACGTCGAACCGCGACGCGAACGTCGCCATCATTTCTATCGCGCAGCAGGCAAGCCCGAAGGTCACGGGCCACACAGACGACTTGCGTGCCCAGTTGAAAAAATTGTCGGCAACGGTGGTGACCAGGAACCCGCCGGGAAAGCTGTGGATGCCCTCGGTGACGCTCTCGAAGAGCGCCGAATGCTTGTCGCCCTCAGGCCGCCGCTGATGCAGCTGCTCCCACTCCTGGAGATCCTTGAAGTTTCTCCAGACCGGGGCGGGGACCTCTGGAACGGGGCCCTTTATTGCCACTCGAGGATGCGCTCCCTGTATGCGTAGAACCAGCCGAGGGACAGAATCGCCATGAAGACGACCATCGTGCCGACGCCCCAGAGGCCAAGGCTCCGGAGCACGAGAACCCAGGGGAAGAGAAAGACGGCCAGTGCGTCGAACACGATGAACAGGAGCGCAACCAGATAGAAGCCGACGGGAAACTGCACCCATGCGTCGCCAATCGGCTCGGCGCCGCACTCATAGGTTTGGAGCTTCGCGGCCGTCGGACGCCGAGGGCTGAGAACGCGCGCGACTCCCAGCGAAACAACGGCGAACGCGACGATCATTCCGAGATAGATGACGACGGATAGGTAACCTGCCACCGGCAATCCCCTCTAGCGGAAGCTCTCCATGATTTCGTCGAGCGCAGCTTTTCCGGGCCGGGTCTTCGATTCGGGCAGCCCGGCGAGTGGCTCGTCTACGATGCCGAGCAGCTCGATGAAGTCCTGTTTGTCGGGCTCGATGTAGAGGATCCCGGTTGCGTACTCGCCGCGGGCCATCGTTTCGTGCAGCAGCCGGAGCGCGCTGATCTTGTCCGTCGGCTGATAGTCCTCGGCCATTTTGGTGAGCATGATCTTCGATCCGTTGTGCAGTGTCACCTCTTTCGTGGTGCCGGCATCGTACTCGACCGAGATCTCTTCGAAGAACGGGACAAAGCTCACATCGGACAACGGCTCGTCGTGATCCTTCACGTAGGCGTAGCTCTTGGTGGACCCCTCGTGATCGTTGAAGGTGACGCACGGCGAGATGACGTCGATCATTGCCGTTCCTCGGTGGCTGAGCGCCGCCTTGAGGATGGCCCTGAGCTGTTTCGGATCGCCCGAGAACGACCGCGCGACGAACGAGGCGCCGAGCTCGATTGCCAGCGCGCACGTGTCGATCGGCGGCAAGTCGTTGACCACGCCCGTCTTGAGCGTCGACCCAAGGTCCGCGGTGGGTGAGAACTGCCCCTTGGTGAGCCCGTAGCAGCCGTTGTCCTCGATGATGTAGACAATCGGGAGATTCCGGCGCATCAGGTGCACGAACTGTCCGATGCCGATGGCTCCCGTATCGCCGTCGCCGCTGATGCCGATCGCGATCATCTTGCGGTTGGCCACCACCGCGCCGGTCCCGACCGAGGGCATCCGGCCGTGTACGGAATTGAAGCCGTGGGCGCTGTTCAGGAAATACGCAGGAGCCTTGCTCGAGCAGCCGATGCCCGACAGCTTGATGACCTGAGTCGGGTCGATGCCGAGATCGAAGAACGAATCGATGATGCGCTCGGTGATGGCGTTATGCCCGCATCCGGCACACAGCGTCGTCTTCGAGCCGCGGTATGCGACAGACTCGAGGCCGATGCGATTGACCTTTCTGCCTGGTGCTGACGGCTGTACGGGTGCTTCGGTCGACATGTCCGTGTGTTTTTCTCCCAATCTATTGGTCCGGCTAAAGCTATTGGTCCGGCTAAAGCCGGACACTACGTACCCACCCGCAGTACTCGTCCGCACGCCGGACACTACGTACCCGACCCGTACGTAGTGTCCGCCTTTAGGCGGACCGTTTGCTGCGTAGTCTCCGCTAAGTCGCCGCGACCTGCTCCTGCTTCACCAGCTCCGTCGTTACCGATCTCCCGTCAATCGGCAACCCCACGTAATGGAGAACGCTGCGCAGCTTCGCGAACTGTTCAGGTGTGCACTCCATCTTGAGGAGCGACAGCATCTGGGCGTCGCGGTTCTGCTCCACCACGTATACACGGTCGCATCGATCGATGAACTGGCCGACCTCCGGCGTGAACGGATACGCGCGCAGCCGGAGGTAGGACGTGTCGATCCCGTAATCGGCTACCAGCTGATCGCGTGATTCCACGATCGCCCAGTGGGTGGTTCCGTAACCAATCAAGCCGATGCGGGTGTCGCGCGCCATTGTCACGTCCGGCTTTGGCACCAGCGTCCGCGCGGTTTCGAACTTGCGCGCCAGCCGATCGAGGTTGTTGGCGTAGTCGTCTGCACGCTCGCTGTACTGGGCCTTCTCGTTGTGGCCTGATCCGCGCGCGAAGTACGCCGGCATGCCGTCGCCGGGTACCGTGCGGTAGGGGATGCCGTCGCCATCCACGTCGCGGTAGCGGGCAAATTCGCCAAGCCGCTTCAAAGCGGCCGCGTCGAGCCGCTTGCCGCGATCCAGCGGTTTGGTGGGGTAGTCGAACGTTGACGACATCCACGTGTTCATGCCGAGGTCGAGGTCCGACAGCACGAACACGGGCGTTTGCAGCCGCTCCGCCAGATCGAACGCCTCCATGGCCATGGTGTAGCACTCGTTGACCGATGCAGGCAGGAGCAAAGGATGCTTCGTGTCGCCGTGAGAAAGGACCGCCGTGGCGAGCACATCCTGCTGCGCCGTTCGCGTCGGCAGCCCCGTCGACGGGCCGACGCGCTGGACGTCAAAAATCACAGCAGGAACTTCCACGTAGTACCCGAGTCCCGTGAACTCGGCCATCAGCGAGATTCCGGGCCCCGCGGTGGAGGTCATTGCCCGCGCGCCCATCCAGCCTGCGCCGACCACCATGCCGAGCGCGGCGATCTCGTCCTCGGCCTGGATAACCGCATAAGTCGCTTTGCCGGTTTCCGGGTCCTTGCGGTATTTCTTGAGATAGTCGATCAGCGATTCGCAGAGCGAGGAGGAAGGGGTGATGGGATACCAGCCGACGAACGTGACGCCTGCCATCATGCAGCCGATGGCGGCGGCCGCGTTGCCCTCGATCAGGATGAGACCTTCCGTCTTGTCCATCGGTTCCACGACGAACGGATCGAGTTTGGGCAGGTTCGCTTCGGCGTAGTCGTGCCCGGCCTTGAGCGCGCTCATGTTGAGCGCGACGGCTTTTTCCTTCTTGCCCAGTTGCTTCCGCAGCGCCTTTTCCATCTGTCCCATGTCGATGGACAGCAGCCGGGAGAGTACCCCGTCGTAAATCATGTTGCGCACGAGGCGGCGCAGCTTCGCGTCGTGCGTAATCGGGGTAATCAGCTTGTCGAAGGGGACGGGGTAGAAGACGACGTCGCGTGCGGAGGTCCTTGAGCTTGAGCGGCTCGTCATAAACGGCGGCGGCGCCAGGCGGCAGCGTCATCACGTCTTCGCGCGCCGTTTCCGGATTCATGGCGACCAGGAAATCGACTTCCTTCTTCCGCGCGATGTATCCCTTGGAGCTCGCGCGGATGGTGTACCACGTCGGCAGTCCCGCAATGTTCGACGGGAACATGTTCTTGCCCGATACGGGGACGCCCATCTGGAAAATCGATCGCAGCAGAACCAGATTTGCCGTCTGGCTTCCCGATCCGTTGACGGTGGCGACCTGGAGGGAGAAATCGTTGACGATACGCCCGGTGCGCGATTGGGGAGCTGTTTCCTGGACGGCGACGTCGGTCACTGACATTTTTCTACCCTGCTCCGAGGGTTGGCCCTGGAAAACCTTCGGAGAAGATCGCGGTTCGTATTAGAGCTCGGATTCGTTACAGGTCTGAAACCTTTCAATTATATATAAATCACCAGGTGTGCCGGCCTTAGCGGCGCCCGACCCGCGCCCGCTGCGATTGCCCGGTTCTTCAAAACCGGAACAGGCGATTGATCTTGACGATCAGTGCACGGTTCGCCAGGTCGGGAAACCGGCGTCCCCAGGTGTCGCGTTCTTCGTTATAAACCACGAACAGCTCACTGCCGGGCTGATACTCCCAGCGCAGGCGCACGTTAGCCGCCACGGCGTGAATCGCCGAGTTGTATTGGAGCAGTGCGCTCACGAACATCAACGGCGTCATCGTGTAGGTGACTCGCGAGCCCATGAGATGCGTGGTGAACGAGCCCTGCGGCAGGTCCACCCAGTTGGCCGAGTAGGTAGGCTCGAGCGAGAACTGCGAGCCGAGGTTGGCGCGGCCGCGGCTCACGCTGATCGCCGTCCGCTCGCCGCCGTAGAAGCTCCCGCGCTCTGCAGTAAGGTTTCCCGAGAACTTCCGATGCTGCCCGAAGTTCATCGCAACGCGCAGGTTCGAAAAGCTGTAGCCGCCAACCGGCAGAGTGACCCCGGGGCCGATGCGGAACGCGCGCGGGAGGAATTCGTATGTGTCGTTGTAAGTAACGGCGAGCCGATCGCTCGTCTCGAACTCGATGGCGAATTCTCCGCTCAGGTCCCGCGTCTCCAGGTGGTCGGCGCCGTCGGTGATGTAATCCATCGAGCCGGCCCAGAAAAACCTGCGAACCGACGTGAACCCGTTTGGCCGCGGGCTGAAGCGGAAAAGTCCGAAGCTGCGCTTCATGTTGTCGCGGCGCAGGAACCCCATTTCCGGGTTGAAGTTGTCTCCAATTGCCAAGCGTTCGACCTGGATGCCGTAGCGATCCCCCGCATAATCCATCTGCGCGCGGTAGCTCGTGTCGTCACCCGAAAGACCGTCAGTCCGCGTCCGCGCCCAGTAGGTGTTGAACCCGAGGTTGTCGAAGAACGCGAAGTTGCCATCGATACCGTAGGAGGTGTTCGCGCCCGGGCTCGTCACGCCGACGGATCGGCCGGTGAAGAGAACACCGAAGCTGCTCCGTCGCAGCACGTCGCGCCTCACACGCACGGCGGAAAACGTCGTCGGCTGCGCGCCCGACTCGGCGTCGTCGCCGGCTCGCATGCTGACCAGGCCGATGTTGTAGCGCCCGATCCGTCCGGTCAGACGGCCGCCGCCGTCGATGGGAACGACCCGCCCCTCGTTCAAGCCGATTTGACGGCTGTGGAACAGAATCGGCGTGTTGCTCGACGCTGCCGCAAAGCCGGTCGCGGCGCCGCCGAAGGTGAAGATTCCCTGGTTCTCGAGAAAGAACTCGCGTTTTTCCGGAAAGAACAGGCTGAACCGGGTGAGGTTGACCTGCTGCTCGTCGGCCTCGACTTGCGCGAAATCGGTGTTGTAGGTGAGGTCGGCGGTCAGGTTCCTGGTAACGCCGTATTTCACGTCGAACCCGATGTCACCGGTGACGTCGTTGGAAATCCCGGGCGTGGCGACGCGATCGGTCGTCAGGCCCGAGATGGCGTACGGCTTGATTTCGAGGCTCTTTGATCCCGAGGGTGCTTCCAATCCGACCATTGTTGCAGTCAGTGACGCCTGGTTGAGGCCTCGCATGCCAAGCGCGTTTGGAATGGCCGTCACGAACGACAGCTCGTTTTTCCATCGATTGGTGCGCACCGCGTTGAAGCCCCAGATCTGCGCCCGGCCCGGCCGGTAGCGGAGCGACTTGAATGGCAACGCAGCTTCGACGGTCCAACCGCCTTCGAACCGTCCGGTTTCGACGTGCCACACCGGATTCCAGTCGCCGTTCCACTGTCGCTCGTTGGTGACCTGACCGTCGGACCGGCCGCCGATAGGATTGACGATGAATTGAACCAGATTCCGCCGGTCGTAAAACGTGTCGAACGCGAAGCCGACGACGTCGTTCCCCTGCCAGAGGTTGTTCCCGTCGCGACGCATGTCGTTGGCGACGACGCGGGTCGGGTCGCTTTCAAAGCAGCGGAACGAGACGTAGATGTAGTCGTTGTCGAAGGTGACCCAGACTTCGGTTTTTTCGGTGGCCGGTGCGCCCTCCTGAGGTTCTACCTGGATGAAGTCCGAAATCGGCGGAACGCTCGTATAGATCGCTTCGTCGAGCGCGCCATCGAGGCGCAGCGGCGCCGGCAGCCTAACGGCGCGAACCGTCGCTCGACCCGACTCGTCCCGCGAGACCGTCGCGGGTGCGACCGGCGGCGGCGGGCCGTCGATTGAGAATGGCAATGCTTCCGGCGCTGCAGGATTGACCGTCGCCGACGTCACCGCCGGTGATGGTCCAATCTGGCCGGCCCATGCGGTGGAGGCGAGGAAAACGCCGAATGCGGCGAGAAATGCAGACCGATGCGTCACGAGGTGGGCTCGATCTTATCTTGCGCGCCCAAAGAGTGCGCCTCGATGAGGTACTCGGCAACGGGTCGTCCGCCGACCAGGTGCTCCTGGATAATTTGTTCGAGAACGGGCGGATCGCACTGCGCATACCACGCGCCCTCGGGATAGACGACGGCGATTGGCCCCCCCTCGCAAATGCGCAGACAGTTAGCCTTGGTTCGCAGGATGCCGCCCTGCTCCGAGAGCCCAAGCTCCTTGAGGCGCCCCTTCAGGAACTCCCATGCCGCAAGCCCGCGCTCCTTCTCACAACATTTCGGGGTGGTCTGGTCGCAGCAGAGAAAGATGTGTCGGCGAGCTACGGGCACGCCGATATTTGACGCCACTCGTTTCTGAGAATCGTTCATATTGCCGTCGTACGTAGTGTCCGGCTTCAGCCGGACCTAGAACAGCTTCACTTCTACCATTTCGCCCGCGTCGACGGAATCAGTGCCCGCCGCAATCTCGATGTAGCCGTCGGCCTGCGACATGCTGGTGATGTCGCCCGATGCCTTGAAGGCCGGAACCGCGGCGCCGTCGGCAATCCTGACCGTGTAGATCTGGTGCCGTCCGGGTGCCGACGAGATTCGGTGGCTGAGTGGCAGTGTCATCGTGCGGATCACGTGCTGCGGAAGGCGAGCGAACCGCCGCAGGGCCGGGGCGAGGAGGATATAGGCGTTCGAGAGGCAAGACGTCGGGTAGCCGGGCATTCCGAAGAAAAGCTTGCCGCCGACTTTGCCGAACGCGGTTGGCTTACCCGGCTTCAGGGCGACACCATGAAAAATGAGCTCGCCGCGCGCGGTCAGGATGTCCAGTACCAGATCGCGCTCGCCCACGGAGCTCCCGCCGGAGAATACGAGCAGGTCGTCCTGCAGGCAGTCGTCGATAGCTCGCGAAAGATCGTCAAGCGTATCGACGGCCGTGCGATGCGTCACAGGAACTCCACCGTGGTTGGCCACAACGGCTGCGAGCGTAAAGCGGTTGATGTCGTAAATCTGTCCGGGCCCGAGTGGCTGGCCCGGCTCGACCAGCTCGTTGCCGGTGGACAGGATAGCGACCCTCGGCTGGACGTACACCTTCACGTCGCCGCGGCCCAGCGCTCCGATTGCGCCAATCCTGCTCGGCGTGAGCTGCACGCCGGCGCGAAGCACCTGTTGGCCCTGCTTGATGTCGGCGCCCTGCGGCCCAAGGTTCTGTCCCGCGCTTACGGCTGAAAATACGCGGACGCTTCCCGACGCCTCGCCGTCGGTGTCTTCCACAATGACCACCGCGTCGGCGCCGTCAGGGAGCGGCGCACCCGTCGCTATTTCAATGCATTCGCCGGGACCGACCGCGCGATCTGTTACCTGCCCGGTGAACACGGTCCCCACGCGGGTGAGCGCTCCTGGGTGCTCTCTCGTCGCTCCTGTCGTGTCCTGCGCACGGACGGCATAGCCGTCCATCGCCGCACGGGTGAACGGAGGGACGTCGGCTGCGGCTGTGACATCTTCAGCCAGCACACGGCCATTGGCGTCGGCAAGCGACACGCGTTCGGTGCGTTCGACAGGCCGAATGGCGGCATCGATGAGCGCCTTCGCTTCGTCGAGCGAAATGGTGCTCCGAATTGGCCGCATTTTGGTGGGCATTTGACTAGTAGGCGGTAGGCAGTAGGCAGCAGGCAGTGGACAGAGGCATCTCTCAGCGGTTCAATTGCTGCACGACGTGCCCGAGCTCAGGAAGGATCAGGCGCGTCATGGCGAGCCGTACTGCGTTGGGCGAACCGGGCAGCACGAAAATCGCCTTCCGCGACACGGTGCCCGCCATCGCGCGGCTCATCATGGCGGACGCGCCTATTTCGCTGAAACTGAGCATCCGAAAGAGCTCGCCAAATCCGTCGAGGCGCTTTTCGAGCAACTGGTCGATCGTCTCGAACGTTCCGTCGCGCGAGGTGATACCAGTGCCGCCGGTTGTGATGATCACCTGCGTACGCGAGTCGCTCACCTGTTCGCGAACCTTGGCGGCGACCTGCGCAGGTTCGTCCTTGACGATGGCATGACCGGTGACGAAGTGACCGGCGCCTTCGAGCAGGTCTCGGATGGCGCGGCCGCCGGTATCGGTGTCGGGCGTGCGTGAGTCACTCACCGTCAGCACGAAGCAGGCAACCGAGGCTGGCGCCTGCGCCTTGTGCTCAACGTGGCTCATCGACGGGATTATAGGGCGGGTCCTTTCGGACCCGCCTTTCATGTCTTCAGTTCGTCGCGGCAGCGGGCTTTGGCGTGATCGCGGCGCGCAGATCTGCCATCGTCCGCATACCGGGACCGTGGCCCGGGGTGTGCTGGCGGACGTTCAGCTTCAGCCGGTCGATGTTCTCGTTCAGATTCACCGAGTACGGGTTCGGTGTCGCCGGCGGCGGCGCATTGGCAGCGGCCGGAGTCCAGGCGTCCGACTGGAAGAGCACACCCTCGGTCGGCAGGTACACGAGGAGGTACGCGTCGTTGTGCCCACTCCCGGTTATTTCGTGCAACTCGATCGAACGTTTGCCGTCAGTCAGCACGTGCTTGCCGGTGACGGTCTCGAACGTGGCGCTCTTCTTCGACTTTGCCATCCGATCCGGGTTGAGCGCGTGTGGAGCGGCCCACGCCTGCTCGTAATAGGCTCGATTCGATGCCTGCGTGACCACGGTCGCGCCCTCGTCCACGAACGTGCGCAGACCGCCCGAGTGGTCGAAGTGCACGTGTGTGTTGACCACGTAGCGAATGGGCTTGTTCGGGATGAGCTCCTTGGCTTTGGCGATCACCGCGTCGGACCGCGCCTCGTTCTGCGGCCCTTCGACGACGACGATGTGATCGGCCTGGTCGATGGCGAGGCTGTGGTGGCTGCCGCCTCTCAAGTAGTAGACGCCGTTGGCCACCTTGTCGACCATTACCTCTACGGCTGGCGTCTTGAACGCGCGGACCGCCTCGGGGACCGGGAGGTCGAGCGTCGGATTGGCGGTGACCGACGCCACGCTGATGTCGAGCACGGGATACCCGCCCTGCGTGCGCAGGATGCGGCCGGGAAACATGACGCCGCCGAAGTCACGGTAGTCCGAATAGGCGAACTCAACGGGCGTATCACCGAGCACCGGGTTGTCGATCCACGTCTGCACACGCTCGACCTGGTTCTGTGCGTTGATGCGCCCCTCATAGCGGTGGCCGTCAGCCGTGAACGAGACGTCGGAACCGCCGCCCTCGACGGGCTGCGACGTGGCGTTGTTCGCTGCCGCCGCCTTCAGGAACCCGTGCGGGGTCGTCCAGATTTCCATGACGCGTTCCTCGACGGCGGCCGGTTGTGGCTGCGGCTCGGGCGCGGCGGTCGGCGGCGCGCCGGCGGGAGGCGCGAGGTTCCACGCGGACGTGCCGCTGACGAGCTGCACGGGTCGCTGCTCGACGGGTGCGGGACGCGTGCGGCCCGGCTCGATCGTCTGGCGGCGCGTCATCTGCACGCGCGCGCCGGGCGTCTGGTAGTTCACGGTTGCGGTGAAGCTGCTCACGTCGAACTGCGGCCATGGCAGCGTGGGGCCCGGGGCCTGGCCGAACTGGAACCAGCGGCCGGTGCCGGAGTACTCGATCGATTGCAGTGTGGCTGCTCCGAGGCTCTCGGTGGCGGCGTCGAGCGTACCGGCCGGCCGCGAACAGGCCGAGGCGGCACCGATGGCGCACGCGAGCGCCAGGAGTATCAGTCTTCGCATATGGCCTCCTGAGGAGTGACGCGATAGAGGAACGAGGAATCCGATGGAGGAGTACGGTGGGAAGTATAGGCGACTTCGCGGCGACACGTACGTGCGGCGATCGGTCCAGGGGCGCGTGCTATATTTGCGGTTTACGTATCAGGTCATGCGCGATGTCCTGGTTCGTGAGCGCTGCGTTCGAATCACTAACCACGAATCGCGAATCGCTACTCCCAAGCGCCCTTAGCTCAGCTGGATAGAGCGTCTGGCTACGAACCAGGAGGTCGCAGGTTCGAGTCCTGCAGGGCGCGCCATTCCAACGTTCCGTTGGAATGGCCACGCCCTACAGTCTTCAGTCAAGCCCCGACTCGCTCTCGCTCGTCGGGAGCATGAACGAGTCCTGCAGGGCGCGCCATTCCAACGTGGTCTATTCCGGTCACATGGGTGACAGTTTATTCCGAGCACATAGGTAACACTTTCGGGCCGAACGGATTCTCAATCGGTTCCAGCCGGCACGTCTCGTCATCGAAGTAGCCCAAATCGTAATGCATGAAGGTCACGAGCCAGATGCGCTCGCCGACCTGCGTTACACCCACGTGTTGCCCGGCGAACACGTGGCTCAGATTAACCTTCCGTCCTTTGAAGCAGAGCCGGCCGCACCGGGTGACGGCAATGGTCTGATCGTGAAACGGGTAGGTCAGGTCCTCGAGGCCGCGATAGACGCGCGGTGACCGCCCGTAGACGTCAGCCGGTACTTTCATGGCCAAGGCCTGGTGGGGCCGCTCCTGGTTGTACTGCTCGACGAAGGCGTCGAAGCGTGCCTGCTGCTGGAGGACGTTCCCCGCAGCCGGCTTGGTGGCTTCCTGCTTCAGCGTCAGATGCATCCGTTCGTGGCGGCCGTTTTGTTGCGGCTGTCCGGGTTGGATGCGTTCGATCGCGATGCCCAGGCGGAGCCACCAGACCGAGAGTTTGCTGAGCCCATAGAGGGCGTGGGCGGACGCAAACGGGACGCCGTTGTCGGTCCGGATCACGTGCGGCAGCCCGAATTGCTTGAACGTGCGCTCGAACACCGTGAAGGCGAATCGCTCTTGGGTCGTGGAGAGCGCCTCACAGGTCAGCAGATAGCGGCTGGCGAAGTCCGTGATCGTCAGCGGATAGCAGTACCGCCGATTGCCGAGCATGAATTCGCCCTTGTAGTCGGCGCACCACAACGCGTTTGGCTCGGTTGGCCGTGAGAGCTCGGTGCCGGTGGCGCGCGGGCGCCGGCGGCGGCGATGTTTCACCAGATGATGGCGATCGAGCACGGCATGCACCGTACTGATGGCTGGCAGGTGCGGGCCGGTGACGTGCTGGCGTAGCTTCTCGCGGATCTTCGGCGCCCCCCAGCCCGGATACTCGCGCTTCCACGAGGCGCTAAAGCGGTTTGAGGCGCATCGGAGCGGCGAGACCGGGTCGTCGGGCACTCGCAACGCGGTTGCAACCGACGTCGAGAAGGGTGACACCGAATCACACGGGCAGCTGACCGCGCCGAAATCGGACACGGAAGATCTTTCCAAAAACACACGATCTGATGCCCTGCATTAACGAACACGCCCGGACTTCACGGGCTGGGTTACAGGGGTACGTGGGTTCGAATCCCACTGTCGGCGCCAGTTTTTCCGCTTTCGTCCTTCTTCGTCGCTTTTCGTCTATGGTCGTTTATGGGCAGCGATTAGCGGTTAGCAGCGCATCAGAATCCCTGAACCTCGATCTGATCTCGAAGGCCACACACCGCAGGAGCCACTTCTCGTAACCCTTCGTCTGCTTTACTTGCGGCGAATGCGGACGTACCATCTGCTCCTTTCCCCGCGCCCGGTCCCTCGAGAACATCACTTACCACGGTTGCGGAGACAGGCGATGGATGAGGCTGTTCTTGTCTCGTTACTGGCCGACCTGACGGGTAATCTCTCGGCGGAAGGTGGCACACGGCCGGAGGCGCTCCGGCGAGCTCGCCGCGACATGGCCGAGGCGATTCTGAACGGCCAGCGCGAGGTCGCCAGCTTCATTCCAGGGGACGGGTTCGTGTCCGGCTCGGTTGACAGCCTGCCCGAGGAGACGCTCGATGCGCTGCGCGTCGTCGCGCAAGATGCCATCGGCGCGAATCGAGATCCCTCGTTAAGGATTTTCCGGCGCGGCTGGCCGGTGGTCGCCAGTCACGTGCGATCGTCGGTCCCGGCGTGGGCGGGAGGCTGGGCGGCGGAATCGCTCGGTCCCTTTGCCGCCGGCGAAAGCAGCGCTGTCTGGTTCGACGTGCGCCACACGTCGGGTGCGGTCCTTCTGCTTCAGGCCACAACCGAACGCCCGCTGCTCAGGCTGCCGGGCGGCACGTTGCCTGCGGGCGCGGGTCCTGGGCCGGCAACCGCGCTCAACATTCCGCCAGGCAGCGTATGGCTGGCGGCCTCGCTGTTCGACGCCAGCGCACCGTCAGGATCCTATTTCGGCCTCCGCGTCCGCGGCGGATCGATCACGTTCGGCACCGCGGGGCTCGTCGACGGCAGCACCATCCGGGTCGAGCCGGGGGTCGTGGTCACAGTAAATCTGCGGCTCGAGGAGATGCCGCCGCAGCGACGATCGCCGCACGCCGGCGATGCGCGCGATGCGACGGCGACGTTGCCGGACGAGGCGGTGTTCGCGATCAACGTTGGTGCGGGTGCCAGGCTCGCGCACGTCGCGCCGATGGAGTTTGAGGTCTACGGACACCAGGGGCATCTCCGGAACCTCGATGTGCCCGCACATTACAACACCCGCCTCGGCCGAATATGGTTTCCAATGTCGCCGGACCGCGATGCGATCGCCATCGGCAACGCGCGGTCGACCATCTTCCGTCCGGACCGCAGGGCGATGATCGAGTCCGCGGGCTGGGCGGTACCGGTTGCGCTCCCGCATGCAGGAAACCCGATCAACCTCGGTGACGCCGCCGGAACTGGGGCGGCAGCGCTCTCGGTCGGCCCAGGGTTGGAGCTGCGGATCGCGCCGGTAGCGGCCTCGCAGGACATCGCTCTTGACTCCACGGTGCTGCTGGTCGAGCCGGGCCAGTTGACGGCGCTGGCGCAAGCGGCGTCGGCGCGCTACCGGCACAGGCTCGACCTCTGGGACCACAGCGCGCGCCGTCGTTCTCGCGTCGAGCTTCGGTCTCCCCATCCGTTGACGCTCGTCTTCGATGCATCGGCCGCACATGGAGGAGGAGAAGCGCTGGCCGTCTCGCAGCTCGAGTGCGACGCGCACCTCGATCGTCCGGTCACAGCCGCGGGCAAGCGCATGCCGCTCGGGTCGCGACCGGCGACATTGGAGGTCCACCAATCCACCGCTGGCAGGCACGTGGCGCTGACGGCCGGTGCCGAGCCGCCCCGCGACCCCGCGTTGGGACTGTCGATCGTACCGCCCGGATGCTCGTTTGCGTTGTCGAACGCGTTTGCGCGCACGTCGCCTGCGCTCGCGATCCACCTCGTTGGCGTGTTGGCAGGCGACGACCACGTTGTCTCGGGAAGGGTGGCGCTGCGGTTCGCCTTGCAGTTCGTGCTGCCGACGCTGCCGGATCCATATGCCGCCAACGTCTCCCGGCATGCGCCCCGCCGGGAAGCCGATCCGGCCAGAAGCGATCGCCGGTCGCCGCTCATCGCGGCCGTCGACTGGACTGATGCGACGGTCCCGCGACTCTCATTCGATCTCCGTGGCGATGAGGTCGCGCTCGTATCGGCGCTGCTGCCGATCGAGGATCACCCGATCGAGCGCGACCGGGACAGCGAGCTTCGCGAGCTCGAAGGGCGTTTCACGCGCGCGACGGGGCAGGGCGCCGAGATCTTCCGGCTGCTGGACGTGTCGTCGCGCGCCGATCTGTTCGGCGTCGGCTTCAGCGTGGGACAGCGCGAGCGGGACGATCGGCGCGGCCAGCCGCTTCGTCTCCGCGGCATGGAGATGATCGCCTCGACCCGTCACGTCTCCGCGTTCACGCTGCCCGCATTCCAGTGGGAGCCCGTCTACAATCTGCCGGCGGAAAACACGCTGCCCTTCCCGCGCAAGCTGGTGTCGCCGACCGACGGCGGCCCCACCCGCCTTGCGACCACGGCCGCGACGCTCGTGCCCGTGGTGCCCTTGCGCGTGCTCGACACGCTCATCACCGAATACAACCGTCCGGACGGCGAGCTGGTGGCGCGATTCACGCTGCCGTTCGGCCTGGTGGCCGTCGCCGAACTGCGCCGACATGCCGGCCTGCCGCAGGCGGTCTTCGTGCCACCACATGTCGGCAGCGTGCGCCCTGATTTTGCAGCCGCCGGCATGAGCGGCGGCATGCAGGTCACGCTTGGCGCCGGCGGAGCCGTCGTCCAGTTCGAAGGTGGACCCTCGCCCGGGCTGCCTGGCGCGACCCTGCAGACCGACAACGCGGTGCCGCCGCTGAACGTGCTGAGGACCACTGACGCCAGCCCCACACTCCCCAGTGTGGACGACACGTTCAACACGACGTTCGCGGCCACGATGCCGATTGTGCCGGTGCGACGTATCGACGTGTCGGGCTACGGCGCGACCACGTTCAGCGACTGGCGTCATCGCGATGTGAAGGGCGCAGGCGTGACGCAGGTGAAGTTTGAGGCGCTCATCGGCCGCACCTCGCGCGAGGTCGTGGAGATCAGGTCAAAGGTGTATCCGTGGGGTGCCATCTTCGTACGAATCATCACGATGGAGCGCACGGGAAGCGGCGGCGTCTTCCGCCGCGACAGCGGCTGGCAGCCGGCAAGCGACGGCGACTACGACCTGCCCCGCAGTCTCGTCCACGCTGGCGTGGTCCCGCGCCTCACGCGCATCCGTCGCATTCGCGATACGACCAACGCGTACGTGCGCTCGTATGGGCCTGGGCCGAACGACCAGGTCAAGCTGGCGCAGGTCGTGTTCGACGCGGACGTCGAGATCGAAGGGGTCACTCTTGGTGCCAACGCGGACCGGCTCGTGCCCTCGCGCGACATCGTCGGCTACGTACAGCTCACGCCGGTGGGAGTCGATCTCAGCGACGTGCAGATCTACGACCTCCTCGCCGCCACCGGCCCCATCGGGGGACCAATCGATTGCGAGCTGAACGTGGCACAGTCGGGACTGCACATGCGGCTGTCGCGGATCGAAGTGGATCGCACGAGCACCATCGCCGGCAACCCGCAATTCGTCGCTGTTGCGCGCGGCACGGTGGAGATGCCGAGCGCCGGCCAATGGACGTTCGCCTATCGAGGACCGTCGGAGCCCGAGCCCCGTCGTCTCGAAGCCGACCGTCCGATTCCTCTGATTCGCGCCAACCCAATTGGCGGGGTCGTGCAGCCTTATCGCTTCGCGGACCCGCGCGAGCTGCACCGGCCGACCAATCCGGATTCGGAGTACGGGCTGCTGCAGGCGACCGGCGCGCAGCGCATGCTGGTGCCGCAGCCGCAGGTGCGATGGGGCGAGCCGATCATCCACGGGGGTGCCGCGCTGCTCTTCGCCGACATGTACGCGCTTGCCGGCGGGGTGGCACTCTTTCCGCGCGCGGACCGGTGTCATCCGTTGCCCGCCGGATCGACGCTGCGGATCACAGGGCGTAAGAAGGTGCGGCTCGACATTCCACCGCAGCCGGGGCTTGCCGCGGGAGCGTTCAAGGTCGGCTCCCTCGAGCGGACGCTCTCGCACACGGCGTCGATGCGGATGCGGTCGCGCTTCCGTCCCGATTCGACGATCACGCTGATCGTCGATTCGGATCTGCGTCCGGACTGGTCGTGCAGCTTTGGACCGGTCACCTTGCTCGCGGACATCGGCGAGCTCGAAGAGCTGATGCAGGCGGAGGGAACGGTCACGAGTAGCTCGGAAGAGGCACCGCAGCTCCGGAATCCGATGACGCTCTTCGGCGGTCCGCTCGCTCCCGTGCAGGCAATCATCGGCCTGCTGTCCGGCTTCGGACTCCCGTTTCCGTTCGATGTGTCCATCACCAACGACGAATATGAATTCAAGAGCGGCTGGAAGTACGTGTTCCCTGACTACAACTTCTGGGGCGTCAAGCGTTACCTGGAAGACGGTCTCGGCGTCGCGCTCGAGGTCGAACTGGTCGGCCGTTGGGGAAAGGAAAGCAAGTCGGCAAAGGAGATCGGCAAGGAGGTCTCCGGGCACTCGTTGATACCGACCAAGGGCATTCCGAAGGGGCCCGACAAGCACAACTGGCACTTCATCTTCGAATGTGAGGTGACCACCGACGTCGAGGTACTGGAGCTCTCACGACTCATCCAGTTGATGATTCGCGGAGCGCTGAAGATCGAGATCGGCGGCGAGGAGGACGGCAAGACAAAACTGCAGTGTCTCTGGGGGCTCGGTGGCGCGGTCGATATCGACCTGGGCGATCTCGTCGGCGTCAAGGGCGCCCGCACCTATTTCCTCGGATTTCGTCATCTGATCGGGACCAAGCAGGTATTCATCGCGGTTGCCAGCGAATGGGAAGTGGAGGGCGAGCTGCTCGTGGGCTTGGTCGCGGTCAAGGTCTCGTTCGAACTCCTCGCCAGCATCGACCCGGCCAACGACTTCAAGTTCAGAGGCGAGGGTACGATCGGTATCGATGTGACGCTCGGTTGGGTGTTGAGCAAGGAGTTTGAAGCCGAGGTCGTCGCCGAAGAGGACATGACGAAGGAAGCCTTCATCGCGTTGATGGTGCTGCCTTAGGCCCGTCCGGAGCTACACATGGCCGTTGCCAATACTCGAATACGAATGCTTGCCTTCCCGCAGGCGTGGGATGGCGACGGCGAGATCTCGCTCCGCATCTTAGTCGCGCCGTTCGGAAACCCCCTGCAGCCGCTCGACGCCGGCCTTCCTTCGTTCGCGGAGGCCCAGTTCGTGCTGTCGGCGCATCTCATTCCCGGCCTCGATCGTTTGCCTCGCCCGGCCGACGTCACCGACGAGGTCGCGCTCGACGACCTCACGACGCCCGCGAACATCGGCGATGTCTACGCGGAGCTGGCGGCGCAGTTCAGCATCGACCCGACGGCACCGGCGGCCTATGTGCCGCCGCAGAAGACGCGGTTCATGAAGATGCTGATGCCGAGTTATCTGGAAGCTACCGGCTTCGCGCAGCCGCGCACGGATCTCGTGGTCACCGACAATCGCTACGTCTGCGCGCTGGTCGACGGCCCGCTGCCCCAGAAGCGCCCGCCCAAGCCTCCCGTTCCACCGAAGTGGGACACCATACTGGCGAGGGCCATTCGCCAGCCGGTGCTGGCGGAGCAGCTCGGGTTGATCTACATCACGTCGGTGCTGTTGCCCTCCGACATGTTCTATGAGAACGGCGGCTGGCTCTACGTCACGCTCGACGGCGCGAGCGACTATGTCGCCGCGGCGCAGGCTCCTGACTTCCTCAAACTGTACGCCGCTCGCATTCCGCCTTTGCGGGCCGGTGCGCCCGCACCGCTATTCGCGCCGGTGCTCTTCCCCGTACTGGCGACACCGCCTCCCGGATCCTTCGACGAGATGCTGTACGAGGCCGAGATGTATTCGGATGGCTTCGCCCGTCTGGTCCACACCTTTCAGCCCGATCGTGCGGACTATCTGAATTTATCGCGCATGCGCGACGGGGGTCCGCGTCCGTATGAGGAGGTCGGGTTGAAGCTGGGCTGGGACGACGAGCAGATCGTGATCTGGTTGAACCGCCAGCTGACCGACGATCCGCGTAACGGGTCGCCGATGGCTCGTGATACGCCCATGGGCGTGCGCGGCTATCGGGTCGACGTTCGCGAGGCCGAGACGGACCCGTGGACATCACTCGTGCGCATGCGTGGATCCATTGACGTGGGTAATCTTGCGCTGGGCACGTTCGACGGGGAAATGGCGATCGAGCTGGCGCCTTCGCAACTGCAAGGCAAGCGCGACGGCGACTACTGGCTACCGCCGTACTTCGTGCAGTGGACCGGCGGCTCGCTCATCGCGGCCGATCCCACGGCGTTCAAGGTGGCGGGTCACACGCCAGGACCGCGCGTGCTCACGCCGGTCGGCGAGCGCGACGTGCAGTTACGTTACGGTCATTCGTATCAGTTCCGCGTGCGCATGACCGACCTCACGGGTGGCGGGCCGGAGGCCGGCGTTGATACGGAGCCGCCGTCCGGTGTGGCGACCTGTCGTTTCCGCCGATTCGTCCCTCCCGGCATGGCCGCGGTCGCAAAGCCTGTCGAGAACGGAGACGGCTCGCTGACGTTCTCGATCGCCCGGCCACCTCTCGGTCATCCGGCGCTCCTCTTCACTCCATTGCCGAACGCCGAGGCTCGATTGCTGTCCGACCTGCCGACAGCGGCGGCCCAACGTCGCGTGGCCCACTATCCGGATCCCGACGTCGCGCGCATCCGCATCGACGTCACCGTCGCCGGCCTCGAGTTCGACCCCGACAACGAGCCCGATCCCGAGCCACGGCGTCATCTCTACACGACCTTCCGCGACTTCGCCAACGATCCGGAGCAGGCGCTCGAGCTGACGGTGGAGTTCGTCGACGAGATTGATCTCGCCGCCTTCCCCGCGCCCGCGGCGAGCGGCCGGCTGAAGCTGCCGACGGCGCGCACCATCGAGCTGGCGATTACGCCCCTCGCCAGGCGCGACCCCGGCATGTCGCCGACGCTCGCGGATCCGTTGACGGCGCCGATCGTCGACGTCGCGGCGCTCGACGCGGACGATCCGCGCCTCGTCTATTTCGGCAAGCAGGCCGCACGCGTCGGCAAGCGCCACATCGTGAAACAACGCCGCGAGTCGGAAGCCGAGGCGGCGCTCTTTCAGGAAGTGTCCGGCGTTCCCTTCCAGGGGATCTTCCTGCAGCCCAGCCCCGCGCACGACGTGCATCTGCACAACACCAACGCCGCCGCCGGCGCGCACGAGCAGGCACCGGAGACCGCCGTGCAGCGGCTGGCCCGTCAGCTCCGCCTCGAGAACCGCAACCTGACGCTGAGCGCGGGACCGGGGCGCCGCGTCGTCTTCGGTGCCGCAGCGCCTGTCCGGCACATGCTCTCGCCGGAGCATTCGACCATCACGTTCGCCGACGAGACCGAGATCACCGCGCAGTGGCTGATGACGATTCCGTTGCGGCTCGCGCGCGACTGGACGTGGGACGCGCTCACTGGCGAGGGTCTGCGCGTGTTCCGCAGCATCAATGGAGGATCACGCCAGCAGGTGGGCGTCATCTCGCCGCGTCGGTCGCTTAGCATGACCGCCGTCCGAACCGGCGTTCCGATCGAACGGACCTTCACGGACCTCGTCTTCTTCGACGCGATTGATCCGAAGCCGGAGCCGGGCGCGCTTCCGAGCGAGCTCGTCGTGGCCTATACCGTCGTCCCGCAATTCCGGCAGCCGCCTGCCGGGCCAGCGCCTGAGTGGACACGAACCATCCGGTTGCCGATTGGGGCGCCGCCGACGCAGGTGCCGCAGGTCGTCTCGGCCGGTATCGCGTTGTCGCCATTCGAGCGCGACGCCGCCTACACGCGTACTGAGGCTCGGCGCCGGATGCTGTGGGTGGAATTCGCCGAGCCGATCGCGAATCCGCGTGACGCGTATTTCGCGCGCGTAACCGCGAATGCGGCGGATCCAATGCTGGCGCGGGACGAGCCGGCGCCGCCGCCGAGCCCGCTGGAACCGCCGCTCAACGTACCACCGGAACCGATCCGTGCGATCGTCGCTGGGCAGCCGGAGGATGAATCGGGGCTGAGCGCTATGCAGCCGCTCACCGGTGCCGATGGCACCGGGCCGACCCGCCACTTCCTGCTGCCGCTACCGGCGGCGCTCTCAGAGCTTTCGCCGGAGCTGTTCGGCTTCTTCGTGTACGAGTTTCGCGTCGGACACGCTGAAGGCTGGTCGACGGCACAGGCGCGGTTCGGGCTGCCGCAGCGACTCACAGGCGTGCAGCATCCGGCGCCCGATCTGCACTGCAGCGTGACGCGCTTTCCCGACCATATTCGCGTGAGCGCGCCATTTGCCACGCCGGTCGAGGGTGGCCAGGTCATGCGCGCCGAGCCGCCGCGCTCCGATCTCTGGGCGTTGCTCTATGTGCAGGCGCAGCTCGCTGACACGAGCGACTGGCGCAACGTCCTGATTTGCCGCGCCCGGCTGGGGCTCTCCGACCGCGACGTTCGCGAACGCCCCGGCGCTCCACTTCATGGAGTGGGCTATTGGGATCAATACGAGATCGAGGCGTGGCTCGATGCGCTGGGATTGCCGCATAGCTCGCCCCTCAGCGTGCTCGCCGTCGAGTTGCTGCCCGAGCCCGAGTCGCCGTTCACGGATCCGCTCGGTAAGGAGCTCGGACAGGTTCGGGTCCTCCGCACATCGCCGTTGACGCCGGTGCCTGCCATCTGTCTGGATGCCTGAGGCGTTCCGACAGCGTCAATGTAGTGCGGTTTGGCTTCCGCCTTTAGAGATCGGCGTACATCCGCCTATGCTTCGCGTTTCGGATTTCTGCCATCGTTTTCGTTCTTTATCGCTATGGTCGTTTTACTGCACTAGCTCGATTTCGATCGGGCGCTGCTCGCAACGGGGTTGCAACCGGCGTCGAAAACGGTGACGCCGAATCACACGGGCAACTGACCGCGCCGAAATCGGACTCACAAGATCGTTCCGAAAATCCGCAATCTGTCGTGAACTGACGCGAACTGGCAGGGCTCGTCGTCCGCCTACGAACCAGGAGGTCGCAGGTTCGAGTCCTGCAGGGCGCGCCAAACCGCACTTGGTCTATTCCGGCCACATGGGTGACAGTTTATTCCGCCGGAATACGGTGTTACCTATGTCTCAGGAAGGACAGTTCCGTTGGAATGGCCACGCCCTACAGTCTTCAGTCAAGCCCCGACTCGCTCTGCTCGTCGGGAGCATGAACGAGTCCTATACGTGCGGCGTCAGTCAACTCCCGGCTCGCTCTCGTTCGCCGGGAACATGAACGAGTCCTGCAGGGCGCGCCATTCGGTCAATCATTAGAGACGCTCGCTTCCTAAGTAGACACCGATTTCCAAGTAACGCATTTGTCGGCCGGCTTGCAGGGCGCCAGGTGATGGAACCTCACTCTGGCACTCACGACGCAGGGGCTCATCATCATCGAAACCCGCGCAGGACTGCGAGGTTGTGATCGTCGATACACCCTCACGTTCGGACCAGCCAAGACCTCACGACGTCGCATCGCGCGGCGGCGTCGGAATGGTTCAACCACACGCCCGCGGGGCTGGCAGCGCGAGCCTCTCGCCTGTGCGAACACTGCCGGCGCACCATGCACTACGACGGATCCGGCGCCGGCGGCATCGGTCGCACCGGGCTTCGAAGTGGCCACGCACCTGGACGTGGGGCATTGGCACGGGACCGGTTGGGCGTTCGATTCGAAGCTCAGCGGCGTTATTACCTTTCAGATAGCCAGTTTGTCAGAGCCGCGCTCTTCCAGAAGTTTGACTGGAAAGCGGACCACGCCGCTTGACACCTCTGGCGCTGCCATTGGTCCATTAGGGCCCTTACTGCTGAACTTGAATCGAGTACGTGGTCGTCTGGGAGCCCCGTTGAAACATATCCCTCGGCCCCACGGGGCCGAGAGAAGGAGTTCGGTTTATGGCGAAACGCCTCCTCGCGCTCGTCTCGGTGTTCTCGTTGCTCACTGTTGTCGCCGGATGCAGCGGTTCGAAGAATTCGCCGACCGCACCGACCCCTCCGCCCGCGGCGGCAGCGGCTCCGCCGCCGGCGCCAACACCACCCCCAGCGCCAACTCCACCGCCAGCACCAACGCCGCCGCCAGCACCAACGCCGCCGCCAGCACCAACGCCGCCGCCAACCCCGACCTTTACTGGGACGTTTGAGGGAGGGTTGCAATCTACTTCATGTGCGGCGACCGGCGTCTTTGGTAGCGACTTCTGTAGCCGATTCAAGGAGCTGAAGGACCTCCCCATAACTCCCGCGCTCACGAGCATCAGACTCGTCTTGACGCAGACTGGTGAGACGGTCACCGGAACCGCGAATTTTCCTGGAACGATGGAGGTCAGGGGCACTGCCAGAATCCGGGCGGCTATCGCTGGTTGGTGCCATGACTTTTCAGGGAATCTTTCGATGGCCATCGAAAGCTGGGATTCGGTTTTGTCTGGGGCGACTGGGATGACTGGGGACTTCGCGATGCGCCTGTACGCGACATCAGGTTCGCCGGGTGGGCAAGCGTTATACAAGGTTAACCTGGTCAATGTCACCCGCCGGTAGAGGAACGTCACGGCATCGGACGCCAGCACGCTAGCGGGCGGCGCATAGTTTAGGCGGCGAGCTGGACGCGTCCAGCAATGGGTGCCGCAGGTCTTGAGTCCCCCAGGGCGCGCCAACCGCACTTCGTGCGGTTAGTCGCGCCCCGCGGTCTTCCGTCAAGCCCCGACTCGTTCTCGCTTGTCGGGAGCATGAACGTGTCCGGCAGCGCCTCCCATGCGGTCTTGATCTCACCTATTGGCACGTAGGGTCCGGAGTCTTCGCTTGCAACTTCCGTTCGTTACCGGCAAGACCGTAGTGTTCGATCGAAACACGAAGCGCCGGCCTTACGTCCGCGGAAGTTCGAGGCGCATCCCTGCCCGCACGACCTGTCCCTTGAATTCGCGGGTAGGATTGACCCTCTCTTTCGAGGGGCGGAAGTCATGAAACTTCGGCTTGGGGAGCTGACGTTCGACTCTGACACCCGGCAGCTTCTGCGCGGCGGAGCGGAAGTGCGTGTGTCACCCAAGGCGTTTAACCTTCTGAAAGTCCTCATCGACCATCGCCCGCGTGTTCTTTCGAGGCATGAGTTGCACGAGCATCTGTGGCCGGAAACGTTCGTTGCGGACTCCAACCTGGCGAGTCTCATCGCGGAGCTCCGGGAGGGGCGGATGGCAACACGGTCACGGAGAATGTCTTCACCGCAAACGGTTTGAACCGGTGCCCGTGAAGTCTCCTACGCGATCATCAAGACGCTGAGCGAATTCGCGCAGGACGCGGCGAAGAACTCGTGCCCTCATGGCGTCGCGGTCTCGCGCACAGTGCGGCGTCCAAAGCGAAGATAGAGCGGTGGCAGCAGGAACAGGTTCAAGACCGTGGAGGTGAACAGCCCACCAAGGATCACGACCGCCATCGGGTGTTCGACTTCCTGCCCGGAGCGCGTGCCGCCCACGACGATCGGGACGAGCGCCAGCCCGGTTGCCAGCGCGGTCATCAGGATCGGCGCGAGTCGTTCCTCCGCGCCTCGCGCCGCCAGCTCCGGTCCGAACGGCATCCCCTCGACGTCTTCGAGGTGGCGGTAATGGCTGACGAGCATGATCCCGTTGCGCGCGGCGATGCCGAGCACCGTGACGAAGCCGACGAGCGAGCCGAGCGACAACACAGCACCCGACAGGAACGCCGCGGCCACGCCCCCTATGAGCGCAAAGGGCAACGTCAGGGCCACCAGCGAAACCAGGCGCGCCGAACCAAAATCCACGTGCAGCACGAGGAAGATGCCGAGCAGCGAGAGCAGGCCGAGCGCGAGCAGGCGGTTCTGCGATTCTTCGCGCGCTGCGTATTCGCCTAAGACCTCCGCGTGGTATCCCTCGGGAAACTTGCACGTGGCTAGCGCGGCCTGGATGTCCTCGGCGACGGAGCCCAGGTCACGACCGCGCACGTTGGTGGTGACGTCGATCCGGCGCGATCCGCCTTCGCGCGTGATCTCGTTCGGGGTGGGCGACCAGCGTTACGTCGGCCACTGCCTCGAGCGGGACGTATCCGCCGCCGGCCGTGTCGATCGGCAGCCGCTTGATCGCGAAGAGATCGGCACGGACGGCTGGCACGCTCCAGACGACAGCGTCGAAGATCATCTGGTCCTCGTAGATCTCGCCGACCTTGGTACCGCGCAGCAGCGTGGCCATTGACTCGCGCACCTGCCCCGGTGTAACCCCCGCGATCTGCGCGGCTTCCGGCCGCATACGCACCTCCACCTGCGGCACCATCGTTAACTGTTGAACGGTGAGGTCGGCGACGCCATCGACATCTGCCAGGCCCCGCGCCACATCGGCGGCCGTCGTCCCGAGCTGTGAGAGATTCGGACCGAAGATGCGCACGACAATCGTCGCACTGGCGCCGGTCAGAACTTCCTTGATTCGCTCCCGCAGGTAGGTGAGGAGGTCCCTCGTGAGTCCCGGGTAGCCGTCGACGATCGACTGGATCTGCGCAACCTTGGAGGCATAGTCAACAGATGGATCAAGACTGATCCACAGTTCAGTGAAGTTGATACCGACGACTTCGTCGGCGACCTCAGCACGGCCGATGTGCGCGCCGAAGTTGCGGACGCCGTCCACGTCCATCAACTCACGCCCGGCATTGACGGTGACGCGACGCATCGCCTCAAGCGACGTTCCAGGCTTCTCGACCCAGTGCATCAGGAAGTCGTACTCCTGGAAGCTCGGCAGGAACTCTTCGCCAAGGAGCGGGAACGCGGCGACCGTGACGGCCAGCGACAGCGCGACGATCGCCATTGCGCGCTTCGGCTTCTCGATGAGGCCGGGCAGCACCCGGCGGTACCGGGTCTTGAGGCTGGTGACGGCCGGGGCTTCGCGGGCGTGGGTGTGTTTCGGCAGCAGGATGAGCGAGAGGGCTGGCGTGACGATCAGCGCCACAGCCAGCGACGCCAGGATCGCAAGCACGTACGATAGCGCGAGCGGACGGAAGAACGCCCCGGCCAACCCCTCGAGGAAAAAGACCGGCACGAATACGAGAACAACGATGAGGCTGCCGTAGACCACTGCGCTGCGGACCTCGACCGACGCGTCGAGCACGACTTGGAATGCCGAGCGGGGATGGCCCGCCGCCGCATTCAGGCGCAGGCGCCGGACGATGTTCTCCACGTCGATGATCGCATCGTCCACCACCTCGCCCAGGGCGATGATGAGCCCGGCTATGACCATCGTGTCGAGGGTCCCTCCGCGATAACGCAGCACCAGCGCGGCCGCGATGAGCGACAGCGGGATGGCGATGATGCTGATGAGTGCGGTCCGCCAATCGTAGAGAAAGACGATCAGCACGAGGATCACGAGCAGGCAGCCGATGAGCAGCGCCCGGTTCAGGTTCTCGAGCGACATCTCGATGAACGTCGCCGGACGGAAAATCGTGGAATCGATGCCGACGTCCGGCATGGCCGGCTTGAGCGCCTCGAGCGCCGCTTCGACGTCACGCGTGACTTGCAGCGTGTTGCCGTCCGGCTGCTTCTCGACGATGAGCATCAGGCCGTCCCCGCGGTTGATGACGGCGTCTCCGATCGGTGGCGGGAACCCTTCGACCACGTCTGCGACGTCGCCGATGCGCAGCGCATTGCTCGATGGCGACCCAGAGGACAAGGTCGCCGACCGGTTCGACGTACCAGTCGTGGCGCCGCGCGATACGACAATTTGCCGAAGGTCATCGACAGTGGCGACGGCGGGGGAGTGCGCGACGGCCAGGCGCTGCTGGGGCGTCTCGAGGTACCCGCCCGCCCCGACCGCCGTGCCCTCACGGGTCGCGGTGACGACGTCGGTCAGCGTCACGTTGTTGGCGCGAAGCCGATCGGGATCGACCAGAACCTGCAATTGCCGGTCGCGCTGACCCCAGATGGCCACGTTGGCGACGCCGGGAATCGACATCAGGCGGGGCCGGATCGTCCATTTTGCGAAGGTCGAGAGCTCGACCTGTGACAGGCGCTCGGACGTGAGGCCGATCTTCATCACCCGGCTCAACGACGAGAGTGGCGACAGAATGACCGGTGGATGCGCCGCCGTCGGCAGGCTCGTGGCGACGCGCAGCAGACGCTCCTGCACGAGCTGTCGGGCTCCCATCAAGTCGGCTCCGCGTTCGAAGAGCATCACGACAGACGACAAGCCAAGCACCGACTTCGACCGCAGCGTGGTGAGTCCCGGCACGCCGTTCATGGCGTTTTCGAGCGGGACCGTCACCAGGCTCTCGACTTCTCCGGTGGACAGGCCAGGTGCCTCGGTCTGGATCTCCACCAGCGGCGGTGCGAACTCGGGGAACACGTCGAGCGGCGTGTTCTGCGCAGCGCGCGACCCGGCGACGATCAGGACCATCGCCAACGCCACGACCACCAACCGTAGCTTCAGTGCGTGTTCGACGATCCAGCGCATCATGACGGCAGCCCTACTTTCCTGCGCCGAACTCGACGCCGAACAGCTCCGCGGCGCCATCCGTCACCACGCGCATCCCTTCGACGGGCCCCTGCGACAGCACGGCGAGCGGGCCGCTGACATCGGTCACGACGACGCGCTGGCGCGAATACACCCGCGGCTCGCGCACCACGTACACCCAGGTGCCGCCATACGCATCGTGAAGGAGCGCGGCCTTCGGGACGACGAGCCCAGTGTCACTCTCACGCCGCGGCAGGCGAACGGCGACGCGCTCCCCGGGTTTGAACCGCTCGTTGGGATTGGCCATGGCGTAGAAGAGATCGACGCCGGCTGTCGTGGCGTTGGCCGACGGCGGCGCGGGAATGGGACGCGCGAGCACGCCTTCCGCGTCCGGCGCTTCACCGAGCAGGAGCACCTGCGCAGGCGCGCTCGCGTCGATGCTCGCCGCTTCACCAGCGTAGACCGGGACGCGCACCCACACGGTGGCCAGGCGCACGAGATCGATCAGCGGCGCGCCGGCGGCAACCGCCTGTCCCTCGCGCACGTGGACGTTCTGCACGATGGCCGTATCGGGCGATTCGAGCACGACGCCGCCTTGCGACGTGCCACTGCGTGTCGCGAGCGCGATACGGTCGCGTGCGGCCTTGAGATCCGCTTCCGCCACGGCCAACTCTGCCTGCGCTTCTTCGAGCGCCCTGCGGCTACCGGCTCCGTCTTTCACGAGGCGTTCCGCGCGCTGGACCTTGAGCGCCAGCGCTTCGCGTCGTGCCGAGGCGGTTTCTGCCGCTTGTTGGGCATCAACGGCGGCGTCGCGCTCGGACGGCTGAATCGGCACTAGTCGAAACAGCATCTGACCCCGCGAGACCGCCGAGCCCGCGATCGGCACCGCGGGAGGTGCTTGCAGCGTGCCCGCGACCGGGGCGGTGATCGCGAGCGACGACCCGGAGGGCGCCGCGATTTCCCCTCCAAGCGTCCGCGTCCGCGGCACCGTGCGGCGCTCGACCGGCGCGGTCATGACCGCCAGCCGCTTTTCCGCCTCGGGTGTCAGCGTCACCGTGGTCAGCTCGGCTTCCTTGACCGGCGCGGTGACTGACGCTGGCTTTGTCGGCGGTGCCGCGGGCGCTTCGTCGCCACCGCAGCCCGCGAGCAACGCACCCAACGCAAGGATCAGGGCCAGACTCGCTCTAAAAACCACGGGCTATCTCCCTTCCTCGGCGCCGCAGCGGCGTCCGATCGCACGCTCGATCCGCGCGCGGGCGCGGGCGAGATCGGCCTCGGCCTCGCGTGTCCTCAGCCGCGCGTCGGTGAGTCGTCTTTGCATCTCGAGCACGAAGAGATACGCGACATCGCCATCGGCGAACGCGCGGTTCGCGACCTGCACCTGCTCCTCGAGCGGAAGCAGGACCGTGTCGCGCCATCCACCCAACGCGGCCGACGCCTGCTGGAACTGCGTGGTGGCGTCGAGCAGCTCGCCGGCGACACGCTGGCGGACCGCGACATACTGGCCGCCCGCGCGCCGGATCTCGGCGTTGGCGCGCGCCACCCCTGCTTGGTTGCGGTTGAAGAGCGGAGGCCCGATGTCGACGCCAGGGCCTGTCTCGAAGCCGTCGATGCCTTCGGCATTCGCATCGAACACGGCGGTGACAGCCACCACACGCGACCGCTCCCAGCCGAGACGTGCCGCCGCCGCTTCGATGCCGAGCTCCGCGGCGCGCACATCGGGCCGCGAGGCCAGTGCCTCCTCGAGCAGCGCCCCCGGCATCGGGCCGCACGGTTCGAGCGCAGGGGGCGCAATCACGACGTCGAACTCTCTGGGATCCAGCGCCAAGCCCAGGAGCGTGCGCAGCTGATTGGCACGCAGTACCACGTCGAGACGCGCGCGCACTGAATCCTGGCGGGCGCGCGCGGCGTCAATCGCCGCCGTTCGCGCCTCCAGCAGGCTGATGTCGCCAGCCTGGAAGCGCGATTCCATCAGGGTACTGATCTGTTCGAGCTCGACGACTGACTGGTCCGCCAACCGCAGGCGATCCTGGGCGAGGGCGTACTCGACATACGCGATCTTCACATCCGAGACGAGCGTGAGCCCGACCTGTTCGAGCCCGGCCGCGACGCGATCGGCGGCAAAGCGCGCGGAGGCCACGCGCCGCGGACGCTGCCAGAGGACATCGATCGGCCATTTCAGGGTGGCCTCGAGCTGCTTGGGGCCGACAGGGAAGAGGAGGGAGAGCACGGGATTCTGCAGCAGGCCCGCTTCAAGCAGATCGGCTCGCGCGAACCCCATCTCGGCAAGCTGCACCTGGAAGTCGGGATTGTTCCAGAGCGCGATGGCGACCGCCTCGTCCTGCGTCACGCCATCGTCCAGTACGACGTCAGGTGGGATGGCGGTGCCTTGCGCGTCTGGCGGGCGCTCCGGAACGCCGGTACGCTGCGCGAGATTGGGCGATATTTCAGGAGCACGCGTCGCGCAGCCGGCGGCGGTCAGCGACATAAGAGAGCAACGGTGATCACGTTAGTCTGCATAGATCATGAAAGCGACTGCGTAGACTTTGCCGATCCCGGTATGCTCGCAGCAGCACGCCAATGCGAACCTCAGAATCGGACCCTCAGCGTGAGAAGGCTCCTGAATACAGGTAGCCAAGCTATGGGCAGCGCTCGGGGTGGGTCAACTGTCTAAACGTTCAGGATTTGCACCGACGTTCGCGGGGCATGTTGCCGGGGCAGGACGATGCGAAAGGTCGAACCCGAGCCTGCACGGCTGTGCACGTGGATGTGGCCGCCGTGTGCCTCGACGCTCATGCGCGTCATCGCCAGTCCCAGGCCGATGCCACCTAGCGCGCGGGAGCGTCCCGGATCGACGCGATAGAAGCGCTCGAAGAGGTTCGCGTGATGTTCCTCGGCGATGCCGGGGCCGCTGTCTTCCACCTCGATCGTCCAGGACCTGCTGTCGGAAGAGGCGCGGACCTTGACCTCGCTCGACGAGGGGCCGTAGCGAATCGCGTTGTGCAGGAGATTGGCGATTGCGATGCGGAGAACCGTCGGGTCCACCGTCGCCGTGCCGGCGGCGCAGGCGAGCGACACGCGCTGATCCTTGTCCTGGGCGAGCACGTCGCACTCCCTCGCCACGTCGGTCACTAAGAGATCCAGGTCCACGGACTGACGCTCGACGAGGAGCGTGCCGGCGTCGGCCTGCGCCAGGAGGAGCATCGTGTCCAGCACGCGCGACAACTGTTCGGCCTCCTCCAGCATTTCGCCGACCGCTTCTCGATAATCCTCGAGCCCTTCGCCACCCGCCAGCGCCGCCTGTCCGGTGGTGCGAAGTGCTGTCAGCGGCGTGCGCAGCTCGTGTGAGGCGTTCGCGGTGAATCGCCGCATCTGATCGAAGGATTTCTCCAGCTTCGCCAACGTGGCGTTGAAGGCTTGCGCGATCTGGCCCACCTCGTCGCGGGCGTTGGCGACCGGAAGACGAACGTCGAGGTGCTCGGCCGTGATTGCATTCGCGCCGGCGACGAGACGATCGACCGGCTTCAGCGTGCGTCGCACGAGATGGTACCCGCCGAGTGCGGCCAGGGTCACAACCACAAGACCCGCGAGACTCACCAGCCCGACGAACTCGGCGATCTCCTGGTGCAGCCGCGCCTCCGACGCAACCACACGGACGATCACCGGGTGTCCGGCGATGTGGCCGGACTCTTCCTTCACACGAACCGCGCCGGCGTCACCGAGGTCGAGCGACACGGCCCGGTCGGACGGCGCCGCGGCGAGATCGGCAATCGGTTGCGCGAGCGCCATGGGCGACGCGAACAGCAGCCGTCCGTCATGACTCCACACCTGCATCCACCGGTAGTCGTCATCGTCCAGAGGCGACGCCCCATGCGGCACGCGCGCGCCGTTCGGTGTCCAGAACGGCTGGAGCAGCCCCTCGAGCGTCTCGATGTCGTTGTGCAGGCGCTCGTCGAGCTCGTGCCACAACACTTGTCGTAGCGATACGAAGACGGCACCGCTGTAAAGGAGGATCGTGGCGAGGAGCAGGAGGGTGGACCACGTCGCGAGCTTCCCCCGAAGCGTCAGCGGAGTCACAGGGCCTCACCGTGAGCGATCACGAAGCCGAGACCGCGGACTGTCTGGATCAGCCGCGGCGTGAAATCCGAGTCAATCTTGCGCCGCAGCCTGCCGACGTGCACGTCGATGACGTTGTCGAGCGGTGTTCCTCGGGAGAGCGCGTCCCACACGTGCTGGCCGAGCATCTCCCGCGAGACGATCTTGCCCGCGTTGCTCATCAGGTACGCAAGCAGCTCGAACTCCTTTGGCGCCAGATCGATGGGACGGCCGGCCCGCGAGACGCGCCGAGAGATCAGATCGAGCTCGAGATCGGCAACCTTCAGCCTGCTCACAGTGCGAACGCGCGTGCGGGTGAGCAGGGCGCGGACTCTGGCCAGCAGCTCAGGCAGCGCGAACGGCTTGCCGAGGTAGTCATCGGCACCTCCTTCGAACCCCCGTAATCGGTCGTTCAGCCCCGCGCGCGCTGTCAGAACGAGGACGGGCGTGGCGACATGTCGCTCGCGCATCTCGCTCAAGATCTCGAATCCGCTCATGCCCGGCAGCATGACGTCGAGAACGACAAGGTCATAGGAGCCGAGGCAGGCGAGCGCACGCCCCTCATCGCCCGACACGGCTACGCGGACGGCATAGCCTTCACTCATCAGGCCCCGGCGAATGCTCTTCGCGACGTGAGGGTGATCTTCAACCACGAGCACGGAGGACCGGGCTGACGCGACCGCGGGCTGGATGGTTCGATGCTCCGGCACGCAGACTCCTGCAACTGGGCTGAACGGGGGGAACGCCAACGTCACGCGGCTCGCGGCTGAAAGACCGGAACGCGGTGGCCCAGGGAAGCGTACACGATTCCGTCTTCGGCCCGGTCGCTACAACCGACTGATGATGGTGGGCGGTCTAACGGACCTAAGCGGTAAGAAGTGAAGTGGTGATGCGAGTTCTTGCAGCGCGCTGCCCGATCCAGCACAACGAGGAAGCCCCGCCAAAGTCACCGTGCGGATTCGTCCCGGTCGTTCGCGCGCTGTTCGGCGAGCCACTGTTCGCTCACCGTTCCGAGTTCGGCCATCTCGACGCGCCGCGACCACCTCAAGACGATGAGGGCCATCGCACCTGCACCGAGCAGAAGTCCCCAGACAACAGTCACGAGCGCCGCTCAAATGCGACGGTCCGGGCCGAGAGGTTCGGCGTCGCCGTCCGCTTCGCCATCGTCCACGCATCGGAGTGCCAGCCCATGCGCAAAGCCGCGGCCGTCCACCAGTCTCGCTCCATGTGCGCGGCTTCCGGTAGCGCAAACCCCAGCAGCGCCTCGATCTGCTCGAACGTGAGAACGACGGTCGAGGCGTAGCGATGCTCCAAGTAGGTGTAGAGCGCAAGGTATTCGGCGGGGACACGTGGCTGTGGCCGCTGCACCGGCACTACCGCGGTTCGGCGTTCGGGAACAGGCGCCGTGCGCCACCGCGCCGAGATCCACGCGAGCAGTGTCATCCGATCGTCATCCTTTGTGGCTGTCCAGGCGAAGGCGATCGCGTTCGTCGGAGGAATCGTTGGGATGCACCACCGTTGCCTCGATTGTGTCACGGGGCCGCGTGTGTCGTCGGCCGTCCCACATCGTTGTGAAAACGACACGCCCGAATTCTCCTTGCGGAGATTCGGGCGATAAGGTTGTGTGAAGGAATGCGCCGTGGCTTACCAGCGCGCGTCGCGACGCTGACGGCCGCCGCCGAAGCCTCCGCCGTTATTACCCCGTGGGGTCATCGGCTTCGCCTCGTTAACGGTCAGGCTCCGCCCGCCGTACTGTTGCTTGTCGAGCTCGGTGATCGCGCGCTGGGCGCTCTCGACGTCGCTCATTTCGACGAACGCAAATCCACGCGCCTGCCCGGTCGTCCGGTCTCGGACGATGCTTATCGTGCTCACCTGGCCGGCGGCCTCGAACAGTGCTTGCAGATCCGATTCGGTGGTTTCATACGGGAGGTTACCGACGTACAGCTTGGTGGTCATGAACGACTCCTGCATCTCGACGGATGCGACTGAATTCTGATGGCAGGCTCGAGCGGAATGCTCGCGACGAAACGCAAGAGAGGCGAGAAACTCGGATCTGATGCGGAAGGCCTAAAGCGAAGCGGTCAGAAAGCTACGCACAGTGTAGCACGGCGATCCAGGAAGGTTTCATTTACGGCCCCTTGTTTTTGATAGGATCCTCTGCTTCATATGCCCGGCGCCATCCCTGTGAAACTCGCGGCGGCCGCCGCCGGCATTGCCGTGGCGTCCGTGGTCGCCGCAACGTTGACCGTGCACTCGCCGGCTGTTCTGGCGCTTGCCCGCCGGGTAGGCATTCCCTTCACCGATCCGCCGCTCGGGTCCCACTGTGCCTGCGACCGCGGAATCTGCCCGCTCGACGCAAACGGCCGTCGTTGTTCGTGTGGATGCGCGCAGAAAGCTGACGCGCAGTCACTTCAGCGGGCCGACCCGGTGCTCGACGTTGCCTGTACCGACGGCAAGGCCGGGCCCTATCCATGTCGTGACATTGACCTGATGGCATTTCTGCCGCACGAGGATATAGGCGGTGGGAGCGGAAACGACATCTGGGGCTGGACCGACCCGTTGACCGGCCGCGAGTACGCGCTCGTCGGCCGCTCATCCGGTACGGCATTCGTCGACGTCTCGAACCCGCGGCGGCCGGTGTACATCGGGAACCTGCCGACCAGGACGGCGATGTCGACGTGGCGCGGCATCAAGGTTTTTTCCAATCACGCCTTCATCGTCAGCGAGGCGCCCAACCACGGCATGCAGGTGTTCGATCTCACGCGGCTTCGCGACGTGCCGACGCCGCCGACGACCTTTGCGGAAACGGCACACTACGCGGGCTTCGGTTCGACGCACACGCTCGCGATGAACAGCCGCACTGGATTCGCCTATGCCGCCGGCACGCGCACCTGTGAAGGCGGCCTCCACGCGGTCGACGTTCGCGCGCCCGCATCGCCGCGGGCAGCCGGGTGCTTCAGCCTCGACGGCTACACGCATGAGGCGCAATGCGTCGTGTACGACGGCCCTGACGCCTTCTATCGCGGCCGTGAGATCTGTTTCAACTCCAACGAAGACACGCTGACGATCGTGGACACCAGCGACAAGCTCGAGCAGGTCCAGCTTTCGCGGACAGGCTACGGGGGCAGTGCGTACACGCACCAGGGATGGCTCACCGAGGATCACCGGTTTTTTCTGGTCAACGACGAAGGCGACGAGACAGCCTTCAAACATCCGACCCGAACGTGGATCTGGGACGTGTCGGACCTCGATGCGCCCGTGATCGCGAGCCGCTATGACGGTCCGACGACCTCCATCGATCACAATCTCTACGTTCGCGGCAACCTCGTCTACGAATCGAACTACCGCAGCGGCCTGCGGGTGCTCGACGCGAGCGAGATCGCGCGGGGCGTGCTGCGCGAGGTCGGGTTCTTCGACGTCTATCCGCAAGACGACGCGCCTGCCTACAACGGCGCCTGGACGGCGTATCCGTTTTTCGCCAGCGGACTCGTGGCCGTCAACGGCATCGAGCAGGGCCTGTTCGTCGTCAGCCCCCGGACGAGGCCTCGAGGTGACCCGTCCGGCCTGTCCCTCTCGATTGCGGGACCTGGTACCACCGCGCCCAGCGGCGAGGCCTGGTCGTTTGTGGTGATGGTCGCAAACCACGGCCCCGGTCCCCTGTCGGAGACACGCATCATCGAAATGCCTCCGGGGACCGCGCAGCTCGTCTCGGCGCGAACGTCCCAGGGCGAGTGCTCGGTCGGGTCGGTCGCCACGTGCGATCTGGGAAACCTCGCGCCCGGATCCGAGGCGTTCGTGACCGTCACGATCCGGACGACGGGCGAGCGCGATTTCGTCAGCAGTGCCTTGGCCAGTGCGATGGCGCCTGATGGATCCAGGCGCGAGACGTCGGCGCAGACGACCACTCGCGGCGTCACGTACGCACCAGCCCTCCTGCTGCGCCGGCCGGTCGGCGAGACGACGTTCTGGATCGGCCGCAACAATACCGTCCAATGGCTGCAGCGCGGCGTTGCGGGCGGCGTACGCGTCGAACTGTCGCGTGACGACGGCGCGACGTGGACCACCCTGACCGACGATGTGGAGAACGTCGGGTTCTACGACTGGACCGGAACGGGGAGCGTGACGTCTCGCGCGAAAATCCGCGTCAGCAGCCTCACCAGGCCCGAGCTCACCCAGACCTCACCCAGCTTCGCGATCGCCGGTCGATAGCCGCGATATCGACGCGTCGCTCTGCTTCTACGTCGACCGCCTCGAATTGGGCCTCGGCCATAACCCCGACATTCCCGTTCAGAGGCCTAAGCTGAGTCAATCTGCGAACGGAGGGCTCGTGTCGAGGTAGGGCTGTCTGTTGCGAAGAGCGGTCGGGAACGCCGCTTGTAATTCGTCGATGACGGCTTGGACGACCACTCGACGAATGACAAGGGATTACCGATTTTGTCGGCCTGCCTGCACTGATTGTGGTGTTCGTTGTCGCTTTCAATGTCTTCGTCTTCGCAGCCTGCGATTCCGTCTCGCCGGCCGAGTAGCTCATGGATAGACTCGCCTTCCTCATCCATTTCCCGCCTTCTCGACAGCGCGTGTGTCGCTCTCTGGTGTTCGTGGTTCTTCTCTTGTGCCTTCTCGCCTCCCGTGCCTACGCGGACGCCGCGCTGCTGCTGGCCGAGCCATATGACCGTCCCGGCGGCTTCAATCCCGTGGCACATGCCGGACATGCTGGCGTCTACCTGACGCGCGTCTGTGCCGCTACGTCCACGGTGCTGCGTCGGTGCCGTCCGGGGGAGCCCGGCGTCGTGATCAGCCGCTACGATCGGGTCGGCGAAATGGATTGGGTGGCAATTCCACTCATGCCGTATCTCTATGCCGTCGAGCGGTCCGCCGACGTCTCCGACGTTCGCCACACCGGACGAGGTCCTGAAGCTTCGCGACGAATACCGCCGCACGCATCTCCGCGACATCTTTCCGGATCGCGCCGCCCGACGAACCGCTCAGCGTGCGCTGGACGCAATTGGTCGGCGCGGTTTACGACCGTCAGCTAATCGCGTTCTCCGTTAAGACGACGCCTGAGCAGGACGACGCGCTGATCGCGGAACTGAACGGCGGGGAGAATCGTCGACGATTCAACGTGTTCGTTCGAAACTGCGCCGACTTCGCGCGTGATTTGATGAATTGGTACTATCCCGGTGCGATGCGTAGCAGCTTCATCGCCGACCTGGGATTTACTACCCCCAAGCAGATTGCGAAGGTGCTCGTCCGCCACGGTACCCGTCGACCTGACGCCGGGTTGGCCGCGTATGTCATTCCACAGATTCCTGGCAACCGGCCCGACAGCCGCCGCGCTCGTGGGGTATTCGAGTCGCTGTTGAAGACAAAGAAGTACTCAGTGCCCCTCGCCATCGTGCAATCGTGGGTGCCCGTCGCTTTGGCTGCCGGTTATGTCGCCAATGGCCGATTCAATCCGCATCGTCATGCCACGCGCGCGCTCACGCCTGTCGAAATCGAGCGTCACGGCCTGGTCGCGGTTGACGAGCACGCGCTCGCCTATCCTGAATAGAGCCGACTCGACGAAGCGGGGCGCCTCGCACGTTCGACGAGTTCCCTGACAAGACCGACGATGAGCTCCGGCTCGTCAAACTGCACCCAGTGGGTACTTCGCGTCGCAACCACGTGTCGTCCATGCGTCGAACGCTCCGCGAGCATCCGGTGCGCATTGAGCTGCTCCGGGGGCTGCTGACCGCCGGAAATCACAATGATGGGAATGTCGCTCGGCGAGCTCACGGCTCCGATCGACGCTGCCTCACGTTCCAGCACACGCAGATGTTCCGCCATCGCTTCAAAGCACTTCGGCTGGCACCAAAGTTCCTGCAGAACCGGGTGAACATCGCGCGGAAGCTTTCGTACCTCCCCAACGAGACGCTCGAGCGTGTGTGCAGCAGTCGGGCCGAGAGCCTTGACAAATCGTCGCGGCGCGCCTGGCGCACCGCCAGTCAGGAGCGTCAAGCACGCCCGGACGACCCCGGTGTGTGCGAGGAGAGTGCCGATTCGGGAAAGAAGCCTGCCACTTCGGAGCATGCGAGCGCGCTGCGGCGTCATGGTCACCCACTCAGTGGGAGGATCAACCAGCACAAGGCCGAGGACCTTGTGGGGATAGCGCATGGCATAGGCGCGAATCACGTAGCTGCCGAAGGAGTGTCCAACGAGAACGTACTGGTCTTCCGGCGCGACGTGCGCGAGCACTCGTGAGAGCTCGTCCACGATGTCGTCGAAGCTCCTCGCAGTGCACGCCGCCTCGCTCCAGGCGAGGCCAGCCCGATCGTAGGCGCAGACCCGCGTGAACTTCGCGATTTCCGGCTGAACGACCGTCCAACTGAGGGAGGACGAGGCGATACCGGATTCGAGAAGCACGACCGGACCGCCAGTCCCGCGGCAGATGGCGTGGAGGCGGTGGCCTCCGACGTCGATGAACGCGCCGGGGGCTGCAAACCTCGAACGCCGACGTGCGGTCGCCACCCATTGATAGAGGAAGCCGATGGACGGGAGTGCGACGAGAAGCCCAACCACGCTCACATGCTCATCGTCGACCCTGTCGCATCCCCCCGCAACCTCATGAGTAAAGGCGACGAGGGCGCGCCATTCGTGACGAGATTCGCTCGCGAGTGGAGTCCCTGATCGACCGAGAAGGTGATCGTGAGCCACACGCCATAGCCGTTGGCAGTGCGGTTACAGTTCACCTCATGTACCAGTCCGACACCGCGCCCGTCGAACTGCCGCCGTTGCGTTGGACGGCGTGGAGCCGAGCGTGGCGGTCCGTCGTGCCAAACGTCTGGTTTCTGCCTGAAAAGGCCACAACCATGAGACTGAGTCTCATTTTCAGTTTGGTGAGAATATCTCCGACCTTGTTGGTCGGTCAAGAGGAAAGGATTCGACGAGATTTTTACCAATCGCTTACATCTCAATTGCTGCGATCCGTGTAGCTTTCCTAGACGCACGCCTTAGGACTGGTGTCTCGTGCGCTGCACGCGACGTCCGGTTCACAGGCAGCAACTATGAGGATGCTCACCGTGCGTTTCACCACCATACTGCTCGTGAGCCTGCTGCACGTTCCGGCCGCTTTCGCTCAGTTCAACACCGGTGAAATCGGCGGCGTCGTCCGTGACACGTCGGGTGGTGTGTTGCCGGGGGCCACTGTCACCGCCACTCACCCCGCTACCGGGACGATGGTGGAGCGTGTCACCGAGGCGGATGGGCGCTACTTCCTTCCGGCGCTCCGAATCGGGCAGTGGGATATCGCCGTCACGCTGACGGGCTTCGCTACCCAGAGACAGACTCTCACCCTCGAAGTCGGTCGGACGTTGGCCGTGGACTTCACGCTCGGTGTGCAGGCGGTGGCCGAACAAGTCCGCGTCGAGGCGAGCACCCCACTGCTGCAGAGCACCAACGCCGAGATCAGCGACGTCATCGAGAATCGTGAGGTCGTGCAGCTGCCCCTCAACGGACGAAACTTCATCAATCTGGCGCAGCTCAGCGACGGGGTGGTGATACCGCCGGGCGGCACCCGCGGCGGCGCATTGGGACAGGCGGGTCAGCTCCCGAACGTCGGCGGTCAGCGGTCGGGTCACAACATCTACCTGGTCGACGGCGCGAAAGTCACCGATGAGCTTTTCAACAATCTTGTGCTCAACCCGTCGATTGATTCGATCCAGGAATTCAAGATCCAGAAGTCGATGTATCCGGCGGAGTTCGGTGGCAAGGCTTCGGCCCTCATCAATGTGGTGACGAAAGCTGGAGCGAACGCATTCAGCGGAAGCGCCTTCGAGTTCCACCGAAACGACGCATTCGACTCGCGCAATTTCTTCCAGCCTGCCGACCAGCCGCTTCCGCCTCTACGCCAGAACCAGTTCGGCGCCTCGCTCGGCGGACCGATCGCCCGGAACCGGACGTTCTTCTTCGGCAGCTACGAGGGCACGAAGCTCCGCCGCTCCCAAACGACGGTCTTCTCGGTGCCGCCCGCGGCCGTCCGGGCCGGGAACTTCGCCGGACTGGCCAGCATCTGCGATCCGCTGACGATACCGACGACCGGCGCCTGCACGCCGTTCCCGAACAATCAGATTCCCGCCAACCGCATCGATCCGATCGCGGCGGCGTTCCTGACCAACGTCCCGACGCCCAATGCCAGCGGGAATTTCCAGAACCTCGCGGCGACCGAGGAGCTGACCAGGGATCTGCATCAGTTCAGCGCGCGAGTCGATCATTCCTTTCGCAGCTCCGATCAGCTCTTCGTTCGTTTCGCAACGTTCGACGCCGACGACCTCCAGCCATTCGGAACCAGCGCGCTGCAGGAATCCCTGGTCCCAGGCTTCGGTCGCACACTCGATACGAAAACGCGTAACGCGGTCGCCAGTCACACCAGGGTCTTCGGTACTTCGAAGCTGAACGAGATCCGTGGCAGCTGGATGACGCGTGACCGGCGGGCAAATCGGGCTCAACGAGGGCAATCCGTTCGCGAGTCAGGTCGGTCTGCTTGGCGTTTCCACCGACCCGCGCGATACAGGATTTCCGCAGATCTCCACAGGCGGCTTCTACAGCACGATGGGCGATCCGACGGTGAACACCACGCGTTACACCGAGCACTTCGAGCTGTACGACAATTTCACCTGGGATCGAGGCGAGCACCGCTTGAAGTTCGGGGCTTACTATTACCATCTGAAGCTGCAGCCGGTGCAGGCCGACAACGCGCGCGGTGCCTTCACGTACACCGGGCAGTTCAGCGGCAACGCCTTCGCCGATTTCCTTCTTGGCTATCCGACAACGGCCGTGTCCGGCATCGGGCGCGGCGACGAAGACGGCCGCAGCAACTGGCTGCACCTGTACTTCCAGGACGACTGGCAGGCCCGCAGTAATCTCACCCTCAACCTCGGTTTGCGCTACGAGTACAACCAGCACATGTACGACGTGAATAACCGGTTGTCCTCGATCGACCTGGACGCCGCGCGGTTCGTTATCGCGAGCGACGAGAGCGACACCATCCATCCGAGCGGCGCCGCGCTGCTCCCACTAATCCCGATTCCCTACGCTACCTCGAACCAGGCGGGCTGGGGCCGTGGACTGCTCGACCCGAGCGCCGTCCGTCTGGCGCCGCGTCTCGGTTTCGCACTGTCGCTCGACAACAGCCGCGCGGTTCTGCGCGGCGGATACGGCATCTTCCTCAACCAGTGGGCGTACAGCGTGCAGACCGCTTTCGCGCGCAACCTTCCGTTCTTCTTCGTGAAGCAAGTGGACGTCCCGATCACGCAGACCGTGCCGACTTTCCAGACCCGGAACATCCTGACCAACAATGCCACCGGCACGATCGGTGGCAACATCATGGACTTCGCGTACAGCGTCGAGTACAGCCAGACTTGGAGCGGCGGGCTCCAGTACGAGCTCACGCCGGTTACCGTGCTCGAGGTGTTCTACATGGGCACCTGGACACTCGGTGCCGACAACGCGACGGTCCACAACATTCCTGAACCCGGCGCCGGCCCGATTCAGGCCCGTCGTCCCATTCCACAGTTGAGCCGCATCAACTCGATTCGATTCGACGGCAAGTCGATGTATCACGGCATCACGGTCAAGGCCGAGCGGCGTCTGGCGAACAACTTCGCCTACAACGTCAGCTATACCTGGTCCGATTCCAAGGACGACGCCTCCAGTCCGGGGCCGACAGAAGCCGAGACGAATTTTCCGCAGGACGTCAGGAACATCTTCGATGAGACCGGCGAATGGGCACTCTCGAGTTTCAACCACACACACCAGTTCATCGCCAGCGGCGTGTACCAGCTCCCCTTCTTCGCGGGCGCAAGGGGGAATAGCGGAGGCCGCGCTGGGCGGGTGGAGGGCGAACGCGATTTTTACTGCGCTGTCCGGCTCACCGTTCACCGTCAATCTGAGTGTGGATCGGGCGAACATCGGTGCCGGCCCCGCCCAGCGTCCTGATCAGACGTGCGATCCGAACGAGGGCCCGAAAACGACGGCTCAGTGGTTCACGACGTCGTGTTTCGCCCTCCAGGCTCCGTTCACCTTCGGTAACGCCCCGCGGAACAGCGTCATCAGCCCGGGCTTCGCCAACATGGACTTCGTGCTCGCGAAGACCTGGCGCACCGGCGGTTCCAGCGAGCTGGAGTTTCGCTGGGAGATCTTCAATCTTTTCAACCGCGCGAACTTCAATCTTCCTAACCGTACCTTCGGCAATCCAAACTTCGGGCGGATCTCGAGCGCGAAGAATCCACGGGAGATGCAGTTCGGCGTGCGCTTCGCCTTCTAACGGACCCACGGGTGCCCACCTCCCGGCTGGATGTCCGCTGACGCACGACGCGAAAAGGCAATGATGCGATGGTGTGACGTACGCTCCGGCGCGCCAATACGGGCGGCCAGTACCGGTTAGCGCAGCAGCTCGAGCAGGCTGTCCAGCATGCGGTAGGTAAGTCCCCAGACCAGACGTCCGCCCACGTTGTGGGCCGGGAGATCCACCCGCTCGCCGCCGTCGCGATCCACCGCAAACGTCGTTCGCAGTTGTCCCTGGAGCAACGGATCGAGCGGCACCCAGATGGCCTCGACGACTTCCTCGCTGTACAGCAGTTCCGCGTCGGCCACGAGCTCGAAAATAAACGGAACGATCGTCATTCCCACCGGACGGCCGCCCGCGATCGCTGGCAGCGGTGCGAGCTGCCCGAGCAGCCGTCCCGCCTGCCCGAGATCGAGCCCGACCTCCTCGAGGGTCTCGCGGATTGCGGTGGCGAGCAGATTCTCGTCCTGAGGATCTTCGCGGCCGCCGGGGAACGCCATGTGCCCCGACCAGGCATCGCCCGGATGGTCAGCGCGCCGAATGAGGAGGACCTGCGGGCCGTCCGTGGCTTCGCGGACGACGATCGCCACCGCCGCGCGCCCTTGCCCCGGGCCGTCTACGAGCTCCTTCGTGGTCGTGTAGGCCGCGTCCACAAGGCGCGCTGTCACGCGCTCGCGGACGACGCGCATCGACGTGATGACAACAGGCTCGCGCTCGTTCCGCGAAGAAGCGGTCACAGTCGGATGAACTCAGTGCCGTAATCGAGCCGCTGCAACAACGGCCCATGCCCCTCGTCGCCAATCACGAAGTCCGGCGGCGCGCCGGTGGCCATACCCGCACGCACGCGTTCTAGCAGCTGCGCATCCGGCACGACCTCTAATCTCATCGCAATGCGCATCACACCCTGCAATCGCTCGCTCAGGAACGTGGCGAGGCGGCCGTACTTGTCGCTGGCGAGTCCGGCCACACCGGACACACCCGTGCGCCTGGCGAGACCTGCAGCTTCGACGGCATTGAACCGCTGACCGGCGTCGACTTCGTACCCCGCCGGCAGCACGCCCCTCAAATCGGGTGATGACCGCTCGATTCCGAGCTGCACCGCTTCCTTTCCGATAGACGTCGTCCCGCTGACGGCAAAGAACCTGCTGGCGCGTCCGGGGAAGAAGCCGATGCCAGGAATGCGGACGCCCTGGCGCAGGAGCCAGAACCACATATCGAAGTCGCCGCCTGTGCGGCCGTTGCCGCTTGGCAGGCGCGCGTCGACGCGGCCATCCGCCGGCACGCCGAAGGTCTCGCCATCGAGATAGAACTTCGGTCGGAACTCCGGTCCCCAGATGAAATTGCCCCTCAGCTTGAGTCGCACGAGCACACGCGGATTCGGCTGATTCGTCATCTCCTGGTACATCTGCAGCAGTCGATCGGCCAGCCACTTCTGCGTGGGCGCCAGCGGCGTCCACGCGATCGAATTCCTGGCGACGACCACCTCCGCCGCGAGCGTCACGGGTTGAAACCCGACGATGGTCCCGGCATCGAGACCCCAGAACTGACGCTCGTCACTGCGCAGCGGCCACGGCAATTCGACGGTCACGGTGCAGACGGGATTGGGCTGGCCGTTCGTATTGACGACGCTGCCTTCAAAGAGAGCCTCGTCGCAATCGATGCGGATACCCTTGACGAGTTCGGCCGGCGCGACGAAGTTGTCGTTGAGCAGTGCAGCACCTGAAGGCAGGAACACGCCCTTGACGTGAATGCCGTCCTCGGTGCCGCTTCCCGGGGTCTGACACAGGATATCGATCGCCTGCTGCACCGTCGTCGCGCTTTTCAGATTGCTGCACTGCGAGGGGTCATACGACACGTCGCGCGCGGTGATGGCGGTCAGCGGTGGAAACAGCTTGCGGCACTCCTGCACGCCCGAAGCGAACACGGTGCCGTTGAAGGAGACGATCGCGAGCGGCGCGTAGTGATGGATCGTCCCGTGGCGCGCTTCGAAGATCGCGTCGCCGCCCCCGCTGCGAGGCCATTCGACGCGGCCGGTCAACGTACGCGCAGGAACGAGCCAGTAGTCACCGACGCTGAACGTGCCCCCATCGATCTCGATCCGCACGCCATCCTCGAGCTCCACGGGAGTGTTTGCGTTCAGATCGCCGATGCCATCCCAGCGCCGCAGGATCGGGTTCGTCCCCAACGCAAGGCTGACGTTCGCCGGGTTCTTCACGCGGATCGACGTGCCAGTCACCGCTTCGACTTCGAGGAGTGCACCTGGCTGGCCGTTCAGCGCAAGCGACTCGTTGCTCAACTCGACGTACTTCGCGGCGGCAAACCCGATCACGTCATCACGGCCGGCATCGTCGACGACGATGGTGGCGGCATTCTGATCGGTGCTCTTCACCTTGCTGGCCATGCTGCCGTTGTCGCGCGACCATTTGTACGACACCTTGCTGCCGCTGACCGCTGACACTTCGACGCGGTACAACTGGTTCTCGAGCCGCCGATATCCTCCGCTCGCCGGCACCAGGCAATCGCTCGTCGCTGGCGCCGCGGGAACTTCGCTGGCGCGCAGTTTTCCATTGGGTGCCGCAGGAGGTGTGAACGCCGCGCACGTATTTCCGGTGACCTTCACGAGCTTGACCTGCCAGACGACGCGCACGCGCGACGCCGTGTCGGCGCCGCCCAGGGCCGACTCGCGCAGGGTCGGGAATCCGTCGCCGCGCTGCTCGCTCGCGGTGATGTGCCGCTCCCATACGTCCAGAAACACAGCGTAAGAGCCTGCTTCCTTCGGAAGCACGACGCCGGGCAGGTCAGGTTGCGTCAGGAATGTCACGGCCGCCTCGTCGTGCTCGCAGAGGATGCCGTCCACGTAGAAGCGACCAGGCGCGATCAGCAGATCCTTGCCGGCCGAATCGACTTTGATTTGAAAATTCTGGAACGTACTCGGGGGATGAAATGGCGCACCACTCACGCCAACTGCGTCGGTCGTGGCCCTGCGCTGAACATGGTCGTCGATGTCGGCCTGCTCGTTCAGGTCGGCGTCGAGCACGCCGCGCCCCTGCTGCATGCGGACCTGGCTGTAGTGATTGGTCGACCGAAATGTGGACCTGCTGAAGTCACCCGTCATTTTGTTCTCCGCGATTTACGCGCAGACTGCTTCTTCCGTGCGGTGTCAGTCGTGGCTGTCCTCGTGGCACGTTGCGATGACGCCGAGCGCGGCGGCGCCTTCGCTCGCGTGCGAGGAGCGGCGATGTCGCGCTCGCTTGTAATTCCCTGCAAGAGCGTCGTAGCCGCGCGTTTTGGCTGCTGCGGTACGATGAATGTGCCGGCTTCGAGACCGAACCGCAAATACTCTTCGAGGGCAAGCCGCAGGCTGCGCAACCGCAACGGCGCCTGCACGAAATGCCACGCGCCCATTTCCCCTTCGTCGTCGGCGCCGGACGCGATTTCGCGCGCACACGCGGTCGCAAGCTGCGCGTACGCGGGGTCTCCGTAACGCGTCGACTCGAATCTCGGGCGTACTCGTGCCGCCTGCGTGACGTCATCGGGTTGGCAGCGATACCGGCGGGGTGATTGGGAATCGAACGGCAGATAGGTGAAACGTACGCACCCTTCCTGACGCCGCTCGGCCGTCACTTTCCCCAGCAAGATGCTGTTGCTCGCGTTGAGCGTCTGCGCCTGCGTCGTGCCGAAGATCGTGCTGGCATCGACCTGCACATCGCGCCCCGATACAGCGCCGTCGACGATGCAGTCGCGCACACGCAAGGTTCTCGCGGCCGTTCCTGAAGTCAGGTCGCCAGAGATGACGCGGGTCAAATCGATCGAGAGTCCCGGGTTGTCACCGACCGACAACGAACTGATGCCGGGGGCCAGCGTGCAGTGCGTGAGCTGCAGCCCACCCAGATTGCCGGTCAGCACCTTCACCGCGCCCTCGATCAGCACACCGTTCAGGATGAGGCGACCCGGGGATGCGCTGTTTGCGGGTGCGGTGCCGATCGTTTCAATCGTGCCGCGCAGATGCGTGCGCACATCGCCGGGGGCGAGCTCGCCCGTCCGCCGGACCGGCGCTCCGTTGACCGTTCCTGCCGGCCAGCCGGCGGCTACGATGACGAGTTGACTGCCTTCCGGAATCTGAATGCGCTTCGCGGTGGTGGTCAGATCTTCCTGATACGTTCGACTGTCCATCAGCGCGATCACGCCGCTGGTGCCGGCCGGCTGCTTGTTCCATTCCCTGACCGCCTCACCCAATGTCGGGACGATCTGCGTCTGACTGGGTGGCGGGGCGTGTGAGACACCCATTTGCCATCTCACGCCGCGCTGCAACGCGTCTTCGAGGGACGCGCGGCGATCGTACGGTCCACCGCCAAGATCGCCGCCGAAGCCATAGGCGTAGTCGACGCTGACCGCGCCAGCCGGTGCGACGTCGAACGCAATGCGTCCGAGCTCCGGGTCGATCGCAATGCGTCCTGCGGGCGCCGCGTGAGCCCACCCGGTACCCGCGTCGGCCAAGTTGCAGACCGCGATCGCACTTACTGGCTGTACAACACCGCCGACCGAAATCAACAGGCTGCGGCGCGTCTGAGCGTCGCCGTAGCGCTGACGCAAACCGTCACGCAGCGCGAGCCGCGAAAGCGGCATCGGCACGTTCTCGGGCTGAGTCGCGTGCGTCACCGTGGCCTCGGTCTGCGGCATGTTGAACAACGCGACGTCACGGCCGAGCGGATCGAACAAGTGCCGCTTGGCGTCCACGCGTCGCGCGGACACGTCCTGAAGGAAGTAGCTCTGCAGCCGCCACAGAAACAGGCCGACGTTCGGCACGTTGTACCGGCCTCGTGCGTTGTCGATGTGGCGCATTTCTGCGAGGTGCGCGGCCTGTTCGAACGGAGTGCCGTACAAAGCGTTCGTTCTCGCGTTCCGAACGTCGATGGTGAACCGATGATCAGGGCGCGGATGGTTGACGTGCTGACTCGATGCCGTGCGCTCGAAAAACTCGACGGCCTTGCAGCGCCAGCCTGTGATGTCGGTTGCGAGCTGTTCGAGAACAGCAGCGGTACCCTTGCGCCGACGGTAGGCGAGCGTGTTCGCGACGAAGCTCCGCTGGCTGAAAGCCGAGTCCGGATTCGCGGACGAGCCCGGAAGGGTCTTGACGCCGAGGAGGTCCGCGATGTACGGCACCACCCACTCGTCGCACGTCTCGATAAACCAGTTGTCGTACAGCCGGCCGATGTCGTCCTCGACCGATTCCACTTCGCGGTTCACCACGTTCATCAACGCGCGCAGTGGATCGCCCTGCGCGGCGTCGCGGACACGGTGCACGGTTGGAAGCAACGAGAAGAGGTCCTTCATGTCGAATCAGATTCGCGTCAGCGCGATTCCAAACGGGTTGATGATCAGCAATTGCGCGAGTGTGCCCGGTTCGCTCTCGTCGTCTTTCCACGCCACACCTTCGGCCTGCAGCACGCCGCCATCGGGCAGCTCCGGCGTCGTCTGATCGAACCGCCGCAGGACGTCCACATCGACGAAAACGACTCCGGCGACCGAGTGCAGCACCCGCACCACTTCGGCCAGGGACACCGGCTGGGCGAAGTTGCGCTGATCGAACGAGAACGCTGAAACGAGCGCGAGGCGCAGCGCCGAGTCGATCGCTTCCCACTCGTAGCGCGGGTCGATGGAGACCTTTGCACTGACGTCGAAATAGATCGGCAGGTACGTATCGAGGCGCAGACGCATCGACGGGTCCTTGAACGTCTGGATGGCGTCCGCGAGATTCCTTCCCAGGGGCGAGCCGAGATCGATGCGATAGTCCGGCAACGCCGTCGTCGCTCCCTCGGCCGCCGGCGCCGGAATGCTGGCCGCGACCGTCAGGTGCACCCAGTACGTTCCCGCGTGCCACACCGCCGAGGCGTGGGCCTTGCCGATGCCGGCGAATGCGCGCGCGAAATCCTCTGCATCGCGCAGCGAGACCACCCGTCCCATCGCAAGCACGGTGAGCGGCGCATTCGTGCGTGCGCTGTCCCTGCTCTCGGGATCGGCCGCACCGGACGCGGGGAGCGGGTTGGTGACGCTGCGAACGCCGAGAGGCCGCGTGGTCATCAGCGTGATCCGGCCGGCTCCCACCATGCCGGCCGCGCCGATGCCGCTGCGATAGGTTGCGGTCACGTTTTCGACGCCGCTCGGGAGCCGCGCGCCACGCTCGCCATCGCCGAAAATCACGTTGGGCCTGCCATCGTCGCTGATCCGGACGATGTAGGTTTCGCTCGATGGTGTCTGGTCGACCAGTTGCGCCGACTCGTCCCACAGCAAGCCGTTCACGCGCACCTGCATCGAGCTCTCTACGCCGCTTTCCGACGCCGACGAGACATACGTGAGCGGCGGTCGTTTGAGCGTGAATTGCTGGTGGGCCGCAGCGCCGTTTCCACTGCCGAGCACTTCGACAACGGTTTCACCGTGCGTCGCGGGTGCCACGTTCGCGTTCAGCGTCACGGTTTCGCGAACGTAGCGCCGGGTCAACCCGGGCGATTGAAAGAAGAGCGTCGTGAACCCGCCGCTGTGCTGGATCTCTTTCAGCGTGACGATCTCGCTGGCCGTCACGCCCTTCAAGTCAGCGCGCTCGCCAGTCAACGCCACGAACTGACCAGGACGGAGACTCAGCACCGTACGGTCGAGCGTGAGCTGCAGTTCTTCGGCGGTTCCTTTTCCGACGTCGGCTTCGATTGGCAGCTGCGCCAGCGCCAGCCGCTCGCTTTGCACGTGGGCCGTCGTCTGGCGCAGTCGGTATTTGTCCTCCTTCGCCGTACCGGAATCCAGAACGAGGCCGGTCGCCTTGCCGCTCAAGCCGAATTCGGCGAGCGAAGACTCGTTTGCCGCGGTCACGCGAAATGCGGCGAGCTGTTTCTTCAGGTCCAGCACCAGCCAGCTGTTGTCGCTGATGCCGGGGACGGTCCGCTCGAGGTAACAGTCCGTATCGCCGGAGCGCCAGATCGTAGTGGAGGACAGATCCTGGCTCTGCATGCCGGTATTGCCCGTACCCGGGACCAGGGCGGGCGCGTTATGTCCGAAGAATCCGAGGCGAGCTCGCATCGCAAACGCGCCCGGAGCAGCGGGCGGCAGCTTCACCTTCGGTTCGATCAGCGTGAACGCGTGGTAGTAGTAGTTCACCAGCGCGTTCATCCCCCAGCCCTGCACCGCACCGAATGCACCAAGCGCCCGCTCGCTGAACGTTGCGCCCGCGACGGCGTTCGCGCTGAGCGAGTTCAGGCCGACCGACTGCAGCGATACGTCGGCGAGACGATTGAGCTTGATTCCGTAACCGAGCGGCTTGACCTGCGGCCCTTCGAAATCGACGCGCGTCCGATTCAGCGCGTCCTGCGCCTCCACCGCCCGCACGACCTTGGGAAGCGTCTGCTCCTTCGCATCGGGTGCATTCCTTTTGCCGACCAGCAGTAACACGTCGCCGGTCTTGATGCTGGTGTTCGTTCCCGCGACGTAGATGGTGCTCACTTCCGCGACTTCGATCGCGCCTGTAGCCGGAACGGGCAGATCGAGATCGAGCGGATGTACCTCGGACACATCCGAATGATCGGCGTCCGATCCGATGCCGACGCTCAGGCCGAGCATCACGAGCTTGCCGCCACGGATCGCCAACTCCTGCGGCCGCATCTGGCGGGGCCTGAGGGCGTTCCATTCCACTCGCGCCGTGATCTCTTCGCTGGTCTCGAACGGCTGCGGCAGTTCACCCTGACCCGGGACGCTCTGCACGCGCATCCCCTTTGGCACGACTGCCGAAGCAGGCGCGCCGACCGCCTCATCGACGTGGAACGCGAGGTGCGCGCTGGAGGCGACGCCGGGATTCAGCTGATAGCCGATGAGCGCCGCGAGCTCGAGGATCGACCGCCGCTCGGTCGCGGTGCGTAGATATCCTTCGTTGGCGATGCGCTCCTGATAGAAGGTGAGCACATCGGCCACGAGCGCCCACGCGTCGAGGATGGCGATTGCCGGATCGCCGGTGCTGCGTGTCGCCAGCCTGCTGAGCGGGTAGCGCAGCACGTTCGGCGCGTCTTCGATGCTCTCGCGCGACAGCTGCAACAGCATGCGCCGGAGGAAACCTCCGTGCACGTCGAGGCGGTAGGCAAGGGAAGGGAGGGCCGGCGCGTTGTACGCCCGTCGTGGAGGAACATCGGCTTCGCAGCAACCGCAACGATCCGGTTCGCCTGCCATGCTCGTCACAAGCCTCCCTTCATAACCAAGTCGATGCGCCCGTTTTCGGGCAGGCTCGGGTCGTTGTCGGCACGCGCGATTTCGAGACGGTGGATTGGCACGAAGCCGTCATCGCGCTCTCCGTGCGGCACCTCGCCGAAGCGCTTGAAGCCGTCGGCCGGCACGTCGACGCTTTGCACGCCCGGCACCTGCATCGCACGCGCAACGATCTGACTCAGATAAACAAACTGTCCGAACGTGTAGTTGTCCGGGTGAAAGAAGCCACGCGTGCCGTCCCGCAGCTCGCGCGTGCTGAAGGCGTCGAGGAGCGCCTGCTTCACGTGCGCGCGAAAACAACCGGGCATCACGCACACGTTCAATGCGAGATCCAACGCGACGTACCGCGGCCCGTCGATCTCGAGGTCGTAGCCCGCCATGCGAAAGCGCTCGAGGAATTCACGCAGCTCCTGTTCGAACTCGGGCGTCACCGGTTTGCCGCCACGGCGGTCGACGGTGATGAACATCGTGTGGAACATGCCCGTCCATCGCCGTGTGCAGGCGGCGCGCTGCACGCCGGGATGCCGGTGCGCGGCCGCGGCGTAATCGGCCTCGGTCACGGCCCGCTCCTGCACGCGAAACGCCTGAGGGGCGTGCAGCCGGACCTGTTGCGTTGGTTCAGGGTCGGCGCCTCCGCGCGCAGGCAGCACGTTCCGGACTCTCACTCCGGGGACAGCCGGCTTCATCTGGTTCAGCGCGTCAGCGCCGACGTTGCCAACCGCGCCGATGCCAAGTCGATATTCGCAGTCGAACCTCGTACCCACGGAAGGCCTCCGCCCCAGTACGCCATCACCGAAGCGCAAGTGCGCCCGTGAATCGCCACGACCATCGATCTCGGTCTCTACGACGAACTCCGGCGCAAACCGATCGCTCGCGAGTAAATCGCGCTGCGGCCGCCACGTCTCGCCGTTGGCGCGCAGGACGATCGCTGGCAGCGCCTGGCGACCAACGACACTCGTGGCGGCGGCAGCCGATTGATCCGAGGCATTGACCGGATCGAACGCGACTGCCTGGGCCAGACCCGCCTTCTTCAATACCGGCCGGTAAGGGCGCTCGCCGACCTCGCTCGGGACCAGGTCCTCACCGGCACTCGCAGAAAGGAAGGTCTGTCCATGGTCTGCGATCGCGACGTTGCCCCGCGCCACTGCCTGCACGCATTCCGTTCGCGAACTCGCGCAGGCACAACGAAAATGGCAGGGCATCCTCGTCGTGCCAGCGGACGTCCAGCACCTTGGTATTCGTCAGCGGATCGGTTCGCTCAGCCGGTTCCTCTGCAAGCCGCACTACGTGGCGGTGCATTTTGTCTGCGTCGGCCCGCAATCCGCTTTCGGCGCCGAGCACTTCTTCGAAGAGCAGCACGTCGCCCTTGTGGAGACCCAGCAGCGCTGCGCCACCCTCGAACGTGGCACGAGTGGCGCCTCTTGTAAGACAGCAGTTCGCGTCGCTCCACGTGTAGAACCGGATCTCGTTGCGGCTGACGCGCAGCTCGATCACGTCGTGCATCGTCTCGAAGACGACGGTCGGCTGTGTCTCGGTTGCCGGTGCGGCGACGATCGTTCTCTGCGGAACTGCCGGCGAAGCGATACTTCCGCGATCGACATCCGTTTCGAATGCGAGCCAGGCGCGCGCGTTCGCGCCGTCGTGCATCGGATAGTCAACGAGCCGCGCGTGCCGGCGGATGCTGGTCCGTCGCCGTGCCGTATTGATGTAGGCCTCGGTCGCTACCGCATCCTGGTAGTAACTGAGTTGATCGCCCACGTAGGCGAGCAGCTCGAGGAGCGTGATGCCCAGGTCGGCCGGATTGCGCTCGCGCCAATCCGGCATGGTGACGGCCAGTCGATCGAGAATCAGTTTGCGAAAGCTCGCGTAATCCTTGGCGAGGTAGTTGACGTACGGCGCCGGCAGACCCGGTTCCGGGCACTCGGTTGCGGGAGCGCAGTCGAAGTCGCTTGGGCAGTTCACCTTGAAAGAGAACGACACCGCGCCGAGCATCGGATCGAAACCCGGCGGGACATCACTCACGGATGGCGATGTCACCAGCGCCAATGTGTAGGTCGAGAAGTCGCCGCTGCGGTCGGTCTTCAGCGTGACCACTTCTCCAGCCGTCGCCACGACGGCATCCACGCGCACATCGGTCACGCGGACGCCGCCGACGATTCGGAAGTTGTCCTTCGTCAGACCGGCGACCGGGTGGATGAAATGGACGAGCAGCGTCCGCTGATCGGCGGGCGCCACCTCGATGAAATCGATGCCGTTGAGGAAGTTGACCTTGCGAACTTCGTCGCGGCGGCGAGGATTGGCGCAGAAGTAACGGCTCACGACTAACTCACGCCGGCCTGAACCGAGACGGTCTGGCGCTGCTGAGTGCGCCGAACGACGTAGTCGACGCGCACGTGGAGCGCCGATTCGACGGCGTCGACCTGCACGGCGTTGACCTCAATCAGATCGCTCAGGTACTGCTGGAGGTTGCCCTGGACCATGAACTGCACCGTGGCCGCCAGCTCCGGGCTGTTCCCGGCGAAGACGAGCTGTTGCAGGCCGCTACCGAAATTCGGCCGATTCACCCGCTCACCGGGCCCTGTCAACAGAAGCTGTTCGATCAGATCTCGAATGTGATCGTCGTCGGTCGTCGCGGCCGTCTGCTGACGCGTGTCGAAGTGAAAAGGAAAGTCGATGTTCATATCGCGGTCACCCGTGTCTGCGTCGTCACGATCAACAGCGGTGTGCCGTTCGGCGCACAAAGGGCCTGGCTGTCCAGGAGCAGTACCGGCTGCCCGTTCGACGTCACGCGCGTTGCCGCGGTCGTCCACGCCGCCGTCACACACGGCGACGGGGCCCCGCTGACGTTGAATGCGCAGCCCGCTACCGCGTACGGCGCCGTCATCGTGGTGATCGGCTGTCCGCTCACGAGCACGCGCGGATTGGGCGCTGTGGGTTGAGCCTGTCCGCCGTGCGCACACATGACGGTTGCTCCGACGTGAAGAACGAATCCTGGCATGCGTATTTCCTCGCGTCAGATCACCACCAGCGCGCCGTTGTTGATCGTCACGGTCGGGCCCGTCATCACGAGGCTCGCGCCCTTGCCGTTCTGGATGTAAATGCCGGTGTCGTTGACGATGATCGTCGCGCCCGTCGTGCTCTTCAGCATGATGCCGCCCGTCGGCCCTGGCACGTCGCTGATCACGATGCTGTTCTGCAGCGTGCTCTGCAGGACGATGTTCGGGCTGGCGGGGTTGCCGGCGAGCGCGAGCGCAGGTACTTCGGCGGCGGAGCCCCAGAAGCCGCCGGTCCAGATTGGATAGTCCGTGTCGCCGTTTTCGAACTCAATCCACACGCCGGCGCCGATCTGTGGAATGAAATACGCGCCCTGCTGTTTGCCGGCAATGGGAAAGCACGGCATCGCCCACGACGAAGGGATCATGCCCAACACGTCGGGCACCATCGCCATGATGCGTCCGCGCTGCTCGGGATCGACGTTGCTCACCACCGTCGCGCGATATTTCCCGTAATACTTCGTCTGTGTCGCCATATATCAGAACCGCTCAGGCCGGCACGCTGGGCAGAGTCGAGATCAGACCGTTTCGCACCAGCTTGAATCGCTGCTTGTATTCGCCGCGCCTGATTTGGTGCGTCACGCTTTGAACGTAGTGGAGGCCGTCGAATGCCATGCCGGCACCTCGGACGCCGACCAGACGCCGCGGACGGCAGCACCCGTCCATAGCGGAGCACGTCGAGCGAACCCTCACCCTTGACGGCATCGGCGGTCCGCGCAGCTTTGGCCATTCCAACCATCAGTGCCTTCGGGATCGAGAACTTCGACACACCCTCTATCGGTTTGAGCTTGATTGCCAGTGGCTCGACCAGGCCAAGCGGCGGACTGAGCGGCGTGATATTCGGAATCGGAATGGGAATCGGGATCTTCGTGAGCTCGTTGTACACAAACACGGCGGGCATCTCGCGCAACTGGTTGTCGAACGCGAAGGACAGCGACTCGCAGTTGGTGTGCGCGTCCATGTTGATGCTGAGGGCTGGCTGCGCCATGCCGACCTTGATCTGCGGACCCCAGTAGCCGATGTTCGAGCCCGGAGCGGACTGCGGTTCGATGTAGAAGACGTAGCCGACCTGATCGGCCAGCTCGTTGATGTAATCGAGGTCGGTCCCGCGCTGCGACGGAATCTGGTTGGTCGGGATCGGCACATCGATCATCACGCTCGGAATCACCATCGGGACGATCCCGAGCCATGCGTATTTCAGCAGTAGCAGCCCGACGCGTCCTTCGGCGGGCGTTGCCGGGAAGGGAAAGCCGCTGAAATCGATCTGCCTCATCACCACGCTGAGATCCTCGCCGGTGATCGAAAGCGTAGAGTGGGCCGCATCGTTGCCGGGCAGGACCTGCTGCTGCGTGATGATGCCGTCGATCAGCACGGATGGTTCACCGTTGACCGTGACCATCACCACCACGCGCATGATGTTGATGGGCGTTGCGCCGGCGGTGAGCAGAAAGACTGTCTCGAGCGGCGATTGCTTGCTGATGGTGAATCGCAGCTGAAAAACGCTCGGACCGGTGTCGTTGACGGTGATGTCGATGCTCTGCAGCGCGTCGAGCACGAACCGCGGCGCAGGTACCGGCACGACCGGTCCGATCATCAGCGTGAGATGAATGCCCTTAAGCATGTTCGTGGCTATTCGATGCTCGGTGCCGGCACGCCCTCGGGAAGCGTGATACGGATGACGTTTCCGATCGTTGACGTGAGATCGTCAGGAAGCAGCGCCCCGTTGGCGTCGCAGATCCGCCAGAACTGCTCAGGGTCGCCGATGTACCGCGCGGTCAGCACATCGATCCGATCGCCCTCGACGACGAAGTGTTCCTGCAGGAGCGCGAAGTTTTCGGGCGACGGCACGAATCGCCGGGAGAGGTAGACAACCTGCCGGCCGTCAGGCAGCGTGTAGCTCGCTGTCTCGGTCGAGGCGTAGCGGCTGTTCGCGCGGAAAACTCATGTCACGGAATCCCTGTGATGCCGAGCGCGCTGAGCGCCCCGGCCTTGTAGCGATCTGCGAGCTGTTCCTTGCTGCGCAGGTACGCCATGAAGATGTTGCCGCCCTTGGTGTCGAAGCCAAGGTCGTCGACGCTCAGCACGCGTAACCCGAGGCTGACCTTTGCGCGAATCGGGTTGAGATTCGGATCGAACGCTTCCTCGGTAATCGCGAGACTCCGTGATGCGCACGGGGGTGACGCGGTGCCTGCTCCACACCAACAGCGTCAGCGGTGACATCAAGGGCGCGATCTCGAGCGTGCCGCTGCGCGCCAGCCGATTGAGCTCGTTGAGCTGCGCGCTCGTCGGCGAGACCAACGCTTCGAGCACGGCCAGGCTCGGATGAATGCCGATCTCGCCGACGCTGGTGTCGCCGCGCTCGAGCATGTCAGCAGCGTCGATTTCCACTTCGAGCTTGTATGTCTCGACAGCCGGCCCTTTCAGCCTCAGTGCTTCAGCGCGATCGGTGCTCTCGGTGCCCGCGCTCTTCGGCTGCAGCGTGCGGCTGAGCGTATCGGGGTTGTATTGCAGCGCGATGACGCGCTGGATCGCACCGGACTCGGGGTCGACTACGACGATGCCGCCCTTGAGCAGGCGCGGAGAGTTGGGGAATGTCGTCATACGCTATTTCTTCTTGTCGTCCTTCTTGCGCACTCTCTCTTGGGCTCGTACGAGGACCTCACGTAGAAGATCGGATTGTCTTCTTTCGGGCTGAACGGCTCGTGCTTCGACACGTTGAGCGACTGGTGGTGCAGGTCGGCAAACACCCGCGTCGCGACCGCCGAAACAGTCAGCTGCGCTCCCACACGCGGGCGCGTGACCTCCCACGCGTAGTTCTCCGGGTTCGGCGAGTCACTCTTCGCCTCGCTCAGGATCTTTTCGTCGCTGGCGGGAATCTCACCGACCTCGACTTCCGTCCACGCCACCGCTCGCATCGAAGAACTTGTACTGTCTTGCTTTCCGTTCCGTCGTCCTGCTTCGTCGTCTTGATTTCGACGTCGCTCTTTCGATCCGGCACGAATGACGCCCGTCTCAACGCGGGTCCGAAGACGATCAGGGCCTGCGCCGAATTGATCGGTACGTTTCCACGGAAGACCGTGAACGTTTCCTTCTGCACCGCCTGCCCGACGAACACGCGTCTCACGAGGTCTGCGCGCTGTTTCTTGCCGAGATGCTGGTATCGGCGTTCGATCTCGGCAGCCACTTCCTTTTCTGTGAACTTGGTCGTCCCCGGGCGCTGCATGACGACGCCCGACATGGCTTCGTAGGACCCTGCCAGCGTCGCGGCCGCGTCGATCTCTTCCGCCTGGTCCTTCAGCTTCTGTGCGATCCGCGCCTGACGTTCCTTGACGGCCTTGGCGTGCGCAGCGGACGCCGCCTTCTTGGCTGCCTTGTCCTTGATGCTGCGATCGACGGGAGCCGGCATCGGTTCCGAATCCTCGATGTCCTTCCGCGCTTTCGCGCGCGCCTTCGCCGCGAGCACGTCATCGCTGCCGTAGACCTGCTCGTGCGTGGACGCTATGACCTGGCCCTTCCCGCCGAACGCTTCGTCGATCAGGTTCACGAACTCCTTGTTCTGTCCGAGATCGCAGCCGCGGATGTGGATCGTCGTTTTCGCGTCGATCTTTCCGCTGACCGTCGGCAGTGTGCTCTTGCCGCTCTTCGGGTGCAGCGCTTCTTTCAGTTCCATGGGGCTGAGACGCGAATCGCCGTGGATGCTCTTCGGGTGCTGCGGATCCTTCACGAGATCCGCGTCGTCCAAGCCGAATGACAACGTGCCGTCTTCGTTGCCGTGCGACACGACGAAGAGATTGCCGATGGGTGCGTCGATGTTGCGATCGATGAAGGACAGCAGCGCCGTCGAGCGTCCGTTCCTGCGTGATGATGTCGGCTTTCGGGTAGTGGATGCGGAAGTACTTCTCGGCCTCGGTGTAGAAAGGATTGATCTTCTTCGCTCGGCCGAGTCTTCCCCCATGATGAAGACGTAATCCTGGCGTGGTCCCTCCGTAGCGGCCTTATCGGCTTGCGCCCCGCTAGCCGCCTTCTCCTGGCCGGTCTTGATCTTCACCTCTCCACGTTTGAGCGCTTCGAATCCACCGACGAACCGCTCAGAGAAGAACGCAATCAGTTCATCGTCCTCGCTCCCGTGGAAGTCGACTCTCAACGCTCTTCGCGCTGAGACCCTCCGTCGTGAAGAGCTGCGTCAGCTCTTCGTCGGTGGCGCTCTTCAGGAGATCCAGGATCGCGCGTTCATCGTCATCACCGGTGAACCCCGATTGCATTTCCTTGATGAGAATCACCTTGAGCGCCGGGGTGAGGTTGAACGCCGAACGGTTCTTTTTCCAGGCCGCGACGATGGCGCGTGCCTTGTTGTCGCTGTCGGAGTGGTCCTCGATGCGTCCCGCCTTCTGCCTGTCGGCGAGGTAGGTCGTCAAGGTCGTGTTATCGAAGCTGTCCCCGGCGAACCAGCCGGCAATCTCGTTGAAGATGTTCCACCGCGCAGCATCGGCGGCGCCGTCGATTGCTGCCGCACGTGAGTCAGCTCGTGTGCGATGAGGCGCTGGCCTTCGAGACTCCGTGGCGCGTATTGGCCCGCGCCGAAGACCACATCCGAGCCGACCGTGTACGCCCGCGCCCGAACGGCGCGCGCGCTCTCGGCGGCCTGCGCGTCCGTGTGGATGCGCACGCGGCTGAAATCGAACCCCAGACGATCGTCCATCGTCGAACGTGTCGAGCCGTCCAGCGGCTCGACCGCTGCCATGCAGCACGTCGGCGACCAGATCGGGAGCAAATGCAGCGCTGCCGTCCGCGTCGACAGTCCTCTGGACGGTCGATCCCGGGCCGCCGCAATTGGCGCGCCGGTCGATTCGCCGCGCACGACAGCGTCTGCCACTCTGTCCGCTTCGTGCTCGAACCGATCTCCTGGTTCGTTGACGGGCAGCACCGACTTGCGCGTCCGCGCGGGAGGCCGCTGATGCCCCTTCCTCACGACGTCGCTCCTCGTACTGCAGTCGAAGACGCTGTTCGCGATCCCGATGCCGGCGTGCGCCGCCGGAAGGCGCGCCGGTGTCTCGAACGAACCCGCATCGAGTCGAGCGATATCCGTGGGACGGTGACGAACCAGGTCGTTCGCGTGTACGCGAGCCAGCCGACTCAACTCCCGTTCCACCAAATCGGCGATCGCATATCGCTGCAGCGGATCGAAGCCGTGCAGGACGAGCTCGTCGATGACGAATTCGATCTTCATCTCACCCAGTCGTGAACTTCGGCGTCGGTCGGCGCCTTGTCCATCTTTGCCAGTTCCGTTCGCGCGGCCTGCAGCACCTCGCTCATGCGCACGGATCGACCTCCGTCTGCGGCAAGGAATGCGGCATTCATCGCAATATTGCGGATGTTCCCTCCGGCCACGTTCAATCTGGCCAGCTTGGTCGAGTCCAGCCCTTCGACGGGCGTCGTTGCGGGGAACACACGCCGCCAGATCTCCGCACGGGCAGCTGCGTCCGGGAACGGGAATTCGATGACGAAACGGAGCCGTCGCAGGAACGCGTTATCGAGCGCTGAGCGTTGATTCGTGGTCAGGATCGCGAGACCGCGATACTCCTCCATGCGCTGCAGCAGATAGCTGATCTCGACGTTCGCATATCGATCGTGACTGTCCTTTACTTCGCTCCGCTTGCCGAAAAGCGCGTCCGCCTCGTCGAACAGCAGGATCACGCTCCCCGCATCCGCCGCGTCGAACACGACACCGAGGTTCTTCTCGGTCTCGCCGATATACTTGCTGACCACCTGGCTCAGGTCGATTCGATACAAATCGAGCTGCAGATCGGTCGCGAGGACTTCACCCGCCATCGTCTTGCCAGTGCCGCTGACGCCGGCGAAGAGGGCAGTGATGCCGAGCCCGCGTTGACTTGCGCCAAACCCCCAATCCTCGTAGACCCTGAGTCGCTGACGCACGTGCATCGCGATTTGTTTGAGGACGCCCGTCTGCGCCGGTGGCAGGACGAGGTCGTCCCACGTTGCGCTCGGTTCGATACGTCTTGCCAACTCACCGAAGGCCGGTCGCGCCTGCAGCCGGCTGGCTTGCCACAATCCCTGCGGCGTCTTTTCCTCGGCGTTCTCGATGGCTGCGTCGATTTGTCCCGGAGTCAGCTCGAACTGTGCAGCGAGCGCGTCGATGTTGCCATCGAGCGTTCTGGCACGTTCTCCGAGTGCGACGCGCCAGCGCGCCCTGCGTGCGTCCGACGTCGGTGAGGGCAACTGCAGGCGCACGAACGATCGGTTGCCATCAGGCACGCCGTCGTCCGCGCTGATCGCGAGTGCTGTTCCGATTCGATTCGCGAGCGCTGTAACGGCGGCCGCCGTGCCTCCTTCGACGAGCAGGACAGCGGGTGAAAAGAGCGATTCACGCATCCATGCGCGCGCCAAGCGGTCGCGTTCGGCAGGGTCGCTCGGCACGTCTTCGCCGCGCAGGGCGAAGAGACGCATCTCGAGGTCTCCGCACGCACGGGCGATGACGCTCCGCCGCGATTGGGCATCGCATCCGGTGATGACCAGGGCGCTGTCGGTATGCGTCGACAACACCCGCGAGATGCGGGTCGCGACTGCCTCGTGCGCAGGCCAGAGCTCGTCATCGCTGCGACAGGCGCTCAGCAGCGCATGCAGCGAGTCGTCCAGGTAGACCAGGCCGAGCAGATGGTGCAGCGCGCGTTCGCTGATCTTGAAGCGAGAGTGGGTGAGTGGTGCGTCACGACGCGGCTCCACGTCCATCAAGCGCCAGTACCGGAGTGGTCCGGTGGGAAGGAGCGCGCACCAATGCGCATCGGCAAACGTGCGGCTCGCCAGAGCGAAAGTTGGGCCGCTCGAGCCGTCTTGCTGACTCAGGCGCCCGCACAATGAAGCAATCTCTGTGTCGAGTTCGACCGCTGCACCCAATAGCAGGAAGCTGGTCTCGAACTCCGACAGGCCGAACGCGGTCCGCGCGGAGCAGACGGTCTCAGCGGTGGGGACGAACCGTTCCTCCGAAATACTCTGCATCCCCTCGAGCCGCGCCCTGATGGCCGCAATATCGTTGCGCAGTGCGTCTTGCTGCTGACTTGACGTGTCGCGACCGACGCCGATCTTCATGACGTCACCGTCACTCTCGGCGAATCGAATTTCCCGGCTGTAAGGCCGAGAGGGCTTTCCGCACCGTCCACGCTCACATAGGCCAGATACGCGCCGGGCACAACGCCGCCAACGGCGAACGGGATGCTCACTGTCGTCGTGTCCGCGCCGGTAATGCCGTTGTTCCTCGGAGCCGGGAAGCTGTAGGCGCGCGCCGCACGAGTGTCTGGTGCGTTGTGCTCGTAGAGGTACAGCGTCGCGCGCTGCGACTTGCCCACCGCGGGGTTGGATCCCACGGTCAGCGTTCCGGCGGCCATCGAGTATGTCGCCGGTACGGTAATCACCGGATGCAGCACGAACGCGACGACGTTCGACTCGAATCCGCGATGGGGCTGTCCGGGCGGCGGCTCGCCCATGAGGAGATCGTGAATGACCTGAGTTGCCTGCACTCCGGCGCGAAGGCCGGACACCGTGTTCAGATCGATCGAAATCTGCGAGTCGCCGGGAGCTGCTGGCGTCACGACGGTCTCGCCGATCTGTACGCGCGTGGCGTCGCCGCGGAGTCCGTTTCCCTGGATCAGGATTGTGCTCGCCGCCGTGATGCGCACGTCAGCGGGTGGCAGCGCGGCCGAGATCACAGCGTCTATTCGCGGATGCCTGAGCGGCATCACGTACAAGTTCGACTTCAACACGGGCAGCGACGCGCGCGTGGATTTCCTGCCCTGGATCAGCACCACTGAGGCGGTGTAGCCGGCCGTCAGTCGGAAGTGATTGGCCTGAAACGCCGTCCACAGCTTGCTGAGGTCCTCGACGCCGAGCGGCGCCGGGCAGATCTTCACCTGCTCGATCTGTTCGGCAAGGTCCGCTGCCGCCAGAGCCTGGTAGGCCGGCGGGAGAATGCTGCCGGTCACCTGCAACGACGGAATCGCCGACAGCGAATCCTGAATCGACTTGCGGGTGAGCACAGGCGTGTCGTGCAGCAGCTGCATCGCGTAACCCATCAGGATCTCGGCCTGATACTCGTCGCGGCCGTAGGCCATCAGCAGGTAGTGCAGGTCGAGCGCGAGCGGCGCATTGTTCACACGATTCCCGCGCGGGTCGAACGCCGGCAGGGCGTTGTTGTGGAGCGTCGTGTTAGCGGTCGTGTGATACAGGAAAAGATTGAGGCCGACCTCCTCGTCGACACCGGTCTTCAACAGATCGGGCGGCCTCGAGGTGACGCGCACCGAATTGCCGGTCACTGCTCCGAGATCGTTGGCGACGATGCCGTTGTTGAGCAGGTCCTTCAGCACGGCGGTGACCGCCGCAATGGCGAGCGCGCTGCTCACGACCGGCCTCCGTCGCGCTGCTTGACGTAATCATCCAGCGTCATGAGGCCGGCGGCTTTGCCCTCTCGACGCGGAGGTTGGCTGAGAGCACCCGACGTCACCGCGCGTACGTCCACTCGCCCGATGTGTATGCGAACGATCGGCTCGGAAGGTTGCGCCTCTTTGACGCGCGTTGCGGATTCCCGGGACGTTTCGGCCGATCGCTCATTCGCGCGCCGAATCAGTGATTCGAGCTCGCGACGGTTGTCTGAACGGTTGTCGGCGCGACGGATCAGCGAATGCGAGTCGCGTTCGATGTGTTCGGTCCTGACGATCGGCATCGGCTCCGCTACGCGGACGGCCGACTGAGCTGCCGGAACGGCGATGACCTCGTCTCCGCGATCAACCGAGCGTGAACGCGTTTTCCTGAAAGTCACCGGCAGCTGGACGAGAGGTCCGTCGACCGATGAGTCCACTTCCGCAGTAATCCGTCTCCTGGAACGAGGCGCACGTTCATTTCTTTCGTTGACGTCGTTCGGTCGAGCGGCGTACGCGATGGCCTCATCGTTCGCAGCGAAGGCTTCGTCAGCCCCCCGAGGTACGGCATCTTCGAACGGCGAGCGCCGCCGCGGCTGCACGCCGATCTCCGGACGAAGCGTTCGCAATGCCAGCGCGGCGAAGTAGTCGCGCATCAGATCATCTCGACGTACATCTGCCTGCGCCTTGCGCTGAGCTGAAGGATCTCGTCCTCGCTCCATCCGTATGCGCCAGCGATTACGTGGATCTCATGCAGCGTGCGCTGGGCCCAATCGTCCAGTTCACGCCACACGAAGGTGGCGATATCGAATGGAGCCTGCCAGGTGTGCCCGCACGACGGACACATCAGATTCAACTCCACGTCGTCCGCAGGTTCACCCGTCAGGAGGGCCGCCGCGCGTTCGCGCAGCTCCGGATCGTCTGTTTGAATGCACCGTGCGATCAGCTGTGCCCGCGCTTCGGCCACGTCGCGCGACGCTGAAATGGCCAGAAGGTCTTCGCTGTTCGGCGTACGGCAGCGAACAGGCGCGCCGTCAAGATGCATCGTCTGGAATCCTGATTTCCGCGTGGCGGTCTTGGCCGGCGCAATCTGCGCCAGCGGAAGCTGCATTTCCAACTGCTCCGCGCAGTTGGGGCAGGCGGTCACGGCTTCGACCCGTTCGCCGAACATCTGCGCCCGGAAATCGAACAACGCACGATCGCGGCGTGCGATGCTCCAACGCAGCACATTGGGAAGCGATCGCCCGGTCAGCAGTGCTGCCAGCCCGGCGGCGCGCACGGGCATCGGCTGGCCCTGAAGGGCCTCCCAGCTTTCGAGCAGCTGCCGCGCCGACGTGAGCTGCATGACGACGACCGACGACGCTTATGCCAGTGCGGGTTCGCTCGGTTCCACGACGCTGGTGTCGCGCTCCCAGCCTTCGTTTTCGAGCTTGAGGCTCTGGATCAGGACGACGTTGGCGTTGGCGTCGAGATCGGCCTGGGCCTGGAAGTCCGAGACCCAGCAACGATAGACGCGATAGGCGATGACGACCTGTCCGGCTTCGTTGTAGAGCTCGATGATGACGTCCTTGCGAAAATCCTTGAGCGAGGTCTCGGCGCCAAGCCCGGCGCCGAAGTTCCAGACCTTGTTCGCCCACTTCTCGAACTCGGGGTCGTGCGTGACGCCGCGCTCGAGCGTGATCGCTTCGAACTCAGTACGGCCCGGCGACTTGCGCGTGCTGCTTGGATCTCCGCCCTCACGGTGCTTGACCACCTCGGTCGTGCGCTTCAGCGCGCTCACCTTGCTGATCCCGGCGACGTAGCGCCCGTCCCACTTCATGCGGAACTTGAAGTTCTTGTAGGGATCGAATCGCGACGGGTTCACGGAAAACTGGGCCATGCGATCTCCTTACGTCTGTATCTGCCCCGCCATCTGCTGCAGCTTGATGATGACGAACTCGGCAGGCTTGAGAGGCGCGAAGCCGACCAGGATGTTCACGATGCCAAGGTTGATGTCGTTCTGCGTCGTGGTTTCCGCGTCGCATTTGACCAGATAGGCCTCGCGGGGCGTTCTGCCCGCGAACGCGCCCTGCCTGAACAAGTTGTGCATGAAGGCCCCGACGTTCAGCCGGATCTGCGCCCACAACGGTTCGTCGTTTGGTTCGAACACGACCCACTTCAGGCCGCGATACAGACTTTCTTCGATAAAGAGCGCGGTGCGGCGCACCGGGACGTACTTTGTACTCGTCGGCTGCCGCATCCGCTCCGCGCAACGTGCGCGAGCCCCACACGACGTTGCCGAAAATCGGAAAGCCGCGCAGGCAGTTGATTCCGAGGGGATTGAGCAGCCCGTTTTCGGCGTCGGTCATGGTGACCTGGAGCCCGGCGACGCCGGTGAGTGCGGCGTCAGTGCCGGCTGGCGCCTTCCACACGCCGCGCTGTGCGTCGGTGCGGGCCATGACGCCGGCAATCATGCCGCTCGCCGGAAACGTTTCGATCTGCCCGTCGAGCATGGCGTCGGCCTGCTTGACCCGCGGGAAGAAGACGGCGGCGTTCCGCGCGGCGTCGCCCGTCAGGTTCATCCCAGCCACACCGGTTTGCGCGCTGCTGACCGAGTTCCAGCCGGCCTTGGAGTCCACGATGAGAAACGCCCGTCGCTTGACGCAGAAACTCATCGCATCCTGATACACGTCGTCGGGCACGTCGCCGTCCCGTGCGTCGGGCAGGATGCAGAGCAGGTTGAACAGGTCGGTCTTGTCGAGCAGGTTGACCCCGGCCTTGAATTCGGCCGCTCCGACGACAGCGCTGTCGACGGCTTCAGTCGTCGCCGTGCTCTGAGCCGGCATGGACTTGTTCTGATCCGTCCACACGTCGGCGTCGGTCTGGGCGCCGGTGTGGGCCGAAGGCGCGGTCGCGGCTGGAAGTGCCTGGGTGGCGCGGATCAAGGTCGATTCGTTCTTCAGCACTCGATCGGCACGCCGCGCGCTTTCTTTCGTCGTGACGTTCAGGAACGTCTCGATCCGGCCGGTGTTGCCATCACGGGCGATGATGTCGAAGAGATCGGCCGGCCCGACGCCCAACCGTGCGGCTGCGGCCACGAGGTTGGGGTCTGTGGTGGCTTTCTTCTCAATCCGTACCCGTACCTTCATTCCCCAAGCGCCCTCGTTGGCTGCTTCGAGGCCGAGATTCGCGACGTTGAAGCTGGCCTTGCTGGCCTTGTTGCTGGTGGGCTTGTACAAGCGCACGACAACCGCCGTCGAACCGCCATTGAGATAGAAGTCGCGGACCGCGTAGCCGAGCGGGAAGTCGCGGTGAAGCCCGCCAAACACGCGCTCGAAATCGGCAAAACTCGTGATCGTTTCAGGAACACCGGTCGGACCACGGACCGCTTTGCCCACGAACGCCGTGATCGAGGTCGCGACGCCGACGATCGTCCGTACTCCACTCGGAATCTCCTCGATGTACACACCGGGATAGCTCACGGAAACGGGCATGGTGCGTCACCTCGTGAATTCTGATGATCGGGTGAGTCTCTTACTCGACACCGGTTCGTGCAACGCGTAATTGGGGTGGGAGGGCGTTTCATGATACCCAGATTGTCGAAGCGCACAATGTGTCAGATTGGCCTCAGCCCGGGCCATTTTTTGGGGCGGACGACCGCGGCGCTTCAGGCTTGGATCGGAGCGATGCGACTCCGCGCGGCGATGCGTGCCGAGCACGCCGCGCGGTTCGCGAATTAACAGGACGTTGCTGACGGTTCGGGCTAATCGCGTGCCAATGCGGCCGCGGCCAGTCGCTGGAGATCCAGGTAGGCGTCCTTGCCTACATCGATCCCGACGCCGAGAATCCTGCCGCCGGTAAACGTCCCGGGGCTTTCGTACTCCTCGCTCACCTTGTCAGCGCTGTCGAACCCGATGCACAGGCCGTCTCCGCACAGCGTGAAGTGGCCGCTCTGCGTCCGCATCGGCCCCTCTGCCACGACCTTGTCGTCGATATAGAGTCGCGCCTTGCCCAGCGACTCCTGGTACTCGCCTGCCTTCTCTCGAATGAACTCGACGCCGAGCGCATGTTTGCCGGGCGTAAGCGGCCGAGGCGACACGAGCTTCTGTTCCGGCTTGATGCCGAGGAAGTTGTACACGTAGTACAGCTTCTGGTTCTTGATGAACAGCGTGTGTCCGCCGAAGCGCGATCCATGCGCGAAGATCACGCCAGACGCCTTGTCGGTCATGTCGACGTCGGCGATGATCTTGTACGAGCGGCCCCGAACATTCGCTGCCGAAGTCTCGGGGATCGGCGACGTCCCTGGATAGTAGATGTACCGGCTCCTCGGTGGTTCCTCGAGAGGATGTTCGATGGTCAGCAACTCGAGGGCCGTGCGGTCGTCCAGCGGCAGCACGAAGTTCTTGTCTGCCTCCTCGAACCAGGCACTGATGAGCTCCTTCAGTTTCTCCGGATGCTGCTCGGCGAGGTTCTTCGATTCGGATCGATCGACCTCGACGTGATACAGCTCCCATCGGTCCTTGTCGAAGTGACCGACCCCGCTGATCGGCGCATGCAGCGCGGCCGCCTTCCATCCGCCCTGCCAGAGGCCACGCGTGCCGAGCATCGTGTAGTACTGCCGCTGCTTCTGTGTCGGAGCTTTGGCACTGTCGAACGTGTACCGCATCGACACGCCGTTGAGCGGATATTGCTCGACGCCGCGGTACACCTTCGGCATCTCGAGGCCGACGACGTCGAGGATCGTGGGAACGATGTCAGTGGAGTGGTGATACTGGTCGCGTACTTCCCCTTTGGCCTTGATGCCCTTGGGCCAGTGGATCACCAGCGGATCGCAGGTGCCGCCCGCGTACTGCGAGTATCGCTTGAACATCTGGAACGGCGTGCTGAACGCGACCGCCCATCCGGTCGGATAGTGGTTGTAAGTGTCCGGCCCTCCGAGCGTCTGCAGGAACTTGAGATTCTCTGACAGCTCGTCCGGGTAGCCGTTGAAGAACTTGTTCTCGTTCACCGATCCGTTCGGGCTGCCCTCTCCGGAGGCGCCGTTGTCGGCGCAATAGAAGATCACCGTGTTCTCGAGCTGGTTCGTCTGTTCGAGATACTCGACGATCCGCCCGATCTGCGCGTCGGTGTACTCGGAGAAGCCGGCGTAGACCTCGGCCATTCGCGAAAAGAGCTTCTTCTCGTCCGCATTCAGGGAGTTCCACGGCCGAACCGCGTCACCGGGCGCCGTGGCGGCCACGTCCGCCGGCATCGGATTGATTGGCGTAAGCGGAGTGTTTTTCGGCAGGATCCCTTTTTCGATCATTCTCTGCAGTGCCCATTCGCGATACGCCTCGTACCCGTCGTCGAACTTGCCCTTGTACTTGTCGGCGTACTCCTTCGGGCTGTGGTGCGGGGCGTGATTGGCCCCGGGACAGAACCACATGAACCACGGCTTCGATGGATTCGTGGACTTCTGATCCCGCAGCATCTTGATCGCCTGATCGGCGAGATCCTTCGACAGGTGGTAGCCCTGGTCCGGCGTGTAGGGTTGATCGATGAACCTGTTGTCTTCGACCAGGTCCGGGTACCAGTTGTTGGTCTCGCCGCCGAGGAACCCGTAGAACCGATCGAAACCCTTCTGCAGCGGCCACTCTGAGCGGCTGGCGCCGCTCGCGATGTCCTCGGTCGGAACGTTGTGGTTCTTTCCCAGCCAGAAGGTGCTGTAGCCATTGTCCTGGAGCACCTGGCCGATCGTGGCGCACTCGGCCGGCAGGCGACCCGCCGCACCGGGGAACCCGTCGGCGGCTTCCGTGATCGATGCGCAGCGGTTCACATGATGATTGCGGCCCGTGAGAAACGTCGATCGAGTCGGCGAGCACAGCGCCGTCGTGTGCCACTGTGAATATCTCAGTCCGTTGTCGGCAAGCTTTTGCAGTGTCGGCATGTTGATCCTGCCGCCGAACGGCGACCACGCTGCAAGTCCTGTGTCGTCATAGAGCACGATCAGAATGTTGGGGGATCCCGCTGGCGCTTTCTTCAACGTGTACGGCGTCCAGTCGGGTTTGGAGTCGCGAACGTCCAGTTTGATGACGCCTTTGAACGGTTGGCTCATGAGGTTCTCCAGTGCATCGAGAGACGGTCACGGTCAGCCGCCTCGGCATGCCGTGACCCGTGCGGCCACAGTCGAGTGAATTTGTGCGGAAATTCCTCCGGGAATCGCCGTCAGTCGGCAGCAAGGCACAACCTGTGCCCGACCGGCGCGAGGTGTGTCACAACCGGCGTACGGGGCAGACCTCTGGAAGGGTCAGCGGTAAAAAGCGTGTCCCCTTGTCGTTCGGCGACGTGGCGTTCGCGCTACGGCGCGGCGCAGGCAAAATTGGCCGCGTCGTCGATGCTGCCCGTGCCCTTGTATTTGGCGACCTGAGGATATGGGCACAACGGACGGGTGCGATCGACCTTGCCGTTTGTGTTGTGCGATGCGATGAACACGTCCGGCGCCTTGCCCTGCTCGACCCATCGTTCGAGCGCGGCGACCTTGTCGAACACATTCGGCCCATTGCCGCCGCCGCAATGGCCCATGCCCGGCGCCATGAACAAACGCACGCTGCTGGAGGTGTTCGAGACGCCGCCCATGTAGTCAACGATGGACTGGTAATACTTGATGGTGTTCACGGCGGGGACGTTGGAGTCGCTCCAGCCGTGGTAGAGAAGCAGTTTCCCGCCACGCGCGAAGAACGCCTTCATGTTTGGATCGGTCGCGTTCATGACGAGATTCTCCGGCAGCTCGCCCTTCACCACATCACTGTCGAAGTTGAACGTCTTCCAGTCCCAGTTCGGGTCTTTGAACACGACGTACCTGTACTGGTCGTAGATGTTCGTCGAAGGTTCCGGGCCGCGAGCCTGGACGCCCCAGCCCAGCTCCGTTCCAGGAACGAGCGACGCAAACATCTCGCGTCCGGTGCGCGGGTTGATCGCGGGAGAATAGATTTTTTTCGCCGCCTCCACTTGAGGGGCGGTAAGGCACGACCCGCCGTCCTCTCCCTTGCAGAGCAGGACCTTCGGATCGAACGTGCATTTCCTCGGGTCGTCGATGAGGCCGTCCTTCAGACCGTCACGTGCGTCGCAGGCATTCAACGCGGCCTCATGGATGACGGGATACTTGGCTGGCGGGATGTAGCTCGCAGGGTCTTTCAGCACCGCATGGGCGATCCACAGGGAAATCGCCGTGCGGTTGGCGGGCGCTCCGGCGATGATGCCGTCGTAGTCCTCCGGAAACATCTGCGCTTCCTTGAGGCCTTGTCTTCCGCCGGTCGAGCAGCCGTTCCAGTACGATAGTTTTGGCGCGCTGCCGTAAAACGCCTGGATGACGGTTTTCGCCTTGACCGTCATTTCATGTTCTGAGCGCCACGCGAAGTCGATCAGCTTCTCCGGATGGCCGAGCGCAAAGGTGCCGCGGCCTCCTACGTGTCCGGTGTCGGTGGACGCGCTGGCATACCCGGCGCGGACCGCATCAGCCATGGCCGCGTAGCTGATCGCTCCGGCCCAGCCTCCGTTGCCCACGGCCTGGAACTTGCCGTTCCAGCCGCTCGCGGGCAGCCACACTTCTACTTTGATATCCGAATCGCTCGTCGGCGTGAGCGTCGCAGCCACGCGACAGAATGCTGGAAGCGTCCGGTAAGGATTGCCGGCGGCCCCTTCCGGCTGCTCGCCCGGCGGCGAAAACTGGCCGGCGGGCACGACCTGAGCCGCCGTGACTTTGGCGTCTTTCAGTGCCAGGGTCGCCAGGCTGTCGCAAGGCGCCGCAAGTGCCGGCACGGCGCACAACCACGCGACAACGGAGAACGTGGACCTGACTGCTGAAATCTTCATCGGTCCTCCAGGTGCAGTGGAGTATGCGCGTGTCGCCGAAGCTACTTCGGTGGGTCGACGTTGGTGGTCGCCGTGGGCCCGACGCCGGCAATTTGAATCCACATCGGATCGTTTCCGGACCCATCGTAGTGGACACCTTGCGCGATATCGCGGATGAATCCGCCTTTCGGCACCGCGACCGTCCTGGTCTTGTCGCCGCTCGCGTCCGCGCCGATCGACATCGCGCCGCCCAGTACCATGACGACACGGTCGATCGGGTGATAGTGCGGGCGGCTCCAGTTGTTCGGTGCCCGTCTCTGGTACTGCAGATAGAGGCCGGGCTTGCTCGAGTCGCCATACAGGACGAACGATTCCTTCGGCATGTCCTCGATCCGCTGAATCTGCCTGATCGCCGGATCGATCACGTCGGCTCCCGATCCGGAGGTGGCGGTCGTGCTGGGCTCTGCCGGATGGCTTGGCGACGGACCTATTCCCACGAAATACAGCGTCGCACCGTCGTCTTTCGTCCCTTCGAAGTGAATGCCGCCCGCGACGTCCCTGACGAACGAGCCGGGCTTCAACGGCACGGTGCGCTGCGGATCGAATTTTCCGGTGCCAACCCAAAACGTGCCCTCGAGCACCGTCACGAAGCGGTCATTGTCGTGAGAGTACGGCTTGCTCCACACGTTCGGGCCGCGCTTCAGGATGTAGGCGTAGAGGCCCGGCTTGGAGGGATCGCCGTACAGATTCGAGATCCTGCCGTTCTCGGTGTCTCTCCACTGCATCTGGTCGGGCAGCGTGTAGTCCCTGCTGCCTCGATCTATGGTGACCGCCTGCGCGCCATACGGGTGCTGTGTCGAGAGAGAAGCCGCAGCCAGGGTCACAACAACAGTGGCCGCGCAGACGGGCAACGCGCCTCGCTTGCGAATGGTCATCGGCGTCCTCCAAATCGGACTCACGTTACTCCAATTCGCATGACGTGTGTGAACTCGCGCTCTACGCGGCCGCTTTGGCAGCGGTCTTGAGGAACGCCAACAGATCCCTGTTCACCTGATCCTGGTGCGTCGCCGTGAGGCCATGCGGAGCTCCGGGATAGTAGATCTCCTTCGCACCTTTGATGAGGCGCGCCGATTTCTTTGCTGAGTCCTTTACCGGAACGATCTGATCGTCCTCACCGTGCATGACAAGGGTCGGCACATCGATCTTCTTGAGCTCCTCGGTGAAATCCGTTTCCGAGAAGGCCTTGATGCTGTCGTAGGCATTTTTCAGTCCGGCTTGCATGCTCCAGAGCCAGAACTGATCGAGGATGCCTTGTGACACCTTTGCTCCTGGTCTGTTCGCGCCGTAGAACTGCAAGGCCAGATCCTCGTAGAACTGCGAAGGATCGCGCGCGAGGCCGGCGCGAAGGGCGTCGAAGACTTCCATGGGCAGGCCCTCCGGATTCGCCGCGGTTTTCAGCAGCAGTGGCGGCACGGCAGCAATGAGGACGGCTCTGACCACACGCCGGGTGCCATGGCGGGTGATATAGCGCACGACTTCTCCGCCGCCTGTCGAGTGACCCACGAGCGTGACATCTCTGAGATCGAGCGCGTCGATCACGGCCGCAAGATCGTCGGCATAGCCGTTCATGTCATTTCCGGATGAGGCCTGACTGGACCGTCCGTGTCCACGCCGATCGTGGGCGACCGCGCGGAAGCCGTTCTGTGCGAAGAACAGCATCTGGCCATCCCATGCGTCAGAGTTGAGCGGCCATCCGTGTGAGAACGTCAGAACTGGCCCTGTCCCCCAGTCCTTGTAATAGATCGTCGTACCGTCCTTCGCTGTAATCGTGCTCATGTGCATGTCTCCTGAATGACGGGCCCGACTCACTCTTCGGTGTCCCTTGCGGCGGGCAGGCGAGCAAGCGCCACGCCACGTGAAGTGAGCGACTGGTCCTTGCACATGCGGATCGCAAATTGGCGGCGAGCGTCACATCGCGGCATCGGGTACGGAAACTGCGAGCGGCGGCGCGTTCAATCCCTCGCCCTGTACCCGCAGAATGTGCGCATGGGACTCACAGCGTTTCGCGCTCGCCCGCGATATTTCGTGGTCTGCCGCAACGCGCGCCTGGGCCTCGTCGCTGGTGTGTAGCTGATCTCGTTTGCGGCCGCCCGGCGGTTCGTGTATTGGGGTGAACCCGGACCGGACCAGTACGCGGAGACCGACAACGGCCCGATGGGCTACGACGAGTTCAACCAGGCGAAGGGACCCGGGAACTTCGGGTGGCCCTACTTCATTGGTGAGAATCGCGCGATCCCTTATTTCGACTTTTTCGAGAATCGCCCCCGGGACACGAGGGATCCAAACCGGCCGACGAACACGTCGGTGAACAACACGGGGCTGCGGGAGCTGCCGCCAGCGCAGCCCTCTTTGATCGAGTATCCATACAGCGTGTCGGGGGAGTTTCCGGAGCTCGGATCAGGTGCACGATCAGTCTGTCGACGGCACGACGCGTTTCGCGGTCGCGCGCTCGCTGATGGTCGGCTCGACGTGCGCGGCCTGCCATCAATTGGATCGCCGCTTCGTAGGGCCATCGTTCATCGAGATTGCCGACAGGTACCGAGGCGATGCTGCGGCGCCTAGCCGCCTGGCGACGAAAGTACGGGAAGGTGGATCGGGAGTCTGGGGCCAAGCCACGATGCCGGCGCACTCGAGTTTGTCTGTTCGGGATGCGCTGACGATAGTGCGGTACATGTTGAGTACCGGCGAACCCTTGGAGGCGGCGCTTCCACTGAGCGGTACGCACACTCACACGCTCCCACCGGATGATGATGGACGAGGGGCGCTTGTGGTTCGGGCCGTTTATTCGGACAAAGGCGCCCAAGGCGTTCCCGCCCACACATCCGACGCGGTGGCCGTTCTCCGTGGACCGCTGATCAGCGCAGGCAGGGCGGACATTCTCGACGGAGTTACGACCACGGTCGAGAACCGGACAGCGGGTCCGGTGGCGATCATCGCGGGCGCCAATTCGCACATCGCTTTCAAAGGGATCGATCTGACCGGCGTACGGCGCGCAGAACTGGCTTCCGCCACGTTAGGGCAGGGAAACGTCGGAATCGAGATCCGGCTCGGAGCGCCCAGCGGGCCGTTGCTGGCACGGGCCGATGTCCCCGTTACACCGCCGCGCTCCGGCGATGATCCCCCAACGCCACCGGCGCCGGTCACGGTGACCCTTCGGGAGACGCAGGGTGTGCACGACGTGTACTTCGTTTTCAAGAACAACCACCGCGCGACGCCCACACAGTCGTTGATGACGCTTGTGCACGACGCGTACTTCGTTTTCAAGTACCACCGCGCGATGCCGACAGAGTCGTTGATGACGCTGTCGACCATCAGGTGGTTGAACAAGTAACGCGCAGCAATCACCTGCCATCCACTGCGGCTCGATGACGAACGGATAAGTGAGGCGGCGGCCAAAAGCGCTGCTACCGTGCGCAGGCGTATCATGAACGAGTCAATGACGTCGCCTTCGATTGCCTTCACGACGATTGCCTGTCTGCTGGTCCTCGGTGGCGCACTGTGCGCGCAGCGACCGGATTCGCTCGCGCAAGGCGAGCCTGCTGTCGCGACTCCGGTCACACCCGATCCTGCCGCCTGGGAACGCCGCGTGGGCGACGTGTACGAGAATCGCGGCCTCGCCCGCGTCGAACGTATAGGGCAGCTCTGGATGCTCACGATCCTTTGCAACGGTTCACATAGCACGTACATCGAGCCGTCGCGCATCGATCCTGCTCCGTACGCGAAGGGCTTTGTGACGGCCCAGTACCGTTACGTCGATCGGGAGAACCGGGACGCGAGATGCGTGCAGGCGCCGTGCAGCCCGATCACCGAGCGTCGCATCGTTCTCGAGCGTCTCGACCGGATCGAGGCGACGGCTGCGCAGGCACAAGCCGCGACAGCCTCATGCCAAAGCGGCACGCCATAGGCCACGCCGTATCGCACGCTTAAACGTTCTGACGAATGTCGCTTCCTCCGACGATGGCGCGCCTGTTCGGTAGGCGTCTAGCTATCGCTCTCGTTCTTGTGGTCGTTCTTGCGCTCACGGGCTTGCACCTGGGAGGGCAACAGCGGCCGCTCGATCCGAGGGCAGCAATCGCAAGCGCGACGAATCCGGACGAAGGGCTCACGGTGAAGCGCTTCGAACCCACAGGCGAGCGCGTGCGGTTTGCCAGCGCCGATCGGGGACGCCGTGGCATCCGGCTCTCGACGGCGGCCGGAGCCGCGGCGGATGCGCGGGCCCTCGCATTCATCGATCGGCACGGCGCGCGCTTCGGAATCCAGGGTCGAGATCAGCTCCGGCTGCAGCGGCGCACGGCGCCGGACGCCGTTGGCATCGAGCACGTCCGATTCCAGCAGACCCACCAGGGTGTCCCGGTCACCGGCGGTCAATTCGTGGTTCATCTCCGCGGCCCCGAAGTGGCCGCCGCCAACGGCCGCATCCTCGAGGACCTGCCCGAGCACGTCATTCCCACCATCGTCCCGGCCGAGGCCACCCGGATCGCGTCCCTCGTCATGGAAAGGTACGCGCCGGCGCAAGCGGGCGCAGCGGAGTACGTTGACCCGCGCCTGGAGGTCTTCGTGCCCAGCGTGTTCGGCGACGACGTGCGCCCATCACGGCTGGCCTGGTTCGTCGAAGCAACCGCCCCTGGTGTGCGCCAGTTCGTCTGGATCGACGCCGAAAGCCGCGAAGTGCTGCTCACCTTCAATCAGGCAGCGCATGCGAAGAATCGGCAGGTCTACAACGCGAGCAGCACAAATGTCCTGCCGGGCACGCTCGTGCGTTCGGAGGGTCAGGGCGCAACGGGAATACCCAACGTCGACAGGGCGTATGACTACACGGGCGACACCCACGACTACTTCAAGAACACGCACAATCGCGACAGCTTCGACAACGCGGGTACGACGCTTGTCGCGACGGTGGACTATTGCCCGGACAGTACTTCCTGCCCGTATGCAAATGCGTTCTGGAACGGCGCGCAGATCGTGTTTGGCGACGGCCTAGTGACCGATGACGTCGTGGCGCATGAGTGGACCCACGCTGTCACCGAGAAGAGCGCGAATCTCTACTACTACTCTCAGTCCGGTGCGCTGAACGAATCGTTCTCGGACGTCTTCGGAGAAACGATCGATCTCTTGAACGGATCGGGCACGGATACAAGCGCCGTACGGTGGCAGGTGGGTGAGGACATTACCCACGCGAGCTTCGGAGGCGCCATCCGCCACATGATGACGCCGACGCTGTTCGGCAATCCCGGCAAGGTCAGCGACGTTCAATACCAGTGCGACGCATATGCCGATGAGCAAGGCGTTCATGGAAACAGCGGCGTCCCTAGCCACGCCTTTGCGCTCCTGGTCGACGGCGGTGCCTACAACGGGCGGACGATTACTGCCATCGGGCTCTCCAAGGCCGCGAAGATTTGGTACCGCGCGCTGACCGTGTATCTCACGTCTGGCTCGGGTTTCGCGGACGCGTACGACGCGCTGACACAGTCGGCGACCGACCTGATTGGCACCGATGGGATCACGTCCGCGGATCGGGCCGAGCTCATCGATGCCCTGCTCGCGGTAGAGATGTCCAGAGTGCCCACGTGCACCGGCGCGACGGCCACGCCGCCGATGTGTACGGTCGGCGCTCCAACCCACGTGTTCCAGGAGGGCGTGGAAGTGGGCAGCCCATTGCCATGGGGAGTCACAAACTCGCCCGCCGGCGGTTGGTTCCTCTTCCCGGGCTACGCGAAGACGGGGCTCCGCAGCTTCTGGGGCGAGAACGGCGGTGCGGTCTCCGACCACCAGATTGCGATGACGTCGTCTGCGGTGGTGCCGCCCGGAGGTCGGGCGTACTTCGATCACTCGTACCGATTCGAGACGTCAGGCGCCACGTTCTGGGACGGCGGCGTCGTCGAATACAGCGTGGACAACGGATCCTCGTGGGTAGATGCCGGACCACTGATGGACGCCGGCCGGGAGTACGCGGGCACGATCTTCACCGGCGCTGGCAATCCGCTGTTTGGCCGGCCTGCGTTCGTCGGGTCGAGCCTGGGGTACACGGGCACCCGCCTCAATCTCGCGAACCTTGCGGGCCAGTCGCTGCGTCTCCGCTTCCGCATCGGGACCGACGCTTTGATCTCGGACCGGGGCTGGTTCGTAGACAACGTCAGCATCTATTCGTGTGCGTCTTACACCGTGACCCCGTTGACGCTGACGTATGGAGCGACGGGCGGAGGGCGGTCGCTGACGGTGACGGCGACGCCGGGGGATGCGGGGTGGACGGTGGAGAGCGAGGCGGCGTGGCTGACGGCGAGTCCGGGGAGCGGGACGGGGAGCAAGACGGTGACGGTGACGGCGGCGGCGTATACGACCTCGGTGGGGCCGCGGACGGCGACGCTGACCTTCCGCCGCGGGGACGGGAGTGTGTGGCAGACCGTCGCCGCGACGCAGGCCGGGCCGGCGCCCACGCTGGGCGCGGCGCCGCTGGCCTGGACGGTGGACGCGGCGGGGGGCACGCGGGAGGTCACGGTGACGGCGGTGCCCGGCGATGCGACGGTCGCGTGGACGGCGGTGAGCGGCGCGCCGGCGTGGCTGACGGTGAGTGCCGCGGGGGGCACGGGGAGCGGGCCGGTGACACTGACGGCAGCGGCGCAGCCGTCGGCGAAGGAGCGCGTCGGGACGGTGACGGTGGCGGGCAAGGTGGTGACGGTGCGGCAGCGAGGGGCGCTGCCAGTCCTGACGCTGACCCCGCCGACGTGGGACGTCGGCGCCAGTGGGGGGACGCAGCCGGTGACGCTGACGGCGACGCCGAGCGACGTGCTGTGGACGGCGGTGAGCAGTGCGCCGTGGCTGCGGGTCAACGGGCAGGGGATGGTGACGGGGACGGGGACGCCAGCAGGCCCGTGGACGCTGAGGGCCCTGGCGCATACGACGTCGGTGGCCGCGCGGATGGCGGTGCTGCGGGCGGGCGGGACGTGGCAGGGGCTGACGCCGCTGGCCGTCGCCCGATGGGGGGCGGCGGTCGGCGAGATCGACGGGCGGGTGTATGTGGCCGGGGGCCAGGCGGGGACGGTCCACCGACCCGACTTCAGCGTGTACACGGTGGCGACCAACACGTGGACGGCGCTGGCGGCAAGCGGGGTCCAGACGGCGCCGGTCAGCGGCGTGGCGGACGGGAAGCTTTATGTGGCGGGCGGGCGGACCGCGAGCGGCCCGGTCTCGCGGTTGCGCGCGTATGACCCGGCGGCCGGGACGTGGACCGAGCTGGCGGGGATGGGGACGGCGCGGGCCGAGGCAGCCGGGGGGGTGATCGACGGGGTGCTGTATGTGGCCGGGGGGCAGCTGGCGGATGGGACGGCGTCGGACGTGGTGGAGGCCTATGACATGGCGACCGACACGTGGAGCCTGAAAGCGGCGTTACCGGCGGCGCGGCTGCTGGCAGCCGGGGCGACCGTGGACGGGAAGCTGTATGTGGTGGGCGGGGCGACGACGACGGTGGGGGCGCCGGAGACGACGCTCTATGTGTATGACCCGGGGCTGGACAGCTGGACGACGGGCCTCGCCCTGCCCCAGGCGCGGGCGCGACTGGCGGCGGTGCCGGCGCCGGGGCGGCTCGTGGTGGTGGGTGGGTCGACGGCGCCCGGCACGCACGGCAGTCCGCGCGTGGACGTGTATGACGCGGCGGCCGGGACGTGGCACGCGGCGGCGCCGCTGCCGGTCGGACGGTCGGCGGCGGCGGTCGTGGCGCTGCACGACCGGCTGTATGTCGTCGGCGGGGCGCTGCCGGGGGCGACGCTGGTGGCGACCGGGCAGGCCCACGTTTATACGTCGGTGCTGGAGCCGACCGTGGTGGTGACGCAGGCGGGGGCGGCGGCGACGTATGGGGCGGTGACGACGGGGCCGCTGACGTATGGGGCGACGGGCGGAGGGCGGTCGCTGACGGTGACGGCGACGCCGGGGGATGCGGGGTGGACGGTGGAGAGCGAGGCGGCGTGGCTGACGGCGAGTCCGGGGAGCGGGATGGGGAGCAAGACGGTGACGGTGACGGCGGCGGCGTATACGACCTCGGTGGTGCCGCGGACGGCGACGCTGACCTTCCGCCGCGGGGACGGGAGTGTGTGGCAGACCGTCGCCGCGACGCAGGCCGGGCCGGCGCCCACGCTGGGCGCGGCGCCGCTGGCCTGGACGGTGGACGCGGCGGGGGGCACGCGGGAGGTCACGGTGACGGCGGTGCCCGGCGATGCGACGGTCGCGTGGACGGCGGTGAGCGGCGCGCCGGCGTGGCTGACGGTGAGTGCCGCGGGGGGCACGGGGAGCGGGCCGGTGACACTGACGGCAGCGGCGCAGCCGTCGGCGAAGGAGCGCGTCGGGACGGTGACGGTGGCGGGCAAGGTGGTGACGGTGCGGCAGCGAGGGGCGCTGCCGGTCCTGACGCTGACCCCGCCGACGTGGGAGGTCGGCGCCAGCGGGGGGACGCAGCCGGTGACGCTGACGGCGACGCCGAGCGACGTGCTGTGGACGGCGGTGAGCAGTGCGCCGTGGCTGCGGGTCAACGGGCAGGGGATGGTGACGGGGACGGGGACGCCAGCAGGCCCGTGGACGCTGAGGGCCCTGGCGCATACGACGTCGGTGGCCGCGCGGATGGCGGTGCTGCGGGCGGGCGGGACGTGGCAGGGGCTGACGCCGCTGGCCGTCGCCCGATGGGGGGCGGCGGTTGGCGAGATCGACGGGCGGGTGTATGTGGCCGGGGGCCAGGCGGGGACGGTCCACCGGCCCGACTTCAGCGTGTACACGGTGGCGACCAACACGTGGACGGCGCTGGCGGCAAGCGGGGTCCAGACGGCGCCGGTCAGCGGCGTGGCGGACGGGAAGCTTTATGTGGCGGGCGGGCGGACCGCGAGCGGCCCGGTCTCGCGGTTGCGCGCGTATGACCCGGCGGCCGGGACGTGGACCGAGCTGGCGGGGATGGGGACGGCGCGGGCCGAGGCGGCCGGGGGGGTGATCGACGGGGTGCTGTATGTGGCCGGGGGGCAGCTGGCGGATGGGACGGCGTCGGACGTGGTGGAGGCCTATGACATGGCGACCGACACGTGGAGCCTGAAAGCGGCGTTACCGGCGGCGCGGCTGCTGGCAGCCGGGGCGACCGTGGACGGGAAGCTGTATGTGGTGGGCGGCGCGACGACGACGGTGGGGGCGCCGGAGACGACGCTCTATGTGTATGACCCGGGGCTGGACAGCTGGACGACGGGCCCCGCGCTGCCCCAGGCGCGGGCGCGGCTGGGGCGGTGCCGGCGCCGGGGCGGCTCGTGGTGGTGGGTGGGTCGACGGCGCCCGGCGCGCACGGCAGTCCGCGCGTGGATGTGTATGACGTGGCGGCCGGGACGTGGCACGTGGCGGCGCCGCTGCCGGTCGGACGGTCGGCGGCAGCGGTCGTGGCGCTGCACGACCGGCTGTATGTCCTCGGCGGGGCGCTGCCGGGGGCGACGCTGGTGGCGACCGGGCAGGCCCACGTTTATACGTCGGTGCTGGAGCCGACCGTGGTGGTGACGCAGGCGGGGGCGGCGGCGACGTATGGGGCGGTGACGACGGGGCCGCTGACGTATGGGGCGACGGGCGGAGGGCGGTCGCTGACGGTGACGGCGACGCCGGGGGATGCGGGGTGGACGGTGGAGAGCGAGGCGGCGTGGCTGACGGCGAGTCCGGGGAGCGGGGCGGGGAGCAAGACGGTGACGGTGACGGCGGCGGCGTATACGACCTCGGTGGTGCCGCGGACGGCGACGCTGACCTTCCGCCGCGGGGACGGGAGTGTGTGGCAGACCGTCGCCGCGACGCAGGCCGGGCCCGCGTCAGTCACGGCGGTCAGTCCCACGAGCCTCAGCGGATCACAGTGACTGCCTTGTCAGGCAATCACCTCAAAACGGGAACACCGCTCCGACGGCGAACCGTACGGAATTGCTGGCATCGTCCTCGATAACGCGGAAGTATGACGCCGCAAACCGCAGAGCGATGTTGTCGGTCATTCTGACGTTCACCCCGCCGCCAAGCTCGAGGGCTGCATCGCTGTCCGATTCCGATTCGTCCACGGTGAACGTTCGACCGCCCACCGTGGCGCTGCCCTCGATTGACGCGGAGCCGTGAACGAGCCCGAACAGGGCCTGCCCGAATGGCACGATTTGCGCGTTCTGCCGCGCGCTGAAGCGAATGCCTCCCATGAATGAGTGGATCCGCAAATCGGCAGACACGTTCACCGGAATACCTGCAACGACGCGAGTCTCATCAAGGGTCCTGTAGTGTCCGGAGACTTCGCCAACCACGCCCAGGCTGTCCGTGAGGTTGCCGAGGACATCGGCGTACCACCCACGAGTGAATGTCTCTTCCTCGAAGTGCAGCACCTGCCAGCCAGCAGACAGTTCACCGGCGTTGTTCTGCGCCCGGGCAGGCTGCGGGATCGCGAGAAGCAATATGGCGAGAGCAGCGATCACGGAAATCCGCAAACGTGTCATGCGATTCTCCCTGCCCAATCCCCGTGGGCAAAAAACGACGGGCCGGCGGGTGCCACCGACAACAAGTGTGCAGTTGAGCACGGTTCAGCGCAACTCAGAACGGCCAAGCCTTTCTCGTATCCGTCGGCGTACCCGTTACGCAGTGTTCCATGTGGCATGCCACCTGGGAACGCGCGAAACCAGGCCTTAATTTGCGTTCTCGTGAGGAGCGTCTATCCAGGCGCCTATCGCCCAGTTCAGCGCACCGTGGAAAAGCTGTGTCTTGCCGATTTTGTGACGCGCTTCTCGGGGTAGACTCAGGGCCGTTCCCTGAGCTATGCCGCACAGGTTTCAGCGGTTCCTTGCGCTGCATGGCCGCACGCGCACGTCCGCTGCACGTTCCGCCGGACTTCTGCGCCTTTACTGGTAGCGGGCGGCGCAGCCTCCTCAGGCCCTGACGTGCAAGGGGCCGGCTCGTGCCCTCCGCCGCGGAGGTCTCGATGACGCGTACGATTCTTGTCTCAGTGATTCTTGTCGGGCTCTGTGTCGCGTCGGCGACGGCCCGTCAGGCGGCGCCCACAAACACGAGGATCATGGCCGGGCTCAACAACCCGCGCGGACTGGCACTCGGCCCGAATGGGGCTGTCTACGTGGCCGAAGCGGGTGCCGGCGGCGCCGGCCCGTGCCGTGTCGCCCCGACGAACGAAACGCGCTGTTTTGGTCTGACGGGCGCCATCTCTCGATTCCTCAACGGCACGCAGGCGCGTATCGTCACCGGACTCCCATCGCATGCCCTCCCGAGCGGCGAGGCGGCCGACGGACCAAATGACGTGTCCTTTCAGAACACTGGCGACATGTTCGTCGTCATGGGCCTTGGGTTCGATCCGGTTGACCGGCGATTCTTCGGAGCTGCCGGAGCGTCGTTTGGCAAGCTTCTACAGATCTCACCAGAGGGTCAGATCAGGGAGGCTGGCGATGTGACGGCGTACGAGAGGGACGTGAATCCCGGCGGCGGACCGCCCGACAGCAACCCGTACGGTGTCCTCGCGCTGCAGTCCGTGAGGCTCGTCGCGGATGCAGGCGCCAATGCCGTAGTCAGCGTCATCGCCAGCGGCCTGGTCAATACGGTGGCCGTTTTTCCCTCGCGCCCAAACCGAGCCACTGACGCTGTGCCGACTTCGATCGCCGTCGGACCGGATGGCGCCTACTACGTGGGCGAGCTCTCCGGCGTGCCGTTCGCAGCCGGAGCGGCCAACGTCTATCGCGTTGTTCCGGGCCAGGCGCCGCAAGTGTTTCGGAGCGGCTTCACAACCGTCACCGACATCGACTTCGGACCCGACGGCAGCCTTTATGTCATCGAGCACTCGACCGGTCCGCAGTTCTTTGCTCTGCCAGGCGATCTGGTCAGAATCAGACCCGACGGCACGCGAACAATCCTTGTCGCCAACTTGGATAGACCGACATCAGTGGTCGTCGACAGCAGCGGAGCGGTCTATTACACGAACCGAGGCATCACCCCCGGCGCCGGTGAAGTTTGGAAATACACGCCGTAAATGACTGCTACTTTTCTCGCGTGCGGTCGGCTTCTTTGCCAGCCGATCCCATTGATACGTCCGCAAGGCCTGACCGCATCATGTACCAGAAGAGGATCACGCCTGGCATGGCAATGAATGTCGTCAGCAGGTAGAAGTTGACGTAACCCACGTCCTCGATCAACGCGCCGGCGGTGGTGCCGGTCAGGAACCGCCCGGCGATGCTTGCGAGCGCCGAGAGCAGTGCATACTGCGTGGCAGTGAACCGCAGATTGCACAGCGCTGACAGGTAGGCGACGACGGTCACACCGCCGATGCCGCTGGCAAAGTTCTCGAAACCGATGACCGCAGCCATGCCCATGTTCGTGTGACCGGCTGCCGCAAGCGCGGCAAAGCCGAAATTCGAGATGGCCATCAGCACGAGGCTGATGAGAACCGATCGCTTCATCCCGAGCTTCGCATACAGGATCCCGCCGACGAACACACCAACCAGCAGCGTGACGAACCCGACCCCGACGTCGTAAAACGCGATTTCGTCGTTCGTGAATCCGAGATCCTGGAACAGCAGACGCAACGTCAGGTTCGCGAGCGTGTCGCCAATCTTGTGGATCAGGACGAATATCAAGACGACGATGGCGCCCTCGCGCTTGACGAACTCGGCAAGCGGACTGAAATACGCAACGATGGCCTGAATAGCGCTGCGGGGGACGGCGGGTTCACGATGCCGCGCGGGCTCGCCCATGACGACGCCGACCAGCATTGCCGGCAGCGCAAACAGAGCACACGCGCTGTACGCGACGGCCCATCCATAGCGGGCAGCGACGACGAGCGCGAGGGCGCCTGCCGTCGTGGCGCCGATCCTCCAGCCGTACTGCGACATGCCTGAGCCGACGCCGAGCTGGCGTGGCTCGAGCAGCTCGATGCGATACGCATCGATGATGATGTCGAAGGTGGCACCAGCGAAACCAACGAGAATGGCCGCGAGCGCCACCGTGCTCAGTGCCTGCTGAGGGTCGAGGCTGCCGAGATAACCGACCGCGGCCATGACAAAAAGCCCCGTCAACCACAACCACGAGCGGCGCTGACCAAAGCGACCGAGCACTGGAATGCGTACGTTGTCGACAAGCGGCGCCCAGAGGAACTTGAAGTTGTATGCCAGAAACGTCAGCGCGAACATCGTCACCGCGCTCTTCTGGATCCCGTACTGCGCGAGCCGTGTAGTCAGCGTGGCGCCGATCATCGCGTACGCGAATCCCGACGACACACCGAGAAACAGTGCGGCCAACGGCGCACTCTCGATGTACGGGCGTACGCCTTCGGGAACGTACGCGCGCCAATCGCGACGCTCCACCGCGGTCCGGTCTCCATAGACGCGAGGATGCGCGTTGTCCATCAAAAGCCATTATCGGAGATTTCTGGGCCCGACTTTGCTGGGACGGGCGTCTACGTACGATGGCGCGCACGCCGCAAAAGGCGTCCCACCCTCCAGATGACGCGCTGGAGCAGACTCCGCACTGGAACCATTGAGTGGAAGTCGCCAGCGAAGCGATACGGAATCCCCGCCAATTCCAGGTGCGTTCGGACCCTGCCGAGCACCTGGCGCGCACGCTCGCGCTGTCGATCGTCGAGCCGGCTGAGCGATCTGACCAGCGTCTGGTGCGGCCACTCGACCAGATCCCAGAAGGTGATCATCGAGATGTTCATGCCGACGAGGCGTTGCACGAAGCGCTCGAGCGTCCAGATCGACGGATCGTACACGCCGATGCTCATCCAGAACCTCGGCACGTGAGACGAGGCTCGGCGCGCCGCCATCTCACGGATGCGCTGAATTGTCTCGAACACCTTCTCCACCTGAACGGCCTTGCGGATCCGCTTCATCATTTCGCCGTCGTCGCTGTCGAGGCTGACCTGAATGACCCGGAATTCCGCCAGCATCTCGAGTTCGACATCGGTGTACTGCTTGGCCAGGTTCGTGATGATGTACGGCCGGTGACCGGCCTCGACTATCCGCCGGCACCAGGTCACCCACTTCGGATGGAACGTCGTCTCGCCGTGGCCGTTCACGTGCACCATGGCCCCGGGCTCGTTCGCCAGCAGCGGCACGATCCGCTCGAAGAGCGCCTCCTCCATCTCGACGCCGGCGTAGGAAGGCGACGAGACGGCACAGTAGTCGCACCGCAGGTTGCACTTCTCGTTGATGTCGATACGGACTTCGGCGACGGGCAGCGGGTCGAGCGGATCGGGCGACGGGACGGCCCGAACGGCCGCCTCGACGCGTTGTTTCAGCGTGGCCACCGGGACGGTGCTTCGGATGTGGCATCGCTGGCACGGTGACTGGAGGTTCCCGCTCAGCAACGACTCGCGAAGCGCCCTGAAGGCGTTCGTGTTGCGGAGGGCGCGGGTGTCACGACCGTCGGAGTCGAGTCGTCCGATCGAGTCGAAATTGCAGCAGGGGCGGACCTCGCCTCGGGCCGAGATCTCCAGGTAGTTCCACGGATCGAGGCAGTCGCGTGTCAGGGGCTGTGGCCGATCGGTCGACACAACAACTCCATGTTCTTCCTGTGCAGGCGCCATGTCCAGGGCGGGGTGCTCGCGCATTCGCGCCTGGCAGGCGCGGACAGAATCGCACGTTTTGAGCCGAGGCCAGAGCGGAGGCGTGTCTTAGACCGTTATGCGGCCCCGAACGAGAATTTTGTACCCATAAGTCGATCCGCATAACGGTCTTGGCGCGCGGAGCGCGCCAAGAGATACAGCCAACTAGCCAAGGGCATTCCTCATCGGGATACCAAGGGCAGGCCCTTGTCTAGTTCTGAGGTGCTGCCGTTCTCGCGGCAGACGTCACCTCGAACGCGAAGCGGAATGCCGGCAGATCTTCCCCCGGATGGTCGGCCGCATAGGTGAGCTGCGGCATGCGGTAGTTAATCGGAAGCGTCTCGGTACCCTTGTAGATTCCTGGATAGAGATCGATGAAATGCCAGCCGGGCTCGCCAGTCGCTTCCATATAGATCGTCACGTCGCCCTGGCTGTTGAACGCGCACGCATAGCCGATGTACGCGTTGTCGTAGACGAGATGCATGATGTTCGACGTCTCGGTCCAGCCGACCCCTTTCAGGTGCAGCGTGATCTTCGTGCCCACCGGCCCGCGGGTCACTTCCATCGGGAGCGCCGTTGTCTTCACGAAGTGGGTGCCAATCCGGCGCGTGCCGCCGGCGTCGATATACAGCCCGTGCGTGCCGCCGAGATCGTCGGGCGTCGCAAAGGTGATGGCCACGCGCCCCTCGCGATCGGCCACGGCTTCACCTACAGGTACGGATGAAGTTTCCCACCCGCCGCCGTCGATGCGATTGCCGATGACGCGTGTCCAGTTGAGCGTGTAGCGCTCGCCCGGCGTGAATTTCTCACCGGTGACAGTCACCTTTTCGCCCACACCGGAGAAGCGCGGGTTCGAACGCAGATCCCCATGGGGAGTCTGCAGACGCACGTGCGTCTGTGCCTGTGCAGCCGGTGGAGGGGGAAGGACGGGAGCACCGGAGGTAACGGTGAACGGAATCGAGAATCGAGGCCGGTCGGGCTCGGGACTCTGCTCCTGGTTCCGATACGGGAACCCGAACTGGCCGTGCAGCACTTCGATCACATGATCGCCGACGTGACCGGTCGCTGGAATCGTCAAGCGCCCCGAACCGTGCGTCGTCACCGCAGAGATCCAGCCGGTCCACCGGTTGTCGTACAGCAGATTGAAGGACATTTCCAGGCTGCGATAGCCGATGCCCTTCACATCAATCGTGATGGGGGTGCCGAGAGGTCCACTCCGCGGAGAGACGTCGACCGACATGTCGATCGAATAGGCGACCTGCGTCATCAGACGATCGCCCTGCTGCAGCACGATGTCGTGGTTGAAGCCGAAGTCCTCGGGCGTCTTGAACGTGGCCTGCAGGCGTCCGGCGGCGTCGCTGCGGACGCGCGCCATCTCGTAGTTCACCGGCACGAACTCGCGTCCCTTGTACTCGGATTCGGTGACGTTCCACCGCCCGATCACCGTCCGCCAGATCATCTGGAATTCCTGGTTGGGAGGTAGATCGGCGGCTGTAACGGTGAAGGGGTCTCCTGCCTTGCCGTGGAGCGGCGCGACACCCATTGTGCCGACATAGCCATCTCGTGGCTCGCCCACTTCTACTTGCGGCCCAAAACGCGACGCCGGCTCCTGTGCGGGAGCCGGCGCGGCGAAGATTACGGTGAGAAGAAGGACGAAGGCTGGAACGCGCACCGCCAGGTCCAGACCGATGTTACTGGGCGGAGGCGGTCTTCGTAACCGGCGTGCCCTCGACAATCCACAACTGCGAGTTCGGGCGAGTGAAGGGCTCCCACGTCACGACGGTTCCGTCCTGCATCGTCGCGACCACTTTGTAGCCCATCGATCCTGTCGGGTGGTTCTTCGGGATCTCCCATGAGTTGGCCCAGAAGTAGTCAGTCGGCGGGTTGCCGTGCGGGCCGTAATCGAGAGGCACCTTCTGACCGCTGCCAAGTTCGACGACCACGCTCTTCAGGACTTTGTCGTCGGCAGGGGTGCCGTTGGACTGGAGTATACGCGTGCGCCACGCGATGGCCTCGCCGCGCATGAACCGGCTCTGCAGCACGCAGAAGGGGCCGGGCGCGCCGTTGTTGAGGTTGTGGCTGACGACATCGCCTTCGAAGAACAGCTTGCCGGCCGGCGTCGTGCGCACCTGCGCAGAGGCAGGCGTGGCAAGGACGGCAGACGCAACAAACAGGACGATTGCGGACACGGTAAGGCGTTTCATCGAGGTCTCCTTCGTTCGCGCCCTGGGACTGTCACAAAAACCTTCGCGACAGGATATAGCGAATTGCGGTCGGCCTGCAAAGGGGGCGCAGTCACCCTACTTTGTTGGTCTTGATGTCGTAGATGAAGTGAATGCCGGCGTCCAGCGTGCCGTCAACGTTCTGCGGCTTGTACTCGAGGTCGATTTTCGCAAACTGCATCGAGACGTTCTCCATCGGATGCTCGCCGGCACTCGATGGCTGAACGCCTGTCACCAGGATGTCGGACATCTTGATGATCAGATACTCCTGCTGCTCCTTTCCCGCCTTGCGCGACACGAGCGTGGCCTCTTTCACGTGCTGGCCCGTCGCGCACGCCTTCATGAGCAGCGGCGACGCCTTGTCCACGTTGTGCGTGAAGTTGAGATCGCTGAAACTCACCTTTCCCGCGCCGGCTCCGCCACCCGAGGCCGCGCTGCCGGCCTGAGACACGCCCCATGACCACGACAGCACATCGATCTCCCCGGCATGCTTCGCGTCTGTTGATTCTCCCTTGATGTCTCCCAGTTTCAGGAAGACGTCTACAGCCATCGCTCCGCTCCTGTTCTGCGCCGACCGATCGATTCGGCCTACGGCGTCATCTCCCACACGTACAACGCGCCTGCCTGCGGCGTAGAGTTGTCGCTCTGGCTGCCGTTGATGCCGGCCGAGCCTCCGCTTTCCATGCGCGCGCCGACGATCAGCCGTCGACCATCTCCACTCACACCGACCGAGGTCCCGAATTCGTCGAACTCGTCGGCATTTTCGGCTTTGATGTAGGCCTGCTGAATCCACGTCGTGCCGGAGCGCCTGAAGAGATAGGCAGCGCCACTCTCAGTAGCTGAGTCGTCCTGCTGCTCGCCGTTCACGCCCCGCGCGCGGCTGTCTTCCATTGCCGAACCGACCAGGACCGTGTTGCCATCCCTGCTGACGGCGACGTTGGCGCCGAACAAGTCCTGCAGATCCGGATTGGATGCCTTGATGAACGCCTGTTCCATCCACGTATTGCCGCTGCGCCCCCAGATGTACGCGGCGCCTGCCGAACCGCCCGACGCGTCCTGGGGCTTGTCCATGTCGCACCCTTGCGGGTTGATGCCGCCCACGAGGCACGACTCGTCCCCGGCGCCCGCCACGATCGTGTTGCCGTCGCCGCTGATGGCGACCGAGAAGCCGAGGGCGTCGTTGCCCTCGGAGCGAGAGCCCTTCAAGTACGCATCCTGGCGCCAGGCTGTACCCGTCCGGCCGAAGACGTAGATTGCGCCGGACCCGTTCACGCCATTCCCCTGATCCGCATTGACGCCGCGTCCGGGTCCGTCCTCATCGTAGCCGGCCGCCGCTAACGTGTTGCCGTCATGACTCAGGCTCACGTCGTAGCCGAACAGGTCAGCCGCTTCGGTATTCGACCCTTTGACATACGCCTGCTGCGTCCAGGTGTTTCCCGTCCGCGCGAAAACGTAGACGGCGCCCGCGGACTGGGCCGAGTCGTCGGTCTGGTTCCCGCTGATGCCCTTCGCCGAGCTGTCTTCAGTGGTCGCGCCAACGGCGATGGTGTTGCCGTCGCCGCTCAACGCGAGCGAGAAGCCGAACTGGTCGCCGTCGGCTAGCAGATCGCCTTCATTGGCCGCGTGGCGTCCGGTGTTCGACGCTTTGATATAGGCCTGCTGCGACCAGGAGCCACCTGAACGCGTAAAGACGTACACTGCGCCCGCTTGCGGCAGCGAATCGTCGTTCTGGTCTCCATTGATGCCGGTGGCTGCGCTGCGCTCCCATGGCGCGGAAACGGCCATCGTGTTGCCGTCGGCACTCACGGCGACGTTCATCCCGAAGAGATCGCTCTGTCCGGCATTGGAGGCCTTCACGTACGCCTGCTGCACCCACGCGTTGTCGCGCCGGATGAAAACGTATACGGCACCAGACGCGTACAGCGAGTTGTCGCCGGCATTCCCGTTGATCCCACGCGCCGCGCTGCTCTCGTGCGGAGCGCCGACCACTATGGTGTTGCCGTCGGCGCTGATGGCGACCGCGTTGCCGATGTGCCCCGGCAGCGAGCCGCCGCAGGCGAAGTGATCGCCCATATCAGGGTTGGAAGCCTTCAGATAGGCCACCTGCCGCACTTGCGCGATCGACGATGGGGACTGCAGCGCCGTACGGGCGCAGCCCGCTGCGGCCGCGACGACGAATGCGACCACTCCCAGAAGCACAAACGGACGTCCTCCGATCATGATTACCCTCAACGCAAGAATGTGAGATGAAGCACTGACTCCGGCAACCGCCAGCACTTTGTCATCGGCGACTGGAGGCGTCAAGCAGCCCCGTGCGCTGGCAGCTATTTAGCGGGAGTGTCCACGCCGCTGGCAGGATCGCCAAATAGGCGGTTGTACTTCGCCGTTTCCGACGGCACGCACTCCTGTTCGGGGATTTCAAACGAAGGCGACTGCAGCCGGTACGACAGTCGGTCCAGAGCGATCCACGGCCTGCTGTAGTACTTCGGGTCGTCAATCGTAATCGTCTTCTCGATGTGGTCGGCGTCGACGCGTCGGTACGTTTCGATGACCTTCATCATCGTGCTGTGAGGCCGGCCGGCGTTGTCGAGCCAGGGGCGATCGTCGAACCCGTTGGATTCGGCGACGAACGTATAGTCGTCCGTCCATCGCCCAATCGAGTAGCCCCACCAACGCGATTCTGGCGGCGGCGAATCCTTGATCGCCCACCCTGGATTCTCAGGATCCTTCGGCAGCGCTCGACCGTCGGTCCAGATGACGCGCCACTTCTTGTTGAACTGATACAGAATCACGACCTGCGTCGGCGTCTCCAGGATCTGTTCGGTATGCGCGTTGTGAAGCACGATCCGCGGAAAGCCCTGTGGATCGCAGCCGGGCATCGGATCGTTGGTCAGCGCGGGTGCCACGGCGGTGAACCCATACGTCGGCTTGTTGGCAATGAATGCCGCGCGGCCCTCGGGCGTGAATGGCAGCTCATGTTCCGGCTTGCCGTCCGACGGGATCGCCTTCGCCCCATCGGCCTGAATGCCTTCGGCACCGCCTTTGGCGAATTCCCAGGTGCCCGCCAGGGACCGCCGTGGCGCAGGACCTGATGGCTTGCTCGAAAAATCTACGTCGTACACCGCTCCGGGCGCGCGGCGAAATCCCAGACCTTGAGCCCGCATCAGGTCTGCGGATATGAGCGCCGCAAGCGCGGCGACCATCGGCATCGCAATGCGCGTGGTCATGGCTGGTTTCCTCCCGCTACAGCGGCCGCTCCAGCACTCCCGCCAGGCAAGAGCGTCCTGCCATCGGCAAACACTGCCCGCAGCAGCCGACCGACGGGCTTGCCGCTCCGCGCGGGCTCGGCGGTGATGGTGACGATGTCCCCGGCTTTGAAGGACTGCTTGCTCCAGCCAAACGGGATCATGTTGGGCGGTGCCTGTGTCTCAACCACCCATCGTACGACCTGGCCGTCCGCCTCTTTTACATCGAGGCTCAGGAGGCAGTGAGGATTGGCCCAGAACCATTCCGTGACGGTGCCGGTGATCGTGAGGCGCTTGCTGGCGTCGAACGCCGCGTTGGAATGATGCGCGAACAGCGGGACTGAAGCGATCAGAAGGCCGGCCGCTGCGGCCAATGCGAAGAGGGACCTGCGTCTCATTCGATGGCCTCCATTGCGAGCAGATCGGCGGTTTAGAAGGTGTCCCTGACGTCGAATTGCGGACGCGCGCGAGAACCATAGTGCACGGATCGGTCTCTGTCAAACGGCCGTTCCGCATGCCGTAGACGTGCATGGAAGGGTCTGTGCAAGGAAACGCGTCTTGACACCCAGTCAAGTCCCGGCCGATCATCAGCCGCTCGGGAAGGAGGAGATATGACCATCCTTCGGGTGATGGCGCTCGGAATCGTGGCTGTCGTGTCGCTGTCGGATATAGCGGCTCAGGCTCCGGCGGGAAACAAGGCAATCGACGCGACGACGGTCGATCCCGACGCGGCAATCAAGGCGGGGGCCGCCAGGATGCGGGCCGAGGCCGAGGCGCGGAAGAACTGGACGGCCTCGCGCACGCCGTGGGGCGATCCGGACCTGCGAGGCGTCTGGCACCTGGCAACCTACACGCCGCTGCAGCGCCCCGTTTATCTCAAGGACAAGCCCTTCTACACGGAAGAGGAGGCGATCGCCGCCTTCAAGCTGGCCACCGAAGCCGACTCCGAAGTCGATCCGCGCACGGTCCACTACGACTGGAAGGAATACGCCATGGACGCGTGGCAGGGCGGCGCGCGCCCGAGCCTGCGTACTTCGCTGATTGTTGATCCTGGCGATGGGAGGCTGCCGCCGCTCACTGATGCGGCCAAACAGCGGGCAGGGGCCAGGGCCGCCGCTGCAAAGCAGCGCAATCCCGAGGTAGGCATCCAGATCTTCGGCAACTTCCTTTCTACCTATACGCGGTGCATCATTGGCCTGGGCGCAGTACCGCTCATCCAGGGCGGGAATCCCGGTGCCAACCCCGAGGACCTCGCTGCCAGTGTGACGGCCGAGGCTCTGCTCTTCCAGAGCCCGGGGTACGTGACAATCGTCCACCAGTCGAACAATGACGTACGCATCATTCCGCTCGACGGCCGTCCACATGTGTCTTCGAGCATCCGGCACTGGTTTGGTGACGCCCGCGGCCGGTGGGAAGGGAATACGCTCGTCGTGGAAACGACGAATTTCAAGAACAGAGCGCCGGCTCCGAACATGTACGGAACCAGCGACGGTCTCCGCATTGTGGAGCGCTTTACACGGATCGCGCCGAACACGCTGCGCTACGAGTACACGCTCACCGACCCGAGCACGTGGACCACACCCTGGTCGGCCGAGGCGGAGCTGCCTCGTGTCGAGCCGACGGTCATGTACGAGTTCGCCTGTCATGAACAGAACTACGGTGTAATCAACGTCGTCCGTGGCGCGCAGATTCGAGAGCGCGAGGCAGCCCGCCCGAACGCTTCGAGGTGAGGTGAGGCGCCATCCACCGGCACGGGCACGCTACTGCTCTGTGGCTTGAATCGCCGTGTAGACAGTCCGCACCGTCGTGCGGTCCAACTCCTTCGCCGACTCGGACAGGTGAGCGTACGGGACCATCAGCTCCTCTCCGACCTCGCTGCGGCGCGACGTGACGCCCTGCGCATGCTTCGACCGAATCCACGCCGCATGCACTTCCGCAGCAACGACTTCAACGTCTGGCAACACTGTGTTCTCCTTGTCCTCGCGGGGGACCAATACGGTCGCCTCGGTCAAATCAACAGAGCACACATCACGCCAACTCCCGTCGCCGCGCGGCATGCGCGCCGCATGTGGTGAGGCCCCAGATCGACGTGTTGCGACTGTCGAAGATTCCCCGAGGCTGGCGGATTTATTCACAGTCGCGAAACGGGTTGCGACGGCTGTCCATCCGTACGCGCGTTTGCATGCGACCTCTGCTGTCGGCAAGATTCATGCGTTGCTCGACGAAGGAGGTGAAACATGCTGCGAAAGACGCTGCTTGTCTGCGGCATCCTTTCGTCGATGCTGTATGTCGCCATGACCGTCGTCATCGCGATGCAGTGGGAGGGCTATAGCTCAACGTCGCAAACCATCAGCGAGCTGTCCGCGATTGGTGCTCCGACGAGGCCGGTTTGGGTTCGGCTCGGGGCCGTCTACACGGTGCTTGTAACTGCTTTCGGATGGGGGATCTGGAGATCGGCCGGGCGGATTAGAGCCCTGCGCATGGTGGGCAGTTTGATCCTGGCGTACGGCTTACTTGGCGTCCTCTGGCCGCTTGCCCCGATGCACCTGCGCGCAGTGCTGGCGGCTGGCGGGGGAACGTGGACCGACACTCTGCACCTGGTGCTGGCGAGTGTGACGGTGCTGCTCATGCTGCTTGCGATTGCTTGCGCAGCCTCAGCGTTCGGGAAACCGTTCCGCCGGTACTGCATCGCGACTCTTGCGATCCTCGTCGCATTCGGCGCGTTGACGTTCGTGGATGCTCCCCGCCTCTCGGCAAATCTGCCGACGCCGTGGATGGGAGTGTGGGAACGGATCAACGTCGGCGTGTTTCTGCTGTGGGTAGTCGTGCTGGCTGTCGCCGTGTTGCGGGCCCGAGACACTGCGGCGACCACTTTCCGTCGACCCGCAATCGCGGCGTAACACAAGCTCACGCCTGCTCGCGATCGACGTGAGCTTTGATCAGGCAGGCCTCGCGAAGACTATCGCGCCGAAGCCGCTTAACGCGTAAGCGTCGCGCCATCGGCGAGTCCGATGTCGAACGCGATGCGATCTTTCCCCGGAACGGCTCGCGAGATGTGGCCCTTGCCAGTGGTGTCTTCGGCGAGCAGGATGCTGCCGGGACCCAGGCGGACCTTCTTGCCGCCTTCGAGCTCGAATCTCGCTCTCCCCGGCCAGTGTCACCACTAACTGCCGCCGCGACGCCGGGTGCCAGTCGAGGAAGTACTCGGGCGTCGTCCGTCGAACCTGGAGCGTGGTGAGCGCCACCGACGCGGCGACCTCGCTCCCCTTGTCCCTGGGCTTCAGCGGCAGCTCGAACTCTTCCAGCTTGGTCTTCCCGTCAGCCCCGGTGTAGATGCGGGTAACTTTGACCGGCGTCCGCCCCTGCGCGTCTACCACGTCGCCTGTCATCCATTTCGCACCCGTCACGATGCCGAGGGTGGGAATCCAGCCCAGAATCAGCACGCCGTAGAGCAGCCTCTTCATGTTGGCGGTCCTTTCAAGTGCAAAGAGCAAACTGGAACGTCGAAGGTAAGTGTTCAACGTGCTACCCATGGTTCAGTGCCGAATGCTCGGTCCGCATGCGCGGCAGCAGGTCCGGGACACCACTATGGAAGCACGACGTCGAATAGCCGCAGATGGTGAGGAACGGAAGACCGCGAGTCAGCCTGCCCCAGCAGTTCTCAACTGCGGTTGCCGCCTTCGTGTTGCCCTCTTCAGTCAGCAACATCGACATGTTGCCAAATATCGTGAGGCGCGACGTCGCTCGTTCCGCCACCGCACGACGATACTCTTCCATCTCCGCCACAATCTCGGCGAGGCAGGTTTCGTCCGGAAGCCCGTTGCGCATGAACCTGCTCAAGGCCTCGGTCGCGTCCACCTCCAGATAACGCGCGTGCCCGGACGATCCACCGACGCTCCAACCGCGAGCACGGAGACGATCGCCAAGGCTCTGTCGGATTCTCTCGGGGGCGATCACGCAGGTGGCGTCGCCAAGCCGAAGCGCGAGATCGAAAAGGGTAGCCAGACCGTCGAGGAACGACTCATCGTCTTCGTAAACCTGCATTGCGTGCCCGCCGCCTTCGGCGAGACGGTAGAACGACGTGAGCGAGGGCACGAACAACCGGCCAGCGAGCGCCTGGTCGAGCGCGCTCGCAAGGTCGCGCTCGATCTGCGACTTCAGGACAAAACCCCTCCCACCGCACCGAAACGCCTCGCTGATATACACATCAGCGTCGTACATGCTCAGAAAGACGACCGGTGTGCGCGATCCCGCGTTCTCAAGTGCCCGAAAGGTCTGAAACCCGTCGATTCCGGGCATGCTGACGTCGAGCACGATGACGTCCGGATTGACCCGGAATGCGGTCTCGACCGCCTGCATTCCGTCGGTCGCGACAGCCGCTACGTCGAACTCGTCGGCTAACGACGCCGAAACAGCATCGATGATGTGGGCGTGGTCATCGACGAGAAGAACCCTCGGCCTGGCTCCACCGTTGGACTGCATGACACGGGCGGTCACTGGGCACAGGATATCACCGGGCCCCATTCAAGCTGCGCCCAGCGGGATCGGAATGCGTGCTTACCGGAAAAGCGGATGGACTTTCCCGCCCTGCTCACGCAGCAGCGTGCCCAGCAGCGAACGATGACATCGCGACGGATTCTCGCAGTAACAGCCGATAGAAAAATTCGCCTTCTTCGACAACGCCGCGAGCAGCGTGATCAGGCGCATCGCCTCAGGGCGACGCATTTCACGGAGATAGCGCTGTGCATAAACGGCCCATCTTGCATCGGTCCACGGCTTCGCCCGCGCGTACGACACCAGCGCGCGGCTTGGTGACACCTCGGGCAGCCACACATCGAAAAAGTTCAGCTTTGCGTAATCCTGTTTCCTGACGCCGCGCGGCAGGAGCCGCACGGTTCCGAGCCGCAGTCCTTCAGCGCGGTCTTTTGGCGTGCCCAGGCGCACAACCCGAACGGCCACCGTTGAAGATTACTCGAACAGCTCGCTCGAGGTCATCGGGCGGTGAAGGTCATGCAGTCGGCGTGTTTATCGTGCATGCCGACGTGAATCGTTTCGGCAGAACACTCGAGGTCGGAGTTATAGCGGCACGCGGTGACCTTGCACGCGCCGACGACGGCCTGATGCGACGTGTTGCGCGTGTGCAGGTTCGAAAAGAAGAAGGTGTCACAGGCTGCATGAAGGCCGTCGCCAACGGTGATCGCGCGGGCGTGGCAGGCTTCGTCGACGTTGTAGGCACAGGCGCGTACATCACATGACTGTACGTTGGACATCTCGAGCGTATCTTTCATCGCCGCCTCCGCCGTGGAAGCAGCAAGCACACTGCCATCAGCGATTCAGATAACTGTCCAGATCGGAAGCCCTGCTGTTGCAGGATTTGTTGCGCGACCGACAGGCCCACGGCCATCTCGGCAGCCGAGAGGTGGCGGAACCAGATGCTCGAACGCACGCCAGCCCGGCTCGAGCCGGCTCAGGGTCCGCTCGCGTGGAATGGCAAGTGGTTGAACGATTTTCTCAGCGCGTTGCTCGATCGATAGGGCTCTTATTCCTTCACGATCGTCAGATGCGCCTGCGGATCGGGGAAGGGTCTCCATTCCGCCGTGCGCCCGCGCTTGTCCCTCGCCGTCACGCGCACCTGCACGACACCTGTGGGCGCGTCCGCGGGCACATTCCATTTGGCCGTCCACATGTTCGGTACGACGGGACCGCCGCCGCTAACGCCGCGGTAGCGCGCCGGCACGTCAACAGTCCGGCCCCCGAACGTTAGGTGAATCACGACGGCCGCATCGGCTGCCGGGTCGCCTGTCGCGCCGTCGATGACCGAGACGCGGAAGCCCACGGGCTCGCCCGGCTTGAATCGGTTCATCAATGTGCAGTTCCTGGGCTGCCCCATACCCGCAAAGAGCGCCATATCGGCAAAGAGCACGAGCTTGCCGGTGGCGGCCTCCTGTCCTGACAGAACCGGCCTGTTCCACGCGAACAAACCCGCAAAGCAGACGGTTGCCATGGCAGCCAAAGCGAGTCTTTTCATGGGCGCAAGATTAGGCGAAGACCGGCCTAGCTGTCCATGAGAGAAGGCGTATGGCTACTGCGCAGGAAGCCACACTCAGCGGCACCGTGGTTGACGCAACGGGCGGCGTGCTGCCCGGGGCCACGCTCACCGCAGTTCTTGAAGCGTCAGGCAATACCTTCGAAGGCGTCACCGACGAGCGCGGCGTCTATCGAATCGCGGCCCGCGCCGGGCTGTACCGGTTGACCGTGGCCATGCCCGGGTTCGGGAACGTCAACCGGCAGGGCATCGAGCTGCTCGTGGGGCAGCAGGTCGTGGTCAATGTGTCGTGCGCGGAGCCTACGGGCGGTACTACGGAGACCTCATCACTGGCCCCGCCGGCCAGATGAACGCGCTGGCGAACACGGCCGTCGTGGACATTCCGAACGACGGCCGTCCCGACTTCCCGGCCAACCCGTTCAACGGGCCGTGGCCGACGAAGGAGCAGCTCGAACAGCGCTTCTGCTCCACCGCTCAAACGCCCACGTGCATCCGGCGTGATACCGGCGAGAACTCCGTGTCGCCGATCGCGGAGTTCACGAAGATGCCGTACGCCCATCAGGCGTCGGTCGGCGTACAGCGGCAGGTGGGCGACGTGATGTCCGTGGAGGCGGATTACGTCTACGTCGGCGGGCGCGACGAGCGGTCCAACCAGGGGGCACAACGGAACAACGTCAATATGACCTACGATCCGGCCACCGGCGTCAACTATCCCTACACCGACATTAGCCGGCGCCCCTTCCCCAACTGGGGTCCGATCTACATGAACGTGATGGGAGGCCGCTCCAATTCGCACAGCCTTCAGACGGCGTTCACCAAGCGGTTGAGCGACCGCTGGCAGGCGTCGGGCACCTATACGCTGTCGTGGCTCTACGACATGTCGGCGCCGGCCTTCAGTGGCGTTCGGCCGGTGCCGTTCCCCGTGCAGCCGGATCTCGGGAGCGACTACGGGCTCTCGGCAAACGACCAGCGCCATCGGGCGACGTTCAACGGCATCTGGCAGGTCGGTCGTGGGTTGCAGCTGAGCGGGCTGTACTTCTTCGGCTCCGGGCAGCGCTACAACACGACCTACGGCGGCGACCTGCGCCTGTGCGGCCAGGGATGCGATCGCCTGCGTCCGGACGGGACGATCGTGCCCCGGAACGACTTTGTCGGCGATCCGCTCCACCGTGTCGATCTGCGACTCCAGCAGCGGTTCCCGCTCGCCGGGCGGGTGTCGCTCGATGGCATCCTCGAGGCCTACAACCTGTTCAATCACGAGAACTACGGCAGCTACGAAGTGCGCGAGAGCAACGCGAACTACGGGAAGCCGGTTCCGCTGCTGAGCCTCGTGTATCAGCCGCGCCCTACGTAAGCCAGGAGAGCGTCTAAAAACGGAACGTGTGGCCCAGGCGGATGGTGGCCTGCGTCGTCTGCGTGACGAAGCCGCGGTCGGAGATCAGCGCGCTCTGTCCCAACCCGACGAATAGCTCGTTGCCCGGGCGGTATTCCCAGAGATAGCGGGTCGAGAGCGCGAAGTTCCTGCTGATGTTGTCGTACTGGGCCTGGAGCGCCACCTGCATGTCCGGAGTGAAGTTGACCACGGCATCCGTCGTGGCGAGATGGATATCGACCGCACCCGACGGCAGATCGATTGCGTTTAGCTCATGGCCGACGTTGATTTCAAACAGCGTGCTGGGCCGGAAGATCAGCGTCACGCGGGTCGTCACCGCGTCGCCGTCGTAGAAACTGCAGCACGTCACATCCCCCTGCAGCGTCAGCAGCCGTCCGTTGAATGTGCGAACGCCCACGTTGACATTCGTCCATCGATACGTTCCCGAGAGCACCGGGATGTTTCGCGGCAGAAGGAAAGGTACGGGCACGTTCTCGAACGAATTGATCACTCGGAGTGTCGCCTGGTCGCCGATTCGAGACCTCGCGCTCACAAAGACGTCGTTGGCGCGCGACTCCAGCACGTTCTGCAGATCCGTGACGAACTCGAAGTTGGTGCCGAATTCGAGCGTGTTGAGATAGGTGTTCCGATAGCGCGTGAGGTGTGCGACTGTTCCTACGTACTGCCGGATCGCGGTGCGATTGACGAACCCCAGCGCTGGTGTGAAATCCGCGCCGATCTGCTTGAAGAGAAAGTCGCCGGACCACGGCTCATTCGGGAAGTTCAGCGAGAGCGCCGACGAGGCGTCGTTGCCGGCTGCGCTCGAGAAGCTCTTCATGTACAACAGGTCCGCCTGGAGGACTTTGTCGCCGAAGAGGTTCGAGTCGCGGTACTGAAAGTCCGCGCCCGCCACGGTGTTGTCAGTCAAGCCGGTCGGATCGCCGTTCGTGAAGACAACGCCGAATTTCGATTCGGCGAAGATGGGATGGGTCGCGCGCGCCACCGACAGGATCTGGCCGTCCTCTCCCGCCGGCGTCCTGTCCGTCAGCACGCTGAACGCGCCGACGTCGAAGCCGCCAAACTGACCGGACAGCTTGTTTCCGACGGGCAGGCTCACCTGCTCGTCCCTGCACGAGGCCGATGTTGCGCGAGAAGAACGGCCGCCCGTTGTTGGAGACCCTGTCCTGCGAGCTGCGGCCGAAGCTGCGGCCACCGAATTCAAACGCCGCCGACGTCCTGCAGGAAGAAGTCGCGGGTTTCCGGTGTGAACAGCGAGAACCGCGTCGTGTTGACCTGGCGGATGTCGAGCGGCGCGTCGGAAAAGTCCGGATTGACGGTCAGCGTATTGGTCAGCGCGGGCGTCACCTTGTAGAAGGCGTTGCCGCCGAGGGTCATGCTCAACCCTTCGTCGCTCGCTCCGAGCTGCGAGTCCTGCTTCAAGCGTGGCGCGCCATGGATCTGCACGTCGAGCCCGATCCCCTGGCTCACGTTCTCGATGCCCACCAGGTCGCCGCTCTGGCTTACGTCGGTAAAGTCGAGCGCCGGGTTGAATCCAGACCAGTGGACGCGCTCGTTCTTGTGGTAGATGCGCCGTGCGACGTCGAAGCCCCACGTCGTCTGCGTCGCCTCGTAAGAGAGGCTCTTGAAGGGAATGGCGAACTCCGCCACCCAGCCGTCCTGCACGATTCGCGCGCGCGCCTCGAAGATCGTGTCCCACTCCCGCAGTTCCTCGGTGTTATTCAGCTCGAGCTGGTCTGTCCGGCCTCCTGATGCGCCGATTTCGAAGTTGTAGGCGTTGCGCCGAGTCTGACCTGGATCGAGAAAGATCATCACCGAATCGGACGTGTAGACGAAGCCGTCGCGCTGCTTGTTGCGCACCACGATCTGATCGGGCGCGCTGTCGTAGTTGTAGAAGGCGAAATAGAGGTTGTTCGCGTCGTAGAGGATGCGCACCACCGTGCGTTCGGTCGCAGGTTCGTACGGATTGGGCGACCGCTGCGTGAACTCGTCGATGACCGCTGCCTTTTCCCATGCCGCATCTGATAGATCGGCATCGATCGCAGGCGCTTCGGTCGTGTCGATACGGACTGCGGTTATGCTGCGCCGCACAAATGGCGGTCGCGAGTTCGCGGGAGCGTCTCCCTGTGTCGGCGGTGCTGCAGCTTGCGCGGCCGTTATCAACGTGAGTCCGTTCGGCGCGGAGGGTGTCGATTCCGCAAACGCAACGCTGCAGGCGCACGCAAGCACAATCGTGACGACAGCGGCGCTTGTATCCCGCACGAACCTCGTCACTCGTACATGTGCTCCGTTGTTAGCACCGGTTTCACCACGTGATCTATGAATGTCGGATTCCCTCGAACAAGTCCGTTTCGCGCGTTCTCCCGCCGTTCACGATACTCAGCGCGCGATAAAAGTATTGACAGCCCCAGAGCGCTTCATGGTGCTGCGGTTGCAGGTGCTTCAATCGCTCGTAGCCGTCAATCTGTGATTCATGACAGGAAACCGCCCGCCAGACGGTCGGCCAGACGTCTCGTGTATCGATGACAGTCGTGACAGCCCAGTCGGGCCAGGCCATGGCCCGCCGCTGAACGCCGTCAACTGTAAAAACGACGCTGTTGAACGCCTCCTCGTACGCATTCCACGTCGATTGGGGCCACGCAAGGTAGTACAGCTTTTTCACCAGGTGGGGCGAGGCGTTGGGCTCGGCGCTATCGGGGAACGATGGGCTGGCCGCTACCGCCACCGCCGCGGTCGCGTATTGGCAGATGGCGATGTGATCGGGATGCCCGTACGCCCCGTCTGGTGGGAATGTCAGGACCACATCAGGACGCGTGCGTCTCAAATGGTGTGCAATCTGCGCGATTGCCTCGCGCGCGTTTGCACGATCCAGCCCCAGGTCGGGATAGTCGAGCAACGTGACCTCGCGAATGCCGAGCACCGATGCGGCGGCTCGCAGCTCCGCCTCGCGGATTTCTGCAAGCTTCTGCGGGCCAGGGTGGTACTCGTCGCCACGGTGGCCGCGATAACGGCCGTTCTCGCCGCGCGTAGCGGTCACAACGTAGGTTTCGACGCCCTCCGACGCGTACTTCGCGAGAGTGCCTCCAAGGCCCAGTGCCTCATCATCTGGATGAGCCACCACCGCCATCAGTCTGTGAGATGTGTCGACGTGTGCGGCCGCCATGCCGCGTCGAGTCTACAGCAGCAAGGCGGCGACCCGCTCTTGGCGCGAGGAATAGATGCCGGAAGAGTGCCGGCTATCGTGCGAACCGCAACACTCCGCGGCTCGACGACAACACCAGCGTGCTGCCTGACAGCGTGATGGTGCTGTCGCCGCTCAGCAAACTCGTGTACGTGTTTTCGAACGCCATCGTAGGGCACGCCGCTCGCGTGCACGCCAACGCCGGTCCCGCGGTGAGCGATGGCCCGGACAACGCAAATCCGCCGCTGCACATGTTGCAGTCCACCCGCGTCGAAAGCCGGCCGTCGGCGAATGACAATGTGTAGCGGGCTCCAGGAGGTGTCGGTTGGTCGGCCTTGACCGGTGGGCTGAATCGACAACAAGGTTCCAGGTGCCGGCGAGTTCTGGTCTGTGACCGTCGATGAACCGCCGACCGACGAAGGCGACGTTGGCATTGAAGACGACTCGCCGCACCCGGCGCGAGCGAGAGGACGCGGAGCCCAATCAAACGGGGAAGGACTTCATAGCGAGACGCTTCGGTTTGCAATTTGTCAGCCATGTCAATTGACGCGGCAGAAATCGCACTTTGCGGACGCGCGTCCGTCCCCGGCAGGAGACATTCCAGTAGAATTTCAACTTTCCCGTGTCCCTTTCCCAGCGGTTGGAACAGTATCTTCTGGCGATGCGCGGCGTGTCGAAGCGGTTTGGCGGCACGCACGCCCTCAGTCGACGCACGCATCGAAGTCGGCGCGGGCGAGATCGTCGCGCTCCTGGGCGAGAACGGCGCCGGCAAATCCACGCTGATCAAGATTCTCGCCGGGGTCCATTCGCTCGATTCCGGCACCGTGACCTACCGCGGCCGGGACGTGACCCACGCGCTGCGTCACCTGCCGATCGCTTTCATCCATCAGGATCTTGGTCTCATCGAGTGGATGACCGTTGCTGAGAACATCTCGCTCATGCTCGGCTTTCCGCGCCGCTTCGGCCTGATCGACTGGGACGCTGCGCGCACGCGTGCCGAGCGCGCGCTGGAGGTCGTCGGGGCCGATATCGATCCCGAGATGCGAGTCCATGACCTGACGCGCACGGAGAAGTCGCTCGTCGCCATTGCTCGCGCGCTGGCGGCCGAGGCCGAGATCCTCGTGCTCGACGAGCCGACGGCCAGCCTGCCGGCCAACGAAGTGGCGCGGTTGTTCATCGCGCTTCGACGGCTGCGTGCGCGCGGCGTCGGCATGATCTACGTCTCGCACCGGCTCGACGAGGTGTTCGAGATCGCCGACCGTATGGTCATCCTGCGCGATGGCCGCGTCGTCGGCGAACGCGTCGTCTCCGAGACGAGCCCCGAGGAGACGATTCTGCTCATCGTGGGCCGCGAGCCTTCGCAGGTATTCAAGCGTCCGTCGCAGCACGAAGGAGCGGCCAGGCTCGTGTTCGAGCAGGTCACGACGGAAGCGGCCGGTCCGCTCAACTGCCGCATCCGAGCCGGCGAGGTGGTCGGATTCGTCGGTCTGCGCGGCGCCGGACAGGAATGCGTCGGCCGCGCGCTGTTCGGGCTTGCGCCCGTCACCGGGCGGACGAATGCTGCTCGACGGCGCAGCGATTGCTCCCGTCGTCTCCGCGCCAGGCGATGCGATCTCGGGATCAATCTCGTCTGTGCCGATCGCGTCGCGGAATCGGTCGTTCCCGGCACTTTCGATCCGGGAAAACCTGTTCCTCAATCCGGTGGCGGCCGGCCACACGCTGGTCTCGTATCGTGACGCCCGATCGCGAGTCGCGTGCCGCATTCGAACTGGGTGAACGCATCGGGCTGAGGCCGAACGACTGCTCGCTGCCGATCGAGTGGCTGTCGGGCGGCAATCAGCAGAAGGTGGTGGTCGGCCGCTGGCTGCATCTCAAGGCGAGCGTCTACGTCTTCGAGGATCCGACCGCCGGCGTCGACGTCGGCGCGAAGGCAGAAATCTATCGGCTGTTCGATGTCGTGCTTCAACGAGGCGCCACCATTCTCATCGTCTCAACGGACTTCGAAGAGGTCGCCAAGGTCTGCCATCGCGCGCTGGTGTTCGATCGCGGACGCGTCGTCGCGGAGCTGTCAGGCGACGATCTGTGCGCCGAGAATCTCCTGGCGGCGGCCTCGGCCAGCGTCGGACAGGTTCAGCGAGCACTTCATGCAGTCCCTGAAGTCTAACGCCCTCGAGCCGACACGTTCGGAGCTGGCGGCGCTCAGCCGCGGCCAGGCGATCGTCGCATGCTGCCGGTCTACGGCCTGCCGATTCTCACCGTCCTGCTGATCGTCTTCTTCTCGCTGCTGCTGCCCGATTCGTTTCCGACTGCGATCAACGCACGCTCGATCCTGAGCGACAAGGCGATCATCGCGCTGCTGTCGCTGGCGGCGATGGTGCCGATGATGGCGGGACGCATCGACCTCACGATCGGCTTCGGGATCGTGATGTGGCACATCCTCGCGATCAGCCTCCAGGTTCAGTACGACTTTCCGTGGCCGCTCGCGTGCTTCATCGTCATGCTGTGCGGCGGCGCCGCGGGATTGATCAACGGAGTCCTCGTCGAGGTCGCCCAGATCGACTCCTTCATCGCCACGCTGGGGACCGGCACCATCCTGTATGCGCTTGCGCTCTGGCACACCGATGGGCGTCAGGTGATTGGCGTGCTGCCGCAGGGCTTCGTCGATATCAACGGCTTGTCGATCCTCGGCGTTCCGATGCCGGCCGTCTATGCGCTGCGTGCTGGCGGTGGTGCTCTGGGTCGTCACGGAGCGAATGCCGCTCGGCCGTCATATCTACGCAATCGGCGCCAACGAGAAGGCGGCGGCGCTCAACGGCATTCCGGTTCGCTGCCATGTGATCGGCGTGTTCGTCGCGTCGGGACTGCTGGTCGGCTTCACCGGGCTGCGTGCTTGCGGCGAAGCTGCAGATCGGGCAGGCGAACGTCGGCCTCGACTACCTGCTGCCGGCGCTGGTCGGAACCTTTCTCGGGCTCGACCACGATCCGGCCCGGACGCGTCAACGTGTGGGGCACGATCGTTGGCGTCCTGATTCTGGCCGTCGGCATTTCCGGCATTCAGCAGCTCGGCGGCGCCTTTTTCGTCGAGCCGTTGTTCAACGGCGTCACGCTGCTCGTCGTCCATCGCGCTCGCAGGACTTCGCGCAGCGGCGGCGCTCCGGACGTCGCGCAAGCCCTCGATTGCCAGCCTCGAGACTTCGGACGATGCACGCACGAAATCGGAACGGGAAGATGGTGATGGGGAGGTGTCACATGCCACGTAGACGAGCGACCGCTGTCGCTGCGCTCCTGGCGTTCTCCGTCGGGTGTTCGAGCGGCGGTGGTGATGCAGACGGCGGTGCGAACGCCGGTCGCCAACGCGGGCGCGAATGCCGCGCACAGACGATGCCTATCTGGCGATGGCGAAGGAGTACATCGCCACGGTCACCGCGCCAGGCACACCGTGGACGGGTCCGACGACCGGTCCCACGGCGCAGGGCAAGAAGCTGATCGTCTATGTCTCCTCCGATCAGCGCAACGGCGGCCCGCAGGGCGCCGGCGACGGCGCGCAGGAGGCGGCGAAGGTGATCGGATGGGATTTCCGCATCCTCGACGGGCAGGGATCGGTGCAGGGCCGCACGACGGCGCTCAATCAGGCGATCGCGCTGAAGCCGGACGGCATCATTCTCGGCAACGTCGATACGCTCGAGCAGGCGCCGGTCATTCAGAAGGCCGCCGCGCTCGGCATCAAGATGGTCGGCTGGCACGTGGCTCCGCGCCGCCGGTCCGGTCAAGGATCACGCCGGTCATCACCAACGTCACCACCGACCCTCGTGAAGTCGCCAAAGCGGCGGCGCTCTATGCCGTTGTCGACTCCAACGGCACCGCGAGCGTCATTCTGTTCAAGGACAGCATCACGACGATCTCCACGGTCAAGACCGACACCACGGCCGAGGTGATCAAGGGATGCGCGGGGTGCAAGGTGATTGCGATCGAGGACACGCCGATGGGCGACCTCGCCAACCGCATGCCGAGCCTGACCACGTCGCTGCTGACGAAGTACGACAGAGAGTGGACCTACAGCATTGCGGTGAACGATCTGTATTTCGATTTCTCGGCGCCGTCGCTGCAGTCGGCTGGCGTCGACCCCGCCACAGGCTACCCACGCCAGATTTCGTCGGGTGACGGATCGGTGACGGCCTTCCAGCGCATCCGCCAGCGGCGGTACCAGATCGGCACGGTGGCCGAGCCGCTGCACCTTCAGGGCTGGATGTGCATCGACGAGCTGAATCGCGCGTTCGCGGGGCAGCCGCCCAGCGGGTTCGTTCCGCCGCCGCACCTGTTCATTGCGTCGAACCTCGATCGCGACGGCGGGCCGAACAACCTGTACGAGCCGGAGAACGGCTACAAGGACATCTACCGGAAGATCTGGGGGAGGTAAGGATCCGGCGGCGTACGTATCGTCCGGCTTCAGCCGGACTGAAGGGCGATCGCGCTGGCACTGCAGAATCTAGCGCAGCGTCGCAGTGTCAGTCGGGAGATCGTCGTTGCCTGATGCCGGCCGGTGGGCGCGGACGCTGCGGCCGGGAAAGCCGCCGCATCTCGCTATCGCAGCCTGCACGATTTCCGCGTCGACTATCGGCTAGCTCGGCGACATCCGTCAAAGCGCGGACACGAAGCGCCCGACCGAACTCGCTCAACGAGAACGCGTACGATCGGGACGTCGACACGAGGAATCGCTGCAGCCGCTTTCCGGCTGCGCGGTGCGAGCGGCCTGGCGTACGCGCCCACCGGCCGGCATCAGGCAACGACTTTCGAATCGCGGTGAGCGACGCTCCGGCAGCGATAAAGCGTTGCCGGAACGGATCGGCTGTCCGCCGACCGCGCGTACGCTGACATGACTCGCGCGAAATCGAACGAGGCGATTAGGGACCGCTATTACGTCTTGAAGTACTCCGGTGCGTTGCCCGGGCTCCATTTGATGTTGCAGCCGATGCTCGGCGTTTGAACCGCCGGTGCTGGCTTGCCCGCGAGCACCGCCTCGGCTGCGGCACGCAGATCGGCACCGTTGACGGGCACGTCGTTCTTGGGTCGGCTTCCGTCGAACTGACCACGGTACGCAAGGCGACCGACGACCGTCGAAGAGGAAAAGGTCAGGCGTGCAGGCGGCACGAAATGCTTTCGCGACCGTCTGCTTTTCGTCGAACAAGTACGGGAAGGTGTAACCGGCTTCAGCCGCCTCTTCTTTCATCCCTGCGGGACCGTCCTCCGGAAACTCCGTCGTATCGTTCGACGCGATCGCGACGATGCCGAGGCCCTTCGCCTGATACTCCTTCGCGAACCGTGAAAATTCCTGGCGGATGTGCCTCACGAAGGGACAATGCTTGCAGATGAAGGCAACGAGTACCGCCTTGCTACCCCCGAAATAGGCATCCGAGACGATGTGGCCGTTGAAGTCGGGAAGCGAGAAGGACGGGTAGTGTGGTGCCAAGGTCGAGCATCGCTGACGACGTTTCGGGCATTGAAGGCTCCTCGTGAAGACTCGATTATAGAGCGTCACTCCGGCCGCACGAGCCAGCGCACCACGCTGAAGTGAGCGGCCGCGAGTTGCCGCGGCAGCTCCAGGTGCCCGTAGTGCGTCATGGGTGGATCGAAGTTGAGTACGCGGATGTCGGCCGTTGGATTCTTCGCACGGTATTCGTTGGCGACGAACACCTCGATACTGTTCATCGGATCTTCGGGATTCCAATGATTGCGATCGAAGTGCGCAGTCGTCCAGACCATGCGTCTGTAGCCGTCCAGACGCGTGAAATTCGTGCCGAATAGATCCTTCTCGACGTCCTCCACGACGATTCGCCACGAGTTGCCGCTCTTCTTCAGCAGCGTTTCGATCTCGTCTTCGACCTCCGCCTTCCGACCGAGGTCCTCGTTGTGTTCCAGGTTCTGCAGCTGCTGCTTGAAGTTTGCACGCCGCCGCGCTTCAGTCGACAGCCACCGCTCCGCAATCTGCAAGTGCGACATGCCCGCTTCGTAGAGCGGATTGAGAAAGCCGCTGTAACCGCGCGAATAGCTTGGTGGATCCCGACGTTCGAGTATGTGAAGCGGCGTCCGCGTGCCTCGTGGGGAGGCGCCGCCGCGCGCGCTGATGTCCTTGCCTCTGACCGTCCGCATCAGCTCGAGCCGCGCTGGTCCTCCGCTTCCCCAGCCCAGGAACCGTCCCTTCAACCGCGGACCAAGCTCTTTGTCCTCGTACGAAAGCATGGCGATCTCGCCCGACGTGGAATGGCCGATCAGCAGGATGTCGCCGGTCGTGTGCTTCATCACGAGCTGCTTCACGCCCTGCAGAATCAGGCTGTTCGTGTAGATCGCGTTGCGTACCTCTGATTCCTGCAAGGGGAGCTCGCGATCGAGCAGATATGCGGGCTGGCGCCGCTCGTCCATCACCGGCAAATCCCAGCCGCCGTACTTGAAATTGCCGGGAATGGTAACGATGAGCACATTCATTTTCTGGGCGAGATATTGCGCCCAGCCGGGCCGGTTCTTCAGATCGACATAGAACTCGTAGAAGTTCGCAGCACCGCCGTTCATGATGATGAACCAGGGATAGTTCCTGGCTTCGGGGTTGAGGCTGGTCAGCTTCAGTGCGCCGATGTCCCAATCCAGGTTGTAGCGCCGGTAACGTTCGACCGACCCACTCGGCTCTGTAGCCCAGTTGCTGCGGCGGAATCGTTGACAGGTCGCGCGGATCGAACGCACCTCCCGGCGCCTTCTGCGCGAGCGCCGTGACCGCCTGGCCGCCGTCGGGAAGCGTCAAGTCAGCACCGAGCGCGCGGAAGTCGGCCTCCGACAATGCGACGAACGGCGCCTTCGCATCGTCGAGGATGCGCCAGATCTTGCGCTCGAGATCGTGTATCTGGATCTGACTCGCCGCCATCTCCAGTGGAGCGACGATGGAGGCAGCCGCGAGAGCCGCTGCGGCCAGGAGTTTCTTCACGGCCTGGCCGGTTCCACGTAGGTCTTGCGGAGCAGAGGCGCGGCCTGCGGCGAAATCATGAACTTGATCATCTCGCGCGCCGCATCGGGTTCCTTCGACACTGTCAGTAACGCGACACTCGACGGACACGGCTTGTTGAGAGACCCGGGCAACGGCCCGACATACTGCGTTCCGGGGACGCCCACCATGATGTTGGTCTGCTGAATGCCGACTTCGAAGTCACCGCGCGCCAGAAATTCTGCGACGGGGCCGCCGGCGGTGAAAATCGTCTTCGCCTTCAACTGCTCGGTGAGGCCGAGTTGCGCGATCCCCTCAGCGATGTTCGTGCCGCTGCAGCCGCGCGAATAGCCGATCGACTTCGCCGCGAGCAACGTCGCCTTGTAGGCTTCGATCGTGCTGATGTCGGGCTTCGGCGCGCCAGCCCGCACAGAAAGGCCGAGACCGGCGAGCACGAACGGCGTCACCGTGCTCGCCACCACTTTGCCGTTCTTCACGAGCTGCTCGATTGCGGGCGGATTTCCCGTCACGAGGTCGGCGGGGCCGCTCTCGATTCTTCGTTCCTGCGTGGCGCCTTCTTCCTGGATGACGGTCACCTTGTGTCCGCTGACGCGCTCGAAAGCAGCCGCAAGCTCTCTCACGCCGGGTGTCGCTCCCTGGTTGGTCAGGATGACGAGTTCGGCGGCGGTCGTCGTCGTTTGCGGCATCCATACAAGGGCTCCCAGAATGCATGCCGCCGCGAATTTCGCGCACGTTCTCATGGTGTCCTCCTGCTGAACCAGCCACGGGCTTCCAGGAATCATCGCTGCCCTGCACCGGCAAGCCGCCTGGACCGAGCAGGACGAGGATCGTATCCCAATACAAGCGGAGTTGAATCTGGCGTTGGCAGTTGGGAGTTGAGTTGGTGCATCATCCCGGTAACATTCGCCGCCTGGCGAATTGGACCGCTATGCGGCTCGTTGCGTGAATCTTGTACTCGTTGTGACCCCGGATAGCGGTCCTAGGCGCGCGGAGCGCGCCAAGCAGATACTGCCAACCAGCCAAGGGCGAGGCGCCGCACACATCGGGATATCAATGGCGAGTCTGGCTGGTCCCGTGCGGTCGTCGAAAGGAGCCGGATGATGCGCCGTTTGCCGTTTGTGGCCCCACTGCTATTGCTGCTGCTCGGCGGCGCTTTTGTCACCGCACAGGAACGTGTCGACAGTGAAATGGCGGCCCGTATCCGAACCGCGGGTCTGCAGCGATCGCAGGCTCTGAGCCTCTATCGGACATTGACCGACGAGCTCGGCTCGCGGCTGACCGGTTCGCCTGAGCACATGGGGGCGGCGCGGTGGGCGCGTGATCGGTTTGTGGAATGGGGCCTTGCAAACCCGCACCTGGAGCCGTTCGAATTCGGGCGTGGATGGACGCTCGAGAAGATCACCGTCGAGATGACCTCGCCGCGTTATATGCCGCTCGTCGCGTACGCCGACGCGTGGACCCCATCGACCGCCGGCGTGGTAAGCGGTCGAGTGGTGTATGTCGGCGACAAGACTGCGTCCGAGATTCAGGCGCTCGCCGCACAGCTTCGTGGCGCAATCGTGCTCACACATCTTCCACAGACGCAGTTCGTCGACGCCGACCGGCCGCAGCCCGGCCTCGACGATCGCCCTGTTGCGACCGGCAACCCGGTGCTGCCGTCCGCCCGAAGCACGACGCCGCCAGACCAGCTCGCGTCACTGTTGAAGAACGCGGGCGCCGCCGTGGCGCTCAAGCCGAGTGCCTACCGCGACGGCACCGTCGGCGTGGTTGGCAATCGCAATACGGCACCTGATGCCGTGCCGTCGATCACTGTCGCCGGCGAGCAGTACAACGTCCTCGCACGGCTCGCTGCCGCCGGACGCGCCGTGGAGGTAAGGGCTGAGCTGAGGACGCGCTACCAGGAAGCCGATCGCAATACGTACAACGTGATCGCCGACATTCCTGGCGTCGACCCGGCTCTCCGGGACGAGGTCGTGTTGGTTGGTGCGCACCTGGATTCGTGGCATTCCGCAAGTGGCGCCACAGACAATGCCGACGGCGTAGCGGCGGTGATGGAGGCCATGCGGATCCTCAAAGAGCTCGGCGCTTCGCCGCGGCGCACGATACGAGTGGCTTTATGGAGCGGCGAGGAGCAGGGTCTGCTCGGAGCGCGCGCGTACCTCACACAACACTTTGCGGATCAGGCTGCGCGCGACAAACTGGCCGTGTACCTGAACGACGATCCGGGAAGCGGTAAGACGCTCGGCTTTTACATGGAAGGGAACAGCGCTGCGAAAGCCATCTTCGACACGTGGCTCGAACCGCTGCGTGACCTTGGCGCCACAAGGAACATCATCGAAGGCATCGGGAGTACCGACCACGTGCCGTTCAACGCTCTTGGATTACCCGGTTTCAACGTGATCAAGGATTTCGACGCATACGATGAGCGCACGCGTCATACCAGCGCGGATTTCCCCGAGCGCATGAGCGAGGACGAATTGAAGCAGTCGGCGATCGTGATGGCGACATTCGCGTGGCAGGCAGCCATGCGCCCGTCGAAGATCCCACGCGCCGGAGGAGCTGTCTCGTCCGCGCGCTAGCCGTACGTCTGGCGGTTGCTACGTTCCCGGGATAGGGGTCCCGTCACCGACGTCCGGGATAGTTGCCGAGTGCCCGTCGTTCACCGGGCTTCCACTCCGGACGTACCGGAAACATGTCGTCGCGGTGCGGCATGCGTATTTTCGGGAGCGTCGTTTGGTCAAGGACGTCGGCTTCGCCGACGATCTTGTTGAGATACAGCACGTAGGCGGTCACCGCGTAGGCCTCGTCGGGCGTGAGCGTTCCGGGCTGCGTCCACGGCATCGCGCGGTTGATGAAGTCCCATACAGTCGTTGCGTAGGGGACGAGGCTTTCCTCGAGCTTCACCGGCTTGGCGTTGCCGAGCGGGATGAGCCCACGATGGAGCGGCGTACCCTTGCCCTCAGGACCGTGGCAGGCGGCGCACTTCTGCTTGTACACGGCGACGCCTTCCTTCGCGCTGCCGCTCCCTGCCGGGAGCCCGCTACCGTCTGGCGCCGCCGAGGGGAAGACGGCCTTGAGTTCCGCCTCGGTCGGCGTGCGCCCGAAGCCGAATGTCTGCGCATGCGTCACCGCGGGAACGCAGGCCGCGATCACGAGCGTGCCGATCAACAGCGCTCACGCGACTGCATTGGATTACGCCCCCGCGATCGCATTGGTGACGTTCCCGTCGCGGGCGATCCGCCACGGCTGGATGCCGTTGAAGTGGTCGGCCTCGTAGAAGTAGTCGACGCCGACCTTGAACAGCCTCGCGGCTTCCTCGATCGTCGGCTGCACCTCGCCGCGCTCGTCCGTGCAGCGCGCCTGGATCACGCACTCCTCGCCGTTCCACTTCCACGGGAAACGGAATCGCGTGTGCGCGTGCCGCAGCACCGGCTGCTGGAGCTGCGCTTCCTGGTACGTCTTGCCGCCGTCGAGCGACACGTCGACGCGGCGGACCAGGCCACCGCCGGTCCACGCGATCCCGGTGATCTCGTAAAACCCCGGTCCCGGCAGCTTCTGTCCGCCGGACGGCTTCGTGATCACCGCCTTCGGGCCGAGCTCGAACCGGTACCACAGCCCCTTGCCGTCGGCCGCCGTGTCGGCGTTGTTCCCGGCTTCGTGCCACGAGGCATACGCCTTGTCGACGACGTGGATACGATTCAGCCATTTGACGGCGCGAATCGCTTCCCAGCCCGGCACGATGAGACGCAGCGGGTAGCCCTGATGCGGGCGGATCGGCTCGCCGTTCTGCGACCACGCGACGATGGTGTCGTCGAGCCCCTTCGCGAGCGGAATGCTCATCGTGTACTTGTTCGACTCGCCCCCTTCCGCGATGATCCAGCTCGCCTTCGGCTGCACGCCCGACTCCTTGAGCAGCACCGACAGCAGTACGCCCGTCCACTCGCTCGTGCTCGTGCGTCCGTGAATGAGCTGCACCGACTCCCGGTTGGGCCCGCGTAGCGGCCGGCTGTTGGCGTTGCACTCGAGGAAGTGAATCCGCGACACCGACGGGAACCGTCTCAGCTCCTCCATCGTGTAGGTGAGCGGGCGGCTCACCATGCCGTGCACCATCAGGCGATGCTTCTGCGGATCGACTTCGGGGATGCCGTTCGTGTGGTCCATCAGGAAGTGGAGACCGGACGGCGTGATGATCCCGTCGAGTTCGTGCAGCGGCGTCATCAGCGAGGTGTCGGTGATGGCGGATGGCCGGGCTGTGGTCCGGCGGACGATATGGCCAGTGAACTTGGACGGCTGGCCATAGGCGAGGAGGCCCTGCGGCTCGTAGGGGGGCGGCGCAGCAGTCTGCCCGCGCACCGACTTGATGGCGCCCATCACGAATGCAGCGAGCGCGCCGCCGCTCGTGAGAAACCGTCGGCGATTCGGACCGGAGTGGGAACCCATAAGAGGTTCTCCTTTAAGAAGCGGTCAACGTGGGGCGATAGTAACAGCCGTTTCGATGTCCAATCAACTCAGCGGGAGTTCACCTGCGCTGGCTGGACGATCTCGAGCAGCGAGTCGTGCATCCAGCCGTTGTCTTCGTTCTTGTACCAGCGCATGACCATGCCGGTTTTTCGAAGCGCCGGCGAGATGCCGACATGGACCCACTCGCCCCGCCGTCCGAGCACAGGCAGGACCGTGCCTTTCGGCGCGAGCACGATCACTTCGTTCACGGTGGTCGGACCCATGTGGACGTTGGCATGCCCGACCTTCACGCGCACGCGCTCACTGGTCGGCGGCGGCGCCTTGCCGGCCGCCGGCTGTCCCTGACCGCCGCGCTGCTGCGCGTCTGCGGCACATGGCAGCGCGAGCGCGAGGACGATGATGCACAGGCACGCTCGAGCGCGGGCGATTGCCATCGGCATGCCGCATAGTCAACACCCCGCCGCGCACGCTGTCAAGGATGCTAGGATTACCAGCCAACCGAGGAGTCAGCTTATGCGCGCTATGCCGCGTGTCGTCGCGACGTCGCTGCTGCTGGGTGCGTTCGCGCTCGTTCCAGGCATGTTCCGGATCGACGCGAGTCAGGCGCCGCAGGCGATCAGGAAGGTCGACCTGGGCGACTACGAGCCGGTCGTCCCGTGGCCGAAGGCGCTCCCCGATACCGACCAGCCGCATGCCGGCTGGACGTGGGGATCGGGCGCGGGCGTGTGGGCCGAGAGTCCCAACAAGGTCTGGGTGGCGCAGCGCGGCGAGATCGCGCTGCCGCCGGGCGCCGAGCCCTGGATCTGCGCGTGTCTCCTGACCCCGCCCCGCACGAACACCGGCCGGCGCGCGTACGCCGACAAGCCCTACCCCTACGAGATGCGGCGGCACCATCTCGTCTTCACCGTCGATCGCGACGGCACCACGATCGGCGAATGGCTGCAGCACGATCGGTATCTGGCGCCGCCGCGCGGCAGCGGGCTCGGGGAAATGGGCCGCGGACCGCACAAGATCCTGATGAATCCGTACGATCCACAAAAGCATCTCTGGATCGTCGATGACGACATGCACGAGATCAACATCTTCACCAACGACGGCAAACTGGTACGGACGATGGGCGAGCGCGGCGTGCCGGGGCGGGGACCGAACAACTTCAACCGGCCCACCGACATCGCCTGGTTTCCTGACGGCACCTTCTTCGTCGCCGACGGGTACGCGGGCACGCGCGTCGCGAAGTTCGATCGCAACGGGAAGTTCCTGATGGACTGGGGGCGGCCGCCGGTCGATCCGGACAATCCGAAGGTGTACGAATTCTGGTCGGTGCACAGCATCGGCATCAGCCGCGACCGCCGGATCTTTGTCGCCGACCGCGAGCATCACCGTATGCAAGTGTTCGACGAGAACGGGAAGTTCCTCTACATGTTTCCCACCGGCTACAACTCGTCGGTGCTGGCGCACGTCGTCACACAGGACGATCACGTCTGGGTGGCCGACTGGACGACGGATCGCCTGGTGAAGTACGACCTCGAGGGGCACTACATCCTCGACATCGGCAGCCACGGCCCGCTGCCGGGCCAGTTCGATGGCGTCCATCAGATCCACGTCGACGCCGACCGCAACCTCTACGTCACCGAGGTCCAGAACGATCGCTCGCAGAAATTCCGGCCGAAGCCGAACGCCGATCCGAACAAGATCGTCGCGCCGATGGCGATCGTAAACGCGAAGCCGTCGCGCTAGACGCTCGAAGCCGGTCCTGCGATTCAGGGTCAGCCAATGTGGAGGTAGCTGTAGCCGCGTTCCTGCGCGTGCGCGACCCCGACGACGCCCGCTGACACAAATCGCGCGTTCGGGATGAAGTGGGCTTCGAACTCCTTGAGAACCGCGTCGACATTGCCCTCAGCACCGGCGGCTCGCGTCGCCAACCCCCGGCTGGCGGTGGCGCAAACCATGAACAGCACACCGCGTTTGGCCAGCCCGGCCAGTTGTGGACGGTCTCCCGTGTTGTAGGCGTTCACTGTCGGCGGCGGCGCGCTGGCGCTTCGGCCGTTCTCTTCGGCCCGATCGAGGACGCGTCCGTATTTCGCCCAGAGCGCGTCCGTGTATGCGTAGGACGTTGCGAGGTGCCGCAGGCAGACGACGAGCGCCATGTCGTTCTCCTCGACGTTGTAGCCCGACTTGCTGCCGACGAAGAGATTGTTGGCGAAACGCAGGACGTCGGCCATACCGGCAGCGGTGACCGTGTCGAGGACGACGCGGTGCTTACCGGGGCGCGTGCCGAACCAGTCGTCTTGCGGATAACGGCTTGGCTCGAACGCCGCTGGGGCGGTTTGGGCGCTCACGTTGGGAGTCCCAAGGGCGACAGCCGCAGCCGTCGTGCCGAGACCGGCGATGAGTTGGCGGCGTCGTTTCGCGTTCGTGGCCATGCGAGTCCTCCAGGCACCGGGATACAGGCCGGCGCGATCGTGCAGGCGGAATTATAGTCGGCACGCCGGCGCACCGATCCACTTGCGGTCTTGGCTGCCGGGACATACAGTCTGGGCTGCGCGCTTTAGTCTGAAGGCAGCCCGCGCCTCGTCCCGAGGACGGAGACGGTTCAGCTCACGAGGAGGACGTATGAAGCTTTTGGCAACGCTCACGACACTGTTCCTGGTGGCGGCGTATCTTGCGGCGGCCGGGGTGCCGACGAAGGTGACGTACGTTCCCAATGCCAAAGTGTCCGCAACGATGGCGAAGGGCGGAGCCATCATCGAGGACACAGGATTACGGGTGCTCGCGCAGCGCCGCGGTTCCGGCGAGGTGGAGGTGCACGAGACGACGAATCACGTGTTCATCATCGTCGAGGGTGAAGCGACGCTCGTCACCGGAGGGACCCTCGTGGGCGCCAAGCAGACCGCGCCCGGTCAGATTCGCGCGTCGGATGTCCAGGGCGGACAGGTCCATCACCTCACCAAAGGCGACGTGATAACAATTCCGGCAAAGACGCCGCACTGGTTCAAGGAAGTGCCGACCAAGACCGTCGCTTACTACGCCGTGAATATGGAGAACTAGCGTAACCGGAGGGCGGGCCTTCACGGCCCGCCTGTACTCCAGAAGCCTCAGCAAAGCACAAGAATGCCGCCTCAGGCTTTGCGCTCTTCGGCCGGGCCGTGATCCCTCGCGAGGTTCCGCGCGGTGTTGATCAGCATGACGTGCGAGAAGGCTTGCGGAAAGTTGCCAAGTTGTCTCGGCACATCCGGGTCGTACTCTTCAGACATCAGACCGAGATCGTTCCCGACGTCCAGGAGCCGCACGAACAGGCGACGAGCATCGTCGTGCCGGCCCTGGAGCTCGTAGTTGTCGGCAAGCCAGAAGGAGCAGGCGACGAACACGCCTTCGTTCGGGGGCAACCCGTCGACATGCTCTTTGGTGTCATAGCGGCGGACGAACCCGTTCCACATCAGATGGCGCTCGATCGCTTGCACAGTGCCGATGGCCCGCGGATCGCTCGCCGGTAGAAAGCCGACCAGCGGGATCATCAACAGGCTGGCGTCGAGCTCGTCCGAGCCGTAGTACTGCGTGAACGTATTCCGTTTGGCATCGAATCCGAGCCGGCAGACCTCGTCATGCACTCGAGCGCGGAGCTGCCGCCAGCGATCCACTGGACCCTCGGCCCCATAGCGCTCGACAGCCTTTATCGCGCGATCGAACGCCACCCAGGCCATCACCTTGGAATACGTGAAATGGCGGCGCGGCCCTCGCACTTCCCAGATTCCCTCGTCGGGCTGGGACCATGCTGTTTCCAGGAACGCGAGCAGAGCCTTCTGCAGCGACCACGCATAATCGTCGGCCGGGATGCCGGCTCGTCGAGCGAGGTGCAACGCGTCCATCACCTCTCCGTACACGTCGAGCTGCAGCTGACTGACGGCGGCGTTTCCTATCCGCACGGGCCGCGACTTCTCATAGCCCGGCAGCCATGGCAATTCGAGCTCCGTCAGCCGCCGCTCGCCGTGTACCCTGTACATGATGTGCAGTTGTGACGGATCGCCGGCCACTGCTCGGAGCAGCCAATTGCGCCATGCCGTGGCCTCCTCGGTATATCCGTTGATCATCAGCGCGTACAAGGTGAAGGTGGCATCGCGCAGCCAGCAGAAGCGGTAGTCCCAGTTACGCACGCCGCCGATCTTTTCCGGCAGCGACGTCGTCGGCGCCGCTACGATGCCGCCGGTCGGCGCGAACGTGAGCGCCTTGAGCGTTATGAGCGAGCGCAGCACCTGCTCGCGCCACGGGCCTTCATACGTGCAGCGCGCGCACCACTCGCGCCACCAGCGTTCGGTTTCGTCGAGTGCACCAACGGAGTCAAGAGGCTCCGGCGGCTCGGTCACCGACGGGTGCCACACGATCGTGAACGGGATCCGCTCACCTTGTCGGACAACGAACTCGGCACGCGTGGTCAGGTCCTTGCCGTACGTGTCCACCTTGGTCCAGAGCGAGAGCGCGTCGGGTCCACCGATCGCGCGAAGATGACTGTCCATCCTGCGCACCCATGGCACGACGGACCCATAGTCGAACCGGATGATCAGCTCCATCTGCATGGGCACGCTGCCCTGCAGGCCTTCGACGATGCGAAAGAGGTCGGGCTCGCCGCGCCGCGGAGTCATGAAATCGACAATGCGCACGGTGCCACCGTCGATCTCGAACTCCGTTTCGAGGATGAGGGTCTCTGGACGATATCGCCGCCGCGTCGCCTTCACCGGAACAGAGGGCGCGAGCAACCAGCGTCCGTGCCGGGGTTCACCGAGGAGCGCGGCAAAGCAGGCGCCGGAGTCGAAGCGTGGGAGACAGAGCCAGTCGATCGATCCGTCGAGTCCAACCAGTGCGGCCGCCTGCGTATCGCCTATGAGACCGTAATCCTCGATGCGCAGGGCCATGCTGTTATGCGTGCGAGCGCCGTGCCACGAAACTGTCCAGGTGGGTGGGCCGGGATACACTGTCGTCCTTGACCAGGAGATTGTCATGACGACAAGACTGTGGATGGTTGTCGTATCCGCGCTGGTGGCCGCGACATCCGCGCTGGCGCAGGATCTCGGGCCGCACTTCCGCAAAATCTCCGACGGTATCTACGTGCAGACCGCGCGCGAGGTGAATTCCAACGTAGGAATCATTCTCACGAGCGAAGGCGTGGTGCTGATTGACAGCGGCCAGACACTGATCGACACACGTGAAGTCGCGGAGGCGCTGAAGAAGCTCACGCCTCTGCCGGTCAAATACATCATCGACACGGAGGTGCATCCCGATCACACCACCGGTCATTTCGTGTTCTCGCCTCCTGCAATCGTCATCAACCACCAGGGCGCCGGAGACGCGATGCGGAAAGCGGAGAACCCTAATCGCGCGCAAACGCTGGCCGCGCAGTCTCCGGAGATGGCGCAGGCTGCGCAGGGTTACCGGCTCGTCGCTCCGCACATCGAGTACCAGCAGAAGATGACGCTGCGCGTCGGTGAACGAACTCTCGAGCTGATTCACCTGAAAAACGCGCACAGCGAAGCCGACACGGCCGTGTGGCTACCGGCCGAACGCGTGCTGTTTGCCTCGTCAGTCGCGATTCCAAACAGCCTGAACAACGTACGGCCGTTCGTGACGATCGCCGATATGCTGGCCGCGACGAGAATGCTGCGATCGCTGAACCCGGCGGTAGTGGTCCCCGGCCACGGCTCGTTCGGGACGACCGCGATCTTCGATGAAAGCGAGAAATACTACACGCTGCTGGTCGAGCGCGTCGGCGCCCTGGTGAAGCAGGGGCGAACACGCGACCAGATCACCAAGGAGCTTGCGATGCCCGAATACGCGAGCTGGGCCTATCAGGACCGGTGGCCGAGCAACGTGGACGCGGCGTACCGCGCGGTCGCACAGAAGTAGTCGTTGCTTGGACCGCTATGAGTCCCTGGCCCGGTTCCCTATTCAGCGGTTCGGTCCTACAATGCGCCGAGCCGTTGGGCGCCGAAATCATGCGGAGAAGGCTCCGATATGGCAGGGGAGTTCCAATAATGACGAATCCCGTCTTGGTCTCGAAGGTCGCACTTTTGGCCGTTGTGCTGGGCCTGCCGGTTGATACGTTTGCGCAAAGCGGTTCGCCAGGGGGATGGCTGATTCCGGACTGGAACAAGGCGCCGGTCACGGACGCCACCAGGAAGGCCGCGCCGCGGCGCAGCCTGACCGGAATGTGGGGCCCCGCCGCAGGGCCAGGTGCCGGCACGCAGGGAAGTGGCGTGCAGTTGAAGCCCAATAACGGGAGACCGGAAAATCAATTGCCGTACACGCCCTACGGCCTGGAGCTGTATCGGTCGCACAAGGCGCTCGAGGGGGCCGACTCCGTCCTGCCGGCGCAGGACAACGACCCGAGGAATCGGTGCGAGCCGTTGGGCATGCCGCGCTACAACCACTACAACGTGAGGCTTACCCAGATCTTTCAGGACGAGTACAAAGTAGTCATCCTGTATCACTACGACAACCGATGGCGCGTCATCTGGACAGACGGCCGGCAGCTTCCCAAGGTCGTGGACGGTGGCGTCGACATCGCGGGGGAGTTCCGCGAGCCTCGGTATTTCGGGTATTCGGTGGGGCGCTGGGTAGACGACTTCACGTTGGAGGTCCAGACCGTTGGGACGATGCCGGAGGATCGCGTGTGGCTCGATTCGACGGGACGGCCCATCAGCGATCAGGTGCGCGTCACCGAAAGATTTCAGCGCGTGGACTATGACACGCTGGTGTGGTCGGAAACGATTGAGGATCCGAAGGTGTATACGAAACCGTGGGAGACATTGAGACTCCCGATGCGGTTGCACGATCCCCGCACCGACATCCAGGAGTACTACTGTTCGCCGTCAGAGCAGGAGAACTACAACAAGCTCTTCGGCAACACAGCGTCCGGCAAGTAGCGCGCGAAAGAAAGTAGAGCGCAGGCTTAAACCTGCGCGCTACGAAAGACCCGAGCAGCGCGCAGTGCGCTAACGTAGAACGCAGGCTCGAGCCTGCGCGAGACAATAAGGGGCACAAAATGAAAAGTCGGCCTGTTGTTGTATTGGCATTCGCCGTCGTACTGTCGATGCCCCTGTTTGCGCACCACGGCAGCGCGGCGTTCGACACCGGGAAGAAGGTCACGCTGAAAGGCACCGTGCAGGAATGGGTGTATTCCAACCCCCACTGTTTGCTGCGGCTCGAAGTGAAAGGCGATGATGGCCAGGTCGTGCAGTGGGTGGCGGAAGGTCAGGCGCCGAACGTCATTTTTCCGGCAGGTTATCGGAAGGATTCGTTCAAGCCCGGGGACCAAGTGACGATCACCGTCGAGCCCGTGAAGAACGGTCGAACTCTGGGACGCATCCTGCAGGCCGTACTCGCCGACGGCAAGATCCTGGGCGTTGCTTCATCAGCGGGCGGCGCGCCACAGCCGCAACAACCTTAGGGTGCCTAAAGTGCCTGGAGTGCGTGGAGTGCCTCGATTGTCATGAAGCCGTGGCTGTGTCTCGCGACGATTGTGGTGGTGCTGGTGCTTTCGACGTCGGCGAAGTCGCAGCAGGTTGGTGGCGGGGCGCCGGGGCCGGCAGCCGGTGAAGTCGAGTACATCTTTCTCCCTACACCGACAGTTTCTGACGCTGATGCCAACAGCCAGTCGATTCCGCGGCTACCGGATGGCACGGTAGACCTCACCGGGCCATGGATAGGCGGCGGCTCCAACGTGGACATCGAGCTCGAAGGTGGATTGAAGTCCGGTGAGCTGCCGCTGCTGCCCTGGGCGAGCGACCTCAGGGCCAGGCGCAACAAGGCTGACGAACCCTATACGGCGTGCTTGCCAATGGGCGTTCCACGCGTCAACCCGTACCCGTGGAAGTTCGCCATGTCCTACAGCGCGAAGGGGCTGACGCATATCTACGTGCTGCACGAGACGGGCGATGCGGGTGCGCATCGCGTCATCTACATGGATGGCCGCACGCATCCGAAAGACCCGGTCCCGACGTGGTGGGGACATTCGACAGGCCGCTGGGAGAACGAGACCCTCGTGATCGATACGGTCGGGTACAACGACAAGTTCTGGTTCGACAGCCGCGGCACGCCCCACACGGAGCAGCTGCACACCGTGGAACGGTACACGCGCATCAACTGGGGACGACTGCGCCACCAGTTCCTGCTCGACGACCCTGGGGCGTTTGCGCGGCCGGTGACATTGAACTTCACGGCCCGGCTGCTGCGTCCCGACCTCAAGACCGGCGGTGGGGAACTCATGGAATTCATCTGCCTCGAGGACAATCAATACGGCGCCGCAGGCGGAATCACGCCCGGCACGGGCACCACAATCAAGTAGACGCGAGAGGGCCACATCGGTCCCGGACTCATCATTCAGGTGTTATTGATCGAAAGGAGCGCTGCGATGTCTGTTTCACGTTTCACGCGATTCTGGTTGAGCGCACCAATCGCTGTGTGCGTTGCGCTGCTGGGAGGCGTCGTGTACACGCAGGATGTGCAACCCGTGAACAGCGGCGCCAACCCTTACAAGGTGATCCGCGAATGGGGCAAGCTGCCGGACCGGCCATGGGGCGGATCCAACGGCGTGGCAATCGACCGAGATGGACGATCCGTTTGGGCGGTCGATCGATGCTCGCCGGGCACCACCCCGGGGTGCCTGGGGACCAAGGCGAACCCCGTTCACAAGTTCGATGAATCCGGCAAGGAAGTCAGAAGCTTTGGCGGCGGCATGTTCGTGTGGCCGCACGGCCTGCACATCGATCAGGATGGAAACGTGTGGGTGGCCGACTCGGGTCACACGACTCCAGCCTCGCTCGCCAAGTTCCCGGGCGAAACAGCCAAGGGGAGTGTCGTCGTCAAGTTCAGCCCGGAGGGAAAGGTGCTGATGACATTGGGCACGGCTGGGGTAGCGGGCAACCCACCAGCGGCGCTGACGGATCCGACCAATGTAGTCACCGACCGGAATGGCGATGTGTACGTCGCGGAGAGTCACACGGACGTCCAGGACCCGAATCTGGTTGCTCGAATTTCCGTGTTCGACAGGAACGGGAAGTTTCTCCGCACCATCGGCAAGACGGGCACAGGACCGGGCGAGTTCCGAACGCCGCACGCCCTTCTGTTCGACTCGCAGGGCCGCCTCATCGTCGCGGACCGTCATAACCACCGCGTGCAGATCCTGACGAAGGAAGGGAAGTACATCGCCGAATACCGCGAGTTCAGCCGCGTCAGCGGGCTCGCCCTCGACAAGAACGACACGCTATACGCTGCCGACTCTGAATCGGACAAGGCAAGACACCCGGGCTGGCTCAAAGGGATTCGTATCGGAAGCCTCAAGGACGGCAAGGTGACGATGTTCATTCCGCCGCACAAGACGGAGGGTCCGGACGGAGCGATGGGCGAGGGAATTGCCATCGACGCGGCCGGGAATATCTACACCGCGGAAGCGACCATCCGAGGCGTGGCGAAGTACGTACAGTAGGCAGAAACAGTAAAGCAGTAGGCCGGGTCCTTTCGGACCCGGCTATCCTTTAAAAACTCCCCTCGTATCGTTCGGGAGGTGTCTGATGCATCGCAAACGTGGCTTCATCGTCGTGCTCGTGTTCGCTCCCCTCGCGGCAATTCTCATCGACCATGCTTTCGCACAGCAGCCCGCGCGTCCTCCGGTGGGCTTTTTCATCACCAGCTCGACATCAGGTACCGGCGATCTCGGCGGCCTCGCGGGCGCCGACAAGCGTTGCCAGACGCTGGCAATGGCGGCCGGCGCCGGCAATCGAACGTGGCGCGCCTACCTCAGTACAAACGGCGCCGGCGGCGTCAATGCGCGCGACCGCGTTGGCTCCGGACCTTGGTACAGCGTGAAGGGTGTCCTGATCGCACAGAACGTCGCCGAGCTCCACTCCGACAAGGCGAACATCAACAACGACACCGCGCTCGACGAGCAGGGCCGGACGATCAATTCGCAGGGTGCGCCGAACCGTCACGATATCCTCACCGGCTCGACGACCGACGGCCGCGCAACGGAGATGACCTGTCAGAACTGGACGAGCAGCGGCGCCGGCACGGCGATGCTGGGCCATCACGATCGACTTGCGAGGGGCACACCAGGGTCACCGTGGAATTCGGCGCATGCCTCACAGGGTTGCTCTGCGGACAGCCTGCGGGGCACCGGTGGCGCAGGCCTCGTGTATTGCTTCGCGGCTAATTAACTTACGCGGCGGTTCACACTTCTCACTTCTCGGTTCTCTGTTCGTGTTCACGTTCGGTGCGAACCTGAACACGAACCGAGAAGTGAGAACGCAGAAGCGTGAACGCTTCAGTTTCAGAGAGGTGCTCACATGAAACCCCTCGTGAATTCGTTGCCTCTCGTCTCCCTGGCGCTGCTTTCGTTTGCAGCGCTCGCGCAGGACCGAGCCGCCGTCGTAAGTGTCGATCCGGCGTTCGGCGGCATCGCAGCGCCGACCGCGAAGGTCGAGAAGGTCGCCGGCAATTTCGGATTCACCGAGGGCCCTGTCTGGGTCCGTAAGGGCGGATACCTGATCTTCAGCGACATTCCGGCCAACGTCATCAACAGGTGGAACCCCGGCGACGGAAAGGTCTCGGTCCACCTGGAGAAAAGCGGGTTCACAGGGAGCGACCCGACGGGCGTTGGTGGGGAACAGACCAACGCGCAGGGGGCGACCATCTACCTGATCGGATCGAACGGCGTGACGCTCGACCCGCAGGGCCGCGTGACGTTCAACGCGATGGGCGATCGCCAGGTGGTGCGCGTCGAGGCGGATGGGCGGCGTACGGTGCTCGCGAGCCGCTTCGAGGGAAAACGGTTGAACAGCACGAACGACCTCGTTTACAAGCGGAACGGCTCGCTGTACTTCACCGATCCGCCGTCCGGGCTTCGACGGCGGAACGACGACCCGAAGAAGGAGCTTCCCTTCAACGGAGTGTTTCTGCTCAAGGGCGATACGCTGCACCTGCTCGCCCGGGATCTGATGAACCCGAACGGCCTCGCACTGTCACCCGACGAAAAGATCCTTTATGTCAACAGCAGCGCTGACAGAAAGATTTACCGGTTCGACGTGCGACCGGACGACACCGTTGCCAATGCGCGGCTGTTCGTCGACATGAGCGCCGAGAAGCTGCCTGGAAATCCGGACGGCATGAAGGTCGATGACAAAGGCAATCTTTATTCGACGGGTCCGGGTGGAATCTGGGTCATCTCGCCCGAGGGCAAGCACCTCGGCACACTGGTTTTTCCCGAGCAGCCGGCCAATCTCGCGTTCGGCGACGACGATGGGAAGACGCTCTACGTCACAGCTCGAAGCAGCGTCTATCGAATTCGTCTGAATGTGTTAGGTGTGCGGCCCTGACCGATGTGCGGGTTACGGGTTACGGGTTACAGGTTACAGGTTACAGGTTACAGGGTCGGAGGTTATCCTGCCCTATAACCTCTCCCCTGTAACCTCTTCCCTATAACCTGTCCCCTATAACCTATCCCCCTCAGTTCGTGGCAGGCTTGCCGGTCGTCACAACTTGGCGAATTCCGCCCACGGGATCGTCCGACCTCCATGGATGGGCGCGATAGTCGTGACATCCAGCTTCAGCCGCTGCACGTTGTTGTAGAACGTCCTGTGCGATGCGGTGATCACGCGGCATTGGCGCGTTCTGCGCCGGCGGCGTGAACAGGTCGGCTTCGATGATGATCTTCTCCTGGGGCAGATACGCCATCACCATCCCCTGGGCGTGCTGCAGCCCCTGGACGTTGTAGATCTCCATCGTTCGTGTTCCGTCGCTCAGCACGTGTTTCTGGCCCACCGTCTCGAACGTGTAGCCCTCCGAGACCTCTTCCGGCGGGAACATCGCGAGCAGGTCAGGCTGCAGCGTCCACGGCCGGATCCAGAGCACTTCGGCGTAGTACGGCAGATTGTTCTGCTGCAGGATGACTGTGACGTTCTCCTTGGCGACGTAGGCGCGGAGTCCGCCGAGGTGATCCCAGTGGTGGTGTGAGCTTACGACGTACCGGATCGGCTTGTTCGGGATCGCCTTCTTGATTTCGGCAATGACGGCAAGCGACCGCGCCTCGTTGAGCGGCGCATCGAACACGGTGATCTGATCGCGGAACTCGACGGCGACGCTCGCGTGCGTTCCGCCGCCCATGTAGAAGATACCGTTCCCGATCTTCTGCACGTCGACCTGCACAGGCGGCACCTTGGCGGTCCGCACGGCGTCGGGAATGGCCGGCGCGGCGTCGGCCACGTTGACCCGGACGTTCGTAACGGTCAGGCCGAACGAGTTGTGGCCGCCGCTCACGTTCGCGCCCTGGCCTTCGAGGTCGTCGTCGAGATCGTGATGCGCGTGGAAGTTCGTCGGAAGCATCACGCCGCCGAAGTCCTTGTAATTGGTGTAGACGATCTCGTGGTACAGGTCGCCGACGACCGGATTGGGGAGACAACGTCTGGACGCGTTCGACGAGGTTCTTGTCGTTGATCGAGCACTGCACCCGGTACTTCCCGAGCGCCACGAAGGAGACGGCTCTGATCCGGCCCTTGCCCTGTTCGTTCCGTTCGATCGCGATCGGGTTGGCTCCCGGCGCCAGCGCGGCTTTCAGACAGCCGTGCGGCGTGAGCCAGATCTCGAGCTGCCGCTGCTCGGCTCAGCGCCGGCTGAGGCGCGACGTTGGTCCCATCCACGTTCCAGGCGAAGTTTTCTCTGACCAGCCAGTTCCGTTGCTGCACGCCGACGATAGGTGTGGTGATGACCGGTGCGTTGCCGCCGCCGACGGACCGCCATCTCCGGCGCCTGAGGTGGTGAGCCCGTACTCCTCCCGTGAGGATCGCGCCTCGTAGTCGATCGTCCGTGTGTAGGTGGTGATCCGGGGGGCCGGCCAGTCCATCGCCGGGTTGTAGTTCTGGCCGACGGCAGCCACATACCCCTCGTTCCCCGAATACTGAATCGACCGGAGGTTTTCGCCGCCCATCGCCTTGAGCGACGCCTGCAGGAGCGTCCTGGCGTCGGGGTCCTGGGCCACCCCCGGTATCCATGTGAGGGCCAGCAGAAGCCCGACAAGGAGCATCAACCATCTGCCTTTCATATCTCCTCCTTTTCCGAGACCGACGAGACTGTCGTGCTACCGCAATCCCGGGACGTGAGGGCGATCCTGCGGAAGCGTGGAGCGGAGAATGATTGATGCGCGCGGCACTGTCAAGTGAACACGAAGTAATCCCCGGTTATCGACGCGCACACGAATTAACTGGTGTGGCGCGGCGACGATACCGACACGCTGAACACCGGTGAGCCGGAAAAGACCCGGTGGGGCGGGCTAAGCCGCCAATTCGGCGCGCGTGGACAGCAGATAGAGGATTCGACCCCGCGAGATGACCCCGCGCAACTGCCCGTGATCGAGGACGGGCAACTGGTTTACGTCCTGCCCCGCGATCATGTCCAGCGCCTCGGTAACGGGCGCGTCGGCTTCGACATGGTGCAGTCGCTCGACAGGCTGCATCGCCTCAGCAGCCGGAGTGATGCTCCACCGATCGCGCGGCACAGCGCGCACCTCCTGCGGCGTCACCATGCCGGCGATGCGTCCGCCGTCGACGACGAAGAAGCATCGTCGTCCCGTGCGGAGCACTTCTTCGGCGACGTCGGAGATGGACGTTCCACGCTCGACCGTGGCGCAGTCCCGCGACATCACATCGCGCACGCGAACTCCACGCAGCCGTTCTGTCACCGTGGTTTCGAATGCTGCCGAGCGCGCGGCATCAGCGAGGAACCAGCCGATGAAGGCCAGCCAGAGTCCACCAAATCCGCCCCCGCTGATGAAGGAGAGAAAACCGATGAAGACGAATCCGAACGCAACGATTTGCCCGAGCGTCGCCGCCACCCGCGTCGCCCGGACCTGGTCGCCCGTCCACCACCAGATGATCGCCCGCAGGACACGGCCGCCATCGAGCGGGAAACCAGGAATCATGTTGAAGACGGCGAGCGTGATGTTGATGAAGCCGAACCATACGAGCATCACCATGACCGGCGAGTCGGGCGTTGCGTCGTAGTTCCAGCCCAGGAGCCTGGCGCAGCCGAGCGCCACGAGGCCGATGAGCACGCTCATCGCAGGGCCCGCCAGGCTCATCCAGAATTCCGTACGTGCGTCAGTCGTGTCGCGGCCCATGTGCGCCAGACCGCCGAGCGCAAAGAGTGTGATCGACGGGACCTGCACACCGCGAACGCGCGCCACGGCGGCGTGCGACAACTCATGAAGCAGGATCGCGGCAAAGAAGGCCACGGCGGCGACAATCGCCGCCGTCCAGATCATCACGGCCGGCCACGCACTGTTGACCTGGTACAGATACCCTGCGAGCGATATGGTCAGCAGGATGGCGATAACGAACCAGCTGAAGTGCAGGTCGATCTCGATGCCAAAGATCCGGCCCAGTTTGATGTGCCAACCCAACATCGATTGCCTGTCGAGAATTCAGCAATCCCGATGCCTTACGCGAGCCGACCCATTGGCGTCGTTCTGCTCTTCATAGCGTGGCATCGGTACGTGACAGATCCGGCCCATCACGACACCGTGATCATGAACGTCATCTGGACGGTCTACAACATCGTCATTCTCTCAGTGGCGACGTCGGTGACCGCCAAGTAACAATTTGCTCCGCTCGTATTCAGGCGCGTCGCACCGACCCCCTCCTCGCCGACGTCACGATTGGGCTCACGTCATTGTTCCAAAGGCACTTGTGGCCAATCGCGCTCCCTGGCACGAGCCTTGTAGTAGCTCAAGTATGCACCGCGCCGCGATGATCGGTGTACTTGCGGTTATGACTTCCGCCTGCGGTGACTCTCCCACAGAGCCGAGTTCAGGGACTCGTGTTGAGGCGATCGTTCAAGATTCGGCCACCAACCCCTCGATGACAGGTACGCTCGCGGGCGACGTTTTCGCGTCGCTGTGGGATGGCAACGGGTGGGTCGATGTGGGTTCCTCGAATGGCATTACGATTCCGTTGCAGACCTCGGGCAGATCGACCACCGTTCACGGGGAAGCCTCGGTTCCGTCAGGTTCCTACACTCGAGTCCGGCTCGTATTCCGGGGGGTGGCGGCACGCATCGCGCGAGGGTCGGTCATCGCAGGGTCGACACTTGCCAACGATACGAGGGTTGCCCTCGGAGGGACCGACGAGCGGGCGGAAATGATCGTACCAGTCGGTCGCTTTTCCGTTGAGGCCGATTCGAATGTTCGGACCGTCGTCGCATTCGACCTCCACTCGCAGCAGTGGCTGACGTCGACGGCCCTCCAAGCGGGACGCGTTGAAGACGCGGCGCTACAGGGCGCGGTCACTGCCAATACCCGACTGGAAAGCCGGTAGCAACAGTCCTCCTCAACGGAGGCGCCCGCTCGCAATCACGAACAGGCTGTTGCCGATGGCATCGATCAAGTGTCCTTCACAAGGTTTCCCATCCGCCGAACTACTTCTACCTAGCTCGTGACTGGTCGCTGTCTGGCCTTGGGATCGATGTCGGTGCCCTGTATCAGCAACGGCGCGTCATGCACACGGCGGCTGACGCGGCTGCTCTGGCCGGCGGCGCCGAGATTTACAGGGGACACACCGCACTCATCACGCCCGCGGTTCCACCGAGCAGCATCCATGCGCAAGCCGCGTTCCGCGGACGGCTTTGCCGGCTATCGAATTGGGGTATAAGCATTTCCGGCTATCCGCCTGGACGAGACGCTCGGGAAGTCGACCCGGTTTAGCGTGTAAAAACGTCCTCGCCCTTTCATCTTTCATCGATCCCCATCGAGCGACAGCATTGACATGCGAACGAGCAGAAAAAGCAACCTCGACAATTTAGGATGGAGTTATTCCGGCGCGGAGAGAATGACCGCTCGGCTGCCGAGGACTCGCGGATACAGCGGCCGGTGTCCAGCGTCCGAGAAGTCTCTTATCGGACATTCCGCAGAGGACCCTGTGCGGCGTCGGCTCGTGCCCAGGAGGTGGTCGTCAACGTGGGAGTCGCATAGCGAGGGACGAACGTTGGGACGGAGCTGACGCGTCCCTTACTCCGGCAGGGCGGCTACCGCAGTGTGCACCTGAAACGATGCATCGCTTTCGTCGCCGCCCGCTCTCTCGGTCCACGCGAGCACCAGCTCCTTGCCGCGGCGTGTCATGCGCGGGGAATCCATGGCGAGCGTGGCTGAAGCGGCCGAAACTCCCACTGCTTCCGATCGCGCACCGGATGGCTCGATGCGCCGCAGCTTGAATTGGCCTCGTTTGTCCGACATACTCAACCCAGGAGGCCACCGCCGAACCGTCGTCGAGGAGCTCCACGCCGACACGGCCGAGCGATGTACCGTCGTCGAGTCGTATGGGCTGGCCCCAGCTGCGGCCGGCGTCACTTGAAAATGCAGCCCACGCCTGACCCTTGTCGTCCTTTACCGTGAACCACGCGACCACCGCGTTGCGCCCGTTCGCGCTCACGATCGGGCCGTTTACCGGGCACGCGTAGATTTCCCAGTTGTCGTCGTGCACGCGTGTGGGTTCCGTCCACTTGCCGTTTTCGAGCCGCGTCACCGCGATATCCCGAATCTCCTTGTCGGACCGGTCACGAAAGGCGGCGAGCACCCCATCTGAGGTCATCGCGACGCTGGTCGGACAGCATTCGCACGCCCGGGGATCGACGACACCCTCGGCGGTCCGCTTCCACTGCGCGTCGTACGCGGCATAGCGCAGCGCCATCGGTCCACCCTCGGGATTCGCCTCGCTGGGCTGGACGTCTCGTCCGTCGAGCCAAATGACGCCGAGCCCGTTTCCGGGCATCTCGAAGAACGATGGAAACGCATGCTGCTGCTGCGTACCGTCGTGGTGTGGGACGACAGGTTGCGCCCACGTCTTCCCGTTGTCGCGGGAATACGACAACTGCAGATCGGAGCCTTCGTAAACGGGATTCGTCGAAAGCAGCCAGTTCGCGAGAAGCGATCCGTCAGGGCGTCTGAGCACTGTGGGCGGATCGGCATAGCTCAGGAACCACTTGTCCCCTGAAGCCACTGTGGTTGGCTGACTCCAGCCCGATGGTGTGCGCTCGGCGAATTTCAGTTGCGACATTGCACCCGAGCGCTCGAGCCAGCTCACGATCACGCCGCGATCTGAACTGGTCAAGCGGGGCAGCATGGTGCCGGGGCCCGTCGGTGCAGGCACGGATTCTACGTGCACGGTCCATGCTGGAGTGCTGACGGCGGTTGTGGCGCCGTCACCTGCAGCGCGTGGCTCGCGTGAGCATGAGACAGCCGCTATCGACACGAAGGTGACCAAGAGCACCGACAACTTGAACTGCATGTCCATCCTCCGCTAATTCGGCCTGCGGTCCGGCTGAAGCCGGACACTACGTACTACCGTGCTACTAAAGCCGGACACCACGTCCTGCCGTGCCGCCACCGGTTAGACGTGAGACGTAAGCCCTCGCGACTTCATGAGCGGGACCATCCATTACAAAGCGACCTTCCTCGAGCAGCAACGCCCTGTCGCAGAAGCGCGACACTATCTCGGGATTGTGGCTGACGACGATGGTGCTGTGGCCCTTCGTGCGCAGCTGACGATAGCGCTCCTCGCACCGCTCCTTGAAGCCGACGTCGCCGACCGCCAGGATCTCGTCGAGGATCAAGACGTCGCGGACCGCTCTGAACGCCACCGAGTAGGCGAGGCGGGCCGCCATGCCGCTTGAATAGTGCTTCAGCTCCATGCGCGCAAACGGCCGAAGCTCCGCGAACTCGAGTATCTCATCCACGCTGCGACGCAGCTCGGCAAGGGACAGTCCCATCAGTGTGCCCAGCAAGTAGATGTTGTCGATTGCGTCGAGCTCCGGGTTCCAGCCGATGCCCAGCTCCAGGATGGGCGTGATTCCCGCTCTCGCGACGACAGCACCGGAGTCGGGGACATAGATACCGCACAGCAGCTTCAGCAGCGTGCTCTTCCCGCTTCCGTTGGCGCCCATCAACCCGAGCGACTCACCCTTGGACAGCGTGAGTGACACCGACCGCAGGACGCGGAGTTCGCGAAGCGGCCGCTGCCTGAAGGCAGCCAGTACATGCTCCCGGATCGTGTCGCGATGTTCGTCGGGAATCCAGAATGACTTCGAGACATCATTTGCTTCGAGGACGTTCATCGGCTCGCCTCAGACGTACTCCGCGGCACGCGGTCCCAACCGACGCAATACGAGCACGCCCACCACAAGCGCGACCGCGACCTCGAGCCCCAGATAAAGATGCGCTGCGGCGCTCGGCACGGCGTGCGATATGAGCGCGGCGCGCGAGAATTCGATAATCGGCGTCGGCGGCCACAGATAGAAGTAGAAGTGGAACGTCTCCGGTACGATGCCGAGCGGATAAATGATCGGCGCCAAGAAAAAGCCCGCCTGTATGATCACGTCCCAGACCTGATTCAGATCGCGATATCGCAGGAGCAACACGCTCGTGGCCAGGGAAAATCCCAGGACGAGGAACGTCAGCGCGGCACAGTACACGGCAAAGAGGGCGATGCCTGACGGTGAAGGGGGCTGTCCGGCGGCGGTCAGAAACGCGACGATGACGACGCTGAACACACCGAGCGTAATCAGGGGATTGGCAATCGATGCAAGGATGAGCACCCCGAGCGGAACTCTCATCTTCTTGAAGAGGAATGCCTTCGCTTGAAGTGATGCCATCCCGACCTTGGTGCTTTCCGCGAAGAAGTCCCACAGGAACAGGCCGATGATGAGTTGCAGCTTGTACGCAGGGTCTGTGAAGAGGAACGAGAACACTCCCATCAGCACCAGGAACATTCCGGCGGGTTTCAGGAGCGCCCAGGCAAAGCCACTCAAAGTACCGTGATAGCGCACCTTGAAGTCGGTGCGCACCAGCGTCCATGCGAGTCCGGCGCGCGCCATGCGCGGCGCCGGGGTCTCAAACAATCCGGCTTCTGCGTCTACTCGTGGGGTAAGGGCGCCAGGCCCGTCCGCTACTACCGGCAGTATCGGCTGAGTCATCTGCCCGCTTGGATGTCGCATGTGGAGAGCAGTTTCCGACCGGCCACTGTCTGCAGGTCGTCACACACGCGCCGACGGTCGGCCTCCGACAGAGTGCCGTCAACGAAGCCCATCATCAGCTGTGCCCGCGCGCGGCCCGGATCCTGCGCCAGCGCTCGCTGGAAGTGCCCACGCGATTCATCGAGCCGACCGTCGATCATCGCGAACAGACCCAGGCCCATCGCGGCGTCCTGCGATTGCGGGTTCACGGCCTGAAGCTGACGGAGTGCAGCCTCCGCTTCCTGGAGCCGGTGCTCCTGAATAAGGCATACGGACAGTCTGGTGTACGGAAATTCGTCGTGCGGCCTGCGCGCAATCACGGCACGGTATTCCGGCACGGCTTCCGCGCAGCGGCCGTTCTGCCGCAAAGCCTCGGCGGTCAGGATTCGCGGCATCCAGTGATCGGGCGCCAAGCTTGCCGCTTCGCGCGAAAGCGCGACCGGATCTTGCCACACGATATTCCGGACGACGGTTTGCAAGCCGAGTTGCAGCAGGAAAACGACGCCAGCCGCTGCGACAACGACGCGCCGCCGGCCGGCACGTGCCCAGAGCACTCCGAAGGCGGCGCCCCACGTGAGGAAAAGACCGGCAGCCGACAGGTATGCGCGGTGCTCGGCCATCGGCTCGCCCCGCCCGAGAACGAAAAGCATGCTCGAAGGGATGAGCAACAAAGCGAACCAGACGAGTCCGACGGCCATCACGCTGTGGAGCCGTCGCAGCGGCCCTATGAGCGCGACGAACGCAGCCAGGCCGGCGATCCCCGCGACTGCACGGGGCGCGAGCAGGTGGTCAGTGAAGGGCAAAGCATGGAAGATTGACTGACCACGCGGTACGAAAAACATCCCCAGATAGCGCCAGAACGCATCGAGGGCGACCAGCGCAAAGCGCCAGTCGGGCCCCGCCTGCTCGGGGTACTCGACCCACATGAGCACGCCGAGCCGCCCTGCTCCCCCGGCGAATGTGACGGCGAGCAGCGGAAGTCCCAGCTTCAGAAAGCGTCTTCGCCGTTCGGCCCAGGGTGCATCCAGCAGGAACCAATCGTAGGCGAGCAGCACGAAGGACAGCATCGCGGCTGACTCCTTCGTGAGCATGGCGACTATCCAGAGGCCGATACAGGCAATCCACCATCGTTTACCGCCGCCGAGCATCCAGCGTCTGCCCGACAGGAATGCAAGGAGAAAGAACGCGGCATACGCCACCTCAGAGCGCGAGCTGATGTAGCCGACGGCCTGAGTCATCATCGGGTGGACGGCAAACAACAGAGCCGTGACAGACGCGACGACTGTCGAAGACGTGCTGATGCCAATTTGCTGGCCTGCCTGCCGCCTTCGGTCGTCGGACGCCAGCAGCGCAACCCAGAAGACGAGAATCACGTTGACGGCGTGCAGCAGGACGCTGGTGACGTGGTAAGCGACCGGTCGCCGGCCCCAGAGCAACGTATCGATGGCGTACGACAGGTTTACTATCGGACGCGTGATATCGCGGACAATTACAGTTTGGAGATTCGACGCGTCCAGAATCGACGTGTTTTCGACAATCAGACGAAAATCGTCATAGACGAACGGATTGTCGAGCGCATTCCAGTACACGACGACCGTGAGCAGTGCTGCGAGGGCGGCCGGAACAGGCACGAGCGAGCCGTTCGACGCAGGATGCGTTTTCGTGGAGCCGATAATCGACATATGGGGCGGTTCGATTGTATGCAACCCCTGCGCGTCCTGCACGTTACGCCGTACGGGGGCGATGCCTGGGGCGTACGGAGGGATCCCGCGGCTGTCGGACACGATTGCTCGAGGCCTGGCTGCTCGTGGGCATGAGGTGACCGTCTGTACAACGGATGCATGCGATGCAGATCGACGGCTGGCTCCTCCACCCGGCTGCGGTCGGCTTCGAGCCTGGCCACCGCGTCGCGCGACCGGCAACGTCGAGCTGCGCGTGTTTCCCAACATATCGAACCGACTGGCTTACGACCGTCAGTGCTTCCTGCCTGTGGGGTTTTCGGATTACCTGAGACGGCATGCTTCGGCATTCGATGTCGCACATCTGCACGCCTGCCGAAATCTGCCCGGCGCCATTGCTGCGCGACACTTGCGGGCCGCGGGTGTGCCTTATCTGCTTGCCCCCAACGGAACGGCGCCGAATCTGGAGCGACGCCGCGTCGCAAAGTGGCTGTTCGATCTTGTCCTGGGCAAGCGAGTCACGAACGGCGCCGCCCGAGTCCTCGCGGTCACCGACGCCGAACGCCGGCAACTGGCGCGGCTGGGCGTACCGCCGGAGCGTGTATGCGTTGTGCCAAACCCTTTAGCGCTCGAGGAGTTCGAGCCGCCGCCAGCGCGAGAACGCTTTCGAGAGACCTGGGCAGTCAGGGGGCCGCTCGTCGCTTATCTGGGCAAGCTGACCCCGCGCAAACGGGTTGACGTGCTCGTGCAGGCGTTCGCGCAGCTTCGAGTCGCGAACGCGACGCTGGTCGTGGCCGGCAACGACATGGGCAGTGGCGATGCGACGCGGGCCGCGGTGAATCAGCTGGGTGTGGAAGCTCGCACGATTTTTACGGGGCTGCTGCGAGGTCGCGCGCGGCTGGAGCTTCTGGCCAGCGCCGACGTCGTCGTGTATCCGTCCGAACACGAGATCTTCGGCCTCGTGCCGCTCGAAGCGCTTCTGGCGGGAACGCCGGTGGTCGTGGCAGACGATTCCGGCTGCGGGGAAGTGATTGCCGCCACTGGAGGCGGTCTCGTCGTCGAAGGCAGCGCCGATTCGCTTCGATCCGCCATCGATCACATCCTCGATGCGTCCGCGCACTGGAGGGCGGCGGCCGTGGAGGCAGCCAAGCGCGTCAAGGCACGATACGCGCCAGACGTTGTCTGTGCGCAGCTCGAGCAGGTGTACACGGAATTAGCTGGCGCGCGATGACCGGCGTGAGCTTTGTCGTCCCGGTGCACAATGGCGCGGCGTGCGTCGAAGAGACGATCGCTTCGATTCTGGCGCAGTCCGACGGCCGTCCGATGGAGATCATCGTCGTCGAGGATGGCAGTCGGGACAATTCAGCGGCCGTGCTGGATTCGATGACCGCCGTGTATCCGGTGACTGTCATCGCTGGCCCGGGTCGTGGCGCGGCGGCCGCGGTGAACGCTGGCGTCCGCGTGGCGAGCCATCCGATCATTTGCCAGGTCGATCAGGATGTGGTGCTCGAACCAGGGTGGTTGAAAGTGCTCGTTGCCTCTCTGTCTAATCCCGCCGTGGCCGCAGCGCAGGGAAGGTACATCGTCGACGGTAATGCGTCGTTTTTTGCGCGCATAACCGGACTCGACCTCGAGCAGAGGTACGCCGATCTCGAGGAATACCCGGATCACGTGTGTACCGGAAACACCGCTTATCGTGCTTCGGCGCTGCACGCTGTCGGACTCCTTGATGACTCCATGGGCTACGGGTACGACAACGATCTGAGCTATCGCTTGCAGGCGGCAGGCTATCGTCTGGCATTTTGCCGTGCGGCGCGCAGTCGCCACAGGTGGCGCGAAACGTGGACCGGCTATCTGGCGCAGCAGTATGGCTTTGGATACGGCCGCCTCGATGTCGTGGCGCGACATCCCGAACGCTGGATGGGCGACGCCGTGTCTCCGGCATCGATGATGGCGCATCCCCCCGTAATGGCGATGGCGTTGTGCCTGCTTTGTGCGGGCGGGTTGCTCGCGGCATCGTCGCCATGGAGCTTCACACTCGTGACGGCGGGCCTCGCGCTGGTCCTCGTCCTCGCCATCGAGCGAACGGTGACGGGTATCCGCCTTTGGAAGCGGTTTGGCGACCGGGCAGCGCTCGCATTTCCACTCGTGCATCTCGCGCGCGATGTGGCCTGGGTTGCCGCGGTCGTCGTGTGGACCTGCCGTCGGCTGCTGCGTCGCCGGCTCAAACCCGAGCACAGCATGATGCCGAGAGCTGCCGGATGAGCCGTCACAACCGCGTGCTGACGCTCATTCCGGCTTACAACGAGGCCGCAAGTCTGCCGGCGGTTGTGGGCGAGCTGCGCCAGCGTCGCAGCGATCTCGATGTTCTCGTCGTGGACGACGGTTCCTCCGATCACACCACAGAGTTGCTGCGCCAGCTGGGAGTCAGATGGCTTCACTGGCCCGAGCGGCGCGGTGTCGGCCGCGCGCTGCGTGCGGGCTTGCGCTACGCGGCCCGACAGGGCTACGACCTGGTTGTTCGGCTGGATGCCGACGGACAGCACCACGTCGAGGACGTCGAACGTTTGCTGGCTCCGCTGCTTGCTGGCAGGGCGGACGTCGTACTCGGATCGCGTTTCGTTGCGTCCAATGGAGCGCGCCGTCCAGGTCCGATTCAGCGGTCGCTTGGCGCGCTGCTGTCTATTATCACGAGGCGCACGGTGACGGATCCGACGTCAGGCTTCTGGGCGCTGGGCCCGCGGGCCGTCGCGCTCCTGGCCGAACACCACCCCGCCGGCTATCCGGAACCCGAGCTGCATCTGTTTCTCAGCCGCAACGCGCTCCGTGTGATGGAGGTCGACGTTCAGAGTCGCGTGCGGATGCACGGTCGGAGCTCTCTGACGCCCATTCGACTGCTCGGAGCGGGCGCCCGCCTCGCGCTCGCGCTGATTATCGTTCCGTTCCGCGCGACCGACGAATCCGCCAATGACTGACCGCGTACAGGTATTGGCGTTGACGGGCAGTGTGCTGTTCCTCGTGTTCGTGCTGGAGCTCGTCCGCCGCCGGCGGCTCGCGGAAGAATACTCCGCGCTCTGGATCGTTTCGGCGCTCGTCCTGATCGGGATCTCGCTTCGGCGTGACCTTCTCGACTTTGCGGCGACGTGGCTCGGCGTCTACTACCCGCCTGCAGTGCTCGTCCTCATGCTCGTGGCGATCATCTCGGTGGCGTCCCTGTCGTTCTCGGTGATCCTGTCGCGCCAGCAGCGCCAGATCGATCGACTCATCGAAGAGAACGCCATCATGGCTGCGGAACTGCGGGAGCTGCGCTGGGAACGGGAAGCAAGTGCGGGTGGGTCTGTGTCCGCTTCTGACATCGTGGTGGACGCTGCGGACAGTGGCGTCAAGCCGCGCAACCACTAAGCGACAGTACTAATTTACGAATTCATTCAGGGCTTTTCCGCTTGTCCATAGCGGCGGGCGCGATGATCCGTGAGCGCACGCCGAAAGGCAGACAGTCCCTCGTGCCTCGGCACCCGCGCCCTTGTCAGTACGAAAGCGAGGTTGAGGGCGGCGATCGACACGGCGCGTAGCGACCGGGCGACTGACGATCCAGGAGTCGCGATTCGTGCCGCAAGCAGCAAGTGGTTCCGCGTGGCGTAGTAGATACGCTGCGGCGACGCTCGGCCGATCGAAACGCTACCTTCGTGCGCAACCACAGCCGAGCTCACGCACGCAGTTGCGAATCCGGCGGCCCGTGCCCGTAGACACAGGTCCAGGTCTTCAAAGCCGAAGAAATAGTCCTCGAAGAACAGGCCGACCTGCTCGAACACCGCTCGTCGAACGAGCATCGCGCATCCGCTCACTCCGTCCACCTCCCGCAGCGCGGGAACCGTCAGCGCATCATGCCGCCGGCCGAACGCGTGATGCCGCATGCGCCCGGTCGTGCGGGTGTAGCGCATGCCGAGCGACTGCACCACGGCGGGATCCGCGCGCTCGACAACCATCGGGCCGACGATGCCCACACGCGGATTCTGGTCGAGCGCCAGCTCGAGTGCACCGAGCGCGTCGGGTTTTACGCGCGCGTCGCTGTTGAGCAGAAGGATGCGGTCAGCGCCGAGCCGCATCGCTTCTCGGATTCCCCGATTGCACCCGGCCGCGAACCCGTCGTTCCGCTCCGCTTGGACGAGATGCGCATCACCAAGCTTCGCGCGCAGGGTATCAACCGAGCCATCGCCAGAGGCATTGTCCACCACGATCGTGGCGGCGACGGGCGAACGCGAAGCCGTCAGTGTCTGCACCGCCTGTACGGTTTCGCACGCGGTTCGGAAATTCAGCACGACGGCGACGGTGCGCTGCTCCATGATTGGCCCCGACGCTCTTCAACGACGATACCGAGCTTCGACCGGGAGCCTTACTGCGTCGATTGCGTGCGCTTCCGTCACGCGCCAACCTTCAGCGCCGGAGTACACCCCATCATCGACAATGGCTCCACGTTAGGGCTCACATAGGGATCGGTGTGGTCGTGGTACGTGGTCATGAAGTACACGTTCTCGCGGTAGTCGAACTGATCGCCGCGAGACGCACTAGTTCGGTGACGGAGCACCGCTGCCGGTTCGTACACAATACGTTTGCCACGCGCCATCACGCGCAGGCAGTACTCGATATCGTTGAACTGCACCGGCAGATGCTCCTCATCGAAGCCCCCCACGTCGTGAAACAGCGCCGTGTGTGTGAGAACACAGGCACCCGTAACCGCCGACACGTTGCGCAGCCGGTGTGGCAGCCACTGGTAGCCGGGCTCGTGATTTGGAAGGCCCAGAAAAAGGTGCGCGGGCGCGAGCTGGGGCACAACTATCACGCCTGCATGTTGAATGGAGCCGTCCGGGTATAGCAGCTTTGGACCGACAACGCCAATCCCGGGAAGCGTCAGCCAGCCCTGCATCTGTTGAAGCCAGCCTGGCGTGATCGCCTCGACGTCGTTGTTGAGGTGCAGCATCAAGGGCGTGTCGACCTCGCGGGCGCCGAGATTCATCAGCCTCGAATAGTTGAACGTGTCGCTCACCGCGGGTGTCCGAAGGACGCGACAACCCGCGGTGCGCTCGAAATCGGCGAGAAAGGTCAGAGTGTCGGGTTGCCGGGATTGGTCGTCGACGATCAGCACCTTGACGCGCGACATGTCGAGCGTTCGACGAAGGCTGTTGAGGCAGGCCCGCAGCAGTTCAACCCGGTCCCGCGTAGGGATCACGATCGTCACTTCCGCACCACCGAGATCACCCCGACGCCACTTCACCCGCTGTCCGGCGACCCCTCGCTCGACAGCCTGTTCCGAGACGACCTCGGCCGCCACACCCCGGCGCGCCAGCGCCTGGTTTGCTGCTCGTCGATGTTCCCGGGTGAGCACGGGCGGAACCAAGGTACGCCTGTGACAACAGACGTGGGCAAGATGTTCGACGCGCACGCCACCGTCAACGACTCTGAGGAACAGCTCGTAAATTTGCGCTGCGCCGTAAGCACCATCAAGTCCGCCGGCTTCGACGATGGTGCGGCGCGGCGACACGGCCACGCGGGTGGCGTAATCGTCGACCAGCGCCAACTCGGGGCTGAACGCCCCCTTGAGGTTGGGGTCGGACCTTCGCCCCTCACTGTCCAGTAAATCGTCGTCTGTATAGATCCACGCGTCGGGTTCGCGCAGTGTCATTCGTGCGATATGCGCGAGTGCGTCAGGGGCGAGCAGGATTTGCGGATCGAGAAAAACGACAGTTTCCCCGGTGCCCGGAGGCAGCCACGTACTGTCAGCCCTCGCGAGGTTGTCCAACCTGACGAGGCGAATGCGGGGATCCTCACGTCTTCCTTCGAGGATGCCTTCGTACCTCGGGCCGCCATCTCAACGGGATGAGCGACAAATCCCAATCGTCGAATGACTGCCGGAGTACCGACTGAATGACTGCGTCTAGATGCGCCGGCTCGTCGACCAGTGCGGCGATTGAAAGATGTGGACTTCGGATTTCCTCTGCCTCGCACTGCTCCTTGTCGAGCAGCCACCGCCTGTACGACGCATCGAGCCGTGCGCGATCCAGTCCAGCGGACGGAGAGACTGCCTCGAGACTTACCCGTGTCTCCTTCCAATGAAGGGAAAGGGCCTGCAGCCACCATCGAGGGGAAAGTGGCAGTCGATTTTCCCGAAACGCTGTCCAGGCTTTCGAGAGTGCGCCACGAATGATGATGGGAAAGAACCACGCGAGAGCGAGACCGTTCCTCTGCGCGTTCATCCGGCTCAATTATCGGCCAAAGCTGGCGCTTTCGAGAGGTAAGGCCCACGCTTCACATCGACCACCATTCGCCACGGCGTAGAATTCCGAATGGATTGGAGAAAATTGATAGCGTGCTGCGGTCGCGCCTGCGGACGACACTGACGTCGGTCGGGCTTCTTTCCGCGGCCCGCAACGTCAGGGATTCCGTCCGGAGCGTGCAACACCTGGCCGACAACGCCCCGTTCTGGTTTCGAGGCACGCCGGACGGGCTGCCGGCGCCTCCAGTGAAACTGGTTCGGCTCACCACCGGGACATTTTCGCTTGCCTGGATGTTTCAGAGCGGTGCCCTTGCCGCTTCCAGCATCGTCACCGCGCTCGCCAAGAATGGCGTGAGGCTCGAGAGTCTCGGCCGGGTGCTGGATTTCGGCTGTGGCTGCGGTCGCGTCGTTCGACACTGGGCCCGCCTGAATGCTGAAGTCCACGGATGCGACTACAACCCGCAGCCGATCAACTGGTGCCGTCGCAGGCTCACCTTCGCTCGTTTCGCCACCAACGGACTGCATCCACCGCTTCCTTACAGCGGCGCGCAATTCGATCTCGTATATGCCCTGTCCGTCTTTACCCATCTCCCCGAGCCGCTCGCGTTTGCCTGGATGCGTGAGATGGAGCGCGTGCTGAAGCCAGACGGGTTGCTGCTCGTGACCACGCATGGCGAAGCGTATCTGGACGAGCTCACCGATGATGAGCGGCGTCTTTTTCACCAGGCACGGCTTGTCGTGCGCAATCCAGAAGCGGCTGGGACAAACTATTGCGGCGTGTACTGCTCGGAAGACTATATTCGAGAGACCTTGAGCGACGGCTTCAAGCTGGTTGACTTCATCCCCCGGGGCGCCGCCGGCAATCCTCATCAGGACCTTGTCCTGCTTCGTCGCGCCCGTCGCTGAGCAGTGACGCTTTGACGAAGGCACGCATCCTCCTTGTCTGCGTGGTGCTGCTGACGGCCGGTGCTGCGCTGCGGGTGCTGCTTTGGCGTCCGTTTGAGGTAAGCGGGCCGGAGCCGCCCGATTTGCGCAGGCGAGCGTCAGGCGTGTTGCACGTACACAGCGTGCACTCGGACGGCGTCGGCGACGTTGATGAGATCGTGGCGGCAGCAAAGCAGGCGCGGCTCGATTTCGTCATCATCACCGACCACAACGATTTCGACCTCAAGCCTCAAGAGCGGTACTCGGATGGCGTCCTCGTCATCGTCGGCACAGAGATCTCCACTCGTTCCGGCCATGTGCTGGGCCTAGGCGTTCCAGAGCCGACGTTCCGTTTCACTGACGACGCCGCTGAAGTGTTCGAGGATGTCGATCATCTTGGCGGCCTCGCGATGGTCGCGCATCCGATGAGTCCGGAATCTGATTTCCAGTGGCGTGGGTGGGATCTGCCCGGCAGTTGGGGCATCGAGCTCCTGAACGGCGACAGCCAATGGCGTGCGGCGGCGTGGCCGGCAATCATCGGCAGCGCGATCAACTATCCGCTCGACTCGTCGTATGCGCTGCTGAATGTGTTGACACTACCGGACGAAGCACGCCAGCGGTGGGATCGGCTGCTGCTTACGCGGAACGTGCCGATGGTGGTCGGCTCCGACGCGCACGGAGGCGTGCGTCTCGGCAGCCGAATGACCGTACCCGTACCGTCGTACGAGGCGCTGTTTCGCCTGGCGCAGAATCATGTGCTGCTCGACGAGCCGCTCACCGGCGATGCGGCGCGCGACGCGGCCGCGATCGTATCGAGCCTCAGACGCGGTCGGGGTTATGTTGCGCTCGACGCACTCGCCCCTGGCAGCGGGTTCTTTTTCAATGCCGAAAGCGGCAGTCAGCAATGGGACATGGGTGACGCGGTTTCATTGTCGTCGTCCCCAGTGCTTCGGGCGGGAGGGCAGGTGCCTGATGGCTCGAACGTCACGCTGCGGCTCAATGGCGAAGTGATTTCCCGGAACGAGCGGGCGCTGTCGTGGCCTGTCACCGCGCCGGGTGTGTACCGAGTCGAGGTCAATGCGCCAGGGTGGGACGTGCCGTGGGTCGTGTCGAATCCGATTTATGTGTTCGATCCAGCCGAGCAGGACGCCCGGCGGCAGCGCAGCCTCATGCCTGTTCGTGACGTGCCGCCGCCCAAACTGATGGTCGATAATTTCGAATCAGCGTCCAGCTTTGAACCCGGTTCCGACGCCTCCACGGTCGTCGACCGGAACGTCACCGACGTCAAAGGAGGGATGGACGGCAGCCGGGCCGCTCGCCTCTCGTTCGAGTTGAGTCCGCCAACAGCGGAGATCCCCTCGCCGTTTGCAGCGCTGGTCCGCTTGCGCTCGGACGATTTGTCGGGATCCCTCGGCCTGACTTTCCTCGTGCGATCCGATCGCGAGTACCGCATATGGGTCCAGGTGCGCGACGAGAATGCGCGGTCCGAGGACGGCACCGAGTGGTGGTACACATCGGTCAGAAGCGCCCCCGAATGGCGGCGCGTCGCGATTCCGTTTCAGCAGTTTCGGACGCGAGATCCCGTATCCGACGGCAGGCTGAATCTCGACAAGGCTCGCGGAATCGTGTTCATCCTCGATTCGGGCGTCGCGAAGCCAGGCACGCACGGCGTGATCTGGATCGATGACGTGGGGGTGTTGACAGGGTTACAGGAGAGGTTACAGGGGACAGGTTACGTGGTAGCCGGAAACCTTTAGGTTTCCGATCACCGCGGCGGAACAACTCCCGAAAACCACTTGAATCCAAGCTCACGTATGTCTTCGGGGGCCTTGTTGCCTTCGTGGCACGCGTTCTCCCACATCTCGGTCGCGTGCCGGTCGTTTGCCGCGGCACCGGCTCGACGGAACGGAAGTCGAATCTTCCAGGGTCGGGTGAATACCGTCGGGTCGTCGATCGTCACCTCATAGTCGATGATGTTGGCGGCCGCCAATGTGAAGCGCTCGATCACGTGCACGTTGTCGCTGACGAAGTTTCCTACCTGGTCGAGCCAGTTCTTGCCATTGAGATTCGTCACGTCGACGACGAGCGTGTTGCCCTCCCACGTACCTCGGGAATTGCCCATCCAGAGTTTCACGCGGTCCCCCAGCCGATGCGGGCGTCCATCAGTCGGGATGTAGCGCGAGTAGTGGCTGAAGTTGAACATCATGAGCACGTAACCGGGGCCCTGTAGTATCTCGAACCCGCCGCGATAGGTCGCGCGCGGAACGGTGTAGAGACAAAACGTCTGCGGGTCTGCATACAGGCGTTGCCCGCTCTCGCCCGGCCACCCGCGCGCGAGACCGGCCCGATGCTCCGCTCGCCTTGCCAGCGCCCACGGCTGGTAGGGGATCTTCCCGTCGGGCGGGTCGGAAACAAAACTTTCTTCGGGCGGTGAGCTGATATCGACGTAGTCGTGCTCCTCGACGTCGTCTCCCCCGGGAGTGCCCGCCCAGCGTCCAGTCAGATCGGGTCTGCCATCCTTCGTTCGCGGTGGGTCGAACGGGGGAAGTTTCGCGCGTTCCAGTGCCCAGCTCCTCGCGCCTGGCTCTTTCGGAGCATCGCGCGAAAAGAGGGCTTGTCCGGCGGCCGCTGCCGCGATGAGCGGCAGGATCGCCACCACGATCACCACGGCCATCATCCGACGGACCAAGTACGTCGCCTTCATACTCCGCTTTCCCTGGTAGCACAGAACATGCTGGCGTTGTTACCTCGTGCGGGGAGGTGGTGGGTATGCGTTGTCGTAGATGGTCTCGTACCGAACTCTCCTCCCCTCCTTGTCGATGAATCCCAGCGACTGCTGAAACAACGCCGGCGGTGGGGAGCTCGGCGATACGGTGCCCTCGAGGATATAGAGACGGTTTTCGTGCAGATGAATCGCAACGAATGTATTCGAACCATCGGCGTTCGTGAGTTGCAGCCGCCGTCCTTCAACGAGGTCCGACCAGTAGTACGCGTAGAGGGTCACCCTGGCGTCCCGCTTGAGAATGAATTTCGATGCTGCATAGTCCATCGCGCCCCGCAACTCAACCATCCAGCGGTTCCCGCAAGTGTCCGGATATCCTGTGCACCTCTTGGATCGCTCCGTATGAATCTGTTGGGCCGTCGAGTAGTCGATCACCGTGACTGAGTAACGGTTGGGGCCATCCTCCCGGCTGTGGACGCGACCCGGCAGGGTGATGCCGTATTCGGTTGGGTAGGTGATGTCCCGCACCTCAGGTTGGCCGGGGAAATTGACACTGAAGAAATCTTCCCGACTGACATACTCGGTCCATTCCTGGGCAAAGGCAGGTCCTGATACCACCAGGACGAACACGGCCGGCACGAGTGGGATCAGGCGCATGGTGTTCCTCCTAAACCATCTCGTTGTAACCCGTTTCCGTAGGGACGGTTGACCGAGGAGATCCTACACCCGCGTCGGGCCTCGGACAATTTTCAGGACGGCGGTGTAGTATGCTCGCCGCCATCCGGGCTCGGACTTCTGCGAGGAGGTGAATCGTGCGCGAGCGGCTCGTAACAGCTTCGTTGTCGGCCGTCCTCAGCGTCGCGGTCGCAGCGTCGGCATCGGCCCAGGTGCCCGACACCGTGCTTGTGAACGGCAAGATTCTGGTCGTCGATGCGTCATTTTCCACGCGCAGTGCGCTTGCGGTCCGCGATGGAAAGGTTCTCGCGCTCGGCAGTGACGAGGAGATTCGAAAACTTGCGGGTCGCACGACGCGGACAATCGATCTGCAGGGACGCACCGTCATTCCAGGCTTGATCGATTCCCACATGCACGCGACGCGCGCAGCGCTCAGCTTCAGCACAGAAGTGAACTGGATTGGCGCGACCACGCTTGCGGAAGCGTTAGGTCGGCTCCGTGACGCCGCGCACCGAGCCAGGCCCGGCGCATGGCTGATTGTGGCCACGCCGCCCGCGACGCTCGAAGCCTACAAGGAGCGGCGCCGTCCCACGCAGGCGGAGCTCATCGCCGCCGCGCCCGACCATCCTGTGTACGTGCAGCTCGCCTACGGATGGGCAATGCTGACACCGCTCGCGCTGAAGGCGTTGAACATCACGACCGATGCCGACCTGCCGCGCGGAAATCGTCTCGAGCGCGACCAGAGCGGACGTCTGACAGGGGCGATTACCGGGAACCTGGTGGAGCTGTTCGATCGTCTGCCCAAGCCGTCGTTCGAGGAACAAGTCGAAGGCACGAGGACCTTCTTCCGCGAGCTCAATCGACTGGGGCTCACGGGCGTCGTGGATCCTGGCGGCAACAACGTGACGCCGCGCGAGTATGAAGCGCTTTTCAAGGTCTGGCGCGACAAGCAGCTCACGCTGCGCGTGGCCTACAGTCTGTGCGGGATGACAGACGGGTCCGAGTTCGAGGAATACCAGCGGTATCTTGCGCTGATGCCTCAGGGGTTCGGTGACGACATGCTGCGCTTCAATGGCATCGGTGAGCGAATCACGTGGGCCATGAACGGCATCAACGGCATCCCCGCGGACGCCGACAAGCAGAAGTATTACGACATCGTCCGTTGGGCTGCTTCGCGCGGTCTGACCGTGACGATGCACTGGAACAGCGAGGCCAATATCGAGCAACTGCTCGGCATCTGGGAGCGCGTGAATCGCGAATTCCCGATCGCGCCGCTTCGATGGACGATCGCGCACCTGAATGACGCATCACCCCGGACCCTGGCACGGATGAAAGCTCTTGGAATCGGCTGGACCGTTCAGGATGCGAGGTACAACTCCGGCGACGAAGTGCTGAAGGGTGAGGGAGCGGAAGCGATTCGTCGCCAGCCACCTGTCGTCACCGGTAAGAAGCTCGGCGTGGCGATCGGCGCCGGCACGGACGCGCATCGCGTCTCCACGTACAACCCGTTCACGGTGCTCCAATGGTTCCTCGACGGCAAGAACGCGGGAGGCACGGCGCTGCGCGGGCCGGAGGAAACGCCGGGCCGAGACGACGCGCTTCGGTTCTACACGTCGGGCAGCGCCTGGGTCTCCCACGATGAAGATGTTCGCGGCTCACTCGAGGTGGGTAAGCTGGCCGACCTCGCAGTGCTGTCGAAGGATTACATGACCGTGCCAATCGATCAGATTGGCGGTATTGAATCAGTCCTCACAATGGTTGGTGGCCGCATCGTTTACGCTGCCGGGTCGTACAGGGCGCTCGAAGCCACCACCGGAACACGGTGAACGGATCCGAGCGTCGAGCCACAACCTGAAGCACGGGCCACGCACCAGGTGCGAAACTTGCTTGGTGGACGTGGGTTGATCCCGTTATGGACCTGACGACGCTCGGCCGCACCCTCGGGTTCTCGTTTGCGGCAGGAGTGAACCTGTATGCGACGGTTGCCATACTGGGCCTTGCCGCGCGATATCACTGGGTTACGCTGCCGCCGCAGTTCGAGGTGTTCAACGACAACGTCGTCATAGGCGCTGCCATCGTTCTCTATGTCGTCGAGTTTTTTGCCGACAAGATTCCGTACGTCGATACGCTGTGGGACATGCTCCATACGGCGATCCGTCCCATCGGCGGTGCGCTCATCGCTGTGGCAACACTCGGCGACGCATCGCCGGCAATGGAAGGTCTGGTTGCATTGCTCGGCGGCACCGTCGCTGCGGGCAGTCACCTGACGAAGACGAGTACGCGAGCGGCGGCGAACGCCAGCCCGGAGCCTTTTTCGAACTGGATCCTGAGCCTCGGTGAGGACCTGTTCGTGGTGGGTCTCGGTTTTCTGGCGCTGCAGTATCCCGTAGTGGCGCTCGGCGTCGTGATCCTGCTGATCGTCCTCATCGCCATTTTCGCCGTAGTCATTGTGCGAACCGTGCGCCGTTGGTTTGCGCGCACACCTGCGATACAACAACACTGATACGCCCTATTTCTTCGCCGACGTCGACAGCCGCTGGAACCTTCCGTGTCTTTCCGGGTGGTCGTCAGAATCGGGCCGTTCATGAGCCTTCCGGATGCGCAGGTTCCTCGCGCTGCAGCATTCTTCGGTGCTCGGGGACGAAGAGGCGGACGACGTTCCTGAAAGGTAGGAAGTAGAGTCCCAGGCAGGATGTGAACTCCTCTTCCTCTCGATCGCCGAGACCGAACTTCACGTCTGCATTTGTCTGCGGCACCTGGAAGGTGCCGAAGATGAGATCCCACACAGGAAACATGAACGCGAAGTTCTTGTTGATGTGCGTCGGATGGTAGCTGTGATGCACCTGATGATGCGCGGGGGATCCGAACATGTAGACGAGCGGTCCCGGCCAGCGCAGCCAGATGTGCGAATGTCGCAGGTTGTAGCCCAGCCCGTTGTACGCGACCACGAATATCCCGACCCCGAGCACCGTGGGCTCTGAGGGCATATATCCAAGGAGTGCGGAGACGCTCGCGGCAACCAGCCCGGTGCTCGCTCCGAGACCAATCGCATAAAGTGCGTTGTCAACGGGATGCTCGCGGTAATTTGTCAGCGGGTGCATTACCCGAGCGGAGTGGTGAACCTTGTGAAACTCCCACAAGACAGGAATTCGGTGCTGGCAAAAATGAAGCGCCCAGGCGACGAGGTCGAAAACCGCAACCGACACGAAGCCATAGCCGAGAGCCAACAGCCACGCAAGCGGACCGTCCACGTCCGCCTGTGACCCCTGCGGGCTGCCGAAGACTCCTGCCGCGGTCTTGAAGGACCAGTCGGCCACCATCAGCGCGAAGGTGCCGTAGAGGAACACTCGGAATATCTGATGAAAAAAGAAATAACGGACGTCGAGCCAGGCCGACGCCGAACGCCAGATACTGGCCGGAAACAGGAACTCTCTCAGGGTGACGGGGGTCCCTCCGGATTGACGCTCGCGCCGGGAGGCATACCTCCACACGGCCGCTGCCATCAGCAGCGACGTCGCCAGGTAGACCACGAAGAGCCGCTCACCCGGATTGAATGGATAGCCCAGCACGCGCAGCACGTTTCTGCTCATGCCGACGACGAGTTCCTGCAACGAATGGGAGAGAAGCTCGATCATCGCGGCCCCGCGAATAGCAGGTCGTGTGCCGTTTCAGCACGGTTCGTGAGGGGGCCGGCTCGGCGTGAATGGTCTGATGCTGGTCTTCGCGGCGACGGGACTCCGTACCTTTTTGGTGCCGCGGTTACAGAGTTGTCGCACGCGACGAGGGCCGTTTCAAGCGCACCTTCGACGTGGCTTCAGGGCACCCCGAGCGTCAGTCGAGGCGTGCGCGCGGACGAAAGCCGCGCCCTACGTCTTGAAGTTCATGAAGACCGCATCAAGGATGCGTCGCGAGATAGTTCATCGCGAATGGCCTGAAGCGGTCGTTGAGGCCGAGGGCGTTCGCTTCGACAAGCGCACGATCCACGGTCCAGCCGTCGGCCTTCACCCGCTTGATCATCCAGAGCGCGGCGGCGCGCCCGCCTGCTGCGCAGTGCACGTACGCGGGCGTGTTGGCCGGCTTCGTGACTGCGGCAATGAAATTGTCTATCAGCTGCGGATCAGGAGACTGGGCGTTGAATGGCAGATGCACGTAATTCATGCCCGCCGCCCTGACCGCCGCACCTTCCTCCTCGACCATCGCGCCTTCTTCGGTCGCAAGACGAAGGTTGACCACCGACTTGAACCCCATGTTCCTGATCTCACGAATCGCCTCCGGCTTGGTCGAGCCGCCACACGCGATCGTCGACTCGAGCTGGGCGAAGGTCGAGACGCCGGCGATGTCTTTCTTGACCACCTGCTGAGCGGACACGCTCACGGCGGTCAATGCGAACAGCACAAGCAGGGCCGAGCAGGACTGGAAATGTCGCATCATGGCGCGATTATACGTCTGGTTGAATTTACGGATTGACGAATTGACACGGATTGACGAATTTTCATGCGGCACTGGATTGCCGCAATAAATCCGCCAATTCGTAAGTCCGTCGATTCGTCAATTCAACATCGGTTGGATAAGACTATGCCCATGCCGCTGAAGTCGATACGCGCGTGGCTTGGCGTGGGTGCATCCGAGGAGGACGAGCTTGCACCGCTTCGAGCGACCCTTGAGGCGCTCGATCACCTGGAACCAGACCGTGCGCGCTACCTCGCCGCGTTTGCATACGTGCTCGGGCGCGTCGCGCACGCCGATCAGCACGTTTCGACGGAAGAGACACGAGCCATGGAGACGCTCGTGGAAGAACATGGGCAGTTGTCGCGCGACCAGGCCATGGTGGTGGTGCAACTCGCGAAGGCGAGCAATCTCCTGTTTGGCGGGACCGCCAACTATCTGGTGGCCAGGGAGTTGTCGAAGATGGCGACCTACGAGCAGAAGCTCGCGCTCATGCGATGCCTCTTCGCGCTATCAGCAGCAGACGAAGCAATCTCCACCGCCGAGGAGAGCGAGATTCATCGCATCGCGAAGGAGCTCCGCATCGATCATCCCGATCTCGTCGCGCTGCGCGTGGCGCATCAGCGGCATCTGCCCGGCATTAGTCGGTAGTCGGTAGCTGGTAGCTGGTAGCCGGGAGTTGGTAGGAGCAGAAATGTGCAACTTGACGCATGACCATAACGGTCAGTTCGGGTTCATCGTAGATGTGCCGGAGATCCGGGCGTTGATCGACGAGGCGCGGCGTGTCGCCGAGACGGTCGCCAACAACGCCGTCCGCGTTGACGCGCTCAGACCCGCGTTTGCGCGGCTGCTCGCCGCAGATGGCTGGCTTCCTGAGGCATTCGCTCAGCCGGACGTCAGCAGCGGTATGGGCGGGGGAATCGGCCAGTACGCGTTATATAGAGCGGAAGACGGGTCGCTCTGCCTGTTTTCGCTCGTAGTCCCACAGGGCGTGTCGACACCAGTGCACGATCACCTTGCGTGGGGGCTGGTCGGCGTCTACCGCGGCGCACAGCTCGACACGACCTACGAGCGTCTCGACGACGGCGCCGACCCCGAGCGAGCGACGCTTCGAATGGCCATCCAGCAGACGGTTACACCTGGCGAGTTCTATACCCTGCTCCCGCCGGACGGCGATATTCACTACGTGAAGACCGTTTCGCCGGAGGCATCTGTGTCGATACACCTGCTTGCCAATGACACAGCGTGCGTATGGCGGCACAAGTTCGACCCGGAGGCCGGCACTGTGACCGCATTCCGTTCGGGTTATTCGAATGTGAAATGCAAGCAGCAGTAGGCGGCGGGCTACTAGATCTCCGCCAACTTGCTTGCCACCGAGACGATCCGCCAGCATGCGACACATCGAAACGTCACCGGTCGCGTGGCTGCTGCGAGCCTCCGCTCGACGTTGACGACGTTGAGGTGGCGGCACCGAGGGCAGCGCACGGTGGGCGAGCTGTCCAGCAAGGCGGCCTTCATCGTCCTCCCTTGTGGTTTCGGCAAGGCGATGAACGCGCCCGACGCGCTTCGACGCAGAAAACCTTCCTCGACCAGCGCTTCGAGCGCAGCCAGACACTTCGCCTCATCGGCATGCCACAGTCGGCATGCCTCCGCGAAGGTCACCTTCAGTCCGGGAAGGTCGCCAAATTGAGCACGAATGCGATCGGTCAGCGTGTCGAGAGAGGGCATGGCGCAACCTCCAGCCACTGACAGCGCGACGGGTAAGGAGGCGGATCCTAACGAATCCGTCCGCCAACCGCAAGGCCACTCGGGCACCAACCGAGCGCGGGAGAGGGGCTCCTGTTTGGGTTGCAGCCCCTAGCGAAGAAATCGTATTCGGAGAAGGATGGCGCTCCACGGGACCCGGGCGGCTTCTCGCCTCCACGAGACACCAGTGGCGTCGCGTCTCCATGGGACCCGGCCGGCCTCGCCCGGGATGCCCGAACCCTGCGGAATAGACAACTTGCGTAAACGGCGAACTCTCTCGGCGAGCGAATCCTGCCGGGCAGGGAGCAATAGTGCGGTCTTCCAGCGCCGCCGGTTTCGATCGACTACCCAATGCGCTCCAAGGCTGTGGCCGAGCGCGGTGGTGGCAACTGAATAGTAGACAAGAGCGATGGACGCAAGCGCCACCCAGAAGTCGGCCTGAACCCCCAGTGCGAAGAGCGCCAGACGCAATCAATACGATGCCGGCGTCGATGATTGCGGCAGCCGCGTGTCGACGTACTTTGATACGCCAACCAGCCTTATTAGCTTCGAGCGTCATCGCCAATGCGGGCGACTCGTCCTCCTCGCACGCCGCGGTCATTTCGATCGATTGGTCCTCTTCGTCCGGAAAGAGGCGGACGAAGTCAGCGACTGTCGGTTCGACTGGTAGGCCCACCGCCCTAAGATAGTCGCGAAGGTACGAACGGCGGTACAGCCCCTTGGGCCAGCGCGCGACATTGCCGCTCTCGAGAGCCTTGAGCAGCGCCACGTTGATTTTGCTGGACGCGGCAATCTGCTCGAGCGACACGCTGTTCGACTCGCGCGCAGCCCTCAAACGTGCGGAGAAGGTTGCTCGACGCTCCACTAGCACCGATTCATCCCTGACCTTTGATGAATGAGGATCGCTGACAGCCGATGCGGGCGATACACCGTCGCCAAGCTGCACCGGCTTGAAGTCACCGCTCGAATTCGCGGGGATGCTATGCGCCGCTAGCAAGAATCGCGCTGCTCCGGATGTGAGTGTTACGCAAGAGTAACATCATCAATCGCGCGCGTCATGAAATTTTTTCTACAAAGTCGTCGGCTGGTGCTACACACGGTCTGATCTGTTGCGAGCCGAGAGACCGAACAGCTCGACGATCGCTTCACATGGCTTTGACTGCATCGACGGCTACGACGATGGCGGGGGCAAGCGGCGGATTTTCAACCATAGTGTTCCGAGGAACGCGAGAATGAGGAGGGTCGCCAGTGCCAATCCGCGCCGCCTCGTCTGCAGCTCGAGCATAGCAGCCTCACCTGCTTGTTGAGCCCGCCGCGCGGATGTAATGCCCTCGGTGGTCACCTTCAAAAAAGGGGCAAGCGCGAACGCGTGCACGAGCACACGCGATTGGACCCGATAATCGCGCGCCTCCTGAAATGCGGTGCGTCCGTCATCCACCAGCATGCCGGCACGCTCAGCGCGCGTCAGCACTGCGTTGGCATTGGACAACGCGGCCGAGAGACCATCGAGTTCCTCGCGCACTTGGCGAATCGTCATGCCGCTGTCGCCAGATTCGTCGTGACATTCAGTACACACCGAGCCTTCCTGCACGCCCACCCACGTATCCTGCGGGGGCTCTATCCGATGATTGCGGTGACAGGTCAGGCACTCGGGCTCTTCAAGGGCGTCGAATATCTCCTTTTTCGGACTAACCCGAAACAGCTCAGCTTCTCTTACGTGGCATTGCGCGCAGACGTTGGCAACGGACGTCACCCCGGGCGGTGTCGCACCGTGACTGCCATGACAGGCGATACATGTCGGCGCAGAGGTGTCTCCGCGTTTGAGAAGCGCGGCGGCATGGACACTCGCAGACCAGTCGGCCGGGGGAGTCGCCTCGCGTCCGAACGGCTCCATGCGTGCCGGATCCCCGTGGCAGCGTCCGCAGGTGGTTGTCACGTTCAGAGGGGCCACCGGTGAACGAGCATCGTTTACACGCTTGACGCCGTGGGCGCCATGGCAGTCGGTACAGGTGGCCACGCGCTCGTCGGCGGCTTCCATCCGCTTGCCGTGAACGCTCGTCTGGTATTGAAGAAACTGGTCGACACGTACCTGCGGATCGAACCGCCGCATATAGGCCGCGTCGCTGTGACACGTGGCACACAGTGGTGCTATTGCCGTCCGAGACGGTATCGGAAGCGTTCCCGCGCCTCGCGAGGACACATGGCACGCAGCGCAGGTGAGCCCCGCCGCCGCATGAACGTCCTCGCCGAATGCAGACTTGGCGGTTTCCACTGCGGTTTGCGCCCGTATTGTGGCCGGGAACAAGGAAAGTGCGATTGCGGCGACGGCAATCCGGACGGTGCCCGTCACGGTGTGTTTCCGGCCAGAGCAAGCGCAGTCATCGCACTCATGAAGAAAAGCACGACGATGCCGGTCCAGACAACGAGGCGGCGGCCACCGTGCGTATTTCGCGCTATGAAGGGCAACAGGATCGCTCCGATTCCCGCGATGCCCATGGCAGCCACCGCCACGAATTCGCCGTCGATACCGGCCAGTGTCGATGGCATGTGCTTCAGCGCTTCAAACGCCCAGAGAAAGTACCATTCAGGCCGGATACCGGCTGGCGCCGCCGCGAACGGGTCGGCCTTCGTTCCCAGCTCCCATGGGTAGAAGGTCGATAGCGCAGCCAGCATCGCCAAAACCGCGGTCCAGGCGAACAAGTCGCGCAGAAGGAAGTGCGGCAGGAAGGGGATAGTTCTCATTACCCCGGGATCGGCCGCCCGATTACGCTCGACCGACGGGGGGACGCTCATGCCGTGTCGCTGGACCAGCAAGAGGTGCAATCCCACCAGGGCTGTGGCAATAGCTGGAAGTACTGCCACGTGAAAGCCAAATAGCCGAGTCAGCGTGGCGCCGGAAACGTCGTTGCCGCCACGGAGAAATCGAACGAGGCCATGTCCAATCACTGGCACGGTCGCGGCGATGTCGGTGCCGACGCGCGTCGCAAAGAATGAGACTTCGTTCCACGGCAACAGATAACCTGTGAATCCGAACGCGAGCGTCAGCAGGAGCAAGAGAACCCCCGAAACCCACGTCAACTCCCGCGGTCGCCGATACGCATGCAGAAACAGCACGCTGAAGAGGTGTGCGAAAGCGCACGCCACCATCAGGTTGGCGGACCAGGCGTGAATGGATCGCACCAGCCAGCCGAACGGGACCCGCGTGACGATGAACTGGACGCTCTCGTACGCTTCTGTGGCGCTGGGCCGGTAATACAACAACAGCAGGGCGCCGGTCCCCACCTGCATGGCGAACAGGAACAGCGTCATGCCCCCAAAGTAGTACCAGACAGAGTAGCGGTGATGCGGGACCGTCTTGTGCCGGAGAGTCTCGAGGAGCTCTGCCAGCGGCAGTCGTTCCTCGAGCCACGGGCGAAGACGCGACGCCATCACGACCTCCGCGTGATCACTATCTCGTCGTCCTTCAGGTTCACGTTGTAGGCTTCGAGGGGACGGGGCGGTGGGCCGGCGACATTGCGTCCAATGAGGTCGTACTGGCCGTTGTGGCAAGCGCACCAGATACGCTGGAGATCTGACCGGTACTGCACGGTGCAATCGAGGTGCGTGCACGTGGCCGAGAACGCGCGTAGCTCGCCGGCCGGGGTGCGGACGACGATGGCCGGACGGGGCCCGAATGGCACGACCCGACCCGAATTCGGCAGGAGCGCCCGCGCGCTGCCTGCCGTCGCTGACACTGCTGCCGCCTCGGGGATGTCGGGCGGGGTCAGGTACCGCGCGACGGGATAGAACACGGCCCCAAGCACGCCTCCGCCCCACAAACCGAGGAGCCAGTTCAGCACGTTGCGGCGATCACGCTTTTCCAACGACGCCATGGCACTGAAGAGCCTACCCCAACGTATCGATTTACACCTCTGAGGATTTTTTCGTGCCGTGCGAAAAATCTCGCGCGATCCGGCGAAATGCTCCGGTCGGTGAGGGCTCCAACACCGTGTCAGCACGACGCTTCGACCGCAGCTTCCCTTGGGCACTGTAATTGCGAAGTGACCCCAGGTCGGAGGACAAATCTGTGAAAGAGACATTCGGCGTCGCGCTCGTTGTCGTTGCGTCGTTGGCGATCCCTGCGGCCGCTTCGGCTCAAGGGCAAGCCAATAAAGGCCAGCAGGTCTTTGCGACCCTAAAGTGTTCGATCTGCCATTCGGTTGCCGGAGAGGGAAACAAGAAGGGACCGCTTGATGGCGTCGGTTCCAAGCTTTCCGCCGAGGAGATCCGGCAATGGATTACGAACGCGCCTGATATGGCGGCCAAGGCAAAGGCCGAACGCAAGCCCGCCATGAAGGCATTTACGCTGCCGAAGGACGAACTCGATGACCTCGTAGCGTACTTGCAAACGCTGAAGAAATAATTGCCGAGCTAGTGGGAGCTCTACGCATGCGCACCGAAGCTGTTCACTCCAGTGCTCCGAACCAGCCGCGGCGGACCATCCACTTCACCAGTTCGAGCACGGGCACAATCGAGAACGCCAGGACGCCCGTCGTCACCCAATCGGCGAATGTCAGGCTGAAGGTGCCAAACGCCCGCTGGAAGAACGGCACGTACACGATCCCAGCGAGCAGCAGCAGCTCCCACGCGACCGCGGCGTTCAGCCACCGGTTCTTGAATGGCCGGTGAAACACCGATATTCGATCCGACCGGCAGTTGTACGCATTGAAAAACTGAATCAGCACCAGCAACACGAAAATCATCGCCATGACTTCCGCCAGGGGCCGGCCGGCGTAGAGCAGCCAGGCGAACAGCGACATGTTCACGAGCGCGGACCACAGTCCGGCTGTCAACAGTATTGCAACGACGGGCCGCGTGAAAATCCCGACACGGGGGTCGCGCGGCTTTCGCTGCATCAAGTCTCTTTCCGGCGGATCGACGGCCAGCGCCAGCGCCGGCAACCCGTCCGTGGCGAGATTGACGTAGAGGATCTGCACCGCGCTGAGTGGCAATGGCAGTCCGGCAATAACGGAACCGGCAAGGATGATGATTTCGCCAACATTGCATGACAGCAGGTACATCAGATACTTCTTGATGTTGCCGAAGACGACTCGTCCCTCCTCGACCGCCGCAACGATCGTGGCGAAGTTGTCGTCGAGCAGCGTCATTCCCGCCGCTTCCTTGCTCACGTCGGTGCCTGCGATGCCCATTGCGATGCCGACGTCGGCCTTCTTGAGGGCCGGTGCGTCGTTCACGCCATCTCCTGTCATCGCGACGATCTCGCCGCGGCTCTGCCACGCGTCGACGACTCGAAGCTTGTCGGCCGGTGAGACGCGCGCATATACGCCAATTTCTGTGACCGTCTGACCGAGATCGTCATCGGTCATCATCTCGAGCTCACGGCCCGTCACGACGCGTCGGTCCTTGAGCAGTCCGAGTTCGATGGCGATCGTCCGGGCTGTCAGCGGATGGTCGCCGGTAATCATCACCGGAAGGATGCCTGCGACTGCGCACGTTTCCACTGCGGCCCGCGCTTCGGCGCGCGGAGGATCCATCATCGCGACCAGGCCAAGCAGGGTCATGTCCGATTCCGCGTCCTCCAGCGTGGCGCCCGATTTCCGCGCGATTGCGAGGACGCGAAGGCCGTCGGCCGCCATGCGCTGTTCGATCTTGCGGATCTGGTCACAACCCTGCTGCGTCAGAGGCACTTCCCTGCCCGACAGCCACTGTCGTGTGCAGCTCGCGAGCACCTCGTCGGCTGCTCCTTTCGAGTACGCGACGACACCGGCCGACGCCGAATGCAGCGTCGTCATCCGGCGTCGCTCCGAGGTGAATGAGATCTCCGCCGTGCGGGGTTCCCGTTCGTTGAGCTGGCCAGGATTGAGCCCTGCCTTGATGGCCGCTACGACGACTGCACCTTCGGTGGGATCTCCTTCGACCTGCCAGCGACCATCCCGAGTGACAAGCCGCGCATCGGAGGCAAGAACGGCTGCGTGAAGCAGGTCCCGAACGGTGTCTGTCGGGTCGACGATACGATCGCCATCAATCACGTGACCCGCGGGGTCGTAGCCTACCCCTGTCAGTTCGAGGACCTGTTCGCCGGCCAGCACCTGCCGGACGGTCATCTCGTTCCTGGTCAGCGTCCCGGTCTTGTCGGAACAAATGACGGACGTGCTGCCGAGCGTCTCCACGATGGGCAATCGTCGAACCAGCGCGTGCCGTCGGACCATCCGCCGCACGCCAATGGCAAGGGAGATGGTCACAACCGCTGGCAACGCCTCCGGAACGACGGCGACCGCCAGTGCAATACCGAACATGAACATCTGTATGAGCGGCAGCCCTCGAATGAGGCCAATCACGACGACGAGCGCAACGACGAGAAGCGCCCCCTTGCCCAGCGTGGCGCCCAGACGATCGAGGTTTTCCTGCAGTGGTGTCCGGCTTGCCTCGACGCTTTCGACCATCTGAGCGATGCGCCCGAACTCGGTCGACATCCCGGTCGCGACGACGAGTGCCTGTCCCCGGCCATGGACGACCATCGTGCCCGCGTACATCATGTTCTTGCGATCGCCCAGCGACAGGCGCTCATCGTCGAAGTGGGCAACAGTCTTCTGTACCGCCGCCGATTCCCCCGTCAGCGCGGCTTCGTCGACTGCGAGATTGGCTGTCTGAATGACACGGGCGTCGGCGGGCACGCGGTCACCGGCTCGCAGCACGATTACATCGCCCGGGACGAGGTCGCGAGCCGGCACGACGCGTTCCTCCCCGTCGCGGAGTGCACGCGCGATTGGTGCAGCCATCTTCTTCAACGCCTCGAGGGCGCGGCCTGCTCGGTATTCCTGGATGAAACCGAGCAGCACGGCAAACAGCACGATAACCGTGATGACCACAGCCTCGAGGGTGTGTCCAAGGAACCCCGACACGATGGTTCCCGCGAGAAGGATCAGGATGAGAACGTTCTTGAACTGGGCTGCGAGCGTGTGCCATGCCGACTCGCGAGTCGTCGCTTCCAGTTCGTTCGGCCCGTGGATCGCAAGCCTGCGGTGCACTTCAATGTCCGCGAGACCGTCGAGGCCGCTGGTCAGGCGGCTGAGGGCGGCGTCTACTGTGAGGGTGTGCCAGGAAGCTGAATCGTCGCGCGATTCGACGGGGGCCTGGGCCCGCTGTGGTGCGGCGGTCATCAGAGCCACCCGACCATAGTCCCCGTCGCTATCCACCAGTCGACCGCGCGCAATGACTCCATCTTGTTTTCCTTGCGGCGCAGCCGCGCCGAGGCGCGGTGAACCGTTCCGCGCTCAACTGCTGCCCACCCTAAGGTCAGCAGGACGAGACCGATTCCCAGGACCGACAGCACCTCGATCATCAACCCGAACGCGTCCATACGTCTCTCCTGCGCTTGCCTGAACCAGCCAAGGGCTTGCCCTCGATATCCCGTTGGCTGTGGGTGCCTCGCCCTTGGCTGGTTGACTGTATTTGCTTGGCGCGCTCCGCGCGCCTAGGACCGCTATGCGGGGCCGCAACGAGTACAAAAATTCGCGTTTGAGATCGCATAGCGGTCCAATCGACGATAGTGAGAGATCGACTCATTAACAAATAGAAAGTTGCGACCTGATAGTAAGATTTTTGTTATGCGTATGTGTACAAGCCGCCCCAAGTGACCAACGAGCTCAACTACCATCATCTGCTCTACTTCTGGGCTGTGGTACGGGAAGGCGGAATCTCAAAGGCTGCCGAAAAGCTGCGCCTGTCACAGCCGACGATCAGCGCCCAAATCAAGACGCTCGAGGCGGCACTCGGAGAGCGCCTGTTTCAGCGGCAGGGACGTACGCTTGTCCTGACCGATGTCGGTCGGGTCGTCGAGCGATATGCCGCGGAGATTTTCACGGCAGGCAGCGAACTGCTCGAGACCCTCAAGAGACGGCCGTCAGGTCGTGCGCTCAGGCTTGCAGTCGGAGTGGCGAATGCGGTGCCCAAGCTCGTCGTTTACCGGCTGCTGAGGCCTGCGGTCGACAGCGTCGGGGCGGTGCAGATCACATGCACTGAGGACGATCCCGAGCAGCTTCTCGCACGACTGGCCATACACGCGCTGGATGTCGTCATCAGCGATACCCCGCCGCCGCCTCACGTACGCGTCAAGGTGTTCAACCATCTTCTGGGCGAATCGGGCACTACGTTCTTTGCCGGCAAGCTGCTCGCTCGGCGCCTGCGAACGCGTTTCCCGCGCTCGCTCGATGGCGCGCCGATGCTGCTTCCCACGCTCAATACGTCGGTACGGCGGGCTCTCGAGCAGTGGTTCGAGGCCGAGGGCCTGAGACCCGTAGTGGCGGGCGAGTTCGAGGATCCCGCCCTGCTCAACACGTTCGGCGAGCGGGGAGACGCCGTCTTTGCGGCGCCGACTGCAATCGAGGACGAGATCCTCCGCGGTCGTCGTGTCGGAATCGTTGGACGAACATCGGTGGTGCGAGAGCGGTATTACGCGATTTCTGCCGAACGCCGTCTCACACATCCCGCCGTGGCCGCAATCACCAGCGCCGCCCGGACGGAAGTCTTCAAAACGCGAATCTGAAGCCCAACTACGGCCTGCCGAATCGTGCGGCGTCGATCGCCGCGTTTGGCCGGATTTCCTTCAATTGAATGACGACCTGGTTGTTCGTCCAGGTTCTCGTCCACTGAAAGGGCATCTGAATCGCGCCGACGGGCCGATAATCGCCGTAGTCAATCCTTGTCGGAATGGCGCCAACCGGCGTTTGCCGCCAATGCATCAGGCGCACCAGACGACCGGACTCGTCGAAGTACAGCCTGACCGGAGGCTGGCCCGGATTGGTCCCCTGCGCGACGATGATGTCGCGATCGTTGATCGCCGTGACGCCCACCTGCCACTGACTGAACGCGCGCTGAATCGACGCAGGAAACCAGACCATGGCTTCGATGGCTGCACCGGAGAGATTGCCGCCGGTGAGCGGAAGCAGCGGCGACGGAGTGTCTGGCTGCAGCCTCCAGCCGTTGCGGCCGTCGAACGCCTTGACGCTGACGCCGGCGGGCGACTTTGCAATCGTGGCCATCTGGTTGGGAGCCTTCACGTAGATCTCGGCGGGAACCTCCATCTGCTCGGTCTCGTAACCGGCGTAGGTGCCGGTGCCCGCAAAGCTCGTGAACTTCGCAAGCTGCTCCGCCCCGCCGATGGCCTGTAGATACTTGGAAAAGACCGCGTCGATCGACGGCGCGTACAAGCTTGGAAAGAACTCGATCGTGTAGGGATCGTCAACCGGCTCGCCGTACTGAAGGTCGAGATTCGGCACGGCCTTCGGCCGGTTGCCGCCGCCGTGGCAGGTAAAGCAGGTCACCCGCGGCTGCCCGCCGAAGTACTGCTTGTTGATCGCGTTCATCATCACGACCATCTGTCGGGCACGCTGAATTCGCGGCGTCGCGATTGAGAATCCCTTCGGATCCGAAATGATCTCCTGCGCGTGACAGCTCACGCAGTCGAAGAGCAGGGCTGACGAGAACATTCCCATCGTGTCGAGGAACTCGTCGGCCGGAATCCCCTTCAGGACCTGAACGTTCTGAAAGACCTCTTCCGCCATCCTGACCGGGTTCTGGGGAGGCGGAGCCTGTTGTGGAGAAGCGTGGATGCCAATCGACGTCAGCCACAGGAGGCCGACGAAAACAATCAGGATTGACGAAATTACGGATTTACGAATTGACGGGTTGTTCGCCACGCGTGAATGCATCAATCAATTCATAAATCCGTAAATCCGTAAATCCGTCAATGTCATTGCCAGATTAGCCCCGTTCCTTCGTCAGCATGTGCGACAGATCGAAGTCGAGGCAGGGCGGGTCTTCCAGGTAAGGCGCATCGCTCGTATTGAGCGGCATTGCCCGGGGATCCATCTCCCACGGCTCCATCAGCACGTCCGGATCGTGGACGGTCGCCTGGTAATGCAGCGTGTTGCCCTCGCGGCGCAGCCGCTCGACGACTCTCATGTTGTTCGTGTGGAACCATCCGGGCCAGCCCAGCCAGCTCACGTCGTTGAAGCCGATCACCTCGATGACGAGCGTATCGCCCTCCCAGCGTCCAACGGAATCACCCATGAACGTCTGGTCCTGCGAGTTGACCGGATCGTGGGGGCGTCCGTCGGTGGGGATGACGCGCCAGGTGTTCCTGTTCTGGTACAGCAGGACGACGTCCTTCGGAGTCTGGAGGATCCGCATTGGCGGGCCGAGTCGGGGAACTCCCGGCGGGAAACACGAGAACGTCGTGTCTTCCTTGTTGCCGTTCTCATCCAGATACTGGACGCGTTCCCAGACTTCGGGCTTGTACAGCGGCGGGTTGCCGAAGGCCCGTTGCGTGAATCCAGCGTCACGCTCCGAGTAAAGGTTGTTGCCGTGACGGTAGTTCGGCTGGCGCCCGACGATCTTCGCGTTTGCACTCACCCTGCCTGCGGCGAGCGCTGCCGAGTACCTCCGAATAATGCTCGAACTGATGGACTTGTCCGTTCGGCTCGATCGCCTGCACTCCACCGGCGCCGCCTGCACCGCCGCCTCCACCTCCCCATCGTCCGCTGAGATCCGGCTTCCCGTCGGAGGTACGCGGAGTGGGCGCCGAGGTGGATGGGGCATTCGAAGCTGGCCGTGTCTGTGCCGCAGCGTCGAGGTAGATCAGCAGCAGCGACACGGCGGCCGCTCCGGCAACAGTGACAACAAAGCGACGAACGGGACCGCACGTCATGAAAGTCTCCTCGCTCACTTCGTATCCGCGCCCGTACTCGTGGCCTCGGACTTGTACTGGTGCCATAGATCGATCTTCCGGCCGTCCGGCAGGATGAACGTCAGGACATATCCATTCGGCGATTTGTCTCGAGCGCGCGCGACGATCGCCGTATATGTTTCACCCGTCTTGAACACGTCCCGTCCGCTGATCCCGATGTCGCGAAAGCCGCCCGGACCGGCGCCGGAGATGGTCCAGGTCGTTACCTTGCCGCTCTCGTCCTTGACGTCCAGGAACCAGCGCACGTGCGGGTTGATCCACAGAACCTTCGTCAGCACGCCGGTGAGCGTGGCATGGTCGTCCTGGTCGAACGCGGCCTGAACGGCATGATGAGCCCGCAGGTCCGCCGCTGCCCAGAGCAGCGCGCCCAGTATCAATGCCCCCGCAAATCCGTAACGCATTGCCGACCTCCTCGAGAAATTCGTTGACTAGCGCGCTGCCGCAGCTTTCTTGATGTTTTCGGGCACTGGCATCACGACGTAAGGATTATATGTCTGGCTTTTGGTCAGCGTCAGATCCATGAGCTTGACGCCGTTCCGCTCGGCGACGATGCGGCGAGGAAGAAGGGCGTCACTCTTGTAATCGTCGGCGTTCAAATCGCGGTAATCCGAGTACGTGATGACGGTGACCGCATTGTTGAGGCGTACCTCGACGCGCTCGATCCTGTGGCTGAAGTAGCGACGTACACCCGTGGGCATGGTGTGAAACAAGAAATTCTCCGGGTCCAGCGTCGCCTTCACGGTGCCACTCTGCAGTGGAGCAGGGAGGGGGAACGTGATCACGGGCTTGCCGCCTTCCGTTGAGAACATTGCTTTGGCGCCAGCCAGCCGCGCCGCCTTGATCACCCCTTGCGGAAGCGTCCAGGCTCGCAGCAGCCGCTCCTGGGCAGACTGGTTCATCGGCGTCGCATTGCGACCTGGCTCTGTCTCGTCCCACGCCAGCTCGCCTGCTACCACCTGCACATGCCGATCAGCTTTCTGTCCTCCGGCTGCGGCACACGCGAAATCGACGCGCATCGCCGGTACTGGATGTTTTTCCCGCCGATCCGCGGCAGGATACCGAACGCTCGCGCGGTAGTCCGTCAATTGACAGTTCCGGCCCTGGACGTCGATCGATCCGGTGGCCCAATACTCGAACGTGACGACGCCGTCCCGCTCCTGAGGGCCGCGAATCATGCCGATGGCGTCGGCCGCTTTATAGAGGGCGGACTCGAGATCGGTTGCCGGTTGCGCCGGCGGGAATGCAGCCTGCGGTGCCTGCGCCGCCAGCGGCGCTCCGACGAGAACCGCGAGCACAAAAGGGATGACCAGGACGGATGCGACTCTTTGCATGCGATCTCCCAGGTTCGCGGCCGTTGCCGCGGTCGCGATGCTAGTCGAATTCGCCGTCAGGGTTCAAGGCGCTCGCGAGTACGTAGTGTCCGCCTTCAGGCGGACCACGATCGGTCCGGCTAAAGCCGGACACTACGTACCAAGGCGCCCGAGGCACCGTAGTCCCTCACCGCTGAAATTCGATGAACCGCTCCGAACGGCCGGTGACGAAAAATCGCGCGCGCCGGTCCGCGTCCTTGTCGGAGCCAATGGCAGGCTCGAGTCCGGCGACCTGCGGATACCAGCCTCCGCCGTTCATGATCTTCTGCGGTGCGCTCCACGCTCGTGGATCGCTCAGCGTCTCCGCGTACGAGACGTAGATCCCTTCGTTGTTGAACGACTCGTCCCGCGCCCGGTTCAGCAGCATCACGTACCGCTCCAGATACCGGTTCCAGTGCACGGACGGTCCCCAGAACGCATCGGCGGTCGCCTGACCATCGTGCCACGGTCTGACAGGAGGCCAGAGCGGCGTGCCGCTGGGATACTCCCAGGTTTCAGCGTCCGCCAGGCCAGTCACCTGCCGTGGCGGCAGCCACGCGCCGTCGCGCCAAATCGATACACGCCCGACGGGGGCATCCCGATCGGCCCATGCCAGACGTCCTATCGCCACACCCTGATCGGATGGCACGTTCGAATATTGGCTGATGAACAGGAACAGATCGCGTCGATCGGCCGAGAGCATCGCGCTGACGTCGCCAACGCCGCCGATGACGTAGCGGTTGGTCGATGCGCACGCGTCGGTCCCCGGCGGCGCTTCGAAGATGACTCCCAGGTCCTCCCAGCTTCCGCCCTTGTCGGTGGAGCGGAGGGCGCCGACTCTCGGAACGGAGCGATCGGGCCGGCCACAGGCAAACGCCGGCGTCTCGTGATGGTAATACCCGTACCACGCTCCGGCGTCATCAGGAATGATGCTCTCGATCCAGATTCCATGTCCCGGGTGCCGCACGATGGTGACCGGTCCCTGGTCCTGCATCTCGGTCAGCGCCCATCCAGACAGCAGCGATGGCACGCCGCCCCATGAAGCGAGCGCAAACAATCGCCACCTGCCCTCCACGAGGTCCCACGTCATCGGCACGTTCGAATCGATCGCACCTGGCATGACGAGGCGCGGCGCTTCAACGAGCCGCGCCAATGGCAGCCGCTCCTGCTGTGCATCGATGACGGCAAGCGTGAGGACGAAAAAGGCGAGGACCGGGAGAGAACGCAAGGAAGAAACGTTATACAAGGCGCGCGGGAGGCGGCACAAGCCACAATCCCGCCACGCCCCTCTCACATCCGGCGCGTGGCGATCCAGCGCGCCGGATATGAACCTCAGCGAATGCGCTGTGCGGCGTCGTGCGGCGCGCGGCCCGTTTCAATCAGCGTCTTCATCCGCGCAAGATCCGCATCCAGGCCGTGCTTCGGGTCAACTCCGAAAGCAGTCGCCACCTCATGGCCCAACCATCCTGCTGGCGGGTTGTACGTCATCCGAATGTGCACGCGGGTTCGCCCGTCTGCCTCCGGATCGAAGCGGACCACACCCGCGTGCGCGACGGCAGAACCCGGCAGTGTCCGCCACGCAATCGTCTGATTGGGGACCGCATGCGTAACCTCGGCGTCGAATTCGACGGTCGTCCCGGCCGGGCCCGCGACCTTCCAGTGAGACTGCATCGGACGGCGGTCGCTCGACCGGACGTCGTAGACGCGCGACATGAATCGGGGAAAGTTCTCGTAAAGCGACCAGAATGCGTAGACCTCGCCGACTGGCGCATTGATCAGGATGGTTTTCTGCAGATCCACGGCGCGCCGCCGGTCGCTGATGCCGAAGAGGCGCTTTGTCGGCAGGTTGGTTGCCGCCCGCGCCGCGAGTCCTGCACCGAGGAGCACTGCGATGGTTCCTGCGGCAGTACGTTTCCCCAGCCCGGCGACCATCATCGCAGCGCCAGCCGTTCCCAGCACGACTCGAGTGGTGGGCGCCCAATGCGGCTGCAACGCATCGAAACGGCTCGTGGCCGGCGGCCGGCCACCCTGCAGTGAGGGGATGTTGCCCGCGCGTTCGTGACGCTCGAGCTCGTCGATAACGTCGCAGACACCATCGACGCGCCGGATGGCACGAATCAACGAGTCCGCTTCGCGGTCGAGGATCGGTCCGCGCATCGTGACGATGCCGTCGTCGGACGTCACCTCAACGGCATGTGGATGCGAGACGACCCGCCCGAGCTTGGACCGGACCCGCTCGACGACCACCGCATCGTCGACATCGTCGTGTCGGAACGGACTACGCAGCGATGCCGCGGTTCCATACGTCCGATGCAGCATGTCGCGGCCTACCGTGCCGATCGCGCGGCGCGTGATCCTCGCAGAATGGGTCACGGTGTCGCGGATCCGGGCGCGCCGACGCGCCCCTCGGCCGGGGTCGAGAAAATACGTGAGGCCGGCCCCTACGCCGGCGCCAGCGAGCAGCGAGCGCGTCTTCATGGCACACCCTCCATCATGCGCAAAGGCCGTCGCCCTTTCGCAGAATATCGCGCAGCCACCATTCGGCCTTCTCATGAATCTGGACGGTGCGCGAGAAGAGATCGACGGAGCCGGGGTCGTCATGCTCGTCGGCGATGCGGGCGCCACGCCGCAGCTCGGAGATCACGATCAGCAGCTGCCGATCAGCCTCCTCGACCATCTCCCGCATATTCGCCTGCGCCGCAGCAGGCGACACACTGGCCAGATTTGCGGCATCGAGAAGATGCCCCGGGGGGTCCTGTCCGATCATCCGCACGCGTTCAGCAAGCTCATCGATCGTCCCGAGGACCTCTTCCGCGAACTTATCGAACAGCTTGTGCATGTCTCGAAAGAGCGGACCGAACGTCTGCCAGTGGTAGTGCTTGTAATTCGCATAGAGAACGAACGCATTGGCAACTTGCCTGCGGAGCTCCTGCACGACCGGATTGTTCGGGTCGTTCTCGCGGGACAGCTCATGCGCAAGCGCGCTGGTATCTCGACTCGATGTTGTGTTTCGCATGTGACGGCGCGGAGCAATTCCCGCGCCGGGCTGGTGCAGCACTCGTACGAGTGGTGCGGGTTCCGCGAGTCGGAGCTGCGAACCGCAGCGGACCCCGCCAAAAAAAGAAGAGTTACAGCGAGGCGAGATATGCGGCGATGGCGATCATCTCGTCGGGACTGAGTTTCGAGACGACCGGCTCCATGATCGCGCTGCGTCGCGTGCCCTGCTGATAGTTGTATAGCTGCCGTACGGTGTAGCTGACGCTGCGGTCGGCGATCGGCGGCACATCACCCGCGCCGAGCAGATTCGCGCCGTGGCATGCCGCGCACTGCATTGTCGTACCGCCACCCGTGGTGACGAGCGCCTTGCCTCGTCCGAGGGTGCCGTGTGGCACGTAAGCCACGAAACCCCCTTTAGGATCGCGCAGCCGTTCGGTGCGATCAGGAAATTCCGGCACCTCGATGAATCGCCGGCCCAGCGGCTCGGTGTCCTGGCCGAGCGGTATGAACAGGCCGGCGGCAGACTGACGCGTCCGTGGCGCCATGTCGCTCTCGACGACCTTGACCCACGGCTTCCACGCGATGGCCGAGTAGTACTGCGCGGCCGCCCTCATCTCCGCCTCGGTGAGGAACCGGGCGATCTGAGCCATCTCAGCATGATTGGCCTTCCTGGGATCGGCGCTCGTGCGCCCGCCGCTCCTGAACAGTGCGAGCTGCTGCAGGAAGTAGTTGACCGGAAGAGCGGTCACGTGGCCGTTCTCGGGCTTGCCCTGGCCGTTGTGGTAATGGCAATGCGCGCAGGCACGCAGCCGGTCGCTCTCGCGGCCGCGCTGCACGATGTCGGGCACTGGCGACGGATGCTCGCCGGGGTACCAGTCGGCCGGGTCGTAGTGCGCCTGGATCTGCGTAATCGTGAACACACGGTCGCTGCCCGGAAGGCGAAGCAGCGCGGGATCGTCCTCCCAGGGCCGACCAGGCCGCGAGCAGGTGTACGGCTTCGCGTCCGGGGGACAAGGTGGTGGCAGGGGATCGGGTCCTGGTGTGACGTAGCCGTACGCCCACGGCAGCGGGTTCGGTGCGGGTACCTGACCCGCGGCTACCGCCATCCCGATAACGGTGACGAGTAACAGCACAAACGCCCCGGCCGCCCGCGCGGAGCGCGGGCAATCAAACGCTGCACGAGCGAGGCGGAGCCGCGCCGCATGCTCGCTGGTCTGAGGCGAAGCCTCGCTCGTCATACGGCCAGTGCTTCGATGAGCTCCCGGATGGAGGCGGCGGACTTATGGAGCGCCGCCTTCTCGTCTGCAGTCAGCTTGAGCTCGATGATCTGCTCGACGCCACGTGCACCGAGCTTCACCGGCACACCCATGAAGATGTCGTGTAAGCCGTACTCGCCCTCGAGGTAGACCGCGCACGGGAGAATCTTCTTCTGATCCCTGAGGATAGCCTCCACCATCTCGACCACCGCAGCGGAAGGCGCGTAATAGGCCCCGCCGATCTTCATCAGGTTGACGATCTCGGCACCGCCGTCGCGCGTGCGCTGGTTGATCGCGTCGATGCGCTCCTTGGGCAGCAGCTCGGGCAGCGGAATGCTCGCCACCGTCGTATACCGCGGGAGCGGCACCATCGTGTCCCCATGGCCACCCAGCACCAGCGAGTGGACGTTCGCTACCGAGACGCCGAGCTCCTGCGCGACGAATGTACTCATGCGGCCCGAATCGAGCACGCCCGCCATCCCAATCACGCGATGCTTCGGAAAGCCGCTCAGCTTGAACGCCGCGTGCGCCATCGCGTCGAGCGGGTTCGTCACGATGATCAGAATGGCATCGGGGGAGTGTTTGACGACCGGGCCGACGACCGCCTTGACGATGTTGTAGTTGCCCTGCAGGAGATCGCTCCGGCTCATACCAGGCTTTCGCGGGAACCCGGCTGTAACCACGATGACGTCGCTGTTGGCGGTTTCACGGTAGTCGCCGTCCCGCGAGGTGAAGCCGATCGCATTCACGTCCGACCCGATGATCGGCGTCGATTCGAGCATGTCGAGTGCGCGTCCGGCCGGGATCCCTTCCAGCACGTCGGCCAGCACGACGTCCGCCAGACCGCGATCGATGATCCGCTGCGCCGCAGTGGCTCCAACAGCCCCGCCCCCGCCGACGATGGTGACTTTTTTTCGCATCTGCCCCTCTGTCCGCGCGCAGGCTGAAGCCTGCGCGCTACGGACAAAAATTTCCTCCGTGTCTCTGTGTCTCCGTGGCCCGTGAGCTGTCCGTGATCACGCTGACTGATACAGCTTCGTCAGCACGAACTCGCGATGGCCCATCACCTCGGCGCACGTGAGCCGTCCGTTGCACGTCCGGACGACCATGTCGATGAGTTGATCGCCCGCCTTGTCGAGCGTCAGCTCGCGTCGCAGGATCCCCGATACGTCAAGATCAATGTGCTCCACCATCGTCCGCGCCGTCTTCGGGTTCGCGGTGAGCTTGATGACAGGCTCGATCGGGTTGCCGATGACGTTCCCTTGCCCGGTCGGAAAAAGGTGAACGACGAAACCGGCCGCGGCCTGAAGCGTGATGCATTCCGCTGCGGCCGACGACGTGTCCATGTAATAGAGCCCGGGGCCTTTCGACGGCGCTTCCGCCGGTTTGAGCACATCGATGAACTTGCTCTTCCTGCCGATCTTCTGCAGGTTCCCAAACGCTTTTTCCTCGATGGTGGTCAGACCGCCTGCGATGTTGCCCTTGGTCGGCTGCGATTCCGACAGGTCGCTGGTCTTGTGGCGGTTGATCACCTCCTGGTATGCGTTGAAGACGCTGCATGAACTTGCCACGCACCTCGGGAGTGGCCGCCCGATCGGCGCACACCATCTCGGCGCCCGTGAGCTCCGAGGTTTCGCCGAAGCAGGTCGTCACGCCCATCGGATCGAGCTTGTCGATCAGATTGCCGACCGTCGGACACGACGCGAGCCCTGAAGTGGTGTCGCTCTCTCCACACTTGGTGGAGATGAAAGCTTCTTCGATGGAGCACTTCTCGCGCTGCCGCTCCGATGCCCACTGCATCAGTTCGCGCGCCTTGCGCGAGGCGTTGGCAATAGTGGTGATGTCGCCATGTTCTTCGATGGAGAAGCCGGCGACGGGCTTGCCGGTTTTCGCGATGCCGTCGACAACCCGACCTGTCCAGGACGGCTCGATACCGATGACCACGCAGGCTGCCACATTAGGATTCGACCCCGTACCGATGAGCGTGCGGAAGAACAACTCGAGATCCTCACCGAACTGCAGCCGACCGTAGGCATGGGGGAGCGCCAACGTGCCCTTGATGTTGTGCGCCACCGCCTCGCACGCGGCATTCGAAAGGTCATCGAGCGGGAGAATGACTACATGATTACGAACGCCGACGCGCCCGTTTTCGCGTCGGTATCCATAGAATTCGTAGCGTCCCACGTCACCACCTTTTGGTCTTGAGATTGTGCACGTGCACGTGGCGGCCCTTCGGAATGTCGGCCACGGCACGACCCACGTCGTACCCGTACTTCAGCACCGTGTCGCCGCTCTTGATGTCCGCCAGCGCGATCTTGTGTCCGAGCGGCACGGTGTCGAGCGCTTTCACGCGGATCGTCTCGTCGGTTTCCATGATCCAGCCGGTCAGTTCTTTGTTCGGTTGTATGTCTTCCACGACGGCAACGCCGACCGTGTCGGCCTTGTCGTGCACGATGAAATCAGTCGGCATTTTGCTGGTTGCAGTTGTTGGTTGGTGGTTGTTGGCCGCGCACGCTGAAGCGTGCGCTCTACGATTGCCGTTAACTGTTGGCCGCGCACGCTGAAGCGTGCGCTCTACGATTGCCCGTAGCGCGCAGGCTTCAGCCTGCGCAATCTAATAGCTAAACACATATACCGCACCCGAGTCGTCCGCGGAGTTGTCGGCCTGATTGCCACCGATGCCTTTCGATGAGCCATCCTCGTTGTGCGCGCCGACCGCCATGATTCTGCCGTCGGTGCTCAGTGCCACGGCGCTTCCGAACTCGTCGCCCGCCTCCGTGTTGGACCCCTTCACGTAAGCTCGCTGTGTCCAGGTCGCCCCGCTCCGCGTGTAGAAATACACCGCACCCGATTCCTCCGCCTGCTTGCGCTGCTCGCGCCACGGATCGAGATGGTCGACGATGAGGAAGGGTTGCGGTTCCGGTGCACGGACGCCCTGGGCCGCATTGTCCTCGAGGTACGCGGTTACGGCGAGCGTGTTGCCGTCGCCGCTCAGTGCGAGCTTCACACCGAACGAGTTGTACGGACGAGGATTGTTGGCCTTGATGAACGCCTGCTCGGTCCACGTCGTCCCGGATCGCACGAAGACGTACGCCGCTCCTACCCAGATGTTTGCAGCGCCGCGAGGTGGTGAATCGTTGTCGCACCCTGGAGGATTGATGCCGGGCGTCAGGCAATCCTCATCACCGGCGCCCGCCGCTACCGTGTTCCCGTCGTCGCTGATCGCGACGACGTATCCGAGCTGATCGGTGGCTTCGGTGCGGGATCCTTTGATGTATGCCTGCTGCCTCCATGCGCCATCACTGCGCGCGAACACGTACAACGCGCCGGCGCCGCCAGCGGTGTTGTCGCGCGGACCGTTGATGGTTCGTCCAGAGCCCCGTTCGTCGAACGCGCTGGTCACGAGCGTGTGGCCGTCAAAGCTCAGAGCTACCGCAAACCCGAGCATATCGCCGGCCTGAAGGTGCGAGCCCTTGAGGTACGCCTGCTGCGTCCACGAGGCGCCCATCCGGTTGAATACGTACACCGCCCCGGCGGACTGCTGCGAATCGTCGCGCTCGTTGCCGTTTACCTGCTGCGCCGCACCGTCTTCCGAGATTGCGCCCACGGCGAGTGTGTTGCCGTCGCCGCTCAGCGCCAATGAATAGCCGAACTGATCGCCGTCGCCGGGCACTTCGCCTTCTCCGGCCCTTCCGGTGTTCGAGGCTTTGATGTACGCCTGTTGCGTCCACGTGCTTCCCGCGCGACTGAAGACGTATACAGCGCCTGCCTGGCGGAGCGAGTTGTCGTTCTGATCGCCGTTGATTCCGGTTGCCGCGCTCGATTCCCAGGGCGCAGCGACAGCCAGGGTGTTGCCATCCCGGCTCAAGGCCACCGAGGCGCCAAAGTGATCGCTCTGGTCCGCATTCGAAGCCTTGATATACGCCTGTTGCACCCAGGAGCTGCCCTGGCGGGCGAACATGTACACAGCGCCGGATGCGTAGGCTGAATTGTCGTTCTGGTTTCCGTTGACGCCTGTCGAGCCACTGCTTTCGTACGGCGCGCCGACAACCATCGTGCTGCCGTCGCCGCTCAGGGCAATCGAATTGCCATTGTGACCCTGGTTGCCGCCGCCGTCGGCGAAGTAGTCGTAGGCCTCCGCGTTCGATGCCTTGATGTAGGCAGTCTGTTTCAGGGGCAGTAAGGGTGTCGCGGTTCGCACCTGCGATGATAGATGCCCTTCCGCGACAAGGATGATAGCCAAGGCGATGGCGTGGTGAATGTATCGTTCACGCTTCTGGGTTCTCCGTTCTCCGTTCGTGTTCAGGTTCGGTTCCATGTTCGGGGTTCGAGGTTCGGCGTTCGAGGTTCGCCCCATGAACATGGAACGTTGGAACCTTGAACCCACAACCGAACGTGAACACGAACAGAGAAATGTCAGAACCGAGAAGCGTGAACGACGCATCATTTGACGCTAATACACGAACACATACGCCGCGCCGGAATCGGCCGCCGAATTGTCGGCCTGATTGCCGTTGATTCCTGTCGCCGCGCTGTCCTCGCCATGGGCGCCGACCACCATCACGTGCCCGTCGGTGCTCAGCGCCAATGAGCTTCCGAATTCATCGCCCGCGTCCGCGTTGGCGGCTTTGACCCACGCGCCAGCCGTCCATCTGGTGCCGCTGCGCGTGTAGAAGTACACGGCGCCGGATTCTTCCGCTTCGTTCCGGTGCTCACGCCAGCCGTTCAGCATGTCCTGAATGAGGAATTGCTGGACCATCGGCGGCCGGATACCACGGCCTCCGTTGTCCTCGAGGTACGCTGAGATCGCGAGCGTATTCCCGTCGCCGCTCAGGTCGAGCCTGACGCCAAACGAGTTGTACGGCCGTGCGTTGGGCGCCTTGATGAATGTCTGCTCCGACCAGGTGGTGCCGTTTCGAACGAACACGTACGCTGCGCCCACCCAGATGTTCGCGCCCCGGTTGGGCGGTGCATCGTCGGCACAGCCGGGAGGATCGATGCCCGGCGTCAGGCAGGCCTCGTCGCCGGAACCGACGGCGATCGTATTGCCGTCGTCGCTGATGGCCGTCGCAAAACCAAAGCCGTCGCTGGTTTCACCCTTTGAGCCTTTGATGTACGCCTGTTGGCTCCAGGTTCCGCCCTGACGCGCGAAGACATAGAGCGCGCCGGAATTCTGCGACTCGGTGTTGTCGGGAGGATTGATTCCCCTGCCGCCACCGTCTTCGTCGAATGCGGCGGCGGCGAGTGTGTTGCCGTCGAAGCTGAGCGCCACCGAAAACCCTAGACCGTCCCCTGCGCCCATGTTCGCGCTCTTGACGTAGGCCTGCTGCGCCCACGTAGTGCCCGTCCGCGCGTACACGTAAACCGCGCCGGCAGACTGCGCCGAGTCGTCGCCCTGGTTTCCATTGATCTGTTGCGCCGCGCTGTCTTCGCTGATGGCACCGACCGCCAACGTGTTGCCATCGCCGCTCAGCGTCAGCGAAAAGCCGAACTGGTCGCCGTCGCCCACGAGCGTGCCTTCGCTAGCCTTCCCCGTGTTGGACGCCTTGATGTAGGCCTGCTGCGTCCAGGTCGTACCGGTACGGGTGAAGACGTAGACAGCGCCGGACTGCGGGATCGAGTTGTCGTTCTGGTTGCCGTTGACCCCCGTAGCGCCGCTCGCTTCCCAATGGGCGGCAATCGCCATCGTATTGCCGTCGCGGCTCAGCGCGACCGACGAGCCGAAATGATCACTCTGACCGGGGTTGGAGGCCTTGACGTACGCCTGCTGCGTCCACGAATCGCCCTGGCGGACATACACGTAGACGGCTCCAGACGCGTAGACGGAGTTATCGCGCTGGTTGCCATTGACCCCGGCGGCGCCGCCGCTCTCGAACGCCGCGCCGATGGCCATTGTGGTGCCGTCGCCATTCAGCGCGATCGACGTTCCCGTGTGACCCTGGTTTCCGCCCCCGCACGCGAAATGGTCGTAGGCTTCCGCGTTCGACGCCTTGATATACGCCACCTGTTTGAGCGGCAGCACCGGCGGCACTTCCTTGTTCAGCGTCGGCGCCTGCGCAATCAGGTAGCCCGGAATGAAGAGAAGCACGACGAGGGCGGCTATTCCGCCGGGATGCCGCATTACACGAGCGCTGATCCGTGACATACGCCAACTCCTTACTCGCGGAATTTCACGATGAGGTGCGCTTTGTTGGATGTTCCGTTGCCCCACTGGAGTCCGATTTCCGGATGAAGCGGCCATGGATTCCGAACGACGATGTCGTGCCAGCCGGGCTCGCGGAGAAGACTTCCGTCGATCACGACCTGCAGCTCGGATCCGCTCACGGCCTTGTACGACACTGGAACGCCTTTGAACAATACCTGCGAGCGCCGCACGAAATTAAAACCACGAAGGGTGACCGTTGCCGACGCCGTGCCCTCGGTGACCATCAGCGGGGTGATCGACTCGATTGCCGGCTGCGGTGACTCGATGGGATTCGGCAGCGGCTGGCCCGGCCCGACCGGGCGATTGCCGTTGAAGCGTCCGCCGCTCCCGTTAAAGGCGACGGGCCGGAACGCGTTGACCCAGAGCAGCGCGTCGACCGGGGTATTCAGTTCTGACTCGCGCTTGAAGACCGGGTTGTAGCCGGCGCTGTATCCGAGCTGGACGCGCTTGCCGTTGAAGATGACGGTGTCCACCTGCTTCAGGTTTTCGACATTCTGCAACGGATCCGCGTTGACGATGACGATGTCCGCGATTTTACCGGCCTCGATCGTGCCGAAGTCCTTGCCGCGATCGATCGACTCAGCAGCCCACTTCGTGGCGCCCTGGATGATCTGCATCGGCGTGATGCCTGCCTCGATGAAAATCAGCATCTCGTGGATCAGACTGTTCCCGGGTACCCGCTGCGGATTCGTGTTCGCGCCCGGCAGCACGTGACCGCCGGCGTCGGCGAACATCTTGTGGAAGCGCAGCGCATTCCGATATCCCTGGAGTCTGCGCTCGCGCACCGCGCCAGTTCCGCCGGGCCGGCCACGATAGACGGCGAGCGCCGTTTCGACCCGCTCGGGCGGGTAGTAGGAGAGGAGCGCAGGATCCGCCGTCTCGAAGAACCGGCGATCCTCGAGCGCAAACTTGTCCCAGTCTCGCTGGAAGCCGCCGTAGGTGGCACGGAACGTCGGCGTCAGGGCGACATTCTGTTTGACGAGCAGCGCGATCAGCTCCCTGGCCTTCGCCTCGTCCATCTCGGAATACAGGTCGGCCTCGTTTCGCGGGTCGTCTTCGCTCGTGACCGGCGTCCGGGCGACCGTGCGGCCGATTCCGGCCGAATGCGGCAGGTTGCGTGTGCCGAGCATTGCGGCTTCGAGAGGTCCGAGGATGGGCCCATACGCCCGCATGAATGTCGGCTTTCCGAGCCTTCGCGCCTCGTCCGCCCCCGCCTTGTAGATCTCCATCGGCAGGCCGCCTTCGGCGAACTGAATCATGTCGGCTCCCAGTTCGACCCAGGCGCGGACGAGCTCACGCGCCTCCTGGCCCGTCTTTGGGGTTCGCCCGGGCGTGCCAGGCGTTTCGAGGCCGGTGCCGCCAACGGGTTCGGTGGTGAACCTCGAAAGGCCGGTGAACGGACGCGGCCCGCGTACGAACCCCTTGTGCACCGCGTCCCGGTGCGGCGCGCCGATTTCGCCCGCTATGCCGACGTCAATCGTGGACGTGATGCCGTAGTTCAGCATCACCTCGCCGTAATACCAGTTGTAGCTGACCTGTGCATCCCACAGTCCGGGCAGGATGAACTTGCCGTCCGCACGAATCACCTGCGCACCAGCCGGAATCGCAGTCTGGCCTCGACGCGAGACGCTGGTGATTCGATCGCCCTGGACGATGACCAGCGCGTCGATTACCGGCGTTCCGCCGTTACCGTCGATAAGGGTGCCTCCGTCAATTACCAGCGGCGCTGGCGCCTGCGCGTCGACCAGGCCGGGCATGATCCCGGCGAGCGCCATGGCGCCGACCACGGCCAGAGAGCGGAGAAGGACTGATGCTCGCATTCGCATTTCAGGAAAGTGTGAGGAGCGCCATTATGGTCAACCGGCGAAAGATCGGTCAATTCAGGTTGTAGGTGGTAGTCGGTAGGTGGTAGTCAGGGTGGCCCGGGCGTTTGACCCGTGTCTCCGTGTCTCCGTGGCCTGTCGCTTGTGGGTCATAGTGTTGAAAGTTTGAGAACGAGCCATTTTCGTGCAGACCTGCTCGCGGGGGCCACTGTGGCGCTGGTGGGGCTTCCGCAGTGCCTGGCCTACGCGACGATGTCTGGGCTTCCCCCTGCATACGGGCTTGCGACTGCCGTTGTTCCCGGACTCGTCGCCTCGATCGCCGGGCGGAGCCGCTACGTCATCACCGGCCCGACCAACACCACGGGCCTCCTCGTTCTTGCCGCCCTGGTGCCGTTTCTCGGCTCGAACGGGCTGCTGGCGCCGGACGGCCTCGGCCGGCTCGCGACGCTCACCCTGCTCTGCGGTGTTCTCAGAATCGCCCTGGCGCTGAGTGGGGGAGCCGTCCTCGTTCGATTCATTCCCGAGTCGGTGCTCACAGGCTTCACGATCGGGGTCGGTATTCTCATCGGCGTCATGCAGCTCGATGAGGCGCTGGGTCTTCCCGCGGTAAATGGGGCAGGTGGGTGGGACGAATACCGCGGGCTAACATCGCTCGTGGCGGAGGGCGCGCGCCCGTCGCCTCTTGCCGGCCTCGTGACGCTCGTATCAATCGCCGCGGTCGGGCTCGGTCAACGCATGTGGCGGCGTCTGCCCGCTGCACTGATCGTCGTGGCTTCCGCAGCAGCAGCCGCGTGGGCGTTCGGACTCGATGCCAGGTTTGGATTACCTCTCGTCAGCGACCGCACGGCCGTGCCAGGCGGGTGGCCGACGGGTGCGCTGCCCGATTTGCGCCCGACCGTGATCGCAAGCCTGCTGGTGCCGTCGGCGGCGATCGTGCTCCTCGGCACCCTCGAGCTGCTCGTCAGCGTACGGGCGGATGATTCGCGACCCCACGTCCCGCGTGAGATCCTGGCGCAGGGATGGGCGAACGTCGCGGGCAGCGTCGCCGCTGCGTTTCCGGCGTCGGCGAGCCTGACGCGCTCGGCCCTGCTGCGGTTTGCGCGTCCGCACAGTCGTGCTGCGGCCGCGTTTGCGGCGCTTCTCACGCTGCCCGTGCTGCTGTTTGGCTCCCGACTGATTGCGTATATTCCCCAGGCGACCCTGGCGGGTGTTCTGATCGTCATTGCGGCCGGTATGGTGCGGCAGCCGACGGTCGGACGCGTCTGGAGAGCGTCCCCCGTGAGCCGCCTGCTGCTTGGCACCACAGCGGTCAGCACGCTCGTGCTGCCGCTTGCATGGGCGGTGTTCGTTGGCGCGGGCCTGGGCCTGCTTATTCATTTGGCCAGAACGAGCGCACCGCGGGTCCGCGCCCTGACCTTCAAAGACGATCGGCTTGTGCCCGTTGACGATGGACAGAATCCATCGGTCGTCGTGCTCGAGGTATCTGGCGCCGTTCACTACGCCGCCGTGGAGCCGCTGCTCGAGGACGCCGAACGGCATCTGCCGTCCGCCGTAGCCCTTGTCATTGTCGATCTCTCATACGCGCACGAGCTGCGGTTTACCGGCGTGCGCGCCCTCGAATGGTGGGCCGCCGATCTCGAACGTCGCGGCATTCGGCTGCGCATCGCTGGCGTGACGCCAGAGGTGCGCGACTTGTTCGAAGGCAGCGACAGTCAGCTCGCGTACACGATGTGGGAACCCGAGCCGGGGCGCAGCGCGTGGAAGTGTTTTCGTGAGGCGGGTGGGGAGTGACGTGATCGAACGGGACATCGTGGTCGTCGGCGCCGGTCCAGTAGGTCTCACTGCCGCGTTGGCGGTGCGCGCAACTGGTCGACCCGTGACGGTCGTTGACGCAGGCGCCCGCGATCGCGTCAGGCCCGGCAGCCGCGCCATCTTCCTGCACCGCGTCACCCTGGAGCTCCTCGAGGACATCCGCAGCGGTCTCGGTGCTGAGCTCGTACGACGCGGTCTGGTATGGCGCACGAAGCGGACGCTTTACCGTGGGCGTGAGGTGTACCGGCGAACTACAAGCCGGTTGCGGCGGGAATTTAACTCGGTGCGAGCACATGGCCTCCTGCTTTCCGGAGGCCCGTCGCGGCAGTGGCCGAATGAGCCTCTGCCCGAGTGACGCGAGAAGCGACGGGAACCTTGCTCATGGCCTTGACGGTGTACGGTCGAAGCGACAAGATGGCGTGTCTGAAGCCAGTGAGCGCGCCCATGCACGACTTGACGGCGCTGCTGAATGCCTGGAGCGCAGGCGATCCTTCCGCCCGCGACCAGCTCATGACGGTCGTGTATCAGGAGCTGCGCCGGCGGGCGGCGGGGCAGCTGCGCGGCGAACGCCGCGGGCACACGCTGCAGCCGACGGCCCTCGTGCACGAGGCCTATCTGCGGCTGGTCGATCAGCGGCGGATCGTGTGGCAGAACCGCGGGCAGTTCTTCGGGGTCGCGTGTCAGATGATGCGGCGCATCCTGGTCGATCGGGCCCGCGCGCATCGCATGGCAAAGCGATCGGGGCAATGGGCACGCGTCACCCTTGACGAGGCGGTAAGGTCGACGCCGCCGGTCGACGTCGACGTGCTCGATCTCGACGCCGCGCTCACACGACTGGCGGCCTTCGATCCCCGGAAGAGTCAGCTCGCTGAGCTCCGATTCTTCGGAGGCCTGTCACTCCAAGAGGCCGGCGAGGTCGTCGGCATCTCCATGGCAACCGCCGAACGGGACTGGCAGGCGGCGCGAGCGTGGCTGCTCAAGGAGCTGCGGGGTGAGGACAGGATGACACCTGAGCGCTGGCGGCGGGTAACCGAGGTGTTCCATGCGGCGCGGTCGCACGACGCAGCGACCCGTGCGCAATACCTCGATCAGGCCTGTGCTGGTGACCGCGCCCTCCGCGACGAAGTCGGCGCGATGCTGGCCGCAGAATCCGACGCCGGGCAATTTGGTGAAAGCCCCGTGCATGTTTCCACCGACCGCGTGCGACGGCTCGAATCCGGCACGATGGTCGGTTCGTACCGCATCGACAGGTTGATTGGCGCCGGTGGCATGGGGGAGGTCTATGCCTTCGGCGACGAACCTGCCTCAAGTCGTTACGGAAGCCGTGCTGCTGCAGGCGTGCATGGACACTGGCGTCGAGTTTGTCTGGAACGCGGAGTTCGTAACTGCAAGGGCTGACGATCGCAACGTTGTTCTTGACACCATTGACGGGCGCCGTATCAGCGCCCGCTATGTGATCGGCGCGGACGGTGCGCGTTCAGTCGTGCGCGAGTCAACGGGGCTGCGTCTCGAGGGGCCACGAACGTCGAACGCTTACGTAATCGTCGACGTTGCCGAAGATCCTGTCGCGCCGCTCCCGCTCGAGCGCGTGTTTCATTACGAGCATCCGCAGGTTGGATTTCGTAATGTGCTGTTCGTCCCGTTTGCGGGTCACTGGCGCGTCGATTTGCAGTGTCATCCTGACGACGACCCGGACGAGTACAGCTCTGATGCGGGCGTACGCGATTGGCTGGCGCGCGTGATGCCCGCGAAGTACGCGGATCGCGTGACATGGGTGTCGTCCTATGTCTTTCGACAGGCGATCGCAAGCTCGTTCGCCGACGAAACCCGACGTGTGCTGCTGGTGGGAGAGGCCGCGCATCTGTTTGCGCCGTTTGGCGCGCGTGGCCTCAATTCAGGCGTCGCCGACGCGGTGATGGCGGCGCGGGCGATAGATTCGGCCCTGCGTGCTGAAAGGCCCGCCGCTGCGGCCGCGTCTGTCGACGAGTTTGCGGTCGCCCGCCGCGCGGCAGCCGCTCGCAACCGGGCGGCCTCATCTGCCGCGCTCGCCCACCTGCAAGCCGCCTCACCGGCCCGGCGCCGGCTGCGCCGCGCAGCTGCCAGAGTGGCGCCGTTTGTGACCTCGGCGGGCCGCTGGCTCGACCGAGCGCCATTCGGACCCCGGCTCGGCGAGCCGGATCGCTATGGAATGCACTACTAGAGCAACCGGACGCATCGGCGCGTCAGGGCGACTGAGCGTCGCGATCGGCAAAAACGCCGCAGGCAACCTTTCGTTCACACTTCTGTGTTCTCCATTCTCTGTTCGTGTTCACGTTCGGTTCGAAGTTCGAGGCGCGGTCGAACCTGAACACGAACCGAGAAGTGAGAACCAGGAAGCGTGAACGTCGGTCTCAAAACCTCCGATTGATCCAAGCGGCCGCGTAGTCGTAGAAATTCTTCACCGTGTTCGAGTACTGCCCCGGTACGGATTCGCAGGACACGCACGGTGTTTGGCCATGTTCAGCACCCTCAACGACTACGAAGTCCTTGTCGGAGCTGGCGGCGAGCTCATAGTGGATCTCGTTATCACGGACGAAATAATGCGCGCCCATCGCGGCTACCAGCAGCGGCACGCGGATCTTTGGCAAATGACACGGAGGGGAATTGTTGCTCGAGCAGTGGTCAATTCGATCCATGGAGTCGGTCGCCCGAATGGCGTTCGCGCTCAAGAACGACTTGATGGTCAGGAGAGCCGTCCCGTTCGCGAATGAGACATTCTCTTGCGCCAGCTGCGGAGCCGCGCGACGAACGCTTTCCACGATTTGCGTCACCACTGTTCCGTCATTCTTGAGTAACTTTCGCGGCTTGGCTGTGCTGTGGTGGACGCTCAGATCGAGTTGCATCAGGCGGCCACCGACTCCCCTGGGAACCACGAAGGCGTCATCGTCCGGGTACAGGTATTTCGCGTCCTTCATTCGGGTCTGCCTGTCCATCGCCAGATCGATCAACCTGTTCATCCGCTCCGCCTGTGCCTTGAAGTACTTGGTCTTGAACTCTTCGCTATAGGAGGACGGTCCCTTAGGGTTGTACCCGTTCCTGGGATTGAATGGATCCAGACTCGGATCGAGTTGATCTGGCCGACTTTCGTTTGTAACAGCAGGATTGAGGCTCCTGAGTGCATTGACAGGGTTGCCTGGATGCGCGTCGACCAGAATCAGGCCATCGGCTGGAGCCAGCCCGCCAAGCTCATTCCCGCACTGCACAAGCTTCTCAGGTCCGCGGCACACGGACGGTCCGTTTTCGGCGACGCTCTCATAGAACGTCATCGTCGCGCCACCGCCGCTCCAGCCCCAGAGAATGATCTTCGTGATTCCCGGCTGTTTCTTGAGAAACTGCACGCCCGCGCTGACGTCCAGCGGGATGGTCTCGAACCGGACCAGCGCCTCGTTGTTGTCCGACCTGGGGTTCATGCACAAGACCGCAAATCCCCTTCTGGACAGCTCTGTGCAGGCGAGTGCGCCCATGAAGTTCGATGTCCGGTGCATGACGAGGATGGCAACGTGAGGCACAGGGTCCGCGGCATCAGGCAAGTAGAACGCGCCCTTCACGGACGCGGGCACGCCGGGGAATCGGATGTACCGCGGGTTGCTCTGCGCGACTGCAGGCCAGCGATAAGACCGAGACTTGCAAGGGCAATCGACGCACGTGCTGTCCAATTCATGCGAGTGCTCTCGTTATGGTGCTCTCTCGAAAGCGACGACGTACAGATGCCACTGCTTCGGAATCACCGTAACCGGCGCTTCAAACGTGAGGAGGTCTTGAAATCCGCATTGACGGCTTTGCTCGTCGGGGCCGCAAGGTACCGCCGCCCGTCGCCATTGCGCGACGCGCGCCTGTCGGTCTCGTGCTCGAGCAGAGTGCCTGTCAGCCGTCAACTCGGACAAGTTCCCCAGCCTTGATCTTGGTCAGAGCGTCGAGAATCCGAGGTACCGAGCGGTCGAAGTTCCTGCAGCCGATTCCTTCGCACCCGCACCACGACAACGCCAATCCCTGACGTCCGAAGGTTCTGCTGGAACTCGAGATGCTGATCGACCGTGCGCAAGACCTCGAAACGCTCTGCAACCATGAGTTTGAGCAGTTCGCCGTTGCGTTTCGATGACCACCCCATCTCGACCACATGCCGGACGGCGTGGCCAGGCAGATCGTTCTTCAGCCGCTTGGGAACACACTCATCGAGCAACAGCAGCATGAGCCTCGGTCATTTCGCGGGCCAGCTCGAGCGCCGCAACTGCCTGCTCACGGGTTACAGAAGGAAAATCTTCGAGAAAGTCGTCCAGCGAGTCTCCGCCTTCAAGGTAGTCGTAAAGATTCTTGACGGGCACCCGCGTACCTACGAACACTGGCGTGCCGCCCAAAATCTCAGGATCGCTGTGGACCACCGGCGGTCTATCGGGCATCTGGACGATCTACCTTGAGTATACGTCTCGTGCCATCTGGTGCGGGCAACGGTGACCGACCGCGCCGTAGAAGGCGCTGGACCCACCGACGATGGGACGGAAAGGGCGTCAGCGCCCGTCACCGCCGGGCAGTTTCAGCCGTGTCAGCAGCGCCGGAAACCCGGGATGCGCGCGGATCGCGTCGTATTCCGGGTCACAACCGAGCCGCCCGAGGAACCCGTTGCCATCGCTGATACCGCGATTGAGCCACTCGATCGCCTCGTCCGTGCGATTCATGCCGACCAGTACACGTCCGCCACCCAGCAGGGTGCGATGTATTCGGTGTCACTGCGCGTCAGCAGTTCCTGCAGCGCGCGTTCGGCGTCGGCGGTCCGCCCGGCCCGGGCGTACGCGAAGCCGAGCGTCGAGACGAGCACCGGCTGGCGATCGCCCACGCTGACCGCGCGTTCCGCGGTGACGACCGCCTCGTCGCTGCGCCCGCTGGCGGCCTGGAAAAGCGCCCTGATCCAGTGCGGGAACGCGGCCTCGCGCTCGAACTCGAGGGAGAGTCGTGTATAGCGATCCGCGCGCTCGAAGTCGCGACTCCAGTACGCGACGCCGCCCGCAAGGTAGGCGATCACGGCGGAATCAGGCTCCAGCGCCACGGCAGCGTCCGCGGCGCGCACCGCGTCGTCCGGGCGCCCGACGCACGCCCAGAGCAGCCCGAGATAGGCCTGGCTCACCGCAAGCTTCGGATTGAGCGCGAGGGCGCGCTGATAGCCGGCTTCGGCGGCGGCGTAATCGTTCCGGATCCACTGGGCGGTGGCCCCGACGCTGTGGTGCGCTTCGGCCAGCGAGGGGTCGAGCGCCAGGGCGCGATCGGCTGCGGCGATGGCGAGCGGCCCGAGTTCCCGGCCGGGCCGCACACCGTAAATGGCCATCACCGTATAGCAGTCGGCGATGCCGGCGTGCGCGAGCGCATAATCGGGATCGGCGGCCGCCGCCTTCTCGAAACACTCGAGCGCGGTCCGCAGGTGCCACCGGTTGCGTCGGGCCCAGTGGTACCGGCCCTTGAGGCAGAGCGCGTAGGCCTCGGGGTTGTCGGTGGCCTTCCGCACGAGTGGCGTGTCACTGCCGCGCGTCAGTTTCACGCGGAGGCGTTCGGCGACGGTGCGGGCGATCTCGTCCTGCACGGCGAAGACATCGTCGAGGTCGCGGTCGTAGCGCTCCGTCCACAGCTCATATCCGTCGCCCACGTTGGTGAGCTGCGCCGTGATGCGCACGCGGTTCCCGGCCTTGCGGACGCTGCCCTCGACGACGTGCTGGACGTTCAACCGCTGACCAATCTCCGCGATGTCCAGCCCCTTCTCATGGCAACGCATCGCGGAGGTCCGGGAGGCGACCTGCAACGCGCCCAGCGCCGAGAGCGCAGTGATGATTTCGTCGGCGATGCCCTCGCAGAAGTACTGCTGATCGCCGGCGGGGCTCGAGATCCTTGAACGGCAGCACGGCGAGCGACGGCAGGGCCCTGGCGGCCGGGTGGTGACCGCCGCTCGACTGCCGCGCGCGCAGGATGGCGCGAAGCTCGTCGACGATGTCTCTTGCATGCTGGGGCCTCGCTTCAGGCGCCTTGGACACGGTCCGCGCGATCAGACGCTCGAGTCCGGAGGGGAGGTTCGCCACGAAGCCCCGTAGCGGCACGTCTTTGTTGAGAATCGCGTCGAAGATGACGGCAGTCGTGCTCCCGGCAAACGCCGGACGGCCGCTCAGCATCTCGTAGAGCACGAGCCCGAACGAGAAGATGTCGCTCCGCCCGTCCACCACGTCCCCTCGCGCCTGCTCCGGCGACATGTAGGCCACGGTGCCGAGCACGTCGCCGGCAACGGTCAAGCCTGCCTGGGTGACATCCACGGGAACGTCGGTCCGCTTCGCGAGGCCGAAGTCGAGTACTTTCGCGTGGCCGGCCGGGGTCACGATGATGTTGGCCGGCTTCAGATCGCGGTGCACGACGCCGCCGGCGTGCGCCGCATGCAGCGCGTCCGCGATCTCGATGGCCAGCGCCAACGCCTCGTCCAGCGGCATCGGGCGGCCGGCGATGCGCGCCGCGAGGGTGTCGCCATCGACGAGTTCCATGGCGATGAAGTGCCGGCCGTCGACTTCGCCGACATCGTAAACCGTGCAGATGTTCGGATGATTGAGCGCGGCCGCGGCCCGCGCCTCGCGGCGCAGCCGTTCGGCGGAGCTCGGCCCCCGGCCATCCTCGGGAAGGAACTTCAGTGCTACGGGTCGATCGAGGCGGACGTCGATTGCGCGATACACGACGCCCATGCCGCCAGCGCCCAGTGGAGCAACGATCTGGTAGACGCCGAGACGCGTGCCGGGGAGAAGGCTCACGTGCGGGATTATACGGGCGGCACGTCAGGCGGCCGCAGAAGGCCGGTGTGGCTGACGGTGCGGTGCGTCAGCGGGGTTGCGCCTGATCGGGCGACCGCATGAACAGCGACGGCCGCTTCAGGTACTCCTGATAGCGGGCCGGATCCAGGTTGTTTTCCGCACAGACGTACTCGCGGACGCGAACGCCCTCGCGGAGCATGAGCGTGCGGCGAATCGTCCACGGCTTGGCGAGCAGCTCCGGATCCTCGATCACCGCCTCGTAGTTCAACTGATCCTTGTCGATGCGCGTATAACGTTCGGTGATGTGCAGCTTGTCGCTGCTGACGATGCCGGCGGCGAGCCAGTTGCCCTCCTTGAAGTTGTTGACATCGACGACGAGCGTGTCGCCATCCCACCGCCCAACGGAGTCGCCTTGGTACGTCGGTTCGGCATCATCGGGGTGTGGGCGGCCGTCGGTGGGAATGATTCGGACGGCATTGAAGTACTCGTAGATGATGACGACCTGCCCGGGCGTCTGTACGAACTGAATCGGGAAGAGGATAACGCCGGTCATCCGCGGACCGGCCGAAGGCAGGCAATACGCCGTCGGATCGTCGATCGAACGCCGGTTGAGCAGCTCCTGCGTGCGCTGTCGCGCCGATGGCAGCAGTGATGGCGGCTCGTTCTGCGGGCCGCCCCCCTGTCCAGGCGCCGACGGGTCCCATTCGCCGCGCTTCGGGCTCGACTGGTACACACCGTTCAAGTCGACCCTGCCGTCTGGGGTTCGCGGCGTGGCAGCCTGTGGCGGAAGGGCAGCATTCCCCGGCGACGTTTGGGCGACCGCGGAAGCAATCAGCACCAAGGACGCGATGACCACCACGGCGACGACGCCGGCGGCGCCTGTCACGCGGGCACTCATGCCACTCATCCTAGACTCGCGGAGCGCGTCCCCCCAACCACTGGGCTGACAGCAAGGACGAGGCTCCATCGATCGGAATATCAAGGGCGAGTTCTTGGCTAATTCAGTTACCCGGCGCGACGGCAGCGCCTTCACCGGTTCCGGACAGAGGTCCAAAGAACAGATGTTTGCCGCTGGGCAGCGTGACCTCTCGTCCCAACGCAAAGGGAGAATCGTCCCGCGCGCGCCATCCGACAACCGTCAGGGTGTCACCGATTTTGATGGTTCCCTCCCGCGACCAGCCCGTGCGGTAGAGCACGACTGACGGGTAGCCTTCGAATACCCAGGCCACCACTGCCCCGTCCTTCTCCTTGACGTCCAGGTACAGATGACTGTGAGGATTGGTCCACTGCACCTTGGTCAGGACACCGGTGATGGTGACCGGCTTGTTGGCGTCGAAGGTTGCTCCGAAGGAGTGATGCGCCCAGACAGGCGCCGCACCACTGAGCGCCGCGAACAGCGCGAGGCCGGACGCCACCGCGAAAACCGGACAGGTACGCATGCGGCCTCCTTGAAGGTGGTGCCATTCTAGAGCAGAACTCTGTTGTCCATCTCTTCGGCAGATGGCGATATGCTGGGTGGAACCGGAGGGTCTCGCATGAAGTGGATGGTGACGATGTGTGCGCTCGTGGGCTGGGTCGCGGGTGGGGTGTCGGCCTCCGCGATCACGGGCGATCAGCCAGAGTTTCGTAAGCTCGCCGAGGACGTCTATGCCTACATCGGCAAGCTGAACGACTCGAACGCGATGGCCATCGTGACCACCGAAGGGGTCGTCCTCGTGGACACTGGCAACAACACGACGGACACGCGCGAACTGCTGAAGCATGTCCAGTCGGTCACGAGGCAACCGGTGCGCTACGTCGTCATCACCCAGAATCACAATGACCATTCCGGCGGCGCCGCGCTCTTCTCGCCCCCGGCAAAGACCATCGTCCATGAGCGGGTCGCGAAGCAGTGGGCCAGCCTGAAGCCCCATCAGATCACCGCGTGGCGGCGGCGCTTCCCCGAGCGGACGGCGGCGCTCGAACGCCTGAATCCGACCGACACCATCCAGAGCGTCGGGAATCAGTTCACGCTTCGTCTGGGCGGCAAAGAGATTCAGTTGATCTACGTCGAGGACGAATACAATCCCGGCGACATCGCGGTCTGGCTGCCGAAGGAGCGCATCCTGCACGCGTCAATGGCGGGCTACAAAGACCGCCATCCCGACATCCGTCCCGACTACAGCCATGGGACGACTGAAGGGCTGCTGAAGCAACTGAAGACGTACCTGGCGCTGCGCCCCGCGACCGTCGTCCCGGCGCACGGGCCGGTGGGCGGCGGGTGGCTGCTGGAGGGCATGATCGAGTACTACCTGCTCGCCCGCGACCAGGTGCAGGAGATGATGAAGAAGGGGGTGCCGCTGGCCGCCGTCGAAAAGGAGTTTCAGATGAAGTCGTTCAGCGGGTGGGATCGCACCGAGCACCTGCCTTGGATCGCGGCGACTATCCATCGCGAGCTGCAGGGTCTCGGGCCGCAGGTCATCACGGTCGCCGAACGGCGGCTCAGCGGCGTCGTTTCGAGCGCTGTTCAGGATGGCCGGTTTGTAACCGTGACCACCGGCGACGGGACGCAGGTGCGACTTCGCGTCACCGGCGACACAGTGTTCGAAGGGATCGGCGACCGGACCGAGATCAGGTCGGGGATGAAGGTGTCAGCGGCGTACGAGGTGCCCGACGGCATCGTGCCGGCGCTCGGCTTCGATACCCTCGAATTAACGGTGTCCCGCTGAGCGACGTCGCAGGGCCTCAAGTGGCCTGAGCGGCGGCGCTAGTCGAGCGGCTCCAGCTTCACGATAGAGCCACCGTGATTGCTGCCGACCCAGAACGTCACCGGGCTGGTGGAGTTGTCCACCCACACGCGCCGGATATTGGTCGGGTTGGGGAGAAGGTACTCCGTGAACCGACCGGTCTTCGTATCGAGCCGCACGATCCGGTCGTTCATCATCGATCCAGTCCACGCCTCGCCGTTCTTGTCGATGACGACGTCGTAGGGGTTGGACCAGGCTGTGGGAACAGGCCATTCCTTGATCTGCTTCGTCCTCGGGTCGAGCACTCCGATGGCGTTGCCGTCGTATTCGGCAAACCACAGGCGGTTCTGGTTGTCGACGCTTCCCCGGCGCGGCCGCGAATTCGGGATCGCCGTGCGGAGGATCTCCAGTTTCTTCGTGGCGCCGTTGAGGATGCCGATGTTCGCGGCGTTGAAGTCGAGCATGTACAGATTGTTGTTGTGGTCGGCGTTGATGCCGTAGGAGCCGATCGTGCGCTTCGTCTCGGGGTCGGCAAAAGTGCCGAAGTTCTCCCAGGTGCTCGTCGCAGGATCCAATCTCAGAATCTGCGCTCGGTCGGAGTTCTTCACCCACACCTTGCCGTCGACGTGCGAGAAGGTCGGCGAGGCGAAGGACTGCTGCGTGGCATCGGTCTGCCATTCCTTCGGGACGGACCAGGTCTGGACCTTGCCCGTCTTTCTGTCGAGTTTCGCGACGCCGCCCTGATACATCAGGGCGACCCAGAGGTTGCCATCCCGGTCGAACTCGAGATCGAGCGTCCCGACGGGGAATCCGTCCTTGATCTGTGGAATCGGATATTCGGTGACCTTGCCGGTCTTGGGGTCCATCTTCCCCACGAAGAGCGCGCCGAAGTCCGAGTACCAGACCATGCCGTCGGCGTCGACGACGACGTCATGCGGCTCGATGGTCGTGCGCGGCAGATCGTATTCGGTGACAACCATGCGCGTGCCGCGCCCCGAGGGGCGCGGCAGCGTCTTGAACGCGTAGTCGTGCATCGGCCCATCGCCCAGGTTGACGGTGGCCAGCCATTCGGCGGCGGCTTTCGCCCGGGTATCAGCGCCCATGCCGCCTTCGCCCCCCATGGCGTTGCCTGCGCCCCCGCCCAGATTGCGCCGCGCCGTACCCACGAGCCGCTGTGGACGCTGCAGTGTGCTGCCGGGATAGTAGCCAGCCATCCGCTCGAGGACCTGCAGGAACTGCCCGGCGTCGTGCCTGGAATTCACGATGGGCGTGTAGGAATGGCAACTGTTGCAGGAGAGCAGGAACTTCTTCTGCTGATCGGAGCCGGGCATGCTCGCCAGCCACTCGGCGTTGGTGAGCTGCGAGGCGAGATCCTTCGTCGGACGCAGCGTGAGGTCCGCGTTCGCCGTTACGCCGGGGCGCACATCGATCGCAGTCCGCCCAGGGAGCTCGTAACCGATCGCGCGGATCCTCAGCGCGTATTCGCCCGGCTCGAGCTTCGCCGCAGGGAAGCTGTAACGGCCCGTGTCGTCGGAGACGACTGAAATGGCGGCGGTGGAGCCGCTCTTTCTGGCGGTGACCACCACGCCTTCCATGGGGCCTTCCTGTTCGGAGTTGACACGACCGGTCAGGGCCACGCCGGCCTGCGCCTGCGTCGACGACCAGCCCCATCCAGTGTGGATGACGAGCGCCGTCAGTCCAACGACCGCGGCAAGCCCTAGAGTCTTTCGCATGGAAGCCTCCCAGCCGGGCCAATCTTAGGCCTTCCCGCCCGGTTTGGCCAATGCAGGGGCATGTATTATTTGAGCGTTCGGATCGTTCGAACGTTCGGGCGTTCGGAGTGCATCATGAAACGTCTTCTCACACTCGCCATTGCGCTATGTACAGGGGTTGCGCCGGCGCTCGGCCAGACGAGCTGGCCGAATCAGCGTGAGGCCGACTTCGTCCTGCGTAACTACCGCTTCGGCAGCGGGGAGACGCTCGCAGAGCTGCGCATCCACTACATCACGCTCGGCACTGCACGGAAGAACGCTGCTGGCGAAATCGTGAACGGTGTGCTGCTGCTGCACGGTACGAGCGGATCCAGCACCTCCTGGCTGCAGCCGACACTGGCGAACGAGTTGTTCGCAGAAGGGCAGCCGCTCGACGCGTCACGTTACTTCGTGATCATTCCAGACGGCATCGGTGCGGGTGGATCCAGCAAGCCGAGCGATGGCCTACGGGGCGATTCCCGCACTATCGCTACCGCGACATGGTGGAAGCTCACTACCGCCTCGTCACCGAAGGCCTGGGCATTCGGCATCTACGCCTCGTGCTCGGTACGTCGATGGGCGGGATGCAGACGTGGATGTGGGGCGAGATGTATCCCGACTTCATGGACGGGCTCGTCCCGATCGCCAGTCAGCCGAGTGCGATGAGCGGCCGCAACTGGCTCACGCGTCGCGTTCGGATCGAGGCTATTCGCAACGATCCCGACTGGAATGGCGGCAACTACGAGAAGAATCCCACGCGGTATGTCTACACACTGCCGCTCGCATCACTGATGACGGAAAGCGTCGTCAGGATTCAGGAGACCGCACCGACGCGCGAAGCGGCTGACGCGCTCTATCAGCGGCTGGTCGAAGAAGCGAAGAAGAACGACGCGAACAACCAACTCTACGCGATCGAGGCGGTCATGGACTACGACCCCTCGAAAGATCTGAACAAGATCAGGGCGAGTCTCCTCGCGATCAATTTCGCAGACGACGCGCTCAATCCACCGGAGCTGGGGGTGCTCGAGCCGGCCATCGCGAAGATTCCGCATGCCCGGTACGTGATGCTCCCCGCGGGGCCCGATACGCACGGCCACTATACGTATTTCCGTGCCGCCCTGTGGAAGTCGCATCTCGCGGAATTCATGAACACTCTGGAGGCCACACGGGAATGAGGAAAGTTGCATTGCTCACGGGCGCGATCGCACTGGTTGCCTTGTCGATTGCGGCGGCACAGACCAAAACGGTCTGGGACGGCGTCTACAGCGAAGCGCAGGCAGGCCGCGGCAAGAAGTCGTACATCACGCACTGCGCGTCGTGCCACAACGAGGGGCTGCAGGGCGGTGACCTCGCGCCGGAGCTGAAGGGGGAGAGCTTCCTCCTGCGCTGGAACGACAAGTCGATGTTCGAGTTCGTCGATCGGGTGCAGAAAACGATGCCGCAGGACAATCCCGGTGGGCTGAACGCGCAGGAGAACGGCGACATCGTCGCGTATATCCTGCAGGTGAACAAGATGGCGCCCGGCTCCGCGGATCTTTCGTCGGACGCAGCGGCGCTGAAGGCGATCACCATCACGAAATCCAAGTAGCGCGCAGGCTTTAGCCTGCGCGGGATCCCTTACGTGGGGCGGGTGCCGCCAAGCGGCGTAATACCACGCGAGGCGGACCCGCCGGAGATACACAATGTCGAAAATCCGAATCGCCGTCCTTATGCCCGCGCAAGCTAAAGCTTGCGCGCTACTGGTCGCTTTGCTTGCGGTGCTCCCACTAGCACACCTGTCTGCCCAACAGCGCGGCCGTGGCGCCGGCGGCCGGGGCAATGCACCCGAGTTTCCGACCGACCTGCAGTGGTCGAGCAACGCCGAAACGCAGCGGCGTGTGGCGACGGCAATGAAAATTGCCGGTTCGGATCTGGTTCCACAGGCCAAGATGTTCTGCACCGCGACGGGTCCGCAGCGCATGGCGGTGGCGAGACAAGCGGCCGGTCTGCCGCCCATGCCGAACGTCGTGGTCGAGCCAACCCGCGTGTTCGACAACATGTGGTGGATCGGCATGACGTCCCAGAACGTCTGGGCGATCACGACCAGTGAAGGCATCATCCTGCTCGACACGATGAACAGCTCGGATGAAGCGCGCGATGTGATTGTCGCGAGCATGAAAAAGGTGGGCCTCGATCCGGCGCAGATCAAGTACATCGTCATCGGTCACGGTCATCCGGGACAGTCGGATCACACCGGCGGCGCGCTGCATCTGCAGAAGACGTACGGCGCCAAGGTGGTGATGAGCCCGATCGATGCCAAGCTCGTGTTGCCGACGCAGCGTGCCGATCGTCCGCTCGCGGTGCCCGACATCGACGCCGTTCACGGGCAGAAGCTCACGCTGGGCGACACGACGCTGACCTTGGCTCATATTCCGGGCCATACGCCCGGCACAATGGGGGTGATTGTGCCGGTGAAGCTGCGAGGCGCCTCGCATTCCGTGATCGTGCTGGCGGCCACGCAGATGCCCACGCGCGAGTCGCTGATCCAGTTCGAGAAGGTCTTCACCGAGTTTGCGAAGCCGATGAAGGTGGAGGCCTCACTCAACATGCATGCGAACGGCGTGCAGAACGACCTCGAGTTCCTGGAGCAGATCCGCAAGAACCCGAACGGTCCGAACCCGTATCTCTACGGACCCGAGCGCTTCAGCCGGTGGATGGACATCATGATCGAGTGCGGCAGGGGACGGCTGGCGGCACTGGGAGTGAGCACGAACTGATCCTCGTCGTTCACACTTCTGGGTTCTCGGGTTCTCTTGGGCGTCTGCGTTCTTCAGCCCAGGGTCGAAATGATGCGCGCGCGTTCCTCCTCGGAGAAGTCGTCTCCGTAGAGACGCTCGAAAAGCCGCGCGCGCAGGGCGTGGTGGCTGATGGCCGGCTCGCCGGCCCGGATGCCGGCGACGGCCAGTGCCCGCGCGAGATCGAACATCTCGCATGCCATGCGCACCCGATCGCTGCCGGACCGCCGCGCCAGCAGCGCGTCGAGTCTGGCTGCAATCTCCCGGGGCGTATCGTTCATGATTCCACCTCCCGCAGCAGACCGTCGACCGACAGAAGAGCCGCCGATCGGTCCAGATAGGCGCGATCGAGGGTGGTGCGCTGGAACATGATACGCCGCGGACGTCGCGCAACTGGATCTCGGAGTGGCTGTCGCTCGCCCACGACGAGCTTGACAGGATGAGGTCTTCCGGCGCCACGATCCAGAGCGGATGCCCGTCCACCTCGACGAGGCGCCGCCGCCCGAATTCCTCGAGACGATACGCCGTGTCCTTCAGGACGACGAAATCCACCTTCACAATCGCGTCGCGATGAATCACGTTGAAGAGGGTCCGGCGGGAGATGGCGGCGCGGAGCGTCTCGACATCGGCTCCGAACTCGTCGCCGAGCGCCGCGGCGAGCCGGGTTGCATCGGCCGGCTCCAGTTGCACGACCACGTCGATATCCCTGGTCATGCGCGGGTGGCCGTAATGACCCGCCGCGATCGACCCGGTGATCATGTACGGGATTCGCGCCGCATCGAGCCGGCCCGTCACGAGCTTCAGGACGGACAATTGATCCTGAGGCGGGTCGCTCACGACGGAGTGTACCACCCCATCGGGCACGGACGGCCGCTCCACCACGCACCTCGCTATAATCTGACCCGCTCCCGCACGAGACATGACGCTGACTCCCGGCACCCAGCTCGGCCCGTATGAAATCACCGCTCGAATCGGCGTGGGCGGCATGGGCGAGGTCTATCGAGCGACGGACACCAACTTGAAGCGATCCGTCGCGATAAAAGTCCTGCCGGAGCCGGTTGCGGCGGATAGGGAGCGTTTAGCGCGGTTTCAGCGTGAGGCAGAAGTCCTCGCCTCATTGAACCACGCGAACATCGCCGCGATCTATGGACTGGAGCGATCGGACGGCGCGACGGCCCTCGTGATGGAACTGGTCGAAGGGCCAACGCTGGCCGACCGAATCGCGCAAGGCCCAATTCCAATCGACGAAGCCCTGTCTATCGCGAAGCAGATCGCGGAGGCGCTCGAAGCGGCGCACGAGCAGGGCATCGTCCACCGCGACCTGAAGCCCGCCAATATCAAGCTTCGGCCGGATGGCATGGTCAAGGTGCTCGATTTCGGTTTGGCGAAGGCGCTCGAACCGATGGCCGCACGCGTCGATGCGACGGCGTCTCCTACTATCACGTCACCGGCAATGACCGGCGTCGGGACGTTGCTCGGCACTGCTGCCTACATGAGTCCCGAGCAGGCGCGGGGCAAGGCTGTAGACAAACGCAGCGACATTTGGGCGTTCGGCTGCGTGCTGTACGAGATGCTGACCAGCCAACCGTTATTTGCCGGTCAAAGCGTCTCGGACACGATCTCGCATGTGCTGACTAGGGCCCCCGACTGGACTCGCGTACCGACGCTGTTCCATACCCTGCTGCGGAGTTGTCTGGAGCGCGATCGCGACCGCCGGCTCCGCGACATTGGCGATGCTTGGCTCTTGCTCGATCGACCAGTGGATGCGCGGCCGTCGCGACGCGTGGTGCCCTGGACAGCGGCATTGGTCGCAGCAGTGGCCGCCGCTATCGCCATGCCCGCATGGTGGTTTGCCATTGGGCGTAATCCCACGCCTCTCACTTCGGTACGTCTCGCCGTGGAGCTCGGTCGCGATGCGTTCCTCGACACGGCGTTCCCGGTCGCGATTCTCTCTCCCGACGGAATCCGCGTCGTGTTTGTGTCGACCAGCCCCGACGGGATGAGTCGACTGTCAACGCGGAGGCTGGACGAGTCGGAGGCCACACCATTGCCGGGCACTGACGGCGCATATGCGCAGTTCTTTTCACCGGATGGGCAGTGGATTGGGTTCTTCGCCGGTGGAAAGCTGATGAAGACCCGGTTGGACGGCGGGGCCCCGATCGTGTTGTGCGACGCGCCGGCCGGCCGCGGGGCGAGCTGGGGCGACGACGGCAGGATTGTGGCCGCGCTCGACAGCCGCAGTGGCCTGTCGATCGTCAGCGCAAGTGGAGGTTCGGTGTCGCAGGCGACCGAATTGGGAGCCGGAGAGCTTAGCCATCGCGCGCCGCAGATTCTGCCAGGCGGGAGGGCCGTGCTGTTCACGGTGGGTTCGGTGCCCGGAAACTACGAGGCCGCCAGCATCGCGGTCGCGTCCCTCGAGAACAATCCGGAAAGGGCGAAGACGATCATCCTCGCCAACGTGGGGATGGCGGCGCGCTACCTGCCGACCGGTCACCTGGTTTACGTCAGGAACGGCACATTGTACGCGGTGCCCCTTGACGTCGAGCGGCTAGAGGTTCGGGGATCGGCCACACCGGTCCTGGAGGAAGTCTCGCATGAAGTCGGGTTCGGTTTCGCGCAGCTCGACTTCTCGCAGAATGGAACGGCCCTCTACCGCACCGGCGCATTGAGTGGACGCACCGTCGTTCAATGGTTGTATCGCGACGGGAAGCTCGAATCGTTGTGGAGCCAGCCGGCCTTCTACCAGTTCCCGCGACTGTCGCCGGATGGGAGGCGGCTTGCGTCTGTGCTGGCGGAAGGGGCCAGTGCGGACATATGGGTCTTCGACTGGCAGAGAGGGAGCACCACCCGACTCAGTGCAGGTTCCGGAGTCAATACCCATCCGATTTGGAGCCCGGACGGGCAATACGTCGTCTTTCAATCGACGGGGCAGTTGTTCTGGACTCGCGGTGACGGAGGCGAGAAGCCCCAGCCGCTGACGAAGACCACGAACGTCGCGTTTCCTTCGTCCTTCTCCCCGGATGGCAATCGGCTCCTCTACTTTGAACTGAATCCCGATGGTGGAAGCCTCATCGTGAGCATGCCCGTCGATGGCAGCTCCGGCCAGTTGAGGGCGGTTGGCCAGCCTGAGGTATTTCGGCGCGTATCGTCGACGACGCCGGTTCCGGCCTTCTCGCCTGACGGGCGCTGGGTTGCCTACGCGTCGGCAGAATCGGGAGTGTATGAGGTGTACGTGCGTGCGTTTCCCGATGGGGGCAGGCAATGGCCGATTTCCATTGGCGGAGGCAACTTTCCGACGTGGTCGCACACGGGAAAAGAGCTTTTTTATCGGACCGAAGATCAATCGCTCATGGTGACCACCTTTACCGCAGCAGGCGATACGTTCATTGCCTCCAGGCCGCAACGGTGGTCGTCAGCGCGACTGTTCAATACGGGGTTCGTTCAAAACTTCGATCCTGCCCCAGACGCCCGGCGATTCGCCGTGTTGATGTCGGCCGAAGGCGAAGCCGCGAGTCAACCCCGCCACCGAATCGTGTTGAACTTCTTTGACGAGCTCCGGCGACGGGTGCCCCTGAACAGTAACTGAGCGCGATCACTTCACATCGGACAGGCCTGTTCAGATATCGCTCGTGGGAGGCACCTATGAGCCAATCATGCCGTCTCGCATTTCTGGTTTGCCTGTGTCTCGTCGGGACACTTGGCTCAGTCGCCTGAAAGCACCCTCGCATTGTTTGGTGTCTCCGTCGTCCCCATGAACTCGATGCGATGTACTCGGTCGTAAGCGACGCGACTGAACATCTCGCCGGATGGGAAACGGTTCTCAGCCGTCACGGAACGCGCCCCAAGTGAACAGCCGCACATCATTGTCGTGCACACCTGGTTCGAGGAGTCGAAGCGTCTGTGCGCGAGAACTGAGAACCTGTCGTTCACACGTGTGAACTGAGAACGCGTCGTTCACACTTCTCGGTTCTGCGTTCTCAGTTCCTGTTCACGTTCGGTTCGGTCCGGTCCGGCGAAGCCGAACACTACGAACTGCCGGTCGCACGCGCACCTGAACAAGCGAACTCAGAACGCGAACTCTGAACCGAACCTGAAGCACGAACCGAGCACCGGGAACGTAGAAGTGTGAACGACGACGAGGCGTTCAGCGTTCAGACCGCCACCCCCACCGTGAACGTCGCGTTGTACCCCGTCGTCGGGCTGCCCGTCACGTTTGCCATTTCTGACGCCACGCTGTCGGCGAACACGTTGTCACGCGCGTTGGCCGTCGGGTTCTGACCCTTCGGCGCGTATACACCCGTCGAGTACAAAGCTGCGGTCAGGCTCTCGGGAAATGCAATCTGCGTCACCTTTACCGATCTGCCGTTCATCGTCACGTCGACGTGGATGTGCGTGGCGCGTCCCTGGTACCAGCCCGGGTAGATCGTCGTGAAGGTCACCCGCCCCGAGCTGTCACTGGTCTGAATGCCGCGCAGGAACGTTTCGGACACGCCGTTGTAGCCAGGCTGGGCGTATTGCGAGTAGTGGCCGTCTGCATCGCACTGCCAGATTTCCACGTTTGCGCCCGCGACGGGACTGCAGCCATTGTTCACGTTCACCACGCTGATCGTCAGCGTCAATGGAGCGCCGGTCTTACCTTCGCGGATGTCGCTTCTGAAAAGATCCGTCAGCGAAGGGTAGGGCCCGACGGTTTCGGATGGCGACACCGCACAGGCTGCATTTGTGCCCGTCGTGGTCGTCGCGGCGGCCGCTTCCACAGTGCTCGGGCCAGTCGGCGTCTCTCCGCAGCGAATCAGCGAAAGCGCCGCACCCGAAGCGCCCAACATGCCCAGCGCCTCGCGGCGTGTGAGTCTTTGTTTCATCTCCACATCCTCCAGTGGTGTGATTCCACTGGAAAGGTGTTGTCCATCCGTTGGGGGTGTACAAAAAGAGTATGGCAGCCGGACACGAAAGCTTCATGAAGCTGTCACAGTTTCGCAGTACTTCTCCGTTTGAATTCAGGCATCGATGAAGCCTCCTGCGCACGGCCGCCGGTCCACGCTGTACGGGAGCTTCTACTGGCGTCTCGGGATCAGCTTCGTCGTGTTCGTGCTTGCGGTGCTCGTTGCGCAGAGCGTCATGTTCAGCTACATCCTCGCGGGAACGAACGCGCGGAATCCTTCTCTTTCACCCAACAATCTGGCCACCTCGGCCGCTGCCGAGGTTGGGGCCGCCCTGACCGCCAACCCGGACCTGGATCTGGGCGCGTATCTGACCAGCCGCTATGGCCGCGAGCCTTGGCCTGTCTTCGTCGTCATGAGTGACGGTTCGGTCTCCGGCAACTCGACTCGGGCGCTGTCGGATGACATTCGGCGATCGGCTCAGTCCGCGCTTCGAGGCACGGGTATCGACCGGGGCAGCACGCCGGCGCCCGAGGGGCCTGTGGTCACCGCTCCCATCCAGGTAGGCGGCGAGCTGCGCGGCCTGGTAGTGCTGCCGCCACCGCCGCCGGGTGGGGTACTGCGAGACGTGGGCCGTCTGCTATCGCTACCGGGCACGATCGTCCTGGTGATCGCGACGCTTGTTGCCGTCGTCATCATCTTCGCTCCAGCGCGGCGCCGTCTCTCGGCGCTCGAGGATGCGGCCGAACGTTTGGGTGCCGGCGATTTGACCGCGAGGGCGCCCGGCGAAGGCGGCGATGAAATCGCGCGCGTGTCGCGCGCGTTCAACCGCATGGCCGAAGACCTTGCCACGCGCGACGAGGCGCTGCGCGCGTCGGACCGATTGCGCCGCCAGATGCTCGCCGACGTTTCCCACGAGCTGAAGACGCCGCTGACGGCGATGCGCGGCTACGTCGAGACCCTGCGCATGCCTGAAGTGGCGCTGGACGAGAATCGACGAGCCAGGTACCTCGAGACGATCGAGTCCGAGACGCTTCGGCTCGATCGCATCGTGAAGGATCTCCTCGATCTGGCGAGGTACGAAAACAACGTGGCGCCGCTCGACGTCCGCGTTTTCGACGTGGCTCGGCTGTTCGACAACGTCGTTCGACGACACGAGCACGACACGAGCACGCGGCACATCACGGTATCTTCCGAGGTTGAAGGCGGCGCTGATCAAATCGTTGGCGACCCCGATCGCATCGAACAGGTCGTCGAGAACCTGGTAACGAACGCCGTCCGCCACACACCTGAGGGGGGCCGAATCGAGCTGCGTGCCGGAATGGCGAATGAGTGTGCGGTGCTGTCGGTGGCGGATTCCGGCAGCGGCATCGCGCCGGAGCACCTGCCGTACGTATTCGACCGCTTTTACAAAGTGGATCCCGCACGCGCGGCGGCAGGAGCGGGCAGCGGGCTCGGACTGTCGATTGCGAAAGCGATTGTCGTACGCCACGGCGGCACAATCGCAGTTGCCAGCGCACCGGGCAGCACGAGATTCACCATCTCGCTGCCTCAGGCGGCTCACTCAACGTCGACGAATTTATAGCCGACACCCCAGGCGGTCAGGATTAGCTCCGGATCCTGCGCGTCGCGCTCGATCTTCCGGCGCAGCCTGCTGATGACCGTGTCCACGGTGCGTTCGGTCACGTAGGTGTCGTCGCTCCAGACGTTCTGGAGCAGCGCTGCCCGGCTGAAGACGATCCCTGGCCTGCGGGCGAGCTGATACAGGAGGTCGAACTCCTGGCGGGTCAACTCGATCGGGGCGCCGCGTACGATCGCTTCGCGCCGCTCCGGGTCGAGCTGCACGTTCGCGGCCGACGTGCGCTTCCGCGCCGGGGCCGGGCTGTCGTCGTCACGGGCGTGCCGCCGTGTGATGGCGTTGACGCGTGCGATGAGCTCGCGGATGCCGAAGGGCTTGGTGAGGTAGTCGTCTGCACCGCTTTCGAGCCCCAACACCTTGTCAGATTCCGTGTCGCGCGCGGTCAGCATCAGGATTGGGGTGCTGACGTTCGGTCCGCCCGTCCGGATCGCGCGGCACAGCGAGACTCCGTCCAGGCCCGGCAGCATGACGTCGAGAATCACGAGGTTGTACGCGCTCTCGCGAAGGCGGCGCAGCGCCTCGCGACCGTCGGCGGACTCTTCGACTTCGAACCCGGCGAGCTCGAGGTGCAGGCGCAGCAGATCACGTACGGGAAGCTCGTCCTCGACGACGAGGGCGCGGCGCGAAAAGCCGTCGTTCACACTTCTCAGCTTCTCCGTTCTCAGTTCGTGTTCACGTTCAGTTCCGGCGTTCAGAGTTCACCTTTCCGAGGTTCGACGTTCTTGCACCTGCATTCGCGCAAGCCGTGCAAATTCTGCGTACCTGACCCGAATAGGCGAGCAATCATGGCCTGAAGACCTTGGCACTCGGCGTGCTCCGTTGCGCACCATGGGCGTACACCGATTCACGGAACTACGCGCCTGGCAGGCCTGCAACGTTTACAAGAATGCAGTCTATCGACTCTGCGAGCAAGGATCGCTCTCGACAGACTGGAAGCGTCGAGGACAGCTCGAAGATTCGGTATCTGGTCCACCCGGACACATCGCCGAAGGGTTCGGCAGATTCAACCCGGCCGACTTTGCACGCTTCGCCGTAATCGCGCGGTCGTCGCTCATGGAATCGCAGAATCATCTGCGAGACGCGGTCGATAAGGGCTACATCACCGAAGACATTCGCCTCGAACACGACAAGCTTGCCGAGGCCGCTCTCGAGGAGGTCACCGGACTGCTGGAGTACCTTCAGTCTCCCGAGGCGCTGCGAAACGCTCGCCGCGCCCGTGAACGCCGCATCGCGTCAAGATCCGAACGCCGAACCAAGAACCCGAACAACGAACCAGAACCGAACCTGAACACGAACCGAGAAGCGAGAACCGAGAAGAGTGAACGATAGTTTGCTTTACCGCGTCGCCGTCGCCGCCGTCGTCACTCTGACCGGCTGCACCATGGCGCCGTTGCCCGCCGTGTCCCATGCGGCAAATCGGACCCACTTCTTGCCCGTGGCGTCGAACGGAATCTCGAAGCGCTTCCGGCCAAGCGGCGCGAGCTCTGTGGCGGGGATGATCTGGCGATCGATCTTGGCGCCGTCGCCCCACACGACCTCGACGAACTCGAGCGGGAACGTCCATTCGAGATCGGCCACGATCGTGCGCTTGGCTCCTGCACCCTGCACCGCGTAGTTGGATATGAGCACTTCGCCCGACGTCCAGAAGTAGTCGCCACGCTTGACCGAATCGATGATCGAGTCCCAATTGCCGCTGCTTGCGAGCGGGAGGGTGTCGAGCTTCACGTACTGCACCGGGCTGTTGGCGTAGAAGTCGTCGCCCGGCCCCTGCTCGTACGTTTCGGTGATCGCCTGGATGTATTTGAGCTGGCCCGGCTTGTCGGCCATCCAGTTGTTCATCTCGTCCAACAGCGTCTGGCAGCGGATCTCGCACAGGCGCTGCTCAGAGCCGTCGAGGCCCATGCCCCATCGGACGCCGATGCCGCGGTAGTTGTCGTCGATGAAGTAGCCGCGATCCTTGATGGCGTCCGGATAACCTGTCGACCCCTTTGATCGGGGATGCGGCATGAAGATCAGCAGGTTCTCGCGGCGGACCATCTCCATCATCTCGTCAGGTCCGGCGATTCGATAGACCTTGCCGTATGTCGGGTGATTCTCGACGAACGGCTGATCCGGCTTGCGATCCGGCAGCCAGTAGACCGGCTTGGAGACCAGCAGATCGTTGTGGCCGCCGATGCCCCCAGCCGCCCCTTCTTCGTTCGGCATAATCAGAAAGTTCTTGTCCGAATGGCGTCTCGCGACTTCGTAGTAATCGGCGAGCGTCTTGAGACGGTCTTCGCGCGGAAGACCAAAGCCAAGCCCGCTGCCGTCAATGGGCGCGAAGATATTGACGCCCGCCGCCTTGACGACGTCGAAGTCGTGAAGGCGTACGTCGAGGCTGCCACCCTGTCGTCGCAACCGGCCCACCAGCGCTGAGTGAAAGTGGGTGGCCATCACCTGATAGCCTGGCAGCGGTTTGAACTTGTCGTCGCGGGTAAATGCCAGCGCTCCCCTGGCCGCGCCATCGGCGGGCGTAGCGCTCACGTACAAGTAGACCGGCATCCGCTGCCACGTGCCCGGCCGCGCGCTGCGCAGCGCGAAGTTCTGCCGCGTGTCCTCTGCACCGCGACCCATGTCCTCGGGGCTCGATTCCGCTTCCGGCTGTCTGACGCCGAACGAATAGCTCGACGCGCCGTCCTTGCGGTAGTAGACGTAGCCCTGGTTGAACGAGACCTCGCGCGACCAGAAGAAGTTGTGAGGCGGCGGGAACGCGGCAATCGAGCCCGCGGCTCCTTCGGCGACGACGAGCCGGTTCTGCGCGCGGAGCGGCACGATGTCAGTGTTCTGTGCACCACCGAATCGGTAGTCCTGCCAGATGTTCGACACGTCGCGCCACGCGACGCGCGACGCCGCGTCGATTCGCAGCCCCTTGAGTCCGCCTTCGTACTTGTAAGCTACCGAGTCGACGTCGGTCTTGGCGATTACCTCCTGCTCGATGAGGTTGGTGCCTCGGTAGATCGAGTATTGCAGGCGGCCATTGAACACTCCAAGCTGCACTCCGTCGAAGCTGACCTCCAGGCGCGCTCCATTCGTCTTGACGTCGCAGCCGCGCGCGGCATAGGCGGCGGTCGCGCGCTTGATCTCCTCCGGTTTTCGCGGGAGGGCCGGCTGATCGAGAAGCCCCTTCGGGGGAGGAATCGCATTCATCCGCGTGTTTTCGAGCGGCTCTGTATTGAGCGGCGCGTCCCAGAAGGCGTCCCACTTGATGCTGTCGATCAACTCCTTCGTCAGTTCGACCTTCAGGCCGCGCAGCGGCTGGAGCTGCTGCTCGGTGACCCGGCGGACACCGCTGACCACGCGGTAATCCGGCGTGACACCCGTAGCGACGACCTTCCAGTCCCCCCGCTGCGGCCGCACGGCGAGCTCCGCGATCGTCGGAACTCCGCTCATCACGGTCATCCGCAGTCTGACCTGTTGTCCGGAGTCGCCGTCCCATGTGACCGTCAGCGCATCGTTTGCAACGGTGGCGGTCAGGCCGGGAGCTGGACGGTAGTCGCTCAGATTGCAGGTGAGCGGATCTGCGGATGCCGCAGCAGACGTGAACAGCAGCATGGCGACTGTCGCGAAGGGTGCTCTCATCGGGATCTCCAGCGTGAGCCAGTCAGTAAGTCAAAAGTCAAAAGTCAGAAGTGAAAAGTTAAAGGAAGCGTTCTACCGTGTGGTCGTAATCACCTCTTCCGGCACGCACGAGAAGTTCGCCTCATCATCGGTGCTGCCGGTTCCCTTCCAGCGCGCGACCTCGCCAAACGGACAGAGTGGGCGTGTGCGGTCCACTTTTCCGTCTCTTATTCGTGAGGCAACGAGGCGCGTTGGTTTCTGGCCTTGCTCAACCCACTGTTCTATGGCGGCCATCCGGTCGAAACGGTCAGGGCCCGGACCGCCCTGGCAGTGATACACACCCGGCATCATGAACAAGGCTATCGACGCATCGGCCTGTGATCCGACAGTGGTCAGGACGTTGCGGAAATACATTGTGCTGTTCTGCGGCGTGACCTGCGGGTCGGCCCAGCCGTGCCACATCAACAGCTTGCCCCCACGGTCGAAGAACGGCTTCAGGTTCGCGTCGTCTGATGCGAGCAGGCCATTGTCGGCGCGGGTTGCGGTCTCCATGTCCGTCGCAACATTGAATCGCGCCGGATTCCATGACCGGTCGAACGCGACGTTCTTCAGCGCGGTGACCGCGTTGTTCAGAGGTTCCGGACCGCCGATGGTGTCCCACTCGAGCTCGGCTCCCGGCCAGAGGTGTCCCTCGAAGAGAACTGCCCCTGTCGAAGGGTGCCGGACCGGAGAGAGCATGGCCTTCGCCGATTGAATCTGAGGCGCAGTGAGGCACGAGGGGCTGTCGCCGTCCTTGCATGCGAGCACCTGCGGGTCGAAGGTGCACTTCGTGGGATTCTCAATGACGCCGTCTTTCACCCCGTCGAGGCCGTCACATGCCTGCAGCACCGCCTCGTGAATCATCGGATACTTCGACGCGGGAATCGCGCTCCCGGGCGCGCGATTCATCGCCTGGTTCACCGCGAGACGCCCGGCGTGCATTCGCATGGAGTTCCACGCGGAGGCGCCCGCGACAATCCCGTCGAAGTCCTGCGGATATCGCTGTGCGGCGGTGATGCCCTGTCGGCCTCCCTGCGAACATCCATTGAAGTACCAGTACCGCGGCGCACTGCCGTAGAACGCGGGGACCACCGCCTTTGCCGCCGCGGTCATTTCGTGAATCGCGCGATAGGCAAAATCAATGAGCTTCTCTGGATGTCCCGGTGCGAAGTCCGCATTGTTGCCCATGTGGCCGGTGTCGGTTCCAACGGTCGCGTAGCCGGCAGCGAGTGCTGCAGCCATCGACGGATACGGAATGGTGCCGGCCCAGCCGCCGTTGCCAACCGCTTGCAGCCGCTCGTTCCAGCCGGACGCGGGGAGCCACACCTCGACCTTGATGTCGGAATCGGGACTGGGCGTCAGTGAGGCCGCGATCCGACAGAACGACGGAAGCGCGGCGTACGCCCGGGCCGCGGCGGCAGGCGGTGGGTTTCCTGGCGGTGTGAACTGACCGGCGGCGATGGTTTCTGCCGCCGTGATCTTTGTGTCAGGGAGCGTGAGGCGGAGGAGCTCCTCGCACGTAGCGGCCCGAGCCGGAGACGCCGACGCAATCGCGAAGGCCCCGGCCAACACCATGGCAAATGTGGTCCTCACGATTGACTCCATAAGAAGTAGGCAGTAGGCGGTAGGCGGTAGCGTAGGCAGTCGACGGTAGCGTTTCTGCCACGGACTACGAACTACGACCTACCACCTACCGACTAACCGAGTTCAGCGCGCCAGTGGATCCGGACGCATCTGGAACTTGTACACCTTCGGCAGCGTGCCCTTCCCGCCTTCGATGTGCCACGGTGTTCGGTTCGCAGACGTCGTCCAGAGTCCGCGTCCCTTCCAGCCAGCGCGTGGATCGTCGATGCGGCCATCGATCTGCTTCACGAAGAAGCCGATCGGGTATGGCACGCGCGCCACGGCCCACTTGCCGTTCTGGAGTACGAGCAGCGCGTCGGAGAGGTTGCCGGTTGCGATTGGAACGTTCTTCCCGGCGCCCAGCGAGTCGTACTTGTCCACCCAGTTGTAGTAGTTGGAGTCCGCGGCGCCCGATTCTGGGCTGCCACCCTTGAAATTCGGACCTGGCACCGTGTAGAAGGACCACCCCTCCTTGCACTGCTTGCCGGTGGCATTCGGCCCGTTCAACGGTGCTTTGCACTTGCGTCGATCGAAGCTGGCGTAGTGCCCGCTGGCCAGCACGGTCCAGACGACGCCGTTCCCGTCGACGTCCAAGCCGCGAGGCTGATACACATGCTGTCCTGGCACCTGTCCGGTACGGCACCTCGTAGATCTCCGCGAGCGTCGTCGTTGGCGGATTCGATCCGAGCGAGACTCGAACGATGGCGCCCGGCATTTCGTTGGCGTCGCCCCAAATCGCTCCGTCGGACGGGCTGACCGCGATCGCGTAGAAGCTGGTATCGATCCGCTTGTCCTTGGTCGGATCGACTGCGGCATCGGGCTCTACCCACGCATCCTGCTTGCCGTTGCCGTTGGTGTCGAGAATGAGCGGTGCCCAGCCTTGTGCCTTCTGCGGGTCGCGCGACTCGTCGAGCACCTTCGTATTGACCCAGCCCACGACGCCGCCGTTGCCCGACCAGATCGTGTTGTTGGCATCGTGCGCGAAGTTCAGGTGGAAGGTGCCGAAGCACGTGTCAACGATGGTCCACTGCTTCGTCGCCGGGTCGTAAACCGTGTACTGCCGTCCGCTGTTGTTGAGCGGGAACAGTTTGGCCGACGGATGCGTCGAGCCCTCTTTGCAGAAGGCCGGCTGCGCGGCGGGGGCGCGAGTACGCGTGGTGTTCCAGGTGCGTCCCTTCTGGTCCATCACGTTGCTGTGTCCGATGACCCGGCTCGTCCAGTAGATCTCCTCACCCCAGTACGGCGAGGCAACACCGATCTTGGACGGCTGCGGCTGCAGCTTTTCGTCGAGCACAGGGATCTTCACCTGCGTGAACTTGTGCTGCATCGGATCCAGGATCGTCATGTTGTCCGAGCTGTTCTCGTGCACGCCGTAGACTGGCCCGTTCGCATTCACCGTTGGATTGCGCTTGTCGCTCGCGACGGCGTCGTGGAAGTACTCGCGATCCGTCGCCCAATCCCAGACTGTGACGACGAAGTTCCGTTCGACGCCCTGCGGCCGCGGCGGCGCCTGCGGGAGCTCGCCGCCGGCAACCCGGTCGGTCCAGTCGGCGAACATCTTGAGCACGCGATCACGGCCGAATCGGTTCGTGTTCGCGTACATGCCCGCGCCGCCATCGATCCCGGCCTGCAGCCGGTGATTCCAGGCCTCGACCGAGTTCCCGAACTTGCCGAGGTTCTGCGGCATCTCACGCGTCGCCTTGTTGCCCATCTGGTGGCACGGCGTGCAGGTGGACGTCTTGATGTTGTTGATCCACATCGCCTGGCTGCGCATCGCCTCGGAAATGCCGTTCCCCTTGGCGCCGGTGCCGGGGAACTCGCTCTTGTCCGGCGGCTGCACGAGTGCATACCAGTAGTTGGCCGGGTAGTATTCGGCCGCGGCACGCGGGTTCGGCGCGAGCGTCGCCGTCAGGTTCACTGTCCGGCCAGGAGCGCTCATCGTCTTCGCCGAATCGACGAGGCCGTAGCCGCGGACCCACACGTTGTAATTGCCTTTAGGCAGGTCCGGGATCACGTATCGGCCGCGATCGTCGGTGACGACGATGCGAGCCATCTTCGTCGGCAGATCCGTGGTTTCCGCAATCACCCAGACGCCGGCTTCGGGACCTTTCGTGCTGGTCACGACGCCGCCGATATCATCACTGTCGATGCGAGGGGCATTGCCGCCCTGTGCGGTCGCCCTCGTCATTGATACGGCGAGGAATGCTGCGAGCGCCAGGCCGAGCACCCCCAGGGACAAGGTCCGTCTCTTCATCGTGGCTCCCTCCTGCCTGTTTATCCGCCTCCGCCAGCGTCGGGGAAGTCGGGCGATCCGCGATTTTATCCCTAAACCGGTTTCATCACTCACTCACGCACCCCAGGCACCTCTAGGCGCCCCAGGCACTTCAGGCACCTAACCATGAGGGCTCAGAACCGGAGCAGACGGGTGACGGTTATCTCGCGAACACGTACACGGCGCCTGACTCATCCACCGAGTTGTCGGCCTGATTGCCGTTGACGCCGGTGGCCCCGCTGTCTTCGCCGCGGGCGCCGACTGCGAGAGTCCGGCCGTCGCGGCTGAGCGCGACGGATCCTCCGAACTCGTCGTACGCCTGCGTGTTCGAGCCTTTCATGTATGCCTGCTGCGCCCACATCGCGCCAGAACGCGCGAACAGGTAGACAGCCCCGGCCTCCTCACCGGATTCATCCTTCTGGTTGCCGTTGATGCCTTGCGCCGCGCTGTCTTCGTTCTGCGCGCCGGCGACCAGCGTGTTGCCGTCGCCGCTCAGCGCCAGCCGAACGCCGAACCAGTCGTTCTGTCCGGTATTCGACGCTTTGATGTAGGCCTGCTGCGTCCAGGTGGTGCCAGTGCGCACGAAGATTGCCACTGCGCCGGCAGACTGGTTGGCCTTCTGGTCGGCCGCTCCGGTGTCGGACGGGGCATTGACGACACCTGTGCACAGACAATCCTCGTCGATGGATCCCATAGCCAGCGTGTTGCCGTCGTCGCTGATCGCCACCGACACTCCCCACGAATCGCCGCCTTCCGAGTTCCACGTCTTCAGGTACCCTTCGCGCGTCCACGTCGAGCCTTTGCGGACGAGGACGTATACGGCGCCGGATCCATTGCGCATCGTATCGATCGGAGCGTTTACGCTTCTGCCGGATCCGCCCTCGTCGTACACGCCGATCGCGAGCGTGTTGCCGTCGGCATTGAGCGCGAGGGAGTAGCCGAACTGATCGCCTGCGGTGCCCATCGGCGGCGCTTCTGACTTGATGTAGGCCTGCTGGGTCCATGCAGTTCCGCTGCGCGCGTAGAGGTACACGGCACCAGCGGTGAGCGCGGACTCGTCCTTCTGGTTCCCGTTGATCCCGCTCGCGTTGCTATCTTCGCTTGGCGCGCCCACCGCGAGCGTGTTGCCGTCGTCGCTGAGTGCGACGGAGAAGCCGAACTGATCACCTTCGCCCGGAAGGTCGCCTTCGCCCGCATTGCCCGTGTTCGACGCCTTGATGTACGCCTGCTGCGTCCAGGTGTTGCCGCGCCGCGTGAACACGTACGACCGCGCCGGCCTGAGGAATCGAATTGTCTGTCCTGGTTGCCGTTCACCCCTGTTGCGCCGCCCGACTCCCAGAACGCGCCGACCGCCATGGTGTTGCCGTCAGCGCTCAGCGCAACGACGTTGCCGAAGTGGTCGCCGTTTCCCGCGTTGGAGGCTTTCACGTACGCCTGTTGTGTCCAGGTCCCACCGTTGCGGGTGAAGACGTAGACGGCGCCGGAATTGTAGGCATCGTCATTCGTTTGATTGCCGTTAACTCCGCGCGCGCTGCTGCTCTCGTGCTGCGCGCCGACGGCGATGGTATTGCCGTCGCCGCTGACGGCAACGGCGTTGCCAATGTGGCCGTCGAGCGCTCCGCCTTCGCCGAAGTGATCGAACATGCCCGGGTTCGACGCCTTGATGTATGCGATCTGTTTCGGGATTCCCGGCCCCTGTGCGACGACCACCGGTGCAAGGATGGCTAGAACGGACGAACAGCAAACGAGCGCGGCCGCGAGAAACCTCGGGCTCATGAATGCCTCCGACTGGACCGCTATGCGGCTCGAAAACCCGCGAATCTTGTACTCGTTATGAATCCGCATAGCGGTCCTGGGCGCGCGGAGCGCACCAAGAAGACGCTGCCAATCAGCCAAGGGCATTCTCGCCGGAAATCAAGGGCAGGCCCTTGGCTGGGTGGATGATGACGAAAGGCGGATTGTACAGAAATCAGGCCACAGAATCACAGAGACACAGAGCGAACGTTGCCCTGTATCTCGGGGCTTCTGCGGCCCGTACATCCGGAAGCTCTGAAGGATTCCGGAGACTCGGAAGCCTGAAGCTTCCGGCTACTGCGCGTTCGGCGCCGGCTGTCCGTAGTTCGCGTTCTGCATCACCACCTTGCCCGAATCGGCGAGGATGACGCGCGCGCGCTCGGTGAGGTTCATGTACGGCGCGCCGCTCTTCAGCCGTCGGCCGGTCAGTGTCACCTTCGTTCCAGGCTTCACATCGTTGGTCCAGCCGCTCTTAATGAGCTGCTGCGCGCCCCCCATCTCAGCCTGCCAGCGTACGTTCTTTCCTTCGGTGGCCACGTCGAGCACGAGAATCGAGTGGGGGTTGACCAGCTGTGTCTCGACGACGGTTCCCGTGATCTCTAGGACCTCTTCGATGTAGCGGCCCGCATCGCCGTGGTGCGCCCATGCGGCGCCCGAAAGGACGAGAGAGCCAACGGCCATACCAACCGCAAAAATTAGAGTCTTCTTCACTGCCAATCCCCTCCTGCCGGTGCAAGACACGCGTTCGAAGGGAGCCTGTCTGCCGACTGTTTTCACTATACTCTCCGGCCGCCTCGGCAGCAAACTACAATGCGTGAGTGCCTGTAGTGCTTGACGGTCTTAACGTGCCCGGGCCCGGCGTGCCAAAACGTGCGAACGTGGCTAAACGTGCCTGAGCACTCAGGCACCTTAGGCGCCTAGGCACCTTGTAGCGTTAATACGGCTTCGGCGGTCCCGGTCCGCGTATCGCGTCGCGTCGATCGTCACGTTCGCCTGCACGTCGCTCAACTCGAAGTTCGACCGTCCGTCGAGCCAGGTCATCGTCCATTTGAACGGAAGCTTGACGCCAGCCACGTCGCGGAAATCAGAGTAGTCCATCTGAACCGGCAGACGTCCCACCGGAGAAGGGGTCGACCGGACGACGCGTGTCAGCAGGCCTGTTTCTTCATCGAAGTACAGCGTCACGAGCGCGGCACCTTTGTTTCCTTGAACCGCCAGCACCGTCCGGTCGTTGATGAAATCGCTGCTGGAACGCGTGTTCGTCAACGCCCCTTTGATGTTGGCGGGAAACATCAGCTCTGCGTCGGCTCTGGCCGAGTCGAGCTCTGCACCATGTAGCTCCATGACCGCAACAGGCTTGAACGGTGCCGAAACCCAGCTGGCTGTTCCACTGAAGATGGTCGTATTGTCGCCTGCTTCCTTGTCGCGGACGATCACGGCTCTCTGATTCGGCGCCTTCGCGTAGATTTCCACCGGGCGCGGGAAGCCTTCGGGCCCGTAGCCGGAATAGGTTCCCTTCGCCGTGTAGCTGGTGAGCTTCGCGACACGATCCGCACCTCCGACCGCCTGCAGGTACTTGTCGAGGATCTGGGCTGCCGTTGGCGTCCCCGGGGGTCCCGGTGCCAGCATCACGTCGAGCTCGTCGAGCTGTGGCGTGCCATAGAGCATCACGAGACTCGGGGTGACTTTGGGCCGGTTGCTGCCGCGGTGGCAGGAGAAGCAGGTCACAACCTGACGTCCGCCGAAGTACTGCTTGTTGATTTCGGTCATGATCGTGACCATGCGGCGGGCCGTCTGCTTCCGCGGGCTGACGTCCTTGGCGTAATTCGCCCAGTCGTTGGATGACGCGGTGTGGCAGTCCTCGCATGAGAACCCGAGCGCTGCCGAAAACACGCCCATCGTTCCCATGAACTCGTCCACCGGGATGCCGCGAAGCACAGTGACGTTCTTGAACACGTTTTCCGCCAACAGCTGGCTCTGTGCCGCCGGTTGAACGGAGCCGGCCTGACCGCTGACGAACGCCACGGCCGTCGCCCACACGACAGCCGTGCCCACGGCACTCCAGACAATCTGTCTCGATCCAAACCTCATGTCGCCTCCGATACGATCGTTCCCATTCTCCAGTACGATCTACTTTGCCCGAAGAGGGGCAGTTTACCCCGTGTTTTCAAGGGGGCAAAGGCTGCGCCAGTCCGAATGTAATGGCCCGTCTGAAGAAGGCGCGCGATGGCGTTCGGTCGGTGCGGCTTTTTTCGCACGCAGGCCGGAATTCCTCCCGCGAGCCACAGAGAACACAACCCTGCCCTCGGCTGGTTTATGATGGCCCCCGCACCGGAGGTGTTATGCGAAGAATCCTGTGGGTCGTGACTGCGGCTGCGTGTGCAACGTTGTCGGTCAGCGTTGCATCACAACAGGCCGCCACAGGCATGTACCCCGACAAGCCGTGGGCGTTCCCGGCGCAGATCGAGAAACCGTTTCCCCCGGACGCCGCGCCCAAGACGGTGCCGGGGAGCTCGAAGAAATATACGGAAAAAGAAATCGATGATCTGATGAACCCGCCGGATTGGTTCCCCGATCAGCATCCGACGCCGCCGCAGATCGTCATGAAAGGACGTGGCGGGGCGATGGCGTGCGGCGCATGCCACCTGATGTCGGGGCTTGGCCATCCTGAATCGTCAGGCCTGACGGGCCTGTCGGCGCCCTACATCGTCCAACAGATGATCGATTTCAAGAACGGCACCCGGAAGGACGTCACCGGCAAGCGCATGAACGGAATCGCCATGGAAATGACCGACAAGGAAATCCAGGAGGCGGCCGAGTATTTCGCGGCGCTTCCGGTGCGCGCATTCCAGAAGGTCGTCGAGATGGACATGGTTCCGAAGACGTTCCTCGCCAACGGGCGCATGCGCTTCGTCGATCCGGGCGGCGCGATGGAGCCGATCGGGGCGCGAATCATCACCGTGCCGCAGGAGGTCGAGCGCGTGCGGCTGCGCGACCCGTACGTCGGGTTCCTGTCCTACGTGCCGACGGGCAGCCTCGCTCGCGGCAAGAACCTCGTCGAGACCGGCGGCGGCAAGACGATGAACTGCGCGCTCTGTCACGGCGCCGGATTGAAAGGGCAGGCGTCAATCCCGCGACTGGCCGGGATGCATCCGATTTACACGGCGCGCCAGCTTTACTGGTTCAAGGACGGAACTCGCAGTGGTCCCGACGCGGCGCTGATGAAGCCATGGGTGGCGTCGTTGAATGACGACGACATCGTCGCGATCTCGGCGTATCTGGCTTCGCTGCGAGCCGTAAAGGTCCGGCTAAAGCCGGACACTGATCGTTACGTAGGTCGTAGGTAGTGTCCGGCCCGGACGTTAGGTGCCCGCCCGCAGCCTCCCAAACGCAGGTGGCGGTACGCGACGCCGTGACGCCGCTTCGTACGCCGACGCAACTCTCAGGATTCGATCTTCGGCACCAGGTTCTGCTCTGAACACAAGCGAGAAGGGCAGTCCCGGTGCAGGCAGCATTGTCGGCGTGTTGTTGTTCGTCGCTACATACCTTCGCTTATCCGGACTCAACGTGAACGTCGCGTCGTACACTTCGCGCACGTAGCCCGCCGGTATGAGCACCTCCGTCTCGCCAGCATACGGTCCCATGCGGAGTTCGCCGCGAGTGTTCCCCGGTGGGCCCGGCTGCGGTGCGAGACCTATCTTTCCGGGTGGCAGCGACGTGTGGAGACGCACGACAACGTCCAGTCGGTTCTCCTGAATCACTTTCATGTCGACCCGTCGCAGGAGCTCGCGCAGCATGATTCGCTCGGCGACGCCGTCGCGTTCTCCGGGTGGACTGACGACGTTGTCGGACTCTTCCCAGTTCTTCCACCAGGCACGTTGTTCGTCGCTCCAGAACTTCGAGCGTGCGTTCAGCGTCGGCCAGTCGACGAGCGTTTCCTTGAAGCCTCGCGCCTGCCAGTCAGCCGCCCGACGTGAGAGGTATTGCACAACATGGAACCTGAATTGCCGTTCGGTTGCGAGCGTTTGGATAGTACGGATGTTCAGATTCTTTGGCGGCGAAATCCGTCCGTCGGCGAGCGCCACCATGTAATCGGCCGGTGCGAGCGTTCCTGATCCGAATACCTTGCCCGGCGCAAACTCCGTCGGTTTGATCATCGTTGCGACATCCGGAAAGACCGGTTGTCCCGCATTCGTCACCCGGAACAGCAGACTGGGAAAGAAGACGGGAACGAGCTCTGCCAAAGCGCGGGTATAGGTCGTCCGCATGTTTTCGACAGCCGGATCGTCGGGCCAGAGCGGATCGACGGATTCGACGAGGGTCGCGCCAAGGCGCGCACCCAGGACTTCTTTGATCTCGCGCGCCGCGGCCATGGCGATCGGCTCATCGGCCTTCACGTCCGGGAAGGTCAGCATCGACTCGCGGATGACCCCTATCCGGATCCCTTTCAGGGATCCTGCCGCGCCAGGCATCGCAGCATTCACCGCGTACGAGTCACCGAGCACACTCGTGCGTGGCACGGTGGTAAACACGTCGCGAGAGTCGTAGTAGCCGTCCTCCGGATCCTTCAATGCATCGAGGACCTTGGCCGCGTCCGTCACGCTGCGGCAATGAATTCCGGCCCGATCATTGTGAATGTCGGCGCCGATCGCGCCACCCAGGAACGACACCATCGATTTGTGGGGAAGTATCAACGCCACCGAATTGTGATTGGCGGGCCCGCGGCACGACATGCTCGTTTCCTCGCAGATGCTGCACATGACGAGGTTCGTGCTGACGGATGCACCAGAGCCCGAGCTGGAGCCGAGCGACGCGGCCCGGGTCGTGTCGTAGGAGTTGGCGACATTGCCGCTCCAGCTGCTTCGCTGATATCCAAGGTCGGAGACCAGAATTTGATCCGGTTCATTTCGGCCGGGCGGCGCAGCGGGGATGCCGTTGTATTCCGTGTTCACCGCCTTTGCGTAGATGATGGCGCCCTTGTCACGCAGCTGGGCCACCAATGTGTGATCCCGAGCAGGGAAGTCGATGTCGTACCGGGCGTCGGCGGCAGCCGTCGTCCGCATATCTTTCGTGTCGTACGGATCCTTGAATGAGAACGGAATGCAGTAAAGCGGGAGTCTGGCGAGATCGGGCCGCGCACCATACTGTGCATCGAGCTCTGCAGCGCGTTCAAGCGCGTCTGGCTGCGCGCGGAACTCCTCGCAGACCGCGGGCGATCCGGTCGGTAACGGGCCGGCGGACCGGGCCCTGTCGCGATCGCCTTTGCACGTGACCGAGCGCTCGCCGCGAAGATTGAGGGTGCCGAGGGCATTGACCTGTCCAGAGTTCGGAGTTCCCACTGTCATGCCGTACTGCTGCTGTACCTCCGGGTCCGAGGCCGTTGCTTCCATCCGGCCAAGTTCGATGGGCGGACCGGTGTACTCGTCGTAATTCGGCAAGAGCGACGACACAGCGACTGTTTCGGTGGGAAACCTGAGCGGCGATCCCGCCCTCACGGTGCCTCGAGCGGAAGCGACCGGAGCGCCGTCCCGAGTCACGAGCCGGTCGCTCGTACCGTTGTAGGCTTTCGCGCGCTCGATGTAGGTCGCGACGAGTGCGCGGCACGTGATCTGTCCGCTTTGGATCGCCTGATGTACATCCGAGATCGTGGTCTCCATGATCTCGAAACCACCTGGCTGTGACTGCGCACCCTGGGACTGCACCAGCAGACTGGCGAGCGCGACGCCGAAGAGTATCAGCGGGACGATGAACAGCGCTCGTTTGCCGATCGACATGAAAACCTCCTGCCCAGAAACACATCAGGCGGGGGGCGCTTCATCTTTACGCCTCCCCGCCTGAACGACTCGATCGCGCGGACGATCCGAAAACCCGAACGATTCAGCTCATTTCGTCTCGTTGTAGATCGTCTGCGCGTCCGCGCGAATGCGCGCCGGCTGCGCCATGTACCCGGTTGGTGGCTTCCAGCTGTTCGCGAAGTCATCCACCGATTTACCCGCCTTCTTGGCCTCCTGAACAGCCGTTACGTAACCGCGAATGAACTGGATGTAGTTCTTGAGATCGGCGTTCGTGCTAGGCGCGTTGCTATGACCGTTCACGATCACGTCGGCGTTCTTCTCCGTGAAGGCCAATGCCTTCGTCAGTGTGTCCGCATAGCCCGTGCCGGTGCCGCCGTTGTTCGAGTCCATGATCGGCAGCTCGTTCCCTGGGAATACGTCCGCGATGTGGAATATGCGATGCGCGGGGAAGAACACCATGGCATCACCATTGGTGTGGGCACGGCCGAAATACATGAGATCGATCTGCTCGGCGCCGCTGCCAATCGTCATCTTGTCGGTGAACGTCCGCTTGGCCAGCCCCTTGCCGTTGTTCTCTTTGAAGATGTTGCGCGGATTCGGGTTTGGCGCTGCCGACGAGTTCGGCCGCATCTCTTTCATGTTGGCGGCGGTGTTCGCGTGCGTGACGATGTCCACTTCAGCCGGGAACTCAACATTGCCGCTCACGTGATCGCCGTGCGTGTGCGTGTTGACGATCATCATCACCGGCCGGTTGCTCACCTTTTTGATCGCGTCGAGCAGCGGCTGCCCCCATCCGGGATTCTTCGTGTCGACGACGATCACGCCTTTGGCGGTTATGAAGACGGAGCTGTTCCCGCCGCCACCCTTCATGACGAACAGGTTGTCTTTCAGCTTGTCGATTTCAACGACCATCGGCGCTTGCTGTCCGGCCGGTGGCTGCTGCATCGCGGCGGCCGTCAGCGTCAGACTACCCAGGGCCACGAGCGTGCCCAGTACGATCCGCCTTCTCATGGAAGCCTCCTCAGCAGTGAACATCATAGGCCCACTGCTCAGAAAGTGGAAAGTGCAAAGTACAAACTTTTCAATTTGCACTTTGCACCTTGTACTTCTCTTCGTTACTTCGCTAGAAAGTGAACCTGAACCCGAACTGCATCGTGCGGTACTCTCCGGCCGTCGGCAGCAAGTAGTTTTGGATCAGGCTCTCTTGCAAGCCGAGCGTATAGTTGGTCCGGTTGAACAGGTTGAAGACCTCCGCGATGGCGGTGAGCGACATCGTCCCAGGCAGCGGAACCCGCTGCCGCAGGCTCAGAGAGGTCCGATTCTCTTTCGGGCCGAGCTCCGCGTTGCGCGGCACGATCGTCCCATTCGGTCGCAGGCGGGCGCTGCCGCCGCCGAAGGCGCGCACATCCCCCCCGTAGCTCGTGGCGAGCCGGTTGCCGGCGCCGAAGTAGTGCAGGCCGCTCACCTGGAAGCCGAAGCCGACCTGCCAGATGCCGCTGAGCACCAGGCGATGACGCCGATCATCCTGCGAGAACCCCCATTCGCCGCCGAGATCCGGCTGCGTCTCGAACGCGACCGGACTGAGGCCCTGGAACGGGTAGGAGTCGGAGTTCCAGAGTCCCGACAGCGTATACGTCGCCGACGCCTGCCAGTTGTTGCTCATTCGCTTGCTGAAAGCGGTCTGGAGCCCGTGGTAGGAGGACTCGCCCGTGTGGACGCTCATCGAGGTGTTGCCCCATCGGGGATCGACTCGGCGGGCGCGGTCAGCCGCGGGGTAGTTGGCGCCGGTGGCCGGGTTGAAGGTCAGGTTGACGTTGTCGATGACGTCCTTTTCGTCCCGCCCTTGGGTATACACGTAGTCGGCCTCGACGGCCATCGTGCCGCCAAACTGCCTCTGCATACCGATTGTGGTCTGCCATGTTCGCGGCACGTGGATGAACTCGAACGGTCCGCGGAACTCTTGGAGCGCACGCGTCAGGCAGGGCGCCGCGCCGGCGAAGCCGCGGGCCTGCCATGCCGCGAAATTCGCAGCCTGTGCAGGCGAGTCACAGAACGTGGTCAGCGCCTGCTCGTAAGTGGGCAGCCCCTGCCCGTTCGTCGGGTCGAGCGCAAAGTTGGCGCGGCCATCGTTCAAATATTCGATGTTGGCAATCTGGGCGTTGCCGGTGGCAAACGAGAAATCCGCGCCGATCGCGTCGCCATAGTACAACCCCGACCCGCCGCGGATGACCGTACGCTCGTTCAGTTGAAACGCGAAGCCGACCCTGGGCTGGATGTTATTGAGATCCTCCGGCATTCCGGCAGACTGCCACGGTGCCACTTCGACGTCGTTGGCGAAGCTGTGGAGCGAGGCGTCCCACCGCAGGCCGAGATTCAACGTCAGCCGGTCCGAGATTCTCCAGTCGTCCTGCGCCCACGCGCCCGTTTTGTACGAATCGAGCAGCACATTGAAGTCGCCGATGCCGATGGTGTATCTCACCACGAGTGGCGAAATGGCTGCGAGATTCCACGTGTCGGCGTTGAACGGGTCGGGGAACCACGCTGTCAGCTGCGCGGCCGTTGGCAGCGGCCCTCCGCGGGCGTCGATGATGCCCATGCAGTTCCGGCAGTTCGCCTGTATCTGATGGCGCTTCAGGAACTCTGCGCCCGCGCGCAGATCGTGACGGCCGCGTGCTTCATACGAGAAGGTGAAATCGTCGCGGAAGGTCCAGACCGTCTGGTCCTGGTGCCGGGGATGGTTCGCGTTGCCGGTGACGTTGAATCCGGTGAACGAAATGCGCGGCGACCCCGTGGTGATGCCGTTCGCCTTCTGCCAATGGTTCGACCAGGTTGTCGGATTGGCATTGGCCAGGTTGAAGAACGCATAACCGACCTTCGCCTCGTTCACAGCACGATTCGAGATCACGTGCGTCAGCTGACCCATGCCTTCGTTGTTGTGCTCGACGGTCGTATTCGTGGCCGCCGGGCTGTTGTTCGCCGCAGGCAAGCCGAACGGCTCAAAGAACCGTCCCCAGGTGCCTTTGCCCATCAGCCGGATCTCGTTCGAGAGCTGGTAGTCGCCACGAACGTTGGTCAGCTTGATCGTCCTGTCGCCGTGCAATTCCTTGTTGAAGACGGGGAACGGCGTATTCCAGATGCTGCTGCGTGGCTCGCGCTCGTACTCGAAGTTGCCGAAATAATGCAGCTTGTCTCTGACAATCGGGCCGCCGGCGGCGGCACTGAATTGCTGGTTGTTTATTGGGACGACGCGCTTGAGAACCGGCTCGTCGGCGTTGAGGCGGTTGTGGCGGAAGTTGGTGCGGAACAGTCCCGAAAGCTGATTCGTGCCGGACTTCGTGATCACGTTGACCTGTACGCCAGACGTTCGCCCCTGAGTCGCGTCGAAGCGATTCGTCAGGTACTGGAACTCGGCGATCGCGTCCTGGCTGTAGCGCGGCTGGTTGCCGGTGCCGATTTCATTCGACACCTGCTGTCCGTCCATGTTGAGCTGGAACTCACGCGCCTCGCCGCCGTTCCGGTCGGGTAGGGGTGTCACCGCGTTGCTGGAGCTCGTGCGGCTGCCCGGCGCCAGCATTGCGAGCGCGAGCCAGTTCCTTCCGTTCGCCGGCAGCTCCTGCACCTGCGTTGGATCGATGTTGCCCCCAAGGCTCGACGTCGTCACGTTGAGCAGCGGCGCGTCCGCCGTTACGGTGATCGTCTCCTGCACCGTGGACGGCTTAAGCTCGGCGTTGATGGACGCCGTCTGGCCCACGAGCACCTGCACGCCCGTCTGCGTCACGATGGTGAAGCCCGAGAGCTCCATCGTGATGCGGTAGGCCCCGACACGCACCGGGATGCGGTAGATACCCAGGGCATCCGTGACGGCCGTAAAGGTGTTGCCGGTCGCGTCGTTGACAGCGGTCACGGTTACGCCGGGCAGTACACCTCCCGTCGCGTCAGTAACAGTACCCGTCAGTGTGGCTTCCTGCGCGAATGCCATCACCGGAAGTGCGAGAAGAATGCCGACGATCAGGAACCGCCTTACACACTTCATTCGAGCCCTCCTCAGGGGTCATTTCCGTTTTACGACGATGTGATACGAAGCAGCTTGATCAAGTTCCCGCCAAGAATCGCTTCCTTGTCCGCATTGCTCAGCCAGGACGCATTGAGGACGAGATCCACGGTGACCGGCCAGTTCAGCGGGTTGTCCGTGCCGTAGACGATCTGGCTCACGCCCAGCTCGTTCACGAGGTGCTTCAGCCCCTCGTCCGAGAAGACCATCGTGTCGACAAGGATCTGCGATCGCAGATACTCCCTCGGCTTCTTTTTGTTGGCACAGTTGGCGTTGTTCCGAACCTCGCACGCCACGTCGGTGCGCATGACATACGACGGCAGGTATCCGCCGGCGTGCGCTGCACCCACCTTGAGGTTGGGATGCCGGTCGAAGACGCCGTCGAAGATCAGCCGCGTCAGGAAATACGTCGTCTCGAGCGGGTTGCCGATGATGTTGCCGAGATCGCCGCGACCCTCAAGGGCGTCTTCCTTGATGATGTTCTCGGCGCCGCCCGGGTGCATAAACACTACGACACCGAGCTCCGCGGCTTTGGCCCAGAACGGATCGAACTTGGGCAGTGAGAGATCCTCGCCGTTCACGTGACCGCCGATTGCTGCGGCACGCAAACCGAGACGCTTGACACCGTCCTCGAGCTGCTGTGCAGCCAGATCGGGGAACTGCAGCGACGACGACGCCATCGCGACGAAGCGATCCGGATACTGCGCCACGAATTTCGAGAGGCCCTCGTTCTGCGCTCGAACGATGCGATTGGCCAGGTCGCGATCCTTGACCTCCCACCACCAGAAGCCGTTGATGCTGAGCACCTGGACGTCGATGCCCTGTTTGTCGATGAGTGCGATGCGGTCGGGACCGAGCGGACGCCCGCCACCCTGCTTGGCCCACTCCGTGCCCTTCACAACAGGATCGACTTCGGGCACTGTCGCGTGGGCATGAATATCGACGACGCGCACGCGGCGGCCACCGATGCTCACCTGCCGGCGAGTCGCAGGTGCTTGTACTGCGGCAACGTCACCGCGCCCGAACGCGTACATCCCTGCCGCAGCTCCCGCAACGGTCTTGAAGAAATGTCTGCGATTGGACATATGAGAACCTCGTTCTGGTCTTTAGTCTCTGGTCTCTGGTCTTTAGTGACCAAAGACGAAAGACCAAAGACGAAGACCAAAGACATTGTTTATGACGTAATCCGCAACAACTTCATGAGATTGCCGCCGAGAATCTGTTCCTTCTCCGCGTTGGTGAGTGTCTTGTCGTTGATCACGTAATCAACATTGACCGGCCATCCGAACGGGATGTCGGTGCCAAAGACGATTTGGCCGGTACCCATCTCGGCAACCAGATGCCGCAGGCCGTCCTCGGTGAACACCATCGTGTCGGCGAGAATCTGCGACCGCATGTACTCGCTCGGTTTCTTCTTGATGATGCACTTCTGGTTCGGCCGCCCGCACGCGACTTCCGTTCGTCCGAGGTACGACGGCAAGTAACCGCCCCCGTGCGCGCCGCACACGCGCAACGCGGGAAACTTGTCGAACGTGCCGTCGAAGATCAACCGCGACAGGAAGACCGTCGTTTCGAGTGGGTTGCCGACGATGTTCCCCAGGCCGCCGGCTCCGGCAAGCGCGCCGTCCTTGAGGAGATTCTCGGAGCCGTTCGGATGCATGAAGACGAGCTGCCCCATCTCGGCGGCCTTCGCCCAGAACGGATCGAACTTCGGCAGCGACAGGCTCTCGCCGTTGACGTGGCCGCCAACGGTCACGCCACGCGCGCCGTACTTCGTCACCGCCTCTTGCAGCATCTCCGCGGCAAGATCGGGAAACTGCAGCGGAATGGATGCCATGCCGACGATCCGGTCGGGATGCATCCGGTTCCATTTCGCGAGCGTCTCGTTGTGATAGCTGCAGATGGCGCGCGCCAGGCCGCGATCCTTCGCTTCCCACCACCAGAAGTCGTTGACGCTGACCGCTGCAATGTCGATCCCCAGCTTGTCGAGGACCGGGATGCGGTCGTCGAGACTCGGCCCTTTCATGTACTCCTCGAAGGGAGTCCCTTTGACAATTTCGGCCGGGATCGGCATGTCCCAGTGGTTGTGCACGTCGATCACGCGCACGCGACGACCGCCGATCGTGATCTGACGGCGCGCGGGCGCCTGCATTGCGGATGTGCGCGTGAAGCCGCGTCCCGCGGCGTACATCGCCACAGTCGCGCCCGCGATCGTCTTGCAGAACTGTCTGCGATTTGGCATATCAGCTCCGGTCCGCCTGAAGGCGGACACTACGTACGTCGCGTAGGGCTTGGCGGACACTACGTACGTAGCGTCCGGCTTTAGCCGGACTCACGATGTAATCCTCAGCAGCTTCGTGAGATTGCCGCTGAGAATCTGTTCTTTCTCCGCGTCGCTGAGAAACGGTGCATTGAGCACCAGGTCCACGGTCACGGGCCAGTTGAACGGGTTGTCCGTGCCGTAGACGATCTGACCAACGCCCACTTCAGCTACGAGGTGGCGCAGTCCCTCTTCCGAGAAGATCATCGTGTCGATAAGGATTTGCGACCGCAGGTACTCCTTCGGCTTTTTCGTGTTGGCGCATTTCGCGTTGTTACGCACATCACACGCGACGTCCGTGCGCATGACGTACGACGGCAGGTAGCCGCCCGCATGCGCCCCGCACACGCGCAGCCGCGGGTGACGGTCGAACACGCCGTCGAAGATCAACCGTGTGAGGAAATACGTCGTCTCGAGCGGATTGCCGATGATGTTGCCGACATCGCCTCGTCCGCGCCAGGCGCCTTCTTTGATGATGTTGTCGGCGCCGCCCGGGTGCATGAACACGAGCTCACCCATTTCGGCCGCCTTGGCCCAGAACGGATCGAACTTGGGCAGTGAAAGGTCTTCGCCGTTGACATGCCCGCCCAGCGTGACACCGCGCGCGTTGAAACGAGTGACCGCATCCTGCAATATCTCGGCAGCCAGTTCCGGGAATTGAAGCGGAACCGACGCCATCGCGACGAAGCGGCCGGGGTACTTCTTCACCCACTGCGCCAGTCCTTCGTTCTGTGCGTTGCAGATGGCGCGCGCGAGCCCCTGGTCCTTGACGCCGTACCACCAGAAGCCGTTGATGCTCAGGGCCTGAACATCGAGGCCCTGCTTGTCCATGGCAAGGATGCGCTGGTCCAGGCCGGGATTGCCTCCGGCCTGCTTCTCGAATGGCGTGCCTTTGACGACATCGCCCAGCGGAATGTCCGTGTGGGCATGCACGTCGACGACCCGAACACGGCGTCCCGCAATCGAGACCTGCCGGCGTGCCGCGGGCGCCTGCGCCTCGCCCGGCCGACCGTGGCCGATGACGTATAGACCGGCAGTCGCACCGCCGACGCTCCTGAAGAAATCTCTTCGATTAGGCATGGGTGCTCCTTGAATGAATCAAGAGGAGTAAGTAGGTGAGCGAACTCTACACCTGACCGGGGTCAGGGGGAAGGGGGTGGGAAGGGTTATGCTATGGGGTCCTTTTACAGGTTCCTCAGATCAGGGAAGGAACGCTTATGAAGCTGTGCAGGATGATGTCAGTGCTCCTCGTTGTGCTCGGCGGCCTCGCGTCGGACGCCGCGGCACAGAACGCGGCCGCGAGGGCCACTCCCCCGTCGGCCATTCCTACCGTGTCGCTCGCGAACATCGCCCGCCAGGGCTTTTGGTATGCCGGCGGCAAGTACGTCGGGGAGCTCGGTGAAGAGAAAGAAGCCACCATGGGCGGTGCCATGTACGTGGAAGTCATGGTGCCCAAGCAGATCAGGTCGCCGTACCCGATCGTATTCGTCCACGGCGCGGAAGGGAGCGGCGTCGCCTGGCTGCAGACGCCCGACGGACGCCCCGGCTGGGCCTACAACTTCCTCGACATGGGCTATGTCGTCTACTTGACCGATGTCCCGACGCGCGGCCGCTCGCAGTACGTGCCGGGCGTCGATGGCGCCCTCAACTATCGGACGGCGCCGATCCTCGAACAGAATTTCACCGCCTCCGCGTCCCGCGGCAATTTCCCGGCGGCCAAGAAGCACACGCAGTGGCCCGGCCCGGGCCGCATGGGCGACGCGGTGTTCGACGAGTTCGCCAAGAGCCAGGTACAGTATTCGGCGGGCGGAGCCCGGAATGAAGCGCTGACGCGCGACGCGTACGTGGCGCTGCTCGACGCGATCAACACGCCGGTCATCCTGTTGACCCACTCGCAAGGGGGGACCGCTGGCTGGCTGGTCGCCGACGCCCGGCCCAGTCTCGTCAAAGCCATCGCGACCGTCGAGCCGCAGGCGCCGCCGATCCGCAGCGTCGATAACGTGAAGGTGGCCTACAACCAGGGCGGCGGTCTCGCATGGGGCGTCGCCAACAGCCCTATCGCCTACGAGCCGGCCATCGCCGACGCGACAGAGCTTCAGACCACGCTCGAGGCGCAGGCGCCCTCGGCCGACAAGGTGCCCTGCTACGTGCAGCAGGAGCCGGCTCGCAAGCTGAAGAACCTGCAGCGCATCCCGGTGCTGTTCCTGTCGATGGACGCGAGCTACCACCGCGCGTACGACCACTGCCTGGCGAAATGGCTCAATCAGGCAGGGGTCACGACGCAGTACGTCGAACCGGAAACGGTCGGCATCTCGGGCAACAGCCACGTGATGATGCTCGAGAAGAACAGCGCCGATATCGCCAGGTACATCGGCAACTGGCTCGGCACCAACGCGCGGCCCGGCCGCGGCGAGAACACGTCGCGTGCCGTGCCGCCGAAGACGATCCCGACTTTTTCAGTCGAGGACATCGCGCGCAAAGGCGTCTTCCACGCCGGGGGCGAGTACTGGGGTGAGGGCGACCGCCGCGTGATGCGCGGCGCGATGTACACGGAGGTATGGGTGCCGCGCCAGATCCGGCATCCCAACCCGATCGTGCTGTTCCACGGCAACGGGCAGACCGGTGTCGACTGGCTGCAGACGCCAGACGGGCGCGCGGGCTGGGCCTACAGGCTCATCGAAGAAGGCTTCGTCGTCTACATGGTGGACTATCCCGCGCGCGGGCGGTCGGGCTACGTGCCCCTGCCGGGGGCGGACGGCAAGACGCCGCTCGACGGCAACCTCGGCATCCGCACGGCGCTCGAGATCGAACGCATCTGGACCAACGCGCGCGAGCGGGGCGATTTTCCGCTGAAGATGAACCACACCCAGTGGCCCGGTTCCGGCAAGATGGGCGACCCGGTGTTCGATTTCTTCATGAAGACCCAGGTGCAGTTTGCCGGCGCGACCGGGCAGCTGGTTCGCGCGGCTGGCGTCGCGTTGCTCGAGCGAATCGGAACGCCGGTCATTCTGTTCACTCACTCACAGGGCGGAGGATTTGGTTTCGACATCACCGAGGCGCGTCCGCAGCTCGTTCGGGTGATGGTGACCGCCGAACCCGGAGGGCCGCAGTTCGGCGGCGCTGATACTGCCAAGGTGACGGCCGGTCCGCGGAATCCGAATTCGTGGGGTCTGACGAACAACCGCTACGAATACGATCCGCCGGCCAGTTCACCTGCGGACCTGCAGGTGGTACTGGAAGAGAAGTCCGACAGGCCGGATGAGGTGCGTTGCTGGATGCAGGTGGAACCGGCGCGCAAGCTGGCGAAATGGAAAGGTATGCGCGTGCTCGCAATATCCGCCAGCGGAACGTATCACCGGGTATATGACCCGTGCATCCCGAAGTTCCTCAATCAGGCAGGCGTCAGAACCGATTTCGTGCGCCTCGAGGACGTGGGTATCAGCGGGAACAGCCACATGATGATGTCCGAGAGGAACAGCGACGACGTCATCGAGTTCGTCGTCGGGTGGATCCGCAAGAATGCGCCGGCAACGGTGACTGGCACGAGATAGGTTGGGGATTTCAGGCTTCGGGCTTTAGGCTGTAGGCTTTGGGCTTCGTCTGGTTGTCACCTCGCGCTTCACGCGGGTCGCACGCCGAGAGCCAAGCGCCTAAAGCCCAGAGCCATGGGCCGTTCTTTGGAGGATAGACATCATGCGTAAGCGTACGTGGTTCGTGGTGACGGCCGCTCTTGCCCTGACCGCAGCGTTCCTGCTCGGCAGGTGGCTGACACCTGTGCCGGTTGAGGCGCAGCAGCAGCCGACCCGGGTTGCAGCGGTACCAGGTGAAAAGGGTGGCCAGGATATGTACGGCGGCTATGAGCCCGTCACGGGCTGGCCGAAGCCGTTGTCCTCGGTGCCTGGCGTTGGCAAGTGGACGTGGGGCGCGGGACAGGGCGTCTTCGCCGAGAGCCCGAACCGCGTGTTCGTCCTTCAGCGCGGCATGCTGCCGGAGGTCGAGCGTCCCAAGACAGTGAAGATCGCGCCGAGCGTCGAGTTCCCGATCGGTCGCCTGCCATGGCGCGACGCAACGTCCGCGAGCCCGCCTGGAGCGCTGTTCAAGCAGGGCACGCAGGAGCCGGGCGACGATCTCGACGCCGGGCAACCGGATGTCGATTACAAGTGGGGCCGGATCATCAACGTCATCGATGCGCAGGGAAACCACATCGAAGACTGGACGCAGTACGACAAGATGTTCCGACGCCCGCATTCGGTGTTCGAGAGCCCGTACGATCCGCAGAAGGACGTGTGGATCGTCGACGACTATCGGCACGCGATCTTCCGCTTCAGCAACGACGGCAAGAAGCTGTTGCAGACGATTGGCACGCCGAACGTGCCGGGCACGGACGCAACCCATTTCTACCGCCCGACGTTCATCGCGTGGGCGCCGAACGGCGACTTCTACGTCGCCGACGGCTATCAGAACACTCGCGTCGTGAAGTTCGATCGCACCGGCAAGTACCTGATGGCCTGGGGCGAGCGGGGTGAGAACGGCAAGGAGACACGTCTCGGTTATTTCAACAACGTCCACGGCGTCGCAGTCGATCCGCAGACCGGCCGTGTGTTCGTGAACGATCGAGGCAATCGCCGCATCCAGGTGTTCGATGCCAACGGCAAGCCGCTGGACAGCTGGAGCGTCGGGGCACCGCCTGCGGACATCCATCTTGTGTACATGGACGGCTCGCGGATGTTGTGGGCGTTCGATCGCGCCTCGTCGAAGATGATCAAGTACGACCTGAGCGGAAACCTGCAGTACACCTGGGGCATGTGGGGCAACGCGGGCGGTTTCTGGGGCGTGCACGGGATGCACGTCGATTCCGAAGGCAACTTCTACGTGGCCGAAGTCGACAATGGCGGCGCACAGAAGTTCCGTCCTCGCGCCAGCGCAAACCCAGCGTTCCTGCTGACCAAACCAGCGGCGCCGGCAACGGGAACAAGGTAGGGCGACGGATCGTCTTTAGTCTTTCGTCTTTGGTCTTTGGTGGGGCCCGGCAAAGCGCCGGGCCCCTTGTTTTTTCCGATCCATGGGCGAGACTAAGGACCACAGACCAAGGACCAGAGACCTCCTTTTGATCTACCTCCTCTTCTTCCTCTCCGGCATCAGCGGCCTGATCTATCAGGTCGTCTGGGTACGCGTCTTCGGCAACGTCTTCGGCAACACGATCTATTCGGCCTCGATCGTCGTCGCGGTGTTCATGCTCGGTCTTGGTGTGGGCAGCTACGTGGTGGGCGCCTGGGCAGACCGCCGCTACGCCCGACTCCGTTTGTTCGAATTACGTCCAGGCTCGGCCGAGCCTCGCTCGAACGCCGATGCGCCTCCGCATTCGTTGCTGCGCGTGTACGGCACGTTCGAAATCGTCATTGCGGCGATGGGACTGGCGATTGCGGCGGTGCTGCCACACCTCGGAGCAGTGTCGGCGCTCGTTTCCAGTTATGTACGCGAGCCCTCCGGTTGGTTCGCGCTGTCTACGTCGTCTTATTTCGCGCGGGCGGGTATTGCCGTCGCGCTCCTGACGCCGATCACGCTGCTGATGGGCGGCACGCTGACGCTGCTCATAAGACATCTCGTGCGCACCGATCTCGAGGTCGGTGGATGGCGCGTCGCTGTGCTGTACGGAATCAACACGGCCGGCGCTGCACTGGGTGCCGTCGTCACCGACTTCGCGCTTGTTCCTGCGGCGGGGTTGTGGGGCACGCAGATGGTTGCAGTGTTCTTCAATGCGCTGGCAGGTGTGGGAGCGTGGTACCTGGCCCGCATCCCAGACCAGCAAACGGTCCGGCTGAAGCCGGACACTACGACCGGCAAGAAACGACAGAAAGGTCTGCGACAGGGTGTACGTAGTGTCCGGCTTCAGCCGGACCGCGCCAGCGTACGCAGTGTCCGGCTTCAGCCGGACCATGGTGTAGTAGTGTCGACTTCAGCCAGAGGTCGCTGACGCGCCCAGCGTCGCTGCTTCAGTCGGATGACGCGGCGGACCACGAATCTCCACCAACGCCACGCGAGCCGTTGTGCTGACCAGCGTCGCCCTCGCGATGACGGGGCTGGCGTCGCTTGGAATGGAGATCCTGTGGTTCCGTCACTTCAACATTCTGCTCGGCGGGTTTCGGGCGGTGTTTTCGCTGCTGCTGGCGCTGATTCTGGTCGGCATCGGCGCCGGTTCGTTCATCGGCGGCGCGGTGTACCGCCGGTCGGGACGTCCGGCCGAATGGCTGATGATCGCGCAGGGGCTGTTTGTCGCATCGACGCTTTTCGGGTTTGCGGTGGCCGACGTCAACGTGATCAACAACGATCCCGCGGGCAGGGGGCCTGGATCGCTTCTGCCGGATGGCGCGATGCCCGCGGTCGGGGCGCTGGCGGAAATCTGGTTCAACGCGAAGCCGATGCTTGCCGAGATCTTCATTCCGGCGTTGCTCATGGGCTTCAGCTTTCCGCTCGGCAACGCGGTGATCCAGCATGCGGAGCGTTCGGTAGGCCGGCGCGCGGGCGTGCTGTATCTCGCCAACACCGTCGGCGGCGTTTGCGGCAGCCTGGTCGCAGGGTTCGTGCTGCTGCCGATGCTGGGCCTGCAGACGGGCACGACCATCCTGATGGCGCTGGCGACGCTCGCGATCGTGCCGCTGTACTTCGCGTCCGGACGACCACTTCGAGTGTTTGCAGGCTCGCTAGCCATTGCCGGAGCGGCGCTCGGGCTCTGGTCTCAGCTTCCAGCCGATCACGTCACGATGCGCGCGCTTGGGCGCACGCCAAACAACGAACAGAGACTGTTGGTCAGCGATGGGCTGACGGAGCTCATTGCCGTGACCGAAGCTCCCGACAAGGGACGCACGCTGTACACCAACGGACACGCCATGTCGTCGACGCTGCCGCTGTCGCAGCGATACATGCGCGCGCTGGCGCACATTCCGTTGCTCTCGATGGACAATCCGGAAACGGTGCTCGTGATCGGCTTCGGTGTGGGGAATACCACTCACGCGGCCACGCTGCACCCTTCAGTGCGTCGGGTCGAGCTGGCAGATCTGTCGCGCGACGTCCTGGCGCATGCGGAGTACTTCGCCGCTGCCAACAAGGATGTCCTGCTCGATCCGAAGGTCGTCGTGCACATCAATGACGGGCGCCAGCATCTGCAGATGCAGCCGGCGGGCTCCTATGACCTCGTGGTACTCGAACCGCCGCCCATCGCGTATGCCGGCGTGAGCGCGCTGTATTCGCGCGAGTTCTACGCGCTCGCGCGAACCCGGCTCAAGCCGAACGGATACATCAGTCAATGGCTGCCGGCGTATCAGGTTCCTTCGGAAACTGCGCTCGCCATGGTTCGTGCGTTCGTCGACGTGTTTCCGGAGTCGGTGCTCCTCTCGGGCGCGGAATCCGATCTGCTGCTGCTCGGCGCAAACGGTGATCGCATCGAGATCGATCCGGACCATGTTGCGTCGACTCTCTCGAACAGCGCGGCCGTGCGCGCGGATCTGGACCGGATCAGCCTCGGGACTCTCCACGAAATCGTGGGCTCCTTCGTAGGTTCACGGCGAACGCTCGCCGATGCCACTCGCGATGTCACGCCCGTGATGGACGACCGGCCGCTGCAGGAGTACGGCGTCCGGTCCATGCTGAGCATTGGTTATGGCGTGCCGGGGTCGATCGTGGATCTTCAGGGGGTCTCCGAGTGGTGCTCACGCTGCTTCCGCGATGGCCGTCCGGTTGCCGCCCTCGAACAGCTCGACACGTATTTCCAGCTGCTCGGCGTCGCCTACGACGCGTCGCGAGCGGAAGTCGCGCGTGCGCGCGGGCTGGCGCAATCAGAACGGCGTGTCATTGCTGGAAGCGCGTATCTCGGCGCAATCGTCCCCGAATCGCCCGCGACGCACAACGTGCTCGGGCTCGCACAGGCACAGCGAGGTGACCTCGGAGGTGCAATACAGGAATTCCGGCGGGCCTTGGAACTGAATCCGGGCGATGCCGGCGCCCATTGGCATATTGGTGCCGCTCTCGCCTCGACGGGCGCCTACGCGGACGCCACGAAGCACCTTGCGGAATCGGTCGCGCTGGATCCGCAGAACAGCCAGGTGCACAACGACCTGGGACTGTTGCTCGCGTTTCAAGGACGCCTGGACGAGAGCGTTGACCATCTCGAGCGCGCCGTTGCTCTGGACCCTCAGTCAGATGCCGCACGCCGGAACCTTGCGGAGGTGCGGCAGCAGCGTGAGCGGGCTTCCGATCAACCTTGACCCTGTCTCCGAACGTCAATAGAATGGCGCGCTTTTCCTCGTTACGACTGGCCTGATTCGAGGGCGTAGTCTGCACGTTATTACTGTCCAGAGGGGTGTCCACATGGTGACCGGCACAACGATTCCACAGGCGCGTTTCACGCTCACGGCGAATCAGAAGCGCGGGTTCCTGGCGGCCTGGGGCGGCTGGGCGCTCGATGGGATGGACTCCTTTATATATGCGCTGGTGCTCACGTCGGCGCTGACCGAGCTGTTGCCGAGGTCCGGCATCGCCGCCACGCCGGTGAACATCGGCTATTACGGCAGCATTCTCGGGGCGTTGTTTCTGTTCGGATGGGGCCTGTCGATGGTCTGGGGACCGATTGGCGATCGTATTGGCCGCGTCCGCGCCCTCATGCTGACGATCCTCTGCTATTCGCTCTTCACCTTCCTGTGCGGCCTCGTGACGAACATCTGGCAGCTCGCGATGCTTCGCGTGTTGTGTGGGATCGGCATTGGCGGCGAGCAGCCGGTCGGCGCCACGTATATCGCGGAGGAACTGGACGAGCAGGACTCGGAAGATCGGCGCCGGGTTGATGCACACGGGCTACTATTTCGGCTTTTTCTTCGCCGCGTTGGCGAACAACTTCATCGGCGTCAACTACGGCTGGCGCTGGATGTTCGTCTTCGGCGGTCTGCCCGCACTGATGGTGGCCTTCATCCGCTACGGTGTCCACGAGTCGAAGAAGTGGCAGGAGAAGTTCGGCGAAGGGCAGCAGGCGCGTCCGACGATGGCGCAGGCATTCGGCACGCTGTTCACGCCGAAGTACAAGCGCGACACGTGGGTGATGTCGGGGTTGTTCCTCGTGTCGATCGTCTGCTGTGGGCCGGATCCATTCTCGTTCCGACGGCAGCCAACCAGATGGCGCGGGCGGCTGGAAGCGTGCAGCCGATGCGAATCTCATCGGCACGTATTCCGGGTATGTGCTGGCCGTCGGCACGATTATCGGGTGCGTTCTGGTGCCATTCGTGGCTGAGTCGTTCGGTCGCCGTCGTGTCGATGGCGATCTTTCTGACGACCATGGGGATTGCCGCCGTCATCGGTTTCGGATACGTGTTCTATCAACCCGGCAACACGCTTCCGGCATTCTTTGTCTGCGTCTTTTTCATGGGTCTTGGCGGCGGGAACTTCGCCAACTACACCATCTGGCTTCCCGAGCTCTACACGACCGACTGCCGCGCCAGCGCGATCGGGTTCATCAGTTCGATCGGCCGATTTGCCGGCGTCGGGATGACGTTCCTCGTCGCCTGGGGCATCAGGTCGTACGGCAGCCTCGGTGTGCCCGTCGCGGTCGTGGCGATGGCATTCGTCGTCGGGCTCCTCATTCTGCCGTTTGCGAAGGAGACCAAAGGCCACGTGTTGCCGGCCTGAGGAGCAACTTCGCAACTTCAAAGTACAAAGTCAAAGTGCAAAGTGCAAAGTGCAAAGTGCAAAGTAAGTTTTCAAGTCACGTTGTAGTACTTTCAAACTTACTTTGAAGTTTCTACTTTGCACTTTGAACTTGTGTCGATGTCTTCTCCAGTTTTAGAGCTCTCCAACGCCACCGTCGTCAGGGGGGAGCGTCCGGTTCTCGACAGCCTCACGCTCACGATTCGGGCCGACGAGCACACCGCGATTCTCGGCCCGAATGGTGCCGGCAAGTCTGCATTCGTCCGGCTGCTGACTCACGAGGATCGACCGCTTGCGTCAAACGGGACATCGCCGATCCGCGTATTCGGGCACGACAACTGGGATGTGTTCGAGCTGCGGTCGCTGCTCGGCATCGTCTCTTCGGACCTGCATCACCGCTTCGTGTTCGGCAACAACGAAGGGCGTGTGATGGCCGAGGCCGCGGTGCTGTCGGGGTTCTTCGCGACGCAGGGGATTCTTCGCTACGGCGTCGTGACCGCGGAGATGCGGCGCCGCGCCGCGGACGCACTCGAGCGAATGGGCGTCGCGCATCTGGCCGGCCGGCGGCTGCATGAGATGTCGAGCGGCGAGGCGCGCCGTGTCTTGCTCGCCCGCGCGCTTGTGACTGCTCCGCGCGTGCTCGTACTCGACGAGCCGACGACAGGGCTCGACCTCGTGGCGAGGCACGCCTTCATGGAGCGCGTTCGCCAGATCGCGAGAGATGGCACCACGCTCATCCTCATCACGCATCACATCGAGGAGATCGTTCCCGAGATCTCGCGTGTCGTCCTCCTGCGCCACGGCCGTATTCTTCGGTCGGGCGCGAAGGAGTCGGTGCTGACAGCCGAGCACCTCAGCGCGCTGTTCGACTCGCGCGTGGCTGTCGATTCGGCCGATGGCTACTACTATGCGAGGCCGGGGGGAGATACGTAGGCTTAGATGCAGAATCGGTCAACATGCCGGCTTTGGAGCTCAGTTGCATTGATGATGACGAATCACGATTCCGGTGGCCGGACCGCGCTGCGAGGGCGCTCCCGACCGCGTGACGCTCGCTCCGTGAGTCGCGGGCCGCGAGTCTTTAGTGGGGTCTCGGCGAGGGCGGCGCATTTTCTGAACGAGGTTTTCGAACTGCGGAATTAGTTGCGCATGACTCGCGCTGTAAGGATGCGCCGGCGGTTACCGAGATGTACCCGAGGCTCGGACGCCAAGACAACCAGATACGCCGCCTCCGCAGCAGAGCCGCGGGCGATGTTGAGAAAATCACAGTACTCGAGCGCTCCGCGCCGTGCATTTCCGGTTCAAGAGGATTGCTGACCGTCGAGACAGCTGCGCGGCGGAGTTGCCCTCGCAGGCCATACCATTCATCTCGGCGGAAGGTCTCTCGTTTCCTTGTAGTCGTAATCGGAGCGCGGAGACGAACCGTGCCCTCGAAACACCGTGAAGTCGCCAAGATCCTCGGCCATGACTGTCACCACCCGCTCGGCATACGCGCAACACGCAGAACCGAAAGACCAAAGGCTCAGAAGGAACCAAAGTCGAAAGCCGACGGCCCAAAGCCCAGCCTGTAGTTGGAATCATCGGCCTCGGGATCATGGGGTCCGCGATGGCGGCCAACACGGTCGGCGCGGGGTACACCGTGATCGGCTACGACGTGGACGCGGCGCGGGTGCGCGATCACGTGCGCGCTGGGGGTATTGCCGCACGCAGCAGTGCCGACGTTCGAAAGCGCTCCGACATCGTGATCTGTTCGCTGCCGTCAGCCGCGGCGCTGGCGCAGGTCGCGGTGGAGCTGGCTGAATCTGACGGCGCCGACGTCATCGTCGAGACGAGCACCATGCCCATCGTCGTCAAAGTCGCGGCACAACAGCGCCTCGCCAAGGCGGGGGTCACACTCCTCGACTGTCCGCTGAGTGGTACCGGCTCCCAGGCCAGGGTCAGGGACATCGTCGTGTACGCGAGCGGCGCCGAGAGCGCGTACAGGCGGGTTGCGCCGGTGATGGACGCGTTTGCCCGCGCGCATTACCACGTCGGCCCCTTTGGCGCCGGCTCGAAAATGAAATTCGTCGCCAACCTGCTTGTTGCAATCCACAACGTGGCGGCTGCCGAAGGACTCGTGCTCGCGATGAAAGCCGGCCTGGACCCGGCGCTCACCCTGAAGGTAATCGCCGACGGCGGCGGCAGCTCGCGCATGCTTCAAGTACCGCGGTCCCATGATGGTGAGCGGGGACTATTCGACTCCCACGATGAAGCTGGATGTGTGGCAGAAGGATATGAACGCCATCGCCGAATTCGCAAAGGAAGTCGGCTGCCCGACGCCGCTCTTTGCGACCACAGCCCCCATCTACCTGGCTGCATTGGCGGCAGGTCGTGGCGCCGAAGATACCGGCGCTGTCTGTGCCGTGCTCGAAGAAATGGCGAGCTGCAACCGTCCATCGGCTTCACGGAGGCGCAGAGGGAGACTTTGGTCTTTGGTCAGACCTCGACTGCCGAGGCGAACGCTATAGCCACGAAAGACTAAAGACTAAAGCCCAAAGACAGCGGTCTCCGCTAGTTGACTGGGCGCGTCCCAATCGCCTACTGTCCCCCCACAGTTGTCTGAATTTGGCGGAGGGAATCACATGATAGGAAGGGTCCTCAGGCGGGCACTTCTCGTTGCGACGTTTATCGCACTGCCCGCGCTTGGGCACGCACAGGAAGCGGTGCTGACCGGCACCGTGACCGACTCGACCGGCGGCGTGCTGCCGGGCGTTACCGTCACCGCGCTTCATGAAGCCACGGGAAACCGCTTCGAGGCGATTACCGACGCCACGGGCAACTATCGGCTTCCGGTGCGCGTCGGCACTCTTACTGTTACGGCGGAGTTGCAGGGTTTCACCACCGTCACCCGCCCGGGTGTTCAGCTGCTCGTCGGACAGACAGCGGCGGTCAACCTTCAGATGGCGCCGTCGACGGTGCGAGGAGACGGTGCACAGTGACGGCCGAAGCGCCAATCCTCAATGTGGCGACGTCGAGCCTCGGCGGCAACGTCGATCCGACGCAGGTGCAGGAGCTTCCGGTCGACGGTCGAAACTGGATGGCGCTGGCGTTCCTCGCGCCGGGCAGCCGAACGGCGCGGTTACCACTGTCACCTCCGTGCTGCCGGATCGAAATGGTGGTGAGGTTCGCGAGTACCAGACGAACCTCGACGGCATGCAGGTGACCAACAGCCTTGGCGGTGGTAGTCAGCCGGCCTTCAGCGGGGAGATGATCGCGGAGTTCCAGTTCATCTCGAATCGCTTCGACGCCACGCAGGGACGGTCGCAGGGCGTGCAGGTTAATGTCATCACGAAGTCGGGGACGAACCAGATCGCCGGTTCGTTTCGAGCCAACTTCCGCGACGACCGGTTCAATGCCGAGAATCAGGCGGTCGGCCGGAAGGTGCCAATCTCGAATCAGCAATATGCCGGGTCCGCCGGCGGCCCGATCATCCGAGACCGCCTGCATTACTTCGGCTTCTACGAATACGAGCGCGAGCCGCGGACGAGCATCTGGAATACGCCCGTATCCACGCTTCAATGTCGAGTTGAACGGGAAAGGTATCGAGGAAGCTGGGCGGGGGTCGTCTCGACTACCAGCTGTCGCCGCAGATGCGGTTCATGGTCAAGGGCAACCTGACGAACACGTTCGAACCGTTCGGTCCGGGCAGTAACAACAACCATCCGGCGAACACTGCGTCGACAGCGGGAGACGCAGAACACGATGCAGGCGCAGCTCACGCAGGTGATGTCGAATCGAGCATTGAACGAGGTACGTGTGGCCTGGGCGGGCTACATCTTCGAGAACGCGAATCTCACGCACTGGTCGAATCACTGGGCAGCTGTGAACGGCCCATATGGTCCGGTGACCATCGGGTCGCCGCGTATCCAGTTCACCGGCTTCAACATCACCGGGAACAATGGATATCCGCGACATCGCAGCCAGGATCTCTACAGCGTGCAGGACAGTTTGACGTTGTCGTACAACGCGAAAGGCCGCCACGACATGAAAGCGGGAGGGGAGTTCCTCCTCCATCATGAGATGAGCGCGAACTGCACGAACTGTATGGGCAACATCGACGCGCGCGACGGGGCGATCTCTTCGCTGCCGATTCCGATCGAGGACATCTTCCCCGACGCGTTCAATGTCGATACATGGAACCTTGCGGCGATTTCACCGCTCGTCCGGACGTACAGGCTCGGCGTTCACAAGGGTCGCCGCGACGACGTCGACCTGCCGTACTACGCGGCGTGGGTGCAGGACGACTGGAGAATGACGAGCAAGCTGACGCTGAACCTCGGCGTGCGCTACGACTTGACGATCGATTCGTTCGCACAATACGGGGAGTTTCTGCCCTTCATGGAGAAGGGGCGTCCGCAGGACGCCGACAACATCCAGCCTCGGCTCGGCTTTGCCTACCAGTGGAACGATCGCACGGTCATCCGTGGCGGCTACTGGCAAGTATTTCGCCGAGGTGATCACGCCGGTCGTGCTGTACGCGCTCGAGCCCGCCACAATCGCCGTTCTCGAGGTGGCCAACGACGGCCGGCCGGATTTCGCGCTCAATCCGTTCAACGGTCCAGCACCCACGTTCGAGCAGGCGGTGACGCGATTCTGCTCGGCGCCCGAGCAGGCCGCCAACTTCGCCGCGTGGCGCGCCCGGAATTTCGCCGGTAATCCGCCGTGCGTGCTCCGGGGAGCCGGCGAGATGGCGCCACCGGCGGAGTACGCGCACGTCCCGCACACGTGGCAGACCTCGATTGGCGTGCAGAGACAGATCGGGAATTCGATGTCGATCGAGGCCGATTATGTGTACGCCCGCGGTCGCGACGAAAAGTTCATCCAGGAGAACGTCAATCTCACCTGGACGAATGCCGGTGGCATTGGCGTCAACAACGCATACCCGGCAACCGCGGCTCTTGCAGCAAACCGTGGACTGCTGGCATATCCCGAGTTCGGCATCGTCGCGATGACGCCGTTCACGGGACGCTCTGCGTACCACGCACTGCAGACCGCCTTCAACAAGCGGATGAGCAACCGGTGGCAGGCTGGCGCGACCTATACGTTCGGAGGGCTGTGGAGCTCGGAAGGACAGCCGCTGGGTGGTGTGCCGGGATCGGTGCCGCAGGAGGTGCCGTTCACCGTCGCCGAGGACCTCGGTGGACCGACGGCCTGGACGCTTCGCCCAGAGCGATCAGCGCCATCGCGCGGTGTTCAACGGCATCTGGCAGGTCGGGCCGCGGCTTCCAGGTCAGCGGGTGCACTACTTCGGTGCGGGTAATCGCGCGTGCAGCAACTACGGCGGCGATCGGCGCAACCTCGGGGCGGGCGGTGAACTGCGCCTGCGTCCGGATGGCACGATCGTACCGAGGAACGCGTTCCTTCAGCCTGCGCAGAATCGGACGGACATTCGGATTCAGCAGAGGCTGCCGCTCGCGAGCGGCGTTTCGGTGGACCTGATTGCCGAAGCGTTCAACGTGTTCAATCGGCCCAACTGGACGCTCGAGACGCAGGAGAGCAGCGCCGATTACAACAAGCGCGTGGTTGCGCAGTACCGCACTGCGCAGTTCGGATTCAGGCTGATGTTCTAGGCAAGTGGAAAAGTGAAAGAAGTGGAAAAGTGGAAAAGTGACTTTTCAGTACGCGGACATACTTCCGAAGTTACTTCTTCCGCTTTTGGAGCTTTTCTACTTCTTCCACTTATCTGGCGATCGCCGTCTCGTCCCAATCCGAAAAAGCCTTCACTCCGTTCAGCGAAGCGCGATCGCTCTTCGATTCGCTTCGAACGGATCTCCTGCCCGCTGAGCTGCGCGACGCCCCGACTCGCGAGAGCGGCTGGCCGGCGTGGGTCCGCCAGCACGACGCGGCTATTCGCGCCCGCGTTGCCGCTGGCGACGAGGATTCGATCATCCATCTGCTCCTGTTTGGCACATCGTTTACCAAGGCGCCGCGCGCGTCCGAGCGCGACCTCGCGGCTCTGGTGACCACGCCCGAGGCTGCACTTCGCACGCTTGCTCCCCGCATCGAGGACTTTGCGACGGCGGTCACCACGCCTGGGACGAACGAGCGCCTGCGGTTCGCGCGGCGCGTTGTCGAGGGCGAGGGCATCGACCCTCGCGTCGACTCCGGCAAAGCAGCGCTCCGGCGTTATCTGGAGGACCGAACGCGGATCGTCGGCGGTTCGGTGCAGTCGTCACGGCTCCTCAATTCCGCAACGGATCTCTCTGACAAGCTGACGCTCTTTCGCGAGCGGGGCCTGTCGAGCGATACGTCGGTGTTCATCGATTTCGGGATCGAGCAGGCGCTCGATGCGATGAAGGTGGCCGGCGCTTTGCGAGCCGGTTCGGTGCGGCGCGTGGCGCTCGTCGGTCCCGGCCTTGACTTCGCCGACAAGCTCGATGGCTACGACTTTTATCCCGAGCAGACCATCCAGCCGTTTGCTCTCATCGATTCCCTGGTGCGTCTGGAACTGTCGGACAGTGCGGGTCTGACGGTTGCCGCCTTCGACGTCAGCCCTCGGGTTGTCCAGCACCTCGACGACGCGCGTTCGCGTGCGCGTGCGGGGTCCCGCTATCCGGTCGTGCTCCCGCGAAACACCGACCGGCCGTGGAGCACCGACCTCGTCGACTACTGGCAGCGTTTCGGGAACTGGATAGGGGAGCCAGTGGAAAAGCCGCCGGCGCCGCCGGCGAGCGCCGGCGCCGTCGACGTTCGCACCGTATCGATTCGACCGGATGTCGTGCTCGCGGTCACCCCAGTCGATCTCAACATCGTCACCGAGCGGTTCGAGGAATCCGGAAGTGCGCCGTTCGACTTGGTCGTCGCAACGAACATCCTGCTCTATTACGACGTATTCGAGCAGTCGCTGGCAGCGGGCAACATCGCGAAGATGTTGAAGCCGGGCGGCTTTCTACTCACCAATAACCGCATCTTCGAGCTGCCTGGCAGTCCGCTCAGCGGCGTCGGCTTCACCGATGTCGTTTACATGTCGCTGCCTGGAATTGGCGACACCGGCGATCGAATCGTGTGGTATCAGAAGCAATAGTCGTTCGAGGCGTTCGACTTTCGGGTGTTCAGGCAGACCTGCGCTGTTCCGACCGGCGATCTTTGCGACGTGCGAGCCAGTCGAGCAACGTGATGATGCCCGCAATGACGCAAATGCCGCCTAGCATGAAGAGCGCGGTTGTCACCGACTGCCTCCCTTGAACGCGAAAGCAAAAGCCGAGAGCACGAACCAGATCGCCATCCCCGCGACTCCGACAGCTAGCGAAAAGCTCTCTTGACCGACCGCCTGACCAAAGACCAATCCTGCCACCGCGAAATTGGCCAGATCAGCAAACTTTTCAGCCAAGAGCTCACGGCGCCCTCGTGTCCATCGTAGCATCGTCGTCCCCACCACCCGCGGACTCGACGATGCGACGGGAGTGCCGCTGCGAATTGCCAGCGAATCAAGAGGCGCACAGGAGAACGTGGCAATTTCGTCGCTGTATGGCTCCAGCGTGGCGCGTTCGAAATTGCCGCCTTCATCGTGATTGCAGCTGGAGAAACGGAATTCGCCCGCAAGACAAATCAGTGTCGTGCTCAACTGGTTCCGAGAGCTGCCCCCATTGGTACCGACACGCTAGCGCCCACACGATCGCCTTACACGGTCTGCGGTGCGGGCAAGACTGCAGTCGCGAAATGTCATGAAAATCGGTGCGAGTCTGGAAGAATGGCGCCGGCGCACCCGGCGAGGTCGACGAACCAGTGGAGCAATCGAGGCAAAACTGGTTCGAGGAGCTGCGGCGGCCCCTGTCTGGCAACTGAAACTCTGGTCGTCCGGGTCCATTGAGGCGTCTGGATCGTTCGGGATCCTTGGGATCCCCGATCCCGGATCCCCGATCCCCGATCCCTCGATCCCCAGGCTCGATTGACACATCCCGCGTTCCACGCTAGTTTTCGCCCAATTCCGAGACGCAAGGCGCAGAGCGCTGCGCAAACAAAGGGGGAGTAATGAGGCACCTTTTCGGGTGTGTGTCCGTCGGCGCTGTGATTCTTATCCTCACCGCCACATCCGTGTCGGCTCAGGCCACCGGCGAGCTCGCCGGCCGCGTCACCGACGAGAGCGGCGGTGTGTTACCGGGCGTGACGGTAACTGCCACGCAGGCCGACACCGGATTCATGCGAACCGTTGTGACCGACGGCGAAGGAAATTGGGTCATGCCGAACATGCCGACCGGTCCGTACCGGTTGGAGGTGATGCTCCAGGGGTTCCGCACCTATGTGCAGACGGGCATCGTGCTGCAGGTCGGCGCGACGCCAACCCTCAACGCCGCGCTCGCCGTGGGCAGCCTCGAGGAAACAATTTCAGTTGAAGCCGCCGCGCCAGTCGTCGACGTCCGCAGCGCTGGCCTCAGTGAGGTCGTGCAGGATGTCCACGAGCTTCCGCTTCAGGGGCGGCAGGTGACCGATCTCATCATGCTGGTTGGCGCCGCCGTCCAGACCGGCACGGCCGACAGCCGGAGCATGCAGGGGGGAGTCAACATCTCCGTCGCTGGTGGATTGACCTTCGGCGTGGCGTACCTGCTCGACGGGGCCATGCACAACAATCCGCAGAACAACGCCAACCTGCCGATGCCGTTCCCGGACGCTGTGCAGGAGTTCAGCGTCGCGACGAGCGGCCTCACGGCGCAGAACGGGATTCATTCCGGCGCGTCGGTCAACGTGGTGACTCGCTCCGGCACGAATGCCTTCCACGGGAACCTCTTCGAAGTGCTCCGTGACCGCCGCTTCAACGCGACGGATCCGTTCGCGCGGCTGGGACCCGACGGCAAGCGAGTCGACGACGGCCTTAACAGGCATCAGTACGGTGGCACGCTCGGCGGACCGATCGTTCGCGACAGGCTTTTCTTTTTCGGCGGATACCAGGGCACACGACTGCGCCAGCAGCCATCCGCGAACATCGCATACGTGCCGACGGCCGCGATGATTGCGGGCGACTTCACGGCGTTCGCCTCGCCAGCTTGCCAGGGGCGTCAGGTTACGCTCGCGGCTCCGTTCGTCGGCAACCGTATCAGTCCATCAACCTTCAGTCCGGCGGCAATGAACCTGGTCCGCAGGCTTCCGGCCACGACCGATCCGTGCGGACAGATTACGTACACCACGTCCGACGACCGCGATGAGCGTCAGGCCGTCGGCCGAGTCGACTATCAGATGAATCAAAACCACTCGATATTCGGCCGGTACATGATGACAGCCCACAAGAAGCCGGCCCCATTCGCGCAGGATCCCGACAACGTGCTGACCGTCGGGACACCAGGCCTCGACAACCTGGCGCAGTCGTTCGCTGGGGGCAGCACCATCGTGTTCAGCAACAACATGGTGAACTCGGTACGGTTCGCGTTCAATCGAACGGCGATCAATCGCAGCAGTCCCGCCTGGTTTTCGCCGGAGGATCTCGGGTCGAAGTTCTACAGCTACCAGCCCGGCGAAATGGTGCTGACCATTCCCGGAGGCTTCAACATCTCAGCGGGAACCGCCACCACCGGCCGGTTCAATACGAACACGTACCAGATGAGTGACGACCTCTCGCTGGTGCGTGGCAACCATCAGCTTGGCTTCGGAGCAAACGTCGCGTACTGGGCGATGGACTTCCTGACGCACGCACGTTCAGGCGGCGACTGGAACGTCAATGGGCAAGTCACGGGACTGGGACTCGCCGATTTCATGCTTGGACGCATCGCGCGGCTCGAGCACGGCGGTCCGGCAATGATGCCGATGCACATGATGTATCTGGGCTTCTACACGCAGGATACGTGGAGAGCCACGTCGAAGCTGACGCTGAATGCAGGCCTGCGATGGGAGCCGTTCCTCGGTCAGGAACTCGAGAACGCTCAGGTCTACAACTGGGTGCCCGAAAACTTCCGCAACAACACGCGGAGCACGGTCTTCGTAAACGCCCCCGCCGGGTTCATCTACCCTGGTGACGCCGGCTTTCCTTCGGGCAACACGGGCCTGACGAAGCAGTGGCTGAACCTCTCGCCGCGTGTCGGTCTCGCGTGGGATGTGAGCGGCGATGGACGGACGGCGGTGCGCTCCTCGTACGGGATTGGGTACGATTTCCCAACCGCGGAGCGGCACAACATCAACACGCAATCGCCGCCGTGGGGCAATCGATCCCTCATCGAGAACCCGCCGGGCGGATTCGACGATCCGTACGGCCATATTGGAGGGAATCCGCACCCAATCACTGCCAGTCGGGACGTCCAGTTCATTCCCTTCGGTGCGTATGGCGCGACCGATCCCGACATCAACTCACCGCGGGTCCAGTCGTGGAACGTGACCGTCGAGCGCCAGATCGGCGTTGCGTGGGGCGTGGCCGCAAGCTACCTGGGCAGCTACACGGATCGGCTCTGGATGCAGATCCAGCTCAACCCCGCCCTGTTCCTGGGTACCGGGCCGTGCACGATAAACGGGGTTGCATCCGCCGTGTGCAGCACGGCGGCCAACGTCAATCAGCGCCGTCGGTTCTCGCTGTCTAATGAAAACCCTGCGTCCGCCGCGCTCATCGGCAATCTCGATCTCCACACGAGCATCGGTGAACAAAACTATCGAGGCCTCCGGCTTTCGGTGCGCCGGCGCTCGGCGAACGGGATCAGTCTCAACGCCAACTACACGATCAGCCGCTGTTTCGGCGACAACACGACAGGCGGATTTCCGCAGCTCGCGCAAGGGCCGACCAACCCGGACGACCCTGATGCGGACCGCGGCCATTGCGACCAGGATCGGACGCACCTGGCGAACCTGAATCTTGGATACACGACGCCGGAGGTCACGAACGCGGTCCTGCGTGCGGTCGCGTCGAACTGGCGGCTCTCCGGCATCTTCAACGCGCGGTCCGGTCAGTGGTTGACCATTACCACCGGTACCGATCGCGCACTGAATGGGCAGCGATTCCAGGAGCAACGCGTCGATCAGATCAGCGACGACGTGTACGGAGAGAAGACGCTGAACAACTACTTCAATCGCGCGGCGTTCGCACAACCAGCGCTGGGGACCTTCGGCAACCTGGAGCGGAACAGCGTGAACGGACCGGCGTTCTGGACCATCGATCTCGCGCTCTCGAAGCTCATTGCGTTTGGGGCGGCGCAGAACCTGGAGCTCCGTATGGAGGCATTCAACCTCCTCAATCACTTCAACTGGGGTAATCCGGGAACCAACTTGAATGCTCCCGCGACATTCGGCCGAGTGCAGTCGCTCGCGGGAACTCCGCCGAACGCGGTGGTCGGCACGCCGCGTATTCTGCAGTTCGGCGTGAAGTACGGGTTTTAGGGGGGATCGATTCGGGATCGGGGATCGGGGATCGGGGATCGGGGATCCGGGATCCCGGATCCCCGATCCCAGCCGTCGCCGGTTATGATATTTCGCGCTGATTCGCGTGGAGGAAACGCAATGAGAACCATGGTAGCGGTGCTCGTGGCGGGTGCGGCTGTCCTGTCGTGCGGGGTCGTGCTCGGTGCGCATCACAGCTTCTCGTCGGAATACGACGGAACCAAGACGTTCAAGATCAACGGTGTCGTGTCGAAGGTGGAATGGACGAATCCGCACGTCCGGTTCTACGTCGAGGTGACGGAGCAGGATGGCAAGGTCACGATGTGGAACATGGAAATCGCGAGTCCGAGCGCGCTGGCGCGCAACGGCTGGTCGAGCCGGACCTTGAAAGTCGGAGACAAGATCACAGTCGAGGGGTACTCGGGAAAAGTCGTGGCGACCCGCGGCAATGCGAAATCGGTCATTCTAGCTGACGGCCGGTCGCTCTTCGCCGGAGCCGCCGACGATCCCGATGCCGCCCCGCCGGAAGTGCGCCAGTAGGAGGGTTACGTGCGGAAGCTGCTAGAGGCAAAGCGACGCGTCACGTGTTCGCTGGTTCGAGGCGGAGCCTCGCTCGTTGTTGTGGCGTGCGTCGCCACGGCTGTCCCGATGCTCGCGCAAGGGCGAGGGGGAGCTGGCGGTCAGGGTCAAGGCGGTGAAACTGGACGTGGCGTGCTCGGTCCGGTCGGCGCCCTGGGCCAGGAGGTCGTGAGACGCGCCCCGGGGTCCACCGAGCCGGCACCCCGGCTGCCTGACGGCACCATCGATCTCAACGGCCTGTGGGTTGGCGGCGGTCCGGTGAACTCGATCGCGCAGGGGCTGAAGAAGGGTGAGACGCTTCCGTTGCTCCCCGCGGCAAAAGCACTGATGGACCAGCGCGCGACGCGGGAAACGGACGACCCGCATCTATGGTGCATGCCCATGGGCGTGCCGCGCGCGACGCCCTATCCGTTCCGCTTTGTGCAGAACTACACACACAAGAAGCCGACGCACATGTTCATCGTGCACGAGGGCAACATTCACAGCTTCCGCCAGATCTTCATGGACGGACGAAAGCATCCCGCCGAGCTCGACCCAACCTGGTTCGGTCATTCGATCGCGTCGTTCGACAAAGACACGCTCGTCATCGACTCGGTCGGTTTCAATGACAAGTTCTGGTTCGATCGGCAGGGCACGCCGCACACCGAGCAGCTGCACACGATCGAGCGATGGACCCGCGTCAACATGGGCACGCTGACCAACGAGGTCACGATTGACGACCCCGGTGCGTTCTCACGGCCGTTCACGGTGACGTTCAACGCGAGGCTGCAAGCTTCGGGCGACGAGATCATGGAATACATCTGCCAGGAGAACAATCAGTACGGCGTCGCAGGGGGGCACGAGAACCCGTTCGCGAAGTAGCCCCCTTTTGGGTCGGGCGATCCTCGAGGAGCGTTGGCGTGAACAGGTTGGTTACAGCGGCGGTCGTCCTGGGAGGTCTCGCATGCCTCGTGCACGTGAAGCCGCTGGCGCAGGAACGCGTGCAGTTCATTGTTCCCGGAACGCCGCAAATCTCCGCTGCCGAGGCGATCAAGCCGGTGCCGAGGCTGCCCGACGGCAAGGTCGATCTGACCGGGCCGTGGGTCGGTGGCGGATCCAATGCGGACATCGAGCGTGACGGCGGACTCAAGCCGGGCGAGCTCCCGCTGCTGCCGTGGGCGCGAACGCTCAGAGAGTCGCGAAAGGAAGAGAACGAGCCCTACACCACGTGCCTTCCGATGAGCGTGCCGCGCGTCAATCCGTACCCGTGGAAGATCGCGATGACCTACACGGCGAAAGGTCTCTCGCACATCTACATCCTTCACGAGACTGGCGACGCGGGTGCGCACCGCGTTGTCTACATGGATGGACGCAACCATCCGCCCGATCCGGTGCCGACATGGTGGGGACACTCGATCGGCTGGTTCGAGGACGACACGCTCGTCATCGACACAGTCGGATACAACGACAGGTTCTGGTTCGACAGTCGCGGTACACCGCACACGGACCAGCTGCACACAATTGAGCGCTTTACACGACTCAATTTCGGGACGCTCGTCAACGAATTCACACTGGATGATCCGGGAGCGTTTTCGCATCCTGTTTATTTGACCTTCAGGGCGACCCATATCAGGCCGGACCTCGATCTGATGGAGTTCATCTGCCTCGAGGACAACCAGTACGGCATCGCCGGCGGCTTCGCGCCGGCGCAGCCCGACAGGTAATCCCGTGCACAAGAGCGCTCTGCTCCTGTTGGTCGTCGGGCTGCTGGCAGCGGCCGCTGGCGGGGCGCTGCCGGGTCAGGCGCAGGAGCAGGTGACGTTCATCCTGCCTCGGACGCCGATGGTTGCGGACAGCGATGCGATCAAGCCTGTACCGCGCCTGCCGGACGGCAGGGTCGATCTCACCGGGCCATGGGTGGGCGGCGGCCCAATCGGCGACATCGAGCGCGAAGGCGGCCTCGGCCCCGGCACGCTGCCGCTCCTGCCCTGGGCGCAGAAGCTGCGCGACTTCCGCAAGCCGGAAGACGAGCCATATACGCTCTGCCTGCCGATGAGCGTGCCGCGACAGAACATCTACCCGTGGAAGTTCGCCATGAGCTACACGACGCGTGGGCTCACACACATCTACGTGCTGCACGAGCTTGGCGACGCAGGCGCACACCGCGTCGTCTACATGGATGGAAGGGGCCATCCCGCCGATGCGGTGCCGACGTGGTGGGGGCATTCAATCGGCTGGTTCGAGGGCGACACGCTCGTCATTGACACCGTCGGCTACAACGATCGATTCTGGTTCGACCGTCGGGGAACGCCGCACACCGAGCAGTTGCACACGATCGAGCGCTGGACGCGCATGAACTTCGGCACGATCGTCAACGAGTTCACCATCGACGATCCAGGCGCGTATTCGCGCCCCGTCGAGCTGCGCTTCACGGCGGCCCACGTTCGTCCTGACATCGATCTCATGGAATTCATCTGCAACGAGGACAACCAGTACGGGATCGCGGGAGGTTTTACGCCGGCACAACGATAGTTAGCTGGTAGTCCGTAGCTCGTTGCTCGTAGCTGTGATGTTGGTTGGTGGTAGGGTTGGCACATTGGTGCCAACTGCGAGCAACTACCAGCTACCAGCTACGAGCTACCAACAAGCCAACTACGGACGGTGAGGAGAGTGTCATGAAAAGACTGCTTGTCGTCTCTATCGCGCTGCTGGGGGTGAGTATCGGGGTACAGGGACAGCAGCGGACCCAATCGATTCCGACCGGCGGGACCCCGCTCATCTCGGCGGCCGATGCGGCGAGGCCCGCGCCCCGCATGCCCGACGGCAGAATCGATCTCACCGGTCCATGGATCGGCGGAGGATCGAACGCCGACATCGAGCGTGAAGGAGGATTGAAGCCGGGCGAGCTACCGCTGCTGCCGTGGGCGAAGAAGCTGCGCGATTCGAGAAGGGAGCAGGACGAGCCATACACGATTTGCCTGCCGATGAGCGTGCCGCGGATGAATCCGTTTCCGTGGAAGTTCGCGATGACCTATACGTCGCGCGGGCTGACGCACATCTACGTGCTCCACGAGCTCGGCGACTCGGGCGCTCATAGAGTCGTGTACATGGACGGCCGCCAGCATCCGCCCGATGCCCTTCCGACATGGTGGGGCCATTCCGTCGGGTGGTTCGAAGACGACACGCTGGTGATCGACACCGTCGGATACAACGACAGGTTCTGGTTCGACAGCCGCGGGACGCCGCATACCGAGCAGCTCCACACGATCGAGCGGTGGACGCGAATCAATTTCGGAACGCTTATCAACGAGTTCACCATCGACGATCCGGGAGCGTTTTCCAGACCCGTGCAGCTGACATTTACGGCGACGCACGTCCGTCCGGATGTCGACCTGATGGAGTTCATCTGCCTCGAGGACAATCAGTACGGACTTGCGGGTGGTTTCGCGCCGGCGCAGCCCGATAAATAGATCAGGCCCCAGTAGTGGTAGCCGGAGGCCTTTAGGCCTCCGGGGTGCAGGCACTTGGGAATTGGGAGGTTGGTGGTCTTCCGGGCATTTGGTTTAAGCTACGAGCCACCGAGGAACCACCTACCCCGATTGTGTTTGGAGGTCTTGCAATGAGAAGGACGTTTGGAATCCTGGTGGCCGTTGTCGGCTTGGTCGCGCTGACGGTGCCCGCCGTCGCCCATCACGGGTTCGATACCGAATACGACGCCAAGAAGAGGGTGAAGTTCGAGGGCGTCGTGAAGCAGGTTGCGTGGACAAACCCGCACATGCGCGTGTATATCGACGTCACCGAAGGCGGTAAAGTCACGACCTGGAACATGGAGCTCACCAGCCCCAACTCTGTGCAGCGACAGGGATGGGGACGAAACAGCCTCCTGCCGGGCGACAAGGTCGTCTTCGAAGGTTACGGCGGCAAGGTGGTGGAGAGCCGCGGATCGCTCGCGCGGATTGCCAAGCTCGAAGCCCCTGACAAGCCCTTGTTCGTCCAGGGTGGGCCAGAATCGGCATCGCAGGGCTACCCTCAGCAGTAGCTTTTGTCATGCGCAGGCTTGAGCCTGCGCGGCAGTCAGTTCCACCAGCCGGGGCGGGTCTCGAGCCCGCCCCTATTCCATTTGCGCCCTCCTCGCGTCCGCTCTGCTGCGCACGCTGAAGCGTGCGCTCTACGAGTGGGCCGCCGGCGACGAGCGGCGGTGAATTCGGTGCGTCCATTGGGGTAAAGTAGGCCCCGATCTACAGGCTGATGCAGCGATTTGTCCTCAATGCTGGCATGAGGAGGCGTGGCGTGAAGAAGCTACTGATTGGTTCAGTCGTGTCGCTGGCGGTCGCCGGAGGGCTGGCCGCACAGGTGACGAATCAAAACGGCGGAATATCGCAAATTGAAGTCGGGGGCACGCCGAGAATTTCTCCGGCCGATGCAACCAAGCCGGCGCCGCGGCTGCCTGATGGGAAGATTGATCTGACCGGCCCCTGGGTGGGCGGCGGGTCCAACGGCGACATCGAGCGTGACGGTGGACTGAAGCCGGGTGAGCTTCCGCTCCTGCCGTGGGCGAAACAGCTTCGCGACACGCGAAAGGGCGAGAACGAACCGTACACGGCGTGCCTCCCGATGAGCGTGCCGCGCGTCAACCCGTATCCCTGGAAGTTCGCCATGACGTACACCGGTAAGGGGTTGTCGCACATTTACGTGCTGCACGAGACCGGTGATGCCGGCGCCCACAGGGTGATCTACATGGATGGTCGTCTGCATCCGCCCGATCCCATACCTACATGGTGGGGGCATTCGATCGGCCGGTGGGAAGGCGACACCCTGGTCGTCGATACGGTGGGCTACAACGACAAGTTCTGGTTCGACAGCCGCGGCACGCCCCACACCGAGCAACTGCACACGATCGAACGTTTCACGCGCATGAATTTCGGCACGCTGATTAACGAGTTCACCCTGGACGATCCGGGCGCGTTTTCGAGGCCCGTGCAGTTGCGCTTCACGGCCACGCATATCCGGCCCGACCTGGACCTGATGGAGTTCATCTGCCTCGAGGACAACCAGTACGGCGTTGCGGGCGGCTTCACGCCGGCACAGCCGGACAAGTAGACGTTGGGACTCGTTTCGGAGGTATCCGATGAGAACGACACTCGCGACGATGGCGACCTGCTTTGTACTGCTCGCGCCGCTGGCGGCCCACCATTCCTGGACGGCGGACTACGATTCCGCCAAGCCGGTCACGGTGAAAGGGGTCGTGACGAAGGTGGAGTGGACGAATCCTCACACGCACTTTTACATCGAGAGCAAGGACGAGAAGGGCACCGTCACGAGCTGGAACTTCGAGATGGCGAGCACGCTCGCGCTCGAACGCGGCGGCTGGTCGAGAAAGACGCTCCCGGTCGGGGCCGAAGTGACGATTTCCGGTTTCGGCGGCAGGGCAGTGACGGAACGCGCGATCGCCAGCTCGATTGTCACGGCCGACGGTCGATCGCTGTTCGTCGCAAAACCAGGTAATTAGATCTGTGAGGTTGACGTGAAAAGGTTGACACTCGTGACCATAACAGTGATCGGCATGGCCCTGCCGGCCGTTGGTCGATCGCAGGACCTTCGTCGGCTGGGCGGTGAAAATGGTCCGCGCCGTGCCGCTGCTGCCGATCAGCCGGCACCCAAGTTGCCCGACGGAAAAGTCGATCTGTCCGGGGTATGGACTGGAGGGGGCGACGGCGACATCTCGCGCCTTCTGAAGCCGGGTGAGCTGGACACCGTCATGCAGCCATGGGCAAAGAAGCTGTACGCCGAGCGCAATGCCGTGGATGGACTAGATCCGTATTTCAGCTGCATGCCTGGAGGGCCGCTCCGAATCACGGGAGGATTCGCGTGGCGTCTGGTCCAGCATCCCACGACGAACACCACACACATCTTCATGCTGCAGGAAGGCAACGCGCACACATACAGGCAAATCTTTCTGGATGGCCGCAAGCACCCGGAGGATCCCAGCCCGACTTGGTACGGACACTCGATCGGTCGATGGGAGGGCGACACACTCGTCGTCGACACAATCGGCCTGAACGACAGGTTCTGGCTCGACCCCGGCGGCACGCCCCATACCGAGAAGCTTCATCTGGTGGAGCGGTACACGCGTACCAACTTCACGACGTTGCGTCGCGAAGTCACCGTCGAAGACCCTGGTGCCTTTACGAGGCCCTTCACGGTTACGTACACCGCAAGGCTTGGAACGCCCGAAAGCGAGATCCTCGAATACATCTGTATCGAGAACAATCAGTACGGTCTCGCGCAGGGGCTTGCTCTTCCAAACACCAAGAAATAAGGCGAGGCTCAGGAGGAGTTTCATGAAGGGCTCGTGCGGGATCGTATCGACAGTTGGTACTGATCGTGTTCGTTGCAGCCTCCACCGCCTGGGCCCAGGCGACCGCACAATTGAGCGGCAGAGTCGCCGACGACAGCGGCGGCGTGCTGCCTGGCGTTACCGTCACCGTCACGCAGACGGATACAGGCTTCACCCGGACCACGGTGACTGACGACGGTGGCGGATACGTGCTGCCGAACCTGCCGCTCGGACCATACCGGCTCGAAGCAATGCTTGCCGGGTTCCGAACCTTCGCGCAGACGGGCATCGTCCTCCAGGTGGGCGCGACGCCCGCGATCAATGTCACGCTGGGGCTCGGCGAGCTGGCCGAGACCGTCACCGTCGAGGCCGCTGCGCCGCTCGTCGACACACAGAGCGCCGGCATCAGCGAGGTAGTCGAGCAGGAGCGCATCGTCGAGTTGCCGCTGCAGGGACGCCAGGTGACCGACCTGATCGTCTTCGCCGGTGGCGCCGTTGAAATGGGACGGCCGAACAATCGCAGCTTTCAGGGTGGCGTGAACATCGCGGTTGCCGGCGGGACTGCAGTTCGGCGTGTCGTACCTCCTGGATGGCGCGTTGCACAACGACCCGCAAAACGCTGCAGGGCTCGCGCTGCCGTTCCCGGACGCTCTTCAGGAGTTCCGCGTCGCGACGAGCGGGCTGACTGCCGACAACGGGGTGCGATCGGGCGCTTCGGTGAACGCCGTGACGAGGTCGGGGACAAACCGGTATTCCGGCAACGGCTTCGAGTTCTACCGCGACGCGAAGTTCAACGCGATCAGCCGCTTTGCCCCAATCGGTCCCGACGGAGAGAAGCAGGACGACGGCCTGACGCGGCACCAGTTTGGGGGCACGTTCGGTGGACCCGTCATGCGCGACAAGTTGTTCTTCTTCGGCGCCTACCAGCAGACCGAAACGACGCAGCAGCCGGCGCCGCTGCTCGCGCGCGTGCCCACGGCGCAGATGCTGGCCGGCGACTTCACGACGTTCGCTTCCGCGGCGTGCCAGGGTGGAGCCGCCGCTACATTGCGAGCACCGTTCGTCGGCAATCGCGTCAACCCTGCGATGCTCAGCCCTGCTGCGCTCAACCTTGCAGGTCGCCTCCCGAAAACTACGGATCCCTGCGGTGAGACTCTGTATTCGATTCCGCTCGATCGCTCGGAAGGGCAGTTTGTCGGCCGCGTTGACTACCAACTGAACGCCAATCACACGATCTTCGGCCGCTACATGGCGACCACCGACAACACGCTGGCCGCGTTCGCCCGGACCAATAACCCGCTCACGACGACTGAACCGGCGCTCGACAACCTTCAGCAGGCGTTGACGCTCGGTGACACGCAGGTGTTCGGTGCGAACGTGGTGAATGCGATTCGGTTTGCCTACACCGATACAGATGTCGATCGGCAGAACGCCTTTTTCGATCCCTCCGACCTTGGAGCGAAGGCCTACAGCTACATCCCGGATCAGATGACGCTGAACGTCACCGGTGGGTTCGACATCGGTGCATCAACGGCGGCAAAGGGCATTGCGAACAACCAGACCTACGCGTTCAACGACGACCTGTCGATCGTGAAGGGGAGCCACCAGCTCGGTATGGGCGTCAATGTCGCGTACTGGAAGGTTGATCAACAGACGTGGGCGCGCGGTTCGGGCCAGTGGACCTTCACCGGGCAGGCCACGGGTCTTGGCATGGCGGACTTTCTGCTCGGGCGTGTCACCGTGCTCGATCATTCCGGCCTGACGGGCATCACATTCGACCAGCGATACCTGGGCGCCTATCTTCAAGACACCTGGCGTGCGAATCGCCGAATCACGATCAACGCTGGTGTCCGCTGGGAACCGTTCTTCAGCCAGAACCTGCTGCGCGGCGCCGTCACCAGGTTCGATCGGGAGGACTTCAGGCGCAACGTCATCAGCACGGGGTTCAAGAACGCGCCTGCTGGCCTGATCTATCCCGGCGATCCCGGCTTCCCCGATGGGTCGACCGGTTTGAACACGAAGTGGATGAACTTCGCGCCGCGCGCGGGCATCGGCTGGGACGTGCACGGCGACGGACGTCTCGCCGTTCGATCGTCGTACGGTCTCTCATACGACTATCCCACCGGCGAGTTCATGTCGAATCCGGCGGCCGCACCGCCGTACGGCAATCGCATCCGGCTGACAGATCCACCCGGAGGCTTTGACGATCCGTATGGGCATCTGCCGGGTGGAGATCCTCATCCGATCGTCCCGGGTCCCGACACGGTTTTCCCGGCTTCGGGAACGTTTGCCTCGATCGACCCGGATCTCAACGCCCCGCGCATCCAGTCGTGGAACGTGACCGTCGAGCAGCAGCTCGGCACGAACTGGCAGGTGTCGGCGAGCTACCTGGGACGCTACTCGGATCGGCTCTGGGGCTTCAACGCGGTGAACTACGGCGTCTTCATGGGACTGGGTCCGTGCACGATCAACGGCGTGGCGTTCACGGTGTGCACGACGAACGGAAACCTGCAGCAGCGGCGTGTGCTTTCGCTGGCGAACGAGAATCCGAGGTCCGCCGCGCTGATCGGCATCCTCGACGAGTACACCAACGACGGCGACCAGAGCTATCGCGGCATGCGTCTGTCGGTGCAACGCCGCGCGACGACGGGCCTCAGCTTCAGCGCGAACTATACGCTGTCGCGTTGCTACGGGCTCGAGATGGGGACGGCGGCGCAGTTCGGCGCCACGTACACGGATCCCACCAACCCCGACAATGATCGCGGCTACTGCGATCAGGATCGCACCCATATCGCGAACGCCACGGTCGGCATCGAGACGCCGGAGTTCGGAAACGCGGTTCTGCGTGCGATCGCATCCAACTGGGGCGTGTCAGCCATCCTGACCGCACGTTCGGGCGCGCGGCTGAGCGTGATTACGGGCGTCGATACTGCTTTCAGCGGCATCAGCAACCAGCGTGCGAACCAGGTTTCCGACAGTATTTACGGCAACACGCAGGAGGATGCGCAGGGGCGCCTTGCAAATTACCTGAACCGCGACGCATTCGCGGTGCCGACTTCCGGGCAGTGTCGGCACGAGCGTGCGAAACGGGGTTGTCGGTCCGAGCTACTGGAACGGCGTCAGCGTCGCGTTGCGGCGGCTGATTTCGCTGACCGGCACGCAGAACATCGAGCTGCGGATCGAGGCCTTCAATTTGCTGAACAGTTTCAGTTGGGGCACTCCGGCGGCGGGCAGCCCGACGGTGAACCTGGCATCCGGCCAGTTCGGACGGATCACCACACAGCAGGGCGATCCGCGCATCATGCAGTTCGGGATCAAATACGCGTTCTGAATCGGGGATCGGGGATCCGGGATCGGGGATCGGGGATCGGATCCCGTCGGATCCCAGCATTTGCGGATCCCTCCGGATCCCCGATCCCGGATCCCGGATCCCCGATCCCCGATCCCGACTCTAGTTCCCCTTGAACGGCGCGGGCCTGGCGAAGCGGGTCGCGTTGATCGCCGTGTTCGGCTGAATTTCGTTCAGCACGATCGTGTTCTGACCGTCGGTCCAGGTCAGGACCATTCGGAACGGCATTTTCACGCCCGCTACATCCCGGTAGTCGCCGTATTCGAACTGCATCGGCACTGTGCCGACCGCGGTTCTGTTCCAGCGCACGATCCTGACGAGCAGGCCTGCGTCATCGAAGTAGAAATTCACCGGCAGCTGTCCGGCGTTCTGCCCCTGCAGGAGCTGCACGACATTGCCGTCGATCGTCGTGCTGCTTATCTGCCACTGCGTGAAGGCGGGCCGGATGTTCGTTGGAAACAGCTGCATCGCCTCGAGCCTGGCGGCTTCGAGGTTGCCGCCGGTCAGCGTGAGGAGAGGGAGCGGGCGCCATCCTTCGGCGGCCCATGCCGCACGGCCATCGAATGTCTTGGTTGCGTCTCCCTCGGGTGTGCGCACGACCTGCGTCCGCTGGTTCGGGGCTCTGGCGGTGATCTCAATCGGGAACGCGTTCCCGCCGGTGTTGAATCCTTCGTAGGTGCCGCGCGCCACGAAACCGCTGACGGCTGCAAGCCGCTGTGATCCACCGAGCCCCTGAATGTACTTGTCGAACACCTGCTCCACTGTTGTTCGCGTGTCCGGGAAGATGCGCATCGAGTTTGGATCGTCCACCACCTCGCCGTACTGCAGCGCCAGGTTCGGGATAAATTCAGGTCGGTTCTTCGCGTTGTGGCAGGTAAAGCAGCTGACGCGCGGTTGCCCGCCGAAGTAGTTCTTGTTGATCGTGTTCATCATCACGATCATCTGGCGGGCGCGCTGGATGAGCGGCGTCGACTCGGCGAATGCAGCGCGATTGGTGTAGATGTCGCCGGAGTGACAACTGACGCAGTCGTACCCGAGCGACGCGGCGAACATCCCCATCGTGTCCATGAATTCGTCTACGGGAATACCCTTGAGCACCTGAATATTCTTGAAGACGGCGTCCGACATCAGCGGTCCCTGATCCACGCCAGCCTGTGCCGCCTGAGCGGACCCACCGGCGCGAAGGCTGGCCGCCGCCACAAGGATCACGAGGCATGCGCCTGCCGCCGCCGTGGCATATCGGGTCGCGCGTCGCACTCCAAGGCTCATGTGGTCTCCCTTCCTGAACGTGAGCTATTCTCGCTTGGAACCGTATAGCGGTCCAAGAGATCGGCGCTGTCGAGCGAAAAGATCCCGCACTGAACTGCGATATACTCCGCCCGATTCACGCCGCCACGTGGCGAATGCGGCCAAGAAGATTCTGCCTAGCGAGGCGGAGCCGCCGGTTCAATCGCGGGTCTGAGGCGCAGCCTCGCTAGCGTTGAGGAGGATTGAGGTGCGCAAGGTTGTCCTTCTGGCGATGTTCCTGGGATTCACGCTGTCGCTTCCAGCGCAAGAACAGCCGCGCTCGCCGGCGCAGCCTCCGGCTGGCTTGTTCACGCCGCTTGCCGGCGAGTTCACACCCGTGGCACCAGCAGACCTCGCGTCGCGGCCGGCGCCGCGGCTGTTCGATGGCACTCCGGATATTTCCGGGCCGTGGGTCGGTGGTGGTTCGAACGACGACATCGAGCGCGAAGGCGGGTTGAAGCCGGGTGAGATACCGCTGTTGCCGTGGGCCAAGGCTTTGCGGGACTCGCGCAAGGAAGAAGACGAGCCATATCTGTACTGCACGCCCATGAGTGTGCCGCGTATGAATCCGTATCCATGGCGGTTCGTGCAGTCCTACACGGCGCAGGGGCCGACGCACATCTTCGTGGTGCACGAGAACGGAGATGCGGGCTCCATCCGTCAGATCTTCATGGATGGCCGCGGCCACCCCGACGATCTGATCCCGTCCTGGTGGGGCCACTCGATCGGGAAATGGGAGGACGACACGCTCGTCATCGACACCATCGGTTACAACGACAAGTTCTGGTTCGACAGCCGCGGCACGCCGCACACCGAGCAGTTGCATACGATCGAGCGGTGGACGCGAATCAACTGGGGCACGTTGACTCACGACTTCACGCTGGACGACCCTGGAGCGTTCTCCCGTCCCGTGCACTTCCAGTTCGTCGCGCGCGCGGTGCCCCCCGGCCACGAGCTGATGGAATTCATCTGCACGGAGAACAATCAATACGGCATCGCCGCCGGCATCGAGAACATCTACCGGGAAAAGGGCTACGGGCTCGAGAAACCTGACGCCAAATAGGAGGCGCGGCATGAGAACGAGGTTGCTGACGATCGCGGTGGTCCTTCTTCCATGGGTTCCCGCCGCGGCGCATCACTCCTTCGAAGTCGAGTACGACCCGAAGAAGCCGATCGAGGCGGTTGGCGTCATCTCGAAAGTCGAATGGACGAACCCGCACATGCGCGTCTACGTGGACGTCACCGATGAGAAAGGTGTCGTAACGACCTGGAACCTGGAGCTGGGGAGTCCAAACAGCGTGCTGCGGCGCGGCTGGAAGCGATCTGATCTGCAGATTGGCGAAAAAGTCACCTTCAAGGGATTCGGCGGCAGGAAGATCCTCACGCGCGCCGTCGCGGATGCGATTACGCTGTCGGACGGGCGCGCATTCACCGGAGCGTCCGGTGCGCCCGATATCGCACGTCCGCAGTGAGGACCCCCACGTCTTGCGGCTGAAGCGTCGCGCCGGCCTATACCCTCGGAGGAAAGCATGATGTTCCGGTGGAGGCGAGTGATCCTCGCCGCCGCGGCGGCACTATTCGTGTACTCGATCGGCGTGCGATCGATTTCCACTGTCGCGGCGGCCGGTCAGGGTGCGCAGGCACAGAGCCCGCCCATGGCGGAAAACGTCTTCAAGAACATTCAGGTTCTGAAAGGCATTCCGGCAGATGAATTCATGGACACGATGGGGATGTTCGCGTCCTCGCTGCTGTTCGACTGCACGGGATGCCACGTCCAGGATATTTTGACCAATCGCGACGCGTTCGCTACGTCCACCCCGCGCATCCAGCGGGCCCGGCAGATGGTGGTGATGGTGAACACGATCAACAAGAACTTCTTCGCCGGGCAGCCGCGCGTGACGTGCTTCACCTGCCACCGCGGCGCCGACAGTCCGGAAGTGATACCGGATCTCGCACTCCAGTACGGCGACGTCCCCGATGAAAACCCGAATGCCATGAGGATCTTCCCGGACGCGCGGCTATCGGCCGACAAGATCTTCGGACGGTACATCGAGGCGATCGGCGGCAGCACCCGTGTGAGCGGGTTGACGAGCTTTGTCGCCACGGGCACGTACGCCGGCTTCAACACGAGCGACGCGAAGGTCCCGATAGAGATTTACGCGAAGGCCCCCGACCAGCGTACGCAGCTGGTTCGCACCTTCGAGGGAGATGCCGTCAAGACCTACGACGGCCGGAGCGCCTGGGCTGCTGAAGGATGGAGGCAGATTCCGCTGATGACCTTCACGGGTGGCAACCTGACCGGCGCGCGTTTCGAGGCGATCATGTCGTTTCCGGCGGGCATCCAGAAAGCGTATGCGCAGTGGCAGGCGATGCCGATCACACTTGATGGTCGTAACGTCCAGGTGTTACAGGGAACCAATCCCGGAGAGCTTCCTGTGAACGTCTACTTCGACGAGGAGTCAGGGCTGCTCGTGCGCACGCTTCGATGGAGCAGGACCGTGGTCGGCACCATCCCGACGCAGACCGACTACTCCGACTATCGCGACGTCGGGGGGATCAAGATGCCGTTTCACATGCGCGTCACCTGGACCAACGGGCAGAACATGATCGAGCTGGCGGAAGTGCGTTCGAACGCCTCCATCGACGCCGCGCGCTTTGCGAGACCGGCGCCATTCAAGCCGAAATAGACGGTTGGACGCGCCGCTGGCGATAGACTAGCCCAGGGCGTTGGAGCGAGATGCGAACCAATTTCCCCGTCTTGGTGGTCCTTGCCTCTGCCGGGCTGCTGTGGGGTGTGTACACCGCCGCGCCCATAGCGGCGCCGCGGGCCGCCCCGCAGACTCCTGCCGTCCGCGAGGTTGCTTCTGTACCGCGTGCCTCGACGGCCGCAGCGTCGAAGGAACTAATCGACCGCTTCTGTCTCGGCTGCCATAACGAGAAGGCTCGGGCGGCAGGCGTCGACTCGGCGCGGAAGCTTGCGCTCGACACGCTCGATGTCGTGCGCGTCGAGCGCGACGCGCGAGCGTGGGAGCTCGTGGCCCGCAAGTTGCGCGCGGGCATGATGCCGCCTCCGGGGTTGCCCCGCCCCGACCGCGCGAACCTTGACTCATTGATCAACTGGCTCGAGAACGAGCTGGATCGCACCGCGACTCCCTACACGCCGCCTCCGGGACTGCACCGGCTGAACCGCACCGAGTACGCCAATGCGGTGCTCGATCTGCTCGACCTGCCGATCGATCCGGCGAAGTACTTGCCGTCGGACGATTCGACCTCCGGGTTCGACAACGTTGCCGGCGCGCTTGGGATCTCATCAACGCTCGTCGAGGCTTACGTCCTGGCGGCCCAGAAGATCGCCAGGCTTGCGCTCGGCGTTCCGGAGCCGCCGACACTCGCGATCTATCGACCTCGAGAGGACACGTCGCAGGACTATCACATCGAGGGCCTGCCGTTCGGAACGCGCGGTGGGATGCTCGTCGACCACGTGTTTCCGTCCGACGGCGAGTACACCATCACGGTCACACCAATTTTCGGCGACAACATGTCGCCCGCCGGTTTTGGTTCGGTGCCCTGCGAGCGGGTCGCGTTCCTGCTCGATAGCGAACGGCTGGCGCTCGTCGACTGGAATGGGGGCGGACGGCTCCCGCCCGCCGATTGTCGCGGACGACGGCAGGGGGCCGTGCGAGCAGGCCAGGCGGGGCCGGAGGCGTTCTTCGGGGGGGCGGATGGCGCGCCGATGCGCGTCCGGTTTAAAGCCACCGCCGGGCCGCACCGCGTGGGTGCGACCTTCCTCGCCACGCACTACGCGCCGCTGCTCGATCTGGATCGCCACTTCCGGCGTTCCACGATCCAGACGGGGCCGACCCCTGGGTACTCGTTCTTTCCGCACGTCGGCACCATTCGGATCGAAGGGCCATTCAATGCCACACCCGCCATCGATTCGCCGAGCCGGCGGAGGGTTCTCCTGTGCAAACCGGCCCGGGCCGCCGACGAGATGCCGTGCGCTCGCAAGATTCTCGGCGCAGTCGCCGCCCGCGCCTTCAGGCGTCCAGCGACCGATGGCGATGTCGACCTGCTCATGCCGTTCTACCAGGAGGGACGGCGCGGCAAGGATTTCGAGGTCGGGATTGAAACAGCGCTCTCGCGCATTCTCGCGTCGCCACAGTTCATCTACAGAATCGAGGAAGAGCCGCCCGGGCTCTCGTCGGGTCAACCCTATCGGATCAGCGACATCGATCTCGCGTCGCGCCTCTCGTTCTTCCTGTGGAGCAGTCCGCCAGACAACGATCTGCTTGCCGCGGCTCGCCAGCGCCGCCTGAGTGATCCTGTCGTTCTCGAGCAGCAGGTGCGGCGGATGCTGAAGCACCCGAAGGCCAGAGCATTGACCGTGAACTTCGCCGGCCAGTGGCTGAATCTTGCGTGGTCTCGACAGCGTAGTTCCGGTGGCGGCGCTGTACCCTGACTTCGACGACCCGCTCCGCCAGGCCATGCGAACCGAGGTCGAGATGCTCTTCGACAGCATCATCCGAGAGGACCGGAGCGTCATCGATCTCCTCACCGCCAACTACACGTTCGTCAACGAGCGGCTGGCCCGGCACTACGGCATCCCGCACGTCTATGGCAGCCATTTCAGGCGCGTCGAGCTCGGTCCTGGCATGGAAATCCGACGAGGGCTGCTCGGCAAGGGCGCGTTTCTTACAACTACGTCGAAGCCTGAAAGAACGTCGCCCGTCACCAGGGGCAAGTGGATCATGACCAATATCCTGGGCGTGAGCCCGCCCGATCCACCCCCCGACGTGCCGCCGCTGCCGGCGCGCGCGACCGACGTGCGAGGCAACGCGGCGGAGCCGTCGATGCGCGACAAGATGCTCGAGCATCGGGTGCGCCCCGACTGCGTCCAGTGCCACCGGCTCATGGATCCAATCGGGTTTTCCCTGGAGAACTTTGACGCGATTGGCCTGTGGCGCAGCGATGACGAAGGGACGCGGATTGATGCCTCGGCGGATCTCTTCGATGGCACGAAGGTCGACGGTGCGGCCGATCTGCAGGCGTGGCTCACCGGCTACTCGGAGCAGTTCGCCCGCGTAACGATTGAGAAGCTCATGACGTACGCCCTCGGACGCGGCCTGGCGCATCAGGATATGCCTGCCGTGCGCGCGATCGCCCGCGACACGGCGCGCCAGGGTCATCGTTTCTCTGCACTCGTACTCGGCATTGTCAAGAGCCTGCCGTTCCAGATGAACGTGAAGTCACGACAGGATGCAGGCGTCGTGAGCGACGCGTCCACTCGTTCGAATCCCTGAGAAGGTGGCGCAGATATGTCCTTCCTGATCAAGCGATGCATTCCCCGGCGGACATTCCTGCGGAGCGCCGGAGTGACACTCGCACTCCCGCTGCTCGACGCGATGGTGCCCGCCAGGCCTGTTCTGGCGCAGACAGCAGCTCCCGCGCCGAAGCGCTTCGTCGGCGTCTTCTTTCCGCACGGGATGGCACCCGGCTTGTGGGAGCCGGGCTCGAAGGGCGCGCTCCCGGAGAAGCTCCCCTTCATCCTCGAGTCTCTCGAGAAGTTCAAGAATCAGACGGTCGTGCTGACCGGCCTGTGGTCGAAGTCGGCTGAGCCGCCTGAAGGAACGACCGGGTCCGATCACTGGGTCGCGGCGGCCTACCTGACGGGAATCAAACCGCGGAAGACGGCAGGTGCAGACGCGACGGTCGGGAGTCCCACTATCGATCAGATTATCGCGAAGACGATCGGCCGCGACACGTTGCTGCCGTCGCTTCAGCTCGCCATCGAGGATCCCAACGCGAGCTCGAGTAACTGTGGCGAAGGGTACAGTTGCGCGTACACCAACTCGATCTCGTGGACTGGCCTCCCAACGCCGCCGGACGAATCCCTCATGCGGACGGCGCCATTGCCAATGGAGCTCAATCCGCAGGTGGTGTTCGAGCGGCTGTTCGGCAGCGTCGGGTCGGCGGAGGTGCGGGCCGCACGCTTAGTGCAACGGCGGAGCATTCTGGATTCGATCGTTGGCGAGTTGCAGCGCCTGAAGAACGATCTGGGTCCGGGAGACCAGCGGACGCTCAACCAGTACACCGACGAAATTCGCGAGATCGAACGGCGTCTCGCGCTGGCGGCGAAGATGTCGAGCGACGTACCGGAGATGAATCTGCCGCCCGGCATTCCCGAGGATTTCGACGAGCACATGCGCCTGCACTACGACCTGCTCGCGCTGGCGTTCAAGGCCGACATCACGCGCGTCGCCACGATCCTCGGCGCCCGCGATTTGACGAGCCGCGTCTATCGCTTCCCGAAGGGTTCCCTGTTCCCCGACGGCGGCACCAGCGTCAGCTTTCACGGCGGGTCGCACCATCAGGAAGATCCCAACAACATGCGGCGGTACGCGCTGTTGAACCGCTACCACGTCTCCACGCTGGGATACCTCGCCGAGAAGCTGCGATCGATTCCGGAGGGCGACGGCACATTGCTGGATCACTCGCTCGTGCTGTACGGCTCCAACATGGGCAACTCGAACCAGCACCAGCATTACGACGTGCCGCACATCCTGGTTGGAGGCGCGGGAGGCGAGCTCCAGGGGAACCGGCATCTTCACTACGAGACGAAGGCGGTGACGACCGGGAATCTGCTGCTTCGGCTGCTCGATATGTACGGTGTGCATCAGGACACGCAGGGCGACAGCACAGGAAGGCTCGAGGATCTGTAGGTTCAGGAATTCGTCTTTGATGAAACGACTACTGGTGACGTGCGGGGTGCTGGCCGCCCTGGTCGGCGGGGCGAGCCCACTGTGTGCCAGCGAGGTCGCCGATGCGGTGATGCGCGGCGACACCGCCGCGTTGCGCGCATTGATCCGCAAGAAGGCCGACGTCAACGCGCCGCAGCGGGACGGTTCCACTGCGCTGCACTGGGCAGTGCACCGCGACGACCTGGAGGCGGCAGATCTGCTGATTGCCGCAGGGGCGAACGTCCGTGCAGCCACGCGCGAGGAGGTCACACCGCTGGCGATGGCGTGCCTCGAGGCGAGCGTGCCGATGGTGGAGCGGCTTCTGAAGGCGGGAGCCGATCCACGCGAACGTGGCCCCAACGGCGAGACGATGCTGATGTTCGCGGCGAGGAATGGCCGCGTCGATCTGATCAAGCGGCTGGCTGCCGCGGGCGTGGATGTCAACGCGCGCGAGAATATTCGTGGCACCACGGCGCTGATGTGGGCCATCGTCGAGCGGCACTCCGAGGCAGTGAAAACCCTGCTGGCGGCAGGCGCCGATCCCGCAATCACATCGGGGCCTGCAGGCCTGCCCCAGAACTACCTGGCCCCGCGCCTGAACGTACAGAACGTGGAGCAGGCGCGGGAGCGGCGCCGGCGTGCGGCCGCCGCTGGACGCACGTATGCCGAGCAGCTCGAGCTCGAGCGCTCGCAGGGGCTCGGTGCGGCACCCGCGCGCCAGCCCGCCGATGACAACGACAACGACAACGTCGCGGTCGTCGCGGGGCTGGTCGGCGGCGGGGGCGGTGGGCTGACCGCGCTGGTGTTCGCCGCGCGCGAAGGGGACCTCGAGTCAACCCGGGCTCTGCTCGATGCGGGAGCCGACGTCAATCAGACCACCGAGTACCGGCTGGACGCCCGTGCTCACGGCGATCAACAACCGCAATTACGCGGTGGCGTCGCTTCTCGTGGAGCGCGGCGGCGACGTCAACATCGCCAACAAGGGCGGTTGGACGCCGCTCTATCTCGCCACGGACAACCGCAACATCGAGGGCGGTGACTATCCCGTTCCGAAGCCGGACAGGGAGCATCTCGAGATCATCAGGATCCTGCTCGAGAAAGGCGCCAATCCCAACGCGCGGATCCGCGAGAACACGCTGACGCGCACCATCTTCACCATGCAGTGGTTTTTCGAGGACGGCGCCACGCCGTTCGTGCGCGCTGCGCAGTCGAGTGATACGGCGCTGATGAAGCTGCTGCTGCAGCACGGTGCTGATCCGAAGATTGCCACTGCGAATGGCGACTCCGCGCTGACTGCAGCCGCTGGCATCGGCTGGGTCGAGGGTGTGACCTACGAGCGATCGCGCGAGGAAAACGTCGAGGCAGTCCGTATGCTGCTGGATCTCGGACTCGATGCAAACCACGCGAATGGTGAGGGGCGCACCCCGCTCATGGGCGCCGCACTCAAGGGGCGCAACTCCGTGATCCAGTTGCTCGTCGATCGCGGTGCGCGGCTCGAAATCCGGGATCGCGGCAGCCGGGATACGGAGCGGATAGGCTCAGTGGCGGCGGGCTACACGTGGCAGGCGCTCGACTACGCGGAGGGACTTGTCCGTGTGGGTGTGCAGGGCGCGATCGCGTATCCGGAAACCGCCGCCTTCATCCGCAGGTTGATGATGGAGCGCGATATTCCAGTCCCGCCGGAGAATCGAAACATCCTGTCGATCTGCGTCGTGACGCTTTGTCAGTAGTGAACCGGTTCAATTGCGCGTAAGGACGAACTCACCCTTCTGATTTCCCTGCATCCAGGTGCCGCGCAGGATGCGGCGGTACGCTCCGATATTCTCGAGGCGACCGTCCACCACGATTGGTACCGCCTTGCCCGAGGCATCCTTGCCGTCGGCTTCCAGTTTCACCACCCACGACGAAGGGTCGGAGTAATCGACGGTGACTCGCTTGACAATCGCGGCGCCCGGCCCGGGGTTGATCACGCCAGTGATGGTCTTCCCGTCCCAGTCGAGATTCAGCAGCAGGCGGCTCGGCTTCTCTTTCGGACCCCATTGACCGCTCCACTGGCCGTCCAGCGGGTGCCCGAATTGCGCCGCAGTGGCGGCCTGCACGGCCAGCCACGTCAAGAGCATCACGAACAAGATCCTTCGCGCGTCCATCACGTCGTCAGCGTGGGGTCGCACCGGCAGGCAGTTCGCCGGGCTGTCTTCGCGGACCGAAGATCGGCTGGCCGAAGTCGTCGACCAGTCGGTAGAGGAACTGATTATTCTCCTGGCAGATGTACTCCTGCAACTCGCCGTTGGGCTCCCACGGGACATCCCAGGCAATCGTGAACGGCCGCGTGTACGCACCGGGATCGTTCACCGTGGCCTCGTAGCGCAGCGTGTTCTTGTTCGGTCGTGAGAACCGCTCGACCACGTGCAACTTGTCGGTGTGCGGGTGGCCGAAGTAGTCGAGCCACGAATTCTCGTTGAAACCGACGACGTCGATCACAAGCGTGTCACCCTCCCAGCGGCCGACCGAGTGTCCGAGGTAGGTGGGATTGAGTGCCTCATCGTCCGGATGTGGCCGCCCGTCCATGTAAATCTCCCGCCAGATGTGTGTTGCACCTTCGAAGATCATGATGATTCGCCGCGACTCCGGAAGCTGGATGATTTCCATCGGGTATGGCGTGGCCATGAGGCGCGGTCCACCCGGTGGCAGGCAGTAGCCCTCGGGGTCGTACTTCGAGTTGTTGCGGGAGTTGTAGTCGTACACAGCCGCCGACCAGGGCATCCATGGGATCCAGGGCTCGGACTTCGCTCCACCCCTTCCGCTGCCGTCGCCGCCGCCTGCCCCGCCTGGGCCGGCTGCCCGGCCCGCCGCCTGTGCCTGTCGAATCTCGGGCAACGGCTGGCCGTCGGAGCCCACGAGCCGCATTCCCATATTCGTGATGTAGGGAACCCGCCACGCCCCCTTCTCACCTGGAACGCGCCCGAGATTGACGGTACCGTCAGGCAGCCGTGGGGTCGGCGATGCGGGTGAGGGAGTGCCGCCACCGCCGCGTCCGGCCGGCGGTTGAGCCGCCTGAGTGGGCTCCGAAGCGCCCTCAGGGGCGTGAGGAGCTCCGGCAGCAGCGGCGACAAACACGACGGCCGAAACGCCGAGCAGCATGCCGCGCACACCTTTTCGCACGTGACGTCTCCTTCAAGTCCAGAAGTGCGGAATGCCCGTCAGTTGTCGTTCTGACTTGATGCAGCAAAGAGCCGCTGGCCCGTTTCCGTGAGGAGCACGACGCGCGCGTTGCCAGTCGGACTGCCGTCCCTGGCCAGGCTTCCCTCGACGGTGACCTTGTCGCCGATCTTCATCGTGTTTCGCGTCCAGCCGGCGCGCATCAGGCCATTCGGGCTTCCCATTTCCATCGCCCAGTTGATGACTTTGTCGCTCTTTTCGTCGACGACGTCGATGTAGAACCACGTGTGGGGGTTCTGCCACTCGACTTTGGTGACTATTCCCGTCAGTTTGAACGGCTTGCTGGCGTCGAATTCCGCGGCGAACGAATGGTGCGGCGCCGCAGGTACTGCGGCCAGGAAAAGCATCCCGAGAGCGGCAGCCAGGTGGCGTGTCACGGACGGTCCTCCAATGCAACGAGATTGTCGTTATGCCTGCAGACCGGTGTCAACTTCTCGGTATGGCCCAGATATGGATCCTTGACACCGGGAACGCGGCGTGGCCATGATCTACCGCCCGCGCCGGCGGGCGAGCCTGATAGAGGAAAATACACGCGGGCTTTGGTCCAGGCGGACCAATACACCTGGAGGGATTTCTCAATGCGAATGAAGCTTGCGGCGTTGGTGGCTGGCTTCGGCCTTCTCTGGGTCGCCGTCCCGGTTGTCGCGCATCACGCGGTCGGGGCTGAATACGACGTCAACAAGCCGGTCAAGTTGACGGGTACCGTGACCAAGATCGAATGGACGAATCCGCACGCGCGCATCTACTTCGACGTGGCCCAGCCGGATGGAACCAAGGTGAACTGGAACGTGGAGCTGGCCGCCCGCAGCGCGCTCGTGCGCCAGGGGTGGACGCAGCGGTCCGTCAACATTGGCGACACGGTGACAGTCGAAGGCAGCTTGGCCCGATCGGGCGTGAACATGGTCAACGCACGCGCGGTGCAGCTGCCCGACGGCAAAAAAGTCTTCTCGGGCGAAAACCAGTAATTCCCATGAGGAGGGTTCGCGTGAGGAAGCTGCTTGTCGTCTCCGCGATGACCGCTCTGTTGTTGCCTCTGCTGGCGCAGTCAGCGTCCACGCAGTACGACTCGACACAGAAGCCGATTGCGACGGTGCGGCGCGCGGGCCCGCCCAAGGGACCTGTCCCTCGACTGCCCAGCGGGATGGTCGATCTCATGGACGCCACGTGGACCGGTGGCGGCCCGGTCAACGACCTCGAAGGGCAGGGCGGACTGAAGAAGGGCGAACTCGACACGCTGCTGCTCCCGTGGGCGAAGGCGCTGATGGCCACGCGGGATGAGACGCAGGAGCCGCACAACGCCTGTCTCCCGATGGGGGTCCCGCGCGTGACGCCGTTCCCGTACCGGTTCGTGCAGAACTACACGCACAAGCCGCCAACGCACATGTTCATCCTGCACGAGGGGAACATTCACAGCTATCGGCAGATCTTCATGGACGGCCGAAAGCATCCCGCGGAGCTCGACCCGACATGGTACGGCCATTCGATCGGGCGGTTTGAGAAGGACACGCTCGTCATCGACACGGTTGGCTACAACGACAAGTTCTGGTTCGACCGCCGCGGTCACCCGCATACCGAGCAGCTGCGCACCGTCGAGCGGTGGACGCGGCTCAATCTTGGCGAGATGGAAAACAAGGTGACGATTGACGACCCGGGCGCGTACAGCAAGCCCTTCACCTTGACGTTTATGGCGACGACCACCCCCGGTGATGAGCTGCTTGAGTACATCTGCCAGGAAAACAATCAGTACGGGATTCAGACCATTCCCGGCTACAAGGGCCCGACCTTCGGCACCGCACCGGCGAAGTAGGGGACAGGGGATAGGGGACAGGTTACAGGGGGCACGGATCGAACCTGCCTCTGGAACTAATCCCCTCGAACCCATCCCCTCGAACCCGTCCCCTGTAACCTATAACCTGTAACCTGTTCCCTGTTCCCTGTACCTCCTCCAACCTCGCCCCGGGTTGACGTTCGACAGCGGATCGGGATCATAATGCCCCCCCAAGAAGGCCATCATGGCGTCGGCGAGAGAACACCCTATTCAGATGAGGAAACTAATGGCAAGACGTGACGCTTTTCGTGTGTTGATATGGGCGATCGCAATCCTGTTCGCGGCAGCACCCGTGTTGGCGCAGCAGGCCGCGGCGCAGAAACCGTTCGAGCCGCAGGTCGGACAGGCCGGCAAGGATGTCGTCTGGGTGCCGACGCCGCAGGCGCTGGTCGACAAGATGCTCGACATGGCGAAGGTCACGCCGCAGGACTTCGTGATGGACCTCGGGTCGGGTGACGGGCGCACGGTGATCACAGCCGCCAAGCGCGGGGCACGAGCGCTCGGCATCGAATACAACCCGAACATGGTGGAGTTGTCGCAAAAGAATGCCACGACGGCTGGCGTCACGGCTCGTGCGACGTTCCAGAACGCCGACCTGTTCGAGACCGATTTCTCGAAGGCGCAGGTCATCACGATGTTTCTGCTGCCGTCGATCAACATGAAGCTTCGGCCGAAGCTTCTCGAGCTCAGGCCCGGTACCCGCATCGTGTCGAACACGTTCACGATGGAAGACTGGGAGGCAGACGAGACCCAGAGGATCGAGCAGGATTGCACCAGCTGGTGCACGGCGCTCTTGTGGATCGTGCCGGCCAAGGTCGGCGGCAACTGGCGCGTCGGCGAGAATCAGCTCGTGCTGAAGCAGCAGTTCCAGATGTTGTCGGGGACGCTCGGTTCGAACGAGATTTCGGCCGCCCGCATGCGCGGCAACGACATCACGTTTACGGTCGGCAACGCCGTGTATGCAGGGCGCGTCGACGGCAACAGCATGAAAGGCACAATCAAGGGCGGAAGCGGCGGCACGTTTACCGCGACGCGGTAACGGCCTCGCTCACACTTACGCCAGCGGCAGGTTACAGGTTACAGGGGAGAGGGATCGAACCTGTCCCCTGTCAACCTGTAACCTGTAACCTGTAACCTATTCCCTTCGGATCAATACCTGAATTCATAGCGGCGTAATCTTCGCGGCCTTATTCGAATCGAATGACCCCAGTCGTCACCATCGCCCCGTCCGCGTCACGGCTGCGGCGGGTTGGACCGCTAGGGGGCGGCTCGTTGCGTGAGTTTTGGTACTCGTTGTGCCCCCGCATAGCGGTCCTAGGCGCGCGGAGCGCGTCAAGCGGATACTGTCAACCAGCCAAGGGCGAGGCTCAGCGAGTACGGGATGTCAAAGGCGAGCCGTTGGCTGGTCACGGAGGCTGCTGCCATGAGCCGGTTCCTGAGGGGATTCTCCGCGGTCGCGCTGACACTGCTTCTCACCACGACGATGGCCTGGGCACAGGCCACCGCCGCGCTGAATGGCCGCGTCACCGACGAGAGCGGCGCGGTGCTGCCCGGCGTCACCGTCACCGTGACGCAGACGGACACCGGTTTCACCCGTACGGTCGTCACAACCGACGACGGCACCTACGTGATGCCAAACCTGCCGATCGGCCCGTATCGGCTGGAGGTGACGCTGCAGGGGTTCCGCACCTACGTGCAACGCGGCATCGTGCTGCAGGTGGCGGCCACGCCGACGATCAATGCGGTGCTCGTGGTCGGCAGCCTCGAGGAGACCGTCACGGTCGAAGCGGCCGCGCCGCTCGTCGACGTGCGCAGCGCCGGCATCAGCGAGGTGGTCGAGCAGGAGCGGATTCTCGAGCTGCCGCTCCAGGGACGCCAGGTCACCGACCTGATCGTGCTCGCGGGCGCCGCAGTGCAGACAGGAACGCCGCCGTCCCACCACTTCGTCGGCGGCGTGCGTGTGGCCGTGGCCGGCGGTCAGGACCTTCGGCGTGGCGTACCTGCTCGACGGCGCCATGCACAACGACCCGCAGAGCAGCGGCGGCATGCCGCTGCCGTTCCCGGATGCGCTGCAGGAGTTCCGCGTCGCGACGAGCGGCCTGTCGGCCGACAACGGCATGCGCTCCGGGGCGTCGGTCAACGCGGTGACGAAGTCGGGCACCAACAACTTCCACGGCAACCTGTTCGAGTTCCTCCGGGACAAGCGGTTCAACGCGACCAACCGGTTTGCGCCGATCGGGCCGGACGGCAAGCGGAAGGACGACGGGCTGACGCGCAACCAGTTCGGCGGGACGCTCGGCGGGCCGATCGTGCGCGACAGGCTGTTCTTCTTCGGCGGCTATCAGGGCACGTACGCTGCGTCAGGCGCCGAACGACAACGCTGGCTTACGTGCCGACGGCGGCGATGCTGGCCGGCGACTTCACGGCGTTCGCCTCGCCGGCCTGCAACAGCGGCCGGCAGATCGCGCTGCGGGCGCCGTTCGTGAACAACCGGATCGATCCGGCGCTCTTCAGTCCGGCGGCGGTGAACCTTGCCAGACGGCTCCCGGCCACGACCGATCCGTGCGGCGAACATCGGTTCCCGACTGGCGGGCCGGGGGCCGAGCGCAACGAGGGACAGATCGTGACCAAGATCGACTACCAGCGGAACGCCAACCACTCGCTCTTCGGCCGCTACATGGTGACGATCCACAAGCAGGGCGTGCCCGTTCGTCGACAACCATGCTCGACGGCGCATGCACCAGGCCAGCGTCGGCCTGGACAACCTGGCGCACGTCGGCGGCGTTCGGCGATACGCGCGTGCTCGGCGCGAACACGGTCAACGCGTTTCGCGTCACCTTCAATCGCACGAGCGTCGACCGCTACAACGCAGCCGGCGCGTCGAGCCGTCCGACCTGGGCATCAAGGCGTTCAGCTACGAGCCGCATCGCATGAACGTCGATCGTGACGGCGGGTTCAGCTCTCGGGCACCCGAGCGCCGGCTACGGCCTCACCGACACCGATACCTACCAGGTCAGCAACGATCTCACGCTGGTGCGCGGCGAACCATCAGCTCGGCGTTCGGCGCGAACGTGGCGTACTGGAGCACGTACATCGAGACCTGCGCGCGGTGCGGCGGGCAATGGGATTTCAACGGCCAGGTGACCGGCCTCGGGCTGGCCGACTTTCTCCTGGGACGAGTGGCCACCATGGAGCACGGCGGGCCGGGCGGCGCGGATCCCGCGCAGTGGTACCTCGGCCTGTATCGCCCAGGACTCCTGGCGCGCGACGAGCCGGCTGACGCTCAACGCCGGTCTTCGCTGGGAGCCGTTCTTCGGCCAGCAGATCGTACAGGGAGCGCTTCGGCATCCCGATCTGGAGCTGGGACAACTTCAGGCAGCGGCGTCAAGAGCACGCAGTTCGTCAACGCGCCGCCCGGCTTCCTCTACGCGGGCGACTCCGGGCTTTCCGCCCGGGCGCTCGGGCATGCAACCGGCAGTGGTGGAACCTCTCGCCGCGCGCCGGCGTCGGCCTGGGACGTGACCGGCGACGGCCGCACGGCGGTGCGCGCGTCGTACGGGCTCGGCGTACGACTTCCCGGCCGGCGATTTCCAGTTCCTCCAGACGTCGGCGCCGCCGTTCGGCAACCGCATGCGCGTCGATTTCCCGCCGGGGGGATTCGACGATCCGTACGGACATCGTCGGCGGCGATCCGCATCCGATTGCGACGAGCCGCGACACGGTTTACCCGCCCGGCGGCGCGTTCGGCGTCATGAAGCCCGGACATCAACTCGCCGCGCGTGCAGTCGTGGAACGTGACGCGTCGAACGGCAGATCGGCGCGGACTGGGGCGTCGCGGTGAGCTATCTGGGCAACTACACCGATCGGCTGTGGGACCTGGTGCCGCTCAATCCCGGCGGTGTTCATGGGGCTCGGGCCGTGCACGCTCAACGGCGTTGCGCATCCGGTGTGCAGCACGGCGGCCAACACCAACGCGCGGCGGGTGATCTCGCTCGAGAACCCGCGCGTCGGGCGAGCAGATCAGCAACCTCGAGATCTTCGACGACTTCGGCTCGCTCGACGTATCGCGGCCTGCGGCTGTCGGCCACGCGCCGCTCCGCGAGTCGGCGTCAGCATCAGCGGCGAACTACACGTGGTCCTACTGCTTCGGCCACACGGATGATCGACGGAATCAGAACCAGTTCGCGTCGGGCCCGACCAAGCCGGACGACCTGAAATTCGATCGCGGCAACTGCACGCAGAACCGGACCCACATCGGCAACCTGACGCTGGGCTACCAGACGCCGCAGTTTGCGGGCCGCGCGCTGCGGATCCTCGCTTCCGACTGGCGCGTGTCGGGCATCTTCAGCGCGAGCTCGGGGGCGTGGCTGACGGTGATCACCGGCCGCGACACCGCGCTGAACGGCCAGGTGAACCAGCGCGTCAATCAGGTCAGCGACGACGTTTACGGGGTGAAGACGCTCGACTCGTACCTGAACCGCGCCGCGTTCGGCGAGCCAGCCCCCGGCGAGTTTGGCAATCACGTCCGCAACAGCATCGCCGGTCCCGGCATGTGGAACATCGATCTGGCGATCTCGAGGCTGATGGCAACCGCCGGCGGGCGGACCCTCGAGCTGCGCCTCGAGGCGTTCAACCTGACCAACCACTTCAACTGGGGGCCGCCGACGACCACACCGATATCCGGGGTCGCCAACCTGCTCACCGGGACCTTCGGCCGCATCCTGTCGCAGGCGACGCCGCCGCGGATCATGCAGTTCGGGATTAAATATGCGTTCTAAGATTTCGCAGATCGTGGCCCGTCGTTCCGAAAGCTAAGGAGGATTCATGTACTTCCTGAGGCATGTCTCTGCAGGCGCACTGATTCTTGTGCTCACCAGCAGCGCCGCGTGGGCGCAGGCCACCGCCGAGCTCAACGGTCGGGTCACCGACCAGAGCGGCGGCGTGCTGCCAGGCGTCACCGTCACGGTGACACAGACCGACACCGGGTTCTCCCGTTCGGTCGTCACCGACGATAACGGCAACTACGCCATTCCGAACCTCCCGACGGGGCCTTACCGGCTCGAAGTGATGCTGCAGGGCTTCCGCACGTACGTCCAGACCGGTATCGTGCTGCAAGTCGCCGCAACCCCGACGATCAATGCGGTGCTGTCGGTTGGGAGCCTCGAGGAGACGGTGTCCGTGGAAGCGGCGGCGCCGCTCGTCGACGTACGCAGCACCGGCATCAGTGAGGTGGTCGAGCAGGAGCGGATCCTCGAGCTGCCACTCGAGGGCCGCAACCCGGCCGCCCTGATTGCAATGGTCGGCGGTGTCGTGCAGGAAAGACCGAACAACAAGAGCATGCCAGGCTCGCTCTTTACGGGCGTGGGCGGAAGCCTGCCCTTCGGCGTGGCGTACCTGCTCGACGGCGCCCCGCACAACAACCCCTACGACAACCTGAACATGCCGCTGCCGTTTCCCGACGCCCTCCAGGAGTTCCGCGTCGCAACGAGCGGGCTCTCCGCCGACAACGGCGTCCACTCGGGCGGGTCGGTCAACGCGGTGACGAAGTCGGGCACGAATGTGCTTCATGGAACGCTCTTCGAGTTCCTGCGCGACAAGCGATTCAACGCGAAAGCGGTCTTTGCGCCCATCGATCCCAACACCGGCCGGCGCGTGGACGACGGCCTCAAGCGCAATCAGCTCGGCGGCGCGCTGGGCGGTCCGATCCTGACGGACCGTCTGTTCTTCTTCGGTGCCTACCAGGGGACGTTTCAGGATGTGACGCCGCCCGACGCGACCACGCGGATCCCGACGCCGGCGATGCTGGCCGGCGACTTCACGGCCTTCGCCTCGCCGGCCTGCAACCGGGGCCAGCAGATCACTCTGCGCGCCCCGTTCGTGAACAACCAGATCGATCCGCGCCTGTTCAGCCCGGCGGCGATGGCGATTGCGCGGCAGCTGCCGACGACGACCGATCCGTGCGGCGACATCCGGTTTTCCGCGCCGCTCAGCTACGACCAGAGCCAGGTCGTCGCGAAGATCGATTACCAGGGGAGCGGCGGGCATTCGATCTTCGGTCGTTACATGCTGACGTTCGACGAGCAGATCCCGTCGTGGCCCACGTCCGGCAGCGTGCTGACCACGCGGGCGGAGGACAACGCGCAGAAGCACAGCGCGCATTCGCTGACGCTCGGCGATACGCGCGTCTTCGGCACGGACACGGTGAATGCATTTCGCGTGGCATGGAACCGCAGCCGCGCGCACTATCATCTCGAGCCGTTCTTCGGCGCCGAAACGCTCGGCATCAACAACTTCTACAATTACGTGCCTGGCATCATCGGCATCGAGATCAGCGGGGGATTCACCACCGCCTCGGGCGGCTCGGTGCTCTTCCAGGGCGATACGGACGCGTATCAGATCTCCGATGACGTCACACTGGTACGGGGCAACCATCAGCTGGCGCTCGGCGGGCAGGTCGCGTACTGGACGCACTATACGGTAGACGGCCAGCGCGGCGTCGGTCTCTGGACCTTCGACGGATCGTTGACCGGGCTCGGCATGGCGGACTTCCTGACGGGCCGATTGGCGCGTCTCGAGCACGCCCGGCCCGGCGTGCTCGACCTGACACAGAAGTACCTCGGCCTCTACGCCCAGGACACCTGGCGCGTCAGCCCGCGCGTGACGGTCAACGGGGGCGTACGGTGGGAGCCGTTCTTCGGCGCACACATCCAGAACAACGCGATTGCCAACTTCGATTTCGACAGGTTCCGCCAGGGCGCCACGAGCACGGTCTTTCGCAACGCGCCGGCCGGATTCCTGTATCCCGGCGATCCCGATTTTCCGTCCGGCACGTCGGGTCTGAACAACAAGTGGACCAACTTTGCGCCGCGGGTCGGAATGGCGTGGGACGTGACCGGCGACGGCCGGATGGCGGTGCGATCGTCGTACAGCCTCGGCTACGATTTCCAGGGTGCGTCGTATCTCTTTATCAGCGCGACCGCGCCGCCGTTCGGGGGCCGGCTGCGTGTGACCTCGCTGCCGGGCGGCTTCGACGATCCGTATCGCGATTTCCCCGGCGGCGCGCCGCATCCGTATCCGGAAACGCCCGGTCCTGATACCCAGTTTCCTGCGTACGGCGCGCTCGCATCGGTTGACCCCGACAACAACTCCACACGCGTCCAGTCATGGAACGTCATCGTCGAACGGCAGATCGGGCGGCATGGCAGGTAGCCGCAAGCTATCTCGGCAGCTATACGGATCGCATCTGGGCGCAGGCGCAGCGCAACCCCGGCGTGTTCGTGGCGGGCGCGACGGCGGCGAACCTGAATCAGCGGCGCGTGCTGTCGCTGGAGAACCCGCAGGCGTCGCGGCTCATCGGATCGCTCGAACGTCATGAGGCCATCGGCACGCAGACCTATCGCGCGCTGCGTCTGTCGACGCAGCGCCGTGCGGCGACCGGCGTGAGCCTGAATGCGAACTACACACGTTCCTACTGTGTCGGCAATGTCGCCCAGACCACCTTCTTCACAGGCGGGCAGAGTTTGCAGGATCCCGCCAACCCGGATTGGGATCTCGGCAACTGCCAGTTCTCCCGGCGTCACATCGCCAACGCGACGGTAACCGTGGCGACGCCGCAATTTGCGAACCGCGGGCTGAATATTCTGGCGTCGGGGTGGAATGTGGCGGGCATTCTCACGGCGTCCTCGGGCGCGTGGCTCACCGTGATGACGCTCCGCGACATCGCCGCAACCGGTATCTTGCAGCAGCGTGCCAACCAGGTGCTCGACAACCCGTACGGGGACAAGACGCTGAACAACTATCTGAATCGCGCCGCGTTTGCCGACCCGGCACCCGGGCAACTGGGTAACCACATACGCAACAGCATCGAAGGACCCGCGTACTGGACCATCGATCTGGCGTTGTCGCGTCGGATCCCGCTTGGCGCCGCGCAGAACCTGGAGCTCCGGGTGGAGACGTTCAATCTGTTGAACCACTTCAATTGGGGCAATCCAGGACCACCGATCGGCGGCGGCGGCAATGCCAATACGGTCAATCTCGACGCCGGCAACTTCGGGCAGATCCTCACACAGGCGGGGACGCCGCGGATCTTCCAGTTCGGGATCAAATATGCTTTCTGAACTGAGAGTGGCTGCGACGAGCCACAGAGACACAGAGCCACAGAGACACTGAATCGCGCATGGAATCTCATCGTCGAAGTCCGGCTGAAGCCGGACACTTCGTACCAGGTCCGGCTAAAGCCGGACACTACGTACTAAGGGACAAATCGTACGTAGTGTGCGCCTTTAGGCGGACCATTCTGATTGCGGTCATCATCTTTTCCGTGCCGAGTCTCTCAGTGTTTGCCCAGACGGACATCACCGGCAGATGGCGCCCGCTTGCTCGCAACGAGGATGGGAGCGGGATGACCGGTGATGCGGCGGGTCTTCCGATCAGCCAGGCAGGCCGATGGCGGGCGGACAGCTGGTCGCCCGACGAGTTCGACATGGCCGAATGGGTGTGCCGGCCGCATCCATGGGATTTCTCACTCGAAGGCGTTCTCTCGATGCTGCACGTCTGGTCGGACGTGGACTCCGCAACCCAGAAAGTGATCGCCTATCACGGTCACATCAACCAGCTGGAGCAGGAGACCACGATCTGGATGGATGGACGCCCGCACCCTCCGGAACATGCTCCTCACACCTGGAGCGGGTTTTCCACCGGTGAATGGGACGGCGATACGCTCGTCGTAACGACGACGCACGTGAAGGAGAGCTATATCAGGCGTGCGGGCTTGATGCGCAGCGATCGATCGACGATCCGGACGCGATGGAGGCGCATCGGCGACCTCCTCCAGGCAACCGTCATCATCTACGATCCGGTGTATCTGGCGGAACCGTACATCCGTAGCACCATGATGTGGCAACTGGATTCAGCGATGCGCCTGGAGCCGTATCCGTGTGAAGAGGCGTCAGAGACTGCGGTGCCTCGCGGCACGGTCGCTCATTTCCTTCCCGGCACCAGTCCGCTGCCGGGCCTGGATCCAAAGCTTGCCGACGAGTTCGGCACGCCGCATCAGCCGCGGCTCGGCGGCCCCGAGACGATGTACCCGGAGTACATCAAGAAGATGAAAGGGATGCCGACGCCGGAAAACAGGGCGCCGCGCGGCTCCACCGAGCGCGGATCGTCGCAGCCCTTGCTCGAGCCGCCTCGATGAGACGGACAATGTGATGATCGATGATCTGATCATCGATCATCGATGCGCCGATGGCGCTACTTGGCTCGCTCCTTCGGCCCCTGCGCCAGCATGCCGATCTTCCAGACTGCACCGTCCCCGACGACATAAAGCGTCTTCTTGTCTGGTCCGGCGAACGCGAGATTCTGCGGACCGTCCGGGTTGCCAATCGGGATCGTGCCCAGAGGCCGACCCTCCGGGCTGAACACCTGCACGCCTATCGTCGACGTCACATACAGACGGCCAGCCTCGTCCACCGCGAGGCCATCCGCGCCGCTCCGCAGCCCCCTGTTCGTCATCAGGATGCCTGAGAGCCTGGCGAAGTTTCGCTGGTTGCGCACGCTGCCGTCTGGTTGCACGTCGAAGGCGACGACGAACGCTCCCAACGTGTTTGCCACGTAGAGCGTTTTTTCGTCGGGACTGAGGATGATGCCGTTGGGGCGCGCGATGTCGTCGGCGATCTTGACCACCCGACCGTCGGGCCGAATGTAGTAGACCGCCGGTATATCGGTCAGGAATTGCCCCGGGGGCGGATACGTCCCGGGATCGGTGAAGTACACGCCCCCCTTCCTGTCGGCGACGAGATCGTTGGGACCGAGAAACGGCTTGCCCTCGAACGTGCTGGCAAGCACGGTCCGCGTCGGCGTCAACGCGGCGACCTGTCGGGTCGCCGGCAGCACGCCAATCAGGCGCCCCTTCTGATCGAAGGTCAGACCCTGCGATCCGCTCGTGTTCTCCAGGAACGTCGACCGGTTCCCCTGCGCGTCGATTCTCGTGATGACGCTGGCGGCCTGTTCGGTGAGCAGGAGCGTCCCGTCCGGCGCGGCGATTGGACCCTCGGTTCCGCGGAGCCCTTTGGCGACTACCTGGACCCGCGTTCCGCCCGCGACCACTCCGGGAATATCGGGCGCGATCGTTTCCGTCGGCGTGAAGGTCTCAGCCCCCTGGCCAAATGCCGCCGCTGGAAGCCACAACAACGCCGCAACAAGCGTCGTCCGCGATCGCATTGCTTTCCTCCAAACCCACCCTCGAGCGCATCACGCCGGTTTCAATGTTGATCCAATGATCCATTGATCACTATGGATCGATGCCCAGATCATCGATCCATAGATGTGCGGATGCGTTTTAGTTTGTCGCCGATTTCTGAACGTCCGCCTCAGTGCAGTTTCCAGTCCTGCAGCGGTCGTTGTCGTCGCAGATGAACTCGAGGAGCTTCCAGTTCGGTTTCAGCTGCATCGCCCACTGCTCGACCCACGGCTTCTCGAAGATGACGGGATCGTCAATGGTGACGTCGTACGACGCGTTCGTCGCGTCGGTAAAACGCAGCCGTTCCACGACGTGCATCTTGTCGCTGTGCCACCGCGAGCTTCCGTCCTCAGGGTGGTAGGCATCGAGCAGCCACTCGTTGAGCCCGATCGTGTCGATCACCAGCGTATCGTCTTCCCACCAGGCAATCGAGTCGCCCATGTACGTCGGCTCGATGTCGGTGGCGTGCGGCCGGTTCGGCGGGCCAAACGGAATCACACGGAAGAAGTGCATGTACTCGGTACAGGATGACCAGCTGGGTGGGCGTCTGGATCCACTGCTGCGCGTAGGGCGACGGAATCTGGCGTGTCAACCCATTCGGCAGACACACGGCGGTCGGGTCGTCAATGCGGACGTTCCCGGAGTACTTCCGGTACAGCAGCTCCTTCGCACCCGGCTTGAGCGGCATATTGGCCTCGGTGTATCGGCGCACCGTGGCGGTATCCGTGTCCTTGCCCGTGTGAGCGAAGCCGGGACCGGCCCAGATGCCGGTGAAGTCGGGCTTGCCATCGGCGGCGCGCGGAATCCCGGACGATTCGGGCGCCCCCGGGGCGGCGGCGGTGCACGCCGTCAGAGTCGCGATGGCGATGATGACGAGGGCGACACGCGGCCATCGTGACGCGTGTCGTTCACGCTTCTGCGTGCTCCCTTCTCGGTTCGTGTTCACGTTCGGTTCGAAGTTCGAAGTTCGAGGTTCAGGGTTCCGCAACGGTTGGCGCGAACATCGAACCACGGACGTTGAACCCCGAACCGAACCTGAACACGAACTGAGAACCGAGAAGCCAAGAAGTGCGAACGGCATATTTGTCAATCCGGCCTGACGTCTTCAGGTGACGCGGTAAATACGCTACGTCCGTCGGCGAAGGTCACGCGTCCGCCGGACGCGTTGTTCGATCCGTCGCGCGCTCTGAACCCGTCGACCTTGACCATGTCGCCGGCCTTCATCGCGTCCCTCGGAATGCCCTGTCGCATCAGGAAGCTCGGAGGGGCACCGGAAAATCCCCAGGTCGTGACCTGGCCCCGCGCATCCGTCACGTCGACGTAGAACCAGATGTGAGGATTCTTCCATTCGACTTTCCTCACCACTCCGGTCACCGAGACCGGCTTGCTGCGGTCGTACTCGGTCGAGAAGGAGTGATGGGCGAGAACCGGAGATATCGCCAACGCGGCCAGCGCGATAGCACCTGCCGTTGTCTTCATGGTCGGTCTCCTTGCGCGTTAGTGTCACAACGTAAGCCCGAAGCGGCGAACGTGTCAACCGGGGTCAGGTCCGGCTAAAGCCGGACACTACGTACACAGGTTCACTCCGTACACAGGTTTACGTACGCCACGTGTACTGCAGCTTGATCAGCACCTGGTTCGAGTCGAGCTGCCACCGATCGAGCAGCGACCGCACATTGTGGTTGTAGACGAGGAACAGCTCCGCCACGGGAAGAAACGTCCAGCGAAGCCGCGTGTTAATGCCTACCGAGTCGGTATCCGTGTCGTACTGGCCGTAGCTCGAGATCGACAGATCGGCCGAAACATTCATCCGCAGGCGCGTGCCGACGAGCGTTTGTCGGAATCCGCCGGCCGTCAGCCGGCCGATGTTTCGCTCGCCGTCGAACTCGACGGTGAACAGCGGCGTTGGATTCCACACCCAGCTCCACTCGTACTGGTCGAGCTCCCCGTCGTAGAAGCCGCCGGATGTCCAGTTCAAGGACGTGGAGAACCGCCGCTTCTGCGCGGTCGTCATGCCGACGGTGCGGCGTACCCACTGGTAGGGACCTGCCGCAATGACGATCCCCGGAGAGATCTGGAACGGTGCCCGCGGCCGATCGCCTGATGGACTCACCAGCACCCGAACCCGATCGCCGGTACGAAACAGCCAATCGACGAGCTGAAGTTGGGCATCGTAGGTCTCCCACTGGCCTGACAGGTCGGTCCATATGTAAGGATTTGCGCCGTAGCTCATTTGCTGGATCGGACCGCGGGCGAACCGCGGCCGGTTCATGAGCGACGGGTTCCAGATCTGTGCTGCGCGTCGTGAAACGAATCCAAGCGACGGATCGAAGTCGCGCCCCACTCGCTTGTACCAGACTCTGGCGTCCCACTTGTCGTTCGGATAGTCGACCTTGAATGCGTACGAGGCTGTGTCCCCTCGGAGGCCATCTCGTCCGGTTGCGAGCCCCCATACGCTGGCGGTGAGGTTCTTGTCCCCAGCGAACCTGGTGGTCTGATAGGTGAAGTCGACGCCGGCGAGCCAGCTGCCCGAGCGGCCCAGCGGATCGCCAGCCGTGACCAACGCACCGACATACGATTCGCGCCAGAGGTTCTGCTTGACCCGCGCCACCGCCATCCTCGTCCGCTGGTCGACGACGCCAGATTTGTCGCCGGCGCCGATCACGAGGCCGCCGAAATTCGTGTCGGCGATGCGTCCGTTGATCTTGGCGCCGGCGATGAGTGGCACCTCGACACCTTCGACCAGACCAATGCGGCGGCTGAAGTACGGAATGACGTCTCGATTCACGGTGGGCCCGAACTGAAAGAGGTCGGACCCTTCGAGGAAGAACGCGCGCTTTTCGGGAAAGAGCAGTGGGAATCGCGTCAGGTTGGTGCGGCGCGTGTCCACGTCGGCTTCGGCGAAGTCCGTGTTCACGGTGACCGACGCCGCGACGTTCGATCCGAGGCGCTGCGTGACGTCCACGCTGGGGCGAAACTTGGAGTCGATCGTCGCTGATGGCGCGGGGATGCCGCCGCCGGCTGTAATGCTCGGCCGAATGTCCAGACCGCGACCAATCGCGAACTCGGGCAGCTCGCTCAGGAGTCCCGCGCGGCTGGTTTGCCTGATTCGGTACTGGCGAGTCGCGAAGGCCCACCGATCGGTTTCGAGCAGCCGCTGCACGCGGCGCTCGACGTTGAAGTGCCACTCGTGCAGCCCGGGTTTGAAGGTCAACGTTCGGATTGGAACGCGGATTTCGACGCTCCACCCGTTCGCACTCGTCGACGTGGCTGCTTCCCAAATCCCGTCCCATTCGATGTTCTCGCTATCGCCACCTGAGGTGATCAGGCTGTCATAGCGAGCGCCTCTGGGATTCACGGCAAAGACGTATCCCGACTGTCCGTCGAGAAACGGTCCCAGCACGATGCGAACGTGATCCTCCGCTTGCATGGCCGCATCGCGGCTCACGCTGAAGCTCACGATGCGCGCGGGATCATCTTCACATTGGATGCCGATGACGAGCACGCTTTGGCCGGCGAGCACACGGACCGTGGTACGAACGGAGGGTTCCGTTCCTTCACGTGGCTCCGTCTGCGCGAAGGTATCTCCCGCCTGCGCCGCAGCCCACGCCGGCTCGCTCAGGATGCCGTCAATGGCGATCGTGTCGGCGCCGGGCGCTGCATGGAGCACCGGCGGTGCGACGTCCTGGGCTGACGCCGGAGCCGGGTCCAAAAGGACCCGGCCTACGACCGCGCAAATTGTGAGACAGAGCGAGAGCAGGGAGGCCGGGTTCGATCAATTCAAGGCTTCGAGTACTTTTCAGCCCAGCCAGGAATGGTCTGTATGCCGTACTGATTGTTCTCCTGGCAGATGTACTCCTGCAGATCGTCGGGCGCACTCAGCACCGCCGTAAAGGTGATCGTAAACGGCTTCGAGTAGGCACCCGGATCGTCGATCGTGACCTTGTTCTCGAGGAGCTCCATGTTCAACCGGGTCCACCGTTCCACCGTGTGCAGCTGCTCTGTATGCGGATGCCCTCGGCGGTCGAACCAGAACTTGTCGTTGTAGCCCACCGTATCGACGACGAGCGTGTCCTTCTCCCACGACCCGATCGAGTGGCCGTACCAGGTGGGATCGAGCTCCGCCGGGTGCTTCCGGCCGTCGACGAAGATCTGCCGGTAGCTGTGAATGTTCCCTTCATGGAGGATGAACAGGTGGGTGGCGCGCTTGTGCGTATAGTTCGGCACGAAACGGTACGGAAACGGCGTCACGCGCGGCACGCCCATCGGGAGGCAGCGATTGTGCGGCTCCTGCGTTTCGTCGCGTGTTGCCATGAGCTCTTTCGCCCAGGGCAGCATCAGGTTGTCTATCTCACCGGGCTTCAGACCGCCGTCCCGTTCAAGATCGTTGACGGGGCCACCGCCCACCCATACGCCATCCAGGTCGACGGTGCCGTCGGGAAGTCGCGGCGTCGGCCCCGTGCGAGGGCCGGTGCGTTTGACGGTTGCGCCTCCCGGTATTCGGACATCGCGCTGTGTGTAGTCGCCCTGCGCAAGCACCGGCCCATCGACCAGGCTCATGACAGGTCCGTCCACCAGACTCAGGGCAAGCAAACTCGCGGTGGCAATCGCGGAGACGACCGCAACGTATTTCATGTCTCGCAACCTCCAGCTCTTCACTCCGCGGCTATTTCTCCGTCGCGGTCCGTCGTCCCCGGGGGCCGAGTGTGCCGAAGCCGCCGTCGTTGCACGTCAGGTTGGGCGCACCGCCCGGCCGACCCTGCGTTTCGATCCACCCGCAGCAGTATCCGGGCGCCCGCGCGATGCAGTCGGCCGGGAGCTTGTAAATGCTCTTCAGCTTCTTGCGGTACTCGGGATAGAGCGTCTCCGCGTACCCCATGGCGGCTTCCCTGGGAACGTTGAACGTGCGGATCATGTAGTCCTCTTCCGGGTTCTGGCCAGGAAGGTAATGAGGCACGGCGCCGGTGTCCTCGAGCGACGGGATTTCGTTGGCGGTATTGCAAATGGGTCTGTCAGCCGCCGTGCCGCGCGGATTCCATTGCCAGACACGGCTGACGACGTGCGGCTCCGACAGGTAGTACGGGTCCTCTTGAATCGTCGTGATCGTCAGGAGATCCTCGCGTCGGGTGAGGTGCATGGTGATGGTCGTGAGGTCGCTCGCCGGAATGCCGACGCCACGCCGGATCCACGCGGTTTTCAGATGCGTCAACCGGGCGGTCAGCGTGTCGCCTTCCCACTTACCGGTCGCGAATCCGCCCGCGAGGTGCAGCGCGTTGGGCGACGGATGCGGCCGCCCGTCCATCCAGATCCTGATGTCATTTCTGAAGGTTGTCGCCTCCGATCACCCAGGCGAGGACGCTGCCGTCGGCGGCCGTTTCGCTCCAGATGCGGAACCCCACCGGTCGGTACTGGAATACTCCGGCGGACTGGGGCAGGCACTGACGTTCGTAGATCGACGGGAGATTCGACGTATAGAGAAGCGCTTTGGCGCGCCCGTCGTCGGTGAGCGGCATGCCGGTGTAATTGCCCATGAATTCGCCGGGACCGCGCTCGATGTAGTCCTCGTACATCCGCGTCTGATACGACCCGGTCAGGTCGACCTGCGCGGCCGCAGGCGCAACGGCCATGAGGATCGCGCCGAGCACCGTGAGAGACCGCAGCGTCACAGTTCAGGCTCAACTCCCAGGAAAGTGTTTCTCTGAAGGTCTCCGTGCTCTGCTGCCGTTGGAGTGATCGGTTGCCTGGTCTAAAACCTCGCGTCGCATGGCTCGGGATTCCACTTGCTGCCGTCCTTTTCCTTCTTGAAGTGAATCGCCGTCATCCAGGGCAACTGCAAGTAGACCGGATCGTTCACGACGTTGGTATCCACCAGGTACTGATCGCCGTTCGTCTCGGTAAGGAGGTCCCAATATTCGGTGAACGAGGTCTTCTCGCTGTAGGGCACGCCATTCTTGCGGAGATAGCCGGGTCGCAGATTCGTCGTGACCGACTTCATCGACCCAGACCGCGCTCCGCCTGCCGCACCCCGTCCGCCCCGGCCACCCCCTGCCATGACCCACTGGGCCACCGACGTTCCCTGCCACGATGGTTTGGCGGTGCCGCGCGACGTAGCTCCGAACTCGAAGAGCCGCGTCTGCATGCCGTAGTCAGTTTCAAGCTTCAGCGTGCTGTCATCCAGCCACGTGATGTGCAACCGGGTGGGGCCGCGCATCAGTCCAGGGGCGCCGTACGCTTTGCACTGTTCACCGGCGGCTTCGTCTTTGGCCGGGTCCCACGCTTCGGCAACCGTCTGCGCCGCCAGGGTGATAGGGATGCTTGGGAAGTCCCCCCTGGACGGGGTGATCATGCGCCAGCGCCAGTCCTCGGAGATGATCGCGACCCAGTAACCGGTGATGTCAATCGGCGCGGCTGCGCGCGCAGTCTGGGGCCCCGCCTGGCCGCCACGTCCTTGGCCGAGCAACGTGCTCGACATCAGCATCACAAGAATCAGAGGGATCGACTTACGTCTCGCCCGCGCGAAGCGCGGGCAGAAGATACTGCTGCTAGCAAGGCGGAGCCTTGCCGTTACATGCGCGCGGGTTTGAGGCGGAGCCTTGCTAGCTCTCATGGCTACGATTGGCCTGTTGGGGGGTTCTTCAATCCGGTGTAGACAGCCTCAACGAACATATCCGTCGTCCAGGAGCCTGACTCGCGCCCCCAGCGCGCCCGGTACCCGGCAGCCGGGTTGGCCTTCTTCACCTGCTCGAGTGTCATCCCCTTCTGGATGAGCGCCTCGATGTTGTCCTTGATGGTCGTCAACATGTCCCGGTATTCCACCAGTTCCGCGTAATCCGACACCCGGCCGTGCCCTGGCACGAGCAGTGTGCGTCCGGGCTTGAGCACCAGCGGCATCGCCGGTACCGTCAGATCAAGCAGGCGGTTGAGTGCCGCGAGCTCGCCCTGGATGCTGCCGCCGCGCGCCACGTCAATCACAGGAAAGTGGCGCAAATCGAGGATATCGCCCGTGACAATCACGTCGGCGCGCCGAAAATGGACCAGGACGTCTCCGTCCGACACAGCGCCGTTCTGCCTGATCACCTGCACCGCTTCGTCGTTGATGTACATCGAGCGGTAGCGTGACGTGAACGTCTCCGAGGGCCACGCCTCGGTTGGAAACTCCTCCCCATTGCTTCCCTTGGTCATGCGCAGCAGCACGTTTTCGTGCGAGAGGATCGTCGCGTGCGGCTCGTCGGAAAAGGAATCGGGATTGATCTCCCGTCCGGCTGCGCTCACCGTCGCGTTGCCGCCCACGTGCTCGGATATCGCGCTGGTGTTGATGATCAATCGGATCGGCGAGGTGGTGATTGCCTTCACGGCTTCGAGCACTTTGCCGGCTGTCGCGGCCGAACCAGTGTCGACGAGAATGACGCCGTCCTCGCCAACATGCACCGTCACGTTGGCGCCGGCGCCAAAGATGACGTAGACATTCGGGCGAATCTGGATCGTCTCGAATGGGCCGTTCTCATACGTACGCTGTTGGGCGAGCACGGTCCGGCCAAAGCCGGACACTACGTCAGACACGGTCCGGCTGAAGCCGGACGCTACGTACACAACGAGCAGTACGCAAAGCGATGGAATCACGCGTCTTATCCGCATAAATCGGCCCGTCATCACGGCGAGAGGATATACCACTTCGAATGAACTATGGTACATTCACGGCTCCAAAACGGCCCTTATAGATAGAGGGATTGGCGACATGAAAGCACGCACGCTCGCCGTATTTCTGCCGTTCATCTGCACCGTCGCCCTGGCGGCGCACCCCTCGACTGCCGCTCGGGGTGCCCTGAGCGAAGTCGAAGGGCAGCAGGCACAGCAGGGAGCCCGCGCTCCCGAGGAGCCGCGACTTCGACTGCAAAGCACCGGGTTTGCCGACGGCGCTCCGCTGCCGCTCGTGCACAGTTGTTACGCAGACGCAGGCAAGTATGCTTCGCCACCGCTGCAGTGGTCCCACGCGCCGAAGGGGACGATGAGCTTTGTGCTGATGGTCAACGGGCCGGACAACCATCCAATGGGCGGGGTGATGGAGGAGTTCTTCTGGGTTCGCTGGAACATCCCCCCGACGACGACGCAAATCGCACAGGGTGCACCGAACGGTGCTGAACTTCCGGATAGCAGCCGACAGGTCGTCGGCGGTCGCGGAATCGTCGGATACCGGCCGCCGTGCGCGCCGCCTGGCGCCGGCCCGCTCCACTACCAGTTCAAGCTGTACGCGCTCGACACGATGCTTAACCTGCCGTCGAATGCTTTGCGCCCGGATGTTCTCAAGGCGATGGACGGTCATATCATTGGTACCAGCACGTACTACACCTTCCTCGAACGACGGCCCGACCAGGGGTACGCGCAGTTCTGAGAAGGTCTTTCTGAGAAGGTCTTTGGTCTTTAGTCTTTGGTCTTTAGTAGGGTGTGAACGCTGGAGTCGAGAGACTCGAGACGAAAGACGAAAGACTAAAGACCAAAGACTGGGAGTTGTATCTATGTCGCGTTATCTGATCGCTGCGCTCGCCGCCGCCCTGTTGTCGGCTGGTACAACTGCACTGGCACACCACTCGTTCGCGGCAACGTACCTCGAAGATCAGTCGGTCACCATCGAAGGTGAGCTCGTTCAGTTTCTGCTGCGCAACCCGCACTCATTCGTACACGTGATGGTCAAGCAGTCCGACGGCACGACCGTCCGCTATGTCGTGGAGTGGGGCTCGCCAGCGCAACTGAGTGGACGAGTGTCCAGAGACACACTCAAGCCGGGCGACTACGTCGTCATCAGCGGCAACCCGGGACGGAACGCTGCCGACCACCGCGTCCGGCTCCTGACGTTCAAGCGGCCCAAGGACGGGTGGGCCTGGGGGCTGCTGCCGGACGAGCAATTCGACAGGTAAGCAGCTAGGCGGATACTGGTAGCCGGTAGATGGTAGCCGGAGAGCTTTAGCTCTCCGCCTGGCCGTTGATCGTCGCACTGTCGCACCGTCGGACGCACCCTCGCACTCTCGCACCGTCGCACCCTCGCACCGTTGACATTCCGTGTCCGGAAGCTATACTCCAGCGGAACTTTAGCCCCGGCGTGCGGAGCGCGCCAAAAAGTGGATCTGGTGGGCTCGTCAGTTGGCGAGGAGGCTTTGAATGAATCGCGTTTCGCGCGCGCTCGTCTGCGTTGTTGTGATCCTGCTCCTGGGTGCCACCGACGGGTGGGCTCAGGCTACCGCCCAGATCAACGGAACTGTCGTCGATTCGAGTGGCGGCGTTCTCCCGGGCGTTACCGTCAGCGCGGTACAGACCGAGACCGGTTTCCGTCGCGAAGCGGTGACCGATGAGACCGGTTCTTATGCTCTGCTGAATCTGCCGCTCGGACCGTATCGCCTCGAGGCCATGCTCTCCGGCTTCCGCGCCTTCGCGCAAACCGGAATCGTGCTGCAGGTCAACAGCAACCCTGTGATCCCGATCACGCTGCAGCTGGGCAGCGTGCAGGAAACGGTGTCGGTCGAAGCGGCCGCGCCGCTCGTCGAGACGCGCAATCCGGCCATCAGCGCGGTCGTCGATAACGAACAGGTCGAGGCGTTGCCGCTCGAGGGTCGCAACCCCGTTCAGTTGGTGGTGATCGCAGGGGCCGCAGCCGAATCGGGCGTACCGACGACAAGTCGCAGCATGACCACGCAGCCGCGGCATTGCTATCACTGGCGGCCAGCCGTTCGCAGTGTCCTACCTGCTCGATGGTGCCATGCACAACAACGTACTAGACGGTCTCAATCTGCCGCTGCCGTTTCCGGACGCACTGCAGGAGTTCAGCGTGGAGACCAGCTCGCAGAACGCGCAGAACGGACGGCAGGGCAGCGGTACTGTCAACATCGTGACCAAGGCCGGCACGAACCTGCTGCACGGCGATCTGTTCGAGTTCGCCCGACATCACCGCTTCAATGCGACGAGCCCGTTCGCCGCGATCAATCCGGCAACCGGCGAGCGCCGTAGCGATGGACTCGTCCGCAACCAGTACGGCGGAACGGTGGGCGGTCCGATTGCGACGGATCGACTCTTCTTCTTCGGCGCGTATCAGGGGACGCGTGTCTCGCAGACACCGGCCGACATCATTACGTTCATTCCGACTGCCGCAATGCTGGCGGGCGATTTCACGCAGGTCGCCTCCGCGGCGTGCCGTGCGCAGGGGAACCTCAGCTCTGTCGGCGCCGTTCGTCGGCAATCGGATCGATCCGGCGCTGCTCAGCCCGGCAGCGGTCAACATCGCGCGTCGGCTGCCAACGACCACGCGATCCCTGCGGCCGCATCACGTATTCGCGCGAGTTGAACCCGCGCGAAGGGCAGACGATCGGCCGGGTCGACTGGCAGATCAGCCAGAACCAGTCGCTGTTCGCGCGGTTACATGAGGACGACGACGTTCTGGGATCCGGCGCTCAAGAACAATCCTGACAACATCCTGGTCGCCGGGACCTCGGGCGGCGGCGGCCGCGACAGCGACTCGCAGTCGCTGGCGGTCGGCCATACCCAAGTGTTGAGCAGCACCACAGTCAACAACATCCGGTTCACGGCCAATCGCACCAACGTGCACCGGACGCACGCCGACATGTTCGGTCCCGAGGATGTCGGGAGTGAATATCTACACCCCCATTCCGGATTACATGCTCGATCAGCGTCACGGGAGCCTTCGGCATCAACTACGGGCACGGAGACTGACTCCTGGTACCGTCCGAACACGTACGGCGTCTCCGACGACCTCACGCATGGTGCGCGGAAACCACCAGTGGGGGTTTGGCGCGTCGGTGGCGTTCTCCGATTGGAAGACGAACTCCAACGTCCGATCGCCGGGCGCCTTCAACTTCAACGGCAACCAGACGGGCCTTCCGCTTGCCGATTTCATGCTCGGCCGTGTGTTCGAGTTCCGGCAGTCCACGCCGTTCACGCTGGACATCAAGCAGAAGTACTTCGGACTCTACGCGCCAGGACACGTGGAGGCTCTCGCCCAACGTCACAATGAATTACGGCGCTCGATGGGAGCCGTGGTTCCCGCAGCAGCACCAGCAAAGCCAGATTTACAACTTCGACCACAACCGATTCCGGGCCGGCGAGCGCAGCACGGTGTTCCCGCAGGCGCCTCCCGGCCTGTCGCTATCCAGGCGACCCCGGGTTCCCCACGAAGGCAGGAATGCATCCGGAGTGGACTGAACGTCCAGCCACGCGTCGGCGTCGCCTGGGATCCGAAGGGCGATGGCCGCACGTCGGTGCGCGCCGGCTACGGCATGAATAGCAACTTCATCGCCGGCGAGTTCTACTTCGATGCGTCGCAGGCGCCGCCGTTTGGCCTGGAGCAGCGTCTGGTCAACCCGGGCGCCGTACTCGCTCGACGATCCGTGGCGCGCCGCCGGTCGGACCAACCCCTACCCGATCACACGCCGGCTCGCGTCCAGGAGTTCCCGCCGTACGCCTTGCTCATCGAGGTGCCGTACGACCTCGACACGACACGCATCCACAGCTGGAATCTCGGCGTGCAGCGACAGATTGGCGACAACATGGGGGTGTCGGCCAGCTACCTCGGCAACTACCTGATGAACGTCTGGGGCGATGTGACGGGGAACCCGGGGATCATTCCGGCCGGTCGTGATTCGCCGACCGGGCCGTGCACGCTGCGTAACCCGGCTCGCGCCACGGGAACGCAGACCTATCCCGAATTGCTCGGCGGCACCGCTCGACGTGCGCCGTGAGATGACGCAGGCGAATCCGGCGGATCGGGCAGTACATCGGCTATCTCGACTGGGTGACCGACGACGGGTGGCAGCGGTACCATGGCCTGCTCCTGTCGGTCCAGCGGCGCTCGGTCAGCGGCCTCAGCACCAGCGCCAACTACACCTGGTCAACGTGCCGCGGTCTGATCAATCAGGGCGGCAGGCCGCTGAACGTCGGTACCGGCTACATGCTCCCGGTGTCGCTCGATCAATCCGCCCGCCGAATGCAAAGAACTGCTCGACGCGGACGAGGGGCCCTGCAGTAACTCGCCGACGCACATCTTCAACCTGACGGCCAGCGTGGAAACGCCGCAGTTTGCCAACACGGCGGCGCGCTGATCGCGTCGGGATGGCGACTGTCGGGAATCTTCCGCGCCCAGTCGGGGTTTGCGCTGACGATCGCGTACCGGCGTCGACCGAGCGCTGACCGGCATGCAGTACCAGCGTGTGAACGCAGGTGGGCGACGATCCGTACGGCGCAAAGACGCGCTGACAACTGGTTCAACGCCGCGGCGTTTGCACAGCCGGCGCTCGGCACGCACGGCAACGTCGGGACGAAACGCGCTACTTCGGTATGGGCACACGCGTCGTCGATCTGGCGCTCGTGCGGTCGTTCCGGTTCGCTCGAGACACATCGCCTCGAAGCGCGCATCGAGGCATTCAATGCGTTCAACTGGTTCAGGCCGGTGCCGCCTCGATGTCAACCCGAACAACAACCAGTCGCCGGTGACGAATCTCAACAGCCCGAACTTCGGGCGCTATCTCGTGGCGGGCGATCCGCGCATCATGCAGTTCGCGGTGAAGTATTCGTTCTGACGGCTAGTCGGTAGCTGGTAGTTGGTAGTCGGTAGGTAGTCGGTAGCCGGAGGCCTTTAGGCCTCCGGACCTGCGGACCATGCGTCAGGAACCGGAGGGCTGAAGCCCTCCGGCTACCAACAACCGACCATCGACCGCCAACATAGCCCTTTCCTGAGGTTCTGCCGTGTACGGGTTCTAGAGGTTCACCGGTGCACCCGAGCACCTGAGAACCGTTCGGTGCTTTACCGTCTGGTACCGCTGATCTAGACTGGCGCAACCAGCCAAGGGCTCTGCCCTTAATCCCCGCAGATCCCTCGGCTGGTTGCCGGTTTCTCTTGGCGCGCTCCGCGCGCCTAGGACCGCTATGCGAGGTCACAACGAGTACAAAATTCGCGCAGCGAGTCGCAAGCGGTCCAGAGGAGGGTAGCTGAATATGGCGGACGATCAGCGCGACAAACCTAAGCAATCCGTTTCGCGACGGGCATTTCTCAAGGGCGGCGCACTCGCGACGGGCGCTCTGTCATCGACGCTGATCCCCGACACGGCCGAGACTCAGCTGCCCGAAGCCGTCGAGGCGGATCCGCGACGTACGCTCGTCGAGATGAAAGTGAACGGAACCGCGTACCGCAAGCAGGTTCCGAACCGGACGACGCTGCTGCAGTTCCTGCGCGAGGATCTCAAGCTGACCGGCGCGAAGATGGGATGCGATCGCGGCCAGTGCGGCGCCTGCACGGTGATAGTCAACGGCCGCAACGTGTATTCGTGCACGACGCTGGCGGTCGAGGCAACCGGCGCGGAAGTGCTGACGATCGAGGGACTCGTCACCGACGACACGTTGCATCCGATCCAGCAGGCGTTCATCCAGCATACCGGCTTCCAGTGCGGGTTCTGCACGCCGGGGCAGATCATGACGACGAAGGCGTTTCTCGATCGTGTGCCTCACCCCACAGAAGATCAGGCCCGTCGGGCGCTCAGCGGCAACCTGTGCCGCTGCGCCGCGTATAAGCGCATCCTCGAATCGGTCATGACGGCGTCCAGGAATTTATGATTCGCGATTTGTGATTGACGATTTGGAGAAACCCCCACATCACAAATCACCAATCATGAATCGCAAATAAAGAAGGGCACCATGGCGCAGCAGCAGAACACTGCACGCGGACTCAAAGTGGTCGGCACCGCCGGTCCTCCAATCGACGCGATCGAGCGCGTCACCGGCCAGGCCAAGTACGTCGGTGACCTCGAGCTTCCGGGCATGCTCGTCGCCCGCGTCCTGCGCACTCGCCACGCCCATGCGCGCATCGTCAGCATCGACACGAGTCGTGCCGAGGTGCTTCCCGGCGTCAAGGCTGTGATCACGCACAAGGACGCGCCGAAGGTTCCAATTTGGGGGAACCGGACTTTTGTGCTGAACGAGCAGGTCCGGTTCGCGGGCGAAGCGGTCGCGGCGGTCGCCGCCGTGGATCAAGAGACGGCGGAAAAGGCGCTTCGGCTGATCGACGTGAAGTACGAAGCCCTGAAATTCGTGCTCGACCCCGAAGCGGCGTTGCAGCCGGGCGCGCCACAGCTTTTTCCGGACGGCAATCTCGAAGGAGAGCCGCGCACGCTCACTCGTGGTGACGTCGAGCGCGGGTTGGCCGAATCCGACCGCGTCATCGAGCGCGTCTACCACTGTCCAACGATGTGGAGCGGTGGCATGGAGCCGCGCGTGGCAATCGCGCAGTGGGAGGGGAACAGGCTGACGGTGTGGGCGTCGACGCAGGCACCGTGCCGGGTGCAGACGAACCTGACGGCGCAATTCAATCTGCCCGACAGCCAGGTACGCGTCATCGCCAGCTATGTCGGCGGTGGATTCGGGACCAAGAGTGCAGCGCACGTCGACGAGACGATTACGGGACTCCTCGCCCGCAAGGCGCGTCGGCCTGTGAAGCTGCAGTACTCCCGCGAGGAGGAAATCCTCGATTCCAACACGCGCTTCGAGACGCGTGTTTACGTAAAGGTCGGCGTGAAGCGCGACATGACCGTGCATGCGCTCGACGTCAAGGCCTATATCAATCAGGGCGCGTACCACGTGCGCCTCGGCGGCCTCGGCAATCAGGCGACCCACATTTACAACATCCCGCATGTGCGCACGGTGCAGTACCGCGTGCACACGAACGTGCCGAACACCGGCCCCACGCGTGGTGTTGGCGACCCGCAGGAAACGTTCGCCATCGACTCGGCGATGGATGAGATCGCCAATGAGATGGGGTGGGACCCGGTCGCCTTCAGGCTGAAGAACGTGAAGCGCAACGGCGATCCAATCGCGCGCGGAGGCATGGGCACCGAAGATGGCCGCCTCGTTACCCAGGTGACCGACCGATGCATCGAGGAGGGCGCGGCACGGATCGGATGGGCCAGGCGGAACGCGGCGCCTGGCAACGTCGAGACCGGCCCAATCGCACGCGGCATCGGCGTGGCGGTTACCGAACGCGGCAGTGGTGGCGGCCTGGCCGGTGCCTCAGTGACGGTGAATCTGGATGGGTCCGTCGTCGTGTTCTATGCGTCTACTGACATCGGCACGCACAGTCGCACAACGCTGTCGATGATTGCGGCCGAGACCATCGGGGTTCCGCTCGCGAGTGTACGCGCCGTGGCGGGCGATACGGAGATTGCGCCCTACGATGGCGGCAGTTATGGCAACCGCGTGCTCTATAGCACGGGGCGGGCGGTTGATGAGGCGGCACGAGATTGCCTCAGGCAAATCCTGGCGACCGCCGCGCCGATGTTGAAGGCGGCGGCTGGCGATCTCGAGCTGACCGATGGCGTCATTCGCGTGAAGACCGACGCGAGCCGAACTCTTGCGCTCAAGGAGGTCATGCAGCGGCGTGGCCGAAGTGTCGTAGGCTCCGGCGCCGTCACGCAGTCGCAGGCGGAGACGAACGTCGAGCGCGCGGCTGGCGCGCACTTCGTCGAGGTCGAGGTCGACCGCGAGACCGGCAAGATCCGTATCTTGCGGTACATCTCAGCCCACGATGTCGGTCAACCGATCAACATTACCGTGGTCGAGAACCAGATCGAAGGCGGAACGATCCAGGGGCTGGCGCTCACACAGGCCGAAGAGATGCGCTTCGACCCGCGCGACGGCCGCTGCCTCAACGCCAACTTCCTCGATCTCAAGCCTCCGACGATGCTCGATTTCGACCCGCGGGTGATTGAGTCAATAGTCGTGTCGAATGTTGGCGAGCAGGGGCCCTATGGCGCGAAAGGGCTGGGCGAGAACCCCTGCCATCCCGGGATGGCCGCTGTCGCCAACGCGGTTTACAACGCGGTCGGCATACGTCTGCGCCGGGTGCCGTTTACGCGCGCCGACGTGCTCCGCGCGCTGGCGGAACAGCGGCCAGGTGCCCAGCCGCACCGCCTAGTACGTAGCACCGCCGTACGTAGTGTCCGGCTTTAGGTTAGCCGGACCCAGGATGAAGTTATGAACAACTTCGCTTACATCCGCCCCACGTCGCTGCGAAACGCCGCCGCTCAGCTCGGCAAGGAGCGTGGCAAGGTGATGCTGCTGGCCGGCGGGACAGACCTCCTCGGCGAGATGAAGGACGACCTGCGTGTCCCCGAGGGTCTCGTGGCCATCAAGCATTTGCGCGAGCTGCAGGGGATCCGGCCCGGCCGGGGCGCTGTGCGTATAGGCGCGGCCACGCTGCTCATAGACGTCATCGAGAGCGTGACGGTCCGTGAGCAGGTGCCGCTCCTGGCCATGGCGGTCGAAAAAGTCGGTACGCCGCAGATCCGCAATATGGCGACCATCGGCGGCAATCTCTGCCAACGTCCACGCTGCTGGTATTACCGGAACAACTATCCGTGCTTCAAGCATGGCGGCAGCGTGTGCTATTCGGCCACGGGCGAGAACGACTTCCACGCAATTCTCGAGGGCGGGCCGTCGTACATCGTTCATCCGTCGGATATTGCGCCGGCACTCGTGGCGCTCGGCGCGACCGTGAAGATCTCGACCGGCGGCAGCGAACGAACTGTGCCGATTGACAGGTTTTTCGTCAGCCCGAAGCAGGATCCGACGCGCGAGAACATCCTGCAGTCGAACGAGATTCTCACCGAGATCGAGGTGCCGAGCGCGCCAGCCGGATCGAAGGCGATCTACGTCAAGGAAATGGTGCGTGAGGTCTGGGATTTCGCGCTGTGCAGCGTCGCCGCGATGGTGACGACGAAGGATGGCGTGGTCGAGGACGCGCGCATCGTCCTCGGCGGCGTGGCGCCATTCCCGTATCGGGCCATCAAGGCCGAGGCGGCGTTGAAGGGAAAGCGCCTGGATGAGGCAACCGCCGCCGCGGCGGGCGCTGCCGCTGTCGATGGCGCGCGGCCGCTGGCGAAGAACGCCTACAAAGTGCCGTTGACGCAGGCTACGGTCGCGCGCGCGCTCCTCTCGCTCGCATGACCAGCGACGCTTCGCCGCGGACCGTCCAGGCATATGTGGCGTGGCTTCGCGTCGCTGGTGGCAGTGCTTGATTGCCCCGCCTCCGGCGGGGCGGGACCCGGCCTTCAAGATGTCTCGCGATGAGTGGGTGGCGCTATTGCGCGAGTCCGTCGAACAGTTCAACGCGTATCGCGCCGAACATCCCGGCGAGGAGGTCACGCTCGTCGAAGCCGACCTGTCGTTCGCCAGTTTCCCGCGGGCCAATTTCGAACGCGCCGATCTGCGCCGGTGCCGCCTGGAGGGATGCGACTTGTCCGGTGCGTGCTTCGATGAGGCGAGGATGGATCATGCGAACCTCCGAGGGGCCCGCCTGCCAGGCGCCACGCTGCGGCGCGCGTCGCTCGCCGGCGGCATTCTTTACAGCGCCGATCTGCGCGACGCCACGTTGGACGAGGCGAAGCTGATGCGCGTCGACCTGTGTGACGCCGACTTACGTGGCGCGACGTTCCGCGGCGCCGATCTCACCGAGACCGATCTGCGCTGGGCGAAGTACGAGCTCAGTGAGCTCGTCGACGTGGACCTCACCGCTGCGCGGATTCGCATGTAAAACAGTTCTCGGGTGCTCAGGTGCATCGGTGCTCAGGTTCCGGTTCACGGGTTCACGGTTCAGGGTTCACAGACCGTTCTCATGGTTCAGGCATGAACCGGTGAACCATCGGCGAACCCGAGCACTGTAGAACCTGAGTACCGGAACCCAAGCACCTGTGCACCCGTGCACTTGAGAACCCTTCGATTGACACGAGTAAATTTGCGGCGATAGAGTCTCGCCGCGGAGGCGTCCGATGATCCCGCGGTTTTCAGCCATCGGTGCGGTCGCTGCGGCCCTCGTGCTCGCGGTGGTATCGGCGGGCTCACTCGTCGCACTCGAGACACCGGACGCTGCAGTTCAGCACCCAGGCACCCCAGGCACCGCAAGCACGCCAGGCACGTCAGGCACCCCCGAAGTTTGTTCCGCCGCGCACCGCCGACGGCCAGCCGGATCTGCAGGGGATCTGGCGCGTGTGGAACCTAGCCAGGTACGACGTCGAGCCGCATCCCGCCTCGGCGTTCGCGGCTGTCACCGGCGGAGGGTTCGCGCCTCCCCTCTTGGCGCAGGGGACTTCTGACGGATCACAGCCGTTGGTGGGCACATGGCAGCTGACGCGCCTCGAGCGAACTACAGATACGCAGCCGTTAGCGCAGGTTCCCAATCCGGTCGGGATGCTGATCCAGGACGCGAGCGGGCACGTCATTGAAATCGTGTCGCGCGCAGCGCGCCCCGCATCTCTCACCGCGGCGGAGCAGTTCATGACCTACCAGGCCTTCTGGGGGTCGTACACCGTCGACTCGAGCAAATCGGCGGCGGCGTATCAGATCACCGGCGATCTCGATCCCGGTCGCGTCGGGCGCCGATTCGTGCGGTCGTTTGAGCGCAAGGGAACGCAGCTCGTGCTCACCGAAGCGTCGACGGACGGGCGTCCACTGAATCGGACGACGTGGACACGGATTCCGGAGCTCGAAGCGCTTCCGCCCTATCAGGAAGGCGTCGTTGGATTCTGGCAGTGGACGTCGGCCGGTCTGTTCAACTCGAAAGGCGTGAACGTGCAGCCCGGTGTCCGCGATTCCAGCGTCATCGTGTACACCCCGACCGGGCATATGGCGGTCCTGTATTTGCCGCGGCCCGGAAGGAAGCCGTTCGCGGAGGCTTTTCCGACCGTCGACGAAGCACGAGCGGCAATGCAGGGTTCCGTCTCGTATTTCGGCACCTACATCGTCCAGCCGAGGAGTCGGGCTGTGTTTCACTATCAGCTTGCCGCGATGAACCCGACGGCGGTTGGCGGATCGTTCATGCGAAATTTCGAGATCAACGGCGAGGAGGTCACGCTTCGATTCCCGCCCACAACGCTGAACGGGGAGCAGGTTCAGAATGTGCTCACGCTCAAGAGATTAAGTGGCCTCGCACACATGTGGCCCGACTTCCGCCGTTAACGGCCTCAATCTGACTTTCTACTGGAGGAGCCATGTTCACTGCACGGAGCGTCTGGCGTTGCACGGCATTCTTCGTTTTGTCCATCGGGATCGTGACCGGCAGTCTGCTGATCGCGCAGACGCGTGAGAAAGGCGCATGGTGGCCCTCTCCGCACGGCGCCAAGGATCAGGCGGGCAACACGAACTACATCACGCCCGAGAAGGTACTCAAGGCGCTGCGCATCCCCAAGACGGGGCAGACCTACGAGCTGGGACACATCTACGAACCGGAGATGCCGCAATACGGAAACCGCCCCTTCTATCTGATCACCCATATGGCGGCGGCACCGCAGAAGGAGGGCCAGGGGTTCGCACAGCAGGAGTACTTCACCGGCTACATCGGCCAGATGGGTACGCAGTACGACGCGTTCGGTCATCAGGGCCGTGTGGTACGAATGGCCGACGGGACGTTGAAGAACGTCTACTACAACGGATTCACGCAGGAGGATCTGACGGGACGCAACCGCGGCCAGGGCGGCCTCGAGGCGCTCGGTGTCGAGAACGTCAAGCCGATCATCACGCGCGGCATTTTGATCGATATTGCCGGCTACAAAGGCATCGCGACACTCGAAAGCCGTTATGAAGTGACGATGGCAGATGTACGCGGTGCGCTTGCGAAGCAGGGCCTCAGCGAGAACAGCATCGAGCCGGGCGACGCCATCCTTTTCAACTATGGATGGGCCGTGCACTGGGGCAGCCCGCAGAAGTACAACGACGCGCGCTTTTTCGTCGGCGAGAACCAGGGGTCGCCGGGCATCGGCGTGGAAGTGTCCCGTTGGGCCGTCGAGAAGAAGGCGTCAATGGTGGGCGCGGACAGCTGCTGCGTGACCATTCAGCCGCCGGCGCGTCCCGAGCTCGGCAACGTGCATCACGAGCTGCTCTTCGGCGGCGTCGGGATGCTCGAGAACATGGATCTGCGCGAGCTGGCACGCGACCGCGTATACGAGTTCCTGTATGTGAATCTCACCGAGCGCATCAGGGGCGCTACCGGTTCGCCGGTGAGGCCGATCGCGATTCGATAATTTGTTGTGCGTAGTGTCCGGCTTTAGCCGGATTCACAACGGGCCACAGAGACGCGGAGACACAGAGATTTCTTCGTACGTAGCGTCCGGCTTCAGCCGGACCAGAAACGGGCCGCGGTCACCGGAGTCATTTTATGGAAGACGATTCGCCAGGCACGAGTCCACGTGCGACCTCTAGTGCGATGACGCGCCGGGCGTTCGGACAGGCGCTCGGAGTGGGAGCCGTCACGGCCATGCAAGGGCTCGCCGATACCGCTTCGTCAGCTCAATCGAGTGGTGCACCGCCTGCCGCGGGCAGCGGCGACGAACTCTGTGATCTCAGCGCCATTGAGCTGGTCGCGAAGATCCGCCGCAAAGAGGTATCCGCGCGCGAGGTGATGACGGCGCATCTGGCGCGGATCGAACGTATCAATCCGCGTGTGAACGCGATCGTCACGCTGGTTGCGGAGCGCGCGATGGCGGACGCCGCGCGGGCCGACGAGCTTGCCGCCAAGGGCGGCACACTCGGCGTGCTGCATGGACTGCCGGTCGCACACAAGGATCTCGTCGATACCGCCGGAATCAGGACGACTCGCGGATCGCTGTTTCTACCGCGACACCGTGCCCACTCGAGACGCAGCAATCGTGACGCGCATACGAACGGCCGGCGCCATCACCTGCGGCAAGACCAATACTCCGGAGTTCGGTGCGGGGTCGCAGACGTTCAACAGGGTCTTCGGGCCAACGCGCAATCCGTACGACCTCACAAAGACCTGCGGCGGCAGCAGCGGCGGTGCCGCGGTCGCGCTTGCGTGCGGCATGATCCCGATTGCCGATGGCAGCGACACCGGTGGCTCTCTGCGCAACCCCGCAGCATTCTGTAACGTCGTCGGCATCCGCCCCTCTCCTGGTCGCGTACCGAACAATTCGGCGAGCTGGTCGCCATTGTCGGTGTCGGGACCGATGGCCCGATCGGTTTCGGATGTGGCTCTGTTCCTCAGCGCCATCGCCGGACCCGATCCATCGAGTCCGCTTTCGATCGTGGAAGAGAGCGGCCGCTTCCGCGCACCGCTCGAGCGCAACTTCAAGGGCGTGCGTGTGGCGTGGTGGCGAGGCTTGGGAGGCATTCCGTTTGAGCCTGAAATCCGTCGCGTTGTCGACGGCAATCGCCGGGTGTTCGAGAGCTTCGGCTGTGTTGTCGAAGAGGCCGAGCCCGATTTCGCGGGTGTCGAGGAGGCATTTCCGGTATTGCGGTTTGCGGCCAATCATCCGCAGTACGCGCCACTCGTTCGTGAGCGGCCCGAATGGGTGAAGGACACAATCAAATACGAGGTGGCGCAGGCGGAACGCATCACGGGCGCCGATATCGGGCGCGCCTTCGCCCGCCAGGCGCGCATGTACGAGCAGAGCCGGCAATTCTTCGAACGGTACGACTACTTCGTCCTTCCCGTGACCCAGGTATCGCCGTTCGACGTGAATGTACCGTATCCGACCCAGATCAACGGAATGCCGATGACGACTTACGTGGACTGGATGCGCTCGTGCTGGTACATCACGTTCATGGCGAACCCGGCAATGTCGGTGCCCGCGGGGTTTACGTCGACCGGGCTCCCCGTGGGGCTTCAGATCGTCGGTCGCCATCGCGATGAATGGAGCCTGCTGCAAATGGCCTACGCCTTCGAGCAGACCACGCGACACGGCGCCAGGCGCCCCATCGTGACCGCCTGAGAAGCGCCGCGAAATTTCTCCCACCACAGCATGCGCTTCGGGTACCAGCGCCCGAGCGGACGTACTCGTTTTTGTGGCACTCTTCTTTGACCCGCGGTACTCTGAAACGTAAGATTGGCGCCGGGGTCTCATCTGCTGCTGCTCTTGGACCGCTATGCGGCTCGTTGCTTGAATGTTTACTTGTTGTTGCCCGCGTAGCGGTCCAAGGCGCGCGAAGCGCGTCAAAAGAAACTGACAACCAGCCAAGGGCTCCGGTCGGATATCACGGCACAGCCCTTGGCTGGTTCAACAGGGAGGCACGGGTAATGAGGTTGGCAAGAGGCCGGATCTTCTCGATCACGGGAGCGGTGACGGTGTGCATGCTGGCCGTCGCGGCCGCTGCCAATCTGTCCGCCTCGGCGTCGCAGAGCGGAGCGGAACAGGGTCTCGTGATGGCCGAGAGCCATTCAAGAACATTCAGGTGCTCAAGGGAATGCCCGTTGACACGTTCATCGAAGCGATGGGCATGTTTGCGGCCTCGATGGGCGGCGACTGCACGTACTGTCATTCGAAAGACGCCGTCTTCAACCGTGACGCGTTTTCGGTGGCAACCCCGAGGATCCAGCGCGCACGCCAGATGATCGTGATGATGAGAACGATCAACAACAACAATTTCGGTGGAGCGCTGAAAGTCACGTGCTTCACGTGCCACCGTGGCTCGTACGTGCCGGAAACTGCTCCGCGTCTCGCCCTCCAATACGGAACGCCGGACGAAGATCCCAACGTGATGAACTTCGTGCCCGACACCAGCGTGTCGGCCAATCAGGTCCTGGACAAGTATCTCGAGGCGCTCGGCGGCGCGGGACGGTTGGCGAAGCTCTCGAGCTTTACGGCCAAGGGGACCTATTCAGGTTTCGACACAGGCTTCGCCGAGGTGCCGGTGGAGATCTTTGCGAAGGCTCCGAATCAGCGCACCACGGTTGTGCACTTGGACTACGGACAGAACGTTCGGGTGTTTGACGGTCGCAGCGGCTGGTTTGCGGGACCGGACAGTCCGGCGCCACTGGTCACACTGACGACCGGTACTCTCGACTTGGCCCGGATGGAAGCGCTCGTGGCGTTTCCGACCGGGATAAAGCAGGCGTTCAGCCAGTGGGTGGTGGGCAACTCGATCATCGACGATAACGACGTCCAGATTGTTCAGGGAACCAGTCCGGGTCTGCTCCCGGTCAACCTGTACTTCGACAAGAGCGGGCTGCTCGTCCGGCTCGTGCGCTGGAACCAGACGGCGGTCGGCCCCGTCCCGACCCAAATCGATTACAGCGACTACCGGGACGTTGCCGGTGTCGGGGTGAAGATGCCGTTCGCCTGGACCATCAGTCAGACCTATATGCAGATGACGATCAAGGTGAACGAGCTCCAGCCGAACACGCCGATCGACGCGGGGCGGTTCGCCAAGCCGGCCCCGGCGGTGCGCTGATAGGGTATATTTACGCCCGCTGGAGGGGCCTTGGGCGCGCGGAGCGCGCCAAGCCGGGGCCCCCGCCGCGCGGTTTGTGCGCGGTGGGGTGGAAGAGAGACTGGCCAACCAGCCGAGGGCTCTGGGCGGGATATCAAGGGCAGTGCCCTTGGCTGGTTCGAACCCTCCAGCGTGGTACGAAGGGGTCTGGACGAGAATTTATGCATCGATCGCGCATAGGCTGGGGAAGCGCGCCGCTGCTGGCTGTGCTTCTAAGTCTCTGGGGCGCGCCAGCGTTGGCTCAGGTGGATATCTCCGGCCTATGGCGTCCGTTGCCCCGCAACCAGGACGGCAGCGGAATGACCGGCGACGCCGCTGGCGTTCCGCTGAGCAACGCAGGCCAATGGCGGGCTCAAAGCTGGTCCCCGGACGATTTCGATACCGCCGAATGGGTTTGCCGGCCCCACGTCTGGGACTATTCGCTCGAGGGTCCGCTCTCGGCTATGCGGATCTGGACCGAGACGGACGAGGCCTCGCAGAAGATCATCGCTTACCGCGGGCACATCAATCAGGAAGAGCAGGAAACGACAATCTGGATGGATGGCCGGCCTCATCCGCCCGCGAATGCGCTCCACACATGGAGCGGCTTTTCAACGGGCGAATGGGACGGCGATACGCTGGTCGTGACGACCACCCATGTGAAGGAGGCGTACATCCGGCGCTCGGGGTTGATGCGGAGCGATCAGACGGTGGTGCGCACCCGCTGGCGGCGTATGGGCGACTTCCTGCAGGCGACCGTCATTCTGTACGACCCCATTCTGCTGAACGGACCGTACGTTCGAACCACGATGATGTGGGTTCACGATCCGGCCATGCGGATGGACCCCTATCCGTGCGAAGAAGCCACCGAGACCGCCGTTCCGCGCGGAACCGTTCCACACTTTCTACCCGGCCAGAGCAGGCTGCCGGGCCTCAATCCAAAGCTCGCCGACCGATTCGGCACACCCTTCGAGGCAAGGCTCGGCGGACCTGAAACGATGTATCCCGAGTACATCGCGAAGATGAAGGCGATGCCGAAGCCCGCTGTCACCGCCCCGCGGGGATCGGATGGACCATGAATAGACTGTGGATGCTCGTCGCCGTCTGTTTCGCTGTGATTGGCTTTGCCGAGTCCACCTCGACCCAGGCCAATCAGGCTGCCAGCCGCCCGACAGTCTGGCCGCCGCGCCTGGCCACCCCGGCGGCGGGCGAAGTCGAGGTACTGCCCGTACAGGGCAAGGTGCACGTGATCATCGGCGCGGGGGGCAATATCACCGTGCATTCCGGCGACGATGGGGTGCTGATAGTGGACACGGGCCTCGCGTCGATGACCCCGAAGGTTCTCGCGGCGCTGAAGACCGTATCGACCAGGCCGCTGAGGTACATCGTCAATACGACAGAGTTCGACGAGTACATCGGCGGGAATTCGGTCATTGCGGATACGGGAGAGATCATTCCCTTCCGCGCCCCGGACTACACCGCCGGGCCGCAGGGTGCGCTGGACATCACCCGCGCGTCGGTCATCTCCTATTACACGCTGCTTCACAGGGTCGCCGGCCCGGCCGGAAAAGCACCTCGCATTCCGGAGGATGGATGGCCTGACAACACCTACTCCATTCCCCAGAAAAGGCTCTACTTCAACGATGAGCCTGTCATCATCACGCACATTCCTTCCAACACCGACAGCAACAGCGTCGTCCTGTTTCGGAAGTCCGACGTGGTCAGCGCCGGTGGGCTGCTCGATCTCACGACGTATCCGGTAATAGACGTCACCGGGGGCGGCAGCATCCAGGCGATCGTTGACGGTCTCAACCGCCTGATTGATATCACCGTGCCAGCTTCCCATGCCGGGGGAGGCACGCTGGTCGTTCCAGGCCACGGCCGGATTGCGGATCATGCTGAAGTGGTCTACTACCGTGACATGACCACGATCATCCGGGACCGTGTCGCGGACATGGTCAAGAAGGGAATGACGCTGGCGCAGGTAAAGGCCGCCAGACCTTCGCGGGACTATGACGCGCGCTACGGCAAACAGACCGGGCCGTGGACGACGGACATGTTTGTGGAGGCGGTGTATCAGAGCCTCAAGAGATAGCTGGTAGTTTGTAGCCGGTAGCTGGTAGCAATTCCTGGGCAGGGTTCGCGGTTCGCCAATCGCAAGCCGCTAACTACGAATTGCCCGCTACCGACTACCAACTACCGACTACCAACCGATTGAAAGGAGACGGTTTCATGAAACGCAGGGTGCTGTTGGTAATTGCCGGCATCGTCGTTCTTGCAGCGGCCGATCAGGTGCTTGCGCATCACTCGTTTTCGGCGACGTACGATTCGAGCAAGAAGGTCGAAATCCAGGGCGCGGTGAAAGAGTTCGTCTGGCGCAATCCCCATTCGTTCATGAGGCTCGACGTCATGGACAAGGACGGCACGGTCAAGACGTGGACGCTCGAATGGGGTTCGACCAACGACTTGACCCAGGCGAAGATCACCAGGACGACGCTGAAGCCCGGCGACCAGTTGGTCGTCACCGGCGAAGCGCCGCGCGATGAGTCGTCGCTGCGGCTGCTGATCTCCACCGTGAAGCGGCCGAGCGACGGGTTCGAGTGGCGGGGCAGGGTCGAATAGACATGTTCCGGTTTGTGCTGGTCGGCGTTCTGGTGGTTGCCGCCGTTCAGGGTGACGCTCTCGCCCAGGGACGCGGTCGGGGCGGCGGTGCGCCTCAGGGTCAGGCCCCGACGGCGCGTTCGATGGCGCCGAAGGACTATACGGGGTACTGGGTGTCGGTCGTCACCGAGCACTGGCACCTCCGGATGCTGATGCCCCCGAAGGGTGAATACGCGATGCTGCCGCTCAATCCGGAAGGTCGCAAGGTCGCCGATGCCTGGGACGCTGCGAAAGACAGAGCGGCCGGCAACGAATGCAGGTCATACGGGGCTGCCGGAATCATGCGGATCCCGGGACGGTTCTACGTCCACTGGGCCGACGACAACACCCTGCAGATGGACGCCGACACGGGGACGCAGACCCGGCTGTTCCGGTTTGGAGGTGCGCCACCCGCCGGGCAGGAGCTACAGTGGCAAGGAAACTCCGTGGCGATGTGGGAAGGGATTCAGCGTGGCCGCGGCGCCAAGCCCACCGGCCAGCTTCGGGTGACCACAACCGGCATGCGGCCCGGATATCTGCGCAGGAATGGCGTCCCGTACAGCGAAAACGCGCGGCTGGAGGAATACTTCGAAACCTTCACCGAGCCGAACGGCGACACGTGGCTCGTCGACACCATGATCGTCACCGATCCGCAGTACCTAACTCAGCCGTACGCGACGACATATTCCTTCAAGAAAATCCCGGATCGCTCGGGATGGGATCCGACGCCGTGCCGGGCCGACGAAGTCCGGTGATCAACGCGTGTTGAGGAGCCGATATATGCGTACAGTTTTCGTTGCTGTCGTCGCCTTCGGGCTGGTGACGGCTTACGGAGTGACAGGACCTAGCGCGGCAGCGCAGACCGCAGGTTCCGCACCTGTCGGAACCGCCGAAGCAGGGAAGGCGCACTACGCGTTCGGCAATACGTCGTGCTCGAATTGCCACGGTGCCGAGGGACAGGGAGCGTTCGGGCCGGCGCTCGCGGGACGAAACTTCACGTACGCACGCTTCCGCGGGTACGTGCGAAACCCGCTCGGTCGCATGCCGGCGTACGTCGAGTCCCAGCTCACCGATCAGGAAATCGCCGACATGGTCGTGTACTTCAACAGCCTGCCTCCGGCACCCAAGGCGTTGGCATGGCGGACGCCGCTTCCGGTGGGTGCGCCACGCGGCCAGCAGTTGGCAACGGCCGTGATCGGGTGTGCACAGTGTCATGGGGCGACGTTCGAGACGCCGCGCCATGGCGCCGCCGAAGTGAGCGGCGATTTCGAATGGTTCAAACGCATGGTCTATGAGCACACCGCCGGTCAGACCGATCAGTGGGCACAGCTGGATCGATCGCTGCAACCGGTAACCCCGTACGGGGCTGGGCCTCCCGGTCGTAATCGGATCCGCATGGGCAACTACTCGCGCGCCAGGCTGCCTGAAGCGACGCTCAAGGAAATGTGGGACTGGATGAACGACCTTGGCGTCCATCTGGCCGTCCTGAGGGGCCGTATTACTGCCGGCGAGGCGAGCCCCGGCGCAGCAGCCTACACGATCGAAGTGGTCAACACGGCCGTCAAGGGCAAAGGGATCACCAACGAAGACGTCACTGTGGCCGTCGCGCTCCCTGCCGGCACCAAAGTGGTAAGCACCGCCGGCGCTGGTTATGAAGGGGTCAAGCACGATGACGAGGCCAAGAGCGACGTCGCCGTGTGGCGCGTTCCGCAGATGGCGCCGGGAGACCGTCAGTCGTTCACGATTACGCTCGCAGCGCCCGCCACGACCCTGCGCGGAACGATCCGCTGGGCGAAACCCGCGGTCAAAGCTGACGATGAAGTGGAATTTGCATTGGCAACGGGCCGCGGGGGCCGCGGGGCCGGAGCCCTTTGATGGCCCTCCTCACATGGCTTGAATCAACAGGGCTGTCCACCTGGGTTCGTGAGGGCGAGAGCATCTGGGCATTTCCATCAATCCTGACGCTGCACACATTTGGTCTCGGCCTGCTCGTCGGCGCCAATACCATCGTCAACTTGCGGCTGTTGGGGATCGGCAGTCGCGTACCCCTCGAGCCGCTGCGGCCGCTTTTCAACGTGATGTGGGGCGGGTTCTGGCTGAACGCCTTTACCGGGTCGCTGCTGTTTGCGGCTGATGCCACGGAGCGTGGGACATCGGTGTTCTTCCTGTCGAAGCTGGTGTTCGTGGCGATCGGCGTCGCGGCGATGGTCGCGATCAAGCGATCCGCCTTCGACGCGCCTCCGGACGCGCCCGTTGGCTCTCCGAAGCTGATGGCGCTGGTGTCGCTGGCTGCCTGGGCGGCGGCGATCACGACAGGGCGTCTGCTCGCCTACGTGTAAAGGACAGGCACATGTTCTTCGGAATCAACATTCCGCACTTGCACCTTCTGCTCAACCACGTGCCGACTGTCGGCACCGTCGTCGGACTTGGCTTGTTGCTGCTCGCCCTGGTACGACGCAACGATCATCTGGTTCACGCCAGCCTCGAAGTGCTGTTTGCGGTGGCCGTGTTGACGCTGCCCGTATATCTAACGGGGGTTGCAGCCGAGGAGGCGATTGAAGGGATCGCTGGCGTGAGACGAGAGGCGATCAAGGCGCACGAGGCGGCCGCCTTGTGGGGCTTCATGGGGATGCAGGTCACGGGAATGATCGCGTGGCTTGCCCTGTGGCAGAGCCGTCGAAATTCGCGCGCTTCGCGTTCAGCTGTTGCCACCGTCCTGCTGCTGGCGGTCCTGACGACGGCAATGATGGCGCGCGCGGCGACAATCGGGGGTGAGATTCGCCATCCCGAAATCGCCGCGAATCCCGAGGCCGTCGAAGTGGGCGCTCCGACCGGATGGCTCACGAGCGAGCGGATCGGCACCTTCGTCACCGACTTCCCGTGGGTGTGGCCGGCGGCCGAGACGCTGCATTTTCTGGGCTTGTGTCTCGTGTTCGGCGTGCTGCTGGCCGTGAATCTTCGCATCCTGGGTGCGATGAAAGGTCTGTCGTTTGCTGCGATGCATCGACTGCTGCCGTGGGGCATTCTCGGGCTCGGCATGAACCTCATCACCGGCATGCTGTTCTTCATCGCTGCAGCGAACCAGTACACCCAGAACATCGCGTTCTACTGGAAGGTCGCGTTCCTGCTGCTCGCGGGCGCGCATTTTCTGTACCTGACGGTGTTCAGCAAGACCTGGGGACTGAAGATCGGGGAGGAGGCGGCCGCGCTCGACAAGCTCGTCGCGATGACAGGCATCGGCCTCTGGGTCGGGGTCATCTACTGGGGACGTATGCTGCCGTTCATCGGCAACGCGTTCTAATCGGCGCGTGTCGTAAGTCAAAGTTTGACCTTGACTTTTGACTTTTGACTTTTGACTTACACGTCTTTGACTGAATAGAGGTCTTGCGTGAACCTCGTCGTCGCCGTAGGTCTTGTGGTGATCGTCGCTCTTGGGATGCTTGGCGCCGCTGGGCGTTGGATCGACGCCAGCGAGGAGCGGCACGAGACGCCGACCGACAAGTGAATCGCTTGTTCTTTTGTCTTTAGTCTTTCGGCTTTAGTCGTCGTCTCGCTGGCTACGCATCCAACGCGGAAGTATCAAGATCACTAAAGACCAAAGACCCAAGACCCAAGACCCAAGACCGATAGGACCCTCGTATTTCGGAGAACACCATGACAAAGCGAATCCGCCAGACGCTGATTCTCGCGACGCTGGCAGCGGCTGGTGTCGCAGTTGCCGCGGGGCTATATATCCGCGGTTTCGCGCAGACACCGCCCGCCTCCGCCCAAGGCTCCGGGGCGGCAGGCCCGGCCGCTGATGTGATTCTGTCCAACGGCAAAATCATCACGGTCGATGCGAAGTTTTCTATTGCGCAGGCCGTGGCCATCCAGGGCGAACGGATTCTTGCGGTCGGCACCAGCCAGGACATCAATCGCCTTGCCGGGCCGGCGACTCGCCGCATCGACCTGCGCGGGCGGTCGGTCGTTCCTGGACTAATCGACAATCACGCCCACTACATGGAAGAGGGCGTGCTCTGGACGGTCGAGCTCCGCCTCGACAACGTCGACACACGCAAGCAGGCGCTCGAGATGATCCGGGCCAAGGCAAATTCGCTGAAGCCTGGAGTGTGGGTGTACACGCTGGGTGGCTGGTCGCCCGATCAGTTCACCGACGACAAGCGCCCGTTCTCCAAGGACGAGCTCGACAAGGCGGCTCCCAATCATCCCGTGCTGCTGCAGTTCACGCGCGCGGAAACGTATTTGAACAGCCGTGCCGTCGAAGTGCTCGGCCTCGCCAAGCGCACGGATCCGTGGATCAAACGTGACGCCAACGGGCAGCCGACGGGTGTGCTCGACGCTGGCGGCGCCAACTTCGGCCCTGCAACGGGGGTGTCGGAAGCAATCCCGCGCCCGACGATCGCGGAGGTCGAAGCCAACAGCATGGCGATGATCCGCGAGCTGAACGCGTCTGGCCTGACGGCGTCGAGCGGGACGTGCCCCGACGAGTTCGTCCCGATCTTCCGCAAGTGGGCGGTCGAGAAGCGGTTGAACAAGCGCTTCTTTTGCCTGGTGGCGATCGGGATGGGGAACAACGCCGAAACGGTGACGAAAAATCTGCCGCAGGTTGCCGAGCAGAAGTTGTTCCAGGGCGACAACTGGGTCGATCACATCGCCTACGGTGAGGGGTTATACGGCCCCGCCGGCGACAGCATGGTGGCGCCGAAGGGGACACAGCCGCAGGAAGCGTTCGAGCAATGGGGGCGGATCGCGCGCGAGGTTGCGAGGGCCGGCATGCCGCTCCACTCACATACGACGCTCGACCACACCTTCAACGGGTTTCTCGATCAGATCGAAAAAATCAACCGCGAGTTCCCGGTCCGGAACCTCCGCTGGGTGCTCATCCACGGTGAGCAGGCCAGCGCCAGTCATCTGGAACGGATGAAGAACCTGGGTCTGACCCTCGCGGTTCAACCGCGCGCAACGATCATGGGCGGGATCTATCACCGCGCCCATGGAGACCGTGCGTACAGCATGCCGGACTTCAGAACGATTCAGAACAGCGGGATCATCTGGGGACTGGGTACCGACGCGTTCGAGGTCAATCAGTACCGGCCGTTCGTCACGCTGTCGTTCGCGGTCACCGGCAAGATGGTCGGGGGCGCGGTCGTCAACCGAACCCCGGTCAGCCGCGAGGATGCACTGATCGCGCACACCCGCGGCAGCGCCTATCAAATCCTCCAGGAGAACAACCTCGGATCGATTCAGCCGGGCAAGCTGGCTGACATGGTTGTCACGGATCGCGATTACCTGACGGTCCCGGCCGATCAGATCAAAGACATCAGGTCCGCGATGACGATCGTGGGAGGTCGCGTCGTGTACGACGCCGCCGCGCCCGCGAGCGCCACGCGGTAGTGGGCGATGAGGCCGTAGTGTCCGCCTTCAGGCGGACCGCGAGCCCGTCCGGCTAAAGCCGGACACTACGTGGGATTCAGAGCGATGCATTTCTTCTCGGCTATTGCGTTCGGACTGGTAGTCGCGCTCGCCGGCGTGTCGCTGCGCGCCTCCCAGGCGGTGCCCCCCCAGCGGCCTCCGATGGCCGAGGAGGTCTTCAAGAACATCCAGGTGCTGAAGGGGATCCCCGTCGATGAGTTCATGGCGACGATGGGGTTCTTTTCGTCCTCTCTGGGGCTGAACTGTACCGACTGCCACGTCTCTGAAAGCGGCGGAAGCTGGGCCCGCTACGCCGACGACAATGCCCTGAAGCAGAGGGCGCGCGTCATGATGGTGATGATGAACACCATCAACCGCACGAACTTCGGCGGGCGGCAGGTCGTGACGTGCAATACGTGTCACCGCGGAGTTTCGAAGCCGAACGTGATGCCCAGCCTGAATGCGCTGTACGGCGAGCCGCCGCCGGACGAGCCCGGCGATCCCGTGGAGCAGGTAACCGGGCAGCCATCGGCCGATCAAGTGCTCGACCGGTTCATTACCGCGATCGGCGGCGCGCAGCGCGTCGCGGCTCTTACCAGCTTGAGCGCCAAGGGCACGTACATCGGCTTTGACGATGCGGAAAAGAGTGCCGATGGAACTGTTCGCGCGGGCGACGGGCCAGCGGACGACGATCGTTCACGGCGCTTCCGGCGAGACCGTCAACGTCTTCGATGGCCGCAGCGGGTGGATCGCGGCACCGCCCTCGGATAAGCCAGTGCCGCTCCTCGCCATCACGGGACAGGAGCTCGAGGGTGTCCGCCTCGAGACGCAGCTGCTCTTCCCTGCCAGGATCAAGGAAAGCCTTGCACGGTGGCGAGTTGGTGTGCCGGCGATCCTCGACGATCGGGAAGTGCGCCTCGTTCAAGGCGACACGCCCGGCGGCGGCGTAGCGACGCTGTGCTTCGACATGGAGACCGGCCTGCTCGTGCGGCTGGTGCGCTATGCCAATTCTCCGGTCGGACGCCTTGTCACCCGCGTGGATTACGACGACTATCGCGACGTCGCCGGAGTGAAGATGCCGTTTCGATGGACGGTGCGATGGTTGAGCGGACGGTCTACGTACGAGCTCACCGAGGTCCAGCCGAACGTGCCAGTCGCAGACGCACGGTTCGCGCAGCCCCGTCCCTAGATTGGGTTTCATCACTTACGTAGCTGCGGCATTAGGGCCGTAGACGAATCAGCTGCTACCGTGTTGACGCTCTTCCGGTCGTGGTGTACCGTCCGCCCACCAGTTAGTCCAGGGATGGACAAGAGCTAATGGAAGACCGCGGATTGACCGTGCGCGCTCGACACGAGGGGGAATGAGAATGCGAGTCAACGCAGTGAAACAGTTCCTCGCCGTCACGGCAGCTCTCATCTGCTTCAGCGACTTCTTCGGTGCGCCTTCTGCCCAGGGGACGCGCCAGATGGTCCAGGTAGCGAAGGACGTCTACACGATGACGGGCGCCGGCAGCAACGCCAGCTTCGTCGTGACCGACGAAGGCGTCCTGGCGTTCGACAGCGACATCCGCAACAACGATGTGCCGTTCATCCGAAAAGTGACGGACAAGAAAATCGTGTATCTGTTTGCGTCTCACGCCTCAGGCGATCACTCAACCGGCGCCTGGTACTTCCGGGAGGACAAGCCGGTCTACATCGGCACGCGCGATCAGATCAGGGCTTACTACCAGAACGAGCTCAAGGAGTTCAACGACCGCAAGGCGCAAGGGGCGCCTCTCTACAAACCGGCGGAGCTGCCGCCGCCATCGATGGGCTTCGACCAGAATCTGACCGTGCTCCTGGGCGGATTGACGTTTCAGGCCAAGGCGGAGGGATACGGCCATACCAGCGGCGACATGACCATGTACATTCCGCAGCGTCGCGTGATGTTCATGGGTGATCTGCTCAACAACGAAGCTTCATCCAGGGCAAGCCGAGGCAGCGGGTGTGTTCTTCGCGGATATCCAGGGGACGATCGATATTCTCAACCGAATCATCGACCGCAACCTGGCGGTCGACACGTACGTTCCCGGCCACGGTCCGGTTCACGTCGGACGCGGGATCGCAGACGTCGTAGACCAGCGTGACTATTTCATTCTCATGCGGGACGAAGTGGCGAGAATGGTGATGGCGGGAAAGACCCTCGAACAGATTCAGAAGGAATTCAAGGTGCCAACCCGGTTCGCGCACTACGATCCGGGCAGGCTGCCTGGGATTCTTCGCGTGTTCTACTATCAGCTGATTGAGCACGGGCGCTAGTAGTAGGCTTTGGGCTTTGGTAATGCCAGAGCCCAAGGCCCACGGCCTAAAGCCCAGAGCCGGCATGGGCGTTGACCAAAACACGTAGAAGGCTGAACCATGCGAACCCGGAACCGAAGCTGAACACGAACTCAAGAACCGAGAACCTAGAAAGAGTGAACGCACGCATTGACGTATCGCTCCGTCGGCAGGGCGTTCGAGGTTGTCGTCCCCGTCAGCCGCGTATACATCGAGCAGGAGAAGCATCATGGCGAGACGTGTATCCCTGGCGATAGGGGTCGTAGCGCTGCTTGCGTTGTCTTCCGGCGGCCGCGCAGACATGGAACTTCACGGGAATGAGACCGGAGCAGTTCAAGAGCCTGCCACCCGGTGGCCCGGCGCCGGTCCGCGATCTCACTGGCATCTGGGACGGGGGGCCGACAGGTGTCGGCGCGACCGGCCAGGAAGCCGAACGGGCGGCGGCGCGATCGCCGTTCACGCCGCTCGGCGAAGAGATGGCACGGGAGAACCGGCCCGGCAACGGTCCCCGCAAGGTGCTCGTCCACGAGATCAACGACCCGTTATCGACGCTCGGCGATCCGGCAGGATTTCCGCGCATCGTCACGTTCGAGCTCCGCGCCGTGCAGATCACCCAGACGCCCAACCAGGTGCTGATGCTGTACATGTTCGAGAAGCGCTATCGGGTGATCTGGACCGATGGCCGATCGCTGCCGAAGGATCCCGATCCGCGCTGGTACGGCTATTCGGTCGGGCGATGGGAAGACGACTACACGTTTGTGGTGGAGACCGTCGGCCTCGACGATCGCACGTGGATCGACAACGACGGCGACCCGCACAGCACCGCATTGCGCGTGATCGAGCGATACAGACGCCTCAACCAGAATACGTTGGAGCTGACCGTCACGATCGACGATCCAAAGATCTACACGAAGCCGTGGCTTGTCCGAAACCGGATGCCGCTGCGGCTGCTGCCGCCAGGTACCGACGTCATGGAGATGATCCCGTCGGCCTCGGAGGCGCAGGCGTACCAGCAGGTGATTTCAAGTAAGACGAAGTGAGGAGAAGGAGGCTGTCGTGAGAGTAAAGCTGCTCGGCATCATCGTCTCGGCGGTCGGCGTGCTCGTGGCGCCCGTGCCCGCAGGCGCGCACCACGGGGCGGCCACCTTCGACACGGGCAAGGAAATCACGTTGAAGGGGGTCGTGACGGAGTGGATATGGGCGAATCCACACTGCTTCCTCAAGTTTGACGCGAAGGACGAGAGCGGCACGCTACGGAACTGGGCGGTCGAGACGCAGAATCCGGTTTCGATGACGGCCAGGGGCTGGTCGAGGGGAGCGTTCAAGGTAGGAGACGAGGTGACGGTGAAGCTGGAACCCGTGAAGAACGGCGCACCAGTCGGCCGAATCCTGACGGTCCTGCTGGCGAGCGGCCAGACGCTGGTTGCGGTGGGGCCGCAGCCCGCTGCGACTCCTGGCCAGTAGAGCGCAGGCTCCAGCCTGCGCGTTCCGAGTAGAGGAGGCCTTCAGGCCGTGAAACGTCTCGCCGTAATCACCGCCGTCGTGTCGGTGTTCTCCTGCGCCGCGCTCGCGCAGACGTGGAACAGCCCCGGATTGAGTGAGGAGGCAATCAAAGCCATGGGGCCCGGCGGCCCCGCGCCGCGACGTGACTTGACGGGAATCTGGGACGCCGGCTTCGCGGGAATCGGCATAGCGGAACAAGAGGCCGAGCGCGAGGCGGCGCGCGCGCCGTTCACGCCGCTCGGTGAGCAGATGGTCCAGCGCAACAAGCCCGGAAACGGCCCGCGTCTGGCCCCCGTGGCGGAGATCAACGACCCCCTGTCGACTCTGGGCGATCCCTCGGGGTTTCCCCGCCTGGTGACGTACGAGCTCCGTCCTCTGCAGATCGCACAGACATCGAACCAGGTGCTGATGCTCTACATGTTCGAGAAGCGCTACCGCGCGATCTGGACCGATGGACGCGCGCTTCCGAAGAATCCGGATCCGCGCTGGTACGGCTACTCGGTTGGCCGTTGGGAGGACGACTATACGTTTGTGGTGGAGACGGTCGGCCTGGATGACCGGACCTGGCTCGACAACTCCGGCGATCCGCACAGCACCGACTTGCATGTGGAAGAGCGATATCGCCGCGTCAACCAGAACACGCTGGAGCTCACTGTCGTCATCACCGATCCGAAGGTCTATACGAAGCCGTGGAGGATGCGAAACAGATTGCCACTGCGATTGATGCCGCCGGATACCGACCTGATGGAGATGATCCCGTCGGCGTCGGAAGCTCAGGCGTACCGGCAAGTCATTTCCAGTCAGACGAAATCGCAGTAAGGAATCGCACCTATTTCGTCACCCGGAATTTGAAGCGAAGGGCCGGGATCTTGTTGCCGGGATGATCTTCGGCGTACGTAAGTTGCGCCTGCCGATACAACAGTTGCGGCTCGGTCGGTGGTCCCTGATAGATGCCCGGATAGAGGTCGATGATGTGCTCGCCTGGTTCGCCGGTGGCGGTGAAGTTGATCACGACATCGCCGGCGGTGTTGAACCCGCAGGCATAACCCATGTACGCGTTGTCGTACGTGGCCACGAAGATGTTGTCGTACTCGGTCCAGCCCACTCCCTTCAGATGAATGGTGACAGGAGTGCCGACAGGTCCCGACGTTGGCGACATGCTGACGATGCTCGTTTCCACGACGAAGAAAACGCGCGCAAGCATCCGATCGCCATCACGCATTTCGATTCCGTGCAGGCCGCCAAGATCTTCGGGGACGATGATCGCCGAATCGATGCGCCCGTCGGAGCCGACGGTCGCCATCCCAAGTGGTCGTTCGCTCGGGCCGTATCCTTCGCCTGATACGCGGCTGCCCACATATGTCTGCCACACGAGCTGCACCGCCCTGCCCGCTGGTAGTCCCTCGCCGCGGAGGATCGCGCGCGTGCCGACCGGCCCCTGCGTCGGGCTGAGTGCGAGCTTCGCGCTTGCGAGCTGCAGCTCGGTTTCCGGAATCGGCTGACGCTGATACGGCTCCACGTATGCCACGGGATGCGGAGACGTCCCGGGCGTCGTCTCGAATGTAAAGTGCGGTCGCGGAAGGTAACTATTCGGCGCCTGCTCGTGATTGAGGTATCCCTGCCCCTGGTAACCCGTCAGCACCTGCACCATGTGCTTGCCCGCAGGTCCGGCGGCTCGAAATCGCGCGACCGCCGATCCCTTCGACGATGCCGCCGACACGAATCCGAGCAGGGTATTGTCCCAATTCACCACCCACGTGCTCTCCATCGTGCGCCAGCCGAGGCCTTTCACCCTGAGCTCGATCGGCGTGCCGATGGGACCTGACGCAGGCATCATCTCGAAGCTCTGTGTGACTTCGATGCCGTTCTGAGCGACCGGTTTGCCGTCGACGAGCGCGATCACATCGTGCACGCCGCCGTAGTCCTCCGGGATCGTGAAACGTGCGTCGAGCCTGCCTTGCGCGTCGGACGTGAACCGGCCGAGCGGAACGGAGGATTCTTCGTATTTCTTTCCGCGAAAGTGGTAGTAGTCCTCGATGACCCACCCGCCCTGGACGGTTGCCCACGAGAGCTCCACGGCCTTGGATGCGGGCAAATTCGACGCGCTTACACGTACCTCTGCGCCGACCATCGCAGGCTTGTCATATGCGAGTGTCAGCGTCTGAATCGACGATTGGGAGGTGGGTTCCGCCTCTCGCGCGGCAGGATCGGCCGCCGTATCCGAGGGAATGGCCGTCGTATCGGAGCAGGCGACAAGGACCGTCAACGCGACGCCCGCTGCGATTGAGCACAGCAACCGGCAGATAGCCATCACAGGAACGGCATGGTATCGGAATCGGTCCGGGGTTTCCAAGTGTGCCAGGTCCGCCTGAAGGCGGACACTACGCCTTACGAAGCCTCACTGACCCCGGAGCTCCGGTCTAGACCAGCCTGACGCTGACGTCCTGCACGGCCGTTGCGTAGCCGATTCGCGCTGCAGCGTCCACGCGAATCGATCGCAGCTTGTCCACGAGCCCGTCGGCATGCTCGGAAGGGAGCGCGATGAGGAGCCCTCCCGACGTCTGGGGATCGAGGGCAACTTCGATGAGATCGTCGCGCACGGATCGATCGATGGCGATCTTGTTCTTCAAATATTCTCTGTTTCGGCTGCAGCCGCCGGTGAGACATCCCTGCTGCGCGAGACGTCTGGCGCCAGGAAGGAGCGGCAGCTTCTTCGACTCGATCACAATCGTGACGCCGCTGCCGCTGGCCATTTCGAAGGCATGGCCCAGCAGCCCGAAACCGGTCACGTCCGAACACGCATGCACGGGCATACTCTGCATGACGGCTGACGCCCGATCGTTCAACGCAACCATCGACACGACGGCGGCTCTGACGCTAGCGGCCGATGCCTTGCGCTTCTTGAGGCCGGTGCTGATGATCCCGGTACCGAGCGGCTTGGTGAGCACAAGCGCGTCTCCGGGCTTGATGCCGATATTACGGATCACGTGATCGGGATGCACGACTCCCGTGACGGCCATGCCGTACTTCAGCTCGTCGTCGATGATGCTGTGGCCGCCGATTACGACGGCCCCTGCCGCCCGGACGCGCTCAGATCCGCCCTGGATGATATCGGTGAGTACGCCGAGATCGAGCTTTCCTTTGGGGAACGCGACGATGTTGAGCGCTGTTATCGGTTGACCTCCCATCGCGTACACGTCGCTCAGCGCGTTCGCGGCAGCGATCTGGCCGAACGTGTACGGATCGTCGACAATCGGCGTAAAGAAATCGACGGTGTTGACGATGGCCAGGTCCTCCCGCAGGCGGAATACGCCCGCATCGTCGGATGTTTCCGTTCCGACAATCAGATCGGGATGTGTGAACGACGGGAGGCTGTGCAGCACGTGCAGCAGGTCGGCCGGGCCGAGCTTGGCCGCTCAACCGGCTGCGGCAACCTGCTGCGTGAGTCCCAGAAGCTTCGTCCTTTTGCGGCCGGTGACCTTTGCCATGCACGTGTGATCGTAAGAGTCTAGTGCTCTTTTCGTAGGACGTAGTGTCCGGCTTCAGCCGGACGTCGGATTTCGGCGCCCCGCGCTGGTCCGGCTAAAGCCGGACACTACGTACACTCCTCCGACCGCCAATCCTCAGGGTTACGCCTGCCGCGTCCAGATACTCGAGCAACGGAATGGCATGCTTCCGCGTGATGCCGAGACGATCGCGAAACATTGCGGGCGTGATATCCGGTCTGTCACGAAGTTCCTCACGGACGATGCGTTTCACCTCTTCGACCGCGTCAGCGAGAAAGTAAAAGTCTGACGCGACGCGGACGACGACGTGCTCGCGCTCGAGAATACGCATCATCTGAGTGACCACGCCGCGATCGATACTCGTTTCACGCACTATCTGGGCAAGATCGGGGGGCGCCAGAGGATTGATTCCGAGCAGGCGCGTGATCTGCTCCGCGATGTGGCGATCCTCGTCCACGAGTGACACGTGGTGGCTACGTAGTCGCAAAAGGTTTGCTTCACGCACGACCGTACCGTCGATTTCCAGCGTTTCGACGAATGCACGAAACAGTCTCGAGGTCGCACCGGACAGCAGGCTCTCGCGCAGCGCTTCCATGTCCTGACCTTGTTCGAGCGGGTGCGCGGCGTGGAATTCTCGCAGTGCAGACAGGAGCGCCCCTTTCATCGCGTCCCACTTGCGATTCGTCGTGAAGAAGTCATCCCCATCCAGCGGCACGACCTTGATGGTGACAACCGCGCGGAGTCGCTCGACGGCATCCTCCGCCCGAAGGTTCAAGAACTGATGAAGCGACGCAAGCGTGGAAGCAAACTCGTCACGCTCATCGAGAAACAGTTCGGCGATAGCTGCAGGATCTCCGACCTGAAGGATGTGCAGTTTCTCTTCGAGCTGAGGCTCGCCACGTCGATGCCCATTCGGCGACGGGTGGAGGACGAGGCCACCGCCGAGCGTTCTCTGCGCAGTCTCGTCGCGGACGATGAAATGGTCGCCGCGGAGGACCGGAAGCGACGTTGCGAGCACAATCTGACAGAAGGCGGAATCGCCAGGCGCGACCGAATCGTGCGGTCCGAGCACGACGAGCTTGCCGAACGTTTCAGCCGTTCCTGTGTGGATTCTCACGCGCTGATGGTTATCGATGAGCCCGGCTGTCGGCCGCACCTCCAGCGACCCGTCGAAGCGGTCCGATGTCGTCGTCAATCGCTCATCGCAGAGCATATCCCCGCGTTCGAGTAATGGGCGCTGCGGCGCCGCCAGGTTCAGCGCGACGCGTTGTCCCGCTGTGGCCGTTGCGACGGGCTCGCCGTGGACTTGAAGGCTTCGGATCCGTAACAGCTCACCTCCGGGAAGTCGCCGCACGCGATCACCGGTCTTGACCTCGCCTTGAAGCGCCGTTCCCGTGACGACGATACCGTGTCCCTGCAGCACGAACACGCGGTCGACCGGAAGTCGAAAGTAGCCTGGCCGAAGCCGTTTGTTGATCAGAGGAACCGCCTGCGCGATCTCGCTGAGAATGCTGTCGAGGCCTTCGCCAGTCGTGAATGAGAACGTAATCACCGGCGAGCCCGCCAGCCGCGTACCGGCCGCGAGGCGTCGAATGTCCGCCTCGACTTCCGCTACTCGAGCGGTGGTCGCGAGGTCGGCCTTGGTAATGACGAAGATCGCGCGCGTCACACCGAGAAGGTGCAGGATGTCGAGGTGTTCCACCGTCTGAGGCATCACACCGTCGTCGGCCGCGACCGTGAACAGAACGATGTCCATGCCGTGCGCGCCCGCCAGCATCGTCCGGATGAACCGTTCGTGTCCGGGGACGTCGACAACGCCGGCGCGCGTGCCGTCAGGAAGGTCGAGGTGCGCGAAGCCGAGCTCGATGGAGATCCCGCGCTCTTTCTCTTCTTTCAGCCGGTCGGTGTCCTGCCCCGTGAGCGCCTTGACGAGGCTCGTCTTCCCGTGATCGATGTGGCCGGCGGTTCCGATGATGAAGGCCATGTAGGCCAGACTGTCCGTCTTCACCGCAGAGAAACGCGGTTCATGCGAGAGTATTTCATGGGCCAGCCGGGCGAACACTCCACAGCATGGTGGCGCTGATGCGCCGCGATGCTCGCGCTACCGCGGCCGCGCTCCGGCGCTGATAGAAGGTCGTCATGCGTGCTTCGCCGTCTGTAGGTGCAGAGTCTCCGTCATGCGCATGGCCGACACCAGTCCCGACGCGAACGTGAGCGCCGCGATCAACCACATGGCGCCTTCGAGGCCGAAGGCATCGGCCGTACCGCCGGCAAGCAATGCTCCGACGGCGTACCCGAGGTCGCGCCAGAGTCGGTAGACGCCGACGGCGGACGCCCTCCACGACGGGTAGGCCACATCGCCGACTGCCGCGAGGAGCGTGGGGTAGACCATCGCGGTTCCGATGCCGAGTAGTACGGCACCGGCCGCAAAGCCTGGAAACGCGCTCCCGACGGCGACCACGCCAATGCCAAGTGCCTGCAGCCACATGCCCCATACGATCAGCGGTTTCCGTCCGGTGCGGTCTGACAGTGCACCCGTGACGAGTTGGACGACTCCCCACGTGGCCGGGTAGACAGCCGCAAGGAATCCGATTTGACCGAGGTTCATCCCGGCCGCGGCGAATACAAGCGGGAAGAGTCCCCAGGCCATTCCGTCGTTCAAGTTGTTCACGAGCCCGGCCTGGCTCGCACTCGAGAGGTTGCGGTCCAGCAATGTCGTGCGCCAGAACACCTGCCGCGCAGTGGGCATGCCCACTGGTTCCACCGCGCCGACGACGGTCGATTCATGGGAGACGTGACGACTGGTGTTACGAACGAGGAAGACCGACAGCGCGGCGCCGACCAACACGAAACCGACGCCCAGATAAAACGGCTGGGGACGAAGGCCGTAGGCGCCGGCGATCCATCCCGTTGCCAGCGCTGCGCCGGCAACCGCCACGTAGCCGGCGCTCTCGTTCAATCCCATCGCCAGACCTCGTCGTTTCGCGCCGACGAGGTCAATTTTCATGATCACGGTCGTCGACCACGAGAATCCCTGGCTGACTCCCAGCAGCCCATTGGCGACGAGGATCCAGGACCACGTCGGAGCCCACATCAGGAGGAACGGCACTGGAGTGGCCACGAGCCAGCCGGTCACAAGAATGCGTTTGCGGCCGACACGATCAGCGTAGTACCCGGCCAGATAGTTCGTGATCGCCTTGGTGATGCCAAATACGACGATGAACGACAGGATTGCGCTATGGGCTACGAGCTGGAACTCCTGCTCGGCCAGCAGTGGCAGGATGCTTCGTTCCAGACCAACCATGGCGCCCACGAAGGCGTTGACGACGACGAGCAGTGCGAACTGACCGACGTTCTCTTGAAGGCCCAGACGGACGGCGGACCGAGGCCGCTGAGCCCTGGCCGTCATCACGTGTCTGTGTCCACCTCGCGGCGCCTCCGGTTGAAGGCGAGAATCCCTTCCATGTCTGCAGGTTTCGGTGGAACTTCAGCGAGGGCTTCTATGAAGGACTGGCGGTCGAAGGACAGCAGGGGATTCCACCGTCGCTCGAAGCCTATGGTGCTCATGGGCTTCCCACTCAGGCCGGCGCCGCACACCGAGCCTGAAAAGTGACCCGGATAGAGCTCGATCTCGTCTGGTAGTGTCATGAGCTTTTCGTGAATGCTGGCATAGAGCGCAGCCGCATTCTCGCGTGCGCGGCCGGGCAGATCGGGCCGCCCGACGGAGCCCACGAAGAGCGTGTCGCCCGTCAGCACGAACCACGGCCCCGTTCCCCGTTTGAGATCCGTGACGAGGAGGCAGATGCTGTCGGGAGAGTGGCCCGGCGTGTGGATCACCCTGAGACGTGTGTTTCCCAGCTCGACCTCCTCCTCGTCCGTCAATGCCGTGAAGGGCAGCTCGACATCCGCTGACTCGTGCAAGCGGTATGGCGCACCTGTCCGGCGCGCCAGTTCCGAGCCACCGGACCGGTGGTCTGCGTGGACGTGCGTATCAATCACCTGAGCGATCCCCATCTTCTTCTCGCGCGCGAAGGCGATGTACGCCTCTACATCGTCCGCGCGGGGGTCGACTACCGCGCACGTGCCCAGCGTGCCACAACCCAGCACGTACGCCGCGCATCCCTTGTCGTAGTAGTAGAAGGGTCGGAAGATCATTGTCGTGCCCTGTGCTTGGCTACGGCTTGTACGCAAGCACCGACACGCTCTTCACACCGTACTTGACCGTCGCCCGCTTCGCGCGGTCGGAGATGAACTGGTAGTGCGGGTTCTCTTCGATGCGCTCCACCCGCAGGCCTGCTCTCTCAATCGCGGCGCGATAATCATCGCGTTGTGCGGCCCCACCGATGCACGCAGCCCACAGGTCGGCATTGCAGACGACCGTGTCGGGCAACGATGTGTCCGCAACAATGTCGGCAATGGCAAGGCGGCCTCCACTTCGGAGAAGTCGCGCGGCTTCGGCGAATACACGGCTCTTGTCAGGCGCAAGATTGATCACGCCGTTGGAGATGACGCAATCGAATGTGCCCGCCTCGAGCCCGGTGTCTTCGATGTACCCCTTTCTGTAGGAGATGTGGCCAAACCCCTCACGCGCGGCGAGCCTGCTCGCCTTCGCGAGCTGCCCATCGGTCATGTCGATCCCGACGACCGATCCGGTCGGACCCACCTGCAGGGCAGCTACGAAGGTGTCCATTCCTGAGCCACTTCCGAAGTCCACGACACTCTCGCCCGGTTTCAGAGCCGCGAGATGGAAGAAGTAGCCGACGCCGGCGAACGAATCGATCGCTTCCTGCGGCACGCTGTCGAGATTAGCGGGCAAGTAGCCGAGCCGCTCCGCCATCGCCCGGCCCATTTCGAAGTGAAAATCACCGTGCGGCCTCTCGGCGACGGCTGTGTACATCTCCTTGACTTTGGTTTCGAGTGCGGCGCGATCGACGGTGATGACGGTCATGCCTGGCCTCCTCTCGTGTGACGAGCGCTCAACGGGGCGGGCTGTTCCCCCACTGCAACTGGAAGACCTGCAGCCTTCCATTCCGGAAACCCCTCGAGCAGCCGTCGCGCCCGGCGGCCCTTCGATCGAAGGATCTCGACTGCGCGGTCCGCGTAGACACAGTACGGACCGCGGCAATAAGCGACGTATTCCTTGTCTTTGCCGAGCTGACGCAGGTGACGTTGGAGATCGTGAACGGGCACCGAAATCGCGCCCGCAATGTGCCCCGACAGGTACTCATTGGCAGGCCGTGTATCGAGAATGACGACCTCGCGCGAACGGGCGCGCCTGATGAGCTCCTCCATGCGTACCGTCTCCACGAGGGAACGGTCGCCGAAGTGGTCGCGCACCAGCCGGTCGAGCTCGGCGAGTTGGCGTTCGGCTACGCGGCGAATCGCCAGACACACGTCGTACACCTGGGCATCGACGAGACGGTAATGAACGAAGAGTCCCGCCTTGCGCGTGTCGACGAGGGCGGCCTGACGCAGCGCCTGGAGATGCTGTGAGGTGTTCGCGAGCGAGAGCTCCATTTCGGTGGCCAGCGAATCGACCGTTCGTTCGCCCTGCGCCAGCAGCTCGAGGATCTCGAGGCGGTGCGGGCTCGACAGGGCTTTGCCGATACGGGCGAATTGGCCGTAGAGACGCTTCTTGAAATGCCGGTGGTTGTCGGTTGGCATAGACGACAAGTAATCAATATATTACTTGATTACTCACAGTCAAACGGAGTCGAAAGCCATAAGCCAGAATGTCGGGGCTTATGGCCGACGAGGCAGCGGTCCTTCGAGCTCGTCGGTCCAGTTGGGCACGAGGTCGAGCGGATCGAAGATCATGCGTGCGTCGAGAAGGAAGCGGTCCTCCGCGACGCGGCCGATGATCGGAGGACGAGCTTGTCGAAATCTCCCTGCGATTCGGTGGGGGCCCATGAAGTCGTGCTCGATGGCAATGACTTTTGTCGGGACTTCCTCCGTCGGCAGGGCGCCGCTGCCGATCTGCGACGTCGAGTCCTGCACCGACACGCGAAAGCCCGCGCCGAGCGCCGATGTGAGCGCCGGAAGAGCTCGCTGCGCGACGTTTTCAATCTCAGCAAGCGGCCGGGCGAGCATCCTGAGGGTAGGAATAGCGTGGGTAATGCAAGCCGACTCGCGATACAACCGGAGTGTCGCTTCGAGCGCCGCGATGGTCAGCTTGCCACAGCGGACGGCGCGATGGAGGGGATTTGCGGCCACCTGCTTCAGCAGGGCCGCCCCGCCGACGACGAGTCCGGCCTGCGGCCCTCCAAGGACCTTGTCGCCGCTGAACGTGACGAGATCGGCGCCGAGAGCGATCCGCTCGGCGACGACTGGTTCCTTCGGCAGGCCGAAGGGGCTGAGGTCGACGAGTGCGCCGCTGCCCAGATCCTCCATGACCGGAATGCCGCGTCGCCTTCCCGATCGCGACGAGTTCGGACAACGTCGACTTCCGCGACGAACCCGACAACGCGATAGTTGCTCGTATGCACCTTCAGCAGCAGGGCCGTTCGATCGGTGATCGCGTCCAGGTAGTCGGAGGGGTGGGTTCGATTGGTCGTTCCGACCTCCTTGAGGATGGCGCCGCTCCTGGCCATGATCTCGGGGATCCGAAACGCCCCTCCAATCTCGATCAATTCGCCACGCGAGACGATGACCTCTTTGCCAGAGGCCAGCGTATTCAGAGCCAGCAGCACCGCGGCGGCGTTGTTGTTTACAACGGTCGCAGCCTCGGCACCCGTGAGATCCATCAGCACACTCTCGACCGCCATTTCACGCCGCCCGCGATCTCCCTGGGCGAGGTCGTACTCGAGATTCACGGGCTGCGATGCTGCCAGGACGAGGGCGTCAATGGCCGACTGAGGCAGCAGCGCGCGGCCCAGGTTCGTGTGCAGCACGGTACCCGTCGCGTTGACGACGCGCTGCAGAGTGGCCTCGGCCGATCCAGTGAGTCGAGCCTCGAGCCTTGCCAGAATCGCATCGTCTTCGAGTGCGCCCGCCTCGATGTGTCCGTCACTCAGGGCCGACCGCAATTCGTCGAGAATGTCGCGGAATCCCTGCACGACGTACTCTCGATTGAACCGGATGAGTAGACGCTCGGTGCTGGGGTGAGCCAACAGCCGGCTTACGCCTGGCAGGTTGCGGAAGCGTTCGTCAGCCACGTCAACGAGGCTGGCACAAAGGGTAGAGGGGCGTCAAAGCGGAAGAGCCAGCTCCCGCTTCCGCTTCTGGTGATAGTCGAACAGCGTGGCGTTTGCGGAGCAGACAGCGGCTGTTTCCCCGGCGACACGCATTAGGTCGCGACCGGGAACGGCGAAATAGAGATCCGCTTCGGCGAGTTCGGTGTAGACGCGATTGCCGATACACGCGGTGCTGACGACAGTGCCCTGGCTGAGCGCCGCCGGCAGGATCATGCAGGTCGGTCGAGCCAGCGTGGCCAGTTGCGGTGCGGCCCCGGCGCGGATGGCGGCCTCCTGGAGCACCATCGATCTTGCCGGGTGGCCCCCAGAACAGCGCCACGTCCGGGTCAACGGGCGTCTGCGCCAGTGGGGCATACACCACGACGCCGGGTGTCTCAGCCAGCCGGGCGATCTGCGGGACTTCCTCCATCCGCAGATACCCGACGCTCGCCATGAACCCAAGCGTGTCGTCCAGCTCGCGTGCGCGCTCAGGAGGGAGGGAAATGCTATGCGTGTACGAGCCGATCGGACAGTTGTAGTGATCGGCTGATACCGTGTAGAAGGTGCGCCCTGCCGACGCGAGCTTCCAGAAGCTGCAGCCGGACGGCCGAACGCCTTCGAATTTCTCGACGCCTGCGGGGGCACCAGGCAGGAATGTCACGGCGACGGGACGATGCTCCAAGCCGACGCCACTGGCCAGCAGTTCTTCGATGCGTCCGTAGTCGATCATGGAGTCCTCCGTTATGGCGCCAACTGATGTTTTCAAACGGTGCATGTCACGGCTTGGCGACGGATTGCGACGAAAGGTCAGGACGTCTCAGCCCAAGTTCAGTTGGCACCCGTGAGAATGGTGACCGGCGTGAGCCGATAGGGTGTGGAACGCATCGTCCAGCCGAGCCAAGGACGCACGCGAGCTGCCCGACCGGCGCGCCTCCGCGGTCATCGAGCGCGAAACGATTGGCGCCGGCAACGAACCAGCGCTGACCCTGCGTTTCTTCGACGGCGCCGCAGGCGTCGATCTGGAATGGCAGGACACTCGTACACCGGCATCGTCGACGGCATCGCGAAAAACGGCGGGCGAGAAAACGCTGGCGCCTTGCGCGAATTCCACGACGACGGTCTGCTGGCTTTGACTGATTGAGATTGTCGACAACGCCTTCCAGGCGTCGGCGCAGCGCCAGTTCAGCGACTGCTGCGCACGTCGGTCACGTGATGCCGCGCACGTCCGCCACGACCTGGCCACGCCTGCGGGGCGACGAGCCGACGATGGTGGCGGCTGCGAGCGCTTGCGACGAGCACGCGACATTCCGATGAGCATGCTCAGCGACTTCATCTCCGTCTCCGATAGCCACCTTTGAAGCGCCGAACTTCGTTCGCAAGCCTCGGATCGCTAGCGATACCGCACCCACAGCGCTGCCCACGTCGTGAAGACCAGCGCGGTAAGCCCAGTGCTCGTCCACAGAGTCCAGACGCATCGCACTCGTACGTCGGTGAACGGAGGTCGACGCGAGACGAGCCAGCCACTGATATACCAGCGCCGACACGGCGAGTAAGGCAAACAGTGGCTGGAACCGCTGCAGCCAGAGCACGCAACCCGCGCTCAGGATCGAGAGTGCTCCAAGTCCTGCCAGGACTTGAGGGAGCATTCATCAACTGGGGACCAGCAGCGCCGCCAGGATCGAAATCATGCCGACCGTCTGCGGCTTGCCTACGACTAGAGTTCCTACCCATCGAGTGTGCGCAAGAACTTACTCCATTTCGGCCCGGCGGCGAAATTCCAGCCGGCGAATGTTCTCCGCGAGTCTTACCCGGGCCTTGACACGTGATTTTGTCCGCATTGACGATGGGAGTCACGCGGCTGTAGATTTGTCGCCGCAGCCACGTAAGTCTCAACGCGACACGAGAAGTCTTAACTTGCTCGCCAGAGCGACGAAGTGTCGTTTCGGGCAGCGAACAGAGAGACAGGTGCGGGATGCGAAACAAGAGAATGCTCGTGGCAATTGTCTTTCGGTCGCGGCGGTTTTCGTCGTCACCAGTCACAGCGTCCGCCGCGGATATTCGCGGCACCATTTCCAGCACGTTGACGATCACGGAAGACAGCCAGCTTATCGGGAACGTCACGGTGCCTGTGACCGGCGCGGCGTGCATTAGCATTTGGCGCATCTGGTATCGCGCTGAAGTTGAACGGGTTTCAGCATGACGGGACTGGGCGATGCCACGACGCGGCTGCGCAGGCGGCCAGGTCACGGGGGAAAACGGGACTTAACATCCTCAGCGCCCTGCGCGGCGCCGTCATTCAGGGACCGGGAATCATCCAGCGATTCCGTGGTCAGGGAATCGTGATCACGGGGGCCAGCTCACGTGTGCTCGTGACCCAGGTGACCGTGGCAACCAACTGCCTGTCTGGGATCTTCGTCACCGGCGCCTCGACAGACAACGACCTCGTGGCGAATACCGGCGTCAGCAACGGGAACAGCACCTCGCCATGCGGCGGTATATGACTGGCCGGCGGCGCAAGCCGTAACCGGCTCCGTGCGAACCGGTTGAGTGGGAATGGATACGCGGCCCAGGGAAACAACTTCGGCATCGGTCTGGTCAACCCGGGTACGAACGACAACGTCATTGTGGAGAACACTGTAATCGGCAATGCGAATGGAATCACTCTCGTCGCCGGCGTCGAAGGGAACATCATCGCCGGCAACTTAGTCGTCGGTAACCCTCCTGTTCAAGTATCGGTGACCAATCCAACAACTTCCGGCGTTGATATCCGGAATCTGGCCACACCCGGTTCCAATGTTGTGGAAGGCAACGTGTGCTTGACGATGGTCAATGCGACGTGTGCAAGCGCAGATACTCGGCGCAGACAGCGCTGAGTGTCGTTTGAAACATGGTCACTGAACCAAGGAGGACGCCGTGCGAACGATCTCTTTGCTTGTCTTGCTGCTGCTTGCGCCGAGCGACCGGGTGTGGGCGCAGAGTTCCATTTTTGTTTCGGGTGACGTGTTTGCGGATCACAAGCGGTTCTCGGGCAATTCCACGGAATCGACCCTCGACGTGACGAGTGCGGGGGGAGGTGGCGGTGTCGGCGTTCAGATCTCCGATCGATGGGATGTCCGCGGCGAAGTGGGCGCTGGTAGCACGACGACGGTCACACGACCCGCTGTTGCCGCCTGTGACCGCGTTCCAGGCGCGAACACGCAATCGGATCACGGCGTATTCGGCACTGGTAGGCTTTTCGCCTGCCGCGACCTCGACAGTGCGATTTACCGTCCTTGGCGGCATCAGCTTCCTTTACGTCAAGACTGACGTCAACACCATTCCTGCTGGGCTGCTTCTTGTTCCCCGCACGGACATCGACAACGTCGCATCGCCGACGCTCGGTGCAGAAGTCCCCATCATGCTCGGTTCGCACGTTGCCGTTGTGCCTTCGCTCCGCGTCCACGCCTTCGTGTTGCGCAGGGACGACGCGAGTGGCTTTGCGATTAGGCCGGGTGTCGCGCTTCGCTGGATGCAGTAGCGCGGGGCGGTAACGATACGGGCGCACAGAGCAGGTTCCTTCCGGATGCCGGGCCGTTTCTTTGCACACGGCCCGGCACTCTGCAGCTGGCCCGTGTCGCCGTTGCGGGTCGACCTGGGGCGTTCAGGATGTCGAAACGCTGAGTTCCTGGCGCCCTCCGCCCGCCCGGCGAGTCACGAAGGCCACGACTTCGAATGGATCGTCGTCAGCGCAGCCGCATCCGTGTGCGGACCCGCCGAGCCGAGTACCATTCGCTCGGAGAAGGAAGGTGCCCGGTGGCGCCGCTGGTCTTCAAAACCAGTCTGGGGGCCGTAAGGACCTCGGAGGGTTCGACTCCCTCCCTTCTCCGCCACTAAGTGGTGACAGAGCTGAGGTTCACGAACTCACCATTCCCCGTTGCCACGATGTTGCCACGACCGGCGGGGACTCCGGGGGACTCCAAAATCCCAAACTGCTGCAGCGACGCCTTGAGCTCCCGCATGGGCACACCACCTCGGTCGCCTCGCGGGCAACGGATGTGCCAGGGCGCCGTCTGAGGATCGTCAGCCGATCACGTTGGCTGAAAGCGCATTGGCGCCGCCTGCGTGCGGCCGGCTTTCGTCGCTCTCGGCGGAGTTGTCAACCCCGGATGTCATCGAAAACCAGCAATTGACGCTCTCCAGATATCCCGGCCCAGGTGTTCAACTGCAACAGGCGTCCCGACGGCTGCGTCGGGTCGCCACGTTGAGATGGTGGCTAGTGTTTGCCTGGGCGGTGGCGGTTCCGGCAGGTTTTGCGCTATGGGAGTTCAACGGACCGATCTGGCTCGCGCGGTTGACCCTGGGTTAGGCGTTGTTGGGGGCGTACATCGAGGCCTTGAAGTTGTTGGGGTGGTGGCCAAAGACGCAGGCCGGCCTCGCGAGGGAATCTGAGAACCGCAAGATGCGTCATCATCACTATCATTGCGAGCGAAATCCCGAGGCGTTCGAACGGTTAAAACGCGAGAACATTGAATGTGAGGCTCGCGATCAAACGTTGCGAGAAGCCGCCGGTTTGAAGGCGGCAAACAGGCCGGCTAACCGGCCGCTGCAGCCGACGAGCGGCGGGCGCGGTTCGGATTGATTGAAGCATTTGCAGGCGCCGCTCGCGGCTGAGCGGCAATGCGTTGGGCCGACGAACGTTCGAACCGTGAGCGGACGTAGAATTCCAATCATGAGCATCGACGAACTTGAAGCCGAAGCGCTAAAGCTAGCGCCTGCTGCCCGCGCCCGACTGGCGGAAAGGCTGCTGGAAAGCCTCGAGGGCCTCTCCGACGAAGAAAATGCCCGGCTGTGGGCGGAAGAGGCGCAACGGCGCGATGAAGCTTGGGAGGCGAGCGGAAAAGCGGGGCACCCTGCGGCCGAAGTATTTCGCGAGGCACGAGCCCGGCTGAAATGAATGTTCGTTTCCTTCCACGACCTGGCCAAGCTCGAACTGAACGAGGCCGCACGGTCCTACGAGAGCGAGAGCCCAGGGCTGGGACAGGCATTCATAACGGCAGTGGAACGTTGCACGGAAGAAATAGTCCAGTACCCGGAAGCCGGTCTCGTGGTGCGGGGTTCAATCCGTCGGCGTCTGATACGCCGGTTTCCGTACGCGCTGCTCTATCGAGTGAGGTCGACTGAGGTCCGGATCTTGGCCGTCATGAACATGAAGCGTCGGCCTGCGTATTGGGTGGGTCGCTCCTAAATCGGCGGCCCAACACGGCGTTGCACCCGACGCCGCCCGCGTCGCTCGCGCGCCGCAGTCGGCGCGGGTGAGCGCCAACGTTCGGCTGACACAACCAGACTCGAGGGGGATGGCCAGAACAGCTTCAAATCGTGTCCGCCTTCCGTGCGATAAACGACTATGAAGGCCGCCGTCCTGCACACACTCGGCAAACCGCCTCGCTTTGAAGACTTCCCGGAGCCGAAACCGAGCGAAGGCGAAGTCATTGTCCATGTGAGAGCGGCACCACTCAAGAACGTCGACAAGACGAAGGCGAGTGGTTCGCACTACGACCGCTACGGCGAACTCCCGGTTGTGTGTGGGCTCGACGGGGTTGGGACTCTCGACGATGGCACGCGAGTGTACCTGTGGCGCCTCCCGGTGGCCATACGGGATGATGGCTGAGCGGACGGTGGCGTCATGGCGTCTGCCAATTCCTGACGCGCTCGATGACATCACCGCAGCAGCTCTGCCGAATCCCGCGCTATCTTCCTGGCTCCCACTCGTCTGGCGCGCGCACCTCCAACTTGGCGAGACGGTTCTCATTCTGGGCGCGACCGGCGTCGCGGGCAGACTCGCCGTGCAGATTGCGCGGCACCTTGGCGCAGGGCGCGTCGTGGCTGCGGGACGCAACCCGGAAGTGTTGAAGACGTTGCCTGATCTTGGCGCCGACAGCACCATTTCCCTCGACAAAGCGGATGAAGACCTGGTGGCAGCCTTCAAGGCCGAAGCGAACCGCAAACCTTTCGACATCGTTCTCGATTTTCTGTGGGGACATCCGACGGAAATTCTGTTTGATGCCGTGACTGGCCATGACGTGATGGCCGAGTTGCGCCGGATTCGCCTCGTTCAGATCGGCGAAATGGCTGGGCCACGTATCTCGCTTACCGCCGCTGCGTTGCGCAGCTCTGGACTCGAAATCTACGGGAGCGGTGGCGGTGGCATTTCGTACCAAGCGATTTTCGACACAATCCCGCAGGTCTGGGCGCTAGCGGTCAGCGGAACACTGCGCATTGATACTGAAGGAGTTCCTCTCGCCGGCGTCGAGAACGCGTGGCTACGTGACGACGTACATGGCCGCAGGTTGGTGATTATCCCGCAGCAGCCGAACCACGCGTTGGAGCCGACGGCACCGACCTGACGTTGGCGCGCCGCGGCTCAACGCGAACGTTAGCGACTGCTTGAGACTGCAAAGGACGCCAGCGGGTTCGACACATCCGGCGCCGCCATCCGATGTCGGCTTCGTTCTATATAATCCGCGCGCGCCTGTGCCCGCGCGACCGCGAACCGTTGTGTGCATGGGCTATCCTGAGTGAGTGAGCCCGACGGTCCTGCGCGTGAAGGGGTTTCGGTTCTACTTCTTTTCGCGCGAGGAGAAAAGGGCGCATGTGCACGTCGCAGCATGCCGAGGGCGAGGCGAAGTGTTGGCTCGATCCGACCGTAGAGTTGCACGCGAACCACGGTCTCAAGGCAAAGCGACTCGCCGAAGCTCAGACATTGGTTGAGGAGCACGTGAATGAAATCCGTGACGCTTGGTCGAAGCACTTCCCAGGTTGAAGTCACGAGCGTGTCGCCGCACGGGTTCTCGCTGTTCGTCGGCGAGCAGGAGCTGTTCGGTTCCGTTCAAGGAGTTCCCGTGGTTCAAGGACGCATCGATCGGCAAGATCAGCCGCGTGGAGCTGGCGAGTGCGCATCACTTGTACTGGCCGGACCTCGACATCGACTTGGCGGTCGACTCGCTGACGCATCCGGAACGGTACCCCTTGGTGAGCCAAGCGCGGCCCAAGCGTGTCCAAACGACGAAGACGCGTCGGCGAGCGGTGAAGAAGCTAACTAAGATTAGTCGGCCGCGGTCGCGAGGCTGATTGGCGAGCGTTGATGTAGAGACTTCAGGCGCCGCGAGGGAGCGAGCTTCGCGTTGCCAAAATGTTGCCAAGACCGGGGCTGATTCGAGCAGACAGCCGAGGACGCGAGCAGACAGCTGAATGACTGGAAATCGGTGAGGCCAAGTAACTTGCCGCCAGAAGTTCCACGCCATCACCAACATAGAGAATCCCGTTAATAGAGTTCGACTCCCTCCCTTCTCCGCCACTATCTTGTTCTATGCATTGACCTTCCTTTCTGACTTGGGGGCCGTCTCGTTAGAGATGTCTACACGACCGAAGCGGACTCCGGGGGCATCCAAGTCACCGTCGGACTCTAAACCCCAGTGCTACTGAAGACGGGGGGACGTCGCAGGAGCCGAATCGCGGCGTCGAGCGCGGCCGGGCTCAAGTGCATGTAGCGCTGGGTTGTGTTGAGGTCTTTTGTGTCCCGCTAGTCGTCCGAGACTCCCGTCCTTGACACCAGTGTTCAAGTGATATATTGATTACTTTAGGATATGCGCGACACACACCGCGACTTCAAGGACCGCCTGTACGCTCAGTTCGCCAGGGTCGGAAAGGCTGTGGGCAGTCCGCACCGCATTGAGATGCTGGAGCTGCTCGCTCAAGCCGAGCGCACGGTGGACTCGCTGGCCACCGAGATCGGCCTCTCGCTTGCCAATACCTCGCAACACCTTCAGGCGTTGCGACAGGCCGCTCTGGTCGACAGTCGGAAGGATGGGCTGTTCGTGTACTACCGGTTGGCAGATCCCGCGGTCTTTGAACTCTGTACGGCCGTCCGCAGTGTTGCGGAGCGACGGCTGGCTGATTTCGAGCGGCTCGTGCAGCAGCACTTCGGCGAACGATCGCAGCCTGAGCCGGTCGGGATGCGAGACCTTCTCGAACGCGCCCGCTCGAATGACGTGATCATTCTCGATGCACGTCCTGCCAACGAATACCAAGCCGGGCATATTGCCGGAGCGATCTCTGTACCGATCGACGAGTTGCAGCACCGCCTTCGGTCGCTGCCAACGGACAAGGAATATGTGGCGTATTGCCGCGGACCCTACTGCGTCTATGCCGACCGTGCCGTCGAACTGCTGCGGAAGAGTCGCAGGCGTGCCCGGCGATTGCTCGAAGGTTATCCCGAGTGGCGTGCCGCAGGGTTTCCGGTCGCGCAGGAGGATGCGCCCGCAAGGCAGCCTCGTCGGCTGCGTGCGGACCGATCTCGTCCAGGCATGCGGCGGCGGCCGTTGTCATAGTCGGTGACGAGATGCGCGTGACGTCACGCGTATAGGTTACCGGCTCGGTGTGAATGGAGGTGACCTGTGGCCTTGACATGTCCGGTGGAATTCGACGTCGCAACCCTCCGCAGCGAGATTCAGACGATGTACGGTCGGGTCGCGACCGCACCAGATGCGGAATTTCACTTCCATCGAGGGCCTGTGTACGCGGTCTCGAGGCTCGGATACGACCACAACGAGCTTGCAGGCCTTCCCGCCCCCGTCACTTCGTCGTTTGCTGGCGTAGGGAACCCGCATGCGATCGCGCCGATCGACGTGAGCGCGGTCGTGCTCGACATCGGATGCGGCGCGGGGACGGATTTGCTCCTTGCTGCCAGGCACATTGGACCTCAGGGCCGCGCGATCGGCGTAGACATGACGGGTGCGATGCGCGAACGAGCGATGGCGGGCGCCAACGCGGCCCGGCTCACGAACGTCGAGGTCCGGGACGGCGATGCGACATGCCTCCCGTTGGGCGACGCGAGCGTCGACATCGTGATCTCGAATGGGGTGCTCAACCTGGTGCCCAATAAGCCCGCAGCTGTCCGCGAGATCACGCGAGTCCTGAAGCCAGGCGGGCGTGTGCAGATCGCGGACATCGTCATCGGCGAAGTCCTTCCCGAGAGTGCGCTTCGAGACATCGATCTCTGGACTGGTTGAATCGCCGGCGCTCTGCTGGAAGCAGAGCTCGTCGGGGTGTTCGAATCGGCAGGCTTCACGAACGTGCGCGTGCTCGACCGATTCGATTGTTTCGCTGGAACAACGAAGGAACGTACCGCCAAGCGGTACGGGGTCGTCGGGGTGAATCTGGCGGCAACGAGGCCGTAAGAGTACCTACTCGTTCGAATCTCGGCTCCAGGAGTCCTCATGATCTTCCGACCCTTTTACTACTTCGACCGCGGATGCGCCGCGTACTTGTTCGGCTGCGGCACGCTCGGTCGGTGCACTGTCGTCGATGCACGAGCCGATGACGTGGATACGTACGTCACGTTCGCCGCCAGCAAGAACATGCGGATTACCCATGTCATCGACACGCATGTGCACGCGGACCACCTCTCCGGCGGGCCTAAGCTATCGCGCGAAGTCGAGGCGGCGTACTGCCTGCACGAATCAGCGGATTACGACGCACCATTCACAGCGGTTCGCGACGGTGAAGAGATCGAGCTTGGAAACACCCGCATCAAGGTCATTCACACGCCGGGTCACTCACCGGAGAGCATGTGTTTACTTGTGACCGATCTGAAACGCGGAACGGAGCCGTGGTTCGTGTTGACGGGCGATACGTTGTTCGTCGGCGCGGTCGGACGGCCTGATTTGCCGGGTCGTGCGCGTGAGAACGCGGAGCAGCTTTACAGCAGTATTCATGACAAGCTGCTCACGCTGCCCGACGAAGTCGAAGTGTACCCAGGCCATTTCTCCGGCTCCGTGTGCGGCGCCGGCTTGAGCGGGAAGCCGATGAGCACCATCGCCTTCGAGCGTCGATGGAATCCTATGCTCTCCCGGGACAAGCAGGAGTTCATCGACGCCCTGGCTGAAGTCCCTCCAAAGCCCGTCGACATGGCGCAGATCTTGGCCTTCAATCGTGGTCATCACGAGGTGAAAACCCGCGCGTGACGATCGCGGCCGTAGGTCCTGTGCCATCCGTCAGTCGCCTTGGGCTTCGCGAAAACGCCGCGCAGTTCTCGTTGCTCGTCGTCGTTAACGCGTTCGTCGGCGCAATGGTCGGCATGGAGCGCAGCATTCTACCGATCCTCGCCGAACAGGAATTTCAGCTTGTCGCTCGGACCGCCATCCTCTCGTTCATCGTCATGTTTGGCGTGACCAAGGCGGTCACGAACTATGCGGCCGGACGATTGGCCGACCGCATCGGACGTCGGCGGATTCTCATCGCTGGGTGGTGTGTGGCGGCTCCGGTGCCCTTCATGCTGATGTGGGCTCCGACGTGGACCTGGGTGCTCGTTGGGAACGGGCTGCTGGGTATCAGCCAAGGGCTGACCTGGTCAACAACCGTGATCATGAAGATCGATCTCGTCGGACCGGAGCGGCGAGGGCTGGCAATGGGTCTGAACGAGTTCGCCGGGTACCTCGCCGTGGCCGGCGCGGCGCTGGCCACCGGCTGGGTTGCCGCACGGTGGGGACTGCGCCCCGAGCCATTCTATTTGGGCGTCCTCTTCGTAATGTGTGGCCTGGGCCTGTCCGTGTTCCTCGTCCGCGAGACGCATTCTCATGCCCGACGGGAGTCGCGTCTCCTGGGCGGATCGCAAGACATCCCATCATCGATCTTCTGGCGCACGACGATTGGCGATCGCAACCTCTCGACCATGAGCCAGGCAGGGCTCGTCAACAACCTCAACGACGGTATGGCGTGGGGACTGTTTCCGTTGTTTTTCGCGGCCGCGGGTATGAGTCTGGAGCGCACGGCAGCGCTCACCGCCATCTACCCCGCGACCTGGGGTCTGGTGCAGCTCGGAACCGGAGCACTTTCGGACCGCATTGGACGCAAGTGGCTAATCGCTGCCGGAATGTGGACGCAGGCGGGCGGAATCGCCGCCATCGCGATGTCCGACACGTTCCTGGGGTTCGCCGCGGGTGCGGCACTCCTCGGTGTTGGAACGGCGATGGTCTACCCGACGCTCCTGGCCGGCATCGGGGACGTGGCCTTGCCATCCTGGCGCGCGTCGGCAGTCGGGGTATACCGCTTTTGGCGGGATCTTGGCTATGCAATCGGCGCAGTGATCGCGGGCGTAACGGCGGATCTGCTCGGTTTGGGAGGCGCGTTGTGGATCGTCGCGGTACTGACGTTCATCTCAGGGCTCGGCGTCGCGTTTCGCATGACTGAGACGCTGGCGTCGGCGGGTCCTGGTCGGGAATCGGGGCTGCAACGATGACCTGCTCGTGCTCCGCGTTCGGCAATATCCTTACGCTTGCCACGAAGCGCGTGAGCTAGTAGTTGGCAAGCTCACGGGTTCCGAACGCTAACTCACCGCTGTTGCCGCCGGGCCTCGACGATTACCGCAACCGACGGGCGGTCGCCAGGACCACTGCCTACATGATGGAACCGGACGATGCCTGTCGGATCGATGAGGACATCGCCACCGAGCTGTTGCGTGTCACCGCCTGAGTATTTCGGCAGCCGGCCGCGCGCGAACTCCTTGAAGTAGGCGATCCACGTCCTGCCTCCCCAGATGTCCCGGAGGCGTCCGCGTTCCATGCCGTAGCCACGGTACAGCGTGCGATCGCGGTCGATGAGTACGGGCCAGCTGAGTTGCATTTCGGCCACGTACGATCGGGCGATCGGCGCCGTCTCGAACGTTACGATCGCGACCTGTATTCCCAAATCCCTGAGCGTCTCTTGTTGCTGCTGCAACTGCAGCAGGTGCCGGCGGCAAGGGAGTCACCCAAGGTGCCGGTGAAACACGAGCAAGAGCCACTGTCCCCGATAGTCGCTGAGCCCGTGCATGCGTCCTTCAGCGTCCGGTAACTCGAACGGAACAGCCTCCCGGCCCGTCTGGTCTGCCGATCTCGCTTGTGCCACGCGTCTCCTCCTGTTCCTATCCTGTCGTACAGCGTAGCGGCTCGATGCAGCTTGCGTCCTTGCCCTGTATCATCTGTCCGATGTACTTTCTTGCCACTTATCTGAAGGACGTTCACGGCCGAGGAAAGGGAGGCTGTTATGAAGCGCATCGTTGCCATTGCTGTCGGGGTGCTCGCTGTGTCGGCCAGCGTGTTGGCGCAGGAGGGCCGCGGCGCGGCGCCGCCTCCACCACCACTGCAGCCTGGGGCCTCGCAGGCAGATGTCGACAAGGCCTTGCTCGCGGCCCCGCCGAACCTGCAGGGGCAGGCCACGGTCATCAAGTGGAAGCCCGATTTTACGTACGACACGTTGCGGAAGGGAACGAACCGCCTGGTCTGCTACGACCGAACGGGACAGCTGGGGCAGGCGCCGTTCTCGGTCGAATGCACCAGCATCGCCAACCTGGAGCGCGTCGCGCAGAATCTGAAATTCGAGGCGATGGGCGATAAGAAACAGGCGATGCTCGACGCCGCAGAAAAGGACGGGACCCGGGTGAAGCCAGAATACGGGTCGATTTTCTATAACTTCGGCGGGCCAGACAGGGAACGTGCTCGAGGGCACATGACGGTCGCCGTACCCGGTGCCACGACGCAATCGACTGGACTCCCCGATAACAACAAAGCGGGCGGCGCCTGGATCATGAATGCAGGTACGTCCACGGCTCACATCATGGTTCCTGGACACTGACGGAAGTTCAAAGTGCAAAGTGTAAAGTGCAAAGTAAGGTGAAAAGTCGAACTCGGGCGACGGCGTGGAATCAGCTTGCCAGGCTGTTGATTGCAAGTCTCATCGCGGTCGAGGCGTTGTCTGCCGGCCAGAGCACGCAGACCTTCACCGGCATCATTACCGACACCGAGTGCGCGACGGGCGATCATTCCCGAATGCGCATGGGGTCGACTGACGCCGAGTGCACCAGGGCGTGCGTGAGCGCGCACGGCGCCAGCTTCGTCCTGTACACCGGCAAGGAAGTCTACGCCCTCACCGACCAGGAGACGCCGGACAAGTTTGCGGGACAGAAGGTGCGGGTCACGGGCACGCTGGACGCCAAGACCAAGACGATCCAGGTGAAGTCGATAACGGCGGCTCAATGAGGGGGGATGCATCGATGATCGATGAATGATCGGATCATCGATGCATCGATTGACCCATCGATGATCGAATCATCGATCACCGATCATCGATGGATTGGCCGCGGGATTCGCGTTCGCCACAGCAGCCATCCGATACCAAGCACGGCGAGCAGGGCCCCGGCCCATACAACCGCATTTCCAGCGTTCGGCGCGGCCACCGAACCGCTTGCAATGCGCAAGGACCACTCGGCGACAACCATGTAGTTGCCGCTGATCAGCAGAATTCCGAACCCCGCCATGATGAGCGCGCTGAAGAGCCCCATCCATGGCACCGCGGTTTCGAGCTTCAGCAAGAACGGAAGAGCCCTGGCCATCGCCACGGCGGCGATGACGAGCGGCACTCCCATCCCCAACGAGAAGAGAAACAGCACAAGGGCGCCATAAAACGCGGATTGCGCAAGCCCGATGTAGACGACCATACCGACAACGAGCGCAGAGCCAAAGCAGGTCATGCACCCCGTGGCGAACGCTACCCCGGCGACCATCATCTCCACGCGACTCGCGGGCTTGTTCGAATGCGCCATGCGAGCGAGTACGGGCATCCGGCACACCAGCGGCGCCCTCGCCTTCGCAGCGACGCGCACCGCGAGTCCCATGACGACCACGCCGGCGACGATGCCGAAGTACCGCTGCCACACCTCGAACTGGGCAGTGTCGCCCAGCCGCTCGGCCGCGAAGCCGATGAGCGCGCCCGTCGCCGTGTAGAGCACTGTGAATCCGAGAATGAAAAAGAACGCCGCCTGCATCACCTGGACACGACGGGCCCTTTTCGATGCGCCGGTGTCCTGCATGGCGATGCCTGCGAGGGCCGGGATGAAGTACACGGTCAACTGGAACAGACACGGCCACATCGCGGCAAGCATGCCGCCCAGAAGGGCCAGTATGAGCCCCCATTGTTCGCCGAGCCCGATCGGTCCGCCGGTGTCGTCTACTTCCGGAACGACGAGCGGCAGGTGCCACGTAGCCTCCTGGCCGGAGGCCAGCCGCAGCGTCATCATCTGGTGTCCCGACCCGAAGGTGTCGTCGCGCACGAACCGATAGAACGCGGCCCGGTGATGCGGGGAGTTCGTAACAATCTTCCGGTCGACCAGCGACACGGGGCTTCCGTTGATGGAGAGTTCGGGCGGATTGGCATCACCTGGAAGGTTCGCGGTATGCAGGCGCTCTGTCACCAGAAACGTCACATGGCGGTCGGGCTCTAACGCGGCCGCAGCGGCTGTGTCGCCGAGCGCTTGTGTCGACGTACTCCGCAGTGGCGTACGTGGCGTCGACGTGGACGCCGGACACACCGGCGTAATCGACCGCCCCGAGGTCTCTGTTCAGCGCCAGAGTCAATGCCTGTCGCCGGCGTGAAGACACGCCGGACGCCACACGCTCGCCCGCATCGAAGACCGTCAGCCTCCCTACGTGCTCCGGATGAAGATCGCATTTGACGACGAACGTCCCGGTCCGCGTGGCGGTGAAAAGGACCACGTCCACGCCCTGCGCCGGCGTCACGTACGCATGCACCTCGTTTCCAGTGGGCGTGATCCCGGCCGGGGACGCTGCTCGCGTGCGCACGAACGCTCGGTTGTGGTGATCGTGATCGGTGCCCGGTCCGGCGCCAATCGCCGCGACACCCCGCGTCACCCACGTGAGGTCGTCGGTCACCATCCCAACGGCGTGGTAGTGATGTTCAACCGTGCCTCGGTTGCGCACCAGAAGCTGCACCGGCCGGCCAGCGGGCACGAAAAGAACCGAAGGCTCGATGCCCGTGTCCGAGACGGCGACGTTGAGCGTGAGGTACTCGACAGCCGGGCCGGCAAATACCTCGTGGACAGCGTCGTGGTCCGCGGCGTCGTGAGACTGGACGTCCACCACACTCGAGGACTGCGATTCTGCTGCCACATCGTCGCCGTGGACACAGACGACGAGTGCGACCGCGACGAAAAGTGCGAGCCTCATGGCTGCTTGTTGAGCTCTTGCAGATGCGACACGACCGCCGCGATCTCCGCGTCGTTGAGCATGATTCGGCTCATCACCGTCACCCCGGCGAGTGCCGCCCGGACCCGCATTTCATCAGCGCCGCGAATGTCTGGCGCTTTCGATTGCGCACCTCCCTTCGCGTCCGTCCCGTGGCATGAGGCGCATCCAACACCGCCGGCCGTCTTCTCGAAGATCGTCCGGCCCAGCGCAAGCACGTTACCACCTGCCGGCACAGCCGCCGGCTTGGGCGCCGGTACCGATGGCTGCAGCGCGGCGACCCGCTGGCGCATCGTGGCTCTTACGGGTGCCTTCGGACCGCCCATGTCCGTCAACAGCTCGCCCTTCCAGTCAGGCGTATAGCGGGCGAACCCACCCGAGTGTGTGTCGCCGCCGTTCGGCGTGGGTATGTAGGCGATCACCTTGTGGGTGTTGAGGTCCATCACGATCGTCTCCCACCCGTTCATGTTGCTGATCCAGAGCTCGTTCAGCTTCGGGTCGGGGTGCAGGATGCCATGATCGACGCTCGACGCCGACCCGCCCAAGTACAGCGGCATGTTGTGAATGAAGTTGCGCGGCGACGTGAATGTGCGCGTATCGACGATGCCCACCACCGAACCGTTGTTGTGTGTCCCTTCGCCCTTGCCTATGGGGTAGAGGAATGTCTCGTCCCAGTTGAGAGCCAGCCCGTACGGGCCCGCCACACCGGCGCTGGTACTGTCGACGACGGCGTTGGTGCTGTTGTCGATCTTGTAGACGTAGCTGCTCTCGGCGTCGTTGACGTATGTGAAGCGGCCGTCGGACGTATGCGCCATGCCAATCGGGTTGTCGCCTACGAACGGGATGATCGTGACCGCGCCAGTTTCGAGATTGAGCTTTGCGATGCCCCCCGTGTTGTGAAGCTGCCCGCGCCATGGCGGCGCGAAGACCGACACATACACGAAGCGCCCGGTCGGGTCGACCGTCGGATACGGATGGCCGATCCTGTAGCCGATGTCCTCAATCGTGATCGCCCGCACGACCCGGTTGTTGTCGTTAGGATCGAGCAGGTAGTGCGGGCCGCCGCCTGCGTTGCGCCCGAATGCCACGAGCACCCGGTCGCGTCCCTGCCAATCCTTGAACGCAGTGATGTGATGGAACCAGTCGACGCGAGGGCCTTCCAGCGTCTTGTCCAGCTTCAGCGTTCTGGCATTGACGATCATCAGCACCGTCCTGCCCTGGCCGGTCGCTTTCACACGCTGCATCTGGCCGAGATAGAGCCATCGCCCGTCCGGCGATATGCCCACGCCGTGCGGATTTTCGGTGACTTCTTCGCCCAGCTCGAACAGTGCGGACGCAATCACCTTCTTCGCGTACGCGTCTATGACCTGTACGCCCGATCTGTTGCGCGTGCTGCCATTACGACCCGTTTCGACGCCCTCGCTGGTGAAGTAGACCAGCGGATGCGCGCTGACGTCCCAGGCGTCGGGACCGCTGGAGTCGTAGGTCGCCAGCAGCTTCACCCTGCCGCGTACCGACTCCGCGGTGTCCCATCCTGTTGGCTGGGGGCTGGGAGGCGGCGGCGCGAGCTGCCCGGCCTGCACCACCATCGTCGGGGCCATCGCCGCGAGCTGTTGCTGAAGCGCTGTCTTGTCCGATTTGAGCGTGGCAATGTCAGACGGAGACACCCCTGGAGCCGTGAAGGCGCCGATCGCCACGACCGTCAGCCCCACGAATGCTCCAAGCACCGCGCCTCCGATCCAACGCATGTCTGCAAACCGTTTCATGTGCCTGATCCTCCCAGTAACTTCCCTTCTGTGGATCGCGCGCTGAATTATGCTCCAGAGGCGCCAAGAATTTAGGTCGCGAAGCGACGTTTGCACGAGGCAGAAACAGTTCAGGCGCCGTCGATCCTGATGATTTCGCTGACAACTTGATTCATATCCGCAGCGACGATGTCCGGACGTTGAGCCAGCGGAAATAGCGCCTTCCCACTGCGAGCGACGAACGCCGCCGCGTACCCTGCCCGCATCGCGCCGAGAACGTCCCAGGCGTGCGCTGCGATGAGGCGAAGTTGCGACGGCGGTACTGACAGCTCCTGGGCAGCGAGTGCGTACACCTCTCCAGCCGGCTTGAACTTGCGGACAGCGTCAACCGACAGCGCGCGCTCGAAGAATTCGCGGATGCCCGCGTTCGTCAACTGCTGTTCCACCGCGGCAGGTGCGGAATTCGTCAGTGTGACGAGGCGGAAGCCGGCCGCCTTGAGCCGCTCCAATGAGGACCGCACGTCCGCATGCGCGGGCAGGGACACGAGGCCGCGCAGGATGCCATCGCGATCCGTCGCCTGAAGCGTCACGCCTCGTGCCTGCGCCGTCATGTCGAGGCACGCACGTGCGATGCTCCCGAAGTCGGTGTACGGTCCGGCAATCGTCAGCGTCTGCGAATAGAGCACGACGTTCGTGAACCACTCCGGCAGCACGGCGCGGTCACCGAACGCGCGCTCGAACTGCGGCGCCAACGCGCCCACGTTCAGCAGCGTTTCGTTGACGTCGAATACGATGATTCGGCGCCGGCCAGACACCGCTCCTTGCCCCGCGGCGTCTCTCAGAGTGCCGAGTGCGTGCAGCGCGGTTGCTGCGAACAGGCCACCGAGGATCGTGCGGCGGGTACGTTTCAACACGCGAGTCTCCTTTTTTTGCCAAGAAGGTTGTCCCGCCGTGCCTTCAACGTGGCGGGACCCAACGTGCAGACCACCGGCAGATCGGCCATCACCGAGCCCTACCTCAAACGTAATCGGGCGTTCATATCAGGCCATTGCAGCCAGGTGCGCCCTATCACGGCAAACGCCAGTGCAGCGATGGCCGCCGTCGTTCCGTGCCACAACAGAACCGTCATCGCGAAGGCGTGAGGACGTGTGAGGCATGCTTCGACGTTTGCGATACTCAACGCCGCCAAACCGGCAAGGAACGCCGTCGCCCGTGGTGTGAGCGGCGCACCGCGCCTCAACATCCACATCAAGGGACCCCCGAGCACCACCCCACCCATCACCATCGAAGCCACACACGGCCAATCGCTCTCATTCGTGGCGCCGAACGTCCCAACGGCCTGAAGATTCAGTCCCGCTTCCCAGAGCAAGCAGGCGATCCACAGCGAGGCGCTCACCAGCGGCGGACCCCACACGCGGTTCTGCGCGCCCGGAATCACTGACACCAGGGCCGCGCGCACCGCCATGATTCCCGTGAGCAGGGCCGCGCCCTGCTGGAGCAGATAGAGTGGCGTTGCGGTCAATCTCGGCGACGACATCACCGCGAACTTCATCGCCGCAAAGACAGTCAGGTAGAGCGCGCCCCAGAGCAGCCACACCGCCGCGCGCCGGCCAGGCGTGGGCAGTGGCTTCGCGATAGTCGCATCGCGACCAAGGCGGTCGATCAGGTCCTCGGTGTTCATCTCTGGTTCGTTCCCCGTAGTGCCCGTCGCAAAGACGCCATCGCCCGATGCGTGGCGATCTTCAGGGCACCGATGCTCGACCCTGTCGCGGCCGAGGCCTCTTTCAGCGAGAGTTCGTGCAACTTGAGCAGTTCGACAGCCTGCCGCTGTCCCGGCGGCAGGGCCTGGATCGCGTGTGCCAACGCCTCGGGATCGCCAAACGTCTCCTCTTGCCTTTTCGCTGAGCGAGTCCCGAAGGTTACGTCGAGATCATCGACGATGATCTCGTGCGCCCCCTGCCGCGCATGTTGGCGGGCAGCGTCAGCGAGCCGATGACGCACGATCGCCGCGACCCAGGGCATGAACGGCCGTCTCGGATCGTAAGTCGCGCGCACGGCGTGAATCGAGAGCAACACCTCCTGCACCACGTCTTCCACGTCGCTCTCGCCAAGGAATGCCCGTTTGCGGCGCACCAACTGCCGCACGTGAGGCGTGACGGCGCGCAACAGCGTGACGTAGGCGGCCTGGTCGCCCTGTTGAGCACGCGCCATCAAGCGGCTGAGATGCTCGCCCGGAGGCTCGGCGGCGTCCATCGAATCGTCATCGTAACCTTTCGCACCGCTCCCCCGAATACACCAGTGGCAGCCGATGTCCGGCCGCTCGGTCGTCAGCAGGCGACCTGCACATATCTGAGGAGCTACGCATGAACACTCGTTATCTGGTTGCATCGGCTCTCGCCGCGGCCATTGTCGCGCCTGTTGCGCTCTCGGCGCAGAAGCCGGTCCCCGCCCCCACGGCTTTCAAGACCGAGAAGTGCTACGGCATCGCCAAGGCGGGCCGGAACGACTGCGCATCGACCGGCAACAACTCCTGCGGCGGATCGTCGAAGATCAACGCGGATCCGAAAGCGTGGATCTATGTGCCGGTCGGGTACTGCGAGCGCATTGTCGGCGGTAACCTCCAGCCGAAGTAACGCGGAGAGGCGACCGTGGCCATCACCAGTGATTCGCGACGACCCACGGCTGAACGGACCGGTATCGGCCTGCGGCTTCCGCACGTCGCGGAGGTGGTGGCCACTCGCCCATCCGTCGGGTGGCTCGAGATTCATCCGGAGAACTTCCTCGCCAACCCTCACGGGCTGGAATTGCTGACGGATCTTGCGCGCGACTACCCGCTCTCGGTTCACACCGTCGGCATCTCGATCGGGAGTGCGGACGGGATCGATCGTACGCATCTCACGCGCCTTCGCGCACTCGATCGATCGACTCGACCCGGTCCTCGTGTCGGGCCACCTCGCGTGGTCGTCGATCGGAGGCGTGTATCTCAATGATCTTCTGCCGCTGCCGTACACGAACGAGACCCTCGGTGTCGTCGGGGAGCATCTGTTGCGAGGTACAGGACGTTTTGGCGCGTCCGTATGTCATTGAAAATCCCTCGAGCTACGTGGCGCTGGCGACATCCACGATGACGGAGGTCGAGTTTCTCCATGCGCTCGTCGACAGGACGGGCTGCAGGCTGCTGTGCGATGTCAGCAACGTATATCTGAGCAGTCAAAACATGGGATACGACCCCTACAAGTTCATCGAGGAATTTCCCGGCGCTGTCGCGGAACTGCACCTTGGAGGGTTCACAGCTGAAGACGATGGGGCGACGCCCGGCGGAACTCTTCTGGTCGACACACATGCGCACGCGGTAGCCGACACGGTGTGGGCGCTTTATGCCCACGCGGTCCGCCGCTTCGGGCCACAGCCGACGATCATCGAATGGGACAACGACCTGCCGGCGCTTGCAGTACTGGCCGGAGAGGCGGCGAAAGCGGACGGCGTTCGCAAGCGTGTCATAGAGGAGCGCCGTGCCCACGCTTGCTGAGATTCAAACGGGCATCAAGGACGCGCTCGTCGACGACAACAACGTGGCCGTGATCGGACTGCTCGTCGGCGGCGTGCGTCCGGAGCGTCGACTCGCGATTCACCGGCGTCACTACGTCGCCAGCCTGACGCGCGCGCTCGTGGAGCGGTTCCCCGCGACCGTATGGCTGGCGGGATCGGAACTGGTGACCCGCGCCGCCCAATCCTTCATCCGGGAGCATCCGCCAACGAGACCCTGCATCGCCGAGTACGGCGATGCCTTTCCCGGCCATCTCGGCGCGCTCCCGGGTGCGAGCTCACTCCCGTACCTGACACAGTTCGCCGAACTGGAATGGCATCTCGGCCGGCTGGCGCTCGCCACTGAGGACTCTCCAAACGTGCACTACGCCCACTTGGAGTGGGCGCTTGATGAGCTGATGGCCATGTACCTGACGGACAGTGCACCGGAGCAGTTCTTCTTACGCCGCGAAGAGGTCTGGCTGGAAGTTCGCGGCATGCGAGGCGAGCTTCACATGAACCGTCTCTCGCACGCGGACTTCGTCGCGAGACTCGAAGGAAGACGTCAATGAACCGGTTGGACGCCATACGCCTCTGCCTCGCGCGCTTCCCCTTGTCCATCATTCTGCTCGCCGGTCGCATCGGCGTTGGCGCGACCTTCTTCAAGGCAGGCCTGCTGAAGTACCAGTCATGGGAGTTCACGGTGAAGCTGTTCGAGGAGGAGTATCGCGTGCCGCTGCTCGACCCGGCGGTTGCGGCGGCCATCGCTACGGTCCAGGAACTGACCATACCGATTCTGCTCTTCCTCGGTCTGGCCACACGGATCGCCACGATCCCATTGCTGGGCATGATTGCCGTGATTCAACTCTTCGTATATCCGAACGCGTATAACGAACATCTGGTCTGGGGGTCGATTCTCGTGCTGATCCTGACGAGAGGACCAGGCGTGGTGTCGCTGGACTATTTCATCGAGAGAATAATGAGCCGCCAGCCGCCGGCACGTGTCGCTCTCACGCGCGAGGCGTGATCCTCACATCCCTGCCGTTCCCTCTGTGCTGTTTCGAAGCGTAGAATCGGCGGAACATCAGCTGGACAGCGGAGGACGCAATGGCAGATATCGACACAGCCCTTGCCGCAAGCAGAGAAGCGATTCAGCAGCTGATCGTGTCGGGCGAACGGACCGGGCCAGCCTGGACCGCCGCACGCGCCCCGGGGAAGTGGTCGCCGAGCCAGATCGTCGAGCACGTCGCGCGTTCGCTCGAAGAGTCGGCCAACATGGCGACCGGACGGCCGTCGAAGTTCCCAAAACTCCCCACCGTGATTCATCCGCTCGTCCGCAGCCTCCTGTTCAAACGGGTGCTGAGGAACGCGGCCTTTCCAAAGGCCAAGACGAACAAGGCGATGGACCCGGCGACCGGGCCGGCGACGCCGGCGGAGGGGCGCGCCCGCCTCGAGACGGCGCACCAGAAGTTCGATGAGGCCTGCCGCCAGATTGCTTCGCGCGGCGACCGGATGCGGACGACCATTTTCGGCACCGTGAGCGTGGAGGATTTCGTGCGCTTCACGGAGCTCCATACCCGTCATCACAACAAGCAGATGCCGGATGCCTGACATTCGCTGCCGTCACTATCGGTGCTCGACGCGGCGCTACTGAATCATGGCTTCCACAGTCGATGTGTCCGTGAGCGAGCTCGTCGAGGCTGCACCGGATCGCGTTCGCCGCATCGTCGACGGACCGATGCGCGGAACCGTGACGTACCGAATCGAGCCAGAACGCATCGGATCGCGCGTGACGATTCGCAACGTGGGGCATGCACCGGCGTTCGCTCCGATTGGTCGTACACCTCGAGTGGTCCCACGAGCCAACGCGACGATTGTTGCGGCTCGCTGTTCTATTTGGTCATCGCGTCGGTGGCGGTCGCCCAAACACCTGAAAACACGGGTGAGACCGCGCCACCTACGACGCTGTGGACCGTGCGCGACTGGACTCGCTTGGAGTGGTGGCGATTCTTCGAACCGCATCCTGGCGGCGGCGACAACGAGTACTTGTATCCGGCAAATCGACTGCAGGTCGGAGTGACTCGGCGTACGACACGATACGCGCTCACGGGCGCCATTCAATACGTCCAATTCGCAAACCTGCCGCGCGGCGCCGTAGGGCCAGGACCACTTGGCCTCGGTGCTGTGTACTTCGGTCATGCCGGCCGCTCGAACAGTCGGCAGGTGTACTTGAGGTACCTGAATGCGGAGTTCAGGAACCTGATCCCTGGAGTAGGCATTCAGATCGGCCGCATGCCGTACTCGTCGGGTGCGGAGGGTTCGTCGGGCAATCCGACCATTGAGGTCGTGAAGCAGCAACGAGTGGCTGCCCGTCTTGTCGGCGAGTTCGAGTGGTCCCTCTTTCAGCGAGCATACGACGGGTTGCGAATCGACACCGTCAGGCAGCCGTGGAGCGCGAGCTTTGTCGCGTTACGCCCGACGCAAGGCGGATTCGAGGATGCGGCGGGGTTGATGATGAGAGACGTCACGCTGCTGGGCGGAAACGTCACGCTCAAGCCGGACACATTGCTCCGCGGCACGGAACTGCAACTCTTTGCGTTTCGTTATGACGATGACCGGAACGTGACTGCCCGACCGGATAACAGCGGACGTGCGGCAACGCGCGTCGATGTCGGTGTCACGACATTCGGGGCCACACTCGTCGCCGCGTCGCGTCCGCGAGACGGCCGGCAGTGGGACGGGCTCGTCTGGTTCGCGGCACAGACCGGCTCCTGGTTCGATCAATCGCATCGCGCGGCAAGCGGTGTCGTGGAAGGTGGGCATCACTGGGGGGCGTCCCGCTGGCAGCCCTGGATTCGCGGCGGCGTCACATGGGCGTCCGGCGACGGCAATCCGTCGGATGACCGTCATGGCACCTTCTTTCAGATGCTCCCCACGGTCAGACGCTACGCGCAGAGCGCGATCTACAGCCAGATGAACCACACAGATGTCTTCGCACAGGCATTACTGCGTCCTGTGCCGTCGCTGGGTATTCGCGCCGATTTCCATCGCGTTGGGTTGGCGTCGTCACGGGATCACTGGTATTTCGGCAGCGGCGCGACGCAGACGCGCGGCACGTTGTTCGGGTTTTCTACACGTCCGTCGAATGGCCATTCGGACCTCGCCACGATCATCGAAACATCAGGGGAATATTCGATTGGCCGCCACTGGTCCGTGAACGCCTACGTCGGCGCGGTGCGGGGTGGGCGCGTCGTCCAGCCGGAGTTCGCCGGGCGGACGATGACCTTCAGCTATGTCGAAAACGTCGTTCAGTTCTGATGGTGATCGGTTGATCACCGCTGCTGAGTGAGCGCGCAAATCAAGTCACAAGTCGCAAAGACAGAAGATCCAACGTTGTGACTTGGATTTGTGACTTGTGCCTTGTGACTTGTGCCTTGATTACCGCTGCGCCGGTGGTGGCGCTCCCGGAACGAGACCCTGCAGCGCCACGGTCCATGACAGCGGCAGCGACACGGGGTTGTAGCAGAGCTTGTCGTCGCAGGCCTGGTACTCGAGCGTGCCTGAAATCACTAGCTCTTTCGTGCCGGCAAAGGCCTTCCGCGCCTCGGCCGTCGCTTCCGGTATCACATCCATCAGCAGCGTGAACGGTTTCTGAAACACGGGCACGCGCTCGTTCAACGGAGCAAAGTTATAGATCTCCGATGGCGGATACCGCAGCGGCATCGTTCGCACGTGCGGCTGGGGAGCGATGTTCAGCGAGATGACGCGATAGTTGTTCGCCCCGGGCGCATAGACGTGCATCCCGCGCTTGGGCATGATTTCGAGCGCGAGCGTGAACCGCGTTCCGGGCGAAACGGCCGCGTCGCTCGGATACGTGCTGAGATCGAGATGGGCGGTCGAGGCTTGTGTCGCCTGCACTGGGGCAGCGCCGGCGCCAACGCGGAGCAGCACGTTCGAAACAGTATTGCGCTCCCAGTAGTAGTCCTCGAAAAAGCGCGAGGTCACACGCCCCTGTCGATCCACGATGAACGTGCCGGGAAACGGAATGCCCCTGAGCTGCTCGCGCGCTTCACCGACGGTCGCGTACATACGCAGGTCGGCCAGCACCGCAGGATCCTTGCCGTTCGGCCCGAGCGCCTCTTCGACGACGGTGTTCAGGATTCCGTAACGGCGAATCGTCGCCGAGCCGGTATCGGACAAGAGCGGGAAGTCGATTGCGTGGCGCTTGGTGAAGTCCGCCAGAATTTCCTGCGAGTCGTAGCTGATTCCTGCGACACCGATCCCCTGCTTACGGAGCTCTTCGAGACGACTTTGCAGCTCGACGAGCTGCGTACGGCAGAACGGTCACCAATCGGCCGAGCGGAAGAACACCAGCATCGCGCCGCGTGGCCCCATGACCGATTGCAGGTTGCGCATGCGGCCGGTCTGGTCTCTGAGGCTGAAATCAGGAACTCGCTGTCCCACCTGCGGGCCCAGCTTGGCGACCTCGATTTTCTGGCGCGCTTGCTGAGGTGTTTGCCCGGCGTCCGCGCGAAACATACCCAGAACTGCAAGGAACGCGGCCAACGATGCCAGGCTACGTGATTTCGTCACGGCTTCAACCGGGGTCAGTATAGTCAATTTTAGGTTCGCGCGGGTTGCTTGTCTGGATGGCCGCAAACGGCTAACCTGTCCTGACCGCTTGAATCTTCCGCTTATCGTCGGCGTCATCGTTGTGATCGCGCTCGCGTTGCTTGGCTTGGTCGGCTATCTCATCGATCGAAGCGCAGACAAGCACGAGCGCGAGTAGGCACAGAGCACCCCGCGGACGAATGGATCGCCCATGTCGCGACACCTGACCACTATTTCTTTCACGTTTGTCCTCATGCTTGTCGGCGCGGAAGCAGTAGCCGCGCAAACGGCTTCGCGCGTCATTCGCCTCATCGACCAACGCTGCGCCAATTGTCATCGCAATCCCTCCGCCGATCGGCGTGCCGATGTCGAAGGCGCCCCCGAGTGGCCGACACTTCGGCAGATGGCGCCGGAGACAATTCTTCAAGCCATTACAAAAGGTGCCATGCGCGTTCACGCCGAGGGCGTGGCCGATGACGTGAAGCGTGCGATGGCTGAATTCATCAGCGGCCGCAAGCTTGCGCCGCTCGCGGCGGGCGACGCGCGGAACATGCCGAATCAATGCACGTCCAAGACACCGATGCGGGATATCGCCGCCGGGCCGGTTTGGAACGGGTGGAGCCCTGACGCCACAAATTCACGATTCCATCGCGCATCCGGATTGTCGGCCAGCGATGTGCCCCGCCTGACGCTGAAATGGGCGTTCGGATTTCCGGGCGTGTCATCCGTGTACGGTCAGCCCACGGTGGCAGGCGGCCGCGTGTTTGTCGGTGTGGATACCGGATACGTTTATGCGCTCGACGCGGCAAGTGGATGTGTGCACTGGTCCTTCCTGGCCGAAACCGGCGTGCGCAATGCGATCAACATCGGGCCCGCTTCCGTTGCAGCTTCGGCGGGCAGGGCTGGCGGTGCACCAGCAGGCCGTCTGGCTGCGTTTTTCGGCGACATCCGCGGAAATGTGTACTCGGTTGATGCCAACACGGGCGAGCCGCTCTGGAAAGTGAATGCCGACCCACATCCTCTTGCAGCGATCACCGGTTCGCCGACGCTGTACGAAGGCCGTTTGTATGTGCCGGTGTCGTCTCGCGAGGAGGCTGCAGGCGGCAGTCTGAACTACCCGTGCTGCACCTTCCGTGGAAGCATCGTGGCGCTCGATGCAGCCACCGGCCGTCAGCTCTGGAAGACCTACGCCATTGCCGACCCCCCCAAACCATCGCGACGCAATTCACAGGGGACGCAGCTCTGGACCGGCGCAGGGGCGGCCATCTGGCACGCTCCGACCATTGATCCACGTAACCGTGCCATCTACGTGGCCACTGGCGACGCCTATACCGAACCGGCGCCAAAGACCACCGACGCCGTCATGGCGATCCACATGGACACCGGCGCGGTGCTCTGGTCTGTCCAGGACTATGAGAACGATGCGTGGCTGGTCGCGTGCGCGCAGGATCCCACCGAGAACTGCCCGAAGGATCTCGGCCCCGACTTTGACTTCGGAGCCTCTCCGATTCTAAAGATCCTGCCGGATGGTAAGCGCGTGCTCCTGGCGGGCCAGAAGAGCGGGCAGGTGTTTGCTCACGACCCGGACGATCGCGGCAAGCTGCTCTGGAAGGCCGCGCTGGTAGAGAAGATTGGCGAATCGGAAATTCTCTTCGGAGGCGCGGCTGACGACCGGACCGCCTATTTTGGCCTGGACAACGGCTCGCTGGCGGCACTCGATCCGACCACCGGCCAGCGGAAGTGGTTCCTTCCTCCGCGGCCTCAAGGTCCGCGGCGAGGCGTGACGGCCGCCCTGACGGCGATTCCGGGCGTCGTGTTCGCCGGCGGTCAGGATGGAACCATCCGTGCGCACGCCTCTGAAGATGGCCGCGTCGCTCTGGAGCTTCAACATGCTCCAGGACTTCATGACGGTGAACGGCACGCCCGCCCGGGGCGGCTCCATGGGTGCCCCCGGTCCTGTGGTCGCGGGCGGAATGCTATTCGTCGGTTCGGGATACGTGGGGCTCGGCAACGGGACGCCGGGCAACGTGTTGCTCGTATTCGGATTACCGTAGATTGCGATTCGGGTTCATGGATTTTTAACGCCGAAGTCGGAATTCAGGCCGACTTTGCGGCAAAGATACTGGCGAAGTACGGTACAGTTCTGGCTCTACGCTGTGGGCTACCCGGTCGGGACGCCAGGCTAGGCGATGCCCGCCGGAGTAGTTCCTTTCGCGCCACCATCTTCATCTGGACGCGTAGTAAGTGGAAGGTGTCGTGCGGGCCGTTAATGACAAGGAGGCCGTTGATGTCTCGTGGGGTTCGTCGGTTGTTTTTATTTTTGTTCTCCTCGCGATACCCGTAATCGGGTACGCGCAGGAAGCAGTCTTAACAGGCACCGTGACCGATTCGACCGGCGGCGTGTTGCCGGGCGTGACGGTGACTGCGGTTAACGACGCAACAGGAAATACCTTTGTCGCCGTGACCGACGGGACATGGCAGCCTTTCGCATTCCGGCGCGCGTCGGCGCATACCGGATTACCGCTGAGCTTTCGGGCTTCACCACGCTTCAGCGCACTGGAGTGCAGCTTCTCGTCGGCCAGACTATCGACGTCGACCTGCAGATGACCCCCTCGACGATTACGGAGACGGTTACTGTGACGGCGGAGGCGCCGCTCATCGAAGTGAACACTTCGAGTCTTGGCGGCAACATCGATCCGTCGCAGGTGCAGGAACTGCCGGTGCAGGGCCGCAACTGGCTCGCGCTGTCGATGCTCGCGCCGGGCAGCCGGACGACCCCTGGCACGGTCAATACGAATCCGCTCCCGGATCGCAATGGCGGTGAGGTGCGTGAGTATCAGCTGCACATGGACGGTCAGCAGGTGACGCAGGACCTCGGCACCGGCGTGCAACCGCGCTACAGCCAGGACTCGATCGCCGAGTTCCAGTACATCTCGAACCGGTTCGACGCCACGATGGGGCGGTCGTCCGGCGTCCAGGTGAAGGCGATCACGCAGGTCGGGCACCAATAGCTTCTCGGGCCTCTTCCGCGCCAACTTCCGGGACGACGGGTTCAATGCCGAGGATCCGGTCGCGAGCCGAGTGCTGCCGATGAACAACCAGCAGCTACAGCACGGCGGTCGGCGGGCCGCTCGTGCTCGACCGGCTGCACTACTTCGGCAACTTCGAGTACGAGCGCTGCCCGCAGACGGCCATATGGAATACCTGTTTCCGGAGTTCAACGTTCCATTGCAGGCAAGGAATCGATCAAATGGGCGGCGGCCGCATCGACTATCAGCTCTCGCCGAACAACCGCCTCATGGGCAAGTGGCACGAGGGGCGGCGGTACACCCCGTTCGGCGCGAGGATGCGGGCATCGTTGCGCAGACGACCCATCCGGCGAGCGCCGGCTTCTCCGACGAGTCGCAGCCGCGAGGTCCTGGGCCAGCTCACGCAGGTGTTCGGCAACACGGTCGTCAACGAGGTCAAGGTCGGCTACTCGGAGTTCGGGTTCGATCAGGGCGGCCTAGCGCAGTGGTCGAACCACTGGCAGGCGCGCAACGGGACGACTGTGGGCTCGCCGCGCATCCGGTTCCGTGGCTTCGACATCACGCCGAACCAGAACTGGCCGCGGCACACGAGCGCAGGACGTCGTGAGCGTCCGCGATGATCTGACGCTGTCGTACGACGCGCGCGGCCGCCACGACATGCGCACGGGCGTCGAGTACCTGCATCGTCGAGAGGACAGCTTCAACCGGCGTCTGGCCGCCGGCGAGATCGATGCGCGGAACGGGTTGCCGGCGAATCTACCGGCGCTTGTTCCGGATCCGTTCAACGTCGACACCTGGAATCTGGCGGCAGTCTTCGTCGATTACGCGAACCTACCGAATCGGCGTCGGCGACTTCTCGCTCGATCTACACTGCAGCCGAAGTTCGGTGCCTGGGTACAGGACGACTGGCAGATTTCGGACCGTCTGACGCTGAACCTCGGGCGTGCGCTGGGACCTGAGCGTTAATGCGAGCGCCAATGACATCGCGGTGGCGCCGTTCCTCGAGGCGGGACGCCCGAACGACACGAACAACTACCAGCCGCGCGCCGGCTTCGCGTACCAGTTAACGATCGCACGGTGGTCGCGCGGCGGGTCGGGCTCTACTACTACGAGCCGATCACGTCGGACACGCTCTGGACCGTTGGCAACAGCCACGCGGCGATGATTCAGGTGACCAATGATGGGCGGCCGAACTTCGCCGCCGACCCGTTCAACGGACGGCCCCTGCCGACGTTCGAAGAGCGCATCGCGGCTGTTCTGCCACGTCAATCGGGTCGGCGGGATGCCTCGAGAGTTCGCTGACCGAGCTCGTCTCGTCCGAGGAATATTCCGCGCGACCTGGGATGCACGTGGCAGAACTCGATCGGCGTCGCGCACCAGATCGGCAGCACGATGGCCTTACAGGTGGACTACGTGTACAGCCGCGGGCGCAACGAGAAGGACATCATCGACAACGCAACCTGCGCTACAACCCGGCGACCGGCGCGAACTATCCGTTCAGCGACGTAGCCGGCGTGCCGTTCCCGGATTGGGGCAACATGTCGCTCCTCGTCCGACGCGGCAGGTCGTCGGGTACCACGGGCTGCAGACCAGCTTCACCAAGCGCATGGCCAACCGGTGGCAGGCGTCGGCGACCTACTCGCTGTCGGGTCTGAAGGACGCCGAGTCGCCACCGTTCACTGGCGACCCGGCGACCAGCCGCTTCATCCCGGTGCCGTTTGCGACGGCGCCGGATATGGGTGGCGAGTGGACGCTCTCGGTCGAGCGACCAGCGCCACCGGTCGTGTTCAACGGCATCTGGGAGGTCGGCCGCGGCTTCCAGGTGAGCGGCCTCGTCTACCACGGCTCGGGCCTTCGCGACGCCGGCTTCTACGGCGGCGACGAGCGCCAGACGGGTGCCGACTTCAGCCAGCGCTTGCGTCCGGACGGCACGATCGTGCCGCGCAACGGCTTCATCCAGCCGGACTGAGAAGCGTGTCGACCTCCGCTTCCAGCAGCGGATTCCACTCGGCGGTCGCGCCGACGTGGACGTCATCGCGGAAGACTTCAACTTATTCAACGCGAACAACTTCACGTTGGTCACCGACGAAGGCGCACTGCCGACTTCAAGAGGCCCGGAAGCGGCCAGTACCGCACGATGCAGTTCGGCTTCCGCGTCACGTTCTAGCGCTCAATCCACAGCCGTTACAAGTCCAAGGGCCGGTCGGGGTAACCCGATCGGCTCTTGTTGCATATGGAGTCCGCTTCGCGTTCTGCGTGCGGTTTTGATTCTGCCCGAACGCGCGGCGGCGCGAGGCGGGCTTACTCGCCTGATCCAGTCCCCTCGTGAGACGATTGTCGAGCTGCGGTCCAGCACCCAGGAAGGCTGGTGGAGCGTTTGCATGAACCGGCGATGATTGCCGGAAGTTGCGAAGGACGATGAAAGCTGCGCATGTTGCGTGCATTGGCGCATTGATGGCGGCGCTCATCAGCGGTTCCTCCGCGCACCCCGCCGTCGCGCGATCGGCCGACCTGAATAATGCTTCGCTTTCGGGACTGCAGTGGCGTTTCGCCCGCGTGCATTACAACGCGTGGCCCGATCTGGCGGCGCGCTTCGTCGCCAACTATGGCGTCGAGCCCTGGGCCATCGACATGCCTTCCGCCGAGGACAATCTCGGCCGCCGTTTGAGAACCGCGACGGCGATCGACGTTGGAGCTCCGACTGTCGTAGACCTTGAAGATGCGTCCGTCTGGGACGTGCCGTGGCTGTATTTCTCGGAGCCGGGTAATCTGCACCTGACGGAGCACGACGTGGCGACTCTCCGGGAGTTTCTGCTGCGCGGCGGCACTGCCACTTTCGACGACTTTCACGGACCGATCGAGTGGGACAACCTGAGCCGGGAGCTGTCTCGCGTGTTTCCGGATCGGCCGATTGTCGATCTGCCGATCGAACATCCCGTCTTTCACAGTGTTTATGACCTGCAGGAGTATCCTCAGGTGGCAGGTCTCGGGTCGTTCCTCGCAGGTCGCTCGTGGGAGAAGGGCGGGTTCGTCGCGCGACTGCGAGCTGTCGTGGACGACCACGGCCGTGCCATGGTGCTCATCAATTGGAACACCGATATCGGCGATGGGCTGGAATGGTCGAATGCGACCGAATACGCCGGCTATCTTCGTTACACCCAGGACGCGTATCGCATCATGATCAATGAAATCATCTACGCCCTGACGCACTGACGTCCGACGCCCCATCTTCACGATGGCTCCGTTCTCGCCAATTTCAGCGCGCCACCCCATCCGCGTCGTTCTGTCGTCTACCGCGCTCCTGCCGTTCCTGTCCGTACGAAAAGCGGCTGCGCTGGCGATTGCGCAGCTTGGCGTGGCGGCGTTCTTCGTCTCCGGGGTCATGCGATCGGTGTTCGGCGAGTCGGCCGGATGGTTCGTGCTTGCCGCGACAGTGCTTGCGGCATTCGTGCGTGCCATCGACGTAGAGAGCTGGGCGCTCCTCATTCCCGGGGGTTTTGCGAACCGCGTGACCACCGCCTATGGTCCACGCGCCGCAGGGATTGCCGCCGCAGCGGCTCTGGCCGAACGCCTCCTGTTCGGCGCGCTGTCCATCATCGTCATCGGCCATTACGCCGGGGGCGTAGCAGCGGCGGCGATCGTCGGATGGCGCTTCACCGGTTACGTGACGCCCGAAGATCTGGCTTCGCTGATAGCGGTTGGCGCGATAGGCCTTCTGTGGATACGAGCCCGCATGGGACGTGAGACCGATCGCGACACAATGGCGCGGGCCATCTGGATCGGCGTCGGCGTCCTTGTGGTGACCGTGATTTGGGCGATCATCACGCTGGCTCGCGGCGGAACGGCCGTGACGCTTCCATCACTCTTTCCCTCAGCCGTGACCGTGACCGGCTGGTCGTTCCTCGATACGGGGCTCCGCGATCTGGCCGGCCTCGCCCTGGCACTCACCGTCATCGGCGGCGGTGACACGCTCGTGCGCGCCGCCCACGAACTGCCGCCACCGCGCGTGAACGGGTTGCGCCGTATCGGTCTCCTGACGTTTTGCTTCGCGCTGGTCGTGACCACCGCGAGTACGTTTCTGGTCGTTTGGCTCGTGCCGGCAACCGAACAGACGGTTTGGATGAATGCGCCGCTCGCCGGGCTCGCGCAGCACCTGGCTGGTCCGTCGTGGATGCGAGTTCTGGCAACGCTTGCGGTCGCGGGCGCCACTCTGCTTGTGCTCCTGCCGGCGACGCAGGCCGCGCTTCGTGATGCCGAACTGATCCTCCATCGATCGTCCGCGGAAGGGACGCTGCCGCACGGACTGACCGCCCTGCACACGCGCTTCGGAACCCCGGCGACTGCCGTGGATGTAGCTGTCGCCGCCACGATCGTCGTGATGCTGGCAAGCGGGGGACGCGTCATGTGGTTGGCGCGCGCTTACTCGATGGCGGTTGCCGTCATGCTTCTCCTGACGATCGCGGCGCTTGTTCGGCTTCGGCGCACGCACACAGGAAGCATTCCTTTCCAGGCGCCGCTGAACGCGCGATTGATGGGCCGCAACCTTCCGCTGGGTCTGCTGGTGCCAGGTGTCGTCGTCGCCTCAAGCGTGGCGGCCGTGCTCGTCTCCGGCGACATGCCGTCGATCGTGTCGATAGGACTTATCGTCGCCGCCGCGCTCTGGTTCACAGTATCTGGACGGAACACCACGCCAGTAGACGTCGCTCCGGCTGAGGACGCGTTCGACCTCATGCTCACGGCGGATGTGTCCCCCAATCAGGTTGACGCCCGTCCGGGCAACTTGTTGGTGCCGGTCCGCAATCCGCATGCACTCGCTCACGTCGCCGGCGCTCTTCAGACGCCGGGCAATCGGGACATTGTCGTAATGACGGTGAGGCTGCTGGATATCGACGTCAGCGACGAGATGGCGCGCCGCAGCACGCCCACCGCGTACGAGCGGCGATTGTTCTCGGAGGTTGTCGCGCTCGCCGAGCGCATCGGTCGTCCCGTGCGCCTCCTCATCGTTCCCGCGCGCAACGTCGTCGATGCCATCGTAGGCACTGTCGTCCGTCTTCGCTCCTCGGACGTGTACGTCGGCGAATCGTCGACCCTCTCGGCTGAAGACCAGGCTCGCCTGCTGGGCGAGGCATGGGAGCGAGCGGACAAGCCGGAGGCCGTTGACGTTCGACTGGTGATCTACCACCGGAGCGGGCGCAACGATACGTATCACCTCGGCGCGCATCCGCCGTCCCTGACTTCAGGCGATCTCGATTTGATTCACCGTCTGTGGCTCGATGCCGTCAAGAGCGTCGGTCCACACGTACATCACCACGACATCGTCAGAGCCGCGTTGACACAAATGGAACAGCAACTCACAGGCCCTAAGCGTGACGACGCCATCGCCACGATCCGTGACGTCGCCAGGCCGGCGGAGGAACTGGCAGCGGCGCTTCGCGCTCGCGACTACGCGCGCCTGCGCGACATGCTGCGCAACCGGCACGCGAACGACGTCGCCGGACTATTGACGGCGCTCAGTATCGAAGATCAGGTCGTCGTCTTTCGCGTGCTGCCTCGGAAGGATGCAGCCGAAGTGTTCGAGTATCTCTCGCACGAGGCCAAGGAAGCACTGCTGAAGGCCATGGCACAGGAGGACGTGGCTGCACTTCTCAGCAACATGGCGCCCGACGACCGGACGCTGTTCCTGGAAGAACTGCCCGCAGAAGCCACCCGCCAGCTGCTCGCGTTGCTTAGTCCGGCTGAACGTACTGTCGCCGTGACGTTGCTCGGCTATCCCGAGCGGTCCGTCGGGCGCCTGATGACGCCGAATTACGTGGCGGTCCGCGAAGGGTGGACAATCCGCGAAGTACTCGACTACGTCCGCGCGCACGGCCAGGACAGCGAAACGCTCAATCATGTGTACGTTGTCGACGACCAGGGATTGCTGATCGACGACATTCGCATCCGGGAGTTTCTGCTTGCACCGCTCGACAAGCGCGTATCGGAGCTGATGGATCGGCAGTTCGTCGCGCTGAAAGCGACCGATAGCGAGCAGGACGCCGTCGACATGTTCCGTCGGTACGATCGCACGGCGCTGCCCGTTACCGACACAGCCGGGATGCTCATTGGCATCGTAACGATCGACGACGTGCTGGACGTGGCCGAAGCAGCGGCCACGCGAGAGATCCAGCGGATCGGCGGATCCGAAGCGCTCGACGAACCGTACATCACGATCGCATTCGGCCGAATGATTCAGAAGCGCGCGGGCTGGCTGACGGTTTTGTTTCTCGGTGAAATGCTCACTGCTACGGCCATGGGCGCCTTCGAAGCAGAAATCTCCAAGGCCGTCGTGTTGGCACTGTTCGTCCCCCTGATCATCTCGAGCGGAGGCAACTCGGGTTCGCAGGCGGCGACGCTCGTGATCCGTGCGCTGGCGCTGGGGGAGGTCACCGTTCGCGACTGGTGGCGCGTCATACGGCGCGAGATTCTGGCCGGGCTCTCGCTCGGCGTAATACTCGGAAGCATCGGATTCCTGCGCATCACGCTCTGGTCGGCATTCTCGGACATCTACGGCCCGCACTGGCTCCTGGTCGCGATCACGGTGGCTGTTGCACTCGTGGGCGTCGTGCTGTGGGGAACGCTGAGCGGCTCGCTCTTGCCGTTCGTGCTCAAGCGGCTGGGGTTTGATCCGGCGGCGTCTTCGGCGCCATTCGTGGCGACGCTGGTCGATGTGACAGGTCTCGTGATCTATTTCTCGGTCGCCGTTGTCGTCTTGAGAGGGACGCTGCTGTAGTGGCTCATCGTGAGCTACGGTTCCGTCGGTACCTTCGCCGGCTGGGTCCCGGGCTCATCACTGGTGCATCCGACGACGATCCTGCCGGCATCGCGACCGTACGCGGTGGCGGGCGCCGCGCTCGGTTACAGCACGCTCTGGTTGGCCGTCATCACCCTTCCACTCATGAACGCCGTCGAACTCACATGCGCGCGCATCGGCCTCATCTCGGGAACGGGGCTGACCGGGCGCGCTGAAAGGTCATTATCCGCGGTGGCTGGTGTACCTCGCGTGCGTCGCCTTGCTCATGGCCAACGTGTTCAACATCGGGGCCGATCTCGCAGGAATGGCCGATGCGGGCGAGATGCTCACAGGCATTCCTCGCTCTTCTTCGTCATCGTCTTTGCTGCGTTATCGTGATTATCTTCACCGCGCGAGTCGCACTACGCCACGTTTACGCGATACATCAAGATGGTTGACGCTCGTCTTGTTCGCGTACATCGCGGTAGCGATCCTCGCGAATCCACCGTGGCGCGAGGTGCTTGCAGTGCGACTTTCTCGCCGCGTGGAGAACGGACGAGCACTACGTGACGACGGTGCTGGCGATTCTCGGGACCACGATTTCTCCGTACCTGTTCTTCTGGCAGGCATCTCACGAAGTCGAAGCGGAAAAGGATCTCGGCCGCCGCAACTATCAAGGCCCGCCGTGGTGCGACGATGGGTGAGCTGGCTCGATGCGAGAGCCGACGTGCTCACGGGAATGTCCTTGCCAACTTGGTCTTCTATTTCATCGTGCTGGCGACTGCGTCAACACTCTATGGTGCGGGTCAACACGACATCGAAACGACGCGGCAAGCCGCGGAGGCGCTTCGGCCGTTGGCGGGGAGTGCCGCGTACCTGCTGTTTTCGGTGGGGCTGATTGGCAGTGGTTTGCTGGCGATACCTGTGTTGGCAGGGTCAGCGTCGTTCGCGATCGCCGAGCTCTTTGGTTGGCGCGCCGGTCTCGATTTGCGTGTTCGACAAGCCCGCCGCTTTTACGCGGTGTTCGGCGTGGCAATTGCGGTCGGACTCATCCTGGATCTGCTCGGGGTCAATCCCATTCGAATGCTGTTTCTGTCGGCGCTGGTCAACGGACTCGTCGCGCCGCCGCTCCTGGTGCTGGTCATGCTCGCCGCCAACAACCGGAAGATCATGGGCGATCAGACGAATGGGCTCATGCTGAACGTGCTCGGCTGGACCACGGTCGCAGTGATGGGCGCTGCCTCGATAGCCTTCCTGCTCCGAGGTGGCGCCTGAACCAAACCTCGCACAGACGGGGATAACGTCAACAATTGACGTTCGGCTACAATCCCCGCTGGTGCCGCAGTGAGCCGCATCGCGCTCGTATTTCTCGTGGTGATCTTCGTCACCACTGCCGCCTATGCGCAGTTCGGGCGAGGAGTGTTCGGCGGCTTGCGCGGCGAGCAGGGCGATCCGGCCGAGCTGCCGCCGGCACAGTTGCCGGATCGCGATGTGACCGGCTGCCACATGCTCTACACGAGCGTCCGCCGCGAGGCGAACGGCGCCGGCTGGCGGACGGATTATCCATGGGGCCAGCGTCATCTCCTGATTCGCCTGTCGGAGATCACGAAGACACGCGTGAGCTGGCTGTCTCCCGAGGTCCCGCACGCGTGGCTCGTTCGCCTCACTGACGATGCGCTGTTCAACTGCCCGTACCTGATGGCATCTGACGTGGGCACGATAGGCCTTTCGGACGTGGAAGCTGCGCGTCTGAGACTGTATCTGGAAAAAGGTGGCTTCCTGTGGGTCGACGACTTCTGGGGCGATGCCGCCTGGGACCAGTGGTCGCGGGAGTTTGCGAAGGCGATGCCGCCCTCGGAATATCCAATCGAAGACGTGCCGCTCGGCGATCCTATCTTCCAGTCGATGTTCGAAGTGAAGCAGGTACCGCAGGTGACGAGCATCCGGTTCTGGCGCAGCGTCGGCGGGCGAAGCACTTCCGAGCGCGGCGCCGAATCGGCCGTCCCGCATTTTCGCGCGGTCCGGGACAAGCGCGGCCGCATCGTGGCCGTGATGACACACAACACCGACGTGTCGGATTCGTGGGAACGAGAAGGTGACGATCCTCAGTTCTTCTACCAGTTTTCCCCGGATGGGTACGCACTCGGCATCAACGTGCTCCTGTATGCGATGACGCATTGAACCATGTCTAGCGAAAGATCGACGACGCAAATAGGTCGACGGGCGCGCTTCCACCGAATCGTTGGTGCTGCGATCGTGGCGGTTCTGATGGTCGCCGCAGGAGTTGAGGCACAATTCGGACGAGGCCGTTTCAATGTCCGACTCGCCACGCCGGAAGACTACGACGGCGGCTTTCATTTCTGCCGCGCCTGGTTTCGCAGCGCCATGGGAGGCGACGGGGGTAACTGGTCGGTCGATTTTCCTCGCGCCGACATCAACCTGTCGATTCGGCTCGCAGAATTGACGAAGACGCCGGTAAGCGAAAGGGGCGAGCTCCAGCCGAACCATCTCCTCGTGCGGCTCACTGACGACATGCTGTTTCAGTGTCCGTTCGTGATGATGACCGAGGTCGGCTCGGTGTATTTCGACGAGCGCGAGGCCGCGCGGCTCCGCGAGTATCTGCTCAAGGGCGGGTTCCTGTGGGTGGACGACTTCTGGGGCAGCTATGCGTGGAGCGTGTGGGCGTCACAGATTCGCAAGGTCTTTCCGAACGCTGAGTATCCCATCGTCGATCTGCCGCCCGACCACCCGATCTATCGAACGCAGTTCGTTGTCGCGAAGACGCCGCAGATCCCGAACATCGGCTTCTGGCTCGAGACGAACACGACGTCGGAACGGGGCGCGGACAGCGCGGAAGTCCACACGCGGGGAATTCTCGACCGCGATGGTCGTGTGATGGTGCTGATGACGCACAACACCGATCTCGGAGATTCGTGGGAGCGTGAAGCAGACGACCCGACGTACTTCTACAAATTCGCCGCCAACGGCTATGCCTTCGGGATCGACATCGTCCTGTATTCGTTGACGCATTGATAAGAGCACGACCCTCGAAGGAGATTGACTCGAACGCAAGGAAGATGGACACTCCACCCGCGTCAGCTCAGTGCGGTTTACGACAGGAGATAACGATGCGCACCACATTAGTCGCCGCGGTTGTTGTCGTGGGTCTCATCGCGTGGCAGGGGGCAGCCGCAGATGCCCAGCAAGCCGGCCAAGCAGGGAGGGGACGAGGAGCGGCGGCCGCTCAAGTGCCGAACGCGCCGGCCGACAAGACCGCGTTCTGGTCGGCCGAGGACATCCAGGCGCGGTGGCGAGAGAACGAAAGCCTCAAGCGCGCCAACTCGCGTCTGTTCAACGGACCCACAGACGCCACGACGAACTGGACCACGAATATCCGCATCGTCCTCGACAACGACCCGCCACTCGTCCACGAAGGCACGGCGGATTCTCTGGATCGTCACGGCTGGCACGGCTGTCGCGAGGACCGACGGCCAGATGGTCGGCAGTGGTGAGACTGCATCGATTCGCAATCCAGTTGTCCGGAACGTAAAGGCCGGCGACATTCTGTACGTGCCGCCAGGCGTGCCGCACCACTACACGGACATCAAGGGATTCAGGGCGTATCTGATCCGGTTCGACGTGATGGGACTGGCGCAAACGATTCCGGCCGCACAGAAGCAGCCGATGCCCGACCTGCCGAAAGACAAGACCGCCTTCTGGCCTGCTGCCGACATCGAAGCGCGATGGAAGGAGAACGAGGCTCAGAAACGCGCCAATTCGCGGCTCTACAACGGACCGACGAACATCAGCGGCAACGTGCGCATCGTGCTGCCGAACGATCCTCCGCTGACGCACGAAGCCACAGCCGACCTGTGGATCGTCACGAGCGGTACTGCGGTCGCCCGGACCGACGGGAAGGTGACGGGGAGCGGAGACAGTGCAACGATCCCCAACGCCGTAACCCGGAACGTCAAGGCCGGCGACATCCTCTACGTGCCGCCGGGCATACCGCACCACTTTACTGATGTGAAGGGATTCAGAGCGTACCTCATCCGCTTTGACACCCTGGGAGTGGTAAAGGGCCAGGCAACGGCGGGTCGCAACTAAAGTGTCTCGTAAGGCAACTTACGCGTTTCTGTTTTAGATCAGCTGAGGGTGAGCACGTGAGGCGACGCCGGGCTGCAGTCCTCAATCTCAATCTCGCGCTGACCGCGCTTCTGGCGGTTCTCTTTGCAGGGCTGGGTACCCGCGCGCAGGGCCCTGGTGTCCGCTTTCGTGCGGGCGTCGACGTCGTCCTGCTCAACGTGACCGTCACCGACGGAGCCAGACGGTACGTGACGGACCTGGATCTTGGTGATTTCACCGTACTCGAGGAAGGACGACCGCAGAGCATCACATTCTTTCGCAAGGCAGATGTTCGAATGGCTCTGGCGCTGCTGATTGACTCGAGCGCCAGCATGGAACAGGCACTGACTGTCGCGCAGGACGCCGCAGTCGGGTTCGTGCGGCAGCTCGGACCAGCCGACGCTGCCACCGTGATTGACTTCGACAGTCGGGTGAACGTGCTCGCGCCATTTACGAACGACAAGACGGCGCTCGAAACGGCGATCCGCAGTGCGGCCTCGGGCGGTTCGACGGCGATATACAACGCGGTGTACATTGCCCTGCGAGAGCTCGGGAAAATCCGGTTCGATGATGAGCAGGAAGGCCTGCGTCGCCGCGCGATCGTCGTGCTGTCGGATGGCGAGGATACGTCAAGTCTCGTCAGCTTCGATGAGGCGCTCGATGCGGCGTTGCGGTCCGACACCGTGATCTACACGATTGGCCTCGGAATCGAGGCGTCGGCAACGCGGCGCTCCGGTGATCCGTCGTTCGTGCTGACGAGGCTCGCGCAACAGACAGGGGGCCGCGCGTTTTTCCCAACCGTCGCCAAGGATCTGGCCGGCGTCTATGCTGACATCCGCGACGAGTTGGCGAGTCAGTACCTGCTCGCGTACATATCGACCAGCGACAGGACGGGGCAGTGGCGACGCGTGAACGTGCGCGTCAACCGGCCGGGTGTGACCGTGCGCACGAAGCAGGGCTATTTCACTGGGAGCTAGGCCTTCGCGCGTGCGGGCACGAATTCGGTATGTGTATGCGCTTGCGACCTTCTTGTCGGCCGCCTGCGGCGCATCGAGATTGCCGCCTGCCTCAGGGATGACGCTGCCGAGTCCGGAGGGGTGCTTCGTACAGGTGTGGGCGCAGCCGTACTTCGCCGGAGCATCCGATTACATCAATGGGTCGCGCCGTTACCCGAGCCTTCGCGACATGCCTGGCCGCCGGGATTGGCGGAATCGCATCCGAAGCTTCAAAGTCGGACCTTCGTCAACTGTGACCGTCTATTCAGAGGAGAACTTCGGCGGAAGTACTTTGCGCGACGTGAGAAATTCAGAACGTGTCGAGCTGCCGGGTAAACTGCTGGAACAGGTCCAGTCAATGGTGGTCGAATGCGATGGCAATTCAGCTCCGTAAGGTGCTCCGCGCGAGCTCGAACGAGAGACGCATCCGGTGGTGCGCGGTGTTAGCAGGCGTTCTCGTCGTGTTTGTTGCGGGAGCGGCGCACGGCCAGTATTCGGGGCGAAATGCCGCAACGATCGTGACCGACGGCGCCCCGATCTTCCTGTTGCCTGACTCTTCCCGCACCCCGCTGACGAAGCTGCCCGCAGGCACATCGGTTCGCGTTCTCGGCATCGACGGCGAGTGGGTCAATCTCGAGTTTCGAGACGGGATTTTTGGTGCGCGCGCAGGATACGTGCTGAAGATGCACCTGAAGCTGCCGGAAACGACATCACCCCGCAACGACCAACAGAGATTATCCGCGCTGCAAGCGGCCGCGCGGAAAGCAGAGGCGACTGCCGCGGCGGAAAGCGGAGCCGGGTCGCTTCTCACTCGTTGTCGCAACATCAGTTGCATTCCACCAGGAGTTCTCATGAACGCTCGGCCGCCGATGCTCGTCAATCCCAGGATTTCCGAGACAGTGAAGCGCGGCGAGGATTAATCCACGCGGGCGTCACCAGCGGAACGTCAGCCCCGCCGTGCCGCGCCAGTAGTCGAAATTGCCGAGAGCCACGTCGAACGCGTTGTCGTCGTCAGGATCCTCGAGCGAACGCACATACCTCAAGTCTGAGCGGAGACCGACGTGATCGCTGACGAAGATGATCGCCCCGCCTCCGAGATTGATTCCGAATTCAGTGTTGTCGACGTCGAAGAGATCGTTGCTGCTTCGGGCCTCGGCCTGTAGCATTCCGGCGCCGGCGGTGAGATACGGACGGAATCCTCCGCCATGCTGGCCGCCCATGGGAATGCCGAGAATGCCGTTGAACATTGCCGTGACGACATGGGACCCGCCGTCCAGATTAAAACCGTCGTCGCCTGCGAAGAATTCCGGAGTGAACGAGAAGTCGCCTTCGAAGCCAAACACGCCCGCTCCCATCCAGCCGATCGCTGCGCCGTAGGTGAAGTGCTCGTTCCCGGTCGCGTCTGCTCCAAACGTCACGCCGAGGCTCGGCGTGAAGAGCCAGTCGGCCTGCGAGACGCCGGGCAGCAACAGGAGTATCAGCGCGGCCGGCAACACATACAGCCTCATCCTCGTTCCCTCCTGAATCGTGACACCCCATCTTTTCTCCTCCCGGCGAGCAAGGGACGCAACAATCAGTCCGGGAGTACGAGAGCGCGGCCGTTTCGAACTCGGCTGCTCGTGGATGGGCTGTTGTGATCCGCTACGAGAGATATGTGGGGCGGGTCCTTGGACCCGCCGACGCTATCGAATCCCTCTGACGGCGACTAGTGCGTCAACGCGTACAGGACGACATTAATCCCGAAGGCGTAACCGTTGGCGGCGAACTTGTAAAAGTAGGTCGGGTCGTCGGCTTCACGCTCCCAGGAGTCGCCCAGATCCGTGTTGTGTGTGATCAGGACCATCATGCGGCCATCACGGTCGAATATCGCGCGTGTGTGGACCTCGGCGCTGTCCGCGCCGCGTTCCGACGTGTTGCCCGTCCCGAGCCAGTGCCCAATATTGGGGATCTGCGGTGTTTGCGCGACAACGAACTGAGTCTGAAAGAGCGGGTGGTCGGCCGACAGATCGACAATGGGATATTCACCGGGCGGAAAGACCTTGCGGATCTGCGAGGCCCACACGCCCCAGGCATAACTGCCCCAGAAGTCGTCCACCCACAAGAACCCGCCTTTGAGCAGGTACTCGCGCAGGCGCGCGGCCTCGCTCTCATCGAAATACACCGAGCCGACCTCGGTCATCATCACGAAGGGACATTGAAACAGCGTGTCGTCGGTGAGACGGACGAGCAGGTGGTTCGGCTGTCGATCGCGGGTCTGGCTGACGGTGGTTTTGGTCAGTTCGGCGAGCCGGATGGACAAATTGATGTCGGCGCGAGGAAAGTCGACGGACCAGTTGCCACCGTCGCCGCCCAGCGCGCTGCGGAACCAGACGCGGCAGAAATGGAAGGCTCCGTCGTAGTCGTCGGGGGTGGCCAAGCGGACATTGAAACGCCCTCGGCCGAATTGCGCGCCGGCCGCCGCTGCCGCCAGCAGAACCCCAAGAACCACGACACCTGTGCGGACGCGTAACGGATGACGAAATCGCATCATGGGAACATAGCGCCGCGCGTATTCCAGTGAGTGGCGTTCTTGGCGGATGCCACGTGTCAACGAATGTCGGCGATCACCGTAGTTTCGGGGCGTCAGTACCCGTTCTTGGTCCGCGCGGTGGTATCCGGCCGGCCGACCTGCACGATCACGCGGCGCCACGCACCGTCGCGCTTCGGGTTCTTTGACGTGTAGCCGAGCGTGTATTGGCTGGCGAGCTCCTCGCCGATTTGTGCGTAGACGCTTGCGAGGTCCTCGATCTTTGCAGGGAAAAACGCGCGCCCGCCCGTTTCCTGCGCAAGCGAGCGCAGGACGAACTCGGCCTCACGAAAACCTCTGGTCTGCGCCCCCGCGTCCCGCAGCGCGATCGTGTAGATCGCGGTTTCAGAACGCTTGGCGATCTCGAGCACCTCTTCGAACGACACCAGGCTCGACGTATCTTCGCCGTCTGAGAACAGCACAATGGCCTGGCGGCGTACGTCCTGCTCCGAAACGGCTCGGACCTTGCCGAGCTCTTTGAGTGCGACGTAGGTCGCGTTGTAAAGCGAGGTTGAGCCGCCGGCTACCGTCTGTCGAATCGCGCGCTCGAGTTCCGCGTGATCGGCGGTGAACTCCTGCCGCACCACGACGCGGCTGTCGAAGTCGATGACCTGCGCCACGTCGTTCGGACCCAGCCGCCGCACGAAATTCGTCGCCGCGGCCTGCAACGTCGACAGGTGATCCTCCATGCTCGCGCTGCTGTCGAGGAGCAACGACAGGGCTACCGACTGCCGCTGGCGGGTAAAAAACGTGACATCCTGTTTGACGCCATCCTCGAACACCGAGAAGTCGGGCAGATCGAGGTCTAGCACATATCGGTTGGCGCGATCGGTCACGGTGACGTTCAGCGACACGACGTCTACGCCGCCACGAAAGGACGCGGCGGGCGGCGCCGGCTGTTGGGGGGATGACGGCGGCTGCTGTGCGTGTGGTGCAGCCGCAGACAGCACGCCCGCAATCGCGAACATCAGGAGCGTGCGATGCATCACGAGGAACTCCAGATCGTCTGGATTCTATATCGCCGACGTGAGAGGACCCTTCGAGCGACGCGGCAAAATCCGTGTCCATGCAGAATGCGGGACGTTGCCGCCGTCCAATTCCTGCAAATCGCATGGACGCCACGATGGGTTACCGCATGCATCAGATGACAGATGCCGTCCGCTGGTGGTGTCGCGAGGCGGAGGCCCGCTACGATGCGAGTCGAAAGCACGCCAGGAACACGGGATCGGCGCGGCAAGGCTTTTGCCTCGCACCTGCGGTCGCTTTTTCGCAGCCATCGCACTAGGATCGACGGTCACGTATGACTCGTTTCCTCGTTCGTCGCAGCGTGGTCCTCGCCGTGGCGGGCGTAGCCACGTTGCTGGTGTCACACAGCCGGCTGGCGGGGCAGGAGGGCTTCCGCTTCCTCAGTGGCGTCGAGCTGGTCAACGTCACAGCGACGGTCACGGATCGGTCCGGCCACTTCGTGGCGGGACTGACTCAAGCCGACTTCACGGTCTACGAGGACGATCGGCCGGTCGACGTCGCGCATTTCAGCGCAGAGCGCGTCCCCGTGAGCCTTGGGATCGTGCTCGATACGAGCGGCAGCATGGCTGGCGACAAGATCGTCAATGCCCGCGCTGCGATCGAACGTTTTCTCGACCAGCTCCTCAATCCGGACGATGAGGTGTTCCTCTACGGGTTTGCGAACGACGTTCAGCGCGTCCACGACTGGACCACGAACCGCGAAGCTCTGAGCGCCAGCCTGCGGCGCGTGCGAGCGGTCGGTGGCACCGCGATGTACGACGCGGTCGTCGAGACCGTACCGATAGCTCAAGGCGGACGCAACCTCAAAAAGGCGGTGATCCTCATCTCCGACGGCAACGATACCAACAGCCGCGCCGATATAGCGGACGTCCGACAGGTCGTGCGCGAAACCGAGGTGCTTGTCTACGCCGTGGGCATCGACGGCGAGGGACAGCCGACAATCAGAGTGCGGCCACCGGGGACACCGATTCCGTTTCCTATCCCGGGCCGCAGACGTCCGCGCATGCGATGGCCCCTCCTATCACAGTTCCCCCCGGCGATGGGCAGGAGTAGAGCGGGGGATCCGCTCAACGTCGCGGCATTGCGTCAGATCACCGATGAGAGCGGCGGGCGTACCGAGGTGGTACGGGATGGACGTGACCTCGATCGCGCGACTGCGAGCATCGCGGACGAGCTGAGTAAGCAGTACTACCTCGGCTACTCGAGCGTTGGCCATCGCGACGGGCGCTGGCACACGATTCGCGTGGAGCTCCGCGACCGATCGCTGCGCGTCAGGGCGCGCCGCGGGTACTTCGCGACGTCATGAACCCGGCGCCGCCGCCTCAGCGAGCGTCGTGAAGCGCAGAGTCGCGCGGCGCCTCGTTCCAGGAGCCGTCGTGACGATCAATGAGTCAACGCGTACACGACGACGTTGATCCCGAAGGCATAGCCACTGACTGCGAACTTGTAGAAGTAGGTCGGATCGTCGGCCTCACGCTCCCACGAATCACCGAGGTCGGTATTGTGTGTGATCAGCACCATGACACGACCGTCGCGATCGAGGATCGCGCGCGTGTGTACCTCCGCGCTGTCCGCACCTCGTTCCGACGTGGTGCCCGTACCGAGCCAGAAGCCGATATTCGGGATCTGCGGCGTCTGGGCGACGACGAACTGAGTCCGATAGAGCGGATGGTCGGTCGGCAGGTCGACCATCGGGTAGTCGGAGGACGGAAAGACCTTGCGGATTTGCGTCGCCCAGACGCTCCACGCATAGCTGCCCCAGAAGTCGTCCACCCACAGGAACCCGCCCTTCAGCAGGTACTCGCGGAGCCGCGCGGCCTCGCGCTCGTCGAAGTGCAATGATCCAACCGCGGTCATCATCACAAACGGGCATTGGAACAGCGTATCGTCGGTGAGCCGGACGAGCAGATGGTTCGGCTGCGTTTCGCCGGCCCGGCTGACGGTTGTCTTCGTCAGCTCCGCGAGCCGAATCGACAAATTGATGTCGGCGCGCGGGTAGTCAACGGACCAGTTGCCACCGTCTCCGCCCATGCCGTTACGGAACCAGACGCGGCAGAAGTGGAACGACCCGTCGTAGTCGTCCGGTGTGGCGACGCGGGGATTGAAACGCCCTCGTCCAAATTGGGCTTCGGTGGCCGCTGCCGCCAGCAGGACCGCAAGAATCGCGATAGCTGTGTGGATGCGGAACGGGTACCTGAACCGCGACATGCAGTCTGGGAGCATAGCACTACGCTTGTTTCAGAGAGTCTTCGATACGACCTGACGCGTCTATGCAGGGTGCCGGAGCTGACGTCGATCACTCGGGCAAACCGCACGGACAACGACGCGTTACACGCCGGAGTCCAGCGGTTTCTCGAGGCTCACACGTACGGCACGTCCGCTGCAATAGAGCGCCGCCGTGCGATTCGTACCCCTCAGCATTCTCGTCATCACATCGCTTGCGTCATCCTCTGCCGTTGTCGCCCAGGCACCTTCGCAGACCGCCGCCACCGCACGGCTCACGCTCGACGCCGCCATCGCGGAAGCGCTCGAGAAGAACCTCGACCTGATCGCCACGCGTGCTGGGGTCACGATCGCCGATGCGAACCTGATCACGGCGCGGCTCCGTCCCAATCCGGTGTTGAGCCTGGGCGGCGATCACCTCGACTTCCTGGGCACGGGCTTCAATGAGGAGAACGGCGCGGGCCCTCCCGAGTACAGCGTGCGCGTCGATTTTCTCCTGGAGCGCGGCGCGAAGCGCGCGCGGCGCATGGCGGTGGCGCAGGAGGAGCGTGCGATGGCCGAGGCCGAGGTCCTCGATGCCGTCCGCACGTTGAAGCTGGAGGTCCAGCAGGCGTTCATCGACGTGCAACTCGCACAGGAGAATCTGGCGCTGGCTCGCGAGAACGCCGCGAGCCTGCAGGAGATCGTGACGTTGAATCAGGCACGCGTGCGCGGCGGCGAGGTCGCGGAGGTGGAGCTGCTCCGCAGTCGGATCGCCGCGCTGCAGTCGCAGCAGGCCGTGCGCAGCGCCGAGCTCAAGGTCCGCACGGAGCGACGGCGATTGGAGCGCGTGATCGGCCGTCACGCCTGGCGGCGACGCCGTTCGAGATTGCCGCCACTCGAGCGGCCGGCGCCGATCACCGACAGCGCAACGGACCTGCAGGCACGCGCGTTGCGCGCGCGACCGGATCTCCGCGCGCTGCAGCGCGCCCGGGCCCGATCGCAAGCCGAGATCCGCCTGCAGCTGGCGCAGGGACAGATCGACTTCACGATCGGCGGCGAGTACCGGCGGCAACAGGGACTCGCCGGCCGCGGCAACTCGCTGGGCCTGTTCTTCGAGCATGCCGTTGCCGCTCTTCGACCGGAATCAGGGGAACGTGGCGCGCGCCGGTCAAGAGGAACGGCAGGCCGACACCCGGGTGCGCCAGCTCGAACAGGTCATCGCGGGCGACGTCGACATCGCCGTCGGCGCAGTACGCGGCGGCCGAAGCGGCGCTCAGGATCGTCGAAGCGGAGATGCTCGCGCAGGCGCGCGACGTGCGCGCGATCACCGACTACGCCTATCGCCGCGGAGAGGCCACGCTCATCGAGTTCCTCGACGCGCAGCGCGCGTTCAACGAGACGATGCAGGCGTGGAACGAGGCGCGGGCCGAGTATCGCGCGCGGCGTGTTTCTCGTGCGCGCCGCCGTGGGAGAGGACGCGACTCCATGAAATGCGTCGATCGTGGCTGGCCTGGCCGTACTCCTGGCTCTGGCGCCCGCGTGTACGCAGTCAGGCGGACCAGACCGACGCCACGTCGACGGCGGCGACGCGGCCCACACGATCGGGCAACGTCGTCCGCTTCGATCCGGCGTCACCGCAACTCGAGCGCATTCGCGTCGCGCCGGTGACCGACGCGACCCTGCCGGTCGATGAATTCGACGTCCCCGGCAAGGTCGAACCGATTCCCGGAGCGTCTGGCGCGGCTGGCGGTGCCGGTGCCAGGACGCATTCGCGAGGTCAGCGTCACGCTCGGCGATCGCGTGCGCGCACGGCCAGGTGCTTCTGACGCTCGAGACCCCGGACGTCTCCGAGCTGCAGTCGGCGTGGCGCCAGGCGCAGGCTGACGTCAGGCAGCGCGAGGCGGCCGTGGCGAAGGCCGAGGCCGACGTGAGCCGCGTGCGCGATCTGCTCGCCAACCGGGCCATCGCCCAGAAGGAAGTGTTGGTGGCCGAGACGGAGCTGGCCGTCGCGACCGCCGCGCTCGAGCAGGCGCGCGCCACGCACGACGACGTGGCCCGCCGCCTGCGGCTCTTTGGCGTGAACGCCGAACAGCGCGAGGCGCTGGCGAGCGTGCGATCGCCGATCAACGGCGAGGTCGTCGAGATCGCGGTCGCCCCTGGCGAGTATCGCAGCGACACGACGTCGCCAGCTGTCACCGTCGCGGATCTCGCGCGCGTCTGGATCGTGGCCTCGGTGCCCGAGAGCGCGCTCGCGCGGATTCAGACCGGACAGCGCGGTCACGATCGACGTCGCGGCGTATCCGGACGAACCGTTCGAGGGACGCGTCGCCCGCGTCGCCGGGGCGCTCGATCCCGAGACGCGCAGCGTGCGCGTCATCGCGGAGTTGGACAATCGGCGCCGGCTGCTGAAGCCTGAGATGTTCGCGCGCGTTCGCTACACCGGACCCGCCCGTCCCGTCGTGACGGTGCCGGCCGGCGCGACCGTGCAGGATCAGGGACGCACGACGGTGTTCGTCGAGCGGACGCGCGGCGAGTTCGAGCGTCGAGAGGTGTCACTCGGTCCCCGGCACAACGATGCCGTCGTCGTGACACGCGGTCTCGCCAGCGGCGATCGCGTGGTCGTCGATGGCACGATGCTGCTCGTGTCGCAGTAAGCGTCGCATGGCCGGGCCTGCTTCCGTACGCGCTTCATCACCGGCTGCTGACGTTCGTCCTGGGTCTCGGACTGGTCGCGCTCGGCCTCTATTCCTTCCAGCAACTCGAGCGTCGAAGCGTATCCCGACATCTCCGACACCGGCGTCGTCGTCATCACGGTCCATCCCGGGAACGCAAGCGAGGAGGTCGAACAGCAGGTCACGATTCCGATCGAGCGCGCGCTCAACAACGTCCCACAGGTGATCGCGCGGCGGTCCCGCACGATCTTCGGGCTGTCGGTCGTCGAGCTGACGTTTGCCGAAGGCACCGACGACTACTTCGCCCGGCAACTCGTGCTCGAGAAGCTTCGGGATGTGGCGCTGCCGGACGGCGTCACACCGACGCTGGGGCCGCTCTCGTCCGGGATCAGCGAGTTCTACCGCTATGTCATCGAGGCGGAGGGGCTACGACGACATGGCGGTGCGCGAGCTGCAGGATTGGGTCATCGCGCCCCGGCTGGCGCAAGTCGAGGGCGTGGCGGAGGTGGTCATCTTCGGCGGGCTGGTCAAGCAGTATCAGATCGAGGTCGATCCGCTGGCGCTGGAGAAATACAAGCTGACGATCGCCGACGTCGCGCACGCGGTCGAGATGAACAACCGCAACGCGGGTGGCGCACTGGTCAGCAACGGCCAGCAGGCGATGGTCGTGCGCGGTGTGGGCCTGATTCAGTCCGTGCCCGACGTCCAGCACGTCGCGTTGAAGGCCAAAGACGGCGTGCCGGTGCTGTTGCAGGACATCGGACGCGTGTCGGTCGGCGCCGCCCCTCGAACCGGTATCTTCGGGCTGAACGATCGGATCGGGGGCGTCGAAGGCATCGTGCTCATGCGCCGCTGGGAGAATCCCAGCCAGGTGCTGCGCGCCATCCATGAGGCCGTCGATGATCTCAACGCCAATCGTCTGCCCGAAGGCGTTCGGATCGTGCCCATTCACGACCGCACGGATCTGGTGGCCAACACGCTTCGCACCATCACGCGAACGCTGACCGAAGCCCTCATCATCGTGATCGTCGTGTTGTCGCTGATGCTGGGCAGCGTCCGCGCCGCGCTCATCACCGCGGTCACCATTCCGCTGTCGCTGCTGTTTGCGTTCGTCTGCATGCACTTCGCGGGAATCCCGGCAAACCTCCTGAGCCTCGGCGCGATCGATTTCGGGATCATCGTCGACGGCAACCTGGTGATGGTGCAGCACATCGTGCGGCGGCTCGCGGAACGCGGTGGCGAGCCGCACGAGAGAAGCGTGGACGACACGATTCGCCGAGCCGCGATCGAAATGCAGCGACCGGTCTTCTTCTCGATGGTCATCATCATCGCCGCGTATCTGCCGCTGCTCACGCTCGAGCGCGTGGAGCGCCGTCTGTTCACGCCGATGGCGTACACCGTCTGCTTCGCCCTGATCGGCGCCTTGATGCTCTCGCTCACGCTGGTCCCGGTGCTCGCGACGTGGGTCTTTCGCCACGGGGCGCGCACGCAGGCGCAATCCGCTGCTCGAGTGGGTGTTCGATCGATACGAGGTGGCCGTGCGGTGGACGCTCGCGCACACGCGTGCTCGTCATCGGCACGGCGTCGGCGCTCGTGGCGCTGGCCATCGGCGCTCGGCGGAGCGCTCGGGACCGAATTCCTGCCGCAGCTCGACGAGGGCGTCATCTGGATTCGGTCGAATCTGACGCCGGGGATTTCCCTCGAAGAATCCGCCGAGACCGCGGCCCGCATGCGACAGCTCATCCGGCAGTCGCCGGAAGTCAAGATGGTGATGTCCCAGAGCGGTCGAAACGACTCGGGCATGGATCCCTTCGGCCCCAATCGGAACGAGTTGCTGATCGAGCTCCATCCGTACTCCACCTGGCCTTCAGGCAAGACCAAGCGCGATCTCGTCCAGGAGCTGTCGCAGCGGCTCAACAGCCATATTCCCGGCGCCACGTTCAACATCACGCAGCCGATCATCGACACGTCGACCGAGATCGCGACCGGCTCGTCCGCCGATCTGGCCGTCATCATCACCGGACCTGATCTCGTCGACGCTGCGCCGTCTCGCCGCCGAAGTGCTGGACGTGGTCAGGACCGTGCGCGGCGCCGCCGACACGTCAATCGAGCAGGAGGCCGACCAATCGCAACTGAGGATCGCGGTCGATCGCGCGGCGCTCGCCCGCTATGGGCTCAACATCAGTGACGTCCAGGACGTGATCGAGCTTGCGATCGGCGGTCGCGGCGTCGGCGTGGTGTTCGAGGGGGAGCGCCGGTTCGACTTGACGGTGCGGTACGTGCCGGAGGCGCGGACCGATCAGACGGCCATCGCACAGATTCTGGTGGCCACGCCCGGTGGCGGACGCGTGCCACTGGGTCAACTCGCCCGCGTCGAAACCGTCCGCGGTCCGAGCATCATCGGGCGCCGCGAGAACCAGCGGCAGATCACCGTGCGTACGAACATCCGAGACCGGGACCAGGGCGGTTTCGTGGCGGAAGCCCAGGCCAAAGTCGGCGCCGGTCGTGACGCTGCCGTCCGGCTACCGCGTCAGCTGGGGCGGGCAGTTCGAGAACCTGGAGCGGGCACGTGCGCGCTTGGCCCTCATCCTCCCGGTGACGATTCTCATCGTGTTCGGCCTGCTGTTCGTGGCCTTTGCGTCCATGCGCGACGCCGCGCTGGTCCTCGTCAACGTGCCGTTCTCGCTGGTCGGAGGCATTCTGGCGCTCTACCTGCGCGGCATCAACCTGTCGGTCTCGGCCGCCGTGGGATTCGTGACGCTGTTCGGTGTCGCGGTGATGGGCGGGCTCTTGTACGTTGCGGAAATCAACCGCCGCCTGGACGAGCCTGGGGCATCGCTGCGGGAGGCCGATCGTGTCGGGCGCGAAATCTCAAGTGCGTCCGATGTTCATGCTGATTGTCGTCGCGATGCTGGGCATGATGCCTGCGGCGCTCGCGACCGGAATCGGATCGGACATCCAACGCCCGCTCGCCACCGTCATCGTCGGAGGGCTGGCGTCGACGCTGCTGCTGACGCTGCTGGTGCTGCCGAGCCTGTACTACGTCACGGCCGGAAGACGATACCAGGCGTCGCGGCTGGCGGAATTGTTCGCGGAGAGGCGACCGATCATGACCGATGAGCGGGCGCAGCCGATCGCAGCACCGACGAAGCTGCTTCTCGCGATCTTCGACGCAGCGGGACGAGTGGCACGGTGAGCCGCTGCACGAGGCGTTGGTGCGCGTGCTGGAAGCGCACGGGATTGCGGGCGTGACCGTGCTTCAGGGCCTCACCGGCTATGGCGCCCATCGCGGCGTGCATCGCAAGGGGCTGATCGGTCTTCCGCACGACAAACCGATCGCGATCCTCGTCATCGACAACGAAGCCACGCTTCGAGCGGTGCTGCCCACGATCAGGCCGATGATCGCCCAGGGCATCGTCGTTCTGATCGACGCTGAAGTGATTCCGGCTCCGTGAGTTGTTCGGAGGGCAGCCGGTTCCGAGTCCATATCGCCTTGCACACAGTCGAATCTCGGCAGCAACGCTGGCTGTGGTGTTTGCGCGTCGGCAGGCATCAGATTGTTGGATGAGCGGCGCTCTCGCAGGAAGGATCACGGTCGATCTGGATCGTGGTATGCCGAATGCCAAACCGAGTGGCGAGCAGATCGTGGGCCGCTCGCAACACACGCTCGTGATTGTCCGGATCGACGCAGGTCACATGGGCTGATAGAGCGACGAAACCACTGGTAATGGTCCATACGTGCAAGTCGTGGATGTCTGACACGCCAGGCATTTCGAGCAGTGCCGAGCGGAGGGTATCAACGTTGAGGTGGCCCGGAGCGCTCTCCATGAGAACCGCCACCGATTGCTGGATCAGCGACCACGCTGAATAGATCACGAGGACGCCGATCAGCATCGAGGCGACGGGATCGACCCAGTTCCATCTGAACGCCCAAATGAGCGCGCCGGCCACGATCGCCTGAACGCTGCCGAGTGCATCGGACAGCACGTGCAACCATGCCCCATGAACGTTCAGATTCGCGTCACGGTGATCCCGTAGAATCCACAGCCCGATCAAGTTCACTACCAAGCCCCCGGACGCGACCGCGAGCATCAGCGGTCCGTGCACCTCCGGCAGGTTGTTCAGACGTTCATACGCTTCAGCGAAGATGAAAACAGCGATCGCGACGAGTGCCGCACCGTTGGCGAGTGCCGCCAGAATCTCGGCGCGGTAGTGGCCGTACGTCCGCTGGGTTGTCGCGGGTCGGCGTGCAACCCGCATCGCAAACAGCGTCAGGGCGAGCGCACCGGCATCCGACAGCATATGGCCGGCGTCGGCAAGCAGGGCAAGCGAGCCGGAGAGGAGGCCACCCACGACCTCCAGACTCATGTAAACGAGGACCACCGCCAGAGTGATGGCGAGCGGCCGGCCTTGGTTCCGCTGCCCACCGCGACGTTCGTGTCTATGGTCGTGGCCCATGATCTGAGGGTCCTTCAGGCTACACTGCATCGTTAGACGTGAGGATGGGTGGGATTGACGGGGTCGCATCTCCGCCCCATCCGTCGAATCTTGTCGTCAGGAGGGAGTCATGGTGTCCGTTCAGGAAAAGCCGGTTGTTAGAATTGCGCCCAACAACCCGGTTTTCGATCTGCCGGTCATCGTCGGCATCGAGGAAGGGCTGTTCGAAACGGCCGGTCTCGATGTCCGGTTCTCTGCCACCTATGCCGATCGCGAGAAGGACAGGGCGGAACATCCGGTCATGTCGCGACTGAAAGAGCAGCTGTTCGAGTGCGGCTCCGCGGACAGTTATAACGTCTGCGAATGGGCAAGCATCGACCGACTGGAACGTGGCACGCGCGCCGGCAACATCGCCGCGTTGCGTGCCGCGGTGGCGGCGCAGGCGATCCTGACGTTCGACGACACGCTGCAGGTGCCGCGTGATCTCGCGGACGTGCCGGTCGTGGTCCAGGAGCTCACCGGCTCGCATTACTGCACGTTACAGATGCTTGAAAGCGCCGTCGGCCCGGAGCACGTCAAAATCGACCGCGGCGGGCTGCCGCAGACGCGCTGGGCGGGGCTCCAAAGCGGGACGATTCGCGTGGCTACGCTGATGGAACCGTTCATCAGTCTCGGCCTGAAGGCGGGAGCGCACGTGATCGCCGCGTGCTTCTACCGGGGCGGCGAGGTGATCTCGCCCGACCTGACGCCCGAACAGCGCACAGCGTACTACGAGGCGGAAAACCAAGCGGTCGATCGCATCAATGCCGACTTCTACAAGTATGCTCACCATGTTGCGGCGCACGCGAAGGGCGCGTTGCAGCCGCACGAACTGCTGCGCGCGTTCGTGCGCTACAAACATGTCGACTATTACGATCCGGTGCTCTTCACTCGCGCCTACGAGTGGATGAAGGCGCGCGGGCTCACCGAAGGCGGCAGCGATCATGTCGCGCTCGTTGTCTGAACGATCTGTGCGGTGATTCGGGAGGCGGTTCATCGGCTGCCTTCGCTGACGTCGCGATTTGCCTGAGCCTTCCTCTCTAATCTGCGCTCCTCGTGCCCCCGACCTCCGCAGCCTATCGCTGGAATATCCTGTTGCTGCTGGCGAGCTCACAAGCGATCGCCTATATCGATCGCGTCAATTTCGCCGTGGTTGGGCCGCACCTCATCAAGGTCTATCACTACTCTCCGGCCGAAGTCGGCGTGTTGCTCTCGATCTTCAACTGGGCGTTCACGTTGTCGCTCTTGGCGGCTGGGCCGCTGACCGATTGGGCTGGTCCGCGGCGGGCGTATCCGGCCGGCATCGGGTCGTGGTCGCTTGCGACCGTGCTGTGCAGCCTGACAACAGCCTTCGCTCCGCTTGCCGTGCTGCGTGCCTTCGTCGGGATCGGCGAGTCGTTGATGATTCCATCGGGCTCGCGTGTCATTCGCGAAACGTTCGACGCGAAGCACCGCGCTTTTGCAATCGGAACCTTTTTCGCCGGCAACAGGATCGGCCTGACACTCGGCATCCCGTTCGCCTCCGTCGTCCTGGTGCACTGGGGGTGGCCTTGGGTCTTCTATGCCACTGGCTCGCTTGGCCTCTTCTGGATCGGGTGGTGGCTCGCCGTGTACCGCTCCTTGCCGGCCGACACCGCTGCCCGCCCCCAATCGCATGAGACCCAGGGTCAGATCAGATGGACGACACTCCTCAAGTACGCCACAACGTGGGGTGTGATGGTGGGGCAGGCCGGCTATCTCTACATCTACTATGTCTTTGTCACGTGGCTGCCCGGTTATCTGGTCCTCCAGCGCGGCATGTCAACGCTGACCACCGGCGTCGTCGGAATGCTGCCCTTTCTCGTGGGAACCGCATGCGTGATCCTGGGAGGTTGGGCCGGTGACCAGCTGATTGCAGCGGGATGGCGCGTGACGCTGGTGCGGAAAGGGTTCGCCGTCGCCGGACTCTTGGGCGCGACTGCCTTCACGATTGCCGGGGCGTATGCGTCCGACGATGTGCGGGCGATCACGTGGTTGACACTGTCGGTGGCGAGCCTCAGCTTTTCTACCGCGGCGGTGAACTCCATGCCGATCGACGTCGCCCCGCCTCACCTCGTCTCCTCGCTGGTGTCGCTCCAGAATTTCGGCGGGAACGTCGGCGGATCCTTCGCGCCCGTCGTCACTGGCATGCTGGTGTCGAGCTCCGGAGACTTTACGGTGCCGCTGCTCGTGGCCGCGGGCGTTGCCCTCGTCTTCGGGTGCGGCTCCTACGGGCTAATTGTGGGCAGACTGGATCGGGAGTTGGGAACCCCTTAAGGACGACAGAAGCGCCTCGGTGCGCATTCGGGTGCATCCCTCTTACCTCGGCTCGCGTGCGCAACGCTCAGGCCGGCAGTGGCAGCGCCGGCAGACCAGGCGTAGCAAAGATCATCTCCGTGATGGCCTTGATGCTCCGGTTGCCGTAGCGGAACGGGACGATGAGCCGGAGTGGCGCGCCGTGCCTCGGGGGAATCGGCTGGTCGTTCATCAGCCACGCCAGCATCACCTGCGGATGCCGCAAGCGTCGTCAGCGGCTCGTCGACGTAATGGCGGTCGGACGCGATCAGCCGGCAATAATGCGCGCCGGGGACGAGGCCCAGCATGTCGGCGAAATCGCTGAAGCGGACGCCGGTCCATTTCACGATCCCGCGGGGATTCGGGGCACCACACTGCATGAGAAAGGTGCGGGAGACGACGCGGCAGCTTCTCCAGGTCCTCGAAGCGCAGCGTCCCAGTGAGCTTTGCCAGCCCGCGCGTATCCACCTTGATCGCCATTTTGCGGTAGTCGAACTCGATTTCTGGCGCCTGCCGGTTCGGCGTGCGCCACATGAGCGGATCCGTGATCGGTCCGGCCGCGCTCTCCGGGTGCTCAGGGGCCGAACCATCCGGGTTAAGCGGGAGCGGCGCCGGAAACCCCTGACGGAGAGGGCGCTCCACGAGCCGATCCGGCCACGCCTCCTGTGCCTGCGGCGCCTGGGGAGCGTGCGCCTGCAGGGCTTCGGGAATCAGCCCGTCCAACGACAGACCGGCAAGCGTGGCCCCCGAAATGCTGCAAATCGCGTCACGTCGTGAGATGGCCATGTCCGTTTCTCCTTGCGGCAAATCGTAATACAACACCCAGGTACGGGGCGGATGCCAGTCAGTTACCTTCACGGCGACGGATCCGCGTCCTCGCTCTCTGCTCGGAATCCACGCCGTGCCTTCTCAATGCGTCATCGCATAGAGAAGGATGTTGATCCCTAGAGCGTAGCCGTCGATCGAGAACTGGTAGAAATACGCTGGATCTTCCGCTTCTCGCTCCCAGGAGTTCGACACGTCGGTGTTGTGCGTCATCACGGCGATGATGCGGCCGTGCCTGTCGCGGATCGCACGGAGGTGCGGCACTGCCGATTCTGCGCCGCGCTCGGATGTCGTCCGTCCACCGACGGCGCGCCAGAAGCCGATGGCGGTGACCTGCGGAATCTTGTTCATCTCGAGCATCGAGTGGAAGATCGGATCGCTGAGCGGCACGTCTTCGATCACGTACTCAGTAGATGGCATGGCCCGCGCGAACTCGCGCGACCACTGCTCCCAGGCCGCCTCTCCCCAGAAGTCATCGACCCACAGAAAGCCGCCCTTCTCCAGGTAGAGCCTCAGGTTCTGGGCTTCTTCCTGCGACAGCCCGATTGTGCCGACATCAGAGGCCATCAGGTACGAGCATTCGAAAAGCGCAGGGTCGGTGAGCCGCACAAGCCACACATGGGGAACACCCGGACCCTGCCAACTGACGCGTGTCTTGGTCAGCTCGGACAATCGGATCAAGAGGTGCCGCTGTCCCCATGGATAATCGGTGCGCCAGCCGGCGCCGTTCGCCTCGCGGCGGACGCTCCTGTAGAGCATGTGGCACCCGGCGACGTTGCGATCGGGCCACGTTTGTGGTGGCAATTCCGCGGGATCGCCTTGTTCGCCACGCAGCACACCACCGTAGAAGTCCTGCCGGAACTGCGCGTACGCGTAGCCAGATGAGACGATCAGCACGGCTATGAGCAGGCGGGCCACTATTCGGAAACCTCTACCGATTACCACGGGCTGTTCGCCCCCGGTGACGTCGGTCGCCACTGCCGGAGATTATGCTCCGGATCAGAACGGGGGATTCAATTACTCCGACAAGCGCGGCCACCATCGAAAGGATGATGGCGTTCGACACGGCATGAGGAGCGCCATGTTCTGGTTGGTGTTCTAGCTCTGTCCTTTGCGACCGGCAGGCGCGGCTTCGCCGATGCGCGGCGACTGTGCTGCGAAATAGCCGCTTCTGGTCCGTACCGTCAGGTCACGGCGCTTCATTCTCACCTCGAGACGGTACCAGCCCGGCGCTGTGGATGATTCGATGGCGAGAAAGGACCGCTGTCGCATGACCGCGAGCAGTTCTTTCGTCACCAGGCTGGTCTGTTCCGGCGCGCTGACATAGAGGAGGTCCCCTCCAGTCCAGTACGCGAGATTCGAGAGGTTGCCGTTGGTTTCAGCCGCAACGACGGCGCCCGCGTTGCCCGGATGGTCGAGAGGCGACACCACGGCGACCACGTAGACCGGCACGTCAATAGCGCTCGCCAAACCCGAAACCTCTGCAGGTGTGAGCACGCTGCTCGTATCGTCGCCGTCGGTAATGACCACAACGGCACGGCGGCCCGATGGGCCGCGATCCGCCACCCGCTTGGCGGTCTCGGCAATGGCGTCATACAGCGAGGTCAGACCCCACGCGGTCACGCGGCCCAGAGCGCCGCGGACGTTGTTGACGTCGTTCGTGAACGGCACCTCCTGGCGGAGGTCCTTATCGAAGGTAAACAGCGCGGCCTCGTCCGACGACGGCTTCATCTGCGTCAGGAAGTGCGCGACCAGTCCTTTACCTTTCTCCAGATTGGACGCAACGGGCATGCTGCCGCTCGTGTCGAACAGGAACGCCACGCTAATCGGTCCATCGTCTCTCGCCATGAACTCGACGATCGGGCGTGGCAGACCGTGTTCGAGAACTTGGAAGTCCTCGCGTGTGAGATCTCGCACAATTCGGTTGCGCGAATCGCGCACGACCGCTGTGATGGGAACGAGGGCGATGCCCGCGCTGAACGTCGGCCGGCTTTCCTGCGCGTGAAGCGCGATCGGACCTTGAATGACGCAGGCAGAAACGAGAACACCCGTTAACAGTGCGAATCTTGCGGGCGCGAGTTTCATCATCGGTCGCTGAAAGCCTGCGTCCAGAGGACGCAAAGAGCACGCCAGGCGCGCGAATTGCGCCTCTCAACTCTCACGATAACGTGGCCGGACGGCATTCGGTAGACTGAGAGGCCTATCCGTGCAGAATGCCGGAGCGACATCCAGCGAATCCGGCAAAACGCGCACTCGATCGCTCGCGATGAACACCGCACCGTCGAACCGACTGTCAAAAACGTAGGTCTAGCGCTGATCTTGAAGGCGCGCCGTCCTCGACGCGTAGTAACCGGGCCGGGTCCGTGCCTGCAGGCCAGGTCGGGAGACCCGGATCTCAAGGGACGTTCTCCGACTGTGTGAGCTCGGCGGATGCGACATAGCTCCGGCGGCTTCGCGCCTTGTGGGCCTGGCGCTTGACGCGCACCTCCAGCGTGTGGACTTTGCCATCGAGGACCGCGGGGCTGAAGCCAATCAGGTACTGGCTGCGCAGCTCCTGGGCGATGCGGGTGAAGGAGGCGTTCAGGTCGGCGTCCAGCTTCAATTCGAAATAGCCGCCGCCGGTCTCCCTCGCAAAGCGGTTCAAGATCTCATCCGGCTTGCTCCGCACCCGGCGCTGGCCGTTGAAGAACTCGGTTTCGAGACCGACGCCGTAGATCATGACCTCCTCGTCACGCGCCCGCTCCAGAGCGCGCCCCGGTCCTTGACGGCTGCCGAAGTCCGCGCCGTCCGTGAACAGCAACATCACCTTGCGTCCGTCCGCGCCCTGCAGCTGATCGAGGCTGGCATACAACGCGTCGTATAAACGTGTGGCATTGCCGTATTGCAGATCCTTCAACGACGCAATCAGGTCATCACGGTCGTTCGTGAATCCCGACGTGAACTGAAGCTTGTCGTTGAAGGCGCCAAGCATCGCCCGGTCGTGCGGCAGGAGCCGGAGCAGGAACTGCTCGGCCCCGGCAAACAAATCATCGAGCCGGAGCGTCATGCTGATGCTCGTGTCGAGCATGACGACAACCGTGACGGGACGCACCTCATTATCGAAAATCGTGATCTCTTGCGGCCGGCCGTTGTCGAGGACCTCGAAGGCATCGCGTGGCAGATCGGTGATGAGACGGTTGCTGCCGTCGGTCACCGTGACGTACGAGGGCACGGTCCGCGCTCCCGAGCGAAAGGTGGGCTGCTGGGCGGCGAGCGGAAGAGCGAGCTGCAGGACTCCGATGGCCGCCAGCCCCAGGAAGATATGCAATCGGGAACGCATTTCCCACCGAGTGACAGCCATCAACGCGCCGTCGGCGCGTAGTACCCGTTCTTGGCGCGGGCGATCATATTGGGTCGCGAGAGTTGCACGATTACCCGACGCCATGCGCCATCGCGTCTGGGGTTCTTGGACGTATAGCCGAGCGTGTATTGGCTGGCGAGCTCGTCGCCGATCTGGGCGTACACACCTGCCAGGTCCTCGATCTTGGCGGGGAAGAAAGCGCGTCCGCCGGTGTCCTGCGCGAGCGACCGCAGAACGAACTCTGCCTCACGGAAACCTCTCGTCTGTGTGTCGGCGCCTCTCAGCGCAATGGTGTAGATCGCGGTTTCGGACCGCTTGGCCAGATCGAGCACTTCCTCGAACGACACCAGACTCGACGTGTCCTCCCCGTCCGAGAACACGACAAGTGCCTGGCGGCGCACGTCCTCGTCCGCGACGGCGCGAATCTTTCCAAGCTCCTTGAGCGCGACGTAAATCGCGTTGTGGAGCGACGTGGAGCCGCCAGCCACAGTCTGCTGAATCGCCGTTTCCAACGCCGCCTGACTGGATGTGAACGGCTGCCGCACAGTGACACGGCTGTCGAAATCGATGACCTGGGCGAGGTCGTTCGGTCTGAGGCGTCGCACGAAGTTGGTCGCCGCAGCCTGCAGCGTGGAGAGGTGTTCCTCCATACTCGCGCTGCTGTCGAGGAGCAGCGACAACGCGATTGGCTGCTGCCGTCGGTTGAAAAACGTGACGTCTTGCTTGACGCCATCCTCGAACACAGAGAACTCGGGCAGGTCGAGGTCGGTGACGTATCGGTTCATGCGGTCGGTCACCGTCACGCTGAGCGAGACCACATCGACGCCAGCGCGGAACGAGGGAGATTGCTGCGTCGGCTGTGCAGCTGACGATGGGCGTTGAATGGACGCGACAGCCGCGAAGAGCAGAACGGTGAGCAGGAGTATCCGGAATTGAGGACGACTCACCGACGGCCTCTGATCATTTGCAACAGAACGGGTGAAGAGGGGCAAAGAACGCGCCACATTCGATCGATTGCCCCTTGCCATCCCAACTAGCGTTGCTGGGAGCTTCCTGTCGGCCGCACCGGCCGTCCATGCAGAATGCCGGAAACGAGGGGCCAACAGGTCCTGCAAAGTGCATCGACGCACCCGTTCACAATTCGTGGTGAAAGGACGCTCATTTTTCCCACGAAACGGCACAGAATCTTGGCGCGTTCAGGCGAAGTAATAAGAAGCCGGCCACAGGTTCGCGCGTCCAGAGCGGCAAGGCTTTTGCCTCGAAACCGCCCGGAGGCTCGCCAACCGCGGGACGAGAAAAACGACGATGCGTCATCCCATCACTCGTCGCCATGTAGCGCTCGCGCTCGCGGGTGCGGCTGCATTTGTCGTCTCGCACGGCCGGCTTGACTCGCAAGAAGAGTCCCGCTTCCACGGCGGCGTCGAGCTGGTTAACGTCACCGCGACTGTCACCGATCGCTCCGGCCGTTTCGTGCCAGGACTCCGGCAAACCGACTTCCTGGTCTACGAGGACGATCGGCCGGTCGACGTCATGCACTTCAATGCCGACCGCGTTCCGGTGAGCCTCGGGATCGTGCTCGATACCAGCGGCAGCATGGCTGGCGACAAGATCGTCAATGCCCGCTCTGCGATCGAGCGCTTTCTCGACCAGCTCCTCAATCCGGAGGACGAGGTGTTCCTCTACGGCTTTGCGAACGACGTTCGGCGCATCCAGGACTGGACAACGAACCGCGAAGCGGTGAGCACCGGCCTGCGGGGGGTGCGGGCTGTCGGCGGCACCGCGATGTACGACGCGATCGTCGAGACCGTACCGATAGCCCAAGACGGACGCAGCCTCAAGAAGGCGGTCATCCTCATCTCGGACGGCAACGACACCAATAGCCGTACCGGCATACGGGACGTCCGACAGGTCGTGCGCGAGACCGAGGTGCTCGTCTACGCCGTTGGCATCGACGGCGACGGACAGCCGAGCCGTAGACGCCGCCGCATGCCGTGGCCCATACCGCCACAGTTCCCGCAGACGATGGGCAGGACCAGAGCGGCGGACTCGCTCAACGTCGCGGCCTTGCGGGAAATCACCGACGAGAGCGGCGGGCGCACCGAGGTGGTGCGAGAGGGACGTGACCTCGATCGTGCGACTGGGAGCATCGCGGACGAGCTGAGTAAACAATATTATCTCGGCTACTTGGGCGTCGGCCATCGGGATGGGCGTTGGCATACCATCCGCGTGGAGGTGCGCGACGCGGCGCTACGCGTCAGAGCGCGCCGGGGTACTTTGCGACATCGTGACCGTGATGAACACGAGCTTGGATAAGCGATGCCCGCCGTCACGGTGATCGTCCCTACCAGCCTGTTCTGATCATCCACGACCGGGACACCATGGGGCAGGCTTCGGTCTGATCTTCGCGTTTACGCGCGCGGTCAGTGTGTCAACGCATAAAGCACGACGTTGATGCCGAGCGCGTATCCAGGCGGTGAGAACCTCGCAAAGAACCTGGGGTCTTCCGCTTCCCGTTCCCATGAATCACTGATGTCGGTGTTGTGCGTCATGATGACCATCACGCGGCCGTGGTCGTCGGCGATCGCACGGAAGTCGGCGTAGGGACTGTCTTCGCCTCGCTCGGACGTGCCGCCCGTCCAGAGCCAGACGTTGACGCCGGGGACTTGCGGAACCTCGGTGATCGAAAACAGCGTCTGGCGAATGGGGTGGTCCGCGGCGACCTCGACGATGGGGAATTCAGGCAGTACCCGGTGGATCTCGGACGACCATTGATTCCAGGCAGCGGTCCCCCAGAAGTCGTCCACCCAGAGAAAGCCGCCTTTGAGGAGGTACTCGCGTAACCGCGTGGCTTCCTCTTGAGAGAGCTGCAGCGTGCCCACGTCCGAGGCGGTCGTAAACGGGCACTGGAACAGGGCATCGTCGGTCAGATGCACGGTCCAGTGATTCGGCTTTCCGGACCCGTCGCGGCTGATGCGAGTCTTCGTCAGCTCGGATACACGGATCATGAGATGGATGCCGGCAAACGGCCAATCCGTCGACCACCCCATGCCGTTCGCTTCTCGTCGGCCGCTCGTGTAAATGATCTTGCAGATCCTGAAAGCGCCATCCTCGATGTCCGCGGTCGGATAGCGGGGAGGGACGACGCGACCTTCGGGCAGGCGAAGGCGCTGCCCCCACGCTGCCGCCGCGAGGGCGACGACGAGTATAGACACGACGGTGACTCGGACCGGATTGTGTGGGCGCATCACCTGGTGAGCGAGTACACGATCTCATTGATCATCATCAGGTAGGAACGCCTGTCGAGAAAATCCAGATTCTGCCCGCGTGCAGCGGTCAGCATCAGCGCAAGCACGCCTGCGAGGCTCAGCAAACCCCGCCGCAACACGAACCTCACGTGGCCGCCTTCTGCAAGCCCGCAACCACGTCTCGCCGTTCGCCGTCCCGGCGGCATACAGGCCGGACTTGTGCCGCCTCCGGTTCGAGTGCGATGCTCATACCTCACTCCTCGGCGTCCGAAAGGACCGGTGCCCTTCGTTCCGGCATTCTACAGGTCGTTGCCCTCGGGGACTCGGCAGTTTGCATGGACGTTGACGCGTGCGGAGATGGCGATCCCGATACAAGTCGCAGGAAAGATGAGGGCGCGCTGATGGCGAGGAGCTTGCCACGGGTGCGGGTGTGGAGGCTCTCCACCTTACGGGCGTCGAAGGTCGGCAGATGGTGACATTGCAAGAACACCACGTCGGGAGCGGACAGAAGGTGTCCGGCACGTCATGGGCGGCGCTCGTGGTCGATGACGATCCGGGTGTGCGCCAATCCTTGAGACTGTGTCTCGAGGCTGCCGGTGCTCGTGTGCTCGGTGTTGCGACCGGGAGTGCGGCGCTTGAAGCGCTCGACCGCGGACATTTCGATCTCGTGTTTCTCGACCTGTGGCTCGGCGCCGATGCCGGACTGGACGTGCTGCCTGAGATGCTCACGCGCCAGCCGGGTCTCGGGGTCATCGTCGTCACGGCATTTGCCTCGATCGAGAGCGCCGTCGATGCGATCAAGCGCGGCGCCGTCGACTATGTCCCGAAGCCATTTACACCCGACCAGATTCGCCTCGCCGCGAACCGCGTGTTGGAAACCCATCATCTCAGACGACGCTTGACAGAGCTCCAGGAGGAGCTTGACGAAAGCGGCGAGCCTGCCCTGTTCGAATCCCGCAGCCCGGTATTTCTCCGATTCCTGCAGGCGGCTGCGCGCGCGGCGGCGTCGGACGCTGTCCTTCTGCTGCGTGGCGAAAGTGGTACCGGCAAGAATGTCGTGGCCCGGTGGATTCGCGCGAATAGTCCGCGTGCCAACACGCCGTTCGTGACCGTCAACTGCCCGGCCTTGTCAGGCGATCTCATGACCAGCGCGCTGTTCGGTCATCGCAAAGGCGCGTTCACGGGGGCCGTCGCCGATGTGGCCGGGAAGGTTCAGGAAGCCGAAGAGGGCACGCTGCTCCTCGACGAGATCGGCGAGTTGACGGCCGACGCGCAGGCTCGGCTGCTGCGATTTCTCCATGACAAAACGTACGAACGACTGGGCGAGGCGCGCGAGCGGCACGCGGATGTGCGGTTCCTCGCCGCCACGAATCGATCCCTCGAGGCCGACGTGCGTGCGGGCCGCTTCCGTGAAGACCTGTTCTACCGCCTCAACGTCGTGGCTCTGACGCTGCCGGCGCTGAGGGAGCGTCCGGAGGACATCCTGATCCTGGCGCGCCACTATCTCGTGATCTTCGGCCGCAAGCAACGACGACACACGCTGACGTTCTCGCAAGCCGCCGAGCAGGCGATGCTGGCACACGGGTGGCCGGGCAACCTTCGTGAGCTGCGCAACGCCGTGGAACGAGCCGTGATCCTGGCGTCGCGCGAGATCCTCGAGGCTGTCGATCTTGGTCTGCCGGTAGGGGGCTCCGTGGACTCGGAGTCGGGCGTCCAGCCAGTACGCGTCGGTGCGCCGATCTCGCTGAGTGAGTTGGAGCGCGAGCACATCGCGCAGGTCGTGGCCCACTCGTCGTCGCTCGAAGCCGCGGCCAGGGTGCTGGACATCGACGCGACGACTCTCCAGCGCAAACGCAAGCGGTACGGGCTGGTGTGAACCGGCGATGATTCCTGGTCGACTTCGGATTCGATTTATCGTCGCGGCGGGATTGCTCGTCGTCACGACAGTGGTCGCCAGCGTGTGGACACTGGTCTCCCTCTCGCGCCTGAGCGGTGTCGTCACAGACACCGTGCAGCAGAGCGAGGCGGTCACGGCGGTGACGTCGAGGCTCGCCGGCGCGCTCGAACGAGAGGACGATGCCGTGCTGCTGGTGCTGGCCGGTGACAGTCGCGGCAGCGAGGTCTTGAGACGAGAACGCAACGTCGTCGACCTGGCGCTTCGGGACTTGTTCGAGATCCTCGCGGCCGACCAGAGCACGCGTGCCGACCCACTCCAGGCGGAACTTCAAGCGTATCGAGGGGCGGCCGACGCCGTGATTGCCGTGGGGCCCACGCCGAATGCACTCGTGCAGTATCACCAGAAGGCCAATCCTGTTCTCCGTCGCGCCGTCAGTCTGATGACGACGATCCGCGACGACCACTTCGCGATCGCGCGGCAAGCTGTCACGGGGGCGAGCGATGAAGCCGGCGCCGCCCGACGGGCGGTGCTGCTGATCACCCTGGCGGCGCTCGGGATCGCGGTCGCTGTTGCCTGGCACCTCACGCGTACGGTGGTGGCGCCGCTGAGGCGGCTGACGCGCGGCGCGAACGCCATCCGCGAAGGCCGGTTCGGGGATCGCATCGACGTAACGTCGCGTGATGAGCTCGGCGAGCTGGCGTCCGCGTTCAATCAGATGGCCGAAGATCTTGCCGAATTCCGGCGGACGAACATCAACGAAGTCGTGCGGGCCAAGAACACGCTTGAAGCGACGCTGGAAGCCCTGCCTGACGCCGTCGTCCTGCTGGACGCCGCCGGCCGCATCCAGTCGCTCAATCGTGCCGCCATCACCCTGCTCGAGGCTGCTGGAGTGCGCGAGCCCAAGAGCCTCCACGATCTGCACTTGGAAGGATTTGACGGCACCGCCGCGGCGGCGGCCATGACGGCCGGAATCGACGCCGCCCTGCCTACCGATCTGGCGCGCACAATACGCATCGAGCATGCGGGCGCTGTTCGCCGCTTGCTGCCGCGCGTGGTTCCAGTGCCAGCCCTGACGACTGAGCGCGGTGGAGCGATCCTCCTTCTGTACGACGTGACCGAGCTCGTCCGACTCGACGAAATGCGTTCGGAGCTCGTGTCGGTAGCGTCGCACGAGCTCCAAACACCCTTGACGACGCTCCGGATGACCTTGCTGATGCTGCAGGAGGGTTCGGAGCTGCTGCCGAAACGACAGCAAGACCTGGTCGCCACGTCCCTCATCGGGGTGGAGCAATTGGCCGAGATCGTCCACGAGTTCCTCGATCTCGCGAGGATCGAAGCCGGCGAGCTACGCCTGAATCTCGAGCGCCTGCACCTGCCGTCGCTCGTCGCTGAGGCAGTCCGGCGCGCCGGGGCGCAAGCGAACGCGCAGCGCATTTCGCTCCGGTCGCGCGTGGATCCAGGCCTTGCTCGCGTTTCGGGCGACCCCATCCGCCTGCGGGCAGTCTTCGACAACATCCTGTCGAATGCGCTGAAGTACACGCCGGCGGGAGGCAGCATCACGGTCGAGAGCGCGGTTCCGTCGAGCCCCGTCGAGGACGCGGACAGCGTGTCGATCAGCGTCGGCGACACCGGTCCGGGCATTCCCGCGGCGTTCCGGTCGCGAGTGTTCGACAAGTTCTTCCGTCTGGAGCATCACCTGTCCGACAGGCACCCACCGGCTCGAGGGGCCGGAATCGGGCTCTACATGTGCCGGCAGATCGTCGATCTTCACGGGGGAACCATCGTGTGCGACTCAGGCCCGGACGGTCGAGGCACGTGCATCACGGTCACGCTTCCGGTGGCAATTGTGGCCGACCGCCGTCAGGGTGAGCCTGCGGTCCACGCCGGCGGCGACCCGAGGTGACCATGGCGCGTCCGTTGAATGCTGGCATCGTCGCGATACTTGCGCTGAGTACAGACCGGTTTCGTCAACGTGCGAGCCCAGACGTCCCGCCCTATCTATCGTGTCGGTGTCGATATCGTGTCGCTCAACGTGACCGTCACAGACGCCGCCCGACGGTACGTCGGGGATTTGAGCCGCGACGACTTTGTAGTCCTGGAAGAGGGCGCGCCGCAGAACGTCGTCTTCTTTCGGAAGACCGACGTTCCGCTTGCGCTCGCGTTGCTTCTCGATACGAGCGCGAGCATGGAGCAGGCGCTGGCGACCGCCCAGGAGGCCGCAATCGGCTTCGCGCGCCAGCTCGGACCTGCGGATGTCGCCATGCTGATCGACTTCGACAGCAAAGTCCAAGTACTTGCTCATTTCACCAGCGACCGCAGTGAGCTCGAGGAAGCGGTTCGCCGGACAGTGGCGGGCGGTTCAACGTCGCTCTACAACGCGGTCTATATCGCGCTGAAAGAGCTCAGTCGGATCAAGCTGGAAGACGAGCAGCAAGGTCTACGGCGGCGGGCCATCATCCTGCTCTCGGATGGGGAAGACACCTCCAGCCTCGTCAGCTTTGACGAACTGCTCGATCTTGCCTCTCGTTCGGACACGATGATCTACACAATTGGGCTCGGGAGCGCAGATTCTTCGGGAAGGCGAACATTCCAGGACGCGCAATTCGTCCTCCGGCGTTTGGCGCAGCAGACCGGCGGTCGCGCGTTCTTCCCCCAGGCTGCGAGGGATCTTGCGGGCGTATACGGCGAGATTCGCGATGAGCTGTCGAGCCAATACCTTCTCGCCTATGAATCGGGCAGCCAGAAAAATGGCCAGTGGCGCCGGGTCAATGTTCGCGTCAATCGGCCCAATATAACGGTGCGCGCGCGGCAGGGATACTACGCGGCAAGCAGGTAGCCGGTTATGACCCGTTTGACGTCTCTATTCTTGGTGGTGGGCATTTTCGGATCTGGAGCGCCCCGGGTATCCGGTCAGGATGCCGCGACGCCAATCTTCAGATCGGAAGCCAATCTGGTTGTGCTGCACGTCAATGTGTTCGGCGATAACGGCGATCCGGTGTCGAGGCTCGTGAGAGAGAACTTCCTCGTGTTCGAGAATGATCGTCTGCAGGAAATCAGTTTTTTCAGCAGCGAAGACGTGCCCGTCACAGTTGGCCTCGTCATCGACAACAGCACCAGCATGATGACGCAGCGCCGGCTGGTGATTGCTGGCGGAATGGCGTTTGCGAATTCGAGTCATCCCGCGGACGAACTGTTCACGGTGAACTTCAACGAACAGGTCCGGTTCGGGCTTCCTGAACAGGTACCCTTCACGTCGAGCCGGCTCCTGGTTCAAGCCGCGCTCAACAGTCTTCGCCCAGGCGGACGCACTGCCCTGTACGATGCCGTCATCCGGGCGCTCGACCACATGGAGCGTGCCAACCACCAGAAGCGCTTCCTCATCGTATTGAGCGATGGCGACGACACGGCGAGCGCGGCGAGCAAGGAGGAAATGTTTGCGCGCGCCGCCGCAAGTGACGCGATGATCTTTGTGGTTGGCGCAATCGATCCTGCAACTGGCACCTACGGGAATCGTCGCGTCTTGCAGACCCTTGCGCGTCTTGGCGGCGGAAGCGCCTACTTCCCAGACAACGAGCGGGATGTGGTGAGGAGCTTCGAGGAAATCGCCGCACACGTCCGCCAGGGGTACAGCATCGGTTATGTGCCCACGACTTCGGCCTCCGATGCCACCTTTCGCCGCGTGAGAGTGATAGTTCGAGGGCCAGGCCGTCGCGGCCTCAACATCCGGTACCGCAACGGCTACATAGCGCCTGCCGCGTCGAGTCGCGATTGATTTGCGACGTCTCCGCGACATGTCCGGCGGTCACCTCAGGCGTAATCGGATCCGCAGTGCGAAGGTCGGAGCGGTAGCGATCGTGACTGCTGGTCCGAGGAGACCTTTCAGGGGAATACGATGCGCGTCATAGCAGACACGAACTCTAAGGTTACTGGAACCGAATGGCTCCCGTGCGTATGTCCGCGACGGCGATCGGCATGGCTGCGATCGGCATTAACGTCGCTCATCGTCGGATTTGCGATCGTGCCCGCGTATGGGCAATCGGGCAGGACGGCCACAATTGTCACTGACGGTGCGCCTGTTCTCTTACTGCCTGATCCATCTCGAGTTCCTCTTGCGAAACTGGCGGCCGGCACCAGCGTGCGCGTCCTCGACGCCGAAGGCGAGTGGGTGAACATTGAGTTTCGGGACGGACAGTTTGGTGCGCGTGTGGGTACGTACTAAAGGTACATGTGAAGCTTCCGGAATCCTCGCCCGCTCGCGACTTTCGGCAGCCGGCGAACCCGCCTGCCGCGTCGGCTCCACGGAAGTATCCAGATCTCGGACCGTCGCAGGAGGATCGCGGCGCTGACACTTCAGAGTCCAGCCGCTGTCGCAGCATCAACTGCGTATCGCCTAAGGACCTCATGAACGCTCGACCGCCTGTGCTCGTCAATCCCAGAATTTCTGAGACAGTGAAGCGCGGCGAAGACTAATCCAGACGCCGCGAAGCCCGGAGGATCGGGCAGATTACGACAACGACGTCCCTGTCGCGCTCTCCAGCATCCCCCAGCACTTGTTGCCGAGTCGAGCCTTCCACTTTGCATAGAACCCTGACAGCGCCCGTCTGAACGGCGCCTGATCGACGTCGTTGAAGGTCAGTCCGCGTTTGGTGAGCTCCGCGCGAAGACGCCCATTTGCGCTTTCCTGATCCTGCCGCTGCAGCCGAACGGCGCGTGCGACGTTGCGCTCGATGATCGTCTTGATGTCAGCGGGCAGCCGCTGCCACGTCGGGAGGTGCGCCATCTGGTTGAAACCGGACCACATATGGTTCGTCATGCTCACGAACTTCAGCACTTCGTACAGCTTGAAGGAGTCGACGAGCGCCAGCGGATTCTCCTGGGCGTCGACCTTGTCCGACTTGAGCGCGGAATGGATGTCGATGCTGTTCACGGTCACAGGCTCTGCGCCGAGCGTCCGAAACAGGTCGTTGAACAGCTCGCCCGCAGGCACACGCATACGCATGCCCTTGAGATCGGAGGGCGCCACTACGGGCCGGCTGTTTGCGCCAATCTGTCGCATGCCGTTGTCGAACGCGCCGACCTCGAAGCCGTGGATTCCCTTCGCGCGCATCTCGTCGCGGATGAAGGCTCCGAGGGCGCCGTCCATCGCCTGGTGTGCGTGCGGAGCCGAGCGGAACGCAAAAGGAACCTGCTGCACGTCTGCCACAGGAACCACCGCGCTGAGCAGGCCGCCCATCAGCGTGAAGAACTGGATGTCGCCAGCCACGAGGAGCTTGAGCGCTGCGGGATCGCTCCCTTGAACGTTGTTATTGAGCGGAAAAACCTGAGTCTCGACTCGCCCGCGCGTTTCGTTGCGAACCGCCGTCCACATTTCGGTGAGGCGGATGTGAAGCGAGCTGTCTGCCGTCTGGTTGTGATACTGCGTGAAGGTGAATTGCGCCTGGGCGTACCCCTTGCGAACGAATACAGCTGTGGAACCGACTGCCGCGGCGGTCAGAAATGAACGTCTCGTCAGTCGGTTCTGCATTCCCGGGATGAGTCCTAATGCCGCTGTGTCGTTCACGCTTCTAACTTCTCGCTTCTCCGTTCGTGTTCAGGTTCGGATGCGTCGGCGCGCGAAATCCCGAACGTTGAACACGAACCGAGAACGCGAGAACAAAGAAGGGTGAACGAAAGTATGTTCTGAGCTACTGTTGCCATGCAACCCGCAGCGGCTTCCCGATCATGAACGCGCTCTCCGCACCCTTGCGCGGGCGGAACTTCTGCGCCCCCCCGGTGTCGACTGCTGCGGTGTACACGTTGCCGTCGGTATCGACGGTGAAGCCGTGCACGCCCCACATGCCGCCCGGGAACTCACCCCACGTGCCCCACGAGTACATGAAGTTGCCGTTGAGATCGTACTTCAGCATCTTGCTCGTGCCGCGGTCGGCTGCCCAGAGGTAGCCGTCGGTGAAGATGTGGAACAGGTGCACGTCGGACGGGTTGGGACCAAAGCTCCACTGATCCATGAACTTGCCGTTCTCGTCGAAGACCTGGACGCGGTGGTTGCCGCGGTCGTTGACGAAGACGCGCCGCGTCTTCGGATCGATGGTAATCCCGTGCACGTTGTTGAAGTAGCCAGGACGCGTGTCGTTGTTGTTCATGCCGCGCTGGCCCCACGCGGTCACGTACTTGCCGTCTTTGTCGAACTTCACGACGCGCGTGCCGTTGTAGCCGTCAGCGACGACGAAGCTGCCGTCAGGGAACCAGTCCATGAACGTCGGCCGGTTGAAGTGTTTATCGTCGTTGCCAGCTTCGCCGTACGTGCCGATCGTCTGCACGATCTGCTTGCCGTCGTGGGTCATCTTGAAGATCGCGTGTTTGTGATCGTCAAGGATCCAGACGTGCTTCTGCGCATCGTACGGGCTAATGGCCACGAAATGCGGCCGCTGCAGCATCTTGTCCCACTGCTTCCACGACTCGATGAGATCGCCCTGGCCGTTGAAAATCATGATCGTGTTCGCCCACTTGCCGTCGACGTCCCATTGATTGCCCGCCTTGAGCCAGGCGTCGATGCCGGTTTCCGCCAGCGCGCCGGTGCCGCCGTTTCCGGGCGGGCTCGCCACCGTCGCGTCGCGCCACGGCAGCCGACCTATCGGAAAGACAAGGCTGGGTGCGATCTTTTTCACCATCGGCCGGTCCATGGCGGGCAGCATGCCGCGCTGGAGCACGAACACGCGGTTCGGATTTTCGGCAAACACGCTCTGACCGGCGCCGAATGTCCAGCCCTCGTTGCCCGGGACTTTCGAGATGTCCTTCGGCCAGTCGGGCACTACTTCGTACGCGCCGAAGATGTCCTGGCCGCCCTTTTCGCTCGGAACCGCGGCAAAGCGCGGTGCGGCAGCGCGCTGCTGAGCCGATACCCACCCATTGAAATCAAACAGCGTGGCCACGGCCATCCCGGCCAGCGCCGCTGCAATCATCGAAATCCCTTTGCGCATATCAGTCCCTCTCGTCACGAACCACCAACCACCAACCAACAGTGCGCGGAAATGCTAGCATGGGGCCGAATTTCGCGGTTGATTGACCGGTGCGTGGAGTCGTAGGCTGTGGGCTCTCGTTTTTTGCCGAAAAGCAACGCGCAGGCTGAAGCCTACGCGCTCCGAAAGACCAAAGACTGAAGACTAAAGACCAACCCTCGAAAGGAGGACCGTATGGCGCGAAGAGCGTTGATCTTGGTTCCGCTGCTGACGTTCATGGTGGCTTCCGGCTCGGCGCAGGACGCGCGAGCGGTCCTGCAGGCCTCGGCGACCGCCATGGGCCTCAACAACCTGAAGACGATCCAGTATTCAGGGACAGGCTGGAATGCGCTCGTCGGACAGAGCTTCGACCTGACCGAAGACTGGCCGCGATTCGAAGTGACCGCCTACTCACGCACGATCGACTACGACGCCAACGTCGGGGTTGAGGATTTCACGCGGCGCCGTGGCAATTACCCGATGCGGGGTGGCGGCGCACCATTTGACGGCGACCAGCGCGTTGTGCAGGTCGTCAGCGGCGGCTTCGCCTGGAACATGCAAGGCGAGAAGCCGGCACTCCCGGGGCGGCCGTATGCCGAAGGGATGCCGCACAACGATCTGCGGCAGCTCGAGATCATCCTCACGCCGCACGGCTTCCTGAAAGCGGCCATGGCGGCCAAGGATACACGCGTCATGTCAACCGCCATCGTAGGCCCGACCAATGCCGGTCTGACCGAGAATGGCCGTCGTGCGAACCTCGTCACGTTCACGGCGCTCGGGAAGTACAAGGTCATTGGCACGATCAACGATCAGAACCTGGTGGAGCTGACGACGACGTGGATTTCAAATCACGTGTACGGCGACATGCTGTACGAAATCCGCCATCTCAACTACAAGGATTTCGGCGGCGTGAAGTTTCCGACGACGATTCACGTGCACCAGGGTGATCCGGTGTTCAACCCGGCACACAACATGATGGAAATCCGCGTATCCGACGTGCGGACCAACGTCAACGTGCCGGCGATGCCGGTGCCGGATAACATCCGCAATGCTCCGGCCGCACCCGTACGCGCGGAGGCGCAGAAGGTTGCGGAAGGCGTGTGGTTCATTGGCGGTGGCTCGCACAACAGCGTTGCGATCGAATTCAGCGATCACATGGCTGTCATCGAAGCGCCGCTCGGCGAAGAACGGTCGCTCGCGGTGCTCGAGGCAGTCGGCAAGCTCGCACCCAACAAGCTGGTGCGGTACATCATCAACACGCATCACCACTTCGATCACTCGAGCGGCCTGCGGACCTACATCGCCCAGGGTTCGACGCTCGTGACGCACAAGGACAACGCCGACTTCTACGAACAGGTGATGCTCTCGCCGGCGCCGCGGACGCTGATGCCCGATCGGCTCTCGACGTTCTATCCAAACTTCACCGGGAGCCGCCGTCCCGCGCCGATCGAGCGCGTGAACCAGAAGTACGTGCTGAGCGACGGCAACCAGGTCGTGGAGCTGTATCCGATGCTCGGATCGACGCACATCGGACCCATGTTGCTCGCGTACCTGCCGAAGCAGAAGATTCTGGTCAACGCCGACATGTACACACCGCCCGCGCCGGGAGCGCAGATTGCGTCACAGGCGATGCAGGGAATTCAGGCGCTCAAGAGCAACATCGATCGGTTGAAGCTCGACGTCGCGCAGCACGTGACGCTGCACGGTATGCCCGGGCCGCACGAGAATTTCCTGAAGTTGGCGTCGACCGCGAAGCCGGCGACGAATTAGGAAAGTCTTCTGGTCTCTGGTCTTTAGTCTTTGGTCGTGGGCGCGCTCGAGTGCGCGCCCACGATTAGGCTAAGCCAGCCTAAGCCAGCCCGAGCCTACTTCCACGCCGAATACACCGGTGGTCCGACCAGGAACGCCGGATTGGCCCCCTTGCGCGGACGGAATTTCTGGAGCCGTCCGCCCCCGACCTCGGCGACGTACAGGTTGCCCTCCTGATCGACACTTGCGCCGTGCATGTTGAAGAACGCGCCGGGAAAGTCGCCCAACACGCCCCAGGAGTAGAGGAGCCGTCCGTTGAAATCCCACTTCGCAATCTTGGCCGTCGTATCGGTGAAGCCCCAGATGCCCGAGCGATCGGCCGGAATGATCAGGAACTGCAGGTTGGTCTGCGTCCCTACAGGCCACTGATCGACGACCTTGCCGCTGTCGCCGTCGAGCACCTGGATTCGCCGATTCGAGCGATCGCTGACGTAGACGCGCCGCGTCATCGGATCGGCCGCGATGCCGTGCACGGTGTTGAAGTAGCCGGCCCTGGTTTCCCTGCCTCCGGACGTCCCCAGTTCTCCCGACGTCCACAGGAACTTGCCGTCCTTGTCGAACTTCGCCACGCGGTTGCCGTTATATCCGTCGGCGACGAAGAAGCTGCCGTCGGGCAGCCACGACATGAACGTGGGCCGATTGAAATGCGCGCCGTCCGATCCTGCTTTGCCCGGGGTGCCGATCGTCTGCAAGAGTTGTTTGCCGTCGTTGGTGAACTTGAAGATCGCGTGGCTGTGGTCGTCGACGATCCACACGTACTTTTGTGCATCGGTACGGGCTGACATACACCGAGTGCGGACGCTTCATCATCTTGTCCCACTGCGTCCAACCCTCTACGAGATCGCCGGCGGCGTTGAACACCACGATCGTGTGCTCCCACCGCGCATCGACGCCCATCCGCCCCTGCCACGCCTGCTTCGGGTCATCTGGATCCTGGCCTGGCCCGCCGGCCCCAGGCGGGCTCGACGCCGGACCCTGAGACGCGTTGCGGAATGGCGCCTGACCGACAGGAAACGACAGGCTTGGTCCGACGTCGGGAACCGCACGGGCCGAGGGCCGCTGCATGGCCGGCAGCTCGCCTCGCTGGACCATGTAGACACGGTTGGGGCTCTCCGCGAAAACGCCCTGCACTGAGCCCCACGTCCAGTTCTGGTGGCCGGGCAGGTTGGCGAGCGGCTTGGGCCAGTCGGCGACCACCTCGTACGGGCCGGTGATGTCGAGGCCGCCTTTCTCGCCGGGAACGGCGGCGAACCCGGCGTTCGGCTGGGCTTGCCCCTGGACACTCACGCTATTTCCGGCAAGGAGCCACCCGCCAACGAACGCGACGGCGATAGCCCCGACCATTGCGGCTCTGATTCGCATCGGTTTCCTCTCAAACGTAGCGTCTGCAGGCTTAAGCCTGCGCGCTACGTTGTTAGGCTTTGGGTATTGCGGTCGGCGGCAAAGCCGAACGCCCAAGGCCGAGAGCCTTATTATGAAAGCTCGCCAGTCTGGCCCTCGACCGTAGCGTCGTCAACGACTAGACTAGCCTGAGAACCCGCCCGAAATCTTGGTGTTTTTATGAGAAAAGCTACGCGCCTTTTTCTGCTTCTGCCGATCCTGGTCGTCTTGGTCGGCATCGCGTCGCTGTCGACAAGCGACGGTCCCCTTTCGCGAACCGTCCGCGCCCAGCAGGCACCTGCGCAGACTCCGCCTGCGGCGCCCGCGCAAGCTCCAGCTCAGACGCCCACGAACCAGCAGCCGGCTGTGACGTTCCGCGCGGAAACGAACTTCGTCGAGGTCCACGCGATCGTGACCGACCAGAAGGGCGCGTTCGTCAAAGACCTCGAACAGGGCGACTTCGAAATCTACGAAGACGGTCGTCTGCAGTCGCCGACCGTGTTCTCGATGGTCGATCTCGGCATCGAGCGGCCGTTCACTCCGGTGAATGCCGCCGGCCCGATCGAGCCGGACGTTCGCGCGACGACGCGCACGTTCGACGGGCGCATCTACATCTTCCTGCTGGATGATCTGCACACCTACGTCACGCGAACGAATAACGTGCGCGAGCTCGTCAAGCGCTTCATCGACCAGTACCTCGCCGCCGACGATCTCGCCGCTGTGGTGTTTACGAGCGGTCGTCAGGAGTCGGGGCAGGAGCTGACCGGCAGTCGACAGCTCCTCAAAGCCGCAGTCGATCGTTTTCAGGGCCAGAAGCTGCCATCGGCCGGGGCCGAGAAGTTGGCTATTCATCTGCGGGAATCTGCCAACGAAATCGATCCCGATACCGGCAACACGCAGGTGGGCCGCACGGTGGAAGGGCTTCAGCGTGCGCAGTCGGTTCGTGATCCCTACGACGACCAGCGTGCGTTCAACGCACGCCGGTCGTTCGACGCCATCCAGAACGTGTCGAGGTGGCTTGGCGACGTGCAGGGTCGCCGCAAGGCGCTGCTGCTCTTCAGCGAAGGGTTCGACTACGACATCTACCAGCCGTTCTTCATCAACCGCCAGAGCGATCTGATCATCACCGAGGCGCGCGAGGCGGTGGCCGCGGCCCAGCGTGCGAACGTCAACGTTTACGGAATTGACCCGCGCGGCATGAGCCAGTTCGGCGAGATGATGGAAATCAGCGCGCGTTCGGACTATCCGCAGCTCGATTACGGAACATTCCGCGGCCAGCTTCGCGAGCTGCTCCTCGCACAGGAGAGCTTGATCTCGCTCTCCGAGGAGACCGGCGGCATTCCGATCGTGAACTCCGGCGACCTGGCAGGAGGCCTTGGCCGGATCGTCCTCGACAACAGCCGCTATTACCTGCTCGGCTACTACAGTGACTCGTCGAGGTGGTCGCGCAACCGCTTCATGAGAATCGAGGTGCGCGTCAAGCGCCCGGGTCTGCAGGTTCGCTCGCGCAAGGGATACCTGCCGCCGGACACCCGCGCGATTGAGCGCGCGCGCGAGGCAGATCTCAAGAACGGAACGACACCGGCGCTGCGAGCTGCGTTGGACAAACCGGTTCCGATTGGAGACCTTCCGTTCAGGGCGTTTGCCGGCCTGTTGCGAGCTGCCGACAACAAGGGGCAGGTGCTCGTGTCCGTGGAAGTCGACGGCCCGGCGCTGAACTACGTGGAGAAGGAGGGGCGTTTCGTCGAATCGCTCGAGGTGTCGATCGTCGCGGCCGACCAGCGCGCCCGCGTTCTGGGCGGCGACCGTCAGCAGTTCAACCTGAACCTCATGCCTGAGACCCGCGACCGCGTGAACAAATCCGGTGTTCGCCTGGTTTCTCAGGTCGCACTGCCGCCCGGACGCTATCAGATCCGCATCGGTGCGCACGAGACGACCGGCGGGACGGTCGGTACGCTGCCGTACGACCTTGAAATTCCGGACTACGCGAAGACGCCTTTCTCACTGAGCGGTGTGTTCCTCACATCATCGTCCGCGGGTGCGTACGCGACGGGAAGCGATGAGACCACATGGAAGGGCCTGCTTCCTGCGCCGCCGGTTGCCACGCGCGTGTTCAGTCCCTCCGACACGATCACGTGGTTCTCCGAGGTGTACGACAACTCGACGGACACACCTCACGGCATCACGCTGACGAGCACGATTCGGGACGCGCGCGACGGTCGGACGGTCGTCCAGTCGCGTGACTCGCGCGTGGTCCAGCGCCGCGGCCAGGGACACGGGTTCACGACCGATTACCCGTTGCGCGATTTGAAGCCCGGGCCCTACGTACTCCGTGTCCACGCAGAGTCGACGACGGGCGGTCAGATGGCGCAGCGCGAGCTGATGTTCGAAGTGAAATAGACACACACCGGGCGAGCGAAACGATGGCTGCATATTGGGTAGCACGCTCCCGCATCGACGATCCGGTGGCGTACAAGAAGTACACCGACCGTATTCCCGCGATCATGAAGCAGTATGGCGGCAAGGTGCTCGCGCGCGGCGGCCGCTACAAGATCATGGAAGGGCCTGAGACGTTCCATCGCTTCGTGGTCATTGAATTTCCGACACTCGAGCAGGGAGTGGCGTGCTTCGAGTCGGCCGAGTACCAGGATGCCGCTGCGTTCCGAAAACCTGGCGGCGGCGTCGTCGAGCTGGTGATCGTGGAGAGCGGTGACGCCACGAAGTAGCTGGTAGTTGGGTAGCTGGTAGTCGGTGGTCGGTAGCCGGAGGCCTTCAGGCCTCCGAGTGTCGCACGCAGTGTCCGGCTTCCTCGATATGCGAAGACGTACGTAGTGTCCGGCTCTAGCCGGACTAACGCAGTCTTTCCCCAGGCAAGTTCTCGAGATCGCGATTGTTCTCGCAGACGTTCTCCAGCAGCTGGGCGCCGGCGCCGGTCTGAAGGGTCACCGGCACCATGACGGTCCATGGCCGTGTGTACGCCTTTGGATCGTCGATTGTGATCTGAAGGTCCATGTGGCCGAAGTCGCGGCGGTGGAAGCGCTCAGTGACGCGCAGCGCCTCGGTCGTCGGGTTCCCCCGCTGATCGAGCCACGCCTTGCCGTTGAAGCCGATCGTCTCGACCACAAGTGTGGCGCCCTCCCAGCGGCCTACGGAGTAGCCCAGCCAGGACGGGTTGGGGTCGCGCACCGGCTCACGCCCATCCATGAAAATCTGCCGCCAGAGATTGCCCGCTTCATACAGGATCGCGATGGATCCATCGGACTGAACAATCCTCCAGGGCGGCGGCACGACGTTGATCCGCGGAACTCCCGCAGGCAGACAGTTCGTTGTTGGATTCTCGCGCTCGCGCGCTCCCCCCGCCCGTTCATCGACGAGCGCCTTCGCCCAGGGCTGATAGGACACCTCTCCCGGCTTGAGATCCGCGGCCAAGTTCTGGACAAAGCGGCCACCCGGCCCGGTCCACACGCCGGACAGATCCGGCGTGCCATCAGGCCGCTTCGGCGCGGGCGCTGAGAGATTCGGCTTGCCGTCTGTGGTGCGGGGGCCTGTCTGAGGGATCTTCGTCCATTGCGCCCACGCGGCAGGAGTGGTGGCGCACCACATCGCTAGGATGATTGAAGCCGATGACACACACCGAGGAGTGAACAGAGCACGCATCGCGTCCTCCATGGTTCGGCAGAGTATACGTCCACGACGCGCGGCGCGAAGGCGATGAGGCGACGTACAAACAAAAGGGGCGGACCGAAATCCGCCCCCAACCACCAACTAGCTAGACGGCTGCCTTCTGCAGTACGTTCGCGACGACCGCCTTGAATTCGTCGGTCGTGAGCAGATCCTTCTTCTCGAACGACTTTGCCTTCACGCCCTGCAGGATGGCCATTTTCTCTTCGTCCGTGGCGGTGATACCGAGCTTCTCGCACCACTCGTCGATCGACGGGGGACCGCTGTTCTTGCCGAGGACGATGTTCACCGGCTTCTGACCGACGAGCTCCGGCGCAAACGGCACGTACTCGAGCGGGTGCTCCTTGCGAGCCAGACGGATCCAGCCGGCGATGATGCCCGACTCCACTTCGTACAGCTTGTCGCCGACGATCGGCCGGTTCGGCGGCTGCGTGACGCGGGCGAGATCCATTACGAATCTCGACACGTCGACGAATTGCTCGGTCTTGATTCCCAGGTCTTGGCCATACAGGCAGCGGAGCGCCAGTACGACGTCTTCCATCGGCACGTTGCCCGCGCGCTCGCCGAGGCCGGTGATGGTCGTGTGCGCGACAGACGCGCCGGCGGACAGAGCCGCAATCGTATTCGCGACGCCGAGGCCGAAGTCCTGGTGTCCGTGAATCTCGACGGGCTTCTTCGAGCCGCTGGATCACCTTCTTCACAACGTGGCCAACCGCCTCGGGCGCGGTGCCGCCAACCGTGTCGGCAATCGTCAGCGCATCCATGTGTCCTTCGGTCGCCACCTGCTCGACGATGTCGAGGAAGCGATTGAGCTCGGTCCGGGTGGCGTCGATCGTGAAGAACACCGTATAAAGACCGGCTTCCTTGGCGGCTTTCGTCGTCTCGATCGACGCCTTCATGGCGCGCTCGATCGGCCAGCCGTAGGCGTTCTGGATCATGTGATCGCTGGCTGGAATCTCGATGACGATCCCTGTGCAGCCGCAATCCTTGACGACTTTGACTTCGGTGGGGATGCAGCGGGAGAAACCAAAGATTTCGGCCTTCAGGCCGAGCGCCGCGATGTCGGCAATCGCCGCCTTGTCCTGCGGGGATACCGCGGGCATGCCCGCCTCGATGCGATGTACGCCCAGCGAGTCGAGCTTCTTCGCGATCGCCACCTTTTCCTCGCGGCGGAACACGACGGCCGTCTGCTGTTCGCCGTCGCGCAACGTGACATCGTGGATCTTGATATTGGCGGGGAAGCCGTAATTTTTCGTCACCTCTGGCAGGTAGTTCCAGGGACTGATGAACCACTTGTCAGTTTTCCAGGGTTCTTGCATGTAGCCTCCGAAGACAGATTTCGCAGATTGACGAACCCCTGATGTTACCTCCCGGTCGCGGGCGCCTTCAAGGCGCGTGCTACGATGCCCTTGGGTCTTTGGTCTCTGGTCTTTGGTCTTTAGTGGTCTGTGGTGTCCAGATCGAGAACGCCCACCGACGCCCAACCAACCAAAGACTAACGACTAAAGACCAAAGACCGGAACATGCCTAGCATCAGCTTCACCCTGAACGGAAAATCCACCGAAGCCTCATACGAATCCGGGATGCACCTGCTCGAGGTGCTTCGTGAATCGTGCGGTGTCGTGTCGGCCAAGAACGGATGCGCGCCGGAGGGGGCCTGCGGCTGTTGTCTCGTGATGATCGACGGTCGGCCGGCGCTGTCCTGCCTGCGCAAGCCGGAGCAGATGGACGGGCATGAGATCGTCACGCTCGAAGGACTGCCCGAGGAGACCCGCCGCATCATCGGTGAAGCGTTCGTGCTCGAGGGCGGCGTCCAGTGCGGTTTCTGTATCCCCGGCATCGTCGTCCGGGCAGCGTCGCTAATCGAGCACGGCAAGAGCGACGATCCGGGCGCCATCCGGAAGGCGCTTGACGGCCATTTGTGCCGCTGCACTGGATACGCGCGAATCGTCGACGCCATCCAGACTGCCGGTGAGGCCGTCAAGAACGGTGGACGGCTTCCCACTCAGCCGAGACGGCACGATTTCTTCGGGGAACGCTTCGGGCTTCACCGCAAGGTCGCGTTTGCCGGTAACGCAGCGGCAGCAGCGGAGTCGAGGGCCATCGGATTGGCGATTCACCGGCCCGGCAGGGAGGTCTCGAGCAGACCCTTGGCGAGAAGCCGTTCGTAGACGACATGCGCGTGCCCGGCATGCTGCACGGCGCAATGGTGCTTACGGAGCACCCACGCGCGAGGGTCGTGCGGATCGACAAGAGCGTCGCCGCAGAAATGCCAGGAGTCGTCCGCATTCTCACCGCGACCGATGTCCCCGGCGCCCGCGGTACAGGGCTCACCGATCCCGATACGCCCGTGTTCGTCGCCGAAGGCGAAGTCACGTGCTGCGTCTCCGATTTCGTCGCGATGGTGGTGGCCGATACGCAGTTTCACGCACGCGCGGCTGCGAAGAAGGTCAAAGTCGACTACGAGGTTCTGGAGCCGATCACCGACCCGTTCGAGGCGTTGAAGGCCGAATCGCCGCTGGTTCATTCCGCGGACACCTTCAGTCCCCGGCCGTCCAATCTGCTTCAGCCGATCACCGCTTTCAAACGTGGCAATGTAGACGAGGCGATGAAGAGCGCCGTGCACGTCATCGAAGGCACGTGGCGCACACAGCCGTTGAAATTGCATTTCTGGAGCCGGAAGCGTGTCTGGTTATTCCGCAGGATGCGGAGAGTGGCCGTGCACACCGACAGCCAGGGGTCGGTGTACGACCAGCAGCAGATCGCCAAGGTATTGAACATCGATCCGACGGAGGTCGAGATCTATCTCGCCGCCAGCGGCGGTGCGTTCGGCGCAAAGGAAGAGCTGTCGATTCAGGCCCAGACCGCGCTTGCCGCTCACCTGCTGGGACGTCCCGTGAAGACGGTGCTCACGCGCGAGCAGTCGACCCAGCATCATGTCAAACGCCATGCGATGACGGTTACGCTCACGGTGGGCGCAGACGCCGAAGGGCGCCTCCTCGCCGTCACGTCTCGAATCGTTGCCGACGCGGGTGGTTATCACACGACGAGCGCGAAATGCGCGCTGCGGACCGCGTGCCACACGTGCGGACCGTATCGAGTTCCGAACGTCGATGTCGAATCCAAAGCCGTCTACACCAACAACCCCAACGGCGGCGCGATGCGCGGCTTCGGCAGCAATCAGGCCCAGTTCGCTATGGAAGGCGTCATGGACATCCTGGCCGGAGAAAGTCGGCGTTGACGGCTGGGACATCCGTTACCTCAACGCGCTCGATCCAGGCGACCAGTTTGCCACCGGCCAGGTCATGCGCGAGAGCGTGCGCGGCATGAAGGCGTCGCTCGAAGCCGTGAAGAGCGTGTACAAGGCCGCCACGTACAAGGGCATCGGATGCGGCATCAAGAGCACAGGGCTGGGCAACGGCACGGTGGAAGGCGGCTACATCAAGATTCGCGTCGTCGAGGGTCCGCGTCTCGAGATTCTCAACGGCTACACCGAGATGGGGCAGGGTGTCTTCACGGCGACGATGCAGGCCGTGTGCGAGGAGACGGGGCTACCGGCGGATCTGATGACGGTCCAGTGGGACAGGGAGCTCGGGAACAAGTGCGGCGAGACGTGGGCGTCCCGAGGCACGACGCTCAGTTGTGCCGCCGCACGCGAGGCGGCAAAGAAATTGGCGGCGGATCTCGAAGAGGTCCGGCTTCAGCCGGACCCTACGACGGACGCAGCCGAAACAGACGTACGGAGTGTCCGGCTTCAGCCGGACCGGGAGGCGCTCGAGCAACTCGTCGGCCGCGAATACGACGGCGAATATGTCTGCGCGTTCACAACACGGCCCGGCACTCCCGAAGCCGTACTCAACCCTACCACCCACCTGACATTCAGCTACGCCACGCAGGTCGTCGATCCTCAACGACGAGGGCGTCATCGAGCGCGTCGTCGCGGCGCACGACGTCGGACGCGCAATCAATCCGCGGCTCTGCGCCGAACAGATGGAGGGCGGCGTGCACATGGGGCTCGGGTATGCCCTTTCCGAGGACTTTCCGTCCACAAACGGAGTGCCTCACTCGCTGGCGCTGCGCGATCTCGGCATCGTTGCGGCGAAACACATGCCTGCGGTGGACGTCATTCTGATCGAGGTTCCCGACGAAATCGGTGGGTATGGCGCGAAAGGGGTCGGCGAAATCGGCTGCGTCGCAACGGCGCCTGCCGTGGCCGCCGCCCTTCATGCCTACGACGGGATCCGACGATTTCGGCTGCCGATGGACGACGCGCCCGCGGCCAGACCGTCCGTGCCCAAATCCCGCCGCAAATCCAGGATCCTGACGATTTAGGGGGCCTTGCCCGATTGCGGTCCGTGCCGCGGACATGGTACCTTCCGGAGGTCGGGTTAGCGGCCTGCCAGGCTGCACGGCCAGGGACACTCCGGAAATCACCGGGCTCCGGGAAAAGCATGAAAGCATTCGATTTCGTAGCGGCGCGCGATGCGCGCCATGCGGTGGCGCTTCTCGCCGAGCGGACAGCGACCGCCAAAGTAAAGGTTCTTGCGGGGGGCACCGACCTTCTGGCCGATCTCAAGTTCGCCTCGTCCTCCCACGCTCCGGACGTCGTCATCGACATTTCCCGCGCGGACGATTTGAGGGGCATTGCGATGACCGCCGACGGTCTTCGCATCGGCGCGCTCGTGACGCACACCGAAATCATGCAGTCCCCGATCATCCGCGACCTGTTTCCGGCCCTTGTGGACGCGGCGCACACCATCGGCGCCGTGCAGACCCGGAATCTCGGAACCCTCGGGGGCAATCTCGTGACGGCCGTGCCATCGGTGGACAGCGGCCCCACCCTCGTCGCGCTCGATGCTCGTGTCACGTTGCTCGGACCGGCTGGAAGCCGTCAGATGACGCTCGCCGACTTCTTCGTCGGCCCCCGCAAAACGGCGCTCAAGTCGGACGAACTGCTCACCGAGATCCTCATTCCCACCGAAAGCGTCGGCAAGCCCACGCATTTCCTGAAGTTCGGGCTGCGCAAGGGGCAGGCGCTCGCCCTGGTCAACGTCGCGGCCAGCCTCTGGGTGGATTGGAACACCCTGACGTTCGTGGCGCCGCGGATTGCGCTTGGGGCAGTCGCTCCAAAGGTCATACACGCCACCACCGCGGAGACGTTTCTCGATGGACGCGCAATTACCGCGGAAGCGATGGCCGAGGCAGGTCGTCTGGCTGTCGGCGACGCCAAGCCGATCAGCGACTTCCGCGCGTCCGCGGAGTACCGGCGCGACTTGATCGCGGTTCTGACGAAGCGTGCCCTCGAAGGCGCATTCGAGCTCGGGAAGGTGAAGCGAGCGGAGAAGAAGCAATGACGAAGGTGACCCTGACGGTCAATGGTGAAACGCGCTCGGCGTCGGTCTCTCCCGAGATGACGCTCCTCAGACTCCTGCGCGAAGAATTCAACCTTACCGGCTCGAAGCTCGGGTGTGATGTTGGCGACTGCGGCGCCTGCACCGTTCTCGTGGGTGGCAAGGCGGTGAATTCCTGTTTGATGCTGGCAGGGCAGGCTGACGGGCGCGATGTCGTCACGATCGAGGGACTCGCCACGATAGAGCGGCTGCACCCGATCCAGAAGGCCTTCGAGGAGAAGGGGTCGCTGCAGTGCGGGTTCTGTGGACCCGGTGTCATCATGTCGGCCAAGGCGCTGCTCGACGAAAACCCGGACCCGACCTACGATGAAATTCGCGACGCGCTCGCCGGCAACCTGTGCCGGTGCACGGGCTACGCGAAGATGATCGAGGCGATTCAGGCTGTGGCACGCGCCGAGAGCGCCCGACCCGCAACGAAGTCCGCATAAGAGACCGAAACATGGACAAGAAATCACCCGTCATTCAAAAGGAACGTGCGGTCGAAGGATCTGGCGCCGTCGTAGAAATGTTGCGCGCCCCCGTGGCCGCGCCGCTCGCGCCGCTGCCTCTCGAGGTGCTGGTTCCGGAGGCCAAACAGCAGACCCCCGCAGTTGGTCAGCGGGTGACGAGACCAGACTGCCGCCTCCATGGGCTCGGCCAGACCAAGTACATCGACGATATGTATCTGCCCGGCATGCTCTACGCCAAGGTGAAGCGCGCCGGCATCGCCTCGGCGCGCATCCTCAGCATCGATACGAAGGAGGCTGAGGCCATGCCGGGCGTCGTGGCCGTGCTGACGGGCCGTGACGTACCCTGCAACTCGTTTGGGCCATCCCTCAAAGACCAGCCGGTGTTGGCCGACACACGCGTCTTCTATTCCGGCGACGGCGTCGCCGCGGTCGCGGCCGTCACCGAGCAGATTGCGACCGAAGCCCTCGAGAAGATCAAGGTGGAGTACGAGCCGCTTACACCGGTGCTCGATCCGCTGCTGTCGCTGCAGCTCGAGACTCCGGGCGTGCACGCACCCAACCCGAACGTGTACTGGCACAAGGTGATCAAGAAGGGCGACGTCGAGAAGGGATTCGCCGAGTCCTACCGGGTGTTCGAGGGCACGTACCGCACGCAGATGGTCGAGCACGTTCCGCTCGAGCCGCACTCCTCGCTGGCGACGTGGGACGCGAATGGCCGCGTGACGATCTATTCGACCTTGGGCCGCATCACGCTCGGTCGAGCCGACTTGTCGCGAACGCTCGGCATTCCGATGAGCCGCATCCGCGTCATCGCCACTGTCGTCGGCGGCAATTTCGGCGGCAAGAACGAAATCACGACCGAACCGATTGTCGCTCTGCTGGCGAAGAAGACCGGGCGCCCCGTCAAGTGCACGTTCACGCGTCCCGAGGAGTTCACCTCCTCGACCACGCGTCACCCGCTCATCATGGAATACAAGACCGGCGTGACGAAACAGGGCAAACTTGTGGCGCGCCAGATCAGGCTCGTGCTCGACGGCGGTGCCTACTGCTCGTGGAGCGAGACGACGCTCGGCAAAGCGTGCATTCTCTCGGCCGGCCCCTACGAGATTGAGAATCTGCACGCGGAGGCGTTCGTCGTCTACACCAACAAGACGATGACCGGCGCGATGCGCGGGTTCGGTGCCCCGCAGGTGTGCTTCGCCTACGAGTCGCACATGGACGACATCGCAAAGGCTCTCGGCATCGGCCCGCTGGAAATTCGCCTGCTGAACGCGCTGAAGGAGGGCTCGCTCAGCCCGACGAGCCAGGTGCTGCACAGCGTCGTTGTCGCGGACACGCTGAAGCAGGCTGCCGAACGTTTCGGCTGGAACGGAAACGGGTCGAAGTCATGAAGCGTCGCGGACGCGGCATCGCGTGCATGTGGTACCCGATCGGGTTTACGGTGGCCGCAAATCCGAGCGCGGCGGTCGTCAAGGTGAACGAGGACGGCACGGCAACGCTGCTCACCGGGACCGTGGAAACGGGCCAGGGTTCGCTGACCATCCTTGCGCAGATCGTGGCCGAGGAGCTTGGTATCGCGACCGACAGCGTCCATGTGGTGTCGGCCGACACAGACACCACGCCGCTCGACACGGGCGCCATCGCGAGCCGCACGACGTACGTCACCGGGAATGCGGCCAGGCTGGCGGCCGCCAAGGCGAAGGAGATCCTCTTCGAGGTGGCCGCCCCGTTGCTCGGGGTCAAGCCGCACCAGCTCGAGGCCCGCGACTACAAGATCCAGGTCAAGGGGCTTTCCGCAGCGCAACGTCCATATCGGCGACGTGGCTGACCGCGCACGCGGTGTAAACGGCCAGCCCGCGCTCGGCAGCGCCAGCTTCAATCCGGCAACCGTGGCGCTCGACCCGGAAACGGGCCAGGGTGTGCCCTTTGCCACCTACGTCTACGCCACCCAGATCGCCGAAGTGGACGTGGACGACGAGACCGGAGAGGTCGAAGTGCTCCGCATCGTCGCCTCACACGACTGCGGAACGCCGATCAATCCGATGCTCGTCGAGGGTCAGGTCGAGGGTGGTATCTCCATGGGTGTGGGGTTCGCCCTGCAGGAGGAGATGTTGTTCGACTCGCAGGGCCGGCTGATCAACCCCAATCTCACCAACTACATCATGCCGACCTCGCTCGACATGCCCAAGGTCGAGGTCGACATCGTCGACAGCTACGATCCGACGGGTCCGTTCGGCGCCAAGGGCGTGGGCGAGCCGACCTGTGTGGCAACCGCCGCCGCCATCATGAACGCCATTCACGACGCGGTAGGTGTCCGGATCACGACGCTGCCTGCGACGGCCGAAAGGGTGCACGCGGCGCTCAAGGCCAAGCGGGCCCAGGAAACCCGCCAGCTCACGGCCTGAACCCCTCCGCAAGCCTGTAGGGCGGGCCTTTACGGCCCGCCCTACAGGCACAAATCACAAGTCACAAATCACAAATCACGGGGCATTTGTGCCTTGTGCCTTGTGCCTTGTGCCTTAGCTACCCCCGCCCTTGACACGACGGTGACGACCGCGTAACGTCCGCCTTGCCCCAAGCGCTGTGGGCATTCCACGGAGGCCGAATTCAACCATGCAGAGCCTTTCAGTCGGTTCGCGTCTGCGATGTTTTTCATCGATCTTACTTCTCGTGATTGGCGGGCTCGTGTGCTCGTCGCCGGTGTTTGCGCAAGGCGGCACCGTAGACATCAGCGGCACCGTATTTGACCAGGCCAAGGCAGTCCTGCCTGGCGCTACAGTGACCGTTACCCACGAAGCCACGGGTCAGCAGCGAACGGCCGTGACGGAAGCCGACGGCCGATTTTCAATGCCGACGCTCCTTCCCGGCACGTACACCGTAACCGCGGAACTGCAGGGTTTTCAGACCTCGAGCCAGCAGGGGTTGGTGCTCGCTGTTGGCCAGGAAATCACCCTGAATCTGACACTTCGACTCGCTGGTGTTCAAGAAAGCGTCGTCGTCACCGCTGAGGCCCCACTCATCGAGGCGACCGCGAGCCGGATCGGCGTCAACATCACGACTGGGGACATCGACAACTTACCCGCGTTCAACCGGAGCCAGTTCAGCCTCATGACGACGATTCCGGGGCTCGTTCCGGCGCTCCAGCCCGGCTCGTTCGAAGGCGGCCAGTACAGCGCGAACGGACAGGCCACCACGTCCAATCTGTTTCTCGTAGACGGCCAGTACAACAACGACTCCAGGCTTGGCGGCTCACAGGGGACGCAGGCGCGCATCTCGCTCGACTCGATGGCCGAATATCAGGTGCAGACGCACCAGTACGGCGCCGAGTACGGCGGCTCGACCGGCGTCGTGGTGAACACCGTGTCGAGAAGCGGGACGAACAACATGTTCGGCCGGGTGTTCGAGTACCTCCAGAGCCACAATCTGCAGTCCACCGACTACTTCGTCAAACAGGCTGGCGAGGAGAATCCTGAATCGAGCAGCCATATCTTCGGCGGCCATGTCGGGGGGCCAATCGTCCAGAACACGCTCTTCTACTTCGGCAATTTCGAGTACACGCTCCAGAAGCAGGCGGCCAATCTCAACTTCCCGGGTGACGCGGCGCCTCTGGCCAGGCCGTACTCGACGACGACCGATTTCACGGGGCCAAACACTTACGCCCGGCTCGACTATCAGATGAACGCGGCCAATCGCCTGAAGTTCAGCTGGTTGCGCGAGAAGGTCCTGACGGAGAACGATTCCCTTCAGGACGACATTGCGATTATCGACGCGTCGCGCCACGAAAACGACGCCGGCGACATCGTGCTGAACGCCGCGCTGACGTCGGTGTTGAACGACCGCGCCACCAACGAGATCAGAGTAGGCCGCGTGAAGGAAAGCCTGCTGCAGGGCCCGCGGGTGCTGTTCGATGACAACTGGAACTTCATCGGATTCAGCGGACTCGAGCCGCTCACAGTGGGCCCGCAGAACTCACACCCGGACTACCTGGCGGGGAACCGCAACACCTACAACGTGACCGAGGTCCGCGACTTCACGTTCGACGACACGCTCACGTTCGTTAAGTCGGGCTGGGGCGGCGAGCACACGTTGAAGACCGGTTTCAGCTTCATGAAAAATGCGCTGCTGCCGCGAGCGGAGGGTGGCAACTTCGTCGGCAACTACACGTTTCCGACCAACGCGCCGTTCGATCCTGCGAACCCCCGAACCTACCCGTGGCGGTTTCAGCTCGCGATGGGCGAGGTGGATTTCGACTCGACCGACTACCGCGTCGGCGGATACATCTCCGACAGGTGGGCGGTCAGCAGTAACCTGACGCTGAATATCGGCGTTCGGTACGACTGGCAGGATGCAGTCCCTGATACGACGGATGCGATTGGGCCGCGATTGGGGTTCGCCTACAACGTCGGAGGCGCCGACCGGACCGTCATTCGCGGCGGCGCGGGGAAGGTCTTCCAGTTCCAGCAGACCGCCGTGCTCACGACGCTGGCGCGGGGACCGGTGGTTGCCACGCAAGTGACGTACGACACCGCACAGGTCGCGTCGCCCGCCGTTACGGGCCTGCTGCCGACAGGATCATCCCCCGACCGGACGACGTGCCTGCAGCCTGTGGCGGGGTCCAAGGCCGGCGTGGCGGTGATAAGCCCGGCCTGTCGCGCGTTCCTTGAAGGCATGCGTGCCCAGGTTCTTGCGGGCGGCTTCGTCAACAACACGACCGGTGGTCCAACCGTGGATGGCGACCGGCGGTTGTCCTACACGTGGAACTTCAGCATCGGCGTCAAGCACGAGCTCATGACCGACGTCGCGGTCTCGGCGGACTACGTCGGCAACCGAGGTTATGACAACGTAGCGGGCGTCGACATCAACGAAGGGCCGATCAATCCTGCCACCGGCCGCGTGACGCGCCCGGGCGTGAGTGTGTTCGACCCGACTGGCACGCTCGTCCCCGCCTCCGCGCGGAACACCACGTTTGTCCAGTTCAACCAGCTCCAGACGCTCGACGCCTTCAACAGCGACTTCGACTCATTGGAGCTCGGCCTGGAAAAGCGGTTCTCAAACCGCTGGGCGGGCCGGGTGAGCTATACGCTTTCCCGCTGCCGCGACGTCGTTAACGCTCCGCTGGCCGTCGGGGCGCTCATCGACGACCTGGACCCTCGCCGCGATTACGGCTACTGCCAGCGTGACAATCGGCATGCGTTCGCGTCGAGCGCGAACATGGAGATCTGGAGAGGCCTCAGCGCCGGGATGTCCTTCCGCGCCTACACAGGCTATCCAATCAACGAAACGATCGGGTCCGATGTCAATGGCGACGGCATCAACAACGATCGGCCGGTTCGAGGCGTGAACGATCTGACGAGACCAATCTCGTCGCCGGTTGACTCGGCCGGCATGGCCGTTCGAATGGCATCGACGGCCCGAACAAAGTGATCCTCGACGCCCGTACCCATTATCTCTGGCGGGTTCAGCGGTACAGGCCGGCGTGTTTCTCGAAATCTACAATCTGACGAACCATGTGAACTACGGCAATCCGTCGGGTAATAGCTTCGAGCGTCTTCCTTGTGCCAATTGGCTCCCGCCCCGCAGATCGGGTTCCGCTTTACGTTCTAGAACGCGTTCGTTCACCATAGGCCGGGTCCTTCTGGACCCGGCCCGATTGCCACGGGCCACTGAGACACGGAGAACGTCAGGCGAAATAGCGAACTCTGTGTCTCTGTGTCTCTGTGGCTTGTCTTCGTCTCGGTCCCTGGCCTTCGTCGTTTCGAAAGGAGCCTGACAATGCGCACGGCGGTATTCGGGCGATCTTCCGACTCGGGGCGAGGGTCAGGTAAAGGCGCCGGACGTTCATACACTCAACGTGAAAGTGGGACGCACGTTCGAGATCGGCAACGCGCGCAACCTCGAGTTGTCGGCGAACGTCTTCAATTTGCTCAACGGCGGAGACTATACGGAGTACTCCCGAACAGGGCCGAACCGTATTTACAACTCCTGCGAGCTATTTGACTTACACGAATCCGCAGACGCCGCGTGCGCTGCAGATTGAGGCCGTGGTGAGGTTCTGACGAGGAGAACGCAATGACCCAGAAAACGAAGCGAATCATCTACGGAATCGCAGCTGCGGCCATCGCTCCGCTGCTGGCCGCGGGCGCGATATCGTGCGGCACCACGACGCCGGCCGCTCCCGCGCGGCGGCCGAATCATCGACCGCCGACGAGCGCGCCGAAAGCGCACAGAACGTGCGCCTGGTCGGCTACAACGACCTGCAGGGCCGCGAGTCGCTGCGTCGTGACGACGCTGTCCGACCAGGCGAACGGAAGCTGGGTGTACGTGGGCCATCACGAGAGCTACTGGGACAGAAGCCGAAGATGAACCCGATCACCGGGCAGGAGGAGTGGAACGGCACGTCGATCCTCAACGTCGACGATCCGGCCAATCCCACGTACGTGTGGCACATTCCGAGGACTCCAGACCGCAATTCCCGCGGCGTGTCGGTCGTCTACGACTACAAGTTCGACGGGTCGGCCGTGACTATCTGATCCGCAACTCCGAGGCGCTCACCCAGGGCGAACAGGAACCGACCTGAAGTATCAGATCTTCGACATCACGGACCGCGCCACCGATCCGTCGAAGATCACGCTGGTCTCGGAGATCACCGGCACACCAGCCAACTCGTGCGGACCCGGCTGCGGCGGGCACGTTCATCATCCGTGCGCACAAGGGATGGTGGTCGCCGGACACCGGGCTACTTCTACGCGGCGTCAGGAGAGCCCGGCTTCCGCAATGTCATCGTGCAGATCTTCGATCTGAAGAATCCGACGCGAGCCGAAGTTCGTCGGACGATCCTGGCTGCCGGGACTGAAAGAAGGGGAGCCGCGGTACGAGGGACAGTACGTCGCACCATCCGGTCGTCGACGAGGCACAACAAGCGCCTGTACATCGGCTACCGGAACGCCGGTGGCCAGATCGCCGGCTTCGACATCTCCGATCCGGCGAACCAGAAGCTGCTCTGGTCGCTCGACATGAAACCACCGTTCCGCGGGCCGCACACGGTGTCGCCCATCGTCTACGACCGGTTCCGAACATTCGGCGCAAGCGCTTGCCGCGCACGTACACCTTCGTGGTGGACGAGGCGGGAGGCGCCGCCGACAGCGCGCCGTGCGAGACCGGATTCGCGCCGCGTCGTACATGGTGGACATTACGAACGAGACCAAGCCGACGCCGGTGTCAGTCTGGCAGGTGCCCGTCGGCGATTTCTGCAAGAAGGGCGGGCGCTTCGGGCCGCACCAGCACGCCGAGCACGGTCAACGGCAAGATCAATCGCCACGAGAACAAGATCGCCTGGATCGCGTACTTCAACGCCGGCGTGCGGGTCGTCGATCTCTCGGATCCGTTCAGCCTCAGGGAGATCGGGTATTACCTGCCGAAGACCGACGAGCGATGTCGCACCCGATCGCGAAGGATCAGCCGACGGTCATTCAGATGAACGACGTCGACATCGATCACCGCGGCCTCGCGTACGCGTCGGATCGAGCGGTACCGGGCTGTTCATCCTCGAATACACGGGCAACGTCCGAAGGGGACCAAGTAGGTACGTAGTGTCCGGCTTTAGCCGGACCAGCCGGACCGTACCCGTTTTCACGTCGCTCCGAACGCAACTAGATCATCGGCTGGCAGGCGGGCCGGCTCAGCGACCGCGGGCGCTGCGCCCGGGAAAGCGACCGACGCTCGAGCGCTGCCGTCCCCACGCCGACTAGGTGCCGGGTCGCGGCGACATCCATCACACGGCAAGAAACGCCGGCGCTGATTCGTGCAACGAGAACGCGGGGGCGGAAGTCGGCGCGAGGAATCGCGTCGGCCGCTTTCCGGCTGGTGCCTCGCGCTCGGGCTGGCGCACGCGGCCGCAGATCCGGCCCGCCTGCCAGCCCGGGCGATCGCTACACCGACGGAAAGCTGCGGCGAGAACTCTCACCTCGACGGAATGCGGACATTGCGGCCGCGGAGAGGGTCGTCTACAATCGCGCCCCAAGCTCGTCTTACAACCGAAATGAATCAGTGGGGGCGAGTCAATGATCTGTTTCACGCCGCGCTTGATCGTCCGCCGTCCGATCGCGACGCGTTCGTCGCGCGCGAATGCGGCGGCGACAGTGGGCTCCGCGCGGAGGTGGAATCGCTGCTGGCGGCGCATGTCGCAAACGCCGCAACGGTGTCGGCCTCGCGGCTGGGTGCGGGCACGCGCGTGGGCGTCTACGAGGTCACCGCGTTTCTGGCCGCCGGCGCGATGGGAGAGGTCTATCGCGCGCGCGACACGAAATTAGGCCGCGAGGCTGCGCTCAAGATTTTGCCGCTCGGCGTTCGTAGCCGATCCCGACCGCCGCACTCGCTTCGAGCGGGAAGCGCGGCTGCTGGCGTCGATGAATCACCCGAACATTGCCACCATTTACGGGTTCGAAGAACAGACCGATGTCGTGTCGGGCGTCAGCCGGACCGTTCGGGCGCTCGCCATGGAGCTCGTTGACGGGGAAACGCTTGCCGACCGCATTGCGCGCGGACCCGACAAGGTCCGCGCCGCAGGCCCGGAACGATCGACGACGCGCTGCGCATTGCCAAACAGATTGCGGCGGCTCTCGAAGCCGCACATGAGCACGGCATCATCCACCGCGATCTGAAGCCCGCGAACATCAAGCTCACGCGAGACGGCGTCGTCAAGGTCCTCGACTTCGGCCTGGCCAAGCTCATTAGTCCGGCTGCCTTCGACTCCGCTCAGGCCGAGGAAGCCGGACACGACGTACGCACCGATGCGACGGTCTCGCCAACGGTTACCTCACCAGGTCTGACGACGGGCGCGGGTGTGCTGCTTGGGACACCTGCGTACATGAGTCCCGAGCAGGCGCGCGGCGAGACGGTCGATAAGCGCAACGATATCTGGGCCTTCGAGTGTGTCTTGTACGAGATGCTGACCGGCCGCACCGCATTCGAGGGCGGCAGCGTGTCGGACACGCTGGCCAATGTGCTCAGGAACGCACCAAACTGGCAGGCGTTACCCCCCAATGTGCCCGTCTTAATCAAGTCGCTCGTCGAGAGTTGCTTGCAGAAGGACCGCAGCAGCCGGCTCGGTGACATGGCGGCTGCGCGATTCGCGCTCGCATCGCACACGATCGTACAGCGCGCGGGCGACGTGATGCCCGTCGCGGCGAGCCGACCGGCCTGGCGGCGTGTGATGCCGATGGGGGCGATAGCCATTGTGGTCGGCACGCTCGTCTTCGTGGCTGCCAACAGGACGAGTCCTGTTCTTCCGTTGCCTGTCTCGACTTTCCGCGTGCCGCTGGGCGAGGGGCAACAATTCACAAATCAAGGGCGCCTTGTCATCACCATTTCGCCAGACGGTTCCCGCATCATCTACGTGGCGAATAGCCAGTTGTTTGTGCGGCGGATGTCGGACCTTGACGCGAGGCCGATCGCCGGGACGGAGAGATTCGGAGAAGTGACCAGCCCGGCTTTCTCGCCCGATGGAGAATCGGTCGCGTTTTTTGCGCAGGGGGCGCTCAAACGAATTCCTGTGACTGGCGGGGCGGCGGTAACTGTCTGCGCAGCCGTGAATCCCTTTGGCGTGAGTTGGGAGGGCGACACCATTCTGTTCGGTCAACCAGGGATGGGCATACTTGCGGTGCCGGCAACTGGAGGGACGCCAGAGGTCTGGGTGAAGACGTCACCTGATGAAACGGCCGACAGTCCACAACTCTTGCCCGGGGCGAACGCTGTCTTGTTTTCAGTAACGGAGGCTGCTGGAATCGATCGCTGGGACGAGGCCGACATCGTGGTCTACTCCCGCGACACTCAGCAGCGAAAAATCATCATACGCGGTGGCAGTGCCGCCCACTATATGCCCACGGGTCACATCGTCTATGCGGTCCAAGGTGGCCTCATGGCGGTGCCTTTCAATCTTTCACGCTTGGAAGTGACCGGTAGTCCTGTACTCGTTCTCGAAGGGGTGCAGCGGAGTGGAGGCAACAACACAGACGCTGCCCAACTTGACGTGTCCGGTACTGGCACGTTGACGTATGTCCCGGCAGCCGCCGTCGCCCCGCCACGGACGCTTGTGTGGCTCGATCGTCAGGGTCGCGAGGAATCGGTGAAGAGCGAGGCCCGCCAGTTCGGCGACCCTCAGCTTTCTCCTGATGAACGCCGGATTGCCATGCAGATCGACAATGACATCTGGACGTTCGATCTCGCGCGTGGAACGCTTACACGGCTGACCTTCGAACGGGAAGAGGACGAGACACCGATGTGGTCTCCCGACGGGACGTGGATCGCGTATGCCTCGACCGAAGATGGACGGCCAGCGGTGTTTCGACGGCGCGCGGACGGCACTGGTTCTCCGGAACGCGTGTGGAACGCTCCCGATCCGCAGATGCATATTCACATCAGCGATTGGACGCCAGATGGACGCACGCTGCTGATTGGACACCCGGCGGCTTCGGGGAGCACCGAGAGGCAGATTTCGATACTCAAGCTCGATGGCGATCGAACGCCGACGACGCTGCTACGCTCGCTTGTCAGTAGAGGCACTGGACGCGTATCACCGAACGGACGATGGCTCGCCTATGGGTCGTCGGAATCCGGACGTAACGAAGTGTACGTGCAGCCGTTTCCATCGCTCGGGGGCAAGTGGCAGATTTCTACCGGCGGCGGAGTGCAGCCGCTCTGGTCTCGCGCGGGAGACGAGTTGTTCTATCGCGGAGAAGACGCTGTGATGGCGGTCCGTGTTTCGAGCGGCGAGTCATTCTCGGCGAGTCCACCACAGAGGTTGTTCGACGACCACTATGTGTCAGCCGGCGCCGTCGATCGTATGTTCTACGACGTGTCGTCCGATGGCCAGCGCTTCCTGATGGTCAAGGAAGACCCTGCTGGTCAACAGACGACCGTTCCCCCACATTTCGTTGTGGTACAGAACTGGCTCGAGGAATTGAAGCGGCTGGTGCCCGCGAATTGATGATGGCGACCGGGGCCTTCGGCAGCGGCACTGGCGAGGCGCTTCGATGGGAGCGGGTGAATGCGTCGTTCCATGGACAATCAGGCGGCGCGATTTCGCGATTGCCGATCTTTCCTCGACGCCCACCAGTCGAGGAAGACGATGATCGCGACGAATGCGATGATGATGCCAACCATCCCGAAAGCGGTCATCACCGGCGGCTCCTTTCCAGCATGAGCCCGAACACGACCAACACGATCCACGCCGATGCACCCGTCAGCATCAACGACCACGACAACGATCGCTCTTCGACGAACTGCCCGAGGACGAGCGCGGCGGCGACGAGATTCGCCAAATCGCGGACGGTGTCGCTCAACGCGGCCCGTTGCCCGGGCTCCAATCGTAGCATCGTCGTCACTCAGCCCGGCACCGTTGCGAAGCGCGTGCCGCCCTTCTTGTTGGTGTTTCCGCTGGCCTGTCGCGTACGCATGGACGTTTCTGCTGCGCCCGGGCGCCGGCTGGGTGGCAAGTTTCCACGCAGAATGTTTCTTGCGCTGCTGCCGCTTGATGCGTCGCGGAGCTGATCATGGCCAATGAGCCGGTTGACGCCGCTGACAGACAAAGGGCCTTGCAATGGGAGCGCGTGAACGCGCTGTTCCATGCCGTGCTTGCTCGCCAGCCCGATGAGCGCGCAGCGTTTCTGGCGACGCAATGCGGCACCAACGGCGAGCTTCGTGCCGAGGTCGAGTCGCTGCTCGCGGCGCACGTGACCGGCACAGACACGGTGAGTACACAGGTGCGCGTGGGCGCCAGGATCGGTGATTACGAGGTCACCAGCTTTCTCGCTGCGGGCGCGATGGGGGAAGTCTATCGCGCGCGTGATACGAAGCTCGGGCGAGAGGTGGCGCTCAAGATCCTGCCGTCGGCGTTCGTGACCGATCCCGAACGCCGCGCGCGCTTCGAACGCGAGGCACGGCTGTTGGCGTCATTGAATCACCCGAACATCGCCACCATCTATGGATTCGAAGAGGGTCCGGCTGAAGCGGGACACTACGTACGTGCGTTGGCGCTGGAACCGGTTGACGGCGAGACACTCGCCGACCGCATTGCGCACGGCCGCGTGCCCGTCGATGAAGCGCTCCGGATCGCCAAGCAGATTGCGGAAGCCCTCGAAGCGGCGCACGAGCAGGGGATCATCATCGCGACCTGAAGCCAGCCAACATCAAGCTCACGCGCGACGGCGTCGTCAAGGTGCTTGACTTCGGCCTGGCGAAGCTGTCGCTGCCGGATGCCGCTTCGGCCACCAAGTCGTCAACTACGACTGGCGCCGGCGGCATGACGGCGGCGGGCATGCTGCTCGGCACGCCCGCGTATATGAGTCCTGAACAGGCGCGCGGAGAGACGATCGACAGACGCGCGGACATGTGGGCCTTCGGCTGTGTGCTCTACGAAATGCTCGTGGGAAAGGCGCCGTTTGAAGGCGCCGCAGTAGCCCAAGTGCTGGCCCGTGTCCTCGAACGGGAACCCGACTGGAACGCGCTGCCCGATTCGACGCCTGCGAGCCTGCGCGCTCTGCTGCATCGATGCCTCGCAAAAGAACGAAAGAACCGGCTTGATTCGGCGACGGCGGCTCGCCTCGACATCGATCGTGCTCTCGAGCCGTCTGCCCGCGATTCCGTTCAGGCGCGAGTCGTGTTTCCGCACAAGGCCGTGATCGTCGCCACCGCCGTTGCCCTCACGTTCGTGGCTTTCCTCGGCGTGTGGAGAATCGCCAATCGGGAAGGCGTTCCGCCATTCTCGCCAATACGCTTTGAGATAAACGGCCAGTCCCTGTGGACCGACAACAGTCGCCGTGTGGCGATCTCGCCTGACGGTTCAACCATCGTCTTCGTAACCACGTCAGCCGCGATAGGAGAGAGTCAACTGGTTGGGGAGAGGCAACTGGTCATCCGACGGGTGGGCGATCTGGACGCAACCCCGTTAGAGGTCACGCGGGGGCGCGCAGTCCCTTCTTCGCGCCCGATGGGCAATGGGTCGCGTTTTTTGTCGGGAACGAGCTGCGAAAGATCTCCATTTCGGGGGCGCGCCAATGCTGATCTGCAAGCTCTTGGCTTCCTGGGCGGGCGACTATTCGAGCGGAAGCTGGGGCGCCGACGACACCATCGTCTTTTCCGGCGGCGGGAACAATGCGCCCTTGCAGACCGTGCCGTCCGGCGGCGGTGAGCCGACAACGATTGCTGTGCCGGATAATGCCAAGGACGAGCTGAGGTTCACGTTTCCTGCCCATATTTCCGGGCGACGTGCAGTCCTGGTGAACGTTCACCAAGGACTCGAGGACCGTAGGCGCATAGACGTGATGGACCTCGAGACGGGGCGCCGCGAGACTGTCATCCCCGATGGGCGTCTTGCACAACATGTGGAGGCGGGCCACCTTGTGTACCTCGCGGGATCGGGGCTGCAGAGCGTCCCCTTTGACGCGCGGCGCCTCGCTGTGGCCGGCGATCCCGTGGGGCTTCCGCGTCAAGCGTCAATCGCAGAATTCATCCTATCGGCAGGTGGAACCCTGGTCTATGTGCCGGGGCGGAGTGTCACGTCGAGCGGTGAGTCAAGTATTCGAGCAGAGCGGCTGCGATCGCTTGTATGGGTCGATCGCAATGGCACGGAGTCGAGCACCGACGCGCCGCCGCGCGCGTACGGGGTGGTGCGTTTGTCGCCGGACGCGCAACAGGCGGTCGTCGATATACGGGAGCAGGGAACGGGTATCTGGACGTGGGACTTTCGGCGCCAGACACTCTCACGTCTGCCCGAGGATCCCGGAGGGGCTTTCAATCCGGTATGGATACCGGGCAGCCAGCGGATTGTCTAGAGCAGCGTGCGTGACGGATCGCCGGGATTGTTTTCACAGCAAGCCGACGGTGCCGTACGCCTGTACGGCTGACGACGACATCGTTCGGGCAGCTTCCCAAGGCGGTGACGCCAGACGGAAAGCATGTGCTGACCTCGGATCAACTTCCCACCGGCCTGGACATCGGGTTAGTGTCGTTGAGCCCTCCCTTCGAAGCGAAGCAGCTGATTCAAAGCGCGGAGGACCAGAACAACCCGGCTGTGTCCCCGGACGGGAAGTGGATCGCCTACGAGTCTGGCGAATCGGGCTCGAATGAAATCTATGTGCGGCCGTTCCCCGATGTGGAGGCGGGAAGATGGCAGGTGTCGAATGCCGGCGGGCGGCAACCCCTCTGGGCACGGGACGGAAGCGAGTTGTTCTACTTCGACGGGGACGGCTTTCTCGTTAGCGTCGCCATCCAAATGACTCCCACGTTTAATGCCGGTCGTCCCAGGAAGATGTTCGAAGCGCGGTACATTGGCGGCGGTGCTCGAAGTTACGACGTGTCGCCGGATGGTCAGCGGTTCCTCATGCTGGAGCCCGCCACGCAACCAGACGCGGAGGATGACTCAGCCAGGATTGTCGTCGTGGTCAACTGGTTGGAAGAACTGAAGCGGTTGGTGCCCGGCGGGAATTGATCGTTCAGGGCGTTCGAATCGTTCGGCGGGTTCAGTGTCAGCGACGCCCGTGTAAGGCGGATCGGCGTCGGTGTTCACGCTGGCGGCGGTGCTGGCGTTCGGCAAGCACGTCGTAGATTCCGACGGTCGACGCAAACAAAAGCACGCCGCCGAAGATAATCAAGATGTTGATTTCTTGGCCAGTCACGGGTTGATTCTCCTGCCTACGAACAACGCCCGGCAATCCGCGCCACCAGACGAAAACAACAGCAGCGGCCAGCCACCGCGAGAAGGGTCGATCCTGCACCCGTGAACGGAACCTGAGCACCCAAGCACCAGTGCACCTGAGAACCGCTGTTGGCGTCGCTCCGACTGGCGAATCTTGCGAGCCGCGATGTATAGTACTAGTCTTTCTCGCCACGTTCCTGCGCACAGTCGGACCGCTCGTTGGACCGGCTCGCCCGTGCAGCGACGCAGAAGGCGCTAAGGCATTATCACAATGGAAGGTCAGGCAGCCGCCGCAGGTCCGGCTGAAGCCGGACACTACGTACAGAATGATTCAGTGTTTCGTCCAGATGGAGTAGCAGTGCAATGAGCATGGTTGTTGATCCGAAGGCAAAGAGCAACGGAATGGACCTGAGTTGGCTCGGGAAGCCGCATGAATACGACCCGAGACGTCTGTACAGCCAGACGGGCGCCGACTGGCAGTACCGCGTCGATTTCGATCGGCTGCGGCAGGAGCGGCTGGTGAAGCTTCAGGCCGAGATGAAGGCCGAGAACATCGGCGCGCTGGTGTTGTTCGCAGGGGCGAACATCCGCTATGCCACGGCGTCGTATCAGGGGAACTGGAAATACAACATCAATATCCGGTATGCGGTGGTTCCGGCCGAAGGAAAGCCGACGCTCTTCGAGACCGCCGGGTCAGACCTGCAGTGCGCCAAGATCGACCTCCCCTGGATGGAAGGGCGCATCCGTCCCGCCATCACGTGGCAGTGGGCGGAAGGCGCGGTGCCGTACATGGCCGGTCGCATGGCCGACAGCGTCGTCGAAGTGCTGAACGAGCACGGCGTCATGAAGGAGAAGATCGGCATCGATAACCTCGACATGCCCGCCTACGAGGCGTTTCAGAAGGCCGGTCTGAAGATTGTGAACGGCTGGCCGTCGGTGTCGCGGGCGCGCACCGTCAAGACGCGCGACGAGATCGAGCTCCTGAAGCAGGCGTCGAGCATCGGCGACGCCGCGATGTGGAAGATCAAGTACGAGTGGCTGAAGCCGGGCGTGCGCGAGCGCGAGATCGAAGCGAAGGTGCACGAGTTCATGCTCGAGCGTGGCTGCGAGATCATCTACGACATCATCGTCGCCTCGGGCGGCAACACCAGCCCGTACCGCCGGTGGGCCACCGACAAGCTCATCCGCCAGGGCGACCTCGTCATCGTCGACATCAACGCTGTCGGTCCCTCCGGCTACTTCATCGACTTCGTGCGGTGCTTCAAGTGCGGCGGCCCGTATGGCACCAAGATGACGGGCAAGGAGATCGACCTGTACCGCGAGGTGTACGACTCGATGTACGCCGGGCTCGCCGAGCTGAAGCCGGGCAACACGTCGGCCGACGTCGCCTCCAAGTTCCCGACGTACGACGACGATACCTACGGGACGGTGACGCTGCAGCAATTTGCGCACAGCATCGGCATTACTTTGTACCAGGGCATGTGGATCTCGCGCGCGTACTCGCTGAAGTACCCCGCCGAGATCAAGGAAAACATGTACTTCGCGATCGAGACGTTCGCCGGACACCCGGGTCTCGAGCAGACCTGCCGTCTCGAAGAGAACGTGCTGGTCAGTGCGGACGGTCCGATTGTCTTCACGCGCATGGAGCATATGGAAGAGGCGATGGCGAGGTAACCGGAATCCGGGGATCAGGGATCGGGGATCCGGGATCCGAGGGGATCCGGGTTTTTCCGATCCCCGATCCCCGATCCCCGATCCCGGATCCCCGATCCCGATTCAGATATGTACCAAATAGCCGTCGCCGATTCTGTTTTCCCCAATCTCGACCCGGCCCGCGAGGTTCTCTCGCGGGTCGGTGGTCAGTTACAGCTTGCCTCGGCGCCGACGCCCGAGGCGATCATGGACATCGCCAGGGACGCCGACGCGATCCTGGTGACCTACGCCAAGATCACGGGCGACATGATTCGGCAGTTGACCAGGTGCCGCATCATCTCGCGCTTCGGCATTGGCGTCGACAACGTCGACATTCCCGAGGCCACGAAGAAGGGCATCGTCGTGACGAAGGTGCCCGACTACTGCATCGACGAGGTGTCAGACCACACGATGGCGCTGCTCCTCGCGGTGGTCCGCAAGATTCCGTTCATCAACGCGCAGGTGCACGGGGGCACGTGGAAGATGCCCAATGTCGTGCCGATTCATCGCCTGCGAGGCGCCGTGCTGGGACTCGTCGGGTTCGGCCGCATTCCGCAGCTCGTCGCGCCGAAAGCGCAGGCATTCGGGATGAAGGTCATCGCGTACGACCCGTACGTGCCGGCGCCGGTGTTCGCGAACGCAGAGGTCGAGAGCGTCGACTTTCCTGACGCTGCTCAAGAGGTCGGACTACGTGTCCATCCACAGCCCGCTCGTGCCCGAGACGAAGAACCTGTTCAACAACGACGCGTTCAGGCAGATGAAGCCGACGGCGTATCTGGTGAACACCGCTCGTGGACCCATCATCGACGAGGCGGCGCTTGCAGAGGCGCTGGACGCGAAGCGGATTGCGGGCGCGGCGCTCGACGTGATGGTTCAGGAACCGCCGCCAGCCGATTCACCACTGTTCGGCCGCGACAACGTCATCGTCACGCCGCATACGAGCTTCTATTCCGAAGAGTCGCTCGTCGAGCTGCAGACGAAGGCCGCGCAGGAAGTAGTGGCAGTGCTCACCGGACAGCCCCCGAGGAACCCGGTGAATCCTGAAGCGCTGCAAGTTCAAAGTACAAAGTAGAAAGTGCGAAGTAAGTTACAAGTGTGCCAGCGACAGTCAATCGCGATGCACTTGTGTACTTACTTTGGAGTTTGCACTTTGCACTTTGAACTTGTGGAGATCCGTCGATGAGGGCGATGGTTCTGACGGCGCCTGGTGAACTGGTCCAGGACGAAGTGGCGCGCCCCGCCAGGGCTGCCGGCGACGTGCTGGTGCGCGTCACGCACAGCGGCATCTGCGGCACCGACTACAAGATCTTCAACGGATCGATCCCGGTCCGCTATCCGCGGATCATGGGCCACGAGATGGCGGGCGAGGTCGTCGAGTCTGGCAGCGGGCCGCTTCGCCCCGGCGACGTGGTGATCGTCGACCCGGAGCTCTATTGCGGTGCCTGCTTTCACTGCCGGATCGGGCAGACGCATCTTTGTCCAAACGGCCTGCTGCTCGGCCGCGATGCCAACGGCGGCTTTGCCGAATACCTCGCGGCGCCGGCGACGCATGTGTTCAAGCTGCCGGACGAAATCGATCGCCGTGCGGCACCCATGATTCAGGTGCTCACGACGTGCCTGCACGCGCAGCGGCAGATCGACATCTTTCCGGGAGAATCCGTCGTCGTACTCGGACTTGGCGTAACCGGACAGCTGCACGTCCAGCTCGCGAAGGCACGAGGCGCGACGGTGATTGGGGTCACGCGAAGCGCCGACAAGCGTGCACTCGCCGAGACACTCGGTGCTGATGTGACGGTGCCGGGTGACGCCGATACGGTCGCGAAGGTGCGCCAGGCCACCGAAGGTCGAGGTCCCGACGTCGTCATCGAGACGACAGGCGTCGTGCAGCAGCTTGCCTCAGCCGTCAACATGAGCCGGTCGGGCGGCCGCATTCTGATGTTCGGCATCATCACAGCCAAGGAAGGAGCGCTGCCCTTCTACGACTTGTATTACAAGGAGCTCTCGCTCATCAACGCACGCGTCGCGAAGAGCGAAGACTATCCGGGGGCGATCGGACTCGTGCAGCGGGGACAGGTGCGGCTGGATCCGCTCATCAGCGACGTGATGGCGCTCGGGGATCTGAAAGCTGCCATCGGGATGCTGGGCGCCGACGGCGGCGGTCAGCGGATGAAGATTGTTTTGGAACACAAATGAGCCGTAGAGCGCAGGCTTAAGCCTGCGCGCTACTAATCACAATCGTGAGGGATACGACCATGACGAACACATCTCGGTTCCTCGGAGTGGGCGCGGCGGTGCTCGTTGCCGCGTGTCTGACGCCGGCGAACGCGGCAGCGCAGGGCACCACACCTATGCCGCTGGCGAAGGCTGTGGTCTCCAACGAGGTAGCAAGCCGCACGCTCTTCAAGTACCAGATCAATGCGAATGTCGCACGTCAGATCGTCGATGCGTGCGTTGAGTTTGCGAACAAGCAGCAGGGCGGCCCAGGTAATTACGCCATCTTTATCGTTGCGCCCAACGGCGACATCGTCGACGCACACGTGATGGACGGTGTCGTCCCGATTGGCGTCGAGACCGGACTGATGAAGGCCAAGACGGCGCTGTACGCCCGCACGCCCGTCGAGGGCCGTGGCCGAGCGCTTCCCGAACGTGGAAGGCCGTCTCATTCGTACCGACCTGGGACGCGATGGCGGGCTGTCGTACTACTTCGTTCCCGGCGGCGTGCCGATCGTGCTCGAGAATCAGCTCATTGGTGCCATCGGCATCGGCGGCGGCAACATGGACGAGCCGTGCGCGTACTACGCGCTTGGCAAGGTGCTCGGTATTCAGCCACCCCCACCACCGCCAGCAGGTGAGGGACGTGGCGCGGCCCCCGGAGGCGGCGGCCGCGGCGGACGGGGCGGACAATAGGAAACTGAGGGATCGGGGATCGGGATCGGGGATCCGGGATCGGGGATCCGGGATCCGAAGTCAGGGATCAGGAGTCGGGCGTTTCGACCCCCGATCCCCGATCCCCGATCCCCGATCCCGGATCCCCGATCCCTGATCCCTGCCATGACCTACCTCCTCACCCAGACTCTCAACGGGCTCTTCTCCGCCGCACTTCTGTTCCTCATCGCAAGCGGTCTTACGCTGACGTTCGGTGTGATGAAAATCGTCAACATCGCCCACGGCTCCTTCTACATGCTCGGCGTTTATGTCGCGTACAGCGTGTTCCTGCGCACGCAGAGTCTGCTGTGGGGCGCGGTTGTGGCCATTGTGGTGGTAGGAACCATCGGGTTTGTCATGCAGCGGTACTTCCTGCGGCGCTTCGCCGCGGATCCGCTCGCGCAGATGATGATGACGATGGGGTTTGCGCTGCTGTTCAGGGATGGAGCTTTGATGGTGTGGGGAGGCGATCCGTTTACGCTGCAGTATCCGGGCTGGCTGAGCGGATCGATGGAAACGGGGGACGTCGTCTTTCCGTTGTATCGGCTTTTCGTAATCCTGGTTGCCGCGCTCGTCGGTGTGGCGCTGTGGCTCGTCAATGAGAAGACACTCGTCGGTGCACGCCTGCGTGCCGCGGTGGACGATCCCGAAATGGCGTCGGCCACCGGTATCAATGTCGCGCGGCTTTCGGGTCTCGTGTTCGCCGTAGGCGCAGGACTGGCGGCGTTCGGTGGTGTCATGGGCGGACCGATTCTCGGCGGCTATGCAGGAATCGATTTCGATCTGCTCCCGCTCGCGTTCGTGGTGGTCATTGTCGGCGGGATGGGCAGCTTGAAAGGCGCGCTCGTCGGCAGCATCGTGGTCGGCATGATCGACAACTTCGGCAAGGCGCTCGTTCCAGAGCTGTCGTACTTCACGCTGTTTGCACCGATGGTTCTCGTGCTCGCGTTCAAGCCAACAGGGCTGTATGGCCGCGCATGACGACAAGTATGCGGTATGACGCAAGGTAGCCGGAGGCCTTCAGGCCTCCGGGAGCAGTCGAGCATGACCATAACCGTCGATAACGGTAGCCGGAAGCCTTTAGGCCTCCGGAAGGCGGTTGGCTCTCCGGGTTGGCGGCTGCCGGTCTTGGCTGTGCTCGCGATCGCACTCGTGACCGGTCCTCTGTTTTTGAACTCCTACTGGGTGGGCCTCCTCACGCAAGTAGTGATACTCGCGATTCTTGCGATGAGCCTGGACGTGCTGCTCGGCTACACGGGTCTGCCCTCGCTTGGCCACGCCGCGTTTTTCGGAGTGGCGGCATATGCAGTGGCGGTGCTGTCCACTGCGTATCGTGCGGACTTCTGGCTGTGCGTGCTCGCTGCGTTGTTCGCGGGAACCGTGCTCGCGGCGATATTCGGCTTGATCGTTTCGCACGTGCGGGACGTGTACTTCCTGATGATCACCCTGGCACTGGGGATGGTGCTGTGGGGACTGAGCTATCGCTGGATTCCTGTGACGGGCGGTGACAACGGTATCTCAGGCATCCCCAACCTGATGGCGCACGCCGGCATGCCATGGACCGGACCCGTCGCGTTCTACTATGTGTCGCTGATCGTGCTGCTCGTCTGCGCCGGTTTGTTGGCGCTGCTGGTGCGGTCGCCGTTCGGGCTGTCGCTACGCGGGATTCGCGAGAACGAGCATCGAATGAGGAGCCTCGGTTTCAACACGTGGCTCCATTGCTATCTGAGCTATGTCATAGCGGCGGCGTTCGCGAGCGTTGCCGGCGTGATGTGGGCGTACTACAACGGCTTCGTGAGCCCCACGTATCTCGAGCTGACCGCATCGTCCGAGCTCTTCTTGATGGTGACGCTCGGTGGACCTGCGACGCTCGTCGGGCCGGTGCTCGGCGCCGGCATCATCGTTCTGCTGAAGAACGTGATCAGCGCCTATACCGCGCGGTGGTTGTTGATCCTCGGTATCGTGTATATCGTGGCGATCCTTGCGGCGCCGAAGGGCATCTGGAATCTGGGGCGGCGTCAGTCCGGCTGAAGCCGGACACTACGTACGTGGGGTCGTAGTGTCCGCCTTTAGGCGGACCTTGTGGATACGAACATGAAACGCATTCGATTCACGCTCGCGTTCCTCGCGCTGATACTCGCCGCAACCGTCCTCCTGCGCGGCCAGACACCGGCAGGCCCGATCAAGATCGGTTTCATCGTGCCGCTGTCGGGCCCGTTCGCGCAGAACGGCCGCGACATCCTCAATGGCTTCCTGCTCCTGCTTGACGAGGTCGGCTACCGCGCCGGCGGCCGGCAGATTCAGCTCATCGTCGAAGACGACGAGGCTATTCCAGCTGTGACGCTGACGAAGGCGCGAAAGCTGGTGGAAGCGGACCGCGTGCATCTGCTCGCGGGGACGCTGCTTGCATCGAGCGGGTACGCGCTCGCTCCGTACGTCGACGCACAGCAGATTCCGACGGTGTACCCGGTCGTGTCGTCCGACGACCTCACCCAGCGCCGCCGCAGCAAGTGGATTGTCCGCACCGGCTGGACCAGCAGCCAGCCGAACCACGCGTTCGGCGAGTACGCATATCGGACGCTTGGATACCGCACGGTCGCCACGATTGCCCTCGACTATGCGTTCGGCTGGGAGTCGGTTGGCGGTTTTCAGCGCACCTTCGAGGCCGAGGGCGGCCGCATCGTCCAGAGAATGTGGACGCCGGTGTCGGTGCATGATTTCGCGCCGTACCTCGCGCAGATCTCACGGGACGTCGACGCCGTATACGCCCTCTTCCTTGGGCGAACAGCGTTGCAGTTCATGCGGCAGTACGCGGAATACGGATTGAGGGGACGCGTCCCCCTCATCGGTTCGGGTACCACGACGGACGAGCACGTGCTGCCGTTCATGGGCGACGAGGCGCTCGGGGTAGTCACGTCCCTGCAGTACAGTGCGGCCCTGGATACGCCGGACAATCGTCGATTCACCGGCGCGTATCGACGCCGGTACAACAAATTGGCGAGCTACTACGCCGAAAGCATGTATACAGGCGGCAAATGGGTTCTGGCGGCGATCGAGGCACTGGGCGGCCGCGTCGAGGATCGGACCAGGTTCCTCGAGGCGCTGCGCGCGGCACAGCCCACCGGCTTGCCACGGGGTCTGGTGACGCTCGACGAATACGGCAGCCCGATTCAGAGCATCTACATCCGGCGCGTGGAGCGTGTGAACGGCGAGCTGCAGAACACGGTGATCGCCACGGTGCCGCGCGTGTCGCAGTTCTGGAAGTTCAACCCGGCCGACTATCTGCGACAGCCGCTCTATTCACGGCGGTTCGTCCCGACCTCGTGAGTCCGCCCATCCCTCCGTGCCTCAGTGTCTCCGTGGCTCGTGGTTGCATGGACCGTTGGCGTGTCGCGCGTAACCGTGAAAGACGCGGGTTCGCATGACTGCCTCGGCGCTCGTCCTCGAGCACGTCTCGCGCCACTTCGGAGGCCTCAAAGCGGTAGACGACGTCGCGCTGACGGTGGCGCCAGGCGAGCGGCACGCGGTGATCGGGCCAAACGGCGCAGGCAAGACGACGTTGTTCAATCTGATCAGCGGCGACCTGGCGCCGACATCCGGCAGGATCGTGCTGTTCGGCACCGACGTCACGCGGCTGGCCGCGTATCAGCGCGCGGCGCTCGGCATCGCCAGGACCTTTCAGATCACGAAGCTGTTTCCGGGACTCACGGTCCTCGAAAACGTGCTCCTCGCGTCTGAGGCGCTCGACAGGCGGAAGCTTTCGATGCATCGCGCCGTTTCGTCCTATCCCGACCTCGAACGGAGGGCGCGTCAGCTGATCGATAGATTCGCACTGTCGCCGTTCGCGGGCGAAGTAGCTGGCAATCTCTCGTACGGCGACCAGAGGAAGCTCGAAGTGGCGTTGTCGATGGCGGGACGCCCGCGCCTGCTGCTGCTGGACGAGCCGATGGCGGGTTTGTCAGCAGCCGAGAGCAGGACGATGCACGCGCTGATAGAGCAGCTGGATCCCGCAATCGCCGTGCTGCTCATCGAGCACGATATGGACGTGGCGTTCTCGTTTGCCGAACGCATCACTGTGCTGCACCAAGGGCGCGTGCTGACCGCCGGACATCGTGACGAGGTCAGCGCAAACCGCACGGTGCAGGAAATCTATCTGGGAACCGCGTAATGCTGGATGTCCGCGACGTGCACACCTACTACGGCGAGAGTCATGTGCTGCAGGGGGTGACCTTCCGCGCCGACCAGGGGACGGTAACGGCCGTGCTCGGCCGCAACGGCGTGGGCAAGACCACGCTATGCCGTTCGCTGGTTGGTCTCACGCCGGCGCGGTCCGGTCGTATTGTGTTCAACGGGACCGACATCACGTGTCTGCCCGCACACCGGATCCATCAGCTCGGGGTAAGCCTCGTTCCGCAGGGGCGCCGGATCTTTGCGTCGCTGTCGGTGAGGGAGAACCTTGAAATCGCCGCAGCGCGAACGTCCCGTGAACCGCAGCACGGTGAGAAGGCGTCGAGTGCAAGTCGTTGGGACCTCGAAAGGATTTTCTCAGTATTCCCGCGGCTGGCCGAGCGCCAGCATAACCGCGGCAATGAGCTCAGCGGCGGCGAGCAGCAGATGCTCGCGATTGCCCGCGCGTTGGTGGCGCTGCCTCTGCTGCTGGTCATGGATGAGCCGACAGAGGGGCTGGCGCCTGTTATCGTGGCTGAAGTCGCGTCCGTAATACGCCGTCTGAAGGATGACGGCGCTTCGATCCTCCTGGCCGAGCAGAACGCCGCGTTTGCAATAAAGGTAGCCGATTACGTTCATGTTATGAGCAAGGGGCAGGTAGTCCACTCTACTGATCCGGTGACGCTTTGGAAAAATGAGGAAATCAAAACGCAATTCCTCGGTGTGCCACCCGCGCCTCAGCGGCGCGATTTGTGAATAGTCTTTCGCGTGCTCAAGGTCGATTTTCATATTCATACCGGCGACGATCCAATGGATCGGATTCCGTATTCGACTCGCCAGTTGATCGATCGTGCCGCAGCGCTCGGATACGACGCGCTGGCTATCACGCTTCATGATTGCCAGCTCGACGTACAGCCGCTCGCCGCGTGGGCTGCAGAGCGGGGCGTGGTCCTCATTCCAGGAATTGAGCGCACCGTCGAAGGCCGTCACGTGTTGCTGCTGAATTTTCCAGGCAGTGCTGTTGACCATGTGCGAACGTTCGACGATGTGCGGCGGCTGAAACAGGATCACCGTGGACTCGTGATCGCGCCGCATCCGTTCTTTCCGGGGCTGCACAGTCTATTCGGCGCGCTGAACCGACATGCGGATATCTTCGACGCAGTCGAACGCAACGCCATGTACACGGCATCGCTCGATTTCAATCGCCCGGCGGAGCGGTGGGCGCACGCACACAACAAGCCGGTGGTCGGAAACGGAGACGTGCATCGGCTCGAGCAGCTCGACACCACATATACTCTCGTAGACGCCGAACGCGATCCCGCCGCAATCTGCGCGGCTGTGGCTGCAGGGCGGGTGCGGCTCGTCACTCGTCCTCTGACATGGGGGACGGCGGTGCGCCTCGTCACCGGCATTCTCACGTCTTCGTTCGTGTTGAGGCCGCGTTCGACACAGCCCGCCGAAGCGACCGTGTAAACTTAGGCGGGCCTGCTGTGCAGGCTCGCCCATGCTCAATCAACTTCTCCACGACGTTCTCAAGAGCCGCGTGTACGACGTGGCTCGCGAGACCCCGCTCGATGCCGCCCCTCGTCTGTCGCGCCGGCTGTCGAACGAGGTGCTCTTCAAGCGTGAAGACCTGCAGCCCGTTTTCAGCTTCAAGCTTCGGGGTGCGTACAACAAGATCGCGCATCTGTGCGAGCACGAATGGGCGCGCGGCATCATCACAGCCAGCGCCGGCAATCATTCGCAGGGTGTCGCCTACTCGGCCCGGAAGCTCGGTCTGAAGGCGACGATCGTCATGCCGCAGACCACGCCGCAGATCAAGGTCGACGCGGTGAAGGCGATGGGGGCGGATGTGGTGCTCGCCGGCGACAGTTACGCCGATGCGAAGGCCCACTGCGATCTGATGGTCGCCGAAACCGGTTTGACGTTCATCCATCCGTTCGACGATCCGCTCGTCATTGCAGGGCAGGGGACTATCGGGGCCGAAATCCTGCAGCATAGCCAGGACCGGCCGTTCACCGTATTCGTGCCGGTTGGAGGCGGAGGTCTCATCGCAGGCATCGCCGGTTACCTGAAGGTGCTGCGACCCGACGTGAACGTGATCGGCGTCGAACCGTTCGAGGCTGACGCGATGTACCAGTCGCTGGCGGCCGGGCGGCGCGTGCACCTCGAGCATGTCGGACTGTTCGCCGACGGCGTCGCCGTCCGCGAGGTTGGTGAAATCACCTTTCCCATCGTGCAGCAGACGGTGGACGAAGTTGTCCGCGTCGGCAACGACGAGATCTGCGCCGCTATCAAGGACGTGTTCGACGATACGCGCGCGGTGATGGAGCCGGCCGGGGCGCTGGCCGTCGCGGGCCTGAAGGCGTGGGTCGAGCGCGAGCGGGCGCACGATCGGACACTTGTCGCGGTGCTGAGCGGTGCGAACATCAATTTCGATCGGCTTCGATTCGTCGCCGAGCGCGCGGAGGTTGGCGAGGCACGCGAGGCGCTGCTGGCCGTGACGATCCCCGAGCGGCCCGGGGCATTTCGTGAGTTCTGCGCGACCATCGGCAGGCGGGTCGTCACCGAATTCAATTACCGGCTGAGCGGCCGCGACAAGGCGCACATATTCGTCGGCGTCGCCACGCGATCGAGGCACGATGGACAGTCGTTGGCAAAGCTGCTCACGGCGACCGGCTACGAGACCGTGGACCTCACCGACAACGAGATGGCCAAGCTGCACGTGCGCCATATGGTGGGCGGACATGCGCCCGGAGTGCGGCACGAGCGGCTGTACCGGTTCGAGTTTCCGGAACGGCCAGGGGCGTTGATGGAGTTCCTCGACAAGCTGGGTGGGCGCTGGAACATCAGCCTGTTCCACTATCGCAATCACGGCGCCGATTTCGGCAGAGTACTCGCGGGCTTCGAAGTGGAGGACGCAGATCTGTCGGCCCTCCGCGCGTTTCTGGATGGTCTCGGTTACCCATACACCGCCGAAGACAACAATCCCGCATACAGCTTCTTCCTGGAATGAACGGCATGAGTGTTCGCGTCATTTGTCGTGTGCTGCCAGCCTTGGCGCTCCTCGTCGCGGGCGTCGCTGCCTGCGGACGCACAGAACCGCCCTCGATAGACGACTTCTTTCGAACGTTCACAGACGAATGGGTCCGGTCGAATCCCAATCAGGCGATTCAGGCGCGTTATTTCACCGGCCCGGAGCAGGACGCGCTCGAAGGGCAGATGACGCCCCTCACTCGGGAATGGCGGCATCGGCGAGTCGAAATGGCGCGGCGGGGTCTGGCGGCGCTGGCCGAGTTCCACGGTGCTCAGCTGACCGATGCGCAGCGCGTGTCCGCCGATCTCATGAAGTGGCAGCTCGAGGTCCTTGTCGAAGGCGAAAAGTACGAGGATTTCGCTTTTCCGCTCGAGCAGTTTGCCGGGGCCAACATCGATCTGGTCAATGCACTCATCGTGGTGCACCCGCTCAACAGCGAAAAGGACGCGGCGAACTATGTGCAGCGGCTGGGTCAGGTTGCCACGCGCATGGAAGAGGCCACCGCTGAAGCGCGTGATCTCGCCTCCAAGGGCATGGTGCCGCCGCGGTTCATCGTTCGCGCCACGCTTGCGCAGATGCAGCAGTTCATCGGCGTCCCCGCGGCGCAGAACCCATACGTGACCGCCTTTGCCGATCGGATGGCCGCAAGCGGCGCGATTCCCGAATCGAAGCGCGAGGAACTGCGGGCCGCAGCCGAGCGCGTCACCGCCTCTCAGATCTATCCGGCGTGGCAGAAAGCGATAGGCGCGATCGAGCCGCTCGTTGCCGTCACGAACGATGACGCGGGTCTATGGCGGTTCGAGAACGGAGACGCCGTCTACGCGTATCACCTGCGACGTTTCACGACGACGGACCTTTCGGCGGAAGCGATACATCAGATTGGCTTGCGCGAGGTGGCGCGGATCGAGGCCGAGATGGACTCAATCCTCCGCAAGCTCGGTCGAGCGAATGGTTCGGTGAAGGAGCGTATTGCCCAACTCGAAAAGGACCTCGCATATCCCCAGGCGCCGGAAGGCCGCACGCGGATCATGGCCGACATCGACGGGATCATCAGCGATGCGCAGAAACGGTCGATGGCGTTGTTCGATCGTGTCCCCCGCGCACCGGTCGTCGCGCGGCCGTTTCCTGCGTTTCGTGAGAACACCGCAGCCGCCAACTACACCGCGCCCGCAAATGATGGATCGCGCCCGGGCACGTTTCAGATTCCGCTCCGCCCGTCGTACATGACGAGGTTCGGGCTTCGGACGCTCGTGTATCACGAGACGGTTCCCGGTCACCATTTCCAGATTGCGCTCGAGCTCGAGAACGACACGAACCCGCGGTTCCGCCAGATTCGCGCCTTTGGCGGCATCTCTGCACTGATTGAGGGGTGGGGACTCTATGCGGAGCGCCTTGCCGCCGAATCCGGCTGGTACGACGATGACCTCGAAGGCCGGCTCGGGCAGCTCGACTCGGCGCTCTTCCGGGCGCGCCGGCTCGTGGTCGACACCGGCATTCATGCGAAGCGCTGGACGCGCCAGCAGGCGATCGACTACGGCATCGAAGCCAGCGAAATCGACCGCTACGTGGTCAATCCGGGCCAGGCATGCGCGTACATGATCGGGCAGCTGAAGATCATCGAGCTGCGCGACAAGGCGCAACAGGCGCTCGGAGCCCGGTTTTCACCGAAGGCATTCCACAATGCGGTACTGATGGCCGGCACCGTGCCGCTGCCCCTGCTCGAGCGGCAGGCGAATGCGTATATCCGTGCCGCCGCGGGCACTAATTGACTACTCCTATTCGTAGGGCGGGCCTTTACCCCCTCGACGATGCTCGGGGTAACCCTGAGCCTGCCGAAGGGTTACGGCCCGCCGCGTCGCCAATGCTGCACGAACAATTCATGAGCGCGGCGCTAGAGCAGGCGCGACATGCCCTGGCCTCCGGCGAAGTGCCGATCGGCGCCGTCGTCGTCATCGACGGGCGGGTTGTCGCCGGCGGCTTCAACCAGCCGATCTCCAGCGTCGATCCGACCGCCCACGCCGAGATGGTTGCGCTAAGGGAAGCCGCACGCGGTGTCGGCAACTATCGACTGACCGACGCCATCCTTTATGTAACGGTCGAGCCTTGCTTGATGTGCGTGGGCGCCCTCGTGCACGCGCGCGTGCGGGAGGTGGTGTACGGCGCCGCGGAACCGAAGAGCGGCGCGCTCGTGTCGGCGGTGCGCGGACTCGAACTGCCGGGCCTGAATCACCGCTTCGCGGTGACCGGCGGCGTGCTCGAGGAGGAATCTCGCGGGCTCGTCCAGCTTTTCTTCCAGGAGCGACGGCAGGCCGTTCGGGACGCCACGCCGTCAGCGCCTGGTGACCGACAGGTATAATTGAACGTTCGGCAATCCGGAAGCGTACGTGACGTGCGCAGTCGTACGTAGTGTCCGGCTTTAGCCGGACCTACATCCGGCTTTGCGCGTTCACACGACCGGAGAGGTACCGAAGTGGTCGTAACGGGGGCGCCTCGAAAGCGTCTTGTCGGGTAACCGGCACGTGGGTTCGAATCCCACCCTCTCCGCCAATTCTCGCACTGCGAGAATTGGCACCTCGGGCGGTCTTCAGGCATCGCACGATGCGCTTCGCGCATCGTGACTTGGCACGAATCCCACCCTCTCCGCCAAACACACTCGCTGGCGAATGATCGCAGGCGAGCTACGGTGGATGGCTCACTGACGCACATGAGATCCGCCGTGGCCCGTAGGGCAAAGGTGGACAAATCCCACCTCTCTTCGCCATCCACATTGGCAATGAATACGGATATTTACGGTAACGGGCTGTGTCTCAACACGAAGCTCCGCGTGCTGGCGTACGACGAAGTCAGCGCCGCGGATCGCTCGATACCTCGTCGGCGCACCCGCGCGAGGTCCATCGTGCAGCGATCCTGCCGACCCCCGACCCCCGCTGTGATCATCGTCGTGCACAACACCCCGAGTGGCGACGGACTCAGAGCCCTCGCGACGTCGCATTGACGCAGCGACTGCGGGGCCTCGGCCACGCTCCTCGGCATTGCGGTCCTTGATGACCTGATGATTGGTGATGGCCAATACTGCCAATACTGCAGCCTCACCTGAGGCCGACGCTGAGTCGTAACGCCAGGCTCCGACACGCCGTCGTTCCAAGACACCCGCGCGACAGGCGCGGGTTCCATCTCGACGGGTAGTTACTACCCGCCGCCGAGTGCCGTTCCACTCTCTCCGTCCCTCGCAGAGGCGGAGCGCTTTCTCCGTGCGTCACGCTCGCGGACATTCCTTGCGCCTGCGTGATCAGAAGGTCTTCCATTTGGTGAAGAGCTCTCTCCGCACTGACGTAGAAACCGCCGTCCACACGCCTGACCGTGCCAACCCGGTCACGTACAATGGCGCGAGGTGCAAAATGACCCTCAACTACAAGGACAGGATTCAGCGAGATCCCCGAATCGCGGGAGGGCAGGCCGTCATCAAGGGAACGCGGGTAACGTTGAGCACGGTCCTTGCCAGCCTTGCGGAAGGGGCGACGCTGGATGAGATCCTGAAGGATTTCCCGACGCTCACCCAAGAAGACGTTCGCGCCGCCATCGCGTTTGCGGCGGCATCTGCGCAGGAGGATCTCCCCGTCGTCGAGGCCCCGGCGCGGTGAAGATCAAACTGGACGAGAACCTGCCGATTCGCCTTGTCCCGCTCCTGACCCATCTCGGCCACGATGTGGAGACCGTACCGGATGAGCAGATCGCCGGGCGGGATGATGATGTCGTGTGGAGTGCAGCTCAGGCCGACGGCCGATTTCTCGTGACGCAGGATCTCGACTTTTCGGACGCTCGCAAGTATGCGCCAGGGACACATCACGGACTTCTGCTGATCAGGCTGCCGCAGCCTAGCCGAACTGCGCTCTTCGACAGGGTCTCCACACTCTTTAGGACGGAGGCCGTTGACAGTTGGCGCGGTTGCATCGTCTCGGCGACGCCCAGGAAGGTCCGCGTCAAGAGACCTGAATGACATGGCTGTGATAGCGACCACGATCGACCGACATTCTCCCTCGTCGACGAAGATCCGCCGGCATCGGTCCGGGCAAGATGGGAAGCGGCTACTTCGTTTTGCGGTTTCTCGCGAGGATTTCGGTAAGGATCTGGACGTCGTGCTCTGTTCGATCCTGCGTTCGCTGAGTCGTCGGGCAGTTCTCCGTCAGCGCTCATCGCCATGGCACGACCGTCGTTACGAGCCTGAATTGGCGACACTTATCGTTCTTGGATCGTTCCAACTCGGAGGGCCTTGAGTGTTTCTGGAGGTTTGAGCGTTTCAGAAAATGCCGTAAGTTATTGAAGGACGCGATTTCGCGCGGTCCGAATCCCACCCTCTCCGCCAACCTGCAACTAATTGACCATCAAAGACTTGCGTCGCACTGACGCATTGTCTTCGCCTCGGCGAAAAACTTGACAAAAGCCAGACATTTGAACATCGCCGGCCGGTGAGGCGCGTTGGTGTTTTCAAAATTCACTCTGCATCGCAAGAGGTCAGGGCGAAAAGTCGACTCGCGAGCACGTCCCTATTAACTCGAGCTTTGAAGTTTCGTTGGGAAAATTCGGAACGCGATTCCCAACGTCGGCAACTTTCGCCAGAATATCGGGGATAACATCCCGCGCGCCCCAGCGTTCCTAATCCCCTTACTTTTATTTCCCAACGGCGACTCAAAACGGATATCTATAGCGCCGACGGGGAACCCGCCGAGCGATAGACCGTGTGCAACGACGGTTGCGTCCTCGATTTGATACACCACTGAGACGGAGAAACCATGAATCACTGGAGATCGCTGACCCTCACGCTGGTGCTATTCGCTTTCGCTCCTGCGGCCGCCTCCGCGCAGGCGACCTTGGCGGGAACAGTCAGAGACGCGTCGGGCGGAGTGCTGCCGGGCGTAACGGTGGAAGCCGCAAGTCCGGTACTGCTTGAGAAAGTGCGAACCACGGTGACTGACGGATCGGGTTTATATCGGTTGCCCGAGCTACCGCCCGGACCGTATTCGTTGACCTTCACGCTGCCTGGCTTCGCAACGGTCAAACGCGACGGCATCGTCCTGACCGCAATCCAAGTGGCGACAGTCGACGCGGAACTGCGGGTCGGCGAAGTCAGCGAGACGATTACGGTGTCCGGAGAGGCGCCGATCGTCGATGTGCAGAGCGCGCGGCGAGGACAGACCCTGCAGGACGAGACACTCAAGACACTCCCCGCGACCCGTGGCTACAACGCCGTCGTGCTCGTCGTGCCGTCGATCACCGGGATGACGAACCAGATCGATCTGGCTCCAACTATGCGCAATTTCGCCAGCCACGGTGGCCGGAGTCAGGAAGGGCGCGTGACGCTGGACGGTCTGAACACAGGTGCCGGCTTCAATACTGGTGGGGTCTCCTTCTACATGCTCGATACGGGCGGCGCCCAGGAAATGACGTTTACCCTTTCCGGCGCCCTCGGCGAGGCCGAAGTAGGCGGACCCGGGCGGGGCTCCGGCCGATGACACCGTCGTTTACGCGCGGCCGGATGATGCGTCAGACAAAGGAGCGTCCTGGCGTGCCCCGCTGCTCGAGTACAACAAGAAGGAATCTAACAATCCGCTCGCGCTCTTGCCCGCCTGGCAGCTTTATGACAACCGCGTCTACGGCAGGCTCGTCGAGAAGTTCGGTCTCGGAAACGTCTACATCCTGTCGGCAGGTTGGGGATTGATCAGCGCAAGCTTTCTCACGCCCGACTACGACATCACGTTCTCGTTCGTGAAGCCGAAGGACGCGTACAAGCGCAGGCGGAAGTCAGACAGGTACAGGGATTTCGAGATGCTGCCGACGAACACAGGAGAGCCTATGGTGTTCTTCGGGTGCAAGGACTACCTGCCGCTCTTCGCCGCGCTGACGTCATCTATCAACGCGCCGAAAACCGTCTTCTACAATTCCGCGCAGATACCGCAGATACGGCGATGTGTGCTGAAGCGGTTCGAGACGAGGACGCGCACGAACTGGCATTACGAATGCGCGAATGCGTTCCTCGATGGGACTCTCACCGCGGCTTAGTCTTCAACCCTTTGGCGATGAAATTGCTCGTCAACCCGGCGCGGGCGCTCTCGTCACTGGAAGGAAGCCCTCTCGGTTTGCCACGCTCTATGCGGTGACGTTGCGGCGGACCTCCCGTCCGCCTATTCACGATGTTTTGTGCGTCTGATCAGTCACCGTAGAACCCTGCCCCTCAGTTCGTCCCCGGTTGATAACCAAACCCGATCGTCTGTTAGAGGGTCGGACACGATTATGGGCTCCGCCCCCCTGATATTCTGTCCCAATGACCGATCGCAACTCCCGAACGGTGTATTCGACTGCCACTGGAAGCACCTGCACCAAGTGCGGATGGCCCGAGCGTGACTGCAAGTGCAGCAGCCAGTTCACCCGCGAGCAGCCGCTGCCGTCACGCATCATCGCCAAGCTCCGGATGGAGAAGAAAGGACGCGGCGGCAAGACGATGACCGTGGTCTACGACCTGCCTCAGAACGCGGCCTTCCTCAAGGAGCTCGCCGGCGAATTGAAACGCGCGTGCGGGACGGGCGGCGCGGTCGTGGACGGCGGCGTCGAAATTCAGGGCGATTTGCGCGACCGCGTGAGGGACGTTCTCGTGAAGAAGGGATGGACGGTCAAAGGTTAGATCGGGTCGAGTCACGCTATTTCTTGATCGGCTTCGTGATCAGCCTGGGCTCCTGACGGTCGCCTCGCACTCCGATCGCAGGCACGAAGTCCTCGTCTGGCATTTCGCGCGCCAGGCCTGTCGCGACGTCGTGCGCGTCTCGCGCTTTGCGCCTTCCTGCAATCATGGCTTGCTTGTGTGCGTCGCTCAGAACCCGTTTCGGTTTGACTCGTCTTGGAAGCTTTGTCGCGGGTGGGTTCTGGGTTGGGATATCTGGCTGTGCCCGGCGGGCGTCGCCACCCGCCGCTGCGGTACCGTTGAGAGCCGCGATTGCCTTGTCAACGGCCGCGAGTTGGTCGACCAGTTCCCGTCGTTGCCTTTCAAGCATGCGCACAATTTTTTCTAACTCGGCCATGTCGTAAGGATAGTCGTAGTGTTCAATTACGCGCGCAGAACGGCCGGTGATTCTTCCAGCAGGGGAACATCTGGATGGTGGCGCGCAAAGTACTGCAACGCCCAGGGTGAATCGAACAGCAGCACGGCACGTCCATGTCGGTCCGTGGCCACAATACCCTGCCCGCCGAGACGAGGCACCTGCAGCGCAGGCTCGCCAAGCCATCGCGCGGATGTATATACGGCAGGGTCAATCGCCACGGCGACGTCGTATTCCGTCTGCAGACGATTCGCGACCACTTCAAACTGCAATGCCCCAACGACGCCGACGAGCGGCTCGCGGCGACCGGCGGACGCGTAAAACACCTGCATCAGCCCTTCTTCCTCCAGCTGACGAATGCCCTCGTCGAATTGTTTGTGGCGTGTGTTCAACAACCGCACCCGACCGAAGTGTTCAGCAGGAAAGCGGGGCAGCTCGCGAAACCGAACAGGGGCACCAGAATGGAGTGTGTCGCCGATCGCGAAGTGCCCCGGGTTGACAAGGCCGATGATGTCACCTGCGTATGCCACGCTGATTGTCTCGCGGTCCCGCCCGAAAAACCGGTACGCGCGCGACGCCCGCAGTGCCTTGCCGACGCGGCTGTTCGAGAGGACCATGTCCTTGGTGAATCGACCCGAACAGAGACGAACGAAGGCCACCCGATCGCGGTGTCGAGGATCCATGTTTGCTTGGATCTTGAAGACGAAGCCGGTAACCCGCTCGTCGGTGGGCGCCACGACGCCGTCGTCGCTGAGGCGCGGCTGCGGCGCCGGCGCCAGTTCGACAAGCGCCTGAAGAAACGGCTCAAGTCCAAAATTCGTCAACGCGCTACCGAAGAAGACGGGTGTTTGCCGACCTGCACGATACTCATCGACGTCGAAGGATGTGCCTGCGTGGATGATGACGTCGAGCGATTCGCGGAAGTGCGCATAGACATTTTCGCCGAGCAGTTCCCGGGCTTCAGGATCATCCAGTGACGACAGCGTTTCCGGAGCGCGGTGCTGCCCCTGCGCCTCGCGTTCGTATCGATGCAGTGTCTGGTGGCGAAGGTCGTAAACGCCCCGAAAACTCGCGGCGCTGCCGATCGGCCAGTTCACGGGTGCGGCGGCGATTCCGAGTGTGCGCTCAACGTCGTCGAGCAGCGCCAGCGGATCGCGCGCGGGCCGGTCGAACTTATTCACAAACGTCAGGATCGGGAGTCGATGGCGCCGGCATACCTCGAAGAGTTTCCGCGTCTGATCCTCGACGCCATTGGCCGCGTCGATCACCATCACGACGCTGTCGGCGGCGATGAGCGCGCGATACGTATCCTCGCTGAAGTCCATGTGCCCCGGCGTATCGAGCAGCGACACGCGGCGACCCTGCAGCTCGAACTCCAGGGCGGCGGATGTAATCGAGATACCGCGCTGCTGTTCGAATTCCATCCAGTCCGAGGTGGCGTGACGTCGTGCCGCGCGTCCCCGAACAGCACCTGCGAGCTCGATGGCACCCGCATACAGCAACAACTTCTCGGTCAGCGTGGTCTTGCCTGCGTCAGGGTGCGAAATGATGGCGAACGTGCGGCGTCTCGATACCTCACGCTCGAGTTCATCCGAAGTGGATGGGGTGCCGCGGTTCTCAGGTTCGGCCGGGATCGAATCGGATAGGGGATTCACCCCTTCACTGTACCTGTATACGAGCGCCTAAGGCCTGGTGCGACAGGCATGTTCCGGAAACCGTCTGTTTTGATTCCAACGCGAACGTTGTTGCCGCATAGGTGATGCCCATCAGCCTGAGGGCGTCAATGACTTCCAGCGCACGAGCCCCTCAGAGCGCGCGGACGCTACGCACGTATTCCTCCGGAGGTCAATCGTCGTCGTCCGCGTCTTCAGCGACCCTGTTCAGGAAAAAAATGTGGTAGGACGTCCGCCAGCTCATTGACGCCGACGTTCAATGAGGCCCCGGCGCTGCGGATGTATGCTTCCGGCTTGGTTGAATAGAGGGCATCCATTCGTCGCCGGCACACCGGAGTTTCGGCGGCGCAAAGCGTTATGTCGACGTACGCCGAACGTTCTCGGCCCGTGGCCCTTTCGGTCCCTGTCGGATTTCAAATTCCACGCTGTCACCCTCGCGTAGGTCGTTGATTCCCTCGCCATATATGGCGCTCTGATGGAAGAAATATTCGTTTCCGTTTTCGTCCTTGATGAACCCAAACCCCTTGTCTACTCGTAGCGTCCGAATCTTGCCCGTCATGCTCACCTCGACTTCGTCATGTGGATTGACCGAAGAACTACAGCGACGATTCTATACGGCCGCTTACGCCGCGCTCGGCAGCGGGACGAAGAGTTGGTAGGGTTGTCCAGCCGATTCGCCCTGGGGTAGCAGATGTGGGACGCACACCGCCAGAGGACAAATCCTCGAAATTCTTTGGAAATGACGGCGGACACGGCGTCCGCCATCGTTCGCTGATGCACCAGGGGGATGTTCCGCAAATACCTGTCTGCGGAACACGTGGACGATGCCCTTGGCTGATCGAAAACTGACGGAGTCTTTAAGCTCTCTCAAGACAGATTTTCGGGACAGCCTGATCCTTGGCCCGATTCTGCGTTGGCGAACGATGGACGTTGTGGCTCGACGATAGGCGTTTCGGTTGAGCGGCCGCCCTCTGAATCGTTACGCGTATCATGAGGGCCTTCCGTCCCGCTCACATCGTTGACGTCTCAGATCACCCCTGCTGCGCCATTCACACACGTGTGCGATCCCTCACCTCTACGGAGTCTTCACTTCTGGTTGTCGGAGGGCATCTATAGCAAGTAGAATGGTTGCTGGAGTTGCGTGATGTCAGAAAAGGTGTCCACGATCGACGTGCGGCAGCGAATCGGCGACATGCTCAACCGCGTTGCCCTCCGTCGGGACGAATTCATCATCGAGCGGAAGGGCAGAGCCCTGGCGGCCCTGGTACCCATCGAGCGGCTCGAACAGATGCGACGGTTCGCACGTCGGCAGGCGCTCGATTTCATGGCAGAGCAGAAGAGCGGGGGTAGCCTGACCGAGAGAACGGCGACCGACCTGTCCCTTGAGGCGCAGGCCTGGGCCCGGAAGCCGAGCCGGAAATCGCGACGCCGAGCGAAGTAACCGTGCTCCGCGTCGTGCTGGACGCGAACGTCTATGTCAGCGCGATCATTCGGCCCGAAGGCCCGCCAGGTCGTGTGGTCGACCGGTTCCTGCGCGATTCGGCGTTCGCGATCGTGCTCTCGCCAGCGATTGTCGAAGAGACGCTCCGCGCCTTGGCGTACCCGAAAGTCCGGAAATACATCCGTCGCACCGTCGATCCCGAACTGTGGTTCGAAGACATTGTCCTCCTCGCGGAGCTGGTCGCTGGCGATCATGCGAGGAGCGGCGCCAGCGCCGACCCGGACGATGACAAGTATCTTGCTGCGGCGCTCGAAGGGCGCGCGACGCTGGTGGTGACGGGCGATCCCAACGTGTTGGCGCTCGGAGAGTACGAAGGCATTCGAATCGTGAGCCCACGCGTGTTTCTGGGATTGCTCGGCGGCTGAGACGGCTCCCGAATTCACCGGTCCTGGATCGTTCCAACTCGGAAGGTTTTGAGCGCTTCTATTGTCTTGAGCCTTTCGGAATTGCTGCACCATCCATTTGCTTTCGGGTCAGTGATTGGCTCGCCTCATTTCGTTCACACGTGGTTCCTCAGCGGACGCTTGGTCTTACAACGGTGTCGCGCGAAATCCACACACAGACAATTCTGTCTACTCGCGTGACTCCCGCGGGGCGGGTCGATCGGTCTCGTTTGTAGGGCGCTACGACAAATGAGACGGAAATGTCTGAAGATCTCATTGATACGACGAGTTTGCATGGCCAGTCGGGGTTCGCGCTTCGCACCCGAGCGGGGCGCATATCGTGTGTCCGCAACAGGTAGCGCTCATTTCCCCTGACGGTGGCCTCCGGAATGCCTCTTGCTCCCCGCGAGCGCCATACCCAAACGTGGCGCGGCGTCCGTCGTGTTCGCCGCGAAGTCCCCGGAGGTGTGTGTGGCTCATTGGTCCCGCATCACGCGCGTTGTGTGCTGTCTCGCCGTCATTGCATCCATCCCATCTTGGTCGGTTCTTCATGCACAGGCGCCGGGCGGCGCGCTGACAGGAGCGTTGCGCGATGAGAGCGGTGGGGCGTTGCCCGGCGCCACCGTGACGCTGATCGATGAGACACGCGGCGGCGAACGCACCGCGGTCACCAATCCCGATGGGAGCTACGAGTTTGCCGGGCTTCCGGGGGGCACGTACACGATTCGCGCGACGTTGCCCGGCTTCGACGATTTCGAGAAGACGGGCGTCGTCATTGCCGCCTCGCCGGTCGTCGTCGACGCCACGATGGGCGTCGGCACGCTTTCGGAATCGCTGACCGTCAGCGCCGCCGCCGACAGGTTTCAGATGGTTCCCGCGCGTCCCAGCAACAGTCTGTTCGGCGTCGACAAGCCGCTCGTCGAGATCCCGCGGTCGATCTCCGTGATCGAGTCCGACCACATCACGCGCTACGACGTGCGCACCGTCAACGATCTGGTGACGGTGGCGCCCGGCAGTTTCACCGGCAGCTACTTCGGCGTTCCAGGAAGCCTGTTCGTGCGCGGCGAGCCTGGTGACAACTTCTTCAGGGGATTCCGGCGCGTGGAGAACCGGGGCAACTACGCGACGCCGGTCGCCGCCACCGACCACATCGAGATCGTCAAGGGCCCGCCGTCGCCGATCTACGGGGGCGGCAAGATCGGCGGGTTCCTGAACTTCCTTCCAAAGACCGCGCGCAGCGCCAGCGCGAAGTGGATGGAGAGGCCGCAGGGCAAGGCCAGCATCACGCTTGGCAGCTACGACCAGCGCCTGGCCAGCGCCGAGGTCGGTGTGCCGTTCACCCTCGGGGGCCGGCGCGCCGGTCTCTACGCCTTTGTCCAGATCGAGGATTCCGACAGCTTCTATGACGGCATCTACAGCAAATCGAAACTCGGGCAGATTGCCTTCGACGTCGAGATGGCGCCGCGCTGGCGCCTGGAGTTCGGCGCGCAGGCGTACTCGGCCGAGCGGCCGCAGAACATCGGCTGGAATCGTGTGACCCAGGAGCTGATCGACAACAAGCAGTACCTGTCGGGTACGCCCGTGATGAACCTGTCGAGCAACGGGACCGACCTGGCTATCGACGACCTGCGCGGCGGGCTCCTCGAGACGTTCGCGTTTTCGGCGAACATGGGCACGCTCTTCCGGTTCGTGCCGGCGTTCGCCGAGCAGGCACGCCTGTACCGGCTGGATCCGTCCACGGTGCGCATGGTCACACTGAGCCACGACCAGATCTTCGTGGACGGGTCCGACTTCTCCGATGCCTTCACGCTGACAGGCTATTTCGACGTGGTGCACGACGTGCGACCGGGCCTGACGCTGAAGAACCAGACGTTCTATGACCTGCTCGATCACACGAAATACAGCACGTACGGCTTCGGGGCGGACTACCGGCCGTGGGTCATCGAGAACAAGACCAGCGTAGACTTCACGGTCACTCCCGCGCCCGCCGTTGTGTTCAGGAGCACAGGCGGCTTCTCCTATCGGTATTCGGGCGTTTCGGCGGGCGAGTCACGGGGCCGCGGATACCAGGTCATTGACCGGCGCGACATCTCCATCGGCGCTCTCCCGAACGACCGGTTCCAGGGTCCGTTCAGCAGCAACGGAGAGGTCACGTTCAACTACTTCCAGGACGGGTCTTATGACGACATGGGGCTGTTCCTGCTCTCGAATATGACGGTCGCCGACCGGCTGGATATCGTCGGCGGGATCCGTCTCGATCGCTACACGCCCGACTTCACCGGCCGCTTCAACGGCGAACCGCTCGCGCGGTCCACTGCGGCCGACACCGCGGCCACGTACAACGCCAGCGTCAGCTACAAGCTGCCGGCCGGACTGTATCCCTACATGACGTTCGCGACGTCCACCTACCTCGAACTGGGGCAGGGTAGTGAGCTGGATCGCCAGATGGTGGCCAACGGCACCTACCTCCAAGACTCGAATCTATACGAGGGCGGCATCAAATTCAGCGGCCTCGAGAGCAAGCTGTTCGCGTCGGCGGCGGTGTTCCAGCAGAAGCGCACCGCGGCAAACAAGGAGAGCGGCGCGATCGACTACTTCCGTACCAGGGGCTTCGAGGTGGAGACGCGTGCCGCGGTCCATCCACGATTGAGCTTCACCGGGGCGTACACCTGGCAGAAGCCTGAGCAGCTGAACATCCCGTTCCTGCTCGGCATTCCGCCTTCGCTCGTCGGCCTGACGCCACAGGAGGGGTACGGCGGACGGTTCGTCGGCTTGGCGAACATCTTCAATATCGAGGCGCCCGTGCGCGTGGCAGGGCAGCCGCCGCACGTCGGCAGCGTCTTCGGCACGTATCTCTTCAGACGAGACGCGGGCGTCACGCTCGGGACGACGGCGGTCGCCGCCGTGAATGCGGGCTATGTCAGCAACGTGCGCCTTCCTGGCTACATGGTGTGGCGCGGGTCGGTCTTCCTGCAGCGAGCGAACTGGGGCGTCAACCTCGCCGTCAACAACATCTTCGACAAGGAGTACTACCAGTCGCAGTTCCTCTTCTGGGACGTGTTCGTCAAGCCCAGCGAGCTGCGGACCATGAGCCTCACCCTGAACTACGGGTTCTGATCGGTGGGAGCCATCAACGACCCGGCCGTCTGTGCCGAAGTCGCAGCCGCGCATGAGATCTACGAGGCGGCGCTCGTCGGCAACGACGTCGAGACACTCGACCGCATGTTCTGGCGCTCGCCCGACGCCGTGCGCTTCGGCGTCAACGAGTCGCTCCACGGATTCGACGAAGTTGCGGCCTTTCGCAGGGCGCGTCCGGCCATCGACCTGTCGAGAACGGTTTCGAACTTCCACGTCGTGGCATTCGGCTCTGACCTTGCCATCACCACGATCGAATTCGATCGCTGCATCGCGGGAGCGGCGAAGCACGGGAGGCAAACGCAGGTGTGGCGGCGGTTCGATGACGGCTGGAAGATCGTTTCCGCTCACGTGTCGTTTGCCTGGCGGCCTGAGAGCTACGTCGACGCCGTGTCACAGCTCATCGGGCTCCCGATTCCCCCCGAGCACCGCTCCGGCGTTGAACTGAATATCGTCCGCGCCGGCGCGATTGCAAAGCCGCTGCTCGCATTCGAGTTGCCGGACACCGTCGAAATGGCTGGAGTGTTCCGTCCATGAGCGCCAGCGCGGTGGCGGAGGCAGCCGGTGTGCTCGAGATCGCCAATGGCGTGCAGACCGGCACGCTCTCGGCGCGAGGCGCCGTGCAGGCGGCGCTCGATGCCATCGAGTCGCTGAACGGACAGCTCAATTGCTTCACCGCGGTCCTCCGTGAGCGCTCGCTCGCGCAGGCCGAGGCGGTGGACCGTCAGGTGCGCGCGGGCCGAACGCCCGGTCCGCTCGCCGGCGTGCCATTCGCCGTCAAGAACCTGTTCGACATCGCCGGGCTGCCGACGATCGCAGGCTCGAAGATTCACGCGGCGGCGCCACCGGCCGTCAAGGACGCATCGGCCGTCGAGCGGTTGACGGCGGCGGGCGCTGTTCTGGTGGGCGCGCTCAACATGGACGAGTACGCCTACGGCTTCACCACGGAGAACTCTCACTACGGCCCGACGCGCAATCCCCACGATCCAAGCCGGGTGGCTGGCGGTTCCTCCGGTGGATCCGCCGCCGCGGTCGCCGCAGGCCTCGTTCCCCTGACGCTGGGCAGCGACACGAACGGTTCCATTCGAGTGCCGGCGGCCTTCTGCGGGGTATTCGGGCTCAAGCCCACATACGGCCGCGTCTCGCGTGCCGGTGCGTTTCTCTTTGCCGAGAGCTTCGACCACGTCGGTCCGCTGGCGCGGTCGGCCGCCGACCTGGCCGCGGCGTTCGACGTGCTGCATGGTCCCGACCCGGCGGATCCGGTCTGCTCTCCGCTGCCGCCGTCGCCAACCATGCCGGAGCTGCAGCATGGACGCGGCGATCTTCGGATCGCCGTTGCGGTCGACTACTTTGCGCGGCAGGGATCGCCCGAAGCGTTCGAGGCGGTCAGGCGTGTCGCGCGATACGCTCGGCGTCGAGCGCGAGGTCGTCATTCCGCACGCCGCCGAGGCGAGGGCCGCGGCATACGTGATCACCGCGTGCGAGGGAAGCCACCTGCATCTTTCGGATTTGAAGACGCGCCCGAACGAGTTCGATCCGCTGGTGGTGGAGCGGTTCCTGGCGGGGGCGCTGTTCCCGGCGACCTGGTATGCCAAGGCGCAGCGCTTCAGGTCCTGGTACCGCGACCGCGTTCGCGCGCTGTTCGAGACGGTGGATGTCATCCTGGCGCCGACCACGCCGTGCCCTGCCACTGAGATCGGACAGGAGACGCTGGTGCTCGATGGTGTGACGCTTCCGGCTCGCCCGACGATCGGCGTGTTCACGCAGCCGTTGTCTTTTATCGGGCTTCCGATTGTGTCCGTTCCGGTCCAGCGGCCCGGACAATTGCCAATGGGCGTCCAGATCATCGCCGCCCCGTACAAGGACGCGCAGGCGCTGCGGGTCGCCCACTGGCTCGAATGGATCGGCGCCGTGCGCGCGCCCGTCGTGCGGCCTTCGGGAGCAGCCGCGTCATGACCCCGCCGCCTGCCGTCGCGCTGTTTCGCCCGCGTCTCTGGGTGCCGGGCGACTGGAACGCCCTCTTCGGGTTCGGCACGAACATCCTCGTCAACCTCCTCACGCTGACGGCGCTGCTGCGGTTCGGCCTCGGGATGCCGGACGATCTCGTGTTTGGGCGCATCCTGCCGGCCGTCGGCCTGATGTTGTTCCTGTCCACGAGCTACTACGCGTGGCTGGCGTACGACCTGGCGCGCCGCACCGGCCGGGACGACGTCTGCGCGCTGCCGTCAGGTCCCGGCGTGGGCCACATGTTCATCGTGGTCTTCGTCGTCATGCTCCCCATCAAGCTGCAGACGGGCGATCCGATCCGGGCGTGGGAGGCCGGGCTGACATGGGTCGCTCTGCAGAGTCTGGTGCTCGTTCTTGGTGGGTTCATCGGTCCATACGTCCGGCGCGTGACACCACGCGCGGCCTTGCTCGGGACGCTGGCGGGTGTCTCGATCACGTTCATCTCGATGAGGCCCGCGCTCGAGATGCTGCTCACGCCGGTCATCGGTCTGGTCTGCTTCGCCATCCTGCTGGTCAACTGGTTCGGCGGCGTGCGGTACTTCCGCGGCCTGCCCGCGGGGCTCGTCGCGCTGCTCGCGGGCACGGTCATCGCATGGGGGTCCACCTACTTCGACCTGAACTACGGCGGCCTGTCGGTGGGCGGCGTGCGCGAATCGCTCCTGCATTTCGGGTTCAGCCTTCCGGTCCCAGCGGTGGGACACGTGTTTTCGGGATTCGAGTTCCTCGGTCTTCTGCTCGTGACTGCCATTCCGTTCGGGATCTACGACCTGATCGAGGCGCTGGACAACGTCGAGAGCGCAGCCGTCTCGGGTGACAGCTTTCCCACGACACGCGTCCTCTGCGCCGACGGCGTGATCAGCATGATCGGCTGTCTGGTCGGCTGTCCGTTCATGCTCGCGGTCTACATCGGCCATCCCGGCTGGAAGGCGATGGGCGGCCGCATCGGATACTCGCTGGGGACGGGGATTCTCGTCATTGCGCTGTGCTGGCTGAGCGTGGTTCCGGTGATTCTCGCGCTCGTCCCCGTGGTCGCGATTCTGCCGATCCTGCTGTATATCGGCATGCTCATCGGCTCGCAGGCATTTCAGGAGACGCCGCGGCACCACGCGCCGGCGATTCTGCTGGCGATGGTTCCGAACCTTGCCGCGTGGGGACTCAATCAGCTGAACGGCGTGCTCGCGGCAGCCGGCGTGGAACGGACACCCGAGCTCGTGGCAGCCCTCGCGCGTCAGGGCGTGCTCCTGCACGGACTCGAGGTGCTGGGCGGAGGCGCGGCGCTGTCCGGCATCGTGCTCGGCGCATCGATGGTGTACGTGATCGAGCGGAACTTCATCGGTGCGGCGGCGTTTGCGGCAGCCGGCGCCGTGTTTACGTTCCTTGGCCTGATGCACGGCGAGCGTATCGGCATCGCGCAGAGTCCGGCGCTCGCCCTGAGCTACGTCGGTGTGGCGGCAGTCTTCGCGGGCTGCGCGAAATTCGCGGTGGCGCCTGCCCGATCGACCGCCGCGCCCCTTCGGGGCGTGGCGGCTCCGGTGACTCTGGAAACGTGAGCGCGTGCTGACGGTTGCTGGCCTCCGCCGCGACTACGCGGCGGGCAGGCAATCCCCCAGCGACGTCATCGATCGCGTGTTCGCACGCATCGAGGCGGAGGGACGTTCGCCCGTCTGGATCTCCCTGGCGTCCCGGGGGGAGGCACTCGCGCGCGCGGCCTCGTGTCGATCCGGCTCTTCCGCTGGCCGGCGTGCCGTTCGCGGTGAAGGACAACATTGACGTCGAGGGGATGCAGACGACGGCGGCGTGCCCGTCGTTTGCGTATGTTGCCGCCCGTACCGCCCCCGTCGTGCAGCGCCTGCTGGCCGCAGGCGCCATCCTGATCGGCAAGACCAATATGGATCAGTTCGCCACGGGGCTCGTCGGAATGCGATCGCCTTACGGCGAGTGTGCCTGCGTATTCGATGACCGCTATATCTCCGGCGGGTCGAGCTCGGGTTCGGCCGTGGCCGTGGCCCGCGGGCTGTGCGCATTCTCGCTGGGCACCGACACGGCCGGTTCCGGCAGGGTGCCGGCAGCGTTCAACAACCTGGTCGGCCTGAAACCCACGCGGCGGCGTGTTGAGCACCGCCGCCATCGTTCCCGCCTGCCGATCGCTCGATTGCGTGTCGATCTTGACGAGGACCGCAGCGGATGCCGAGACCGTCTGGCGCATCGCTGCCGCGTTCGACGACGGCGATCCGTACTCGCGGCCGTTCGACGCGGCACGCGGTGCGGTCCCCTGGCTCGGTCGCAGGTTGTCGTTCGGCATTCCCCGTGACGAAGATCTCGAATTCTTTGGCGACACGGAGGCCGCCGGGCTCTACTGGAAAGCGGTCGCCGGGCTGGAGTCGCATGGTGGCGTTCGGACGCGCTTCGACTTCGGCCCCTTTCGCGAGGCCGGGGCGATGCTGTACGAGGGGCCATGGGTCGCGGAGCGACTTGCCGCACTCGGCGATTTCCTCAGCAGCGGCCCGACCGACCTCGATCCCGTCGTCGGCGGCATCATGCGTGGCGGTTCGCGATATTCCGCGGCCGATGCGTTTCGATCGGCCCATCGCCTGAACGAGCTGCGGCGTCAGGTATCACAGGTGTGGTCGGCCATTGACGTCCTGCTGCTGCCGACCGCGGCGACCGTCTACACGCGCGATGCCGTGCGCCGCGATCCTGTGCGGCTCAACGCGACTCTCGGTTACTACACCAGCTTCGTGAACCTGCTGGACCTTGCAGCGGTCGCAATGCCGGCAGGGTTCCGATCGAATGGGATTCCGTTCGGTGTGTCATTGGTGGGTCCCGCCTTTTCTGATCCCGCTCTCATCGCGCTGGCCGGAATGTGCCTTCACGAGGCGCCGCTTCCAGTCGGCGGCCAGGGGTGCATCCCTCTGGCCGTCGTGGGTGCGCACCTTTCGGGTCAGCCATTGAATCACCAGCTGACGGAGCGAGGCGCACGCCTGATGTACTCCGCGCGTACGTCGGACCAGTACCGTCTGTTCGTGCTTTCGGGGACCGAGCCCGCCAAGCCAGGCCTCGTCAGGCATGAGCATGTGGTGGGACGGGGCATCGACGTCGAAGTGTGGGCCGTCCCCGAGTACGCGTTTGGCAGCTTCGTCGCCGCGGTGCCGCCTCCGCTGACGATCGGGAACGTTCGCCTGGACAGCGGTGAATGGGTGAAAGGCTTCCTCTGTGAACCGGTTGCGTTGAGGAACGCCGTCGAGATCACGCATCTCGGCGGCTGGCGGCAGTTTCGCGCGTTGTCGTGACGCCAGCGGCGCGTCGCCTGAGCGGATCGCGCGGCTGCCCTCAGGAGCCGAGAGTCGTGTTCAGGGATGGTGGAACGCTCAGGTCCACCGTTCCTGGATCGTTCCAACTCGGACGGTTTTGAGTGTTTCTGGAGGTTTGAGCGTTTCAGAATTGCCGTAAGTTGTTGATGGGATCGATTTCGCGAGGTTCGCTCCCCACCCTCTCCGTCCTGGTTCTGGGTGTGCTGGGCTGCCTGGAAGCGGTGACTACGACGCCCTAAGAGAGGCTATGTTCTTCGGCGAGCCTCGAACCTTTGATCAAACTCCCACCCTCATGGCAGCATTCGAGCACGAATTCAACCAGCCTCTCGACACATGACCATGAGCGTTGACGCGGCCTCGGTTCACCGGCGTTCGCCATCGGAGGCGAAAATCGCGCTCTTCAGGTCGCTGTTCCGCGGTCGCGAGGACGTCTATCCGCGCCGGTTCGAGAGTCGGAGAACCGGCAAGTCCGGCTATGCGCCGGAGTGTGCGAACGAGTGGGTCCGAGGCATCTGCGAGAAGCCGCGAATCAGGTGCGCCGAACGTCGCGGCCGCGTCCTCGGCGTTCGTCTCCCACCACAAGAGGACGGGGAAGATCAGCCGTGGACGACACTACCTTCTCGCAGTCGGAAGGAGCCGGAAATTCTCGCGGACTTGCCTCAAAGTCTCGAACTCGTCCTCGGCAATCAGATCTACATCGCCAAGGAGGGTTTGCACCCAGGCCTCAGAAACCACCTGCTGCGGCTCGCCGCCTTTCAGAATCCCGAGTTCTATAAGGCTCAAGCGATGCGGGTGTCGACGTACGGAAAGCCACGCATCATCGCCTGCGCCGAAGATCATCTGCGGCACATCGGGTTGCCACGGGGATGCCTTGAAGACGTTTGCCAGGCGTTGAGCGACGCTGGTGTGTGCCCAGTCATCCGCGATGAGCGTTACGGAGGCCGGCCACTCGCCGTGACGTTCCACGGCAGCCTGCGCCCTGAACAGCAGGCTGCCGCCGAGGCCATGCTTGGGCATGACATCGGCGTGCTCGCGGCCACCACTGCGTTTGGCAAGACCGTGGTCGCCGCGTGGCTTGTCGCCCAGCGCGGGGTGAACACGCTGGTCCTGGTCCACCGGCGGCAATTGCTCGATCAGTGGGTCGAGCGGCTCTCGACCTTCCTCGGCCTGCCGACCAAGGCAATCGGCCGCATCGGTGGCGGGCGCTCACGAGCGACCGGACTCATTGACGTGGCGATCATTCAGAGTCTCGTCAAGAAGGGGGTCGTCGACGACCGCGTCGCCGACTACGGCCACGTCATCGTGGACGAGTGCCACCACCTCTCCGCACACAGTTTCGAGGCCGTGGCGCGGCAGGTGAAGGCCCGGTTCATCGTCGGCTTGTCGGCAACCGTCGCCCGAAAGGACGGTCACCATCCGATTATCGTCATGCAGTGTGGGCCCATCCGTTACCGAGTCAACGCGCGGGCTCAGGCTGCTGCACGCCCTTTCGAGCACTTTGTTCTCGTCCAACCGACGGCCTTCCAGTCGGCTCGGCCGCCGGATTGCGACAAGCGGGTGGAGTTCCAGGCTCTCTACCAGGAACTGGTCGATGACGAGACGCGCAATCGTCGAATCGCGGACGACGTGATCGAGTCCGTGAAGCATGGCCGATCGCCGCTGGTCTTGACGGAGCGTAATAATCACCTCGATCGACTTGAACAGTTGCTGGCTTCCGAGGTTCCTCACCTGGTTGTGTTACGAGCGGGTATAGGGAAGAAGCAGCGGAAAGCCGTTGGCGATCGGCTCGCGGCCATTCCAGCCGGCGAAGGGCGTGTCATCCTTGCGACGGGCAAGCACGTAGGGGAAGGTTTTGACGACCAGCGTCTGGACACGTTGTTTCTGACGTTGCCGGTATCGTGGCGGGGGACGGTGGCGCAGTACGCCGGCCGGTTGCATCGGTTGTACGACGGCAAGCGCGAGGTTCGCATCTACGACTACGCCGACGTCAACGTGCCCATGCTCGGACGCATGTTCGACCGGCGTTGCCGTGGCTATGAAGCCATTGGGTACACTGTCCTGACTTCCCGCCAGTGCGATTCCAGGTTGGCCCGCGGACGTAATCCTGCCCTCCGATCCAGTGTGGAAGCGGGACTATTCAGGGAGCGTCCGCCGACTGGTACGGGACGGCGTGGACGCTTCGCTGGCCAACCTGTTCGTGTGTGCGGCGCGGCCCGTTTCGCCGGAAGCCGACGGGCTCGCCCGAGCGCGCAGTGCCACGGAGGCGTTCCTGTATCGGCGTTTGGAGACTTTGCCGGAGACCAGGAGTCGTTTTCAGCTCAACGCCGCATTGCCAATCGCATTCGACGGTTTCGGAACCTTGGAGGTGGATCTGTTGTGGGCTGGCGCCCGACTGGCCATCGCGTTGGACGGCGAACAACACCTGTCGGATCCGGTCGCATACCGACGCGATCGTCGCAAGGACCAGTTGCTGCAGGAGAACGGCTACTTCGTCTTGCGCTTCCTTGCTGAAGATGTCGGCAAGAATCTGGACGCCGTCCTCGATGCGATCCTGCGCGCCATGAGTCGTCGAGGCGGTTCGCCTTCAGTGCCCATCGTTATCACTCGAGGTTCGTGACACGCCTGAAATGGCCACATACACACGACCCAGTGTGGTCGTCCTTGCTGGTCCGAACGGTGCTGGGAAGTCGACCGTCGCGCCTGCGTTGTTGCAGGGTGCACTGGGTATCGACGAGTTCGTCAACGCCGACGTCATCGCCCGTGGGCTGTCCGCGTTCGATCCCGAGAGCGCGGCGATCGCTGCGGGTCGTGTCATGCTTGCCCGCTTGCGCGACCTCGCGGAGCAGCGCGTCAGCTTCGCGTTCGAGACAACGCTCGCGAGCCGATCATTTGCACTGTGGCTGCGCAGGTTGAGAGTGTCAGGATACGACGTCCACATCCTCTTCTTGTGGCTGTCTTCTGCAGACCTGGCAATCGCCCGTGTGGCTGACCGAGTGGCCATGGGTGGGCATCATGTCCCGGACGAAATTGTTCGGCGTCGATACTTCGCCGGGATTCGCAACTTCTTTCGCCTGTACCAGCCGCTGTCGACAACATGGGCGATGTACAACAACTCTGGCCCTCGACCTGTCCATGTCGCAGAAGGCTTGGCGTCCGAGACGATAGGGGTCTACGATGGAGAAGTCTGGGAAGCCGTCAAGCGCCAGGGAAGTACATGAAGACTCAAGCACGCAAGGACATCACTCGTGTCATGCGGGAGGACAGGCAGGCTATCGATGGCGCCCTCGCGAAGGGGGCTCGAGACGCAATAGTTCGTCACAAGAAGGATGACATGCCCGTCGTAATCGAGCGCCACGGGAGGATCGAGTGGGTGAAGCCACAGGAACTCGGCTACTGATCCCGCGTGTTCAAGACCTATTTGCATCAGGGTGCCTGAGCGGACTTGCGGATCCTGACCCCGACCGTTCATTCACCGTTCCTGGATCGTTCCAACTCGGACGGTTTTGAGTGATTCTGGAGCTTTGAGCGTTTCGGAAACGCCGTAAGTTGTTGATGGGATCGATTTCGCGAGGTTCGAATCCCCACCCTCTCCGCCAGATATTGCGTCTTTTTGGCCATAATGTGGCCGATATTGTCGTAAGACCACCATTTAACCCACCATTCTGATGGCGATGGGGCCACGCCGCCCCGGGCCGTTATCGAGCGACTTTCGACCGCAATTCAGCAGATCAGATCGGGGCCGTGGCGGCGACCACAGCGTTCGGGCCGGGCGTGGTGGTCGGTTGGCCGATGAAAGATGTGCATTCTGCGATAGCGGCCTGACGATCCGCTGACCCACCATCCTGACCGGTGAGACCGTCCGTCTTGCCGCCAGTCCTGCCGGCGCGAATGTCTGTGGGAACTCTGGAAGAATGGACGCCTGACCCTGTTCCGCGCACCTACGTTAGCCCTGATCATGAAACGCAAGAAACTCGAGCACCTGACGCCCTGACCACCCTGCTTGCGATGCCGCTCGAAGACCGAATTGTTGCCATCGCAAAAGACCTGCAGTCTGGGACGGACACGTTCAGGGGCATCGGGGCATTCGAGTTGGCCGACGCCCTCGGCGTCCCGCAACCCGAGTCGCCCTGTAGCGGCGAGTGGTTCTTCACGTCCTACGCTGAGCGAAAGACGGTCGAGGAATATGCGCAAGGAGAAGCGGATGCGCCCGAGATTCTGGGATTGCTGGAGCAGCACGTCGGTAGCAGGCGGTTCAAGTCGCTGGAGACGGCGTTTGCCAGGCTCGAGGATGCAGTCGAACTGTCGTTCGACTTCCTCACTGCCAAGGAACGAAAGGTTGTCGAGGAAACGATTGCCCAGAGGCAACTTGAGGCGAATCAGTCCAACGGCATGAACTGCGTGGCTTCCTACTGCGTCGAACGGCGGAGCATCGAGCTGCGGTTTGAGGCGGTCATTGAGGATGATGGAAGTTGCATCGACCTGAAGACGCCCTATGACGAACGCGACGGCAAGTTTCTGGACCTCACAAACTGCGTGACTGACCACTGGTAAGTGCCCTGTCGGATTGCCCAGCCCCACGTCGTCGGCGATGAGCAGGTTGACGCGCGGCATTTGGAGCGCCCGGACGACGGGGTCGAGCTGGTAGTCCTCAATCGAGATGCCGCTCCGGAACGGTGCCGGCAGCGCCCGGGCGTCCGCCGATGCGATGGCCCCCCACCGGACCGCGTCGAGGAACGCAGCCAGTCGGCCAGGGTCGTCGAAACCATCCGAGGGCTGCGGCAGCGTTGCCTTCGGCAGCACCAGGGTCCCCGGCTCGACTTCCCAAAACACCGTCAGTTCGTCGCCGTAGGCATCGTCTTCAACCGACGACAACTCAACAAGATGCGAGGGATTGGCCGCTGGCGCCTCCAGCCGCGAGGAGGCGACGACGTTAGTGACCATCCAGTGGCGGTCCCGGACGCGAACGAGCTCGCCGACTTCTGGGGCGGCCAGGGTTGGGGAAGCGGTGGCCATCGTGAGTGAGCGTTCAGTTTAACTGGAGGCTAGGCGCGGCGGCTCGCCGGGAGGACAGTGCGACGGCGCGAAGAGTAGAGAATGGTCCCGATGCCGTGCGCCCCTTTAAGCCTCGCGACAGCGGCATGCGCGCATAGCCGTCTTCAGGGAGTTGCGTGTGTATGAATGTTTCTAAACCGAGTCGGCTCATCGCCGAGCGGTGGGGATCGATTGTGCTGTTGGCAGTGATCGGCGCCGCTACATTCCAGGCGCTCCTTCCTGTCGGATGGCACTACGCCAAGGTGGTTCCAGAGCCCACTCGTTGGTTCGCCGGCTGGTTCGTGTACCTCGCGACGTTTTCCCTGCTTCTCGCAATCGCGTACGTGATTGCGGAGCCCGTCAGGTTCCGAACGCGACACGCGCGACACGTGCTTCGGTACCCACCGCTGTGGTTCTCGATGATGCTTTCAGTGGCGCTCGCGGCCGTAGTCGAGATCGTCTTTAGCCCTCGGTCGACGTCGGTGGTGCCAGAATGGCGGGCACTCGACGTCCTCGGGCCTTTGGCCGCCGCGGGGATTGTCGCAACGGCTTTGCGCCAACGCCCATGGAAGTGGAATCAACACCCACAGCTCGCCGCCGAGCCGCAGGCGGCGGTTACGTGGGAGACCCTCCAAGAGTGGCTCTCCAGAGAAGATCCGATCACCGTTGGCGGCGACCTACTCGGTCATGCGCCAATCGCAGAACGGATCTACCGAGCGCTCGCCCGCCCGGAAAATCAGGCGATCGCCCTGATAGGTCCAGTAGGCAGCGGCAAGTCGAGTGTCCTCAACATCGTGAAGGCGAAGCTCAATGGTCCGTCAGCTCCGTTCACGATCGTGGCCGAGTTCAATTGCTGGGCGATGCCACGTCCCGAGGAAGCTCCGAGAATGGCTCTCGAGCATGTCATCGATGCTCTCGACCAAGTTGTTGACGCTCAGGCCGTGCGAAGGCTACCTGTCTCGCAACCAGCGTATCCTCGCGGCCGAGCCGACTGGACGGCTAAGCAGATTGCTTGGCGTTGACGACGCTGCCGACGTCCTCGATCAACTCCGCCGGTTGACACCACTGTTGAAGGTTATTGACGCTCGACTCGTGCTCATCATCGAAGACGCAGAGCGGGCAGGGCGGGGGTTCGAGACCCGCCATCTTGAACGCCTCCTGTGGACATTGCGGAAAGTGGACCGAGTGTCCTTCGTCCTTTCGTTCGACACCGGCGGGGTTGGATTTGACTACGGAAAGCTGTGCGACACGATCGAGCGGATTCCGCTTTTGACAGTTGATCGCGTCGAAGAATTGCTGGCGCCTGCCTATCCAGCCTGGCGCAAGGTTGGTGACGACTTCATCGAGCCAATCTACGGCGAACGCCGAAAGGATCGGCTCGGGCTCGAGAACGTCACCGAGCCGATGATGCGATACATGCGACGGACACAGGGCGACACTGTGTCAGACGCGATCGTCGCGCTCTTGGCAACTCCTCGAAACGTGAAGCATTTCATTCGCGATGTCGACCGTGCTTGGCGGAATCTGCGGGGCGAGGTGGAGTTAAACGATCTGATAGCCCTTACGGCATTGCGCCACGGGGCTCCGACAGCTTTCGACTTCATCGTCGAGAACGCCGAGGCGGCTAGATCGGAACGCAAAGAAAAAGACACGTTCGCGGGAGACGCGGTGAAGACCGTCAAGACGAGATGGGAGGCCTTGAGGCAGTCCCTGTCAGAACCCACAATGGTCCAGAATCTCGTCGATGTTCTCGACCTCCCTCAACTGAGTTCGGATTCAACTATCTCGTCGCAGTCTTCGCCCCAGGGAATCCATAACGGCGAACCAGTCGATTACCTGGGCAGGATTCTCGCCGGCCAGCTGCTGCCGGGCGAAAACGCAGACCAAAAGGTACTTCGTGACATTGAAGCATGGAAGCGCGATCGCTCTGGTCCGATGCTTGAGAGGTTGAAGTCCGCAACTGAACGGTCCGATCAATACGTTCGCGTCTGGGAGCACTACGCTGAACGGCTGTCCTGGGAGGAGCTGATAGAGGTCGCCGGACTGCTCATTGACGAAATCCTAATTCGACTTTGTCAGATCCGTAGTTGAAGCTCGTGTTTCGCCTGTTCCATCCAATGCATGTACCGCGGTTTGGCGGCAAACAGCAGCGCGGTGAAGATTTCCTGCACGATGGCGCGCACGGCTGGAAACGTCAAGCGGGTGGCCCCACGGCGCATCCGCTCGCGCTGGATGTAGGCGTGGGCGACCGCCGTGAGGACGACGTGGTGCTGCCATCCGGGGTACGTCCGTCCTTCGAAGTGATCGAGTCCAAGCTCGGACTTGAGTTCCTGATACTGCTGTTCGATCGCCCACCGTTGATGCGCCAATTCGACGAGGCGGCGCAGGCCGGTGCCGGGCGGGAGGTGGACCAAGTAGTACTTGAGGTCGCCATCGGGTTCCCGTTCGCACAAGAGCCAGACGTCGGGCGCCAGCCGGCCGACGCGCCAGCCCATGGCGGGGGTGATGCGCAGCGCCGCGAACTGAGCGCGCCGCGAGGGTTGCGTGCCGTTGCGCCAGCGGATCCAGCGCCACGCGGATCGCGGCAGCCCGCGGGCGAGATCGCGGACGGCCATTGGGCGATCGGGCTCGGCCACCCGAGGGGCGGTGCGAGGACGTCCCCGGCCCGCCCGCGCGATCGGCGCGACCAGGCGGGGTCGGCGGACGAACACGGTCAGGGTCGACGAAATCCCCAGCGCATACGGCAGGCGAAGACGATGCAGGGCCGCCCGCAACAGGGTCACATCGCCGAATTCCGCATCGCCGAGCACGGCGGTGATCGTGAAGCCGGCCGCGCGCACCTGGCGCAGCAGGCTCAAGGCATGGCGCCATTTCTCCTGAAACCGGACCCCGGCCGGAATCCGCGCCCGCTGGCGTTGCTCGGGCGTCAGCCACGTGTCGGGCAGGTACAGCGTCGCGCCGAGGAACCAGGCACGCACGCCCGTCCAGAGCGCGACCGTGGTCGCGACTTGGCAATTGGCGATCTTGCCCAGGGCGCCACAGTACTGACGGCCCACGCCGACCGAGTGCGGTCCCTGTTTCGGAAAGCTGGTGCCATCGAGGATCAGGATGCCGCGGCGTTCGGGCACGATCGCGCGCAGACGCCGCCAGACGCGTTCCGCGTCCCACGGCGCGTGAGTAATGAAATGCTGAAAGGCTTGATACGCGACCGGCTCGGTGACCCGCGCCAGCATCGCCTGCATCGACTTGCGCTCGCTGTCGCTGAAGACCCCTTGCACGTAGGTCCGCAACGACAGCAACTGCGCGCGATGACCAAAGCAGCGTTTGAACTGCTCCAGCCATCGGACGAGTCGCTGAATGCGCGCCGTGGCCGTATGGTCGACCACCGCGCCGCACGATACCAAACGATGCGAACAAGTACAATGTCCTCAATTCAGATCACACGCGAAACACTAACGAACCGGTCGATCTGACAAAGTCGAACTAAGAACCGAAGGCGCAAATGCCTCGATGACACATCCCGCGATGTTAGCCGCCTGGCGTCGCGCGAACCGGCGGCATGAAAGGGATACCAAGACCGACTGGCTGATTGGGAAAATCGAATCGGTGTTGCCGATTAGCCTTGGATTTGCAACTGACTTGTTTCAGTACCGGGCGTCGGTCCCCCACGGAATCGTCGGACAGGCTGAACGCGCGAGGGTCAGAGCGGCGCTGGTTGCCAGAGCACAGGCATCGTTCGGCTCGGCCGACCAGCTGCTCCGCGCATTGGGTCCAGCCCACGATTACCCGCTCACAAGATTGATCTATCCGCCGCCGACGGACGAACCGCCAGACACATTTGCTCTGGAGAGCTTGGGCTGGCTTGTCGATCTGATTTTCGAGACCGCCCGGCAAGACTCTGAGCGCATTTTGCCTGATGTGGCGATCTTCGTTGGCGATACGACGCACGGCTTCCGGTCAGGCCAATTTGAGGAACGGTACAAGCTCAAGCGCGATTGGGTAACGAGGATCTTTGGTACGAGAACTGAGGAGATCCTGCGACTTCTGGCCGGCTATGCAGGCAAGCATCAATACGCCTTAGAGGCTAGGCGCGAAGCGCAGACTTGGTTGAAGGAGGTCGCCGATGGGATGCCTCCGTTGCCGCAACCGCATGGGTCGAACGATGACTAAGAGGTCCTTCACGCGCTAAACGCGAAGGGCCGCGCCGCAATTGACCGAGGTTGATAGACCTGACGTTTAGGACGCGATGCCCGCGGCTTGGTGTGACGAATGCCGTCCTCGCGGCGGCTCTCCGCCTCGGAGGCTGACGACCGACCTATTTGTTCATCATCACCGAATCCGAAGCAGCGCCTCGCGCCGTTCACCGAGGTAGACGCGTGCCGCTTTGAGTAGTTCGCGGTAATAGGCTCGGCATGCCGCCGCGGCCATATCGCGTTCTACGCCACGCGGGCTTCGGCGTGTGGGTTCGGCCGTAATCCGTCACGGCTTCCAGCGGTGAATCGACGGCTCGCAGCGGGCCCGTGTTCGTGTCGAGATGGATCGACTCGTGCGGTAGTTACCACGGCCGGACGCTCGCCTTTGTCTCAGGGATCGAACACCGGTCCAGGGACCAGGACCTGCGCTGGGCCGTCGAAGCCGCAAGTCTCAGCTGAAATTCGGGATAGTCCGGAGCGCTCGATAACGAGAGTGCGCGGGTGGCACGGCGGCGCGGCGCCCATCCAGCAAACTCCTTCAGGCCCATCGCACGACGTCAAACGCGATCGGCGACCTCGAGCCTATAGCCGCACAGCAACACCAGGTCCTCCAATCCTCGCAGTTCCTCGCCATCCGTGACGTCGAGAGTGATCCGCCATTCGTCGGCCACCTCCCGGACCTTCACTGAGAGCTCTCCGTCGTGGCCGAAGACGGGCGCGGACCCGGTGCGGTTCCGCCCGACTTGAGGGTCGCGGAGCCCAGCGTACGTCCGCTCGGCCGCTCGAGGAACGCGAGACCGATCTTCTCCACGTCGGCGAGCTCCGCCGGCGACGACAAGACGGATTGTTGGGATTCGTCTTGACGAACGCACCCCCCATACAAAATGATTCCCCGACGAACGGTAGAGGTACAGGCCGTCCTGCCACTCCTAGGGCGCCGAAGCGAGGGTCCATGACGTCGGGCTGCTGGACAAGACTCCGAGCCTTTGGCTGGCCACATGTGCCAGCCAGAGCATGACGCATCCCCGCTCGTTCGCGCCGGGTCACTCAACAATGTGTGGCGCGCGACTGCGCAATCATCGGACACCCAGGAGCGTCCTTATTACAGGGTGTGGAAGAAGTGGTACGGCCTACACCTCGGTATTACTCCGGCGATGCGGTCTCGATGTGCGTCACGAGACAATGGGCGAGGACGGCATCTCTTCCTGGCTATTCGCAGCGCACTCCTCGCAGGTGCCTTGGGGACCGGCGCCGACTGATTACACGTTCGACCACATCGTCCATCTGGTGCGAAATCCACTCGCGGCCATTCCCTCGATCGCGACGTTCAGGCCCTCCGCGTGGGAGGTACATGTCGCGCCATATACCCATCGAGCCACCCGATTCTCTGCTGCTGCGATCGGCGAAGTGCTGGCTGCATTGGAACCGGTTGGTCGAGGACCGGACGGAGATCCGCGTGAGGATCGAGGACATGCCCGCCGCACTGGCGATTCTTCCCGGTCGTATCGGCGCCGGGGTGGACTGGCGACAGATCCGGCAGGTGCCGACTGACTTCAATACGAGGCGGTTCGGGAGAGGCTTCAATCTCTTCGAGAGCAAGTGTCTTAAGTATGGCGTCATTCGGGACCACGCGTTCCTCAGGAAGTGGCTATCAAAGCGACCCGCTGCCTATGGCGACATCGAATGGGATGATCTTCGAACGCTGGACCCGTCGCTCGCGGAGCAGATAAAAAGCAAGGCAATAGAATACGGGTATGGCAGCGCTGCCGCGAATCCTTCCGGTGATGATCATCGGAGTATCAGGAGCCACCTGGACGGTGATCGATCCGATGCTGGCCAAAGGCGCGTTGCCGAATCTTCGCAAATTGATGCGTGAGGGCAGCTGGGGCGTTACGGGTCCGTTAGAACCACCGGTGACAGGCATTATCGCAATCAGACGGCCTGGCCGTCGTTATTGACCGGGAAACTGCCAGACAATCACGGGATCACCAGGTACTTTCATACTCACGACAACTTGACGTCGCTGGGGATCTGGGACTTCTTCAACGCGAAGGGGCTGAGCGCCGGCATCTACTCAACGCCAGTATTCTGGCCGCCGCCGAAGATCAACGGATTCATCATTCCCGCGCCGCACGGGCGCGACGCCAAGGCGTGGCCAGACGACCTGTCGTTCATCATGAAGTACTACCGTCATCATCAGGACTCGAAACTGAAGACACGGTTCGGTGACACCCTGCTGAAGTCTCTGCGGTTTGCACCACTCCTCGTCGGACGGGGCCAAGATCTCACGATTCCCTTGCGGCTGCTCAGCGGGCGTAATCAGGCTGGCCACGACACAGGATCGGGAACTGAGAGCGTTGATACTCCGGAAAGCGAAGCTCGAGTTCAGCACGGCCATCTTCCTGTCGCTATACAGGAAATACCGACCGGGATTCGCAATCTTCACCAGCTTCGAGCTGGATTTCATATCGCACCGTTACTGGAGATACCGCGAACCAGACAAGTTCCATGACTCACGTGCCGATGCGCCGCCGCAATTGAGCCAAGCCGTGAACGACGCCTACGTGCACATGGATACGGCCATCGGAACGTTGCTGAGGCGACTGCCGGCGGAATGCATCGTGGCGGTCGTATCGGAGCATGGCATGGCGGTGGAAGCGGCTTTAAGCGAAGTTGGCAGGTGGTACTACATGATCAACGGCGACCGGATCAAATCGCTGCTGGGAGTCGGCCCTGAGATTGCCGCTGTGCCGATAGCGCGCTGGATCGCATTCCGAAGGAGAGATGGCGGCCCTGCTGGGACTGAAGCCTCGAGCAGCAGTTGGCAGCAATCACCGTGTCGGAGACGGGCCTGCCCCTGTTCGGGACGCATTTTCATGCCGCCGACGAGATCGTGATCGAGCTAATTTCCACCACAGCGACTATCCGGACGTGGAGGACATCGGGACTTTGCACGTCACGATTCCCGGCAATGGCACGTTGCCGCTGGCTCAGGTTCTCGACAAGGCGTTTCCCAGGCGCTCCGCCCACCACGCGCGGGAGGGAGTTCTCGTCCTGAAAGGCCATGGCATTCGGCGCGGCGCGGAACTGAAGGGAGCGCAGATCATCGACATCATGCCGACGCTGCTGTCCGCGTCGGGTATGGAGGTGCCATCAGGACTCGACGGGCAGGTGCTCGATGTGTTTTCCTGAATCATTGGGATTCGCGCCGCAGAGCAACACACAAAGCGTGTTGCTGGATGCCCCGGGTGGGATTCGGACCTAGGAGGTCGCTGAAAAACGCATTGTAGGGGATTCAATATCTGGATCGTGTACTACCATGGCGGGCATGCGAGGAGACGATCGCCAGCCGCGTGCGATGTTCAGCTATGTGTCGCCGAGGAACGGGAGGCGTGGGCCAGTCAGAAGAGTTTCCAACGGAAAGACGGCGACACTGATGGCGATGGGCGCGACTTCCGGGGGAGGACCGAAAGAACGACACACATGCGTCGACGACGGATCCCGACGCGCGGTTCGTATCGGGAAAGTCGAACAACGCGGAGGCGCGCCTGGCCGATGCGTCCGGGGTACCTGCCTGATGGAGAATCGCCACACGGCTGATCTGCTCGACGCGCAGGCGACATGTGGCTGTTGCGGGGTTTGCCGAGCGCGAGGCCGTGACGTCGATGCTCAGCACCCATTGGCGGTTTGCGCCGCTGCGGCACCGAACGGTGTGGGCCGACAAGGCCTATGACACCGCCGACTTCGTCGACCAGGTGCGCGAGGTGGACATGACGCCACGACGTCGCCGTCAGAACGACACCCGACGTGGTGGGAGCGCGATCGATGCCCGCACGACGCGACACGCGGGCTACGCGATGAGTCAGCACGCGCGGCCTCGCATCGAGCGGGCGTTTGCGTGGCTCAAGACGATTGCCGGTTCTGCGAAGGTGAAGCTGCGCGGCCTGACGACGGTGGACGCACTCTTCGTCTTCGCCAGCGCGGCGTTCAACATCAAACGGATCGTCACCTTGCGCGCGGCGGCCGCATGAGGCGCGACGCCTGGCACAGCTGGCTACGATTCGCTCCGGTCCAGCGCGACGAACGGAACGCTGACCGTCCATGTTTCGAAGACGTCGCCCGACATACGCGACAGAGATCGAGCGCATGATCATTCGTTTTTCAGCGACTTCCTAGCAGGACTCAATAGAATCTGTAACTTACAGAATCCACAATGCCACGGTTGACGTGAATGCCGCAGATGCAGTGGGACATTGCCCGCTATTGCCCGGAGCCCGGCCACTGCTGCGCCGTGCACGATGCGGACGACTGGAGAGCGTACCCCCACAACATGTAATCCAGGACGTGGGGCAAGGGCGATTGAACGGATCCGCCCATGTGGCGTTCACTGGAGGAGCGGCGGGTATTGAGCGTCGTGGACAGTCCGACCTGCGATTCGGAATCCAGCGGCGACGCTCGTCTCACGCTTGCCAGCGTCGAGGCTCGCCGACCGCACCGGATCGGCGACGAGGATCTCGAACGCGTAACGCGCCTTTCGATTCGGCTTCTCACACCCGCACTGACTCCTCCACGCGCACACCGGCGCAGGGTCCGCGTTCGATATAACGCGCCGCGCAACCCCCTTCGAATCAGCGACGGTCTCGGGTACCATCACGGGCGTGACAGTTCGCTTCACGCCTTCCGAACCGCCACGACCACCGCGGCTCGAGCATTGTCCGCGACTTGTGGCAGATGCATCGACCCCAGAAACTACAAGCGATATTGACCGCTGCAATTTTTCAGACTGACGCCGGCCGCGAGCTGCGCGTGGGCTTCACCATCGACAATCTGATTCACTCGCAGTTGTCGCGCGCTGGCGATGATGCGCTGCTCGAGCGAGCCGAAGACTTGCGCCTCGTACTCCTCGGCCAAGGCTGGACCGAACTTCGCACACCAAGCAGGACTCAGTCGTCTTCGACGGGCCGATCGACAATCCCACGTTCCTGGCGTACGTCGAGCAGGTGCTCGTCCCCGCGTTGCGGCCGGGCGACATCGTCGTGCTCGACAACCTCGTCGTGCACACGCAACCCGCCGTGCGCGCGGCGATCGAACAGGCCGGCGCCCATCTCCGCTTTCTGCCGCCCTATAGCCCCGATTTCAATCCGATTGAGCTCGCCTTCGCGAAACTGAAGGCCTTCCTCCGCGCCGCGCGTCCGCGCACCTTCGACCAGGTCGTCGAGCTCGTGCGGATCGCGATCGCGCTCTTCGCGCCACAGGAATGCGTGAATTTTGTGCACCACTGCGGCTACCGCGTCTCTACGGCGTTATGAAAACCGCTCTAGGGCATGGAGATCGACACGTTGTCGAAGATGGCCGTGGCCAGCGTAGAGTTTTGCCCGCTGCTGACCGCGAGGCCGACGTACACGGTCCCCGTCATGGTGATGGTGCGAGGCGTTCCAACCTGCACCCAGTTCACGCCATCAGGTGAGGCGGCGGCGGTGAAGGTATTGCCGCTGCGGGTCAGCTTCACCCAGTAGGGCAGCGTCTTCCCGGTCAGGCTCTGCGCGGACGTGGTGCCGCCGGTCGTCGCCCGGTTGGTGAAATAGATCTGGGACTGGCTGAACGCCACGTACCACGTTTGGAGTTGGCGGTCAGTGTCTCGCGAATCATCACACCAGCGGACTGGCTGCTGGCACCGCCTGTCAGACTTCCCACCCGGTGCCACGATGGTACCGTCGCCGGCCAGGAACTGATACGCCAGATGCAGGCCATCGGCGGTGTTCCAGATTTGTTGACCGGCGCCTCGCACCGTGAAGATCCCGCCCGTATAGCTCGCGCTCCCGGCGACTCCCACCGAGCCCACGTCTTGATTCAGCCAACCAGTGGGCAACGAGCCTGGCGTCGAAGGTACTCCCGTGGTCAGGGAGACATTGTCGAAGGTGGCGATGGCCAGCGTCGAGTTCTGCCCGCTGCTCACCGCCAGCCCGACGTATACGGAGGCCGTCATGTTGATGGTCCGGGGCGTTCCGACCTGCGCCCAGGTCACGCCGTCCGCTGACGCGGCGGCAGTGAAGGTGGATCCGCTGCGGGTCAGCTTGACCCAGTAGGGCAGGGTCCTGCCCGTCAAGGTCTGCGCCGCCGTGCTGCCGCCGGTCGTTGTCCGATTGGTGAAATAGATCTGCGATTGGCTGAACGCCACGTACGCATGTTTGGAGTTGGCGTCCAGCGTCTCGCGAATCATCACGCCGGCCGACTGGCTGCTGGCCCCGCCCGTCAACGTGTTCACGCGCGCGACGATCGTGCCGTCGCCGGTCAACGACTGATAGACGTAATGGAGACCATCCGCGGTGTTCCAGATCTGTTGCCCGGAGGCCCGCACGGTGAAAACCCCACTCGCATGACTGACGCTCCCGGCGACGCTTACCGAGCCGATGTCCTGATTCAACCAGGGAGCCGGCAGCGTGAGCACCGTGAACGTCAGCGGATTGCTGTTGTTCATGCCTGGAGCCACGGCGACTGCGAGCGGTCCGGATGTGGCGCCAGGGGGGATGGTGATGGTGATCGACGTGTTGCTCCAGGCGTTGACCGTGACAGGTACTCCGTTCAATCGCACCACGCTGTTGCCTTGAGATGCGCCAAATCCGAATCCCGATAGAACCACCTGATAACGGTCGTGGCGGAGGCAGGAGAAACACTGCTCAGGATCGGAACGGGTTGCGGCGTCGGCGCAGGCTGACTCGGCGCCAGTACCACAACAGTCGACGTGCATGACGACTTCTGCTGAGCGGCGTCCACAGCACTGCAGGAGAACGAAGTCGTTCCAACGGAAAACTTCGAGCCCGATGCCGGCGAGCAGTTCGTCGAGACCGGCGCTACTCCGCCACTGATCGTGGGAGTCAACGTCACTGAGATGGAGTTGCCATCAGGTGAGGTCAATACCGGAGACGGACATGAGATCGACAGAGCCGGAACCGCAGCCGGCACCTTACCAGAGATTTCGGGGGACGGTGAGCCGAGCGTGCCCGCGCTGTCGTAGGACTGCACAATGAAGTAATACGTCGTCCCGTCGGTCAGGCCGGTGATACTGACCGACGTGACATAGCCGGCCTTGACCGTTGCCGTGTATTTGCCTGATTGGGTGCCTGGGACGAGAACTCAGGTAGCCCGCCGTGTTGCTGGAGGTGCTGTGATCCCACGCGAGTGTCAGTGACGCTGCTTGGACGTGTCGCCCGAAGCCAAGCATCGCAAGAGTGACGACGCACGCGATACGCAGTTTGTGCGCAGCCATCGCGTGCCTGCAGAGCAACGAAAGTGCCCCCAACAGCGGCCTCGACGTGACTGGGCCGAAACATCGCACTGAGAGGAAGTTAGAGCCTTGACGCCCAGATCCGAGGAGGACACGGAACACATGCACGCAGTCACACGTCTGTGTGGCAAACGACAGAATCGGCGAGTGGATTCGGGCCGAGTGGCGACGAACGAAGCGAATCGCCCTATACCTGAGATTTGCGAACCCACATGCCGAGCCATGAGGCGATCGTCTCGAGGCCTCGGGCTCCCGATCGCCCGCCATCGGCGCAAATCGACCCCGGCAAGGTTCTGGCACTGAAGCTCAGAGCGGCTGTCTAACGGCGCGATCCGCGCACAATTTGGGCGCACCGGTGACGATTTTTGTGTGTGTGTCGCAATCACATCTGGGTCCGCTGGATCAAAGGAGGCGACGTGAGGAAATGGGCGAGCGTCCTGGCCGTGGCCGGCATCTGCATTGGGTGCGGTGAGGGACAGACGGAGAATCCCGAAACGGCGGCAGCAGACGGCGGCGCGAAATTGGACACGCCGGTCGCTGAGGTGATGCTGCCGGAAGGTACGACGTTGCGGCTGCGACTTCGGTCCGCGGTTGCGTCCGATACGAGCCGCGTCGAGGACCCAGTGCGCGCCGAGTTGCGCGAGGCGGTCGTCGTGGACGGGGCAACGGTCCTGCCAACTGGCACCGTGTTTACCGGCGTCGTTACGGGCGTTGAGCGATCTGGACGCGTCAAAGGACGCGCGCATATTGCTTATCGTTTCGATTCACTGAACTATGCAGACGATCGCTATGATGTCTCGACGGCGCAACTGTCACATCAAGCAGAGGCGACCAAGGGCGAGGATGCCACCAAGATCGCTGTAGGCGCGGGTACGGGCGCTGCGGTCGGTGCACTGCTCGGCGGCGGCAGCGGTGCGGCCAAAGGCGCCGCCATTGGCGGTGCTGCCGGGACCGGCGTGGTGCTGGCGACGCGTGGCAAAGAAATCAGACTCGGACCAGGCGCCAGCGTCACAACGCGTCTGACCGCACCAGTCACGATCCGCATCCAGAGTTAGCAGCAGCTGGTGCGCGATGGGTCTCCGTTGGCGCGAGGACGGCCGTCCGCGCATCGGTGGCGTCGCCCCAGACGGACGCCAAGGGCGTGAAGGTCGATACGAGTGAGCGCTGGACGGACGTGTTCGTGCTGCAGGCCGGTACGTGGAAGTGCGTCACCTCGCAGTCGACGACGATCAAGAAATGAGACGCGCGGAGGCGTCTTACCTCAACACCTGCAACGCTGCGCGCTGACTCATTTCGCCCGTCGCGTTCTGGTGGCCGCCGAGCTCTGAGTGGCCGATGGCAATTCGACCGTAGCCCCTTGCGACAATCTCCCCGCGCCGGGGTTTACCGTCGCGCGCCCGTAGTGGAAACCGGCAGGTCACGCGCGGAACACTATTGGCGAGCCCATCCTCCCTCACCCGCCAATGGGCGTGCGTTCCGAGGCGCGGCGCCCCACATGGTCGAGCGTTCGGTCGCGATCAACGCCGATCAGGTGAGCCATCTCGGATCGGCGGATTCCTCGGCATATGGCGACCAGTCAGGAGTATCCGCAGCGCGAGCGTTACTTGTTCTCCTCGGGACTTCAGTTCATCAGCTGCATGAGGGTGAGGCATCGTCCACCACCGTTTCTTCCACGTCAGGGCTTCCGCGGCGCGAGGCGGCGGAGCTCCTCAAAAAAATTGAACGCGAGCACCACGGTGGTTTCCATCGACACAGGAGCCGACTCTGGCGTCCACGCGCCGATTACGCGTGGCCATCTGGGTGCAAATCGAACGCACGGCCAGCGAAGCCCACGAGCCCACGGGACCGTGTTGCGGCACGCGCCGACGCCCAAGCCTCGGGGGTTCGGCACGGAACGAATCGCCTTTCACACTGTAGGCGGCGACCATCACCCGTTCATCCGGACCTAGGTGCACCACCTCGCTCCGTGCGCGTGACCAGATAGGATCGCTGCCCTCGGGTGCGACCAGCCATTGCCCGCCAGGCCCTGGATACGGTCGGACGTATACCCCGTTGCGGCCCGATTCGTTCGAGGCATACGCAATCCAGTTTCCATCAGGTGAGAACGCCGGGCTCGTCTCCTGGACCGGCGTGTTGAGGAACGGTATGGGCGCACCAGGAGCCGCGCCACCCTTCTGGTTCAGTGGGAGCAGCATGATGTCGGAGTTGGTCGTCGGGTTGTTCTCGATGAACGCCATGACGTCGCCGTTCGGATGCCAGGATTGTGGCGTGAGCGGGTTGCGGCTCTGACTCAGTGGATCGGACTGCCCACCGCCATCGGCACGTTGCCAGTGTAGGTTGAACGCAAACTGACGGCGATTCGAGCGGAACACGATACGCCCGCCGTCTGGCGTCCAGAGGGGCATCCAATCTTCGCCAGGGTCGAACGTGAGTCGCGTCGGCACATCGCGATCCCAGTCGTAGATCCAGATGTCGGTCTGCTGTCCGTCGAAGATGTCGACCGCCAGCCGATGGCCGTCCGGCGATAGCCGCGGATTGCTCCAGTCCGACGGGGCAGCTTTCAGCGGCGCGATACCTCCATCGCGGGTCAGCCACTGGAGCGGCTGCGCCAGGCCCGCCTCGACTGCTATGTATGCCGCGGTGCCGGTGGCCGACACGTCGAACTGCGCGGCCCCATTCCCCACGGTGCGCGGAGATCCGCTCCAGGATGGGCACCGGCGAGCCCACGGTCTCCAGACGCTGAAGGTCAACGGCACGGCGAACAGACCGCCCGTCGTGCACGTAAGTCAGATGCCCACTTCGCAGATAGCGACCGAAGAACCCACCCTTCAGAATGACCTTCTGGTCTCCGCCCGGCAGCGGGTGTACCGACGATCTCGCCGTCGTTGTAGTTTCCCAGATTGAGCGAGGTGGAGTAGATAACGCCCCTCCCACCCGGGAGCACCTGCGGCCAGCGTTGCGTCGCTTCACCCTCACGCAGGGTCGTGAGCCGCTCTGGCGCGCCGCCGTTCGCGCTTACGCGCTGCAGGGGTGTGTTGCCGGACGCATTCGGCGTGAACACGATCCAGCCGTTGTCCCCCCAGCTTCCACCATCTCCGCCAATCCCTCGCTTCGCTCGGTCTTGTCGGTTCGGGTGGGCTTCCGTCTGACCGCGTCTCGCGTTCGCTCGACGCGAGCAAGGGCGAATCCCACCCTCTCCGCCATCCTGCAACTAATTAACCGTCAGAGACTTGCGTCCCACTGACGCAGTGTCTTCGCCTCGGCGAAAAACTTGACAAACACCTTCGCACGTTAGTCCGGTTCGCGCCCGCGAGTTCACGAACAATTGCACGCCGCCACCGACATCGATGAGTCAACACGAGCGTTGTTCACCTTGGAACGCGACCTTTCGCACGGACGTGGCAAAATCAACGGAACAGCCGCTGGTGCCGCAGAGAGCAGCGTCGATTAGCGATCCCAGAGTCGCCGCTCGGTCGCGTCACGAGTAACTGGAGTGGGTCCTGAAGAATCGGCCAGCCGATCGGCCAAAGACGTGCCCTAACTTTGTGGGCCGAACCGCAATCGCTCAAAGTTCGCGTCGCATTTATCGGCTCAGATCATTCGGACGACATCGGCCAATGGATCGGCCATGTTCTACGAATGATGAGTGAATTGGCTTATAATGTGCCAATTTAAATGTCTATAGATCAGCCAGTACGGTCTCTGGACAGTGTCCAGCGCATCGAACCGGCCCGTCTCGAAAACCCGCCGGAGATGGTGGCGGACCTAGCCGCCGAGCTATCGGCAGCATCGGCCAAATTAGGTCGTTCGTTGCATATGCGTACCGCCGCGAACCTTGCAGACCTCGTGCGCATCATGAACACCTACTACAGCAATCTCATCGAAGGACACAACACCCGTCCGCGCGACATTGAACGTGCGCTCGCAGGAGAGTTCGATCAGGATGAGGAACGCCGCAATCTCCAGCTCGAAGCCGCTGCCCATGTGCGTGTGCAGGCGGAAGTGGATCGAATGGCGGCTGCGGGAACCCTTCTGGAGCCTGCGTCGCTCGATTTCATCCAGTGGCTGCATCAGGAGTTTTATCGAAACGCTCCCGCGTCGATGCTTCGTATCACTGGCCCTGGTCGAGACGTCACAATGACGCCAGGTGAATGGAGATCGCGTCCGGAACATGACGTCGCTGTCGGCAGGCATCAGCCGCCATCGAGCGCGCGCGTCGACGAATTCATGCGGTACTTCGCGCAGCGTTACCAATTCGGCCCAATGGGCCGAGCGGGTCGAATCGTCGCGATGGCTGCTTCTCATCATCGGTTCAATTACGTCCATCCGTTTCCTGATGGAAACGGGCGCGTCAGTCGCTTGATGAGTCACGCGATGGCGTGGCGCGCGGACATCGCCGCCCATGGCCTTTGGTCGATTTCTCGCGGCTTGGCGCGCGGACTCGAGAGTCGCACCGAGTACAAACGGATGATGGACCTTGCCGACACTCCGCGGCAAGGCGACCTCGACGGCCGAGGAAACCTATCCGAGCGTGCCCTCACTGATTTCGTCACGTGGTTCCTGCGCGTGGCGTTGGATCAGGTCACGTTCATGTCGGAGCTGTTCGATCTCGGTAATCTGGCGAATCGGCTGCGGATTTTCGTCGAACGCGACCGACGGCTTAAGCCAGAAGCTGCAGTACTCCTCGAGCAGACCCTGATTCGTGGTGAGATCGAACGCGGAGAGGCATCGCGAATCACCGGCCTTCCGGTTCGGACGGCGCAGCGTCTGCTCAATGACCTGGTCGGCGAAGGCCTGCTCGCGTCAACCACGCCCAAAGGCGCGGTGTCGTTGCGCTTCCCCGCTAACAGCCTCGACGTACTCTTTCCACGGCTATATCCGATCGCGTAATCGGTCGAAACGCGCCGTCAGTTGCCCCTGCATTTGCAGCATGTCACCATCCCTCACCAGTACCATCCGCACACGACCCGTGTGATACAGTCGCCGCGGCATTCACGCATGCGCCTACCGGCGCGCAGGATGCGCGGCAGATTCAGTGGGGCGCGCGCTACTCGGTTCTGATGTGAGGTGATCGTCGTGACGCGTGAAACTGCAGTATCGGCGCTCATGGTCGTTGCAATGGCTGCAACGCTCTCGGCGCAGGCGCCGGCGAAAAGATTTCTCACCGCGCCGCTGACCATCGAGGACCAGGGCAGTTTCTTCATCGGCGGCATTCAGAAGATCACTGATTACGCGGGCGTCCCGCCGGTGCCGGCACCGGGCGCCGCCGCCGCTCCCGTCGTGCCGCATCAGGTCACCATCGGGCAAATGTACGTGCAGTTCCAGATTCCAGCTCGAAAGTACGGCGGATGGCCGGTCATCATGGTGCACGGCTCGAGTCACACGGCTGCGTGCCTGGAGTCGACACCGGACGGCCGTGAAGGCTGGTATCCGTACTTCGTTCGCAAGGGCGTCCCCAGCTACATCGTCGACCAATCAGGACGCGGCCGATCCGGCTTCGATGAGTCGGTCATCCACGAGGGCGAGGCGCGGATCGGCGCGGGCGATTCCAGGGCGGGCATGGAGCTGATTCCCGGCTTCGCCCGGATTGCCAACGACACGGCGTGGAACAACTGGTTCGGCCACCTGGTTCCGGCGGGTTCGACAATCCGCACGGGCCGGCTGATTCCGCACGGCGATCCCGCGGATCCGAATCCGAATCCCGATCGGTTTCAGCACGTGGCGCCCGTCTTTCCGCTCGAAGCCGTCAATGAGTACGTACAAGCAACTCGTACCAAACGCGGAGGCGACGCTCCCCGGCTCGACCTGCGAAAACTGCGATCCGAAGACGCTCTCCCCGGCGAACACGTGGACGCCGCAGAATCTCGCGTCGCTCGTCGAGCGGCTGGGAGGCGCGGTCGTGGTCACCCATTCACAATCCGGAATCATGGGTCATCACATGGCCCGTATCCTGAAAGAGCGGGGCCATCTGAACCTTCTCAAGGGGCTGGTCACGCTCGAAGGGTCGTGTTCGCTGCCGAACAGCGGGCTGACGGCTGCGGATTTCGACAACATCCCCTATATGGCGCTCAAAGGCGATTACACGGCGACGAGCATGATCTGCCAGGAGACGGTGGACACCATCAACGCGCGGCGCGCATCGAAACAGGGAATGGCCAAGGCGGAGTATCTCAAACTCGACGAGATGGGGATTCTCGGCGTCACGCACATGATGATGCTCGACAAGAAGAACCTCGAAATTGCGGACATCATCTACAACTGGATCGGCAAGAACGTTCCGGCCGGAGGCAATCGCCGCGGAACGAATTGAGGCTGGGCCGTAGGCTAGTGCGTCACTCTGACTCGGTCATCGACATCAGCGGTCGACACGAAAGAGGTTGGCGCCGCGGAGAAGCGATACACAAGTCTCCAGAGTCATGGACTTCGACCTGTCGCACACGGCGTCAGGATGAAGGTGATTGGCCGCGAGCGCTGCACCAGTTGGACAAACCAGTGCGTCGCGTGCTCGATACGCGTCTCTACCCGGGCTTTTGTGCGGATCTAGCGGATCCGCCGCTCACATCTTGTTGATCTCCACAAATTAATCCGTTGGGGAGCCGCAGCCGGTTCGCGCTTCTGGGGCAAGTCGCGTCCGGCAGCACGCCCTTTGCTCTCTATCCCGAGCGGGGCCCTTTCAGGCCAGATCGCGCTAACGAGCGGGCCGAGCGATGACAGAACCGTCGCGCGGCTGCCAGTTTGGTCTGCCGGCCAGCCCCGGGAGGGACGTTTCGATGATTCGCCATGCCGCCGCAGTGATCGTCGGGCTCTGCCTGAGCGTGCCGCCGCTTTCCGCGCAAACCACCACCGTCACGCTCAAGGTGAGCGCGACCGCCGCCGCTGTGCACAAGGCGCCCACAATGGCGAGCCCCGTCATCGGCAAGGCGCCGCGCGGCACCGATCTCATGGTGACGCGCGAGATCGGTGACTGGGTGAAGGTGTCGTGGCCGACCGCAGCAGATGGCGTCGGGTACGTCCGGACCAACGTTGGTACGATCGCACGCGGCGGCGCCGGGGCCCAGACGAACGCACGAGCCGGCGTAGCCGCAGGAGCGACCGCGGTACCGGCGCCGACTTCCACGCCGGTACCAGATCAGGCACCGGAGCCCGCCGCTGCGACTCCCTCTTCCGCTCCCGCCAGTCCGGCGTCCGCACCGACGTTGGCCTCCGCGCAGGCTCCCACACCGACAGCCGCCGTTCCTGCGCCGCCGGTACCTGCCGCGGAGACGCAGTCGGCTACCGCGGTGCCGGCGCGCACGATCGGCGCCGCGCCCACTCGCGGCATGGGTGTGGGAATCGTAGGCGGATCGACGCCGGGCTTTGGAGCCAGCGCCCGGGTGTGGTCGAAGAGTTCGCTGGGTGCGCAGCTTCAGATCTCGCGCCACTCGTTCAACAGCACGGATCTGCTGAGCCGCGCGACCGCCACCGACATTGCGCCGAGCCTGCTCTTCTCGATGCGCGACCACCTGAACGACCGTCTGTGGTGGCGGCCGTACGTCGGTCTGGCCGGGCACTACGTGCACGCGTCACGGACGGACTTGATCTTTCTGTACGCCACCGAGACAGCCAGCACGTTCGGCGGGCGTGTCTTCGCCGGCGCCGAGATGGCGTTTGCGCGCGTGCCGCAGTTCACGATCAGCGCCGACGCGGGTTACTACCATCTGCGGCCGCCGTTTGTGGGCCTCGATCCGAGCGGGGTTGGATTCGCGCTGTCGGGCCACTGGTACGTAAAGTAACGCGAAGCGATCGTCGAGCCAATCGCCCGACGTCAACCCTTCCAGGGCATTGGCTCACGACCGCTGCTCGTTACCGGACATCGCTCGCCAGTAGCGACTACTCAGGACCTTTCGGTGGAAGCGACGGCGCCGCCGATATACTACGCCCGTGCGGAGGCTCGGGCATGTCCGTCCTGCGGACCCAAGACGATCTGCGTCGGTAGCCGATGCTCCCGGAGGTATGCCTGGTATCGAGGGAACCATGTCAGGTCTCCCTTGAGCCCGTCCATCTGATCGTCGAAGTAACTCTCGTCATGCCATCTCGCGGAATGGTTGAAGCTGTCTTTCTCGATACTCAGGCGTTTGAAGCGGCGAGCTTCAACTTCGCCTCTGCGTCTTTCGCGGCCCTTAACAAGCATCGCGAGACAGGCCGGCTCCGCCTGGTTCTTACGGACATAACCGTTGCGGAGGTGCGAAGACGAATCACTGAAGCGGTCGATCGTGAGATCAAGGCGCACCGAACGTTTCGTCAACAAGCGCGTGTCCTGAAAACCGCTGGCATCGAAGTTACGCTCAACGAACTCGACGCCGCAGCCATCGTCAAGTCCCTTTCCGATGCATTCGATGCCTTCCTCGCGAACGCGGAAATCATCGGCACGCGTGAACAGGAAGCGGGCCCCGTTTTCGAGAAGTACTTCACGGGGGCGGCCCCGTTCGGATCGACAAAGGACAAGAAGCACGAGTTTCCCGATGCGTTCGTGATCCAAGCGCTGATCGAATGGACCGAGAACTGCAAGGAGGAGCTTCTGGTGGTCTCTGGAGACGATCTTTTTCGGGAAGGGTGTGCCGCCTACAGTGCACTTCACGCGAAGGCTAATCTTGAGGCGGTCCTCGACCAGGTCGCATCCGACGACTCCGACGATAAGAAAGTCGCCGCGTTCATACGCGCACAATTGATCGCCCGCGCCGAGCAGATAGGGGAGCAGGCAAAGAGGGGCTTTCAGGAACTGGACTTTTCGGTTGGGGACGAGTGGGGGGAAGTCGAGGTGTCCGTGACAAAGGTAACCCTAAACCGCGATCCCGAAATCATCGACATCACTGGCAAGCAGGCTTCAGTCCAAATGACCTTCACGGCGGAGTACGTCGCTGATCTGGATTCGAGCACCGGCATTCGCGAAAGCAAGTACGGTCACGGCCTCTTCAGGAAACACGTCGAGGAGAAGGTCAGCGGAGAGGAAGAGCTCGTCGTCCAAGTCGACATCACGTTCAATGGGACCTACCCGGAGGCTTTCAAGGTTACCGACGTGGTCTTGATCGAACCGACGCGAGGCCGGCGGTTCTGAACGTCCTGCCTCGTATGCCCACGCCTGAGCTGACAATCCCTTGAGGCTCTTCGGTATCCTCTGCTCCATCCTCCACAGCACAGAAAATACTCACGAACGCCGCACTGTTTAGCGATGGCGCGAGGAGCCGATCTCGCGCCTGACGGAGAGCCGGCGAACTGCCACGCGGCGCTGGAGAAGTTCACAACTTCGGACGACATGTAGCCGCTCGGAGTGTTACCATCCCGCGTCGACCGGCGTCGTTTCACAACGAAATCGGAGGGCGATATGAGGCTGTTGCTCGCGGCGCTCATCCTGATGATGGGGACGATTCCGGCTGGGGCCCAGTGGCTGGATCGGCCTACGCCCAACATTCCTCGCACTCACGACGGCAAGCCTGATCTCGCCGGACCGACACCGCGCGGGCCCGACGGCAAGCCCGATTTGACCGGAATGTGGAACGGGCCGGCTCCCGTCCCCCGTGCAGACCCCATCAACGCGCAGGCGTGGGTCAACGACGTCGTCCGTCAGCATCAGCAGGATTACTACAGGAGGCGCCCCTTTTTCCAATGCCTGCCGAGCGGCCCTGAGGCCGAGAGATTTGGCGGGTGGAAGCGCATCCTCCAGACGCCGGCCACCCTCGCGATCCTGAACGACAACCTCACCTATCGCGTGATCCACATGGACGGCCGTGCGCTGGAGGCCAACCCCGCACCAAGCTGGATGGGGTACTCCGTGGGGCGCTGGGACGGCGACACGCTCGTGGTGGACAGTGTCGGCTTCAACGACAAGACATGGCTGAATGCCTCAGGTCAGCCGCATACGGAGGCGCTGCGTGTGACGGAGCGATACCGGCGCCCGGACATCGGTCACCTCGAGATGGAGGTGACCTTCACCGATCCGGCTGCATACGCGAAGCCGTGGGGTTTTACGGCGAACATGACGCTGGCGGCCGATACGGAAATGCTCGAGGCGGTCTGCGAACGCAGCAGCGAGCTCTGGACCGGCAGTGTCTCGGATGCCGCCAACGCGACGGTGACCGTTGCGCCCGATGTGCTGGCGCGGTACGTCGGCGTCTACCGTGGGTTCTGGTTTGCAAACAGGCGCACCGTCGAAGTGTCGCTCTCCGGCGGCCAATTGATCGCCAAGATTGCCGACGGCACGATCGCCGGCGACGAGTCGCGGCCGCTGGTGCCGCAATCCCAGACGCTGTTTGAAGGCCTGGGACTGGGCTACCAGTTCATTGTCGACGACAAGGGCGTGGCAACCGACGTCGTCGAGATTCACGTATCGGGTCCATGGCGATTCCCGAGACAGCCGTAACGGCGGCGAACGTACGCGTTGGTGGCCTTCACTATCCTGGGGCGTCTGGTGGGCCGTCCAGACGGCCACTTGGCACGTCAGGCCGCTGAACTCGACCTGGGCGACGCGTTTCGGAATCATCAGATAGTTAGAATCGTGAAGCGCAGGAAGTATGAACGCTCGCGCCGCCCTCGTCAGCTCGCGTCCCGGCGCCGCGCTGTACGCGCGCGCACTCGCAGATCTTCCGCCCAGTGTCGTCGGGCTCGAGGCGCGCCTCTTGGAGCTCGCGATCTTCCCTGTGAAGGGGCTGGGTGCGGTGCGGCTCTTGCGCGCCCGCGTCGAGCACCACGGCCTTGTCGATCCTGCATCGGGACTCGCGGATCGCGGCGTCATGTTGGCAACCCGACAGCCCGGCGAAACGCCCGATGGCGAGGCGTACGACGCGTTGGGCCTGGCCAACCGGAACGAGCCGACCCTGGCTCTCGCGCGCGCGTTTCTTGAAGACGGCGCGCTGGTGTACGACGCGCGCGGGCTCAGGCCGCTGCGTCTCGCGCCGGCCTCACTCGCGCCGGCGAGCGAGGGCGAGCGTATCCGAGTGAAGCTCCCTTATGCCGGCGGCCCCGTAATCGAGGGCATCGTCGACGACGGGCCACTCGCGACGTGGGTCCGTGACCTCTTACGGGCACATCCGGCACAACGCCGCTATGACGTCCGGGACGTCGTCGTCGTACGTGCGGCCGACGACCACCGCCGCTCGGTCGCCGAGCGGCACCTCGCGGGCCAGGACGCGCAAACGCTCTTCAGCGACGGCGCACATGCGCTCGTCGCGTCTGCTTCGACACTGGCGTGGATGAACGATGTGCTCGTGGCCGAGGGGCACCGCGCGATCGCGATGGAGGCGTTCCGGCCCAACATCATCCTCCAGGGCCTTCCGCCGAATGCCGAGGATGTGATCGGCGAGGGGCATGTCGACGCCGAGGGCGGTCTTGTGCGCCTGGTGTTTTCGAGCCTGTGCGTGCGCTGCGACGCGACACGCGTCGACTACACAACCGGGGCTCGTCCCGACACCCAGCCCCTTGCTTGGCTGGCACGCAACAGGCCGCCCCGCGACGAGGACGCAAACGCTGCCACCTTCGCGATCAACGCCGTGTTTCCTCGGGCCGCGCACGGCCGCATCTTGCGCCTGAGCGACGTCGTGCGCATCGTGTCAGAGCGGACTTGATGGCGTCGTGAACACTCGGCTGGCCGCGGCTCGACTCACCGCACCCGCATCGTGCCATGACTTGATAGATCAGCCGGTTTGTCGTCGCTCGTCAGTACAGCGTTGAAGCGGTGACCGGCGCGCCGAAGCCGACGGTGCCGACCAGCGGCAGCTCCAGCGCGACGTCGTTCGGATCCACTCCGAACGTGAGGCCGAGCAGGTTCAGCTCCACGCCTTCTTCGATGGCGGCGACGAGCCCGAGCACGCCGAACAGGTTGACCTGTCCACCCGTACCGCTCGGCGAGCGCGCGAACACGCGCGTGCCGAGGTAGTCCTTGCCGACGGCATGCGCTGGGAGATCCACGCGGAGCTCCGGCACGTGCCGCAGCACGAATGCCGTGAACGTGTTGGAGTTGGGGCCCGGCCAGATGCGGTAGGTGTTGTCGTATGGGTACGCCGCGACCGCGTGCTCGATGCGCTCGATGAGCGGATCCACGCCGGGGCCGCGCACGTCGGCCAGAAGATGGGGCGCGCTGCCGAACCACCGGCCGTCCGGGGCGCGCTGGCTGATTGTGACCGCACTGCCGCCGCGGCGAACGCGAAAGCCTGTCACCTCATACACGGTGAACGCCGGCGCGTTGGCCGGCTTGGCCGCAATCCACGTATGTACGCCGAAGTAGCCGCGCCATCGGACCGCGCGCGCCGCATACACCTGCACCACCCCCGCTGGCGTTACCGCGGGATCCGGCGCCAGTCCGACCGGCGCGCGGCTGGCGCTACGCCAGTTGCCGATCGAGTCGGGATCACGATCGACGTGGGCAAGTCCCAGCAGGAGCAGCGGCAAGAGCGGCAGCAGCCACTTCGCGCGTCGGAGCATGCTTCACGATATGCCGTGACGGGCGCGACGACAAGTCGCCGTCGGCTCTCATGAGAACGGCGTCTCGATTTCCTTGCACGAAGCCGGGAATCGACACCGCCGGCGGCGGCTGTACGCGGCAATTGCCTTATCGGCGACGCGACCGCGCTTGTTTGCTGCTACCATGCTGGCTGTGAAACCTGTTGCGCCGGTGGCGGCCGTTGCGTCGATGACCATTTATCTCATCAATCCGAGTCACGTCTCGTTCGGAATTGGCGTCATTACACCCCGTTGGCTCTACGTCCTCGCATCCGCAACTCCCGCCGACTTTGGCGAACCCCGCCTGATTGACGAGACGCTGAACCCGTTCGACACGGTCGCCATCACCGCCGGCGATATCGTCGGTATCGGCATCCATACCGGCAATGCCCTGCGCGGTTACGAAATCGGCACGGCGGCGCGTGCGGCGGGCGCGTACGTGGTGTTTGGCGGCATTCATGCCACGCTCTATCCGGACGAGGCGCGCGATCTCGGCGGCGCGCACGCCGTGGTCACCGGTGACGGCGAACGGGCGTGGCCTATGGCCCTGCGCGATTGCGCCTCAGGGAGACCGCGCCCGCAGTACGACGGCGGACGAATCGAGGCCGACACGTTTCTGCCCGGCCGTTGGGAGCTGCTGCCCGCCGGACGGTACATGTGGGCATCGGTGCAGACGGTCCGCGGATGTCCCAAGCACTGTTCGTTCTGTTCGGTTTGGCGAACGGACGGCCAGCGCCCGCGACAGCGTCACGTCGAAGGGGTGCTCGAAGAGATCGTCGATCTACGACGTCGTGGATTCCGGTTTATCGCGCTCGCGGACGACAACTTCTATCCGGTGACCCTGGAGGATCTGCGGATGGCGGCCCGGCGGCAGGACTCCAACCAGCTCGAACGGCTTGAGGCGATTCGCGCGGAGCGGTTCGCGCTGATGGAGGCGCTCGCGGGCCTCCCCAGCGACACCGTGTTCTTCACGCAGATCACGATGGAGGCAGCCGAGGACTCGGAGTTCCTCGAGGCGATGCGCCGGGCGCATATCAAAGGGGCGCTGGTCGGCGTCGAGGCCGTCACGCCGGAGGGCTTGAAGGACGTCTACAAGAATTTCAACGAAAGCGGCGAGGCGCTCGTCGAACGGCTGCGCGGCTTTCGCCGGCACGGTATCCACGTGCTCGGCTCATTTATTTTCGGGCTGCCAAGTGATCGTGCGGAGACGTTCGACGCCACGCTGACAGTCGCGGAACGCGCCGAACTGACATTCGCCCAGTTCGTCATGCTGACGCCGTTCCCGGGGACCCTGGATTTTGCCGCGTGGGAGAAGTCACTTGGTGCAGAGCCGCCGCGCGTGACGGGCGTTCCGGTGTCGCGGCACTGGCTCATTCCACAGGCGAACCGTCCGAAGGTCTACATGAACCACCCGGTCATGACTGCGGACGAGATCCGTCGCCGTACGCAAGCGGTATGGGATCGGTTCTATTCGTTTCGCAGCATCTGGTCGCGGTCGCGTGGCGCGGTCACGTCGGTCAAGGCGAGGCTGGCGTTCGTGCTCATTTCGAAGATCTATCGCCAGATGTACGCGAACACGGGGATTGCGACCGACAGCGCGCGCATCAACCGATCGGCACGATGGGCTCGGCTGATGGCAATTCCGTGCCGCCGGTTGTTTGCGGGCCGCCCCATGCCCGAGTTGCAGGCTGCCTCAGTGCGTCCACGCCAGAAGGCCGGCCGTATGCTCGAGATGTTCGAGGGGGATCTGACGCGCTGATGCCCACCGGGTGCAACCCGGCCATCGCAGACAATCGCACATGCCAGACGAGGGTCCCCGTTTCGCATAGCGCGCCGGACGCCCCCCTCTCGAATCAACGACGGTCTCGCCTTTTCCACCTTGCGAGCTGAGTCGTTCGTGAGGGTGAGCCTGCGATCGCCCCAGCCTGATCGGTAAACACTTGGCTAACGACTGTCCGGGAGTAATCCGCGCGGTGATCGCCTCCGGACATAAACGATTGGAGAAAACGGCTTGTGGGCTAGGATCACCGCGTTCCGGATGTCGTTGGCCGCGACCAGGCGGCGCGGTGTATGCGATAGTAGTTAGGCCCACTCGAATCATGATGATCTCACCGGCCAGACGCGGACTGTTAACACTTGCATTAGGTGGCGCGGCGTCATGGCTTCTCTCCGGCGATGCGTCAGGGCTGTTCGCTCAAGCGCGCGCAGCCGTGGACACGTTTCGCGTGATGAATAGCTATCCGCACGATACGAAGGCGTACACGCAGGGTCTGATTTACCGCAACGGGTTCTTGTTCGAAGTACCGGCCGTAACGGCCGGTCGACACTGCGAAAGGTCAAGCTGGAAACGGGTGAAGTCGTGCAGCAGCACCGCGTGGACACGGCGTATTTCGCCGAGGGCCTTGAGGAATGGAACGGTCAGCTCGTGCAACTGACTTGGCGCTCCAACATAGCCTTCGTTTACGACATGGCGACTTTTTCCATGCGTCGCACCTTTCGATACGCTGGCGAGGGTTGGGGCCTGACTCGGGATCAACGGGGGTTCGTTCTCAGCGACGGTATCCGACCAGCTCCGTTTCCTAGATCCAGACACGTTTCGCGAGGTCAGGCGTGTAAGGGTCACCGACGGCGGAGTTCCCGTTCGGGATGTGAACGAACTCGAGTCATTCGCGGTGAGGTGCACGCAAACGTCTGGCATACGGACCGAATTGCGAGGACTGCGCCGGAGTCGGGGAGAGTGCTTCGTTGGATTGATCTGAGTGGTTTGATGGCGACGGGATACCGGTTTGATCCCGAGGCTGTCTTGAACGGCATCGCTTACGACGCGGCGACCAACCGCCTTTTCGTTACGGGAAAGCTCTGGCCTCAACTGTTCGAGATCGAAGCCGTCCCTCGAAAATGAAGGCTGACTAACCAGCGTTGGCAGCCGTGGACCGGTGAAGATCGTGAGCCACCGAAGCTGAAGCAGGCGCATTACTCGCCAGAAACGCCGCAGGGGCGACCTGTGGCCGGCGGGGTCACTCGAATCGGTTCTGTTCACCCAAGAGCTGGGCTCCAATGGTTCCTGTCGCCTGTGGGTAACCGTTCGATGGGAATCATCGCCTCAATTGCGGTTGCGCAAGTCCTTACAGGTCCAGGCATGGCCGGGCAGCAGGCCAACCTGGCGAGCCTGATTCCCGCAGCCGAGGTCATCGTCGTTGCCGAGATCGCAGACACGAACGACAGCCGCACGCCGTCCGACGGCCCCCTGACGGCGCGCGCCAGAGTACTGGCTGCTGTCAGCGGAAGATTGCGAAGGAATCAATCGTTCGGATTCACGGAAACGGCGTGGGTTGGACCCAGTTATCGACGAGGCGAAGTGCGGATTCTCTTCTTGGAGTCTGCAGGGCCGAACTCCTGGCGAATTCTCTCGAACCTCTACGCCAAGGCGAACTTCTTCGTAGAGCGAGACGCCATACCGCTTGTCAACGTCAACTCGTTGAGGAGGGCTCTGGAGACACTTCGGGCACCAGCGTCTGGCAACGTCGTCCTGACGCAGGACATGTTGAAGTAGCGCTCCTGGATCCATGCGTCTTCGAATCAGACGGATCTCCATCGCCGTGGCAATAGCCGTTGCAGTGCCCACGGTCGTGGTGGCGTCGTTGAGCCTGGCTGTCGGCATGGCGCTCTCAGGGACCTGGCCCTTTGAGCCGCTCGCCCGCCGTTCGCGTGAGATCGCACTCGCGAACGGCGCTCTGATCCGCATTGAAGGCGTCGAGGATCGCGGCTGGGGCAGCAGTGGCTATCTGTGGACGGCGAGTTTTCGTGATCGGAGTGAAGCCGGTTTTGTGAGGATCGGAGGTTGGATCGGTCACAGAGGATGACTGGAGCGTCTACACCCCGGGCGAACTCATCGTGTGCCTGAATCCGGATCGGCACACCCTCCATGTGCGGGGATCGAACGGCCAATGGGAGTTCTTCGACCTGAGGCTTCCAGGCAGAACCGAGCGTCTCGCAGACTTTATCCGCTTCACACCGGCGCTCGCTGAAGCCGACCTCCGCCGCTTCCAGGCCGACCTCACTGAAGCCGAAACGCCATACTCTCCATCGACAGAAATCCTCGCGTTCGACCCCGCGACGCTCGAAATTCGCACTCGAGTCCTTACGGCTCTTACACGGGAAGCCATCTTCAGCCTCAGCGAGGACGGGCAGTCGGTGCGCCTCAAGTCCCTGCGCATCATCGAGCGATGATTCTCTGAACCCGATGGTGGGCCACGCGCAGCCGTGGCCGCAACACTGGGCGCGCGGTTCGCCGTCAGCGATAGAGGTAACGATTAACGGCGATAAGGCGAGCCATCTCGGAGCGGCGGATTCCTCGGCATATGGCGACTTGTCCGAGAGCAAATTGCGGTGCCATTCAGGGCCTCGTACGCGCGGCATATGCGGCTATAGCGGTTTCTATATGTACGTAGCCAACCGGACCCATCGGCGGCTCGTGTCAAAGCCGGCCGACTATGAGCGGCGCGATCACCGAAGCACAAAAACGCCGCAGACGCTGTCCAGACCGAGTCCGGCCCCCTCCGTTGGGAGCATCGTCGCTCACGAGGCGGTAGTCGTCGAGCGACTGCGAGCGTTTTTCCGCGACGCGAATCGGAGGCCGGCGTGACACGAGTCGCCGATGTGGGCCGGTCCGGCTGAAGCCGAACACTGACGTACAACTGAAAGACGCGCACTAGGCAAAGTCGTCCTTCCCCTCGACCAAGAACAAATCGTTCGCTGCTCCTGTCAGTCGAGCCTTGAGGTGCGGTTTATAGGCGGGATCGCCGTAGAAGGCTTCCGACCGCCGCTCTCGACGGCCATTCCAGGATGACTATCAGACCTGGGTTCGGATCTGTCCCCTCTAACCTTTCATGGCTGGTCGTCCGCGCCAGGTACTTGCCGCCGTGCTTCTCAACCAAGGGGCCGACGGCCTTCAGGTAATCCGGAATCCAAGCGTCGGCCTTTGGGGTCACAAATACGGCTGACATAATGGGCCACTGCTCGTGCCTCCTCGACACTTTAGACTAGTCCCACGCCTCGCCCATCAGGCCCACTTCGATCTGGTCGGTCACCTCACACGGGACACTTCGAATGCCTGACGGGAGTGCCAAGAGAGAGGACCGAGGTGATTATACGAGCCTGCGGTGAAATGACGCGACGCGTCCCGTGTAACGCCGCAGCGTGTACCCATCCGGCCCGCAGCACAAATGCGGGCCGCCCTCTGCAGGCCGCGCGAGCGCAGCGAGCAAGCGCCCTTGATACTACAATCCACCGAATGGACCGTACCTTCATGCTGATTGGTGTCGTTGCTGCCTTCATCGGTGTCGGCTTTGGTGCATTCGGCGCCCACACCCTGCGAGGACGGACATCCCCGGAGATGCTTGCCGTATTTGAAACGGGCGTGCGGTATCAGATGTATCACGCGTTGGCGATCCTGATCACTGCGCTCGCTTTGTCACGGCTCGATGCCCCACTGATCCGATGGGCCGGCTGGCTCTTCACGGCAGGCATCGTCATCTTCTCCGGTAGTCTCTACGCCCTGGTGCTGACAGGGACGTCGAGCCTCGGTGCGCTCACGCCATTGGGGGGAATCGCGTTCCTGGCCGGATGGGCGTGTCTGGCGATTGCCGCGCTGTTGTAGTCGTCCGTGGATGCGAGGATACAGATACGGGTGATCCCGCGTAGAGGGCGGACGGGCGAAGGCTGCTTACCGCAGCATCAGGTCGAAGCTGCGTTCTCCTTCGTGGCACGCCATCTCGAGACGCTCGAATCCCCGCTGCGTGTTCCGAATAAGGGGGAAGGCGATCTTCCATGGCTGCGTAAACACCTTGGGATCGGTGATCGTCGCCTCGTAGTGGATCGTGGCCGAGTCGACGAGCGTGTAGCGTTCGACGACGTGCAGCGCATCGCTGTGGAAGGTCCCGACGACGTCGAACCACGTCCGATCGGTGTGATTGGTCACGTCCACGACGAGCGTGTTGCCTTCCCACCGGCCCCGCGAATCACCCATCCAGAGCGTGATGGCTCCTCCGATATGCGGACGTCCGTCGAGCGGAATGATGCGATAGGCGTGGTTGAACTCGTACGTCAGGATGACGTTCCCCGGAACCTGATCGATCTGCATGCCGGTGACTTCCTGATAGTTCACGCGCGGCACACCACCGAGAAAACAGCGGGACTGCGGATCGATATCTTCGGGACCGCGCGGGTTGGTATGGTAGGCCGTAATCTCCTGCCGCTTCGCGGCTGCCCAGGGCTGATACGGCACCTTACCGTCGGGCGGGTCCACGATGATGGTGCCGCGCTGGCTCCTTCGCCGCGCCACTTCCGCCTCGATCTCCTCGCTCGAACGCTCGCACCCGACGATGCCCTGAGCGCATCCGGCCGAGAGCAGCAGGTGGTCGTCGTTGGCGCCGCCCTCCAGAGCATAGCCCGCCATGTCGGGCACACGGCGAGTCCAGACGCCCTGGATGTCCGGTTGACCGTCTGGCGTACGTGGCGGAACCCACGCTCGCTCCGCAGGCGCTGCGTGCGTGGTGCCTCCCACGGCCTGCGACGTCTGTGCGGCTGCGGAGGCTGACAGCGACAGAACGGCGACAGTGGTTGCCCACATCGTTGCCGAACCGACACATCGATTCACCACGCGATACCTCCTGCCGCCGCTATTCTATCGTTCCAGGATCGTTCCGACGCGGACGGTTTTGAGTGATTCTGGAGCTTTGCGAGTATTCCGGCCGATCCACAAGATGGCCACGGCCGCCGTCGCGGAAAGACCCACCAGAGGCAGCAGCGCGAGGACGAAGCTGCCGGTCGCATCCTTTATGAAGCCCACCGCATAGATGGTGCCGAACCCGGCCAGGTTGCTGAGTGCATTGATTTGTGCGAGACCGGCAGCGGCCGTTCCGGCAGACAGCCATTCAGTGGAGACCGCCCAGACCGGTCCTTTGCCCGCATAGATGCCGATGACCGCGAGGCTCAGAATGACGACGATTGAGAACAGCGAGTCGAAGACGAGGGCTGACGCCAGGCTGACAGCGGTGAGCATCAGCGGCGCGGCTGCATGCCAGATGCGCTCGCCCGTCCGGTCGGATCGCTGGCCGACCCAGACCATGATCACCGACGCGAGCGCGAACGGGATGGAGTTGAGCAGCCCCGTTTGCATGTTGCTCAGGTCGTACGACTGGATGATTTGTGGTTGCCACAATTGAAGCCCGCTGCTGACTGCAGTGCTTCCAGCGAGCGCCACGGCCAGGAGGAGGACGTGCCTGTGCCAGAGAACACGCCAGAGACTCATCTGGCCGATCGGTCTCTGGCGTCTCCTGTCCTCGTCGAGACGTGCGAGCAGCCACATCCGTTCGTCGGGCTGCAGCCATGTCGCGTCAGATGGGCCGTCGCTCAGTACCGCGAGGCATATGAAGCCGAGCACGACTGCGGGCAAAGCCTCGAGAATGAACATCCACTGCCATCCGCGAAGGCCCATCCATCCGTCGGTCGCGACGAGGAGCGCGGCGGAAATCGGCGAACCGAGGAAGCTGGAAACGGGAATCGCAACCGTGAACCACCCGATGATGCGAGCCCGGTACTCCGCAGGAAACCAGTACGTGATGTAGAGGATGACGCCTGGAAAGAACCCCGCTTCTGCCGCACCGAGGAGGAACCGCATCAGGTACAGCGAGCTCGGGCCTGTCACGAGAGCCATCGCGCCGGCGAAAATGCCCCACGTGACCATGATCCGAGCAATCCAGCGACGCGCCCCGACCTGTGCGAGCAGCAGATTGCTCGGCACTTCGCACAGGAAGTACGACAGAAAGAAGATGCCGCCGCCGAACCCGAAGACCGTGGGTGATAGGCGCAGATCCCTCACCATATCCAGCGCGGCGAACCCGAGATTGACGCGGTCCACGAAGGATACGAAGTAGCAGATCATCAGGAACGGAACGATGCGCAGGGCAACCTTCCGGATCGTGCGGTCCTCGATGGTCCGTCTGCACATCGGCACGCTGGTTGGCATTTGACCGGCTCGAACGAGGATTCTACAATCCCGCGCGCGATCCTCTTGCCGTCCTTGCATTCCTGCCGAGCACCGCATGGCTTCCTCTGAGGCACCCGATCCGAATCCGCACGTCCCGCAGTACATCGTCCCGGCGCTGGCCTGCGACGCACACTGCCATGTCTTCGGACCCGCCGCGACGTTTCCCTATGCGCCGAGTCGCGCCTATACGCCGCAGGATGCTCCGCGGGAGCGCCTCGCCGCCCTGCACGCGGTGCTGCGGATCGAGCGGGCCGTCATCGTTCAGGCGAGCTGCCATGGCACGGACAACCGGGCGACGCTCGATGCCATTGCGCACAGCGGCGGTCGGTATCGCGGCGTGGCGATTGTGGACGAGTCCTTCGAGGACGCCGACTATGTGACCTTGCACGAAGGAGGCATCCGCGGTGTGCGGTTCAACTTCGTCAGGCACCTGGGCGGCATGCCCGACATGAAGGTATTCCACGACGTGATTCATCGGGTGAGACCGCTCGGATGGCATCTCATCGTCCATCTGGATGCCGTCGACATCGTCGAGTTGTCGAGCATGCTTCGTTCGCTTCCCGTGCCGTTCGTCATCGATCACATGGGACGCGTCAAGGCGAGTGCCGGCGTGGACCAGGTGCCTTTTCGAGTGTTGCTCGACCTCCTGCAGGTGGAGAACTGCTGGGTGAAGGTGTGTGGCTCCGAGAGGGTATCCGCCACAGGACCGCCCTTCCTCGACGCCGTTCCGTTCGCGCGCGCCCTTGTCGAGGCTGCGCCGGACCGTGTCCTGTGGGGAACCGATTGGCCGCATCCAAACGTCGGGCGCTTCATGCCTAACGATGGCGATCTCGTGGATCTGGTACCGTTGATTGCACCCAATGATGCGTCGAGGCACAAGCTTCTGGTCGAAAATCCGGCCAGACTGTACGGGTGGCAGTGATCTGAAGAATTTGCGAGGCTGTCGGAGTTCCAGGAAGACGCACTGTGGAAGGATTGAAATGAGGCGCGCGTTCCCGGTTCTAGGCGCGCGGAGCGCGCCCAGCAAATACAGTCAACCAGCCAAGGGCGAAGCGCCGCAGCCAATGAGATATCAAGGGCGAACCCTTGGCTGGTTACTGTGTGTCGGTGTTACGGTCGCGTGCGCAGCACCGCCTTCGGTACCCGCGGCAGCTTCGGCAACCCCCGGACCTGCGGCTGATGTTGTCGAGCTGAGCGCAACCGACATTCGCGATCGGCTGACGAGCGGCGCGCTCACGTCGCGCGCGCTCACGCAGGCCTACCTCGATCGCATCGCCGCCATCGACGATGCGGGACCGAGGCTCGACGCGGTGATCGAGCTCAATCCGAGTGCGCTGCAGGCTGCCGACGCTCTTGATGCTGAACGCCGGAGCGGCAAAGTGCGCAGTGCACTGCACGGCATCCCGATCCTGGTCAAAGACAACATCGATATCGCGGGGCTGGTGAATTCCGCCGGCTCACTCGCGCTGGCCGATTATCGCCCCGCCCAGGACGCCTTCATCGTCGAGCGCCTGCGTGCGGCCGGCGCGGTGATCCTCGGTAAGACCAACTTGAGTGAGTGGGCTAATTTCCGCTCGACGCGATCGACATCTGGCTGGAGCTCGCGTGGTGGGCAAACGAAGAATCCCTATGTGCTCGATCGCAACCCCTGCGGATCGAGTTCGGGCACCGCAACGGCGATTGCCGCCAGTCTCGCCGCCATTGGCATCGGCACCGAGACCGACGGGAGCATCATTTGCCCCGCGTCCGTCAACGGACTCGTCGGATTGAAACCAACCGTGGGGTTAGTCAGCCGTCGCGGCATCATCCCGATTTCGGTTTCGCAGGACACCGCCGGTCCGATGGGACGAACCGTGGCCGACGTCGCGCTGCTACTGAACGGCCTTGCCGCGGTTGACGATGAGGATCCTGCCGGCGCTGCCGCCGCCAACAAGATTCCGAGCGATTACGCGACGTTTCTCAAAGCCGACGCATTGAAGGGCAAGCGCTTTGGCGTGCTGCGGCAGGCGATCGCCTTTCATCCGGACGCCGCTGTGGCGATCGAGGGCGCGGTCGCGAAGATTAAGGATGCGGGCGGCGAGGTCGTCGAGATCAGGATCGACAGCTACGACAAATGGAACGATTCGGAATTCGAAGTGCTGCTGTACGAGTTCAAGGACGGACTGAATACGTATTTGAAAGCAAGCGGATCAGCCCACACGCTCGAATCGCTGATCGCCTGGAACAAGACCAACGCGGCCCGAACGATGCCCTTCTTTGGGCAGGAGATTTTTGAGCGCGCGCAGGCCAAAGGTCCGTTGAGCGATGCCGCCTACAAGAAAGCACGCGACGAATCGCGCCGCCTGGCTGGGAAAGACGGATTGCTGGCCGCATTGGATCGCGACAGGCTCGACGCGGTGGTTGCGGCGAGCGTCTCGCCGGCGTGGCCGACCGATTACGTGCTCGGCGATCATTTCGTTGGCGCCGGCTACAGCATGGCGGCCGTGGCCGGTACGCCGAGCATTACCGTGCCCGTCGGCGCGTCGCGCGGCTTGCCGCTCGGCCTCATCTTCATGGGTCGCCCCTACAGCGAGGGCGACCTCCTTGGATTTGCGTACGCGCTCGAACAACTCACTCGAGCGCGCACGAAGCCCGAATATCGACCGACGCTTTAAAGCTGGTCACCGCCGGGCCGTTTGCTCCAGCTCACGAGTGGTATAGATTGTTGTCCTCCGGGGAGGGCGACATGAGCGTCAGGTCTCTGACCCTTGCGGTCGCAGTGGCCGTGCTGAGCGCAAGCACCGCCTTCGCGCAGGGCTGGCACGAATACATCAGCCGAGACGAGTTCTTTCTGGTCGGCATGCCGTCGGAGCCGCAAATCACGTCAACCACCTATCGCGCCGCATCGGGCGCGATGCTGCCGGCGAAACAGTTCGTCGCGACCGAAGGCCAGCGGCGTTATACGGTCACCGTCGTCCACTATATGAATGCCAGCGCGGCAGACGAGGCCGCCGCCATCGAACATGCGGTGCGGAACGTTCGCAGTCGTCCGGCACAAGTCACCTACGACCGCGCGCAGCAAGTCGAAGGTCTTCCCGCCCACATGATCTACCTGTTGAATCCCGACCAGAGCCGAATCGCCGCTGGCATCATCTTGCACCCGAGGGGCACCGGCCATGGCGGACCGGGGCGTCTTTATATCCTCGAGGGCTATGTGCCGGCGGGAGCGGCGCCGGCCATACAGTTCCCGCAATCCTTTTTCCTGATGGACGAGAACGCCAACCGCCTGGACTATGTGACCAACGCCGCCGGGCAGCGCGTGCGGAACGTTCGCACCCCGCAGGGTGGCAGCGTCAGCGGGCCCTACGGAGCTCGCGAGCCGGCAACGTGCACCGCTGCGGATCAGGCGCAAGGCAAGCCGACGCCAGCTCAGGTCGCGCAGTACGTCAAGTGCACGCTCGAAGGCATCGGCGACGGCGCGCTTTTCCTCATCGAGAACATCCAGGTGCGCGAGATCGGCGACGCCGGACAGGTTGACGCGAGCTTCTTCCCCGACATCGACACCCGACAGCCGGTGTATCCGATCCGGGGCAGCCTGCTGCGCTACAACTGCGAGCGTGAGGGCCGCAACGTGGCTTGGGGCCGCGCCGATCCCGGCGCCAACTGCGTGACCTTTCTCGAGGCGAACGCCTCCGGCCATTGCTATAAGACCACCGCCGGCGTCTGGAGCTGCAGCATGTCGGACCTGGTGACGAAAAAGACGGAGAAGGTGGCGCCGCCGAAATAGGACCAGTTTTTGGGGAGGTTTAGTCCATGCCCTTCAAATCCATCGTTTTTGCGGCCGCAGCGGCGGCACTGCTTTCCATGCCGGCGTGGGCGCATCACTCCCACGCAAATTACAACACCGATGAGTTCACAGCCCTGTCCGGCACCATCACCGAGGTGGCGTGGACGAACCCGCATGTCTGGTTCTACATGGACGTGGCCGACGCGCAGGGCCGTCCGCGAATGTGGGCCCTGGAGGGCGGGAGCCCCACGTCGCTGATGCGCGGCGGCTGGCAACGCGACAGCATCAAGCCGCGTGACAAGGTGAGCGTACGCTGCCATCGCCTGCGCGACGGGTCGGAAGGCTGCCTGCTCGGCTTCGTGACGAACATCAACGGCACGGCCATGGACAAGGAGTTCGACTGAAACAGAACTAAGTCAATCCTCCGTGACAAATAGAGTGGCGCGTGTGCGGGCGGGCAACCGCCGAATCGCGAGCCTGGCCATCGCCGGCGTGCTGGCGTTTCACGCGTCCGCAGCGGCGCAGGTTCAACTCGTCCCGGTCGCGAGTGGTCTCGCCAGCCCGGTCTTCGTCGCTGGCGCGCACGACGGAACCCGACGCCTCTTCATCGTCGAGCAGGCGGGCGTGATCCGCGTCATGCCGATCGGCGGCAGCGGCATGGCGACGTTTCTCGACATCCGGTCGAAGATCCGATCAGGCGGCGAACAAGGGCTGCTCGGACTGGCGTTCCATCCGTTCTATTCGAGCAATCGGCGCTTCTTCGTGTATTACACGCGGGCCGGCGACGGCGCCATCGTCGTCGCCGAGTACCAGGCATCTGCAGGCAATCGCGACGCGGCCGACGCGGCCGAGCGCATCCTGTTGACCATCCCGCATCCGATCAACACGAACCATAACGGCGGCATGCTCGCGTTCGGATCCGACGGCTATCTGTACATCGGCGTCGGCGACGGCGGTTCGGGCAACGATCCGCCGAACAACGCGCAGAACAGGGAAGTCCTGCTCGGCAAGATTCTGCGGCTCGACGTCGATGCGCGTGCCGGCGGGCTGGAGTACGGCATACCAATCTCCAATCCGTTTGTCGGCATCGCCGGCCGCGACGAAATCTTTGCCTACGGGATGCGGAATCCGTGGCGGTTTTCCTTCGATCGTGCGACGGCGCAGTTGTGGGTCGCCGACGTCGGCCAGGGCGCGCGTGAAGAAGTGAACACGCCCATCGTCAACGGCGGCAACTACGGGTGGCGCATCTACGAAGGCACGGCCTGTACGAACACCGATCGCGCGCTCTGCACGCCGGCCAACTACCTGTTTCCAGCTTTCGACTACTCGCACACAGGCGGACGCTGCTCGATCACGGGCGGATACGTCTACCGCGGCACGATTGGATCCCTGCCGACTGGCACCTACGTTTACGGCGATTACTGCACCGGCGAGATCTTCACCTGGTCCGGCGGCGAGCAGCGCGTGCTTCTCGACACAACGTTTGGCATCTCGTCGTTCGGCGAAGACGATGCCGGCGAGATCTACGTCGTGGATCTGAACGGCCGCGTCAGCCGCATCGCGGGTGGCGGCGGAGGCGGCGCCGAGTGCCAGTATGACGTCGCGCCCGTTGCGGTCGTGCCCCGCGCCGGGGCGACGCTGGCGGTCAGCGTCTCCACTACGGCTGGTTGCTCGTGGACCGCAATCAGCGGCAGCGAATGGGTCAGCGTCGCGGGCGACAGCCACAGCGGCAGCGGCGTCGTGTCGGTCGTTGTGGCGTCGCACCCCGGATGGCTGATCCCTCGCGTCGGTGTTCTGACGGTCGCGGGGAAACCCGTGGTCATTCTTCAGTTCTGACGACGGCCGGCCGGCGCGGTGCGGCTGAGCGTCGCCGTGCGGTTTGAGTTTCTGGAGGTTTGTTAGTCGGTCCTGTTACTTGTCTGTTGTCGCCACGCACCGGGTCGGCCTGCTTCCACCGTGCCCGGCCGGCTCGTGCTCTTGAATCCCGCCTTCAATGCCTGATTCAGTGCTGCTCTCTGCGGAGTGATCAAGAGTGACGACGAACCTTGCGATTCGGTTTGCTCAACGTGCACGTGACTGTAGTGGCCGGGAACGTTCCAGAGGACACGGTAGCCCGCTTGCCGGAACACTGCCGAAAGGTTCTTCGGATCCGACGAATGGAAATCGAGTGCTCGGCCCAGATAATGGGCTGAGCCCCTGCTGTGGATATGGTCGTTCGCCGAGACGAGCCGAACCTCGCGACCCGTTCGTGCAGCCCAGATGTCAGCCACGTCAAGAATCCGCAGTGCCTCACGCGACGTCAGATGCACCGGCACCCGAAGTCCGTGGATCACCGCGGCTCGGCGAAAAGGGGGCAATGTGTACCCCTGCGAAGCGAGCAGCGCGCGGACATCGTCGAGCGCCTTGCCCTGTTGTTCAACCGCGTCGGCCAGCCGGGCGTTGGCGTCGAGGCGGGCTTGCGTCGTGCGGCGTTGCTCGGCAACGAGAAAAGCCACAACCACCCCCGCGAGCAGCCAGGGCAGAATCGAGTTCTTGAACTCCTTCCAGATGTTCATCAGAACACTCCTCTGTGCCAGTTCACACCATGCCGCGCCGTGGTCCAGTTTGAGCGGAAATTCCCGAGGGTGCACACTGCGAAATCCACGCCTGGCTGTTTGAGCGGGTGCCACTCTCTCTCGACAACACTTTGCGGGTATGAACCGATGGTGCGGCGTTCCAGATCGTAAGTGCACTGACGATTTCGTCGGGTCACCTTCATGATCCGGCTGCTCTGGACTACAAGAGCCACGACCAGCTCGCAGTTGGGACTTCTGCTGCTCGTGCTCGGCCTGCGTTGGGGACGCTCGCGATGTTGATGCTCGATCGCCGTGGACAAAGGCGCTGACGAGCGAGTGCTTGCAACCTACGCTGTTCTGCCCACGATGGCATCGTTTCGACGCCGCGAGTGACGACGCAGCGAAGCGATGTTCTACAATGTCTTGAAGTAGGCGACCGTAAGGTCGTTCACTCCTCCCCTCAAAGCTTCATCCCCCCTGGCAGGACGCTTCATGTCGAAATCAGGCGAAGCTCGCTCCATCATCGAAGCGGCTGAACAGGCTGCAGGTGCTGGCAACTACGCCCGCGCCGAAGTGCTGTTGCGCGAGGCGGCCCTCCTGCAAGAGGCGCGTCTTGGTCCGCTTCACCCGGATCTCGCCAACACGCTGAACAACCTCGGCATCGTGTGCGAGATGAATGGAAATCCGGACGAGGCGGAGCGATGTCTTCGCCGAGCCGTTACCATCGCGACGACGGTGCTGGAAGCAGACCATCCCTTCGTGGCCACGAGTCGAAAGAACCTTCATGATTTCTGTGAGACCCGGGGGAAACCGGTCGAGTTGCCAACGTCTTCGCCGGTTGTGACGCCCACGCCGGAGGCGGAAACAACGGTTTCAATGAACCCGCCGCGTGAATCGCGGTTACTCGCGGAAACGCAGGACCTGCAGTCGCCCCTGCACAGGAGATCGATTCGCTTATTCGCCGTTGGCGCCCTGGGCCCTGCCGCGATGCTGATCGTGATCTTCGCTTCGGCCCGCCCGTGGCTCGCTTCGACCGAGCAGGCCAGGGTCTCATCATCATCAGCGATCGCGATGGACTCACCGCGGGAGATTTCCGCCCCGCCCCACGCGGCGATGGCCGTCGAAACCCCCGTCGCACATATCGAGACCACGAAGGCCACCGGAAAATACACCCCTAATGAAGTGAGCGCCAGTCCAATCGCGGCGTCGACACACGAACGCCCAGAGGTGGTGAGGGCTCGGCTCTGCGCCGAGCTCGATGAATGGCGATGCGATCCTCCGGACCGTCCGGTTCCTCCAGGTCCGCTGTTCTTCTATACTCAGGTCAAGTCGGTGAGCCCCACCACCGTCCAGCATCGTTGGTATCGGGACAATCGCTTGCACCAGTCTGTAGACCTCCGCGTGCAGGCCAGTCCAAGTCTCGGTTTTCGCACGTATAGTCGCAACGTTATGAACGGCGACAGCGCGGGCAGCTGGAGGGTCGAGCTGAGGAGCGAGGCGGGCGCCCTACTGCACGAAGAGCGTTTTACTGTTCGCTAGGCGATGACGTTCACAGGGCATGCCCTGCGTTTTATGACGGGACTGCATTCCAGATCGTAATTGCATTGACGATATCTGTCTGCTGCAACCCGACACCGCTTGGAGCTCTGGTCAGCGTCATCACGAGCACCCGTGGCCGACAGGACACGTGGATGCAGCGACGCAGGCGTCCCGCCGATACAGAAGACGCATTCCCTCCGCTGGCTACGTCGCGACGTGCATGAAGATTCTCTATATTGCGAGCGAACGTAGCGACGCACACCTCGCGGCAAGGTCGCTTCGCGGTATCTCTCCGGACTTCAAGCTTCTGTGGGCTTCGAACCTCGAACGCGCCGCGCTCTGTCTGCTCGAGTTCTCAGACGTGGCGGCGTTGGTTGTGGAAGTGCGGTCAGACAGCGCCGGTTGTATGCATCTCAAGCGAGCGCGCGAGCTCGGGCTGAAAGCCCCCGTCGTTGTTGTTCTGCCCGACGGCGCGGGTTCTCCGGCCGAATCGCTCGAGGCAGGGGTCGACAGCTATCTTGCGAAGAACCAGTCGTTTTCCCGCGAACTGCCAGTCGTTGTCTCGCGCGCGATCGAGCGGGCACAGACGTCGCGCGTGGTAATCGGCGATCAGCTGCCTTCAGGGACCGTAGGGGAATCCGCAGCCGGAGCGCCTGCAGATCGACAATCGCCCGGAAGCGTGAGCGAAGCTCAACAGCCTCTGAATGCGCCCGCCGTGGCCCAGCGCCCTCCTCAATCCACCGTCGAGTTCGTGAGTACGGCTGGGAAAAAGTCCATGCTCGATCGCCGCATAAGCGAACTCGAATCCATGTTTCACCAGCGAGAGCAGAGCTGGATGGCCGAACAGGCGGCAGCAGCCGAACGGCAGGAAACTCTCGAGAAGCTCCTCCATCAGGAACAGTCCACGCGCACCGGCTTCGAGCAGAAGCTTGCGGACGCCAAAGCTGAACTCGAGGATGCGGAGCATCGTCACTCGACAGCCATTACGGCCGCGTCCGAAGCGCTGGCTGAGCGTCACACACAGTACGAAGTCGGCATGGCGCGGGTCACGTCGACCTGGGACACGGTTGACGAGCAGTTGCGCCAGTGGGCGCTCGAGGTCGAACGGGCCCGTCAGGGTCTGGCCTCCTCCGCGGCTACCGAAGTTGCGCGACTCACAGAGCGCGAAGCCGAGCTGACCGCGCAGCTCGCAGAAGCCGCGGCCACGCGTCGCGACCTCGAAGCGCAGCTGATCGACGCGAGGACCGCGCTGACAGAGACCGACGAGCGTGCCACTCGTGACCGGTTGGCGGCTGCCCAGCACGCCGCCGAGCGCGGGCGGAGCTCGCGGGGGTGATCCGGCAAGAACGCGCGACGCGGACCGATGTCGAGCAGCAGCTGGCGCAGGTCGAGGCGGCGCGGCGTAAGGCGGAACGGCAGCACGCGTCGGCGATGACGACCGGCGGCCACGCTGGCTGAATGCCAGGCACAGTTCGAGGTCGAATTGTCGCAGACGGCCGCGGCGCGTGACGACTTCAAACGACAGGCGAACGTCGCCGAGACGGCCTTGGCCGCGGCTCGGCACGACCACACGGCGGCCGCGACCCAGGTCGAGCGACTGGCGCAGCGCGAAGCCGAGCTGACCTCGCAGCTCGCGGAAACCGTTGCTGACGCTGAAAATGCTCTGCGGACCGCCAACGAGCGTGCATCGCATGACGGGCGTGTCGTCGCTGAACAGGCCGCCGAGCGGCACGCGAAGTTACAGGCGCAGCTCGAACGGGAAGTCGAGAAGCGCCGGAGCCTCGAAGACGATTTGGCGCGCGCACGGATAGCCTGCGACTGCGCGGAGAAACAACACCAGTCGGCAGTGGCGGCCGCTGCTGCGCTCCGGACAGAATTCGACGCGGAGTGGGCGAAGGCCGACAAGGCCCGCAAGACCCTTGGTCACGAGGCCCGTGACCTGGAGGCGGCGCTCAATGCGGCCCGGGAAACCCTCAAGTCAAATGCCGCCACCCTCGAGCGACTCACGCGACGCGAAGCCGAGCTCACCTTGCAGCTTGCGGACGCCGCCGCGACGCGGCGCAGCCTCGAGGGTCAACTGGTCGACGCCGCGACGGCGATAAAGGAGGCCGACGAGCGTGCTACTCGAGACCGGCTGGCGGGCGTCCGGGACGCCGCCGCGCGCGACGCAGAGTTCGAGGGGCTGATCCGGCAGGAACGCGCGGCGCGGACCGATGTCGAGCAGCAGCTGGCACAGGTCGAGGCGGCGCGGCGTGAGGCGGAACGGCAGCACGCGTCGGCCATGACGACCGCGGCGACCACGCTGGCTGAACGCCAGGCACAGTTCGAGGTCGAATTGTCGCAGACGGCCGCGGCGCGCGAGGACTTCAAACGACCAGGTGAATACCGCCGAGACCGCCCTGGTCGCGGCTCGGCACGACCACGCGGCGGCGGCGACCGAGGTCGAGCGACTGGCGCAGCGCGAAGCCGAGCTCGCCTCGCAGCTTGCGGAAGCCGCGGTGACGCGGCGCAGCTTCGAAGCGCAGTTGGTCGATGCGAGGACGGCGCTGACGGGGGCCGACGAGCGTGCCACTCGAGATCGTCTGGCAGCCGCCCAGCACGCCGCCGCGCGCGACGCAGAGTTCGAGGGGCTGATCCGGCAGGAACGCGCGACGCGGACCGATGTCGAGCAGCAGCTGGCACAGGTCGAGGCGGCGCGGCGTGAGGCGGAACGGCAGCACGCGTCGGCCATGACGACCGCGGCGACCACGCTGGCTGAACGCCAGGCGCAGTTCGAGGTCGAATTGTCGCAGACGGCCGCGGCGCGCGATGACTTCAAACGACAGGCGAATGCCGCCGAGACCGCCCTGGTCGCGGCTCGGCACGACCACGCGGCGGCGGCGACCGAGTTCGAGCGACTGGCGCAGCGCGAAGCCGAGCTCGACCTCGCAGCTTGCGGAAGCGGCGGCGACGCGGCGCAGCCTCGAAGCGCAACTGGTCGATGCGGGACGGCGCTGACGGGGGCCGACGAGCGTGCGACTCGAGATCGTCTGGCAGCCGCCCAGCACGCCGCCGCGCGCGACGCAGAGTTCGAGAGGCTGATCCGGCAGGAACGCGCGACGCGGGCCGACGTCGAGCAGCAGCTGGCACAGGTCGAGGCGGCACGGCGTAAGGCGGACCGCAGCACGCGTCGGCCATGACGACCGCGGCGACCACGCTGGCTGAACGTCAGGCACAGTTCGAGGTCGAATTGTCGCGGACGGCCGAAGCGCGTGATGACTTCAAACGACAGGTGCACGTCACCGAGACGGCCCTGATCGCGGCTCGGCACGACCAGGCGACGGCGGCGACCGAGGTCGAGCGACTGGAGCGACGCGAAGCCCAGCTGACCGCGCAGCTCACGGAGGCTGCGGCGACCAGACACAGCCTCGAGGGTCAACTGGCCGACGCCGCGACGGCGATGACGGAGGCCGACGAGCGCGCCACTCGAGATCGTCTGGCAGCCGCCCAGCACGCCGCCGCGCGCGACGCAGAGTTCGAGGGGCTGATCCGGCAGGAACGCGCGGCGCGGGCCGACGTCGAGCAGCAGCTGGCACAGGTCGAGGCGGCACGGCGTGAGGCGGACCTGCAGCATTTGTCGGCCATGACGACGGCGGCGACCACGCTGGCTGAACGCCAGGCGCAGTTCGAGGTCGAATTGTCGCAGACGGCCGCGGCACGCGACGACTTCAAACACCAGGTGCACGTCGCCGAGACCGCCCTGGTCGCGGCTCGGCACGACCACGCGGCGGCGGCGACCGAGGTCGAGCGACTGGAGCAGCGCGAAGCCGAGCTGACCTCACAGCTCGCGGAAGCCGCGGCGATGCGGCGCAGCCTCGAGGGTCAACTGGCCGACGCCGCGACGGCGCTCACGGAAACCGACGAGCGCGCCACTCGAGATCGTCTGGCAGCCGCCCAGCACGCCGCCGCGCGCGACGCAGAGTTCGGGGCGTTGATCGGGCAGGAACGCGCGGCGCGGGCCGATGTCGAGCAGCAGCTGGCACAGGTCGAGGCGGCACGGCGTGAGGCGGACCTGCAGCATTTGTCGGCCATGACGACAGCGGCGACCACGCTGGCTGAACGCCAGGCGCAGTTCGAGGTCGAATTGTCGCAGACGGCCGCGGCGCGCGATGACCTCAAACGACAGGTGAATGCCGCCGAGACCGCCCTGCTCGCGGCTCGGCACGACCACGCGGCGGCGGCGACCGAGGTCGAGCGACTGGCGCAGCGCGAAGCCGAGCTGACCGCGCAGCTTGCGGAGGCCGCCACGACCAGGCACAGCCTCGAGGGTCAACTGGCCGTCGCCGCGACGGCGATGAAGGAGGCCGACGAGCGCGCAACCCAGGAACGAATCACCGCGACAAGGCATCAGGAAGACGTCGAGTCGCGGCTCGCACAGGAAATCACGAATTGTGAAGCTTTGGAGCGTGAGGTCGCTGAGGTGCGCTCGGCCGCTGCGGACGCCGAGCAGCGGTTCCTCGCTGAAACTGCCACCCTCACGGCGCGCACCCGTGCAGAAGTAGCACGCCTCGAGGACCAGATCGCGCAGGAGCGAGAGGATCACAAAGATCGGCTGATCGCCGAACAAACGGAGGCTCAGCGGCACCTCGAGGAGGCCCGCAGGGACTTTCAACAAACGCTCGACCGCGTCTCTGGTGAACACGCCGACGCATTGGCGCGGCTCACCGCAGCGGTGGCCGAAGGTGACGCCCGGATCAAAGAGCAGGCGGCGCAACACGCGTCGTCGCTGCAGGCCGCGGAACGCGACCGTTCGCAGCTCCAGAACGACTTCCAGACGACGTTAGCTGCCCGAGAGCTCCAGATTGAGCGGCTCCAAGGCTCACTCAAAATGACGATTCAGGAGCTCACTGGCGCCAGAAAACGCTGTGAAATCCTGCAGACGGAAGCCGACCGTGTCACGCAGTTGGAGAGGCAACTCGACGAGAGTCGAACAGAGATTCGCCGCCAGTTCCAGCAATCTCCCCTTGCTCTGTGGCGATGCACCCGGGACGGCGCGCTCACGCACGCCAATCAGGCATTGTGGGATTTGGTCGGCTGCCGCAAGCCCGATAAGTTGCACACCGCTGATTTCGCCAAGACGGTCTTCGAATCTCCGGACGATCTGGCCTGGCTGATCGAGCGGTGCTCCAGCACGAAGGCGCGACAATCGGTGGAGACAGCCTGGAAGCGACAAGACGGCAAACGCGTTGTCGTACGGTTGTCGGCGGTGGAATCAGCCCCTGACGTGATCGAGATCGCCGCCGAGGACATCACGAATCTTCGCGTTCTCGAGCACAAACTTGACCAGGCGCAGCGGATGGAGGCGGTTGGCCGGGTTGCGTCGGAAACCGCTGTCACCTGCGGCAAACTGCTACGGGATGTTCATAACGATGGCCAGCAGTTCCTGAGGGCGGTCAGCGGCGACCCACGCCTTCGGCAACGGGGTGAAATGCTGCTTGATGAGGTCGTGCGGGCGGCCGGCTACCTTCAGCGACTCGCTGTGTACGGGGACGAGCAGGCCAAGCGCCCTCGAACCGGTCGACTTGAAGAGGGTACTGCGCGACCTGAAGCCGGTTTTGAAGCACGTGGCCGGCGACGACGTTGAGCTGGAGGTATCGAAGATCTCGTCACCCCTCAACGTGGATATGAAGGCCGACCATGTCGAGAGGCTCTTCGTCAATCTGGCCGGCTACGGACGTGAACGCATGCCGTTCGGTGGACAGTTGAGAGTCGAACTTGCCACCGTCGTCGTGGATCAGAAATTCATCGAACACTACCCCAACGTCCGTCAAGGTCCTCACGCGCTGATCACGGTCACGGAAGCGAGACGCGCCATGCCCCCCGAAGGACCGCTACAACTTCGCAACGGGGCGACCGAATCGACTTCTGACGGGGTTGCGTCCGACAAACCAGGAGTGGACCTCGGGGCCCTTCAGGAACTTATCCAGGAAAGTGGCGGCCATTTGTGGATGACGGTCGAACCACCCGGAAACATGGTGGTGGAAATACGTCTGCCACTCCGGGTGTGGGATGAACCGGCCCACCAAACCACGTCGGATGATCCGAGCGGTCGCGGAGGTGTGATGGCCCGCTGGTTTCGTCACTGAGGCTCACTGAAGCCGGACCACTCAGGCTCCACTATGCGACGCGGCGACCGTCCGGCCGATAAATGAATCTGACAGGGAGGGGGAGAAGATGTGGAATCGCGATCAGGCGGTATTACCAGACACTAGTGAAGCCCCGGTGCCAGCGCCGCCGAGTTCGGCGACGTCGATGCGGCGCCCTGTCGTTGGGGCGGCGACTGCCGGCGAAGGTCGGGTTGTTGTCTCCATCGGCAAATCGATCGTCATGAAAGGCGAGCTGAGCGGCAGCGAAGACCTCGCTGTCGACGGGACGGTCGAGGGCACAATCGAACTCCGCGATAACGTGCTGATCATCGGGCCCAACGGACGCGTCAAGGCCCAGGTCTTTGCCAAGACCGTGATCGTGTCGGGAATTGTCAACGGCAACATTACTGCGTCGGAGCGGATCGACATTCGCGAGGAAGCATCGGTCGACGGGAACATCGTATCGCCGCGCGTGGCAATCGCAGACGGTGCCCATTTCCGGGGGAGCGTTGACATTCAGAAGAAAGGGCCCCATGGCGGCAAGCCTCAGCCCGCCATGAGCCAGAATAAGGCGTAACTTCGAACGCGCCTCGTCTTGCCTTGCAGCGAGCCGAAGGCTCGCTCCTGGCAAGCCGCATCCTCCCTCTCACGACAAACAAACAGGCGAACCGACATACTGAGCACCCTTCGGGTGTATGTATGTGGGTGTCCGGGACACCGGCCGCCGGTTTTGTAGTGACGTTGCGGTCCTGACCGCGAATAAGGATCAGCATGAACACGATCTCACGGCGTGGACTCTTCAAGATGGGTGCAGCACTGGCGGCTGCGCCTTCATTTGTTGGCCGTGTTCGCGCGGCCCAGCGCCCGAGAGTGGCACAGGATGATGGCGCGCTACTGCCAGCCGCACGCGTGCCGGTCAATCCCTCCCGCCATCTTCTGCTGCGAGGTGGAACGGTCATCACAATGGACCGCGCCGTTGGCGATTTCGCGGAAGGCGATGTGCATATTCAGGGGAAGCGCATCGCGGCGGTCGGGCGGGATCTCAAGGTGCCACCGGGGACACAGGTCATCGAGGCGGCAGGCACCATCCTCATTCCCGGATTTGTGGATTGCCATCGCCATTCGTGGTCCGCGCAGTTCCGGCGGATCATCCCGGACGGGCTGATCGCCAACTACATGGCGACGACGCATCAGGGCTTCGCGCCGTTCTATCGTCCGCGCGATATGTATGTGGGGAATCTGATCACCGCGCTCGGCTGCATCGACGCCGGCATCACGTGCATCATCGACAATTCTCACAACTCGCGCAGCGCCGCGCATTCCGACGCCGCCGTCGAGGCGCTCTTCGATTCCGGTATTCGGGCCGTCCACGCGTCAGGGCCGCCCCAGTTCGGGACCTGGGATATGCAATGGCCCGCCGATCTGGCCAGACTTCAGAAGAAATACTTCACGTCGGACGATCAGCTTGTGACGCTGCGCGCCTTCGCGAATCCGAACCGGGAGAACTGGGCCGTCGCCCGGAGCCTGGGCCTGCGGATTCACGCCGACGGTGTGTCCTCGGACCAGATTCAGGCGTTCGCGCAGGAGAACCTCCTCGGGCCGGACTTCACCTTCAACCATGCGAGCGGCTTGACCGACGCCGCCTGGCGCATCGTCCGCGACACGGGCTGCAACGTGAACGTCTGTCCGCGGTCGGACGCGCAATACGGCCTGGGTGGCGGATCGTCCGCCGGCGTGGGCGGATTTCAAAAGGCTCTCGATTTCGGCGTGGCACCCGGCTTCAGCGTCGACAACGAGACGTCGTACAGCACGGACATGTTCGGCGAGATGCGCGCGGCGTTTTTCATCCAGCGCGCGCTCTCGGCCAATCGCCGGATCAACAAGGATCCCGACGCGCCGGCGCCGGTGACCGTGCAGCAGGTCCTGGAGTGCGCGACCGTGAACGGCGCGCGGTGTGCCGCGTTGCTTCACAAGTGCGGCACGCTGACGCCTGGCAAGGAAGCGGACGTCGTCATGATTCGTGCCGACGACATCAACGTGTACCCGTTGAACAACGCCATCGGCACGGTGGTCCAGGCAGCAGACGTTCGCAATGTGGATACGGTGATCATCGGCGGCGCCATTCGGAAGCGCGCCGGCAGGCTGGTCGGTGTCGACATGCCGCGGTTCCGGCGGCTTGTCGACGAGTCGCGGAGCTACCTCTTTGCCCAGGCGAAATACAAGTTGGACATTCTCTCCTAACCTCCGGCTCGAATCATTCACACGCACTGCAGAGCGCTAAGGACGCGGTCGCGCAACGGCGTGATATCGGTCGACGACGGCCAATAAGGCCTCCAGGTCGAACGGCTTCCGCAGGATCTCGATGTCCGACAGGCGTGTGAGCGCCGTCGCTCAACGCGTTGGCGGCCGTCACGACCACGACCGGGATTGGGGCGAGCGTCGGGTTCTCGAGCTGGGCGGCGCGGAACTCCCAGCCCGACATGCCTGGCATCATCAGGTCGAGCAGGATCAGAAATGGTGTCTGCCCGTCCTCGAGTGCGGCGAGCGCCGCCCGCGCGTCGCCGAACGCTGCGACCTGGTAACCCTGCGCGGTCATGATGTCAGCGAGGGTGTTTCGCAGGTCGTCGTCGTCGTCGACGATCATCAGTGGCAGGCTCGCCGGAACGCTCACCGCGGCAGCTCCACGGTGAAGGTGGAACCTTCTTCCGGCCGGCTGTCCACCGTGATGCGGCCGCCGCTGGCCTGCACGATCTGCTGCGCGATCCACAGACCCAGGCCCAGTCCCGCGTGATGTCGTGGCGGCGACGGCGCGCGCGAACGGACCGAAGATCTTGCTCTGTTCGTCCTCCGGCGATCCCAACGCCGTGGTCGCGGACAACGATCGACGGCCCGTGACGTCTCGGCGCGAACGGAGACCTCGATGGGGCGTCCAGCTCCGTACTTGAGTGCGTTCGAGATCAGGTTCGTCACCACCCGATCGACACGAGCCGCATCCCAAATCCCGCGCACCGGCTCCGGCGCGTCCACGCTGACGGTGACATGCCGTCGCTGAATCTCAGAGATCGAAGCGGTCCAGGACTTCCCGCACGAGGTCGCGCAAATCGACAGGCCCGGGAACCAGATTGAGGTCACCACGGGTGATACGCGAGACGTCCATCATCTCGGCGACCAGGGCCGTGCAGCCGATCGACCTGACGCTTGAGCGATCGCCAGTTGCTGACTCTGCACGGGCGTCCAACGGGAGTCAGCCGGGTGCGTGGCGCAGCGACGCGATCAGATCATCGACCAGCAGCGCCAGCGTCGCGAGCGGCGTACGCAGCTCGTGCGCCGCGATCGCCAGAAAGTGGTCGCGTGCCGCAACCGCCTGCCGTCGATCCTCGAGCAAGCGCTCGCGTTCCTCAGCCACGCGCCGCAGCTTCGCCTCCGCGTCGGTACGCTGGCGGCTGGCGTAGCTCAGGTCCTCGTACAGCACGAGCAGGCCCAGCAGCACCTGGCTCATCTCCGGATCGGGCTCGGCAACGACGGTGTCGTCGGTGATCGTGCATCGACCGGCGCCGATCTCCGCCAGGTGCATCAAGATGCGATCGGTCGGGCCGCTACCGCCCCATGACACGCCGGGCCTCCTCGATCGCCTCGGCGCGAGTCGCGTGGACCCCCACACTCGCCAGCCCCATCCCGTGCGCAAACAGCCGCGCCATCGCGCGCATGATCAGATTGTCTCCGACCGCGACTGCGATGTGCACGACGCGTGGCCTGACGCGGAGCACGCGAGCCTTGAGCGCTGCGCGCGTTTCCGGGTCGGGGCGCTTCGCCTCGGTCAGGTCGACGACGTAGGCAAATCGATCCCAATCCCGCGCGAGCGTGCTCCATTCGATCGAACATTAGATTCACCGAGAACGGAGACTGGATCGGCAGTTCCTGCAACAGCAGGATCCGGTCGTCGATGACCGATACCCTGCCCGCAATCGCCTCGCTCTCTTCGCGGGTCGACTCCGGTCCGTATGCATGCAGCTCCAACTCCACGGTCGTTCACCAAACCGAAGCTAACTGAGCACGTTCGGTGCCGATGCTCGAGCGCGCGTCGTCGACTGGCGCAGAATCATTCGCGTCGGCGCGACGTCGACAACCGCGAAAATTCCGCGAGCCCGTGAAATCCCGCGGGCGGTTCCCCTAGTGAAGTGGTTCTCCGCGGTAGTGCAGAGGTGCGGTCGGAGGCGACATCCGGGGATCAGAGCGGCGTAGCCGGTTCGGCAGCCGTCAGCCTGGCGCGCAGCCAGTTCGCGCCTCTCGCGGCCAGGCGCTTTTCTCGTAGATCGTCGAATGCGGCGTAGGTCACCGGCGTCACCACCAGGGTCAGGACCAGTACCAGAGTCTGGCCGCCAATCACCACCCAGCCAATCGCATGATTGGTCGCTGAACCGACGCCGCTCGTCACGACGAGCGGTACCATACCGGCTACAAACGCCAGTGTCGTCATCAGGATCGGCCGCAGTCGGTTGCGGCTCGCCTGCACAATCGCGTCGCGCGTGTTGAGGCCAGCGGCCTTGAGCTGGTTCGCATGGTCGATCTGCAGGATCGAATTCTTCTTCACCACGCCGAACAGCACCAGCAGACCGAGCGCGGAGAACACGTTCAGCGACTGCTGGAAGATGATCAGCGAGAGCAGTGCGAAAGGCAGCGTCAGCGGCAGCGACAGCAGAATCGTGACCGGGTGAAGCCATGACTCGAACTGCGCGGCGAGCACCAGGTACATGAAGATTAACGACAGCGCGAAGGCCGTCAGAAACGCGGTGGCCGTACGATTCAGCTCGCGAGACTGGCCGCTGAACCCGCCGGTATAGCCAGGCGCCATACCAAGCTGACCGGCGAACTCAGTCATCTGTGCCTGCACGGCCGCTTGCGACGTGCCCGGCAGCATGTTCACCATGACGGTCACCTGGCGCTGACGCGACAGCCGACGGATGTCGGCCGACTCCTCCCCGCGAGTAAACCGTGCGACGTCTTCGAGCGCGACCGTGCCGAGCCGCGCCGGTATCGGCAGCCGGCCGAGCGCCGCCTCCGAGTCGCGGTCGCCAGCTTCCGCGCGCACGTGAACCTCGTACTGCTCGCCCCCCTCGTTGTACGTTGTCACCGCATCACCTCCCACGAGCAGCCGCAGCGCTTCGGCGGCCTCCGAGAGCGGCACTCCGAGATCGGCCGCCTTCGGCCGATCCATGCGAACCGACACCTCAGGTTTTCCGGCGTTGAGCGTTGTGTCCGCATCGACCACGCCCGGGATGGTCTTCACCTTCTCGAGCAACCGCTCGCTGTATTCCTGCAGCCCGCGAAGCTCAGGGCCCCTGAGCACGAATTGGACGCCGCCGCCCCCGCCGCCCCCTCCGCCGCCGCCCCCTCCGCCCATGCCTCCGCCGCCCACGCTCGCTCTCAGTCGCTGGGCCGTGAACGGCGCCAATACCTCGTCCCGCACCTGCGCCATCACGGCGAACTGATCGCGCTCACGCGCCTCAATCGGGTGCAGCTTCACGAAAATCGACGCGCTGTTCCGCGTGCCTGCGCCGTCGCCCGCCACGGTCGCGAGCGTGTAGTTCACTTCCGGAATCCTCCGGATCGCGGCACCGATACGGTTGGCCATCACCTCGGTCGCCTCGAGGCTCGTGCCCTCGAGGGCCCGCACGTTCACGTCGAACCCTGACTGATCGTCCTGCGTCACGAAAGTGACGGCGACGAAATTGAAGAGCGGCACGCTCGACAGGAGCACGGCCACGGCGAGGACGCCAATCACCCACCGGTGCGACATCGACCAGCCGAGCATCGCAGCATAGGTGCGGTCCATCGGACCGAAAATCGCCGAATGCTTCGAATCGTGCACCGCGCCCCCTGGACCCGCACGCTTCACTCGCAGCCAGCGCGACGACAGCATGGGCGTAAGCGTGAAGCTCACGAGCAACGACACGAGGATGGCGAACGCCATCGTGAGCCCGAAGCTCTGCATGAAGCGGCCGACCATGCCGCTCATGAAGCCCACAGGCACGAAGATCGCAACCAGCGATAGCGTCGTTGCGAGTACCGCCAGCCCGATTTCTCTTGTCGCTTCCACAGCCGCTCTCATCGGCGGCATCCCCTTCTCCTCGATGAACCGGTAGATGTTCTCCAGGACGACGATGGCGTCATCGATGACGATGCCGACGGACAAGGTCAACGCGAGCATCGTCAGCATGTTGAGGGTGAATCCCATGTACCAGATGAGACCGAACGTCGCGATGATGGACGTGGGAATCGAGATGGCGGCGATGATGGTGGATCGAAGGTTTCCGAGGAAAAGGAGCACGACGAGCGCAGCGAGGAACGATCCGACGACAAGGTGTTCCTCGACGCTTGTGATCGATGCTTCGATGAACTCGGCTTGATCGCGCACGATGCGAAGGCGGTAGCCCGATGGCAGCGTGTCTTCGAGCTGCGTCAGGCGCGCCTTGACAGCGTTCACGATTTCGACCGTGTTCGTCCCGGACTGCTTGCGGATTTGCAGGAGCACCGTGGGTTCGCCGTTGACGCTCGCGACGGTCTGCGCGTCCGCCATACCGTCCTCGATTCGAGCGACGTCGCGAACCTGAACCGGGTAACCGCCGACCTCGCGGATGACGACGCTCCCGAACTCGCCCGGCGATTCCACGCGTCCTCGCGTGCGCATCGTCAGCGACTGCGCGCCCTGGTCGATGCGCCCGCCCGGTATGTCGCTGTTCTGTGCCTGAAGGGCCCGCGCCACGTCGTTCACCGTGAGGTTCTGGGCGCGAAGCCGGTCGGCGTCGAGGACGACGTTGATCTGCCGCCGGCGGCCCCCGAGCACGAGGACCTGCCCAACGCCGTCGGCGCTCTCGAGCTGGCGTCGCAGCACCTTGTCGGCGTATTCGGTGATGTCGCGCACGGGCGCGTTGGCCGTAAGCGCAATCGTCAAAACCGGAGCAGCATCCGGATCGCGTTTTTCGATGGTTGGCTGCGTGATCGTCCTTGGGAGCTGCGGCAGGATACGGTTGATCCGGTCGCGGACCTCCTGCGTGGCGACGTCGGCGTTCTTCTCCAAGCGAAAGGACACCACCACCTGCGACACACCCTCGGACGAGGTCGAGGTGAGCGTGTCGATCCCGCTGATGGTGTTCACTGCCTCTTCAATCTTGTCCGTCACCTCGCTTTCGACCTGCTCGGGGGCGGCGCCAGGCAGTCGAGTCGTCACAAGGGCCGTGGGAATGTCGACGTTCGGAAACTGGTCTATGCCGAGCTGAGTGAAGGCGAACATCCCGACAACACTCAGTGACAGGATCAGCACCGACGCAAACACCGGCCGGCGCACGCACAAGGCGGCAAGCCACTGCATGATGAACCCCTACTTTCTTTCGGCGACGCGTGCGCCGTCGGTGAGCTGCGCCACATTGCTCGTCGCCACGGTGTCGCCCGCCTGGAGTCCGCTGGTGATCTCGATCAGATCACCGACCGTCTGGCCGGTGGTGACGAGCCGTTCTTCGGCGGTGTGGTCGCTCTTGATCAGGAACACGCGAGTGGCACCCGTCACAGTGGTGAGCGCTGCGGCCGGTACAAGCACGGCGGGCGTCTCGGATGCCTGCTCGATCTTCGCCGTGGCAAAGAGCCCGGGCTTGAGCTGGCCCGAGTCGTTCGGCACGACCGCCTCGACGACCAGCGCGCGTGTGTCGGTCCGCAGGACGGGCGACACATAGCGAATCCGGCCGGTGAAAGTCCGCCCACGGAACGCGTCGACTTCCAGCGTGACGGCGCGACCAGCGGCGACCTCCGAGAGATATTGTCCCGGCACCGTGAGCTCCACCCGGAGCGGATTGATGCGAATGACCGATGCCACCTTCGTACCGCGCGTGACATAGTCGCCCGCCGAGACGAGGCGCTGCTCGACGAGGCCGTCGAACGGCGCCCGAACGACGGTATCGGTGACGGCCTTTTGCGCCAGCGTCATCCGGGCCCGCGCGGCCAGCAGCGACTGGTACTGCTGCTCGGCCGAGTTGCGCGCGATGTCGTACTGGCGAAGAGCCGCTTCCGACTGGGTTCGGCTTCGGTCGAAGTCGGCCTGCGGGAGGAGCTTTCGATCGAGCAGCATCTTTGCGCGCTCGAAATCGGCCTGCGCGAGGTCGTAGGCCGCCTTGGCGTTGGCCACTTCAGGTACGCGATCGATCTCGAACCGTCCCCCGTTCGTCAGTCCCAGCCGCGCCTCGATCTGCCCGGTGTTTGCCTCCGCTTCCTGAGCCTGAGCCCGGACCTCGACATCCGTGATTCGAACGAGCTCGCTGCCTTCGTTCACGCGGCTGCCGCGCTCGACCGGCGTCGCCACCACGCGACCGGAGACTTCGGCCGCGACTTCGGCCTGTTCTTCCGCAGTCAGCGTGCCGGTTACCGCAACGAATCGCGTAATTGGACGTTCGACCGCCATGGCGGTGGCTATCGCGATCGCGGTGACTTCGGTTGCTGATTTCGCGTCGGCCCTGGCGTCAACGCCGTCGTTCGAGCCGCAACCGGTGGTGAGTACCATTGGCGCGAGCAGCCATGACAGAGCCGCGAACAATCTGGACGGGCGAGAACGAACGGTCACGATGAAACTCCTTGGGGCGCACGCAGGCCGGCAATCGTGGTGCTGATGGCGTCGCGAATCAGAGCGTCGGCATCCTCACCGGGCGCCAGCCGGTCGGAAAGTCTCAGCGATGCGACTCCAATCACGGCCGCCCAGAGAAGACGCAGCGCGACTTGAACCTTTCGCTCTCGGGTCCGATGCGTGGGACGCGGCGGTCGAGAAACACGAGCGCGAAGTACTGGGGCTGTTCCTTGCTGAACGCGTAGAGCCGCCAGGCCGTGTCCGCAAGATCCCCCAGGGCGTCCGAAGTGGCGGGCATCGCCAGCTGGGCAGCGCCAAGCTTGCGGAATCCTTCCTCGGCGAGCGCAAGGAAGATGTCGTCCTTCGACGGGAAATAGCTGTAGATCGCGCCCGGGCTATACCCCACCTTCGACGCGACGTTCCGAATCGATACCTGGGCGTACCCATGGGTGACAAAGAGCTCGAGCGCCGCATCGAGGATGGCGCGCCGGATTCTTTCGGGTGGTTGTTGCCGCCCCGCCTGTCTGCCCACTATCTCCTCTGTTCCGGCATAAGAAAGAAGAACTGTCCTATTAAACACTGTTCAATACGGGGACTGCGAGTGTCAGGTTTCAAAATCCGCTAAGTCACTCGCAGCGAAGTGGAGCAGGACGCTCGCTGGTCTGAGGCGTGGCCTCGCTAGAAGTGCGATTCAGGGGCGCAGGTGAACTTATTTCAGCTCGAATTCGATGAATTCGATCAGGGTCGTACCCGGTGTTCTTCACGGCCCTCGTCTGCCCCGCGTCCTGCCAGATGAAATCGCCTTCGTATGGAGCCATGCCGCGGTCGGCCGCACCGGGCACCATCTCGGCGAGTACGCCGCCCTGGACGTAGACTCTGAGACCGGGCGCTGTTTGCGTGATCTGTCCCGTCGCCTCTCCCGGTTTCAGGGCAACGCGCCAGCCCCTCAGCCGCGCGTTGTCCATGATCTGGGTATAGCCTTTGACGCCCGAGCGGTCGGACACCGTCGTTCCGGCCGGTGCGCGATTCTTCAGGATGAAGGAAATGTTGTGGAACGGCGTCGGCCCGACATTGGTCGCCTTGTGCGTGCGCGGGCCATTCGTCGTCACATCCGTAAACGTCGCACGGCCAGGTTCGCCGTCCCCGCCCGCACCGGGCGCGCTCACTTCCGACGAGCCGTAATTCTGATTGGTCTGCGAGGCCGGGGTCAGGTTCACAGACACGGAGTCGGCGTAGTGGATGTGGTAGCCGGTGTTGCGCCCGGGCGGAATGTTGACGTTCAAGAGAATAAGGTAGTCGTTGGAGAAGACGGGGATGTGGAAGGGCGCCTTGTCCATAGGCACCGGCTTGTCCTCGAGCTGCGCGGACGCCGGCTGCGCCAGCGCGCACGCGAGCGCGAATAATGATGCAGAGACGGCATACCTCATGGGAACTCCTCCCGTGCCTCAGTTTGGCCCGGATAGTACATCACCCTGACGCTTGACGCAGAAGGGCGGGGATCGGGGCGTCCCGTGTCATCCCCGTTCGCGACCAACCACGAATCGTCCCGGCGCCGTGCCAGGCTACCCAGGATCGGAATGAGGGGAGAAACGTCTCAAGGTGTTCTAGAATCCTCGAAGAAAGGGGCACATTCGATGAAGGCTGTGCTTATTGCGGGTTTTCTGGTCCTTACGCTGCTTTCCGCGGCGGCGACATTGTCCGCGCATCACCAGTGGCCGGTAAGCCGTGACCAACTCGTGACCGTGAAGGGCACGGTGACAGACTTCGTGTGGGCGAACCCCCACCCGATGATCACCGTGGAGGTGCAGGCTGCCGGCGGCCAGAAGGAGAAATGGCTGATCGGAGGGCCTGCGCTCAATCGAATGGAGTCGGTCGGCTGGACTCGGACGACGGTCAAGCCGGGCGACGTGATCACGGGCACCGGCTATCAGTTCGCCGACGGCCAGAAGATCGTCCGGCTCGAGCGCGTGGTGCTCGCCAACGGCAAAGAGATCCGCGTCTACGGCCGCTGAAGCGGTCTCTCGACCATCGTCGCGGTGCTTACGCTTCTCGCGCCGAAGCGTAGGAGGGAGTACGCCCTTCGAGACGGCGGCAGTGTCACCGAACGGCCGGCTTCATTTCGGCGAGCAGCGTCGGGATGAGCTCAGATACGGTCGGATGAATCGGTACGGCTCGCTGAAGCACGTCATATGGAACATCCGCGTTGACGATATCGAGCACACCGTGGATGGCCTCATCGCCTCCCGTGCCCAGAATCGCCGCGCCGAGAATTTTCTTCGTTGCCGCGTCCACGACAACCTTCATGAAACCCTGCGTTTCGGCCTTCTCGACTGCTCGTGACACCTTACTCATAGGGCGCTTGCCGATCAGCAGCGGACGGCCACGTGTCCGCGCCTCGGCTTCCGTGATGCCGACTCGGCCCAGGGGAGGATCGATATACAACGCATACGCCGGCACACGCGCGCCTGCGCCGCGCTGTTCGCCGTCGAGCAGATTGGCTGCAACGATCTCGAAGTCGTTGTAGGCCGTATGCGTGAAGGCCCCGCGGCCATTGCAGTCTCCAAGCGCCCAGATCCCGGGCACATTGGTCGTCAGATCGTCGTTCACGGTGATGTAGCCCCGGACATCCGTGGCCACGCCAGCCTTGTCCAGTCCCAGATCATCGGTGTTCGGGCGGCGGCCAACTGCCAGCAGGACGTGCGATCCGATGGCGTCGGATGGTCGCGTCGGTACAGTCGACCGAGACCTTCACGCCGCTCTCGTGTGGCGCAAGGCCGATGCACGTCGCGCCGGTGCGAACCACGATACCCTCACGCTCGAGGATGCTTCGCACCTCGTCGGAGACATCGTCGTCCTCACGAGGGATCAGGCGCGGCGCTCTCTCGACGACAGTGACGTCAGCCCCAAACCTCCGGTACATCTGCGCGAACTCGAGCCCGACGTAGCTGCCCCCGACGACGACGAGATGTCGTGGCACGTCTTCGAGTGCCAGGATCGACGTATTCGTCAAATACGGTACTTCGCCAATGCCTGGCATGTCGGGGATGAGCGCGCGCCCGCCGACGTTGATGAAGATGCGCGACGCTGTCAGCGGCTGCTGATCCACGCGGACGACATTCGGGCCTTCAAACCTGGCGTGACCCTGAAACACCGTGCAGCCGTCCATGTTCCGCAGACGTCGCTCGATGCCCGAACGGGCCCTGGCTGATACCGCATCCGCGCGTGCCTTGACCTTGGGCATGTCGATCTGAGCTGCGCCTGGCGCGACGATGCCGTAGTCGGCCGCCCTCCGCACGATGTGTGCTGCGTACGCGCTCGCCACCATGGTCTTCGTCGGCATGCAGCCGGTGTTGACACAGGTTCCACCGAACAGCTTGCGCTCGACGACGGCTACCTTCATCCCGGCGGCTGTCAGCCGGCCGGCAAGCGGAGGGCCGGCCTGGCCAGCCCCGATGATGATTGCGTCGAGCCCCGTCACGGCAGCGCCACCATGACGAGACAGGCGCCGCCGATCGCCACAACGTCCTCGATGAACGCGGCGGGGCGGTCGCGTCCGAATGCCGTAGCGAGCCGTGCTCGCAGCGCATGTCCGCCGAGCGTTCCAACGGTCGCACCGGCGATCCCTGCGACGAGCCCGGTGACAAGCGCTCCGCCGCTCGCTCCGATGGCTCCCCCGCACAGTGCTCCTACGACGATCCGCGTACCGAATGGCATGGGCAATGTGCGGCTGGGCGTCATGGGTAATTGATCGATCACCAGCTCGCCCAGGGCCAGCGCCGTGAAGACCCACGGCGTGAAGGCATATCCAAAGAACGCGAGCGCTGTCGGGGCCACATCGATCCAGCCGATGCGCGAAGCCCAACTGACAGCCGCGGGCGCGGTCATGCTGCGCAGGCCGCCGACGAGTCCAATCAGCAGCGGCAGGACGAATGCCGTCATCAGAGCATTCTCGTCCGAAAGAATCCCCGCTTGCACCCGATCGACGTGGCCTGACGTATATACAGCAGGCATATATGACGGGTGCGCTCGCGGTGGCCGACGACCTGGCTCCGCCGTGTCACCAGCCACCGCTGCATCGATGAGCTGCGGCGCCCGCGGCGCCGTCTCGAGGTGTCCACCGATGTCTTGCCCGAACGTGGCGAGATTCCCGCTCCGCCCGAGCCGTTTGTTACCGGACGCCTGCGTCGACTCGTCGGCGAGCTGACGCCGGTCGCGCGCATGGTCGTCGTGTTGCGCTACCAGGAAGAACTCGAGCCGTCTGAGATTGCCGATGTCTTGAAGATGTCCATCAATACCGTGAAGAGCCACCTGCGCCGTTCGCTCGCGGCGCTGCGCAAGGGACTGGACGCATGAATCTCGATGACGAACTGCGAGGCGCGTTGAAACGACAGCCCCCGTCGCCCGACTTTGCCGACCGTGTGCTCGCGCGCGTCGCACGGGGCGACGTCGAAGGTGGGAGAAGTCCGGCTTTGCGCTGGCTGGCCGCCGCCGCGGCGCTCACCCTGGTCGTCGTCGGGTCGGTGCGGTACTACGCGTATCAGCAGACTGTCGCCGAGGCCGAGCGTGTGAAGGCCGAGATCCGCCTGGCGCTTCAGATAACGAGCGAGAAGATCGCAATGGTGCAGCTTCGGCTGGCGACAGGGTCCACGTCCGAACGGTCCGGGAGGAACCCATGAAGAACGTTACGGTCGCAGTACTCGTATCACTGCTTGCGGTACCGGCGGTCGCGCTCGCGCAGGGCGCCCGTCTGCAGCTCGATCATCTTGACCGCCTCGCCAAGGTTGCCGAAGAGCAGGTCAACGTCACCATCGACTCGGAAATGCTGAAGCTGGCCAGTGGATTCATGAAGAATGGCAGTGACGCCACGGCGGTGAAGGAGATGGTCAGCGGGCTCAAGGGAATCTATGTTCGCAGCTTCAAGTTCGGAGGCCCGAACGCATACAGCGCGGACGATGTGAATGTGATTCGGAAACAGCTGACGGCGGCGGGATGGGCACGGATGGTGACGACCGAAAATAAGCGCGAGGGCGAGTTGGTGGAGATCCACAGCTGGCGCGAAGGCAACGCCTCCGGCGGCCTTGCCATTCTCGTCGTCGAGCCTGCAGAGCTCACCGTCGTCAACATCGTGGGCCCGATCGACCTGGCCAAGCTCGCAGCGCTGCAGGGGCAGTTCGGCATCCCTCCGCTGCCGTCCGCACCGGGCGCGTCAACACCCAGCCCGCCTCCGCCACCACCACCGCAGCCCCCGCCCGTCCCCGGGCGCCGGTAGCCGAGAATGCCGGTGAGACCTCAGTGTCGCGTCGGCACCCTTTGATCGTGTCGCTTCTGTTCCATACCGCCGAATGAATCGGTACGGCGGCTGAGGGGCTAGACCCGCTATCATCAAACTGACATGTCTCGTGGTTTCTCTGACGCGGCGCATCTCGCAGGTGGCGTCGGAGCCCTCGCGGCCTTGACGCTCATATATGTGCGTTGGTTGGACGTGTCGAATGCTGCCACCGTGTCGACAACGTTTCTGTTGGTCGTGCTCGTCGTGGCAACGACGTCGCGCTTTTGGGTTGCGGCCTTGACATCGATAGTGGCGATGCTGTTCTTCAATTTCTTCTTCCTGCCTCCGGTCGGTACGCTTACCATCGCCGACCCGCACAATTGGGTTGCACTCTCCGCCTTCCTCACCGTGAGTCTCGTCGCAAGTAACCTCTCGGCGAAAGCGCGCACGCGCGCCCAGGAGGCGATTGGACGACGCGATGAGCTGGCTCGACTCTTTGATTTGAGTCGTGATGTGCTCGTCATGACCGACAGCCAGCAGGCGATCTCGATCCTGGCGCGCTCCGTTGCTCGCCGCTTCGATCTGGAGTTCGTGGCGATAGCGTTGCCACGCGAGGCTGAGTGGGACGTGTTCGAAGGGGGCGCGCGAACGCTGCCGTTGGACACCGGGCAACTGTCGGCAGCGTTTGCGGCGGCACAGGGGTCGCTGGAGTTCGACGCCTATGCTCGTACATACGTGGGCCACCGAACGCTGACGGTTGACGGGCAGACCATTCGGCTCGTCCCCCTCCGCGTAGGCACGAAGCCGAGCGGCCTTCTGGCCGCGGCGGGGCGGCCAATCGAAGCCGGCACGCTGGACGCGCTTGCAGGCGTGGTCGCGATCGCGATCGAGCGCTCGCAGTTTCTCGAAGAGCGAAAGGACGCCGAGCTCACGCGTCAGAGCGAGGCGTTGAAGACCGCCTTGCTGGCCTCGTTGGGGCACGATCTTCGAACACCGCTTACGGCAATCCGTGTCGCCGCCAGCAACGTCAAGGCTTTGCGGCTGACGGAGGCCGATCGGATCGAGCAGAGCGATCTGATCCTTGCCGAAGTCGAACGATTGACTAGGCTGTTTCAGAATGTTCTCGAAATGGCTCGCATCGACGCGGGGGCGATCTCCACTGAATCACGGTGGGCGCATCCATCCGAGATCGTGGCCGCCGCGCGCGACCAGGTGGAACACACGCTCCAGCAGCACAAATTGGACGTACAGATCGATCCAGACATCCCCGTACAGGTGGATCCCCGGCTGACCGCGACCGCGGTTGCCCACTTGCTTGAAAACGCGGCTCAGTATGCGCCGGTTGGGACAACGGTGCATGTGAATGCCAGCGCGACGGACGAGGGGCTGGTGGTGAAGGTGAGGGATCATGGTCCCGGCATCAGACCGACCGATCTACCCCACGTGTTCGAGCGGTTCTACCGAGGTGCTGCGGCGAAGTCGAGAGCGTCGGGTACCGGGATGGGCTTGTGGATCGCCCGCGGCCTGCTGATGGCTGAAAAGGGGCAGATCTGGGTGGAGAACTGTCCTGATGGCGGGGCGCAATTTACGATTCGCGTCGCCGCGCCCGTGAAGCAGCCCGAGCCGGCAGGCTCGCCAATCCTATGACCCGTCGGGTGCGTATCCTCCTTGTTGACGACGAAGTCGCCATCCAGCGTGCGGTCGTTCCTTTGCTACGGGCCCGCGGGTACGACGTGGACGTTGCAGGCACGGGCGCCGACGCCCTCAAGATCTTTGCGGACCGACCGGCCGAGTTGATCGTGCTCGACCTCGGACTGCCCGATTTGGAGGGTACGGAAGTGTGCCGTCGCGTGCGCGCGCAGTCGGCCGTGCCGATCCTGGTGCTCTCCGCTCGGGGGGCCGAAGCGGACAAGGTCAACGCTCTTGATCTCGGCGCCGACGATTACGTGACCAAGCCCTTTGGTCCAGAGGAACTGCTCGCACGTATACGGGTAGCGCTGCGTCGCGTCGTGTCAGAAGAGGATACGGAGAAGGGCCTTCTGCGTGCCGGCGATCTGACCATCGACTACGATCGGCGCCGTGTGCTCCGTGGGGACACAGAGATTCGACTGACGCCAAAGGAATTCGAGCTCTTGTCGCTGCTCGCCCGCAACCACAACCGGGTGCTGACGCATCGCGCCATACTCAAGGAGATCTGGGGAACTTCCGCCGTGGAACAACCGGAGCACCTGTGGACGCTGGTTGCACAGCTTCGCAAGAAAATCGAACCGGATCCGTCCAATCCACGGTACCTCCTCAGCGAACCGTGGGTGGGTTATCGGTTCGTGACCGAGATGGCTTGAGCGGTGCTCGCGGATGATCGACTAACGAGTCGCTGTGAACCCGCGCCTGGAGAGTGTTTCTTCCAGCGCGCGAAGCTGATCGTCAGCGGCCGCCGTTACCATCCGTTTCCGGCCGAGAGACAATGCCAACGATCGGACCTCGCTGTTCCGGCGAGAGAGTTTGATGATCTCGCGATGTGTTTCCTTGAACCGGTCGAAGGCCGCGGTTGCCGCGGTGAACTGTCCACCGGCCTTGGCCCCGAGCAGCCGCTTAAGGTCATCCAGCATCTTTTGGACGACGACTTCTGACGCCGCCATCTGCTCCTCCATGCGCGTCATCGCCGCATCTTCGGCTTCGGCAATATGGGGTGCATGAAGCACCTGGATGTCCAGGAGCGCCGCGGTGGCTTTCGAAGCGAGCGCGTCAGCGCAGCAAGGGCTCTGCGGAGCGGCGGCCCGGACAGCCGCATCAAGCGATCGACGGAACTCGTCTGAGGCCTGCCGCGCGGGACCAAACGACAGGCGCTGCGCTTTGACGTTTGAGTTCTCCACAGCCAACGGGAGAATCTCATCATCCAGCTTGCGGTATTCACCGAACGCTTCGTTGAACGCTTCGAAGTAGCGAAGTTCGTCGGTATATCCAAGCGACGTCAGGATCGGATGCAACTCTTTGAGGTCACGCTCGACGGATTGCATCCCATCCCGGGCTTCCCGTGCCGCTGACGCCGACGCCTCGTCGCTATCGGCCATCACGGCCCTGTTCGCTGCATCTGCCGCCTTCGTGAATTGCACGTGCATGTCGGCGGCGAGCCGGCGTGCTTCCAGCTGCTGCGTCAGCGCTGCCGGACGGCAGCCTGTCGCGATGCTCGCTGCCATCACCGCCACAAGTGAATAGGCAATCGTCCTCCACCTGGAGGAGAGCGACCCACACGATGACAACGTTGCTTGACGACGACGCATGGCATTACTCGTCAGGGCAGGGCAGGAAGATCACGTCATATCCCAACTGTGCCAGCTTCCGCGCGAGCCGCTGCTCATAAGTTGCGATGAAGTGATGGATCGCGCCCGCGAGGACCACGGTCGATGACGGAGGCAGCACGCTAACAAGGTGGCCGGCGCTCCGGGTATCCGTCGTCTGAATATCCGCTGGAGCATGTTCGCGTGCCACGAGATCCTTGACGGCTTCGGGAGTGATCTGCTGCGAATCGTATTCCACCGGCACGTCATACACGTGGGCACGTGCCGAACTCACGGTGACGCGGTCGGGCGGAGATACCAGGACGGTCACGTCAGAGCGCTGCGCGCTTGCAAGCGCTTCGGCGACTCTCAGGGCGTGTGTCGTAGCCGGAAGTGTCGTCGCGACTACGTAGATACCGTGCTGAAGTCCGTCGCGGACGCTCGCTCCGACACGTTCGCGTTGGGATCCTTCGCTGTCAGTAGTGTTCGTCTCCATGGCCAAATGGTCGCAGGCAGCAGCTTCAAAAACACTGAAGAGCGCCTGAAAAGTCGCTGAACACGGGACGCCGCAAAATCTCCTGAGGAGTTCCTCAGGACTCGCTGAAGTCCGATCGCCCCGCGAACGGTCGCGGGGAAATATCCGCGCCCTCGGGAACAATTTCGATCCTCTCGCGCTCCTCAGGGACTTTTCAGGCACTTCTTGGGCCGAATTCAGGCGACATTTCTTATGGTCAGCTCATGTCAACGCAGCTGGACCGCAGCGGCAGGTGTGTTGCTTCGCACGTTGTCCGTCCGCGTCATCCTGAGGATTTTCTTGGGAACTCTTTTGCCCGTTTTCAGGCGTCGACCCCTATTGTGGTGGTAGGAGTCAACTGAGTTATGAGCGTTTTCTTGCGGCATCAGGATGAGCAATTCGATGGAGTGAAGGCGCTCTTCTGGTTCGCTGTCGGCACTCTGGTCGCTATGGTATTCGCTCTCTGGCTCATGGGAACGTCATCCTGAGGGTTTTCTTGGGAACTCTTTGGCCCGTTTTCAGGCTTTGATGTCTATCGTGATTGAAGAGAGGGAGGAGTCGTCGCACATGTTCCGCTTTTTCGCCGCCCAGCGCGCGCTCGCGTTGTCCGGTCTATTCATGCTGATGGTGACCTTTGCCGTACCGGTGGCCGCTCAAACACCAGCCGAACCGCCGGATCCGAATACCGGCAACATGACGCTCACTAGCACGTTCGACGTCGTGAGCACCTATATGTTCAGAGGTATCCGGCAGAACGGGACCGGTATCGCCATGTGGCCGACTGGCGACTTGGGACTTGCGGTGTACTCCGGGGACGGAGGTCTGAAGAGCGCAAACGTCAACTTCGGCATCTGGAACAGTCTGAACACCGGCGACACCGGTGCACAGAGTGACGATTCCGGGCTCGGCTGCGCGTGCGGCAAGTTGTGGTACGAGTCGGACTTCTACGCGACGCTCGGTCTTGGCTTTGGCGGCGGCGTGAGCCTGGGTACGACCTACACCGCGTACACGAGTCCCAACAACGGCTTCACGACCGTCAAGGAGCTCATGCTCAAGCTGGCCGTGGACGACAGCGCCTACCTCGGCAAGTTCGCCGTCAAGCCTTACGTGGTCGTCGCGCAGGAATTCGACACCCAACTGTTCTTAGGACAGGCCGATGCCGGCGAAAACGAAGGCACCTACATGGAGCTGGGTGTTGCGCCAGGCTATACCGGCAGCCGAGCGTCGATTGCTGTGCCAGTGAAAGTGGGGCTGAGCCTCGCGAACTACTACGAGTTGAACGAGGGAACCGCGGCAGTGCCTGATTTCGTCGACCATCCATTCGGCTATTTCAGCGTGGCCGGGATCGTGACGGTGCCGCTCGGCGGCACGACGAATTTCGGGTCGTGGAACGTGCACGGCGGCGTGGAGTTCCAGGCGCTCGGCGAGACGACCGAGGTGCTGAACGGCGATGATGGGCAGCGGGTCATCGGGTCGATTGGGATTGGATTCTCGTACTAGGAGCCGCTCATGTTGACAGTCGGAATGGTGGTCCTGGGCCTTGCCACGTTTGCGGCCATGCTTGCATTCGTGAAGCTGTGCGATCACGTCTAGTCCGGCTGAAGCCGGACACTACGTGCTGGGTGATGTCATGACTCTGTTGTCGTTGCTCTTAAGTGTCGCAGCGTTCGCGTATCTCGTATACGCCATGCTGCGCCCGGAGAAGTTCTGAGGCGCCTATGGGCACTGAATACGTTGCCGTCGGTTTCACCATCCTGTTCACGATCGCCACGAGCCTGCTGCTCGGCCGGTACATGTTCCATGTCTTCACCGGCCAGCGGACGTTCCTGGACCCGGTCCTCGTGCCGATCGAACGCCTCGTGCTGCGGCTGACAGGCGTCGACACGAAGCGGGAACAGGACTGGAAGCAGTACTCGCTGTCGCTGCTCGTTTCGAACATCTTCATGTGGCTCGCCACATGGACGATCGTCACGCTCCAGCAGTACCTGCCGCTCAATCCAGACGGCATCAGCAACATGGAGCCGACGCTCGCGTTCAACACAATCTCGAGCTTTACGACGAACACAAACCTGCAGCACTACAGCGGCGAGACGGGGCTGTCGTACTTGTCGCAGATGTTCGCCATCACGTTCCTGCAGTTCGTGACGGCTGCGACCGGCGTGGCCGCCTGCATCGCGATCATTCGAGGTCTTGCCGGCAATCGCTTGAAGACGTTGGGAAACTTCTATGTCGACCTGACGCGCGCCACGGTTCGCGTCTTCCTGCCGCTCAGCCTTCTGGTCGGCCTGATTCTGCTCTCGCAGGGGTCGCCGATGACGTTCGAGGGCGCGGCCACGGCGACAACAGTCGAGGGTGCGGAGCAGACGATCGCGCGCGGCGTCGTGGCGCCGATGGTTGCGATCAAGCAGCTGGGCACGAACGGCGGCGGCTACTTCGGGCCGAACTCGACGCATCCGTACGAGAACTCGACGCCGCTCTCGAACTTCGCGGAGACCTGGTCGATCACGATTATCCCGATGGCGATGATCTGGACGCTGGGCTACTTCACCAAGCGGCGAAGGCTCGCCGTCATGCTTTTCACCGTGATGCTCGCGCTGTACATCCCGATGGTCATGTTTGCGGTTGGACAGGAGGCGGCGGGCAACCCGGCCATTGCGCGGATGGGCGTTGACCAGTCGACCGGCTCGATGGAAGGCAAGGAGGTTCGGTTTGGCGCCGGGCTGTCGGCGCTCTGGGCGGTGACAACGACGGTCACGTCGAACGGCTCGGTCAACGCGATGCACGACTCACTGACGCCGCTCGCTGGCCTGATGCCGCTCACGGGTATGTGGCTCAACAACATCTTCGGCGGCGTCGGCGTCGGCTTCATCAACATGCTGATCTTCGTCATCGTCGCCGTGTTCGTGGCGGGCATGATGATCGGCCGCACGCCTGAGTTCCTCGGCAAGAAGGTGGAAGCGAAGGAGATGAAGCTGGCGAGCCTGGCGCTGCTCTGGCACCCGCTGGCGATCCTCGTCGGCACGGCCATCGCCTGCTATGTCTGGGCCACGACGGCCGATCCAGGTAGCGCTCTGGCGTGGCTGAAAAACCCGGGGCCGCACGGATTCTCCGAAATGCTCTACGAGTTCAGTTCCGCCGCCGCCAACAACGGCTCGGGCTTCGAAGGGCTCGGTGACAACACACCCTTCTGGAACATCTCGACGGGGCTGGTGATGCTCCTGTCTCGGTATATCCCGATCATTGCGCCGCTGGCGCTGGCCGGCGCGCTCGCGGCAAAGCCGGCCGCGCCGGAGACCGCCGGATCACTGCAGGCCGAGAGCGCCACCTTCGGCTTCACGCTCTGGTCCGTCGTCGTCATTCTCGGACTGCTGATGTTCATGCCGGTCGCCGTGCTGGGTCCGATCGCCGAATACCTGGCGCTGCGGTAGGAGTCGATCATGTTCAAGGAAATCAAGCAGGGAATTCTCTTCACCGTCGTGACGATGGTGCTCCTCGGCGGCGCGTATCACCTGGTCATCTGGGCGATCGGCCAGGCGGCCTTCGCCTCTCAGGCCGAAGGGAGCTTGATTCGTCGCAGCGACGGCACGGTCGTGGGCTCCAGGCTCATCGCACAGAAGTTCACGCGGCCGGAGTATTTCCAGCCGCGGCCGTCGGGTGTCGACTACAACGCGGCGTCCACAGGCGGCACCAACTACGGTCCGTCGAATCCCGATCACCTGAAAGCGGTTCAGGAACGGATCGGCGCTATCACGACGCAGGAAGGGGTGACGGCCAGTCAGGTGCCGTCCGAGATGGTGACGGCCAGTGGAGGCGGTATGGATCCGCACATTCCACCTGCTGCGGCGGAGTTGCAGGTGGGGCGTGTCGCGAGCAGCCGGAAGATCGATGTCGGCAGGGTGCGTGAGTTCGTGACGGCACATACCGAACTGCCGACGTTGGGCTTTCTCGGCCGTGCCCGCGTCAACGTGCTGGAGCTGAATCTGGCATTGGACGACGCGTTTGGGCCGCCTACGCAGGCGCCGGCGAACGAGACCACTTCGCGTTGAGGAACGCATATGACTGAACGTGCTACCAAGCTGTCGATTTGGGATCCGGGTATCGTCGGCCCGGCCATGGCCGATTCGTTTCGCAAGCTGGATCCTCGGATACAGATCAAGAACCCGGTGATGTTCATCGTCGAGGTCGGCAGCCTCCTGACGACGATCGTATGGATTCGGGAGCTGGCCGCAGGCACGGGCCAACCGCTCTTCACCGGGCAGGTCGCATTCTGGCTGTGGTTCACGGTGCTCTTCGCCAATTTCGCCGAGGCGATGGCCGAAGGGCGTGGCAAGGCGCAGGCGGCGACGCTGCGCAAGGCGAAGACCGAAACGACGGCCGTCCGGACTCCTGAAGGGGGGCCAGCGCGAGACGGTGCAACGCCAGCACGCTTCGGGCTGGCGACATCGTGCGCGTGGAGGCGGGCCAGATGATCCCGGGCGATGGCGACATCGTCGAAGGCGTTGCCAGCGTCGACGAGTCGGCGATCACGGGTGAGTCGGCTCCGGTCATCCGCGAAGCCGGCGGCGACCGTTCCGGCGTGACTGGCGGCACCAAGGTGCTGTCGGACTGGATTGTCGTAAAGATCACGTCCAATCCGGGCGAGACGTTCATCGACCGCATGATCGCGCTCGTCGAAGGCGCGGTGCGCCAGAAGACGCCGAACGAGATCGCCCTCAACATCCTCCTGGCCGTGCTGACGCTCGTGTTCCTGCTGGTGGTGGTGACGCTGGAGCCGTTTGCGAACTACGCGGGCACCAGCATTCCCATCCCGGTGCTGATCGCGCTCCTGGTCTGTCTGATTCCGACGACGATTGGCGCCCTGATCTCGGCGATCGGCATCGCCGGCATGGACCGGCTGGTGCAGCACAACGTCCTGGCGCTGTCCGGCCGTGCCGTTGAAGCGGCCGGAGATGTGGACACGCTGCTGCTCGACAAGACGGGCACGATCACGCTGGGCAACCGGCAGGCCACCGAGTTCCGGCCGGCGCCGGGCGTTGGCGAATCAGCGTTGGCCGAAGCCGCCCAGCTCGCGTCGCTCGCCGACGCCACGCCCGAAGGCCGATCGATAGTCGTCCTTGCGAAGGAGAAGTACGGGCTCCGAGGGCGCGAGTTCGCGTCTCACGAGGCCACCTTCGTGCCCTTCACGGCGCACACGCGCATGTCCGGGATCGACTTCGACGGCCGCCGGATCAGGAAGGGCGCGGCGGATTCGATCGAGCGCCTGGTGCAGGAACAGGGGAATTCGATGCCAACCGAGCTGCGCGGGCAGATTGATCGGATTTCGCGCGAAGGCGGCACACCGCTGGCCGTCGCGGAGAACGGCCGCGCGCTCGGCGTCATTCACCTCAAGGACATCGTCAAGGGCGGCATGCGCGAGCGGTTCGCCCACTTGCGCGCCATGGGGATCAAGACCGTCATGATCACCGGCGATAATCCGCTGACCGCGGCAGCGATCGCCCACGAGTCAGGCGTCGACGACTTCATGGCCGAAGCGACGCCAGAAGATAAGCTGAAGCTGATTCGGTCCGAGCAGGCCGGCGGACGCATGGTCGCGATGACGGGCGACGGTACCAACGACGCCCCGGCGCTCGCGCAGGCGGACGTCGGCGTGGCGATGAATACGGGCACCATGGCCGCCAAGGAAGCCGGCAACATGGTCGATCTCGACTCGAACCCGACGAAGCTGATCGAGATCGTCGAGATCGGCAAGCAGTTGCTGATGACGCGCGGCGCCTTGACGACGTTCTCGATTGCGAATGACGTGGCGAAGTACTTCGCCATCATCCCGGCAATGTTCATCCTGGCGTTTCCGCAGTTGAACGCGCTCAACATCATGCAGCTGGCGACGCCGCAGTCGGCCATCCTGTCCGCCGTGATCTTCAACGCCGTGATCATCATTGCGTTGATCCCGCTCGCGCTGAGGGGCCTCACGTACCAGCCGCTCGGCGCGGCGGCGATCCTGCGCAAGAACCTGCTCGTGTACGGGCTGGGAGGCGTCATTCTGCCGTTCATCGGCATCAAGGCGATCGACCTCGTCCTCGTCGCCGTCGGGCTGGCGTGAGGAGCGGGACGCCCGCGTGCTGCCTGCCGATTGCATGACAAGCTCGAATCCGGAACCGGCACAGGCGGGCGCGGACTGGAGCGTGGTGCTGGCGCGCGACGGCACCGTGCTCGCCGTCACGGACGGGGCGCCGCCGTCCTGGGTCGGGGAGCGGCTTGCCGATTGCGCCGACGCGCCGGAGTACGTCAAGGAAGCGGGACGCGCGCTCCTCGAACGGGCATACCGGTCGGCCCGCCCTGCGGCTTTGACGGTGCCGTTACGTTCCGGCCAGAACCGGCTTCGGCTCCATCTGACAGTCGTAGAGGCGCTGCCGGTTCGGCGCGCCTCCACGGATTTGCGAAGCCTGCTGCGCTCTTCGCTCGACGTGCTGCAACGCCAGGCCAAGAGCCTCGATGTGGCGCTTACCATCGAGGCCCAGGACGAGCTCGAACCTGTTCCTCTCGATGCGGACAAGATTGCGTGGGTGGTGACAGCGTTGGTCGGAAATGCGCTCCGTTACGTGCGTCATGGATCTCACACAATGCCCGGCGGCACTGTAACGGTGCGCGCGAGTTTCTCCGAGGCCGCCCGTGAGGTGACCATCGAGGTCCAGGACGATGGTCCCGGTATCTCGCCGGAGCGCCTGCGAGGTCTGTCGGGCGACCAGCGTACAGGAGCCCGCTTGGGACTTGGGTTGTCGATGGTGAAGGAGGTCGTCGAGGCGCACGGCGGGACTCTCGCAATCCTCAGCGAGACGGACGTGCTTCACCCCGGCACGACGATCCGCCTCACGCTGCCGGTCGTGTCAGCCCCGATGTCATGCCCCCTCCTCACACTCCACCTGAACGCCGGCGGCGTGACGAGCGTCGTCACGATCACCATCAGGACGAGAGCGGAAAAGGTGCGCGCGTCGATGATTGGCGAGCCATTCAGCGTGAGCCCGGCGCCGACATTCGCGAAAATGAGGCCGACCTCCCCCCGCGGAATCATGCCGATACCAACAGCCAGGCGATTCACGCCGGGAGTCCTCACTCCAAGGGAACACAGCTGCTTGCCGACAACTGCCGCGAGGGTGAGCGCCGCGGCGAGGCCGAGCGCGTCGGGCTGCGCGAGCGCCGCAAGATCGGTTCGCAGGCCCATGAGGACGAAGAAGATCGGAGCGAGGAAATCGGTCAGCGGGCGGACGAGGTCCTCGAGCGGCCGCTCGCCGCGATTGACGAAATCCCGGTAGTGCACGTTTTCGAGGATGAGCCCGGCCGCAAACGCGCCGACGATCGGCGCGAGTTCGATCCAATCGGCGAGCCACGCGAGCAGGAAGCAGAAGCTCAACCCTATGCTCAACAGCACGCCGCCGGTGCGAAGCGTCGCTGCAAGCGCGAAGGCACGCGGCGCCAGCGACACGCCGAGCCATAGGGCGCCGACGAGGAATACCGTGGCCTTGGCGGCCACCCAGGTCACAGCGCCAATCGAGAGCGTCGTTCCCTGGCCGGCGGCGACGATCGACCCGCTGACGACCGCCAGAATGATGAGCCCCAGCACGTCGTCGATGACAGCCGCACCGAGGATGATGCGTGCCTCCGCAGATTCGCGACCAGCCCAGGTCCTGGAGGACCCGGGCTGTGATGCCGATGCTCGTCGCGCAGAGGGCGGCGCCGAGGAAGGCGTGCACGTGGGCACCGGCGGTCGGAACCAGCCACATGCCCACCAACCAGCCCAGACCGAATGGCGCAACCACGCCGAGCACGGCCACGAGCAGGGCCGATGTCGCCAGCCGCAGCATCTGCGGGACGGTCGATTCCAGGCCGACCGCGAACAACAGAAGCAATACGCCCAGGCTCGCGAGCAGTCCGACCGTCGGATCGGTCTTGAGTGGAACGAACACATCGAAGCCGAGTGCCCCCACGCTCCCGAGCAGAATGCCGCCGACGAGCTCTCCCAGCACCGCGGGCTGCCCGAGGCGCGTGGCGATCTCTCCCCCGATCTTGGCCGTAATCAGCAGCACCGCGAGCGACAGCACCAGCGGCGCGACCGGGTCGCCGTGCCCAGAGGCGGGCTGCGACGACGCCAGCCCCGCGGTGAGCAGAACAAGCGCTGCCCCGACGGCGCTGACTTGGATGGCTGATCGAATCGTCACGACGGTTGGAACCAATCTATGGTTGGATCCGGATCGCAATCAACGGAAATCGGATTCGATGACGACTGGTTGCTGAAGAGGCACAGATGATCCTCAGCCACTTTTCAGGCGATGCCCGCCAGACTGGAGACGGGCTGAAGATGGCTTCCGTGCCGACATTCGAGCAGCGACCGACCGCTGATGCACTGCTGGCGCGCATCAAGGAACAGGAGCGGGCGCGTCTGCGGATTTACATCGGAGCCGCGCCGGGTGTCGGCAAGACGTACGAGATGCTCCAGGAGGCGCATGCGCTGCGCGCGCGTGGTCTCGACGTGGTCGTTGGTTTCGTGGAGACATACGGCCGGCGTGAGACCGAAGCGCAAATCAAGGATCTCGAGATCGTTCCTCGGCGGCGCATCGAGTATCGGGGCGTCACGATGGAGGAGATGGACGTCGATGCGATCGTCCGTCGAAAGCCCCAGGTCTGCGTCGTGGACGAACTGGCGCACACCAACGTGCCAGGCAGTCGACACCCGAAGCGGTACCTGGACGTCCTCGAACTCCTCGACGCCTGCATCCATGTCATGACGGCCGTCAATATCCAGCACCTGGAGACGCTCAACGACGCGGTGGCGAAAGCCACCGACGTGCGCGTGCGCGAAACGGTTCCGGATACTTTTCTCGATCGCGCCGACGAAGTCATCAACGTCGATGTCACGGTCGAAGAGCTGCGGACCCGGCTTCGAGAGGGCAAGATCTATCGTCCCGAGAAGGTCGAGCAGGCGCTGACCAACTTCTTTCGCAAAGGGAACCTGTCGACGCTTCGCGAGCTCGCCCTGCGCGCCGTCGCGGACGAAGTCGGTGAGAAGGCGGCCAGCTATCGAACCCGCGAAGGCCTCGCGCCAGCCTTGATTCCTGAGCGTGTAATGGTTTGTATGAGCTCGAATGCACTCGCACCGCGGGTCATTCGGACCGGCGCTCGCATCGCCGGCCGTCTCGGATCGAAATGGTACGCCGTCTATGTCGAGACCCCGCGGGAACGGTCCGACCGCATCAAGCCCAATGACGCCGAAGCGTTGGCCCAGAACATCCGGCTTGCCGAGGCTCTCGGCGCCACCGTGGTGCGCGTCAAGGCCGATCGTCCGTCTGACGGCCTGATTGCATTCGCTCGACGTGAAGGCGTGACGCACGTCATCTTCGGACAGAGCGCCAGGACGCGGTGGGAGCTCCTCTGGCGCGGATCGACGCTGGATCGATTCCTCGGCGAGGTGCCCGATGCAGCCGTGCAGGTGGTACCCCTGAGCGAGGCATAAACTGGGCGGAGCCCGCGTCGTCGAGGTGGGGGCACGAATCGATCTGTAACGGATTACACTGCCGAGGTGTCGCCTCGTGAGCGATTAGATACCGAACGTCCCGACCCAGAGGCACTCCTTCGCCAGGTCCAGGCCGAAGCCCGAGCGGCGCAGCGCGGCGAACTGAAAATCTTTCTTGGGTATGCATCGGGAGTCGGCAAATCCTTCAAGTTGTTCGACGAAGGGCGGCGGCGGCACGCACGCGGCGAAGACGTCGTCATCGGTGCCATGCAGCCTGACGTCCCTGAGGAGATTGCCGACATTATTCGAGGCATTGAAGTCGTTCCCACGCAGATCGTCGACGGTGTTCCTGTCATCGACGTCCCGGCCGTCCTGAGGCGTCATCCGAGTGTGTGTCTTGTCGACGGCCTGGCATACGACAATCCGCCGGGCAGCCGGCATCGCAAGCGCTGTGAGGATGTCGAGGAGATTGTCGAACACGGTATCTCGGTCCTCACGTCGATCAACCTGGAGTACATCGAAGAGCAGCAGCAATTCGTGCGGGCGGTCACCGGCGCCGCACCCGTGGACACCGTTCCACAGAGCTTCATCACATCCGCTGACGAAGTCGTCGTCGTCGATGCACCACCCGAAGCGGTGTTGGAGGAACGAGACGGCGAAGGTCTGACATTGCACGCACGGCTGGCGCAGCAGCTCTCGCAGCTTCGCGAACAGGCGCTCCTGCTGACCGCCGACGTCGTGGACAGGCAGCTGGAGGCGTATCTCGAGCTCCACGGCATTGAATCGTCGTGGGGTACGCAGGAACGGATTCTCGTCTGCATGACGCCGCGGGCAGACGCCACGGCGATGCTCGCCAGCGGCCGGCGCAACGCCGATCGGTTTCATGGGGAACTCTTTGCGATCTACGTCAACCAGCCGAACCTGACACCGCAGGATCGCATCGCCAACGAGCGGAACATCAGGATCGCGCGCGCGGAACGTGCGCACGTCGACGTTGTCGACGGAAAGGACCCGGTCGACGACGATCCTCGAGTACGCGCGGGAGCACGGCATCACTCAGCTCTTCGTCGGACACAACCTCCGGCGCGACTGGCGCGCCCGCCTTCGTGGCAGTCCGCTCGATCGGCTGATCGAGGGCGCCGAGGGCATCGACGTTCGAGTGTTTCCCCACCGCACGTGACGCCCGTCGACACACCCATGAGCGTCGCTGAGGCGAAAGCGGACGCCCCGAAACGCGGTCGTCTGAAGATCTTCCTCGGCTATGCCGCGGGCGTGGGGAAGACCTACCAGATGTTGACGGAAGCGCACGAACTGAAGGAGCGCGGTATCGACATCGTGATCGCGTATTTCGAGCCTCACGGTCGCAAGGACACGATGGCGCTCATCGAAGGACTCGAGGTCATACCGAGGAAGGTCGTGGAATACAAGGGATCGCAGTTCGAAGAGATGGACACGGACGCTGTCGCTGCGACGCCGCCCGCAAGTCGCCGTTGTCGACGAATTTCCGCATACGCAACGTACCAGGCTCGCCACGCGCGAAGCGATGGGAGGACGTACACGTGCTGCTCGACGCCGGCATCGACGTGTTGACGACGATGAACGTGCAGCACGTGGAGAGCCTGAACGACCAGATCTGGCAGAGCACTGGCGTGCGTGTTCGCGAGACGGTTCCGGATTGGGTCGTGAAGGAGGCCGACGAGGTGGTCATGGTCGACCTGACGCCGCGCGCCTTGCTCAATCGGCTGGAGCGAGGAGTCGTCTATCCACCGGAACGCGCTCGCGCCGCCCTCCAGAACTTCTTCCGGGAACCGACGCTCGTGGCACTTCGGGAACTGGCGATGCGCCAGACCGCATACACGGTGGAAAGTCGACACCATTTCGACGAGCAGGCTCCCGCTGTGCCGATCGCGGACACGGCAGCCGCGAGTCTGCGCGAGCGGCTGCTGCTCCTGATCGAACCAGATCCGGCAAGCGCCGCGCTGATACGTCGCGGTCGCCGCATAGCCGACTATCTGCAGGCGGATTGTCTCGCTGTTTACGTTTCGAACGCAGCCGATCTCCGTCACCTCAGCGACGAAGAGCGCGACCGCCTTCAGCGACACCTCAGCTTTGCCGCGGCGCTGCAGATAGAAACCCGCGTGCTGGAAGGCGAGGATCTTGCGGAAACGCTCGTCACGTTCGCTCGACAGCAGAGAGTGACGCAGATCTTCATCGCTCGCCAGAAGGAACGCACCTTGCGCACGTGGTTCACAGAGGGCCTCGTTCAGCAAATCGTCAACCTCGCCCACGACATGCAGGTCACCGTCGTTGCCGATCGTTCAGTATGTCGTCCCGGGTAGCAGCCCGGATTGGGGCTATCGGGTTCGGATTTGCCTGCTGAGGTGATAACCTGCTGACCGCATGACCCCTTATCTTTGGCATCCTCAGCGTCGCCGCACTGGTGTCCTTCGTCTAAGGCGAGCCGCGGCCTGAAGAGTCCTGAGACGTCTATTCACTGTCGCGACCAGGATCGTGCCCGAATCGTCCGTTGCATCCAGGCCCCACACACTCACGCGCGTCCATGCGGCGGACCGCGATCGCCTGGCTCCGCTGACACTCACGGCCCTCGGCGTTGTCTTCGGCGACATTGGCACCAGCGTGCTGTATGCGATGCGTGAGTGTTTCTTCGGCTCACACTCGGTGCCGCCGACTCATGACAACGTCCTGGGTGTTCTGTCGCTGATCATCTACTCGCTCGTGCTCGTCATCTCAGTCAAGTACGTCGCGATCGTAATGCGTGCCGACAACCAGGGCGAGGGAGGCGTGCTGGCCTTGACGGCGCTGATTCCGGGTCGGGCAGGCGCCGGCGGTGGCGGCGCGCCGAGGCTGGCGGTTGGCCGGCCAGTGCTCATTGCGCTCGGGATCTTCGGGACCGCGCTCCTGTATGGCGACGGCATCATCACGCCAGCGATTTCGGTCCTCGGTGCGGTCGAGGGTCTCGAGGTTGCGACACCGTTGTTCCAGCCATACGTAGTGCCCTTTACGGTCGGCATCCTCGTAGGACTCTTCCTGATTCAGAAATACGGGACGCACCGCGTGGGAGGGCTCTTCGGTCCGATCATGGTCATCTGGTTCCTGGTCCTTGCCGGCCTCGGTATCGTGTGGATTGTCCGCTTCCCAGCCGTCCTCGGGGCCTTCGATCCTCGACACGCGGTGGCTTTCTTCGCCGTCAACGGCTTCACCGGTTTTGCGGTACTCGGTGCCGTGTTTCTTGTCGTGACCGGCGGCGAAGCGTTGTACGCGGACATGGGCCATTTCGGCCGATTGCCGATACGTGTCGCGTGGTTCGTGTTGGTACTCCCGGCGCTCGTGCTGAACTACCTCGGCCAGGGCGCACTGCTGCTGCTCGATCCTGATGTCGAGCATCCGTTTTTCCTGCTCGCGCCGTCATGGGCGCTGCTGCCTTTGGTCATCCTTGCGACAGCAGCGGCCATCATTGCGTCCCAAGCGCTGATCTCGGGGTCGTTTTCGATCACACGGCAGGCAATTCAGCTGGGTCTGACACCGCGGCTCGACGTCGAGCACACCTCCGCGCGGGAAATGGGACAGATTTACGTGCCGCAGGTGAATTGGGCGCTCATGTTCGCAACGGTGGTTGTCGTGATCGGATTCGGTTCCTCGAGCGCGCTGGCCGCCGCCTACGGGATCGCGGTCACGCTTACGATGGTGATCACGGTATTGCTGCTCTACGTGGTCATGACGGAACGCTGGCGCTTGCCGAAGCCGGCGGCGCTCGGCGTCATAGTCGTGTTCCTGACCATCGACCTCGCGTTTTTCGGCGCCAACGCGTTGAAGATTCTGCAGGGTGGATGGGTAACCCTCGCCGTCGCAGCGTTGCTGTTCACGTTGATGACGACGTGGAAGACGGGACGTCAGCTTGTGGCGGAACGGTTGACCGCACGCGCGATTCCGCTGGAAGACTTTATCGAGACGGTCGCCTCCCTCAAACCCGCCCGCGTGCCCGGAACCGCGGTATTCATGACTGCCCAGCCGACAGGCACGCCTCCAGCGCTTGCCCATAACCTCCGGTACAACAAGGTGCTCCATGACCATGTGATCGTGCTGACTGTCTCAACCGAGCAGCAGCCCCACGTGGCACCGAAGGACCGCATACTGGTCGAGCGGCTCGGCCATTCGTTGTTCAACGTCCGCGTGCGCTACGGATTCATGGAGGACCCTGACGTGCCGACGGCCTTGGAACAGGCACGCCAGCAGGGGCTCGAGCTGGATTCCGACGATCTGACCTACTTCCTGGGGCGGGAAACGATCATCGTGACGCGCCGGGACGGCATGGCAATCTGGCGCGAAAAGTTGTTCGTATTGATGGCGCGGAACGCGGTGCGAGCGACGGCATTCTTCCGGTTGCCACCGGAGCGCGTCGTGGAGCTTGGTGTTCAGGTCGAACTATAGGCTCACCAGACATTGCCCGCGCCAGGCGAATAGCTGGCGCTGATGACCGAGTTGCTGATCATCGTGTCGCACTGCACAACCCCGCTGAAACGCGACATGCCGGCGTTGACGGTCAGCAGGCCCGCGCTGACCTCGACCCTCGACGCATTGACGGTGACGGCAGCACTTGCGTTCACGGTCATGCCGGACGCGGAGAGCATCACCGAGTTGCCGTTGGCGTCTTCGACGCGCACCGAGCCAGGGTTGTCCTGCAGCGTGATGCGTTGACCGCCGGGGGTTTCGAGAATCAACGCGTTGTTGTTCCGGTCGTCGCGGATGCGCAATGTGATGCCGTTGCGCGATCGAATCAGCTTGACGTCGGCCGGCGACTCTGCGGGCGGTCGCGCCTTTGCGTTCCACAACGCGCCGATCACGTAGGCCTCCTTCGACCTCGCCTCGTTCGAACGCGACGAGCACCTCGTCGCCGACTTCCGGTACGAACCATGTGCCGCGATTCCGACCCGCCATCATCGTCGCTACTCGTGCCCAGAGATCGCCAGCGATGACGTCGGTCGGGGCCGACACGCGAACCAGCACACGCCCCAGACCGTCAGGATCGCGATTGTCCACCACCGAAGCTGAATAGACCCCGTTCAACGTCGCCATATAACCTCCCTAGTCCAGGACGAGTTCCAGGTTGCACCGGTCGCCGCTACACATGAATAATCGCTCCGTTCGGGGTGAATCACGAACCTGGGGGAAGACGATGACACGTAGCCCTTGGATGATTCTCGCTTTCGCGTTCCTGTTCGTCTTGGCTACACGCCCGGCAGGCGCGCATCACTCTCACTCGATGTTCGACACGAGCCGGGAAGTGACGGTCACGGGAACCGTCACCGTTTTCTCGTACCGGAATCCCCACGTGTTCCTGCACGTCGACGTCAAGGACGACAAAGGGGTCGTGACGTCCTGGGCTATCGAGATGTCGAACATTGGCAATATGCAGACTCGCGGTATCCATCGCTCCACCTTCAAGGTTGGCGACGTGGTGACCGTGAAGATCAACCCGCTCAAGGACGGCCGGCCGGGAGGCAACTACACCTCCGTGATTGCCGCCGACGGAAAGACGTACGAATGAGCGCTGCTATCGCCTGGCTCACGTTGACTCTGCTGTCGGCGACCTCGCTCTCTGCCCAGACGACGATCTTCACGACCGAGGACTATCGCAAGGACGTGAATCGCTGGACGGACCCTGCGTACTACCTTTACAACACGGCGCGCGAGCTTACCGATATGCAGGTCGACAACCGGTTCGGCCAGAAGGGATCGGGGGCCGACAAGTACGACATCAAGAGTCCCTACGCGTTCAAGACCGCCAGAGAACATTACGACGCCTGGCTGAAGAAGGGCGGTGGCGGTACGCGCCACACGCTGGCGACGCTTCCGAATTGGGATGGTGTCTGGAATGCGGGTCGAAGCTGGCTCGATAGCAACGACATCCAGGCCAGCACGGTTGCCGCAGCGCTGACGCCGCAATACCGCGAGTACTACGTGCAGCAGGTCAAGGCCGAGGCGGAGGGGCGCCACTGGTGGGCAGCTGCGTTCTGCCTGCCTGATGGCTTCATCCGTGGCATCTCGCGCGGACCGCAGCAGTTCGTAACCCGGCCCGATCAGGTCTTGATGCTCACCGATACGCTCGTGTCCACACAGGTGCGCTGGGTGCATACCGACGGCAAAGGGCACCGGCCCGACGATCAGCAGTTCCCGCAGTGGCTGGGCGAGTCGATCGGCTTCTGGGACGGCACGGCGCTCGTCATCCACACCAACCAAATCAGGCAATGGAACGCCACTCACTCGCTGTTCGAGTGGAGCGATCAGCTCACGGCAGTGGAACGCTACGAACGGGTGGGAAATGAGATCGTCGCTGAGGTCACCCTGTACGACCCCGTCGCATTCCTCTATCCGTTGCACGCCCGTTTCCGGCTGACTCGCGACCAGAAGAATGACCGGATGGTCTTCAGCACCTGCACGGATACGAACGGGCCGTCGAGCAACATCTACGCACGTCCTGACGGCATCGTCGATGAGCGTGTCCCTGGCGACGCTGGTTATTGGGATCCGAACGACCCCCGACCGTGGGCGGCACATTACGCGATCGGCGAGCGGCAGCCGCGAAGCGGCTCGGGTCGATGAGCCCGCGTCGTGGTTCGCTGGTCCGGCTGAAGCCGGACGCTACGATCGGCGCCTGCACGCTACGTGCGCATTTGCGCGCACTCTGATGCCTTCCGGTGACTGATTTGACGTCAGCGCAAAGGCCGCCGTCCGGCGGACCGGCTCAATGTCGCCCAACTGGCGCGTTCCAGCCGGAAGGTCGACATCGCTTTGCTCCAATTCAGCACTCAGGCGCGTCTTGCGCTGTGAACTTCTGCGCGGCAATGCGATAGTTCGCGCACGTAAGGTTCAGGCGCGTCTCTTGTATGACTCTATGGCGCCATGTTATGGCCACCGCCGCGGCGAGGCGGGCGAGTGACGATGACCTGTGGGTGTGATGCGCGAATCGAGTGGCACATCCCGCTGATATTCGTATATCGCGTCCACATCGCGCGGAAAGACCCAACGTGCACCCGCCATCGTGCGGAGAGGAATTCGTTCGTCGGTTTGGAGGGCATCGAATCGGCGCACGAAGACCGCGAGTCGACGTGAAAGACCGTGGTATGTCGCGGCGGCCGCGATGTGACAGCAGAGTTGCGCGGGCGCGCCTTGCCAAAAGCGCCCGCGGAATGCGCATAGGCTATGGTTTCGACGCGGTACGCCCGTTGCCTCATCGAACGTCGATGTGTTCGCGTTTCGCGACGGCGTTCTTTATATGGCCCGCAAGCCCGGCGCCCTCATTTCGGCCGCAGGCCCCGTATTCCTCCTCCCCAAGGCTGCGGACCCGCTCTTCAGATCGGGTAAATGGGGCGCCGGGCGTCGTTCTCAAGCAGGCGCACGGCGGCGCACGCAGAGACGAGCGACCTGGTTTTCGGTGATGTGGACGTGCCCGGTTGGTAGGATTGGCGGGTTCTAGATCAACGTAGGCGCGACCCTCACGTCGCGCCACGCTGCGATATCGCCGGCATAGCCCGGGTGCGACGCCGGACCTCGGCAGGTTTCACGAATCAGTCGTTGACGAAGACACCTCGGACCGGGAACTTCTTGAACGCTTTCTGGGCGATCTTGATGGCGTCGTGATCCTGGTCTTCCTCGTCCTTATCAACCTTCCTGGTCACCTCGGCCCGGTAGGCCAGCTCGTCGGTGGCGCTATCAATCACATCAATTCTCGTCCAGCCTTCTAAATAGGTGTACGTGTACACACTGCCCCAATAGGGCGCGCCCCAATAGCCGCCGTATCCATAACCCCACGGTCCGTACCAACCATATGGATAACCGGGGGAACCGACCAGCTCGGTCTGTTCCCATTCACGGCGCGAAACCTTGACGATTACATCGGGCGCAGTGTCACTCGGAGTGAGCCCATGCAAACGAAGCTGATAGTCGATAACTCGATGCAGCCGGTTTTCCGTAATGGTGTCGTCCTCGTCAATTTGTCCATAGCGAACTGGTGGGTTGACCTCTATTTTGTAGGTCTTGAATTGACTGAAGTTCGCCCTCGGGCTGATGTCGATCCGTGTCTCTGCAGCCGCCACTGCCGGCATTACAAGTAGCCATAAGGTTACGAAGACACTCCAACGCATAATCACAGCTCCTCCAGGGAGCACCGAGACTCGTCTGGCCCCCTATCTCTCTGTATGTAAGACGCTTGCCACGCAAACCGGGGCTGACCTCGTCATCGAGCGCGGCGATTAGCGCGACTGGAATGCCGTCTGGTGCACTGTAGAAGTTGTGACGTGAAACTGACGCGCTGTTATTCGGTTGCGCTCGCCGTCGTTCGGCTCGCGCGATTCGAGCCGGGCATTACCGGCTCTCAATAACCGTCGCGTTTCTGCTTGCTCAGTGTTTCTTCGCGGACCCGGTGGCGGGTTTCCGGCTCTGGGGCCGCTGGCCGTCGCTGGCACCGGACGCATGGGCTTCTTCGCTTCGAAGCACTACTTCGTCGAGTTTGGCGACGAGTGCCGCAAACCGGCATTCGTCCGGATCGAAAATGCTCACGTCGTCCAGTCGATCGGTTTTCCGACCGTTCTTTCGCGCCGCCTTGCGCTCTTGCAGCGTTTGCTTCTTTTTCGCTTTCCTGTGGATATTCGAGGGCGCGTCGGCCAGTGCGGGCGCCGTCTGTGCTTCGCGGGGTGATGGCGCAGGCACTTCCGCGACTGGAGCCGCTGCGATGTCCGCTTTGGTCATCGCTGGCGACGCCTGCGGCACAGCGAGAACCTGGGACTGCGGAGCACTCGGTGCCGCGATTGGCGGAAGCTGAATCGGCAGCTCCACGACGTATGACGCGACTGTCGGGACGGGCACGAGACCGTGGTGTGCGGCAGCGCACGCGAGCGGCGTGATCGCGGCAACCGCGTCCGCGGACGCGTCCGTCGGTCCTGTCGGGAGTTCCGGCAAGACAGGGGTGTTGGCATCGATGCCGTGTGACAGCACCTGCATGGAGAGCTCGGCCACACGCGTTGCCGTCGCAGGTATCTGCGCGAGCCTGTGCGCCTGATCTGCTGCTGCGAGAGGCACGATGGCTGCGACCATCTGCGTGCTCATTCCGTTCGACCGGTAAGATTCCGGCACAACCGGCGCAACTGCCTGCGTCGCGAGTGTAGTTGCCGCTGGCATCAACGTCATCGGAAGGTCGGCCGTGGGCAGTGTCGCCGCAGGTGCCGCCAGCGGTCGGTCCACAGCGATAGTGCGGACGACGGACGCCATAGCGGCGAGAGCGGCAACGCTCGCCGATCCGCCCGATTCGGGGACGATCGGTAACACGGCGTCTCCAGACGCGGTCACCGGCGGCAGCTCCATCCGGAGTTCTGCCAGGGGTGACACGACGGCTGGCGTCGGCAGGATGCGCTCGCTCACGGCCGCTGATACCGGCACCATCGCCGCAACCGCCGCCATGCTCATTTCGACAGAACCGGTAGGTAGTGCCGGCACGGGTTCGGTTCCGTGTATCTGCGACTCCGCTTCTACGCGCAGTAGTTGCGTCGCAAGCTCGGCGACGCGCGGAGGCAGCGCTGGTACAGGCACCGACGGCGTGGCTGCAGCAGATTTCACGATCGGAACAAGCGCCTCGACCCGTTCCATGCCGGTGGGCGCGGGCGCTGGAAGCGTGTGAACCACGTGGCCCGACGCCGCCCGTTCCAGCGACCGCAGTTCCATGAAGAGTTGGGCGACACGGGGAACGGCGGCTGGTGCCGGGCAGTCTTGCGCGCGAATCGCGTGATTCCGCTCAATCGCCGCGATCGCGTTCACGCTGGGGTTCATGGGCGCCGCTGGAGGCAACTCAATCACGGAGACGGCCGGCACCGCGGCCGCGATCGTGTCCATGCGCGTCTCGACGGATCGAACGGGCTCAGGCACAGCGGGCGTTGTCGCCGACAACTGCTCAATCGTCGGCAGCCCGTCGGCTGTTGGGTATGCGTCCACATGACGCTCGTCGTTCTGTGGCCCGTGTACGTAGTTCTGTGGCTCGTGTACGTAGTGTCCGGCTTCAGCCGGACCTTCCGTGTTCTCGGTTTGTGTCTCGTAAGTCGGTTCGGGCTCCGGCTCGGGCGTCGGCGTCTGTACTGCTCGCCGGGCGACACGTGCTTCGACGGCGCGAATCAGATAGATCACGACCTGTTCGGCAAACGTATCGACCGTGCAACCGACCGTTTCTGCCGCGTGCGTCTTACCCTTGCGTTGTTTCCGGAGCGACGAGAGCACGCCGCGCTTGTGCGATGTCGATGTGGTCGTCTCGAAGATGGGAATGGTCAGGGTCTGAACGTGAGCAGCCACGTCTCCGAGCTCACGCAGGCGCTCGGCGAGCGCGGTTTCATCCCGGTGTGAGAGCAGGGTAGGAGTGAGGATCAGGTCGGGCAGCCGATCCGACAGCATCGCGATTGCCCGTTCCATCGATTCGGCCAGCAGCAGCTCGGCGGAAGCGTGGCGTGCAATCGATGCGATCTTTGGCGCCTGCCGCCGGTCGGGGTGGATCGCGAGTATCAGCGGCGCAGACATGTGTCTGTGATGGAGAACAGGACTGTTCCGGCCGGTTGCAACAGGTCAGAGGCCTAGCTGACCGTCGAAGACACCGCCGCCATTCGTCGATAGCTTCTGGTTCGTTCCGATTGCATGTCGGTTGAAGCGACGTGACTATCCGGGTCGTGCCCGGCCGCGATGTCGCCACCGAGAACCGCTCCCTGACCCGACGCGCCAGCGTCGGCGGCCGGCTTCTTTCCGACTGAAGTCACGAGGCGGCTTACATACTGCAGCCGGTTGGTACGTTCGGGCCCGACGACGTACAGCTCGTAGACCACAGCCTTCATGGTGACGATGAAGAGGTGCAGGACATCCGCGCTGAGCGTTGCGTTGTCCTTGGCGCTTGCGCCGCCGCACTGGACGAGGATGCTCGTGAGCATCTTGGCGATGCCGTGTTTCTCCCCGAGCGACTGCAGCCGATCCTCGTAGCTGGCGCCTTCCGTCTTTGCGACGTTCAGCAGCAGGTCCAGCGCACGCCGTGCGCAGGCCGTTCCTCCAGTGAGGAAGCCTTTCTGCATGCAGCCGTCGGCTTCGCTGAGCAGGTCCCGGAACGCACCCGGCACGTAGTCATCGGTTGCAAGAAACGCAGGAATGGGGTTCTCTGACTCCAGCACGAGCGGCCTCCCGGAAAACGCGCTTCAAAAGCGCATAGGTCGTAGTGTCCGGCTCCAGCCGGACCAGTCGTCGATCGCGACGCGGAGATGGTCAACGGGGGCAATACCGGGACCGCACCGACGAAATTCGCCGAAGCGACTGCAAGCTGCTGACAGAGCGGCAGATAGTCGCCTCGTCTATCGTGCTCTTGTAGGGGGAAATGGCCGGATGGAGATCGAAGTTGGAATCGTAATCTGAAATTTGTAAGTGAACACTGGAGACCTGAAGGTCTCCGTTTGTCGCACCCGCCAGCGTTGTAAGCCTGAGCCGGACACCTGAAGGTCTCCGGCTACCGCAACCAAACGCTGGTAGCCGGAAGCCTTCAGGCTTCCGGTGTTACTAATTCGTCGGCGGGTTCTTCTTCTGCTCGGCGAGCAGCGTGTTGTAGTTCTTCTCCATATTGGCCACCCACGTCTTGTAGCCGGTGGGATCGATGTATGGGTTCGTTCCGGAGGTGGCCAGCCTCTTGTATTTCCCGGCCAGGTCGAAGAACCAGCTGTGCGCGGCGAGGAACACATCCGCCTGGAGGGTCTTGTACTTCTTGATGCTCTGCCCGAAGTGTTCGGCAATCTCAGGGTAGTTCTTGTTGTTGACGAGGCGCGCATCCTCCTGCAGGCCGCCACACGCAATCAGTACGTTGTATGGCTTGCCGCCGTCCTGAACGGTAAAGGTCCATGTGGTGCAGCCTCGGGTGTGGCCTGGCGTGAGGTGAGCCGTCAGCCGGGCGTCGCCCAGTGTCACCTGCTCGCCGTCCTTGAGAACGCGGTCAATCGGATGCGCCTTGCCGCTCGGCGCCTTCATCCCCTTGAGCGCCGCCACGTCCTGCTCCATCGCCATCACGGTGGCGCCGCCCGTCATCTCCTTGACGATGGCGTCGGCCTGCATGTGATCGCCGTGCGCGTGGCTGCCGAGGATGATTTTGATGTCGGTCATCTTGAAGCCGAGCTTCTCGACCGCCTCCTTGAGCAGCGGCACCGTCTCCTCGAAGTTCGTGTTGATCAGGATGCTGCCCTGCGGCGTGGTGATCAGGTACGAGTTGAGCGTTCCTGTTCCCACGTAGTAGAGGTTGCCCATGATCTTGTGAGCCGGAAATGCCACCCGGTCCTGGGTCCGGTCCTCGGTCGTTTGCGCCGGGGCCAGGAACGGGATCGCGCAGAGAGCGGCGATGAGCATCAAGGATCGCACTCGATTGAAAGCACTCATTTCAGGGCTCCTGATCCGGAAAGGCAAAGGTCAAAAGTCAAAGGTCAAAGGTGGAACGTCAAAGGTTACTTCACGATTCCGAGATCCACAACCAGGCCGATCCCCATATCAGTGTCGCGACCGTTACCGGCGTGAAGATCCCACATCGCGATTGGCTGAAGCAGGCCCTTCGTCAGTCCCGCGCGGATCGCGCCTGCCTGATGAGCCACTCGAGCGAGATTCTCGAGAGACCCCGTCGACGCGCGATCGCGATCACCTGCCGTTGTTGCCGAAGAAGGAAACCAAGTTCGGAGGACATGCGGCATGGTCCTCGCGGGTATCCCGGCGATTGCGGAGCGCCTCGAGAAGCCTATGGCGCTGGTCGGCAAGGTGCTGCTGCCGCTGGCCACTCTGGTGCTGCTGGCGATTACGCTGCCCACTGTATGGGTGCTCATCGGGGATGGCACCCTCGTGGCGATCGCAATCTTCATTATTGCGGGACTTGGAATTGGTCACGTCCTGGGCGGGCCAGATCCCGATCACGCCGTTATACTGGCGCTGTCGACTGCAAGCCGGCATCCGGGGATCGCTCTCGCGATCGCCTCAGCGAACTTTCCAGACGAGCGCTTCGGTGGCGCGATCGTTCTCTATCTGATCATCAACGCCGTCGCTGCCGTTCTGTATGACGTGTGGGCACAGCGGCATCCGGTCGGCAGGCTTCAAAGAGCCAGATCGACTCACGACGTGATGGGGCTGTCTTCGACCCACAGGTAGTTGGGCCGCTTGTACGCGACCTCGAACCCGAGCCGGCGAAGATTTCGGAACGACGGCGCATCCCGCGTGACGGTGTCTTCGGCCGTTTCGACGCTGACCCACTTGCAGCCCGCGTCAGCCGCGTCTTGGAGCCGCCTGACGATGAGCGCGTGTTGCGCGCCGCGCTTTCGGTGCGCGACATCGGTCGCGGCGAAGACCAAACCATGCCGCGCTGCCGGCGACGTACATCGCAGCAGACGCGATCGGCGTGTCGCCCTCGAACGCCAGGTAATGATGCCAGTGCGGCCGGCCGATCGTCTGCGACGTGATCGGCGCCAGCGCAGGTGGATAGTCGAAGGCCGTTGCGACGAGACTGCCGAAAACGTCCGCGTGGCCGGAGCCAATCCGCCTCACGTCGAGCGAAGTCGCGGAGGAGTCTGACGCCCGCGGCAGGTCGTCCAGACTGCGCTGCAGGCGCATCCAGTTGTTGTACTGCCGCAGGCCGAGCCGCTCGAGCCGGACGCCCAGGCCGTCGGAGGCGCCGGTTGGCGCGACCTGAACGAAGCATCGCGGCGATCCCGTTTGTTCGATCGCGCTCATGGCGTCGGCGAGTGCCGTGTCCGATGGCGAGCTTCGAAGCCCGAGCCCGACGAGACGATTGAGGGCGAGCACGTCGAAGCGGGTTGCGGCAATCAGTACGGCGTCGCCGACGTCCCTGACCGATAACCCGCAGTCCGCGACGACGGCCGGACCTGCGGCGCGATACAGGTCTGCGAGGGCTTCAATTTCCGCCACTTCAAGAGCGACGATCGACTCCGACATCGGCCAACTATCGTAGTCGAGCGCGGCCTCAGATCAGCGCGCGGTCAGCCTGGATCGCAGGCCGAGTCGATACTTTCCACTTTGCACTTTGAACTTTGCACTTGAGCGAAGGTGTGTCCCGCGGCGTGATCGCGGCATGCCACGCTCAGCCGCGATGCTGCTGCCTCGTCCATGGGCACTATCATCACGCGGTCTGGGTACGCCGCTTGAAGCGGCAGTCGATCACCTGGAAAGCCATGTGGTGAGAGTGCGTTGGCCTCCTGTCGCTGATTCTGACGACTGCTCTCACGGTCGGCACCGTGAGTGCGCAGGTGTCGGATGAAGCTGCGGAAGGCGCGATCGCGACGGCCCCGGTCGAGGTCGATGGCGTGGAGCTGTTCCGCGTCCGCGGGGTGTCTTCATATCCTGCCCCGGAACGGGCGCGTCGGATTAAGGAACGCATCGAAGCCGCCGCCGCCGACCCGACGATTTCCCTCGACTCGCTTCGCATCGTCGAGCTCGAAGGCTTTGTACAAATCGTCGCCGGCAATCGGCCGCTCGTGGCGTTTGTCGACGCGGACGCGGCCATGGAACAGGTTCGCCCGGCCGACCTTGCGAGCGTGTATCTGGAGCACATTCGAGAGGCGATCGTCGCGTACCGCGAGGCGCGATCACCGGCCGCACTGAAGCGCGGTGTTGTCAACGCACTGGTAGCGACGTTGGTCTTCATCGTCGCGATCGTCGCATTTCTGTGGGTCTGGCGCCGTGCAAGCCAGGTGATGACGCCTCGGCTGCAGCCGCATATCCGCGCGATTCAGTTTCAGTCGTTCACGGTGATGCGCGCGGAGTCGATCGCCGGTGTGTTGCGAAGCGCCTTTCGCGCTCTTCGTGCCGTGGCACTCCTCACAGCAATCCTGATCTATGCAGGCGTCGTGTTCGCACAGTTCCCGTGGACAAGGCGGCTGTCGCGGGACCTCGGCGCGGTCCTTTTCGAACCCGTGAAGGTGATTAGCCGCGGGGCTATCGACGCCATTCCCAGCCTGATATTTCTCACGGTGCTGTTTTTCGTCGTCCGCCTGGGGCTTCGGGTGACCCGTCTCTTTTTCGACGCCGTGAGCAGCGAGTCGGTCACGCTCAAAGGCTTCGAGCGCGAGTGGTCGCAGCCAACGTACAAGATCGTTCGAGCGGCAATCATCGCGCTCGCCCTCATTGTGGCCTACCCCTACATTCCCGGGTCGCAATCCGACGCCTTCAAAGGGGTGTCCCTGTTCCTTGGCGTCGTGCTGTCGCTTGGATCCTCGTCGGCGATCTCCAACATCATCGCCGGCTACATGATGACCTACCGCCGCGCGTTCAGAATCGGTGATCGGATCAAGATCGGCAACGTCATCGGCGATGTCATCGAGTTTCGGCTTCAAGTGACGCATCTCCGTTCGTTCAAGAATGAGGAGATCATCGTCCCGAACTCTCAGATCCTGACGAGCGAGGTCCTGAATTTCAGTTCCATCGCGCGCACCGACGGGCTGATTCTGCACACAGAGGTCGGGATTGGCTACGAGACACCGTGGCGGCAGGTGGAGGCGATGCTGCTCGTGGCCGCCGATCGGACGCCAGGACTACTCAGTGATCCGCGTCCGTTCGTCTGGCTGAAAAAGCTGGGCGACTTCGCCGTCACCTACGAATTGAACGTCTACTGCCGCCACGTTCGGGCGATGGGCCGGCTCTATACCGACCTCCATCGCAACATCCTGGACGTGTTCAACGAGTACGGCGTTCAAATCATGACCCCGGCCTACGAGAACGACCCGCACACGCCTAAGGTTGTCGCGCGTCAGAACTGGTATGCGTCACCAGCCCGCCAAGCCGAACGCCGCTCCGAATCCCGCAGGGCTTAGATTCGCTTCGAGCTGCGTAGTCCCACTTTTAACCGGACCGCCGCGGGCACATTTCCTGCCTCGGAGGAGCAACGGTTTGTCTACGCATTGGATCGTTCAAGCAATTCTGCGCGTCGCCGTCCATCGACCCGCGACAATGCGCGGCCGGCCACGGGGCGGATGTGTGCAGAGTCTGATCCTGCTGGATTGCCGGACCGTCGCCATATGCGCTGCACTGATCGCGACAAGCGATGTTGTTCTTGCGCAGGACGCGCAGGGACGCCCCGGGTCGACGCACATGACCGTCACGTGCGCTTCGCAAGCCGGCGAATGGCGCGAGTGTCCCGCCGACACGTCGGCGGGCGTCACGCTCGTGAAGTCCACAGGTCACGCAGCCTGCTTGCCCGGGTTCCAACCGCGGCATGACACCTGCTACTGACCGCGCGACGACACAGTCCACTTAGCGTTGCTCAAGTGATTTCGCGCGCGGTCGGCTGTACACCCACGACATCGCACGGCAGCGCCGCGATATGGGGAACTGGATGGGCCATGTGTGCCCATGTCGAGTTTGCAACGAGTCGAACACGGTAGGTCGTGCGGCGGCGCGATGGGTGCGCCGTCTTCGCGACGCGTGTGAGCGAGCAGGAACATGGTCATGACCCGACATAGTTGGTTGTTAGCGGCAACCGTGAGCGCCATCGCGTTGGCATCTGTGGTCACGATGCCGGGCTTGCTGGCTGGTCAGACAACCGCCCCCAACAGCTTCCGAAGGCTACGTCGTGAACGACTCACATCTTCACCTGACGAACTACGTCCAGCAGGGAACAGACATCCACGAGTTCCTTCGGATCATGGGTACGAAGGTCGGACGCGTTGCACTCTTCGGAATTCCGCTGCAGCAGACGTGGGCCTACGGCAACACCGGTCACTACGCACCGACGTACTACCTGCAGACGGACGCGCCGCTTTATTACTACTCGTTCACGGACGCGTTCATCGCGATGGCGTATCGCTCCCTCACAAAGGAGGAGCAGGCGCGTTTCGATCCGATGATCACCGGGTTCAACCCCGCCGACATGTATGCGGTCGACCACATTCGCCGTGTGCTGCAGACGTTTCCCGGTGTCTTTTCCGGGATTGGCGAATTCACCATCCACAAAGAGTTCGTGTCGGCCAAGGTCGCCGGAGACACCGCGAGCCTGACGAATCCAGCACTCGACCGGCTCCTTGACTTTGCAGGCGAGGTGGGCCTCGTCGTCCTCCTGCACAACGACATCGATGTGCCGTTTGCCAAGCCCGGACAGGAGCCGTACCTGATGGTGCAGCTCGGCGAGCTTTTCCGCCGGCATCCGAAGACCACGATCATCTGGGCACATTGCGGCCTCGGGCGCGTCGTCCGTCCGGTGAAGGACCAGCTCGCACGGCTGGACCCCTTGCTCTCGAGCGCGGACCTCAGCCACGTCTATATCGACATCTCGTGGGACGAGACGGCGAAGTATCCGTTGGCGATGCCCGAGTTCACTCAACACCTCGCCGATGTCATCAACCGCCATCCTGATCGATTCCTGTTCGGCACCGACGAGGTCGCGCCGACTGACCAGGCCAGCTACCTCAAGGTGTACGACCTGTACGCACCGCTCTTCGCGAAGTTGACGCCGTCGGCGAGCGAACAGGTGCGCAAGGGCAACTACCAGCGCCTCTTCGACGAGGCCCGGAAACGGGTGCGGGCGTGGGAAACCGCGAATGTGCAGGGAGGAGCAAGGAGACCATGACCAACACACATGGCAGGGGCGTCCGATGGGACGCTGCCGGGCTGTGGGCCGCGTCGCTCGTACTGAGTTGCGCACTCTCCGCATCGGCGCAAACGGGGGATGAACCGCAGACGGGAGGTGGACCTGAGACGGGGGGAGAACCGAAACGGGGGGTGAACCGCAAACGGGGGGTGGACCCGAGACGGGGGGTGAACCGCAAACGGGAGGTCAACCACAGCCTCCAGAGCCGCCGCCCCAGACAACCCAGCCCCCACCAGACGATCCCAAGACGCGACTGGAGATCTACGGGTTCGCCATGCTCGACATGGGGTACGACTTCCAGAGGACCGACCCCTTATGGTTCGACGTCGTCAGACCGACCAAACTCCCGTCGTTCGAGGACGAGTTTGGAAGGAACGGGGAATGGTTCCAGGGTGTCCGGCAGAGCCGCTTCGGGGTCAGGAGCTTTACGCCGACGGACTACGGTGAGCTCAGGACAATCTTCGAGTACGAACTGTTCGGCACCGGCGTCGACGCGGGGCAGACCACCTTTCGGCTTCGCCACGCATGGGGCGAGCTGGGTCAGATCGGCGCCGGACAGACGTGGAGCCCGTTCATGGATCCCGATGTCTTCCCGAACTCGATCGAGTACTGGGGGCCGAACGGCATGGTGTTCTTTCGCAACGTGCAGTTCCGGTGGACGCCATGGTCCGACGGCGATTCCAACTTCATGATCGCAGCCGAGCGGCCCGGTGCGAGCGGCGATCAAGGCGACTTCGCCGACCGTATCGAGCTGCAGAACATCGAGGGCCGTTTTCCGGCTCCGGACATTTCGAGCCACTTCAAGTATGACGACGACTGGGGCCACGTTCAGCTTGCGGGCATCGCGCGCTATATCAACTGGGATGACCTTCTCGAGGACCAGTTCGATCTGGCCGACCACGATTGGGGTTGGGGTGTCAATCTCAGCTCGAACATCAATCTCGGTGAGCACGTGGCGAAGCTGCAGGTGGCCTACGGCGAGGGCATCGAAAACTACATGAACGACGCGCCGGTGGACGTCGGGATTCGCACCAACTTCGGAAATGTCCGAACGCCGATCCTCGGCGAAGCGCTCCCGGTTCTCGGCATCGTCGCATTCATGGACTTCAACTGGAGCGACCACTGGACGAGCTCCGGCGGCTACTCGATGCTGCGGATCACCAATAGCGACGGGCAGGCTGACGTGGCGTTTCACGAAGGTCAGTATGCGCTGGCGAACCTCCTGTACTACCCGGTGACGAATGTGATGCTCGGGGTGGAGGGTCAGTGGGGGCAGCGCGAAAACATCAACGAGTTCACCTTCGACCAATATCGGATCCAGTTCTCGGTGCGGTGGAACTTCAGTCTTTCAATTGGAGGCTAGTGATGCGGGTTATGAACCGACGAACGGCGATTGGATATGTGAGCGGGTTCATTGCGGCTGCCGTAGTCGGCGTCGGCCTGGCGGCGCAGCGGCCTTCCGGCGAGATTCCGGCCGGGACCCAGGCGGCGGTCGACGCTGCCTACGCCAAGTACAGAAACCTGAAGGAGGGCAAGAACGCCGACTACATTCCGGCCCTCGCCAAAGTAGACCCGAACCTGTACGGCATTGCCCTCGTCACCGCGGACGGCAAGGTGTACACCGCTGGCGACACCAAGACCGAGGTGTCGATCCAGTCGATCTCAAAAGTGTTCACGATGGCGGAGGTCATCCAGGAGCAAGGCCTCGAGTCGGTCGAGAAGCGAATCGGCGTCGACGCAACCGGCGCGCGATTCAACTCGATTATCGCCGTCGAAGGCGTGCGCACCGTCGTCGGAACCGGCGCGCCCGAGATGAATCCGCTGGTAAACCCCGGCGCAATCTCCACGACCAGCATGGTGAAGGGAGCGACAGCTGACGAGGTGTGGAAAAAGATCATCGGCTTCCACGACGCCGCCGCCGGACGGCAGCTCACCGTGTTGCAGGACGTCTACAAGTCCGAATCGGATACCAACCAGCGTAACCAGGCCATTGGCGCGCTCATGTACGCATACGGCTACATCAAGGACAACTGGCAGCAGGCCGTCGATCTCTACACGCGTCAATGCTCGATCGGCGTGAACGCGAGGGACCTCGCTGTCATGGCGGCGACACTGGCGTTCGGCGGCAGGAACCCGGTCACCGGCAAGCAGGTCATGGATGCCTCCAAAGTTCCTGGCGTCCTCGCCGTGATGGCGACGGCGGGCCTGTACGACGACTCGGGCAAGTGGCTCTATCACACGGGACTGCCCGGCAAGAGCGGCGTCGGTGGCGGCATCATTGCGGTCTCGCCCGGTAAGTTCGGAATCGCCGTCGTCTCGCCTCCCCTCGATGACGCCGGCAACAGTGTCCGTGCCCAAAGGGCGATCCGCGACATCTCTGCGGCGCTCAACGGGAACCCGTACGCGAGCACAAGCACCCAGACCGGTTGGGACCACCGGGCGCTGAGATCATCAACATAGCGGCCGGCATACACGCCGGCCGTTCAGCACAATATCGCGCCGTTCCGCGGGGCTATGCGCATGCGATTGACACCGATTCTTCGTGTGATCCTGCTTTGCATAGGTGTGACAGCGGCGCCGATCGGATCCGCTCACGCGCAGGACGCCGCTGATGCGACGACGCCCACGCCGGACCCCATCGCGTGTCAATCGAGCGCTGGCGCTCGACAGCAGTGTCCGGCCGACACGTCGTCGGGCGTCGCGCTCGTGAAATCCACGGGCGCGGCCGCATGCCTTCTTGGAAAGACCTGGGGCTACGATGACACGGGCATCTGGGTGTCGGACGGTTGTAGCGGCGAGTTCGTCGCCGGCGCCGTTGCAGAACCGCCGGCGGAGAAGAGCCCGCCTACGTACGTGCCGAACGCCGGATTCCTCCTCTTCTCCGTCGACAAGGGTGAGATGTATGTGCGGTTGTTCAGCTACGCGCGATACCTGAATCAACGGAGCCTGGATGGCAGCTTCGTCAACTTCTTCGGCAACACCCAGTCGATACAGCAGCGGCAGGACATCCAGCTGAACAAGTTTTTCCTCCCCTTCTCAGGCTGGTTCCTCACGCCGAAGTTCCGCTATTACCTCTACGTCTGGTCGGCCAATACGTCGCAGGGCGATCCGGCTCAGGTGGTCGGCGCCGGAAATCTGAGTTACGCCTTCAGCGACTTCGTGATGTTCGGCGCGGGCATCACGTCGCTTCCTTCGGTGAGAAGCACCGAGGGCCAGTTTCCCTACTGGCTCGGCGTCGACGATCGCCTCACCTCTGACGAATTCTTCCGGGGCTCGTACACCACCGGAATCTGGCTTAAGAATCGAGTCACAGGCAAGCTCAATTACATGGCGATGGTCGGCAACAATCTGAGCCAGTTGGGCGTCAGCGCGACGCAGCTTGACAACCAGCTCGATACGCAATCCTTCATGGTGAATTGGCTGTCCGCCGGTGAATTTGGCCTCTACGGGACCTTTGGCGATTACGACAACCACCAGATGGTCGCCACGAGGCTCGGCGCGCACTACACCCACAGCCTGGAAACCGCACAGGAGCAACCAGGTACGAACGCGATCGAGAACAGTCAGATCCGGCTGACCGACGGCAGCATCATCTTCACGCCGAATCTCTTCGGTCCGGGCATCTCCGTCGAGACGGTCGACTACCAGATGATGAGCCTCGATGGTGGTATCAAGTATCGCGGGCTGTCGCTCGAAGCGGAGTATTACCGGCGCTGGCTGAACGACTTCTCGGGCCCCAACACGGGCGAGATCGCTTCAATCACGGATCAGGGATACCAGCTGCAATCCTCTGCGATGGTCATACAAAAGGTTCTTCAGGTGTATCTGAGTGGCGCACAAATCTTTGGCCGTTTCGGCGATGCCTCGGAGCTTCGCGCAGGCGGAAACTGGTATTTCACGAAACAACGCGGGCTTCGAGTGAACGTCGAATTCATTCAGTTGAACAATAGTCCCGTCGGGTACACGGCCGTGCCGTACCCGGTCGGGGGCAACGGCCCGCTATACAGCATCAACCTCGAGATGAACTTCTGATCGGCCGCAGGGGTCAGATCAAGATCTGGACTAGATCACGAGCTGAAGACGCGTTTGGAAGAATTGCGTCTTGCCGACAAGGCCGAAGCGGTCGAGCGAACCATACCCATAGGCCATCTCGAGCCGCAGGTTGTCGGACAGATACCAGTTCACCATCGGCGTGAGCCTCCAGAACTTGCCGCCTTGCAGCGATCCGCTATCAAGGTCGATGTACGAGAAGTTCGTCACAAGGCCCCAGGCTCCGGGTCCTCCCTGAAAGACAGGACGCGCCGGTGAGATTTCCTCGAAGAATCCGCCGCGGGTGTTGTAGGTGCGCGTTTCGCCGGTGGCCATCCAGGAGACGAACACGTTTCCGCCGTTGAAGACCGGATTACCTGCCTCCGGAGCATCCGCCCACTGAACGTAGTACTCAGTACCGACGAGCAACGGGCCTGGCCGGTAGTAGACCTCGACGTCGGTCGTTGTGGTGCTCTTGGCTGGAAACAATCCCGTGTCGACGAAGAACGGCGCCTCGAACGCCTCGGGCCGCGACCGGAGCTGCAACATGCCCTCCGCCGGCTTTCCGTAACGGAGGTTGATGCCGAGGTGAAGGACGGTTTCCTCCGATTCCACAGGCAACCACACGAATCGGCCCACAGTCTGATGTGCGTAAGTTGAAAAGCTCTCAGTCTTAGAGAGAATGTCCCCAAAGAACCCGAGGTTCCAGAGGAAATGTTTCTCGGGTAAAGAGCCGAGCCATTTGACGCCGTCGGCGAGGATCGGGATCGCCGCGTCGCTGAACTCTGTTCGTTCCATCGTCCACCCGGCGTACCCAACCATGATCTTGTTGAGCGAGAACCCCTCTTTTTGGCGTCCGATGAAGATCTGGCCGTATATCTCCGGCACGTCTACCAGGAATCCCGTTTGCCGGAACGTCCAGTCGTTGGTCACGAAGTCCCTCATGATCCCGGTACTCCACGTCGTTGCTCGGTCGGTCTTGAGACGTCCTCTCAAAAGGATACGGAGATCCCTGGTCTTCGGCTCCGGGTGCAGCGCGATCTGTTCCTTGCTGTCTTCGTCCTGGGCGAAGGCTGCGTACTGGTACAGAAAGCCAAGCCCGATGCCGAGCGTAAAAAGTGGCCCATCGTACTCGTTCCAGTCGATCAGCTTGCGAACGGGTTCAGGGACTTCGTCGTCGCTAGCTTTGAGCGTGTCGTCGAGCGTCGACGGCGGTGAGGCGGGAGCCGTAGTTTGCGGCGAGGCGGGGGGAGTCGTAGCCTGCGACCCGGCCGATTGCTGCCCCTCCACCGTCAACGGAATGCAAAGAAGCGCCGTTGCCAATAGGAGGAACGTCGGCCGAATCGCCATACTGAGGCCTCAGGGCAGGACTCAAAACTCACGGCTACGTGGGTTTCAGTACGTGGCAAACATCGTCTGAATCTTCTCCGGGCTCCGGTGAGACTTCAACAGCGCCAGCGACAGGAGAACCCGCGACTTCTGTGGGTTCAGCTCGTCGGATGCGATGAAGCCCAGCTCGTCGTCATTGACCTCGACGTTCCGCCCGACGGCTCCCGTTGGCACGCGCGAGCTTCGCACCACCACAACACCTTTTTTGACGGCGTTGGCAGCTGCCATGACCGACGCTTTGTTCATGTTGCCGTTCCCGACGCCCGCGATGACGATGCCCTTGGCGCCCTTTTCGACGGCGCAATCAATCAAGTCCGGCGACATGTCAAGCGCGCCGTAGATGATGTCCACGCGCGGCAGCTCGGTGACCTGTGTGATGTCGAATTCGGACTGTGTCGTGTGTTTCCACGAGGGGCTGGTGTAGAAATCGTTCTTGCCGTAATTTGCGACGCCCACGACTCCGCGGAGCGGCGACATGAAGGTCTGGACGGCCGTCGTGCTCGTCTTGGTGAGTGAATGCGCGCCCTGGATCCAGTCGTTCATCACGACCAGCACGCCGCGTCCCTTGGCCGCGGGATCGGCCGCCACCCCGACGGCGTTATAGAGGTTCAGCGGGCCGTCGGCACTCACGGCTGTCGAGGGACGCATCGAGCCCACCATGACCACCGGCTTGTCGGTCTTCACTGTGAGATTTAGAAAGAACGCGGACTCCTCCATGGTGTCCGTGCCGTGGGTAATCACAAAGCCGTCCACGTTGGGCGACTTCGCCAGCTCGTTGATTCGCTTGGCGACCTTGAGCAGGATGTCGAACGTCATGTCCTGCGAACCCACGTTCGAGACCTGCTCGCCCTTGATATTGGCGAGCTCGTTGATTCCCGGAACCGCCGCCAGCATCGTGTCGATCGTCACGGCGCCCGATGTGTAGCCTGCCTGCGTACCGGTTGCGGCAGCGCCCGCGATCGTGCCGCCGGTCGCCAGGATCATCACGTTCGCTTTTCTGCCCTGCGCCGGAGCAAGCTCGACGCACAGCGCCACCGCGACGATCATCATCACTATCGATTTCTTGCGAGCGCTCATCATTGCTGGTCTCCTCTTTCTCAATACCGGAGGCCTGAAGGCCTCCGGCTACGTTTCGTTGTCTTCTTAGTCTTGCGATGGCGTCCTGCGGTACTTGGTCTTGTCGAGGTTGGTCAGCTTCGCCGGATCGAGCAACTCGGCGATCTGCTGCTCGGTCAGGAGCTTCCGTTCCCGGACAATTTCGAGGACTCCCTTCCCGCTCTTGTAGGCTTCGGCCGCCAGCTCGCTTGTCTTGTCGTATCCGAGTACAGGGTTCAGTGCTGTGACAATGCCGACGGTCGTGTCCATGTAGTGCTTGAGCACCTTTTTGTTGACCGTAATCCCGTCTACGGACTTTCGAAATGCCATCGACGTGTTGTAGAGCAGGGCCTGCGACTCCATGATCGCGAGCCCCTCGATTGGCTCATACGCGTTGAGCTGAAGCTGGCCCGAATGGGCGGCCATGGTCACCGTGTAATCGTTCCCCATCACTCGGAACGCGACGAGGTTGACGAGCTCGGGGATGACGGGATTCACCTTTCCCGGCATGATGGAGGAGCCCGGTTGCAGCGCCGGCAGGTTGATCTCGGCGAGGCCTGCGCGCGGTCCCGAGGTGAGCAGGATCAGATCGCTGGCGATCTTCGAGAGCTTGATGGCGACGCTCTTCAGCGCCGAGGAATAGACGACGAACCCCTGCTGGTCCCAGGTCGCTGCCAGCATGTCGGAGGCGGGCACGATCGGCTTGCCCGTGAGTTTCGCCAGGTGCATCGCGGTTCGCTCGGCGTACCCCTTGGGCGCGTTGATCCCCGTTCCGATGGCTGTGGCGCCCATATTGACCGAATACAGGTACTTCTCGGCGTCCCGCAGCAGCTGTATTTCGCTCTCGATGGACGCCGCGAAGGCATGAAATTCCTGTCCGACCGTCATGGGGACGGCATCCTGCAGCTCGGTGCGGCCCATCTTGAGGACGTCGATGTAGGCGTCGCCCTTCGCTCGAAATGAATCGGCGAGCTTCTCGAGCTCTGCGGTCAGCTTGTCGTTACGCAGGATGAGCGCCACTTTGATCGCAGTCGGGATAGGAGTCGTTCGTCGACTGCGACATGTTCAAGTCGTCGTGCGGCTCGATGATCGAGTACTCCCCCTTCTTGTGCCCCGTCAGCTCGAGCGCGATGTTGGCGAGCACCTCGTTCGCGTTCATGTTCGTCGAGGTGCCGGCGCCACCCTGGTACCAGTCGACGACGAACTGGTCGTGGTACTTGCCTTTGCGCACGGCGTCCGCGGCCTTTTCGATGGCCGCCAGTTTTTCCGGTTTCATGGCGCCGACGTCCGTGTTGGCGCGTGCGGCGGCTAGTTTCACGATCGCCCATGCTTCGACGAAGCCCGGATAGTGGTTGATGGGGATGCCCGATATCTGGAAGTTTTCGAGGGCTCGCGCGGTCTGAACGCCCCAGTAGGCGTCGGCAGGTACTGCCTTTTCCCCAAGAAGGTCCTTCTCAACTCGTGTTTGTCCTGCCGGCTTGGCGGGGACAGATTGCGCGGCGGGCGAATCCTGCGCACTGGCACTGAACGCGGATGGATCGCCAAACGTGTACGCGTACCCACACGTGAAAGCGACGGCAACGGCAAGCGTCAGGTTTCTGAATGTTCTATTCGAAATCGCGTCCATGATTCCCTTCTTGCTCATATGGTTCTCCTGCCGCGAATCGACGGGAATGCACGTGTTTGCGTGCGCATCCTCCGCGCGGAGTCGCGGCGGCCCGCGCCATCTCGTGACGACACAGGCCGCTTTGCCATGCGCTCTCGGGAAAAGTCACCGGGAGCGCGTCGTTGGCGTTGAGCAGGGCAGAAACCGTACCCGGGGATACGGCTGGATTACGCCCGGCGGAGCTAGCGAGCTCGCCCTTCCCGCAGTCGGTTAATGCTTCAGGTGTTCGTGCGTGGTGTCGTCTGCTGCCGGATCGCCAGTAACCGTGTCGAACCAGCCGGAAGTCCATTCAGACAATGTCGTTGCTTCTGAAGTTACGACAGACATTTATGTCTGATTGTCTGCAACGGCACTCACTTCGCAGATAAATGCGGCAACGTGCTGGAAACAAACGACATTTCCGCGCCGCGCTCTCGCTGCAGATATGGCTCACCGGTTGCTCTCTCCGGGATATGAGCTTCGCAACTTTCGTTGATCGCGCGCGGGCCGACTTCGTGGAGATGCCGGGTCTGGAGTTGACGCTTCCACAGGCCGTACGTCTGTGGAATCTTGGAATCGACGACTGCCGGTGCGTGCTCGACGCGCTGGCGGAGGCAGGGTTTCTGAAGTGGACGCACCGGCGAACGGTCATTCGAACCGGCCAGGCGCCACCCGTAGGATTCGAGCGTCAGCTGGCCTACGTTCCTGTTCGCATGCCGATCGGTGGCGACAAATCTGTCGCGTAATACGTAGGACGGCGCCGCTCGGTTGAGAAGTCCCACCCGTCGATGGCTTCCTCTGCGCCCCGTTTACGGCTCGTGCCGCCTTCGCAACCGGCAATGGCCATTACGTATGCATACGGGCCCGATGCCGGCGTCCATGGGGAGCCTGTTCTCCCAGTACGATCTCGATGGCGTCTTCGACGAGATGTTCGAGGCCGTGGGGCGGCCGCGGCCGCATTATCACGCGCTCCTCGAAGAACTAGCCTCGGTCACGCCCGAGGAGCTGCAGCGCCGGCAGCTCGATGCCGATCGCGCCTTCCTCACGCAAGGCATCACGTTCACGGTCTACGGCGACGAGCAGGGCACTGAGCGGATCTTTCCCTTCGACCTGTTACCGCGGATCCTGACCGCGACCGAGTGGACGACGCTCGAGCGAGGGCTCGCGCAACGGCTCACCGCGATCAACTTGTTCCTGAAGGACATTTACAACGAAGGGCGCATTCTCGCGGAAGGGGTCGTCCCGCGCGAGCTGGTGTTCAGCTGTCGACACTACCGGCGTGAAATGCGGGGCGTCAAGGTTCATCGCGACGCTTACGTGTCTGTAGCCGGCACCGACCTCGTTCGGCTCGAAGACGGCCGCTTCGTCGTCCTGGAAGACAACCTGCGGGTTCCAAGCGGTGTGTCGTACATGCTGGCGAACCGCGAGGTAACCAAGCGCGTGTTCCCCGGGCTGTTCAGCCGGTACAACGTCCGGCCGATCGCCCACTACGGCCAGGGACTCCTGGCGACGCTCCGCGCGATTGCCCCGCCCACCTGCCCCGATCCGACCATCGTCGTGTTGACGCCTGGCGTCGGCAATTCCGCCTACTTCGAGCACGCGTTCCTGGCTCGCGAGATGGGGCTTCCGCTCGTCGAAGGACGAGACCTCCTCGTGCACGACACCATCGTCTATATGCGGACGACGTCCGGGCTGCGGCGCGTGGACGTGATTTACAGGCGTGTGGATGACGATTTTCTCGATCCGCTCGCGTTCCGCGCCGATTCGCACCTCGGTGTGGCGGGTCTGCTCAACGCATTCCGTTCCGGCCACGTGGCAATCGCGAACGCCATAGGAACCGGTGTTGCGGACGACAAGGCGATCTATGCCTATGTGCCGGCGATGATCCGGTTCTATCTGTCGGAGGAGCCGGTCCTCGAGAACGTGGAGACGTATCTGTTGAGCAATCCTGCCGACCGCAGTCACGTGCTCGAGCACCTCGACACCATGGTGGTCAAAGCTGTGGGGGAGTCGGGTGGCTACGGCATGCTGGTCGGGCCGCACAGCACGCGGGCGGATCGCGAGGACTTCCGCAGCCGCATTGTTGCCGACCCGCGCAACTTCATCGCGCAGCCGACGCTCGCCTTGTCGCGAGCGGCCTGCTTCCTCCAGGAGGGAATCGAGCCGCGGCACGTCGACCTGCGTCCGTACGTGCTGTATGGAGAGCGCGCCATGGTGGTTCCCGGAGGTCTGACGCGGGTGGCGCTGCGGAAAGGGTCGCTTGTCGTGAACTCGTCCCAGGGTGGCGGAAGCAAAGACACCTGGGTGCTGCTGGACTGATGTGATGCTGCTGTCCCGCGTGGCGGACGCACTTTACTGGTTGAGCCGTTATCTCGAGCGTGCAGTACACACCGCACGCGTCGTCGACGCAGCCGTCGATCACGGTCTTGGCCGTCCATCGCCGATTGACGAAAGCGCCATTGAGATCTACCGGCGCCTCGTGCTGCCGCCCGCCACAGGTCCGGCGATGTCGCTTGCTGATGGCGCGCTCTTCGACACAGCGAACCACAACTCGGTGGCGGCGTGCGTCGTCGCGGCGCGCGAGAACGCGCGCCAGGTCCGTGATGAGATCAGCTCCGAGATGTGGGAGCAAATCAATGCCCTCTATCTCGGAATCCGAAACATGCGCGATGACGTGTTGTCGTCCGGGCGGACGAACTATGTAACGCGCTCCATTACAGAAGGCGTGCATCTGTTCGAGGGAATCACCAACGCGACGATGGGGCACGGCGAGGGCTGGCAGTACCTGCAGTCCGGCCGGTTTCTCGAGCGTGCTGCCGCGACCGCCACACTTCTCGATGCGTTCTTTACGAAAGAGGCGGGTCCGGCGGCGATCCGGCCGCTGGATCAGGCAGATTGGGTGTCGCTGCTGCGGTCGTGCTGCGCACTCGAAAGCTACTGTCGTCGCTACACAGCGGATGTACAGACCCGAGCGAGTGACGGAGTTCCTGCTGCTCAATGCGGAGTTCCCTCGGTCGATCAGGTTTTCAGCGACTCGCGTCGAGGGCGCGGTCGGAGCGCTTGCACGTTACGGCGGCCGGTCCGATGGCACACGCGCCGAACGCCTGTCAGGCCGGCTGCGTGCATCCCTCGATTACGCACAGGTTGACGAAGTGCTCAGCGAAGGTCCTCATGCGTATCTGAGCGGCGTCGGCCGGCAATGCATGCAGATTCATACGGCGCTGTACCAGACCTATATTTCGTATCCCATCGAATCGGCGTTAACCGCGTAAGAACCATGCGCTATTCCGTCCGTCACGTCACGCGTTTTACCTACGACACGCCGATCACCGAGAGCACGATGGAAGCGCGTATGCAGCCGCGAAGCGACGGCTGTCAGCGGTGCCTTCATTTCGCGTTGACGCCTTCGCCTTCGTCGCGCGTGATGATGTACCAGGATCACGACGGCAACACGGTCCATTTCTTCGACATTCCGGCGCGTCATGCGCGGCTCACCCTCACGGCCGAAGCGCTCGTCGAATGCACGCCGTCGCCGCCGCTTCCAGACCGTCTGGGCCTGGACGTATGGAACGACCTCGACGCTCTCGCGGATTCGGGTGAATCCTGGGAGTACCTGACTCCGAGCGTGTTCACGCGAGCCTCGCCTCTGCTGGATGATTTCGCGCGCGAGCTGACGCTCGAACGCGGCGACGACCCGCTCTCGACGTTGCGCCGGATCATGCGCGAAATTTCCGCGAGGTTCGAATACAAGCCCCGCAGCACGCGCGTCGATTCGCCCATTGACGAAGCGCTCGAAGCCCGGCGCGGCGTCTGCCAGGACTTTGCGCATATTTTCATCGCCCTGGCTCGACCGCTCGGCATTCCGACGCGATACGTGAGCGGGTATCTATATCGGGATGCTTCCAGTCTCGACAGGTCCACCGATGGCGCGACGCACGCGTGGGTCGAAGCATTCCTTCCCGAGATCGGATGGATCGGCTTCGATCCAACCAACAATCTCATCGCGCAGGATCGTCACATCCGCGTGGCAGTCGGCCGCGACTATGCCGACGTTCCGCCGACGCGCGGCGTATATAAGGGTGTTACCGCCGTCCGCAGCGAACTGGGAGTGGCGGTGCTCGTCGGAACGGCGCCGTCGCCGCTGTCGTCCGACGTGGTGCCGTTCACGCCGTGGATGTCACGAGAGGCCGGCGTGGCGATGCCGAGGCCCGACGCGCAACAGGATCAGCAGCAACAGTAGAAATTCGTTCCTGCCTTCTTTTCCCCGATCGGCGATGCACGGGCGCGCTGACAGAAATGATCGCGCGCTGCCAGTTCTGTAAGACGAAGTGAGAACCCGTCGAGCGCGCGACACGCACGCACGCCGCCAAGCGACACACTTCAAAGCACTTGGACGATGGCAGACCCGCGTGTGCGCGGAGGGTACAGAACTTGGAGTCGGGCGACCCAGACGACTATGGATACTGGATCTTCACACACGCCCGTGCCGCGCCGCTCGGTGTTCGAGGACGGATTCGGCAAGCGCCATCACGCAGTAGGTCCTGGCGGCGAGCCGCTCGAAGTGCTCGAGTTTGCAGAACACTTCACCGCGGTCCCGTCGTTCGAGCCCGCCCTCCGTGATCGCGTCAACGCGCTGGTCGGCTTCCAGAACACGTGCTTTGCGCGCGTTCGAAGCGTGCAGCGGCTTGGCCAGAACGGCTCCAGGCTCGTCGTCGTCTCCGACCGCGTGCCGGGCGCGCGGCTCTCAACCGTGCTGGCGGTCGCCAAGCAACAGCTGCTGCCGCTCGAAGTCAACGCCGCGCTGTGTCTCATCAGACAACTCGTGCCCGCGATGGCCGCACTGCACGACAAGATGCCCGCGGTCGGGCACGGGGCTCTCGCGCCGGAGCGAATCATCATTACTCCGAACGCCCGTCTGGTGGTCGTCGATCACATGCTGGGCGCGTCGGTCGAGCAGCTCGGATATTCGCACGACCGGTATTGGAAGGAACTGCGCATTCCGCTGCCGACGGCCGCCCAACCGACATTCGATTTCCGCGCCGACGTCATGCAGATTGGAATGGTGGCACTGGCCCTGATCCTCGGCCGGCCGCTCGACAGCGACGATTATCCCGATCAAGTCGCCGCGCTCGCCGAGGGCGCATGGGGGTTGACCGCCACCGGTGGGGTCGAGCCGCTTCCGCCGGAGCTCCGGACGTGGCTGTCGCGAATGCTGCAGCTCGATCCACGGCATTCGTTCGTCACGGCGGTAGAAGCATGGTCGGAGCTCGAGCACGTGCTCGGAACCAGCGACTACGTGGCGTCCTTTGGCGCGCTGAAATCGTTCATGGCGGACTACGCCAGATACTCGGCTACGGCTGCGGCGTCGCCCGCCGCCGCTCCTTCTGTGCCTGCGCCAGCACCGGCCGCGCCTCCGGTGATGCCGACGCCGCCTGCTGCATCAGTAACGGCGCCGTCTCGACCGGTCGGCGTCAACGTCGGGTTGTCTCGGTCGGTTCCCACATCGCCCGCGCCCGCACCGGTTGCCGCGGCCGTTGCGGCCCCGATTGTCCCGGGACAGACGCCGCCGCGTGTGCAGCAGCCTGCGCCGCCGGCAGTCAAGCCGCACGTTCCAGTTCCGCCGGCGCCGGTCGCCGTCGCTCCGACACCTACGCCTGTCAGTGTTCCGCGGTCACCGGTTGCCTCGCCGGCACCAGCGGCCAAGGCTCCAGCACCTGCCTCGTCGCCGCGACCGGCTTCGCCGCCACCGGCGGCCATGACCGAAAACCTGCGCGCGGTCGCAGCCGCGCATGATGTCGATTATTTGGAGACGCGGGAGAAGAATGGGATGCCGTGGTGGCGGCAGCCCCGTGTCGCCGCGGCCGCCGTTGCGATCCTCGCGCTCGCGGGCGGAGGCGCTCTGCTCAGCCGATCGTATCTGCCTTCCGCATCTGCCGAAGCCCCGGGCACTCTCACGGTGACCACCAATCCCGCTGGTGTGCCAGTCGTCATCGACGGTGAGCCCCGTGGCGTGACGCCGCTGACATTGGAACTGGCGCCTGGACGTCATGAGCTCAGGCTCGCAGCGAATGGCGGAAGCGCACGCGTCATTCCATTGACGATCACCGCCGGTGGCACCGTGTCGCAGTCAATTGAGTTGCCCACTGCAGGCCCGCAGACAGGACAGTTGACCCTGCGAACCGAGCCGTCGGGCGCGCGCGTCACCGTTGATGGAATGGCTCAGGGCCAGACGCCGCTGACGCTCGAAGGACTCACACCGGGAAATCACACCGTCGTGCTGGCGAACGATGTCAGCTCCGTGACGCATGAAGTGACGGTGCAGCCGGGTGCCACTGCGTCACTCGTCGTGCCCATGTCGTCGACGCCCCAGGGCGCACCGGTTTCCGGTTGGATTTCGGTATCTGCACCCGCGGAAGTGCAGGTGTACGAAGACACACGGCTCCTCGGGACGAGCCGCAGCGATCGCATCATGGTGTCAGCGGGGCGTCACGAGTTCGACCTCGTGAACGAGGCGCTCGACTACCGGGTTTCACGCGTGGTCACCGTTGCGCCGGGACAGGTCTCGTCGCTTCGACTCGAATGGCCGAAAGGATCGATGGCGCTCAACGCGCAGCCGTGGGCCGACGTCTGGATTGACGGCGAGCGCGTCGGTGAGACCCCCATTGGGAACGTCTCCGTCCCGATCGGACCCCACGAGATCGTGTTCCGGCATCCACAGCTCGGTGAACAGGTGGTACGTGCGACCGTGACCGTCGGCCAGGCCGCGAAGGTCAGCGTTGATATGAGGAAGAAATAATCATGGGGAACGCAAGAATTGCTGTCACATGCCTCGGCATTCTGCTGCTGGGCGCAGCGCACCTGCACGGACAGGATACGCTTTCCGCGGCGCGGGACCTGTACGCGTCCGCCGAGTACGATAGCGCCCTCAAGCTGCTGGATCGCCTGTCAGGCGCTTCCAGCGAAGATCAGCAGTCGATCGAGCTGTATCGCTCGCTCTGCCTCCTGGCGGTCGGTCGCACACAGGATGCCGAGCGCTCCGTAGAAATGATTATTGCGCGCGATCCGCTGTACCGGCCTGGTGAGGATCTGTCGCCGCGGATGCGCACTGCGTTCAGCGAGGCGAGGAAGCGCCTCCTGCCATCGATCGTTCAGCAGCAGTACGCCGACGCGAAGGGCGCGTTCGAAAGGAAGGAGTTCGAGTCGGCCGCATCCGGATTCCGACGAGTCGTGGACGCGCTGAACGACCCGGACATGGGCAGTGCCGCGAGCAAGCCGCCGCTCGCCGACCTTCGTACTTTGGCTGCAGGCTTTCACGATTTGAGTGTCAAAGGGATACCGCCGGCGCCGGCACCCGCGCCGCCGCCCCAGCCGGTTGCAGCGGCGCCACCAGCGGCCGCGGCCGTCGCCCGTCCGGCGTCCGTGATCTACACGGGCGAGGAACGAAGCGTCGTACCGCCGCAGACTCTTGCGCAGACGCTGCCGAGGTACCCCGGAGCCGTTCCTCCTCGCGGGGTCACCGGCGTCGTCGAAGTAGTGATCGATGAGGGTGGCTCGGTCGAATCAGCAGCGATGGTGGTTCCGGTGACTGCCTCGTACGACAAGATGGTGATGAACGCCGCCACCAAGTGGGTGTACGTGCCGGCGATGATGAACGGCAAGCCGGTCAAGTTCCGCAAGCGTATTCAGATCACTGTCACGCCGCCTGCGCCCTGAGGGTGGGGATCGGGGATCGGGGATCGCGGGATCGGGGATCCGGGATCGGGGATCCGGGGCCTAGAATTTGACACACGTTCGGGCCGTGTGACACGATTCGCCGTCGTGTTCGCCCGTCCAGACTGCGCGTGTTGTTGTTGCCTTGGAGCTGCAGCCTCCGAAGGCCGCGCTGTGTTACGGGTCGCCCACGTCTTGACGCATTAAAGCGAACCAGTTTCAGCGACATAAAAAGGCCCGGAAGGCTGAGATGCTTTCCGGGCCTTTTTCTTTTGTGCCGGAGATCGACATGATCGAGACCCTTGATTCTGCTCGCGGCGTTGGCGTTGCCCGTAGCGGAGCGCCGGCCGCTCGAAAGACAGCGCCGACCGCGCCGATTCACGAGGATTGGATTGCCGTCATTCTGGGCGCCGCCTCCTTGTGCGCGGTCCTGTTCGGTGGCGTGCCGGCATTGCCCGCGCTCCGGTGGGGCGCCGACACGGCATTGTCGGCGCTGTTCCGACCGGAGGTCCTCGTTCCGTGGCTCGGCGCGGGGTTCGGTCTGTGGGCGCTGTCGGCAGCCGCCGTTGCACTGCAGGGCGGCAATGTTCGACGGTTTACGCAAGGGTTCGCGCTGGTCTTTCCGCTTGCCTGGTGCTCGCTCGTGCTCGCCGGCAACACCGCCTCGATTGCGTGGGGCATCGAGTACGTCATCTTCGCGCTCGCGTTGGGATTGCTCGTAAGCCATCTCGGCGGCACCTTCACCTTTGTACGCGCCGCCGCTTCCTCGGAGCTCTTCATCAAGACCGGGCTGGTGCTCATGGGTGCCACGATCCTGTTCTCCGATGTGGTACAGGCCGGTGTCCTCGGCCTCGTACAGGCGGTCGGCGTCGTCATCGTCGTTTGGTATGTCTCTTTCTGGCTGGCGTCACGTTTTCGTGTGGACGAAGAGCTCGCGGTGATGCTGTCGACCGCTGTGTCGATTTGCGGCGTTTCGGCGGCGATCGCAGCCTGCGGGGCTATTCAGGGCGACCGACGGAAGCTGAGTTATGTCACGTCGCTCGTGCTGATCGTGGCCGTTCCCATGATCATCCTCATGCCGTGGATCGTGCGGCTCACGGGCATTCCTGACGTCGTCGCAGGTGCGTGGATGGGTGGGACACTCGACACCACGGGTTCGGTGACTGCTGCGGGTGCGCTCGTCAGCGACACGACGATGAAGGTTGGTACGATTGTGAAGTTTTCGCAGAATGTGCTGATCGGTGTCGCCGCCCTGGCGCTCTCGATGTGGTGGAGTGTTCGCACGAACGCCAATCGTGATCAGTCCCTCGGTGCCGGCGTCATCTGGCAGCGATTCCCGAAGTTCGTCATCGGCTTCGTCGCTGCGTCGCTCCTGTTCTCGTTCGTGTTTACTCCTGAGCTCGTCAAACAAACCAGTGGCGCGCTTGGATCGTTGCGTACGCTCTGGTTTGCGCTGGCGTTCGTGTCGATTGGTCTTGAAGCCCGCGTCTCGGACCTGCTGACGCTCGATGACGGACGGCCGCTTGTCAGCTTCCTGCTCGCGCAGGGGTTCAACGTGATCTGGACGCTCGTGCTGGCATGGCTGATTTTTGGAGGACTGATCCTGCCGGCGCCCGTTATCTGAAACCGGTGCCGGCCGTTGCCGCCAAGTAGCGCGCACGCTTCAGCGTGCGCGATCCCTCGATCGGACCGTGATCGCGCAGGCCTCAGCCTGCGCGCTCACGGTATAGTTGTCGCCTTCAGAAGGAGGCGCACATGCCCAAGTACCTCATCACCGCCTCGTACACGGCGGAAGGCGTCAAGGGGTTGCTCAAGGACGGCGGCACGAAACGACGACAGGCGGCAGAAGCCGCGCTGAAAAGTGTCGGCGGCCGCGTGGAAGCGTTCTACTTTGCGTTGGGCGAACACGACGCCGTCGTGATCATCGATGCCCCCGACAATATGACGGTCGCCGCAGCATCGATGGCAATCAACGCCAGCGGCGCTGTGCAGACGAAAACGATCGCACTGCTCACGCCGGAAGAGATCGATCAGGCGACGAAGAAGCAGGCCACGTATCAGGCGCCGGGACAGTAGCAAGCCACAAGCCACAAGGCACAAGGCACAAGTCACAAGTTGAAAAGTGAAAGTCATAGGATGCTGGTTCCAGTTCCTGCAGCCATGAAGGCCTGGGTCCTTGGCGACCCGGGCCAGCTCACGCTTACCGAGAAACCCGTGCCGCAGCCGGGACGCGCTGAGGTTCTGGTACGCATCGATGCGTGCGCGATCTGCGCCACCGATCTCGAAGTCATCAGTCATGGTTCGCCGGCGTCGTTCGAAGGCGACTTGCCATTCAACAAACGCTTCACCCCGGGGCACGAGTACATGGGCACGATCGTCGCGGTCGGGCCGACGGTCGATGAATATGCGATCGGCGAGCGGATTGCCGTGGAAATCCATGCGGGCTGCGGCCGATGTGAGCGGTGCCGGCAGGGCATGTACACCTCGTGCCTGAACTACGGGCGCAACTACGGCGAGTTCGACAAAGGCCATCGTGCCAACGGTTTCACGACCGACGGCGGCTTCGCACAATACGCGGTCAATCACATCAACACGCTCGTTCGTGTCCCCGACGCGCTGAGCGATGAGTTGGCGACGCTGATCGTCACCGCCGGGACGGCCACCTACGGGCTCGACGTGCTCGGCGGGCTGGTTGCCGGGCAAAGCCTGGTCGTCACGGGCGCAGGACCGATCGGCCTCATGGTCGTCGCGGTTGCGAAGGCACTTGGCGCCGCGCCGGTGATTCTGACGGACATTCGCGACGATCGTCTGGCGATCGGGACGCGCATGGGCGCTGATGTTGTCATCAACGCGTCCCAGGTCCCAGCGGTTGACGCAGTGCGTCGCGCGAATGGAGGCCGCGGCGTCGACTACGTCTTCGAATGTTCGGGTGCGCCGAACGCCGTGAACGACGCGGTGCGAATGGTCAGCCGCGGAGGGCGGGTGTGTCTCGGTGCGTTTTCACATCAGCCCGCCGTCGTGGACATCGGTTACATCGTCGCGAACAACATCTATTTGTACGGCATTCGCGGCGAAGGGAAGAGCGCAGTACGCAGAGCGGCGTCGCTCATGGCACAGCGCAAGATCGACGCGTCGCCGGTGCACACGCATACGTTTGCGCTCGACGAGCTGCCCACGGGGCTGCGCTATGCCCGCGACAGAATCGACGGCGCGATCAAAGTGGTGATCAAGCCGCAGGTCGTTCGTGGAGGGACGGTCGACAAGCCGGTCCATGCATTCGCAGAGTCTTGATACGATGAACTCGCTCGAACTCTCGCCTCGACGGGCCACAGAGACACAGAGACGCAGAGAACATTTAGTGCGTACGAAAGGATTGCCATCATGAACGGTTCAGGGTTCTTATCGGCGGCAAGTTGTGCGCTCGCTGTGCTCGCGATCGGATGTGCGTCGCAGCCGGCCCAGCCTGCCGAGCCGCCAGCCGCAACGTCAGAGGAGACGGCAACAGGCACAGGAGCAGCCGGCTCGAATCGTCAGGCCGAATTCGGACGCTTTCCGGATCGCGAGTTCATTCGACTCAGGCTGGATCAGTTCCAGTGGCGCGCGACCGAAGGCAACACGCTTGGCGTGCAGACGGCCGTCCTCGAAGGGGACCCGTCGAAGCCCGGGTTCTACCTCACGATCAACAGGTTTCCTCCCGGCGTAATGAGCCGGCCGCATTACCACCCGGACGAACGGAACATCACTGTGATCAAGGGCACCTGGTACACGGACGAAGGCACGGAGTTCAGGCCCGACAAGGCCATTCCGATGAAGCCGGGAGAATACATGCGCCATCCCGCAGGCGGCCCCCACTATGACGGCGCGCTGGACGAGGAAGTCTGGGTGGCGATTTCCGGGTACGGGCCCACGTCGGCAACGATCCTCGACGGCGGCGAGCTGTTCGGCCGCTCGCGGCCCGCGCCGGGAACGAACTAAAGCATCGCAACCGTCGATCTCCTCTTCTCTGTCCTTCGGTGACGCGCACGCGACAAATGCTAGTCGTCACAGAGCAGGCGCATCCGGCGCTCGGCCAGGTCGAATGCTTCGTCGGTGTCCGCTGCGAGCAGCTGATCTTTGGCCTGGATGCACGCATTGGCCCCGGCCATTTCGGCTGCCGTTGGTGTCACGTTCGAAGCGCATCGAGCCTCGTCCACCAGCCGTAGATTGTTGAAGCCACCGCGCTCGAGCGCCACACAATCCCCCACCCGCAGGCCCGCTTCGTCGGTAACCATTCTGACGGTCGAACGGCCATCGAGCAGGATTGTGTACTCGAATGACTGCCGGCGGCTCGTCCTTCGTCCAAGCTGCCGTCCGGCGAGCGCGCCACCTACAGTGCCAACGGCCCTGCCGCCCGACGCTGCTGCGCCGATCATGCCGCCGAAGATAGTGCCGCTGGCCTGCGCGCCCCTGCTGCGCTCGGTCACCTGGTTCACCGCTGTAATGCGTCCATAGTTCACCGTCGTCGCCGCCCAGAGGGCGCCAGCAACGAAGAGCAAGGCCAGTGCGGTTATGACAACTGTCGATTTCGTTCGTGACATGAGTAGTCCTCCGTTCCACACGTCGATGCGATTACGAACGTCGACCGCACCGATCGAGCGTCACGGGTCCAAAATCGATGCCGCGCTACTCGATGGAATCGTGCCCTTTATTGGCCAATCGCCGTGAGGGTGGGAGTGCCAGATCGCAGTGCCGCGGCATTTCGCGGAATGCCGCGGGCGCTCGACGGAGGTGACTTCTCCTATTTCGCCAGAGGATCAGGGCGCACCTGGAAATGCATGGCGATTGGCGGTGTGCCCTTGCCCGTCTCCATATGGAACGGTACGCGGCTGCTGACAGTTGACCACAGACCTCGCGCTTTCCAGCCGCCATTCGGGTTGTCGATGCGTCCGTCCATCCACTTCGTATAGAACCCCATCGGATAGGGCACACGAAGGACCACCCATTTGCCATCCTTCAACGCAAGAAACGCGTCCGACTGGTTGCCAGTCGCGATCGGCGTGTTTGCCCCGAGCCCGAGTGTGTCGAACTGATCGACCCACGCGAAGTAGCTGCCTTCCGCGCTGCCGTTATCCTGCACGTTCTTGAATTGCGGAAGCGGCTGTGGATAGAGCGTCCAGCCCTCCGGGCAATGCTGCCCCGTGGCTTTCGGTCCGTTTAGCGGACTGCTGCACTTGCGGCGATCGAAGCTGGCGAGGTGACCGCTGCCGAGCGCGACCCATGCGACGCCGTTGCGATCTACATCCATGCCGCGGGGCGAGTAACCCTGGATCGGCGCATTCGGATTGAGCCATGGGAGCTCGTACCGCTCCGACAACGCGGTTTCCGTCGGGTTCGAGCCTGGCACCACGCGGATGATTGCGCCGGGGAACCCGAGCACCGAGCCCCACACCGAACCGTCAGGAGCGGGATTAGCCGTGTACAGCGCATCACCGATCCGTTTGTCCTTTGTCGGATCGAGCGGCTGGTTTGCTTCGGCGTACGCATCGCGCCGGCCGTTGCCGTTGGTGTCGAGGATGAGCGGTGTCCAACCCTGCGACTTCATCTCGTCGCCCGATTCGTCAAAGAGCTTCGTGTTGATCCACCCCAGATACTGGCTGCCGTAACCGTTGAACCAGAGCGTGTTGTTCGCGTCCTCGGCGAACATCAGATGGTGCGTGTCGAAGCACGTGTCGATCTGGGTCAGCTTTCTCGTCTTCGGGTCGTACACCGCGGCCTGGCGGACGGCGCTGTCGATCGGAAACATCTTCGCGGACGGATGAGATGAACCCTGCTTGCAGAACGCCGGATTCTGCGGCGCGCGGATCCGCGCGGTCATCCACACCCGACCCTGACCGTCGATCATGGGATTGTGAATGTCCATGCGGCTCGTCCAGATGGCCTCACGACCCCAGTACGGCGACGGCTGCAGCACCTGATTTGGCGCTACCGGCGTTTTCGGATCACGCGGCGACACCGGGATCTTGCTCGGTGTATTTCGCCCCGGATCGAGCACCGGGATGTAATCGGCACTCAGCTCTGGTGAGCCATAAATAGGCCCGCCGCCATTGACGGTCGGCTTGCGCCTGTCGGTCGATACCTGGTCGTGCATGTAGACCTTCGGATCGGCCCAATACCACTGCGTGATTACGATGTTCCGTTCGAGGCCCTGCGGCCGCGGAGGAGCTGGTGGTACCTCGCCCTTCGCGATGCGATCCGTCCAGTCGGCAAACATCGCCAACGCGCGCGGTGCTCCGAACAACCCGATCTCGCGGACCATGTCGGGACCCGCCTGCCCCGACTGGATACGGCGCGCCCAGGCATCCCTGGACGAGGGAAAACCGCCAAGCTCCCTCGGAACCTCGCGCGTCGCCTTGTTGCCGAGTTGATGGCACGTATAGCAGCTGCCGTTTTTCAGCCACGCCAGCCACTGCGCCTGCATCTTCATGTCCGAGTGGATGCCGTTGCCCTGTGCGCCCGTGCCGGGGAATTCGCTCTTTTCCGGTATCTGAAGCATCGATGCCCAATATCCGGCCGGGTAATACTGTGCGGCCGCGCGTGGACTCGGAGCGGCGACCGCCATCAGGTTCACGGTCCTGCCTGGGGCAGCCTGGACTTTCGGCGAATCAACGAGCCCGTAGCCGCGAACCCACAGGTTGTAGTTCGCCCGCGGAAGATCGGGCACCAGATATCTGCCGCGATCGTCGGTGACGACGATCTTGGCGAACCGCGTGGGCAGGTCGGTAGTCTCTGCGATCACCCAGACACCGGCTTCGGGGCCATTCGCACCGGTTACGACGCCGCCAATGTCGTCGTTGTCGATCGCGACCGCATCGCCGCCCTGCTGACGCGCGCTTGTGGCAGCCAGCCAAGTGCTCTCCGTTGATATCCCGTTGGCTGGGGCGATTCGCCCTTGGCTGGTTGACTGTATTTGCTCGGCGCGCTTCGCGCGCCCAGGACCGCTATGCGGGGCAGCAACGAGTACAAGATTTGCGCTTGGGACCGCATAGCGGTCCAATGTCGTGATCAGCGTCAGACCGACGGCCAGTATCAGTTTGCCAGGAGAGCGAAATCTCATGTTCATCGCCTGCCTTCCTCCGCACTCAGCAGGTCATCATATGTCAACGACGAGTCATCCCTTTTCTCGATGCCGATCACTGGAAACCGCAACTCAATTGGCGCCGCCGGCTGCCGAGTTCCCCGCAGGCCGGGTGTAGGATTGCGTTGTGCAGCGCGCCCTGCTGATCGGTGTCACAACAGCCGTCCTGCTGGTACGTCCAGGCGGACATTTCGTTGCAATAGTTCAAGGTGCGCAGTCGGCCCTCCGGAACGTTCTGGCGGAAAGCTCCAGTCCTTACCTGCGCGCGGCCGCGAAACAGCCCGTCCGCTGGCAGGAGTGGAATGACGAGGCCTTCGCGCTGGCGCGCAAGCTCGATCGGCCGATCTTCCTCGACATCGGCGCGATTTGGTGCCACTGGTGCCACGAGATGGACCGCGAGTCGTATGACGATCCGGCGATCGCGGCGGTGATCAACGAGCTGTTCATTCCCGTCAAGGTGGATCGGGACGTTCGTCCCGACATCGACACGCGGTATCAGCGCGCGGTCACCGAATTCGCCGGCAGCGGCGGCTGGCCCCTCACTGTGTTCCTCACGCCCGAAGGCAACGTGTTCTACGGTGCCACGTATCTGCCGCCTGAGACGCTGAGAGAAGTAGTGCGCCAAGCGGCACAGGGTTACCGGACCGATCGGCAGCGTGTCACGTTCACGGCTGAGGCGCTCCGCAAGCGCGTCGCGGCGTCAACTGTGAGAGCTGCGACGCTGTCGGGCGACGTTCTCACAGGCGTAGTCGACCACATCCGGCGCAGTTTTGATTCAGCCGATGGCGGCTTCTCCAATGCGCCGAAATTCCCGACGAGCAACGCGATTACGCTGCTGATCGATCGGTACGTCCAGACCGGTGACGCGCGCCTGCTGGAGATGGTGACGAGGACCCTCGACAAGATGGCCACCGGAGGAATGCGCGACCAGCTCTCCGGCCGCTTTCATCGGTACGCCACGGACAAGAGCTGGCGCCTGCCGCACTTCGAGGTGATGCTCTACACGCAGGCGGAGCTGCTTTCGACATACCTCGACGCGTACGCGCTTTCGGACAGGGATCTGTACCGTCAGGTTTCCGAAGAGCTCATCACCTTCCTCAAGGGTACCTTCGCCGGACCGGACGGCGGTTTCTACGCCTCGCAGGACGCCGACGCAGCCCCTGGCGACGATGGGTCGTACTACACGTGGAGCATGGCGCAGCTCGAGGCTGCACTGTCGGGCCCCGAAGTCGACGTGCTCCGGCGGTACTACGACATCGGCGCAAAGGGGGAAATGGCGAACGCCCCACGGACGAAAGATGCCGCTCAGAATGTGCTGTGGGTGGCCGCGAGTCCGGAGCAGATCGCGAGGGATCTTCGTAAGCCCGTGGACGAGGTGAAGCGCCTCATCGAATCCGGCCGCCGCAAGATGATCGAGGCTCGGCGAGGGCGACCGGCACCCTCCATCGATCGCAACATCCTGACCGACTGGAACGGCATGATGGTGTCGTCGTACCTCAAGGCGTACGAGGTGCTTGGTGACGAGGACGCGCGGGCATTTGCACTCAGGACGCTCGATTTCATCCTGAAGCGGAACTTCAGCGCCACCGCCGGGATGTTTCATTCGCTTCTTGGCAACGAGCGTCTCATGCCGGGCTTGCTCTCCGACCAGGTAATGACCGCGGATGCGCTGCTCGATGCATACGAAATCACCGGAGATCCGAATCATCTGATCCGTGCACGTCAGATCATGATTTGGACAATCGAGAATCTCTGGGACCCGGACGGCGGCGGATTTTTCGACGCCCGGCCGAATCCGAAGGCCGCCGGTCTGCTCGCCATTCCGCACAAGCCGATTCACGACACGCCGACGACGTCAGGCAACGCAGCGGCCTCGCAGGTGCTGAATCGCTTGTACTACGTCACGCAGGAAACACGGTTTCGCGAGTTTGCGAGAGTCACGATTGAATCGTTCGCCGGGCGCGGACGTGATGAAGGCACGTTCATCGCCGCGCTCGGTGTCGCCGCTCACCGCTATCTCGAGTATCCGACAACGGCCATCACCATCGGCAAGGCAGGCGATCCGGTGGCTGCGTCCCTGCACCGGGCGTCGCTCAGCGCGTTCCGTCCGGGAAAAATCGTGATGCGCGTCGAGCCGGATCGCGTTAGTCGTGACCAGCTGCCGGCCGCCGTGCGTCCGGTGCTGGAGAGCATCGGGTCGGAGCGATGGCCATTGACGTTTGTCTGCTCGGCGACCGCCTGCGCGTTACCAACGGCATCTCCAGGCGAAGTGACGACGCTCGTCAAGACCTTCGGTCTGCCGCGTCCCTGAGTCTTCTGCCTCCGTGGACTGCATTAAGATACCGACGTCCTCGGAGGGTTTCGATGCAGCGTATGCATGATCCAGAAGCCGATAACCTGATGTCGCGTCGAGGCGCGGTGAAAGCGCTTGGCGCTTTGGCCGGAGCCGCCCTGGGCACGGGCAGCGGATTCGCACAGCAGCGCGCCGAGCCTCCGACCACGATCACGAATCCGCCTCGTGATTTCGATCAGCCGACGACGTACTTCACTGATCCGGACATCCTGACCATAGACCCATCCTTCAACGGATACGTGCAGCCACAGAACTCGATCCGGCGTCTCTGGACGGGGGGGCTGTGGCTCGAAGGTCCGGCATGGAGCGGCGTCGGGAAGTTCCTGGTATTCAGTGACATTCCAAACAATCGTCAGATGCGCTGGAGCGAAGACGATGGGCGCGTGACCGTGTTTCGCAATCCTGCGAATAACAGCAACGGGAATACGTTCGATTTTCAGGGCCGCCAGCTCTCCTGCGAACACCTGATGCGCCGGGTCGTGCGGTACGAGCACGACGGCTCGGTGACCATCATCGCGGACAACTACGGTGGCAAGCGGCTCAATTCACCGAACGACGTCGTTCCGCATCCGGATGGGAGTTATTGGTTCACCGATCCGCCGTACGGCGGGGGACTGTTCGAAGGTCAGCCCGATGCTGCGGGCGGCCCCACGAATGCGGGCGGCCGTCTCAATCCGCGGCTCGGACTTCCGCCGGAGCTGGGCACCTTCCGTCGCGAGCTGCCCACCGGAGTTTATCGAGTGGATCCAAGCGGGAAGGTCGATCTCGTGGCCGGAGAGGATCAAGTGCCGGATCCAAACGGGCTCGTCTTTTCGCCGGACTACAAGCGGCTGTATGTCATCAGCACCGGCCGCGGCCCGGGCGACACAGGGCCCGGCGGGATGGGAAACATGTTCGCCTTCGACGTCCAGAACACCCGGCTCTCGAAAGGAATGCTCTTCAGTGATTTCATGGTCGACGGTGTCAAGTGCGGGCCCGATGGTGCGCGATGCGACGTTGACGGCAACCTGTGGTGCTCGAGCAATGCCGGTCGGGCGGTCGGTTACAACGGTGTGACGATCTGGAATCCTCAGGGTCGGCTGATCGGCCGCGTTCGGTTGCCGGAAGTCTGCGCGAACGTTTCGTTCGGCGGTCCGAAGCGCAACCGGCTCTTCATGGTCGCGAGTCAATCGCTGTATTCGGTGCACTTCAACACGCAGGGGGCTGCACCGGCGTGAATTGACGAATTGACGTCCTTCGCGCGCTTCGCATCTTCGTGGTTACCAAAATCCGTCAATCCGTAAATTCATAGATCTATGAATATCGGTTTTGTCGGCCTCGGCGTGATGGGGCGTCCGATGGCGCTTCACCTTCTCGAGGCGGGATACGCGCTTCGCGTGTACGCGCGTCGTCCAAATCAGGCGGCACCGTTGATCGAGGCCGGCGCTTCTTTTTCCACCACCCTCGCTGACCTCGCGTCGCAATCCGACGTTGTCATCACCATGGTGACCGCTACGTCCGATGTGGAGGAGGTGCTGCTTGGACCCGACGGGGTGCTTGCCGGGGCGAAGCCCGGCTTGACCGCGATCGACATGAGCACGATCGCCCCGCAGGCGACTATGCGTATCGCAGCGGCTCTTGCCGCCAGGCAGGTGCGAATGCTCGATGCGCCAGTTACCGGCGGTCCTGCGGGAGCCCAGGCTGCGACATTGACAATCATGGTCGGAGGGGATCCCTCGGTCCTCGACGAGATGCGGCCCGTTCTCGATCGGCTCGGACGGCAGGTCGTGCACATGGGCGGGCACGGCGCCGGCCAGATCGCGAAGGCCTGCAACCAGCTTGCGCTCCTCGTCAACGCCGAAGGGGTGGCGGAAGCTCTGGCGCTCGGTGCACGCTACGGTCTCGATCCGGTCACGCTCCGGCAGGCGCTGTTGGGCGGGATAGCCGCCAGCCGCGTCCTCGATGTGTTCGGCGAACGCATGGCCCAGCGTCAGTTCACGCCGGGAATGGCGACACGGCTCTACGACAAGGACTTGGATATCGTTTTGGATCTCGCACGTGAAGCCGGTCAGCAGCTCCCGGCGGCGATCGTGGTGCGCAAACATCTCGACGACCTGGTCACGCGCGGCGATGCGGACAAGGATCTGGCAGCGCTCATCCAAATCGTGGCGCATCCTTCCGAATAACGCACACACCGGAGACTGGTTGTGGTGGGCGTCGCGAACGGTATCGTCGATTTGTACGAGCGGCATGCGCGGGACTTCGATCGAGATCGCAGCCGCTCGCTGCAGGAAAAAGCGTGGCTCGATCGATTCATCGAGCTGCTCGGGTCGGAGCGAACCGTTCTCGATATAGGGTGCGGCATGGGAGAGCCGCTCGCCCGGTACCTCCTCGAACACGGCTGCCGCGTCATCGGCATCGACTCGTCACCATCGATGATCGCGATGTGTCGGGAGCGGTTTCCGGGAGCCGAATGGCTCGTCAGCGATATGCGCGCGCTGGACCTGGGCCGCCAGTTCGACGGCATTCTTGCGTGGGACAGCTTTTTTCACCTCTGCGCGGACGATCAACGCGCGATGTTTCCGCGTTTCGCCGCGCATGCACGCCACGGTGCACCACTGATGTTCACCGCTGGTCACGTATCAGGAGAAGCGATTGGGTGCTATGAAGGAGAGCCGCTGTATCACGCAAGCCTTGATCCTGCAGAGTACGAGCGCCTGCTCAGCTCGAATGGATTCTCAGTGCATGCTTACAAGGAGCTGGATCGAGAGTGCGGCGAGCACACGATTTGGCTCGCAAGGTTCGACGGTTCCGCCGCTGTCTAAAACGCGTCACAACGGCTCCTTTGAACGCTGAGGCGCGTGTGCGGCGAGCAGGCCCACAGCCTCGCGAACGTGACGCTTCTCCGCCCCCGCCCCCGCACCGGCGGGGATTCGAACGCGAATCGTGGTTCCCTGGCCGGGCCGCGTGATGATTTGCAGCGCGCCGCCGACCACCAGTCGCAGGACGGACGGGTGCAAATTGTGTGAGAGTCCCCGAATCAGGGCCTCGAGCGTATTCCCGGATGCGATCAGGAGTGAGGTGACGACGGAACCCGCAGTCGTTTCATTTGTGAGGAATGCACCGAGGAAGATGCCTGGCCACACCCGTGGGCCAAAGACCAGCACCGCGGCCAGGGCGATGCCCGTCGGTGGCCAGACAGCCGTGGCACTGGCATTGACGAATGCGAGCGCCAGACCGAGCTTGCCGGCCAGCGTATATATCGCCGCAAGCGGAATCCAGACACTGGAGCGGCGGCTGAGCATCTTGATTCACCACCCGGCCGCCATGCCGTCTTTTCTCGGATCCGAGCCACCCTGAAGCACGCCCGTCTCCGGATCGATGCGTACGGCCTGGTAGCCGCCCATCAGTCCACGGCCGTCGTGGAGCACGTGTCCGCGCGCGCGAAGCGCCGCGCACACCGATTCAGGAATGCCGGATTCGACGGCGAGGCCGTCGTCGAAGTGGCGGACGCGGGGAACCTCTCCCGCCTCCTGCACGTTCATGTCGAAATCGACGACGTTGGCGACGACTTGCGCGTGCGCCTGGGCCTGGTTGTCGGCGCCCATCACGCCGAACGCCATGAATGGCTGTCCCTCGCGCATCAGAAACGCCGGTACGAGGGTATGTGACGGACGCTTCCCCGGCGCAAGCCGGTTGGGGTGACCAGCCTTCAGGGTGAACGCGCTGCCGCGTGAATGCAGGGCGATGCCTGTTCCTGGAACGACAACTCCCGATCCGAAGCTGTCGAAGAGGGAATTGATCAGCGAAACGACGTTCCCCGAGCGATCAGCCGCCGCCAGATAGACGGTGTCGCCACGATGGTCGGCGTCGGCACTGGCGCGTCCACCTCGTCCGGCCATCCCGCTCACCGGAACCCGCCCCGCGTACGCGAGACCGGCCAACGCCGGCTCGTAACGCTCAGCCGCCCGCCGCAGATCGATCTCCGGGCGACGGTCGTCGGCATAGGACTTCGAAACGAGCAGCGTCAGGAGTTCGGCCGGCACATAGTCCGAATCCGCAAGGTATGCAGCGCGATCGGCAAATGCAATGCGCTTGGCTTCGCTGTACACGTGGAGGTATTCGGCGGTGTTGTGGCCCATCGACCGTACGTCGTACCCCTCGAGGATGTTCAGCATCTCGAGGGCGACAAATCCCTGCGTGTTGGGTGGAAGCTCGCAGACCGTGTAGCCGCGATACGTGGTGCTAATCGGTTCGACCCAATCGGCCTGATGTGCCGCGAAATCAGCGTTGGTCAGATAGCCCCCGCGTGTCGCGAGATACGTCGCGATTGCCTTGCCGAGAGGTCCGCCATACATGACGGAAGCACCGCCCGCCGCAATCTGTTCGAGCGTTACCGCAAGATCGGCATTCCTGAAGATCTCGCCCGCCACCGGCGCGCGTCCGTCTGGCAGGAGTACACGCGCAGCATCGGCGTCGTTCGCGAGGCGTTCCTCCACAGCCGCCCACTGAGCCGCCACGATTTCCGACACCGGAAAGCCGTCACGGGCATACCGAATCGCCGGTGCTAGCGCGTGCGCCGGCGGAATGGTGCCGTGCGACGTGAGCAGCTCCAGCCATCCGGCGACGGATCCGGGAACCGAGACCGAACGGACACCATGCGTCGGCATTTCGCTGCAGCCATCGGCGAGCAGAGCATCCGCATCGGCAGCGGATCCGGCGCGGCCGCTCGAGTTGAGCCCTTTCAGCGTCCTGGTTCGGCCGTCGAACACCAGCGCAAACAAGTCGCCCCCGGCGCCGGTCATCGTCGGCTCGACGACGGCAAGCACAGCCGCGGCAGTCACTGCGGCGTCGATTGCGTTGCCGCCGTCCTGCAGCACTTTCAATCCCGCGGCGGAAGCGAGTGGCTGGCTCGTAGCGATGACGCCATTTCGGCCCAGGACGGGTGAACGCGTCCCGTAGATCCGTCGCGTCGGACGATCGCCCGACATCGAGCTATGCATCGACATCAGTTGTGTCTAACCTTCTCGTGTGTAGCGGCACATATCGTCCCCGCAGACCTGAAGGAAGGTCAAGGGCCGCTCGGCAGTGGTCTCAGGCAGCTCGGCCGATTTGACATCCAGCGCGACGGGGGTATATGTAGCGCCATCTCGTCCAGGAATCCGCGTTCGAAAACCGACCTGTCGATCGGCGTCGCTAAATTGACAACGTTGTCCACTACCGGCCGGAGGCTCTATGAGCGAATTGAGGAAACGGTCAGCGTGGTTGGTGGTTGTCGGGATGCTGGTTCTTCCCGTTTCTGGGTACGCACAGGACGCCACACTGAACGGCACCGTAACTGACTCCACGGGCGGGGTGCTGCCCGGCGTGACCATCACCGCAACGAACGAAGAAACGGGTAACACCTTCGTTGCGATCACTGACGGCACCGGCGAATTCCGGCTGCCCGTTCGCATCGGAGTCTATCGGCTCACCGCCGAGCTGCAGGGGTTCACGACCGTGACCCGATGTGCCGCGGACCCGGCGACACCAGTATCATTTCCTCTCACCAATGCCACAGGATTCGCCCGCCCAGGCCGTCTGGGCTGAATACATCCATCGCGCGTTTCAGGAATCCGCTATTCGACAGGTCGCATACGTACCCGACGCCGGACACAAGGAGCTGATACAGCTCTGTGAAGCGGACGAGCGGATGCACGCCGTGCCGCTGACCACGGAAGAAGAGGGCGTGGCGCTGCTGGCCGGCGGCTGGCTCGGTGGACAGCGCGGCGCACTATTAATGCAGTCGAGCGGGGTCGGCAACTGCATCAACATGCTGTCGCTGATCGAAGAGTGCAGATTTCCACTGTTGATGCTCGTCACGATGCGGGGGCAGTGGGGCGAGACCAACCCGTGGCAGATACCCATGGGCCAAAGTGTTGCCGCTGTGCTGGAGCGATCGAGCGTCATCGTGCAGAACGTGGACGCGGCAAGCGACCTTGGTCCAGGCGTGACGGCCGCAGCTCAGATGGCGTACTCGTGCAGCCGTGCCGTCGCGGTGCTCATCGGCCAGCGCATGGTCGGCGCCAAGAAGTTCGAATAACCGACATGGGCCGTCCTCACATCGTTCTCGAACGGCGCGACGCGGTGGCAGCCATTCTGCGGCCGCGCGGTGATGCGCTGGTGGTCAGCGGGCTTGGATCCCCGACGTGGGACGTCGCTGCCGCCGGCGATTCGCCGCTGAATTTCTATCTCTGGGGGGCGATGGGCGGCGCCGCGATGGTGGGGTTGGGGCTGGCCATGTCGCAGCCTCGCCGCCGCGTGGTCGTCATCACGGGCGACGGCGAGCTGCTGATGGGGCTCGGCAGTCTGGCGACCATTGGCGCCGACCGCACCCCTAACCTGTCGATCGTCGTCCTCGACAACGAGCACTATGGCGAAACCGGCATGCAGGCATCGCATACGGCGCGCGGGGTCGATTTGGCGGGCATCGCCCGCGCGGCCGCGTTCCCCTGGGTGACGACGGTCTACTCCGCGGAAGAGCTCGAGGCGTGGCTGCCCTCGGTGTACGACAATCAAGGGCCCGTGCTTGGAGTCGTCAAGGTGCAGGCAAGCCAGCCAATCCTTCAGGTGCCCCCGCGCGACGGCACGTACATCAAGGCACGATTCCGGACGGCGCTGCTCGGGGAGCAGGCGGTCGAATGACGACGACCACCGAGACAATCGACCTGCATCGCGATCTGCGTCGGAACATCGGCGAGATATGCGCGCGGTTTCCCGATGCGTACTGGCGGCAGCTCGATCAGGAACGTGCGTATCCGGAGGAGTTCGTCCGCGAGTTGACTCGCGCCGGATATCTCGCGGCCCTGATCCCTGTCGAATACGGCGGGGCAGGTCTCGGCATCACCGAGGCGGCAGTGATCCTCGAAGAAATCAATCGATGTGGTGCGAATGCGGGGGCCTGCCACGCGCAGATGTACATCATGGGCTCGCTGCTTCGCCACGGCAGCGACGCGCAGAAGCGCGCGTACCTTCCGGGGATCGCCGATGGGACGCTTCGTCTGCAGGCGTTCGGCGTGTCCGAGCCGACGACCGGCTCCGATACGACACAGCTCAAGACCATGGCCGTGCGAGAGGGCGCGTCGTACGTCGTGCACGGCCAGAAGGTCTGGATATCGCGGGCCGAACATTCCGACCTGATGCTGCTGATGGTGCGGACGACACCGGTCGAACAGGTGAAGAAGCGCACCGATGGCCTGTCCATGCTGCTGGTCGATATGCGTGAGGCGATCGGCCGTGGCCTCACGATTCGTCCCATTCGGACGATGATGAATCACGCGACGACCGAGCTGTTCTTCGACGGGTTGAAAGTGCCGGTCGAAAACCTCATCGGCGAGGAAGGCAAGGGATTCCGGTATCTGCTCGACGGCCTGAATGCTGAGCGGATCCTCATTGCCGCAGAGTGCATCGGCGACGGCCGATGGTTCATCGAGCGGGCAACGCGGTACGCCAAGGAGCGCGTCGTCTTCGGGCGGCCCATCGGGCAGAACCAGGGCGTGCAGTTTCCGATTGCGCGTGCACACGTCAACGTGGAGGCGGCGGACCTGATGCGCATTCGCGCCGCCGAGCTGTTCGACGCAGGACAGCCGTGCGGGGGCGAATCGAACATGGCAAAGCTGCTCGCGGCCGATGCGTCGTGGGAGGCCGCGAACGTCACTGTCCAGACGTATGGAGGCTTCGGCTTCGCGGAGGAGTACGATGTCGAGCGCAAATTCCGGGAGACGCGGTTGTATCAAGTTGCGCCGATTTCCACGAATCTGATTCTGAGCTACGTGGCCGAGCACGTACTCGGACTGCCGCGGTCCTACTAATGACGCGCGCTGCAGATCTTCTCGCCGATTTCGTGGCGTCGGCCACGCCGCCGGCAGTGGCGCTGACGTGTGCCGCGTCGGCGATCCGCGACACCGTAGGCGTTACGCTCGCGGGAGCGGTCGAACCGGCTGCCCGCGTCGCGCAGTCGATGGCGGCAGAAGAGGGCCTCGGTCGATGCGTCATCGTCGGAACGGGCGTTAGCAGCAGTCCGAGTTGGGCGGCATTCGCCAACGGCGTCGCGGCGCACGCGCTTGATTTCGACGACATGTGCTTTGTGTCGCTGGCGCATCCGAGCTGCGCGCTGTTTCCCGCAGCGCTCGCCGCGGGCGAACGGTCACATGCCTCCGGCCGTGCGCTGCTCGAAGGCTATGTGGTCGGCTTCGAGCTCGAATGCCGGCTCGGAAAGGTCATGAATCCCCGGCACTATCACGAGCGGGGCTGGCACTGCACCTCCACGATCGGCACCGTAGGCGCGGCCGCGGCCGCGGCACGCGTGCTCGGCCTCTCTCCCGATGAGGCGGGGCACGCGCTCGGGATCGCCGCATCGTCCGCCTGTGGACTGAAGGAAAACCTCGGAAGCATGGTGAAGCCGCTTCACGCGGGGATGGCGGCGCGGAACGGCGTGATGGCGGCAATGCTCGCGCAGCGTGGGTATCTGGCGAGCGAGCGCTCGCTCGACGGGCCGCAAGGCTTTCTCGCCGCGATGGATGCGCAACACAGCAGCCTTGATCATGCCGTCGCAGAGCTCGGTAGCCACTGGGAGATTCTGACCACGGGAATCACGGTGAAGCTGTACCCCTCGTGTGCCGCGACACATCCGGCGCTCGACGCGTTGCTCGACCTCGTGAATCGGGAGCGCTTCGTGCCGGACGACATCGAGTCGATCGATGTGCTGGTTGATTCGATGACGCCTCGCCTGCTGATCCACGATCGTCCCTCCACCGGCCTCGAGGGAAAGTTCAGCATGCCGTTCTGCGCGGCGGCCGCGATCGTCGATGGGAAAGTCGGGATGGCGACGTTCGAGCCCAATCGGATCCAGGCGCCTGCGATTCGGGCGTTGATGCCCAGGGTGTCGATGCGCGTGAACCCTGAGTTCGACACAACGGCTCCGCTTTCGCACACGCGCGTGACGATTCGCCTGCGCGATGGCCGCACGCTCGAGCAGACATCCAACGGCGCGCGCGGATATCCTGCTCGTCCTGCATCGGAAGAACAGCTGCGGGCCAAATTTTCCTCATGCGCCCAACGAGTGCTGTCGTCATCCGCTGCCGATCGGGCGTGGGAAGCTCTCGGGCGGATCGATTATTCCGACGACGTAACGGCGTTCGGCGAGCTGTTCGCGCCGGCGCTCCAGGAGAGTCGGTCATGAGCACCAGCGAGGCTTCGCTTCGGACGAGCGCGCTTCCAGCGTTGAACCCCTCGAGCTATCGCTGGATCGTGCTCGTGGTCGGGACGCTCGCGTATGCGACCAGTCATTTCGCGAGGCAGAACTACACCGGCATTCAGAAGTTCATGCAGGCTGACTTCGATCTCGACCGGGGCACGCTTGGATTGCTGGCCGCGGCGTTCTTCTACCCGTACGCGCTGTTCCAGATGCCGTGGGGTGTGGCTTCCGACAAGTTCGGCAGCCGTGCCGTCACGACGTTCGGGATCCTTCTCATTGCGGCGACGACGGCCGGGTTTGCGACGAGCCAATCGGAACAGGCGCTCCTGTTCTGGCGTGGGGCGGCTGGAGCGGCCAGCGCCGTGGCGTACGTGTCGATCGCCGGGGGAGTCGCGCGATGGTTTCCCCCGCACGAACGCGGTTTCAGCCAGGCGGCGTTCGGCGGCATGGGCGGCGCGCTGGGCGAAGGCGCGGCGTTCTTCCTGCTGCCTGTGATCGCCATTTATTTCGCATCGGGCTGGCGAGATGCGACCAACACGATATCGCTGGCGATTGTCGCGATGGCGGTGCTTTGCGCCATCGTTCTGCGGTCGGCCCCGGCTGGACAGCAAGCGACGACGGAGAAACCGTTTTCGTGGCAATTGCTCGCCGATCCACATCTGTGGTGTTACACGGCACTGTTTGCCGCCTTCATGGTGGGTACTCGCACAGGACAGGCGTGGATTGCCATTTATCTCGCCGATGTCTACGCCTCGGCGTACGGATACGACACCAATGCGGCGGTCGTTGCCGCGGGGATTTTCGCGACCGTGGCCTATTCGTTGCTCGGGCGCGGGATTGGGGTTCCAGTCGCGGGCAAACTGTCGGACGTGCTGGTGCAGAAGGGCGTTTCGCGAACGATCGTTGTGATCGGCTGGCTGGTGCTCGTGATTGTCCTGTTTCAGGCGCTCTCGATGCGCGTGACCGCGCTGTGGCTCCTGGCGATCATCGCCGTGCTTGCGGGAACGTCGGTCAATTGCTTCACGCTTATTACCGCGTCCGTGTCGGAAACATACGGACCGCAGAAAACCGCCTCGATCACCGGGTTCATCAACATGTGCGGACAACTCGTCGGCGCGACGTCGCTGGTCGTGAGCGGTTATCTCGGCGTCTTCATGGGAGGCGGCAGCACCGACCCGCTGGCGGAATATCAGGGTGTCTGGCTGTCGGGTGTCGCAACCGTGACCGTGGCTACGCTGGTCGGCACGGGAATCTACATTGCCCTGAGGAACCGCGCGCTCTCCGCCGCCGCGGTGTAGCGCGCAGTGTAGGGCGCAGGCTTAAGCCTGCGCCCTACGGCCTGCGCGCTACGACTGAGATCATTTCCTACGAGCCACTCCGCACGTACTTCTTCAACGCCATCCCACCCGTCAGTGAGCCGTAGACGTTGCCTTTTGCATCGGCGGCCACGCCTTCCTGCGAGCCGTTAGCCTGGTCAGGATCGGGAATGCGGGCTGTGACCTTGCCGTCCCTGGCGCTGCCGATCGTGATGCCTTTGCTGAACCCCGGGTTCGTTTTGGCATCCGACTGGTGATCGGCCACATACAGGACGTCGTTTTTGTCGATGAAGATGCCGCTGGGCCGCCCGAACTGCTTCCACTCTTCGAGGTACTTTCCTTCCTGGTCGAAGATCTGGATGCGATTGTTTCCGCGGTCACCCACGAAAAGCCGGCCGCGCGAATCCATCGCCAGCGTGTGCGGCGTCTCGAAATCGCCGGGGGCCGTGCCCTTCTTTCCCCACGTCTTGATCAACTTGCCGTCCTTCGAGAACTTCAACATACGCGCGTTCGAATTGCCGCCATGACCGTCGCCGATGAAGATGTCGCCGTTGGGCGCAATCAGCACGGCTGACGGCATGTTGAACGTGTCAGTTCCGGTCCCGGCGACTCCGGCCTTGCCAAGCGTCATCAGCACCTTGCCCTCGGGACTGAGCTTGAACACCTGGTGACCCTTCCCGTTTCTCCTGGGGTCTTTTCCGTCGGGCCCGTCACCGTCAGTGACCCAGATGTTGTTTTCGCGATCGATGTGGATGCCGTGCGGGCGCACGAACATGCCTCCACCGAGGCTTTTCACGAGCTTGCCCGTTGCATCGAACTTCAGGATGGGAGCGGCGTTCGAGCTTGCACAGAACTGGTCGCCGCACCGTTCGAATGCCCAGATGCTGGCGCCATCGGGATCGATCGTGATCCCGGCGGTGGATCCGATCTTCCGTCCGTCTGGCAGCTTGAAGAAGCCGTCGACCGTCTGGTACCCGCCGCTCTGCGCGTAGATCGCCTGGGAGAGCACGACTAGTGCAGCACCTGCCGCTATCGCGTGTCCAACTCGACCTGCGAACCCCATAACCACCTCTCTTTCAGTGAACATCAATTTCAGGCTGCGTCGTTACCGCGCGCCATTTCGAAGTCGCGGGCGCGTTCCCACCTGTTCGTAGCCGAATCCGTCGGCCGGACGATCCAGCCGACGCACATACATGCGCTGCGGCTCGCGGCGTGCCGGGCTCCCGGTGACGACGACTCGATCGCCGGGCTTCAACGTCGTTTCTGTGAACCCGATGTCGGCGAGCTCCCACCGGTTGTCGAGCTCGAGGTGCCACTGCTCCGCGGTGCCACCACGACGGACATCGACGAGGACGAAGGGGTGTGGCTGCACGAAGCGGAACTGCGCGACGACTCCGTCAAGTGTCACTTCGCGCGAGCTCTCGTACACACCTGCGATGGAGTGGTGCGCCTGTGCGACCCCGGTCACGACGAGCAGCACGGTCAACACGATGGCCCATCGACTCATGGCGACCTCCGAGGTGAGCAGAACGATACCATCTTCCGCCTGTACTGGCGTAGACTCACCTCCGCCGTTCAGAGAACCGGTGTCGGCCTCGAGGAGGACTCCATGCGTCGCTATGTTTCGATGTTGAGTTTCGTCGTGGGAGTTGGGCTGGTCTGCACGATATCTGCGCAGCAGGGGGCTCCGACGCAGGGCAGGCAGGGGGGCGGTGCTCGTGGGGGTGGCGGCGGCACCGGCGCGGCGCGCGCGTCTGCCGCAGCGCTCGTCCTCGACGTGAGCTGGGTGCGCCCTGCCAGTCAGACGGGGCAAACGAAGGTCGTCCAGGAGAACATCGGGGGCACAGACCTCGAGCTCAAGCAGTACGGACTGCACGAAAGCTGTCTCCTCACCTCGGGCAACCCCGGCAGTGAGACGACGCCGTTCAGCGTGTGGTCGGGGGAGTGCGAGGATCCGTTCGCGACGCTTTTCAGGCACAAGGCGAACTATCTGGATTTGACTGCCGGGGCGAAGATTCGCTGGGGCGTCAAGACGTCTGGCTTCCACGTCGTTCGCCCGGTCGTCAAGCTGGCCGACGGCAACATGTTCGTAGGTGATTACGCGTCGGCCTCGGTGCCGATGCTGCTTGTCAGCGAATTCGTGCCGGCCGCAGTTCGGTGGGCGAAGCTCGATCCGAAGCGCCTGGTGACGATGGGCGGCACGGGCGGCGCGTTCAACGAAATCTGGGTGACGCCCGACCTCAGCCGCGTGGACGAAGTCGGCTTCGTTGATTTGATGCCCGGAAGCGGTCATGGCACGGGCGGGTATATTCACGTCAGCCAGTTCCAGGTCTACGGACGACCGGTTCCACGAACCGGCGCGGCGACCACCAGCAGCCGGTGAACGGGAATACGGAGACACGGAGACACAGAGAACAATCAGGTAGGGCGCAGGCTTAAGCCTGCGCGCTACGTGAACACGAACCGAGAACTAGCAGCCGAACGCCCAAAGCCGAAAGCCATAGCATCTCGAGGTAACCCCATGCCGTTCGCACTCATTGTGCTCGCACTCGTCGTGGCGCTGCCGATTCAGCAGGCCAATCTATTGGCGCCAACGGGGACGCTGCGCGCCTCGTTCATCGAGAACAATCCTGTGCAGGGTCGTGTCGATGCGAAGACAGGCGCGGTCTCCGGTCCTGCAGCCGACCTGGTGCGCGAGCTGGCGCGACGGCTGAACGTGAAGTACGAGATCACGCCGCTGCCGTCGGCTGGCGCGGTGCTCGAGAGCGTCAGAAGCGGCAAGATGGATATCGGGTTCCTTGCCTACGAGGCCGCGAGAGCCGAGCAGGTGGATTTTTCCGATCCGTATTCGAGCTCCGGCAGCGCCTACGCGGTGCGCGCGAATTCCACACTCAAGTCGTCGGCTGACGTCGATCGGCCCGGTGTGACCATCGGTGCGATCGCGGGACAGAGTCCGGAAGTGTACGCCCGCGAACATTCGAAGAACGCCCGCGTCGAATCGCTCTCTTCTGTACCGCCGAACGCGGCCATTGGAAAGATGCTGCTCGACGGCAAGTTCGACGCGTTCGCGGCCAACCGAACCCGTATGGAAGAAATGGTCCGCGAAGTTCCCGGCCTCCGCGTGCTGCCGGACGATTTCACCGCGACGCTGCAGTCTATCGTGGTGGCCAAAGGCAAGAAGCAGCAGCTCGACGCGGTAAACCGATTCCTCGCGGAAGTACGCGCCTCAGGATTCGTGAAGACCTCGCTCGCGAAGGCGGATCTCGCGGGCGTCACGGTCGCTCCCGAGCCGAAGCGGTAGCCTGTTGCTACCTGGTCATGGAGCACCTGGAAGGGGAAACGCTCGAGCAGCGAACCCGGAAACCTGCAGGTCTCCGGCTACCGGAAGAAGGTAGCGGGAGGCGAGTTGTTGGCGCGATTGATCAGCGAAAGTATGCGGTCACGAGGGCGCCGACGACTGCCAGCAGCACCGTCAGTTGGGTGCCGACGAGCCACGTGAACTGACGATCGGTCTTCTGATCGAGGTACAGGAAAAGGCGATCGACTTTCTGATCGGTCCCCTTCATGTCGGCTCGCACTTCTCCGAAAAGGCGGTTCATATCCGCGTGCATTTCCGCGAACTGGCGGTTCATATCCGCCCGCAATTCTTTCGTATCCTCCCGCGCGTCCGTGAGTTGGCGTTTCACGTCGTCCCGCGCTTCCGCGAACTGGCGATTCATGTCCCCGCGCAGTTCCGTGATCAGCGTCCGCAGGTCGTTGACTCCGTCCACTCTCGCCTCGAGGGAAGCCAATCGTTCGTCAACCGTCGGGACGTCGGCATCTACTTTCCCGGGCTCCGGCCCGATTCTACATCGTCGCCGACACCCAGTCGTGAAGGCGCGATGCGGAGACCCGAGTTGCAGCACGGGTCTTGCCATCAAAGATTCCCTCAAAACGGAGCACTCACAGACGAGAGCGCCGAAATTGCAACGTTCCCGCCGACGCGGCCTCGCCGTTTCTGACATCAGAGCCGAGCGTCCAAGGCCCAAAGCCAAATTTGTGCCTTGTGCCTTGTGACTTGTGCCTTGTATAGTCCGACCCGCGTAAGGAGGGTGTCATGAATAAAGGAGCGACCGTTCTCTTGGCACTGGTTGTCGGTCTCGCGGCGGGTGTTCCGCTTGGCAGTCGTCTGATGCCGACGAGCGCAGACGAAGCCGCCGCTGCCCCGGCAGCTGCCACCCTGCAGCAGCCGTCGCGACTGCGATAGGCGCCCAAGACATTTCGGGTCCGTACGACGTGCAGGAAGGTTGGCCCAAAGACATCGCGACGCTTCCCAACCACGAGAAATGGACGTACGGGGGCGCGCGCGGCATCTTTGCCGAAAGCCCGAACCGCGTGTACCTGCTCGGCGGTGGCGAGTTGCCGAACATCAAGCGGCCGCAGGGCAAACGCTATCCCGACGTCGGCCCGAACGTACAGTTCCCCGTGGGAGGACTCCCGTGGCGCAACGCCAACCAGGCAGCGCCACCCGGCGGCGGCGGGTCGGGCCAGGATCCGGCTAAGGGCATGGAGCTCTGGCGGGGGAATCAGCCGCCTTATCGCGAGCTCGGGGTGGACTCCCGCTGGGAACACACGCTGATCGTCGTGAACGCGCAGGGCGACATCATCGAAGAGTGGACGCAGTGGGACAAGATGTTCAAGCGCCCGCATGCCGTCTACGTGAGCCCGTACGACGCGGACAAGCATGTGTGGATCGTGGACGACCATACACACGCCATTTACAAGTTCACCAACGACGGCAAGCAGCTCGTGCAGACGATCGGCACGCCGAACGTCTCCGGCGCCGACGGCACGCACTTCAACCGGCCGACGTTCATGGCGTGGCTGCCCGACGGTACGTTCTACGTGTCGGATGGGTACAACGGTACGCGCGTGGCCAAGTTCGACGCGAGCGGCAAGTTCCTGATGGATTTCGGCCAGCGCGGCGAATCGGGCAAGGAAACGCGCCCGGGCTACATGAACAACGTGCACGGCGTCGCGGTAGACGTGGAAACACGGCGTGTGTTCGTCAACGATCGCGACAATCACCGCATCCAGATCTTCGACGAGAACGGCAAGTACCTGTCGGAATGGAAGATTGCTGTCAGCCCATCCAGCCTGCACATGGTGGAGATCGGCGCCGATCGCACCGTTGCGACCTTCGATCGCAACACGCACAAGTTGTTGAAGTACGACCTTGACGGCCGCTTGATCTATTCATGGGGCACTATTGGTGACTTTCCTGGCACGGTCTGGGGAGTGCATGGGATGAGCACCGATCAGGAAGGCAATCTGTACGTGGCGGAAGTCGACTCCGGACGCTTCCAGAAGTTCACGCCACGCCCGGGCGCCAATCCGGCATATCTGATCAGCAAGCCTGTCAAGGCGGTCTGGCAATAGTGACGTTCACGCTTCTCGGTTCTCAGTTCTCGGTTCGTGTTCAGGTTCGGCGAACGTGAACACGAACTGAGAATCGAGAACCAGGAAGTGAGAACCGCGATTTCGTGATCATCGGAGGAAAGCAATGAATAAAGGAGTCACTGTTGCATTGGCGCTGGCGGTTGGTCTTGCCGCCGGCGTGCCCCTCGGTGGACGTCTCATGTCGACACCGGCTGGTGAGGAGGGCAGCGGCACAACATCGGGCGTATTTGCCGCCGTCCCGGACGCCATCGGCGCACAGGACGTTTCCGGTCCATATCAGGTGCAGGAAGGGTGGCCCAAAGACATCAGCACGTTGCCTGGACACGAGAAGTGGACGTGGGGCGCCGGGCAGGGCATTTTCGCGGAGAACCCGAATCGCGTGTACCTGGTCTCGCGCGGTGAGCTGCCGAACCTGCCGCGCCCGGGGGTGAAGCGCTTCCCGGAGGTCGGTGCGAGCATCCAGTTCCCGATCGGCGGACTGCCGTGGCGCAGCGCGACGGCAACGGCATTGCCGGGCGCCGGCGGCACCGGCCAGGATCCCGCAAAGGGCATGGACCTCTGGCGGGGCGCCCAGCCGCCACACCGTGAGGTGGGTGTCGACGCACGCTGGGAGCACTGTCTCACCGTCGTCGACGCGCAGGGCAACATCGTCGAGCAGTGGACGCAGTGGGACAAGATGATGAAGCGTCCGCATTCCGTCTATGTCAGTCCGTACGATCCGGAAAAGCATGTGTGGCTCGTCGACGATCACATGCACGCCATTTATAAGTTCACCAACGACGGTAAGCAGCTCCTGCAGACGATCGGTACGCCGGAGGCGCCGGGCGCCGATGCCACGCATTTCAATCGCCCGACGTTCATGGCCTGGATGCCCGACGGAAGCTTCTACGTGGCTGACGGCTACAACGGCACGCGCGTCGCGAAGTTCGACAAGGATGGCAAGTTCCTTCTCGCGTTTGGCGAGCGGGGAAGCGGCTCCGGCGACGAAGGTGAGGAATCGCGGCCGGGATACATGAACAACGTGCACGGCGTTGCCGTCGACGTGGAGACGAGGCGTGTGTTCGTCAACGACCGCGCGAACCACCGTATCCAGATCTTCGACGAGAACGGGAAGTACCTGTCCGAGTGGAAGATTACCGTGAGGCCCTCGAGCCTCCATCTCATCCAGATAGGGCAGGACCGCACGCTTGTGACCTTCGACCGCAATACGCACAAGATGCTGAAGTACGACCTCGATGGTCGTCTGCTGTACTCGTGGGGGACGGTTGGTGATTTTCCAGGAACGCTGTGGGGCGTGCACGGCATCAGCACGGATCAGGAAGGGAACCTCTACGTCGCGGAAGTCGATGCGGGCCGGTTCCAGAAGTTCGTGCCGCGGCCGGGTGCCAACCCGGCGTATCTGGTCGGCAAGCCGGTTTATTCCGCGTGGCAGTAGCAACGCGACAGGCTGGAGTGCGGAGGCCGGAGAGGCTTTTCTCGTGCGTAGCGTCCGGCTTCGCCGGCTGACCGGGAGAAGCTTCGGTGCGACATGGTGGCCGGTAGTTGGTAGTCGTCGACGCGCCAGTCGCTTCGTCCGCTTCGTCGCGCGAGGCCGCGGTTCGGCTGAGGCGATTGGCGTTCGTCTGCTGCGTCGGCGTCGTCATCTGGGCCGCTCCACATCCCGACGCAGTCGACCCGCGCGCGTGGCGTCTGCTGGCGATCTTCGTCGCCACGGTCGTCGGTGTGATCCTGAAGCCGCTGCCGATGGGCGCGGTTGCGGTCGTCGGCATCGCGGCCGCGCTGGCGACGCGGACGCTCACGATCGCCGAGGCGCTCAGCGGCTTTGCGAACGCGACTGTCTGGCTCGTCGTCTCTGCCTTCTTCCTCGCCGCAAGCTTCATCAGGACGGGCCTTGGCGCTCGCGTCGCGTACGCGCTCGTAAGAGCGTTCGGCCATAGCACGCTTGGTCTGGGCTACAGCCTTGTTGCTGCAGACCTGATGCTGGCCCCCTTCGTTCCGAGCAACACCGGGCGCGCAGGCGGCGTGATTTTTCCCATCCTGCAGTCGCTCACGCGCATGAAGTCGACCTCGCCCGCAGACACGCGTACGCGCGCATTCCTGACCTTGACGGCGTACAACGGAACCGCGATTACCAGCGCGATGTTTGTCACGGGGATGGTCGGCAACCCGCTCATCGTTCAGCTTGCCGCGGATCAGGGGGTGTCGATCACGTGGAGTCAGTGGGCGCTCGCGGCAGCGGTGCCGGGCGCTGTAAGCCTGATCGTCGTCCCGATGCTCATCTACGGACTGTGTGCCTCGGCGTCTGCCGCCGGTGATGCGCCCCGCCTGGCAGCGGACGCACTCGCGCAATTGGGTCCGGTCACAACCGGCGAGCGGATCATGGCCGGCATTGCGGTCGTTCTGCTCGCCGCCTGGATTGCCGGACCATCGATCGGCATCGACACGACGGCGGCGGCCCTCGTCGCCGTCGCGATGCTCCTTGTGACCGGGGTCTTGCGCTGGGACGACCTCGCAGGCGATCGCGAAGCATGGAATACGTTCGTGTGGTTTGCCTGCCTCTTCACGATGGCGACATATCTCGGTCAGCTCGGGCTCATCGTGTGGTTCACCGACGAGGTCAGATCACTCTTCGGCGGGGTCGGCTGGACCACCGGCTTTGCCGGTCTCGTGATTGTCTACTTCTACAGCCACTACTTTTTTGCGAGCAACACGGCACATGTCAGCGCGATGTACGCGCCATTCCTGGTGGTCGCGCTCGCGCTCGGCACGCCGCCGCTGCTGGCTGCGCTGGCGCTCGGTTTCTCGAGCAGCCTCTTCTCAGGCCTGACGCACTATGGCACTGGGCCAGCGCCGATCTTCTTTGGCAGCGGACACGTGCCGCTCGGCATGTGGTGGCGCGTCGGGGCAATCGTCAGCGTCGTCAACATCGCTATCTGGATGGGTGTCGGCGCCGCGTGGTGGCGAATGCTCGGGCTTTGGTAGGTCCGACAGAGAGATCGCCACCGATCTGCATGCCCGTCTGCGGCCTTCGGCGCTGCGCGCCGGAAATCGGCCTTCGCTTGCCGCTCTCTCGTCCTCGCGACGAGTAGTTGCGGATTCGTAGCGTCATCCGTCACACGGCAAGAGGGGTCAGTGGTAGCTCGACGTACTTCGAACGCGTGGACGGAACTCGTCGCGGAAACGACGCTTCGTCCGATTTCCCGCTACGCGGTGCGGGGCGGTCCGCTTAGCGGACCGCCCGGCCAGTGCGGTCTTTGTCGGGTCGCACAGCGACCCGACTCTGCGCAGGCGGCCGCATCCGGGCACGCCGATCGGCGGCGATCCTTGAAGGAGCACCGCGCACCAGCGAAGACACGTCTTCCCGACCCCATCGACGGCTCGTGTCAAAGCCGGCCGACTATGAGTCGTCGCGATCGGCGAAGCACGATGGTCAGAAGCGATACGTATAAAGGAATTTCGACGCGAGGCGCTTGTCGAGCGTGTCGAAGCGGTCGCGCAGCGGATCGTCCTGCCAGTTGTGCGTGTACACCACGTACAGATCGTTGCCGGGCGTGATGATCCAGCGGAATCGCGACTGCCATCCGAGGACGCCACTTTGTGAGTCGTATTGAACGTTGTTCGTGACGGCGATGAACGGCGAGAACTGCGTTTCGCCCACGAGCCTGTACAGGCGCGTTGTGAAGTGTCCTTCGGGCAGCTTGACGTCGTTCCATTGACCTGTCAGGAAGACGAACAGACCCGGCCTCACGCGTATGTTGAGATTGATCTGCTGTTCCACTCTCGTGCCCGAATAGAACCCTCCGAAGTCGTACGATGAGCTGACTGACAGCTTCCGCCGGTTTGCGGTGGACAGGAACAACCGCACGCGATTGAACGTATACGCGGCTCCCAGGGGAAGAGTGATGGCGGGCGTGATCGCGAATGGAGTATCGAGGCGCTCGTACTGGCGGTTGATCGTGATTCTGAGATTGTCCTGTGAATGCAATTGCAGCTGGGCCGGCTGGAAGACGATTGTTCGCTTAAGCAGGTCGTTGTGAAGATCCGTGACCGTAGCCAGGCTGCCGCCGACATTCACTTGCCTGATATACCGGTGATCGCGAGGCCGAGGCCCATATTCCACCGCCTGGCTGTACTGGCGATATGCGCGACGCAGAACGAACCCCACACCCGGATCGAAGTTCTCCTGCACTTCCTTCGCGTCGATGCGCCCGTTCCAGAGGTCGTTCGGGTACTGGAGCGACGCTCCGAACGCGCTGGTGCCGCTCGAGACGCCGGGCCGGCTGTTGTACAGGAACCACCCGCTCCCTTCCAGATTCTGATCGCCGCGGAAGCTCGATGTTGCGAAACGCGCGTCGAGTCCCGCCGTGTGGTTGGTGCCCACATCCGTAACCCGAGAGTCGCGACGCGTGTACATTGCGCCGACATAGGATTGCCGCAGCACCCGGCGCTTGACCCGCGCCACAGTGAAGTCCTCGCTGGCGAAGCCGTTGTCTTCTCCCGTCCGAACGTGCAGTAACCCGACATCCTGCGCACCGGCCTGGCCGGTCATCTTCGTGCCGAAATCAATCTTCTGCGGCGTGGCATCGGCGCTCAGTCCGACGCGCCGGCTGAAGAACGGAATGACTCGTTCCTCATTGCTTCGGCCGAAAATACCGAAGGAGTTGTCCGTACTGCCGTCGCTGGCGAAATCGAAAAAGGTGGTCCCGTCGAGAAAGAAGTCGCGCTGTTCGGGAAAGAACAGCGAAAAGCGTGTGAGGTTGACCTGGCGCTGGTCCACCTCCGTCTGCGCGAAGTCAGTATTGATCGTGAGGTTGGCGCGCAGCAGCGGCGTCGGATTGTAGAAGAGATCGAGCCCTGCGCTCGTATCCGTGGTCATTGCACGATTGCCGCGACCCGGCGAGGCCAGCGACGAGACCAGGCCGTAGGGTTTAATGTCCAGCCCGTGTCCCTGAGTCACGTCACGAATGCCCGTGACCAGCCCGGCGTTGGTCATCCGCCGCACGCCCTGGTTGCGCGCCCATCCGGTCCAGATCGACTCTTCGTTCTTGCGACGAACCACCCGCTGGAAGTTGATCCCCCAGGTGTCGTTGTCCGGGTTGAAGTTCAGGGTCCGGAACGGTATCTCGATCTCGAGTGTCCACCCGATTTCACTGCGGAGCACGCGCGCGTTCCAGATGCCGTCCCACTCGCGATTCTCGCCGTTGAGGCCCATCAACGCGTCGGCCATCCACCCGGAAGGGTTCATTTCGAAGAAATAGCCGGTCCGGCCATCGAGGAACGTGTCGATGGTCCACATGAACCCGTCATCCGAAAAGTTACGCTCGTCGCGTCTGAGCTGCCATCCGATCCATGCGTCCGGTTCGGAATCGAAACAGGTGACTCCCAGATAGAGCCGTTCGCGGTCGAAAACAACGCGGACTTCTGTGCGTTCGGTGGCCGGGTCGCCGTTGGTTGGGTCGATTTGCATGAAATCGGCGGCCGGGACAGCCTTTGACCACATGGGTTCGTCGAGGCGGCCGTCGAGCGTCACCGATTCGCCGTCGGGCACTCGGTACTGCGGTGACAGTCCGCCGACCGGTGTCCTGCGTTCCCTGCGGGTTGGCGGCGCCACTCTGCTGACCTGTAGGTGTTGACCCGCGCGTGGCTGCCGCAGCCGGCGAAGCCGCCGGATCAACCTGGGCCAGCGCCGATGGCCCGTATCCGAACACCATGAGCCCGAGGACGATGCGCCCTATGACACGCCGCCGAAGCACAGTCATTCTCTGTTGGGCCCTCAACTCCGTCGATGCGTCGTGCCCTGGGTTCAACGCAGGGCGCGGGGCCCGCGAGTGCCTGAGCGACAGGTGATATTAGCCCGGAACGCCGCGGTAGGAATCAGCCAAGGGCTCGCCCTTGATATCCCGTTATTCGTGGGGACACGAGCCCTTGGCTGGTTGGCAGTATCTGCTTGGCGCGCTCTGCGCGCCTAGGACCGCTATACGGCTCTTCACAACGAGTACGAAATTTCTCGTTCGGAGCCGTATAGCGGTCCAGGTGGAGGGGACGGTCCTATCTGTAATACGAGCCGACGAGCGCGCCGACGACCGCAACGAGCACGGCTACTTGGATGCCGACCAGCCACGTGAAGTGGCGATCTACTTTTTGATCGACGGCGTCGAACCGCTGGTTCATCTGCCCCTGCAATTCGGCGAAGCGGTGGTCTACCTGTTCGAACCGTCGGTTCATCTGATCCTGCAGCGCCACGAACCGGTGGTCGACCTGCTCGAACCGTCGATGCATCTGATCCTGCAGCCCGGCCAGTGCGCCTCGCAGATCTGACCCACTCATGGCGTGCGCGTCCACCCTAGCCTCGAGTGCGGCGACCCGCTCTTCCAGCGTCGGCATGTCGGTCTCTCGTCTTGCCGGGCCATGACGACCCGATAGTACATCGTCTCCCGGAGCATGAGGCGTGCCCTTGGCCAGACTTCGAAAACTCTCGGATACTCTGGGTTTCAGTGAGGCACGCGGTGGGAGGTATGCAGGAAATGCCGCGTCGGTGCCTCCACGATGCGGCAACGTTTGCTCAACGTCCGCAAGATCGGACAGACGCGATTCTGAGGAAGGCAGAGCCAAAAAAAGGGAGGGCGCCGCGCACGCGCGCGGCGCCCAGCCAGAGGGACCCCGAAAGAACGAGCTACCGGCTGCTCGTCGTCGTCGCCCGGTTGATCGTGACCAGACCGATCCGGTTCGTGCTGGTCTGGTGGATCAGCAGGTTGCCGTCGGCGGTTGCGCGCATGTGTCGGATCGTGCCCACACCTGACGGAATCGCCCAGCTCTGAAAGCGCTCCGTTTTCGGGTCGAACCGCACCAGCGCATCGGGCCGGCGGCGCGACTCGTTGTACCAGATGATGTCGTTGATGACCGTAATCGCGTACGGCTGTGTATCCTGCCCGCTCGGCGACGGCCATTCCTTGACCTCGCCGGTGCGCGGATTCAGCCGGCCCAGCGTGCCAAGCGAGAAGTTGACGTACCAGATCATGTCGTCGCTGGTGATGGCCAGCCGACGTATCCGTGACTTCTCGTTCGGAACCGGGTACTCACGGATGGCCATCGTCACCGGATCGACGCTCGCCACTTTGTAGGAGCCGGTGTAGGCGACCCACGGCACCCCCTTGGAGTCGATGTCCATGCCGTACGGGTCGGCGTCGGGCGTGGGCACCTTGGCGAGCTTGATTTCGCCGTTCGCCGGGTTGAGTCGCCCGACCATGTTGCCGTTCTGGACGGTGAACCACAGAATGCCGTTGCGGTCGAAGATCGGCGTGTGTGGATCGCGCGCTGCGGGATCCGGCAGGATGTAGACCGTGATCTCCCCGGTTTTCGGATCCAGTTTGCCCACGGTGCCGTTGGCGTTCCCCATGTACCAGATGTTGCCGCTGCGATCGGCGGCGATGCTATGTGGACGGGCGCCCTGCGGCAGCGTCCACTCGCGCATCTCGCCGGTGCGCGGGTTCAGTCGTCCGACGACGTTGCCGTACTGGCCGGCCCACCAGATCATCCCGTCGGGTGACTGCACCGGATCGCGGGAGCGCTGGCCGAGCGTCGGCACCTGCCATTCCCGGAACGAGACCTGCACCGGGCCCGGCACCAGGACCGGTTCACGCCCCGGCTTGGGCGGGAAGTGCGCGGCCAGGTACTGCGCGACCGAGTCGGCCTGCGGGTCGGGCAGTTTGATCATGGTGGAGAAGAGCGACTGCCAGCGCTCTTTGGTGTAGCCGGTCGAATTGGTGATTTGATTGACGCCGTGGCAGGTCGTGCACGCCCGCGCCACGAGCTCCTTGCTCGCACCGTCGGGAAGCGCGGCCGCCTGCTGAGCCTGACCCTGATTCTGAACACCCTGAGGCGCCTGCGCCCGCACTGACGCGGTCACGCCGGCGAGGATAACTGCTGCCGCCAACAACAGGATCGAAAGTCGCGACATTGTTTCGTCTCCTTTCTGACCTGGCAATAAATAGAAACCGGACCATCCTACCGCTCACAGGTGGGCGATTCAACGGAACTCGAAACAGGCGTAAACTCCATCCGGGACCTCGGCGTGAGTCGTCGCTCGCTTCGAGAGGAGGCGTCACATGAATTTTCGAGCGCTCGGTTCGGTGACTGGAGCCGTCATGCTGGTGGCGTGGACGGTGCCGGGTCCTGCGATTGGACAGACCACCGCTCCTCCCCGCTGGAATCCGACTCGTCTGGTTGACGGCCAGCCGGACATGCAGGGGCACTGGATCAGCGACGCAGTCGGGGCAGCGCACAGCGTCGAGGACGGACGTGATCCGGCCGACGACGTGATTCAGAACAGGAGGGGCGAACGAAATCCGATCGTCATAGTCGATCCGCCCGATCGACGCATTCCCTATCAGCAGGCCGCCGCAGCCAGGAGAACGCAGCTCCTGCGAGAGATCTTCACGCCGACGCAGGTGGAGCATGTCGATCCGCACGTCCGCGCGTTGCTGGACGGAGTGCCGCGCAACAATTACGTTCCCGGTGGGATGCAGTTCATCCAGCGGCCGGGGTATGTGCTGATTCTCTACGAGTCTAACCACGCGTACCGCGCCATTCCCCTGGACGGGCGCCCGCACGTCGGCCCGGGGGTGAAGCTGTGGATGGGGGACTCACGTGGACGCTGGGAAGGCAACACGCTCGTTGTCGATGTCACGAACTTCAATGACGGAACGTGGATCGATTCTCATGGAAGCTTCCACAGCGATGCGTTGCACGTGGTGGAACGCTGGACGCTGGTCGGCCCTGATCGCATCGAATATGAAGCAACGCTCGAAGATCCGAAGGTCTTTACCAGGCCGTGGAAGATAGCGTTTCAAGTCAACCGCAACAAACAGGCGAACTACGAGATATTCGAAGACGCTCGCCACGAGGGTGAGCAAGACGTTGCAGAAATTATTGCGGGAGGGAGACTTGCCAAGGAGGCCGGTGTCACGGGGATCCACGACCATCGGCGGGAGGGGCGATGACACGTCGATCGTGAAATTCATCGATCATCGATGCGTAGATTGATGCGCTTCTTCCACTCCGTGGGTCCCGTTTCGTGAATTGACCGACCGTCGGCATCGACGGCTACCGTCGCCGGCATGTTCTCGACGACGAACTCGTATATCGCTTCCATGCCGAGGTCCGGAAATGCGACCACCCTTGCCGTCCGGATCGCCTTCGACACCAGGTATGCCGCCCCACCGACGGCAATCAGATAAACGCTTCTCGCTCGCTTGATCGCCTCAATCGCTGCGGGCCCGCGCTCACCCTTTCCGATCATCCCAAGCAGACCCATCCTGGTAAGCATCATGTCGGTATATCTGTCCATACGCGTCGCCGTCGTCGGACCGGCAGGACCTACGGCCTCATCGCGCACCGGATCCACGGGGCCGACGTAGTAAATGAAGCGGTTCGTGAAATCGAGTCCAGATGGCAGGCTCTCGCCGCGCGAGAAGAGATCGGCGATCCGGCGATGAGCGGCGTCGCGTCCTGTCAGGAGCCTGCCCGACAGCATGACCGTCTCGCCTGCTTTCCAGTCGAGAATCTCGTCGCGCGTGATCGCATCCAGATTCACGCGACGCGCATTCGGCGCCGGTGCCCATGCAACGTTGGGCCAGTCGGCCGCATTGGGCTGCGGCAGCGTCGCCGGCCCGGTTCCGTCGAGGACGAACCGTGCGTGCCGGGTGGCCGCACAGTTCGGGATCAGGGCGACAGGCAGCGACGCCGCGTGGGACGGGTAGTCGCGAATCTTGACGTCGAGCACGGTAGTGAGCCCGCCGAGTCCCTGCGCTCCGATGCCGAGCGCATTCACTCTGTCATGGATCTCGATGCGCAGCTCCTCGAGCCTGCTCTTCGGACCACGCGCCTTCAACGCATGGATGTCGATCGGGTCGAGCAGCGATTCCTTTGCGAGCAGCATCGCCTTTTCCGCACTGCCGCCGATGCCGATGCCGAGGATCCCCGGTGGACACCATCCGGCACCCATCGCCGGCACCGTCTCGACGACCCACGCCACGATGTCGTCGGAAGGGTTGAGCGTGGCAAACGCCGCCTTGTGCTCGGAACCGCCTCCCTTGGCCGCCACTTTCACTTCCACCGTATGACCTGGGACGACACGTGTGTGAACGATAGCCGGAGTGTTGTCGCCCGTATTGGTTCTCGCGCCCGCAGGGTCGGCGACCATCGATGCGCGCAGCAGGTTGTCCGGATTCCGGTATGCGCGCCGCACGGCTTCGTTCACCATCTCCTCGACGCCGAGATCTGTTTCCCATCTGACATCCATCCCGATGGAAAGAAACACGACGACGATGCCGGTGTCCTGGCAAATGGGACGCCGCCCCTCGGCGCACAGACGTGAGTTGGTCAGCAGCTGACCGATGGCGTCGCGTGCGGCCGGCGACTCTTCGCGGTGGTAGGCCTCGGCGAGCGCCTGGATGTAGTCCGGAGGGTGAAAGTAGGAGATATGCTGCAGCGCGTCTGCAACGCTGGTGATGAAATCTTCACCATCGATGATCGATGAACGATGATGTGTCAATCAACTGAACAGAAACGCGTAAGTCTTGACTTTTGACTTTTGACCTTTGCCTTACGAGACACTGTTTAGCCAAGGGCATTCACCGGGATATCAAGGGCATGCCTTGGCTAGTTCAGAACACGTACGACAGCCCCCACTCCAGGACTCGAGGCGACACGATCGATGTCACGGTGTTGAACCTCGGCCCTGAGAGCATCTGTACACCTAGCACCGTCGGCTTGTTGAGCGCGTTGTAAAGATTCAGCCGCAACACGACCTGCTGGTTGGCTCCGACCGAGAAGCGCTTTTCGCCGCGGATGTCGAGCAGATTCAGATTGTCCAGTCGCCGCGTCCCGATCGGCTCCACGTTCACCACCAGTGTCGGAATCTGACGCCCGCCACTCAGCTCGACCCGCCGCGCCCATGGTGCGCCGCTCTCGTGACTGAAATTGACCGATCCCAGAATGCCGTACCTGAACAAGTACGATCCGCCCGTTCGGAAGATCCACTCCCAGGTGTTGTCCTCAGCGAAGATTTCCGCGTTCGGATCCTGGGTGTTGAAGAACCCTGTCTGGTTGTTCCCCTGGTTCGTTACCAGCGGGATGTGCTTCTTTGTGGCGCTGTACGAGGCGCGGAACTGCCAGTTCTGCGCGTATCGCCTGGCAACTTGAAATTCGATCGTGTTGAACGACGAGTTCGCCGTGTCGTCGTTGACGAGCCACGGCTGCTGGAATGCCAAGCCGGCGAGGGAGGCGGGATAGTCGTAATACGTGATGATGTTTCCGGAATCGTCCGGCGTGCCGAGCACCCCGTCTGGCCCGGGGTCGCGGGTGGGTATTGGAATGTTGTGCACCTCGTACGGGCGCAGCGCATTCGCGAGGCGCCATTGATTCCTGGCGTCGGCGTGGACGCCGGTGATGCGCACCGCCCAATCGGCACTGAGCTGCTGCTCGACCGAAAGTAGAAGCTCATCCTGATAGCGCTGCGTCGTGTCAGGGTTGATGAGGCCGCCGCCGAAGGCCGACCCGATGCCACGCAGCGTGCGGTCGATGAAGTCGAGTCCGTTCGGATCGAGGTTGACCTCGCCTGGATCGTAGTCGCGATTCCCGTTCAGATCGCGCCAGCGGTAGCGCGCCTGCGAGATCGTGTTCTTGTTTGCAATCTGCAGATCGTCTGAGCTGCGCATGTGATAGTAGCGCGCCCAGCCGCCCTTGATCACCGTGCGGGCGTTGCCGAACAGGTCGTACGCGCCATGAAGACGAGGCGCGAGGCTGTTGTACGCCGGCATCTCCTGCCGCTCGTAGCATTCCGCGGGGAAGGTAATGTGCGACGGCGCTTCCGCCGCCTCGCGGCATTGCTCCGGAATGACCGCGGTTTCATGTGCGAAGCGGGCCCCAAGGTTCAGCGTCAGCTTGCGACCGATGTTCCAGCTGTCCTGCACATAGAGGTGAGTGAACTGCATCGGGGTGTCGGGATAGACCGGCGAGTTGAGCAGGATGATCCGGTCGGCGACGCCACGGTTGAATTCGAGCGTGTAGTTGCCGATCTCGCCGCGTGGCAGCTGGCTGCGCTCGGCGCTCGTCCAGTGCAGATCGAATCCGGCTTTGAGCTCGTGCTTGCCAGCCGGCCCGTCCGGGTGGAACCAGGTGGCGGTTCCGCGCCCCTGCCAACGGTCGATGTTGTTGCGCGAGCCGGTCGAGTCCGACGCGCCCCACTGGTTGAGCGTCGTGCGGTCGCGCGCGCCGGCTCTTCTCGTTTGACCGAGGTCGGAGTCGCCCGACCGGACGTAAAAGCCTCCAAACAGCGCATCCACGACGAAGCGATCGCTTCTCACGGTCTGGTACTCGCCCTTCCAGACGCCGTCGCTGCCTGGCGTCCGATAGGTTCGAGTTTCCCAGAGCGCCACCGCGCTGCCACCGCGCTCGCCGAACCGCCAGTTCGGCTGTACGAATCCGACGATCTTGTCCGACTGGTTCAGCTGCAGCGTGACCTTTGTCGTCACAAACCGAGTGCGCTCGGTACCGACACACGGGTCAGTGGAGAGGGCGCCGTCGGGATTCCCGTCGTCCACGGGGAGGAAGCAGCCCAGGATATCGTCGTGCTGGCGACGCTGGCGTGATGAGACGAAGAACCACAGTTTGTCGCGGACGAGCCGCCCGCCGAGTTCGCCGCTGAAGTCGTCTCGGAGACGCAGTTTGTCGCCTTCCGAGATGCCCTGCTGTAGCAGCTCCGGCGTGATGTTGTCCGATTTGAGGTTGCCGGAGGTCCGTGAGTAATAGCCCTGTCCGTGAAAATCGTTGCCGCCGCTCTTGATGACGCCGTTGATCGCCAGACCCCGTGTCGGCGTGGCGGCGCTGTGGCCCATCACCTGGACCGTCGCCTCCTCGAGCGTCGAATAGTCCACATAGCTGCCGCTTGGATTTGACGCCGGGCCCTGCATGATGATGTCTTCGACGCCCTGCCACGATTCGCCAAGCTGCCCCATCGTGTGGAACCTCGGAGAGTCGTTGAACCCGCTTCCTCCGACATCGAGTCGGACACTGGTTCGGGCGCTCGGTGTCTGGATCATCATCGCGTTGAAGCTGTTGCGGCTCGTGGGCAGCAGCTCCAGCGTTTCGCGCGTGAGCTGTGTTGTCGTCGTGGTAGATGCGACGTCGACGAGCGGTGCCGAGCCGGATACGGTGACCGTTTCCTGGAGTGCGCCGACTCCGAGAGCGACATCCAGGCGCGCCGTGAACCCGACCGTCAGGCGGATCCCTTCGCGGCGGCTGGTCTGAAAGCCGCTCAGCTCATAGGTGGCGGTATAGGTGCCGATCGGCAGCGACGTGAGGCGGTACTCGCCACGTTCGTCCGTGACAGCTGTCACCTCGGGTACCTGCAGCGCGGGACTCGTCACAGTCACGGTCACACCCGGCAGCACGGCACCGCTCGCGTCGGTGACCTGCCCGATGATGGTGGCCGAAGTTCCGGCCTGCCTCGCGAGTGCGTCTGTCGCCGTACACGTCAAGAGGCCGAACACGATGGCGATGGTCCAGAAGGTAACTCGTCGCGAGAGACTGCGAGTGTGTGGGGCCATTCGTACCTCCAAGTGGAGAACAGCGGCGCCGATCGCGGTAACCAGTAAGAATGAGAGCTTTCGCTCGTGGCTGTGAAGTGTAAGCGTGGGGGCGGTAGCCAGGCAACTGTTCGCGGCCATCAGCTGCTGCTCGACGGACAGTCTCGACGACGAGTCCAATCCCCACCACGCGGCTCGTGGTGGTGACGTCTGTGGTATATAGGCTGGAGAAGAGGAGGTAGGAGTCCATGACGGTGATGAACAGCCTCAGATTGACCGGTGCACTGGCGGCCACGATGGCGCTGGCTGTCTCGTCGCCTGCGTGGTCGCACCATTCCCATGCGATGTTCGATCACGACAAGGTCGTGACGATCACCGGAACGGTGGCGGATTGGGTGTTCCGCAATCCTCACGTGTTTCTTTACGTCAATATCAAGGCCGACAGTGGCGAAACCGTCAAGTACGCGGTCGAGATGTCCAACATCACGAACATGCTCAAAGTCGGCTTTACGACGACGACCTTCAAGCCCGGCGACAAGGTGACGGTCGAGTTGCATCCGCTGCGGGATGGTCGTCCAGGAGGGAACTACATCGTCGCGACCTCCGGCGATGGAAAGCAATTCGGAAGGATTTGAAGTCATGACCGCACGATTCACGGCCAAGGCTTCGATCGCCGCGGTGCTCGTCGGCCTCTCGCTATCGGGTTCGGCGGCGGCGCAAACGACAATCTTTACCACCACGGATTTTCGCCAAGACCGCGATCTTTGGACCGATCCCTCGTACTACCGGAACAACACCCCCGGTCAGCTCAGGGGCATGGCGATCAACGTCGAGGGCCGACGAACTGGGCAGGAGCTCTCGGCCAGGGTGTACGGTTCGGAGGGCACAGGCAAGGTAGGCGCCGTGAACCTTAAGAGCCCATACCCGTACACCAACGCCTGGGACCATTATCAGGCGTTGCTCAAGCAAGCCAACGGCGGAACCAAGCACACCAGAATGACCCTGCCCGACTGGAGCGGTAATTGGGGGGGCGGAATCAATTTCGCTGGCGGGGCTCCGGCCAGCACTATTGCCGCGATGCTGACGCCAAAGTACCGTGAAACTTTCGTCCAGGAAATGAAGGCGGTCACCGAGGGGCGGATCTGGTCGGCAAATTCCGTCTGTCTTCCGGGTGGATACTTCGATGCGGTCGGCGCCCAAGAGTTCGCCGTCACGCTGGGCAAGGTCTATGCGATGGGCTCTGGCAACGGCTCGAGCACGACCCGCTGGATTTACACCGATGGCAGCCCGCACAGCCCTAAAGAGAAGGAATTCGGCAAGTGGCATGGGGAATCCATAGGCTTCTGGAACGGCGATGAGCTCATCGTGCACACCAATCAGATTCGAGGATGGAAGGGTGGTCTGTCCGAGTACAGCGATGGGCTCGAGACCGTGGAACGCTATCGCCGCGTCGGCGATCGCATCGAAGGCGAGATCACGCTGTACGATCCCGAGGTGTACGTGAGTCCGATCAACGGGCGGCTGAATTTCCGGCTCGAGAAGGAAACGCCGTACGAGGACAGGATGCAGTTCAACACCTGCACCGACACGATGGGACCGTCGCAGAACGTCTATATGGACGAAAAGGGCCAGCTGAATATTAGGCTGGATGGCGATCCGCTCTATTGGGAAGCCGCAGACACGCGTCCATGGGCAACGTACCTGAACGAAAGCGATAAGAGGTACAAGCAGTCCGGCCAGACTCCGACCCCGCGCCGGTAGATAGACCTCGCGCCCCGCCCGCGCCTTTCGACACGGGCGGGGCCGTGCTTTCAGCCAATTCCAAACGAAGAACTGCCACCATTAGAAGTTGAACCGAAGACTCCCTTCGACACGGCCGTATGTTCTACGCGACGACGGCGACGTTCATCTATACGTCGCTTCTCAGCTCGAGTATCGAAGTTCACGGGCTTGGCGGCGGCCAGCGACTGTGCCAGACTTCGGGCGTGAGGGGTCGAATTCGTCTCGTTGCGGTCGTAATCGCCGTTGCCAGCCTGACCGCGTGCGCGCCTGCGAACGACTCAGGTGGCGGTGTCGTTGCGCTGGTGACGCACTCCAGTCCAGGCGGCGGCAGCGACGTGTTCCTCCGCGAGATGGTTCCGCACTTGACGCGCGTGATGGGCGGCACATTCGTCGTCGAGAACATCCAGGGGGGCAGCGGCGCCAAGGCGATGGCCACTATCGCGAAGGCGAAGCCGAACGGCCTCCAGTTTTATGCGACAACACCGACGTTCATCTATACGTCGCTCCTCAGCCGACCCGCGGCGCGCTACTCGGATCTCGAGCCGCTCGTAAACCTGTTCTTCGACCCGGAAGTGCTCTATACGGCAGCCGACTCGCGATTCACATCGCTGCAGGACGTGTTGAATCACGCTCGGTCAGGTGGCGGCAAATGGGGCGCCGCCAACCCTGCCTCGCTCGAGCGGCAAGTAATGGAGCAACTGAAGCAGAAGGCTGGTGGCACCCCCGCAATCACGACCTTCGAGGGGGGCGGCGACATGCTGCTGAACGTGCTGAATCACACGCTCGACATGGGCGTGGGCGAGCTCCAGGAAATTCGACCACAGCTCGATGCGGGGCACTTGCGTCTGCTGGCAGTGGTCGGCGAAGCGCGGCTTCCGCAGTTTCCGGAAGTCGCGACCGCGCGGGAGCAGGGAATTGACCTCGCCGTCCGCAAGTTCCGGGGGCTCGCGGGTCCAAAGGGCCTGCCTGCCGACGTGATCGCACGGTGGGACGCCGCAATCCCCAAGCTGCTCGATGATCCGGCGTACCGCGAGCTGTACACCGCCAACAGCCTTCAACCAGGTTTCATGCCTCACGATGAATACGTGGCCTTCATGGCCGCGTTCGGGAAAGAGACCGAAGCCTTCCTGCAGAACGCCGGCGTCATCGAGTGAAGCACCGGGACCTGGCGTTCGGCGGTGCAGGACTCGCCATCAGCGTCCTCTACTACTGGATGGCGACCCTGGTTCCTCTGAGCCAATTAGCCGATGCGATCGGGCCTCAGGGGTTGCCGAAGATTTACGCGGTGATCCTCGCTGCGCTGTCGCTGATTGTGCTTGTTAGAAGTGTTCGGGATCCGGGATCGGGGATCCGGGATCCGAAGGGATCAGGAAAACCGGCCGCAGCGGTGTCGGAACTTCCCCGATCCCCGATCCCCGATCCCCGATCCCGGATCCGGTCCCGGTCGTTTCGCGCCCTCGGCATGCTCGTCATCGGGATTGGGTACATCCTGCTCGTTCCCTGGCTCGGCTATCTGCTGTCGATTTCCGGGCTGATTTTCGCGACCACCTACTACCAGGGCGGAACCGTTGGTCGCCCGGCGGCGCTCGTCGCGTTGTGCGGCGGTGTGTTCTTCTGGGTCCTGTTCGTCGCGTTCATGGGCATCGCGCAGCCGCCCGGGCTATTTCCGCTTCAGCCTTAATGGTGACTCCGGGTCTTGCCCTTGCCGCATTCGCGGGCGTCGCGTGGGGAATTCTCGGCGGTGCACTGCCAGGCATCTCTCCATCGATCACGATGGCCCTGCTGCTGCCGTTCACATACGGTCTCGATCCCACGAATGCGGTCGTGCTTCTGGCGGCGACGTACGTGGGCGCAGAGTACGGCGGTTCTATCCCGGCCATTCTGATTCGCACGCCGGGCACCAACGCCGCCGCAGCCACGGTCATCGATGGCTACGCCATGAAGGAGCAGGGCAAGGCGGGCGAGGCGTTGGGGATTTCCCTGTACTCCGGCTTCGTCGGGGGACTGTTCGGCCTTGCCGTGCTCGTGCTGCTGGCGCAGCCACTGTCGTCGGTCGCACTGGCGTTCACGCCCACATCGTATTTCGCGCTCGGCGTGCTCGGGCTGAGTGTCATCGGCTCCGTGTCGGGCGATTCGCTGGTCAAGGGACTGATGGCCGCTCTTCTCGGGCTGATGATTTCGAGCATCGGGACCGACCCTGTGACCGGTGTGAGCAGGTTCACGTTCGGCAGTCCGGAGTTGCTCTCAGGTATTCCGCCGATTCTCGTCATGGTGGGTCTGTTTGCGGTTGGTGAGCTGCTGGTCCAGAGCGGTGAGCCAGGGTGGGAGAAAGCATCGAGCACGGAAGCACGGATCCGGTTTCCGCGACCGGCGATGTGGCGGAGGATCGCGCGGCCGCAGCTGATCGGATCGGTCATGGGCACGTTCGAAGGCATCATGCCGGGCGGCGGCGGCACGATCTCGGCATTTCTCGCGTACAACGAAGCGCGCCGTTGGTCGCCGAACAAAGAGGAGTTCGGCAAGGGCTCCCCGGAGGGGATCGCGGCGCCAGAAGCCGCCAACAATACTGTGGCGTGCACGGCGCTCGTCCCGATGCTGAGCCTTGGGATTCCAAGCTCGAACTCCTCGGCGGTGCTGCTCGGGGGGTTCCTGATTCACGGCTTGATTCCGGGTCCAATGCTGTTCGTAAAGAATCCCGACGTGATCAACGGCCTCTTCGTCGGGCTCTTCATCGCCAATATCGCGATGCTCATTCTCGGCTATCTGATCATGGCCCCCTGCCTCTGGCTGGTGAACCGCCCGAAGCCCTATCTGATGGGCTTCATCTATGCGTTTGTCGTCTCCGGCGTGTACGCGATCGAGGGGAGCCTGTTTCACGTCGGCGTCGCGCTGCTCTTCGGCGTTGTCGGATATGCGATGCGCTACTTTAAAGTGCCGTTCCTGCCCATGGTGCTCGGAGTGGTACTTGGGTTCATGGTGGAGTCGAACTATCGACGCGCGCTCGTGCTCTCCAGCGGCGACCACATGACCTTTCTTCGGGATCCGATTTCAGCCGGTCTCCTGGGGTTCGCGGCGGTGTTCATCGTAGGCTCACTGCTGCGGCATCTGATTGCGCGAAGGGGCCAGCCCGGCGCGGAGGCCACCGTGTGATCGTTGCCGAAAAGCTCGCGCAGTGGCTCGTATCCGTGACGCCGGATGATGTGCCCGGCGATGGCGTCGAGACCGCGCGCAGGCTGTTTATCGATGTCGCGGGCTTATGCGTGGCGGCGCGTCGTGAGAGGTACGTCGACGCCACGCTCGGCGCGGTGGACCACGGCACCTGCACGGTGTTCGGTCACTCAGGATCGTTCGACGGCTTCGGGGCGGCGCTCGTGAACGGCACCGCTGCACACGGCGAGGACTTCGACGACACGTTCGAGGGCGGTCCGGTCCATTCTGGAGCCGTTATCATCCCGGCGGTGGTCGCCGCGTGCGAGCGCGAACGGCTTGGCGGCGACCGGTTGCTCGTCGGGATCGCGACAGGCACCGAGCTGATGTGTCGGATGAGTCTGGTTGCGCCCATGGCGACGCACAACGCCGGGTTTCATCCCACCGCGATCTTTGGCGCGCTTGCCTCCGCAGCCGCGGTTGCCGCGGCGCTGCGCCTGTCGCCGGACGCCACCGCGTCGGCGCTCGGGATCGCCGGCAGCATGGCGTCAGGCATCATCGAGTACCTGACGGAAGGCACGTGGACGAAACGGATGCACGCGGGATGGGCGGCGCAGTCGGGCATCCGCGCGGCGCTCATGGCGCGCGGTGGATTCCTGGGCCCCCGCACCGTGTTGGACGGCCGCAACAGCGTGTACCGAGCCTTTGCGCCGTCCGTGAAACCGAACTTCGAGCTGCTCGTAGATGCTCTGGGTAAGCGATGGGTGATGCCGTCGATCGCATTCAAGCCGTACCCGTGCGGGACGATGGCGCAGCCGTTTATCGACTGTGCGACGAAGCTGGCCGCTGACGGAGTGACGGCTGATGACGTGTCGGAGATCGTCTGCCAAGTAGCGCAGGGCACCGTGCCACGCCTGTGGGAGCCGCTTGCCGACAAGCACCGGCCGGCCACGCCATATGCTGCCAAATTCAGCACGCCGTTCTGCATGGCGGTGGGATTTCTCGACAGAAACGTCGGCCTGGCGCAGTTCAGCGAGGCGCGGATCCGCGATCGCGAAGCGCTTGCGCTCGCCGCAAAGATCCGGTACGAGATCAACCCGCATGACGAATACCCGCGCAAGTTCACGGGCCACCTGCGGGCCCTGCTGAAGGACGGCACGCGGAAGGAATACCGGCAGCCCCACATCCGTGGCGGGGCAGAGGAACCTCTCTCCGACTCGGAGCTCGAATCGAAGTTCATGGAGAACGCGCGGTACGGCGGCTGGCCATCCGAAACGGCCCATCGCCTGCTCGACGTATCACGAACGCTCTTCGCGCAGCCGGCGCTCGAGCTCTTGCGAGACTTCCGCCAATAGTCACGGGCCACGGGCGACAGAGACACAGAGACATATATATGCCTGACGCGCAGAACGAGCTTGCCGGTTGCGTTGCGGTTGTCACCGGCAGTGCGCGCAACATCGGCCGGTCGATTGCGCTCGCGCTTGTCGCAGGTGGAGCGGCGGTCATCGTGAACGGCCGCCGCGCCGCCGCGGACGCGGAAGCGGTGGCGGAAGAAATCCGCGGGGCCGGTGGCCGCGCAGCGGTGCACGTCGCCGATGTCGGCGACCCCGCCGCGGCCGCGGCACTCGTCGCCGCCGCGGTTCGCGAGTTCGGCCGGCTCGACATTCTCGTCAACAACGCGAGCGTTCGCCGAGAGGTCGATTTTGCCAGCCTCGAGTACGCAGAGTGGCGCGAGATCGTCGCGACCACGCTCGACGGTGCCTACTTGTGCAGCCGCGCGGCGCTGCCGCATCTCATCGCGTCGGGAGCCGGGTCGATTGTGAATATCGGGGGGCTGTCGTCGCATACGGGCGCGTCACGCCGCGCACATGTCATCGCTGCGAAAGCCGGTCTCGTGGGACTTACACGGGCGCTCGCGCACGATCTGGCGCCTCACCGGGTCACCGTCAATTGCGTCGCGCCAGGCCTCGTTGATACCGCTCGCTCCGGGCCGGAACCGGCGCACCATAAATCGCTGGCCGCCCCGATGGGACGCAAAGGGAGCCCCGAGGAAATTGCGCACGTGGTCCGCTTTCTGTGCGGCCCGGGCGCACGGTACATTACGGGCCAGACGATTCACGTCAACGGTGGCCTCTACATGGGGTAGATGTGGGCGGGGTCCAGTTGGCGAGCGGAATGGATCGCCGGCGGACCCGGCGTTGTATAGGTACGCGGCCAGCACGGGTACTGGTGACCTGAAATGCAGGGGAAGCAATGAAGAATCTGAGATGGATCGCTCCGTTGGCCGTCCTCGGCGTTGCTTCTCCTGCGTTGTCGCACCACTCGCATGCCATGTTCGACCACACGCGGGAAACGACGGTCACTGGCACGGTGAAGGAGTTCGTCTTCCGGAATCCGCACGTGTACCTGTACGTCGAAGTCAAGAACGATGCGGGCGGTGTAGCCACGTACTCGGTCGAGATGTCGAATATCCCGAACATGATCCGGCAGGGCATCACCCAGTCGACTTTTAAGGCTGGCGACGTGGTAACCGTCACGGTTCATCCACTTCGGGACGGTCGTCCAGGTGGTGACTACTCGACGCTCACAACTGCCGATGGCAAGACCTTCGACCGCGAATCGGATGCCCAGTAGGAGCCCGCAGTGATGACCATGAGTCGGGCGCTCGCCGCACTCTTGATTGTGCTCGCCTCGACCGCACCAGCGGCCGCTCAAACGACGATCTTCGATACGCCAGACGTGCGTCAGGATCGCGAGCGGTGGACGGATCCTGCGTACTACCGGAACAACACGGTCGGACAACTTCGGGGTATGGCGATTGGAGTTGATACCGGCGGCCGAGGCGGCGGTCAGCGGGCGACGGCGCGGCTGTATGGCTCCGAGGGAACGGGCAAGATCGGGGCGCTGGATCTCGCGTCCCCGTACTCATATACGACCGCGTGGGAGCATTACGAGGCGTTACTCAAAGCAGCGCGCGGCGGAACAAAGCACACGAAGGACACGATTCCCGACTGGAGCGGCCGCTGGATGGGGGGCGCCGTCGGCCTCGGCGGCGGACCGAATCCGGCCAGCTCGGTCGCCGCGCTCTTGACGCCGACATACCGCGAATACTTCGTCCGCGAGCTCAAAGCCTACACAGAGGGCCGAATCTGGTCGGCAGGTTCCATCTGCCTGCCCGGAGGGTTCTTCTCGGCCCTCGGCGCCGAGGAATTTGTCGTGACGCCGAGCCGCCTATACCTGCTCGGAGCCTCGAACGGCGAGAACTATGTCAGGTGGATCTATACCGATGGCAGCGGACACAGCGCCAAGGAAGCCGAATTCTCCAAATGGCACGGCGAGTCGGTAGGCTTCTGGACCGCTGACATGCTGATCGTCCACACGAACCAGATCAAAGGATGGAAGGGGGGCGTTTCGGAGTTCAGCGACGGTCTCGAGACCGTCGAGGCCATCCGGCGCGTCGGCGACCGCCTCGAGGGCGAAATCACGCTGTACGACTCCGAAGTGCTCGTGCGGCCGGTCCGCGCGCGGATGCGATGGGAGCTGGACAAGGAAACTCGCCCGGAGCTGCGGCCCACCTACAACACGTGCACCGATACCAACGGCCCGTCGTCCAAGGTGTTCATGGACGACCGCGGCATTCTCAACGAGCGTTTGCCTGGGGATCCGCAGTATTGGGACACTACGGACCCGCGCCCGTGGCGCACTTACCTGAACGAAAGCGACAGACGCTACGAGCAGTACAAGAAGACGCAGAAGCGTTAGTACCTAGTGCGGGGTTCATCGCGCGCATGCCGGGCCGGCGGCGGCCGGCTCCTGTACGCCGGGAAGTCTCCCGCCGCTCATACCCTGACCGCCGCCGCCGCGAGTAAGTAGTTATTCGATCGACATCCATCGCGGAATGCATCGCCATTGCTGATTCGGGCGCTGCGGATCGCGCGGCCCGAACTCGCGGCGATGAATCGCTCCGGTCGACTTCCGTCTTCGCGTTCTCGTTGTGCGAATTAGCACGGTGCTTCTTGCCGTGTGATGGATGCCGTCCACGTTAGCTGATAGTCGATGCGGGAATCGTAAGGGAGCGAGATGCGGCAGCCGCGCCCGGCGGGCCATGAAGGCCCGCCCTACGAGTGTTACACCGCTCGCTCCTCGCGGATCACCTCAGGTGGGCTGGACCTGCCAGAGAGCTCCGCGGCGAGCGACGAGACGTCCAGTTCCTTTTCCCATCGCGAAATCACGACTGCGGCGACGCCGTTGCCGATGAAATTCGTGGCGGTCCGGATTTCCGCGAGGAACCGGTCGACACCGAGGATGAGCGCGAGTCCTGCTACGGGAATCGTGGGCACCACGGCCAGCGTCGCTGCAAGTGTGATGAAGCTGCCGCCAAAGACGCCCGCCATCCCCTTCGAGGTGAGCATCGCGACGCCGAGCAGCGAGAGCTGCTGCTGCCAGGTCAGGTCGATGTTCATCGCCTGCGCCATGAACAGTGCCGCCATCGTCAGGTAGATGTTCGTACCGTCCATGTTGAACGACATACCTGAGGGAACGACGAGTCCGACCACCGACTTCGAGCAGCCGATGCGCTCGAGCTTCTGCATCATCGGCACGAGCGCCGATTCCGACGACGAGGTGCCGAGAACGGTGAGCACTTCGTCCTTCATATAGAGAATGAACCGCACGAGGCTGAATCCGGTCCATGCGGCAATGCCGCCGAGAACGCCAGCAACGAAAATGAGACACGTCAGGTAGTAGCCGACGAGCAGCCAGCCCAGCGGCATGAGTGCGGCGAGGCCATACGCGCCGAGCGTGAACGCCATGGCTGCTCCCGCGCCGAAAGGCGCAAGCTTCATCACCACGTTCATCATTCCAAAGAACACGTGCGACACCTGCGTGAGAACCTGGTGCACTGCGTCGCCGCGCCGCCCCAGGCGCGTCAACGCGTAGCCGAAGAGAACGGCGATGAAGAGGACCTGCAGCATGTCGCCGTCGCCCGAAAATGCGTCGGCGAAGGTGCGCGGAATGACGTGCAGGATGAACTGGGTGGCGCTCTGCGCTGCTGCGGCGTTGGTGTAAGTGGCTACCGCTGACGTGTCGAGCGTAGAAGGATCGACGTTGAATCCTTCGCCTGGTCGCAACGTGTTCACCACGACGAGGCCGATGATCAACGCGAGCGTGGAGACGACTTCGAAGTATACGAGGCTCTTCACGCCCACACGGCCAACCTTCTTGAGGTCGCCGGCGCCGGAGATTCCGAGCACGACCGTCAGGAACACGATCGGCCCGATGAGCATCCTCACGAGGCTGATGAAACCGTCGGCAACCGGCTTGAGTCCGACCGCGGGGCCAGGCGCCACGATCCCCAAGACGCTGCCCGCAACGATGGCGACGAGAATCCAGAAATAGAGTCGGCGGATGAGACCGCTTGCGTGCATGGACCCTTGAAAGGCTCTACTCGTGACGGCCCATGGCGGAGGCGTGCTTCGTGTCGCGCATCGTGACGTACACGATGAGCGACGTCGCAATAACTGCGGTGAGGTAATAGTAGAACCAGCGCTGGTGCCCGATCGATTGGAACCAGAGCGCAATCGACTCGGCGGTCCCGCCAAAAATGGACACCGTCACGGCGTATGGGAGTCCCACCCCGGTCGCACGCACACTCGTGGGAAACAACTCGGCTTTCACGACTGCGTTGATCGATGTATAGCCGGCCACGATCAGCCATGCGCCCGCAATCAGCAGAAAGGCGACGAACCCGGTTCTCGCCCCCTCCAGCGCGTCGAGGAGCGGAATCGTGAACAGCGTGCCCATGACCCCGAACCAGATGAGGAGCGCCTTGCGGCCGATTCTGTCCGAGAGCGCGCCGTAGATCGGCTGCAGGCACAACGCAAAGATCAGCGAAGCTGCGGTCACCGTTGTCGTCTGAATGTCGTTGAGCCCGACCGACAGTCGCAGGAATTTCTGCATGTAGGTCGTGTAGGTGTAGAACGCCGTGGTGCCACCCATGGTGAGCCCCACCACGAGCAGGACCTCGCGCGGATATCTGGCGAGCGCGCGCACCGAGCTGGTTCGACGCGCGACCTTCTTCGCGGCGACGAACGCGTCCGTCTCGTGCAGATTGCGCCGCATCAACAGCGCCGTGACCGCCAGCAGCGCGCCGACGACGAACGGAATGCGCCAGCCCCAGGCCCGCAGCTGTTCCGGCGTGAGAAATACCTGCTGAAGGAGCAGCAGGACGAGAATCGCGCACAGCTGACCGCCGATGAGCGTCACGTACTGAAAGCTGGAGTAGAAGCCGCGATGCTTCTCGTCCGCCACTTCGCTCAGATACGTCGCACTTGCGCCGTACTCGCCGCCGAGGCTCAGGCCCTGCACTGTGCGCGCGAGCCCGAGAAGAATCGGCGCGCCAATGCCAATCGACGCGTACGTCGGCGTGACGGCGATCATGAGCGAGCCGAAGCACATCAGCAGCACCGACAGCATCAGCGAGGTGCGCCGTCCGTAATGATCGGCAAGGTGACCGAACAACCAGCCGCCAATGGGTCGCACGATGAACCCGAGCGCAAACAGCAGCGCGGCGTTCAGTTGCTGGACGACGGGATCGGTGCCAGGGAAGAACGAGCCGGCGAAGTAAAGCGCAAAAGCCGCGTACGCGTAGAAGTCGTACCACTCCACGAGGTTGCCGACAGAGCCGATGAAGATGGCCTTGACGCGGCGGCGTACGTCCGCCAGGTCGACATGATCCGCGCGCGGCAGGGCGACGGTGTCCTGCATGACTACGGTTCGAGGGACGTCAGGTACGCGGAGATCGAGAGCATGTCTTCTTCGCTCAGCTTGGCCACGACTGGCTTCATCAATGCGGCGGCGGCGCCGTTCCGTGCGCCCGACTGGAAGTCGAACATCTGACGGAACGTGTAAATGGCTGAGACTCCGGCGATCCGCGGCACGTTTCCGACCCCTTGCAGATTCGGTCCGTGGCAGGTGGCGCACGCCGCCGTTTTGCCTCCGCCAGATGTCACGAGCGCTTCACCCTTCTTGAGGGCCCCTACTGGTACGTAAGTCACGTACCCCGAGTGGAAGTCACGCAGCCCGGTGCGCGCCAGATCGGCCGCCGTCTCGACGATGCGCTGGCCGATCGGCTCCATCTGGCCGCTGCCGTCGGGGATGAGGATCCACCCCGCGACGCGCGTCTTCGGAACGGTTTCGGTTTCAACGACCTTGTACCACCCTTTTGGCTGCGGCAGGGCAGCGAAGTACTTCGCTGCCTCGTCGACTTCTGCATCGCTCGCCGTCTGCGACGCTTCGACCATCCACACGTGAGGCAGCAATCCGTGCACGGAGCTCTTGCGCGCACCGCTCTTGAAGTCTGCGACCTGCTGCTTGATGTACGTAATGGGAAGGCCTGCGACTCTGGCGTTCTCAGGCTTGCCGACGCCGTTTGGTAGATGACAGTAGCCGCACGCGTAGAGCGTGGGTGGTCGGCCTTTGCCGACGATACCCGGCATCGGAGGGTGGTCGTCGTGCCAGTCGGGCGGGCTGAAGAAGTCGCGGATCTGCGTCAACGTATACGTTCGGGCTCCGCCAGGCACGCTCCGCGGTTTGCCGTCGTCGGGATCGACACGCGTTTCGGGCGGCACACGGGGATACGCCCACGAAGGTGGATCAGCGGCCGATACGAGTATGCCGGTGCCGACAGTCGCGATCGCAACGAGCAGAACGAACAACGGATTGCGCATGACAGTGGTGTGTAGCCTAAAGACAAAGAAGGGGAAGCCTGCGGCTTCCCCTTCGCGCGCTGAGCGCGCTAGAACGATACCAACGAATTCGAACGAGGCGAGCGCCTAGAAGTCTGTCGGGATTGGTGTGTTCTGGCCGCCGTCCCAATCCTTCACGGTCCCGTCAGCAGCCTTGAGGAACCCGAGCAGACATCCCCTGGAACCGTCGCGGAGCACATGGCACCGCGCCTTGATCTTGTCGCCCGGCTTGATGTATTCGCGTGTGACACCAAGTCGTTCGAGGCCACCACGGCCCGTCGCTTCGAGGGCCCAGATCTGCGGCTGGCCTTTTTCGTCTTTGACCTCCATGTATACCCAGGAGTGAGGCACCACCAGATGTACTTCCTTCACGATCCCCTCGATGTCGGTGAAGGTGTCCACGTAGTTGCCATGGGAATGGTGTGCCCACGACGGGAGCGCCGCGAGCGCAACCGCACAAATGACGCCAAACGCTACTCTGAACCGCATGCTCAAGCCTCCTGATACCCGACGGTGGGGCGGGATAGGATACCCCCTCTCCGCTGCCCCGTAAATATGTTCTAGAACGGATGTCGGTGCAACCCTATTTTGCAGCCCCCGGTTATCGGGGATCTCCTTGAAGCAGCGGCTGTTATGCGTGCCGATCATGCGGAAATTTTCACGTTCGCCTGCACCCGGACGTTGAAAGACATGACCGGTTCCGAACGACAGGCGGAGCCCCGAGCTGGGCGGCCCATGCCTGTGCGCGGCGTTGAAGTTTGAACACTCGTAGACAAGTAGAAACTTCAAAGTCAAAAGTAGCAAGTGAGTTCGAAGTACGCGGCGGAATCTACGAGCTGATCTCGCCGGCGTAACAGGAGTCGGCGTGTTGCGAACGCGGTCGATTTGTGGCAGCGTTTACGTCCACCCAGCCGCGTTGATCTTGGATTGCGCAAGGACTTTTCATAGAAGGAGGCACATCATGCGTTCGACATTAGCAGTGGCAATTATTTGTGCCGTCTCGTTTGTCATACCCGCAGGGGCGCACCATTCGCACGGCAATTACGTCGATACCTTTACGGACATCACCGGTGTCGTCAAAGAGGTACACCTGGTGGTGCCCCACTCCTGGGTGTACATGGAGGTCAAGGACGATAAAGGCCAGCCGCAGATCTGGGCGCTCGAGGCGACGGGGCGCGGTGGTCTCGAACGAATCGGCGTGACGCGCGAATACGTGAAACCGGGCGACACCATCAAGGTCCGATGCCACGTACTCCGCGACGGCTCTCGCGGCTGCCTGCTCGGGTTTCTGAAGGCGGCGGATGGCACCGTCAAGGATTGGGACGGCGGTCAGAACACGCCGGTTCCGCAGGACTTCTGAGATAGTCGGTAGCTGGTAGCTGGTAGCCGGTAGCGACCAACTACCGACGACCAACTACCAACTACCAACTACCCGACCATGCCTGTTCCACGCGAACGCACTCCCTATTCGGCAATCGTCGATCGTCCACCCCTGCCCCCGTTGCCCGACGGCAATCGCATCGTCTTCTGGACGATCGTCAACGTGGAGGTGTGGGACATCTCGCGGCCGATGCCACGCGTGCTGCTCGTTCCGCCGCAGGGTCAGGTGCGTTTCCCGGACGTGGCGAACTGGGCGTGGCACGAGTATGGGAACCGCGTGGGGATCTGGAGGTTCGTGGAGCTGTACGAGCGGCTCGGCATCCGACCCACGTTGTCGATCAACGGGCGTGTCTGCATCGACTATCCGAGGATCGTCGAAGCTGTGACGAAGGCCGGCTGGGAGATGATGGGCCACAGCTACGAGCAGGTGCCGATGCACGCCGAGATCGATCCCGAGTCGATGATCGTGCGGACGCTCGACACGCTCGAGAAGCACACCGGGCAGCGTCCGATTGGATGGCTCAGTCCGGGATTCGGCGAAACGTTCGATACGCCCGATCATCTGGCAGCCGCCGGCCTCAAATACATCGCCGAATGGCCGTACGACGACGAGCCGACGCGCATTTCCACAAAACACGGGCCGCTGGTCACGCTGCCGTATCCGATCGAATGCCAGGATGTGACGACGCTGGCGGTTCAGACGCAGGAGGCGCAATATTTCGCGCGCAAGTGCATAGATGCGTTCGAGCGGTTGTACGAAGAGAGCGCCCGTCGGCCGAAGTTCTTCTCGATAGCCGTCCATCCGTATGCGGCAGGGCAGCCGCACGCGATCAAACATCTCGAAGCGATTTACGAGCACATCGCGAAGTTCAAGGGCGTGCTGATCTGGAACGGACGCGAAATCTATGACTGGTACGCCCGGCACCCCGAGAAATTCGTGGGTCCGATGAACTAGTCAAGGGCGATGCCCCGATATCCCGAGGAAGAATGCCTCGACCCTCCGCCGAGGTTCTGTCGTGCTAGTTCTACATGTGACCGTTCATGTGAAACCCGAGTACGTCTCGCCGTTTCTCGACGCCGCACGCCTCAACGCCGGGCACGCGGTCAACGAGCCCGGCTGCCTGCGATTCGACATCATCCAGGATCGCGACGATCCGAACTGCTTTCGGTTGTACGAGATCTATCGCGATGACGCCGCTCTGGCGGTTCACCGCGAGACGCCGCATTTCAAGCGCTACATTGAAACGACCACGCCATGGCTGTCTGCGCCCACGGAGCGGCGGCTCGGATCCCTGATTGATCATTGATGGCTGCATTTCGAATCGGCATCACGCGCGATACGCTTCGCGAGGACGGCACCTCGATCTTCGATCCGCTGGCGCTGGAGATCTTCGACAGGGAGCATCTCCAATGGGAGTTCCTGCACGAGAACGTACGTGAGCTGACCGCCGCCCACGCCGCCGCCTATGACGCTTTGTGCGTGTTGAATCCCCGTGTCACTGGCGCCACGGTGTCTGGTCCGGACAGGAGAGTGCAGATCGTCGCGCGCATGGGCGTTGGCTACGACAGCGTCGATGTCGCAGCGTGTACGGCGAACGGCGTCATCCTCACGAATACCCCGGACGGTGTTCGCCGGCCCGTAGCCACGAGCATCCTGCTGCTCATTCTCGCGCTGTCCCACAAGCTGCTGACCAAGGACCGAATCACGCGTGCGGGACGCTGGGCCGAGACGACGATGCATATGGGCGTAGGCCTGAGCGGCAAGACTGTTGGATCGATTGGCGTCGGGAATATCGGCAGCGAACTGTTCCGCCTCCTTGCGCCGCTGAATCTGGTTCATATCGCATACGACCCTTACGCGAAGAGCGAAGACGCTGAGAAACTTCGCGTGCGATTGACGGACAAAGACACGGTCCTGCGCGAATCCGATTTCGTGTGCATCAATACGCCGCTCACTCCTGAGACGCGCCACATGATCGGAGCACGCGAGCTCTCACTGATGAGGCCGACCGCGTATCTCATCAATACCGCGCGCGGACCCATCGTCGAGGAGAGAGCACTGCACGCGGCGCTTGCGGACCGACGCATTGCGGGAGCAGCGCTCGACGTGTTCGAGCAGGAGCCGATCGGCGCCGATCATCCGTTTGTGGGCCTGGACAACGTCATTCTGACCCCGCATTCCATCTGCTGGACCGACGAGTTCTTCCGGAACAACGCCGAGAGCGCGTTTCGCTCGGTCGTCGCCGTCGCGCGCGGAGAGACGCCGACCTTCGTGGTCAATCGCGACGTGTTGAAGCGCACGCCGGCGCCTTGACCCTCCCGGCGAAAGCCCCATAGAATCGCGGTTTCCTGTCCTTTTCCTAGGAGATTACTTCCATGGCGGTTAGTGCCCCAACGACGCACACGATCCCGACGACCGCGAAGACGCCGCTCACCTTGAATCAGAAGCGCGGCTTCATCGCGGCGTACGGCGGGTGGACGCTCGACGGCATGGACGCGTATATCTACGCGCTCGTGCTGGTGCCCGCGCTGACCGAGATTCTGCCGAACTCGGGCATCGAGCCGACGCCGGTGAACGTCGGCTTTTACGGGATGGTGCTCCTCGCGATGTTTCTGCTCGGATGGGGCCTCTCGATGGTGTGGGGGCCAATCGGCGACAGGATTGGTCGCGTGCGAGCGCTGATGCTCACGATCCTCTCCTACTCGCTGTTCACGTTTCTCTGCGGGTTGGTGACGAACCTCTGGCAACTGGCGATCCTCCGCATACTGTGCGGCATCGGGCTCGGGGGCGAGCAGCCAATCGGCTCGACCTTCGTGGCCGAAGAACTGCCCGAGAACCGGCGCAAGATGGCGGCGGGCATTCTGCATACCGGGTACTACCTCGGGTTTTTCCTGGCAGGGCTCGCCAACTATTTCATCGGTGCGAATTGGGGCTGGCGCTGGATGTTCTTCTTCGGTGGACTTCCGGCGCTCTTCATCACCTTCATTCGGTGGGGCGTAAAGGAGTCGAGGCTGTGGCACGAGCGGTTTGGAGGTGCCCAGAAGAAGCACAACCCGATGAAACAGGCGTTCGGGACGCTGTTCACGGAGAAATACAGGCGGCGCACCACCGTGATGTCGATGGTGTACCTGGTGTCGATCATCGGTCAGTGGGCAGGAGCGATCTACGTCCCAACCGCGATGACGCAAATTGCGAACCGAGCGGGCATCATCGGCCCCGACGCGGCGCGGCTCGCGTCGCGCGCAGGCATGCTGCTTGCCGTCGGCACAATCACGGGTTGTCTTCTGTCACCAATCCTGGCCGAGCGGTACGGCCGGCGGAAGGCAATGGGCATGTATTTGACGCTGCTCGCCTTCACCACCGCAATCTCGTTCGGGTACGTGTTCTACCTGCCTAACGCGCTGGATGTGTTCTGGGTGTGCGTGTTCGTGCTTGGTTTTGCCGGGGCCAACTTCGCTCTATACACGCTGTGGCTGCCAGAGCAGTTCGATACCAGCTGCCGTGCCAGCGGTATGGGATTCGTCAGCTCGATTGGCCGGTTCGCCGGTGTCGCGATGATCTTCCTCGTGGCGAACGGCGTCACGTGGTACGGCAGCATCGGCATGCCGATCGCGCTCACGTCGATCGTGCTCTTCCTGGGACTCTTCCTGTTGCCTTACACCTATGAAACACGGGGACAGACATTGCCGCGGTAACGACGTGTGAGCACCGCGCGGCTCGGTACTGGTCGATGATGCTCGAATGTGCCGAGGCGCGAGTCATTGCTCTGGAAGAGGGAGCCAAACGCCGCTCGTGAGGCACAGTGCCTGAGGTTGAGCGCGACGCCCCGGGAATTCGCTACGGATCGACTGACACGCCGCACGCCCCCCTACGATTTGTTGGATCGCAAGAGCGAGCATTTTTGGATTTTGGCCGTTGTGTGCCTACAGGCCCCACGGAGTCGGGCGGCGCCGTGTATATAATGTGCGCGCTTTACGGGCATTTTCCCGGCCGACGCGGGCACACGACAATTTGGTGCGTGTCCTCCGGCTCACGGCAGTGGTTTTGTGTGCGTCGTGCCCGCACTCAGGATCTGACGTCTCGGACACAAGGAGTCTGAAATGAAACTCGGACGATTTGTTTGGCTGGCGCTGATCGGGACACTGTTCGCCGCAGCGCCGAGCGTATACGCCCAGGATACGTTGCTGACCGGCATTGTGAGAGACAACACGGGCGGCGTGCTGCCCGGAGTCACCGTCACGGCGACGCACGAAGCGGCGGGCACCACGTTCGTGGGCGTGACCGACGACCAACGGTGCGTATCGCATTGCCCTCCGCGCCCGGCGTCTATCGGATCACGGCGGAGCTCACCGGGTTCACCACAGTCGTCCGGCCTGGCGTCGAAATGCTGGTCGGCCGGGAGGCCGCGCTCAACCTCGAGTTGCGGGTCTCGGGCGTGCAGGAAACGGTCACGGTGACCGGCGAAGCGCCGCTCATCGAGACGACCTCCTCGACGGTGAGCGGCAACATCGATCCGCGGCAGATGCAGGAGCTGCCGGTGAACGGCCGCAACTGGATGGACCTGAGCATGCTGGCGCCGGGCAGCCGTTCCAACGCCGCGAGCGAAGTCCCGCAGGATCGTCAGGGATTCTTCCAGGTGAACGTCGACGGCCAGCAGGTGACGCAGCTCATTTGCTGCTCGCAGCAGCAGCCGCGCTACAGCCGCGACTCCATCGCGGAGTTCGAGCTCATCACCAACCGGTTCGACGCCACGCAGGGACGCTCGCAGGGCATGGTCGTCAATGCCATCACCAAGTCGGGGACGAATACGCCCGGCGGCACGTTCTCCGGCTATTTCCGGGACGACAGCATGAACGCGAAGGACTTCATCCAGGAGCGCGTCCTGCCGTACTCGGATCAGCAGCTCAGCGGAACCTTCGGCGGGCCGATCCGACGGGATCGGATCCACTTCTTCGCCAACTACGAGTACGAGCGCGAACCCGAGACGGTCACGTTCAACAGCCCGTATCCGAGCTTCAACATCGACCTGCCGGGCACGCGCACGCAGCACACGGGCGGCGTCCGCGGCGACGCGCAGTTCAGTCGCCGCAGTCCCACCTGCAGGTGCGGTACTCGCGACTACTACCAGTACGCTCCCGAACCAGAACACCGGCGGCGCCGCCCTGCATCCTTCGTCGTCGCAGAGCATCCGGCGCGAGAGCGATCAGATCTGGGGGCAGCACGTCGTGGGTGCTGAACGAATCGATCCGTGAATCAGCTCAAAGGCGGCGTCTCGAAGTTCCACTGGGCGCTCGCTGCCCGACGCGAAGTGGCGGGGCGGCGCGTTCCCGAACAGCCAAGGGGATGGACGGCGGCTCGATCAACATCGGATTCACCGGATACACGATCGGAACACCGACCAACTCGCCGCAGGACATTCTCGAGAAGATCTACTCGGTCCGCGACGACTTCACGATGTCGTTCAACGCGAGCTGGGGCGTCACGACATCAAGACGGGCGGCGAGTATCTGTACTGGTACGGCGAATGGGAGCACTGGTGCAATCGCTGCAGTGGCGTGCTCGTGACCAATTCGCGTCCGCCGGCGAATATCGAGCAGCTCATCCCGGTCTGGAACGATGCGTCGACGTGGAACCTGGCGTCGCTCTCGCCGCTCGTCGTGCGCTACGAGGAGTCGTTCGGCGACCACAGCATGGACGCGCCGCCGCGACGTGTTCGGCCGTGTGGTTCCAGGACGACTGGGCGGCCACCAACCGGCTGACGCTCAACCTCGGCGTCCGCTACGACCTCGACCTCGGGGTGCTCGGCGAGGACATCGAGTTCCTGCCCTGGCTGTCGGGCAATCGTCCGCACGACGCCAACAACATCGCGCCGCGGCTCGGATTTGCGCCTGCAGACCGAACGATCGCACCGGTCATTCGCGGCGGCTACGGGATGTTCTTCACGCAGCTCGAGAGCGATGCCGCCCACCAGTCGGAGCTCTGGACACGAACGACGATTCCGCAGGTGCTCAACGACGGGCGGGCCGACTTCGCGGTCAATCCCTTCAACGGACCGAAGCCGACCTACGAGCAGGTGCTCGCGAACTCGTGCGACCTGACGAACAACCGGGCCTGGCTGCTTCCGGCGGTCGGTCACCATCGAAATTCCCGGGCCGAGCGAGAAGGGTATGGACACGGTCCACGAGGTCAGCTACAGCCACCAGGCGTCGGTCGGCGTGCAGCGGCAGATCGGCACCGGGATGGCGTTCGAGGCCAACTACGTGTTTACCGGCGGCCGCGAAGGAGGAAGTCGCCCGTAACATGAACCTCGCGTACAACGCGGCGACGGGCGCCAACTATCCGTTCACCGATCGCACCCGGCTGCCGTTCCCCGAGTGGGGCACGGTGCTCGGCGAGTTCATGGTGGGCCGGACCAACTACCACGGCTGGAGATGTCGTTCACCAAGCGCTTGAGCAACCGGTGGCAGGCGAGCGCCAGCTACACGCTGTCGGGCTTCTACGATTCGCCCGGGCGATCCGGTGTTCGTCCAGCCGGACGGTCGAGGCGGCGTCATGTGGAGTCCGCTCGCGTTCGACGTCGTGACCGACATCGGCGACGACTACGCGCTCGCCAACACCGACCAGCGCCATCGGGCGACGTTCAACGGCATCTGGGAGATCGGCTACGGCTTCCAGTTGAGCGGGCTGTACTTCTTCGGCTCCGGGCAGCGCTTCGCCACCAACTGGGGCGGTGATCTGCGCAACCTGGGGACGACCGCGGACCAGGGCTCGTGGGGCACGGGCCGTCTTCGTCCGGACGGCACGATCGTGCCGCGCAACGACCTCGTCGGCGAGCCACTTCACCGAGTGGACATGCGGATCCAGAAGCGGTTCCGGCTCGGTGGCCGCGTGACGGCCGACGGCATGGTCGAAGTGTTCAACGTGTTCAACCACGAGAACTACGGGTCGTACACCACGGCAGCAGAGCAACGCGAACTACGGTCACCCGTCGTCCAACCCGAACGTCGCGTACCAGCCGCGCATCGTGCAGCTCGGCTTCCGGTTCGCGTTCTAGGGTTGCCGGGTCCGCAGCGGCCTGATCGCAGTGGCCGCCGCGGCACCACGGCCCACGTACACTGGGGGCGCGTCCAACCGGGGCGCGCCCTTCTTTTTAGCCAGCTCACGGCGGCAGCCAAAGCGCGCGGCGAACGACGATTATCTGAAGGACGTCCGTGGCGAACGTGCGTACCGAAATTTCAATTGATGAAATCGGCCGAAAGCTCCGGACTCGCGAACTGAGTGCGGCGGAGGTCGTCGAGACGTGTCTCGAGCGGATCGACGCGGAAGCCAAGAAACTGAATGCGTTCATTCGCGTGATGGCTGACGACGCCCGGCGTCAGGCAGCGGAGGCGGATGGTGAGCTCGCCGCCGGCCGCAACCGTGGTCCACTCCATGGCATTCCGATCGCGGTCAAAGATCTCATCGACATCAAAGGTCTTCCCACGACCGCCGCGTCACGCGTGCGCGATGGTCATCGTGCCGATACCGATGCAGCCGTCGTCGTGCAGCTTCGGCGCGCCGGCGCGATCCTCATAGGCAAAACCAACCTGCACGAGTTCGCGTACGGGACGACGAGCGAGGACTCCGCGTTCGGCCCCGTGCGCAATCCACACGACCCCTCGCGGTCCCCAGGTGGATCGAGCGGTGGCTCCGCCGTGGCCGTCGCCACCGGCATGGCGGTTGCGGCGCTCGGGACGGACACCGGGGGGTCGGTCAGGATTCCGGCGGCTGCGTGCGGCACTGTCGGCTTGAAGCCGACGTATGGCGAGGTCTCAGTCGACGGCGTCGTGCCGCTGTCCCGTACGCTCGATCATGTCGGCCCGTTCGCGCGGACGGTGTCGGATGCCTGGTTGCTGCACCGTGTTCTCCTCGGGCAAGCGGAGCATACGGGATTGACCGCTGCCCCCATCGGAACTCTGCGCGTGGCGGTCCCGCGCGCGTATTTCTGCGAGCTGCTCGATGACGATGTGGGGTCGGAGTTCGAGCGAGCCCTCTATAGTCTGCGGCAGGCGGGTGCGCACGTCGACGAGGTATCGATCCCGCATGCATCGGCAACGCCGGCGGTGTACATCCATATTCACGCGGCCGAGGCAGCCGAGTATCACGCGAGAGCGCTCGATACGGCGGCGGATCGATATACACCAAATGTTCGCCTGCGGCTGGAGATGGGGCGCTACATCCTCGCCGAGGATCACGTTCGCGCGCGGAACGCGTGCGAGTACCTACGACGTGAGGTGGATGCCGCGCTCGAAGGTCACGACGCGTTGATCCTGCCAACGCTGCCGATTCCGGCACCGCCAATCGGCGTCGAGACGCTGACCATAGCTGGATCGGAACAGCCTGTCCGCGCCCTGATGCTGCGGTGCACGCAGCTGTTCAACCTGACCGGCCATCCCGCGCTGTCTATGCCGTGCGGGACCACTTCGCAAGGATTGCCGTGCGGCCTGCAGCTCGTGGGCCGACGTTTCGAAACCGACGCGCTCATGCGCGTGGCGCTTACAGTGGAGGCGCAACTTCGCTGATGGGGAGTCTTTTGTCTCGGGTCTTTAGTCGTTAGTGGTGTCCGGCTTCAGACGAACCAAGAGAAAGACCAAAGACCAAAACGATGTCAGCGCTTCGTCGGATCGTTCGCGGGGTCGACGTATGTCGTTGAAGAGGGGCCGGTTCCGGTGATCTGCAGGACCACTTCTTCTTTCGTCATTGCAAAATGCGCCATGTTGGGGGGTTCGGTGTAGAAGCTCCCCGGCCCGAGCGGTTTAAGCGAACCTTCGTTGAACTTCTCACCGTACGCGAAGTACCAAGTGCCCTTGACCACTGTCGCGACACGGTCGTCGCGGTGCGAGTGAGGCTGGATTCTCACATTCGGCGCCACTCGCAGCATCAATGTGTACAGACCCGCTGTCGTCGGATCGCCTTTCACGACCACCGTTTCGATGCCGCTCGCGCCGGAGGTGCCTGCACCGCCCGCACGAGCCGACGGCCACGGAATGTCTTCGGGCCGGAGCGTCTGCCCGCCGTTCTGTGCGAGGACTGACGCGCTCGCGATCAACGCGGCCACTCCGGTCCACCACTTCTTCATTCGAGTCTCCCGGTCGCATAGAATACTTCACGTTTCCAACTCCCAACTACCGACTACCAGCTACCAACTAGAACATGGCACATCGGATCGCAGTGATTCCCGGCGACGGGATCGGGAAGGAAGTAGTTCCGGAGGGCATGCGCGTGCTCGAGGCGGCGGGGCGGCGCTTCGGTTTCGACCTCGAATGGACGACGTTCGATTGGAGCTGCGAGCGCTACGCGAAGACCGGAAGCATGATGCCGGAGGACGGACTCGAGCAGCTGCACAAATTCGAAGCGATCTTCCTTGGCGCGGTCGGCTTCCCTGGTGTGCCCGATCATGTCTCGCTCTGGGGCCTGCTGATTCCAATCCGCCGCGGATTTCGGCAGTACGTCAACCTCAGACCCGTGCGGCTGCTTCCGGGCGTGCGGTCGCCACTCGCCGGCCGTACCTCGGCCGACATCGACATGGTGATCGTGCGCGAGAACAACGAAGGCGAATATTCCGAGATAGGCGGGCGGTTGTATCGCGGCACGCCCGAGGAGCTTGCGGTCCAGACGGCGATGTTCACGCGGAAGGGTTGCGACCGCGTGATTCGGTACACGTTCGAGCAGGCGATGAAGCGCAAGCGGAAGCATCTGACGTCCGCAACCAAGTCGAACGGCATTATTCACAGCATGCCGTACTGGGACGAGCGCTTCGCGGCGATGTCCAGAAACTACCCCGAGGTCCGGACGGCGCAGTACCACATCGACATCCTGACGGCGCATTTCGTCCAGCACCCTGACTGGTTCGACGTCGTTGTCGCGTCCAACCTCTTTGGCGACATCCTGTCTGACCTCGGCCCGGCCGTGGCAGGGTCAATCGGCATTGCGCCCGGTGGCAACATCAACCCGGAGAAGGAGCACCCGTCGATGTTCGAGCCGGTACATGGATCGGCGCCCGACATCGCAGGGAAGGGCATCGCCAATCCGATCGCGCAGATCTGGACGGGTGCGATGATGCTCGACCACCTCGGTCACGAGGACGCCGGCCGTGCGGTCGTGCAGGCGATCGAGCGGGTGGTCCAGGAAGGCAAAGTGCTCACGCGCGACCTCGGTGGCGCCGCCTCGACAGCCGACGTGGGCAAGGCCGTCACAGCGCTGATTTGACCCGGGCGGTGATCGAACGGCCGCGGCGCCTGCACCGTGTCCAGGGCGCGGGCGGGCGTCAGACGCAAGTCTTTACCTGGGAACCACTTGCCATCGTTGCTGCTGGTCCGCCGCCCCGTTTGCTTGACTCAACCTCATAAGTAGTTTAGTGTGCCGTCGCCCCGGGATTTCACAGCTGGCTACAGCTGTCTTCGGGGCGAGGAGGAGTTCATGAAATCGGGTGTTGCGAGATGGCTCATGGTGGCCGTCGCGCTCCTGGTCATGCCCGCAATGGGTATGGCGCAGGAAGCGACGCTCACCGGAACCGTCACCGATGCGACCGGCGGCGTGCTGCCGGGCGTGACCGTGACGGCCGTGCACGAAGCCACGGGGAATACCTTCGTGGGTGTTACCGACGAACGCGGCATATTTCGCATTCCTGCCCGCGTGGGTGGTTATCGCCTGACCGCGGAATTATCTGGTTTTACAACCGTCACGCGCAGCGGAGTCAACCTGCTCATCGGGCAGACCGCTGCGGTGAACATGCAAATGACCGTCACCGGCGTGGCGGAGACCGTGACCGTCACGGGCGAGGCGCCGCTCATCAACACCACGCAGTCAACGATTTCCGGCAACATCGATCCGCGCCAGATGCAGGAGCTGCCGATCCAGGGCCGGGAGTGGACGTCGCTGGCGCTGCTGGCCCCGGGCAACCGCACGAACGCGGCCGGCGCGACGCCGATCGAGGACCGCGGCGACGTGCGCGAGTTCCAGCTCAACATGGATGGCCAGCAGGTCACCAACAACATCGGTCCCGGCGCGCAGCCGCGGTTCAGCCGCGACTCCATCGGCGAGTTCCAGTTCATCTCGAACCGGTTCGACGCCACCCAGGGCCGTTCGTCGGGCGTGCAGGTGAACGCGCTCACCCGCTCCGGAACCAACCAGTTCGCCGGCAGCTTCGGCGGTTACTTCCAGGACTCCGACTGGAACGCGGAAGACCACGTGCTGAACCAGGTCGTCCCCGGCTCGGAGCAGCAGTACAGCTGGACGCTCGGCGGTCCGGTGCTGCGCGACCGGCTCCACTTCTTCGGCAACTTCGAATATCGCCGCGAGCCGCGGACCATGACGCCGAACACCTTCGTGCCGGCGTTCAATGCCGTGACGCTCGACCGGCAAGGAGTCGATGAAGCTGGCCACGCTGCGGCTCGACTATCAGTTCAATCCGTCACATCGCCTGATGGTCAAGGGCAACACGGCGCGCTACCTCGTGCCGTTCAGTGACGTCGGCGCAAACCATCCGGCCAATGCGGGCACGTTGAACGAGTCGACGAACAACATGGTCCTGCAGTTGACGTCGGTGCTCGGCGGCAACATGGTGAACGACATCAAGTTCGGTCCGTCGAGCTTCAAGTTCAAGGAAGCCAACCTGACGACCTGGTCGAACCACTGGCTGAAGGATCGCGGCATCACCAACGGCCACCCGCGTATCCAGTTCAACGGCTTCAACGTCACGGGCAACAACAACTGGCCGCGCTACCAGCTCCAGGACATCTGGACGCTGCGCGACGACGTGACGCTTTCCTACAACGCGCGCGGCCGACACGACCTGAAGACTGGGCGGCGAAGTGCTGTAGGCCGGCATGACGTCGAACAACTGCGCACGCTGCATGGGCAACATCGTCGCGCGCGCCGCGCCCGCCGGTCTGCCGAACCGGCCGACGAACGAGCAGCTGACCGCGTGGTTCCCAGAGGCGTACAACGTGGACACCTGGAACCTGAACGCGCTGAACCCGTGGATCCAGCGGTACGTCATCGGGATCGCGGACAAGTTCGCCGATCCGCCACTCGCACCCGAAGTACGGCCGCGTGGCTGCAGGACGACTGGTCCGTCACCGATCGTCTGACGCTCGAACCTGGGTTTGCGCTACGACTTCATCAAGAACGCGACCAACCAGGAGCGGGTCGTCGAGCCGTGGATGCTGCCAGGCCGTCCGCAGGACAACGACAACATCCAGCCGCGGCTCGGGTTCGCGTACCAGCTCAATGACCAGACCGTGCTGCGCGGCGGTGCGGGGCTGTATTACCCCGACGTGATCGGCAGCCAGTTCTCGCACTCGAACCGGTTTGCGCAGCTGATCTACGTGACGATCCCGAACGACGGGCGGCCGGACTTCGCGACGAACCCGTTCAACGGGCCGACGCCGACCTACACGCAGGCCATCGCGCGGTCGTGCGACGTGGCCGGCCGCGTCCCGAACTGCTACGAGCGTGCGTCGGAAGAGCTCGCGCCACCGGCCGAGTTCTCGGCAGCTGACCGATACGTGGCAGATGTCGTTCGGTGTCCAGCGCCAGCTTCGCGCCGATCTTGGCATCGAGGTCGATTACATCCACAACCGGAGCCGCAACGAGAAGGTGCTGCACAGCAACGCCAACCTGCGCTACGACGCGAGCACGGGCGTCGAACCTGCCGTTCTCCGACCGTGACCAATCGCGTCGTATCCGAACTACGGCGCCATCGGCTACTACGCCTACACCGGCCTTTCCGACTACAACGCCCTGCAGACGACCGTCACCAAGCGATTCAGCAACCGGTGGCAGTTCTCGGGCAATTACACGCTGTCGATGATCAAGAACGACGAGCCGTCGCAGCCGTTCAGCGGCCATACGCTGGTGCCGTTCCCGGTCGCCGTCGATCTCGGCGACGAGTATGGTCTGGCCGTCACCGACCAGCGGCATCGGGCGGTGTTCAACGGCATCTGGGACGTCGGCCACGGCTTCCAGTTGAGCGGCCTGTACTTCTTCGGGGCCGGTCAGCGGCAGGAAGACGTGCTGCGGCGGCGACCTGCGCGATGTGCAGGGCGCGTCGCCGCCCGGACGGTTCTGCGGCACCAGACAGGTGACCGACAGCGTTGCCGTCGGCCGGCGGCTTTGCCGCGCCGCGTAACGAGTTCGTGCAGGATCCGATTCACCGCGTCGACGTGCGGCTGCAGCAGCGGATTCCGCTCGGCGGCCGCGTGTCGCTCGACGGGATGGCGGAGTTCTTCAACCTGTTCAATCGGGCGAACTACCAGTCGTACGTGCTGGACCGGAGCAGCCCGCAGTTCGGCGACCCGGTTGCCAGCACCAACATCTGGTACGCGCCTCTGACCATGCAGCTGGGCTTCAGGCTGCAGTTCTAGTAGATCGGGATCGGGGATCCGGGATCGGGGATCCGGGATCCGATATTCGGACGAGGGCCGGGTGGGCAACCGCCCGGCCTTCTTTTCTTGTACTCACTTCGACAAAAACACACTCTTCGGAATTCTCGCGGACACCAACTGCGCGACATCGACCGCCTCCGCCACCTGAAAATCCACCGCGAGGCTTGCCAGCGAGAATGCCTTCGCCGGTGTCAGGCCTTTCTCCTCGACGAGGAACTTGACGGCCTCAGTCACGGATCTCCGCATCGCGCGATCGAGATCCAGGTCGATGCCCATCAGGATGTAGTGAGTGGCGGTTTCCGCGCGCGGCGCCGAGATTGCCTTGCCCTTGTGAAGGACGAAGCGAAAGACGCCCGTCAACGACTGTTCCAGGGCATTCCCGCTCACCTCGCCGTTTCCCTGGGTCCCGTGCGGATCGCCCACATAGAAAAGCGCGCCGGGCTGGAATACGGGAAGGTACAACTTGCTGCCGATCCCGAGATCCCTGAGGTCCATGTTGCCGCCGTACGCACCTGGCGGCGTGGAATTCTGCACGCCGGCGATCGTGACGCCGGGTTCGCCGACAACCGGGTTCCCAGGCGCCACGGCCATGATTCCCATGAACGGCGCGAACGGGATATGGATGGAGTCCGAGAACAGCACAACTTGTCGTCCATTCACCGTGGCGGTTCGCAGCACGTGGCGAGTTCCCTCAGGAATATCCAGCGGCGGGTCGCCAGGACGCGATCCCGGATAGCCCAAGCCGAGCACGCCGCTCGTCGGCCCGGTCGTGTTGACGCCGAACGGCGCACGCGCGCTCAGCTCGATCACCTCGACCTCGAGCATGTCGCCAGGTTCTGCGCCGGCAACGGCGACGGGGCCGGTCAGGATATGGGCGCCTCCGCGGCCCTCACGCGGACGGCCGGCGCGCGACGCCCAGAAGTCGCGGACGTCCTGCAGAATTTCGTGCTTCGCAATTCCGTACTCGGCGAGGAACGCGTCCGGATCCTGTGCCTGCGTCGAGCCGTGGTGCGACAGCGTATCCATTCGTACCGTCTGTCCGGACTTGACCGTCACGACCGGCGCCTTGTCGGTTGGAATCCATCCCCATGTGACCGTTTCCGGTCGCGAGGGCACGTAATGATCGGCCGCCGTACGGGTCTGACCAGAGGGGACGGATGATGCCGCAGCGATCGCTGTCACAATCGCGAAAGTGGAGAATCGGTGAGCCATTGCCGGACCATACGCTGGAGCGCTTTCGCTCGTCAACTGCCGGGTGTGCGTTCATGACTCACGTAGGGCGGCGGCTTTACGCCGCGCCCGGCGGGCCGAAAGGCTTGACGCGCCGTGCGACGGCGTATCTACGCTGTGATGCTTATGACAGTGACCCCGAGCCCGCGCTCTGCGATTCTCGTGTTCAGCCTGCTGACGGTCGCCGGCAGCAGCATGCCGTCGGCTCAGGCTCCAGGACGATGGGCGATTGCCTCGACGCTGACGGCATCGAATGCGGGCGAAGATGATCACCTCGGTGCCGGAAATGCCCTCACCGGCGCATCGCTCGGGCTGAGCCGCGATGGCCGGACGCTCGCTGTCGCTGCACCGCATGAAGACAGCGACGCGCGCGGTGTCAACGGCAATCAGCGGAACGATTCCGCATTCGATTCGGGCGCGGTCTATGTGTTCACACAGAGCGGGCCCACCTGGGTCCAGCAGGCCTACCTGAAAGCGTCAAACGCGGCGTCAGGCGATCAATTCGGGTTCGCCGTCGCGCTGAGCGGCGATGGCAACACACTGGCGGTCGCCTCGAATTTCGAAGATAGCGGGGCGACGGGCATCAACGGCAACCAGAACGACGAGTCGGCGAGCGGCGCGGGTGCGGTCTACGTGTTCGTTCGCAACGGCGCCGCCTGGTCGCAGCAGGCGTATATCAAGGCGTCGAACGCCGCGGCAGGAGACCGATTCGGCTACTCGCTGGCGCTGAGCGACGACGGGAGTACGCTCGCGGTCGGGGCGATTGGTGAGGACAGCGTATCGACGGGCACGGCCGGCAACCAGGCAGACAACTCTGCCGAGCAGGCGGGTGCGACGTACGTCTTCACCCGGGACGGCGCGGCGTGGACCCAGCAGGCCTATCTGAAGGCGTCGAACACGCAGGCAGGCGACATGTTCGGCTTCTGTGTCGCGTTGAGCGGCGATGGCAACACGCTTGGCGTTTGCGCGTACGACGAGGACAGCAGCGCTGAAGGGATCGACGGAGACCAGACCGACAACCGCAGCAACGGTTCAGGCGCGGCATACGTGCTGGTTCGAAGCGGAGCGGTCTGGCGTCAGCAGGCATACGTGAAAGCGTCGAACACCACGTTGCAGGGGGCGTTTGGCGCCGCAATTGCGCTGAGCGGCGATGGCAACACGCTGGCCATTTGCGCGGTGGACGAGGATGGACTCAATCCCGGGGTCGCAGCGGTGCCGTGGCAGGCCGATCGCAAGTCGGCGGAACGGACCCGAGTCGCCGAGGACTCGGCAGGCGCCGTATACGTGTACGGACGCAGCGGCACGACCTGGTCGTTTCAGACCTACATCAAGTCGTCCAACATTCGCGCAAACGACTACTTCGGGGCGCGCCTGGCACTCAACCGCGACGGGACGATCCTGGCAGCGGGTGCTCCGCAGCAGCCAGGCGGCGGCAGCGGCGTCAACCCGGCCTCGAAGGAATCCTCAGCGCCTGAATCGGGTGCCGTCTACGTTTTCGCGCGCCGTGTGGGGACGTGGATAGAGGAGGCATACGTCAAGGCCCCCAATGCGGAGGAGTACGACCAGTTTGGCAGCGGAGTCGCGTTGAGCGGCGACGGCGCTACGCTCGCAATCTCCGCGATGGGCGAAGACAGCACAGCGGCCGACGGACGCGCGCGCGATTCAGTACGAGACTCCGGGGCCGTATACTGTACCGGCGGTCGAACTAAAGCACGACTTCACTGAACCGGCCACAAGCCACCGCCGCACGCAGACGCAAAAGGATCGCTGCTACTTCGGACTCATCGAGGAAGGCGGCAAGCGCGATGCTCCCGGCCCAGGAATTGATTTTGGTTCCACGACCGGCTTCGTTAAGGCGTCGTCGCTCCGCGGCGTCGGGGCCCACCCGGACAACACAGTCAGGAGAATACGACAATGACCACACAGCGAATCGTGCTCGGGACAGTCGTTGGCGGGCTTGTGCTGTTTTTCCTGGGGTATCTCACTTACGGGATCGTCTTCGCCGGCTTCTTCGAGGCCAATGCGGGCTCGGCCGCCGGCGTCACTCGCGAGCCCTTCAACTTCGTGGCGCTCGCAATCGGGCAGCTGGCCTGGGGCGCGGTTTTGACCCTCATACTCGGATGGAGCCGCGTGTCGAGCGTCGCTGAAGGCGCGAAGGTGGGTGCGCTGGCAGGCGTGCTGTTCTTCCTCGGTATTGACCTCACTCTCTACGCAACAACGAACATCTCCAATCTCATGGCTTCGCTGGTGGACCCGATCCTGGCCGCTGTCCTGTTTGCTGTGACCGGGGCGGCGATCGTATCGGTATTGCGGACCAGAGCCACCGCATAGAGGCTGACAGGCGTGACGTATACGGGAGGTACTCGATGGCCTCGTCGTGTCGGTCCCGTTCGCGCCGGGCTCACGTCACAATAAGATGGCGTGGGGCAGGCCCGATGGCCGCCCGCCTCAGGCCATCTTTGAGAGTCACTACTCGACAGCCGCCAGCGTGCTCGGGTACCAAGTGTTGATACACGTCGTCCTCGTGTGCGGCCACCTGTGCGGGGTAATCGACATACGCGTATGCGTAAAGGGCGAAACGTCGGCACGCCGTAGGAGCATCGCCAACCAGACCCGTAACCCCTCACTCGACGGCGTAGCCGAGCGCTCGTGCGTTGTCTCGGACCCGAACGTCCCGTGTCACGATCGTCACGAGCGCTGGCGGTTCGGCCAATTCTTCTGCAGTCGCCAGATGCACAGCGTCGAGCGTGCGAATGGGTTCCACGGGGAAGGGGCGGCCGACTCGCGCAAGAACCGCGTCAGTGACACCGAAGAGGTCGCAACGACGCGCGAAAACCTGGTGTTCTACGCTTCGCCACGGTCGCTGTCGATCAAGGCCGCGGCGGTGCCAGCCGGCAGCCTGATGTCGGGCCAGTCTTCGAGCGGGTCTCCGTCCTCGAGGGCAGGCCGAATGACGCCGGTCGCCACCAATTCATCGTACCGGCTTCTGTGAACGGTCTTCGATATCGAGGGGGGCACGAGTTCGGCAACCACGCGTCCGTGCGCGGTCACTGCGATGCGCTCGCCGGCCTCAATTCGGCGGATGTATCGACTCAGGTTGTCCTTCAGCTTCCGAATGCCGGTTTCCATCGCTCCAATATAGCCACATGTGGCCACAGTCGCGAGGTCCCGGGGCGTTGCGTTGGGAGCCGCGACCGCCGGTGCCGAAGGCCTTCACACCACATTTCTCTCTACTTCGACCCCAGATACGCAGCAAGCGCGATGATGTCATCCTCGGTCAGCTTCGCGACCACCGGCTTCATCGTCGCGCTTTGACGCGTTCCTGCCTGATAGTCGTACAGCTGTCGGGAGATGTAGCTGGCCTGACGATCGACTATCGGCGGAACAGGGCCCATGCCCTGCAGGTCGGGACCGTGGCAGAGCGTGCATGCCGCAGTCTTCCCACCGCCCGTCGTCGCGATTTCCTCGCCCCGCTTGATGCTGCCGACAGGCACGTACGCGAGCATCCCCGAGTGAGGGGCGCGCGCCCGCTCGGTGAAATCCGGGTTCTCCGGAACTTCGAGAATGCGTTTGCCCAGCGGCTCCATTTCGTTGCCAGGTTGCGGGAGGAACAGCCCGTTCATGCCGGGCTTGGCCTTCGGCACCATGTCGGTCTCGACGACACGAACCCATGGCCGCCATTTGATGGCAGAGAAATACGTCGCCACTTCCTTCATCTCAGCCTCAGTGAGATGACGGGCGATCTGAATCATTTCGTTGGTATTCGCCTTCCTGGGGTCCGCGCTGCGTCGCGTGCCGTTTCTGAATGCCTGCAGTTGCTGAAGGATGTACGCGGCGGGCAGTCCCGCCACCGGAGCGTTTTCGGGCTTCCCCTGGCCGTTTGGATAGTGGCAGAGGCCGCATGGGCGGAGCTTGTCGCTCTCCCGCCCGTGCGCGACGACCTCGGGCATCGGCGGGTGATCTTCGGGGTACCAATCGGCCGGACCGTAGTCGTAATGGATTGCGTATTCGGTGAACGACTTGTCGGTATCCGGCAGCTTGTGGATGACGTCCTTCGGACGGGGAGCGCCGAGGCGTGCGCAATCGAGCGGCTTGGAATCCATCGCGCACGGAGGGGCGGCCGGCTCAGCGCCGCCAGAGGTGAAGCCATACGCCCATGGGGGCGGCGCAGCAATCTGGCCGGTGACCACGGCTCCGGCGGCAACCGAAAGGAATGCGAGCATCACCCACGGCGCGGACTTCCTCATATCGCCTCCGGGACATTTTTACCACGATCTTGCCAGTCGTCGCGCACGCTAAAGCGTGCGCACTACGAGGACAGACACGGTTGTTCCGCCACGTGTAGCGCGCAGGCTTTAGCCTGCGCCGGCCTGCTGAAGCGTGCGCGCTACGGCTCGTTGCTCGTGTAGGGCGCAGGCTTCAGCCTGCGCCGGCCTGCGGCCTGCCCGACGTCTGCCGACGTGTTCCGGTAAAATCGCTCGCGGAGGAGGCGTTGCAGTGAAAGGTTTGTCCCGCAGGTGGATTACAGCGACCGTGTGTGCGCTGGCTGCTGTTCTGTGTGCGCCCGCCGCGCTGAATGGCCAGACCGGCACGGGTGCCCCGTATAACCCTCCCAGGACCGCGTTCGGGCATCCCGACCTGCAGGGCATCTGGCAGGTGCTGAACACGGCGGCGTGGGACGTTCAGGATCACAACGCGTCGCTCGGCGTTCCCGCGGGCAAAGGCGTTGTCGAAGGCAACGACATTCCGTATCAGCCATCGGCGCTCGAAAAGAAGCGGCAGAACTACGAGAATCGCGCAAAGCTCGATCCCGAAGCGCGCTGTCTCCTCTCCGGCGTGCCGCGCATCACGTACATGCCGTATCCGTTTCAAATCGTGCAGCAGCAAGACAAGGTCAACATCCTCTACGAGTACAACCACACGCTGCGGCACATCTACATGAACGGCAATCCGCATCCGGAAGGTCCCATCGAATGGTGGATGGGCGATTCGCGCGGGCGGTGGGAAGGGAATACGCTCGTCGTGGACACGATCCATTTCACGGCGGAGACGTGGTTCGATCGCGCGGGGAACTTTCACAGCGAAGAGCTGCACGTGGTGGAGCGCTTTACGCCGACCAGTGCCAACCACATGCTGTACGAGGTCACGATCGAAGATCCCAAGGTGTTCACGCGGCCGTGGAAGATGAGCATGCCGCTCTACAGGCGCGTCGAATCGGACGCGGAAATGCTCGAATACGAATGCTACGCATACATGATTGAAGAGACCTGGCCCAATAAGTAGATCCCGACGTGCGAGGGTGCGATGGTGCGACGGTGCGGCGTGAGTAATCGTTTCGTGTCACGGTGGATGACCTTTGTAGTTACGGCAATAGTCCTGTGGTGGCTCGTCCCGGCTGTCGTGATCGGTCAGGGGTTTGCCCAACCAGGTCGACCGAAAGGTGCCGGGGCAAAGACGTGGCTCGCGGAACGCGCGAAGCTGCCGCCTTTCACTCCACCGCGTCTGCCCGACGGGCGTCCCGATCTGCAGGGACGCTGGGGCGGGAGCTCGAGTGGCGACGATCTGGAGGAGACCGAGATGGTCGATGCGACCACTCCAGCCTGGGAGAGCTGGATCTCGAATCCTGCGGACGGAAAGATCCCGTATCAGCCGTGGGCGCTGGCCGTGCGAAAACAGCATCGCGCGGGGTTGGCTCGTGGCGTCGAGGGCGAAAGCGGCGAACGCCTGTATGTCGATCCGCAGACGTTCTGCATCAAGAGTGTCCCGCGCTACGCGCAGCGGGGTTATGAGCTCGTACAAACGCGGGGATACGTGGTGATGATGCTGAATTGGGGGCACTATCACCGGCGAATTCCGCTCGACAACCTCTCCCGCCGCCGGGGCGGCTGCGAAATTGTGGATGGGGATTCCCCGAGGTCGATGGGAAGGCGACACCCTCGTCATCGAATCGACCAACTTCAACGGCAAGATGTGGCTCGACAGCGTCGGGAACTTCGTCAGCGAGAACGTCCGCGTAATCGAGCGTCTCAGGCTCGTCGAGGCCAACACGATGGACTATGAGGTCACCATCGACGACCCGACGGTGTTCACGCAGCCGTGGACTCTCAGTTACCGGCTGCGGCGCGCCGGGACGGGCGGTGGTGGTGGCGGCGGAGCGCCCGCCAACGATCCCTATGCGGTTGAGTCGTGGGAGCACGCGTGCCACGAGGGCAACGGCAATCACGTGGTCGGAACCCGGGAGCTGGGCTTCAAGTGGTACCCCGGCGTGAAGTCCCCGCGGCCCTGACGGACGCTGCTGGTGAGACGGCTATTTCGGCTTGCGCTCGTTGCCGGTCTGCTTTGCGCCGGCGCTGCATCCGTCGCCGCGGCACAGGACGCGCCGCACGTTCCCGAGCTGACGGTCGGCCGTCTGGCGGCGGCCGACGGCCCGGTGATCGACGGCCGCGTGGACGAGGCGAGCTGGTCGAGCGCTGAGCCGTTCAGCGCGTTCGTCCAGCAGGAGCCCGACGAAGGGCAGCCAGCCACCGAGCGGACCGAAGTTCGCTTCATTCTCAATCAACAAAACCTGTATATCGGCATCGTCAACTTCGACTCCGAACCCGACCGGATAGTCGTCAGCCAGAGCCGCCGCGACGCCGAACTCACCGAGACCGACTCGATTCAGATCCTCCTCGACACGTTCGACGACGGGCAGAACGCCTTCGTATTCGGCACGAATCCGTTTGGAATCCAGTACGACGGCCAGGTAACAGGAGACGGTCAGGGCGGCCAGGGTAGTTTCCGCGGAGGATTCAATCTCGACTGGGACGCCGACTGGACCGTCCGTGCGCAGACGACGGAGCGCGGCTGGGAGGCTGAATTCGCCATCCCTCTCAAGACACTGCGTTACAACCCTGGCGACGAGCGGACCTGGGGCGTCAACGTCCTTCGCAACATCCGGCGGAAGAACGAGCAGGTTTTTCTGTCGCCCGTGCCGCGGGGCTATAACCTGCATCGCGTATCGGTGGCCGGCAAGCTCGAGGGCCTGGACCTGCCGGCACGCCGGGACTTGAAGCTGGTCCCATATGTCGTCGGCTCGGTGAACGACGAGAAGACGTTGCGAACCGATACGGTCGATCGGACCGCCGACGTCGGTCTCGACGTCAAATGGGGTGTCCGCGCCGACCTGACGCTGGACGTGACGGTGCACACCGACTTTGCTCAGGTCGAGGCCGACGAGCAGCAGGTGAACCTGACACGGTTCCCGCTGTTCTTTCCTGAAAAGCGTCCGTTCTTTCTGGAGAACGCGCAGCTCTTCCAGTTCGGTCAGTCCCAGGCGATCGATCTGTTCTTCTCGAGGCGGATCGGTCTGTCGAATACCGGCCAGCCGATCGACATCGTTGCGGGCGGACGCCTGAGCGGCAAGCTCGGTGGCTATAACGTCGGCCTGCTGAACATGCAGACCAATGATGCGTTCAACGATCGGACGGGGCAGGCGGTCGCTCCCGGCAACAATTTCACCGCCATGCGACTCCAGCGGGAAGTGGGCCGGTCGAACTTCGGGGCGATGTTCGTGAACCGACAGGGCGTCGGGCGGCTGGCGGAGGCGGACGACTACAACCGCGCCTATGGACTCGATCTCGCGTGGCAGGCGACAACCAACGGCAAGTTGTTCGCCTTCATGGCCCGCACTGATTCACCACAGCAGAAAGGTGGATCGGACTACGCAGGCCGCATGTTTTACGCGTATGCCAATCAGTTGTGGGGCGGCAGGCTTGGCTACGCGCAGGTCGGTGATCAGTTCAACCCGGAAGTCGGCTTCCTGCAGCGGCGCGGCTACCGGCAGGTCGAGGGTCAGTACAACCTCAGTTATCAGCCGAAGCAGTGGCCGTGGATACGCCGCATCCAGCCGCACTTCAATTACCGGGCGTACACGGATCTGGACAATAGATTCGACAGCTCGTGGACACACCTGCACTTCATCGACATCGTTCACCGGTCAGGGGCCCGTTTCGGGTACCGCGTCGACATGCAGCAGGATCGGCCCACGGAGCCGTTTGCCGTCTACCAGGACGTCATCGGGCGGAGCGTGGTGATTCCGGCCGGCGAATACACGTGGACCCAGGGCGTCTTCGAAGGCCACACGGATCTCAGCGCTCCGATAAGCGCATCGGTGCAGCAGTTTGTCGGCTCGTACTACGATGGCGATTACCTCGGATGGCGGCTGACGATCGGGCTGCGCGCTGGCGCGCGGCTGCTGTCAGAAATCGGCTGGAACCGGGATGACGTGAAACTGCCGGTCGGCAGCTTCAAGAACGATCTCGTCCCTGTGAAAGTGACCTATGCGTTTACGAGCCTGGCCAACCTGCAGGGGCTCATTCAGTACAACCGGCAGACGTCGAGCATCTCCTCCAACATTCGCCTGGCGCTGCTCAATCGGAGCAGCACCGGCTTCTTCCTCGTCTACAACGATCGCCGCGACACGTCGCCACTCACGCCGGACGAACTGCTGGGCCGCTCGTTCATCGTGAAGTACACGCGGCTGTTCGACTATTGACGGGCCGGTCGCGCAGGCTGAAGCCTGCGCGCTACAGGGACCGAGAACCCGTAGCGCGCACGCTTTAGCGTGCGCGAACCTTAATTTGACCCGCGCGCCGGTCCCAGATCGATTACGTCGTGCAGCGACGTGTGGACTTCCATCTTCGGATCCTGTCCGGCTCCCGCTGCGGCGGTCGTGATCATGCCGCTCACGAGATGGAATCGGTTGCCGAGGACGGCTCCGGCGACGCCGTGCCGCGGCATCGGCATAGGCGGCAGCTTGTTCCACGTGTTGCTCGCAGGCTCGTACACCTCGACCGCGCGGAATGCACCGGCCACCTCCGGCGTTGAGACCTCGCCGCCGGCGACATAGATTCTGCCGTTGTATGTGGCCCAGCCGCCGCCGCTGCGAGCAGTGGGCATCTTCGCTTTGAGTCCCGACCACATGTTCGTCGCGGGGTCGTATTCCTCGACGATGTCGGTATTGGTCGACACTGTGATGAAGGCGTGAGCGGTGCGGCCGCCGATGACGTAGATCTTGCCGTTCACGGCGCCGCCAAACGCGTGATTGCGGCCGAGCGCCATCGGCGCACGGCTCTGCCATGTATTCGTGGCCGGATCGTACATGTCGGTGGTGGTCAGAACGCGTGCCGGGCCACCGCCGTTGATGGCCGTTTCTTTCGAGCCTTCAACCGTGGTTGCGCCCCCGATGAGGTACATCTTTCCGCCCACCTCGGCGACAACGGCTGAACCGCGTTTCATCGGCATCGGCGCCAGCGCTTTCCACGAATCGGCGACCGGGTCGTACTCCCAGGCGTTGTCGACCGGCTCCCATCCGCCGCCGGAGCTTGGGAACACGAATCCGCCGAATAGGTAGATCTTGCCCTGATATTCGACCATCGCCTGGTGGTGGACCGGCCGCGCCATCGGCTTCTTCTTGGTCCACCGATCGGCGGCTGGGTCGTACTCGAAGACGCCGCCGCGGGCCTTGCCGCCGCCGAATCCGCCGAGGACATACATCTTGCCGCCGGCCGCCACTCCGTACAGCTCCTCATCGGGCTCAGGAAACGGCGCCAGCCTGGTCCACCGCGCTTGTGTGAAGGCGGTCGACGGCAAGGAGCACGACAAAGAATCCGGTGGCGAGCATCGCCAACGTCCAACGAAGTACTGACGACATGCGTTCCTCCCTGGCCCGGCTGAAGCCGGACACTACTCCCTGGTCCGGCTAAAGCCGGACACTACGTACGAAGTGACCAGCTCGGCGGGTCTGCTTGGCACTGGCTTGCCGCGCCTCGCGAGACCCGCCCCACTCGTGTGCATTTCAGAAAGCGAAGCGTACGACCAGCTCGGCCTGCTGCCGATTCAACGCCTGCTGAATGCGTCCGAACGCGTTCGACAAGGCGTTGGTCGACCAGGTCGGCTGGAGATTGTCGTGGCCCAGGAGGTTGAAGACCTGTGCCATGAGCTCCAGCGACTGCCGACCGCGAATCTGGAACGACTTGCTGGCTCGCACGTCGAGCGATCGCGTATTCGTTCGTATCGATTTGCGATGCCGGCAGTGCGGCGAAGCCGCGCGATATGCGCCATGCGTTGACCAGCGCCATCATGCTCTCGTTGTCGCCCCGGTTGAACGCCGATCGGGTCGTTCCCGGGACGTAGTCGGTGATGTTGGCGTCCGCGTTCAGGTCCACTCCCGCGGTCGCGCTGAACGGCATCGTCGACCGGTACGAGAAGACGCCGCTCAACGTGATATCCGCGGGCAGCAGCACCGATCCGCTCGCCGCAATCGCGTGCCGCCGGTCGCTCGACGACGGTCCTTCGTCGAGCTGCGCCAGCTCCGCCTGCGTCACCGTAAACGTCGTGGCGCCTCCTGGGAGGTTGCCGTACGAATCGGCGAGCGTATACGAGAACCCGTACATGTAGCGTTGATCGAACCGCTTCTCGAGACGCACCAGCAGCGCTTTGTAGTCCACCTCGCCGATCGACTGTATCTGGTTGATCCGCTGGAACTGAGTTCTCGCCGCGCGGAGCTGTCGGGACGTCGCCAACCCGACGGTTGATGTCGACCGCTGTCGGGACCTTGGTCATTCTGGTATAGACGCCGTCGACGTGGATTGCTACCGATGGCCAGAGTTCCTGCGACATCCCGACCTGTAGGCATGCGACTCGAGGTTCTCGAGATCGTTGGCGAGAATCGTGATGTTCTGGGGCGCCGTGGAGACGAACCTGAGCGGATCCAGACCGCCGTAAGGGTCCGGATACGGCGGATTCGCAATCGAGACGCTGGCTTGCTGCAGGCTGTTGACCTCCTGGCCGGCGATCTGGATGTTGTTCGGGTTGTAGTAGATCCCGTACCCGGCTCGAACCACCGACCGTCCGTCGTTCAGGTCCCACGCGAGGCCCGCCCGCGGACCCCAGTTGTTCTTGTCGCCGCGGCTGTCGAGATCGACGAACGGAAGCTCCAGGTTGGTGCCAGTGGTCGGGAAGTCCTTCGGATTATTGAAATCCAGAGTTTCATTCTAGACGCGGATCTGACGGTCGTACCTGAGACCGAGCGTCAGCGTCAGGTTCGACACAGGTCGCCATTCGTCCTGTCCGTACACGCTCCACATCGCATTCGGCGAGTAGCGCGGGAGCTTCAAGAGATGAGCCGTAAATTGCTGCACGGAGCCGGCTGCCGGGACAAAGGCCGCGAGGTTGGTCGGGTCGAACGGTTGATCGGCGCGGAACGTCCAGGTGCCGATGGCGGCCGGTTGTCCCCTTCGAACGAGAGGCTCTGGAAGTCGCCGCCCGCCTTCCACGTATGCCGGCCGAGCGAGATCGTCAGATCGTCCCTGATTTCACGCGACCGGTGCGTCGTGTAGAAGTTGGCGTTGCTCCCCCATGAGAGGCTCGGGAAGTTGTACACCTGGGTCAGCGGTGCAGTCCTGGCCGCGGAATCGTCGTACAACTTCTCCTGCGGCGACACTCCGGGCGGGTGCTGACGGAAGTGATAGTTCGTCCACTGGCCGCGGACCTCGTTCAGGACGCGCGAGGAGATGACCCACGTATGCGCCGGCAGCAGTGAATAGCGCTTCTGCTGGATGCCGCTGTCGGAAAATGTCGGCGTTTCGGCCGCCGCACAATTCGCAACTGAAGTCGGAGTTCTGCCACGCGTAGCGGGCGAACAGCGTCTGTGCCTGGTTGATCTGCATGTCGCCCCGCCCGAAGACCATTGCGTTGTATTCAGGCTCCTCGAAGGTGCCTTCGAGCTTCCCGTACAGATCCGGCCTTCCCGTGTTCACGGTAAAGAACTTGGTTTCTCTGGTCCCTTCCGCCGCGGCAAAGAAATGGAGCCGGTCCTGGACAATTGGACCGCCCAGCGCCATCCCGAGCTGATGGCGCCGGTAGTCCGGCTTGGGAGCGCCCGACTCTTTCTCAAACCTCGTCATGGCGTTGAGGCTCTTGTCCCGGAAGTACTCGAACACCTCGCCGGTGAACAGGTTCGTGCCGCTCTTGGTGGCAAACGACACCACACCACCCGCCGTCCACCCGTACTCGGCCGGCGATTGGCTCACAAAAACCTTGAACTCGCGGATGGCCGCCTGCGGAAAGTCCTGGCGCGGCTCGCCCGTGTTGCCTTCCTTGTTCCACACGCCATCAACCAGGAGTGCGCTGCCCATGGTGAAGGCGCCCGCTCCGATGTTGGCGTTGGCCTTGCGGGGTCGAACGGCGTCGGCGTTGGTGCCCGGCATGAGTAATGCGAGCGACATTGGCTGGCGCGACGGCAGCGGCAGCATCTGCATCTGTTCCTGCGTGATCACGCCCGCGACCTCGGTCATTGTCGTGTTGACCACCGGCGCCTGCGCGGTGACAGTCACTGACTCCTGAACACCCTGAACCTGCATCGTCAGGTTTCGGAGGGCCTCGGTGCCGACCGCCACCGTTACATCCGTGACCTCCACCGTTCCGAAGCCCTGCAACTCGGCCCGGATCGAGTAAGGACCCGGCGGAAGTCCGCCGGCCCGATAGAGACCGTCGGTCTCGGTGACCAGGGTTCTCGTGAGCCCCGTTTCGGTGTTGCGAAGGGTCAGAGTCACTCCGGGCAGTACCGCGCCCTGCGCATCGCTGACGATGCCGCTGATGACGCCGTTAGTCGTCTGAGCTGTCGCCGGCGTTGGTACGCCGAGCGCCAACGCGAGTAGCGTGATGGCGAGCCAGTTCTCCAAACCCCCTGAGAACAACCGCTGTCGCATGATTCCTCCCGTCGTAGAGCGCAGGCTTAAGCCTGCGCGCTACTTTTCGCACCCGTGTCTCGTAGTAAGTGAGAGACAGTAAAACGCCTGAAAGCGGTGCCAGTATAGATCCAATCCACAGAGGTCAAGGCAGGTCGCTAGACGCAGGCGCAGCCTCGCTCGTGAGTCGCGGATCGATGCCAAACGTCTCTTTCATCCACATCCAGAAAGGAGGCAGAGGGGTATTCGCCATCGATTCCGGGCTGACGCCGCGGTTGCGGAGCGACTGTAACCAGGGTTCGCGAATGAGTGACTGGGCGCGACCGCACTCCCGGGCCATGCACAAGGCATACATGTGAAGCGCGAACGCGTTGTCGCCCGTTGACGCCGCTTGCGGCGCCGACACCCGTTCCGTCACGGTCTCGGCGCGGCTGAAGGCCTCGGCTGCCGCGGCATATCGCCGCTCCGAGAGCAGGCGAATCCCCAGGTGGAATTGCAGGAATGGATCTGCGAGCTCCTCCGGGGTTGCGGCGTCGAGGACTTGCTGGATGTCGGCATTGCTTCCGAGGCGCCACTGGACCGCCGTCGAAAGCGACGAGGCAGTCAGTAGCCGATGGACCTCGTGAATGGCACTCGGACGCTGCAGCAGATTGCCGTACATATGCGAGTTGATAGCGTCCTGTCCCTCGAAAAACGGTAGCGACGCTGTTCGCGTTGTCGCTGGCCAGAGGCGCGCGATCAAGGCGCTCTTCTCGAAGCGTGCCCGTGCTGCGCTCGAGTCGGTGACGCTGAGGAGTAGAGTTTGCTGCGCGTCCGGCGATGAAAATGGGGCTTCGATCAGCTTCGGTCTGTCGTCGGTCAGAGCGGCCGCGCCGCCGATCAGGCTCCGCAGATAATCCGCGTCGCCGATGAACAGCGCACCCAGCTGTTCGGGGTGCTCGAGACCAAGCCTCCGCATTTCAGCCGCCACACGCGGCTCCCGCCACTGGCGTGCGAAGTCCTGTTCAGAAACCGCACCGGCCGCGTCGCGTGTGCCGACCATCATGAGGTGCGTACCGGACCCGTTCCACAACGAACAGTCTGCGAACACGTCGCAGAACGCGCCAAGAATGGCCGCCGCGCTCACGTCCGAGAGGTCGCTGAGCGGCAGCCAATAGGTCACCATCCCACCCTCGGCGAGCCGTTCTCGCATGAGCGTGAAGTACTCACGCGAGTAGAGATGCTCCACGCCGGCAATGCCTGGCGGCGGAGGTTCTCCGGTAATCAGATCGAATCGTTGCTCGGTCGTCTGCAGAAGATACCGGCCGTCCTCGATGTGCACGCGCACCCGCGGGTCGCGGAGAGGATGCTCTGCCGGGTCCGGATAGACGACGGTGTTCAGCTCGAGGATGTCGCGCGACAGATCGACGACGTCGATCGTCTCGAGACTGCTCGAATCGACCATTGCCTTCGCCGTGTTGCCCACTCCGTAGCCAATCAGCAGCGCATGTTTCAGGTTCGGATGCACGGCCATCGGCCAGTACACGTACAGCTTCATGTAGCGGCGCGCGCCGTAGCTCGTTGCTGACATCGAGAAGGCGTTGGTCAGCATCGCGTACGACTGGGGCCGTCCGAGCATCTGCCGCTCGACGTATACGACCGTTTCGGTCAGTCCTTCACGGACGGCGACCGTGCGTGCGCTTCCATCACCTGGAAACCAGCGGGCCACGGCTGCCGGGACCAGGTGCGTCTGCATCGACCCGAAAGGAAAGATCGTCAGGCAGAGGACCAGGGCAGCGGCGCCGGAATAGGCTGTTTGTCGCGATTGCGCGGTCCGGAGCATCAAGAGCAGCCCGGTGGCGCCATAGAGGAGGGCGATCAGCAAGAGTGAACGTTCGACGCCAAACACCGGCAGAAGTAGCAGTCCCGCCGCGAGTGCTCCGATTGCCGCCCCGGTCGTGTTGGCGAGCGTCAAGGGTGCCGGTTGTGGTGGTTTCGGCACCGAGCGCGGTCTGCAGTGCCGCGCCACTCATCGTGAAGAACATCCCGGAACAGAAGGAAACAGGAAGAATGAGCGGTGCGCCCAGCGCCAGTATCGCGGCTGTATCCGCCACGAGAGCGGGAGAGGCGCCGATCAGCGACGGAAACAGCCGATACGAAACGATCACCGCGACGCCAGAAACGAACGCGACGAGCGCCGCGAATCGGTAGGCGGCTGGCGAAATGCGAAGCCACCAGCCAGCCAGCAGTCCTCCGAGTGCGATGCCGGTGAGTACGAGCGCCAGGATCAGCGCAAGCGCCACAGAGTGCCCTTTGACGAACAGCAGAAGGAACCGGAACCACACCACCTCGAGCGCGAGCAGACAGAACCCCGAGAGGAACGCGGCTGTCAGCCAGGGACGTGGTGCCACGTCCACGCTTGTCGGCCGATGTCGCCGACCTTTCGTTGCCGGTGCCGGACCGTCGTTGGACACAGGGACCCGAGCGATCGCCGCCGCCATGGCAGCGGCGCCAAGGTTCAATGCCGCCGCAAGGAGCGCCGTGCCGTGTACGCCGAGCGTGCCGATGAGATATATCTCGCACGCAGCCACGCCGACGACCGCGCCCGCCGTGTTCCATCCGTAGAGCTGGCCAAGCGCTGGTCCAAACGCCGAACCCCGAACCGCGAGCGCTTTCGTGAGGAGTGGCAGTGTGATGCCCATTGCCGTGGATGGAACCAGGAGCAGCAGGAACGCCAGGCCCAGGCGCACTGGGTTCAACAGCCATGCGTGATCCAGCAGCGGTCGCAGCCATGGCGCAAGCATCGCCCCGAGTCCTGGAAGCAGGAACACGAGGCCGACGCCCGTCACCGCAATCGCTGTCTCTGCGACTGCGTAGGCTCTTACTGGATTCGGTGTGCGGACGCCATAGCGCGCGGCCAGCGCGTTGCCCAGTGCGAGTCCGCCCATGAAACCCGCCAGAACGAGGCTCGACGCCCAGACGCTGTTTCCGAGCGCGAGGCCCGCCTGTCGGAACCACAGCATCTCGAAGATGAGCGCCGCAGCTCCGGAGATGAAAAACAGTGTGTAGAGCAGGCTCGCCATAAGGCTCTGCGAGGATATCAGGGCGGAGTGCCTGAAAGTACGGAGTGTCGGCCGGACCAGTCCTGGCCGTGCCCTGCCGAATCGCATCAACAAGCCGGGGCCATTCCAGCTCAATGGTGTGGACGGCGCCGCACGGTCGAGGTGCGAGGCGTACTACCAGGAGATTGGCCGGGCGGGGCGCGACGGGCGTCCGCGTCCGTCACGCTCCTGTGGCACTACGCGGACGTTAAGACCCGCGAGTTCCTGATCGACCACGTGCGCGCGGACGACGCGCCGTTCGCGTGGCGATCACGCCAAGCTGCGCCGAATGATCGGGTACGCCGAGACGGCCGGCTGCCTGCGCGCGACGATCCTGCGCTATTTCGGCGATCCGGCAGCACACGACCCTTGTGGGGCGTGCGGCACCTGCGATCGCCGCGAGCGGATCGGCGAGGCCGACCGCCTGTTCTTGCGGAAGATCCTGTCGGGCGTTGCGGGCGCCGCGCCCGTACGGCCGGCGCAAGATCGCGGCGATGCTCGCCGGGCACACGGACGGACTGCCGGCCGAGTTGACGCGGCTGTCCACGACGGGCCTGCTCTGCGACTGCGCGCCGCGGCGGATCGAGCAGTGGATCGAGGCCGCCTGCGCGGCGGGGCTGATCGCGATGTCCGCCGATCAGTACCACACGCTCACGGTGACGCCGTTCGATCGGGACGCGATGGCGGGCCGCGTCGAGGACGTGCGGATGCTCGTGCCACACCGGCGCGAACAACGGTCGCTCGGACTCGGCGCCGACCTCGCCGATCGCGGCGATAAACACCCAGGTCGCCTGCGGTGACCGTGGCGACGTGTCGCGCAGGGACGTCGCAGATTCTGCGATCGGCGGGCCCCTTTCGGGTACGCAGAATCTGCAACGACCACCGAGAGCCGCCGCGTGATCCATGGATGTGCGCGCAGATGGCGGCGTAGCGCCTGTGGCGCGCGCTTCGCGACGGCTGGGGCGTGGGCCGCCCCTCCCCAGGCTACACGCCGAAGTCGCCCGCGCGCGGGCGTGCTGTATCAGGTCGTCCGCGATCACTTCGAGACGTTCCGCGCCGAGGCGGTGCGCGTCTACGAGTGGGACGCGCTGCCGCGGTTCATCGAGGAAGAGTTCCGGGGATTTCTGCGCTGCGGGTTCCTCGCGGGCGGCTTCGCGCGGTTCCACTGTGGCCGATGCGGCGCGGACCGTCTGGTCCCGTTCTCGTGTAAGGGTCGGGCCGTCTACCCCAGTTGCGGCGGGCGCCGCATGGCCGAGCGGGCGGCGCATCTGGTTGTTCCCAGTTGTACCCGTACGCCAGTGGGTCTTGAGTCTGCCGCATCGGTTGCGATACGTGCTGGCCTGGGATCATGCGCTGTGCCGCGCTGTCTCGGGTGTCTTCGTGCGGGCGGTGCTGGGGCACCTGCGGCGCCACGCTCGACAGACGGGTGCGACGGGTGGTCGCGGCGGGGCCGTGGCGATCATTCAGCGCTTCGGTGCTGCCTTGAATTTCAACGTCCACGTCCATGCGCTCGTGCTCGACGGCGTCTATGTCGAGGACGGCGGAATCCTGCAGTTCCACGAGGCGATGCCGCCGACTGACGACGAGATGGACCGCCTGCTCGGGACGATCGATCGGCGCATCCCTCGGCTGCTGGCTAGGCGTGGCGTGCTGGACGATCTCGGGGACGGGAGTGCCGCAGACCCGTTACGGGACGAGGCGCCCGTGCTGGCCGGCATCGCCGCAGCGTCGGTGCAGGGACGGCGGGCGCTCGGCGCGCGGGTCGGCGCGGCCGTGCGCCGGTGTGGCGCGTCGGCGGACCTGTCGCGCTGGCGCCGTCTGGGCGCGGACCCTGTCACGCCCGCGGGAACGGCTTCGATCTGCATGCCGCTCTCGTCGTGCCGCCGCGGGATCGGGCGCGGCTCGAACGGCTGTGCCGCTACGCGCGGCGCCCGCCGATTACGGCTGATCGACTGCACCTGACCGCGGACGGGCAGGTCGTCCTCGATCTGCGGCACCGGTGGGCGGACGGGACAACGCAGCTCCTCTTCGAGCCGGTGGAGTTGCTCGAACGGCTGGCGGCGCTCACGCCGCGGCCGCGGATCAACCTCCTGCAGTATTACGGCGTGCTGGGCGCCCGATCGACGTGGCGGTCACGCGTGCAGGGGCACGAGCCCGACGCAGCGATCGCCGCGGGCCAGGGTACGCCTGACGTGGAGTCGTCAATGCGCCGCGCGGCGCCCATCCCGGCGCGCGCGAACCGGCTGTGGGCGGAATCAATGCAGCGGAGTTTCGGCTTCGATGTCCTGGCGTGTCCGCGCTGCGGGGATCGTCTCGAGCTCGTCGCGCTCATCGAAGACCCGACGGTAATCGGGCGCATCCTGAGCATCTCGGCCTGCCCACCGAGGTGCCCACGGCCCGTCCCGCGCGCCCCCCGCCGCTTCCGCCCACGTCGCCAGGCGACGTGGGGGCCCCGCCGCGCCCGCTCGGGCGATCCGAGCCATGGGACGACGCCGACGACGCCATGCCGCCCTGACGGCGCGCGTGACCCGAGGCATGCGACGCACGCACCAACGCGGTGCTCAGGAAAGGTGTGCCCGTCGAGGGCCTGTCCGGACGCTCGTTTGACAGATGCGGTCGGTGGCGCGATGATCCGCGCCGTGCGTGGGGCAATCCGCCCTGTGCTGGCGGAGGACGGGGCCGCATAACGGGCATTCCGTCAACCACGCCCGCCGAATACCCCGTTAATCGTTCCTATCGTCTACCCCGTTCAATGTTCCTATCGTCAGTGGTGAGCGAAAGACGGTCCATACGCAAGCTCCGAAAATGCCAGCAAAGAGCACCAGGCCAACAATCCCTGCTTCGACGAGCAACCCGATTCTCGCGTTGTGGGCAGCGACAATCTTGTTGGGAGAGTAAGGATCGATTGCTGCCCCCATTGCGCCAGCTCCAGCACCTAGGAGCGGCCGTTGTTGGAAAGCCTGCAACCCGGCTCTCCAGACTATCGTCCGCCCCGTCATAGTTCCGCCCCCCGTTACCTCACTCACCGTCGATCCCATTCGCTCCCAGTTGTAGGTGGGCACGAACTGCACCGCGGCCAGCGTGGCAACCATCAGCACCACGCCAGTGAGGGCGTAAGAGCGCAATGATTGGCGAAAAAGAGTGAGCGGGACGTCCACGTCGCCAGTTCACTGACGAATTCAAGCAGCAGCCGTGCGACTGGTGCTCGATGAGGGCAAGAGCGTCAGTGCGGTCGCCCGCGACTTGGATCTCACGGCGTCGGCGTTGACGCAGTGGGTCAAGCAGTCGCAGGCCGATCGCTCGAAGGGGCGCACCGGACTGACGACCGCCGAGCGCGAGGAGCTGGTCCGGCTCCGCAAGGCGTTGCGGATCGCCGAAGAAGAGCGAGACATCTTGAAAAAAGCAACGGCGTTCTTCGCGAAGCAGAGCCGATGAGGTTTACCTTCATCGCGGCGAAGAAGGCCGAGCACACCGTCACCATCCTCTGCCGCTGCATGCGCGTGACCCGCAGTGGGTTCTATGCGTGGCTTCGACGCGGGCTGTCCGCGCGGGCGCAGCGTGACCTCGTGTTGCGGACGAAGCTGCGCGCGTTCCATGCCGCCAGTGGTGATCGCTACGGGCGGCCCCGCTTGTGGAAGGATCTGCGGGAGGACGGCGAGGCCGTCAGCGAAAAGCGCGTGCGACGCCTGATGCGGGAGGAGCAGATCCAGGGCCAGGTGCCGAAGCGGTTCAAGCAGACGACCGACAGTGATCACGACCATCCGATCGCGGCCAATGTGCTCGACCGGGACTTCACCGCGGCGGCGCCCAATCAGCGCTGGGTCGGCGACACGACGGAGTTCGTGATCGGCGACAGTGCCAAGCTGTATCTCGCCGCGATTCTGGATCTCTTCTCCCGGTTCGTCGTCGGCTGGGCGATCAGCGCCGTGAACGATCGACGACTGACGCTGAAGGCGCTCGAGATGGCGGTCCAGCGGCGCTGTCCCGAGTCCGGGTCTGCTGCATCACTCCGATCGCGGCTGCACCTACACGTGCGAGGACTACCAAACGTATCTCGCGGCTCGCGGCATCACCTGCAGCATGAGTCGGCGCGGCGACTGCTACGACAATGCGGTGATGGAGAGCTTCTTCGCCACGGTGAAGAAAGAGGAGGCCGAGCGGTTTCCGAGCTACAGCGACGCGAAGATGGCGTTGTTCGATTATGTTGGCGCCGCACTTATGTGGCGGCGCGCGGATTGCGGCGGTGATGTTCGGCGGTCATTCTGCGTCGCGGCCGTCACATAAGTGAGCTACAGACTCCGAAGAAACGTGAGGAGGTCCTTGTTGTCCTTCCAGATCGGCGGCCGACCATCGTCCGGCTCGACGGCGCACGTCGCGAGCGCCTTGGCCTTGGTGGCGAGATCGATCTCGGCATAGATGTTCGTCGTCTCGACCGAGACGTGGCCGAGCCACGCGCGGATGGTGTTGATGTCGACGCCGGCGCGGAGCAGGTGCGTGGCGGTCGTGTGCCGAATCGTGTGAGGACTGACGCGCTTTCGCTGCAGGCTCGGCAGGTGCGAGACGCGGCGTGCCGCGCGTGACGCGCCACGAGATCATGCACGCCGAATCGCGTCATGCGCGTGTCCGCGTCGGTTGACGAAGACCGGTGCCGGTCGCCGGCCGATCGGCGATCAGCGTTTTCAGCGACCGTCGCCGTGCTCGCCCACAGCGGACACCGTCGCACTTTTGATCCCTTGCCCAGGAGGCGGACCGAGGCCGGATGGGTGTCGGGCAGATCGAGGTCGCCCACGGTGAGCGCCGACGACTTCGCTGGCACGCGCACCGGAGTTGTACAGGAAGAGGAGGACCGCGTAGTCGCGGAAACCCTGTCGCGTGGTGCGGTCAGGCGCGTCGAGCAGCGCATCCATCTCTGGTTTTTCGAGGTAGCAGACCGTCTCGCGCACCGCCTTCTTGAACGGAATCCGACAGATCTCGCTGCACCACGCCAGATGTTCGGGGCTGCGTTCGCCGATGTACCGCGCCAGCGAGTGGAGCGCCGCCAATCGTTGATTCCGTGTCGCGACACCGCAGTGGCGCGTGGTTTCGAGGTGACTGAGGAATCGGCGGATGATGTCCGCCGTCGCATGACTGATGGTCAGTCGATCGACGGTGGTCTTCGTCGTGGCCGCGAGGAAGGGGATCAAGAGGCACAGGGTGTCCCGATAGCTCCGCTGCGTGTTCGCCGCGAAATTGCGCTCGCCGACCAGGTACTCCAGCAGGAAACGACGCACCCATGGGCCCAGCAAATCGGTGTCACGCACGGGACACCTCCAGGGCATAGCGCTCGAAACGGCGGTTCGCCTGCTCGAGGAGTTCGGGAATCATCGTGAGATACCGCTGCGTCGAGACCATCCGGCGATGACCGAGGTAGGTCGACAGATGCGGCACGAGGCGCTGGACATCTGCCCCTTCGCGGTACCACGCCACCAGGCGGTTCACCGCGAAGGAGTGCCGCAAGTCATGCAGCCGAGCACGGCGATCGATGCCGGCGCGTGCGCGCAGGTGCACGAAATTCATCCGTGCCATCGCGATGTTGATGCGCCGTGCTCCGAGTGGTCGTGAAAAACGGCGCGTCGGGTTCCCGTGCCGGACCGCGCGGCGCGCGCGCCGCGTGGGTGATCAGGACGATCGAGGAGCGTGGGACCGAGCGGCAGTGCGCGCGCCTTGTAAAACTTCGTCTCGCGAATCAGCAGCACGCCGCGCCTGCAGATCGACGTCGCCGCGCGTGAGGTTCACGGCTTCGCTGATGCGGAGCCCGGCGCCGTACAGGAGCAGCAGCAGGACACGAAACGTCGCGGCCGAGATCTGACAGCCCGCGCCGGGCCTGATTGCCGTCAATGGCGGCGAGCAGCCGGCGCAGCTCGTCGTCGATCGTAGATGTGTGGCACGAAAGTCGAGACGACGCGGGGCACGACCGTGGGCACCGGCGTGTCGGTGATGCGGCCTCGTGCGATCCAGTGTCGGTAGAAGCCGCGGAGCACGCGATGTTTGTTGAGCCACGTCGCCGTGATGGGACCACGGCCGGCGAGAAAGGTGACGACGGCATCGGTCGAGACGTCGGCCACGTGCACGTCGCCGACGTGACGATGAAACGCCTGCAAGATTTGGCGTTCGTTCCGAAACCGCATGCCCATCGACTGCTTCAGGTCGACGTATTGCGTGATCGCGTCGGCCAGGCTCATCGCAGGCCCTCCGAGATCGAAACGCGCCACTTCTCGAAGACCGCGGAAATCGACTTTGGCGTAGATCGCCGTGGCGTCCGCACTCTCGTGGCCGAGGTGATCGCCGATGTCCTTCAATGACCAGCCTTCGGCCAGTAATCGCGTCGCACACGCGTGTCGCAGGGCGTGCGGCCCGTGATGCCGCGTCTGCACGCCGCTGCGCGAGGAGCGGCTGACTCGCGAGGCTCCAGAGCCCGCCGCATGAGAGCGGGCGGTACGGGGCGAGCAACGTGAGAAACACGTCGCGCCACTCACATCGCGCGCGGACCGTGGTGATGTAGCGCAGCAGCGCCCCACCCGTTTCGTTGGTCAGCGGATACACGCTGCACGTCGTGCCGCTTCGACCGACGCACACGAATGACGTTCTGCTCCCAGTCGAGATCGTCGAGCGTCAGCCGCGCGACTTCACCGACGCGAAATCCGTAGGTGGCAAACAGCAGCAGGGCGGCGCGGCGCCGAATGTCGGCCGGACGATTCGTGTCGTGCCGCCGGATCATCGTCGTCACGTCGGTCCACGACGGCCCCGCCGGCAGCGTTTCATGATCGAAGAGTCGCGGGCCCGTAATGGTCGCGGCGATGCCGGCCCGACACTGCTGCGTGGCTTCGGCATAGCGAAAGAACGCCCGCAGCGCCTGGGCGGCGATCGGCGACCGAGCGCCGACTCCACGTGCCCTTCCCCTTCATCGGCGAGAAAGTCATCGACGTCCTGAATCGTCACCTCCGCAAACGGCCGATCGAGGCGCGCGTACCACGCGAGAAAGGTCGCCGTCTTCCACCGATGCGACCGGATCGAGGCAGGCGCGAGCCCTTGCGCATCCGCCATGTAGGCTGTGAAGTCCTCGAGCGAGCGTCTGGAATGGACGCACGGTCGGTGGCGTCTCGATCCAGCGACCCAGATACCGGAGCCACTGTTCCGCCCAGTACCGAAAGTTACGGATCGACAGCCGGAGACTCGTGCTGTGGTGGCGCCGGCAGTTGATGCGCGGCCCAGCGCCGCGCCGCTGCCTCGACGACCGATGCGTCCACGGGGTGGGTGCCGGAGAGATCGAGACGCGTCGCGATCACGATCAGCTCGCACGCGACGGCCCTCAGCGTGCCGCGCGCGTACCCGAGGCCCTTCAGGTGCACGAGAAAGCGTCGTCGTTCTTCAGGGAGCGGATTGTGACACTGGCGGGCACGAGCGATGGGACGACCGGCGAACAATTCCTCAAACATCGGCGGACTCCTTTCGAGCGGAATCCGCCATTCTCGGCTGGTACTTATGTGGTCTTCGCTACTGGATCGGTGTGCGCCAAAGCTGCGCGACTCGGCGCCGGCATCACCACATAACTGCGGCGCCAACATAATCGAACTTATGTGGTCGACCACATAAGTTCGATTACATCGAGGTGTTCTACAACCGTGTTTCATACTGCCCCATCAGGCTATGTGCCTGAAAACACGAGAGCTCGTTGCGGAGAATGTGGTATTGCGGGTTGGTGATTTCGGTCCCGCACGCGTGCGACCAGCGCGGCGGCCGCTGGCGCCTCGATCGCCTGACGCTGAAAGACCCACGGGCCATCAGGTAAGGGATGGGCGGCGTCGATGTCGCCTCGCTCGACCGCGAGCCGGAGCGTTCTCGGACTGATCCCGAGGATGCGAGCGGCTTCGCTGAGATTCATCCATCCTTCAGAGGCCCGTCGATCCCGATCGTAACAAGGGATCTCGTGGTGGGTGCGGAGCGAGACCACTCGTTCTCGCGTCCAGCGATTCCCACGCCCGGTGAGGAGCCCATTCCGGTTCAAGACATTCGCCAGCAGATCGTCTGGACAAATCCGCGCCAACACGCGGACCGCCTCGACGACGTCCTTCGACGTGTGCGTGGCGTTCTGCCCGCGTCGGCGTCGCGGCAATCGCAGTTCCGTATGCACGCCGCCTTTCCAGTGAATGACCAGCAGCACTTCACCGGCAGCGGCGTCGATGTCCACGACGATTTCGTGAATTAATGTGCGGACGAGGCGTTTCTTTAGTCGGACGTCCGCGTGCGGATGGCTCCAGACGGTCTCAAGGTCCGCGGCCAAATTCTCAAACGCTTCTCGGCTCGGAACCGCCACCTGACTGCGACGGTGCACGTGTTGATCGATGCGCTCCTCGATCTCGCGGACACGCTGCAACGCGGTATTCCAGCGTCGCTCTAACTCGTCCGCCACTAAGCGGTTTTCGGGATCGGTCGCATCGTATTGTTTCTGCGCGCGGCGAGCCGCGTAGCGTGCCGCTTCCAACTCGCGCGTCCACGCGTTCAGGACCTCATCCTGCTGATGGGCCGCCGCCGCACTCGCGACGACAGCGGCATCGACGGCGGCGGGCTGCACGACACGGAGGATTTCCTTGGTCATGGCGTCGTCTACCAGGAGTCCTCCAAACGAAATGCAACGCGGTTCACCGTTGTCGCGCGCGCCGCGTACGCAGACGTAGCGCAGGACATTGTGCGCGTTGCCAGTGTAGCAGACGACCAATTTCCGACCACAGCGTCGACAGCGCAGCAGACCGGGTAAGAGGGCCGGTCCATTTGTCGCCGCCCCGGTGTGTTGCCACGCCCGCGTATTGGCGGCCATCGTGTGCTGGATTCGCTCGAATTCGTCCCAGCTCACATAGCCTTCGTGCGCCTTCGGAATCAAGGCAAGCCACTCCTCGCGCGGGCGCCGGCGAGAGGACGCGCGCGGCTCCCCCTGCTCATAGCGAATTGTGCTCTCGGTCTTCCCGTACGTGTATGCGCCACCGTAGATCGGATTACTCAGCATGCGGTAGAGCACCCCGAAGGACGGACGGCGCCACGTCATCTCACCAGAGACGGATCGCGCGGGGAGCTGCAGGTCGTGGTCCAGAAACCACGATAACGTCTGTCGCACGGTGCCGAGTTCGCCAAACTTCTGGAACACCAGAGCAACCGCCTCTTGAATGCGGCGATCCGGATCTTTTTCAAAATGCGGCGCATCGGTTTTGAGAAACCCCACGGGCGCCGCCACGAGGAGCTCGCCCCGCTGTGCTTTCGCGCGTCGCGCTTCCACGGATCGCTGTCGCAACAGGTCGAGTTCGTATTCGTTCAAACTGCCTTTCAGCCCGAGCAGCAGGCGATCGTTACTCAAGCGTGGGCTATACACCGCTTCCAAATCGATCAGGACGGTATCGACCACGCGACAGACTTCCACCAGGTGTTGCCACTCCCGGCTGTTCCGTGCAAATCGCGATACTTCACGGGCGGCCACCCCGCCGACGTTTCCGAGACAGACCTCGGCCACCATGCGTTCAAAGCCCACCCGCGCGACCGTGCCGGCAGCCGAGCGACCCAAGTCGTCATCCACCACGTCGATCGCGCGCCACCCTAATTGGTGCAATCGGTCTTGCATGGCGTACTGCAACCTGGGCCTGATCCGATTCAGTGGACGGTGTCGCTGAGTTGATCGGTCTTCGTGGTCTTTTCTTCTTTCATTGAAAGAGACGATGGGTGTGGAGCCTGTGGGAAACCGCGTTCTGTGGCGGTTTTCCATAGGATCCACGCCCTCTTCGTTCTTGCGTCGCTCGAATTCGGCCGGACTGATCTGACCGAGGGTCGAGTGTCGCCGTCGCTGGTTATAGAACACTTCGATGTAGTCGAACAACTCCATCTTGGCGTCGCCGCAGCTGGCGAAGCGATCGGCCGTCTCACTCTTCACCGACGAAAAGAACGCTTCCATCACCGCGTTGTCGTAGCAGTTGCCGCGGCGGCTCATCGAGCACGTGATCCCGTTCGCATCGAGCATCCGCTGATAGTCTTCGCTCGCATACGTGCAGCCCTGGTCGGAGTGATGCAGCAAGCCCGACGTCGGGACACCGTCGCTTCAGCGCCATGCCGAGCGCCTTCAGCGTCAGGTGCCGATCATTGACGGCGCTGACCGCCCAGCCGACGACGAACCGCGAGAACAGGTCGAGGATCGCCGCCAGATACAGCTTCCCGCTCTCGCCGATCACGAACTCCGTCGTGTCGCCGACCCAGCGCCGATTCGGCGCGTCGGCCGTGAACTGCCGGTCGAGCAGATTCGCCGCGACCGGCTGGTCGTGATCGCTCATCGTCGTGCACTTGAAGCGTTTCCGCGCCCGCGCTTTCAGCCCGTCCTCCTGCATCAGCCGAATCACCCGCTTGCGACTGACGCGGACCTGCTGCTCGAGCAGGTCCTCGTGAATGCGCGGGCTGCCGTACCGCTGCTTGCTCGCGTCGAACGACGCGCGCACCAACACGCGCAGCTGCCGATCGCGTTGGGCGTGGGCCGATTCGGATCGCCGGCACCACGCGTAGTACCCGCTGGCCGAGATCCCCAGCACCTGGCACATCGTCGCAATGGGAAAGATCGCCTTCCTCGCGTGAATCAGCGCGAACGTGTCGCTGGCTCTTTCGCGAAGAAGGCCGCCGCGTTTTTTAGGATCTCCCGCTCGAGCCGCAGCTGGCGATTTTCCTTCCGCAGCTGCGCCAGCTCCTCACGCTCGGCCGTCGTCAGCCCGGTCCGGCCCTTGGTGCGATTGGCGCGCGCGCGCTGCACCCACTCGCGGAGCGCCGTTTCGGTCAGATCGAGATCGCGGGCGACGGCGCCGACGCTCTTGCCTTCGTCGAGCACCAGCCGGACCGCCTGCGCTTTGAAGTCGTCATCGAACCGCCGACGCGGGCGTCGGCTCTTGGGGGTCTCTGCCATCGGTGTGGACATCGTATCCGCCTTTCGGAAAGTGTCCACGAAACCGGATCAAGCCCAACCGCTGGCTTTCGAGGTTGTGAGTCACCTGGTAGGCGGACGACTGGCGCACATACAGAATGGCTTTGCGTGCGATGTGCTGCGGTCGGATCTTGTCACTCATCACGCGTCTCCCGCGCCTCACCGGCAGGCGCCTGATCGGCGTGTAGGCGCAGCAGTCGGGCGAGCAGGCGAATCGTCCGTGCCTGAATGTCCGGGGGCAGCGTGTGAAATTGCGGGCACAGCGGCGGCGGATGAAACAGCGTCGGTTGCGAGACTCGTAATTGGCGGCTGGACCGTAGCATCAGCACCTCCGGCGGCAGTCAAGGAGTGATGCTGTGCTTCTAACATGTCGGCACGGAGTGCCGACTGCAAGACGCTCTTCAATTCCACCAAGGCCGGGCAGTCCACGAAGGGCGCGTCCGCCACACGCAGGTGATCGCACCGGGCCGGTTCGAACATCCACGCCGGCACTTCCAGCGATCGATCCTTCCGCTGGTCGTCGAAGCCGCACCGACAGACGGGATGACCGCCTTTGGTCAGCGTCTCGTACACCGTGACAGACTGGCCGAACCATGGATGCCACGGATAACGAACTTCTCGAGACTCAGTACGATGGGTGTTGCGTTGTCGACTTGTATAACCAACGTCGTCGACATTCGACACTCGGCCAGATCAGTCCGGCCAGGTTCGAGCGCGAGGCGGTGGCGTAGGGCATGGAGCTGCCATCCCCGTGGACGCCAAGATCGCGCCCACCGGGATTTGGAAAACCGCACAGAACGCGGTTTCCCACAGCGCCCACACCCGTCATCGCGTTTCGTATGAAGAAGACAGAAGACCGACGAAAACGACGCTAATCAACCTGTCCACCGATTCGGATCAGGTCCACATCGCGCCTCGCTGATGAAGCAACGTGGTCACTCGGCCTAGCGGGAGAGCCACGACGTGGCTCGAGTCTTGACTCCGCCCAATGCGCGCAGGCCTTTGACGACAGGTGATAGGAAATTCGAGGCGAATTCGCGCGATTGTCATGTCGATATAGGCCTCGCGACGATGTCGAAGGAGTGACCTGAACGTGCGTGTAGACGTATATCGACCGGTGGTCCTAGAGACCCATCCGTCTGCGGAAAATGAAATGCATAGCCCTTCTCTGCAATCGAAGACGTCAAGTCTTCAAGCGAATCACCCAGCTCCTGTAAGTTGTCAGGGTCAACTTCGATTAACATCATTTCGATCGCCCGCCGGCGCAATAGCTCGCGAGCGCCCCTCAATACGCACACATCAGCACCCTCGACATCAATCTTCAAGAAACCGATTCTGTCAATGCCTTGGTCTCTACAAAAGTCATCCAGCACCACGCTTCGCACTTCCGTAGTGCGGGCCCCTATGAATCGATCGCGATGCAAATCCTCTGCGGATGACTTGACTGGGGCGAGGCGATTCAGATTCGAAGCGTTCTCCGTGAGTTGAAACGGGAAGATGCCAGCAGAATCAGAAACGGCGAGTTGCAGTGCGGTGACGTTTCGAAGCCCATTCAAAGCGATGTTGTCGCTGAGCCCTGAAAATGTACCAGGCGTGGGCTCAAAGCAGTATACGTGCGCCGTCGGATGAGCCGCTGCCAGAGCCGTGACCCAGGCCCCAAAGTTGGCTCCGATGACCATGAATAGAGGGTAGTTCGAAGAAAGATTGCGGATCAGCTCAACTTCTGCAGCGCGAGGAACGAAGCCGCGAGTCGTACGAAGGTCGGCGAAGGTAGCAGTCCGAAGCCGGGTGCCAAAGGCACCATTGACCGTGCTCTGTCGACCAATAATTGTGCCGATCTTCCACTGAAGGTAGTCGAAACCGATGGTCGGGTGTCGAACCGCCGTAACAGCGTTCCTAAAGAACTTCATTGCGATCCTCCTCAAGCCTTATGGAACGGGACACCTTAGGAAATCAGCTGCACGGAGCCGCCAAAGTTCCCCAAGATTTGTGCGATAGCGGAAGCGGGAGAAATAGCAGCGCTCGAATCGTCGCCAACGACTATGAGTGACTCCATGCTGTCGCGGCGAGAGTCGAGTACACCCGATGCTTGATTCTGCTCAGAAGGGGGAACCGTGGATCCCTCATTTTGGGCAGGAGATCTTCGGTGATGACGTAGTTTGAGCCGTCGTCGTATCGAAGCTTCGACGAATCAACCACTCTGTCGGTCCATGAAACCGAGGATCCTAACAGTACACCGTCCGGCTCCGTGACTGTCCCCGCGCTTCCCGAGAATCATGTCAGCCCAGTTTCGACGAGTTTCGTGAGCAAACGCGACGCCGCGTCGCATCGCAAGTTGCCGTGTCGCAAGTCTCGTTTCGATTTGTTGGGGCGACCTGTACTGGTAATGCTTGAGTCGAATCCGCTGAGGGTACGCGCGCAGCAACAGATCCGGAGAGTAGTTAGACCACTTGACGCGATCGCTGTACTTGAACAATCGGAGCTCTGACCAGTTGTTGAGATAGTAACGGCACTTCTGCTCGACTGGTACGTCGTTACCGTATAGCGCGGGGTTCTCTCTGAATCGCACCACGTCCTTTTCTGTCAGGTAGTACTGAAAGGACGCTGACCACACATTGTCGTACGGTGGAGCGACACTAGCCAGAAACTCTCGCGGAGAGTCTATGTAGAACTCGTCAGCATCCAACTTGCACCACCAGTCCCCCGGGAAGGATTGTCGACGGTAATGTCCAAATACCTCCGCCCTCAAGCTGTTGTCAAAGGGCCCCTCCTCTCTTCGGAACGGTACAACCTGAGGTAGCCGACGAGAAAGATCAAGAACTCTTTCCCATGTCCCGTCGATGCTTCCATTGTCGAGAACGTAAATGAAATCAGACCACTCTGCGGCTGCCGTCAACGACTGAACGATGATGTCGCTCTCGTTCTTGACAACGCAAATGCTGTGAATGCGCATATCAGTCAATCGTCGCTCTGAAGACGACGGCTCATTGTTCACGCGCTGTATTCGGAGCTTGTGCTGGCGGAGGACGGGCGCCGCATAACGGGCATTCCGTCAACCACGCCCGCCGAATACCCCGTTCAATGTTCCTATCGTCTCACACTGGCACCCGACGGCAAAAGGTTCGTTGTTCTAGAACCTGCCAGGACGACAAACGGGGGTGGAGACTCGGTTCATGCGACATTCCTGTTGAACTCTTTCGAGGAGCTGAAGCGCCTCGTGCCGACTAAGGCCTCACGCGTGAATTAGCTTGCTACGAACAGAGCAAACGTGATCTAACCCCTGTACGGTGCGACGCGATATCGATCTCGAAGCGACGCTGGTCGCCAAGTATGTGGTGATGAGCCCGCTGCTCAATGAGCGAACACGGCGGTTGTGGACCGCGGCGGAATCGATCGCGATTGGCTTCGGCGGCGATGCGATCGTCTCGTCGGCGACGGGCCTGGCCCGCCAGACGATTCGGAACGGGCGTCACGAACTGGCGCAGGGCGTGACGACGAAGCGCATCCGCCAGCCCGGGGCGGGGCGCCCCGGCATCGAGGACACGCAACCGGGGATCACCGAGGCGCTGGACCTCCTCGTCGAACCGCTGACGCGCGGCGATCCGATGTCGCCGCTGCGGTGGACGTGCAAGAGCGCGGCGAAACTGGCCGGGGCGTTGACCGCGCAGGGCTGGCCGGTGAGTGCGACGACCGTCGGCAAGCTGTTGGACGGGCTCGGGCTATCGTCTGCACGCGTTGCAGAAGGCGCGCGAAGGTGCGGCGCACCCGGATCGCAACGCCCAGTTCGAACACATCAACGCCACCGCGGCCGCGTTCATGCAGCGGCGGGCAACCGGTGATCTCGGTCGACACGAAGAAGAAGGAATTGGTCGGCGATTTCAAGAATGGCGGCCGCGAGTGGCAGCCGACCGGCGACGCCCGAGCGGGTGCGCGTCCACGACTTCCCCGGCGACGCGGTGGGCAAGGCGATTCCGTACGGCGTCTACGACATGGCGCGCAACGAAGCCTGGGTCAGCGTCGGCCGCGACCACGACACGCCGGCCTTCGCCGTCGCGTCCATCCGCCAGTGGTGGACGATGATGGGACGGCCGGCGTACCCCGACGGCCGACGCGCTGCTCATCACCGCCGACGCCGGCGGCAGCAACGGGTATCGGACGCGCGGCGTGGAAGATCGCGCTGCAGCGGCTGGCCGACGACCTGGGCCTCTGCATCCACGTGTCGCACTTCCCGCCGGGCACGAGCAAGTGGAACAAGATCGAGCATCGGCTGTTCTGCCACATCACGCAGAACTGGCGCGGGCGTCCGCTCCGCACCTTCGAGACCCTCGTCGAACTGATCGGCCACACCCGCACGGCTACCGGGCTGCGCGTCAAAGCCAAACTCGATAAGCGCCGCTATAAGACCGGCCTCGTGGTCACCACGGCCGAGATGCGCGACCTCGCCTTGCATCCGCACGCCTTTCACGGCGATTGGAACTATGAACTCCGGCCGCGGCCAACGTGATCACTCAATCAAGATCTGAGGCCTAACTGATCTGACCAGGCCCGTACTTACGAGTGATTCCGAAAATCGCAGGATAGGGCTTAACCTTGTTAGGAGCCCGTCGACTCTGAGAATTTCCCTCTCAGAGTTTTACGCTGCGAGCAGGTCGACGAGCTTTTGAATCGCCGCATCGGCTCTATAGTAGGCCGTTTCAATGGGCGTGGGCAGCGCCGCCGACTTGTCGGGCCGGTCTTGAAAGAGAGCCTGAGCGAGCGGGCCGCAGACTCGCTTGTGAAAGAGGACAAACATCGTGGCGACGCGGATCCCCTTGTCGGTGAGACGGTAGGATAACCGGCGGCCCTCGCGTTCCACCGTACCCCGTCGCAGGGATTTTGATCGATTGGAGCGGCGGCAGCTGTTCGGGTGGAACGAGGAGCGTGATGCTTCGGGGCTGCCCGGGCTGCCGCTGAATGAGGCCGCGGTCGTGGAGCGTCACGATCATGCGATGGACGGTGGGCGGCGTGACGCGGAAGAACTCCTGAAAGTCGCTCTCGGCCGGCGGCCGGCGATGCAGGGTCGTATAGGCGTGGATGAAGGCCAGGTACTGACCTTGGGTCGCGGTGAACGGGATCGACATGCCGGGCGGTCTGTGATCCGCTGTGTCGCGGAGGGTCCGCGATGCACATACGATACCGCGTCGACTTGGAGGAGAGCGAGCGGCAGCATCTGGAAACGATGGTCGCCGGCGGCACCCGGGCGGTGCGGCGCGTGAAACGCGCCCAGATTCTGCTGGCGGCCGCCGCCGGCGTATCGGATGCCGAGATCGCCGCGACGCTGCGCGTGGGCACGTCCACGGTCTATCGCACCAAGCAGCACTTCGTGGAGCGTCGGGGTGGAGCGCGCGCTGTCCGAGGCACCGCGCCCGGCGGGAAACGGAAGCTCGTGGCCACCGACGAGGCGCTGTTGGTGGCGACCGCGTGTGCGCAGCCGCCGGCCGGGCCGGGCGCGCTGGACGCTGGCGCTGCTCGCGTCTGCAGTCGTGCGGCTGACGACGCACGCCGACCGTTTCCCGCGCGACGATCGGCCGTCGCCTGGCCGAGAACGATCTCAAGCCGTGGCAGGAGAAGATGTGGTGCGTGCCGCAGATTGATGCCACCTACGTCGCGCGGATGGAGGACGTGCTCGAGCTGTACACGACGCTCCCGCGCCCCGGCACCGCCGTCGTCTGTGTCGACGAAACGCCGCGGCAACTGATCGGCGAGGTCCGGCCGACCGTCGCCGCCCGCCCCCGGGCACGTCGCCCGCCACGACACGAGTACCAGCGCAACGGCACGGCCAATGTCTTCGTCGCGGTCGATGCGCACCAGCCGCGGCGCTACACCAAAGTGACGGCCCGCCGCACCGCGGTGGATTTCGCCGAGTGGCTGCGCGATCTCGTCGACCTCCACTACGCGGGGACCGAGCGCCTCCAGATCGTCCTCGACAATCTCTCGACGCATACACCAGCGGCGCTCTACGAGGCGTTTCCGCCCGCCGAGGCCCGCCGCGTGCTGCCGCCGTCTCGAGTTTCACTATGTGCCGAAGCACGCGAGCTGGCTGAACATGGTCGAGATCGAGATCGGGGTCTTGTCCGCGCAATGTCTCGATCGCGCGCATCCCGGACCTCGCTCACGCTCACCCGCGAAGTCGACGCGTGGACGCACGCCCGCAACGCCGCCGGCGCTCGGGTGCGCTGGATGTTTGGCATCGAACAGGCGCGCACGAAACTCGGGCGCGCCTATCCGACGGTCCCGGCGACGGAGGCCGCCGCATGAATCATTCAAAATCCCTGCGATGAGGTACGGACGAACGGCGTTCAGGTCGAATGACCTATCTAAAAAACCTTGCGGGGCCCGTGTGCCACTTGTCGGCATCCGTGAGCAGGAAAGTCTCGCGAGTAGATGACATTTGTGGCGTCGAGCAGGTGCACTAGCGGGATTCGCTAGTAAAAACAGGGTTCTGCCAGTTCGCATGAAAATTGCTAAACGCCCAGCGTAACAGCCGTAACGCCTCTACGGGTCCTCCACTCTCTCTACTAAAGGTCGCCTTGAATGGGGTCCGTCGCAATCCTGGGTATCTCAGCGTACTACCACGACAGCGCCGCCGCCCTGCTGGTCGACGGCGAGATTGTCGCCGCGGCCTCCGAAGAGCGATTCAGCCGGAAAAAAGGCGATCCAGCCTTTCCCAGGAGCGCTGTGGCCTATTGCCTCGACGAGGCTGGACTCACCACTGACCAGCTCGCCGCCGTCGGCTTCTATGACAAGCCGCTTCTGAAGTTCGAGCGCATCCTTGAGTCATATCTGGGTGTGGCGCCGCGTGGATTCCGCCAGTTCCTTGTCGCCGGGCCGCTCTGGATCAAGGACAAGCTCTGGATGGACAAGAATCTGCGCGCGGAGCTCGGCGGCTATCGGGGCGATCTCCTGTACGCCGAACATCACGAGTCGCACGCCGCGAGTGCGTTTTTCCCCTCACCGTTCCAGGAGGCGGCGATCCTGACAATCGACGGCGTCGGAGAGTGGGCTACAGCTTCCTACGGTATGGGACGTGGTGCGGACATTCAACTCCTGAAGGAAATGCACTGGCCAGACTCTCTCGGGCTCCTCTATTCGGCTTTCACCTACTACACCGGGTTCAAGGTGAATTCCGGGGAATACAAGGTGATGGGCCTCGCGCCATACGGCAAGCCGACATATGTCAAGGCGATCTACGACCACCTCATCGATCTCAAGGAGGACGGCTCGTTCCGGCTGAATCAGGACTATTTCGGATATCTCGATGGTCTCACGATGACCAACGAGCGCTTCAACCGGCTCTTCGATGGACCGCCGCGGCAGCCGGAGTCCAGGTTGACTCAGAAGGATATGGACCTGGCGCGATCGGTTCAGGACGTGTGCGAGGAAGTCATGATGCGAATGGCCCGTACGGTGCACCGGCAGACGGGCCAGGAGAATCTCTGTCTCGCCGGCGGAGTGGCGTTGAACTGCGTCGGGAACGGGCGGCTGCTGCGCGAAGGCCCGTTCAGACGTCTCTGGATTCAACCGGCGGCGGGTGACGCCGGCGGCGCACTGGGCGTTGCGCAGCTCATCTGGCATCGGCGGTTCAACGCGCCGCGCTCGGCTGACGGCTGTCAGGATCGGATGCGGGGAGCGTATCTCGGTCCCGGTTTCAGCGACGAAGAGATCGGCGCATTTCTGGACGAGGTTGGGGCGAGTTATCAGCGCCTCGATCGCGCGCGGCTTCTGACAACGACCGCCAAACTTCTCGCGGCAGAAAAGGTCGTGGGCTGGTTCAACGGCCGGATGGAATTCGGGCCACGCGCGCTCGGCGCGAGGTCGATTCTGGGAGATCCTCGCAGCCCGCGGATGCAGGCCCAGATGAACCTCAAGATCAAGTTTCGCGAGGGATTCAGGCCCTTCGCGCCGAGCGTGCTCCGCGAGTGCGTGTCCGAATATTTCGAGCTCGACGTCGATTCTCCTTATATGCTGCTGGTCGCACCCGTGAGACGGGAACGGCAGATTCCGATGAGCGAAGGGACGCGTGAGTTGTGGGGAATCGACCAGCTCAACGTGGTCCGCTCTGATATTCCCGCGGTGACCCACGTCGACTATTCGGCGCGTATCCAGACGGTGAGTCCGGACGTGAATCAGGACTACTACGATCTGATTCGGGAGTTCGAAAAGCTCACCGGTTGCGCCGTCCTGGTCAACACGTCGTTCAACGTTCGCGGCGAGCCGATCGTGTGTACACCGAGAGACGCGCATACCTGCTTCATGCGGACGAACCTCGATGCCCTGGTGCTCGGGTCGTTTCTGCTCCAGAAGGAGCAGCAGGACGAGTGGAAGGAGACGACAGAGTGGCAGTGGGAATTCCAACTCGACTGAGCGCCACGGAGGGCCGTCGGTTTGCTTTTACGGTTGGCACTGCCTTCCTCGTGCTGGCGGCGATTTCCGCATGGCGGGGCCACCGTCTGCCGCCCCTCGTGCTCGGCGGCCTGAGCGGGACACTGCTGGCTGCGGGGCTGATCGTGCCGGGCCGCATCAGCGGCATTTACTGCGCGTGGATGGGACTGGCGAGCGCGATTTCGAAGGTCACGGCCCCTATCACCGTCGGGGCCGTTTACTTCTGCGTGCTGATGCCGATGGGGGTCTTGATGAGAGCTTTCGGGCGAAATCCAGTCCGGCACCCCGAGCGGAACGGCAGTTTCTGGATCCCGGCGTCATCGGACGGCCGGAGCAAGCTCGAGAATCAGTTCTAACGAGGCCCTGCCTCAGACCGTCGAGCATGTAGTGGTGTACGTCGAGTCGCCCGGCCGGTCTGAGGCAGGGCCTCGTTAGAGGAAGAGGAGCCCCGGGAGCAGGCAGGAGTTGAAATCCTGCGCCTAGGTAATTGACCCTCTTGGGGTCGGTGGCCACATGGGCCGCGCTCTCCGGGAGCTCCGAGACGATGATACGCCGAAACGTCGCTGAAATCCTTGACCATCACGTGACATTCGAATTGGAAGCGATCGACCGGATGTACCTCAACGCGTACGTGCCGTCACTGCAGACGGGCGCCGGGGCTCGTCGTACTTCCTGAAGACGCAGCTCGGAGGACGGGTGCCGTCGACCGTCGATGATCGCGCCGATGAGTGAGCGGTTCGTGAAAGCCATCGAACGGTTCACCGACACCGAGGGGATCGATCTGGTGTCGTTCGAGAAGGGGCAACGGAAGGACGACGTCGCCCAGGAGTATCGGGCCAAGTTGAGGGCGACGAAGGCGTGCTCTTCGTCGGCAAGGCCCAGGAAAAGGCGAGCGTCTTCCGCACCGAAAAACGTCGGGATGCGCCAGGGGAAGACGCTATCCCTGGATCATCGGTCGACGGCCCTGCCCAATCACTACTACTTCTACATCGTGGACCGCGACTTCGGCCCGCTGTTCATCAAGTTCTGTTCGTACTTCCCCTATGCCGCGAAGCTCTGTCTCAATGGGCACGAGTGGCTCAAGCGCCAATTGACGCAGCGCGGGATTCCGTTCGAGCCGTTGGACAACGGCATTCGATCGACCGACGCAGCGCGCCGCGTCCAGCAGATCGCCGACACGCTCACGGCCGACAAGATCGACGCGGTATTTCGCAAGTGGCTCCGACGGCTGCCGCATCCCTTCACGGCGGCCCATCGAAAGCCGGGCTATCGCTACCAGCTGTCGATCCTCCAGGCCGAGTTCGCCTTGACACAGGTGCTCGATCGACCACAGACGGGTCGCGGGTTCTTCGAAGAAGTGATTCGCGAGAATCTCGACATCGGACGTCCGGATCAGATGCAGTTGATCTTCAACGGCGCGTCACGCGTCGTACACCCGGCAGCTTTCGGACGCGTGTGCTCACCGAAGGCGTCGTGCCCTCTCTCCACGTGCAGTACAAGAAGGCCAAGGTCAAGCAGTACCACAAAGAAGGGCAAGCCCTTCGCACCGAAACCACCGTCAACAATACTTATGACTTCGAGATTGGTCGTGCGCTCCGCAATCTGCCCGCGCTGCGGGAGATCGGCTTCGCCGCCAACCGACGCCTGCTGCGCGTCGAATATCTGAGCCACGACTGCTTCATCGGTGACGACCACCTGGACGGCCTGACCCAACCCGTCGTTGTCGACACCCAACGAGCCGCGGCGCTGCGCCTCGGCGATCGCCGGGTGCTGGCCCTGATGCAGACGCTCTGTCTCTTCGCCCTCCATCCGCAGGGCTTTCGACATCGCGATGTGCGCCCCGCCATCGCACAACTCCTCGGTCGCGCGCGCGAGGACTATAGGCGCCAGTCAGATGACGTACGACCTGCGCCGGCTCCGTCTCCACGGTCTCATCGAACGGGTCCCGACGCAGTCATCGCTACCGCATCACCGATGCCGGCGCGCGCCTGGCCGTGCTCTATCTCCGGATCTACGCCCGTGGGTTCCGACCCGCCGCGTCTCTGCCAACGTCGGGGACACGTCGCGGCACGCAAGCCTTCGAGCGCCTCAATGCCGCGGTTGACAAATTCCTTCAGGAGGTCCGACTTGTTGCCTGAAAAACTTGACTCAAGTACCTCAGATTTCAAAAGGTACTCAGATTTCAACCGGTCAAGGCTCCTAGGAGTGTGAGATGACGACCGCGACAGGGCAGGTGTGGGAGTACCCTCAAGGTGAGAAAGAAGTGGTGGCTTCTGCCTCTCATGATGGTGATGTGGCTGGTGGGAATGCTTCTCGTGTTTGCCCAGGGTTCCGCCCTGGCGCCATTTGTCTACACCATCTTCTAATCCGACTCATGCGGAAGACGCGCGTCGCACTGCGCCGGGCTAGCGAGTTTCACTGGCAGTGGCCCTCTATCTTGCGCTGGCCGAGGTCGCCGCACGTGGATTCTGGCGCCTCGCTTCTGGCGCCACACCCTCGCCGGCGCCGTGAAATCGCCGAAAACGTTCTTGGCGTTCTGCTTCCCAAGCTGGAGTCCGATCGACAATCACGTGCCTCGAGATAGCGTCGATGTTCATCACGGAGATCAATCAGAGTGCCCTGGAGCCGTCATTTGATCGCACCGAACCACTCCAGCCAGCCACCGCGACCAGGCTCAGTTGTCGCAGAGCGTACTACTACCTGATCAACGTCGAAGAGCATCCGGAGGTATTGCCGCTCGCCTGCGATCTCGTCAGAACGCGGCTGGCAGGTGCACCTGTGTTCCCGGCAAATGGCGGCAGCCCTCCGCAAGACCCCGCCACAATTGAAACGCGGTTGACCGATCTCATCGAGCAGCTCCACATTTCGCGACACAGGGTTGCCCAACCATGGCGGCAGCCTAGTGATGATTTGACCCGCCGCCAGGTCCTGCACTATTTCGTGCAGTACATGCCTACCGCGCTCGTGGACGGATGCTGGCTCCAATCCGGGCTCAGAGTTTCAACCGCACACACCGAGATTGGTGCCGCACTGACAGGGCTGTACCAGCATCAGGTGCGGGCGTTCGTGGCCGACCCGGGACGCCATTTCGTCGCCGACTATCGTGAGGCCTACTCGCGCCTCGGGGCCCCGCTTGAGGAGGTGTCGTCGCATTCTTTTGCGGAGCGACAGGACTTTTTCGGTTGGAGTTTCGACATCCCGCTTTTTGCGCTTGGTATCGCTCAGTTCACCCGCAGTTTTCCCCTCGAGATTCTCGGCTTCAATCTCGCCTGGCAGTATCTGGATCTTTCCGCATTTGGTCCCGATCTCGTTCGCGACATCTGTCAGGCGTACGCCCTGCCGCCCCTCGGCGCGGACCTCAACGACCCGGATCATCTCGAAACAGGCCGGGAAATGGCTCGCGCGGCAGCGCTCAGATGCCTGGAGGGCGTGGATCGTTCAAAGTTGGGTGACGCCTGGAGTCGATTGCTGCGTGGCGTGTCCACCGGTGTCGACCTCTGGGCCAGGTGGCTGGACGAGACGCGGGAATCGGCGCCTTCAGGCCCCCCCGATCCCCGGCAGGAGATGATCGATCTGCTGCGACGCAAGTCGCCCCACGCGTTCGGCTATCACGCGGATCGGAGGCTTGGCGCCAAACGCATCGACGAACTGCTCGATCCAGGCGCGTTCAACGCACCAGCTCTCCTGGATGCGCTGGCGGCCTCGCCATGGGTCAAGACAGCCAAGTCGGGCAAGAGCATCTTCCTGAGCCGCCTCACGGGGTTCGGCGGGCCCATGCTGGCAGTGTTCTCCCCGGTCGAACAGGTGATTATCCAGAGATGGATCGACAGCCTGTCTTCCAGCGAAGTCGAGACCGGCAGTGGTGCCGTTCAACCGGTTCCCCGGGAAGAGCCGTGTGTGGAGGGCCGAAGCTGGAGCCCGATCGAGTTCCGTCGGAGGAGCGAGCGACGATACGGGAAGATTACGGTGAGAGAGCTCTATCACTATCTGATCAACGTCGAGTTTTTTCCCGACATCCTCCCGGTGGCCGAGCGCTTCGCCCACGAGCGTCTCGAACGATCGATGGCGATGATCTGGGCGGGAGAGCGGCCCATCCCGTCGCGGCGCTACGATCCCATCGCCCTCGAACAATGGGTCTATCGGAAGCATCGCGAACAGGTAGAGTCATATCGTCCGCCCGACGTCCGTCCTGAAGCGCCCAAGGGTGCGTTCGTCGAAGCCACCGTTCAGCTGGCGCCGTTGATTCTGATCGACGGCGGATGGCTTCAGGGGATGGCCTCACCGGCCCTCATTCACACCGCCGTCGGCCGCATGCTCTTCCACGTGCTCGTGGAGGAGCTCGGTGAGGGCAAACACAAGGAACATCACGCGAACGTCTATCGCGACTTGCTGAAGGCGATGGGTGAAAACCCGCCGCCGGTCGACACCTGGGAGTTCGCACGTTGGCCGCGACTCTTGGATTCGTCATTCGATGTGCCGACGCTGTGGCTGACCATTTCCTGTTTTCCGAGGCATTTTCTACCGGAGATTCTGGGGCTGAACCTCGCCGTGGAACTGGCCGGCGTAGGTGGCCCCTACATGGAAGCCCGGGATACGCTGCGGCGCTTCCGCTATCCCACCTTGTTCGTTGACGTCCACAACGCGGCAGATAATATTTCGGTGGGCCACTCGGCGTGGGCGATGAACGCCATCAGACGGTACATGGACGAGGTCGCGGACCGCGACGGACCTCACAATGTGGACCGCACCTGGCACAGGATCTGGGCGGGTGTTCGCGCTACGCTCCCGCAGATCGGTCGGGTGCGGATGATGGGATACCGGCTCCGCAAACGATTCTTCGGTGAAGACCCGGCTCTCGTACCGCTAATCTTTCCCTCCTGAAACACCTCGCGCTTCGCGCCGGGTCTGGCTCGAATGGACGGTTCATGGCCACAATTGCGTATCTGACCACCATCGAATTCGGCGCAGGGGCGATTGCCACCCTGTTCGAGCACCTCGCGGCAACCGGGATCAGACGGCCGCTGCTCGTGAGCGATCGCGGGGTTCTTGCGGCGGGCCTTCTCGACAGGGTCGTCGGCCTTTGCCCGCCGGACTTTCCCAGATTCCTGGAAGTGCCACCCAAGACGATAGGAACGATGAACGGGGTGTCGCGCGCGTGGTTGACGGAAGGCCCCTTATGCGACCCCCCAGACCCTCCCCCGCACAGACGGAAGGCCCCTTATGCGACCCCCCAGACCCTCCCCCGCACAGACGGAAGGCCCCTTATGCGACCCCCCAGACCCTCCCCCGCACAGCCCTCCCCGCGCAACGTCTCCGCGAAACCGTCGAGCCAAGGTCCCGCAGGGCCGTCGACGAGACGGCGCTGAGTGATGGCGTTCTGGTAACTGCGCTCCAGCATGAAGTCCTCCTTGGACAAAGAGGACCTCAAGATGCCCCAGAATTATGCGGACCGCATCCAACGGCCAAGCCGTGTCAAGTCGCGGCATTCCCGGCAGTCTCCGGAGATGGAGTCGATTGTGGAGCGAGTGGGGCCGACGAGCCCGGCCGACGCGCTATGACGATGAAGAATCCGCCTTCACGGTTGCCGCCGAACGACAGGCCCAGTTCGATCAGCAATCGTTCTACCGCGTTGCCGGCAGGCTCCGCCTCGAACAACCGCTTGTCCGGGTCAAACGGGTGGAACAGCCTCGTATCAGGGATGCTCCGGATGAACTCAAATCCGATTTCCTTAATCCAGGTCAGGGTTTCGCCAATCAAATGCTGTGATTCGAGGGGATGCTTGTACTGGTCCATGAACCACGCGCGCTTTTTCGCAACACTCATTCCAGGGGTTCGCAGCTTCGAGTCCAGGAACGTGAAGCGGTCGCCCGTCGTGCGGAACACGAATCGCCGGATGTTCGTCATGAGTCGCCCATAACGGTGATACAGGCCAATCAGCAGATGGCCTCCGGGCCGCACCAGTCGGGAGATGGTACGAAACCCCCCCGGTGGATCAGGAGTGTTGTGGAGCACGCCGTTCGAAATAACCAGGTCGAAGGACGCCTCGGGGAATACCGGCCGGAACAGGTTCTGCTGGACAAAGTGCACGCTGGAGATGTTGTTCTGCGTGGCGAACTGTTGCGCCAGCCCGAGTGAGTTGAGACAGATGTCCGTCCCGAACACGGTGCGGTTACCAACCGCCAGGAAGTTGCTCAGTTGTCCCGTGCCACAGCCGCATTCCAGCACGCGCGCCTTCAGTGGTACCTGTTCATCCAGCACGCGTCCGAAGATGCTCCGGCGGGCCTTCTGGATCAGCGTTCCTGCGCTGTCCAGATCGTCATAATTCGGGAACGGCGTTTCCTCGTAGAAGGACTTCACGGTCTGCGTGAGGGAGTCCGCTGTGGCGTCCCCGGTGGGCCAGTAGAGCTGTGGTATGCCGTTCTTTACCTCAAACCGATGCGCCCCGGTTTCGCATTCCAGTCCGGAATCCCGTGGACGCAGCGGAACAGCGCACGCCGGGCAGCGGAGGAGTTGGCCCCACCCGCCAATGACACTCAGTCCTGATTCCATAGTCGATACCATCACTTACACGCGCCTCCGTTGCTTCAACTCGGGGTCAAGATGGGAAGAGCAGGGGAACAAAAGTCAGGTCGTCACCAAAAAACGCTTGCGAACGCGGTGAGCCCTCGGTGGACAGTTGAAAACCGACAATTTCTGGACAGGCAAAACCGACAATTTCTGAGCGGCCGAGACTGGTGAGTTTTACTTCGATGTGTCCTCGGTCCGCAAGTCCGTGTGGACTTTCGTCCGCCAGCTTTTCGGTCCGCACTTGAGCACGTGCGCATGATGTAAGAGCCGGTCGAGCAAGGCGGTGACGGCGGCGGTATCGCCGAGCAGCTTGCCCCAGTCGTCGACCGGTCGATTTAATGCGGAGCCGATGATTATGCGGAGCCTCGTGAAGCGAGGCCCCGCCAGAACTTCATTTGCGCGGTTCAGTACTCCGCATTACGGAGCGCGATGTCAGCGCGGCGATCAGTTTGTCCGTGGCCTTGAAGCGGCCCGATCGCAGCTTCGGCGCAATCATCGCTTCGAGGGCTTCCAGCTTCACTGACGGATCCGCACGCGTGTACATCTCCGTGGTTTGCATGTGGGCGTGTCCGAGCCAGAGCGAGACCTTGCGCAGATCCTTAGTCGCTTGCAGGACGGTCAGGGCGCAGGTGTGGCGCAGCACGTGGGGCGAGACGTGCTTGGCCGAGAGCGACGGGCAGGCCCTGATCGCCGTCTGGACATGTTTCGTGAGGATGTACTCAAACCCCGTGCGCGGCGACAATTAGATCTGCCGCCTGACGACAATTAGATCTGCCGCTACGGGTCAGCCGGCTGGCCTGTGTCACGCTGCGAGCCTGGAGGCTCATGGTCAGCGACACGCAGGTGCGGCTTTTGAGGCAAAAACGTATGGACGGCAAGACCCAGGCAGCCGCGGCGGCGTCGGCGGGCATGAGTATTCGGACGGCACGGGAGTGGGACGCCGGGCCGGTTCCGTCGGCAACGACGCATCCCCGCGATTGGCGGACTCGACCTGATCCCTTTGCGACGGTCTGGTCCACCGAGATTGAGCCCCTACTCCAGCGCGATCACAAAGGCGTGCTCGAAGCCAAATGGGTGTTGGCCGAGCTGTGCGTCCGTCATCCGGCGCAGTTTCACGAGGGCCAGGCGCGGACACTGCAGCGGCGATTTCGGGAGTGGCGGGCGTTACATGGCCCGGAGCCCGAGGTGTATTTCGAGCAAGTGGCCGTGGCCGGGCGCGAGGCGGCGATCGACTTCACCCACGGCACCGACCTCGGGGTGACGATCGTCGGCGGGCCGCTCCCGCATCTGCTCTTCGAGTTTGTCTTGAGTTATAGCGGCTGGCGCTGGGTCGCCGTGGCCTTCGGCGAGACGTTCGAGGCGCTGGTGGCCGGCCTGCAAGGAGGGTTGTGGGCGCTCGGCGGCGTTCCGGCCGTGCTGCGCAGCGACAATCTGTCCGCCGCGACCCACGAGCTGAAACACAGTAGCGGTCGCGATCTGACGGCGCGCTTTCGCGCCGTCCTCGAGCACTACGGGATGCGCTCCAGCCGGATCACACCCGGTCGTGCGCATGAAAACGGCGTTGCCGAGCAGGCGCATCGTCGGCTCAAAGCGGTGGTGGCCCAGGCGTTGGTGTGGCGAGGGCATGCGGACTTTGCCACGCTGGCCGCGTACGAAGCCTTCGTGCGCGACGCCGTCGATCGTGGGAGTCACGCCGTCGCCGAGCGCGTCGCGGCGGATCGCGCCGCGCTCCGCCCGCTGCCATCGACCGCGATTCCCAGCTACACGATCTATCTGCCCGTCGTCCGCCGGTGGAGCACGATTCGCGTCGCGCACCAGACCTATTCCGTGCCAGCGCGCCTGATGGGCCATACGGTCGAAGCGCGCGTGCACGCGGATCTCGTCGAGGTCCGCTACCGCGGGCAGCTGGTGCAGACCATGCCGCGTCTCCGCGGCGAGGACGAGCACCGCGTCGATTATCGCCATGTTATTGGCTGGTTGGTGCGGAAGCCCGGCGCGTTTGCGCGCTATCGCTATCGCGAGGATCTGTTTCCCTCGGTGACGTTCCGACGGGCCTTCGATGCCTTGCAGACGACACACGGCGAGCGCGCCGACGTGGAGTATCTGCGGATCCTGCAGCTCGCCGCGCTGCACGGCGAAGCGCGCGTCACCGACGCGCTCCATGAGGTCCTCGACGCCGGCCGCTTCGACTACGTGGCCGTGCAGCAGCGCGTCGCGCCGCCCACGCCGACGATTCCGACACTCCATCTGCCGGCCCCAGACCTGCGCGTCTACGACACGCTCCTGGTCGGAGCGACGGCATGAGCCGGACGCGCCAAACGGTCACGGCCGGCGATCAGATCGCGACGCTCCTGACCACCTTCACGCTGACCACGGCCGCACGCGAGCTCGTCTCCCGCTTCGTCGAGGCGGATCAGCAGGCCGCCCTGCCGGTGCTGCTCGCCGTCCTCGAGCTCGAAGCCGACGAGCGGCGCGCGCGGCGCGTCACACGACTCCGACGGGCCTCGAAGCTGCCACCGGGCAAAACGTTTGACACGCTGAACGAAGACCGGCTGCCGGCCGCGCTGGTCCGCAAGTTGCGCGAGCTCGGCGAGGGCGACTTCCTCGCGGAGGCGACCAATGTCCTGGCGTTCGGACTCCCGGGCGTCGGCAAAAGTCACGCCTTGTGTGCCGTCGGGCACGCGCTCGTCGAGCGCGGCCACTCGGTGTTCTTCACGCCGACCTACAGCCTGGTCCAGGAGCTGCTCGCAGCGAAGCGCGCCCTCGAGTTGCCGCGCGCCTTACGCAAGCTCGATCACTTCGAGGTGTTGCTGCTCGATGATCTGGGCTACATCCAGCAAAGCCCCGAGGAAGCGGAGGTGCTGTTTACCTTGCTCGCGGAACGCTACGAGCGCCGCTCCATCTTGTTGACCAGCAATCTGGTGTTCGGGCACTGGGACCGCATCTTTCGCGATCAGATGGCGACGGCCGCCGCCATTGACCGCCTCGTGCACCACGCCGTGCTCCTTGAGTTCGACGTCCCCAGCTACCGGACCGAGCGTGCGAAGCGCCGCGGCCACGCGGGAGCGGGAGCGGCGACGGAGGCAGCTCGATGATCGGGGCACCCGTGAGAGGTCCCTGTGCGATCGGCGCCAGTGTGCCCATGTCTTCGGTGGGCGCCTCCGCGCCTTGCGGCGCTCCGGCGCTGCCGTTATCGGAGCAGGTCACCAAGCGACCCTTTGTAACCGAGTACCGTCAGCTGGTGGGTGGGACTCCTTTGCTGCTCCTTCACCGGCAGAAATAGTTGTCGCTCACCGGCAAAAGTAGTTGACGCCGCGCACCCCGCGCGCGTCAGCGGCTGCCCGCGAGCGTTGACGAAGACCTCAGGCGCGGGCGGGGTGCCACGCACGCCCAACCACGCGCGCAGAGCGGTGGCCGTGACTTTCCAGAGGGGCAAGCAGCGCTCGCGTCGACCTTTGCCGTGCACGAGGACCGTCGCCTGCGGCTGCAGCATCACGTCGCCGAGCTGCAAGCCCACGAGCTCCGATACGCGTAACCCGCCGGCGAAACAGAGATGGAGCATCGCCCGATCGCGCAGGCCGTCCCAGCCGGATGGCTCGGGCGCAGGCAAGATCGCCTGCATTTCCTCGACCGTCAGGTGGCGGACCAGCCGCGTGTCGGCTTTCTTTGGTGGGATCGCCAGGATGCGCCGAATCTGGTCGATCGCGGCGGGCTCACGAAATTCGAGGAAGTGCATAAACGACTTGATAGCGGCCAGGCGGACGTTTCTGGAACTCGGGCGATTGGCGCGCGTGGCTTCGAGATGATTCAGGAAGGCAACGACCAAGGGCGCGTCGATCTGCTCCAGGTGTAACGCTGAGGGCGGCATGCGTAGCTGCGCACTCGCGTATTCCAGCAGCAGCTTGAACGCGTACGCGTACGACTCGGAGGTATGAGCGCTGGCTCGGCGCTCGACGGGTAGGCGCTGCTGAAAGAACGCGGTGACGTGAGGCGCGAGCGGTGTCATGGCCGTCCTCCCATCACGAAGTGCTCGCAGCGATCGGCGATGTCGGTCATCAACTCTGGCACCGCTTCCAAGTACCAGTACGTGTCGGCGACCTTGGCATGGCCGAGGTACGTGGACAGCGCCAGCATGTGCCGGGTGATGGCATCATGGCCATCCGGGCAGGTTTGCAACGCGCGCACGGCAAATGAGTGGCGGAGCGAGTGCGGCGTCGGCCGCGCCCGCGGCGCGTCCGGCAAGCCGATCGCTCGGGCGGCGGTCCGGAAGGCGACTTCGACGTCATGGAGCAAGAGTGGTTTCCGCCGTAGCGACACAAACACGTGGGGCTCGGCAGGCGCATACGCCAGACGTCGCTGGAGATAGCGCTCCAGACCAGCGCGAGCGGTCTCGTGCAGCGGGACCAGTCGGCTTTTGCGGAATTTCGAACACCGGATCACGAGACCATCGGGTGTGATGTCGTCCAGTCGGAGGTGGATGGCTTCTGACGCACGCAACCCGGTGGCCGCGAGGAGCGCAAAGAAGGTGCGATACGTCTCGCGCCGCAGCGTCCGGTACCCTGAGCCAGACGCGGCCACGACCAGCTGACGAATCTGATCTGGCGTGAGGATGTATGGAGTGGGACGGGATCGCTTTTCGGCACCGAAGGCCGCTGGCGGCACCTCGTGGTCGCGGTCTTCCGCCCGGAGGTAGCGAGCCAGTCGAATGAGGTGCCCGAGCCGACGGGCACGCTGGGGCATCGATCGGGCGAGGCCCGCCCATTCGATGGCCAGGGACGCACGCACGTGCGACTCGGCCCTTCCCTCGGCAAACGCCGCGAAGCTCGCCAGCTGCCGCGCTTCCGATCGGAAGGTGAAGCCGGCGGCACGCCGGACCGCGACGTACGCGTCGACGGCCGCGGCTAACACGACGGCACCTCCGGCCAGGGCTGCGCGATCGTGCGCAACGCGGTGACGTCCACCTTCGCGTAGATCTCCGTCGTGGTGACCGAGCGGTGGCGCAGGAGGGCGGCGACGTCGTGAAGCGAGGCGCCGTGGCGAAGCATCGACGTCGCGACCGAGTGCCGCAGCAAATGGGCGGCGCCGCGACTCGGACGCGTGACCCCCGCGCGGGCGAAGGCGCGGTCGACGATCACCGACACGGCACAATGCGAGCGGAACGGGCGAAAGGGTGGACGGGCCCGGACGAAGACGACGTCGGTGTCCGTCTGCGGTCGCCCGCGCGTCAGATACGTGACCAGCGCATCGCCGACCTCGTGCGTTAGCGGCAGCCGTGTCTCACGGCGGCCCTTGCCCGATACGTGAATCCACGCGCCCTTCCAATCGATGTCGCGAAGCCGCAGCTGTACGATGTCGCCCGCGCGCAATCCCAAACGCGCGAGCAGGAGCAGAATGGCGTGGTCTCGCTGGCCCACAGCCGACGCGCGATCGCACGAGGCGAGGACGCGTTCGACATCGTCCTCGGCCAGGTAGCGCGGCAAGGACGAGAGGCGTCGGTGGACCAGCACAGGAATCGCTCCATCCAGACTGCTGGCGCACCGGCCCTCGGCGACTAGAAACCGAAGCAACATCCGAAGCGCAGTCGTACGCTTCTTCGCTGCGGCCCACCCGCATGTCCGACTGCCGTCCATGATGAACTCGCGCAGACGGCGAGCATCCCATCGGGTCGGCTCGTCGCCCACTCGTTTGAGCAGCTCGCAGATGTGGACCGCGTAATTCGCGAGGGTGCTGCCGCAGGTCCCGCGCTGCTGCTGCATCCATTGGCAGAAACTCACGAACAGTGGGGGCCATGACACGACCCGATCGACGCGATGCGGAGACACGAGACCGGCATCTGCGAGGTAATGCAAGAAGAGGCGAGCGCCACCGAGAATCTGCACCCGAAATGTGTGACCGAATGGACGACCGGCGGGCGCGGGGCACTGTCGCCGCCGCCGTAGATGGCGACCAAAGCCGTCGAGAATCGCCTCGATTGGTCCGTCGAGGGATACGCCAACTCGGCTCGCCCAGTGAGCCAGATGCTCAGCCGCTCGGAGATGTCGGCGAGCGGTGAGCTCCGCGTACCCGTCTTGACGCAGCTTGTCTGCGAAGCTTGTCACGAGCGGCCCGGCCGGCCCGACTCGCAGATCCCGAACGCGACTGGCAGATTGGAAGTACTCGGGCAGCATGACGTCCTCCTTTCGTGGGGACGTCACGATAATGCGGAGTCGTCAGGCGGCGATCGTCCCACGATCTGCGCGATCACACGCGCGAGACCGGTTTCAGCTCCGCATTACGATTGGCTCCGCATTAAATCGGTTATGCAGTGCACTGCATAACCGATTGGACGTCAGCACGGTGGACGCGCGTTCATAGCGCCGCATGATCAGCTCGAGCAGATCCTCGGCGGCCGTGTGCGGGAGCTTGCGCATGCCGAGGTCGTCAATGATCAGCAGCGGGACGGTCGCCAGCTCCGTCAAGAGCGCCTTCCGGGTGCCATCGACCGCGGCCTCCGCGATCTCCTCCAGCAGGGTGTGCGCCTCCCGGTAGGTCACGCGATAGCCCTGCTGGATCGCGGCGCGGCCGATCGCCTGGGCGAGATGGCTCTTGCCCGTGCCGGGTGGGCCGAGCAAGAGGGCGTCCTCGCGTTGCTGGACGAAGCGCGCGGTCGCGAGGTCGAAGATGAGCGCGCGGTTCATCTTCTTGTTGAAGTCGAAATCGAAATTCTCCAGCGAGCGATCGGGGTCGCGGAAGCTCGCCAGCTTGTGCCGGCGGGCCAGCAGCCGGTCTTCGCGCCGGCGGAGCTCGTCGGAGACGAGCGTGGCCATGAGATCGAGTGGGGGCAGCCGTTCGGCTTGGGCGTGGCGCAGGCGGGTCTCGAGGACGTCGGCCATGCCCGAGAGCCGGAGTTTGCGGAGCGCACGATCGAGTTCGACGAGCGTCATTCAGAGCCTCCTGTTTTCTGGTCGATGAGGTCGCGATAGAGCGTCAGCTGTCGGATGAGCGGATCGACTTGGCGTAACGTGAGCGGGAGCGGCGGCCGCCGCTCGACGTATTTGCGGAGAAAGCGATAGGTCGGCACGCCGATCTCGAGCGCCGCCTTGGCGGCGTCTTCGACGACGGCCACGCCGTGTTTCTTCGCCAGGGCGAGCACGCCGAGGATTTGGCGCACACTGTGGGCCGTGCCCTGCGCGTGAATGTGGCGACAGACCGCGCCAATCGATGCGCCGGCGGTGCCCGCGCGACCGAGCAGGGCGAGCGTGGTGGGCGGCGTGCGGGTCGGGCGGTCGCGATCCTCGATCCGGTGATAGCCCCGTGGCGCGCGCAGATGCTCGCGCAGGAGCTGCCGCGTCTTCGGGTCGATGAGCCGCACGTGCAGGTCGTTCCACTGCACGTGGACCCGATGGCCGATCCAGCCCGGCGGCGCGCCGTAGAAGGCGGCCTCGACCTCGACGCAGCCATCGAGATGCACCGTGCGGTCGCCGAAGCGGTAATAGCGAAACGGCTCGACCGGGAGCGGCCGGAGCGTGGGTCGCTCTTCGGCAAACATGGCGGCCACTTGCCGCTTCGTCGTGCCATGAATGCGCGTGTCGGCCCAGTGCTCGTCCCAGCGATCGAGATAGGCTTGCGCCGCCTCGATCGTCTCGAAGCGAAGCCCCTGCAGCGGCGTCTTCTTCGCGTGGCCGACGCCCGCTTCCACCTTGCCC